>OY771506.1:0-5539117 GCA_963674705.1 Phycisphaeraceae bacterium
TCATCGTCGACGACGGCTCAACCGACCAGACGCTTACAAGACTGCGGGAGCTACAAACCGAACGGCCGTGGCTGCGCGTCCTGCATCGGCCCGAGCCGAAGGGTCAGTCCGCCGCGATGTTCGCCGGCATCCAGGCCGCGACCGGCACATGCATCGCCACGCTCGACGCCGATCTGCAAAACGACCCCGCCGACCTGCCCGGCATGCTCGCCAAAATCGAAGCGGGTGAAGCCGACATGGTCCAGGGCGACCGCTCACGCAACCGCAACGACCACGCCATCCGCAAAATCGGCAGCCTCGTCGGTCGAAAGGCACGATTGTGGGTCCTCGGCGATCCGGCGCGCGACACAGGCTGTTCCGCTCGCGTCGTCAAAGCATCCATCGCCAAGCAGTTTCCGCTGACGTTCAAAGGCATGCACCGTTTCATGCCCGCCTACGCAAGAATGCTCGGCGCTCGCATTGTCGAGGTGCCCGTCACACATCACGCACGACACTCAGGCGACACCAAGTACGGCATGGGCCTGCTTAGCCGTGGACCCGCCGGACTCATGGACCTCTTTGCCGTGCGCTGGATGACCAAACGCTATCGTGACGCATCAGCCGAACCGGTCGGGCAACCGGCGGATCAACAACAGGCATGAAAAAACGCTACATGATCATCGGCATCGTGCTTATCGCCGTGATCGGCGTGGGCTATCTGGCGTACATCGGCATCACCACCGAATGGACGCCCGGCGTCGCCATCCACGACACGCCCGACATGGTCGAATACGCCAAGCTTGTCGCCGCCGATGATGAAAACCCTTCGCCGGCCTACGTCGTCACCTACCTCGACGGCACCACCGAACGCATTACTCCCGAGCGCTACGCCATCATGCTCCTGCGCAAGGAAGACTCGCGATCGCTTACCTTTAAGCTGCTGAACATCTCCACACCCTTCGGCATCGCGTGGGTCGTGCTCGGCCTGCTCGGGCAGGTCCTGTTCACCGGTCGCATGATCGTGCAGTGGCTCGTCAGCGAAAAGCAAGGTCAATCCGTCGTACCCCCGATCTTCTGGTGGATGAGCCTCATCGGCGCGTCCATGCTCATCACCTACTTCATCTGGCGCAAAGACATCGTCGGCTTCCTCGGTCAAGGCACCGGCTGGCTCATCTACACCCGCAACCTCTGGCTGATCTACAAACATAAACCCGAGGCGAAAACGAGCGAGTCGTAACATGCCCGGCATCAAACGCATCCTCGACGCCAACGCCAACCGCGCCCGCGAAGCCCTGCGCGTCATGGAAGACGCCGCACGTTTCATCCTCGACGATGCCGAACTATCAAGACAACTCAAACAACTCCGCCACGACTTCGCTAAAGCGATGTCGGCTGTGCCCGGCCTGGAAGTCAACCGTGACACCCCCGGCGATGTCGGCACCTCGATCACGACGCCGGGCGAAATGACCCGCTCGGGTGTTGCGGATGTTGCCACCGCGGCATGCAAGCGACTCACCGAAGCACTGCGTACGATCGAAGAGTACGGCAAAACCCTCGGCGACTGGACCGGACCCCAAGGTTTCTCCACTGCAATTGAGAAAATCCGCTACCGAGCGTATGAACTGGAACGACAACTCAACCTACGCCTGCTTCCTACTCGCCCACGGCAATGGAAGCTGTGCCTGTTGCTGACCGAGTCATTATGCACCCATCAAGGTTGGTGGAACGTCCTTGATGATGCCGTGAACGCCGGCATCGACTGTGTGCAGGTCCGTGAAAAGAACATGGATGCCGGCAAACTAACCAAACGTGTCAACACCATACTCGACGCGTTTGGCACTTGCGTAACGGTAATTGTAAACGACCGGCCCGATGTGGCCATGGCGTCCGGCGCTCACGGCGTCCATTTGGGCCAGACCGATATCTCATGTGAAAACGTAAGACAATTGTTCGGCAGCCAACTCATCATCGGCGTCAGCACATCCAACCTAGACGAAGCCAAACAAGCCAAAAAAAACGGCGCCGACTACTGCGGTGTCGGCCCCATGTTCCACACCACCACCAAACACAAACCCACCCTCGCCGGCCCCGCCTACCTCCGCGAATACCTCGCCTGGAATCAACTGCCCCACCTCGCCATCGGCGGCATCAACACACAAAACATCCACGAACTGATTGAAGCCGGCGTCCAAGGCATCGCCGTCAGCTCCACTGTATGTACTGCCGATGACCCGCTTGACGCCACAAAGAAACTTGTTGATGCGATGAGTGCTTGATGTGTAATCGCTGATCGTTAATGTGTAATTGTCATGAGATGATCTATTCTTCACATTAGCGTTTAACGATTAGCGATTACACATCTAATGTCTTCTGTGCCTTTTCGTGGTTAAAGATCTCTACTTAAACTGCGTTTCATATTCCTTCAGCAGATAATCCTTCGCCGCTTCAAGCACCGTATCCCTACCCGCGATCAGGTCCGAGCGCGACTGCTTCACCGGTTTATCGGGGATCAAACCCTTGCGCTCGATCATTCGGCTTAAGAAGCCTGTGTATCCCTTCACCGAGTAGCGCACCTTGAACTTGCCGTTGGTCAATGTGTATACCGTCTTACGCGCCGAGGCCCCGGCCGTCGGTTCGCCGAAAAACGTCGCACGCTGCTTTGCTACGAACCACGACGCCCAGCCTTCACCCGCACTGATGCAACGCGCGTCGATCAACACCGCCATCGGCCCGTCAAACACCGGCCGATTCGGGTCACGCTTGGCTTCCACCGGTTCAAAATTCTGGAAAGCCGTGTTCCCGTCGAATGCCCCGCCGCTGTTGCCGCGCACGTCGAGGATCAACACCTTCACATCCTTCAACTCTCCGACCGCCTGGTCGAGTTTCGCATTCAGTTCCTTACCGATCCGTCGAACGTAGATGTAACCGACATCCCCATCCAGACGCTTGTACGACAGGTCCGCATCGTCACGCACGCCCGTCATCGGCACAGGCAACCGCGGGATGTATCCGCCATCCACAATCGCCGGCAGCGCCAACGCCCGCTCGCTGCCATCGGTATTCTCAAACACCATATCGACACGGTCATACTGCTCGATCCGCCGGGCGCACCAGCGCGTCGCGTGATAATCCAGGTACTGCTCACTCGAATAGCCCTGCCACTGGCAGATCGTATTCGCCACCTGGCTGATCGCGTTGCGCGTCGGCTTGCCGTTCAGCTTCATTAGTTTCATCCCCGGCTCGATCCCCGCCTGGTCCGCAGGGCTGCCGGGCAATACGTAATACACCAGCGCGTCACCTTGATCGTCTTCCAGGCATGCAAATCCCGGATGCCAGCGCGGGAAGTCAATCGTCGGCAGCTTCGCCGTCCCCGCGATCATGTGTGCGTGCGAATCCTCAAGCCTGGCCACCATCCGGGCACACAACTTCCCGAACGCCGCATCGTCCTGAATCTGCTCCGCCAACGGGATAAACTCTTTGCCGACCGCGTCCCAGTCGATCCCCTTCAGTTCAAAAAACGGGTAGTTCTTCCCGATCTCGGCGTGAAGGTCACGTAACGCCTGAACGTAAGTTACCTGCTCCTGCGCGGCACAGCGTCCGGCCGCTAGCAGCATAAGCAGCCACGCCAAACACAGACGAGTCAGGTCTCGTTTCATCCCAGCATCCGAAAATAACAAGCCACTAACATCATACCGTACAGCGATCCCGAAAGTAAGCAGCCTGAAACAAGATATTACATCGATACACGACAACCCCGCCGCAGCCGATCCCATGTTGAACGCATCCCTGAACCCCTTATTCACTCTTCCCCAGCCGCTTGCGGCTTAGCGCTCCCGCCCGATACCCCCCAACTTAACCCACCATTTCAACTACAATCCCACCGACCTCAAAGACACCCAAAACACACTTCCCATCCATGCCCAACGTCTACCACACCGACCTCACCGAATCCCTGCCCGAACCGAACCTCTCGCTATTTACCTTCGGCATCGCATCCAATCCCGCCGGCGACACCATCACCGCCGACGGCACAAGCCTTATCGAAAACGGAAAACGCATCACACCCGTCATGGGCGAGTTCCACTACGCACGCTACCCACGTGACGAATGGCGCGATGCACTACTGAAAATCAAAGCCGGCGGTGTCGACATCGTCGCATCCTATGTTTTCTGGATCCATCACGAAGAAGTTGAAGGTCAATGGGACTTCTCCGCCGACCGCAACCTGCGCGCCTTCGTCCAACTGTGTGGCGAACTCAACCTGCGCTGCATCATCCGCTGCGGGCCGTGGTGTCATGGCGAGGTACGTAACGGCGGATTGCCCGATTGGCTATTCGATAAAAACATCAACATCCGCACCGACGACCCGCAATACCTGGCCTACGCAAAGAAACTCTACGAACAGATCGCGTCGCAACTCAAGGGCCTGCTCTTTAAAGATGGCGGCCCCGTCATCGGCATCCAGATCGAAAACGAATACCGCGGCCACGCACAACACCTGCTCACCTTAAAACAAATCGCTGTCGATGCAGGGCTCGACGTTCCGATCTACACACGCACCGGCTGGCCCGAACTGCTCGACGCCATGCCGTTCGGCCACATGCTGCCTTTGTACGGCGGATACGCCGAGGGCTTCTGGGACCGTGAGCTTGAACCCATGCCGGGCCCCTACTGGAAAGAGTTCGTCTTCAAGCGCGTGCGATCCGATGCCGCCATCGCTAACGAACAATTCGGCAGCCGGGAAGCAAAAGATGAACCGGATGTCGTGCGCTACCCGTATCTCACATGCGAACTCGGCGCGGGCATGATGTGCAGCTATCACCGGCGCATCACCGTCTACCCCATGGACGTGTTGTCGCTGCTCATCGTCAAACTCGGCAGCGGCAGCAACTCACCCGGCTACTACATGTATCACGGCGGAACCAATCCTGTCGGCAAAGAACCACAACTGCAGGAACACCAGACAACCCGACTCACTAACTGGAACGACATGCCCGTCAAGTCATACGACTTCCAGACCGCGATCGGCGAGTTCGGCCAGCTCCGCGAGCAGTACCACCTGCTCCGCCCGGTACACCTGTTCCTGAAAGACTTCGGGCAGACGCTGGCGCCGCTAAGTTCTGTCTTCACACACGAAGATGTTACGCAAGACGATACCCGGACCTTCCGCCGCGCCTTCCGCACCGATGGGCAGCGCGGATTCGTCTTCATCAACAACTACCACCGCCTGCTGCCTCAACCCGCAAGGCCGGACACGCAGCTCTCGCTGAAGCTGAAGCAAGGCAAACTCATCTTCCCGCAAGCCCCCACCACTGTCGCGGCTGATACCGCTTTCTTCTGGCCGTTCAATATGGAACTGGGTGATGGCATCACCCTCGAATACGCCACCGCGCAGCCCGTCTGCCAACTGCATGATGGTAACACCACCTACACCGTCTTCGCCGAAACCGCCAACCCCGTCGAATTCGCTTTCAAAGGCCAGGCAAACGACACACAACCCCACATCCTGCAAAACGCACAACCCGGCACTGATCCCATCATCACACTCACCGCAACCACCGGCCGCGAACATGCCATCGTTCTACTTGATAGAACCGAAGCGCTCGCCTGCTACAAGATCAAACTCAATCACCGCGAACACCTGCTGATCACCGACACAGCGGTACTTGTTGACAACGATACGATCCGCTTACAGACGACCAACTCGGATCAGCTATCCATCAAGCTCCTGCCCGCATGCGATTCGCTCAAACACGACAATAAATCATTACCAGCCACAGCCGACGGCGTCTTCACGCGCTACACCCTCCCGCTTCCCGAAACCAAACCGATCAATCTAACCGCACAACACCTCCGGGGGGCGGGCCCCTTGCGTGAGATCACGCTCGGTGAGAAGAACGTCGCCGTCGCACCGACCGACAAAGATTTTGAAGACGCCGCTACATGGCACATCACCATCCCCGAAGTCCTTGACCTCTCGCAAAACTATCTGCTGCGCATCCACTACACCGCTGATGTCGCCCGCGCCTACGCAGGCGATCAATTACTCACCGACAACTTCTACAACGCCACCCCCTTCGACATCAGCCTCACCCGCTACGCGCCCGCCATCCAAGAGCACGGCCTGACAATCAAACTCATCCCTTTGCAAAGATATGCCCCCATCTTCCTGCTCAACCACCTCCGCCCAGACTTCCCCAACAACGATTCCATCGCCACCCTCGACAAACTCGAACTCATCCAGACCCACGAACTGCAACTCACCACGTCATAACTCAACCTCACCTCCCCCTCAAAACCAAAGCCGCTTGCGGCTTAGCGCTGTCTTCTCTCTTCCCTCATACTCGCACCCACTGCAACACGAAGCGATCACATCACCCCCGATCGACTGTAAGATATCCCTCAACCAATCCTCCAAAAAACTTGAAGGCAACACCATGAAGCTCAGCACGTTCAAACGCATCCAGTCACAACTTCCACTGGCGAGTATCCTTTCGCTCGTGTTCGTCGGCATGGTCTCCGCGGCGGACGGCAGCGAACCTAAAATCATCGCGGGCTTCGGCTCCTCCGTTTGTGACGGCCAGGGCGACCACTTCGATCAAGGCGGGTACATCGGCAGACTCACCACCCGGCTCGCGCAGGACGGCTGGGATGTCCATGACGTCTCGCGCGGTGGGGACAATACCATCACGATCCAAGACCGCTGGCTTGATGGTGACACGCCCCCGATCAGACCCGTTGCCCCGGACCGCTATCTCTTACAACACAACCCCGACTACGTCCTGATCGGCCTGTCACTTGCTAACGAAGGCATCATGACCGACACCGATGCGAAACGAGAGGCGGTGTTCAACCGTTTCCGCACGGGTTTGCAAGGCATCATCGAACGCTGCCGCGCTGAGGGTATCCAGCCTGTCGTCGCCAACTGTTATGCGCAGTCACACTTCGGGCCGAAGGATTACGAAGCAACCAAACGCATGAACGTGCTGATCAATAGCTGGGACGTTCCCAGTATCAACATGCTCGGCGCAATCGATGACGGCCAGGGCCGATGGGCTGTGGGCTTCAACCACGACGCCGGCCACCCGGCAGGCGGGGGCTACGATGAAATGTATCTCGCGATCGTGCCCAGCCTGTTCCAGGCGATGGAAGCAGGCAAACCGGTCCCCAAACGCACAACCGGCCCGGGCTACGCACACCTCGCCGCATCCGACAGCCCCGCGCTGAGTTTCACCCCGGCCGATCCGATGCACGCCTTCGCACAAGCTATCACATTCCGCTGTGAAGCCGACGGCCCAATAGCAACCATCCTCGGCAAGCAAAGCACGCTGCAAACCACCACCGAATCCTTCGGAAAAGCAAGCCGAATCATCGAAACCGATAAACCATTCAAAGCAACCGTCCAAATCAAAGATGGACACCTCGAATATCAATCCACCGACAGTAAAACCATACGCTCAACCAATCCCGTCAACGACGGCAAATGGCATCAACTGGTTATCTCTCACCGCGCCGCACGCGGCCAGACTTTGCTGTACCTCGACGGCCAGCTTATCGACACGATCGAACAACGCCTCACGCCTGAATCCTTCCAACTCGGCGGCGGGCCCGCTTGCGATCTGCGTGAATGGTTCGTGTACCGCTCCGCACTCAACGACTATGAAGTTGCCGAACTGAACGACGGCCGCATGATCCAATCCAGCCTCGAACTCTACGCCCCGTTGAATGACGATCAATTCAACGCCAGCAAGCCAGTCAAAAACCTGGCACAGAGTCTTTCTGAAGCCATCGTCATCGATGGAGATATCGAAGTGAGAACCAAGTAGATTAAGTAAGTGTGGACGCCCGGTGTACAAGAAGCCAAATGGTCCGCTACCGCCGCTTCATCAACCCAAGCACACTAAGCATCAGCACCGCTGCGCTTGTGGGCTCGGGGATGGCCGCGCCATCCGTCGGCGGCATGCCTGCGTTCCAGTTCTGCAGCACGGTATCCAGATCCTGCAGCCCCACGTAACCGTTACCCGAAACATCCGCACGCGGGTCTCCCGGCGGCACCGCCAGGTTCCAGTTGGTCAGGACGATATCCAGGTCGGATAGCCCGACGAAACCGTCGCCGTCCAGATCGCCTTCGATCGGTGTGACGCCGGAAACGAGCGCGATGTTGTTCGACGAACCGCCATCATCGTAAGCGTATTCGATGTAGTAACCATCGGGCAGACCCGTCACGTTTTCACCAAACGTGCCGGCCAGCGAGCCATACGTCGCAAAGATGTACGCTACATCATCAATCGCGCCGCCCCCCGCGACAATTGAAAAATCCACCGCCCCGCCGCCAAGGTCAAGCAAGCCGCCGACACTTAAGATGTCCGCCAAGCCATCACCACTGCCGTCCAATTCAATCGCAAGCGTGCCGTCCAGCGCCACCGCACCCACCACGCTAAGCGTATCAATGCTATTGCCCGGCCCAACGAACGAACCCGCCTCCCCCGTCAACGACAGAACCGTCCCCGCCCCGCCAAGCGTCGCACCGCTCTGCACAATCACATCACTATTGGTTAGTGATCCATTCACCACCAGCTTGCCCGCGCTGACCGTTGTTTCGCCGTTGTAGGTGTTCGTCCCGGCTAGCGTAAGCGTTCCCGCACCGAGCTTCGTCAATCCGCCATCGGTCGTAACCGATGCATCATGCACGAGAGCCTGCGCGATCGTGATCACTTGGCCGTTATCATCAATCACCGCCCCGCCAGCCTGCACGTTAGCAGTCAATCCCGTCAACGCCGGCAAAAAGCTCGCGTTCGCTGTCGTCCCGCCGTAACGCAGCGTCCCGCCGTTAAAATCGATCTGCGATGTCTGGCCCGCACCGATCGATCCCTTTAAAAATCCGCCGAGGATCGTCGTGCCGCCATCCAGATTCAATTCACTGGTCGATGTACTTGTTGATGTACTCAGCAGATCAAGATTCGCCGCACCGATCGACATCATCGCGTTATCCATCACCGTGATCGATCCGCTTGTCAGCGTCTTGCCCCCGCCCATCGACAGGCTGCTCGCCGTCATCGTCGTGTCATCACGCAGCGTCAGACTCGTCTCACTCCCATCACGCCCGACAATCGCAGGCCCGCTCGTGATCGTCCCATCCTCACTCAGTTCAACATGCCCCGTCTTGATAATAAAGTACTGCGATCCACCCAGCACATTGCCCGTCAGGTTCAGTGTCGCGTTGCTCCCGGTCGTCTTCAAGCGGATCTGCTTATTGCCCGCCATACTGATATCGCCCGCGAATGTCGCGTACGCATTGTCATCAGGCACATCGAGAATCTCGTAGATATAAGCCGTCACCAGATCATTGCCGACCGTCACGCCGTCACCAAGCTGTACCGTCCCGCCGGAAGAACTGATCGCAATCGCGCCCGAGCCCGCCGCGTTATCATGCACCAGCTTCAACGAGCCCGTCAGGTCCGTCCCGCCTGAATAGCTGTTGTTGCCCGAGAGGATCAGCGTTCCGCCGCCGGTCTTCGTCAGCGTTCCGCTTCCGCTGATCACGCCGGAAAACGCTCCGCTATGACCGTTAGTATCAAACGACCCACCGCTGCTACCCAACACAGTACTCACACTGATATCGATTTCACCCGTCGCGCGAATCGTCCCGCCATCAATAAGTACCGATCCGGGCCGACCGTTGTTCGCGATCGTCCCGCCTTGCAGCGTTCCACCCGCGGTTAACGAAATCGAACCCGACTGATCATCTTGACCTAACAGCAGTCGACCGAACGTTGCGGTCGCATTGCTGATCGTAAGCGTCCCACCCATCATCGTCGCAGTATCAAACACATCCAATGTCCCGCCCGTCATCGTCAGCCCGCTGGTGAATGTCAGTTGCCGAGCAAACGCGTTACCCGATCCGATCGTCAGACTCCCCCTCGCGACCGCATGATCTGCAAGCGTCGGCATATCCCCGCCCCAAATTGCTGTATCCGACCACTCTCCCCCTCCACCTCCATCCGAGACAAACTCGCCTTCCGCACCCAGCTCGTTCACATACACCTCGAGCATCGTGTAGCCTGACGCATCCAGGTTCTTCCAGTCATTCGCATCCGAACCGCTCAAACCGTTCGCCGCTTCCCAGTTATCTGCAACCCCGTCGTTATCGCCGTCCGTAAACCGCGCCCGCGAAATCACGTACTGCGGGTCGCTGCCGTAATTCGGAAATAGATCCGTCTCACGCTGGATCACCCCGCCAAACGTGCCGTAGCTGAGAATCTCATCGATGACGCGCGTATCGACCGCATCACGAATAATCGAAGGCCCAGCATGTTCAAGCACGTACGCCAACGCATCCTGCGCCGACATCGCCGTCGTCGTCGGGAACGCGAAAGGCGTAGCAACCACATCAGCCCCCGGATAACTCGTCACGAGCGTCCCATCCAGCACGCCGTTACGGTTCGCGTCGACCCAGTTGTCTTCGCCGTAAATATGAAAGTTAGCCGTCCCGCTGTTGAAAGGCCCACTGCCATCGACAGGCCCTTCGATAAAGTAATTACCGATCGCGTTGGCGTGCGAGTCCATACCCGTCGTGTCGCCCATGATGTAGCCGGCATTCTCCCAGCCGTACACAACGTTATTGATAAATTCGTTCTCGCCTCGCACCTTCGGGTTGCGCGTCACGTTGTCAGAAAAGATGCTGCGGATAACACTGAAACCGTTACCCTCCGGTATCGTCATCAACCCGCCGGCGCTATGCCCCAGCCTGTCCAATCCCTGCGCAATGATCGAGTCCTGGATCGTGATGTTATCCAGCGCGTTACCCTTGCCGTCCCAGTTAAGCGAAAACGTCTCGTCCACGCCCCACATGATCGACATGTGATCGAAGATCATGTTCGCACCGTTCGCCGCGCCCGACGCATCCTCACGAACGCCCGCCTCACCCTTGCGGATCGCGATGTATCGGCTGATCGTGTTATTCGCGCCGGAAAAACTCACCTTGTCACCATAAAGCGTGAAACCGCCCGGCGAGGTCTGCCCCGCAATCGTGATGTTGCTCTTGACCACGAGGTTCGACTCAAGCGTCACGATCCCGCTGACATCAAACACAACAAACCGGTTGGACTGACTCACCGCATCCCGAAATGACCCCGCCCCGCTGTCATTCAGATTCGTCACGTGATACACGCTCGCCGACGCCAGGTCCGTCCGCGCCCCCGTCGTATACGCCCCAAATCCCTCCGCCGTAGGAAACGCCAGCGTCTGGCCCCAAACCGGCGCACCAGCCAACACCCCCGCAATCAAGCCACTAACACTTATTGCAGCGATATTTACACGCTCTCGCATCTCTCCAAGCCTCGCCATTATGTCGCATTTGGTGGGTGCAATTAGTCAGAATAATTATACCCTCAAATCCCCCAAAAACAACGAAATTCAGGCCTTTAAACCGGATATTCCCCAATCAGAATCCCCCCAAACCAGCCCCCGAATCCGCCCCCCCAAGCCGCTCGCGGCTTAGCGCGGTCTTCCACACCCCCAACCACCCCAATGCACACCCACCCCCGCGGCGAGGGCCGCTTCAGCGGCCCGGCGTCCCCCCATGTTCAATCGTCAAAGTTCAAGGTTCAATCATCAATCGCTAATAAATCTTCACATCCCCCGCCAGACTGATCAGCGATTAACACTTAACGATTACAAATCCTAAACCCCGCCCCGCCTCATCAATCCAACCACACCAAGCAGCAACAATCCCACACTCCCCGGCTCGGGAACCACGCCCCCCGCAACCGCAGGCGTCCCCGCGTTCCAGTTGTTCAACACAACATCAAGATCCGCCAACCCCACGAACCCATCGCCCGTCGCGTCGCCCAGCATCAAATCCCCCGCTGCCACATTCTGGTTCCAGTTCACAAGCACGATGTCAAGGTCACTTAAACCTACAAACCCGTCACCATCCAGATCACCCGGTATCGCCGGCTCAACGACCGCCGCACCCTCAAACGTGATCGCCGTTAACGCAAAGTCGGCATACAAACTCATCTTGTACGTGTCGAACCCTTTAAGTAGCGCCGTACTCCCCCAAGGGTTCGGCGACTCATCGTAAGAAAACGACACCCACGCATAACCCGACACATCAAACGCAACCGGGTCGTTAAGCCCATCTTCCCCGTCAATCAAAGGCATGATCTCAACCGCCCCCCCAGCCCCGGCCGTATTCGCCAAAAGCATTATCGTGATCGAGGTCAGATCAAACACATCCCCATCCACACGCGTAATCTCGATCCTCGCCTTATGATCCGTCACCCCCGCCGGCGGCGTCGACACCGCCTGGGCATGAATCCCATCAGGCCACGTCACCAACTCCTGCCGCCCAATGATCTGCCCCGTCCCGCCGGTAAACAACTTATCCAGCGTATACGTGAACTGATACCCGTTACTGCTGATCGTATCCGACGTCACATCAGACGAAACCAGCGTCGCCACCTGCGAACTAGAAAAAAACGCAGTCGTCGCAGCATGAACCGATTGCACCCCCAACAACACAACCACGATCGCGATAGATAATTTAGGTCCCACCCAATATCCCTTATCCATGTTTGAATTGCCGCCCAAACAAACCCATCCGGGTCAACACAACCCTGCCCACATAATACCCCCCCATCCTCCCCCCCGACAAGACCCACAAAAATATCCCCCACACACACTAAACCAAACACCCGCTCCCCCCACACCCCCAACCCCACCCAAGGTACTGCCCACCCCACCCCCCAGGCGAGGGCCGCTTCAGCGGCCCGGCGTCCCCCCATGTTCAATCGTCAAAGTTCAAGGTTCAATCTCAAATCTCCAATCATTAATCTCAAACCCAAAAACCCAACCCCGCATTCAAACCAACAATTAACGATCAGCCATCAAAGCCCCTGAATCATCAACCAATACAACCCACCACACCAATACACAATCCCCCTCTCCCCCCAGAAGAGGGCCGGGGTGAGGGCCGAATGCAACCAACGCCAACACGCAAACAAATCGTCTCACCCACACAACAAGCACAACCACCCTCGAATACCGAGCGCTTATCACATGACTAACTGCCTACAGTAAATCCGCGAGAGATGCGCTTCGCTGAGGGTGCCACACTTTGACCCGAAGGGCAAAGTGTGCGAGATTCACCCCATGTCAACTCTCCGGCGGAAACTCAAGCGATACGAAACACCAAACCATGCCCGCTATCTCACCTTCTCATGCTACCGAAGATTGCCGCTTTTCAAAAATGACAAAATCAAACAAGTATTCGTCGACCAACTCGACCTGACCCGTCAGCGTCTTGACTTCATACTCTACGCATGGGTCATCATGCCCGAACACGTCCACCTGCTTCTCATGCCGAACCTCGAATCCGCAACCGTCCGGCAAATCCTGCACGCATTGAAGCGCCCCGTCTCTGAAAACATCCTCGCCCGCTGGCGTCGGCTCGACGCCGGCATCCTCACCAAACTCACCGACACCCAAAACAATCCCCACTTCTGGCAACCCGGCGGCGGGTACGACCGGAACATCTTCACCACTGATGAACTGCTGGAAAAGATCCAATACATCCACACCAACCCGGTCCGCCGCGGCCTTGTCAAACACGAAACCGATTGGCCCTGGTCAAGCGCGCGGTGGTATGATCGCAAAAAAGGTTTACCGATGGACACATTACCCCTGTAAACCCAGCACACTTTGCCGCTGCGCGGTCAAAGTGTGGCACCCAACTTGCGACAAATAGATATTTGAATGTAAGGTTGGCACATGAAATATAATTCAAAACATCGCCACGCACTGCATGTCATGTTGTATGTGTGCACGTTGCTACTCCATATATCGCTTACGGGATGTGATCGGTCACCAGCCACACCGACCACCATGGTCAATGATTTTGGGACATACAGTTTTCCCGATAATTCGCAGCTTGAGCTATACAAAAAGCCTCAAAGCAGCATCGTGCTATGCAAGCTTACATCTGCTTCAGGGGATCTATTATTTGAAGATGATCTGGGCGGAAACTTCTCCCGCTGGTATATCGTGCGAGGCAATGACAACTCTTTCTGGGTCTACAGCGGCGATATAGGCCTCTGGGTCTGGAAAAACGCTGAGAACGGCTATAGCAAAACGATGATTGAGACTCTCAAGGATCCTTTGGTTTTTGATATGCCGTATGAGTACATCTATCATTTACCATCTCGAAATCAAGACGAAATCGATGAATTCCGTAAGGCGTATCAAAACAGTCTGGATAAGCAGTGATCTCACGATCCATGCTTCGGGTGCCACACTTTGATCGCGAAGCGACAAAGTGTGCTGCTTTGATTAAACACAACAAGTAGCAACATACCTAGTAAATAGCCCCACGCGGAAGCGTGGGGTTCAGATGACTTGATATATACGCGGTATAAGAAAACCCTCACACTTTGCCCTGCGGGTCAAAGTGTGGCGTTCCGAAAAGTTACCGTTGGTTTCCGTAAAACCTAAATCGTCCCCGTCCGCTGCGCGCGTGTCCCGGGGCCTAGCGGGCCTCGGGCTTGTTGTTCCGGACTTGGAGCGGCGCCAGGTGACTGGGGGTTGCCGACGAGGTCGGCGTTGGTTTTGAAGCGTTCCAAAGCCTTGAGCAGTTGCTCGACCTGTTGCGGTGGGGGCATGTTCAGGAGCCGGCGGCGCAGGGCGGTCATGGTGTTCAGCTCGTGCTTGGCCATGAGTTTGTCTTCCTTGCGCGTCCCGCTGGCGGCCAGATCGATCGCGGGGAACAGGCGTTGCTCGGCGATCTTCCGATCGAGGATCAATTCCATGTTGCCCGTGCCTTTGAACTCTTCGAAGATGACCTGGTCGCCGCGGCTGCCGGTGTCGACCAGCGCGGTGGCGATGATGGTCAGCGAGCCGCCTTCTTCAAACCGACGTGCGGCGCCGAAGATCTGTTTGGGGATCGCCATCGCGCCGGCGTCCAGGCCGCCGGACAACGTGCGGCCGGTGCTCTGCATGTTCGGCGCGGTGTTGAACGCTCGGCCCAGGCGCGTCAGCGAGTCCAGCACGATCACCACATCCTTACCCATCTCCGCCCAACGCTTGCATCGCTCGATCGCGATCATCGCAAGCGCGCAGTGACGCTCGGGTGTGTGGTCGTTGGAACTCGCCCAGACGGTGCAAGGCACGTTGCGACGGAAGTCCGTGACTTCTTCAGGCCTCTCATCGATCAACAGCGCGATCGTAATCACGTCCGGATGATTCTTCTCGCACGCAAAGGCGATGTTCTGAAGCAGCGTGGTCTTGCCTGCTTTAGGCGGGCTGACGATCATGCCGCGCTGCCCGTAACCGATCGGGCAGAACAGGTCGATCAAGCGACAGGCCGGCGGACAGTCCGGATATTCAAGCGTCATGCGAGGCTCGGGGTCGACCGTCGTCAGGTCTTCGAACTTGCGTGCCTGCTTGAGAAACTCTTCGGGGTCCATGCCTTCAACCGACAGCACCTTGTTGACGCGCAGCGCCTGCGGATCGATCGCGTCGACCTTCTGCTTCTTGGACTTCTGCTTCTTACGGCTCTGCGGCGGTTGGTTGTGCTGCGTGCTGCCACCCATAGGTTTACCCAGCTCGACCTCAATCAAGAGGCCGGAGCGCAGGTCGTAGCGTTCGATGTCCTTCGCGAGGACAACGGGGTCGCGTGGGTGGGAGGTGTAGGTCTGATCTAGCTGGCGTAATCTGCCGTCAGCCCGTCTGCCGATCTCGAGGATCCCGGTCGCGGTTTGCATAAATAGCCACTCGTGTTGGCGTGCGTTTAACAGCAGCGCCGATGCGAAAAGTTAGACGTCAGGCCGAGTTACGGCCCCGGGGCTGCGTAGCCCTGTTGATGAATCCGGTTGGAAGCGTGTAGGCCGCGGGAGCACAAGCTGCCGCATTGGCAACACGCGAAGTCAAAAAGCCTGGGAGTATCCGTATCGTTGGCTAGGCCTTCTCCTACATCCTGATACGAGATAACGCGGCGGGGCGAAGTCCGGTTGGCGAGCCAACCCTGAGTATTAACGAGTATCCGCCGAGTACCTTCCCGGGTGCCCCCCTACTTTGGCTGGTTCGTTGGCCGTCGAATCCGACCTACACGTCCAGCCCTCCAACCCGGTTGCAAGCATTATACGCTAGACGCTTACGACGCGTCGGCCTGCCTGTCCGGGCGATCGATCGAGGCGCCGCGGGGCATCCTGGACCGAGTGGGAGATGCCCCTGTTTTACCCCTTTCGGCAGTTTTGGGCAAGCGGCACAGTCCAAGCCGTACAAACCGCTGGCAATTGTTCTCACAAGCCCCTACAGACCGATAACTTACCATAAGATATGAACATGGCCCCTCACAGGCCCGCAAAAGCTTATCCCGGATCATTTGATCCGATTAGGAGCTCATTCCAGACATGTCCGACAACCTGCTGCTTTTGATTTATTGCGTCTTGATCCTCATTGCCTCGCTGCTGGGCGGGTTTATCCCGCTGTTCGTCAGGCTGACCCATCGGCGGATGCAACTGGCGATCAGCCTGGTCGCGGGGTTCATGCTGGGGGTCGCGGTCTTGCACCTGATGCCGCACGCACTGATGACGATCTCACCGCTGCTGGGGGCCAAGTGGATGATCGTCGGCATCCTGGCGATGTTCTTCCTCGAGCGCTTCTTTTGCTTCCATCATCATGATGCGCCGGAAGACAACCCGCCGGTCGAAAGTCAAATCGACGAAAAGTTATCCACCACTGAACAGGCGCACAGTACCGTCGCGATTGATGCCCATGCGCACGATCACGCGCACAACCACGCGCACGATCACGACCACCATGACCACGATGATGAACACCATGTTCACGGCCACGAGCACCGCCTGGGCTGGGGCGGCGCGGCGGTCGGTCTGACCATCCACAGCGTGATCGCGGGCGTCGCGCTGGCGGCGGCGATGAGTTCGCAGACGATGGCGGAGGTGCATGGTTCAACCTGGCTGGCGGGGATCGCGGTGTTCCTGGTGATCTTCCTGCATAAGCCGTTCGACTCGCTGACGCTTGGCACACTGATGGCCGCGGGCGGCTGGCCTGTCGCATCACGTCACCTGGTCAACGGCCTGTTCGCGCTGGCGGTGCCCGCGGGCGCTTTGCTGTTTAAACTCGGTTTGGCAAGCGTTGACTTGAACGAAAGCCACGCGGTCGGCGCAGCGGTTGCGTTCAGCGCGGGTGTGTTTCTTGTGATTTCGCTGAGTGATCTGTTGCCTGAGTTACAGTTCCATCATCACGATCGGTTGGCGCTTTCTTTTGCGCTGGTATTGGGTATCGCGATGGCGTGGGCGGTGAGTCACTTCGAAGCAAAGACACATCATCATGAACACGGCGACATGCACGATCACGGTGCGGCGGTGCAGGTGGATGAACATGGGCATGAAGTGCATGCGGATGAACATGGGGATGTGCATGATGAACACGATCATGAAACCCATGAGCATGAGTGAGGGGATTGGGGATGGGGGATGGGGGATTTTTAATCGTTGATTGTTAATCGCTAATTTAAAAGGCGGGGGGCGGTATACACGTGCTGCACATTAGCGATTAACGATTAGAGATTCGCGATTGAATACTCCAGATTGAACATTGGACATTGAAGATTGAACATGGGGATACGCCGGGCTGCTGAAGCAGCCCTCGCCGCGCCCGCGTTGTGGCGGTCGGATGACGGTTGATTGAATATCTGCCCTTCCCTGCCTACTATGTGCCGCTTGGATGCGGAAACTTTACAACCTGAATCGGCCGATTCGGCTCCCGTCAACGACGAGGTGCGGACGGTGTCGTTTGTGAGTCTGGGGTGTCCGAAGAACCTGGTGGACTCGGAGAAGATGCTGGGTCAGCTTGCGGAGGACGGGCTGGTGCCTGTGCCGGACGGGGCGGATGCGGACGCGGTGGTGGTCAATACGTGCGGGTTCCTGGAAGCATCAAAAGACGAATCCATGCAGGAGATCGCGCTGGCGGCCGAGCTCAAGCGTCAGGGCAAGCTCAAACGGCTGATCGTCGCGGGCTGCCTGGTGCAGCGGCATCGGGCGAAGATGCTCGAGTGGTGCCCGGACATCGATGCACTCATCGGCGTGTTCGACCGCGACCGGATCACGCAGGCGGTGCGTGGCGGAAAGCCTAAACAGAAAGATGTCAGCGTCGACCTGCCGATCTATTCGAGCATCGCGACCAACGCCACGCTCGCCAAGCAGGCGCGCGGGATCGAAACCAACGGTTACTACGAAGACGACGGCGGCCGACTGCGTCTGACCCCCCGCCACTACGCGTACCTTCGTATGAGTGAAGGCTGCAACCAGAACTGCACGTTCTGCACGATCCCCTCCATCCGTGGCAAGATGCGGTCCAAGCCGATGGATGCGTTCTTGAATGAAGCGCGCGAGTTATTCGCGGATGGCGCGTTCGAGTTGAACCTGATCGGTCAGGACACGACGAGTTATGGCCTCGACATCGGTTACGACAAACCGGGCGAGGGGCTTGTCGGTCTGCTTCGACAGATCAACGATCTGTCTACCGAGCACGGCGGCGCATGGGTGCGTTTGATGTATGCGTACCCGAGCAAGTTTACGGACGAGATGATCGACGCGATCGCGACACTGCCCAACATCGTGAAGTACATCGATATGCCGCTGCAGCATATTAACGATCGTGTGCTGGATCGGATGCGTCGATATACGAGCAGAAAACTGATCGAAACGTTGTTAGGCAAGCTACGCGACCGCGTGCCGGGCATCACGCTGCGTACGACGTTTATCACGGGGTTCCCCGGCGAAACGGATGAAGAGCACAACGAACTGGTCGAGTTCATCCGCGACTTCGGCTTCGATAATCTCGGCGTGTTCCCCTACTCCCCCGAACCTGGCACGCCCGCCGGCACACTGCACGCCGATGGCGACGCGGTGCCTAACGAGGTGATTCAAGAACGTCTTGATGAACTGATGACGGTGCAGCAGGACCTTGTGTTTAACCGCAACGCGGATCTGTCGGAAGAGCAGCCGGAAGTGAATGTGCTGATCGATGAAGTCACCGACAGTGTTGTTGAGGCGACGGAAGGCGTCACCGAAGGCGGCCGTTTATACCAGGGCCGCACCTCGGGCCAGGCCCCGCAGGTCGACGCCGTCACCTTCGTCCAATCCAACAACGACCTGACCCCCGGCGAACTGGTCCGCTGCAAGATCATCGCCTACGACGATTACGATTTGATTGCGGCCCCGGTGGATGATTTGAATAAGCGGGTGGGGTTGCGGGTGATTGGTGGTTAGTTTTGATGTGTAATCGCTGATCGTTAATCGCTGATTGGGGGAAGCGGATCTTGGTTTCACATTACACATTAACGATAAGCGTTTACACATTCATTGCTCGCGTTTAGCGGCGGATCGCAGATCCGCGCGTTCGATTTTTCGTATCGCGTTATGAAGACGCAAAGCCGAGGCGATCTACGATCGTCTGCAAAACGGGGAGTCAGATGCGGGTAGGACGTCACACATTGATGACACAACCGCAATGCGTGCGGGGCTTGCTGCCGTTATTTGTATAATGTTGATGCAAGGCATCCGACACACTTTGTCACTGTGTGATCAAAGTATGGCACCCGGATATTGTCCACATCTGATTAAGGATATGATATTGTTATGATTAAGCGAACTGGAACCACGCTACTTGTGTTGATCCTTTATTTAACTATGACGGCATGTTCTACCGCCACAGATGACGAAAGGGACATCAATAGAGTATTTATCCGACTGAATGATGCAATGCTATCGGGCAATGATCATGATTTAGTAACAACGCTTGATAAGTATACAAACAAAGTTACCGAAGATACATTAAAATCCGTTTATTATGATGGCAAAACAGATATTCTTGAAAGAGAATTAATTCAAAGTCTGGCAATTTTAGAGGTACGTGCCAACATGTTGCGCGACAATATTAGTCACGCATCTATTTGCCTTGTTCTAAATCATATGACATTAGATGAATTATATCTCAATAAGAATAAGTATAAACTTGAGAATTTGAATGTTCAGGGAGATGTTGCTGTAGCCGGTATACAGGTCTACGGGAATAGGCGCGAAGTGCGTTTCATCAGAGAGATGGGAGCATGGAAGTTTAGTTTGAAAGAGCAGCATGATATCTTAGACCAAGTACTCGAAAACGATTTGAATGCATCAGGCCTTGAGCGCGATAGGTGGCTGCTAGATTATTTGACAATGATTGGATTAAGAAGCGTCTTGTCGGAGAACATTTTTGATCCCGTAAAAAGCCAGTAGCATGGGTTTAATTCCGGTATGGGGTGGGGTCGCGAAACCCGTTCCGAGCCTTTCAGGTCGTTAGCCGGGTGCCAGCCTTTGACCCGCAGGGCAAAGGCGGTTGACACGAACTTTAATCCCAATACATAAAACGGAAGCAGAAACGGGGGGCCGACACCGTTTAGGCGTGTGCTTGCCGAATCGGTTCGTCTTGGGACGTAATGTCAATCGGGGAGACCTGCGGTCAGACAGTACGGCGGAGTCGGGAGACCCGCGCCGAGCGCGGGGGTGGCTTTGATGTGTAATCGCTGATCGTTAATCGCTGATTGGGGGGAGGGGGAAGCGGGACCGGGTTTCAGATTACAGATTCGCGATTAAAGATTAGCGATTACACATCCGCGATTTTGGATTCGCGATTGAACATTTCCCATTGAAGATTGAAGAAGGGGCAGCGCTAAGCCGCAAGCGGCTTTTGGGGGGATAGAGCTGGTCCCCAAATCTTGGACAGCCGGTTGGCCTGAATAAGGTGGGCCAACGGGTTTATGCCGCGGCCAGCGGCGGTCCGGTTATAGGTTTTCCATCATACGCTTCGTCCGGCGTCCGTCCAGCGAGTGTCGAGTGCGGACGCTCGGTGTTGTAGAACCGCAGCCATTCATTGATCCCGGCGCGAGCTTCGCTGCCTCTGTCCCACGCGTGCAGGTACACGCATTCGTACTTCAGGCTCCGCCACAGACGTTCGATGAACACGTTGTCCATCCATCGGCCTTTGCCGTCCATCGATACCTTCGCGCCCGCGTTCTTCACCGCTTCGGTCCATTCCAGGCCGGTGAACTGGCTGCCCTGATCGGTGTTGATGATCTGCGGCGGGCCGTGCTTGCTCAGCGCTTCTTCCAACGCCTCGACGCAGAATGACGCTTCCATCGTGTTGCTCAATCGCCAGGCCAGCACCTTCCTGCTGTGCCAGTCCATGACCGCAACGAGGTACAAAAAGCCGCGTCGCATCGGGATGTATGTGATGTCGGCGCACCACACATGACCCGGCTGATCAATCTTCAGATTCCGCAGCAGGTACGGATACACCTTGTTTTCAAGGCATTTGACGCTGGTCTTCGGGGCCTGGTAGATCGGCGTCAAACCCATCTGACGCATCAATCGACGCACACGCTTGCGGCCGACGTTGTAGCCAAGCCGACGCAACCAACGCATCATCTGCCGGCTGCCGTAGAACGGCGTGCACAGGAACTGTCGGTCGATCAGACGCATCAGCTTCAGGTTCAACGGGCTCTCGCCTTTGCCTGAAAAGTAAAACGACGATCGGCTGATCGACACCAGCCCACACTGACGCACGATGCTCAGCTCGGGGTGCTTGGGTTCGACCATGTCGCAGCGGCGGCCGTGGCTCAAAGCCCCAACCCTTTTTTTAAAAAGTCCTTCTCGATGGTCAGCTCGCCGATCTTCGCGTGCAGCTCTTTGATCTGCTCGTCGGATGCCTGCGGGTCCTTGCCGCCGCCACGGGCAAAAAGCTGGGCCGCCTCCTGTGCCAGCAGCTTCTTCCACCCGCCGATCATGTTCGGATGCACGTCGTACTTCTTGGCGATCTCCGCCACCGTCAACTCGCCACGCAGCGCCTCCAGCGCCACCTTCGCCTTGAATTCAGCCGTAAATCGTCGTCGCTTGCTCATCAAGTAAGTCCTTTCAAATCTGCAGACCAGCCCACTTTAACCGGCTGTCCAAGATTTGGGGACCAGCTCTGATTATCGGACGCGGGGGCAGATTTCTTGGGTTCTGGGGGGTTGTGGGTCTTGGATAATGGGATTGGTGTGCTATTGTTAGGGTGGTGGGAGTTCGGCTGCGCGTGTCGCGGGCTGGGCCCTGAACAACCAGAGGGACAAGGAGACGATGTCAGCGATACCGCCGCTGCAAAAGGGACAGTCTGCGTCCACTTCGGCTAAGTCAGGCCGAGGGACGGGGCGGTCGCGTGCGCGGGTGTTGAAGGCGGATGCGGTGCGTGTGCAGTCCCCCACTGCTACCAGGACAGCCGGCGATCAAAAAGGGGATAAGCCCCTTTTTACTTCCCGGGTATCGGGCGAATCGACGCGTCGGACGCAGCCGCGTTTGCGTTTGACGCAGTCGCCGCCGGTGACGGTGCGTAATGCGCCCAGGCCCACGCCGTTGCGTGGGACGACGGACCCGCGGTGGGTGTTGGCGGTGCGGACGGCCGAGCTGTTGCAGGGGGATATTCTTTCGCCTGAGTGTCGCGAGCGGATCGTGCGGATGGCGAAGCTTTTTGACCTGACGCCGTTCGATGCGAACATGATTATCGCGATCGTGCAGGATCAGGCGCGTCGTGGGATCGCGCCGCATCTGTGCCCGGCCGCGGGTGAACCGCAATTGCGGATGATCACGCCGCCGCAGCGCAAGACGTTATTGCAGGCGATCCGTGAGAGGTATGGGTTGAAGGCGGTGGTGTTGTTGGGCGCGATGTTGTTGGTGGAGATTGCTTTGATTGTTTGGGTGTTGTAGCAAGGCTAAACCGCAAGCGTTTTAGTGCGCGTGGGGAGTTGTAGATAGCAACGGGTGAATGTCGCTAAGCCGCAAGCGGCTTTTTTTGTGCGCGTGGGGGATTTGGTTTTCTTTGATGGGTGCCATACTTTGACTCCGCAGGAGCAAAGTGTGCTTTGTCACAACACGCTTTGCCGCTGCGCGGTCAAAACGTGGCACCCGTTACAGTGAAATTCAATTCATATCAACGGTCGGCGCCGCGTTTGGGGGGTTGTTGTTCTTCTTTGGGCATGAAGACGGGGAGGTTCATGTCTTTGGCGAGGGCTTCGACCATTTTGATGTGGCGGATGCGTTGTTCGGGGCCGTCTTCTTTATCGTAGTTGAGGCCGTAGGGCCAGAAGTGTTGGCGGTCGCCGTGGAGTTCGGCGTCGGGGCCGTCGAATTGTTTGACAAGCGTGACGGCCTTGGGACCTGTCCAGCGTTTATCTTTCATCAAATCCTGCCACTGTTGTGTTGTGCCGACGCCGAGTGTGTGGCCGATCTCGTGCAGGGCAACGCGTGCGTTGATGGAGCCGCCGAAGCGGATGTGGCCGTTGTAGTTTGCGTCGGCGGTGGGCGTGCTGGGGCTGTATGTGATGCGCAGTTCTTTCTTGAAGTGTGCGTGCTGGTTGTAGAGTGCGACGGCTTCGTCCATGGCTTTCTTGATCATCTCACGTTTGTCGGCAGGCCATTCTTCCCAGCCGTCAGAGAAGCGGTAAGAGAGCTGGCCTTTGACGGGTTCGGGCTGTTCGGTTTTGGCTGATGCTGCGGTGGCGGCAGTGAGCATGACAAGAACCACCAGGGACGACAGCCAGATAAATGAACGATGCATCGCGTTAACCTCGATTGATGACGGGCTACAGTTTGTGCGGATATCTTAGGCGGAGGATGGGGAGGATTGAAGGGGTGGAGGTGTGGAAATCTTATGTAAAGGCTATTTACATTGAAACGGGTCATGGTTAACCCGTGATTGAGGGAATGACGAATGCACGAATCCACGAATGACGAAAGAATGATTCAATGACGAATAACAAATTTCGGGCATTTGTCATTATGGATTCGTCATTGCTTCGTCATTCGGAATTCGACATTCGTGCATTTATGTCAAGACGGCCCTCACCCTAACCCTCTCCCATGGGGAGAGGGGACCGAGCCAATTCATCGGATCGCTTAGGAGAAGTTGGATGCGTTAGCGTTGGTGGCGTTGGGATAGGTTGATGTTGTTGAATTGGGCGGTGGTGAGGACGGCGTTGTCGTGGCTTAGGGTGGCTAGGCCGACCTGGGCGGTGTTTGATAGTGCGGGGAGGGTGAGGGGTTGGCCGAGGGGTTGCCAGGTGTTGTCGGTTTTGTATTCGCCTGTGATGGTGTTGCCTTTGCGCGTCAGGCGGAGGGTGATGGGGAAGGCGAGTTCGGGGCCGCGGGTTTCCTGCATGGTGTCGGATTGTTTAGCGCGCCAGCCGAGGGCTGTTTCGCCGTTGGGGAAGGCGTGCAGCAGAACGTGAGCGGCGTTGGGTGAGAGGTCGCTGCGGATCATCAGGCCGGCCTTGGCGTAGATGTTGGTTTCTTCGAGGCTGTTGAGTGTGGCGGTGAGGGTGAAGTCGCCGGCGACTTTCTTCGAGACGAAGCGGAACTGGTCGGCCTGGTTCCAGATGTCGCCGCCGCCGCCGTAGATGGTGACTTCATTGTTGCTGATGACGTGCATGCCGCCGGGTTTTGCGTTGTCGATGTCGGTGGCGGTCCAGCCTTGCCACGCATCGGTGTGTGGCGGTTTGGTCATGACGGGCGGGGGCTGCGGCAGATCGATCTTGACGGGATCGGGACGTGTCAGTGCTTTTCGCATCGGTTCATCGATGACATACTTCATTGTGCCGAACCATTTGAAGTAGGCTTCGATTTCTTCAATCGATGCGGTTTCGAAGTTTGGTTTATCAAGCGGTTCGGCGTTGCTGACCATATACCAGTTGTCTTTGATGACGCCGCCTTCGTTGTGGAGGATTTTGTAGGACCAGATAGTCGCGGCCCAACCGCGTTTGCCGTACTCATCGAAGTACATCCGCATGAGGTCGCCGCCGCCGAGGTGTTCGAAGACGGGGTTCCATTCGCCGATGAACAGCGGGACGTTTGCCTCTTCGATTTCCGCTTGTTTAGCGGGGATGGTTCGGGCGAAGAACTTGCCGTGCGTACGTTTGCTGGTTTCGCTGCCGAAGAGGCCGGGATAATGGTGTTCGGTGAAGCCGACGTTTATCCAGCCGTGTTCGGCGGGTTTGCCGTAGAAGCCGTGGCCGCCCCAGATGGGCGAGGGCGCCCAAATAATGTGGCGATTGTCATGTTCGCGGATGGCGTCGTAGATGTCGCTGAAGACGCGGAAGAGATCGGGACGGACATCGGAGCTGAAGTCGCCGTAGGGTTCGTTGATGACGTCGTAGCCTGCGACGGATTTTCGGCCGCGGTAGTGTTGTGCGATCTTGCCCCAGAGCCAGGCGGTCTGTTTGCCGAAGGTTAGGTTTTCGTCCCAGAGTTTGTTTTGTCCGACACGGCCCGTGGGGTGGTCGATGCTCTGGCTGCCGGGGACGCCGTGCATATCGAGGATGACGTAGATGCCTTCGGCTTCCGCCATTTCAATGGCGCGGTCGAGCCATTTGAAGGCATCTTTCTTGAGTTCGAATGGTTTGTCTTCGTCTTGAAGCAGGCGGTAATTGAAAGGCAATCGGACGACGTTGAAGCCGAAGGATTTGATGATTCTGAAGTCGCGCGGTGTGATCCAGTTCTCGCGGTAGAGCTCCATCAGGCGATTCTTTTCGGATTCACCGAAACGGTCGTCGAGGTTTTTCTCGAAGCTGTATTGATCTTCGAACTGGCCGTGATCGATCGCGAGCATCCACATCTCGAGCAGGAACCAGTTGCCGACGTTGCAGCCTTTGAGGACGACCTGGTTGCCGGATTCATCGACGATGATGGTGTCTTTGGCGCTCAGGAAGCTGAAGGCATCTTCTTGCGGCGCGGCTGCGCGTGTACTACTGATGCAGACAAACAGAACGAGCAGCAGCAGAGAGATCGTACGCGGTAATCGTGACATGGATCGCCTCACAGGATTGTATGCGGTGGATGACGCACGGCATCGAAGCGGTGCGAGAGTCTGTATGCATGATAGCCAACTGAAGACGCGATTTGGCCTGAAATAGTCGATGAAACAAGTGAAACTGCACTTGTGCAACGGGTAACGATGTTACTTGTTAAGCGAGGCGATCAGGAGGCTTTGCGGGTGTCGCGGGTGTCGTTGAGGTGGCCGTTTTCGAAGTACCACTGGGCGGTGAGTTTAATGCCCTCGGCGCTGTCGATCTTGGGCTGGTAGCCGAGGATGCGTTCGGCTTTGGCGTGGGTGAACGAGCGGTTTTTCGTGAAGAAGCCGACGCGTCGGCGGTGCAGCGGCGGGTCGATGCGCAGCGGGACGCATACGGCTTCACACATGACGGCGGCGGCGTAGACCGGCGCGAGCGGGATGTGGCCGCGCGGTGGTTTGACACCGACCGCATCGGCGACGAGTTTGACGAGTTTCTTCAACGGCACGTAATCCGGACCGCAGAGGATGAACGTTTCGCCTAGCGCTTCGGGTTTTTCGCCGCAGAGAGTGATGCCGTCGACCAGGTCATCGATGTAAACCATGTGGAAGTTCACCGAGCCGTGGCCGACCATGCGGAAGCGACCGCTGTGGATGGTTTTGAAGAGTTTGAGCAGGCGCATGTCACCCGGGCCGTAGATGCCTGCGGGTCGGAAGATCGAGATCGGCTGGCCCTGCTTCTGGCGTTCGATGGCAAGCTTTTCGCCTTCGAGTTTGGTTACCTGGTAGATGTCGCATGGTGAATAGGGTGCGGTTTCGTCGGAAGGGATCTTCTTGACGGAGCCGTGCACGCCGATGGTGCTGCAGTGGACGACGCGTTCGCAGCCGTGCTTCTTTGCGGCATCGAAAACGTAGAGCGCGCCGGAGTAGTTGACATCGTGGTAGTAGCTGTCGGGGTGGCCGGCGGTGCGGAAGCATGCGGCGATGTGGTAGACCTTTTCGCAGCCCTGGACGGCGCGTTCGACAGCGTCCTGATCGGTGATGTCGCCTTCGACAAATTCGATGTTGTGGCCCTGCAGGAAAGAGGTGTCCGATCCTTTGCGCACCAGGGCGCGCACCTGGTCACCGCGCTGGGCGAGCGATACCGCCAGCCGACCGCCAGTGAAACCCGTAGCACCTGTTACCAATACCTGCATGATTAATTCCTGGTTGCCCCACTTGGGAGAAGTAGCAGCTTTGTCGCTCGCCCTTAGGCGACTTCGGCTTGTCGGTCGGATGCTTCACCCGGCCGTCCCATACCGGGTAGTGTAAGGTAAAAGTCGCGTAAACGCTGGCGGAAACGCTGCTCGCTGAACTCCTTTTCAACATACGCTCTGCCCGCGTTGCCTATCTTCTCACGCTCTTCTTGCGACGCGATCAACTTTGTCATGCCTTCAGCCATCGCTGCCGCTTCAGGCTCGACGAGTACGCTGACGTCGTCGTTCATCACTTGCGTGTGCGTGAAGAGTCTCGTTGCTACCACCGGCTTGCCGGATTGCAGGTAGCTATAAACCTTCATGGGTGTGTTGTTCCCTTGTGTGCGCGGAGAAACGAGGATATCCGCGTAGCTCAGCACGATGCCGAGGCTGTCGATTGGTACGGGCCCGACGAAAACGACGCGCCCCTGCTCAACCAACGTGCTTGCTTTGGCTTTGTACTTGGCGATGTGCTCGTCCGATCCGCCGACGATCAGCAGCACGGCCTGCGGGTGTTTATCCGCGACCTGCGTGAACGCATCGAGCATCAGGTCTATACCTTGATAGCTCTCGAGGTTGCCGACGTACATCAGCCTGGTGCCGCTGGCTTGCATGAGTGACTGCGGCAGGTTGGTTTCGTCGTTGCCGGTGAAGGGGATATCCGGCAACAGCGCGACGTTTTGCTTTGGATGGTGCTTCATCGCAACATCGACCAGGGCCGGGCAAACGGCGAGGACGCCTTCCGAGCGCTTGATGCTGCGGCGTTCCATAAAACCAAACACCCAGGCGATCGGCTTGAATAGTGCGTTCTTCTCCTCGATCTGCAGACTCATCAGCGAGTCCATGTCAAAGATGTAAGGCACGCCGAACAGCAGGCGGATCAGCCAGGCGATGAATGCGGATTCTTCGACGGCATGGACGACGTCGTAGCGGTTGCGCCGGGCCATGGATACTGCTTTGAAGAGCATCGCCACATCGCACAGTGCTTTTTGCCAGCTCGGGCCGATCGGCACTTTCTTCACGCCCGGGGGTCTTGCCGTGCGATAATGCGTCACGGATTCGATCCGCACGTCTTCGCCCTCGTGGTAGGAGAGCACATCGATTTTGTGTCCCTGCTCCGCCAGCGCGATCAGCGCCGCACGTACGGCGATCGGCGTCCCCCGGTTGGTGAAAAACGGCTGTGGTGCAAGGAACAGGATCTTCAAGCGTTCGACTCCAGCGTCCCCGGGCTTTCGTTACTCGTGCGGATCAACTTCCGGTATATCGGGTGCCACATCTTGATCGCGTAGCGACAAGGTGTGCTGCTGCCCTCACACTTTGCTCCTGCGGAGTCAAAGTGTGGCACCCATCCAGTTACGCTCAAAGTTAATCCGCTCTAATCGTAGCGCGGTTGAGCGTACAGGCTTGCCAACCCCGTAAGCAGGATTATCGTCACGATAACCACCGTTCTGCCCCTAATCATCGGCCCGACAAGGACTTCAACCGAAGCCGATTCACAAGTCCGATAATTCGCCCGTTTTACCGCCCTGCTCACCGCCGCACCGGCCGTTTGACCAGGTTCCGCACCTGCATCCCGATCTGAAGCTTCAGAAAGTTGCCCAGGCCATCGGGCGATCCGTAAACCTGAGGTTGGTGGCCCATCGCCCGGATCGCTCGCTTAATCGACGCGGCCGGGGCGTCCTTCTCGACTTCCGCTTCCAGCACCAGGCCGTACCGCCCGACGCGCAATTGCTGGGAGCGGAACGGCAAAGCGCCACTGCCCGGCAAGACCCACATGCCCCGCTGCTTCGCCTCCGCCAGGTGCCTCGGTTCGGGCCCCATCGCCAGGCGTCCCGCGTTGTCACCCAGGAACAATCCCTCGACGCATGGCTCGTTCAGCTCCCGGTCCACCACACGCCCGCGCGAAAACCACCACTTACCCACACCCAACGGCAACACGACCAACCCGTCAGCCTCATGCACTTTGTTCAAAACGTCCGCCGTCGAAAACTTCCAATCCGCGATGTGTTTGTCAGAACACAGCGACAAGACCTCCAGCCGTTCGGTGGCCTGGATCTGTCTGCCTTCGATGACCAGTAGCGCATCGCGCCCTTCGTGTTGTGCGATCAGAGACAAACCGTCGCCGCACGGGACAAATCGCCAACGTCCGCCATCCAGTTCGCCTTGCTCCAGCAACGCATCAAACATGTGCATGCCCTGCGGCTCTGCAAGCAACAAACAACCCGGCGCCTGGTTATTCACATCGCTGTTATTGATGCCAAGCGCTTGCCGCTGCTCACGGAAGTTTGCGAGCGTTGCGTCGAAGTACGTTGCGAGGTCGTAGCACTCGTACAGATGCGCATGCGCATCGATCAGCATCGGCGCGGACCACATGCGCCCGGGCTCGTTTTGTCTATCATTGAAGTCGATCTCCCACCTCCGATGGACTTCGTATCGATTCGCGCCACAAGCTCAACGCTTACCGAGCCGTTTCCGCAATTGCATTCTGACTTGCTTTTTGAAGAACCGTACGGGTCCGTCCGTTCGGCCGTAGACCGTTGGCTGCGCCGAGGCCGCCTGTATCCACTGCTTGATCCCGTCTGCGGCGTGCTCGCGGTTCACGTGATCCTTGATCAACATCCCGTATCGGCCGGCCGACCTTGCCTCATCCGCGAACGGCAGCGGGTCGGTGCCGGGCAAGACCCAGATGCCTTGCTTGTTTGCCCGGTCAAACTGCTTCGGTTCACCGCCCATCGCCAGCCGCCCGGCGTTGTCGCCTAACAATAACCGACTGGCCAGCGGGCCGTCCAGCAATTTATCAATCATTAATCCGCGGGCCCCGCTCCACTTGCCCACGCCATAGGGCAGCACGACCAGACCGTCCGCCTCGATGATTTTCTCGATGCTGTGCTCGATGGGCCTGCCGTCGTTGAATTGTTCGTTACAGCACAGCGCCAGTACTTCCAGACCCTCTCGTGTGACGATCTGTCTGCCGGCGATGATGATCAGCGCATCTTTGCCGTCACGCGCTGCCAGCAGCGATCGGCTATCGGCGCCGGGGTGGAAGCGCCAGCGCCCTGCGTCCAGTTCGTGCTGGGCGATCAGCGACTCGAACGCGTGGTCGCGCGACGTCTCCGTGAACATCAAGCAACCGATCACGTCGCCGGCCACACCCAGCTTCGAGGCAGCCGATTGGAAGTTTGCGTAAGCGCTGTCAAAGAACAGGGCGCGGTCGTAACAGTCATACAGATGGACATGCGTATCGACGAGCACCGCCCCGCTGTCGCCTCGCGCTTGTGCTTCTGTTTGCTGCATCCGCGTACCATCCGCCTGGGAGTTTGTGCGGACAGATGGGTTCAGGCACGCCGCCTTTGACTCACACCACGCCCGCCAATGAGCCCTAAGTATACCACGCCCAGCAGGGCTAACGTCGTCGGCTCGGGGACAATGATCGATCCCTTGGTGACATCTGCATTCCAGTTGCCCAGCACCAGGTCCAGGTCGTCCAGCCCGACAAAGCCGTCGTGACTCACATCACCAAACTGCGTCTGGCCTACGGGCACATGCTGCCCCCAATGCGACAACACTGTGTCGAGGTCATCCAGGCCGACGTAGCCGTCCATGTCCGTGTCGCCCTGCAACTGAATGAGCAGGCTGACCAAGCCGGACGAACCCTGCCCGAATTCGTGATACAGGGTGCTGCCCGCCACAGCGGATAAATCGTATGAACCTTTTGGCAGGAAGCCTTCGGTCACATACGTATCCCAACCAACAGGAAAGTAAGTGCCGCTGAAGTTTTTATAGATCAGCGGGAAGCTGCCGGACGGGAAACCTTCGGCAAAGTCATAGGTGGCTGTGGCACTTTGGCCGTTGAAAGAAACCGAAAAACTGCCCATCGGATCTTCAAGCAGTACCGCTTCCAGTCGGTAATAGAATGCGGACTGCGAATTAAGGTTCAGATCAACCCGGGCATGCCCACCCCCACCGTCCGGTGCATCACTTGTATGCGCAGACAGGTATGTTGTAAACCACATCTCGCCATGATCGTTCCATTGTGGGTTGTAATCGCCGACGCACACCCCGCCTACCGAATACGAGCTGCCAACCAGTGTTCTGCTCTCAGCGGATAAGCCGATCCAGGTGGAAAGTGTCTGCGAGTCAAACCCGCTGAAGAACGGGTCCAGTTCCAACTCCAGATGCCCGGAGGCAGTCATAATAATCGTGCCCGTTGCAGGTTGAGCAAGCAATACAACCAAGGACAGCGTCAATAATTGAAGTGGGATGAAACCTGGTATATGCGTGGTACGTGACATGGGGGCGCTCCGGTTAGAGTCCATAAGACAAAACCGTGCCGCCGCCCCGCTGGCACATCCAGCCGGCCCAGATGTAAGAAACACAGGAAGATTATAAAACTCTGCGGGTGAGCAAACAAGGATTTTATGTTCGTTGATCGTGGCGGAGGCGGGTTCTTCGGGGTGGAACAGGGAGGATTTAGCCACCGATGAACACTGATAAACACGGATAAGAGATGAGAATGTTAAGGTGGGAAGTGTGATGGACGGCGTTTGGGGGTTGTTTTCGTCGTGAGTCACTATGCTCCTGGCTCGGCGCAGAGGGGCTATAAATTGAAGAATTGCATGGTGATTAGACGAGACTTAATATCCATATACCTCATGCATATAGCAATCCGACGCCACCTGGCGCAATACTTCCTGAGCGGGGACCATGGCAAAAACGCATAATCAAAGCAAGTGGTTGGCTCACACTGTACTCGTTCTTCTTGCGATCAGTTTTGTTGGCCTGTCAGTTGTTGCTTTCAAGCTTCATCCGTTGCAAGAATCCTCTGCACAAACACAATACGCACAACCCCTGCGCGGACCGTCCCAACCTGCGCAGTTACAGCCTGTACAGGACCCGATAGAAGAAAAACTCGATGCGGCAGGCACCGCGGTCAGATTGTTAGAGATGATCGGTAATGGTCGGGGAGAAGAAGCCTACAACACCCACTATGTCAGACTCGATGAACTGGAACAGAAAATGGGTGTGCGGATGGTTGACGTGATGGTAAGGATGGGCGAGATGTTCGGGCGATTGAAGTCTTGCAAGGTACAAGGTGTTCAGCAATTCCCTTCCGGGCTGTATGGCCCTGAGACCGAAGTCACGATGGATTGTGTTTGGGAGAAGACCGGCGATTGTCTTGCAAGGGTCAGGTTGCACCAGTCCGATGCGGGCAGGTGGATGGTGGTATCCACGTTTATGGTTCAGTGATTGCGGCTCGGTGCAAATGCAAGGGATTTGAGACTTGCCGTCGAAGATCGGCGGTTTGGGAAACCCTTGCCGAGCGCTTTGACTACCGCACCGGCCTATCCGACCAGTCGAACAAATCAAATCCCAGCGAGCCTTGACGTCCTTTCGTGGCTATGATGCATTTAAGGCTTGGTCACCACTAACACAAAAGATACAAGGCTGTCTGTGATATTATTTGACGCAGGCTTGTAACCAAACCAGCAGTAATGGGCGGATCAGAATGAAAGAGTATTTTGCACGTATGTTTGGTCATAGCGCATGGGCGAACCGGCGGACACTTGAATCTCTGGAGGTGTGCCCGGCGGTGATGGACGAAGCCATGCCGGTGATGGCGCATCTGCTGGCGGCGGAGCATGTGTGGCAGTCTCGGTTGATGGGGCTCGAGCCGAAGATGGCGGTGTGGCCCGATTTATCGTTGGATGAGTGCCAGGAATTGGCTGATGAGTGTGAGCAGAGTTGGCAGACTTACCTGGATGGACTGACGGTGGGTGACCTTGACTGGGTGGTGGCGTATCACACGAGCAAGGGCATCCCCTGCAGCGATGTCGCGGCGGACATCCTGATGCATGTGCTGACGCACGGCGGATATCACCGGGGCCAGATCGCGAAGATGGTAGGGCGCACGGGCGGGACGGCGGCGAGCACGGACTACATCATTTACGTGCGGATGGTCGGCCAGGAACAGACCTGATGGATCGTTCATGAGCCTTCGTTTTGCTTTATGAAAACGTATGAAACGGGGTCTGACCCCGTTTTTCTTTGACCCCGTTTTTCTTGCAATCTTTGATTACATCGGTTACGTGGTGTTGCAGAATGATAATGCGCTATAGTCCCTGTAGAATGCAAGCATTCTCAGGCTGATCGCTTTGATGCCCGGATCGTCCTGACTAACTTGATCCTGAATGAGAAAAGGATTTTCTTCGTGATGAAAAGTATTTCCACCGTGGTGTTCCTGCTGCTTTTGACCGTGTTCCCGTCGTATACGGTTGCCCAGAAGTATGACGCGTTTCATCCGGGAGCAGAGCAATGGCTGGACACCGAAGGTGAGCACATCCAGGCACATGGCGGCGGGATTCTGCTGCATGAGGGTGTCTATTACTGGTATGGCGAACAGCGCGGGTTTGGTGAGATGGGCGTGCGGTGCTACTCATCAACAGACCTGTACAACTGGCAGCCGCATGGCGTGGTGCTGGGCTGGTCCGATGCACCGGGCACGGACCTGACGCGGCGGTGCACCGTTGAGCGGCCGAAGGTCATCTATAACGAGAAGACCGGCAAGTTCGTGATGTGGTTCCACCTGGAACTGGAGGGCATTGGCTATTGGGCGGCGCGGACGGGTGTCGCGGTGGCGGACTCGCCTACCGGGCCGTTTGAATACCTGCGATCGTTCCGGCCACACGTCGGGAAGATCCCGGTGAATGCGCCGATCGAAAACATTCACGAGCGCAAGCGATGGGACGAGATCATTAAGAACGCGGAAGGCGATCGCGAAAGGCGCATTGCGGGCGAAATCTTCATGCGTGATCTGGGCGTTGGGCAGATGGCGCGCGACATGACGGTATTTAAAGACGATGACGGCACGGCGTATCACATCGCTTCATCGGAAGAGAACCTGACGCTACACATCGCGAAACTGACGGATGACTATCTGAACTTCAGCGGTGAGTTTGCACGCGTGCAGCCGGACGGCCGCAACGAAGCGCCGGCAGTATTTAAGTATGAGGGCAAGTACTACATGATCGCGTCGGGTTTGACGGGCTGGGCGCCGAACCGTGCGAGGTCTTTCGTGGCGGATTCGATGCTCGGGCCCTGGGAGCCGTTAGGTAATCCTTGCGTGGGCGGGGCGAACACGTATAACGATTTAGGGCCGGATAAAACGTTCGGCGGACAGAGCACGTATGTGCTGCCTGCACCGGGGTACGAAGGGCAAGGCAAGTTCATCGCGATGTTCGATATCTGGCAGCCCGGGGATCTGAAGAAAAGCCGGTACATGTGGCTGCCGCTGGTGATTCAAGACGGCAAGCCGGTGATTGAGTGGGCGAAGCAGTGGAAAGTTTCCGACTTTGGTACGCCAGACAATCAACGCGGTGCGGAACGCTGAATGGGGCAACTACCCGGATTGAAACAGATGAGGTCTCACTGTCTTGTGGATTACACCGTTTCGGATGCCTGCTCTATATGAGCGAGGTATTCGTCACGGGTCACTTCGGCGATCATGCCGCGCTCGAGCTGGTAGGCAGTTTGAAGCTCTGAAAGCTGATTCATCATCGCGAGCAGTATTTCCCGGCCATCGATCGGCTTTACTTGTGTATCCAGTGATTCCAGTCGCTGTTTGTGAGCTTTATGAAGCTTGAAAACATCCGCGTTTGGGATCACGTGTTCTTCGACATCTGCCGGCATCGCGTGCAGCTTCCTCAAGGAGGAAGTCGCCGTGAAGCGGCCATCCTGGTGCTGTGAGACCAGATCGGCTGAAGCAAGTTCGTGGTGAATCCCGAGCGGGATGGTGCTGCGCAGGTAATATTGATTGTTTTCGTGACGATGAATGACTTCAATGGTTGGGCTCTGTGTGCGCTGCCCCGGCGGGAAGATGCAGAATGGATCGACGAATCCAGCGTCCGACCAACCCCGTGTACGATCGCTTATCAGCTTCTTGACCGGGTCAGGTAATCCATCTGGCAGTATGAGATGATCCTGGTCCGGCCTACATGAGATGTAGTATGTTCCGGGGCTTCGGCTCATTCGTTTTCTTTGCCAGAGAAAAACCAGTGTGATCAACAAGCTGCCGCAGCTCTTGTAGCATTCCCTCATGCTGATCTTGCTTATATCGAAGCGGAAGTACCTGAGCGGGCCATGCGAATCGGCGTACAAGTCTATTAATGATTGCGTTTGCTGTTCGGGAAGGCCCTCGGTAGGCGGCGGCGTTGAGCTGCTGATCGGCAGGCCGCACTCCGGGCAGTTTTCGTTTGTCAGTTGTTTGAGGCTGTAACCGCAGCCGATGCACAGGCCGTGCTTGCGTCGTTTGTCGATGAGGACTTTTCCACGGCCGCCGCGAAGCCAATAACGATACTCAGCCCAGCCGATTACGAACACCATAGGTATCCAAAACCAGAAAAATGTGGCTTTATGTGGGATACGCTGGACGATGTAGCGATCAACGAGATAGATACCGCCCATCAGACATATGACCAGTCCCATCAGGATGTAGTAGAAGTCTGTAAATACGAGCGACTCGTGCCAAGGCAATTCACTTTCGTCGCGCTGCCTGCCGGCGTTTTTTCGCTGCCACCACAGGTAGATAATGCTGCCGGCCAGGAACAAGCAACCAACCACGATGCTTATGACTATTTCACTGGTTTCTACATAACCGTTTTGCCGGTAGTTCTGATACAGCGGCAGCAGCAGGCCGGCCAGCACTGCCGGGAACATCAGCAGCAGCCACTTGGCTGAGATGCGGTTGTCATTCGGAGCGGCCATGTTCTGAGTCCCTCGGGCGAATACGGCCTGACTATCATACCGCGGGCTCCGATGGTCAGCGGTCTTGATGCGTGAAGTGCTGGGTGTTGCGAACTATGTTATCGGAGGTCACGGCTCAGTCAGAACGATGGGCGGTGGTTAGGATCACAGGCGGTAGAATGCCGATGTATAACCTTCCGAAGACCATTGACAAGGAATCCGCATGAGCGAATCCACACAGGAAAGTGAACACGCCCGGCCTTCGGCTGAGATGGCGGGGAAGACGACCGTCGTCGATGCCGACTCCGAGGTCCGGCGGATGATGAAGGACACGGAAGGTTCGGCGCTGAAGAAGTACATGGCGTTGACGGTGGGTAAGCCGTCGATACTTGCCCTGTTGAAGTATGAATTGCTGACCGGCATCCTCGGGTCGATCCCGGGGGCGCTGGGGCTGGTGCTTCGGCAGAAGCTATATAAGCACATGTTCGGAAAGTGCGGGCGGAAGGTTGTGTTCGGGCGGAACGTGACGATCAGGCACCCCCACCGGATCAGGTTCGGCGACAATGTAATCATTGATGACAATGCGGTGCTGGACGGCAAGGGCGAATCGGATGTGAGTATCGAGATCGGCTCGGGCTCGATCGTCGGACGCAACAGCATCCTTAGCTGTAAGGGTGGGTCGATCCGGCTGGCGGATAAGGTGAATATCTCCGTCAACTGCACGCTGCTCAGTGAAACACTGTTAACCGTCGGGGAAAACGTGCTGATCGCGGGGCATTGTTACCTGATTGCAGGCGGTAACCACGGGCTGGACCGTGTGGATATCCCGATCCTGGATCAGCCTTTAATTGAAAAAGGCGGGATCGACATCAAGGAGCACTGCTGGTTAGGCGCGAACGTGACGGTGCTGGACGGCGTGACGATCGGGCGCGACTCGGTGGCGGCGGCGGGGTCGGTGGTGACCAAGTCTGTGCCGGCGTACCACATCGTCGGCGGCGTTCCGGCGAAGGTACTTAAGGACCGCAAGGCCGGTCAGTAGGCAATTGCTCTCGGCGCAGTTTCCCCAGATTAGCCTGATTCTAATTGTGTTTAAGGATTGTTAGCTTCCGTGCGTACTTTTTGCGCAGACGTAAACAGGTTGCCGATATGGCTGTGAATAATGTCTGTTTACCTGTGCTTTGACTGGTTATAAACGGGACTCATTGGTATAATGTTGCTCCCCACAATAAGCCCACCTTAGTTGGCCCCCAGCTAAAGCGAGAGTACCACGAAAACAGCCCAGCAGGCGGTGTTTTGTCTGTTCGGCCTTATCCAGCGTAAGCTGGTTGCGGGATGAGGGTACGGGCCGGGTAAACCGTGGGGATTAGAAGTGCTTGTGTTTGCTGCTTCAGCGCGTGACGCTGGAAGCACTAACAAGGAGTTGGCTGTCAGATGTCCTCGAAGTTGTCCCCCCTGGCTTTGTTGCTGCTTGTGTTATCAGTGCCGCTGCTGATGGGCGCTGCCGCGGCAGAGGAGTCGGCGTCATCCTCCGGGTTCATGGATATGCTGGCGCATCAGCCATTGTTCGTTCTGTTCGGCGTGCTGCTGGTCGGCCTGCTGATGGGTAAGGTCGAGATCGCGAAGATGTCGCTGGGTTCCAGCGGCGTGTTGTTCGCGGCGTTGATCGCGGGTCATTTTCACTTGCCTTTGCCGCCGAGTGTAGGCAATCTGGGCCTGGTGCTGTTTGTTTACTGCGTGGGTCTTGCGGCGGGTCCGAAGTTCTTCGTGATGTTCCGCCAGCAAGGCAAACAGTTTGCAATCCTGTCGACGATCATCGTGGCCTTGGGTGCGTTGGCGGCCTACGGTGGTGCGTTTTTGTTTGGTATCCCGGCGGACCTGACCAGCGGCCTGTTTGCCGGCGCGCTGACCAGTACGCCGGCGCTTGCCGCGGCGGTGAATACAGCCGGGCACGACTCATCGGTTGCCGTCGGTTTTGGTATTGCGTATCCGTTCGGCGTGGTCGGGGTAGTGATGCTTGTTCAGTTGCTGCCAAGATTACTTGGCAAGGATGTTTCAACGATCCATGATGATGAAACCGGTGCGTCGGGCAAGCACCATATCAATCGGATGCTGGTTGAGATCGTGAATCCCGTGATCGTCGGGCGTGCGCCGCGTGATATCCCGTTTATCCAGAATTCCAACGCCGCGATCACCCGTCTGCTGGTTGATGAGCGTCTGGTGCCGCTTGATCCGGATTACGTGTTCCAGCAAGGCGACCACGTCGTCGTCGTTGCGGAGAACGGCATCGCGGCCAGCGTGACGGACCTGCTGGGTCGGCGTTCCGATCGCAAGTTCATCATGGACGCGGAATTCGAGCGTCAGCAGGTCGTGGTCACCGCCAAACAGATGCTGGGTCGGCCGTTGGGAGAAGTCAAGCTACTGGGTCAGCACGGCGTGGTGATTTCGCGCGTGATGCGGCAGGACGTCTCTTTTGTGCCGACCGCCACAACGGTTTTGCAACCCGCGGACACACTGACGGTGGTTGGCCGACAGGAGAACGTCGAATCGTTCGCCAAGGCGGCCGGGCACAGCCCACGTGCGCTAGAGATAACGGATATCGCGTCGATGAGTTTTGGAATCATCATCGGGATCCTGGTCGGGATGATCGATATCCCGCTGCCGACAGGTGGATCGTTATCACTGGGCCTGGCGGGCGGTCCGTTGATGGTCGCGTTACTGCTGGGTCACTTCGGGAAACTGGGACCGGTGCGTGGGTATATGCCGCCACCGAGTCGTCACCTGCTGACGGACATCGGGTTGATGTTCTTCCTTGCGTCGGCGGGCGTAAAAGCCGGCGGGACGTTTGTTGAAGTGTTGCAGCAGCACGGTGTTTCGTTGTTCCTTGCCGGCATGGGCGCGACGTTGCTGCCGATGATCGCGGCCTACCCGATCGCACGTTACTTCCTGAAGCTCGATCTGCTATCCACACTCGGCGGGATCTGCGGCGGCATGACCTCGACACCGGGCCTTGGCGCTATCACCGCCAAGACGGAAGCACAGTCCCCTGTCGTGGGTTACGCCGCGGCGTATCCGGTGGCATTGATCTTCATGACCTTTGCCGCACAATTTGTGTTCAAACTTGTCGGGTTGATGTAGCCCTGCCCTACCGGATGACGCGAATCTCGCTGTTCGCTAAGCCACGCGAGTCTTGGGCGGGCCAACCGTTACATCGTGGTCTAATGGCCAATCGGACCGCATGGGTAAGCCGTCATCGTTGGGTAAAGGCCTGCTGATGGCTGAAAGTGCACCGCGGGCGATCTGCCAATACCCGCAGAGCAAACCGTTATAGCAACGGGCCAACGAGCCGAGAATGCCCGGGTGTTCATTGATGTGGCCGGGCATCACTAAGGCATCACCGCGCAGGACCTGCCAGTCGTGGCGTTTGCGTAACTGCCGAATCCTGCGCCGGTCTTTGGGCAGGTCGGGCAGGAGTTTAAACAAGGAACCAATCGCTGAGAAAAACTCGTGCGGTTTTCCCATGAACAGCATCAACATGAACAGCGCGAGTTCATGTATCAGCATGATGGGCAGGATGGCGATTAATGTGCGAAGCTCATAGTCTTTGAGCATGAAGTGCCAGTGGTTGCGTAACTGGTACTTGAAGAACGTGCTGCCGCGTTTGCGATGATGGTGCAGGACCTGCGCGCTGGCGGGCTCGATGATGTCGAATCCGGCGATGGTGCAGCGGTAGGCGAACTCGCCATCCTCTTTGCCGAACAGGTATCGCGGCTCGAACAGGTCGATGTGTTTGGCAGCGTCGACACGGATCATAGGCGCACAGCCGCTCGCAAGCCCGACACGTTCAGCTTTGGCTTGCAGTTGGGCAAGTGGTTTGTCATCCACCTCGGCGTTGGCTTCGGCAAGATAATGAATCCATGTCCGGCAGTACTGGACGGTGTCAGGCCGATCGCAGTAGAGAACGACGGGCGTGGCGATCGCGATGTTGTCGTCTTTAGCGATTACGCGGTGCAGCTCGTTGGCTGTGTCGGGCAGCAGTTGCACATCGCCGTCCATCACCAGGACGAAGGGTGTCGTGCTGCGTGTGATCGCCAGATTCCTCGCCGGGTTGGGCCCGTTGTTTTGTTCCAGGCAGATCAGCGAAACATCCGGATAATGCTGCGCCAGCCAGTCACGTGTCTGGTCGGTGCTGGCAACATCGTAGACAGTGATTCTCTCGTGCGGGCAACCGGCATCGTCCAGGCCTTGCATACACGCCTGGATAGTCCGCATGGCGTTATGGGTGACGATGGCGGCAGAAACATCGACCGGGAACGTGGTGGTGTTCACGGGCCTGCTCATCTGTCGTGGATCGTGTTCCTGACTGGCCATAACTACTCAGGCAATCCCATCCAATCGGCGTGCATATAAGAAGACGCGCCGATCCGTGCCAGTTTCAAGGCAACCACTCACATTGTAGTCACCGGGTGCCGGCTTTTTAAGATCGGCATAGAGGGTTTGTGAATCCATCGCCGGTCGTGCTGATGGAGATTGCGAGCGGCGGGGAATCCGATCAGCGTCCCATAAATAGAAAAGCGGTGTCGTGTCTGTATCGATCGTTCGGATTGTGCCGGACGGGCAAGCCAAGTGGTGCACGTAATTTAGCTAAGACACTTGCTTGTGTTTGCGGACAGATGGGCTGAATTGGTCAATTCTGCAGCGTAAAGCCGTTTCGGTGCTACCAGGGAAGCACCAAGAGTAGTAATTGGAGTCGTAACAATGAGTCGTTACACAACCCAACACCGTATGATCAGCCGACTGATCACCCGCCCTGTCGTCATGGTACTTCTGGTACTGACGGCGTTACTGGCGACAGCCAGAGAAGCCCAGGCCGCCGATCCACAGATCCAGCGTGTCCGGGGCATCGACTTCGGGGCCAAGATCAACGGCAGGACAAACATCAACGTCTCGATTACGGATGAACCGGACCAGGTGGTCTTTGCGTTGACCGGTCCGGTTAGCCGAACGGCCGTCCGCCGACAAGAGCCCTACACCTTCCTGCGAAACGGCAACGGCTCACCGCGCTTCTGGCGGACCGACCGCTCGCCCGAAGGTGACTACACCATGCAGATCCGTGCGATCAAGAACGGTGAGATCACCGATTCGGTCACGATCAACTTCACGGTCGATCATGGCGAGGTCAAGCAGCAGAAGCTCGATCGTAAAGATCGTGTCCGCACGAACATTCTGACTGATGACAGCAGCAATACGACTGAAGAGGTCGTCGTACCCTCAAGTGGTTCAAGCGAGGACCAATCATCGACAGATGACGCCAAGCGTTCGACCCAGCCGGTGATTACGTTCGACAGCAGCAACGACGATATCTACGAGATCGGCTCCGGGGATGTACTGGATATTAATGTCAAGGGTCAGATCCCGAACAACGGCGACATTCTGGCCATCGCCTGGGACCACGACCGCCGTCAGATCGTTGACGCGTTTGCGCACATGGTCGATAAGGCAAACCCGGTCATCACCTCCGAAAAACTCGACCTGTTGCCGGAAGGCAAGATCCAGGTCCAACTTTTATATCGCGAAAATTCGGTGATCCAGTACAAGAAGCTTTACGATGTTCAGGTCGTATCGGCTATCGAAGAAGAGGATATCGTTGAAAATACACCGCAAGTAGTTCCCACGAAGATCATGGATATCGGTGGTGTTCAGGAAGGCGCGGTTCTGACCGGCCAGGTTCAGGTCGAAGTCGCGGTCAGCGGCGATGCTCCCGAAGAAGTCATTTTCAATATCAGTGGTCCGCAAGACCTGACCTACATCGCCGAACAGGCCCCGTACGTCCTGCTGGGCAGCGGCAATACCTGGGACACCTCCAAATATTCCAACGGGCAGTACACGCTGACCGTGACGACGCTGCTCGACGGCGATCAGACCGATTCGAAAACGATCCACTTCACGATCAACAACGTGGTCACGATCCCCGACCCGGTGGTTAAGTTCCGTAGTGATACACCGGCGGAGTACCGTCTGGGTGAAGGTATCGATATCCCCTACATCGTGAACGGTGACATGCCTGACAATGCCAGCATCCTCGTGCTGGTCTGGTCGGCGGCAACCTGGGGGATGGTGGATGAGTTTGCACACTATGATCACGAAGGCGATTCATACGTTATCACTGCCGAGCAGATGGAAGTAGTTCAGCCCGGCCGTGCACAGTTGCAGTTGATGTACCTGGTCGACAATAAGATGGTGTACAAGCGTACACACGAGCTGGTTATCCTCGAGCCTTACGGCAGCGGCACAAACGATGGCTCGGTCGTCGACAGCGGTGACAGCGGTAGCAGCAGCGGCAGCGGCAGCTCCGGATCAATTGATGGTGGCACGACGGATTCCGGCAGCACGGATGGTTCGGTAGTGGACAGCGGTAGTGACAGTGGTTCGGGCACCGGCAGTGACAGCGGTTCCGGCAGCGACAGCGGCAGCACCGCTGACAGCGGAGACACGGGCAGTAATACCGGTGATACAACGGCCCCGGATACCGTGCTCAACCTGGATCAGAGCCCGCTACTGGGTATGAACCTGTCTTTCGTAACCTATTGGACACGTGAATGGGTCTTCACCGACGTGCTGCGTCAGTCGGCGGAATGGACCTCGACGAACACAGGCGGTCAGCCTTACAACGCGGGCCGCGAGGTCGTCACCAACAACAACGGTTGGCCGATCCTGCAGAGCGGTGAAGCCGCGAGCACGATCACGATGAACGGCCACGACGGTCGTTACCCGGGCGGCAAGTACATCTGCACGTATGATGGCGAAGGCGACATCGTCTTCGGCTGGGACGCTCAGAACGGTGCGAGCCAAACCGGTCGTATTGAAGTCAATGTCAATCCGACGAACTCAGGTATCTACATGCGTATCGAGAACTCGAACCCGGGTAACCCCGTACGCAATGTGAAACTGATCCACGAGGACCTGGTCGATCACAACAGCGAGTTCAATCCGGTGTTTGTTGAGAAGCTCAAGCCGTTCAAGACGCTGCGTTTCATGGACTGGCAGCGTACGAACACCACCAACCAGCATGTATGGTCCGACCGCGTGACGCCCGATTGGCACACGCAGGGTGAGCGTGGCGGCGTATCGATCGAGCTGATGATCGAATTGTGCAACGAACTCGGCGCCGATCCGTGGTTCTGCATGCCCGCCGATGCCGATGACGACTACGTACGTAACTTCGCGCAGATGGTCAAGAACCGTTTGCACAAGGATGGCAAGGTATATGTGGAATGGTCGAACGAGGTCTGGAACAGCCAGTTTGAGGTCCACAAGTGGATCAAGAACGTCACCGGCGACAACTCCTTCTCGAACGCCTTCTTCGATATGTGGGCGAACAACGCGAAGCGCGACTTTGTGATCTGGAAGCAGGTCTGGTCGGATGAGCCTGACAGGGTCGTATGTGTCGCCGCCAGCCAGGCCGCGAACGTATGGGTCACGGAAAACCTGGTAAACCGTCTGGACGGCACGTTCGACGCGATCTCCTGCTCCAGCTACTTCGGTATCCCGAACGAAAGCGGCCTGACCAGCGGTACGACGGCCGACGACCTGATCGACATCATGGCAAACAGTATTGTGACCGATAACCGCAAGTATTACACCAAGCACGGCGATCTTGCCCGCAGCTGGAGTGACAAACTCGGTCGTCATATCAAGTTCATCGCCTACGAGGGTGGCCAGCACCTGGCGGACGGCGGTATGAACAAACCTCACAAAGCGGCATTGATTGCGGCGCAGGATCATCCGAAGATGTATGATCTGTACCTGCAGAACATGCTCGAGTTCGAGCGTGCGGGCGGCTCAGCGAATGTCTTGTTCAACTACGTTGGCCGTCGCGATCAGTGGGGCTCATGGGGCCACCTGCAGTACCAGGACGAGCCGGTCACGAACTCGTTGAAGATGAGAGCCGTATTGGACTACCCCGGCTCGGACAAGCGGCTGGAACTGACGACCTTCGATTAATGACGGAGTTGATTTGGACCCAGGGAATACAAGCGACAACCTAGAGGGTCCTGCCGAAACGGCGCCGCCCCCGGATACCCAAGCCAACACGGGTGTCACGGGGGCGGTGGACTGCGCGGCCGAGATCGCGGAGCCCCCCGGCGAGATGGCGGACCCGGCGGATTTACCGGAATCGGCATCCGATCAGGTGGCCACGGGTAAGAAGTCGGTCAAGTCGCTGGCGATGCGGGGCTCGGCGTTCGTGCTCTGCGGCAACCTGACACAACAGTTCATCCGCTTCGCGAGCAACCTGCTGCTGGCGCGTCTGCTTCTGCCCGAGGCGTTCGGGTTGATGCAGGTCGTGACGGTGGTGCTGATCGGTCTGCAACTGTTCTCGGACATCGGGATCGGGCCGAGCATCATTCAGCACAAACGCGGGGACGATCCGAAGTTCTTCAACACCGCATGGACGGTCCAGGTGCTCCGCGGGATCTTGCTGAGCACCGTCGCTGTATTGGTCGTCGCTCCGATCGTTCACTTTATCGGTCACCTGATGGAAACCTCGTCGGAGGCCGGGTCCGATGCGGTGTATAGCGATCCCCGACTGATCCCGCTGATCTGCGTGGCTTCGATCACGGCGGCGGTCAGTGGATTCAATTCCACAAAATTGTTTACCGCCAACCGAAACCTGGCGGTCGGCAGGATCATGGTGATTGAAGTCAGTGCCCAGCTGATGGGTGTGATGTGCATGGCCAGTTGGGCGTGGTACTTCAAGAGCGTCTGGGCGCTGGTGTGTGGGAGCATGGCGCAGGCGTGGCTGCGGATGCTGCTGACCCACGTCCTTTTGCCGGGCGAGAGGAACCGGTTCTTCTTCGACCGCGAATCGTTCAGCGAGCTGTTGAAGTTCGGTCGGTGGATCTTCCTGAGCACCGCGGCGCTGTTCATCGCGGCACAGGGCGACCGGTTGTTGCTCGGCGCATACGTCGAACCAAAGATCCTGGGTATCTACGGCTTCGCTTACTTCCTGAGCGAGGCGTTGAACCAGTTGATCGACTTTGTAAGTCGGTTGGTGTTCCTGCCTGCGTTCAGCCACGTGGCGCGTGATAAGCCGGAGCGGTTGAAGCTGAATTATTACCAGGTGCGTCTGCGTCTGGACGCGTTAACCCTGCCGATGGCCGGTGGATTGATGATGCTGGGCCAGGATGTGGTGAACGTGCTTTATCCGGACGTTTACGCCCCGGCGGGCTGGATGCTGCGCGTATTGGCGATCCGGGTGGCACTAGCGTGTACGTTGCCGGCGGCGGTAAGCTGCCTGCTGGCGATCGGGGACTCCAAAAGCGTTTTCGCGGGGAACCTCGGCAAGACGGTCGTCCTCCTGATTGGCATCCCGCTTGGCCATCACCTGGGGGGGATCTACCTGCCGGGGCTGGTCTTCGGGGAAATCACCATTGATGGGGGCGTGCATGGGGTGATCTGGGCGATCGCGTTATCGGAACTGGGTTCGCTGCCCATATTGTGGTGGCGCATGTCCAGACACGGGCTGTTGCGGCCAAGCCGGGAGGCTCTGGCGGGGCTGTTCGTCCTGGTGGGGATCGGGGTGGGTTACCTGGTGCACCTGGGGTGGGCATGGCTGTGGAATTGATAAGTTACCCACAAGCTTTGCCATAGGGCGAAACCTCGATCGCCGATGAACGTATTATGCATTTGGGCGGTCGTGCGCCCATTTGGCTTGTGACGATCCAAGAGACGCGAGGCACAACGGTTACATGTATCCCACGGTCACCATCAGCCTGCTAGGGTGGACGCCCGTCGTGCTGTTGCTGTTCATGGCGATGAGGCCATTGCGTGCGGTGATAACGGCATTCATCGTGGCGTGGCTGTTTTTGCCGGTTACCGTTCCGGACCTGCTTATCATCCAGGGCCTGCCCGAGCTGGACAAGATGACGGTCACCTGCCTGGCCGTGCTGCTGGGCACAGCGATCTTCGATCAGCAACGACTGCTTTCGTTCAGACCCAAGCGATACGACATCCCGATGATCATCTGGTGTATCGTGCCGCTATTCAGTTCGCTGACGAATACTGACTCGACGGTCTGGGGACATCCGGGTATCCCAAACCCACTGTACGACGGTTTGAGCGAGACGCTTAAGCAGACGGTGACCTGGGGCTTCCCGTACATCATCGGCCGGGTGTACTTCACCAATCTCAACGCGTTGCGCGAATTGGCGATCGGCATCTTTATCGGGGGACTGGTGTATATCCCGTTATGTTTGTTTGAGTTCAAGATGAGTCCGCAGTTGCACTTCATCTTTTATGGTGTACATCCGCACGTGGACTTCCGGCAGGCGATCCGCGGCGACGGGTACCGCCCCACCGTTTTCATGGCACACGGTCTGATGGTTGCTTTATGGATGGCAACATCCACATTAATTGGCGGTTGGCTTTGGTACAGCGGTTCATTAAAACGCGTGCTGGAGGTGCCGATCGGTTTTCTGGTCGTGCCGTTGTTTGGCGTAACCGTGTGGTGTAAATCGATGGCATCGTTGCTGTTGATGCTCATGGGGCTGGCGACGTTGTTCTTTGTCAGCAAGACACGCATGCGCTGGCCGGTGATCCTGCTGATCGTCTTGGCACCAACATACATGACGCTGCGGGCGACGCAGATGTGGGATGGGATGAATGCGGTAAACTTCATTAAAACAACGATCAGTGAGGACCGCGCCCAATCGCTCGAGCTGCGTATGACCAATGAGAACCTGCTGGCGGAACGGGCATTGGAGAAGCCGATCTTCGGCTGGGCGGGCTGGGGACGGGCGCGTGTATACGACTGGCTGGGCAAGGATATTTCAATCACCGACGGGATGTGGGTGATCGCGTTCGGCCAGCACGGGCTGGTAGGATTGGCATCATTCACGGCGGTGATCCTGCTGCCGGTGTGGCTGACGCTAAGACGGATCCCGGTGCGATTGTGGATGCATCCGAAGGCAGCGCCCGCTGCAGCGCTGGCGATCACGCTGATCCTGTACATGGTGGACAACCTGCTGAACGCGATGACCAACCCGATTTTCATGCTGATGGCCGGGGCATTGTCTGGACAGCAGGCGATCAGTATGCGTAAGCGTGTAGCCAGACCTGTTCGCCCTGAGAATGAAACAACCGAAGACACGACAGAGCAAACGGATGGTGCGGCCGCGATCGAGGCCGCGTAACAATCGTTAAGCGAACCCATATGAAACTGCTGATTGTCATCGTGAACTACCGCACAGCCGACCTGACCATCGACTGCCTGCGCTCGCTGGATGAGGAATTGAAAGGCCTCGACGGTGTGCGTGTGATCGTGACGGACAATAAGTCGGGCGATGATTCACCGGTGCGGATCAAGCAGGCCATCGAAGATAACGGCTGGGTCGGCTGGGCGGAGTTGATGCCGCTGGAGCGTAACGGCGGGTTCGCATATGGGAACAACGAAGCGATCCGCGTCGGGCTTAATAGCGATGATCCGCCGGAGTATGTGCTGCTGTTGAATCCGGACACGGTAGTACGGCCGGGCGGTGTCAGGGAGCTGCTTGAATACATGGAAACGAACCTTGCTGCGGGGATTGCGGGCAGTCGGCTGGAAGACCCAGACGGCACGCCACAACGTTCGGCGTTCCGTTTCCACAACCTTGGTTCGGAACTCGATGACGGTTTGCGTCTGGGATTCGTCTCGAAGCTGCTGCAAAATAAGAGTGTCGCGCCGCCGGTGCGGGACGACACGCATCAGACGGATTGGGTCGCCGGGGCGTCGATGATTATCCGCAAGCAAGTGTTCGACGATGTCGGGCTGATGGATGAAAGCTACTTCATGTACTACGAGGAGGTCGACTTCTGCCTGCGTGCCAACCGTGCGGGCTGGCCCTGCTGGTACGTGCCGGAAAGCCACGTCGTGCATCTGGTGGGCCAGGCGTCGGGCGTCACGGTTCAGAACACCAAGCCGAAGCGTCGGCCGGACTACTGGTTCGACTCGCGGCGGCGCTACTTCCTGAAAAACCATGGCCGGTTCTACACCGCCTTGGCGGACATCGTCTGGGCGCTGGCGTTCGCAACGTTTAGACTCAGACGCTTGATACAGCGTAAGCCCGATACCGATCCGCCGAAGTTGTTGTTCGACTTTGTCCGTCACAGCGTCATGCTGAAGGGGGCGAAGGTATGACAGAACCACAAAACACAACTGAATCCCGGAACAAAATGCCCGGCCTGATCGCGCTGATCCGTGAGGATTACAACAACCATGGTCGTGAGTTCACACGCCCGGGCTTCCGCGCGATGGCTGTGGCGCGCTTCGGTCAGTGGCGCATGGGTGTGAAACCAAAAATCCTGCGTGCGCCGCTTAGCGTGCTGTACCGCATGATGTACCGGCGGATACGTAATCACTACGGCATCGAACTGCCTTACGCGACAGAGCTTGGGCGTAACGTCATTCTCGAACATCAGCATGGGATCGTGATCCACGGCTGTGCGAAGATCGGCGACGGCTGCGTCATCCGCCAGGGCGTGACCATCGGAAACCGCACGCTCGATAAACCGCTCGAAGCACCGACACTCGGTAAAAACGTGAACGTCGGCGCAGGCGCGAAAGTGCTGGGCGGGATCACGATCGGCGATAATGCGGTGATCGGCGCGAACGCGGTCGTGCTCAAGGATGTGCCGGCCGGTGCGTTGGCGGTCGGTGTGCCGGCGGTGATCAAGATGAAGAAGGGGGAAGCCGAAGCGTGAGTGATATTACCCCCCTACCCGATGTCGGCGCTGTTTTGATCGGCCGCAATGAAGGCGCGGCGCTACGGCTGTGTTTGCAGAGCATCGTGTCGCGCGTCGCGGCGGTGGTGTACGTCGACTCGGGTTCGACCGATGGCAGCGTGGAATATGCCAAGAGTCTTGGGGTGGAGGTCGTCGATCTGGATACATCCGTTCCATTCACCGCGGCACGAGCGCGCGACGCGGGGCTTTCGCGGCTTCTTGAAATGAAGACCGACCTTGTCTATGTGCAGTTCGTTGATGGTGATTGCGAGGTCAACGAAAACTGGCTCACGACGGCACACGAGGCTTTGGAAAGTGAAGAGAAACTCGCCGTGGTATGCGGACGCCGACGCGAACGCTTCCCCGATGCGACGAAGTATAACCGCCACTGCGATATGGAATGGGATACACCCGTCGGCGAAGCGAAGGCGTGTGGCGGCGATTCGATGATGAAGATCGAGGCGTACAAGCAGGCTGGCGGGTTTAACACGAAACTCATCTGCGGCGAAGAACCCGAGCTTTGTATCCGAATACGTGCAGCGGGCTGGAAGGTGAAGCGCCTGGACGCTGAGATGACGCTGCATGATGCGAAGATGACGAAGTTCAGCCAGTTCTGGAAACGGTCCGTGCGAGGCGGCTGGGCGTATGCTGAGGGGTATGCGATGCACGGCAAGCCGCCGGAGAAACACTGCGTCCGCCAGTATTACAACACCTGGTTTTACGGGGCGATCCTGCCGATTTTGCTGCTATTGTTAGCGTTACCGACGCTTGGATTGAGTTTGCTGCTGGGCGTGGTGGTCTATTCGCGACACATTTGGAAGGTCCGAAATGATCGGCTGTGGCGTGGCGACGATCGCTATCACGCGTTGACGTATGCCAAACTCGCCACGATCGCTAAACTCCCCGAGGCCATCGGCCAAATGAAGTACTGGCTGACACGCTGGCGGGGCAAGCAGGCCACCTTAATCGAGTACAAACCACAAGGCGCAAAAGCGCAGACCGGAGAAGCGTAAGTGAAGTCTGCCGTTATCGGGACAGGCGAGATCTCGGCCGAGCACCTCGGCTACCTGGCGAAGAGCACCGCTATCAATCTGGTGGGTGTGTGCGATCTGTCGCGCGCCGCCGCGGAGTATGCCGCGAAGTCGTTCGGGGCGGCCAAGGCGTACATGGATTACAAGCAGATGCTCGACGAGGCGAAGCCGGATGTCGTGCATGTCTTGACGCCGCCGCAAACGCACGTGCCGATCTCGATGGATTGCCTGGATGCCGGGGCGCACGTGATCTGCGAGAAGCCGATCACGCTGGGCCACAGTGAGTTCGTCAAGCTCTACGAACACGCCAAGAGCAAGAACAAGTGCCTCGTCGAAGATCACAATTATCGCTTTAACCGCCCGATTCTCGAGATCGAACGATTGCGCAAGGACGGCGTGCTTGGCGAGGTGATGGAAGTCGACGTGCGGATGGCGTTGAAGATCCGCGACGGCGGACGATTTGCCGACCGTAACCTGCCGAACCCGGCACACAAGCTGCCGGCCGGTGTGATCCACGACTTTATCACGCACCTGACGTACCTGGCACTCAACTTCATTCCGGATCCTGACAAGGTCAGCGCCGCATGGACAAATCATGGCAATGATGATCTGTTCAAGTATGACGACCTGGATGCGATCTTGATCGCGGGTGAGAAGCACGCGAGGATACGCTTCAGTTGCCGAACGGCGCCGGATGTGTTTGCCGTGACGGTACGTGGGACGAAGGGCGAGGTACAGACAGATCTTTTCCATCCGTTCATGCGTCTGCTTAAGCCGCGTGTGGGTGGATCGAAGTTGTCGCCGGTGACGAATCAGTTTGCTAATGGTGCGCAGTTGATGAGTTCATCGTTTAAGACGCTTTGGAACAAACTGATGCAGCGGACGCCTTACGAAGGGCTGCATCGATTTCTGGATCAGACGTACGATGCATTGAAGCGTGAGGTGCAGCCGCCCGTGACGTTTGAGGATATGGACAGGACAAGCCGGGTGATCGACCAGATGTTGGCGGAGGAGAACCGGGCATGAAGCTATTAGTCACAGGTGCATCCGGCTTTCTCGGCAGGCACATCGTCGCACAGGCGGTGCGGCGTGGGCATACGGTTCGCGCGCAGGTCAGGCCGGTGAGTAAGATTGAAGAGCTGGGATGGGAAGAAAACCCGAATGTAGAAGTCGAGCGCTGCGATCTGCGCAGCAAGGTGGGGCTTGATGATCTGGTGCGCGGCTGCGACGCCGTCATCAGCAACGCGGCGTGCAAGGCGGGCGATTTTTACACGCAGTTTGCCGGGACGGTCATCACGACGGAGAACGTGCTGAATGCAATGGCTGAGGTCGGCGTCAAGCGATTGGTGGCGGTGAGTACGTTCTCGGTCTACGGCTTCATGAAGATGCGCGATGGTGCATTGCTTGATGAAAACGCGCCGCTCGATGATGACCCGATGGACCGCGATGAATACGCACAGACCAAGCTCGAACAGGAAGCGCTCGCACACCGTTTTGCCAAGGAACACGATGGTAAGGTGACAGTCGTGCGTCCGGGCGTGGTGTATGGCAAAGACAACACGTGGACCGCACGTATCGGCGCCGAACTCGGTGCGGATAAGTGCATGGTGATCGGCGGCGGGACGATTTTGCCTTTGACGTATGTCGAGAACTGCGCCGAGGCGATTGTTGTTTGCGCTGAGGAAGACAAAGCGATCGGGCAGATTTACAACATCGTCGATGACAACCTGCCAACGCATCGCGGGTATATCAAGGCGCTCAACAAGCACCGTAAGCCGAAGATGAAGACACGGCCGATGTCGTGGAAGCTGTGGCGTTTTGTCTCGGCGTTCGGGTTGTTTGTGAATAAGGTGTTCCTCGGCAGGCAGGCGAAGGTGCCTTCGATCTTGCGGCCGGCGGCTCTGCATGCACGATGCAAGCCCGCGAAGTACACCAACGCGAAGCTCAACGAACTCGGCTGGACACAACAGGTCGATCTGGAAGAAGCGCTGAAACGCAGCTTTGAAGACAAGGATTATGCAGCGCTGAACGAGAAAGCAGAGACGCATCCACAGGATACAACAGAAGCCAAAACAAACATCGATCAGAACAACGAAACTCGCACATGCGCATAGCCTACCTGACAGGCCAATACCCCCGGGCGACCGACACGTTTATCCAGCGTGAGGTTGCTGCGCTGCGCGAGGCGGGCGTGCATGTGCAGACGTTTTCGGTGCGGAAACCGGCGGTTGATGAGAACGTCGGGCCTGAAACAAAAGCGGAACGCGAGCGAACGACCTATATCCTGCCTGCAAAACTGGGGCAATTGCTGGCAACCGGTGCCAGGTTGAAGCTCGGTTCGCCCGGCCGATACTTCCGCGGCTTGAAGCTGGCATTAAAAGTCCGGCAGCCGGGAATAAAGGGCTTACTCTACGGCCTGTTCTACTTCGTCGAAGCGGGTTTGCTCGCCGAGATGATGCGCAAAGAAAAGTTGACGCATCTGCATAACCACTTCGGGGATTCAAGCTGCACGGTTGCGATGCTCGCCGCGGAGCTGGGTGGGTTTACGTTCAGCTTCAGCCTGCACGGGCCCGGCATTTTCTTCGAGCCGTTCACGTGGCGGCTGGATGAGAAGCTCAAGCGAGCGCTGTTTGTTTCCAACATCAGCTACTTCTGTCGAAGCCAGGCGATGATCTTCTGCCCGCCGGAGAAGTGGGACCGGCTGCACATCATTCATTGCGGGGTCGATCCTGCATTGTTTAAGCCTGTTGAGCATCAGGGTAAAGGTAAACGGTTGCTGACGGTCGGACGCATGGCGTCGGTCAAGGGCATGCCCGTGTTGCTTGAAGCGATCAAGCAGTTGCAAGCGGATCATCCGGAGTTAAAACTGATCGTTGTCGGTGACGGACCGGAGCGAAAAGACTTTGAAAGCCGTGCGGCTGCGCTGGGTATCGCGGAGCGTGTGGACTTTGTTGGCTATCAATCACAAGCCGAGGTTCGGCAGCGTTTGAGCGAGACGGATGTATTCGTGCTGCCGAGTTTTGCCGAAGGTGTGCCGGTCGTATTGATGGAAGCGATGGCAGCGGGTGTGCCCCCGGTGACAACGCGTATCGCGGGTGTCGCAGAACTGATCGACGACGACGTGAACGGCAAACTCGTTCCGCCGGGTGATTGTAAATCACTGGCTTGTGCGATTGATGCGTTATTGAATGATGCTGATATGCGTAACACGTTCGGCAAAGCCGGGCACGAAAAGGTTGCAGCAGAGTTCAACATCACGAAAGAATCGGACTGGCTGCGGCGCGTGATAACGTCGGCGTTAGATGGCAAGGTCGAAACGATCAGGCCTGAATAGAATAAGAAGTTGCCACGAAAAGGTACAAAAGACACAAATAAAGAACCATAATAGAACCAGGAATTAATCGGCAATCAGGCAATCAGAATATGTAAGGTTAAACGGCCCTCACCCTAGCCCTCTCCCGAGGGGAGAGGAGACAAGAAACCGGCCGATTTGTGTGTTTTGTGCCTTTTTGTGGCTAATTATCAGGAATCACTTTGACACTCACAATCCACATTCTGCTCTGGCTCGTTGCATGCGTTGTCAGTGCGCCGTTATGGGTATTGGTGATGCAGTGTCTGATCGGATTCCTACCGGCACGGCGCTTAGGTGTGAATGGAAAGCAAACGCCTTCGCTTGTCGTACTGGTGCCTGCACACAATGAAGAACCGGTGATCGGCAAGACACTGGATTCACTGAAAGCGTCGCTACCCGACAACGGGCGTATCCTTGTGATCGCGGACAACTGTTCGGACCATACGGCAGACATCGTGCGAGAGCACGGCGCGGATGTGCTGGAACGTGACGACACGGTGAACCGCGGCAAAGGCTTTGCCTTAGCCTACGGCTTGCAGACGCTGGAAAATGATCCGCCACAGGTTGTGCTGATCGTCGATGCGGATTGTGAGGTTACACCCAATGCACTCAGTGAGCTCGCTCGAACGGCTGTAGCATGCAGTCGACCGGTGCAAGGTGTTTATCTGTTGCGTACGCCGGATGCGCATGATCCGAAGGCGGTGGTGTCTGCCTTTGCGTTTATGGTGAAGAACCAGGCGCGGCCGCGCGGGATGGATCGGCTGAACCTGCCGATCCCGCTGACCGGGTCGGGCATGGCATTCCCATATGAACAGATCAAAAATGCCAACCTCGCGACGGGAAACATCGTCGAAGATTTAGCGCTCGGTTTGGAACTGGCGGAGCAGGGGCACGGGCCCGTGTTGTGCGATGCGGTACGTATCACGGGCGCGTTGCCCGAAGCGGGCGAAGCGGCAGTCACGCAACGGACACGCTGGGAGCACGGCTACATATCAACGCTGTTAAGCACCGCCCCACGGCTTTTCTTCAAGGGATTATTCGGATTCAAGCCGATGCTGATCGCCGCGGCGGTTGACCTGGCAGTACCACCTTTGTCGCTGCTTGTGATGGGCGCGTTGGCAGCATTATTCGGTTGCGCAGTTATCGGATGGTGGTTTGCTTTACTTGGCCCGGCGGTCTTGATCGCGGGATCATTAATGTGGGCGGCCGTGATTCTGATTCTATGCTGGGCGGTGTATGCCCGGGATTGGCTGCCGTTTAGCGCGATATTGGCGATTCCCGGGTACATTCTGTGGAAGCTGCCGATTTATTTGAAGTTCGTTAAAAGACGCGAAAAGAGCTGGGTACGCACGGAACGCGGGCCCGGGCAAGCAGATAACGGCACAAGTGGCGGGTGAACCCGGACGATGTAAGAACTTATCAGGCCCAACGCGGCCGAACTGATTCAGGGATACGGATGATGATCAAGCAAGAGAACGAACACGACAACCCGATCGACGTTTCGATCGTTGTACCTTTGTATAACGAAGAAGACAACGTCGAGCCGTTGTACAAAGAGATCGCCGAGGTGATGGACTCGCAGACGCTGCGCTACGAGGTGATCTTCATCGACGACGGCAGCCGGGACAAAACGGTCGAGCGGATGCGTGCCGTGGCGGGCAATGATCCGCGTGTGACGCTGCTGCAGTTCATGAAGAACTTCGGGCAGACAGCATCCACTGCGGCCGGTATCGACCACGCACGCGGCAAAGTCATCGTCCCGATGGACGGCGACTTACAAAACGATCCGCACGACATCCCCGCACTGGTCGCCAAGCTCGATGAAGGCGACGGCTGGGATATCGTCAGTGGCTGGCGTAAGAATCGCCAGGACAAGCTGATGAGCCGGCGTTTGCCTTCGATCATCGCCAACCGGCTGGTGAAAAGATTGACATGGACGACGGAGATCCATGACTTTGGCTGCTCGATGAAGGCATACCGCCGCGAGGTGCTGGAAGACGTGCGTATCTACGGCGAGATGCACCGGTTCCTGCCGGCGATCTGCAAGTGGCGCGGGGCGCGCATCACCGAGTCTGTTGTGAATCACCGGGCACGCGTCGCGGGTGAAAGCAAGTACGGACTGAAGCGCACGATTAAGGTGCTCCTGGACCTGCTGACGGTTAAGTTTCTCGGGGATTATCTTGCCAAGCCGATCTACTTCTTCGGCAAGATTTCGATGGTCTGGACGGTGCTTTCTTTCCTGGCTGTGATGGTGGCGATCATCCAGAAGTTCGGCTTCCTGACCGAGCACGGGCACGCGGTCATGCTCAATGACAACGTGCTGGTGCTGTTTGCGATGATGACGTTCCTGATGGGCGTGATGTTCCTGATGCTCGGCGTGCTGGCGGAGTTGATGGCGCGTATTTATCACGAGAGCCAGGACCGCAAGCCTTACAAAGTTCGCCATATGTATAAGGGGCAGACGCCTGACGAGGCGAACGCTGCGTGATAAACGCCATGCCTGAAACAGAGAAAGACAATGCGCCGCCGCTGGTGCGTGATGTGGATCGGCTTGCCTCGAGTGAGTTCGATGTGGTCGTGGTCGGCGGCGGTATCTATGGCGTGTGGGCGACGCTGGATGCGGCGCAGCGCGGATTGAAAGTGGCGCTTCTTGAACAGAACGACTTCGGTTCCGGGGCAAGTGCGAACAGCCAGCGCGTCGTGCACGGGGGACTGCGGTATCTGCAACATGCGGACTTCAAGCGGATGCGTGAGTCGATCCGCGAACGCAGCAACATGCTCAGGCTGGCCGGTCACCTGGTCGAGCCGATGCCGTTTCTCGTACCGACGTACGGGTTAGGCATGCGCGGCAAGCCCGCGATGTTCACGGCGATGAAGGTCAACGACTTTGTCAGCCGGGACCGCAACGACGGGCTGCATGATTCACAATTGCTTCCGAACGGGCGGCTGGTTTCTGTAGAGGAATGTCTGCAATATGCCCCGGGGCTTGAGAAGCAGGGGTTGACCGGCGGCGCGGTGTTTTACGATGCGCAGGTGAATAACTCCGAGCGGTTAGCGCTATCGGTGATCCGCAGTGCCGTCGCGGAAGGCGCACAGGTAGCGAACCATGTGCGTGTGACGGGCTTGTTGCGTGATGGCAGCAAGGTCACAGGCGTAACTGCTGAAGACAGGTTGACGGGCAAGACGTTTGAAGTGAAGGCAAAGGTGACGCTTGGCTGCGCCGGGCCATGGACGGGGCGAACGGGATCGCTGCCGGACGCCAATTCCAACGGGATGAAAACGAAGTACCCGATCCTGCGCGCGGTTGCTCTGGTGACGCGCGACCTGTTTGGCGGGATGGGACTCGCGGTCCCTTCACGTAAGGCACACAAGGATGAGAAGGAACTGATCAGCAAGGGCTTCCGCAACCTGTTTGTGACATCGTGGTGCGGTCTGTCTCTGGTCGGCACGTTTTACACGGATTACGAGGGTGATCCGGATGAGCTCTCGGTTTCGCCAGAAGAGGTAAGCGGATTTATTGAAGAATTCAACCAGACATACCCGGCTGCAGGGCTGGCGTATGACGATGTGAAGTTCACGTTCATGGGCTTGCAGCCGAAGGCACCGGGTAATAGCAGCGGCGGCGAGCCGGTGTGCGAAAAACACTTCAAGCTGATCGATCACGCCAGGTCTGAAAAGCTCGATGGTTTGATCACCGCGCTGGGTGTGAAGTGGACGACGGCCCGCGATGTCGCGGAGCGTGCGATCGATATTGCCGCTCAGAAGCTTGGCAAACTCAACACCACTTGCCGTACACACAAGACATTGATCCATGGCTCACCAGAGAATGATCCGGAAGAGGCGCTTTACGAAGCACAACAAAATAAGCCCGCTTGGGCAGACGATGCTTTGATTGCACACCTGTTCGCGACCTACGGCACGGCGTACACGCAAGTCCTCGACTTGGCGGAGTCCGACCCCACTTTGCAAATGCGTTTATCTGATGACCTGCCGACGATCGAGGCTCAGATCATTTATGCAGTCCGATACGAGATGGCGCTGACGTTGCTGGACGTGATCTATCAACGGATCGACATGGGTTTCCGCGGTTATCCAGGGGATGAATGCGTTCATCGCTGCGCACAACTCATGGCTCAAACGATTAGCTGGTCTGATGCCAAGCGACCGGAAGAGATTGAGTTAGTTAAAACTGCGTATAAGCAACGCGGACTGAAAACCACTTAAATCACCCAGATTAACACGTGTCAATCTCTGCCCGTGTTAACAGGCGCCAATAGCTCCAACTATGCGGATTATGTTAATCGTAACATCTCTGATGTCACGTTATCTACTGGCTTTATAGACTTTTGGGCTTTACCCGTTGGGTTTTGTGTTCTACAATAGTTGGATAGGCAACCTATACTTGCAGGGTTTTTCAGCCGGTGGGAGTTAGTGTTAACCCGTATCGGATTAACCATATAAGCCGCGAAGAATCCGAACATCAACAGATCGGCTAGACCACTAACCCACACGGAGGGGTTATACATGAACAGGTTCGGTGTCCGTACTTCAATGGATCGCACATGCTTCCTCGGAGCCGTATCAGCGTTGGCTTTAGGCCTGACTGTAACGGGATCAACCGAGGCGGCGCTCAATATCCTGCCTATGGGTGACTCGATCACGTACGGCCTGCAGTCTACGGATGGCAGCGGGTATCGCGGTCCGCTTCAAGCCCTGCTTAACGGCACCGACACGCAGTACGACATCGTCGGCACCCTTCAGGATGGACCCGTAAATATCGATCAGGACCACTTCGGTATCTCCGGGATCAAGGCTCACGACTTCGGCAACGTCAACAAAAGCCTGCTTCGTCAGTTGCAAATCCAAAATGTATTCCCAACGCTCAGCGGTAGCAGTGACTATCCGGACGTGATCCTGCTTCACATCGGATCGAACTCGTTCAACGGCGGCGGCGGCGGTGACCCGGCCGGTGTCGAACTGGACTTCCTGCTGCAGGGCCTGACCGAAACAAACCCGGCAAGTGACTTCTACATGGGCGCTGACGGCGATCACGACATCATCGTCGCCCGAATCATCCCTAAGGCAGGCAGTACCACGACGATGAACACCGACGGCGGGGTGTATTCAGACCTGACCCAACACCAGGCGCGTGTTAAATCCAGCTTCGATTACAACTACGGTGGTGCGTCCAACCCCAACTGGGCCAACGGCATCGAATCCGTCATCACCAGCCGGACGCGTTACCTCGACCGTATCTCGATGGTGGACATGTTCCGCATTGATATGGCTTCACTAAACCTGGAATATCTGCTGAACGTGTTTGGCGGCGATCTGGGGATCACCACGACCCAGGAAATGTACGACATCCTCAGCCCCGAAGATGACACCCTGCACGGCAACGCCTATGACGTCGTCGACTGGGTGTTGAATTACGACGAGTTCAACAACACATTCGGCGCCGGGACAGATGGGGTGAACCTCGATCTGTATGCGGCGGGCGACACCATCCACCCAAGCGACCTCGGTTATGCCATCATGGCACAGGTCTGGTTTAATGCCGGTCTGGAGCAGTTGCTTGGTGATATCAACGGCGACGGATTTGTCGGGCTGGATGATCTGAACATCGTACTGATCAACTGGAACCAGACTGTTACCGTTGGCGATGAATCGATGGGCGACCTGACGAACGATGGTTACGTGGGGCTGGACGATCTGGATATTATCCTGAGTAACTGGAACGCAGGCGTAGCTCCCCCACCGTCCGTGATGGCGATTGTGCCGGAGCCGGCCACGCTGAGCCTGATGGCGCTGACAGGGGTCGCGGCGATGCGTCGCAGGGTCCGATAGCCGGATTTTATCCTCCGATTGATAGGCAAGCGCGGTTAAGTAAATGGCCGATCAAACTGGAGTCCGGCGGATTAGAATGCGTCAATAATGCAGTACACTACTGCCCTGTTTTGCGGGCGGAATCACAGCGACCCAGTACATGCGGCTATCGCATGACCTAATATGGTTGGAAGGGATCTGTTTCATTGACAGACGCCATTGCCACGGAATCCGATACGACACAGATTACAGACCCGACGGATGAGGTAGAAACACCCACCGGATTCGGGCAGGACACGGATGTGGATGACCCGGCCAATCCGTCTCGGACCGGCGAAGACTTCCCGCTGAAGATCCTGATCGCTTGTGATAGCGCCTCGCTTCGATTCGGTGGGGAAGCCGCCCTGCCGCTGCACTACTTCCGATACCTGCTAAGCCACGGCATCGACTGCCGACTGGTTGTTCACGAGCGTTGCAGGGAAGAACTGGTCGAGTTTTTCCCCGATGCCCAGGACAGGGTCGACTACATCGAGAACACCTGGATGGATCGCTTCCTGTGGCGGTGTCGTACCGCGATCCCGGGCAGACTCGGTCACTTTTCGTTCGGGCTGATCTTGCGATTGAGTACGCAGATCAAACAGCGCAGACGCGTATTAAATACCATCAGGAAGCACAAGATCGACCTGGTGCATCAACCCACACCGGTTTCACCCCGAGAGCCGTCGGCATTGTTCGGGCTGGGTGTGCCTCTGGTTATCGGGCCGATGAATGGCGGGATGGATTACCCGGAGCCTTTCCGCCAGATGCAGAACAAGATGGTGGACTTCGGTATGTGGTCCGGTCGGCTATTCTCCAATCTGTTGAACCGGATCATCCCCGGCAAGCGGCAGGCTCAGACGTTGCTGGTCGCCAATCAACGTACGAATCTGGCGTTGCCGTCGTGCCTGCGTGGCGAGGTATACGAGTTGGTGGAAAACGGTGTCGACCTGAAGGTCTGGCAGAGCCCGCCAAGATCAGATGACGCGTATGAGCCGGGACGCCCGGCCCGTTTTGCCTACTTGGGTCGGCTGGTGGACTGGAAGGCGGTAGACCTGCTGCTGGAGGCGTTCGGGCGCGTGGTTCAAGAGACCCCGGCCGTGCTTGAGATCATCGGTGACGGGGAGGACCGTGAAGCGTTACAGAAACAGGCCGATGCGTTAAACCTGCGGGATAATTGTGCGGTGCGTTTTACCGGCTGGTTATCGCAACAAAAATGTGCAGAGCGACTGGCCCAAGCAGATGTGCTGGTGTTGTCGAGCCTGCTGGAATGCGGCGGCGCAGTGGTCCTGGAAGCGATGGCGATCGGGCTGCCGGTGGTCGCGACGCGTTGGGGCGGGCCGGTGGATTATCTGGACGATACCTGTGGCTTCCTGATCGAACCCAGTTCGCGTCCTGACTTTATCCAAGGCTTGACGGACGCGATGGTGAAACTGGCCAAGAATCCCGAGTTACGTAAGCAGATGGGGGATGCGGGACGCCAGAAGGTGGTTACACACTTCGACTGGGAGACCAAGGGCCGATTCATACTGGATGTTTACAAGGACAGTTATCAGCACTATCACAAACGGGTTGGCTCAAAGGCCTGAAAACCGTTTTGGCGGATCCAATTCAATAGCCCGGTCCAGGGGACCCGATGAATCAGCAGATGACGACCGCAGATCAGGAACCAACTAAACGGCTGCGCCTCTTTTGGCTGTACGTGCTGCTGATCACCGCCCTTGCCGGCGGGATGCGCCTGTATAACCTCGACAAGTACAGCTTCTGGGAAGATGAACTCTACACCGTCAGGTCCAGCAGCACGCTGGAGCAGGGGCAGCTATCCAAGCGGTTGGGCTACGTGCCGTCGGCGATTGGGCTGATGGCAACGGGTGTCGATCTGGATGAGGTGACGCCGAAGAATACAGCCCAGTGGCAAACAATGGGCGTCACGGAATGGGGCGTACGGATCGGACCGAGCATCGTGGGGATCTTGACGATCCCGCTGCTGGCGTGGGCGAGCAGACGGTTATTAGGCGACCGGACGACGCTGATCGCGGCATTGATCCTAACGGTTTCGCCCTGGCATCTGTTCTGGTCTCAGGCCGGGCGGTATTACACGATCCAGTTCCTGTTCTACAACCTGGCGCTGGTGTGGTATCTGCGTTGTTGCCTGGAGAAGTCGGCGAGGTTGGCGGTGTTGTCATCGGCAGCGTTGGTGCTGGCGTACCTCTCGCAGCCGCCGGCACTGGTGATCTGCGTTGTGCTGGCAGGTGACGTGGTGATCAGCCTGATCCGTCGTGAGCCGATCGGCTTGGGAAAAGTTGGTTGGTCGGCGGGTGTCATCGCGGTACTGCTTTGCCTGGGTATTCAGTACTACGACATCAACGCGAATAAAGAAGACTGGGCTTACTGGGGTGGGCTTGAAGGGCACAATTGGAAGATCATCGGCGCGAGCATGCTGCTGCGGAATCATCCGATGCTGATCGCTATCGCGGGGCTTAGCGGATTAGGCTTGCTGCGAAAGCAACCAAGGCTGGCGTGGTACTTCGGGATGGCTGCGGTGCTGCCGGTGCTTGCACTGATGGCATTGAGTTTCAAACAAGGCATGTATGTCCACGAACGTTACTGCTTCGTCGTGCATTATGCATGGATCGTGCTTGCAGCGATGGGTTTGTCGGCCGCATGGGAAGCAACGTTGACGCATCACAGCCGGCTCATTGCCGCGGTGGGTGTAACGGCGGTCGTCTTTTCATTCTTGTGGGTGGACGTGGGTTATTACCCCGACGGGTACCGCAGACGCTGGAAAGAAGCGTTCGCTTACATCGAACCCTTGCGGCAGCCCGGGGAAGATGTGGCGTGTTTTTCATCCATCGGCACGCCGATCGCGCAATACTATCTTGAGACTGAAGACGTGCTTGAATACAGTGCGTTTCCAACAAGCCCGCAGATGTTGTCCGAACTGAAGCGACCGACCTGGCTGGTTCTTCCGGCGGTCTCGGCGACAAAGGGTGAGTTGTTCCCCTGGCTGAATGATGCAGCCGATCTGAAACGTTACTACGACCTGCGCGTATTACAGCCTTTCGCTTCCATCCGGGTTTATTACTACCAACCCCCCACCGTTAACGAACCCGGTCAAGATTGATGAGCGAAGCGAGCGATTCCACAAAGAACCAGCGGATTGATCTGCGCGGCGTTGCGATCGACGTTTTAACGGAGCAAGGCTGCGTGGAGCGGTTGATCCGTGAATCGCAGGCCGGCCAAGGCGGTTGGGTGATCACGCCGAACCTGGATCACATGCGACGCGCGGAAACGGATGAAGAGTTCCGCACGATGCTGGATGAGGCGGATGTCGTGGTGGCGGACGGCATGCCGTTAATCTGGGCAAGCCGTCTCCAGGGCACCCCCCTGCCGGAGCGTGTGGCGGGTTCAGCGTTGGTCTGGTCCCTGGCAGAGGCGGCGGCGAAGGCGGATCGTTCACTGTACCTGCTGGGCGGTGATCCGGGCGCAGCAGACAAGGCGGCAGACGTGTTAAAAAACCGTTACCCGTCGCTACGGATCGCAGGCACGGACTGTCCCGAGTTCGGATTTGATAAAGACCCCGCAAGAACAGCACAAGTTTTACAAAAAGTTCTGGAAGCCGGGCCCGATATCGTATATGTTGGATTGGGTTCGCCGAAACAGGAACGGTTGATCCAGAAAGCCCGGATGGATCTGCCACATGTCTGGTGGCTAGGGGTTGGAATCAGCTTGAGTTTCATCGCCGGAGACGTCAAACGCGCTCCCCGATGGGTCCAGAAAATCGGTCTGGAATGGATGCACCGGTTATTGCAGGAGCCCGGACGGCTCGCCAAGCGGTACCTCGTGCATGGACTGCCCTTTTCCGCCCGATTATTAACTGGAGCGATCTTGCGACGGATAAGCGGCAAATAACCGATGCAAGAACCGGACGGCACGGGCGTTGATAAGGTTATTGGAACCCGCAGATCCATGGAACGTCGTACAATAGAGGCTGGAAGAGATTCCGCGAGACTAACACAACCCGTCAACAAGTGACGTGACCAGGACGTATCGATACAGATGTACATCGATTCAGAAAAGCAACAACAAGGCGTACCGCAGGGGCCAGTCGTCCCCGACGCCGACAAGCCACAAACGTTGTGCAATGTACGTGCCGTTGTTCTGCTTGCCGGGTCCGTCCGTTCAACCAATCTTCGAAGAGCAACGGAGCGGTTCGTGATGGACCTGCCGTTGGACTCCCAGAAGACCATCCTGGATAGCTGGCACGATCATCTGGACGATTTGGCCTATGAGTTGGGACTGGATCATTTGCCGGCGCGTGTGATGGTCAACCAGGCATCCGATCGGCCGACCGACACAAGCCGGACAGGGCCGGCCGAGGTCCAATTCCAGCAGGACCCGCTGGATTTTCGCGGCACGGGCGGATTGGTCAGCGATGTTGCCAAGGAATATGACGACGACGATTACCTGATCGTCGCAACCGCAAACCAGGTTCTTTTTACGCCATTACCAAGGCTGTTCGAGGCGATGGCCGCGAAGAAGGCGGACGTCTGCCTGCTCAGCGATCGTGACAGCCGCCCCAGGGGGATCACACTGATCCGTTGCGGGGTCTTGCGTGACATCGCGTCTGTAGGGTTCGTGGACCTGAATGAGCAAGCCCTGCCCGAGATCGCCAAACACAACCGCGTAAAGGTGTGCCGATATGATCAGCCGGCCGGGATGGCGATCCGGACGCGACAGACTTACCTGGACGCGGTACGGATCCACCACGAGCGGATGAACGGCAAGTGCCGACTCACGGGCTGCGAGCCCGACGAGGATTGGAGCGCCACTTTCAGCATCATCGAGCCCGGCGCCAGTGTAGATCCTTCGGCGATCGTACACGACTCTGTAGTGCTTGCGGGCGGTCGGGTGGAAGCCAACGCCGTGCTGGTCCGTTCGATTGTCGGCTCCAGGGGCTGGATCGGGGCGGGTGAATCGGTGGTGGATCGGATCGAAACCTCAGGCGGCAGCCGTCGCCGAAGGGCCTGATTAACCGTAAGATGTGACAGTTAATCAGGATCAGGGGTCCTATAACGTTGAAACAAGTGCGATCCGGGGTACGTATGAGTCGTACGTACAGGGGTGGGTCTATACCCATCGGGTACGCGATTGGAGCCCTGATTCTGCCGATGCAAGGGTAGTATCTGCCCTGATTTGGCGGGTTCTGAGGCCCCCGGTGTGTCGCCGTAGCGTAAGGGCCTACAATATGGGCTGAATCGGTAATCCGGGTAACACGCACGAGGCCGCCGCCCGAAGCGGCTTCACCGGCTTGTGTCTTATGACCCCGATTCGGGAGTTGATGGAAGATGAATCAAAACAATATGAAAAGACAGGCCGATACGGACTTGCTCTTCGATGAAGCCGATGTCCAGGGGCCCGGGTCCGGCGGAATCCATCTGCAATCCCTGCTGCGTGGCCGGTATCACTGGGCGATCATCCTGGGGCTGATCCTGGCGATCTGCGGCGCTTTGGCGGGATTCTACAGCCAGGGCGATGTCTACCGCAGTACGAGCCTGATCGGTATCTCGCCGATGAGGCAAGGTATCTTCACCGAAGACTACGCCCGCAATTACGATTCGTGGATCTCACGACAACTGACGATCATCTCCGGTCCGAAGGTGCTTGAACCTGCGATGAACAGCAACGAATGGCAGTCTGTCGCGGTGGGCCCGTACAAATCGAGCACCGTACTGTTTGCCAACGGCTTGAAACTGGACCATAAGCGTGGCCAGGAAGTGATCGAGATCTCATTCGAAGCGACGATTCCCGAACTGGCTCAGGTCGGTGCGAACGTTATCACCAAAGCCTACATGGATGAGCTGGAGCGTAGCGAACAGCAGGACAAATCACACGTCATCAGTGTGCTTGAGGGTCGCAGGCTAGAGCTGGTGAAAAAGATCGAGTACATCAAAAGCGAAAAACGCAAGCTCTTCACTGAGTACAACGAGCACACGATCAAAGACGTACTCGATCGATTGACCGCAGCCCGTACCAAGCTCGAAGAAGAATTGGAATCCACACGTTTGGAGTTGGCTGAGCTTGGCGTCGATACAGGCGACGAGGCCAATACTGAACAGTTGACACTCGAACAACTCGCGGCGCATAACAGGCCTTTGGCCGAATTGCTGGCCAGGCGTGAATCGCTGGAAACGCAGATCGATTACATGAAACGTCTTGGCCGTGGTGACCGACACCCCGAGATGAAAGACGCGACGGCTTCACTGGACGCGTTGAACACACAGATCGAACGGCTGGCTCGTTCTTTACGTGGCTCGATCGATGGCTCGTTCACTGCGGATAATCAGGATGAGGAAAATGTCTCGCCGGTCGTCGCGTTGCGTAACAAAGAACGCCGGCTGACCAAGCAATACGAAAACGCCAACGCCGAGGTCCAGCATCTGGGGATGATTTACGGACAGTTGGAGACGCTCAATGCTGATTTGAAAGCATATGAGGACGATCTGGCGGGCACGGTGAATCGCCTTGACAACCTCCAGATCGAATCACAAGCCTCGGGTCGTGCCGAGGTGCTAAGTGATGCCGGATTGCCCACCGAACCGTATAACACCGGCAAGCGAAAGCAGCTTGCGGCGTTGGGTGGCATGGCCGGGCTCTGCGGCGGTTTCGGCCTGATCATCCTTTGGGGATTAATGGATCGTCGCCTGCGTCACATCGAGGATGCACAAGCTGGACTGGGCGGCTACCGGATGCTCGGCGTGTTGCCGGAGTTGCCTAATGATCTGACCAACCCCGAGCAGGCGGTACTCGCATCGCACTGCGTGCACCAGGTGCGGACGCTGCTGCAGATCAATCGAAGCACAGATGGTTTCGTCCTTTCCGTCACCGGCCCGGCAGCGGGTTCTGGCAAGACCAGCCTGACGATGGCGCTGGGGATGTCCTTTGCCAGCAGCGGCTCCAAGACACTGTTGATCGACTGTGATATCGTCGGCGGCGGATTGACACGCCGTCTGCTGCAGGGCGATCGTTCGGATAAACACTCGGGTGTGCTGGAAGCGTGCAACGGCACCGCCTTCAGTGATTGCATCATTCACACGAGCATCCCGAACCTCGACATGGTGCCTATCGGTTCTGCCCTGCCTTCCCAGGCGGGCAACCTCTCTCCCAGCGCTGTGAAGAAGCTTTTAGCCAAAGCGCGAGACGAATACGAAACAGTGCTGGTCGATACCGGCCCCGTGCTCGGCAGCCTCGAAGCCTCGATGGTTTCAGCGCAAGCGGATAAAACAATCGTCATCGTGTCGCGTGGTGATCAGAAGCCGATCATCCTCAAGAGCCTGGATCACCTTCGATCGATCGGTGCGAACATCGCGGGTATCGTGTTCAATCACGCCGACGCGGTGGATATCGAGCGTTCAACCTACGCCAGCGTCACGGTCTCACAGAACCGTCGCATGGACGACCGTGAACTGAACGAGGTGCAGTGGATCGACCGCGACACCTCCGATCGCTACGGACCGCTGGCTACCGCGGTGGCATCCTACGGTCGGGCAAGAGATGACAGCGACCACACCCAATCACAAGAGTGATGGATAACTGAAGCCCGACCATGATCCAGCAGACGAATCAAACTGCAGATGCTGAGGCGTCATCCAACCAGACCATCTGGGGGCTGGATGTCTCACAACTGCACCAACGGTTCTGGGCCTCACGCGGCGTGCAGGTGGTTCGGCGCGGCGATAATACTCCCGTGAATGATTCTGCAGATTATTACCTGCTGATCGAGCCTTCACACTACTGCCTGTTCCGCCTTGACCAGGTGATCGATACCATCAGTTGGCTCAAGCCCAGCCTGCTGTTCGTGCGTATTCACGATACACATGAACACGTTTACCGTGAACGTATAATTACCGACGGCAGCGACAACTTCGTCAGGTTCCATCGTGAGTACGGCGGTTCGGACTGCCGGCTGATCCGCGCGGCGGTCAGCACGAATCGACAACTCGTCGAGGCCTGGTGTTCAGCGCCGGATAACCGCAGCGGCTGGCGTCGTTTAAGACAAGCGGTCCCGCAGGTACAGCGGACCACGATCTCGATCAACGGCAGTGCTTTTTACCGGCATAACGCGGCCGAACGCAAGCAATTCATCCGAGAGCTTATTTCGGTTTGGCGCAGGCCGGACGCCGCGATCGGACGGGCCAGACAGATGCTTGATGGCAATGTCTGGATCGACAAGCAGACACCACCCCACAAAGGGACACGCTTCATCGGCCCGGTCTGGGTCGGTGCGGGTCGTCAATTGGAAGGTATCGAGAGCATCGTGGGACCGGCCGTCCTCTGGGACAATCCGGAATCACGCCCACAGGCCGATGATGTCCAATGGCTGACACCGGATTTTGAAGCACTGCCGGAAGTAGAAACTACGATCAGGCCCCCGCGTCGATTGAATCCGATCCAAAAGGCAAATAAACGCACGTTCGACATCATCGCAGCGTTACTCGGCCTGATCATCACCCTGCCGTTTTATCCGCTGATCATGTTCCTGATCTGGCTGGAGGACGGCCGACCGTTCTTCTTCGCGCATCGTCGTGAGACGCGAGGTGGGGTTGAGTTCCCTTGCCTGAAGTTCCGGACCATGCGTAACAACGCGGAACAGCTCAAGCAAGAGCTTGCCAAGGAAAACAAATGCGACGGCCCGCAGTTCTTTATCGAGAACGATCCGCGCATCACGAAGTTCGGCAAGATCATGCGAAAATGCAATGTCGACGAGTTCCCGCAGTTCTTGAACGTGCTGGTCGGGCACATGTCGATCGTCGGGCCGCGCCCCAGCCCGCACAGCGAGAACCAGTACTGCCCGCCGTGGCGTGAAGCGCGTCTGAGTGTCAGGCCCGGGATCACAGGGCTCTGGCAGGTGATGCGCAGCCGTGAGGCCGGCCTCGACTTCCAGGAATGGATTCGTTACGACATCGAGTATGTCGAGAACTTAAGCTGGCAGTTAGACATCTGGATTATCTGGCGCACGTTCGCCAACCTCGCCGGGATCAAGGCAGGAAGCAAGAAGTATCCCAAGGTCAGTAAAGCAAAACAGGACGCTCGTGAATGAGCGTCCTGTTTGATTTGTATCCAACTCACTGAACTGACAGAATTGATTTTGCCCATCGGCTCAATCAACCGATTACCGATCATCCATTTCGACGTATTCGCGCCGTGTAGGTCCGGTGTAGATCTGACGCGGTCGGGCGATACGGGAGTTGGGATTCTCGTGCTGTTCCTTCCAGTGGGCGATCCAGCCGGGCATACGACCGATGGCGAACATGACGGTGAACATGTTGACGGGTATGCCAATGGCACGCAGGATAATGCCTGAGTAGAAGTCGACGTTCGGATAGAGGTTACGTTCGAGGAAGTAATCGTCTTTACGGGCGACCTCTTCCAGTTCCAGCGCGATTTCCATCAGTGGATCGCTGCCGGTCTTGCCTAGGAGTGAGTCACAGGCATCTTTCAAGATGGTTGCACGTGGGTCGAAGGATTTATAGACGCGGTGGCCGAAGCCCATGAGACGGAACTCTTTCTTCTTGACTTGCTCGACGATGTCTTTCACGCTGACATTGGTCTTGTAGATGGTGTCGAGCATTTCGATACAGCGTTGGTTCGCCCCGCCGTGCAGCGGTCCCCAAAGTGCGCAGATCGCGGCGGCCATGGAGGCAAAGAGATTCGCCTGGCTGGAACCGACGACACGTGCGGTGGAGGTTGAGCAGTTCTGCTCGTGATCGGCGTGCAACATCAGGAACAGGTCCAGCGCACGCACGACATCAGACTCCGGAGAGTATCGGCTGTAGGGCTTGCTGAACATGCAATGCAAGAAGTTGCCGCAGTAGTCCATGTCCGGGTCAGGGTAACGGTGCGGCTGGCCGATCGACTTTTTGTAACTGAACGCCGCGATGGTACCGACCTTGGCGATGAGCTTTGCCGCAAGTGAGAAGAAGGTTTCGTCGATCTCACGGATCTGGAGGAACTCAGCGTGGTAGCAACTGGTTGCGTTGATCATGGAACTGAGCACAGCCATCGGGGGCGCCCCGGCGGGGAAGCCCTCGAAGTGATGGCGCATGTCCTCGTGGATCATCGCATTTTTCTTGACCTCGTTACGGAACCGATCAAGCTGATCGTAGGTCGGCAGTTCGCCGTAGATTAACAGCCATGCAACTTCCAGGAAGGTGCTATGTTCAGCGAGTCCCTCGATGGGGTACCCGCGATAACGAAGGATTCCCTTTTCACCATCAATGTAGGTAATGGCAGATTTGGTCGCGCCGGTGTTACCGAAGCCGTTGTCCAGAGTGATGTAGCCGGTTTCTGCACGCAGAGCACTGATGTCCACCCCGTGTTCGTTTTCAGTGCCCACAACGATCGGTAAATCGATCGTTTTGTCTTCAAGTTGTAGTTTTGCCGTCTGATTCGAAACCGCTTGAGATGCCATCTGTTCCAGTCCCTCTATAGTGATAGTTCAGTGCCTGAATTGTAGGCACGTGACCCGCCCGCGACCAGATTCCGCCCTGAGAATAAATAATTAGGACGACGTATTGGCCGCCACCCAACCCGTCTTAAAGTCCGCGATGGACTTCTTAATATCTTCACGCAACTGGTCATCCATCGCTTTGGCTTCGGCCAAACGATCACGGATGGGCTTGGCCGGGCCAGCAAAGTGTTCGACCAGCGCGGAGCTGAACGGCTGAACCTGGTTGAGTTTCAGGTTGTCCAGCGCACCGGTTGATCCGGCGAAGATCTGAATCACCTGGTCGATCACATCCATCGGCACGAACTGCGGTTGCTTGAGCAGTTCCACCATACGTGCACCACGGTCAAGCTGGTGTTGCGTTGCTTTATCCAGATCGGTACCGAGCTGCGCGAACGCTTCGAGTTCACGGTAGGCAGCCAGGTCCAGACGCAGCGATCCGGCGACCTGCTTCATGGCTTTGATCTGTGCGTTACCACCGACGCGGGAGACGCTGATACCGACGTTAATAGCCGGGCGTACACCGGCGAAGAATAGGTCGGGTTCGAGGTAGATCTGCCCGTCGGTGATGGAGATCACGTTGGTCGGGATGTACGCCGAGACGTCGCCTTCCTGCGTCTCGATGATCGGCAGCGCGGTGAGTGAACCGCCGCCGTTGTCGTCCGAGAGTTTGGTCGCACGTTCCAGCAGACGGGAGTGCAGGTAAAAAACGTCGCCGGGGTAGGCTTCACGGCCGGGCGGGCGCTTCAGCAGCAGTGAAAGCTGACGATACGATGCGGCCTGTTTGGACAGGTCGTCGTAGATGCACAGCACGTGCTTGCCTTCCCACATGAAGTATTCACCCATGGCGCAGCCGGTGTACGGCGCGATGTACTGCATGGGAGCCGGCTCAGAAGCACTGGCGGCGACGACAATGGTGTAGTCCATTGCGCCGGCTTCCTTCAGAGATTCAACCACGCTGGCGACTGTCGATTCTTTCTGCCCAACCGCCACGTAGATACAGATCATTTCATCGGGCGTGCCAACGAACTTCTTCTGGTTGATGATGGTGTCGATGGCGACAGCGGTCTTACCGGTCTTACGGTCGCCGATGATCAGCTCACGCTGACCGCGGCCGATCGGGATCATGGAGTCGACGGCCTTGATACCGGTCTGCATCGGCTGGGTCACGGGCTGACGTTCAGCGATACCCGGAGCGATGATGTCGACCTTACGCATGTTGTCGGACTGGATCGGGCCCTTGCCGTCGATCGGCTCGCCAAGGGCGTTGACGACACGACCGAGCAGTGCGTTGCCGGACGGCACGGACAGCAGTTCGCCGGTCGAGCGGACGCTCATGCCTTCCTTGATGTCCAGGTAATCACCGAAGATAACGGCGCCGACGATGTCCTGTTCGAGGTTCATGACCTGGCCGCGGACGCTTTCGCCGTCGCCGGTCTGGAACTCGAGCATTTCGCCCGCCATTGCTTCACTCAGGCCGTAGATACGGGCAATACCGTCACCGACCTCCACCACGGTCCCGATCTGGGAGACCTCTAACTCGGCCGAATACCGTTCGACCTCTTGCTTGATGACCGCGGTGATTTCATCGGTTTTGATCTTCATCGCTGACTCCGGTGCGGCTTTGACCGCAGACTTTCAAAAAGTTAATTGAATCGAATTGGTTTATTCTTTGAACCACAGAGACACAGAGGCACAGAGTTAAACTCTAATCTTGGCATGCCTTATCTGTGTATATCTGTGTTCATCCCTATTTACTCTGTCTTTGCTTTTCCCTGTGACTCTGTGACTCTGTGTCTCTGTGGTTATCTTCAGTTTTCCATCTGTCCGCCGAGGCGTGCTTTTTCACGGCCGGCTTCGACGAGTTTGCGTTTGAGGATTTTCAATTGCGTGGCAACGCTGCCGTCGATCAGGCGGTCACCCACGCGAACCTTCAGGCCGCCGATCAATTTCGGGTCCACGTGCTGCTGTAGCGTGATGCGCTTGTTGACGATAGCACCGATGGATTCGGCGACTTCGCGGCTGGCTTCTTCGCTGAGTGTGTCAGCGACGTAGATGTCGACGTCCATCTCACCGCGTGCATCGGCAGCCAGAATGCGGTAGGCGTTGAAGATGCCCGGTAGCGCAGCCAATCGATCCTTCTCGTTGACGACCTGAAGGAAGTGATAGAGCAATTCGCTGACCTTGCCATTGAACAGATGCTCTACCAGTTCGCTGCGCTGGGAGGAGTTGAGCGTGCGGCTGGAGAGCAGCTTTTCAAGGTCCGGCTCGCTTGCCATCAGGCTAAGCAGATCGCCGACCTCTTCAGCCAAGGCGTCGGCCTGGCCTTTATCTTGCGCCAACTCCAGCAGCGCCTGGGCGTAGACCCGGCTGACCGCGTCCGTGTGTTGTTCGGTGTCTGTAGACAACCGTGATCCTCCGTCAATAGGGGGCAGTTTGCCCGCATGGGCCCCGAGGGCCAAACCAAACTTCTGCAACAATCGGCTGAAACGATTCGCCATCGGCTTCGCTTAGTTGTTATCCGCCTGCCTGAGTTTGTCGATCGATTCACGAATAAGCGTCGCCTGGTCACCCGCGTTGATCTCACGACGCAGGATCTGGCCCGCAATCTGGGTCGCCAACGCGCCGGCAGTTTCATAAATGTCGGCGACGGCCCGCTCCTTGGCGGCGTTGATGTCTGCCTCAGCACGTTCACGTACCTGCGTGATCTGGGTCTGGGCTTCATCCTTCAACTGAGCAGCCACCTTCTGGGCGGCGCTACGGCTTTCCTCAACGATCTGCTGCGCCTGCTTCTGGGCCTCGGCCAGTTGTTTCTTGTACGCTTCAAGTGTGGCAGTGGCTTCCTTCGCTGCATCCTCCGCATGCTTAAGATCGCCACGCACCTTGTCCTCGCGGGCCTGCAAGGAGGCTAGGATCTTAGGCCAGACGAAGACGCTCAAGATACCGAAGAAGATGATGAAGACGACGATGGTGTAGATCGCTTCCGACACCTTCAGGTCCATCATCCCGCGTTCAGCATGAGCGGCGTCGCCATGTTCATCCACCCCGTGACTGTCGGCGACAGCACCAGCCGCTTCCACGGCGTTATCCACATGTTCGGTTGCTTCAGTGGCATGGGTGTCCACTTCATGCGCCGGATCTGCGGCAAACACCTTCGTGCAGAAGATCAAGCCAATCGCGATAAGGAATATTGGAATTAGTCGAGTAAGACGCATCTGGGAAAGCCCCATGTTTACGAGTTCAAAGATCACCCGGAGCATCCGGGCATTAAAATCACGCCATAGACTTCGATCCATGACGTGATCCGTATTGTTTATTGGAAGAAGTTACCTGTCATCTGCGCCACCCAGATGATGCCGAAGAAGGTGAAACCTTCGATCAGCGCGGCGGAGATGATCATCTGGACGAAGATCTGACCGGCCGCTTCCGGCTGACGGGCGACGGACTGCGTCGCGTTACCACCGATGTTACCGATACCGCGACCGGCGCCTGCACAAAGCAAACCGATACCAATACCGGCGCCAAGGACCGCGAGGCCTGCGCCGATGCCGGCGTACTCCCCGAGAGCCTGTGCCAAAGTAAGGAAGTCGAACATGTTGAATCTCCAAACGAGGTATGAATGTTTTGCCGACGATTAAAGTGCTCGGGCGTCGGCGTCCCCGAGCGTGTTCGGTTTAATGCCCCGTAGCCGTGGGGGTCAACATCTGATCGATCGAATCCCCGGGTTTAGCGCCTTCATCCAATCCGCCGTGATGCTCATCATGTTCATCGTGACTTACCGCACCGAGCGAGATGAAGATCACGGTCAGGAAGGTGAAGATGTAGGCCTGAAGGAATGCGACGAATAGTTCCAGGAAACTGAAAGCAGTCGCGCCAAAAAGACTGGCGCCCTTGCCGATCAACGGCGCGCTGATTGCCATGATAATCAAGGACCCCAGTACCAAGTGCCCCGCCACCATGTTGGCGAACAAACGCACGCAAAGCGCGAAACTCTTAATCCCCAGGCCCACGACTTCTAATATGAAGACAATAAGTCCAACCGGCAGCATGATCGGCAGCAGCGGTAAAGGCTCAAACGGGACGGGCCACATGTGTTTGATAAAACCGAAGCCGTTTTCTTTCAGACCGACAAACACGATCATAACCAGTGAGATAATTGCGAGTCCGGCAGTGAAGTTGATATTCCCTGTCAACGTACCGCCAAGGTGAGACAAACCTGAAAGGCCGACCAATTGGAACAATGCGCCGATCGGCAGCATCCCCAACAGGTTGCCGAACAGGACGAAGAAAAAGACCGACCAGATGTACTTGATGTAACGGTCGGTCATATCGCCCAACAGCGGACGTGTCATTTCGTCCCGCAGGAAGACGCAGAGGGTTTCAAATAGCTGGGTGATACGGCCCTTGGTGACATAGCCTTCAGCATTGGCTGCCTTAATGGGCATCTTGGCCGCAACCATCATCAGCAACAACCCCCCACCGATGAGAACGACCAACGCCATAAAGTGATGGTTCGTAAACCATTCCAAACCAAACAACGGGTGCGGCAGCACGTGACTCATCGCGTCTGGTTCGGCTTCGGCAGCGGCAAGCAAAAGGCTCGTCATCATTTATGTCGTCTCCGGGATCGACGCTACTGGCTTGGTCACCGCCAGCACGTGTGTCGAGATCAATTTTACTTCAACCGCCAGCACCAGCATGTACCAGCCGGCGACCCACATCAGCGTGGTCTGTGCATCAGCCATCCCCGACCCCCAGCGAAGCCAGGCGACCGCAGCAATACCCACGACACATCGGACAAGGATGCTGATCATGAAGCCGTACGCACTGCCGTGAGCGCTTCGCCTGGACATCAGCCAGACGGGCATAAAGCCCGAAAAACCAATGATCAGGCTGATGAGTGCCCCAATGATACAGGGTCGGCCGTGTGATTCGAAGCCAAAGAGCCCGATGAGTAACCCGTAGGCCGCGGCCGCCGACGCCATAACCACGACGATCAGCGTGAGCGACGCTTTGACGATCGGGAACGGATGCGGGATGGCTTTCGGGTCCGTCATATTGATTAAAAGACTTCTAGGTTAAATCCGTTGCGATACGGGGGCAAACCTTCATCGGTCTGGGTTGATGTTATTAAATAAGGTTGCGGTGCGTGGAGTTCTGTTTTCGGCTGTCAAAATGCCAGCTATTCGTTTGGTTTTTCCTGATCCGATGGCTTGCGCTTCCTAGGAAACAGCATGTCTTTAACGAGATTGTACGACCCGCCTACGGTAGCGAGTATGGCCCCGGCGAGTGTCAACCACGGGCCTGTGCCCCACTTCTGATCACCCAGGTGGCCCAGGAACGTCAAACCTCCGATGATCAGACCCAGCTCCATCCCACGCCCCGCCATGCGCCAGGCACTGGGGCTGTAGCCGTAAGGGCTGGATCCTCGCTTTTTGGCCATCGTCGGCCTCCTTGGCCGAGCTTCCGGACATGATGTTATAACTGACACTAATTCAGCTATTTACACCTGATTTGCCAGGCCACGTGCCTGACTCACCACCGCCCGGTGGGGCAGATAGCCTAGAGGTGCCTTTCTTGGGTGTCAAACCCTCGTAAATCCCCATCCGATCGGCAACAATAAGATTTAAGAGTCGTGAAATGGAAAATTACATAATATCTCGCAAATCGGCGGTTTTGTGATATCCTGAATGTCCGGTCCCAAAGTCGTTTCTGTCATTGCTGGGGAGGAGAATTGCCATGTTGTACGTATGTGGAAAACACCGATCAGGCCTATCCGTGTTACTGGCTGCGGCAGGTATGCTGCTATGCACGGGTCTAACCCAAGCCACAATCACGCTGGATGCGAACTTCGATCACGGGTCGCTGGAGAGTTACTCTATCTCCAGCAACAACATCAACCTCATCGGTCGAGATAACTACTTCGGATCGGACCAGTGGCGGTGGGTCTACTTCAAGGCGACCGGTGTCAGTGGGCTGTCACCGAACTTCAAGATCTCCACAAACTTCGCCGGAGGCAGTTCAGCGATCAGATACCAGAACTTCCGGTACAGCTACGACAACGAGAACTGGACCACCTTCGACAACCACGGCATCTCGGGCGACACCTTCAACTTCTCGAACAACACAACTTTCAGCCAGGATGAGGTCTGGGTCGCGTTCTCTCTGCCCTACTCCTACGGCCGATCGGCTGCGAAAGTCTCCGAGTGGAAACTCAGCCCATACGTCAGCCCGACGATCAGTTCGGACAGCAATCTCGTTATTGGTCAATCCCCCGGCGGAATCGATGATCTTGGCCGAACTATAGAGCCGCGTGACCTGTGGGCGTTCAAGGTTACGGATGATTCTACGCCGAGTGAAGGCAAAACCAAGATCGTGTTGAGCAGCGGCCTGCACGCCCAGGAAGTATTGGGTACGCACACACTGGAAGGCACGATCGACTGGCTTCTCAGTGATGATTCGCGTGCAGCGGAACTGCGAAAGGTGGCGGAGTTCTACATCTACCCGATGCTTAATCCGGATGGGCGCTACGCGGGATACAACCGTTCAACCGTAGCAAATCCGGATATCGATCCGAACCGTGACTGGAGCCCGACCTACCCCGGACGGACCTGGTATGGCGAGCCCGAGATTCAACTATCCGGCGAAGCGATGATGGCGGACCTGCAGGTCGCGACCGGCGGCGAGGCCGACTACTTCATCGATTACCACTCCACGATCACCACAAGTTCCGACGCTGATGACTACTTCTTCCTGCACCCGGAAAAAGGACACACGGCTGACCCCTTCTGGACATACCTGATGCAGGAAACCGAGACGGTGACGTGGGTGCAATCAACCGGGACCACCCCCACCACCGCCAACTTCGCAGAAGTCGAACTCGGCGCAGACTTTGACGGTACGTTCGAGACAGCGTTCCACCCATCGCGCGGCGAAGACTATTACGATGAGCTGGGTAAGGATGTGGGCGTCGCGTTCTTCCTTGCTTTAGCGCACATCGATGCAGATGTCAACGCAGACGGTTTCGTGGGCTTGGGCGACCTGGATATCCTGCTGAGCCACTGGAACCAAACAGTTCCATTAGGTGATAAATCACAAGGGGACCTTGCCGGCTCGGGGGATGGCTTCATCGGGCTGAGTGATCTGGATGTGATCTTGAACAGTTGGAATCAGGGTACACCACCGGCTGTGGCCACAATCATCCCTGAGCCGACGACGACAACTTATCTGTTGCTGGCACTCGGTGCTGTTTACCGACGGAAACGAAGTGCCTGACCAAGCTGAAAAGTGTATTAGCGGATAACATGGTGCGCGTATGCTTTCATTGCGCACCCAGGTTCTGCTGTTTGTTGTATTGATTGCGGCCATCGTGATCGGCTCACTGATGCTGTACACTGGCTGGCAGCGGGGGTCTTCAACACCGGGCTCCAGTTCTCCCACCGGAGCGGCAAAGTATTTACAAGCGACTTATATTGGCAGGGACGCCTGCATCGACTGCCACGAACAGGAGCACAATCTCTGGCTGGGATCACATCACGATCTGGCGATGCAAATTGCGAACGAAAAAACCGTGCTTGGCGACTTCAATGATGTCAGCTTCACACACTTCGGCGTGACGTCACGGTTCTTCAAGAAAGATGGCAAGTTCTTTGTCAATACCGACGGGCCCGACGGGCAGATGCATGATTACGAAATCAAATACACCTTCGGCGTAACACCGTTGCAGCAGTACCTGATCGAGTTTCCAGATGGGCGCGTTCAGGCACTTGGTATCAGTTGGGACGCACGGCCGAAGGAAAAAGGCGGGCAACGCTGGTATCACCTGTACGCGGATGAGCCTATCCCCTACGACGATGAGCTTCACTGGACAGGTCCGAACCAGAACTGGAACTACATGTGTGCCGAGTGCCACTCGACCCGGCTACGCAAGAACTACGACCTGAAGACCAACACCTACAACACCACCTGGTACGAGATCAACGTTTCATGCGAGGCGTGTCACGGGCCATCATCTAACCATGTGCGATGGGCCAAGGAGAAGGAACGCGGCATCGACCGCAACGATCCTACAATGGGCATGGCGTTTCAGATGAAAGACGACGGAGGCACGTGGGAATATCCAGATGGGGAAGTCATCGCCAAACGCAGCAAGCCGCGTGAAGATCGAACGATGATGTATATGTGTGCCCGTTGCCATTCACGCCGATCTGTGACAACCGAAGACTACGAGTATGGCCACCACCTACTCGACACTCATCGTTTGTCGCTGCTGGATGAGGGCCTGTACTTCCCAGACGGTCAGATTCAGGATGAGGTGTATGTCATCGGTTCATTCCTTCAAAGCAAGATGTACCAAAGCGGCGTGACATGCACGGATTGTCATGACCCGCACAGTATGCAGCGATTGATACCAGGGAATAACCTGTGTTCGCAATGCCACCTGCCTAAACACTACGACACACCGAAACACCACTTCCACGAAGAGGACGGAGAAGGAAGCCTCTGTACCGATTGTCATATGCCGACGCGCACCTACATGGGTGTCGACGACAGGTTCGACCACAGTTTCCGCATCCCCCGGCCGGACCTGTCGATCCTGACCGGTTCGCCCAATGCGTGTAACAACTGCCACGATGACCAGACCTATGAATGGTCGGAAAACGCTTTGGATGACTGGTACGGCAAAGACCGCAGCAACAAGCCGCACTACGGCCACACGATTCACGCGGCACGTACAAACGCGCCGGGCGCAGCACAGAAACTTCTGAAACTTATCGAAGATGACACGCAGCCAGGCATTGTCCGTGCTACCGCCCTATCGCTGGCACAGGGGTATCCTTCCGAAGCGGCATATCACGCGATACAAAAACAGGTGCAGAACGCCGATACACTGATCCGTTTCGGGGCGCTTAATGCGCTGGAGTCATATGCCCCGATCATGCGTTTACAGATTGCATACGATCTGTTGGACGATCCGATCACCAACGTGCGTGATGAAGCGGCGCGTCTTTTAGCTGCGGTGGGCCCGGAACAACTCACCAACGAGCAGAAGCAGGCGATCGAAACAGGCATCGAGGGTTACATTGCATCACAGATGGCCAACGCGGAGCGGGCGGAGTCGCATCTGAATATCGCGTTGGTGCAGTTACAACGAGGCAAGGTTGAAGCGGCAGAGCAATCCTACAAGACCGCGATCCGGGTGAATCCCGATTTTGCTCAGGCTTATGTGAATCTTGCGGACCTCTACCGCACCACCGACCGCGATGAGTTGGGCATAGCAGTACTACAAAGCGCTATAGACGATGGTCTTAAAGCAGGCGTCCTGCAGTATGCGATGGGCCTTGCGATGGTCAGGCAGGGCAATACGCCGGAAGCAATTAACGCGTTCAAGCTCGCTGCGGAATTGACGCCGGAGGATCCGCAGTTCGGTTACACGCTTGGTATTGCACTGAACTCCACAGGCCAGCCGGCACAAGCCTTATCCGTGTTGGCCGACAATTACGAACGTCACCCGAAAGACCAGAACACATTGACCGCCTTGATGACAATCAGCCGGGATCAACAGAAGTACGATGATGCAATCCGATACGCGAACGCGCTGTTGGCACTGAATCCGCCCAATCCGGAAGCCATCAAGTTATTCATCCGGCAGTTAGAGCTTCAGAAACCATCAACTAGTCAATAAGCAGCTTCAATATCAAGTCCAGCTCAGTCACTTTTCTCTTGGATTCAATACACCCGTTTGTTAGCATACTTATGTGGGTATGCCGGTCTCCGGAAGGAATTGCTGGTTATTTAAGTTTTATTTGGATGAATTGCCATGTTTTGCCGTACATTGCACATGACCGCATTGTGCGTTTGTGTCATGGTGAGTTCATTCATAATGGCTACCACCGCCCGGGGATTCATCATTGATCCGGAAGCCACACCCTGGCTTACAACCGCATCGGGCTTCCGCACAACCAATGGCCAACCGGCTACACTCACCTGGGGCTTCGTGCCCGACGGCACCATCATCTACGACGGCATCTACTCGCTTGGTGAAAGTGACCTTATCGCAAAACTCAACGACGCATTCGGCGGCGACATAGACGAAACAAATCCACAATCACAGTTTTGGTTCACATACTTTGAGGATTCGTTCAACCGCTGGAGCGAGTTATCCGGGCTCACCTACGTATATGAGCCGAACGATTCGGGTGAAGCGCTATCCACCACAGCGGGTGAGTTGGGCGTACGGGCGGATATACGAATCGGCGGCGTGTCTATCGATGGTTCCAGTGGGACACTCGCGTTCAACTACTTCCCCGACATCGGCGACATGGCGATCGACACCGATGATGCTGACTTCTTCGCCAATCCGGTTAAAAACTATCTGCAACTGCGTAACACCATCATGCACGAAAGCGGCCACGGCCTGGGCTTCGACCACGTCGTATCCGATACCGATGCATTACTCATGGAGCCGGTACTGGATCTTTCGTTCGACGGCCCACAATTAGACGACGTGCGTGCAGTCCACTACTACTACGGCGATGTATACGAAAAATCCAACGGCGGACTCGGTAATAATCAGGCGTCGCTGGCTACACCCCTGGGAACGATCATGGAAGGCCAAACCGCCAGCATCGGCACCGATGCGGATATCCCGGACCAGACGATCGGCGCGGATGATGTTGACTTTGTGAGCCTGAGTAACGCAAGCGACGTCGACTACTTCTCATTCACGATTACACAAGCGTCTACCGTCGACCTGCTACTCACTCCGTTAGGCGGGCAATTCACCCAGGCAGCACAAGGGATCACACCGAATATATTTGATGCCTCGGCACGGGCAAACCTGGCGCTTCACTTGTGGGACTCTGACGGCAAAACATTGTTAGAAGTAGCGGACCTCACCTCGGCAGGCGATCACGAATCAATCATCGGCTTCCAGTTACCCAAAGCCGGGCAGTACTTCGCCTCAATCAGCACTGTCGACGATACGATCCAACTGTACAGACTGGATATTACGATACATGAAACCGCTTCGATACCGGGTGATCTGAACGCTGACGGTTTCGTCGGCCTGACGGACCTGGATATCTTCCTGGCGGCCTGGAATCAGCACGTAGAGCCCGGCAACCTGATACAGGGCGATCCTTCGGGAGATGGCTTCGTCGGCCTTAATGATCTGGATATCGTGCTGAGCAACTGGAACAACGGCACGCCACCGAACGATTCGGCCGTACTTATTCCCGAACCGACAATCGCCGGCTTTGCACTAACGATGAGTGTGATAGGGATGCGGCTCAGGCCATACGCTTGACCTGCTGGCGTGCCAACGGCCAGCGCAGCGGTCGGCCGGCCAGGTAACGGCGCAACTCTTCAATCATCAACCGGCCCATGCGGAAGCATTCCTGTCCCATAGAGCCGGCGATGTGCGGTGTCACGAACACGTTGGGCAGGTTCCAGATGTCTGAATCTTCCGGGATCGGTTCCGGATCGGTCACATCGAGCACCGCTTGCAGGTCCTTGCGACGCTTGAGCACCTCGACCATCTCCGGTTCATTCACCAGTCCGCCGCGCGCGGTATTGATGAATGTGGTGTGCGGCTGCATCATTTCCAAGTGGCTGCCGCGGATCATGCCGCGCGTCTCATCAAGCAACGGTGCGTGCAACGAAACAACATTGCATGAGCTGAAGATTTCTTCCATCGTTGCTAGTTGGATCCCCAGCCGTTCCGCTTCGTCTTTAGCAATGAACGGGTCGTAAGCAAGCACCTTGATGTTCAGATATTGCAGGTGCTCGACCATCTTTCGGCCGATCATCCCGAGCGAAATAATCCCGACCTTCCCGCCGAACGCGCCGCACACATCTTTGCCGGATAAACCCCAATTCTTATTCTTGCGATAATACTCGGCAAATTGGAATGTCTGTTTCAGTGCCAACAGCACATGCGCGAGCGTGTACTCAGCCACCGGAATCGCATTGGCGGCCCAGGCACTGCAAATCACGATATCCCGATCCCAGAACGCATCAGTCAGGATATGCCTGACCGTACCCGCCCCATAAAAGACCGCTTCGAGATTCGGCGCCGATTCCAGGAACTGCTTATCCAGCTTCGGCGCCCCCCAGCCCGTCAGCATGATTTGCATATCCTTGAGGATCGACTTGTCCGCCAGGACTTCCTTGGGACCCATTATCGGTGCGTAAATGTCCACCAACTCGGTCGCGACCTTCTGGTCCTTAGGCGAGTAGATGTCGTGGATCCGTTGTGCGATGAACAGTGCTTTTTTCATGGGTGGGGTCTGATACGGCTTTCCAAGGGGTAACTTCACCCGGCACGGCTCAGGCCGGCAACGAGCGTATTCAATATCTTAGCGTCTTTTTCAAGCTGTACTTCCGTGTCATCCAGCACGTATTCCAACATCGCGTAGCGGGACTTATCCGTTTGCGCAAGTAGATCAAAAAAAGCCTGCCATTGGCTTTGTCCCTCAGCAAGCGGATAGCGCACGATCCCGTCTGCCTCACTGGCCGTCCACCAGTAGACGTGGATATTACTGACGCGCGTGAGCATGGCTTTCAGGGATGCCAGGTTGGTGTCGAAGTCGTGATAAAACGGCGGCTGCCAGAGCAGATCGACATTATCCTTGCCGACCAGGTCATGCAGCTTGATCGCCGATTCGTGGTGGTCCGTAAGGGTGTGCTGGTGGTATTCGTAGCAGACGCGTTTGCCCGCCTCGACAGCAAGATCAGCAATTCGCTGGGCATCTTCAACAATCCGACCCCAGTGGGCATCGTCCGCGTCCACCGTCCCCTTGGACCCTGCCCAGACACGCACGGTCGGCGCTTCCAGCGCCACCGTCGAATCCAGTACGCTCTTGAAGCTCAGCCCTGCTTTCTCACTTTCCCCAAGCTTGTAATACGAACCATACGCCGCGACATCGATCCCGGCTTCGCGCGTCAGTCGGCCGATCCGTTTGGCGGTTTCAACATCGCCGTGCGGCACATGCACATCACCGCCCCACTCGATCGCCGCCAACGCATACTTTCGGGTTACTTCGATAATCCGCTCAGCGGAAAAACTTCTAAACGAGATGGATACCAGGCCGCTGCGGATCAATTCTAAATTCCTTCTTTACGTGATTGATGCGAGTCGTCTCAAGCAACTCTACAAGATAGCGGATACCAGATCACGTGTATTCTGCCAAAACATACTTTGGTGATGATTATGAAACGATGTACTACTCCATCCGGAATACTTCATCCAGAGGCTTGCACACAGGCTCATGGTCCGGGTGCGTGTCCATCAGGTCGGCCATGTAATCCCACCACTTACGGACGACCGGGTGCTGCTTAAGTTCCTCACTTTTATTATCCGCGCTGAGTTTTTGCACCGCAAAGAGCTTGCGGGTCTCACGATCCAGGAAAATAGAGTAGTCCGAGATACCCGCTTCTTTGAGCGCCTCGCTGAGCTCCGGCCAGATCTCATCATGCCGGCGTTTATACTCAGCCTCGCATCCGGGTTTTATCTGCATCGTCCAAGCGTTACGTAGCATCCGTATTCCTCCATCAGTGGGTCATTATGGCATGGCTATCGTAACGGTCGCGATCGACCGGGCGGGAATCGTCAGAATATCGCCATCGACCGCCTGTTCCTGTAGCGTCAGGTCATCCGTTGTCAACCAAAATGACATGAGTGATACCGACTTATTATCTTTCAAATCAATACGAACCTGTTTGGCCGATTCGCTGTGGTTCGTGATCACGGTGGCAATGCAGTTCGCCTCCGGCGTCAGATAAGCGGTAATCTGTAGGTCTTGGTCCGATCCCTTCGCCTCAATCCTCTTTGAGCCTGGCTCGATAAACCGTGCATAATGAGCCATCACCCACAAACGTTTCGTCACTTCGATTTTCTTTGTCCTTGGATTCGCATAGATCAAACCGTCTGCGTACCCCCCCGTCGCGATGGCTAACCACCACTGCCATGTCACGACGCAGCCGATCGTCATGTCCTCGTGCATCACGTTCGCCAGGTGTAAACCGCCATCGATTCCCACATCGTGGATCGGCTTCATCTGGCAGAACTCGGTCATCGAAATGGTTTTTCCAGGATAATGCCGCATAAACCATTCGGTGAATTCACGTTTGTTTCGACGGTCTGACCAGTAGGAGTGCATCGCGAAAGTATCCAGCGCTTTATTCAATACGGGATCACCATAAAGAGCCTCGGTGTACTCTTTGCTTCGTTTCCATTCGCCGGATTCAGGGGCCTCGACCTTCACATCCAAACCGCGCCGCTGTACCTCGTCGTACACCGCACGGATCGTGCGAGCGACTTCATCGGGTTCATAATGGCAACCCTCCTGGTGCCGACTGTCCTTGCCCCAGTTCCACTGCGGCTCGTTGATCGGCGAAAGCGTGACGTGCGGCAGGTCTAATTCATGCTTGAGGTGCTCGGTGATATCAACCAGGTAACGGGCGAAGTCGTCTACTTTTCCAAGGTCAAGGTTTGATCCGCCCATTTCGCCGCCACTGGTTTGGCCGTTGCGTGTCATGCGCGCCGGCGGGCTGTTGGCGAACAGCACAAAATGCTCAACCCCCATCTCCCGAGCGTCGCGCAGGAATCCGATCCCCAGCGCATCGGCTTCGTAATCGTACTTACCCGGACTCACTTCCAGGTCCGGCGTTCGGCGGTACGGATCAGTCACAGATTCGCCCGCCCCGGCCGGGATGTTGTAACGATAGATATCCAGCCCAGCGCCTTCATCGGTAAACAGCAGCCGAAGTATCCGCAGTTGCTCATCTCGTGGAAACTCCCCCACCCACCTGGGCCACCATGCCGCCGAAGCGCCAAACCCCTCAATAACCTGGAAGGTCTTACCCGGATCCAGCGTCACCACGCAGATATCTGTGGACTGAGCGAACGCCATACGTCCTCCAAGTGCCAGTGCCAACGACCATGCCACGAATAAAACGTAGCGAGCGTATCCCATATGCAACAAACGAGCTTTTATTTATGCAACAAACACGGTTGTAAACTGCCCAGTCAATCCGGGCACGCCAATATAAGACGCTCCAAATGGCTTTATATTTCATATTCTATCAGATACTTAGTATTTGACACCCAAAATCCAAAAATGCAACGTACCTTACATTGCAGATTACTTTTCAATGCCTTACATACTGGTATAATCCGGGCATCAGGCTCAGCTCTCTGACCGAAGTCACGTAAATCAGGCCAATGGGCCCAGCAGGCACCCACCGCCAGCCGCAAAGGAGGAATCGGTTATCAGTCAGCCCCGCAAAGGTCGCAGCACACCGTGGAGACCGGTGCTGATCCTGGTGTCGATCGCAGTAGCGGTCGCTGTCATCTCGTGGCTCCCCTCGGTCGGAGCCCGCAAAGAAGCGGATGGCAAAACCACCATCGAAGTCTGGAGCTGGAACATCGCGGCCATGAGCCTCGATCAGTTCAGCGATGAATTCGAAGAGGAAAACCCCGACACCGACATATTCGTGAACCGTAACGGCACGAACATGACCTCACGCCTGTTGCTCTCTTTGGCAGGCGGCGTTGGCGCACCGGATGTCAGCCAGCTCCAGGAACGCGAGGCAGGCAAGTTCACCGCCACCGGTACCCTGGCGGACCTTTCCGAATACGCCGACCAGTATGCCGATGACTTCTCCCCCGCTTTCTGGGCAAGTTGTCAACACGATGGCAAGACCTACGCGATCCCTTGGGACGCCGGCCCGTGTGCCGTGTTCTACAAGCGCTGGGTCTTCGAGCAATACAACATCGATCCGGATGAAATCGAAACCTGGGACGACTTCATCGAAGTCGGCCAGCGCATCGTCAAGGAATCCGGCGGCAAAACCTACATGATGCCTCTGTCTTCGGGGAACCTTGCCAACTTCTACCAGATCCTGATGCAGCAGGCCGGTGGCGGTGTCTACAATGAACAGGGTCAGATCATCATCCAATGCGAAGCCAACCTCCAGGCATTGGAAGTTCTTCGCAAACTGCTGAACGCCGGCATCACACGCCCGATCGATGGCCCGGAAGAACTAGCATCCTTCGGCACGGATTCTATTGCCTGCTACCCCGCCGCCGTCTGGGTGATGCAGCAGATCAAGGACTTTGAAGCGGGAACCGCCGGCAATTGGGGCGTCTTCCGCCTGCCCGCGCTCGAACCCGGCGGCCTGCGCACCAGCAACCTCGGCGGTTCGGTCCTCGTTATCCCCGCACAAGGGCACAACATCGAAAAGTCATGGCGTTTCGTCGAACTGACAAACTGCACCGCTAAAAGCCAGGTGCTTCAATACAAAAACTTCGGCCTGTTCCCCGCATACCTGCCCGCACTCGAAGACCCCTACTTCGACGAGCCCGATCCCTTCTTCGACAACCAACCCGTCCACCGCATCTTCACACTCGACTTCGAGAAGCTGCCCCCGCTGATCCGAACCGGCGATTGGAACGAAGCCGAACGCTACCTCGCCCAGACGCTCAGCCAATGGCACAACGTGCAGATGGACAATAAGAAGTACCTGGATGATGCGGCCGCGACCCTGGCACGCAAGCTCGGTCGAGAAGTGAAAAACGGACTGGAAAGCGAGGGGACGCCATGAGCCAGCTATCCCCCGCGATGACATCCACAGCACAAGGCAAGCGTAAACAGCTCCTGCGGGAGATCTGGCGTTATCGTTCGTTCTACTTGTTTATCTCGCCGTTCTTCGTCCTCTTTGCAATCTTCGGCCTGTACCCGTTGATCTTCTCGTTATACCTGTCGCTGCTGCGATGGGATGCGCTCACCCCCGCGCGATGGGTCGGCTTCTCTAACTTCCAGACTTTGATGCATGATCGTCTGTTCTTCCGCTCGCTGTGGAATACGTTGTTGTTCGGCTTGTATCACTTCCCGCCGATGTTGATCCTCGCATTTGCCTTCGCGCTTTTGCTCAATCAGCAATGGATCAAACTGCGGGCGTTCTGGCGTGCGGCCGTGTTCCTGCCGGCCATCACCCCTATGGTCGTCATCGCGATCGTCTTCTTCCTGCTGTTCGGGACGGAGTACGGCCTGGTCAACTTCGTCATCAACACCGTCGCGGGATGGTTCGGCATCGAGATGAACGGCATCCCCTGGCTTCAGAGTGAAAACTGGTCGAAGATCACGGTGTCGATCCTGCTGGTTTGGCGATGGACCGGCTACAACATGGTCATCATGCTCGCCGGCCTGCAAGGCATCGATAACTCCCTCTACGAAGCGGCACGCGTCGACGGCGCAACACGCATGCAGCAACTGCGGCTGGTCACCGTCCCGCTGATGAAGCCGACGTTCCTGTTCATCACGATTATGTCGCTGGTCGGCACGGTGTATATGTTCGATGAAGTTTTCGTCCTCACCGGCGGCGGCCCCGGCGTATCCAGCATGAACTTCGGACTGTTCCTCTTTGACGAAGGTTTCGGCAACTTCCGGTTCGGCTATGCCTCGGCCGCGGCGTACACCGTCGCGTCGGTCGTGTTTATCTCGACGTTAATCATCCTGCGCCTCGGCCGATCGAATACGGAGTAATGTGTTGGACCCAGTCACCCATACAACCCGATATTCAAAAACACTGCCCGTCTCGCGCCTGTTCGAGCGCGGGTTGGGGTATGTGTTCCTCGGGATATCGGCAGTGCTCTTCCTCTTGCCTGCTTACTGGCTGGTTGTCTCGTCTTTTAAAACCCAAACCCGCATCTTCGCGCTACCGCCGGAAATCATTCCTGTACCACCGGTCTGGGAAAACCTTCGCGCGGTGTTTGAACAAACACCGCTGCTGCGAGCGTTCTTCAACACCTCTCTAATTGCGGTGATTCACGTATCTCTGACCGTATTCCTCTGCTCACTGGCGGGGATGGCGTTCGCACGCTACCGCCACGCACCGGGGCATAAGTGGCTCTTCGGCTTCGTGCTCGGGACGATGATGATCCCCGGCGCGGTCACGACGATCCCCGTCTTCATCGTACTCGCCAAGCTGCACATGATGAATAGTTACTGGGCCATGATCCTGCCCGGCGCCGCCAACGCATTCGGTATTTTCTGGATGCGCCAATACATCATGCACAATGTGCCGGACGAACTCTACGATGCCGCCTCGATCGACGGAGCCGGGCAGTTCGAGACGTACTGGATCGTTGTACTGCCGATCATCAAGCCCGCGCTCGGCGCGCTTAGCGTACTCGTTCTGATCAGCACGTGGAACAACCTGATGTGGGCGTTCATCACGATGCGCACCGAAAACATGTACACCATGCCGCTGCTGATCTACCTGCTCAACGGTGAACAACGCACACCCTACGGCCTGATCATGGCGGCGGGACTGATCGCGACGCTGCCGCTGGTCGTCGCTTTCCTGATCTTCCAACGCTCCTTCATCAGCGGCGTTACCGCCGGCGCGGTGAAAGGCTGATTACACACCTAAACACGCTCAAGAATTACCATGACACAGTCAACGTCTAATCCCACGACCGCCAGCCGGCTGACCACCAACGCCACCGACTACCTGCTCGACGGCAAGCCGCATCAGATCATCTCCGGCTCCATGACGTACTACCGCATGGTGCCCGAAGTCTGGGTCGATCGCCTGGAAAAGCTCGTCGCGCTCGGTGCAAACACGCTCGAAGTCTACGTCCCGTGGAACCTGCACGAACCGCGCAAGGGCGAATACAACTTTGATGGTTTATGCGATCTGCCGAAGTTCCTCCAACTATGTGCCGACACGGGACTGGATGTGCTGTTTCGACCGGGCCCATACATCTGTGGCGAGTGGGAGTTCGGCGGTCTGCCCTGGTGGCTATTAAACGAACGTGACATCGTCCTGCGCAGTAGCGACCCGACATTCCTCAAGCACGTCGATGAGTGGTGGGAACAATTGATCCCGCGCGTATTGCCTTACCTGTCGACCAACGGCGGGCCGATCATTGCGGCCCAGGTTGAGAACGAATACGGCTACTACGGCGATGACAAAGTCTACCTCGAACACCTGCGTGACAAACTGCGTGAACTCGGTGTGGATGTATTACTGTTTACCTCCGACGGGCCGGGCAATCCCGAATGCTTTATCAACGGCAGCCTGCCGGATGCGGTCATCACCGCCAACTTCGGCAGCAACCCGCAGCAGCACATGTCCACACTGCGCAAAGCTCAACCCAATGGCCCGCTGACCTGCATGGAGTTTTGGATCGGCTGGTTCGATGCCTGGTGCAATGAGCGCAAAGCCTCCCGTGAACCGCAAAGCGCTGCCGATGATCTCAAGGCGATGCTCGAGATGAATGCGTCCGTCAACTTCTTCATGTTCTGCGGCGGAACAAGCTTCGGCTTCATGTCCGGTGCGAACGATTCGGATGGCTACGAACCGCATGTCACCAGCTACGACTACGACGCCCTGCTCACCGAATGCGGCGATGTCACGCCCAAATATGAACTTTGCCGAGAGGTCATCGCCAAGCACACCGGTAGAACCGATCTGACGCGCACCTTCGCGCCATCACCTAAACTGGATTTGGGTGAAGTCGAATTCACCGAGCAGGTATCACTGACCGATGCGCTACCCGCCTTATCCGCTCCTCTTCGTAGCGCAAAGCCTTTACCTATCGAGCGACTGGGTTATGGCTACGGCTACGTGCTCTACAGCGCTGAAGTCCCCAGGATCTTCAAGGATTTTCTCATCCGCATCCGAGGCATGCGCGACTTCGCACATGTCCTGGCGGATGGCCAATCGCTCGGCACGTGGTACATCAACGACCCGCAGCCCGAGTGGACATTGCCCGTCACAGGCGAAACCGTCAAACTCGACATCCTCGTCGACTGCATGGCCCGGCCGAACTTCGGTCACAAGCTCAAACAACTCAAAGGCATCAGCGACGGCGTCTACTTCGGCCCGCGCCGCCACGATGAACGCGCCCACATCGGCTGGGCCTGCTATCCCCTTCCGATGGATGCCGACCTTGCCAAGCTGCCATGGTCGAAGTCACCGATTGATGGCGCCGCACCACGGTTCTATCGCGCGAAGTTCAACGTCGACACGCCGGCCGATACTTTCCTCGCTTTGCCGAACTGCACCAAGGGTTTTGCTTCGATCAACGGGTTCAACCTCGGCCGATACTGGGAGATCGGCCCGCAACACACGCTCTACATCCCCGGCCCGCTTCTGAAGCAAGGCGAAAACGAACTGATCGTGTTCGATTGTGTAGGCCAGGAAGCCGCCAAGGCACGCTTGCAGGACAAACCCGAATGGGACCTATGATTTGTCGCGTTTAACGGTCTTGACCAGGACCAACTGCAGCAGGATAAACAGCAGCAGCAGTAACCCGGTAAAAATATTCGTCCACCAGGTGCTGAGGTTACCTTCGTTGTCGATCACCATGCGGATCAAACCGAGGATCAGTACGCCCATAAGCGTACCGATGACGTAACCTGAACCGCCGGTCAATAATGTCCCACCGATGACGACCGCGGCGATGGCGTCCAGTTCGTATCCCTCAAACCCCTTGGGATTGCCGGAATACATATCTGTGGTCGCAATAACGCCCGCAAGCGCCGCCATAAATCCGCCCAGCGTATATACACCGATCTTCACCCGGCCAATGTTCACGCCCATCAACTTCGCTGAATCCTCATCCCCACCGACGGCATAGACCTCGCGGCCGATCGGCAGAAATTGTGCCGCCAAAATGGCTACCACAAAACAAACAAGCAACATAATGACCGAGAACGTGACATCGGCATGCCCCATCCCGGGGATCGTCAAGGGTATCTTTATATCTCGCAGCTTTTCGTATACAGGATACGCAATGCTGACACTTTCCTTATGCACCACAAACGCCAGCCCGCGTGCCAGGAACATGCCCGCCAGTGTGATCAAAAACGGTGGCAACGCATAGAAGTGGATCAAACATCCTTGCAGGAATCCAAACAGCGTGCCTACCGCGATCGCGACCGTGATCGCCACCGCCGGGTGCCAGCCCGGACCAAGCTCGGGTGAAATCAGCGTCGCCACCAGCATCGAAGTAAACGCGATCACAGCGCCGACGGATAGATCGATCCCGCCGGAGAGGATGATAAACGTCGACCCGATCGCTGCGATCCCCACCACCGCCCCGCCACGGAACAGGCTGACGATATTGTATGTCGACAAAAAGCCTTGGTTGCCGTAACGGATCGCTCCGAAGACAAAGATCAGCACGAGCACGCAGAACGTCGCAAGGACAGGCAGGTACTTGGGGTTGAATAACTTTTTCATGCCTCACCCCCCGCGCTGTTGGCAGGTGTTGCGGCGCTGAGCGCCGCGGCAGGCTTCTTCTTGAATCGGCCGAACACTTTTTGCCGGAACGTCTGCGATTGCAGCAGACACACCAGCACGATCACCAGCGCCTTGGGGATCAGCGCCACCTCCGGCGGAACCTTCTGAATCGTCATCGTGATCGTCAGCGTCTGAATCAGTAGCGCCCCGATCACCGTCCCGAATATCAGGAACCGCCCGCCGGTCAGCGCTGTGCCGCCGACGACCACCGCGAAGATCGCATCCAGTTCGTACCACAAGCCGATCTGGTTCGCATTCGCGCTACTGACATTCGTCGATTCGATCAGCCCCGCAAGGCCGGCACAGAACCCGCAGAACACATACACCAGGAACTTGATCGTCCGGGCACGGATACCCGTGTAATGGCTCGCCAGATCGCTGTCGCCGACCGCCTCGATCATCAGCCCCAGTGCCGTGCGCCGCGTCAGCAGATACGTCGCCATGATCATCAAACCAACGAGCCAGACGCCGAACGGCAAACCAATCAGCGTGCCTTTCCCGATATACGCAAGCTGCGGTACGTCATAGGTGAATATCTGCCCTTCGCAGATCAATTGCGCCACACCGCGCCCCGCGACCATCAATATCAACGTCGCGATGATCGGCTGGATGCGCAAGACCGAAACAAGAAAACCGTTCCACGCCCCCGCGATCAGCGCCGCAATCAGTGATGTCGCGATCAACACCGCAAGCCACATGCCGAAGCTGTTCTCGAACATCTGCACCGCCCAAGGCCCGAGTGCGGATTCAAGCCAACTGGGGGTGACCATGGACGCCGACACCACCGCCGAGATCGCCATCACCGCACCGACGGAAAGGTCCACGCCGCCGGTCGCGATCACCAGCGTCATCCCAAGCGCAACCAGCATGACCGCCGAACCGTCGCGGAAAATATCAACCAGATACCCCGAAAGACGACCATCTGTTATCACTATCTTCAAGAAGTTGTCGGTAAACACGATGTTGAAAATCAGCAAGATTGCCAACGCCGCCAACGGCCAGATGACCGGCCCGATTAAACTATGTAACCATCGTAATTGAGCGAGTGCGGATTCCCATCGTAATCTTCTGTACTCGTCGTATAGCTTAGACATCGACGGCCTCCTTTCCAGCCGACGAGTCGTGCTTGGCAATCATGTTCAGGATCGCATGCTCGGAAACTTCTTCGCCCTCGAGTTGCCCGACCTGGTGATGGTCTCGCATAACCACCACACGATCGCTCGTCCGTGCGACCTCTTCCATCTCCGAACTGATAAAGAGGATGCTCATACCTTGTTCGGTTAATTCACCGACAAGTTTTTCGATCTGCGCTTTTGCGCCGACATCGATACCGCGCGTCGGTTCATCAAGGATGAATAACCGTGGCTCGATCGCCAGCCATCTACCGAGTAGCACTTTCTGCTGGTTCCCGCCGGACAGGTTCTTGACCAGTTGCTCGCGATCGGGCGTTTTGATGCCGAGCGCCTCGATGTACTTATCAGCCAGTTCACGTTGTTCTTTGGCCGAAAGCCTGTACCATATCCCACGGCGACTTTGCAGCGCCAGCATGATGTTCTCACGCACCGAAAGGTTCGGGATGATGCCCGCCGCTTTTCGATCCTCAGGCGTCATCGCAAAACCCAACCGCATCGCCTCACGCGGCGAACGTGGACTGACCTGCTCACCATCGAGTTTAATCGTACCGACATCCGCCGGATCGACGCCGAACAGCATCTTCGCCGTCTCCGTCCGCCCCGAACCGAGCAGCCCGGCCAGGCCGACGGTCTGCCCTTGCTGAATATCGAACTGCACATCATGCACAGTGTTGCGACGGCCAAGCCCTTCAGCCTTCACCAGCGTTTGCCCCGCTACTGCTCGCCCGTGCCGTGCTTTAGCGTCGGCTTCCTGCGTCTCGAGCGCCGCAACATCCTTGCCGACCATCTTGCCGATCAGTTTGAGTCGCGGAAGCTCGGCCGTCGGATACTCGCCGACAAACCCGCCGTTGCGGAACACCGTGATCCGGTCGCTGATGCGATACACCTGATCGATAAAGTGCGTCACGAAAAGGATGCCTAACCCTTCCTTGCGCAGCCGATCCATCATCGCAAGCAGTTCATCCACCTCCTGCTCATCCAGGCTGGAGGTCGGCTCATCCAGGATCAACAGCTTCGCATCGGTATCAAGCGCTCGCGCGATCGCAACCATCTGCTGCACCGCCAGCGAATACGAAGACAACTGCCGGCTGACATCAAGGTCCATATCCAGACGCTTCAGCGCTTCACGCGCACGCTTCTTCGCAGCGCCCAGCCGGATTAATCCCACGAGTTTCGGGAAGCGTCCGAGACAAAGATTTTCCGCTACCGACATCGACGGGATCAGGTTCACTTCCTGATACACCGTGCTGATCCCCTGTGATTCGGCATCGCGCGGCGAGGTCGGTTGGATCAACTTCCCGTCCATGCGTATTTCGCCGCCGTCGGGTACGTGCACACCGGTAAGGACTTTGATGAGCGTACTCTTACCCGCGCCGTTCTCACCCATCAACGCATGTACCTCACCTCGGCGCAGCGTCAGGTCCACCCCATCCAGCGCACGCACGCCGGGGAATGTCTTAACGATCCCGCTTACCTGCAGCATGGCTTGTTCGGCTGGTGTATTCGACATCGTATCTACTCGACTGGTTCCAATTTGATGTCATCGTACCAAGCCCGGCCGATTGATTCGCCCCAGCCTCCGAACAAACAATTAATCTGGATATCACGGCGGTTGCCGCTATTAAAGATAACTTCAACCTGCGTCCAAGGATTTTCACCGATTAACGGCTCAGAGCGGGCACCGTCCATGCTGGAAATGCTCAACAGCGCCCCCATCCCCGATCCGGCCCTGACCTCTTCGGTCCGGATCCAACCGCTGAGACGATAACGTGTTCGCGGCTCAACTATCGCGTATGCACTCCACGCCGCATCGGCGCCGATCTCCGAACCGATCGCCACCGCGGCGCCGCCGTTGCGTCCGTCCTCAGGAAAGTATTTGTGAACCACCTGACCCGACCAACGATTCGTCTGCCAAGCTGTGGGTTTGTCATCGACCGCGTGCTCAAAATCACCGTTCTGCAGACGATCCGTTTCCGTGAAACTGGGTAACGGCAAAACGGTACCGCTGACATCCGCCAGGAACACCGTGCCATGCCGTGGATGGCGCGTCGGCATACGCAGCTTGTCTGTCAGGTCGGTCCAGTTCTCCAGGTCCGTACTCATCGCCGCGGAATACCGGCCACGGTCATAGGTATCCCAGTACAACAGCCACGCATCCTTCGTACGCACTAATGAAGGGCCCTCGACCCAATCCGTCGGCGAGATCGTTGCGCCGGGCCCCGCGATCGGATGCGGCATGATCTGCCATTCACCGCTCATCTTCGCGTCAATCGTCGCAAGCCAAAGGTTCTTGCCGGGCATCTGACGCTTTTCTTTCTTGTACACCATCACCCAACGATCATCCGCTGGATCGTCATTTTGCCGATCGTCAAAAACCAGGTGGCCGTCGATCGATGTGTAACCAGGATCAAACAGCACCTTGGGTTCGGTGAACGTCTTGAAGTCTTTCGTGCGGATGATGTACAGCCGATGGTCCCAGTCGTTGTCGCTGCCGTCGTTGTCATTAAGTTCACGCGGGATCGTTGAGCTGAACACAACAAAGAAGTCGCCCTGCACCGGATCGTAATGCAGCTCCGGCGCCCAGACGTTCTCCGGCTGATCCTCATCGGCTAACGATTCGGCAAACGGCCTGATCATCAACGGCTTCGACCAGTTCACCAGGTCAGCCGACGAGGCGTAGCCCATCACCCGGCCGCGCCAGTTCGTGGTCCAGACCATGTGGAACACGCCGTCGTGCTGGATGATCGATGGGTCTCGTGTCAGGTGCTGGCCCTGCCAATCCGGAGGCGTAAAGATCGCCTGCCCGAAGTTGGCGAACCGGTAATCCAGGCCGTCACGGCTGACCGCCAGGAATACTCCGCTCTCACCCTGGCCTCGGAAAAAGGGAAACAGAAACATCGGCTCCGCTTTAGCAACAGGCGTATTGCTGTTGACGGAATTCGCATGACAATCCATCGGCGCATGCATCACCGAAAGCAATACAAAGACGACAGCCCATAGCCTGAATCGATACGGCATACTACTTCCTGTCAGATGACGATACGAGGCCCAAACAAGGCCATCAGTATTTGCGTGTTTCCAGCAGCTCCGCAGCCTGGTCCTGCGTGTAGACATCTTCCTCGACCTTCACGCGACGCGGCACCTCTTCGCCGGCGGCAACCTTTTCGATCAGGTCAAACAATTGTGGGCCGATCAGCGGGTTGCACTCGACCGTGCAGTTCAATTCACCCTGCGTCATCGCGCGGAACGCTTCTTTTACGCCGTCAACCGAAACAATCAGGATATCTTCGCCCGGCTTCAGGCCCGCTTCTTTGATCGCCTGGATCGCGCCGATCGCCATGTCGTCGTTGTGAGCATACAACGCGGTGACTTCTTTAGCTTCGGGTGACTTAAGAAAAGCCTGGAACGCCTTCTTGCCTTCGGTGCGTGTGAAGTTACCGCTCTGGCTCCAGACGATCTTCATGTCCGGCTGGTTGTCGATCACTTCACGGAAGCCTTTCGCCCGATCGATCGCCGGCGCGGAGCCGGGCGTACCTACGAGTTCCGCGATAACCGCCTTACCATCGCTGGCTTCAACCAGCCAGTTCGCGGCACGACGTCCTTCTTCCACGAAGTCCGAACCGATGAACGTCACATAAAGCGTGTCATCACTCACATCTACAGCACGGTCGCTGAGCACGACCGGGATACCCGCATCCTTCGCTTCAACCAGCACCTGCTCCCAACCCGTTTCAACCACCGGCGAGAACGCGATCACATCCACGCCCTGGGCGATGAACGAACGGATCGCCTTGATCTGATTCTCTTGCTTCTGCTGAGCATCTGAGAATCGCAGATCGATACCGCGCTTTTTGGCTTCCGATTGGATCGAGTCGGTGTTGGCTTTGCGCCAATCTGATTCCGCGCCGATCTGGCTGAAGCCTACAACGAGCTTGTCACCGCCGCTATTACCGCAGCCGACAAACAACATTGCAGTCAGTGTGAGAGTAAACAATCCAATCAGGGTTATCAGTTTGGCTCGATACATTGATCTATCCTTCTCGATGGAATTAGTTGTTGTTCTGTGAACGTATCATCGTTGCTTACATTTACCCGGACTCGCCGGGCGTTTGTGTTACTTGCTCTTCCTGCTTTGGCTTGCCGCGCTCCCAGGCAAACGGTGCGACCACGAACCATAAAACCGTCGCGATGAGCATCAGCCGCTTCACCGCATCCACATCCATCCCGCCCACCAGAAAGATCAAAGGCGGGCCGATCGTTCCCAATAACGCGAGGATCGAAATGATCTGCAAAATGGGTCTCATGCCAACGCCCCTTTCTTCTGAACGAGCTTGCTCAGGACCAGGTAGAGCACAACAGCGATGAACCAGCCCGGCAGGCTCACGAAGTAGATCTGGACACCCGTCAAGCGCATGCCCCACAACTCGCCGGGCAGGAAGTTGATGTTGATTCTGGCCAAGTAGTCCTGGATCGTGGTGTAGTACACAAGGAACAAGCAGAAAGCGATCGTCAATAACCACGCAAGCCCGGCCGCCCAGTTGAACGGGATACCACTGTGCTCAGCGTAATTGTCCTGCATCCCCAGCTTCTTGATCAGGTAGAAGTCGACGAAGATCACCGCGCCCATCGGCATCAGCACCATGCCATACAACATCACGAAACCTAATAACTGCATCGCGATAGCAGGGAACAGACCCGCAGCAGTCGCCAGCGCCCCTGTTGCAAGCGTAACAGCAAAGCGCGACTTGTTCGGCATGATCGCCTGGAACGCCAAACCCGCACGGTAGATCGTCGGGTTCGCTGTGGTCCAGCCCGCGATGATCACACAGATCACACCCGCGACACCGGCCGCGTTATATGCCAAAGGCCCTGGCAGTACGGCATCGTTCGACGGATCGTGGTGCAACTGCAATGCGTACAAAAGTGACGCGGCCAGCCACGCCAGGAAGTGCCCGACAAACATCCCCGCAAAACTCGCGATGCCGTACCACGAATGCTTTGCGAAGCGGAACACGGACAGGTCGGACATCCCGACATGCATCGCCATATTGCAGAACCAGGCAAAGAACATGACGTGCCAGAACGTGAACTTCACCTTGCCCGGTTGCGGATCACCCCCCTTCCAAAGATGTTCCGTGGCGAGCGTCCAAAGATCATTGGCGCTATGGATCTGTGTACCGGTCACATTGATAAACTCACGCAGCGCGATAAAGCCAAACGCCACAAAGACCAGCACCATCCAGGGCGCCGCGATGTTGGCAAAACGCGCCACCATCTTGTAGCCGCTCGCTGCGACGATCGAAATCAATCCACCCACGACTAGTACCGAAGTCACCCACCCAACACCCTTGGGCATCGTGTCGTTCAGCCCCGGCATGGGGAAGTCGAACCACACGCCCACCGCCGTCGCCGACACCGTGATCATCGCGCCGGCGAGGAAGCAGAACATCACGCCGTTCGCGAGGTTGTACAGCGTCACCAACTGTCGGCCGCAGATTTTTTCAAGCTGGTAATACAGCGTCAGACGCGCCCGCGTCGCGATGGGTGTGGTCAGAAAAACCCAGCTCAAGACCGCCAACACATTACCGACCATCAAACCCACCAGCACATCGAACGCACCGACCCCCGAAGCCACAAACAAAGGCCCGATCATCAGCTCCGTGCCCGCACAGTGCTCCCCGGCATATTGTCCGACAAAACTCTTGAACCCAAGCAGCGCCTTGGCGGGCACCGGTTCGCGTTCGTATTCATTCTTTGGTGCTGAGTTGTCTGACATAGACTCAGGTTGTCCTTTCTGCGGAAGAAGACACCGCAAAAACCTCCAAGCGTGTGATTGGATCCTAAGACTCAATCGATAGAACGGCCACCGAGTGGGCCGGCAATGTGAGCTTGATAGTATTGCCGGAAGCACTGATCCCCTCAAGCGCCGCGGGCATGACCTGCTTAGGTTCTTCAAACGTATTCATCGCCTGGATACTCGCACCCTCGAGTACTTGTCCAGTTATCTGCTTAAGTGACGCGCCACGAACTTCACAGGTCACTTCCAGCAACTCGGCGTGATGCAAATTGCATAAGGAGATATGGATATTGCCGTCTTGAGCCCGGCTGGCAGACGCTGATAGCTGTTCCAGGTCCGGTTTATCCAGGCTGTAATGGGGGCACGCCACTTCGGCCGGAAGGTATGTCGCGTCCTGGTGCACCTTGTACATTTCCAGCACGTGATACGTCGGCGTGACGATCATCTTCGGCCCATCGGTCAGGATCGGCGCCTGCAACACGTTCACAAGCTGCGCGAGGTTCGCGATACGTACGCGCTCGGCATGCTTGTGGAAGATGTTCAGCGTCATGCCCGTTACCAGCGCGTCACGCATCGTGTTCTGCTGATACAGGAAACCGGGATTCGTATCCGGCATCACATCAAACCAAGTGCCCCACTCATCCACGACCAGAGCAACACGTTTTTCCGGATCAAACTGATCCATCACCTCGCTGTGACGTGCAATGATCTCGTCCATGCGCGTCGCCAATGCAAGCGTTTTGAAGTACGCCTGCTCATCGAACCCGACAGACTGGCCCTTGTTGTTCCATTCGGTCGTGTAGTAGTGCAGCGACAGGCCGTGCATACGGTGGCCGATCCGCTCCATCGTGACTTCGGTCCACTTATCGTCCCGGCCGTTGGGCCCACAGGCGATCTTATAAAGCTCGTTACCGCTGTAATTACGGGCAAATTCCGCGTACTGCCGGTACTGATCCGAATAAAACTCCGGACGCATCGCGCCGCCGCAGCCCCAGTTCTCATTACCCACACCGAAGAACTTGAGCTTCCACGGCTCCTTGCGCCCGTTAGCCGCACGCTCGCGCGCAAGGTCGGAGTCGCCGGCGTACGTCATGTACTGGACCCACTCCTGCATCTCCTGAACCGTACCGCTGCCGACGTTGCCCGCGATGTACGGCTCGCAATCCAGCATCTCACATAAATCCATGAACTCATGCGTGCCGAACTCGTGCGTTTCAACGACGCCGCCCCACAAGCTGTTGACCGTGCGAGGCCGTTTGTCGCGCGGTCCGATCCCATCACGCCAGTGATATTCATCCGCGTAACACCCGCCGGGCCAGCGCAGGTTCGGGATGTTCAGCTTCTTGAGCGCTTCAACCACATCATTGCGGATGCCGCGCGTGTTGGGGATGCTCGAAGCCTCACCGACCCACAAGCCTTCATAAACGCATCGGCCAAGGTGCTCCGCGAAGTGGCCGTAAATATGTTTGGATATCTGGAACGAATCGGCGTCCGCCTGAATCGTGACTTTAGTTTGACCGGTAGCCATATCAAATGCCCTCGCTAAGTGGTGCTTTCGTAGATTGTGCCGCGATCGCCATATGTCGCGAATGGATAGATTAACGTATTTAAACGCGCAATGTTAGTCGATCTGTCATCTACACCCAGCCAATCTCATCTCGCCCAACAGAACATACAAACTCTTTTATAATAATTACTTAAAACCACCCCACACATCCTGCCATGACAACTCGAACTTGCCGGCGGATACATCCGCAGTCACCCACACGTAGGCCGACTCACCCAGCGCTTCCCGCTTCCAGCGGTCGAACATCACCAGGACCCGAGCATCCGGCAACGCCTGCATAAATGTGCTCTGTGTTGACCAGGTCATCTCGGGCTGATCCCCACCCCGGCACGGATTGCCCAGTTCTTCCCAAGGCCCCCAGATACTGTCCGCCACCGCTGACCTCGCCGGGTTCGGGTCCCAACCCGTGCAGCCCGAGGCGATGTACCAATACTTACCGTGCGACTTGGCGATCGCGTGCGCTTCCATGTATCGATCGGGGAACAGCAACTTCGATTCGGCGCTCAACGAGCGGTAATCGTCGCTTAAGCGCGTGACCAGCGTCGTCGCGTTCATGTCCGTTGAGCAGATGTGATACGCAGCGCCATCATCATCCACAAATACAGTCTGGTCCCGGCTGTCTCGTCCCTGCGGCCGGATCGAACCCAGATAGGTGAAAGGCCCTTCCGGTTTATCGCTGATCGCTACACCTGCGCCGGCAAGCTTGTAGTCGGGCCGATCAATGTGCAGCCACATCACAAACGTCCCGCTCGCTTTATGAAAGATCACCTTCGGCCGTTCCATTACCTGCGTCGGGCACAGGTCGTAATACGCAGTTTCCTTCACCTTGAGCACGACACCCATCGGTTCCCAGTTCACCAGGTCGGTCGACTTGTAACCGCCGACGCCGACGACATCTACGCGCACAATAGGATCGCCATCAGGTCTTTCATATCGCCTTGTTGGTCCGGACTTATCTTCGCCGTACCAGTACCACATACCATCGACATGCAGCAGCCCCCCGCCGTGCGCCTGGATGGGGTTGCCCTGAACATCTTTCCACAGCGTCTTGTTGGTGTGCATTCAAATACTCAATGTATGCTTGTCACTTCTTAAACAGCCCGATCAATCCGCAAAGCTGTAGGCGATCGGATCCAGCTCCGATTCATCAAGTGAATCGATATCGATCGGGTTCATGCGTGAATCGGGATCCGGCAATGGGATCGCTGACAACAGCGCCTTGGTATACGGATGCTGCGGATCGTTATAGACTTTTTCGGTCTCGCCCATCTCAACGATACGGGCCTTGCGCATCACGACGATGTAGTCGCACACCTGCCGGACCACGCTCAGGTCGTGGCTGACAAACAGGTACGTCAGACCCATCTCGGCCTGTAATTCCTTGAGCAAATCCAGCACGATCGCACGCACGCTGACATCCAGCGCGCTTACCGCTTCATCCGCCACGACCAACGAAGGCCGCAGGATAAGCGCCCGCGCAATGCCGATGCGCTGCCGTTGACCGCCGCTGAACGCATGCGGATACCGGTTGCGGTGGTTCGCTTCAAGCCCCACGCGCTCAAGCATCTGCACGACTTTATCCTGTCGTTCGGATCGGCTGCCGATACGGTGGATCAGCAACGGCTCGGCGACAATTTCGCCAACCGTCATACGCGGATTCAGCGAAGCGAACGGGTCCTGGAAGATCATCTGCATCTCGCGACGCAGTGGCTTAAGCTTACGCTCAGGCAGCGTCGATAGCTCGACCGTCCGCCCCTTATTGGTAAATTCAGCGATCCCCGCCGTCGGCGCTAACGCGCGAAGGATCGTGCGTGCACAAGTCGTCTTACCGCTGCCGCTTTCGCCTACGATTCCAAGTGTTTGCCCGCGATGGACATCGAAGCTGACATCGTCGACGGCCTTGAACACCTTGCCGTGGCGTTTATTATCCAGTGGGAAGTACTTGCACAACCCGCGCACTTTCAAGAGGCGTTCTTTCTCACTCATACCATCACCCCCTGTTGAACAGGCCAGAGCAACAGTTCACGCTTGTTCCCGAATTTGTGGTAATGCGGCGTGAGCCCGTGTTGACCGGCCGGTTCGGTAAAACCGTAACCCTCGGGCGCACCATCGGGCAGCCCGATCTTTTCTAATAGCTGACGACGCCGCTTTTCGTATCCTACGTGTGGCACCGCCGCGATCAATCGGCGCGTATAGGGATGGTAAGGCTCGTGATACAACTCACGCACCGGCGCTCGCTCCACAATCCGCCCCGTCTTCATCACGACAACATTATCCGCTACCTGCGCGACCACACCCAGATCGTGCGTGATAAACAGCACACTCGTATTCATCTCGCTCTTCAGATCATTAATCAATCCAAGGATCTGAGCCTGCACGGTCACATCCAGCGCTGTCGTCGGCTCGTCCGCGATCACGATCGCAGGCTGACACACCAGCGCCATTGCGATCACCACGCGCTGACGCATCCCGCCGCTGAACTCGAACGGGTACTGCTTCAACCGTGCACGCGGCTCGGGAATGCCGACCTTATTCATCATCTCGACGGCAAGCTCTTCCGCCTTCTTCTTATCCTTCGTCACGTGCAGCAGGATCGCCTCGCACAACTGGTTGCCGATCGTGTGCACCGGCGACAGCGCCGTCATCGGCTCCTGAAAGATCATGCTGATCTTTCCGCCGCGGACGTTAAACAACCTCGGGTCCTTCTCACTCAACGCGGCTAAATCTAAGGGCTCTGCATCCTTGCTCTCTTTGAACAGGATGCGACCCTTCGTGATTTTGCCCGGCCGTTGAATCAATCGCAGTACCGCAAAGCTACTCACGCTCTTGCCGCTGCCGCTTTCACCTACCAACGCCAGCGTCTTGCCGCGTTCCAGATCGAAACTGACATCGCGCACCGCTTCGGTTCGGCCGTCGATCGTGTCGAAGACGACGCTCAGGTCCTGAACCTGCAATACATAATCGGGTTGGGTATTGTGTTCTGTCATAGGTTTAATCACGAAGTCGCGGAATACGGATCGGCCGCGTCACGCAAACCGTCGCCCACAAAGTTAAACGAAAGCACAGTCACAATGATAAAGATAACCGGCGTCAACAACCAAGGGTAATAACGTACCGCCTGCACATCCATACAATCCTGCAGAAGTACGCCCCAACTGACCACCGGCGGCCGCAACCCCAGCCCCAGGAAACTCAGGCTCGTTTCGCCCAGGATCATCGCCGGCACACTCAACGACAGCGCCACAATCACGTGGCTGGTAAATCCCGGCAACAAATGCCGGAACAGGATCCGGCCGTGACCTGCTCCCAGTAACCGTGCTGCCACCGCATAATCTTCTTCACGCAAGCTCAGTATCTTACCTCGCACCACACGCGCCAGCCCTGTCCAGTTGAGCAGCGCCAAGACGATCGTAATCGCAAAATACGTCTTGATCGGCGACCAGTCGCCCGGCATTACCGCACCCAGCGCAATCCACAACGGCAACTGCGGGAAACTCTGAATCACCTCGATCCCACGCTGGATAAAGTTGTCCGTCCGACCACCGACATAACCGCTGACCCCACCGATCGACATGCCGAGGATGAACGTGATCGCGATGCCGATCAACCCGACCGACAGCGAAACACGCGACCCATAAACCACCCGGCTGAACAAATCCCGGCCGTAACGGTCCGCCCCCAGAAGGTGGAAACTCGCCTTGCTATCCAGTGCTTTAGCCGCTTCATGGTCAACCCCCAGAAAGTGCCGCTGCATCGGGATCAGGCCCCACAAGTGGTACGGCTCGCCTTTGGCAAATAAATCCAGGTCAACGATCTGATCGCGTTTCTCGATGAAGGTTCGCCGCAACGTGATCGGATCGATCTGCCGCTGCATCGCATAAGTATAGAAGCCGTGCTCAAAACTGACGTGTACGAGTTGCGGCGGACAGTACTGAAAATCCAGGTCGCGCGAGTGCGGCGTCTGTGGCGCGATAAACTCGGCAAACACCGCAACCCCGTACATCAATATCAGAAGCAGCACGCTCCACACCGCCAACCGGTGCATCGAGAACTTGTGGCGGATCAACTGCCACTGGCTCATGTACGCCGAGGCGTCCTGCTTACCCGACATCAGTTCTGCTTCGATATCCACGGGATCGGGCTTGATCGCTTCTTCCGGTGGCGGCTGGATCACTGTCATCGCGTGCCCCCTTGGAAACGGATACGCGGATCGAGCCACAGCAGCAGCAGGTCACTGACCAGCGTGCCGAACACACCCAACAGCGACAGCACCATCAGCATGCTGCCCGCCAGGTACATGTCTTCATTAAAAAGTGCGCTTAACAATAATGGACCGACCGTCGGCAGCGCCAACACCATCGCGACAATCGCACCACCACTGACGATCTGCGGGAACAGATAACCGATCCCGCTGACAAACGGGTTGAGCGCCAGCCGCACGGGGTACTTGATCAGCAGCTTCAACGGCCGAACGCCCTTCGCTTTGGCCGTCGTGACGTAAGGCTTCTGCAATTCATCCAGCAGGTTCGCACGCATGATGCGGATCATGCCCGCCGTACCGCCGATCCCCAGCACGACGATCGGGATCCAGATGTGCTTGAGCAGGTCGATAAACTTGGGCCAATCCCATTCAGGCTGCGCGTAAAACTCATCTGAAAATAGGCCTTGCTGACCGCTGTACACCATCAATACCAGGGCCAGCAGGAACGCGGGCGTGCACATCCCCAGGAAACCCAGCACCGTCAGGATGTAATCGCTGATGCTGTACTGCCGAACCGCCGAGTAGATCCCGATCGGCAGCGCGATCACCCATGTCAGCAGGATCGTGCCGATCGAGATCGCCATGGTCAGCAGCAACCGGTCCCCGACGACCTGGTTGATCGGCGACATGGTTTCCATCGAACGCCCGAGGTTGCCCTGCAGCAGCCCCTCGTCGGCGGGTTCGAAAGAGGTAAACCAATAGAAGCCCATCCACCGACAGTAAAGCTTCCACGAGGGCTCTTCGTAATGGAAGACCTCTTTAAGGTCCTCGATCGCGCGGAGGTTGGCCTCGTCGCCCGACTCTTGCAACAGCATGATGCGCGTGGTCAGATAATCGCCCGGCGGCAACTGGATGATGGTAAAAGTCACGACGCTGATGACCAACAGCGTGGGCACCATGATCGCCAAGCGGCGCCATACGAACGGGTGTTTCCAGCCGATCATGACCAGTACAAGCATTACGATCCCAAACAACAGCAGCTTGACCAAGCGACCTACCGAGTTGCCGGCGTCCGCATCAGGCCGGGGGGTAACGTGTTCGACGGCTCGTTTGATCTCCGCGATGGCGCCCGGGGAATTATTGTTTTCAACAAAGTAATAGGTCTCGATCCCGGCGTTGCTGGGCGTGGTGAAAGCCCAGCCATAAAGCGCAACTTCCGGCACGTTTTTGACCTTGTCGCTGACGATGAACGGCACGGGCGGCGCCGTAGCGATACTGATGCTCCACACGTTCTCCGCGGCGATTTCGAACATACGGTCCATGTACTTTATCTGCTCGGCGGGGTCCGGCGTGTGGGTCGCGCGCTCGTAAGCCTCGATCGCCTCGTACATCGCGTGATCCTTGGGAACGGGGATCGAGCCGCGGATCGTTTTGCTCTGCGGCGAGTCGTAGTACCCGCCGTTCATGTACCAGCGCCCCCAGCCGACGGCGTAGAACGACTCGGTATTCATCGGGATGAAGTAACGCGGCGAGATCATCGGCATCATGTCGCTCTCACCGGACCAGACGTTGAAGTCGAAGTCGCTGGAGTCCTTCTCGGTGTAGAACAGCGGCCTCGCACGCTCACGCGCCGTGGCGCGGACACCAACCTCGGCCCAGTCGTCTACGATAAACTGGCCCGGCCCGGCGCCGGTGAACTGCGTAAAGTCCAGGTAAAACGACATCCGCGTCCCGTCCGGAAAAGTCCGCATGCCTTCCTCATCACGCTTATCCAGCCCCAATTCGTCCAGTAGTTCATTCGCGTGTTGCGGATCGTACTCGGTGTAGGCCTTACTCAGCGCCGGATAATTGAAACGGCTCTGCGGACCGGGCGCGACCTGTGACGGCTCACCCACCCCCGCCTGCTCCGCCTGGATGATCGGTTTGCGGTTGATCGCCAGGGACAATGCCTGGCGGAAACGTTTGTCGTCCAGGAGTCGCGCCTTCCACTTCGTCGACGGATCATCCGGGTCCACCCGTCGGTTGAGGTTCGGGTTAATTACAAACGCCGACCGCGTCGCCGGGTACCAGTGAAGGACGTGGTAGCCTTCTGTATCCGCACGGCTCATCAACTCGGTGTAATCGCTGAAGCGGATGTGACGGCCCTGCATCGACACGCCGCCCTTCGTCGCTCGAAGCGCCAGCATCTTGGAATCCAGCACGTCGAACTGCAACTGGTCGATGTAGGGGAGCTGGTTGCCATGCTTATCAACCACGTAGTAATACGCGTTGCGCACGAACACGAACGGCGCATTGGATGTGTAGGTCCGAAAGACCCACGGCCACAGACGCGGGTACTCCGGGTTGTTCCACACCTTGACATAACCGTATACGGAGGACCGGCTCGGTAGCTTGTACCGCCGCATCATATCTGCGATCACCTGCTCGTCGCCGATGTCCGGGTCCGGATGGTACTTGCGAAGGTAATGTTCAGGGATGTCGGTAAACGCAACCTGGCCGGCCAAAACCTCCAGGAAGTTAGGATACGGCTCGTCGAATTCAACCCGGACCGTGTAGGTGTCCAGTTGTTTGACACGCCCTGTTTTCCCCGCGTTGACCATCCAGCTCGGAGGGTTGGAGCTGACGAACGTGTTGTTCACCTCGTCATCCCACCAGTACATGATGTCGTCGGCGGTATACGGCTCGCCGTCCGACCAGCGTATCCCCTCACGCAGCTTAATAGTCCAGACACGATCCCCATTCGAAGGCGTCACACTCTGGGCGATGTGCGGTTCAATCGGATAGCCCAACGGCGACCAACGCACCAGGTAAGCGCCCGCCATGCGGAACGGCACCACCGCTCCGACGTCGTCCGGTGCTATCGCCAGACGCAGCCACGTCCCGCCATACTTTCCGATCTCGTCCACCGTGTCCATCACGACCGGCTTCTTGGGAAGGCGCTCGGCAAGCGGTGGCAACTCCCCGGCTTCAACAAGCTCCTTCAGGATCGGTGACTCACCCTGTGGTGTTACATCCGAAGGCAGGTGTAACGAGTACGTATTGTTAGGATCGAATGTGGGATTACGCTGCTCGCGGTAATGACTAGCCACCTCAGGATCGATCTGCGTCGGCTCGTTCTTCACATCGCCGCGAACAAACCACGCAATCACACAGATACAAATCACCATCGCAAACGTAACAACCAGGAAGGAGAACACACTCCGAAGTTGCTTTACGACCTGCTTCATGATGATTCACACACTCCAAGTGTTTACAAATTATCCTAACCGTCACAACCCCGGTTGAATTGAATCTACTCGTCGCGCCACCATTCCAGAACAGAAACCGGTGTCGCCGCTGCGTCGCTCAGGCCCTCCGAATCCGCCTGCTCGACCTGCTGTAGATAGATGTGCAGTTTACCCGTTTCACGCCACAACACACGGTCGTAACTCGGTTCCCATAATCCCACCGATTCCTCGGTCAGGTCCGTCAATGCCCACTTCTTCGAAGCAACATCTTCACACGACGCCAGCGTCACCTTGCTGCCGCGCTCCTGGTCGCGATACACCACGTAGACCTGCGCCCCATCTTCACCATCTTTCACCGCAACCTGCGGCCGCGAGATCGGGATGCGCTTCGTCCCCCCGCCGCTCAAGCTGAACGCCTGCGTGCGGTTGCCGACCTTCTGATGCGACCACTTCTTCCCATCATGGCCGATCAACCAGAACTGCGGCACATTGGAGCCCTCCGGACGGAAGTACGTCGCGATATAAGGATGCCCCTGTGCATCGGCCGCGATCGATGTCTGGTTTATCAATTCGTGCTTCTGCGGGATGCGCATCGCATACTCACACGTGATTGCGTTGATCGGGATCGCATAAGGTTCACCCTTACTGTTTACCCACGTCTGGCCGCCATCATCGCTGCGTGCATATGCCATGTCGTGATTGGTCGCTACGTCCCACGTCTCGCGCCAGACCCACGCCACGTGCACCGAGCCCTTGGCATCCACAGTCGCCTGCCAGTACGCGTTGCGCTGGCCCTGACCGTCGATCAATACATCGTGCAGCCGCTGCCAGGTCTGCGACGCCGGGTCGTATCGGTTGATTACCAGGTTGCCGTTGCCCGACGAGCCGTCGCGATACATGAATAGCAGCCGGCCGTCCGGCAGGTTAAAGAACTGCGGGTACGTCACCTTTTCTTCTGACGCCCCGATCATCACCTGCTTCTCACCCAGCTCAAGCGAGTTGGGCTTGGTGGATTTTGCGTACCGCAGCGGGTGGCCGTGATGATCCCAGGCGATGTGCAGGTAGCCTTCGCCATCGATCCCGATATTGATCCCGTTGTGTGCGTCCGCCGCGTGCCCGGTGTATTGCGTGACATGGATCGTCCAGTCATCCGTGCCCAGCTTTCGGCTGGCCAGGACTACGCGCTGCTGGTCGTCGTAATAGCCGACTACCTGTGTGCCATCATGCGTGGTCACCGAGTTCTGTCGAAAGATCGTGGCGTTGACCGAATTCCGCGCCCAGCCGTCGGCCGCGACCTGCGAGATATGCGTGTCCGCCACTGCGCCAGCCGTCACGCAACCCATGCCGACGCCCCATATCGCCAGTGCCGCCAACCATCGCAGGGAGAATATGCGCATGTCCTGATCCTAATCCGATCGGTGTTGTGGTGCCAGAGGTCCACACGGATACGCCAGAAGGCCGACTCACAGCATGTCCCGGAGATGTATTCCAAGTGGCCGTCCGTAACAATTACGTAAGTTGGGACAATGTAACACAAGCATTGCAGAAATGCAATTACAATCACAGTATGCAAAGTAACTTCTTTTCTCAGGACGGGACCAGCCAACCCGCTGGCACTAAATGACCAGCCGATCATTAATTTCATAAATTCATATTAATTAGGTGTTTATTTAATTAAATCGCCGTCCGCACCGCTATGGTGATAAAAATTGTTAGTATCTGTTAATTATTTATTTATAAATTATAATGGCTCTCACCTTGCAATTATCCTCGCCGGTGCCTGTTAACTGGGGCAATTCCCAAAATGATGAAATGTAACGAATGAACCAAAACAGGAAATATATTCTTGACTCATTACCGGTATTGGATTAATATTACATCAGTAGCGGCCCGCAGCGATGTAAAATCAAATGCATCCCCCGCACTGTCAAAACCTGGAGGAAGAGAAGGCGAACACCATTCTGGAATTTACATCACGGCTAAGCGCCGTTTATATGAGTTAGCTTTTGTTGATTTGAAGGTGACCATTCTTCGGTCCACAGATGTCTTTAATCGCTCTTAGTCATCTTAACCCTTTTGGAGGAGAGAATACATGAAGACCAGTACGAAATTAAGCCTCGTTTGCAGCATGGCTGTGGGCTTGGCAGGCGCCGCCCAGTCACAGGCTGCGTTTACGCTGCTCGACAACTTCGACAGCTACGACACCTCGACCCAAACCCTCACGACCCCCGTGACCGGCGGCGTCTGGACCTCGGTGTTCGATGGCACAAACAACTCACACGTCGAAGTCACCGATAAAGGCCAGTCCCTGGCGACCTACGGCGGCGCTCCCTGGCGCGGCGCTGAAAGAGACCTGACCGGTACTGACGCGGCCATCCTCGTCGATGAAGTCCAGACCTACTTCTGGCAGGTCTATGCCGATGCAACCGGCGGCGGCGGGTACGACTTCATGATGGGTCTTTCCCCCAGCATCGACGACATCAACACCAACGACGCCTGGCAGGACTTCAGCGTCATGCCCTTCGTCAACAACGCCGCCAGCACGCCTTACATCAACGCCGATGCCCCGACCAGCCCCTGGTGGGCGCCGATGGATCCCAATTCGTGGTACAACGTCTGGCTCGTTATCGACAATGACGCGGCCGACCCGACCTTCGACCTGTACTACTCGGCAGGCTCCGACGCCCCCACCCTCGTCGCCGGCGACGCCAACTGGCGTAACTTCGCAGCAGGTGTCGACCTCAACGCGATCGGGTTCATGGCCGCAGGCGGCGCCGATAGCCGAATCCTCATCGACAACATCTACTACGCCGCAGGCGAAGACCTGTCCAACCCCGTACCCGAACCGGCCTCCCTGGTTCTGATGGGCCTGGGCGCGATGGCGATCTTCCGCCGCAAGTAAATCTCTATTACAAACCTCTGAACCAACCACACTCGACGGCCCAACCGCCGTCGAGTGTTTTTATTTGCCCCTGATCGTTCGCATCCTCCTGTTCTTGTCATACGTGTTCACTGCGCCCAAAGCCCCGGCCGTACGACTTATTGCATGAAATACGCTCATGATTTCACTAAATACGACTATTCGTATATAGCCTTTTTACCTGGTGCAAATACGACGAATATCGTCCGGCTCAAGCTGTTGAATGAGCTATCCCCCACCACATGAGCCGCCGTGCTGCAAGCGATACATGTACGACTTGCCCGACAATCATTAATTGTTTAAATTATTTATTAACAATTATTTATGCTTAAACAAAACCAAACAACCGCCCTTCCCTGACCCCCAAAATTCTACAACGCCCCCTCAATTCCGCCAAGGATTCGATAGAGCACCACATGCCGATGGATCTTGGCCACAATACCGCTTGCAATGCAATGAAATGTATGATTACGGTTGTATTTTGTCTTGACTGCAACACCAATTACAATATACTTACATTAGGTGTTCATGGCGTATTCAGGTGTTATCTGAGATAGACCGCCAACGCCTGACCGCTTGGAGCCACAGGCTTAGGACGCAGGGCGATGTGAAGTGTTGGATCAGGCTCAGTCTAGGCCGGTTCCAAACCGCTCGCGGACGGACAGATTAACCAGGTCAGTGGGAGCACAGACAGACAAACACCCAAACGCGGCCTAGAGTTGAATGTCGGGCGTAATCTGATCGATCTTGTCTTACGTGCGACATAACCGGGCGTTTGAGTTCAATAACTGTCTGCCACTGAGCATTCTGGATGAGAATGTTTCGTTCATATGGTCTGCGATCACTCGATCTCGGGCCGACACACGGATGATAAAAAACCGAAGCACGCCGCACTTGGAGATAATCGCATGCGTCGCAAAGCATTCACCCTGATCGAACTTCTGGTCGTGATCTCCATCATCGCGCTATTGGTAGGCATCCTCCTCCCGGCCCTGGGTGCGGCCCGCTCCAGCGCACGATCCGCCAAGTGCCTGAGCAACGTACGCCAGATGGCCACCGCCAACGCCGCGCGTGCGACGGATAACAATTACGACAATCCCGGTTACCGTGAGGGAGGAACACAAAACAACATCTGGGTTGTCCAACTTCTTGACTATGGCTTCCAACTTGAAATGAAGCTCTGCCCGGATGCTGATGCCGTGGATTATGACAACTCCAGACTGAACGCAGGTTCGGGGCGCCGCGTCGGAGCTGCAAACAATGCTTGGGAAGAATCCGATGCACAGATTGCCGCGTCCGAATTAACCCAAGCCGAACTCGATCAAGTCAGATCCGCAAGCTACGCCATCAACGGATGGAATTACGACACATCCAAGACACCGTCAGGATACCTGGGATATATTGGTTTGAACGTAACCGCCGCAAAAGAACTCTGCTTCCCCAAAGCAGATTCCATGAAAAATCCATCTCAAACGCCTATTTATGGCGATTGTGTCTGGAGAAACTCATGGCCGCATGATAATACCGCCGGCCTCACCGCCGATACCGGAGCCACAAACGCTCTCATCCCATGGACGACAAGTAATTCCAGCCCCTCCGGCCTCATGCAATGGCAGATGCGTCGCCACCCCGGTGATAATATCAACCTCACATTCAACGACGGTCACGCCTCCAGCGTACACGTCGACGATCTGGATGATCTATCCTGGCATAAAAAATGGAACACCGACATCGAAATCAATAACAAATGGGGCGGCGGCTCCTCCATCCCGTCCAGATGATCCCTTGCATCCCCTGATCGTTTGAACTCAAACGACCAATAACAAAAAAATGCATACCCTCCTCCAAGGTAAACAGGTACATGGCTCAGCGTCATGTGCCTGTTTTCGTTACAGCCACGGGCGTGCTCAATTACATTCCTTGACGCGGCAACAACCCGTATACCATCAAGTTACAAACGGTTTGCATTGTCGCATCCTTCTCCCACCCGAGAAAACAGGCAATACAACACCATGGTGCAACACGGAGCATATTGCCACGCCATCCGGCCCGCGTGTTCGATATACTTGCCGCAAATACCCTGTGCCCTACATAAACATTGGCGTAAGCATCGGATACAAGTAGAATAAACTCGGCGATCAAAACACGTCGACCATTTTAAGAGCCGTAACAGGAGCTAAGACATGTCTAAGGAACCGCTCGATTTGCGCGAACCCTACTTCAACACGCTCCGGGATGAGATCAAGGCCACCAAAGCCAGGATCTTCACACTACTGCTTGCCGGTCTCGTCGGCTCGCCGATCCTGACCTACTTCGTTGTAAACAGCAGTTCATATATCTTTAAACTCGTCGCCCCGCTGCTGGTGTTGCTCGTACTCGTGCTCTACCTCTCCGAACAGACCATGCTCATGCGCGCCGCACAGTACATCCGCAAGCATGTGGAATCCGACGACGCCGACTGGGAGCGATGGGTCGGCAGCTTCAAGCTCCGCTCCGCAGAACGCCAACTCTTCGGCATGTTCATCATCGTCGGCCTGTTCCTGTTCACCATCCTTACCATGATCGCCATGAAAGAACTCAAAACGATTGAATACAATCGCTTCAGCGCCTTCAGCTATGAGTACTTCTTCTGGAAGTACGGCGTGATGGCGTTCTATTGCATCGCCACCGTATGGGCACTGGGTACCCTGGCTCGCTTCTGGCACGCCGCCACCAGCACGGATGAATAAGCAGACACAACCATCCTCATGCGCATCGAACAATCAACCAGTAACATCCTGGAAGTCAGCCATGACAAAAGATCCCCTCGATCTGCGTAAGGATTACTTCGCAACGTTGCGAGATGAAATCAAAGCGACCAAGGCTCGCATCTTCGTGCTGCTCATGACCGGGATCATCGGCGCACCGGTCCTCACCTACTGCGTCGCCAGCACCGACTACCACATCCTAAAGATGGTCGCACCCCTGGTCCTCCTGCTCTTGCTCGTGCTGTACCTGTCGGAACAGACCATGCTCATGCGCGCCGCGCAATACATCCGCAAACACGTTGAAACCGACGATACCGATTGGGAACACTGGGTCGGCAGCTTCCATCTCCGCTCCACCGAACGCCAGCTATTCGCCATGTTTATCGTCGTCGGCCTGTTCCTGTTCACGATCCTGACCATGATCGCCATGAAAGAACTGCGGCAGATCAGCGATGACTACCCGGGCATCCAGTTCAACAGCTTCTTCAATATCTACTTCTGGAAGTACGGCGTGATGGGCTTCTATATCCTCGCCACCATCTGGGCGCTGGCAACCCTCGCTCGCTTCTGGCACACCGCCGTTGACACCCACGCCAACTGACATATGTATATAGATTGTTGAATCCCAGGCGAGGACCGCTTCAGCGGTCCGGCTCCAACACCCCGCTCACCGCTTCATCAACAACATCAACGCGCCACCCATTACCGCCGCTGTCCCCGGCTCGGGGATGTTCGCTTGTTCACTCGGCGGCGTGCCCGCGTTCCAGTTACCCAGCACGATGTCAAGATCATCAAGGCCGACATACCCGTCGCCCGACGGATCGCCATGCGACCAGTCCCCGGCTGTGACATTCTGATTCCAATTGCCGAGCACGATGTCAAGATCATCAAGGCCGACAAAACCGTCGCCGTTCAGATCGCCAGGCAGTGCATCGGTCACTTCAATCACGCCCAGCGTCAACAGCTTCGACGTATCCCAGAACAAACCCGTATCAAGCATCGGCAATACCAGAACATCGAACTCACCGGTCGCCGAGGTAAAGTCGAGCAGGTCGAAAGAGTCACCCGCCGCCAGTGCCGGCGCCGATGCATCGAGTACGACCTCAAACGTTCCCGCCGCGCTGAAGCTGCCGCCAACTATCAGCTTATCGTGAGCTGATGCAGCAACCACATCCAGCGTCAACGTGACATCCGTCTGCATCTGGAAGTCACCATCAACGGTCAGCGTTTCCCCGCCGTCTAATATCTCGATACCGTTCCAGTCGTTCACAAGCGGGTTGGTCGTATTCACGCCGCTTGTGACATAAAGATTGTCAAGCAGGACCGTGTTCCACTTGTTCGTACCCTGCACAAAACCAAACGCCTCTAGCGCCCCGGCCCCCAGGCTGTTGCGGTACGTCGCATCGTCCGCGCCGAGCACACCGTCAGCCGTACCTGTCGATGTATACACATCCACCAGCTTGCTTGCGTTGTCGACCACGAGCCAGACGTTGTACCAGGTATCCAGCGTGGCGTTCGAGATGATTTCGATATCCGCCTGCCCTTCCTTGGAGATCTTAAGGTCAGCCGTACCGTCCGCGTTGCCGATAAAGAATGGCATCACCGCAAAGTCCTGCCAGGCGTTATTCATGTCGATGGTATCGACGCTGTCGGTCAAACCGAACATGCAGTCGAATCCTGACACGCTGCCTTCGACGTTGCTCGTCGGGTTGAACTGGAAGAAGTACGTCGCGGTTTCGCCGTCGGCCAGGCTGTAGTCTTTATCGAAGCTGCTGCCCAGATCGGTCTTCATCCCGCGCCAGCCGTTATCGACGCCGAAGATCTCCGCCGCCTGATTGCTGCCGCTTTCATCAACAATCCGCGCCGCACCTGTCCCGTCAAACACACCGACCCACACATCGCCGGTCAGGTTGTTCGGCGTCGACCCCAGGTTAGTCGTACTGCTGTTGTCATAACCATCAAAATTATCGATCAATCCATTGATCTTAATCGCCGATTCAATCCCCGCTGCGCCGACCCGCACCGTGCCGTTCTGTGCATGCACGCTGCCGGTGATATGACCCGCACCCGCGATCAACGACCCGCTCTGCACAGTCACATCACCGTTCATTGAGTTCGACGAATTCACATTAACCGTCGAACCATTTGCCGCAACAATGTCGCCATTCACATCGCCGTCAATCGTCAGTGTCTGGCCATCCAGCGTGTACGACCCGCCGGCCGCCGCGGTGACGTCAAGCGTCGCACCGCTGTGCACATTGATGTTCGGCGAGTTGCTGATTGTCGCGTTACCGCTAAGCGCCAGCGTACCCTTGGCGATCATCGTGTCGCCGGTGTACGTGTTCGCGCCGTTGGCGAGTGTCACCGTCCCCCCGCCGATCACGCGCAGCTTCCCGCTGCCGCCGAAGCCCGCGCCCGTGATGGTGTAATCATTGGCCGAGTTATTAAACGCTACACCGTTCGGCGTCACCGTGCTCTGGACATCCACCGTAAAAGAACTTGCCGTATCATCAAACGCGACCTCCGCGCCATTCATAAAGACATCCGTCACATCCCCGCCGCTGTCCCAGTTGGCGGTGTTGTTGATATCCCAATGCGTCGCGCTGCCCGCATCACCACGCCAAAGCAAACTCTTGGCATCGGTCGCATCAAACGTGATGCCGACCACCTCGGTGTTCCAGTTTGTGTACGAGTAGTAATTCCCGCGAAGCCACGCCACCGCGGTGTTCTGCCCGTTCCATTCGGGCACGACCGGCCGAAGGTTATCAACCGTCGAGTTCTCCGTGATCGCTTCCCACGTCCACGTCGCACCGAAGTCGGCCGTCACACCCTTGTAGAGTTCGTACTTGCTTGTCCCCGTGTCCGTGCGCGGGTCGATATCCGAAGACATGTACACCACGTTCGGGTTGCTCGGGTCGATCGACACCAGCCCGGTGTAATCATCTTCCGAGCTATACAGATACCCGCCCGCCAGCGCCATCTCGTTCACCTGCCAGTCCACGCCGTCAAAACGAGCATAGAAGAAGCGGTGATCCTGGTTATTGTCGTTCGCACGTGCGCTGAAGATCGCGACCGGGTTGCCCGTGTTGTCGACCTCGATGTTGATCGTCCACGCCCGGTTCATCGTCGTGCCGTTGAAGTCGGTCCCGTTCTGGAACACGGTCGTCAGCGAAGAGGGCGCAACGCCGCTGCCATCGAACACGGTATTGTCGATCACCGTGCCGTCGCTGTTATACAGCACGCCGTCCTGCACGTAGCCCGCATAAATGCTGTTGGCGTAATTGCGAGGATGCCGGTCTGTGCTGATAAAGAAGATCTTCTCACCATCGGATGCATACTTCACGTAAGGCCGATCCCCCCCGCCGCCTTCGGTCAGTAATTTGCCCGCATAAGACCAGGTCAAACCTTCATCATAAGAAACCTGCACCGTCGGGTCGTAATTAACCGTGCGCGTGAAGTTGTAAAGCCTGCCCGAGCCGCCGTTGTCACCGCCGAGGTAGTAGATGTTGTCGTAGGTCGTGCCGGCCCCGTTGTTGATCGTCTGCTCCGCGCCCCACGATGTCGGATCATTCGCATTCGTCGACACACGGTAATAGTTGTATGCCTCCGAGCCGTGCTTTGAATACATCGCGACATATCGCCCGTCCGATCGGATATATAGCGCCGCCGAATCGTGATCGTCCTGCTCGAGCTGGTTGTGCAGTTCGTACTCGCCCTGCACCTGTGTATCCAAATTACGCCAGAGCAGGTCCACATCCCCGCTCTCCGAACCCGACCCGGCCGAGATCGAACTGAGCAGCAGCAACGTATTGTCCGGATCGCTGTCATCAATGATGGCCCGCTCATCCTCGTACCACGACCACACACCGTTCGGCGCCGTACTCGAGTTCGTCAGCGTGAACATATCACCATTGACAAGATCTACCTGCGCAAGAGCAGGCATAGCGGTTACAAGTAACAACCCCGTTACGATACTGATCCGATGTTGCATGATTTCCTTCCCACCAGGTGAAATTAAAGTTGTTTCATCTCACCATGTATTTCAATTATTCGTCCGGCCCCATCTCCCCTTGGGAGAGTGTTGGGGTGAGGGCTAGTCATTCTGTGGCCTGCATAAATACAGAACACACAATCAACCCCCGGCCCTCATCCTTGCCTTCTCCCGGGGGGACAAGGGATTATCAAAGTTTCATCTTATCTTTCGTGACAACCAATTCATCTTTCGCTTTACCGACCACACTAACGATCAATTCTGTAAAAAACCGGCGTTCCGTCCGGCCCCCTCTCCCAAGGGGAGAGGGAGAAAACACAACTTTCCTTGCCGCATTACCGACCGTGCCGACGCTTCAGCACACACAACCCACCCACACCAAACAACGCAACGCACGCCGGCTCGGGGATCGCCGCACTTGCGCCGGCAGGCGTGCCCGCGTTCCAATTGCCTAACACGAAGTCAAGGTCATCAAGCCCGACATACCCGTCGCCCGACGGATCGCCCGCAGCCCAATCACCCGCGGTCACGTTCTGGTTCCACGCACTGAGCACGATGTCCAGGTCGTCCAATCCGACAAACCCGTCGCCGTTCAAGTCGCCGACCAACGTGGGCTGCGTATCAACCACCGCCAACACGCCCGTCGTCAACAGTGCCGACGTATCCCAGTACAAACCGCTATCAAGCGCCGGCAAGACATACGAATCAAACCCGCCGCTAGCGGATGCGAAGTCGAACAGGTCAAACGTATCACCAAGCTGCAAAGCCACCGCCCCTCCGAACACAACCTCGAGCGTGCCGTCGGCCGTCAGGCTGCCCGTGATATCAAGCAGGTCATTCACGCCGGACGCCGCGATATCAAACATCACGACCGAACCGTCTTCCAGAACGACATCACCCTGCACGGTCAATACCTCGGGTGCATACAACGCGCCGCCGCCGGCCGCGAGCGGGTTCTGTGTGTTCTCGCCGACAAGCTGATACAGGTTGTCGATTCGCACCCGACCGTCTTCACGGTTCGTGATGCCGAACGCTTCAAGGTTAAACGGATCGGTCAAACGCCCGAACTCAACGCCCGCCAACGCAAGCGTCCCGCTATCCGTGCCCGCCGAGGTGTACACATCAAACGTTTTGTTCGCGTTGTCCACGACAAGCCAGACGTTCTGCCACTGCCCGTCCGTCAGCGCGGTAATCGTGCCGCCGCTGCGGTTATCGCCATACACGCTGAGCGTCGCGGAGCCCGGGTTGCCTACGACGTAAGGCATCACCGAGTAGTCGGCATACGCATCATTGATGTCCAGCGTACTCACGCTTTCCGTCAGGCCGATCATCGTATCGGTATACCCGTTGCCTTCGTTCATGACCTGGAAGAAGTACGTCGCCGTTTCGCCGTCAGCGAGGCTGAAGTCGGTCGCGAAGTTGTTGGATAGATCGGTGACGCCGCCGCGCCACCCGCCTGAACCCTGCGACGGGATGCCCCATGCTGCAAGCGCGTTGTCCGCGGGGTCCGTGTTGTTCACGATCTGCCCGTTGTTCGTCCCGTCAAACACACCATCCCACACGCCGCTGGTCACATCGCCATTGCCGTGCGCGCCGATGTTCTGGTTGCTGCTGTTGTCGTAGCTATCGAAGTTGTCGATCAACATCGCGGTCGAAGAGACAGGCATACCAGCGCCGCCGATCTGAAGTGTCGAACCGCTCTGCATCGTCAGGTTGTCCGCAAAGGTGCCGTCGCCGGTTACCGTCGACCCATTACCTGCGATCACATCGCCGACCACGGTCATATCGCTGTTGTTGTTCAGCGTCTGCCCGCTTACAAGCTGGAAAGTGCTGCTTGTGCCCGAAACATCAAATGTCGCGCCCGCTTGCACGTTGATATTCACCGAGTTCGCGATCGAGCCGACGCCCGCCAGCTTCAGCGTGCCTTCGTTGATGTTCGTGTCGCCGCTGTATGTATTCACAGCCGAGAGCGTCAACGAACCCGTACCGGTCTTGTTCAAACCAGAACTGCCCGCGATCGGTACTGCGATCTCGTGTGCGCCGGCTTTCACCGATACCTGCGCCGAACCGGTCAGTGTCAGCGCGTTCGTGCCGCTGATCGTGTACGTATTTGCGTTATCGATCGTCAGGCGGTTCAATGTCGCGGGCGCATCCATATTGATCGTCGCCGGTGCGCCGCTGCCGGTCAGTTTGCTGCCCAGCGTCGCGTCGCCGCCGCTTAACGGCAAGCCGCTGCTCCAGTTGCCCGCAACGCTCCAGTTACCGCCGCCATCGACATCCCACTGCGTCACCAGCGTCAACAAACCCGTCGACTGGTTAAACAGGTAGCTGCCGTTGCTCCACACGCCGCCGGTGTTATCGAAGCCAGCGACTTCAAAGCTCGAACCATACGTCGTGTTCGCTGCCGTCACCAGCGACCACGAATCACCTTCGTTATTCGTTGCGCCGCTCAAGTCGAACTCAAATACGCCGTTGATAAGCGTCGTCAGTGCGCTACTGCCGGAGATCGCGTTATTCACACCGCTGGCGCCGATATCAAAGACAAAGTTCGCGCCATCCGCCAGCTCGAACCGCGCCTTGTTGATAATGTCACCGGTAAAACTGTTGTTGCCCGAGAGGATCCGCACGTAGCGGTTATCCTCGCGCACCGCGGAGGGCGGCGTCTCGATCGTCAGGTCGGCCGAACCGCTGATATCCGCGAGCAGGTAGATGTCGCCCTGTGTTGCCTCGAGCACGGAATCGCTCAACACCGTGATGTTGCCGTCCAGCTTGAACTGATCGCTCAGGCCGTTGAGGTGCTGGACCCAGCCGCCGTCAAGCCGCAGGTCGTTGATCGTCACGACGCCGTTGGTGCCAGTGCCTTTATAGATCAGGCCGCCGCTTGCGCCGTTAGTGTTGTTGATCGTCAGTGAATCGCCTGCAAACGTGAAGCTGCTGGCGCTGGCGGGCGTGCGCATCATGTGGTCTGCGGTGTAGTAAGCCGCGCCGCCGTGCGCGAAGTAACCGTCGTCCCACGTATCCTGGTAATTAAACGCGGATGTGCCGAACGCGTCGCTTGCCGACATTGTCACCGTTGTCGCGGTGGACGGATGAGTGCTTGAGCCGATGCCAAGGTCGGCGCGCATCGCGTAGACCAAAGCAACCTGCCGCCGCGAAGCGATCTCGCTCCATTCGCTGTCGTAGTTCAAGCCGTAGGGCCAGAAGTGAATGCTGTCGCCGTTGATCTTCGCGCCGTCGCCATCAAACTGCTGGATGAGCGCCGCGGCATTCGGGCCGCTCCACCCGCCGGACATCAGCGAACTCCAACTGCCTGAAGGCAACCCGAGGTAGTGGCCCATCTCGTGCTGCGTGACGCGCAGGTTCGGGTATGTCCCGCCGAAGCCGACGCTCCCGCCGTAACTCGCCTGCGCGGTGGGGATGCCTGAATCGTAGTACACGTAGACGTTGTAGTTGCCGAAGCCGTTAGGCGCGTACGCGTTGAAGCGCGCAAGCACGCCTTCGACCGCAGCCACCGCCGCGTCGTAATGCGCCTGGTTAGGCCAACCGCTCGCCGCCTCGATCGAGTACGTCAGTGCAGCATCAGCCGACGACGAACCGATACCCAACGCCGTCGGCAAGGCCAACACAAGCGCCGCCGTGCCCAACTTCTTCATACCATTCATCCGCATCTTCAAATTGCTCCAGGTATCTTACGCCCGAGTCCTTCGGCCAACACCCACCAACACACATCCCGCCACCAGCAAAGCCGAAGCAGGTTCGGGGATCGCCGCGTTCTCACCGGCCGGCGTGCCCGCGTTCCAGTTGCCGAGAATGATGTCAAGGTCATCAAGCCCGACGTACCCGTCGCCCGACGGATCGCCCGCAGCCCAATCACCAGCCGTCACATTCTGGTTCCACGCACTGAGCACGATGTCCAGGTCGTCCAATCCGACAAACCCATCGCCGTTCAGATCGCCGTCCAGCATCACGATCGAATCCACCACCGTCAGCATACCTGTCGACAGTAGCGCCGTCGTATCCCAGTACAAGCCTGCCGACAATTCAGGCAGGATGAAGTCATTAAACGCGCCGCTGGCTGACGCGAAGTCGAACAGGTCGAACTGATCGCCCAGTTCAAGCGCCGGTGCTGTTGCTTCCAGCACGACTTCCAGCGTGCCGCCCGCGGTCAGTTCGCCGCTGATATCCAGCAGGTCGCTAATCCCGTCGGTCGCAATATCAAAGATCACGGTCGAGCCGCTCTCGAGTGTGACATCGCCAGTCACGGTCATCACGTCGGCTGTAAACGTCACCGATTCACCACTGACCAGCGGATTAACCGTGCTCTCACCGAGCATCATGTACAGGTTGTCGACATGCACCAGGTCCGTGCCCGCGTTCATCGCTGCGAATGCTTCCAGGTCTGTCGGGTTCGTGATGCGACCAAACGCCACATCTGAGTAAGCAAGCGTTCCGTCATCCGTGCCTGTCGACCAGTACATATCAAACGTCTTGGTATCGTTGTCCACGACGACCCACACGTTGTACCAGTCACCGGTGGTCATCGACGTCACCACCTGGTCGCCGAGGTTGTCGCCGTAAACCTTCAGGTTCCCGCCGGCAACGTAAGGCATGACCGAGAAGTCCTGCCACGAATTATTGATGTCCACCGACGCACGACTTTCAGCCAGACCGATCATGCAGTCCGTCGAAGTGCCTTCCGCCATCACCTGGAAGAAGTACGTCGCCGTCTCGCCGTCCGCCAGGCTGAAGTCGTTGGCAAAATTGTTAGCAAGGTCGGTCTCCGCGCCGCGCCAGCCGCTGCCCTCACGGACCGCCAGCGACTGATCGCCGTCCGGATCGTCCGTAACAAGCGCGCCGCCCGTGCCGTCCCACTCGCCAACCCAGACGTCGCCGGTCAGGTTGTTCGGCGTAGCGCCCAGCGATGTCGTGCTGCTGTTGTCGTACGAATCAAAGTCATCGATCAACGCGGTGTTTTGAGTAATCGTCACACCTGCGCCGCCGATCTGGATCGTCGAGCCGCTCTGCGCGGCAAGGTTTCCGTTGAATGTGCCCTTGCCTGTAACAGTCGAACCATCGCCTGCAACCACATCACCGACCACGGTGTTATTGCTGTCATTGTTCAGCGTCTGGCCAGTTGAAAGTGTGAACGTTGAGCTAAGTCCCGAAACATCCAGCGTGCCCGATTCTGTCACATTGATATTCGCAGAATTGGCGATCGTCGCGTTACCTTGCAGCGAAAGCGTGCCGTTGCTGACGTTCGTATCGCCGCTGTACGTGTTAGCGCTGTTGTTCAGCACGACCGACCCGCCACCTTCAACGCTCAAACCGCCCGAGCCGGCGATCCCCGCGCCGGTCATGGTGTAAGTATTGCTCGTGTGATTGAAAACCGTCGCGCCGGGCGAAACAGTGTTCGAGATGTTCACGTTATACGTCGATGCGCCATCACCGAACCACACCGTCTTACCCGCGGAATAAGCGATGTTGCCGACGCCGTCGCCGTTCGTATCCCAATCCGTTCCCGAACCGGCTACCCAGACGCCGCTGTCGTCGCCGATCCACTGCAAAATCGAATCCACGCTCAGGTCGATCACGTGCAACGGCGTGCCCGTCCTCGAGCTGACCAGGTCGTCGTTCTCCTGGATGTACACCGACAACACACCATCAACCAGCAGACGCTTCTGATCGAACTTTGGCTCGCCGATGAAGTCGCGCTGGTCGGTGTAAACCACTTCCCAGTCCGTGTAGCCCGAAGCGAGCGATGCCGACGCAACGACCAGGTCGCCGTCCGTGTAATACCCGCCGCTGTCACCGACGCCGGGCGTGACATACGTCACAAAGATGTTGCCATCCGCATCGTAAGCGATGTCAGGCCGTGAACCGACGGCATAGTCGGTCGGCAGTTCCGTCCGAGCCCAATCCCCGGTCGACGGATCGCGGTAGTAATGGAAGTATGCCGATGCCGACGTGTTGAATCCCGAAACCGAATCACGGTTCGCATCGTCCGCGTGCCACATCACCATATGCACACGCCCGTCGCCGTCGACGATCTGCGTCTGCTGGTTCATGATCGAGTTGTAGATACTCAGTTCACCGAGCACGCCGTTACCGCTGTCACCGTCATCGATAAGGATGCCCGGCGAGTTGGGATACACGGTGCTGCCGAGGTTGACGCCGTCGCTGTTGTTCCATGTCGCCCCACCGTTGTCGCTGTAGGCGTACATCAGGTAGTAATTGCTGCTGCCCGCAGTCGGACGCCAGGTCCAGGTCGTGTGCAGCCGGCCCGTGCTGTCGACATCCATCCCGTTGAGGTATGGATTCACATCCGCCGACGAGCCGTTGATGATCTGGCTCGACGAACCCCACAAACCCGTGGATGCATCATACATGACCAGGTTCATGTCACCGTTGCCGCTGTACCCCGTGCGGTAGGTGAAGTACATATCGCCCGACGTCGAATCGGAGATGAACCGCGGATACGTCACGTCATAAATCGTCGACCCGCCGAGGTTCAACGAGCTTTGCTGCGCATTGAAGATGCTTGAGTTCCACGTGCTGCCGGTCGCGGACCCACCGTCAGTGTTGGCGTACTTCAGCGTGTTGTTGTGATGGTCCCACGAAATGTGCACCGTACCGTCGCCCGAGATGCCCATCGAGATGACGTTATGCGCATCTGATGTCGTGTTCGTCATATTGAAGCCGGTGTCCATGACCTGCCATGAACCGCCCGACAGACTGCGCCTCGCCAGGTACACATCCTCATCACTTCCGAGGTGATACCACGCCGCATACTGATACCCGTCGTACGTCATCAGTGCTTCGGTCTGGTAGGATGCGCCGTTGATGGCCCGGCCGTACGTTGCATTGGAAGCAAACAACAGTGCGCCGCTGTCGAGCACCGAATCTTCAAGCAGCGACAATTGCACTGCACCCAAGGCTTGCGACCCACCCGCAGACAACGCCGCCAGCAGCACCGGCATCGCCACTTTGACCGTCCGACCACGCACAGCCCTGGTCAGCACATCGAGAACAGCATTACGGCTCATTGTTCTTTACTTTCGCTAAAACCAAAAAAACAGCACACCGGTTACTTTTCAAACCGGTAGCGCTTCATCAATGTCACACAACCCAAACCCATCAGCACAACGCTCATCGGCTCGGGAATATCCCCTTGTATTGTAGGCGGGGTGCCCGCATTCCAGTTAGACAACACAAAATCCAAATCGGCAAGCCCCACGAACCCATCACCCGACGGATCGCCTGCCGACCAGTCGCCCGCCGTCACATTCTGGTTCCACGCTGTCAGCACGATATCCAGATCGTCCAGGCCGACATAACCGTCGCCGTTCAGATCGCCCAACAGTTGTATCGATGCCACCGACAGTTCACCGGTTATCAATAACGCCGAAGTATTCCATGCCAAACCCGTTTCCAATACGGGCAGGTCCAGCACATCAAACGCGCCGCTCGCGTAAGTAAAGTCGAGGATGTCGAACACATCACCCGCCCGCGGGCTCGGCGCGCCGTCCGTTAATGCAACGCTCAACGTCCCGCCGGCCGTGAAGATGCCAGACACGTCCACGCGGTCCATCGCGCTCGGGTCATACACATCCAGTTCAAGCACCGCGCCGTCGACAAGCACCATGTCCCCCGCCACCGTCAACACCGCCGGCTCAAGCACCAGCCCCGCATCAAAACCAGCAAGCGGATTCGTCAGGTCGATCCCGTTCAGATACGTCAGGTCGTCGAACCGCACCGTGTTATCAGCCGAGGCAGGTCCGCCATACGCAAGGATCTCGTCCAGCACTTCCGTCGTCCCGTTACGGAACGCCAGCGGCGACGAATTCAGCTTATTAGCCACCGTCGCGTCGGCTGTGCCGGTGTTCATATAGATGTCGTATGTGTCGGTCGTCTGGTCGATGACCATCCAGATGTTGTACCACGAGTCCAACGACAGCCCGCTGGACAATATCGAGCTGAACCCCGAGCCGTCGCGTGCATCGATCTGAATCGTGCCCGATGTCGCGCCTTCAACTATCCGCAACTGCGTTTCGTAGTTTGAGAAGGTCGTGCCGTTCGTATTCGCGACAGTCCCCAAACCAAAACTGACATCCGGATCATCGACCTTCGCGTTGAAGCGGAAGAAGAATGTCGCCGTTTCGCTGTCTGATATCTCGCCGTCCTCAGGCATAGTTCGAGATGCGCTGCGGTAATTATCCGACCAGCCGTAGGTCAGCACCTGGTTGCCCCAATGATCTTCGATATCCGCAAAGCCCGTGTCTTCATGCGCCGTCCAGGGCGGGCTCGCCACGTCGCGCAGGTTGCCGGTCGCGTAACTCTCAAAATCGTCCACCGTAAACCGTGCCGGCGCGCTCATGCCCGCATCACCGACTCGGATCACCGCGCCGGACTGCGTCCGCAGGCTGCTGCTAACCGCCCCCTCGCCCTCGAGCATCGCGCCGCCCGCGACGATCATGCCGTCGACCATGTCCGAGCCGATCGTCCCGCCGCGCAATTCGACATCAAAGTCCATCGTCGCCGCGGTTTCGCCTCGCGTGCCGTGCAGTTCAAGCGTCCCGCCATCTAATACACGCAACTCGCCCGTGCCGTGCAGCGTCGGGTAATACTCAAATCGCAGCGTGCCTTCCGCGACCTCGAGCAAACCGTTATTACTCACATCGACACCGCTTAAGGTGATCTTGTTCGACCCGGTCTTGCGGAGCGTCGCGCCATCCAGCACGCGCACCCAATTCGAGGCGGCGTTCATCGACCAATCCACACTGCCGGAGATCTCACTCACCTCGCCCAGCGCGCTGATGTACCGCACCGTTCCCGCTTCGCGCGTGACAGTCAGCTTGCCGCCTTCAAGATAAGCGATGTGTTCACCGAGGTCCTCGTTATTAAAGTCATACGTCTGGCCCCGCTCGATCACACCGACATACTTCTTGCCCACGTTCGTCGGCGTCAACGGGCTGCCCTCGATCATCTTCGAGTCGCCAAACCAGTTGTAAAACGCATACCCGCCGACATAGCTTCGGCTTTCAAGCGCGGGGACCACGATATCCAGAAACGCCGCGTTTGCCGCGCGAACTTCAGCATCCGAATAGTTGCCGCCCCAGTCGTGGATCGCAAACTCAGTGATCCAGACGGGCAACCCATACTGGTTGTGATACGAATCGACCCGGCTCAAAAATGAATACGCCGCGCCGCTCGGATCGTTCGGTGTGCTTACGCCGTACCAGTGAAACGCCACCGCGTCCACCTGCAAGCCCTGCGAATTCGCCTGGCTCATGAAACTCGACAACCACGATTGCCCGCCACTGGTGTCCGACACCGCCGGGCTCACCAGCTTGATCCCCGTGCCGTCGAACCCCGCGTCAAGCGTCTGCCACGCCGAAATCGCCTGCGACACCGTCAGGTTCGCCTGGTCGCTGCGCTCAGGCTCATTGAAACCGAGCACCCACTCGATGTCGCCGTAACCGACGATCTTGTCGATCGTCGACTGGTTCGCCGCCCAACTGCCCCAGAGCATCGGCACGAAGTCGGCGTCGTAATTGCCGATATTCGGCTTGTCCGATCCCCACGTGTAGTACCAACCGGCGTTCACCGCCTGAAGATTGCCGTAGTACGACCCCGTATCGCCGAATCCGCGCTTCGCGGATTGAATCTGTGCATCTGCTGCCTGGCCCGCAAACCCGAGCAATCCCGCACACGCAAAAGCCGCCAGCATCTTCGAAGATACGACGCCCCGGTTACGCCCTATTCCTTTAGAGCTTGTTATCTGTTGCTTATGTCCGATCCTTGACAATGCATTGTTATCTACCATTCGACTCATCATGTACACATCCCCAAGTGTTGACGGGACAATCCGTCTATTTTCACCGCGTATCACAGCGTTTCATCAACGCGACGCCTCCAATTGCAAACAAAACCAGGCTCATAGGCTCAGGAATACTCACGTTCCCCCCCGCCGGTGTGCCCGCGTTCCAGTTGTTCAACACAACATCCAGATCGTCCAGCCCGACAAAACCGTCGCCCGACGGATCGCCTTCAGTCCAGTCGCCGGCCACCACGTTCGTATTCCAATTACCCAGCACGATGTCAAGATCATCCAGCCCGACAAAACCGTCGCCGTTCAGATCACCATCGAGCAATGAAGAGACGATCTGCAATACACCCGTCGTCAGCAATGCCGATATGTCCCAATCCATGCCGCTACCTAAAACAGGCAGCAGGTAGTCATCGAATGCGCCGCTGACGGATGCAAAGTCGAACAGGTCGAAGCTGTCGCCGAGCCCCAAAGCCGGCGCGGAACCATCGAGCAATACTTCGAGCGTGCCCGCCGCGTTGAAGTTGCCGGTGATATCCAGCAAATCATTGATCCCGGACGTAGCGATATCGAAGGTCACGATCACATCACTGTTCAAGACCACATCCCCGTCCACCGTCAGCACCTCGGGCAGATACGCCGTACCCGAACCGCTAGCAAGCGGGTTGTCCGTATCGACGCCGTCGAGCTTGTAAAGGTTGTCGATCCGCACGCGCCCGTCGTCGCGGCCGGTGATGCCGAACGCTCCGAGATTAACCGGATCGGTGATTCGCCCGAACTCCACACCGCTTAACGCAAGCGCCCCGTCATCAGTGCCTGTCGAAGTATAAACATCGAACACCTTGTTCGCGTTGTCCACAACCAGCCAGACGTTCTGCCACTGCCCATCGGTAAGCGCCGTGACGATGCCGCCGCTGCGGTTGTCGCCGTAGACACCGAAGCTGGCAGCGCCGGGCGAGCCGCTGACATAAGGCATGACCGCGTAGTCGGCATAGGCATCGTTAACATCAAGCGCCGATAAGTCAGAGGTCAGACCCATCATGGTGTCGGCGTAGGCGTTGCCTTCGTTCATGACCTGGAAGAAGTACGTCGCCGTCTCGCCGTTGGCCAGGCTGTAGTCGTTAGCGAAGTTGTTCGCCATGTCGGTCACACCGCCGCGCCAGCCGGCCGTACCCTGCGCCGGCTCGCCGAAGACGCCGAGTGAATTATCACCCGCGGTGGCGTTGTCAAGGATTTGTGCGTTGCCGGTCCCGTCGAACACGCCGTCCCACACGCCGCCGGTTACATCGCCGTTGCTGTGTGCGCCGATGTATTGCGTCCGGTCGTTGTTGTACGAATCGAAGTTGTCGATCAGCGAAGGTTCGTCGATCGGCAAGCCCGCCGCGCCGATCCGCAATTGCGAACCGGCCAAGGCGACGAGATCGTTCTTGACTTCACCGCCGCCGGCAAGTGTCGCGCCGCCGGCGACCGTGGTCAGCCCCATGCCGGTCGTGCCGTCGACCACGAGCGTGCCCGCGAGCACATCGGTCGGGCCGGTGTAGGTGTTGGCGCCTCTAAGCGTCAGCGTGCCGATGCCGTTCTTGGTCAGTCCGCCGTTGCCGCCGCCATCAAGTAACGCCTGCGCGATCGTGATATCAAACCCGTTGGAATCCACCACCGCCCCGCCCGACTTGATCGTCGTCTGCGTCAAGCCCTGCATGAACTTTGCCGCGGAGGTCGTGGCGGTGAGTGTGCCGCCATCAAAGTGGAAGGTGCTGTTACCCATGCCGCCCTGCACCGCGCCGGTATGAAGCTCGCCGCCCGAGAGGTTGTACGTGCCTGCGCTGGCGGTATGCGATGAACCGATCGCGACGTAGCTGCTTGCGGTGACGACGCCGCCGCTCTGGACGACCGTGCCCGTGCCGCCGGCCGAAAGAGGCTGCGTGCCGTTATTGGTGGTGCGTGTCCAACCCTTGCCGACATAAAGCTGCCCGACGTTGAGCGCCGCGTTATCCTCGATGTGCAGTTCACCCGTGCCGCCGAAGTCCGCAATGTTGAAGTCCTGGTTGGCGCCGTTCACCTCGGCATTACCGCGCAGGATCATCACAGCACTTTCGTTCTGATACACGCCGACCGAGATGTGGTTGCCGCTGTTCAGTTCACCGTCCGAATCGATCACCGTCGTGCCCTGGCGCGCGTGGAACGCAACGCCGCTGTCGAGTGTCGTCGTGCCGGTCAGCGTGAGCGTGGCCGAGCCGTTCTTGATGAGCTTGGGCGTGGAGAACATCGAATCGCCGAAGCCGCGCAACGAACCGGGGCTGCCGCCGGTGATATCGGCGCTGATGGTTGCATCGGCGTTGCTCGTGATGCGCGAGTGCGGCCGAACGGAAAGCGAACGACCGGCAGACCCCGCGATCGTGTAGCTGCCGCTTGAAGTCGTATTAAAAATGATATCGGTGACGGGGATCGTCGCGTCGAGCGTGACCGTGCCCGCCGTACCGTTGCCCGAACCGAAGATCACCTGCTCGGTGCGCTCGGGGCCGTTGAAGGCGTAGTTCGTGCCGTCGGTGAAGTTGGTGGAAGTCAGGTTCCACGTGCCCGATCCGTCGACCGCCGTTGTGCCCGCGCCGGGGTTGGCGTTCCATGTGAGTACGGCATGTGGATAGACGGTATTGTGGATCGTGGAGGCATAGGACTGAAGGAAGCCATACGCGCCGCTTGCGCCGCCAAGGGTCGTCCCGCCACCGGTCTGGCAGACGCCGGTCAGCGACCAGTCATACAGATCGAGGCTCTGGTCCGTGGGCATGTTGGCTTCCCACATGGCGCTGCCGCTGTCACCGCCTTGCTGGATGCCGAGCACGTAGCCGTCGTTGATCAGGCGCGAGTTCTGATTTGCATTAAGGTTGAGATACGCACCGCTGACCCATGGCGTATTAAAGGCTCGGTGAAAACTGACGCTGCTGCTGGGGCTGCTGCCAAATGGCCCCCACAACCCGAACCCGCCGATCTGCGCCAAACCATTGCCGGGCCCGGCGACCTGTCGCTTTTCAACACCCGTCAACGTCGTTAACTGACCGGATGTGTACCCACCGACATGCACCAGCGCGACATCGGCGCTGCCGAACTCGACGATCTGATCGCCGTAATAGTTTTGGCCGTAGATGTTGATCTGAATCTGTCCGGCCGGCGCGACCTGGCCGTAGTCGCCGCCGTTCTGCACGACGTGGCGGGCGGTGAGGAACCAGCCGTTTTTCAGGTACGTCGCGGTCCCGCGTGTGGATGCGGTGCCGTTGTAGATGTAGGACGCGTTGGTGAACTGCCCGTAATTGTCGGTCAATCCGCTCGTGTTCACGGCGCTGTAGCTGGAATCGGTCGCGTTCCAGAGGACAGCCGACGCCTTTGGCGACACTGCAAAAGTCAACCCCGCCGCCAGTGCACATGTCGTAAGACGCTTGCCAAGCAACCGCACACGACCGCGCAGCATGATCTGTTGTTTGCGTTCGGCATGCTGGTGGTGGTGCTTCGTTGCCATGGCTGTGTCGGACTCTATATAAAAAAACTGCACGAATGACGCATCAAGGCCTCTTGTCCGCAGTCAACGCCTGCGCCTCAGCATCGCCATACCGCCCAGGCCCAGCAGCACAACGCTCGCCGGCTCGGGAATCGCGGCGTTATCCGTCGGCGGCGTGCCCGCGTTCCAGTTGTTCAACACGATGTCCAGGTCATCCAGACCAACAAATCCATCGCCCGACGGATCACCCAACGACCATTCACCCGCCGTCACGTTCGTGTTCCAATTGCCCAGCACGATGTCAAGATCGTCCAGCCCGACAAAACCGTCGCCGTTCAGATCACCATCAAGCAGAGATGATACGACTTCGAGCACACCCGTCGTCATCAACGCCGACGTATCCCACATCAGGCCCGAATCAAGCGCCGGCAAAGTAAGCGTGTCGAACGCGCCGCTGATCGTGACAAAGTTCAGGATGTCGAAGCTGTCGCCCAGGGCCAATGCCGAAACGTTGTTATCGAGCACCACTTCCAGCGTGCCCGCCGCGGTCAGGTTGCCCGTCACTTCCAACAGGTCGTTGATCCCGTCGGTCGCGATGTCGAAGACAAGCGTCGTCCCGCTTTCAAGAACAAGCTCGCCATCAATCGTCAGCACGTCCGGCGAATACGTGAACGCCCCACCACCGACCAGCGGGTTCGCTGTGCTCTCGCCGCTGATCATGTACAGGTTGTCGACGTGCACCAGGTCCGTGCCGTTGTTCATCGCAGCGAACGCGCCAAGATCAACCGGGTCCGTGATCCGCCCGAACTCCAGCCCCGAGTACGCCAGCGTGCCCGCGTCCGTGCCTGTCGAGTAGTACATGTCAAACGTCTTGGCGGCGTTGTCCACGACGACCCACACGTTGTACCAGTCGCCGTTGGTCATCGATGTCACCGTCTGGTCACCGAGGTTGTCGCTGTAAACCTTCAGGTTCCCGCCGGCAACATAAGGCATGACCGAGAAGTCCTGCCACGAATTGTTGATGTCCACCGTCGCACGACTCTCGGCCAGCCCGATCATGCAGTCCGTCGCCGTGCCTTCAGCCATCACCTGGAAGAAGTACGTCGCCGTCTCGCCGTCCGCCAGGCTATAGTCGTTGGCGAAGTTGCTGACAAGATCGGTCTCCGCGCCGCGCCACCCGCTGCCTTCACGCACCGCAAGCGATTGATCGCCGTCCGGATCGTCCGTAATGAGCGCGCCGCCCGTCCCGTCCCATTCACCGATCCACACGTCACCGGTCAAATTCCCCGGCGTCGCGCCCAGCGCAGTTGTGCTGCTGTTGTCGTACGAATCAAAATCATCGATCAGCATCGGCGCCGAAGTCTGCAAACCGGCGCTGCCGATCTGGATCGTCGTGCCGGTCTTCGCCGTGAGTTTACCCGTCACGGCCCCGCTGCCCGACAGTTTCGCACTGCTGTCCAAACGAATGCCTTCGCTCAGCGCGGTCGCGTCAAGCGTCCCGCCGTCCAGCTCGACATCGGTATCGATATCCATCGAGATGATGTCGCGCACGCCGTGGAAGCTGACCGTTCCGCCGCTCTTAACACGCATCTTCCCGCTGCCGGAGAAGTTCATGTAATTCTCCATGCGGACCGTGCCCTCAGCCACTTCAAACACGCCGTCGTTCTCGATCGACGTGCTGTTCATCGTCACCGTGCTCGCGCCGGTCTTGCGCAGCGACGCACCATCCTGCACACGGATCCACCCGCCGGATACCGAGTAATCCGTGTTGCCCGACATGATGTTCGTGCCTTCAAGCGCGTTGACATACTTCAGCGTCCCGCCGCTGCCGTTATGCGATAGTTCGCCGCCCGCAAGAAACGCAACATGCTCGCCATGATCGACGCCGCTGAAGTCGTAAGACTCACCGCTCTCGATCACGCCGATGTATTCATACCCCATCTGCGTCGGCGTCGCCGGGTTGCCCTCGTAAAGATGCGCATCGCCGAACCAGTGATACCAGGCATAGCCCTCGACCCAACTGGTCGATTCCATCCACGGGATCACGATATCCAAAAACTGCCGATTCGCCTCGGAAACTTCCTCATCTGTATAAGCCCCGCCCCAGTCGTGGATCGCAAACTCGGTCACAAACACCGGCAAACCCCACTGGTGATACCAGTTCATGCTGCCGATGAAGTTACTCGCCGCCTGCGACGGATTGTCCGGGCTGCTCCAGCCGTACCAGTGGAACGCCACCGCGTCCACCTGCAACCCGTTGTTGTTCGCCTGTGTCATGAAGTCGCTCATCCACGCCTTACCATCCGACGTATCCGACACCGCCGGCGAAACCAGCTTCTTGCCCGAACCGGCGAACCCGTTCGATAACGTCGTCCACGACGAGATCGCCTGCGACACCGTCATGTTCGCCTGGTCGCTGCGCTCCGGCTCGTTGAAGCCCAGCACCCATTCCACATCCGCGTTGTTCTTCACCGCATTGATGTTGCCGGAATTCACCGCCCAGCCGCCCCAGAACATCGGGGCAAACTGCGCATCAAAACTGCCGGGATACCCTTCGCCCAAACCCCACGTGTAATACCAACCGGCGCCCGTCGCCTGCAGATTCGAGTAATTCGCGCCAGCATCCGCGAACCCGCGCTTGCTCGAGAGCACCTGCGCCTCGACAGACGCCGGCGTCACCGCAACCAGCGCCGCCGATGCCGTCATCGCCGCAAGCGCCTGCAACAGGACACGGGTACGGTAAGATTGCCTGCCTGTCATCTACAGTTCCTCTCTCTCACCCGGCTGGATTAACCGCCGTTGCAGCGGCTAAACAACTCACAAGCGCCCGCCGATGCAAACGCTCGATACTCGATGCACTGATTACGCGATTCGATGCACACGCGATGCACGGATCAACTGCTGGTCACGGCTCACTGTTAGCTCCTGATCAAGTCGTCTGGTGCTTGGGCGTCGTCACGCCGACGTTGCCGGAGCGATACTCCAACACGGCATCTTCTTTCTGCTTGCGCCCGCCCGTGTAGCCCCTGGGTTCGATCAGTGATGGCGGGACATTAATCACCACCGGTGATTCCAACCGGTTTCGCATCCGCGACCGCAGTCGACGGATCGCGATCCGCGCCACCTCGCGCGGGTTGATATCGATCGTCGCCGGCGTCGGTGACATCAGCGACAGTTGTGTCTCATCATTATCACAGCCAATCACCTGGATATCCTGCTGAGGCCGAACCCCCGCCTGTTGCAACGCCGGGTAAAGCAGCGCCGCTTCATAATCGCGCGGGCAGAACACCCCGTCAGGCTTGTACCCATCCTTCGCGATCAAGGCCGCCGCCTCTTCCATCGTCGGCACGACCTTCACCGGCCCGGCATACGCCTTGCCACAGGACACCTCATCATGCACCACGTATGTGCTGATATCCATCCCCTCATCGATCGACGTGCTCGCAAACATCATCAGACGCTGACGCGTCAACGCCCAGTCGGGCGAAACCGTCACCATCGCCACACGCTTGCAGCCACGATCCGCCAGATAGTTCGCCGCCAGCCGACCGATACCCAGGTTGTCCGGCAGAATATGATCCATCTGCATGGGGTTCGCATGACCACCCATCGCCCAAACCACCGGCAACTTCTCGGACAGGTCCTGGATCGTTCGCATCCACTGCACACTGCGCAAAGCCAAACTGCCTACCAGCAGGATCGCGCCGCCCAGGTCACCCCGACGCACAAGCCGGCTCGATTCGTTCGGCTCGGGGATCTCGTCAAGCATCACATCCACATCGAACTCTCGCGCCGCCGTCGTCACGCCCGCTACAAACGCGCCGATCACAGGCGAAATCATCCAATCACGATGCAACTGCCCGACCGTAATCACCGCGATACGACGATTACGAAGCGAGTTGCGACCCGAACGCTCACGCCGGGAAGACAGCTTCGGCCGAGGTACAGGCGGCGTGTAACCCAACTGAGACACCGCCTCGCGGATCCGGTTTGCGGTCTCTTTGCGAACCAGCGGCGAGTTGTTTAACGCTCGCGATACCGTCGCTGTGGACACGCCCGTTAATTTAGCAATTTCCGCTAGTGACATAGCCGTATACTTGATTAAAACGGAAAGATGAAGTGCCGTCCGGCACGGCGTGATGGCGAAACTACGACCCGCTCACCACGCCGTACCGTCACGGCGGTCAGTCAAACATTACGCACTGCGACGCTTCAATAGCGCCATACCACCCAGGCCCAGCAGCACGAGGCTCGCCGGTTCCGGGACGGCCGCACCGGAACTCGGCGGCGTGCCGTTGTTCCAGTTGGTCAACACGAAGTCAAGGTCATCCAGGCCGACAAACCCGTCACCCGACGGATCGCCCAGAGACCATTCGCCTGCGGTCACGTTGGTGTTCCAATTCGTCAGGACGATGTCCAGGTCAGCCAGGCCGACGAATCCATCACCGTTCAGGTCGCCATCCAGCAACGCGCTGGCGATGACCTGGATCACACCGTCAACCATCAGGCTGCTGGTGTCCCATTCGAGACTGCCGGTCAATGTCGGCAGGCTGATGGTGTCGAACGCACCGGTGATCGAACCGAAGTCCAGGATATCAAAGACGTCGCCTTCAGCCAGCGTCACCGCGCCATCAAGCGCCACATCCAACGTGCCGCCCGCAGTCAGTTCACCGGTAATGCTCAGCAGGTCGTTGATACCGCTGGTGGCGATATCCAACGCCAGGATCGAACCGGCATTAATAACCAGGTCGCCTTCGACCGTCAGCGTTTCAGGTTCGTAAGAACCGAGTGTGCCGCTCCAAGTCGTCGTCAGCGGGTTCGTAACGTTCTCACCGCTGAAGTCCACATAGAGGTTGTCGATGTGAACCGGGTCGGTGCCGTTATTGGAGATACCGAAGGCCGCCAGATCCGTCGGATCGGTGATGCGGCCGAACTCGATATCCGCACGCAGCAGCGTACCGTCATCCGTGCCGGACGAGCCGTACAGATCAAACGTCTTGTTGGCGTTGTCGACGACAACCCACACGTTGTAGTACGTGCCGGCGGTCATCGCCATCACATCGTTCGCGCCGGTGCCGTTGTCACCGTACACGTCCAGATTACCACCAGCGCTGAACGGCATGACCGCGAAGTCCTGCCATGCGTTGTTTTCATCCAGCGAATCAACACTGCTGGTCAGACCGATCATGCAGTCCGTCGCCGTGCCTTCCGCCATCAACTGGAAGAAGTACGTCGCCGTTGCGCCATCGGGCAGGCTGTAGTCATTGGCGAAGCTGGTCGCCAGGTTCGTCTCGGCACCACGCCACACGCCATCGGCTGCCGCCGCGGCCAGTGAGTTGTCGCTGGCGACACTGTCATCAACGATCGTCGCACCGGTCGTGCCGTCGGGGACACCGACCCACACATCACCGGTCAGGTTGCCCGGGGTTGCACCCAAGGCGGTCGTGCTGCTGTTGTCATAGCCGTCGAAGTTGTCGATCAGGCCCGTCACCTTGATGGTGGACGGCATGCCGGCTTCGCCGACCTGGATCAACGAACCATTCAGAGCCGACACGGTACCGATCACCGCACCGTCGCCCTTCAGCGTCTTGCCGCTGGCAACCGACAGGCCCGCACCGGCGTTCATCGCCGACACGTCCAGACGACCACCGGCCACATCAATGTTCGTCACCGTCAGCGCCGAGCCGTCTGCCATCACCATCGCACCCGTGCCGGAGCCGGTGACGTTCAACGTGCCCGTGCCACTGAGCGTGCCGGTCACATTCAGGGATGAACCATCCAGGACATCGGCCGTCAGCGTGTTCGCATTAAGCGCCACGTTGTTGACGGTCATGCCGTCGGCACCCGTGCCGCCGTCGACCTGCATCGTGCCGCCGTTGGCGCCGACGCTGATGTTACCCGTGAAGGAAACCGCTGCGGGATCCGCGCCGCCGACACGGATCGTGCCGCCGTTGAGCGTGATCGCTTCATCGGTCGTTAACGCCTGGCCGAACGAACGCAGCGAGCCGCCGCTGTTCACCACGGTACCCGCGGCTGTCGAGCCAAGGCCGCTACCCTGCGTAAAGTCAAGGTTGCCGCCGTTGATCGTCGTCACGCCTGTGTAGCTGTTATCACCTTCCAGAACGAGTGTGCCGGACTGAACCGTCACCGAACCCGCGCCACTGACCGAACCGCTGATCACGTTCGCGCCCGTGCTGCTGCCGTTGCCGGCTTGAAGCTTCGCACCCGAAGCTAACGTCACGTCACCCGTGATTGCACTGTCGGCATTGGCCAGAACCAGTGTCGCGCTCGCACCGATCGCCACATCGCCCGAGCCTTCAACTCCAGCACCCGTCAGGGTCGTGGTGCCCGATGCGATGTTCATCCCGCCCGGCGTCACCGCTGTGGCGATGTCCACCGTGCCGGCGTTGTTGAAAGTGACACTGTCAAGATCGAAGTACAGGCTGTCGCTGCTGCTCCAGTTGGCGGTCGTGCCGACGTCCCAGGTGCTGTTGGTCGCACCTGTCCAGACAACACTCTCGGCCGCGGCGAACTGAACTTTCAGGTCACCACCGCTGAATGTCGCCGACACCGAATCATCCTGACGCGTGTTCAATTGCGTGCCGGATTCATTGAAGATCGCGACGTTGAAGTTGGCCGTGCTCACGCTGCCGCTGCCGCTGCCGCCGTTGATCAGCGTGTAAGCGGCTGTATCAAGCGCACCATCCACCGCGGTCACGTTCAGGTTGTACGTGCCGCCGCCGCTGGCGCCCAGCGTCACCAAACCGCTGACGTTCAGCAGGTCGTTCGTCCCGGCCGCGGAACCACTCAGGTCGTAGTTCAAACCACCGTTGGGATTCAGGACCGTCGGGGTAAAGCTCAGGTTGCCGGTGATCGTCAGCGTACCCACGCCGCTATCACCCGGGGCGAACATCGCATCTTCATACGCGGACATCGTGCCCGAGCCGGTGTTGATCGTGCCGGCACCGGTCACCAGTTGACCGATCTCGTCACCGTTGAACGCCGTCCCGTCCGGGTCTTCCGTCACCTGCAGGCTGTAGCTCGCAAACGTGCTGGTATCAAACACCGCACCCGCACGCACATCGATCGTTGAGCTGAACAGTTCACCGACGTTCGACGCGCCGGCCTGAACCTTCAACGTGCCTTCTTCAACCACCGTCGTGCCTCGCCAGAAGTCGTTGGCGTTGCTCGTCGAGGTCCCGATCGTCATCGTGCCGGCACCACGCTTCACAAGGTGCACGTTGTTGCCGTCGCTTAGCAGGTCGACCGTCGGATCGCCGTTCTCATCGACCAGCAGGTCGGTGATCTTGCCCGTCAGGTTAATGTTGCCGGCGCCGCCGAAGACGTAGAAACGATCGTTCGGGGCAACGCCGTCAAAGGACGACAGTGTGCCGCTGAGTGTCAGCGTGCCGCTGGTCGACTCGATGATGTAGTGGCTGCCTTCACCCGGGGTGCTGGCATTGATGTTGCCGGCGATCGTGTTGTTGCCGCTGCTGGAGATGCTCGCAACCGCATCAGATGCACGTTCGCCCAGGACGATGTACTCATCGCCGAGTGAAACATTATCAAGCACGAGCTGGGCTGTGTCATTAATCATCGTGCGTGTCGCCGCGGTGCCGTCGGCAGCACCCAGGGTGGCCGCGCCGCTGAGCGTCATCGAAGCCGTGCCCGAGAGCGTGGTCGTGCCGGCGTAGGTATGAGCGGCCGAGAACCCGACCGTACCATTGTTTGAGCTGACCGCACCGTCGCCGGAGATGATCCCGGTGAAGGTCACATCAGCGCCGTCGTTCACGCGGATCGCGCTGCCGGCGTCGAGCGAAACATTGCCGTCAACCGTGCCCGTGCCGTAGCCCGTCGCACCGTTGTCGGAGAAGAAACCGTTATCCGCCCCAAAGAACTGAACCTGACCACCGTTGGTCACGGCGATGTCATTGCCGGCCGAGATGGCGTCGGTGTTCAAGATGGAGACGCTCGAACCGTCGACATTCAAACCACCGCTGATGCTGTTGTCTGCATCAAGCACCAGCTCGCCGCCGCCCATAACATTCAGGCCGACGCTGGTAACTAGCTCGGCATTGATCCAGTGACGGCCGGCGATATCGATCTTGCCTTCGCCGGTCAGCGTCAGCGTTTGATTCGTATCGGCCACGATGAAGTAGTCGCCGGTGTTGATCGGGTTGCTCAGCACCAGGCTGTTCAGAGAAACGTTCGTGTCGAGCGTGACCGTGCGGTTTTCCGTGATGATCGAGCCCAACAACACGTCGCTGCCCGCGGCCGGGACGACGCCGGTCGACCAGTTGGCCGCCGTGCTCCAGGAACCGTCGGCATCGACAAACCATTCGGTCGGAGGCTCAGCCACCGCGAGGATGCCGGACAGCGGATTGAATGTGTACGTGCCGTCGGTCCAGACCGAGCCGGACTGAGCGAAGCCCGCGGTGCTGACACTGAATGTCTCACCGAAGGCCGTGGTCGTGATGTCCAGGATCGTCCAGCTATCACCCGGGGTGGTGCTGGCGCCGGTCAGATCGAAGTTGAACACGCCGTTGAACGTCGCGTTGCCGCTGCCGGTGATCGAGTTATTCGTGCCCGAAGCGCCGATGGTGAACAGCCAACTGCTGGTGTCTGTCCAGACCATGTCGCTTGCGTCGGCGACGACGTTACCACTCATCGTGCCGGCGCCGGCGATGTCGATGCCCTGGCCGGGGCCGGAAGCCGAGCTGAAACCGTACGCCGATGCATCATTTAATAGATACAGCGTGCCGGCGCCGGTAATGTCGGAGTTGATGATGTAAGGACTCTGATCAGGAACCAGCGCGCCGTTGTTCGCAGTCACGTCAAGCGTGCCGTCAAGCGTGAAGATGTCGCCCGCGCCCGAACCGCTGCGGACAAGACCGCCATCCAGTATCAGATTAGCGGTCAGCGTCTGCGCGCCGCCGTTCTTGTTGATGATGCCGCCGTCCGCTTGAACGGTTAATGAATCGCCAGCAAAGACAATGTCGCCGCTGCCGGGCGTACGAAGCCACTCAACATTCACAACGTAATCATTGCTGGCCGACGGATCGAGCCCATCGCTCCAGTTGTTGACGCCGTCTTGATCCATGGACGTCGTACCGATGGTATCGGTCGTCGTCAGCGTGACGGTAGCCGCGTTGACTGCCGGCGCTGCTATGAGTCCCAGCAAGGCAAGCTGAACACTCACCGCACCTGCCCGATACAACGGACAAACCTGGTCGCTCTTCTTCATCCTCAATCTCCTCAGCAAGTGGTAAGAGAAATACAATTCAATGCATCTGCCTGGTGCAAACTGTCATGTTTCAATCGATGCCGGGATCGCGATTAACGCTTAATACCCTGCTCTAATTATGAACCGGCTTAGACCAAAACCAAGCAAATACTCGACACCAACAACAAAATATTGCATGCAATAGATACATGCAATGCATGTTGCATTACTTGCAATTATAGTCGATTGCAATTTCATGTCAACGATTATTCCTCGCCGGATAAAGATCAAAATGATATTCGAAAAGTTAAAAATCGGCTACAGAATGTATAAAATAAGTATCTATTTATTAGATATTTATGGAATTATCCCGTACGGGTCCCGCAGGGGTGACGAGGCGTCCGCCGGACCCGCCCCACCGCCTGTCTCATGTACTGCCACCGCTTTCTCAAACCTGCCCGGCCGTTACAGCGTTTCATCCTGACAGCACGCAAAACAGCAGAAACATCCCCCCTAATCCCTAACCGATACAATCCTTATCATTGTTTGCATCGCACGCCCGCCGATGCGGACACCCAATCAAATGCGCACGGGATATGACGGCCAGACAAAACGAGGAAAATGTGAGATGTAGAGGATCTACGTGCCCCGAACACTAATCATGCTCGAGCCCATCAACCCCATTACTAGATGCCCCCGAAACAGCTCCTCCCGGGATAGATGCCCCTGAAATAGATGCACCCGGGATAGAAGCCCCAACCGAATCGCTCGGTAACACAAGTGATGGCGGGACGTTAATCACCGCAGGCGGCTCCAGACGGTTACGCATCCGCGAACGCAGCCGACGGATCGCGATCCGCGCCACCTCGCGCGGGTTGATATCGATCGTCGCCGGCCGAGGCGACATCAACGACAACTGCGTTTCATCGTTGTCGCAGGAAATCACCCTAACATCCTGCTCCGGATTCACGCCCGCCTGCTGCAAAGCCGTGTAAAACTGCGTCGTTTCATGATCGCGCGGACAAAACAGACCGTCCGGCTTGTAACCGTCGTTGGCGATGGCGTCGGCGACCTCTTCGATGGTCGGCAGCACGGTGACTTTACCCGCGTAAGCCTTGCCATGCGTTGGGTTATCGCTGACCAGGTAGGCGCCGATCTCCATGTCGCTGTCCACCGCCGTGCTGGCGAACATCATCAGTCGCTGGCGTGTCAGGGGCCAGTTCGGCGTCAGCGTCACCATGGCGACGCGCTTGCAACCCTTGTCCGCCAAGTAGTTTGCAGCAATCCGGCCGATGCCCAGGTTGTCCGGCAGGATGTGGTCGATGTGCAGGTGATTGGCGTGCCCACCCATCGCCCAGACCGCCGGCATCCGCTGGGAGATGCCTTCGATCGCCTTGACCCATTCAGGGCTGCGCGTCGCGCTACTGTCGACCAGCAGGATCGCCCCACCTACATCGCCTCGCTTCACAAGTCGGCTTGATTCCGTGGCTTGCGGCATGTCATCCAACAACACATCCACATCAAACTCACGCGCCGCCGTGGTCACACCCGCGACAAACGCACCGATCACTGGCATCGTCATCCAGCTATGGTGCATCTGCCCAAGCGTCAGCACCGCGATCCGGCTGTTTTTAAGTGATTGTTTGCCAGCACGATCCCGCCGCGAGCCGCTTCTGGTGCGCGCGATCGGCGGGGTGTAACCCAGCTTCTCGACTGCTTCGCGGATCTTTTTCACCGTCTCCTCGCGGACCAATGGCGAGTTATTCAACGCTCGCGACACCGTCGCGGTCGAAACACCAGCCATTTTGGCGATCTCTGCTAAGGACATGGACTTACCTGTAAATAAGACGAAGTCGTATCAGTAAATCTTACATCGGCGGTTACAAAATGCAATCTTACCTTTCATCAACGCCCCACCCGCCCCGCTATTGCCTTATTGTTTATATTTCCTTGATTTACCTCGCTAAAGAAGTGTGGTTAATCAATGTATCAATGTCCGGTAATGATCGAACCGGACGCTGTATGTAATGAGAACCCCCGATGACAGGCCTAATGACACGCCGCACCACCACAACTTACCGATGGGCGCCGCCGGCAGAACCAACAACGCACAGACTACAAGCCACCGCTTCTTAACAGATTCACCGCCCCCCACGCTTTCGGCCGTACCCCAACCCACCGCCTCAGGCAAATTCGTCACACAGCAGTAGCCACTTATCCACCGCCGATTGCGCGCACAGTCTCGTCGTGATTGCCCCCCGTGCGCACACGCACACACGCACAATTCGCCCTCGGTCGACGACCGGGGGCCAGACCCTGGGCCTTCATCCGGGGGCCACATCCGGGGGCCTTCGATTTGTGGAGCTGTATTCATGATGCTTGGTGTGATGAGCTTTGACATAATCTGCTACATTGCGTGAACAAGGCTCCACGTCGTCGACGTGGGCCCAAGTGTAAGTTTCCTGCAGCGGATCATAAGGCCACTGGAATGGACACTACGATCTCAATCGGCAAGCGATTCATTGCAGTTTGCCCATTTAAGATTCCTGGCACCTTTTCGGGTCCCGGGGGCCACACCCTGGGCCTTCATCCGTGCGTCACATCCGGGGGCCACATCCGGGGGCCGCATCCGGGGGCCGCATCCGGGGGCCGCATCCGGGGGCCGCATCCGGGGGCCGCATCCGGGGGCCGCATCCGGGGGCCTTCGCGAAGCGAAGACTTTAAATTGAAGTCTTGCGTGTTGAGCTTTGACACAATTTGATACATTGTGCGAGCAGGGCCCCACGTCGTCGACGTGGGGCTAAATGAAAGAGCATGTTATTGAATGGGGGTAAAACACGTGGGGCAAACGCTGGGGGTGATGTTGACGATGACAACTTACGGCACGTGGCTGCGCGGCGATCAGCGCGGGTGGGTGGATGATGGGAAGATCCTTCCGCCGAATCCGCAGATCGAAGATTACGATCGCGAACATCTGAAGTACAAACCGTTCTTCTTCAACCAAACGCAACAACAATCCGCGGGCACGCTTGTGATCCGGTCCGCAAAAGAGAAATTGCATACGCCGATCTGGGCGCTATCGATCGAAGCCTGGCACATGCATATCGTCATCGGCCCGATCGTTCAATCGATCGGTGAAGCGTCGAAGGAATTCAAGTTATCCATCCTGCACGGCCTGCAACTTGGCCGCCCCATCTGGTCGAAAGGCTACGACAAACGCTGGTGCTTCAACGCAGCCTCGGTCGCGGCGCGCGTTCATTACGTGCAACGACACAACACACGGCGTGGGAAGAACGTGCAGCGTTGGTCGGGGTTGGATGTTTGTCCGTATGTTTAGGTTTATGTGTGTGGGTTGCGACAAGCCTTATGTCTTCACCTCAGATAAAGGGGATCAGCAATGAACATCTTTGAATATCTGGCAAAAACCGCCTTGATCTGGGGCATCAGTTACGGATCAATCGTAATCACATCTGTGATTGATATTCCGTTATGGCTTGTAGTACTGATGGTAGTTGGTATTGTTCAATTGTTAATTTTGGCATTCACCAGAACACCGGAGAAAAAATGCGTTAACCCGTAACAGGGGTCCACCCGGCTCAACCCGACTCGCTTGCTTAGGAAGGAAGATATGGCGTGTGGATTTCAATTGCAGGGAATAATACTTCTGTACATCATAAGGGGCATCGTAATGTCGCTACTCAAGCATGCGTTAATAATTCTGGTTGTGTTCACATGTTTGGGCGGTTGCGTCTCGACTAAGCCTGGCAATACCTTGCATGCCATCAATGGCACAGATTACCTGATCGCCTTAGCAGAGCTTCAGTATGATTCGCATGATCAACAACACGGCGTCGACTACTTCAGACGTTTTGCGGGGTGGTGCAATCAGAAGTATTCATCACGCGGTCAAGACATGACGGATCGAACCAAAGCAATTGCCGGCATGCTACGGGTCTTGGACGAGCACGCTGTTATTAATAATTCCGGCCGGGTGTTGTTCATCGAGCAAATAACGGAAGATTGTTTTTCGGGTGGTTATGGTTATCAAAGCTATGCCATCATTTACATCTCGGAAGATGACCAGTGGAAGGATGAGGTGTTAGATAACGCCGGGGCCAACGTCATATTGGTGAATCAGGCGGCCTGGGATCAAGCTGAAAAACTCACGAGGCAGGCCGAAAGTAATAAGAACAAAAACTGGCCGGCGTCACCCTTGATCGTTCATCTGTGGGACGGTTCTCGCTGGCATTCTTCTATACACAATGATCCCGGCTTTAGTTGGATGGCGGACAAGGGAGCATTCGCTGATACCCACGGCGAACTCACGAGGGCAAATCGAGCGTGGTCTTCGCATCACACACAAGCGTTCGATCTGTCCACGCTGCTACTTTATGTTTATCTTGTCTCCGGCTTGGATAATGATGCCGCGTTCGGTCCGGTGCCGGACGGTATAGCGGCCCGATTGATGGGGGACAATGAGTTTATCTTGGGGCAAATGGGAAAAGGTTTCCCGGGAGGCGTCGAGGAAGCCATCGAATTGCTTGATAAACACGCGCCCTCGCTGCCGTCTGTATTTGAAGAAACCACACCCGAGAACTAACAAGCCTTCGAGCTTGGCCCATTTAAGGTTCCTGGCCCATTTAAGGTTCCTGGCACCTTTTCGGGTCCCAGTACGTGGCTTCATACCGGTACGCATGCTTCAGGTCGCCGTCTATTCTCACGAGAAGCAGAAAAAAATTCGAAGCATCATGGAAGTTCGGATTGCTCCGCAGGAAGTAGATGGCCTGTGGATCGCGAGAACAGCAACTGTCTCCGTAAAAGGACGCCCTTTGCAACAACACCTGGAGACAGGACAGCTTAATCCAGATGAATATTGGGAAGATTTGCGAACTATCGAAGTGACTAGTTTTAATCCTAGGCCAGAAGTTGGCCATGATACCTTCCACATCAAATTCCCCCATGGATTGTCTGTGACAGAAATGGTGTCAGGAACCTTTTTCGGTGTCAAGAACCTTTTTCGGCGCGAAGACCACTCACCGGGAGACCCGACTTTCATAGTTTCTTTTCTGGACCCCCGCGCGCATAAAAAAGCCCGGCGGCTTTTCGGCCGAGGGGCTTTGAGGTATTTGGTGGACTGAGAGTCGGGGCTTACCTGCGACGCCGGCCGGCCAGGCCGATGACGCCCAGCGTCAGCAGGGCTAGGCTCGCCGGTTCGGGGCTGATCTGATATTCGGGGGTGCGATCGCCGTCCGGATAGGGCACGTCGCCGCCCACCGTGAAGTAGACCGAACTGATGGTCCCGGCCACGCCTCCCAGCGGGGCGCTGAAGTCGGCGGTGAGATTCGGCGCCAGGAACACCGGCGGGGCGCTGACGAAGTCGCCCTGGTCGGTCTCGACGACGAGTTGGAAGATCCAACTGTTCTCGTTGGAGTTCTTGAGCGTAAGCGCGAAGTCGTCGCCGGCGGCGAACGGGATGCTGAGCCCGTCGAGTCCGACGCCCGCGGCCTGTAGCCCGGTCTGCGGCGGGGCGAAGATGGTCGTGAACGTCACCGCGGTCCCGGCGGGGATCACGCCGTTGTTCACGGTGATCGTGGCCGGGTCACTTGCATCCAACTGCGAGAAGCCCGCGATCTCGGGAATGCCGAACGAAAGTGTCGCGGCCTGCGTGACTGAAGACACCGCGCCGATGAGTAGAACTGCAGTAAGAATACGTGTTTTCATGGGTCCTTCTCCTCCGTCTGCAACAGATTGCAGATCCACGGCCTTTAGACCATCCGCCCATGTCTACAATGAAAATATCAGGAGCACCGACTCCTGTCAATCATTTTTTATTACTAGAAGCTGTTTCAAAACCGCCGGGCGACCCAGTTAGTGATCTTCAATCCGAGATTCTGACCCTAACAAATACCGTTTTGAAACAGCCACTAATTTTAACCGACATTTCCCATTTGACCTCCACCCGACTACACAGCCGGACTTCTCAGTAACCAGCTTATAGCCTACAGCCACGATCCCCGAAAACGCAAGACTTCATACACCGGACAGAAATGGTGTCAGGGGACAGAAATGGTGGACAGAAATGGTGTCAGGAACCTTTTTCGGTGACCTTCTTCGGGCGGCCTCTGGGTCTGACGGTCGTTTCCAGGCCGTGCTTGCGGATCATGCGGTCGCGCCATGCGCGGGAGCCGTAGGGGCTGCAACGGTTGGCGGCGATGCGCAGGGCCTCGAGTTCTGCTGAGGTCTGCGGCTGATTCACTAACGCAAGCCAACCCCTCGGCCGTCTCCCGCCCGGTGTGGGCCAAGGGCTTAGCAGGCGTTTCTGCTCCGCGTTGCCGTGCTTCCAACGCCACAGGCTCGACCACCGCCACGACTCCGCCCGCGCCCTCGGCGACGGCAACCCCGCCCGCTTCGCGTTCCGCTCCACGTACCGGCATACCGTAGCAAGGTGCGACTCGCCATGGACCAGAAACGATTTATACCGCCCCTGATACACGTGCCCCTCGCCCGTCGTGTGCCGATGGGCATGCCACCGCTGTGTGTGCGTCAGCGTCAACCAGCCCACAAACTTGGACAGGTCCCCGTCCCGTCTGGGCCTAAGCACCATGTGCCAGTGATTGGGCATCAAACAATACGCCAACACCCGCATCGCCGTCCGCTGCACCGCTTGCTCAAGGATCGCCTCGAACGCCTGGTAGTCCCCATCATCGTCAAAGATCGCCATCCGGGCATTGCCGCGGTTCAAGACGTGATACACATATCCGCCGACATCAACCCGTGGTGAGCGTCCCATGCCACCAGACTATTTGCCGAGGTCTAAAACGTCAAGAATAAGGTCCCTGGAACCTTTTTTGGGGGGTCAGAAAAAAACCCCGGCGTTTGCCGGGGTTTGGGTTGATTGGGTGATATCAGTTGGGCTGATCAGCGGCGTCGCTGCGTCAGCGCCAGGCCGCCGAGGGCGAGCAGCGCGAGGCTGGCGGGTTCGGGGACAACCTGCACGTCCATGGCGACGGTTTCGACGCCCCAGCCTGCCTTGCTGACCTGGATGCCGAAGTTGTACTCACCGAGGGCGTTCGGGTCGAACGCGCCGGCCGGGGGCGAGATCACGCCGGGGATGGCGCTTGCCAGGAACCCGAACATGAGGTTTTGCGAATCTTCGACCAGTGTTGCACCCGGGTTGGCGGATCCGAGGATCGCGTTGGTGACATTGATCGAGCCGAGTGAACCGATCGCGGTGTCGAAGCTTGTATCGAAGTCGTAGTAGAGATCGATCTGGTAATCGGCAAGGACGGGCGTAGCGCCGTTGCTGCCGATGACCTTCATGTAGTAATTGAAGTTCCACAGTGCGCCTTCGATGGCACTTTGGTTGTTGCCGCCGAAGTTGCTGCCGGGCGTGGCGAAGTAGGTGCCTGCGCCGTCGTTGGTGAGTGCGGGGTTGGAGTAGCGTTGGGTTGCGCTCATCGCCACGATGATAGTGACGTCGCCGTCGACGAACTGTGAAGCGATGGCGACTTCATCATTGGGGATGCCCTGGCCGCCGAAGGTCGCGTCATCTAACGGACCGAAAGTGTCATAGATCGGTGTGGCTTGCGCGAGTGCGGTGGTCATCGAAACGACCGCCGTCGCGGCAAGCAGGAACGAAGCCTTACTGGTAGACATTGTCTCCCTCTCCTTTGGTTGAGCTGATCCGTATTGGATGAGCTACGTTGTTCTATTCAGCTTAGTGGGATCAACGAATCTAGGCAAGTAGATTCTGACGGTTTTCTATAACAATTTTGCTATCTTCCCCATTTTAACATCCGCGAAGCATATCACGATTTAAACGTTGTCAGCGTAAGAAAGCCAGGGCTGCGAGGTGATGTAAACCAATTAAACATAGGCGGTTGAAACTCACTTCATGGGTAATGCAGAAGATGAGGATACTGAGATTGCGGGTGTTGGGTGTGCGGCGGGTGAGAATAAAGACAATTATAGTATTTTTATCTTGAAATCATGTGTCGCGGATTTACACTTAATGGTTGGAGAGCCTGGCGGTGTTGCCGGGCGGGCTTCGCGTGGGAGCGCGGCTTACTTAAGGTAAGTCTATGAAGCCAATTAGGAGGGGCAGGAGGTTGTTTGCCTGCCGTTTATTCACACTTCTTTTAGCAGGTGACAATCTCATGAAAGGCTTATTACGCAAATCGAAAGCGGTCACCCCGGTCGTGCTCGGCGGCCTCGCTGTTATGGCGTTGGGTTCGTCGGCATCGGCGACGCCTTACGCTTCGGGGATCCAACTGAACGGCGCGAGTTCTTCGTTTGTTTTAAACGAAGGCGGCGCGATGGTGGACGTCGTGTATGACGGCGGCGCAACGGTCGTGAACCTGGGCGTGCTTGGCGCCGGGACGCACATGTTCGACGATACGCTGGGCGCGAGCTGGCAAATCGTCGTCAGCAAAAACGCGGCGGCCGGCTGGACGCAGATCAGCGACGACACTCTGACTCAGAGCAAGTACTACTCGCCCAAGGGCGTGGCTGTGGATGCAAACCCGGCGCGTTCGACGTTTGGCCAGATCATCGTGGCTGAAGCGTTGGGCGGCACGACTAACGGACGCACCACGACGGACGGCATCTACATCATGAGTGCCGATCAGGGTGATGTGACCGGCCAAGGCGACACGGCGTACGGCGGCGGCGTGGATTGGTCGACGAGTTCGAGCAGCCCGTTCAAGGTCTCGCTGAACCAGGACGACCCGACGGGTTCGGACTACAGCATCTACATCAGCGACTGGAGCGATTCTCACTCCGGCGTGTGGACGGCAGATATGCTAAGCCCGGCCAGCTCGTTTAATGAACTGCTGGACAACACGGGCCGTGATGGAGCGGGCGTGGTGCTGGCAAATGGCGGCGTGGGGCCGGATCAGTTGCACGGCAGTGTGCCGGTCGGGCCTTGGGTCGAAGGCACGGGCGTGGATCGCAAGATGTACACCGTGGATGAAGACGTGCGTCTTGGCAACGTGCTTCAGTACGACATCGGCACGACGACGGCCAACTATACCACGGCCCCGATCGATCGGGTCACCGATGGCGCAGGCAATATCCTCAATGGTCTGACAGACCTCGTTCGTGATGAGGACGGTAGCTGGTGGATCGCTCAGTATCGGTATACCGACGACGACGTTGTCTGCTCCCTGTCGCACTGGGCCGACGGCGCAACATCACCGAGCTGGACATCGGGCCCAAGTACTGTGCCCCTGGATTTAGCGTATGGCAGCATCGATATCATCGATGAACTGGACCTGCTGGTGTTGGGCACACGCGGCGGCATGATCTACCTGATGGATATCAGCGACCCGAGCAACCCGGCGCTGGTCGATACGATCGTCCATTCGGGCAGTTACGTCCGCGACGTGGCGTTTGACGCGGCCGGCAACGTTTATGCGGTGAGCAACAGCAGCGAAACGCTGCGCATCTATTCACCGGGTGGGACAACGATCGCGACGACAGGCTCGGATGGCTCGTTCTCCGTGGTTCCCGAGCCGGCAAGTGCTTTGTTGATGGTGCTTGGCGGGATCGCGATGGGGTATCGTCGACGCTAAGACGCGAAACCGGTGAATAGCCGGACGTTTGATAAGTAACAAACAGACAATCAAGGTGCCAGGAGTCTACCTGAGGGGTAGGATTCCTGGCACCTTTTTTATTTCATCAAGTTGATGCAAGCACGAGGAACCCTGCCCTCACCCCGGCCCTCTCCCGAGGGGAGAGGGGGTTGAAGGCAAGACGACGAGAAAACGGGGTCTGACCCCGTTTTAGGGGAGGCATCAGCCTTTTGCTTTGGTCGCGATCAGGTTGGGTTGGGTGGGTTTGATGGCGATGTTGGTGGGTTTGGCGGGGTGTGTGACGCTGCCGGGGCCGAAGCCGGGCATCATGGGGGCGAACTTGGCCGGCAGGTTTTTGCCGTTGGTGGCGACGACCTGTTTGTACCAGTCGTAGGAATCTTTAGGTGTGCGTTTGAGGGTCTGGAAGTCGACGTGGATGATGCCGAAGCGTTGGTCGTAGCCCCAGCCCCACTCGAAGTTATCCATGATGGACCATAGGAAGTAGCCGCGGACGTCGACACCGTCGTTCGCTGCTTCGCGCAGGGCGCAGAGGTGGCGGGCGACGTAGTCGATGCGGTGTGCATCGTGGACCTTGCCGTCCTGGTGGACCCAGTCCATGCCGGCACAGCCGTTCTCGGTGATGTAGATGGGCAGGCCGTAGCGTTCGTGGATGAATCGCGGGGCCCAGTAGAGTGCTTCGGGTGTGACGGGCCAGCCGATTTCGGTGTAGGGTCCGCCTGCGGGTGGCTGGACTCGCTGCGGGTTGCCGTTTTCGTCAGCGCGGACGTAGATGCACTGATAGATGTTAGCGCCGTAGAAGTCGATGGGCTGGTTGATGGTTGGCAGGTCTTGCTCGAAGTTTTCGGGCATGAGTGGGCCATGCAGTTTCAGGCCATCTTCGGGGTATTTACCGAGCAAGGCAGGGTCTGCGTACCAAGTGGTGTTGAATAACCAGCCGGGCTCATCGCCGACGCGCAGGGTTGCTTTGCGCGCCGCGTCAATGTCCTGCGGGTTTTGCGTGGCGGGAATAGTTGCACAACCGACGACCGCCCAGCCGACCTGTGCTTCTTGTTTTGAGCGTTCGCGGATGACCTGCACCGCTTTGCCGTGCGCGAGCAGTGAGTGATGGATAACACGCAGGATGGATTGCGGGTCGTACTTCATGCCGGGCGCGTGCGTGCCGACGCTGTGGCCGTGGTCGATGTAGACCTGTGGTTCGTTGAGCGTGAACCAGTGCTTGACACGGTCGGACAATCGATCAACCACAATGCGTGTGTAATCAGCGAACCAGTCGGCCGAGTCGCGATTCAACCAGCCGCCTTGATTGAAAAGATGCAGCGGGAAGTCCCAGTGGAAGAGTGTGCACCACGGTTCGATGCCGCGTTCAAGTAATGCATCAATAAGACGATCATAAAACGCAAGGCCCTTCTCGTTTGGCTTGCCATCGATATCAACCACGCGGGGCCATGAGATAGACAAGCGGTATGCCTTGACACCGAGGTTGGCGATCAGGTCGGCATCTTCTTCGTAGCGGTGGTAATGATCGCAGGCGACCAGGCCGTTGTGTCCGCCGCGGACGGTGTTGGGCTTGTGGTCGAATGCGTCCCACACACTGGGCAGTCGGCCGTCGGTCTTGGCGGCGCCTTCGATCTGGTAAGCGGCGGCGGCAACGCCCCACGTGAACGTATCGGGAAAGGTCATAAGCAAAAAATCCTCATTAGTGTGTTGAGAGTATACCAGCGTGAGCATGGTTTTCAATGTGTTTCAGTTGTTTCAGTGCAAAGAAACATAGTTTTTTAAGCCAATAAACGGATTTCTCTTGACGCGCCCATGAATCGCCTGTAATTTGTTGTGAGTTGTTTGCAACAAATGCTTTGTTTGTTGCAGATTCATTTCAGACCCCGAGGCTTGGAGGCTTCTGAACGTGAGCACCGTACGAGACATCGCTGCCAGCGTAGGCGTTTCCCCGGCGACCGTTTCCAGGTCGTTGAACAACCCGAACGTCGTCAGCCGTACCATTCGCGAGCGCGTCCTGCGTGAGGCCGAACGGCTGGGCTACCGCCACTATTCCGAGAAGCGAACGACCATGCGAAGCATCGGCATGCTGTACCTGGATGAAACGCCCGGCGGGCAGTACGTCGGTTATGACGCGCTGATCTGGGGCGGCGTGATCCGTGCGGCCCAGGCATTAAAGGTCAATGTCGTGGCGCTGAACCCGCTGACACGGCGTGAGGGTGAATCGTTCGAGAAGTTTGCCGAGCGGATGGGGGTCGATGGGCTGGTCGTGCGTGTGGATCAGCAGAGTCGGCATCTATGTAAAGAGATCGCAGAGGACGGCGTGCTTCATGTCGTCGTCGCCGACCGTTTCGATGAGCCGGACATTAACTACATCCATTGCGATTCCAACACCGCATCCCAGGCGGCGATCAATCACCTGATCGAGCTGGGGCATACAACGATCGGCATCTGCCACAACGTCGTGATCGATACGGATCACCAGGACCGGATCGATGGGTATTACTCGGCAATCAAGCACGCGGGGATCGAGGTTGATCCACGTTTGCGCGTGCCGGCGACACCCGATCTGGATGGCGGCAGCGCGGCGCTGACACAGTTCCTTTCCATGTCCAAGCCCCCCACCGCGATCTTTGCGACGGACCCGATGCTTGCCGTCGGGATCACACGCCGCGCGCACGAGCTTGGATTGAAGGTGCCGGACGAGATGTCGGTGGTCGGTGTGGATGACGGGGATATGCGCAGGATCTCGCTGCCCTGCTACACAGCGATACGCCAGGATGCGACGGAGATCGGCTTCCGCGCCGGTCAATGGATCTGCCGGTCGATCCGTCACGACTCGGCGGCGGGTGAGAATCTGCAGCTTCGGTTGGAAGCGTTTTTGGAGATCAATCAGTCGACCGCCCCGCCGCCGGCGACGCCCGTGCGGATGACGCCGAACGGGACGCGGATAAATAACTGAGCTTGAGCGAAACACCATTCGCCTACCACGAAGAGGAACCAAGACGTGTCTAAGCGTGCATTTACATTGATTGAGCTGCTGGTGGTCATTTCGATCATTGCGCTATTGGTGGGGATATTGCTGCCGGCGTTGGGTGCTGCGAGGCGCAGCGCGCAGGCGGTGGCGTGCAAGTCGAACGTGCGGCAGGAGCTGACCGCGATCGCGTTATTTACGAACGATCATAAAGAAGAGCTGCCCGTTGCGGTGAGTTACGATCCGGAAAAAGGCACGGCCCAGAGTGTGATGAACGATGAGGTGGAGTACATCCACCACATCCTCATCCCCTACATCGGCGGCGGCGAAGACACGGGCGAATACACCGAAACGTTCCGCTGCCCGTCGCGCGAATCTAACGGCAGCCCGGCGAACTTCCCGGACCTGGAAGACGAACTGCACACGCATTACCGCTACAACTGGCAGGCGGCGTACTACCGGTTCAACATCCAGGCGGCGCTGCTCGGTTTCCCCAGCGCTCAGAAAGACCTTGTGCAGAAGCTGGGTGCGATCGAGGACCCGGTGAAAGCGGTGTTCGTGTACGACACGGTCTGGCCCGGCTGGGAGGATCGTGAGTTCGTACACAACGAAGGGATCAACGTCGGCTACGCCGATGCGCATGTGAGTCAGTTGACTGCAGAGGAATACAAAGAGCTTTCGCCATACGGCGCTGCGAATAATCCGTACGCACCGGAATGGCCCAACAAGTTTTTGAATGATGGTTGGCCTTACCCGGAAGTCAATCAGAAGAAGAATTGATAAATCTGCCGGTTGATTGTGATTGGAAGATCTTGGAGGACACTTCATGTTAATCAGAAGGGAGAAACGTATGACGAGGACTACGAGATGGATGGTAGCCGCGGTTTCCACGGCCGCGCTGTTGAGTTTGGGAACGCATTCGGCTTCGGCGGAGTTGCTGACCAACCCGGGCTTTGAAGACACGAACACGGATGGCAACTACGGCGACGGCTGGGGCAGCTTCGGCTCGGCCGGTTTCCACGCGTTTTTCGGCGCCAACGGCCACGCCAGCTTCTTCTCCGATGGCAACGGCAACTGGGGCGGCGTGTACCAGCAAGGTATCGCTGCAACGCCCGGCCAGTCTTTCCAGTTCGACCTGACGGATGTACGGATCGAATCAAACACGAACGCGAACTATCGCTTCGGGCTCGAGTACTACCAGGCGGACGACGGAACGAAGATCGGCGAAGACATCGTGCCGATGTCGCTGGCGGTGACTGGCGACGGATTGGCGTTCAGCATGAGCGCGACCGCACCGAACGATCCGCTGCTTGCTTATGTCCGACCGATCATTTTGTTTGATAACGCGGTGTCGGCCGGCCAGGGACAGGAAAACGTGTTTGTGTTTGATGCATCACTGACACCCGAGCCCGCGAGTATGGGGCTGTGTGTTGTGGGTGGTTTGGCGTTACTGGCGCGGCGTAAATAATCCTCAGCAAGCAACCCCCGTGGCCGTGAAAAACTGGTCACGGGGCGCGCGACCCGGCGGGTCGCGGCTAAAAACGATGGATTCGTAGGTCCGGGCCTGCCCGGACATGGTGCGGTGAGAGGTGTGACACATCGGAAACGAAAGGAACCCGGCCCTCACCCCGGCCCTCTCCCGAGGGGAGAGGGAGTGAATCGAATAGATATCGCTTTGGATAATGAATCAATAGGTGTAAATAGTGATGGCGTTCATCCCCTCTCCCCTTGGGAGAGGGCAAGGGTGAGGGCCTGGTGGATTGTGTAACCGGAAAACAAGAGCACTGGTACTACTCAAACAGAGATACGATTGAAAACCCTGGTTTTAATTCTTAATCCGTGTTCATCTGTGTTCATCCGTGACTAAATAATGATGCATAACAGCAAAGGAAGTGAGATGATTAAATCGACAGTATTGAGCGCGTTGATCGGGTTGGCGCTGGTCAGTCCCGCGCATGCGATGACCAACATTCTGGTGAACCCGGGATTTGAAGACACGGACGCGGTGCCGGACGGTCAGTTTGGCGACGGTTGGGGCGCCTGGGGTGCTGCAAGTTTTAATGACTTCTGGAGCGGCAACGGGCATGCGAGCCTGTACCCTGACACCGTCGGCAACATCGGCGGTGTGTATCAGTTGGCGATCCCCGGTACGGCGGGCACAACGTATCAGTTCGACCTGCTGGACACGCGGATCGAAGCGAGCTTCGATGCGTCGCTCCGCTTTGGCTTGGAGTATTACGCGGCCGACGACGCGACGAAACTCGGTGAGACGATCGTTGAGATCGACGCGGCGACAAGGCTTGGGCTGTCGAATGTCGGCGGCGACGGCGCGGTGAACGCGGCGGTGTTCAGCATGCAAGGGACGGCAGTGGTTGGGACGGTGTATGTCAGGCCAGTCATTTCGTTTGATGATGTGAACCCGGCGTATATCCAGCAGAGCCAGGCGAACGTGTTCGTGTTCGATTCGTACATGGCGGAGGTCCCCGCGGCGGGCGGCGAGCTTGCGAAGAACCCGGGATTCGATGATGAGAACGGCGACGGCAACCTCGGCGATCGTTGGGGCGCCTATGGCAACACCGGCTTCAATGCGTTCTTCGGCGATAACCCGCACGCCAGCTTCTTTGCAGATTACGTCGGTAACAGCGGCGGCATCTACCAGCAGGCGATGCTCGGCACGCCCGGCACGGAGTACACCTTCGAGCTGACCAACGTGCGCATCGAGGACAACTGGGACGCCGACCTGCTGTTCGGGTTCGAGTTCTACGGCGACGACGACTTTACGAAGATCGGCGAGCTGCTGGTGACCGCGGACACGAGTGTGACCGGTGATGGGCTGTTTTTCGAGATGAGCGCGACCGCGGTTGCGGGCACGAAGTACATCCGGCCGGTGATCCTGTTTGATAACGTGAATCCCGCATATATCGGCGAGAGCCAGGCGAACTTGTTTATCTTCACCACGTCGGTGAGTGAAACCGTGAACGCACTGCCGGGCGATCTGAACGGCGATGGGTTTGTCGGGCTTGACGACCTTGACATCATCCTCAGCGCGTGGAACCAGAACGTCCCGCCGGCCAACAGCGCGGCCGACCCGAGCGGCGATGGGTTTGTCGGATTGGATGACCTAGACATCGTGCTGAATCATTGGAATGAAGGCACGCCGCCTGCAAGCGTGGTGCCCGAGCCGGGGACGCTGGCGCTGCTAGGATTGATGGGCGCGGCAGGTTTGCGTCGGCGGAGTTAGACAGGAAGAATTTAGCCACGGATGGACACGGATGAACACAGATAAGAAATGAGTTTTCTTTATCCGTGTTTATCAGTGTTCATCGGTGGTTTATAGAATGCATAGGGAACTCGGCCCTCACCCCGGCCCTCTCCCGAGGGGAGAGGGAGTTAAGAAATGCGTTTCGCAGGGATCATATGTTTAAGAAGTACCAGGTCATGGCGGTAGCAACGGCGGTAACACTACTGGCTTCGGCTCATCGGGCCGACGCGGCGGTTCAGGTCTGGCTGACAAAAGGCAATCAGACAAAACTGCTGTCGCAGGAAAGTGATCTGTCTTTCTCGGCGGGGCCGGGTTCGTATTCGACGAAGGTGAACGTCGATGCTTCGACAACATACCAGACGATGTCGGGCTTCGGCGCGGCGATGACAGATTCGTCGGCGTGGCTGTTGCAGAACGAGTTGAGCACATCGCAGCGCGACGCGTTGATGGAGCAGTTGTTCTCCCCTACGACGGGGATCGGCATCAGCTACCTGCGTGTGCCGGTCGGGGCGTCGGACCTGTCGCTGTATCCGTATACCTATAACGATCAATCCTGGGGGCAGACGGATGTGGATCAGTCGGACTTTTCGATCGCGCATGATGTGCCTTACATCATCCCGTCGCTGTTGCAGGCGAAGTCGATCAACCCGCAGCTTGGCATGATGGCTTCGCCCTGGAGTGCGCCGGCGTGGATGAAGACAAATAACTCGCTGATCGGCGGGTCACTTAAGAGCGAATACTACGAGAGCTACGCGGATTACCTGGTGAAGTTCTTCCAGCGGTATCAGGCACACGGTCTGAGTTTCGACACGATGACGGTGCAGAACGAACCCTTGCACGGAGGCAATCATCCGTCGATGACGATGAGCACCTATCAGCAGAGCACGTTCATCGGCGATCACTTTGGGCCGGCGATGGACGCGGCGGGGATCGACACGAAGATCATCGCGTATGACCATAACTGGGATAACTGGAATTACCCGGTCGTGGTGATGAACGACCCCGAAGCGGGGCAGTACGTGAGCGGCGCGGCGTTTCACGGTTACGGCGGGACGGTCGATCAGCAGTCGAACTTCCACGACTTCTTCCCGGATGCGGGGATTTACTTCTCCGAAATCTCCGGTGGGACCTGGGCGACCAACTTCTCCGACAATTTGATGTGGAACATCGAGAACATCATCATCGGTTCGACGCGCAACTGGGCGAAGACGGCGATCTTCTGGAACCTGGCGCTGGATGAAAACAACGGGCCTTACCTTGACGGCGGGTGCAGCGGCTGCCGAGGTGTGGTGACGATCGATACATCGGACGGCAGCGTTGAGTACAACGAAGAGTATTACAGCATCGCGCATGCGAGTAAGTTCGTACAGCCGGGCGCGGTGCGGATCGATTCGGATACGTTTGATAACGTGATCGAGACGGTGGCGTTTATGAACCCGGACGGGTCGCGCGTGTTGATCGCGCTGAACCCGACGAATTCATCGCGCTGGTTTGATGTGGTTGAAGAAGGCGAATCGTTTTCGTATCGGTTGACTTCTAAGTCGGTGGCGACGTTCGTCTGGCCGGGCGTTGTGCCGGTGGCAGGTGATATTGATGGGGATGGATTCGTAGGCTTGAGCGATCTGGATATTGTGTTAAGCAACTGGAACCAGAGTGTTCCGCCGGGCGATGCAAGTGCGGATTTGTCAGGCCCGAGCGGTGACCCGGACGGGTTTGTCGGGCTGGACGATCTGGATGTGGTGCTGGCCAACTGGAACGCCGGCACGCCTGCGGGCGACAGCACGAACATCCCCGAACCGACGGCGTTTATGTGTATGGGATTGCTTGGCGCTGGGTTGATGCGCCGGGGGTGATGGACATATTTCAATGCATATGTGACCCGACCAGGATGGTCGGGCTATATGTGTAAATTTTTTGTGCGTCGAGCGCGAGTTATTCGATGGCTTTTCGCAGCATGTCACGCCATGCGAGGCCGTCTTCGGTGAGGTCGATGCCTTGCGGCCGATCGGGCGCGTAACGCGCGACCATGTTCAGCGGGATGGGCGGCATCTGTCGCGGATGGATGGGGCGCGTGAGCATCCACTTCGGATCGCCGGGCGTGGCGAAGACGGTGTTGCAGACGAGGCCGACGCCGTGACCGTCTCGGACATAGTTGAGGATGGTCAGCCAGCCACCGGTCTGGATCAACAGTTCGGGCTTGGATGAAGAAGCGTATCGCTGCAAGGCTTCATCAAAGTCCCGGCGGGTGCGCGAGTCGGGCTCGGGCGTGAGTAAGGGGAATTCGCAGACCTGTTTGAGCGTGATCGGTTTCTTCTTGGGAAGCTGTTTGAAGTCCTTCGCCCATGGGCTGGTCTTGGCGCAGACGAGGCTGTAGCCGAAGCGCATGAGTTCTTCGACGTAGAGCTCGGTTCGCGCGATCTCGTTGACTTCCTGTTCGGAGTAGCTGACCAGCGCCAGATCGAGCGCACCGCTTGCGACGCCCTCGATGGGCTGCGGGCCGCGCATGGTGCTGATGCGGATCGGGCTGTCGGGGTGCGACTTGCGGAAGAGTTTGAGTGCGAGGCGGACCAGGTCGGACGTGGTGGATTGCCCGCAGGCGAAGCGGACGACCGGGTGCTGCACAGGCTTGGTGAGTGTGTAGCCGTAGAGCGTGTGGTAGCGTTCGATCAGGTCGCGTGCACCGGGCAGGACGCGCTTGCCTTCTTCGGTGAGTTTCCATGTCTTGCCTTCACGCACGATCCACGGCCGCTTGAGCACCTCGCCGGGCTGGTTGAGGTGGGCCATGCGTTTGGACATGCTTGGTTGATTGATGTCTAACGCGCGCGCAGCCTGGCCTGCATCTCCGTCGTGCTGGATAAGCGTGACGAAGGTTTCGAGTAGTTCGATCGATAGTGTGGTTGACCTTGGCACTTCGTTTTTCGTGTTACCGTTGTCGTTGAAGTCGGATTCCATAATTCTATCGTCTCTTATGAGTATTGCTCTATAGAATGCTTGCAAGTGATAACCATGACGGGCCCTTTAGGGCCTATTCATCACGGATTTACGCGGTTTTAATGGTTTTCAGGGCGGTATTTCCCGGGCCGAGGGCGCAAAGATGCTGTGTCACCGAACACCCGGGCCGTACGGATACCCTCTGCGCTGCCATCATCCACCCACACATGGCATAACCGTGACGGACGGGCGAGCGGTTGTTCTTAACTTCTACAACTGAGTTATGTTGAGGCGAGAATCATCGAGCGGCATCCACAGCGTTGCCGGAACCTGCACACCCGACACGAGCACTGACGGCCTCCAACCGGACGGCTTTCGCCGACAGGGGCAGGCCGTGCTTCTGAAACACGTATGCGCCTCAAGCTATCTATTGAGGTTCAACTGGTATTGCGATTCATGGTTAAGCTCCTTGTTGCTTGCACTGATCACGTAAGGCGGCGCTATTGACCGCATACGGATAGGCCGTTGCATAGCGAGGCTATGGCGTTGTTCTGATGATCGCGGATCTGGGTTGAGGTGATCGGCAAGCCGGGCATGCGGCATGCCGGCATTTTGACGGGGCGCAGCCCGGCCCGGCAGGGCTTGCCGGGGTGGATGTGTCTATCGTTATTAAGAATTACCTTGTGCGCCCGTTGATCGCTTATCCGCAAGCCGCGGGAGCTATTGGCGCTGTGTTGTTTCGCAATCGTCTGAAGTACCGTTTCAAGTTTCCGGCCGGTCTGAACACAGCCGCCTCCCATCCCTGCCCTGCCCGTCATCCTGACCCCCTGCCGCTTGTGTATGTTCATCCATACTCATGACGCAAGGGCTTGAGTCTACAACGTATATTCTCGAAATCAATGGTGTAGTTTAATAATTCTTATATTTTTAGATTGGAGTTCTGGCCCGACGGCGGCCGGATGTGCTTATACGCATGATATCACGCATGTGCGCGTCATGGAAGGTGTTCTTGTTGAATAAAAAAATAATTGCGTATGCTCCGCCGCGGAACACATGGAACAATACCGTGGCTGGTACATCGATGACATCGCAAGACTCTTAAACAAACGAAAGCAATGCCTGTTAACACAAAATGCGTACGTCGAAATGTGCCGGACGTCCCACCAAACGGGACACATCCGTGGTGGCTTGATTAATCGCGCACGAATACACCCGCTTTTTACCGTGTTTTTTCGGCATTGCCGGGTTCGGCAACAATTCCCAGTTCTTCCCAACGCACAAACCGACAACTACAACAATGCCGGGAACATCGTTCACGCGATTCATGACAGCGCGTGGCTTTTTCAAAACCGTGCGAGCATGTATCGTCTCTCTCGGCACAAAACAAACAGCACGACATACGAGGTTGCTGCATATATGCGAAATCATTCCGATCCGGCAGGAAATGCTATTGATCTTCATGCCTGCGTGTCGTAGCGTGGGTTGTGTTACGCGCGTCGGCCAACAGACGCAATCATATCCAGCGTCGACACGGCAGCGGCGACGGGGGGCGGGGAAGAAAATAAATTCCGTTTTAGAATTAACGGTTGATTTCATTCTATATCAGTTTAACATGGGGTCGGCCCGTCGGGCGTCCGACGGGGTGACAGCACAAACCGGCAGAGCCGGAAAGGAGAGTGGATCATGGTGGCTTGCGTAGAAAGCAAACGGAAGGCGATGGATGCGGTGTTGGCGGAGCGGCGGGAGCGTACCGGGGGAGGTGGGCGACTGGTCGCCGACACCGGGCGTGATGTGATCGGGCGGACGCTGTCCAAGGACAGTGAGTCGTTTGTCAGCCATTCGCGTCAAGAGAGTGGAGAGTAGCCATGCACGGGTGTATGGGGAACGAGACTGAGTACGCGATCGCCCCCATGCCCCAGTCGTTGCCGGCGGATAGCACGCGCGCCGATCGTTCGCGACGGCGACGTGCAGCCGGCGGCGGCTCGGGTGGGGCCGTTCCATTGTTAGAAGAAGTCATCGAGCAGGTCAGTAGTTCGACACGCGCCCGGCTCAAGGCGGCCACGGGCTATGCGGAGCGGTCCGGCTACTTTCTGACCAACGGCTCACGTGCGTATCGTGACGGCGCGCATGTTGAGTACGCCACGCCCGAAGTCACCGACCCGGCTTCACTGGTGTGTCACGTGCTCGCCGGCGAGCGGATGGTGCTGGCGGGTTTGTTACAGGCAAAGAAGGTGCATCGCAACTGGCGCGAGGTGAGGCTCTACAAAACCAATCAGAGCTACGGTGACCGCCCCGCTTCTTTCGGGTGTCATGAGAATTACAGCTACAGCGTGGATGTGTTTCGGTTATACGATCCGCTTCAGCCGTTTCTGTGTTCGCGGGTGATCTATACCGGGGCCGGGGGTTACGATGTGAGGCACCCGTTGCGGTTTTCGCTTTCGCCCCGGGTAAGTTTTCTCAGAAGCGCGGTCGGCGGTGACAGCCGCGCGCTGATTAACGGACGTGATGAAGCATTGGCTGCGCCGCCCTTCCGCCGGTTACACATACTCTGTGGTGAATCCTCGTGCAGCCACCTGGTGATGTATCTGAAGGTCGGGACCACGGCGATTGTGATCGCGATGGCGGAAGCCGGCATCAATCCGGGCGCGGATGTGATGCCTGTCGACGTCATGGACGCGATGCGGCGGTTTGTGCTCGACCCGACGTGCACCGTGGCTGTACCCGTGATCGGTGCCGAGAGGTCTGTCACGGCGATCGATATGCAACGGGCGTATCTCGAAGCGGCGCAGACTCATATCGGCGCGGATTGGATGCCTGCCTGGGCGCCGGGGGTTGTGCAGCGCTGGCGCGAGGTGTTGGAATTGTTGGCCGAAGGCGCCCCCTACTCGGTATCGACGAAGCTGGACTGGGCGATCAAGTGGTCGCTGCATGAATCGTTCTGCCGAGACAGGGGTTTTACGATCGAGCAGGTTCAGGAGTGGGACCGTGATATCAGCGAGATCGCGGAGACGTGCGGCGTGGGGCCCGGCGCGCTACAGTCACGGCAAGCCGATGTGTTGGTGAACGATCCGCGTGTCATCAGGAAGCTGATCCAGCCGCACCCGCTGTTTGAGCATAACCGGGAGCGTGACAAAAAGTGGGAGCGTCTTGCTGATGCGCTCACGCTGCGGTCGCAGTTGAACGAGATCGACACGCGATTTGCCGAGATCGGTCCCGATGGCTTGTTTAACCAACTTGATGCGGCGGGCGTGCTGGGGCACCGTTTGCCGGAGGTAGATGAAGAAAGGATATGTCGAGCGATGGAACAACCACCAGACGATACGCGCGCCCGCATCCGCGCCGAGGCGATCGAGCGGGTCAATCGCAGCCGAAGGAAGAAACAATACCGAGCGGACTGGCACTGTGTATACATGGCGGATCAGCGCATCCGCCTTGACCTGTCGGAGCTTTGGAATCTATCACCAAGCTGGCGGCGGTATCCTCGGCGGCGTGATGAACTATCGATGTTTGAAGAGGTCCTGTCGGAACGACCTCCGGGCCCGACGATCGACGAGGTGGTGAATGCGTATCAGAGAGCGAGTTTTATGAAAGCCCGTGCATTATCGATGCAGTTGATCGATATGCGGCCGGCGCGAGAGCATGGCAGGCCGTGCTACGCAACTTCGGACGTTGGACGGGCGCTGCGTTACCTGGCGTGGGCCACGGCAAGGCTCGGGCTTGGCGATCCGGCCGTTTTGCTCGACAGGATCCACGATCGGGAAAACGAGCGAACGGACGTGGTCGGCGATTACCTGTTTGTCTACACGGTGATGGCGCTATCGCCGCCGCCGCAGATCGAACGCTGGATCGTGACGGCCAACCTGATGCACCTGCGCTTGGGCCGAACGACCATCGATCTTGCCGAACCGTTGGGTTACCACCTGCTTTGCCAAGGCAGGCTTGAAGCAGCGAGGCGGATGCTTGAGCCTTATGCGGAGAGTACGGAGGTGCTGCGTGGGATGCGTGTGCGGACGAACCTTTTCAGGATTTACCTGCGGATGGGCGATCGCGACAAGGCCGAGCAGATGCTGCAGCAGATGAACAGCCGAACGGGCAGACGGTACCTGGGACTGATGGCGGAATACCTGCTGCCCTGCAAAGCCAAGCTGACCGAAGATGTCGACCTTCGCCGCCGACTCTTGCGGCAGGCCTGTCTGATCCACAAGATGCAGAACAACACATTCGGGCAGGTCAAGATCAACCTGCTACGCACCCGCGCGTGCGGCGACGTAGGCTTCGCAGATGACCTTCGTCACCAGATCATCCATGACGCGGTCAGCGTGCCGACACTGCATCACTGCAAGAAGTTCGATCGAATCCAGCGCCACTGGCGGGCGTGGTCGATGACGGATGAACCGGATGAGCACGGCGACTATTGGTGGGGGCTGTGATGAATTACGGCTGCGGCATGTTGAGCGCAACTTGTACGAATCTACCCGCAACAAAGTGGACGATGCTTCCAAAAGAGAAGCATCGTCCATTCATTTCCCGGTGTTATCTCAGGCGCACGGTCCATGCCAAGTGAATCCGTCGCGGTGACAAACGCGTCCCCTACTCAACTTCGACCTTCAGCGTCACCGTCGGGTGCGTGTTGGGGGCGGTGACGGCGTTTAGGACTTCGAAGGCGAGGTCTACCGAAGTCTTTCGTTCGATGGTTCTGACATCAAGACGCTTGGTGCTGTGTGGTTCGAGCTTGATTACATCCGCGTCAAGATGGAACGTCATGTCGGACTGATTTTTAAGCAGATACTCGACGTCCGAGTTGTTTTCGATCGTGACGGTAAGCACTGACAGCTTGCCGGGGTAGTGGGCCTTCTTAATGGCCAGCGACGCCTTGATGAGCGGCACGAGTTGCTCTTCGCGGCCGATCAGTGTGTTCTTGAACCACACAGCGGTACGGCGTGCCTGGAGGGCTTCCTTGATGCCGTCGGCGGATCGTTCGGTGGCAAACACCAGCGTGACGGGTCGATGCCCGCCGGCCGGCACGTCGTACTCCCAATCGATGATCCCGTGGATATCTGAATTGCCCATGATCGCCAGGTTATGGTCGAGGGCGATTTGCAGCGCTTCATCGGAGTAAGACCCGCTGTTGACGACTTCGATGCCTTGGATGAGTTCTTCCCGGATAAGCTCGCGGTGCATGTCGGTCAGCGTGGCGATGCCGTCGGGGCGTTGAGCCTTCCAGGCGGGATGGTTCCATGTCGTAAAAGCCCCCTGCCGCTTCGCTTCGCGGAAAACAGCGATGGGATCGTCCATAAGCAGCGGATTGGCGTCTTGAAGAAGGATGGCGTTGCAATGCCCCGGTGGCATATCCCGTGTGACTTCCGAGCCGTTGAGGATGATCAATGGCTGGTTCTCTGCCTCCTTGACCGCGACCTGATAGGAACGGTTTCTGTCGGGATGCGGGATGTCATCCTTGTGTGGTTGATATTCAAGGTGATCGGTCATGGCGATGGCGTCGAGGCCGTCGCGCAGGGCTTCCTGCACACGGATGTTGGGCCAGACGCTGCCGTCCGAAAAGACGGTATGCATGTGAAAGTCGCACTTGAGCGTCAGGTAACCCGGCACGTCGGGCAGTTCGATTCGGCGCTGATCCATGTGCGTTTGCTGTGCGTAGGCGAACCAGGGAAGCAGTAGCGTGAGGGTCAAACCGAGTAGGAGTTTATTCATGCCGGGCCTCAAAGTGTGTAAGAAGGGTCGTCTCAGTTGACTTGATTGGCCACGAAGTTTCCGATGAACCGGTGATTGACTCGACCAAACGATCGCGTCTGGAAAGCACTATCCAATCAGGCTTTGTAATGATACTTGAAGACCGCTCTGCAGACGATACGTCCGGGACGCAATGTATGGCGCCGGCAGCCTGGCGGGCGGAAGTGAAAGCGGAGAGGGTGGGATTCGAACAGGCCCGCCGGGTCGAAAATCGGCGTTTCTGGCTTGCCAAGAGGGCTTCCAGATGAATATTGGGCGCGATTTAGGGCGCAGCGATCATCACAGGATCGCCGGCTTAGTGAAGGTTGGATACCGACTGATCCGAGAACCAGACTTATCGAATAATGGCAGAGATCTAACTTAATCTCCGTGAGCGACCTCGGAGATAGTGTTGATTTTTTTACAATTACACGGCAATCCGGTTAGATACTAAAGCACTTGCCGACTACGTCGATCATTCCGATTCAGAACTGTTGTGGATTACATCAGAAGTTGAGTCTGTCAACTTAACGAATAGCACGACCTCACGATCAAAGGGCACGTCCAATTCTCGCTTTGAGTTTCCCGACAGTACCGCCGATTCCACTAAGGTCTCAGCCGTGAGAGGGTCCCACCACTCAACCGTGTAAGGGCCTTGCCCATCGGACAGGTCTAGTTCAATAACATCATCCCCGGGTACATAAACCAGGTACGTGACGCCGGGATCGGCCAGACAGAATCCTGTCGATGAAAGGCTGTTGCTGGGCTTCGCCCGAGCGAGGTCCATGCGTGACGTGTATTCGATCGCCTTGCCCAGTGATCGGCGTGGCGACTCGAGCGCACGCGGGAACGGCCGGCCCAGCACCTTACCGTCGTACGTATCCATCAGGATCGGATTCAAACCACGGGTTACAGACTTCCAGACCCACGCCGCGTCGCCACCGATGCCCCAGAGATGATCCGTATCGCTGAGCACGACCTTGACCCCCTCCATATCGGGCGGGTCGTCTCGGAAACCGCCCTCCTTGTTCGGTGAAATCCAGTCCGCGGGGCTGTCAAAAAGTGCCTGGTTCTTGCCGTGATTGTTCTGGTAGGTCATACCCACCGGGTGTTGCTTGGGCATGTCTTTCTCGACGTCCTTGATGAAGCGGATCATGTGGTACTGCCACTGTGTCGAGGCAGGATGCGTTTCGTTAGAGATCTCATACAAAACGTTGTCACACTCGTTGAGAGTCCGGACGAGTTCACGGACATATGCTTCCTGTATCGCCGTGACGTTTGGATCGATCATCTGGTGGATCTCGATACCCTTGCCATCGCCGTTTGTATCGCCGTCGATACCGTTGATGTTATTCGCGGGATTGAATGGGTGGTTGGCCCAGGCTTCTTTCTGGAACTGTACGCCGTAGCCTTCGAACAGCATGATCGACATGTAGATGCCCCGCGACCCGGCCTTTTCTACACGTGTCCTGAGCCTGTCAAGGTACGGCTGATTCATGGTAGTAAGGTCGAACTTCGGCTTACCATCCAGCGCTGTGCCCGGGCCTGTCCGCGCCCACGGATGAGGCGCCACAAAATGGTTTGCATTGCGCCATGCCCGGCTCTTCATCTTTGTCGTGTCCCACCGGGTCGGTTCCCAAGTCCATCCGCGTGTAAAGTTATGACCGTGTGACTCGAGCCACGTCAGGTACGCATCAAAATCAAATTCCGCGGGCGGATCGGACGGACCGAAGTCCACTAGGTTCGTCCATGTGTGCGAACCGGCCAGCAGGATCGCCCGGCCGGTGTTGTCCGTGAAGTAGCGCGGGTTGTCAGGATGAACCCTCAGCGGGCCATCCGCCTGAGCCTCCACCGCTAACAACGAATACATAGAGAGAAGCAGAACCAGCCAACAACGAGTCGTGCCATGCTTTACACACACTTTAGTGTTTCGCCTTGCATTAAGGGCGAATTCTATGGTGTCCATGGGCGTACTCCTACGCCGGCAATCGTGTGAATCCAGCCTTAAATAATTAAGACCTACTAACAAAGCCTATAGCTAGTCCATGCCTATTTCTTTCTTCTCAGCTGTTCGCCATTCCGGCTCATTCTGTCTTCAGCTTAAATTTGCCGAAGTGGATGTGGGTGCGGTGGCGGTCTTCGGTGCCACTGTCCCAGACGGCGCGGAAGTCGCCGGGGGCGACCTCGATGAAAGTGGGATAGGAGTTCTTGATGCCGGCATCATAGAAGGTTTTCTCCTCGCTCCACTGCCCGCCAGCGGGTTTGGTCTTGTACCGCAGGGCAGAGCGCAGGCCGACGGGGCCGTCGTTGTACACGTAGATGTGCGTGCCGTCGTCGGCCCGGCCATAGAAGCCCTTGGACTTGGCATTATGGAGCTGGGGTTCCTGCTGCGCGGGGCTCCAGGATCGGCCGCCGTCGGTGCTGGTGCTTGAGAAGGCACGTGGCGGGTCGGTCCCGAGGCGGTCGTTATCGTAGTTGGCGGTGCGCATGACCATTTTGAGTTCGCCGGGTGCATCGCCGGGCGCGATGTTCCCCTCATGCAGGAAGACTTTGCCGGCGGGCGGCTGGGGGATGTAGGACTCGAGCTTCCATTCGAGCAGGCTCGTGCTGCTGAGCACGAACTGGTCGCGCGAGCCAAGCGGGTCTTTCTGGAGTGTGTTGCGGTGCGCGGGCAGGAGGAAGCGTTTCTGACCGTCGATCTGCGTCTCGTAGAGGCCTGCAACGACAATCAGCGGGCCGGTGTAGTGCATCGCCATCTCGACGGGCGTCCAAGACCTTCCGCCGTCGGCGCTGAACGCGCCCACGAGCTGCGACTCCTCGCTGTTGCGGTACACGATCGGACAGCGCATGGCGAAGCACCAGAGCACGTCCTGACCGGTCGGCTTGAAGAGGATCGCGTTGGCGTAGGCGAACTGGATCGATCCTTGCCAACGATTGTGATCGAAGATGACAACCGGATCGCTCCAGGTGTCACCGTCATCTTTGGAGATACTGGCCATGATATCTCCCATGTCTGTCTTGCCTGGAATTGTCGCACCAAAAGCGGCCACCAAGTGTTTGCCTTCCCACTGCGCTATATATGGTTGCCATAGCCGGGCCGATCCCGGATGTTTGTCCAAGTGACGGATAGTGCGCACATCGGTGACGTCGCCAGTGTAGGACGGTTCCTCAGCAAAGCTGGCGGACACGACGAACCAGAGGCAGATGAAAGTGCAGATCGTCTGGCGATTGCTCATATCGGGCCCTCCTTGATTGTAAATTATTATGAATTAAGAATATATAAGTGTAAACAAGCGTACTGGCCCTGCTTCCATAGATGTTAATAAAAGATTCTGTTATTACAAATAAAAGTAATTGATAAATAAGAATTTTTAATTAGACTCCAGATATGAAAGTCGAACAGGCTCAAACGCCCCGAGTGCTCGAACTGGCCCGTCGGATCGAGTCGGACATCGCCAAACGAGGTCTACAACCTGGTGATGCTTATCTGAACACTGGAGAGGTGGCACAAATGCTTGGGGTCAACCGCATGGTCGCCAACCGCGCCATGCAGCTATTGGCTCAAAAAAGGCGGATCGTCCGTAAGCAGCGGCACGGCACTACCATTTCGGAGCCCTCTACCACGCACCTTTCACAACCAATCGAATCGTTGCTGCTGCTGGTTCAAACTCACTATCTTTCCAGTGAAGGCCTGCTGGGAGATGGTGTGATCGTAGGCATCAGCCATGAGTTCCCGGGGCTCGATGTCCAGTTTATATACGTGTCATCGGGCAACGAATTGGGGCTCGTGGATCAGACGATCAATCGTTGCCTGCGTTCAGAGAAAACAACTGGGTTACTACTGGTGCGGTCATCGCTGGAGACACAACGGCTGGTGATGGAATGCGGGTTGCCGGCGGTGATTTACGGCACGCCACAACCATCAATCACTTCGCTTTCTTCCATAGACCGCGACCAGTATCAGATCGGCCAACTCTGCGCAAACCATGTGCTGTCGCGCGGACAGCGGCGTCTGCTGGTGCTTATGCGCGATCGGATGCATGCCGGTGAGCCGGCGTTTCAAGATGGATTGCAGGCTGCCGCTTCCAGACACGGTCTCACGCTTGACTCTGTGTACTTCCGCGATCTGCCTGCAGACAAACCCGCGGTAGACGCCGAAGTTCGCAAGCTGTTGCACACCGATCCCACTTCATTGGGTATCATCGCTCGCAGCGAAGCATTGGCGGATGGGGCGGTGCAAGCCATTGAAAACCATGGTTTGGTGGTGGGGCAAGACGTGTCTCTGGCGGTCGCTGATGTGTATCGTTGTGGCAATTCTGCCCCACCACGATATCCCTACATCAAGGGTCGTTTAACACCCGAACAACAGGGGCGAGAAATAGGAGTTCTCCTGAGGGAGGCGGTCATGGGCCTGCCCGTTCGACACGTGACGGTCCCTGTCGACTTGGAACCTCGAAACATAACACAAGATCTTGGATGATTGGAGCCGGTGCCCGCATACTTTTTATTAAAAAGTGGGGTGTTGTGATGAGAATAACAGTCTTGGCCATGGTAGTAAGCGTTTGCGCTTCGGCTGCGCATGCCTCGACGATGATTGAGACAACCGTTTTCGATCGTGGCGAGAACGGGTACTTCGCGTTTCGCATTCCCGCGATTATCACGGCGCAGAACGGCGACCTACTCGCGTTTGCCGAGGCGCGGCGTGACAACCTGCAAGATGAAGGTGACATAGACATCGTGCTCAAGCGCAGCACCGACGGTGGTGTGAGTTGGGGGCCGATGCAACTGCTGGCAGACAATGGTGCCGGGAAAGCAGGTAATCCCACACCGGTTCTTGATCAGACCACCGGCAATATCATCCTGCCTTATAGCGTGGATGTGGAAACCCCATACGTCATTACGAGCAGTGACCACGGCCTGACCTGGTCAGCCCCCGTGAATATCAAATCCTCGGCCAACCCCTCAAACTGGAAAGGTTACGTTTTTGGTCCGACGCACGGTATCCAGTTGCAGCGCGGGCCTCATGCCGGCCGCCTGGTTATCCCCGGCAGTCACTCGCTACGCGGCGTACCACTCGAGCCCATGGGGCGTGAAGCCCACCTCATCTATTCGGATGACGGGGGTGCATCCTGGAACGTCGGTGGGGTCTTGACGAACCCTACGGAAGGCATTGGGCCGGGTGAGGCCACGGTCACCGAACTCGTCGATGGCACGCTCTATGTCAACACCCGCAACCAAGGCGACTTCTCACGTCACCGACTGATCGGGTACAGCGAAGACGGTGGTCTGTCTTTCACCAATCAGGCACAGATCGAGTACGGATTGATCGACCCAAAGGTCCAGGGCAGCGTCGTAAGATACTCGGCCATCGACGCGGGTGACGACCGTAACCGTATCCTGTTCTCCAATCCCAAGTCACAGGACTCGCGCACCGATTTACATGTCCGCAGTTCATTTGACGAGTCCACTTCCTGGGATGAGGGGAAGCTGATCAACCGTGAGCGGTCCGCATATTCCGATCTCGTCAAGCTGCAAGATGGCCGAATCGGGGTGCTTTACGAGTGGGGCAACAAAAAAACCTACGAGGAGATTCGCTTCACGACGTTCACCGAGGACTGGCTGGACAGCCCCACCGCGCTGCACTACAACTTCGATGCGGCTTATTTAACCAGTGCCAATGGCACAAACCTTGTCACCAGTATCGACGGCTATAACTACGACGGCTACGCTGTGGCATCTATGACACAGGTTTCGGGCAGCGCCGATTATCCGGGCGCGGGCGCTCTTCGCTTCACGGGCGCCAACAGCAACGACACGATCCGCGTGCTTAAGGCCAAGGAATCCGGGAACTTCGAGTTTGCGCATGAGGACAGCTTCACGATCGAGGCCGTCTTCCGCACCGAACAACACGACACAGACAGGGGCATAATCTTCGACAAGAGCGGGCCTAATACCAAAGGCGCCTACTCGATTGGCATCGAGAACGGCAAGCTGCTGTTTTATACCCGTGATCTTTCGGGTAACCAAGCGAGCCTACTGAGCGACACAGACATTAACGATGGCGCTTGGCACCATGTTGCAGTAGTTCGAGACGCCGCAGCCCAACGTTTCTATCTGTACATCGACCATCAACTCACCGACACGTTTATCGACCCGACCACACACGATTTTGGGGCCGTGATCGGTAATGCAATGGTCCCGTACATCGGTTCCACCGCTTCGGGCCAGGATCAGTTCGACGGTGATCTGCAACACCTGCGCATCTCAATGGCGGCATTGACAGCGGACCTTTTTTTGCAAAGGATGCTCGCCGGCGACTTGGACGGCAACGGATTCGTTGATAAGAACGATCTGGACATTGTGCTGGGTGCATGGAACCAGTTTGTCCCCCCCGGCAACCCGCTGGCAGATCCCAGCGGTGACGGGTTCGTGGGCTTGGCGGACCTGGACACGGTGCTGGGCAATTGGAACGCTGGCACGACACCGGGTGGTACAGCCCTGCCGGAACCGGCCTCGCTGGCTGTGCTGAGCACAGGCGCGGTGGCGCTGCTTCGGTGGCGCGAGGGTCGCTGATGATCCGTCAACTTCCTCTTTTGGATTTTGTTGTATCGCAACCCCGACTGTAGCCCGAGTGCCAACTTTTGGCACGCCGTAGTGAACACTTAGGTGACACCGACTGGAAACAGACACTCCAAGATTACCGAATCAATAGCCGACCACGCAAGGAATACACATGAATAGTTATGAGTTTGCCGCTGCGTTACGCAATGGTGATCGCCTTTTCGGAACGCTCATCGTCTCAAGTTCACCCGCCTGGCCCAAGGTGATGCATCGCATCGGGCTGGATTATGTGTTCATCGACACCGAGCACATCGCCATTAATCGTAACGAACTGTCATGGATGTGCCGTACCTACGCGGCCATGGGTTTGCCGCCGGTGGTGCGCGTGCCGAAACCCGATCCTTACCAGGTGACGGTCGCCCTGGATGATGGGGCGGCAGGTGTGATGGTACCCTACATAGAAACCGTCGAGCAGGTCCGCGAACTGGTGGGTGCAACCAAGTATCGACCTCTCAAGGGTCGCAAGCTACGGGATCTGCTCGGCGGACGAGAACAGCTCAACGGCCAGTTGGCTGAGTACATCCGACGCCACAACGCTGGCCACAGCCTCATCATTAACATTGAAAGTGTGCCCGCCATGGAGAGCCTGGACCAGATTCTTAGCGTCGAAGGCGTCGACGCCATCGTCATCGGGCCGCACGATCTTTCCACCAGTCTGGGCGTACCCGAGCAGTACGATCATCCAACCTTCATCTCGGCGGTGGACACGATCATCGACAAGGCACGAGCAGCCGGCATAAGCGCCGGAATTCACGCCACCTTCAGTCGCGGTGACAACATCGATGCGGAAGTGCGCTGGATCGAACGTGGTGCCAACCTGATCCTGCACAGCGGCGATATCATCGTCTTTGAGAACACCATGCAGCGTGAACTCACCCAGCTTCGGGCGGCCACGAAGTCGAAGGCCAAGTCAGGGGAGACTCTGGACCGTATACATATCTAACGTCGATCTTACAGATAACAACCGTAATACGAAGAGTGTGATTTGAACAAGCCCGCCCACACCAGAATCAGCGATTGGATGCTTTCAGAGTGACATCCAAAGAAATTTAAGGCGCGACCCAGTTACGATCGGCTTCTTATAATCCATCTATTCAGGCTAGCCCTTTTTAGCTTCCTCACATTACCCCCCCCCAAAGTTGCATTCGATATGTATCACTTCTTTGGAGTGAATCCAATACTCTGGAACTGTGAACCGGAGCCATCATCTTCTCAATACATCAGCCAGCGGTGTACCTGGTCGATATTACGGCTGTCGCTGGTCTCGTGATGATCAGCAGGGAAACTGGTCAGAGCGGACTCGTGCAGTTGCTGCGCGCCCAGTCCAAAGCGGTTGCGGAAGGCGCGGCTGAAGTGCGAGGCACTGCTGAATCCCCACCGCTCGGCGACCTCGTAAATGTAACGATCCGGTTGGGGTGCCAGGGCCAGTTCTGCAAAGCAGCGAGCCAATCGCTGGTTTCGAAGGTAAGTACGCACGCCGCCCACACTGGTGAACAATCGATGTGTTGTGGCACGCGAACAGCCGAAAGCCTCGACAAGATCGCGCGGCCCCAGTTGTGGCTCGTCCAGCCGTTCGTCGAGGAATGCCGTCATCACCGACAGCAGCATGTCGCTGGATTCCGTGGCGGATGCCTGCCGCCACTGTCTGTCCACCAGTTTGTTAATCAGTGCGACAAAGTGGGTCGTCAGTTGCGATGCGGTTTGCGTCTGTCCTGAGACCAACGTGGACCAGAGCGTTTGCCATGCGAAGGCAAGCGCCGCGCCCGACAGGGAATTGCGAGGCCAGTTGATGACGGGACAGCGCTCATGGATCCAGTCACGTCGTTCGATTCGTTCACGCGGTATCAACAGGCCAAACTTTGCCGTGGGCTGGGTGACCGTGTAGTAGGGCCAGGACCAGTCCTGCAGGGTGATGCGATCGGGGCCGACCCGTAAGGGCTGGCGATGAACCTGTCCGCGCTCGGCGCCGGAAATCGGCATATGCATGTGAAAGTAATCCTGATCGCCGCCGCGAACGTGGCGTTGCGTTCGCCGATAGGTCGAAGCCGCGAAGTTGACTCGCGTGAACATCAGGCCGTCCACGACGAACCACTCCGACTGTATCTGGTAGTCCCGCCGCGATTGCACGTGCCCGACGTCGAAGACGGGCCGGGTCATGTCGTGCCACAGACCGAACGCGCTATTCCCCACGAGCGGCTCATTGATGAGATGCTCAATTGCCACCGGAGCTGAACCAGATTTGGATTTAGTCATCACGCCTGCCCTTCATAGGCAAGGAGATTATTGCGTTTAATGATCGCGGAAGCCAGCAGAATAGCTGCCTTACAGAATTTTTGAAGCGATTAATGCCTGCTAAAACACATTTTTACATGCCTTGATGTGTTTTTGAGACGTACGGTCAATCCTGATTGCCATGCGGGTGATACCATTGCCCGCATTAAATTGGGCGGTGATAGCCGGTCTCCGGCTGACAATTCTATCTTATCGGCGAGTCCGCCTGTGTGTGCCCGTGTGCGAGCACGGAAGCTGTTGGGCGATTAAGACCAATCGGTTTTAAATAGCTGAACTTCACGTTCGATATCCGCATAACAATCAAGAGCTTCAGCGATATCCTTGTCGCCCGCCCTGAAATTGATGTCCCGTTCTCGTTCAGCCTCGACTCTGGATACAGCGCTGGCGGCGTTAATTGCGTCACCCCATGCGGCAAGAGCTGCATCAAACTTGATTAGGACCGTTGCCATATTCGCATTGAAGGCGCTGATCCAGATATGGTTCTCGTTTGCGGTTTTGACCCACGGGTCTCGACTATCGATGTCTTTTATCCCCGACCCATTGTAAGCAGCTTTCAGGGCAATTAGTGCGTCTTTGTGCTCTTTGTAGTTTCCGCCCACTTCTCGCAGCGCCTGTAAACGCCTCGTTTCTTTTACGACAGGTTGTATCTTTTCGTAATACTGCAATACCTTGGGATCAATCTCTTTGGTTTCTGTTTTGCCAGGAACGCTGCCGCCATTTTGACTCACATACCATGTAACGCCTGAGGCAACGATGATACCCAGCAGCAGCAAGACGATGAGCTTGACGCTCCCTTCGGCGTGGCAATGGGGCACCAAGTTGCTTTTTGATTTACATGAGGTCTTACGGACATTTGTGTGGTGAATATGGGTCATCTGATTCCCCAGGTGGCTAAGGTTGGGCTTGGAGGGGCTGCTATCCGTCAGCATCCTCACAAATGAAGCCCTTGACGGTTCAAATGTAGAGTATACTCTGAGGACGGAACGGGCAAGCCAGCTTAGCCTGTCTCGGTGGGAGGCAATGAACTACGAAAAGCTCGACAAGCGGCAGGGTTGACCCAAGAGGAATTAGCCTTCAAGACGGGTCTGCACCGAACCTATATCAGCATGCTTGAGCGGGATAAGAACTCTTTGACCATCCCGACCCTCTTCAAGATATGCAAGGTCATAGGCGTTCGCCCCTCGACGCTGGTGGCGAGGATTGAGAAGTCAAAGGGGAAAAAATAACCTCGCGCCGGTGGGCGGGGCATGTCTGATTGGGGGTCCGGAGGATCGCAGACTCGTACACTAGCGGGAAAAGTGTCTGCGTAACTGCGCGCCGAAAATGCCAGCGTAGTGCTGGCAAGGGTTTACGGCGTTCAGGATGTGAAAAGCGGAGAGGGCGGGATTCGAACCCGCGGTAGGGACGAGCCCTACACTGGTTTTCGAAACCAGCTCCTTCAGCCGCTCGGACACCTCTCCAAAGGTCGGGCTGCGTAGGGGTCAGCCCGGCGGGTGGGACATGATAACCGGATCGGCGGGATTGTGCGACGGGATCAGAGATAGGGTTCGAGGTTCGTGGATTCATGATTTTGGCGTGAGCATCCCGGCCAAAGCCCTGCGGGCTACGACCGGGCTTTGGATGTCGGATTGTGGGAACCGGCTGGGGGCTGGGTGAATATTATTGCTTATTGCGTGCGGAGTTGTTAGTGACAAGGGGGTCTTTACAGGTGCAGGCTTTTAATCGCGAACAGGATGGGGTATGTTGCGCATCTTCAAGGAGCGAATATGACCGAACCGACAGATACCTACCAGCCCGGCCAGCGTGTGGCCATCACCCAGCAGGTGCCCCGCCAGGCGGGGGTCTGGACCGAGCGCGTCGAGGGCGTGGTCGAACGGGCCGAGCAGAAGAAGACCGGCTCGTGGTATGCCCACAGCAAGGATGACAAGCTCTGGCTGGACCGGCTGGTTATCCGCAAGGACGACGGCGAGATCATCGTGGCGAACCTGGATGAGTTCACGCGGATCGAAGTGCTGTGAGACCTGGTCCAGCGTGTGAGGGATGATGTTGGTTTTGTTGGATGATGGCACCGGCGGCTGAAGCCGCCTCCGCCAAATGTTTGTTGTGCGTTTCTTTTTCAATACCCCCCTACCAACCGGGATCTATCATGGCGATTGCTGACTGGCGTTCTTTGCATCACGACCACTTCGAGAACAAGCGTGCGCTGGTCACGGGTGGAGCGGGATTCATCGGCTCGCACCTCAGCGAAGCGCTCATTGACCTGGGTGCGACGGTGAACGTGATCGACGATTTGAGCGGCGGGGATGTTGAGAACTTTGAAACCTATAAGGATCGTGCTGGGGATCGGCTGAACTTCGTCGAAGGTTCGATCCTCGATACGGAACTGCTCGCGAAGCTGATTGATGGCTGTGATTACATCTTCCACCAGGCGGCGCTGGGGTCGGTGCCCCGGAGCATCGAGCAGCCTGTGCGGTACAACGAGGTGAACACGACGGGGACGCTGAACGTGCTGGAAGCGGCGCGGGCGGCGGGCGTGAAGCGTGTGATGTTCGCGGCGAGCAGCTCGGCGTATGGTGATTCGGAAACGCTGCCGAAGGTTGAGAACATGCCGGTCAAGGCCAAGAGCCCCTACGCGGCGAACAAGGTTGCGTGCGAAGCACTCATGCGCGCCTATGCCGACAGCTACGGGTTGGATACGGCCTGCCTGCGCTACTTCAACATCTTCGGCCCACGCCAGAACGCCAACTCGGCCTACGCGGCGGTGATCGCGGCGTTCGCCAGCGCCTTGTTGAACAATAAACAACCACTGATCTTCGGGGACGGCGAACAGTCGCGCGACTTCACGTTCGTCGATAATGCCGTGCACGCCAACCTGCTGGCGGCCCGATGCGAGAAACGGATCGGCGGCGAGGTGATGAACGTCGCGGTCGGGACGCGCGTATCGGTCAACGAGCTGGCCGAGGCGATGGCCAAGATGATGGGCCACCCGGAATTGAAGCCGATTCATGAAGCGGAGCGTGCCGGCGACGTGAAGCATTCGCTGGCGGATCTGAGCCTGACCAGGCAGGTTTTGGGTTATGAGCCGATCGTGCCGTTCGAGCAGGGATTGGAAGCGACCGTGCGCTGGTATGAGGCGGTGGCGGTTTGAGACGCTGACAGCCGGGGTTTGTATCTATCAAAGGTGTTCGCGCCATCCTTAGCTCCGGAGGGTGGGTTATCCACAAATTATTCGCAATCTTCGGTTAAGGGTTTACGGGGTTTGGGTTGCTGGCCTAGAATCTGCCAGCCATGTCACAAGCGCCTGTAAGCGATCAGACAGCCCGAGGCTACGAGCCACCACGTAACACACAGTTCAGTGTCTTTGTCGACAACCGCGTCGGCCGGCTGCTGGAGGTGATCGAGGTATTTCATGGCAAACCGCTGGTGCTGGCGGGTTTGAGCGTGGTGGAATCGGCGGATCATGCGGTCGTGCGGATATTGACATCGCACGGCGACCTGGCGCGGCGACTGCTGGAACGGCATCAACTGCCTTTCAGTGAGGCGAACGTCCTGGCGGTTGAACTGGGCGAAGGCAAGACGATGGCGGAGATGTGCCGGGCGCTGCTCGCGGCGGAATTGAGCATCCACTACGCCTATCCCCTGCTGGTTCGGCCACGCGGTTTGCCGGCACTGGCGATCCATACGGACGATCCGCTGCTCTCGGCGCAGATCCTGAGGCGGAAGCTGTTCACGCTGCTGGCTGAGAACGATCTGGGGGATAACGCATCTCGGAGCACGCCGGGCAATCCGAACGATCCTCCGGGGGGTCCGGGCGGGCCATCGGAAAACTGAGGTTTCCCCCTGCTTCTTCATGCAGTAACTGGCCAAGCCATTAGCCGGCGTGGTTACTTTTCTTGGCGGACAGGTGTATCCCAAGGAAGACGACCAGGAAGACGATGGCGAGGAATCCGAGCATAAGTCCTGCCATTATCAGCAATTCGAACCAGCCAATACCGGTGCCGAGGAACAAGCCGAGCGTGGGCATGATGTGCATTTCAACCTCCGGTCAGTCGCGGATCGGCTAGAGCATATTCCATACAAGTGTCGCGGCTGAGGTTCACTTTTACACGACAAGTCGCGGCGCTACATTAAGCGTCGTCATCTCCATGCAGGCGGGGATCCACTCACAGGGCGTGAGGTCATAAATGATGCGGATTGGCTAATCCAACCTCAATCGGGTGATGGAAATATTTGACAATGTTTTTGTGCCGGACGATTTCTAGTTGAAACTGTGTATCAGTATAGGTAGCATTGTGCACACAAACCCCCCGTTAATCTGTTTAGAGCCAGCACATGATTTCGTTCGGTATACCTGCCCAAAAAGTACGTTCATCTGAAGCGAATGAGGGGCAGGCTTCAGGGGAAAGCTGTCGCGTGAGCCTGGATCAGCTCAAGAAGGGCCAGTGCGGGGTGGTCTGGGACCTGAGCGTTTCCGAAAATGACGATAAACGATTGCGTGCACTGGGTATATGCCCCGGTCGACGTGTCTGGTTGATCCGTCAGGGCAACCCGATGGTGGTCCGCGTGATGGGGACCCGGCTGGGATTGGCCCGTGAGCTTGCGAGGATGGTGCAGGTGGATGTCTGCGCTCCGCCCTGCTCGATCGCCACGGACCTGACGTCTGCGGAGTTGGACGGGAGGGCCGGCGTATGACGGCGACCGTCTCGCTGGATGTCCTGAAGACTCCCCAACCGCCGGTCAATGGGGCGGCCAACGTCGCACTGGTCGGCAACCCGAACTGCGGTAAAACCACGCTGTTCAACATGCTCACCGGCATGCGTGCCCGGACCGCCAACATTGCGGGGACGACGGTCGAGACACGTCAGGGAAAAACGATCATCGACGGCCGGTCGATCACGCTGATCGATCTGCCCGGGATGTACAGCCTTTCAGACCCTTCGCCCGAACAGATGATCGCACGCCGAGCCTTGTTGGGGGAGGCGGAGGGTTTGAATGGCGCTTCTAATAAGAAACCGGACGCGGTGGTGCTGCTTCTGGACGCGACGAATATCCAGCGGAACCTGCTGCTGGCCGGGCAGGTGATCGAGCTGGGCCAGCCGACGGTCGTGGCGCTGAACATGTGCGACCTGGCGGACCGCGCGGGAATCACGATCGATACGAAGTCGTTGAGCGCAGAGCTTGGCTGCACGGTCGTGCCGATCTGTGCGCGGTCGGGTAATGGTTTGCCGCAGCTGCGTGAAGCGTTGAGCGCCAGGTTGGCTTCGCAGGAACCGCACGTTCTGCCGCAACAGCTCAGCGCCTGTTCGACATGCGGCGGTTGTCCGATCCGAGCACGCTTCGACTGGGCGGAGGGCGTGGAACAGCGATGTGCCCGCAAGCCGATGGGCGAGCATGATCCGATCACGGAGAAGGTGGACAGCGTGTTCACGCACCCGGTGCTTGGATTACTTTCGTTCGTGGCGATCATGTTCACGATGTTCGCGATGATCTTCTGGGTCGCGGATTATCCGATGGGCTGGATCGAGTCGGGCTTTGAAGCGCTGGGCGGCTGGGTCGGTGATGCGCTGCCAGCGGGTGACTTCAACAGTCTTGTAGTAGATGGTGTGATCGGCGGGGTCGGTGGCGTGGTGGTGTTCCTGCCGCAGATCTGCCTGCTGTTTCTGTTGCTGTCGCTATTGGAAGATACGGGGTATCTGGCGCGTGCGGCGGTGGTATCGGACCGGTTGATGCGGCGCGTGGGTTTGCCCGGCACGTCGTTTGTGCCGCTGTTGTCTGCCCATGCATGTGCGATCCCTGCGATCATGTCCAGCCGAATCATCGAGAACCGCCGCGACCGGTTGGTGACGATCATGGTGGCGCCGCTGCTGACGTGTTCAGCACGTTTGCCGGTGTATGCGATGGTGACGGCGCTACTCGTGCCGAACCAGCCGATGAAAGCGGCGATGATTTTTGTCGGTGCGTACAGCCTGGGGATCGCGGCGGCGTTGTTCGTGGCGCTATTGCTGAACCGTTCGGTATTGAAGGGTAAAGCGCAGCCGCTGGTGATCGAGCTGCCGAGTTATAAAGCGCCAAACCTACGTAACGCTTTTATCACGATGGTCGATCGCGGCCAGGCGTTTTTGATCAAAGCCGGGACGGTGATCCTGCTGATCTCGATCGTGCTGTGGGCGACGATGACGTATCCGAAGTCCACCCCCCCTGCCGAGGCGGTTGCGATGCAGCAGCAGGCGGAGGTATTGGCAGCCCAGGGACAGGTTGCAGAAGCTGAGGCGCTGACGCACGAAGCGGAGAACCTGATCTCGTCGAACAACCTGTCGAACAGCATCGCTGGTCGGTTGGGCCAGGCGATCGAGCCGGCGATCAAGCCCTTGGGTTACGACTGGCGCATCGGCGTCGGGATCGTCAGCAGCTTCGCGGCCCGTGAGGTCGTGGTCTCAACCCTGTCGATCATCCACAGCGTCGGCGAGGAAGATGAAGCGATGCTGTACGACTCGATGCGTGGCGCCAAGCTCGCGGACGGAACGCCGATGTACTCGACCGCGACGTGTCTGAGTCTGCTGGTGTTCTTCGTGCTGGCGATGCAGTGCCTGCCGACGAGTATCGTCGCGGCGAAGGAGGCGGGTAGCTGGAAGTGGGCGGCGCTTCAGTTCACGTACATGACGGTGCTGGCGTACGGGGCGGCCCTGGTGACGTTTGTCACGACAAATGCGATGGTTGGGTGAAGCCCGCAAGATCGCTAATTTCTAATTTTTAATTGCTAATGTGATTGGATTCGTTGTGCGCGCTAAGCCGCGAGCGGCTTGGGGTGGTGCAATGGCGGGGGCAAAGTTTTACAATGCGGGGATGAATCACAAACTTACCTCCCTTATCGTTGCGATCTGTGCGCTTAGCCTGCTGGCTGGGTGCCAGAGCGTGTCGCCTACTGCCGAGAAGAAGCCCAATCGTTTCCAGCCCGTCATTGATAAATGGGTGGAGCAGGATGCGGTGAATCCCCCGCCGAAGGATGCGGTGCTGTTTATTGGCAGCTCTAGCATTCGGTTGTGGGACTCGCTGCACGATGACTTCCCGCAGTACGACGTGATCCAGCGTGGGTTTGGCGGGTCGCATATTTCGGATTCGATCGAGTTTGCTGACAAGATTGTCACGCCTTACAAGCCCAGGGCGATCGTGATGTTTGCCGGCACGAACGATATCGCAAGCAACAAGTCGGTCGAGCGTGTGTTCAATGAATACAAGACGTTCGTGAACCTTGCGCGTAAGGGCAAGAAGTGGGGAGAGGAGCCGGTACCGATCTTTTTCATCGGTATCACGCCTTGCGAATCACGCTGGAAGCATTGGCCGAAGTCGAGCGAATTGAATCGGCTTGTCAAAGAATACACATACAAGCACAAGAATCTTTATTACATCGATACACCGACACCTATTTTATCTACCGCGCCGGTGCCGGGCGGGCCGCCGTCGAAAGATCTGTTCCGTGACGATTTGCTACACCTGAGTCCGGAGGGTTATGCGCTATGGACGCGTGTGATCACGCCGGTGCTCGAGGCGTATTGCCCGCCGATCAAGAAGGAAGAAACCGCCAAGTAATCATGGATGCGAAGCGCACAATCCCCAACGAGCCAACGTATGCCGTGATCGGCTCGGGCGCGGTAGGTGCGTACTACGGCGGGTGCTTGCAGCGACTCGGCCGGGAGGTGCATTACCTTTGCCGCAGCGATTACGAGCATGTGTCGCAACACGGCTGGCGCATCGATTCGTACAAGGGTAACTTCGTCCTTCCACAAGCACAGGTGTATCGCGATGTAAAGGATATGCCGGCGTGTGACGTGGTGATTGTTGCACTGAAAACGACGAGCAATCACCTGTTGCCGAAGTTGCTTCCGCCGATGATGCATGACAATACGGTGGTGCTGATGCTCCAGAACGGGTTAGGCATCGAGCAGCAGGTCGGCGAGATCGTTGGGCACGAGAATGTGATGGGCGGGTTGTGTTTTATCTGCTCGCACAAACTCGGCCCGGGGCACGTGCATCACATGGACTATGGCCGGGTCGAATTCGCTGACCACACGGCCGACGGATCGCCAGCAGGGATCACGCCGCGGTTGCGGACGGTGTCACAGGACTTCGAGCGGGCGGGTAACGATGTCGTCGTCAATGAAGACCTTGTGCAGGCACGCTGGCGCAAGCTGGTGTGGAACGTGCCGTTTAATGGGTTGAGTGTGGTGCTGGATACCGACACGCTTTCGATCATGAGTGATGATGCGCTGCGACAGCGTGCACACGGCTTGATGCTGGAAGTGAAAAGAGCCGCGAAGGCGTGCGCGGGCCGGGAGATCGAAGACGCGTTCATCCGGATGATGCTCGATTGGACAGCGAAGATGGAGCCGTACCTGCCGAGTATGAAGATCGATTACGACGAAGGCCGTCCGATGGAGATCGAAGCGATCTTTGGCGCGCCACTGCGTGGGGCACAGAGCGTTGGCTGTGATGTGCCGGGATTGAGCGAGGTCTATGAACGCCTGTCTGCCATCAACCGTGATCGTTAATTCTGTCCGGATCATGATCGGGCAGCGTGATGGTGACGACGAATTCGCCCGCGGACTGGGATTCGGCGCGGATGTGTCCGCCGACAGCATCGATCGCCTGGCGGGTCAGGGCGAGGCCTAAACCAAAGCGCGAGCCGGTATCTGTTCTGGCGCGATCGGCACGCCAGAAACGGTCGAATACTTTGCCGACGTCGGCTGCGGTTATTCGACTGCCGGTGTTTGCGATGCGTATCTGAACAGCCTTCTCTGTTTTTAGTGAATTGATCGTGACTGTCCCACCGTCATCGACATAATTCTGTGCATTGTGCAACACGTTACGGATCGCCAGCGTGAGCAAGGAGATATCCGTATGGACAGGGTCGCAGGCGTCGAGTGTGATCTGCTCCCGGTACACGAAGGACGCGGGCTGCGCATGTTTCAAGTTTCGCCATGTCGTGCGAATGACCTCATCGACATCCACCGGTTCGTAAGTCGGCGTGACCAGGCCGCGTTCGAGCTTGGCAAGATGCAGCAACGCAGACACCAGGACATTCATCTGATCGGTGATCTCGTGCACGTTGCGGAGTGCCTGTTGGTATTCTTCCGTGTTACGAGTCTTTCTCAGCGCCACATCGAGGGTGGCCTGTAGCCCGGCCAAGGGGGTACGTAGCTCGTGCGCGAGGTCGGCCGAGAAGGATCGCTCTCGCTCAAACGCTATCTGAAGGCGGGACATCAGGCCGTTGAACTGCTCGAGTATCGGCTTTAACTCGCGCGGCAGGTCGGGCAGGTCAAGCGGCTGATCGAGCAGGCCCTCATCGATAGCGCCCAGCCGATCGGCCAACACATCCACGGATCGTAATCCCCTCACGATGGCCAGCCTGGTCAGCAGCACCATCGTCACGGCAAACACCAGCCCCACACCGATCAGGACCAGACGCAAAATGTTCAGCGGTAACTGCAATTCTGCCACGTCGCGCGCCACACACAACACAACAGGGCTGGTCACCTGCTGCTCCGAGCTGTCGACAATCGGCATGACCCGGCTGGCTACAAAATGACCGAGACTTCCGTTGGGCAGCATGACCTGGCGGACATCGGAGAAGTCGTCGGACAATGCCTGGTTGGGCAGATCATGCTCACCCAGAGATGGCGAACGGAAGAACGATCGGCCGTCGTTCAGATAAACCTGCAGATACCCCCCCGCTTCATCCCGGGCGAATTCACTCAGATCAAGCTCACGGAAACCCAGTTCCAGCTCGTCGTGGTCCACTTCGATGCTGGAGGCGAGTATCCTTGCTTTGCGTATCAACGAGTCGTCGAATTGTTGTGTGAGGATGGCGTCGGTCAGAAAGTAGATCGCGAGCGCGGCAACGACGCTCAGCGAGATCGCGCCTATGCTGGTCGTTAACGCCATATCCCGTTTCAGAGATCGCATGGCGCGTATTCCTGCAAAACATAACCCATCCCGCGCCGTGTATGAATCAAACGGGGTCGATCGGGTGTTTCGATTTTACGGCGGAGCTGAGCGATGTGGACATCAATCGTGTTCGAGTTCGGCTCGGTGTCGAAGCCGTAGATATGTTCACTGATAGTGGTCCGGCTGACGACTTCACCGATGCGTAGTGCCAGCACTTCGATCACCGCAAACTCCCTTGCAGTGAGATCGATCGCCTGGCCCTCCCATGTCACACGACGGGCCCGCAGGTCGATGCATAAACCGGCGATCCGGACCTCGTTGGTGGCAACTTCGTACTTGCGGCGGATAAGCGCGTGAACTCGCGCCAGCAGCTCCTCAAAAGCAAAGGGCTTAACCAGGTAATCGTCCGCGCCACTGTCCAGACCTTTCACCCGATCCTCGACCGCGTCCTTGGCGGTCAAGATCAATACCGCAGTTCGGTTGCCCTCACCGCGGATCCGCCGGAGGATCGACAAACCGTCCATGCCCGGCAGCATCAGATCGAGCACGATGACGTCGTAGGTGGCGTCACGCGCATACCAGAGCCCTTCCTTGCTGTCACCGGTCGCATCGACGGTGAAGTCGGCCTCACGTAGTCCCTGCACGAGGGATTGCCTTAGTGGCGCGTAATCTTCTATTACCAGCAGCTTCATAACCGAACCTTGCGGTACCTGAAAAAAGTCATCGGCATGTAACCACGCCGATGACCGTGGATGCATCATACGCCCATCAGGCCATGATCAATCATCGTCATCTTTATCATCATCCGCTTCATGTTCATCATCATCGTCATCACCGCGCCTGCCGTGGTATTTATGATCGTCGTCGTCATCATCGTCGCCGCGCTTGGCATGATCCTGCTCATCAGCCAGACCGAGGGGATGCTCAACGAGCTTGCCGTCTGTGGTAAGGCGGAATTCGTGTTTTTTACCGTTGACCTTGGCATCGAACTCATATTGTATGCGTGGCTCAGCCAGAGGCACCAGCTTTAATTCGCCGTGCTGCTCGATCTTTTCGAGTTCCAGAAGCTTTCCGCCCTTGATCAGCTCCGCGATCTTGTTGGCGACGGCCTGGGGCAGTTGTGAAGGCTCGACTTTTTCTTCCACACTCAGGACAGAACCGTCTTCCAGAACACACACATCAACTTCCCGGTTGCCGGTCTTCACTTCGACTTCATAGACGCGGACAAGCAGCACTTCGGGCTCGGTTTCTTGCACTTTGCCGCCGGGTACCAACTTTTGAATGGCCTGCATGGCGGCCTTGCTCAGTTCTGCATCTTCGTGTTCCGCTCGTGCTGTGCTCTGACCGAGGGTTAAAAGACCTGTCGCGATCATGAGGGTGACAAGTTTCCTGGCGATACGCATGTCTGGGCTCCTATCAAAGTCAAACGGACGTCCGTGGTTGGAGGTGGCCGCGACGGGTACGGGCCGCGTCTGAGAGAGGCCACGTGTGGAGGATACGCCATGGAACATGAAGCCAGCGTGAAGCGGCTTGGAATGGCAAGTTATCGTGGCAAGAAAATTAAGCTGTTGCCGCGCCGTCTCTTACCCTTCATTTGCGATAAGAGTGTTATCTCGGCTCGTACATCACAGCCTGGCCCCTGAAGAGGAAACGCAGATCGGCGATCGGCCAGCTTTCGATACCCATATCAGGGTCGGCGATCAGGGTCCGGTTGTTGTCGTCGGGATCGAGGCCGATGAAGACGACGTCGTGGTAGAAGCCGGGCATCCAGTCGTTCTGTCGGCCGTAGGCTGCAGCGTTTGGTGCGTTGCCGCGTGAAGGCAGGCCGACGAGGATGATGGCGGGTTCGGTGCTTTGCAGCAGTTGTTCAAGCGACAAATGAGTCAATCGCGTCTTGCAACCGAAGAGTGGTTTCTGATCCTCAAAGTGACGCAGAGCGCGGTAGAGCCCGAGGCCTTCGGTGCCTTTGCCCCATTTTGTACGTGCCAGTTCGATGGCCTGATCTTCCGTGCATTCAACGCCGTAGGTATGAAGCAGCGTAACAATCGAAGCGGCAGAGCAGTTGTAATCGCTGGTCTGTCGGCAGACACCGTCCTTGTCGATGTTCGTGCCGAAGGAAGGCGCTTGCTTGGCGAGATGGTAGCTGTATGGCTGGAGCGAAAGCACGAAAAGAAGACCGCACCATAAGACCATCCGCACACGTTGGCCTCGCGTTTTTACAAACCACCAGACGCAGGGGAAGAACAGCGCGCCGGCAAGCGGATACAGGTTGTCATAAAAAGTCAGATCGCGATACGGAACAAACATCACGATGATGTCGGGCCTGATCGCGATGATAAGTGCGATGAAAGCGACGCCGCCGGAAATGAGGATCCCCAGGATCGCGCCGTTTCGACTGCGGGCGAGCCTCCAGCCCAAAACGGCGAACAAAACGATCAGGAACGCGTTGCCGATGACATGAACGGTCGGCATGGTTCATACCCCTTACGACTATCCATATCCTAGGCTCGATTCCGGTGATAGATCAAGACACTTTACCGCAGTGGCAATCAGATTTTACCGGCATTGAGGAGCGAATCCGGTGCGGATTGACGTTTCAATGGCGTATTGCGATAATGCTCGGCCCTGTCGAGATACCGGCGTCGTATGGGAACGGCGCCAGGCGTGGGTCGGCAGGGATCATCGTTCAAACCCCCCGCCCCTTACGAATCCCAGATTTTTTGATCAACCCTGAGAAATAGGAGCTGTGGGGTTATGGCTGAAGACAAAACCGCCGTTGCAGAGCAAAACGAAGAAACCAAGCCGAAGCAGGATGTCAAAGTGGAGGACGCCGGCCCGGCGCTGAAGCGTTTGACGATCGAACTGCCCGAAGAGCGGATCAAGGAAAAGATCGAATCGATGTACAAGGAGCTGCGTGACGACGCGGTGCTGCCGGGTTTCCGTCGCGGACGTGCCCCCCGCCGGCTTCTTGAAAAACGGTTCAAATCTTCGATCACGGATCAGCTCAAGGGCCAACTGCTCAGCGAAAGCTACACGCAGGCCATTGAAGATCAGAGCTTGGATGTGATCGGCGAACCCGATGTGAAGGACCCGGACAAGCTGGAGGTGCCGGAATCCGGTGCGTTCAAATATGTCGTTGAGGTCGAGATCGCGCCGAAGGTTGAATTGCCTGAGTTCGACAAGATCGAAGTTAACAAGGCGGTCTTCGAAGTCAGCGATGACGATGTTGATAAAGAAGTCGAACAACTTCAGATGCGTTTCGGCAAGCCGAACACCGTCGAAGACGGCGCCGCGGAGGAAGGCGACTACCTGTCGTCGGACGTGGTTGTGCTGGCCGGTAAAGATGCCGGCGAAGATGCGGAAAAACTGCTGGAAATGCCCGACACATACGTGCTGGTCCCCGGCAAGAAGAGCGACTACAAAGGTCACGTCACGGGCATCGTGGTTGACGATCTGGGCAAGCGTTTGAAGGGCAAGAAGGCCGGCGACGTCGAAACCATTTCAATGACCGGCCCCTCCGGTCACGAGAACGAAAAGATCAAGGATCAGCCGATCACGATCAAGGTCACGATCAAGAAGATCGAGCGGATCGAGAAGGCTGATGTTGAAGAGTTGCCGGCGATGGTCGGCGTGGAATCCGTTGACGACATGAAGTCGCGGATCAAGGAAATGATCGAGCAGCGTCGCACGCAGAACCAGCGTGCCGACATGCACAAGCAGGTTGCTGAATACCTGATCGAGAACGTCGGGCTTGAGCTGCCCAAGGGCGTGACCGGTCGTCAGACAGCCCGCATCCTGCAACGTCAGCAGATGGAGCTGGCGTACCGCGGCGTGCCGGAAGAAGAGATCGCTCAGAAGATCGCTGAGATGCGTGGCGATTCCGAAGAAGCAGCGATCCGCCAGTTGAAGCTGTTCTTCATCCTGGACCAGGCGGCGAAGGACCTGGAGGTCGAGGTTCACGAGAACGAACTGAACGGCCGCATCGCGATGCTGGCCTACCAGCAGGGTCGTCGGCCCGAGAAGCTGCGTCAGGAGATGCACAAGCAGGGCCAGATCGAGCAGCTTTACCTGCAGATCCGCGAGCAGAAGGTGCTCGACCAGATCATCGAGAAGGCCAACGTGAAGGAAGTCGAAGCCGAGGCGGGCGACAAGTCCGAGGCTAAGAAGACAACCAAGAAGAAGAGCACGAAAAAGAAGACGACCAAGAAGAAGGTCGAGAAAAAGTCTGACGAAGATAAGGGCGACGAGTAGGCTCGGCGTCTAAGGGCGCCTAGTATTTGATGTGGGCTGACCCGGCGTTACGAGCCGGCCCACACTTGTATCAATCCACCGGGCCCGAAGCGATGGTATTAGCAGCGCTGTACCCGACCGATTTAGCCGGCACAGGTTTACCGCCTGTGCTGGCTCAATCGGCACGCGCCGCACGGGCGACGAATGACATCTGGATGATCCTGACGATCCTGGTCGTCGCTTCGATCCTGATCGTGGCGGTAGCCTTGATCGTGCGGAAAGTGCTGCTGGGTTCGGATGAAGCGAGCGCCGGCGAGGCGATCTTCGACCTATCTGAGCTACGGCGGCTGCACCGGGAGGGTGGCCTGACGGACGAGGAGTTCCAGGCGGCCCGGGCGGCGGCACTGATGGACGGAACGGGCTATCTCGGGGGCGAACAGGCTTCAGCATCCGCTACTCCCCCGTCGGCAAAAAGCAGTCAGGATGTGGAACTGGGCCCCGAGTTGTTATCGGAACAGGATTTGGCGGACCCGCCTCAGGAAAATCCGCCGGATGACGACGGCAAGAACCTATAACCTGATTCAGTCCTGATAAGTTGGGCAAACAGCTTCCCACAACTGAAAAAACCCACGTGATAACATACCTTGGACCCATATTTCCGGGTCTGGATAGGCTATGATGTGAGGCTGGTCGGACGGTTAGTCAGTCGTGGCCCGTTTCAGGCGCAAGCCATGACCAAGATCGCACTAACGATGCACAAGCATCTGGACGATCCAACCTCTACCGGCACGTATGCCGACAGGTACGTATCCCGGGCGACCGACCGTGGACGTCACCGCAGAAATGTACAAGAGATAATTGACCATGCCCAACAACAAAAATGGTGGACGAGGGGGGCGTGGCCCCGGCGAAGGTGACGACGGAATGACCGGCGGCGGCGGCAGCGGCGGTAGTGGTGGCGGCGGCGGTGGCTTCAAGGGCCGACGCGTCACGACCTGTTCGTTCTGCGGCAAGAGCTCGCGCGAAGTCGGACCGATGGTCGAGGGGCCCAACGACGTTTATATCTGCGCCAACTGCACCGACCTGTGCCAGAATATCTTCAAGCAGGAACGGCGGCGTGTGCAGTCCGGTCGGCCGAGTATCGGCTCCATCCCGACGCCGCGGCAGCTCAAGGAGTTCCTCGATCAGTACGTGATCGGCCAGGACATGGCCAAGCGTGCGCTCAGTGTCTCCGTGCATAACCACTACAAACGACTGACCGCCAGCGAGAAAGAAACGCCGGTAGAAATCGATAAATCCAACGTGTTGTTGATCGGCCCGACGGGCTCGGGCAAGACGCTGTTGGCGCGCACGCTGGCGCGCACGCTCAACGTGCCGTTCGCCATTGGTGACGCGACCACGCTGACCGAAGCGGGCTACGTCGGTGAAGACGTTGAAAATCTTTTGCTGAAGCTCTTGCAGGCTGCAGATTACGACCTGGAAGCGGCGCAACGCGGCATCATCTACATCGATGAAATCGACAAGATCGGCAAGACCAGCCAGAACGTCTCGATCACTCGTGACGTGTCGGGCGAAGGTGTGCAGCAGGCGCTCTTGAAGATGCTGGAAGGCACGGTCGCGAACGTTCCGCCGCAAGGCGGGCGTAAGCACCCCGAACAGCAGTACATCCAGATCGATACGTCGAACATCCTGTTCATCTGTGCCGGCACGTTCGTCGGATTGGAAGAGACGATCCGCAAGCGTCTGGGCCGCAAGGCGATCGGCTTTGCCAGCGAGCACAACACCGAAAACGAAGACCAGGACAAGGCCACACTTCTGTCGCAGGTGACAGCGGAAGACGTGTTGGAATACGGTATGATCCCCGAGTTGATCGGCCGTCTTCCGGTGCTGACGCCGTTGATGCCGCTGGACGTGGAGGCGATGATCAAGATCCTGACCGAGCCGAAGAATGCGCTTGTGAGGCAGTACCAGTTCTTCTTCAACATGGAGAACGCGGAACTCGAATTCACGCAAGCGGCGCTGGAACGGGCGGCCGAGAAGGCGATCGCACGCAAGACCGGAGCACGTGCGTTGCGTAGCGTGATGGAAGAGATGATGCTGGAATTGATGTACGACCTGCCCGAGTTGAACAACGAGGGCGCGAAGTACGTAATAGATGCAGCCGCGATCGATGGGCGGAAACAACTGGCAGAGATGCGAGTGCCGCAGAAGGAATCGGCCTGAAACACGGTCGGCGCCTGACAAAGATCCCAAGCCAATGTAGGTAACTGGCGAAGTGGCGGTATCTTGTTGAATTAAACCGAGCCGGCATCCGGTTATGCCGTTGCTGCATGGACAGGGGATATAATTACGTATGAAACGAACCGCCACGATCCGATATGGTGTGCTCCTGACTGCGGTATTCGCGACCGCTGCGATCTTTCTAGCCCCCCCACCGCCGACCGTCAGCGCCCAAGCCGTCGCGACCGATCTGGATGCGCTGGCTGAAAGTGGGCGATTCGACGAGGTACTGGGCTACCTGCGCGAAAACGAGACGAATCCCAACCAGGGTGCCGTACAAAGCCTGATCGAAGACCTCGAGCGATATCAGCGCAATGACGCGATGCGCGTGCAGCAGAAGCGCGAGGCATACGACGAGGCGGTCGCCGAACTCGAAGAGTACATTCAAAAAAACGATCTCGAAAAAGCGATCATCGCGGCTGTCAAGGCGCATGGATTCGCTGAAGACCCGGCCGCCTTGCTCGGTGATGTGCGTGTGGTCCGCCTGGTCGATCAAACACTGACCAAGGCGAAGGAATCTGAAGAGAAGGACGACTGGCTGGAAGCCTTGGCGCTGTACCGGGCGCTTGACCTGCTGTTCGAAGAAAGCAACGAATACCAGGATGAGGTAAATCGAGCAGCACAGCATATCCGTGTGCTGCAGCTTTATGCCCCGAAGCAACTGCAATCGCTTTACGATCAGCGAGCGGCCAGCCGGGGTGAAGAAGAAAAAGCCGAGGACGAGCCACAGTTAGAACTCGAGGACTGGCACTCGCGTCTGCTAGGCGTGCGTAAATCGATGCTTCGGCAGACGATCAGCCACACGACACGCAAGCACGTTGAATTTCGTGACCTGACACCCTTGATGCAGGGCGCGGTCGATGCATTGATCGTCATGTTGGACACCCAAGGGTTGGAAGAATCCTTCCCGGCCTTCAGTGACAAAGACAACGTCGCACGTTTCCGGGATTATCTTGCGCACCTGAGCATCTCGCTTCAGGAGCCCGGCAAAGATGTGACTCGAAGCGACGCCGACACGATGATCGAGCGCATTCTGGATACGAATAAATCTACACTCGATCTGCCTGAAGAAGTCGTTGTTTATGAACTGACCGAAGGGTTGACCGGTTCGCTGGACGACTTCTCAAGCGTGATCTGGCCCGAGGAACGCGAGACGTTCAGCCGCAGCACGCAAGGCAACTTCTCCGGCATCGGCGTGCAGATCACCAAGCGCGACGGACGGCTGATGGTCGTGAGTCCGCTGGAAAATACCCCCGCCATGAAAGCGGGACTCAAAGCCGGTGACGTCATCGCACGGGTCGAAGGCAAGAAGACGGACACGTGGAGCCTGAACCGTGCGGTGCAGGAAATCACCGGGCCACGCGGGACCAACGTCAGCCTCGGTATCGAACGGCCGGGCGAAGCGGATATGATCGAATACACGATCACGCGCGACCAGATCGAAATCGAATCGATCCGTGGCTGGACGCACAAGCCCGAGGGCGGCTGGGATTACTGGATCGATCCGACTGACCGCATCGGGTACATCCGCTTGTCGCAATTCATCCCGCAGACCGCCGAAGACCTCGACGCCGCAATCGCGCAGATGCAGGAAGACGGCCCGATCAACGGCCTGATCCTCGACCTGCGTTTTAACCCGGGCGGATTGCTCAGCTCAGCGATCGATGTGTCGGACCGTTTCGTTATCGATGGGCCGATCGTCTCGACCGTTGATGGTGATGACAATTACTCACCGCCCTACCGTGCGCATCGCTTGAAGACGTATCCGGCGTTCGACATGGTTGTGCTTATCAACCAGGGCTCAGCCAGTGCAAGCGAGATCGTCTCCGGTGCGTTGCAGGATTATCACCGTGCGATCGTCATCGGCACACGCAGCTTTGGTAAGGGTTCCGTGCAGGATCTGTTTCCCCTGACCACGAACGGCGCTGCATATCTGAAACTGACGACGCAGTACTACATGCTACCCAGCAAGCGGATCATCCACCGCAAGCCGAACGCAAAAACCTGGGGCATCGAGCCCGACCTGGAAGTCGACATGACGACGCGCCAGGTGGCGGACGCGTTGCAGTTGCGTCAAGAAGTCGACATCATCCGTGATGAGGGTGAACCTGTCACCGCAGAGGTTGAACGGCCTTGGGCGGCGGAACGCTTCCGCGTGCCCGGCGCAGAACCCGTCGCGGACGGCAAGAATCCTGACGGGACCGACCGCGAAGTCGTTGAGATCGTAAAACCAGAAGCGAGTATGCTGCTTGACCTGGGTCTTGATGCTCAGCTCGAGACCGCCCTGCTGGTGCTCAAGACGCGGGTCGCGTCGAACCAGATCCAGATGGCGCAGGGGCAGTAGTCTTCCCCAGCTTCCCCATGCTGTGAGGTATCAAATAAACCAGACCGCACACGACTTAGTTGTGTGCGGTTTTTTTATTGATTTCGAACTTGGGCATGCTAAGCTGGCCGGGACAAAACCCATCAAAGGACCGGGAATATCTTATGACGCCGTACCGCTTAGTCTCCGGCCACGCCTTGGCGCTGGGCCTATCGATTGTTGTTTTCATCCCAGCTACTCCCTCAGAAGCAGCGATCGTCGTGTCGGGAGACATCACGCCGACCTATGATGATTCAGACCCGTGGGAGGTTGGTGGCAATCTCGTTGTCGGCTATAACGCCCCGGCAACACTGCAGGTCGACGCAGCCAGCGTGGTGAACAGCGCGAGCGGGATTCTTGCCGCGTATGATTCGTCAAGCGGTGAGGTCACCGTCAGCGGGTCCGGGTCGGCATGGAACAACTCGGGGGCTCTTCTGGTCGGTCGCGCGGGAACGGGCACGCTGAATATCGAGAACGGCGGAACCGTCACCAACCAGTCCTACGGCTATCTCGGCCTCGGTGAAACCACTACAGGCACCGTCAATGTCACAGGTGCGGGCTCGGTCTGGAACAACCAGAGTGAACTGCATATCGGGCGTTTCGGCTCAGGCATCCTGAATGTCGAAAACGGGGCGACGGTAAGCAATGTTAGCGAAGGCTATCTCGGTTACGCGATCGGCTCGACCGGCACCGTCAACGTCACGGGTCCCGGCTCGGTGTGGGATGCCCTCGATGCTTTATACGTCGGTAACATCGGCGACGGCGTCCTGAACATCCAGAACGGCGCTTCGGTGAGCAATACCGGAGAAAGCAGGATCGGTCGCTATACCGGCTCGACGGGTATAGTCACTGTCACGGGAACTGGCTCGGTGTGGGACATCGCCGACAGACTTTTCATCGGTAGCCTTGGCGCCGGCACGCTGAACATTGAAAACGGCGCCACGGTAAACTCGGGCGGAACAAGCTATATCGGTTTCTCTATCGGCGTAACGAACACAGTCACGGTCACGGGGGCCGGCTCGGAATGGAACCTCGCCACTTTTCTAGATGTCGGCAGTCTCGGCGAAGGCACGCTGAACATCCTCGACGGCGGTGTGGTGGAAACCCGGGGCAGTAGCAGTAGTGATATCGGAGTGGGCTCCGGGTCCCACGGTACGGTAAACGTCGATGACTCACGCTTGAGCATTCTTTTCGAAGATCTGAATGTCGGGTATCACGGCACGGGTGAACTGAACATCAGCAATGGTGGGCGTGTAAGCAATATTGAAGGAAGGATCGGGTATCAGCCCACCGGGGTCGGCACGGCACGTGTCGGCGGCGGATCGGTCTGGGAGCTTTCGGAAGCCCTGTTCGTCGGGTACGAAGGCCGGGGCACGCTGTTCATCGAGGCCGGTGGCCAGATCGAGAGCGCCGCCGGGGTGCTCGGTCATAGAGCCGGTTCGGTGGGTATGGCCACAGTTACCGGCGCCGGCTCGATATGGAATTGCCGTTTCGGGATGCGGGTGGGACAATACACAGGCCAATGCACCCTGCTGATCGAGAACGGGGGTGTCGTCAATGCCCCGAACAGTGTCATCGGTTATGACTCCGGCCTGGATAATACCGCCACCGTCACGGGCGTCGGCTCGGTATGGAACTGTTCGGACTTGTTGACGGTTGGGCTTAAAGGGCAAGGCACACTCACGATCGACGACGGCGCCACGGTCTCGGTGGGCAATCAACTTACACTCGGCGAAGAGACCGAGGGGATAGGCGTCGTCAACCTCGCGGGGGGCACGCTTGACCTGAATGGCGGTGAACTCGCGGCTGGGCTGGGTGATGCTACCTTCAACTTCACCGGCGGCACGCTTAAAAACGCAGGCTCGATCCAGCTTGGACAACCATTCGTTCAAGATGGTGGCACCCTCGCGCCGGGCGGGTCGATCGGGCAGATGGGTATCGAAGGAAATTACGATCTCAACGCCGGCACGCTGGAAGTCGAACTCGGTGGCATGGGTAATCCCATCGACCTGGTTACCGTCACCAGTGACATCGACATCGCAAACACCGATACCACGCTCGATCTGCAAGCCCTAGGTCCGATGGCTGCGGGAACATATACAGTATTGGAATCGACCGCCGGAACGATCACCGGCATGTTCGAGAATGTCAGCGCGCTAAACCTCTTTGGTGTCAACGTTACCGTGAACAACACAGGCAACGCTATCACCGTCACGCTCGACAGCGACCTGGTCTTTGCGGACCCGAACCTCGATGGCTTCGTCGGCATTGATGATCTGGACATCGTGCTGAACCACTGGAATCAAACCGTCACCGCCGGCGATATCTTGTCCGGTGATCTGGATGGCGATGGCTTCGTGGGTCTCAATGACCTGGATGCGGTGCTGAACAATTGGAACGCGGGGACGTTGCCTCCGGAAACAGCGAATGTCATCCCCGAGCCCAGCAGCGTTGGCTTGATGCTACTGAGCGTATTCGGTATCTGCCGACGGGGTTGGACGCGGGCGGCGTAGACCGATCGGCCACACCTGTTTTGCGGTCAGGCTATTGCCTGCGGTGGACGCCACTTCAGCGCTCAGCCCTCAGTACAGCCTCATCGCCCCCCTACCCGACACCCGCTACCCGATCCGCTACAATCTCCGTTATGGCAGGTAACAGTTTCGGACAGCTATTTCGTGTGACGACCGCCGGTGAGAGTCATGGGCCGGGGAACGTGTGCATTATTGATGGCGTCCCGCCGGGGCTTGAGTTGAGCGAGGAAGACCTGCTGCCGGATTTGGCGCGCAGGCGGCCGGGGCAGTCGAAGATCACGACGCAACGCGATGAGCCGGATTACCCGCAGATCCTTTCGGGCGTGTTCGAAGGCAAAACGACCGGCACGAGCATCGCCATCCTGATCGCCAACAAGGACCAGCGCTCGCGCGACTACGGCGACATCAAAGACAAGTACCGCCCGGGTCATGCTGATTACACATTCGACGCTAAATACGGCCGGCGCGATTACCGCGGTGGTGGCCGCAGCAGCGCACGCGAAACAACCGTGCGCGTCGCCGCCGGCGCGGTTGCCAAGAAACTCTTAGCCGAAGCGCACGGCATCAACATCGTCGGCTTCGTCACACAAGTTGGCGCTATCGTTGCCGATATCCCGAACCCGCAATGCATCACACTCGAACAAGTCGAATCAAACATCGTGCGCTGCCCGGATAACGAAGCGGCGCAAAAGATGATCGACCTGATCGAAAAGATGCGAAGCGAACGCGACTCGATCGGCGGCATCGCACAGATCGTCGCGACAAACGTCCCACCCGGCTGGGGCGAACCTGTCTTCGACAAACTCAAAGCCGACTTAGGCAAAGCCATGTTCAGTTTGCCCGCGGTGCTGGGTGTTGAATATGGTATCGGTTTCGGATGCGCCACACTACGCGGCACGGAAAACAACGACACGTTCGTGCCCGCCCCTCAAGCCTCAAGCCCCAAGCCTCAAGCCATCACAACTTCAACCAACCGCCACGGCGGCATGCTCGGCGGTATCAGTTCCGGTCAGCCGATCGTTCTGCGTTGTGCGATCAAACCCACAAGCAGTCTGCCGCAAGATCAGAACACCGTGACGCGCGACGGCGAGCCTACCACAATATCTACAAAAGGCCGTCACGACCCCTGCCTGCTGCCGCGTTTCATCCCGATGGGCGAAGCGATGGTCGCGATCGTGTTAGCCGATCACATGCTGCGGCAGCGGGCACAGTGCGGGTAAATCCCTGTCAAATAGAGTTAATCTAGATAAAACGCCCTGCTAGCGATAATGACTCACTTGCAGGTCTGGTTTTTCATTGAATCAAGACCTTATTATGTTAAACTGGCCATGACTTATTAATTCTCAAACCGGGAGACTAGCATGCACACCCGAAGCCCCCTTCTCGGCCCCGCCTACGTGTTGGCCCTGTCGATCACGCTATTGAGTTTGGCACCACCGGCCACAGGTGCAATCACGGTTACGGGAGATGTCACACCAACGTACGACGGCACCGACCCGTGGGATGAAACGGGTACACACTTTTATATAGGCGAAACGACTGATGGATCACTCACCATAGACAATGGCAGCGAGGTCTACAGCGGGACTGCCTCCATCGGTGATGGAGGTAACGGCACAGTCACCGTTACCGGAGTGGGCTCGCTATGGGATACTCGATACGTTCACCCGATTTTCCATGGCAGTTCATGTTTGAGTGTGGGTTCTGGATCCACTGGCGTTCTGAATATTGAAAACGGAGCAGTAGTACAGTCCTTCGGCGCAAGCATAAGCGGTACTTCCGGTTCGGAAGGAACTGTTACTGTCACGGGTCCCGGATCAAGGTGGGAGATATCTCCTGACAGTATCTTTAGTTCACACCAGGGTGTAAGCATCGGTGGTCAGCTTAATATCCTGGATGGGGGCGTGGTCACCGATAATAATGTCGAGTCTTTAATGGTGAGTACAAGCGGTTCGATCAATATCAGCGGTGCAGGATCGACTTTGTCTACATCATTTGACACCGAGTTGAAGAACACAGTAATCGCTGACGGTGGCAAACTTGTAAGTGTGTTTAATATCTTGCTAAGTGGAGTTGCTAGCACCACGAGAGTGACTGGGGCTGGTTCATCTATGGATACACCTGACTTGTATGTTGTTGAATCTACTTTACTCATTGAGAATGCCGGCTATGTCAAAAGTGATTATGCTACCATCGGAGGTACTGCCGAACCGAGCACCGTGACCGTCACCGGCTTCGATACAGCCTGGGAATCTGATAATCTAGATGTCTATTACGGAGGTGTAATCAATATAGAAAATGGTGGACGTGTTTTTGTAGGATGGGGGGTTTTTTTCCCGGAACCTACTAATACCGCCCTTACGGAGCCTGGCACGATCAATCTTACGGGCGGCACGCTGGACCTCAACGACAACTACATGATCTGCAGGGCTGATGATGTGGCATTCAACTTCACCGGTGGGACGCTGCTGAACGCGAAGGCTATCAGACTCGAACACCCCTTCGTCCAGAACGGCGGCACACTCGCACCGGGCGGATCGATCGGACAGACGGACATCGAGGGGGATTACGACCTGAACGCCGGTACACTTGAAATCGAACTCGGCGGCGTGGGTGATCCCATTGATCTTGTCACCGCCACAGCAGATATCGACATCGCAAGCACCGATACCACCTTGGACCTGCGAGCCTTAGGTCCGATGGCGGCGGGAACCTATACCGTGTTGGAATCGACCGGCGGGACGATCACAGGCATGTTCGAAAACATCAGCCCGTTCAACCTCTTCGGCGTCAACGTCACCGTGAACAATACCGGCAGCGCAGTTACAGTCACACTCGATAGCGATTTGATCTTTGCCGACCCCAACGGCGACGGCTTTGTCGAGCTCGACGACCTGGATATCGTGTTAAGCCATTGGAACCAGACCGTCACCGCCGGCGACATCTTGTCCGGCGATCTCGATGGTGATGGCTTTGTTGGCCTCGACGACTTGGACGCGATACTGACGCATTGGAACGAAGGCACGCCGCCGACGGAAGTCTTGGCAAGTGTGCCGGAGCCCGCCACGGCGGTGATATTGTTTGCGGGGATTAGCGCACTATTGAAAAAGCGTTTGTGAGTGGAACTGCCGGCAGCAAGCTGCACGGCTAAACGGGGGGATGGACCGTTAGCCGTTAGCCGTTAGATTTAGAGCGCATTGCCGTATGCAGGCGGGATCGTCTATGCTGGTGCAATGCGAGTACTTCTACAACGTGTCAGCAAAGGTTCGGTTACCGTCGAGGGTGAGGTGGTCGGCGAGGTTGGGGATGGTTATGTTCTGCTTGTTGGGATCGCGGACGGGGATACACAGGCGATCGCGGACAAGCTGGCGGAGAAGGTGGTGAACCTGCGGATTTTCTCGGATGATTCGGGGAAGTTTGATTTATCGTTATTGGACGTTGAGGGCGGGGCGCTGGTGATCTCGCAGTTTACGTTGTATGGCGATGCACGTAAGGGGCGTCGACCGAGCTTTATACAGGCGGCGAGGCCTGAGGTGGCGGAGCCTTTGTGTGATTACTTCGCGGATAAGCTGAGGGCTCTGGGGATTCAGCACGTGGCCACAGGGCGGTTTGGCGCCAGCATGCGGGTCGAGATCATCAATGAGGGGCCGGTGACGCTGATGCTTGATAGCGATGTGTTGGGCAAGTGAAAGACCGCAGCCTGCATTGATAAAACCGATTGATTATCGGAACAGGCAACTCACTTCATCAGATTCAGAGGCGCTTAAATAGAGCCGATGTAATGGTATATCAAAGCGCTCCTTTCGCATGGAGCGCGGCCTTGTGTTACCTGTCGACTTGAGGAGGCATCTGGTGACGGAGCGAGCGAAGACCATCCTGATCGTGGATGACGAGCCGCATATTGTGCACATCATCCGGTACAAGCTGGAGCGATCCGGTTACCGAGTAGAGGTCGCGGACGATGGCGAGGCCGGTTTCGAAACAGCTCAGACACTCGACCCCGACCTGATCGTGACGGACTTCCAGATGCCTGTGCTCAGCGGGTATGAGATGTGTGTCAAGCTGCACGCATCAGAACTGACAGCCGACACACCTGTGATCATGGTCACCGCTCGTGGGCATAAGCTGTCCGCCGAAGAGTTGGAGAAGACCAATATCCGACAGATGCTGTGCAAGCCGTTCAGCGCCAGGGAATTGCTGGACGTGATCGATGAACTTCTCAGCGACAGTGACTCCGGGGAAAGTGGTTATCAAAACGAGGCGGACGCGGCATGAATATTCTGCAAGGGCCGGGCTATCAAACTGGATATACCAAGGCTCTTGCCGAACGATGCGAGGTGCTGCGGCTGGCGTGTTGGTACTTGCCTGCAAGCACGAACGACCTTAATCCGCCGGCGGTGGATGATTCGGCGGCAAAGTTACTCACATCATCAGCGATGCAGGATCGTGTATCGCAACACATCGAATCCTGGCTTTCACAGGAAGAAACCTCCGCGGTTGAAATCGAAGCCGGTTGCTGGTTGCTACCTGTTGTATTGCGTAAGCGTCGCAGGGTGACAGCGATTGTAGCGGGGATCACGTTCGGAGCCGGCGTATTCGACAGTGCGTGGTTTGCTGATATTTGTCAGGCAGCACAAATCGATCCGCGGCAAGGCCGGGAAGCACTTGCCAAGTACACCTGGCCGGGGGATGTGGATCTGAACCTGTTAACCGGTGCGTTCGAGAAAGCCGTCGAAGATCACACACAGGCAGAGAGTAGCGCCGCGATCATGGACGACTTCAGCGAGCAGTTGCTGGAGACATACGAGCAGACGAACCTGCTGTTCCGCCTGGCGCGATACATGAACAGCCTGGAGGACCCGAAGGAACTGATACCGGCCTGCTGTTCACAGATACTTCCAATATTCCCCTTCCGCTGGATCGCGGTGAAGTTCTGGGAGCAGGGGCATCAAGTCAAGGGCTTGACCGGCCGTCAGTTCATCACAGGCGAATTGCCGTGTGACAGTAATGAGTTTGAAAAAGCGGTGATTCAGCAGTTCAGCATGAATGGTGAAGGCGACTGGACGCGCCTAATTGAGCCGGGCAACGGGCGCGTGGCGGACCTGGTTGGCTCCGAGGTTATCGTCGAAACCATCAAACACGATACCGAAGTTGTCGGTGTGTTGATGACGGGTAACAAGCGTGGCTCCTGCCCGATGGAAAGCGATGTAACCAGCGGTGAGATGCTTTTCTTCGAAGCAGCGTCGAACATGATCGGCGTCTTCCACGAGAACATCGCACGCTTCGAGGACCTCCGGGATATGTTCAAGGGCACGCTCCGTGCTCTGACCGCTGCCATCGATGCGAAAGACCCCTATACTCGAGGTCACTCCGAACGTGTGGCATACCTGGCCGCCCGCCTTGCGGAGAAGATGGGGCTTGATAAGCCGGAGGTCGAACGCGTTCATACGACCGGCCTGGTGCACGATGTGGGTAAGATCGGTGTACCCGGCCACGTGCTGAGCAAGCCCGGGCGCTTGACGGATGAAGAATTCGGCTTGATTAAAAAGCATCCGACTATCGGTTATGAAATCCTCAAGGACATCCCGGCATTGGAAACGATGCTGCCGGGTGTGCTGCACCACCACGAACGCTGGGACGGCCGGGGCTATCCGCACGGTTTGTCGGGTGAAGCTATACCGATGCTCGGACGTATCCTGGCATTGGCGGACACGTTCGATGCGATGAGCTCGACGCGCTCGTACCGCCCCGCCCTGCCGCGCGACACGGTCCTGGAAGAAATCCGCAATTGTGCCGGCACACAGTTCGATCCGAAACTGGCGCCGCTTTTCGTTGAGTTGGACCTCAGTGAATATGACAGGCTGGTCGAAGCCCATCGTTCCTTAAGCGTGTTCGCGGCCTAGAATGATCCAGGCATTTGCCAGGTATCCCAATCCGTCACGCCTAATATACGACGCGTTTCCATGTGCCGGATTGAATCGTGCCTTCGCTGTCAATTGTGACTTCAAACGCGTACCTGGCATTACCCCAGATACCAACACTTGTGAGTACAACCGGATCGGTAGTATCGTCGGTCAGGTTGCCGTCATCCGGGTCGACACCGGTGACCGAAAAGGTGCCCGTACCCATCGTGATATTTTGATAGTTTCCATTATTGAGAGAAGTACGCCATGTGCTGCTCGTTTCGGTCTCAATGCGCCAGAGCATGTAGTCGATCCCTGAGCGCGCCAACTCACGGGCTTGCACACGATCGGCTGTATTCGTGACGCTGCGGCGTTGGACCCTGGCAAGCATCAGCGATGACACACCGATCGCTGCCACAATCACGGACGCACCTAGCACGAGGATGTAGACGGATCCACGCTCTTGCACCGAGCGGCCGACACGGCGATTGACTTTAGAGTTATGGCACATCCAGCGCCTCCTCCTTATCCGCAGCCCAAGCGATGGCACGCTTCATGAGCAACTTGCCGTCGTCATTCAACAGACTTCCATCAAAGCTACCGCCACCCCAGGGTAACTGAACGCGTCGGCCTGCGGCGACCCCACCGCCGAACAATCCGCGGCCGGTCTCGATCACAACCAGCACATGTTCATCATCATGGTCGGTCTGTGCCAGAACATCGACACCTCCGCCAAGCCCGCCGATGATGCGTGAAAGTTCCGAGTTGGAAGAGAGAATTTCGAGCTTGTCTACTGCAAAACCCTCGGTGATGAAGTGACTGTTATCTACAATGTAGACTTTTTTCTTATCATAGAGTTCGAAAGTATCCGTGAAGCCAAACTCATCATCCAAATAAGGCTCTTCACACACGACACCGATCGTCGCATCCAAGAGTTTTGTATTCAAATCACCTGAACTGATTGCTTCACAAACATAGACCACGTCATTACGGGCCGCGGCGTCATCAAAGGCGGTCTGTGAATCAGAAGCTGTAATCGGTTCGACGACAAAGCCCCATGACTCCATTAATGTTTGGCGGAGTTGTTCCTGGCTGGTCAGTGAAGCTGAGTCTATTACGACCAATAGTACATTGACGACGGGCGTTTTGTCCGGCCAGCCACTGGTCCGCAAGGATGATAACGTCGTGATCGGCTGGCCGTTGTGCGTCACCGTCACGTCGATCCGTTTAATCCCGTTGGCGCTGCCTGACGTGCTGTTCAGGTCGGCGGCATCCGCCCAGGTCACGGTGACTTTACGGCCCCACCCGTCCATGCCGGGCAAATCCGTGCCGTTTCGATCCTGAGGCGGGGTGCTGCTCCAGCCGTCGTAGTCATCGACGTCATCCCAATCGGTGCGTACCGTGGCGTTCTCACCTTCCAGACCGAAGGTACCTGTGGTGGCAGGCTCCATGTAGTGCTGGTTGAGGATCTCGGTCATGAGGTCCTGGGCAAGCATCGGGCCCAGGGATTGTTCGGTATTGCGCATCTGTGAGAGCTTGGACGCCCCGAGTGTGTTCAATACCGCAACCAGCATCAATCCGACAACAAGGATCGACATCACCGCTTCGATAAGGGTGAAAGCCGTCGCCACGCGACGCGATGTAGATTTAGCGGTTGAGTATGTCATGGCATTGCAGGCTGATTTAATACAACGACTGAAGACCGCGACTCCGAGGCCGAGTCGGTGTTAGGTGTTATAGTCATGGATACGGAACGCAGCAGGTTGCTGGTGGTGGTTGCTCCCGGCGTGGTGTACGTACCGTAGAGGTAGTAAACCATTGATTTGTTTTTATCTAAACTCCACGAGCTTCCTCCGTTAGAGGTCTTGTAGTAACCGCTGCCGCCATCATCGTCGTACATGGCATAGCAGGCTACATTGCCCGCCTGCCATTGCACGACCAACGCCACACATGAATCCGGCAGGAAACCCTTGACATTACTGAAGGTGAAGCCTTGCCAGCTATATGAGATGGGGATGTTAATTTCGTTCATCGTTTGTGCTTCGATCACGATGTCGGTGGGTATGTCATCGGCCCCGATCTGTCTCAACTGCACCTGGGCAATGCCATCGATGTTGTAGACTGACGGATCGATGTAGATGTATACACGCGTGGGCGACCACGTCAGGGCATCCTCCGGCAGGTTCTGCGGCATGAGGCACTGGCCGATCCAGTGGTCCTCATCAACCGTATAGTCTTTGCTTTTTGTCACAGAACCATGGCTGGCGAGGACGACCTCGGAGCTGGTAACCGGATCGCTGGTAACGGTGACTTCTTGTGTGTCGTAGATGAGTTCGAAGTTCTTAAGGTTGGGCGCGACTTCAAAGGCGGTGCCACCGTTATATTGGCGGAACAGCCCGTCTGCTGCGGAGCCGTTCCACTTATACTTGATGGTTTCATCCGAGCCATCGTTGTCACGGTCAGGGACCGTAAACTCGATCCCGTTAGCCGAGGCCGCGAGGATTGCGGTAGCGACCTGCAATTCAGAGGCGATCTGTTCGAGTGTCTCACCGGCCTCAACGCCAAGAACGACCGGGCTATCGGGTTCGGGGACAGCCTTTGCTGCAAGAATCATGACCGAGCCCATCGCGAGGAATACGATGGAAACGATCGTGAGACTGACAACCATCTCGATGAGGGTGAAGGCAAGCGTCCGTGGGGACATTCCGGTCCCCTCTCCTCTCGGCAGAGGGTTCGGGTGAGGGCTGGTTTGACTGATTGGCTTGGGACTGGGATTGGCCACCGAATCAAGATCGGCCCTCACCCCGGCCCTCTCCCGAGGGGAGATGGGGTTTAGCGCCGATGTCATGCACAGATCATGGGTATCGTGACGATTCATTGTATCACCGCCTCGCCGGTATCGGCATCGAGTACGACGGTGCACGACTCTGAACCTGAGGTCAGGACAAGGCTGCCACCGGAATCCGGCATACCGAATCCATCGAAAATGATAAAGGAATCACCTCCAAAGTCTGCCGTTACGATGTCTGCGTGATATGGAGCATAAGCCAAAAATGTTCGGGTATGAGCGTTGCTAGGATCATCAGGATCTTGGATATTGCGCAACACAACAATGTCGTTTGATGGACGTATTTGCACGGTGATGCTGGTGCTGGTCGTTCGGGCATGTTCGCGAGCAAACTCTAAATCTGCGATGACACGTCTTGCGGCAGCATCCGCACGGTATCGGGACTGCGCGCTGCTATACCGTGGAACAGCGATCGCAGCCATAATGGAGATGATCGTTATGACCAGTATGAGTTCGATCAGGCTGAAAGCTGACCGAGAGGTACGACGTCTGTGTACCAGGCAGATACTCGGAATGCCCCGGGATGGTTGCATGGTCAGTCCTTCACCAGGTCGTCCCGCACCAATTCGGTTGCGTTGATAACGTTCGTCACGATCGTCTCATCGGTTGCGCCGTCGGTTCGTCGGATGTTCGGCCGGATGATTCCCTTGCCGGGGTAATAGAGCCAACCGACATCAGCCGCATCACTGGTAGCAATTTTGGTATTACCTTTGCGTGCCCCCATAGATATTGGCGGGATGGTTCGCAGATAGGGACCGTAAGGGACTTCAGTGTCACCGGAGGACCAGAGCGTACCATCCTGTTTGGTTTTGCTGGTCAGTTGTTGTTCGATACCTGCCAGTGTGGGGTATGAACCGTCATGCTCGGCCGCGTAGAGATCGAGTGCTTTATTGATCGTGTTAAGGTTATTCACCAAAGCATTGATCGAAGCCCCCTGGCTGCCACGGCTCAATCGGGGCACTGCAACCGCGCCGATGATCCCGATGATGACCACGACAATCACCAGCTCGATCAGGCTGAAGGCCCGAGATCGTTGCGTGCCGTATTGGTGTGTCTTGAGCATCATGAAACGGTTCACAATCAGTAAAAAACCCGGCGTGCAATGATGCCTGCCGGGCTGTGTACTTACTCAATCGGCCTGTTAACTACCGGCACGCAATCGTCCTGAGCTTAGTAAGTGTTGTACGGGACATTGGCGGCGTCTGTCTCGGAGTCCTTACAATTGGCTTTCACATCACCGGTGGATTCGCTGTAGTACCAGCCTCCGGCGGCGGTTGTTGCTGCGGGCAATACACCGGTGAATTCCGTTTGACCCTTATTAGCCCCTACCGGAAGTTTGGGTATTGCACGCAGGTACGGCCCGTATATGTGTGTCGCGTCCTTGGTCGCCGAGAAGTCGTCACCGGCAGCGTTGGAGTATTGAAGCAGTGGATCGGGCATATCGGCTCCGATCGGGTACTTCCCGCCGTGTTCCGCTGCGTAGTGCTCGATGGCATCTCGCAAGACGGTCAGGTTCGCGGTCAGCGCCGAATCGGCGGCGCCCTCTGCCCCGCGGCTCATGCGGGGGACTGCTATCGCTCCAATGATCCCAATGATGACCACCACGATCACCAACTCGATCAGGCTGAACCCCCGGCCTGAACGAACCATCCGACACAACATACGAGGCTCCTTCTCCATGCCGACGCGTTATACGGAAGGGTCAGCATACACCTCCGCCCCGTTGTGCTTAATAATCATTGTAGGCGACGTTGGACTCGTCGGTTTCGGAATCCTTGCAGTTAGCCAGGATGGTGCCGGTCGTTTCGTCGTAGTACCAACCGGCCGATGCGGCTGTGGCAGCCGGGGCCGTACTGGTGAAGGTCGCCAGGCCTTTATTTGCACCCACCGGGAGCTTGGGGACCGCACGGATGTACGGGCCATAGATCGCGGTGACGGTCTTGGTGGCCGAGACAGTACCGCTGGAATCGGTGTACTGCAGCAGAGCATTAGGCATATTAGCCAATGTCGGGTAGTCGCCTGCATGCTCGGTGGAGTACAGGTCCAGCGCGTTGCGCAGGACGGTAAGGTTGGCGGTGACGGCCGAGTCAGCCGCACCCTTGGCGCCACGGCTCATACGGGGAACGGCGATAGCGCCGATAATCCCGATGATAACCACGACGATGACCAATTCGATCAGACTGAAACCTAGAGTGCCTGGACGTTTGATTTTGCGTGCCGCTTGCATCTGTAATTCTCCTGGATAGTACCTGCCCCGGATTCTTGTACCGGGTCCTTATTCAAAAATAGAATCGGCACAAAAAAACCTCCACGTAAGCGCGGAGGTCATATATGAGGTATGTATCAACTGATTTTTGCAAAAAGATATTAATCTGTAACGGTTATGAGGGCTCACCGACTGCTGCATCGGAGTGAATGGTAAGACTAACTCGAAAACCGTTTGCTTCAAAGTCAGCCGAACGCTCATGAACAGCAATCAATTGCAGGCCCTTGTAATGCTGGCCTAGATAAATCGTCTGGCCGTTGACGACCGCATAACTACGCGAGCCCGTGAGCAGGACAGCATCCAGGCGGCTATCGCGCTTGAAAGCCTCCAGGGCCCTGCGTGCACTTTCACCGTTCTGAGGCAGCAGATCCGATCCTGAAGCCTGCCATTGAGCAGGCACGGCAAACGCATCGCGGGGAGTATTGGCTTCTGATTGTCTTGTGGATGTCGTCTGACGCAGACGATCGGCCAAGGAGACCTTCGGGGTGCTTGAGACCTGAGCTACGGCGCTTGGTTCGATAAGTAGCGCAGCCGGGTCCGGTTCAAACTCGATAATGCCGGCAGCGGATTCCGATGGCCCGGTAACATCAGAGCCTAGCACAAACCGGTCGATTGCCAGGCCCAGGCCTGCAATGCCCAGTACGGCGATCAAGATGTTTCTTTCCCTGGAGCTTTTCATACTCCAAGCGAACGATATAAGCGAGAAGCGGTCAAGCGCGAAGTGTCAATTTTCTACCATACCCATGGCGGGCAGGGTATACCAGGCTAGTCCGATATCAAAGCTCGCCGAGTTGCCCTGGGATACTTTAGCACTCAGATCAAACTCGATGACCGCGATATCAGCAAAGTTGTCGTGCACTTCCTGCATGAACTGTGTCACTTTCTTGTAATCACCGGCGCCGGATAATGCAATCGGCACGATGTCGTAACGCTCGCCGGAGCGTATCGTATCCGGCAATATCTGGTGGACTTCCAAGCCTATAGTCGAAGCCAATTCCGCCAAACTGGACAGTCGCTTGTTGACCTGCGAAGAGGATTCCAGTCTCAGCGACAGGCCCTGTAGCTCTAACTTCGTACTTTCCATCGATTCCTGCAATGCGACCAACGAAGCGCGTTCACTCTGGACCTGATTGCTCAGTTCAGTTACCTGGGGATGTAATTCCATATAAGCCTGTCGGCTGTCGATCGACGGGCGGATCAATGTGTAAAAGCCCAGCGCTGTCATGGCCGCACATATTGCCAGGCCGCACAGGTCAATCTTCCACCATCGTGCGTGAGTGTGGATGTTGCTTTTCATAATCCACCTCCGTTCGCCGGTGGCATCGAGCACTTGACTTCAAAGGCAATCGCCTGTGACTTCAGGAAAGGCTCACGATTTGTTCGGGTGAGTTTGACCCTCTCAAACAAGCCCATCTCTTCCAGCCGTAAGACAAACTTGGACATATCCGGTGCGGTCTGTGCGTAGCCTGAAAGTGTGAGAACCAATGGTGTATTATTGACTTTTAAAGCATCCTGCTGCTTATCATCCGGGGCCAGGGTACATTCGACCAGAACGACATTATCACCCAGCACTTCATCGGCCAGGTAAGTCAGCAGTAAACTCCAATCAGGTTGATCTGTGATCGATCGGCCTGCGGAAAGGATCAGTTGCAGTTCTTTGAGATCGGGCCGTATACTTTGCTGTTTCTGTTGCAGTTCAGCCAAGGTCAATTGGTAATCTGATATATCCTGATGCATAGCGTCCATGTTGTAAGACACGGACAGGCCACGATAGAACAAACATCCGATCAAAACCAGTGACGAATAGCCGACGACAGCAGTGATCCATAAGCGGATACGGTTGTTCCGCTGCCGGGCAAGGCGTCTATGAGTTGGTATGAGATTGATTTGATCCATCACATTACCCCTGGCCTACGTATCCAGCTAAACCAAGCGCCGCGGTCATCAATGCCTGATCGGGCAACAGCTTGCCGGTCTGTGCTGATATTACTTCAGCACTCATGCTGTTGTTCAGATACTCGGCTACACCGGACACACATGCGCCGCCACCCGTCAGAACAATCCGGTGTGTATCCGTATCGGAGAACTCGTGCTCGGCGTACTCAAAGGAAGCAATCAGTTCAGTGGCCACCTCGTCCAGAAAAGCTGATATCACCGGGCGCAAAACAGATGCCGCCGCGCTGATACGCGAATCCTGTTGTTCTGGAGCGTCAAGACCGGTGCTTATTCCGACGTTTTGCAGTAAAGCATCGGCTTCGGCAAGTTCCAGCCCCAGGACCTTGCTGACCTGATTCAGCAGCGATCCAAGACCACAACCATTTAACACGCGCTCGAATACGACTACTTCGCTATGTACCAATGCAAGCCTTGCAGCCCCCCAGCCCATATCGAGTAAAGCGGAGACACTGTTGGCAGGCCCGAGCATCCCCAGACTCGCCTTGACGGCTGAGCACAATCCCGAATCCATCACAGCAACATCAAAACCGGCGCCCGCGAAGGTATCGAGGATAGGCTCGCTGTCAGAATACGCACATCCTATTGCCATGATCTTAGTTGAGGAAGATCTTTGTCGTTTGGGTACATCCCACCAGGCCATTTCAAAATGACCCGGCTCAAGACATTGAAGACGCGCAAATTCCTTGGCGGCGATCACGTTGTATGGTGCGCCGGATTCCCGCGGCGGCATGTCAATGATGGATGACATTAATCGTTCTGCCGGTGGCGAAAGCACAATCGTTCGGCCGACAAATCCCTGCTGCGCAAGGACACGTGCTAATCGTGTGGCCTCGTCGGTGGAAATCTTAGGATCATCGCCCGACCGTCCAAACGAAGCATACGCACCGACGGAGGTCTTGCCATGCTTATGCCGTAATTGGACGGCCTTGATCATCCGTGTTCCGATATCCACCCCGATCGGTGGGTTCGTGTATCTTTGTAACAGACTCATTTTGGCCCCCCCGCTGACATAGCAGTCAGATCGAACAATGGTAGGAAGATACTTAGAGCCATAAAACCGACCAGTACACCCATCCCCAGCAAGATCATGGGCTCGAGCACACCGGTCAGTGATTTGATCAACACTTCGTTTTCTTCATCGAGCATGTCAGACATGGTCAATAGTGATGGTGCGACCTTGCCGGATGATTCGCCGCTGCGCATCGCTTCACTTACTGAAGGCGTAATAAGATCAGACGAGGTGAAAGCGGTGCTGATGGGTTCACCGTGAGTGACCGCTTCACGCGCCTGATCCAGCAACCTCCGGTAATGGACGTTGGTTGTGCCGTTCCGGATAAGGTCCAACACCTCCAACAGCGGAAGATGGCTATCCATGAGCACACCCAGCAAACGGGCGATGCGTGCGGTCGCGAAACTGCGTGTTACTTTGCCAACCATAGGTAATGTGAGCATCGCTGTATAAACTGTTTGTTTACCGTGGCTAGACTTAAGCCAATAAAACCCGCCCACAACAGTGATGGCAATGACAATCAGGATCGCCCACCAATAGCTGATAAGCGTTCCACTGAGGAACATCAAAAACTGGGTCGTTGGCGGCAAAGGCAGATCGAGGGTATCAAACAGGTCTGCAAACCGTGGCAGCACGATCGTAAGCATCAGGCAGAGAACAACAACCGCCACGACCACAAGCAGGCTCGGATAAACCAAAGCACCGACCACCGTGTTACGTGTCTGCAACTGTTTGCGAGTGAGTTGTGTCAATCGCTCAAGCATCACCGATAACTTGCCTGATGTTTCACCAGCAGCAACGAGGTTGCGGTAGATAGGATCAAACCGCTGTGGATAATCCTTCATCGCTTCGGAAAGCGGGATACCCTCCTCGACGCGTGAAGCAAGACCCGCGATGGTTTCACGCCAGATAATACTGTCTGCCTGACGGTGCAGGGCATTGAGCGATTGCACGATCGGTGTACCCGTGGCAAGCATAACCTGAAGCTGACGGGTGAATAAGGTGAGTCCCTTGACACCAGATCCCCCCCGGCTGCCTTTTCTACGTTTGGTTTTGCTTGCCCCACCGGTCACTTTGCTGATCGAGGTGACATACAGACCTTTATTACGCAACAGGCTCGATGCTTCAGCAGTGCTGGTCGCATCGATGACATCGTGTACTGCCTTGCCGTTGCTGTCGTATCCCTGATAAGCGAGTTTCATGGTTATACCGCTTTACGATCTTGTTGCTCTTTGTCATGCAGCGTCAGCCACATCCTGTGCGACGACTTCCTGATCGTTCTGTGTCACACGCAAGACTTCCTCGAGCGAACTCTTGCCCTGTAGTGCGATTGCAACACCCTCTTCACGCAATGAAAGCCCGCCGTGTTGACGGATCTTGTCTCGCAGTTCATGTGTGGGAGCACCACGGTGAACCATCCGACGCAGCTCGGGGCTGACCTCCATCACCTCATAGACACCGATACGTCCCGCGAAGCCGGAGTTATGACATCGCTGGCACCCCCCACCCTTCTGGAAGGCGCGGCCGGCGTACTCTTCGATCCCCGCATCCTGGAGCACGTGTTCAGCCGGGTAGTACTTGGTTCGGCATCCGGAACAGATCGTTCGGCACAAGCGCTGGGCGACCACACCGTTGATCGCGCTGGACAACAAGTAAGGCTCGACGTTCATATCCAACAAACGAGCAACAGCGCCCGGCGCATCATTGGTATGCAGCGTGGCAAGAACGAGGTGGCCGGTCAAAGCGGCCTGAACAGCGACGCGCGCTGTAATCTCATCACGGATCTCACCAATCATGATGATGTCCGGGTCCTGACGCAGAATACTTCGCAGTGCGGCGGCGAAGCTGAGGCCGATCGAATCCTGCACATGGATCTGATTGATCAGGTCCATCTGATATTCAACCGGGTCTTCAACCGTCACAATATTTCGTTCCGGGCTGCGCAACAGATCGAGCGCTGAATAAAGCGTGGTGGTTTTGCCACTGCCGGTCGGGCCCGTAACCAGTACAAGTCCGTGTGGCTGACGGAGCATACGTTTAAATGCTTCCAGCCCGTCGTGACGGATGCCAAGGTCCTCCATCTTCACATGAAGATTGGCCTTATCCAAGACACGCACCACCAGTTTCTCACCGAGTAGCGTTGGCATGCTGGAGACACGCAGATCGATCTCGCGTCCTTCGGCAACGAGACGGACGCGGCCTTCCTGTGGCAAGCGTTTTTCGGCAATGTCCATCTTCCCGATGACTTTGACACGCGAAACGATCGCGGCGTGCATACCCGGCGGCGGCTTCATCAGGTCGCGTAACAGGCCGTCGATGCGGTAACGGATGCGCGTGCCCTTCTTGTCGGGCTCAATGTGGATGTCGCTGGCTTTGTCACGGATCGCGGTCAGCAAAGCAACATTCACCAGGTTGATGATCGGGCTGCCCTCGACCATCTGATCTAAGTCCGTCGTCGGTCCTTCATCGATCGTCTCACGTTCGACCACCTCGACATCGGATTCCACCAGCGAGGTCAAGAACGCATCAACGTCGACATCACCGCCTGCATACTTCTTGACGAACTCGAGGATGTTCGATTCCATCGCCAAGACGGGGCGGATCTTGCAGCCGGTGAGACGGCTAAGCCGATCGATCGTCGGCAGGCTTTGTGGTTCTGCCATCGCGACGGTCATTGTGTCGTGGATCCGGAACATCGGAATGACTTTAAGCCGACGAGCTTCTTCATCACCGATATCTTTTAACAGCGCCGGATCGATCAGGCCGTGTCTCAGCACGCAGCCTTTGATTCCCTGACACCTTCCTAAGGCATTGATAAGGACATTGGGATTCACCACCCCTTGATCGACGAGCACTTCACCGAGCATCGCACCGGTGTTTTTCTGCGCAGCAAGAGCACGAGCGAGCTGCTCTTTGGAAAGAGCACCTGCTTCAATCAGCGCCTCACCAAGGCGAGGTCTGTGCCCTTGCTCGGTCAATGGAAGCTCCTTAACGCCGAGTTCGTGTCATCAAAATGGTCAAAGCGATTTCCCAGGCCAGTGAGGTCTAGGATCTCACGGATGGTTTCGTTGATCGCACACAATTTCAATGCGCGGCCACCCGCTGCCAGCGTGTCATTGGCTTCGACCAATACCTCAAGCCCCCGGCTATCAACGAACGGTACCTTCGTAAGGTCCACAACCACACGGCCGGAACTCTCCGCAAGCACCTCGGTGAGTTTGTTCTTGAACTGTTCGGCGTCGTCCTGGCTTAACGCGCCGTCCGGCTCAAGTACCGTCACCGCTCCCTGTGTCTGCTCGTTGATCTGCATTACTACTTATGCCGCCTCTGCGTTATATGGCAGGTACAGTGTGAACGTACTGCCTTGATTCAGTTCGGAACTGGCCTCGATATCACCGCCATGACGGCGCACAATCTCCCGAGCGATCGGCAAACCAAGTCCCGTGCCGACGATCTCAGATACGCGGCTATCCTTGGCTCGATAGAACCGATCAAAAATTTTCTCTAACTCCTCCTTGTCGATACCAATGCCTTTATCCTTGATCGCAACTGTGAGTTTGCCATTATTGGCGGTAACACTGACAGTGACTTCACCGCCGGCAGAGGAATACTTGATTGCATTACCCACCAGGTTGTGCAGAGAGATTGCCAGCTTGTCGCGGTCTCCTTGGATAACAGGCAGCTTGGGTGGCAGGTCAAACTTGAGGCTGATCTTCTTCTCCTCCGCCTGCTGACGGAAGTCGTGTCCGATCGTTTCAAAAAGATCATCCAAGCGGATATCGTCGTGGCGCAGGGTCATCGATCCGGCCTCAATCTCAGAGACCGAGAGCATGTCGTTAACCACCTGGGCAAGGCGCTGCGTCTCCTGATTGATCACATTCAGACAACGGCCGCGTAACTCGGCATCGTCCTCGCCGTCGTCTACTGCGGCTTCGACGTTCAGGCTGATGTTTGTCAGCGGTGTACGCAGCTCATGGGCAACCTGTGCCACAAAGTTTCGCCGTGTCTCTTCTGCGATACGGTTTTGCGTGATATCTTCGATGACAACCAGAACACTCCTGCTGGCTCCCTCACCCGTGACACGGATGCTGTATCGAAGTGCTTCAATCCGGCCGTGATTATCATGCTCGACATTAATCGAGCGCCGTCGACCATCAGCGTTATGAATCACCTCATTGATCGCATTGGCAATCTGCTCATCATCAAAGACATCCGTTACTTCACTGTTAACCAGGTTGTCACGCGAGGACTTCAGCAGCACCGCTGCCGCGCCGTTGGCATAAGTAATGCGTTTTGCGATATTGACCATAACAACGCCATGCCACAATGCGTCACCGATCAGCCCAAACGAACCCGCACCGGTCTGCCCATTAGCAGCTGAGTCAAGAGCTCGGTCCAGCATGCTTGCACGGTCTTCTTCGTCGCGCTGCTGCACCAAACGGTTCCAGACATGGGCCTCGGGCCCCATCGCATCACTTATCTTCAATGCCTTGGCGTCCACTTCACCCTGTTCCAGTGACAGCAGGGCTTCGCGGATCATGGCATAGGGCACGACACGCGACTTAGCAGGACGCCAGAGAAACATGAACAGGATGAGGATGGCGCCGATGATTCCCGCGGTAACCACGGATGTCATCCCCGCTTCCCAAGTAGATTCGCCGGTTAGTGCGGCGACACGCAGGATCACCGTCCCACGGCCTGGCAGTTGTATCGGATAAATAATCGTCAACGTACCATCGTCTATCTGCTGGGATACATCATCCGTAGCCGATCCGCCTTCCCAGGTATCGGGCAAAGCACTGACCGTGGCATTGGCCGGATCCATATCCGCGAGGATCGAGCCATCGGGCAACTCTATACGGCAGACTTCAAACGCAGCCTGATTGGCGGATTCAGCAAGCAACCTGCGAGTTGCAGTCAGATCGCCACCAGACAGCATTGCATGAGTGCTGTCGGCCAGTAGTTGTGAGATTGAAACGATTCGGGCCGTAGTCGCACTGACCACAGCGGTTCGCTCGGCGCGCACAGACCACCAGCCCATCAAACACAGACCAACCAGAACCGCGGCAACCATCGTGCCGAGGATCGGCCCGATCATGGTTTCCACCGGTCCCAGTTTCAGTAACTTCCTGGTGTCGGTCCCTTCACCCGGTTCCAACATAGCCTCCTCCTTCAGGAGCAGCCGCGATAACTCTTGGCTACTTCCTGAGGAATATCGGCAAGAGAGTAGTAGGTCTGAGGTAGGGCTTGCCTACTATGTGAAAGGTTTGCTGTCCGGTAATCACCCCCGGATCGTTATAAACCGTACCGCTCTACCGATAACCGGGTGAATCGTTAAGCGTGATGTTTATAACTTTTTACGGACGTTGCTAAATTGCACCTATATCGCAACGTAAGCGCACAGGTTAAACCTCGTGCTATCGCACGGGTTAACCACATATTTGTAGTATCTGATAAATGTGTGTTACCGCAGCTGATCAGGATCAATACGGTGACATCGTCTCGTAGCGATAGGTCATCCGATCAGGATCAAATGCATCGAAAACGGCGACGTGTCCGTCAGCAAACGCGGTGTTTAACATGCCATCATGATGCGGCGCCCAGTGGTCATCATCCTGAGCAAATACCTGTGTCAGGAAAGTGTAATCATCCTTGTCGGCATCGGTCAACGGACCGAGGTCACTGAAACCGCTGAAGTTGTTGTCGCCGGTGATAACGAAGCTGTCCGGGAAACGAACCTTCTCACGGTCAACAGCAGCGAATTGTTCGCCGGCATCAACATAAGCGGCACGGGCGCCCAAGAAGTAGTGGAACGGGCTCTTCAGCGGATACGCGCCGCAACCCGACAGTACGTCCTTCTCGGGCAGATATGACACAACCTGTTGCATCCAAGACGGCATCTTGGTTTCAGGATCAACCTCTTCCCACGGGACCAAACCCCCAGCGATGGTGTAAAGGCTGTCATTGTCGTCAGCGTATTGGTTCAAGCCGTCATCGATGCGCTTAAGCTGGATTGAGCAACCGATCTGTCGGGACGCGGAACGCACGCCACGGAAAGATGGCAGCAGCAGCACCATGAGGATCCCCAGAGCGACGATCATCACCAGCATCTCGATGAACGAATATCCCTCGCGGGCAACCGTTCTATCAGTGCGTGATTGTTTTACATTCGACTTCATGATGGTGTTACACCTCAGTGTGGTCGTACTAATACCCCAGTTCTACGGTCGGTCATTATAGCCTATCTTTCCACCTGTCACTACTGATATCGACGATTTGGGCCCGAAAAGTCCACGTCCAAATACCTGTTATCGGGTTAAAAATCAGTAATTATTCGTTACAGAGCTTAGTATCGATAACCTCGCACATACTGTGGTAAAGCACCTGGTGGGCCTCCTGAATCCTCGCTGAGGCTTCGTTCTGGACGATTATCTCCACCTGGGCCATCCCACGGGCTTTCCCGCCATCCCTACCCAGAAACGCCAAAGTCGCCAGATTCAACGATTTGGCCTCTTCAAGGGCACGAACGATATTGGATGAATTCCCGCTGGTTGTGAGTACCAGCAGCACATCCCCGGGACGGCCGTAGGCCTGTACCTGGCGGGCAAAAATATTATCAAAGCCATAGTCGTTACTTACCGCGGTTAGCGTGCTAGGCGACTCGGTGAGGGCGATTGCGGGATAACCCTTACGATCCTGGACAAACCGCCCTACAATCTCGGCCGCGATATGCCCGGCATCAGCGGCACTCCCCCCGTTGCCACAGATCAGCAGCTTATTGCCCTCCAGAAGAGCATCCACGATTATTTGCGCCGCACGCCCCAGAGCCTCAGTATGCTGACTGAGATTCTGGATCGTCCGTACCGTGTCTGCGATGTTTCGTTCGAGGATGTCTTTGGCGTTGAGTTCGTTCATATCTTTGGTTTTGAATACTTCTTTAAATTCTGTTGCTGTTTATCGCAGGCGGTCCAACAGATTGGCCAAAACGACACGGTTGTCGCCGCAGATGTAGTCGAGTGTACCGCCCATCCGGGCGAAGCTCTTGCAGAACCGCAGGTAGTACGCGGGGCTGTCCTTGGGTGGTTCGCCTCGGGTCCAGTCCCAGCCGCCGGAGTCCTGCAGGTCGACCACGGTCATGTGGTGGTTCTCTACACACTTACCTTCCTGTGCCAGCAGATTATTCGCCAGACTCATCGCTTTTTCGAACACCTGCGGGCTCATGATCGCCGAGCCTACGCTGAGGTATACCCCGCCGGAAAGGTTCTTCACGCCCTGGGCGAAAATACGTGTATCTGTAGCACTCGCCCGGCCGATCGCCCCGCCGTGAAACATCGGGTGATTGGTGATGATGTCGTAGCCGATGCCCGGATGGACGGTCAGCGGGATCCTATGCTGGAAAGAGCCGGCAAGTGCTGAGTACTTCTTATAAGGATGTTCGACCTTGTGTCTGCCGGTAGAAAGACTGAATCGCTTCATTACGGCAAGTAAATCGGCCCGGGCGGCAGTCAGGGAATCCGCGGGATTATCAGCAATCTGTTTAGCTAGTGCCTCAGGCTCGGGTAGCGTGTAGCCCTCTTCGTAAACCAACCGCCCTACTGCTTCGCCCCAGCCGATGCCCTCAGCCGCACCAATCAGCGCCGCAAGGTTCAGGTATCTGCCTGTCTCGTCCCATGTACCGAAGCACCCTTTGGGCGTGTTGTCACGGACGGACTCGCTGGACTTGCCGTGGTATGCAAACTCCCAATCATGGATGATGCCCGCACCCTGTGTGGCAAGGTGCGTAATAAGGCCGGTCTCCAGCAGTGCATTGACCAATGGGCCGCAGCCATTTTTGATAACGTGTGCCCCGTAAACGAGCATGACAGACGCGTTGCGTTCGCGTGCCTTGCGGATGCGGTCTGCCAAGCGTTCGACCTGGCCTCGCATCGCACCGGGTTCTGGTGGCGGAGCAGACGGATCGATCGCGTCCTGCTCAATCTGGATATAACTCTTGCGCTTGGCAAGCGGCAGGACACGGATCTGGCTGGGATCGATCGCTTCGTAAGGCATGGTTGGGTAACACGGTCTTTGTAAAACGAGTAGAAGTCAAATTCCGAAACAATACCCCCTCGGGATAGTGGGTTCACGCCCAATATACCGATACGACGTCCTAAACGAAAAACCCCCGTCTTTCGACAGGGGCTTCGGAGAAGAAACAGGTTATTGCCTGATTACAGGTGCTTTTCGATAAAGGCGACAGCCGTGCTGATGTCTTTCACGCCCAAGGCGCCCTGCTCGTCCATCTCGATATCGAATTCTTCTTCAAATGCAGCGACCAGCTCGACGCTCTGGATCGATTCGGCGCCCAGATCTTCCACAAAACGTGAATCGTCTTTGACCATTGATTCATCGATCTTCAAGGTTTCCGCGGTCACTTTCTTAACACGTGCTAGGGTGTCTGACATAACGTATAGCTCCTCTCGGGTTTAAGCGTTGACGGTCAACGATTTTTTCAGTTTCTCGATACGGGTGCTCAGGTCCTCAATGGCCTGTTGCATTTGTTTTACGAACTTATTGCCATCATACGTGCCGCGAACCGCTTCGAAGTCGGCAGCCACGTCGTCCGGCGAACCATCCTGGCCGAAGCCGACCTGTGTCACCGTGTCGAATTCCTTGCCGGCGTCGATCAGGATCAGCTTCAGGAACTTGCTCTGATCGGTCAGCAACTGATCGGCAAGTTTCTCAGCATCATCAGCCTTGAGCTCGGTCTCGAAGACATGCTTGTATGCTTCGAGTACCCAGGCCCACTCATCTTCATCATACGCTGCAAGGATCGCATCGAGCGCCTTGTTGAATCCAGCGAGGTCAGCAACCTTGCCCGACTCGACATCTGCATACAGGCTTTCGAGCCGATCGGCGGGCATCATCTGGCCACCGATGTCGACCCACTTCTTGCTGTATACGGCATCCGGCGCAGCCGCCAATGCCTTATCCAGTGAATCGCCCTTCTCGATCGCCCTTTCAATCCGTGCAACGACCTTCTCGAGCAGGTAGGTGTGGATACCTGAGCGATAGTACTTCACGCCGCCACGCAGCAGTACACGTTTAACCTGCGCGCCTTCGATCGTGACGGTGTCGACGGACTTGTCGGTCTTGTCCATTAAAGCTTTGATCCGGTCGTGGCCGTTGATCATCCGGCCGACTACGAGCGGACAGAAGACGTCGAACGTAATACGGTCTCGCTTGAAGCCTTCCTTGCGGCGGTCACGTGCGGGCCACTTCGCGCCGTCGCGGACGGTGCCGACGGTCGAAAGGTTCAGGCCGGGCACGACCATGCAGCGACCATCGTGAGCCGCTTCAATGTGGCTGAACGGCAGGTCCGACAGGTCGAACGTGCGTGTGTGCTTACCCAGCACAACGGAGAACGGACCGACGCGGCAGGGCCACATCATGTAGCTGAAGCTGCCGGTCTTGCAGCCGCGTTCGAGCTTGCCCTCGTGGACGGGACCTAGCTTGTACATGTGGTTGGACTGGTTGGTACCGCTGCCCGCGTTGTAGAAGCTGAACATGCCGGCGATCAGCAGTGTGGACTTATGGTGAGTTACGGTGTAAGGCCCGGCGAAAATGCTGCATGCCTCGCCGTGGAAGCCTTCGCAGTTAGCGAAGAAAACAGAACCTTCCGCCGAGTACTGCTTACCAATCTGACAGCCTTGGCCGACGAAGCTCTTGCTGACGATCGCGCCTTCGGTGACCTTGGATGCTTCACCGATGATAAAGCCGTGGGCCTGGATGGCGTCGCCGATCAACGTCGGCGCCGCGGGATCGGAGAGGATCGTGCCGTTGACCAGTGCATCAGCACCCCAGACAGTCGCGGCCGCGCCGATATTCACATCAACGATGCGTGACACGCCTGCGATCTTCGCACCGGCGCCGATCGTGCCGGTGTCGGACTTCACTGCTGCAATAGCTTGCTCAGCGTAAGCCTCAAGCTTCTTGATGAAGTTGGGCTTGTAGCGATGCAGACACAACAGGTATGCAAACTGGCTGGACATCTCGTTGAAGAGCTTGATCTCACGACCGCCGCCTTCGTTGAGGACTTCGATCTCGACACCGTTGCCAAACGTCGCACCGGGATTGGTCTGCAGCACACCGACGTCCTCGATGCACGCACCGTCACCGATGCAATAGTTGGCGATGTGCGAACCGATGCGGGCGATACGGGCATTGTCACCGACCGTGCAGCTGATCAGCGTCGCTTCCTCGATGCCGCTGGGACGCTCGATGCCCGAGGCACAAGTGACGTTACCGGCCAATGAGCCGATCTTCACTTCGCCCTCGAACACAACATCGTACACACGTGCCGGATCGAATCCGTCGGCGACCGAGACCTTGGCACCCTCGGCGAACCGGCAACCCTGTGCCTTGAGTTGCTCGATCTGACTTGCCGTCAGCGTTTGATAATTCTTACTCATAACTCATTACCTTTCAGTCAGGCTTGACTCATTTCATAGGTATCGATGGCGATAGCCGCCTCTTCGTTTGTTGGTATTACCAGCACCGCAACTCTACTGGCGTAGGAACTGATCTTGGATGCACCTTTCGCGGCCTGGTTCGCCGCCGCATCCAGTTCAACGCCGATCTGGTCGAGGTTAGAGCAGATCGCGGCACGGATATCTGCAGCGTTTTCACCGATCCCGCCGGTGAAGACCACAGCATCCAGTGTGCCCAGGGCAGCGGTGTATGCACCGATGTACTTCTTGATCCGGTAGGCGAAAACATCCAACGCAAGCCGAGCTCGTTTATCACCCTCTGCCGCTTTCTCGGTCAGGGTGCGCATGTCGTTAGACGTGCCGGATATCCCCAGCACGCCGGACTGCTTGTTGCACAACTTGTTCATATCCGCGACGGAATAGCCTTTACCCGCCAGGTAGAACAAGATCGCCGGATCAAAGTCACCGGTGCGTGTCCCCATGGGAACGCCTTCCAACGGCGTCAATCCCATCGAGGTATCCACACTCTTGCCCTTGCTGACAGCGGCGATTGAGCTGCCGTTGCCGAGGTGGCAGGTGATACAGTTGATATCATATTTTCCTTTTCCGAGCATCTCCGCCGCTTTTCGCGCGACCCAGCGGTGGCTGGTGCCGTGGAATCCATAGCGACGGACGCCGTACTTCTCATACAACTCGTACGGCAGAGCATACATGTACGCGACCTCGGGAATGGTCGTGTGGAAAGCGGTATCAAAACACGCGATCTGTGGGACGTTCGGCATCGCGTGCTGCGCGGCACGGATACCGGTTAGGTTCGGTGGATTGTGAAGCGGCGCCAGGTCGGCGACCTTGTCGATCGAGGCGATCACCTCGTCGTTGATCACGACCGAACCGGTAAACGCTTCACCGCCATGAACGACACGGTGTCCCACGGCTTTGATTTCATTAATGTCTTTGATGACGCCGTCATTGGGATCGACCAGCGCCTCGAGAATAATATCCATACCGGTGTCATGGTCCGGCACGGGCTTTTCAATCTTGTTTTTACTGCCGTCGTGTTCGTAGATCAGAGCCGAGCCTTCGTTGCCTATACGGTCAACCATGCCTTTTGCAATAACGTGTTGCTCGGGCATGTCGAAGACTTGAAACTTGATCGACGAACTGCCGCAGTTGACTACCAACACAATCATGTGTCTGGCTCCTGTTGTGGTACGCCCCGGCCTGGCCGGGCAGGTCTAATTGTTATGTCATAGCAATGCAGATAGCGGTGGTTGCGACGACGTCCGAAGCGCTTGCGCCGCGAGATAAATCACTGATCGGTTTGGCAAAACCCTGTAGGAACGGCCCGATCGCCGCCGCGCCCGCCATGTACTGCGTCAATTTGTATGCAATGTTGCCCGCGTCGAGGTCGGGGAAGATCAGCACGTTCGCCTGGCCGGCGACTTCGCTGGGCTCCTTAACCTTCTTCGCGGCGACCTTGCCGATGATCGCTGCGTCGGCCTGGAACTCGCCATCGATCATCAAATCAGCGGCGCGCTGCTTTACGATCGACAACGCTTTGGTGACCTTGTCGATGTCATCATGTGCGGCGCTTGCCTTAGTCGAGAACGAAAGCATTGCGGTGCGTGCAGGCTCACCCAGGAGCTTCTCGCCGCTGGCGTGGCTGGCCAACGCGATGTCCGCAAGTTCGGCCGCGTTCGGTTGGATGTTTACCGCGCAGTCGGCATAAATGAACGGCTTATCCTTTGTGCCCTGGAAGTCGGGAACAACCATCAGGAAGAAGCTGCTGGCCGTTTCGATGCCGGGTGCGTATCCGACGGTCAGCGCGCCCGCCTGAATCACGGTCGCGGTCGCGTTGGCGACGCCGGCAACGAGCGTATCCGCATCGCCCTGCGCAACCATCATGCCGCCGTAGAAAAGCGCACGCTTAACCATACGCTGCGCAATGCCTGACTTCATGTCGCGGGCCTTGGCGTAGGCTTCGGTGTAGGCTTCGAGTTTGTCGCTGGTCTTCGGGTCAATGGTCTTGATACCGTCCAGCGAGACACCGCCCTGCTCCGCGGCAGCCTTGATCTCTTCTTCTTTGCCCAAAAGGATCGGCTCGGCGATCCCTTGGTCCTTGATCTGTCTTGCGGCTTGCACGATCCGCTCGTCATGGCCTTCCGGTAGCACGACCGAACGTGACATCCCCTTGGCTTTTTCAACAAAATTGTCGACGATACCCATGCTGTGTAATCCTCCAAATGCATGGCTGAGGTTTATGTAAATGCACGAATGACGAATGACGAATGCCCGAATGTCGAAGTACGGCGTTCGTACATTCGACATCCGGGCTCCGTCAGTTCAGTCTGTCTGTTTTACGCCTGCGGCGCGCCGGGCTTCTTCATCTGGATCCAGTCGTAGTATTCACGCATCTTCAGTTCCGAAGCGGCATCGCTGTCGATGTAGAACTTCGTGTAGGGATGCATCTGCAATGCACTGGCGGTGTTCATGCAGCAGACCGGGCCTTCAATTGCTTCGGCGATGCACTTGGCTTTGCCTTTGCCGCTGGCCAGCAGGATGACTTCATCAGCCTCGAGGATGGTCCCGACGCCCATGGTGATCGCATAGATCGGCACGTCCTCGACCTTATCGAAGAAGCGAGCGTTATCGTCGATGGTCTGCTTGGCCAGGGTTTTGAGCCGTGTGCGTGAGCTCAGCGAGCTGGTGGGCTCATTGAAAGCGATGTGGCCGTCTGAACCGATGCCGAGGATCTGGATATCGATCCCGCCGCATTCCACGATACGCTGCTCATACCACTGGCAGAAAGCTTTGAAGTTGCTCGTTGTGCCTGAAGGAACATGGATGTTCGATTCGGGAACGTTGACGTGCTTGAAGAAGTTTTCATGCATGAAGTAGTGATAGCTCTGATCGTGGCTGATCGGCAGACCAACATACTCGTCGAGGTTGAACGTGGTGCAGCGGGAGAAGTCCAGGCCTTCTTCCTTGTGCATGCGGGCCAGTTCCTTGTACACGCCTAACGGTGTGGAACCGGTTGCCAGCCCGAGCACCGCGTTGGGCTTACGGTTGACCACCTCTGCGATCTGCAGAGCGGCGGCCTTGCTGATTTCGTCATAAGTCGGCTTGATAATAACTTCCATCGTAACTCACTCCAGTGGTAGTAAAGTGTGACAATAACTGATCGGGTCGCATCGACCCGTGGTACATAACTCTGTTATAAGCCGGCCTTCACAGACTGGCTGTTGTTTTTCTTGACCGTCTGCTCGGGTTCATCGTTCAAACCCTTCCAGAGAACAAACGCTTCCATCGCTTCATACTCGGCCAGGCCGAGCTTGTCGTAGATCTTGGCGGTCTCGCGGTTGCGTTGCTCTGCACGTTCCCAGAACTCACGTGTGTCAATACCCGGGAACAACGCTTTGTCTTTCTGCGATTCGTGCTTGAAGATCGCGTTGAGCTTGCGCTCCAATTCCTTCGGCGACAGCGGCACCGCCATCTCAATCTGCTGCGGCTCCCATTCCTGCCAGGCGCCGCGATACATCCACAGTTCGCAGTCCTGCACCCACTTCTGGTCCTTGAGCCGACGCATCGCTTCAAAGATCGCAGCGAGGCAGACACGGTGTGTGCCGTGCGGGTCGGATAAGTCGCCGGCCGCGTATACCTGATGAGGCTTGACCTTCTCGAGAAGGTCCATCGTGATCTTGATATCTTCCTCACCGATCGGCTTCTTGCGCACGGTGCCGGTCTCGTAGAACGGCAAGTCGAGGAAGTAAGCACGCTCGCTGGGCACGCCGCAGTAACGGGCAGCCGCACGGGCTTCGCCGCGACGGATCAACGCCTTGATGTTCTGGACGATTTCCGAATCGACCTGGCCCGGCTTTTTCTGCCTGAGGAATTCCTCGATGTGATCCTCGATCTTCTGGGCTTCGTTGCTGTCCATACCGAACAAGTGGTTGTAATCCGAAGCGAAGTCAGCGAAGCGGATCGCGTCTTCATCAAATACAGCAATGCTGCCGGACACCTGATACGCAACGTGCACTTCGTGGCCCTGGTCGACAAGACGAATGAACGTCCCACCCATGGAGATCACATCATCGTCCGGGTGGGGCGAGAAGATCAGTACGCGCTTGGGCACGACGTCGTTGGTCGTATCACGTGGGCCGGCCAATTGAATCGGCATACCCTCAACCAGACCACCGGGGCAGCCGCAGACCGTTGTCTGCATCGCACGGAAGACAAGACGGTTGATTTCATAGGACGGGCCGTGCTCAGCCAGCAGGTCCTGAAGGTGGTTGGCGTTGTAGTCTTCGTCTGTCAGTTTGAGGATGGCTTTCTCGGTCTTCATCGCCAGCCAGATCACGGCGTTGCGGATCTGCTGCCGCGTCCAATCAACCGTGCCACACTTCCAAGGCGTCTGGAAACGGGTCAGCTTCGCGGACGAAGCGGCATCCATGCAGATCATCGCGTTCGGATGTTCCTGCAGATAACTGGCCGCGACATGATCGGTGATCGGTCCCTCGATAGCCTGTCGCAGGATCGGGGCCTTGCCTTCACCAAACGCGATCAGGTAGACCTTCTTCGCGTTCATGATGGTCTTGACACCCATGGTGATGGCCTTATACGGCACGTTCTCCACGCCGAAGAAGTCGCTCGCGGCGTCCTGACGTGTGAGTGGATCAAGCCAGATCAGACGCGTGCGGCTGACCTTGCTCGAACCCGGCTCGTTGAAGCCGATGTGGCCCGTTCGGCCGATCCCCAGCAACTGGATGTCGATCCCGCCGGCGTCTTCGATCGCCTGTTCGTACGACTTGCAGAAGTGAGGGATCTCTTCAATGCTGAGCGTGCCATCGGGGATGTGCACGTTGTCCGGATCGATATCAACGTGGTCGAATAGGTGCTCCTTCATGAACCGGACGTAGCTCTGCAGCTCATGGGGCTGCATCGGGTAGTACTCGTCCAGGTTGAAAGTGATCACGTTCTTAAACGACAGACCTTCGTCCTTATGAAGCTTGATCAACTCATCGTAAACCTCGGTCGGGCTGGAGCCGGTCGCCAGACCCAACACAGCCATCTTGCCTTCCGTGGCGCGTTTACGGATCAGGTCCGAGATCTCACGGGCAACCATCCGGCTGACCTGGGCCGAGTTCTCAAATACCCTGGTAGGAATGTTCTCGTACATACATCTTTCTGGATCGTTGTCGATCATCGTTTTCCGCCCTTCTGTCTATTGAATCAGTTCTAATCAGGTTCTGGTTAATGGTTGAATGTTCAGTCCGTTACTTGAAGTTGTTGGGTTTGGTTCTGGTTTTCGGAATCGCGTACCTCGCCGCCGACCGTCATCAACGACGCCCACCGGCTTGTATAAAAGTGTGCAAGTACCAGGCTCGCAGCGATACGCGATGGCTGCGATTCGGTCCGGTCCCACAGATCTATCCGAAGGCGCTGCTCCAGTTGGCTCAGCGTCAACGCACGCACACGTTCGGTCAATGCTGTGGTAAATGCTTCACAAGTGGTCAATTCGCTGGCAAGTACAAGCCGACTGACACGTGTGAAGTTCACCGCGTTGGATAAACCCGTCGCCAGCAGGTCCAGCATCCGGTTCACTGCTTTATCCGAGCCATCATAATTGGCCGCACGATCCGCCAGACAGGTATCCGAACCGTTGATCAGGCTCAGGTACCCAGTGGAGAAGATGCGTTCAAGACAACCGACCTGGCCACAGAAACAGACGGGCGCTTCCACCGGCAGCCGTGTGTGCCCAAGCTCGTTCGCGCCGGTGACACTGCCACGATTCGGCTGGCCGTTGATCAACAGCGTCGAACCCAGTCGGCCGTCACCCAGCCGGACGATCAACACATCGCCACCGGATTCCGCATCTACTCGGTGTGATAGCGCCCAACGGGCAGCCAATGCCACCGCATCGTTCTCCAGCGCGATCGGTACGCTCCCGGCAGCGTCATAAATCGGCATCAGACTCACCGGCTTGCCCGAAGGCACCGTCGGGCTGAACAGCATCTGGCTCGTTTTCAAATCTATAAAACCGGGCGCTGTCAGACCCACCGCCAGTGTCTGTGCAGAAAGTTGATCCTGCAACAGCTCTACCGCGGTATTCAGTGTCTCTGTCCGGTCCTGCGTCACACGGGCAATTGGCTCACCCACTAACTTGCCCAACAGGTTCACACGGCCGATCTCGACACCACCGCGGTTCATCGCCAGCCCAAGCACGTGGCAGGACTCCGGATCGATCTCCAGAGGCACACGCGGTCGACCTCGGCCATGAGCCTGAACGATGCATTCCCGCAGGATCTGCCGATCCAGTAAAACAGCCGTTTCGTTACCGATGGTGTTCAGCCGAATCCCCGTCAACTCATGCAGATCCGACCGACTCACCTGAGCGTGTCGGTAGACCATCCTGAGGATCGCACGTTGTCGGGGGGCCAGCAAGACCATCCGCAATATCTTTCCAATTAGATATTTATAGAAAAATTTGACCGAGGTTCGTACCGCTTGCTCGGTACCCGGTCTATTTAATTCATCTGATGATAATAAATCGGGGCAAGATGTCAAGCCCCAATTATTATGAAATTAATATGAGAATTCCCGAATACCGCTTATACCAACCCACTTGGTGCCTTAGCGCCTGTTCGAATCAGGCGTGGATCGCCCTGCCATCGACCGCCAGGGCGGCCTCTTTAACCGCCTCTGAGAGCGTCGGATGGGCGTGGCAGGTCCGGTATATGTCCTCGGCAGTGGCGCCGTATTCCATAGCTGCGGCACATTCGGCAATCAAAGACCCGGCATCGGGGCCGATGATATGCACACCTAAAACTCGCTCGGTCTTCTTGTCCGCCACGATCTTCACAAAACCGTCCGCCCCATCGATCGCGTGGGCCCGGCCATTACCTTTGAAGTAGAACATCCCCTTCTTGTATTCGTGGGCCTCATCCTTAAGGTCGCTCTCCGATTTGCCCACGCAGGCGATCTCAGGATCGGTGAAGACCACGGCCGGGATGACCTTGTAGTTCACATGGCCGTGACCGTTGACGATCTTCTCTACACAAGCAATGCCCTCTTCCTCCGCCACGTGCGCGAGCATGGCCGTGGGAATGACATCTCCGATCGCGTAGATATTGCCAACGCTCGTGCGGTAATCATCGTCAACGATGATATACCCCTTGTCGTCACGCTCGATGCCAATTTCATCGACACCCAACCCCTCGGTAAAAGGGGCACGTCCGACAGCGACCAGTACCCGATCCGCCTTGACGGGTTCAGCGCCTTCACGTTCGATGGTCACGCTCTGCTTGTTCGCCTTGACACCTATTACACGACTCTTGAGTTCAAAGTTGAGTCCTTGTCGAGCCAGCATCTTATGCGCGTGTCTCGCAAGCTCCGCATCCATGCCGGGTAACACGCGGTCCAGGTATTCGAGCACTGTGACCTTGCTGCCCAACCGACGCCAGACCGAGCCGATCTCCAATCCAATGTACCCCGCACCGATGACCGCTAAATGCTTAGGTGGCTTGTCATAACTGAGCGCATCGGTGTTGGTGTCGATCCGGTCCTTGCTGATATCCACATTGGGAAGCGTCGCGGGGCGTGAACCGGTCGCGATGATGAGGTTCTCGGCGACGATCGTTTGCTGCTTGCCCGCTTCATCCGTGACGGTGACCGACTTGTCCTCATTGATCGAGCCAAGCCCCTGGTAGTGCGTGATCTTGTTTTTCTTGAATAAAGCCGCGATCCCGCCTGATAGTGTCTGTACAACTTTATCCTTACGGGCGAGCATCGCCGAAACATCCAGCGACACGTCCTTAACCTTGATGCCGTGGACACCGAGGTGCTTGCTGGTCTTTTCATAAAGGTGGCTTGATTCGAGCAGCGCTTTACTTGGGATACAACCAACGCGCAGGCATGTTCCGCCAAGCTGGCTGTTCTTGTCGACACAGGCAACATCGAGCCCAAGTTGAGCAGCGCGGATAGCCGCAACGTATCCACCGGGCCCGGCGCCGATGATAATCAGATCGTGAGTAGTAGTAGCCATAATATTCGGGTATCGGGTATCGGGTATCGGGTATCGGGTATCGGGTATCGGGTATCGGGTATCGGGTATCGGGTATCGGATTCTATATCGTACCAACGCCGGTCCTGAGCAAAGCGAAGGGCCGGGCTTCCGCGCTAATAGCTAAAGGCTAACGGCTTATCAATCACACTTCCATCAGCATCCGCGCGGGGTCTTCCAGCGCCTGTTTGATACGGACGAGGAAGCTGACCGCCTCGCGGCCGTCGACCAGCCGGTGGTCATACGTCAGCGCGACATACATCATAGGCCGCACTTCGATCATTTCTTTTCCATCCTTCGTTACCGCCACGGGTCGGCGTTGGATCGCGTGCATGCCAAGCACCGCGGATTGTGGTGGGTTTACGATCGGCGTGGAAAGCAACGAACCGAAGATCCCGCCGTTGGTGATCGTGAACGTACCGCCCTGCAAATCTTCCAGCGACAACTTGTTGTCCTTGATCTTCTGGCCGAAGCCGGCGATCGCCTTTTCGACCTCGGCAAAACTCATCCGCCCAGCATTACGCAAGACAGGAACCACCAGCCCCTTGCCCGTACCGACCGCGATACCGATGTCATAGTGATCTTTGTAGATGATGTCAGTGCCGCGGATTTCAGCATTCACCGCGGGGAACTGTTTAAGTGCATCAATACTCGCCTTGGTAAAGAAAGACATGAAACCGAGCTTGATGTCGTACTTCTTCTGGAAGGCATCTTTGTACTGATTACGCAGCTCCATGACTGCCGTCATATCGACTTCATTGAATGTCGTCAGCAGCGCAGCGGTCTGCTGCGCCTGGATAAGCCGTTCCGCGATACGTTTACGCATCGGCGTCATTGGCACGGCTTCTTCGTCCGGACCGACAACCGATTCATTCACAGATTCTTGTGACGGCGTATTGATCGCCGGCGCACTCGGCGCCGCCTTAGGTTGACTATCGAGGTAGGCTTTAACGTCTTCTTTCAGTAACCTGCCACCGGGCCCGGTCGGACGGATCTTGCTTGCATCTAAGCCGTGCTCATCGATTAGCCGCTTGGCGGCGGGCATGATCAAAGAAAGATCCGCCTTGGCTTGCGGCTTCTTGTCCTTCTTGGATGCCGGCTTCGATTCAGTTTCAGTCTTAGCTTCCGGCTCAGGCTTCGGCGCGGGTTTGCTTTCAGCTTCTGCCGCCCCTTCGCCCGCTTCCATGTAGCCGATCGTCTCGCCGACTACTGCCTCGTCGCCCTGCTTCTTGAGCAACTCACCGATCGTCCCATCAGCGGGAGCAGGCAGTTCGAGCGTGACCTTGTCGGTCTCGATCTCGACGATGGGATCGTCCTTGCTGACACGTTCGCCGGTCTTTTTAAGCCAACGGCCGATCGCGACTTCGGTGATGGATTCGCCGACCTCAGGCACTATCAATTCAACGGGCATGGTTATCTATCTCGGGTATCGGGTATCGGGTATCGGGTATCGGGTATCGGGTATCGGATTCTATATCGTACCAACGCCGGTCCTGAGCGAAGCGAAGGTCCAGGCTTCTTCCATAGATTTAACTATTCGTCTTCCTCTACCGGCTTCGGACCGATTGCTTCGGTCAGTATCTGTTCCTGCTCAATCAGGTGCGCGGCTCGCGAACCGGTCGCGGGGCTGGCGGATTCCGCACGGGCGATCCCCTTGAGCGTGAACCGACCAAGGAATTCGGGACAGAACCGCATTCGCAGGAACGGCCAAGCGCCCTGGTTACGTGGTTCCTCTTGAACCCAGAACACCTCGGCATCGCTGTCATACTCAGCCAGCACTCGCTCAAGCTGATCATGCGGGAACGGGTAAAGCTGCTCCACACGGATGATCGCCACATCATCGCGGTGGATCACTTCTCGACGTTCGATCAGGTCGTAATACACCTTGCCGGAGCACAGCAACACCCGCGTGATTTTCCTGCCTTCGCCGGCGTGGCTGTCAGGTAAAACGCGCTCGAAACCGCCGGAGGCCAACTCTTCCAACTCCGACACCGCGCCGGGGTGGCGCAACAAACTCTTAGGCGACATCACAATCAACGGCTTAAGCCACTTGCGCATCACCTGACGCCGCAACAGATGAAAGTATTGTGCAGGCGTCGTCGGGTTCACAACCTGGATATTGTCTTCGGCAGAAAGCATCAGGAACCGCTCGAGCCGTGCAGAAGAGTGTTCGGGCCCCATCCCTTCAAAGCCGTGCGGCAACAGCATGACCAGGCCTGACAAACGATTCCATTTATCTTCCGCACTTGTGATGAACTGGTCGATGATTGGTTGGGCAACGTTCGCGAAGTCGCCAAACTGCGCTTCCCAGATCGTCAACCCGTCGGGCGTGTCAAGGCTATAGCCGTATTCAAAACCCAGCACACTGTTCTCTGAAAGCGGGCTATTGTAGATCTCGATGGATGCTTGCTTGGAGTCGAGGTTCGCCAGCGGGATGTAGTCGTGCCCATCGTCTGCATCATGCAGAACCGTATGGCGCTGGCTGAACGTGCCGCGCTGAGCGTCCTGGCCAGACATACGCACCCGCACGTCGTCCGTTAATAGTGAAGCCAATGCAAGCGCTTCCGCGGCCGCCCAGTCCAGACGGCGTGAACCCTCCGCCATCTCCCGACGCGCCGCGATCCAACGCTTGAGCTTCGGATGCAGTTTGAAGTCATCCGGCGTGTGCGTCTGCGATTCAAGCAGCCTTGAAAGACGGTCGACAGGCACGGTCGTGTCAGGATCACGTGATGGATCTTCCGGCCCACCCTCAAAGCCCTTCCATACCCCGCCGAACGCTTCCTTCTGAGGCACGTAAGATTCACTACGCGCCGAGATCAGTTCTTTTTCCAGCAGCTCGGTACGACGCAATGCAATACGGTCAGCATCATGCTCGCTGACGCCGCCGAGTTTCATCAGGTGCCCCAGGTACGATTCTCGTACGCCCTTGTGTTCGCGGATCGCCTTGTACATCTTGGGCTGCGTGTAACTGGGCTCGTCGCTCTCATTGTGCCCGCGTTTGCGGAAACAGTACATATCGATCACAACGTCCCGGTCGAACTTCTGACGGAAGTCCATCGCCAGATCGACCACCTGGGCCACTGCTTCAGGCTGCTCGCCGTTAACGTGGAAGATCGGTATCTGCAGCATCTTTGCGATGTCGGTGCAGTAGGTGCTCGTTCGCGCACTGACGATGCCTGTCGTGAAGCCGATCTGGTTGTTGATGACGATGTGCAAAGCCCCACCGGTCTTGTACCCGCGCAGGCCGGACATATTCAGCGTTTCCTGCACGACGCCTTCACCGATGAACGCGGCGTCACCATGAATCAGAATGGCAAGCCCCTTATCACCTCGCCGCAGGTCCTTGCCGCGTTTTTCAAAGAGTCGATCCTGCTTGGCACGGAGCCGACCCAGTACAACGGGATTCACAAACTCAAGGTGGCTGGGATTGAAACAGAGCGACAGGTGAATGCTTTGTCCGCCGCGCGTGCGCCAATCGCCCGATTCACCCAAGTGATATTTAACGTCACCACCGCCTAGATAAAGCTGTGGATCGGCATCCTCAAACTCGCGGAAAATCCTGGCCGGGCTCTTACCGATGATGTTAGCAAGCACGTTCAGTCGGCCGCGGTGGGCCATGCCGATAACCGCTTCCTCGATCCCATGCCCCCCTGCTTTTTCAAGCGCCAGGTCCAGCAGCGGGATCAGGCTCTCAGCCCCTTCCAGGCTGAAGCTCTTGGCGCCGATGAACTTCTTCTGGATGAACTCTTCGAAGATCGTCGCGTCGGTCAGGCGGGTCAGGATACGCACCTGCTGCTTCCGGCTTAGCTCGATCCGGTTCTCCGTGCTCTCCATCCGCTCCTGAAGCCATTCACGGATTTCGATGTCATCAATGTGCATGAACTGCGCGCCGATGTGGCGGCAGTAGGTGTTGTGCAGATGGGCGATGATCGTGCGTAACGACCGCGCGGTCGGCGGGCCCGTGATTGAGCTGGTGAGGAACGGCGTATCCATGTCGGCATCGGTGAAGCCGAAGTACGCCGGGTCAAGCTCGATCAATTGCTCGCGTGTTTGGCCAAGTGGATCAAACGCAGCAGCCCGGTGCCCCCTGACGCGATACAAACGAACCAGCTTGCCGACTTGGTGCTGCAGCCGTTGCAGGTCGAGCTGGCTTCGGGTGTCACCGCCTGTCGCTAACGATCCACCCGCCGGATTAAAAAGACTGCGAGGTGTGAATGTCGGTCTGATCGTCTTGGTATCGCTGATAGCAACATCACTTTGGGTATGACCATTTGAGCCGGCCCAGCGTTTGAAGTGCTCCCGCCAGCTTTCATCCAGCGCGTCAGGATTGCGCAGGTATAGCTCGTAGAGCTCCTCCACATAAGCCAGGTTCGAGCTGTCGGGCCAGGTTGATTGGCTATCCATATCTCGCCGTAACCTCTTGGGTGATGTATTAATAACAAGCTGCGGCGAAAAAGAAAGTGCCGCCCCTTGGAAGATAATAAAAGTCTGACGAGTGTACGATGGCTGTCTGTATTTATTAGCGTTATGATTCAATTTTAAGATAATTTGATCTGTTGAATAACACGCCCCTTCAATCCGACACATTACTCGCCTGGGTGGATCGCCGCAGGTGGTGGTTATGGCTTTTCATTGCATTGGTTCTGCTGGCTGGATTTAACGGCCAGTGGCGCATCGGCCCCGACTCCGCCGTCCATGTCGAAGTCGCACGCAACCTCGCGGAAGGCTCGGGCTTCACCCACCCCACCGGCTTGGAAAGCACCATCCGGCCGGGGCTGGCCTGGCTCACAGCCGCGACGTTCCGCCTCTTCGGAATCGATCACTTCATCGCAATCGATCTGCTGGTGCTGCTTAGTATGGCAACCGTGCTTGTGCTGACATACTGGACGATTCAAGTGCGCTTTGATCGCCCTACCGCTGTCATCGTCGTCTGCATGCTTGCGTTGAACGAAACGTTTTACCGCTACGGCTATCAAGTCCTGACAGACATGCCATTCCTGTTGGGCCTGATGCTTTTGCTGCTTGGGCTTGAACTACTTCAACGCGGCAGCAAACAGCGGCTGTTTGCACTAGTCGCGATAACGGTAGCTGTTCTAATCATGGTGTTTTTCCGAAGCGTGGTCATCATCGTGGCTGTCGCGGGTTTGCTTGCTGCGCTCTATCACATCTTGAAAGTAAGTGATGCCAAGACCCGGACTCGTTACATCACTTTCGCCGGCCTGTTTGCGATCGGATTGTTGATAATCACCTGGTTGATCGGCGGCGCATCACTTGTACGTGACGGCGGCAAAGCGATTAGCCTGATCGATAACAACCTAGGCGACACCTTCACGCGCATCCTCACCGATAACGGCCCGTCATTGATCGGTGAACATTTATCCGAATCAATGCTCGGCTTCGACCCCGGATTATGGCTGGGTTTGCCACTAGGAATCCTCATCCTTGTTATGGGTATCTCTCTGTTCAGGTACCGACCGATATGGGGTTTGCTGGTCGGCGTCTTCGTGATGCAATGGTTGCTGCTGATCACAACTGAAAGGTATCTGCTGGTTATCATGCCGCTGCTGGCGCTGAGCTGGTGGCTGCTATTGCGCTGGTGCGATGCCCACATCAAACAACCGGTTCATGCGCGTTGGGCGGTAGCCGGCCTGCTGATCCTATGGTTCGTGCCGAATCTCGCGGAAATGAGTGTGTTTATCGCTGAACAACGGGCGCGCCCCTTTATTCAACATTACCAGGACGGCAGGTACCTGTCGGTTCAAGCCGTTGCCGACGAACTTAAGCAGGTTGCAGAAGACGGAGACTTCATCATCGCAGACAACGCCCCTCAACTCACCTACTACTCGCAGCTGCCTGTCTACGGTCAGGCCAGTCTCCCGACCTACGGCTCGGAACGCGACACCACTGCAGAAGTACTACGCCAAGCAGATCGTATCCTGCTGGTCGAACCAACCAGCGAGAAGCTGAGCCTACGCATCGAACAACTGAAGATGCAAAAGCTGGATGTGATCCGTGATGTGCCTCCCGCGGATATGCAAGATGCCCCGGCGTATCAGATCACTGAGATGCGGGCGCGCAACGTCAACTGGGAAAATTATCACAAGCGGTTGCAGAAGCGGTTAGATCGTTCCCGGGCCACGGAACAGGGAGACAGCGAGTCCGAAGAGCAAACCCGATAGCGCGAAGAGGCCGGAGACAAGACCAATATCAGCATTGATTGGTTTGGCCGGTGGTGCCGCATAGCTGACGATACGTACAATCTGCTCGCTGTCATCGCGTCTGACTTCAAAATCCGCATACCTTTTGTTTAGCGCATCCAACAAAAGCTTAGCCTGATCGAGTTCATTTTCTTTTTCCAAGCGTAACACATCAGACACATCATCGGGTAACGCTTTGACGACAGCTTCTGCGGCAAGCAAAGATGCTTTGGCCTGCTCAATCCTCACCATAGTTTGTTCAAGCTCTTCCTCGGTCGTGCCGTACGCTTTAACCAGCATGTCCCGGCAGATCTCCGCCCAGGTATTTGCAATCCGGGCCGCCTTCTTCGGGTCCTGATCCACCGCCCGAAGTGACGCCAGTTCCCGACTCAACTGGTCGTAATAAATGATCCCCGCCAGGTCACCTCGAACTTCCTGATCTTGTATTTTTTTATCCTCAGCCTCTTGCACCAGTTTGCTCAACTGTTCTGTATCCGGCCAATCAGGATCGGGCCGACCCGCCAACCTGGCTTCCAGAATCTGGATCACTGCATCCGACTGGCAAACCGTCCCCACCGTCCGACGCACCGGCGGAATCAGTTCCACCTCCATCGGCGTGTCATCCGAACCAATACGCAAGACCTGGATGTTGACCAGCAACACCGTCTCGGCACGATACACCGGCGGGCTCATCAGGCTCCAGCCTGCCCCCACGATCAGACCGATCAGCGTAAACAGCAAAACAACACGCCCGTGACGGCGTATCGCCTTACCGAGGTAACGCAACTCAAATGTGTCTACAAAAACCGGTTGTGTGGAGCCTGGACTACTCTGGGACATCTGAACATCATATCAATCACCAACAGGATGCGCACAATCGCTTGCTTGCATAATGGGCCGACGCCGCACGATCAATCCCAACCCCAGCCCCAAACAAACCGCCGTCCCGGGTTCCGGCAACGTAGCCCCATCGGTCGACCTCAGCACCAGCGAGGTATCGACAAATGAAGTATTAATAACAAACTCGTTGCGATCATTGACAGAACTGGCATATTGACGGCCACGCTCGGTCGGGTCTGTATATAACTTATTCGTAAACCATACCGACAATTCATCGCTAGGTGTCCACACCCTGGAATCAATATTCGGGGTTTGATAACGAGGCGTAATGGGCAGCTCATATCCCCCCGGAAATACCGGGCAACTGTACCAATCTGAATAATCCCAATAGGTACCAGTCGGTGTAGGAGTCGTTGGGGTTTCAGGTTCCAACTCAGCCTCGGGCACTTCTTCAACCACTGCTGTCACGACCGGCGCGACACCCGCCTGGAGTACCACGTCAAATCGTTGCCCACCGGTTAATAGCGCCACCGCCCCCGTCGCGTCATCGCTGAGCGTAAGCCGGCCGATCGTGGTTGTGCCGATGTCGCTTTTGTCAATGTTGTACCACGACACATCCAAACGGTTTGTGTCAAAGGCAAACCCTGTACCGCCGAGGTCACCCGCACCGCCGATGATATTGCCGATGACAAAAGTGTCGACCCGCATCGCCGGATCGGGCCATGTCTGCCACATATTGACCGGGTCATTATCACTACCGTTCGCATATTGATAGATCGAGCCGGAATCCAGAGTCAAAAGCATGGCCGCCGAGGTCCAGTCACTGTCGGTCGTGACTTGTAAGTCATACGTCACATAGCCGGTCAAAGCCGCGGCGTTGTCGACCGGCGACATCTCAAATACAACCGACGCGCGTGAGAATCCACAGGCACTGTGTAAAAGAAAAACCAGACAGAAAAACCGCATCCACCATGCGGAAAACGAAGACCGCATGATGCGTACAGAAAGTGCATCTGCTTCAGATACTGGCTCGTGTGTGAACATGCTACCCCCATTTTTTATCAAAGCATAGACTGTATACTGGCTAATCAATGTATAACAGCGACGGAGCAGATTCAAGATAATCTGTGCTGAGGCTGATAATTCAGAAATAAATTCACTTCGGCCCGGTCGCATTACACGTTCATGCAATGACACGTATGCGCCAAAATAAAAAGCCCCGTCAATATCACGGCGACGGGGCGGAGGGGAGAAAGAATCGCGGCCAGAGAGGCCGACGCTTTTACGCCAGTTCACGGAGCTTCGCGATGCGGTCGGCGGTCTTGGGGTGGGTTGAGAACAAACCGGCTAACCCGCCGGCCGACAGCGGCTGCACGATGAACATATGGTTCTGCGTCGGCATCTCATTTTGCATCGGCACACGCTTCGCTTGAGCTTCAAGTTTTTGTAACGCAGAAATCAGACCATAGGGAGAACCCGCAATCGCCGCACCGTCCGCATCGGCCACAAATTCCCGGCTGCGGCTGATCGCCATCTGGATAATCCCCGCTGCAATCGGCGCCAGGATCACAAACAGCAGCGCCGCCAACGGGTTCGAGTCCCGGCTATTTCCGCCGAACATGAACATCCAGCCCAGCATGCTGATCACACCCGCGATCGTCGCGGCTATCGTCGATGTCAGCGTGTCCCGGTTCTTCACGTGCGCCAGCTCGTGCGCCATCACGCCTTCAAGCTCATCATAAGTAAGTAGTTGCAGCGCACCCTGTGTCACGGCCACGGCCGCGTTTTTAGGATTTCGGCCGGTCGCAAAGGCGTTGGGCGCGTTATGCGGGCAGACATACACTCGCGGCATCGGCAGCCCCGCGTTCTGCGAAAGCTGTCTGACCATACGAATCAAGTCTGGGGCCGAACGCTCATCCACCTGCTGACCGCGCATCGAGGCGATGGCGATCTTGTCGCTGTAGAAGTACGCAATAAAGTTCATGAGCCCGCCGAAGACAAAGGCGATCGCCAGCCCGCGCGGCCCACCGAAAAAATGGCCCGCCATCAGGATCAGGCCGAACATCAGCCCCAGAAGAACGGCCGTCTTGGTGTTGTTGATGAATTTTGTCATGGTTTGTCACTCCTGAATCAAATCCCCGAAAACTCCTTTTCTGTGGTTGCTTTTTGGTCATTCCGCCCATTAATACGCAAGCCGTGTGCCCCGGTTCAGTGGGCGCATAAGCGTAGTCGGACAAGATTGCAGAACCTTGTCATAAAACGCAAGTATTTATTATTTCGAGACTTATGTCCCGCCAAACCCCAGCGGCAGCCCTGCCATCTTCCAGGCGGCGACGGACATTAGCAGGATAAAGGCGATCCGGACCTGCCGAAGCGGCAGGCGGTGGGTGAGTCCGGCCCCGATCCGCGAGCCGACCCAGGCTGTGGGCGCAAGCAGCGCCGCGATCAGCAGGCTAACCTTCCAACTGATCGGGCTGGCCTCCGTGGCGTGCTGGGCGAGTGTCGCGTTCTTGTAGATCGCCCCGATGGTCGCGCTGATGCAGATGATGGCCGACGAATTCCCGATGCAGTTACGCAACGGCATCTTCATCCAGATCTGCTGAAGCGGTACCGCGATCGCCCCGCCACCGATCCCCAGCAGCCCCGCAATGGTGCCCATCACCGCCCCCACACCCAGCCCACGCACCGGCGTGATCGTGCGATTTTCAAGCTTGTCCGGATGAGACTTCGTCCGCAGCTTCCGGATATTCACCACGATCACGTACACCAGGAAAACCGCAAGCAACCGCCCCAGCCAGCGCCCGCCGTCCGCCCCTTCAAATACAGGCAGATTACTGACCCACACACCGATCAGAATAAACACCAGCGCCGCCGGCAGCATCCACACAAGCGCATCACCCACCAGCGCCCCAGCTTTACGATGTCGCAACATCGCGGGGATCGCCACGACCACATTCACAACCATCGCCGAGGCTTGAAACAGATGCTGGTTCGGCACAGCCGACTTGCTCATCGAAAACAAGATCGCCAGCCCCGGGATCATCACCACGCTCCCCCCAACCCCCAGCATCCCCCCAAGCATCCCGGCAATTAACCCGAGCAACAGGATCAATACAAAGATAAGCGGGTCGTTGAAGAAACTGGCCATAGATAGATTCTACATAAAGATTCAACCACAGAGGCACAGAGACACAGAGAAAACTATTTGGAACAGGGATGAATACGGATAAACACAGATGGAATGTAAGAAAAGGCTACTTCTCGAACCCTCTTGACTTATCCGTGTTCATCTGGGTTCATCCCTGCTCCTCCCCCTCTGTGTCTCTGTGCCTCTGTGCTTAATCATCTCGATTCACCTTTGATTCGACATTTTCCAATCGTTCAGGTAACTCGCGGTCGACCAGTTCGTAACACATCTTCTCGTACTGATCCGTCACCGCTTCCCATGAGTACACCCGTGCAGCGTGGGCGGCCGCTTTCTGTCGATACGTCTCCGCCTCATCGGGATCCTTCAGGATTGCATCGAGTATCTCGGTAAGCGATTCTGCCCCGCGATCACCCTCATAGTTCAGGCCGCTGCCGTCGACGGTCTGTAGGTTTACGGGCGTGTTATTGACGATGCAGCAGTTGCCCATCGCCATCGCCTCGATCAGCGCCGGGTGCGTCCCGCCGACGCCGGTCGTGGCGACATAGGCATACGCATTGGAGCCCAACTCCCGATAGCCTTCACCGAAGACATAACCGGTGAAGATGATGCGTTCATCACCGCCGGCCAGGTCGCGAAGCTGCTTCTGGTAGTCCTCCGCATACGGCGCGTCACCGACGATCACGCACTTCATATCCGTGTCGAGTTTTGCAAATGCTTCGACCAGGTGATGCGCATTGTTCTCCGGAACCAGCCGACCCACAAACAGGACATATCGCTTGGCTTCGAGGTTGTATTGCGCCAGTGTCTCGCCCGGTGGCAGCTTGTCGATATCCGAGCCGTACACGATGTAGGGCGGAGCCTTGCCGGTCGTGTCCTTGTAATACGCCTGCACCAGCGGGCTGTCCGTCAGATATAGGTCCGGCCCGTACTGTGCGTACCACTCAGCAAACTGGATGTACTTCTTCGCCAGGCTGTTCCACTTATCCCGTTTCCAGTCCAGGCCATCGACGTTCAGCGCCGTCTTCGTACCGATAAGCCGGGGGATCCACGTAACCGGGCTGTTGCCCGCGATGAAGTACAGCCCGACATCGTAATTCTGCTGCAGCGCGTGGATCGACGAAATAAAGCTGTGCACCAGCGTATCGAGGAATTTATTGCGGATCGTCGGCAGCTTGATCAGCCGCATGCCCAGGTATTCATCGCCGGGATACTTGATGTGATGCGATCGGCAATAGACCGTCACATCATGCCCGCGTTCGGCAAGCCGCTTCCCCAGTTGCTCGACGCACGTCTCGAACCCGCTGTAACTGGCCGGGACGCCGCGTGTGCCCATCAGGGCGATCTTGAGATTGTTTACTTTATCTGCCATGTAGGCGAGACAGTATAAGCATAATGCGCGCGTGTCGAACGCATGAAACAGAATCCCCACTCAACGCCGGTCCTGAGCGCAGCGAAGGGGCGGGTGGTTTTCGGGTATCGGGTATCGGGTATCGGGTATCGGGTATCGAATTGTATGACGATGTGCAGATTCCATATTCCACATCGAACATTCCACATTGAACATCCCCCCGCCGCTCTCTACGATGTCGACTTGCCAGCCCATGCCCGACACCACACTGCCCAACCTGATCATCGCCGGCGTCAACAAGGCGGGAACCACCTCGCTCTACACCTACCTCGCGCAGCATCCGCAGATCGGCGCCTCCGCCATCAAGGAAACCTGCCACTTCCTGCCCCTGCGCTACGGCGAACCCATGCCCAGCCTCGATAACTACCGCAGGCAATTCCAGCAGGTCACCGATAAACCCATCCGCTTCGAATCCACCCCCGGCTACTTCTACGGCGGCCAACCCCTGATCGACGGCCTGCGTGAAACCATGGGCGATGACCTGCGCATCATCCTCATCTTCCGCGAACCAGTCAGCCGGTTGGTCTCGTTCTTCAACTTCAAAAAAAGCACACTCGAACTACCCGCCGACCTCACGCTCAGCGAGTACATCGAACGCTGTCAAACAATGACCGTAGCCGACCTGCGCAAACGCGACAACAATCCGTGGTTCGGCCTGGAAGGCGGCAAATATGCCGACTACCTCCAACCATGGCTCGATGCTTTTCCGAATCGTCTCAAAATCTTTTTCATGGACGACCTGAATCACAATGCACGTAACGTGCTTCGAGATATCCTGTCCTTTGTCGAACTCGATCCGGCCACAGCCGATACCATCGAACTTTCGCGCGAAAATAAGGGGACGGATTACCGTTTCGCCGGCGCTCAAAAGGCAGCGCTTACCCTGAACCGCATGGGCGAAACATTCTGGCGTTCGCACCCGAAGATTAAACGTTCGCTCCGCCGGCTCTATTACACGCTGAACGGCAAGAAGTTCGATAAGCTCGAGGACGACCAGACGCTGCAAGCCCTACAACGGTTCTATGAGCCTTACAGCGCTCGCTTCGCCCAGCAACTGATTGAAGCCGGCATCACCAACCTGCCCGGCTGGCTTCAAACGAAGGGGGAACCCGTCGCATGATCGCGCAGCTCGATCCCGACTACATCCGCACCCGCCCGACCAAAGCGCTGTCGCGCATCATTACCCATTTACTTCTGCAAGGCCGTCCACTGACCACCGCAGCCCGCTGGATGAACCCGCTGCTTCTCGCGCAGTACAACGCAGCCAAACACCTGCCGATGCCCGAAATCGTTCACAAGCCCGTCTTCGTGCTCGGTACAGGACGCAGCGGTACCACCATCCTCGGCAAAGTCCTCGGCATGCACCGCGACCTGCTTTTCCTCAACGAACCCAAAGCCCTCTGGCACGCCGCCTGCCCTGTCGATGATGTCATGGGCAATTATCAGCTCGGTGATGCACGCTACACGCTCGACGCAGAAGATGCAGATGAACAAACCGCCCTCGCGATCCGACGGATCTACAGCTACGCGCTGACCATCACTAACTCAGGCCGCATCCTCGACAAGTACCCCGAGATGATCTTCCGTGTCGACTTCATCAAGGCGATCTTCCCGGATGCCAAACTGCTGTTCCTGACACGCAACGGCTACGATGCGCTGCGCTCGATCACCAGGTGGTCGGAAAAATCAGGACGCGAAACCACGCAAGGCCTCGAAGACTGGTGGGGCCTGGACCGCCGCAAGTGGAACCTGCTCGTGCGCGACGTGGTTGCCCAGGATGATGCGCTCGCCGACCGTGCCGAAGAAATAAAAAATATCACACGCCACGAGGACATGGCCGCAGTCGAATGGGTTGTGACGATGCGTAAAGGTTTACAGCTCAAAGAGCAGAACGCGGACAGCTTGCACTTTGTGCCATACGAAGCACTATGCAAAGACCCCGAAACCGTGCTGCGTGATGTTTGCGAATATTGTGAACTGCCGGAAGACAAAAAGTTCCTCGACTTTGCCAAGCGCACACTCTCTCCTGTCCCCGCCCGGGCCAAGACCGAACTCGATCCGCTGATCGAAAATGTCTTCCTCGACACGATGCAAAGACTGGCGTATCCAGAATAGTAGCCACGAAAAGGCACAAAACTCACCAAATGTATGACGATTGAGTCGATGGGTATTGTGTCCAAATCAACTCCGGTCCAATTTTGTGGTTTTTGTGACTTTTCGTGGCTAAAAAAATGAATTGCCTATCAACGAGCAAGGCGCCGGAATAAAGATTCACGCAGATTTTTGATCCGCCGGATATTCAGCGCCAGCGCAAGTGCGCTCTTGAATAGCCACGTGATTCTGCTGAATAGCAGCGCCGCGATGGTTGAACGGATCTTTTCAGGTTCGTAGCTGTGACGACTCATGTGCTCGCTGCAGATGTGTTGGCAGATCGCGATCTCGGTTGATGTCAGCCCGCCGTCGCGCCACCGTCCTGCCGCTTTCGGGTCGAGCCCGCGCTCGGTCGGCCGATCCTGCTGATGCGAAGACCCAACTCTCGGCACATCAAGCATGTTCGCGTTAAACAGCAGCCCCGTCACATCGCAGATGCGCTTCAATTGCGGCTTTGGATCATTGAGTAAATCTTCAAACCGCAGCACACACACACGTCGATCATCCTTGAACCGGTCCCCCGCCGCGACGCCGCTACGCCACAGTAAACTGATCGTGATAGGATGATATCCCGCCCATGTGCGTAATGCGTTCCGCCAGGGTGTGCCCCTCGCACCCAGCCGCCTTCGTTTCCACCGGTTTTTCTGCGACAGCAGCACATCCCGTGGATCGCGTACCATCACGACAAACCTTGCCTCGGGATATAGATCGAGCAACTCCTCGATGTAATACAGATTGCGCGGCGTCTGATCGCAGACGATTGTTTTGTGATGCTGTCCGCATTCATATTCAAGAAACGCGGCGAAAACCCCCGGCGGTGTAATGGGCTCGGATATATCAGCAACAACCTGCTCCGCTTCTTCGCGGTACTGCTCGATATCAGCCTGCGTGTAGTATCCGTCTCGTTGGATGGTCAGGAGGCGGGCGACCAGGCTGGTCGCGGCTGCGGTATCAATGGGCTGCGGCTGTTTTTCAGGTTGCCAGAGCTGTTCAAAAAAGTGCAGCTCGTTGAATGTGAATACATCGCCGTGCCCGCCCAATACTCTACCCATCATGGTCGTGCCGCTTCGGCTGTTGCCGACGACAAAAATCACGCGCTGCATGACGCCCCCGCTTCCTCGTAGACTCGCACCAACTCGCGATAGTGCACATCCGGCGTAAACTTTTCCAGCAACTTCGCACGACCGGCACGCCCCATCGCGTCGGCTTTTTCAGGATCGTCCGCAAGCGTTCGCATCGCCTGCGCCAAACTATCAGCATCCGCTGGTTCAACAACCAGCCCATCGGCCTCATCAATCAACTCCGGCAGCGCGCCCATCCGCGTCACAATCGCCGGCCTGTTTTGTGCGAACGACTCCAACACCGTCAGCCCGAACGGCTCGTACCACTCAGCGGGCAACACCGTCGCCAGACTGTCTCGGATCAACTCTTTTAAAGTGTCACCCTCTGTAAATCCAAGCAGCTGCACATTCGTGATGTTCTTTGTCTTGATGTACTCAGCCAGCGCCGCCTTGGCATCGCCCTCCCCAACAATCTTGACCTTCACATCCGGCAGCTTCGCCGCAGCATCCGCAAGCGTAAACACGCCCTTGATCCGCTCAATCCTGCCGAAGTATAGAAAATACCCACCTTGCCCGGTTGAACCCTTCGGCTCATCGCCCGGCTCGACAAAGTTGTAGACGCGCACCAGCTTCGACTTCGGCACGCCGAACTCCGCCATCTTGCGCTTCTGAAAATCGCTGATCGCAATAAATCGGTCGATCAGGCGCTGGCTTCCCACAAGCCTCGACATGTACCACTCAAACGTTGCCAGGGAAGAGCGTGTTAACGAACCACGGTTAAACCGCTGCATTGCTGCATGCCACGCCGACATCCCGCAACTCGATTCATCGATCTTATCGTTGTGCACAAGCGTGTAGTTCGGGCAGATCTGCCGATACTCGTGCATCGTGTGTACAACGGGAATAGCTTCATCCTTCAGCACCGGCAGGATCGACGCCGTCAGTTTGCCGTAATAAATATGCAGATGCGCCACGTCCGGCTTTTGCTCGCGGATCAACCGGCGGATCGCCTTCGCGGCAGGCCTCGAATACACATAACGCACGAGGTCGATCAGGTGAGGCTTTTCAAAGTCCGCCGCAACCGGGAAGTATTCCGCCCAGGGCGAATCAGCGTTCTCCTTGTGTTCGGCTACGAATGGGATCACCTCGTGCCCGTGGCGCTGCAGCAGCGCACACGTATCGAGGAACATCCGGTCCGAACCGCCGCGAACAAACAGGTTTTGCGAGACCTGCAGCACCTTCATGATTGTGTTGTATCATCAACCTCGGCGCTTGGCGATTCAGGCGGCGCTGACCACGCCGCATACGCCAAGGCAGGCAACAACCAGAGATAGAAACTGAAAGAGCGTATCTCCGGCACGCGGTTAAACCACATCAGTAGCGCCGCCTGTGCCACGATGCAGAAGCCGGCCAGCCCCGCCCAGCGCAATACCGGATCGCCACGCGCCCCTCGCACCACCGCCGCACAGGTCCACATCATCCGCACGCCCAACCACATCACCGCCAGCGCGCCCACAACCCCCGTGTAGCACAACAGCGCCACCCAATACACATCTTCGAAGCCTTCCTTCGTCATCGTCTTGTATAGCCGTGTGCGGTAAGCCTCGTTCAACCGCTCGATCGCGTACCCCTGATCCGGGCCATAACCGAATAGCGGCGCGTTCATCAAGGCGGTAGGAGCTACGCCGATCACAGCACCAAGCCGCTGGCGCTTCGCGCGTTCAAGATATTCCACCGAAAAGATGTTGGTCATGTTCCGCACGATCGAACGCCGACCTTGCCTCGGATGATGATACACACCGCCCTGGGTTTCCATGAGCATCGAACCGGCGATCAATACCAGGCCCAGCGAGATCGCCAGCAGGAAACCTCCTGCTACGCGCCGTAAACCGAGCAATCCCCCGGCAAAAGACATTAACGTCAACCCCCCGGCGATTACCGCCGCCCGGGAGTATGAATAGGCCACCATCAGGTAAACAAGCAAAAGGCTCAACCCGTCCCAGATACGCAATCGCCGGATCCGCGCCAAATAAACCGTCAGCACGACGAGCATGAACAGGCCGTAGTACAGCGTATCGCCCAACGTACCAAATATGCTGCCGATCTCTCGCCCGCGCTCGACGATCGCAAACCGCCTCGCTTTGCCCGCGATTTCGATCTGTGATGTGTAAGGCAGCATCCAGACTTTCAGGTTATAGCCCACGACCCACTGCGCCAGCCCCGCAATCAACTGCAGCAAACCAGAGATCAGGATGATCCACAGGACCGTCGACACCTGCCGCCGCGAAAGACCCAACTGCGTCACAAGATAGAACACCGCGACGTACCGAAACGCGGAGCGCAGGTTCATCAGGCTTCCCACCAGAGGCGCATTGTTCAACGCGATCGACACCACCACGATCGCGAAAATCACCAATAGCGGCGTATCGATCGGTGTTCGGCGAAGACACCTGTCTTTAATTAACCTCACCGCAAGCACGGCTAACAGCGCCGCATAAACCAACCCCTCGATAGCAAATTGCATCGCAAACAGCACGCGCCCGGGAAACAATCCCGTCCGCCAGGCAAGCGTGATCAGGAAACTCTCCAAGGGGATCAAGGCTGTAAACGCCGCGATCAGATAAAACACGCATCGCTGCGTTATCGTGTCGATTGGATTAGCAGTAACCGTGCTGTTCATCCATCACTCCAACCCGACAGATCGCGACCGATCAACCTGGATAGCGTTTCGTTGTGTGGTGCAAAGTAATCAATCAATCGCCGCCGCGAGTCATCAGGCATCGGCGGCGGATCAAACGATTTTTCGTTCAGCCGTAACAACGCATGGCGCGCCCGCCGTGCCAATCCATGCGGGATAAACCGGCGGACGGTGCGTTTCATCCGATTCTTCGACTTCAGCACCCCCGCCATGCCACGCGCCACCAACTCACTGCGGGCCGCCGCCGCTGCGTTATGCTCCCGCGACAGGTCCGGCTCAAAACCGCTGTCCACGCCCACCGCTTCGTACATCGTTCGACAAAGCGCACCCGCGTCCTGCGCCAGATCATCCGTCAAAAACACGTGCACGCGCTGCGGCCCAAACACCTCCAGCAAACGCTCAATGTGCGGCTGGTAAATCCCGACCTTCAGGTGCAACCGATCCCGGTCGGCCAGCCAGTCAGCGCCGATCGTCTGATCGAGTTCCCGCTGAACCGCAGCATCGAACGACTTGGCCGATTCCCAGCCGCGCCGACGGGAATACCAGTAAGACGAATACGCCCGCTTAACCGGATCTCGCAACAAGGCAAAGACCTGCATCTGCGGATTGTGCTCATGAAGCCGTTGAATCGCGTCGGGCTTGTACATCGCAAATACGTGCTTCGCCAGGAATAATGACTCGGATGGATAGCGCTCGGGCAGATACTTCTGGCAACTCGCAGCGTACCCCTGAGCATATTCATCTTCACTGAAAAAATACATCATCTCACGCTGGGCATGAGAAAGTAGCTGCGGATGCTGCGCGGCGTAACGATACAGGCTCGTCGTCCCCGCCTTCGGTGCACCGACAAGCATCGCACAAACAGACGGGACAGCCCCATGCTGCCTGCTTGTGTTTGAGGCGACACCCGCCGCTTCATCGGTTTGTCCGTTCTCAGACATCATGACGCAGCGTGCTCGGTTCCCTGATATCGCGATTGAACTATCGTATGAACGACCATCTTCCCTGACATCTCAACGGTGCTATCCCCACATATGATAACACGCACAACCCTGGACACATCGAATATATCACTTCGATGCACCGTTACCAGACCCATTTATCCAGGCCCAGTAAATGCGCCAACGCTTCCGGCTCATTCTGGTAATACGCCTCCAGCTTGAGGCGGTCCGCATCACTTAACGCATCACCCGGCACAGCCCGCCCGCCCCCATTGCCTGATCGACCAAGTACCGCATCCGTCACGCTCCGCAACCGCCTCAAAACCGAACGCATCGCGGGTTTGTCATGCACGTACGGCTTAAGCCGCCAGATCAATGAACGATACACCCCATGCAACCCGGGCCATCGCACACGACGCGAAGCGTTATGGATATCAAACGCATAATCATCGTAAAACGCACGATCAATCCCCACGCAGCCACATATCCGCTGAACAATCCCTTTCGGATCATCGATCAGTTCGCGGTAGTTGACCACAGTGAGTCTGTCCCGCCCGAACTCGTCCACCCACGGGCGAAGATACTTTGAATACCGACCTTCCTGTATGGACCGCATGTGTTGCGGAAGTGATTCGCCTTTCGACGCAGCCTCGAATTGTGTCTGTACGTATTCTGTCAGACTCACGCTCGAAGCCAGCAGCCCGTTCTGGATCGCGTAACGCCGCCAGGACTTCATCCGTGCGATCGGTTCACGCAATACGACAACGACATGCACATCCTGCAAAGTGTCGGCGATCCGTTTGGCGACCACCGGCCTGAACAGATAATCCGGCGTCGCCTCAAGCCGAACCTTGTCCGCCGGGCAATCCGGAAAGAAACTGTTGTACCCCTGCGCCCCATCTTCATATCGATGCAAACGACGCAATTCATCATGATCCAGGAAGAACCGTGTCTCCTTGATGGTCGATTTACACATGCCCGGATGGTCAGACAGGTAGCTGAATAGTGACGTGGTGCCCGCACGGGTGACGCCGGCGATGATCAGATGTTTTGCGGGGCTTAAAGTCATGAACTTGGATGGGACAAAGCGTTAGACATCGGTTTGGCGTTCAGTCGTAACAGGTTCAGCATGGACAATATCGCCGTAGCCAGAGCCGCCCACGCCACGCCGGTCAGCCCTAGCCAGCTAAACAACACATAGGCAAGTACCACATTAGCGAAGGCTGCAAAGCACATATTACCCAGCACGGCCCCGAATCGCTTGCGGGCATAGAGCGCTGAGGTCAGTACAGGCAGCAAGCAGTAAAAGATTGTCGCCGGTCCAAGCACGAACAGGACCGCCGCCGACGCCTCCAGCCCCGCCGGGTCTTTGCCTTTGCCGCCATAAAGTGTGTCAATAATGAAAGAGCTCAACAGCATCATGATCACCGCGGCGGGCAGGGTTAATCCCAGAATAAGCAGCAATCGATGATAAATGGATCGCTTGAACTGCTTCCAGTCGCCGGCAAGGTCCTGCTCGGTGAGCTTTGGCATCCCGGTCAACGCAACGGAAACCCCAACGATATTCTGAATCGCCGCCAGCAATCGGTACGCACAGTAGTAGGCCGTCACAGAACCTGAAGGCCCGAGTGAAGCGATCGCGTACTCGACCACACGTGACGCCTGCCTCACGCCGAATCCCGCAAGCGGATACGCGATCGTGCCACGCAACTGTGTAAAAGTCTCCCGGCGCGGCAGGTGCAAAATGTTTGGCTTGAATCCCAGCTTCATGACCGCATTGATCAGCAACAGGATGAAGTACAACGCGTAACCCAGCGTAAACGCTGCCGCGATCCAGTACGGCGCGCGGTCGTTGTGCCAGGTCAGAACCACAGCGAGTATCACAACACCGGGCGTGATCGCATTACGCAGTGCGGTCACGGTAAAGTGCTTGTGGCTGTTGAGCATGACCTCGAGCACCGCAGCCCCCATCGCGAACAATACCACCCCCGACATCAGCCGAAGCAACGTCGCGGATAACGCCTGATCCTCCGGCTCGAGGCCCCAGCCCGCCAACATCGTGATCGGTCCCGCCAAAACCAACCCGACACACATCAGCACAAAGCCGATCCCCAGGAACAGGTTGAACACGCGTGTGCCAAAATCCAGGAATTCCCCGCCGCCCCGCTCTTTTTCAACCGTGATGAATACCGACATCAGGCTGAACTTCGTCGCGTCCCGGCCGACCGTCCCGATCAGGCGCGGCAGCCGCAGGGCGATGATCAGGGCGTCCGCCACGGCTGAAAAATCGAACCGCCGCACGATCAGCACGTCCGCCAGCAACGCCAGCACCATCCCCGCCGCCACCAGGCTCATCACCCGCTGGGTTGCACTACGCCATAGCTTGGCAAGGAGTCGACTCATAACGGATGTTTCGCAATAGGGATGGGGCTCAGGCGTTTCATTTTCGGCAAGTGTAGCGAGCAATGGCACTGCGGGTCACGCCGGGCCGCCATAGGCTGCTCGATCACCCCTAACTTACCCAATTGTCGGGGTTTGTTGACATTACGGCCACCTGCCTTACACTGACAGGTTAGTGCAGTGACTACGGCTTGTTTCGGCTGCAAAGGATGGCGCCGATCCCGCGCGCTAATGCATGGTCATGACACCCAGCGAAACTGCGACGAACATCTCGACTACCTTGGACCCCGCAGCTGAGGTCTCGGTAAAGCCCGAAGTACGGATCACCACGACCACGGTCCCGCGCAAGCGTTTTCGCAGACCACCGGCCAAGGATCCGTTGGCGTTTCGTATGCGCCGCCTGGCAGGGCCCAGCCTCTTCCTCGGGGACGTCCTGGCCATGCAGATGTCCCTGCTGATGGGATTCTGGCTCCGCTGGGGACTCGACGCCTTCGGCCGAATGACCGAATTTAAAATACTCACCGGCGGGCTGAGACGCGGTGAGTACGGCGCTCTGGCGATCGGCATGATGGTACTGCCCATCGCTTACTGGGTGCAGGGCCTGTACCCCGGCTACGGCCTGAATCCCGTCGAACGTCTGCGCCGACGTATCTACACCGTTGGGCTCGTTTTCGCCATGCTGCTGGCATGGGATTACGCCGTACTGAAAGCCGATCCCTCCCGGGGCGTCCTCATGCTGACATTCGTCTTCGCGGCCGTGCTAGGACCGGTTATTGAAGCCGTCGTCCGTACGTGCCTGCGATCCGCTGGAGCATGGGGCATGCCCGTGGTCGTCCTCGGAGCCGCCAAGACCGGCAAAATGGTCACCCGTGTACTGCAGCGAGAGCCCGAACTCGGTTTCGTCCCCATCGCCATCTACGACGACGATCCGGACACATGGGGCACGGAAATCGCCGGCGTGCCCGTCCTCGGGCCGCTGTCCCGAGCCAAGAAACTGTCCAAAATCTGCAAGACCGCCCTGATCGCTATGCCCGGCATGGAAGCCCGCAAAACCGCCCACCTATGCCACCGCCTGCCTTATCCCCGTGTGATCTCGATCCCCGACCTGGTCGGCCTGTCCAGCCTCTGGGTCTCCTCACGCGACCTCGGCGGGATCGTCGGCCTGGAGGTCAAAAAGAACCTCTTCCCGCGTCGGAACTGGATGCTCAAACGCACGCTCGACTATATCCTCGGTTTCCACCTGTTCGTTGCGAGCCTGCCGTTACTCGCCGTTTTCGCGGTCTGGATCAAGATCGTCAGCCCGGATGGGCCCATCCTCTTCCGTCAGCCCCGCGTCGGTTTCGGCGGCAAGACGATCGGCGTCTGGAAACTGCGGACCATGTACCCCGATGCGGACGACCGCCTGCAAGCCTGCCTTGAAGCCGATCCCGAAAAGTTCGAGCAGTGGAAACACTACTGCAAACTCAAGGACGATCCGCGTGTCCTGCCCGGTGTCGGTCGGCTCCTGCGACGTACCAGCCTCGATGAGCTTCCCCAGTTATGGAACGTACTCGTCGGCGAGATGAGCCTCGTCGGCCCACGCCCGTTCCCCCACTACCACCTCGCCCGATTCAGCCCGCAGTTCCGTACCATCCGCCGAAGCGTCCTACCCGGCCTCACCGGCCTCTGGCAGGTCTCCGGCCGAAGCGAATCCGATGTCTCCGTACAGGAAGTCATGGACACCTACTACATCCGCAACTGGTCCCCCTGGCTGGACGTCTACCTCCTCGCCCGCACCATCGGCGCCGTCATCCAGGGCCGCGGGGCGTACTGATCGACTCCAGCCGGAGAACCCGGACATCAGATTCCAAATGACGAAGTTCGAATGCACGAATGTCGAATCAATGTCCAAATAACAAATGCCAAATGAATGTCCGGCCTCCGATTCGCCATTAAAGCCTTCGACATTCTTTCGTCATTCGGGCATTCATCATTCGTGCATTCCACCTATGCCTAAAATGAACCGTCTATCGTGAAGTGTGTTGCTCGACCAACTCAATAAACCGCGCCCCGCGCTGCTCGTAGTTATCAAACTGATCCCAACTCGCACACGCAGGGCTTAGCAGTACGACTTCGCCGAATTTCGCACGCTGCACCGCTTCTTTCACCGCTCGTTCCAGCACCTCACACCGCACCACCGCCGCGGCGGCGGAGGCGGCTTCAGCCGCCGTTGCAATCCCATCTCCCGTCACCCCGATCGTGTAAACACCCGCACACTTCTGCGACGCTAACGCCGCCAACGGCTTCAGGTCGCTGCCCTTGTCATACCCGCCCAGAATGATGTGAACCGTCCCCGCATCAAAACTCTTGATCGCAAGCTCCGCCGCCTCCGGCGTCGTACACTTCGAATCATTGAAGTAACGCACACCGTTGTGTTCACAAACAAACTGCAACCGGTGCGGCAGGCCCGGGAAGTCTGTAAGAGCCGAGGCGCTTAGTTTTTCTTCTACTTCTGCAAAATGGCATGCGCCGATTGCCATCACCGCATTCATCAGGTTGTGCTCGCCGGGGATCTTTAACTCAACACCCCACGCTTCGGCATAATCTCTCGGCGTGTCATCAAAACCGATCACGCGCTTAGGCCAGCGATCACTATTCAATCGAAATACATGATGTTGCCATTCGGGGAATACAGCAAAATCCGCTTCGCTCTGGTAGTCGAAGATCACCTGCTTGTCTTCAAGATAAGCCTCGTAAGTTCCATGCCAATCAATATGATTCGGGCTGACATTCGTCAGCACCGCGATATGCGGCGACCACCCCTTAAAGTGCTTGTTCTCACGCAACCCGTGCAGCATGAAACTCGAAAGCTCCAGCACTACCCAATCATCCGGTCCGATCTCATCCACATAATCCAGCAGCGACCCCCCGATATTGCCCCCGACCCACACGCTCCGGGCACCTTCATTTCCTGCTTTTCTGCTTTCCTGTTTTTCTGCTTTCTCCAACACATGTCCGATCATCGCCGTCGTCGTACTCTTGCCCGCCGTGCCCGTTACGCCGATCGTGCGATGGCGGTTAGGCAAAGCCTCGACAAGCAACCGTATCTCGCTGGTGATTGGGATGTCCGCCGCTTCGGCCGCTCGCAGGAAACGGTTGTCGGGCTTTACCGCCGGGTTCGCGACGAGAAGGTCACAGGTCGTGAAGTCGCTGACGTTGTGTTCGCCCAGCCGGTACTCGATCGGCAGGCCTTCGAGTTTGATGAGGCTGTCCTTAAGCTGATCCTCGTTTAGCTGATCGGTCACCAGCACGTCCGCGCCTTGTTTGACCAGGTAACGCGTCACCCCCACCCCGCCACCGAAGCGGCCGAGACCCATTACCGTTACGCGCTTACCTGCCAGTTCCATACCAACAGTGTACGAAATCAAAGAAGCCCACGTTCAATCGAACGCGGGCTCCCGTGTTGCTTGATAATGTTTAACGAATCACTCGACCTTGTACGGTGGGTTAAACGACTGGTTCGACTCGTTACCCACGCGGTAGGCGGTCAGCGTCGCCGGCTTCGTAACGCTGAAGTAGAAGTAGAACTGATCATCATCACCCATCTGGCTGATCGGCGTCTGGCTGGCGCTTTGGATCGGTTCGTAGTCATTAAAATAGATTTCCTGATCGCCGTTTTCCTTCCTCCAGACCCACGCGGTGGGACGCCACACGTTCCCGTTCGAGTCTTCCAGGAATATCGGGTTCAGCGCCTTGGCCGACGCTATACCACTGCCGAAGATCGATCGGGTCTGCTCGCCCTTGACCTCGATCTGAATCATGGCATCTTGAGGTGGTATATCGAAGCCAATGATCTTGTTGCGTGCACCGACATTCCCGCCCGGCTTACGGGCCGAGCCCTTACTGCCTCGTGTGATCAAGGCACCGCTTTCGGAGTCCGTGGTAGAAAGACCGCTGATCGTGTTCTTGCTAGCGGTTGCCGGCAGGCGGTTGGTCTCTTTCAGAGCCAGTGCATAACTGCCCACCAGGATGCTGTCCGCATCACTGATCTGCGTTGCACCTTGATCGCGATCCGGCCTCTCAGCGCTTTCACTCACATCACCTTCTTCGGCTTCCGGTTCCGGAGCCTTCGGCTGGCCAAGTGCATCCAGCAGCTCGTTGGCATTGCTCTTGATCTGACCCTGGTCGGGCATATCCAGACGCAACATGCGGATCTGCGGGAACTGTGGCTCATATCCCGGCTCAACCAGGAACACGAAACCAAACGTACTGTTGGGCGCCTGCGAGAACGCCATCTGTGAGCCCGAGTCATACGGGTAGAACGTACGCACGCCGCTGCTGCCCATCGGCTTGGAAAAACCGATCGGCCCCACCGTTTTCACATCCTTGACACCCTTTTCCTTCGACTGGACGATCAGACGCACCTGCGAGGAAGGCAAACGTAACGCACGGTCACCATCGACCGTGTTTTTAACCACTGACCACTCGGTATCGACGATCACCATTTTCATCCCCGGCTGGTTGAACCGGGAACCGAGCACCTCCGCCATATCAGGCGTCAGGCTATCGACCAGGTTGGATGTATCCGCGATGTACGCATTCGTCACTTTCACCGCATCCGGCGACGCCACGATGGAGACAAAGTCAGGGCGAACGCGGACCAGTGACATCTGAACATCCAGTTCAGGCTTGTACAGTGCCATCGGGGTCTTGGTGGAGAAAGCACCGCGAGACAGGCCGCTGTAGAAGTTGGCGGCGATCGAATTCACCGGCACCCACAGCTTGCTGCCCGTGTCCTGGATCACGCCACCGGCCGCGACCGTGTAAGGCGCATACCCACCCAGGTTCGGGGTGAACGGCAGGAAACCTATCGCGATCACAAAAATCCCCGCGGTCAGCATCCCGCTGAGTAAGCCGCAGCCCCCGCCCAAAACCAGGTTCATCACCCCGGCAAACTGCGCGTTGGCCGGCACCAGCTTGTCCGACACCATTCGCAACACAAGCAGCAACACACCGAACGGCAGCAGCAGGCCAAGCGTCCAGGCGAACAGCGGCACGTACTTGATCAGGAGCATGAGCGTCAGCGGCTCCCACAAGGCAAAGGCCAGTGTCCCCGCCACGATCACCACCATCAGGTGCAGAAACGATGAGAACAAGCCCTGCACCGTTCCCATGTAGATCATGGCCAGGATAAACAGAAGTACAACGATATTGGTAATAGGCATCGTGAATGATCCTCAACAGCGATGGGCTTGACCCGGTCCGCTGGTTTATTTGTCACTTGAACGGCGCTTGCTGCGGCCCCCACCACTCTTCTTCGACAGCGCCCGAGTGACTTCCTTGATGTCGGTGACGCCTTCCACAACCTTCGCGAGCGCCGCTTCCTGCAACCACAGCATCTTCGAGCGACGCAAGTGAGCGCGGAGCTTATCATCCTCGCCCGCCGCAATGTACTGCCTGGCCTGGTCGTCAAGCACCATGACCTCGAACACAGCGGTACGACCACGGTAACCAAGCCCCATACAGTCGGGGCACGGCTCGGGTTTGTTCTTCACCATCACCTGACCGGAAGCATGATAAAGCTGCTCGACCTTGCTCGGCAGGTTGAACTTCTTCAACGCCGCCGGATCGGGCACGAACGGTGTGCGGCAGGTATAGCACAGTCGCCGGATCAAGCGTTGCGAGATCGCGGCCGTGATGGACTTCGCTGCCAGCTTACGGTCACCGACCGCCTTGACCCACAGCTTGACCGCCATGAACGTGTCGTCCGCTTCCATCGGCAGGTAGATACGCGCCTCGGCCGAACCGCGAGCGGCGTGGGCCGGGGTCTTGGCGTCGGCGAAACGAGAAAGCAACAAGACCTGCGGGTCGGCACGGATAATCGCCTGAAGTTTCTCGTTGAACTTCTCCGGCGTCATGCTTTCCTCAAGCTTGTTGTGGTGGACGCCTTCCAACTCCCAGGCGACTTCCTCTTCCATCGTCACGACACTGCTGGTGTAAGGGTCGTGCTCACTGAGGATGCTGTAGAGCGTGGTCGTCGTACCCTGTCCCGGGGGCGAAGCGATCAGTGTCACACCACCGACCGTCGAAAGCAGCTCGCGCACCTTCTTGAGCTGAGGCTCCATGAAGCCCAATTGTTCCAGCGGCATCTGCGTTCGCAGGTCCGGATCGATGTTGATGATCATGCTCAGTCCGCGGGTCGAACCCGACGTCGCCAGGTCCATCGTGTGCCGACCGAGTTCACCGGCATCAACCTTCAATAGACCCGACTGCTTCTTGCGGCGCTCAGCCAGGTCCATCCCCGCCGACATCTTCAGGTACTCCACCAGACGCATCGCCAGCGCCGGCTCGATCCCTTCCGACTGCGGGTAAGACACACCGTCGATACGCGTGACGATCGCCGCTTTGGACGGCTCGACAACCACATCGATTCGGTCGGCGTTACGCGGGAAGGCGAAGTCCAGCAGGTTCTCCAGCAGATGGTGTGCCTCGGAGTTTGGATCATCACGACTGGGTACAGGCAGACGCGTCTCGTCCTTCTTCATCAGAATGACGGCCGCGTGCTTCTGTGCCGACGCTTTATTCTTGTTACTGATCGCGTCCTTAATGAACTGCAGCGAGACTTCCCACTTGGCGGGCGGCGGCACTTCATTGTTTCGGTAATAGATATAACCGAACGACACACCCGCCAGGATCATCAGCGCAAGCGGCAAGCCGATGAAGAAGAACGGGATCAGCAGCAGCAGGCCGAACGCCAAGACCGCGCTGGCAAGATGCCCTGTATTCCAGAGTTTGCGTTTGAGGTAAAAACGTTCAGCATCCTTATCCAGGTTGCTGACTACCCAACCCCACCCGATGACGAGAGCCAAGAACAAAATCGGCTTGAACAAGCTCATCAGGAAGGCGGGTTCGGCCGATGCGATCACGTATGTCATGGTCTGTTTCACTGGTTCCGGGCGGTGGCCCCGGGGGTGTAAAGTTTGGATCGGCCGGGTCCGGCATACCGACGCGGGCCAGTCCCGACGGCCCGGTCCTCTGTTCGGGCCTGATTCATCATAACCCCGGATGGCCTCAACGTTAAACCAGAGCCCACCCGGGCCCCGGTCACACCGAAATGCCGCGAAGCCGCATCTTGACCTCATCCGGCGACGGGGCCACCTCCGTCGCCACCTTCGGATGCACGTAGGCCTTCTCGACAAGGTCCACCAGACTGTCGGTAAAGGTCTGCATCCCCTGCGCTCGATGGGTCTTCATCACCTCCGGAAGCTCGTCCTCACGCCCTTCCAGGATGAATTTACGCGTCGGCGGGCTCTGAAGCAGGATTTCCACCGCCGGCACTCGCTGGACACCCTCAATCAGCGTCGGAAGCAGCTTCTGGTAAACAAATCCCTGCAACTGGTACGCCAGCAGGTTCCGGATCGCTTCACGCTCCTCCTGCGGGAACAGGTCGTAGATACGCCCGAACGCCTGGCTGGCGCTGGACGCGTGGATCGTCCCGAACACCAGGTGCCCGGTCTCCGCCGCCTGAAGCGCCGCCTCGAACGTCTCCTTGTCACGCATTTCACCGACCAGCACCACGTCCGGGTTTTCACGCACCAGCGCACGCAACGCGATCGAGAAACTCGGTACGTCCAGGCCGACCTCTCGCTGATTGATGATCGCCTTTTTATCCTCGAACAGATATTCGATCGGGTCTTCGATCGTCAGGATGTGGCAGGCACGGTTCTTATTGATGTGATCCAGTAGCGCCGCAATCGTCGTACTCTTACCGCTGCCCGTCACGCCGCACAGCAGGATCAGGCCGTGATGCAGATCGCAGAGCTTGTACATCGTCTCGGGCATGTACAGCTCTTCGAGATTGAGGATCTCGTTACTCACACGACGGGCCGCGATACCACTGCGCCCACGGGTACGGAAGATGTTGATACGGAAACGGTGGATGTCACCCTTGATGTCGAAGTCGACACCGATGTCCAACGACCCGTGCTCGGAATACCACTTCCACTGTGCCTCACTGAGCGAAGACTCGATCGCACGCTCGAATTCCTTCTTCGGGATCGGCGGCACGTCCAGGTTCTTCAGCGAACCTTTCAGCCTCAGCTTCGGCACGTGCCCGGCACGCATGATCAGGTCCGACGACTTGAACTTGACCGCCGCTTCGAAGTACTTCGCCAGCTTCGAGTCCGCCAACGAACGCTGTTCGTCAACGTGATCGATCACCACTGAATCATGCATCGATGTCTCGGATGAGGCCACGACAGCTCCTATTTCGCTCAAATGAATTCAAGATGACATCACACGGTCGGTCCGGCCGCGCCACACAAATCCCCCGGTAGCAGGTTCTTGCGTTGAGCCCCACTCCGTCGAGGCATAGCAGAATCGCATTTTAACCCATGACTTGCCGCCTTGCACGGCTGACCTTTGATAAAACCCATGGGCATGAATCTGAGCACATCAGGCCCGCAGCCCTATAACCTCTTAGCCCACTTCATGTGCCGCAAGATTACTCGATGAATGAACACTTGTACGGCCCCCCATTTCGATGCTTGATCATAATGTCTTTATTATAAAAATATTTATAGACGCTCCAGTTGTGCACCGTGTACGAATTTACAGTTGAAATAAGCACTGCAGTCGATATATTGAGACTAGCATATCAGTTTATTGAGCGAGCAGGCAGCGCAGTTGCTGCCAACGGAGGGGGAGGGCAGCCGTGTTCACCGTATCACCAGCACAATCTTCAAAGCACCACGACGGTGTCTGCTGCGCGGACCGACCACCTCCCAAGACAATCAAACCGATCAGAAATTATCTGTAGCGGGCGATGACCTGCTCACGCGCGCGTTTACACACGAACCATTGTGAAATTGGGACACAAACTCAAAGACACCATCACAACTCATCTGACAATTCATCGTTCGTTGTTGAGGGAAGAAAGCTTGACAACATTCATTCAACCAGTGCCTGGAGCAAACACGATGTCAGAATCTCACCGCCGAACAAACCTTCCGAAATTGATCTTAAGGCTTGCAGCCTTTTTCGGTATTGTGGCTTGCTGTAGCAATGCAAACGCAGTGATTTATGAATATGTAGACGGCACCTTCGGCGGGCAGCGCGGCGCGGGAATGATCTTCGCCGGCATGGTCGATGACGGCTGGATCGAACACTGGAGCGAGGTGCCCGACCCCAATCCCACTACCTCCATCCGTGAACTTGAACTCTACGATCCCCTTGTCGGCCAAGCCGTCCTCGAACTGACTCAGCAAGGCTCCGTAAACAACTCCGGTTCAACCCTGGAGCTTTGGAACCACGGCCGGGTCGAAGCGATTGCGGGCTCGGCAGGTGCGCTGATGAATAACTGGCAGGTCGCCTCTTGGAATATTTCCGGATCACCCTACAGCCAGGCACACGCCGACAGCACGCTGCAAGACCTCGCCTATCGCATCATGCCCAGTGAAGAAGGCGAGCAGGTAGGCGACGCCGTCTGGCTGACCTTCTACAGCTACTTCAACGTCAACCACAGCGTCAACCACTACAGCTTCTCCGAATGGACCGACTTCCCCGACTCCGACGGCCCCTACCACGTCAAGGGCATCCTCTCAGGGCCGTACCCCGCACCATTTAATGTCAGCCTGCGCACCGACGATACCGTACGCGACAGGCCTGCGCTCTATGCCGCTGAAGACTACGACCACAGCGCCCGCGTGTTTTACGGCGAACGTGTAGCGGCGCACATCGGTGACACCATCGTGTTCAACGGCGGCGTCCTGCCATGGATGACGATCTACGACTACGGGGAAGATCAAGGCATGCAGGTCGGCGTCAGTGAACGCGCCGTCTCCGATCTCTCGCTGGATACGTCCGTCACCACGACGCTTGCCGAAGACGGTTTCATCCTCGAGGGCCCGGCCGAACTGCACTGGGAAGCACGCCACGTCCACGGCGAGAACATGGGCATGGAAGAATTCCACGACGAGTCCGGTGAATACTTCGAATCTTTCGATACCTGGCAGAGCATCACCGATGCCCACGCCGATCAGCAATCCGAGATCACATCCTACTGGCTCAGCGCCGGTGGCCAGGCCGAGGCGCAGAACAGCGCGATGGCTGTGTCGTATTACGAGGTCGAGTTCGAGCTCTACGAGACAACCTCGTACCAGTTGCACATGATCATTGATGCATCCGACAGCGCGACGACCAGCTTTGATTTGAGCGGCCCAACGAACATCGCCTACTCGGCCAGCGGCGGATGGAATCCGCGATGGGATACCGGCCAGCTGATGCCCGGCATCTACACGCTCACCGTGCAAGCCGAAGCGGATTCGGGAATGGCTGGCGGCGTCGACGTCTGGGCCAACTTCGACTTCAACATGAATCTCGGCGAACCCGAACGCGTCCCCTTCGATCCGCCCGACACCACCATCCTCTACGACAAACTCGATATCGGCGATCCCCTGGCGTGGACCGTCGAGACCGGCCCCTACGGCGACGCATCGATCGTCGGCCACCCGGACCGACCAGACGGCGTACTTAGCCTGTTTGATCCCGGCAACGACGCGGTCATCATCCGTCAACTTGTCGATGTCTCGAATATCATTGGCATCGAGTTCGACTTCCTCTTCGATGGCCCCGGTCGACTGGACATCCTGCTCAACGACACGCTGCTGACCGCCATCTATTCTCAGGGCTCTTCCGGCTTCACCTACTTCCAGGATGAGTTCACACTCGCAAGCGTCGGGCTCAGCCCCGGTCAATACTGGCTTACGTTCAAACTGTCCAATCCCGACGCTGCGGACCCACAGGCATACATCGACGAGATGCTGGTAACGAGCTGGGTCCCCGAACCAGGTGCGATCTTCATCTTCATATTATCCGGCGCGATGCTCTTCAGACGCGAGCGTCAATAAGTAAGAAAGATCGCCAGCCACATACGAAAGGAGGTGAGAAAGCATTTTTAAAACTGCGGCCACTGAATGACGCCCCCGCGTAATGCATTCGCTCGGAGACGCCCCACCTCTCGACTCTCAGTTAGCGTGCTGTACAAAACAGACAATCCATTGCTCCATGTCATTGGGGCGGAGAGATGAGAAAGAACCATGTTTACGCGAACTTCCATATTCGTATCAGTACTTGCCGTACTGTTTACCTCGGCTGCCGTGAACGCCGATTGGTTTGTTGGTGACGATTACAAGATGCACTACCCTCAGTTGCCCGACCTGAGCCCCGAGGGCATGGATGTGCTGGCGAGCCTGACGACGGATTCCACCGGCACGAATGCCATGGCCAAGGTGCTGGCCGACGACTTCCTCTGCACGCAGTCCGGTGCGATTACTGATATCCACATCTGGGGCTCCTGGTTACTAGACCATGTATCAGCCGTGCCCAATCACGGCACGTTCGTCATAGGGATCTACAGCGATATCCCCGATCCGGATGGTGACGGACCGGCCTACAGCATGCCCGGCGAGTTACTCTGGGACATGAAGTTCAGGCCCGGTGAGTACGACGTCCGCATCGAAGCCGACGGCCCCGAACAGTTCTTCGACCCTAACCTCAACGAGATCATCGGCACAGACAATATCGCCTGGCAGTACAACTTCCTGATCGATGAAGCGCTGGCTTTCAGGCAGGAAGAGGGAAAGGTCTACTGGCTGTCCGTCACGAACCTTGACCCGGACAACGACGGCGCCATCAGCCTGATTGATCTGTCCAACGTCCTGGCAGGACACAACCGCTTCGGCTGGAAGTCATCGAAGGACCACTGGAACGATGACGCCGTGTTCATCGATCTGGAAAACGTATTCAACATGCCTGTCGATGCCATCTACCCACCAAACACCCCGGGCGCGGTGCTGCCATGGCAGGAACTGATCAATCCACTGACCGGTGAATCCATGGACCTCGCCTTCGTCATCACACCCGAACCGGCGACCCTCGCCCTGCTGACCCTCGGAACCCTCGCCGTTCTGCGGCGACGTTAATACCAACACTTCACGCTCACCGGGCTTCACCTCGCCCGGTGGGCACGCATCAAAACTGTTTGATCTTTGAAAGGAGAGGATCATGATACAACGACTCGCCGTCCTCACATTGGCACTTAGCTTTGTCCTGCTTGCCGCGCCTGCCCAGGCAGACTGGGACCCGGGTGATTCCTACAAGATGCACTACCCACAACTACCCGACCCAACCGGCTGGGATGTCGAGTTTGTGTCGTGGTCTAACAAGATCGGCGACGACTGGCAGTGCACCGAGACCGGCCCCGTCTCAGACATCCACATCTGGCTGTCATGGCAGGCTGACAATATCAATGGTGGCGGTCTGCCCGGGCGGATCGAAACCGTCGGCGTCGAAATCTACAAAAATGTGAATCCTGATGCGGTGTTGCCGTACAGCCGGCCGGAGATCGATCCGGTTTGGTCATACGTCTTCGACGCATCACAAGTCGCACGCCGACCCTACGGCCAGGGCGATCAAGGCTGGTACTCACCGCAACTGGGCATGCAGCAAGGTCTCGCCTGGCAACGGCCCGACCACATCTTCTTCGAGCAACTGAATATCACCAACATCCAGGACCCCTTCATCCAGCAGGAAGGCGAGGTCTACTGGCTCGTAATGTGGGTCGCATGGGAGGGAACACAAAACCCCGCCGGCTGGAAGACTACGCAGGACCACTTCATGGATGATGCGGTCTGGTACGACTGGACCGAAGATAACCCGCTACTGCGGTGGAACGAGATCGTCGATCCCATCAACGGCCAATCTCTCGACCTTGCCTTCGTCATCACCCCCGAACCCGCATCGATCGCACTTCTGACGATCGGCACAATGGCGCTGATCCGAAGGCGCTGATCGAATGCAGGGAAAAGCCGCCCCCGGCTGACGAATCGTGTCAGCCGGGGAATGTCAACAGCAGAATCACCAGTCACAGATCACAACTCATTATCAAGCAAACTAGTCCGAATCCTTTCCTGACGATCAATCGGTCTCAAATGTGAACCGAATCATGAAAGGACTATACCCATGCAAAAAACAATGAACATCACTGCAGCCATCACCGCAATGGCTGTTGTGGTTTGTCTGTCTCAAGTTTCCGTGGCAGCGCCGTTCGTTAATCCACCAGAATCCAACTGTCCACAATGGGTGACAGCCTTCCCCTATCAACGGAACATCCTTGTCGGCTTCGATACCGATCCGCACCAATGGCCGGACCACGTCACAAGTCCGACACCCGGCGAACGCAAAGCCCTGACGCCCGATCTCGTTCATCATGAAGGTACCGATGATCCAGTGCTGTACCCCTCGGATTGGATAGCCGGGAATGTTGATCCGTCCACGAACGGGTACACCGAGTGGATGCCCATAGACACAGAAACGGGCTCGAATCGGAAGGGCATCCTGGCGCTGCATGGATCAGCGGGCACAACAATCACACTCGTCTGGCACATCGACAACTGGGACCGGCCCTACAAGGAAAAACACTTCTACGCAGAGGTCGAGTTCTACACAACGGGTAACGATGGGATCGATGAACTGATCAGCAGCACCGGACAGATCGAGACACTGGACGCCCATTACGAAGTACTGGCGGACGGCTGGGTGCGCTGGTGGAGCTGGGCCACCCTCGTGCCGAATCCCGAGTGGGAGCAAATGGTTAATACCATCACCTTCCAGGAAGACGGCTTCCTGCTGATGGATTACATGCACATCGCTACCGAATGTGTTCCCGAACCCGCATCGATCACACTGCTTGGTCTGATCGGTCTGACAATAACGCGCCGTAACACAATCCGCTGATCGTATGTACTGTCAGCCCCTCGTCCGCTCGCGCCACACGCGCGACCCCCCCGAAGCCCACGTTCAAAGAACGTGGGTTTCTTTCTGATTTGTGTTGATCATTCAACTGTTCACGACACCGGCCTGATCGGCAACCCCGCATCGATCAGATACTGCTTAGTCACACCGATCGGATACTCGCCGTAGTGAAAGATGCTCGCCGCCAGCGCCGCATCCGCGCGCGTCTGTTCAAACACCTGTTTCATGTGCTCGGGGCTGCCACAACCCCCCGACGCCACCGCCGGCACATCCACCGCATCCGCGATCGCTTTAGTGATCTCGATGTCGTAACCATCCTTCGTCCCGTCCGCATCCATGCTCTTTATATACCCGCGCGATCTCCACCGGATCGCCCGCGTCCCGTAACGCAGTTAACAGTAACTACCGTGCCTCTCTGGATCTGAGTTTATTACTCAGCTTGGTCTTGAGCGGCTCGACGTCATCCAGACGGATAGGCAACACGTCAAAGTACAGCGAGCCGGTCAGCGGCAGCACCGTCTCGTCACCACGCGCCATCCGCGCCAGGATGCGCACGGACTGATACCCGAACTGGTAGGGGTCCTGCACGAGTGTTGCGTAGACTTCGCCATCGAGGATGCCCTGCAACGTGTCTTCATGCTCATCGAACGCCACGAGTTGAACCTGCCCGGCCTTGCCCGCCTCCTTCAGAGCCGATAAACACAACGGCGAGTTGTACCCGAACATGCCAACCATGCATCCTAGGTCGGGGTGTTCCACCAATGCCTTGGCCGCGTTCTCCCGGGCCCTGTCCATGTTGTGGTCATCAACCATCGTCCCCAGGATCGTATATCCACCACCAGCCAAAGGCTGGTCGGGGACATCGAAGCCCTGTGGATTTTTAGGCCTGCCCAACAACTCATCGATAAAACCCTGTCGGCGGAGTCGCGCGTTGTCCTGATCGACACTGCCGATGAAAATCATCAGTGAGCCTCCATCAGGCATCGCTTCCTTGACCAGTTGAGCGCACTTCTGACCCGCCTTGTAATTATCGGTGCCGATGTAACACAAACGCTCACTGTAAGGTGCGTCAGAGTCGTGTGTGACCAGGTATGTTTTCTCGGCGATCCGTTTCAACAAGACCGACTGCCTGCTGGGATCGATCGGACTAATCGCCACACCATCCACATCGTCCTGTTCAAGTAACTCACGGATGAATTTGTTCTGATCATCCAAGCCTTCTTTCGGCATGATGACACGGACATTGGCATTCAAGCGTTTAGCCGAATCCTCCGCACCCGCCGCAGCGATTTCCGAGAAGGCGTCCGACGCGTTGGTGATAAACACGATATCCACCGGCATCTCGGAACCCTGGCTTTCCTGAAACCGCCCCACCCAAACCCATGCGGCGACTGCCGCTACCACAATTAATACGATCGTCCAGAGAACCTTGCGAGTACCCGACTCTGCCATCTTGCGCCTCCTTTGGTAGTCCTATCCAACTTGGACAGAATCAGTCCGTAATATCCAATTTATATGAAAGTAAAAACCTTACATATGTTTGCGCGCCCTGACCATTATCATACAAAGCTGAATATCGATTGGGGATCAAAATTACGAAGTGAAACCAAGTAACAATGCGTTACACAAGAAACATCAGAAAACGCGTGTAACATCAGACAATAAACTATGCGAATCAGACGCCGCACATGTGGCTTATATTATACACTGATTTTTTTAATAAATCAGTTCTATAATGAGTTTCGTAAGCAAGACGAGGGCTGGTATGATTCGTGAAGAGCGGCCCCCATGAAGTTGAAGTTTGAACAAGCACTGACTGAAGACCCAATCCATGATCCCAAAAAACAGGTGCATGCATGCTGAAACAGTGGACTCTATTACTGGTTTTGTCTTGCACTACACTCGGGGCATGTAGTTCCAGTCACAATAAGGTTTCGACCTCATCAGACCCGACGTACACAACGGTCAAACAATCCATAGAAGCCAAACAGTTACCTTTCGTGAAACGGCCGTTCCCAACGTATGCAGATGGACGGTGGATAGGCAACGCCATCTGCTATGGGCCACACCGTGACGGACAGGCGCCCGGCGCCGATTCGCCCTCGCGTGAAGAATTGCTCGAAGACCTCAATATTATGAGTCGACACTGGCGCATGCTCAGAATGTATAGCTCCGTGGGGCCGGCGGAAGAGGTGCTTCAAATCATTCACGATGAAGCAATCGATATGAAAGTCGTCGTGGGTGCCTGGATCGGCACCGAAGCACATGTGGATGAGAACGGCAAGATCATCGAACGATTCCCGCAAGCCGTCATCGATAATCACAAAGAAGTCGAGACGGCAATCCGTTTGGCCAATGCGTATCCCGACATCGTCACCGCCATCACGGTCGGTAACGAGACCCAGGTGTCCCAGTCGTTCCACAAGGTACGAACACCGGTCCTGATCAACTACATCCGCCAAGTGCGAGCACGGACAAAAGTCCCCGTCAGCACATCCGATGTTTACACTTTCTGGAACAGCACGCGCAGCAAGGCAATCGCCGATGAGGTTGACTACATCGTCACCCATATTTACGCGATGTGGAACCAGCAGCCACTCGACAACGCACTGGCTTGGACACAGGCGCAATACCGGGCGGGCCTCGACCAATATCCGGATCACTTCTTTGTACTAGGGGAAGCGGGATGGGCAACCGTAAAACACGACGAGGGGGAGCAGGCCAGACTCATCACCGGTCAAGCCGGTGAGACCGAGCAGCAACGTTTTTACCAAGAGTTCATCGCCTGGACCACCGAGAACCGGATCCCCAACTTCTACTTCGAGGCATTCGACGAAAACTGGAAAGGCAGCGAACACCCCAATGAAGTCGAGAAACACTGGGGCCTATATAACACCGACCGTACCCCCAAACAGGCGATCAAGAACTTGATCACACAATAAAACAAGCTGATTCAACGCCTGCAGTCACAATAAAAACACCGAACTGGCACATCTTCATGGCTTACATGGAGCTGCGCGTGTTTCAACACAAACGAAAATGTATCAGGCTTTACGTATCGAGATACCCGCATCGATCAGATACTGCTTCGTCACACCGATCGGATACTCGCCGTAGTGAAAGATGCTCGCCGCCAGCGCCGCGTCCGCGCGCGTCTGTTCAAATACCTGTTTCATGTGCTCGGGACTGCCACAACCCCCCGACGCCACCACCGGCACATCCACCGCATCCGCGATCGCTTTAGTGATCTCGATGTCGTAACCGTCCTTCGTCCCGTCCGCGTCCATGCTCGTCAGGATGATCTCGCCAGCGCCAAGTTCCACGACATACCTCGCATACGCAAGCGCTTCCAATCCCGTCGGCGTACGCCCACCGTGCGTGTGCACCTCGAAGACGTAATCGGGTGTGGGGTGTGGGGTGTGGGGTGTGGTCGATCCGGAGGTGGGCAACTCGCGCCGCCTTGATTCATACTCCTCGCGCGGCACACGCTTCGGATCGATATTCACCACCGTCGCGCAGCGCCCGAATCGGGTCGCGGTCTGCGCCACGATGTCCGGGTCCACCACCGCGGCCGTGTTGATACTCACCTTCTCCGCACCCGCCTGGATCAGCTTCGTCACATCGTCGATCGTCCGGATCCCCCCGCCGACCGCGAACGGCATGAAACACTGCTCCGCCACCCGACGCACCATGTCCAGCATGATGTCGCGCCCCTCGTGGCTGGCCGTGATATCCAGAAAAACCAGCTCGTCCGCGCCCTGCTCGTCATACGACCGCGCGATCTCCACCGGATCGCCCGCATCACGCAGGTTCAGGAAGTTCACACCCTTCACGACCCGCCCCTCGTGGACGTCCAGGCACGGAATAATTCGTTTCATCAGCATAGCCCCGGATTATAGCAATCCCCCGCCCACCAGCCGCTTGCCGCTTAGCGCCCGCGAACCACTTGCTACAATCTGGCGTACTGCCATACGGAGTAAACCATGCGTAATCATCGTATTTTGCTTATCGCCCTGTTCCTGCTGCTGCTGTTCGCCCCCGCCCTGCAAGCCAAGGAACGGGTCACCGAGCCGTTCATCGGCGTGCATGTCCGCGAGGTCACCTTCGATCGCCCCAGGCCGCTGGTCATCCGTGTCGCCGAAGTCGACCTCACCGCCGACGGCATCTCATTCCTCATCACCCCCAGCAACGGCGACCCCAACGGCGATGAGCCCGGCGACCCCAACGGCGAAACCACACGCGAAACCACGCTCGACTTCCTCAAAGAAACCGAAGCGCAGCTCGCCATCAACGCCACCTTCTTCGCCATGGACAAGATCGGCACCGACAACATCGGCCTCGTCGTCTCCAAGGGCGAACAGATCTCCCCCTTCCGCGGCGACTGGCCCGCCATCAACATCGACCCCGACAACAAAGCCGCCATCGTCTGGGGCGAAGACAACACCTTCAATGTCACCAAACCCGAGCCCACAAAAATCAAACTCTACAACGCCGTCACCGGAAGCGACCAGATCGTCATCGACGGCAAACCCCTCGAACCTCAACCCGACCGCAGCTTCTTCACCACCGCCCACCCGCGCACCGCGATCGGCATCACCAAAGACCACAAGCTCCTGCTGGTCACCGTCGACGGCCGCGAGCCCGGCATCTCCGAAGGCATGCCCCTCAACGAACTGGCGCAGTTAATGATCGAACTCGGCGCCGTCCAGGCCCTCAACCTCGACGGCGGCGGCTCCACCACCATCGCCATCGCCGACCCCGACCCACGCGTCATCAACCTACCCAGCAGCAAAGACGACGAAGGCAACTACGGCGTCCTCCGCCCCGTCGGCACCAGCATCGCCGTCTTCGCCAAACCTAATCCGGACTACCAGAAACCGGAAGCACCTAACAAACCACGCTAATCCCAAACCCCATTCAAACCCAATGCCCGGCCATACTTCCGGGGCCCAAAGGGCTTCGGCCGGGGTGTCTTAGCATCCTCCCCATCTCTCACGCCCCGATCACGACTACGCCGATAACACATACACGGCGTTGTCGGGTCTGACACCGCGCCTCAACTTATCCGGGGCCGCCAGGACACGCCAATAAATCAAATTCGCAAGGAAGGAGCCTGCGATGCGATTGTCTTTCAAACACCTGTGCCCAATCCTGCTGTTCACGCTTGCGCAAGTCATCCAACCAACCTGCGCGCAGACCGTCATCAACGTCCCCGACGACGATCTGCCCGAAGTCGTCAAGCCCGGACAGACACTGAACCTCTACGACCTGGGCCTATTAGAACAAGACCTCACCGTCCAGGCCTACGGCAATCTCAACATCTACGACGGATCCACATCACACGACATCATCGCCGTGCCGCAGAGCACCATCAGTCTCTATGGTGGAACATTGAGAGAGATTGAGCCCTTCGATGACAACTCCGACGGACTAGACCATGTCACCGTGAATGTCTACGGAGGTGATTCCTATTCAATGCAGGTCAAGATCGGTAGCGGCAGCGTCCTGAACGTCAGCGGCGGCATGCTCAACTCTTTCGATGCGTATGAAGGCAGCATCATCAATATCAGCGGCGGATACGCCGGTGACTTTGGCTGGCTGAAAAGCGGGAGCACCGTCAACATCACAGGCGGCGCACTCGGCCCTATGTTCGATATCGATGAAGGCAGCACGATTAACTTGTTCGATGGTGAACTGCAGCACAGCAGTTACATCTATGGTCAACTGAACATGCAAGGTGGAGAACTCGGTGTCTACTCTGGTATCGGTAGTAACGGGTCCGCCATCATGTCCGGCGGACGATTCGGCGATCACTTCAAAACCACTCCCGATGCAAGCCTCACGCTCATCGGCAACAGCTTCATGCTCGACGGCGTACCCGTTGCCGGGCTCGACACCATCGGCAACACCGTCGACCTGAACATCCCGGAAGGCTCCACACTCACCGGTTCACTCTCAGACGGCTCGGTCTTTATCATCAGCCCGACCATGGAAGACAAGATCGCCGACGGCACACTCACGCTGCAAGCCGGCACGATCCCAACACAGACACACTACAACGTCCCAAGCGATCCCGCGCCATTTGGCCTGCTGCCCGGCCAATCCCTCACGCTCGCCGAGGGCGGTTCGATCGTCAACTGCTTCGCCGCGGTCGACGCCACCATGAACATCACCGGCGGTGTTGCCGGCAGCTACATGGAATGGCTGAACTCGCAGGTCACCATCTCCGGCGGAGAAGTCCGCAGCTTCACCGCGATGCAAGGCACACACGTCGACATCCAGGGCGGCAACGTCACGCGCGCAACCTATCAACCCGGCACCAGTGCAACCATCAGCGGCGGTGCGGTGGGAAGCATGATTGTTGAAGCGGATTCACAAATCACAGTCACCGGCGGCGCTGCTTCCTACAATGGAAGCCTCAAAGTGCTGGCGGGCGGCGAAGTCGAATTCTTCGGCGGCAGCTTCGGCGGTCTGCGCCCCGAAGTCGGTGCAAGCATCACGCTCCACGGCGGGCAATTCATGGTCGACGGCGTCCCCATCGAAGGGCTCGACTCGATCGGTGATTCCATCACCTATACCCCGACCGCCGACACCTACCTCACCGGCATCCTCGCCGACGGAACGGTCATCCTGATAGACGGCAGCATGGGGACCGATTCGGCCCCACTCACACTCACGCGTGCCGCGATCCCGCAAGTAACACAACAGGTGTTCAACGTCCCCACGGACCCCGCGCCGCGCGGCCTGACCGCGGGGCAGAAAGCCTACATCTACGAGGGCGGAACGCTCGGCTACAACTTCGTCGCCATCGACGCCGATATCGAAGTACACGGCGGCAAAGTCAACGACAACCTGCGGTTGATCCGCACAGACCTGACCGTCACCGACGGCAGCCTCGGTGTCATCTACGCAGGTTACGACAGCCATCTCACCATAACCGGTGGCCAAATCCAAGAACTCAACCTCTATGACGACACCAGCGCGGACATCTCAGGCGGTACGTTTGAATGGATTAGCCACCGCAGCCCGGGCGTTCTGCAGCTATCCGGAGATGTTACAGTAAGCCGACTTTTCTCCAGCAAAAGCAGTCAGACATACATCAACGGCGGCTCATATATAAACAATATCCGCGTTGCCCCCGAAGGCACACTCGTGATCGATGGCGGCACCATCGATGCGGACATAGCACTTAGTGACTTCAGCAAAGTGATCCTCAATGGCGGCACTGTCAACGGCTCAATTTACCACTACTACTATCCCTATGAAGTACAGATCACCGGCGGGATCATGAATGGTTACATATCGCTGATCGAAGGTGCAAAACTCACCATCAGCGGCGGTGAATTCAATGGCATCATTCACATCAGCGGGGGCGGTGAATACGATGACCTGCCCCGAATCGTCAACCTCATCGGCACTTCCTTCACACTCGACGGCATCGATCTCACCGCCGACATGCTGCCCGGCGAAACACTGCTACTTACTGACAGAAACGCCATCCTCGAAGGCTTCCTCGCCGACGGCTCGCCCATCACACTCGACATGACAATACCCACCCAATGGAGCTACGAAGACAACTATCTCCCCGAAGAATATGTCAACATCACCATCACCCTCGTCCCCGAACCCGCAACACTCCCCCTCTTCGCTCTCCCCCTGCTCTTAACTCCGAAGCACCGACGATAGCTCAATCGATCTCAAAGCCCGGCCAGACACCCGGCGAAACCGCACGGCTTTGGAAGATGCTCTGCCATGCGACCGCCCCCCTGTTTCACAATGTCAAACCAGGTAAACCCGGCATCCAGACCCGCGTTAATTCGGAGCAAATAGTCATATTTTTGCTTGCCCAAATCGACAGCCTGAACTACATTAGTCCTTATACCTTCTTAAATAGAGGGCCCGGAGGCGAGAGAGATCGGGTCGTGTTGTTCTTCTCCCAGCAGCACACATTGCTGCGCAGATAAGCCGGGCTTAAGCATGCTAAAACCAAGTGGGGCAAGAATCGTTTTTGGGCTCTTGATGTGCCTATGCACTTTCACAACAGGGTTGCCCGCCACAGCGCAATTCACCACCATCATCAACGTCCCGGAAGACCAACCCACTATCTCCGGCCAACTCGGATCAGACACACAACTGAACCTGAGCGACGGCGGCTGGATTGGGGGTACCCTAAGAGCAGGCAATTCGGACGGCAGCAGCTCCAACATCGAGCTGAATCTCAACGGCGGTTATTCCGAATCCCCGATTTACCTTTACAACAACAGCAGCGCCAATATCACCGCCGGTGACTTCTCTATCATCACCGCCTATACCAGCAGCTCCATCGACATCAGCGGCGGCTCAGTCAACGGCAGCCTTGTCATCCAGAACGGCAGTTCCGCAAACATCAGCGGCGGGTACGTCCCTATTCTCGCCGCGCAGGTCGGCAGCAGTGTCAACCTGCATGCCAGCCAGTTTTATATTGATGGTGAACTTGTGACAGGCCTGGATACGATCGGCGACATCACCTCACTGAATGTGCCAAACGATTCACGCCTGGCTGTACTGTTCTCGGACGGCAACATCAGTCACTTCTACAAAGCCGGCGCCAGCAGCATCGCCGACGACACACTCACGCTGACACGCACCGCGTCACCGACTTATTCACCCGTCATCAACCTGCCCGCCGATCCCGCTCCTCAAAACGCATACCCCGGACAGATCGTCAACATCAACGATGGCGGAGCACTTGGGTACCGTTTCTACGCGCTCGATGCCCAGATCAATCTCGACGGCGGATCGATCGACGAACGTTTCACCGCCGATGCCGGCACCGTCGTGACGATCAACAGCGGTGAACTTGGCAGGAACGCTACGTTCTATGAAAACACCACCCTCAACCTTAACGGCGGCCAGGTTAATGCAAACTTCACCGCAGGCGCCGGCAGCACGATCAACCTCAACGACGGCTACATCGCGAGCAACTTCGAGGCGCTTCCCGGCAGCACACTCAACATCGCAGGCGGCGATATCAACAACAATGCCGCCGCCCATGAAGGCAGCACCGTCAACTTTATCGGCAGCCGCTTTTACATCGCCGGCCAACCCGTCACCGGATTGCAAAACGTCGGCGACAGCATGGCTATTGATCTTTCCGGCTATAACGCAAAGGGCATCACCGCCATCCTCGCCGATGGATCGGTCGAACAATTCAACAACATGCAGTCTTCCTTCCAGGCGCCGCTGGCAAACTTCAACGTCGTCCTCTCAGAACCGCTCAACGCCCCGAGCGTGATCAATATCCCCAATGACCCCGCGCCGAAGGGACTATACCCCGGACAGACACTCAACCTCTACGACGGCGGCTCGTTATCAGGAATACATATGGTCGAATCGACCATGAATATCCACGGCGGCTACGTCGCGAGTCTTCTCTCCGCGGAAATCGACAGCACCGTCAACATCACCGGTGGCGAGGTCGTCAGGTTGACCGCGGCCTATCGAACCACCGTCAACATCAGTGATGCAAATGTGCATTATGTAGACGCTTCGGGCGATGGCACTTCCGTCACGATCAGCAGCGGCGAATTCACAAGCATCGAGGCACGCAGCGGTAGCCTCATCGATATCAGCGGCGGCGACATCGGCAGCATCACCGGTGAATCCGGCACGCCTGATACCGTGTTCAACCTCCGCGGCGGACATATCTCCGGCGAAATCGAGGGCCACTCCTCCAGCGTTTTCAATATCTACGGCGGCGAGTTCTATTACAACGGCCTGCCCGTTCAAGGCCTCGATAACATCGGCGACAGCGTCACGCTCGATCTGTACAACAACCAACTGGTCGCAACACTCTCCGACGGCACGATACGCGCCTTCGGCTATTACCACAACGACAAGCTGCAATCCAGCACCGTCACGATCGTCAAGGCAGACGTACCCGCTGCAGACACCACACCCATCAACGTCCCCGCAGAGCCCGCGCCTAACGGCCTGCGCCCCGGCCAAACACTCAACCTCTCCGGCGGCGAGACTCTCCCCCGATACTTCACTCTCGCCGGCGCGACACTCAACATCGAAGACGGAAACACCAACTACAACCTGATCGCTCAGGCCGGCAGCACCATCAACTTCGAAAACGGCACCATCGATACAGGCTCCTACCTCACACAAAACAGCACGCTGAATATGACCGGCGGCATCGTGGAAAGACAATTCCGCATCATCAACAGCACGTTTAACTTCCATGGCGGGACTATCCGCAGCGGTGACCCACCGCCCACACCGGGATGCTACACATGCTCCGTCACCGGTGCCTCCGCAAACGACAGCGTCATCAACATCACCGGCGGCGAGGTCGGCGGGTACTTCCTCGCTTACTCAAACAATCAGATCAACGTCAGCGGCGGCTATATCCGCGGCGGCTTCACGCTCTACGGCGAGAACAACCAACTGAACATCACCGGCGGAACCTTCAAAGACGAACTCATTGTCGATCAGACCAACTCCGCCAACATCTCCGGAGGCGTGCTGGACAGCCTCTGCGTTTATGACGGGGGGACCGTGCACCTCAGCGGCGGACAAGTCAAACGCGGCGTGCAAGTCTCCACAGACGGCAACTTCCACTACTCCGGCGGCAACATCAGTTCTGCCTTGATAGCCGAAACCGGCAGCAACGTACAAATCAGCGCCGAAGCTTTCTACCTGGACGGCATCCCCGTCGCGGGCCTGGTTGCCCCGGGAGACTCCGCCCCCCTTAACATCCCCGTCGGCTCGCACCTGACCATGCTCTTCTCCGATGGGACGGCGCACATGCTCGATGCCTCCAAAAATGACAGCATCGCCGACGGCTCATTAACGCTGAACCTGCTTACCCCGACCACTCACAATTACACCTTCAACGTCCCGACCGATACCGCACCGAGTGGCATCGGGCCGGGCAGCACGCTTAATCTCTATGATGGCGGCGTATTGGCCGAAAACTTCCTCGCCTTCGGCGCAAACGTCAACATCACCGGCGGTGAAGTCGAAGACAACTTCTACGCCGACGGGGCCTCCACCGTCAATATCAGCGGCGGGACCGTGTACGGCAACATGACCGCGTTCAGCGGCAGCACGCTCAACGTGTACAACGACGCCCGGCTGCTCGATGCTACCGCTAACAGCCAGAGTGTAGTAAACGTCTTCGGCGGACAACTGGGAACCATCCAGACCGGACAAGGCGTAACGATCAATATACACGACGGCGTGGTCGGCCCCATCACCAACCTCGCAGAGGACAGCGTAGTCAACATCACCGGCGGACTCATCGGCTCGCTATTCGAAGGCAGCATCACCGCGCTTTCTAGCAATACCGTTAATATCCTTGGCGGTGTATTCCAATCAGTAGTGGGCGCCGACAACACCATGAACGCATACGCCGGCAGCACCATCAACATCATCGGCACATCCTTCACCCTCGACGGTGTCGATCTCACCGACAGCATGATCCCCGGTGAAAAACTCACCATCACCGACCGCGACGTCCTGTTGCAAGGCATCCTCGCCGACGGCTCAACGTTCTACTTCCTCATCAATTCCGAAGAAGTCACCGTACCCAACATGGTCTTCGGACAATACTACGGCGGCGGCCACTACATCGACCCCGACGCCACTCTCACCATCGCCCTCGTCCCCGAACCGGCCACACTGCTTCTACTTTCCGCCGGCGCATTAAGCCTGCTGCATCGCCAACGCCTCTCCTGACCCCCCTTCGCGCCTTCGCGGTTCAACCCATAAAAAAATAACCCCGCGCTTCCGCACGGGGCTAGTTGATGTTTCAATTGTTCGATCAAGCGGAAGAATACTTCCGGGAATAACTTCCGGGGGTTACCCACCCACCTGATACCGCACGAACTGCTTGATCGTCGTGCCCTTCGGCAGCAGGTCTTTGATCTGCTTCTTGTCGTCCTTCACGAACGGCTGACGGGTCAGTACGACCGAGTCAAGGTACTTGCGGATCTTGCCTTCGACCATCTTCTCGGCAATCTCTTCCGGCTTGCCGGATTCCATCGCCTGGGCCTTGGCGATCTCGCGTTCCTTGGCGATGATGTCCGCGGGCACTTCGTCTTCATTCACACCGAGCGGCGAGGGGCTCACCGCCGAGATGTGCATGCACAGGTCTTTGAGCAGTTCAGCGCTGGCTTCACCTTCGACTTCCACGAGCACCGCGATCTTGCCGGTGAAGTGCACGTACGAACCGACCTTGCCGCTGCTGGTCGCGTAGACCTTGCCCTTGGCAAACTGTGCGTTTTCCTTCGTGGTCAGACGGATCTCGTCGATCAGGCCCTGCATCGCATCGGTCTTCTCGACGTCGCCGGCGTCCTGCTCAAGCGCCAGGTCGGCGATCGCTTTGGTCATCACGATGAACGCTTCGTTGGAAGCGGTGAAGTCGGTCTCTGTGTTGACCTCGACGATCGCGCCCTTGCTGCCGTCGGCTGCAACAGCGACTGCAACCTTGCCCTCGGCGCTGGCGCGGTCGGTCCGACCGTCCATCTTCGCCAGGCCCTTGGTGCGAAGGATATCCGTCGCCTTCTGCATGTCGCCGCCGGCTTCTTCCAGCGCAGCCTTGGCTTCCATCATCCCAAGACCCGTCGCCTTGCGAAGGGTCATTACGTCCTTGGCGGAAATCGCCATGGTCTTATCTCTCCGTTATCAATCGGGTGAATAGTTAACCGAGACTAAGGCCGCACTCATACTGCCCCGTAACGCCTCGTATCGTCGTCTAACGTATGTTTACGTATGCTTGTCTTTCATTGCCGCAAAGCGACGCTTTGCGGGCGGTAACGCTATGCATCACCAAACCATCGCGACCTTACCCCTGCTTGTCAGCAGCGGCGGCGGCGGGCTCGGGGGAGCCGCCTGCGTCACCACTCGGCGATGAGTCGTCCGCACGGTACTGCGATCGGCTGCTGCGGCGACGCGGCGGCTCGGCCGGGCTGTCGCTGTCCTTGCCTTCGTTCAGCGCCGTTCGGCTGGTCTTGCCTTCCTGAACCGCGGCACACAAACTCGATATCACCACCTCGATCGCACGCATCGCATCGTCATTACCCGGGATCGGGATGTCAGCGAAGTCAGGATCGGAATCGGTATCGATCAAACACACGGTCGGGATGCCCAGCTTGCGAGCTTCCTTCACCGCGTTCAGTTCGTTGCTCACATCCACCACGACCATGCAGCCGGGCAGCTTGTTCATTCGGCGGATGCCTTCGAGGTTCCGCAGGATCTTCGACTTCTCGCGGCGGAGTTGCGACTCCATCTTCTTGGAGTAGTTATCGATCTCGCCGGATTCTTCGATCCGTTCCAGTTCCTCCAGCCGCTTGAGACGTTCACGGATGGTGCGGAAGTTGGTCAGCGTGCCACCCAGCCACCGCTCGGTGACGTAGTGCATACCGGTCTCGGTGACGTATTTTTCGATGATGCCGCGTGCCTGGCGCTTGGTCCCGACAAACAGGACGTCCTTGCCGCCGGCCACGGTCTTGGTGACGAACTTCCGAGCCAGCAGCAGGCCCTTGATCGTCTCTTTGACATCGATGATGTGGATCTTGTTGCGTTTGCCGAAGATGTAAGGGGCCATCTTCGGATTCCAGTTCGTCGAACGGTGGCCGAAGTGAATACCCGCTTCGACCAAATCTTTAACCAGCGATGCCATTGCTAGGACTCCTTGGACAGGCTTGCCAAATCGAGCCTATCCGCCATGTTTAAAAAAAGAATCTGGGAAAAACACACCCAACGGGGCCTGCCGGGCCTCCGCCGGACAACGATTCGGTCGGCATCCTGCCGACCCTAAGTGCTTGCCTATACCGTGTTTGCTTGCCGCCCCTGCCACCCGGTCCCCTCGATCAAACCGGCGCAAACAACGAGCCCCCTAGAATCAATCCAAGGGGAGTTATTGTATCAGCATCGGTTGGACCTGCAACTGAAGGCCCAAACACCCCTATTGCCCCCCAAAAACCTGCAAATGATGATCTAATTACCACTTGTAGGTCAGAACCACCCCCTCTATGGCGGGTCCATACCCGCAGCAGTCTGCCTCGCCCAGCACACATTCGATGGGATGGCAGTCCTTTCAGACCCTAAGCACCCACAGGCAGGTAATCGACATCGATATGAATTACACCCCGGCATTTGTCAGGCCTTTTTAAATACACGCAATGTCAGCCCCGCTGGTTCATTGCTCGGACTTGAAGCTCGCACCGTTGTCAGGCGGCATGGATTGATGCCACGTCAGTAACATCCGCGTCAGCCGTTTTGTGATCTCGGGCTGCTCATCAGCAAGATTGCGTGTTTCCTCACGGTCAGCTTCCAGGTCGTACAACTCTGGTAGCGATCCGTCGTATTCACAAAGCAGTTTCCATCGGTCGTCACGAACAGCCAAATCAGGCAGATCGCCTTCTCTGCGAGCACTGGGTCGATCCGGTGGGCGTGTGAAAAAGAGGGGCCCTTCACGCGATGCGCCAGACCTGCCCAGCAAGACATCCGGTAACGCTTCGCCGTCGAACCGAACCCCCGCAGGAAACTCAACACCAGCGACTTCAAGCAGGGTCGGCACAAGGTCCATCGCTGCAAAAAACGACTGTTCGTTGACCGTCCCCTCTTGGCCCTCCTGGATAAAGCCTGGCCCCCAGACGACCAACGGCGAACGGATGCCCCCCTCATACAGCATCGTCTTGTTGCCACGGAACGGGCCGGCAGAACCCGCACCCCCTTCCGGGCCGTTATCCGAACAGATCACGATCAGCGTGTTGTCTCGCAGTGACGCATCGTCCGTGATCCTCTTGAACAACACCTGCAACTGCTGATCCATGGTTTGAAGCACACCGAGGTATCGCTGCTGTTTCGAGCCGTCACCACGCTGCGCTTTGGGCGGGAAGAAAGGCGAATGCACATCGTCCGGCCAGACGTTGATGTAAAAAGGCTTCCGGTCGGCGACCGCTTTATCAATGAAAGCAACCGCCGCTTCGACGAATGCAGCGGTCACCTTGTCACGCTGCTCCCAGTGGATCGGGCCTTGACCGAGCTGATCCGAACCCAGCGCATGCGGTTTGGCGGGTTTGCCGTCATACGCATCGAGCAAGGGCAGCACGCGCGGCCCAAGCCCCTCGAAGTTGGTCAACGACTCATCAAAACCATACCGCCCAATCAATGGTGCTTCGCCCACATCTCGCTGCCCACCCATATGCCATTTGCCGAAGTGCCCGGTGGCGTAACCTGCATCGTGAAGCATGCGCGCGAGCATCGGTGCATCTGGATTCAGCCACTGTGCGATCCCTCGCCGATCGTTGAGTTCCCGTTCGGCCAGGTATGAGGTAATCCGCCAACGGTTCGGATACTGCCCGGTGGAAATCGCAACACGTGAAGGCGAGCAGATAGGCGCGTTGACATAAAATTGTTCAAATCGCAATCCTTCAGCAGCCAACCGGTCAATATTTGGCGTCTCTGCCTTACGGTTCCCGAAGCAGGAAAAGTCACCCCACCCCATGTCGTCGACAAAGACAAGAACAATGTTCGGTCTCACCCGTGTGAGCTCCGCCGATACAACTCGGCAAGGCACAAGCATGACACCCACAGACAGGGTCACAAACCAAAACAAACGAGTGATGGATTCCTGCATGGCGGTCGGTTTCATGATGATGCTTCGATTGTGATGTGGCCTGTCGGATCAGTGTCACAGGGTACGTAAGCACAATTGTACCCATACTTGATGGCACTTAAATCACACGCAATCCAACTCACTGCGGCGGATAGGCTATTTGATGTCAGATGACTGAATACCGCGACTTATTCAAGACTGATGTGCGCCCGCGTGGGCGTCGGGCTTGTCTGCTGTCTCGTCCGTGGCGGAAGACATCGGCTTGGCGGTATCGTCCTCGCCGTTGATCGCTTCGGGCAAGACCTTCTCTTCTCGCTTGGGCCCGTCGGCGGGGTGCAGGATCGCGTATTGCCGGCCGTACTTGTACGCCGTCACCACGATGAAGCCGTACAGCACGAAGAACACCGCCAGCACGTAACGCCAGCGAAGCTCCAGCGACACCATCGTATAACCGAGTGCCGAGAACATCGCTGCAAACAGGTAGATCACGCCGACGGACTTCTTCACGCTCAGGCCGCTGCGGCGTAGCAGGTGGTGGATGTGCTGGCTGTCCGGACTGAAGATCGGCTTACCCTGCATCTTGCGTCGGAAGATCGCCAGGGATGTATCCGTGATTGGCACGGCAAACACGATCAGGCCCGCGGTCACCAGCAGCAGGCTGCGGCCTTCGGAGTCCGCAAAGAGCAGAATGGAAGACATGCACAGGTAGCCAAGCAACAGCGAACCGGTATCCCCCATGAAGATACTCGCCGGGTTGAAGTTGTAAGGCAGGAACCCCAGCACCGCGCCGATCATCGCAAGGCAGACCGCGATACGCACGGGGTCTTTCATCATGTTCGGATCGCGCATCGCCACGACCGCCGCGATACACAGGAAACCGATACCCGCGATCACCGCCACGCCCGACGCCAGGCCGTCCAGCCCGTCGATCAGGTTCATCGAGTTACACCCGCCGATGACCAGCGCTGCCACCAGGACCGTGCCGACGATGTAGCTGATCGTAGGCAGCGCATCCCACGCGCCGATGTGCAGCGCATCGAGACCGAGGATCGAGAAGACCAGTCCGATCAGTTGCGTGCCGACGCTGTAGTGCGCAAGTGCCGCGGCCGCGAAAAGCTGGCCGCCGATCTTCACGCGCGGGCTGATGCCGTAAACATCATCGAAAAACCCCGTCAGCGTGATCGCGCCCGCGCCCAGCATGATCATGATTAAAGGATTGCCCCAGGTCAGTTTCAATCCGCGGTGATCCGGCACGAGGTAATACGCGAGCGCGATCGCGATCACCCAGCCCAGAAATATGGCCACACCTCCCAGGTAAGCGACCGGCTCGATGTGGTTCTTGCGCTTCAGGTCCGGCAGGTCCACGATCCCGTTACGCACCGCGAGCATACGCATCAAGGGTGTCGCCAGGATCGCGACAATAAACGCCGCGAAAAAGATGCCCATGTAAGGCGCGATCACCTGCGTCAGTGACGTCACCTCGACTGCTTCTGCATTATCCAGGATTGTTTCCGCAGCCCTACTCGTCGTCTGGGCCGCCTGCGCTATCAATGTCATCATTTGCCACTCCCCCCCGCGATCGCAGACACAGCTTCAGTCTGCTTCCGACACAAGCCGATCAATTCCGTCAATGTCTGGTCCAGCGTGTACTGCGGCTTGAAACCGATCGCTTCGCGGATGCGTGACACATCGGGCAGCCGGTGCGCCGGGTCCTCGAAGTCCGGACCATAAACCTTCTCATAAGGAACCAACTGCTTTTTCGCCTTACTGCCGGCCAGTTCGATCACACGGTCGGCAAGCTCGTTGATCGTCACGCACTTGTCCGAACCGAGATTGAACACCCGGCCGAAACACGTGTCCTTGGCCATCAATTCCGTCATCGCCCGCGTGACATCGCGCGCATCGCAGAACGCGCGCGTCTGTGTCCCGTCGCCGTAAACTTGAATGGTTTGTCCTGCCACAGCCTTCTCCACGAAGCGTGGCACTACCATACCATAGTGTCCGACCTGTCTCGGGCCGATCGTGTTAAAAAGCCGTGTGATCACGACGCGCAGGCCGTGACGACGGTGCATGTCGATCGCCAGGTGTTCGTCGATCGCCTTGGTCAGGCCGTACGCCCAGCGTGAAGCCGTGGTCGGGCCGTAGACCAGTTCCATGTCTTCACGTAATGGCAGCACGGGGCACTTGCCGTAGACCTCGCTGGAGGATGCGATCAACACCGAAGCGTCGAACTTGCGTGCCGCGTCGAGTACGGCGGCGGTCTGCTCGACGTTGTTGTGCACCATCGCCGCGGGGTCTTCGATCACGCGCTGCACACCGACCGCGGCGGCCAGGTGATAGACTGAATCCACACCTTCCCACAAAGCATCGTCGGCGACCGCCTTGCAGGCATCCGCTTCGATGAACCGGCAACGCTCATCCAACAAACATTCGATGTTGGATCGACGCCCGGTAGATAGATTATCGATAAGGATCAGCTCAAAGCCGGACGCCTTGAGCCGGGCCGCGAGGTGCGAGCCGATGAAGCCCGCACCACCGGTAATAATCACCTTACCCACCACGGGTTTTCCAGTCTGTAAAAAAGTCGGCCTCCTGGCCTCAAACACATTCGGAGGGTTTACTTGATCTCGGCGGCATCTTCGACATCAACCGAGGCACGCCGGCCGCGGCCGTTGCTCTGGCCGTTGCCGTTCTCTCGGTAACGGTAGAAGTTGCGGAAGTTGGAGCGGAAGTAGCCGCCCACGCTGGACTGCACGCCGTTGAGCACCAGGCCCAACAGGTCGGCACGCTGGCCGTCGAACTGACCCGCCATGCGGTCGACCATGCCGCGCTTGTCCGTGCCGGCTCGCACCACCACCGCGACCGCGTCCACGTTCCTGGTCAGCACCTGGCATTCACTGCTCAACAGTGCCGGCGGCGCATCGATCAAGATAATATCGAACCGCGATTCCAACTCGCCGATCAGCGATCGGAAACGCGCACCTTCCAGCAATTCAGGCTGTGCATCGCCGGCGCGACCGGTCGGCAACACCGCCAGGTCCGGGTCCTGAACCGTGATAAGCATGTCGTCCAGCGACGCGCCGTACAGCAGGATATCCACCAGGCCGCGGTCATTGCTGGCATCGACAAACTGATGCTGCGCCGGACGGCGGAAGTTGACGTCCACGATCGCGACCTTCCGGCCGTTGAACGCCAGGCTCGTTGCCAGGTTGTGTGTCAACGAGCTGGTGCCCGAGTTAGGCTGCGCCGAAGCAACCAGCAGCGTCTTGTATCCACGACGATCCATCTTCCCGAGGATGGAAGTACGCACCTGGCGGTACGCCTCGGCGAGCAGACCCGACGGGTACTTCTCGACCACTCGTTCCACCGAGCTGGGACCGGATGGGTCCTCGTCCGCATGCGGAATGATACCCAGCAGTTCCGCTTCCTTGAGCAGCTTCACGTCTGCCGGGCTCTTGATGCTCTGATCCAGCAGTTCGAGCAGCAACACCAGAGCAGCGGTCCCGCCTACCAGGACAACCAGCACCATGGGCACAATAATGATGAATTCAGGGAAGACCAGTTCGGGCAGCGACGGATTGGCCTGCAACTGCACGGGACGCGCTTCGGGGATCTTCTTGATCATACGGACTTCGGAAAGGTCCGCCTCGATACGCTGCTTGTCTTCCTTGGCATCCTCGAGACGGGCCTGAAGGTTCTTGAAACCCGTCTGGTGGATGTTCAGATCGATCAGGCGATCACGCAATTCCAGGATCTGGTCGTTGTACTCGGCGATCTTCTCGGTCATCGTGTCGGTCGCCTGCTTGTATGAGCTGAGCATAGCCTGTTCGTTCTCACGGATCACCCGCTCCAGCTCACGTTCACGTTCCGCTTCGGTGGCCGCGATCTGCCGGTCGATCTGCTTGATGATCCGGTGTTCCGGGCCGTATTCGTAAAGAGAAACCTCACGCTGCTCACGCAACGAACGCAGCCGTTCATCACGCAGCTTGATCGCATCGTTCTGAGAAGCCTGTGCGATGGCGGTGGCGTCCGGCGGTGCGCCGCTGCTCTGCTTCTCCAGCGTAGAATCATAGAACGATTGCGCATCCTTCAGTGAGTCTTCCAATTCGTTGCGCTTCTCGATGCTGTACTGCATGTTCTGCGCAGCTTCTTCCAACCGATTGTCGAGGTTGGTCAGGTCGTGTTCACGCGTGTATTCTTCGATCTGATTCGTCAGGCTTAAAATGGTCTGGTCGTAGCTGTTCAGTTCCGTAACCAGCGTGTTCAACTGGTTGTTGACCTTGTTCTCCGTGTCCAGCATGATCCGCCGCAGGTACTCATCAACGATGGCCTTGGCGATCTTCTGGCAGTCTTTTTCATAGGACGTGACCACCGTCACGTTGATCAGTTGGGTGTTGCGGATCATGCTGACCGCCAGGTGGTCGTCCAGCAGGTCCTCGCGAGCCTTGTTGACGTCATACGTGCCGGGGTTGTCCTTGTTTTCATATTGAGCGAACCACCGGGTGTTGCGCACATCCGGTTTTGCCAGCGCCGTTGTCAGGATTTCTTCCGACTGGATCTTGTAGACTTCACTTTGAATATAGGGTTCCAGCGTGGCGAGGTTCAGCGTGCCGATGTCCGAGGTCATCTCGGCGGGGTTTACCACCCCTTGGCCGACGCGCAGCTGCGCGCTGGAGGCGTATTTGGGCGCGGTCTTCAAGAGCAGGAACCACAGCCCCACCCCCAGCACGACGGCGACGATACCAACAATGGTAAGCAGCCTCAGGTTCCGACGCAGCAGAGCCAGCAGGTCGATCGGCTTGAAGCGACTCGATCCCGGGCTCGGTGCGCCGGGAAAAGCAGGCATTGGGATGGGGGGATTGGTACTCATGGCTTACGACGCCTCCGTCAAATCTTCGACACGCTTGAGCTGCTCCTGAGCTTCTTTAAGCATGTCCGGTTCATTAGTCTGCTCGGCGAGATCTACCGCCGTTCGTAGGTGCCGAATACCTTCGGCCCGGTAACCTTGTTCGATCAGCAACTCACCGAGATGCAGGTGATTAGCCGGCAAACTCTCCTCGGCGATGCTGGCTTCCAGTGTGCGACGCGCCTCTTCAAGCTGCCCGGACTTGAACTGGATCCATCCCAACGTGTCCAATACCTGGGCGCTCTTCGGCTGCAACTCAGCCGCACGCTCGGCCAACGGCAAGGCCTCTTCAACCTTACCCATATCATCGGCCAGCAGATACGCCATGTTGTTTAGCACCGTCGCGTTATCCGGCATCTGTTCCGCCAGACGCCGATAATGCGCCATCGCTTCTTCACTCTTACCCATCTTGTGCAGCACCGGCGCCATGATCTGCTCGTAAGACATGCGCTCCGCGGTGTCTTCGGCCGATAACGTCGGCTCCAACGCCAGCAGACGGTTGTACGCCTGGTCAATCAAACCATCGTTGAATTCCATGTTCGCCAGCGACAAACCGATCCAAAGCTCGGATGGCGGATTCGCCAGGCCCTGCAGCAACGACGCCGTTTCCTCCAGCGTGTAATCTTCTCGCACCTGCATCGCAACGCCCATCAACTGGCCCAGCGACTGGCAACGTTCGATCGCCCGGGCAAACACCTGCCCCGCCTCCGCTTGCTTGTCCATGGCATACAGCGCCCGGCCCATCACCGCCTGCAACAGCGGCTGCGCATTCACCATGTCCGCGTTCTCTCGCAGCATCGCTTGTGCGTCCGCCGCCCGACCGTTTTCGATCTGCATCGTTGTGATTTTCAACAGGCTGCCCGGCTTCGGGTCAAGCTCAAACACGCGCTTGTATGAATCGATCGCCGTCTGGTAATCATCTTCACGCAACGCCAGGTCACCCATCGCCGCATACCAGATGGGCTGGTCTTCCGCCTCTTCGATGCCCTGACGTGCCAGTGTCTTGGCGCGGGTCAGGTTACCCATCTGGGCGTACATACGGATCAACGTCAGACGTGCGTCCGTGTTTTCGGGATACCGGGTAACCAGGTTGGTTAACTCACGGATCGCCTCGTTACGCTCACCGCGACGCAGGTACATGCCCACGAGTAGCCGCCGCGACAGCAGGTGGTTCGGGTCGTAGCTGAGCGCGGTGTTCAGATCACGCATCACCTCGTCGGTCAGGTCCGGGTCGTGCGAGTTCAGCGCGGCTCGTTCGTAATGGAACACCGCAGACCCCGGCTCGTTCTCGATCGCACGATTGATCAGGCGGATCGCGTCGTCGTGATCGCCCTTCTGCTCCGCGATGAGCGCCGCCAGGGCGTCCTCGGTCGCGCCGCCTTCCAACCCGTCAAGGACCTTGGCCGCTTCATCAAACTGCTCGGTGCGGATCAACGAATCCGCCAGACGCAGACCCAGCCGGATGTCATCCGGGAACTGTTCGTACAGGTCGCGATAAAGCGGCGCCGCTCGGTCATAAATGTTGCGCTGGAAGAACAACGCCGCCAACTCACGTGACGCCGACCGCTGCTCATCCTCAACCGCAATCGCCTGCTTATACGCATTGAACGCACCGCTGCCGTCCTTGATCTGAATCAGGAAACGCGCCAACAGCAGGTAGTCGTTCATGCCGGCATCACTGCCCCGCGATTCAATGTAGGTACGGATCGTCTGGGCGCCCTGTTGCGGGTTACCCGCGTAACGCTGAATGGTTGCCAGCGCAATGGTATTCAGCGGCGTCTGACCTTCCGATGTGATCAAATCACGGATGATCTGCTCGCCTTCCGAGCTCTTACCCGTTTCCGCCAACAGCATCGCAAGCGATCGCATGTTGTTCGTGTCCGCCGGATTGATCTGCTGCAGTTCCCGACGCAGACGCAAGGCCTTCTGCTTGTCGCCGTAACGGCCCTCGTACCCCAGATAAAGCTCACGCAACTGGCTGTTGCTCGGGTACTGTGCCTGGGCCCGACGCAGCATCTCCAACGCCTCGTCGTTACGCCCCTGCCGGTCACGGATCGACGCCAACCCACGGATCGCACCCAGGTTGTCCGGCTTCTGCTTCAAGGCCGTCTCATACGCCGTCACCGCGTCGCGGTCGTTCTTATCCGCAACATGAATATCGCCAAGCATCCGCCAGCCTTCGGAATTGATCGGGACTATGTCCAGACCAATCTTCAAATACTCGATCGCACCCGAAAAGTCGCCACGGGCACGACTGACCTGCGCCTGGTAGAACGAGCCGTTCGCCTCGTCCAGGTTGCGCTGCACCGCGATGTCCGCAAGCTCCTGCGCCAAGGTCAGGTCGTTGTCCTGAAGCGCGTAGTTGAACTTCATATCAATCACGGCCTTGTCTTCCGGATTGATCTTCTCCGCCTCGGCAAGCGCCGCGCGGGCTTTGTCATGTTCACCGGCCTGGCGATACAACTGCGCCTTGCTGATCGCCTTCTTGAACGGGCCGTCCAACTTGTCGATGATACTCGCGATCGTGTCGTCCAGGTTGGCGCCGGGCGTCGTCGGATCGATCTGTGCCGACATCAAGCTAAGCATGTCTTCATCGGCGCCGGCCTGACGAGCCTGCTCGATCAGGGCCATCTGCTTATCGACACCATCAACCGCGTTCAACAATAGACCCAGCAGGTTCAGGTTCGTCGGGTCCGCATCGAAGTAATACTGGAGCATCTTCGCGGCCTGATCCTTGCGGTTACCCTTGATCAGGATCTGCGCAAGGCCCACCGCCAGGTCCGGCCGGTTCGGCAAATCAAGGTCGCGGTAAATAGCGACCGCACCGTCCACGTCACCTCGCGCCGCCAGGATCGCGGCCTGTGTCACCAGCGCGCGCTCGTTGTTCGGATCATCCAACAGGATCACGTCGATCTGATCCTGCGCCTTGTCCAGCATCTGCTGACGCAGGTAGATACCCGCCAGCGCCAGACGGATCACCGGGAAGTTCGGGTTCGCTTCAAGGATCTGCTCGTAACGTTCCGCCGCCGCGCCCCACTCGCCCTGCTGGGCTCGCGCTCGCGCCGACAGCAACATCACTTCCGCCTTCTCGCGGCTGAACGCATCGAACTTCTCCGCCGCCTGATCGATCAACAACAAACCCTCGCGGGTGCGCCTCTGATCCAGCGCAAGCCGGCCCTTCAACAGCAGCACGCGTGCATTTTCGCCGTACCCCGTCGCCGACATCTGATCCAGCACCGTCTGCGCTTCTGCCTGCATCCGGTCACGCTCTTGCTCGCTCTCCGCCTTCTCCGCAAGACTGATCATCAGGTCCGCGTATTCAACCAGGGCCATGTTCTTCAACGAATAGTTACGCAATACCTCAAGGTAATTGCCCTGCGTGCTCAGGTCCTTCACCTTCGCGATCTGATCCTTGGCCTTTTCATATTCCGTCGCCAGGCGGTATTCCGTCCCCAACAGAAGCGGGTAGCGCGGATCATTAGGATTGGCTTGCTCCGCTCGCTCAAGCAGCGCGATCGACCGCTGGATACCCTCGTTGTTCGCTATCTTCTGCTGATCCGTCTCTTCTTCAGCCGCTTCTTCCAGCGTGTCTTTTGCATAAATCAGCTTCAGGTACTGCTGTGCCAGACTCACCGTGTTAAACGGCTCGGGCTTCTCCAGTAGCTTCTTCTCCAACCGGTCCAGGATGGGCTTGACCTCGGCGTACGGGTCTTCCGCACTCCTGTCCAGCCTCAGCGTCTGCAGCACCAACTGCATGTATTCAAGATCGAGCGTGGGATCATCGGGATTCGCATCAAGCAGCTTCTTCGACATCGCCAACGCTTCATCACGCAACTGCTGCGCCTTCTGCGGATCGCCGCCGGGTTGATCCAGACGCTTGGCCTGGAACACGTTCCACTTCGCCAGGGTGTTGATCACCTCGGGGTCGTCCGGGTAATCCGCCATCGCCAACACCAGGTCGTCACGCACGAGGTTGATGTCCTCTTCGGTCAGCTCCGCGTTCAGCAGCGGCATGCCGTAGACACCGCGCATACGACGCGCCAGCTTGTCGTTGGGATTCGCTTCCAGCCGCTCGACCGCCGCCGCATGCAGGTAACGCAGGTAAGGATGCAACCCGCCGCGCGTCTGAAGCTTCTCGATCATGTGCTTGATCAGGTCTTCGTAATCCTGAAGGTACTTTTCGGAGTTCGGGTCCATACGCGCCAGACCGACCGTATTGGCACGAACCAGGTTTAGCGTATTGTCCGCCTCGACCTGGTCGGTCGCCGGGATCTTCTTGGCCAGTTCGATGTACTTCTGGATGATCGCCGGGTCCGTCTTGCTGCGGTTCACCGCCCGCTGCATCGTCTCCAACGCCAAGTCGTACTCACCCTCTTCAAACTGCTGCTCGCTGGCAACCACCAGGTCGTCCACGTCTTTGGACATGACCATCGCAACCACCGCAATACCGCCGACCAACGCGATGACGACCGCACTGAGGATGATGACAAACCTTGTATTCACTTGAGCTGCCATGAGCGCTTACTCTCCGTTACCCGTTTTCGAAACGGGCCCCTGTTCTGCGGGCCATCGGCCCTCGGTGACGTCCACCCAGTCGGGCAGACATGACATGATCTCCGGCATCAATTCTGATAACAGCGATGAGACACGCTCCATCGCCTCGTCCTTATCCGGCACTTCTACCGTTACCTGAATCTTGCAGTAATAGCTGTACTTGTCTCGCAGGTCGAAACCGTTGGCCCGCACCGCGTTCGGCGAGGGCAGGAACTTGCCGTTGGCGACAAAGAAGTACGCCACGTTCAATCGCTGATTGTTGCGCGCGGGATTCGCGAACGTGAAGTACGTCGCGTGAACATCAACCTCCGGGATGCGCACCTCGTCACCAAACCCGGTGTCCTTCACCGCATGCAGATACGCACCTTCACGCTGCGGGTCAGGCTTGTAACCGTCGCCCTCCAGGTGAAGCACCGTACCGCCGCCGGCAACCTGGTCCATGCCGCCTGCCTTGAAGCACTGCTGCGGCACGTGCGGCACCGTGTCCACCGTACCCGTGTAATACGCGATGTGAACATCCGCGAACCGGCCCCGTGCGTTGCCCGCCCACAGCGTGTCCTCGTACGTACGGTTCACGTACATCTTCGTACCGAGTTCGTCCTCGACGTCCTTGTTCAACGGCGGGTCCTGCTTGATGAACTTCCACCGACCGGTGGGGTGTTCCAAACGATCCAGCGACTTACGCAGCGGCACTTCCGCCTTGAACATCACCACGTCGTTCGCTTCAAGGATTGCCACCTGACCCACCATCGCCGTCACCAGGAAGCCGCCTGACATCGCCAGCACAACACCCCGCTTACGGCCACGACTGACACTGCCATCACGCGGAACCAACCGGGGCCAGATCATCAGCGACAGCGACCAGAGCAGAAACAGCACAACCCCCGAGGCTACGATCGCCACGACTCGAACAGTCGTTTCTGAGCCACCGATACGGTCTACCAGCAGGTCGGGCCTGACCGCAACAACCGTTTGAACATACAACAGGCACGCAAGGAAGGTCATTGCGGCGCCGAACAATGCGCCTTTCATAATCGTTGAGGTTTGTACTTCTGTCGGAGCGTTCTGGTTGAGGATCTGTTTCCCATCCGGACCACGCATGACCTGACGAGCTTCCTCGACATCATCACTGTCATCCATCACCTTGCGGATCAGCCAGCTAAGACCAAAACTATTAACCATCCTGGTGTGCTTCTTGTAGTCACTTTTTGCCTTGTCCAGATCGGCCTGCGACTCGTCATCAAGGATCACCATCTTGTCCAGCACCCAGCCCAGCAGCCAGAACAGACCCGCGGCCGGGATCAGCATCAGCATGCCAACGAAGATGTGGAAGTCGCCCTTGGCGTACTCCGGGGCATAAACGTGCAGGATGCCCAGCGTCGTGACACGCCCGACGTTCACCGACACCGCGATCGGCAGCGTCATCAATACCATGATCGCTCGCTGCCACCACAACCGCGGAAACAGGAACGCCATCGCAACACCCAGCGCCAGAAACGCCATCAGCATCCGCAATCCCGAACACGCTTCCGCGACGTTCATCGGCGGATCAATCTTCATCCCGTGGTGGAAGATATCGATCGTGTTGCCTCGGACCGTGGCTTCAAGATCGAGGAACATACCGATGACATTCAGCAGGAAAGTAGAGCTGACCGATGCGGTCGTCTGCAGCTTTAACGCCACCAGTTCCCAGAGCTTCTGCGAGACTTTCACGCCAAAGCCCAGGTAGAAAATCGGGAACCACAGGATCATCATCATCCGCGGCCCCAGGATGAACAGCACCAGCCCGAACAACGAGATGATCATGCTGTAACCCTGGAACATGTCGTTGCGCCCGGGATAAATCCAGAACGCGTAGCTGACCATGCCGAAGAGCATGATCGGCAGGCCCCACCAGCAGACCTGGGCATTGAGTTGCACCAACCTCGCCCGCTGCTGGAACAGGTAATAGATGCCGATCAGCGGGACCAATAGCGCGTGAGACCAGTCCGGGTCGTCCAGCGAGATAAGCAGGGAGCGATACAGGAAGTTGCGGTGAAGCAACATGAATAGAACAGTGAGTACAGCGATCCAAGCCCAGCCGCGTTGGGTAATAAGCGGCCGCGCATCGCTGGCGGTTGTCAGGTTCGTCGCCGCGGTGCTCGTCATGCGTTAAACACAAGCCTCAAAGTGCAATACGTTCCTCACCCACCACCTTCCCCTCGGGCGATTCGCCCATTGGGTCACGATGGTGTATTACGTCCGACAACGCCAGCCGGTTCTACAGATATCCCACAACAAGCAGGACTGTTTCACCGGCCTCCCCACTTAGGTCCTGACATCCCACCCGTCCGAATCGGACGAGAGCAAGATCGGTCAAAAGACCGTCACATCCATGTGATTGTTAATCCCGGCGGGATTACCCCGATCTCGATAGAGACCGGCCCCTGATCGTCCCACCGATCCACCGGGCATTAACTGTTAAGTCGTTCCTAAACGACCATTATAAATAAACTTAGAAGTCCAGAGTGCCTGTACCGAACACGTCCGTGTTGAAGTTACGGTCAAGCACGAAGCCGAACCCATAGGTCATACGCAGGCCGTTGCGGAAGATCGCCAAAGGCGTCGCCGGAAGGTTCGTGCCGATGTTGATCACATCGTTGGCCTTGAGGAACAAGTCCGGCTCGGTGCCGTTGAAGATCGCCCGCAGATCAATCCTAACGGTCGATTCTTGATCGTTGCCGATACGACGGATCAAGTCAACCCGCTCCGGCACACCAATCGCCGACAGACCACCACCGGAAACGATCAGCTGCTTAAGCGTTAAGTCTTTTTCGCCAGGAATGTTATACGCACCAGGACGGTTGATCGCCCCACCCAGATACACGAAACCACCCTGCTGACCCGGGACCTTGATGATGTCGCCGGGGCGGATGACGATGTTGTAACGCATGTCGCCGGCGTTCAGCCGGTCATAAGGCACCTCGATCACACGCTGGGTCACGTATTGCGAAAGTTCCTCCGCCTTCGAGATCGCCGCGTCTCCTTCAGCACTGCTGCCATCTTCTGCGCCGACGCGAACCCACTCGCCACCGACGTTCACCCATTGAGCCCGGGTCGCGCCTTGATCCAGGCTCGATTCCAGACCGGCCGGGGCGGGCTCGTTTTGCTTCTTATCAGGCGTGACCGCCGGCGTTGAACCGGCGCCACTGTCCATGTTCATCAACTCATCGATCAGCTGCGAAGGATCGGTCGGTGCGGGCGGTGCCGCTTCAACCGGTTCATCGCCCTCATCACCCACGCCCGCCGGAACCATGCCCGCCACGTCGGCGGTCAGCGGGGTTGTACGGATCACCAGCAGGCGCTGCGTACGGTCGGGTACGCCGTTCGCCATCGCCAGCGCATCCAACAGACGGAAGTCCGGTCGCGGAATGGTGAACAGACCCGAACGCGTGCCGCCTTGCAAAGGCGACGCCGTGACGGTGAATGTGTTGAGTGTCGAACCTTGCAGGATCACGCTGACGGTTGCGTCGCGGATGATGTCGCGACGTTCAAGCAAGTCAGCGATGTGAGCTTCCAGTTGCGAAGCGGTTTTACCCGCGGCTTTGACCGCACCAACGAAAGGCAATCGCACCATGCCGGTGCCGTCGATCTGCCTTTGGTAAGCGGCTTCCTGGCCGGGATCAACCAGCTCAAAGATGATCACCGCGATCGTGTCTTGCGGAGCAAGCGTGTACTCATTGAAGTCAGGCCGCAGGTCCGCGGGTGTGACTTCGCTGAGATCTACTTCTAATAGATCGCTGCTTTCGATCACGTCGATCCGGTCGAGGATCGGCATGGTGATCGGTGTGTGTTCCCAACGGCCGACGACTGATGGGTCCATCCAGGAGTCCGTCTCACAGCCGATGGGGCCGGCCGCTAATACCGCACCCAACAGCGTTGCCAAGCCGATCCGACTCTGCCAGTTCCGGTTTCTATTTTGCGTCACCGCTCGCTCCTGCCTCAAGGTCAAATAGGAGGTTGTGTTGTCCCGTCGTTGTCGGCCCACCACCTCGGGTTACATGGGCTGTGGTCCTACCCACAAGCCCCCTATCTTAAAGCAAATCCAAATCAAAAGCATCTTGCATCCACCGGGCTCCCGGCACCCGGCCCAGACCCGCCGATCCGCCCCGCCCGGACCCAATCCGTACAGGGCATACGTTAGCCGGCAAGTCTTCTTCAAGCATCGGCCTATCGCAAGCCGGACCTGATTGACCCCGCACTCGTTTCCATAATTCAAACGATACAACCCCTTTAATCCGCATGTTTGCCCTTGCCTCGCCATTAACTGACAATATCCTTGTCCGGTAATCAGTTAGGTCGATCAAAGTGAGACAAATATGTCCCAACCTGCCAAAACCTGCATCATCGGCGACGGCGCTATGGCGACCGTCCTGGCCCTTCTATTAGAGAGTAAGGGCATGGATGTCACGCTCTGGGGCGTGTTCCCGGACCATCTGGCCGAACTCATCCAGACACGCGAGAACCGCCGGTACCTGCCCGGCTACCGCCTGCCGGACCGGATCCACGTCACGCCCAGCGAGCAACGGGCCCTTGGCGGGGCCGAATTGATCGTCAACGCCGTACCGACCCAGTTCATCCGCAGCGTCTGGCAGCGGATCGCCCCGCACGTCGCGGCCGGCACCCCGATCGCCAGCATCGCCAAGGGCGTTGAGACTGATACGACGCTCAGGCCCACGCAGATCATCGCGGATGTCCTGGAATCTCCGGGCCCGCTCGCCGCCATCTCCGGCCCGAGCGTCGCCGATGAACTGGCACGCTGCCTGCCCGCGACCGTCTGTGCCGCCAGCGAGCACGCCGCGTTCGCCGAGAAGCTGCAGCAGACGTTCACCACGCACTGGTTCCGCGTCTATACGAATAACGACTTGCTTGGCACGGAGTTAGCCGGCGCGACCAAGAACGTCATCGCGCTGGCCGCCGGTATCCTCGACGGCCTGCAGGCCGGCAACAACGCCAAAAGCGCCTTGCTGTCGCGCGGCCTGGCGGAGATCACCCGGCTCGGTACCGCAATGGGCGCGAGCGCCGAAACGTTCTTCGGCGTGGCCGGCGTCGGCGACCTGGCGACCACCTGCTTCAGCCCGACCGGCCGCAACCGAACCTGTGGCGAGCAGTTAGGTAGAGGCCGCAAACTCGACACCGTCCTCAACGAGATGCCCGGCGTCGTGGAAGGCGTCCCGACCACCAAGGCCGTGGTCGAACTGGCGAAAAAATTCAACGTCGAGATGCCGATCACCCAGACGGTGCACAAGGTCCTCTTCGAAGGACTCGACCCGCTGGAAGGTATCAGCCAACTGATGAACCGCGAACCGAAACCGGAAACGATCGGCTAAACCAGATCGCGCCCGACCGCAAATTCCGCGCACACACCACCCCACTTATCCACCACTATATGCGCGCACGGTCCTGTCGTGATTGTGCGGCGTGCGCATGTTTGAGACAACCATAAGATCGCACAATCACGATATAAACATGCGCACAAGGCACAAGCGCGTGAGAGCAGAACGCAAACTGCTGGAGACCTTCGGTCGGCTGAGCTGAATCAGCGGGATCGGGAGACCCGCGCCGAGCGCGGCAGGATTTTGTATAGCCGCGGCCAGTGGCCGCGCGGATTTGTGGTTGTTGATGCGAAGAGCGCCAAAGAAACGGGTTCAGACCCCGTTTATGGGGAAGCCTTCGGTCGCCCCGGTCTGCGGACGGTGGATTCGAGGCCGAAGGTTTGGATGGTGCAGTTTCGCCATTGGTCATTGCCGAATGGTGAACAGCGGTTGGCGCTGGTGCGCAGCGCGTTCAGTTCGTCTTCGCTGAGCGGCGTGTTGACGGTCCGTAGCCAGTTGCGGGGTCGGCCGCGTTGGGGCGATGTCAAACCACGGATAGGCCAATCGCTGAGTAGTTGCTGTTGATCAGTATCGCCAGACTTCCAACGCCATAATCCTGACCATCTCCACGCTGCCGCCGACTCCACCAATCCCGCACGCATCGCGTTGCGTTCGACGTATCGGCAGACGGTCAGCAGATGTTCGTTGCTCTGGATCAGAAAGGATTTGAATCGCCCCTGGTACAACGCCCCGTCTCCCACGCTCTTATGTGCAACCCGGTAACGCCCGGCGTGGGTCGTGGTCAACCACTGCATGAACGGGCCAAGCGCGCCGTCGGCCTCTGTCTTGAGGACCAGGTGCCAGTGGTTACCCATCATGCAGTAGGTCAGCAGCCGGACATCGCCGCCGCTGCGTTCGACCGCTTCGGCCAGGACCTTTTCGAACGCTTCGAAGTCGCCATCCTTGCGGAACATCCGCCACCGACCGGCCGTACGGTTCAGGACGTGGTAAGCATAGCCGCCGACATCAACGCGTGGAGATCTTGGCATGCGGGTAGTTTAGGTCCGATCGCCAAGCCCGCCCAAACGGGGTCTGACCCCGTTTCTTCTCCAAATGCCTGATTAATTATTATTGGGAGGGATAATTGATACAAAATATTCGCCATACATTGCTGAATATCCCTGGAGAACCTGACTTAAAACACCCTGTTTGGTTATATGATTACCATTCTTGTCTATCCACACCCAAGCCGTCCCCAAATCAACTAACGCACGATCATTGACGAATTTTGAGCCATGGTTGTATTTACATGAAATGTCAATTATACCTCGCTTATTGACATAACCAACTTTACCTTGCATGACTACAGCAGCAAGATCTTCTGAAAAGATATCCGCCTCTTCAAACTGCGGCTTGATGACTATGTTTGCATCCTTATCAATATAAGCCCACTTTCTTTCATCATTATCAACCAGAACTGGCGCGTACCCATCAGAAAATCCTTTTGCATCATAATATTTTGGCTCGATCACGAGCTGAAAATGTTCATCTACGAAGCCCCATAAGTTAGAATCCTGCATTTTTACGGCTCGTAGTCCTTCACGCAAAACTCCACTGTCTAGATACTTTACCACTAAATCACCATCGTGATTAAAAAACATCGCGCCTGATGGATTTTTAATACGTCCATAGCCACCATAATAATCATCAACGATACCTTTATACATAGGTTTAACTATATACTGCCCATCACGGTCAATGTAAGCACACAATATACCGTCTTCAGATTTCACATATACCGCAGCTATACCTTCGTGAAATAAACGCACATCATAGAATGTGTTACTACCCACAAATTCACCGGATTCGTTAATTAAATGCCATTTATCTCCAAGCAAAACAAAACCGCGACCTTGGCTAAAATCAAGCACTTCATCGTACTTAGCAGGTACGACAACGTTTCCATTCTGATCCTTGAAGCCTCCACGTGTATCAGCTGTATAAAAGACCTTCCATTGATCTGACGGCCATGTTCTGGTATCAGAATACGAGATATCACCACCGTACGATAACTGGACACTAGCAATTAAACACACTGCTATTAATAAATAGTAAATTTTTATCATAACTATACTATCGGTAATGTGAACACTATAAATTTATGATTATTTCGCTTTACGATTGTAGACCTGAAAAGCTACTGAATCATTATCTGAATCACCCCATACCCTCGCAGTAACATAATAACAACACCCATCGCCAGGATATGTAAAGCGACCTGTACCTGATATGTACATTTTACCAGAACCTTTGTGCCATTCCGCATGTCCCGTATCCCAATGTTCAGAACATACGACGGAAGGATCATAAGATGTTTTAGTCATATTACTTATATCTAAACTAACCTGGGATACACCTCCGAGGAAGAAACGGGGTCTGACCCTGTTTTTCCGAGCACCAGCCGGTGATCCAGATATTCTAAAGGATTATCCTTGAAACGCGCGACGGCCCATGCGATACTGGTCATCCGTGACCTCCTGTGATGTTGTTGTTAGAACACCACCATCATCGCAGGAGGTTCATTATTGCGCCAGTGCAACGTAACGCGCGCTATCAAAATAACTTACGGCTTAAGTTTGCGGCGTTCGGGTCTGACCCCGTTTCTTCCTCGGCCGTACGGTTCAGGACGTGGTAAGCATAGCCGCCGACATCAATGCGGGGAGGTCTTGGCATGCGGGTAGTTTAGAGCCGGTCGCCAAGCCCGTCAAAACGGGGTCTGACCCCGTTTCTCGTTCGTCAAAACGGGGTCTGACCCCGTTTCTCGTTTGACCCCGTTTCTCGTTGAAAGAACATACAAGTATTGCAGTAGAGGCATTGGTTAGTGGAGGTGCTAGTCGTCAAGAAGCACGAGAACTTGTTACTGAATCATTAATTAATCTTCGAAAGCAAGGTGTTACACAACCAACGAGTATTCCTTGGAATCCGTAAGAAGATCTACTTAAAGGAAATGCGAGATGTCGCAAAATGCTTTAGATAAATTTGGGCAAATACTAATGCTCAAGGTTAGAGATGAAACCATCACAGACTGGGGGATGATCGTCTCAGGTAAGATGCTTGGTGAACATGCAGAGCGTATGCGCAAAATCTTTCAGAAGTTAAGTTCAGAGGAACTGCAGATAATTGATAAACTTGTTCCTGAAGTCGTAGACACGGTACTACATCATCTATTATGGACAATTGAACAGCAAGACGATCTTATCTTAAGTATCCGTGACCATAAATCAGTAATTGATTTGAAAAGAGTTTCTGATGGCTTGCCAGGAGAGTTGTATACTAATGAGGGATGGATAGCGAGATTCAGCAAACAATAATGGGAAGAGGCGGATTCAATTCCGAAGCGCAACACCGGGTAAGGCGTTAAGGACCTCGATCGGGGTGCGGTAGTCGAGGCACTTTCTTGGACGATTGTTAAGCATCTGCTGGACGCGTGCAAGCCGGGCGTTGCTTACGTGGCGGAAGTCGCTGCCTTTGGGGAAGAACTCGCAGAGCAGGACGTTGGTGTTTTCGTTGGCGCCGCGCTGCCAGGTCGCGTGGGGATTGGCGAAGTAGACCTTCATCTGCAGTGTGCGCTCGATCGAGGCGAAGTCGGCGAACTCCTTGCGAAAGTAGAATGTTCCCTTTTCCCTGTTTGCGTATGAGCGATAGGCGAGTTGTGGAAGGTGTGTGGTGTTTGTCCCGGGTTGTTCACTTAAAGCGCAGAACATGGCGTGACTGGTGGTCGCGGCTATACATGTTGCATACGAGCTGGATGCGCCCGCCTTACTTTTTTTAGTTTTTTTCGCGAACTTTGCCCACCCGGGCTCGTAGCATTGAAGATAGGGGGAGTTAAAAAAAGTAAATAAGGACATAAGCATATGACAAGCATATTACAGAATAACATGACAACGCCTCCTGCATCTGACAGCGAGCCGATGCTGGATTTGCCTATGGAACTTCAGCAGATGCTTTTGCAGGCGGTGGAACAGGATGCGAGCGATATTCACCTGGACAGCGGCTCGTCGAGGCCTGCGCTTCGTTTCCGGGTAGACAGCACTTTGTATGTCCAGCGTCGATTGGAAAGTAAAGAAAGCGCGTTGCGTTTGATCAACCAGGTGCGGGTGTCGGCGGGCATGCATATTGATGCGATCTGGACGCCGGAGCAGGGGCAGTTCCGTTGGCGATGGAAAGACAAAGTGGTGGACATCCGGGTTACCGTTGCGCCGACGGTGCCGGACAACCTGGCGCTACACATGCGACTGCTTCGGCCGCCGCATCAGTTGCACGGGCTGGATGAACTGGGCTTATCCGAAAGCAACCTGCAAACCGTACGTAACACTTTAAAACGGTCGGATGGTTTGATCCTGATCTCCGGGCCGACCGGCGGGGGCAAGACAACCACGCTTTACGCGATGCTCGATAGCGGCATGTTTGATGACAAGTTGATCGCAACGGTGGAAGACCCGGTCGAGTATGAATTACCTGACGCCAGGCAGCTTGAGGTGGACCCGAAACATGAATTGACGATGGCGGAAGGCCTGCGGACGTTGTTGCGGATGGACCCGGATGTCCTGGCGGTCGGCGAGATACGCGATAGTGCGTCCGCGTCGACGACAGCGATGGCGGCGCTGGCGGGTCGGCTTGTGTTGGCGACGATCCACGCGCAGGATGCGGCGAGCACGATCACCGCTTTTCACCGCATGGGTGTGCCGTACTACGTCATCGGACACACGTTACGGCTTGTGATCAATCAACGCATGATGCGCAAGCTATGCAGGCATTGCGCCAACAGCAGGACACTCGAGAAACATGAAGAAGAGCTGTTTAAATCGTACGGCATTGAGGTTCCCCAAACCCTGTACGACCCGAACGGTTGTTCGCAGTGTCACGAGCGCGGATTCCACGGGCTCGTAGGTATCTTTGAAACGCTGGCGACCAACAATCAGTTCGGCTACTGGCTGTCGGAGGGTCGAACCCCTCCGGCGATCCAGCAGCGTATCGGCGAACAAGGCTGTCAACCGCTGATCGCCTGCGCGCTTGAAAAAGCAGCGAAGGGCCAGACCTCGATGTCGGAGGTCCACGCCCTGATGAATCAATATGATTGATGCCTGAAGATGTATCAGCGAAAAGGGGCGGGAGTCGTTTCTATGAAGCGGGTGGTCAGTTTCCGCTTTAAACATAACGACTCCCGGCCCTCTTTTTTATTGAAGGGATTGAGGCTTTGTTGAGTTTAAAAACGCGGACAGATCAATCCGCATGCCGGGTGCGGATGAGTGTGAATCCGCCGATTGTCAGCAGGATAAGTGATGCGAGGAAGAAACGGAGGAAGAAACGGAGAGGAAGAAACGGAGGAAGAAACGGGGTCTGACCCTGTTTTTCAGGTGGCTTGCTTAGGGAGAGCCGTGCCGAGCGCGGCGAGGTTTTATGCCGTCGCGGCTGGTGGCTGTGCGGGTTTGTGGTTGTTGATGTGAAGAGCGCGACCGATGGTCGCGGCTATACAGGTGGGTGTGAGTTCATTGTAAATGATAAAAACCCGGCCGGGATGGTCGGGCATTAGACGTGAAGCAAGAGCGCTAAGCCGTAAGCGGCTTGACGAGTTGGTCGTGTTTGCTTTGTGATTCGTTACGTAATCAACCCGGCTCTCACCCAGGCCCCCCCGGAAGTCTCCCGGGGGGAGAGGGAGGAAAGATAACGGGGAGGGTTTGGTTGGTGCGGGCTTGTTGCAGGCGCAGGCGGGCGATGTCGATGGGTTGCCAGGTGCGCCAGACTTTGAAGGTTGGGGTGAAGCCGTAGGCGCCGTTGTTGACTTTGATGGCAACATTTTCCTTGAGGTACATGCGGTAGTCGGGGCGGATGGCTTCGAGTTGGTCGAGGACTTGTTCGGCGCGGTCGTATTGTTGTTGTGCGATCAGGTCATCGATGATTTGGGCGTAGGTGTTGAGCAGGAACTGCCAGCGGTGGTTGTTGGCTTCATGGGCGTAGTCGGGCTGGGTGGTGTTGTTGGTGATGTTATCGATTGTGGCGAGGGCTTGATCGAATTGGCCTAGTTTTGCCTGCAGTTTTGCGGTTTCGAGATCGAGATTTTCCAGGGCGAGTTTGTAGAGCATGTCGTCGTTACGGATGTACTCTGGCCAGGCGTCACGGGGCAGGTCGCGTTTTTTATTTATCGCTTCGATAGCCTGTTGATATTGGCCTTGCTTCTGGCATTGATTTATCTCATCGCTGAGCTTCTGGTATGGCGACTCTTGTTTTTCAAGTTGCTCGGCGAGGTCGGGGTATTGTTTGAGCAGGTCGGCGAGCGAGTCGAACTTTGGCGATGGCAGGTCGATGTTTTGTTGCCAGTTGAAGCGGTCGCCGTTGTAGGACCTGGCTGATTCGGGGTCGTCGAGCGCGTTCATGATGACGACACTGTAATCCAGTTGGACTTGATCGGCGTCACCCTCGAGCAGGTAGGTGTGGACGCTGGGTTTTTCGCGGCCGCCGTTGTCGTGGGCGGTGTTGATGAGTTTCCATGTGCTTTGATCGGGGAGTTTGCCGGGAATCCAGTAGTTGGAGATGTTTCCGCCGCGGTCGGCGGGGGTTTGGACTGCGATGACGGTGTAGCCGTCGTTGCTGCGGGCGGCGGAGAGGACTTTCGGGCCGAAGCCACTATTCAGCGATTCGGTCGCACGCGGGATCGCCATGGCGAGCGTGAGTTTGATGTTGAACTTCTTGTAGCTATCGACCAGGGAATCTTTTCTTTCGGTTTCTGTGAGGAACTTATCTTCCAGCGGTTTGAGTTGTTGATAGAGCGAATCGAATTCGCCGGTTCGGCCGGTGCGGTGCAGGTGGAGCAGGTATTGGCCGAGTTGATTCATCGTGTCCCAATCGCTGAACGGATCGGCGAGTGCTTGATCCAGGCGGTCGCGTTTGAATATCTTTGCGTACTCATCCCACAGATCGTAGTGGCGCAGGATCTGGTAGCCGTTAGTATCGAGCGGCTCGAGGCTTTTGAGTGTGTTTAGTTGTACCCATAGCGGGCTGCGGAGCAGGTGGTATGAGTAGAGCGCTTCGCGGCGTTGGTTCGGGTCGGCGAGCACGGTCCAGCTTGGCCAGGTATGGGGGATGCCGGCTTGCGCAGCTTCGGGGATGGTGACTTGTTGCTTGCCGACAAGGACATCGGACATCATGCCGGAGTCGGCGTCGCGTTCGTAGACGGTGTAGCGCAGGTTGATGGTGCGCTGAGCTTCGCCTTGGACGAAAGGCGGAACAGCGATGTAAGTCATGCGGAGGGGCTCGTTGGGGACTTCATCCGCATCGTCGTAAAGATACATCTGCGGCGCGATGCGGTAGTAGGTGTTGCCCCAGTTGTCGAAGAGTTGTTCGCTGTAGCTCGGTGCGTACATACCGCCGTTGGGTTTGCGGTTATTGGCGTGTTTGGCGGTGATGAGAAGGTCGCCTGAGTCTGCTGATTCGATGGCGACAAACTCAGGCATCTGGATGCCGGACTCGGGGTCGTAGAGTTGTTCGAGGCCGACGGGTTTACCTTCGAGTTTTTCAGCGCCTGCCCGCATGATCTGACCGACCTGGTACAGGTTGCGTTGCTTGATGATTTCGTCGAAGTGGTCAGGGTCGAAGAACGATTCGGGCTGCGGGTCGGTGTAGTCGAACGTCACGAGCAGGAAGTCTTCGTAGTTCGGCTGATAGAGTTTCATGCGGATGGGCAAGCGGGATTCTTTCAGGACCCAGATGCGAGCCCACTGCATGGTGGCGTCGTGGGAATAATCGAAGACTTCTATGCCGGCACTTGCGGCGACGGTCGCGCTCTTGACAGGTTTGCCTTGCGGGGGATCGCCACGGAACATCATGTGCAACAGCGCATCGAGCATGCCTTTCTCTTCAAGCGTATGGATGTACTGATCGGGGATGAGTTGGAAGCGCGTATCCTGTTGTTCGATCCATTTGCGCTCATCGGCGTCGAAGATGCGCGAGGTTTCCCCGTTGCGGAACTGGACCTGGTCGAATCCCTGGGCGCGGAAGTGGCCGGGCGATCGGTAGTACATGTCGATCTTGTACATCTTGGGCATATTGCCGTTGTGCGGTTCGTCGGCCCAGGCGGTGGCGTGGAAGTGATCGACATGATTCATGGCGGTGACGACGTCGGCCCAGGCGACGGAGGAGATAGCGCTGCCGTTATGCGTTTGCGTATCCGTGATCAGCAGGACAAACATCACGACAGCGGCGGCGACGGCGATCGGACCCCAGACGCGCCAGCGCGAGGGCGCGTAGTGTGGCTGCGATTGCGGATTCGCTTGCATGGATTCCTTGCGCACGGCCTTCATGATGTCGGCTTCGAGGTCGGCGGTTGAGGCGCTATCGTTTGAGTCGGTGACGGCGTTCATGGCTTGCGTGAGCGCGGCAAGCTCTTCGTGGGATTCGACGTCGCCGTTGAGCGTGGCCTGGAATTCGGCGCGCTGTTCGGGTGTCATTTCGCCGGTGAGGTAATCGATCATTTGTTGTTGGCGTTTTTTGTCGGTCATGAGATTGCCTCCGGCTGAGATTCGGTGGCGAGTGTTTCGTGGATTTTGAGCAGGCCGTAGCGCATGCGTGAACGCGCGGTGGCGACGGGGCAACCGAGCACCTCGGCGATTTCGGCGAAGCTGAGTTGGCCGAACAGTTTCATCGAGACGACTTGTTGCTGCTGCTCGGGTAAGGCTGCGATGAGTTGTCGTGCGTAGAGTGCCTGATCGGCGCGCTCGGTCAGGCGGGCGGGGTCGGTGGATGTATCGGCGGTGTCTTTGGCGGATGTGTGTTCAGCCAGCTTTGGTCGGCGGGCGCGGTAGCGGTAGTGATCGATCAGCGTGTTGTTGGCGATCGTAAACAGCCAGGTTTTCAGTGAGGATGCGCCGGCGAAGTTGCCCGCACTGAGCGAGCGGAAGGCGCGGAGGAAGACGTCCTGCGACAGGTCGTCTGCGGTGTGCTTGTCTTCGACGCGGTGCGAAAGATAGTTCGACAAGGGCCCGGCGTAGCGTTTGACGAGGATGGCAAACGCTTCGACGTCCCCCGCTTCTACGCGTCGGACGACGGCCGGGTCTTGCTCGTAGTCTTGGGTCTGCATAGGCATGAGTCGGTCCGTCAAGAATGACTGTGAAACTACAGCATTAGACGATGGATTGGGAGCAAGTGATTTAAATGACGTTGGGAAAGATGTGGGGAGCGGGAGAAAAGCGTCACGGGGGTTGTGATAAAGAGCTTGGGTGTAGAAGGTTATATTTTATTCGTGATCCGGCCTGGGTGGTTGGATCACGTGGCCAGAGCGCTAAGCCGCAAGCGGCTTTGTGGGAGAGAGGCGGCATAATCGTTGTGGGCGTCAGGATCGAAAGAATTTGTTACCGGGGCTTGATTAAGGTTAATGCGTGGGTTGACGATGCGCTGTTTGTATCGATTGATCGAACATAGACACCCCGCTCGGTCTGGCCGGGCACGCGAGCAATCTTGTGGCACAACCTGTACAGAACAACGAGCCGTCGGACCCGCTGAAGTCGCAACAGGACGGTGCGGCGCGTGTATGGATGAGCCAGCGTCAATGGATGGCGGTGTTGGAGAACACGGAGCGTCGGGCTCGGCAGGTGCGTGATGATGATCAGGCAAGTGATCTAGACTTGCGGCAGAGCCCGCGTTTACCTTTGCCGGGTGATGCGAGGTGCATGATCCGGATGGATGAGAACAGCGACGATCACGGGACATATCTCGTGAAGCTTCGGGATATTTCCGCGACGGGATTGGGCTTCAACAGCCTGCAAAGGTTTACAGCCAGGACACGCTGCACGGTAGCGCTTCAGGACCCGCAGGGGCATGGCCTTGTGTGTGCGGCGCGGATCGTGTGGTGTAAGTCGGTTGATGATGAGCATCATGATGTGGGTATCCAGTTCGATCAACCGATTGATCCCACACGTTTTTCGGACGACACGCTCAACGTTCCCTGCTGATAGGTTGCGATATGACGAAGAAGCTTCGGCAGAGTCATCACGGCGGCGCGCTGAATACGCTCAGCCATTCGTTGACGATCGATCAGTGGCAACAGGCGCTGGAATCCGCGAAGCGGTACCGGTCGGAATTATCATTCTATGAAGACCGGCGCGACCCCAGCCAGACACGTCACGACACGGTACGACGTTGCCTGCTGCGTGTAGACCGGGGCGACGCTGCGCCGGGTCTGTACGTCGTGCGGTCGCGTGATATTTCCGACGGCGGGATCCGGATCGTACACGGCGGGCAGGTCAAGCCCCAATCCGTCTGCTGCATCATCATCGAGACGGAGAACGGCCAGAGCATCGCGGCGGGCGGCGAGGTGAGTTGGTGCAACCCGATCAAGGATGATTCGGTGGATGCGTACGAGCTGGGCATCCAGTTTTACGTGCCGATCAACGCGAGCTGCTTCGGGCCCGTCTCGGACAGCAATGAGAATGTTGCTTAAGCTTCGGCCCGTATAACACCTGTACTTTCGGCATGCGCCTGTGCTATGCTTACCAGGCATAGTATCAACGCGCGTGTCCCGGGAGTATGTCATGAAACGCCTGCGTAAATGGCTCAAACGGATCAGCCTGACGTGTCTCGTGCTGATCGTGTTTCTGGTGATCGCGTACCTGATCTACTTCCCGGGCCAACAGTCTAAGCTTGCGTTTATCCTGGCAACGGGCGTGGGGGTTCACGATCTACAAGCGCAGGTTGATGCGCTGGAAGACAAGGCGATCCGCTCCGAGCCGTTCAGCGGCGACGAGAAACGTTTTATCACCAACCTGTACACCTGCTTTGCCAAGGGGGGCAAGCTTACCATTGTGCTGCGGCAATCGGGCGCGATGATGGATCGCTATCTGTCGATGTCCGGCGAGCCTTTGCGTACCGAGCCGCGCGTATTCTTGATGAGCCGACCGGTGCAGGAAACTTCCGTGGCCATGATTGAAGAGTTGCTGGCGGATCAGGCAGAAGGCGATCTCAAGACAAGCTATACCTCCAAGCGTTTTAACATGGCTGATCCGGCCGTGGCGGATTCGATCACCGGGCTATACTTCGGCACACTCACGGTTACGCCCGAAGCAATAGCGGATGGCACACTTAAACTTTCCTGGCGCGCGGAGGTACCTTGGGTCTGGCCCACGTATGAACAGGTCCGGGCGGAATACGGGAAGTATCACGCTCGTACCTTTGCGCTACCAAACGCACGCAGCGTGTTGTTCGGTTCAAAGTATTGCCTTTATCTTGATGACGGCTTGGGTGCTTACCTGGAAGAGCAGGAGCTTGCCGAATCATTTCTGGTTTATTCGCAGTGGGAGCAGGTGATTGAACCTGCTGTAGAGAAGTCTGACGTGAGTAAGACCGAGTAATGCAAGCTATTTCAGTGCGGAGTCCGAGGACGGCTTGGAACCGCCTGAAACCATGTCGATCGCCTGAATCCGATCCACAATTAGCCACAGATGAACGTGATTTGTTGTATAGCCGCGACCATTGGTCGCGTTCTTCGCTATCTGCCAACACAAAACCAGCGCGACCGATGGTCGCGGCTATACAGGATGCGTTTTTCGCGCTTATCGGAACGTGTGTGCAAGGGATGGCGGGCGAGATTGGTGCGGATTGTAACGGTCGTGACGGTCGGGTTATCGAGCTAAGTCTTGAGGTGTTGTGGGGGTTGGATATGGCTTATCCGGCACCTGCTTAGCGACGATAGATACCACGACAACCCATCGTCCGCACGGGCGGTCAGGCAGGGCCGGTGACGGTCCGCCCGTCTGTTGCGGAGGGGGCGAATGGAGTGCGAGGGCCCGATGGAACTAGACACGATCTTAAAGACCGCGTTGGACATGGATTGCTCGGACATCCACCTGATCGCGGGACATCCGCCGCTGGTGCGTCAGCACACGATCATGACGCCGTTGGACTATCCGGTCCTGACGGCGGAGGGCGCGCTGCGGATGCTCAAGCAGATGGCCGGCGAAGACCAGATGAAGGTCTTTGAGAAGATCAAAGACTCGGACTTCTCGTACGAGATCCCCGGGCTTGGCCGATTCCGTGTGAACGCTCACTTGCAGCGTGGCATGGTCGGTATCGCATTGCGTGCGATCAAGACGGAGATCCCGCCGCTGAAGAGCCTGAACCTGCCGGAGGTCATCAGCCGGCTGACGTACCTGCCGCGCGGGCTGGTACTGGTAACCGGCGACACGGGTTCGGGTAAATCGACGACGCTGGCGGCGATGATCGACGCGATGAACAAGCGTTATCACAAGCACATCATCACGCTGGAAGACCCCGTCGAATACTCGCTGGTCAGCGACAAGTGCGCGATCGAGCAGCGCGAACTCGGCGCGGACACACCGAGTTTCGCATCCGGGTTGCGACACGTCCTGCGTCAGGACCCTGACATCATCCTGGTCGGTGAAATGCGTGACCTCGAGACGACGGCCGCGGCGATCACGGCGGCGGAAACAGGCCACCTGGTCTTGAGCACGCTGCACACGGTCAACGCGTCACAGACCATCGAACGTATCATCGATATGTACCCCGCCGACCAGCAGAACCAGATCCGGTCGATGCTGGCCAACACGCTTCAGGCGGTGATCTCCCAGACGTTGTTCAAGCGCATCGACAAGAAGGGCATGGTGCCCGGGATCGAGATCATGTTGTGTACCCCGGCGGTACGTAACCTGATCCGTGAAAACCGTGCGTTTGAAATCCCGAACGTGATCGAGACGAACCGGGCGCTGGGCATGAACAGCCTGGACAACTCGATCGCGGAATTGTTCTTCAACGGGATGATCAGTCGGGAAGATGCGATCGCCCAAGCGGCGTATCCGGAGAAGCTGGAACGGGCGCTGGTCGCCTAGCGGTGCCAGCCATTAGCCTTCAGCAATTAGCCATTAGCTGAAGGCAGAACAGGAAGAAAGAGACCGATTTGTAAACCAAGAGGGCTGATAGCAGGAAGCTAAAGGCTAACGGCTAAAGGCTAAGGGCTTAATGAAATGCCGACATACCGTTACCAGATGAAAACCAGCGGCGGGCAGACCTCGGTGGGTATCCTTAGTGCCGAGAGTGCCCTGGCGGCTGCGCAGCAATTGCGTAACCAGGGGAACACCGTCCTTCAGTTGACGCCGATCAGCCAGGGCGCGGGCAAGTCCATGGGGGACAAGCTCAAGTCGCTGAACTACAGCTCCGGGCCCGGCGCGCGTGACGTGTTGAACTTCACGACGCAGCTTGCGGTGATGGTGCGTGCGGGTATCAGCCTGCGTGCGGCGATCGAAGGCATTGCAGATCAAACCGAGAACCAGAAGTTCCGCCAGATCCTCCTTGAGATCAAGCAGGACGTTGAATCAGGCAAGCAGTTTTCCGAGGCGTTGCAGAAACACCCGAAACTGTTCGGGCCGCTGTACGTCAACATGGTTCGTGCTTCGGAAATGTCGGGTAGTTTCAGCCAGATGCTCGAACGTATCGCGGCGTATCTCGCCCAGCAGATCGAAACGCGGGCGATGGTGATCGGTGCGATGATCTACCCTGTGGTGATCGGTGCGTTGGCGGTGGGTGTGACGATCTTCCTGTTGACGTTCGTGCTGCCGCGGTTCGCGGCGGTGTTCGAGGGCAAGGAAGCGGCGATGCCCTGGCCGACGATCTTCCTGATGAACCTGTCAGCGTTCATGGTGAGCTGGTGGTGGGCGGTGGTGCTGGGCCTGGTCGGCATCGGGGTCTCGTTGTGGTTCTTCATCAAGACGGAAGCGGGTGGCTGGTGGTTCGACGCGACCAAGCTGCAGGTGCCGATCTTCAAGAAGATGTTCCGAGCGCTGTACATCAGCCGAAGTCTGCACACGATGGGCGAGCTGGTGAACGCCGGCGTGCCGATGCTGGACACGCTTGCGATCACGGGCGACATCAGCGGCAACCGCTTGTTCAGGCGGCTGTGGCGTAACGTGTACACGTCGGTGAAACAGGGTAAGAAGATCGCGATGCCCTTAAGCAAGAGCCATCTGCTGCCCAAGGCGGTGGTGCAGATGATTTCAGCGGGCGAAGAATCCGGTAAGCTCGGTGAGGTGCTGGACGAAATCTCCAGCTTCTACGCCAAGCAGTTGCGTGAAGTGATCAAGACCGTGACGAGCATGATCGAACCGATCATGATCATCATCATGGGTTCGGTGGTCGGCTTCATCGCGATGGCGATCATCCTGCCGATCTTCAAGCTGTCGACGTTGGTTAAATGACGGAAGGGTTTAGGGTGCAGGGTTTAGGGTGTAGGGTAAAGAAATACCTCCCCCCCCAACGCCGGTTCTGAGCGAAGCGAAGGGCCGGGTATCAGAGATGAAGCGTTGTGTACTCAGCGTCAGCGGATGGTTTGTATCGGTTATGCGGGTTACGAACAGCATGATCGATCGTGGAAGTGACGAACGGATTTTTGTTGAGGCTTATCGGATCGTAGGTTTGAAGTTGAAGAAAACCGCAAGGTGTGTGATATGAACCGATACCCGAAGACAAGAACCCGGATGCCGGTACGGCGAAGCCGAGCGCGCGGCTTTACGCTTATCGAAGCGGCGTTGACGACCGTGATCGTAGGTACGGGCGTACTTGCGATCGTTGCGGCGCAGCAGGCGTATCACCAGAAGAACGACTGGGCGCAGCGCACGGGCACAGCGATGCTGCTGGCCAATGAGATCCGGGAACTCACTTTACCCATGCCGATGTATGACCCGATCACGGGTAAGTCGAACATCGGGCCGGAGGCAGGCGAGGCGTCGGTAGCCGACTACGACGACCTCGACGACTTCGCGGGCTCCCCCAGCGGGGGCGTCTATCCGGGAACGACGTTCGACCCCCCTATCGACGCGTTGCGCAGGCCGATCGCTGACATGGCGGGTTGGTCACAGCAGATCACGGTTGAAAGTGTCTGGGAGACAGACATCGCCTCAACGGCAAGCATCCCGTTGGGGACGACGCCGATGATGCGCATGACGGTTGACGTGATGTATCAGGGGCCGAACGACGCTTCGGCCTCGACGATCACGACGCTGTCGTGGGTGATTGGGCAGTAGATGAGCCATTAGCTTTTAGCCGTTAGCCATTAGCTTGGAACCTTGAACGAAAGAGGAAGTGAGGCCGGGAGTAATCATGATGGCGGGTAAGTCAGTCAAAACCTACCGTCACACACGTGAACGCGGCGCCGCGGCGGTGCTGGCGATGATGTTCCTGGTGATCTTCTCCAGCCTGGCGGCGGCGATGGCGATCGTGTCGCAGGGCAACCTTCAGACGGCGGACAGCTCGCTGAAGATCAATCGTTCGCTGGCCGCGGCCGAGACGGGCATGCGGTTCATGATCTACCGGATCAACCAGGTCACCGAGGGCGATCCCGACGCGGCGATCACACTCGATGGTATTAAAACCCGCGATGGCGAGATCGATACGTCGCTGGCGGACAACTTGTGGACCAACACACGTACACAGTTGTTGAGCCTGCTTTCAACAGACTTTCAATACCAGGACGGCAACACGCCGTATGAAGACGGTACACGGCTGGTGATCCCCGAGATCGCGGTCGGGCCGGGCCAGCCTTCGTTCTCGGCGGTGCTGGAACCGCATCCCTTAGCGGATGAGGATTACGACGCCGGGATGTATCAGCGTCCGCCATACAGTGATATGTCTCCGCCGGTATCGAACCTGGCGCCTTTGGACAACCGCTGGGTACGCGTGACGGTGACGGCGAGCGACGGCAAGGTCGGTCAGCGTGTTTATCGTTCGATCTCGATGGACTTCAAGATCGAGAAGAAGATCCGCTTTGCGCTGTTAAGCAAGAGCAGGATCATGATCGGCCGCAACGTGATGATCGAGGGCCCGATCGGTTCGAGCTTCCTCGAAACCAATCTTGATAACGGCCACCCCATCCAGATGGAAAGCGACTTCCGTGGGCTTGACAGTGACCTGGATGATGAACTGGACCTGTTCCGCAATACGCTGGTCAGCAACGATATGGATGGTGACAACCGTATCGCCGTCGCCAGCGCGACCGAAACGGACGGCATCACTGATCCCGCGTCGTACGACTACGATCAGGACGGGTACATCGACGACTACGACTTTTTCATGGCTAAGTATGACACCAACGCCGACCTGAAGGTCAGCCTGGCGGAGATCGATCCGGGTGGTACGGAGCTGGACCACCAGCAACTGATGACGCTGATCGACACGTTCGGCGACCCGGCGCGGCAGGGCTACGGCGACGGCTTTATTGACGAGTACGACCGCTACGCCAAGATCCGCGGCGAGGTGTATATCACCGCGGACAAGCAGGGATGGGAAGAAGGCGCAGCCGATCCGGACGGGCCCGGCGGTGTTGCCGGGGCGTACCAGGATTACTTCGAGGGTCCGATCCATCCGAACTACGGTGAAGACCCGATGACGTTTGAAGCGGATACGGATTCGGTCCACCAGTTCGAGCCCGGCGACTTCGATGTCGCGACGTTCAGGGCGATGGCGACCGGCGATTTTGCCTCGCAGGCCGGCGCGCCATCAACGACGGTGTTTGAGCAGGTGCCTTACGGTGCGGCGTATCCGTATGAGTATTACGACCGGCCGGTCTATGAGAACAAGACGTTTGATAACGTGCTTATCCCGGTGGGAACCAATGCGCTGTTCCGCAACTGTACGTTTGTGGGCGTGACCTTCATCGACACCGCTACGGACAACACCGACCCGAACTTCAACTACTGCGGCATGATCGAAGCGGACGGCACACTCAGCCACCCGGACCGTATCGCGACGGTGAACGGCACGGACTACGGCGGTCCTTCCGATCCGCTAGGCACGAAGCAGGTCGCCAACAACATCCGTTTCGACGATTGCACGTTTAACGGGTCGATCGTGACGGCATCGCCAAACGAGTTTACGCATGTACGTAACAAGCTGTCGTTCACCGGAACGACCCGGTTCATCCTGGATAGTCCGCTGACGGAGGCGGAGAAGTACCTGTTCAAGAAGAGCACGCTGATGGCGCCGCACTTCTCGGTGGAAATGGGTACGTTCATCGCACCGGACGACATCCAGGAGACGGTGGAGATGTCGGGTACGATCGTGGCGGGCGTGCTGGATATGCGTGGCCAGGTGAAGATCGTCGGCACGCTGCTGACGACGTTCAACCCGGTCAGCGATACCGGGCCGGTCATCGGCGAGACAAGCCCACAGTACAACACGACGCTGGGTTACTTCTCAAGCAGTAACGGTGACCTGGAATCCGAATTGCCGGTGAACGGTATCGGTGTGATCCAGGTGCGGTACGACCCGTCGCTGCCGCTGCCGGACGGCATCCTCGGGCACATTGACTTTACGCCATACTACTCGACCTATCACGAAGGCGGGAAGAAGTACGTGGACTATTTTGGCTACGACGATTGATGAGGCGCAACGGCCGGGTGATTAACGCCCGGCACGCAGGAGCGGCGACGTGAAAGCAAGACAAGCATCAAGGATCATCAACCACAAGGCGTGGGGTCTGTCGCTGGTTGAAATGCTGATCGCGCTTGCGATCACGGCGATCCTGTTGACGGCAACGATGGTGGCGATCGACGCGAGCTTCCAGGCGTACGCAGCGGCGGCGGAGACGGCGAGCACGCAGTCCGCCACACGCATGGTCATCAACCGTCTGCTGACACTGGTGCGAACGAGTACGGCCCATGGCCCCCTGCTCGACGATCCGACGGACACCCCGCCGGTCATCCTGCTGGCGGATGGCGCGACGATCGAGAGCTATTACATGGAGTTACTGGACCCCGATGGGAACCTGATCCGCATCGAATACCGCGACTCGACACATGCCACGACTCCGAACGAGCTTTGGATGATCATCACCCCGGCCGGGGGCGGGCCTGACCAGGAACAGCCGATCATGGGCGGCGTGACGGACGCGAAGTTCTACACGCACCGCAGGTATGACAACGACGGTGTGCTGGTCCTTGAGCGCGGCTCGATCGATCTGACGGTCGAGGCGGATGATGACAACACACTTGCACTTGAAGGCGCCGAGCTGCCGCCAATCCGCGTGATCGCATCGACGATGCCGCGGAAGCTGGAATAGGTTTGGATTTATGATTTGGGATTTATGATTGACGATGTAAGTGTGCGCCCAAGCAGCTTGTATCATCCTAGAACGACAGATCCTAAATCATAATTCCCAAATCATAAATTCCTCCACTGTCCCTCTAAGCACATCTCCTACGTTCTTTCCGAGCGAGACCCATTTAGACAACCCACCCCCTTCCCGTTTGCGCCGCCTGTGCCGTCTGGAACGGGGCTGATAAACGAAGTTTATGGCTATCGGACCTTGCTTTGTGTGCGGTGAATCTTACGTTTGATTGTGAACATTGATTCACGGAACGGTCCGCCCGGTGTAGGGCAGATCAGATGTAGACGGTCACCGAGCCGTGCAGTCAAGCGAAGAGCAAGCAAAGGAGTTCAAGATGAACAAGTGGACCCTGACCAGCGCACTGGTGGCCGCGGGGATGGTCGCCGTACCAGCGCAAGCGGACAGCATCGAACTGACCGGTGTGATCCGAGACTTCCAGACAAGCCATCCCGACATGGAGCAGTATCCCGGCACCTACAACAAGGTGATGGATACGCTCGATGAGGACGGCCTGCCGCAGTTGGACATGTCGTACTACAACGAGAAGAAGGGCACGAGCGCCCAGAGCGTATACTCGCCTGAGTCGTTTGCCCAGTGGTTCCGTGATACACCCGAAGTGAATATCACGATCCCGTACGCGATCGTATTGGACAATGGCCAGAATTACCCGGGCGGTGTCTATTCGTTTGCCCGTGAGAAGCAGATGCCTGCGCCGTACAATTACTTCTTCCCGATCGACACCATGGGCTTTGGGCTGACCCCGAGCACGGCACAGTGGCCGTTGCGTTGGGCGCCGGGCGGCGTGCACAACTTCCACTTCACCTATGAGCTGAGAACCAAGTTCACGTACACGAGCCCTGAAGAGCGTGACCTGCCAATGATCTTCTCGTTCACGGGTGACGACGACGTGTGGGTGTTTATCAACGGCAAGCTGGCGGTAGACCTTGGTGGTGTGCACAGCCAGCAGCAGGCGTCGGTGAATCTGGACAATGCGGCGGAACAGCTTGGCCTGGAACCGGGCGGCACATACACGCTGGACCTGTTCTTCGCCGAACGCCACACCAGTGAGTCGAACTTCCGTATCGAGACGACCCTGCAACTCGAGGAAGTGCCTCCGACGACCGTAAGTCCGCTTTATGACTGATTGATCCCGGTTGTGTTAACCGAGTGCGTTTCATCCTAGTCATGGCCCACGGGTGCCTCCCCCGTGGGCCGTTTTTATTTGGGGAGATGGGCCGTTAGCCGTTAGCCTTAGCACTGAACGGCGTGGGCTATTGACGGGGCAATACAGATCCTTTGGGTGTAATCGCCTAACCGCGCAGAACCGAATCGGATCGCAAGCGAATGGGCTAACCGGCTGGCTCGGGTGTGGTTTGAATCGTACGTTTTAAGCAATTGGGGGAAAGTAGTGCCTCCCCCATCGCGTGCAAGTGCCTGCATCAGGTACGACTCACGGCGTCGCGTGCCGCTCCGGGCGCGGCGCCGTTTTTACTTTACACCATGCGTCGGCGGAATAACCCAAGTGCTCCCAACACTGCGATCGATAGCGTCGCGGGCTCGGGGACGATAGCGCAGCCTTTGATCTTGCTTGAGTCGCCCCCACCGCTGGGTGCGGCACCGACGCTTTGGAGTCGGCCTGCCATGGTTTGGTTATCGAATAGTGCCAGGCTCAGACCGTCGGGATGAGACAGTGTGAACATGGTGGTCGTGAGTAAGCCGGAGCCTGCGCCGGGCGAGCCGAAGGCGATACCCGCATCCATTTTACCGGGCGAGCCGCCGCCGTTGAGGTTGTTGTTAGAGCTGCCGACGGAACCGACGTTACCGGCAAAGTCGTAAGCAGTGATGTCCGAACCGATCACGCTGAGGTTTGCCAGTAAGGCATCATCACTGATGTCAAACCAGAAGCCGCCCCAGTCGCCGATGTTGTTGTGTCCCGGTTCCTGCACAGTGGAAAGCGTGACCTGGATATCGTCGCCCACCTGCTCGAAGGTAGCGCGGCCGATCAGGTCGGAGCCGGTGTATTCGTGCATGTCCACCACAAATGAAGCATCGGCGGCGCTGACGGGTAGAGCCAGCGAGCCGGTTAACAATAGCAGCGACAGCCATCGTGATCGCACGAAGTTCTTAGACATGACATGTCTCCAGAGTGGTTCTCTCTCTCCTACAAGTCTGAAAAATGCAGGTGCGCAGGGCACCACGCACGCAGACATGTGTATGGATAAACCATGCCACAGGAATTGGCCGGGGCCAGCGGCATCAGCGAAAATTATGCGAATAGTTGCTGTAGCCTGACGTGGTAACAATTAAACAGGCGAAAATACGCACAACCGGAGCCGTGGCTTAAACGCCTGAGTTAGCACAAATTACGACATTCAGATCTTTTTGATGATCAGCGTGTCGTTCTGCCCGCCGAAGCCGAAGCTGTTGGACAGGCAGACCTCGACCTCGGCGTCACGCGCGGCGTTGGGGACGTAGTCCAGGTCGCATTCGGGGTCGGGATTCTTGAGGTTGTGCGTCGGCGGGAGTTTCTGGTCACGGATCGCCAGGACGCACGCGATCGCTTCGACAGCGCCGGCGGCGGCGATCAGGTGGCCTAGCATGCTCTTGATCGAACTCATCGGGATCGACTTGGCGCGGTCGCCGAAGACGACTTTGACGGCCTTGGTTTCGATCGAGTCGTTCTCCTTGGTGCCCGTGCCGTGGGCGGAGATGTAGTCGATGTCTTCGAGGCTGACGCCTGCATCTTCGATCGCCAGTTGCATACTCTTGGCTGCGCCGCGGCCATCGGGATGGATGTCGGTGATGCGGTAGGCGTCGGCGGTTGAACCAAAGCCTGCAACTTCGGCGAGGATGGTCGCGCCGCGTGCCTGGGCGTGTTCGAGTGTTTCGAGCACGAGCATGCCGGAGCCTTCACCGAGTACGAATCCGTCACGGTCGACGCTGAAAGGCCGGCTTGCGGTTTTCGGATCGTCGTTGCGGTTGGACAGCGCGGTGAGGCGGTTGAAGCCGGTGACGCCGAACGGGTGGATCATGGTGTGCGCGCCGCCGGTGATCATGACGTCGGCGTCGCCGCGCCGGAGGATCTCGGTGGCTTCGCCGATGGCCTGCGTGGAAGCGGCGCAGGCGGTGAGGCAGTTGTAGGCGGGCCCTTGCGCATCAAACTCCATCGCAAGGTGCGTCAGCGGCATGTTGGGTTCCTGCTCGATCTCACGCAGCGCGTTCATGTTCTTCGTTGCCGCGGCAGCCCACTTCGCGCCGTCGATCCCGCGTGCCACATCGTCCCAGCCGGCAAGGTTGGACGCGACGTAGTTATCGAAGTCGAGTGAACCTTCGCCCGAACCGAGGTAGATACCCAGGCGTGAGCGATCGAGTGCGTCAAACTTATCGAGGCCCGACATCTTCCATGCTTGCGATGCAGCGCCGAGCGCGAAGCTGGTGTTCAGCCCGACGCCTTCGTGCAATTCGGGATGGGTAACGAGCGGTGTGTGGTCGTAGTCCTTCACCTGGGCGGCAAATGTCGTGGGGAAGGTAGACGCATCAAAGTGATCGATCTTGTCGATCCCCGACTGACAAGAAAGCAGCGCGGCCCAGACGGTTTCGATGTCATGGCCCAATGGTGTAACGACACCCATTCCCGTAATTACCACACGATGCTCTGACATAGTCATTCCTTAGTATGCAGCTTAATCACGGAGCACACTGAAATAATGAGTTATTAACAGGGATGAACACAGATAAACACGGATAAGTGATGGTATCCATCAATTATGTTTTTCCTATCTGTGTTCATCTGTGTTTATCCCTGTTACTTTTTCTCCGTGTCTTAGTGCTATCTGTAATTCTTGTAGTTAATCCAGTTTCTTTAAAATCAGTGCGGTGTTTTGTCCGCCGAGGCCGGTGTTGTAGACGAGTGCGTAGTCCAGTTTTGCATCGGTTGCTGAAGCGTTGCCTGACATGCCATCGATCGGGTTATCGCGGTTGATGATGGCGGGGACTTTCTGCTGCTTGACGGCTTTGGCTGCGACCGCGACGTCGATGCCGCCGCCGCCTGCGCCGCAGCTACCGACGAGGGGGCGTAAGCCGACGACGGGGATGTCCTTGAGGCGGTCGCCGAAGACGGTGCGGTAGCCGGCGGCTTCGGCCTTGTCCCAGTTGGGCACGGCGGTGCCGAAGCCAACGATCATGTCGATGTCGTCAGCGGTGATGCCTGCTTCGCGCATCGCGGCGTTGATGCAGGATGTGACGGCTTTACCTTCGGGATCGGGTTCCATGTTGCGCACGGCACGGTTAACGCTTTGTGAAGCGCCGAAGCCGACGACTTCCGCATAGGCGCTGTTGCCGCCACGGGCTTTGTAAGTTTCTTTAGCTTCGAGCATGACGATCCCCCCACCGTCGCCGGCGACTGTGCCCGCGGCAGCGGTGTCGAACGGGCGGACGGCGTTGGTCGGATCATCGTTACTTGATTTGTTGAGCCTGCCGGTCAGTTGCTGGCGGAAGTAGACCATCGGGTTCAACTTGCAGTCGGCTCCGCCGCAGAAGCAGAGGTCGGCGTTGTTGCGTTGGATGACGCGAAGCGACTCGCCGATCGAGAGCATGGCGGAAGCTTCGCCGCAGGTGATGGTGTTGGATGGGCCTTGCGTGTCGTGGATGATGGTGACGTGGCAGGCGAGCATGTTGGGCAGGTACTTGAGCAGCCACAGCGGGGTGAGGTGGTTCATCCCGTCGCTGCCCCACTTGTGGATGTCGAATTTGCCCGAATCATCCTTGGCTTCGTTGAGCGCGCTGGTCAGTTCGTCGAGTTCCGCGGCGATGAGGCCCGCGCCGATGTGGCAGCCGACACGTTCGGGGTTGTACGTCGGTTTGAAGTCGCCGTTTGAGCCGGCATCGGGGTCGGTGCCTTTGGTGGCAAGACCCGCGTCACGGGCGGCGAAGTCGGCGGCGATGACGGCCAGCTCGATGTCACGGGCCATGACCTTGGTAGCCTTGCGGTGGCTCTTGGGGACGAACTTGGCGATCTTGTAGTCTTCGACCTCTGAGCCGAGGGTGCAGTCGAAGCCGCTTGGGTTGAAGGCCTGGATCGTGCTGATCGCGGTTCTGCCCTCGCAGACGCCTTCCCAGACCGCTTCGATCCCCAAGCCGAGGCCGCTGACTGGGCCGACGCCGCTGATCACTACGCTACGTGTCATAGATTGCTTCCAATGAGTCCAATCGTGCCCGTCTCGCACCGGGCGGGTCAAGCCACGCATTGTACGGCTTTGACACACACGCGGGCAAAGATACCTGAATCTACCCTAACTGCAGCCGGCAGCAGGCTATTCCCCATACATGCGAGTCCTTATATAGATACACTACGGGACCCGTTTTACGGTAGAAAACGGCGATCTGAGATCGCCGACTAAGCGGTGCAGACCGTGAACTGATTTTGGAGGCTATTTGTGAAACTGCATTTTCTCGGCGCGAATCGACAAGTCACCGGCTCACGCTACCTGCTCGAGGCGGCGGGCAAGCGGATCATGATCGACTGCGGCATGTTCCAGGAACGGCGGTTCCAGGACCGCAACTACGGCCCCCCGCCGGTCGACCTGAACAGCATCGACTACCTGCTGCTGACCCATGCCCACCTCGACCACTGCGGGCTGATCCCCAAGATGGTCAAGCACGGATTCAAGGCCCCGATCATCACGATCGATCCGTCGGCTGACCTCGCCGAGATCATCATGCTGGATTCAGCACATATCCAGGAAGAGGATGCCCGGTACAAAAAGAAACGCCATCAGAAGCAAGGCAAGAAGGCGAAGTTCGGGTATGAGCCTCTGTATACCGGAGAAGATGCGGCCAAGGCCGTCGAACTGTTCGATCCCTGCGCGTACGGCGAGGCGGTCCACCTCGGCGACGAAATCACCGTCTTCTTCCACGAGGCCGGGCATATCCTCGGCTCGGCATTCATCGAAATCACCGTCAAGGAAAACGGCAAGCGGCAGACGCTGATCATGTCAGGCGACATCGGGCAGTGGGACAAGCCGTTGATCAACGACCCGCAACTGTTCGACCGCGCGGACTACATCGTCATGGAATCAACCTACGGCGACCGGCTGCACAAGGAGTCCGGGCCGATCGAAGATCAGCTTGAAAAGATCGTGAACGATACAGCGGAGCGCGGTGGGAACATCATCATCCCAACGTTCGCGGTCGAGCGCGCGCAGGAGCTGGTCTACTACATGGGCGTGCTGGCGGACGCCGACCGCATCCCGGATATCGGCGTCTACCTCGACAGCCCGATGGCGGTGAAGGTGACGAAGGTGTTCGATCGCTGGTGCAAGTACCTGGAAGAAGAATCACGCTGCGCACCGGGCGGCGGTGTGGATGTGTTGAAGTTCCCGGGGTTCAAGCTGATCAGCGATACGGCCGACTCGATCGCGCTGAACAGTTTGAAGGGGCCGAACGTGATCATGTCCAGCTCGGGCATGTGCACGGGCGGACGCATCAAGCACCACCTCAAGCACAACATCACCCGCGCCGATTCGACAGTCGTCTTCGTCGGCTACCAGGCCGAAGGCACGCTCGGACGCATCCTTTCCAATGGAATCGACAAGGTCCGCATCCACGGCGAAGAATGGCCCGTCCGCGCCAAGATCGCCCACCTGCACGGCCTAAGCGCCCACGGCGACCGCGACGACCTCTTACGCTGGCTCAGCGCCTGCAAGAAACCGCCGAAGCAACTGTTTCTGACACACGGTGAAGAAAAAAGCGCCAATGCGCTGGCAGGTGTGATCAGTAATAAACTTGGGTGGGCGGTGAGTGTGCCGGAGTATGAGGAGGTGGCGGAGTTGGGGTAACGCGGCCAAAATGAAGGTTGCATATCAACACTCACGTTAGATATGTCTAGCGGACCTCGCTGCCGTGAGATCCCACGGATGTCTTGCTTTTGAGTGCTTGCTCAATCCAATCAAACGCCTTGGGATTGTTGAGATAATCCAGTGAGTCGCCTAACAGGTCCGACATGGGTTCGAGCACCGTGACGGGCTTACCGGTCTTCGTACTACGCGTTAGTGCGGCGAAGTAGATCGCGTGCGTTGCGTTGTCAATCGTGTCTGACCTTAGCACAATCATGTATCCATTCGTGAAGGATTCGTGGCTGTGACTCTTCCCGGTTGATTGTTCCAGTAACTTACAAAATTCCTCTATTTGGGACGCATCAACAACCTCAACCAGCGGCTTGGAGAAGGCTAAATCCAACTCATCCATCCGCCAACCCGGCATGCTGTGGATCTCTATCACAGCGATATCGTCGACTTCAAGATCCCAGAAGTATTGAGCGATAGCCCTTTTACTCAGGCCAGCATAGATGGCTACCACACCTAGCAACACAGAAAATGCCAGGAAACTCACCATCAAGATGAGTTTTTGTGTTGGGTGCTCCTCGTCTGGGAAACCCAATGATTGGCATGTGATTTTGTCACGAAAAATAATTGCGAGAGAAGTACCTATCATCAACAGCAGCGACAGCCCGCCGAATACAACTGGCACTACAACACCGTCGCCAAGTTGATCTGATGATGGGAAAACCATAGACAAACAGCATGACATTGTGTGCGGGTGATACTGCACGACAGCACCCCTACTTAAACGGCTTGACGATCCGTTTCACCTTTTCACCCACTGACAGGTGTTTCCAGTCAGTGAATTCGCCGGCGTCGAAGAAGGCTCCGCCGCAGGTGGCGCATTGTTCGTACTGGATGTGGGGCTGGTCGGGCATGGCGATCTTGATGAGTTTGGCGGTACAGCGCGGGCAGTTGATGTCGCGGATGGCGTTCATCTGTTTGCCTTTTTCGGGGTCGCCGGTGTCGATGCGGTCTTCGCTGCCGCGGATGTCCTTGAGGTGGTCGTGTTCGCGCAGGTCGAACCAGATGCCGTCGCATTGGCCGCAGCAGTCGACCTCGTATTCATCGACCGAGACCTTGTGCATCGGGCTGTTGCATTTGGGGCAGTTCATTGTTGGCCTCCAGGAAAAGAAAAGTTGACAGGCTGATTGTATCGCAAGAGCGGGATCGGGGGTGTCCCGTTTTTGTGTTTAGTATTGATGGGGAGTGCAGAAGTGGAGAAAGGCCTGGAGCCTGTTTCGAGTTGATTTTTAGCCACCGATGAACACGGATGAACACAGATTAAAGCAAGAAAATGACAGGGGTACCGGATTGATCGCGGTAGGAAGTCAGCAATTGAACAGGTAGCATGATGATCACCCCGCAGGGGTGTCGGATTGTAGCCACGGGTGAAGCGACGCGTAACCCGTGGAAGATGAGGCGGAAGTTGCGCTTCGCCCCGTAAGGGGTGAAGGGAATACCCCCGCCGCCCCTGCCGGGGCAGAATAGATATCACTGCGCTACATATCCACGGGTTGCGCTGCGCTTCACCCGTGGCTACATGCCGTTACCCCTTCGGGGCAATTATCCGTGTTCATCGGTGGCTAATTGCCTTCTTTTTCAGAATAGAGTGCAATCAGTTGGTGGATTCGGGGAGGTTGTTTTGTTTGTGGCTGGCGCGGCGGTGGTAGTAGAGGACGAAGGCGATGAAGATGGGGCTGAGCATCCAGTACTGTTTGAGGAAGAGCGTGATCGGGTTAACGTTGCTGAGCATGGCGAGGAAGGGTAATGCGAGGATCAGGCCGAGGGTGATGGCGCGTGCGAGGGGTGTGGTGTAGAGGTGCGGGCGGAGGTTGGGGTGTTTTTCGATGATGAGCCAGGCGATGTAGCCGGCGACGATGCCGAACGCGGCGCCGGCCAGGACGTCGGAGACGTAATGCTTCATGACGGTGAGGCGCATCATGCCGACGAGGCTTGCGAGGGTAAAGAGGATGGGCACGATGGCGCGGGAGGCCGGGACCGAAGCGCGGACGACGTAAGGCGTCAGCGCAGTGGCGATCGCGAAGGCGGTGGCGGTGTCGCCTGAGGGGAAGGAGGATTCGGAGCGTGCGAAGTCGTGCTGAAGCTGCGGCTGCTGCATGATCTCGATGCGCTGCGCGGGGCGGACGCGGCCGGTGATGAACTTGGCGGGTGTGACCAGCGGGATGATCAACAGCATCGCGATGAGCGCCGCCATCGTCGGGCGCACCTGCCTGGTGATAAGCAGCATGATCAAAAGCAGCCAGATAGAGAGCCAGGCTTTACCCAGTTCGCGCAGCGGGCTCAGCCACATGTTTTCGTGGAGGGTCGGCTGGTTTTCGAGGAATCTCTGGAACAGCCATTGATCGACGTACAGATACGACCCCAGCGCAAGCAGCAGCAAGGCAGTTACCGCGATCAATAAATAGTGGATTGGTTTCATGGTACGCCCCCCCGGGTCGTTCAGTCATACTAGCCGAGTTCCCACTATCAGGATCGGCCCTGCTGGTTGGAAAGTATACGCCAAACGCTGCTGCACGGTTCAGATTACCCTCTGAACAGGTTTCGCTTACGGATTTATAACGCAGTGAACATGAAGAGAACATGAACACGGAAGAAGTCGTTTAGTGAGGCAGACCGGGCTTAACCGCCCTTCTCGACCGCAAGGATGGTTTCGCGTTTGCCGTTGGAATAGTTCATCCCGGTGACTTGGCCGAGGATGGAAACGTCCGCGGGTTTGGGGTCGGCCTGCTCGTAGAGGTCCTGCGGGATGATGAGCACGGCATGCTGTTTGTCGGCAAACCACTTGGCGACCTGGCCGTGCCCGACATCCTCGATGTGCCTGTCGATGTAGAAGTTGAGCGAAGGTTCGCGGAAGTCGCAGTAGCCGACGGTTGTATCTTTTGATGTCTCGCTGGTGATAATTTTGGCGATGCGGTATGGCATCTTGGTGCCATCGATCGCGGGCAGGACGGTAAGCAGGATCACAACCATGGCGGCGGCGAAGGTCTTGATCATGATCGGTGTGCTGCGTGTGGTGTCTTCCTTGAGCTGGTACTTATTCACAAAGAACCCGCCGGTCAGCATGATGGCTGCGGCGACAGCGCCACCGATGTATCCGAGCATGCCGGTTTGCAGGTAGATGGGCACAGCGACCATGGCGATGGCGAGGCCGGTGTTGACGGCGCCGAAGAACCATATCCCGCCGCGCAGGAGTTTGCCGTCCCATCGGCTAAGCTCGTTTCGATAGCCGGTGATAAACGCGGCGGTGACGATCGCGAGTGCGGGGAACGAAAGGATCATGTAGTGCGGCAGCTTGGTCGCGACGAAGGTCATCAGTACGACAACCGGCAGCGCCCAACCGAGTACCAGTTCCCTACTGATAGTACCGCCCGATCGGCCGCAGGTTGAAGCGAAGACGGCTGCGGGCATGTGCAGCGACCAGGGGTAGAACGTGAAGATCGGGATGATGAAGTAGTACGGCAGATACAAGAAGAAGTTGCCGCCGTGCGATTCCATCGGGGAAGCGGATCGGTCGATGACGTGTTTGCCGATACCGAGCCGGAGGAACTCGCCGTGGGTCGCGTTGTTAGCGGGGATGGCCCAGGCGATGAAGATGCCGCACGCCAGCAGGACCGCGATCAATGCGGGGCCGAAGGTCCGCCAGAATTTGGTGGGATTATCTGCAGGTTTTGCGATCAGCAGAGTGGTCATCGCCGACGCGTGCATGAGCTTCGCGATGAAGAACATGAAACGGTTGCGCTCGCCGGGTGGCTCATGCATGATCTGGCTGAGTATTGGACCGGCATTGACTTCGTGGAGTTTGCGCAACCAGAGCACGACGAGCATGATCAGCAGCGGCAGCAGGCCTACCGGGCCTTTGGCTAAGAGTGCGAAGCCCAGGAAGCAGGCCATGCCGAGTGTACCGAGGATGGTGAGTTTGCCTCGATCGAGCGCGCGGTAGAACAGCCACAGCGCCCCGATCATCGCGGGCAGGAGGATGGAGTCTGCCGTGGCGGCGGTGCCGATCATGAAGATCAGCAAAGTGGATGCGAGGATGCCGGCCGACCAGAGTGCTGTACGTTGATCGAACAGGCGTCGTGCGATAAGGAAGGTGAACAGGCAGGAGAAAGCTGTGCCGAAGGCCGCGACGAAGCGGGCGGGCAAGGCATGCGGGCCGAGGAACTCGAAGGCGCGGACGGGCACGGACATGAGCCAGTAGATCATGATGGGCTTGTCTGGCCGCAGTTCGCCGTTGAAGGTCGGGTAGAGGTAGTTGCCGGTCTCGACCATTTCGTAGGTTGCGCGGGCAAAGCGGGGCTCGTCACGGTCCCATAATGTCGAGCGTGTGGAGGCGAAGAGGTAGACCGCGATGATCGCCAGCAGCATCCATAGCAGCTTGTAGGCGGCCCCCCTGTTTGGTTGAGGGCTCGGGCTGTTGTCGTTGTGCATAGGGCTTACACCGGGTCTGGGAGGCTGTCAGAGCCCCATCGTAGTGCGTCGCTGCTGTGCTGCCAAAATATGGGGCTGCAGAAGATCGCTTGAAGGTGGCCAATGCGCGTGTTTGCCTGGGGGTTCTGTTTGTAACGGTTACAACGGTTATGACGCGCAAGCTGTATGGCCGGGATATTTCGAGTCGTGGTTATACCTGGGAGTGTGATGGCCCGGTTAGTGATTCAAGCGTGGTATTTTTCGGGGGTGCTGACAGCGGCATATGATGCGTCTGGTCTGTTACGGATCAGCGTGCAGGTAAGCGGTCGACGTTTGATTTTCGTTGAAAAGCGGCAGGTAAGCGCGGTACAACTGTGCTCTACCAGAACACGACCACACCATACCGGCGATATATTTTTGACGCTGTTTGATGGGTAAATAACATCATGGTTAATCAATCTGAAAGGCGCTTCGCCAGCAAACCATGAACGCTCTTGCGTGAATTGGTTAATCGAGTGACTCAGCCATCCGACGGGTTAGTCTGGAAGTTACTCCGGGACACGCGAGACAACTCTGGCTAGCCTGATGACATGTTAGAACGATCAACGTGACAAGAGATGTGCTCATTCGCGTCGGCCGCTCAGGGTTGTTGTATAAAGAGCCGAAAAAATAGGTGTCGTAAGTAGTGTTGCACTGGAATCGATGTGGCTGCTTGGGGGCTATATCATCGCGGTATGAAGCGGAACAGAATCAACCTCTTCTATGCCAACTGAGCGTTCGTCACAGCCATATCCAATTCAGACGAAACCGACCCGTACGTGCGAGAAGGCATGTCGGTAAACAGGTCTCACTTTGTCAGAAGTACGTGGGTTGTCGCTGCCGCGATACTGATACTTATCCTGTCGAATGTCTGGCTGACGCACACGCTGACGGAGCAGTACAAGCAGCGTAGTGAGCAGACGCTATCAAGCCTGTTGAACTCGACACATTCGGGGATCAAGGACTGGCTCAGAATGGAGCAGGCCAGGGCTGTCATCTGGGCGCGTCGACCGGATGTGATCGAAGCCACCAAAGACCTGCTACAGGAGTCACGTGACCGCGAGTCACTGATGAAAAGTCATACTCAGCAAAGGCTGAGACACATCATGAGTCCGGCGATTGATACTTTCAACTACGACGGCTTTATTATCATCGCGCCGGACCACATCAACATCGCATCGATGCGCGACAGTAACACGGGGACAATGAACACGCTTGTAAAACAGCCCCGTGTGCTTAAGCAAGTCTGGTCGGGACAAACAGCGGTCAGTGTGCCACAAGAAGCCGAAGTCGAGTTGATTGATGCCTACGGGCAGTCAGAATCATGCCCGCATACGATGTTTGTACTTGCGCCGATCCGGGGAGATGAGGGCGAAGTCATCGCGGCCCTGGCATTCCGCCTCAGCATCACGAGCGGGCTGGATATGAAGCTGAAAAACGCGCGGCCGGGTTCATTTGGTAATAGTTATGTCATCGATCGGAACGGTGTTGTCATCGGTCACGGCGCGGTTGCGGATAAGATATTCATATCAAGTCATATCGACCAGTACATCACTGATACAAAAGATCACGTGATCGCAAAGGACCCGGGCATCAACTTGCTGGACGGTGGCACACCGAGATTTGCCCGGGATCGCCAGCCGTTGACACGCATGGCCGCATCTATTGCGGCCGGCCGATCGGGTTCAGATGTCGAAGGGTACCGCGATCTGCGAGGTGTGCCGGTGCTGGGCGCCTGGCACTGGGATCAGGACCTGGGTTTGGGGATAGCGATAGAGATTGAAAGAAGTAAAGCCTATGCCACACTGAATCTGACACGCCGGTCGCTGTCGGTTCTGACGGGGGTGGCGTCGATTTTGTGTATTGTGGGTACCATCATTCTAAGTACTCAAAAACGTCGCATCTATAAATCTGAATCTCTCTACCGCAATCTGGTTACCAACCTGCCGGCGGTGACGTATCGGTGCTCGCTTGATGAAAACGAACAGATCGTATTTATCAGTGAATACATCCAGGCATTGAGCGGTTATCCGACGACCGACTTCCTGGGCCCCAAGGCCATGCACTATTACGACCTGATCCATCCGGACGACAGGCCGCATGTTGCATCAACACGTCGCGATGCGATTCAAAACCGTCAACCCTACAGTTATGAATACCGGATTGTGCGAGCTGATGGCGGTACCCGATGGGTGTGGGAACGGGGCATGGTTGTGCGTGATTGTCAGGATCATCGCGGCCACATCGAGGCGGTGATCACCGACATCACGGACCGTAAAGATTCGGCACGGTTAAGAGACCTGAACAAGTCACTGGAAGCCAAGACGAAAGAAGTCGAGCAGTTTACGTACTCGGTTTCGCATGATCTGAAGTCGCCCCTGGCCAGTTGTGTCGGGTTGATAGGTTGTCTTGAAGAAGACTTGGAGGCGTACGGCCAGCGGTATCCCACGGATCTGATCACGCGGATCAAGAGCAACATGGACCGGATGTCCCGGTGCATCGACGACCTGCTGGAACTGACTCGGATCGGGCGTGTGAGGCACGAACCGGTCGTGCTTGACATGGTGCAGATCGCCCGGCAGATCGCAGATGACCTGAGTGTGCAGGCTATCAAGGTCGGCGCCACGATTGGGATCGCGGAGGACCTGCCTGACGCCTATGCCGACAAAATACGGGTAAGCGAGGTGATCGAGAATCTGCTGAGTAATGCCTTGAAGTACGGCACGGATAACCCGTCGCCGACGATTACGATCGGCTGGAAGCAAGTGAAGGGTAAGCCCCATTACTTTGTTCGCGACAACGGCAAGGGCGTGCCTGAATCATTTCAACCGAAAATCTTCAATCTCTTTGAGAAGTACGACAAATCAAATAATGGAACCGGTGTGGGCCTGACGATTGTCAAACGTATCATCGAGGTCCACGGCGGGGAGATATGGCTTGAATCGGAGCCAGACCGGGGAGCCACCTTCTACTTCAGCCTGCCGCAGGTGTGTAAAAACGAAGTCCAACTGCACCAAGCTGCTTGAATTTGTGACAGTGGTATCGTGGTATTCATCGATACACGCCAAACAATGTCGATAAAAAAAACACCCCGCTATTACGCGGGGTGCTTTCACTAAAAGAAAACAGTGTTTGAGTGACTCACTTATAAATCACTCGCAAAAAGGGCTTATTTACGACGACGGCGGACGGCGGTCGCCAAGGCGCCCAGGCCCAGCATGGACAGGCCGGCGGTCGCCGGTTCGGGCACCGGGTTGTCGCATTGCGGTTCGGGCTGGCAGCCCCAGTCCCAGTCGCAATCCCAATCCCAATCACAGTTCCAGTCCCAATCCCAGTCCCAGCCGCAATCCCAATCCCGATCCCGATCACAATCTCGATCACGGTCACGGTCACGATCGCAATCACGGTCATTGGTCTGCCTGGACCAGTTGTGATCACGGCTGCCGTGATTGCTGGCCCAGAACGTCGCGTAGCTGGGCGATGCAAAGGCAAAGACAGTGACCATCGAAGACAATAAAAGTGCGCGTTTCATCAATTCGACTCCCCACTAAGTAAATGTGAAATAAAGACAGTTGAAAACTATGAGTTCAATGGTGCTCTTGTCGTTGTTTGCACCTGAGGCAAGACTACACCCGCTTGCGGCGGATGCACGTAAGTTCGAGCTTTTGATCAGTGGTGCGTGGGGTCTGTTCCGGTTGCGTAAAACAGGTAAACCCGGAGCCGGCCAAATCCGGGCGCAAAGAAAAACACCCCGCATCGCTACGGGGTGTTTAGAAGGTTATCGGTCTAAGCGGCGATTACTTGCTGCGACGACGGGTGGCCACGGCCAAGGCGCTCAGGCCCATCAGGCTCAGGCCGGCGGTCGCCGGTTCGGGCACCGGGTTGTCGCAGGGCTCGGGATCGCAGTCATTCCAGGTCGGCGGGCAGTAGTCGTCTTTCCAGTCGTTGCCCCAATCATTACAGTCATTGGAATCGTTTTGCCACTGGTTCCACTGGCCCCATTGATTCCAGCTCTTGGAGCCGCCATAGCCCCAGAAGGTAGCAAAGGAAGGCGTGGCAAAAGACAGTACTGCCACGGCAGCAATCGGTAACAGAAGTTTCTTCATCATGATGGTGTACCCCACTTGTAAGAGAATAAAATGGTATGAACAAATAACGGCTCGGAGTGAGTTCGTACGGATACCGCAGTAAATCAGTCCGATAACAGGTTGCCAAATATACAGAGGAACCGGGGCAATACAAGCCCATTCTGGTACGAATTAACAATTTTCTTGTTTATTTAAATATAAAGATGACATGGTCTTGTGAAATTGCGAAGATGGGTAATCTGTAAATCACTTGGAATCTTGCTCACCACCTCGACCACGCAGAAGGCGGTTCACCTCCAGGCCCAGACGCCGGCCGATCCAATCCTCCTCGTTCACGGTCGTCGTAGCGCCAGCCCGCTGGATGTCATCGGCGAAGACGTGATACCGGCTGCGGGCGATGATGGGGATGTCTGCCCGCAGGCTCCTGACGTGGCGGATCACGGTGACGACCGCGCGGTGGTCCGGGATGGTGACAACGACGACACGGGCCTCGGGAATGCCCAGATGCTGCACCAGCTCGGGGTTGGTCGCATCGCCGACCTGCACGCCCAATCCCATGCTTTTCGCCAGGGTGAGGTTGCGAGGATTCAGATCCACGACCAGGAGGTTGGTCTGGCGTTTGAACATCTTGGCGTACATGCGCTGGGCGGCCGGGCCGAAGCCAATGACGATGATGTGGTCTTTCAAAGTGGCGGTCGCAGCACTCGGCTCGACCGGGCTCGGTTTTTCCAGCCCGACCGCACGGACGGCGCGTTGTATGACCCGGCCGAACTTCGGGCCCCCGGCTACGAGATACGGCGTTAGGAAAAGCGTTACCAGGGTGGATGAGACGAACAGCTTAAATGTGTTTTCCTGAAGGATCCCGCTGCCGCCGGCAAAGGCGACCTGTGCCAGGACAAAAGAGAACTCCCCTACCTGCGCCAACGACAGGCCCGCCCCCGCGGCATGGCGGATGCGTGGCATGAAAAGGCGGACGACGGCTGACGTGATCAGCGTCTTGCCCACGATGATGATGCCGACGGTCATGACGATCAGCGCCCAGTTGGACGCGATCCACTTAATGTCACCCAGCATGCCGACGGAGGTGAAGAACAGGGTGACAAACAAAGCTCGTAACGCGCCGACATCCGCACGGACCTGAACCGAGAACGGGCTTTCTGCAAGCAGCATCCCGGCAATGAAAGCACCGATGGCGGGGCTCAATCCGACGCCGTGCGCCGCCCAGGCAGAACCGATCGCTAATACGATCGAAAGCAGGATCGCCAACTCGCGGTTGCGTGACAGCGTGGGATCGCGCATCACACGTGGCAGTAAGAAGGCACTGATCAGGTACATCACAAGCCCGAGGCCGATGATCAAAAGCAGTTTCTGGCCCAGGCCCAGCATGATCGCGGCCGGGCTGGGATTATCACCCAGCATGGTGACGATCAAAACCAACGGCACGACAGCGATGTCCTGCAAGAGCAATACGCCCAGGCATGTCCGGCCCGTCATGCTGTCCATTTCCGCACGGTCGGACAAGACGCGCAGGACACACGCAGTGCTGCTGAGGCAAACAATCGCCCCCACCGCAACGGCTTCCGCGCCTTGTAAACCTATCCACCGCGCGACACCGGCACCGATGATGCAGGTCAAAATGACTTGCAGTGATCCGCCGCCCAAACCGACCGCGCCGATCTTGAGTAATCGGCGCAGCGAGAATTCCAGGCCGATGACAAACAGTAATAAGGAAACGCCCAGTTCGGCGATCGCGTCAACCGATTCCGCGGCCTGTACCCACTTCAATGGTCCGCCCGGGCCCAAGAGCAAACCGGCGAGCAGGTAGCCGAGGATTGCGCTTTGCCGCAGCCGTTCAAATACCGCCCCCAGCACCAGCGCACCGGCCAGCAGGATCAGAACTTCGGTCAAAGCTTCCCAGAACGGCATATGTCATCCTTAACCCGGCGCGTCTGTATTTTTAAATCCGTCCACTACCCGACAGCCATCATATGCAAGGATCCAGGGTCGGGCTTATTTATCCAAACAATCGATGATGAGCTTACCCATGCGAGCAGGATACCCGATATTCCCGTAGTCTGTGATTGTTCTATAACCATGGATTATCGCGAAAAAAGCCGCGTTCACGCTCTGGTCGGTGGATAGAAGCCCGTTATAATTGCTGCCCCATGTGTCCGTGCGTGGGCACATCGGATCAAAATTAAAACAATTAACCACTTGGAATTTTTTGCTGTGGCTGTCAAAAAGATCTGGTTTAATGGAAAACTCGTTCCGCCTGAGCAGGCATGTGTCAGCGTGTATGACCACGGGCTGTTGTATGGCGATGGTATTTTTGAGGGTATCCGTGCCTACAACGGGCGGATCTTCAAGATGGATAGCCACCTCAAGCGTTTGTACGCATCCGCGGCCGCGATCCGCCTTGAAGTGCCTTACGAAGTCGATGAACTAAGGCAGGCGATTCGTGATACGGTTGCTGCAAACGACCGGACCGATGCTTACATCCGTTTGTGTGTGACCCGTGGCGTAGGGACGCTTGGGCTCAATCCGTTCACCTGCAATCAGGCCACGGTTTTTATCATCGCTGATAACATCAATATCTACCCGCAGGAATTGTATGAGCTAGGGATGGAGGTGATTATCGCCAAGACCATCCGCAACCACCCCAGCGCATTGTCTCCCGCCATCAAAAGCATGAACTACCTGAATAACATCCTCGCCAAGATCGAAGCGATCGACGGCGGGGTGCTTGAAGCGGTGATGCTCAACCACAAGGGCAACGTCTCCGAATGCACGGCAGACAACCTGTTTATCGTCCGTAAGAAGGATGGCAAGCCGGAACTGCTGACCCCCCCTGCCAGCGCGGGCGTGCTGGAAGGTGTCACCATGGCGACCGTGCTGGAACTGGCTGAAAACGCGGGCATCCGGACACAGCGAACCGACCTGACGCCGGAAGACCTGTTCCAGGCGGACGAGGCTTTCCTGACAGGCAGCGCCGCAGAGGTGATGCCAGTCACCAAGATCGACGGAAAGATGATCGGTGACGGCAAACCGGGCCCGGTGACTTTGCAGCTGTTCAAAACGTTCCACGAACTGACCCGCGGCCAAGTGCCAGAAGACTGAACCGTCGCGAGTTAACCTCCTTAGCTATCAAACAGGCGATCAATTAATACCAAGGTCACAAGGCATCAGTGCCATGTTGGCCTTGGTTTGTTGCGGCATCGTCTCAAGAGCCATTCCATGGTTCTCGGACGTAAGTACCTCATGAAACGAACATAAGTTTTCAACAAAACTTGAACAGAAGTGCAATGCTATGCAAACTAAAGGACATGTCGCTCACCGATTCACTTGCTTACCTGACTGCGGAACTGCCTGGTATTGGTGGCGCGATAAAGCAACGGCCACAAGACTTCCTTGTGGAAGAGCAGCCGTTGTACCCAACGCGTGGGCACGGTGAGCATCTGTTCCTGCTGGTTGAAAAGACATCTGTTACCACGACGGACGTTGTCCGGGACTTGGCGCGAGCCTTCCGTGTGGGTCGAAACGATATCGGCTATGCCGGGCTCAAAGACAAGCATGCGATCGTCCGCCAGCACTTCTCGATCTGGTTGCCCGATCGTCATGATGAAGAAACCTGTATCAACCGGCTCAATGATCGCCGGCTGATCAAGGTGCTGTGGTCGGACCGTCATACCAACAAACTCCGCCGGGGACATCACGGCGGGAACCGGTTCGTCATCCGGGTCCGGGACGTGAAGCCGAGCGACGCCGCCAAGGCCAAGGCCATCATCGATCAGCTATTTGCTGAGGGCGTCCCGAACTTCGTCGGCGATCAGCGTTTCGGTTACCGCCAGCACAACCACAAACTCGGCAGACACCTGCTGCGTGGCGAGTACCAGGAGTTGCTCGATGAGATGCTCGGTCAGCCGATCGACGCTGACCCGCCGAGCATGCAACGGGCGCGCACGGCATACGACCAGAGAGACTATGACGAAGCGTTAAAGCACTGGCCTAAACACCTGCGGTTTGACCGCCAGGCGCTGGATGCATTGCGCCAGGGTCATGATGCGAAGCGCGCCGTGATGGCGATCTACAAGTCGCAGCGCGAGTTCCTGATCTCGGCATTGCAGTCGGCGATGTTCAACAGCGTGCTGGACAGGCGGATGCGCGAAGGCAAGTTGACCCGCCTGATCCCCGGCGACCTTGCCTGGAAGCACGACAGCCGAAGTGTTTTCTCTGTGGACGAAGAGACAGCCGAAAAGGAAAACGCACCGACCGGTCGTGTGCCGGCGATCGAGGTCTCGCCTTCCGGCCCGATGTGGGGTATCAACATGACGCGCGCGTCGGGCGAGCCGGGCGAAATCGAGAAGCAGGTGCTGGATGTGTTCGGCCTGTGTCCCGAGGAGTTGGCGGGTGTCGGCGATGTGTACGCGGAAGGCTCGCGTCGGCCCATGCGTATCGCGCTGCGTGACCCGGAAGTCTCCGAAGACAGCGATCAGCACGGGCACTTCGTCAAACTAGCCTTCGAAATGCCGCGCGGCGCCTTCGCGACGATCGTTTTGCGTGAAGTCATGAAGGAAGGTGAACCGATCGAAGAAGTCGAAGAAGAAAAAGAAAAGCCTACGGTTCCGCCGCCGGTCGTCATCACCAAATCACCCAAGACCCAATCCCCCTCCCGCTCTCAATAACAGGGCGTTTGCTGAATCAATGATCAGTAAGTTGCTGACATGGTTGGTAAAGCAACCGTGAAGCCATGTTCATTGGTCGCGTATCTTCAACAAGCCGATGAAGAAACCCGCAAATGCGGTCTGCACACCCAGCGTCATCGCCAGGATCGAGGGGATCACCAGGCGCATCGTGTGGAACGGGTCTAGGTCGCCGAAGTGCTGCTTGAGCCAGCCGCCCACCGCGACGCCGGCGATCGCGACACCCATGAGGAACAGCAAAGCGCCAGCCGTCAGGCACTTCTCCAAGGTAAGCCATTTTGAGAACGACATGAACTTGCTGTTGCGCGGATGCAAGCCCATGTTCACCACGAGTACCTTCGCACATACCGCAAAGATGCAGGACTGATAGCCAAGCATGACAGCCGTGGCAGCAAACAGCAGCGTATGCACATCGAGCCGGACCGAGCCGATCGTCCTGGGTTGAGGTAATAGCCACAACCCGACCAGCAGGCCGAGAACGACCAGGACCAAGCCGGGATACCAGAAGAGCCAGCGCGGGCTGAAGAGCATAAAGAAGCGCAGGCTGCGCCAGCCGTCGCGGAAGGTCCGCAGGTGCGGCGCTCTGCCGGGCGCGTCAGGCGAAAGCGTGGTTGGTACTTCCGTGACGTTCAGGCCAAAGAGTGTTGAGCGGACCAACATTTCAAGGGCGAACGTCATGCCCTTGCTGTGCGGCCGCATTGTCGGATAAGCCTTTCGGCTGAATCCGCGCAGGCCGCAGTAGAAGTCGCCGCAATCGCTCTTGAAAAATAGCCGACCCACGCGCGTCAGAAACGGGTTGCCAAAATACCGGTGCAAAGGTGGCATCGCGCCATCGCTGATCCCGCCCTTGAAGCGGTTACCCATCACCAGGTCGTAACCTTCGCGCAGCTTTTCCAGGAACGGGGCAAGCGATGAGAAGTCGTAGCTGTCATCGGCATCGCCCATGATGACATAACTGCCGCGTGTAACGCTGATGCCTGCATCCAATGCTGAGCCGTAGCCGCGCTTTTCAACATGGATGACACGCACGCCCAGGTCTTTAGCGATCTCGATGGAGCCGTCCGTGCTGCCGTTATCCGCAATGATGACTTCGCCGACCACGTTCGCCTGCTCAAAGAAGCCCAACGCTTTACGTATGCAGATCCCAAGCGAAGCCGCCTCATTCAAACATGGCATCACGACCGACAATTCGACCGCCGTCGGGGGGTGAGCCCCCGCTATTTCGCGTTGCGCCGAGTTGTCGGTAGTCGATACGCTTGTCATGGCGATAGCTTATTCTGATTTTCCCAATGCTGGACAATGGTACACAAAGCACTTGCCTCGCGGCAGCACCACGACATCAGCCGACCTGACCCGATCGGCATAGTTAACGTTGTCTGCGGTTCGTTCTTCCAATCCCACGAAACGGTACTGAAAAGTCTGCCACCACTGCGTGGGCGTGCGGATGGGATGGCCCTTGAAAATCAGCGATGAACCGATCCGCCAACTGAGCATATCGCGCACAGCTTGCAGCGATTGCTCCTGTCGATCGAATAGCGGCTTAAGGTAATCGGGGATCGGCTCAATCGATGGAAGTACACTGGCTACGTGTGGGGCGAGTTCTTCACGGTACAAACGCGACTGGATGCGCGACACCCAATCGTTGGCTTGCGCATCACTCAGTTCGATACCCGCATCAGCAGCAAGCCGCTTGACCTCTTCGGCTTGCGGGGGATACGCAAAGATGGCCTTATCGAAAATGACAATCGGGCCGGGGTAACTATCAAGGTATGGCTTTCGGATCGGGGCGACACTCTGGATCGGCAGGCCCGTGTAGTAAGTCAGGACCAACTGGTAGTTGGGCGTGCCGTAGATGCGTGCATCGGTCGGCAGGTCTGCCTCATTAAGGTGCTGGATAACCGTCTCGACATGTTCGTAAGGCTGGCGGTTGGTATTGAGCGTATCAGTATCGATCAGTCGGCCGGAACCCGCCAGCAGGAAAAGCACGATGATGGGCGCGATGACCGAGGCCCAGCGTTTATTGATAAGCAAAGCGATGCCGCCCACGATCATGGATGCCAACAAGATACAAGGCACCGCGATCATCAATGATAAGCGTGTCAAAAAGAAGCTTGCGGCAGGCATGCAAAAGGCATAGCACAGATACATAACACCGGCCCAGATCGATACCAGCGCAAACGCCCCTCGATTGACGCCGAACGCTTCAACCACGCGCGGCGGCATGCGATCGGCAAAGCACCAGACAAGTGACGCGGCAATAATGCCTGTGAAGAATAGCACCAGTTCAACCGGCCGCTGCATGATGTAACTGATCAGGGCCTGCCAGAACCCGTCCATCTGCCAGGCGGGTGGGATGGATTCGGTGCTGTGCAGGAACCCGGTCAATAAAACCCAAGGCAAAGTGCCGCACAGAACGATCCCAAAAGCCGTAAACCGTTTCTTCCACACGTGCTCGCTGCGCTTGTGCCAGGGCAAGGTAATCAATGCCACGATGCACATGCCAAGACAGGAGCTGAGGTGAGTGTGAAATAGCAGCACCCACATGATCGAAGCGACCATGTAATCGCGCCACGCCCCGCGGCGGATCAACCGCCAAAGCGACCAGCCGCAGCCGGCGATGAGGGTGATCGTCAATGAGTAGTATCGCGCTTGCGAACCGTAATAGACATTCTTCTTGGCAACCGCCGCATACACCAGCGCCGCCCACCCGGCCGCCGGACCCGCAAGCTCCCTCGCCAACCTGAACATGACCAGCATAAACACGATCGAGAACAGGATCGCCGGCAATCTCGGTACGACCGTCCGGCGCATCAGCGTGTCTGCCTGGTGCACGGGCTTAAGTGTATCTGGACGTGTATCGGGCTCTTGACCGAACAATGCCATGGAACCCGCAATCGAATACAAAGGCAGCCAGCCGTGGTACACCACCACGCCTTTGTCCGAATAACTCAGGTCCTTGAACTCATACTCCTCATGGCCCGGCCAGGGACGCATCAGGATATTCTCAAAGATCGGCTCATCCAGAAAGCGATCGGTCGGGATGCCATGCAGAAGAATCGTCTGAGCGTTGATGCTGGATTCCGCCTCGTCTTCCCATAGCGGGGTATCGGCCGCACTGAAACCGCGCAGCAACAGCCCGATCGCGATTAACGAGATCAATGCGACCCAACTTCCAGGCTTTAACTTACCAGTCGACATATCGGACCTGCATCGGCTTAGCCCCATAACACATCGGGCCGGATAGCCTGGTGGAACAGTATAGCTACAGGGTTTATCGACCAGCTTTAAGTTAAAAATCAGATAGCGCTTTACGGATGATTGCCGATCTGCTCATCCAGCATGTCCGACGCTTCCTGGACCGTTTTGCCGTCGACGTCAACCATCTGGTTGGCCTTTCGCATCAATTCGACATTGATGCTGTCGATTAACGGCTGGAGTGCACGCACAAGCTGCGGGTCCCTGGAAGCCTCGGGAGACAGCATAAGCACCGCGTCGTAAGGCGGGAAAACATGACGCGTATCGCTAAGCGTTGTCAGATCGAACGCTGCGATACGGCCGTCGGTGGAAAAGGCGGTGATCGCATCCACCTCACCATCAGCGACCGCCTGATACATCAGGGACGCATCGAAGTTCATCAGACGCTTAAATGCCAGGCGGTAGGTATCGCGAAGGTTGTACCACTCGGGCCGGTTGAAGAACTCGTAGTCACCGCCCATGACCATATCGGGGGCGTGTCCGGCAAGGCCGTCGATGGTCTTGATACCGAGAGACTCGGCACGGTCGCATCGCATGGCAACGGCGTAGGTATTCTCAAAACCAAGCGGGCCCAAGCACTTGATGCCGTGTTCTTCTTCGAGCCATTGGTCGACGGCTTCAAGCACTTCCGGGCCGGAGGCCATGTCCTCGCGTTTCATGTAGTTGGCCCAGACCGTGCCGGAGTAATCGACATAAACGTCGATCTGGTTCGTACGCAGCGCATCGAACGCAACGGTGGAACCAAGGCTTTCCGACACATCGACACCGAAGCCTGAATCCTGGATACGATTGGCAATGAGTCGACCAAGCACGTATTGCTCGGTGAAACCCTTGGACCCGATGCGGACGATGCGCCCTTCCTGGGCTGGTTTGAGTAACGGAGATGCCCACCCGCCGCCGATGACGATCACCAGCCCGAGGATGGCGATGATGCCCTTGCTCGTGCTGCGCTGCCTTGCAGCGACTTCGGCCAGAGCAATCAGCGCATCAAGGATCACCGCCAAGGATGCGGCGGCGACACAACCGAACAAGACAGCCGTCCAGTTCTGCGTCTGAAGCCCGCTGAAGATGTAATTCCCAAGACAAGTCTGGCCGACAGGCGTCGCAAGAGTCGCAATGCCAACGACCCAGACGGTGGCGGTGCGGATGCCGGCAATGACCATCGGCGCAGCCAACGGTAATTCGACTTTCATCAAGAGCTGCATCGGCGTCATGCCCATGCCGCGCCCCGCTTCGGTCAATGCCGGATCAACCTGCGCGATGCCCGTCACGGTGTTGCGCAGGATCGGCAGGATGCTGTAGAGCAGTAACGCAAATAACGCCGAGCGGAACCCGAACCCGATCAAAGGCACCATCAATGCCAGAAGCGCCAGGCTCGGGATCGTCTGAATGATCCCCGCAGCAGTCAGAACAGGCCAGCGCAAGGGTTTGCACTTGGCGATCAACACCGCGACCGGCACGCTCAACAAAATGCCTAACCCCAGCGCATAAGCGGACAATTCGATATGAGCGCCGAGGTACTCCGGCAACTTCTGGAATTGGTTGACCAGGTTCTCGTTCATGCCTCGGCGGACTCCTCGGCCAAAGCCTCAAGCCGGTCCGCCTGCCGCTTGGGCATCTGCATCAGCGAACGCACGTAGTCATCCACCGGCTTGGTCAACATCTCGTGCGGCGTACCATATTGCAGCACGTGCCCGCCACTGATTACCGCGATACGATCGGCCATCAATAGCGCCTCGGTCATGTCGTGCGTCACCATCACGGTGGTAAGCCCGAGTCGTTTGTGGATATTGACGAATTCATCCTGAAGCGTGTCGCGCGTCAGCGGGTCGAGCGCCCCGAACGGTTCGTCCATGAGCATGATCTTGGGTTTAGCGGAAAGAGCACGCGCGACGCCGATGCGCTGCCGTTGCCCGCCGGATAATTCTCGCGGATAACGGTCGCGGTATTCATCCGGCTCCAGGCTGACCAGTGATAACAATTCATCGACGCGCTGGGCGGTTTGTGCTTTATCCCAACCCAGCAGGCCCGGCACAACAGCGATGTTCTGCCCGACGGTCAGATGCGGAAACAGACCGATACCCTGAAAGACGTAACCGATCGCGCGGCGAAGCTGCACCGCGTCGACGCTGCGGTTATCCACACCATCGACTTCAACTACGCCTGAGGTCGGTTCGATCAGACGGTTGATCATCTTGAGTGTTGTCGTCTTGCCGCAGCCGGATTCGCCCAGCAGCACGACCAGCTCGCCGGCGCACACTTCGAGCGTCAAACGGTCGACCGCGACGACGGCACCGTGGTTATAGCTCTTGGTGACCTCTTTAAGGTGGATCATCTACAAGGACTGGGGCAAGGTTGGATGACGATTTAGAGATTGCGATATTCGTCGGGGACATCGCGCCGTTTCGTGGCGACGACCGCGACATAGTGCAACGGTTCGCCGGTGATAGCCAGGCGGTGCGGGTAGCGGCGGTAAGCCTCCATGCGGATGATGCCGTCGTCACAGAGCTTGTGGATCAAACCGGCGAATCCCGCACGATCGCTCTCATCGAGGAAGTCCTCCTTGATGTTGAAAGCGATCCAGCCGGGTGTATCGATCAGGTCCAGTGCATTAAGAAACGCGGCGGCGGGGATATCGCCAAAACCAAGTGCCGCAACGGTGGAAAGGCAGTTGAGCCCTTGCTTGCGTAGCTTCTCCTCGACCGGTTCGGGGATGTCGGTCATGTCAGTAACGACGTAGTCTTCATAAACCTCCGGCCGATCGCGCAGCGCTGCTTTCTTCGCTTCGGGGATGATGTCGACACCGACGACTTTTTCGACGCCCGCGTCTTTGAGTTCCTCGCCGACCATGCCGTTGCCTGCGCCGAGGTCGAGCACTTTCAAATCTTCCGGGCTATCGGGGTGATCTTCGAGCACTTCGTTGAGTTGCTGGACGACACGCTCAGGGGAACAACACCCCAAACGCTCATAAAAAATCGCCTCATACAATCCGGGCCGATCGTAGATTTCGTGGTAATCGTGGAATCGCAAGCGATGCCAACTCCCGTCTTCACGTACTTCGCACCATTCTTCATCCTGATCCAGGCCGTTGACGTCGGGCAAACGTATGTCGTAACCCGAGTCTGCTGCCTTGGTGAATTTTTTGGAATGTTGTGAATCGTCTGAGGTCATAATTCGGCTGCTCCTGTCATTCCCGTGGTAAAAGCCCAAGCCGAATCGCATGTACGATGTCGGCCGAAAGTCGGCTTCGTGAAAAGTGTTAGAAGACCCCCATACCTAACACACTGAGGTCTGATGTCAAGTATTGATCTGTAAATAAGATGTGAATACGCCCAGGCAGGGATTCAAATGCTTGCATAAATCGCTTACATGTGGGAAAATACGCGACTCGACGGAATTAACCGCAATCAGTCTCTTTAGCAGGAGCGCCTCGCAATGAAGTCTCAGGAAATTCGGCCCGGTATGGCTATCAATCTGGACGGCCAGGTCTGGCTGGTCGTCGATATAACCCACGTCAAGCCCGGCAAAGGGCCTGCCTACACCCAGGCGAAACTTAAAAGCCTGACGTCAGGCAAGAACGTCGACAAACGCTTCAATTCCGGCGAAGAAATCGAGGATATCAACCTCGACCGCCGCGAGGTTGAGTACCTGTACTCCGACGCCGATGGCGCGGTGTTTATGGATTGCCAGACCTACGACCAACTCACCATCCCCGCTGACATCCTCGACGACACTTTGCTCTACATCAAGCCCAACAACACAATCACCGCGCTGTTTTTCAACGGCAACCCGATGACGGTCGAACTGCCCGCCGCGGTCGATCTGGAAGTCACCGAAACGCCGCCCGGCATCAAGAACGCGACCGCAACCAACCAGCTCAAGGAAGCGGTGCTGGAAACCGGGCTCAAGACCCGCGTACCACCGTTTATCAACAACGGCCAGATCGTCCGCATCTCCACGAGGACGGGCGAATACCTCAGCAAAGTATGATTGATTGCCTAACTTAACTGAACCTCGCAGCCCCACCCCCTTTTACCGGGTGGGGCTTTTTTATCTCGCCAAGACCGGCTGAGGGCATAAACTATGGGTGGAAGGGAGTGCGCCCGTGTCGCGTCATACCATCATCGTGTTCGCTGCTGTATTGCTGCTGTTGCCGGCAGGTTATCTGCGTGCCGATGAAGCGCCGCACGCCAGGGCCTATCTCGATGCGCTTGAAGCCGGGCTTGACCGGATCGAGCAGAACATGCCCCAGATCAGTAACGCCGCCGAAGTTGCCGCCAAACGTTTGTCGCGCGGTGCAGGTTTTGGTGTTCGCGGAGATGACGGGCTCGGAAGCGAACTGAGCAACCGGACCGGAACGCTGATGGGTTACGACGGGCGGCGAGGTGATGATGGCGATGTCATCCTGTACGTCATCGGTCTACCGGTATCAATCGAAACCGATGCTGCAGAACAAATCGACATACAACTTATCAAAGCGGCGGACCTCAAAGCCAACGGCTGCGTCGTCATCGGACTCGGTTCGACCGATCACCTGCGCCGACTTGGATTGATGGATCGTGCGATTGAAATCTGCGACGTCTGGCTGGATAACGCTGTGATTGAAGAGGACAGCCAACTCAATGCGCCGATCGAAACGGTGCAGAACGCGGCCGTAGCGTGGACGTTTGAATGCGAACTTTTCGCTGCCTTGACGCGCCAGAACAAAGTGCCGGTCGTACAAAAGAGCTTCGAAATCGACACGCTCCGTAAGCGTTGGTACCGCTACGGCGTACAACACTTCCACCACGACCGCTGGCTCGATCCGATCGATGCGGGCACGCTGGGCAAAACCTATCTCAAAGAACTGGACACAGTGCTACTCGATATAAGCACCAGCTCGTGGCGGGCGGTAGCGAAAACCGCAAATCGAGCATACACAACCAGAACAAATGACGGCACCATCTGGCTGCGTGCCGGTGGACGATCACTGCCCTACCACAGCGGCAGCATCCTCAAAAACGATCCCGGCATTTTCACGCTTCTCACGCATGACGGCTCGAATCCGAAGCTGCCGGCCCCCGGCAACAATGACATGCTCATCGCGGTCGGCGACCATGAAACAGCAGGTAGCTGGGAATGGGGCGAACCTGAGTTGTTACGCAAGGCAGGACGCGGCGTTACGTGGATCGTCAACGGCTACAACACGCAGCGGGCCGACCTCGACTACGGCGAAGTCATGATCGATCTCTGGGCCCCTGTCGGTGACAGCGTCGTGCGTATCAAAAATTACGATGCCAACCTCGGCCCGGTCAGCGGGATCACCGGCGAAGCCGTGACCTGGATGATCGCGGCGGAAGTCGCCGGGCGCATGCAAGAATAAACGGTTACGTCTGCCGCGTGATTGGCGTATCATGTCTGCATGAGCGTGCCGCGCCTCTATGATGATCTTGCCTGGCTTTGGCCGCTGCTCAGCCCACCGGAACATTACGAGTCGGAGGCGGCGGTATTGCTCGATCTGATCGATCGCCACGGCAAACGCGCAAAAGGCGAACGCTACAGCGTGCTGGAACTGGGCGCGGGCGGTGGACACACACTGGTGCATCTTGCCAACCGATTCGACTGCACAGCCGTCGACCTGTCAGAACCGATGCTGGCGAACTGCAAAATGCTCGTACCCGAAGCGGAAACGATTGTGGGCGACATGCGCTCGGTGCGGCTTGGCCGAACGTTCAGCGCGGTATTCATCCACGACGCGATCGATTACATGCTCTGCGAGGAAGATGTCCGCAAAGCGCTACAGACCGCTGCGGAGCATCTCGAACCCGGCGGCTTGTGCGCAGTCGCACCGACCTATATCCGTGACGAATTTGTAGACGGCGATGTCGCCGACGACGGCACAACGACCGACGCGCAAGACCTGACGTACTTCACCTACGTTCACGACCCCGACCCGAACGACAACACGTTCGAAATGATCCTGCTCTACCTGATCCGTGACAACAATACACGCCAGGTCGAAGTCGTCGAAGACCGGCACACCTGCGGCCTGTTCTCACAACAACAATGGCTTGCATGGATAGAAGAAGCAGGCTTTGAAGCGCGTTGCGAAGAATCAACCACAGATAGCGAACCATGGACGTTGTTTGTGGGGGTAAAACTGGGGGGCAAGTCTTGATTTACCTTGAATTCATGTCACCAAGCCAGTAGGATATTCAGATATTGCGGTTTCAAGTGTGGCTGTCTGTGCGACGCGCTAGGCGGCTGCAAGGTCCGTGGGAGACGCGATTGACTGGAAACAGATATAAGTTGTGAGCGTGAGGATTTTGTGCTGTAACTGCGCGAACCTCACTTATTGTCGCACTTAAGCCATCTCAGCCGTAGTGGGTGAGTAGATTATTCATACCTTATTCGAATCGAGGAAACCCATGTACCGTAGCTCAGTATTTATAAAAACGACCACGTGTATATCAATGTTCCTGGTGACAATTGCCACGAATCCAGCGCGTACGAACGCTGCTATCGAGATCCGAACCGTCGCCTATGTCGGCGGTAAGGCGGCGGGGATATCCGATGACGCGACGTTTAGCCATATCGAATCGGTAGGATTCCATACCACCATCAGCAATTCGGGCAAGGTCGCGTTTATAGGCCAAGCCTTCAGTTTGCAGCCTTCTCCTGTTTTTGCCAGAGGGCTATGGGTGGAAAATGATGGCATCATGTCGTTGGTCGCCCTTGAGGGCCAGCAAGCGATCGGGGCCGAAGCCGGGATTAATTATAAGCGTATCAGCATCCCACAACTCGACGCGGTTGGACACGTGTCATTCATGGCTTCAGTAATGGGGCCGGGTATAGATAATAGTAATAATACAGGTATTTGGTCAGATACCGGCGCCGGCCTCGAGTTGATTACCAGGAGAGGGATGCAAGCGCCGGGTGAGGCGGAGGGCGTGCTGATTGAACAGCTGAACTTCTTCCGTACCAATGGCGCCGGGCAGACGATGGTTGATTCGCGGCTCATTGGCCCGGGGATTGATTTAGACAATCGTTATCGAACATGGATTCACGAATCAGGTATGCTGACACAGTACCAACCGGGGATCGATCCGCCTTTGCATGAGTTGTTTGTCGCGATGGGACCCGAACTGGAAGTTCAGAGCGGTGACCCGGCGCCGGGCTTCATACCTGCCAAGGAATTCTTGGGCCCCGACAGCAGCCGAACTGTGACTAATCACACGGGTCAGCGCCTCTTCCACTCCTTCCTGGCCGACCCGGGCGCGGCTTCATCCAGCACAGGGAGCATCTGGTTGGAGGATGACAATGGACTCAGGTTGATCGCTTATGAAGGTCAACAGGTACAGGGTATGGAGGTGGGGACGATGTATGACTACTTGAATCCGTTTTTCAGTTTGAATACGCACGGCCACGTTGCGTTCCGTGCAAACATACAAGGCCCAGACCTCCAAAGTAACCGGGGAATCTGGATTGACCGTGAAGGTGTGCTTGAAATGGTTGCAGACGCACAGACCCACGCACCGGGAACCGGTCTGGGGGTAAACTTCGCGATTTTCGAGGCATTGGGACTGAACGACCGAGGTGCGGTTGTCTTCGGTGCGCAGTTACAGGGCCTGGGTGTGGACGATACAAATGACCGGGGTATCTGGCTATACGATCACGGCGATCTGGAACTGATCGTGCGAGAAGGAAACCAACTTGAAGTCGCCCCCGGAGACTTGCGGACGATCGATTCGTTCCAGTTTGATCCAACCAACGAAGATAACGGGTATTTATCCGGATTCAATGACCATAACTGTCTGGCGTTCACCGCGACGTTTACAGACGGCACCACCGGTGTATTCGTGGCTACGCCTGAGCCCGGTAGCGCCATCCTGTATTCATCAGGTGCGATATTGCTATTGCGTTCGCGAAAAAAATTGGCTTCCCTGAGCCATGCTTCTGATCGTGGAGATTATTAGGAACAACAAAGTCCCACGTTTCTACGTGGGGCTCGAGGGTGAAGTATTTAATTGACTGCAACCCAACGACTCATCCACTGTGCGCCGGCAGGTAATACTGCTGCGTATACTCCCCGACCATCCGGTTCGTATTAAACATACCGGGCACGGTCTTGAGCGAGTTGGCCATGATCTTGACCCAGCGTGAGGGGATACCGGCGCGGTTGCGTGTGTAGAACGTTGGCACGATGGTTTTTTCGAGCAGCGTATAGAGACAGTCGGCATCATAGGCGTTTTGTTTGCGCAGGCTCGTGTATTCCCGGCCGTCGCCGATCGCAAAGCCGTTACGCTTGTTGTAACCCTCGGGCCACCAGCCATCGAGCACGGACAGGTTCACCCCACCATGCAGCGGCGGCTTCATCCCGCTCGTGCCGGAGGCTTCGTTGGGGCGCAACGGATTGTTCAACCAGATGTCGCAGCCCGAAGTCAGCATGCGTCCGACCTGCATGTCGTAGTTTTCGATCACAACGACCTTGCCCTTGAAGCCCGCCTTCTGCGAATATCTAACAATCTGCTTCAGGTACTTCTGCCCGTCCATGTCGGCGGGGTGTGCCTTGCCTGCAAAGATCAACTGCACGGGGCGTTTCTCGTCGCCGAGGATCTTCATCAAGCGCTTCGCATCATGGAAAATCAGCGGGGCGCGTTTATACGTCGCGAATCGTCGGGCAAAACCGATGGTCAGCGCGTTGTCATCCAGCATGCACTCGGCATCGATGATCGCCTGTGCATCGCCGCCGTGACGCACCGCCTGCTCGACCAGCCGCTGCCGCGCAAAACGTACAAGCCGACTGCGGAGCACGCTGCGCAGTTCCCAGAGCGCCTCGGCCGGAACGCGATCAACCTTTTTCCACGGGTCATCAAACGCACCGGCATCGTGCGCCTTCGGCTTGATGTACTTGCGATAGAACGGCTGCGCTTCGGGCGAGAGCCATGTCTGGAAGTGTACACCGTTGGTCACGTGACCGATCGGCACGTCCTTCGCCTTGTCGACATCGAAGATCTTCTGCCACATTTCGCGCGACACTTCGCCGTGCAGTTTCGCAACGCCGTTGGCGCGTCGGCTTAAACGCAGCGCAAGTGCCGTCATGCACATCGGGGCCTTGGCGTTGCCGGGATCTTCACTTCCCAGTTCCATGAGTTTGGACATCTTCAGGTCGGTGCCCTTAAGTAGCGGCTTGAAGTATTTGCGTGTCAGTGCAGGTGTGAAGCGGTCGTGCCCTGCCGGGACGGGCGTGTGTGTTGTGAAGACCGTGTGCGAAGCGACCTTTTCGATCACATCGTCGAGCTTGCTCTTTTTCGTCATCTGATCGAGTACCGCCTTGACCGGCGCGAACGCGGCATGCCCTTCGTTGAGGTGCAACACGGTGGGCTTGATGCCGACCGTCTTAAGCGCCATCACGCCACCAACACCGAGTAGAACCTCCTGGCGGATGCGTGTTTCGTTGTTGCCGCCATAGAGGAAGGATGTAATCTTCCTGTCCGTTGGTTTATTCTCGGGTAAATCGGTATCCAGCAGATACAGCTCCACCCGCCCGACATCGACGCGCCAGATCTTGACCTTCACCTTGCTCGACGCCATGCGGATCGCGAAGGTTTTTTTCGTATCCGTTACGGGCAGTTTGCAGAAGTCGTAGCTCGGATAGATCGGATGCGTTGAGCCGTCCTGCCCGATTTCCTGCCGGTAGTAGCCGTGCCGATAGAGCAGGCCCACAGCCGTGAGTGGAACGCCGAGGTCCGATGCGCTTTTCAAGTGATCGCCCGCCAATACACCGAGCCCGCCGGAGTAGATCGGCAGACTTTCGTGCAATGCAAACTCGGCGCTGAAGTAAGCGACGCGCATCCGCTTCTGCTTCGCCGTTGCGGTACGGGCAAACCATGCCTTGCTGCGCTTATATACTGCAAGGTCTTTCTCGCACGCAGCCAGGCGTTTTAAAAAATCAACTTCTTCGGCCAGTTGGTCAAGACGATACTCCGGCAACTGATCGATGACCTTCAACGGGTTGCGTTCGGTCGCTTCCCACAGGACCGGATCGAGCGAAGCGAACAGGCGTTGCGTGTCGGCGTCCCAGGTCCAGCGCAGGTTCATCGCCAGATCATGGAGCCGTTGCGTGACGTTAACCGGTTTAACGGTCTTGCGTGTCTGTCGCGTCTTGCGGGTCTTTGCCATCGTTCGCTTCACTTTCGTTTGTATTGCGTGATTGTGTTTGCGTGAGTGTAAGTCAATCGCACACGTTTCTCATGCTCGGCCGAACAGCGCGGTCTGCGCCGCCAGCCAGCGTGCGTGCGACTTCTTCAGTTGGCCCGGCTTCAATCGCCAGGTCCAGTTGCCCCGGAGCGTGCCGGGGATGTTCATCCTCCCCCGGCTGTCCAGTCCCAAGAGGTCCTGAACCGGAAAGATAGCGGTATTGGAGACCGAACTCAAAGTGAGTCGGATCAGGTCCTGGTGGATCGTCCGCGGCGACCCCCCGGTGTATGAGAGGATACGTTTGCGTTCGCTCAATCCGTTTTTGTCAGGCTTTCGGCCGGCATTGAGGAACCAGCCGCGTGCGGTGTCGTTGTCGTGCGTCCCGGTATAGACCACACTCCGGGCGTGGTAGTTGTGCGGCATGTAGTAGGTATCGTCCTCACCGAAGGCGAACTGTAATACGCGCATGCCGGGGAATTCGAACTTATCTCGCAACGCTTCCGCCTCGGTGGTCAACACGCCAAGGTCTTCGGCGATGATCGGCACGCTGCCAAGCCTGCGCTTAAGCACCTGGAACAGGTCCGCCCCCGGGCCCTTGCGCCATTTGCCTCGCCGTGCATCCTTATCTTCCGCGGGCACCGCCCAGAACCGGCAGAAGCCCAGGAAGTGATCGATCCGCGCAGTGTCGTATTGCGTCAGGCATCGGCGGAATCGCTCGACCCACCAGGCATAACCGGATGTTTTGTGTTTGTCCCAATCGTAAAGCGGGTGCTTCCAGAGTTGGCCCGTCTTGCTGAACGCGTCCGGCGGAGCGCCGGAAATCACCTTCGGCTTGCCGTTGGCCTTGAGCAGGAATAACTCGGGATTGGCCCAGACATCGCAACTGTCTTGCGCCACAAAGATCGGGATGTCGCCGATCAGGCCGATGCCCAGATTTTTGCAATGCTTCTTCAGCGCGTTCCACTGCTTATCGAACTGATATTGCAGGAACACGCTGTAATCGATCTTGTCGGCCAGGTGTTCACGGGCTTGCTGAAGGTCGGCCTTGCGACGCTTGCGGATCCCGTCGGGCCACTTCCACCACGGCCGATTGCGCGTCGTATAACGCAACGCGCTGAACATCGCCCAATCATCCAGCCAGGCCTTGTGCTGCTCGTGGAACTTCGCCATCGCATCGCGGTTGCGCTTTGGCCCATCAACAAAGCTCTCATACGCCAGCTTCAGCAGCGGCTCCCGCCGCTTGCGCACGGCGGCATAGTCGACCTTGTTCTGATTGATCCCGGCAAAGCGTTTGATGTCGGCTCGACTCAGCAAACCGTCGCGATACAAAAGCTCCAGGCTGATCAGCGTGGGATCGCCGGCGAAAGCGGAGTATGCGCTGTACGGGCAGCCATGCTTGTCTGCCGGGTTGATCGGCAGCGTCTGCCACCAGCGCTGACCCGCGTCCGCCAGGAAGTCAGCAAACTTATACGCCTCCAGCCCAAGGTCCCCGCAGCCGTACGGCCCGGGCAACGAGGTCGGGTGCAGCAGGATCCCGCTGCTACGCTTTGATAAAGTTGGACCACCACTCAAGGTCTTGGGCTCCTGTTTCAAAGCCCAAAGGATAACGTATTTAGCCCGGGGTCGACGACCCCGGGCCGGCCCCACGTCGTCGACGTGGGGCAAAATAATCGTTACCCGATCGCTCCCGTGCAGCTCGATCCCGCCCCGGCGGTGCAGCCGAAGCAGTGGGTGCCCGTGCGGATCGATCGGCCGATCAATTCATCGGGTGTGTAGTCCCAGAGCTTTTTGCTCCGCGCCTCGATGATGTGCTCTTCTTCCACCCCGTCATCCAGCCCATCCAGCGCCATCAACAGCATCTGGTTGAAGTCGCAGTCATACACACTCCCCTGCCAACCGATGCTAACCAAGTCCCGGCACATGACGCCTTCAACATTGCTCGGATTATGTGCATCAATGAGCTTGGCGATGTAGCTGTCGTATTGCCCGTCGCGCTTCAAAGCATGCTCGAAACGTTTGATCGGCATGTTGGTAATCGTCCACAGCTTGTTAAATACAATACCGAAGTGTTCCGCGAGGTACTTCTTGTAGTCGGTTTCGAGCGAAGCCTGAGCGGGCGGTAGCCCGTAGCCAACGGGGTTGTAGACCAGGTCGAGCCGAAGACCGCTGTCTTCCTTGCCATACCCGAGCATGTTGAGTTTGCGCAGCGCCTTGATAGAACCGTCATACACGCCCTTACCTCGCTGCTTATCAACGTTGTCTTCCAGGTAGCACGGCAAGCTGGCGGTCACCTCGACCTGACTCTCTGCAAGAAACAGTGCCAGATCTTCATACCCCGGCTCAAGCAGGATCGTGAGGTTACACCGGTCAATCACATGCAGACCCAACCGCTTGATGGCAACAACCAGGTCACGGAAGTGCGGGTTCATCTCCGGCGCTCCGCCGGTCAGGTCCACGACTTCGATGCCCAATTCATCCTTGTAGCGCTTCAGCCAGCCGAGGATTTTCTCCATCGTCTGCCAGGTCATGATCTCCGTGCGGCCGGGCCCGGCCTCGACGTGGCAATGGTGGCACGCCAGATTACACATCTTCCCGACGTTGATCTGAAGCGTCGTGATCGCCCGGCGGGTCAGCGTCTGCCCGTCAGCCGACAGCCGATCCGCAAAATGATCGCCTCCGGCATCCTCGGCAAGCGGCAGCGGATAATCTTGTATGTTTCGTGCGGATTCCGTGGGCATATGCGTGTAACAATGAAACAAGCCAGATTATTCCCCCTTCTTGCTGATACGCCCCCTCTTGCGGGGTACAATCCGCGGAGTCACATCAGAAGGAGATCAGGTATGCAGACACGTAAACTGGGCAAGACCGACCTCGAACCGACCGTCATCGGCTTCGGCGGGGTCGTGGTGTGCGATGAGACACAAGACGATGCCAACCGCATGATCGCCGAGGCGTTCGACGCGGGCATCCGCTACTTCGACGTCGCCCCGCAGTACGGCAACGCTCAGCAGCGCATGGGCCCGGCCCTCGAGCCCTACCGTGACAACGTCATGCTCGCCTGCAAAACACTCGAACGTACAGCCGACGGCGCTCGCAAAGAGCTGGAAGACTCCCTGACCAAGCTGCGCACCGATCACTTCGACCTGTACCAGGCGCATGCCGTATCCAGCCTCGACGAAGCCAAGCAGATCCTCGGCCCCGGCGGCGCGATCGAGGCCTTCAAGGAAGCACAACAGGCGGGCAAGGTCCGCTACATCGGCTTCAGCGCCCACGATGAAGAAGCCGCCCTGCACCTGGTCGAGTCAGGCCTGTTCGCATCCGCCCTGTTCCCGCTGAACTACACCGTCCTGCAGCATGATGGCTTCGGCAAGAATCTGATCGAGGCAGCCAACGCCAAAGGTATGGGCCTGCTGTCGCTCAAGGCGATCGCACGGACAAAGATCCCGCAGGGCGGTGAACGTTCTCACAAGAAGTGCTGGTATGTGCCGGAGGATCGGCGGGATGTGGCGCACCTGATGCTGCGCTACGTGCTGAACCTGCCGGGCGTCGCCGCCGCCGTCCCCCCGGGCGATCCGGGCCTGTTCAAAATGGTCATGGGCTTCGCCGACAACATCGACCCGCTCAACGGCGAGGAACTGGCCGAACTCGAAGAAGCCGTAGGCGAAAACAGCCCCCTGTTCCCCCTGCAGACGGCGTAAACCGGTCCGGTCCCCTCTCCCCCCGGGAGAGGGTTAGGGTGAGGGCCGAATTCCTGGCGCTTTCATCATCCACGTTAACCTGCCAAAAACACCAATTATTGCTACGATCTGCGGTCCTGAACCCCGCTGCGTAACCCCGGCTAATCCCGGGCTTCCGCCCGGGGCTATTGTGGATATGCCTTCACAGGCTGCCGATGACTTGTACACCAACAGCCCCACCCGCAACGATGGGGTTCAACAACCCTCGAACCTTAAGTTACGCAGGACCAACCCCATGCCCGACATCGACCCCGCCGACAAATCCATGGACGCCATCGTCGCCCTCTGCAAGCGACGCGGTTTCGTTTACCCGGCCTCCGAAATATACGGCGGGATCAACGGCTTCTGGGACTACGGTCCGCTCGGTGTCGCACTCAAAAACAACATCCGCGACCACTGGTGGAAACACATGGTCGAGTGCCCCCCCATCGGCCCCGACGGCGAACCCGTCGCCATGGTCGGCCTCGACTCCTCCATCATCCAGAACCCACGCACGTGGGAAGCTTCAGGACACGTCGGTGGATTTAACGACCCGATGGTCGACTGCAAAGAGTGTAAAAGTCGCTTCAGAGCCGATCACTTATACACACAGACTTGGGCTGAGCCAGAGAAATTTGGCGAATACTTCCTAGAAGGCCCAGAAAACCCGCAACCCGATCCCTCTTATCTTGCTATTTTGCCTATTGAAAAACGCAAAGAGGTGAGAGACCAGTATGAACTCGAACTTAAACTTCACGCAAAAGATCGAGGTGAGGTAATCAGACGATTAGTAGTGGCTTCTAGTCTGGAAGAAGCTGAAACTATTGAGCTGACGGGCAAGCATAAGAAACTGGCTGATAAACTCGGTTTGAAATTGTTCTGGACTGTTCCACTTGCTGAATATGATTATCACGCACCTCGTGGCGAAGGATGTCCAAATTGTGGTGGAGAACTTACGGCACCGAGACTCTTCAACCTCATGTTCGAAACCTATGTCGGGGCAATTCGAGACGACGATGCGAAAGCGTATCTGCGTCCGGAAACCGCGCAGGGCATTTTCCTGAATTACAAGAACGTGCTGGACACGATGCGCGTTAAAGTCCCGTTCGGTGTGGCGCAGATCGGTAAATCATTCCGTAACGAAGTAACCCCCCGTAACTTCATATTCCGCAGCCGTGAGTTTGAACAGATGGAGATGGAATGGTTCTGCGCCCCGGATGAGGCTGCCAAGTGGTACGAGTTCTGGAAGATCGAGCGTATGAAGTGGTGGAAGACACTCGGTATCAGCGACTCGAACCTGCGCTACCGCGACCACGATGATGATGAGTTGGCGCACTACTCGAAGATGTGCGTCGACATCGAATACAAGTACCCCTTCAGCGCCCCGGGCTACGGCGAACTGGAAGGCGTCGCACACCGCGGCTGCTTCGACCTGACCCAGCACCAGACGCATTCCAAGCAGAAGCTGGAATACTTCGACCAGGAGCGCCAGGTCAAAGCCAAGGAAGCCGGTGCGAGCAAGGAAGAGATCGACGCGCAGAGCAAGTACATGGCCAACGTCATCGAACCCGCCAGCGGCCTGACGCGCGGCGTGCTGGTGCTGCTGTGCGAAGCGTACACGGAAGACCACACCCGCCCGAGTAAGGTGTTCATGAAGTTCAAGCCGAAGTTCGCGCCGATCAAGGCAGGCATCTTCCCGCTGGTGAATAAGGACGGCATGCCCGAGGTCGCGCAGAAGCTCTACATGCAATTGCGCGAAAAATACACCTGCCAGATCGACGCCAAGCAATCGATCGGCAAACGCTACGCACGCATGGACGAAGCAGGGACACCCTTCTGCTTCACCATCGATGGCGACACGCTCAACGATCAGACCGTCACCGTCCGCGACCGTGACTCGCAGAGCCAGGAGCGGATCAACATCGACAAGGTTGATGCGTTCTTAACGGAGAAGATCGGACAATAAGTTAAAACCGCGAAGGCGCGAAGAGCGCGAAGAAAATCATTATTTAGCCACCGATAAACACGGATGAACACAGAGACCGATCAATAGCTCGGATCCATCCAAGCCGACTTCTTTTTCTTATCTGTGTTTATCCGTGTTTATCTGTGGCTAACTTCTTCTCATCCTTCGCGATCTTCGCGCCTTCGCGGTAAAAGAATATGCCCGGCCGTATACAAGCACTACGATCACTGCTGACCGCACATGTCCCCGCTTGCGAGGAGGAAGCGGTGCACCGATCGCGCATGTTGAAACTCGTTGAAGCAACGGGCGATCCTTTTTCACGCGAGCATTACGAGCCGGGCCACTTCACCGCAAGCGGGTTTGTGTTGTCGCCTGATAGAAAGAGCGTGTTGCTCGTACTGCACCGCAAACTCAATCGTTGGCTACAACCCGGCGGGCATATCGATCCGGAGGATATCGATGTGTTTGCCGCCGCCTGCCGGGAAGTGACGGAAGAGACAGGGCTCGTAAATTTACGCGCAGCACAAAACACCGCCACCCTATTCGATGTGGATATCCACCCGATCCCCGCACGCAAAACCGAACCCGCCCACGAGCACTTCGATGTGCGATTTCTGCTGCATTGCGACAACACCCACATCACACGCAACGACGAAACGCATGACGCCGAATGGGTTTCATTGAATGAGCTAAGCCAACGGATGACGGACCCGTGTGAAGCGAGAGTGATCAGGAAGTTAGAGGGTCTGGGGTCTGGTCAGACAGGCATTTAGTGGATAGGAGATGATATACCCCACGTTTAGCGGGCGAGTTTACTCGCCCATCCGCAACATTCCATCGAAGATTCCGCATCGAACATTGAACATCACCCCCGATTTCCCTTCCCTTCTCACAACCCCGTGGTAAAATAAATTTAGAGTTAATTGCCCGGGCGCCTCCCTTCAAGGTGCTGTCATGGAATAGCTCCTTGTCGGGTCACGTCTCGTTTCGGCCGCCCCCGGAAGTCGCTCCGGGAGCATGTCTTCGTTCACCTCGGTAGTTGTCACATCTCACTCGCTCCATGCAGGAAGGAGACCGCCATGCCCGTTAAGAGATTGCGAGAGTATTTGGACAGCCACGGCGTGAAGTACGTGGTACTCAGCCATTCGCCCGCCTACACCGCCCAGGAGATCGCGAGGGCCGCGCACGTACCCGGACAGGAGATGACCAAAACCGTCATGGTCAAACTCGACGGCGAACTGGTCATGATCGCGATGCCCGCGCCGTCCAAAGTGCGTTTCGACATGCTGCGCGAGGCCAGCGGAGCCGAGGTCGTCGAACTGGCGCGCGAACGTGATTTTGCCGGCCTGTTCCCGGGCTGCGAGCTGGGCGCGATGCCGCCGTTCGGCAACCTGTACGAAGTCCCGGTGATCGTGGACCACATGCTGGCCGAGGATGAATACATCTGCTTCAACGCCGGCACACACACGGAACTGATCCGCATGTCCTACGCCGACTTCGACGCGCTGGTCAAACCCACACTCATGCAGCTGAGCGAACCGCTGATGCTGTAAAAGCTGAGTGAACTGAACGTGTTCATTTAAACCCCGTCTTTCATAGCTGCGATGTTGGGTGCCACACTTTGACTGCGCAGCAGGAAAGTGTGCATCGCAAAAGCACACTTTGCCCTTCGGGTCAAAGTGTGGCACCCGTCAACTGAAACCGTCTTTAAATATAGTCTTTCATAGCTGCGATACGACGCATCGCAGGCAGATATAGTTCACGTGTTCTTACAACCCCAGCCGAGAAAGATTCTCCGGCCGGCCTCTGACCCCCGGATCAACACGGAACAGCGCCCCCGCATGCGGTCCGCGCTTGTCTTTCTGATCCCCACCGGCGCTGGTGACATACAACTGATCCAGATCGGGCCCGCCGAACATCACGCTGGTGGTCAGCGCGGTCGGCAGTTCGATACTCTTCATATGTTCACCCTCGGGCGAAAACCGCATCACCCGGCCGCCTTCCCACATCGCACACCAGATACACCCTTCGGCATCCACCGTCAGCCCGTCTGGTATCAATGACTTGTCCACTTCAGCGAATGTCCGCCTCGCTGTGATGTTACCCGTCTGTCGGTCGTAATCGTAGGCATAGATCGAATGCGTTACGGAATCGACGTAATACATCGTCTTGTAATCGAGGCTGAAACCGACGCCGTTCGCGCAGCCGATCTCCGTCTCGACGACGCGACGTGACCCATCCGTATCAAAAAGAAACAGGCTGCCGAGTTTCTTCGGCTTATCGGGGTTATCCGGATCGGGTACGGGCATCGAGCCTGCAAACACACGCCCTTCAGGGTCCGCGCCGACATCATTGAATCGTGACTCACCGGGGATCGGCTCGGTAAATGGCGTTAATTCGCCATTGCGCCAACGCCAGACTTCACACTCCCAGCCGAAGACAAGCAGCGAACCATCGGGCTGAACGGTCGTCGCGCCGATGTAATCCAGTTTCAACACCTGTTCATGCGTATCGCTCGCCGGGTCGTAACGGAACAGCCGACCGGTCGTGCTGTCCTGCCAGTAGAGCCTCTGCTCCCCCCCGTGCCAGATCGGCCCCTCCCCACAGTGGCAGGCATAGTCAGCAATGATGTCAACACTCATGTCAGGCTCCAATTTTATTTACCGCGAAGGCGCGAAGAGACGCGAAGTAGTTTAGCCACAGATGAACAAGGATACTGGAGTTTCACCCCCTCTCCCCCTGGGAGAGGGCCGGTTGCCTGTAAATGCACGAATGGCGAATATCGAATGTCGAAAGAATGCCCAATTACCAATGACAAATTTTTGAACGTATATGATTTTGGCATTTGTCATTTGAGCATTCATTCGACATTCGTGCATTCGACATTTTTCTTATCTGTGTTCATCCGTGTTCATCTGTGGCTAAATAATGCTTTTCTTAGCGCCCTTCGCGCCTTCGCGGTTCATCACATAAATATCAACACATACCCGATCCCAAATACCGCCAGGTCCGCAAACACGTGGCTGACATACCCCGCATAGATATTGCGGTACTTCAGGTAGATCCACGACCAGGTCGCCCCGCCGACAAACACACCGACCGCGCCGAGCGTCGTCACGCGCCAGTCAAAGTAAGCATTGAGCGCGATGATGTGATGCAACGTGAAGAACAAACCCGATGCAATCACCGCCGGCCAGCGCGGCATCACTGCTTCACAACGTGTAAAGACAAACCACCGCCAGACGTATTCTTCCAATAACGAATTGATCGTGCACCAGCTAACCGCCAGCAGGATGTACAAGAGCGGCGAGGTCAGCCCGGCGTCCTTCGCGTTACTGCTCACACGCTGCACATCGATCCAATGCCCGAACAGGAAGTACCCCGCCAGGATCAACGCAAAAATAACAACGCCCGTGATCAGCGCGGCCCCCATCCCCTTACCCGTCGGCTTCGGGATCGCCATGCGCTGCTTATCCACGAATAGCAACCACACCACCGGCAGCAAAAACAGCCAGACCTTGAAGAAACCAAATAAGGCTTTGGCGATAAACGCCCCCTGCATCCCATACAGCGTCAACCACACCGCAATACTCGGCGCGGGCACCAGAAGCAGCAAGGCTAACAACGCGTTACGTTTGCGATTGTCCGGCATGCTGAATTTATACTTGAATTAACACTTCTTAACCACAAAGCCGCAGAATTGAGGAACAGGGATGGACACGGATAGGGGAGAATGGCGAATGCACGAATGTCGGATGTCGAATGAATGCTCAAATGACAAATGCCAAAATCATATACGTTCAAAAATTCGTCATTGGTAATTGGGCATTCTTTCGACATTCGTGCATTTACAGATATCCGTGTCCATCCCTGTTCCATGTTTCTTTCTCTGTGCCTGTGTGCTTCAATCCATCCGCGCGCAAAAAAGCACGGCCCAGGCAGAGGATGCACTGAGCCGCACTCGATCAGGGGTACGGTTATTCCGGCGTTAACCGGTATGGATTCTTTCACATCGCCGAGGCGACGGGGCCTTTCTCGACCTTCGGCCGCATCGGAGCGGGGGCCGGGGTCATGGGTTGCTGCGGTGTCCGGCGTTGCATGAAGTCCGGGCGGAGCAGGATCGCGCGGGGCGTGATCGTCTTTTTCTCTTCAACCGGCGCCAGTTTGCCGCGGTGGATCACGTAAGCGGTGTCCTGGGCGGTCAAGGCTTTGTACAGCCGTTGGGCACGCAAAATGGAGTGCCCGGTGTCGATGCCGCCGGTCTGCTTGATGTAGTTGCGGTCCGGATCGACATAGATCGCCTGTCCGCCCATCTGCAGCGTGGCCACTTCCGGTTCAACCACGTCGTCTCGCATCAACAAGCCCACGGTATCACGGTTCATGTTGCTGACCGGGATCAGTTCGTAGGCGGATTTTTCGCGTTGTACGGGTACAGTCAATCCGGGCTTTGCTTTGCCGACGACGGTGACAGGCCCATCGGCCAGCACCGGCATCGCCATCGCGCTAAGCGCAACCATACTTATGCATACATCCCTGAATCTCATCACTGATGTCTCTCCTTCCGGCTCCGGGCGGCTTTTGTCCGGGGCACGTCGAAGGGTCCCTCAACCGATCGACGTTCGACTCTCTTCATTTTGCCCCTTGCGGGCGGCGTCATCCGGCCTGAACATCTCTGGCCGGCACCTCTCCCTCCGGGCGACAAGCAGATATTCGCAACCGTCATGCCACCCGTTATTACACATTATACCCCAATATAATCCAATGGCCAGCAGCACTTTATGTTAAATTAGGTGGTTTTCGGACCCTGTCCGGTCACGCAGGTTGTTGCACGAAATCAACAGCCATCCCCCATTCGTCGCCCCCGCACAACATCAACGCAGACTTGAGTTTGCAGTATCGAACCGACTCCCTATCATGCGCGCCCACCGGCTTGTGACGCGCGTCTGGGTCGAACACGCCAACCCTCCCCCCGCAGTACAACATGGCCCGCCGAAGTAGCCAACCCAAACCCGCCCTATTGCGCACACGCACCAGCACCGGCCTGCCGCTGTCGCTGCGCAAACAACTGATGTTCGTCCTCTATGCCTGGACGTTCGGCTCGGTCTGGCTCTGGTCGATCTCGGGCGCGGCCATGACGCGCTTCAGCAAGGAAATGGGCCTGCCTGAGTACGGCTTCGGTGTCCTGGCGACGCTGCCGTTTGTCGGAACCTTGCTGCAACTACCCGTCAGCTATCTCGTCGAACGATACGGCCGACGGAAAATGGTCTTCCTCTGGCTGGGCAGTTTCGGGCGCGCGCTGTGGACACTCACAGCGATGATCCCATGGATCTTCCCCAACAGCCGGGAATGGTGGTGGCCGACGATGCTCTTGTCGCTGCTGCTGACCTGGTCATGCGCCCAGGCATCCGTCCCGGCGTGGATGAACTGGATGTCGGACGTGATCCCCAGGCAGATACGGGGCCGATACTTCGGACTGCGCAACCAGATAGGCCAACCCATCGGTCTCATCACGACGCTGGGTATCGGATACGCACTGGATCAGGCTGCCAACGCGCAAGGCATGCACCCGGACATCATGCTCAAGGTCACCTCGGCGATCCTCGGCGTTGCCGGCATGGTGGGCACGCTGGATATCCTGTGTTTCCGCTTTGTGGATGACACGGATGACAAACCCAAACCGGATACGGACGGCATCCTGCGGATGATGCTCAAACCCCTGAAAGTGCCAGAATTCCGCAGGTATTTGGCGTTCAACTTCACACTCATGCTGGGGATCGGCTGCATCGGCCAATACATCTGGCTCTACCTGTTCGACGTCATCGGCTGGTCGAACCAACGCGCCAACATAATGCTGATCGGCGTCCCGCTGATCGTGCGGATGTTCAGCTTCAAGATCTGGGGCACACTGATCGACCGGCTGGGCAAGAAACCCGTGATGCTGATCGTCGGATGCTTGAGCCTGTCGGACTCGATCGGCTGGCTGCTGGTCGGCCCCAACCACTACATGCTCGGTTATTCCATGGTGCTGATCGCGGTCTTCGTCTGGCCCGGGATGGAAATCGCGAACTTCAACTTCATCCTGAACATGTCAGGCGGCGGTCGGGGCAAGGATCGTACGGGGGGAACGGCCTATGTCGCGGTCAACTCCATCGCCACCGCGGTCGGCGGGATCCTCTCGGGGCTGCTCGGTGGGCTAGCGGCAAGCCAACTGGCCGGTTGGAGCCACGACCTGCCCATCATGGATATCCACCTGACGTATCACGGCGTACTGCTGCTGAGTTCTGGTTTCTTGAAGCTGGTTGCGATGTTGTGGGTGCTGAGCCTGCACGAGCCCAAAGCGGTGGGCACACGTGACGCGATCCGCTACATGACCACTTCGATCTATTCAAACGTACGCCAGGCCGCACTGATGCCGACCCGTGTCGTTGGCCAGGTGGCAAGGTGGAGTTATAAGGTTACGCCCTTGCCTAAGCGTAAATAGTCTCATCTACACGGATTGGGGGCTACAATGCTGGGCGCAGCCTGTTGCAGGCATGGGGAACCGGCGGGCCTGTGCTGCGTCTAAAAGCGGTAGCAATGGAGATAACCATCATGAATATGAACCAAACCAAGCGTATGTGGACTGTAGCCCTGCTGGGTATCGCCGTCATGGCGGCAAGCGGCTGCATCAGTGACCGTGGCAACCGCGGCGGGCGGCTGGACGTCACCGAAACGACCGAAGCCGAATGGGACTCCGCCAAGGTCCTGCCCGTCTCGCTCGTCGAGTTCAGCGATCAGGCGGCCCAACGGGTCGTCGAAGACCTGGTCAAGCTGCCGCAGATCCGCGATAACCAGGGACGCGTCACCGTGATCCTCGGCGACATCAACAACAAGACCGGCATCGTCAGCTCGACCGAGTTCGAGGTCGTCACCGCACGCCTGCGCAACAACCTGATCAACAGCGACATCGCCCGCGGTACGCTCCGATTTGTCGAACGTCGCGCCCGGATGCTCGACCTTGCAGAACGTGAGGCCGTCGCATCCGACCAGGTGCTTGCCGATCCGCCCAACTACGATCCGCAGACCACCTACACACTCAACGGCGACTTCTACCGCATCGGCCGAGGTGAAACGAACCAGTACTACATGGAAGTGCAACTCGTTCACTTCGGGACCAACGAGATCGTCTTCTCAGACCGCTACGACTCCAAACATTCGACTAAAGACTGATGCGTACTTCTATGTGTGGCGAACGCACCGACGCTATCCCTGGCCGCCGGCTGCCAGCCGGCGCGTCGCGCCACTTGGCAGGTGGCGGCTATCGGATCATCGCACTTGCGCTTACGGCGATGATACTGACCGGTTGTAACGCCAAACCCGTCGGCCAATCCACGCGCTGGACGATCGACGACGTCGAGGCCATGACCCACGAGATGGCCCAGAGCCTGCGCGACAGCGAAGCCTTCGCCAAACGCGGCCCCGATAGCGAACCGTGGATCATCTCCATGGACAAAGTCCTGAACCTGTCGGATGAAGTGATGACGCCGAACGAGCAGTGGTCGATCATGGCCCAGGTGCGCGGCGCGGCCGATATCCAGGCGCTGTGGGATGAAAAAGCCGTACGTTTCGTGATCCCCCCCGAGCGCGTCGTGCAACTGCGCAACAGCGAATACGGCTACGACTTCGACGATAGCTTCGCGCAGAACCGAAAAGTCACGCACACCCTCACCGCGACCTTCCGGTCATTAACCCGCGCCCAGGCCAAGCAGCGCAGCGACCTGTATTACTGTGAATTCGAGATACTCGACTTTGCCACCCACGAACCGGTCTGGACCGACAAGTTCGAATTCAAACGCAGTGCAAAGGGGCACGTGTGGGATTGAAACCGATCCAACATGTCGTCAGTTGCCAACGCGCGGATCTGCGATCCGCCGCTAAACGGTGGCCCGCGTTCTATTGCATGTTTAGCGGGCGATCAAAGATCGCCGTGTTGCTTGTCTTACCTGTACTCATTTTGTGCACACTCGGCTGTCAGGAACCGATGAAAACCCCCGCCGCACGGCTCGCCGTCGGTGACTACGGCCGACCACGCACCGAGTTGCAAAACGACATGCAGCCAAAACGCTCCGACCGGGAATACCTCCTGGATCGCATGCGCGTCGGCATCCTCACGCTCGCGGACGGCTACCCCCAATCCGCGCAGCACATCTTCGAAGAAGTCTACGATGTCCTGCGCACGCAAGGCATCAACAAAGACAAAACCGTCGCCTCGGTCGTCATTAACGAAGACATCAAGATATGGAAAGGTGAACCGTTCGAGCAGGCGCTGGCGTTGGCGTATTACGCAATGACTCAGGCCGAGCTAGGCTCGTGGGACAACGCACGCGCCGCTGCAAACAACTCCCTGTTCTCCCTGCGTGACTTCGGCACGGATGATGAAGGCAACCGCATCGACACCTACGAAATCGCTCAGCGCGCCGTCGAATACGAACGCGCCATCGAAGCCGGCGACTCGCCCGAAGAAGCCCTGAAGAAAGCGAACTACATCGACAACGGCTACGTCGTCCGCGACTCCAACTTCATCCTCGGCTACCTGCTTGCCGGCATCGCCAACCAGCAGCTCGGCCGAGACAAAGAAGCCGATGACAACTTCCTGCGCGTGCTCGAAGTCGACGACACGTTAGCCCGGCTTGTCGAAGAGCTGCGCAGAAATCGGTACAACACGATCCTCGTCGTCAGCTACGGCCTGGGCCCACAAAAAGAAGGCTACGGCCCCGACAACGCCCTCGCCCGCTTCAGCCCCCGCTTCGCCAGCGACAAAGGCGAACTGCGCATCCGCTTCGGCCCGAGCATGGGTCGCGCCTACCCCGTCGTGCAGGATGTCAACACCATGGCCGCGGATCACATGTGGAACAACATGGAGGATGTCCGCAGCGCTAAAAGCACGATCGGAAACATCATGCTCGTCGGCGGCGCGATCGCAACACAGTACGGCGGATCGCGGGGCGGGCACGACGACGCGGTCTATGCCGGTTTGGCTGCAATGGCTGCGGGCATCATCCTCAAAGCCGGGGCGCACGTCGATATCCGTTACTGCGATGTCATGCCCCAACGCTTCTACCTCGTACCGCTCTACTTGTCGGACCCGAAGCAGACGATCACGCTCGACGTTCAGAACCGTCCATCAACCCAACTTGAATTGACCGGCCTCGGACCGCCGGGCCCGGAAATGATGGGTAAAGCCCAACTGCGATACATCCGCCTTGTCAGCAATAACAACCACAGCGCCCCACCACCCTCCTGGGCAAGCTCCGGCCAGATCTACTACACCAACCCGTACTCAACATCGCACACCTCCGGCCCATACATCCTCGGCGGGATGGATGTCAGCCCGCCCACCCAACAAGTGCTCGACAGCTACAAACAAGCAGGCCAGTTCTACGGCAAAACACTCAACGACCTGCGCGAACTTTATCGAGCCGAAGGCATCCAACTAACCACTGAAGACCAGGGCGGCTTCGTCGGCCGACATGTGCTCGAAGGCGGTAACTCACTGGTTTCCCCCCTGCCGGGGACGACCGGCTTCGTCCGCCTGTTCGGACAGTTGCACTCACCGTATCATCCCAAGTCGCAGGAAGTCGCCCAGTTAGCCACCATCCAACCAGCCACAACGCCTCAAGGAGACACGCCATGACACGCTCAACACTGCTTTTCGCCGCCCTGCTCGCCACGCCGTGCCTGCTTGTCGGCTGCGCCAACGCCACCAAGGCCCCCCACGCCGTGAAGCCCGACCCCGTCGCGCCGGTCAGCTATCCGCAGATCGCGACCGAGAGCAACCTCGGCGACTTCATGTCCTACACCAAGCCGATCGTCCACATGGGCCCACCCATGAAGGTGACCGTCGCCCTGCGTCTGCGGGATGATAAGCCCGTCAACGCCCAGTACCGCTTCACCTTCCTGGACGCCACCGGGGCCCCCACCGGCCAGCCGATGGACTGGCGTTTCATGGTCCTGCCCCCCCGACTGCAGGTCTTCATGGAAGCCACCGCCACCAGCAGCGAAGCTCGCGACTGGCGCCTGGAAGTGCGACCGGCCAAGTAATTACGCGTAAGTCTTTTATTTTTAAATATTAACGCCAGATCGAAAGCGGATGGATTCTCGCCCCACCACGGGTCGCCACGTTGCAATCCCCAGCCATCCTGCTAGACTACCCGGCTCGATTCAAGCGATAGAACCCAATAGAGAACAGGCAGGAACTCAGCCATGTACGCGATCATTGAAGACTCCGGCATACAGATCAAGGTTTCCGAAGGCGACATCATCCGTGTCGACCTGCGCGATTTGGCTGACGACGCCCAGAGCCTCACCTTCGACCGCGTCCTGATGATCGGCGGCGAAGAAGGCGACACCAAGATCGGCCAGCCCGTCGTTGCCGGCGCTTCGGTAACTGCCGACATCATCGACCCCGATGATTCGGAAAAGGTCAGCATCACCAAGTTCAGGCGTCGCAAGACCTACAAGCGCCAAAACGGCCACCGCCAGCACTACATCAAGTGCAAAATCACCGGCATCAAGGCCTGATTGGCGCACCACACTTGCACAAAGTTAATCACCCCCACGGCGAGGCGTGCTTCAGCACGCCGGCGGTTTTCTAATGTTCAATCTTCAATATGCAATGTTCAATCTGATGTTGTCACCGGCAACATGCTTTTAGATTGAACATCGAACATTCCACATTGAACATCCCACATCCCCCTCATTCCCCAATAATCTTCACCAGCACGCGCTTCCGCCTCCGCCCATCAAACTCCGCATAAAAGATCTGCTCCCAAGGCCCGAAGTCCAACTCGCCATCCGTTATCGCGACCACCACCTCGCGCCCCATGATCTGCCGTTTCATATGCGCATCGGCGTTGTCCTCGCCCGTGCGGTTATGACGATACCCACCGGCCGAGACATCGCCGGACGCATTAAACGGCGCGAGCTTTTCCAGCCAGTCGTCATAGTCCTGGATCAACCCGGACTCGTTGTCGTTGATATACACGCTGGCTGTGATGTGCATCGCATTCACAAGACAAAGCCCGTTCTGCACGCCGCTCTGCGTGACTAACTCCTGCACCTTCGTGGAAATGTTCACGTAACCACGCCGATCAGGAATATCAAACCAGAGTTCTTCACGTAAGTGTTTCATGGTGTAGGGTGTTTATATTTATGATTCATGATTTAGGATTTATGATTTGTGCTAATGGCTAACGGCTTTACCCACCCCCCAAGCCGCGCGATAGCTGCGCAGCAGCTTTACGCGGGTCTCTTCCCGGGTATCGGGTATCGGGTATCGGGTATCGGAAAACGCACGTAAACATTGTCTTAATTTCCTGCTTTCCTAATTTCCTGTTTTCCAGCTTTCCTCCTCCCCTAACGATTCTTCCCCCTCACCTCTTCCTCCTCCTTCACCGGCTCATTGAACCGGCAAAGATAAATCCGCTCCGGCACGACCTTGCCGCCGTGCCCATCAAAGTATTCCGTGTTGTCGCCGATGCCGTCCGTCGAGCCTTGGCTCGAGCGGTACTTTAAACCGATGCGGTTGCCATCATCATCCGTGATCCAGCTCAGGAAGATAATGCTGTGCCCGCCCTTGGTGCGCCAGAAGTTGCCGAAGTCGCCCGGGCGTGCTTCATCGTGCGTCACAGCATGGCCGACGCCGAGGTGCTCCATCGCCATCGTGCACTGCGTCTCGGCGCTCTCTTTGCTCGAGCCGTACCACTCGCGTTGGAAGTTCTTCACCTGCTCATACGTCTTGCCTTCAAACAGCCCGCGATGCTCTGCAAGACGGAACGCGACCTGGAACGTGAACCCGCAGCAGTACGTGCCTTCAGGCTGCTTCTTGAGGATCGTTTTGCCATCGAATTCAAGCGTTTCGTTGACGCCGGTCGAGTCTTTCCAGATATACCCGCCGCCGTCCGCGTAGGCGTATGCGACCTTCAGCGCATCGTTGGCGTACTTGCTCTCACTTGATTCGCTTTCCTCCGCACGCACAATCGACGACTGCAAACCAACCGCCAATAAAACCATGGCCAACAAAACACGCGTGAACAAAATATTGCTTCTCATCTGTCTATCCCTTCTTCCCGGTTAATCACGCTGACAATCAGGCAAACCATCTACTCCCAAAACTTCACGGACCTCCGCCACATCCTCCACATCTATCATCACGCCGTCAATGATATACCCGCGGATTCCCACCGCCTCGCCCGCCCGATCCAGCCCCGCCGGCACAACCTCCTCCACCTCGTGAAAACAACGGTCCGTATGCCGACGGATCGCGATACGGGGATGGGCCATCTTTTCCTGGCGCTGGCTTTCATCACACATCGTGCTTATTGTAGCTGACAAAGATACCAAGGATGGAGCCCGCGTATGGCTGAAATCGAGATCGGCCCGGAGGTCGAAGGCAAAAAACACTGGTCCTACGAAGTCAGCGTCTTCGATGCCGGCAAACGCCACACCTACGCCGTCACCCTCAGCTTCCAGGATTACGACCACTGGAGCAAAGGCGCGATCCCCCCGTCCAAGGTCGTCGAAAAAGCCTTCAAGTTCCTGCTCGAACGCGAACCCGCCGCCGCCATCATGAGCAAGTTCGACTGCTCCGTCATCCGCCGCTACTTCCCAGAAGTCGATACCGTGTTGCCGAAAATGAGTTGATAGCTTGTTGCATTTTACTTGGATGATGTGAGATATTATGGATTATCAAGAATTCTATAAAGTCTTATTTACACCTCTGGTCAAACAATATGGTGAATTAGACAATGAAACATTGACGTCCATAATCGGCTTTTCCGCAGGCGGCCCCGTCTCATTATCTACAAATAAGAAACAAAATCTATTTGTGACCTGCGAACTGGCTACGTATCCCGAACAACAACTAAGCTCTGAAGGCATCAGGTATGAGTTGTATTCTGTCGGCCAATTCCCTGCTGAATGGTGCAGTGTTGTCTTTACAGCTATAGGGAACTTATCTTTAAATAAGCAGCTCGGTGATCGGCATACCATCGATATATCGGATCTAATGAGCGGGTCTGATACGATCGATGCCGTTCAGTTGCGATTATTCAGCCAGACAAGCATCAATAACCAGCCTTATGGCCTTTATGAAGTATCCCCACATAAGCCAGTCTGATATGGGTAATAAATCGGAGCCTATTATGCCCCCACGTCCTTACGTCCTAATGGAAGCCAACTACAAGCAGCTTCTCGAAGATAAACCCAACGTCGCCGTCCTGCCTTGGGGCGCAACCGAAGCGCACAACTATCACATGCCGCACGGCACGGATGTCTACGAAGCGCAGCTCCTCGCCGAACTGGCCGCGGGTGAAGCTGTCAAACAAGGCGCAAAGCCCATCGTCCTCCCCGTCGTCCCCTATGGCAACGACGGCCAACAACTCGACCAGGTCGCCACCATCAGCATCACCACCACCACCGCGCTCGCCATCCTCACCGATGTCGTCCACTCGCTTCAAAAACAAGCCATCGACAAACTCGTCATCCTCAACGCGCACGGCGGCAACGAATTCAAACCCTTAGTCAGAGACCTGCAAGCCAAAACCGGCATGCTCATCGTCGTCGTCAACTTCTGGCAACTCGCGTTGGACGTTCAAAACAAAGTCCTCGACGATCCCGGCGACCACGCCGGCGAACTCGAAACCGCCATGCTCCTGCACCTCACGCCCGACCTCGTCAAACTCGACCAGGCCGGCCCGGGAAGCATGAACGAATTCAAACTAAAAACCCTCCGCCAACCCGGCGTCTGGACCCCCCGCCCCTGGTCCGCCACCCACCCCGACACCGGCGCAGGCGACCCCCGCAAAGCCACCGCCGAAAAAGGCAAAAAATGCATCGAAGCCATCACCGCAAAAATCGCGGAGCTGTTGGTGGAAGTGTCGAATGCGGAAAAGGGGCAGTTGCCTTACGTTTGAAAACAAAGAAGAAGATTCACCGCAGAGATCGCGGAGGACGCAGAGTAGGATAAGAAGTGTGGAACAATGATAAACGCTGATGAACGCTGATAGTCACGATTTGATCCCGTAGGAGCGGGCCTATCCGGGCGCAAACACTGAATATGCCTTCAACACCTGTCCCCGAAGTCAGAGATCATGATCTTCCGGTTGTCGAATCGACATTCTGGAGAACCTCCTATTGGCTTGTGTTGATTCACTCAACATGCATTTGGATTAGTTGTTTCGTATGCGTATTTCCGTTGCTAGGTGCGAAAACAGATCCTGATGACAGCACAACACTTCTTGTTCTTTTCGCGGTTATATTTTTTCTTTCCATCACAAGTATCCTGGCCAGCGTCGGGTTTTATAAATGTAGACGAAGCGATCGAAGCAAAGGGTACTTGATAGCCTACATTATCCTCCAGTCACTTTATTTTGTCAGTAGCTTGACTTGCGTGTCATATGTTTTCTACGTGATCTTGGCTTTGGCTGCTGGTTATCAAAACCAATCAACAGTTGGGTTAGCAGTCGTGATTATCTTGGCTCTTGTCGGCTCCTGTCTGCCTTTGTGGCTCGTGATAGGCAGAGGCGTATGGATACTTTTTCATCGGCCCCAGGCAACTGGTTGATGCCAATGGTAGATTCCTGAATTGCGTCACTTGAGGCTATGACTTGCGAGGCACATACGGCCCAACCTTCCAGGAATGCGGAGCCTCAGTACGTAGGCCCAGACCCACATCCGCAAAATCAAAATATGCGTAATCCCCGTAATCTGCGAATACTTCTATTTGCCTTTCTCAGCGCCCTCCGTGTCCTCTGCGGTGAACCCGCTTATCCCCCTATCACCAACCAACATCTCATTTTGATTGTAAAATTACTGATATGTCGAGCATGAGACAGTTGCCATAGGTATGAATAGAGGGGGCACATGTTTTATCCCATCCGGTCGTTCTATCCTGAACTGAAGCCACTACCCTGGAAACTGAGGTGGGCGGTTATCAAGCGCGTCTGCGAAAACCCGATGTCGCGAAGCCGTGCGCCTAAATTGCTTGTGGGTATTGGCACGGTTGTGGGGCTGGTGAGTATGGTCACCGCCATCTATCTCACGTTGGGCACATTTTCAATGAACAACGATGTTGTGGTTGTGATGGCCGCCGTGTTGGCATTGCTGCCGTTTTGTATAGCCGCTTATGTCGTGAAAGTCATCGACGACCGTAAGTCGTTTCTCATCTGGCTGGAAAATCACACATACAACCAACGGTCACACTTCTGCCTGAACTGCTGGCAACCTTTGCATGATCTCGATCGCGAAGATTGCCCACACTGTTCACAGCAGCAATTCACGTTCAACACCGACCGCCAGGGCACCGCTTTACCCTTAGAGGAAGCAACAGAAGAAACACCCGAACTGCAACTACCCGCCATCGAGTTGCCGGACAAGACTGACCGAGAAGCCATCAGCTACTTCCTGCAAGGCAAAAAACCACCGGAAGCAGAATTCTGGTACGCCATGACCGAACCGTTGGCGTATGCCGTCATCTTCGGCCTGCCGATCTCCATCGGCGTCGTCATCTACAGCCCCACATACCGGTGGTATGCCATGGCTGCAGCGATAGCCATCATCTCTCTCGCAGGGATAGCGGGGTACCGTATTCAACGAACCACCCGAGCACATTCAAAACGGGCTATCAAAAAGTACTGCCCCGACGGCGTCGCCCCGTGGTGCATCTACTGCGACTACGACCTGCGCGGCCGCATCGAATCTTCCTGCCCGGAATGCGGCAAACCCATCTTCGTCTACGACTTCAAATGGCGGCCGTGGAAGTTCAGACGATCCCGGCCTGAAAAATAAGGGGGAATGCCATCTACATCATCCGCTCCCACTATCCCGAACTGCAGCATCTTCCGCATGAACTACGGCACGATCTACTCAAGCACATCTGTGCCAATCCCGTGCATCAGCCCGTCCTACCGTTGGTCGTTTTTTCCGCCGGATTGATCCCGGTCTTCGTCACACCCTTCGCCGCAATCTGGTACTACGGCATCTATCTGGTGTCCCTCACAAATATCCTGCTTATCACCGGCAGCGTCGCGCTATTCTGGGTTGCAGGCATCGTGATCCCCAAACTTATCAGCGACCGTAAAAAGTTCTGTAGATGGTTAGACCGACGCACATACCGTGGGTATCCACATCATTGTTTAAGTTGCAGACACCTGTTGAAAGACCCGATCGCCACATGCTGTGAATCTTGCGGAGCGCAAACGCATCGACTGGACACGGAACGGCAAGGCGTCGCTCCGCCGGCCGAGGACATGGCTCTGCAATCACTGATCGATCCGTCGATGACCACGTATCCGAAGGACCGACAACGTAAAGACCTCACCAAGAATCTCCACTTTGCTCAACGGCAACATCTGCTGCTGGAGGGCTTCGTAGTATCTCTCACGCTGGTCTTAGAGGGATGGTTGCTATGGGCTATCCTCGTATGTGTAATTGGGTACTGGATCTGGCAAAGTTGGGGCACATGGTGGCTGATGACACTGAAAATCGCAGCGATCGTGGCGTTATATATTCTGGTTGTAGCCTGGATCGCAATGCAACCGCGGCTATTGCTTAAGGCCGTTAAAAAGTATGGGCCATATGGAGCGTTACCCTGGTGTCTATCCTGTGATACTGATCTGCACGGCAATCTGACTCGCGACAGAGACGGGCGTCTCAAGAAACGATGTGCCAAGTGTGGACGGCCAGTGTTTGAATATGAAGTGGATGACAAATAATAAACAGCCCGTAGTCCCGGGCTCGCATTTACTCATCAAAATCTGCGTAATCCCCGAAATCTGCGGATACTTCTTCTTGTCTTTCTCCGCGCCCTCTGCGTCCTCTGCGGTGAACCCTCTTATCCGAACCGCATCACTCCGCCGCAGACTGCTTCACCTCGCGCGGCATGATTTCGATCTGCGGCGTTGGATCGGCGGGCAGTTCCTTCGCCGAATCCGCGCCGAGTTCTTTGAACTTGCGGGCGCTACTGACGACACGAGTCTCGAAGCTGCCGACGAAGTCGTTGTAAGACTTGACGGCCCGGCCAAGGTTCTGGCCCAGCTTGTCGACGTGGCCCGTCGCGACGGTGATGCGTTCGTGCAGCTCTCGGCCGAGGTCGCTGATCTTGCGGGCGTTCTCCGCCATGCGCGTCTCACGCCAGCCCATCTCGACCACGCGCAGCAGGCTGATGAGGATCGCGGGTGTTGCGATGACGACGCCGTTGGCCATCGCGCTTTCAGCAAGGCCCGTTTCGACATCGAGCGCCGCGGTCAGAAACGCTTCGCCCGGCACGAACAACACCACAAAGTCCGGCGCTTCGGTCAGGCTCTGTGTGTAGCTCTTGCGCGACAGTTCCGTGACGCGCGACTTCAGATCGCCGGCGTGCTTGTGCAGCAGGTGCTTGCGCTGCGTCGGGTCTTCGGTTTCCATCGCCTGGAAGTAGTTTTCGCCGACCGCCTTGGCGTCGATCACGATGGATCGGCTTGATGGCAGATGCACAACCATGTCCGGGCGCAGACGGTCTTCGCCTGTCCAGATGGTGACCTGTTCATCAAAGTCGCAGTAGTTACTCATGCCCGCCATCTCGACGATACGCCGGAGCGTGATCTCACCCCAGCGCCCGCGCGCGGTGGCGGAACCCTTAAGCGCGGTCGTCAGTGCGGTGGTCTGTTCGCCGAGTCGGCGCTGCACATCGATCATGGATGACAGTTGCTGACGCAGCGAACCCTGGTCCTGCTTGCGTTCCTTCTCGATATCGGTGACGGCTTTGGAGTGTTTATCAAGCGCTTCGCGGATCGGTTTGATCAGCGCCTCAATCGCCTGCTTGCGCTGCTCAAGCTGCGCGGCCGCATCCTTCTGTTCGCCATCCAAGGTCTTCTTGGCTAGCTGCAAAAACTGCTCGTTCGACTGCTTGAGCACATCGTTGGCCAGGGCTTTGAACTTATCATCCAGCCCCTCGTGTTTGGCGCGCAGCTCGGTGAGTTGGTTTTCCTTCTCGTGAACCGACTTCTCCAGTTCATCGATCGCATTCATGTAGCCTTCGATCGCGGTTTCACGCTGCTTCAGATCGCCCGCCACACGGTCACGGTCGGCCCGAAGCGATTTGCGGTCGGCATACAGCCATACGCAATACGCAGCAGAAGCAGCCAGCGCGATCAGGGCGACGATAGAAAGAATCTGCCAGAGCATGATTGGATTGTACCCCGGCAGCGGGATGCAAGGAATGGTGATTTAAGGATTTGGGGTGTGGGGTGTGGGGTGTGGGGTGTGGGGTGTGGGGTGTGGGGTGTGGGGTGTGGGGTGTGGGGTGTGGGGTGTGGGGTGTGGGAATTGTATTGCTAATGGCTAATTGCTAAAGGCTAGAGCATCTTCCACGCCACTGTAGCGCCCTTGTACACAAGTGATTATGCTGTGCCTTCAAGCAAGGAGGCTTTGATGAAGGCATATTCAATGGATCTGCGGAAGCGGGTGTTGGCGGCGTGTGATGCCGGGCACGGCACGCGTGAGGTGGCCAAGCGGTTCTCGGTCAGCGCCTCGTGGGTGCGTCGGCTCAAGCAACGGCGTCGTGAAGGCGAGGGGATCGCGCCGCGGCCTCAGGGCGGCGACTACGTCAGCCGGTTCGCCGGCAAAGACCTGCAGCGTGTACATGCGATGCTCAAGCAGAAGCCGGACACGACGCTGGATGCGTTGCGTGTGCGTTGTGAGCGTGAGCTGGGCATCCGTTGCGGGCTGGGCACGATGTGGCGGACGGTGCGTTGGAAGCTGGGGTGGACGTTTAAAAAAAGTCATTACGGCCCAGCGAGCAGGACCGCGCGGATGTGAAGCAGCAGCGTGTGAACTTCCGCATCGCCACACGGTTCATCGAGCCTAAGCAGCTTGTTTTCCTGGATGAATCGGGCGCGAGGACGAACATGACCCGCCTGCGGGGCTGGGCCGGACGCGGTTGCCGGCTGGACGCCGCGGCGCCGCACAGCCACTGGCGTACGACGACGATGCTCAGCGCGATCGGTTGTGAGGGTGTGATCCAACGGGCGACGCTGGCCTTCGACGGCGCGACGGATGCGGCGCTGTTCCGAGGCTACGTCGAGCGTTGCCTGGCCCCGGCACTAAAGCAAGGCCAGATCGTCGTGATGGATAACCTGGCGTCGCATAAGGTGCGCGGGGTGCGTGAAGCGATCGAAGCGGCGGGCTGTGACCTGTGGTACTTACCGCCGTACTCACCGGACTTCAACCCGATCGAGAAGATGTGGAGCAAGGTCAAAGCCCTGCTGCGTGCCGCCGCCGCGCGGACCAGCGACAAACTGATTGAGGCGATCGGTCGGGCGTTGCGTGCGGTATCCCTGGACGAGTGCCGCAACTACTTCCGCAGCTGCGGGTATGCTACATGAGATTGGAAGACGCTCTAATGGCTCCCCTCCCCCCCAACGCCGGTTCTGAGCGCAGCGAAGGGCCGGGCCGCTTTGAGCAGGAGAGGGTAGATCAGAAGAGCAGGAGAAGAGGATCACGCGAAGGCGAGTAAACTCGCCCGCTAAACGGGGAGTGTGGCAACAGTTCCAAATCATGAACTCCGGTCCGACCAGACCCCAGACCCTAAACCCTAATCACACCTTGATATCGATGTGCGTGTACAAGGCATCACCATCTTCGCGCGGGCGGGCGCTGATCGCTTTCTGTTTGATGGCCGGATCGGCACTGGCGTTTAGCTGCTGCAGCAGCGTCTCGGAGTCGGGCAGACGACTGGCCTGCTCGTAAGCCATGCTGGCGGCCTGCTCCTCGGCCTCAGCGTGCTTCTCAGCCCGTTGATCGTCCGGGTGCTCCCGGTCAGGCTGCTGATTGTCCACGTGCAGACGTGTCGCGTCCTCGTCGCCATCGTGCTCTTCCAGACCGAGCAGGCGGATCTCGAACACCTCCGAATCACGCTGAGCCTGGCGGGTCCGGTTGTTCTCCTTACGGTCCTGCTGACGGGCAACCTGCTGAGACTGCAGGCCCGTCTGGGCGACCGCGGCAGCGATACCGGTTCCTATAGCACTCACGATGAAGTCTCCAAGAGGCGTTTGCAGGTTGGAGTCGCCTGTATCCCATTCATCGGCCATAACGGACGCCGAACTTTAATCAGAATCTATAAAAGCAGATAGATAAGTTGTTTATCTAAATTTACGGGGTTGTAGGAACTGGGGGGATTGGGGTGTGGGGAATTGTATTTATGATTTAAGATTGATGATTTAGGATTTGTGCTGATGGCTAACTGCTAAAGACTAATGGCTTTCTGCCCCTAAAGCCGCGCGATAGCTGCGCAGCAGCTTTCCGCGGGTCTCTTCCCGGAGTTCGAGAATCTGCAGGATCGTATTTTCTGTTTTTCTGCTTTCCCCCTCCCCCGCGCATAAAAAACGCCCCTCGAAAGGGGCGCTTAAGTGTAATCTGGTTATTGAGCCGCATGTCGCCCGGCCCCTAGCTTCGCTCAGGACCGGCGTTGGGTTGACGGGAAAATACCCGATACCCGATACCCGATACCCGATACCCGATACCCGATACCCGATTTTACTCTTCGAACTTCTCGATGAGCCAGTATTCCAGTTCGATCGGGGTGGCTCGACCGAAGATGGTGACCACCACGCGAACCTTGCCCTGGTCGGGCAACAACTCGTCCACGGTGCCTTCCATGTTCTCGAACGGGCCCTCGCGGATCTTGATGTGATCGCCGGGTGCGAATTCCATCTTGACGGTGGGCTGTTCCTCGGCGGGCTTGGACGCCATCTGCATCTTCTCGATCTCGGGGATCGACATGGGCGATGGACGCCCGGCTGTGCCGATGAAGTCGCCGACGCCGGTCGTTTCCTTGATGAGGAAGAACACGTCCTGGGGGATGCGGCCGTCATCTTCAAGCTGCATCTCGACGAAGACGTAGCCGGGGTACAGCTTCTTCTCGACGATCTTCTGCTTGCCGGCCTTGATGGTCTTTTCCTTCTCGGTCGGCACGAGGATGCGGTTCACGAGGTGCTCGAAGCCCTCGATCTTGATCTTGCGCAGCAGCGTCTCGCGGACGGAATCTTCCTTGTTGGAAGCGACACGCAGGACGAACCAGTTCATGCCTGGCGTGACCAGCAGTTCTTCGTCCTCGCCGCCGGGCATGCCGGAGGCTTCGGGCGATTCGTGCGGCTGCGAGGATCCCGCTTCGCCTTCGTTCGGTTCTGGCGTTTCGTCAGGAAGGTCGGGGTGTTCGGGATTCTGCATCGTGACGTCTTCGTCCTGGAGGAGGTTATCGTCAGCCATAATAGTTGCCCTGATCTGCGAGATTCGCCGGGGTTGCCGTGGATTATCCTTAGACCAACAGGCCGATGGCTCGGAACAGTGAAGCAAAGCCAATATTGATCCCCCACAGCAGCAGCGCGATGAACGCGGTGCCGCAGATCACGACCCACGTCGAGCCGATGATCTCTTTCTTGCTGGGCCAGTTGACCTTGTTCATCTCGGCTTCGGTGGCGATCATGAAGTCGGCGACGTTAGGCTTGTTGAGGATCAGGAAAACGATGATCCCGAAAACCGCGATCACGCCGACCGCCATCCCCGCCTGGTAGTACAGGATGTGGTCCGTGTTACGGACGATGGTGGGCATCTTCTCCCACAGCCAGCCCACACCCGAGAGCACCATCACGCCGACACCCACCGCCGAGAGCATCCGCGTGTAATAACCTTGACCGGGTTTGTAGATAGATAGTGCCATGGGTATTCACCAAGCGTTAGGCTTGCATTGCGGCTGGATCAGTTGCAATTGACAACGAACCGCTTGTATTTAGTCGTCGGCCAGAACAGAACATTGCCTGCCACCCGGAAAGCCTTTGCAGGAGGCGAAAGGCCAATGGCCGACGGGTTTCGTTCACGTTGACAGGCCAAGCTTTCCTAACCAGCCCGTCCCGTCCAGACACGCCAGGGAGGACTCGAACCCCCAACCTGCGGATTTGGAATCCGCTGCTCTGCCAATTGAGCTACTGGCGTAAGAGCGTGCGGCACGAGGGGTCGAAGCCTGGGGCCGAGCAAGCTCGGCCGTTAAACTCGGGCTGCGCCCTCAGCACGGCCAAGCCGTGCGTGCCCGCTTCGCGGTCACTACTTACGTTTGATCTTATGCAGCGTGTGTTTACGCAGGCGTGGCGAGTACTTCTTCAGGCCGGCCTTGAGCTTCTCGGGCAGACCGCCCTTGACGTTCACGGGTGTGCGGTAATTCAGATCACCACACTCCGAGCACTGGAGCCACACGTATTCAACTGCTTCGGCTTTCTTGGCCATGGTAAAGAGCCTTTAGCTAATTCGAATCAGCCTTTAGCCAGCCTTTAGCCATCAGCATCATCAGTGCTAACGGCTAAAGGCTAACGGCTAAGGGCTTGTTAATTACTCAACAATCTTGGTCACGACGCCGGCACCCACGGTGCGGCCGCCTTCACGTACAGCAAAACGGAGTTGCTCTTCCATCGCGATCGGCTTGTCGCCAAGGTCGATCTTCATGGTGATGTTGTCGCCGGGCATGCACATCTCGGCGCCGCCGGTCAGTTCAATCTGCCCGGTCACGTCCGTCGTACGGAAGTAGAACTGCGGCTTGTAGCCGGCGAAGAACGGGGTGTGACGACCGCCTTCTTCCTTGGTCAACACGTAAATTTCACCCTCGAACTTGGTGTGAGGCGTGATGCTCTTGGGAGCAGCAAGCACCTGGCCGCGTTCGATCTGGCTCTTTTCAATACCACGCAGCAGGCAGCCGCAGTTGTCGCCGGCCATGCCTTCGTCCATGGTCTTATTGAACATTTCCACGCCGGTGATGGTGGTTTCCTGCGTTGGGCCCAGGCCGACGATCTCGACCTTGTCACCAACCTTGACCTTGCCGCGTTCGATACGGCCGGTGGCGACGGTGCCGCGGCCCTTGATCGAGAACACGTCTTCGACGGACATCAGGAACGGCTTGTCGACTTCGCGTTCCGGTTCGGGGATCCACGTATCGATCGCGTCCATCAGCTCCTGGATGCACTTGGTGGCTTCCGGATCGGTCGGGTTCTGCAGCGCGGGGAAAGAGGCACCCTTGATGATCGGGGTATCTTCCTCGAAGTCGTACTTGGTCAGCAGTTCCTGGACTTCCAGCTCGACCAGTTCGAGCAGTTCCGGGTCGTCGACCAGGTCGACCTTGTTCAGGAAGACAACGAGCTTGGGCACGTTGACTTGGCGGGCCAGCAGCACGTGCTCGCGGGTCTGCGGCATCGGGCCGTCCGCGGCGGACACGACCAGGATCGCACCGTCCATCTGGGCGGCGCCGGTGATCATGTTCTTCACGAAGTCGGCGTGGCCCGGGCAGTCGACGTGGGCGTAGTGCCGGTTTTCGGATTCGTATTCCACGTGCGAGGTCGCGATCGTCATGATCTTGGTCGCGTCACGACGGCCGTCGGATTCGGACGCCTTGGCGACTTCGTCGTAGGGCTTATAAGTTGCCAGACCCTTCGCGGCCTGCACGGCGGTGATCGCCGCAGTCAGAGTCGTCTTGCCATGGTCCACGTGACCGATCGTGCCGACGTTCACGTGAGGCTTGGTACGTTCGAATACACCCTTCGCCATCGTCTGAAACCTCCGCCTAACTTTCCGTTGTTCTTGGTTGTACCCGGACACGCTGTGTTAGGCGTCAACGCGTCCGGCCGTGATCGGTTTCCAATTCACCTGTGTCGGCCGCCGAGCCCGTACCCGGCTGATCTAATTAGCCGTCCTCAAAAAGCCACCCATGGGACTTGAACCCACGACCTCTCCCTTACCAAGGGAGTGCTCTACCACTGAGCTAGGGTGGCGGCCAAATGCCTTGACAGCCCGCGCACCCTGACGCAGTGGCTGTCACCGAGCCCAAGACTCGGCACTTTAGCGACTTCACACCGATTGACAAGGGGCGTCGAACTGGCCTTGTAACCAATCCGCGCCCCTAACATCCGGTCGCTATGAAAACCGCTGCATCGGTCAGCCTGGATCAGATCCAAACCGACGCAGGAGCATATCAGCATGCCCCATCCACGTCAAACCCGCAGCAGTTACCACTCAATGCCATAAACATCCTTGCCGAACTGGGGATACTGCTATCGACCAGCAACCCGCCCCCGATCGTAAAATCAATCCATTTAACAGATTATCGGATTCAAATTGCCGCCAAAATCTTTGTGTAAACCCCTTTTAAACACCCCATCCCCCACCCGACTGAATTGTCTATTACCTTATGCCGACCTATCATACGGTGTCGCAGACGCAGTGACCCGGCAGCCCCGGACGTTCCGGGATAACCCGGCTATCAACGCGGCCACCACTTTCGATGGATCGCAAGGAGCACAATGACCCAGGACGGTAATACCACAGCTGACACCCGCAGTATCTACGAACGCGTGGAAGAGGTGATCGAACGGATCCGACCGGCCGTCCAGTCCGACGGCGGGGACCTGGAACTGGTCGCCGTCACCGACGAGGGTGTCGTGCAGATACGCCTGCTGGGCGCCTGCATCGGCTGTCCGTCCAGCGGGATGACCCTGCACATGGGCATTGAACGCAACGTGCGCGAAAAGATCCCGGAAGTGACCGGCGTTGAGCAAGTGAGCTAAACCCCTACCCCGCCAATGTAATCGGCGGACTCAGGACGAGATACCCAAGCCGCGACACCCCCAGCGGCCCGGGAAGACAGGGTCAGGAGACCAAAGGCATGCTCGCACTCACACGCCGCGTCGGCGAAGAAGTCGTAATTGGCGACCCAGGCAACCCCCAAGGGGTCATCCGCATCGTCGAAATCCAAGGCGACAAGGTACGCCTCGCCTTCGACTTCCCACGCGAAACCGCCATCAACCGCCGAGAACTCGCCGACCAGAAAGCCCGCGGCGAAAAACCAACAAAGAAAAACAACGGCAACGGCGGCAAGTAAACCTCACCGTCCTGCCTTCGACCCATTTAGCCCCAGGCGGAAGCCTGGGGTTTTTTATTCGTCTACCACATTGCCGCCTAACCACCGCCGACTAAGATCGGCCCCATGACCCAAAACAATCACTCACAACCCGCCCCACAAAAACTCGGCGACTTCACCGAACAAGCCGACGCGTATCAGGCTTCACGCCCGAACTACCCCGTCGCCCTGATCGAAGAGCTTATCCACCAACTCAACCTCCAACCCAGCGCCAACGTCGCTGACATCGGCGCGGGCACCGGCATCTTCACCGCTCAACTCGCAGCGCATGGCTTCAACATGACCGCCGTCGAACCCAACCCCGTCATGAGTAACAAAGCGGTAACCCATACGAACGTCCGTTGGGTCAAAGGCACGTTTGAAGAAACTTACCTGCCTGATGCTTCGCAGGATTGGATCACCGCCGCACAGGCATTCCACTGGGCCAAACCCGACCAGGCCCTGCCCGAACTGCACCGCATCCTCAAACCCAACAGCGCTTTCACCGCGCTGTGGAACAACCGCCTTAACAATGAAGAACCGATACTCACGCGCACATGGGAACTGATACGTACCAACGTCCCCGAATTCGACGATACCTACCGCGACAACGGCAACTGGGAAAACGTACTCACCTCAAACGGCCTCTTTCACGATGTAACCCGCAACGAACACCGCCACATCATCAACATGCCCCGCGAGCGCTACCTCGCACTCTGGCACAGCCACAACCACCTCAACGTCTCCGCAGGCCCACAGCGCTTCGCCAAACTGATCCAACTCATCGAACAGGACCTGGACAAACACAATGTCGATGTTGTGCCGATGCCCTATCTATGCCAAGCCTGGACCGCCAAACGCCGCGATACATAAAACACACTTAGCCCCGGGCTTGCCCGGGGTAACTCAACAAATGCAGATGAACCGCGAAGGCGCAAAGAGCGCGAAGAAGATTAGCCACCGATAAACACGGATACGAGCCAAGCGAAGAGGTGCTATTCCAACAAACGCGACGACACGACATACAATGCCGCCAGGCAAACCGGTGTCAGGCTGTCGAAGAAAAATGCAACCAGTAGATTGATATTATCGTCCACTGGAATAACCCGAACGATCGCAGTTGAAACCAGACAAACCGGCACGATGGCGATGCACGCAAGCTTCACCCATTCGATGCCTTTTAGATTCGCTTCTCGCCAAAGCCCTATCAAGAGAAACAAGAGCGTCAGCAGGTAGAGGATGTAGAAAGGCCAATAGGTCCAGACATAAAGCCAATCGAGACGATCGGTCGTTTGGCCCCTGAATAAATCAGGAAACGTCAGAACTACTTGAATACCTGATGCAACAGCAGCAAATGAATACACCTTCTGACGATCACGTATCGCCCAGCAAGCCCCGGCAATGAGGCCATATCCAATACAGCTTGGCAGACAAATACCTAGCCCGTTGACTTCCAGGTTTAACGCAACACACAACAAGCCAATCGCAATCAACCAATAATGTGTCATCAGTAAATTCCCCCTTTAAAACATGGATCGAAAACGAACAATCCTCTACTACTAACTGAATCTAAGAACCAAACGCTGCTCATCAGCCTCAACTCTTTTTTCTTATCCGTGTTCATCCGTGTTCATCTGTGGCTAATCTTCTCCGCGCTCTTCGCCCCTTCGCGGTTCACCCCCTATCCAAAATACTTCCCCCACAACAAATCCAACCGCTCAACCGCCACCCGATCGATCTTCGAGTTATCCGACCAGATTCCCAGCGCCAGCGCGCTGTGCGCCGGACTCGGTTCAGCCTGCAACGCGCTCGTATCGCGCAGCGCCTGCTTCATCAGCGCGATGTTCGCCTTCGTCGCTTTTTGCAGGTTCCCGATGATCTCTTCCAGCAGATTCTGCGCAGGTACATTCGGATCGTGTGGCCGCCAACAGTCGTAATCCGTCGGCATGGCGATCATCGCATACGCGATCTCCGCTTCACGCGCGAGCTTCGCCTCGGGCATCGCCGTCATGCCGATCAGGTCGCCGCCCCACTGCCGGTGCATGTTGGATTCAGCCTTGGTCGAAAAGGCAGGCCCTTCCATCACCACATACGTCCCCGTTTCGTGCACCTTGATCCCGTCGAGCCCCTTGGCCGCATCCAAGAGCCACTTGCGCATCACCGGGCAGAACGGCTCGGAAAATTCCACGTGTACCGCGGCACATTCGTAAAAGGTGTTTGCCCGCTTGTGCGTCTTATCTATCAGTTGATCGACGATGACAAGATCACCCGGTGCGACCTCTTCGCGCAATGAGCCGGTTGCGCCGCTTGCGAGAATATGTGTAACACCCAGGCTCTTGAGTGCGTAGATATTAGCGCGGTACGGCACAGCCGAAGGGTTGAGCGTGTGCCCCGGGCCGTGACGTTGAAGGATCGCGACCTGTGTGCCACCCCCGGAAGTTCCCCAATCCGCGAGCGTGATCGGTGAACTGGGTTTACCGAAAGGGGTATCGACTTCGATCGTCTCGCCCTTTTCCGCCCCGAGCGCGTCGCCCAGGCCGCTGCCGCCGATGATGCCGATTTTTACTTGTTCATGGGTTGTCTGATTCATCACAGGATCATAACCCATTTACAAAAGTGCAGACCCGATGCACAAAACCACCCGCGAGCACGGTGTGATCAATGAATACACACCCGAATCAAAATTTCCTATTGGGGGCATGACATAAATCTGTCCGTCATGCGACTACACCCATGCATCAGCCTGAAAGTGCCTCTGGCACGACACGCTAGGGAGGTGTCACATGTCAACGACGACGCTCCAGCCCAGTCTCAGCGATTGCACATCACAAACGCAGCCCCAAGCCATCCAAACACCTTCCGGGAAACTTGCTTCCGGGGCTATTCATTCGCCTCATTCTGCCCGTCCAGGGGGACAAACGCCGGCGCTTTCCGCCAAGAGCAGCTCGGCCGCGTCCCCCGGACTTTTAACATCCACCCACCGCCGCCTCGCCCCTGCCCAGGCTGGCATCCTGAGCAAAATGACGACCCAAGGCCTCGCGCTTACCGGCCTGGGCATCGTCGCCGCCTCGGTCTGGCTGAGCTACCAGATGGGTGAGATCGACCGCGTTCGCAACTTCATCGCAGACTGGCCCAACTTCATCACCTTCAGCGCCATCGACGAAGCCTACTACCCGTCCGTCTCAGGCTACCTCGGCCTCGTGTTTGCCGGCCCGCTCGGCGCGATCCTGACTGCCGCGCTTGCGATTTGCATGGGTATGGGACTATGGGCGTTAAGATCCGGCCGCCGCTCACAACCCCGCCTGTTTCCCAAAGCATTACCGCTTACCGCCGCATACCTTTTACCCTTCCTGGTCCTCGGCTTTGCGATCTTCTCCGCCTTCGAATTCGCCGGGGCATACGCGATGCCCGCCACGCTCCGCGCTCAGCCCGCCCTCATAGACATCTGGGTCATCACCGCCCTCTCCTGCGCCGCCCTCCTGACCCTCTCTTCCACCGCCCTGCTGCTTATCTGGGCCTGGCGACGCGAAAATCGACTCACAAAATGCGCCTGAACCAAACCGGCCCCAAAACGTCTGTAACACTCCGGCCCCATCCGACGTATGCTTGATTGACCGACCAAACAAACATGCGTCAGCCGGAGAAAATAACCATGAAACGCAATATCACGTCCCTGATCCTGATCCTCTGCCTGCTTCTCACCGTCCTGCCCACCCAGGCCCAATCACAATCGACGCTCGTGCCGGACGATGCACAGTTCGCGCTCGTGCTCAACCCCTCACGGATCATGCAGAGCAAGCTCGGCCAAACCATCCTCGAAAGAATCCGCGAGGAAGAACCCGAAATCGACTCAATCATCGATGAGTTCTCCAACACCGTCGGCATCGACCTGCGTAACTCGCTCGGCCAAACCGTCCTCTTCGGCTCAGGCTATGACAAGAAACAGTTCGCACTCGTCGCCGACATCGGCCCAAGCGCGGGCAACATCAGCGGCCTGTTGCTGACCGCCCCGGATTACAGCTCCGAAGTCTACCGCGACAAGGTCATCATCCACTCCATACTCACCGAAGACCCGATGGGCCAGGCCGACCGACTCTACTGCGCCATCCCCAAACGATCGTTCGGCGATTCCTACTACCTCGTCGCCTCCTTCGACCCGAAGCGTACCCGCGACATGGTCGACCAGACCATCGACGGTAACGCCAAACTGATGTCCGACGGCGACGATTCAGGCACCCTGCTGAATGCCTGGTTCAACGGCCTGCCCGAACTGGCGCAAGCCGCCCGCGCCGAAGGCCCCCCCTCCAGGATCGCTGAGATGATCCAACGCGGACAACTCACGCTCAAAGAAGCAGGCGAAAACGCCACCGTCACACTCAAACTCACCATGACCGACGCACTCCGAGCCGAGCAGGTCTGTCAACTACTGCAAGGCGGCCTGGCGATGATGCAACTGGTCGCCAGCAGCGAACCCGAGGCTCGACCGCTCGGTGAACTCGGCCAACTCATCAAGGTCAACTACACGCCCAACGACACCGTCGTCGTCGCCACCATGACCAGCAGCTTCGAGCAACTGGAAGAACTGATCGGTAAACTCGAAGACATGGATCATCATCAAAACAATCATCATCCCAAGGCCGCGCCGGTAGAAATGCAAGAGACCGAAGAAACAGTCGACGTCGTGGAAACGCCCTGATAATCCTGTCCACTCATCGCAACTAAACAATCGGATTCGGCAAATTGACTGACCCAAGCACGCAACAGACCACCAACGCAGGGGGACTCGGCACGCTCAGCGATGAACAGCTCGCTGAGCGTGTCCGCGGTGGGTGCGTCAAGTCCTACGAGCAGCTCGACAAACGTTTCCGCCCCAGGCTTGTGTACCTGATGCGTAAACGCACGGGTAGCCGCGAAGATGCCGAAGACCTGACGCAGCAGGCGCTGCTGCGTGCCTACCAGCAGATCGACAAGTACAACCCCAAGCACTCGTTCCGCGCCTGGCTGTTCACGATCGCGATCCGCATGGCGATCGATGCGTTCCGCAAACGCGGCATCGATGCAGCAGCCGAAGGCATCGAACGCGCCCAGGACCCGACGCCCGGCCCAGCCGAAACCGTCAGCCGAATGGATACCCAACGAAGACTCTGGGCGCTGGCCGACAAAGTACTGGACCCCGTCCAGCGGACCGCGCTATGGTTACACTACGGCGAAGACCTGAAAACCAAGCAGATCGCCAAAACACTGGGACTCACCGCGGTACACGTAAGAGTATTGCTCTACCGTGCAAGACGAACCATGATGACGCATCTAGAGGAGACCGAAAACAAAACCGAGGCCGTCACCGTCCCCGAACCGGCATACGCCTCGACACCACCGCACGCCTCGACCCCTCGTAAGTCAAGGCTGAGTGAAGGAGCTGTGACATGATCCGTTGGCTTTCACAACTATGGGTCAGTAGCGCGATCGATCGAAACGACGCGCCACCGAAGCTCTGGACATGGACGTTCGGACGCCTGAAGTCCCACCGCAAGTTCGCATCACAACTGCAACAACTCGACGGCCAACTCAAACGCCAGGCCGTCTCACAACAGCGATCCCTCGCGCAAGAGCACCTGCCCATCGGTGACTACACAGCAAACAAAACAATCACCGATCCCGCGCCGGCCAGCGCATCAAACGAATGGCTACTTCGCCTGCTCAAACCAGCCGTCGCACTCGCCTGCTGCGCGATCCTCGCCGCCGCTACCTGGACACTTTGGCCCAAACAACCTGCACCAGACACCGACCTGCTCACCAAGGCTTTCGAAGATCAATTCGAACAACTCTGGACCCCAATCTCCGAGCAGGCCCAAACGACCGGCCAAGCCCTGCGCCAGCAAACCACCTACATGACCGACCTCCCCCAGCATCTGCCTAAGATCGACCAGGTTGTTCAGGACCTGAGCATCAACATCGAAACACCCATCCGCGAAGAAATGAACCGCTTCGCACAGGACATGACCCAACCCTGGATCTACATCACCAACCAACTCCCCCGCCCCACCCCACGCCAAGACCCACCACCCTCAAACGGCTAAACACAATTCAACTGGATAGCCCACCCGGGGTACCCACCTAAAGCCCGGGGATAGCCATCCCAGGGCACAAGGGCGCTAAGGCGTTAGCGCATCTACCACAACCAATATCGCAACAATCGCGCAAGATAATCTTGGAATCCTTAAGCGCGGGTGTTACACTGTCACATAGCGTCCGACGGTGTAGCTATACAGAAGCTATATAGAAAATGCCGGGCAATTCAACAAGCTGGCTTCATGCCATCGCATGACTGTTAAAGGGGGCTTTCGATGAACACTTCCCGTCTTGCCTTTTGGCTCACCGCTTTACTATGCACAGCCGTCGTATCCTCCGCCTGGGCGGCAACTGTCAGTATCCACGTGCCGGAGTACGAAGGCACACGCCACACCTATGGCGATGCGACACGCTATGTCGATCTCGACTTCGGGATGGCCTTTTCTCAGATCAACAACATCACAATCGAAGTCACCGGGACCGGCCACGAGGGAGCAGGGATCATCACCGGCGGCCTCTGGGACCCCGGCACTTACCCGGTGGCGCTGGACGCCGAATTCCTGATCGGATCGATGTCCGAGTACCTGACCGACGGCAGCAGACTTTCCGGATGTTACTTCGGCGTCGTCGGGCTGTTCGATGACACGCCCCAAACGCTCCAACCATCCACGACCGTGCGGCCGCGTTACCAGACCTTCCTTGACGGGCAGGCCCAGTTGTACATCGAATCAAACTTCATCGGCACGTTTGATGGATACTTCTATCCGACCGATCCGTCATACGTCGATATCGAATCCTTCGTCATCACCATCGAAGGCGAACCTGCAGCACTAACCTTGGACCCCGACAACGACGGCTACGTCGGGTTGTCGGACCTCGACCTGGTGCTAGCTCATTGGGGCCACACCGTGACGCCGGGTAACCCCCTCAAGGGCGACCTCGACGGCGACGGACTCGTCGGCCTGGCCGACTTGGATATCGTATTGAACAACTGGAACACAGCAACGACGCCGGCAGTCGTCGTACCGGAACCGACAGGATTTGTGCTGCTGAGCCTTGGTGTCTGTGCGTTATTAAGACGTTGAAAATGGCAATAAACAGCCTTATCCACCCTCTTTTCAACCCGCAAGTCGATGTTTTAAACAAAGCCCGAATGCTCAACTAACGCCCGGGGATAGCTATCCCCGGGCGTTAGGAAGTTCGGAAGTTGAAACCTCACCCAATCAGATAGACAGCGTTGCGATGCGCTTATCCACTCCCTGCATAAGAGTGAGAACCGATGCTACTTGCTTCCTGATATTAACTATCACCGAAGTAGTAGTCTTTTACAACATCCGTTTCAATGTCATATTCAAACCTCAACCAATGGCTCCATTCCGAACCAAACAGAGAGTATTTAAGATGAAACGGCCCATACTTGAACTTACCCTCTGAAGAAGCGTCCGGCTCCCCAAGCATGCTACGAACTTCCGTGGCCGATAGATTGTCTAAATGATGATCGTGTACGAGACTATCCATCATCTACAGCCGATCTGCATTGTCTGCAGCCAACCATTCTTGTTCTGTGAATTCACGATTAAACAGCCCAAGCTCGTACACTTGAATCAACGGACTAGACTTCTGCGACGGGTAAAGACATACCAAGAAACATACCAACAATGCGATTATCGCAATAACGACATATCGAATACGTCCGCGTTTCTGCTTGTTTATACGACTGCTCACAGGATGCCCGTTTGCACCTTCGCTTAACTATACAACAATATAATAGCCGCATTGCAACGCAATGCGGGCCCTGCGTTGCGTCGCAACGCAGCTATGACAGAAACCTCCGCGATACACCCGAACTACTTCGTCTGCGTCGCCTTCGTCAAAGTGCAGCGCTCTGCTAACCGCTGTTTGAAGTCGAGGCCGAATCGAGCCATTGACGGCCGCCGGGAACAATCACTTCAGACCAGCCAAAATATCCGTAGAAATGAAGTGAAATATCGTCCCGATGCCGTTCAGGCACACGGCCTTTGTAATACCACGATTGTCCATCGTCACCGGATATCGTGACTTCAAACTCAAGATAAGAACCTTCATGACTGGGGTAGAAAAGCTCAGCACGCCTTGTGTGATCAGCAAATGATTCGATTTGCTGTGCATCTGTGATGTGAACGCCCGGATTATTCTCAACATAAACCCACACGTCGGATATCTCAGCCGCAGTCAGCGAACGAATGAAACCGCGTTGCTGCTCCTGGGCATGCAGATCTGGCGCGACAAAAATCAGCGCAAACCCAGCGAACAATCCACAACCCCCGAACCCCATCACAATGAACCAGCCCGAGGTGGCGGGCCATCGCTCACGAACGCGTAGTTGCCAGATAGTACCCGGCACCATCCCAACCGCGAACCCCGTTGTCATGCCGGCACAGAACTTAGTGAACCATAACGTGTGTGGCCAACACAGTTGCCAAATGAACAATGAGATTATGCCACCGAGCACCACGCAAAGGAGCATGCGCCAGTGCCCCCCCACGTTGCAGCTTCGCGCTGAGGTTTCCCAATCAAGTCCTTGAAACATCCTCATCGACCTTATGACTGACCTGTTACCCCAGCTTGAGTCGAGTCACATTTTGATCCGCAGTGACAAAGTGCGCCGGAACACATTGCATTAAGATGATACATCCAGCGGCTGATGCCTGTCATCGTTCAATCACCCCCAGAACATTTACAGAATCTCTGGCAAAGTGTGGCCCCCGGCATTAACTATATATCTAGATTTGCTCACCGCATTCGGGACATTTGGGCTCGGATATGCCCTTGAGTATGTAGCCGCATTTGCGGCAGCGGCATTCGCCATCATCTTTCGCTCTCTTGATATATGAGTAGATAATGGCGGTTACGAGACAACCTAACGTGCCCATGGGAATCCAGAATACAAGCGTGCGATATAAGTAGACGCTCCAAAAATCACTTGGCACTTGGCTCTGAGCGTAAAAGCGGTAAACTGAAAAGTATGCATAAATGGCATACGCAATTGTGTATGCGAATACGCCGGACAAAACAGATACCATAAACCTTGATACTTCTAGCTTTGTTATCCGCATGGTCAACCCTTATGCCACCCAATAGCCGATCGCCACACTTTTGTCATACCGCGACAACGTGTGCCGGAATACATTGCATTCATATGATACATTCTGCGGTTGATGTCTGACGATGTACAAACACACACAGCACTCTTTGCAGCTTTGCTGTTAAGGGACAATACCCGGTAAACCTTACGCGCAACGGGAATCCCAAAGACTTGCTGGAACAAGGTTGAACGCATGCAATATGACGACTTGAAAGCTAAGTATCCCGAATTTATTGCTGGCTTGAAGCGACTGCCTTTGAATCGAAATAATGTCCCCCCTGAACTCCATGCATATATTCCATATGCAGAAGTATGGGGTGTGCCTGACGACCTTGAGCGAGAGCAACTTGCTGAACGAGCGCCTGAAGCCGCTAAAGCTGAAGTTGCCAGAATCGTTAAGGAAATCGATGATCAACTGGATGAATGGCTTGCTGGACCGGAAGCGGAAAGTGAGAATCCGTCGGATGAGTATGTGGCATTCTCCGCCATGCGTATGGCAGTTGACTTTATGTAACATGATGGACAACTAGCCGATTTATGTTCTCAAGTGCTACTGTACACATGTCTGCGCCATGGGTACGAGGATCGTGTCTTTGTAAGTTTATCCATGGGTAACTTGCCTATCCGAGATGGGCAGAAGCCGGTTACCGTCGCGCCCTAACGCGCCGATTCGTTGCGATCAAATCACCGCCTGCTCGACGGTCGGTTATCCACCACCTTACATGCGCACAGCCCTGTCGCGATTACCTGGCGCGCGCACTTTTCTGCTTTCCCAATTTCCAGCTTTCAAGCTTTCCAGCTTTTTCAATTTCCCGCTCCCCCTCACCCCGCGTACAATGCCCGGCGACTGTGGCTTCGTGACTCATCGAGGGCTCGGGTGTGGAAAGTCAGGCATTCCGTGAATTGGCGTTGACGGAGATGGACGCTGTGTATCGCATGGCGATGCATCTGACGCGCAATTCCGAGGACGCCTCCGACCTGGTGCAGGACACCTATCTCAAGGCGTTCAAGGCGGAAAAACGCTTTGAACTGCGTGAAAACGGGGTTCGGCCTTGGCTTTTCAAGATCCTGCACAACAACTTCTATACCCGCGTCGGCCGCAAGAGCCGGGAGCCTGTGCTTTCCGAGGACCTGTCGTATCAGCCGCACCAGGATGGCGACCCGAGCCAGGACACGCCGGCGTGGGACCTGTCGCACCTGGACTGGGAGCAGGTCGACGATCGGCTCAAGCACGCAATCCATGAATTGCCAGAGCATTACAGAGAGGTGCTATTGCTTTGGGCGGTGGAAGGATTGAAGTACCGGGAGGTCGCGGATGTGCTGGGTGTGCCGTTGGGCACGGTGATGAGCAGGCTGTACCGGGCGAGGTCGATCCTCGCGGAGTCGCTGACCGGGCTGGCGGCGGAGCACGGGATAAGACCTGATGATGAAGGATCTTAGAGTAGACAGGCTGCCGGTGTATCGGGTGCCACATCTTGATCGCGCAGCGACAAGGTGTGCTGCTACCCACACACTTTGCTCCTGCGGAGTCAAAGTGTGGCACCCATCCGAAACGCTCAATGATGAAGCGTCGTAAACCGAGGCGTGGCAGAGGATTTTGCCGCGCTATGCTACGCGAAGTGCGATATAAAAAGACATAAAAATCTTGGTAATTCCCGGGAAGAAAACACAACGCTGCGGGGTTAGCTAAGCGGAGCAATCAAGGAAAACTTAGTCCACCATGAGTACCGACTTCCCCCAACTCGATAAAGAGCAGCAACTTGCGGCATTTGCCGACGGGGAACTCGATGGTGCGCAGAACCTCGAAGTGCTCAAACGGCTCAAGGAGGACCCCGCGACAGCCGGGCGAGTTGAGAATCAGCAGAAGCTGCGTCAGGCGGTCGCCGCCGCCATGGATGGCCCGGAGTTCAAGGCCCCCGCCGCCCTGCGCGATCAACTGATGCAACTCGCCAAGTCAACGCCGGCAGAGTCGGGTAGTGATACCGAACCTGCTTCTGAACAACAAGTTAGCGATACCTCAGGACATGCGGGCGGTTCCTCGGTGCTGGCGGTGATCGGGCGCTGGATCCCCGCCGCCGTCGCCGCGATCCTGCTGATCGGCGCGCTGGTGGTGTTCAACCAGAACAACAACAGCTACAGACTCGGCGATACGCCGAACCTGATCAACGCATCCAATGTCCTGAACGCTTCCATCGTGGATCAGTTCGGCGACAGGCACTTCAAGTGTGCCCGGCACATGGCGAAGATGCACGGCGTCGACAAGCTGCCGCAGAATCTGACCGAGCTGCCCGGGGCGCTCAGTGAATACTTCCACGAACCGATAAACCCGGAAGTGCTTGACTTCTCAGAACTTGGCTATGAATTCGACGTCGCGGGCCTGTGCCTGATCCCGGGCAAGGGTGCGGTGCACGTGGTGTATCAGTCCAAAGCCTCGACCGGCCAGACCGACTCGCTGAGCCTGTGGATGCGGCCTAACGAAGAAGGCACAAGCATCGAGCCGGACAAGCTTTACGCCTCCAAAGCCACCGAAGAGACCTACCCCATGGTCGTCTGGCACCACGGCGACATGGTCTACTACCTGGTCGGCGACAACCACGAGACCGTCGAGCGGGCCTTCGACCTCATCCGCACCAGCCAGGAATGAATCGATCTGCAAATTGAAGCGATCCGGGCGGATAACCGATCAACAAACGTCTAGAGATTAATCCTTGACGAATAAGGGTACTACGTGGTAGTATAAGGGTCTATGTTGTCCCTTGGACTCATTCTGATTACGGCCGTTCTGGCCCTGACGCTCCGCCTCGAGCTTGCTCGGGTAGCGGTATCACGCGTCGTTGTTAGCTGAGCGGAAGACCCGCACTCCCAGCTAAGCGTCCCCAACCCCGATCGAAACTCCTCGATTTAAACTCCTCTTAATCTATACCTGATATCATCAAAACCAGATGCTACCGGCTTATCCCGGCGGGCCTTACAGACAGATAGAAACGGAATTGAATCATGATTCTCCACCACAAAAACCTGAACGCGGAATCCATCAAGACCACCGGCCACGGCGTGCCGACCGACAAGTACATCGGCATGACCGGCGCGCAGATCTTTCACGACCTGATGCGTGAGCACGGCGTCGAAGCGATCTTCGGTTATCCGGGAGGCGCGATCCTTCCGGTGTTCGATGCGATCCACGAGTCCGAATACTTCAAGTTCATCCTCTCGCGTCACGAACAAGGCGCGGGGCACATGGCCGAAGGCTATGCACGCGTGACCGGTAAGGTGGGCGTGGTGCTGGTGACATCGGGCCCGGGTGCGACGAACACGGTAACCCCGATGCAGGACGCGTTGATGGACGGCACGCCATTGATCGTGTTTGCCGGCCAGGTGGCGACGGGTGCGATCGGTTCGGATGCGTTCCAGGAAGCGGACATGGTGGGCATCAGTCGGCCTTGCACGAAGTGGAACGTTCTCGTGAAACATGCGGCGGACCTGCCCCGTGCGATCAACCAGGCGTTCCATATTGCGACGAGTGGCCGACCCGGTCCGGTGTTTGTGGACTTGCCGAAGGACATGACCGCCAGCGTGCTCAAAGAGCCGGTGTACGACCAGCCGCATCTGCCCGGTTTCCACATCCGTGAGTTGGGTACGAGCAGCGAGATCGAGCGCGTCGCGGAGATGATCAACAACGCGAAGAAACCGCTGTTTTACGTGGGCCAGGGTGTGATTCTTTCTGATGGCTGCGATGTGTTGCGGCAGTGTGCTGAGAAGGCGAACATCCCCGTGACGACGACGTTGCTGGGCCTGGGCGCGTTCGATCAGGAGTCGCCTTTGGCGTTGGACATGCTGGGCATGCACGGCGCTGCGTATGCGAACTGGGCGATGCGTGATGCGGACTGCGTGATCGCGGTGGGCGCGCGTTTTGATGACCGTGTGACGGGTAAGATTTCGGCGTTCGCGCCGGGCGCCCGTGCCGCGGAAGCCGAAGGGCGCGGCGGCATCATCCACTTCGACATCTCGCCGGACCAGATCAACAAGAGTGTGCCGGTGACAATCGGCGTTGAAGGTGATGCACGTAAGAACCTCGAGTTGTTGCTGCCGTTGTTGAAGGATTCGGCGCGTGGTGAATGGTTATCACAGCTCACACAATGGAAGAAGGATTACCCGTTCACGTATGAACATGATGAGCGTGAGTTCCACCTGAAGCCGCAGGCGGTGATCGAGGAGTTGTACAAGCAGACCAAGGGTGATGCGATCATCACGACGGGCGTGGGCCAGCACCAGATGTGGGCGGCGCAGTTCTACAAGTTCAAGACGCCGCGCCAGTGGGTGACGTCCGGCGGCCTGGGCACGATGGGTTTCGGTGTGCCGGCATCGGTGGGCGCGAAGCTCGGCGCGGGCGATACACCGGTGATCAACATCGACGGCGACGGCAGCTTCAGCATGACCGCGATGGAAATGACCACCGCGGCGCAGTACGGCATCGCCGCGAAGACCATTATCCTCAACAACGACTTCCAGGGGATGGTGAAGCAGTGGCAGGATTTGTTCTACCAGGAACGTTACAGCCACACCGAGATGCACAACCCCGACTTCTGCAAGCTGATCGAGGCGATGCATTGCAAGGCGGTGCGCGTGACGAAACTCGCGGACCTGCCGGCGAAGATGAAAGAGTTCCTCGAACACGACGGCCCGGCGATCCTCGAAGCGATGGTCGAGAAGCACGAACACGTGTACCCGATGATGCCCGCGGGCAAGACGGTGGACGACATGGTGCTTGGGCCGGCGGTGAAGAAGTGAGCATCGGGTAAGTCTTCTGGAATCAGCAGACAATAGTTGATGCTATGAAGAGGTCCGGACCTTCGCTGCGCTCAGGACCGGCGTTGGGAGGGGGAGTGAGATTGCTAATCTCTAATCGCTGATCGTTAATGTACGGGGTGATTTTAGCGATTAACGATTAGAGATTTCTGAGGTCCGGACCTTCGCTGCGCTCAGGACCGGCGTTGGGTGTGATTGTGTATTCAATGACGACCAACGCCGGTCCTGAGTCGACGCAGTCGGCGAAGGTCCGGGCTTCTTTATTTTCATAATTACCGTTGATATGATGCGCCAATGCCGACACCGGGTAAGCGCTGGTATCACATCATTCTAAATACTCATGGTTCCTGATTGCCCGGGGACCCACGTGGATTTCGTAGTCGTAAACATAGAAAACATAGCAGTGGTGATTACAAACATCCACCACCTAATGGCGAACATGCCGAACTGCACGAATATGCGAAGCGTGTAAGCGGTGACGCGATTTGGATCAAACCGTCGCTCAGGTCGATTGTGGGAGAAACGATACTTGGAAAAATCGAGAAGCAGGAACATCGTGTTTTAGCGATCTCTGTTGGTTCCAATCACGCACATATCCTCGTCGAATTACCCGATAACCGATCGGTCGTCGGGGCTATCTGTGGGACATGGAAGCAGGCGGCTTCGCACAAAGTGCGTGAAGAATTGCCCGGCAATATTTGGGCGGAGGGTGGTGATCCGATACCCATCCGTGATGAAGCACATCACCGACGGGTGTATGAATATATCCTGCGGCACCTGGATGAGCATGCATGGATATGGTCGTTTAAAGATGAAAAGTGAAGAGGTCCGGCCCTTCGCTGCGCTCAGAACCGGCGTTGGGGGGGAGGGGTTGTTAGTCGTCTGTTGTTTCTGAGAACTGCTGATCTGTCTGGTCGTCGTGTTTGTGCATGACGAGTTTTTCAAGCAGTGTGTCGATGTAGTAGCCGATGGACCAGGCGCTGACGATGCAGCAGGCGATGGCGTAGAGGACGTTGGACCAGAATAAACAAACAAATGCGCCGGCGAGGGTGAGCAGGCCGCAGGTTAAGAGTGAGAAGCGGAAGAACTGTTCGTTGTCGCCGAGGAATTTATTCATGCGCTTGTCACCGCGGTGTGGATCCTGAAGTCTTGTACGTGCAGTTCGGGTCGGCGTACGCCTTGCCAGGTGTTGATCTTGGGCTCGAACAGGACGTCGATCATTGCGCCGGCGGGTAGTTTTGTTGCGTGGTCGCCCTGCCCGAACGCGACGGCTCTGATCGCTCTGCCATTATAGGTAAAGGACATCGACAGGTGTTTGCCGGACGCGCCCATGCGTTGGGCGGGTCGATCGAGTACGGCTTGTCGCAGAAGCAATCTCGGTGTCGGGTTGCCGCGGCCGAACGGGGCGAGTTTGGTTAATTGATCGAAGACATCGAGCGTACACCAGTTCGGCTCGACTTCGGCATCGACGCGGATGCTGCGTGTCAGATCTTGCTCAGTCAACATCTTGTTGACTTGCTGAACGAGCAATTCGCGGAAGTCGTCGATTTTGTCGGCCTGGAGTGTGAGTCCCGCTGCCATGGCGTGGCCGCCGAATTTATCCATGAAGTGGCTGCACGCGGTGAGCGCTTCGTGGATGGATACGCCGTCGACGCTGCGTGCCGAGCCTTGCGCGATGCCGTTGTTGATGCCGAGGACGATCGCGGGGCGAGCGTAGGTATCGACGAGGCGGCTTGCGACGATGCCGACGACGCCGGAGTGCCAGCCCTGGCCCCCCACTACGATCGCGCGGCGGTCCGGCGTGTTGTAGCCTTTCTCTTCAATGATCTGTTTTGCCTGTTCGACGATGGTACGTTCAGTGGCTCGTCGTTTATCGTTTTCGTTTGTGAGGAATCGTGCGAGTTCTGTAGCGCGTGGGCCTTGCGCGGTGGTCAGCAGTTCGAGTGCATCTTTAGCGTGTCCCATGCGGCCGCAGGCGTTGAGTCTTGGGCCAAGAACGAAGCCGACGTGGTAAGCGTCGATTTTTTCATCGCGCAAGCGCGCGACGTCGATCAGCGCGGCTAAGCCTTCGAAGTTCGCCTGCTTGATCCGGCTTAGGCCGAACGCGGTGAGGATGCGGTTTTCATCGATGAGGGGGACGACATCGGCGACGGTGCCGAGCGCGACGAGACTAAGCAGCTCGATCATCAGCTTGCGATAGCTATCGGGCAGGCGGTCGGAGCCGCAAAGCTCTCTTGCGAATTGCCAGGCGACTTTGAAGGCGACGCCTGCGCCGCAGATGTGTTGGCAAGGGTATGGGAGGCTTGAGGCTTGAGGCTTGAGGCTTGGGTGAACCAAGGCGTAAGCGTTGGGGAGATTTTGGGGGTCGAACTCGTGGTGGTCGGTGATGATGAGGTCGACGCCGAGGTCTTTGGCGACTTGCGCCGGTTCGGTTGCGGTGATGCCGCAGTCGACGGAGATGATAAGAGGTTTAGCGGTGGCGTCGTTGATGATGGCGCGGATGGCGTCGGCGTTGAGGCCGTAGCCTTCATCGAGTCGGTGCGGGATGTAGGTGTGGACATCTGCGCCGGCGAGTTTGAGTGTGTGCCAGAGCGCGGCGCTGGCGGTGACACCGTCGACATCGTAGTCGCCGTAGATCACGATGGGCTGTTTGTCGTGGACGGCCTGGACTAAACGTTTGGCGGCTTGGGTCGCGCCGGGGAGCAGCGCGGGGTCGTGCAGGTCGTTGAGTTTGGGATTGAGGAATTTGGCGGCGGATTCGCGGGCCTGTTCGCTGTTATCACAGCTTTCGGTGCGCTGCGCGAGGATGCGCGCGACCAATGGGGGCACGCCCAGCGAACGGATCAGGTCCTGCGCGAGCTGATCGGTCGCCTGCGGCGTTTGCTCGGTGAACTTCCAACGATAACGAATCCCTGCCTCCTGCATGGGTACATCATACCGCCCGACGCGCCCGGGTTCTTAGCGGTATTTGCAGCAATTTTGTCCGCCCCATTTGCTGTCATCCTCGTGCAGGCGGGGATCTACGTCCGGGGATTCATTGGACGCGTGGATTCCCGCGTGCGTGGGAATGACGAGATTCATCGTGTAAATCACTTTAGCGGTATACTGGGGTGAAGTAATCACCCTTTTTAGCGGAGGATCACGGATGATCCGGCGCGATTCTGAGCAAACAGAACGTTTTAACAGCAATCTATCGCATGGTAGAGCCATGTCACACGGGCGGTATGCCACGGCACGAGCGGCGCTGTTGTGTGCGATCGTTGGGCTGATGCTGGTGATCCTGGGCTGCGATGCGACGACGCCCGTCTCGCCTGTTTATCATCCCCGACCGATGCAGCCGGTCCCGGCACAGAAGCAGGTCGTGCAGCAGCAGATCGTGTTGCCAGCGATCACATCTATCCGCAGCGAACCGGTGATTCGCGTACGTATCGACAAGGGCCAAACGCGGGCGAACCTGTCGAGCCCATCGGGATTGATGGTGGGCCCGGCCGATCCGAACCTGAACACGGCTGCACGCCATTATCCAACCGCGGTGGCGGTGACGCTCTATCAGGGCGCGTTTCTGATCACGGATACGAATCGACAGTCCATACGCTGGGCGTTGCCGGAGCTGTTGATTTCGCCGGCGGCGACGGGTCAGCTTGTGACTTTCAATGGTAAGACGTACCCCGGATCGATTGCGCTTGTGCCGAGCAAGAACGGAAACGGTGTGCCGACCGGCGGGCTTGATGTGGTGAATCACGTGGGGATGGAATCGTACCTGCCGGGCGTTGTTGAGCGGGAGTTGTATGGCTCGTGGGAGCCGACCACTTTCCGTGCGGCGGCGATCGCGGCGCGAACGTATGCGATCTTTGAAGCGTCGATGAGTGCGGACAAGCATTTTGATCTTGAATCGACGACGGCAAGCCAGGCGTATTCGGGACAGGCGACAAATCCGAAGGCGGTGTCGGCGGTGGCGCAGACGCGCGGGTTGTTGATTGAATACCAGGGGCGGATCGTGCCGGCGTTTTATTCGAGTTCCTGCGGGGGGACGGGGCAGGACGCGGTGTCGGCGTTTACGTGGTTGCCGGGTTTGCCGGACATTGCACCGTTGCGCGGGCAGAACCACGGGCCTTACTGTAACAAGAGCACCAAATTTCGATGGGGGCCGATCACGCGCAACAAATCGACGCTGGAAGCGCGGATGCGTGCGTGGGGCGAGAGCGAAGGGCATCCGATCAAGTCACTGCGTGGCTTGCGCGATATCCGGATCACGAAGACGAACGCGGTGGGTCGGCCGACGCAGTTCACGATTACGGACAACGCGGGATTGATGTACACGCTCGGGCCGGAGCAGTTCCGCTTTGCGTGTAACAACAGCGCGACGGGGATCGGGGCTGTGCCGAGGGAGCAGTCGTTGAACAGCAGCCACGTGCAGGTATCGGTCGGCGCGTCGACGGTGACGTTCCATGACGGGCGCGGGTATGGGCACGGCGTGGGGTTATGCCAGTTCGGCGCCCAGGCGCTGGCGCAGGCGGGGTATAACGAGTATTCGATTTTGTCGTTCTACTATCCGGGGTCGCGCGTGGTGCGGGCGTATCGGTGAGAGAACGAAACTGGTTTAGGGCAAGAGCGCTAAGCCGCAAGCGGCTTATGGGGCGGGGTTACTGATTGAACACATTACGGCGTGTTGTTATTCGTCGCGTTCGGCGATCGGGGGGTAGGAGGTTCGGCGGCGTTTGGCTTTTTCTACGTGGCCGATGACCGGCTCGGGGATGGTGGGTTGGGTCTTGAGGTTCCACGATTCGAGGTCGAAACGGCTGAGGATGTGGTCGACACCGTCTTTGACATCGTCGGTGATGTAGAAGAGGTTCAGGTCTTCGGGGCTGATGGTTTCGTACTTTTTAAGCAACGTGCCGCGCATCCAGTCGACCATGCCGGACCAGAAGTCGCTGCCGATGAGGACGACGGGGAAGGGCGCGATTTTTAGGGTCTGGATGAGCGTGATGGCTTCGAAGAATTCGTCCATGGTGCCGAAGCCGCCGGGGAAGCAGATGAACCCGCAGGCGTACTTGACGAACATGACCTTGCGGATGAAGAAGTAGCGGAAGTCGAGTGCGTGAGTCTGGTAGCGGTTGGGGTCCTGCTCCATGGGCAGGTCGATGTTGAGCCCGACGCTGGTGCCGCCGGCTTCGTAGGCGCCTTTGTTGGCGGCTTCCATGATGCCGGGGCCGCCGCCGGTGATGACGGCCAGCTCGTTCTTGACGATGTATCGGCCGCAGGCAACTGCCTGTTTGTAGATTGGGTTGTTTGATTCTGTCCTGGCGGAGCCGAAGACGGTGACGGCGGGGCCGACCTCGCTCATGACTTCAAAGCCGTCGACGAACTCCGAAAGGATACGGAACAACCGCCAGGTTTCGCGACTGAGGGATGCTTCGCGGTTGAACACTTCGATGCCGTTACCATTGCCGTTTGCCATGTCTGCCTCCTAATCCGGTTCTCCATCAAGCCGCGAAGCTTAAAGACTTTTTATTAGCCGCAAATGAACGCAAATGGACGCGGATGTTGTTGAAGGTCGAACCCTATCAATCGACAGATTAATTTGCGTGGATTAGCGTTTATTGTCGGCTTGCTTTGCTGCTTCGCGGTTGGATCTCCTATGAACGAAATAAAAACCGGCCGGGCGTGTTGCTCCGGCCGGGTCGTTTTGACGCTTTTAATTGCGTACACCCGGCGTTATGCCGCAGTGTTCAGGGATGCCAAGCCTGCCTTGGCTTGCTCGACGATCTTGTCGAAGCCGGCCGGGTCGTGGATCGCCACCTCGCTGAGCATCTTACGGTTCAGGTCGATGTTGGCGGCCTTGAGACCGGCGATGAACTGGCTGTAGTTGATGCCGCGCATCTGGCAGGCGGCGCTGATGCGGGTGATCCAGAGTTGGCGGTAGTCACGCTTGACCAGACGACGGTCGCGGTAGTTATAGACACCGGCGCGGATAACCGCTTCCTGGACCTTGCGCCATTGCGTCCGGCGTGCGCCGCGGTTGCCCTTGGCTTTCTTGAACCAGCGGACCTTCGCCTGTCGGCGGGCCGCACCTTTGCGTGCTCGTGGCATCGCTGCTCTCCTTTATCGCGACGGCGGGGGACGGGTTTTACGCACCCGACACTTGGAGTTCCCGACTCGCAGATGTTTCAGGGTGTAGGGGTGTGGGGTTTGGGGTGTAGGGTCCCAATCCGCAGCAGCCCGACCCATTGGGGTTACTTCCGGGGGTTAGTCGGCATCGACGGGCTTGAGGGGGCGGTGAAGCATGTGCTTGAGCCGGTTCATATCGCCCTTCTTAGCCACGAACTTACCGCGTAGCCGTCGGCTCTCGTTGCCGGTCGACACGCTGTTAAGGTGGCTGGTGCCCGCTTTACGGAACTTGACCTTGCCCTTGGCGGTGATCTTCGCGCGCTTGAGCAAACCTTTATGTGACTTCATCTTGGGCATGGTGGTATCCCGTGGTTGATTGCTACTCGTTCAGTCGAGCCGGGTATTGTAATCGGGGCGGGCTGAGATGCCAAATAATTGGCTTGTCGCCTCCGGCCGGCTAGAGCGGACATGTCCGCCTCCACCCCCTCCCCCCGCATGTATTTATACGCATATCCATTTATCAAAGATCAACTTAACGCATGTCCGCCCCAAAGGGACAGGACGTCCGCCCCCTTGATTCCGGGCCGTGAGGGCCGATCGAAGTGTCCGGGCGGACACCCGGTGACACGCTGGTCCAGCCGGGCCGGCACTTCGTGGGAGGCGAAAAAACAGAGCCTCCCTAATAGGGAGCAGGGACCGGGGCTGTGCGCACAACAGCGACCAATCAGATCCACCAGGATTGATGCATCTGCTCGAAATCGCGGGTGATGTCACGATCGTGATAATAATCTTCGCAGCAACGGCTGAACTCGCGATGAGACTTGCTGAGTTGCTTGAGTTCTGCCATAGCATTGGAGCAGAGTATGCCATTGATGGGTGCCACATCTTGATCGCGCAGCGACAAGGTGTGCTGGTACTAGCACACTTTGCTCCCGCGGAGTCAAAGTGTGGCACCGATCAATTGATAATGTTGGCTTCAAAATGTTTGAACCAGCGATTGATCGCAGATGATGCGTATGGTTGGAGGGACCATACGCGCGTCTGCGGTTGGCCGTGGCATTAGTGCGGTTTGTCTGTCGGCACATCGACAAACGATGGGTCGGGCAGGTTGGATTGATCTTCCTGCTGCTGATCGCCAGGTGAGGGTGTCCCCTGGTTTTTGTATCGCTCGGGGATCGGTGAGAGATCGAGTTCGTAGCGCCAGAAGGTCGGGCCGGCGGGTGCTAATGGTTTTTTACCTGCGCTTGCGACCTGGATGTTGTTCGGATCATTGCGTCGCATCACGACCGTCTGGCACACGGTGGGCCGGATGAAGTGGATGCGTGCGCCGGGGATCAATTCATCAAAGGCCTGATTGGAAGGAAAGCCGTCCGCGTACAAGCGGGAATCGCCTGCCTGGGTGGCGACGTACACGAGGTGTTTGCTGTCCGGGCTGAAGGTCGGGAACTGGACATCGTCGTATTCGCCGAGGACATTGCCGTCGAGTATGACGGCGGGCCGGCCGTAGTTGGATGCCAGGTAGACGATGCGCTGGCTGTCCGGGCTGAACGCGATCGTGTTCACATCGATCTGGGTGTAGGACGGGTGAGATTTTTCGCCTTCGATCAGTGACCACTGCCCCTGGTCCAGTGCGACATACACAAAACGTTTATCGTCGGGGCTGAAGCGTAAGCTGCCGGCGGCGAGTTGCAGGTAGGTGGCCTGTTCCTTGCCGTCGATCACCACCGCCCAGCCGTCGGGCTTGCGTACCGCGTAGGCGAAGCGACTGCCGTCGGAGCTGAGAGTCAGGCTGTTCTGCCCGATCGCTGTGTACGCGGGGCCGGGCATCTTGTCCCGCACGACCATCCACTGCTCATTGCGTTTGAGCACCGCCCAGAGGGTTTGACCATCCGGGCTGATCGCGAGTTGGCCGGGCCGATGTGCTTCGTAGCCACGGACGGGTTTGTGGTTGCGGTAGACGCGCCAGACCTGGTCCTCACCCATGGCCCAGTAGGCAAATGTTCTGCCGTCGTCGCTGGCGACCGGCGGGGAATCAATCAGATACATCCCGGGCCCGGCGGTGTGACGGTCGACGATGTGGTAGCGCCCTTTGTTGAACACGATGTAGAAAACACTGCGTCCATTGGGCACGGTAACGGGAGCGGACGCGATGCGGTCCCACTTCGGCCCGGGGTCGCCATTGATGACCATGCGCCATGCGCCGTCGATATGTGCCGGGTACGCAATGATGAACGAGTCCGGCGTGACGACGAGGTTGTCCCAGTCCAGTGAGTCGGCCAGTGGATGTGCATATTCACCATCAACGACGAAGCGTTTGTCTTCCTCGCGCGAGAGGTAGTAGGTGCGGTGGCCATCCGGTGTGAAGCATACGGGCGTGACGGGTTCGTAGGCTTCCAGTCGTTGCTTGCCGTAGAAAAGTGTCCAGCCACTATCACTGATGATCAGCCCAACGTTCTTGCTATCGGGGGTAAAGGTGGGGTCGGTGCTGTGGATGGATGTGACGACCAGTTTTCCGTTGCATGCGACACTATCGAGGCTCAGGTCGTGACTGTGGCGTTGTCGGTAGGCAACGGACCCGGAATCGGGGCTGACGCGAAGCGTCTGCATGAGGATATAGCGTTCGGGCTTGTCCGGACCGATTGGTTTGGTGCGTAAGCGCATGTCCGGCGGTTCGCCCCCCGGCAAAGCTGAGCGTTTCGGCTCTTGATCGGGCTGCTGATCCGGCTGTTGACTGGCTGAGGGCGGTTGGACGGAGTCGCTGTAGCCGGCGATGGTCTGGATCGAGAACAGCGGCCGGTCGGTTTTTTCGACTACCGGCGCGGATTCAGCGTCCGGGCCTTGCGCCAGGGGCAGGCCGGGGGTTGAAAGCAGCAGAGCCATGGCTATCGCTTGGGGGATCACGAGCTTTCTCCCATTGATTATCGGACCCATGCCCCATGGATCGGGGCCCACCCCATAAACCGCTATCGGCGTAAAACAGGGGCGGCTTGGGGCCTTTCAGGCTTGCCGCAGCGGCAGGCAGGCGGTAAGTTGTGGTGTTCCAATAAGAAGGTGGTTCCCATGAAGGTAATTTGCGATCGTGGCGCGTTGGTCGAGGCCCTGAACGTCATCGGGGGCGTGGTGGCATCCCGCACCCCCCGCCCGGCGTTAACCTGCGTAAAAATCCATGCCCACAAGGATGGCCTGAGCCTGTCGGCGACCGACGGCGAGGTGTCCCTGCGCCTGGCGGACGCCCGTGTCGAGGTGTCCGAGCCCGGTGATGCGCTGATCCCCGCGGATAAGCTCCAGCAGATCGTCCGTGAGTCGATCGATCCGACGCTGACGCTGCACACCGAGCAGGATGTCGCCCACATCACCGGCCAGGACTCGAAGTTCAAGGTGTTCGGCCAGCCTGCGGGTGACTTCCCGACGATCCCCACTTTCAAAGGCGATGCTGACTTTGAAATCACCGCCGGCGAATTGCACCGGCTGATCGCGATGACGATTTTCGCCACCGCACGGGAAAACAGCCGGTACGCGATCAACGGCGTACTCGTCGAGCGTGACAAGAAGAAACTCGTCGTCGTTGCGACGGACGGGCACCGGTTGGCCCTGGCCAAGGGTTCGTGCAAGAGTTCGACGGACCAGGCGGCCACAGCGATCGTGCCGACCAAGGCGCTGAACCTGCTGCTGCGGCTGTTTGACGATGCGGAGCAGACCGTCCGAGTGAAGATCGCGGACAGCCAGATCCTGTTCGCGACGGATAAGGCGGAGCTTTCGTCGAATCTCGTGGATGGCAACTTCCCGCCGTACAAGGACGTCGTGCCGAAGGACGGCGACAAGAAGGCGACGCTGTCGACGGACCTGTTCATCAGCGGCGTGCGGCGTGCAGCCCTTTTGACCAACGAAGAATCCAAGGGCGTACGTATGGCGTTCTCGCCGGGTGGGCTGACGCTGCGTAGCCGTGCGCCTGAGATGGGTGAAGCGGAGATCAACGTCGACCTGGCCGAGTATACCGGTGAAGACCTGGAAATCGGGTTCAATCCGGGTTATCTGCTGGATGCGCTGAAGGTGGTGGATGAGAACCAGGTCCAGCTTGAATTCAACGCGGCGAACAAGCCGGGCGTGATGAAGACCGGCCCGAACTTCCTGTACGTGATTATGCCGGTGAATCTGCAGTAATTGCTGTTGCACCGTGTCTGAGCTTGATGCTCTGGACAACGCCGGGTCTGAGAGCCGCGAAGCGGATCGAGGGTGCGGGTGACTGGAAGAATTTCGCAGTGGTCGGTAGAGACCCGGCCCTTCGCTTTGCTCAGAACCGGCGTTGGGTGGGAATGATGTTTGTTGAATACTCCCGGGGGCGTGGGGTCGGAGGTTTGCCATGCCTGAAACGTTTGGTTGGACGGATATCGAGGACATTGTGCTGTCGCTGGATGAAGCTCATCCGGATGTTGATCCACTGAGTGTGCGATTTACCGAACTGCGGAAGATGGTCGAGGCGTTGGAAGACTTCGAGGCGGAGCCCGGCCACAACGTGAATGAGCAGATCCTGGAGGCGATCCAGGCCGGCTGGCACGAGGAACGGCAGGAGCAGGCGGCCCTGGACCGTGATGAAGACGATGAAGAAGACGGCTACGAGCCCAACCGGCCGTTCCGTTGAGGATACGCAACTCTTCTAAGGGCGTGTGAACAACGTTAATTCATCTTTTTTTCTGCTACTGCCCGCACTTACGCCGCTGGATCGGCTAAAGTATGTCAGTTCATGAAGACAGCAGAAATGACAGCCCCTGCCCCCGATCAGGCGGTTGCCGTGGCTGACGCGGCCCCTGACCCCGTGGATACAAAAGAGTCTCCACGGCCAGTTCCGCTGCGCGCCAGGCACGAGGAGCCAAAGGTCGGCTGGTTCAAGCGCCGGATCCTGAACATGGAGGCCCGGATTTCCCGGCTGTCGACCAAAAATAACTTCTGGCACCGCGTCTGCTCCTGGATTTTTCTGCCGTTGGCGTTTCGAAGTGGTGTGAAGTTCAAGCACGTCGCGAAGGATTCGTTCTCCGTCATCCTGCCCTTCCGGCGGTTCAACAAGAACTGGTATTCCGCGATGGCGGGCGCGTCGCTGCTGGGCAACTCCGAAGTTGCCGGGGGCATGTTCGTCTTCACCAAGTGCGGCGGGGACTACACCGTCGTCTGCAAGCACCTCGATTACAAATTCCTCCGCCCCTGCTACGGCCCGGCGATCTACAACATCGAGCCGCAAGAAGACCTCGAAGCGCTCATCAAAGAAGGCGGCGAGTTCAACATCACACTCGACATGACCGTCAAGCAGGCGGTGCACAAGAAAGACAAAGCTGAGCCGCGCGTCGGCAAGGCCGTCATCACATTCCATGTCACGCCGAAGGCCCAGGCACGGGCGCGCTGGCAACGACGGTTGCAGCGGCTGCACGCGAAGGCGGAGAAGAAGTAAGAGTCCCCACACGAATCTATTTCAATGCACCCGTTTAGCGTGGCGACTTGTCGCCACATCGGGCAGCAAGCTGCCCGGCTAAACGGGATGGATATCCTTTGGCGTTGAAAGCGGTACACTCTAATGCATGTCCGACGTGGTGAACGAAACAATGAATGATGCCCCCCTGCCGGCGTCGATGCGTGGCGGGATGGCGGCGATGATGTGGGCGGTATTTCTGGGTTGCTCGTGGACGTGGGTGATCGGGATGTACCTGCCGGTGCTGCTGGTGCGGGATTACGGTTTGTGGGGGTGGGTCGTGTTTGCGGTGCCGAACGTGCTGGGGGCGGCGGCGATGGGGTTTGTGCTTAAAGACCCCGAGACCAGCCGGCGGCTGGTGAAAAAGCATCTGACGGCCTGTCGATGGTTCGGGCTGGTGACGGTGGCGTACCAGGCGTACCTGATCGGTGCGTTTGCCGGGCCCATCGGACTGGTGATTGCGGGACTGGTAGCGGTCGGGATTCTGCTACTGGGCAAGACGCACACCATCCGCGACACTTTTTCGGCTTTGATCGTGTTCGCGATCTCGCTGGGGCTGTTCGCTTATGCACAATCCACGGGCAACCTGTGGAAAGACCTGTCGGCTGTGGAATTCACGGGCAGACTCACGCCGATGCACCTGCTGATGTTCGTGCCGGCGGCGGTGTTCGGGTTTGCACTGTGCCCGTATCTGGACCTGACGTTCCATCGTGCACGGCAGGCGACCGATGCGAAGACGGGGCGGATCGCGTTTGCGGTGGGCTTCGGCATCGTGTTCTTCTCGATGATCATCTTCTCGCTTGCGTACGCAGGCGCGTTCGAGAATGTCACGGCCACGAAAGGCATCGAGTATGCCCCCAAGCTCTGGCCCGTGCTGCTAAGCCAACTCGTCGTTCAGGGCGGCTTCACCGCGGCGGTGCACCTGCGCAGCCTGCGGAGCCCGGAGAACAGGCGTGCGGAGTTCGGACTGTTCGTCGCGGTCTTTCTCGGCCTGATACTCGGACTCGGCGCTCTTCTGATGGACCGTGAGCCGGGCCCGTGGCGGGACTGGACATTCGTCACCAGCGTGACGGAACTGGGCTACCGCGGCTTCCTGCTGCTGTATGGCACGGTCTTTCCTGCCTATGTTCTCATCTGCATGACGCCGACTTACCGACAGGTTTCTCACAAATCCAGAATCCTTCTCTTCGCGATCGTCGCTGCGTTAAGCTATCCGTTGGCCTGTACGGCCTTCATCGCCAACCGAGCCGGCTGGGTCCTGCCGATCCTGGTAATTATCGTGATTGGGCGGGTGGTGGTGGAGTGGTTGCCGAGCAGGGAAGAGATCGCTGATCTCTGATCGCTGATTGTTAATTTGGAAAGAGCGCTGAGGTGTGAGTGCTTAGTGCTGAGGTTTTTGGCGATTACAGATTACAGATTGAACATCGAACATTGAACATACAAGAGGCCCGGCCCTTCGCTTCGCTCAGAACCGGCGTTGCCCCCGGAAGTGGAGCCCTGATGTAGTCCTCTAAACCGATACCCGAAACCCGATACCCGAATCCCGACCTATGCCCTTTACTAAAAGCCGACTTTCGTTCTGCCGTTTTTCTGTGACAGGGGATGCACCGACTTTAGCTGATGAGACCGCGATCGCGATCCTCAATGAGCACGGATTCAAAGAAACCGAGATCGGTGCGCCGGATGAAGTCGAAGCGGGATTCGTCACCGGCGAGCACATCCTCGATACACGTTTCAGCTATGAAAAGAACGGCTTCGGCGATGCGCTGCTGTTTGCGATGCGCATCGACACGCACAAGGTGCCCAGCGACCTGAAGCAGGCGTATCGCAAGATCAACGAAGATGCCGCGGCTGCGGGGAATCCATCCGGCTTTGCTTCCAAGGCCCAGAAGAAAGATGCCAAGGATGAAGCGGAGCGTCAGCTTCGTGAGGACCTCGCGGACGGCAAGTTCCGCCGATCCAAGATGGTGGAGGTCTTGTGGGATTTGCCATCGCAAACCATCTACGTGTCGGCGACGGGCAACACGATCCTCGAACAACTGGCGAAACTGATGAAGCAGGCTTTCGCGGTGGACCTGCAATACCAAAGCTCAGGCACGCTGGCCGGTCGGCTGCTGCGCGGCTCGGGCAAAGGGCGCGACTACGAAGACCTGCGCCCAAGCGCCTTTACCGCCCCACCACCCGGCGCGACCGATGTGCATGATGATGCTCCAACTTCCGGGGGTGGCAACTACATCGAGGGCCCGCAGGACATCAACACGCCGCTGGTGCCGTGGATCGTTAAGAGCGTCGACCTGAAGGATTTTCTGGGCAATGAATTCCTCTTCTGGCTGTGGTGGCTGAGCGAAACCAAGGAAGGCACGCTGAACGCCACGGATGAACATGGCAACAAGCACGAAGTATTCATCGCGATCGACAAGGCGCTGGATATGGACTGTGCGTGGGATGCCGGCGGCAAGCAGACGCTCCGAGCCGCCGGCCCGACACGCCTGATTGAAGCGGGTGACGCGCTGGCGACCGGCAAGTGGCCACGCAAGCTCGGGCTGATCCTCTCCGATGGCGAGCACCAGTGGGAGCTTGGCTTCCAGGGCGATCAGTGGGCCGTCTCCAGCGCCCTGCTGCCGACCATCGAAGACGCTTCCAGCCCTCGCGAACAGCTCGAACAACGCCTGCTGATGGCCCGCTCGTTGGCCGGGGCGATCGAGGGCATGTACCGCACGTTTTTGAATATCCGCGTCAGCGAGAAGTGGTCGGCCCAGCGGGCGGAGATCCGCAAGTGGATCACGGGCCGACTGACCAAGCGCACGCAGAAGCTGGAACCGGTCATCACCGTGTCATCCGATTCGATAAAACCCATCACGGTGCCCGAATCGGTATCATCTGAGGACACATGATCCACTGATTTACACTCCGGAGACCTCTCGTGATTATCGGGGAAATTGCGCTAGCGTTCGCATCACTGATCTATGTGATGGTGTTGTGTGTCGGCCTGATGGTCGAACTGATTGTCACCGGCATGTCGTTGTTGCTCGAACTGCTGTTCTGGCTGATCGCTTACCGTAGTGTAAAAAGCAAGTCGGATGAAGAACGCGTCGAGGCGGTCAAACAGCTCAAATCCGTCTCCCTGACCCGTAGCAAGTGGGCCAAGCGCGTCGCCATCGTGTCCGGCATCGCCCTTGTCTGCACCGTCGGTTTTGTTCTCATCCTCAATACGTTCTTCTTCGAGCCGACCGCGCGCATGCTGATCAATGCCGCCGCGACCAAGGCCGGCGCTACAGTCACGTTCAACCAGGCGGATGGCAACCTGTTTACGGGGCGGATCGAATTGCAGGACGTTACGATTATTCGGCAACAGCACTCGACCACCAACGTCGACCTGCACGCCGACACATTAATCCTCGACCTGAACCTGACCGCGATGGCGTGGGGCAAAAAAAACGTTGAGTTTGCCGAGGCAAACAATCTTACGGGCACAGTCGACCGCGTCGGCGCGGGGCCCAAGCAGCCCTGGTTTTCCCGCCCGAATATTGTGATCGATGAACTTCTGATCAACGATGTTGATATCACCTTCAACGACCACACGCGCAACAATCCGGTCACGCTGGACCTGCTGATCGATCACTGGCGCAGCGAACCGATCTACAGCCGATGGTTTGTCTTTAACATGCTCTTCCACACCAATGCGAGGGGCAGTATCAACGGTGCGAACTTCGAGCTGGATTCAAACCACTCCCCCACTCAGGGCCAGGCCAACTGGGCGTTCCGGAAAGTGCCCGCCGATCTTGCCGGGCTCGTTATCGGGGGTCCGCTCACGCTGCTCGATGCGGGTGAGGTCGACATCGACATCAAGAACCGCTGGGGCACGAACTCACGGCTGGTAATGGACTGGGCCTTTACGCTGCGCGACCCCCACGCCACGACGCCGTCTCACCTGACCGGCTCGATGAAGAAGCTGGCCGACACGACCGTCACGTTCATCAACAAGCAGGAAGAGGACATCAAGCTCGCGTTCACGCTGGACCACGACCAGAACGACTTCAAGGGCACCGCCTCGGTGCAGGCGACGGGCCTGGTGAAAAACGTGGCGGAGTCGCTGGTGGAGGAGCTGAAAAAATCCGCGGTCGCCGCGATGGCGGGCGGGGCCGAGAAAGTTCAGGAAGGGGCTGACAAGGTCAAGTCATACTTCAAAGAGCGGTTTAAACGCGATGAGGGCGAAAATTCAGAAGAATCTGAGCCCGAATCCGGCAGCACGGAATAACGTGAAAATCTACAAAAATCGCCCCTGAGGGGCCGAAATCCGGCTTGCGACCGTATTATTATAGTATAATGCCGGGCTTAACCCTGTTGGAGAAATAATCATGATCATTGGCGTCCCGAAGGAAACGAAGCCGGATGAGTACCGCGTATCGATGCTGCCGGTGGGTGTGGAGTTGCTGGTCAAGGACGGGCACAAGGTGCTGGTCGAGAAGCATGCCGGCACGAACAGCGGCTATGAAGATGACCAGTATGCCGAGGCGGGCGCCGAGTTGATCAATAGCGCTGAAGACGTCTGGGCCAAGGCCGAGATGATCGTCAAGGTCAAGGAACCGATCGGCGACGAGCTGAAGATGATGCGTAAGGGCCAGACGGTCTTCACGTACTTCCACTTCGCTGCGAGCCGTGAGTTGACCGAGGCTTGCCTGGAAGCGGGCATCACCGCGGTGGCTTACGAGACGCTGACGGACAAGCACGGCCGACTGCCGCTGCTTACGCCCATGAGCGAAGTCGCCGGGCGCATGAGCGTGCAGGAAGGCGCGAAGTATCTCGAGAAGCCGATGGAAGGCCGAGGGATTTTGCTCAGCGGCGTGCCGGGCGTTGAGCCGGGCAACGTGCTGGTGCTCGGCGGCGGTGTCGTCGGCACACAGGCTGCGAAGCTCGCGGCAGGCATGGGCGCTCACGTCGTGATCCTCGATGTCAACCTCGACCGATTGCGTTATCTCGATGATGTCATGCCCGCGAACGTGACGACGGCCTACTCCGATCCGCACACGATCCGCAAGCACCTGCCGTTGGCGGACCTGGTGATCGGCGCGGTGCTGATCCCCGGTGCGCGTGCGCCGCAACTGATCACACGTGACATGCTCAAGACGATGAAGAGCGGCGCGGTGATCGTGGATGTGGGCGTCGACCAGGGCGGGTGCGTGGAAACCACGAAACCGACGACGCACAGCCAGCCGATCTACATCGTCGACGATGTGGTGCACTACTGCGTCGCCAACATGCCCGGCGCGGTCGGCCGCACGAGCACCCAGGCGCTGTGCCACGCGACTCAGCCCTACGCGCTACGCCTTGCCAAGCACGGCATCGACAAACTCGTGAAGGAAGACAACGCCTTCGCCACCGCCCTGAACTGCAAGGACGGCAAGCTGACCAACGAAGCCGTCGCCGAAGCACATGGCATGCAGGAAGTACTGGTGTAAGACTTTTCACCGCGAAGGCGCGAAGAGCGCGAAGAAGAAACAGAATTAGCCGCGAATGAACGCTAATCAACGCAAATAAGAAAGAAGAGGTCGATGATTCAGCCTCTTCTTTTTTTATTATTCGCGTGTATTTGCGTTTATTCGCGGCTTATTTTCGCGCTCTTCGCGTCTTCGCGGTTCAACTCACTTCGCTACCGGCTCAAGCACCCCGTGCTGTTTTAATATCTTTTCCAGCGCGGCGCAGTTGTCTTCTGACATTTCGCACATGGGCAGGCGCATTTCGCCGGAGTCCATGCCGGCGAGGCGCATGGCTGTCTTGATCGGGATGGGGTTGGTCTCGATGAACATGGCTTTGAAGATCGGGAACAGGTCCAGGTGCAGCTTACGTGCGGTGGCGAAGTCGCCGGACAGGGCCGCGTCGGCCAGGGCTTTGACGCGAGCCGGCAGCAGGTTCGATAGCACGCTGATCACGCCCTTGCCGCCGACGGAAATCAACGGCAGCGTCAGCGTGTCGTCACCTGACAGGATCGTGAACTTCTCCGGATCGCAAAGCTGGGCGACTTCGCTTGCCATATCGAGCGAGCCGGTCGCTTCCTTGACGGCGATGATGTTCGGGTGCTTGGCGAGGCGGGCGATGGTGGCGGCGGTGAGCGCGACGCCGCATCGGCCGGGGATGTTGTAGAGCACCATGGGCATGTCGGCCGAGTCGGCGACCGTCATGAAGTGGCGGTACATCCCTTCCTGCGTCGGCTTGTTGTAATAGGGATTGACCTGAAGCGAGGCGTCCGCGCCGACTTCTTTCGCGTGTTTGGTCAGACGGACGGCTTCGTCGGTCGCGTTGGATCCCGTGCCCGCGATGATCGGCACGCGGCCGGCGGCGGCTTCGACTACCGCTTCGATCACCTTGTCGTGCTCATTATGCGATAGCGTCGGCGACTCACCTGTCGTGCCGACCGGTACGAGCCCGTCGATGCCGTGATCGATCTGAAACGCAACGTTGGCTGCAAGCCGATCGTAATCCACGACGCCGTTCACCATCGGCGTCACCAGCGCGGTCATAGCGCCTTTGAACATAACCTTACCTCCTGGTCAAAACCGCAATGTAGCGAGGACACCTGCACGACGCAAAAAGCACGTAAAAACAAGGACTAAAGTTATTATGTAACAGGGATGAACACGGATGAACACGGATTAGAATTCAGGGGAATAACATACTCGACGACCTACACATACTTCTTCTATCTGTGTTTATCCGTGTCCATCCCTGTTACAAACTTCTCGCCGTGATTCACTACGATTTGCGCAACGCCAGGATCAGTTCGACTTTGCCGACGTGTTCGTCGAGTTGTTTGGCGATTTCGATGGGGTCGTTGCCCATGTCGGAAAGCTCGCAGACGCGGGCCTTGAGGTCGGCATCGGGATCGGGGGGTTCAAAGGCTTGAGGCTTGGGGGCGGAGGAGTCTTGAGGCTTGAGGCTTGAGGCTTGGGGTGCTTCCGGGGTTTCCGGGGGGCGGAGAGCGTCGACGTTACGCTGGGTTTGCTGGAGCTGTTTCAGCTCGGCGATCTTTTCGTTGGCTTCTTCGATCAGGCGCTCCATGTGGGCGGTCTTGGCATCGAGCTGGGCGCCGAAACGTTTGGCAAGTTGCTCGACTTCGGTCATGAGCTGATCGAGGTCGCCGCGCACGGCCTGGCGTTGACGCAGTTCGTCGACCGTGTCACGCGCGGAGTTACTCACGCCCGGCCGACGACGTTTTTTGCGGATGCCCATCATCATGCTCATGGTGATCAGCAGGATGCCCAGCATCGGGATCCCATACTGCGCGATCGGCGGCAGCTCAGACATCTCAAAGCCAAGCGTCATGGTCGCGATCATCCGCCGGTCCCCCGTCCCCCGCTGGATAACTCGGCCGCCGCGGCCTGCGCCGCGTCCATGACTTCACGGACGGTCACCCCCGCTTCCTGGGCGAGTCGTTTGGCATCATCGAACTCGGGCCGGGCAACGACTACTTTGCCGTCCAGTTCACCGATCTTGATCCGCATCTTGCCGAAGCGCGTGTCGACGGAGACGTGTCGGCGGTCGAGGATGAGTCGATCCCACTGCCGGTAGCGTACGCCGAAGCTGCCGGTCAGCTCGATGACGAGCCTGGCCAGTTCGTCCCGCTTTTGCGGCTCGCACAATAGTGAAAGCGACACGGCCGGCCGCTGCTTCTTCATCAGGATCGGCGTCGTCCACACATCCAACGCCCCCGCCTGCATCAGCTTCCGCTGGGCCTCCCCGATAAGCTCGCCGGTCACGTCGTCAAGATTGACAACAATCTCGGTGACGGCGGTCGGGGTGGGGTTGTCAGGTGAGGTGGACAATGGATCGGCTCCTTAGCGCAATGTTAATACCCTTAAGTGTACGGCAGTTGCATTACTTTCCACAACCGGTCACAGTAGAATGCTTGGGATGGAGGAACAGAACGAACAATGTGACTATGCGTATCTTTGTGCTGAATTGGAGGTCTGGCCGACCAAGCAGCGGATGGCTTCGCTGCTGAAAAACGCCGGGTTGAATATATATGTCGGCCGGTATTCGATCCGAATCGAAGACTTTTCGCACTTCACATTTGAGGAATACGGCGGGGATATGGGTGATCCTGTTGTCGATGCCGATTGCGATACACTCAAACAGATGTTGCACGAGAGTAGTATTGTCTCAAACATCCTTTGCGATGCAGGGATACGCCACAGATTCGAGATATATGGAGCCGATCGCGATGTGTTGCGTGGCTACTTCCATCATAACTGGCCTTGTGATGAAAGCTTGTACTTCATGGATGATGCAACATAAATGCGCGTGAATGCCAACAATCACTATAGTCGTATGGTAAAACAAATAGCACATACACTGCGTCGACGTTGTGGTGTGGGTGAAGGGGCGCATGTGCTTGTGGCGGTCAGCGGGGGTGCGGATTCGGTGGCGTTGCTGCGGGCGCTGGATGCGATCAAGGGGCGACGGCGGTGGAAACTCACACTTACGGTCGGGCATGTGCAGCATCATTTGAGGGGGGATGAGGCGGAGGGGGATGCTTTGTTTGTGGAGGAGTTAGCCCGGCAGCTTAAGCTGCCTCGCCTGCGGCGGGACCTGGATGCTTCGGAGATTGAAGGCAATGTTGAGGCGTGGGCGCGGCGCGAGCGGTATCGGGCGTTGCGTGAGATGGCGCGCGAATGCGGGGCTGGGTTTATTGCGACAGCGCATCATGCGGATGATCAACTTGAAACACTGCTGATGCGCATGCTGCGCGGGGCGGGAACACGAGGCATGTCGGGTATCGGGTATCGGGTGTCGGGTGTCGAGGAAGCATTCGACACTTCTTCCCGAAACCCGAATCCCGAAACCCGAATCCCGACGACCATCCGCCCCATGCTTGCCGTAACGCGCACGCAGGTACTCGACTACCTGCATGCAATCAATCAGCCATGGCGGGAGGATCATACGAATGCGGATGTGACGCGGTGGCGGGCGCGGCTGCGGCAGGATGTGCTTCCGGTGCTGGAAGAAATTCGGCCGAATGCGGGGCGGAAGGCGACGGCGTTTGCGCAGCAGATGCGTGATGTGCATCGTGTGTTGAATGATGCGATCGACGATGCGAAGCAATTGGTTGAGCATGAAGGGGATGAACGGTGGATCGATCGCGTGGCGGCGAGGCAGATGCGGCGGGTGGTATTGTCGGGATTGTTACGCGAGCTACTTAACGAAGCGGGCGTGCATGGGGATAAGCTTGGGGTGAACCAGATCGGCAAACTCGTGCGGGCGGTTCGTGATAAGGAAGGCGGGGAGAGGACGTTTGGTTTTAAAGGAGGGGTTTGTGTTGTGGTGACGCGGGATCGGGTGCGGGTTGGGCGGGGGTAGGATTTCGATTTTTGGTAGCGCAAGGAAAAGCCCACGTTCGGCGAACGTGGGCTTCGGGGGGGTGTTTTTTTGGGGGGGGTATTTTGCTGCGGGCTTAGTGGGCACGCAGGGCTTCGATGACGGGTAGTTCGCCGATGATCGGGCGGAGGTAGTCGCAGAAGCTCGGGTCGATGTTGTTGCCTTCGACGATGTACTTCGGATCAAGCGTGCGGGTCTTGGCCGCGACGTCGGTGAGGTGGATCCGTTTGTACTCGACGGTGTAGGGGTTGTCGCTGGTGCGCTGGATGGCGATGGAGCCGTCGATGTCGCCGGACAGGGCCTGCTTGGCGGCGTAGCGACCGGCCTCACGGGCCTCATGTGCGTCGGTGGCGGAGACGCAGCCCACGAACGAACGCTGGAGGTAACCGAACGTATCGGCACGCACACGCAGGTTCGAGCCGAGGTTGTCCTTGATGAGCTTGACAGCGATGTCGCCCAGCGCGCCGGTGCCGGACAGTTGCACGTTGCCGTGCGCGTCCTTCTCGACATCCTGTGAAACCTTCGTGACCAGCGGGGTGCCGTCGGCGTCGTGGACGCCTTCGCTCATCGCGACGAGGCATCGGCCGTACTGCTTGTAGACCCGGTCGACGTCGGCGAGGAACTTGTCGGTGTCGAACGCGACCTCGGGGACGTAGATCAGGTGCGGGCCTTCGCCTTCGTGCTGACGGGCCATGACGCTGGAAGCGGCGAGGAAGCCGGCGTGACGGCCCATGATGATGTTGATCTTGATGCCGGGCAGGGCGCGGTTATCGAGGTTGTCGCCCATGAACGCCTGCGTGACGAACTTGGCGGCCGAGCCGAAACCGGGCGTGTGGTCGTTGTGCATCAGGTCGTTGTCGATGGTCTTGGGCACGTGGAAGCAGTGCAGCTCGTAGTCGTCGGCCTTGGCCAGTTCGTTGACGATCCGGCAGGTATCGGAGCTGTCGTTGCCGCCGATGTAGAAGAAGTAGCGGATGTTGTTCTTCTCGAACGATTTGAGGATGTTGTTGCAGTAGTCGGCGTTGGGCTTGTCACGGCTGGAGCCGAGCGCGGCCGAGGGGGTGTTGGCCAAGCGTTCGAGCCGATCCTTGGGGATGTCCTGGAGTTCGATGAAGTCATCCTTGACGATGCCTGCGACGGCGTGGTGGGCGCCGTAGACCTTGTCGATGCCGGGCAGGCCGGCCATGGTTTCGACGACGCCGACCATCGACTGGTTGATGACGGCGGTGGGCCCGCCAGACTGCCCGATCGCGACGTTACCTTTCAGGGGAGGGGTTATTTCAGCCATAATAAAACGGGCTCCGTATGCTGTTGAGGTAAGGTCTACCGGATGGAATCGGCTGTACGACTTACCAGGTCTGTGGGGGAATCCGGCCGCGCCAGAAGCGACCGAATCGGCATTTTAGATGAATCCAGATCAGAAGACAAAACCGGTGGCTGGTCGTTCGTCGAACCCCAAAAACGTCGTAAAACCCTGCTCAACAAGTGTTTTGCGTGATATATCAAATCGTATTGGGGCTGATAACGATCTGAGCTTTTCACCAGATTCTTGTGACCGCAGCGCGAGGCTGGGACGGCTGGGGAAACGGGGGCGGATGCGGGTACGAGGAGCGTGGATTGCTGAAACAACCACGCCGGGTGTGAAGATCAGGGCGGGAGGTAAAGATGCGAACGGCTTTAACCAATCGCGTTGAGTTCTTGCTTGGCCAGTTCCAACTCTTCGCCGCTGAGCCGGGGCATTGCCTGGTTGAGAAGCTCCTTGGCACGCTGTTTCTGATCGAGGTAACGCGAGAAGATCAATCCAAGAATGAGCTGGACCTGCTGTCGATCGGGGTACGTTTTGTAAGCGTTGAGGAACAGCGTGTAGGCCCGGGCCGAAGCGTCGTAACGCCCTTCGGACATCAATTGATTGGCAATATCCAGTTGATACTGTTGCGTCAGGACCTCTTCGGGGTGCTCATCGATCAGCTCGACATAGAGCTGGGCGGCCTTGGGCATTTCATGTTCACGGATGGCGCTACTGATCGCGGAGCGTGCCTGCATCAGTTTCTTTTCATCTTCCGTGGCAACGGGCGCAGCGCCCTTGCCCGATGGGTCGCCGGGCTTGTTGTGTTCCCAAGGTCTGAAACCACTATGTGAGAGTTTTTTGAATTCCGCCTTGCGGCGTTTGTGTTCGATCAGTGAAAGCAGGTCGTAGGGTTCGCGCGCAAGGATACGGGTCAGCAACAACCCCATCCCCACCGTAAAGCCGTACGTATACCCGGACAGGTGCGCAAGGTAAGCCGTATTCCCGACGCCGCCGACCTGGAAGAGGATGTCCTGGGCGACCTGGAAGAGGATGAGGATGATGCTGGAGATTTCAAACGAGCCGGGCAGGATAAACCAGTAAACGATCGTGACATTGGATAGCGGGAACAGCGCCAAGTACGCGCCGGTCACCGCGGAAACCGCACCGCTGGCGCCGAGCACGGGACTGGTATCCACCGCGGCGTGACCGAGTCCGGCCGCCACACCGCCGCCCAGGTAGAAAAACAGATACCCGAGCTTACCGAGTCGATCCTCCACGCCGTTGCCGAAGACGTACAGGAACAGCATGTTCATGATCAGGTGCATCCACCCGGCATGCAGGAACAAGCATGTGAAGTATTGCAGGACGCTGCCGTCACCCGGCACCAGGTAATAATTCAGCACATCGGGCTTAGGCGGGATGACGGCACCGGTCTGTAAGGCAGCACTCAGCGCGATGAAGTATTCATCAACCCTTTGGATTTGTGGATACGTCAACAGGAACACCACCACGTTGACCGCAATCAGCGTGTAATTCACCCATGGGGTGCGTTTGAGTCGTCGGTCGGTGTTGGTCGGGAACAGAATCATGCGGTAACGGGGCTTGATGCGTCCAGTTATGTACGCTTAAGGCCGGCCTTTGGATCGCCCAATAGTCGGCAAAGCGGTCGGGGTTGGCGGGTTAACGGGCGGCTGCGGTGACGGTCCATTCCTTGATATTCCAGGAAGGATTTACCGCGGTTCGGGTAAAGAACTCAACATAGTCGGCTACGTCCATCGGCAGGTCCCACTGCACACGCCAGCGACGCAATGGTTGGGCATCAGGGTCCCATGCGGTGATGATCAGCGTGACAGACTGGATCTTCTCGCCGCTGTCGTTTCCGATGGTCAAACGAGCGATGGTGTCGGCGCCTGATGATTCGGTTTGTATATCGAGGTCTTCGAGGAAGACAGCGGATTCTGCCAGGTCATCGATCGTGATGGACCAGGCAGGGTGCAGCGCGGTCGGGTCCAGGTTGGCGGGGATGGGCATGCGCAACAGCAGGGAGTGATCGTGGCTGATCAGTGACAGCGGCGCGGTGGTGCTGGCTTTTTCGATCCCCTGCGGATTCACCAGCGAGATGGACAACTCACCATCCATGATGACGCCGGGCTTCGTGCTGACCACGCGTCCGACGTACTCGATCACACCCGCTTCAGCGGGCACGAGTTCGTCATCCGCAACATACACATCCGTATTCGTCTGCGGCTGGGATACGAACGGGCGGTTAGGCTGTTCCCAGGGATCGTGCTGCAAAAGCACGGAGTGCAGCATCGGCAAGCCTTGGAAGATCGGTCCATCGTATACGGGTCCCGGATCGGGTTCGGGCTCAGCACGGGTCTGGGGGCCGGGGCCGGCATCACCGCTGAACGAAAGCATGATCCCGACGCCGAGGATCGCAATGGAGACAGCCACCCCCGCTGCCAAGAGGTATCCGCTTCGGATAGCCTTCTGCTGCTTGGTACGTTGGGGTATGGTCCTGACTGGTGGTGCCGGGGCCGGTGTCATGGGGGGGGCTGTAGCTACCGCGGCGGGCATGACGGGCGGTTTATCCGGCTCGGGAGCGATCGTGTCGTAATCATTGAACTGGCTGTCACGCTCACGCTCGGCTTCGACACGCATCACTGCTGAGAGGTCTTGAATGCCGCCGGGGCGGATCGTGCCGGCTTCCGCAGGCGCCGGCTTGGCAGCACCTTCCCCCCCCGCTCTTGCCGAGGACGGGACGTGCCTGATGTGCGATTGATCGATCAGGTAACGGTGCTGGCAGGACGTACAGGTCACCACCGCGCCGACCCGGACAAACGGCGAGCTTACGACAACATGGCAGGATGGGCACGTGACTTCGTACACCTTACCTAACACTCTAGCAACAGCACCGAATTTGAACCAATGAACCTCGGTATATCCAACCTGGGCCCTATAATGCATCCATGGCGATGGCCCTACCCATCCTCGACACCGCCCCGCAGCGCCCCATCTACGCGCAGGGGCCGCGCGACCTCGCCGCTGTGCGACTGCTTCGGCTTTCGGTCACCGATCGCTGTAATCTGCGGTGTGCGTACTGTATGCCTGAGGATGGCATCACATTCTATGACCGCAAAGACCTGTTATCCGCCGAGCAGATCATCACAGCGGCGGCGGCGGCCCGGTCCGTCGGGATCAACCACTTCAAAGTCACCGGCGGCGAGCCTACCGTCCGTAGCGACCTCGTCCAGATCATCCTGCAGCTCAAAGCGCTGGCCCCTGATGACTTGTCCATGACTACGAACGGGCTGTTGTTGCCGGACCTGGCCGGGGACCTGAAAGCCGCGGGCCTGGACCGGCTGACGATCAGTTGGGACTCGATGCAGCCTGAGGTCTTCAGGAAAATCACCGGCGGGCGATACGGGCTGGATCAGCTTCGCCGGGGTATTGATGCCGCGATTAATGCGGGTTTCGAGAAACTGAAGCTGAACGTGGTGGTGATCGGCGGGATGAACGTCGGGGAGGTCGGCGACTTTGCCCGTCTTACGCTGGATCGGCCCTGGACGGTCCGCTTCATCGAGTACATGCCCCTGGGAGAGAGCAAGCTGCTGGCGAACGGGCTGGACACGGCCAAGCTCTACACGGTCGACAACGCCGCGGTCATGAAGCGGATCGAAAAGGAACTTGGACCGCTGACGGCTGTAAACCGCTCAACCGAGGCGGGGGTCGGCCCGGCGGATGTTTATACGCTTGCGAACGCCACGGGCCGCATCGGTTTCATCTCGGCGATGAGCCGGCCGTTCTGCGAACGTTGCAACCGGCTGCGTCTGACCGCCACGGGGCAACTGCGAGCGTGTTTGTTCGATGGCGGTGAGGTCAACGCCCTGCCGTTATTGCGTCGCATGCGGCCGGACGATGACCCGCAACCGTTGATCGATCTGATGGCCCAGAGCGTGGCCCAGAAGCCCGACACGCACTCGGCGCGCGGCAACCGCCCAATGAGTCAATTGGGCGGCTGACCGTAGGTATTCGTTTTTTAACTCGGCGGGGTCGGGAGACCCGCGCCGAGCGCGTTGCTGGTTTAAGCTTCTTCAAGGCGGCGCTGTGCTTCACGCACGCCCAGCTTGCGGACGGCGGCGACGGCCGGCATCTGGCTGCGACGCGGACGGGTCTTTTCACGCTCCCACAGGTAAATCGTCTGGGCAGAGACGCCTACCAGCGTGGCGTAATCGGCCGCGGAAATGCCGAGTTTTTCCCGATGGCTGCGCAGGCCCTTGGCGCTGAAGCGGAAGCGTTCGCCTTCTTCCGACTCAACCTGAACCGACTTGGACGGCTTGCCCTGCTGGGTCTTGAGCTTCGAGATGCGTTTCTGAAGGTCCTTGATCTGTCGCTTGAGTTCGGCGATGTCCCTGCGGTGCTGCGTCGCGGCCTTGCGGACGGATGCCATCTCTTGTTTGACTTCCTTGCGGGCAAGCCTTGCGATTTCGCTCTTCAGAACTTGTGTGAGGTTCGCCATACAAATTGCTCCTTGATTTATTCGACCGAGCGGTGATTCGGCGCATTCGTGTCAAGAGGTCTGATCCTGGCTCTTGGCATCTCTGCGCCAGGCAACCTGCGGTGCATCACCCCAGAGCATTTCCAGGTCGTAATGCGCCCGTGCCGTCGGCTCGAACAAGTGAATAATGGTGTCTACGTAATCCAGTACCAGCCAGGTCGAATCCGCGTCACGTTCGGAGCCGAAGCGGTCCAACCCGGATTCTTTCGCCAGATCATCCACCTGTCCGGCGACACCTTTGATCTGCCGGTCACTGGTGCCGGTGGCGATCAGGATGTAGTCGGTCAGGTCGCTTAATTTATGCACATCGAAGAGGACAATATCTTCGCAGTGCAGGTCATGCAGCAGTCTTGCCGCCTCGATGAGAAACGCGCGCACGACCTGTTCGCGTTCGGTGCCCGTGGGAGCGGGCTTGGGCCGATCGTTCAGGTGCAGAGCACTGGCGGTTGGATCTTCGCGGGACTGAGCAGTCATGACATAAAAAAAGCTGTCGATAAAAAACCCCCGACGGTAGCCCGCCGGGGGTAGTTGATTATAGCAGATAAACGGTGCTAACGCATGGGAAGCCGATCAGCCCAGGCCGATCATGCCACCGATCATCGGGGCGAACTTCACGATCAGACCCGCAAACACAACACTGACAATACTTACGAGCTTGATGAGGATGTTCAGGCTGGGGCCGGAGGTGTCCTTGAAGGGATCACCCACGGTGTCACCGACGACGCCGGCCTTGTGGGCGTCCGAGCCCTTGCCGCCGTGCTTGCCGGTCTCGATGTACTTCTTGGCGTTGTCCCAGGCGCCGCCGGCGTTGGCCATGAAGATGGCGACGGCGAAGCCGCAGACCAGCGTGCCGGCGAGCATACCCATGACACCCGCGACACCGAGGATGAGCCCGACAATGATCGGTACGACCACCGCCATACAGGACGGGACGATCATTTCCTTGAGCGCACCACCGGTCGAGATCGCAACGCAGTTGGCGTAGTCGGGATACTGATGGCCGTCGACCGTGGTCTCGTAAGGCCACTTCAGCGGGTCGGCCAGGTCCTCGTCGCTGACACCGTCAGCCTTGAAGCCCTGCTTCATGATCCCGAACTGCCGACGGCATTCATCAATCATCGCAAAGGCGGCACGACCCACGGCGTTCATTGTCATCGAGCAGAACACGAACACCAGCATCACACCGATGAACAGACCGCAGAGGACGCTGGGGTTCATCAGGGTGACGTTGTAGTATTCCATGACGTGCGGCAGGCTGGCGGTGGTAGGATCGAACGGCGTGCCGTCCGGCATTGTCAGAACCTGCCCGGCCTCTTGCATGTTGATCAACTGCGTCTGCACGGTCGCGACATACGCCGCAAGCAGAGCCAGAGCGGTCAACGCTGCCGAACCGATGGCGAATCCCTTGCCGGTCGCGGCGGTGGTGTTGCCCAGCGAGTCGAGCATGTCGGTGCGTTCACGGACGTGAGGCGGCTGGTGGGTCATCTCGGCGTTGCCGCCGGCGTTGTCGGCGATCGGGCCATAGGCGTCGGTCGCCAGCGTGATACCCAGTGTCGAGAGCATGCCGACGGCGGCGATGCCCACGCCGAACACACCCATGAGGAATTTGTCGTTACCGATCTGGGCAAAGTTAAATGCACAGAGGATGGCGACAACGATCGTCAGCAGCGGGATGTAGGTCGAAACCATGCCCTCGGCAATGCCGGAGATGATCACGGTCGCCGGGCCCATGTTGGCCTGCTCGCTGATGCGCTGTGTCGGGGCGTGTTCGTAGCTGGTGTACCGCTCGGTGCCCCAGGCGATCACCAGACCGGCGATCAGGCCGGCGATGATCGAGCCCCAGACGCCAAACCATTTGACGGTTTCGATGTCCTTGAACAGGAAGTAGAGCAGCGCGGCCGAGCCGACAATAATCAGTGCCGAGCTGGCGTAGACACCGAAGTGCAGGCTGTGCAGCAGTTCCTTGAAGCTGGCGTTTTCCTTGGTCTTGACCAGGAAGATAGACAAGATCGAGCAGATGATGCCCAGGCCGGCGAGCGCCGGCGGCGCGACGACCAGTGCCATCGTCTGAGCAAGGCTGAGTTGCATGATCACACCGGCGGCGGCGGCCAGTGCCATCGCGGCGAGGATCGAGCCGTAGTAGGACTCGTAGAGGTCGGCGCCCATGCCGGCGACGTCGCCGACGTTGTCGCCCACGTTGTCCGCGATGGTCGCGGGGTTACGGGCATCGTCTTCGGGAATACCGGCTTCGACCTTACCGACCAGGTCGGCACCGACGTCGGCGGCCTTGGTGTAGATACCGCCACCGACACGGGCGAACAACGCTTGCAGCGAAGCACCCATCGCGAAGCTGAGCGTAATCGTGGTCAGTTCGACGGGCGTGAAGTCACCAACCACGTTCAGCACGATGAACCAGACACTGACGTCCAGCAGTGCAAAACCGGTCACGCACAGGCCCATAACGGCACCCGCACGGAACGCGACCTTCAGGCCGTCGTTCAGCGATTCCTTCGCGGCCGCGGTGGTACGTGCCGAGGCGTTTGTCGCCGTCTTCATGCCCAGGAAGCCGCACAGGCCCGAGAGCACCGAAGCGATCACGACGCCCACAAAGGTCATCTTCGACTGCAGGCCGCTCAGGCCCATCAGCAGCAGGATGATCGCCAGCACGGCGACCACAGCGTAAACGACCTTGGCCTGCCGGCCGAGATAAGCGTAAGCACCTTCACGTACCGCCTTGGCGATACGCACCATCTCCGGTTCCCCCTCGGACTGCTTCATGAAACCGAGATAGAAGATGAAGGCGAAGACCAGAGCCAGCACCGCACCGATCGGCGCCAGGAAGTACAGCGGGGGGATATCCCCGATGCCTTGTCCCAGTGTTAATACGGGTGCAAAAGAGACGGGCTCACAAGCCGATAGTGTCGACCCCATCACGGACATGATTGATATTCCTTATGAATAACGGGTACGGGATAGATACGGGACCACCAAACGCACCACGGGTCGTAAAATGACCATATGGTCCGTTTCTTGAGTATAACGATTCTGCAAGATAGGTGCAGGCTGCATGGAATCAATCCTGCTAGCTGGTGGGAGAACGAAAGAAGTCGGCGGCACGGGGCCCAAGAACAGCACCCCGTAAAGATAAGACCCCGCGCTTAGGCGCTGCGAGGACGACGCGTGACAGGGGGCGCACCATTGGGCACACGCCGTTTGGAACTCTTGCGCATCGCGCGTTGCTTGCGTTCCGAGGGCTTCTCGTAATAAGCCCGGCGTTTGATGTCCTTGGTCAGGCCTTCCTTTTCACACAGCTTCTTGAAGCGGCGCAACATCTGCTCCGCTGATTCACCGCTGCGTGCTTTGATACGTATTGCCATAATGCATGTCGCCTTTCTTGCGTCCGTAAGTTCGGTCCGGTTTAAGCCGTTTAGAGCCACACATTTTGGCAGACGCCAGCCCCAGATGCAAATCGACTTCTATGTTCCTGACATCCGCAGGCGGATAGTCACCCGACAAACGCGCAAGTTACTGCAATCAATTTATTTACGAATATCTGCCCGACTGATCAATAGCTGTGATCACCGAGCTTCACCTTGCCGCGGAACGTCCAGTAGATCGCCAGCGTGTACGCCAGCACGCACGGCATGCCGAACAGCACCATCATCAGACCGATCGTCAGCGTCTTGGAACTGGACGCCGCATGGTAGATCGTCAGCCCCTCGGCCGCCGGGTCCGCCGCCCTGACCATGTTCGGGAACAGGGCCGCTGCGAACAGGAACACGAACGCCGCGATCGAACAGGAGGAGCTGATAAACGCATAGAACGGCCTGCCCTGGAATAGCGCCCTGGGGATGTTCGCGATCGCCAGCACGTTCAGTACCGGCACGATCCAAAGCCACTGGAATTGTTTGAAGTTCTCCACCGCCGCGGGCACTTCGACCAGCGTGAACATCGTCGTGATCAGGTACAGCACCAGGAACAAACCAAACGTCCGCCAGACGTAACGGTGCACGCGCTTCTGTAAATCGCCTTCGGTTTTCAGGTACAAAAAGATCGAGCCGTGCATCGCGAACAGCGACACCGTCATAAACCCGACCAGCAGCGAGTAAGGCGTGATCTGATCGAGCAGCGCCCCGGCATACTCGCCCCGCTCATCCAGCGGGATGCCTTTCATGATCGTCCCGGCCGCGACGCCGAACAGCAGAGGCACGCCCGCGCTTCCAAGGAAAAACGTCGTATCCCAAACGCGACGCCAAGCGCCCGCACCGAACTTGCCACGGAACTCCATCGAGACGGCGCGCAGGATCAGGCAGAACAAAAGTGCCATAAACGCCGTGTAAAACCCGGAAAACAGTGTTGCGTACGCCTCGGGGAACATCGCGAATAACGCCCCACCGAACGTGACAAGCCAGACTTCGTTGCCGTCCCACAACGGTCCGATCGCGTTGATGAAAACACGTCGATCCTCATCCGAGCGTGGCACGAACGGGTGCAGGATGCCCACACCCAGATCAAACCCGTCGAGGATCGCGTATCCGATCAGCAACACGCCCATGATCCCGAACCACAAGATGCAGAGGGTGTCATGATTCATCGTCCGCCTCCTGCATCATCCAGGTATCCGTCAGTGAATCGCCGTGACCGGGCCGACGCGCTGCGGTATCCATCACGTCCTTCGCCCGGCCACTACCCCGCGCAAGGGGTATGGGGTCGGGCCCTTTGTGAATCTTATGGTTCAACACGATGATCCAGACCAGGAACAGCAAACTGTAGATCAAGCCGAACATAATGATCGAACCAAGTGTCTGCTCCCCGGAAATCACCGGGCTTACCGCATCGACTGTCCGCAAGCCCTGCGTCTCGTCGTATGCAACTTTGCCCGTATCCGGATCGACCACGAGCGAGCCGTCATCGTTCCAATGCACCGGCGGATGCACGACCCAGGGCTGCCGCCCCACTTCCGCTGCAACCCACCCCGCCTGGTTCGCCGCCACCGCGCCGAGCACCGCGATCACGAACACCCACATCAGCCAACGCTTATCGAACAGCGTCCCCCGCCAAGCGAGGAAACTCGCCAATAGCGTCACCGCGATGAAGAACATGCCCAACCCGATCATCAGCCTGTAACTGGCAAACGGGAGCATGACAGGAGGCCGATCCTCCTTGCGGAATTTGTCCAGCCCTTCCACGGACTGACTGAAGTTCTCAAACAGCAGGAAACTCAGCCCGCCGGGGATCGCTACATCCCCCTTAATGGTCTGGGATTGCACATCGGGCAGGCCGAACACACTCAGATCACCGCGCCCCGTTTCAAAATGCCCTTCAAATGCCGCGAGCTTTGCCGGCTGGGTTTGATAGACCGTCTTGGCCTGGAAGTGCCCGGAGAATAACGCCGCCAGGCTCGCGATCGTCGCAAAGATCAACGCGCCACGGAACGAACGCTTGGCAAACTCGACATGCTGTTTCTTAAGAATGTAGTACGCCGAGATACTCAGGATAAAAAACGAACCCATGATGAAGCAGCCGATCAGGACGTGGCTCAGCCGATTGACCGTCGACGGGTTGAACACCACCTCCCAGAAGTTCGTGATCTGCGCCCGCATCACGACTTCGCCGTTGACGATCCAAGGCTGGCCGTCGCGCATCATCGGCACGACCTCGTGGCCGGCGGGCGTCTGCTGCCAACTGTTGGCGACCACGATCCACACCGAGGAGAAGATCGAACCCAGCGCGACCATACACGTCGAGAAAAAGTGCATCTTCGGCCCGACCCGGTCCCAGCCGAACACCAGGACTGCCAGGAAACCGGATTCCAGGAAGAAGGCGAAGATCCCCTCCGCCGCGAGCGCCGAACCGAACACATCGCCGACGAATCGCGAATACGCCGACCAGTTGGTGCCGAACTGGAACTCCATCACGATCCCGCTGGCGACACCGATCGCGAAGTTCAGCGCGAAGATGCGCGTCCAGAACTGCTGGGCGATGCGGTAAAGCGGATCGCCCGTCCTGATGTACCTGGCCCCTAGGTAGACCAGCACCACCCCCATGCCGATGGTCAACGGCGGGTACAGGTAATGAAACATCACGGTCAGAGCGAACTGAAGACGTGAGAGCAGTACAACATCCATGAGCGGACCTCCAATCGGGCTAATGGATGTGGTGCATCACAACCCCTGGCCACATCCCCACCCGCGACATTAAGCAGCCGCCCTGACCGGCCTTACCGGTTACTGCTTGATAGTCATAACGATAGACATCCAGCAATTATTGTCCAGTCAGCAGGTTATCCACCATTGATTCCTGTTCTCATCAAAAATGATTGACGTGTCCTGAATAGCGCGTGATACTGCGCGCATGTGGTTGGCAACTGACCAATCTGGGGTCCGGGTTCCAATGAAAGTGGTGTATCAACCGTCCTGGCTGACGTGGGTCGCGTCCTGCACAACCTGCCTGCAAGCCCTCGGTGTCGACTGCGACCAGGCCGATGTGGCGGGGTACAGCGGTTACGCGTTCCATCTGGCCGTCAGCCAGGAACTTTGTCCCTCGGGCCCAACCATGGTCGATTGGGAGCGCCTCGCCGCCGCAGGCCGCTGGTTAGGTAGATCCACCACCGCATTCATCAGCAGCGACTGCCACACACCCGAACACGCCAACGACGCAACGCGCGCCCACTGCCGTGCCGCGTTCGAGTTAGCTAAAAGTGAGATTGAAGCGGGCAGGCCTTGCGTGATCTGGGGGGCGTACGTGCCGGAGTTCGCCGTCTGCGTCGGCATCGATGGTGAGTCGTACCTCGTCGAGAGCTATAAAAGCCATACAGGCGATCCGCAGCCGCCGATCCCCTACGACGAACTAAACGCGCCCGGCGGGCCGTATACCCTCGCATTCCCCACGCCGCGCCTCGAACGCCCGAAGCAAAACGATCCCCTGCCCGCGATCGCCGCCAAGTGCGCGATCAATAACGCGATCAGCTTCGCCAATGGCACCATCCTCGGCGTCCCCCACCGCTACGGCGTCCCCGGCATCGAACTGTGGATCGAATCACTCAAGCAGCACCAGGCCCTCAAATTCGGCAACGCCTACAACGCCGCCTGCTACGCACAGGCTCGCCGCTACGCACACAGCTTCATTCGTCGTCTTGCCGAAAAACACCCCGTCGCCTCTGCACCACTCAATCAGGCTGCCGAAGCCTACGACCGCTGCGCCTCGGCGCTTGGCAGAGTCAGCGAGTTGTTCCCCTTCAAAGGGGCCGAAGAAGGCATGGTGGATGATGATGTGAAGATCAAAGAAGCGGTTGGATCGCTCGAACTAGCAAAGGCAGCGGAAGCACAGGCTGTGCAATCACTGGCAAAGGCGATCGATAGCCCTTGGTAGATCACCTTCATACAAAGCTGCAGCACCAAGTTAACGCCCGGGGATAGCTATCCCCGGGCTTTAGGGTGTTGGGAAGTTGAATCCCCGTTTAACCAGATAAACCGCGCCGTCTTGTTTCACATGATCGTAGATGTAGGACGTGATATTGATCTGATGTTTGCGGTCGCGGTTCGGATCGATCTTGGGACGCACACCCCAGACGGGGCTTTCGGGTTTGAGATGATTTTTGGACAACACGAAGGATGCGTGCTTCCGCGCTCGGCCAATGAAGTGGCGCGGAGCGGGATCACGGCCATCCTGAAGGATACTCTTAGCGTAACGCTGCGCGACCTCATCAGACAACGACGGGAACCTCGCCAGCAGGTGAAAGTGATTGGACATGATGGCTAGCGCGATTACTTCCACTGCGTCTTGCTCAAACTTGTCGATCATCGCATGGCAGATTAATCGTCTCTGTTGTGCGCTGAGTTTGACCGGTGGGTATCGCAACTCGGTCTTTGATTTTTCAAAGATCGGTGCAAACACGCCGGGGGAGGTGGGTTTCGGTAATCGCCCTCCACATGTTGACGGTGTTGGAATGTACGGAAACCGCGTGGATCGCCGCGCAACCATATGCCGTACGTGCTTCCCACAGCGTGATACCAGTTGTTCCATGCATTGGGATTGCGACCACCCGGCATACCTAAAGCGTACCTCTAAAGCCCGGGGATTGCCATCCCCGGGCTTTACAAAATCCAGTTTATTACTACCCCAACGCCCATCGCACACAACGCCTTGATCCTCACGCATCAATCGAGGGATTATCTACAGAGTAGGTCTGATCCCGTTTCCTTCCCTGGTGGCATTCGGGTGCAGCCCCGTGTGGGAAGCCTCACAACGATCACTCAAATTGTTTTACGAAGGCCTCGATCGCAGTTGTAACGAATGACAACTGCTCCGTTGAGGCGTCGTCCTTCAGCGGGATGATTCGCAGTACATCCTCCAACCCTATCTTCATCTGATCAAACTCATGGTTACCATTCTCTTCGGATCCAAAGAATCGTGTGTGGAACATCCACCCGTAGATTCCACACGTGATGGACCAGGGCGCAACTGAGCCACCTTCTTCCAGTGTGATCCGAGCGCCCAGATCGTGCTCTTCGTCGCGTCGAATGGTACCGCCTTCTGAACCGCTTGTGCCGAGTGAGTTTCCGTCATCGAAAGCGGCCCATCCCATTCGATTGCTCCAGAACTAGAAACGGTGAATGATCCTGTATTGGGATATCTATATCATCCCTCACGGCCAGATCACAACCTCGCGCTTCAGCGCGACACCGCTGTGATCCAAGACCGTCTGTTGGATGTGGTCCATCAATGCGATGACATCCGCGGCTTTGGCGCCGGGGTGGGTGAAGATGAAGTTGGCGTGGCGCTGGGAGACTTCTGCGCCGCCGATGCGGTAGCCTTTCAAGCCTGCCTCATCGATCAGCTTGCCGGCGGACTCTCGTCGGGTCGGTGGTGGCGGGCCGTCTTCTTCATCGGGCACGTAACCCGGGACGGGAACGTTCGGATTCTTGAACGCGCAGCCGGCGGAGTTTTCGGCCATGGGCTGGGTTGTCTTCTTGTATAGGAAGATCTCTTTGACGCGGCGGGCGATCTCCTGCGGGTCGGCCTCGTCCATGTCGAACTCAACATCGAGGATGTAGGGCGCGACGATGTTGGTTGTGCGGTAGCCGAAGACCAGGTCGTCGCGGTCACGGCAATAGGCTTGGCCGTTCTCTGCCATGACGTGGACTTTGTAGACGGTTGAGCCGATGTCGCCGTACGCCCCGCCGCAGTTCATCCGCACGGCTCCGCCGACGCTTGCCGGGATACCCGCGACGTGTGCCAGTCCCGCCAGCCCCATCTTGGCGCATTCGAGCACCAGCTTGAACAGGTCCACGCCCGGCCCGGCGGTCAGTTTCGTGCCGTCGACCGTGATCTGGTCAAACGCCGGATCGTCCAGCTTGATGACGATGCCTGAAACGCCACCATCCTTGACAAGCAGGTTGGCCCCGCTGCCGAGGACGTACGTCGGGATCTCATTTTCGTAGCACTTGGCCGCGAGCGCCGACAACTGGGCAATGCCCGCCGGATGCGCAAGCACATCGGCCTTGCCGCCCACGCCGTACCACGTCATCTTTTCGCCGATCGGCACGTCGGTTTCGTGACGGATACCCAGCTCTTCGAGGAGGGCTGTGAGTTGCTTGGGTGTGTGTGTCGTATTCACTTCGCCAGATGCCAATGCCCGCTCCGTCCATGTCAAGGGGTCTATCTACCAGATACCCCCGTGCCTGAGTGTACCTTGGAATCTGATCGGCGTTGCACAGCTAAACCATTAATTACATCGCCGAGTCTATCCATCCACCGCCCAGCACGCGGTCCCCGTCGTAACACACCACGGCCTGGCCCGGCGTCACCGCGGCGATCGGCTTATCAAACTTCACCTCCAGCGCGTCCTCAGCAGTAAAACGCACGCGGCCCGGAGTCGGTTCGCTGTTATAACGGACCTTCACACCGCAAGATCGCCAATCGTCCGGCTTCTCGCCGGCAAGCCAGTTGGTCTGGCTCGCGGTCAGGCCGCTGGATAACAGGTCTTCCTTGCTGCCGACGGTGACGGTATTGGCTTCGGGGTCCAGGTGCGTGACGTAGATCGGATAGCCCAGCGCGACGCCGACGCCCCGCCGCTGGCCGATCGTGAAGTGCTGGTGGCCGGGGTGTTCGCCGACGACTTTGCCCTCGCGGTCTACGATCTGGCCGGGCTTCACCTGATCCGGGCTCCGACGCTCGACTAACCTGGCGTAATCGTTATCCGGCACAAAGCAGATCTCCTGGCTGTCCGGCTTATCCCCGACGCCAAGGCCCATATCCCGGGCACGCTGACGCACCTCGGATTTATGCATCTCACCGATCGGCAGCAGCATGTCGTCCAGCCGGTCGCGCGAGCTGCCGAACAGGACGTAGCTCTGGTCTTTGTTCGTATCCAGCCCACGCATGAGTTGTGCGTGCCCGTCGCCGTTGCGCTCGATCCGTGCGTAGTGCCCGCTGGCGATGTAGTCGGCGTCGATCGATTTGGCGTAATCGTGCAGCTTCCCGAACTTCAGCCAATCGTTACACCGCACGCAGGGGTTGGGCGTCCGCCCGGCGTTGTACTCCTGCACGAAGTAATTGATGATCCGCCCGAAGTCCCTTTTGAAGTTCAGGACATAAAAAGGGACGCCCAACCGGGCCGCGACCAGCCTGGCGTCGCTGGCGTCGTTTACAGAGCAGCAGCCCTGATGTCGGGTCTCGGGCTTCGGGTATCGGGTATCGGAAGATGCGTTAGGATGGCCCGATTCACCGGATTTACCGACACCCGAATCCCGAGACCCGATACCCGACCCGCAGGCTTCTTCCCGGATATTGTCGTATCCATCCGCGATTTCGGCCTCATCCTCGCTGCCGAGGCGCATGAAACAGCCGACCACCTCGTAGCCCCGCTCGATCAGCAGGGCCGCGGCGACGGAGCTGTCGACCCCGCCAGACATCGCTACAACCACTTTTTTTCCCGCACCTGGTAGCATGACCCGTCATTTTAGCCCATTTGGGACGAACAAAGTAGGTATGATGCACGTCAAATAGCTTTGGGATAATCCCCCAACGAAGTTTGTCCCCGGCCAAGTTCGCCGGTACGCTCATAGCAACGCATCAGATGTCAGGGGATATCTACACGATCCAACGAACCGGGAAGGATAAGGAGTTGAAGATGGAAACCGTCCGATCAGTGACACGCAGCATCAAGACATGGGGCGTGTCTGCCACCGTGGTCGTCATGACCGCCCTAACACCCGCACTGGCCGCACCGCCGGATGCGCTGTCCAAGACCCCCCAGGGCGCTCAATTTGTCATGATCGTCCCGAGCATGTCCGAATTCAGCGGCAAGATCGCGATGATCAACCAGAACCTGGGTATCGACAGCCCGGAACTCGGTGACGCCCTCAGTTCGTTCAAGGCTGAGATCGGCATCAAGCAGGGTCTTAATGACGCCGGCTCCGCGATGGTGATCATCCAGGACCTGGCGACCGCGATCGAGACCAACGAAGAGCCTGACATCCTGATCGTCCTGCCGGTCACGGATTACCAGGCGTTTGTCAGTAACTTCCAGGCAGAAGGCGCCGCCCCTGCCGGTGAAGGCACCACGGAGATCACCATGCCCGACGGCCAGAGCGGCTTCGTCATGGAATCCGGCGGCTATGCCATCATGGGCAATAATGCAGAGGCCCTCGCTAACTATGCCCCCATCGGCAAGGTCGAAGCCTTGACCGGCCGGATTGGTGAACAGGGCAAGTCATACCTGGAAAAATGCGATGCCGCGGTTTACCTCGACGTCAAAGCCATGGCCCCGATGCTGGCCAGCAAACTGGAAGAACAAGTCGCTGAGATGAAGGATAACTTCCAGCAGATGGCTGAGATGGGTATGGCTGACGAAGCCAGCCTCAAGAGCATGGACGCAGCCAGTTCGATGTATGCTTCGGCAGGTAAAGCCATTCTCGAAGGCGCCGACGGCCTGGTGATGGCGCTGGATATTTCCGACCACGGCATCGGCCTGACCTACGCCGGCCAGTTCCAGCCCGAATCCAAGGTCATGCAATATCTGCCCGGCAGCAACACGAGCGTCGCCTCGACACTTGCCCGTTTGCCGCAGGGTTCTTACATCGCGGCCATGGCGTTCAACGCTGAGGCGTTTGATGTGACCAAACTCGCCGATGCCGTCTTCGCCGCGTTCCCTGAAGACGATCCGCAGATGGCGGTCTACCGCAAGGCTCAGCCGCTGATGGGACAGATGCAGCAAGTCGCGTGCGTGTTCTACACACCGGACCCCGCCGCCATGATGAGCGGCACCGGCATGGTCAACGTGCTCCAGACCGTCAAGGTCAAGGACCCCGACACCTACATGGCAAAAGCCAAGCAGTACATGAAGGAACTGAACGGCACAACCATCCCGATGGCAATGCCCATGGCCCAGGGTGGTGAAGCTCCGAGCATGAAGTACATCACCAGCTACACCGACAACGCTTTACAGTTGGATGGTGTGCAGATCGACCAGTACTCCATGCAGATGCAGATGCCCCAAGAGATGATGATGCAGATGGGCCCTGCCGCCGGCATGATGCAGATGTTCAGCAACTTCACCGGGTATGCCACCATGTTCGACGGGCATTACATCGCCAGCACCACACTCGATCAGCAACTGATGGCTAAGGGTCTGGCCGCCGCCAAGAACGGCGACGGCATCGGTAGCGGTGACACCGTCGCCGACGTCCGCGAAAAGGCCGTCCCCGAAGGCGCGATCGGTGAGGGTTATCTCAGCATCAGCGGCCTGATCGACACCCTCGCTCCCATGGCGATGATGTTCGGCATGCCGCCGGTCGAAGCCCCTGAAAATCTGCCCCCCATCGCCGCCGGCCTGGGCATGCAGGACAACAGCGTGGCGCTACGCTTGTACGTGCCCAATGACACGACCAAGTTCATCATCGACACAGCCAAAGATATCCAGTCACAGATGATGATGGGCCCGCAAGGCCCCGCCCAGCAGCAGCCGGGTCAGGGCGCGCCCCCGCCGCCGTTCTGATTCATACGCTCAACCCACTGATTAACCACACCCAACCGGGCCTGCTTAAAAAGCAGTGCCCGGTTTTTTAGTATAATTTAAGGTTCCATCCGGCTTGTTATCGGTCGATTGATGAAAGTCGATCCCCCCGCCTGATAATCCATTGTTGAGTACAAAAGGACCGATGTTGTAGCCATGCCCGCCATGTCCAAGCCACAGAAACCTGTGTTCATTCTTGGCAATCCCCGATCCGGTACCTCCCTGCTGGGCCGGATGATCAATTGCCATCCCAATATCGCCGTGCCGTATGAGGCGCACATCTACAACACGTTCTGGCTGTTCAACCAACGCTATGAGCCGCTTTCTGATCCGGCCCGTCAACGCAGGTTGGCCTTGGACATGATGTCGCTGCGCGTCAATCGTTTCTGGGAAAATCCACCACGTATCGAGCATGTGCTCGAAGCCGTCGAACGCGAGAGCTTCCACGGTGTGTTCGAAGCGCTGATGACAAGCTGGCTGAAAAGCCGGAACAAACCACGCTGGGGTGAAAAGACCCCACAGAACGGTCCACACTGGCGCGCGATCAGCGAAGGTTTTCCCGACGCGCAATTCATCCACCTCGTACGTGACGGCCGTGACTGTGCGCTATCCTGGATCAACGCAAACTTCGGCCCGAAACTCACGTACCCCGCCGCCGTCAAGTGGGCCGCCTATGTTGATGACATGCAGGTGATGAAACAAACGCTTGGTCCGCAGCGTGTGATCGAGGTGCGTTACGAAGACCTCATCTCCGATATCGACACGACGCTGCACGCGATCTGCGAATTCCTTGGTGAGCCATACGACCCGGCCATGAAAGCGTTTTACAAAAGCGAAGACACCTACATGACCGAACGTCGGAACAACGAAAAACTCAAACAGCCGGTCATGACATCGAACACGGACAAGTGGAAAAAGAAGATGAGCGAACGTAACCAGCGCATCTTCGAGGCGCTGGCGGGCAAGCAACTGCAGCGCTACGGCTACCCCCGGCTGTACCCGGACGCGACGGCCGGTGCATGGGACCGCCTGCGCGATACAAAACTGCTGCATCCACCGCTGCGTGCCATGGCGATGATAAAAAACATCAAAGGCTGGGGTGACAGTTTCGCCGTCCAACGCGCCAAATGGCGATTAAAGCTGGCCCGTCAATCCATTAATGGTTTACTCATATTGTCTGACAGCGCATTGTTACAACTGATCATACAGGAAGGGTATCTGACATAATCAGGCGAAATTGAAAGAAGTACTGGATCGCTACGGGCCTGAATTTTATAATTATTGGGCTGTGTTGATGGATTCAGATTTACCATGATCCAATCAGCCTCAAAAACAAGTCCCATTTTCCTGCTGGGCAACGCCCGGTCGGGTACGTCGTTACTGAGCAGGATGCTCAACAGCCATCCGCGTATCTGCGTCCCCTACGAAGCGCACGTTTACAACATCTTCTGGGATTACCGCGACCGATATGAACCGCTCAGCGATCCGGACCGCCAGCGCATGCTGATCAAGGATGTGTTATCGATGCGCGTTTACCGGGACTGGGCGCAACCGCCGGAAGTCGATGATGTGATGGATCGGATCAAACGGCATAACTTCCATGGCATCTTCGAGGCGATCATGGACGCCTGGGCCCAGATACAGAACAAGCCCCGCTGGGGTGAGAAAACGCCGCACAACGGCAGCTACTGGCGCGCCATCAACGAGGGTTTCCCAAACGCCAAGTTTATCCACCTCGTGCGCGACGGTCGCGATTGCGCGTTATCCATCATCAACGCACGCTTCGGACCGAAACTCGTCTACCCCGCCGCCATCCGATGGATGAACTATCTCAATACCATGAACGAAATGCGGCAAACACTGCCGGCCGACCGCGTCTACGAGTTGCGCTATGAAGACCTGCTGGCCGATTCTGAAAAAGAATTACGGGCGCTGTGTGAATACCTCGGCGAAGAATATGCACCGTCCATGCTCGAGTATCACTCGCACAAAGACAACTACATGACCGACCAACGCAACCGCGCCAACCTCAAAAAGCCGGTCTTGACCAACAACACACAGAAGTGGCGGCGCAGAATGTCCGCCTTCGATCAGGCAATCTTCGAAGCGGTCGCTCGCGAGCAACTCGAACGCTACGACTACCCCACGCTGTATCCCGATGCGTGTATCAGCCACTGGCAGCACATCAAATACAAGTACGTGTTGCACCCGCCACTGCGTGCTATGGCGATGATGAAAAACACCAAGGGATGGGGCGACGGTCTCATCCGCATGCGCGTGAAGTTACGCCTTATGCTCACGCCGCACCACAATCACAAGCCGGCCGAACAACCCGTCTGATCGGTGATCTGACCTTCAATCTGCTATCCGTGAAAACAAGCCGTCGCTCAGGCAGCGATGTCCTGTCTCAGACATTGGGCCGCAAAGTCCAGCACATCGAGCGTGGCATATGGCACGTCGTAATCACCTTCCATCAGGTCATCGTGACGTGCCCAGACCACGTCTCTGCCCTCGGGCGAAGGCTGAACAGACTCCGCTTCAGCAAGATACGCCATTGTGAGTTTTGAAATGCCGCGGGCATTGAAGTGCTCGAAGCGAACCAGAGGCCCAAGGATCCGGACCGCCGCGCCCGCCTCTTCCAGGCACTCACGCTTGGCCGCCTTGGCAAGTGTCTCGCCGTAGTCGACGTGCCCGCCCGGTAGCACGAACTGGTCCGGGTCACTCTTACGCGAAACCAGCAGGAACTCGACCCGACCCTTGCGCATCCGGAACACAACCACAGCCGCTCGCTCGCAACGATGTGCCAGCTTGCTGCGACTAACCGTGTTCGTAGGCAAACGTCTCAACCTGCGCCTCCGAGAGGTCCTGTCTTTCCCCCGACCGTGTGGCCGCTTCACAACTCGCTTTGGGTATGTACTCACACGCCAGCCATCGGTTCAGTAACTACACGGGTTAACTTTCACACGTGCTAGAAACCCGCTAAAAGTGCTTATCGGACGCGGTATCGCTAAATCTTGAGCTGTAACTCGAGATTAACACTACCTTAACTCCTCGCCCCACCTGTCAGACATGAGCCCGAACGGTCTTCTGTTGAACATGAGAGGTGTTGATCCACCCTATTCAGACAACAAGCCTGCCCGTACGTCAGACTATATAGATACCCGGATTCAAGGAGCCGTCCATGCCTTTGCGACAAATCTTACTGGCAGTGATGCTGTTGATCCTGTCTGCTGCAACATTGGCCTACGCACTCGGGGCAGATCACACGGGACCCGTCGGCGGAACAAATCACTGGCCCCAAGGCCTGAAGGATCTTGCCAACCGGCCTAATCGTGTGCATGGTTACTTTGTCAATAGTCAGGACGTCTTCTTCTACACCGGCAATACCGATGCCTTAAACGACTTCCTGAAAAAATACGCCGCCCTTAAGAACACCAGCTTGCTTGTCGTACTGCATCCGGGTCGCAAGCCTGTGTCTTCTCCCTGGGACAAAACACCCAGAGGCTTGTTTGCAGACTGGACACTGCATACCGGCAATGAATTTGAACTGAATGAGCAAGGAAAGTTACAGGTGACGCCGTTTGAGACGTGCGTGGAGGTCTGGCTGGGCGGCGATGTAAAACTGGAAGAACTCGATGTGCCTGCCGTGCTCCCGGTCAAGTCAGGGGGAGAGATCGAAGCCTTCATCATGGCGCACGAGAAGTGGCGTGGTAGCAGCCAGGAGAAAGTCAAGCCATTGAATGCTGACCAACCGCCAGCCGAATAACCATCAGCCCGGTTCGCCGCTATAGTGGCGGGCGATGTTCGTCTACGCAGGCATCGACGAAGCCGGCTACGGCCCACTGCTGGGGCCCCTGGTCATCGGCCGCTCCATCCTGACCATCCCCAAACTCGACCACGACGCCCCCACCCCCGACCTGTGGCTGCGCCTTGGTAAAGCCGTCTGCAAACGGCTCTCCGACAAGGCGGGCCGGATCGCCATCAACGATTCCAAGAAACTCACCACCAAAGCCGCCGGCATCAAACATCTTGAACTCGGCTGCCTCGCGTTTGCCGGCCTGGCCCAGTCACAAGATCAACCGCTCCAATCCCTGAGCGACTGGCTTAACCACATCGGCGTCAACACACATCACTCGCCCGACCTGCTGCCATGGTACGCCGCGACAGATGACTACCCCTGGCAGACGCTACCGACTGCGCAAACCGCAGGTGAAGTCGCCGTCGCGACAGGCATGCTGCGAAACTGCACGCAGCGCATCGGCATCGAATTCGCGGGCTTCGGCGCCGCTGTCGTATTTGAAGATCGCTTCAACCAGATGGTCGCCGCGACACATTCCAAGGCCTCCGTCAGCTTCACCTTCGTCGCCGGACACATCCTCCACGTCTGGCAACACTACGCGCAGCACCACCCAACCATCATCATCGACCGCCAAGGCGGCCGAACGCATTACCGCGAACAACTCGCGCAGAGCTTCCCCGATACACAAGTCGATGTTGTTGAAGAAAACAACACCTGCTCCCGTTACCTCATGTACGACCTGCACGATAAACAACGTGCCATGAACATCAGCTTCATGGTCGAGGCTGAGCAGCAACACATGCCCGTCGCCCTTGCATCCATGGCAAGCAAATACACCCGTGAAATGTTCATGGCCCGCCTCAACCATTACTTCATCGAGCGCCTCCCCGACCTCAAGCCCACCGCAGGCTACGCCAAGGACGGCAAACGCTTCCTGGAGGACCTCGCCCCCCACCTGCCCGAACTAAACCTCACCGAATCTCAGCTCCGCCGCTGTTCATAATCCTACTCTGTCCAGTCTTTCCTGGCCGCGTTGCGACGCAATGCGGGCGGTCACCTGATACGATGGTTAGATAACGAATTGACTTCAGTGGTCAATTGGGCCAGTAACTGCCTTAAGCAGCACGCCGGTGCCGCCGGCGATGTTGAGCGTTGCTTGCTGATCCTGCATCGGCAGATCGCCGGTTTCGCCATCGAGCCAACTCAACACGTCAACACGTACGACGTTGTCAGCGAAGTACAGCGTCACTTCGTCGGTCAATTCGGCAGCGGTCTTGTCCATGCCGTGGCGTTTGTTCACGACCATGGCGTACTGCGCACCCTCCGGGTCTTCGAAGAAGCCGATCAGAACATTGCGGGCCTTCAGCTCGGTGATCCAGTAGGTGTCGGGTGTGAAGGGTTTACCGGCATCGGGTGGCTTGTTGTGTACGACCGCGGTGCTGCGCAACTTCAGCAACGTGTCTCCCACTTTCAGCACCGCATGGTTGATGTCCTTGACGACATCGTATAACTCCGTCGGCGAACCGTCGGCCGGGTCGACGATGGCGACTTTATCCCATCGATCCCAGTCGGTGGGCCCCCAATAGGTGAAGTACCAGAGCCCCTTGGCGCCGTAGGCGAGGTTGGTGAATTGCTTGTAGCGCACGTCGCTCTCACTCGGCCGACGGTAGTGAGCGTGCTTGATCGTTAGCGCGAACGCCCAGAAAGGCACATCATGTTCGAGGCTCTTTCGGCGAAATAATTCGAGATTGGCGAAGTGCTCATTCTGCTTCGTGGCGCCGTCGGCCAGCATGATGTAGTTGTCGTAGCTGAGGATCGGTAGACCATTACGCACAGCAACATCGATAACCGCTTCGGTATCGGGCTGGCCTTGCGCGAAAGGTGGGAGCATGTTGAAGAGCGTCCAGCATGCCGGGTCCTGGCGCATCAGTTCATTAACGGCGCGGATGGATTGCATGACCGCGGCCGGACCCTGCGGTTCGTCATTGGTGATCCAGCCCACGGGTTCGATACCGTGTTTGGAGTAGTCGACTTCGCGGTGTTTGAGGATGAAACCCTGCGCCTGCCGGAAGGGCATCACGTCGAGCCCGGTTTCTTTTGCAAAGCGCATGGCCCGGTTGAAGCCGGTGTCTGGGTTGGCGGCGTAGAGAGTGAAGCCGGCATCCTTATATCGCTGAAAATCCTCGAGCGTCGCGGTCCCGGGCGGGCCCCACCATGCGATGAGGGGAAACCGCGTGAAGCGCCAGGGCTCACGTGGGACAGGCGGGAGTTGCAGAGTCGTGAAGTCGGCCATCGCATCACTCGCCTGGGCCTGGTCGGCTCGAACGGCATTCGTGATACCGGCTAAGCACATTACCCATGACACCAGCATCAGACACACAGGATATATGTTCGTTTTCATCGCTATATTTTATAACATCAGAATGACATCCCCGTGTCGGTCAGTTGTAGATCCTGACCTGCTGTCGGACCACCGGATTGAGAGCCGAACGCCTTACCTACCAATCACACCAACCAACACTCAACGACCATCCCTCTTTCGTCGCCGAGTTACGACGCAACACAGGCACACGCCCTGCCCCCAATCCTTGCCCCTTGACGCCCGGCTGAATCTACTTATCCTTAACGATTCGCCCGGCCCAGATGCCCCCATCGTCTAGTGGCCCAGGACGCCAGGTTCTCATCCTGGAAACAGGGGTTCGACTCCCCTTGGGGGTACTTTCCCTTCAGACCTGTGATGCGACGGCTCCGACCATGCTCGATCGGTCTTGACTGTCAGCCCGTGCGTCCGTTTTCGTGATGGTTGGGACGTCGGCGTGAAGACGCGATGGTTGTCGAGCTTGCCATGAATATGTCAACTCCGTCAGGATCTGGCGCCCCGATCTATGTGAAATTTTCGTATCATCTGTCATGTCACGAAACTGACATAAGGGGGCTTCTATGTTTTTCCGGCTGACGCTTGCAGTGTTTGTTGCTTCGGCTATTTTGGGTTTGTCTGCGGCATCTGCCCAGCAAGCCTCAGGCAACACGGGCAGCCTATCCTTCCGTGAAGTACTCACCGGGGAGCCTTACAGTCAACGATTCCAACAGGCGTTGGATAGCTTGCCGAGCGTGCAAGCGTTGGAAGCTTCAAAGATGCCGGTTTCCGGCGCTCATATCACCGGGTTCAACCCCGGACATCAGGCGGAAGGCCTGAACATACAGATCGACGACGTGATTGTTTCGATCGACGGCCATCTTTGCTGGGCGAGTTGGGTCAACTGGCAGAGGAGCAATCAACCTCAATCGTTGCGGATAGTGACAAAAGACGGCAAAGAACGGGTCATGCAGATCGCACCGGGGATGATCGGCGTACAGCACATCAATTACCGCCGACCCGAACTGGCGTACATCCGTCGGCCCGATCGAAACGTAGACATGGATGAACTCGTACTCGTGGGCCTGATGATGCGCAGCGCAGACCCCGACCTGGCGGAAACCGCGTGGTATCACGCCATCCAGACGGGCTATGTCCCCGATGATCTATCCGATGCTTGTCTGGCAATCATCGCCAATCAGCAGGGCCGATTCGATGTTGCGGTCGAAGCCGCCCTGCACGTTCCCGCTATCGATGCGGAACACCCCTACCGACTTTATCCCGACGAGATCATCAAGATCGCCCTGCCGCTTGGACGGTTCGACTTGCTGCTCGACATGGACCCACGAATGCGCGAGCAAGTCGGTATCGATAGCCGGCGGTTTGAAGCCTTGGTGAACGTGCTGAAGAACAACACCGCCTCGCCGCCCTCACCGATCGCATCTGCCGAAAAGATGAACAAGATCGACCAGATGGACTCGGCATTCGTGATAGATGATCTTGCGTTGAATACCGGCCGTGACGACCACGGCCTACTCGCTGAGGGCTCTACCGAGATAAACATGCCGCAAGGCGAATACACCAGCTGCTACCTCGGATTTAGAAAACCCAGCAAAAATATCGACCTGACCATCCGGTTCTCGATGACCGCTCAGCCTCAACAAACGAAGTTATCCAACATATTTGAAGTCAAACTTCTGGATCGAGATTATCGAAGACGCCACGGGATCAACATGGACAAGATGTCGGCGCTACAACTAAGACGCCGCTCAACCAACATGGGTTTTGATGTCGCATGTGATGAGAAGGGACTGACGCAGTACTGTGTTTATTTTGGAAACAAATCTACAGGACATTGGTACGAAAAACCAGACATCGATCTCGCACAACCCGTCGACTTTGAAGTACGTATCACCAAACTGGATGACTTTGCTGAGCTGCAGGTCAACGGCAAAACCATCGCGCTGACCCCCGTGCTCGAACCCACCGAACAACACGGCCTGATCTTCTGGATCGTTGGCTCACATGTTCAGATCCACGAGCTGAAGGTTTATGGGCTTGAGTAAATGATTAACCAACCTGGCCGCAGTTCAATCACACCTGTCGGCTGATTCACCTGCGTGTCATAATCCACATCGCGGGTTGACGAGCATTTTTCAGCATAAACGGATAGCCAAGAAAGACGCTGTTGCTATCCAGCACCGCCCCGTACTTCCATTCGATATCGTGATCAAACCGCATATATGTTCGACCCTCGGTATCGAGAATATAACTATCCCGAGCAATCAGGTGATCACGCACAATAATTGGCGTGGAATTGGATTTTAAAAGGTAATACCACGGCTCAATGTCGTATGGGAAGTCGTCGTATACGACAAAAGCATCGACTTGCGGATCATATCTTAGAAATCCGTGTTCGAAGCTGCGGATTCCCACGATGTCTCCACGGAACCGCCACGTGTTGAAAACACTCTTCGAGTCTTGCACCCGTTTAACGATTTGTGTCTTGAAGTCATATTGCCAGATGCCCTGCGATCCAACAGCAAAATTGCCCAGGACGGTAAACAGGCAACGGTTGAATTCCTCGACCGGCAACAGATTCTCCACGTGATAAGGCGGCACACGATCCAGAGGTGTTTTTGCCTCCGCAGCAAGTGCATTCGTCAATGGAACAAGCGTCCCCGCTTCAGGATTGAAAAGTGACAACCCGTTGTCACTGCCCAGAAGCACCCGGTCACCCATCACAGCCAATGACCTGACGAACGCACCGGGGAGCCCCTGTTCCGGACCGAATTTAGAGGATGTGCCGTCACGTTCAGAAAACACAAGCAGCCCATCCACACCCCCAACGATAAGATGCTCGCCACACACAGCCATCTGAAAGCTCGGCTCATAAAAGACGCCTAGGGGCACAAGCTTGCCGCGACCGATCTCTGTCAGCTTCCCGCCCGATAAAGCACATCGTGTAAACACCCAGACATGTCTCTCCCGGGTTGCCCATGCGATATACAAAGCACGGTCTTTGTCACCATCTCCACCTGCCAGGTAATACGTATCCGGCCTGAGCATCTCATCGGTCATGCCCTCGACTTCTATCGGTTTGGCGTCGTACAGGCCCCACGGGTTCGTGTCGTTGCGATGCGCGGCAATGTCATCGAACTTGCTTTGAAGTTTCGCAAGCGCTTCAAGCAGGTACTTCTTATCGCTTAACCGATCTTCTTGACATTCGATTTGATCCAGCAATCGAACCGTGCGATTGAATCGACGTGCATGCATCTGCTCGTCGTCGCCGGTCTCGATCATCTGGGTAAGATCGCGGGAATACCAATTAAGCAGTGGATCGATAGACCGAGTCTTCTCAACTCGGTCCAAAAACCCATCAAACCAGCCCCCTAACGCTCTGCGATTGTAGAGCAATAGAGTAGCTTCATCCGCGAGTTGGGGATAATACCCGTTGATACTAAGACCCACCTCGTCGTAGCCGGGATTGTGAAATCCCTTGGTCTCGAATAGCAACCGCAACAACATATCCGCCGCGGCCGCCTGTTCATCCTCCGGGCCACATGACATCTTGTACCAATACGCCAGTATCCGAAGTCCCGAATCGTCCTGGGTCAGCATCCATTCAAACAACGGCTGGATTTCCTTGGAGCCGTACTTGATGCCAACCGCCTCCGGGTGATGTACGTAGTTCCACCATTGCATCATGTGCTCGTGGAAAGGCATGACTGCGGGATCACCACCAAACCAGTCATCAGGCACGGATTCCTGCCTGATGCGTTGAATCAATGCTTTTGCCTGCTCGATATATGCTTCAGGCGTGCGGGCCGACCACGGCAGGGTTTCAAGACGAAAACGCAACAACGGTACGATACTCTCACCACGCTCTCGGCGGTCTATCGCTGCAAGCTCAAACCACTGATCGGTGACTCGGTCGATCCGATCGATCTCACGCCAATCCGCTTCCGTCCGAGCCATGGTGTATGCAACGTCATAATGGATCGGGTTCAGCCTGCTTGTGTTGCGGAATTCACGGCGCTTGCTTGGATCGCGCGTGATTGCAAACTTGATCTCGTGGTGCCTGCGTATCGCATGAATCGCGCGTTCGGCCTCCAAGGGCGGCTCGACATATATACCACTTACGCCAAGCTGGTAGTAGATCCACCACGCTTGATCTAACTTATCTAGTGAACCGTCAATCAATAACGCCGCTTCGGTGCGCCCTTCCGCGTCCTTGTAATCCTGATGCATGACACGCCAGTAGGTACGCGCAAGGATCGCCGCCGCTTCGTCGGGCCCGGCTTGCACCGCCTCGGTGGATTCAACCATCTTCATGTGCTTGCGGATATGTTCACTTGAAATCGCACGCAACGCCTTGATGTCGATGTCTGTGGCACCGGAATCGAGTGTGATTGATTCTTCTTTGCCAGGCTCCGACACAATAATGGATAATGCCACACGCTTGCCATCGTCCACCGGCCGTAATTCCCCCTCGATCACCACCGCCGCCCCGACGGCTGCGCCCCCACCACCTGCCAGTTGATTCTCCCGTTGAATCTGCGCTAACTGCTCACGCTCGACAATACGTACACGAGGGATCGCCTGCAGATCGGCGCGGATCAATGGACCAAGCTGACTCGCCACCGGCTTAAGCTGATCGATGTCTGCCGCTGCGGAGACACCCATGACTGAGACATACACCATGTCCTCGGCGGAGACACGTACCTTCTCTAGTGCCCGGGCAAGGGTAGATCGAAGCGTGGGCATGAAAGCATCGGGCTTCCTCTTTTGCACAAGTGATTCCGCGATGACCACACCATGCACCGTGTCCATCACGCGTGCCTGAAGGAATTGCTCGTTAGGCTCAAGTATCAAAAGCGCATCGGCGCGTAAGGCCTTGCCCAATGCCAATGCCGAGTTAGGATCAGACATGGCGCTTAAAGATAATGCCTGCTCATCCAACACACGGTCAAACTCGGTTCTTTCAACCGCCTCAGCATGCAACTCCGGAAGTAACAGCACCGCCTCTGCCTCAGCAGCTAATGACGCTTCGTCATTGCCTTGCAATAAAATCACGCCCACTCGCAACGTGTCCGTTTCACGCTGCTGGGCATGAACCGATTGTGTGACAGCCAACAACACGCTCAGCACCAGCAGGCCTGTTATGCAACCAAACTTCTGCTCGATTCCCGTTATCCATATCTTGTACATACGCTTGCCCTTCACTGACTGCCTACGTACATATACGCCTCAAGCAACCGGCGCACCTGTTCATCCTTTGCAACGTCGATCGCCCGCTTGCCGTCCTCGTCGGCTAGTTTCGGATCGGCGCCCAGGCGGAGCAATAGCTTCACCTCGTCGGCACTTCCACGCTCGGCCGCACTCATCAGGGCGGTGCGACCTCTCCATCCATAAGGCACATCAATTGAGTAACCCTTGCTGACAAGATCGATCGCACGATCAAAGTGTGCCATATACACAAACGCGCTGGCGATCAGATCGCCTTGGCGATGATCGTCGACGGGCTGGTCAAGATTGATCCCCTTTTCATTGAGCATCCAGTCATACATTTCAAACTGCCGCTTGTAGACAGCCCACGCTGCGGGTGTGGTTCCAGCATCCAAACGATACAGTTCGAGTTTCATCCGCATCGTGCCGTCATCAAAAAACGGCGTATCGATGTGGATCCCGGTATCCAATAATTGCTCTACCAGTTCCTTGGATCCAAGAGAGATAGCAGCAAGAACCAGTTCGGGCGCATAAGACTTGTCCCGCGGCCCGGCCTCGATCAGGCGCTCGGCTAATTTCGTGTCGCCGATGTATAACGCATAACTCACAGGCGTTAATCCGTTGAAGTCCTTATCAGCCGTGTTTGCGCCGGCTTCTAAAAGGCGCGACACCGTTTGCTCGTGACCTAGCAGGATCGCGTACGCCAGGGGCGGCACCTCGCCCTTCGCGCTGACGGATGGATTGGCCCCGGCTTCCAAAAGCATCTTGATCGCCCGTTCATCGTTCTGCCTGATCGCAATCATCAATGGGCGGAAGCGTATGAATTCAAAGTGAGACCCGGGCCCGTCGAACGGCTCGCTGATACCTTCACGTAACGCATCGATCGGTGCATCATGTTCAAGCAACCAGCGCATCGCTTCATAAGATCGTGGCAGCGTCGCCGCGTGCAACGCCTGACCAAAGGATGGGCTTTTGTATTCCAGCTTTGCATCATAAGCGTATAGCAGGTCCAGCAGGTCCGTCCGATCTTTCATCGCTGCCAGGATGACCGCGTTGTAATAGGGTTCTTGCTGCGAAACGCTGTTGGGATCAACGCCCGATTCCAGCAGGAACCGTACCGTCTGAACGCTGCCGCCCCGGATCGCTGCAAACAACAACATGCTTCCAGACGCGGGCGATCCTTCATCGAATAGCCGGCCTTCCGCTTTTCGTTGCTGCAATGCATCGATGTCGCCGCGGTATGCATCCATGACAGCCGCCACATCGTCTGGTTGCTCGACCGCAGCCGCGTCAAGTTTCAGTCGGTCAATGATAGTGTTGTCAATACCCAACGCCGACGAATACCTGGATAGATCATACTCCGTCACAGAGCTGTTGTTACCGAGCTTGGTGACGGCATACAGTTTGTCGTAACGGCTGGTCAACGTTGTGATCTGGCCATCCACCTGCCACTGCCCGGCAACGCGGCCGCTGTCTGGAAGCCAGACGACAACCTGCGATACATGGTTCAGCTTCTTGTCGGGCGGATGCATGCCAAATACCGGCTTTGGCTTCAACGGCTCCGGCACTTCCCAGCTATAACCAAACCACACAACAGGCCCATCATCCCGGATGATGACTTGCTGCAAGGGCGGGATCGGCGTCGGCCAAACGTGCATGGCTTGCAGGTCCGCATCGATCCTCACCAGCTTGTCGATATACATCACCCAGAAGTGCTGCCCCGATGCCCGGACCCAGACCGGATCACCCGATGCATTAATCGATTCGGCATGTTCTGCCAGCCAGCCAGCCACCGCCACAACTCGCCCGGAATCCAGATCAAACCAATACCCACCGCCCTCTTCATACAGCACACAATGCCCCGCGACGCCGACAAGCTTGCGTAATTCCTTCGCCTTATCGGGAAACGGTACGTGCAGCGCCTGGATCGTCGGCGTATCCGCCTCCAGTTCCGAGATCAGTGTGAGTTGCTGATGGGTGTCTTCGACAAGTAAACGATCACCTATCAGGTGTAGCGATGAGAGGTGGCGTGATGATATACCGTCATCGCCTGTAAACACGCGATAGGAGCCGGTCTTCAGATCGTACCGAACCAATCCCTCCTGCCCGGTCGCCAGCCAGAGATAGCCCGCATGACTGACCGCATCAACCTGGTAGAACGTATCGGGCAATTTTCTGTCGACCAGTTGTGTCGTAAATCCAACCGGCCAAAGCGACAGGATATGGCGCTTACGAAGCGGTACAATATTGCTGTAGTACCCCTGATTATGATCGGCGATACCCAGCAGGCGATCGCCGGCCCAGGTAATATTGGTGAATTCGAGATCGGGATTGTTTCTCCCGCCCAGTTGTGCCGTATCATCCTTATCAAAACAGAATGTCAACGGCAGCCCGACCGCATCAATCGTCGGCGCATCCGGATGTTTCGGAATAAAAGGTGCTGCCTCGTCGGGGTCCTGATACCTGGCATCCGACAAGCGAGCGCTCTGGTCAAGCCGCTGCCTCATCTGCTCCGGCAGCGTCTTATCCTCGATTAACCTTTTTATCCGGTCAGACCGGGATTCCGTCTGAGGTACTTCACGCCGGCCATTCTTAAGACGGTCCTGCTCAGCACGCGGACGCAACTTGTGTTGTGTTTGTAGCGTCACAACTTCCCGCAGCAATGCATCGTAATCAACCGGCTGTTCATCACGACCCATCGAAGATACGTACTCACTGCCCGCCGACAATGCATGATCCGCTACAGCATTATGGTTGGTGTATGGGGCATACTTTTGCTCGAAACGATCTGATAGCCCTGCCCGGGTAAAAAAGTCTGAGACGGCGTTCACCACCTTGCTGTCGCTTTTGCTGTAAAGCTCTCGTGGCATGGAATAGTCCCGAACCCAGCGTTCTTCGATAATGGGCCACCACAATTCCCATGCTTCAACCCGGCTTGCCGGGCTCGCCTGATCCAGATTGACGATCATCTCGGTAATCTCTCGATCGATAAAGCCGTGGAGTCTGAGTCTGTTCGCTTCTTGGGATTGTTGAGATTCCGGCACCTCCGCGGCCAAGGCCTGAACCTCTTTACCCAGCGAGATCAATTCTGAAACGATCTGTTCATGAACCGATCGCCTCGCATCTTCAGGCATGTCCGTCGGCAGACCCAGGCGCGGTATCCTCAGTTCCTGCGTAAAACCGTTGGCCCGGACCCAATTGTTGCTGACACCGCGGCTATCGCCCTCACACGATTTGTACATTAATTGCAAAACGTTGATTTTGCGATCGATACTCCAGAAACTCACATTAATATGTCTGCCTTGTCTTCGCTCCCCGGTGAAGTGGTTGTATGCATACACACCGTGTCTGCGTATCACACGGTTGACCAGGCCCAGCGATCGACGCAGATACAGCCACGGCTGATCCACCCCGGTGGCCGGGTAAAACTGTGTAAGTTCCTCACCGATGCCGCCATGTTCCGGGTCCAGAAACCACGCAAGATACAACCGGTCTCGATAGAGCATAAACCGCCTGACCGCCCAGCTATCCGGATCATCCGCCGTGCTGACACGCAACTTCTCCCCAGATTCGCGCAGCAGGCTGATCATTTCATCACGGCTCTTAAGCGACACCTTGTCGGGCAACTCGCCTTGCACGACCTGCCACGCCCGTGTGCTTGCACGCTCAACCGCCTGATCGATATCCCGGGCAGCAGATGTCTCCGTCACTTCGACCGGGTCGCCCAGGCCGTGCCAGAGCATCAACGTCAGCTTCACCTTGATGTCTTGCGGATCGATCTGGATAGCTGTGTTCTGCGGGTTCTCAGGATTGATCGGGTCCTGTTCTTCGATCAGGCCCCACATGTAATAGTCCGCGGCCCTCTGCCACGCATCGACATCACCTGCCGAAAGACCGATCAGCATCAATTCCTGTTCATCCATTGCAAGCGTCGGGTCGTGCAGCCGAACCAGGCGCACCTCCGGATCGTTCGCCGCCAACTCCGACAGACGCTGCGGCAAGGTAAACTCAAGATGATCCAGGCGATCGTTAACACTGACATTCCTGAAAAACAGCAGCGACACGATGCGGGCGTCGCGCGCTTCGACAAGCCTTTGATGCGCCTCGCCTAGCATGGACCTCACGTCTTCGGCCAACGCTTGCACGCGCGCACTGCTGACCCGGTTCAGACTGTTTAACGATTGCTCAAACGGGACCCGTTTCTTCACGATACGCTCAGCTGTCGTCGTATCGACCACCGACAGCTCCAGCGACTGCGTTGGCTCGCCGACATCAACAAACCGGCCCGACACGATCAGGTGCGCTTTGAGCCATCGCCCCAGCTCCAAACGGTCCGCCGGGTTGGATGTGGCGAATAATCCCAGCTCATGCTCTTCACGGACCCGCGCGATCTCGCTGCGATCCACAAAAAGATAGGCCTTGTCATCCGCCAGGAACTGACGGACCAATTCAGAAATACCGATGGCGGTCTGCTCGCCAAGATACGTGTCACGATCGACACCAAAATCGAGCACCGCGACCGTCGGCCTGTCCGGATACGCAGGCCTCTTCTGACGCTCGATCGGCGGTTGCTCGGCATGCCTGCTCATCACCAGTGGCGCAGCGGGATCGCGTTTTGCGAACGGCGAGGTCGTTGTGGTTCTGGGTGCAGATCGCTTGGGAAAGCCGTACTTCTTGATTGAGTCGGCGTTGTAGTAGAGGCTCAGAACCGCGATGGTAAAAAAAGCCACTGCAATGCACAGCTTGATCCATTGCCAGCGACTACTGAGCATCGTCGCCTGCCTCGGTAGAATCGACCAGGTACCTCAGCAAACGCTCGCCGATGATGCGCCCGCCCTTTTGCAGCGCTGTCTTGCCTGCGATCTCGTCGGCCAGGTCCACCGCGCGGGTTGTCGCGCGATCCGCGTGAACGATCCGCCCGTCTTTGCGTGCGATCGCGTTGATCTCGACTCGTGCAGACGCCAGACGCAAGTCCCCCATCGAGCCGGCCGATTCGCTGAACGCTTCGCCGACGATAATCACGTTCACCCCTTCCAACGTGCGGGGCCACGCCGGATTGCCACCCGCTGCATATTGCTCAACCCAGTCCGCCAGCGCGTTGTCCTTGACATCGCGCACATCCGCACCGGCATTGATCAGCAGCATCTTCAATTCGGTCTCTACCGCCGGGTCCGGCGGAACCACGGGCGCCGGACCGCTGCGGTGCTCCTCCGGGATCACCACCGCAAAGACGGGTAACTCCCGGCCCTTCAGTTGTTCAATCAACGCCGGGATCGGATCGACCGGGTCCGGTGACGCGATCAAGGCCGGCCCCTTCGCGATGATCTTTTCCGTCAACTTCTCAACCAACTCAAACACCATCGCATCCAAGGGGGCATCAAGCTCGCCCTTCACCAGCACGCCTTCAACCAGCGTCGTTTCCGTGCCGATGACCTTCGCGGTCAGCATCCGGCTTTCACCCAGTTCAAACACCTTGCCGGTCACCAGCAATTTCGCGCCGACCACCCGGCCGACCTTCAACGCGTTCTGTGTATCCGTCACGCCGGACAGGTTGATCCCCTGCTCGCTGAGCGTGTGCATCAATGAGCTGCGGTCCACGATCCGAAAATGCCCCGTACCCGAGAGCATGACTTCGATCGTGTCGTTGACCATTTCGCCTATCTGCCCCGCCTCGTTGCCGGGCGCATCAAAACCGAGCACCGCCACGGGGATATCCGTCGGTGCCGCGGTCGGCTCGGCCGCCTCCTCCTGGGCCCGCGCGACCGAACTAACCAGAATCACGCAAAGCAGCAGGCTCAGAAGTACTCGGCTGATATTAAGATGCGATTCCATGAATGCCTCTCCGGATCGGGTGTATGACAGGTACATCACAACAGGACCCTATCTCGGTGATTCGTACTTGAGCCATTCTAAACGCTCCATCAGCCGGACCCAATCCCGAGTTCCGGCCGTCAAGCACGGCACCGGCGACTCCGGGACTATCAGACCGTCGCACCGAATGTGGGATCTTCTACACACTGCGTCCCCCGGAAAACGCAGGATGCAAAAAAACGGGCGACGGCCGGACCTCGGTATCAGGTCTCACCCTGTATGACGTCAAACCCCACGTGGATTTTACGACCCGGGGCAAATTCGCTTTATAATCCCGAAAAAGGGGTTAATTCGCCCCTGAACCCTGCCGGGGGTAAAAAATCCCGAAGCGCCGACGTCTTACAGGTTGAGGCCGTTGCCGATATTTGACGGGAGCCGAGACATTAACGATCCGTGGAAACAATCGATTGTCGAACGTGCGCGTTGTGATGGCCTCACGCATTTTCGCATCGCCCAGCGGATCGTCGGTGACCCGGCCGAAGCCGAGGACATCTGCCAGTACGCCTACCTCAAGGCGCTGACCGCACAGGACACGATCCGCGATCCCGAAAAACTCACCGGCTGGCTGACACGCGTCATCGTCAATCAAAGCCTGGACATCCTCAGGAAGCGCAAAAGACAACGTGATGCCAAAGAAGAACACAACGCCATCGCATGGCAGAAAGCAAACGCCAACAACCCTCATGATCTGGTAGACAATCGTGAATACATCGCCTCGATGCTGGAAAGACTGGATGAGCCGATCAGGACCGTCGTGGTCATGCGGACCATGCAGGGACTGTCAGGCAACGAGGTGAAACAGGCCTTGGGCTGTAGCGCGGGATTGGTATCCACCCGGCTGCACCAGGGCCTCGAACTGCTCAGGCAGTGGATGACCGAGGACGACGGGAAGGAAGCAAGACGATGAATGAATCCATTTCCCATGATGATGCGATTCGGCTGATCCTCAACCTTGATATGGATCAGGCTGAACTTAAACAGCTTGAACAAGCGCTGTCGCGGTTGCACACCGACGATACGCTCGCCCAACGTCTGGAAGAACTGCAACGGCTCAAACAAGCGCTTGCCGCGCCCGATCAGATGCTGGATGAACCGGCAGGCGGCGCCGAGTTGTTCCAGCAACGACTGATCAACAAGATTGAAAAGACACCTGTAACACCAAAGCAACACCGGCCGGCTTTTGTTGGCCGATTCATCACCGGGTTCGCAGGCGGACTGGCCGCGGCGGCAGTCTTGCTCGTCGGGATGCTCAGCACCGGCTGGTGGACCGACGCCGACAACATCAACCCACAAAACACTGTCAACGCAATCGATTCCTCCGTCTGGCTGCCCAAAGACCCCGAACAGCAACGCGCCCTGCTGGCGCAACTCGCCGGGTTCTACGACGGCCGCGCAGGCTGGTACGCCGTCACGGGTCAGGATGCACGCATGGGACTCGCCGACCACCCGATCGATACGTCCGAACCCCTCGTCACCCGCTTATCACTCGAAGCCCCCGATGGAAGCATCATCCGCACCGACCTCGTCCTGTTCCCCGGCCAGGACATCACCCTCGAAGTCCCACGCCCCGACGGTCCACCCGTCCGCTATTCCATCAAGGTCAACCCACCACACAACGGCTACAACACCATGCGGCTGAAACTCACCGTCAGCATGGACGACGGCCCATCCATGACCACGGAAATCCCGCTCACAGGCAACACCGTCAAAGAAGTCGGCAGACTACTCACCGACCAAGGCCAATACCAACTACGCCTCGGTCTCGCAGACGCGTCCTGATCACACACGACATCCACGCCACCGTGCGACCAGAATTAATCTTTTTACTTCGCCACGATTCACCGTCATCATCTCGCCTGCTTCGTCGGACGGAACAGTATCTCGTTCACATCCACATCCTCCGGCTGACTGATCGCGAACACGCACGCCCGCGCAAAAGAATCCGCAGGGATCGCGATACTCGCATAAAACGGCTTCATCACATCGGCGATGTCCTGTTCCTTGATGCTGTCGGGCAGTTCCGACGTCACCGCGCCGGGTGAAATGATCGTCGAGCGGATGTTGTGCGGCGTCATCTCTTCGCGGAAGCCTTCCGATATCGCACGCACCGCGTGCTTCGTCGCACAATACACCACCGCATTCGGGAAGACCTTGTGGCCCGCCACCGAAGACACGTTAATCATGTGCCCCGACTGCTGCTTGATCATGTAAGGCAGCGCCGCCGAGATGCCATAAAGTACGCCCTTGATGTTCACATCGATCATCTGCTCCCACTCATCAACCTTCAGCCGCTCCATCGGTGCCTGCGGCATAAGCCCGGCGTTGTTGAGCATCACATCGATCCGCTCGTACCGCTCCACTGCCGCATCCACCAGCGCCTGGACCTGCTCGCGATCGGTCACATCCGTCTGTAGCGCGATCGCCTCACCGCCCTTACCGGCCAGCTCATCCACCAGCGACTGCAACCGTTCAACGCGCCGCGCCCCCAACACCACCGTCGCGCCCTGCTCCGACAGCATACGCGCCGCCGCCTCGCCAAGCCCGCTGCTCGCGCCCGTAATCACAATGATTTTGCCTTCGATATTCTCGCTCATGATCTGACCTCTCGAATCTTTCGTATCAATCGTAACAGTCTTTCAGTGTTAGAACCATTTGCGTTATTACTGGCCGTCATTCCCGCGCACAAGGGAATCCACGCGATCAATGAATCCAAAGCACGCGGGTCCCCGCCTGCGCAGCGATGACAGCAACCTGTGCGGTTACTATTATTGCATGAATGTCCAGACTGGAAACAGGATCACACGCCGCGTTTGGCGCTACGACCTAACTATAAGGCATAAACACGCTTAGACAATGAAACGATTCTCGAAGATGCTTGTATAATCCTCCAAAACAGACTGAACAAACGGTCAATCCCCTCACAATACACAACATGAAGAACACACAGTCACACGCCACCGATAAGCGCATGCAGACTAACCTGCAGGAATTGACCGATCGCATCACCCGCACGCTCAAGGAAGATGGCGACCTCGAACCGCAGCCCGGCGTCTTCTTTTACCGCAACTCAAAACCGGGCCGGCCCGTCCACGGCGTCATCGAGCCTTCACTGTGCGTCATCGCGCAGGGCAGCATAGTCTGCTTGATCGGCGACGACGTCTTCCGCTACGCGCCCGCGCAGTACCTCATCAGCACCATGAACCTGCCCCTGGTCGGCGATGTCACCGAAGCATCAACAAAAAACCTTACCTCAGCCTCAGGCTCGCGCTCGACCCAGCGATCGTCACCTCCGTCATGGTCGAGTCGGGTAACGTCAACCCCCACAACGAAGGCAAGATCAAGGCCGTCGACGTCAGCCCCATGGATGCGGACCTGCTCGACGCGACGCTGCGCCTCGTAAGACTCATCGAAACTCCGGACGGCTACCGCATCCTCTCGCCGCTGGTCATCCGTAAAGTTATCTACCGCCTGCTCACCGGCGCGTAAGGCGACCGCCTGATGCTCAACGAAAGCCTCGACGCCGCCGAAGCAGGCTACCGCGTCGGCTACGACGACGCCTCACACTTCAGCCGCGAATACAAACGCCACTTGGACACCCCCCCCATACGCGACGTCGAAGAAATGCGAAAATTCACCGCGGGGTAATGTAACCGTTCTATCCCCTCTCCCCTCGGGAGAGGGTTAGGGTGAGGGCCGGGTTGATTGTGCGACTCATCTCTCACCGTTTGCTGCGATGCGAAATAACAAACCATGCGCTCGCGCCCAACAGCATCGCGCTCGCCGGCTCGGGGATACTCGGCGAACCACCACTCGGTGGCGTGCCTTCGTTCCAGTGATTCAAAATGATGTCAAGATCATCCAGCCCGACGAAGCCGTCGCCGTTGATGTCGCCGGGGATGTCTTCAGGCAGCGGCGTGTAAGTGAAGCTGTGGATTATTAACTCCTGCTCCTGGCCGTCGAACGGACCGGCCGTGCTGGCGTTGTTGCCCGTAATCCAGAAGTTGATGATCGGGATCTCGTTTAGGTCCTGCGGGATGACAGGCCCATCGTAATAAAACTCGGCGACCTGCCCGTAGCTCGAACCGGGGCGCTGTTCGACGATCGGATACTCAGGATTCGCGACGCCGGTGACGTGGCCGTTGTAGCTGTTCCACTGGATGTAATCCGGCGCCCATGTGAAGCGATGCGTCGTGTAGTCGCCTCCCAGCGCCTGGTAGAAGTTCTTACTTGGCGAAGTCACATCCGGATCGTGCGTGGTGTAGAAAAGATTACCGCTGCCCCAGTCGCCGGTCATTTCGATATCGATTTCGTGGGGCGTATCCGCGACGCCGTTACCCACCGAGCCGCTCGTCTGGTTCGCAACCGACTGCGGGCTCTGATACGTGAACAAACCGATCACCACATTGTCCGCTAACTGATCGTATTGTGTCGACAGCTCCCACTCGTATGTGCCGTAGCTCAACGACTCGGTCAGGTCGATCTCCGCCGCGACCCACGTGTTGCCAACCTTGCGTATCTTCAGATGCAGATCGCCTTCTTCATCGACCCAGACGCTGTCCGTGCTGTTTGACCAGACGTTCGCATTGGGCCCCTGCTGCGCGCCGCCGCTGTTGCGTACGGACCACGTATAGCCCGACCACTCGATCGTGCGTGCCTCGACAGCAGCGCTCAAACCGATCGCCAACACCCCCGCCGACAGAACCGCGAACTTCAACATCTAACTACTCCAAAGCGGATAATAAAGAACACTCAACCTCAAACCGTGACCGGCGCCTCTTCCTGCGCCCGCATCAAACCGGTCATCTTACCCACCGAATCGACAAGCCCGCCGGGCCGGCAACGCTTCATCCATAGCGCTTTGTACTCGGTGACCAGCTCATCAAACGCCGAGACCGCGCCTTGCCTGGCAAAACTGCGCCATTCGCTCGGCGTCGTGCCGTTCAGCCCCGCGCCTTCACAGATGCGTTCGCTGACCCAGCGTATCATCCCGATCGACCAGTTTACCTCACGCGTCAATAGCGCCGGCTGGTCATACGTCGGCCGCGCCTTGTCGATCAACAACTGAACACAATCCAGTGCCGTAAGTACCTGCTCCGCATGCTCAACTTTCAACTTGTCCCACACCCCGCCGGTGAACGTCTTATTCGCGCTGCGCAAAAAGTCGAACCACCACGTGCTGTTGGGCACCTGTGGCCCGCCTTGCAGATACACATTACTTAGCGCCCACAACCCCTCGCCGAAACGACCCGTCTTATCCTTGAATACGTGATCGTTCAGCACCTCAGGCAAATCACCGCGATCAAGGTTCGCCTCCGTCGCCCACGACACCGAAGCGCCGTATGCAATGCCCGGCCAGGAAACCACGAACGGCTGCCAGTGCCCGTAATCCCCCCAGTCCGTAATCAAAAATCCTTCCGCGCGATAAGCCAAACCCGCTTCCGCCGCGGCGCTGATGTTGCACACCATGTTCTCGCCGCGCCCCGCCAGGCTGCACCAGCTCGACGTGCCCGGGCAAACGTACTGCCTCACACCCGCCTCGCTGAACATGCGCGTCTGCTCCATGAACGGATGCCCCGCTTCATACCCCCAGTTCAACAGCACCGCTTCATCAGGCAGGCGCTGCGTCAATTCCGGATGATGCAAAACCACATCGCCCCAGAACATCGGCGTCTTGCCGAAGCTGCGCACGTGCCGACAAACCTTGTTTAAAAACTCCAGGTACACCACGCCGCGCCCGTCGCGCTCGCAACGGTCCTTGCTCTTGCCCTGCCCGACGTCCATCGTCTCATCGCAACAGATATTGAACAAACTCGAACCGCTGCGCGGCGCAAGCTGCCCAACAAGATCACTGACTAATCTGATCGATCGCGGGTCGCTCGGGTTCAAAGAAAACGGCTCATGCGACCGATACCCCCAAGGCGTATCCCAGCCATCAGGACATTCCGCCAATCCTTTATACCCGTCCACTGTCAGCCAGCGCTGCATATGCCCGAACAGGTTCTGGCAAGGCACAAAATCAATATGCTTGTCCTTGCAGTATTTTTCCAACACCTGCAAATCATCAAACGATAGCGCCGAACTCTTGCCCCACACCGCCTCATGCCCGCGGTACGCGATCGTGTGCTCGGTATAGAGCTGCAACTGGTTGATCTTCCACGCCGCCAGCTTGTCGATGATCGAACACAACATCCCCAGGCTCGGTACGCGGTCCCGACTGATATCCAGTAGATACCCGCGCACCTTAAAGTCAGGCCAATCATCGATCTCGCCGCATGGCACCTCGTTCCCGACAAGCGTTTCGATCTGCTCAAGCGTCTGCGTCGCGTAAAACATCCCCGCCGCATCGTGCGCAAAGATTTCCACGCCATCCTCGCTTAAGCAAATACGATAAGCCTGCTCGTGCTCGACCAGGCCGCAGTCAATCCGACGCGACACCTTCCGCAACACCGCCCGATCCACGCTCCGCCCACTCCACCGGCAAGACCTCGGCCGGGGCAACATACGCTTCTCAATTGTTACTTGCGTATCCATATAACTCACAAACTAAAAATAAAACCACCGGACCCATAAACGCCCGATCAAGCATCAAGGCTTGTCGGGATAAATATTCCGCCTTACCAGCGACTGCTGATTCAGGTTCCCCGCGTGGCCGTCCATGTAAGCAACGTTCGTGTTGATTTCACCCGCATGACGGAAGCGGAACTCGCCGCGCGATGCCAGCGTGTCCTCATTCTCTTTAAACGTCGGCGGCTCATCGTTAGTCGTATCGCCAGGCGTCAGGTAACGCGTGTCATTCGTTTGCACGACTCGGCTATTATCCGCACTCGACAATAGCGCCAGACAAGTCCCCGAGTTCGGCACGATCGTCGCATCCGCAGCCAGAATCAGTTCCGACTGCCGCTTCTGACTGTCCATAGTCAACGGCTTACCCCACTTCGGCTCCGCGGCAATCCCGTCCCTGCGGTTTGCCAATAACGGATAGCTGCCGCCGTAGTGAAGCCAACCATCCTTGCTGAACTCACCCATATCGACCGACGGACACAAAAACGCTTCACTCACCTGGTCTTGATCTTCATATACCGCACCCGTCTGCTGGATGTAATCGGAAATCAATAGCGCCCAGTTCGTTTCCTCGCCCGGCTGCACCGCGAATGCCGAAATACCGATCGGCAAGACGCCACCCGAGCTGCTCGTATACCCAAAAAACCCGATCAACATCTGCCGCTCATTCGACAGACACTTCAAATCCTGCGCCGATCGCCTCGCCGCGCCCAGCGCAGGCAAGAGGATCCCCACCAATAACGCGATGATTGAAATCACGACAAGCAATTCGATCAAGGTAAACGCTGCCCGTGGATGCCGTGTGTGAACCAACATGATTGACTCCAATCCGAAAGTTTGTACGACAGGCGCTACGCTCTAAGCGCATGTCCGGTTATCTGTGATGTCGTCGTGAATCAACGACAGTTAACGGTTATCTCGCATCGGTAGACTCATTGACCGCTTGCGCGGCCGCCTCGACCAATGGGTGCGAATTGTCAGGCATCCGGTCGTGCGTCACTTCCCAGAAGAACACGCCCGCCAGTCCCTTTTGCATCGCCCACCGAGACTTCATCTCAACCGATTGCGGGTCATCAAAACCAATGACCTCTGATCCATCAGGCGCAACCAACCAAGGCGCGCCGTTATCCATGCGTTTAACTTCCCAGCCCTCACCCTTCATCTTCATAAGCTGGGCGTAGCTGTAGACCGTGTGCGCGTCACTGTTCTTCTCGACGGTACCGAACATCGGCGCGCCCCGGAAGCCGCGCCCATATGCCGGCATCCCCATCACTAATTGAGACCCCGGCAAACCGCGCTCTACCAGCCAATGATTCAGCGTCTGCTCCGCCGTCGCGACGTTATGTTTCTTGCCTTCGCTTGAAGCCGTCAAGGGCGCATGATGCCCGACCAGTTCATCCCAAGGCCCAGTGCAGTCGTAACACATCACGTTCAGAAAATCGAAGTTATCTTTGAACACCTCCGTCGGGATCTTCGTGTAAGCCCAAGCCCCACCGACGGCACGCGTCAACAGGTAATCCCGCTCCGTTTCCGCTTCCAGCTTCTCGATCTCGTCGCGCAAGCGCTCGATCATCAGGATCAAACCCTTTGCCGACTCATCCGACGTCGGGAACTCCCAGTCCAGGTCGATCCCGTCGTAGTTGTTTTCCTTCACATACTTCATCAACTCGCTGATAAACGTGTCGAGCTTCTTTTCGTCCTGCGTAATCGGAGACAAAAACGCATCGCTCTCCGACCCGCCGATCGAGATCAATACCTTCACACCGTGCTCATGCGCCGCATCGATCACGGGCTTGTTAGGCATCGTCGATTCAAGAATCAGATGCCCATCGCTGTCCGCCTTGATAAACGCATGACAGATGTGCGTCAGCTTGTCCAGCGGCAGCATCTGCGGCGTCGTCTGCACCCAGCCCGGTAAATATGCCAGCACGATCGGCTTGCTCTGCGCCACTTCCACCTCCGTGTTATCAGCACAACAGGCCGGCGTCGTTGCACAACCCACCAACGCCAGCATCAACATCAACGAAAACAGTCGATTCATCATGCCCTTCATGTTGCCCTTGCTCTTCTTCATCACAAACAAACCCGCCCCGACAGGCTCGATCAATCTTCCAGGTTCATAAACGATTCACGCACCGCCGCTCGCCTTGCCAGCATCGCCGCACCGATCGACACGCCACGCTCGCCGTGGGCGCTAGGCCGAATCTCCAGTTCCTTGCAGCCACGCAACACGCGCTGCTTCATCACACGCTCATTGAGCGCCTCGAAAAACGCGCGGTTCGTAACCTCAAGGCTGCCGCCCAGCACCACCACCGATGGATCAACCAGGTCGACAAGAATGCTCAAAAGCCTGCTGAACTGACCGACAAACGCCTCCAGCGATCCATCAAGCGCCGCATCTTCATTACCGAGTATTTGGATCTGCTCGTGGTTCAGCTTCATCTCGCCGATCATCGATCGCAGCCCGTCCAACTCGCCCGCCCCGTTATGCGCCCCTGATTGCAACTGCCCGTGCTGAATCACGGACATGCCCACGCCGTATAACTCCGATGAATCGCTCTTGCCTGAACTCGCGTTCAGCGCGAGAAAAATCATCGAATCAGGCAATCCCGCGCCCAGGTGTTCCGCCTCGGCCCACGATGCAAGCTTCACATCGTTCTCCACGATCAAAGGCATCCCCCAGCGCTCTTTCACCTTCCCCGCAAGGTCGTAATCCGACAAACCAAGACGCCACGACTGCACGATCCTGCCCGAACGAAAGTCCGTGATCCCCGGCACAGCAAAACCAAGCCCCGCGATCGGCGTCTCGTTTTCACGATCAACCGCAATCACGCTGCCCATGTAATCTTCAATCACGTTCAGCGCATCTTCGATCGATTCATCGTAAGGCACGCGACGATGATCGACTTCGTTACCCGCCGCATCCACCACCGTCACGGAAATCTCAGAACCCTCGATAAAGAACCCGCCGAATCGGCCGTAGTCCGGGTTCATCTCCATCAATTCCTGCTTCTTGCCGACCGTATCACTCTTGCGCTTGCCCTTGGGCCTGACAAGATTGTGTTCAAGCAGATCGCGCACGACATACGTCAACGTCGATCGACCCATCTGCGTCATCTCACGCAACTGGCTGCGCGACTTCGGGCCGTGCTGTCGCAACAATTCCCACACGAGCAAACGATTGTGTGCGCTCGTCTCGCTGTGGTCCTGGCCACGCACCCGCATCGGGATGCGACCGGCCTGCGTGATGTTCGTATTCGTCGTGGTTACCGACACACCGCCGCTCCTTGACTTTTTTGACTTGCTGAAACCGAACCCGCCCCGTCATCCCCCCCCTCCGGCCGCGCTCGCATACTGCTTAATGATGCAAAACGCATCGCGTACTTCTGGGCATCCGCATGACCCAATTCCGCCTTCAATTCCGCCAATTGGCGGATGCAAGGCAGCAGCCCCGGCGCCATGGATGCACACACCGTAAACGCCGTCACCGCATCTTCCAGCCGACCCGCCGCCGCCAGCGACCGGCCCAGCAGGTAATGCGCCTTCGGATACGCATGGACCAGGCTCACCGCGTGCATCGCATGCTCCACCGCCTGCTCCGCATCGCCGCGATGTAGCGCCAGCTTCCCAAGCCCAAGATGCGCCGGTGCGTAATCCGGATCAAATGTCAATCCCATCCGGTACTGTTCTTCCGCTGCTTCACGATTATTAAGCCGCACCAGCGCATCGCCCAGCCGGCAATGCGCGCCCAGCGCTTCCGATCCGCCGATGCCGCGATCGATCAGTTCGCCATAAAGCGCCGCTGCCTGTTCGTAATCGCCATCGATCATCGCCGCCTCGGCCAGCAGACTCACCAGGCTCAGCGTCCGCTCATCCAGCTCGATCGCTCTGTTGATGTACTCACGAGCCCGCGCCGATTCGCCTTTCACTAAAAGCGTCCGCGCCGAGATGCTCAGGATGTGCCCGTCGTCCGGGTATTCTTCAAGAAGCTGCTCAACGATCGGTTCCGCCTGCTCGGCGCGTCGGCTGTCGAACACCGACAACACCAGATTCACCTTGTTATCACGCAGCGTCTGCTTGATCGTTGCCTGAATATCATCACCCAAGGGCGCGACGTAACCCAGATCAACCAGTTGCTGGATCGCCGCCATCGCCTCGGCCGGGTCTTCTCGCACTTCCTGCGTATGCAAGCCCGCATCTCCCGGCACATCTTCCCAGTTGAAAACCGTCTCCGCCTTCTCCGCCGGCTCCGTGATCTCAAGCCACGGCCGACCATCCATGTCCGCGCCGACAGGCAGACCTAACAGATGTAACACCGTCGGCGTCACATCCAACACCGTCGCGCCAAAGAACTTCTCATCCGCTTTGATCCCCGGACCTGATGCCAGCGCGATCCCGAGCTGACGATGCCAGTTCACCGGATTTTCCCAGCCGCCCCCGCTCGGTCTAAGATCGTCCGACTTAAACCCGTGATCGCTGACAAGCACCAGCGTCGTCTCTTCGCCCGCATGCGCCATCAACGCTTCGAGCATCATATCGAAGAAACGATACGTGCTGGTGACCACATCCTTATAGAGTTCGTATTCCCGCTGCGGCACGCCCGGCCGATGCGGCGGATGGTAAGGCATGAACCAATGCCCCACATGATCCAGCCCATCGAAGAACACCGCAGCCAGGTCCCACTGTTCGTCCAGCATCAACCGCGTCGCCACCGCCTGCACCGAAGCGCACTTGGCGATGATGTTCGCTAGCGCGTGCATCGGCTTCGACTCTTCAGGTTTGATCTCATTGAAGCGCGGGATGAACGGCGCCATGTCCGTCGCGACCAATTCCTTCGTCATCACGCGAAACTCGGCAAGACGATCCATCAACTCAGCCGGACTCACGCTGCCTTCGATCGGCTTATCTTTTTCATTAAAGAACCGATCGCTGACAACCACGCCATTGACCGGTTCAGCGGGATGGCTTGCGTACCACGACACGACCAGCGAACGCAGATCGTTCTGATTCGCGATGTTCCAAAGCGCTTTGCACTTTCGGCTCGTGCTGCTGACGGGCCTGACACCCGTCGCATCGGGATTCGGTTCCAGAAAACCATGAATCCCATGGCGGTCCGGGCGCTTGCCCGTCGCGATCGATGTCCAGAGCATCGGCGACAGCGCCGGCTGGATCGTCGCCAGGTTGCCGTGCGAACCGGCGGCCAGCAGCTTACTCAACGCGGGCATGTGCCCCTGCTCCATAAGCGGTCGGATCACGCGCCAGTCGGCGGCGTCCCATCCCACTACGAGCACACGTTTAGTCAGTCGCTTACCCATCGTTCACACGTTCCTTCTAACCTACGAGCTTATCCGCTCTGCAAACCGTTCGCGATCCGTCAAGACCGCGAACGAGGAAAACATGGAGATACTTTACGCTGACAGTCTCCGTCGGCGAACCGCCGTGCCCACAGCACCCGCGGCCAGCAACATCAGCGATGTCGGTTCCGGCACAGCACCGGCCTCGATCGCCGCGCCGCTGTCGTCATACGCCCAGCCACGCACGGTAATACGCGTGTTGCCGGCTACCGCGCCGGGCTCGATCAATAAGTCCATCCAGCCGAAGTAACCTTGCGATGTCTGGATGCCCAAATAACCGCCTGAAGTAAATGTGCCCGAGTTGAGCACCTGCGCGCCGAAGAACACGCCGGCCTCGGTCGCGCTGCCGTCAATCACCGCGCCGGGCGCGAACGCCGTGGCGTAATTGAATGCTTCACCGCTGCCGGTAAACACCGTGCCCGCGTCGACATCGCCGTCGTCCGCAAACGCGGTGTTGTAGCCGCCGGTGCCTAACCGCACGTCCTGCACACCATCGTTATCAAGATCAAACGCATTCGCGCCGGTGTACGAAACCGGGTTGATCACGATGTCGAACGCAGGCGCCGCACCGTTGTACGTGCCGGAGTTGGCAACGATCGCCGCATCGGCGCTAGCGCCGGCGCTAAGTGCGAACGCGCCCATCCCGGCCGCACAGGCGTAACCCGCCCATTCACGCACCGGCTTCAAAACGGATTGACTGTCTTGCTCTCGCTTCATCTTGCTCTTCTCCCTCCTGTTTCTTCAGGATCATTCAGCAACAACTTTTGTCACTGAGCATGTCTTAACTATCCCCCTCTCCCCTTGGGAGAGCGCCGGGGTGAGGGCCAAATAACCCTACGTTTCCCGAGTAATTTGTCATCCCCGCACGGCGGGGATCCACGTCATTGGATTCATTACTCACGTGGATTCCCGCCTGCGCGGAAATGACGTGTTTTAGTTTTAACCCCGCTGCGCCTTACGACGACGCACCGCAACACCCGCCGCACCCGCTGCAAGCAACATCAGCGAACCCGGCTCGGGAATGCTCGGCGTACCACCGCTCGGTGGCGTGCCTTCGTTCCAGTGATTCAACACAACATCCAGGTCGTCCAGGCCCACAAAACCATCGCCATTGATGTCGCCGGGGATCGCTGCCACACCGTTGTCGCCTGCCGCAATCGCCGCGCCGCTGTCTTCATACGCCCAGCCGTGCACCGTGATCCGCGTGTTGCCGGCAACCACGCCCGGCTCGATCGTCATCGCCATCCAGCCGAAGTAGCCCTGCGACGTCTGCAAACCCATGTATCCAACAGATGCGAATGTGCCGGAGTTCAACACCTGCGCGCCGTAGAACGTCCCGGCCTCGACGGCCGTACCGTCAATCGTCGAGCCGGGTGCGAACGCCGTGGCATACGCGAACGCATCGCCGCTGCCGGTAAACACCGTTCCGGCATCCGTATCACCATCGTCCGCGAACGCCGTGTTGTACCCGCCGGCACCCAGCCGCACGTCCTGCACGCCGTCGTTATCCAGGTCGAAGTAGTTTGCGTAGCCGTAGGTGATCGGATTGATCACGATGTCGAAGCTCGGCACACCAGCGTTATAAGTCCCGCCGTTGCTGATAATTGCAGCGTCTGCCGCGTTCCCCAGGCCCAGCGCGAACGCCCCGAGGCCTGCCGCATGAACGTATTTTGACCATTCCAGATGTGACTTTGTCAACGTTGATGCTGCCTTCAATTCACTCATCTTCTTAAACCTCCTACAGTTAGAAAATTTCGATAGGACCAGCCAAGCCATGATGTCGCCCCGGGGGTGCTCAACTGCCACGCCTTGCCCTGGGTGCGTGGATTTATCTTGACAGACGGGATTAGCCCTGTCAAGATAAATTCGTGCCGCGAACGAATAAACCTTAATTTTCTTTTTTGGCCTCCACACCAACAGGCTCACGCCAACGAAACCAAGGACTCTAATCAATGCATCCTATTGACTGGACTATAGTTATTGGATATGTCGTCATCGCCCTCGGTGTCGGGCTCATGATGATGAAGAAGGCGTCGCAGAACCTCGGCGAGTTCTATCTCGCCGGGCGATCGCTGCCTTGGTGGGTCGCAGGCACCTCGCTCGTAGCTACCAGTTTCTCCGCGGATACCCCCCTCTTCGTCGCCGGACTTGTCCGCACCGAGGGCGTGTTCGGCAACTGGTTCTGGTGGTCCACCGCCATGGCCGCCCTCGCCACCGTCTTCTTCTTCGCCCGCCTCTGGCGCAGACTCGACATCCTCACCGACATCGAATTCCTCGTTGTCCGCTATGACCAGTCCCCCGCCCGCGCGGTGCTCCGCATCTTCCGCGCGATGTTTGACGGCATTCTCGTCAACTGCATCATCATGGCGTCCGTCACGCTCGCCGCCTCCAAACTCATCCAGACCATGCTCGGGCTCTCGGGCGACGCCCTGTTCACCATCCCCTTCGTTTGCGACATCACCTCCACCACGCTCGTCATGCTCTCGCTCGGACTGATCGCGCTGATCTACACCACCCTCTCCGGGCTCTACGGCGTGGTCTACACCGACCTCGTTCAGTTCACGCTCGCGATCATCGGCGCGTTCGCACTGGCGATCGCTGCGTACCTGGCTGCAGCGGAAAACGGGCCGGTCATGCAGCAGATCACCGCGCTTGAAAACTATCACGCCGAGCAGACCGCGATGTTCCCGCCCATGCAAGGCAACGGCCTGGCGCTGTTCACCTTCATCGTCTACGTCGGCTTCTCCTGGTGGGGTGGCGCGCCCGGCAACGGTTTTGCCATCCAGCGCCTGCTCGCCACGCGCTCTGAACGCGACTCCATGCTCGCGTTCCTCTGGTACAGCGTGTGTCACTTCGTCGTCCGCCCCTGGCCTTGGATCATCGTCGGGCTCATTTCGATGTTGTACTTCCCCGGGCTTGATGATGCGGAAAACGCTTATCCACTCATGATCGAGCGTTTCCTGCCGATCGGACTCAAAGGCGTCATGGTCGCGTCGCTGCTCGCAGCATTCATGAGCACGCTCGATACACACCTGAACTGGGGCTCATCCTATCTCATTAACGATGTGTACAAACCCTACATCAAGCCGCGCGATGACGATCGGCACTATGTGCTCGCTGCGCGCTGGTCGATGGTGTTGCTTACCGTGGCTATGCTCATCGTGACCACGCAGATCAACGGCATCCTCGATGCGTACAAGTACCTCGGCGTCATCACCGGCGGCGCAGGCACCGTCATGGTCGCTCGCTGGTACTGGTGGCGCGTCAATGTCTACAGCGAGATCAGCGCGATGGCGGCATCGCTTATCCTCGGCAACATCGTCGCGTATTACCTGCCCGACAAGACGCTCGCCGATGGAACCTTCGCCACCTACTTCGGGCACCGCTTCCTCATCAACATGTTCGGCTGCCTCGTCGTCTGGATCACCGTCACGCTGTTCATCCCCGCCAAACCCACCGCGCAGGCGATCGCGTTCTTCAAGAAGACCGGCGTCGGCGGGCCCGGCTGGAAGCGCGTCGCCGATGACACGCACACAACCATCCCGCCGATGAACTTCGGCTTCCACGTGCTCGGTTGGATCACCGGCTGCGTCTTCATCCTCTGTTTGCTTCTCGGCGTCGGCGAAGTGATCTTCGTCCGCTTCATCCCGGCGGCGCTCTACCTCGGCGCATCGGTCATCGCGGGCGCGTTGCTCATCACCAAGTTCAGCAAGTTGTTTGAAAATCCAAAAGAAAACATGGCGGAGAATAGCGCGGTCGGGCCGGCGTGAGACAGGCGTTCCACGAGCTGCCTCTTTTCGACCGCGATCGTGCGCATACTCACCAAACACGACTGGCCCGTGCGCATGTAGAGCGGTGGATAACCGCATACCCCTGTGCGCCATTTTTGCATTGTGACTTTGAGTCGTGTATCGCCCGATTGCGTTACTCAAGCGTCAGCGCGGCAAACGCGAGCGCGGGCAGCTCGATCGTGATGTTCTTTCCCGACTGCCCGACGATCTGAGCGTTCACGATCTTGCCATGATCCTTGTCAATGTAGCGCAGCGTCGGCTTCAAACCTTCGATGGTTCTATCGAACTGAATCTTTAGCCGCCGCGCGCCGTCTTGCTTGTTAAGCAGCAGGACCGCTTGCGCGCTATCTTCATCATCCGATGCTGCTATCACCACAAGCTGCTCGCCATCATGCTTCACCTCAACCTGCTGCTTATCCAACACTGTTGAGAACAAACGCATCATCGACAGCGAAGCGGTTTCATGATGCGGCGGCTCGTGCGTGATGATGCTTTCGAAGCGATCTTGCCTGGGCCAGACCTCGCGTGAGCTTTGCCAGAGCAGCGTCCATAAACATGTGATGTCCGCGCCGCCATCGAGAAACGCCATCAGCATTTCACTTTGCATCAGTGCGATCTGCGCATCGGGTAAGTCCCATGTAAAGTCGCTTGGGCCGATGTTCCATTCGAGCACGACGATGCGGATGTCGGGAAAGCCCGCATCACTGCACATCTTGCAGATCAATTTCATGTCTTCGCCGAACGGCCGATCCATCCAGTCGTCTTTCCATTGATCGCCCGACCGCATCGGTGTCTGGCTTAGCCACTTGTCCCACGACGAGGTGCCCCACGACCAGTACCAGTGCATGTCGATGTAGTCGACGACGGGGCCGGCAGTTTCGATGAAGTGCTTGAAACCCTTGAAGTGATTGATCGTTTCCGACGATGCGGGGTTCACGATCAGCTTCGCATCGGGAAACTCCTTCTTGATCGCTTTGCCGAAGTAAAGCACATCTTCCGCGTATTGATTTTTTCGGAACGTATACGCCGCCTCGTAATGCCAGGGTTCGTTATCCAAAAACCAGTACTTGACTTTAAAACCTTTCTCCTTGCAGTAGCGCATCAGGCGCAGCGCTTCATCAAGACCTTCTGCACGTCGGTCGAAACGCCTGCCGCAAGACAGATTCAAACCAATAACAGGTTCGGCGTTCAACGCACGGCAACGCTTCATGTAGTCGTCGATACTCATGAAGTTTTCGTTGGTTTCCCAGTCTTTCGGATCGACCCAAGTCACCTGAAACGGGCCACGGTCGCGCGGATTGCCGAAGACTTTAGGGTCGTCGTGGATGTCTTCGTAGCCATTCACGCCCGGATGCTCCCAGTGATAGAAGCTCGTTTCTTCTCCGCCGGGATAGCGTAGCGCGCCGATACCTGCCTTGCGTACCTTGTCTTCGAGGTTGAACTTCTCCCAGAATTCATCGGTATCGTTGAAGTAGCTGAGGTTGATGCCGAGGAAGCTATGGGGGATGTGTCTGTGGACCTGTTGCGTGTTGACCGTGATGGTTTCCGCTTTCTCTTGTGCGTCAGCGGCCGGCGTTTGCTGTTCGGCCTGGCCGACAGTGCAGCTTGCGAGCAGCAAGCAGAACAGAACGAACAGGTGTGTGACTGGTTGGCGTGCCATCGGGCGTCTCCGTTACGAAGTAAGTATAGACGTTCTTGTGATGGGTTATTGAGCGTGGACTTCGCCGCGGCGTTGTTCGAGCGCGTTGCGCGTCTCGGTAGCGCGTTTGGCGGTGATCGGGTAGAAGTACAAGGCAACCAGCGCGAACAGCGCTGTCAACGCCGGGCCGCCGGCGAGGAAGAGTCGCATCTTGGTGAATGTCCCCGGCATCTGGTCGACACCGGCCTCGACGACAAAACCCGCAACCGCAAGCGCCAAGCCCGTGCCGAAGTATGCTACCGATACGACCATCTTCTCGAGCCAGGAGAAGACCGCGCTGAACATCCCTTCGCGCCGCTGGCCGTGCTGTAATTCATCTTCATCGCAGACGTCCGCCATCATGGACGCGAGCATGATCTTCACCGCGACCCACATCGGCCCACAAAGAAGCGGATCGATGAGGATGATCGGGTCGACGGTGATTTTCCATTCGCCGAATCCGACAAGGTACATCGTGTGACCGGGCGTGAAGATGAACCATTTGGCGATGCCGCCGACAACCATGAGTGCATAGACGAAGTAGAGCGAGCCGTGCTTGCCGAACTTATTGGCAAGCCAGGTGATGACGGGGATCGCGGCGAAGCCAACAACACCATAACCCGTCGTCAGCAGACCCTTCTGGATAAGCCCAGCGCCCTTGTTGCCTTCGTTCATAAAGTAGACGAGCAGGTACTGGTCGATCCCCATCGCGAGCACGCCGGAGAGCGTGTTGAGTACGATGATCGAAACAAGAACTAAAAACGGTTTGTTACTGCACGCGCTCTTGGCACTATCCCAGAGCTTGACGGTTTGTTGATTAGACACTTTGTGGAAGAAACGTTCGCGAACGAACAAGCCGGGCAAAGTGCCGATGCCCGCCATGATGGCGATCCCGACGATCCACGCCATGACATGCACGCCTTCGATGGTGATGTCTTCGGCATCAACAACAAGCGCGAGACTGATCGCGGTCGCCAGTGGGAGCATCCACCCGCCGAGCAGTTCGCCCAGCTTATGGAAGAACGCGAGGAATGCCATGACGCGCGTTCGTTCGTGGTAGTCCGGCGTCATCTCGTAGGACAGCGCAGCAAAAGGCACAGAAAACACGGTATACGCAGTGAAAAACGCGATCTGTAAAACGATGAAGTAGATGATCTTCCAGGCGTCGCTGAACGCGGCCGGGACGTACCAGATGGCAATGAAGATCAGGCCCATCGACACCGCGCCGACGACGATGAAAGGCTTGCGGCGTCCGAAGCGTGAATGACAGTTGTCAGAAATCCGCCCCATGATGGGATCAGACAGCGCGTCCCAGAAGCGAGGGATCATCAGCGCGATGCCGACCCAGAACGCGCTGATGCCGAGCATCATGTTGTAGACGGGGTACGCCAGCACGCTGATGCCTGCGTAGCCGAAGAACGCGGCGAGCGCGCCGATGCCCAGCGAAGACTTTTCAAAAAGTCCGACGCGGTCCTCGGGGCGTGTGGTGCTTGATGCCATGTGCGTTAGCGTGTGTGATGAATCGGAATCGTGAATTCAAAAACGAAAACAAACGATCAAACTTCAGCGGGCCAGTCTTCTTCATCCTTGGCTCGGATGGCATCGACGGTCCAGCGTTTGAGCATGTGTTTGTAACGCTGCTTGTAGACCTGGTAGAGCGCGAGGATCTCCATCTCGTCGCCGACAAAGTTGCAGCGGCGGCAATAGAAGTCTTCCGACCCGGCTTCCTGCAAGAGGTCGTAATCGATCTCGCGCATCAGGCAGATCGGGCAGCGGTAGTTTATTTTGCCTGTTCGACCTTGAGACACGTCACAAGCTCCTCGTTGAGTCCGATGGTTTTAACTAATCCGATCTTCAGGTTGGGTGCGAACGAATACCCCTCTTCAAAGTAGCCCCGGCAAGGCTCGGTTAACGGCATCAAACTGACCTTCGTCTGCACCATCGGGATAACAGCCTCAACAACCTGCGCATCATCGAGCGAGGCTTCACGACAAAGATATTCATAAGAAACGTCTTCGCGTTTACCATCCTTACTTAGAACTGAAAGTGTGCAGCCGGTGAGGTCTTCGGGGTATTCGGTCGTGCCCCAGCACGAGGTCAGAAATTCATCGACCTCGATCGTCGCATCCGGCTTGGATGCACTGATAAGCTTGCGTTTTATCTCGATTTTTCCTGTATTTGGCGCGAAACGGTACGTCGTCGCTAACTCAATCGTCAGGTCCTTGAACTCGATCGTAACGGGCTTGACGGTCAACACGCGCACTTCCCCATCCTGCGAAGCGCGGCCGATCGTTCTGCATGAACTCAGATCGATCTCTTCACCCTGGTAGCGCACCTTGCAACTCTTGATCGCGCCTTCGCCGGCATAGTGAACGAAAGGCCCGGCTCTATAGCGCGACTGCACGATGTAGGGATAGGATGCATCCTGGTTCGCCTCCGTGCCCGCGCCGCAAGGGCGCTGGAGTTTGGAAGCGTATGGGCGCAGGTCGGTAATTGCGCCGCCGAGTTTCAGATCGATCTGCACGCGGAACTTGCTGTCGACATACCAGTATGCCTGGTTCTTCGTGCCGAAGGCGATGTCTTTCCAGTGGCCGACGATCGGGCCGCTGCGCGGTTGGTTGGCGCGGAACCAGTCGGCGAACTCGGTCATGGTCATGTCGACGACTTCGTTTTGCTTCTTTAATTCGCCGTAGTATGCGAGGAAGTCTTCGTAGCTTTTCTTGAGGATGCGGTAAGGCGCTTCCCACCGCCCGGCCTTGCCCATCCAGCCGGGGCCGACATAGACGAGGTTGTAGCTGAAGCCGTTGTTTTGATCTTTGAGTACGCGGTAATGGTCGACGATGTTGTACATGTAGGGAAGACGTTCGTCTTCGTAGTTCAGACCGCGGATGATGTTCTGCGGGTGTGTGCCCCACATGTCGCCGGGATTATCCATGATCGCCAGCAGGTCGCGCGAAAGGTGCGGCACGGCGACGATGCCAAGGTCGTCTTCTTCGGATTCGGCGATGGCGTGCATGTTTTGTTTGGAAGGGATCCACGCTGTCCATGGCGAGCCGTCCATGATGGTGTACCACGAGTTGTTCGCGTGGCGGAAAACTTTCGGGCCTTCCTCGAAGCAGGTCGTGACGGCGGTCTTGACCATCGGGTACTTTTGTTTAATGAACGCGACGAGTTCGGCATCCATGAAGTACGAGCCTGTCGAGGTGGGGTAGAACCCGAAGACTTCCATGAATCGCTCGAAGGAATCGACCACGATGCGCTGCTTGTCGGCCATGTTATAAAGCCAGATGGCCGGGTCTTTGCGCTTGTATTTTTCGCGGAATTCCCTGCAGTTTACGCCTAAAAACGTGTGGCCGATCTCGTCGCCGAACTGCTTGTGATGCTCCTTGGCGATCGCGCAGGCCTCGTCGTTGTACAAGGCTGCGTACGTCATCTGGATCGTGGTTTTCAGGCCGTTCTGATGGGCGATATCCTGCTGAAGCCTGAAGATGTCGAGCGACTCGGTAACGACTTCGCGCTTACTGAGTTGTTCGGATTGACCCTGCTGCGCATCGGTGTCGATGTATTCGGGGACAAGCTCCGGACGATGGATCACGTTGAGCGCGAACATATCCAAGTGGTCAGACCCTTACTTATCGATTGCTTAAAAAAGACGGATCAGGTCAGGCTGGTGACCTGCGAGGACTTTTGCGTAAAGCGTGCGAACGCATCCAGCGCGGGCAGCGCTTCACCGGATTCATCGAACAGCGCGCGGGGCCAGCAGGTTTGGGCATCCGGCTCATCTTTGTAGCTGTCAACGTGAATCCATTCAGGCGCCCAGTAGAACAGGCCATCGAGACCGGGTGCGCTGCGTGATCCACGCACGACCTTGAGCAGGTCGGTGACGAAACGGTTTTGCCCTTCGGGAGTTAACGGATAGCCGACGGGTTGCGTGCTGGGGATGCCGAAGGTTTCGGTGTCGGTCTGTATGTCGGGCGAATCGCTGTAAGCGGGGTGCGCTTTGTATGGGAACGCGGTTTCGACGACGTAGATGCGCTTGTTGAACTGCTGGCGCAGGTGCCGGACAGTGTCGCGCAGGTCGGTCATCGAGCCGTGCCAGAACGGGTAGTACGACAAGCCGATGGCGTCGTAAGGTACTTGCTGGATCTCGATCGATCGGAAGTAAGCCGAGGCTGCACGGTGGTTTCCGCCACGATCGATGTGGAGCATGATCTGGACGGGTTGGTTTGCACCTTCGCGCACGCCTCGCACGCCGGCTTTGAGCAGGCCGGCGAATCGGCCCCAGGCTTTGGCGTTGTCGGCGAAGTCCTTCTCGCTCCATGAAGGCTCGTTGGTCAGGTGGGCGTGGGCGATGCGGCCGTGGTCCCAGAGCATGCCGGGGGTGATTTCGTTGCCGATCTGGACGCTGGACGGGCAGCAGCCGCGGGCGGAGAGGTCCTGGAAGACGTCGCGCGTGTAGGTGAACATGGCGTCGACGGTATCTTTGTAACTCAAGTCCTGCCAAGCCTTTGGGATGTATTGCTTGGCGGGATCGGCCCAGGTGTCGGAGTAGTGCATGCAGAGCATAACCTGCATGTCGGCGTCGATGCATTGCCTGGCGAGATCGCGTGTGTAGGCGAGGTCGTTGACCTGCGCGCCTTGGCCGGAGGGCGTGTGGAAGAGGCGAAGGCGGGCACAAGTGATGCCGGCTTCGCGGAGGATGGTCAGGGGCGGCGCGGGGACGGCGTTGCGGGTGTAGACGGCCCCGTGGTCGACCAACTGCTTAAGCATCGAGATGTCGGCTCCGAGGAGCGGCTGCTTAGTCATTGCGGGGGCTGCACTTCTGATGAATGCGGACCGTGCTGGTGGTCGGCTGCGGGGCGCTGGGCAAGGCCGAAGCACCGATCGCGAGGCCGTATCCGGTCCCGTCCTCCAAAGGCTGAGGTCATTTATTCTGCAAGGCATCGTAACATTGAACGTTCAAATAGTCAAATGTTTGTAGTAAAAGCATCCTATTTGTGTTTTCGGGGTGGTGATACGGGCAGCACGATGACGGGCCTAATAAGGATCATTTGCGGCGACGGAACCGGGGCAGCGTCCGAATCCATAAACTATTGTCAAATCAATCTATGAAAGCATAAATCCCTGTTATTTTCAGGGATTTTTCCTCGACATGAGCCTGGCATGGGGTAGAATATTGAAACCTTCAAGTAAATGGGACACTGTGGGTTGGCCGGGTGGCCCGGTGACAATCCGAAGAGCATCCGGTGAAGCTCCGGGGCAATCCGCGGGTGGCCGTTCGGGACGGGCGGGTTTTCCCGTAGGTCTTTATGTTGTATTTTGTAATGAACATTCACATTGGCGGTTGATTTGAAGACCAGCGACGACAAACAAAACCAGCCCCGCCCCCGAGTGACCAAGCCCAGGCGTGCGCCCAAGTCGCGCGTGACGATCCGTGATGTGGCGGTCGAGGCGGGCGTGAGTATCGGTGCGGTGTCGGACATCATTAACCGGGGCCTGTCACATAATTACGCGGCCGCGACGCAGGACCGTGTGCGTGCGGCGATGGATCAACTGGGGTATCGGCCGGACCGTGCGGCGCAGGCGCTTAGGCGTGGCCGAACGGATACAGTCGGCGTGATGCTGTCGCGCGGTTTGGAGAACCCGTACTACGGCCGGCTGTTCCACGAGATCCAGGTGGCGCTTGAGCGGTACAAGCTCAGTTCCGAATTGATGGTGTACCCGGCGCAGGAATCGAAAGACTCGCGCCGCGGCGCCGATTGGCTTATCGGCAAGGGCGTAGACGCTTTAATCGTCGGGCCTTTGTATTACTGGGATGAGCATATCCTCGAGGATTTACGGTCATTGAAAGGCGGCGCGTGTCCGATCGTGACGTTCGGCGCGGTGCGTGATGAAGCGGGGATGCATCATATTCTGTTTGAAGATGAGAGTTGCGGGCGGATGGGCGCGGAGTATTTGATCGGTAACGGTCACAAGCGGATCGCGTACCTGGGCGCCTATTCCGCGGCCGAAGCCGGCAAGGGCAGGGGAACGGTGCAGGAAGGCGTGGAGCGCGTGCTTAAAGCCAATGCCCTGCTCGACCGCGACTGGTTCATCGAAGGGCCCGACCACGGGCGGTTTGATGAGTGCAAGATGATGGCGGAGAAGTTCGCGGGATTGTGGCTGGACACGGACCCGGCCGACCGCCCCACTGCCGTGATGTGCAAGAACGACCAGATGGCGATCACGGCCCTGGCGATCTTTTACGAGTTCGGGATCAAGGTGCCGGAGCAATTGTCGGTGATCGGCTACGACAACGTGCCGGAGAGCGAGTTTATCGTGCCGTCGCTGACGACGATCGACAACGCGATCAGCGCGCGGGTGGCGAGCGTGGCGGGCCAGGTAGCGAAACTACTTAGTATAAAAGAAGTTGCATCATGGAAAGCGCCTGCGATCGCGCCATCGTTAATCGCCAGGCGATCGGTGAAGCAGTGTGTTTGAGGAACCGGAGTGAGTCCTGGGAAGGTCCGGGGAGAAGTGAATTTATCATTTTTTGATTGACAGAGATGGGAGAATCGTTAAGATTTAAGCAGTTTGAAACGTTCAATCAACACTTGGCGGAGTCTAGGTTGTGCTTCTAAGCCCGACCGCTCAAATCGAAACGTTCAAATCAGCGGTTGAAAACCGCACACAGATATACCGCCGCCCGACGGGATTCGGGCAAGACTATATAAGTCACTTCGACAGCTTCACAGCGTTGGATTCTTCAACAACACCAAGAGGAGGAATGAGAATGGACGGAGTAAGGAGAAAGTTGTGCGTGGCCGCCGTAGCCATGTTCGGCTGCGCGGCGATGGCGAGCGGGGCGACGTTTACCGAAGGCAATCAGGTCGGCTGGACCTGGAGCGACATCCAGGGCCAGACGTTCGGCGCGGGCATTGAGCCGGTGGCTGATCCGGGCTTGGCTGCAGGTGATCCGGTGTACCTGACCAGCTTTGAGCTGACCCGCAGCGGCGCCGGCTACGGCGATCCGGATGCGGATGTGTACCTGGCGATCATGCCCGCCGCGTTCTATGACTGGAACAGTGCCCCCACGACCGGCGACGCTGTCGGCATCTCGGAAAATTCATACAACCCCTCGACGGTTGCTGAGAACACCGTGATGGCGTTCACGTTCGATACGGGTCTTGAGCTTGCGTATGACGGCGTGTACTCGGCGGTGTACGTCACGATCAGCGGCGGCGCGTTGACGCCGGTGACGGTCGGCTCGTTGATCGCCGACTGGAATGAAGTCTCGCCGGGCGTGTGGATGCCCGATCCGAATTACGGCGGCACGAACAACTGGGACGCGGTTGTGCTGTACGCCGACTATGACGGCAACGGTTATCAGGAAGGCGGCTCCATGGCCAGCGACGCGAACTTCCTGGCAAGCTTCTCAACGGAACCCATTCCGGAACCGGCATCGGCGGCGCTACTGCTGGGTGGCACGGCGGTACTGGTATCGGCACGCAAACGTCGCAGTTAATGCGCGTAAATCCTCCCTGTCTGCCCGTGTGTTAAAGCACGCGGGCAGGCCTTTCCCGGCCGATTGGCCGGATGCAGAGCGGCACAAAAAAGGAGCAAGGATAACATGGCAACGAGCAAGACAAACAAGCTGTTGGGGGCTGCCGTCGCGATCGCAGGTTTAGCGTCGCTTTCGGCGACAAGCGGTTTTGCCCAGACCTTTACGGAAGGGAACATCGCGGGTACGACATGGTCGGACGTTTGGGGCCAGGGATTTGTGGTCGGTCTGGAAGCGACTCCTGATCCGGGTCTGACTGAAGGCGACGAGGTAACGCTGGTTGACTTCACGAGCTACCGCGCCGGCGCGGGCTTCGGCGATCCGGATGCGGATGTGTACCTAGTGATCACGGAAGGGACGTTCTTCGATTGGAACGGTGAGTTGGATGACTGGACGCCGACCACCGCGGACCTGGTCGCGGTCTCAACCAACTCATTTAATCCGTCGACGCTCGCAGCGAATGATGCGATGACGTACACGTTCGACTCCAGTGCGGTTCTGCTGGCGGGCAGCAACTACGGCGCTGTGTATGCGACGATCGACGAGAATGACATGGTCACGCCGGTGCAGGTAGGCAGCATCATCGGCGACTGGTATGAAGATGAACTGCTGGGCATCTGGTTACCCGTGCAGAACCACGGCGACCAGGAATTATTCGAAGCCAGCGCGCTGTTTGCTGACTGGGACGGCGAAGGAAGTCTGGACGGCTGCCAACTCGGTTGCGACATCAGCTTCCTGGCAACATTCTCGGTCGGCGCCGGTTTGGAAGGTGACCTGAATGGCGACGGGTTTGTTGGTCTGGATGACCTTGACATCATCCTCACCGCGTGGAACCAGAGCGTGACGGCGGGCAGCGAGCCCGATCCTTCGGGCGACGGATTTGTCGGGCTGGATGATCTGGACCTGGTATTGAATAACTGGAACGCGGGCACGGCTCCGGCCGCGGCGGTGGTGCCTGAACCGGCGACACTCGGGCTCTTGAGTCTGGGTGGGTTGGCGCTACTGCGTCGCAAGTAAAGAAGACCGATGCGGCTCACGGCTTAACGGTCGTGGGCCGTCTTAAACCAACCAAGATGCTGACAGCGCCGCTTCTCCCACGGCGCGGGCGATCTAACCAGAACGGAACCCGTATGAAACAGACACGACACACAACTTGTAGCCGGGCGTTCACGCTGATTGAACTGCTGGTGGTGATATCGATCATCGCGCTGCTGGTGGGGATATTGCTGCCGGCGTTGGGTGCGGCTCGGCGTTCTGCACAGAAGGCGGTGTGCCTGTCAAACGAACGGCAGTTAGGTGTGGCGGTGTTCACGTATGCAACCGCGAACGATCAGTATGTGCCGTTGGGCTATTCGGGGAGTCTGGACTTCAGTTACTTCCTCTACTCGCAGTTCTACGATAACAATGCACCGTGGGGCACGTTGTATTTTTCGGATGACTCGATCCAGACGCGTGATGTATGGTTATGCCCGTCAGCAAGTGGTCCGGAATGGCTGAATGAACACATCGAAAATTCGGTGTTCCCTGTGCCGAAGGCGGGTGATAATGAAACGTTGGATACGGCCTCTCATTACGCGAGCCGGCCGTTCCGGTATGCAAATATCGACCCGAAGCCGGATACCTACTGGAACTACGATCCGGCACTTACCAAACATAAAGTCGCCAACATGGACAAGGACGACATCGGTTCATCGGTAGCGATCATTGCCGACATGTTCGCGGGGCCGGACCTGATCAAGGCGAGACACGAAAAGAGCATCAACGTCACCTATGGTGACGGCAGTTCGGAGTCGTTTGATCTCTATCAGAAGAATGATCTGGATTTAACTGAAGTCCACAATTCAGACGTTTCACAAATAGCCGACCGTTCTTTAGGTGAAGTACTCGACCTCTACTTGAGCTTGCCGCCTGAGTTACCGATTGCCGCACGTAATGTGATCGCGCGTCGTGGCTGGCCTTTGATCGATCGGTAACTAGTGGATAGCAGGAGAAGCAGTTAGCCACGGATGAACACGGATTAACACAGATGAAGAACGTCTCAATTGAGTTCACTGAATCTGTTTGCAACGGGTGCCACGTTTTGACCGCGCAGCGGCAAAGCGTGCCTTACCGATACACACTTTGCCCTTCGGGTCAAAGTGTGGCACCCAAAGCGACTGTCTAAAAGTGGGGATGGATATATCCAAGCATTGTGGGAGTCGGAGGATGATGGATAGACAACGCGTGAGTAAGGGCCTGTCGGTTGGGAAGTATTCACGACGGGCAGGGTTATTCATCACGACGGCTGCGGTTTGCGCGTTGACGGTGTCAATCGCGAGTGCGGATACCACCGAATACTACGTCGGCGCATCCATGAACTTTGCTTCCTACCTGCAGGACAAAGGCATCGTTTATAAAGAGAACGGAGTGGCGACCGATCCGTATGCGAGCATCGCCAATCACGGCGGGAATATCGTGCGGCTGGAGCATGTGTTCGGGCCTTACGAGAACTCCTATACAAACGGTTACGGCCCGGTGGACTGGGGCGAGTGGAACCGGGTGAAGAACGATGTGGCGACGGCTAACTCGTATGATTTGGATGTGTTCTTGACGCTGACGTTCAAGCCGCAGGCGTCGCATATCAATGCGGGCTCGTCGAATTACATCCCCGATGAGTGGGTGGGTTTGAGTGACTACCAGCTCAAGCAGAACATTTATAACTCGACGTACAGCATGCTGGATGAGCTGGGAGCGGCGGGGACGCTGCCGGCGTTTGTGTCGATCGGCAACGAAGTGAACGGCATGTTCATGGAGAACCCGTATGGGTACAGCTACGATGCGCAGCGGATGACGGACATGATGAACGCGGGGTTCGACGCGGTGAAGGCTATCGCGGCGGCGTACAACACGGATATTCATGCGGCGGCGCACATCTTCGGGCCTGACAATATTGATTGGTGGCTGAACACGGCGGACTGGACGAACCTGAACGACTTCGATACGGTCGCGCTGTCGTACTACCCGGACTGGCACAGCTTCAACGACTTCGGCGGCGATTGGGGGACGCTGGCGCAGTGGGCGAAGAATACCTACGGCAAGAACGTGTTTGTGCTGGAGACGGCGCAGTCGTGGACGAACGGGTTCAGCGACAGCAAGAACAACGTGTATACGTACAACCCGTACCCGGGCCAGTCGCTTTCGCCGGCAACGCAACGGCAGTTCCTGGCGGACATGGCGCAGGAGTTGATCGACGGCGGCGGGCTTGGTGTGATCACGTGGGGCACGGAATGGGTCGGGTCGGAAGGCGTGCTTGCGTATGCCGATCAATGGGGCGACGGTTCGAGCTGGGAGAACAATACGTACTGGGACTTCGACAACAACCTGCACGACGGCATCAACTGGATGGCGGACATCCAGGACCTGTACGGACCCGACGAGATCGAGGGCGACCTGGATGGTGATGGGTTTGTGGGCTTGGATGATCTGGATATCGTGCTTGGCAGTTGGAACCAGAGCGTGACAGCGGGCAGCTCGCCTGATCCGACGGGTGATGGGTTTGTCGGGCTGGACGATTTGGACGTGGTGCTGGGTAATTGGAACGCGGGGACGCCGGCAAGCGCTGTGATCCCCGAGCCGATGGGGCCGGTTGTATTCGGTTTATTTGCACCGATGCTGTTAAAGCGTCGGTGACGCGTCTACACTTCGGTTTGTATGCGCAATCGGTTGATTTAACTGCGCAATCCGATAAAAATGGTGGTGCGGCGCGCTGCTTAAGCGATAGCAGTCGTTATATTCATGGTGTAACATATCACTCACCATGTGTTATCGTTTGGGTGCGGCAGGGTTAAACAAACATATCGTTTTGAGATGAATACTTCACTTGGAAACTGAACATGCTTGACAGTTCAATGGACGTGTTGTTGCCGGTGCTTGCTCAAGAAAGCGCGAATCTGGCCGGCTTCGACTGGTTGATCATCGGATTGTACTTTGTTCTGCTGGTCGGGATTGTCTGGTGGTCGAGCAAGAAACAGGACACGACGGCGGATTACTTCCTGGCTGGGCGTAACGTCGGGTGGTTCGTGATCGGTGCGTCGTTGTTTGCATCGAATATTGGTTCAGAGCACGTGGTGGGTCTTGCCGGGCAGGGTGCGGTATCGGGTATGGCGATGGCGCACTACGAGCTGCACGCGTGGATCATGATCATGCTGGCCTGGTTGTTCGTGCCGTTCTATTACAGGACGGGTGTGTACACGATCCCCGAGTTTCTGGAGAAGCGCTTCGGGCCGACGGCGCGGTGGATCCTGTCGCTGGTGTCGCTGATTGCTTACATCTTCACGAAGGTGTCGGTAACGGTGTACGCCGGTGCGGTGGTATTTTCGGCGTTACTGCCGAACACGTTTGGGAATGTCGCGGAATCCATCAATCAGATGCTGAGCCTGACGGGCGACGCCGCGTGGACCGGCGGGGATGCGGCGTTCTGGATCGGCGCGATCCTGACCGTGGTGCTGACGGGTATCTACACCGTCTTCGGCGGGCTGCGCGCGGTGCTCTACACCGACACGGTGCAGGCGATCCTGCTGTTGATCGGTTCGGTGTGCATCACGACGATCGGGCTGAAACATCTGGGTGGGTGGGGTGAGTTGCAATCGATGGCGAAGGAGAATGCGGATGCGTTTTCGTTGTGGCGGCCTTGGGATGATCCGGAATTCCCGTGGCTGGGCATCTTGATCGGTTCGCCGATCGTCGGGATCTGGTACTGGTGTACGGATCAATACATCGTGCAGCGGACGCTGTCGGCAAAGAACCTGCGTAACGCGCGGCGCGGCGCGCTGTGGGGCGGCGTGCTGAAGGTCTGGCCCGTGCTGATCTTCATCATCCCGGGCATGATCGGCTGGGCGCTGCACACCAAGGGGATCATCCAGATCCCGTTGAAGGCAGACGGCGGGCTGGACGGGGACAAGGTGTTCCCGACGCTGGTGATGTCGCTGCTGCCGACGGGGCTGCGCGGGCTGGTGGTGGCGGGCCTGCTGGCGGCGTTGATGAGTTCGCTGTCGTCGTTGTTCAATTCCTCGGCGTCGCTGTTCACGGTGGACGTATATGAGAAGCTGCGGCCGAATATGCCGGAGCGGCACCTGGTGCGTGTGGGGCGGATTGCGACGTTGATCGTGGTGCTGGCGGGGCTGGCGTGGATCCCGGTGATGAAGCTTGTCGACGACGGCGGGTTGTATCAGTACCTGCAATCGGTGCAGGCGTATCTCGCCCCGCCGATCACGGCGGTGTTCCTGCTGGGTCTACTGTGGCGCGGCACGACCAGCGCTGGTGCGGTCGCGGGGCTGTTGATCGGGTTTGCGATCGGGTTCAGCAAGACCATCGTGCAGGCGCTGTACGGGGCCTCAGAAGACAAGATCAACAGCCCGGAAGTTCTGGCTCAACTCGGTGACTTCAATTGGCTTTACTTCTCGTCGATCCTGTTTGGCATCTGCGTGGTGGTGATCCTTGCGGTCAGTGCGGTGACACGACGTGCGGAAGAGGAGAAGATCGTCGGCCTAACCTGGGGCGGCGGTACCGAGGAGGACCGACGCGAGCTGCGCGAGAGCTGGGGCGCGTTTGATATCGTACTGACCGTACTGGTGATCGGGCTGGTGCTGGGGATGTATGGGTACTTCACGTTCTGGCTGATGTAGGCCAAATGAAGTCTCCTTAACCATCATGAAGTCGTGCTTTAGCCACAGATAAATATGGATAGCGCAGAATCCCAGTCCCTTTTCCCCTCGGGAGAAGGTTGGGATGAGGGGCGGATTGATTAGGCGCTCTTATTTAAAACTGTATACACAAGGTCACTGGCCCTCACCCCGGTTCTCCGGGGGGAAAGGGAGTGAGTTCAGGCTTCGATCAGGTGGGCGCCCTGGGCGGGGCGGGTGACGAAAGGTGTTGCCTCGGTGCCGATCTGTTTCTTGTAGGCGTTGCAGATCGTATCGGCAATGGATTGGGCTTTATCGGCGCGGACGAGGTTGACGGTGCAGCCGCCGAAGCCGCCGCCGGTCATGCGTGCGCCTATGACGCCGCCGTCGCCTTTGAGTTCCGATGCGAGTTTAACGAGCAAATCGAGTTCAGGCGTGGAGACTTCGTACTTCACGCTCAGCGATTCGTGCGAAGCGAACATGGCTTCGCCTGCCTTTTCCAGGTTTTTCAATGCCATCGCGTCGGCGAAGGCGAGTGTGCGCTCATCTTCATAGATGACGTGGTCGGCCCGCATGTATTGGACTTCGGAGAGCCTGCCCTTTGCGTCTTCGAGCATGGCGGGTGTTGCGTCGCGCAGTTGATTAACGCCGAGGATTTGCGCCGCCTGTTCGCATTGCGTGCGTCGTTCGGCGTATTCCCCGCCGGATAGTTCGTGTTTGACGTTCGAGTTGATGATGAGGATTGCGAGGCCTTCATCATCGAGCGGGACGTCGCGCGTGGAGTAGTCACGACAATCAATAAGCAAGGCGCAGCCTTCCTTGCCCATGGCGCTGATGAACTGGTCCATGATGCCGCAGGGCGTTCCGCCGTAGCGGTGTTCAGCCATCTGGCAGAGCATGGCCTTGTTGACGGGGTTGAAGCTGATCCCGCCTAGCGCTTCGAGCGCGGTCGCGGTGGCAAGTTCGATCGCGGCGGAGGATGAGAGCCCCCCACCGGCGGGAACGTTGGAATCGAGCATCAGGTCGAAGCCGGTCGGCGTGTAGCTGAAGGCGACGACGCCGCGCAGGTAGCGGGACCAGTCGGGGTCGCCCAGGCCGATCGGCGCGGTGTGGATGGTTTCGCCGTTGATATCGACGGGCAGTTCGGCTTCGCCGGGTAGTGCCGTGGAGCGCATGTGCGCGATCTTGTCGGTGCGTGGGCGGAGCATGACGACGCTCTGGCGTTCGATAGCCATGGGCAGGACGAACCCGCCGTTGTAGTCGGTGTGTTCGCCGATAAGATTGACGCGCCCCGGCGCGACGGCGGCGATGGTCGGTTCAGCACCAAAAGCCTCCTGAAAGGCTTTTCGCGTGGCGTCGATCTGGTCCTGCAACTGCTGGGCGTGTGTGTCTGGCATAGCCGCACATCTTAGCGAAATCCTGCCAGCGATTGACCGGGAAGAGATTCAAAAGTCCGCGAAGCAAACCGGCCGATGCAATTATCAGTTGCATGACTTAACCCCAAATTGCCCGACTTACCGTAAGTGATGGAATAAGGTAAAGTACGGATAATCTTGGAGGACGAATACACCCCAATCTCGGGAGGTGTGATGAACACGTCTACGGCCCTTAGCGTTCAGTACACGACCACGGTCCGGCTGGAGTATCCGCACGATACCGGGTGGATGGCAAAAATCACCACGGTGATCGCGGAGCACGGCGGGTCGATCGGCTCGGTCGACCTTGTGCAGATCCGCAACGAGCGGACGCTGCGCGACTTCAGCGTCGAGTGCGCTTCGACGGATCATGCGCATGAAATTGTGCAAGCGCTTCAGAAGCTGGACGGACTTGTGGTGCGCAGCGTGTCAGACAACACGTTCCTGATGCATCTGGGTGGAAAGCTGGAAGTGCGATCGCGTGTGAAGCTCAAGACACGCGCGGACCTCTCGATGGCGTACACGCCAGGCGTGGCGCGCGTGTGTAACGCGATCGCCAAAGATGTCCAGCACTCGTTCAACTTGACAATCCGCAAGAACTGCATCGCGATCGTTTCCGACGGCAGCGCCGTGCTTGGTTTGGGTGACATCGGCCCCGAAGCGGCGATGCCCGTGATGGAGGGCAAGGCGGTCCTGTTCAAACAGTTCGGCGGGGTCGATGCGTTCCCGCTTTGCGTGGCGAGCAAGGATATCGACGAGATCATCAAGTTCTGCAAGATGATCGAGCCGACGTTCGGGGGGATCAACCTGGAAGACATCTCCGCGCCGCGTTGTTTTGAGATCGAAGAGACACTGAAACGCGAGCTTGACATCCCTGTGTTCCATGACGATCAGCACGGGACGGCGGTGGTCGTGCTGGCGGGTCTGATTAATGCGCTGAAGATCGTGAACAAGAAACCGGGCGACGTGAAGGTCGTCGTGTCGGGCGCGGGGGCGGCGGGCGTGGCGTGTACGAAGATACTCATGTCGTACGGCGTAAAGAACACGGTCGTGTGCGACTCGAAAGGTGCGATCGACCACGTGCGCGATTACGGGAGCAACAAGGCCAAGCTCTGGCTTGCCGAGAAGACGAATGCGGATAACGAACAGGGACACCTGTCGGACGTGATCCGCGGCGCGGATATTTTCCTGGGTGTATCGCAGCCGAATGTACTGACAAAAGAAGATGTGCAGGCGATGAACAGCGACCCGATCATCTTTGCATTGAGCAATCCGGACCCGGAGATTGCGCCGAATATTGCGCACGAAGTGGCGGCGGTAGTCGGGACGGGGCGCAGCGACTTCCCGAATCAGATCAATAACGTGCTGGCGTTCCCGGGGATATTCCGCGGCGCGTTATCGGCGAGGGCGCGGGATATCAATGAGCCGATGAAACTCGCGGCCGCCGAGGCGATCGCTTCGGTAATCAGTGAGCAGGAGTTGTCGGCCGAGTACGTGATCCCGAGTATTTTCGATCGGCGTGTGACGCGCCTTGTTGCCGGTGCGGTGGCGAAGGCGGCGGAAGATACGGGGGTCGCGCGTCGGACACCGAAGAGCACGATCGCCGTGTGGGCGTAAAATATCAGCCTGGTTTGGTCGAAGATCAGTACATCGATTGGAAGTTGTCAGGTAGCAGTTATGGAAACCGCCCACCCGGAAGTTCACAAAACACTGAAGGTTTTCGGCGTTCAGTACACACACATCAAAACGCCTTGCGGCGGTGATCTGTGGCTGACGGATTACGGCATGGCGATGCGTAACCAGATGATGCCGGAGAACTGGTACGAGAACCGCTACTACCAGGCGTTCGGGCAGCGGCTATCGGGTTCGACGGGCACGGTGTACCGCGTTCGGCCGAAGAACGCACCGAAGCATACGGAGATCACGGTCAAGTTTTCTCGCGTCGGTCAGGAAGTGCCCCTGGTGATCGACCCGGACTTCCCTGATGACTTAAGTGAGATCGATGTAACGGGGGCGAGTTTCAACAGCCCGTGGGAAGAGTTCGGCCTGGTGATGGAATTACGAAGCGGCGGGTACGGCGCGAACGACCTGCGCATCAGAACGCAAAGGCCCTTGGCGATCTTCGCACCCGCGAAAGAGTTTGAGCTCTGGAAACTCGGACGGACCAACAGCCGATTCGACCCGCATATGTATTCGTTGAAGCGCGACCAGGCACGATACCCGTTAGCCGTCGAAATGGATATCCGCCGGGATTACCTCGTGCTCTATGGCTGGATCGGCGGGATCGATGCGGTCGAGGCGAGCAAGGAAGGATTCATCCGCGAGCCGGAGCTGCTGCAGTTCACCAGCGATGTGGTGGCGGACCTGCGGTCCAAGGGGTTCCGCGTGCTGGACAACAAGCCTGACCACTTTATTGTGCGTCCCGATCCGCAGACCGGGCACCTGATCCGACGGGACGGGCGGATTGTTTATGCGTTGATTGATTTTGAATTACTTCAACGCACACCGTCAGGTCAGCAGGTGTATCGCACGCGCCAGCGTGAGCATTACTTCCGCGCGTTAGCGGGTCGTGTGAAGTCGAGCGCGGAGGTCACCGGCGCGACGCCCGTGAAAATCATGGGCGTGGACTATATCTACGGCCGAGCGCCGAACGGCGGGATGGTATGGGTCGTCGGGGATAATCCGGACCTGATCGGCTACTTCCAGCCGGACCGCTGGCGCAGAACGCCGCGCGTGAAGATGTCGCTGGGCGGGGAGATTTATCGCACGAGGACGCGCGACGATATTCATATCGTGTATCGCATGTCGCGTTGCGGTCAGCGGCCGAACGCCGATCCGTTTTACGGCCACGGCAAGCGCGTGCGTGAATACGGCTACAACAGCCCGTTTGAAGAGGTCGCGGTTGCGGAGAAGTTGAGACACATGGGTATCCCGACCGTGCATCCGCGTGCGATCTACCGGACGGGCCACTTTACCAGCCGGGCGAGGCACCTGACCGAACCGAGCCGAACGATCAGCCACGCGCATTGGCTGACGCCGGACGATGAACACGAACCGATCCTCAGTGAGAACCACGACTACTACACGCTCTGGGGCCAGTGGCGTGGTATCGACCCGCTTTGGATGATCAAGCCGCGCGGGCGTTGGGGCTTTATCGATGCGGATCGTGCGCTGGCGACAGGTCTATTAAGTGAACGGGAAGTCAACCGGTCCTTGAACGGCAGCCGAAAGCAGTTGATCCTTGCTGGCTGCGATGAGACGCTGCTGGACGACCATCAGTTCCTGTTCATGTTCGATAACGAGGGCAACCTTCAGAAGGACAAGAAAGGCAACTACGAAGTCGCGCTGGCGTTCGATGCGCTGACATCGCTGAACTTCGGGATGATCAGCGAGGATACGTATGTTTACCTGATCGAGACGATGGCACGCAAGCTGAAGACGGCAGGCGTCGAAGCGCTGAACCTGACGGGCAGCCACCTGCTGTTGTCGTTTGATGTCAACAGCAACCTGCGCATCAACGATATCGGCGAGCGAGAGATGGCGCTATGCAACTTCGACCTGATCGCGCCGCTGGAAGCGGGGAAGTCGATATCGGATTGGGCGAAAGGGTGAGTTGGGGTGTGGGAATTATATTTCTGTTTCCCAACGCCGGTCCTGAGCGCAGCGAAGGGGCGGGTATCTTTGGGCGTGTGGTGCAGGCATTTATAAAAGAAAAACCCGACCAAGATGGTCGGGCTATGTGTGGTTGCAGGTAATTGTTGAAGCGACTGGATCGGCTGCATCCCCCCCACTTCTTTATTGTAACTTCATACCTCTAACTTCAGCATTCAGCCCTTACTTAATCCCCATCTTATTGAGGTTTTCAAGGCTGATCTTGAGGCTGTCGAATGGGTCGAGGTCGCCGTTGTCGCGTTCGATGAGGTACCACTTGACGCCGGCGGCTCTGCAGGCTTCGAGGATGGCGGGCCAGTTGAGGTTGCCGGCGCCGACTTCACACATCTTGTGGCCGTCCTTGGGATGGATGGTCATGTCCTTGACGTGGACGGCGGGGATGCGGCCGGAGACGCGCTTGATCCACTCGGCCGGGTCGCCGCCGCCATGCGCGACCCAGTAGGTGTCGATCTCAAACCAGATTCGTTGATCGAGGTTGTTGATGAGCTTGGTGATCGGTGCGCGTTCGATGCCGATCTGATCGGGCGAGCCGAACGGGGCCCATTCGTGGCTGTGGTTGTGATAGCCGACGAGGAGGCCGGCGTCGTTGAGTTTTTTGGTTGCGGCGTTGAAGTCCTTGATGAACTGATCCCACGCCGGTTCATCCGCACCGCCGAAGCCGAAGCCGCCGAGCGCGGTCAGTTCGCAGCCGAGGATTTTGTGTTCTTCGAGCAGCGCCTCGGGCTGGTCGCGCATCTGGTCCATGCTGCGGTGCGTCGCGGCGCAGACGAGGCCGTTGTCGTCGAGGATTTTCTTGAGTTCTTTCGGATCGATCGGGCCGAGCGCCGAAGCCTGCACCGCACCGAAGCCGATCTTGCTGAGCTTTTCGCAGGTCTTTGCGATATCCGCGGGGGTCTTGCAGTGATCGCGGAGCGTGTACATCTGGGCGCCGATTTGGGTAGTCATGAGAGGCTCATCCTGGTGCGTGAGGGTTTGCAGGTTCGGCGGCCGAGGGACAGCACGCCGGGGGGTTATGCCCTCATCTTAGCAGATGATGAAGCTGACTCCAGTTAACGGGTGCGGGCGCGATGTAACGAAACCTTGCAGATTCCGAGCGTCAGCAGGAGGCCGAAGGTGGCGGGTTCGGGGATGTTGGCGGTGTTCGTCGGGGGCGTGCCGGCGTTCCAGTTGCCGAGGACAATGTCAAGATCGTCAAGACCGACGAAGTTGTCGCCGCTCGGGTCGGCCGGATTGCCGGTGGGGACGGTCTGGTTCCAACTGCTGAGCACGAGGTCCAGATCATCGAGGCCGACGAAGCCGTCACCATTCAGATCGCCGATGAGCGGCTCGAACAGCGCGTTGAGTTGCTCATCTGACAAACTGGAAGATAAGTGCAGCACAAAGGCGTCGAAGTCGGTGTAGTGTTCGCGCATGGCGATGCGGAATTCGAGCGGCAGACCGACGTGGCTTTCGGTGATGACGAAGGTTTGGCCGACTTCCCAGTTATAGACGCCGTTGGATGAAAGCGTTTGCGTCTGGTCGGGATCAACATTGAAGTCGCTTGGCGTGTAGATACTGTCGGAGCTGGTATCAAAACCACGGGCGCGGTAGTAGGCGGTATAGGTGCCGGGCTGCGAGAAGGTGATGTCGTAGACGGCGATGGCGTCGTGAGCATCTGCGGGCAGATCGACGCGGTCGCCGGCCGGGGCTCGCATGCTCTTGCCGCCGAGCGCATCTGCGGTGACCTGTTCGATCCACGTATCGCCGTCACCGCTTGGGTCCAGCAGGTACGCATAATCTTCAGCCTGGATCGCACAACCAAAACCGTAACACCCCCCACTACCTGTGCCCGGATCATTATTCATCCAGTCGGGGCCGACGTCTTCGGATTCAAGCGGGACGCGAACGATCGTGGCGGTTGAAAATTCATCAGCGCCGACATCGAAGATGCCGATGCGTGCCTGGCCGTCCATGTCATCGAAGAGGTAGCTGCTGTAGTCGCCCGCGCCGTTGTTGATCGCGGGGCTGGTGGATAAGGGTCGCCATAGCCCGTCGCCGTTGAGCGCGAGCTGGGGATTGACAACGGTGATGCCGGTTGCGCCGGCTTTGGGACCAAGTGATGCGCCATAGGCGATGTTGCCTTCCCACGTCCAGCCAACGCCTTCATTGCCTTCAAAGAGCGGGTCGTTTGTGCTGTAGATCAGGTTGTTTGCAATGGTGACGTTTTGGGCGAGCAGGTAGCGATCGGTGGTGTTGTATCCATCATCGAAGGTGATCGCGGCCTCGTTGACATCAACGATCGTATTGTGCGCGATCAGCGCGTTCTTGACCTGGTAGTAACCGCTGGTGGGCGAATCAACGAGCCCTGCGGTGATAGAGATCGCACCGCCGGCCCGGCCGTCGAGTTCGGCGAAGTAGTTGTTGATGATCGTGTGGTCTTCGCCGATCACACGGACGCCGCCTGATTTATCTTTGCCTTCGCCGAGGAAGAAGTTGCTTTCGACGGTAGCGGCAAAGCCGTGGCGGAGCGTCAGTGTGCCGGCCGATTCGCGGAAGGTGTTGTATCGGTAGGTATTGCCGCCGGTCTTGTTGGAGATGATTTCGATCTCACCGTCGGAGCGTTCGAAGAGGTTATTTTCGACAACGACGTTGGATTCGGAGTCGACATAGTCGCTGGTGCCGATGCGGATGGTTTCAAAGCCGTTCGTGTCTGAAGGATTAATCGGTGCAGGACGGCTGAAGTAGTTGCTGTCGATACGGTGGCTGCTGGTTGTGCCATCGGCCCAATCGACAACGGTGACGCCGGAGTGGTTCTGTCCGGAGAAGTAGTTGTGGTCGACGCGGTTGTTGTCGCCGTAGAGCGAGACCCAGAAGTAACGTGTGTCGACGTCGTCGGGGTTGTAGTCGACGATGGCGGTGTTGGTGAGTCGGGAGTTATGCGAAACGCCGTTGCTGCCTTTGAAACGGATGATGTGTTGCCCCGCGGCAAGTGCGCCGCCGGAAAAGTTCAGGCCATCGACGACAAGATAGTCGCCGGAGATGCTGAGTGTGGAACTGCCGTTAAGCGTGACGCCGCCGGGCGTTTGCGGGCGGAGGGTGATGGGATTGACGGAGTTGCCGTCACCTGCAAAATCGATGTGCTGATCGGTCCAGACGCCGTCGGCCATGATGATGGTGTCGCCGGGGCTGGCGGCATTCATCGCGGTCGTGATGTCAGACGCGTTGTAGACGAGGTAGTCGGTAGCATAGATTGTCGTCGATGCGCCGAGCAGCACGCATGATGCAAGCAGTACGGATGCAGCGCGGGTATAAACGCTTTGCGAACGGAAAAGATCAAGCGTCACAGACTTCCTCCTCGTGCTCCACTTCAATCGTGGCGAGCATCAAACTTTTGCGGCGGCCCGGCCGACCTCTTCGGGCGGGACCAGTCTCGGTTCAACCAGTGCGACCGAGCGCAGCGGTGCGTGCGGATTTTCCATACGCCAGATGAGTTGATCGACGGCACGCGCACCGATCACTTCCGGGCGAACATCAATCGTCGCAGGCTTGGGATTCAATCCGGCGAGGATGACGTTGTTGTCGCATGAGATCACAGCGATGTCGCGGCCTGGCTCGACGCCACGGTCGCGCAATGAACGGTAGACCTTGATCGCCAGCGGGTCGCGCGGGACGAACAAACCGGTGGGCCTGGGCGATAAGTCAATGAGCCTGCCGATCAGCATGTCGATGTATTCCTGCGAATCCTGCTGCTCTTGGCTCATCTTGTCCGAGTCCGGATCGCTGAGCACGGTGGCGGAACTGATGCCGGCATCGTTGGCCCATTCGACAAACGACTGGGCACGCACCTCGAAACCGATGTGCGTCGTGTTGCAGTGCAGGCAGGCGATGTGGCGGTGGCCCCGATCGATCAGGTACTCGGCGGCGACGCGACCGATGGCCTGGTTATCCGGCGCGACACGGTCGCCCCAGTAACCGCGCTTGCGACGCTGGCTGAGCATCCAGACAGTCGGGTAGAGCTTGAGTGTTTCGGCCATCTTCGGGCTGGGCGGGTAGCCGTGCATGAGCAGGCCGTCGACCTGGCCATGCGCGACGGTCGGGGGGAGCCTGCCGGAGTCCGAGAGCCTGCCGACGATCATATTGAAACCGCGTTCAGCGAGGACATCTTCGGCGGCATGCAGCACACCGGCGGTGATCGGGGCGACGACGAGCGCGGGGTCGGTGCCGACGAAGAGCAGTGCGATGTTGCCGGTTTTAACGCCGGTGCGTGATTTGGGCTTGGGTCCACGGCGCTTGGCCGGGGGTGTGTAGTTCAGCCGTTTCATGGCGTCGCGGACCTTGCGGGTGAGGTCGTGACTGACCCCTGGCCGGTCGTTGATGACCCGCGAGACCGTGGCGTGCGAGACGCCCGCCAGCTTGGCGACTTCGGAGATGGACATGGTGGTATTCTACGCTAAGGGTGTTTAATTTACAATGATATTTTTCAATATTTCAAGGCGATATTGCGAATACAAAATGCTTTTAAACAGATACTTATGTTATTTTAGGAAAATAAGTTTTTGCTGCATGTTTGAAAGTTTCTTGAACATTAATCTGAAATACAGTAAGATGCCTTTTACATTTGAAGCCTTGAAACAGCCTCTATTTATACCTCACATTGTGTGAGTTGATGGGAGCACACTGTATGACCACCATGAATCCGATGTCGTCCGGGTCGCGTCAGATCCCGGGGATCGACCTGCCGGTTTCCCGGGTTGCCTTGGGCTGCATGTCCATCGTCGCCAGTGAGACGTACGGCGGGGTCGGTGAGGAGCAGGCGATACAGACGGTGCGGTCGGCGATCGATAACGGCATCACCCTGCTGGACACCGCGCCGGCATACGGCAACGGCGAGTCGGAACAGCTCGTCGGCAAAGCGATCAAGGGTCAGCGCGACCAGATTATCCTCGCCACCAAGGCCAGCGGTAAAACACTCTCGGCGGAGGAGATCGTCAGCGACTGCGAAGTCAGCCTGAGGCGTTTGCAGACCGATGTGATCGACCTGTATCAGATCCACTGGAACCGCCGACTGGTGCCCGCCGAGGAAACGATGAAGGCGATGGACAGCCTGGTATCCAGCGGGAAGGTGCGGGCGATCGGCGTGTGCAACTATGGGCCGAAGGACCTGAACGAAGCGATATCACTGACAACGCTACAGACGAACCAGGTCGCGTACAACATGATTTTCCGCGCGATCGAGTTTGAGATCACGGACATATGCAGGGAAAATAATATCGGTATCTTGTGCTATTCACCGATCGCGCAGGGCCTGCTCACCGGGCGTTACGCCAACGCGGACGAGGTGCCCGTAGGCCGGCAACGTACGCTGCACTTCAGCGGTGAGCGTGAATTAGCGCGTCACGGCCAGCCCGGCTGCGAAGCCGAGACGTTTGAAGCGATTGCGAAGATCAAGCAGGTCTGCGATGATCTGGGCGAGTCGATGGCACGTGTGTCGCTGGCGTGGTGTTTGCACCAACCGGGCGTAATGTCTGTCCTTGCCGGCGCCAGTCGACCGGAACAGGTGAAGCAGAATGTGGATGCAAGCGAGTTGAGCTTGTCTGAAGACGTGTTATCGCGTCTCGACCGTGCGACGGCCGAGGTGAAGTCCATCTTAGGCCCGATCCCCGATATGTGGGCAGCCGAATCGCGTATTCGCTGAGATCTGATGAGGGTGACGGGCACCCAGGAGTAAGAAGCCCATGGCAGAGGGTAATGGTTCGAGGCTGAAGGTAGGGATCGCGGGGCTTGGACGCAGTGGCTGGAGCATTCACGCTCAAGCATTGATGACGATGGCGGACCATTACCAGGTGGTGGCGGTCGCCGATGCAGATCAATCCAGGCTCGATGAGGCAAAGGACGCGTTCGGCTGCCGAACATACCTGGACTTTAGCGCGCTATTAGATGATAAGGATATGGACATCCTTGTTGTCGCTTCGCCGAACCTGTTTCATGTCGAGCATTCGATGACCGCGATGCGCAACGGGATGCACGTGGTATGTGAAAAGCCGATGGCGCTTGGCACAGAAGATGCCGACGCGGCGATTGCTTGTGCGAAGGAGACCGGCCGCGTCCTCGCGCCGTTCCAGAACCGCCGGTTCGAGCCGCATCTATTGAAAGTCAAAGAAATCATCGATTCGGGCCTGCTCGGCAGGATCATCCAGGTCCGGCTGTGCTGGCATCAGTTCACGCGGCGGTGGGACTGGCAGACGCTTAAAGAGTTCGGCGGTGGGTCGCTATTCAATAACGGCGCACACCTGACCGACCAGGCGATGGTGTTCCTCGGTGAAGATGCGCCGGAGCCCGAGATATTTGTCGATCTGCAAAAAGTGCTGACCTGCGGCGACGCGGAAGACCACGTCAAGATCGTGCTCAAAGCAGAAGGTCGGCCGACCATCGATCTGGAACTGACCAGCGCCAGCGCATTCCCGTTGGACCGCTGGCACGTGATGGGAACGTGCGGCGGGTTGCGCGGCGACCTGAAAACGCTCGAGTGGAAGTGGGTCGACTGGGCGACGATGCCTAAACGCACGGTCGAACGCGTCCCCATGCCCGACCGCAGCTACAACAACGAAGACATCAACTGGCAGACGGCTTCGTGGACGAAACCCGCGGATTATCCGGGCGAAGCGGTGATGTTCTACCGCAATCTTTACCAGGTGATTCGCCACGGCGATGCGCTGTTCGTCACGCCCAAGAGTGTGCGTCAACAGATCGCGGTGCTCGAACGTTGCCGACGGGCATGCCCGGTCTGATCGCTTAGCCGGAACGTTTGCGTTGTTTAGACCGACACGCTTGATGTCATCCCCGCGCAGGCGGGGATCCACGTACCGGGGTTGATTGGGCGCGTGGATTCCCGCGTGCGCGGGAATGACGGACAGGTGGTTCTTAGCGGGCAACAGCGTAAATGTGTTTTCGCAAATGGAGGCCATGATGTTTAAGAGCCTGATGGCCGACATGGTCGGTATCGATGTGCAGCCGGCGGGTACGATCGATCTGGCGCAGCGTTACGGCTTTACGGGCGTGGACCTTCGGCTTGATAAACACGAAGCAGTTGTGCGCGAAACCGGGGCGGATGTCTTAAAAAAACAGATCGCGGACGCGGGTTTGCGGACGGGATATTGCTCGCTGTTGCCGGGGAAGATTTCCTGTGAAAAGCCGATGTGGGAAGCAGGCTTGAAGCGTTTACCGGCGCTGGCTGCGCTGGCGGAAGCACTTGGGTACACGCGGACGTATGCGGTGGTTTTACCGTTCGATGATGAACTGGATTACCAGGCTTTTTTTGATCTGCACCTGAAGCGATTGAACGAAGCGGCGCCGGTGCTGGCGGATCATGGGTTGTCGCTGGCGCTCGAGTATGTGAGTCCCGTGACGCGACGGGCCGGGCATAAGCATCCGTTTATCTACAACCTGCAAGGCATGCGAGAATTGTGTCGTGCTTCGGGACACAAAAACGTCGGCGTGATGGTTGATAGCTTTCACTGGCACTGCGCGGGCGAGACGGTGGCGGACCTTGAAGCGCTAACCGAGGATGAAGTGATCGTCGTACATGTCAACGACCTGATCGCAGGTAGGCCGGTGAATGAACAACTCGTGACCGAACGGGCGCTGCCATGCGAGACGGGCGTGATCGATCTTGCGGGATTTATGAAAGCGCTGAAGCGCATCGGTTTTACCGGGCCGGTGACCGCGGAGCCGACGCACCCGAAGTGGAAACAGACGGACAGCACGCAAGCGATCGAAGCACTGACCGCGTCGATGGATCGGTTGATGGGGTTGGCTTGATTCTATCTTGACCTGCAACCAACAGGCTCTGCAAGAATACTTCATATAACGTGAACAAGATTAGCCACGGATAAACACCGATAAACACGGATGGGCATTCATACAAACGCCGCCCATCCCTAACGGACATCTAATATAAGTTATATTTGATGTCCTACAGCAAGCTCATCGCAAAGCACAGTTCTTGCTCCCTCTACCCTGGGAGGCCCCCGGATGTGGCCCACGCGGGGGCCGTTTGTCATTGTGTGATCTGATTTTACTGCGCTCGGCGCGGATATTCCTTGCGTAAACACTCTTAAATCCTTAGCCGCTAGCTGCCAGCTCGCGCGCCGAGCGACCGTGATATTCAATAAGACAAACCATACTGTCGCGCGGTTTCTTGGTAGGCGCGCAAGCTGGTAGATCGCGGCTATTGGGAGGAAGTGACGATTGAGGCGGTACGGTCGGCGATACGCTAAGCATCTACTCTTATCCGTGTTCATCCGTGGCTGCGCTCGGCGCGGGTCTCCTGACCTCGCCGTTATACCGGACCGAAGGTCTCCCGAATCAAGATATGTGCGCTGAATGTGAACAACAACATGCCCATGCAGGAGACAAAACAACAGGTTTGGAGACCTGCGGTCACAAAATCGGCGGGGTCGGGAGACCCGCGCCGAGCGAGGGATGGCTCATTCATACAAATGTCGCCCGCACCGCAAGACATCTAATATAACTTATATTTAATGTCTTACGGCAAGTTCTTCGTAAGGCACGGCTCTTACCACCACTGCACTTGGAAGCCCCAGGGTGAGGGTTATTTGTCTTTGTGTTCACGGTTTGTATATGAACGCCCAATCAACCCGGCCCTCATCCTAACCTTCTCCCGAGGGGAGAAGGGACCGGACCCAACCGATCACGCGCACGGCGCATTTCTTCTGCGTTGAGCAAACATCCTTAGCCGCAAGCTGGCAGCTTGCGGCTATTGAGAGAAGAAGACAACTGTGTACGCACGGTCAGTAGTACGTCAGTCATCAACTCTTATCTGTGTTCATCCGTGTTCATCTGTGGCTAAACAATTTCCACACATAAATCATCGACGACGAAGCAACGGCAATCCAACCGTCAAGCAGATCATGATCGTGGCGGGTTCGGGGATGGTGGCGTTGTTGTTCGAGGGGGTGCCGGCGTTCCAGTTGCTTAGGATGATATCCAGGTCGTCGAGACCGACGAAACCGTCGTTTGACGGATCGCCATCCGCCAGACTTCCGGGGGTGACGTTCTGGTTCCAATGGTTAAGGACGATGTCCAGATCGTCGAGGCCGACGAAGCCGTCACCGTTGAGGTCGCCGGCCAGTGCGTCGATGAATGTTGCACGCAAGACTTCCCCGTTACCACCAGCAACAACAGAAAGCTCCCACATGGCAAGGTCGTCGCCGTCGATAGTGGGTGTGCCGATGATCGATGCACCGGTCAGTAGATCGAATGTTTGATTCGCGGCGGGGAGATAGCCGTCGAGCAGGTCGAGGTCGATTGTTGCATCGGTAAGGTCCGCATCGGCGGCGACGTCGAGCAGACTTGCGCCGGTGTTATCGATGCCGAAGGCGAGAACTGCGCTGCCGTGCGTATCGAGATCCGCCAACACATCGAGGTCCGCGGTGGGTTCAAGACGCAAGGTGCTGTTGCTGATGCTAATCGAGTTGACCGCGTCGACCGCGGAGTCGACCGTGATCGTCCCGCCGGCATCGAGGATTACATCGGCTGCGCCCGCGCCTTTATCGGTAAGTACGGTGATCGCAACGATCGCCCAGTCGACGCCGGTGTCGTCGTTGATGTTGACGCTGAGCTGACTGTCGTTGTTGAGGATGGGCAGGAGCGTGTCTGTGCCGAGGTCGATCATGCCGACGAAAGTGTCGGTCGTGTTGACTTGCGTGTCCCAACCCATCGCGGCGTAACTCATCTGCCCCGCGCCGTCGATCTTGACGAAGTCGGTATCGACCAGGCCTCCGGTACCCTTCAGCGCCATAGCCATCCAGCCGTGCACGACGACATCGCCCGGATCGAGCACGAACTGCTGGGTGAACGCGACGTTCTGGTTGCCTGCCAGATCATCGAAGCCGGTGATGGGGTTGGCGCTACTGCCGAGGATCTCAGCTTCAAAGTCAGGATCGACATAGGTGTTGTCCACGCTGGAGGAGCCATCGTTTACATAATCATCAATGTCGCCAACAAGGTATTCACGCACTTCAACGGATCGCGCGAGCGGGGTAGCGCGTTCGTACCAGCCTTGGGTGTCCTGCCAATTACCATCACCGCCCGACCAGTGGTATGTGTTAACATCATCGCTGTCGGCGACCTGCGATTCGTAGAGGCTTGGGATGTCTTCGATCGCGGTGCCGTGCGAGTCGTAGTAGCCGGAGGGTTGCGGGCCGAACTCGGTATCTTCGACGATCGTGCCGGTGGAGCCGATGAGCCAGTTTTGTGCGGTCGGGGGGTTCTGCACGATGAAAGAATCTGCTTGCGAGTTCCAGATGACCATGTTCGCGCCTGACCAGCCGTGACGTGTGCCGAGTGTCTCCCGGTTGCGGACGTTAATGCCATCCGTTCCCTGATAGCTGATATTGTCGAAGAGCGTGCCGGTCGCCCAGCGCTGATGCGGTCCAGAGTCTGAGTTTGAGTTGGTCGCGGTGCAGTCGTAGAAGACGTTTGGTCCTGCGGGACGTGTGCTGTTGTTGACGAAGTCATGTCGACCGCTGTCGGCGGAGCAGTTGGTGACATAGCCGTAGGAACCGGAGAGGTCGTAGGTGTAGCGTCTGCCGCCGGTGATAATGCTGATGGGGCTGTAGCTGATGGCGTTGTCGACGGTGACGTACTTGGAGCTTGGGTTGGCGACGACGGTGGAGTCACCGAAGTGGACGGCTGCGATATCACGGACCCACACATTCATCGCGCGATCTGCTGTGAGTGAGGTTCCGCCGATGAAGATGAATTCCCAGGCGTGGTCCTCATCGGTCGGGCTGTCGTAGTCGCTGTCGCCGCGAAGGTTTTCGATGCCGACGTTTTCGACGACGCCGCTCCATGTGTACTTCTTGACGGTGCCGCCGCCGTATTGCTGTTCGAAACTGTTGGCCAGCGGGGCATCGATGAAGATGCGGTCGCCTTCGATGCGTGTGATGGTGCGTTCGTAGCGGAGGTTCATCGTGTTGGGCACCCAGGCCGGGTCTTCGCCGATCGGATCGCCCATGCCGATGTCATCAATCCATTCCTGCGTGCTGGGTCGTTCGATACGGATGGTGTCGCCGACGCTGAATGCACTTGCGCTGTTGATTCGGAAGCTGGTCGCTCCGACGGGGACGGTCTTGTCGATCATGTTGTAGGTCGAGCCAATGAGCGACTGGCTGCCGTTGCCTTCGATGCGGATCAGCGGGCGTTGGTTCATGCCTTCCGCACCGACGGTGCGGCCGTGCAGGATCGTGCCGGAGCCTTCGCGCCCTTCGCCGCGCAGGACGATGCCGCTGGCGTTGATGTTGAGTTGTGAATAGATGTCGTACGTGCCGGCCTGCAGGAGGATCGCGCCGCGGTAGCCATCGGCGCCGATGGGCATGGCGGCGAGGGTGTTGATGGCGTTCTGAATCTGCGTGGTGTCGTCGCCGGCGACGGGTGAGAGTACGATGACGTTCTGGATGTTGTTCGGGATGGCGGCCGAGCCCTGGCCCATGTAACCGGCACCGGTGAAGTCCATGACGCGGTCGCCCTGCGCGTCGGGCGTGTAGATCAGCCGGCCGGTTTCGCCGCGCTGGACCCACTGGCTTGTCTGCGCATGAACGGACAGCGGCGCAAGGCTTGTGCAAGCAGCCAAAGCGACAGCAACGATCCCGAAACGGGCGACCTTATCCATCTTCTCCTCCTTAGCAGGTCCGGGCCTACTTCTGCGCGTCTTGAGACAATTCTCCCATAAGAACCCGATCCGGCAAGGGTTTTTTATCATCTTTCGCGATTTGCTTGCCCGGATTTCGCATTCCCACCCATGCCATCAAAATACCGATCCCCGCTACAAATCCACCAACCGCGAGGATACACAACCGGCCCGAGGCGGGGTTAGGCAGCACCACCAGCGTGCCGATGAAGAAGCCGACGACGATGGCGAAGCCGCCGATGATCTTGAGCTGGCTGGCGTCGTTTGCCTGGCCGACTTCCTTCTCAAAATCGACCGGCGTGTGCATGGTGGTAAAGAAGTGGTCCACCTGCGCGCGATACTGCACAGTCGCGGTCTTCCAGAACGGCATGGTCAGCAGGAACGAACCGATACCCACGGTACAGCCATAAGCGATCTTCTCCTGGTAAGACCAGACGCCACCGACATCGAAAAACGCCAATAAGGACGGGATGAGCGTAGCCCCCACTGCAAAGATGGCGGACCACCACGGCGCGCGTTTGATGAATAGCGCCAGGATCATCGGTATGGCCATGGGCATGGCAAGCAGCGCGCCGATATCGAGCATCCATTCAAAGATGCCTTTGCCGTTCGACGCGGCGAAGTACAGGGACAGACCTATGATCAAAACCCCGAAGATGAGCGAAAACACCTGGCCGAGGATAAAGAGTTTGCGTTCGTCTTCGGATGGTTTGATACCGATGAGGTTACAAAGCGGTGGGTATGCGTCGCGGATGAATATCGCGGCGTTGCGATTGAGGCCCGAGTCCATACTGCTCATCGTCGCGGCGAACATGGCGACAACCATCAGGCCCGTCATGCCGGTCGGCAACAGGTTAATCGCGGCCACGGCGTAGGCGGATTCGGCCGGCTTGGGCAGGCTGGTGTTGGCCATGACAACGTCGGGGTAAAGCAGGCGAGCCGTCATGGGTGGGATGAACCAGACAGACATGCCAACGACCATCAAGACACAACCGAGTAGCGCCGCTTTGCGTGCGCTCCAGCCATCTTTCACGCCGAAGTACTTCTGCGACTCGGTCATCGTGATATAGCAGATTGATTTGTAGACAAGCGTGGCGATGCCAAAGGCAACCGTGTAGTCGCGGGCCGTGGCGAAACGTCCGGGCTTATTGAATAGCGCGAAGTCCTCGGTGAGGCCGTGGCTGTGGACGCTCTCAAAGAAGCTGCCGACACCGCCGAAGTGCAGGATGCACAGTATCGCGAGCGCGAACGTCAAGGGCATGAGGATGAGGCTCTGCAGGAAGTCCGTCGCCATCACGGCCCACGAACCGCCGGACACGGAGTAGATCAGTACCACCAGGCCCAGCACGACGATCACTGCCTGCAGGTTGAAGCCGAACACGACGGCCGCAAAGATCGCGGCACCGTTCAGCCATAAACCCGCCTGCAGCAGATTCACCATCATGTTCATCCAGGCGTAGAACTGCTGTGTCGATTTGCCGAAGCGCATTTTGATGACTTCGGGCGCGGTGATGCATCTAAGCTGGCGGAACCACGGCGCGAAGAAGATGGCGGTGAGCAGGAAGCCCAGGGCATTGCCGATGAAGATGATCATCACCGACCAGCCGGCCTCGAACGCGGCGCCGGCAGAGGCGGTAAAAGTAAAGGCGCTGAACGCCGTCATAAATGCGCTGGAGCCGACCAGCCACCACGTGCCTTTACAGCCGTTGCGGAAGTAGTCGCTGACGTTTGAGTTGAACTTGCGGAAGACGAACCCGACCGATACGAGGATCAGCAGGTACGCCCCGATCACGATGTACTCGATGGTCCGCTGGTCGATGGCGCTATCCGGCATGAGAACGGTCCTGTCGCTTTATCAATACTACTGGCTTAACTTCAGGCCGTACCGATCAATCCATCGAGTCGTCGTAGACCAACTCACGGCTGCCATCCGGATCGCGCATGGCAATTGCAGATTCTTCTTTATCTGAACCCGCAACATGACCATCGATAAACAGCACGTTCATTTTGTCGCCCTGGTGGCGTTGCGGATCACCGGTGTTCCAAGGCGAAAGGCCGTCCGCGCCAACCGGCTTGGATGTATTTCTGATCCAGCCAATACCGTTTGAGCCGATCCTTCTTGGACTTAGATGCCACTCATTGCTGTCGGCACAAAGCCCACGTTGCGATGCACCGGGCGAATCGTTGTAGCGGTACCATTCGGTATATGGCGACGGGCTGTCGCTTACGTACCGTTCCGGGAAGTATTGCGGATCATCGTTGCCGGGGATATTCGGGTCTTCCCGGCCGATCAGGTAGCGGTTCATTCCGAAACCATACTTATCGCTGGTGACACCTTCGGTCTTCACATCAAGATAATCAGGGCAAGTAAATGTCTCATTGAAGAATTCACTGCGCTGATTCGTACTCGATCGTTTATCATCCACCATGATGTTTGCCAAAATCTCAAACCACATGATGTTGCTGGTTTGATAAGAGCCGCCCGGTATATTCAGCTTCTTGGCAAGCCCGACGTTCCATGAGTTGTCTTTGCGTCGGATCGTTTGTGCAAGGGGCACGATATAGTCATCACCTTCGGTTCCATAGGACACATGCGCGACGCCGACTTGTCGCATGTTGCTGGCGCAGGCAATACGTCTGGCTGCGGACCGGGCGGCGCCCAATGCCGGCAGGAGGATGCCGACCAGCAGCGCGATGATCGAGATAACCACGAGTAGTTCGATCAGGGTGAAGCCCTTATGTTTGACGGACATGGCGAGTCTCCAAGTTGCGGTGTAACCGTAGTAGTCGTTGTGTTGTCGCCGAAAGTTCGACGTTTTTAAAGCGGCCGCTCACAATCAAGCGGGCGACCGCGGAGGATCGAGACAGATCAGCGTTTACGTCGGAGGGATGCGAGGGTACCGAAGCCGATCAGCGCCAGTGATGCCGGCTCGGGGACGGCTGCCGCAGGCGGTGTGCCGGCGTTCCAGTTGTTGAGCACGATGTCCAGGTCATCCAGGCCGACGAAGCCGTCGCCGGAAGGATCGGCCGCTTCATTGGCAGGCGGCACGCTCTGGTTCCACGCGCTGAGGATGATGTCCAGGTCGTCCAGACCGACGAAGCCGTCACCGTTCAGGTCGCCGGGGATAGCGACCGAGGCTTCAAAGACTTCAACCATAAAGTTGTCGATGATCAGGTCGTAGTCGTCCTCGCCGTAGGTGGAGGAGCTGGAGTTACGGATGGCAAAGTAATCCCAGTTATCGCTCTGGATGCCGCCGGAGCCGGGGATGCTGCCATCGTTAAGCGATTCCTCACCGCCGAATGAGTAGGTTAAGCCGTCGGTGAGGTTTACCACGGTGTAGGTAGCATAGATGCTGTCGGCAGTGCGTTCGAGTGTCAGTGAAAGGTTGTAGACCTTGTCGAAGTTCAGCGCGGTGAAGTTGGGGTTTTCTGAATCGGGGGAAGTGACAAAGTCATTATCAGAGCCGCCCAGGAATGCGGCCGTCGGGCCGTTCACTTCCTCGTAGATGCGTGGTCCACCATCGGTACTCTCCCCACCGTCCTGGGGAACGTCGGCGAAGGCCTTGATGCGAGTGAACCAACCGGCATCACCGTTGGCGCCTGCGCCGCCGATGTCGCCCTGGAACTGACCGTCATCCTCACCCCATACCGCTGCGGTAGGAATGCCGGTGTTCAGATCAGGCGCCCCGGCAAAGGGATTCGTCTGCCCGAGCTGATTGTCAGTGTCTTGATAGATACCCCATCGCAGGTCAGCCTTCTGATCAGACGGTGTGCTATCGGTGTTGAGGTTGGGCGAACCGAGCCAGAACCGCATATCGAAACTGACCTTGACCTGATCGCCGACGTTGGGCCCCAGCGCCACATTCTGGCCGAAGAAACCAACCGTTGAGGCGCCGCGTCCCTTGGAGTTCAGGGACAGGGCCAGGCCGGAGTCGATTGCGACCGCGTCGGGCATCGCGCCGGCAGAATCGTCGACAATTCGAGTGTGGAATTTGGCATCGTATTCACCGCTGGTCGTGCCGGGGCTGCTGGTCCAGCCACGGGTGCCGACCCAGACCAGGCCGGTATCCAGCGCGTCTTCCGCCGCGGTGACTTCGGTCACCAGGGAGCCGGGGAAGTACGGCGATTCGTAGGTATCGATCGTGCCGTTGGCACTGGCATCGGTATCGTACTTATCGATCACACCATCGTTGTTGCGGTCGGCGTCGCCGAAGCCGTCGGAGACGACGACGGTGGCGAATGCCGGAGCTGCGGCGATCGTCAGGGCCAGCGATGCGCCTGCGATCCCAAGGTTTATCTGCTGCTTGCGTTTCATCATTGATCCTCCAACATCTCCAAGTAATTGCGTGTATTTAAGACACGTTTCGTTTCACAATGGCCGGCCGGGTGCATTCGACCGGGCCGGCCGGATTAAAGTTATGCCGTATCAACGACGGCGGGATAGCATCACCAAACCACCCAGACCCAACAGGGCCAGACTCACCGGCTCGGGAACCGGAACCGATTCGACCGACACGTTGTCAATGATGTAGTCATAGTCGCCGACCGAGTTGCGGAAGGCGATGTAGTTGAATGACTCGGGTGCCGGCAGCATGAACGCCGCGCCCGTCAGGCTGGCTGTAATGTCATCCTCCAGACCCAACACACCATCCACATAGGAGCGGATAATCAGGCCGTCCACACCGCGCTCGATCTCCATCATGAGCGTATGTGGCGCGACGGGGATCTGATTGGTCGGATCGCTGGTCAGGTCGCCACCGATCTTCAAACCCGGACCGTCGGATGTTGGCGAGGCCACGGTTGCGACGTCACCGCCAGCACCCGGATCATTGCTGGTGCCGCTGCCCTCGAAGAACCGGCCGTTGTTGCTCGTGCCATTGATGCCGGCCAGGTTGTATTCGTAGTTGATACGCCCCGATGTCTCATCCGCAAGAGCGCCGATCTCAACACGCGACCAGAGACCCTTGTCGCCTTCAGCGCCGACGGGCGCATCAAACCAGTCGCCGTCGTTCTCGCCGGTGTCCGGCCCCCAAACGATCGATGCCTGGCCCGAGCCGGAGTCGAGGCCTTCGTTAGCACTCATGCCGAACTCGTTATCGGTGTCCTGGAACAGGCCCCAGCGCAGCTCGCCGTTAGCGGGCGGCGGGGTTGGGTTGGTGGAATCGGTCCAGATGCGGAAGCTCAGTGAGACAACGACCTTGTCACCAAGGTTCGCCCCCAACTCGACCGGGGCACTGAAGAATCCGGCAAACGAACTGCCGGTGCCTTTGGATTCGACGCCCAGTGCGTAGCCGGTGCCCAGGCCGGCCGAGTCATCAATGATCTTGATGTTGGCTTTGGGGTCGCCGGTATTACTGCTGGTGAATCCGCGTGTGGCGGCCCAGATGATGCCGGTGTCTGCTGCATTCTCCGGCGAGGTGATCTCGATGCCGTCGAGCACATCATCCAGATTGGCGTCCGTGTCATAAATGGTGATCGCACCGTTGTTGTTACGATCGCCGTCGCCGAATCCATCCGTGATCGCGTACGACGACGAAGTGGCGAACGCTACGACTAGCGCTGCACCGGTTGGCAAGATGTACTTTGCTCCGTTTTTCATGATCATTTTCTCTTTCCTCCAATTGGTTTCGTGAATCGATCCTCCATCCGACATAAAAACCGTTCGACTCATCCCTGGCCTACAGAACGGCCACTAAAATGACATTGACACATTCACCGCATCCCCGGGCACGAGCTTTGGCTCGACCGACGAGACGACGGTCACCGGGTCGTGCGGCTTGCGCACCCGTTGGATCAGGTGCTCGACGGCCTGACGGCCGATGACGTCCGGCCGCAGGTCGATGGTCGCCGGCTTGGGGTCCAGGCCGGCGAGTAAGGGTTCGTTGTTACAGGAAATCACTTCCACGTCCCGGCCCGGCTCGATGCCCTGGGCACGCAGCTCGTGGTAAACCATCACGGTCAGCGGATCACGCGGGACGAACAAGCCGGTCGGCAACTGCGGCATGTTTTTCATCTGCGTGACGAGTTGCTTGACCGCCTGCTCTTCAAAGTCGGCGACAAACGGTGTGGACTGATCTACTCGGCCGTCGACGATGACATGCGCCTCTGCACCGCCGGCTTTCGCTGCTTCGCTAAAGGCGCGGGTTCGTGCTTCGTAGCCGAGGTGATCGGGTGAAAGATTTAACAGCCCCAGATGCTTGTGGCCTCGCGATATGAGGTATTCGGCCGCCATCTTGCCGATCGCTTCGTTGTCCGGCTCAATGCGGTCGCCCCAGTAGCCGCGTGCGCTGCGTGGGCTGAGCAGCCAGACACAGGGGAACTTCGCGAGGCGTGACTGGTGCTTGCGAGGTGGCGGGAAGCCGTAGAGTAAAAGGCCATCGACCCGGCCATTGGCGACGTTGGGCGGCAGCCTGCCGGAGTCATTGAGTTTGCCGAGGATCAGGTTGAAGCCGTGATCGGCCAGCGCATCTTCCACGGCATGCAGCACGGCTCCGGCGACCGGTGCCATCATCAGCGTCAGATCGGCGCCAATCATCAAGAGTGCAACGTTGCCGACGCGCGTATGACCGTTTGCATGGCGTCCTCGGCCGGATGGTGTGTACCCGATGTTCTGCATGGCTTGACGCACCAACTTGACGCATTCGGGGGATACACCGGGCCGGTTATTGATGACCCGAGAGACGGTGGCGTGAGATACGCCGGCGAGTTTGGCAACCTCTACGATTGACATGGCACACACATTAATACCACGGCGCAGCCGAATATACAAGGGAAATTTTCAGAGAAATACAAATTGATCTTAATGTACAATCAATTATTAAATAAAGAGTTACGTATTGTACATGAAAATTCACCGCTAATTTTCTTGAAATTTAATTGTTATATGAACAGCCGATCGGTATGCTGAAAGGCGTCGAAGGGGCCACTTGAAAGCGTGTGGCAGATTGATCGAAAATCCCACTTGGAGCCCTGCTCAGGGCCAGTCACAAGGAGCGAAACGTGCCAGCGATGCAACGAATCAGCCGGGGCAAGGTCATGCGGACTTGGCGATGGGTCTGCTGTGTGTTGGCGGTTGGTTGCCTGGGGTGCCAGGCCGTGCCGGTGGTGGCAGAGATGTCGGATGCGAATGCAGACCTGATTCTTTATGACGCCGAGGGAATCAGCCGGGTGAAGCAGAAGATCGCGGCCGGGGACGCCGAGTTGCTGGCTATTGTCAAAGATGTGGTCGAGCGAGGCGATGAGTCTTTAGAGGTTGAGCCGGTGTCGGTGACGGATAAGCCCATGACGCCGCCCAGCGGGGACAAGCACGACTACATGAGCATCGGCTCGTACTGGTGGCCGAATCCCGATACGCCGGATGGCAAGCCCTACATCCGACGCGACGGCGAATTCAATCCCGAACGTGATAAGTACGATGTGACCAAACTCGACGTCGTCACAGGAGCGGTGCAAAAGCTGGCGCTGGCGTATGAATTCACGGGAGACGAACGCTATGCCAAACATGCCGTAAAGCACCTGCGTCACTTTTTTATCGATCCGCAAACGCGGATGAATCCGAACCTTCAGTACAGCCAGTTCGTTCCGGGTCGAGATGAGGACGGCCGAAAATCCGGCATCATCGAGACGGTGCGGCTGCGTTTCCTGCCTGATTCGATCACGCTGCTCAAAGATTCGCCGAACATGACCGATGCGGACTTCAAGGCGTTGCAGAAGTGGTTCGCGGATTACGTGCATTGGCTGCAAACCAGCGAGAACGGGATCGGTGAATCAGAAAGTGAAAACAACCACGGCACATGGTATATGCAGCAGGTCGTGTTGTTTTCGCTGTTTGCCGACGATAAAGAAACCGCGCGTGACGTACTCGACAAGGTCCCGGCCCGTATCGCCAGTCAGTACGAGCCGGACGGCAGCCAGCCCTTGGAAAACGAACGCACGCGCAGCCTGCATTACTGCGACTTCAACAACCGCGCGATGATGGACCTGGCACGCATGGGCGAATCGCTTGGTTACGATTTGTGGAATTACGAATCGGAGGATGGCCGGAGTTTGAAGAAGGGTTATGCATTGCTGGTGCCTTACATGACCGGCACGAACAAGACGCCTTGGCCGCACAAGCAGATTGACGAACCGAAGTATCACTGGTTTGCCCAGAGTTTGCGATGGGCGGCCAACGGCTTTGACAATTCGGAATACGAAGCGGCGATCGACCTGCTGCCTGATCGGTTCGAGACAAACAACTGGATCGAGCTGGTGGTACCGGCTCAGTAAGCCAACTCAAACTCAAACTGTTTGCCGACGTGGCAAGCCTGCCAGCGGTCGGGGAATTGTGACCAGAGCCAGGCCTTAGGCGTGGGGCCGGTGCAGTGTGCGGGCACGAGCATTTGCACATCAAGCTCGCGTAGCGCCCGGCCTGTCTGTTCGATGCGGTGCTCTGATGCGTTGACCAGGTGCATGCCGCCGATGACCGCGTGGATGGGTTGGTTATCTGTCAGGCGGCGTACGTGGTTGAGCGTGTTGATGACGCCGGCGTGGGCGCAGCCGAGGATGACAACCGTGCCGAGTGGTGTATTAAAGAAGATCGATTGATCGTCGAGGATCGGATCGGGTTGCGTGGCTTCTTTGTCGAGGAAGAACGGGCCGCCGACGTCTTCGTAATCGGTATCGCGCGGAACGGGGCCGGTGACATGGATGCCATCGGTGATCGAGGTCGGCTTGTCCGTCCAGATCAGCTCATCGACGTGCTTTTTGAGCATGGGTTCGTCAATGCCTGACGGGACACCGATATCTTCGACCAGGCCGGTGTCTTTCTTGCGGCCGTAATGCTTGATAAGCGAGGCGGGATGCAGGTACATCTGTGGTATGCGCATCGCTTGCAGCAAACCCGGCAGGCCTCCGGTGTGATCGTAATGCCCGTGCGATAGCACAACGGCGTCGAGTTCAGAAAGATGACACTTCAATTGCTCGGCGTTGTGCCGAAGGACTTCGTATCTTTGACCGGTATCGAACAGCACTTTATGCGTATCGGTTTCGATCCAGTACGACAATCCGTGCTCGGCTAATAAACCGACTTTGTAGGCGGTGTTTTCAATTAATACGGTGATGCGGATGTGGTTTTTCATGGCCTTAGCTTCGACATTATGTCCGGGCAGGCCCGGGCTTATTCATTAAATATGCTGATATATGACACGGAGCGGGACACCCAGTTTCTCTTCGGATACCTTCTTTTGATCGGGCTTCAATAGACCAATATGTGGATTCATGATACTTATCGCAAAGCGGCTGAAACCTTGTTCCCACTCGTAGTGAAGCTCTGCAAGTGTGTGATGCTCTCCACAACAGGGCAACAGATAAGTATTCAACATAAACCCATCAGCGTAATCATCACTCATCCGAGATGACCACCATTTTACTTCAAGTTCTGCATGGCATGATGGGCATTTAATCCATCCGAAGTTCTCTCCACAATCAAAGAATTCCACCGAGTCGTGTTCGATCAGCTCGATTTCGTCGGCATCAGGAGTGATGTGATTGAGGTATTCAATTGCCGCTGCTTTCTGAATTTCATCAGGCAGGTATTGCGGGTCATGCGGGATGAGAATGATCTTGTTATCTGACATTATGATCTGCGCAGCAATTAGAGTGAATCCATGGGATCTAGGATTAACTACTGACTAGTTTCACCGCTTCCTTCACCAACGCTTCTACCTTATCAAACTCGCCGGCGTTGATGAGTTTGCGGTCGACCATCCAGCTACCGCCGCAGGCGTGGACGCTGGGGAGGGCCAGGTAGTCGGCGAGGTTTTTGGCGGAGACGCCGCCGGTGGGGATGAATTTGACGTTGCTGTAGGGGGCGCTGAGGGCTTTGAGGGTTTTTGTGCCGCCGAAGGCTTCGGCCGGGAAGAATTTGAGGATGTTCAGGCCAAAACCGCAGGCGAGGTCAATGTCGGTCGGCGTGGCGATCCCCGGCGTGATGGGGATGTTTTGTTCGATGCAGTATTCGACGACGGGCGGGTTGGTGCCGGGGCTGACGATGAAGGTCGCGCCGGCGCCGATTGCTCGCTTGGCTTGCTCGACGGTGAGTACCGTGCCGGCCCCGACGAGCATGCCTTCCTGCTTGCTCATCAACCTGATCGATTCCTCGGCAGCGTCCGTGCGGAAAGTCACTTCAGCAACGGGCAACCCCCCACCGATCAGCGCTTCGCCTAACGGCTTCGCGGCGTCCACCGAATCCAACACCACCACCGGCACAAGCTTGTGTCGACCTAGCGCTTCCAACACATTCACTGATCCGTCGGACATTATCTTTGCCTTTCATTACTCATGACGAATAATCAACCAAAATCATAGGAGTAGCCACGAAAAGGCACAAAACACACAAAAGGATGCGTGTTAGAAGCACAGTTCACGCGAGTTGTGATTGATTGATACTTCATATTTTGTGTCTTCTGTGCCTTTTGGTGGCAAACCTCTTCTTAATATTATTTGCGTCCATTAGCGTTCATTTGCGGCGAAATAACGCATTCATAACCGTGGCATCGTCAGTCCGCCGTCTACCATCAGCAAACTGCCGGTAGCATAACTGAGTTCGCCGCGTGCTAATACAGCTACCGCTCTGCCGACATCTTCGGGTGTGCCCCAACGCGAGTCGACGGTTAAGCCTTCAGCGATCAGCTTGTCGTATTTTTCGATGACGCCGGCGGTCATGTCGGTCTTGATGATGCCGGGGCGTACCTCGTAGACACTGACGCCGAACTCGGCCATGCGTGCAGCCCAGAGTTGGGTTGCCATCGCGATGCCCGCCTTGCTGATGCAGTAGTCGCCGCGGTTGACCGAGACGACCGTCGCACTGATCGACGAGACATTGACGATCGATCCCCGAAAGCTGTTATCCGCGCGGTATTGCTCGGCCATCCAGTTGGCGACGAGTTGCGTCAGGAAGTACGGCCCTTTGAGGTTGATACTGATCAGGCGGTCGAAGCTCTCTTCACTTGCATCAAGGATGTCGGCCCGTTCGTTCGGCGCAACGCCGGCGTTGTTGACAAGCACATCCAGTCGGCCGAAGTGGCTGCGGATATCGTCGACCATCTGCTTGCGACCGGCGCTGTCGGCGACGTCGGCGCGGCAGTACAAAACGTCGGCGCCGATAGCGCGGAGTGCGTTGAGTGGTTCTGCGACATCGGCTTCTTCGCGTCGGCCGTTGACGGCGAGGTTGAAGCCGTCCTCGGCAAGGCGTTTGGAGATACCGAAGCCGATCCCGCGCGTTCCGCCGGTGACGAGTGCGACAGGTTTGGTGTTTTTCTGCTCGCTCATCGCGTGCTCCGTTTATCGATCAAAGAAAGAACTTCAGGTAAGGGCCTTTGCCGGCCATGCGGTGGATCAGCAGGGCCAGTTCGAGCAGGTGATAATCGCCCCACAGGCTGGACTCGCTGTGCGAAACCTTCGAGCCCTTGGGCACGTGGTCCCAATGGTTGGGCCAGTGGTAGATCGAATGCAGCAGCAGGCCTTGATGGTCGCGCTTCGTTGACAGGTACGGCTCATCGAACAGTGTGCTGGCGACAGTGAGACCCGCCTGGTAATACGGCTTGCCTTTGCCGGTCTTGCCGAGGTAGTTGCCAAGACGGATCAATCCTTGGGCGGCGATCGCAGAGGCGGAAGCGTCGACGGGTTCGTAGTCGTTATAAGGATTGGCGTTCTTAGCTTGCCAATCGCCCAGCTTGTGCAATCCGGGTGCGCCGTCGTCCCAGTAGGTGATGCCGTCGAGCGTGGAGACGTCTTTGATGTAGTGGTCGCAGGTGTCTTTGGCGTTGCGTACGTAGACTTTGATGATGTCGGGCTTCGCTAAGCCGCAAGCGGCTTTGAAGGCTGGGGCGGGGATGGTTTTGAAGAATTCGAGTTCTTCCGCGTAACCGAGCATGGCCCAGGCTAGGCCGCGCGTCCAGGTGCTGAACGGGCTGTAGCCTTGTTGTGTTGACCGGGCGCGGAAAGCGCCGTCGTTGCGGTTGAACGTGCCTTCGTGTGCGGTACGGCCTCGCACATCATAAGTATGTTCGCTGTCACCATGAAAAACTATGTATTGACTGGTAGTCAGGCCGTGGAGGACTGATCGCTTCAGAAGATTCGCGGAGCGGTCACCCTCGTGCATCAGGTTGTGGCCGAGTTGCCAGGCGACACCGAGGATGCGTGTCGTTCGCATGGTATCGATGAACAGCGAGTGCGGGCCGTTGAATGAGTAGATGTAGCCAAGCGCGGGTGAATTGGCGGAGTGTTTGGACTTCACCTGTGCGGTGCCGGACCATCGTGCGGCCTGGACCGCGCCGGAGGCAGCGATGGCGTTGGCGTAGACGACTTCTTCCCAGTCATCCCCGGATGGCTTCATACGTTTTTCCTTTAAGAGGCGCAGCAGGTTGCCGTAGGTCGAGAGGTTGTTGAAGCCGTGATCGTGCACACCTGTGTGTGTGACGTGCGGAAGCATGTTTTCGATCGTGCGTTTTTTACCGAGCTGGATGAGCTTGTCATCATCAAGCCCGTCACCGGCAAGGATCATGCAGCCGTACTGGAAGCCCTGGGTCCACTCGGTCCATCCGCGTGTGGCGTATTTGCCTTCGACGGTGAAGACGGGGGTTCCCTTGGCCGGGTCCCAGGTTTTATCGATCGCGCGGGCTTTGCAAGCGGCGAGTTCGAAGACGCGCCGGGTTTTGGTTTGCAGCGAGGCGGGCTTGAGTGTGTTGTCGATCTTCATGGGGTTTAGCTTTGATGTTTAATGTTTGATGTTGAGTGTTCAATCTGGCATCGTGGGCGCGATCGTATGGATTATTGTGTGCTCGAAGATACCCGGACCTTCGCTTCGCTCAGGACCGGCGTTGGGAAGTAGAGCCATTAGCCCTTAGCTGTTAGCCATTAGCAATACAATCACCCGATACCCCACACAAAGTGTGCCAGAAGTAGGGGCTGAATACAAGCGCCGGATGTATTGAATCAGTGTCTATTTTGGCTAAGATGGGGTTATGTCCAGCCAGCCGCCCCAGGTTGATCGCCCCGCCGCAGACGAAGTCGCTGTAGGCGATCTGTGTGCGAAGCTGTTCAGTGAACCGGCCCGCCTGGATCAGGCGGTGACGCATGCGATCGATCATCGGCTGTACATCGGGCCGCACGCCCATAAGGACCTGTTGCAACTGGACCTGATCAGCGGCTGCGAGGGTAGTTGCCTTATCGAGGGGCAGTGGCAGCGGATCAGCGGGTTGACGGCGATGACGACGTACCCGGGCGTGGAACATGGCTATGAACTGGTGCCGCACGATGCCGGGGCGCGTGTATTTAACATCCGCATGCGCGTCCGTCCGAACTGGCCGGCCATCAGCAATCAGACGCTGCAGTCTTGGACGACATCGCTGGACCCCGGGCGGGGTTTGATCCCGGTGATGCGTTTATTGACGGAAAACGGCACGTTAGGCGGGTCCAGACCCGCATTGGTGACATCGCATCTGGCGGAGGCGATCTGTCTTTGGCCGCGCACGAGCCAGGGGCCCGGGGACATGCCGCCGGGCTTTTCGATCGCGTCGATCCGGGACAAAGACCACGAACTTGCCGACGCGATCTCGCGGATCCATGGCGATGCGAGCAAGCCTCCGACGCTGGATGAACTGGCGGAAGTCTCGCATATGTCACCGCGTCATTTTGCCCGGCGGTTCGAGACGCTGCTGGGCTGCACACCCCACGCCTACATCACCGCCAGGCGGTTCGCCCGGGCCCGGGAGCTACTGCTGCAGCAGCAACTTAAGACCAACCAGATCGCCGAGATGCTGGGTTTCAGCTCGCCTGCCACGTTCAGCCGGTGGTTCAGCCAGCACGCCGGGACCAGCCCCCGCCGCTATCGGCAGGACCCGCATGTGATGTAGGCAAGACCCCTTTATTTGTCCACATTTGCAAAGAATCTGGTCCCCAATCGGGAAGGAAAACCGCCCGGAGTTAGGATACATTACCAAGCATCAGGGAACGTCCCCCCCTCACCAACCACGAAACACCAGCCACCGAACAAGCACCATGAAAGAAACACGACGAATCGGCATCGTGATGAACGGCGTCACCGGACGCATGGGCACGAACCAGCACCTGATCCGCTCGGTCCTCGCGATCATCAAGCAGGGTGGCGTGAAGGTCAGCGATGACCTGACGCTCATGCCCGACCCGGTTCTGACAGGACGCAACGAGAACAAACTCAAAGCGTTGGCTAATGCGTATGGGCCCGGAGTGATTGGCGAGCCGTTGAAGTGGACGACGGACGTCGAGGGCGCAGTCAATGATAAGAGCTGCGATATGTTCTTCGATGCGTCGGGCACGTTGCAGCGTGCGAAGTTCGTGGAGATGGCAGCCAAGGCGGGCAAGCCGGTGTACTGCGAGAAGCCCACAGCGGTGACGACCGAAGAAGCGCTTCGGCTTGCCAAGCTCTGTGAAGATGCGGGGATCAAGAACGGTGTCGTGCAGGACAAACTATGGCTGCCGGGCCTGCGTAAGCTCAGAATGCTGCGCGATCGTGGATTCTTCGGCAAGATCCTGTCGGTGCGCGGCAACTTCGGGTACTGGGTTTTCTCCGGACACATCGAAGATCAGCCTGCCCAGCGTCCAAGTTGGAACTATCGCGAGGAAGACGGCGGCGGGATCATGATCGATATGTTCTGCCACTGGGAGTATGTGATAAACAACCTGTTCGGGCCGATCGGTTCGCTGGTCGCGCTGGGTAATACCGACTTGCCTGAACGCATAAACGAGCAAGGTAAGCCATATAAGTGCACGGCCGACGACTCGGCTTACGCGATCTTCCAATTGAAGAACGGCATCATCTGCCAGTTCAACAGCTCGTGGGTCACGCGTGTCCGTCGGGACGACCTGCTGACGATCCAGGTTGACGGCTCGCATGGTTCGGCGGTCGCGGGTTTGCGTGAATGCTGGGTGCAGAGCGGCGCGTACACACCAAGGCCCGTGTGGAACCCGGACATCCCGCAGCCGATCGACTTCTACGACGGTTGGCAGCAGGTGCCCAACAACACGGACTATGACAACGCATTCAAAGCCCAGTGGGAATTGTTCCTGCGGCACGTCGCGCTGGATGAGCCGTTCATCTGGACGCTGCGCAAGGGCGCGGCCGGCGTGCAGTTGGCGGAGCTGGGTATGAAGTCGTGGAAAGATAAGCAGTGGGTGGATGTGCCTGCGCTGTAAAACAACCAACCACAGAGAAAATCGATGTCTCAATATCTTTCCCAACTCGCGATACACACGATGACGCATCGGCCGTGGACGCTTCGGCAGTGCGTGGACGCATTTATCAAGGCGGGTATCGGGGGGATCAGCGTCTGGCGTAACGTGATCGAGCCGGTCGGGATGCAGGAAGCCGGCGCGATCATTAAAGGCAGCGGATTGAAGGTGCCGGCACTAGTGCGCGGTGGATTTTTCCCGGCGGTTGATGCGAAAGATCGTCAGAATGTGGTCGACGAGAATCGCGTATGTATTGATGAAGCGGCGGCGATCGGCGCGGAGATGGTTGTGCTGGTGGTTGGCGCGGTGCCCGGGATGCCGATGGACGAGGCGCGCAAACATGTGGCGGACGGGATCGGGGCGGTGCTACCGCATGCGTTAGACCGTGGCGTGAAATTGGCGATCGAGCCGCTGCACCCGATGTATGCGGCCGACCGTTCGTGCATTAACCGGATGCGTGAAGCGCGTGAGATTTGTGAGAAACTTAAGAGCCGTATGCTCGGGATCGCGGTGGATGTTTACCACGTCTGGTGGGACCCTGACCTGAAGCAGGAGATCGAACTAGCGGGCAAGCAGCACACATTATTCGGCTATCACATCTGCGATTGGCGTATCACCTTGCGCGACATGCTCAACGACCGCGCGCTGATGGGCGATGGTTGCATCGATATCCCGACGATCAGCAAGTGGGTGCGTGATACCGGTTTCAACGGGCTTGATGAGGTCGAAGTCTTTTCGGACGAGTACTGGGCGATGGATCAGCGGGAATACCTCGACCTGATCATCGAGCGGTATCAAACATTGGATGCATGAACGGACCGCAACGACATGAAAACACTCACGCTTGAAAAGCCAGGCCAATGGCGAGTCTCGGACACACCCGAGCCTGATTCGCCGGGCGTGGGTGAGGCGATCGTGCGGGTTCATCGTGTCGGGATTTGCGGCACGGATATTCATGCACACAAGGGAACGCATCCGCTGTTTACGTACCCACGCATCCCGGGACATGAGTTGGGTGTGGAGGTCGTCGTGATTGGTGAGGGTGTAACTCACATCAAGCCCGGCGATCGTTGTGCGGTCGAACCTTACATGACCTGTGGCACGTGCCCGGCCTGTAGAGCGGGGAAAACCAATTGCTGCACGACACTGGCGTGCCTGGGTGTGCAGACCGACGGCGGGATGCGGCAGCGCATCAACGTACCCGCCCACAAGCTGCATCCCTCGGAGAAACTCAGCTACGAAGCGCTCGCATTGGTGGAGACACTCGGCATCGGCAGGCATGCCGTAGAACGTGCGGCGGTGAAGCAAGGCGAGCGCGTCGCAGTCATCGGGCTTGGTCCGATCGGATTGACGGTCGCGGTGTTCGCACAGATCGCTGGGGCCGAAGTTGTCGGGATCGATATCAGTGCAGCACGCCTTGGTGCAGCAGAATCATTATTGAATATCCAGACGATGAAGCTGGATACAGAACAGGCGATCGACAAACAATGGGCGCAAACCTTCGGCGAAGCGCCGGCGGCAGTGTTTGATGCGACGGGCAACCGCACATCGATGCAGAACGCGTTTGCCTTGCCGGTGCATGGTGGACGGCTCGTGATGGTCGGGCTGGTGATCGGCGACCTGACATTCAGCGACCCGGATTTTCATCGCAAGGAAATGACGCTGCTTTCCAGCCGAAACGCTGTAGGCGAGGACTTTCGCGAGATCATCCGCTTGATCGAGGCCGGGCGTATCGACGTCGGATCTTGGATTACGCATACTTGCGAACTTGAACAACTGCCGGACAAACTGGACGATTGGCTAAAACCCGATGCCGGGCTTATTAAAGGCATGGTGTCGGTCGTTTAATGGGATTTGAATTAAGGCCATAATAATACCCGTAAAATGGGCTGAGAATTACAGGAGCTAACACGTGTCATTGCCTCTCCGCGCCGAATCGGAATGTGAACTGGACCTGGTTTCGCTTGGTGAATGCATGGTGCGCCTGTCGCCGCCCGGCCACGGACGGATCGAGTTCGCCCCTTCGCTTGAAGTGCACGTCGGCGGCGGCGAGTACAACGTCGCCTACGCGCTGGCGCGCCTGGGCTTGCGCACCGGCTGGGTCGGCGCACTGGTCGACAACCCGGTCGGCAAGATCATCGCTAATCATGCAAGGGGTGGTTCGGTCGATATCAGCCACGCGCTGACGCTGCCTTACGACGGCGTCGGCCGAGATGCGCGGATCGGGCTGAACTTCACCGAAGTCGGCGCGGGTGTGCGTGCGAGCGTCACGATGTATGACCGCGGCCACAGTGCAACCTCCAAGATGAAAGTCGGCGATGTTGATTGGGATGCGCTTTTTAACAAACGCGGCGTGCGCTGGCTGCACTCCGGCGGCATCTTCACCTGCCTAAGTGAATCGACGCGCGAAGTCGCCGCCGAGGCGCTCAAGGCAGCGCACAATGCCGGGACGATCGTTTCGTATGACCTGAACTTCCGCTCCAAGCTCTGGTCGAGTAAAGAAGCGATCAAGACGACCAAGCCGCTCGTGCAATACATCGACTGCCTGATCGGCAACGAGGAAGACTTCCAGAAGGTACTCGGTTACGAGGTCGAGGGCGCGGAAGATGAAAACCTCAAGGAACTGCCGATCGAGAACTACAAGAAGATGGTCCGCCGGGTGGCGAAGGATTACCCGAACCTGAAGGTCATCGGTACGACGTTGCGCGAGGTTTTGAGCGCAAGCGAAAACAACTGGTCGGCCATCCTCTACTGGACCGAGACGGACACCTTCTATCAAGGCCCGAGCTTTGAACGGCTGATCATCGAAGACCGCGTAGGCGGCGGCGACGGCTTCGCCAGCGGTTTCGCCTACGGTTTCCTCACCGGCGCCGACCCACAGAAAGCCGTCAACCTCGGTACCACTCACGGCGCACTACTGCAGACCACACGCGGCGACACCTCACAGATCACGCTAAAGGAACTGCAACACGTCGCCGGCGGCGGCGGGGCGCGGATCGTGCGATAGTCGATATATCTACCTTTAAATGCGGCGATTGAGGGTATTTTCATCCCAGGCCGGGACGATCTACAATAGATGGCTCGGGTGCCCGAGGGGCATCCTGTTATGGCATTCTTGAGACACCCCGGAGTCAATCCTGTATGGCCGGTCATAGTAAATGGGCGAATATCAAGCACCGTAAAGGGCGTCAGGACGCCAAGCGGAGCAAGGTCTGGAGCAAGTGTTCACGGGCGATCATTATGGCCGCAAAGAACGGGGGCCCCGACCCGGATATGAACCTGTCGCTGCGGTACGCGATCGACGAGGCCAAAGCCCAGAACATGCCCAAGGACACAATCGAGAAAGCGATCGCGAAGGGCAGCGGTAAGGATGATTCAACGAATTACGAGTCGGTCGTGTACGAGGGGTATGGCGCGGCGGGCGTCGCGGTCATGCTGGACTGCCTGACGGATAATAAGAACCGTACCGTGCCGGAGATCCGCAAGATCTTCGAGAAGCACGGCGGGAACCTCGGCGCGTCCGGGTGCGTGGCGTACAACTTCAAATCCAAGGGTCAGCTTTTCGTCGCCAAGGAAGGAACCGAGGAAGAAACGGTGATGAACGCGGCGCTCGAGGCCGGTGCGGAGGATTTTGCCGATTCCGATGAGAGTTGGGAGATCACCTGCGAGCCTAGCGATTATGTAACAGTGCGCGAAGCGCTGGAGACTGGCGGCTTCACGATCGAGTCCGGCAGCGTGACGATGATCCCGCAGACCACGGTTGAATGCACGGGCAAGGACGCGCAAAAGGTCTTCAACCTGATGGAAGCCCTGGAAGATCATGACGATGTGCAGAAGGTACACGCGAACTTCGACATCCCGGACGATGAGATGGAAGCTTTGCAGCAGGGGTAGTTTTTGGCTTGAGGCCTGAGGCCTGAGGCTTGTAGATCATATATTTCAGGGGCACCAGGTAGGGTCTTTTATTGACTGCGACCAGATGCGCATTTTTGGCATTCCGACCATGTCCATGAAACGCACACGGGACGAGACCGTCATTATTATGTTGAGCTATCGTTCGCGCATCAATCGACCTTTGCCCCCGGGAGCCTGACATGAATATCACTTTGCCGACCGCATCGAACCGAATCCTGGTTGCGTTTGTTGTTTTGTGTTTGTGTTTGGTGACGCCCGCCCTGGCGGTTCGGCCGACGGTGGTGGAGGCGGAGCCGGACAACGGAGCTAAAGATGTCGATCCGACGCTGCGGCAGATTGTGATCAAGTTCGATCAGGATATGAGCCAGCGGGGCCATTCGATCTGCGGCGGGGGCGAAACGTTCCCCAAACTCGTCGGCAAATCCCGATGGGCGAACCAGCGTACGTTCATCATGACCGTTCGGCTGGAACCCAATCACGATTACAACTTCAGCATCAACTGCCCGTCGGCGCAAAACTTCCGCAGCAAGGATGGCGAGTCGGTCGTGCCCTACCGTATCAGCTTCCGCACAGGCGTCGGCGAAGATGGCAAATCGGAGTTGTCACAAGCAGAACTCAACGAAGGTGCGATCGAGATTTTGCGTGAGATGATCGACCAGCAGTATTCGTATCGCGACCGGATGGGATTAGACTGGGACAAGCTGTTTGCCGACCATAAGAAAATGCTGGTGGATTCCACCACGCCCAAACGTTTTGCACAGATCGCCGGCGTGATGCTTGCGCATGCCGAGGATAAACATATCTGGCTGGATGCCGAGGGCGATCGGATCGGTGCTTATCCCGTGCCGGGCAAGCCGAACGCGAACGCTCAGCTACTGCCCAATCTTGTGCCGAACTACCAACAGAAAAGTGACATCGTCTACACCGGCGAATTCGAGGACGGCATCGGGTACCTGCGTATCGATTCCTGGTCGCCTAACGATCCCCGCGCCTACGAAGCGGTCTACCGTTACCTGGGTGAACACCCGGATGCGCCCGGGATTATCATCGATGTCAGGTTCAACGGCGGAGGCGGCGAAGACCTGGCGCAAGACCTCGCGGGCTGCTTTATCAGTGAACCTGTCGTCTATGCTAAAAATGTTTACCGCGATCCGAATTCGGAAACAGGCTACACCGATGTGCTTGAACGCACACTTTACCCCAACACGGGTCGGCCGCATTACGATGGTAAGATTGCTGTACTCAGCGGTAATGTCGTGATGAGTAGCTGCGAAGCGTTTATCCTGATGATGAAACAGGCACCTAATGCCAGCATCATCGGCGAACCCACCCGCGGCAGCTCCGGCAACCCAAGAAGCTACGACCTGGGCAACGGCGTCACGGTCTACTTGCCATCCTGGAAGGCCATGCGGCCCGACGGCACAGTATTCGAAGGCGAAGGCATCCAACCCGACTTGCTTGTCGAAACACAACTAAACGATTTTCAAAATGCCGACCCGGTCCTTGAAGCCGCACTAAAACACCTACGCAAATAAAGGGTCTTACCCCACACCCTAAACCCTACACCCTATCTCAATGCACCGACTCACCGCACACTTCACCGGCCGCGTCCAAGGCGTCGGCTTCCGATACACGACGACGAATGTCGCGCGCAATTACGCGGTGGCGGGTTATGTCATGAATCTGCCCGACGGCCGAGTGCAACTTGTTGCCGAGGGCGACAAGAAAGAACTGAACGCACTACTCGCAGCGGTCAAGCAGGCCATGGGACGCAACATCACGGACACGAAGTCGGATATCACCGAGGCAAACGGTGAGTTTGGTGATCCGAATGATCCGAAATCATTTAACGTGCGCTATTGAAAGCAAACCACCGTTCACCATTTATCTATTGTTTGCCGTACCTGTTCGCCACCTGCATCACCGAGCGTGCAGTCAAACCCTTCATCGTTAATTCAACATCCGAGTTGATTATAAACGTCCGGACATCGCCGGGTAATAGTGTTACAGCCTGGTCGTCGATTGTCGCCTTGGGATCGAGTCGGTCGGGATAAAGGATGATGTCGCGTAATAGTGTTTTGGCTCTGATAGTCAGGTGGTACGTTCCGCCATCACGTTCGAGTTCCGCTTCATATTCGGGGGCGGGATAGCTGATATCTTTGTCCCGCTGGAAGAACCAGAACGCACGTTTGTCGCCTAGTTCAGCGATAAGCATTGCATCTTTCTTTGCGAGCATGGTATCCGGGATATCAAAACGATAGGAGCTACGCGGCTCGATCGATACGGATTGTGCATGTCGGCCGAGTTCCTGACCTTCGATTGTCAATAACCTCACGACACATTCACCGGCCCACAGCTTATCGCAATCGTTGTGCATACAGGCAACCAAGGGCTTGACAGCGCTGACATTTTCAACAGCTTCCGGGGGCATGATGGTCAGCAAGCGATCGGCGAAGAAACGCCGGGTGGCGTACCAGAGCGGCTTGGCTCGACCGTCGCCGTCGATCGCCGCCCAACTCGCGACGGGCCAGCAGTCATTTAATTGCCAGTACAACGCGCCGCTGTTGCGAGGCGACTGCGAGCGGAACCAACTGCAGCCGAGATCGAGCGCGCGTACCTGATTCAACTGCGCGAGATACCACCAGTTATCGAATTCATTCGCATCGACGTTGAAGCTGGCGGCGATCAGTCGGTCGGCCCGATCCTGACCGCCTGATTGTTTGTTGTGATGATGGATGGTTTCGGAATCCCATCGGCGTTCGTTTTCGGGGACACTGCGAGCAAGTGTAGGCCAGGTCGGCGGGCCGTGGAACCCGAATTCGGAAGCGAAGAGCGGGCGATGCAGCAGGTAATTCATGTAATCCCCGTGCCCGTTCCAGACATCCCAGTGGTGGTTGTTGCCGACCTCTTCGCCATTAGGGTCGAGATCGGTCGAACCGGAGTACGGGCTGTTCGCCCAGTAGGGACGTGTCGGATCGATCTCGTGAATCAACTGCGGGAACATTTCAAGCCAGTAGCCCAGCCCCCAGCCTCGCGACTTGTCTTTCGCCGCCTTTTCCCATGCGGGCCCCCACTTATACGCGGCCCAGATGCATTCGTTGCCGCCGTTCCACAACACCAGGCTCGGGTGTGACGAGAGGCGCGCAGCATGATAGCGCACTTCCTTTTCGATCTCGCTTCGGATTGGATCGACTTCGGGGTAGAGCGCGCATGCGGTGAGAAGGTCCTGCCAGACAAGGATGCCCAGTTCATCGCAGACGTTGTAGAAGTCGTCCGATTCATACAGCCCGCCGCCCCAGACGCGCAGCATGTTCATATTCGCATCGCGCGCCTGCGTGATACGCTTACGGTAGCGGTCCGGCGTTACACGGTGCGGGAAACAATCGTCGGGGATCCAGTTTGCGCCTTTGCAGTAGACGCGCCGGCCGTTGATCTTGAAGTGGAATGTCGGTACGTTTGATTCGGCATCCTGCGTGACAAGCTCGACCGTGCGCAGGCCGATCCGCTTCTGGATGTGGTCAATCTTGTTGCCATTGGCATCAAGAAGCGTGATGCTCAATATGTATAACGGTTGTTTGCCATATCCGACGGGCCACCATAAGTCAGGACTATCAACCTTGATGGATGCGGTTGCCGTTTTGCCGGTCGTAGCATCTAACTGTGCGGAAGCGACTTTTTCACCGCTCGGACCCGTCAATTCATATGCAATCTTGATCGCTTGCCCGCTGTCAGAACCCGCGGCCGCAAGCACATGCAGTGATATCTCGGCGGCGTTTTTGTCGGCGCTGATTACCAATGGGCGAACGGACTCAATCCGAGCAGTGCCCCACGCTTGAAGATAGATCGGCTGCCAGATGCCAGCGGTGATCAACACGGGGCCCCAGTCCCAGCCGAAGTTGCACGCGAGCTTGCGGATCATGTTGTAAGGCAACTGCGGATCGACACTCGCTCCGGCGTGCGGTAGCGCACCGATCGTTTCACGCATCTGCTGCATGTACTGAACAGGCGGATCGAATGTGATGCTTAAGATGTTTCCCGTTTCTCGAAGCGATTGTTTAGTGGTGAACCGATGCGGGATGAACATGTTCGCGGATTCGCCGATCGGCTGACCGTTCAGTTCAATCCTGGCGACGGTGTCGAGCCCTTCACAGACAAGGTCGATGCATTCGCCGGCACATACATCAGAAGGCGCATCGAAAGTCGTCGAGTAACACCACTGCACATCGCGGATCCAGAGCTGATCGCGTTCGTTTAATCCGATGTACGGATCGGGTAGCAGGCCGGCCGCCATCAGGTCGGTATGCACGCAGCCCGGCACGGTCGCGGCAATGCCCTGACCGGCCAGGGCTTGCTTCAGGTCAGCCGGCACAGCATCCAGCCCCCCCACCGCTGTCAAACGCCAATTCTTGTTCAATGCGTATTGCTTCATGTGTTCTAACTCAATTAAAAAAATGTCCCTCTTGCGAGCGAACAATATACAGATAAATCTCTATCACAAAATAAGTCACCCAGACACCGGCTCGGTCCCGGGCAATCTGAGGCCGACACAAGATTTAACGGGTGCACTATCTTGCACGGTAGTGCAATATGTATTCAGCAGAGCTTGTTTTCTCGCAGCCTAAGAGCAGTTACCCGGCGTGCTTACCCTTCAGCGCCATCCCGAAGTAATCACGGGCGTTGTTGAAGCAGATGTCTTCAACCATCGCGCCGATGTGATCGTAATCCGCAGGGAGACGGCCCGACTCGATGTCTGCGCCGAGTAAGTCGCAGAGCACGCGGCGGAAGTATTCGTGCCTGGGATAGGACATGAACGAACGCGAATCGGTCAGCATCCCGACAAATCGACTGAGCAGGCCGATGTTGGACAGCGCATTCATCTGCCAGCGCATCGCTTCGTCCTGGTCAAGGAACCACCAGCCCGAGCCGTACTGCATACGTCCGGGTTCCGCTTTCCCGTTGGAGCCCGGCTGCTGGAAGTTGCCGACCATGGAAGCGAACAGGTAATTGTCCGCGGGGTTCAGGTTGTAAAGAATGGTTTTGGGCAGCGTGCCTCGGTCGGCGAGAGTGCCCAGGTATTTACTTAAGCCCTCGCCTTGCGGGTAGTCGCCTATCGAATCGTAGCCCGTATCCGGCCCAAGCTCGCGCAGCGCACGCAGGTTGTTGTTGCGCATCGCGCCAAGATGCAACTGCCTGACCCAGCCCCGGTCCGCATCGAAACCGGCCAGGTGCAGCATCATGTACATCACAAAACGTTCCGCTTCTTCTTTGGCAACCTCATCGCCGTGACGGAGCTTGGCGAAGATAGTCTTCGCCTGGGCGTCCGTGCAATTGACTGCAGGCAAGTGCGTCAGCCCGTGGTCCGACAGCCGGCAGCCCGCGACGTGGAAGTATGTATGTCGTTGTTTGAGCGCGGAAAGAAATCCTTCAAGGTCGTTGCATGCCATGCCCGCCGCGTTGGCGATCCGGTCGACGTAGATGCTCCATGCATCCGGGTCGGCTGTGGCAAACGCACGGTCCGGGCGAAAGGCCGGATACACCGCGGTGTCTTTGAACTGACCTTCGTCGCGGATTCTTGCGTGCAACTTCAGGTTGTCCACCGGATCGTCCGTCGTGCAGATCAGCGCAACGTTGAACTTATCGAGTATCGCGGACACGGGCATCTGCTTGAGCTTCGCGTTGGCTTCATCCCAGATGTCTTTAGCGGTGTCGCCGTTGAGCGGGATATCGATGTCGAAGTAACGCTTCAGCTCGAGGTGGGTCCAGTGATAGAGCGGATTGCGCAAAGTCTTGGGTACGGTTTGCGCCCATGCGAGGAACTTATCGAAGGGGTCTGCAGTCCCGGTGATGAACTGCTCATCCACACCGTTGGCGCGCATTGCACGCCATTTGTAGTGGTCGCCCTCAAGCCAGACCTCGGCCAGGTCGGCAAAAACCCGGTTCTCCGCCAGGTCGTCCGGCGGCAGATGGCAGTGGTAGTCGTAAATAGGTCGGCCTTGTGCGTATTGGTGATACAGCTTGCGGGCCGCGTCCGTAGAAAACAGGAAGTCGTCGTGGAGAAATGGCATGGGTATATCCTAAATCATTCATCTAATCACAGCTACAGGAAAAAAGGGATCAGAATGCCTAACTTTTTAAAAAGTCTCCCCGAGGATTCACTCAAAGTGGAATATGGGTGACGGTGTGTGAGCAGCTTTCATAGCATGACTCATGCGGTCAACAAGAGCTGGATGGTCGGCAGCCACGTCTTGCGCTTCACCAGGGTCAGTAGGCAGGTGGTAGAGTTCAATCGGGGCGTTACGGTTGGTGCCAACGTTCAAGCGAACAGCTTTCCAATCGCCTATCCGCACCGCCTGCTTCCCCCCCCTTTCATAAAACTCCCAGTAAAGGTATTCATGCTCTTGCTGTAATTCGTCTCGTCCAAGAAGCGTCGGGGCGATGGAGATGCCATCCAGGCCGGTAGGTGCTTCGGCGCCAGCCAGGTCTAAGGCGGTGGGGACAAAATCCCAAAACGCGGTCACCAGATCACTCTGCGTTCCAGCCGGAACTGTACCTGGCCACCAGGCGATCTGAGCGGTGCGGATACCGCCTTCATAAAGATCTCGCTTGCCCCCACGTAGCGGGCCGTTGGAGTTGAAGAACTCCGGGTCTGCCCCTCCCTCGAAGTGCGGGCCGTTGTCGGATGCGAAAATGACAAGCGTATTCTTATCGATATCCAATTCTTTGAGATGATCCAGGACACGGCCGACGGATTCATCAATAAAGGCAACCATACCGGCATAAGCAGCACGTGGTTCGGGTTGGTGGTAATACCCCCCTTTCGTGTTCGGCGTCTCCTCGAACTTGCCCCTGAATGAAGCCATGTACTTATGAGGCACGGTCAGGTCGGCATGAGGCGGCGTAAGTGAAAGGTGCAGGAAGAACGGGCCTTGCTTGTTATCTGAGATCCATTGGATCGCATCTTCGACAAACAGTGCATTGGCATAGGTATCGCCAGTCATGCCTTGATTACCGGGCAGCTGGATCTTTTCACCATTCCGGTAAAGCATAGTAGGGTAGTTCCGGTGTGCCGCGCTGTGTGCGAGGAATCCGAAGTAGTGGTCGAAACCCTTGTCGTTAGGAAGTGTTGCATCCTCGGAGTTACAACCGAGGCCGGACTTGCCGATCATCGCGGTGTGATAGCCGAGGTTTTTCAGCCTTGATGCGATGGTGATGTCTTCGGGATCGCGTCTGAACTGGACCTTTCCGTTCCCACGCTGCCAGACATGGCCGGTGTGTTGCCCGGTAAGAAGTGTGGCACGGCTTGGCGCACAGACGGTGCTGCCGGAATAAGCCTGAGTAAAATGCATGCCCTGCTGCGCCATCTGATCCAGGCGCGGCGTTTGCCAGTGTTGCTGGCCCAGGCATGAAAGATCGTGCTGTCCCAGATCGTCAACGAGAATATAGATGATGTTTGGCTGATCGGCTGCGGCAGCAACCGTAGTCAGTATCAGGCAGATTAATGAGAATAAAAGGTACATGACATGAGCTTTCTACTGGATTACCGATGGCTGGATCGTATTGGCAGCATATGGTAATTCAACCGCTCAGGTGTGCGAGTTCTGCTCATCGTTATCAGGCCTCCCATGAGCGACAATCTCATATCGGTGTCTTCCGGGTGATCTCAGGCATCCTGATTTATTAGCAGCCCTTCAATGCTTGATCCGTTTAATACGGCATAAATGCCGGGGTTGCCAGAAATAATATTCAACTGGCCAGGTTTTGGGCCCATTCTAGGGGACAAAAGACCTTGAGTTCGTTAACATCTGGACTTGCAAAATCTTTCCCTGTGGATCGTTGAGGAGCACTTGGATGAGCAACGACCTTTCTGAATCGGCCCCGGTCGCTGGGTCGAAGAATTCTGCAGCCGTTCGGCTGAGCGTGATGATGTTTCTTCAGTATGCGGTGTGGGGGGTGTGGCTGCCGCTGTTATCGAGGTATCTGGGTGCGGGGGTTGAAGACGGCGGGCTTGGGTTCACCGGCGCACAGATCGGGTGGATCCTGGGGCTGGCCGGTTCGATCGGTGCGGTCACCGGGCCGTTCATTGCCGGGCAGGTCGCCGACCGGTACATGAACGCAGAAAGAGCGTTGGGCTTGCTGCTGTTTCTCGGCGGCATCGTGCAGTACATCCTGTCGCTGCAAACGTCGTATACCGCGTGGCTTGCTCTGTCGATCGTGTATTCGATTCTTTACATGCCGACTCTTGCACTGACCAACAGTGTCGCATTTGCGAACCTGGACGATCCGGAGCGGAAGTTCCCGCCGGTGCGTTCGCTGGGCACGATCGGCTGGATCGTCGCATCCGTGGCGTTCCCGTTGATCTGGATGAGTAAGCCGGATAGCATCACGATGTTGAAGGGATGGCCCTTTATTGGTGGTGATCCAAGCGATAATGCCACAGCCCAGATCGCGGTGGCTCTGCAAGTATCCGGTGTCGTGTCGATCATCTACGCGATCTACAGCGTCATCGTGCTGCCGAAGACCCCGCCAAAGAAAGATGTGCAGCACCCGCTGGCGTTTGCCGAGGCGTTCAGCCTGTTCAAGCGTTTGGACTTCACCGTCCTGACGATCGCGGCGTTGCTGATTTCCATGATCCACAACTGCTACTTCATCCGCACGGGGCCGTACCTGGTCGAGGCGGTCGGCTTCACGGACGACAAGATCGGACCGGTCATGGCGCTGGGTCAGATCAGCGAGATCGTCGTACTGGCTGTGTTGGGGCTGTTTATTAAGAAGCTGGGGTATAAATGGGTACTGACGCTAGGCGCATTGTCGTTCGCGTTGCGGTACGGCTTGTTCGCGTTTGTGCTCTCGGCCGACGTCCCGAGCAAAGCGATCGTACAAGGCGCGATGCTGCTGCACGGCCTGAACTATGGCTTCTTCTTCGCGGGCTCGTTCCTCTTTGTCGAAAAAATCGCCTCGGTGGATATCCGCCACTCGGCCCAGACCGTGTTCGGGATCATCATCCTGGGCATGGGCCCGGTGCTGGCCGGCTTCTACAACGGGAAGTTTGACAGATTTAAAGGTGTCCAGGATCAGCAGTTATACGACGTATTCTGGTGGACACAGGCGGGTATCGCAGCGTTCGTGATGCTGATGATGCTGATCGCGTTCTGGCCACCCAAGGCAAAAAGTGATGTAAGCAATTGATAACAAAAAGCCTAGCGTACACACACCAACCGTGTAACGCATGGATACATAAGACGTATACTGCTGGCTTGGCTACGCACATTGGAAGGATCAAACACAAAGGCCCATCAATGTTTGAAGATAAAATGTTCGCTGGTTGTTTTGGCTTCCTGAATTGGAGGAATGGATTGATGTTAAGCAAACTGATGTTGTGTGCCGTAGTGCTGGTTGGCTGTGCGGGCATGCAAGCCGGGTCTGATGATGCACAGGCTCCGAATACGCTGACCAAGAAAGAAAAGACCGACGGCTGGGAGCTGTTGTTTGATGGCAAGTCGATGGATAAGTGGCGCGGCTATCAAAAAGAAGACATGCCCGAGGGCTGGGTGATCGAAGGCGACAGCATCGTCATGACCGGTGGCGGCGGCGACATCGTCACACGCGAGCAGTTCGACAACTTCGAACTGAAACTGGAATGGAAGATCCAGGAAGGCGGTAACTCCGGCATCTTCTATCGCGCCAACGAAGACCATCCCCGCATCTATGAAAGCGCCCCCGAGATGCAGGTGCTGGATAACAACAAGCACAACGATGGTAAAAACACGCTGACCAGTGCCGGTGCCAATTATGGCCTGATAGCCGCGGTTCGCGATGTGACCCGACCTATCGGCGAATTCAACGAGGTCATGATCCTTGTCAACGGCAATCACGTTGAACATCACTTGAACGGCGTCAAGCTGCTCGAATACGAACTGGGCTCCGACGAATGGAAAGAACTGGTCGCTAAATCAAAGTTCAAGGACTGGCCCGATTACGGCAAGTTATCAAAGGGCTACATCGGCCTGCAGGACCACGGCGACAAGGTCTGGTACCGCAACATTAAGATCCGTCGTCTGAACGAAAAATAATCACAGAAAAGCAATCACCTAATTTGGGAGTTTATATCGTGAGTTCACCTACCCCCCCCGCCGACCCCAAACAACCGTCCGGCCATTCACGCCGTGACTTCATCGCACGCACGGCCGCGCTGGCCGGCAGCGCCGTCATTCTGGGCACCGCCGCTTCAAAATCCCAGGCCAAGATCGGCCTGCCCGACAAGGCGAAAATACCCAAGTCCGGCAAACGCGCCACGCTTGGACCGAATGACCCGATCAAGCTCGGTGTCATCGGTGTCGGCGGCATGGGCAGCGGACACGTGAACGCCTATCTCAACTTCGCACAAGAGAATCAGGAAAACGTCCAGATTGTCGCGCTGTGCGACGTATGCGAACCCCGATGGAACAACGCGCTGAACGCCTGTAAAGAAAAGCAGCCCGGCGTCGATGTCAAGACGTATACCAAGCACGAAGAACTGCTGGCACGTGATGATATCCACGGCGTGGTCGTCGCTACCACCGAACACTGGCACGGCCCGATCAGCATCGACGCGATCGAGGCCGGCAAAGACGTCTACTGCGAAAAGCCGATGACGCTCCGCCTGCCTGAGGCGTTACTGATGCGTGAAGTCTCCAAGGCCAACCCCGACATCATCGTGCAGGTCGGCACGCAGCAGATGATGCGGCCGAAGTTCACCGCCGCCCGCAAGCTGTTGGAAGAAGGCGCGATCGGTCAGCCCACGTTCTGCCAGACAAGTTATTGCCGCAACAACAAGGAAGGCGAATGGCTCTACTACGGTATCGACCCGTCATGGGAGCCGGGTGTGAACCTGGACTGGGAACGCTGGTGCGGCCCGCTCGGTCACTATGACTGGAACCCGCGCCTGTACGCAAGCTGGCGCCGCTACAAGGACTTCTCCACCGGCATCATCGGCGACCTGCTGGTCCACGTGATGACCCCCATGATGTACGCGCTGCAGGCCGGCTGGCCGACACGCGTCGTCGCCTCCGGCGGGCACTACGTAGACAAGGCCATGGAAAACCACGACCAGGTCAACATCAACGTCGAGTTCGAGAACGGCCCGACCATGGTCGTCGCCGGCTCAACGTCCAACGACATCGGCCTGCAGGAACTGATCCGCGGCCACAAGGCGGACATCTACCTCAACAGCCGTAACTGCGTGCTCCAGCCCGAGCGCGTTTATGTCGACGATGTCGACGCGCAGGAGATCATGGCTGAAGACATCGGCAACGATCAGAACGCCCTGCGTCGTGACTGGCTTAACAGCATCCGCACACGTAAGCCCAACCGCAGCCCGGTAGACCTGGCCGCACAGGTCATGGTCATCGTAGACTTGGCGACCCGGTCGATGTGGGAAGGTCACGCCTACAAGTTCGACTCGAAGACACTGACCGCCGACAAGATCTGATAAAGATAAACCATACGACCCCTTCCCCTGACAGGGCGGGGGTCGCTTTTTAGGCCTGTAGGAAACCGATGCCGATCACACTTGCCACAAATGCGATGGGCACGCGCTTCGAGCTGGTGCTCGCCGGCGCTGCCCCGGAGAAACTGCGCCCGGCAGGTGAGGCTGCGCTGCACGAGATCGAAGAATGTCACCACCGGTTCAACCTGTTCGATCCGGGCAGTTGGCTGAACTCGATCAATCGACGCGCAACAGGTGAGGCTATCGCGTTGGACGACGAAACCTTCGACCTGCTGACGATGTGCCAACAGGTTCACGAAGCATCTGAGGGTGCCTTCGACGTGACCGTCGCGCCACTCATGCAAGCATGGGGATTTCACGGCAATATTCATGGTGATGAACAAGCCATCCTTGCCGCACAGAAGATGGTCGGGATGCAACACGTTCACCTTGACGCCTCAGCAAAAACCGTTCGCTTCACTCACCCCGGCATCACACTCGACCTCGGCGGCATCGCAAAAGGCTTTGCGATCGACATAGCGATACAAGTGCTTCGAGATTGCGGCGTACAATGCGCGTTATTGCACGGCGGGACAAGCACCGTCGCCGCGATCGCAGCGCCACCCGACGAAGATGGCTGGCGCGTTACTTTACGAACCTCGGCCGATAATTCGTCAAATCAACCGGCTCCGGTCGTTTGCCTGAAAGACAACGCGATGTCCATCTCCGCCCCGCATGGCCGAACGATCCAATCCGACGGCAAAACTCTCGGCCACGTGCTGGACCCACGCACCCACAGACCCGCAGCCTGCGGACCGTTCGCCGCAGTCATCGCTGATTCGGCCTGCCTGACTGATGCGTGGTCGACCGCCCTTTTAGTCCTGGGTGAAGCGCCGCAAACAATACCCGACACAATTCACACGATCCTGCCCGAAACGATCGCTGATACAACATCAAACCATTCAACACCCACTCGGTTGGAGGCTATTTGCAGATGAGTGAGACAGACCGACGTACATTCCTGAAACAAGCCGGCACCGCGATGGCGGCTGTATCTATTCTTCCCAGTCTGGCTTTCGCAGCCGATCTTGAACTGAATAAAGAGTTGCCCGTAGCCATCATCGGTATGGGTCGGCAAGGCCGCGCTATCGCCGGCGAACTTCAGAAGATCAAGGGCGTAAAGATCGTCGGCGTGTGCGATATTGACTCCGGTCGGCTTCGTTCAGGCGCACGCCGCGTAGCCGGTGTCACGCCATATGAAACGCACAGCAAGCTGCTGGCAGAAGCCAAGGATGTTTCCGCTGTCTTCATCGCTACGCCGACACACACGCACCGCGCGATTGCTGAAGACGCTATCGCCGCAGGCAAGCATGTTTACTGTGAAGCACCTATCGCTTCGACCGTCGAAGACTGCCAGGCCATGGCCACCGCCGCCCGCAACGCGTCCACCGTCTGCGTTGCCGGCCTGCTCGGCCGTAGCAACCCGATCTACCAACTGGCACGCACGTTTTACCGCTCCAACTCCGTGCGTGAACTGATCACGATGCGCGCCCAGGCCAACGAAAAGACCACCTGGCGCAACCCCGCCCCGACCCCGGAACGTGAAAGGGCCTTGAACTGGCGGCTGGACCCTGAACTTTCCATCGGCCTGGCGGGTGAACTCGGCACGCACCAGTTCGACGTGTTCCACTACTACCGGGATGAATACCCCGTATCCGTGACCGGCCTCGGTTCGATCCAATTGCACAAGGACGGACGTAAGGTTGACGACACCATCAACGCACTGATCTCCTACGCCGACGGCACGGTCCTTGATTACGGCGCTACGCTCGGTAACTCACACGGCGGAACGCACGAAGTGTTCTACGGCTCTAACGCCGCCATCCAGCTCGCCTGGACGCATGGCTGGATGTTCAAGGAAGCCGACGCCCCGACACAAGGCTGGGAAGTCTACGCCAATCGTCAACGTTTCCACAATGAAGAAGGCATCACCCTCATCGCCGATGCGACACAACTCGCCTCACAAGGCAAGCTCGAATCCGGCGTGGGCCTGCCGAATCCTTCTCTGTACTACGGGATCGCTGACTTCCTCAAGAGCGTGACCGAAAGTGAACCCGTCGTCACGTCCATGGCCGAAGGCGCACGCGCCACGATCGTCGGCATCCTCACCAACCAGGCGATTGTCACCGGCCAGACCGTAAAGATCGATCCCGCAATGCTGGCTGGAGAATAAACCGTGACACAGCCTTCATACCTAAGACCACTGGGCGTCACCGCAAGGCTTGGCCTGACCATTCTCGTGCTGACGCTGCTCGGTGGACTGACCGTGTCAGGTATTTACATGGCCTGGCATCATGAAAACCGTGACGAGCAGGCCGGCCTGACAATGGATGACATCCGCGGCCACTACGCCGGTGTCAACAAACCCTCCCCACTGCTTCAAGCCCTTAAACGCAAGCACCCGGAGGAGCAGCCCGAGGCCTCACGACAGATCCTGATCGACTGGCTGACGGGCGACCGCATCAGCGAGGACTATGACAGTTTAGACCTCGGCGACCTTGCCCCCGCGGAAATTATCGCAAACGATTGCCTGGACTGTCACAGCCGACAAAGCACGGGTGAGGGTACGTATGCCGAGTTGCCGCTGGATTACTTCGACGACATCCGTGACATCGCTTTTTCCAAGGATATCCGTCCGGTCGGAATGGAAGTGTTGGCCGCATCGACACACACACACGCGATCAGCCTGTCGATGTTGATCCTCGCCTCCAGCGGCCTGCTGTTACTGACCGGCTGGCCCCGGAAGCTGGTGAACCCCTTGATTCTGCTGACCGCACTGGGACTTGCGTGCGACTTATCCAGTTGGTGGATCGCACGTGTCTACCCGGGCATCGTTCCACTGATCGTCGCCGGCGGCTTCGTCTTCGCAGCGGGAACCGCACTATCGTTACTGATGGTCATAGGTGATCTTTGGCGCCCCGCAAAAAGCGACTGACCATCTAACAAATCACCCTAAAAAAGAAGCCCACGTTCGACGAACGTGGGCTTTTCATTTAACACACAAACTGTACCTGCATCACGCAAGCTCTTTTTTCACCCGCTCCAGCAGCGCCTTCGTCGCGGCGATACCTTCCATTTCACCAAGACGTGATCCTTCGTACTCAATACCAACCCAGTTGTGATAGCCGGCATCCAGCACGATCTTCATCATCTTGAAGTAATCGGTCTTGGTTTCGTTGCCTTTATCATCAAAATCGTGTGTCTTGGCGGACACGGCTTTGGCGTAAGGCATCAGTTCGGTAACGCCTTTGTATCGATCGTAGACCTTGCCGTCACCAAGGTTGAAGTTGCCGAAGTCGGGCAATGTGCCCACGCGCGGATGGTTGGTCATTTTCATCACACCGGAGAGCCATTCACCGTTGGATGACAGACCGCCGTGGTTCTCGACGGTGACGTCGATGTCATAGCCATCGGCAAACTCGCATAGACGGCGCAGACCATCAGCGGCAAGTCGCTGCTGCTCTTGGTATTCACCTTCACTGGCGGCATTAACTCGGATGCAGTGGCAGCCGAGGAACTTCGCCGCTTCAACCCACTTGTAGTGATTCTCTACGGACTTGATACGTGCCGCTTCGTCGGGGTCGCCGATGCGGCCTTCCCCGTCGCACATGATCAGGACGCTTGTCACACCGAGGTCGGCCGCGCGGGACTTCATCTCGCCGAGGTACTTCTCGTCTTTCGCCTTATCCTTGAAGAAGGAGTTGACGTATTCGACACCATCGATGCCGAATTCCTTCTTGGCAACGGATGCAAAGTCGAGATTGTCCAGCTTCCCCTCGTAGAGGGCGCGGTGCAACGACCACTGCGCCAACGAAATCTTGAACAGGGCGGCCGTGTCGGGTTCGTCTTCGGCGTCATCTTCCTTGGCGTGTGCTTCAGGCACAACAAGCGAGGCGCCGGCGATTAACGCAGCGGATGAGCGGATAAAACCACGTCGGGTAATGGATCGGTTCACAGCAATGAGCTCCTATTGCGGTTTTTTTGATGTATCTGCCTTATTCTACCTTCACGATCAGGCTCCGGGTACTGGAACCACCCCCTCCTCCGGCAGAGTCACGCCGCCGGACTCGAAGTCGGCCGCGGAGGGCGACAAGGCCAGGGCGTACCACTTGCTCTGCTTGTTCTCCGTCAGGTCTTCCCACGTGACCATCTGCCCGGTATAAGCGGAGATCCGGCCCATGATCGCGGTCAGGGTGGACTCGGCGACCTGCTTGGCTTCGTTGAGCTTTTCGCCCTTCACGATCGCCGCCTGCAGGTCGACGTGCTCCTGCACGTAGGGGTTACTCGCTACCTGGACATCAGGCAAAGTGATCGGAGCCTTATCAAAACGAGCGATGCGTTTTTCATCCCAGACCCGGCCTTCGGTGCCGACGAAGTTGGTGTTGACCTGGTTGTAGCAATCGTTGATCTGCCGACACATCGAATGGATCGAGCAGTTATCCCCGTAATTGAACTCGACGCTGAAGTTGTCATACATGTTACCGGTGACGCGGCGCTGCCGGCTGCCGAACCCGACCGCCGACTCGGGATGTCGGCCAATGAACCAGTTGGCCACGTCGATCTGGTGCACATGCTGCTCGACGATGTGGTCGCCGGAGGTTTCCAGGAAGCTGACCCAGTTGCGGATCATGTAGTCGGACGCCGATTCACCGTCGTTGCGTTCCTTGTACCACAGACGATTCTGGCACCAGTAAATCTGACCGCCGAGGATCGTCCCGACCGCGCCATCCTTAATGGCTTGTGCATGTTTGATGTATCCAGCCTGGTGACGGCGCTGTGTGCCGGCGACGATATTCAATCCCTTGCTCTCAGCAAGTTCACCCAGGCTCATGACCTTCCGGCAACCGGGCGGGTCGACGGCCACAGGCTTCTCCATAAATACGTGCTTGCCCGCTTCAACAGCCGCCGCCAGATGCACGGGTCTGAAGTTCGGCGGGGTCGCAAGGATCACAAGGTCGGCATCCGTCTGCATCAGTTGCTTGTAACCGGTCGGCCCGACAAAACAGTGATCGTCAGATACGCCGTATTCCTTGGCAACACCCTGGGCACGATCGGCAAAGTAATCGCAGACCGCGATGCACTTGAGCTGGATGCCGTTGATCTCAGCGGCTTCCATCGCGTTCTTCAATGCGCCTTTACCGCGTCCACCGCAACCAACCAGAGCGATCTTCAATGATCCGTCGCCCTGTGCGTACGCACTGGAACCCAGCCAGCCGGGCACCATGGTTAATGCGGCCGCTGCGGCGGTGCCTTGCAGGAAGGTACGGCGGGTTACGCCTGGTGTATCCGTAGACATGAATCCTGAATTATTCGTACTGTCGACTTGTCTATCGCTCATGTTCCGTTCCTTTCCTCACAAGTGCGTTTAATCGAGGCCTGTATTTTCATTCGGCGGCATCTCGCAAACAACACGGAAGCCGACCCATCTTGCATTTACATACCACCACTGGCTCTTGGGTTCGTTCGGATAATCGCGGTTCCATTCGTCCTGGTCTTCCACGATCCGCCCGACGATTAGCTCATTCAGCGGCGATTCGAAATGACCGCCGCGTACGACACGCTCATCGCCGGTGCCCGTGACCCACTCAGCCACGTTGCCGGCTAAATCATAGATGCCCAGGCTGTTCGGTTCACGTTTGCCGATCTGCGTCGTCGCCCAATCGCCGATATCGTCGTCCCAGGCGTTATCTGTATAGGTCGCAACCCGATCGGCCTGCTCGGTGGAAGCCGGAGGGGAAAGCTCGCCGCCCCCTGCCGTGACGACCCGCTCCCACTCCGCTTCGGTCGGCAGACGATACGTCCTGCCGGTCTGCTTACTTAGCCACTTGCAGTACAACTCCGCGGATAGCCGGGACATGCCCAGTGCAGGTCGGCGGTACATCCCGAAGTTGCGGTCGACCGTGCCATAAGGCGAACTCGGCCGCAGCTTCAACGCACGCTCTTCCCCGACCTCGGCCTCATCCTCAAGGTCATTGCCCTGCACCCAGGGCATAAACTCGTCCCAGGTCACTTCGTGCTTACCGATATAGAACGCCTGACTGTTGCTGTCGGGTTCGGCAGGCACCAGCGCCATATCGAACTGGACCTGTGTGGTTGGGATCGTTTCCGTAAATGATTCAGGCCAATCGGTTGTATCGATCGTAGTATCGGTTGATGTAGTTTCGTTGCCATTGGTTGCAGATGTATTCTCAACAACCGTATCGCTTGATTCCGCAGCATCCAAGGGTACTTCGATCCGCAACCTGACCGCGACGTTGTCTGCGATGTCTTCATTGGTCAGCAGGAGACCCAATATGCCTTCTTCTTTCAGCTCAACATCAAATGCGTGACGGTCCAGGCTGAATTCGCTGCTAACGATGAGTAAGTTTTCGGTGTGTTCAATGGTGACCGGAAACTCGATGTGCTTGGTAATGCCGTTGAGTGTGAATTCACCGGAGACAACCGTGGTATCCTTTGCAGCTTCATCCGTAGCATCATCGGCAGGCTTATCAATGAACCCGCCTTGGAAAGTTGCCCACGGATGCTGCTCCGGCCGAAAGAATCCCGCGGTTAACAGCGCCTCGGTAAGTTGATCGTGTTCAGACCAAAGCGAGTCGATCCGAGCTTTGGCATCGAGCCAACGCGGTCGGCTGGTCGACGCATCTATACCAAGTGTTCCTTCGATTTCGCTATCGAATTTTCCGCTCCACCCGCCACGCACAACAAGTGTTTTCCCGGCGACGGTCTTGGCACATGAAAAACTGACCGTGGTGTTCTGCGCAGACAGATCAAGACGTCGGTCCGAATCATCTAAAAGTGTCGCAAAAGTGGGAGCTTTTGTGTCACCGATGTGCGCAGAGGTCATCACACGGGCCTCATCGTGCGCATTGGGATATAGCACGTACGCTAAACCGGTAAGACCGATCAACATGACAAAAACAATGACAACTTTCTTCATCATAAAACGTCGAGTGACCGATCCGAGGATGAATATTATTTCTGTTGTTGGGGGCCGAATCGAACATTACCATGTCGGCATGTTCGATCGCTCCCCCGTTATCTACTTTCTGACGGCAATACTAGTGCTTGCCATGGTGAGCGTCAAAGAATCGCAAGCAGAGGCGCCAGAAATATTTAGTCCGCATTTGATCCGGGTCGAGGTCCGGCAATCTCACATGGGGATGCCTGTTTTTCTGCGGGTTTATGCCGAAGATGAGGCGGCCGGACAACGTGCCTGCCAGGCAGCATTTAAGCGGATCGCCGAGTTAAATATGGTGCTTTCGGATTACGAGCCGGACTCCGAATTATCTCGCTTATCCGCCGGTTCGGGAACTGGGAAGGTTCCGGTTTCGCCTGAATTATTAACGGTGCTGGTGCAGGCGAAAAGTATCGCTGAACAAACCGAAGGCCTGCTCGATCCTACTGCCGGGCCGGTGATTCGAGTTTGGCGCAAAGTCCGCACCACAAAACAACTACCCGATCAAAACACGATCGCTGAAGCGCTTAAACACGTCGGTTATTCAAATCTGCGATTGGATGAATCCAAACGAGAAGTTGAACTGACGCTTGATGATATGCGGCTCGATCTAGGTGCGATTGCCAAGGGACATGTTGGCGATGAAGCGATCAAGTGCTTACGCGAGTTGGGGTATCCGATCGCGATGTTCGAGGCGGGCGGCGATATGGTGTTCGGCGATCCGCCGCCGGGCGAAGAAGGCTGGCTGGTTAAGCCGGCATATGATGGGCTACCCGAGTTAAGGCTGGCCAATACGGCCGCGGCGATCTCCGGCAATACCGTGCAATTCGTCGAGATCGACGGCAAAAGCTACGGCCACATCATCGACCCGCGCACCGGGTACCCGATCACCACGCGGCATGTCTGCCTGGTCGCCGCCGCCAGCGGCCTGTCGGCTGACCCATTAGCGACACTGGGTACGATTATGGATGAAACGGCATATTACAAACTACTGGAAGTACATTATCCTGACACCCGGGCGTGGATTGTTACACTAGAAGAGAATTGACTTACCACATGGAGCTTGCATCATGATCGATCGTCGCAGTTTCATCGCCGCCGGGCTGGCTTCCGCCGCCGGCATCACCGCCGCCGCCACCAATACCGCCCAGGGACAGGACACGAAAGAGGACAAGATGCCCAGCGAGTCATCAAACAGCGCAACGCCCTTCAAGATGAAGTACGCCCCCCACTTCGGCATGTTCAAGGAGCACGCGGGTGATGACCTGGTCGCACAATTGAAGTTTGCTAAAAGCGTCGGCTTCCACGCGTGGGAAGACAACGGCATGATGGGCCGCGACGTCGCCACACAGGAAAAGGTCGCTGCGGCCATGAGCGATCTTGGCATGGAGATGGGTGTGTTCGTCGCACATGCTGAATGGCGTGAACCGATCTACGTCAAGGGTGGCGCTGATGCTCGCAAGAAGCTTCAGGATCAGATGCGCCAAGCGGTCGAAGTTGCCAAGCGTGTGAATGCGAAGTGGTGCACGGTCGTACCCGGGCCTTATGTGAACAACATGGAATGGGATTACCAGACAGCAAACGTCGTCGACTGCCTGCGTGCGATGGCGGAGATCTGCGAGCCTAGCGGTCTTGTCATGGTGCTTGAGCCGTTGAATCCATGGGCGAACCACCCGGGTATGTTCCTGAGCAAGGTGCCCCAAGCTTATGCGATCTGCGAAGCGGTCAACTCACCAAGCTGCAAGATTCTTGATGACCTGTATCACCAGCAAGTCACCGAGGGGAACCTGATCCCGAACATTGATATGGCATGGAAGCACATTGCGTATATCCAGCTTGGTGATAACCCCGGCCGAAAGGAACCCTGGACCGGCGAGATCAACTACCGCAACATCTTTGCCCACCTCAACAAGAAAGGCTTCGACGGCATCATCGGCATGGAACACGGCCTAAGCCAAGGCGGTAAGGAAGGTGAGCAGAAGCTGATTGATGCGTATCGCAAGTGCGATGACTTTGCTTGATTCACAATTGTGATCAACCCACTGCTTTTATCGGGAACAACCTGCCAATCATGACTACCAGGCCGGACACGCCAACGGTAGTTAGTGCGCCAGCGACCGCCCAGTGTGTCTGTCCAGTGAAGTTGCCGTAGGCGAAGACAGGCAATCCGATGCCGATCGACATCAGGATGCCGTAGAACACTGCACGTTCGGGCAATCGTTGCCAGATCAGTGAGAACACGGTCGGCAGGAGCGTCGAGGCGCGGAGTGTGCCGTAGAAGAGGAACAGGTACAGCACTTTCAAGCCGGGGGTATTCGCCAGCCCGATCCCGGCAAGCGCCAGTAACACCATACTGATGCGTGCATATCGAACGATCCTGCGGTCGTCGGCGATATGGCTTTGCGACAGATCATGTCCGGCCAGGCTTGATATCGCACAGAGATTTGAGTCGAGTGTTGAGACCAGGCCCGACAGCAACATAAAGACGAAGGGGAACATTACCCATGCCGGGAGGTAGTGGCGGACAGCCAGAACGTTCACCTGTTCGTTGGCTTGTGTTTCCAGACCGCTACCACGTGCGACAAAACCCAGTACCGATAGAGATAACGGGACTATCGCAAAGATTAACGCGCCAAGGATGAAAGCCGGGGCAACCCGTTTTTCCTTGATGCCGAACGCACGCTGCCAGAAGGATTGATCCCCGAACGGCCCAGCCAGCAGACCAATCGTGACGGGGATGCCGAAGCTGTAAGAGATCCATGCTCCTTTACCTGTAAACAGACTATTGATATCACCTTGCGGTCCATTTAATCCATCAAGTAATGATTGAGTGCCCGATTTCATTAATACCCAAGGCACAACGACCGCGCTGACTGCAAGGATCACGATCATCTGAACAAAGTCCGTCACGACCGAGGCGCGTAGGCCGTTTAATAACGAATAGAGCAGTGCGATACCGGCAAGCGAGAACGTAACCGACCAGAACGGCACGCCGCACAACAGCGATATCACTTTGCCGCCCGCGAGTAACTGCACCGCGAACGAACAGATCGCCAGGCCGCCGAGTTGGAAGCCATAAAGTATCTGTACGCGCTTGGAGTATCGGCTGCGCATGTAGTGCGATAGCGTGAAACCTTCGGGCAACAGCCGCCTCATACGCGCGGCGAAGAATGCAAAGATGATCAGACATGCAACGTTCGGCACGGTAAACCAGAACAAGCCCACCCAGCCCTGGCTGTATGCACGCTCGCTTGCGATAAACAAGGCCGGCGCCCAGATCCACGTAGCTGCTATTGAAAAAGCAGCGCCCCAAACGCCCAGCTTACGGCCCGCAACTAGGAATTGCTCCTTAGACAGAACATCATGTCGGCCCGACCACCATGCGAGTAATAGCATCAGCCCGCCATACGTCGCGACGATGCCCCAGCCTTGCAGGGTTGTCATTACCGGCTCATTCACTTACGCACCTCATATCGCCTCCCCCTCCTCGACCATCCGCCGCCATATCTCGAACGTGATTAACATCCATAAACGCAGGCCGTATCGACCCCTACCCTCTTCGGTTTCGTAGCTTAGTAATTGCTTGACACGTTCGGCATCGAAGATGCCACGATCTTTGATCCGTGTGGGGTGCAATATTTTGCGTGCGTAGCGTTTCATTTCGCCTTGGAACCAGAAGTGTACGGGGACGCGCATCCCGCTCTTAGGCCGATCGATCACACTCTTTGGTAGTTGATCACGATAAGCACGTTTGAGTACGACTTTCTCGATGCCGCGGTCCAGTTTCAAACGCGTCGGCATACGGAAGCTTAACGTGATCAAACGGTCATCAAACAGCGGAGACAACGGCGTGATCCCCCACGCCCCGAGCATGCGTTCGACCTTCGGCAGGATCAGGTGTGCGCCCTTTAGCCTGATATTCGCTGCGGTCATTTTGTTCACGAACAGCAAAGGTTTCCGGCAATCAAAGAAGGGAGTCATCACACATTCAAGCGCTTCCGTGCGATCGAATTGAGAGCGAAACTCGGGCGAGAGCATCAGGTCGACTTCTTTGTATGCTCGCCTGTATGAAGCAAGGTAAGCACGTTCGCGGAATAGCGGATCGCGTTCGATCCCGCCGTACCAATGTTGAAGCAGCATAGGCAAGTTTTTTGGCCCGCCGAAGAGAGGATCGCCACCCTCGCCGTTGAATACCCATCGTGACTCCTGTGATACACGCCGGCTCAATTCGAAGTTCGGCATCGTGATCGGGTCGCCGATCGGCTCATCGAGATGCCAGACCATCTGCCTAAGTCTTGGCAGGAAGTCGCGAGGCTCCATCAGCACCTCTTCATGATCTGTCCCGACTTGCTCAGCAACAGCGCGGGCAAATTCTAATTCGCTTGGATACTTCTTACCGAAGTGGATCGCGAAACTGCGGATCGGCTTATCCGTGAGGCGTTTGAGTTCGGCCGCGACCACACTCGAATCGATCCCACCGGAGAGGTAAACCGCAAATGGTTCGTTCACGGGCATGCGATCAGATACTGCTTGTGCGAATGTCTCGTGAAACCGTTTTATCCATGCTTCATCTTCGCTTGGCGGTGGTTGTTCTTCCGGTTCAGCCGATTCGAAGTGAAAGTAACGATTGAGCCCGACCCGGCCGTCTTCATGTATGGTCAGATAAAACCCGGCGGGTAACTCTTCGATATCGGCAAGCATTGTTGCTGCACCGGGCACGAAGCTGAAGGTGAGATACTGCGCTACCGCGCTTGGCCTGACCTTGCGCGGGAAGCCGGGCAACAACCAGATGCCTTTCGGTTCGCAGGCGAACAGGAAGCGCCCGGCATGTTTTGCGTAATAAACCGTCCGTGCTCCCGCGCCGTCACGGACAAGATGAAGCGTTCGACCATCCTGAATCGCAAGGACGAACGCACCGGATAAGTCTTCAACGAAGCCGATACCCTTTTGTTTGTAAAGGCGTATCAGGTCATGGGCAGGATTGTTTAAAAACACCTGTCCTGCAACACTGATCGTCAAGTCACCATCTTGATGAACGCCACAGACGCAACGCTGGCGATTCGACTCATCAAACAAGTCCATATAGCCAACGTGCGTATGGTGATGTTGCTGGTTGTAGACAGGATCTAGGCCACGGTGTTGCATGACCGAGGCCATCGCAGACAAGAGGCGGTCATCCGGTGAACCAACGTAACCGAAAACGATGCTCATTCGCCCCCGTCCGATGTCGATTCAAGATAATGGAGCATGGCCTTTGCCTCAGGTGCAAGTGAGCCATCAGGGTGTTCCGCCAATGATCGGAATCGCGCGACAGCCTCATCCGACTTGCCTTCCCACAGATCGATCATGGCAAGTTTGTACTCGCTCTTGTGGGCCTCGAGAGAGCCGGGATATGTTTGGATAACGGATTCGAAAGCGGATCGTGCCGAGACAAGATCATCCATGCCAAGGTAAGCCTTGGCGATGAAAAACTGCGCCCGGCTGGCATCCGCATGATTGGGATGCTGCTGCTGGAAGGTCTGCAGTTTCGGGATCGCCTCGGCGTATTTGCCTTGCGTAACTAACAGCCTGGCAGCATCGAACTCACGCGAAGCCTGACCGCCCCGCGGCTTTGCGCAGGCAGGAATGCTGACCATCATGAGTATCAGCAACAGTATGGATAGATAGTGTTTGTGATCAGCCATATCCAAAGAATCCTGATGAATCTTCTGCCATTGCACGGCGTTCCAACACTTCCTGGATCGCGACCTGTTCCATAATCGCTGGTGTGATCAATCCCGCCAGCGCTGCGGTTGGGATCATGCTGACCCTGTTGGCATACGACGGTTCTTTACGGTGTACCAATTTGAGCACACCGATATTCTGAGTATCTGATTCGTGCAATCCAAGATCCATGATACGATCCATCGGCACGGTAATTGGCAGTTCATCTTGCATCGCACGACCGGATGGTGTCGCATCATGTAACAGGTAAACCGGTAAGTCATCACGTTCCAGCACCAACTGCTGTGCACGTTCGGTGATATACCACGGGTAGCCGGAGGCCGAGAGTACCAGGGCTTTCATCTCGGCGTGCATGTTGTTCAGGACAAACTCATCGACCATCAGATCGTGCTGAACAATCAGGATACATTCCACGCCATAGTCGTAGATGTCGGGCTCCTCGTAATCGGGTGGTGGATCGTTCAGTCTCGGTTCGGTGATGAGTTTGTCCAGCGGACCGCGCTCGTCGATCCACTTTTTCAAGGCGTAATCCACAACCCTGCGCTTGGGCAAGTTGTATCGCAGGTGCCCAACGCCGATTAATCCCACCACCAGACTTATAAAGCAACCAAATACAAAACCCCCGATTGGTATTTGGCCGGTTAGAAATGTGATCCATACAAGATATAGAAGCCCGAGAGTAGCGATAATAATGGCAGCGATGCCGATGACAGGTCGCCTTTTACTTGCCCACAATCGGCAGCATGTGGTAAAGAACTGATCGGCGGTGAAGTAAGCAGTGTCGCCCCGGCTGGCGCGACGGACACAGGCGAGAAACTTCCCATCGGTCCAGCCGTCATGCGTATCGGGACGAAACAGGAACATGTAGCCACAGGAGCACAAGTTCCCTGCTTTCTTCTTATGATTCGTACCGCATGACGGACAACGCATCGTTCACCCCCTTCCCGGATGATGCGGACAGTATACCGGACATCAACAGGACGGGAGCCACAGCGAGGTCACGATTATCTGGAAAGCATACGGATCTGCTCAAGGATGCCGGGGTCCTTGATCTGCTTATCTCTTGCTAACAATAGCGTCTTGCTGATCACCTCGGCGGTCTTGGGATCGTCATCGGCAAAAGGCAGGAACAGCCGCCCGCGGTGCTGGCCGTGGACGGGCACGATGAATAGCGAGCCACCCGGCATAACGTGCGTCACCGCGCTTCCCAGATGCAGAGAGTAGCTGGCATGGTCTCCTTTAATCAGTGCGTGATTGTTCTCGATCCGTACGTTCTGCATATCAAGCACAGCTAGCGTCTCGCTCAACAGGTTGCTGCGCATTTCGACCGTCGATGCACTAGCCTCGGGATCCACGCCGCCGCGATGTGCGACCGAAACGACCAGATCGAGATCACGCATCACCTCGCTGAAAACAAGCGGCGGGATCTGTTCAAGCTCGATCGGCTGCCATTCACCGATGCGGGTGAAACGGACATCATCAACTGTCAACCCGTCTATTTCCGCGGGGGTGTAGAAGCCTTCCTCGAATCCAAGCCAAACAGAAAGCTTCAGGTCGTGGAACGTCTTGCGAACACCTTCTTCGGGTAGCGTTATCCAGCCTCGCTTACCAAGCAGCGCCAATGCCTGACTTGGATTGACCTGCTGGCCGGTATAACGCCTGGATAGTGTTTTATCGTTGCGCTCGGTATCGGTCAGGATATACAGCTCGCGGAACAGTTGCTTGAACGGCTGAACACGTTCAGCGGAAAAACATTCGTGCTGCCACTTGGACCAATCACCACGCTGAAGCAGGTCATACGGATGGGCGATGTGAATCGCTTCTGTTTTTTTCACCGGCTCCTGTGAACCGCTATGATCGATCAGCAGTTTGCCCGCCTTTTGTGGGTAGCCCGCAATCCCTTCGCCGATGAATACCAATCGCTCGAGCATGGGCTTGATCAAAGGGTGTTGCATCAGATCGCCCAGTTCTTCGCCGGTGAAGCGTTCGCCGCGGCACATCATCTGCTCGAGCGACAAACGCATCCGCGAGACCTGACGCTTAAGAGATGTCTTTCGATCACACAGCGCTTTGATCTTACGGTCTTTCTTTGCAGCAGCGGGGATCGACTTTTGCGATTTGCCGGCTTTTTCTACAGCAATCTCTGGTTCACCCGCGTCGGTGATAAACAAGCTGATCGTAGCCTGCCCCACCGATACAGAAACAGGTCCTTCGGCCAAGTCGCTGACGGCCGAGGCTTCCATCGCCCATTGCAGCCGCAACGGATCAGGATAGCCGGCCGTCCTTGCAAGATTGGCCTGGCCAATCTCGACAGATCGTTTTTCGCTCGCCTGCCGCATGCTGCCAAACTGTTTACTCGTGCGCAGGAATTCCTGCATCAACTCGTATCGTTTGAACAGGTCACTCTTGCGCGCTTTACCTCGCGCAAGTGGAAGCAGGCCGATGGCACGCACCGCGTCCTTGTGGCGTTTGTCTTTGATGCGTTTGGTCAGTTCGGTCTTGGTAACGTTGCCGAGCATTGCGTCAGCGAAAAGCTGAGCGCGCTTGTGCCCGCCGGCCGAAGACGCGTTTTTAGCCGCGTCATAAACCTGATCCCATCGTTTCTTTTTCAGCGTGTTATAAGTTTGCTTGAACCACTCCACATCAACAGCACCATCAACCAGGTCCTGCCCATCCAAGGCGGTACGCTCAGAGATTTCACGGATCCAGGCTTCACGAACCTCCTGCTCGACAGACCACTGATCGTCCTTGGTATGTGCGTGCAGCCACCACACCGCTTCCTCAAAGCCGGGCCAGCCTATTGCCAGTTCAATGATGCGGGCCCACTGCGGTGCGAACATCGCTGTTTCGATCCAACGCGACTCTGGGATATCTGCTTGCTGAGCGAGTTCTTTGAATTGTTCAGCGGTATCTTCTTCAAGCGGACAGCAACAACGGATCAGATGGCTGAAGCTGGTTTTCTTGTCGTTGCCTTCATCACCGTAAAAGCTGCTAGAACGCAGGAAGGCTGTTTTGCCGAGGGCTTTGAGTAGCTTCACAAGGTAGTCTATGCCGGGGACACTGCTGATATGTCCGGCGGGTTGGGTTGCGGCCGTCGGCTCGTCACCACGAACCAGTTCTACTTCGAGCACACGGTCGCGTACGCGCTCGACCAGTGGTTTGAGCCTTGGCGATGTTTTAAATATTGCGTGAGGTTTTCGTATTGTCAGTTCTCGCAGGATAGACACGTGCACATGTTTGTGTACATTGCCCGGCTCATCGAACTTCCACGCGTCAAGCAGCAGTTCATATACGTCGTGCTCGTTCATAATATCCAAACGTAAGCCGTGCGCCAGCATTGTGGTGTCGACCGTGCTGCGAACCGAATAATATGGCGTATGCCACCAGTACCGGTCAGGCTCTTTTATCTTCGCTTGCGCTTCGTCGTATTCAGCCTGTTCTTGTAACTTTTGGGGATCGATAAACGATTGTCCATCAGTATCGATCGGCCGATCCAGCCAGAGATAAAGACGGATAAGGCGGGCAAGTTGTGTATCGTTCCAGTCATCAGGATGTTGCATGTACTCGTTCTTCAGGGCATTGAGCCAGTAGAGACGCAATGATTTGTATGAACGCAGCAATGGGATAGGCCGTTCTTGACCGATCGTCGCCAAAGCGGTTTCCGCGATATCCAGTTTGAGACCCAACGAATCAGGATGGGTGTGACGTGCTGCAAGCCATCCGATCACATCGGACATCACCGAGTAATACCGGGGCCTTTTCTTTGGAAGCAACTCTGCATTAAAGCCGGGATTCTGTTTAAACGTGTCATCGTCGGAAGTCAGTGCGCCACACATCACCGCGGCCCGCCACGAGTCCAGGCCATCTTCATCACGCAGGTCTGCGGATCGGTTGGCGTACCAATCCTCCCATACCTCCGCGAGCGGAAAATCATCGATGGGCGTATTACTTACATATGCTTTTCGTGGCCACAATCTGTTGTCATGCCCTAACAAGTCTTCCTTCTGCACGCCCGACCAATCTTCAACGGCTACCCGTGTCTCACGGTGCTTGTGAATCAGGTCGTCGATCGCGTGGTAATAAACTGACGCGGCCTTCGTCATCAATGGGACTTTATGATCCTTTAGCGGCTGCGGCTTATATAGTTGGCTGGCATCCATCAGGCCCAACGCATCTTGCAATGTGGGCTTCGTACGCTCCACACCCAGCACCTTATCAAGCAGGCTTTGCTCGCTATCGGTGAGTTGATCGCCGTGCTCTGCGACGTATGTCTCGGCACGTTCATAACACTCATCCGGCAGGCGCTTGAGCGGTTGCAATGAACTCATCAACTCGACACCCGCCAACCGCTGCTGCTTATTGCGCGACGCCAGCAAGCGATCGATGCTGGCCAAGACGCCGGGGTCATCCTGCTTCCGCAAGAGCTTAAGCAAACCCCGGCGCAGGTCTCCCGCTTTACGCGTCAACAAAGATTCCAGTTGCTCGAAGTCCTCGGTGACTTCATCAACTCTTTCAAGCTGCCCAAGGACTTGCATTCGTACAGAACTGCTTGCGTCACCAATGAGATCAAGCAACAACGCATGCGTACCGTCCCAAGCCAACTGTTCCTTGGTAAGCCGTCTGATGAAGTTCTCTCGCCCCGCCGGGCTCATCGACGGCACGATCTTCAAGAATCTCGGCCAGTCATGTTGTTCGGCAAATCGCCAAATAACATCGGTGACCATACCGCGACTGATCGTCAATTCCATCCAAGGCCAAAGGATCGGCTTGAGTTTGGTCGCTTTGACCGGCAGCCGTCCACTCGCCGCCTCAAGCTTGGAAAAGAGATTGACTCCCTTTGGTTTGGTATTCAGCCAGGTTTGGCATGCTGAAAAGGCAGCAAATATCAGCCTCGGGTCTTCATCATCCAGCACCGGGATCAGTGCATTGTGCGCCTCTTCCGTTGAGAGCATGATCAGCATCCACGCGGCAGCGAAGCGCACCTCTGGCTTGCGGTGTTTTAATAGCTTGTTCGCAGCCGGTAAAGCCTGATACGCATCACTGAAGCCGAGAGACCATAAGGCAAAATAAATATCTTCCGCGTCGTCTGACTTCAATGCCGCTTCGATCGATTCGGGTTTCTGTAAATAACCCAAAACCTTTTCGATGATAGATTTGATATATCCACCCGAAGCCGAATCCCAATTCAGTGCAAACCAGACATCCGCTGCACGCACGACCGATGCGAAGCGCGTCAGGTTCTGATCAAGAATAAGTTTGAGCATCCGTTTGAATGCTTCGGGGTGTGCCTGTTTGATCGGCTCCAGGATCGCCTGACGCAATCCCTCCTGACGTTGCGCAGCAAGCAGCAGTTTCTCGAGGTATTCCCAAGCATCAGGCCTGCCGCACCCCATTAAGGCGACTGTGACATGTTTGCCCATCTGCCCGATATCGTGGTCGCCGTTGGCAGAATCCACAAGTGTTTGAAAAACGCGCTGCCCCTGGTCCCCCCCACCATCAATTGCAGCGGCAAGTAATTGACCGATACTTTCCGGCATGTAACAGGGAAGGTAAGGCGTCCACGCAGCAAGCCACTGTGCATCCTGATCAAATCCATCAAGCATGAGGCAGATCGATTGCAGCCACTTGGCTCGTACATGCAATGAATGTTCTGGATGCGACGGTGCACGGAACGGCATGGCAAGATACGCAGGCGTGTATGGCTGCTGTTTCAACTGCTGCCAACAACGTTCCATATGCGGCGCGAGTTTGGGGAAGATGTCGGCAAAAATAGACAGCCGTTCCTCGGTCGACAACGCATCAAGCCGGTTTGCCTTTTCATCCATGTCCGGCTTGTGTGTGTGTGCCGAAAAAGGCACTAGCGACTTACGCGTCTTTAAACCTGCAAGCCTATACATAATCTCGCGCTGAGCCTCGGGCTTCTTGGCCAGACGTGCTTCCACACGCTGCTCCCACTTCGGGTCCCGCAGCATGTTCAGCTTTTCTTGAGCCTGTTCATTACTCAGCATGATGTATTAACCACCGGCCAGCATGACCAGTCTGAGAAAGGTAACCCGGCTATCGGGCTTCATATGAACCTCCGCGTCGAGGTCCCGGTATTCCTGATCGTCTACAATCACCAAATACAATCCGTCTTCAAACGATACCAGCGCGTTGTCGATTGCTTCATCGACTTCGACCTGTTGATCGAGATCGCGACCGCCCGAATCAACCTTGCCTCGCGCTGCCTGCTCCCGGATCGCCCGCTCGGTCAGCACCCGAATAAAGCGGTTCTCCTCCTGGCGATTACGAAAAGCCTCCACCGTCTCAACCACGACCCGCGTGATCAGGTCGCGCAATGTGAACGGTTCGCCACGCGACAGAACGGGCGGTATCGGGATAGACCAGTCGTCCAGCAGTCGCTTTCGCCTGCCGATCGCCCGCGCGGAAATAGTAATGGTCCCGACCATGAAAACAGATTATACCGCCCCATCGGACACCGACACCGACCAGCGTCTTTCTAATACAACAAGGCCTTTACATGCGGCCCCACAGTCACCCCGGCAGAGCGTTTGCCCGACTTTTCTCAAGGCTTTATGATATTAACACTAACTCCCAGCGGGCGTAACTCAATGGTAGAGTGTCAGCCTTCCAAGCTGAATGTTGAGGGTTCGAGTCCCTTCGCCCGCTTTCCTGAATCTGTATGACGAACAACGCCTTGTGCTGCCAACCGGCGACACGAGGCGTCTTTGTTTCGCCCACGTCGCAAGTTACGATCAAGCCGTACAATCCAGGCCAACGCCACCCGGTCGCCCACACGTGCCAACGTGTGCCACCGTCGGCCTACCGTCCGTGCAAGGATTCGTACAAGCGCCCGAAACCACGTGCAAGGTTTCGTGCAAGGACTGCTTGGTCAGATCAACTGCGAGAGGAACGTCTGGGCGGGCACTACGGTCGGTCCCTGCGGCTTGGCGAAGCAATCCGCATCGACGTAATCCAAGTCGATGACCACCTGGAACGCAAAGGGCGCTTTGACCTGTTCCTGGTACGTTCGCAGGGCTGGGCTTAACGAAGTTTCGCTGTGTTTGACCTCGACCAGGAACCACGGCTTGCCGTCACGAATCACGGCGAAATCGACCTCCCGTTTTTCCTTGTCACGCAGGTACGCCAACTGGAACTTGCCAAGCCCCAAGTCATTCCAGCCATCAACCGCCTTGAGCAGGTGGCAGCCGACAAATGTCTCGGCTCGACTGCCCTCTTCTTCGATTTCCGCCCAGTCACGCAAGAACCACTTCGGTTCCTTGCGAAGCGAACGGGTGACGTTCTTGAACCACGGCTTGATCAGGAATCCGTGATGAAGGCTGCTGAGCGTTTCGACCCAACGTCGAACCGTGTCCACTGATACCTGCACATCCTTGGCCAGATTGCTGAACGTGATCTGCGAGCCAGATCGGCTAGCAAGCATCCGAGCCAGCACGCTGATCTGGTCAATCTGCTGAACCTGTGTCAGGTCACGAAGGTCTTCGCGCAGCAGTTGTTGGATGCGAAGCGTCTGCCATCGGCGACTGAAACGTGGATCGCGTTTGAGATACGGCTCTGGATATCCGCCATGCTGCCAGAGGGAGTCTAAGTCGGTTGCCTTGGGCTTCTTCGGCAAGCGGACAATCCGCTTGGGATCAGGAAGATCACGGTGGACGATCTCAGCCACCGAGAATGGGTGCATGTGGTAGAGGAAGTATCGACCCATCAAGCTGTCGCCGACGCGGCGGTATATGTCGAGTCGGCTTGAGCCGGTGACCAGCACGTGTACCCGGTCGGCATAGCTGTCATAAAAGCCCTTGAGGAACTGCTTCCATCGCATGTACTTGTGCAGTTCATCGAACAGTGCGACCGGCAGCTTGTCCCGAAGACGGTCAAGGCCCAACTGCTTAGCCACGGCAGCAGGCCCGGCGAGTATGGCGGCCTGATCGTCCGTATTGTCCCAGTTGGCGTAGCTGTCGGCATGGTTACGGCAGGTGGTGGTCTTGCCGACCTGCCGAGGTCCACTCACCAAAGCCATCTGCCGGTGCTGCGTCAAGTGCTCCGCGAGGAAGCGGTCGTAGATGCGTGCGACGGGTTTCATGCTGACCATTTTCGATAGTATCGTAAAATAGTCAAGACCAATTTACGATGGCCACGAAAATAGTCGGACCAAGATGAGGCCTCAGCCCGCCACGGAATGGGCCTTATCGGTCCCATTACCTGCAGGTGTACCAAAGGCAGGCAACGCCTCAACTGCCCCGGCCACATCGAGCAGTGCCGGGTCGGTATACACATTCATCGTGAGTTCGAGACTGCTGTGCCGCATCGCGGCCATGGCGACGCGCGGGGCGACACCTGCCCGGGCGAGATGGGTGCCGAACGTGTGGCGAAGGGCGTGCAGATCAACCACCCGGTCGCGTTCGTCTCGCTTGGGGATGCTCGCGGCAGCAAGGTCGCGATCGAACACACGGATCTTGTCCTTGGGCATTGGGAACAGATGTGTCTCGTGCCGAAGTGTCCTACCGGCGCGTGCGTGGAGGTTGTTTATGTATGTCCGTAACACTTCGACCAGGTCCGCTCGTAACGGGATCATCGCACCGCGACCTGCCTTCTCGTCTTTGGCAAGTAGTTCCAGATACGGGTACTCCCCATCGAGATGGGTCTGGCCCACAGTGATACTGGCCAGTTCGTTCTTGCGCAAGCCGGTGCAGATCATCATGCGATACATCAGCGCCCGTTGCCGACCGACGAACATCAAGGTGTCGATGCGGTCGGGCTGGTCAGCGAGCAGGTCCAGCCCACGCTGGTATGCCGCATCGAGCGTGTCGAACGTCAGTTCCGCCTTGGTCCATGTGCTGCGTCCCGACTTCTCCCCATCCGACTTGGCCACGCTCTCGCGCCCCAGTTCAGCAATCGGGCGCAGTTCTGCCGCTCGCAGGAGGCTCGTGATCTCATCTTCGGTAAGCGCCCGCCGGTTTCGCCGACGGTCACCGTGTTCATCCGCCTTGTGCAGGCGTGCCAACGGGTTGAAACTCAGCCGCCCGGATTCGACGCACCAGTTACAGAACGCGACGATCGCTGCACGGTGCGTGTTGCGCGTACGACCAGCCATCCCCTCAACTTCACGCTGGTTCATCCACGTCTCCATCGCCTCGCGGGAGATGTCCGCTACGCGCTTGAACCCGCACTCGGCGACGACTCTTTCGAGTTGGTGTTTCACGTTTCGTCGATGATGGGCCGACACCCGCTTGCCCCGCACCGTCTTGGCCTTGAGGTGTTCCATGTAGGCGGCGATATGCCGGGCAATGGGCTGGTCGGCGAAGTCAGCCTGCCGCTCTTGCTCAGCGGTGAGGATACCCGACTTCACATGCTCGACCCGCCGCAGCAGGTCAGCCAGTACCTGCCGGGCGGCCTGTTCATCTCGGCACCCGGTCGATTCGATCCGCTCGATACCCTCAGCGTCCCGATACCGGGCGAACCACGTCGGGCTCTCTCGGATGATCTTGGTTTGCCCATGCTGGCCAGTGGTGATCTGGTCGTAGTGCTTGCGACCACGCCGGTCGATCCACATCGCCACGCGATGGCCCCGCCGCTCGACGATCTCGCACTGCCTGGGCAGGTGCTGGGTGTACGTCTTTCTGAAGATGTTCGCCATATCCGAATCCCTTCAAGCCGGGCCATACGCCCGGTGTTGGTCGTCCTTGACACACTCAGCGGTCAGTCGCCCCTGAAAGCAAGGGCAACACGGCCCCTCGCGAAAAGGGGCCACAGGTCCGCAGGTTCAAAAGGTTCAGAAGGTCGGCCCACTGGGCTTTTGGACCTTTTGAACCCCTGAACCATGGCGGCCGATCACGGCGTCGGGGCCGCCACCTTGGGGTTGATGTGATGGACCACCTTGGCGCGGCCCGGCGTGTTGAGCGTCTCGGTTCGCAGCCAGCTCAGTTCGATCAGTTCATCCACGGCAAGCTGGACCTGTTCGGCATCGGCCAGGAGCGACCAGTGGTGGCCGTGGTACACATCACGGATGGTGAAGCCGGTGGTCACATCGCCCTGTTCTATGCGCTGGGCCAGCGCCCGGGCATGCGCCGTGGCCGGGTGGATGCCGCGCGAGTAGATGCGCCGGGCATGCGACTCGAGGTAGTCGGCCCATCCGATCGCCCGCGTCACGGCATCGAGCGTTACCGGGTCACCGTCGGACTCAGCCAGGTGGATAATCAGCGCCAACGCCGGCACAAGTTTGCGGTACTTGGTCAGGTGACTCTCCACAGCAGGATGTTCCGCACCGCTTCGGAGGTGGTTCTCGCGGTCCACCATCCATGCATAGAACCGGTCCTGCGCCTCAGCATCGAATCGAAGGAACGGCATGGTGTTGCTATCGAACGCACCGGGCAGTTCGCCGATGGATGAGGCGGGCAGTTCATCGAAGCGCTGGTACACCTCGTAGGCCGAATTCTTCGCATCAGAATCAGGCCAGCGGTCAACGACCTGCCATGCACCGGGGTCATCAGGCCAGACCGCCATCTGGAACCGCTGCATCAGGCCATCGTCACCGGTGCCGCCACGCAGGGCTTCACCGAGATAGGTGCCAAGTGGACCGGGCTGGATGGTCCCGAGGATGCTCAGGCAGAACCCATCGATGCGAACGTTGCCGCGCCCGATCCGGTCAGACTCGCACGATCCGTCGCCGGTCCAACCTTCGAGATAGAACGCACGAGCACCCTCCTGGCCCGGGCGCTCCAACGACTTGAGCAGGCCGATCAGTTCGTCGCGTTCGATGATGACGCCGTTGGGGTTGGCAGCCAGAATCTCACCTAGCGCTTCGACCGTAGCATCGTTAACGGTGTAGCGTTTCCGCTTCGGCTCCTCGGGCCGGGTCATCGATGCCAGTTCATCCTGCAAATCCTGCGTGTCCTCACCGGCCTTCATGGCGGCGGCGATGTTGTTGCGGATGACCTTGGTCTGGATGCCCTGAAGGTCAGACGCGGCAAGATACTCAGCCATGGCGGCTTCGTACTCGGCCAGCGCGTCGGCGGTCATGCGTCGGATCGGTAGTAACGTCTCCTTCATCGGCGGGCTTTTCATCAGGCTCGGCCGACCAATGAGCACACCCCACAGATTCGGGTACACCGTCCAGTTGTCTCGCTGCTTGGGGCGCATTGCGATCTTGCGACCCAAGATGCCCGACAGCGCCACCATTGATGCCACCGCCGGGAAGTCCGGCGGACACTGCATGCGATCGGCGATGTCCACGATCCAAGGTCGAAGCGTCGAGGGCAGCAACACCGGGTCGAACGGCTTGACCGGCGGCAGGTCATCGGGGATTGGCTGCGGGTCGGGCCAGGCATTGGTATAACCGAGATACCGCTCAGGCCAGCATTCAATATCCGCCTGGCGGGCGCTATCGGGGTCATAGCGGCTGACGCTATCGGCGATGCGTTCGACCTCTTTCACATCGAGCGGCGGTTGGCACCTGGACTCGTTTCGCGCAAGCAACGCAGCCTTGATCTCGGCGGCATTCATGCCGACCTGACGAAGGTGGCCACCCAGACGCATCAATGTGTTATTGCGATGCCCCTCGGGAATCACATCACCCTCAGCGACTGGCGCAGCACCCAAATGCTTCGGCTCTGCACGGGCTCCCGCACCGATTGCTGTGAGCAACCAGGCGGGCGCGTCGGGAAAATCACACTCGCCCGGCTCCTGCTCCAGCAACCAGTTGTAGGTGTTGCCCGACTCGTGATTACTCGGCGGCAGGATGACGTATCCGCCATCACCCTTGATGTCGATGCCCGAAGCGACCTGTCCCGTCGAGCATTTCACCCGCTGCCCAGGCCATTTGAAATAGATGTGTCGGCCACCACCGCCTGTTTGACATTCAACCGTGTGGGGCAAGGGCCCGTGTTCGGCTTCGAGTTCATCGAGGAAGATGTCGCCACCGTGGCGTGGATCGATGTCCATCACGAACAAACCCGCTTCTATGCCGGTTCGCAGCGCGATCGCGGCATCGGGCCACCGCGACCACCACAGCAGCATCTGCTGACGATTGGTGGTGGCAGCGTAAAACCCCTTTTCCACCAGCGGCTGGTGCCCAGTGGGATGGCACGGAAACACCGGCCACCCCATCTCGGCGTACCGAACCGCAGCATCGATCAACTCTTTCTGACGATCGCTCATCGGCGGCCTCCCTTCACGGCCGGGCAACCATCGGCGATCCACTGTTCAATCTCACTTCGTTTCCAACGCACCAGCGTCCCCAGCCGCACCGGGCGCGGCATGCGACCGGAATCGTTGAGCCGGTACACCGTTCGCTCCGAGCAATTCAGCAAACGGGCGACATCCTTGATGGTCATTAAAGCGGTGGTGGTTACCAGGGGATGCATAGAGGTGGTATCAGTCACGAGCTACCCCCTTATCCATCTGCCCGACGGTGTAGCCGTGGCGTCGCAGAGCAGCACTGATCATGTCGAGGTGGTCCTCGGAGATCAGCCGACGCCCGCCGATGATCGGGCATAGGTCGTCGCGTAACTCCCGTCGGTGGAACAGGTCAGGGATGTCGCGTGGCCGAGCGCCGAGTCGTCGGGCTGTCTCTGAAACGGACAGGTACTGCATAGCGGAACGCCTCCGTGCAAGTGTTCGTTGGTGACCGCCACCGCGACGGCCATCTACTTGCAATAGGGGCGATTTTGCGACCCGAATCAGGGAATAGAGCGACTTTCTCTAGGGAATCTGAGGGAATTGTCAGTGGTGCCCGGAAGGAAGATCGAATGGTCATTAATTGCCGAAACGTGACACCAAGGTGTACGAAGGTTCGTCGCGGGGGCCTTCCTTGATGATGATAACGTGGTCGTCGAGGTCGTTCTCGCGCAGATGCTTGCGGAGTTTGGACAAGGCCTTGGCAATACGCTTCATCGATTTGTCGAACTGATCTTTGCCATGCTCGTTGCGATATGTCTCTATCCCATCAACTGCTCGCTGCACCTCGCCCAACGTATGCGACACACCTGGTTTATTGGCCAGCAACATGAACAGGTTGCGAATCTGCGAGCCCTCCGGTCCGAGGTAGAGCCGCTTGCCCACCCAACGCACGACTCGCGAATCCAACGGGTCAGGCTCAGGCGCGCCAAGCGGTTCTTCAGTCGATTCGTCCGGATCGGTCACCCTCGATGAGGCACCACCTTCGCCAGCTGGTGGCGTAGCTGACGATGGTGTGTCGGAACCGGCTTCGATACTCGCCAGCAGGCGCAGATGCTCGACAAGTTCATTCGCGAGCCGCTGTATCTCCGCCTTGGCCCGGGCTTTCGCGCCATGTTCCTCAAATAACGCGCGGTCGATGGCCTCGGCAAACTGCTTGGGCGTTTCGGGCGAGCGGTCGTTGAGGGTCAGCGACCATACCCGCTGGATACCCTGGCACAAGCGTCCGAGTTGGATCGCATCAGGATCATCGTCGGCGAATACCCGGCGGTACCGGGCCGTGACCCCCTCGATCCGCACACGGCACTGGTCTTCCATCGCATCCAGACGCTGCTCATATGCTTCAGCCGCATCAAACAACGCTTTCGCTCGAAGCGTCAGGTCTTCGGCCCGACTTGACTGGCCCCGAGCCGCGAGCAATGTTTCTGCTGTTCGCAGCGCCCAGTCGCTGGACTTCCGCAATGATGCAGCCCACTCATTGGAGCCGATCTCCTCGAGTATCGGATCGGTGTATGTGGTGTCCGTGCCCAACATGTTGGCCCAGCCCTCGATCTCATCGGCCAGGTGTTCGTAAACCGTGTCGAGCGCCGGCGTTTGATGTTGATGGTCCGAATCAGTCACACTCACGACTCCCGCCACTCAGCCAGCATGTCGTTGACCTCGTCGAGGTCGAACACTTCGGGATCGAAATCGTCACCCAGCCATTCAACCAGATCATCGTGTTCTTCGTGATCGGGATCATCCACCGCCTCAAGCAGATGGTAGTACCCATAGATGCCGCCGCAATCCTCAGGCGGACAGGCCAGCTTTCCTGCCAGGCACACGGGATACTCGACGCCCGGCTTGGGCTCTTCGATCTTCTGCACCTCGACAATGTGTTCCCACCCATCGCCGAAGTCGTACTCGTAGATCAGTTTGCTTTTGACCTTCGGACACACCTCGGCCAGCGTGACCATATCTTCATCTTCACCATCCATATCCTCAATAAAATCACCAAATGGTGTGGTCGTCATCACAAATACCCGCTCTCCACGCATGCGAGCAATGAACACATCACTCATGATGTCGTCCTGACTCATTTGCTTGACTTCATCGCGGCTCGGTTTGAGTGACTTATCACGTAGTACAAACTGGTGCAGGTGGCTGTTCGTCCACCCCATGGCGATCTGAATCACCTCGTGCAACTGTCCGAGCCTGATATCCGAGAGCACCACCACCCGCCGCCATATTGGTGGCTTGCTGTCGCGGAGCATGATGCGAAGTGTGTATATCTTCTGACTCATACGGGTTACCTCACATTTAGTAGCTGTAATGCCTCGCGATTTCATCGACGGGGACGTTGTCGGGCACGTACTTCAATGATGCCGCCTATTCCTCATCCGTGAGCGGGCCAGTAAATCCTCGCCGGGTGGCTTCATCGATTGGCACGATACATCATCCAGCCACAGCAAGCATTGGATTGTTGCGCTCGCGTCCTGTTTGTCGTTCTTATGTGATCGATGAGGTATTATTCAACCTGTTTGACAAAAGTGGGTTATCCTTTGCTGTTATTGTTGTCACGTCTGCTTTCACCGAGTCATCACCCGATGATCTGCCGATGGAACCGCTAGTGGCGGCCGATCTTGGTGCTCGGAATTTCACCGCATCGAACGGGGTAGTAAAGAGTGGACTTGCTGATCTTGAGATAGTCCGCTAGCTCGTCAATCGTCATCACATTACCTAGGTATGATCGTCATTCTGTCCTGGTGCGGAGAAGAGGGGTGTAGGGCTGATTGAGCACGCCGTCGCCCCCATCCGCATGCGTTGGCCCGCGAGACTTGCCTATTTGACAGCTATTGCCGACTGTGGTCAATCGCAGGTCATGGTTGGCGGTGACAACTGGGTGCAAGGGCGCTCGCGGCGGGGTGCGGCATGGTTCCTTCCTGGCGCGATTCTCAGTGATGCCAGCGGAACCAGTCGCGGTGTTAGACACAGTTTGTTTTGAGCGTGTCGTTTTCCATAACGAGCCGTCGTACAGGGTTCATCCCGCCATACTTCGTCCGCCAGCGGTAGTACGTCTGCTCGCTGATGCTCAACTGCTTGCAGACCTCCGGCACCTTCAGCCCTTGCCCAGTTCAATATCCGCCCAGCGGAGCTTGGTCACGATCTGCTCGGCTCTGTGTCACTTCTTCATCAAAGAATCCTTCCCGGCCAAAGGCCCGCTGGATTTTCTCATAAAAACTTGGATCGGGTTTTCAGGAGGGAGGCAATATTGATTCGCCGATTACTCGGCTCCACGCGCTCCCACTGAATGTCTTACCGTTCACGTTTGTTAGTCGTCGACAGGGCGATTATCGATGCGTGTTCATTGCTTCTGGCGTCGACCAGAACCCCCAGCCCGCGGCATCTTTCATGTAGGTGTTGAATGAACGAGAGGCTCTGCCCAGTGCGCGCTGCACGCAGTCGGCGACATATGCGTTGACAGCGGTCGCGGCCAGCTCGAACAGATACCGGAGCAGCTTGGCGAAGTCATCAGGAACGCCGGCGTCGATAAGCCCCTCGTTGTACTGGCCGATCGTGATCGGGGGGGGACTCGATCTGACGGCTGGTTGCTTCGCTAAGCTTGCCGGCCACATCGGCGAAACGAAGAAGATCGGGGCCGGTGACCTCGTAGACTTCACCATCGTGGCGAGAATCTGTCAGTGCGGCGATGGCAACATCCGCGATGACATCAATATCGATAAGTGGTTCAAGGGCATCTCGGTTGGGCAATGTGATCTTGCCTGCATTGACCATCTCGACAAATTCGCCTTCGCTGAAGTTCTGATTGAACCAATCTGCCGACTTGCGCTTCGAGATAAACAAAGTTCCTTACAGGCACCTCGTAGAAAGGCAGATCCAGATAATGACAACATTTACTCAGCCACCTCATCGCTAGCCTTTATAGGCCCGGCTTCATGGGACATTATTGACCATCCCCGGGGTAACGCCAAATGCGGCCGATACAGTAGTGATGCTCAAGCGGTATTGGTCAAGGCCAATCTAGAATAGAATTTGAAAAATAATGGGGTGCCCTGGATTTACCGTCCCATCCACCCGCCATCGACGGTCAGGACTTCGCCGTGGACGTAGTTTGAAGCATTGGACGCGAGGAAGACGACCGGCCCTTTGAAGTCGGCCTGCTCACCCCAGCGGCCTGCGGGGATGCGGGTAAGCATCTGCTCGCTACGAGCCGTATCACTACGCAGAGCCTGGGTATTGTCGGTAGCGATATACCCCGGTGCGATTGCGTTGACATTCACGCCTTTGCTGGCCCATTCATTCGCTAGGCCTTTGACTAACGTTGCGATCCCGCCTTTGCTTGCGGTGTAGCCCGGCACCGTGATACCGCCTTGGAAGCTCAATAGCGAGGCGGTGAAAATGATCTTGCCGTAGCCCTGTTCCAGCATCTGCCGGCCCATCTCGCGGCTGAGGACAAATTGCGCGCTGAGATTAACTTCAATCACCTCATCCCACCAATCGTCGGGGTGTTCGGCGGCAGGCTTGCGCTTGATAGTGCCCGCGTTGTTGACGAGGATATCGATGCGTAGGTGTTCTGTGGTCACGTGGGTAATGAAAGCGTACGGCGCGGAGCGGTCGCCAAAGTCGCATTGATAGCCACGGAATCGCTTGCCCCTGGCCTGGACCGCTTTCTCAATCTCGCTGCCTTTGGATTCCAGCGACGCGCTGACGCCGATGATGTCGGCTCCGGCCTCGGCCATCGCGAATCCGATACCACGTTTGCAGCCGGTCACGAGTGCGACCCTTACCGTCAGGTCGAAGCTTTCCAGCGCGGTCATATCAATCACCCTAATTCAGGAATCGTGACGGCGTCCATGTCAGCAAAGCGTTGGTTTTCGCCACCCATACCCCAAAGAAACCGGTAGTTGGACGTGCCGCAGCCACAGTGGATCGACCAGGGTGGGGAGAGTACGGCCTGCGCCTCGGACAGCCACAGCCCGCGTGTCTCAGTGGGCTCGCCCATCAGATGAAGCACGCGATGGTCCTGGGTAATATCGAAGTACAGGTACACTTCGCTGCGGCGGTTATGGGTATGTGGCGGCATGGTGTTCCACACACTCCCGGTCGCCAGTTCGGTGTAACCCATCACGAGTTGGCAGCTCTTGATTCCGTCTTCGTGGATGTATTGGAAGATAGTGCGTTTATTGGCGGCGTCATCGGACCCGAGGTCTACACGGTTGGCTTGTTCGCGTGTGACGTGAGTGGTGGCGTACTCGGTATGCGCAGGGTAGCTCAGCAAGATGTACTTCGCGGGTGACCCGGCGGACGTGCTTTCCAAGACGACCTCCTGGCTGCCCCGGCCGACGTAAAGTACGTCCAGATTGGCCATGTCATGTCGGATCCCGTCAACTATCACCGAGCCCGCACCACCGATGTTCATCACGCCAAGTTCGCGACGTTGGCAGAAGTAATCGGCTCGCAGGGCGTCGTCGGCAGTCAATAGGATCGGTGCGTCGGTGGGTACGGCGGAGCCTACTACCGCTCGATCCACATCGGTATATGTCAGCGACAGCTCGCCGGAGCAGAACAGGTTCTCGATCAGAAACGATTCACGTAGCTCGGCGTTGGTCATCCGGCGATAACTTTGCGCGTCCGCAGTGCGTTGCATTCTCATTTATGTAAGCTCCTCGGATATCTAAATTCAGTCCGCATGGTCCAGACGGATCGGATTCGAATAACGTGATGACATCTTACCTAGATAATCGAACCACGCGGTTGCGTCAGGGAAGTCTCCGCTTTTAGACCAGCCCGCCCCAGCGTAGTAGACAAACGGCTTGCCAATCTGGATCTCCGTCACCACCAGCGTATGCGTATTGGTCTCATCGTGCGCGTTTGCACCAACGCCCGATGTGCGTGTCTGGGTGTGTGCCGTGACCTTGAAGTCGTTGTGAGGCAGAATGGCACCGATGCCGGTATGTACGTACTCACCGTTGCGGGGTTCCCAGTAGCCGACCCAGCCATCGCCCGATTCCGCCTTTCCCCCTCCTTTACGGTTCACGAGCCCCACAGCGATCGGCAGGGCACCGGCCTTGCCTTCAAACTTGAATACAGATTCGATCCGACTGAGATTGCGTCCGCGGTCGAGACTGATCCGTTTCGTCTCACTTATTTCGCCCAAAGGTGTGTCCCATGGAGCGAAGTCCAACTCGAAAAGGACACGGATCGGCCCGTTGGCGAGTACGCGCGCGGTCGTGTAGTGGCCGGATGTCCACAGCTTACCATCGGCGTACACACCCAGGCCTCCAGCGCCACGGCTCTTGCCGACCTTGTAGCTGTCAGCGCCTTCACCGTGGTCGGTGTGGTAATCCTCGCTGGCGTACCACTTGTCAATGATCGGGTAACGAACGGACTTCGTCCATACATCGATGCCGCTGCCTGCATCGTTGGCGGATTCCAACGCAGGGCCGTACGTACGGTAGGCTATGCGGTCACTCTCCCAAGCGAAGTCGTCTACACGCTCGGGGACCGGCCGCCCAAAGACACGGGATGTCGAAACGGGCAGCTCATGATCAACCTTATAGATACGGAAGGACTTGGCTTGCTTGGCTTGGAAGTGAGTCTGTATGAGCAGTTGATCCGGTTTGCCGTCTGCATCGTTATCCATTACCTGGGTCAGCAGCAACTCACCGGTGAGCTCGTCCAGAACAGCCACATTCTTCGGGGTCAACTCATCCAGTTTGCTGGTGATACTTGCCCAGTCGAATTCAATCGTCTCGTTCAGCCGCAGTACCTCCAGATCATTTCGGCCGACAAGCCGGATGGATGGTGCACCCTCGAGCAGTGTCATCTTGTGGACTTCGGCCGCGGCGAGGAGCAGGCCACCGATGCCGTAGGGCATGGTGGCTTCGGGATCGAAGTCGTTGGGATGCTCACCGATGGGCTGGGTGCGTGTAAGTTTGCCATTTGGCTTGGTGACGCCGACCAGCGCCCGCCAGCCCCTGTCAACGACGGGACGATAGACTTCGGCATCGAGCAGACCATGGTTTATTCCCCACGCCAGGCCGTAGACGAAGAACGCCGTGCCGCTGGTTTCAGACTTCTTCCAGCGCACGGGATCAAGCAGGCCCATGGGCCAGAATCCGGCGTCACCCTGGATCGTTCGAATTTTCTCGGCCATCTGCTTATAAAGCGTCAAGTACCGCGCGCGGTTGGGGTGATCGATCGGTAGATCCTCAAGCATCCGTGTCAGGCCCGCGAACACCCAGCCGTTGCCACGCGCCCAGAAGACACGTTCGCCGTTCGGCTCGGTCTTCTCGAAGAAGCTGCTGTCCCGCTGGTACAGGTGCCGTTTCGTATCGTACAGGTAATCCGTGGTTTTCCACCAAAGGCTGTCGGCGAAGTCAAGGTAGCGCCGGTCGCCTGTGGCGGTGTAGAGCCGGGCTAGCGTCGGCGGCCCCATGAAGAGGGCATCGCACCAGGCCAACTCTCTTGTCTCGATCTTATTTTTCCATTCGAGTGATTCGTCCCAGGTCTCGGTCATGATCCGATCGAAACGTTCACGTGTCGGCGCGAGCATCGCGAGCCGCTGGTCATGCAGGTATACCGCGGCATAGGGCCAACCGATCGCCCAGTCGTCTGCGTGCCGGGGGCGACCGCCGAGTTTCCAACCGTTCCTTACGCAAACCCGGTGCACCTCATCAAGCATGTCCTGATCGTGCATCTGCTCTGCAAACTTGATTAATCCGGTCAGGTAAGTCGCCCAGACCCACTCACGGTAATTTTTGCTCCAATACTTGTAGTACCTGCCGTACTCGGGCGTGTTCTCGAAGTGGTCGAGCTGCCACTGTGCGGCCCGATGCCCCACATCGGCGACACACGAGGGGGTCAGATCGTCGCATAACGGAGGCGGCGACGGGTCTGGGGCGATCGTCGGTTGTTTGGCGGTCTGCTGTCCCTGTGCCGCCAGGATATCCGGGCCTGCTGTCTTAGTGACTCTGCCAACGTCCCGGTTATTCCAGCCAACGAACGTCGTGATCGGCCCCCGCGGCCCGAGCAGCGCGGTGGTGTTGTCTTCCTGTGAGAAGGACACTGTACTCATCGACCGCATCGTGCCATCGGGATGCTCTGTATCAACGACCAAACGCTCATCCTGATACCAGTGCCATACCTCGTTTGGAGCGGCGACGGTATTGGTCAGCGTGAACAGGATACCGCTGTTGATCATATCAGCGCCAAGAACGTAGTCTGTGGCTGATGGAGCGATAGTACATAGAACGAGAATACTCAATCTGTAGATCGGGCAGAACATACAATAAATCCTCCAGCAACAGAATATTAAAATGTATTAGCGTGTGTGCTTTTCCCGAATATTGTGGATGACGCAATGAAAATGGCGGCGTCCTTTGGGTGTGTTCAAACATGCCCATTCCCCTATACAAAGGAGAACGCCACCATTGAAGTGGTCCATTGTGCACCGATCTGGTCGTTTCTGCTGTAAACAAGGCGCGCAGCAGGCCTATTTTTTTCAATTCTCGCGATATCATGGTTGTATTCGCTTATCTGAACAACAACAGAATTGTGAAAGCCGTTTTTAATTAAAGCCGTGTCTCCAAGATAAATTAGCAATGACGGACCAAAGCCTACTAGCCGGGTATGTGCATGCCCGTGACCATAAGGCGTTCGAGTTAATCGTGACGCGCTACCAAGGTATGGTCTACGCCGTCTGCCAGCGTCCTCTGAATAACTGCGCAGATATCGATGATGTACACGGACGATCGCCAAACACCCAATACGGGCTGGCTTTCAAGCTGGCCGAAGCACAGTACAAGGGATATTACTCGAGGATAACTGTGTCAAACATCCAAACCAACGACACCCATCGCAGCGCGGTTGCTGCGCAGTGACTGAGTGATGGCTGAACTTCGATGTCCATGATCAGTTCGTATTCTGCCAGATTCTCGATCACAATCCGCTGGGCCACTAGAACTGGTTTCAAAACGGTATCTGTTAGGTGAGAGATCGCGGATAATTACACAGGATTAGACATTGTTAGAGATTCTGAAACAGCTTCTACACACAGCGCAGGAATTACTTCTAAAGAGTGTCCAGCAATTGACCCTTATGGACACACTCCATAATCATTGCTTCGATATCTTTAATTACACTGTATTCATTATCCTGCAGGTCTCCCGCCGGAGTGAGTGTGCCAGAATCGATATCTATCACAGAAGTATTTTGGGAAGCTAGTTCGCAAGCCATAACATGTTGACGTACATTAGCAAGTGATGCGGGTTCATAACTTTCGACTTTCCCTTGAATAAGACCGACCAGAGTCGGAGCGATCAGGTAATGTGACTGATTATTACATGGTATACGTTCACAATCACCATCATGCTCAATAATTATATTCCTATTATCCGTCACATTGATATGGCCCCGTTCGGTGTATACCCTCACGGTGGGTGTGACTTCGGTACGGCTTGCGTGAGTCAGATGAACGTCAACTTCTATGCCTGATGTCGTGGTGATCCGCATACTGATCGTATCATAATTCTCAATATTCGCTGCTCGGTAGAGATAAGATTGTACGTGCTTTACTTCTGCGGCTGCCCCCGGCGTTGAGCCGCTCAGAAACAATGCTAGCATGATATAATGGGACATTGCATTGCAGGCAGGACTGTCGTTGACGATACGCTGACCGATACGCTTGCGCCCCGCCCAATCGTTGCGTAAATAGTACTGACTACTCCTGGGCCAGCAACCATAAACAACGGCCCGCTTAATTTTTCCCAGTCGTCCACTTGCCAAGGTATTATTTGCATCCAGTATCACTGGATCAAACAAGTGGTGAAAGGCGACAAGAACGGGTAATCCCGTTTTCTTCTGAACCGATATCATTGCGTCTACATCCTGCACGCATCCCGCTGCCGGCTTCTCACATATTACGGCTATCCCCCTTTCCAAAGCTGCAATCGTATATTCCCGATGCAAGTGAATGGGTAACGGCAACCACACCGCGTCCAGATCCATAGCAAACAACTCATCCGCACTGCGAACAATCTTAATGTCAACTTCACGATACTTGTTGATCAGCGTAGAACATTCTTGGGGTGAAGGATCACAAGCGGCAACAAACTGGATACCGTCGACCTCTTTGATGTGTTGCTCTGCTAACCGACTATATACCGCACCGCCATAACCGCGTATACCTATTGTTCCAAATCGTAGCGCCTGGCCTGATTTTCTTGTGGTTAAAGACATACTGAACTATTCAGCTATCGCTAGAGAAAATCCAAAGCAATGAATTCTACCATGAGTATTCATGCTTTCATAAGCCGCGTTTGAATCAAAACTGTTCCGGCTCCCATTGGTTAGTGAGTTATCGGTTAAGAATAATTAATTATGTGCGTCTACGTAAGATCGCCGTGCTACAAACACCAAGTATCACCGCGCTGGCGGGCTCGGGAATCGTTGGGATACTTCCGGAAGGTGGGGTGCCCATGTTCCACTGATTCAAAATGATGTCCAGATCGTCCAGGCCGACGAACCCATCACGGTTTATATCGCCTTGCAGCCTCGGCATCACTTCTGCAAAGCCAATGCCGTCATACCAGATTCGTCCTGAATCAGCAGTGCTGTCATCATCAATAAATACGCTAATCGATTCACCTTGAGCAAGATCAATCCTGCCAAGATAGGCGCGATAGAGCGAGCGGTTGGCCTCATCAAGCAGTAACGTCGTATCAAATTGTGTCTCATCGGCTTGCTGAGAACCGCGCCGACGATAAACCATAAGATTGTCTTCAGACAATCCGGCTAGGATGCGCCAGTCAGCATCCATCGCACTCCAGAAGTAAGCGAACACATCATACGTGCCCTCGCTCAGGTCTGTCACTGTTGTTTCGAGTGTAGGCACACTCTCGCTGTCGTTCTCATCCGCTGTGAAGACGTTTGAGCCATTGGCGAAGCCGGTGCGGAGATGCCAGTTGTTGTCCGCGGCTCCTTGGCTTGAACCGGTCGTGGGATTGAATGCGAGCCCGTCAGCGCGTGTGGTGTTGCTCAGATCCGCATCGAGGTATTCAACCCAACAGAGCTGTTCTGTGTCACGGATGACCACCCCGGTCACGGCGGTATCGAAGTACTGTGATGAACTCATATCACCACGCCACCAGATCAATGCTGTTTCCTCTTCATTCCAAGCCGGCACAATGGGGCGTAGGTTGTCATAAGATGAGTTCTCCGTGATGGGCGTCCATGCCCATGTTGCGCCCTTGTTATACGTTATCCCCTTGTATATCTCATGGTGTGCGAGGTTAGTGTTGGTATTGGGATCGATCTCGGTAGAAATGTAGACGACATTGGGATTATTGGGGTCCAGCGCGCCGAGACCTGTGTAATCGGTCTCGTTACCACCGAACAAAGAAGCACCGGCACGGGCGATCTCATGGGTACTCCAAGTCTGTGTGTTTGGATCAAAGCGGGCGAACCATACATTGTGATTGTTAGACCCGACTGTGTGGCTGCTGAAGGCCCCGTCTCGTGCCTTAAACAGCATACTGATCGACCCATCCGGGTACGACTGGATGTCGCTGTTCCATGCCCGGGAGTTCTCGGTCGTACCTGCTTGGAATACCTTTGTGAAGTCGTCTGTGGACGTGACGTTGCTGGCGTTAAATGAAGTTGCGGCGTCGAAAATGTCGCCATCAATCACGTTGCCGGCCGAATCGTACATTTTCCCGCCTTGGATATAGGCATGGTAGATACTGGTGTTGTAGTCGCGCGGGTGATATTCGGTGGCGATGATATCGATACGGTCCACACCGTTGGATACGTACTTGTAGTACCCATTGACGTAGCTGCTGACCGGCGGGGTTGCGTTCTGCTTAGTCAGCTGGCCGCCGTAGTTCCACGACGCGCCATTGTCATCGGAATACATGATGTGCGGGCTTTGCTGCGTGCGAGCGATGTTATAGAGCCGGCCATTACCGTCGCCATCTGTGTCTTCCGCCGAGAGTTGGAAGACGTTTGAGTAGGTTGTGCCACCCGAGCCCGGGGCATTAGCGGGGATCACGTCCCACCAGTGATACTCCGATTGGGCGTTCCAAGTCTGCGTCGAAGCGTCGAGAGTGCGATAGAAACTACGATCATCCTCAACGCTAAACACATTGTTATGACCAGCATAGAAGGCTAATACATCGCCGTCTTCTTTAACTAAAAGCCCTGGGACATTATGGTCGTCGCCCCCCCCGTATGACTCGATATCACCTAACACCGAAGCGTTGCGCAGCCCTGTATTAAGATCGAATCGAGTTACCCGGACGTGCCCATCTACAGCCTCACCGCCGTAACCACCACGGTTAGCAATAGAGCCAATTAAAATCTGATTGTTTGCCGTGTCGACTACCGCACGTTCGTCCTGATACCAACTCCATGCTCCATTTTCGGAGAATTGGATCAGGTTGCCATGGACATAGTCAACAGATGTCTGTGCGGAAGCAGAGTGGGAATATACGATCCCTATCAGGAGGGTGAGCATTGCACTACGTTGTACTAATGAATACTTCATTGATATTTATTTCTCCATATTTCCTGGAGATATCCCAAAGGTTTTAGAAAGAGAGACTACTTTGCGGGAGAGTCGTTGAACATTTCCAGAGTGATGGACTTCCAGTCGAGTTCAACAGCTTCGGCGTGGCCGTCAAAGAACGCTAATGTAGTTCTGCCACGGTGACGGTCGTCATCGGCAGCAATCAGCCGGCTGCCGGGGCGCGGGCGTCCATTAAAGTACTCGAAGTTCAGATGATTCTTGGTGTAAACACCAGAGACAGCAAGTTGCCAGTTCTTAAGGGTATAGCCGCTTTGTGCTATTAGGTCAGTGATGTTCATTTCGGCAAAGAGATATGTGCCACTGGTGCGGGTGACCATATCGACAGATTCAACAGCAGACCATCTGCCCCCATAGCTTCCACGATATGTTGTTTCGAGATATAGATTGTGTTCTTTGAATCCTTGGAACCATAGGGAGTTGACAGCATAGCCCAGCGAATAAGTCCGGTCGTCCACAGATGGGCAGTGGAACAGGTCATCGTGCTTGTCCATCCAGTCAGAAACATCGGTTGATCCGGGATTGACGATATCGCCTTGCGGTTTATCCAGGCCGAGATATTCCGCCAACGCGTAGAAGGTAAATCCCAAACCATTGTCTGTATTACCGGGCCCGAAGTCTTTGAATATGTTGTCTCGGTAGCCGCCGCGCACCATATAATCTCTGTTGTCGGCAGCGAAGGAACACTCGGCCTGCCCGAAGCTGCGTTGATTCGCCAAGCACTGAACTTGCTTCGCGGTGGCACGGGCGGCTCCAAGCGCCGGCAAGAGGATGCCGATCAGCAAGGCGATGATTGAAATCACCACAAGCAATTCAATAAGTGTAAATCCTTTTATCTGTAATGGTTTAATATGCATTGCATACATCCTGTAGTGGGAGAGTGCTTACTGGGTGTGGCTACCAGATGTCTGTGCGCTGTAAATGCCCGCCGTGGGCGAGCGAACCCACGGCAGACGAGGATTGAGGGTTACTTCCGACTGCGGAGGATGGCGATTCCACTCACGCCAAGCAGCGCCAGACTGGCTGGCTCTGGGATGGAAGGCGAGCCTGCGGGTGTTGGAGGCGTACCCATATTCCACTCATTCAGAACGATGTCCAAGTCGTCCAGGCCGACAAATCCGTCATTGTTGATGTCGCCTAGTAGTACCGGCGGCGGCGGGACATAGGTGTCGATGTCGCCCGTGATATTGTCGATCCAGATGTTGGTTTCAGAACCACCGGTTCGTGTGGTGTCGATCTGCAAAGTCACGCTGCGTGCGCCTGATGGGATCTGTCCATAAACACTTTCTTCGAGCCAGCCGGTAAATTCATAACCATTGTCAGCATCCAGAGCGACGCTGTACCCCGTACCCAGTTCCGCACCAGAGCCATCGGTGGATGCGAAAAAGTGTGTAGAGAAGGACCCCGTGTCACGCTGGTCGTCACTGGCATATATGAAGCTCAAATCAAGAGCCTGATCGCCGTTATCGATTAATGCGGCAAACGAGGAAATGTCTACTGTTTGAACCAAGATGCCATCGGTTGGCTGGTCTATGGCACCAGCTGATGTACGTGCGGTGGTGAGAATGTAGTCACCCAGCCCAGGTGCCGGTGCGGTTGCAGCTTCGTCGAGAGTCGGATTACCACTTTCATCAATGATACCCGTATAGAAGCCCGGGGGTAGACCACCCGCGTCGGCGACGCTCAGGTCTGTCCATCCACTGGGCGGCGCAACGTCATCCGCACCGTCGAGCTCGAAGTCACCGTTGATGATGTTGATAGGCGCTGCGATTGCGGGGGCAGCCAACAACATCGAAAACACCCCACTTGCCAAGAGTGCTGGGTATGAATGCGTGCGTAACATGAATAAGCCTCCATTTTTGTGAAGAAAGTGAAAACAAAATGAGTCGAAAACTTAAAGACCTGATACATACTGAGAATGTGCTCAATAACTCATACGTGAGTCTGATCGCCACAGGAGGTGTCCTCCACACCACCTGCAAATTCAATCATAGATAGCACCCGGCTTCGCACAAGAGTTCATGTGCGAACCGAAAGGTGGTGAAATGCGAAGTGGTTTGCCGCAGAGTTGAACCTATTAGCTATCACGTGGATATCACCATCCATGCCTGCATCGCTGCTATATTCTGCCACCGGATCATCGCTTGCCAAAGTGACGTAGCTTGATATGACGATGTACTATTGCAAAATGAAATAACGTGTGCATGTTTTCACACACACACGTTCGGTGTTGGGAGGGTTACGCCTGATTCCGACGGGTAAGCAGTGTTGCGCCGCCAAGACCTAACAAGGCCAAGCTTGCAGGCTCGGGGATGGTATTGATGTCGCCGGTAATGTTGTCGATCCAGACATTGGTTTCCGAACCGCCTGTCCGAGTTGTATCGATCTGAAGTGTGACGCTACGCGCACCAATGGGTACCAATCCGCCTGCGGTCTCTTCAAACCATCCGGTAAAAGCGTAGCCGTTATCTGCATCCAGGTTAACAAGATATCCAGCACCCAGTTCTGCTCCGGAGCCGTCAGTCGACCCGAAGAAGTGTAGCGAGAAAACGCCTGTGTCACGGCCGTCATTGCTTGAGTAGATGAAGTCAACATTCAGGACCTGGTCACCGGCATCGATCGCGGCGCCGAATGCGGAAAGGTCCACTGTTTGAGTTAGCTGAGCATCGACCGGCTGACTTCCCACGCCCGCTGAAGTACGCGCGGTTGTCAGGATGTAGCTACCAAGCCCCGGGGCCGGGGCCAGTGCTCCCTCTGCGGCAGTCGGATTACCACTCTCATCGAGGACGCCAGTCCAGAATGAAGCGGAAGCGCTGTTATCTGTCCAGCCAGATGGTGGCGCCACGTTGTCTGCCGCGTCGGCCTCGAAGTCACCGTTAACGATGCCAATTGAAGCACCTTGTACAGGGTTGGCTGATAGCGTGGCGGCAAGAACGACAGAACTAATAAACGATGGCCGTTGAAGATACTTTCTCATGTTTCCCTCCATATCGTGAAAAGTAATAACTGAAGACAGGTAATCAACTGAACATACGCGGCTGTGGTCTGCACTGAGAACGCGCGACACAAATTACACTCGGTGGAGCAATACACACCTTGTAGTAAGAATGTAAAACAAAAGCGGTTTCGCACAAGGGCCCATTTGCGAACATGGCAGCCCCTAAAGACGAAGTGCCGGAAGGCTCTGTACCGATATCAGTGTTAGAGTGTGATAAGCCTGAATCCGGTTATTTGGGATTCTGATCAGTATCCGCCAGAAGTTGTTTGCGGTAGGCGCTGGGCGTCTGGTCAGTAAACTTCACAAATATTTTGCGTAAATGTCCGCTGTCACGTAAGCCGCATGACTTAGCAATTTGGTGAATTGAAGTGTTCTTGTTGCCCAACATCTGCCGGGCGTGTTCGACCTTCAGCGCACAAATAAATTCATAGGGTGTTTGGTGGGTAGCTGCTTTTACACACTGTTCTAGCCGGCGTCTAGTAATACCCAGGTATCGAGCGAGTTCCTCGGCCCCGAAGGCTTCGTGTATATGTTCTCTGACGAATCGATACGCTCTTGTAACGTGTGGGTTGCTGAAAATTCCGATATCTGTTGATTCTCCACAGACGATCTCGCCCGGTTGGACAACCGTATCAATCGGTATATCCATGCCGTTCATTAAAGCGTCAAGTACCTCTGCTGCCTTGTACCCGATCTGCGTACGATTGCATGGGATGCTTGTGAGAGTGGGCGAAGCGAATCTACACATCACTTCGTTGTTATCCACACCGACGATTGCGACTTCATCGGGTACTTTGAAGCCTAATTCCATGCAGGTATCAGCAACAATGCGTGCTCGTGCGTCGTTGGCTGCAAAGAGGCCCAAGGGCTTTGGCATCCGCCTGAGCCAGTTGCGTAATTCATCACTAACATCACACAGGATAAACTTATCCTGCAGGTTGGTGTCAGACATCAGCACTTCACAGACATGGGGAGCGATCACCTCGGAGAATCCACGTAGGCGCTCTTCGGCATAGGGGGTGTCAATGATGCCATAGAACGCAAAATGCTCGAACCCACATGAGCGCAGATGCTCACCAGCGTACAATCCAATCTTCCAGTGATCCGCCCGCACGTAATGGATGCCTGCCTGTGGCGGTGCAATGCTCATCGAGACCAGAGGCATCCGAAGACGACGCGCCTGTTTGAGATCATCTTGCGATAAAATAACGCCAATCGCCCCCTCACCCTTCCAGTTCTGTAGAGATTTGAAGCTGATATTTGTGGCTTCAGTATTGACGATGAGGGACCAATTGGTGTGTGTACGTACATACTCTTTGATGCCCTGTAGGGTCCGATGCAGGTGTGCCAGACCGGCGGGGAACGCCAAGGCAACACGAGGATTTGTATGCTTAGGTGAACGCATGCAAATGTGCTCTATTGATTGATTATGACATCAGTGAGCCGGTCTTTGTTGCCTCAAAGTGAATTGGCCTCTTGGCCGTTTCGCAATTTACACCATCCCTGTTCGCACATAGCTACTAAAGCGAAGCGACTTTATCAACTACCATGTCATTCGACAAGCAGAACTCCGTGCATTGAAGATTTTTTGTGTGATAGATCGTAGTCCCATGAACTTTAAAGCTGAAACTGATAGCCGGAAAAGATCGCTGGCATCCATTTTGCCTTCTCCGATCATCGCGGATGTGCCAGATTCTGGCGCAGTCGATCCGTTCCGACTTGAGAACCAAGTTGCCGTGGTGACAGGTGGTGGTACAGGACTTGGGTACGCGATCGCAGAATCGATCACCAATCTGGGGGGGCAAGTTGCTATTGTCGGTCGGCGTGAAGACGTGTTATACAACGCTTCCGATAGGCTAGGTAAGTCGGCGGTGTCAATAGTTGCCGATGTAACCACCGGGGATGCGCAACAATCATTGTATGAACAGGTTGCGGAACACTTTGGCCCCCCAACGATCCTCGTGAATAATGCGGGCATCCACCTGAAACGCCCGGCTACTGAGACCCGCAACTGCGAGTTTTCTGAAGTATTGGAAACACATGCCACTGCGGCTTTTGCTTTGTCACGTGAGTTCGGTCGGCATATGGCAGCAGCGGGTTCGGGTTCTATCCTGTTCATCGCATCAATGGCTGCAGTGTTTGGCATACCGCAAGTGACCGCCTACTCAGCGGCCAAGTCTGCTCAACTGGGACTTGTCCGATCGTTGGCAGTAGAGCTTTCTCCACATGGTGTTCGCGTCAATGCTATCGCACCAGGGTGGATCGAAACCCCCATGTCTCGAAAAGCATTTGAAGGCGATCCCGATCGAAAGAGGCGCATTATTGACCGTACGCCTATGCGACGTCTTGGTTGCCCTGAAGAGGTCGGGCGTGTGGCGGCATTTCTCTGTTCTCCGGCCGCCAGTTTCATTTCCGGGGCTGTCCTTCATGTCGATGGTGGCGTCAGTATTGGATTCTAGGCCCAATTCACTCCTTGGAGTTAGTTGACATCATGAAAGTCGGCCTTGGCCTTTACCGCCGAATGCTCAACGACAGTAACTTCCAGTTTGCGCGTCAAGCGGGTTGCACACATATTGTTGCGCATCTAGTGGACTACTTCCGTGAAGGGCGTGTACACAGCAGCGGCAGCAACCAGAATTGGGGCCACGCCGGTGATCCGAACCATCTCTGGACGCTAGAAGAGCTTGGCGATCTGAAACGCACAATCAACAAACACGGCCTTGAGTTGGCGGCCGTAGAAAACTTTGATCCGGCTCATTGGTATGACGTCTTGCTTGCAGGGCCAAGGCGAAGTCAGCAGCTTGAAGGGCTCAAGACCCTCATCCACCGGCTGGGGCAGGTCGGTATCCCCGTGATGGGTTATAACTTCAGCATCGCGGGTGTGTGGGCGCATCAGGAACTGCCTTGTGCGCGCGGCGGGGCGATGGCAGTTGGTTTTGATAATCCTGACAAGCAACCAGCCATCCCAAACGGAGATGTCTGGAACATGACATACGATCCGAATGCTCCGGCAGGTAATATCGGTGCGGTAAGTGCAGAACAGCTATGGGAACGCCTGGGCGTATTCCTTGAAACGATCGTTCCCGTCGCAGAGCAAGCGGGTGTACGTCTTGCGGCACACCCGGATGACCCGCCCATGCCGACGCTGCGCAATACCGCACGGCTTGTGCACCAACCCGGACTGTACGATCGGCTCCTTGATATCGTACCAAGCCACGCAAACGCCTTGGAGTTCTGTATCGGGTCACTTGCTGAAATGACTGAAGGCGATGTCTATGAAGCGACCACGCATTACACGAAACGCAACGCGATCGCTTACGTGCACCTGCGAAATGTAAGAGGTAAGGTCCCCAGTTATCGTGAAGTTTTTATCGATGAAGGTGACGTCGACATACTCCATATTCTCAAGTTGCTTCACGACAGCAATTACGACGGGGTGATCATCCCCGATCATACACCACAGATGGCCTGCGATGCACCTTGGCATGCGGGTATGGCCCATGCGATCGGTTATATTCGTGCCGGCATCCAGGCGGTGCAAGGCTCATAGTTCTGGATCAAGGATTACTTCATGCGATTGATATTGACAGCCTTTTGCTTACTACTGCTCGCGGTCACCACCACGAGCAGCCATGCTCTAGAAATTTCAAATTCTGCCCATTCCAGCGCATTTCCACTCGTTGACAAGGATGTAGCCGCCACGTTATTGGTAGATCCAGACGAACCGGATGTTGTTAAAGAAGTCGCGGCGATAGCATTTGCTCAGGATGTACAACGCGTAACTGGCATCAAGCCTCAACTTCAACTTGTCAACGCCTGGAACATCAGCCGACCAACTGTCATCATCGGAACGCTCGGGCACAGCGACCTCATCAAGAAATTCGTCGATGAAGGTGCATTGGATGTTTCCGACCTGCAAGGGCAATGGGAATCATTCAAGCTGGCACAGATCCACAGCGACGATACCCCTGGGGCTGACGTGCTCGTCATCGTCGGCAGTGATCGACGCGGCACCGCCTACGGCGTCTTCGAACTCAGCCGTGCGATCGGTGTCTCGCCCTGGTATTGGTGGGCGGATGTACCGGTAAAACAGCACGAGCAACTACATATAACCACCGATGGGCATCGCATCGGACCGCCGACCGTCAAGTACCGCGGCATCTTCCTGAACGATGAAGACTGGGGCCTGCAGCCCTGGGCCGCCAAGACGTATGAACCTGAAACAGGTGACATCGGTCCCAAAACCTACGCCGCCATTTTCGAACTCTTGTTGCGCTTGAAAGCGAACTATATCTGGCCCGCCATGCACCCTTCCACAAGGGCGTTCAATTACTACTCCGACAACAAAATTGTCGCCGACCGCTACGCCATCATCATGGGGTCCAGTCATGCCGAACCGATGTTGCGTAATAACGTGGATGAATGGGCGCGGGATGGCTCAGGTGATTGGAACTACGTCACCAACCGCGAGGCTGTGCTGAAGTACTGGGATGAACGGGTCAGGCAGAACGGACAATACGAGAATATCTACACCATCGGCATGCGCGGCATTCATGACAGCAGCATGGTGGGCGGCGGCAGCATACAGGATAGAGTCAATCGGATGCATGATATCTTCGCCCAACAGCGGAAGATGCTGCAACGCCACATCGGCAAGCCCGCCGAACAGATCCCGCAGGTGTTCGTGCCCTACAAGGAAGTACTCGCGATTTACAATGCGGGGCTTGAGGTCCCCCAGGATGTCATCATGGGTTGGGTCGATGATAACTTCGGCTACATCCGCAAGCTTTCCAATGCCGAGGAGCGCAAGCGTTCCGGCGGCGCGGGTGTGTATTATCACATTTCGTACTGGGGGCAGCCCCACGATTACCTATGGATCGAATCCACCCCACCCGGGCTTATCTGGGAGGAGATGACAAAAGCACGAGAGTATGGTGCCGACCGGCTCTGGGTTAACAATGTTGGTGACATCAAGCCTTGCGAACTGGGTATGGACTGGTTCTTGCGCCTGGCATGGGATACCGACCGATACGGCCCCACCGATGCGCATCGCGGTCTCGTCGATTTCTTCCGAGAGAGCTTTGGTGATGAGCACGCCGAAGCGATGGCCGATGTTATGACCGAGTACTACCAACTTAACCACCCCCGCAAACCCGAGTTCATGGGCTGGAGCACTGTGTACCCGACGACGGGTGTGCGGGATAGCGATTTATCACACTGGGCGCACGGCGACGAGGCTCAGCGACGAGTTGATGCCTTCGACGCGTTGCAGGCGCGTGCCGAAGCCATCGGCGAGCAATTACCTGAGATTTACCACGATGCCTACTTCGAGTTGGTCATCTACCCCGTGCAAGGTGCGGCGGACATGAACCGTAAACATATCTACGCCGAAAAGAGCCGGTTCCTGGCACAACACAACTGGCCCGCCGCCAACGAATATGCACAGTTATCACATGAAGCCAACGAACGTATTAAGCAGAGCACACGCCGGTACAACGAAGAGCTTGCTGGTGGGAAGTGGCGTGGGATGATGTCGATGGACCCGCGTGGCTTAGCCGTGTTCCAGATGCCGCCTGTAGGCACGGTGAAAACGACCAGTACACCGGGTTTGGCTGTCCGTGTGGAAGGCAAGAGCATCCCCGCAGTGGCAACTAATTCCGAGCCATCTACTTCCGATAGGGTGCCCCAGCCGGTGCGCCTCGACGCCGGGAAAGCCAAAATCAACGGCAAGTTGGAACGTGTTGATACACCCAAAGGACCGGCCATCACCTTGGCCGATGACGGAACCGACCGTGTACAGCAGGCCAATGGGCCCTCTCGTGCCGCGTTCAACTTCAAAGTCGCCACCGCTGGCAAGTACACGCTCAGGCTTGAAGTCATGCACCTCAACGACAACGCCGATTCCTGGCACATTGCGATCGATCACAACGAGCCGATTACCTGGAACGACAACCAAACCGGAGAGGCATGGCAATGGTTCGACGTCACCGAAGCCACCATGTCGGCAGGCAGCCACCAAGTGACCGTGATCGCACGCGAGGACGGGGCACAGTTGCGAGCCATCGCGCTGGTACCCGCAAATACCCCTGCCGCCCTGGCCGATCTGGCGCTGACCGACCAGCCTAACCAGTTACCTGTACTCAACCGCTACACCCAACGAGAAGCTTTCATTGATCTCTACAACACCGGTAACGGATCGGCCCGTTGGAAAGCCGAAGCAAGCGAATCGTGGGTAGAGTTAACCCAGAGCGAAGGCGATGTCGAAACACATCAACGCATCCGCGTGGCGGTAGACTTCGGCCGGGCACCTAGACAGGACCACCTTACCGCCACGATTGTATTGCATGGCCCCAATTCGCACTACCGGTTAAAGTTGCCCATCGAGAATCCTGATGTCGACATCATGCCGGGCACGTTCATCCGTGAAAACAACGTGGTGTCCATTGATGCCGAACATTTTCAAGACAACGTACCAGGCGCTGGTAACATTACATGGCGCATCATCGATGGTGTGGGCTACTCGGGGGTCTGTGTGGGCTTGTTCCCCCGTTTGGTGCCCGAAGAAGTCAAACTCGTGGCTGGCACGAATGCGCCGACGATTACCTACCCCCTTTATCTGTCCGAAGGCGGTTCAGCCACGGTTACCCTGCAGGCCTTGCCTACACACGAGATCACTGAGGACCATAGCCTGGTCTGCGCGATATCGATCGACGATGGCCAACCACAGATGCTATCCTTCAAGCATGGCAACCATGAGCGTGACGGTGTGTGGAAACACAATATCCTGCGCAATGCCATGACAGCGTCAACGACTGTACTTATACCCAAAGGTACGCATACTCTGACAATCTATGGCATTGACCCCAGCATCGTCTTGGATCGTATTTCGATTACATTTGGTAACGCTGCGCCAGCCTATCAAGGACCGCGCGAAACTCGTGTATCAACACCGACTCAATCCTGAGATTACACCGAGAACCGTCATGGATAAAAAGTCGGTCTCATTCCTGTTCGTTGGTTTACTGTGTGGAACATTGGCAGCGTCGATTGGGTTTGCCTTCGGTCTATCACGTAGCGGTCAATCTGAGCACCACACCGTGTTACGCTTGGCACACGCGCTTCCCGAAACACATCCGGTTCACGCAGGCATCCTGCATATGAAGGAACGCCTCACAGAATTATCTGGCGGATCGGTCGAGTTAAAAATTATCCCGAATGGCTTGCTCGGAAACGAGACCGCCTGCCTCGAGCAGGTCCAGAAGGGAACACTGGATATTACCAAGATCTCCACCGCACCAATGGAGGCCTTCGTCCCAGCGATGCAGGTGTTCGGCCTACCCTACATTTTCCGTGATCACGACCACTACTGGAGAACATTAGACGGCCGGATCGGACAGGAACTCCTCTTAGCCGGCCAAGACAAGGGCCTGCGCGGCCTCTGCTACTTTGACGCCGGCACACGCAACTTCTACACCACAACCAAGCCCGTCCTGTCCCCAGACGATTTAGTTGGTATGAAAATCCGTGTCCAACGGAGCGACGTCGCGATGCAGATGATCAGTACACTTGGCGGCTCGCCAACACCGATCCCGTGGAATGAGTTGTATACCGCACTTCAACAGGGCATGGTCGATGGCGCAGAGAATAACCCACCTAGCTACATTCAAAGCCACCATTATGAGGTCGCCAAGCACTTCGTTTTTAACAAACACACCCGCGTGCCGGACATCCTGGTGATCAACGCCGAGAGGTACGAGGCCTTACCGACCGAGGTTCAGACATGGCTTACCCAGGCCGCACAGGAAGCCAGTGTATTCCAACGAAATCTCTGGAAGACAAAGTCCAAGGAGGCCATCGAATTCGCAGAAAGTCAGGGCGTTGCAATCTACACGCCGGACTTGGACCCATTCATCGAGAAGGTCACCCCGATGTATGACGCGATAGAAAACGAATCCGTGAAGATCACACTCGAGCGCATACGAGGTGTCGAATAGATGTTGACCTTACTGACCATAATCACCCGCATTCTTACCCGGATACTGGAATGCGTTGTGATCCTGGCGGTGGCGATGCTCGCGATTGACGTCCTCTGGGGTGTTTTTTCCCGCTATGTGCTTGGTAATCAGAGCACGTGGACCGAACCGTTGGCGACCACATTGCTGGTTTGGGTATCGCTGCTGGGTGGGGCTCTGGCCTACGGAGATCGCTCGCACCTGGGCGTTGACTACTTCGTCAACCTGCTTGACCCGGATGCACGAAGGTTAAACCGGGTCCTGGTTCAACTGTTTGTGATTGGTTTCTCGCTGCTGGTCATGGTTTGGGGCGGCTGGTGCCTGGTGGCTGAACGTCTCGCTTCGGGACAGATCGTACAAGGTTTGTTTGGTCTGCCTCGCGGTTACGTTTACCTCGCAGTGCCGATCAGCGGTGTGTTCATCACTATCTACGCTGTCGCCCAACTCAGCCAGGCCTTGAAAGGCGAAAAAACTACCTTCGATCAAGATTTGCAGGAAGTGTAAGCCGTGGAAGTCGAAGCAGTCCTCCTGATCGTCGTGTTCGTCACGTGTCTGTTAATGGACGTGCCGATTGCTTTTGCGATCGCAGTTGCAACATTCACTGCGATTCTGGCGCTAGGCGAAGTTTCTACTGAACAACAGGTCGCTTGGAAGATGGCCGAAGGCATCGAGAGCTTCCCGCTGCTGGCGATCCCGTTCTTTATCCTCGCCGGTAACCTGATGGGTGAGGGCGGCATGGCTAAACGTTTGATGAACCTGGCCAGCTCGCTACTGGGCTGGTTGCCAGGTGGATTAGCCTATGTCAACACACTCACCTGTATGCTCTTCGGGTCGATCTCCGGTTCCGCTGCCGCGGCGATTTCCTCGATCGGCGGGTTCATGATCCCCGAGATGAAGCAGCGGGGATACCACAAAGACTTCTCCACCGCACTGACCACCACCGCTGCGACCACCGGCCTGCTGATCCCACCGTCAAATATCATGATCGTCTATGCGGCAGTTGCAGAGAGCACTTCCGTCGCAGCAATATTTATGGCCGGCGTGCTACCCGGTATCGTAGTCGGACTGTTGATTATGGCCGTGTGCTTGATTTTAAGCATCACAGCTAAGTACGGGGCTGGTGATTGGCCAGGCATAAAACAACTACTCAGAGACGTTGTGTGGGCTACTCCAAGCCTTCTACTGATATTGATTGTCATTGGCGGGATACTCGGCGGGATATTCAGTGCCACCGAGGCCGCAGCTATTGCCGTCATCTACGCGTTCTTTATCCCGGCTATGCACTGGGGATTAGAATGCATTTCCCAAGCGCTTCATGACAAGACGTTGTATGAGATCAGCATAATCGACGACGCCGTCGTCCGATCTCGAGCATGGCTCATAAAAATGCCGGATATCCTACTTAAAACCGGCAAAACCAATGCCATCGTCATGTTGCTGATCGGTGCAAGCCAAGCGATGGGCTGGTTCCTCAACTTCGAGCAGATCCCTCAACAGATTAGTACCAGATTGTTAGCTATATCCGACAATCCGATCGTGATCCTGCTGATCATCAACCTGGTACTGCTAGTAGTCGGAACATTCTTGGACATGACACCAGCAGTGTTGATCTTTACACCCATCTTTCTGCCCGTGGTGGTTAAACTTGGCATGCATCCTGTGCACTTCGGAATTGTGATGATCGCCAATTTATGCATCGGGCTATGTACACCGCCGGTTGGAACATGCCTGTTCCTCGGATGTTCGGTAGGAAATACAACAATCGCACGTGTCTCACGTTCTATGCTTCCTTTCTATTTAGCAATGTTAATTGCACTACTATTGATCACTTTCATCCCATCACTGGCAATGTGGCTACCGGCCTTGTTGGAGCAGATCTAAATGTAGGCCAAGAATGTCTCTGTGTCTGGAATGGCCATATTGTCTCGTATTTTCACGTAAATACTGATTTATAACATCTCAATCCTATCACTACTGTCAGCCATTGAAATCAGGTAATCGATTCGCAAGATCCCAGTCAGGATCATGAAGCGGGACGGACAGGTTCTCGACGAAGATGGCGTGTACAGGAAGTTCATGGGCAGCCACGTCAAGAGCTTCGACATGACCGATCCCGGCCGACTTCGCTTTTTCGACATCTTTGCCAATCGCCTCAACACCCGACGGGCCATCCGCGAGATTGTGATCCCGGAGATTAATTTGCTTAGAGATGAGGTTGGTGACCTGCGAGAGCTGGTCCAGCGGCTCGTCGAACTTTTTCAAAAGAAAAATGGTGACTTGGATGATCAGTGAAGAGGTTCGACGCCATACGCACCACTCACAGCCTGTTCCAGTCCCGACACCTCTTCGTCGGTAAGCATGTCGAAGTGGCTACGGCGCTTACCCCCCGACAGTCGGCCGTGATTCTGAAGACAAAGATGGATAAACAGATCGATCTGGCGATCTGGCATATCCACAATGTCCTGGATCGCGGCCTTGGCGCGATCGTAGCTGATGAGGAAGTTCAGCTCGTCGGTCAGTTCAGCGTCGATGGTTTTCTCGATGAACGCAAACAGTGCCTCCACCTGTGGCGTCATGTCGATGAAGCGATACCAGGTGACCGTCTCATTGTGGACAGTCATCTGACCCGCTTCGTCCAGCGTGTATTCCACAAGAGGCAAGAGCGGCCGGGAGAATGCTTCCAGCGATGCGTCATAGTCCAGTGGGTTTTTCAGCATCGCAGCCGAGACGGGGAACATCAGCCCTTCGGGCGTGTAGCCAGATCGAGCGAGTATGTTGTGGATGAGGAATCGGTGGATGCGACCGTTGCCATCTTCGAATGGGTGCATGAACACGAACCCGTAGGCAATAAGGGCCGCGTGAACGACTGGGTGGACACCTACGTTGTCCATCCGATCATGCGTTTCGAGCAACCCAGCCATCAAGACGTGAATGTCATTCGGCTTCGGGCAGACGTAGTGAACGCGCTCGGATTGGTAGGATACCGTTTCGCCAACGTAGTTCTGGCTGGTTCGGTAATCGGCATCGGCGAAGCGAGGGTCGACGGTGCGGTTCTGCAGATCAATCAGACGATGTTTCTCACAGAAGTCCTCGGTCTCAGCCAATTGCAGTAACGAGACGAAACGCTCGGCACGGCTCGCATCGGGCTTGATGTTCTCGATCTCGAAAGACGACTTCGTTTCTTTCGTGTAAAGGTAACTCAATGCACGCTTGAGTAGCTCCGGCGGGTAGTCACCGAGTATTGCCTGGCATCGCTTTTTGAGGTCGGCGTTCAACCAGTGGTTGACGGCTTCGGTCCGCCGAACGATCGGACAGAATTCAGTGCTGCCGAGGAGGTTGTCGTTGACCGCATGTCGACCGCTCTTGGTTGGTGTCTTCGCCGTGATGTATTGCTCGGATTCCAGCAGGTCGATGTACCGACAGCCCTTGATGTCATCGATGGGCAACTTGGTGTTGGTCATCCACTCGTAGAGATACCAGATGCGTCGCGCGTACTTGCCGTTCGGCTTGGACTGGATGTAGGCAGCAATTTGCGCCGCATCGGTGGCGTCGAAGACCGCCGAGAGTATGGCCAAATTCACGCCGTCGTACTTGAGGGCGAATTCCAGATGATCTCCCAAGCCGTCCCCGGGCCAGTACGTTGCGGGATAGACTTCACGGACCGTGGTCGGGTTCGAATCAATCCGGCGGCCCGTCGCGACATACGACTCGTGCCAGTTTGGCATCGCCTGGAGACCGAGCATGGCAGCGAGGGCGGCGTAGCCCGCTGGCCGTTCTTCACGCGATGTGGTTATGTTCGTAACCATGGCTTTCCCGTTGAAAACGTTCGTCCGGGGAGATTATCGTCCGCTATGGGGGCCTTGGCAAGAAAAACGTTCGCGCAGAACTCGTAATGTCCGCAGAATCGGTCTTCCTGTGCGAAAATATCCGCACGGATACTAAAACGTTCGTTTTATGGGTGGTACCCATGAAAACGTTCGGGCCGCCACCACCTGCAAGGATTCGTACAAGCCCCCGGAAGTAATGCCATAAGTCACTATATGAAAGAATCTTAGAACCGTGGGCGTTTGGCCTTCCAAGCTGAATGTTGAGGGTTCGAGTCCCTTCGCCCGCTTTCCCTAACCGACCTGACGATCAACGCCTTGTGCTGCCAAACGGCGACACGAGGCGTCTTTGTTTCGCCCACGTCGCGAGTTACGGCCAGGCCGCACCACCAGGCCAACGCCACCCGGTCGCCAACACACGCCAACATGTGCCACCGTCGGCCTACCATCCTTGCAAGGATTCGTACAAGCGCCCGAAACCACGTGCAAGGTTTTGTGCAAGGCCCCGCAACACCAACGCTGGCCGTATACCTAAGCCATTTAGCGCATGATGCGCACAGACAGGCGGATTGGGCATAATACTTCAGAAGGCCCGAAGTTTTCTCTACTCCCATTGTGGCTGAGCGTTAGCGTAGTCACGCCCTTGTGGTGCGACGGTTTTGAGCGCATACTTGCGTTGTTCCAACCATATATAGAGACCCATTTTCTAGGGGCACTGATTTCAGAACGGGGCCGCCATGAGCACACAGCCACACCGTGTCTTCACCATTGGTTTTGCCGGCAAGTCGGCGGAACAGTTCTTCACGATCCTCAAAGACGCAGGTGTTCAACGCGTGCTTGATGTGCGGCTATACAACAGCTCGCAACTTGCCGGTTACACCAAGAACAGCGACCTGCCGTTCTTCCTGCGAACCATCGTTGGCGCGGGATACATCCATCTGCCCGCATTTGCACCGACCAAGCAGCTTCTGAATGGCTATAAGAAGGGTGAGTACTCTTGGCCCGAATACGAACGAGAATACGCAGCCATCCTTGAACACCGCCAACCCCACCGTGACCTGAACCCGGAACAGCTCGATAGCGGCTGCCTGCTCTGCGCCGAACCGAACGCTGATCAGTGTCATCGGCGATTAGCTGCCGAATACCTGCAACGGGTTTGGCCAAGTTTGACGATCACACATCTCTAATCACCACATAACCGTGTCGGTGATTTGACAAAGTTGTTCTGAGCAACATCTCACGGAGTACCGCAATCCGCGGCGGCGCTTGACAAGGCCATGGAAGCACTACTTATTGCCGAAAGACAAGCCAAAGAAGTGCTACAAGCTGATAGCCGGTGCTGTGCCACTCAGGCCCATGCATGCGGCGTGCATTCGCTCAGAGAGTAATAATCCCGCTTCGCGAGATGTTGGCTAACGTCGCTTGGTGATCAATAAAACACCCAGAACACTCAGGCTCAACATCGCGGGCTCGGGGACTGTTACGCTGCTGGAAGCCGGCAGGCTGGCGTTCCAGTTATTCAGTATCACGTCCAGGTCTTCCAGGCCGACGTACCCGTCTCCGATGCCGGCCAAGTCACCCTGGCTCTTGTCGCCCACCGGGACGCTCTGATTCCAATTCGTTAACAACACATCGAGGTCATCGAGGCCGACGAATCCATCACCGTTGACGTCGCCTTCGAGTGTCGGATCTACCGGTGCGTGTTCGGCCTGATCGGCAAAGGTGGTCAAAGGATGGAAGTCGATCCCACCGATATCCGTGCCGTGGTATGCATCTAGCGCATCTGCCATATTTAACAGGTCATCGAAAGTGAGGAACGTTTCGCCTGGGCCGATGGCGTTAGATTCCAAGCCGATGCGAACTTCACCGTTGAAGTTGTCGATCTCCCACTGGACGCCACTGTTGATGTGGCTGAGTGTCGAGCGTTCGTACGCCATCATGCTGATGCCGTCGAGAGACAGAGCGATGTCGGTGAACCACTGGTCGCGTTCGCCGACGTTCCAAGCGATGCTGGAAGAGCTGTCGAACCAGACGGGCAGGTCGGCATAAATCTCGATCTGCGTCTGGCCGTTCGTATCCAGCAGGTCCCGCACATCGGCGTAGGTATCACGCAACAGCAGCAGCAGATCACGCCTGTCAGTATCCGTACCGTTCTTCCACGCGGTTAGGGCGTGCGGCTCGATGTCCAGATGCACCGCGTCGATCCATTCGCTGGTATCAACTCGGCTGAGGTTATAGTTGATGAGTCTGCTCTGGATAAGGTTCAGCAGGCTGTTACGAGCAGAGCCTTCATAAATCCAAGTCGCTTCGCCTAACAGCATTTGGGATTGGATACCGGCTGCGTCCAGGCCGGCGTTCCAGTGGGCAACACGCTCGGGATCGGTGGTGGGCCAGGTACCGAGGCTGGTGTAGATGCGATCAAAACCCCAGAGTTCGAAGTCGTTAATCAGGGCTGCTTCGGCCTCATTATCGCCAACGATGTTGTACGCACCATACGGATGTCCCGAAGACGACCACATCCAAGCGGATCGGTGCTCCTGGGCATGGGCGGACTGCAGACAAGCCAACCCGAGAGCGATCGACGCGATACATAAACAATTTTTAACAAACATTTTATAACTCCAACATCCTGTAGACATACCTAGACCCCGGTACCATATTCTAGCCGACTAATACGGAAATACAATTATTTTTTCATTTTTAAAGAAAATAAGGGTACGCGGATTCTAGCCTTTATCCCCACTAAGAAGCAGGCCTTTGACCAGGAACCGCTGGGCCGCCAGAAACAGCAGTACGAGCGGCGCCAGAGCCACTACCGAGGCGGCCAGGAGTTGGTTGATCCAGGAGCCCTCCAAGGTGTTATACATCTGCAGGCCGAGGCTGATCGGGTAGCTCTCGAAGTCGGAGAGGTAGATCAGCGGCCGCATGAATTCCTTCCAATGGCCGATGAACGCCAGCACACCAACAGTCATCAGTACGGGCTTGGCGTTGGGCAGAAAGACCGACCAGAAGATGCGCCATTCGGACGCCCCATCGATCCGAGCCGCCTCCTCCATACCACGCGGAATGCCTTTGAAGAATTGCCGGAACAGGAAGATGAAGAAAGCAGCGCCTCCTAACCACTCCGGCACGATCAAAGGCTTATAGGTATTGATCCAGCCCAGATACTTGAATTCCAGATATCGCGGGATCAACAGCACGGGTAGCGGCAGCATCATCGTCGCCAGCAACAGGATGAACCAGATATCCCGCCCTTTCCACTTTAATCGTGCGAACGCATAGCCCACCATCGCAGCGCTTAATACCTGTCCCGTAACCGCGGAGAAACAGATCACCACCGTGTTCAAGATAAACCGGAAAAACGGCAGCTTGTTCATCGCTTTGCTGTAGTTCGACCATTGTGGGTCTTCGATCCACAGCGTAGGAAAGTCGTATACCTCTTTAAGCGGTCGCACCGAACCGACAAGCGCCCAGATGATCGGGAACAGAAAGATCAAAGACAGACCGATCAACAGGCTGTACATCAACGCCTGCCAGAGCATTCGCTTGAGCGGACGTCGGCTGCCGGGAGTCAGCATCCGTGCCGGTGATGGCGTGATAGCACTCATGCCGCATCCCCTTCGTAGTAAACCCACATCTTGGATGAACGCAGGATGACTAGCGTGAACGCCATGATGATGACGAACAGAATCCACGCCAAGGCTGAAGCGTAACCGAGGTTAAACTGCTCGAATGCCTGTCGATAAAGATACAAAACGAAGAAGAGCGTGGAATTGTCGGGCCCGCCCTTGGTCATTATGTATGCTTCATTAAACACCTGGAAGCTGCCGATCACACCCATGACGAGGTTGAAGAAAATCGTCGGCGTAAGTTGCGGCACCGTCACATTAATGAACTTGCCCCATCGCCCCGCGCCGTCGATATCGGCTGCTTCATAAAGTTGATCGGGCACGTTCTGTAAGCCGGCAAGGAAAATCAGCATTGCCCCACCGACACCCCAGACCGCCATGATGATCAGTGACGGCTTGGACCAGGTGCTGTCATAAATCCAGGCCGGGGTTGACGCCGTCGGGTCCAGCACACCGATCGAGATCAATGCGCTGTAGAACGGCCGAATGACCATATTCATCAAGCCCGCATCCGGATTAAAAACGAACAACCACATCATGATCGTTGCGATGCCGCCGATGACGTGAGGCATGTAAAAGACCGTACGGAACAGTGAAATGCCACGTAGCGATTGATTGAGCAACACCGCCAGCATCAACGCCACCGTCAGGCCCAACGGCACGCTGACGAAGCTGAACACCATCGTGTTCCATAGCGCGGTGTACACCAGGTCGTCGCCCTGTTCATCAAGCCGCAGGGCGCTGGTGAAGTTCTCTAACCCGACCCAGCGGATCTGGCTGAGGCTGATTCCGTTCCACTCGGTGAATGACAACAACAGAGACGCCACCATCGGGAACGCGATCAATAGAAAGAATCCGACCAGCCAAGGCGACGCAAATAGATAACCGGTCAGGCCGAAACGGTCGGCAAACCTGCGCCATGAGGTTGTCTTTCGTATCACATCGGGCATAAACTTTGTGAATCCGTCCGGGTGCTAAGGTTATTGTACACCACGCTCGGTGATCGCATGAGCGATCCGCTCAATCGCCAGTTCATATGCCGCCTGTCTAAATGATACATCACGATCCTTCGCCCTGTCAGCCACCTTGCGGTAGTTGGCAATCATCCGTGTCGTCAGTTTTTCAATCACCTCCTCATGTGTCCAGTACAACTCCTGATGGTTTTGTACCCATTCGAAGTAACTGACTATCACACCGCCGGTGTTTGCCAAAATATCCGGCACAACACATACCCCCTTGCGATGCAGAACTTCGTCGGCTTTATGAGTCGTCGGGCCGTTCGCGCCTTCGCAGATGATCTTTGCCTGGATGTCATTGACGTTGTTGATCGTGATACTGTCCTCAAGCGCGGCGGGGATAAGGAAGTCGCACCGTGTGGTCAGAACAAGGTCTCGGTCGATCGCCTTGGCGTTGGGGCAGCCCACGATGCTTCCGGTTCGCTGGGTATGAGCGATCAAGGCTTCGACATCGATTCCCGACAGGTTCAACAGGCCGCCATTGATATCGGATACCGCGATCACTTTGCAGCCGCGCCGATGCAGTTCATGGGCTGCGCCTTGGCCGACATTGCCGAAGCCTTGGATCACGGCGGTGCTGCGTTTCATGTCGATACCCATATCGCCGGCCACCTCACCCAACGTGATGATGCAGCCGCGCCCGGTTGCTTCGGCCCGGCCTTCGCTGCCGCCCATGTCCAGGGGTTTGCCCGTGATCATGGCACGGCTGTACGTGCCGTCGGCCATGCGCCAGGCATCCAGCATCCATGCCATCTCACGCTGGCCCGTGTTCACATCCGGCGCGGGGATATCCGTGCTCGCGCCAACCAGCCCGTGCAGCATCAACGCAAAACGCTTGGTCAATCGCTCTTTCTCAGACCGGCTAAGTGACGGGTAATCCACCGCGATGCCGCCCTTCGCGCCGCCGAACGGCACACCGGCAACCGCCGTCTTGAGATACATCCAGAACGCCATCGCCTTCATCTCATCTTCGGTCACACTCGGGTGGAAACGCAAGCCACCTTTGTAAGGCCCGAGATCATCATTGAACTGCACGCGATAGGCTTTGAATATCCGCACCGTGCCGTCGTCCATCTCAAGCGACAGGCGAAACGCCACCGTCTTGTCCGGCGTGGTCATCCTATCCAGGACACCGCGGCCGGGATACTTCTCGTTGAGCTTCAAAGGCTCGGCAAACTTCAGGAACGTTGTCCTGGCACGATCAAAAACAGAATCAGCGAGCCCGGTCGTAGGTTCCTGGACCGGCGGGGTCATAGTCGTCGTCATCGGAGTACTCCACAATAGTGGTGCGGACTAAACCAGATTCACACAGGGATGTTCACCATAGGTGATACTGACATACTTACCGTCGTTGAGGATAGAAAGCCGGCCCGCTTCCATGACCAGCTCGTTGATCGCGCTGTTGGCGGGGGTAGCGATGATGCCACGGTCATCGATCTGCTTGATGAGTTTCTGCCGATCGCTTAACGAAGAGGCGGCGCTGCAGCGGATCGCAGACAAGACATTCGCCTCGATCGAGTCGTAGCCGTAGCCGACCGGTTTCATGCCTTCACCTTCGTAAGGTACGAGACGCATGTAGTCGGGATTAATGAAGCGGAACGCGGCTTCGCCGTCTTTCAGTGCTCCTTGGTCATAGCCTTGGCTGACGCCGCGGAACTGATCGTTATGCTTGAGGATCGTGCCGCAGTCGTCACCTTCGCCGTACAGGCAGATACCCTGGTCGTTCGTGCCGGCCCCCTTGTCCGGGTAACCCAAGCCGTTCGCCACGTTCAACAACCCGCCGTTCTCGAATCGCACGCGCGCAGCCGACCACATGTAGCCTTCCTTGCCGTTCGGGAACTTACCCTTCACGCCTTGCACCGAAATACCAGTCGGTTTAAGGCCCGAGATGAAGTAAACCAGATCGACGTAGTGGCAACCGATATACGTAAACGGGTCGGTGTTCTCGCAGGTGAACCAGTTCTGGAAGTTGGAGTAGCGATAGAACCATGGCTCGATCAGCCGGGCCTCACCACACTTGAATTCACCCAGCCGCCCTTGTCGGTACGCTCCACGCGCATCGAGGCTGCGGCGGTCGAATCGCTTGTGGTACTCCACACCAACAAACAAGCCCTTCTCGTATGCGAGCTTCTCGATCTCGACCGATTGCGTGTACTTCAGCACCAACGGCTTGACGGCCAGCACGTGCTGATCCGCCTTCAGCGCCGCCATGATCACGTCGTAGTGAAAATGATCCGGCACCGCGACGATCACCATGTTGTTGGCGGGCATCGAAGCAATCACTTGCTTGTACAGATCCGGATGCATTTCGTTCGGATCGGTATCCAGCGAAGGAAACGCCTCGAAGCTTTGGCTCGGGAACGCATCGGCCAGCTTCGTTGCATCCGCCAACTCGCGCAACGGCGCGGAATTCAGCGCGCATATCTTGATATTGCCGATCTTACCCTGCCGCTGCATGTGGTAGATCGTGGGCAGGATCTGATCGTGCGTAATCATCCCCCCGCCGATGATCACGACATCGATTTTGGATGCTTCAACTGCACTCATTGAATCGCCTCCTCAAGGCTTTCTTCCAGGACGCCGATCGCTTCACGCAGTACATCCTCGGGTGTGATCAGCGGCGGTGCAATCTTCACCGTCCCACCACCCGTGCCGACCGGGGCGAACATGAGTAAACCACGTTCAATACACCCGCGAACGATCGCTGTCGCCAGCGGCTTGTCCGGCTCCGTCGTCCCGGGCTTGACCATCTGTAGCGTCGCCACCGCGCCGACCGCATCCGCGGCGCCGATTGGCCCATCAAACTTTTCTTTCAGCCGGTTCAATTCAACCGCCAGAATCTCGCCGATCTTGCGTGCGTTTTCGACCATGTTTTCAGTACGGATCGATCGCACACTCGCCAGCGCCGCTGCGACACAGACGGGGTTGCCCGTGTGTGTGCTCGTCATCGAGCCGGGTGGGAACTGATCAAGCAACTGTGCCCGGCCGATCACCGCGCTCAGCGGCATCCCGCTGGAAATACCCTTGCCGCAGCAGATCAGATCGGTCTCGATGTCATAATGCTCGAACGCCCAGAACTTACCCGTCCGTCCGAAGCCCGCCTGCACTTCGTCAAAGGTCAGCACCACATCATTTGCATCACACCATTCGCGCAGCTTCTTCATGTAGGGCACGGGTGCGAGCTTAGCGCTACCGCCCTGGTACGTTTCCATCATCACGCCGGCAACATTTTCCGGCTTAATGCCCGCCTGCTTCAACGAATCCAGGAACACATCGAAGCTCGTATCCGGCTGACGGAATCCGTCCGGGTAAGGCACCTGCACCATCGCAGGATCAAGGTTGACGATCCATTCCTTCTGGCCAGGCCAGCCACCGGCCATCTGCGACCCCATCGTTCTACCGTGGAAGCCGTTCACGAATGACACAATCACAATCTTGCTGTTACCGCCGGCCGTTTTGCCGTGCTGACGCATCAGCTTGATCGCGCACTCGGTCGCTTCCGAACCTGTCGTCAGCAGGAACACTTTTTCCAGGCCTTTCGGCGCAACTTTTACGAGTTCCTCGATCAGTTTCCCACGGATCTCGGACGGGAAGCAGTAGTTATGCATCAAACCATGGTTGATCTGATCGAGTGCAGCCTGCTTGACTGCCGGGTGGCTGTGCCCGGCATTGGTCACCAGCACGCCGCTGGACCAGTCGATCCACTGATTGCCCCACTTATCGTAAACACAGAACCCCTCGGCCCGGTCCCAGATCACCGGCGGCTGGCCACCCATGGATTGCGGCTCATGTTCGCGCAGCTTCTCCAGGATCGGGATCGACTCCGGCACAGGGATCGCCGTAACGATCTTGCGGTACTTGGTTTTGACAGGGGTGACTTCGCGGGGTTGAAGGGTAGTAGCGGTTGTCACGGGGCACTCTCCAAATTCCATAACTCTGGCCGCCCGGTATTTCGGGTGATGGCCTGTTGGTTATGGCTCTTTGAGTGCTGACCTTGCCGCCACGGTTGCCAGCGAGCCGTCTATTTAATAGTGTCGAGGCAAGCCTGTAGACTCAGCTTCGACGCCAATACTATATCACCCCGCTCGCGCCGATTCAAGCTTGCGAATAAATGGCAAGTTACGCAAAATGAGAGTTTTCCACCTAATGTTCGTCTTGTATAACTGAATTTATAATTATCACACCGAGCCACTTCGAGGTGTAACTTGAGCATTACCAACAATCCCGGATATATCGACCTGCAGGTTAACGGTTATGGCGGCGTCGATTACAACACCGATAACCTTACAGCACAACAACTGCGCCAATCCTGCGAAGCTCTGCAAAAAGACGGCGTTGACAAGATCCTGGCGACGATCATTACCGAAAAGATCGACGTCATGTCCGCACGTCTTGCGAAGCTGGTGGAATTGCGACAAGAGGATAACCTGGTCGCCGAGACAATCGCCGGTTTCCACATCGAAGGCCCTTTTATCAATGAGCAAATAGGCTACCGGGGCGCTCATCCCGAAGACGCTATCTGCCCCGCACAACCCGACGCGATGAAGAAGCTACTCGACGCTGCCGGCGGCCTAACCCGCATCGTCACCCTCGCGCCCGAACGCGATCCGGGCCTGAAAACCACGCGTTTTTTAGCAGATCAGGGCATCACCGTCTCGGCCGGCCACTGCGATCCGTCAACCGATGAGTTAATCGCCGCGATCGACGCAGGCCTCGGGATGGTCACCCACCTGGGCAACGGCTGCCCCATGCAGATGCACCGCCACGACAACATCGTACAACGCGTCCTGAGCCTCTCAGACAGGCTCTGGATCGGTTTCATCGCCGACGGGGCACACATCCCCTTCCCCGCCTTGAGCAACTACCTGAAGCTTGCCGGGCCCGACCACGCCATCGTCGTCACCGACGCGATCGCCCCCGCCGGCATGGGCCCCGGCCGTTACTCGCTCGGCCGATGGGACCTGTTGATCGGCGAAGACATGGTCGCCTGGGCCCCGGATAAATCCCACCTCGTCGGCTCTGCCATCAACATGCCGCGCAGCACCGAAAACCTCCGCTCCGCGCTTGGCCTGAGCAACGATTTAATCGAACGTTTAACCCGCACCAATCCCGCCAAAGCAGTCGGCCTGAATTAAAATCTAAAATCGTATCTAAAAAGTATGTGCTAACTCCCTCTCCCCCCGGGAGAGGGCCAGGCTGAGGGCCGTTTTTTATATGCGCTTCTTGAAATTCAATAAACCTTAAACTCCCAAAGCCCCGCCGTGCCTTCGATGATGGTTACCTTGAAGTAGCGTGCATTTACCGATTTAACATCCTTGTGCGGTGACTGGATACGCACATCTTCATGCCCGCAGTACGGCTGCCATGTTTCCCCATCGAGTGAGTATTCAAGTTTATACGCATGCCCGACGGTCGGCTTCACAAAGTAAAGCTCCGTCCGTTCGACCTCGCGCTGCTGCCCTAGGTCCAACTGGTACCAGGCCTCGCTGTCTTCTTCATCAGCCATCCATCGGCTACCATTGGAATCATCAAGCGCATTCTTGGGATCAAATTCTTCCAAGCGGTTCAATCTCGGATCTGCGATCGGCGGGATCCACAAGTCGGGGCGGATCGAAGAGGCTTTACCAAGTTTGCCATGCGCCAGGTTTGGCGAATCGTAATCCGGGTCGTGACCTATAGCGCCAACACCTTCCAGCGTTAATTGAATAGGCTTGATCGTGCCGTCCGGGTTGAAGTACATCCTGGCGGTAAGAACCTGCCGGTTTGTACCGCTTCGGCCGTACTCAAGATAGGCAAAGTACCACTGATTTGAACCATCCGGTTTAAAGAAGTAACCGTGGCCCGGACCATAAATACCCAGTTCATGATTGGTCGTGGAAATAATATCCTGCTGCGGCGCTACCCACGGACCAAGCACCGATTCACGGCTCATCATGTATGCGTATTGGTAGTTTTCGCTGCCGCCTAACGTGTAAAGGTAATAGTAAATCCCGTTTCGCTTGATGATGCACGGCCCCTCGGAGTAACCGCCGCGCTTCGTCTGGATCAATACAGGCTCGCCATCGAACCCGGTAAAGTCGGGCTTCAGCTTGGCGATATAGCGCTGCGACCATGTCATGTAATATGAGCCGTCATCATCAAGAAAGATATCCGCATCAATCGGATGTCCAACATTGATCGGGAAGTGCTGCCAGCCGGAGGTTCGGGTGATGTCTTTGCCATCCAGTGTCTTGAACGGGCCTTCGGGTGAGTCGCTGACTAATGCGGTGATACGGTTATCGAGCGTGGGGAACAGATAATACTTGCCATCTTTATAAACAGATGTGCTCGGCGCCCAATACTTCGCATCGTAATCGGGCGTAAACAGCGAGCCTTCAAAGCTCCAGTTCAAAAAGTCTTTCGACTTCCACACAACCGGCAAGCCTGCGGTGGATAAACCCTGACCCATCCCGTCGGTCGTGCAGTAGCAGTAAAAGACCCCGTCATACTCCACGATACTCGGATCGGCCACCATGTCTGGAATCAACGCATGTGCGAATACCGTTTGCGGAGGCGTGCGTTTGGTCTCATGAATGAGCTGGCCATCAAGGTAAGCGAGGACAGTGTTGCCCTTCAATTCGATCATGATGTCATACCAGCGATCTGTCTCGATCCGCCCAGCCACGCGCCCGGAGGAAGTCCCCGGCGATTCAATCCCATGTTGCGTATTACCCCACCCGCCGATATTCCACCAGGATTTTGAACGCCCGTCCGGCATGCCGAACAGAATAAGAAATCCTTCATCGCCACCAAGCTTGCGCGCCTTAAGTGTGAGTGTGTAATCGCTCCACGAAGGATCGCCGATCAATGCACGCGCATCGGTTTGATTGCTTGTCTGACGCAACGCGCCGTCAATTACTTTCCACTCGCCACGGGATGTCCGCCAGTCTCCCATGCCATCCGTAAAATCGCTGGCAAAGAGTGTTCGGCCATCCTTGGTGACCTTGATGTCTTTGAACTCAGCCTGCGTCGCCCACGTGCCGACGCCGATCATGCCGCTGATTCCATCCGCCGCTTCGGCTGTTTGCATGTACGAGTGAAGCACAACAGATATCACAACGACCCAGATCGCGAGCGGTGTTGATAGCCGAAGTGTGCCAAGATTTTTCATCATGCCCTCTGATTCATATGAACAATGGATTCAGTTCCGACCCCCCGGATAGCTGAGCAAGGGATTGTACGTACACCGTAGCGCCGAACCAAACCCATCAAGGGCAACAAGCTGCAAACTGTGATTACATGAAAACGGTGCGGCCAGTCTTACGCTGAGCCGCACCGTGTCATTGAAGTCATTGTTATGAACCAGCAACTACAGGGTTAACGCCGGCGAGCAACCGCTAAGAGCAATCCGCCGAAGATCATCATGCTGGCGGGCTCGGGAACCAGTGCTTGCTTCAGAGCTTCAGCGACGACGCGCTGACCGAGGCCGTTGGGGTGGATCAGATCGGCAAGGATAAGGTCAGCCGGATCGAGGTCCAGGTAGTTATCCGGTAGAATCGCCAGCAATTCCGGATCGGTTACAACCGTATCAGCTTCGAGAATGTCATACAGCGCATAGATGTCGACGAGTTCGACGCCTTCCGACCCCGCGATGTCGCGGATCGCCTGGGCATACTGCGGAAGCGCGGTGATATCGACACCCGAGGAAGGCGCGGGTGTGTGATTGGGCGTCATCAGGATGACGCGCAAGCCTTCGGCCTTGGCCTGCTGAACCACCAGTGTCATGTTATCGATGAAGTTACCCCTGGTGTAAGACGGATCATAGGTTGCTTCTTCATCCGCATCGAGCGCGACGTTGTGCTGGCCGTTCTTGAACACCGCGTCGTTAATCCCGAATTGAATGATAACCACATCAGCATCCTGGCCGAGCACATCCGTATCCAGCCGGGCAACCGCCTGGTGGGACATGTTACCGCTGAGGCCCTTGTTGACCGAGTCAACCGGCGTGCCGATCAGGTCCGGCAACTCATCGCGCAAGATGTCGCAATAGGTGTATAGCCAGCGAGTCGGACCATCCGCATCATGATCGAGCGTCATCAGGGTGTAGGGATCCATGTTGATCCCGACAGTCGTGGTGCCCGTCGAAGGCCGACCACTGGTTGTCGTGGTCACCCCGGTGACACGCGCGGCGGTTGTCGAGTCGCCGAAGCAGATGATCTTGTACGGCGCAACCGCGATGGCAGATGCGCTACTTGGTAAAAAGGCGGTCAGTAATGCGAACGCTGCGGCATAAATCACTGTTGAACGTAACACGATCAATTCTCCCTATAAGAAAGTCTTTTCGATCCGACAGGATCGTTTTCGTTGTCCTTACACCTATTGCTTGCACTTCCCTGCAACTTTTTTGTATGCCTCGGCATAACGTTTGCCGAGAATGATGACACCGTCGTGGTCATAATGCCCCCCATCGAAGCGCTCCAACCCATCCACAGAAACCACCCCCATGTAAGGCAGTTCCCCCGCAAGCGCATCCATCTGGTCGTTGATGATGTTCTCTCCGGAAATATGCCCCGCGATGAACGGCAACTCAGGCTGATTGAGGTCCTTACGGATGCCCAGTATCACATTGGTAAGTTTCTCTGCATACTGTTCGTCCATGCTGTTGCCTTCGCCTTGATGCCACAGCACGCCAACCAGCTTGACATCACCCAGGTCTTTGACACGCTTCAGTGCGTTTTCATAGAGTGCTTCACCCGGCTGCCAACGTTCGATTTTTGTACCGCCGCGTGCGTTGACGATCAGGCCGATGGTCGTATCCGGGTCGGCTTGATGCATCGTTTTGGCAAACGGCCCGCCCAGGTTGAACCGCTGCATCTCCAGGTCCTTGCGGTCGGAAGCGTAACGATTCAAAGGTTGCTGCGCAGGCTCCCACTTGCCTTGATCGTTCAGCAGGTACACGCCGGGGATCACCGCGTCGTCACCTTCGATCATATGCGCTCGGCCTGACATATTGGATTGGCCGATCAACAAATAAACATCCTTCGGCTGATGCGCACAGCCCGACAGTACAACCACGGCCAGGCACAGAGCCAGGACCCGCGAGATTCCCGCGTAGATGTATTTTGTGTATTTCATCACTTCGATTCCGTTCGTTTAAAGATCAATGGACGATAACCCGGGTAGTAATGGAAGCCCCACTTCGGCGCTTCGGGGATCGACATCAGAAGTTGCATTTCTTCAAATGACTTTGAGTAGTTGTAGCGGAACGCTCCGAACGACCAGGCTCCCTGATGAATATCCCCGAGCGACTTGATTGGTATGGCCAGCTCAGCCGTAAAGGACACATCATCGTCATGCCAGTTGCCATCCGTGCCATTGATAACCGTTGCCACCTCGGCGTCGGCGTCCCACGTCTTGAAACGCCGCCCCCCCCCGCCACCTCGGCTCGCGTGGTACGCATCAAATAATGCGCCGCTTGGCGAAACGACGAATTCCTTGTAACCCAACCCGAACGTGTCCGCGTGGATGAAGAACTCTACCGCGTCCCCGTTCCACAGATCGTCATCATCCTTGTCCGAGAACGACCAGATGTCATCATCCTTACACTCGAACGCGACATATAGATAATCATCACCCCACAACAGGCGTACGCGCGTCGGTGAAAGCTCGGGATCTGTCGTCGGCGTATATGGGTAGAAAGTGCTGACAACTTCCGCGTTCTGCCAATCAGACTCATCGAGTCGGCCGTCAACGGTAATATCACCGGCCGCTGCAACACAAATGTATCCAGGCTCCGCTACGCGCGACTCGGACACATGCGCGGACTTACATGAAACCAGTACCATCATACTTATCGACAAGGCAATCATGTTGATGATTTTCGTTAACATGCTGAACCCCTAATGTGTCGATGGTGATTGGGACGATTCCGTAGTCTGACCAACGCCGTGTGCCGGTGATTGAACAGGTGTGTCATCGTCTAAATCACGCGTGACAAGCCCGACATCCGCGAAGTCGCGTTTCAGCGATCCAAGCGTCCGGAACAACCGGACGGTATCGACAATCCCACCGATCAGGAACCAGATGATCGTGCCTACCCCCAGTACCAGCATCAGGCTGAGGCGTGCTTCCCAGTAATGGACCCAGGTTTCCTCAGATAAATGCCCCCACAATTCATACTTGGCCCCGATGAACTGGACCGTACCGATGATAAATACAAGGAACCAGATGAAGGTCCACGTGAGTTTGCCGTAGTAGATGCATTTATCGCCGAAGCTGAACTCTTCGGTTGGCAGAATGGCTCGCAGGCCCGAGACGGGCTTAACATCGTCACGGTCATGGTCGGTCTTGATTGCATACTTGCCGCGGTGAAGCATGCGGTCCATGTTGAACGCCGGCCGCTTGGTGGCCAGCCACGCAACGAGTGAACACACCACGTATCCCACAATCGACAGGCTCATGGCAAAGAAGTTGACCCACTGACCATCCAACGGGAACTCATCGGGCCCAACCTTCCAGTTGATACCCCATACGTTGTTCGAGATGCCTTCGAGCACCGTCTTGAGGAAGCTCAGCAGCCACGGCGCGTCGCTTTCCATCCAGGGGTAAATCGGGTCAGCCCAATAGGCTTTCAGGATCATGCCGCTAACCGCAATCACCCAACCGGTGGTCAGCGCCACCCATGCACCGCTGGTTGAGCCCCGTTTCCAATACAAACCCCCGATGATCAGTGAGCCGGCACCACCGATGTAAATCGCGCCGGTGATCGCAAAGAACATGAGGATCTTGTCGTTCTGCTCGTATAACAGACTGAAGAAGAAGATGAAGATCGCGACAAAAAAGATGGAAATCCGCAACATCCACATGTGCTGTTTCGGGGTGAACGGTTTCTTTCTGAAGGGCAGGATCACATCCTGAACAAACATGGCGCCCCATGAATGCAGGTAGGTATCGTGCGTGGCGGTATTGGCCGCGAGCATCGTCGCACACAACAGCCCGATCATGCCGACCGGCAACGCCTTGGCCAGCACCACCGGCACCGTCATCTGCTCACGGATCTGCGGGTTCTCGATACCGTCCAACACGCCCATCGCGTTGGCCACGACGTGTTCGTACCCGCCGTGATGCATGATCACAAACGCACCGATCGGTAAAAACATAGCCACCACGGAGAACACAAGCCCCCGCCATTCACCCAGAATGCCCGCCATCTTGGCTTCGTGCGCCGTCCTGGCCGAGGCGTTGTACCCCGATGATCCCTGCCACGCCTTCCACCCGTATACATAGGTGAACGCACCGATCAGAAAGTAGAAGATATTGAAACCATCAACCTTGGATGTGTGGTATGGCTGGATCATCGATGCGTCTGCGGGGGCCTGCCTGAGTGTCTCGATAATCGTAGACCAGTCGAACATCCAGAAAATCGCGCCCAGGATCGCGATGAACACGATGTTCGTGAACACACCCTGGATGAAGTCCGTGATCATGATCGCGATCTGGCCACCGATGAATACGAAGAACAACGCGATCCCCAGCATCACGATCATGACACCCGCGTAAACCATGTCGATGTCACGGCCCAGGATATTGACCGGGTAATGGGGGAATCCGCAGAAGTAGATCATGAACCGTGCGCCCACGGCCGGGAAAATACCGAAGTTCACGATCCCGGAGATCCAACCCAGGATGCCGGCATAGACGCGGATGCTCTTGCTGTAGCGGACCTCAAAGAATTGAGCCATCGTCATCACGCGCGTCTCGCGGTAACGGTAGATGACCCACCCCGATAGCGCGATGATCAGCGCCAACGGTGTCATCATCAGCATCCACCAGTCGGCCGTGAAGCCCGCCTTGTAGTACATCTCGAAGAAGCCGACGATGCTGATCGCGCCGAGGCCAGCGGTCCCCTGCGAAATACATAACAGGTACCGCCCGGCACAGCGGTTGGCGGCAAGGAAGTCAGCGATGCTCTGGATGCACTTGCGTGTCGCGATCCCCGCCACCGTAATCCCGGCTAACAATCCGAGAACAATACACCAGTCAATAAGGTGCATGTTTGCGGCAAAAACGGCTAGGCTGGATGTGGTCATGGAACTGTGGGTCCTTCCATCGGGTTAGGGGACATTATTGATTGGCACGCCCCATCAGTGCGTGGTGGCGTGCTTTTTCCTCATCGCCATCCTCGCCTCCATATAACTTCGCCAGCCAGACGTGTGCCGGCCGGATCCCCGGCGCAAGACGCACACAAGTCTCAAACGCCTGGATCGCTTCCTTGTTCATCCCCGACTCAGCAAGCGCCACCCCCAGATTAAAGTGCGCCCGCGGGAAGTTGTGCGCCAGGCCCACCGCATGCAACGCGTAATCAATCGCCTTGTCGTATTCACCACGCGCGTTTGAAATACGCGCCAGTCCGTTGTACGCGGTCGGGCTTTCCTCGTCGGCTTCAAGCGCCAGCTTAAAGGCGCGTTCGGCTTCGTCGTATTGCTTCAAGCGCAAATACGCCTGCGCCATGGCCGGCTGTATCGCTAACATGTTCGGCGCGATCTCTTCGGCCTGCCGCAGCAGGTCCAGCGCCTGTTCGTATTCACCTTTTTGAATCATCAACTGTGAAAGCTTCACCTTGATAGCCGCGTTGTTCGGCATCCTTTGAAGCATCTCTCGGTATATCGCTTCGCATTCATCAAAACGCTTCAGCCGCATCAGGCAGTTGGACAATTGCAGGCTGTAAAAATCTTTGCTCTCATCATTGTTTGCAATCAACTCTTCCCACAGCGGCACCGCTTTTTCCAACCGGTGGCTGTCCGACAACGCCATCGCCAGGTTCACCTTCTGCCCAAGGATGGTCTTGTTCACGGTCTCCTGAATGTCATCGCTGGGTGCATCCACATAACCCAGTTCGACCAGGTGCCTGATCGCCTCGGCCGACTCGGTCGGGTCTTCGCGCCGATCTTCCGGGTGCATGCCCGCCTCGCCCGGGACCTCATCCCAACTGAGGATCGTCTCCGCCCTGACAGGCGGATCGAATATCTCAAGCCAGGGTCGGCCGTCCATGTCCCCGCCAATCGGCAGGCCGAACAGCGATAAGATCGTGGGCGTAACATCCAGCAACGTCGCGCCGTAAAGCTTGTCATTCTTCTTGATGCATGGTCCGCCAGCGCATACCACGCCGAACGGACGGTGCCAGCTCACTGGGTCTTTGTACCCATCTGTATCACGACGCCCTTCACCGCTGTGGAACCCATGATCGCTGACCAGGATCACCGTCGTATCCTCACCGGCCTTGTTCAACAACGTTTCGAGCATCATGTCGTGGAAGCGATAGCACCCCACCATGACGTCTTTGTACAGCTCGGCATCCTCCTCAGAAACATCGTCCATCTTCGGCGGATGATATGGCATGAACGTATGCCCGAAGTGATCGATTGCGTCGTAATAGACCGCCGCAAAGTCCCACTCCTGTGTATCCATCAGCCGACACGCCGCGGCGTGGACACTGGACGCCCGGGCAAGCAACTGTGCCAACTTCAGCAAACGATTATCTTTCGACTGATCGATCTCCGCAGCCTTGGGGACAAACGGCAAGATTGCAGGCCCGCCAAGGTCATGGGGATTAACAAGGAACTGCATTATCTCGTCGCGGATACTTACCGGGTGGAACGCATCGTCCGGCATATTCGCCACGGTGGCATCTTTAGAGGACGGCGCGATATACCGATCCGTAACGATCGCGCCCTTGATCGGTTCGGCGGGATGGCTCGCAAACCAGCCGACCACGATCGAACGCAGATCGTTCTGGCTGAGAATGTTCCACAGCGCCTTGGTCTTCCGGCTCGTACTCGTCACCGCACGGATACCCTGGCCGTCCGGTGTCGGCTCGGTAAAGGAATAAATCCCATGCTTGTCGGCACGCTTGCCTGTCGCGATCGAGTTCCAGAGCATCGGCGAAAGAATCGGCTGGATCGTTGCGAGCTTGCCGCTGACGCCGCCCTTCATGAACTTCTCAAACGTCGGCATCAATCCCTGCTCGATCAGGGGATTCATCATGACCCAATCGGCCGCGTCCCAGCCGATTAAAAGCACTTTCTTAGCGATTCGTTCTGACATGTGCGTGTCCGTCTTAAGGGGTGAAGGGTAATTACACCCCTAACGATACCAAAGAAATAGCTGGGCCCACGGTCAGGTAAGCCCAGCTAGATGAAATACTTTCAAACACTACGTTTTCCGTATCGAATTAGGAAGCTTTACGACGCCTGAAGGCCATGGCGCCTGCACCGGCGGCGAGCAGACCGAGCGAACCCGGTTCCGGGGTCGCACCGGCGATGATCGCGGTGTTCGGCTCGGTTTCATAAGCGAATTCATAAACCGTCACACCCTGCGGTAGCGTACCGTCCCAGAGCACCTGGACACGGACCCAACCGAAGTAGAAGTCGCTGCCGCCTTCTTCACGCAGCGCGATGGCCATGTACGAATCGACGTCACGGCCGAAACCAGGAGCAGAAGCTGCCGGCTTGAGGATGTCGTAGCCCGTGCAAACCGCTACGTTCGAGTTTTCAAACCCGATGATATCACCCACATCAAACGAACGGACGTAGTAACTGTTGCCCTTGCCGACATTGGTCAGCGCCAGGTTGTCGTGGGCGTCTACGCCACGGATAGATGCATACTGGGCACCCCACGGCACAAACCTGAACACGAAGTCGATGTCGTTGTCACGGTCGACGTTCACGTTAATCTCATAGCCGGGTCCAATGGCCCGAGTATTCAACGTGATATCAACGATATCGGTGTGAATCACTTCTGCATCGGCCTGCTGACCGAAGGCAAACGCACCCAGGCTGGCTGCGGCGGAATAGGCCAACAGTCGCTTGGCTCGGTCTTGGCTTTCTCTCTTCTCCATCTTTCTCTCCAATTTAAAAATAGTAAATGTTGTTCTTGATACACAAGCTACGATTAAAGAGTCGGTCACTTTATGTCGAGTTGCCATCATCAACTGATGTACTCGACAATCCACATCCTACTCAATCACTTACGACGCCTGAAGGCCATAGCGCCTGCACCTACTGCGAGCAGTCCGAGCGAACCGGGTTCCGGGGTGATGGCATAGTCATAGACTTCTGCATAACCTACGCCCGAGGAGATACCATCACGGAAGTAACGCATACGGATCCAACCCCAGTCGCCATCGCTGAGCTTGATCGCCATGTAATTGTCGTTGACCAGGTCACCGAAGTTCGAGGTATTCGAGTGAGCTACCGGCAGAGTCAACGCACCAGGCACACAGTTCACATTCAAGGGGCCGATCACATCACCGTCGTTGAACGAACGGATGTAGTTGGCGTTACCCTTCAGCAGATTCGTGTACTCGTCCGCACCATTGATGGCTTCAGCACGGAATCGAACGAACCATGCCTCAGATTGCCCAAGCATTTCGAGCTTGAGGTCATCGATGCTGTCGCCATCCAGATCCAGGTAAGTTGCGCCACCATCTTCCAACAACGTGATATCCGAGATATCGACATAGTCAGAAGGGCCCGGAAGGATCGGGGCTGCCTGAGTCGTCTGCGCCATACCAAATGCACCTAAACCAGCTGCGGCCGTGTAAGCGAGCAACCTGGTGGCGCGTTCTTTACTTTCTCTCATCTCCATGTTTTCTCCCATCTTGTTTTGTAAATGAAGCAGTTTGAAGTGATACATCAACGTAAATAGCCGAAATTCGAACGCGTTTATTGATTAACCGACGCTCCTTTCTAGCTCCTTCCTCAATCAATCAACCATATTCGTATCAACAGAGTTGATGCCTGGGACCGATCCCGCCGCCCCTCGATGGAGGGGCGGCGGCGCGGCCAACGCTGATTATTTAGTTGCGACGACGCTTGAAGCTCAACGCACCGGCGCCGGCGGCCAACAGGCCCAGAGCACCCGGTTCGGGAACGGCGGCGACGGGCGGCGTGCCGTTGTTCCAGTTGTTCAACACAAAGTCCAAGTCGGTCAGACCGACAAACCCATCACCTGACGGATCACCCTCTAACCACACGCCCGGCGTCACATTCTGGTTCCAGCGGGTCAGGATGATATCCAGGTCGTCCAAGCCGACGAAGCCGTCACCATTCAGGTCGCCATCAAGCTGCGGGCTGCCCATATCACCTGCGATGATATCCGTGTTCACATCGGTTTCATAGGCGAAGTCGTACAGGATCATGGTACGTTCGGTGTCCCAGAAGAAGTCGTGACGTGTGAGTTTTCCGTCCGGGATCGGGAAGTTGTTTTCGTTCGCCGCGTCATGGATGATCACCTGGAACCGTACCCAGGCATAGCGCACATTACCATCGAGGTCGACCATGCGCAGACCGGCATATTCGTTGTAGTCATAGCCGTACGAACTCGGATTGGGCGAAGGATTCCAGAACGAGTTCTGGTCCCAGCCGGGGTACTGCGACAGCAGGCCATAAAGCCGGCCGCCGGAGGTGCCGGTCTCATCCCAGCACTGCGAGTTGCTTGGGCCGATGATGTGGCCGTCGATGAACGAACGGCAGTAGTAGGCGTTGGTCCCTCTGGTTGCCGGGGCATCCATGTCGACCTGCAGGTACGAAGCCGTGCTGACGCCAGTCACAGGCAGGCCGTACCAGTCCGAGTCAACCGTCGTGTTGAACTGCATGGTGCCGTAGCCGCCGATGCCACCGTTTTCGGTGTTCACCAGGCGGAAGTCAAGATAGCCGTCGCCATCGACGTCAACTTCGGTATACTCACCACGCTGAATCACGATCCCACCAAGGTCGGTGTAGACCACATCAGCCAGCGCCTCAGGGGCCTGTGCTCCGAAAGCAAACGCACCAAGACCAGCCGCCGCCGAATAACGCATCAGGCGCGAACTAGTTTCCTGATCCAACCAGCCATCTTTCATCTGACTTCTCCTTCCTAAAGGGATGGGATAGAGACCCATTTAAAAATGATAATTCACGACTAAAGTAAACTAATATGTGCCTTTTGTCAAGACAATTTCCGTGACTTGGCTTGCTTTATCATCCTTTTTTAACTGCCGTTAGAGCCTTCGGCGTAACACCCGTAAAAATAATAGGACTCGAAACTGACTTGAACTTCATCTTGCCATCACGACGCGATAATCGACGCGAAAAATCATCAAAATTCTTTGACTCACGCGGCGACCACAAGGCTTCACTCAATGCCGCCAAACGAGGCATGACGTGTGACTCCAACTTGGCTTCATTCGGGATGAATTCAGTCCAGACCGGCGCCTCCCCACCAAGCACCAACTCACTCGCCGCCGGCTCACCCGCTTCACGGGCCGGATCAAAATCATAGATCTTGTCCAACGGCAGAACCGGCATCCACTTGGGCATGCGCTTCTGCATCTCTTCCGTCCACGGGTAATCCAGGTACACCCATTCGTGGGTTGAATTGATGATGGACCGACCTTCGCTGATCGCTTTTGCCGATTGATCCGGGTGCCAACCCTGAATGATCTGGTTCTCGGGGATGCCCACATCCAGTTTTTCCGCCCAACCGATCGATTGCCTGCCTAAATCATACCTCACAAAATCCGCAATGTGAGACATGAACCACACGTGCAGCGCGTCCTCATCCGGGACGCCCATCTGCTTCATGCGGGCCTGGCAGTGAGGACACTCACTCCAGACACCCGAAGGCCTTTCATCGCCGCCGACATGGATGTAAGGCGTGTCAAATACCTCAACAACCTCACACAGAATATCTTTGATGAATTCAAGCGTCTGGTCTTTACCCACGCAGAAAGGCAGCCGTCCGTCTACCTGCGTAAAAGCATTCCAGCCATCCTCACCGATCTTGATCGGATCACCCTTGCAAGATAGATACGGATACGCATGCAGCGCCGCGTTGCAGTGGCCGGGCATCTCGATCTCAGGCACGACGGTAATCCCACGCGCCTTCGCGTAGGCCACGACCTCACGCGCCTGGTCTTTGGTATAGAACCCGCCGTAGCGTTTGCCGTCCTGCACACGCCAAGCCGAGACTTCCGTCAGCAACGGGTACTTATCAATCTGCAGCCGCCACGACTCATCATCACACAGATGCCAGTGGAAGCGATTGAGCTTCAACGCCGCCATCCGGTCGATCCACTTCTTGATCAGTTCGACATCCTGATAATGTCGCGCCGAATCAAGCATGAAACCGCGCCAGACAAAGCGGGGCCGATCCTTGATACGCACGCACGGCAGGTGCCGACCGTCACCGTTATTCCTCGGATCAGCTTCCGATAGATCAAACAACTGAACCAGCGACTCGGTCGCGTAGTACGCCCCGCGGGAATCAGAAGCATAGATCGTGATCATGTCCGCCTTGACCGTCAGCAGATAGCCTTCTTCACCCAGCTCGGTCTTGCCCGGATCGATCACGATCACAACAGAGCCGATAGGCGCCGCGGAGCTGTCCAGATCACCCAGCCAGTCACAGTTACTGTCTTGGAGTTCCAGCCGTTCAGCTAATTGTTCACCGATCCAGCGCGCATGCTGATCATCATGCCGAGTCGCCAGACAAACCTTGCTGGTTGGCCTGAGGCGGAAGTCACCCGGAATCGTTTCTTGAACAGCTGGCTTTGGAATCATGGTGCAAACCTGTATGCACATACACTCAGTCTAGGCCGGATTCCGAATCCAGCCCGAGCTTTGTGACTTTAACTCTTGTAGTACCGGGTATCTTCTCCCGCACCTTCCGGAATCGTGCCATTGGAACTTTGTAAACGCGACAACACACTCTCATCCAGGCTCAGCATCGCCGCATCGATCGCCGCGATCGCCGCACCCACCGAAACACCGCGGTCCTGATACGTCGACGGAAGCACATGGATCTCTCTGCCTGGCGCCTGCAGCAACCGCTTGTTCATCTCGGCCTGGATACGCTCGATGAGCTTCGTATTCGAGATTCGGGCGTTGCCACCGAGGATCACCGCCTTGGGATCGATCAGGTCGGCTATCGCCGCCATCGTCGTGGACAGCCGAACCGCCAACTGCCCCAGGTTATCGGTGATCGGGGCGTCCTCTCGATCCATCAACAACAATTCCTCGGCCGACACACGCATGCGCTCTTCGGTCTGCAGCAGCAGGTCGATTTCACCGGCCGCAAAGTGCGATCCGCGACGCAGCCTGCCGTTCAGATACAACGATGAACCCAGGCTGCTGATGCGGTAGCTGTCGCCGTCGGTCATCACATTCATCAGGAAGAAGATGAAGTCAAGATGGTCCTGGGCGCTGCCGACCTGCGCCTCGGCGTGGGCCGCAAAATTCACGTCGTTATCGATGTAGGCATTAACCTTAAAGTGCTTCTTGATCAGCTTGGCCAGTTGAAAGTCACTGATGTGGTAGGCGGTCGACCGCATCACGACGCCGGCCTCCGGGTCCACCATGCCGGGGATGCCCATGCCGATGCTCAGCAACCGGCCGATCTCACTTCCCTTACGCTTGGCCCAGGAATCAACGTGCTCTTTCAAGAGCTTGATTGTTTCGTTGATGTCTGCGGTCACCTCGAACTGATCTCGATCGATCATGTTCCGCGAGGCATCCACATAAGCCAACGACGCCAAGTCACCACCCAGACCGACGCCCACGCTCCATCCCAGATTCGGATTCACCTCAACCAGGATCTGCTTTCGGCCAACACTCTGCGACGCCACCTTGCCCACCGTACGTACGATCTTGTTCTGGATCAGGTCACGTACGATGTAGGTAATCGTCGAGGTCCGAAGCCCGGTGATCTCCGACAATTGACTCCTCGTCAACGGCCCTTCGTGCAGCAGCTTCAACACGAGACGACGATTGTGAATCGAGGCCCGCGGATGGCTGCCCCGGCTGTGGTCCGAAAAGTTCAAGGGGTCTTTCATTGGGCTTACACTTCTAATGGCTTCTTCGGTCTTACCCACATACGAGCGGGACATCGCAACAAATGTACCCGCCCAACAGCTCCATACTCACTTCTCAGGCCACTTCTTGTCAATATTGTCAAAACGCAGGTGCTTGTATGAGAACTCTTCACCGGTCATGGTGTCAACGTGGCCGTCGAGGTATGCGTGGTTGCCGCCGCCACCCTGGTGCCGTTCGGGGTCGGGCCGGACGTTCTCCCAATAACTTTCCTCAAATGCACTGCTCACAAAGTACCTGTCGTCGTGGCCATTGGAGAAGGGCTGCTGGTTCACGGTGCGGTGACCGGACGAATCATAGAACGTGGTGTACTGGGCCGGGTTCTTGACCGCCAGACAGCTATCACCTGCCCACAGTTCGACCGTGTAATTGGGCTCGGGATACAAAGGTGCAATCAACACCCACTTCTTACCCGCCACGCGCCGCGAAGCCGTGGAATCAGATGTAATGTTTGCCGGGCCATGCCAGGTCAGGTCAGAGTTCATGAAGTAGCTGCCGCCGACCTCAACCGTTTCAGAGATATCCCCGTTATCCAGCGGCTCGGCATCATCCGGGCAGATCAGCGTGCAGTCTTCCAGATTGCCGCCACCGGAAGGGTTGATGATTTCGTTGGGGTACCGGTTCTGGAAGAGCCAGGGGAATCGGTTGCCACGGGCCGTGTGCCACATGGCGAGCTGATCGCTGTCGTTCAGCCAGAACTCGTAAGTCGTGGCGACCTGTTTCAGCTTGACCTTGCACTTGAGGCTTCGCGCAGCCCCTCGTGCGGCACCAAGAGCAGGCAAGAGGATACCCACCAAGAGCGCGATGATGGAGATAACCACCAATAACTCGATCAGTGTGAATGCTTTACGTTTCATGTTCTCAGACCTTGTAATTCGGCTCCAAGAGGTGGGGCTGGCATCCAACCCTCAAGTATGACCTCTAACAATTATGATGCTAATCCGGCTCAATACAATTGTCAATATTAATTTTCTACTTTAATAAATTAATTGACCAGCCGAGCCGTTTCCTTTGCAAATCCCGATTTGCATGTGATGAACACTGTTCAAAGGCCCCTGATTTCAAGTGCCTTCACGATATTCTTTTTTATTGATGTCTACCGAAAAGATGCCCGCTGGGCCCAGCACAAATTCCCGATCTGGCACCCCGATTGACACAATCATCCAGTCGCCGCCCGTAACGGCCCTCGCAGCCGCGAACCAGTCGTGACGATGAGAGCCGACGAGACGAATTGCTTCAGAACTACTTACTCACTGGTGCTACCGGTGTTGGTTTGCTCATCAATATTGTCCCAACGCAGATGCTTCCAGGAGAATTCCGCACCGGTCAACGTCTCCACGTGACCGTCAAGGAAGGCGTGGTTGCCACCGCCACCCTGGTGGCGGTTGGGATCGGGACTGATCTGGGTCCGCAATGTTTCTTCCGGATAATTCGCACTGACAAAGTACCGGTCCGGATAGCCGTTTGAGTTCGGTGTATGGACGACACTTCGGTGACCCGAGGAATCATAGAAAGTGGTGTATTGCGAGGGATTCTTGACCTGCATGGTCGAATCGCCCGCCCACAACTCGACGGTGACGTTAGGCTCATCATCCATCGTTGTCGGGGGAATCTTCACCCACTTGCCGGCCACACGATAACGGTCCACCATATTCGCCGCTACATGTCCCGGACCGTGCCAGGACAAGTCGGAGTTGATGTAGTAGCTGCCACCCAGATATACCGTCGCCTCGACATCACCGTTATCCAACGGCTCCGCATCGTCGGGGCAGATCAGCGTGCACTGGTTCAAGTCGCCATTCTCACCAACCATGGCGATCTCACCCGGATACCGGTTGACCATGAACCAAGGCCAACGGTTACCACGGGCCACATGCCATAGGGCAAGCTGGTCGCTGTCGTTCAGCCAGAACTCGTAAGTCGTGGCGACCTGCTTCAGCTTGACCTTGCATTTGAGGCTTCGTGCAGCTCCTCGTGCGGCGCCAAGAGCGGGCAACAAGATACCCACCAATAGCGCAATGATGGAAATAACCACCAATAACTCAATTAGTGTGAATGCTTTACGTTTCATATTCTCCAACCTTGTTGTTCGGCTCCAGAAACAGAGCTGGTATCTCATCCTCAAATATGTACTCCAACAAACATGATGCTAATACGGCAACATGTATATGTCAACATTAATTTTCTACTTTAATAAATTAATTGACTCGCCGGCCTGGATCCGGTATAAATCCCGCTATGCACACAATAAACATCATCCGTCGAACGCTGAAATCAGCTATCTCTTTCACATTTGTTATCTCTTGCCTGCTGATATTCTGTCAGCAGAGCCCGGCTCAAACCTCCGACCAGAATCCCCCAATGACCCAGACATCAAATACTTTCGATCCTTACCAGCTTTCCAACATCCAGGGGATGTGGGTCTGGCGCGCTTCATGGATCGATACCGACCAGGCCCAGGATCAGTTACTCGACTTCTGCCAGAAGTACGGGTTCAACCGCATCCTCATGCAGATCCATCCCGACAATGATGCCGAGTCCTACACGCTTCGTCTGCCCGACGAACTCGCAAGACTCATCCGTGAAGCAACCAAACGCGGGATCGCGGTCGAAGCGCTAGACGGCGCTAAGGACATGGCGCTTGCTGAAAACCACGAAAAGTCGCTCAACATGCTCGACGTGCTGATCGACTTCAATCAGTCGCTGCCCGAAGGTGAACGCTTCGTCGCCATCCACTACGACATCGAACCCTATATCCTCCCGCAGTGGAAAGCCGCCGGCGAATCGCGCCTCGTCGTCATGCAGGACCTGCTCGACTACTACACCAAAGTCCGCAAGAAACTCGACGAGCGCGGCTCAAAGATGCTGCTCGCCGCCGACATCCCCATGTGGTACGACGCGAAGACCGACCCGAAAGATAGCTGTGTCCTTGAGTTCAACGGCCAGACTAAAAACCTGCATCAACACATCCAGGACATCTGCGACTACGTCGGCATCATGTCCTACCGCACAAGTGCGCTGGGCCCCAACTCGGTTTCACAACACATCGAAAGCGAACTGGCGTACGCCGAGAAAATCAACAAGAAGATCTGTGCCGCGCTGGAAACCATCGAACTCAAAGATACGCCGCAGATCACCTTCTATGATTCAGAACCCGATACCTTCTGGAAAGAAGTCGATCTGCTTCAGACCAAGTACAAGAACCGCAAGGGCTACGCAGGCATCCTGATCCATTGCTACCGGGGCCTGCGCGATCTGTTGCCCGAATAATATTTCGATCCGTCACATAACATCACGATTCACTTTTTCGCACACGGAAACATCATGACACGTTACTCTATCCTGCATCTTTGTCTGTTCCTGATGGGCATCACGATCTTCCTGGGCGGCTGCAGCCAAACGCCTAAAGCGACTGGCAAAAGTGGATGTCAATGCAAATGCTCTACCCCCGGCATCCCCGATGAAATCCGCGGCGTATGGGTCTGGAAAGACATCGTCGTCAAAACCGACAAAGAACAGGACCGCCTGCTCGACTTCTGCCAGCGCCACGACATCAACCTGCTCCTGATGCAGGTCCACCAGATCGACAAAGAGACCGATCCGAAGATCGCTTATCCCGACAAACTCGCCCGCTTGATCCGTGAAGCCGCCAAGCGCGGGATCGTCGTCGAAGCGCTCGACGGCGCAAAAGACATGGCCATGGCCGAGAACCAGGAAAACACACTGGCGATCCTCGACATGATCATCACGTTCAACCAGTCGCTGCCGAAGGGCGAGCGTTTCGTCGCCGTCCACTACGACATCGAGCCTTACCTCTTACCCGGCTGGAAGGAAAGCCAGGAATCACGCAACGTGATCATGCGCGACCTGCTCGATTACTACAGCAAGGCCCGCAAGAAACTCGACGAGCGGGGCTCCGAAATGCTGCTGGCCTGTGATATCCCGATGTGGTACGACGTCAAGACAGAACCGGGCGACTCGTGCATCATTGAATACAACGGCCAAACCAAGAACCTGCACATGCACATCCAGGACATCTGCGACTACATCGGCATCATGTCCTACCGTACCCACGCCGTAGGCAAAAACTCCATCACCGATATGGTTGATAACGAAATGACATATGCCGAGAGCCTCGGCAAGAAAGTCTGCGCCGCGTTTGAAGTCAGTAAACTGGAAAACACGCCGCAGATCAGTTTCTACGGCTGGGAACCCGACAAATTCCTTGAACAGTATAACCTGACACGCTCGACGCTCGCCAACCGTCCGGGTTACGGCGGCGTGTTGATCCAATCCGTCCGCGCCCTGCGCGCCATGCTCGAGAACGAACCGTTACCCGAGTAATTGAGAGTTTGTTTTACTCTTAACAAATCCATTCGGATCAAACCATGAAACCACTGAAGATCAAAGGCCTGATGCTTGATATGGTGCGCGTCACCGAATGCTATCAGCATTACATGGATATAGCGGAATCCGCTTCGGCGTGGGGTTACAACACCATCTTCGCACACCTCACCGACGACGACGGCTGCGCCATGGTCTTTGAGAATCGGCCCGCCCTCGCCACGCCACATGCCCTCACAAGACAGCAGCTCAAGGACTGGATCCAAACAGCAAAGCGCAACGGCCTGAACATCATCCCCGAGATCGAATGCTTCGGGCACACCAAGTACATCCACTCGCTACCCAAGTACAAACACCTGGCTGTCAAATGTGTCGGCCATCACAACGCCATCCACCCGATGCACCCGGACACGCACGCGATCGTCAGTGACATGCTGCGCGAAATCGCGGTCATCTTCGATTCGCCTTACATCCATGCCGGGTTCGACGAGGTCAACCTCGGCCAAGGCAAGCTCGGTGCCGCGGCCGTCGGCAAAGAACACTGGGAAATCTTCGCCGACTACGTCAACCACGTGCACCACATCATCGATTCGCTCGGTAAGAAGATGATGATCTGGGGCGATCACCTGGTCAGCGAGCCGAGGATCGGCAAACGCATCAGCAAAGACATCATCATCTGTGACTGGCAGTATCACCCCGATGTCAACACGAAAACAACACAGTTGCTGCTGGATATGGGATTCACCGTGCTTTGTTGCCCATCAAGCAGCCGGTCCGGCGACATGATCCTGCCCCGCTCCAACACGCAAGGCAACCTGCAACGCTTCTCGCGCATCGCACATTCGATCGGCGACAATGTCATGGGCCTGGTCAACACCGTCTGGTGCCCCGGCCGGATGCTCTGCGACACCGAACGCTTTGCCTACGCGCTGGGCGGCGCCTGGTTCAACGATCCCGAAGCCGACCCGCAGCCGGTCATGTGCGAATACGTCAGCAAACGCTTCGGCGTTGATCCGCCGGACATGCTCGCTGATGCCATCCTCCGGCTCTCGATCCTCATGCCGCACAACAGCCTGCCGCGAAGGATCATGCAGACCGAAACTTCCGAGAAAGCGCCGCCTTCCCCGGTGACAGACGCAGAAGTCATGCAGATGCGAGAGATCGCACTGGCGGTCAAGCCGATCCGCAAAGTATTTGAATCCTTACGCGACCAGGTTAAACGCAATAACGCGGAATACAACAACTTCATCCTGGCTTGCGACCTGATAGACTGGTGGGACAAACTTGCACACGTGCGACTCGGCCGGAATACAAGTAACACACTTTCGTGTATCAAAGAACACGGCCACCTGCTGCTCAAGCGATGCAAAGATGATTGGCAGCGCCGACGCTTCCCCGACGACCCGAAACGCGACGCCGACACCTATGCTGAAAAAGACGGCCTGATCACCAACCTGCTCAAGTCGCTCAACGATATGGAAGTTGCTCAGTAGGTCTCATTCGCCTGATAATGCAGTAGACAAGGAGGCAGACCTGAGCGTTAGCGGAGTCATCAAGACACTACTGGCGGTGCTCGTGATCGGGGCCGTGGGCTATTGGCTTTTCAGTGATACTGTCCGCTTCTACAGCGGGTCGGGCGAAGACAAGCCGTTGCGTGTCTCCTTCGCGGCAACCAGCGAAGAGTTTGAAGTCTGGAAACAGATCCTTGATGACTTCCGCGAAAAGTACCCGGACATCCCCGTCAAGGGCGAGTTCATCCCGGCACGTTACGAGCAGAAGGTTCAGCAGTTGATGGTCGCCGACGACGCGGCGGATGTCATCCTCTACCAGGACGAGCCGTTCTTCCACATGGTCGAGTCCGGCAAGTTTGAAGACCTGATGCCCTACATGCTGCGTGACATCGGCGCGACCGACAACGCGCAGGGCCTCGCCGAACTCAAAAGCCAGTACTGGCCGACCGGCCTCGAATCGTTCGGGCGATATGAGGGTGAAGGCGAAGACAAGCTGTGGCGTCAATACGCCGTGCCTGTCTGGTGCGGATGCAACCTGATCTTCTACAACCGCTCCGCTTTCGAAAAAGCAAACCTCCGCGTTGAGAAACACGACGGACCTGAAGCGATCAAAGAACTGCCCGACGGCACATGGCTGCTGGATGATAATCGCTGGACGATCAGCGACTTCGTCCGCGTCTGCCAGCACCTGACCATCGACGCGGACGGCAACGGCAAACCAGAACAGTTCGGCACGACATTACCGCCTTGGATTTACTGGTTCCCCATCCACTGGGCGATCGGCGCCGACCTGCTTACGCCGGATAAGACGCACACCGTCGCGTACGGCCCGGCATGCGAGAAGTCTTACCAGCTCTACCACGACCTGCGATGGAAGTACAACGTCGTACCCACGCCCGCAGACCTCGGCACGATGACCGAACGCACCGGCTTCTTCACCGGTATCGCCGCAATGTTCAGCGACGGCCCATGGGGCATGCCCTTCTGCAACGCCGTCGCGGAGGAAGGCTTGTCCTACGGCCTGCTTCACATGCCACGCAATGATGAGACCGGCTACCGCGCGACTCGCATCACCTGGGACGGCCTGGCGATGTACACCGGCTCGCAAAAGAAAGAAGAAGCCTGGCTGCTCATCCAACACCTCTGTTCCGAATCCTCGCAACGCGCGATCGCAAAGCTGCAACGCGCCATCCCCGCCAAGCGCCCACCCGATGATGTCTTCGAACGCGCCATCAAGCAGAACAACCCTACGCCGGACGACGAGCAATACGCTTCGATCTACTTCTGCACGGTTAATCCCGATGTCGACACGCGCAAGTTCATCGAAGCGATATTCGACTACGGCCGACTCCAGCCGATCACCGAACACTGGAACGTGATGACACTCACCTGGGCCGAGGCGCTCGACGGGCTACAGCGCATCGATCCGGACCGCCGCTACACCGTCCCGGAAGCGATCGGCCGATTTTATGCAGACAAGGGCAATGCCAAGCGATTACAGGAAGTCCTGCCGCCGCTCGATCCCGAAGAAGCGGCCCGATACCGACAGATTTACGAAGCAAGTAATAAACCCTGATTCCGAGATACAACCATGCAACCACTACCCGTTGCCGTCGTCGGATGCGGCCTGTTCGGCGATATCCACGCCACTACCTATTCCCACTTCGAACAGAGCGAACTCGTCCTCGTCTGCGACCTCGATGAAAAACGTGCCAAGGCCGCGGCCGAGAAGTTCAACTGCGGCTACACCACCAACGTCGAAGACGTCGCGGATTCAAAACACGTCAAGGCGGTCAGCGTCGTCACCCCCGAGTTCGCCCACCGCGACCCGTGCGTCATGCTCGCCAAGGCCGGCAAACACATCATGGTTGAAAAACCATTAGCCACCAGCACCGAAGACGCCAAGGCAATCGTCGACGCGGTCAATGAAGCCGACGTCATGGGCGCAATCGACTTCCACAACCGATACCACCCCTGCTTCCGCGCTTTTCAACGCAGAAAAGCAGAAGGCGAACTCGGCGACGTCCAGATGATTTTCGCACGTTTGAGCGACCGCATCGAAGTTGCCACGCAATGGTTCGGCTGGTCAGGTAAGAGCGGCCCGCAGTGGTTCCTCGGCAGCCACCTCGTCGACACCGCGTGCTGGCTGATGAATGCCGAACCCGTGCGCGTCTACGCCGATGCGACCAAGGGCGTGCTCGCCAGCAAGGGCATCGACTGCTACGACTGCGTGCAGATCCACCTTTCATTCCCCAACAGCATGGCTGTGCTCGAAACGTCATGGATCCTGCCCGACTCCTGGCCGAGTGTCGCCGACTTCTCGGTAAGCATCCAGACATCCAACAGCCGCGTCGATGTGCAGGGTTCCGACCACGGCATGGTCCTCGCACGCCCGCACAGCTACCGCTGGCCCTTCCTGCACGGCCTGACAGCGATCGATGAAGACGACTGGGGCTACTTCAACCTGCCCATCAAGGACTTCGTCCGCGCCATCAACCGCGGCCAACCCGCGCCCGTCTCCGTTGAGGTCGGCCTGAAGAACGTGCAGATCATCGAAGCGGCGCTAAAATCCATCGAGCAGAAAAAAGTCATCGAGCTTGCGTGACTTACCAGTTCTGCCCCGGTAACGAAAATCCATCAATAAAAGGCTGATTGAAGAACTTGCGGTACCGCCGCGGCTCTGAGATCTCGTCGATCTTCTGCACGACTTCGTCCGGCAAAGATCGATCCGCGATCTCATACACTTGGCTGAAGTGCTCCGGCCGACTGCCGCCAAGAATCAAAGTCGTCGCGTAGGGCTTACTCATCAGCCACAGGATCGCGAGCTGGTTCAACTTCACACCCTGCTCATCCGCGATCGCTCGCAACTGCCCCACCATCTCCGCGACCTGCTGATCTTCGATGAAGTTCTTCATGCGATTGGCGGTCGACTCGTGAATCGCTTCGTCCGTATACCCCGGCTGATGATACTTGCCTGTCAATATCCCCCGGCACAACGGCCCGTAACACATCAGCGCCACGTTAAACCTTTTCAAGAACGGCACCGTCTCCGGCTCGATCGCGCGATCCAGAATGTTGTAACACGCCTGCTGTGAAATGATCGGCGACAACCCCGCCGCCTTCGCTTCGCAAATCATCGTCGCCATCTGCCACGCGTAATGATTCGCCACGCCGACGTATCGCACCTTCCCCTGCGACACCAGGTTATCCAGCGTCGCGAGCGTTTCATCCAAAGGCGTCTCCGGATCTGGATGATGCAGCATCAGCAGGTCGACATGATCCATCTTCATCAGCCGCAAACTGCGCTCAAGCGAAGCGTTGATATTCACCCGACTGTTCCGCCCCACTTCCTTGTTGCGCGTAAACCGATTGAACACCTTCGTCGCAACATAGACTTGATCGCGCTTCACGGGCGCCAGCAACTTACCGAGCAACTCCTCACTCTGACCGTAGCTGTCTGCGGTATCGATAAAGTTCAGACCGTGCTCGATCGCCTCATCGATCGTGCGAGCGGTTTCTGTTTCATCCAGCTCGCCCTGCCCGAACGTCATCGCGCCCAGGCAAAACCGAGAAACTTTCATCCCCGAATTGCCGAACCGTACCATTTGCATCACGTCACTCCAATCTATTGCTTAATAATCTCAATATTATTCAGGTAAATGTTCCCGGAAAAATCGTAACCAGTTGCCGTGGAAAATCGCGTCGATATCCGCGTCACTGTATCCCCGATCTTTCAACAGCCCGTCAAGCTTCTGCAAATCCGTTATCCGTTTTAAATCGCGTGGCGTCTGCTCCGTACCGAACCCGCCATCCAGATCACTACCGATCGCCGCGTGCTTGCAGTTCCCAGCCAACTGACACACGTGATCGATATGATCAACCACCGCTTCCAACCCAACGACGTCCGGCGAAGTCTTCCCATGCTCCCAACCCGTGTACAGCATCCACGCATCGAGCGCCGAACCAATCACCGCCCCGCGCTCGATCAACCGCTTCAACTGCTCATCATTAAACTGCCGCTCATCCGGCACAAGCGCCCGACAATTCGAATGACTCGCCAGCACCGCCCCATCAAAGTGATCCAGCGCCTCATCAAAACTCTGATCCGATAGATGCGTCACATCAAGAATCATCCCCAACTGTTCAAACGCTTTTAACATCTCAAACCCCGCCTGCGAGACAGGCCCGTTAAACCCCGTCCCCACCGCGTGTGCGCTCTGCCCGTAATGACACAACCCCGCCGCACGCAAACCCTCTTCCCACCACCGCGCCGCATCATCCGCCGACAGGATCGGGTCCGTCCCTTCCATACTAAGAATCAAACCGATGGGCGACCCTTGCATTCCCCCGATTTCACACTTCGCCCAATGCGCGTTCAGCGTTTGCACATCCTTAATAAAAGCAATCTCACCGCGCTCCGCCAATACTTTGTAATACGCCAACTGTCCCTGCCCGACAGCGCGCGTGATCGCAAAGTCACGATGATCCAGGTCCGTACGCATCACCGCAGCCACAGCCGGATTGCACCGCGTCAAAATCGTCCCCAGACAGACAGCAATCCCCGCCTTGCGAAGCTCCGGCAGACTCAACGTCGCCTTGCCCCGGCAAGGATGATCCGACATCCCCCGCTCCGCCTCATTAATCGCATCAACCGTCTGCGTCAGATCGCGATTAAACGACAGCGCATTCCACGAAAGATCAAGATGTGCATCAATCATCAACCGCATAATAAGCGCCTTGCATTACCTCCCTCTCCCCCTGGGAGAGGGCCGGGGTGAGGGCCGTCTTGCCCTCGATTAACATTATTCACAAAACCTTACGCCACCTTCCCCCGTGCATCCACACAACACCGCTGCAATTCCCCATCTTCCACCCACCAGAACGCATCCTGCAGATTCACACACGGGCAGACATGGTTCGGGATCACCATCACACGCTCGCCGACCTTCGGCATAGCATCGCACTTACTCATATCCAATACGCCATGCTCTTCATTCGTCCACGCAATACGCGCCTGCGGATACTCCACCACGTGCCCGAATCCCAGATCATTATCACCCATGCAGCGGTCCGAACTGAGCATCTTGCTGCCCGCATCGATCACCACCTGCCCCGGCACCGCATCACTGACCACAGTCGTCAACACACGCGCCGCACAGTCATCGATCGTGCAATACCCACGAGCGACCGTGTTCATATCGTTATACACGTACGTGCCCGGCCGAATCTCCGTCACACCTTTAACCTGATGCGACTGATACGCCGTCGGCGTCGATCCACCCGAAACGATCTTCGCCTCCAGCCCGTCCCGCTGCCACAACTCAAGCGCTTCTGCTACCAGAGCCGTCACCGCTTCAAGCTCTTTATTCTGCTGCTCGGGCGAGGTCCGGACATGCCCCGGGTAAATCATCAACCCATCCAGACGAAGCCCCGCCGCCTGATCGATCGCCCTCGCAAGCTCAAGCGTCTGCGATGCTGTCTGCACGCCCGTCCGCTTCAAACCCACATCAAACTCAACCAGCACGCCGAGCGTGCTGCCCTTCCGCTTCGCTGCTTCGGCCAGGTTCTGCACACCCACCATCGAATCCACATCGACGCGCACCGTCTTGTTTCGCGCAAGCTCCGCCAACAACTCGCACCCCTGCGGCGAAACCACCGGGTACGCTACCAGCACATCATCCCCCGCCCCCACCATCACTGCCGCCTCGCCCGGCTTCGCCACCGCAAGCCCCACCGCACCCAGCGCTAGCTGCATCCGCGCCAGCTTCACCGACTTGTGCGTCTTCGTGTGCGGCCGTAGCCCGATCCCGTTCGCCTTCGTGTAATCCGCCAACCTTTGCAGATTCCGCTTCACCACCGCAGCGTCAACCAGCAGGCAAGGTGTCGCAACTCCGTTTGTTACTGTCATCCGATTAATCTCACGTTCTTGTCAATAAATAAGTATTCACGAAGCCAAACAGGCAGGCAACCGGCTCATCCGATCCGCGACCTTATCAAGGTCCTGCTCATGAAAATCCGCCAGCGTCGTATGCAGTGTATTGTTCAAGGGCTTGACCCACCTCTCATCCAAACCCTTCGGCCCGAAGTAACAACCCAGCAGCGACCCGGCCGTCGCCCCGTAGCTGTCCGTATCGTTACCCTGCATCACCTGTTTACAAATACCGTCGCCCACATCCTCAGCAAACCGTAGCGTGTTGATCATCGTCGCGGTCTCTTGAAACACCTTGCAATGACCGAACGCTTTGTAACGCTCGTGGATGCGGTTGTAGCCATCAAGCCAATCGCTCGCCTGCTGAACATACGTAAGCCCGTTACGGACCGCCTCGGCAAATCGGCTGCGCTGCGGCACGAACTGTAGCGCGATGCGGAACATGTCCAGACGATCCTTAACGACCGCAGCACAAGCGATCGCTGCCGCAGTAAACATCGTGGCGTAGAGCCCCGTTCGGCGATGCGTTAAACCCGCATCACGCCAGGCAAGCTCCGCCGCCAGCGCCGGATTACCCACGCAGGCATAACCATACGCATCCGCACGGATCTGCGCGCCGCACAACTCGGCGCCCGGATTCCATACCCGCACCCAACGCTCACAATCCACCTCCCCGCCATCCAACGACGCCTGACCAATCTTCAATAGCGTCGTACGCTCCGGCCCAAACGTCCAACCGACCGGAAGCTGCCGCAACCACTGATCCGCAAGATGCGCCCGCGTAAACGATCGGCCGTAACGCTCCAGGATCAGCATCCCCAGCACGCTGTAGTTAATGTCATCATCCGGTATTGCGCAGAAGATTGTTTCACGACACGATCCCGTCTCCAACTTAGCGCCCGGCCGAAGCAAGGAAACCGCACGTTGCGAGATATAGTCGTTGATAGGCCAGTCGCCCATAGGCTCCAGCACGTCGCGCAACTCGGCAAGCGTCGGATCACACTCGACGGGTTTACCGAGCATGCAGCCGCAGACCGAACCGAGAAATCCCGTACGTATCCGCTCTGCCATAGCCGATGGATCGACCTTCGCGATCGCTCCCTTCGGTCGGGCCGGATCGCACTCCGCACGGATCGCATCCAACTCATCTGGCTCAACGTATGGCCAATCGCCTCGCATCGGCAGGTCCGCAAGACGTTCAGCAAACGCCTGCATCGCGTCATAACTCGCCGGCAAAACCTTCAACTCGTCGATCAAACCGCCCGTGTCATGACCCTGCGCTTCCCGGGTGTCTATGACGCCCAGCAACAAACGACGTAACTGCTCAATCGAGGCTAGCATGGAAGCACTTTCTTCAATAACACCAAGGCGGATCAACCTTGAGCGCAACGGGATGGGTGCCACATCTTGATCGCGCAGCGACAAGGTGTGCTGCTGCCCGCACACTTTGCTCCTGTGGAGTCAAAGTGTGGCACCCGATACGCCATCGGTTGATCCTCACTAAAGTCCAGGTAAACGCAAACGCACCCTCATGGTAACCCGCTTGCCCTTGCCGCGCCTGCTTATCCGGTTCGCCAGGCAAACCCGGTTGTCCGAACCGATCGCCGGCGTCTGCGTTAGCGTAAAACCGCCACCCGCTTCTGCGCCGACCTGCTCGATCGCCACATCCCCCCGCGCTAACTGCAACACGGCTCGCTTGCCGCCCCGCTCAATCACCGCGTTAGCCGGCCCAAGATGCAATGGCTGCTCCACACGCGCCGCCTTGTTCGCATCAACCCGATCTTCGATCGTCACCGACTTATCCGTGATCGACACGCTCCGCCACCAGACATAGCTGAACCCATCCACGCCGCCCTTGCTTTCGATCATAACCTTCTCAGGCGAATACTTCTTGATCCGGATATCGGTATCCGAAAGATACTTCGGATCGAACCCACGCACGTTCGCGGGATTCACCAGCACCACGTTGTGCGACTGCGCCGAGCGGTACCAGTCTTCCCAAAGTTCAAGATCGTAGCTGCTGCACCCCGAATCCATTAGCACCTGTTCGTTGCCGACGAAAATCAGGACGTTCGGCTTACCCGCGTGGATGTGATGCGATTTGTTCGGCATCGCATCAATGTAAACACTCACATCCCCCTTACGCAGCACCACGATCTGGCTATCCGCAAAACACACGCTCCTGTTCGCCTTCGTCTGCGGGATCGGCAGTAACTCGCGAACGATCCGCAAGTCCTGCGCAACATCCAGCGCGTACGAATCCGACACCTGCAACGTCTTGCCTTGCGGCGTCGCGGTCGCTTCAAGATGCTTGTACTGCTGCTTGATCCCGCGTTCCAGGCCCGCGATCGGCTTCAAGCCGTTCATTTTCAAAAGCAAATACGCATCGACATACAAGCGTGCAATGAAGTGGCTGTAGCTCGGGCTGCCCTCGATGCTGCCGCCATCCTTGAAAATCTCTTTCGTCAATTGGTCCTTGACGATCTCGCGCCCCGCTTCGATGAAGCCTTCCGCGTTTTCAAGTTCCGGATATAGCGCGCCCGTGTACATCAGCGCGACGCCGTGCTGCAGGAAGTGGTTGCCGTGCCCGCTCTTCTTCTCAAGCGCGTTGAGCGCTTCTTCGTATAACCGTCCGCTGTGCAGGCCGATCGCCTGATAGATCTTTCGCCAGTGGTTGCGCTTCAGGCTCTTTGAACCGGCCAGCAGCTTCACACTGTGGATCATCACCAGTAGCCGCCAGGTGATCTGCATGTCGAACCACGTGTACTTCGTCTTCACCCGCGCATCCGGCAAAGCCATATCTATATAAGGATTCGCCTTGCACCAGTCGTCGAAGTACTTGAACCACAGCTTCGCCCAACGCTCCTCGCCCGACCGCAAAAACCGCTGTGCGATCGGCAGAAGGAAGTACAAGCGGTTCGCCCAGACATGCTGCTCGATGAGCGTACAGCAAGGCGAGCCGATCGTCTGATCGTACACCTTGTCCCAGACCATCCGCCCATCGACTAACCAGTCCGCCAGCAGCGTCCCGTCATCCAGCGCATCCAAAAAGTGCCGGGCAGTCGCCCCGCCCAGGCGGTGGTTCGTGCTGAAAAACGCCCCGCCATCCAGCACCAACAGCGGGAAGATGTCGTACCGCTTCAGCAGCTCATCACCGTAGGGATAGCGACCCTGTTTTACGGTAGATTTGTAAAAGTCTTTGCTATACGGCCTGTTATAACTGGACACCCAACACCTCCTAATCCCCCGCTTACCATCGATCACTCATACCGCGTGACACGATCCTCCCCAATCCACGCCCTGAAGACAACATGATAATTAATTTTCTCAAATAGATAAAGAACGTGCCGCCCCTTGTATCTATAAAGTTCTCCCCTCCCCTCCCCCGGCGTGGTCGCTTCAGCGATCCACACGCCAACACCCCAATTCCCTCCCACTCCAAATTACCTCCGGGCAATACCCATTCAACCGATCCGCCTTTACCTCCCTCCACACAACCAGACACAAAACAATCGGTTTTCACATCCACAATCAAACGGCTTATCTCATACCCTCTGGATACCGAATAATGACCGTGTTTGAGCACACATTCCGGTTCTGATCCGTGTTTATCCGTGTTCATCTGTGGCTAAAAATCAATGTCTTGAACCGTGTCGCATAAGCACTATTTACATGACTACAAACAATTGACCCGACCTTTTAATCCTGTTAGTTTTGACCGCGTGAGACCTTCACATCATGCCTTGCCTCGGCCGACACGGATGACACTCTCCCGATGCAGCGCATCATCCTCACAGCAACCACTTGAAAGGAACGCTCATGGGTGTGTTTGATCCTCCCTCCGATACCCAGATCGAATCCGCTTACGCCATCGCGAAAGACCGCTATGCAGCGCTAGGCGTCGATACCGAACAGGCGATCGCAAACGCACTCGCCACCCCGATCTCCCTGCACTGCTGGCAGGCCGATGACGTCGCGGGACTTGAAACACTGCCCGGCGTGACCGACGGCGGCGGGATCATGGCGACCGGCAACTACCCCGGCAAAGCAACCACCGGTGACCAGATGCGCCAGGACTACGATAAGGTCCTCTCGCTATTACCCGGCACGCAACGCCTGAACCTCCACGCCTGCTACGCAGAAACCGGCGGCAAAGCGGTCGACCGCGACGGCTACACCGCCAAACACTTCGGCAAGTGGATCGACTGGGCCAGGCAATCCTCCATCGGCCTGGACTTCAACCCGACCTTCTTCGCGCATCCCAAGGCGGAGGACGGCCTGACACTCAGCCACGCAGATAGCGGCATACGTAAATTCTGGATCGATCACGGCATCGCGTGTCGGAAGATCGCACAAGCGATGAGCGAAGCGCTGGGCACGCCTTGCGTTACCAATATCTGGATACCGGACGGCCTGAAGGATTCGCCAGCCGACCGCTGGTCGCCGCGCAAACGCCTGATCGAATCGCTCGATACGATCCTTGATAAAAACCTCGGTATCGATAACACCAAGTGCGTCGATGCAGTCGAAAGCAAACTCTTCGGCTTAGGCAGCGAAGATTACGTCGTCGGTTCGTTCGAGTTTTACAGCCATTACGCACTGACGCGCCACACGCTGCTTTGCTTGGATATGGGCCACTTCCACCCGACCGAAACCATTCACGACAAGCTCTCAGCGCTGCTGCAATATCATAAGAAACTGCTGCTGCACGTCAGCCGACCGATCCGCTGGGACAGCGACCACGTCGTGATTCTTAACGATGATGTGAAGAACGTCTTCCTGGAACTGGCGCGCGGCAACGCGCTTAACCGTGTCGTTGTGGCGATGGACTTCTTCGATGCAAGTATCAACCGCCTGATGGCCTACGTCGTCGGCGCCCGCGCCACACGCCAGGCCATCCTAAACGCGTTACTCGACCCGTCATCCAGGCTCATCGAGCTGGAAGCGCAAGGCAAAGCCGGCCAAAAACTCGCCGCGATGGAAGCGGCAAAGGTGTTGCCATTCGGCGCGGTTTGGGACATGCTCTGTCTGCGCAGCGGCGTCCCCGCCGGCGCGGGTTGGGTGCCGATCGTGGAGGCGTATGAGAAGGATGTGCTTTCAAAACGCTGAAAAATAATCGGAAACGAATAAGATGTGATTAGATAAATCCCTTCTCCCGCCGGGAGAAGGCAAAGATGAGGGCCGGGTTGATTGTGCATAGATTGCACAAACGCATGCACAAAGACTCCGGCCCTCACCCCAGCCCTCTCCCAAGGGCAGAGGGAGTAAGAAGCAGAAGGAATGACAATGCCTCAAAACGGTGAGCGTGTTTACTTGGCGGTCGACCTCGGCGCAGAAAGCGGGCGTGTTGTCGCGGCGCAATTCGATGGCAAAGTGATCGAGCTGATCGAAGTACATCGTTTCCCGAACGGCCCCGTCGAACTCGATGACGGCCTGCACTGGGACTTCTCCTCGCTGTGGGACAACATCGTTGAAGGCTTGAAACTGTCCGCCCAACGCTGGGGAAAAAGCATTGTTTCCATCGGTGTCGACACGTGGGGCGTAGACTACGGCCTGGTTGATAGCCAAGGCAACCTGCTTGCCGAACCCTTCCACTACCGCGACAGCCGAAACGATGGCATGCAGGATGAGGCGTTCAAGCTCGTAACGAAGCGCGAAGTCTACGACCGAACTGGCATCCAGTTCCTGCCGTTCAATACGGTTTATCAACTGCTTGCCGAATCGCGTGCAAACACAAACGCTTATCAACAAGCCAAGCATCTGCTTTTTATCCCCGACCTGATCAATCATCGCTTAACCGGACGACTCACCAACGAGTACACGATCGCCAGCACCAGCCAGGCGATGGATGCACACTCGCGCCAATGGGCGCTGCCGATGCTAAAGCAACTCGGTATCCGCACCGACTTGTTCTGTGATCTCATTGAACCCGGCCAAACCATCGGCAAGATCACTTCAACGATCGCGCAACAAACCGGCTTGCATCCGAACGTGCAAGTCGTTGCGGTCGGCTCGCACGACACCGCCTCAGCGGTTGCCGGCGTTCCCGCTTCAGGTGATGGTTGGGCTTACTTAAGTTCAGGTACGTGGTCGCTGCTAGGCATCGAAGTCGATAAGCCGATCATCAACAACGAGTCTTTCGAGCACAGTTTCACCAACGAAGGCGGCGTGCTCGGGACGGTTCGCGTGCTCAAGAACATCAGCGGGTTGTGGTTGCTCCAGGAGTGTCGTCGGCAGTGGCAACGCGAGGGTGACAACTACACATATGGCGAACTTGCATCGATGGCGGAATCGGCGCAGCCGTTCGTGCATCGGCTCGATCCGGACGACCCGATCTTCACCTCGCCGGGTCGCATGCCTGAGAAAATCAACAACTACCTTTGTGCGCACGCGCAACAAAAATGCCAGGATCGTGCGCTCATGGCGCGGTGCATTCTAGAATCATTGGCGATCAAGTATTTTGACACATTGAGCATTTTAGCGCAGCTTTCAGATCGGCCTATCCAGACGTTGCATATCGTCGGCGGCGGGTCGAAAAATCGACTGCTCAACCAGTTCACCGCCAGCGCTACGGGCAAGCGCGTCGTCACCGGGCCGGTCGAAGCAACCGCCATGGGCAACATCCTCGTGCAACTGATCGCATCCAGCGCGGTCGCCGATCATGCAACCGGCCGCGCAATCATCGGCGCGGGTTCGGGCGGCAAGGTTTACGAACCGATCGATCACGAGAAGTGGTTGGCGCAGGCGCGAAAGTAGTCGTTGCGATTACCACTTCACCTTCATTGATTACGTGTGTATAGCACATTGCGTAATACCTTCTCCCCTTGGGAGAAGGCAAGGATGGGGGCCGGATTGATAAAGCGCTCTTGTTGAAATCCGATTACACAAAGACTTCAGCCCTCACCCCGGCCCTCTCCCGCGGGGAGAGGGAGTAAAGTTAACTTTCATTCGCTCGATGAAGACAAACTTGATCACACCGACATCAATACTGGTGTGGTCAGCATGGTATACGGGCCTTCGGGGATTACGGCGATGCGTCTATCAGGATTGTCTTTGATGAATTGATCGATGTACTGCTGCGCGCGGGTTTGTGCGTCGCCTTTACCCGGCGCGGGGGTGACAGCGACTTTATGTTGCGTTTCGATAGGCAACCCGTCATTTGCGAAGAGGCTGCGTTCGATGCCGAGTTTTTGCAGGACGCGCGTCTGCATCTGGTAGCCCCACTGGTCTTTCTCTGTTGTTGCGCTTTGTTTGATGTGTTCGAGAAATGCTTGCCAGTCCGGGCCGAAGCGGTCGTAGATCGCGACGTATTCCGGGTCGCCGATGCGTTGACAATCCGCGACGGTCAGTAATATGCCGTCTTCTTTTACTGCGGGCAGCGCGCAGCACATGCCTTTGACGGTTTGATAGAAGCTTGTATCCAAGGGGAATCCGCCGCCGCAGGTGACGACAAGATCGAACGGTTCATCGAAGTCGGCGGACGCCCAGCGTGCAGAGTTTTTGCATCCTGCGATGAACGCTTGATCCAGATCACCCGCGTAAACGCCTGCAAGTTTTCGGTCGTGCGTGACAGCAACGTTAAGCAGGAAGTCGACGCCGACCTTGTGAGCCGCCATGTCTGCGATTTCGTGGCACGGGTTGCCGACGAGTCTGCCTTCGACGGAGTTGGGGTCAGCCATGGTTGCGTAGCCGTGGAAGCGTTGCACGGTGGCAAGGTCGACGATGCCGGGGCAGATGCCTTTGCGTCCGCCGGAGAAACCTGCCATGAAGTGCGGCTCGATCAAACCCGTCACGATCTTGAGGTCTGCTTCGGCGTAGAGCTTGTTGATCGAGATCGGCGGATCATCGGTGATGCGGATGTGCGTTTCGTGTTTGCGTGATTCGTGATCGACGACGTTGACTCGTTTCTGCAGTTCTTTGCCGATCAGGATGTCGAGTTCTTCCTGGGATGATGGCAGGTGCATGCCGGTCGCGATGAGTACTGTGCAGGCGGAATCGGGGATGCCGACAGCGTTAAGCTGCTCGAGGATCGCGGTAATGAGCAGTTCGTTTGGCACGGGGCGAGTGATATCACTGATCGTGATGACAACGGTTTTAGGCTTTTTTTCCGCGGCGATTTCGTGCAACGGTTTGCAGCCGATCGGGTTTTTTAAACCCTCGCGCACCGCGGCTTGCGGGTCGGGCAGTGCGGGGATGTGCGGGCCGATCAGGACGGTTGCGGATTCGGGGAAGCTGAGCTGCATGCGTCCTTTGCCGAAGCGCAACGATTGTGTGTTCTTGGTTTGCATGAGGATGTCTCTGATATTTTGTGCTTTGTGCATTTTACGCGAATTTACCTGGGGCTATGAAGTTGATATGGCTGGGAAGTGTATGAAGCAAACGGCCCTCTCCCTTGCCCTCTCCCAAGCGGAGAGGTGATAAGAACACGTGCTTCTCATAGACTAATCACCGATGGTCGGTTGAAATGACAACGTGCCGGGGTGTCCGGCACGTTGAGAGGGTATACAAGTTGTCGAGCAGTCGATCAGCGTTTGCGGCGTGAGAGCACCGGCAGGCCGAGCGCCGCGAGGAGCATCGCGGAAGCGGGTTCGGGGAAGATGGTGACGGTGAGGCCTTGCAGGTCTTTCTTCTGGATTTCCGCGGAAGAGCCTGCTTCGCTGGTGGTTGCGAGGATGTTGTTGAGGATGACCTTGACTTCGGTCGCGCCGTAGGTGTAGTTGACGCCGGCGTCGATCAAGAGTTGTTCGACATCAATGTCGAGCACGCCGGTCCAGATCACACCGAAGCCTGCGCCGTCGTCGGCGAGGTTGTAGTCACCAGCCGAGGGGGTGAAGACGAGGTTGCCGTTGTAATTGATTGGCGAGATGCTGACGCCGTCAACTTCAACGATATTGATGAAGACCGGTGCGGCCACGGTTGCGGATGTTCCGACACCACCAGAACCAAAGATCGTGTAGTCGCCGGCTTCACTGAGCACGATCTGGTCAATGAAGTTTCCGGACGTAGCTTCGGCGGTGAAGTTGAGTACGCCGATGGTGCTGTCGATTGCTCCGCCGCTGGAACTTGAGACGAAGTTGGTGGGGTTAAAGTCCAGCGCATCACCGGCGACCGTGGGAGCACCGAATAACGGCGTCGCGTCGGTGGCGGAGTCTTCGGTGACAGACAGGTAGTTCACTGTTGTACCGGAAAAGTTGCCGTAGTTAATCGGCACCGCCTGCGCAGTTGCTGCAAGCAGACCCATTCCCAGAAAAGTTGCTGCCCTACTGATCGAATATGACTTCATATCACCCGCTCCTAAAGGTTAATGCCCGATGGCTATAAAGTGATTTACTTCAGGTAGGATACAGAGTCGCAGAGGAACTTCAAGGGAAAAATGCCTGACGATCGGGAATGGCCCCGACTTTCAACCCCCCTCATTGAACCGGGCCATACACATACAAAGCCCTATGCAGTAACGCATTAGGCGCAAACTTTTTTGAAAAATCCTATCCCCGCCGGGCGTATTAATGCGTTTCTTACAAGACAACCACAGCCATAAAATCCGAGCCGAGACTGCGTAGCCCCCGGTTCAGACCGGTTAGGACCGGATGGTCCAGCGGTGGGGAGGGGCTATCAGACATTGCTGTCGTTATTGAAAGGTGTCTGTGGTTGCAGGTGCTGCAAAGCAACTGGCCCACAGTTCGGGATGTATATGTAAAGACAGTGCCGGTGTTAGCCGGCACTGTCTGTTACTTTTGTAGAGCGGGTAGCTGCGTTTTACTTCTTGCGGCGAGTTAAAATCGGCAGACCGATAGCTGTCAGGAGCACCAGCGAAGCGGGTTCGGGCACGACGGTCACGCCGAAGCCCTGGATATCCTTCTTCTGGATCTCAGCGAATGAGCCGGCTTCACTGGTCGTCGTGAGTGTATTGCTCAGTGAGACCATGACCTTGGTCGCACCGCCGGTGTAGGGGACAGCGGCGTTGGTCAGGAGCTGGGCGACGTCGACATCCAGGACACCGCTCCAGATCACGCCGAAGCCCGCGCCGTCGTTGGCCAGGTCGTAATCGCCAGCCGATGGTGAGAAGACCATATTGGCGACGAAGTTAACCGGGACGATCGCAACGCCGTCGACCTCGAGGACGTCGATGTTGACCGGCGCGGTTACGCTGGCGAGGGTCCCGACGCCCCCGGTGCCGAAGATGGTGTAGTCGCCGGCCTCGTAGAAGAGCACTTCATCCACGAAGTTACCGGGCAATGCTTCGATGTAAAAATCGAGCACGGCGGTGGTGGTGTCGGACGCTCCTGCGCTTGAGCTGGAAACGAAGTTGGTCGGGTTGAAGTCCAATGCGTCACCCGCGACGGTCGGCACTCCGAACAGGGGAACCGGATCGGTCGTTGAATCTTCCGTGACTTGCATGAACTGGACGGTTGTACCGACGAAGTCCCCGTAGTTGATGGGAACCGCCTGTGCAGTGACTGATGTTAACAGTCCCACTGCGGTGCAGACCGTTACCCCAAAGATCGAATGTGTCTTCATATTCTCCCGCTCCTGATTGTGTGCCCCGAGGATCGTTAAACAAATTACTTATCGCAGGATACCGGTTTGCTGGATAACTTCAAGGGTAATTTTAGTTCTGTCATCAGGATTGCGCATCTTCGGTCCGGGTCGGCTGGGCGATATAACAGGCCGATTCCCGGTCGCAAGTAGGGTATATACGGTACTTTGCATAAAGCAATCCGATATAAATCCAGTGATAAAGAGGGTTTTAAATAATATTGTTTTCGCACGCGGAGACTGCAAATTACTTCAAGCTCTTGTGTGGCTGTTCATCAGTTGATCCAGCGCGCGGACGTGCTGTGGGCCGTAGCGGCGGTGGCCGCCGACCGTGCGGTGCGACGGCGGGATCAGGCCGAGGCGTTCCCAGACGCGCAGCGACTCGGGCGATACGCCGAAGCGGTCAGCGAGTTTTCCGATGCTCATCATGTGAAGTTCACGTTCCATGTCATGTCCCCCTGCATCCTTCTATATCGATCACAATTCCGATCGCCTTATAGGCTTGAGGGGTGAGGCTTGAGGTTGGAAGTTTGAATGATGAAGTATTAGAGGTTGTGATTGATCACGTAATCAATCCGGCCCTCCCCCTTGCCCTCTCCCGGGGGGAGAGGGGATATAGTTTGCTTTGTCATTCTTCATTCAAGTGAAACTGCAAATTCATACTTCCTATCTCAAGCCTCACTCCTCAAGTCTCAAGCCTTCCTCGCAACAACAATGAGGTGGGACGGAGTTGAACCGCCAGGGTCTTTCGACGGCTGGGTTACAGCCAGCGGGGCCTGCCAATGCCCAACCACCTCGGATGAGCCGTTAGCCGTTAGGCTTTGGCCATGAGCACGGAGTTGTTCCGCCTTTGGCGGATGGGGGCAGCAAGCTGCCCCGCTTAACGGCAAGCCTTTTTGCGCTAACAGATGGTGGCTTCATAAAGCGGAAGGCGGTGGGCACGATCCACAAACTCAAACGAGTCCCGACCGGTTAGCAACCGGTGCCCGTCCCCGACGGGTTCACCTTCCTGGTGTATGTAGGCTTGAGGCGTGAGTCTTGAGGCTTGATTAAGCATGCAAAACGTAAGCATTGCGATACTCAAGCCTCATCCCTCAAGTCTCAAGCCTTCCAAAGGCCGGGGCGGGAATCGAACCCGCTTGGACGGGGTTGCAGCCCGTCGCCTTGCCATTCGGCCACCCGGTCTTGTGAAGAGTGGATGGATGTGAATTGAAGCAATAAAAACCGTTAAAATCCACATATGGACTTTCTATTCTGCTGTTATCCAAATCGCATTCGTGAAGTTGATCCGGATTATCAGGCCGAGGCTGATTGCGTAAGACAACTCAGTTCATCTGTGAGTTTGTTGGATCATGACGCTCTGCTTGAGGGAAGTGTCTCCAAATCAATCCGAGGCGTTGAATCCCGTACAGATCAGAAACAGCTGTGCTATCGGGGGTGGATGATCCCACCGCCGTTGTATAAACAGCTATACGAGGGTCTACTTGAAAAGAACCTAGTGCTAATCAATTCACCCCAGCAGTATCAACATTGCCATTACCTGCCGGATTCATATGAATCTATCAAAGGCAAGACGCCTGAGACTGTGTGGATCCCGGGACGACCTCCGTTTGATCCAGCACAGATCATGGCGGCAATCAAACTGTTTGGTGGCAAACCGTTGGTCCTGAAAGATTATGTGAAGTCGCAGAAGCACTATTGGAAGGAAGCCTGCTACATACCTGACTCAAACAAGCAAGATGAAGTCATGTCCCGGGTTAACAGGTTCATCGAGCTACAGTGTGATGACATCGAGGGTGGATTGGTGTTTCGCGCGTATGTGCCGATCAAGATCATTGGGCGACATGCGGTTAGTGGTATGCCGTTAAGTCATGAATATCGTGTTGTGTGGTTTGAACAGAATCCGGTTGTGGTTTGGCCTTATTGGGATGCTGCTGATCCGAGGGAATGTGATCCGCCTTTGGATGCATTTCGCGAAGTCGCGAACCAGATCAACAGTCGGTTTTTCACGATGGATATTGCTGAGCTTGACGACAGCAGTTGGATCATTGTTGAGCTAGGCGATGCGCAGGTCGCAGGATTACCGGAGAATGCTGATCCGGTGACTCTGTATAAACCGTTAATTGATTGACTTGGCATATCAGAATGCAATTCAAAAATGCGGCCGACAGGGATCGAACCTGCTCCTCCGCCGTGGCGGGGCGGCGCTCGGCCAATTGAGCTTCGACCGCGTGGTGGGTAGTTCGTTGTGATATCGATTAGAAGCACGCACGGTAGGGGTTGAACCCACATCTGGTGGATTTGGAATCCACTGCTCTGCCGATTGAGCTACGTGCGTGTGGGGAGAGCTGTTAGCTGTTAGCTGTTAGCCGTCAGTAAGAAGTATTCCGCCTGCGGCGGATGGGGGTAGCAAGCTGCCCCGCTAAACGGGGAGAACGCGAAACGCGAAACGGCTTGAGCTAATGGCTAAGGGCTAACGGCTCATAAACTGCACCGGCAGGAATCGAACCCGCAACCGTCTGCTTAACAGGCAGCCGCACTACCTTTGTGCTACGGTGCAATGTGTGTGATTGACTAAAGCCTCACCGCTCAAGTCTCAAGACTTTTCAAATCACCCCGGCTGGGGTCGAACCAGCACGCTGCCGTTTAGAAGACGGCCGCTCTTCCGTTTGAGCTACGGGGCGATGCTCGACTTATTCGATCGTTATTGACAGCGTGATGCGATACCTGACAATGCGGGTATGTATGAAAATCAAACCAACAGTGACGGTGATAAAGGACCGGGGGCTGAGGCTGTCGCTCGTGTGGTTGACGCGGCGAATCAGCATCCCGATGAAGGGCCAACGGAAGAACTGATCACTGCGATCAATGAATTGGTTGCACAGGACAAGCATCTTGATGCGAACACGTATCGAGCCTTGTCGGAGAGCATCAAGCAGATACGGTCGCCGATGAGTGCGGGATTCGTCGCTGTCTGGTTAGGTGCGACGGTTGAAAATGGTGCGGACCCGCATGTGCCGTTGCCGCATGTTCTTGAATACCTGTACAACCTGATCGCCACGATCCAAACGCCGAAGGACGATGAGCCGGATGATGCGGTCCCCGAACCGGGCGAACTTGTGCAGCAAGCATTGGATCACCTGGGGCAGGCGCTGGTCGCGATGTTGATACGTTGTCCCGATGCGATCAGGGAACTCATCCGGCGCGAGCAGGCTGTATCCGAGCTTGAGCGCGTGGAGCATCTGGCGAGTGGACCCAAGTGGATATTAGCGTTACTTAGACAACGCAGCGGTGAGTTGCTTGTATTGCACGGCGTTGAAGGGGTCGGCGTTCGTGTGAAGTATGAGAATATCGAAAACTGTTTTCACCTGTTCACGCTCCTTCAGGGTTTACTCCAGCGTGTGATGCCCGGCGCGAAGACGCAAAGCACGACGATGTACAAGATCGCGCGGGGTGAACTGGTCGGGCAGGTGCATGACTCGGCGTGGTGGCATTACGGCCGGGCCGGGGTGCCGAAGGCGGACTTTGTCGGGATGGTCTTTGGCGAGCCGACGCTAGATTCGATCGATGAGGTTGACGGACAACAGGTGTTGCTGCTCTGGCCGCCGATCATCGCGGATCGTTCGTGGAACTCTGGCTTTTTCCAGCCGATCATCGATGCCAGGAAGCCGAACGTTGAGTTGCTGGAGAAGCTGTCGCCTGACGAGGTTAAACGCTGGCGCGAACGGTTGGGTTTGCCTGCGGCAAAGGCGCGGCCGTGGTGGCGTTTCTGGTCTTGACCGTGAGTATGAAAGCCGGCGGCCGGGATCGAACCGGCGCCTCCGTGGTACGAGCACGGTGTTCTGCCTGTTGAACCACACCGGCGATAAAACCCTCGGCCCGAAGACCGAGGGCTGCAGAGAAAAAACGCGAAACATTCGCATGCAGACACCATTAAGAAGTGGCCCCGGTGGGACTCGAACCCACACCCAGCGGATTAAAAGTCCGCTGCTCTGCCGATCGAGCTACAGGGCCTTGTCGTGTTGTTTTAAAATGGGAGAGCGAGCAGGCTGGCAGCCTGCGGCTAATGGGTGAGTGCGTTGGGATGAAGTTGTTGAAAACAAGATAGCCAGTTGATCTACGATGTTTCGCGGCGGGCTTTGTTACCCTACACCCCACACCCTAAACCCTATCCACAATGCGCCGTGTCGGCCTCGAACCGACCACCTGCTGGTTGGAAGCCAGCCGCTCTGCCGAGATGAGCTAACGACGCCAGGTATGTTTCATTTCTGCATGCTCTGTGTGGCGCAGTCGCAATACGGCCACGGCCGATCATCTATAATGGGCGGCACCGATGGGACAGCTTGCCGAGAATACGGTGTTGCGATCACAACGTGTTTACAAAACCCGTTGGATCTCGGGTTTTGTCCTGATCTCTGGTGTCACGATGGCTGGCGCCTGTCTGTTCATCATTCTCGCGACATTGCTTGCGGGCAAATCCAGCCCGATCATGCAAGTGATTGTCACAGTCTGGCTGGGGATCACGGCAGCTTTCTTTCTCTGGTATCCACTTCACATGTTCAGCCGATCGCTGACGCGATATATCTTCACACCTGAAGCGTTAATTGAACGTTCGCTGTTCCGCAAGCAGGTCATGCCCTGGCGTGACGTGACGGATTATTCCGTGGTGGCTGGTGACGCGGGGGAGCCGTTGTCACACATCATCTTTCATCTGGTCGACGGCCAGACCAAACAACTGCCGTTGGACCTGATCCCCGAAGGCCGGGTGGAGACGTTACTTTCGGCATATGTGCCGTTGATCGCGGAGCATGGGTTGGAGCGACCGAGGCAAGCCGGATCGTCAAAAAGCGAACTGCGTAAAAGCACACGGAAGGAAGCCATCTCCGATTGGGCTACTCTTTGTTTCAACATTTTGTTTGGTGGGATTTGTATCACAGTATCTGTCTTTCTCATGCTTGGTCGCATGGAGTATCAACTAATCATCAGCGATCCGGTGGAAGTGACCGCGACGGTTATTGAACTGGATGTTGATGAAGAGGATGCATCGTTAACATTTGAATTCACTGACGATCAAGGCCATGTTGTCCGATCTAGCCGGTCGGTCGAGGTGAGCACAGCTAAAACATTGGCTGTAGGCAGCGAAGTAACCGTCAAGCACCTGCGTGGTTCACCTACAAAAGTCCGATTGAAGAAGGGCGATCTGGATCACCAAGAGTGGCTGTACGTATTCGTCAGCTTCCCGCTGGGGTGGTTGTGTATTTGGGGGTGTTTCCGGCTGCTCAGGTCGATTTTTGGGCCTAAGACAAAATCGGCGTCATGGTCGGTCCAGTCTAATTATGACGAGGCGATTATCTCGTACAGCCCGGCATATATGGAAACCAGTGTTGCTATGATCCCCGAGCAACATGTCGGTGCGGCGGTTTTTCTTCGTCTGAACAGCAAGGAAAACAGCAATCAATTCGTGGATCAGATGTCCACTTTTTCACCAAGCTCGCATGAATTGAACGGGAACAATATCCAGTGTGAAAACATTGCCGGGATTTTCCTGTGTATGGGGCCCGTGGCGATGTCTCGTTTTGTATCCCGCTTGGGCGAGCCGGCCAAGACCCGTGCTGAATATGTCGTGCTCGACATGGCGGACAGTGTGGAAGTAAGCCGGTGGGCGGTACGGAATGATCCGAGGCATCGCGACATGGATGAATTATTCAGCGATGAAGTCGTTCGGTTCTGTTGCCGAAATAACACGGTTGGGCCGGTGCAGCCGGGTGAACTGACATACGTGTTTGATCGATTCATCATGCAAATGATCAAAGCCCTGTGTGAAGATCAGACGCCCGCGGGGCTATACGACGTCAGTATCTGTCAAATCCTGAATCTCTCACCCAAAGACCTTGATGCCAGGATCATGCTGTCGCTGCAGATGAACCGGTTGCGGATTTTTGTGCAGCTGCGCGGCGTCAATCAAGCTTCGGTGGCTGAGTATCAATTTGGACAGTGGCGGCGCACCCCGGAAATGCCCGTGCCATTAAGCATGCGCAACTTCAAGTGGTTGAAGTATGTGTTAGCGCTGCCGTATGGTCCGTGGCTGATATTGCCGGTGTTACCGTATCTCATCTACTGGGCGATGGAATTGCCATGCAAATGGTATCGGCACTTTCAATTGAATAAAGCGCGGGCCGCGTTGTTGCAATCTTCCTCGATCTGAGCCCGACTCACAAAATCAATCAGCCCGGCTGGATTCGAACCAGCGATCTCTCCCGCCCGAAGGGAGCGTGATGACCAAGCTTCACCACAGGCTGTTAAGCACAATGCATAGTTGATTGAGTGTTCAATCAAATATAGTTCACACGAGATTGCTGGCCCTCACCCCGGCCCTCTCCCAAGGGGAGAGGGAGTAAAACACTAAGCCGCAAGCGGCTTTTGGGTGAATCAGGGGAGAGGGAGTCGAACCCGCTTCCTCGGGGTCACGGCCCGAAGCTTTACCGCATAAGCTATCCCCTGAATGACGGGCCCCCGATCCCGCCTCATTGAATCATGTGTGATTATTGTCTGAAGTAATGGCTGCGGTTTGAGCCGTCGAGTTTGCCGGTCTTCATGCAGCACTTCTTAAAAGCGTTTGCCGCTGCCGCAAGGACATGGATCGTTGCGGCCGAGCTTTTCGATCAGTTCTTTGTTGCCATGAACGCATTGGTCGCCCCGCTTGACTTGTGACTCGGACGGGTAGCCGTAGCGTCGCTTGCTCATGGGCTGGAAAGGATTGGTCGTCGTTAAAAGCGATGGTCCTTGTGCATGGTGCACCTCCTTTGATAATAGATTGTTACCACTCACACTCCCCCTCTCTTGCGTCAGAAGTTATAATGCAGGAGATGAAATTACGGCCTAAAGCATTAGAAAACTTGGCGGTAATGATTTGCGGAAATAAAGATGATCCGTATGGAATACCATTTTCATATCGCTCTAGTTCATACTTAACAGGTTTCTTTTCTGAGTGTGACTTAACATTTGTACATGATGGCTCAACACGTAAAAGGTGGGTACTAGATGTTCTAAATTCACTAAACCAAAATGTCGCAAGTATGCCCGATCTCCCCTCAGATGACCTGGTTCGGGTAATCACCGAATTAATGGATCCAGACCATTTTGACGCGGAAGATACCGATCGAGGACAGGCCTTGAACAAGTTAAACCAAACTCTCAGCCGAGATTCCTTGATCGCATATATTGAAAATAATGGGCAGTGTTATTTACGACATACAGGCGCTGGTACAACATCTGCAATGTTGCCTCAACGACCCCGCCCACTATCTCCAGAAGAAAAACAACAGCGAGACACACTGTCCAAATTTCTCGATAACGCGAGCGAAGACGAGTTTACAGAAACAGTACTAGTCCCATTATTTCAGCGCCTTGGATATCACAGAGTCATAGCATCGGGGCACAAAGAAAAAGTATTAGAATTCGGGAAAGACTTATGGATGAAGTTTCAATTACCAACTGCCCATTGGATATACTTTGCCATACAGGTAAAAAGAGTGAAAATTGATGCCAAAGGTAAAAGCAGTGGTAATGTTACAGAAGTACTCAATCAGGTGAGAATGGCTCTGGACCACGAGATATTTGATCCCGATGTAAATCGAACAGTACTACCAGATCATATCTACGTTATTTCGGCTGCAGAGATAACCCGAGCAGCACAAGCTTGGATCATTCGACATCTAGATAGAGAACAACGACGTCAAATCATCTTCATGGATCGCACGGAATTATTGAATTTCGCAGCTCGAATAGTTACAGAACTACCAACGCCGAATTCTATCGATGACGAAATACCTTTCTAAAAATCAGAGCGGCAGGACTCGAACCTGCGGCCGCCTGGTCCCAAACCAGGCGCTCTGCCAACTGAGCTACGCTCTGTGATAAAGCCCGGCCGGGCGCGCTTGTGAGAAGCGGCCCGATGGCCGGGGATATAGGGGTTAATCGTGCAACTCGGTGTTCCAGTACGCGGTGTCCACGAAGTGTTTCCACGTGTCGTGGCGGAACCGATGCGAACGGAACATGAGTGCCGTCGGGTCCGGACGCTTCGGCTGACGGATCAACTTCAGGCCGGCCTCTTCGGGCGTGCGGTTGCCTTTGATCGCGTTAACTTCGACGCAGCAGCAAACCAGGTTTTCCCAATTCGTCTTGCCGCCACGCGAGGTGGGGATGACGTGGTCGAGGTTCAGCTTGCTGGCAGGGAGTTTGCGGCCGGTGTACTGGCAGGTGTAGTTATCCCGCAGGTACACGTTCTTTCGGCTCAAGCGCACGGCCTGGCGTTGCATACGCCGATCGAACCGCAGCATGCGGACGACGCTTGGGACGATGATGGCCGAGGTTACCGTTCGCACGAAGCTGTGGGCCTCGGGCTCGAACTCATGTGCGAATTCACTGAGCTCGTGCCAGGATGCGAAGTCGTAAGCGCGATAGTTTTCGTCAACGGCTTCGACTCGGCCGACAAACAGATCGGCCAGCGCTTCAGCAGCGGTGATGATCCGCAGCGCGGCGTAGTTACGGTTCAGAACGAGCACATCATGCGACAGAGCCGACGTCATGGCCGACCTCCTTTCAGGATTGAAGTTGATTGACTGGTTTTGTCCCCTCTCCCCAGGCAACGAATTCGATCTGCGTTGCAACTTCTTACAGAAGAAAACTATTAGCCACCGATGAACACGGATGAACACAGATCAGAATAAATCCTGTTTCGTGTTTCGAACACATTGACTCAAGATGCCTGTTCTGACTACTTGAACTGCGATGAATCTGATGCACTTAAGCTTCTCTTGCTTTGCATCTGTGTTCATCCGTGTTTATCTGTGGCTAAAATTGGCTGGCTGAAGACTCCGAACGAATATGTTGCGAGGGAAGAGGGAGCAGGAGTAAAGCAAGTGGAGCTGCGGGGAATCGAACCCCGATCTCCCGGGTGCAAGCCGGGTGCTCTCCCGATTGAGCTACGGCCCCATGAAAAGGAATGTCGCGGAGAGGATTCGAACCTCCATCAACTGGGAAGTGCCTCTGCCGATTGGGCTACGACGACAAAATTAAAAAAAGTAAGTGGCCCGGGTGGGAGTCGAACCCACAACGCACCGGATCTGAGCCGGCGTCCTCTGCCGGTTGGGATACCGAGCCGGAGATAGAGCAGGAGTAAAACAGAGCAGGAGAACAGGAGATAGGAGAGCAGGAGAAAAAGATAAGTGCTCTCGGCTGGGGTCGAACCAGCACGCCGTTGCCGGCAGCGGGGTTTAAATCCGCCGCGTCTGCCTGTTCCGCCACGAGAGCGTTTGTTTGTTTAACACGAATGCCGCCGGCAGGATTCGAACCTGCACGTTGCCGGGTTTGAGCCGGCTTCCTCTGCCGATTGGGATACGGCGGCCAGGTTGGTGCGTCGGGCGGGATGATGAGTTTGCTGCGATACGGGCGGACGGTTTGTCGCGGGGTGTGAAGTTGCCGAAAGCGTTTCGCTAGCAGCGTACAGAATCGACAGTATTCAAGATCCACATCTTTTAGCTTAACTTGAATACAGCGTGAACCATCCAAGTATCTCTTAGCTTGCTTTTCGGCAATCTCTGTATACGAGCGTGCGTAATACGGGCCACCATAGATCCGCCACAACTCACTAATGCTGATAGGTGCTCTGCCCAGCACGGCGTCTATAAAGTCGAAACCCCAAGGGGGATACCCCAAGATTCGCCGGGCGGTGATGGGCGCCAGGTCAATCATGAACCAACGATGACGCCGGTGATGCAATTGGAAACCGGCGCAGACATCAAAAAACACACAAGGTGGGTCAAACTTTCTGCATGACCTAAACGACGGCGACATCATCAGTAGACCGGTGTCCGGATGCACATAGAACCGGTCGCGCCAATGGCGGCCCCAGATTGGTTGCCAACCGAAGGGGTAGCCGACCGAACAGGGTTGGCCGTCAATGATCCGGACATGTCGGACAACAAGCCAGAGCACGTGGTCGCGCACGTGGTTTTGAACGGTACTGTCAACCCGGACGTGTTGGCTGATCTCCGACCAGACATCGTTCCACGGCTTGCCGACCGAGCTCTGCAGGAAACGGATCAGTGGGGCCAGGTTTTCGCTTTGCCACTTCATATTTTTCCATGTCTGCCAGGCTCGTTTCATACCTTCTATATGGGGTAGGCCGGTGTCGTCATCGGCGTCGCGTGGTAATCGGTAGCGCTTGGCGCCACGGGGGAACTTATTACGGCAGCCTCCCCGCGGTCGCTCGACGATCAGCTTGGCCATGTCGCTTCGCACGGCACACCTCCTTTCTGCTGTTGCGGTTGTTGCGGTTGCTACGAAGACAGGACAATCACCCCGGCAAGAATCGAACTTGCAGCCTTCGGCTTCGGAGGCCGATGCTCTTCCGGTTGAGCTACGAGGTGTTAGTGAAAACAAAAGCGGTTTGCCACGAAAAGGCACAGAAGACACAAAAGGGCTGGCTTAAGAAGCACAGAACATTGCGTAACAAACCAATTGAATACTCATGTATTTCTATTTTGTGGTTTTTGTGCCTTTTGTGGCTACTTCTTAGTCTTACATGAATGTGAGATTAAACAGGCCGGCGGGATTTGAACCCGCAACCTGCCGGTTCAAAGCCGGCCGCTCTTCCGGTTGAGCTACAGCCCGATCGACCCGGCGTGACTCGAACCCACGCACAGGCCCTTATAAGGGACCCGCTCTGCCACTGAGCTACGGGTCGGGGGATTCGATCTGAAGTACCAATTCAATTGGATTACCCGCTCGATCATGTTGCATACGAATACACAATGAATTCGGCCCTCACCCCGGCCCTCTCCCGAGGGGAGAGGGGGAAAGTACAAGCCTCAAGACTCACGCCTCAAACCTTTTCAAAAAGCCACCCCGGCAGGATTCGAACCTGCACCTTCCGGATTCGTAGTCCGGCGCCCATCCGCTTGAGCTTCGGGGTGAAGTACCCGACGGCGTTATGCAAACCGACGGGCGATGTATGTATTGATCGTGTCAACAACACGACGCTGCGATGCGAGCACATGGTCTGCGTGAAGTCGAAAATCACGAGGAATGTGGCCATGCTCATCGTAGGCCACCTCTCGCCAAAGGATCACCAGGCCGACGCCCGCGAATGTGTATTGATGGCGGTTTTCCGAAAAATGACAACGACGGACTAACTCTGCGCCGTACGATACACGTGCCAGATCCCGGCCGAAGTTACCCGTCCAGGTCACGATCTGTTCGAGGTCGGCTTCAACAAGAGGCCAGCCGTTCGATGCAACAAGATCACGTAACGTCATCAGCTTCAGGACCCTCGCCATATCGCGATCACGTTTGCGTGGGTATACCTTATCGCCCAGCCGCCAGATCAGTCGATTGCAGAACCGGCAACTGCAATGAATATCAACCGGTGTTTGCCGCAATGGGTGATCTGCGGAGGTATGTCCGAACGATACTAACATGCTTGTGTAAGCAACCATGTCAGCATCATGAAGAAGTAGTTCTTCCGGGATAACGCCGCGGTTATTCACAAGCCAATCCGCAGCAGCTTCGCACTCAGGTATATGTTTGTGGTCGTGGTCGAACCGCAGGCCGGTTTTGAAACGGGCATCACGGAGCCAATCGATGAATGCGTAGACAATCTGTTGTACACGTATCGCCTGATCAACTGTTTGTTTTGTGAGTACGATGCACCTGCCTTTGAGCAAAGAGCCACGAGTCGGGATTGAACCGACGACCTGCGGTTTACAAGACCGCTGCTCTGCCAGTTGAGCTACCGTGGCGGGGAACTTTCGGGGGGAAACTTCCGGGGGAAACTTCCGGGGGAAAGCGACGCCGACGGGGATCGAACCCGTGACCTCTTCCGTGACAGGGAAGTGCTCTTGCCGATTGAGCTACGGCGCCGTGCTTCAATCTGAATAGAAAGTATTTTTAGCCACGGATGAACACGGATGAACACAGATAAGATTTGAAAATATCTCATTCAGATCGTAATCCGTGTTTATCTGTGTTCATCGGTGGCTAATACAGGTTAATACAGCACAAAGCTACCGACGGGAGCCCCCGGTTTTGAACCCGTGACCGCCCGCTTACCACGCGGGTGCTCTTCCGGCCGAGCTCCGGCAGCATTGTTAAAACAATTGACCCGAGAGGAATTGAACCTCTTGCCCCCCGCTTATCAGGCGGGTGCTCTTGCCGGTGAGCTACGGGTCAAGTCTGTAATAAAGCGCATCGCCCCGCCGCCCGATTGCGACGGGGCTTGCGATTTTTTTACATCCATCCACTCTTAACTTGTCAATGAACGCGTGGCTGTAAACACAGCCGACTAAGCCGCTGGTCCCGGATTCGAACCGGGGGCTCCCGGGCTTCAACCGAGCGCTTTACCCGCTAAGCGAACCAGCGCCCCCCCGATCCCCGGAAGTTTTTCCCTCGTGTTATTCACACGGAAGGAATGCTTCCGGGGATCGGGTTAAAAGTCGCCGCGGTCGGGATTGAACCGACGCACTTCCCCATGTAACGGGGATGCTCTACCGCTGAGCTACGCGGCATCGTTGGCGCACCGATCGCGTGGACGGTTTTGGCCGTCTTTGTCGCACCGATCGGTGCGCCACTTTCGGGTTGTCTCGGCCGAGAAGGGATATACCCCCGTCTCTCAGCCTCTCCCCAGCCCCCGGAAGTTTTGTCACTCGCGCTACTCACGCGTAAGTAATCTTCCAGGGACGGTTGTTAATGGCGGCGACGGGACTCGAACCCGTGTCTCCGGGACATGAACCCGGCAAGGAACCAACTCCTCCACACCGCTATTTACTTTTTAAGTCGCGATGGCTGGACTTGAACCAGCAACCTTTCCCGTATGAAGGGCGTGCTCTACACTTTTGAGCTACATCGCGAATTTGTTGTTTTCGATCGTCCTTTCTTTTTAACACTCAAACTTTGAATGGCCGCGGCTGGGATCGAACCAGCGCCCCCCTGCTTGTCGTGCAGGTGATCTACCGCTGATCTACGCGGCCATGGGATAACCAATAGCCTTGGCGGGAATTGAACCCGCGGCTCCGCCTTGAAAGGGCGGCGTGCTTCCACTGCACCACAAGGCCAATGCATAACGACAGTTACGTCGTTTCGAACGTCGTGTGGCGTCGGGTTTTGAGTCTGGGGAAGCGGGCTTACGCGGCGGATCGATCGCCCGGCATAAATCGCCGTGATCGACCTTTGCCGGCGGCCTGTGTCCCTGGTAGTAGCACGCATAACGCATGCCTGTAAATACCGAGGTAACTGAAGGCCGCTTGGCATATGTCCGCAAGAATCGCGGACACGTCCCCAATGCCGCCAGACAGCATCGACGCACAGGACGTGCGTTCGTATGTATTCAGTTTTTGCTGTCTGAGGGTCATCGGTTCACCTACTTCGTTAGAAGTTACTATTAACTGGCGAGAACTATATCGGCGCATCGGCCGATGTGCAACAGTAAATACGCGAATTCATGCAAAATTATTGCAGCGCGTCGTCATAAGTTTAATAAATTGAGATTCTGGAGGAAAAAAAGTTGACGATTGGATCTATGAAAAAAGCATTTTAGCCACAGATGAACACAGATGAACACAGATAAGAATCAAATACATGGATTCATTCTGTTTGAATCCGTGTTTATCTGTGTTCATCGGTGGCAAATAGATTGGCTTTGATTAGCAGGATGCATACTTAGCCGATGATCTTGCGACGGTTGTTGACATAGTCCCACAGGACGTAGCGATCGAGGTCATGGCCGCCGGTGAAAAAGACGCGGCCGCTGGTTGCCTGGGCCATGCGTTGAGCGAAGCGCACATCTTCTTCGGACTGGCTCCAACTCGGGACCAGAAATACATTGATCGTGATCTGTTCACGCGCGCAGGCCATGGCTTCGCGCATAGTTGCTTCTTCCGTCAACGGGTCCGGTGGGTAAAGTAGGTAGAGCATGGAATCGTCGAAGTGCGCGGTGGGCAGGCCGTCGGTGATGAGGATAATCTGCCGGTTGGGCGTATCTTGTGCGCCGAGGAATTGCCGGGCAAGACGGAAGCTGTGCTGGATATTCGTGAAGTGCGGCGGGACCATCGATTCGGCCACATCTTCCCGGCTCATATCAACACGCAAACGGACAACCGGGTCATAGATTGTCACGGGCTTGGGCAATAACTGCGGGACTTCGGAAATGTGTTTGGGCTTGGCGAAGGTTGCCATTTCCAGGAACTGTAGATAATCGCCGGGGTATTCGCGACGGATCAGGCCGTCCATCGCCAAGGCCATGCGTTTGGCGTCGATGAACAGGCCGTCGTAACGCATCGATCCGGACATATCCATGATGATGCTGGTGGCACACTTGGGTGTGTTTCGCGTTTGATGGATTTCGATGTCTTCGGAACGGAGGTTGATGCGTCCTTTATTGGCGCCGGCTTCCCAGGGCGGCGGGTTGTTGGCGCGTTCACGGAGCATGGCGTTGATCATGGATTGGGGCACATCCATGTGTGTCGGGGAGTCGCCGAATTCGTACGCCTTGGTGCGTGGCAACTCGACTGCGCCTTCACCTGTGACTTTGCCTTCGTGTCGGCCGGAACGTGAGGCTTCGAGGTCAGCGAAGATTTCCTGGAGCAGTTTGCCCTGGAAGGTGCGGTAGGCCTGTGGCGTGAGTAGATAGTTGCCCGCGTCATCGATCTCCAGGCCCTGGCGTTCGGCCATCTCGCGCATGTAGTCTTCGACCTGTTGTTGCAGGCCTTGCAGTTGTTCGATGTCAGCTTCCTGCACGAACTGCGCTAACGCTTCCATATCGATCAAGGCGACCTGCGCGTTTTCCATCGCTTCGCGCAACTGCTCCAGGAGTTGATCGATGGTTTCGAGTTCCTCTTTGACTTCAAGTGCGCGAGGGACATCCATGGGGACGCGGCCGGTGAAGTCGTAGTTGGCGTCGAGTTCTTCGACCTGGTACTTGTCGCCGAGGCGTTCGGTGATATTGAGAAGATCGGCGGCGAACGGCGGGTCGGAGCGTTCGACGCCGTACCATAAGCGTTCGAGGTCGCGTATCTGCTGGTCGCGGATAATCCGCATGAACGGTTTCTGAAAACGCTTGGGTACACGCGCCTGCGTGGCAGCGTCCATGTATTCTTTTTCGGCTTCTTTGATTGCTTCCGAAGTTTCGTAGGTTTCGAGGATTTTACGCTTGCGCTCTTCGAGCATCTCGATCAGTGATTCGAGGCTCGGACCGAGGCCGGCGATCTGCGAAGGGTCGAGCATGATCGCGTTGGCCAACTCTTCGGGTGTTAGTCTGCGCAGCGAACCGAAACGCATCATATGATCGAACGCAGCCGAGGCGATGTCCGGCTCAGGCTGGCTCGGGCTGGGGAAACGCTTGGGGTCGAACTTCTGGTATGCGTGTATCAACCCGCCGAGCGGTCGTGATGGATGGTCTTTGTTACTCATATCGATTATTCACCGCGAAGGCGCGAAGAGCGCAAAGAGGAAAATAAAAACGGCCACAGATGAACACGGATGGACACAGATGGACACAGATAGGAAATTCAATTTGATTCCGTGATTTGAATCCAAGTTCAAATCCGTGTTTATCTGTGTTCATCGGTGGCTAATTCCTGGATTTCTTCGTGCTCTTCGCGCCTTCGCGGTTTAATCAAGTCTCATACTCGATCCGGCCATGGCGTTCGGCTCTACTAATACGGTCGGTAGCGTATAAACCTGCGAGCACAAATTCGACGCAGGAGGCGCGGACGGCTTCGTCCTCGGCCGGGTTCACTTCAAACGCTTTTTCCCAGGCCGGGGGTACGCGCTTTAATAGCTTGGCGTAGTGCGAACTGGGGAGCATGTCGCCGACTTCGATCTTGACGCCCTGCCCGAAGATGTCGGTGATTTCATCGAGGCCGTGCTCGTCGACGTATTCATCGAAGACGTCGCGGATCGCTTCGGCGGCGATGGCTTCGAGCACCTGGTGTTCGGTCATCTGGTGTGTGCCCATCATGTCGAGTTCGAGCTTGCCGAGGGCCGAGGCGTGGTAGTGCGACAGGTCGCTGATGCGCGGTACGGCCGGCGTCTCACCGATGCGGATCGCACGCTGACGCGCGCTAGCGATCATCGTGCGGTAGTTGGCGATGCTGAAACGTGCGGAGACACCGGAGGCCTGATCGACGTACTTGCTCTTGCGTGCAACGACCGCCATCTGTTCGCAGACTTCAGCCATGAAGCGCGGAACGATAACGGGGTACTTGCCTTCGGTTTCGATACCCGCTTCCTGGATCATGATCTCGACGCCAAGATCGCGCCTGCGCGGGTAGTGGGTCTGGATCGTTGTGCCGATGCGGTCCTTGAGCTGCGGGATCACCTTGCCCGAGCGGTTGTATGTCTGCGGGTTGGCGCTGAACATGACGAAGACATCGATGTCGAAGCTGACGGGATAGCCGCGGATCTGCACGTCGCGTTCTTCGAGGATGTTGAACAGGCCTGTCTGCACGAGTTCATCAAGGTCGGGCACTTCGTTCATTGCGAAGATGCCGCGGTGCATGCGGGGGATGAGCCCGAAGTGCAGCGCCTCTTCGGCGGACATGCTCGAACCGGCGGCGAGCTTGGCGGGATCGATCTCACCGATCACATCGGCGAACTTCGTGCCCGGTGCGAGGCGCTCGGCGTAGCGCTCAGCGCGCGGCCACCAGGCGATGGGTGTGTCTTCATCACCGTGCTGAGCAACATACGCCCGGCCGGCGGAGGTGATCGGATGGTACGGGTCTTCATGCACGGGGCACCCGCCGTGGAAATCGGCCGGGATGTCGAGGTACGGCAAATACGGATCGAGGAAGTTGACCAGAAGGCGCATGAGCTTGCTCTTGGCCTGGCCCTTCTCGCCCATAAAGAGGATGTCGTGTCCGGCGAGGATCGCGTTGATCAGTTCGGGGATGACGGTGTCTTCATAGCCGATGATGCCGGGGAACAACTCGTCGCCGCGCTCGAGCGCAGCGATGAGGTTTTCCTGCAGTTCCTGCTTGACGGGCCGGCTCTTCCAGCCGCTTGCCCGCAGCTCGCCCAGGGTCGTGATCTGTGTGTTGGGGGTACTCATCGTTGTCATGCCAGCATTTTAGGCATGCAAATCCCGGGCAAGACAAATACTCGAAAGAATAGGGGTTGGTCCGAAGTAGTAAGGGCCCAAACGCAGGTTACGGCCGCATTTCGGCTTGCAGTTTGAGTGCGGGCTTGAAGTCGGGGTCGATTGCAAGCACCTCGTCGATGATGGCGAGCATCTGCTCGTTGGCATCGGATGCCTCAATGTCGCGATCGAAGTACTTGAGCCAGACCGCCTTGGCCCAGATGCGGTGGATGCGTTCGTAGTGCTCGAAGCGCTGTGTTTCTTCTTGGTCAGCATTCACAAGCATCGACGCGATGGATTGCGGACGGAACGGCCGGATGCCGGCGACGCGCTTGCCGAACTCATCATCGACGTTGAAGTTGTAATAGCTGACCGCGGACATGAATTCGAGATACGGATGGTCATCGGTGTGCAGCAGGCCGTCACCGATGTACTGGTGGTAGCCCTCTTCATCAAGGTATAGGCAAAGCGGGATCTGTACCGGGTCCTGAATGCTGATCGCTTCAAGATCTCGCATGATCTTCGGCGAGGATGCGTAATCGCGGATGCGGTCCATATCGAAAGCCATAGGGCCCGGTGTGCCGATGAGGATGCCGAAGTTGGTCTGTGAATAGTCGATGTACCACAGCGACGCGTGCGGGAAGACGTCGCCAAACGTGCGAAGAAGCATCTTGAATTCTTCATCGCTGATCGCCATCATCGGTATCCACGCACAGGCGATGCCATCATCGCTTAGCCGATCCTTCATCAACTGGAAGTATTCGCGCGTGTAGAGCGAGCTGTTCTGGCGGTATTGCAGGTTGGTGACGTCGGTGGAGATGACATCGTACTTGCGGTCGCTGACCAGCAGGTGGTTGCGTGCATCGTTGAGGATAAGCTCGAAGTTCGGCTCATCAAGCACGCCGTGGTTTTGATTGGCAAAAAGCTTTGCGGAGCAGATCACCTCGGGCTCGATCTCTACGGCGGTCGCTTTGATGTCGTGTTGCGTCATGGACCAGGATGTGCCACCACTGCCGAAGCCGACCGTCAGCGCGGACTGTGGATCGGGATGCAACAGCAGCGGGATGTGCGCGAGCATTTTGGCATCGATGGTCGAGTGCATGTGCGTGGACGCGACGTGCAGGCCGTCGATGTAAAGCGCGTTGAATGGTGCATCGGGCTCGGAGGCAAGCGTGACGTTTTTGACGATGACGGTGGCGCTCCGGCCGCTCTTGTAGCGGAGGATCTCGGACTGTCGGATGCCGGCGGCGGTATCCCACGTTGGGCCAAACGGGTGATAGGTGAGTTGACCTTTGATGCGCTCAAGTTTCCCATCACGCACGAACGGCAGCATCTGCGAGCCGTAGGTCAGAATCGTGCCGACGTAGATGACGATCAAGGCGTAGGGCATCATGCGTTTAGGCCTATCAGGCGAAAGCCCCAGCGTGATAAGCCCAACCGCGATCCCGATCACGCAAAGAAACAGCAACGAACCGATCAGGCCCATAGCGGGGATGAGCAGTAGCGCTGTGACGCCGACACCGATCGCGGAACCGAGGTTGCCAGCGAAGTAATAGAACCCGCTCTTTCTGCCTAGCTCTTTGCCGGTCGATATCAACGCCTGACAGACTGCGGGGAAAGCGAGGCCAAGGAAAATCGTCGGCAAGAACATCATGATCGTTGCCATGAGCCCTTCAACAAGTACCGCGCGAAACAGTGTGACCGGGACCATTTCTCCATCGGGGAACGCGATCTTGAACCGCATGAATGGAAATTGATAGAACGTCGGCAAGAGCAGCGAAGTGCTGATCCCCGCCATGAGGTTCGAGATAACAAACACGCGCACACCGGACATGCGTTTTGAAAGGATCGGGTAAAGCAGCAAACTGCCGAGGCTGAAGCCTGTCAGGTAGACGGCGAGCACGATCGCGAAGGTGGTCGTGCTGGTAGAGGTGAACAGCGAAAGCATGCGCAGCCAGATTATTTCGTAGCCGAGCGCGAGGAAGCCGGAGACGATGTAGAAAGGCAGAAGCAGGTGGATGATTTTGCTGTCTGCCAGCGACTGTGGCGTTGGTTGATCCTGTATTGATTCAGGTACATCTGCTTGTCCGCTGCTTCGTTTGGGTGAGAAGCGGATCAGCGCGGTGCTGGTGACAACGACGAACAGGTTCAAGGCTGACGCGACGTAGAGCGAGTTCTGCACGCCGAGCGAGCGGATCAGGAAGATGCCGGTCAGCAAGCAGCCCGCGACGGCCCCGAGCGTGTTGATGCCGTAGGCGAGCGCGGTGCTGTAGCCGATGCCTCGGCCGTGCTCGTGGATCAGGCGGTTCATCACGGGGATGGTCGCGCCCATGCCGAGCGTCGCGGGCAGGACCATCGCGATCGCCAACAGCAGGCGCACGAGGTAAGGCAGCGCGGTGATCTGGTTGGAATCGCCGAACTCAATCAGCAGCAACCCCATCGCGCCGAGCAGCGCCGGCACAGCCAGGCTCCACAGGCCGATCCAGAACTCGACGCAGGCGTAGAAAAGCAATGCTCGATCGAAGCGTTCGAGGATGCGTCCGCCGATGAAGCTGCCGAGGCCGAGCCCGAGGAAAAACGCGATAAGGATCGCGGCCGTAGCCGGGGCGCTTGCGCCGAACACAAGGACCATGAGCCGTTGCCAGAGTGTCTCGAACATCAGCGAGCTTGAGCCGGACACAAAGAACAACAGCAATAGCGGGAAGTAGACCCGCGATGTCATTGGTTGCGGCTTGAATGTTTGTGTATCAGTCACCGGCAAGATTCATCCGCCTTGGATTCATGATTGATCGATCACGCCCGTTTCAATCCCACAGTTTAACCAGACAAAACGACCGCACCAATCCGGTACTGTCGGCTGATATGCAATGTCATGTTGCAGCAAAGCGTCAGCTTCGCCAGATGATGCGCATGCGTGTAAAGATCACGACAACGATCCCGAGCAGGAGCGTCTGAGCGACCGCCCAGATGAACAGCATCCAGGGGTTCGGCCCAAGCAGGCTGTACATCCAGCCGTTGATGGTCGGGTCGTTAATCGTCGCGACTTTGCCGACCAGCGGCGCAAGCAGCGGCAACATGATGAATGGGCCAAGCAGGCCACGGATGCCTGCGTAGGCGAGCATCGGGTTCTGCCCGTTGATAACGAACAGGGAAGCCGTCCGCCTGAAACCAAGCACATCGATCCAGATAAAGAGCGTACCAAGAAACAGGATCGCCAGCCCGGCGGTGACCCAATAAAAACTCAAGGTCGAAGGTTCACCCTTGGTGATACCACGTTCCAATGGTTCAACGAGCAGCCCGAGGACCAGCCAAGCTGAACCCCACCAGAAAAGAGAACACGTAAACATCGCTTTCGGATCGCCCGGCTCATTAACGAGCAGCAGACCGATCGCCATCAACGGCAACACGCCCAACCACGTCGCCCAAGGCGTGATGACCTTGAAGCCCGCGATGTCAAACAACACACGATCGTGACATTGCAGCCCGATCAGACTCACCACCAACAATCCGGCAAAAACCAGACCCATTGCAAAGTAACGCGCTACGCCCCATCCTCGCCGCTTCGCTGGTGAATCCGTCGGCTTGGATTGCATGTAAGTACGCAACAGGTCCCCAACAATCGTGCCGGGGATTACGACGAAGAGGAACTTGTACCACGTGAAGTCATACAACACGGAAATATCCAACAGGCCCGGCAGGATATTGCGAGACAGATGATCGTTGATCCATGTCAGGTTCAGCCAGCCTTCGGGCGCAAAGACGATCCAGTCGATCCAGGGCGAACCGTTGAGATAGGATTTACCACCCATGTAAAGCATGGCTTTGTCATGTGCGATAAAGACAAGGATCAACGTGCCCAGACGCAACAATATGTGTTGCCGGGTGATAAGCCAGATGAGCGAGCCCGCGATCGCCATGTGCGCCAAGAGCAGGATGATGATGTCATTCTGTGCATAGGTAAACGCTTCGCCGTCACCGATGTTGAGGTACGTCACAAAACCGATGCACGCGGCGACGCCGAATGTTCGGATCGCAAAAACAGTTCCCCGATTCAAGGTGCCGGGCAAGCGGGTAAGCACCGGGAACAATAGCATGAACCCGAGGATGCCCAAGCACCAGGTGCTGGTTAATGGCGGGTTTTGGATCACCCGCGGGATCACCTGGAAGATATAGATCGCAAAACCGATCAGCGTGATCCCTCGGCCAAGTACCCCCAGCGCAACACGCCAAGGCGAAACGCCTTTGTCGAGTTTACGCCCCAGCGCAAGCGGGATCGCCGCGCCCATCGCGAACAGGAAGAACGGGAACACGCAATCGACCCATGTGAGCGCCGCCCACCAGGCGCGGCTCGTGTATGGGTCAGCCAACTGTTGCCAGACGCCCTGTGCATCCGGCAGGAAACGTGGGTGATAGCCGTGATACATCGCGTTGGGCAATCCCTCGGGCACCATGCCGGACAGACACATCGCAAGGATCGCCAGGCCACGCAGCGCATCAAGCGACAGCGCGCGTGGTGCATTGGGTAACGGCTCGGTTTGGCTTTTACTTGAATCGGCCATGAATATCCCCGGCTAGTGTCGTGTGATACCAACGCTGACGATCTGGTAGGGCTTGACGGTTAATCCTCTAGAAGTAACCCGTGTCTGCTGCTTATCGTTTAGATCGAGCCGAGTGAGAGCGGCCGCCTCGTGCGTTTGTACTTTGCACCGTTCGGCTCTTCCGAGTATTTCGTGCAGACGAAGTGACCACAAGCCGGGCTTGATCGGCTTAGCCCATGCGGGCACAACACCGGGACCTGTCACGATTGTGCGCAGACCCGCACTGATGGGTTTACCCGTGTAAGTAAACGGCTGATTGAATAGTGTTTCAGCAAGCGCGGCGGGTTGCTGCTCAACAGGACGATTGCAGTCGTACCGCCCCACCGCCAGATGGATCGTGTGTTTACCGAGGTCGGAGTAGATGGGGACGTCGCCGCGTTGGCCTTTAGCGCGTCGGCGTGGCGGGCCGGTGACGGGTTGCGTGATCTTGGCACTGCGCAGCAGGCTCAGGTGCAGCAGGCCGTTCATGCAGCCGAAGCCGTATTTGGATTCGCTGATCAAAGACAGGCCGTCGGTTTCGGTATCGTTGGTGACTGCGGCCCATCGGCTGGCGGGGGCTTCGTACATCGCATCGGTTTCGATCGTGCCTGAGAGTTGGGAACGCAACGTGCTGCCGAACGGCGAGCCGTAACGCGCCATCTTCCCGCGGTAGCTTGTCGGGAACGCGATCTTTAAAAGCGTCTGCGGTTCCTGCCAGTCGATGTCGAAGTCGATAAGCAGGACCGGTCGGGCCGGGTCGATGCGGTAACGGATGGTTGCCTGGCTTTGTTTGCCGATGTTGCGCGAAAAACAGACCGCGGCGTTGAGCGTATTGCGTTTTTCGATCGTGACTTTGGCGGGGGTGGTAACACGCTCGCCGTTACTTAATGTCGGGCGGTCGATGTCCCATGCGTCGTACTGCACGGGCTTGTCGGCAAAGGACCAGAGCTGCGCGCCGGGGGCGTCCAGTTGGATGGGTTTATCATCAATCTTCAGCGACGTGATCTGTCCGGCAAGGTCGAATTGCACTGAAACATGCTCGTTTTCCAGCGTATGTTTGGTGGCTTTGGGGGGGGAAGCGGCGAGCGACTTAAGCTCAGATTCAAGCACGCCGGCCAGCGGTGGCGCGGCTAACACCTTTTCATCCGTCACGTGATAATTGGGCAACGCGAGCGGGTTGAAGATGCAAGGCTTACCGTTTCTTGAATTCAATTCCTCTTGCGCTTGATTGATAGCACAATCGGTGACGGCCTGTAATTCCTCCACCGCTTCGGCGCAGACTTCATGGATCGAGCTGCCGGGCAGGCAGTCGTGGAACTGACAGAAGACGACGGTCTTCCACGCGCGTTCGTCGACGGGTCCTTTGCCGGTAGCACAGCGCACCGCTTCCCAGACCTGTAAGGCTCGCTCGGCGGAACGGTACGCGGCCTTGAGATCGCCGTGCGTTGTTTGAACGCCGCGGTGGTATTGCAGGAACATTTCGCCGTGCCACGTGGGCAATTTGCTGCGTTGTTTGTTTAAGCGATCGAAGAACTGATCGATACGTCCCCACTTCGCATCAGGCACGCTGGCTGCTTCACCGAGTAGACCGAGTTTACTCAGGCGTTCGACGCGTTCAGCCATTTCATCGTTAGGCCCTCCCCCACCGTCGCCGTAACCGGTCGGGATGAGTACTTCGGGATGGATATCCGCCTGCTGATGTTTGAGCGTGATGTCACGGTATTGCGCGGGCTTGGCTTCCTGGTTGTAGTGGCTCTGGATGATATGGGTGAGGACTTCGGAGCCGTCGTTGCCGCGCCAGCGGAAGCTGGTGTAAGGCAGTTGCGTGGCGCTGCCCCAGTGGATTTTGGTGGTGTAGAAGTACGGGATGCCGAAGCCGGCCATGATCTGCGGGATGCTGGCGGAGTAGCCGAAGGTATCGGGCAGCCAGACGACCGGGTCCTGGCGGCGGCGCTTGCCGTTCAGTTCTAAAAAGCCTTTTCGACCAAGCTCAAACGAACGCACGAGCGCTTCGCCGCAGGGCAATTGCGTATCGGATTCGACATACATCGTACCGGTCGCTTCCCAGTTGCCCTTGCGGATTTTTTCGCGGACGCGCTGCATCAATCCCGGCGCGAGGCGCTGCGTGTCCTGGTAGCTGGCGGGCTGGGAGTAGCCGAAGTGACACTTCGGGTAGCGCTGCATCACGGACAATACATTGGCGAAGGAGTGTACGGCCTTGAAGCGTGCGACGTGTTTGGGCCAGAGCCAGACGAGGTCGATATGGGCGTGGCCGGTAAGGATCGCGGTGTGCGAGCGATTGGGGATGTCCAGATCACGATAGATCTTGCGAAGCGCCTGTCGCAGCGCGGCCGGTCCCTGGTTTTCATAAATATCGATCGCGTCGTTGAGCTGCCGAAGCACGGTGCGGTAAACGGGCGGCGCCTGATGGATCGGCGGACGGTAACCGAACGGCGCGGTTGGCTGATTGCTTGCGGGATAGTCCGGCAGATGGATCAGCGACAGCGTTTCGGTCAAAACCTTCAAGTCGATCATCGCGTGCCAGGCATCGTCATCACGACTAGCAAGAAACGCGCCGTTGAACTCACTGCCATGCTTTGACATCGGCGCCATGTTGCTGGGCACCCAGACACCGGTCCGGCAACAGGTGGATTCGATCAACAGTTCGTGTGCATCATCAGGGATCGGGCAATACATATGGCCCGGATCGATGCCGAAGATCGGTTCGCCCTCGTGATAGACAGTAGCCTCGGCCTGATCGGTCCAGTAGAGGTAACGCGTGGCACTGCCGGTTTTCTTTTTAGGCAGCTTCAGTTTCCACCAGCGCTGGTCGAACATCCTGCCCCAGAACTGCGGCAGGCGCGTCACGGGTTTATACGTCAGGCGTTTGGCGGCCGGGGCGTCGACGATGTCAGGACTTGAAACGGTTGCGCTGACTTGGATCTGCGTCTTCTGGACGGACCAGACAGACGCTTCGAGTCTTTGAATCGTCGCCTGCAGGCGCGGGGCCATGAACTGCGGGAAGTGGACGGGTTCTAGCATAACTATCCAAACTCACTGGATGGATGAGGGTGGGAAGCCAAAATAATGTTGGGTAATGTTATCAGGAGATCAACCGTACGGCTTCGGGCCGACCCGAGGCGACGCTGGCGACTTCCGCTTCGATGATACAGAGCGTCTGCATGGCGGTGCGTAAGGATGATCGGGCGGGTTTTTCGCCGGTCTTGATGCAATCGATGAAGTAGGCAAGTTCGTGCTCGTAACCCTGGCCGGTTGGTACTTCCACAGGGACCGGCTCCTTGTCCTGCTCGAAAAGCAACAGGGGTTGATCGCGTGTGAAGTCGAAGGTCGCCATCGCCTTTTCGAAGACGGCTTCGTAGCGCATCTGGAACGGGTACTTTCTGAACGCGACCCATGCGCCTTCCGCCACGACCTGCGGTACGTGATCGTATTGATAGAACGTGGTGAGGTGATCCACCGCACCGCTTGGGCCGGCGTAGCCGACGCTTTTAACTTCGCGCGGCGGGCCGAAGAGGTACTGGACGAAGTCGGTGTCGTGGATATGCAGGTCGAGCACGGCCCCGCCGGAGACTTTGCCGTTGTGGTAGAACGGGTTGCCGGGGATAGCGCCCTTGCGTTCAAGCCGAAGCGAGAGCAGCTTGCCGAAGCGTTGACCGTCGATAGCCTGTTTAAGCCAATCCCATTCGGGCCAGAAGCGCATGCAGTGGGCGCACATCGCGAGGCCGGGCGCTTTGGCTTCCGCATCAAGCAGTTGTTGCGCTTCATCGCTGGTGCGTGCAAGCGGCTTCTCAACCAATACGTGCTTGCCGGCTTTAAGCGCGGCGAGTGTGAAGGGGATATGCAGCGGTGTCACGACGCAAAGGTCGACCATCTCGACATCGGGGTCGTTGATCAGGTCCATGCCGTCGGTGTAGCGTTTGGCATCGGAAAGGTCGTAGCCGTCTTGCGCCTGATTCTCTACATTGCTGTCCACCTTGCGACCGGCCAGGCGTGATTCATCCTTGTCCGCTACAGCCACCACACAAGCGTCCGGCACATGGTTGTAGGCCTCCAGATGCCTCTGGCCCATCATGCCCAATCCAACCACCCCTACCTTCACCATCACAAGCTCCTTTTACTACAGTAGCCAAACTCACCGATACCGATGGACCGGGCAACGTTTAAACCCGTCGCAGTGAACCATCTATCCGACAAAGAGCTGCCGCATCGGTATCAGGACGCCCAATGTACACGCTGGCGAGGGGCGGGGTGAGATGATCCGCTACGTGGGGTAAACATGTGAAAAAATGATTGACAGGCCAACCTATAGCATGTATGCTATGGGGTATAGTTGAAAGCGGCGTCTGGCTACCCCTACGCCGACTTACGGTAGGCACAACAAGGCTTGCATTACCCTTACTCGTTGATGCGTTAGCCTAAGCCATATCAATCCATTTGGAGGAGAATTGCGTTATGCGAACAGGAACCGCCCGTCATATTGCTATCGCCACGCTGGCAGGTGGACTGCTGGTCTGCTCGAGCGCGGCTTCGGCCAGCACGCTGCTTGCCGACTTCGACAACCACCCCATCCCGGCTAGTTCTGACATCTATGGCAGTTGGTCCACCGGCACACTGACCCCCGGCCCCACCAGCTACCGCGTGGAATCCGCGGGAGGTTTCGGCGGCCAATGGAACGGCCTGGGCGATGGCGTCGACGCCTCGGCTGAAACCGACATCGAACTGATCGTCACCGTCGATGCGGCACACCCAGAGGCCGGTCTCGGCGTCGTCTTCGCGCTCGTGGACGGCGACGGCACCGAGTGGCAATACGTCATCAATACCACTGAAAACTCATGGTTCGGACTGCTGCCCGGTGCAACCTACACGCTCACCGTGCCCATCACCGGCGCGACGGGGCTGATCAATCCCGGCTCAAGCTCGGGACTGGATACTTCAAACATCATCGGATTCCATATTCAGGTTGATAGTGGTGATAACAACGTACCCTACGACATCTCATTCGAGAACTTCCGCATGTACGTTCCCGGTGAAGACCTCGAAGGCGATCTGAATGGTGACGGATTCGTCGGCCTGGATGATCTGGATATCATCCTGAGCGCCTGGAACCAGAGCGTACCGCCTGCGGACGCCGCCGCCGATCCTTCGGGTGACGGGTTTGTCGGCCTGGACGACCTGGACCTCGTGTTGAATAACTGGAATGCAGGCACGCCTCCAGCCACCGCCGTGGTCCCGGAACCGGCAACACTTGGGTTGATATCCCTGGGTGGACTGGCGCTACTGCGTCGCAAATAAGTACAGACATGTATCCTCCGCGGCCGCATGCTTAACGGTGTGCGGCCGTATTCTTAGCAACTGATGTTCGAAAAGCATCCGAGCCCGGGTGGCGAGGGATGATTGAAAAAGATGTTGACTCCTGAGGCTTCGTGATGATCCGACCCCTGCTTGTTGTTGTGATTGGTTTGCTGTGTGTGTCGCCGAGTTTCGGCGAAGCGGCCGATGTGCAGAAGACGAACTCGCAGAAGCTGTACATGCATTACATGCCGTGGTTCGAAACGCCCTACTCCCTGGGCACGAGCAATTGGGGCTGGCATTGGACGATGAACACCCAGAACCCCAACAACATCACTTATGATGCAAACTATCCGGATGGTGAGAAGCGGGACATCGCCTCGCACTATTACCCGTTGATCGGGCCTTACGATTCGAGCGACCCGGATGTGATCGAGTATCACCTGCTGCTGATGAAGCTGTCAGGCGTGGACGGCGTGCTGATCGACTGGTACGGCGTGCAAGGCACGAACGGCGACATCACCAGTCTGCTGAACAGTTCCAACGCATTAATTGAGAAGATGGACGACTTCGGGATGGAGTTCGCGGTCGTCATGGAAGACCGTTTCTCCGCCAACATAAGCCAGGCCGAGGCAAACGTCGCCTACCTGCGTGACAACTACTTCAACAACTCGCAGTACATCCGACTGGGTTCGGGGGATGATCCGCTGTTGATGTCGTTTGGGCCGATCACGTTCGAGCAGGAATCGCAGTGGACGCAGATCCTGGCGCAGGCTGGGGAAGATGTGAACTTCCTGCCGTTGTGGTACGAATCCGGCGATGCGGGCGTGAATGCGGACGGGGAGTATTCCTGGGTCTATCAGGATGGCAACAGTTACAGTTGGCACCTGTCGAACTTCTACCAGTACCGTGCGCCGAATCTGGACGTTGCTGCGGGCAGCGCATTCCCGGGGTTTGATGACTTCTACGCGGAAGGCGGTGCGGGCGGCGGTTACTTCAATATCCCGCACGATGACGGGCAGACGCTCGCGACAACACTGAACCTGGCAGGCCAATACGCAAGCGAGGTCGACTTCCTTCAGTTAGTGACGTGGAACGACTTCGGCGAAGGCACGATCTTCGAACCGACCGTTGAGACCGGCTACGACTACCTGCTCCAACTGCAGGACTACAGCGGCACGCCCTACGGGCAGGATGAGCTTGAACTGGTTCACGCACTTTACTTGGCACGTAAGGAATACGCCGGCAACACGGAGAAACAGAACTCGCTGGATGAAGTCGCATCCCTGCTGGCGGCGCTTGATATCGATGGCGCCCAGGCGCTACTGAACATCATCAACGGCCTGGCACTGGAAGGCGACCTGGATGGTGATGGATTCGTCGGGCTCAGCGACCTGGATATCGTGTTGAACAATTGGAACCAGGTCGTTGTGCCATTCGGCGACACGCGGGCGGACCCATCAGGCGATGGATTTGTCGGGCTCGACGATCTGGATGTTGTGTTGAACAACTGGAACGCCGGCACGCCCCCCATTGTCGCGGCGCCAGAGCCGGGCTCTGGGCTGGCTTTGCTGCTATTGGGCGTTTCAGGCCTGTCGGGTCGTTTGCGAACCCGTTAAATCCCCCCAATCAACCCACATTTTCCGAGGCCGACCTGTGACCATGCGGTGACAGGCCGAGTTTTTGTGATTTCAGCTTAAAATGCTTGACAGAAGATGCTATAGCATATATGCTATGGTCTAGTAAGGGTATTCAGGCTTTCTATCAGCCGTCCCGGATTTGTTTTCAAGGGGAACATCAAGCGGACTTCCCGCCGCACACTTCACACCACTTTGGAGAGGAGAGAGTTGATCATGTTTAAGACACCTTCGTTTGTGCTGGCCGCTGCCGTTGCCACGCTGGGCGCTGCATCTGCTTCGCAGGCCACCGTGGTCATCGAAGACTTCAATAACTACACCACCGGCGGCAACGGCGCTGCATTCGCCAACTTCTCAACCGTCATCACCGCCGGCGCAGATGATTGGACCGTGGATGTGGTCGACGGCGGCTTCGGCCTCCACTTCGACGACACCGGCAACTACCCGGACGGGATCGACATCAGTGGCGAACCCATCCTCGAAATCGACTTTGCCATCAACTCTGGTGGCATCTACGGCACGACCGTGATCGTGGTGCTGGAAGATGTTAATGGCCTTCAGAGCGTGTATGACATGGGTGTCCTGTTAGGCAACTTCGCGGCGGGCTTCGATGGCACCGCCAGTGTGCCGCTGACCCTGCCCGCAGGGTTCGCCACAACCGGTCTGGCCTACTTCCATGTGCAGGCCAACAGCTTCGATGACACGTATCCATACCCGTACAGCGTGACGTTCAAAGAGCTGCGCGTAACGCCCGAACCGGCCTCGATCGCACTGATCGGCAGCGGCCTGGGCCTGCTGGCGCTGCGTCGCCGCGGATGAGATTAACCCGATTCAGCTTTCAGGCATCCGGGTTATAACGATGACCCATTTAAGCCACGGCCGAGCAATTGGCCGTGGTTTTTTTGTGGATACATGAGATCCGCAACTGAGTCCGTTCCGTGCAGCTGACGATCTGAGGATTAATTTGAATTTTTCCAGATGGAGTATTGACAGAGCCGATGAATAGGTTACTATAGCACTAGTGCTACATTAACTATCGCATATCATGGCTGTATGAACCCAATGATCGGGCAAACCAGCCAGCACGTGCGACCCCGGCCCAGAGGCCGACTTGGAGGTACTCGCATGACCCGTCACCGGTTTAATGCATTCACACTGATCGAGCTGCTGGTCGTGATCTCCATCATCGCCCTGCTCGTGGGCATCCTTTTGCCGGCCCTGGGCGCCGCCCGGATCAGCGCCAAAAAACTGCAAAGCAACACGCAACTGCGCGGCATGCACCAGGCTTTTGTCACGCACGCCCAAGGCAACAAAGGCTGGTACACCGCCTATGACGCCGGCAAAAATCAGTGGATGTCGCTCAGCCGCGGCTACGACATGATTGTCGATCCAAGTCCGGCACACGGCTGGGGGCAGGTAGGCAACTTCCCGGAGGCCCGCTTCTCCGAGTTGGTCAGGCTGAACCTGGTTACCAGCGCGTACCTGATCCATCCTTCTGAAGCCGATCCTAAAGACGCCTGGACCGGCACGAACAATGAAGAGTTCACCGTTGAGAACTATTCGTATGCGTTAAACGAACTGGGCTACAACGAAGGGCCGTACGCGATGGACGGAACGCCCAAGTACCAGGAAGCGCTGAAGGAGTGGCAGGAAACCATGAACTCACGCGCACCGGTTGTGTGCGATCGTTTGTTCCGCCTGCGGGGCAACCATTACGAACACGAAAACTACCAAGGGATGTACTCCGGCAAGCTCGGACAGATCTCGGTCGGCCTGGCTTTCAATGACAACCACGTCGAACGCAGCGAATCGCCCATCTTCGAAAACATCAAGATCGGTGAAATCAATAACACCAGCGACAACGTCTTCTCGCGAGGCCACGACAGCTACCCGGGCAACGACAACGTTCAAACCGGACCGATTATTGATGCAGGCCAGAGCTCATCGGCCCACATGGTGCACTGGGGCTGGGCATCTTATAACAACCTTGATTAAATAAACAGACGCCCCTTGTAGTCCGGATCACATCCAAGCTGACAAAAGAAAAAGCCCCTCAACAGCGAGGGGTTTTTTACTGTATTTACAGGTGTTTTAGATCGATTACTTGATCGTCGCGCTGCGCCGCGTGCTTTTACGCATCTGCACGGGCTTAGGTGGCTGGCGCACGGCCGCAATTGATTCACCCTCGAACAGCACGGGATCGTCCGGCTCAAGAAGCAGTTCGCCCTGCCAGTTGCCGGCGTTTTCGGCAAAAGCGTCGAAGACGCGCGACATCAATGGCGCGATGTCGGGCATGTCCAGGCCGGACAGCGAAGGGCAGAGGTATCGGCCGTTGACGATATTGATCGCGCCGATGGAAAGGTCGCGTCCGACGTTAACGCCCTGCTCGTAGCAGGCGCGCATCGTCGCGATCGCTGCGGGCTGACTGGCGCACATGACCAGGCTGGGACCCGTGTTGGCGTTCCATGTCCGAAGCAGACGCTTGGCCAAGCGATAAGCGTACGGCGTCGGGTCGGTGTATGGCGGAGCAGGCTCGTCCCAAATCTTGCTTTCCACGCCACGACGCGTGGACCATTCCTGCCACTGCTCGACCCGGCGGTCGATTTCTTCGTTGTGCCCCTGGCTGTTGAGAAAGTCGATGTGCCGATGCCCGAGTCGGTAGGCATATTCAAAAAGTTGTTCGATATGCGCCGATGGGTAAAGGCGGATCGACGGGATGCCGTGATGCACCATTTCGCCGTCGAAGACGACAAGCTTGCCGTGGCACTCGGCGAAACGTTCGAGGACGTGCGGCGGTACGGTTTCGGTGCTGGGGATCAGCAAAACGCCATCGGCGCCGGAAAGCGCATCCCAGACGATCGGATCGTCCCAGTGCACGTATTGCACCGGGCGGATCGAGACATCGCACTGGTTGGCAACTTCGGTCACCGCCAGGCGGCATTGATTCAGGTGATCGGATGGATAGGCGGGATAGAGGAAAACGACATCCAACCGGCTCTTGCTACGGCGATAGGATGGATCGACGTAGAGCTTGCCGTTCTCTGCCCGGGCAAGCATGCCCTCCTTGATCATGGCGAGTACGGCCTTACGCGCGGTCATGTAACTCACGCCTGTGTCGGCGGCGAGCTTTCGCTCACCCGGCAGGTCGTTAAGCAGGTAGTCGCCGGCCTCGATCCGACGCCAGATAATGTCCATGACATCGTGATATTTGGTATTTGGTGGCATGTGAAACAGCCTGGTAACAAACGACGCGCGATAATATTGATACTATATCACATAAGCTATAATTTGTCGAGAATTTAGGATAATCTGCCCCTGTTTACCTCCATCTGAGCGAAATAAAGACCTCCAGTATTCCGTTTCCGCTCTTGTGTTAGAGCATTTTTGCTATAGAATAGATCTGTAGCTTTAGTATAGCACGCGAGGGCCGGATTGTCCCCGATTCTTGCCAAGGATAAGGCCCGGGTTTATCCCTACGGGGTCATTCACGCCCCAAGCACTTGGAGACGGCACCATCAACGCGAAATGCACCCAGACAACTCGCACCGGATCTTGCCGGAAACTAACCGGCGGGTATCTGCATCGCCTGGTCTGCGTGATTGCGTGCGTGCTGGTCTGCTTAGGCTGTGCGGGAGCGGGCCATGCTGAGGTGGACCCGGGCTTCACGCTACCCGAGCCGAACCGCGCGGAACTGTCAAAGCCGATCGCGGATAAGAAACTGGTGATCGCGCATTACATGACCGGGATGATCCCGACGCCGGAGGGCGAGACCGGCCATTGGATGTCGCCGGACCTTTACGACCCACAAGGCAGCACCGCGAAACTTGGTGGGATATTCCAGACGCTGCCCGTGCCGATGCTGTTGTATCCCGATCTGCTTCCGATGAAGAAAGCGGCGTTATTAGAGATGCGGACCGCGAAAACGCTGGGCGTGGACGGGTTCAACTTCTACTACCCGTTCGGGCCTGACGATGCGTTCCGCGACCGGTACGACCGATTTATCCTCAGCTTCTTTGAAGCGGCGAAGGAGAACAATCTCGACTTCAAACTCACGCTCTGCATCTCGCCGATCGGCGGTAGCGATATGACCACCGAGCAGAAGGCTCGCACGCTGGGTGAACACTTGCGTGGATTACTGGAAAAGACCGGCAACAGTGATAACTGGCTGCGTACGCCGGATGGCAAGCTGCTGATCTATACCTGGCTTGCCGATGCGATCGTCAATGAAGACCTCGATGGCAAGCAGTGGGAGATCTACCAAAACCAGCATCTATTACAGAAGGCGGCGGCGGTGTTCGACAAGATCGCAGAACATGCGGGAACCGAAGCGGTGTTCCTCTACCATCTCGATCAGCCGAACGATCCGAAGTTCGTTGAGAAAGTGCTGGATTACTTCCCGGCAGTGTACGGCTGGTGCGGCGTCGGTGAAGATTTGAAAGTCTGGCGGCGTGTGGCCGAGCAATGCAAAGCACGCGGCCGCACGTACATCCAGGAAGTGCATCCGGCGTTCTATGGCTCGAAGGTCCACCCGGTCGATAGCTGGGCGATGATTTTCGACCACCAACGCGCGGTCGAGATGGGTGTGGATCAGCTTGAGCGACACATCCAGATCACGGGCTTAACGCAGACGTTCTGCGATAAATTACAGATGGCGATCGATCTGGATTCGCCTTTGATCAACCTGACGACATGGAACGACTATCCGGAGGGCCATCACCTGGCACCGGAGATCAATCACAACTTCGGTTTCGCGCTGCTGCTGAAGCATTACCTTGAAGCGTGGCGTGGTAGCAATGAAGCACTGCCAGGCGATACGGTAATCGTGTTCTTCAAGAAGTACCGGGCCGATGTGAAGCCCGATCCTTATGGCATCAAGGTGCGTGTGATGCGTGCGATCGGCGAACCCGAGGTCGAAGACGGGATTGAAGTGATCACGCTGCTGAGTGAGCCGGGCAAGTTATATGTCAACGATCACGAGCCGTGCGATGTGTCTGCGGGCATGACGATAACGCGCTACGGGATGGAGCTAGGCGCGGTGACGGCTGTCGTGAAACGCAACGGCCAAGCGGTTGCTTCACTGACGACGCCCGAGTGGATCACCGAGCATCCGTTCCGTACCGATCGACTGACGTACAGCTTTTCAAGCGCGTTCACACACTACTACGAATTGATTTACGGCAAAGATGCACCGAAGCACACCTCGATGCAGTACGCGGAGGACGAACAGGGTCGTCCGCGGTGGCAAAGCGGCGTGCAGACCGAGTATCACCTTGCCGTTACGGGTAAACGCCCAAATGAGTTGTTGGAGAATTGAAGTATGAAGTCCGCCATAAATAATCAGCCGTGGTACACGCAGGGAGACCCGTGGGTCCTGACGCAGGACGGCTGGAACCCTGACCGTAATATCTATTTTGAGACGATCTTTACGCAGTCCAACGGCTACATAGGGATCCGCGGTTATACCGAGGAAAGCAACACGGTTGCCGACACGGTGCGAGAGGGTTATCTGGCGGGTGTGTTCGGGCACACGGATCAGGCGGCGTTGAAACTGACGCGTGTCAAATACAAGTGGCCCATGCAGGCGATGATCACGTTGCCCGAATTGTTTGCTTGCCGGGTCAAGCTTGACGGCGAAGTACTGGACTTATCGAAAGGTGACATTGTTTCGTTTACGCGCTCGTTGAATATGCGCAATGGCGAACTGGTGCGAGAGCTGATCTGGAACAGCCCGAAGGGTAAGTGCACGCAACTGCGTTTCGAGCGATTCCTGTCGATGGCGACACCGCACCTTGCGATGCAGCGCATCCGTATCACGCCACAGAACTGGTCGGGCAACGCGAGCCTCAAGTTTGAACTGGATGGTGGTATCACGACCTACTTCCGCTGCGGCGATCGCGAACTGCCACATGTCCCGCAGGACCTGCTGACACAGCAACGCATCGAATGTGATAACGAACGGTGTGCCACACTCATATTCAAGACGCGCGGCAGCGATCACCTGGTCGCGATCACTTCACGGGTTGATGCGGATACATACTCAACCATCGCACAAAGCGCGAATGTGCTGCGTCAGAAGGCGAAGCTCGAACTGCATGAAGGCCAAGCCGAAATCGTAACACATACATTGGCCGTGGTCAGCTCAAGAGACGACATCGAACGAGCGAGTGTGCCCACAAAGTCGAAACAGGTCGTATCCGACGCGGCGGAGGCAGGCTACGACAAAGCCCTGCACGATTCGCAGCGCGTCTGGCAGAAGCTCTGGAAAGTCAGCGATGTACAGATAGAAGGACCGACGCAGGACCAGGCGTATCTGCGGTTCAGCACGTTCAGCATGCTGCAGATGGCGCCGCTGCATACCGACAACATGAGCGTGCCTGCGCGTGCGTACTCTTACAACCGATATCACGGCCTGTACTACTGGGACAGTGAAACCTTCCTGCTGCCGCAGTATCTGCACACGTGCCCGAAACTCGCACGCAACCTGCTCGTCTTCCGCCATCGCACGCTCGAAGGTGCAAAGCGTACAGCCGCGTATCTTGATTCACCCGGCGCATGTTTCCCGTGGATGACCGATTCGGATACGGGCACAGAGCAAGGCCCGTGGCACATCGGCGATTACCTCTGGCATCAGAACGCAGACATCGCCTACGCGATCGATCAATACGTCCGCACGACGGGTGACAGCGCGTTCATGTGTGACTACGGCCTGGAGATGATCCTCGAATCCGCACGCTTCTGGATGTCGCGTCTGGAAGTCGATGATGAAGGTGCCTACCACCTGCACAACACCGTCGGCCCGGACGAGATTGAGAAGCACGGCAAGGACAACGGCTTCGGCAGCTACATGTGTCGACGTCACCTGCGCCTCGCGGCCAAGTGGATCGACGAGATGCGCAGACAATATCCAAGGCAGACCGAAGACCTGCTGCAGCGGCTGGAAGTTCGACCGACAGAGGTTGCCAACTGGACCGAAGCGGCCGACAGGATGTGCGCCCCGATGATCCCGGGCACGCAGGTCCCGCTTCAGGATGAGTTCCTGCTGGATAAAAAACCGCTCGACTTCTCAAAGATGTCCACCAACGAAGCATACGAATTGCGGCACACACATCGTGTGGTGAAGCAATCCGATATCGTGATGTTGATGTATCTGCTTCAAGATGAATTCACGCTGGAGCAGAAGCGCGATGCGTACGACTTCTACGAACCGATTACGGTTCACTTCTCGTCATTGAGTTACAACACGCATTCGATCGTCGCGACGATGCTTGGGCGAAAGAAGCAGGCGTACGACTACTTCATGAAGGCGGCTGGGCTGGACCTCGACGATCTGAAAGATGCAACCGAAGATGGCCTGCACGCAGCAGCGCTCGGCGGGACGTGGCAGACGGTGATGTACGGCTTCCTCGGTATGAAGCTGGCGGACGAAGGCCTGTCGCTTGAACCGCGCCTGCCGGATGAATGGAAGTCGATCAGGCTCCGGCTGGTGTTCCGTGGTTACACGCTTCGGCTTGATGTGTCGCACGATCGTCACACGATCGAAGTGGAATCGCGCGAAGGCGAGGCTCAGGGCACCCTGACGCTCAACGGCGAACAACACGAACTGACTGAGGGTTTACGTATCACGACCGCACCCGGCGGCGTGGCGATCCCATAGTCCAATAGCTGGAAGGAACAATCTGTGTCTGCCGTACAAGCCGTGATCTTCGATCTCGACGGGGTTATCGTTTCGACCGACGAGTACCATTACCAAGCCTGGAAACAGCTTGCTGATGAGGAAGGTATCCCATTCGACCGCAAGGACAACGAGCGTCTGCGCGGCGTCAGCCGGATGGAATCGTTGGCGATCATTCTCGAAAAAGCGGCGCGTGAATACAGCGACAAACAAAAGCTTGAATTGGCGGAGCGGAAGAACGGCTACTATCGGCAATTGCTTACCAAGCTGACACCCGCCGATATCCTGCCGGGCGTGATGCGTGTATTGGATGAATTGCGTACTCGCAATATCCGCATGGCGATCGGTTCGTCCAGTAAAAACGCGCAGCCCATCCTCAAAGCGATCGGGTTGGATAATGCGTTTGATGTGATCGTCGACGGCACACACATCAAGCGATCCAAACCCGATCCGGAAGTGTTCTCGCTGGGCGCTCAGCGCATGGGTATCGAGCCACAGCATTGTCTAGTTGTGGAAGATGCCGATGCCGGCGTTGATGCGGCGATTGCAGCGGACATGTTCGTACTCGCGGTCGGGTCGGCACAGTCGCATCCCGGCGCAACGATCGCAGCGCAGGACCTTGAAGCGATTAGCGTGGACCAAATGCTTAACGTTGAAGCCTTGTCAGCCAAGTGATTACGTGCAAGTCGAACACGTTAATGGCTACCGTTGTTCGTTCCGAAGACACGGTCCCAGCGTTTGAGGTTCCACTGTACCTTTTCGGCAGGCGTCATGGATTCAAAGTCCGGCTCGCTATTACTCGATGCACTTCTCGCTGATGCGACAGCGGCAGGTTTAACGCTCTGCGGCTTCGGCGCTGGCTTACCCGCCCCACCGCTGTAGTTGGCTTCACGTAATGTTGAGCCCAGGTCTTCTTCAAGCGAGCGATAAGGTTTGATGCCAAGCCCCTGAAGTGCGCCGTGGTAGGACTTCACTGCTTCGGCGGGCTCGAGCTGGCCATCGGCAATAGCGCGCAGGTGTTTGATGAACGTGAGCTGGTGTTCGCTCTGATTAATCATTCGGCCATACAGCGCGACACGTGCGCCGTATTTGCGAGCTTCCCAGAGCTGGAAGAATGCATCAAAGGTCGTGCCCGCCGATCCACCGAGGATGCCAACGACGAGTTTACTGTCGAAGGATGACAGTTCATCCATTGCACGTGCGCCCATATAAGGGATCTTCAAGAAGAGTGGCCGTTGCTTGCCGGCTATCCCCGCGAGGGTTCGTACGATCATGTCGTTTAGGTATCGGCCAAGGTCCGGGATCGGTTTGCTTGGCGCGTTGGGCGCGAATACTTCCAGGAAGTGACGGAAACTCTTGGCTTCGGCTTCCTGTCGGAACTTGCCATAAGCTTCAAGCGTGCGCGTATCCGCATCGACCTCGTTGTTGAAGGTGACGGAATACAAGCCGAGGTCTGCACCGACGACCGGCTCATCCGGATCGCACACCGACTTGCCGCACATCGCAAAATCCAGCGCCGCGGTACGGAACGGGACGGACTTTTCTTCGGAGTACTTACCGGTTCCGGCAAGCCAGATATCAGTTGTGTCGTTGGCGCGGATGGCTGGCGTGACGTGGCTGTTAGCGAACAAACCCTCCTGGATCGCAAGCACCTCGTTTGTGCTGGCACTCATGAGCATGATGTCGACAAGGCCTTGCCTCGTGTTCTCGCGGATGATCTTGCGGTACTCATCCAGGCTGCGGAACTTCGCTTCGGATGCGTGATGTTCCGGGCTCTTGCCGGGTGCGGAGATCCCAAACGCCATATCCGCATCCTTGGCGTCGGCGATAATGAACACTTCGGCTGAAGGGTTCTCAGCCAGTTGACGCAGTTTGGTATCAAGTGATTTGGTGGACATTGTTTGATGCCTGGTGGCTAGTGTCTTGTGGCTGGATAAAAAAGCTAACGGCTAATGGCCTGCCTCACAAATACTCGGCCATCAATTCCCTGCATGGCCTGGGGATTGTCAAAGCACTGACGAGTAATCCTTTGTTTACGACAACTTCCTTGCCCGCTTCGACCGCTGCATTACACGATGCAACCGAACCGGCCATGAGCAGGAATGCCTTACCGCCGAGTGCCATCGCCATGTGGATGCGGAAGAGCGTGATGTCCGCCGCTTTCGCCGCGGCGTCGGCTGCTTCGAGGATGACGGAAGCTGAGTACGACTCGATGATGCCAAGCGCATCCGGTGTCGCGTGATCGGCGGCGCTACTGGTTAGCTGCACCGACTGACCGAGTGCGGGGAAGACAGAATCATGCACGCGGGGCACAATCACGTGATCGATCACGCCGTCCGGCGCAGCTTTGAGCCCCGCTTCAACAGAAGCTTGCACAGACGCGACATCGCCGCCGACAAGGTTGATGTATTTGCCGGAGCAGATGGTTCGGCCGAGGATCAACTGCACGTCCGCAGCCTTGAGCATGGTGTCCTGCACCAGGTACCCGATGCCGACGCTTGTCAGTTCGATCATGCCGATCGCACGATGTTTCATAGCCAACTCCTCCCGGCCGACCCGGGATGCTTAATCACGCCTCGATCACAACCATGCCGTTCACGTTCGTCACACGCCCCGCTATGGATGCGTGGATCGGTACACCCAGCTTACCTGCCGGGGGTTTACCAATGACATCACCTTCGTTCACCGTATCGCCGACATTCACCGTCGGTTCCGCTGGGGTGCCGATGTGCATGCTCAGCGGGATCGATACCTTCGCAGGCGCATCGCCCGGCTCGATCAACGGCCCGACGTTCTTAAAATCACTCAATCCAAGCTTGCGGATCAATCTGCCGATCGGTACGCGACGGTTATTCAGATGCACACTCGGCCTAGTCTCGACGTGCGGCGGGTTCTGCCACTTCACGCCTTCCGATGCCCGTCGACGCTTGTTCTGCGTGCAGATGTTTTTCGGATCGAGGTCTTCCGGGCAGGCGATCATCGTGCAGAGGTTGCACTCGCAGCAGAAGTCCGTGCCGATGACATTGGCTTCGCCCATCTCGTTAAAGCAGAGCGAACGCATCGCTTTGTGCGGTTCGATCGGATGACCGAGCAGGTATCGTGGGCAGAACTCCGTACAGAAAGAACACTGATCGCAAGCGCTTGCACCGATGCGCGATATCTGCTGCCAGCTTGCGTCGTATCTTCGATAGAGGTGATGGTCTTTGGGCAGGACGATCAGACCACCGGTCGTGCGTGTGACAACCTGGCTGAAGTCGGTGCAGAGTTTGCCCATCATCACGCCGCCGACCAGGCCGAACGGATCATCGCAGGTCGCGCCGCCAGCCAGTTCGATACAGTCAGCCAAAGTGCAGCCGATCGGCACATCAACCGTCACCGGATTCGCCACCGCGCCGGCGACGGTCAAGAACTTTCGTGTGACGGGCCGTTGCCTTGCGACGTTCATCGCAGTCTCGACGTTCATCACCACGCAGCCGACGGAGAGCGGGATGTTGCCCGGCGCGATGATGCGCTGTGTGCAATCGTAAACAAGTATGAATTCGTCGCCGCTTGGGTAGCTGTCGCTGAGTTTCTGGATCGTGGTCTGCGTGTTGAGCATCGGCGCGAGCAGATCGATCACATCTTCGTACTTGCCCTTGATGCCGACGATCGCGCGCTCGGCCCCGACCAACTGCCTGGCAGCCTCAAGCCCGTCGAGTATTTCCCGGCCGAAGTGGCGCAGCAGTTCCTTGTCTTTATGTAGTAGCGGTTCGCACTCGGCGGCGTTGAGCAGGATGGTGTCCGCGTTGCCCTTGAGCTTGACGTGGGTTGGAAAGCCCGCGCCCCCTGCCCCGACGACGCCACACGCTTCAATCTGCTCTACCGTGATACCTGCCATAAGGTTCCACCTTCAAGCTAGCCCCCGGCAGCCCGAATCGGGCCCAATATATTGTGTAAAACTCTTATTTAAAAGTATTTACATAAATAATAGTGACTCTGAGCACAAAATCCACCCAGTATCTAACGATCATACGGATGGATTTATACGATAACATACGAAAGCTTATGATGCAATTTGACATTTATCTATCAGTATGATTCAATATCTTCCGTGGAGGACCCCGCCTAAATGACCACTACAGCCCAATCCAGACTGGAACGCTCGCAGGTCGAACAGCTTGTCCGCGAGGTGCTGCGCGACCGCTGGACCGAGATCGCCCCCACCTACCGCCAGCCGGCGCCGCACAATGGCCCGAACCCGCTAGTGGTCAATGTTTCCGCCCGCCACGTCCACGTGTCGCAGGAGGCGCTCGAAGTACTCTTCGGCCCAGGCTCAAAACTCACCAAGATGAAAGACCTCTACCAGGACGGCGAGTTCGCTTCCGAGCAGACGGTCAACCTCATCGGGCCACGCAACCGCATGATCCCCAACGTGCGGATCCTCGGGCCCACACGTGACTACACGCAGGTTGAACTCAGCTACACCGATGGTGTCTACCTCGGCCTCGACCTGCCGCTGCGCATCAGCGGCAACCACGAAGGCACGATCGGCGGCGTCCTCGTCGGGCCACACGGCGCACTGAATATCGACAAGGGCATCATCCGCGCAGAACGCCACGTCCACATGAGCCCGGCCGATGCGGCGCACTACGGCGTCCAGGACGGCCAATACATGAAACTCAAACTCGACGGGCCCTGTGGCGTTACCTTCGACCGCATGCGCGTCCGCGTACATCCGAAAGTCAAACTCGAAGTACACATTGATACCGACGAGGGCAACGCTTGCCACCTTTCGTCGGTTACCCACATGGAACTTATTAAATAACCCTCGCAAGTAAAACCCGCCCATTGAACAGGGCGCCTGCAAACCAGGAGTAATCAAGATGGCACAGAGTGCATTAGGACTGGTCGAGACCAAGGGTCTGGCCGCGCTGATCGAAGCGTCGGATGCGATGCTTAAGGCGGCCAATGTCGAGATGATCGGCTGGGATAAGGCCGGCTCGGGGCTGGTCACCAGCTTCGTTACCGGTGATGTCGCAGCGGTCAAAGCCGCTGTGGATGCCGGTGCAAGCGCCGCGTCGCGCGTCGGTGAAGTGGTTGGCGTACACGTCATCCCCCGTCCGCACGACGAGATCGATGCGTTGTACCCTGAATCCGCAAAATCCCGCAAAACCAAGGCAAAATAAGCCGTTTTCGGCTTAGCGCTCTTGCCTTACCCAAACTTTAACCCGTGTCGGGCCAAGCCAAACCCGCACGCGAAGGAGCAAATATTATGGCAGCGATTGGTATCCTCGAAACACGCGGCGAAACGGGCCTGATCCAAGGCACCGACGCCATGCTCAAGGCAGCGGATGTTGAACTTAAGAAGTCGATCGGTATTGGTGGCGGGTATGTCACCGTCGTGGTCACTGGCGATGTCGGTTCGGTCAAGGCGGCCGTCGACGCCGGCGCGGAAGCCGCGGGCAGCATCGGCGAGCTCGTCGCCGCCCACGTCATCGCACGCCCACACGACCAGTTACTCGACTGCTTCTAAACCAAGAGTTTGATGGCCTACCTCCCTCTCCCCCCGGGAGAGGGCCGGGGTGAGGGCCGAATACCTTGCGTAACGAAATAGCACCCCCGACTCACAATAGCACCGCCCATGATCGTCCTCATCGCCAACCTGGGTTCTACGAGCTTCAAATGCAAGCTCTACGATTGCCAAGATAGCGACGGCAAAAAATCGTTCGACGCGATCGCCACCGCCGCGATCGACCGGATCGGCCTGGGTAATAGTGCGTGGATTATCAAGCACGGTGACAAGAAGCTTGAGGGCGTTGCTGATCTTGACGGTCACGAGCAGGCGATCGCGCTGGTGCTCAAGCAGTTTGACGAAGTCGGTGCGACGCAGGGCGAAAAGGTCGGTGCGGTCGGATTCAAGGCTGTACACGGCGGGCCGATCAGCGGCGCGGTGCGAGTCGACGACACAGTGTTGGCAGCGATGAAGGAGTTTTCCGATGTCGCGCCGGCACACAACCCACCATACATGGCCGCGATGAAGGCGATGGAAAGGGTTTTGCCGGGCGTGCCGCAAGTCGCCGCGTTCGAGACCGCGTTCCACAGCACAATTCCGCTGGCTCGACAGGTCTACGGCACACCCTACGAATGGGTCAAGAAAGGCATCCGTCGCTACGGCTTCCACGGCGCATCCAACCGCTACCTTGCTCAGCGCATGGCTCAACTCGCGCCCGAAGCAAAGAAACTGATCACGCTGCACCTGGGCGGATCGGTTTCCGTCAGTGCGATCAACGATGGGAAAAGTGCCGCGACTTCGATGGGCATGACGCCTCAGGCGGGCCCGTTCCATGCAAGCCGGGTCGGCGACTTCGACACGTTCGCCATGCTCAAGCTGCAGGCCATGGGCAAGACCGTGGACGAGATCTTTAACGACCTTGGCAAAAAAGGCGGGATGCTGGGCCTGTCCGGCGTGTCCAGCGATACGCGTGAAGTAAAAGAAGCGGCGGACAACGGCAACAAGCAGGCACAACTTGCGCTCGATGCGTTCGTCGAAGCATGCAGGCATTACCTCGGCGCGTATGCCGTCGTGCTCGGTGGTGTTGATGCGGTCGTATTCAGTGCAGGCATCGGGCAGAACGCGACCTGGCTTCGCGAAGCGATCTGCAAAGACCTTGAATTCCTCGGCATTGAACTCGACCCGGTTAAGAATAACAGCACAATCGGCAACACCGAAACCACCATCAGCTCGGGCAACAGCAAGACGCAGGTCTGGGTCGTGCCGACGGATGAAGAGGTCGTTGTCGCACAGCAGACCGTAGAAGTACTGGAAGCATAAACGCGGGATAGAACAACCGCGAAAACGAAAACAACCCACCCATAGGGAACTATCAAGGAGTTAGTCATGGCACAGCAGGCCATCGGAACGATCGAGACCATCGGCACCATCAGCGCGATCGAAGCGTTGGATGCTGCGATGAAAGCAGCCAACGTACAGTTTCTGCGCAAGGATAAACCCGGCAGCGGATTCATCGCAGTGACGATCACGGGCGACGTCGCCGCGGTGAAAGCAGCTGTCGACGCGGGCGCCGAAGCGGCGCGGCGTGTCGGGCAGGTCGTATCCGTCAATGTCATCCCCCGTCCGCACGACGACGTTTTGAAGATCTAACCCCCCGGGAAGTTTTCCCTCATAAACGGGGTCAGACCCCGTTTAATGTGCGGAAGCTTCTCCGGAATAGGTGTCGGATACCTTTTTCTTTGAGGAGATTGCCCATGTTCCTCGGACGCGTGAAGGGTCAGGTCGTTGCGACCCTCAAAGACAAGTCGATGCGGGGCGCGAAGCTGCTGATCATCGAGCCGCTGAAGGTGGACTACGATCACGCCAAGCTCGCAGCCAACGGCAACGCGAGCGTCGGCCGTTTTGCAGTAACCGGTCGGGCCATCGTCGCGCTGGACATGATCGGCGCGGGTGAAGAGCAACTCGTGTTGATCACGCAAGGCTCCAGTGCCCGCCTGGCGGACAACTGCAAAGACATCCCCACCGATGCGGTCGTCGTCGGCATCGTCGATAGCGCGATGGTCGGCAAGGAGACGATCTACGAATCGTCTAAGAACAAGTAAAACCCAAAAGGGGGATAAGCCCCTTTTACATGGTTGAAGTGATATGCAACAGGAACTGATCGCCAACGTCGTGGAAGAAGTGCTCCGCCGAATGAACGCCCCCGGAAGTGTTCCAGGGAACGGGCGAGGTGGCTCACCCAATATCACTTCGAGTTCCCATGCCGTGCCGGCTTCGGGTTTATTCACCGAAGTCGAGCCTGCTGTGCTTGCGGCTGAACGCTCGCAGAAGCAACTGGTTCAAGCGGGCATGAACGTTCGCGCACAGATCTGTGATCTGTTCAAGAAGATCGCTGCAGACAATGCCGACGCCTGGGGCGCGTTTGAATTGAATGAAACCAAGGTCGGCAGACTTGATCACAAGATCGCCAAGCTTGGTCTGCTCGAAACTGTACCGGGTGTTGAATTCCTTAAAACACAGGCTTTCTCGGGCGATGATGGGATCGGTCTGGACGAAGCAGCACCATGGGGGGTTATTGGTGTCATTACGCCGGTGACGCACTCGATCCCCACCATGACAGCCAACGCGATCAGCATGATCGCTGCAGGCAACGCGATGGTAGTCAACGCACACCCGTCCGGTGCCAAGAGTGCCGCGCTTGCCGCGGAAACCTACAACAAGGCGATCAAGCAGAAGTTCGGGATCGATCCGCTGATCTGCATGATTAATCCGCCGACGTTACGCTCAGCAGAAGAAATCTTCCGCCACGAGCGCATCCCATTGCTCGTAGCGACCGGCGGCCCGGCCGTCGCGCGTGCCGCGATGAAGCAGCCCAAGCGTGCCATCGTTGCGGGCCCCGGCAACCCCCCGGTTGTTGTGGATGAAACCGCCGATCTTGATCGTGCCGCCGAATCCATCATCTTCGGCGCCGCGTTCGACAACAACCTGCTTTGCATCGGAGAAAAGGAAGTCTTTGTTGTCGAGAGCGTGTTCAACGACATGATGGCCGCGATGCGTCGGGCCGGCGCGATGGAACTGAACGCACAACAGATAGCCAAACTCACGGAAGCGGCGCTTGAATGGCATAAAGATCACTGGGTAGCAAAGCGTGAATTCGTCGGCGCGGATACATCCGTACTCGCACAGGCAGCGGGCACGAGTTGCGGCAGTAAAGTCGACCTCTTGTTCGGCGAAACCGCACCGGACAACCCGTTCGTGCCGACCGAGCAGATGATGCCGTTCGTGCCGTTCGTGCGTGCACGCAACTTTGATCATGCTTTGGAAATGGCGATCGAAAACGAGCACGGCTTCGGGCATACTGCGATCATCCACTCCAACAACCTCGCCAACATTACACGCATGGGTAAAGTGATGAACACCACCATCTTCGCCGCCAACGGTCCATCCACCGCGGGGCTCGGTGTTGAGGGCGAAGGTTACCCAAGCTTCTCGATCGCAACACCGAGCGGTGAAGGCATCACGACGCCGTTGACGTTCACGCGCTTCCGCCGCTGCTCGATCAGCCGATCGCTAAGGATCGTTTAGTACCCGCACCCGGAGTCACCCGTGCAGCTTGCGATGATCAAAGGCAGAGCGACCTCAACGGTCAAGCACCCTTCGCTGGAAGGTTGCCGGATGCTGATCGCGCAGATGCTGGATATTAAGCTCGAACCCACAGGCGACCCGGTACTGATCATCGACCGCCTAGGCGCAGGCCACGGCGACCTGGTGATGATTACCTCCGATGGTCTGGGCCTGCGTAATATGCTCAACGACAACACCAGCCCAGCACGCTGGTGGACCGTCGGGATCGTCGATAACGAAGGCGCACAGATGAGGCTCAACGGAGCTGCAACCAAAGCATGAGTCAGGTTGATCCACAACTCGTCAAGACGATCGCCGATCTCGTGATCGAGGCGCTATCCAGGCGCACGCAAGCCGCCGACATCAAGCCGCCAGCCGGGTTGTGCACAGCGGGCGGCGATTCCGGGCCAAGCGATAACACACCGACAATCAAGCCCGTCACGACTTCCACGCCTTACGAGCCACGTAACATTATCCCCGCTACCGATCGGCCGATGCTGCACGGCATCGTAACTTCGCATCGCCTTGAAGATGCGATCGCTTCTTCGCCGGATAAGGTCGTGAACCTGGCGATGGATGCACGCCTGACACCGCTAGCTCAAGACATAGTGCGGGCAAATCCAAACGTTGTGCGTCGCGAAAACATCAACGAAAACGACGCCACACTCAAGCAGCTAAATCACGGCCGGGCGTGGTGCTGGTGGACGTGTTGCAGTTGTGATGCGATACAGCGCACAGTCAGCGAACGTGCGAGCATGCTTGTGCCTTTGGCAGTGCCGAGGAATTCGAACGCGATCGCCGAGGCGGTGATGGATGCCGACGCGATGATCCGAAGCGGGCGTGTCGCCGGGGCAATCCTCTTTGTCAGGCAAGCCGCGCGACCGATGTGTTTGGCGAACCGCCGCCGATCCATGCGGGCTGTGCTCGGTTACTGCGACGAGACCGTGATGCACGGCATTCATGCGATCGGCGCAAACACGCTGATCCTTGAATTCCCCTATGTGAACTACGAACAGATGTCCACACGTGTCGACATGATGATGCGGTCCGAAGCGAAGCCGCCGATGGAAATGAAACGTTTCCTGGCGAACGTGGAGGGGCCGGGCTACTGACCCGCACTATTATGCGAATTGCCACCGTCATAGGTCGAGTTGTGTTGAACCAGAAGCTGCCTTCGCTGGTTGCGGGGCAGTTATTGCTGGTTGAGGTATTGGATGCGACGGGCTTGAAGGACGGCGCGAAGAAAGTGTGTCGTGCGAGCGCGTCGCCACAGTCGCTGGTTGTATTTGATTCGTTAGGTGCGACAGTCGGACAGTTGATCGCCGTCAGTGAAGGTCGCGAAGCAGCGGCGCCGTTTCATCCAAAGCCCGTCCCGGTCGATGCGTATTGCGCCGCGATCCTCGACCAGGTTGAATGGAAAGACTAGCAATTAACCCTCGGCCCACGGCTCTGCCGGGGGATTAATAGACGGGGGTGTATTGGAGATAACCATGAACCAGCAGATCTGGAAAATCAAGAAAGACATGTGCGACATCGGCCAACGTATCTGGCAGCGCGGGTATTGTGCCGGTAATGAAGGCAATCACTCGGTGCGCATCGGTGAGAACCGCGTGATCTGCACGCCGACCGGCATCAGCAAGGGTTTTCTTGAACCGACCGACCTGTGTGTCGTCGATATGGAAGGTAAGCAGGTTGAACCTAATCCCAAAGGCCGAAAACGCACCAGCGAAGTGCTCGTGCATCTGGCGATCTACAAGAAGTTCTCCGATGTCGGCGCGGTGATCCACTCGCATCCACCGCATGCTGTCGCGTTCTGTCTGGCGAACATCCCGCTGCCCGAAGGCATCCACCCCGAGGCGGAAGTGTTCCTCGGCAAAACTGTCTTCGCCAACTACGCCACGCCCGGCGGGCCCGACCTGCCGCAGAGCTTCATGGATAAACTAACCCCGCTGACCAACACGATCCTGATGGCCAACCACGGCTCGATCAGTATCGGTGAAGACCTGACGCAAGCCTATTACCGCCTGGAAATCCTAGACAACTACTGCAAGCAACTGCTGCTCGCCCGTCAGCTCGGTAAGGTCAACGTGCTGGACACCAACCAGATGATCGACCTGCTCAAGGTTAAAGAAAGCTTCGGTTTCAAGGACGACCGCCTGCAATGCGCGCCTACCGGCTGTATCGGCACGGAGAACGATCAGTTCCTGACAAATTTTGGTGTCCAGCCTATGAGCGCATCGTGCTCGTGTGATGGCGGTAATGTAGCATTTAAATCGGCGGCCGGTAACAGTGAGGCGTTTGAGCGGATGGTTCAGGCTATCACCGATCAGATCATGGCCGCCGCCGGTCGGAACTAATTGACTTCGTAAAAGTCGTCTGTGTGATGGAGCACCGTGTTTGCTGATCGTTGAACGACAAAACCGATTGCTGGAAATCCTCAAGCAGAAGCACGCCGCGGAATTGGCGGATCTGTGCGAAGCGTTGTCGGTCAGCATGTCCACCGTCCGGCGCGACCTGGACACGCTCGAAGACAAGGGCGCGATCAAGCGCACGCACGGCGGCGCGATCTACCTTGGGCAGACCGAAGCAAAACCCACACCGACCAACGCGCTTGCCAGCCGGATGCTGGAGAACATTGAGGCCAAACAAGCGATCGGTCGATACGCCGCATCACTCGTGCAGCCGCACATGACACTGCTGATGGACGCCGGCTCGACCGTCATCTATGCAGCCAAGGCCATCAATGCCAGGCCGATCCAGGTCGTGACCAATTCCCTGTCGATCGCAAGCCACTACGCGGAAGATGAGAAGGTCGAACTCACACTCATCGGCGGTAACCTGTATCCACGCACCGGCGCACTCGTCGGCACGCTGGCCCGTCAATGCCTGCGCGAACTGCACGCCGACCTTTGCTTCTTCTCGCTGGCGGGTATCGATCAGCAGGCCGCCTACAACATCAATCTCGAGATGGCGCGCGTCGAGCAGATGATGATGCAGCAGGCCGACCGCACACTGATGCTGATGGACGCCACCAAGTTTGGCCGCAAGTCATTAGTCAGGGTCTGCAATAATGCAGAAGTGGACCAGATCGTGACCGATCAATCAGTCGCGGAAGATTGGCGCAGCGCGTTGGGTGATAGGCTGGCGATCGCTGAATAATCCCTGGTTCTCAAATCTTCACAAACACCTTCCGCCGATACAGCCAGACGCACAGCAGCCAGAGCAGCAGCCAGACCACTAGTGCATTGGCCAGTATTGCGAGTTGCTCATTCACGCCTGCCATCGTCAGCCAACCGACCACGAAGATCCCCACCTTCGGGTTCAGCCAGCTATAGGTAAATGACTCGGCGATCATGTAGATCAGGATCGAGTTCATCCCCACCACCGCAACGATCCACCCGCCGAAGCGGAAGCCGATTCCATCAATCAGGCTGTAGAACGCAGCCAACGCCAACAAACACCATCCGCCGGAGATAAGCACAAACGGCCCCGTGCATGTACGCTTGATGATCGGCGCATACCCGATCGCTTCCAGGCCATAGCCGGCGCCGATAGCGACCAGGCCGAACAACGTGATCCAAAGCACGCCGCGCAATGGGTCTTTCGAGCGTACAATCGCCCGACCGGCGAGCACACCCCAGATTGTGTGGGCTGCGGACGGGATCGCGTTGAACGCCACCCAGTTATCGCTGTTCAAATGCCCCATCAGCAGCATGTCGATATACGAACCGAAGTTCTCACCGGGCGTAAAAGGCTGATCGTAAGGCGCGATCAAGATAAACCGGTACGCCGCATCCGACGCCCCGATCAACGCAAGTGAAATCAATAGCTGCACCCAGAACGGCAGTTCCATGATCAAAAACGCGATGAGGATTGTCACCGACAACTGCGTCAGCACGTTCCATAATTCAAACACCAGTTTTCCCGCATAGATGCAGTGCAAACCCGTACCCAACAGGAACAGGATGAAACACCGCACGAGGATGTGGGCAAAACGATCCGGCCACTTCTGGCCTTGTGCCGCACGCTTGCGCATCGAAAACACCATCGACACACCCACGATAAACATGAACGCCGGCTGCACCAGGTCCCAGAAGCGCAAACCGTCCCACGCCGGATGCATGCACTGCTCTGCGATTACGCGCGCCCAGTGTGGCCCCAACTCATACAACGCGACGTACACCCCCGCCCCTTCCGCGATCAGCAATGTCATTACCAATCCACGATAAACATCCAGCGAAAACAACCGCTTATCTTTTACGACTTCAGTACCCGGCTGTTTTTCGCTGAGTGTTTCTGACATCAACAAACCCCTGTCCTGTTTAGCGGGCGATCAACGATCACCAAAACTATAGAAGTGCATCACCAAGGCGATTATAACAAACGGGGATGGAATCGATGGTCACGAACCCAGCCCCGTTCGGGATAGCACTTATCAAGAACAAGTAACACGCGACCCCGGTCAATACCGCAATCATTCCTTAGAGTGTGTGTAAGAAGTCGGCTCTACCCCCTCTCCCCCCGGGAGAGGGTCGGGGTGAGGGCCGACAACCTTAAGCGAATATTCTCAATAAGAACACGTAATCAACCCGGCCCTCATCCCAACCTTCTCCCTGGGGAGAAGGGGCCGGACCGCTCGTTTATTGCAAAGGTTTTCACACCGATTTTCAACGATGCGCCCGGCGCTTATTCGTAATCAGACAAGCCGCCGACAACAGCATGATGGTGCCGGGCTCCGGGATCGTGTTTATATTTTCGCTGATTGGCGGCGTCCCGGCGTTCCAGTTATTCAGGACGACATCCAGATCATCCAGGCCGATATAGCCGTCCGGGACACCGGAGGGACCGGAGACGTCCGCACGTTCATCACCCGGGGGCACGCTCTGGTTCCAGTTTGCGAGGATGATGTCCAGATCGTCCAGGCCGACGAAGTCGTCACCGTCCAGATCACCGTTTACCTGACCGAAAAAAAAAGCGTAGGCCTGGTCGAGGAAGTTGTTGGCTCTGCCGGCGAACATATCGGTGGAGTAAACGTTGGCCGTGACATTGGGATGGCTGTTGGTTGTTTCCCCGCCGTACTCGGCCTTGAGTCGGTTGGGCATGGTTGCCGCATCATCGGGATTCGCCAGGACGTCAAACCAATCGAATACCGCGACGTTGTTCAGGCCCGTGCGCTGCTTGTACTCAACCTGCCATTCGTCAGTGAGCCAGGTGTTGAATACGCGTGCGCGGTGAGCGTTGGCGTCATTGGTGCTGGTGTTGCACAGGGGCGGTGCGGTCACGGGGATGAAAAGGATATCCGGATTAGCCGCGAATATATCTTCAAGCGCCAGGTACTCGGCACCATTGCTGGTATAAGTATTACCCGTGCCATCGGGATGCTGATAGACCGCTTTGTAGTTGGTCAGCGTCTGCGAGCTACTGAATGGATCGCCGGGCGTTGATCCGTCAGAAGTGACATTGCTGATCGGATAGCAACTCTTGAACATGATGATCTTGTTGTAGCCGTTACCGCCGGGAAACGATTGCACGCCTTCCAGATAATCATTAAACCAGTAAACCCAATGGTTCATGTTGGTCTTGTCGCCCGGCGTAGCTGCCAACGAGTCCGGCCGCCCCGAATCCGGCGTCAGGTCGTCACCATACGTGATGTCGTTGACAGTATCGATGTAATCTTTCGCAGCCAGGGCAGTGGACAGGCCGCCGTTACTGGCACTGAGCCAATTGCTGCCACAGGAATGATGGATGAAAAGGATGTCGCTTTGGGTTTGAGCCTGCAACGAAAGGCAAGTACATGCGATGCACAGTGACACGATAGCGATAACACGGTTCATGATATTCTCCATTCATAAGATCGAAATATCTGAACTTTTATCCTATCAAGCCTGCTCCGTTAATAAAAGGGAAAGCCAATCAACTTTCGCAAAACGCTAGCGTTCTTTGAGTTTTAGCAGGCTGAAAATAGACACAATGACAGCGATGAGGTGGTATGTATATCATCCATTCGCCCACCCGCTTTGGGTCTACGCAGATTCCGGCTCCGGCTCGCTATCGCCAAAAATCGATCGTTTGAGCACCCACCGCAACACAAGGCCTGCCACAACAGCGATCGATACACATACCGCAACGCCGGTCCAGCGCGAGAAGATCGCAGAACCGATCCCCAGTAACAGCGAGTAGATAAATGCGATCGACGCCAGCCAGCCGATCGTGCTGCGTCCGAACTCGCCGGACTCCTTGGGGATACCATGCTCTTCCCGTACGCGCGCCCACCCCGGACCGGACGGTCGTACATCTCTGCAGAATTGGATCGCGCTCTGCGATGGCTTTTTACACGTCAAGACAGATACCAAGATCCAGACAAACATCGCACCAAAGGTGGTTATCAATACCCGGTAGGCGAAGTAGTCGATCGGACGGCCGACCGCGTCCAACATAGCTTCACCCGCTGCATCTTTGGGATTGGCCAGATAAACTTCGCATGCGATTCCCAGCGCAAGCGCAGCGATGATCGCCGCGATTTCCGACCACGCCGTGACACGCCACCAGTACCACCGCAGGATTAAGACGGTCCCCACGCCGCCGACGAACACGCCCAGCATCTTATAAGCGTCGATGATGCCCGAGAGTTTGGTCGATACGATCAGCGCGAGGATAGTCAATACTAACATCGTGATACGCGACGCTCTGACTAACTCTTTCTGTTTGGCTTCCGGCCGAATGAAAGGCTGATACATGTCGTTAACAAGGTAAGATGCCCCCCAGTTCAGGTGCGTATCAAGCGTACTCATATACGCCGCCAGCATCGCCGCGACCATCACGCCCTTGATGCCCGTATGCATCAGTTCATCGATCATCATCGGGAACGCCCGCTCAGCATCGGATCCCGTCAACTCGGGGAAGTAGACCATCGACGCCAATCCCACAACGATCCACGGCCAGGGACGCAGCACGTAATGGCAGAAGTTGTACCAGAGGAATGCAAGCAGCGAGTCCTTCTCGCTCTTGGTCGCGAGCATCCGCTGCACAAGATAGCCATTACCCGGCGCGGTCTGCCATGAAACCACAAAGATATATGTCAGGAACGTGAACACCACCAGGTCAAACGATGAGAGGTCGGGGAAAAATCCGAGCAGGTTCTTATCCGGATTGTACGCAACGGTGGTTTCAATACGCTGGGCGAAACTCATCCCTTCGGTGGCAACGCCGTTGATCTCCGGCTCCGCCATCACGCTGTTGAACGACATGACCGCCAACCAGATCGTGCCAACCATGGCCAGCACAAACTGAACAAGGTCGGTATAAACCACGCCGTATAAACCCGAGGCCATGGAATACACCATCGCACACAAACCCAGGATCATCAGAACCAAGCCCGTCTCGGTCACCGTGAACAAAGGCTCAGCCGAACCAAACAAATGCGGAGCAAAGACCGGGTCGGCATCCAAACCCATCACCGCCTGCACGACCTTGGTCGCCGCGATCGTAACGGATGCCATAATGACACAGTTGACGAACACGCCATCGAACAGCACCTTGAACACACGAAGGATCGAACGCTGCGGCGAAGCGTCGTAGCGGACCTGGATCAATTCAACATCCGTCAACACTTTCGTGCGTCGCCAGAGCTTGGCAAAATAAAAGATAGTCGCCGTCTGCCCGATCGCTGCGGCCCACCAGAACCAGTTACCATGGATCCCGTCGTTACGCGCTAAACCGGCAACGAATAATGGCGTGTCCGTTGAGAATGTCGTGGCGACAAGAGACGTACCCGCGATCCACCAAGGCAAACTTCGACCGGCGACGAAGAAGTCCGTCGTATCGTGCGACGCTTTCTTTACGAATATGAAACCCAGTACTAATGCAATCAGGACATAAGCAGCAACGACGCACCAGTCTATAGGAGTCATATCACGTGTCCGTTTCTTACCCTTAAGAGGAATCCCATCAACGGGCTAAAGATAGCAAATCACACAGATTGAACTGATTGCCGATCTAATGACGACGATTTAGAATCCCGAAGTTAGCAGGAATATTTGTATTGTCAAGTATGTTATTGTGAACAAGTGTTTTCTTGTAATATCTGTTAAAATAGGGGTTGACGAATGATTGCCACAGCGTGTATGCTGCTCTAGTTGTATTTACAAGTTGTGCCTAAAGAAGATCGCTTTCCGCCCGCCTATCCTTGCCTGGGAGTAACGCATGACATCTGCACACCGCCGCATCCGCCCGTTACTGATCCTGTTCGGTTACCTGATGTGTTTGGCCGCGTGCTTCAGCTGCGCATCGCTGCACGCCGCGGAACAAACGTACACGCCGGATGACAATCGCGACATCGCCAACCCCGAGCGCGGCTTGTACATCCAGTTCACCAGCCAGGCAGAACAGAACCCGCTCGAACTCGATGCGGTCAAGCAACTGCACGACCAAAACATGACGCTCATCTTGAGGATGTACTACCTCAAGACTTTTCTCGATCGGCGGCTGAGCGATAAGCAACTGGAGATGATCCGCAACGACTTTGCGATCATGCGCGAAGCGGGCGTGAAGTGCGTCTTGCGTTTTGCCTATAGCCAGGAGATCGGCAAACCCGATGCGCCGATCGATGTCGTGCTTGAGCACATGGAACAACTCAAGCCCATCATCAAAGACAACGCCGATGTGATCCTCACCGCTCAGGGTGGATTCGTCGGCGCGTGGGGCGAATGGCACGCTTCCACAAACGATCTGGCTGAACCACCCAACGCAAAGAAAATCGTTCACAAGTGGCTCGATATCCTGCCGCCGAACCGAACCGTGCAGTTACGCACGCCCAGACAAAAGTGGATGATCCTCGACAGCAAAGAACCGATCACAGCCGGCCAGGCGTTCACCAACACACCGATCGCACGCATCGGCCACCACAACGACTGCTTCATCTCCAGCAACACCGATGTGGGCACATACGAAGACATCGAAAACGAAAAGCGATACCTCGGCGTCGAAACACAGTTTGTCCCGATGGGCGGCGAAACCTGCGCGCTTTCCAAGTTCTCCGATACCGAGAATGCACGCAATGAAATGGAAAACCTGCACTTCACCTACCTGAACCTCGGTTACCACCCGGAGGTGATCAAGAAGTGGAAAAATGACGGCTTCTTCCAGGAAGTCAAACGTAGATTAGGCTATCGCCTGTCGCTGCAATCATTCGAATACCCCCCAAGCGCCAGGCCATACGGAAAAATCAAGGTCGGTTTGATGCTGGAAAACACGGGATTTGCACCGCCCGTCAACCCACGCGATGTCGTGCTGATTTTTGTCAACCAGCAAGACAAAAAAGAATTCATCCTGAAAATCCCCTGCGAGCCACGCCGATGGCTGCCCGGCAAACCCATCCGTATCGAAGAGGAGTTACAACTGCCTCGCGATATGCCATCCGGCATCTACAAACTCTACCTGACGCTGCCAGACCCCGAGCCCGCACTGGCGGACAACCCCGCGTACATGATCCAACTCGCAAACCCCGGCATATATGATGCAATGACCGGGCGACACGATCTCAATGCAACGATCAAAACGGTGTTGAGATAAGAAGTAGGCCCGGCCTACACGATGCTGTGTAGGCTAGCATTCTTCAGAGCGCATGCGGATCAGTTTCGCGGGCACACCACCGACGATGGCATAGTCGGGGACGTCTTGCGTCACAACAGCGCCGGCCGCGACAATCGCTCCCTTACCGACTGTCACGCCGTCGAGCACGCTGGCGCGTTCTCCGATCCAACTGTCCGGCCCGATCACCGCCCCACCCTTCAGGTCCTTTTCCTGGTAAGCGATGGGAGCATCGAGCCGGTCAAACTTGTAAGAGGTGTTGCCGATGCATGCGTAAGGCCCGATGGCTGCATCGCGACCGATCCGCACCACGTTGCCGCTCAAGGAGTAGATCGCTGAATAGGCGCCCGTTACGACACCGTCATCGATATGGATGTTACCGTCTTTGCAGATAACCAGGCCGCGTTGACCGATCAAGGCATCGTCACCGATTTCGATGCCGTGGTTGTCTTTGCCGCGTGCATCGAGGATAGCACCATCAGCGATTACAACACGGTGCCCGAGCTTGATCTTTCGCGGGTGGCGCAGCGTGATACCCGGGCCGAACACCGTTGACTTGCCACACGCGCCTAGCAGCCAAGGTAAAAGCTTCTTTCTAGAAACCAGTCCCATCGCGCCAGGAAAGCCGGCAAATAACGACATAATCAATTCGTACTTGATCGTGTAAGAAAGGCTGTTGGAACCCACAATGATCGACTGATACTTACGCAGGCCCGACTGGCTGGCGTCGGTAATTCGGCCATGCAGCTTGGCGTTCTTCGTATTAATCAGTGATTCATCGAGTTCGGGCATGCAAGGCCTTTCAAGACAAAGTCGACAAGATGACGATCGCGTAATGCCATGACGACGTCAACTCGGTCTGTCTCACACACAAGCATCATGACAGATAACCGTTCGATTTATACCACGCCGCAGTCGCAGCAAGGCCCTCTTCGATCCCCACCCGTGGTTGATACCCCAGTTCCTCTTTGGCCTTATCGATCTTAAATGCACGGTTCTGGCAGAACCAGTCAACGCGCCGGCGGAACAACGGAGGCGTAATCCGGAGCGGATAACAGATGACTTCGCAAGCCACCGCCATCGCATACAGCGGCCAGAAAGGATAGTGCTTGATCTTGACGTCCTTGCCCATGGACTTGCCGACATGCATGATCAGATCGTTGAGCGTCTGGAAGTGCTCATCCGCAGCAAGATACGCCTCGCCCTTACGGCCCTTCTTAGCCGCAAGAATCAGGCAATCCACAAGGTTGTCGATGTACACCGGATGATACGTCGTGTTACCACTGCCAAACATCATGAACGAGCCGTTCTTGCAGTGCTTGTACATGAGCAGAAACCGTGCGGGATCACCCGGGCCGTAGATCGCGGCCGGGCGCACGGTCGTCGCGTCATAGCCGGTCTGTGCGACGATTTCGTTGATGACCCGCTCGCCTTCATACTTGGTGTACTGGTAGTAATCCGCGGGCTGGATAGGCGCATCTTCTCCGCCGGGCGGGTCCTCGACGTTGCCATGCACGCCACAGGTAGAGCAATAGACGAACTTACTTGCGCCGACATTCCGCGCCGCTTCACACATATAGCGTGTGCCTTCAACATTCGTCTGCCAATACACCTCTTTAGGCACATTGATCTGGCGGAATGCCGCGGCAAGGTGGTAGACGACCTGGGGCTTTGACCATGCCAGCACCTCATCGCAAAACACGCGATCAGCCACGCTGCCCAGCCGAAGATGCGCCCCCAGTTCTTCAAGCTCGTCGTAGAACAGCCCCTTGGCGTTATCGATCGCATAAACCTCGAATCCATCCTTCAACAATCGGCGCACGAGATGGCTGCCGGTAAAGCCGGTTCCACCGGTCACAAGAACTCTGTTGGAATTTGCCGTGTTGTGGTCGTTGTCGGATGACATGCCAGCTCCTGGTTCCGAATAACCTTTATCAGAGGACGCATCCAGCTATACAACAGGTATATGCCGGACCCTGTTAAGTGGAACCCTAAACTCTTAAATGGTTTATCGGCTTGCCGGAAGGTACGGAACACTTCTCATACCTCAACATGCCCGGAATCTGGTGCGCCGTTTATCAACCACCGGCTAAGCAGTGTTCCGCGGACCATGGCCGGGCTCTGAAGAAGGCAGATAACCAAACGGGACGCTGCTGATCTCCGGGCTGCTACCAACCCTCATAATACAGATTCGCCAGCGCCAACCACCCCGCGGTCTCGGCCGGATTGCCGACCGGTTGATCCCACAGATCAAAACGCACACGGTCAACCAACTCGCGCAACAACCGTGACCGTATCGAGCGCGTCAGCAGGTTGCAGACATCGGGATAGCGCGTCAGCTCGCTGACAATGACCAACCGGTGCGGGCGAATGAAGTTGACGACGTTGACGATCCCGTTCGCCAGGTAGCCGTAGAGTGTTTCCAGCGCCTCGTCGCCGGGCTCGTAGTCGGCAGATCGACGCATCAAGATCTTTATGGCTGCATCAGAATCAGCCAACTCATCGCCCTCAAGCTTGCGCAGGTATTCACTGCTGAAGATGCACTCCAGGCAACCGGTCTGCCCACAGTAGCATCGGGACGTATCCGCGAGATAGCGCATGTGCCCCAGTTCGTTTGCGCTACTGACACACCCCCGGCTGGGTCTGCCCTGATTCAATACCGCGGCACCCAGTGTGCCATCACCAATATGTACTAACAATACATCATGCGCCGCTTCAGCACGGTGCGTCAGCAACCAGCGCGCGCCTAAGGCATGCATATCGTTTTCAACGATGAGTGACAGGTCATCCGCTTCATCAAAGAGCGGGCTGAGGCTGACAGGCTTTTCATCCGTCGCCATCAAACCCGCCAGCGCCCGGCGCGTCGCCGCGTCATAAAAGCCCGGCATACTCACACCCACGCCGACCGCCTGATCGCTTCGTACCTTTGCCAGCAACTCAGCAGCAACGGCAACGAGTTTGTCTGTCCCGCCGCGGACATACCGGCCGACCGGTTTGCCGATCAATGCCCCCTGAAGGTTGAGCTTCGCGGCACTGACCATGCCCGGCCAGATCGTCAGCCCGATGACATGGCGTTGAGCCGGATCGATCTCCAAAGGCACCCTCGGCCGACCACCGCTGCTGGGCCTGGCCTGACACTCCCGGACCAGCCCCTGCTCCATCAGACCCGCCGCAGCCGCCCCGACACGGTTGGGCGCTACGCCGGTCAGTTCATGCAGCCCGGATCGACTCTGAGCCCCCGCCCGCCAGAGCTGATGCAAGACCGAACGCTGTTCCAAAGTAAGTATCACAGCCACTTTTTATCAAATCTATATTAAATATTCAAGCTATTAGACGTATTTTCAGGGCATAAGAGTTGAATATTGATACTTTTTTCTGTATAAGAAAAAAGTATATTCCACTCCAAGGAGCTATTCGCGATGGACAAGGTAGTGATTCTGGCCGGTGGTCTGGGCACCCGCATGCGTAAGCAGGACGAGGCCGCGGCCCTGACCGCCGCACAGGCCGAGGTCGCCGGGACCGGGGTCAAAGCCATGATCCCGATCGATCGGCCGTTCCTCGACTACGTCATCACCGTGCTCGCCGATGCGGGCTACAAAAAAGTCTGCCTGGTCATCGGGCCCGACCACGACAACGTCCGGCAGTACTACAACGTCACCAGCCCACCGAGTCGGCTAAGCATCGAGTACGCGGTCCAGCCTAAACCGCTGGGTACAGCCAACGCCTTGGCGGCCGCAGAAGCGTTCGTCGGCGACGACCACTTTCTCATGCTCAACAGTGACAACCACTACCCCCTTGATGCAGTAAGTGCGATGCGAGAACTGGACGGCCCGGGCCTTGTCGGGTTTGCACAACAGGCTCTGATCGAAGCCAGCAACATCCCCGCCGACCGCATCCCCAAGATGGCGGTCGCCGAGATCGGGCCGGATGGCAACCTCGTGCGCGTGCTTGAAAAACCGAGCGAGCAGCAGATCGCCGCGTTCGGCGGCAAAGCCTACCTGAGCATGAACTGCTGGCGCTTCACGCCCAACATCTTCGAAGCATGTAAAAACATCAAGGTATCGTCGAGAGGTGAGTACGAAGTGCCCGACGCGGCACAGTACTGCATCGACAAACTCGGTGAACAATTCAAGGTTCTCACTTCCGAATCGCCGGTGCTCGATCTGTCTTCACGGCAGGACGTAGCGCCAGTTACCGAACTACTTGCCGGGCATAAGGTTTCTTACTGATGCCAACCACGACAAACAATCTCGACGCCGCGGTAAACACACTGACTGAATCCGGACTGCACCAGGATGCGGTAGAAACCAAGACAAAAACACTTGCCCGGCTGTACCAGACTCTTGCCAAGGTTAACGACAACCCGGCACGAGCGTACTTTGTGCCCGGTCGTATTGAAGTGCTGGGCAAGCACGTCGACTACGCCGGCGGCCAGAGCCTGACCTGCGCAACAGAACAAGGCTTCTGCTTCGTCGTCGCGCCGCGTGATGACTGGCGTGTGCGACTGATCGAACCCGTTCAAATATTAGAAGCCTCATTCCCTTTGGACCCGGAGCTCGAGCCTTTCACCGGAGACTGGACGAATTACCCGATGACCGTTGCGAGAAGGGTAGCACGCAACTTTCTACCCAACCATAAAGGCAGGCACGCCGGCTGCGATATCGTATTCAACAGCGATCTGCCGCAAGCCGCAGGCCTGAGCAGTTCCAGCGCGATGATCATCGGCCTGTTCCTCGCGGTCGCGGAAGTCAATCGGCTTGGGCAGTTGCCCGAATTCAAGCAGGAAATCCACTCCGATCTCGATATAGCGGGCTATCTCGGTTGCGTCGAGAACGGCTCAAGCTTCGGCGATCTTGCTGGCGATCGCGGCGTCGGCACAAAGGGCGGCAGCCAGGACCACACCGCCATCCTCTGCGCCCGCGCCAACATGATCGGCCGATTCAATTATCGACCCGTCGAGCTTGTTCAGCGCACCGCTCTGCCCGAAGGCTACATCTTTGCGATAGGTGTCAGCGGCGTTCACTCACAGAAAACCGCCAACACGCGCGAACAGTACAACCGCGCGTCCGAGCTTGCCGCGGAAGCCGCACGCATCTGGCGCGAACATACCGGCCGAAACGATGAGCATCTCGCCGCGGCCGCAACATCTTCACCCGACGCCCAGGACCAATTGCGCAAACTCATCGTTGATGCCGACAAACCGCTGCGCCAACGCGTCGAGCAGTTCCTCGATGAAAACTATCGCATCGTGCCCGGTGCATGCGAAGCGCTGGAAGCCGGTGATATGCAAACGTTCGGCTCGCTGACGGACGATTCGCAACGTGGAGCCGAATTAAAACTCGGCAACCAGGTCCCACAGACCGTGTACCTTGCCGACAGCGCGCGCAAACACGGGGCCGTGGCCGCGAGCGCCTTCGGCGCAGGCTTCGGCGGCAGTGTCTGGGCATTGATCCACGAAGATCAGACCGATGCTTTCTTAAGCGACTGGTCCGCGGATTACCGGAAGGCCTTCCCTGTTGAATCTGAAAACGCCAGCTTCATCACAACCCGCCCCGCCCCCCCCGCCATGCGGCTGGGGATAAATCGACTCCAAGTAAAAAACAAACACCTTGCCTTACACGACGTAAGCCTTCCGACCCAACCGGGTCTGGACTAAGACATCTAATATAACTTATATTAGATGTCTTATGATGGGCCCTTCATGACCCAGGAGGACCGGGCTGATGTGTTTCAAGGGTTGGCGGACCCGATCAGGTCAGAGGTGCCGACCTTACTGAGAAACAAGCCCCGGACCGCGTCCGGGCTTTTGAACGTTCTCAATCCAACTGGAGTTAGCGCCCCACTTTGACCGTTCCGCTTGATGCCATCTCCACACAGGTGGTGATTCATGCAGATAGATACATTGTGCGCAGGAATAACGGTTCAAAAACGGCTGGACCGCAAGACCCTCGCCGGGCGAAGTGAAGTCTTAATTTAGTGTTGAAAACCAACCTACAACGAATTCACGATCGTGCCTGTCGGCTTGGGCGTACCGGAGCCCGGCACACGTATCTGCTGCATCCTTCCAGTCGACGCCGATTCACGTGCGGCCAGGCACATCGCGGCGCTGAGAAGGCCGTCCTTGAGTGTGGATTTGGATTCGGCCTGGCCACGGATCACGTGCAGGAAGTTCTTGACCAGCACGTGGTCGCCGCCGTGGTGCCCTTCCGCGACGGGCACGTGGATGTCGTCGACCGCCTGGCCGTGATGCTCGGTGACACGGATCTTCTCGGTGAACCAGTCGAAGTCGAGCGTGGCATAATAGCCGGTGATTCGCGCGCCACGCCGGCCGGCGCTTCGGCGAGAGACGAAGTTCTGCGTGTAGCTCAATTGCGTGGCGTCGTCATAAAGAACCATCGCGGCCCCGGCGTCCTGATTCTCGATCGAGCTGGAGAACGCGCAGGCATGATCCTTCTTACCCATCCCGCCGTCGTCGCCGCGCTTGAGAATGTTGGCCGGGCTCTCCGGACACAATTCGGTCTTTGGACATTGTGAGCACATCAGGTTGGCCGGCTCGTTGCCGCCATAAACCTTACGCGTGCTGGTCGCTGAGATCGCCAGTGGCGTCGCATCCAGCAGGTGGTTGATGTAGTCGAAGTCGTGCGTCGCCTTCTGAAGCCAGAGCCCACCGGTGGTCTGGTGATCCCGATACCACTGCCCGAAGTACACGCCGCCGTAAGGAACATCATTAAACGCAACAACCTGGTTGATGGTGCCCAACCGCCCGGACTGTACGATCTCGTTGACGCGCTGGCACAACGGCGTCATACGCAGCGGGAAAGACACCACGACATTCTTATCCCGTCCGTCAAAAGCCTCCGCCAGTTCCGCCAATTGTTTCGTGGTGATCGAGACGGGTTTTTCCAGAAACAGCGGCTTGCCCAGCGGCGCCAGTTTCACTGCGATCGGTGTGTGCAAATCACAACGTGTCCCAAGCATCAACGCATCAAAGTCATCCGCGTGTTCGATCAACTCGTCCGTCGAATCGTAGAAGATCGTCTCGTCAAACGGCACGCCCTCTTCTTTGAGATGCGACCGCGCGTTATCACCATCCGGGTCGGCCACCGCGACCAGCTTGACCTGCGGGTCCATATCCTGCGCGAGCTTGACTAATGATGCGGCTCGTAAACCGGAACCGATGACTGCTAAACGGATCATTGCGTGATTAATCCTGGTAATGGTGAGGCCGGCAAAGCCGTCCGTTCTGCTGCATATCTATCCAAATCGACCGATACGTTTACCTGTCATTCGCCGGGTTGGTATGACGCGGCCAGAACAGACGCTTGGCCCGTTCGAAGTCAGCCATGGTCATACTCTGCGCTTCGCCGGTGCCTATGATATCGGTGGTACGCGCGGCAGGCACTGCGTGCCCATCGGCATAGAGTATATTGATCTTGCCGTTCTGATCGTCAAGCTCGCCGCTGTGTCGACCCCATTCTGGATAATTCCAAAGTAGCGTTGTCTGCTCAACGTCGCTATTGATTTTGGTTAGTTTGTTCGCCGGGATCCTGTAGTTAGGACTGCGTGTTTCAAACAGGTGGCCGAAGTAAATCTCACCGGTCAGCAGCAGCTCGGTAGGTGTGAGCATGTTATCGATCGGATGCCAGAGTTGGCCCGGCGTATAAGCGTCGATGCCGTCCAAGGGTCCGGGGACAGCCGAGTGATTCAAGCCATCCGCAATCGACAGGAACTGGTTCATGCCGTAGCTGCAGGCGACGTTGTTGTTCGGGTCGGTGGATGGCGCCCCGGTATTCACGACGTAGGGGTATTCGTCAGACGGGCAGACGAGGTTGCTGGTCGCCCCTTCTTCCACACTGCCCACAGCCGCCCCATCCAGGATCAGCCGGTGCCACCAGCGGGTTTCAACACCATTCTCCTGGTAGATCGTGTAGGGCAGCAGCCCCTTGTTATTTGTGGCATACGACATCATGGCCACACCGATCTGCCGCTGGTTGGATAAACACACAGCCCGCTGAGCGGTTTTCCGTGCCGCGCCCAAGGCCGGCAGCAGGATCCCCACCAGCAGAGCGATGATCGAAATGACCACGAGCAACTCGATGAGGGTGAAAGCAAGTGTTCTTGGCCGTGCATGCTTCATGACTTGTTATCCTAGTCGTATCGATTAGATGTTACGAATTGAGGCCCAAAAGCGATGGAATACTGACAACTTGTTAATACGACTTCATATGATAACACCTTGTCAACCCTATTTAAAGCCTATTTTGGTGATTTTGTGAATTTTCTAGTTGACAATACAAGCTACTCTGATAGATTGGGGGCATGTCCGTGACAGACGTACCAAAATATGAGCAGGTCAAGCGCAGCCTGGTGAAAGAGATCCAGACTGGGCGCTGGTCACCGGGCAGCCCCTTCCCCTCCGAGAGCCAGTTGCTCCAACGGTACAAGGTCAGCAGGCCGACGCTGATCCGCTCGCTTCAGGAAATGGTGAGAGACGGCTATCTCTATAGAGAGCAAGGCCGAGGCACGTTCGTTGCCGACCCGAGCAAGAAGCCGGGCACGGATACCGTCGCGGTCTTCATCTCCAATGATGTCGCAGCACTCAGCGGCGATGCCCGCGAAGTACAGCTCCGCATTATCAACGGCGTGCAATCCGCGCTAGGCCAAGGCCACCAGGCCATGACCGTCCGTCAGGCCGGCCCCAACGTGATTGATCAGGACACTAAATGGTTTCTGGAACAGACTCGCCCCGGCACCGCGCTGGTCATCGAGCCATCGTTTAACCCAACATTGATCCGCGATCTTCAAGACCGTGGCTGGAACACATGGGCGCTGAACGAGCCGTGCCCCGGTTGCCACAGCGTCTACATCGATCAGGATTCGGCAGGCTACCTGGCCGCGAAGTACCTGATCGACCACGGCTGCAAGCGCATCGCCCTGCTCAACGGCCCACAGAATACGTACTGGGGCTTTGAAGCCAGGCAACAGGGTTATGAACGTGCGTTGCATGAAGCCGGGCTGCAGGTCAATAAAGATCTGATCCGCAACGGCAAGCACGCGATCGACAGTGAAGCCGGCCGATCGATGTTTAGAGATTTATTGGATGCGAACACGGAGCCGGACGGTGTGGTCGGCGCCAGTGACGCCAAGGCCATGGGCGCGATCGCCGCCGCCCTGGAAGCGGGTTTGGCCATCCCGACGGATATTCGGTTTGTGAGTATTGACAACACGTTGGCGGACCGTTCGGACCCGCCGTTATCAGCAGTAGCGCTGCCGTTCACGCAGTTAGGTGAGCAGGCCGTGATCCAGGCGGGCCAGGCCCGGCAGGGGTCCAAGGGCGCGGTCGCAATGAATATGCAGGTCTGTTTGCAACCTAAACTTATCGAGCGCTGAAACAACGCCGGCGTCGGCGGAGGAATCGCGCAAGTTCTCTGAGGAGGAGAGTGATGATGCAACAAGTTCCCAAGTTTATGGCGGGGGCGTCTCTTGCCCTCGCCCTCGCGGCGGCCGGCACGGCGCAGGCCGGAACGTGGGCCACGATCACCATCGATGACGACTACAGCGATTGGGTAGGCGTCCCTGTCGTCGACAGTGATCCAGCGGATAACGTCGGCGGCGTCGACTTCTTCGAGGTCCAGATCGCCAACGACGCGGATTACCTCTATGTCCGCAATACGTACCACACCGCCAACGCCATCAGCACATTCATGGGCATCGACATCGATGAAGACACCGCAACCGGTTTCAACATCTTCGGCCTGGACCTGATCGGCCAGGATGCCGGCTGGCAGAACGACTACCCGTTCACCTCCGGTGATGACGTCTTCAATGACGGCTACGGCATGTCCGGCGACTTCTTCGGCATCGGCGCCGGTCTGCTCGCTCCCTATGGCGACTTCGTTACCCGTGAAATGGCGATCCCGTTGAATGTCACACTCAACGAAGACGGCTCCCCGCTGTTCCCCGACGACACGATCCGGATCCTCTTCTGGACCGATAGCGCCGGTGCTGCGGGTGGCGATGTCAGCGCAGTGATTGATTACCAGTTAGCGGTTCCCGAGCCGGCAAGCCTCGCGCTGCTGGGATTGGGCGGCCTGGCGATGCTTCGGCGTCGCTGAACAATTTGGCCCGACATGACACCCGTTCATGGGCACGACCGCTGATCGTCGGCCCAAAAGGTATCTAGTGGCCAAAACAACATTCAAACAAGTGAGTCTTTTCGTTAACGCGAATCGACTCACCTTCGACGGAAACGTACTTCAGGATTCATGTCATTGAGAACCGTACAAGGACACACAACCATGCATACCCGAAATGCACTCTTGTTGACCACCGCTGTCTTGACCTGCCTGCCGACTTCCAGCGCCTATGCCGGCTCGCTCGAAACCCAGAACAACCTCGTCGCCAATGGAGCGATCTACGTCGAGGCACTGGACTCCGACCGAACCGATTGGGACAGCATCACACCTTATCAGGCCGATGTGGACGCGGTGATCCCCGTGCTGAGCTACGGCACGATCAGCATCGCACACGACGACAACAACTTCTACTTCCGTCTGCAGATGGATCATTACGAAGAAGGAAACGCTGACCAATCCTGGTTCGGTGCTCACCACCAGATCCTCATCGATATCGACCAGAACCGCAGCACCGGCTGGATCGGCGGTGACGGCGACACAGGCACCGATGATGACTACTTCGGCATCGGTGCCGATATTCTTATCGAGGGCCCGGCCGTGCATAAATACGGCAACCTCTCGAATCCCGGCGGCGCCAACCAGGAACTGTGGACATGGGCCAACCTCGTCCCGTGGGGCTTCGTAACCTATGACGACAGCCCGCCAAGCGACATCGAGATCATGATCCCCCGCTCGGACCTGCAGAACGCCACAGCGTTTAACTTCATCTGCGTAACTACCGACGCCACTTTCGTCACCACCGATGTCTACCCGACTACCGGTGTCTTCGATCCTCTGACACAGACCGAAGCCGACGCTCAGTACTTTACCTACGACATGAGCTATGTCGATCCGGGCGTCGATGGCGACCTCAACGGCGACGGCTTCGTCGGCCTCGATGACCTGGACATCATCCTCACCAACTGGAACCAGAATGTGACCGTGGGCGATCAAGCCGATCCGAGCGGTGACGGTTACGTCGGCTTGGATGACCTGGACTTCGTTTTGAATAACTGGAACGCCGGGACACCCCCCGCTTCCGTCGTGCCCGAACCGGCAACACTCGCACTACTGGGCTTCGGTGGGATGGCCCTGCTGAGAAAACGCCGGTAATACTCCCTCCGTGGTGAGGCGCATGCGCGGGCGCCCGTTCAACGACGGACGCCCGCATTCATCTGGGGGATGAATGACAACGAATGAAGTGCGTTGCCGGAAATGGTCGGCGAACAATCGCCAACGAAGATACTTAATACCACAGACAAGGAGCCCTACGTGCGGTTACCCCTTGCCATCCGATTCGCTTGCCCGCTGCTTGCCGTCGTGCTGTTAGGCCAGGCCAAAGCCAGCGCCGACCTCACCGCGATCGTGCCGGCCTACTTCTACCCCACCACCAACAGCCCGTGGGATGACCTCACCACCGCCGCCTCACGCATCCCCGTCACCGCGATCATGAATCCCGGCAGCGGCCCCGGCTCATCACAAGACTCGAACTACGTCAACGCCGTCGACACCTTCCGCACTGCAGGCGGAAAAGTGATCGCCTACGTTTACACCTCCTACGGCTCACGATCATCCGCACAAGTCAAGGCCGACATCGACAAGTACGTCAACTGGTACAACATCGATGGCATCTTCTTCGATGAGTTCTCCAACGCCTCGTCCACCAGCACCCTGAATTACTACCAAGACCTCTACGACTACGTCAAAGGGATCAATTCGACGTGGGAAGTCATGGGCAACCCGGGCACGAACACCGTCGAGTCTTATTTGACGAGACCCGCTGCCGACAGCTTGCTTGTTTTTGAAAACTACGGCAGCAGTTACACCAGCTACACCCCCTCCGCGTGGAACTACAACTACGATTCCTCACAGATCGGCCACCTGATTCATACCACCAGCAGTGAAGCAGACATGCTCACTTACCTCGACCTTGCTGTATCTCGTAACGCGGGTCAGGTCTACATCACCGATGATGTGATGAATAACCCCTGGGACACGCTGCCTTCCTATTGGGACGCGGAAGTCGACCGCATCGAGCAGATCAATAACGGCAATATCGATCCCCCACCGACCGGTGGTACGACGTTAAGTAACCCGGTCGCTAACGGCTCGATCGTCGTCACTACCACCGATCGTTCCGACTGGGCCGACATCCCCGCATACGATGCGGACGGCTCAGAAACCGGCGGCGTCGAAGTCGATTACGAAACCATCCAGATCGCGCACGACGACACCAACTTCTACTTCCGCATGCTGCTCAACAGCTCTGTTTCGCTCAGCTATAAGCACAACGTCCTGATCGATGTCGACTTCGACCGCGATACAGGCTTCATCGGCGGGGCCGGGCAGTTCGCTGTCGGCGCGGAGTATCTGCTGCAAGGCTCAAACGTCTACGAATTCACCGGCAGTTCACAAGGCGCGTGGAGTTGGAACTACCTGGGCACGATGTCTGTCAACGCCACGCCTAATACCGATATCGAAACGCTGATCCCCCGATCACTGATCGGCAATCCTGACGGCTTTGACTTCGTCCTGTTTGCTGACAACGCCACCGTGGATATCGATTACTACCCGAACGTTGATCTTGACGCGTTCCGCTACCTGATCGATATGCCTCTGGTCGGCGATCTGGATGGTGACGGCTTCGTCGGATTAAGCGACCTGGACATCGTCCTTAGCGCGTGGAACCAGACCGTCACTGCGGGCGACCTAGCCGCCGGCGACCCCTCCGGCGACGGCTTCGTCGGCCTCGACGACCTGGACCTGATCCTCAGCAACTGGAACGCGGGCACAGCGCCGACCAATTCCAACAACATCCCCGAGCCTTCGACCTTGCTGCTTTTAAGCGCCGCCGGTGTTGCTACACTCTGCCGACGATAAACTGTTGAGCAAATAATTAGCGCGTATCCTCATCATGAAAAACATTTGCCTGTTGTTCACCGCCCTGACCGTACTCGCTGGGTCGACCGTGTCTACTTCCGCTGCCATACAGACATTCACGCCCGATGACGGACGCCTGTTCGCCAATCCCGAGCGCGGGATGTACTACCACGTCGGCTCAACCTCAGAGCAGGATGTGATCCAGCCGTGGATGTTCAATGTCATGGAAAACAGCAACATGACCTTGATGCTCCGGCTGTACTATCTCGAAGACTTCAAGAACCAGCCGTTAAGCCAGACACAACTGGACATCATCAGCAACGACTTCGCACAGATGCGCCAGGCGGGCGTCAAGACGATCCTGCGCTTCGCCTATAGCAACGACATCGGCGTATCGGATGCGCCCTTGAGCGTCGTACTCAACCACATGGACCAGCTCGCACCGATCATTCAGGCTAATGCCGATGTCATCGCGACCGCGCAGGCGGGCTTCATCGGCGCATGGGGTGAATGGCATTCCTCAACCAACAACCTCACCGACCCCGCCAACGCACGACAGATCACGGATAAATGGCTTGATATCCTCCCGCCGGAAAGAACCATCCAGATCCGCACACCCGCGTTAAAACAAATGATTACGCAGAACACCGCCGCTCTGACCTCCGGCGAAGCGTTCACCGATACCGCCAAAGCCCGCATCGGCCACCACAACGACTGCTTCCTGGCAAGCGAAACCGACTTCGGCACGTATACCAACCCCGTAGCCGACAAGGCTTGGCTCAACCTCGAAACACAGTTCCTCCCGATGGGCGGCGAAACCTGCGCCACCAGCTCCCGTTCCGGCTGCGACATCGCACGCGTCGAAATGGCGCAGCTTCACTTCAGCTACCTCAATAGCGGCTACCACCCGGACGTCCTCGCCGACTGGGAATCGGACGGCTTCCTCGACGAGGTAAAACAAAAACTCGGCTACCGGTTCGAGCTTGTCTTGGCTGAATACGAACCGGCCGCAACAACAGGCTCGCAATTGCCCATCTCGCTCGACCTTGTGAACACCGGCTGGGCATCCCCCTACAACCCGCGCGACGTCGTCCTCACGCTCCAATCGCTCGACGGCCTGACCGAATACGCATTCTCGCTCGATGAAGACCCACGCACATGGCTGCCCGACAGCACCATCAACATCAACGCCATGCTCGACCTGCCCGCCGACATGCCCGAAGGAAACTACCACCTGCTGTTCTCTTTACCCGACCCCATGGCGGCTATCAATCACCGCCCCGAATACGCGATCCAACTGGCAAACCCCGGCCTGTGGGACGCAGCCACCGGCAAACACGACCTCGGCATCACCATCGCCATCACAACCGCTCTCCAAGGCGACCTCAACGCCGACGGCTTCGTCGGACTCGATGACCTGGACATCATCCTCAGCGCATGGAACCAGAACGTCACTGCCGGCGACACGGCCGCAGGCGATCCTTCCGGCGACGGCTTCGTCGGCCTCGACGATCTGGATGTCGTCTTGAACAACTGGAACGCCGGCAACCCACCGGGCAGCAGCGTGCCTGAGCCGGGCGCAATCCTGATCGCGGGTTCACTTGTATCGGTCTTGATTCAACGAAGACCGTCGTCTGCATGCGGATAAGCTCGCACATACTGTATTAACGAAGCAACTTAAGACAATTCAATCCGGGCGGTATCACATCAACAAGTCGCAACAAAGTTGTGCAAAAAGCCCACAAACATCCTCGACTGGCCCTCGGTCGCCGGGTATCCTCTTACGATAGTCGGCTTCATCTATCTCGCCGGCAAGGGCAATCGATCAGGAGGCTCAACATGAAGGATCAGCGGGATACACCTGTTACCCCCGCAGGCGGCGGATTCTCAAGGCGTGGTTTTATCAAAGGCGTCGGCGGCGCAGTCGGTGTCGCAGCGCTCGGCACAGTCGCGCGCGGCCAGGATGAAAAAGAACCCACTGGCCCCATCAAACGCGGCGGACTCACCATCTACCCCGCCAAGGACGTCGACATCACACTCAATATCAACGGCCAAGACACCAAGCTGCACGTGCTGCCATCCGCAACACTGCTTGAAGTCATCCGCGAACAAGCCGACCTCACCGGCAGCAAGGAAGTCTGCAGCCGAGGTGCTTGCGGCGCGTGTACCGTCCTGCTTGATGGCAAAAGCATCAATAGCTGCCTGACGCTCGCCGTCGACGCAGTCGGCAAAAAGATCAAGACCGTCGAAGGCCTTAGCGACGGCGACAAGCTCGATCCGGTGCAGCAGGCCTTCATCGACCACGACGCGTGCCAATGCGGTTATTGCATCCCTGGCTTCGTCGTGCGTTCCCGTGCGTTGCTCGATGAATTCCCGAACGCCGATAGCCAGCAAATCCGCGAAGGCTTAAGCGGCAACATCTGCCGATGCGCTGCATACGTCCGCATCTTCGAAGCGGTTGGATCGGCCGCGAAGGGAGGTGGCGCATGAGCTACCGCGAAGACAATCACGTCGCCTACGAAAACGAAGCCGTCCGCCTGGACATCCGTGAGAAAGTCACGGGTAAGGCGAAGTACACCACGGACTACTACCCTAAAGATATGCTCTGGGCCGGCTACATCCGCTGCCCGTACGGCGTGGGGCAGTTGCGATCCTTCGACAAAGACGCAGCACTCAAAGTGCCGGGCGTGCTTGAAGTCGAAATAACGAAGCGAGAAGGCGCCTATGCAGGCGACCGCATGGGTCACATCTGCGCCGAATCCCGACAAGCCTACGAAGCGGGCTTAGCGGCGCTGAACGCACAATTCCGCTCGGGTTTTGCCAAGACAGACCCGAAGATGGAAATGACCCCGCTCGATCAAATCCAGCAACCCGACAATCTGCCGCAAGCAAACAAGGTCCTCGAAGACGCCGCCGTCGTCGTCGAAGCAACCTACCAGACGCAGGTGCAGACCCACTGCTGCCTCGAGCCGCACATCGGCATGGTCGACTTCAAGGGCGATCACGCCACCGCATGGGGCTCGACGCAAGGCACGTTCTCGTTCCGCAACGATCTTGCAGGCACGCTCGGGCTGAACAACAGCGATGTCGAGTTCCACTGCGAATACATCGGCGGCGGGTTCGGCAGCAAGTTTGGCGCAGGCGCTGAAGGCACACTCGCCGCACAGATGAGCAAAAAGTACAAACGACCCTGCCGCGTCGGGCTATCACGCAAAGAAGAGCAACTCGACTCCGGCAACCGCCCCGGCAGCATCCAGATGGCAAAGATCGGTGCAACCAAGGACGGCAAACTCCTCGGCGGCCGCGTTCACATCGCGGGTGTCGTCGGCCCTACGGGCGGCGGCGGCGGCGCACGCAACCCATCGCGGTACAACTTCGGCACCGTCGCCACGACCCATGAGGATGTGCACCTCAACGCCGGCTACCCACGAGCCATGCGCGCACCGGGCCACCCGCAAGGCGTGTTCGGCGTCGAAATGATGATGGAAGAGCTGGCCGCCAAACTCGGTATGGACCCCCTCGAATTCCGACTCAAAAACGATCCACACGAAAACCGCCGAGAGATGCTAAAGGTCGGCGCGGAAATGATCGGCTGGAACCGTCGCAAACCGAATGGTTCAAGCGAAGGCCCGATCAAGCGCGGGCTCGGCGTCGCCGTCGCGGACTGGGGCAACGGGCCCGGTGGCGCAACCGTCACTGTCGAAGTCTACCCGGATGGCACAGTCGTCGCCCTCTCCGGCAGCCAGGACATCGGCACCGGCTTCCGCACCATGCTCGGCGACTGCGTGCTGCATCAGATGGGCCTGCCTCGCAAATTCCTGAAAGTCAAAGTCGGCAACAGCACACTCCCGCCCGGCCCCGCAAGCGGCGGCTCCGTCACCAGCCGATTCGTCGCGCCAAAAGCGCTCGGCGCAGCCGACCAGGCCAGACAGGCAATCCTCAAACTCGTCGCACAGGAATGGCAGACCGATGCGGCCGGCCTCTCCATCGCCGACGGCGTTATCCGTAACGGCTCGCGCGAAATGGCTTGGCAACAAGCATGCCGACTCATCACCGATGATCGCTTGACTTTCAGTTCATCCGAAGATGGCGCGTTCCGCACCCGCCCGACGGATAGCGACGCCGTCCAATTCGTTGAAGTCGAGGTCGATACCGAAACCGGCATCGTCCGCGTGATCAAGGTCGTCGCCCTTCAGGATGTGGGCCAGCCGGTCAATCGACACACGGTCGAAAACCAGATCACCGGCGCGGTCATCCAAGGCCTGAGCTTCGCACTTTTTGAAGACCGCACGCTCGACCCAACGCTCGGCGCGATGGTGAACGCGGATATGGAGTACTACAAGATCGCCGGACCCGCCGATGTGCCCAAGATCGTGCCCGTGTTGTGGATCTCGCGTGATGATGTCTCGGTCAACAGCCTGGGCGAACCGCCTGTCATCCCGACGCCCGGCGCAATCGGTTGTGCGGTGTTTAACGCGATCGGCGCACCGGTGCGTCAGATGCCGATCACGCCGGCCCGTGTGCTTGAAGCAATCGCCGGTATGGAAGGAGGCCGGGCATGAAACCATTTACTTACGAAGTCGCAGACGATCTGGATAGCGCTCTGACCGTCCTCAACAACCAGCGCACGCTCAAGGCAGGCGGGCTCGACCTGGTCGACCGCATGAAAGAACGTATCGAACTGCCCGACACGATCGTCTCGATCGGTGGCATCGATGCGCTTCGCTACATCAAGGAAGATGGCAACACGATCCGCATCGGTTGCCTTTCAACGCTCGCCGACATCGGGCGCAGCAAGATGCTGGCCGAACGCTTCCCCGCGTTTCACGAATCCGCCGGCGGCGCAGCTACGCCGCAGGTACGCGAGCAAGCCACGCTCGGCGGCAACCTCTGCCAGCGCCCGCGCTGCTGGTACTTCCGCAGCATCGACTTCGATTGCCTGAAAAAAGGCGGCGGCACGTGCTACGCCATCGAAGGGGAAAACCGTTACCACGCCGTGATCGGCGGCGGCCCTTGTCACATCGTTCACCCGTCCAACTGCGCCCCGCCGTTGGTCGCGGCCGATGCCGAATTTGTTATTAAAAGCGCCAAGGGCGAACGCACCGTCAAAGCTGCCGACTTCTTCAAGCTCCCGCGCGAATCCATGTACGCGGAGAACCAGCTCGAAGAAGGCGAAGTCCTTGCCGAAGTCGTCATCCCCAACGTGCCGACGCATAGCGCAAGCGTGGAGCTGCGCGAAAAACAATCATTCGACTGGCCCATGGCGATGGCGTCCGCCGCAAAAGTCAACGGCCAATGGCGCATCTGCCTCGGCGCCGTCGCGCCGATCCCCTGGCTCAGTCAGCCCGCTATGAACGTGGTCGGCTCATCCGACATCACGTCCGAGCTTGCGGCCAAAGCAGGCGAAGCTGCCGCTGAAGAAGCTGAGCCGATGGCGCAAAATGCATACAAAGTCCAACTGATTAAGGTTGCGGTAAAACGTGCGCTGCTCATCGCATCAGGTAAACAAGTGTAAGAAGAAGAAGAACGTTCACCGCGGAGGACGCAGAGATCGCAGAGATGAATTAAAGCAGATTAATCTCGATTCATTTGTTTTAACTCTGCGTCCTCTGCGCTCTCTGCGGTGAATCCAAGTTTCAGGAGGCATCTATATGAAAATCATCCCAGGCGGCGTCGACATCTCCCCCGGCAATGACCCACTGAACCCCAGCAGCACCTCCCCTCTGCCCTGCTGCGCCAAGCTGTGCTGCAAAACCATGTACTACCGACCCGACGAAAGGCCCGGCAAACTCCACGAGTCCGACACCGCTATCCACTGGTGCAGCCTGACCCAACAACCCGTCGGCCCGGACAACCAGGAAGCCAAACCAAGCCTGTGCCAGGCCGGGCGCGGGTGTTTTTGCTTATAAAAAGCATTTGATAACCGCGAAGGCGCGAAGCGATTGCGAAGTTATGATAGGTTGATGGTTAGACAAAACGTACATGGGTTCCTGCTAATCGTATTGTTCTTGGTGTCGGCAAACGTCATGGCTGAAAACGATAACGCTTTGACCTTCACCAATCCCATCGCCGCGCGCGGGCAGGACCCGTGGGTTGTCCAGCATGACGGTTTGTTCTACTACTGCTACTCCGCCGGCGGGAAAATCGGCATCCGTGTTTCCGATCGGCTCGAGAAGATCGGTGACGGCGAAGAACACATCGCGTGGCGTCCTCCAGAAGATAAACCTTATTCAAAAGAGATCTGGGCGCCGGAGTTGCATCACATCGACAGCCGATGGTACATCTACTTCGCGGCCGACGACGGCAAAAACCACAATCACCGTATGTACGTCCTGCAAAGCGAGGCCGACGACCCGCTCGGGCCTTATGTGTTCGTCGGCAAGGTCTCGGACGACACCAACAAATGGGCGATCGACGGCACGGTGCTGCAACTCAACGGCAAGCTGTACTTCATCTGGTCCGGTTGGCCCGGTGATGTGAATGTCGTGCAGAACCTTTACATCGCACCGATGAGCGACCCCGCCACCATCTCCGGCAAGCGCGCACTCATCAGTGAACCAACACACGACTGGGAACGCATCGGCGATCCGAAAGTCAACGAGGGCCCCGAGGTCTTAACACGCGGCGACAAGGTCCACATCATTTATTCAGCAAGTGGAAGCTGGACCGACGACTACTGCCTTGGTCGAATTACTCTTACCGGCAACGATGACCCGATGGACCCGGCCTCATGGGTCAAGCACGACCAACCGGTTTTCAAACGCACCGCACACGTCTTTGGCCCCGGCCACGCCAGTTTCGTGCATCTCGAAAACGCCACGGGCCCAAAGGATTGGATCATCTACCACGCCGCACAGCACCAAGGCGCCGGCTGGAAACGTGATGTACGCTTGCAGCCCTTTACATGGGACGCCCATGATAACCCCCTCTTCGGCGAACCAGTAAAACCCGGCATGCCGATCGTTCTGCCGTAAAACGTCGTGTCCGCCTCACGCCCGGTGCAGACCCGAAGCCCTGTCGATTCCCGCTAAAGACATCTAATATAAGTTATATTAGATGTCTTATGGCTAGGTGCCTCACAACTGATGAGGCCGGGCTGATGCGTTTCGAGGGTTGACGAACCCGATCAGGCGGAAGGGTTAACGCTGCCGTACTCGGCACGTGTCTGCCGATCCCGCCGTGGTAGCGGGCCAAAGGTCTCCGGGATTTGATGCCCACGCCGAGTGAAGTGCACGAATCCCGGCGGCGACCTTGTCACTGCGCGATCAAGATGTGGCAACCATCATATAATGCGATTGAATCAGGTCCGCGCTAGCTGCTAGCGTCCAGTTTCGCAAGCGCTTCTTTCGCTTTACCACAGCATTCCTCGGCAGACTCGTACTCGGTTAATATTCTCTCGTAAGTTGCTCTCGCCTGATCGGATTGCCCGCGGCCTCATAATTTTGCGCCAGCGACAACAGTGCCTTCGCTTCGCTCTCGGCTTGAGCCACACGGATCTCAAGCATCTTCTGTTCGTCGCTTTCAAGCGCGGCGATGCGCAGCGCAGCGGTGTGGCCCGCCTCGGTCTCGGGAACGCGATCCAGCAACCAGTCGTAGAGCGTGTAGGCTTGGTAATACTTGCCCGCTTCTTCCATCTGCTGGGCCTGGGCGAGTTTGGACTCAACCAACCTGGGATGCACAGCCGCGCGCTGCGGGTCGGCGGCTACCGGCCCCTCGTTTTCAACCGCCTCCGCCAAGGCCGCAAATCGTTCAGCCGCTTCGGGATTCGCCGCCTTTGCAGCCTCGATCGCCTCGACGGTTTCACCCTTCAATTCAAGCATCGCAAACAACACACGCGCGTTCGCCAGCACGCGCTTATCCGTCAGTAACTCCTCGGGCACCTCGCCGATCAATGTGAGCAACTGTTCGCCGTCGGCCTTATCGAGCATCGCCCGGGCTCGACGCAGCGACGTAACGACCTGGTCACGCAACTCATTCATGGATGGTGAATTGTCCGCTTCCTGCGGGGGCGAAGGCGGGTGATTCTTCAAGGCGTCCTGGAATGCTGAATCCATATTCGCAGGATGTCCTGCCCACAGCACTTCACCTTCAGGCGAGAGGATGAAGATGCGCGGGATGCCCTTAACCCCCCAGGCCTTGGCCATGGTGTTGTTCCAGCCCTTGCCGTCAAAGTACTGCGGCCAAGGCATGTTCCGCTGTTTGATAAAGCTTTCCATCGATCGGCGGTTGGAGTCCAGGCTGACGCCGAGCACCTGCACGCCCTGCGACGCATACTCCTGGTTCAGCTTGATCATGTGCGGCATCGACTGAACACACGGCCCGCACCACGTCGCCCAGAAGTCGATGATGACGATCCGGCCGCGCAACGCTTCGGAAGTCACGCGTGTGCCATCGGTCGCGGTGAAGTCGATGTTTGGCCGATCGCCGACAGAGACACCCGCCAGAGCCTGCGACACAAATACAAACAGACAAGCCACCCCGCCAAAATTGGCGGTCAATCTTTTCAGCGCGTAAATCATCACGATTCCCCTTGGCGTTTGGACCCAATTATTGAGCAACCGGCTCCGCTTCTTGCACATCATCCTCTGCTTCGCTCTTGCTGAGCATGTCGGTGACGGCTTTCTGCATCGCTTGTGCGGTTACGACTTCTTCAACGATCACACAATCCGCGCCGGCCTGCGAGCAGAGCATCCCCTTGCTGACGAAGTTCGTGCGGGCGGCGATGAAGATATCCGGGTTGAGGCTGCGCGCGACCTTGCACGCCTGCACCGCGTCCTCCTCGTTGGGGACCGCTAAGATCAATACGTCCGCCCGATCGATGCCCGCACGCTTGAGCGTCTCCACCTCAAGCACGTTGCCGTAGATGACATTCTTGTTCAGGCCGAGTTGTTTCTCGATGGTGTCGAGATTGAGTTCGACGATTGTGACGTCAAGCCCCTGCCGTTCCAGCTCCAACGCCACCATCCGCCCCACCACGCCGAAGCCGACGACGATGGCGCGGTGATGGTTGGGTGTGATCCGTTCGTGATGTTGTCGTGATGTGTTACTCACGCTGGACCTCTCCGCCTGTCCCCGATGGATATCGAACGCCACGAGCTTATGGTAGGTATTCTAGCAGCCGTAATACACCGTCGCCCGCTCTCAGTATAAGGGATGGCGGCATCCCCTGTTACTAAGTGTTCGGCCGGACACGGCACCCCCAACCGTTCAGCGGATTACGCATCGATACAGGCAAATAAAAAACCGGCGGGATTAGCCGCCGGCTTTTGTGCGTTTGGTTTTTTGAACCGTAAACTCAGCGTCGCCGGATCAGGACACCGCCCAGGCCCAACGAGATCAGGCCGAGTGTCGCAGGTTCGGGCACGACGGCCGAGGTCGCTTCGTCTTGGCTGGCGCTCGCGGGTGTGATCGGCGTGAAGATCGGATCAAGCGGCTCAAAGCCGTCGTTATCATCAATCAGATCGCCCGGGACAACCGGATCGCCATCTAACGGGATGTACCCGCCGCCATTGATGAAGTCGTACTTGTGGACAATATCATATGCATATCCTTCCAGATCGCTTAGAAGTTTGAAATAATGATCATAAGGATTTTCGTTGGGATAATAGTACGAGAAGTATGAAAAACCATACTGCAGGTAGCCGTCATAATCCTGGATAGCTTCGACGTAATCATTGTAAAGATTGATGTCATACGTCATGTTCACAAGATCGTTATATGCGTAGAAAAGCGGATTCCCCGTGTTCAATGTATAGGCGTTCTGCCCGGTGAACATGTTCTTGTACAGTTCAACATCTGATAAATGGTAAGCGGATGCGATTAACTTCTCGTATTCTTCATACGACATTTCAGAAAAGTCAAAACCACTTCCGCTCAAATCCGGCATCGGGAAAGAAAACGGGTTCGGCGCCTCATACACCGCGTAAGAATCCGCATCACCAAACAAACCGAGTGTGCTGAACGTCAGGTAGGTTTGGATGCCGGCGTCGAGTTGGATCTTGCTGCGTTTCAGATCACCGATCGTGCGGATCTTCGTGTTACCACTGCCTCGGTACTGCTGAGCCTGAACCGGATAAGCAGCGACCAAGGAAAGAACCGTGACGGCGAGACAGATTTTGGTCAATAATGATTGATGCATGATGAACCCCGGGACGCTTTACGCCCCAACATAAAATGGACCCACAAAGTAAACCCCACTGATGCCTAAAGTGTATTCGCAAAGTGGTTTGGGGGCAAGGAAAAACCACCAGGACCTGCCGTTCTGTAGCGATATTAACGGCTAATTGCGGGGATTATCAGCCCGGCCGGTATTATCGGACGGCGACTGATACGCCCCGATATCCACCGGCAACCCCGCAGAAACGGGATTCGCCCAGAAGTCGAACCGCCCGTGGCTGGAAAGGCGGATGCCCGCCCCTCTAAGTGGAGAATTGGACTGGGTTTGGTAGCCATTGAGACCCAGCTCCATGCTCTGGCCCATCCCCGGATCAATAAACAGCGGGTCTGCCGTCACCGGATTCAGCTCATCGGCCGGCCTCTGGCAGTCACCAAAATAGGCGTTGTGCTGGAACCGGATCGCAGGTGCTTGCCCCTCTTTGACCGGGACTTCCCCCATCTCCAGGACCGCAGAACCCTTTGTGAAAAATGCGTTATTCGCCAGTAGTGCACTCGGTTGCCCAGCCCCCGCACCGCTGACTTGCAGCATGACGCTCTGCTTCTCGGGACCACAATAGACCGTGTTGTTGTAAAGCATCGCCTCCCGGACCGGGCCCGTTACCAGGAACGCCGTCTGATCGTTCTGGCTGATGTTGTAGCGGACAGCCGTCTGATCGTTGCCGACATCACCTCGATTCGCAACGGCCTTGACCGGGTTGCTAGCAACAACCGCCATCGCGCCGCTGTTGTCGTGTGAGAAGTTGAACTGAAGTGTGTTCTCTCGACTGTTGGCTCCACAACGAAGCGCTGCACTTTTCTGCCCAGCAGTAAGACTCACCTCGTTGAACTGCACCAGCGAGTTATCGCATGCCTCAAGCACAACGCCGGCCGCTTCGCCCGACTCGGCTTTGCCCGCGCTTTCAATCTTGTTGTATTCAATGATCGCGTTCTGGCAGCCCGTGAGTCGGATGCCGTCGCCCGCAATGTCTTTGATGCTGTTCTCCCGGATGTTGACGTCGACATTTGCCAGCCAGCGGGCGCGATCGGTATGACCGCTGATGATGCAAATGCCGTTGCGAGCCGCATCCTGAATCATACATTTTTCGATGAGCACGCCTTCAAAACGCGTCGGATTATTCATCCCGCGATTACGGAAGACAATCGCCGCCCCCTCGCCCAGGCCCGGCTCATCCTCGCCGTTGACATCATGCACAAACAGGTTGACCAGCTCGAAGTCCCCCACCGCCCCGAGGTCTTCAGCAAGCACACTGATGCCGAAACGAAACGCTTCCGGCTTATCCCCCTTGTTCGTCAGCTCAAGATTCCTGACATGCCAGGCGCTGGTGTTCTCCAGCATAAGCGCCGCATCGTAGTCGCCCTCGGCATGGATCGCCGGCCGATCCCCATCCCCGTAAGAATCGATCGTCACCGGCCGGCCGGGTATCCCCGATCCCTTGGGGAACAATTGCCCGTGATACACCGTCCCCGCCTTGATGTAGATCGTGTCGCCCGGCGCGAACTGCGTCGAGTTGACCCGGCTAAGTGTCTTCCACGCCGACGTCGGCCGGGTGCCACGCGCCTCGTCATTGCCCGATTCGGCGTCCAGGTAATACGTCGTGTTCCCCGGCGACTTAAACGCGATCAACTGCCCGAACTGCGCCTGAGAACTGCTCGGCACAAAGCTCGGCAACAGACACAACATCCCCACCAGCAGCGCAGCAACCACAAACGCCCTTGGGCGAGCTAAGGCAACAGAATATCGGACAGTTCTAAACCTCAACATGAACCTGCCATTTAACCCTATCGTCGGAGATATGACACCAATAGGTTAACGCTTATCGGCAGCTTTTGCAGGGATCGCGCGGAGACAGACACAGAACACACCAGAGCGTTCCCATACCAAACGATGCGTTCAACCAGTAGCCCCACGCGGGAGCGTGGGGCTGAACCGTGGGCTTAAACGTGACCACCACGCCTTAGAGTGATCGGCTGTCACGCTCCTTCGTCACCTTCTTGACAAACTCATCCAACGGCACCGCACCCTGGTCGCCTTCACTGCGGTGGCGCACACTCACCGTGCCGGCCTCCGCGTCCTTGCCGCCGACGACGAGCATGTAAGGCACCTTATCTTCCTGCGCAACCTTGATCTTCGAGTTCAGCCGTTCGTTGCCGTCATCGATCCCGACACGGAACCCCGCATCCTTGAGCGTGGCTTCAACCTGCTCCGCATAATCAACGAACTTGTCGCTGATCGGCAACACACGCACCTGCTGCGGGGAAAGCCACAGCGGGAACGCGCCGTTGAAGTGCTCGATCAGCACGCCGATGAAACGCTCCATGCTGCCGAACGGCGCGCGGTGGATCATCACCGGCCGGTGCGGCTGATTGTCCGCGCCCGTGTAGCTTAGGTCGAATCGGATCGGCAGTTGGTAATCCACCTGCACCGTACCGAGCTGCCATTCACGGCCGATCACATCCTTCACGACAAAGTCGATCTTCGGCCCATAGAACGCGGCCTCGCCCGATTCCTGGCTGAACTCAACGCCTAGGCTCTTCGCCGCCTTGAGACACGCGGCCTCGGCCTTGTCCCACTGCGACGGCTCGCCGACATACTTCTCGCTGTCCGGGTCACGCAGACCAACACGCACGCGGTAATCGCTCATCCCCAGCGTGTTGAAGACGATCTTCACCAGTTCAAGACAGCCTTGCAGTTCGTCCGCGAGTTGCGTCTCCGTGCAGAACAGGTGTGCATCGTCCTGCGTGAAACCGCGCACGCGCGTCATCCCGCCAAGCTCCCCTGACTGCTCCCAGCGATACACCGTGCCGAACTCCGCGATGCGGATCGGCAGGTCGCGGTAACTGTGCTTATCGCTGTCAAAGATGCGGATGTGGTGCGGGCAGTTCATCGGCTTAAGCAGGTAGCCGTCGATCTCGCCCGCTTCCATCTGGTTCGACAACTGCGCACAGCTACACCCTTCATCCGCAAGCTGTTTCACCTGCTCGCGACTGACAAGCGGCGGGTACTGGCTGTCCTGGTAGTACGGGTAGTGACCGCTCGTTTTGTACAGATCAAGCTTACCGATGTGCGGCGTGAAGACCTGGTAGTACCCCTGCCGCGTCAGGTGTTCGAGGATGAAGTTCTGCAATTCCTGCCGCACGATCGAGCCGTTCGGCTTCCAGAGGACAAGCCCCTGCCCGACCTTTTCGTCGATCGTAAAGAGTCCCAGGCGGGGCCCGATCACGCGGTGGTCGCGCTGCCGTGCCTGTTCGAGGTTTTCCATGTATTCATCAAGATCAGCCTGCGTGAAGAACGCCGTGCCGTAGATGCGCTGGAACCGGTCGGACTCGATGTCGCCGTGCCAGTGCGAGCTTGCAACGCTCATCACCTTGAACGCACCAATCACACCCGTGCTCGGGACGTGCGGCCCCATGCACAGGTCTTCAAACTGACTCACCTTCGGCGGCTTGGCCGGCATCGACCAGGGCTTGACGCCATCCGCGCCGCCCGTGATGTACCACGACAACGTCGTCGCGCCGCCTTCACACGCACGCATCGCGTTATCGACCTTGTACTTGTTGCCCTCGGCCTTGAGCTTCGGGAAGCCCGTATCAACATCCAACTCGTACCGCGTGAACGGCCGATCCTCTTCAATGATTTTTTTCATCTCCGCTTCGATCTTGCCGAAGTCGTCGCTGCTGATCGAATCGTCGAGCTTGATGTCGTAATAGAATCCGTTATCCAAAGGCGGGCCGTACGCAAGCTGCGTGTTGGGCCAGAGCCGGCAGATCGCCTCCGCCATCACGTGGGCGCACGAGTGCCGCAGCAGGTACAACGCATCGGCGTCCGGCTTGCCGTCACGCCACTTGCTCTTGCCCTGCTTGTCCTCACGCGGCTTGGTGATGATCGCGAGCTTGCTGTCCTTCTCGATCGGCCGATTCAGATCAACCAGCTTCCCGTCCACCTTCGCACCGATCGCGGCCTTGGCCAAACCCGCACCGATATCCGCCGCCACATCCGCAGCCGAAACTGACCCTTCAAACACCTTCTGACTGCCGTCCGGCAGAGTAATTTTCATCGTATTTCCATCCTGACTGAATGCTGACTCATGGATTCTTGTAGGTCCGGGCCTGCCCGGACGCCGTCGATATTGTTTGCCATTTGTCCGGGCGGGCCCGGACCTACGCTTGGTTACTAATGGCTAAAGGCTAACAGCTAATGGCTATCTAATAAAAAAGCCGCCCGGTGAGGGACGGCCGCGTTTTTCTGCAAGGGTTCTTACCCCACCTAGCAGACCACGGCCCTCCCGCCGGTAGTGGCGGTGGTCGTCGTAGTCGCGGTGGTGGTGCTGATCCGGTTCATAGCCTGTAAAGGGTACATCGGATATCCGAGCCGTCAAGGTGAACCATTTTGCCCGTTGAGATCGGCTCGCACATCTCGGTACGGCCCCATATACCCACCCTCCCGGGATTCTTCAGCCCTTACACATCCTCCTTTTCTCTACCTCCAGCAGAGCCAACTCCCGGATGTGCATCGGCGCATCTTCCGTCCATCGACCTATCTTCGAATGAAAGTGATTGATGTGGCTGTCTATCGCATCTTGCGATCGCTCATGAACTTTAATCTCTACCAACGCGGCTTTGAAGTACTGCTCATGAATACACAGCTCCAACCATACCTGCTCAGCATCAGTCGGGTCTAGCTCATAAAGCATATACCTGACCAGTTCCTCATCTTCCATCCAGTCCCACATCAGCCAGCCGAGCAAGGTTTTCATCCAATGCTCGTCGGTATCCGGCGTAGGCACCATCTGGTTGATCCACTGCAGAAACGCCCACGGCTCCATCACCGTGCGCGCAATCCGTATCATCTGCCCGCCGATCTCACCGTCACCATTCTTGTAATGATGTTGTATGGCCTCGGACGCTTGATTCAGCCAGAGATACCCCGTCTTGTCCAAACGAACGATCGCTTTGAATGCCTCAACCGCTACGTAATGACCACAATCCCAATCGATCGGGTCGTATAACAGCTCCAATAGCCGCGATATCAGTTTCTTCTCGCGTCCCGTCCCGGGTTGAATGGCTTGGCAGGTATGCCACCGCTGCACCGGATTGTCATCGCTAAGACCTTCCAGCCAATAGTCCGGATGCAGCAAATCCCGCTTCTTCTTAGCCACGGCGTCCCCCTTTTCCCGAATACAACATACACCACATGTTCTATCCATCACAAGATAGTAAATATGATATCAACGGTGTAAGAAAAAGAAGGAAGTAGGTATCGGATGCCAAGAATTACATGGTATACGACACTGTTTCCAAACCCTTACTGCTCAGGACTCCAGTCTGTTACGCTGCGCCACTTCGATCCCTGGCCATCCCGCTCGAACACCGCGCCAACAGGTTGCTTCAGTGGTTCAAGCAAAGAAGGGTCCCTGTCCAATAGCCAACCGACATTCACGATTCTGACGTTCTGCGCATCATTGGCATATTCATCCGTTTCGTGGCCGGTGAACATACGCCACCCGCTATCCTCTTCCCGGTCCGCAGACTCTCGGTATACAAACCGTATGCATTCCCCATCATCAAAACACATGCTCGATACAAGTGCCTTCTGCTGAGCAGAATCAATCCAACGCGGATCGCCCTTCTTGATCACGGTTCGTGCGATGTGGCAGGGCTTGAACGTCACCTCGTCCCCGGCTTTCAAATCACTGATGTACAGGGGATTACTCTCCAGTTTCCCCCGGTACGGCCGAAGCAGGCCAAGTGCCCGCGTTACGATAACCCACATCCTCTCCGCCCGCGGCTCATCTTCCGACGGATTGTCCAGAAGAAAATGCAGGCGTACCGAGTCGCCCACAGCTTGGCTTCGCCTTTCCTGAAGAGGCGGGATAAAGAAAGATTCCGGATGCTCGTCTGCAGCAGCTTCGACATCCTCAAGCTTCAAGAGCTTGGCCATGGGTACACCTCCATTATGGTGTACTTCATAGCGTCGGAAAAGAAATCAAGCAATAAGTAGTGCCGGATACAGGTAGTATCCGGTGTCACTTACTATCGCTTCGTCACCCCCAACCACATGTCGTTTCAAGCAGCGCGTAGCCGGCGGCATGTCAGCACCAACCCACCAACCCCCAGTAGCACCAGCGCCGCAGGTTCCGGGATGTTGGCTGTAACACTTGGTGGCGTGCCCGCGTTCCAGTTGTTCAGCACGATGTCCAGATCGTCTAAGCCCACATAACCATCACCCGAGGGATCGCCCTGCAGCCAGTCGTTGGCGGTTACATTCTGGTTCCAGTGGTTCAGCACGATGTCCAGATCATCCAGGCCGACGAAGCCGTCGCCGTTCAGATCGCCCGCCTGTACGGGGACCGTGCTCAGCGATGTCAACCGCAGCGTGTTCCCGTTCACCACATCCAGCGAATACCGCCAGTCCCCGTTCCACGGGTCCAGGCCGAAAACGTACACCGCACTGAACGGATTGCCCGTTGATAAGAAGAACGAATCAGACACGATCAGGTCAAAGGTCTGCCCGAGTTCGGGGATGAAACCATCTTCAAACCAGAGCATCATCCCGCCATCCAGCGACACGTTACCGCTGACATCGATCGCGGAATAGCTGACGCCGCGCTCCGTTCCGGCGATGTGGAACTCGACAAAACCCTCGTAAAGCTGCGTGTACTCACCCTGGATCGAGAGCAAGCGGTCCGAGTCGCCGGGGCCGACCAATCCGTGTTCATTGATAACCTCAACCGCATCCACGCTGCCCGTACCGCGCAACTGTCCGCCCGCTCCCATGAACACGGTGCCGTCATAGATGGATTCGGTTTCGGCCTCGGTTTCACCGAGGATGACCCTGCCGTCACCGACGATCAACTCACCCGAACCCGCGCCACCTACGTATAACTGCTCCGCGCGCAGGACCGAGCCGTAACCAATGAGTTCCACCACACCGAGACCGCCGGCCTCCGTACCGATCTCCACGCCGATGCATTGCATCGAGCCGCCGTCTACGATGCTGAGATAACCCTCGCCATATCCGCCGACAACCGACAGGTAGACGCTGTTGCTGACGTAGGACGCATCCTCTCCATAAATAAGGACGCTCCCGCTGCCCGACGCAGAATAATTACCGATGAATAACTCGCCGTCAGAGATCACGCTGCTGTACTCGTAGATCTCCATTTCGCCGTGGCCGTTATCCCCGATGTTGATCGGCGCCGCCTCCGCTTCGAGCACGCCGCCGCCCTGCACATAGATGTAACCCTCCGAACCGGCATTTTCCCCGGCAGTGATCCACCCCGAACCATCGATCGTACGAACATCCGCACCGTCAACCGTCAGCACGCCGACACCATAATGACCGACAACAATGTTGGTGTCCGAAACAATATTGGCAGAGGCATCAACAATAAGATCGCCTGTCCCACCCCAGAAGCCCAGATCGATCCGATGGGTTTCGATACTGCCGTTGTAAAGGATCAGCGAACCGAAGTCGCCGCCGTTCTCCCCAACAATCAGGGGATGGAAGCCGTCAGGCGTCAGCGTGTAGGTGTTGCCCGACAGGTCGAACTCGACCAGGTCCGTGCGGACGATCATCTGTTTGTTTGTGACCGAGCCGCCGGAGAAGTCGACGACGTAAGAGATCCACGAATCCAGATCAAAGATCGCCACATCATCCGTGCCCGGCACCTGAATCGGGTCCCAATTCACATCATCGTTAAACAAACCCCCGCCCTCGCTATCCCAATACACGTCGTCCGCAGACGCCACCGAAATGATGCACGCATTAATTAAAAGCGCACAGACCGCACGCCAGACCATTCGATGTTTCAACAACATGAGCCCCTCCTTCAATACGAGCACGTACGTTAGATGTGACGATATTGCTTATACCCTTTGCCCGGCTATACAGCCGGATTTCCCCCGCACAAGTTTAGTAAAACACCCCGCGAAACACAAGACAAATGTTCTTTTTATCGGCGTTTTGGCAGGAAATAACACGGTAACGCCTGTTCAGGCCACGGCTTTCCGCACGCAGCTTATCCAGGTTTACATCAGCCCCGTCCATTACCCAGCAATGGAACATTGTGAATACAGGTTGCATTAAAGCCCAGCCATTGCATGGCTGGGTTGCCCTACCTATCACTTCCCCAGACTTCTCATCACCGACGCCGCAAGCTTCTCCCCAGCCAAACGATTAAATCGGAACAGCAACTCCGGCTCAAACAACTCAACCTCCATCACCGTCGGCTTATGGTCCGCGCTATACAAAACATCCACACGCGCATAATGCAGTTTCCCCGGGCAAACTTTCACAACATCTTCGGCAAATCGCTTCTCTGGTTCGCTGGCGGTATGTGCCACCGCATACCCACCATGATCGTCCTGCACACGGAACTCACCCGCTTTTGCCAGCTTCCTGACCGCGTGCGTGAACCGCCCATCGATCACGATCAACGACAACTCCCCCTGCTCAACAATCGCCGGCAGGAACGGCTGCACCATCATCGTCTTGGCCGCTATCAACGACTGGAACTTCGGCTCGAACGCTTTGGCGCCCGCTTTGGATACCCTGAACGTATCCACCCCTCCCGCCGACATCGCGGGCTTGATGACTAACTCATCACATGCCAATTCCGAAAACAACCGCCCCAGCTCTGCTTGTGTCGACCGTTCAACAAACAACGTAGGAACCGTCATCACCCCCTTCTCCGCCAACTCCAACAGGTAACGCTTCTCCTGGTTCCACTTGATCACCTCATACGGATTCACCAACGGCAGCTTGTCACGCACATACTCAAGCCATTCATTGAACGGCCCGGGCTTCTCAAGGTAATCCCACGTGCTGCGAAACACCCCGCACCCGATCTTCGACCAGTCTACGTTTGTATCCGACCAACTGATCCGCTCTGCCTTCACACCATGCCGCTTGAAGTAGTCCAGCATGATGCTCTCTTCATAAATCACCTGCGCGTTATAAAAACTGTGCGGATCAGGATGCAACAGTGCATCACAAGTTAATACAGCAATGTCCAGCATGCTTATCTCAAGAAAAAAGTGTCGGATACCATTAATGATCGCTAATGGTATACGACACTTATAGTAAGGTCATTTTTGTGTAAGCGAATCAGCCGGTGCAAGAACCGTGGGGTCGGGCCATTATTCAGCCACGTCGGCGCAGTATCACCCATCCGGCCGCCACCAGGATGCAGGCAGACGCAGGCTCGGGAACGTCCATGTCCGACAAGGGCATCATCGTCTTGAAGACATAAACCAGATTGTCCGGATCGCCCGTGAACGGCGAAAGGTCGTACCCGAGCAGCAACGTCGGCAGATCACCCACCGTCGAGACAAACGAACTGTGTGGAGCGTACTCGATGCCACTGGCGCCGATCATCCGCTCCTCCTCAACACCCATCGCCTCATCCGGCGCGATCCCCATGATGCTCAATGTGTCCGGCGACGCAGGGTTCGGATCCAGGCCGTAGATCGTCGTGATCTCCGCCATGCCCGTTCTGCTGTCGTCCGACCAGGTCTGGTACGCCAGACCGATCACGTCCTTGGAAGGTAAAACCACGCCAAAAGAAAAATCGTACTCAATCCAGAACCTCGTCCGGTCTTTGACAATCCGGTTGATCTTCGGATTGTAGTTGTAGGTGTCCTGCGGGAAGTGGAAGATGATAATGATGCCGTTCTGCGGGTTCGGTGGCGGATCGAGCGTGGCTTTCAGATCCAGGAAAGGCCCGTCGATCACCGAGCCGTGCGCCGCCGATGCTATCAGAGTCAAACATACCGTAAGTACAAGTAATAAACGTGAAACCATGCGCTTTCTCCTCTCTTAGAGATGGGACTGGACGACCACGTAAACCACACACCGCGTTCCGCCCGATGCCGCAACGAGTCGTCCGTTTGAATTGGTTGAGTTTTCCAGAGGGCAGAAGTGAAGTCCCGACCCGCCCCGAGTCGGCCAAGCACGCCTTGGGATGTTCTGTTCACTACGCTCCGACAGACCGCAAGAACCCTAAGACGCTCCTCGGGTATGTCCGCATTTTACCGACACGCCTGCCGAAAAAAAGACCGACACAAACACAAAAAAGCAAAATAACAACATAAGCTCAACCGAGCGTAAGGTCGGATGATGATGGCCGTGGCAACGATCGGTTTCCCGCGCCCATATCTGGACAATCCTTTGTCAGATTACTCTTGCACCGCTGATTCCGCCGGCGTGTAGCTAAATCCCGTAATCACCACCTCCGCAGGCTTACCGTCCGTCGGCGGGTCGGCGACCTTGTCGCGGTTGGCATCAACAAGCCACAGGTTCAGGCGGATCGTCGTAGTGGCGTGCGGCTTGGGGATGAGGATCGGGTCGGACGTCTTGCCATCCCCATCACCGACCACGCGCGGCGGGTTGTTGCTATCGAACCGCCATTTGCAGATCAGCTTATCCGGGTCCGGCCCATCGCCACCGACATACGCGGCACACTCAACGTAGTCCGGCATCCACGTAATGACGTGCGTGCTCGCCTGCCCCTTCAGATCGATCGTCTCAGCGTTGTACCGTTCAGGGTGCTTGCCATCCGGGCCCCACGCGGGGTGCACCGAGTAGTGCAGGTTCGGCGCATCGGCCTCGCACCAGCGGGTCAGCTCGATATCGATCTCGCTGTTGGCATCCGTCTGCCAGGATTCGTTATCCCACGTAAACAACCCCAGCACGATATTCGGATCAAGCTGGTCCGGCCCTCCCCCGCCCCCGGAAGTTTCCCCGGAGGTTTCCCCGGAAGTTTTGCCCCCAGCCCCGTAAGCTTCTGACGCTCCCGCATCTGTACCTGCCAACCGAAACTCATACGTCCCGTACCCCGCCGGCTGATCGCAGACCACCTCCGTACTCAGCCATCGCCCGTCCCGTTTGTGGACCGTCAGGTGCAGGTTTCCATCCTCATCCACCCAGACATCGCGCGGATCGGCGGAGAAGTAGTTGGGTCCGGGGCCCACCAGTTCATCGCTCTGCTTGATCTGCCAGCGCTGGCCGGCAAACGCCAGGCTGTCCCGGCTCGATTCCGCTTCAACTTCAGCCACCGCACACCCTTCATTTAGCAATAGAACCAGCATTAGCAAGGATATACCAACAATTATCGCTCGGTTATTCATAATCAGGCCCTTATTTTCATTGCGTGAAGAATTAACAGCATACTTCCACCGCCCTCGCCCCGCAAACTCTTTTGTTTGAACTTAAAACGTGTACAATGAGGGGCCGTCCTTGCCATGTGCGCATCGGCGCGGCTTTCACATAGGCGAAGGATTGAACAATGGTTAGCAGCACATCAACGCAATTGGCGTTTGGGTTCTCCGCTCGAGCACGCAATGCCGTGGACCAGCCGATCAGCTACCTCATGGAGGTGGCACTGGCCCGACCGGACCTGATCTCGCTCGCCGCGGGGTTCGTCGACTACCAGACGCTGCCCGGCGTCGAGGCAGACAAGATGCTGCACGCTATCCTCAGCGATCCCAAGGCCGCGCAGGCCGCTCTCCAATACGGCAAGACCCAGGGCATCAACGAGCTGCGTGAAGAAGCCTACAAGCACCTCGCCGAGTGTGACGGCATCGCCCCGGAAGAGTTCCCCGGCAACCCGGACTGCGTCGCACTGACCACCGGCAGCCAACAGATGCTGCACATGCTCGCCGACCTGCTCGTCGACCCCGGCGACATCGTCATCACATGCTGGCCCAGCTACTTCGTCTACACCGGCGCGCTGTCCGTCTTCGGCGCAAAGGTCCGCAGCGTCGACCTCGACCAGAACGGGATGATCCCCGAAAGCCTCGAAGCCGTACTCACCGACATCCAGAAATCGGGCGAGCTGCACCGCGTGAAGATGGTTTACACCTGCACGCACCACCAGAATCCGACCGGCATCACACTCAGCGCCGAGCGCCGGCCTCAACTGCTCGACATCGTCAAGAAGTTCTCCACCGAAAACCGCATCCTCCTGCTCGAAGACAACGCCTACCGCGAACTGACCTACGAAGGCGACCCGCCCGTCTCGATCAAGAGCTTCGATACGGATAACGAATACGTTGCGTTATTGCACACGTATAGCAAGCCGTTCGCGCCCGGTCTGAAGACAGGCTACGGCCTGCTGCCCGCCGACCTTTGCGAAAAGGCCATGATGCTCAAGGACGGCCGTGACTTCGGCTCCGCGAACCTCAGCCAGCACTTATTATTGCGGGCCGTGCGCAGCGGCGCGTTCGACAAGCAGGTCAAGATCCTCTGCGAAGCCTACGCCCAAAAACGCGACGCCATGCTCGAAGCGCTCGACGAATACCTTGGCGACTTCATGCCCGAACAGACCAGTTGGACCAAACCGACCGGCGGGCTCTACGTCTGGCTCACCCTGCCCGAATCCATCGACACCGGCAGGCACGGCCCACTGTTCGCACGCGCCATCGAACGCGGCATGTTCTACGTCCCCGGCGCTTACTGCTACCCCGCCGACCCCACACGCAAAGTCCCCAACAACCAGATCCGCCTCAGCTTCGGCGTCCCCACCGTCGAACAAAACCGCGAAGGCATCAGGTTGCTGGCGCTCGCGATTAAGGATGTAGCCAAGTAAGAATCGCTGATTGCTAATTGTTAATCGTTAATGTGAAAAAACAATAAATCAGCGATTAACGATTAGCGATTAGCAATCAAGTTATCTGTAACCCAACCAAACTAACACCCCCGCGCCCCTTCCCTATGTCCCTCTCCCTCTCACACGGCAAAACGCTTAACGTCGATCGCTTCGGCATCGCGCAGGAAGACCTGCCATCCATGGACGAAGGCAAGATCGATCTGCGCACCTGGTTTAAAGACGCGGACGGTAATCTTCCGGACACTAATAGGCCGTTGGAACTGGAGATCGGCTCGGGTAAAGGCACGTTCCTTGTCCAGCACGCGAAGCTGTACCCGAACGTCGACTACCTCGGCATCGAATGGGCCAAGGCGTTCTGGAAGTTCGCCGCGGACCGCGCTCGACGCCATGGCCTGGATAACGTGCGCCTGCTCCGCTGCGATGCAGACATGTTCGTCAAGCACTACGTGCCCGACCAGACGTTCAGGCAGGTGCACATCTACTTCCCCGACCCCTGGCCGAAGAAACGCCATCACAAACGCCGCCTGATCCAGGAAGGTTTCCTGCGCGAACTGCACCGCGTGCTGATCCCCGCGAACCAGGAAGTGGCCAGCGAAACCGCTTGCGTGCGTATCGCCACCGACCATGGCGATTACTTCGAGTGGATGGGCGAACACGCCGCGAAAGTGACGGACCTTTTCGACCGCGAACCCTTTGAACGCCCCGCCTCGGCCGGCGAAGGCGAACTGGTCGGCACGAACTTCGAACGCAAGTACCGAGAAGAGGGCCGCGTCTTCCAAGGCATGATCCTGCGCAAGCGGCCGTGACCGACGGGCCTTGTTCAGTTATAGTGAAGATAGATAAGCTCGGACGGCACGATTGACCGCCCTTCTCGTGATACGGAGATCTACCCATGCGATCCATACTGACTGCTTCAGCATCCATACTCATCGCCGCCAGCCTGCTGGTTGCCCCCGGCTGCGAAACCGCGCCCGAAGAAATGCCCTACCAGACCATGGACCTGGCAGAGCCTGTGCCCATGACTTACAAAGCGATCGGCGGACACCCGGCCCTTTCCGAGCCCGGCGTGCAACTGATCAGCTCGCAAGCACAGCTCGATGCACTCGGTGTCAACGACCTGCTCGGTCGAACGATCAACTTCAACAACGACGAAGTCATCCTCGCTACCCTCGGCGAAATGCCCACCGCCGGCTACTGGATCAACATCACCGCCGTCAACCAGGAAGGCGACCTCCTCCAGGTCTACGGCCAAGCCAACCGCCCCACCGAAGACATGGCCGTCGGCCAAATGATCACCTACCCCTACTGCGCCGTCGTCATCCCCAAAACCGGCGCTACACAAGTCCGCGACCAGATCGAATCCGTCGAAGGCATGGAACCACCGATGTAAGCCACATCGCGCACTTCGACATCGACCAACCCTATAAACCAAAAGCCCGGTCATAGCCTGCAAGGCTTTGGCCGGGTTGTTTTACTTTCACACACCCCAAACAAACTTCGACCTACTCACCCCCCGCTTCATCGCGCCGATACGAATTAATCAACGCCGCGATCTCCCTCTGTTTACTTTCCAGCGCTCGGTCGCCCGGTGTGAATCCGATCGCGTCCGGCGCTGCCGGGTCGGCGCCGGCTTCCAGCAGGATCTTTACGCATTCTTCTTCATAACATATGACCGCTAAATGCAGGGCCGTGAATCCCGGACTGTACTGTTGGTCCGCACCTGCTTTGGCTTCCATGTCAAAACCGTAGTCGATCAGGAACCGGACGATGTCGGGCCGACCTTTTTCAACCGCCTTATGAAGTAGCGTCCCGGTCGCCGGGTAATCGCACCACGTCTTGCAGTCGCCTGTCGCATCCAGCTTCTGCCGAAGTTCTTCCCATTCACCGGAGTCGGCGAGCGGCGTGATGACGTGTTCCCACCAGAGATCGGTAATCGTGTAGCCAAAGACATCTTTATACTCAAACGATTCGCCGGGCCGGTGCCCCTGACCGTCTTTTGCATAAAGATCGCCGCCCGCTTCCAGCAACGGCGGCATCATCTTGTAGTGCAGGTATTCTCTTGCCAGCCAGTGAACGGGTGTTCTGCCATGCTTATCTTTCTGATGCACATCCGCCCCCGCGTCGATCAGCATCGTCACGAGCGTCGGGTCGGTCGAGCTGATGTAGCCGAGATAATGAAGCGCCGCTAGGCCATCCTTATCGGTGGCGTTCGGGTCGGCGCCGTGCTTTAGCAGGAATTGCACCGTGGCGTGCGGCGGCTTGCTCTGCCGAAGCGCCAGCTCAAGGAGCGTCTCGTCACTCATGCCCCCCTTGCCCAGGTTGGGATCGGCGCCGAGCGCGACAAGCCGCTGCATCAGCGGGAGGTTATTCCTTACGACCGCATAGCCAAGCATTGTTTGACCCTGCATCGTCTCATCGACGGCATTGATATCGATCGGCTCCTGCATGATCCGGTCAAACACCGCATTAGGTCCGCCAACAAAAAGAGCGAGCATCGCCGGCGGGCATGCTTGATTGTAGATCGGATACCGCCCCCTGCCCCAATCAATCGCCAATAGCGGGTCGACCGTCAGCAGGTAATCGACCTCCGCCAGGTTCCCCTGCATGATCGCTTGCACAAACTGTGTCGGCCTGGTCGCTATCTGGTTGTAAAGCCGATCAAACCCCCACAATCCCGCCCACGCACACGCCACCAACACCACGGCCGTCACCAGCATGGGCTTGTGCCGGGCGCGGTGACCCACCTTCGCGTTAAAGATGTCGTTGTACTTGCCGCATTCAGGACAATCCAGCGGCAACTCCAGACCGTTTAGGTCATACCCGCATTGCCGACACAGCCGGTGCCGATCCAGATACTTCGCTCGCCCCCCCTTTTTCCAAAGATACAGCGCCACCGGTATCAGCAACAGCGCCACCCACCAGCCAACATGCCACAGATAGATGTAGTTATGCGTCATCCAAACCCCACAACGAACCGGACCAGCCCCATCATATATAAGGACGTTGCCGATCAGACAACGATGACATGCTAACCTATGAATCCCCGCAAAAATGCCGTTCGGCCCGAATACAAACAAAAAAGCCCGGTCATAGCCTGCAAGGCTTTGGCCGGGATTCTTTTTCCCAGAACCAATGCCCCCAACTCAATCCCACCAGCCCCCGCTATTACCGGACCGCACCCGACTAACCGATCTAACCCTCATAAACAGCCGATGTACTTCGCATGGAATTAAACGGCCTGACAACCGCGCGATCGACGCGGCGGGTGTTGATGTTAGCCCACCGCGTCCCCTTCCCGCCCGACCGGGGCGACCGCATCCGCGCCTATCACATGCTCAAACTCCTATCGCGCCACTTCGAGGTCGGCCTCGCGTGCGTCAGCGATGAAGAAGTCAGCATCGAACAGCAGCGGGTCCTTAGCCAACTCGCCGGACGGCTCGCCATCCAGAAGACCAACCCCCTTGTCGGCAAGGCACGCGGCGTGTCGGGCCTCATGCGCGGCGAAGCCGTCACGCCCAACCTTTTCTACGATCCGAAACTCGCAAGGAAGATCATCAACTGGCACGCCAAGCGCCCGTTCGACGCGGTACTCACCTTCTGCACCGGCATGATCCGCTACGCACGCATGCTGACGCACCCCGCGCATCGCCCGCCGCAGTTCGCTCGCACGCGCCCGATCCATGTGCTCGACCTGGTCGACGTCGATTCACAGAAGTGGGCCGCCTACGCCAAGAACGCGCACGGCCCGATGAAGTGGATCTACACCAAGGAAGCCGAACGCATCGCACGCATCGAATCAGGCATCGAAGACCGCTTCGACCGCATCAGCGTCATCAGCCAGCCCGAAGCAAACACCTATCGGCAATACCTCCGCGACCACCCGGGCCTCGCCGTCGTCGAGAACGGTGTCGACCTGAAGTATTTCGCGCCGCGCCCCGATGTCAGCAGCGAAACAATCGTCTTCGTCGGCGTGCTCAACTACAAACCCAACATCGAAGCGGTGCAGTGGTTTGTCAAGAAAGTCCTACCGTACGTGCATCGCAAGCATCCAAACGCGGTGTTCAAAATCGTCGGCAAAAACCCGGGCCCGAAGGTCAAAGCGCTGCGTCACCACAAGGGCGTTGAAGTCGTCGGCACGGTTCCCGATGTCAGGCCATACCTCGAACAGGCCGCCGCCGTCGTCGCGCCGCTTAAGGTCGCGCGTGGCGTGCAGAATAAAGTCCTCGAAGCCATGGCCTGCCGGCGCGCCGTCGTCTGCTCACCCGAAGCCGCCAACGGCATCCGCGCTTTGCCCGGCCGCCATCTTTTGGTAGCGGATCACCCCAAGCTCTTCGCGCGTTACGTGCGTGGTCTTATCCGTGACGATCACTACCGCCAGCAGGTCGCCGCCGCAGCACGGCGTTGCGTCGAGCGCCGTTACGCCTGGCCGCAGGCACTCGGCCCGATGATCGAATTACTCGGTGGTTCGCGCAGCGAATGGGGATCGGTCACGCCGCCGCTCGCGATTGCAGCGTAAAAACCCCTGCGTTTTCAGCTATATCCTCAAACGTCTCAAGATGCTCGGCGATCGGCCGCCAGGTGCTTTGCGCCCCCGATTCATCAAACGCCTGGATCACATGCTCGAGCTTTTTCGCCGCGCTCTTAAGCCCCGTATACGTCCGCAGTCGACCCGTCGCGCTCAATGGCATCTTCGGCATACCGGGATCAAACTCCCAAGGATGGAAGTACAACACCGCCGGCCGCTTCTCAACAGCCGCCTGACGCAAACCGCGCTTCATCAATGACAACGGCAACAACCGGAAGTACCCGCCGCCCGCGACCGCAAGATTCTTCCCGCCCACGCGCCACGTCAACGGCGGCAACTCAAGCAGCCGCTTACCCGTTGCACTCGAACGAATAAAGTATGGCCGATCCGGCGCATCCGGCACGCCGTAACTCGGATGACTCACCGGGAATACCGAAGCATCGTAACGCAGCCCCGCCTCGGCCAGCACATCCACCGCCCAGCTCGTCTGCCTCGTCACCGACCACGTCGGCGCGCGATACCCAAGCACGGGCCTGCCCGTCTGATCTTCAAGCACCCGCTTGCTCTCACAGACATCGCACAACATCGACTCCGCCGTCAACCGGTGCAGCCGATCGTGCATCGAACCATGCGAGCCCACCTCGTGCCCAAGCTGGACACACCTGCGCGCCAGCTTCGGATGCCGCTTCGCGATGCTGCCCAGAAAGAAGAACGTCGCCCGACACCCCGTGCGATCGAACAGATCAAACAGCAAATCCATGTTCCGCTCGACGCGCGAGGGCCAATCATCCCACCGCCCGGGCCCGACCGCATCGTACGCCGCCTCGATCTGAAAGTACTCCTCCACATCGATGCTGATGCAGCGGATCGGCGCAGCACTTGCCTGCCCGGCAGCCCCGCGCTCAAAAGCTTCAAATAAGTTGCCTTGTTCTTGAGCCATACCGATCCTGGCGGTTTTCACGAATCCCGCTACGAACATCGACCACCGCCGACCGATCGGTTGTGATTTTGGCCTTTAAAGCCATTTGAGGCCGGTAAAAAAAGGAAAACCGTTGACCAGCCGGCAGTTATTATGATATTATCAGCCTGGCTTGTGTGGTTCGGATCTAACCTGATAAGGGAACCCCCAAGGGCCGATAATCGGATCCGCCACATCATCATTGTGCGACATGTAATTATCACCGGGATGGACCGTTGTGCATCTCAGCCCGGCTTGGCGGATTGAAATCAACAAACGCGTTTGCATACAAACAGGGCGGCCGCGCGTTTGATATCAGCCCATTTCGAAGATCATGTACATAAGGGCATGCATCATGAACAAGCGAAGTAACAGCCTTCCGGGATTCACCCTCATCGAACTGCTCGTCGTCATCTCCATCATCGCGCTGCTCGTCGGCATCCTGCTCCCGGCCCTCGGCGCCGCACGCAAGAGCGCCCAACGCATCAAGTGCCTCAGCAACGCTCGACAGGTCGCTCTCGCCGAGGTGTCCTACAGCACCGACAACGGCGAGTTCATCATCAACTACAAAAGCAACCTCAAGTCCCGGCCCGACGGCGACATCGCCAATGATGACAAGTGGTGGTGGTCCTCCAAGCTCGTGCTCGACGGCTACCTGCCCGGTATCGAGTCCTTCACCTGCCCAAGCTTTGAAATCTCCGGCGGTGAAGGCACGGCCAGACCCGTCACCGACTACTATGAAGCCGAAGTGGAATCTGCCTTAGGCCCAAGACTGTACTGGTGGGGCCGTGTGCACTACGGCGTCAACGTCTACTTCCTCAACACACGCATCGGCCACCCCCTCGAGTCCGACCCTGCGACCGAGCCCGAACGACGAAACCAGTCCGCACGTGAATCCGAGGTCCGAAACCCCTCCGCGACCAACATGCTCATGGACTCGATCTACGAACGCGACATCCAGGAGAAGAACCGCTACTGGGGCATGGCCTACATCTTCCCGTCGTGGGACCCGCCTCACCTTCAGGTCGGCCACGCCGACGCTCGCCACCAGAACTCCATCAACGTCGGATACGCCGACGGCCACGGCGAAAACGTACAGGTCTCCGATAAGGAAAACCCCTTCCACGAAGATGAGTTGACGGACATCCGCAACACCGGAGGCCGAACGTGGGGCGATCCCGACAATAACAAGTGGGACCTCAAGTAATCCAACACACTTGGATATCCCTGCAAACCGGCCCAACGGGTCGGTTTTTTACAGGCCCGCAAAGGCCGCCTTGCATACTCACCCAATCACAGGCATATTGTCCCCATGCTTAACTACATCTGGGCCGGTCTGATCATCATCAGTGTCATCTTCGCCCTCTGGCAGGATGGCTCTGACTTCGTTAACCACCGATATCGCAACGGCGACGCCTTGAGCGTCGAGATACAAGGGCTGCCCCCGGACTATGAAGCGCAGGACTCGCTTAAAAATGTCGAGGTAACGGTCCAAATCGATCCCGATGAATACCTGGCGTTCTTCGACCCCATCGGGCAGATGGGATACGCCGACGATTCACCTGAAGCAGCAAAACTCCGCAAACAGGTTGTGGACTTCTTCAATAAACCTCTGCCCGCGACCTTGAAAACCTCCGACAAGGGTCGGGAGTTGTATATCACTAAGCCTACATCCCTGCCGGTACCTTTAGATGCTATTTACGGCATCCACAAAAGCGATACCGATGATCTACCCGCGCTCATCACCTCATGGGATTCATTTGAAGTTACCAAGCCCGAAATTAAAGCCGACGAAACATCCCCGACAACCGAAGCATCGTCAGAACAACGCGAAGCGGTTGCCGAGGTAACGGCAGAGACCACCGAGTCAACCGAAGTATCTACCGAAGTGACAACCGAACCTGCCGAGGAGCTGGAGCCCGCATCTGCTACCGCAACCGCAACTGCATATATCACGTTCGGGCATACCGGCTTCGTCAAGATGCACACTATCGGTGAGGTCATGTTCAAGAAAGCCAAAGGCGCTGTTACGCTGGCACTCGAACTGATCGGTGTGATTGCATTGTGGATGGGCATGATGAAGATCGCGGAAAACTCGGGCCTGATCGATATCTTTGTCAAGATCGTCCGGCCCGTGCTCAGCCCCCTGTTTCCGCAACTGCCCAAGGACCACCCCGCGCTGGGTTTGATCGCGCTGAACCTCGCCGCCAACATGCTCGGGCTGGGTAACGCGGCCACACCGTTTGGGATAAAGGCCATGGAGTCTCTGCAGGAGCTTAATCCCGAGAAAGACACCGCCACCAACAGCATGATCATGCTGTTGGCTATCAATACCGCTGGCGTCCAACTCATCCCGCCCGTCACTCTGATCGCTATCCTTGGCATCGCCGCCGGTGATGTGTTTGTACCCATCCTGATCGTAACCGGTCTATCCATGGTCATCGCGATCGTCACGACGATACTGCTTAGCCGGATGAAAATGTTCAAAAAATCAGACCCCATGCGTAACGGCCCCGTGAAGCCTCAAACCGTTGAAGGAGGGGCCGCCTGATGGAAGTTTTCCAAACTTATTCCAGTTACTTTGCCACCATCATCATGCCGCTACTGGTCTGCCTCATCCCTTTGTACGGCATGATCAAGGGCGTGAAGGTTTATGAATCATTCGTCGAAGGCGCCAAGGAAGGCTTCAAGATCGGCGTCATGATCATCCCCTACCTGGTCGCGATCTTCGTGGCGATCAATATGTTCAAAGAATCCGGCGCGATGGAGATGATGCAAAACGCGCTACGTCCCGTGCTCAGCTTTGTCGGCTTCCCGCCCGAACTTGTGCCTATGGCAATCATCCGACCGCTTACAGGCAGCGGTTCGTCCGCCGTCGTCGCCGACATGGCGCAACAGTACGGCACAGACTCTCCCCTCACGCGCATGGCAGGAACCATGTTCGGCTCAACCGAAACAACCCTCTATGTCCTGGCGGTCTACTTTGGTGCAGTTAATGTGAAAAAGACACGCTTCGCCCTTGCCGCAGGCCTCATCGCCGACGCCGCCGCGATCTTTTTAAGTGTTTATGTGATCCGGCTGATGTTCGGTTGAGCAAAGAATAATTACTTCACGCCACACGTTTCTTTTCCCTCGGATTGAGTACATTCATGCCATATACATTTTTAAAACGTAACCACTCGTTTGCTTCTGCTCTTCTGTTCAGCGTCTTAGCGTTGACGCTCTCCGGCTGCCTCGGCCGAGGCACCGTCGATGAGCCGACCCAACTTTCACTCGCCGAAAAACTCGACACAATCCTGCACAGCAAGGCAGACACCGGCGCGATCGTCTCCGCTCGCTTCGTCGAAGTACCCAGCGGCAACGTCATCTACGAAACCGAAAACACCGACTATCCGTTCAAGCCCGCGAGCAACATGAAACTCACCGTCACGTCCGCCGGCCTGGACTTCTACGGCTCGGACCACACCTTCAAAACCTACCTCGCGCTCGACGGTAAAGACCTCTGGATCATCGGGACAGGCGACCCCGCGACCGGTGACCCGAGACTCGCCAAAGCAGCCGGTGGCGACCCGACCACCATGCTCGGTGATTGGGCCAAAGCCCTCAAAGATCGCGGCATCACGCAGATCGACGGCGACATCGTCTACGACGATCTCATCTTCGATAAGTTCTACATCCACCCGTCGTGGTGGCCCAGCAACCTCCTGCACTGGTACGCGGCCCCGGTCTCCGGCCTCGCGTTCAACGATAACTGCGTCGACATCACAGTCACCCCGGCAGAAGAAGGCGAGCCCGCCAACTACACCGTCATGCCCCCGGTCGAGAACATCGAGGTCATCAACAACACGATCTGCGGCGGTGAAGAAAACAACCCTTCAATCGTCAAGAAAACCGGCGGCAACATCTACGTCATCTCGGGCCCGGTCACCAAAGAAACCGAACTGAAAAGTAAACCCGTCGAAGACCCCGGCGCGTTCTTCGCCGATGCACTGAAAACAAAACTGAAAGCCGAAGGCATCGAAGTGACGGGCAAAATCCGCCGCGCCGAAGCGCACCTCGATGGCAGCCTGGTCCCCTCCGATGACAAGATCGTCGCGGTCCACGAATCCACGATCGCGGATGTGCTCTCGCGCATCAACAAGCAGAGCCAGAACCTGTTCGCCGAAATGCTCTGTAAGTCGATGGGACATGACTATCAACTTAAGCGTGGTAAAAACGAGCCCGGCTCCTGGCTAAACGGCAGCTTCGTGATCGAAAAGTTCTTCGCAGAACACGGCATCAACGCGCACCCGCTCGTCGTCACCGACGGCTCGGGACTCAGCGATAACAACCGCGTCACCACCAAGATGATCAGCGAAATATTCCTTGTGATGCACGACCACAAGGACGCCAAGGTCTTCTGGGACAGCCTCACCATCGGCGGCATCGACGGCACGATCGGTAGCCGATTCAAAGAGGTAAAAGGTAGAGTACGTGGCAAGACCGGCTTCATCGACGGCGTCCGCTCACTCTCCGGCTACGTCGAAACCGACGCCGGCCCCACCGTCATCTTCTCCATCATCTATAACCAGATCCCCGATTCCGTCAAACCCTTCGAGCAACTGCAAGACGAAGCCGTCATGCTCATCATGCACGAATACAAACCCACCGATACGCAATAACGTGCCCTTTCAATAGCCGCGAGCTGCCAGCTCGCGCGCCAATGAACAGCCCCCACATATAGCCCGACCACCGCGGTCGGGTTTTTCTTTTACCCCTATTTTTCCCGATAAAAACGCTCGCTCGGCGCGGGCCTCCCGACCCCGCCGCCCCCTTAGCCCCCGGCTTGCCGGGGGTACCCAACCCGCACTTCATTCAACAACAAACAACACACCCCATCAGCCGGGACCAAAGGTCTAGCTATAGCACGAACCAAAAGCCCGAATCCCATCCCCTCACCAACCCCGCTCAAGACATCTAATATAAGTTATATTAGATGTCGTAAAGCAAACCCACCGCACAACCGCCCTTACCCCAACCAATCCCACTCCACCAGACCGAGCGCCCCGTCTGCCGTCAATTCGTATTCCGCATTCAACGGCAGCGGCGCGTACTGCGGCCCATGCCCGACCGGTAACTGATACGCAACCGGGAAACCATACCGCTCCGCCTGCGTAACGAATATCCCCTTGATCGCTTCAAAGTTTTCGTAAACCGGACGCAGCGGGATACGCTCGTGCTTGGATTTATCCGACATCACCATCGCCGCCTGCTCCGGCGAAGGTTTATGCTTGAGCACCTGGTACGCATCGTCCACACAATCCGTAAATTCACCCAGCACCACCGCCGCGATCCCATCCAGCCCGCCCGCCTGCGCGATCTGGTTGAACAATGAATCCAATCGGTAATACCCTTCGCCAAGGTCTTCAAAGAACAGGATCTTCCCGGCCATGTCCTTCTCTTCCCAGGGCGTACCCGTCAGGTAATTCCACACCGCGAGGTTCCCGCCGATGAGTTTGCCGCGGATCGTTTGCTTCGGCGCGTTGGCCAGGTAGCGCATCCGTTCGTTGTGCCAGGACATCGCGATCTTCTGCTGACGAACCAGCGCGAGTGTATCGTCGAAGTGCGCGTTACTGATGCTGTAAAAGTCGCTGGCAGGCATCGAGGCGTGCAGCGTCGACCAGCCCCAGCGCGAGTGTACGTAGTGATGCAGCGCAGTCACATCCGAATAACCAACCAGCAGCTTCTTCTTCGGCACGCCACGCAACGCGGTCAACTCATCCAATATCGGTAGCAACCTCGGCCCGCCCGAACCACCTCGGCCCGACCAGATCACGTCGATCTGCGGATCATGGGCAAACTCAAACAGCGCCTCGGCGCGCTCACGGTCCGTGCCGGCAAACCAGTAGTGCTGCTTGGCGCATTGCTCGTGCACTCGGACGTTGAACCCCGCGTTTCTCAGCTTATCAACGCCGAGCGACAGCTCGACCTGGGGCGTGGCGGAACAGGGACAGACGATGCCGATGTTGGTAATCATGATGTTTGGGTCTTGAGTCTGGGGCCTGGTCGGATTCTTCAATACACTTTGGATCCGCAAGGATATCGACATACCATAGCGGATAGTAGACGCATGATACCCAAGGAGAACGATCGCGTGTCAGACAACAGAACCATCAAGCTCGGCCTGATCCAGCACGCCTGCCCCGTCGGCTCGACCCCGCAGCAGAACCTGGATAAAGCGATACAAATGATCCGCGACGCCGCCGGCCAAGGCGCTCATCTCGTCGCGACGCAGGAACTCTTCACCGGGCCCTACTTCCCGCAGATCGAGGATGATGCCCGCTTCGACCTCGCCGAGCCCATCCCCGGCCCGAGCAGTAGCGCCCTGTGCAAACTCGCCGATGAACTCGGCATCGAGATCACCGCCAGCCTCTTCGAGAAACGCGCGCCAGGCCTCTACCACAACACCTCCATCATGATCGATCAACATGGCAAGATCGTCGGCCAGTACCGCAAGATGCACATCCCCGACGACCCACGCTTCTACGAAAAATACTACTTCACCCCCGGCGACGCACCCCCAACAACAATACAACCATCCAATCCTTCCGGGGCCAACGCCGGTGCATGTTGCCCTCCCCCCAACGCCGGTCCCGAGCGCAGCGAAGGTCCGGGTACTTCTTCACAAAAAACGGGGTCTGACCCCGTTTATCAATCATCATACTCTTCCCTCCCCAACCCACACGGCTTCACCACCCAGCACATGTCACGCGCCACCACCGGCATGCTCGTCTGCTGGGACCAATGGTTCCCCGAGGCCGCACGCATCACCGCGCTCAAGGGCGCCCAGGTCCTCTTCTACCCGACCGCGATCGGCTGGTACCACGGCGAAACCGACGAGGAGAAACCGCGCCAACGCGAAGCCTGGCAGATCATGCAGCGCTCGCACGCCATCGCCAACGGCGTGTTCGTCGCCGCGATCAACCGCGTCGGCACCGAGGACGACCTCACCTTCTGGGGCCACTCCTTTATCGCCGACCCCGGCGGCCGCATCATCGCCCAGGCGTCCGGCGACAAGGAAGAAGTCATCGTCGCCGAGTGCGACTTGTCCAAAATCGAAGCCGTCCGCCGAGGCTGGCCCTTCCTGCGCGACCGCCGCGTCGACGCCTACCAAGGCCTGCTCAGCCGGATGCTCGACTGACCAATCTCCCATTTTTCGACACTTTCCCGCGTTCGTGCGCTCAAACGGTCAAACGGCCGGATAATCAACGCGTTTACGACAGCCTTGTGCGCATACCCACCAATCACGACAAACCCGTGCGCCCGTTCTGTGGTGGATAAGTCGCGCACGGTGAGCGCGCGATTTGCATTTGACGTTAATATGGTTCAAGTATGATTTGCGGTGTCGGGGTTCGCCGCGCAGAACCCATTTTGACACCTCCGACATCACCGGGAGCGCTCTCATACCAGCTTCCAAATATCATGCCAGGATGTACGAGCAGTCCTCGACTTCGCCCGCAAACAAAACATCGACTTTCTTCAACAGCGCAAGATCGAATGTTCAGAACAAGACACATGGGACTACGGCACGTTGGCCACCCTGCTCTTCAACCGCCAAGGCGCCTACCGCGGCCCGTCCGATTCGACTTTTGTGTTGATGACGTTTGGTGAAGTTACGATCAGGAAGAAGGCGGAGTAGTTGAAGCAGCATACTTTGTCACTTCTTGATTAAAGTGCGACACTCGGCAATCATGTATATTGAATTCGTCACTGACTATCGAAGGAGGTGTGACATCATGCAGGCAAGAACAACGACTGGATTTGCATTCAATTTGATGAATACACCTGATCCATGCGCTTCTGGGAAGAGACTGAAAGGATACCTTCGATATGTCAATCGAAAGCAAGAACAGTTATTCTGCTGATCCGCACCTTGCGGAAGTTTACGATCAATTCGAGACACAAACAGAAGACGTCGACCTGATACGTCGACTCATCGGGACTGAACCTGACCGGTCTATTTTTGAGCCATTTACAGGGACGGGTCGGATCGCTATTCCCATTGCTCGGGACGGGCATCGTGTGATCGCACTCGATGATTCGCGGGTGATGCTGGATCGTTTACGACAGAAACTGTCGGATGAATCTCAAGCGGTTCGTGACCGTATCAAGATCGTTCATGCGAACGTGTTCGCGGCAAGCTGGCCGGACGATCAGGACGTCGTGCTGCTGGGTGGGAATTGCTTCTATGAGGTCAGTTCGTCGGATGAACAGCGAGCGTTAGTGTTTCGCGCGGCGGCTGCGCTTCGGCCGGGTGGGCATGTTTACATCGGACACGACAACCACCCGAGCGACCTGCTGGATGAGAGCTGGCGGCGTCCGCCGAACGATCCGCGTCCGGCTTATCCAAGAGGTGAGTGTGCAGACGGGACGCGCCTGGAGGCCACGAGCGAGACTGCGTGGTACGACGTGCACGGCCGGTTCGTGCACTACAAACGTCGGCTGAACGTGACCTCACCGGACGGAACGGTGACACAACATCTTTGGGAATCCACATGCCATCCAGCCATCATGGCCGATACGCTGGCATGGACGGAACAGGCCGGACTGGTTGTCGAGCAGACGTTCGGCGATGTACACGGCATGCCTTATAAACCCGAAAGTAGTCGGGCTATCGTATGGGCGCGACGGGATTGATATGGGTTGCATCAGTGGGAACAAACGGGGCGGCGGTTTGCGTCCCGTTTTGTTTATGGGTAAGTCGTAGATCCAGTGTATTGCGGCGCGACCGGTGGTCGCGGCTTTACATTATTGGCGTTAATTCAAACTCACGCCTGCGCGAACTTTTTGCCGACGGCGAAGTGTTGGTATTCTTCTTCGCTGGGTCGGCCCCAGAGCGCCCACAATTCTCTTGTCGATGGGCTCATGATGCAGGCGCCGGCGGTTTCTACGTCGTAGCCGGGGATGGGGGATTGGCAGACGGAGAAGCCTTCTTCGGTGCGGATGCGGGTGAGTTCCATGAGTTTTTCGACGGTGAGTCGGCCGTGGTTCACGGTCAGGTAGGCGTGGGCCTGGTCGAGCCGGGTTTCGGTGCTCTGTCGCGCTTGCGGGGTTCGCGGGCGTTCGAGACTGATCATGGGTTGTTCGAGGCAGTGGTTGGAATGTGCGAAACTCTTTTCGAGCTTGGTGACGCAGCGCAGGGTGGGACCTGCTTCGACGTTGTAGCCTTCACCATCCGGTCCCATGACCATGTAGTTGTGGGCGCCGGCGAGGTCTGCCTCGGCGAGGATGTTCATGGCGGCATCGAGATCGGTTTGGGCGAGCATCTTGCGGACGACGAAGGGCCAGGTAACGCCGCGCTTGCCTTCGCGCGTGTAGAGGTTGCTGATGCCGACGCTGATGCCGACTTCGTTCATGCCGATCATGCCGACGCAGCCGTTGACGGTGAACGTGAGTGCGGCGGGCACGCCGTAGGGGTGGACCTCGAGCATTAAGACGTAGGGCTTGACGCCGACGTGCATATCCCAGGTCTGCGCGAGGTACGGGCGGTTGTCTTTGGCTTCGCCGGCCGAGATGAGGACGCCTGTGCAGCCGCCGGGGTCGTCGACGATGTGCTGATGCAGGACGTCGGCGAAGTCTGTGAAGCCGTTCATGATGAGCAGCTCATTCATAGGCACGCCCGAGCCGTCGGAGATGCCTTCGAGTTCGGCGCAGAGGTTGTCGTCGAAGCGGTGGTGATACGGCATACAGCGGTCGGCGAGGTCGTGGATGACGTGCAGGTGGATGCCGCCACCGGTCCAATCTTTGGACGAACAGAGTTGAAGTCGTTGCTGGGTGAGTTCGCCGATCTCTTTAGCAAAAGCCTGGCCGTGCTTATGGCCCATGCTGTAGGGATCGCCGCTAACGGAAAGTGTACGGATCGCTGGCAAAGCAGACACCTCCAAGTGTGGTACGCGATGTGTTTGTTAATTATACGTGATGTGGGGCTGGGGGCCAGTGGAATTTGGGGATTAGGGATTGGGGGTTGGGGATTCGTAATTGAGTATTTGAATTAATTCGGTTGATGCGGATTGACTGACGCGGCGATCTGCGATCACCCGCTAAACAGTGGGGAATGGTCAGAAGCTGATCGCATGAGTAAGCAAATAACGTCACGGTCGTGATATTGATCGCCGGGGAAAACACTTGTTGCGACTAGACCCTGGGCCCTGGACCCTATACCCCAATTCCTCAATGTGTCAGCGCGTAGGCGAGGATGTTGACGTTTAGTTTCTTAGCGCTTTTGACTTCATTTCCGCCGCAGCAGCAGCAGTTGGGGCCGGCGTTGCCGGTGTCGTTGAGGCCGTCGGGCGACCAGATCATGACGACGCGGCCGTCGATTTCGAGGGCTTCGAGGTAAGGCAGCCTGGGGCCGCCGGACTTGTAGCGGGACTGGGTGATGTCGTAGACACTGTGGTAGATGGGGTGGTCCGCGGTGAGTTTGGTGAGTTCGAAGTCGGGGAAGGCTTCGCTCATCATCTTCTTGAAGCTTCGGTTCCACGGCTGGGAGCTGCAGCCGGCGGAGGCGACGAGGAAGCCGCCGCCATAGAGATAATCCTGAAGGTTGGACAACTGCTGCTCGGTGAGGTCGAAGGTGCCTTCACCGGACATGACCGCGAAGGGGTAGTCGAAGAGTTCCGCTGAATCGAGGTGGACCTCGTCGAAGCCGGGGTGGGTTTTGATGTGCGTTTCCTCGGCAGCGGTTTTCAGGAAGCCATCGGAGAAGCAGACGGCTGTCTTGCCGTTATCGTAAACGAGCTTCGCACAATAGACGGCCGCTTCCTTGGGTTCGTTATCGACATCGTCCTCGGCACGGTCGGATTGTTGAGCGGAGAGCGAGGGGACGATGAGCGTGATGATTGCGAGCAAGGCAAGGAGACGGGATTTGTGGGTGATGGATTTCATCGGGGTGCCTTGGAGGTATTTTAAGGTAATCGATGAGTAGTATTCAATATTTAATCTGTAATTGCTGATGTTTAATCGCTAATTGGGGGAGAGAAGAGTCGTTCACGGTTTGTGGCTAGGGTGGTGTGTCGATTGAGGGTGAAGATTGAATGTTAGCGAGTGAATATTAGCGTTTAACGATTAAAGATTAGAGATTAAATGCGGCCCGGCCCTTCGCTTCGCTCAGAACCGGCGTTGGGGGGAGTAAAGCCATTAGCCCTTAGCTGTTAGCCATTAGCACAAATCATAAATTATCAATCCTAAATCATAAATTTTTCCAGACCCTAATTCTCCTCTGCGATGCGTTTGAAGTAGGCTTCGGCTTGCTCGCGGTATTGGGTGGGTAGGGTTTGCAGTTGGACGGCCTGGAGGTTGTCGATGGTGGAGGGTTCGGCGTTGATGACTTCGGCGTATTGGTCGGGGTCGAGGTCGCTGTCGATGGATCGGCCTTGAGCACGGCGGGCGTTATTGCGGGCGCGGCGTGATTCGCTGTCGCTGTTGGGTTGGCCGGGCATTTGTGGGCCGATCATGGAAAGGCGCGCCATGTTGCCGGCCATGCCGTAGCCTGAACCGCCTTGAAGACCTGAACCCGGCGCGCGTTGGCCGGCGGCCATCTGTTGTAAGAGGCTCTGCATGTTCTGGCGGGGCAGGTTGAAGCAACCGTCGAGGTCGCTGCTTGCTTGTGCCTGGGCTTGATCGACATCGGTCAGTAGCGAATCGAGTTGGTCGGCGGCTTCACGCGCGGCCTGATGTGCGAGCGGTCCGTTGCCTGCGTTGGCGGCTTTTTCGGCGGCGGATTGCGTGGAGACGATGCCCAGGCTGTCGATCCGGTCAGCGATGTCCAGCGCGCCGTTACTCATGCGCGGCAGCGTCTGGCTTGCATCTTCGGCCGCTTCACGCAGGGCCTGGGCTGCATCTTCCAATTCATCTCGCAGTTCGGCCTGTTCTTGGGCAAGCTTCTCAGCACGGGCCTGGTCTTGCGGCGAAAGCGGATTCGACTCGGCCAGGCTCGATAGACGCACCGCCAACTCATCCTGCGCCAGCGCGACCCGGCGGATGCGCTCGCCCTGCTGCATCAAGTCGTCGGCATGCCGGAGTTTTTCAAGCTCCGCTTGTGTGTATTCGGTTTGCTGCCGGGTTTCTTCGGAGAACGGTTCGTTCATCAATGCGAATTCGTCGGCAAGCTCTTGCATCTGCGATGGCTGGGACTGGCTGGAGTCGCTGTTTAGATGTTCGAGCGCATCATTGAGTGCTTGAGCGAGTTGCTGCTGGTTTTCCAAGTCGTCGGCGAGCTGCTCGAGCATCTGCTTGTAGTTTTCTTCAAACTCATACAGCGAGGATTGATCGGTGCGTTGATTCAGCTCCTCCGCCAGCTCAGAGCTTTGTTCGGCATAATCGGTGAGGGCCTGCTGCAACTGCTGCATGGCTTGTTGTTGCTCATCGGTGAGCGCTTCGCCTGCGTTGAGCTGGTTCTGCAACTCGGCTAGTTCGTGGAGTAGTTCATCGCGCTGAGCTTCGAGATCACCTAAGCGATCGAGTATCACTTCGTACTCCGCGGCAAGGTCATCGATGCGGTACTGCGTGCGGGCGAGGTCCATGTACTGCTGCATGGTGATGATGTGGATCGCGTGGACGGGGGACTCGGTGGACTGCGGGGCGTCCGGATGATTGTCCTGCGCGCTGGCGAAGTATTTGAGCGTATCGCCTGCTCTTGCGTTGAACAGGTGCGGCTGGATGGTGTAGGCGGACCGGGCGACGGTGTGTGATGATTTTTCGAAAACGAGTTCGAGGTCGATCGGCTGTGTAGGTTGATCGTTGATGCCGAGGTGTAGCGTGGTTTGATTGATGGCGATGTCGTCACCGGCTACGAATGTTGTATCGATCGGCCAACCTTCGGGGACGACGGCCTGACGGTCGGGCTCGAGGATATCGATCTTCGGCGGACGATCGGGAAGCGCGGTGAGTTTGCCTTGCAGTGTGTCGACGCCGGGCTTGTTGTCTGAGCCGGAGAGGGTGAGTTTGAATTCGCCTGAATATTGCAGGGGGAAAGTGACGGCTGCGATGCGCGCGTCGGTCGGGTTGGGCGTGAGTTGATAGGTTTGGTCGGTGGGGGTTTGGTTGTTGGATGGTGTTGATGTAGTAAGTTCGAGCGAGCCGCCTGCGAGTGTGGTGTTGCTTTCGATGTGCAGCGTGATGCTGGAGCCGGTAAGTGCACGGATGCCTGTGGAGGTCAGGCGGTAGTGTGCATCGGGCCAGTTGGTGTAGTCGGGGTAGTCGTATGTGATGGTTGCGCGTTCGATTAAGGGGGAGGTGTCGGGGGTGAGTGTGTAGAGCTTGCTTCGGCCGCGCTGTGTGGTGATGTAGAAACGGCGTGGGGTTTCGACGCGCTCTAGGCGGAGGGCGTAGTGGTAGGTTGTGTCCTCTTGCTGAACCGTTTGGTCTGGCGCGAACGTGCGATACATCGGCAAAGGTTGGGACTTGACATCGTCATCGACGAAGACGATATGCGCCGGGCCGAGTTCGCCGGGGGCGGAGAGGTTGGCACGGATGGTGGCCGGTTTGCCGAGGTAGACGGGTTCGGGATCGATGCGGACATGGAACTGAACGAGCGTGAAAGGCGGCAGGTCGGCAAGGGGCAGGACCAGGCGGGGGATCACGGCGTGGAAGATGGACGGGATAAGCAGGTAGATGATGAGTAAGCCGACGACGACTGCTGCGGCGGGTTTGAAAGCTTCCTTGACGGGGCGGCGGTCGATGATGGAATCAGGCGCGATGTCTTTGGCCGTCGCTTCGGCTTGCTCGATCGCTTCAGCTCGCAGCGAGGCGCTTGTGTGTGGATCGTTTTGCGATGCGAGGTCGATCGCGTTGATGAGCTGGTTATCCTTAATATCCAGGCGTTTTTCGATGTAGAGTGCGGCAGTGCGGATATCCGATTGGCCACGCAACATCGAACGCAGCAGCGGGCGCAGCGCCCAGACGGCAGCGGCGATGATCGCAAGATCAAGCAGCAACAGACCCGCGCCGGACAGAGCGTACCCCGCGTCGATCAAAACAGCGCCGGCGATGGATAACACGATGACTAATACCGCGCGCAGCGCATGACTTATCTGTTCGACGAGGTGCGTGGAACTTGCGACGTGATTCGTCAGGCGGTTGATGTGCGGGGTGTTCATAGCAGCCCCCCTGCTCTTCGGAGGATCCACTCGACGCCCGCCCATGAAAGGATCAATGACATGATCCAGCCGTGGTTCCATGCGTAGACGGGTTTAGGCGGCGTTTGCATCGCTTGCTGCTGTTTATCGAGCAGTTTGAAAAACTCATCGGGATCGTCTGCATTCAGGCATCGGCCGCCGCTGGTTTCGGAGAGGGTGCGCAGTGCGCTGCGGTTGGCGCTGGTGTGCATGCGTTCGATGTCGATGTGGTAGCAGTTGAACTGGGCGCGCATGCTCTGGCCGGGCGCATCGGGCGCGTGAGCGGTGACGGTGTAGACGCCGGGCATATCGGGGTGCAGCTCAGCGCGTCGGCGTGTGGTGACGCCGGGGACGGGGGCGAGTTCAACCGTAGAGCGCGAACCATCGGGCGCTTCGACGACGACGAGCGGATCGATCGAATCGAAGCCGCTTCGGCTGATCAGATCGAGTTGGATCGGATCGCCGATCTGTACGCCGAGGCGAGACAGGCGCAGGCTGATAGGGACGCCGGGCTTGAAGTCGCTGCCGAGCGCGAGCCAGCGGACGCTATCCATCCAGAAGCGGTCGAATGTGTCGTTGGTCTGGTCGCTTCTTCGTGGTCGCAGCGCCCAGCGCCAGAGGCCTTCACCCAAGATGGACACGACCATGCCGCGGCCATAGGGCATGGTGACGATAGCGGGTTGGCCTTGGGTTTGATTGTGTGCAATACCTTTGGGACGTGTGCGTGCGAGCACGCGCGCGGCGGCTTTTTCACGGATGACGACGGGGATGTTGATGAGTGTGGGCGAATCGATTGATTGGTCATGACTGGGCGGCGGCTGCAACATGCCGATCGGTTCGAGGTCGAGTTGCTGGTTGTGCAGCGAGCCTTGGCCGAAGATGACGGGTTCGACGCTCGATAGCACAGACGCTGTTTGCTGGTCTTCATCAAGCTCGGGGTCGTATGCTCTGCCGCGTGCGAAGACGAGTCGGCCGCCGTGCTGGGAAACGTAATCGGGCAATAGCGCGATGGTATCTTCGCTAAGCACGTTCGCGATGCTTTGGCCGAGGATGATGATGTCGTATCGGCCCAGGTCTTCGAGTGTCTGGGGCAACTCGGCGGATGTGCCATAAAGCGAGACGATGGCTTCGCGTTTGTCGGGGGTGATCTGCGTGATCTGCGTCAGTTCGATGCGTGCATCTTTGCGCAGCGCGTGGGCGAGGAACTTGGTGTCCCAGTAGGGTTGGCCTTCCAGTAACAGGACGCGCAAACGTTTGGCTGTGACTTCGACGAAGACGGGCTGCGTGTTGTTGTTGTCGTCGACTTCGCCGGGGATGGGGTCGGCCCAGACGCGGTAATCGTACGTGCCCGGTTCGTTGTGCACGATCGGGACGTCGATGGCGGCGGTGTCTTTGCCGTTGAACGTAATGGGCAGCGTCTGGAGGTTATCGCCCTGCTGCACGTGCACGAACATATTTTCCTGGCCGATGTTGGATCGCATGACGCTGACGGTGATCGAGCCGGGCTCTTCAGCGAAGAGGTATGGCTGTCGCGGCACGGCAACGACGGCGAGGTCGCGCGCCATGCCCGGGCCACCGAGCGGGACGGTATAGATCGGGCAAGCGCGTGAGCGTGCGAGTTGGCCGACCGGGTGCATGGGCGCGTTGAGCGTGTCCCGACCGTCGGAGAAGATGAGCATAACCGAGCCGGGCGGGACGGTTTCGATCAGGCTGTCTGAGACAGATTGGGCGATGTTGGATACATCAGCGGTTGAAACGGTTTCGCCCGGCTGTTGCAACACATCATCGGTGATCGAGCGCAGCGACCTGTCGAATGTGAAGAGCTGCACGTCGTAGTCCTCGCGGAGTTGCTCAAGCCAATCGGGGGTCAGCCAGTGCGTGCGAGCGAAGTCGTAGCGCGGCTGCTGCTCGACATCGGCGGTCTGCATCGAGGCGGAGCTATCCAGCAGGATGCGCAGCACAGGCCGGTTCATATACGCGCTGCCGGCCTGCATGATGCTCGGGCCCATGAGCAGGGTTGTGACGGCCGCGATCAGGATGATGCGCATGGTGAGTGTGAATGCGCCGAGCGTCGGTTTTTGCAGTGTGGAGCGTGAGTATGACCAGACGGATAAACCGATCAGCACGGCTGTGGCGGCGAGCGTGAGGGTCGGCGGGAAGTACGGCCGCCAGAACATGGCTAGTGGCAACGTGCAGATCATCGTCTCCAGTGTCCGAGTAAAAACATCTCCGCTGCCAGCAACACACACGCCACCAGCAACGGCCAACCCCACAGTCCCTTGTGTTCGTCCGCTTGTGCCTGTGATGCCTGAGCGGTCGTGCTGACCTGTGCGACACGGTCGGTCAGGACGGCTGTGATCTCGTCTGCATTGATCAGCTGCAGGTCGCCTTCGCGCGGATCGATATTGACCGCCACTGTGCCGAGCAAGGTATCGCCCTGGCGTGCGGTGTAGAAGCCGGGCGAATCAGGTGAGGTGATGATGATGTCGGAGGTTGGTTCGCCGAGGACGAGCGAGGCATCAGTTGGCGTTCGGCCGTCAGGCAGGTAGGCGGTTGGCGCGGAGGCGCTTCGGTCGATAGGGACATCGGTCGAGAGTGTGGCGGATCGGCCGACGTGGTTTTCGATCGGTCTTGCGTTTGTGTTTTGCAGGTAGTCGGCGGTGCATTGCATGAGCGCGACAAAGAGGCTGTGTTTGCCGAGGTCGCTTTGCTTAGCGTCGGGGCTGAAGTTGGCGATCATGATCCGACCTGCGCCGCTATTGCGCGAAAGCAGCGCGGGGGTATCGTCTTGGTAGCGCAAGAGGATGCTTGCATTCGGATCGGCGTGCCCCCCTACCCATGCGTGATTGATTTGCATCTGTTGAAAAGCATGCTGGGCGGTTTCGCTGAATCCTGAGAGCAAAGGCGAACGCCAGTCGCCGTGCGTGATGGTAAGCGGCTTCTGCGCAGGCTCGATAATGCGCAGCGCTTCAGGTTGCCAGAGCGGATCGACATCCGGCTTGAGCGATTCGAGCGCGGAGAGGTTGGCGACAGCGTTGATATCGGTCGCGAAGAATATCACGCCCCCACCGCTTTCGATGTATTGATGCAGAGCGCTTAGTTGGGTATCCGAGAATATTTGCGTTTGGCCGATGAAGACAGCGGCGGCGGAGTTGATGTCGGGCGAGAATGGTTCGGAGCTGTGCTTGTGGTTGACGATGAAGCGGTCGAGGTTGCTGCCGTGCGGAGCGAGCGCGCGGGAGATGAAGTAGCTTGCGCCCCCCCCGGAAGCGCCGGAAGTATCAGCATTATCGTCGCTGATAAGCAAGATGGGGGTTTGCTCGACGCCGTAGAGTACCTGGTAGCAGGTGTTGTCGATCGCAAGCGCATCGGTGGACAGCTTGAACTCTGCGCGGTGTTCGCCCGGCCGATTGAGTGTAGCGGTGAAGACGACCTCACGGCTTTGTCGCGGCTCGATCGTGATCGGTCTGGGCTGCAGTGCTTGCTCACCGATGGATGCATGAACCGTAACGGATTGCATCTGCTCGCTGTGGTTCGCGACGGTGACATGCAGGTTGAACGGCTGGCCGACGCGCGGGTTTGTCGGCTGCGAAACCGGCGAATGGATGGAGAGGTTTGTCGGGGAGCGAGCGGGCGGCGTGTAGATGGCGACGTTCACATCGTCGGGCAGTGTCATGTGTTGATCGAGTTGTGTAAGCGTGTCGGTCCAGTTGGTTTGCTGGAGGTCGGAGAGGATGAACAGGCGTGTCTGGCCGTCGTGTTCGGCGAGCATGCGACCGGCCAGCGAAAGCGCGGCGTTGAGATCGGCGCGCTCGGCGGTGGGCTTAAGCGTCTTCAGGTCGGATTGCAGCGCCTGGAAGTTGTCGGCCATCACGGGCAGTGCGGAGCGCGGCCTGGCGGCGGCGAAGATGATGTTGGCGACGTCTTTGCCGGGCTTGAGTGAATCGAGGATGCGATCGGCTTCTGCTTGCAGAGATTGACTTACCGGGATGCCATGGATGAGTTGGCCCGTCGAGGCGCTGGTGTCGATGACGATAAGTGTTGCGCGCTTGGCGTCGGGAGATTGGCCGGCGTGCGCCCATTGCCAGACGGGCTGCATGAACGCGAGCACGATCGCGAAGACCGCAAGGCAGCGTAAAAGCAGCAGCCACCAGCGGCGCATCTTGAACATGGAGGACTGGCTTGCCGTGGCGGCGACGAGCAGGACGATGCTTGGGAAGGTGACACGCCGGCGGGCTTTGCGGTTGAGCAGGTGCGCCACGATCGGCAGCACGACCAGGCCCGCGCCAAGTACCAGGCTTGGTGCAAGGAGCGAGATGGCGGCGAGCGTGGTCATGGTTTAACTCAAGATCGCAGGTTAAACACGCGCAGCGCGTGTGAACAGGTAATCACGCAAGGCATCGTGGTAATGCGTCGCGGTCGAAACGCGGTGGTAATCGATGCCGCGCGCGGTCAGGTCGTCGTGCCAGTTGTCGCATAATTCTTTGATGCGTGATTCGTAAGATAGTCGGATGTCCGGGACGTTAAGGCGGACGCGTCTTTCGGTTTCGCTGTCGATAAAGATCGCTTCCTGCATGTCGGGCAGTTGCCATTCATCCTCGTGCAGGATGTGGAAGACGATGGCTTCACCTCCGCGCGAGGTGAATGCGGATAATGCTTTTAAGATCGGATCGCGTCTTTCCAACAGGTCGGAGAAGACGATCAGCAGGCTGCGGCGCGGCAGGCGTTGCGTGAAGTATTTGGCGGAATCGGCGAGGTTGGCGTTGTCGTTTACGCGCACGCGGTGCATGGCTCGCAGCATGTTGTTGAGCTGTTCGAAACCGCCGCGCGCATCGTGTTCGCGGTGCAGGCCCCTGCGTGCAAATGCGAAGGCGATGTGGTCCTGCTGGCGGATCGTCAGAAATCCGATGGCCGCAGCGATCAGGCATGCCTGGTCGTACTTACTGGGGTGTTCGATGATGTGGCTGGTTTTTCGCGTGTCGACTTTCGTGCCCAGCGCTTTGAGTTTACCCATCCAGGATTGAGCGGGTTTGACGGGTCGTTTGGGGTCGAGGCCGTCGTATGCCATGGAAGCCGAGGCGTCGATGAGCAGGCCGACGGTCATGTCGGTCTGGTGTTCGAAGAGTTTGATGAAGAGTCGATCGCTTCTGCCGAAGACTTTCCAGTCGATGTCGCCGACCTCGTCGCCGGGCGCGTATTCGCGGTAGTCGTTGAACTCGACACAGTGGCCGCGCTGCCGGGAAGTGTGACGGCCGGCGTATCGGCCGCGGATGGGGTGGCGCGGTGCGAAGATGTAGTTGCGCAGCACCGCCAGGTCCTGCACCTGAAGATACGGGCTGATGTGCGAGGGCTCGGCCGGGCTGTCGGGTTGGACTGTCTGGTCGGGCATGGGGATCAATTAAGAACGAAGTTTGGAAAATTGTAAGAGACAAGAAAAACGGCCCTCACCCCGGCCCTCTCCCGGGGGGAGAGGGAGGAAGACGCTAAGCCGCGAGCGGCTTATGTTGGGGCGGGTTCCTGGTGGGTTACTTCATCGATGATCCGCTGGATGATCTTGTCGGTGGATAGTCCTTCGCCTGCGGCCTGGTAGTTAGGAAGCACGCGGTGGCGCAGGACCAGCGGCGCGGCCTGGCGGATGTGGCCTTGCGTGACGGTGGGCGAACCGTCGAGCACGGCGAAGGCTTTGCCGGCTAACACCATGTGCTGACCTGCGCGCGGGCCGGCCCCCCACTGCACGAAGCGCGACGCCCAGTCGCTGCTCGATTCTCTACCCGGGCGCGTCGCGCGCGCCAGCGCCACGGCATAACTGACCACGTGCTTACTCACCGGAACACGGCGGACCAGTTGTTGGTACTGCATCATCTGCTGTTTAGTGAATACGGTTTTAAGTTCGATGGGACGCGGCGCGGTCGTCTCCATAACGATCTGCTCTTCATCATCGACATCCGGGTAATCCATCCACAGGCTGAACATGAAGCGGTCGAGTTGCGCTTCGGGCAGCGGGTACGTGCCTTCCTGTTCGATGGGGTTCTGCGTGGCGACGACGATGAACGGGCGCTGAAGCTCGTGGCGCTTGCCCATGCTGGTGACTTGCAGTTCCTGCATGGCTTCGAGCAGCGCGGATTGTGTCTTGGGCGGCGTGCGGTTGATTTCGTCGGCGAGGATGATGTTGGCGAAGACCGGGCCGGGCACGAAGCGCATGGCCCGGTTGCCTGATTCATCGTCTTGCAACAGTTCCATGCCGATGATGTCGGCGGGCATCATGTCGGGGGTGAACTGGATTCGGCGGAATTCCCAGCCGAGGACTTGTGCGAGTGTTTTGACGAGAAGTGTTTTTGCCAGACCGGGCACGCCGACGAGCAGCGCGTGTCCTTCGCAGAAGGTGGCGGCAAGTAAGGCACGGACGGTGTCGTTCTGTCCGATGATGACCTTTGCGACCTGCTCTTCCAAACGTCGGAAACCGTTCGACGCTTCGGAGAGCAGCGCGACATCATCCACGGCTAATTCCTTGACCTGATCACTCACGGCAGGCTCCTACCTGATGCTCTGATGCGTTGGGTTTTCCTATTTTAATAGGAATGTCCCGGTTCTATGTTGTCGGCCACGAAGGATCCCCCCGGAACGGACCCGACGAAACCATTCCCCCTGGATCATGCCCTTTGGACCTCAATTATCCAAAGCGGCAAACAAATGCGTGCGGCTGATACCGAATGTATCAGGACACGTGTCCCGGGTGTTGGATTGTGTGACGATTATTCCCATCATTGCGACTGTTGGCTGGATGCCCGGTCCAGCAAGGCTTGCAGAGCCCCCACATTATCGAGCCGGCCTACAACTGCCGGGGCGCCGGGCACAAAAAGTACGGGCACATAGTCCGCGCCGCTTTCCCCATAAGATAGGACGTTGCGGCTTATCCGATCTTGCATACGCGGATCGTTATAAGCTTGTTCAAAAGTTTTTTCTCCAAGCCGTCGGATTGCCTCGGCGCGGGCGTTTTTAGCGGTGCGGGGCTGCACGGGCTCGTACATCCACCGATCAAAATCCGGGTAAGCCCCGGGGTCTGCCAGGAAAAAGGCGACCGCGATCCGGGTCAATTCGCAGCTTTCCTTGAATCGCTCGTCAATATCGTCCGAGACATGAGGATTGCAGCCGTGATTCAGAGGCATGGGCAGGAGGACGACGGTAAGCCGGCCCGGGTGCTGCTCTTGATATTCCTCGACGACGCTGTGCGTGTGTCGGCAGTGCAGGCAGGCGTAATCGAGCATCATGACCATGACCTGCTTGCCGTCCGGCGGACCGAGCAGCGGTTCTTCGCTGAGGTTGAGTGTGAGTTTGCCGTCGAGGACGGTGACGGTGCGGCCAGTGGCGGTTTGTTGATCGCTGCTGTGGGTGTCGAGTGTGATGAGCATCGAACTTGTGCCCATCTGCACGAGCATCATGGCGAGGACGAGAACGAGACCGAGCACGATCGCGGGGATGCTGCGCAAACGGATGCGCCAGAACAAAAGAGGCGCGAGTATCAAACCGATCGTGTGATCGGCCATGCAATAGGGGCAGATCGCTCGAAGCGGGATGAGTTGCAGGTAGATAAACCAGATAGCGGAACCCGCGATGACGGTGGCGAGCAGTGAGAGCACGAATCTTGCAATGTAATTTGTCTTTTCATTCGCAGAGCGTGAGAAGAACAAGGCGATGATGATGCCGATGTAGACGCCCATCGCGAGCAGGCTGACGGGGATGCCCAGACAGTGCGAGAACTTGCTTGATAGGACTTCTGCACATCCGGAACCCGAACCACAACCTGCGGGGCTCATGCCTTTACTCATCGAGGTGTAGGACAGGTAGGCACTGATGAGTAGCGCGGTAGCCGCCAGACAAATCATGAGGATGAACTCAAAACGAGCCGGGCCCGGTTTCCGGTAGTCGTCGAAAGGATCATTCATGTGCCCGGATTGTACGGCAGGTTATCGATTGTTGTTCAGCTCGTTGATTTTTTCAGCCAGCATGTGTGTGAACACCTCGCGGCCGGCGGGATTCAGGTGCGCGTAATCGGAAAAAGCGTCGTCGGGCATGGCGTCGCGCAGGTCGATGACGAGGATGTTGCGTCCGACGCTGACTTCATCGATCAACTCGCGGAAGACATCGTTGGATTCGGGCGGCAACCAGCCGCGCAAGCTGGATGACACGGGCAGATTCACAATGATGATCTGCTTGGGCCCGAGCGCATCAAGGTCGGCGATGAGGTCGCGGAAGGCGTCGGCGTGGCGTCCGGTGGTTGAATAGCTTTCGGCCTGGAACCAGCCGAAGCGGGACCAGCCGTTGAACTGGCGTTTGAGGTATTTTTCGGGCCGACGGTCGGGGACGTCCCTGCGTCCCAGCGGGCGCCAGGGGCGGTCTGACGGTTGGAACAAACCGACCGCGCCGCTGTCGAGTCGTTCATGCAGGGCGAGGCGTGCTTCGAAAAACGCGATGTTGGTGTGGTGGCTGATGTTGCGGCGCTGGTTGCGGACCCAGTTGTGATCCTTAAGCCAACGGTCCGGCCGCCAACTGTACTCGGAAGGTTCATTCTTTTTCGCTCGATCATCTACCGAGGCTTCCGTTTCGTCTTCTTCGAGGTCGGCTGCGCCCTGGCCGACAAGCATGGTGGCGTGCAGGCCGAGGATGATGGTGTCGGGTTGGACCTTGCTGGCGGTAAGCGTCTGGGCGTAGAGCCGGAGCTTGACGAAGCTGCTGCCGAAGCCGTTGATGAGAAGCCAGGGATGACGCGGGACAACTTCTTTTTTCAGCAGCGTCGGGTCGATGCCTCGGAGGGTGGTGGATTGCCCGAGGACGACGCCGAACGCTTCGGGGCCTTCGTTATGATGATTGCGGGTTTGCAGTTCGACGCCGGCGACGTTTTCGCCGATGGTTTGCAACTGGACCCAGGCGATTTTCTTTTCCGGGTCGTTGAACATGGCCGGGTCGCTGCCGAACATGACGTTCAGCAGGATGTTGCAAAAGACGAACGCGCACAGCATCCCCCCACTGACGATGAGCAGGCCGTGATATCGTTTGAAGTCAATCATGACCGCGTCGGCTAAAAACCCTGATAGAAGAACGTTTCACCCGTGCGCGAGAGCCAGTACGCGGCGACGATCATGAGGACGATCTTGATCAGCCGGTATGTCCACTGCCACCAGGTAAGTTTGATGGCTGGGTCATCACTCATCAGAACAACTCCTTCCAGGGGTAGCCGATGATCAGCAAGGAGAACGCGACGTATTCAAAGGTCAGGAACTGAGCGACCAGGCGGTACGTCCACTTCTGTCGGTAGGCTTTGACGCCCTTGCTGCCCAGTTTTTTTGTCAGCCAGTAGCGGTAGGTATTGGTGATGACCAGGCCCACGGCGTGCATCGCGCCCCAGAAGAAGAAGGGCCAACTGACGTTGTGCCAGAGCCCGCAGAGCAGAAACGCGACGGTGAAGGCGAAGGTCGCGATGAGCAGCGGGTGTTTGCCGCCGGTCTTGCGTGCCATGTTCAGTTGCATGGGGATGAACATGTTGCGCCTGATCCACAGGGACAGCGAGATGTGCCAGCGGTCCCAGAAGTCGATCATATTGCGGGCGATGTAGGGTTTGTCGAAGTTTTCGGGAGTGTGGATGCCCATGAGTTTGCCGATGCCGACGGCGATGTCGCTGTAGGCGGAGAAGTCGAGGAAGAGCCAGATGTAATGCATCTGCACTTCGAAGAGCATGTAAGGACCGGTCACGTAGAAGTCGGTCAGGAATACATGCTGGATCGTGAAGGCGACAACGAACTTCTTGAATAGTCCCAATGCGATGCGTTCGATACCTTCCAGCGCCTGGACCGGCGTAAGCGGATCGGGCACGGACGGTTGATCGTAAAAGTCTTCGTAAGACTGGATCGGCCCGGCGGCGAGCATGTGGAACGGGAGGATGTAGTTGATCGTTGCCACGGGGTTCGGTGAAGGTCGGCCGCCCTGGTAGACGACGCGCCCGACATCGAAGATACGCAGCATCGCGTACGAATAACCGACCGCCGCCAGGATCGGATTGACCCCGCCCACGCCCAATGCTATCGAGACGTCCGGTCGCTTGTTGAACACGAACAACACCAAGGCGATCAGCAAGCCGACGAACATCAACACCAGCCGCCAGGGCTTCGGCTGTGCGAGGATGCGCAAGCCTGACCAGATACATAACACACCCGCCAGCACCCACAACACCTGCACGTGCAGTATGAGTGAGATGAACATGATGTTGACCGCGGCGAACACATACTGACGTGCGGTCGCCTTTGTCAGCGGCGTTAACAGCACGACCGCCAGCAGCATGGTCATCCAGAATTCTTTGGTCGCCAGGTCGATCGTTGGAATCATCCGGGGATCGCCTCGGCGGTTTTGATGTGGGTGACAACGTTCGGCGGGTCGGACAGGTTGAGCGTGTAGACGACTGAGCCGTCCGCGTCCTCGGTTTTCCGCTTAAAGCCGAGTCGGTCGTAGAGGTCGGCTACGAGCTTGTTCTTCGCGGTAGGGATGAACTCGCCTTCAAGCGTTTTGAATCCGGCTTGCAACGCGCGCTCGAGCAGGATGCTGAACATGAACTGTTCGGATGTCCTGTTGATGACGCGGCAGCTCATGAGCCAGGTGTCGATACGCAGGGTTTGCTCATCATTCGGCACCGCGATGACGAGGGAGACGAGGCCGTGATCGCCGAACTTATCGCTTAGCCGAAGCGTCATACCGACCGCGCCTGTTTGGGCGAGCATCGCACGGACATCCTCGGCGGTGTGGCGGCGGGTGGTCAGGTTGAACTGGTTGGTCTTACCCAGCAGTTGGACGACGCGCTGCATGTCGGTTTCGTCGATGTCGCGCACATCGGCGATCATTTCCAGTGACGCGAGATAATCATCGATCGAAGCGAACGACTGTTCGGCATCGCGGCGCTTGCGTTCGACGGCGTATTGCTCAGCCCGCTGACGATCCGCGCCGGAGACTTCGACGGCCTCGAAGTAGAGCCCCGCTTCCACCGCACGGACGTAACCGGCGGCATCCTCGGGTACTTCGACGACTTCCACTTCGGGCAACACCTGGCGGACGTGTTCGCGCTCAGCAGGGTTGTCATCAACGAAGACGAAACTATCGAGCCCGAGGCGCAGCGTCTTGGCGATGCGTTCGATGGCCAAGGGTTTGGGGTCCCAGCTTGCTTCAAACGCGGCGAAGTCGTCGAGCGTGAGGACCATGTCCGGGTGTTTGCCGAACGGTTCACGCGCATCGTCGGGGTTGTTCTTGGAGCAGACGGCCAGGACGACGCCGCGCTCGGCTAAACCCTTGGCGTACTTCTGGAAGGAGCGGTAGGCTTCGCCATCCGCGGTTTCACCGACGGAGATGCCGAGTGGGCCGGTCTCGCCTACTACGCCGCCCCAGAGTGTGTTGTCCAGGTCGAGTACGAGCACCTTCTTCGGGCCGGTCGTCACCGCACGAAGAGCGGCGGCGAGGTGATAGCTCAGTAACGAAGTGCCTTCTTCGCTGAACGGCTGCTTGGTCCAGTGGTATCGGCGAGCATCGTAAAATTGATCACGGCCCATCTGCCCGGCGACGCGCTGAAGGTCGACGAAGTACGCGCCTTTGGGCAATGCTTCACGCAGGGCGCGGTCCATCGCACGCATCAGGCCCGTGGGCCCTTCGGGTTCGCCCGAGAGGTTGACGCCAAACGGACCCGCATCGATACAGTCGTAACCGACCTGGATGATGCGGGCCTTGAGTTGATTGGCTGCGATCTGCCAGGCTTGTTGCCAAAAGGCTAATTCGTCGGCAACGCGATCGGTGGGGCTGCGGTCTGCGCCGCTAAGTAATCGTTGATGCCAGGGGACGAAGACGACGGTGTCGATGCGCTCGCCCGAGGAGGCGGCGGTCAGCAGTTCCTGCATGACGTTGTCGTATTCGCCGTCGATGACGTAGGCGGACATACCCCGGCCGAGGGCTTGTGCGGCCAGGCCGTTAGCGAGCCAGGTGGTTGTGCATTGGCCGACCATCAGGACGCGGTGGACGTCGCTATTGTCTTTGAATTGTTTTTCGATGTAGCGGCCGGCCTTGTCGATCTCTTCGCCGGTGAATCCGCCAAGACGCAGCGCGGCGCGCAGCAGCTCAATGCCCTCATCGGCCTTGCCTGCTTTGCGGAGTTTCACGGCCTGCTTGATCTGGTCGGCTGGATTCATGCTTGTCTACTTACCGTTTACTTTTCAGAAGGAACGCAGACGTAGGCCACGTCGATCGACGGGTCCTGCTTGTTCTTGCCGTAGTCGGCGACGCGGAAAGATTTTTCGGCGACGATGTCGAAGCCCGCCTCTTTGAGCATGTCGTTGACCTGATGGCACTCGGTGAAGAGGTACAGGTGATCGATGGCGTTGGAGTTCACGACGGTCGTGGCGAACATCGGTGCGCCGGGCTTGAGGCAGCGGCACAGTTCTTTCAATGAGAACAGCGGGTCGGGCACGTGCTCGATGATTTCGGCGAAGACGCCCCAACTCAGGGTGTTGTCTTCGTAGGGCCAGCGGACGCGTGCGTCGCCGGAGCCGAGGGTGTAGCGGTCTTTGGCGATACCGGCTTCAGCGAGCAGCTTGCCGGCGTATTCGATAGAGAATCGGCTGACGTCCAGGCTGTTGGTGCTGGTGCCGGGTTTGGCTTCGAGGATGTTCAGCAGGTACAGGCCGTGCCCGAACCCGAACTCGCAGCCGACGCCTGAATCCGGGACGCGGGACAGGAACGCTTCGGTGAAGAAGTGGTGGATATCGAAGTGGATGGGCCAGTAGGCGTGGGTGAGCATGAGCCCTTCGAGGTAGAACTTACCCATCACGTCAGGGTTGTCGTAGACCTCTTTATAAACATCTTCGAAGTCGCTGTGGCTGTATTCCTGTGTCTGCATGAAGCGCGCCTGCTCTTTGAGGTAGGCGTAGGTGTATTCGATGAGTGAATCCATCGGCGAGCCGCCCATACGCTGGGCGAGGTCGACGAGGTGTTCGGCCTGCTGCCAGAAGGCGTCGCCGTGGGTATTGATCTGGTGTTCGGCGTGCGGGGCGAGGAGGTTGCGTGCTTTTTCCAGCAGGTCCTGTGTGAAGCGGGCGGCGATGGGGTACTTGGCCGCGGCGGATTCGATCGCTGATTGCACGTCGGTTACATGTGTCATGCGTCTTACTCGTTAGATATCAGGTTCGTTTTATTCAGGAAACGTTCTGCACCAACTCCACGGTAACACCCCGCGTGTAGATCGGGGAGATGAAGTTGATCAGCAGTGGGCCGGCGTCGACGGGTTCGGATTCGAGGAGCTCAACCCCCTGCTCGTTTAACTGTTTGGCTGCCAGCACGATGTCGTCGACTTCAAACGCGACGTGGTGCAGGCCCCCCATCCCTTTATTGAATTTGGCAAGCACGCCGCCTCGCGGCACGACAAATTCGATCAGACCTCTCGGCCCTTGGGTGAAGATGCATTCCGCCTCATACGCGGGGACGAACTGGCGCCGGCCCATCTCCAGGCCGAACAGATCGACCCACATCGTGACCAGCGACTCATCAGGGACGACGATGCCCACGTGATGCAATGCGGGATTGTTCACCTACCGGCACTCCTTGCCTTGGTCGCGATCCATCCATGCCCTTTTCAGGCCTTGGCCAGGTGCGCATCCACCAGCGACGCCAGTTCGCCGACGTCCTTGAGGCTGGCGACTTCAGTCCCGGTGAACCGCACGCCGAAGCGTTTTTCCACCGCCAGGATCAGGTTGACGTGCATCAGCGAGTCCCATTCGTCGATGTCTTTGGCGGATGTGGAGCTTTCGATCTCCAGTTCATCATCGTCGAAGACCTCCTGGAAGACCTCGCTTAGCTGTTCTAATGTCTGACTCACGTGTACGGCTCCTGATCGGGTTAAGACTATTGAATAAGGCTTAGAATAAGCCAAGGTGGGTAGACCCGCAATGACGGAATCAGTCATCCAGATCGATGGAAACCGGGGCGTGATCGGAGACGGCGAGGCCGGCCTCGCGGTCGATGTGGGCGTGCTTGAAGCGTTTGGCGGCGGCGCGGTTGGCGAGCAGGTAATCGATACGCCAGCCGCGATCCAACTTACGTGCCTGACCACGGTTACTCCACCAGGAATACGGGCCCTGAACGTCGCCGGCATGTTGGCGGATCAGGTCGGCCCAGCCGTTATCCAGCAGGTCGGTAAACCAGGCGCGTTCGTGGGGCAGGAAGCCGGAGGTTTTCTCGTTGGATTTGGCGTAGAAGATGTCGCGCTCGGTGTGGGCGATGTTGAAGTCCCCGCCGAGGATCGTCGGGACGCGCGACCTGGCGAGCTTCTGGGCCCAGGGCATGAACCGGGCCATCCACTTTTCCTTCTCGGCCTGTCGGTGGTCGCCGCTGGAGCCGGAGGGCAGGTAGACACTGACGAGGCGCAGCCCTTCGATCTTGACACTCAGGACACGGCCTTCCAGGTCCTTGTCATCATCAGATAAACCCGTGCCAAGCACCTTCATCGGGTGGCGCGACCAGACAGCAACGCCGGCGTAGCCTTTCTTCTCAGCAGGATGCCAATGCACATGCCAACCGTCCGGCGCAGCCCATGGCATGGGAAGCTGATCGGGCAGCGCACGCACTTCCTGAAACAGCAGGACATCCGGCTTGACGCGGTCTATGTGTTCTTCAAACCCTTTACGCAACGCGGCGCGCAGGCCGTTGACGTTCCATGTGGTGATACGCATGGGAGCAGTTTAGGGGAAACGGGTGTGGGGTGTGGGGAATTGTATTTATGATTTAGGATTTAGGATTTAGGATTGATGATTTTGTTTTCCCAACGCCGGTTCTGAGCGCAGCGAAGGGCCGGGTATCTTGAATGTTCAATCTTCGATGTGGAATGTTCAATCTGTGCTAATGGCTAATGGCTAATGGCTAATGGCTGACGATCGTATATGTACAAAAACCGCCCGGACCTTCGCTGCGCTCAGGACCGGCGTTGGGGGGAAGAAACATTAACGATCAGCGATTACACATTGAACATCGCACATCGAACATTAGACATCCACCCCTCCCCTACCGTCGTTGTTTCCACGGGGTGTCCGTCTTGCCGGGGTTGAGGTCTTTGATGAGTTCTTCGGCGAGGGGTTTGGGTTTGTGGTTGTCGTCGCGGTCGAACAGGTGTGAGTAGGCGAAGCCGGAGAAGCCGTCGGCGTGTAGTTTCTGGGTGATCGCGACCTGTTGGATGATGACGTCGGCCTTGTTGCCGAAGCTCATGCCGGGCACGACCCAACCCTTTTCAGGTTTTCGGTCGAGCAGCGATTTGCTGCGCTGGGTGAATTGGGCGTTGTCGCCGGTGTAGTTCATCGTGATCGCGGCGTCGAGGTAGCCTTTCTTCATCCAGGTGACGTAGTCCTGCATCTTGGTCTTGTAGGCATCGTCGGGATCGGCCATGACCGAGGCGCTGATGATGAGGTTGGGCTTGATCTTGCGGACGCGCTCGCTGATCTTGCGAGTGGTTTCGGTGATCTGCGCGGCCCGCCATTTGATCCAGGCGTCGGGGTCGAGGTCGGGCGCAGCGATGCCGGTCTCTTTGCTGAAACGGGCGAGGCTGACGGGGTCGAACGACCAGTTGCCGAGTTTCTTTTCACGGGCTTCGTAGCCTTCGGCGACTTCGTGGATCTCGCGCGGGTATCGGATGTAGTCGTAGTGCAGGCCGTCGAGGTCGTAGTTTGTAACGAGTTCTTCGCAGAGGTCCGCCAGGTAATCCTGCACCTCGGGGACGCCGGGGCTGATGAAGCTGTACCAGTCGCGTTTGTTATCGATCTCCTGGTCACGGGGGATCATGCGTTTGCCGGCGGCGTCACACATGAACCAGTCGGGGTGTTCCCACCAGAGTTGGCCGCTGTCCTTCGGTGGGAACTTCTGCGAACGCCAAGCGGGGAAGACGTTGAAGTAGGCGTGCACCTCGATGCCTCGCTTGTGTGCCTCGGCGATGGCGATCTTCAGCGGGTCCCAGCCGGGGTCTTTGCCGGTCGTCTCCGGGCCTTCGCTGGTCAACTCCCAGGCCCAAGGTTCGATCTTGGACGGGTAGAACACCGTGCCGTTGCCGCGGACCTGGAAGAGGATGACATTGAAGCGCATGGAAGCGCAGTTATTGATGATCTTGCGGACATCCTCGGGTTTCTTGTAGTCCCAGCGTGTGACCCAGATCGCACGGACCTGTTTGTCGGGCCGGGCGGCTTGTGCGGGGGCGATGGCGAGCAGACTTAATAGTGAAACCAGAGCTGTGACGAGGAATTTTTGCCAAAGACGGGTCATTATCTTGCTCCGAAAGATGATTGCAGGACACCCAGGACAGACCCCAAGACAGGTCTATCAGACGTGCGTTAATTATATAATAAATCGACGGCTGTGGGTATCACTCACCCCGCGCTGGACATCTGGCCGGTGTTCATGCGGGGGGCGGGCAGGTCGGAGTTGCCCATGATATAGGTATCGATGCAGCGGGCGGCGCCACGGCCTTCGGCGATGGCCCAGACGACCAGGGACTGGCCCCGTCGGCAGTCGCCGGCGGCGAAGATGCCTTCGATGCTGGTGGCGAAGCGGCCGTACTCGGCTTTGAAGTTGCTGCGCTCGTCGCGTTCGAGTTCGAGCTTGTCGGCGAGCGTGTCTTCGGGGCCGAGGAAACCCATCGCCAGGGTGACGAGGTCGGCGGGGAACTCGCGTTCGGAGCCGGGGACTTCGGTCATCTGGAATCGGCCGCTATCGTCTTTCTTCCATTCGACCTGGATGGTCTTGACGGCCTTGACGTGGCCGTTGCCGTCATCGACGAATTCCTTGGTGAGGATGCAGAACTCGCGTGGGTCCTTGCCGAACTTGACAGCGACTTCCTCGTGGCCGTAGTCGACGCGGAAGATGCGGGGCCACTGCGGCCAGGGGTTGTCATCGGCGCGCTGGACGGGCGGGACGGGCAAAAGCTCGAAGTTGACGACGGACTTGCAGCCGTGGCGCATGGAGGTGCCAAGGCAGTCGGTGCCGGTGTCGCCGCCGCCGATGACGATGACGTTTTTATCTTTGGCGGAGATGTAGTTGCCGTCTTTCAGGTTGGAATCCAGGAAGCTCTTGGTGTTCTTGTGGAGGAACTCCATGGCAAAGTGGATGCCCTTGAGGTCTCGGCCTGGCACGGGCAGGTCGCGCGGGACGGTCGCGCCGCAGGCGAGCAGGATCGCATCGTAATCGTGGCGCAGCTTGTTGATGTCGACATCGACGCCGACGTGTGCGTTGGTGATGAAGCCGACGCCTTCTTCGATCATGCGGTCGATGCGTCGCTGGACGATGTTTTTGTCGAGCTTCATGTTGGGGATGCCGTACATCAGCAGCCCGCCGACGCGGTCGTCGCGTTCGTAGACGGTGACGGTGTGGCCGGCCTTGTTGAGCTGATCGGCGGCGGCAAGCCCGGCGGGGCCGGAGCCGACGATGGCGACGCTCTTACCCGTGCGGTCGGCGGGCGGCATCGGCTTGACCCAACCTTCTTCATAGCTGCGGTCGATGATGTTGCACTCGATGCTCTTGATCGTCACGGGTGGTTCGGTCACGCCCAGGCAGCAGGAACCCTCGCACGGCGCAGGACAGACCCGGCCGGTGAATTCGGGGAAGTTGTTGGTCTTGGCCAGGCGTTCGTACGCGCCGCGCCAATCGCCGTGGAAGACCTTGTCGTTCCATTCGGGGATAAGGTTGTCGATCGGGCAGCCGGTCTCGGACTGACAGAACGGCACACCACAATCCATGCAGCGCGCACCCTGCTCGCGGAGCATCTGTTCATCTGCGTGCTCGATGATCTCGTAGAAGTCGTTGATCCGCACGTCCGGCGCGCGGGAGGTCATCGGCTGTCGCTCGTATTCCAAGAATCCTGTTGGCTTACCCAAGGTCAGTCTCCAAGTTTTGAACACCTCAACACAACGAGGGGTCCGTTCTAAATCAGCGTTGCGCGGCGGGGCCACGTGCTTGTCCTGAATCATCCGGTCCACTTAGCTCTGCACGACGCCGGGCTTGCCTCGCGGCAGGTCCACGGCACCCGGTGGTGTCGCTTGTCGTGCTTTGGCTTTTTGCTGTTCCAATACACGGCGGTAATCGACGGGCATGATCTTCACGAACTGCGGCATGACGCGGTCCCAATCGGCCAGAACGCGTGCGGCCACACTCGAGCCGGTGTATCCCAAGTGTTTCTCAATCATTGCCTTGACCTCGGCCACGTCTTCTTCCCGGTCAAGCCCTTCGAGGTCGACCATGCCGAGGTTGCAGTTCTGGAGGAACTCGCCTTCCTTATCCCAGACGTAGGCGATGCCGCCGGACATGCCGGCCGCGAAGTTGCGTCCGGTCTTGCCGAGGATGACGACGCGTCCGCCGGTCATGTATTCACAGCCATGATCGCCGACGCCTTCGATGACGGCCTTTGCGCCGGAGTTACGAACGCAGAAACGTTCGGCCGCAACGCCGCGGAAGTAGGCTTCACCGGCGGTTGCCCCGTAGAGCGCGACGTTGCCGATGATGATGTTTTCCTGGGCCTCGAAGGTAGAAACCTGCGGCGGATAGATAATGAGCTTGCCGCCGGAGAGGCCTTTGCCGACGTAGTCGTTGGCGTCGCCTTCCAGGCGGATGGTCACACCGCGTGCCAGCCACGCGCCGAGCGACTGGCCAGCCGAGCCGTGGAAGTTCAGTTGGATCGTGTCATCAGGCAGACCCGACTCGCCCCACTTGTTCGAGACCTGGTTGCTGAGCATCGTTCCTGTGGTTCGGTCGGTATTGCCGATGGGCAGTTCGACGCGGACCTTTTCGCCGTGCTCAAGCGCGGGGGTTGCGTGTTCGATGAGCCGAATATCGAGGACCTTATCGATGCCGTGATCCTGTTTGATGGTCTTGCGGACTTCGACTTCAGGTCGCGGCTTGGTCGCGGGCTTGAGGATCGGCGTCAGGTCCAGGCCGTCGGCCTTCCAGTGTTCGATGGCGTCGCGCGGTTCGAGCAGGTCGACCCGGCCGATCAGTTCATCGACCTTGCGGATACCCAGGGCCGCCATGTATCGCCGGGCTTCTTCAGCCACGAGGAAGAAGAAGTTGACGACGTGCTCGGGTTGGCCGGAGAACTTCTTACGCAGCACCTCGTCCTGCGTGCAGACGCCGACCGGGCAGGTGTTCAGGTGGCACTTACGCATCATGATGCAGCCGATGGAGATCAGCGGCACGGTTGCGTAGCCGTATTCCTCAGCGCCGAGGCAGGCGGCGATGATAAGGTCGCGCCCGGTCTTGAGCCCGCCGTCGGTTTCAAGACGCACGCGGGAGCGCAGGTCGTTGAGCACGAGCGTCTGGTGTGTCTCGGCGATACCGAGTTCCCAGGGCAGGCCGGCGTGCTTGATACTGGTTAACGGTGAAGCGCCGGTGCCGCCGTCGTGACCACTGATCAGGATGTGGTCGGCGTGGGCCTTACTCACCCCCGAGGCAATCGTGCCGACACCGACTTCCGACACGAGCTTGACGCTGATCGGCACCTTCGGGTTGGAGTTCTTCAAATCGAAGATCAACTGCGCGAGGTCTTCGATGGAGTAGATATCGTGGTGCGGCGGCGGGCTGATGAGGCCGACACCGGGCGTCGAGTAACGGATGCTGGCGATATACTCATCAACCTTGTGGGCCGGGAGCTGGCCGCCCTCGCCGGGCTTGGCGCCTTGGGCGATCTTGATCTGGATCAGGTCGGCGTTGGCCAGGTAGTAGCTGGTGACACCGAAGCGGCCGGAGGCAACCTGCTTGATCGCGGACCGCTTGGAGTCGCCGTTCGGCAACGGCGCGAAGCGTTCAATGTCTTCGCCACCTTCGCCGGAGTTACTCATCCCGCCGATGCGGTTCATGGCGATCGCGAGCGTCTCGTGCGCTTCCTTGGAAAGCGCGCCCAGGGACATGGCGCCGGTGCGGAATCGTTTGACGATTTCCTTAGCCGGTTCGACTTCATCGAGCGGGATGGCCTTGGATGTATCGTCGGTCTTGAGTTTGAGCAGGCCGCGCAGGGTGCAGCGGTTGCGTGCATCGTCGTTGCACATGCGTGCGTACTGATCGTACGCGGCGGAGCTACCGGTGCGAGCGGCGACCTGAAGGTTGGCGATCGTGTCGGGTGAGAAGGCGTGCTTGTCGCCACCGGCCCGCCAGTGGTATTCGCCGGGGTTGGGCAGTTGTTCCATCCGCACTGTCTTGCGCGGCGGGAAGCCGAGGTGATGTCGGCGGCGTGCTTCTTCGGCAAGCACATCGAAGCCGGCGCCCTTGAGCTTGCTGGCTGTGCCCGCGAAGCAGCGGTCGACCACATCCTTACTGAGGCCCAATGCCTCAAAGATCTGGGCGCCCTTGTAGCTGGCGAGCGTCGAGATACCCATTTTGGACATGACCTTGAGCACGCCCTTGTTGATGCTCTTGATGTAGTTGCGGACAAGTTGTTCGTTGGACAGCGACAAGCCGACGCGGCCGCGTGCCTTGAGCCACTTGAGCGCATCGAAGGCGAGGTAGGGGTTGATCGCATCGGCACCGTAGCCGAAGAGGACGCAGAAGTGATGTATCTCGCGTGCCTCGGCAGATTCAACGACGATGCCGATCTGCGTACGGGCGTGGGTGCGGACCAGGTGATGGTGCACCGCGCCGGTTGCAAGAAGCGAGCTGACGGGCAGCCGATCGCGATTGACCTTACGGTCGGAGAGCACGATCAGTTGGTAGCCGTCTTCGATCGCTTTCGTAGCCTCGCTGCAGATGCGGTCCAGCGCATCGACCAGGGCTTTGCCGCCTTCGACGCCGTTGCCGCCGACCGGTCTTTCATAGGTGATGTCGATCACGCGGGACTTCCAACCGCGGTGGTTGACCCTCTTGATCGCGCCGAGCTGCTTGTTGGTCAGGATTGGCTGAGACAGTTGCAGGCGGTGACACTGCGGCTCGGTCGTCTTGAGTAGGTTGCCCTCGGGGCCGATGAACGTCTGCAACGACATGATGATTTCTTCGCGCAGCGGATCGATCGGCGGATTGGTCACCTGCGCGAACATCTGCTTGAAGTAGTCGTAAGGCAGACGCGGCTTGTCGGAAAGGACGGCCAGCGCCTGGTCGTTACCCATCGAGCCCATCGCCTCGGTGCCCTGGCGTACCATGGGCAGCAGGATCAGGTGCATGTGTTCGACGGTGTAGCCGAAGGACTGCATCAGCGGGAGGATGCGGTTTTCACTGATCTTCTCGATGTCTTCCGGCGCCGGTGCGGGCAGGTCGGACAGCTCGATGCGCTGTGTTTGAAGCCATCGGCCGTAGGGTCGTGCGGATGCCATCTCCTGCTTGAGCTGGTCGTCGGCGATGATTTCGCCCTTGTCGAAGTCAACGAGGAACATGCGTCCGGGCTGAAGTCGACCCTTGAAGCGGACCTTGGCCGGGTCGATATCGAGCACGCCGACTTCCGACGCCATGATGACGCGGTCGTCTTCGGTGACGTAGTATCGGCTGGGTCGCAGGCCGTTTCGGTCGAGCGTCGCGCCGATGTACTTGCCATCGGTAAACGCGACGGAAGCCGGGCCGTCCCACGGCTCCATCAGTGCGGAGTGATATTCATAGAACGCACGCTTGCCCATCGGCATGGATTCGTGGTTCTCCCACGCCTCGGGGATCATCATCATCGCCGCTTCGGGCAGCGAACGGCCAGCCATCAACAGCAGTTCCAGTGCGTTGTCGAAGTTGCCGGAGTCGGAGCAGTCGGGTTCGGAAATCGGGAAGAGCTTCTTGATGTCATCGCCGAAGAGCTTGCTTTCCATCAGGCCCTGGCGTGCGGCGATCCAGTTGACGTTGCCCTTGAGGGTGTTGATTTCGCCGTTGTGGCTCATGAACCGGCACGGCTGGGCGCGGTCCCAGCTGGGGAACGTGTTGGTGCTGAAACGCGAGTGGACCATCGCCAGGTGGCTGATGTAGCGTTCATCCTGCAAGTCGGGGTAGTACGGCATGACCTGACCGGAGGTGAGTTGACCTTTATAGACGATGACCTTGGTCGAGAGGCTGCAAACGTAGAAGTACTTGCGCTGTTCGAGCTGCGTTTCGTGGCGGATCTTGCGGCTGGCGTATTTGCGGATGATGTAGAGCTGGCGTTCGAGGTCGTCGCCATGGAGTCCGTCGGCTGCGCCGATGAAGACCTGCTCCATGTAAGGCTCGGTGCTGCGGGCGGTCGGGCCGACATCCGCGGCGTCGGGATCGACGGGCAGTTTGCGCCAGCCCAGCAGGACCTGGCCCTGCTCTGCTACGACACTTTCAAAGATTTCCTTGCAGGTCTTGCGCTGCGCTTCATCGGTCGGGAGGAAGACGTTACCGGCACCGAAAAGTCCTGCGTCGGGCAGTTCGATCCCGGCGTCGCGTTCGGCAACGCTGCGCAAGAAGCCGTGGGGCAAGGCGGTGAGGATGCCGGCACCGTCACCGGTGTTGGCTTCGCAACCGCAAGCGCCGCGGTGGTCCATGCGGATGAGCATGGTGATGGCGTCTTCGACGATGCCGTGGCTCTTGTGGCCCTTGATGTGGGCGATGAAGCCGACACCGCAGGCGTCCTTCTCGTTGGCCGGGTCGTAGAGCCCGTCGGCCTTGGGGAAGCCGGGGCCGGGGCTTAGGTCACCGCCGCTACTGACAACGGGCAAAAAGTCGTACTTGTCCTGGTTCATACTCTCGTTCATATACCCGCTCCCATGAGTGCGGTGTTGTCGTGTTGAATCTGTTGGTCGAAGTCTGAGTCGGGCCCGGCATGGGCGACGAGGAAGTCGGCGAAGGCCTGGGCCTCGGGCGGGAAGGCTGAGCCGTTACGGCAGCGGCGTTTGCAGATGATGCCCATCGGCCTGACGAGCCTGGGCGTCAGTGGCAGCATCGCCAGCGTCCCGGCCGCCACCTCTCGCATCACCGTACGGTCCGGCAGGATCGTCACCTGCTGTGTCACGGCCACCGCCCCCTTGAGCGTGTCGATGTTGTCGAACACGTTGATGATCGTGGGCTTGGCGTTATGCGACTTGAAGTACTCACGAATCCGACGTCCTACCGGCAGGTCCGGCTCAAAGGTCACCATCTCGTATTGCTGCAGGTCCTTAACATCTACCTGCTTGCTAGCGAGGATGGGGTGCTGTGGATTGCACACGACCACCATCGTCTCGTCCCGCAGTGGGATGCAATCGACCTTACGCCAAGTCTCCGGGTAGGACACGATGCCCATATCGCTCTCACCGTCGTGGACAGCCTGGTAGACCAGCTCGGGCCTGACGTAACGGATTTCAACGGAGATCTTCTTGTGCTGTTCGATGAACTGCTTGCGCGCTCGGCTCAGCAGGTCGATCCCGGCCGAGTAGATCGCACTGACGCGGACCAGGCCCTCCGGGTCCTTGGTCAGCCCGGCGACCCTGGCTTCGAGGTTCTCGTATTCCTGGACCAGAGACTCACAACCTCGGGCGAAGATCGCCCCGGCATGGGTCACCGCCAGCGGGCGGACGGAGCGGTCCAGCAGCGTCACGCCCAGCTTTTTCTCCAGTTGCCCGATGCGCTGGCTGGCTGCGGATTGACTGATACCGTGCAGCTCCGCCGCCTGGGAGAAGCTGTGGTGTTTGACCACGTCGGCAAATAGCTTGAGCGTCTGCATTGGTTCGTACACGCACACACACTTCTATAATAAGTATAATTAATACCTAAGCTCGCAGTTCATAACTTTAACTTATCCAAGACGGGAAAGCAAGGGATTTAAGGCCTCCACAAGAGATCAAAAAGACTTTTCTTGTATTGGTTGATATCTAAAGCTGTGACATAGACTTGTCCGATCGGATAGCAACCGTAGAGATGGCAACAGGTTGGCCGATAGTTATTTACAGCGTATGAATGAGGATCGCCCTACGATCGGCCACGTGTTACACCAGCTCAACCGCGCCGGCGCGGAGATGCTCGCGGCGGACCTTGCGCGGAAGCTGCGGGATCGGTATCGGTTCATCTTCCTGTGCCTGGACGGTATCGGGACACTGGGCGAAGAGCTGGCAGCGGAAGGCTTCACGGTTGTCGAGCTGGATCGAAAGCCGGGTATTGACTGGAAGGTCGCCAACCGGTTGCGTGCGGTGGTGAAGCAGCAAGGCATCCACCTGCTACATGCTCATCAGTACACGCCCTTCTTTTATGCCTCGTGTTCGCGACGGTTTTCGGTCCTGCCGCCGATTCTTTTTACCGAGCACGGCCGACACTACCCCGATCAGCGCAAGCCCAAGCGCGTGCTGGCCAACCGCTGGCTGATCAAGCCGCATGACCGTGTGACCGCGGTCGGCAGGTTCGTAAAACAGGCGCTGATTGATAACGAGGGGATCGCGGAAGGCCGGATCAAGGTGATTTACAACGGGATCGACCCGGATGACTTCCCCCCTGCCGACGCTGAATCGCGCAAACGTGCCCGGCAGATCATCGGTGTGGATGATGAAGTGCCGCTATTGATGCAGGTAGCTCGGTTCCATTCGGTGAAAGACCACGCCACGGCCATCCGGGCGATGGCGCAGGTCGCTGCGGGCTTCGCCCAGGCGAAGCTGTGCCTGATCGGTGAGGGTGATGAGCGAAGCCACATCGAGGCGCTGGTCAGCGAGTTGGACATCCGCGAGAACGTGATTTTCATGGGCGCGCGGGCCGATGTGGCAGCGTTACTGCCGGCTGCGGATGTGTTTGTCTTGTCGAGCCTGAGTGAAGGCATTTCCGTAACGCTGCTTGAAGCGATGGCAACCGGGTTGCCGATCGCGGCGACGGATGTGGGCGGGAATCCCGAGGTTGTGGAGCACGAAGAAACGGGCCTGCTGTCGCCGCGAGAGGACGATGAAGCCTTGGCGATGAATCTGATGAGTCTGCTCAATGATGCGGATCGACGCCGGTCGATGGGCAACAAGGGTCGGGCACGACTGCTGGAGACATTCACGCAAGAACGCATGCACCAGCAGTACACGCAGCACTACAGCCGTCTGCTGGGCATGGAGGCGGGGTAGGCCATTTGATCTTTCATCAATAATGTCTGGCGCTATCGCCAACTTGATTAGCCTACAATCCGGTTATGAAGAACAAAAGATTATCTATTGTCATGGGGACGCTGGTTTTACTTGCGGTGCTCAGCCCTTCGCTGCTGGCTCAGTCTGAAACATTCGAATCATTCACACATGCATGGCGGGATGACCCCGTGTGGTTTGATGGCAAGGCCGAGTGCGCCACGTATGAAGCGACGCGCACGATCTACGGCAAGCCGCGAACCTACACCGCACGCATCTACATCAATAAGGAACACGCCAGCCCTGAAACTTTCACGAAAAGTCCCGATGGAACAGGGCGTGCGGTTTTCAAGCTGCACGTGCGTGATGATATCCCAACTGAAAATTACACGTATCATTTTTCGACGATGTGTTACGTGGGCCAGGACGATCTGAAGAGCCTGAAGCTGGACATGGGATCGCAGGAAGACTGCGGTGCAACGTTCAAACAGTACATCAATCACGCGGGAACACTTCGCTGGCGTCAATTCAGCTACTTCCCAGATGAGGGGGAGCGCGGCGATGAACTGAAGCCTGAAACCAACTTTGCGTTTCAGGACGCACTACCGCTGATTTTGCGAGGGTATCCTTTTGATAATCCGCCCAAGACACTGGAACTGCAGCTGTTGCGTGATCAGACGGATACGCACCTGACCTTACCGGACGAATTAAAAACCGGTGTTGCGATCGTGACATACAAAGGGGTCGATTGGATTGGTGTGCCTAATCAAGACGATAAGGCCCATCACTTGGTCGTCCACCTTGCACCGGACTGGGTAGAGCATTACTGGTTTGCGGCGGACCCGGAGTTGTTACACGTCATGGTCCGGCATGAGGGTGGGCATGGGATAAAATATGAATTAAAAACACTTGAACGTCGTGCATACTGGCGTCGCTAGGGCCTCTGGCCCGATGTAAGGGGTTGTACTAGGATGTGCAGGCTAACCCCACGAGGGCGAAAGATTGATGCGTAAACGTATCCTGCTGCTGAGCCTGTTCTTTTTATGGGCGTATGCTTCACTGGCCTACGCCGGGCCGTTGGATGGTGCGCTTGAGCAACTACTTAACAGCCGGGACCTGCGCGGCACAAGCTATTCAATCTGCGTGATTGATGCGGATACCAACGAACTGCTCGCCGAGATCCGTGCCGATGAACCGATGATCCCGGCCAGCAACATGAAACTGCTGACCACCGCATCGGCGCTGGACATGCTGGGTGCTAATTTTGTTTTCCGGACCGAACTCGGTGTGATCCCCGAATCCCCCAATATGGGGAGCCAACTTATCATCCGGGGCGACGGCGATCCGGCGCTGGGCGATCCGATTCTGCTTAAGGAAGCCAACCTTACCGCAGAAGACCTGCTTACGCAGTGGGTCGATGCTGTGAAACAAACCGGCCAGACACACTTCGCACGGCTGATCGTGGACGACACGGTGTTCGACCAGCAGATGGTGCATCCCTCCTGGCCCGAGGGGCAGTTGCACAAGCACTACTGCGCCCAGGTCGCCGGGATCAACTTCCACGACAACTGCTTGCACATATTGCCTTCACCGGCAAGCCGTGTCGGCGCGGCCCCGCGATACGAACTGTATCCGGATTCACCCTTCCTGACGGTTTTCAACAGCGCGGTTACCGGCAAAGCCAACGAAGTGTGGATGGATCGCAAGCCCGGCACGAATGAGCTGACGTTGAAGGGGCGGGTTAAATCTACGTTCTATTCGCCGATACGTGTGACGCTCAACGATCCGCCGGTATACCTGGCGCAGTTGCTTATCGATCGACTCGGTAAAGCGGGGATACAGGTCGACCAGGTCGGTCGGCTTGTGCCGGGCCAGGCGTTGCCGGCGTATCAACCGATCCATCGTGTCGAAACCGTTTTGCCGGCGGTATTGCGGCGGACGAACCAGGACTCGATGAACCTGTTCGCCGAGGCGTTGCTCAAGCGGATGGGGCATGCGTTGACCGGCTCCTCCGGCAACTGGGAAAACGGCGCCGCTGCGATCCGTCACGCCTTAACCGAACGTCTGGGCACGCATGCCACCGGCGCGACGATCGCCGACGGCAGCGGTCTTAGCCGAGATAACAAGGTGACGGCACGCGTGTTGGCTGAACTGCTGCAATCGATGCATCAAGATGCGGAGAAAGGCCCGATCTTCCTGGCGAGTCTTTCCTATAACGGAAAGGTCGAGCCAGACGAATCCATGGGCGACGGCACACTCGACGGGCGGTTCCGCAAGCTGCCAACCGGCCATTGGGTCTACGGTAAAAGCGGCTATATCCGCGGCGTCTCCGCGCTGTCCGGCTACCTGATCATCACCGATCCCAACGCAGCGACCGAACCCGGTAAGCCCATTGCCACCAAGCACACGATCGCGTTCAGCTTCCTGTTCAACGGCTTCCCGCCTTCGATCTCCAACGCCAGCATGAAAGATCTGCAGGACCGGATGGTCGAGGTGATTGATCGGGAAGTTGGGGGATGAATCTAATTTCTAATCGCTGATCGTTAATCGCTAATGTGTCGCACGGGGTGGAGGCAAATAGATATCCGGCCCTTCGCTGTGCTCAGGACCGGCGTTGGAGCAAGAGATATTAGCGATTAACGATCAGCGAATAGCGATTAGAGATTCTTCTACCACACCCCATCCAATATCTGACGGATCGCATGAGCGACGCCGTGATCGTGGTTGGGTTTGGTGACGTAATTTGCGTGTTGTTTGGCGGCGTCGATGGCGTTTTCCATGGCGATGCCGCAGCCGGCGGCCTGGAGCATGGCGACGTCGTTGATCTCGTCGCCGATCACCGCGATGCTTTCGTGGCCGATATTCATTTGCTCAGCGATCCACTCTAAGCCGTGCCATTTGTTCACACCGGGTGCGAAGACTTCGAGGATGTGGACCGCTTCATCGGGATCAGGTGACTGGACGGCGGCGAAGGCGTGGGCTTCGATTTTGTCGGCAAAGTTTGCCTGCACTCTTTCGAGGATGCGCGGCATCTGTGAGCCGGGCGCGACCATGCCGATGCGCAGCGTGTGTTGAAGATCGTCGGGTGTTACCTCGCGTTGTTCGTGCAGTTGCGATTGGGTGAAGTCGAACCACCACTTGCTGTTGGGTGTGACCTGGCCGTGGCCGGTGATGAGGTATTCGTGACCGACGCGGTTGGGTTCGCGATAGGCGAGCACGGCATGCGGTTCATCGCGCAGCAATTCAACCAGATCCGACGCAATCTGTGGATCGAACGCTGTGTGATGGGCGGACTTACCCGACTTTACATCGGTGATAGTCGCGCCGGTAACGAAGACACCGAGCCCGAGGTCGGGTACCTGGTCGAGGATGTATTTGGACTCGCGCCAGCCGCGGCCGGTGCAGGGCACGACCGTCAATCCCGCCTGATGTGCTTCTGCGATGGCGGCAGCGTTCTCCGGGCTGAGTTTGCCCTCCGGGCACAGCAGTGTGCCGTCCAGATCGATTGCAAGCAGGCGGTACTTCATAGGGCGCACTGTATGCAGGAGGGGGTCAGGAATCAAAGGGGTGTGGGGTGTGGGAATTGTAATTTTGAATTTAGGATTGATGATTTATGATCTTTGCTAATGGCTAACAGCTAAAGGCTAATGGCTTTTCTCCCCCCAACGCCGGTCCTGAGCGCAGCGAAGGGGCGGGCATCTGATTTCAGACACCCGCCCGTTTTGTGTGCCACGTTTTCTCTAGACACCGGGTTCCGGTGCAGGAGAAGGCGCGGGCTGGATCAGTTCGAACTCGTCCGCCTGGATGCGGATCGGCTCGCCGAAGTCCGGCATGCTGATCATCTGATGGATTTTCTTCATGACTTCTTCGGGTAGCTGCGGTTGTTGTTCGGATTCTGGATCCCATACCCCATCAAAGAGGACCTTATCATCGGCATCGGTCACTTTCAGGTGTGGGCCGTCGTCGGTTATTTGGTTTAACTCGATGGTGTGGTTGCCGTCCTTCATGCTTAATTTGAATCGCTCGCTGGGCACAAATTTTTCAGGCATGATGAATTGTTCGGGAACGACATGCTCAAGGTCGGTCTTAAGCTTTTCCAGTTCAAACTTCGGTATCGTGAAGAACTTAGCGTTGCTAGGCATGGTCATGTTGGGAAAATACATGCCGGGCGCTGGGCCGGGCATCATCGATAATTCGGGCACCTCGTGTTCGGCAAGCGTCGCGGTAATCTGTTGGCTTTCCCCGCCACGGATCAGAGTAAGTTTCACGGTGTCGCCGGGCTCGTGCAGGCGGATCAACACCGCGAGCTGCTCGAAGTTGACCAGCAACTGGTCGTCGAGTTTGTGCAATACATCATGCTTCTCAAGCCCGGCCGCCTGCGCGGGGCTGTCATCGGCGACGTGCGTCACGACGAGCCCGAGGCCCTTGGGGAGTTTGAGCTGGCTGTTCAATGCCGGGGAAACGCGATCGGCGGTAATACCCAGGAAAGTCGCTTTGACCATCTTCTGCTTGGGCGCATTTGCCATCACGTGAAACATTGGACCGGGTACAGGTGCATCCGGCTTTTTATCTGCGTGCACGGGGGCTGTAACAAGCCCCATCATCAATAAGGCAACGGAGAGTGAAAAACGGTACATGGCTTGTTTCCTTATACAAAATGCGTTTGATTCAATAGGGATTCTGTCTGGTTAATGTGACTTCACGCACGGGGCGGATCAGCTCGATATCGCGGTTATTTCCAGGATCAAACCATCGCGTGCGTTCGATGGTATCCTGAACAGTAGCGCGGATCGGTGGTCCGGCATCGATGTTGTAAGAAAACTGCGATTGAGCGATCGGCCACTGCGCATCGATCTGCGTGGGCCCCGACACGAGACGCGGACCGGCTTCATCAGAATACGTCGGCGTCAGTTCTTTGACCTCACCCAATCGCCCGGGCGTTGATTGATTGTTCGTGTTGTTCTGCAGACCAAGCAATAAACCGGCGGCGAAACATATTCCTCCGAAACACGCGGCGGCAGCGTACCCGCGCCAATGTGAACGCCGATGGACCATCGTCTGCTCGATGCGGTGATCGAGCATCCGGCTCGGTTTATGCAATGGCAAGCCGCGCAAGGCGGTTTCCAGTCGTTCATCGTGGGGTTCTTGTTGGTTCATACTTCATCTCCCAATACATCACGCAGCCGGCAAAGTGCGCGTTGGTAGCGCGAACTGATCGTGCTTAACGGCTCATCACACGCTTCGGCGATCTGCTGAAACGTCAAACCCGCATACACCTTCATCACGACTGCGTGGCGCTGCTCATCGGGCAGGTTGTCGACCGCGTCGCGCAGCCGGTCGGCTGTTTCATCGGCGAGCACGGATTCGGACGGATCGTGATACTGGCCGTTGTAGAGCGAGGTCGGGTCCGTCGCTGCTGTTTGTTTCCGACTCACCGTATCGATCGCGGTGTTCCGCACGGTGGCGAAGGTGTACGCAACCGGATCGCCACTGGCCGCAGTGCCGCGTCGCCACAATCTGGCGAACGCTTCCTGGACCGCGTCTTCAGCCAGGGCCGGTTGGCGGGTGATCGAAAGCGCCAGGCTGTACAGGCCTTGGCGATGATCCCGATATATCCCTTCCAGTGAATCTCTCACCGATCCGGCGCCTCCCTCGGCCGCGTCCATGTTCTCTACCTGTATACACCCCCAAACCCGGTCGGGTTTACGCATCGGGGTGAAGTTTTTTATAGAAGTGGTGAGAACAGCGAAGCCGCGCCTTCGGCGTATTGCTTGATGATCGGCCGCTCGCGCCATTCGCTGAGCATGACCGGCTTGGAGTTATTGAGATACTGTTGCTGAGCGAAACGCAGATGCTTGGTGATCTGCCCGCCGTAAAGCAGAACATTCACTTCAAAGTTCAGGTAAAACGAACGGATATCGAGGTTTGCAGAACCGAGCAGCGCAAAGGCATCGTCGACGGTGATCGTCTTGGCGTGCAGCATGCCGCCGTCGTAGGTGTGGATGTTGATCCCCGCTTCGAGCAACGGCTGGTAGTAATAACGCCCGGCTGCGGCGACGAGCGGGTGGTCGGACTTCCGTGGCACGATCAGGTCGACCTGCGCCCCACGATCCGCCGCCATCGACAGCGCGACCAGGCTCGGTTCATCGGGGACCAGGTATGGCGTGGTCATGATGATGTGCCGTTGGGCGGCGGACAGGGCCGCGATCAGCACGCGACGGAAGGTTTCACCCTCGTTGTTCGGTCCTGTCGGCACGACCTGTGCGGGGATGTCGCCGGTCGGTTCGAGCGGGGGAAAAAGGTCCTCACCGCCAAGCGCCTGATCGGTTTCAAAGGTCCAGTCTTCGCAGAAAAGTTGCTGGAACTGCGAGACGACGGGCCCGGTGAATCGTGCGGACAGGTCGACCCACTTGCCCGCATGCTTGTGGCCGTAATCTTCATTGACCGCGTTATGGCTGCCGGCATAAGCGCTGCGCCCGTCGATCACCGCGACTTTTCGGTGGTTACGTAGATCGATCCGCGCAAGCTTTCTGCGCCAGGGAGCGACCGGCAGCATGGGGATGACTTCCACGCTGTTATCGCGCAGATGCTTGGGCATCTCGCTGCGGAAAAACGGCCGAGAACCCGCGGCGTCCGCCAGCAACCGGCAGGCAACGCCCCGCTTGCTCGCGCGGACCAGCGCTTCGGTGATCTTTGTGCCGATATCATCGGGCCGATAGATGTAGTAGAGCAGGTGTGCGTGGTGCTTGGCCGCGTCGATATCTTCCACAAGCCGATCGGTCAGGTCGTCCGCACTGGAAAGCAGTTCAACATCGTTGCCCGCGATGATCGGGTTGCCGCTGATGCGTTCGGCCTGGAGGATCATGTTGTGTTGCTGCGGCTCGATCTCTGGCCGAACAACAAACTCCGCAAAGCGTTCGGGATTATAGCGGGCGCGCGATTGCGCCTGTGAGATGCCATAGGTTCGGACGCGACGTTTGCCGAGGTGGCTCACGCCGATCAACAGATAGATAAACAGGCCTAATTCGGGCAAGAAGAAGATGAGCACCAGCCAGGCCATGGACGTGCTGGGTGAGAAGCGTCTGCGCAGGATGACACCGGCCATCACGATCCGGATGATCCATTCGGATGCCGCCAGCAGAATGAGTAGAAACCAAGCCATGCAATATCACCCCTGATACGGCCTACAGGTTAGCGGGCGATTGAGCTTTTAGCCAAGCAGATCACCCAACAGGTTGAGAAGCCGTCGCAAGCGATCGCATGATGCGGACCGCGACGTTGTCGCACGTGATCGAGAGATTGACGTTGGAAGCCAGCAGCATCTGCGCCTCATTGGTCGCTTCAACAACATTCAGCCAGGGAGTCAAAATTGCTTCGCTTACGATCGTGTCATCCGGATCACATTGACTGGTGAGTTCAGCGATTCTGCTGCGAGCGTGGTTGGCGATCAGCGACCACATCATGTCGGCCGCCTGCTTGTTCGCGGCTTCCTTGGATGCGTTGTCATGTGCTTTGACCCAGTCGCCGGCAAACGTATCGATGAAGTCGTAAAGCATCTGGCCCAGCCCGGGCGTCGGTCTGCCTTGCGCTGCAAGATCGAGAGCGGGCAAGACATTGTCAGACCAACGAAGCAGATCGAACCGCGTGATGATCTGTGACCGCCCCATGCTGCCATCGGCAAACTGCATCAGAGCCCGGCGTTGGGTCGCGCTTAAATCCGGTGCGTGTCGGTCGCACCACCGCTCTATCGCTTCATTCGGCAAGGAAGTAAACGCGACACGCATGCACCGGCTGCGGATCGTCGGCAGCAGTTTGTCTTCGTTGCTGGTCACCAGGATGATCGTCGTCCCGTCGGGCGGTTCTTCAAGCGTCTTGAGCAAGGCGTTCTGGCCTGTCGGGTTCAGCAGTTCCGCTTCATCGACGATGAACACCTTGCCGTGCCCGAGCTTCGACGCCAGGTACGCGGGTTCGATTAATGCCGAGCGGAGCACCTGCACCGGGATGCTGGTGAGCTTGCGGTCGCGGATCGTGCGGTCTTCGTTGAAGCGAGCAAGCTCTTTGCGGATGACGTGCAGGTCCGGGTGGGCGGTGGTCAGGCCGTGCGTATCGTCTTCTTCGTCCGCGTCGTCTTCCTGCGAAAGCGATCTCAATAACCGGCACGATTCACAACTGTCGCATGCGCTGACCTGGCCGGTTAATCCGGTCTGGCGATCATGACACAGCAGCACACGTGCGTATGCCAGCGCGGTGGTGAACTTCCCGACACCGGTGGGCCCGTGGAAGATCAGGGCGTGGTGCTGGCGACCGGTACTTAGCTGGCGATCCAGCAGGTCGATCGCCCGAGGTTGTCCGAGGATGCGGTCCATAAGTCCATCCTAGCAGAGACCGGCTAAATGTATCAGTCTGGTGCGGTTTTTCAGAAATATATCAAGGTTTTGCCGAGCATTTGCGTGCGACGGGCACTCGGCAAACGGCCCCGGCTTTGATACAATCCGGTGCTCATTCACTTATTAGCGAGGTGGCCATGACAACCCCCAACGGCCCGTTTGATGCGCCTGTGGACTCGGCCGATCCCGGCATGGGTAGACCGATCGTGGCGCTGGTGATGGTCTTCATCGTTGGTATAGCGTGCGTCGGCCTGATCTACGCCGTCGGTGAACCGATCGATCCAACCACGATGGTCGCGGCAGACGGTTCGGACCAAGTAGACGCCGAGGCGAAAACAACAGAAGAAGTCGACACTTCAAAACCGTCGACCCACAACACAATACCCCCCGCTCAAGCCTACGTCTCCCCCGGCGGCACCAACCCCTTCCCGAATTACGGTGAACCCAAAGCCCCGCCGATACCTCCCACTCAACTCATCGATGAGCAAACGTTCGACGCCCCACCGCCGCAGGCTTCCACGCTCCCCGATCCCGAAGGCCCCGTGCCGTGGGACGAGGCGTACAAATACCTCGATCGTGTGATCACCGTAAAGGGCACGATTGTTGACACGAATAACATCGGGAACATCTGCTTCCTGAATTACGACTCCGACTGGCAGGACAAGTTCTACATCGCGATGTTCAAGGAAGCGTTTGAACTGTTGCCCGATCCGCCGGAGGAACACTACCTGAATAAAACACTGTTGGTCACCGGGAAAGTCACGCTGCATAAAGACCGCCCTCAGATCGAGGTGCGGGATGTGTCGCAGATCGAGGTTGTTGACTGACCGGTTATTGATTAACAGCACAAGCCAAGCGTACCACGAATCAGTACCCAATTATCCTTAACCACCTTGGAGATTGAGAACCCCTCATGAGCTCAGGAAGCAAACCCGGCAGTGCGGACCAGCCTCTGCGTGTCGCCATCATCGGTGCCGGCCCCGCCGGCTTCTACGCCGCAGATCACCTGCTTAAGCAAGCAGACCTTAACGTGGAAGTCGACATGTTCGACCGGTTGCCGACGCCCTTCGGTCTTGTGCGCCACGGCGTCGCGCCAGACCACCCGAATATCAAGAAAGTCACCAAGGTCTTCGACCGCACCGCGCAGAACCACAAGTTCCGTTTCTTCGGCAACGTCACCTGCGGTACACACCTTAAACCCTCCGACCTCCGCAAGTACTATCACCAGATCGTCTACACCGTCGGCGCCCAGACCGACCGTCGGCTCAACATCCCCGGCGAAAAATTGAAAGGCTCGCACTCGGCGACCGAGTTCGTCGCCTGGTACAACGGCCACCCGTATTACCGTGACCTGGAATTCGACCTGTCACAGGAAAGTGTCGCGGTGGTCGGTGTGGGCAACGTCGCGGTCGACGTCGCTCGCATCCTCTGCCGGACGGTGGATGAACTGAAGGAAACCGACATCGCCGACTACGCGCTCGAGCAGCTTGCCGAGAGCAAGGTCAAGCATGTTGTGATGCTCGGCCGGCGCGGGCCCGCTCAGGCCGCGTTCAGCCTGCCGGAACTCAAAGAACTGGGCAAGATGCATGATGCACAGGTTCGCGTTTTGCCCGAGGAAGTCGCGCTTGATGAACTGACGATGAAGTACATGGCCGACAACCCCGACAGCACCGTCGAGAAGAAGGTCGAGACGCTGCAAGCCCTGGCCGAAGCGCCGGACGAAGGCAAGTCGCGTGACCTGATCATCCGCTTCCTCGTCTCACCGACGCAGATCACCGAGAAGGACGGCTGCGTTGCAGGCATCGACATCATCCACAATGAACTGTACAAGACCGACGACGGCACGCTCCGCCCGCGCGCTACTGAAAAGAGCGAACACCTGGATTGCGGGCTCGTGTTCCGCAGCGTCGGGTATCAGGGCGTCGCGCTGGAAGGCGTCCCCTTCCATTCACGCTGGGCGGTGATCCCGAATGAAAAAGGCCGCGTTACCGATGACAAGACACACGAGCAACTCGTCGGTGAATACTGCGCCGGCTGGATCAAACGTGGCCCGACCGGTTTGATCGGCACGAACAAGGGCGACGCCATCGAAACCGTTGAGTGCATGCTTGAAGACGTCCAGTCGGGCAAGCTGCTCAACCCCGAGCACCCCGACGCCGATGCCGCAGAGAAGTTCGTGCGTGAACGCCAGCCGGCGTTCTTCAGCTACGACCACTGGCAATCGCTGGACGCCCACGAACTTAACCTCGGCAAAGAGCTTGGCCGACCCCGCGTGAAACTCACGACGATCGAGTCCATGCTCGATGCGCTGGGGGATTGAGTTAAGGTTGGTCGCGACAAATTAACCAACAGCCGCAGGCGGAAGCCTGCGGTTTTTCTTTGGTTTGATGTTGACGCAACCCGGGCTTCCGCTCGGGGCTATTATGTGGTGTGGTTGATGAAGAATGTGATAAGCTTCAAACAAGATGACAGAGAACAACCCTTACAACGCTACGCTGCTGAATCGCAAGGATATCAACGAAGCGCTGGCCATCTTCACGGTCGGCTTTGTTGGCGATGAAAAGCTCGACTTCGAGCCGGGCCAGTTCACGACGCTTGCGCTGATCGATCCCGACGCCCCGCCTCGCCCCGCCGGTTCGCGCAGGCGCGGCCCGAAGATGATCCGCCGGGCTTACTCGATCGCCAACACACCCGGCCAGCAATCGCAAGCAGAGTTCTACATCGTGCGTGTAAACGATGGCAAACTCACGCCGATGCTCTGGCAACTCAAACCGGGTGACCCCTTGTTCATGGATACCAAGGTCAAGGGTGAATTCACGCTCGAAGGTGTTCCTGCAAACAAGCACCTGATCCTGATCGCCACCGGCACAGGCCTCGCCCCCTACTGGTCCATGATCAACACGTACCGTGGCAATAACCGCTGGCGGAAACTGATCCTGATTGAGAGCTGCCGCAACGCGGTAGATCTGGCTTATCACGATCAACTTAAAAACATGGCGGCGGGGGATGATTCGATCATCTACCTGCCCACCGTTACGCGCGAGCCGGTAGATTCACCATGGCAAGGCCTGAGAGGCCGTATCGGGAACATCCTTAAGCCCGAAGCATTCAAGTACATCACGAATATCGAACTCGATCCCGAAAAGTGCTTCGCCATGCTCTGCGGCAATCCTCAGATGATCGAACAGACAACTGAATCACTAAGCAGATTAGGCTTCACCACTGGGGATCGCGATCAACCCGATGGAAACATCCGGCTAGAACGGTACTGGTAAATTCACTTTAAACAAATTTTCACTTTCATTTATGGATACTCGGAACCCGCGCTATGGGTTCGGCGTAACCATGAGTAATGAGAGTCAAATTCATTCTTCCGGCGTTGACTGAAGCAAAGAGTCCCTACTGGCGACCGATCAAGTATTCGCTGTTCCCGCCGCTCGGGATGGCAACGCTTGCGGCGTATCTAAAGCCGAACGATGAAGCGGTGATCGTCGATGAGCATGTTGAAACGCTGCACACTGATGATGAGCCGGACCTGGTCGTTATCCAGGTTTACATCACCAATGCCTATCGCTCATATGCGATCGCTGATGCGTACCGGGAGCGTGGCGTTTTCGTTGCGCTGGGTGGGTTGCATGTCACCGCGCTGCCGGATGAAGCGGTGCTGCATGCGGATGCGATCTTTACGGGGCCGGGCGAGGATACGTTCCCGAGGTTTCTCGAAGACTTTAGACATAAAAGACCGGGCAAGTGTTACGCGTCGCCGAAGCGCACACTCGTCGGCATCCCGCCGATCCGCCGGGACCTGATCCGACGCAATCTTTACCTCGTGCCGAACTCCATCGTCGTGACGCGCGGCTGCCCGCATCACTGCGACTTCTGCTACAAGGATGCGTTCTTTAAAGGCGGCAAGTCGTTTTACACGCAGGATGTCGATGATGCGCTGGCGGAGATCGATCGCCTGCCGGGTCGGCATCTATATTTTCTTGACGATCATCTGCTTGGCCATACGGGGTTCGCCTCGACGTTATTCGAGGGGATGCGCGGGATGGGCAGGATATTCCAAGGGGCGGCGACGATTGATTCGATCCTGCGCGGGAGCCTGATTGAACAGGCGGCGCAGGCCGGGCTGCGCAGTTTGTTTGTCGGCTTCGAAACGCTGAGCGAAGACAACCTTTCATCAAGCAACAAGAAACAGAACCTGGGGCGCGACTACCGAGAGGCGATCCGTCGGCTGGATGATCTTGGGATCATGATCAACGGCAGCTTTGTCTTTGGCATGGATCACGACGGGCCGGATGTCTTTAAACGCACCGTTGACTGGGCGATCTCGCAGGGCATCACCACCGCGACCTTCCACATCCAGACGCCCTATCCCGGCACGGCTTTGCACGATCGCATGCTCGCAGAAAAGCGTATCATCACCAACAACTGGGACCTGTACGACACCCGCCATGTCGTCTACCGCACGGTCGGTATGTCGGGCGCAGAGCTTAAGGCGGGTTACGACTGGGCATACAAAGCGTTCTATACCTGGCGATCGATCGCCGCGGCGAGCCTGAACCACGGCACGGCCAAGCATCGCGCAAAACACTTTGCCTACGCAGGGGCATGGAAGAAACTTGAACCCATGTGGAACTTCGCGATCAAATCCAAGGCATTGCCGCTTGCCAGGCCCTTGCTGGAAGCCGTGCTGTCACGCGTCAAACAGCAGAACCGGCAGCGGCGAACACGCTCAACACAAGATATTAATCTCCTGAACACGACACCGGTGACAGTATCCGCCCTGTCGAAGAAGCTGCGGGCAGGCGCGCAATCTTCATCGCAGTAATGGCAGGATTCATAAAACCTGAATACAACCGGCTACACTATTGCCATGCAACTTATCTCGATCAATACTGGGCGGGTACGCGACCACCTCATGGACGGCAAGCTGGTGCGCAGCGGGATTGTCAAGCAACCCGCACAAGGCCCCGTCATGATGAATCGCGACGGGCTTGAAAGTGATGAGATCGCGAACACGAAACATCACGGCGGGCCGGACCAGGCGGTCTACGCTTATGCGGCTGAGCACTACGACACGTGGGCGAAGGAGCTGGATCGCGATGATCTGTCGTTCGGGCAGTTCGGCGAGAACCTGACCATCAGCGGCTTCTTTGAAGAGAATATATGCATCGGTGACACGTTCCGTATCGGCAAAACCGTCGTGCGTGCGACGGGCCCGAGGATTCCCTGCAGCAAGTTGGACTGGTGCGTCGGTGACAAAACTACATCAAAGAAGATGACGGACAGCCGGCGCTTCGGCATCTACCTGCGCGTCATCGAGCCCGGCATCATCAACGCGGGCAATGAAGTTGAGTTGATCGATAAAGGCGCATCCAACCTTGGGCTGATTGCGTTGGCAGAGTTATTCCTGTTTCGGACGAAGGATATCGAGGCGATGCGTTCGGCGCTACAAGTAAAAGAGCTGGGTGAGCGCGTGCGTGCCAGGTTTGAAGAGCGCATCGCGGCCGCAGGTTGAATCAGGGGTCCTGCCCTTCATCGATATCGCACGATGTGTTGAGTCTTAGGTAGTGGGGATAAATCTCGGGTAGAACCTGTGGGCCGATGTAGTCCGGCAGGTTCATATAGATACCGCGGATCACGTGAGCCAGTTCGTTGCCCTGCTCTTCGAGGGCTTTTAACGATGCGTCGGCCGTATCGTTTTCGTAATAGGTGTAATAAATCCCCATGAACGCATACGGGCGGAAGTCGTAGATATGTTTGGTGTTAACCAGGTAGACATCGTCTCTCAGGATCGGGTTGATGTAGCTGTGGACACCACGGTGCTCCTGCTCCATCCAATACACGAAGGTCCAGTCACCGTCGATGACGGTGTGTTGATGTTTAACAGGCCCGGCAAATTGCTTGTAGAGCGGTATGTTGGTCACGTGCTCGGTCGAGAGTTCGATCCGCCACCACGCGGGGGTGTGTTCGTGCAGATCGCGCACGTACTGTTCGACATCGGACGGGTTGTAGCCGTCAACGGGATACGCTTGCGCTTCTTCATAGGTCTGATTTGCGATCAGATCGACCAACTCATCGACTTCCACCCGTCCCGCACGATCGGCGACATCCAGTTCATCCGCATTGTCGGCAAAGAACATCTCGTTGAGCAGCCCACCCGAGCCGAAGTCGGCCCGCCGGTGTTTGTTGAACTCCACGCCGGGTGCGGGCGCGTACTGCGCCTGTCGCCAGGCCTCGTATCGATCCGTCACGCTCGACCGCTGTAAACGCGTCATCGCCAGGCCGAAGAAAAACAGCAGCGCCAGGACGATGAAAATCAACGGCAAGACAAGCACGGTCTCCGTCATCGCCGAACCGCGGTAGCGCGGAGATATCAGCGTTGAGCGTGTGCTTTGCTGATCTTGATTGAATGCCTTCATCATGCTTCTCATGGCTTCTGTGATCTCAATAGTTCAATCCTCAATGGTTCAGCATCACCGGTGCTAATGGTTCAACGATACGCAGGTTCTCCGCCATTTCGCTGATCACCTGCGATTCCAGGTCCGACGATATGTTCGGCCCGATGTTCACCGCATCTTCAGCCTTTTGCACCCAATCGTCGAAGTGGTCCACATCCACCGGCTCGAGGTTTGCCTGCCAGGATTGCGTCCACAAGTCCCACGAGTGGTTGTTGAAGACGTATGCCTGCGCGATGGCGGTGTTGTAGGGGTAAGGCTTATCGCCTTGGAAGCGCGTGGGCCAGAACTTGGGACTATTCGACTGCCTTGCTACGCCGAGGAACGTGAGATACTCCAGACTGGCGCCGTAGTTATTCGGGGGTAATAGCTGATGGTCGATGTCGATCGGCGCGGGCGCATCATCCGCATTCTTGTCAAAACCTTCCCAGGGATTGGTTACTTCGATCTGCTCGCCGACGTTGACGCCCACGAGCATGTAGTCGACCTGCCAATACACTTCCTGGGCCACATAGACCCGGGTACCATCACTACTCGTGCTCAGCTTGGGAGCCAGACCGATGGAAGGATCGCCGCCAAGGTCCGGCCCTTCGGGGTCTGTCTCGTAAACCGCGGACATCCGCCAGATGTGGTCATCGACTTTCTTCCACGTGGGCCCACTGACAATGCTTGCTGGGTCAACCGAATAAGGAGGGTGCGTAGAAGCATCGGGAACAGCAGAGCCACCACGGAAATCCACGCGCGGAGAGCGTCGGTAAGGAATGTCGACATAGTCCCAGGTAATCCCCTGCCGCTGCGGCAATCCCGGATCATCCTTGATACGGCTCTTGATCTCCACGATGACGTACATCACCTCGGCGATCTCCGTGGAGTCATACTTTCGAGCATATTCGCTGTTGCGATCGGACGACCGTTCGTCATCGTAGTCGATGTCGATTTCCCACTTGGTGTCTTGAACTGTTCGGCTTGTGAGATCAGACCAGAGGTAACTCGATTTGCATGAGTAGATGTTACCCAAGTGGTCGCGAAGCCGACTGAATTCCCGCCGCGGTACGGTACGCCAGAGCATCACATGCTCCGGACCAAAGACACGGTATTCCTCGGGCTCCCTTCCCAACCTTGCTCGTCCCATCTGCGGTGGTAAACGGCTGGTCGTCGGAATACTGCCCGGGTCTTCATCGATCCGGTCCGTGGTGCGCCAACCGAACAGCGCATCCCATGGCCCGCGGATGGTTTCCTCGTTATCGATCTGTCCGAATCCGATCCCGGTACCATCATAATTCAGCCGTCGATCCGAACCGGGGAGCAGGCCGAACCTCATGGGCCGTTCGTAATCCGCAAACTTGCCGCGTTGCCAGGGAATGTATGGCGCAGCGGGCAGAAGCAGCCCGGCGGTGGCTTCGCCTTGCTGCCCCAGATTCGCCTGCACCGATTGGATGGCTGCGGTTTGTGCTGCTTCTGCCAGCGTCGACATCACCGCCTGGCTGTGTGCGTCCATCGAACGCATCGCCTGATGCATCTTGCCCATATTTCCGGATGGCGCCTGGTAGTGCGTCATTTCGGGGATCAGGTTCGGCTGGTTGCGGAATAGTTCATCCAGCTCGCGCATGTACTGCCGTTCTGCGATGACGCTGTCAGAATTACTCTCATCGATCATTTCACGCAGCTTGCGTGCGAACCAGACGTCCGTCACCCCCGCGCGGAGCTGACCGCTGACCGCCTGCGCCAGCGCATCAACATCACCGAGCTCAGACTCGGTCTCGTCGGTGATCGACAGGTCCACCGCCAGAGGCACGCCATCGAGATAACTGACCGCGGCGATCAGCCGGGCCGTCTCGACGTTGTTCATCGCGACCGTGTTCATGCTGCGCGCCACCTGGCTGGCGCCGCCGATCGCCGCCGAATCCGCGGCGTGCTGGGTGACGACACGGCTTTGCACGCTCGTGCCGACGTTGAAGACGTAGAAGAGCAGCGACGCGATCAGGATGATCGCCAGGAGTGTGATTACCATCACCACGCCCCCGCTGCGCACGCGAGACGGTGCTAAATTCAGGGCGTTATCCATCCTCGCCTCCCTCTCTGTCCTTACTTTCGGCCAAACCCTTGGTGACCTGCTCTCGCAATGCAGTCAATTCATCGGTAACCCGGATCTTCGCCGCGGTTGACAATATCCCACGCGCGCTTGGCCATTGTTCGTTGGCGATATACCCACGGGCCTGGGCGAGCAGATGATTGAACTCGGTGTCGTCCAGCCTCTGCTCGATCTCTTCGGTTTTCATCACATCGCGGGCGCTGCGAAACGCCTGCTTGGCCTGGGCGTATCGGCCTTGCTCGGCATAGCCGTCGCCCTGCTTGAGAAGCTCGCGGTAACGCACGTGGCGGGCGTGGCGTTCCATCGCTTCGGCGACCGCCGGGCTGTCCGGCTGCAATTCCTTCGCTTCGTCCAGCACTTCGCCGGCCCGTTCGAGTTGACCTTGTGCTATCAACTGCTCGGCCTGCGCCAATGCCGCCCCGGCCTCAACACGATTCAGCGCCGACTGGACTTGCTCATCAGGCCCGCTCTGTAACGCGGCGCGGTAGTGGCTGGCCGCTTGCAAAAGATCGCCGGAGGCTTCTGCTCGTTTACCGGCCTCGATATACGAACGCTTTTCGATTGTCACGTTCATGCGCGCAAGCCAACCGCGAGCCTCGGCGTTATTCGGATCAAACGCCAATGCATTGGTGAACGCCGCCTGGGCCCCCGCTTCATCGCCGGATTCGACCAACGCTCGCCCTTTTGTCATCGCCGCCTTCGACTTGAGTATCTGAATGCGTGACGAAAGTGAGTCGTCTTCCATGAGCGCAATCGCCTCTTCGAATGACTGGATCGCCTTGTCGTAATCCGCGCTGCGCTCCGCCGATTCACCGCCGGCCACCAGTTCACGGAAAGACTTCAGCACCGTCAGCGACTCGATCTTCTCGTCGATGCGCGGATTTTGCAGACGCCGTTTCACGCCGGACAGGTGGTTGATCGCGCCGGACACGTTGTTTTGTTCGACCATTTCATCTGCAGTTGCCAACGCCTCATCAACCTGTTCGCGTTCAAGCTCCGCATCGATCCGAACCTGGAAGTCCAGAAGCGCCTTGGATTCATTTTCCGTCAGTTCGTTGCGCTGTGCTTCCTTGATAACGTTGCGTGCCTGTGCAAATTCCCCGGCTTCAAGATGGGTCTGCACCTCGGCAACCGTATTGTCAAACGCCTGGCGTCGATCGACCTCATCGCTTAACGCTTTGACGGCTTCACGGCTGGCGGGGCCCGCCTCGGCCAGCATTTCGAGGTCCGTGGTCAGGCTGCGCGCTTCGTCGTACCGGTTTTCCGACAGCGCGATCTGCGCCTTGGCAATCAGTGCGCCGACTTTGCCGTGTAAAGCAAGCTCATCCCCCGGCTCGGGCCAGGCAGTAGCCTGTGCTTCATACAGTGAGATCGCATCCGCGAAGCGCCCGGCCCTGTAGGCGACGTCCGCATCTGCAAGCGATGACGCCGCGAGCGAACGCTTGTGTTCGTATGCGTTCTTGTTGATCGTGCTGACGGTAAACCACACGCCAAGTGAGAGCACAACCACGACCGCGGCCGCGATCCCGATGACCATCGGTTTCTTGCTGGGCTGCGGCAGTTCGGTCGTATCGCCCGGGCCGGTCGCTTTGATTTGTGCGCCGGAAGGTGTGAATGCATCGGGGGAGGCTTCTGCTTTGACGATGGCGTCCTGCCCGAAGTGGCGCTGGATGGCTTCAAGCAACTGCTCGCCCGATGCGATACGCTTGCTGCGGTCTTTGGCCATCATCCTGGAAATCAGGTCGCTTAAACGCACGGGTACGCGGGGATTCAGTTCGTGCAGGTGCGGCGCCTGGACGCGCGCGTTGGTGTGCCACTTCATCCAGCGCATCGCAGAGTTGCGCTTATCGCCGATCACTGCATTGAATACATGCTCGAACGCACCACGCCCGGCAAGCATCTCGTAGGCGATGATCCCAAGCGCGTAGATGTCCGACCGTGCATCCCCCGCCACGCCGTGGAATAATTCCGGCGCCATGTACCGGGCCGCGTCCGGGCTAAGCGCCTCTTGCTCGGCGATCAAACCCGTGACACCCGCATCAACGACCTGAACACCGCCGCTCAAGCGCAGCACAATGTTGCTCGGTCGCAAGCCGCCGTGGATCATCCCGAGCTTGTGCAGTTGGCTTAGCACCTTGGCGGTGCTGTGTACGATCCGCAGGCCGCGCACAAGATCGAACGGGTCGGGCCGGCTGTTCAAAAGCTGTTCGATACTCGCGCCGCCGGCATAATCGGACACCAGGAACGCCCCGCGGGGATCGTCGATCAATTCCTTCAAGAGCACGACCCGCCGCCCGGACTCACCGAGTTTGCCCTGCTTGTCGATTTCTTTCTGGCAACGCTCTAAAAACGAACGCTCACGCGACATCGGCGAACCCGGGATCAACTCGCGCACCATCGCGTCAGCACCCGTTTGCGTATGCTGTGCTCGCCAGACAACGCACGTCTCAGCCGCACTGAGCAGACTGACGATCTGGTAAGACCCCACGGTATCGCCGACCTTCAGGACCGGTTGCACGTCGGAGGCAGCATCTTGTGGTATTTCGTTGGCGTCTGTCATGTGGCTCGGTCGTTCACTCTTCCGTTAGTTATGAGGTATGCGCGGCAGCGAGGGCGGATCGGGCAATTCGGGGTCGAGCCCTTCGTTGGTCAACGTGTAATGCGCGGTGACCAGCGCGTATCGTCCACGGCCGTCGGTATGTTCGCCATCCGCGAATAATGCCCCCACATAGGGGACGGATAAATTAAACCGGTGTTCAACACGGACCGTGATCGGATCACGCGGACCAAAGACGTGCCCTTCCGATCCGATGTCGTAGAACTCGACCGCCCCGTCGTCGTCATCGACTTCCACGATGTAGACATCGGTGTTGTCAGCCGCGTAATGCAACCGCTCTGCTGCCAGTGTCTCGACCCATCTTGGCGTATCCTGCCCATAGTCAGAGAAGTAGCTTTCAAGCCCGGCCACGTATGCCTCGGGGTCCACATCTTCATTGCTATCCGTCCGCTTGCCGCAGACCGGTGCGACCGCCAGGTACGCCGCGGAGCGGATCGCGTCGAACTTAGTCCGGCCCTTCACAGGCATGATCGCGTTGCGGCCCTCTTCGCCAAGGTCGGAATAATCCTGCGAGATATAGACGATCGCCGAACGTGTCGCCGCGAATGCGGAATAATGCACGTACTGGTTGCCCACCATCAGCAGCGTCGACTGAAGCAGGATGAGCACGAGGAACAGGACGATCGGCAGGACCATGCAGAACTCGATCGTGGCGGTGCCTGATTCGGGGCGCAACAGGGCGCGGTAAAGGCGCTTCGCGATCGAACCGGTGAGGGCCGATGCGATAAAACCACCCCTTGCGGGCGGGCCCATGATTACTTGGCCGTCAGCTTGGCTGGGCATCGTCTCCTTTCGGTCCCCAGGACTGGCCCCGGCACACCCCAATCAACCCCGGAACGCGGTTGCCTATTCTACCCGATGCCCCCCGGGTGGACGATCGTAAAACGCACGAAACGGGACCGGATTTCAGCCCTGAGAGGCGGTCAGGGCTAAAAATCGTATCTTGTATCTTGAGTGAACCATGATCTAACCGTAAATTGAGGTGTTTGGCTTGGACATCTCGTGAGACTTTCATATGCAGACAACGTCGTATGAACTGCGGGGGAACGTGGTGGATATCGTCCGCCGAAGGGTTTTTCCCGGGATCGTGGTTATAGAAGATGGCCGGATCAGCTCGGTCACCGATGATACCGAGGCCGGGCCGCAGACCTGCCAGACCTACCTCATGCCCGGGTTCGTCGATGCCCATATCCACGTCGAGAGTTCGATGCTCACGCCCTGCCAGTTCGCCCGCCAGGCGGTGGTCCACGGGACGGTCGCGACGATAAGCGACCCGCACGAGATCGCGAACGTGCTGGGGATCGAAGGTGTACGGTTCATGCTGGACGATGCGGCTAATACGCCTTTGAAGATCATGTTCGGCGCGCCGTCGTGCGTGCCGGCGACGGCGTTCGAGTCGGCCGGCGCGACCATGGATGCCGCGGCGGTGGCGAAGCTGCTGGACGATCCGCGGATCGGATACTTAAGCGAGGTGATGAACTTCCCGGGCGTGCTGATGGGCGATCGCGAGATGATCGCGAAGTTGGACGCCGCGAAACAGCGCGGTAAGCCGATCGACGGCCATGCCCCGGGCTTGCGTGGCGAGCAGGCTGCTGCTTACGTCCGGGCAGGGATCAGCACCGATCACGAATGCTATACCAAGGATGAAGCGCTCGACAAACTGGCCGCCGGCGCGTTTATCCAGATCCGAGAAGGCTCAGCAGCTCGCAACTTCGAGGCGCTGTACACGCTGATCGATGAGTTCCCCGACAAGGTGATGCTTTGCAGTGATGACAAGCATCCCGATGAACTCGTAAACGGCCACATCAACGAGCTTGCCCGCCGGGCCGTTGCCAAGGGGATGGATCCGATGAACGTGATACGGGCCGGCTGCGCGAATCCGGTGCATCACTATGGTCTGGATGTGGGCTTGCTACAGCCGGGCGATCCGGCAGACCTGATCGAGGTTGACAGCCTCGAGTCTTTCAATGTGCTGCGTACGTTCATCGATGGCACTTGCGTTGCGGAGCGGGGTGGGGCTCTACTGCCCGAGCCCGCCGCTATCGAGCCGATCAACCAGTTCAAAGCGGAGCCGGTCAAACCGAGCGACCTGAAACTGAAGAACGGCAGCGGTAAAGCTCGCGTCATCGGTGCAATGGATGGCCAACTCGTCACCGAATGCCGTATCCTTGATGTTAAACAATCCGCAGACCAGATCATCGCCGATCCTGAAAAGGATATCCTCAAGATCGCTGTGGTGAACCGCTATTCCAAGTCCGCCCCGGCGGTCGGCCTGATCCAGGGGTTCGGCCTGAAGCGGGGGGCGATCGCGTCCAGTGTCGCGCATGATTCGCACAACGTCATCGCTGTCGGCACGAACGATCACGACCTTGCCAACGCTATCAACCTCGTCATCGATAACACAGGCGGGCTCAGCGCGGTCGACGGCTCTGACAAGCAGGTCCTGCCCCTGCCGATCGCCGGACTCATGGCGACGGGGTCGTGCGGTGAAGTCGCCGATGCCTACGCGAAACTGGACCGGACCACAAAAGACATGGGCTCGTCCTTGCGTGCACCGTACATGACACTTTCGTTCATGGCGCTACTGGTCATCCCCAGCCTGAAGCTAAGCGACAAGGGGCTCTTCGACGGCGAGAACTTCGAATTCACCACGGTGCATGTGGAATAGCACATGAATGCCTAATGTACAGGCACAAACTTCCACAATTGATCCATGGGTTTTTATGGGTCCGGGGCTATAATGCGGGATCAGGCCCAATGTATCCGAAACAATAGATCAGACATGCTCAAATCCGCTTCCACATCACGCGACCACCTGGTGCTGTTTATCAACGGCGAGCGCCATGATGTAGCCGGTGGGGATGCTTTCGCGACGCTATCTGATTACCTGCGTATTCAATCCGGTATGGTCGGTACGAAGATCGTCTGTTCGGAAGGCGACTGCGGCGCGTGCAGTGTGTTGGTCGGCAAAGTGGATCAAGCAACCGGCCGATTGACGTATCGCGTGATCGATTCGTGCATCCAGTTCATGTACCAGCTCGACCGCACGCATATCGTCACCGTCGAAGGGCTCAAACGCAACGGCCTGCTCAGCCCGATCCAGGACGCGATGGTCAAACATCACGGCTCGCAGTGCGGCTTCTGCACGCCGGGCTTCGTCACGACGATGACGGGCCTGCTTGAAGGTGATGGGCACGACAGGCAATCGCCGCTATCACGCGAGGAGTTATCGCACGGCCTATCCGGGAACCTTTGTCGATGCACCGGGTATCTGCAGATCCTCGATGCGGGTTGTGCTGTTGATCCGGGCAAAACTGCGCGGCTGTGTGAACTGTATCCCGATGAGCCTATCGCCGAACATTTCGCGGAGCTTGATCAGGATGATGTCCTGGTCCGTGATGCCGAGCGTGTGGTGGCTATTCCGTCCAGTCTCGACGTTGCGGTTGCTTTCAAAGCTGATCGCCCCCAATGCACGGTCGTGGCCGGTGCTACCGATATCGGCGTACAACACAACAAGGGCAAGATCGCTCCGAGCGAAGTGCTTTGCCTGGCGAATGTCGGCGAGATTCAATCGATCGAACGCAACGATGGCCGGCTGACTATCGGAGCGGGGGCCACATGGTCGCAGATTGAGCGGGAAGTTAAGGAGCTTGTTCCGCCGTTTCATGACATCCTTACGGTGTTCGGCTCGCCACAGATCCGCAATAGCGGGACGATCGGCGGTAATATCGCCAACGCCAGCCCGATCGCGGATTCCTTGCCGTTCCTGTTCGTGACTGAAGCCGAATTAGAACTTGTCGGCCCGGCCGGTTCGCGTCGCGTGAATATCAATGATTTTTATTTGGGGTACAAAAAGTTCGACCTTAAAGCGGACGAACTGATCGCGCGTGTGCATGTTCCGTTGCCAGCCGATTCACAAACGCTGAAGCTCTACAAGGTATCTCGACGACGTGACCTGGATATCTCCACGTTTACCGCCGCGATATTGATGGAACAGGACGACTCGACCGCCGTTATCAAGACTATCCGCATCGCGATGGGCGGCGTAGCACCGGTTGTGCTGCGATTGCCGAAGACAGAAGCGTTTTTGGCCGGCAAACCACCGGCAGAAGAAGTCTTCCAAGAAGCAGGCCGGCTCGCCCGCACGGAGGTTACCCCAATCTCCGATGTGCGCGGCAGCGCCGACTTCCGCCTGCAATTAGCGGAAAACATCCTGAGCAAGTTCTATTACGATTGTGTTCAACCGGTAACGAAATAAGGACAAACGTTCAGAAGCATCATGCCCAACGTAGGCCAATCCATCCCGCACGACTCAGGCCCCGGTCACGTCACCGGTGAAGCGCTGTACATCGACGACCTCACGCCGATGGAGGGTGAGTTGTTTGTCGAGTTCGTCGGCTCGCCTGTCGCTTGTGGCACAGTAAAAACCGTCGACGTTTCCACTGCTAAACAAACACCCGGCGTCGTCGGCATCTTCACCTACAAAGACATCCTCGGCCCAAACCACTTCGGCGCGATCTTCCACGATGAACCTTTTCTCGTTGAAGACCACATCGATTACGTCGGCCAACCGATCGTACTGATCGCCGCCACCTCGCGTGAAGCCGCCCGCGAGGCTCGCAAGGCGGTCACCGTTGCGGTCGAAACCGAAACACCTGTTCTCGATATCGATACCGCGATCGAAAAGAATCAATTCCTCGGCCCGGAGCGTCGTATCGAACGAGGCGACTTCGATAACGCCTGGCAGAACGCCGAAAACACCCTCGAAGGCACGTTTGAATCCAACGGCCAGGAACAGTTCTACCTTGAAAGCCAGGCGGCAATCGCATATCCCGGCGAGCAAGGCCAACTCACCGTCGAATCCTCCACGCAGAACCCGACGGAAACGCAGGCTGTCATCGCGGAGGTGTTAGGTCTCGGTATGCACGAGGTGGTCGTACGCTGCAAGCGGATGGGCGGAGCCTTTGGCGGCAAGGAATCACAAGCCGCGATCCCTGCGCTGATGGCGGCGCTTGTCACACAAAAAACAGGTAAACCCGCGCGCGTCGTCTACACCAAAGACGACGACATGAAGATCACCGGCAAACGCCACCCTTACAAGACGTGGTACAAGGTCGGCTTCGATTCTGATGGCAAACTCGACGCCATCCAGCTCGACTTTTACTCCGATGGCGGCGCGTTTGCTGATCTATCGACCGGCATCATGGAGCGCACGCTTCTTCATGCGGATAACGCGTATTACCTGCCGAACATCAAGATCAAGGGCCGGATCTGCAAGACGAACATCCCGCCGAATACGGCGTTCCGTGGGTTCGGCGGGCCGCAGGCGATCGCGGTGATCGAGAATATCATCCAGGAAGTCGCCGCGGCGCTGGGCAAAGATGCTTACGAAGTCCGCAAGCTAAACTGCTACAGCGAAGCTCCGCACAACACCACGCCCTATGGCCAAGAAGTCAAGAACAACCTCCTGCCGCAGATCTTCGACCAGCTTGCAGAGAGCAGCGACTATAAAGCACGGCTCGCTGAGGTCGAAGCGTTTAACAAGCAATCGCCGACGCATCTCAAAGGCATTGCCATGACGGCGGTGAAGTTCGGCATCTCCTTCACCACCAAGTTCCTCAACCAGGGCAACGCGCTGGTGCATGTTTACACCGACGGCACGATCCAGGTTTCCACCGGCGCAACGGAGATGGGCCAGGGTGTCAACACCAAGATACGCCAGATCGTCGCCGATGAGTTCGGCCTGTCGATCGAGCGTGTGATGATGATGACGACCTCGACGGAGAAAAATATCAACACCTCCCCCACCGCCGCCAGCGCGGGGACGGACCTCAACGGCGCCGCGGCCGTAAATGCATGTGCGACAATCAAGAATCGCATGGCCGATTTTGCGGCCGAGTTGTTCACCGAATCCAACAAAAACCTCGGGCCAAGTCCTGAAGATATCCGCTTCGAAGACGGCTTCGTCTTTGACCGACGCGCAACTGACAACCGCATACCGTTCGGGCAGTTCACCAACCAGGCTCGCATGGCTCGCGTCGACCTGGGCGCACGTGGGTTCTACTCAACACCCGGCATCGACTTCGATCGGGAGGCCGGCAAAGGCAATCCATTCTTCTACTTCACCACCGGCGCTGCGGTCGCTGAAGTACTCATCGACCGCTTCACGGGCGACCTGCGTGTGACCGGCATCGACATGCTCATGGACATCGGCCGCATGATCAACCCCGGTATCGATCAAGGCCAAGTCATCGGCGGGTTCGTCCAGGGCATGGGCTGGTGTACGACCGAAAACCTCGTCTATAACGATGATGGCGAACTGCTCAGCTACTCGCCGACAACATACAAGATCCCCAACATCACCGACATACCGGAGCGGTTCAACATCGCGTTTATGGATAACAACGCCAACACGAAGAACATCCGAAGCTCCAAGGCAGTCGGCGAACCGCCGTTAATGTTGGGCATCGCTGCGTGGGCGGCTGCGAAGCACGCGCTGGGGTGTGTAGCCGGGAAAAACAAAGTCCCGCTAAAACTTCCGGCGACGAATGAAGAAGTGTTGATGTGTTTGACGAAGATAAAGCAAACCGAACAACACACAATCAACAAGTAAATCTTCCAGAATATAGATTATGTTCCTCCCTTCTCCCCCCGGGAGACCCCGGAATAGGCAAGGATGAGGGCCGGGTTCATTTTGTAACCCGATTCAACACCGGCCACGCAAACACATTCGGCCCTCACCCCGGCCCTCTCCCGAGGGGAGAGGGAGTAAACCGCCGTATTCACATACTCGTCAATAAACAACTAAAATACCCGCATCATGCAAACCACAGAACATATGCAGCGTTACATGGAACTCGCTTCGGCCGGGACGCCGTTTGTCAGCGTCACGATGGTTCAAGCCATTGGCAGCACGCCACAGGACGCGGGCAGCAAGATGCTTGTCACAGCCGACGGCCTGTTTCACGGCACGGTCGGCGGCGGACAGGTCGAAGCCAAGGCCATCGAACACGCGCAAGCGATGCTCGAAAATAAAACCGGCACGCAAGGCCACACCGATCTCGTCGAATGGAACCTGAAAAAAGACGTCGGCATGACCTGCGGCGGCACGGTCACGCTTTACTTCGAGTCGGTCAATCACAACGTCTGGCCGATCGTCATCTTCGGCGCGGGCCACGTCACCCAGGCGCTGGTCAACCTGTTAACCACACTGCCCTGCCGAGTCACCTGCATCGACCCGCGCGGAGACTGGCTCGACAAACTGCCCAAGGCGGCCAACATCCAGACAATCCGGACAGACGATCCACCCGCGCAGGTCGCAACGCTACCCGACGGCGCATTTGTCATCAGCATGACGCGTGGCCATGTCACTGACCTGCCTGTTTTGATCGAAGCCTTCAAGCAAAAACGCAAGTTCCCCTTCCTCGGCGTGATCGGCAGCAAGTCCAAGGCCGCGATCTTAAGACGCGAACTCACCGAGGCCGGCATCCCCGAAGATCAACAGACGTTCCAATGCCCGCTCGGTCTGCCAATCGGCACGAATCATCCCGGTGAAATCGCGATCAGTATCGCGGCGCAGTTGCTGGAAGTGAGAGATAGATTGGCCGCAAAGAAGTGATTTTTAGCCGCGAATAAACGCTAATAGACGCGAATCAAGAAACTGAATCTGCTCCGGTCCCCTCTCCCCCCGGGAGAGGGCTAGGGTGAGGGCCCGTATCTGCTTAATCATCAGAACTTCAAATAGCACAACAGGCACCAGCCACGAACCACAACAAAAAACCCGACCAAAATGGTCGGGCTATATAGAATCACTCTTCTCATTCGCGTCTATTAGCGTTCATTTGCGGCATAACTATTCCTGGCTGTAAACCACTTCCCCATTCACCACTGTTGCTTTCACCCATCGGTCATCGAAGGCAAACATCACCATACCGAGTGGATTGTGCGCTTCCTGCCAGGGGATGTCGGGGTGGATCACCACCAGGTCCGCCTCCATTGCTTCCTGGATGCGTCCCGTGTTAGGCCAACCCATCGCATCGGCGTTGCCCGTTGTGATCTGCCACCACGCCTCGGTGGCGCTGGGCACATCTTCCGTCTCGGCGCCCGCGTAGAACGTCGCTTCCATCATCGCCTTTGCGACGCGGATCATACTGCGTTCGTAACCGCCGCCGATGTCACTGCCCAATGACAACGTGATGCCTGCATCGCGTAAACGCTTGCGATCCATCGTGCCGGAACGCAAAAACGAATTGGCGGTCGGGCAGTGTGCCGCGATGCTGCCTGTCTCGGCAAGCACGGCACGTTCACTATCTGATAAGTAAATGCAATGCCCCAGTATCGTGCGCGGCCCGAGCAGGCCGGCCTTTTGGTACACGCTCGTGTAATCGGGGCCGCCGTGCAGTCTGGCGACGGCTTCCAACTCCGGCTTCATCTCCGCCAAGTGTGTCTGCACATAGGCATCGTGCTCGCGCGCCAGGTCCCCCGCCGCTTTGAGAAGACCTTCGCTGCACGTGATCGCAAACCTTGGCGTCACGGCTGTACTCACACGGTTGCCCGTGGCGCGCTGCCCCGGTTCACTCGGCCAAGCGTTCAATAGCGCTTCCGTTTCAGCCAGACATGCATCCGCGTCGCGCAGCATCGAATCCGGTGCTTGCTGATCGATCAAGACCTGCCCGACCAACGCACGCAAACCCCAGCGGGCACATGCCTGAAGCGCCCGCCGCGTGGCTTCGTGGTGCACCGTTGCGTAGGCGGCAAAACTCGTCGTGCCGACCGAAACCAGTTGCCCGATGACGCGCTCGGTCATCTCGGCTGCGTAATCCGCATCTGCCCACTTCGCTTCATTGGGGAACGTGACCTGCTCGAGCCAGTCCAATAACGACATGCCATGCGCACCGATCAGGTCGAACTGTGGCAGGTGCATATGTGTGTCAATGAAGCCAGGCGAGATCAAGCAGTCCTCACCCCCAAGATCAAATGACGCCGGCATCCCGCTTTCATGAACCTCAACGATGCGGCCGCCGTCGGTGCGGATCCAACCGGTTGCGATCCTGACACCGGGTCGCAACCGGGCCGGGTCTGGAAGCAGTAATTTGCCGGCAAGTATCAATCCAATCGCTCCTGATAAGTGAATTCTGGATATCTATCCTAACGGCATTGGGTTAAGGCCAACACCAAATATCTGATAAATTTAAAAACAATCCATCGGCAGATGATCCTCGAACAAACCGGCCAGATCCATTCCATGGTTAATATGGGTTAACTCAACAAAACGAATCGTATGCCATTTAAAGGCGTTTATCTGCGTACTAACCCCTGCCCACATAAACATCTTAGATATACATGCCGATGATGAACATAATCGGGGTAATATCCGCCGAAAGGTGGAGATTATAGGTCGTTGGGAGCGTGTGAGGGCCGATGATCGAAACGAAAGAGACCAACAATATCGATCAGCCCGCGAAGGTTGGCGGCCGGTTATCTTTGTCCCATCGAAGAAAAGGAATCGGCACGGCTACTATCGCGATGATCTCCTCGCTGATCCTGATCGTAGCCGGTATCGCCTGCCTGGCACAGCAACTGCATCTCCGCCATTCGCTATACGTATCGCAATCGACGCAAGCGGCGATCCAGGACTTCGGCGCGGACATTCAGGTCTATGCGCTGCAGTGTCGCCGGTACGAAAAAGACTACTTCCTGAATATCGACAATCCCGCGGTCAGAGCAGAGCATCTTCAGAAGTGGCATGACGCTTGGGACGGGATGTCCTTGCACTTCAGCAAACTTAAGCAGCAACAGCCATCTGGCAGACAAATGATTGATATCCCGATTGATGATTGGGAAGAAGATGCGCAACAATACAAACAGGCGTTTCTTGGTGTCGTGGCGGATATCGACAACAAACATATCACAACGTCTGCACAGGCAAATGAAGCCCTAAACCAAAACAAGAATTCAATCAGGCGGATTATCAACGCTACGGATGAGGTCAAGGAAGAGGCCGAGCAGGCCATCGAGGCTGAAAACAGCCGGTTGATGAGCGAATTCAGATTTACGATCGTACTGACGATGTGTCTGATGTTCGCCCCCGCGATCCTGATCATCATGGGTCAGTTTCTATACAATCGCCAGAAAGCCGCAATGCAGCAGAAGCTGGTTGAACAAAATGAAGCGCTGCAGAAGCAGGAAAACGAGAACTGCATGCTTGCCGCAATCACCCGGATCACCGACAAGAGCGTGGTCGTATGCAATACGGATCACCAAATCGTCTGGGTAAACGACAGCTTTTACCAGATGCACGGCCTGACGACAGAACAAACCATCGGCTTGCCCATTAACACTGTTATGGGAAACACACCAGCACAAGTCGATGCTGTTAATCAAATTGGAGAAGAGCTTGCCAAAGGCAAGAATGTGACGACCGTTCTGGAGTTCCATAACGCCGCCGGCAAACAGTATTGGATTGACCTGGAAGCGCGTCCGATCCACGGCAGGCACAATGAAGTCACCGGCTATGTCGCGATCCAAAAGGATATCACGGAACAGAAATACAACGAAAACACCCTGTACAACGCCGCTCGCAGCGATCGACTCACCTCTCTACCGAACCGCACCGCAATTAATGAGCAGCTCAAGCAAGCGATCGAGCATGCTCAACAGGGAACAGACGGTCGCTTTGCGTTGCTCTTCCTCGACTTCGACCGTTTCAAGATCATCAACGACAGCCTGGGCCATGACATCGGCGACATGCTATTGATCGAGATCGCCAATCGCCTGCGTGCCTACATCCGTGCCTGCGATGCTGAAGAATCCTGGACCCCGGCACGCCTGGGCGGTGATGAATTTGTCCTGCTGATGCACGGGGTCAATTCGATGGATACAGCCAAAACACACGCCAATCAGTTGCTGGAAACGCTCGCGGACTGCTACAACCTTGCAGGTAATGAGGTGCGCAGCACCGCGAGTATCGGGATCGTCCTGGCGGATGAACATTACCATCGTGCCGAGGACGTGATCCGCGACGCAGATACGGCGATGTACCGTGCCAAAGCCGGAGGCAAGGCCCGCGCCGTTCCGTTCGACCGTGAGATGCTCAACGCCGTCCAGGCCCGGCAGAAACTCGAGACCGACCTGCATCACGCCGTCAAACGCAATGAACTGACGCTCGAATACCAGCCGATCGTCTCACTGAATACCGGCGTCGTCCACGGATTCGAGGCCCTGGTCCGGTGGGACCACACGCATCTGGGGCGGGTTAAACCCAACGAGTTCATCTTCATCGCCGAAGAGACCGGCCTGATCATCAACATCGGCAACTGGGTGCTGAAAAACGCCTGTAAACAACTCACACAATGGCGGCGGCAGTACCCGGACGTCGCGTGGTCCATGAGTGTCAACGTCTCGGGTAATCAATTGATGCATCCCAAGGTGATAGATGACATCCGCTCCGCGATCGAGGAATCCGGCGCTCAGCCGCAGTGGATACAGCTGGAAATCAGCGAGGCCGCAATCTCGCGAGACCTCAAGGTCGCCAAGAACGTGCTCAATCAGCTCAAGATGATCGGCGTCAAGATCGTTATGGACGACTTCGGTGAAGGCCAATCCTCCCTGCACTTCCTCCAGGAACTGCCGCTTGACATGCTCAAGATCGATAAATCCTTCGTCGGCAATCTTGAGACCAACATGGTCTACCCCGCGCTGATCCAGTCGATCGCCACCCTCTCACACAACTTGGGTATCGAACTGGTCGCCGAAGGCATCGAATCGCCCAACCAGGTCGCCCACCTGCAGGCGCTGGATTGCGAACTGGCACAGGGCTACCTGTTTGCCCGTCCCATGACGGCAGAGAAGTGCATCGAATACATCAACCAGTCAGCCGACAAAACTATCTTGCCCACGCTCAGAAGGTCGGCATGAGCCGTTGTTTCTGAACTCATTACATGCGAAATAGTGCGTGGCTCACGTAGGCGTTAAACACCTCAAACGCAAAAAGCAGAACGCATATGGGGATCAGCCACTTTTTACCGCGCCGGCCCAGCAAAACTCCAAAGACGAGAAACATCAGCGTGAATAAACCGGCGACCCCAAAGAAGGCGTACTCCTGAAGCAGCTTGTCCAGCCCTGTTAAAAATGATATCCAGACCGAAGCGTATAGACCCGGCAACACAGGAAACGCTTTCACCCATATGCCTCGATACGTCCCCCACGGGTAATCGATCCAGAACACCCATGTGTTCGGCAGATATATTGCCAGCGAGACGCACGTGATCGTTAACCACCACGGTAGCCGTCGCCACAGCTTGACCGGCTTCAGTGTTGCCGGATCAAATGCTTTCCCACATTCCGGACACCTTGTTTCGGTCGTGCCCGTCAAGTCATATCCACAAGTTGGACAGCCCTTGCCCGCAAAAGGCATCTGTGCATTCTCTGACTTCCCGGTTGCTTGAGGCATCTTTTCGTGCTCCCGGGGCATTGTACAAACCAACCTCAAAGATTATTGATGGAATAATCCTGCCCGCTGCTGGGTAGGAATACTGCGTGCGGCACAGGGCCGTGCCGATCCAGGCCACGAGGTGGGACCGCTAGCCGTGAATCCGATCGCCCGATATACGCATTGGCTGCACTCACGCTGGCCCGCCGGGCACGTGGAAAAGCTGCCCGTGGTCAATCCCGACGGCTCCACCGCCGTGCCGGGGCTGTATGTGGTGGGCGATATCACGGGCATCCCCCTGCTGAAGTTCTCTTCGGATACCGGCGCACGCGCGGTCCAAACCATCCTCGCTGATCCGTCTTTCCAAAAACGCAAGGTCAAACAAATTGACCCCGAGGTACTCGACCTCGTCATCATCGGTGCGGGTGTTTCCGGCGTCGCCGCCGCCATCGAGGCGCGTAAAAACAACCTGTCATTCGAGCTGCTCGAAGCCTCCGAAGCTTTCTCCACGATCGTCAACTTCCCCAAGCGCAAACCCATCTACACCTATCCAACCGACATGACCCCCGCCGGGGAATTGCAATTCGGTGAAAAGTCCGCGGTCAAGGAAGGCCTCGTCGAAGAGCTGCACGGCTACCTCGATCAATACAACATCCAACCCAGACACATGCGCGTCGAGCGCGTCGCACGCAAATCCGGCCTGCTTGAAGTCATCAACCCGGACGGCGAAAGCCTGCTCGCGCACCGCGTTATCATCGCTATCGGCCGATCGGGAAACTTCCGCAAACTCAACGTTCCCGGAGAAGACAAAGACAAAGTCTACAACCGCCTGCACGATCCGAAAGACTATTGCGGACAAAACGTGCTCATCGTCGGCGGCGGTGACTCCGCGCTCGAAACAGCGATCGCGCTGGGCGCCTGCGGCTGCAACGTCACGCTCAGCTACCGCAAGCCGCAGTTCAGCCGCCCAAAACCGGAAAACATCGAGCAGATCAGCAAGCAATCCATCAACCTCATGATGGCAAGCCGTGTCAAGGAGATCCGTGATAACGAAGTCGTCATCACTGACTCCGATGGCAACGATCGTACTATTCCCAATGATTCGGTCTTCACCATGATCGGCAGGGAGGCCCCACTCGACTTCTTCCGCCGCTCCGGCGTACCGATCCACGGTGAACGCAACGCCAAGTGGTGGATCAGCCTCGTGCTCGTGCTCACGCTATTCACCTTCATCTACCACTGGAAAAAACCCGGCGCAGGCATCCCCATCGGCGACTACTTCGCCAACCACCAGCTATTCCCCTACCAGGTCCCGCAGTGGATGGCAGGCATTAGCGCCGCCTTCGCCAATCCCGCCAACATCCTCGGCACGCTCAACAACTCACTTGGCTCGCCGGGCTTTTACTATTCGCTCGCGTACTGCATCATCATGCTTATCTTCGGCATCCGCCGAATCAAGCGTCGCAAGACGCCTTACGTCACCGCACAAACATGGACCCTGCTTGCGGTGCAATGGTTGCCGTTGTTCATCCTGCCCTACATCCTTTTGCCTTGGATGGGCAACAACGGCTGGTTTGATGGCGGCGCACTCGGATGGCTTGCCGACCAACTTTTCCCACGCGTCGATTGGGACCCGAACGGGCGTGCTTACTATCACGCTTTCGGCTTCATCCTTGCCTGGCCGTTGTTCGTCTGGAACGTCTTCACCGAACAACCCATGTGGCTCTGGCTTGCAATCAGCTTCCTGCAAACGTTCGTCATCATCCCGCTGATGGTCTGGCGCTGGGGCAAGGGCGCATACTGCGGGTGGATCTGCTCCTGCGGCGGCATGGCGGAAACACTCGGCGACACACATAGACAGAAGATGCCGCACGGACCCGTATGGAACCGCCTGAATATGATCGGCCAGGTCTTCCTCGCTGCGTGTTTGCTACTGCTCCTGCTACGCATCGGCGCATGGTTGCTGCCCGGCTCATTCATCAGCGCTGCCTATTACGGCATCCTCAAGAGCATTCCCGTCCTTAACTACACGTGGTTCATTGATCTGCTATTCGCGGGCATCATCGGCTTCGGGCTCTACTTCCACTTCTCCGGCCGGGTGTGGTGCCGATTCGCCTGTCCACTCGCCGCATTGATGCACATCTACGCACGCTTCAGCCAGTTCCGCATCGTCGCGGATAAGAAAAAGTGCATCTCGTGCAACGTCTGCACCAGCGTTTGCCATCAAGGCATCGACGTGATGAACTTCGCGAACAAAGGCAATCACATGGAAGACCCGGAATGCGTCCGCTGCTCAGCCTGCGTTCAAAGCTGCCCGACCGGTGTGCTCAGCTTCGGCCGCATCAATCGCAAGACCGGCAACATCATCGCCCTTGACAAACTCCAAGCCTCCCCCGTACGCATGGCCGAACTAACAATCAACGGACATACTATCTAGTAAACAAAATACTTACCCCCCCTCTCCCCCCGGAGAGGGCCGGGGTGAGGGCCAAAGACTTTACGTCTTCTATAAAACCAACACCCACCGATCACAATAAAAGGCACCCCATGAACCCCCACCTAACCAAAATCCTCATCCTCCTTCTCCTGCTAACCTCCCCAACCTTCGCCCAAGAACAATCCAAGTTCCACAAACACTTCGCCGACTCCATCGCCACTGCCCATGGCATCAAAGCCTACGCCAAACAAAAAGCCCTCCAAGCCAACATCACCGTCACCTTCGGTGACAACACGACCAAAACCGTCACCACCTTCGATACACCCGTCGGAAAATCACACATTAAAACCGATGACGGCATCATCATGGTCCTCGATGGTAAGGACGCATGGGTCGCCCCAGCCGATGCGGATATCCCGCCCGGCCGTGCACGATTCATGCTGCTGACCTGGCCCTACTTCATCGCCGCACCGTTCAAACTCGCAGACCCCGGCACGTCGATCACCGACCAAGGCAAACAACCGCTCGATGCACACCGTATCTATCCCGCCGGCAAACTCACCTTCGACGAAAACGTAGGTGACTCGCCCGACGACTGGTATATCCTCTACCGCAATCCCGACAACGACCGGCTCGCCGCCATGGCATACATCGTGACCTATGGCAAATCGTCCGACGATCCTGGAAATTCGCCGCACATGGTCGTCTACGATACGTATGAAAAAGTGGACGGCGTCACACTCCCGACGCGCATGAGCTTCTGGAACTGGGACCCCGCCATGGGTAAGATCGGCGAGCAGATCGGTGAAGTGACGGTAACCGACTACCAATTTGTCGAGCCGGATGAAGATTTGTTCACAAAACCCGAAGGTGCACGCATCGATGCCATGCCTTCAGAACACGAGGGGTAACACACCATGAGTAGCGACCGGGATGATGGCAACGGGACCCTTTTCGCCGACGCGATCGGCCGACTCGATGAAGCAGGCAATATCGCCGGGCTCGAACCCGAGGTTGTTCAACTGTTGCGTCATCCCAAGGCCGTACTGCAGGTCTCCATCCCCGTGCGGATGGACGACGGCTCGTTGCGCGTCTTCAAAGGCTACCGCGTCCGACATAACAACCACCGCGGCCCGACAAAAGGCGGTATCCGCTACCACCCCAACGTCAGCCTCGATGAAGTTAAAGCACTCGCCTTCTGGATGACATGTAAGTGCGCCGTCGTCGGCATCCCCTACGGCGGAGCCAAGGGTGGCATCATCGTCGACCCACGCGAGCTTTCACACATGGAGCTTGAGCGCCTGTCGCGCGGCTTCATCGAAGAAGCCGCCAACTTCATCGGCCCCGATGTCGATATCCCCGCGCCTGATGTCTACACCAACGCCCGCATCATGGGCTGGATGATGGACGAGTATTCCAAGATCAAACGCCAGTACAGCCCCGCCGTTATCACCGGCAAACCTATCCCGCTCGGGGGCAGCCTCGGTCGAGACGACGCCACCGGGCGCGGCGCTTACTACTGCATCAAGGAATTGGAAAAGAAAAAACATTGGAAGCCCTCTGACATCACCGTTGCCGTCCAAGGCTTCGGCAATGCCGGGCAACACGTAGCCAAACTCCTGCACGCCGATGGTTACCGGATCGTCGCCGTCAGCGACTCCAAGGGCGGCATCTACAAACCCGAAGGCTTCGACGTCCCCAGCCTGATCCAGTTCAAGAACGAATCCCGCAAACTCAAAGCCGTCTACTGCGACGGATCGCTTTGCGAAGCCATCGACGCCGACACGATCACCAACGAAGAATTGCTTGAACTCGATGTGGATCTGCTCATCCCCGCCGCGTTGGAAAACCAGATCACCGAAAACAACGTCAACAACATCATGGCCAAAACGATCGTCGAAGTCGCCAACGGCCCGACCACATCCGCAGCCGACAAAATCCTCGCAAAGCGTGACACGCTCGTCATCCCGGACATCCTCGCCAACGCCGGCGGCGTCACCGTCAGTTACTTCGAATGGGTCCAGAACCGCGAAGGTTTCTACTGGCCTGTCGAGGATGTGCACGACCGGCTCAGCAAGATCATGCGAGACTCGTTCAACGCCGTCTACGACATGATGGAAGACCACAAGACCGACATGCGCACCGCCGCTTATGCCCACGCCCTGAAGCGCATCGGCGAGGCCGTTGAAGCCGGCGGCACCCAACGCTACTTCAAAGAACCTAATTAACCGCACACCGCCTTCACCCCCAATAGCCCCGGGTGGAAGCCCGGGGTTCACGGGGTTAAACCCCACGCCCCCGCATGAGGCTGGAGAATAAGTGCGATTTTCATATTTTGTGTAATCAATTCAAGCGATCCACCGCACACCGAATATTCGCGTTAGAATGGATATTGAGCCATTAGCCCTTAGCACAGAAGTCGGGCCGAAACCCGATACCCGAATCCCGATACCCGACCCGCCGATGTCTACACCCCAACCGCTTCAATTCGACAATCTGCCCAAGATGCCCGGATCGCGCATGGTCCTCGCACTCGATGGCTGGATGGATGGCGGCGAGGTCTCGACCGGTACCGTCGGCTGGCTTATCGATCAACTCGGCGCAACCGAAGTCGCACAGCTCGACCCCGACCCGTTCTACCTGCTCAACTTCCCCGGCTCGATGGAAGTCACCGCCATGTTCAGACCGCATGTCGATGTGCAGAACGGCGAAGTCTATGACTACCAGGAACCGGTCAACGTCTTCTACGCCGCGCCCGAGCACAACCTCGTCTTCTTCCAGGGCGAAGAACCCAACATCGCCTGGCAGCTCTACACCGACTGCGTCTTCCACCTCGCCAAAGAGATCGGCGTCGAAACCGTCTACTTCATCGGCAGCTTCGGCGGGATGGTCCCCCACACCCGCGAGCCGCGCCTCTTCGCCAGCGTCTCCGACCGCAAGATGAAGCCCGGCCTCGAATCGCTCGGCATCAAGTTCAGCGACTACGAGGGTCCCGCCAGCGTCGCCACTCACCTGCTGACGCGCGCCGAAGAAAACGCCCTGACCATGGCCAACCTCTCCGTCGAAATCCCCGCCTACATCGAAGGCCTCAATGCCAAAAGCATTGAAGCCGTCGCCCGAAAACTCACCGCCCTGCTCGACCTGAACCTCAACTTCGAAAAACTCCGCAAAACCAGCGACCTCTGGGAAGCCAAACTCAACAAGGCCGTCGCCAAAAAAGAAGAGCTCGCCGAACACATTGAGCGCCTCGAAGAAGACTACGACCACGAAGTCTTCGACACCCAGATGGACGACCTGAAGGACTTCCTCAAGAAGCAGGGTGTGCGGGTGGATTGAACATGTCTATCTCTATTGGCTGTTACCCAACGTGCCCCACCCGTCTGAGTAGCCACCAAATGGCTTACTTAGCGTGTTCAATTCATCTTGCGCTGTCACCGCCGCGTCATATGTCAAAACTATTTCCTTGACGCAGATGACATCCCAATTTTCCATTTCGTCATCTTTGTACAACTCGGGGACATAACCGTGCAACCGAGCAACTTCGGCGAACTGTTGAGCCGTCGCTTCATCCGGCAGCACAACAGGAAAGTCCACTCTCATTGGCTGATCCATGTCATTCCCGCTCGATGCCACCCGGCGGAGGGCGTCACCATCAGCATCATTGGGATAGTCTTCAGGCATAATGGCTCTCGACAGGTCCCCCGGATAAACAACAGACTTGAACAGGCCCACAGGGACTCGAACCCCGACTAAGTGAACCAGAATCACTCGTGCTACCGATTACACCATGGGCCTATGGTGAGTATCCAGCCCCTGATGCTAAGCAGGCTCAGCCCCGCCGTCAAGCCTCCGTAGCATCTCCGCCAGCGGCATCTGATCCAGCGATTCCAGCAGCAGCCCCGCGTGAGAAAAATCCTGATACCCCGTCATCGCTGTGGGCACCGCAACCGTCTTCATGCCCGCGGCATTGGCGGCCGTGATACCGAGCGCTGAATCCTCAAACGCCAATACCGACTCGGGCTTCACGTCAAGCAGTTCACATGCCCGCAGGTATGGGTCCGGGTCCGGCTTGTGTTTCTCCGTATCCTCGCAGCAGACGGTACATTGAAAGTGATTGAACAGGTCGAGTCGCTTCAGGTGCCCGTCCACCCAGCGGTGGGTCGAGCCCGAAGCGACCGCGAGTTTCAATCCCATGCCAAGCGCATCCCGGATCACCTCGCGCACGCCCGGCTGCACCGGTTGTTGATCGAGTTTGTCGGCAACCACTTCACGATACTGTGCGATCACCGCATCGATATCGAGTTCGCGATTCAGTTCTTTGGCTAAGCGACGCGGAAACAGATCGATCTTGACGGGCTTACCCATCACCTCGAGCCAAGCCTCCTCGGGTAGCTCCCGTCCATACATGGCAAAGATCTGCCGCCACGCCTCGCATTGCGGGCGTTCGGTTTCGAGTATGAGGCCGTCAAAGTCGAAGACGATTGCTTCGATCATCGTGACGCGGCCCGTATGGCTTTGATGGCGGCGGCGCGATCAGGTTGGCCGAAAAGCGCCGTCGCGGTGACGGTGCAGTCAACGCCCGCAGCAACTGCCGAAGGCAACGTCTCGGTGTTGAGCCCGCCGTCCATCTGTATGCGCGTGCCTTTACCGACGCGTTGCTTGAGCCAGCGTGCCTTGTCGAGCACCTCGGGCATGAACTTCTGGCCGGAGAATCCCGGGTTCACACTCATCACCAAGACCATCGCAAGCTCATCCAGATAAGGTCCGATCCCGGCCTCGAGTTGTTCGATCGTGGTCGGTGGATTGACCACCATCCCGGCGCTCATGCCGGCGTCTTTGATGCGCTTGATCAGCTCGGAAGCGTCGTCGCCGTCAGGCTTGTACGGCGCGCACACCTCCATGTGGAAGGCATAATGGTTGCAGCCGGCCTTGGCAAATTGCTCGATGTAATCACCGGGCTTTTCCACCATCAAATGTGCGTCCAAAAACGACGCGTTTACGTTCCTGCGCACACCGGCGATCATATCCGCCCCCATGGTGAGGTTCGGCGCGAAGTGGCCGTCCATCACATCCACGTGAAGCAGGTCCGCGCCCTTCTCTAGAACATCCCGGCAGTCCTCAGCCATCCGGCCAAAGTCCGCGGACAGGATAGAAGCGGCAAGATACGTATGTTCAGGCGGTTGAGTCAGGTCAAGCATGCGGACATGATAGATGAAAGCAGGAAACGCAGGAAATTCGGAAAGCAGGCAATAAGCAACCTGCCATCGAAAACGAATGACTGTATTTTCTGCTTTTCTGTTTTTACTATTTTCTGCCTTTTAAATAACCCTAATCCTCCGCCTTTTCAGCCATTAAAACCGCATCATCGCACCGATGCGCACGAACGGTTCATCGCTGATATCGCGCAACGTGTCGTCGTCCCGGACGTCCCAGCCACGGCTGAATTCCTGGTCGAATGCATATCCGCCGGCCAGAGTGACCGTGACCCCGGGCAGGCGATTGTCGACATTGCCGTTCCAGGTCAGCCCGGCTTCGACGCGCTGCTGGGAGAACATGAGCCGGCGGTGCTCGGGATCGTCATCGAGTGTGTAGGCGTTGAATCGGCTGTCATAGCTGGCAAAGGCGGCCCAGCCGTCGACAAGCTCGTAACGCGCGTTGGCGTTGAAGTTCCAGGGGATGATGTAGGTCGCCTGCAGCCGGGTCTTCTCATTGGGGAAGACCGTGACGGTGCTGGCGGGGAAACCGACCGCGTATTGCGCCCCCTCATACACGCCGTAATACACGAAGCCCGGCAGCGGCAAGTCGGGGAAGATGCTGCGGTTGCCGTTGTATGTGAGGATGTATTTATACCCGTGAGTTTCATCGATCGGTTGTGTGACGATGACGTCGGCGATCCCGTAGTAGGCTCGTCCGTCGCCGAAGGCGTTGTCGCCTGCGTACCCAGCGCCGAGCGTGACCTGCAGATCCAAGTCGTTTTCCAGGTCAAAATGCATTGAACCGGCTGCGGAGACATCGATAAGCCTGTCCGGTATGACCGGGTCGTCGCTGTGGGTATTGAGCTGGTGGTAGAGCACACCGGCTACAGGCTGCTGGGGGTTGCCCGGATCAAGTTGCATTCGGCCGACCGCCACATATCGCGACAGCCGAACATCCTGCCCGGATTGCTTGGCTTCACCGCTGTTCTGCGACCAGTTGTTGACATAGAACTGGGCCGTCTCATCGCTCTGCCAGGGTACGACAAGGATGGTCGAAGCCGTCTGAGCGTAAGCGATCGTTGCCGACAACACACAAGCGATTATGCCAAAAAGCCCGCATCTGATAACCGTGAAACGCATGACGTACCTCCTGATCGGATCGGTCGGAGCCCTCGTGACTCCGTGCAAGACAGTATAACCTTCTCGGCGCAAGAAAAACCGGGTCTTTGACGCACAAAAACCCGGCGGGTTCCGATTTAACTGGCTGATTACTTACTTCTCGTCGAGCAGCTCAACGCTGGCGAACTTCTTGCCTTCGAGCATCTCCAGGCTCGCGCCACCGCCGGTGCTGACGTGGCTGACCTTATCGGCGAAACCGAGCTGTTGGATGGCCGCGGCACTGTCGCCGCCGCCGATGATGCTGGTCGCGTTGGAGTCGGCGATCGCCTGGGCGACGGCCTTGGTGCCGGCATCGAACGGAGGCATCTCGAACACACCCATCGGCCCGTTCCAGACAACCGTGCCGGCATCCTTGACGGCGTCGCAGAACAGCTCGATCGATTTGGGACCGATGTCCAGTCCCTCGTAGCCGTCGGGGATGTCACCATCAACGATCTTCTTGTTGCAGTCACCTTTGAACGCGTCACCACAGTGCGTGTCGACAGGCAACATGAGTTTGTCACCACCGGCTTCGAGCATACGTTTGGCGTCTGCCACACGGTCCTGTTCGACCAGGCTGCCGCCAACCTTCTTGCCCTGCGCGAGGAAGAAGGTGTAAGCCATCGCACCACCGATAAGCACCTTGTCGCAGATGTTCAGGAGGTTGTCGATGACGGTGATCTTGTCGGAGACTTTGGCTCCGCCGAGGATCGCAACAAACGGGCGTTTGGGGTTGGCGATCGCGTCGGTGAGGTACTTGATTTCCTTCTCGACGAGAAAGCCGCAGACGGCGGGTTTGCCGGCGGCCTTCATGGCCTGGGGCACGGCGACCATCGAGGCGTGCTCGCGGTGGCAGGTGCCGAAGGCGTCGTTGCAGTAGATGTCACCAAAACCGGCGAGCGTCTGAGCGAAGTCGGGGTCGCCCTTCTTCTCAGCCTTGGCGAAGCGCAGGTTCTCAAGAACCAGGACCTGCCCGGGCTCGAGCGTCATTGCTTTGGCGCGGGCGTCTTCACCGATGGTATCGGTGGCAAACTTCACGTCGATCCGCAGCAGTTCGCCGAGGCGCTCGGCAGCGGGTTTGAGGCTGAATTCCGGCTCGGGGCCTTCACCCTTAGGTCGACCCAGATGGCTCATCAAGACCAGTGACCCCCCGCCATCCAAAACACTGTTAATCGACGGGAGAGCCATACGTATCCGTCGATCGTCGGTAATCTGCCCGTCTTTCAACGGGACATTGAAGTCAACGCGCATCAGCACGCGTTTGCCTACCACGTTGGCGTCGGCAATTGTCATTTTTGGCATCGCTTGCTCCGAATTAAAAGGCAAGAAAATACAGGCGGGAGGCCAATCATAGTGAACCGCTACAGACTCGCAAATCTGAACTTTTTATGCATCGTGACATGACGGCTTGTTTGGAATTGTTACAAAATTGAACTTTTAGATGGTCAGCGTAAGTCAACCGCGTATCTGATCCGACAGCGTGTTGATAGCCTTGTCAACAAAACGCAACAAGGCCCCTTTAAAGCCTGTGACAGGGGCATAGACCTCCAGTTGGCCAGCTTGCTCCAGGTGGGTACGCACCGCTTTCAATTCCTCTAACTCGCCCTTGTCTAACCAGATACCGTAGCACTTCGGACACATGTCCACGGCAACCAAGGTCTGTGGATACACGAAACAGGCCAAGGGCTCCATACAGTCCGGGCATACCCTAGTGGTAAACTCTGCATTGTCGAGTACTTTCAGGTCTTTGGCGGCCACAGACAGTACCCGCGTCAGTGAACCGGGGTGAAACCACAAGCCGCCACACTCCCGGCAGCGATCGACCCGGGCTTCCGGGTCTTTCTTCACGCGCTGAGCAACCAGCGTCCCGCTATGGCAATTAGGGCAGCGCATCCTGTTACTCCTTACCAGCTCCCCGTTGCTCCCCCACCGCCACTGGACCCGCCCCCGAACCCCCCGCCGAATCCGCCGCTGCTCCAGCCGCCACTGGAATCCTGCGGCATGTGTCGGCTAATCGTTGCGACTACCGCTAACAACGCCATGATCAACATAATCAGTAAACCGACCGCCACCCAACCCCAGCCGCGTTTGCCGCTGCGGAACAGGCTGTAAGCGATAGCCCCCACGATTGGGATCGCAACAAGCAGGATGATCAGTGGCCAGTTGGTCCCCACCCGGACGCCGCCGAACTCCAGCATGACTGCTTTGACACCGGAACGGATACCCTCGGCGTAAGCGTCCTGCTTGAAGTACGGGATGATGTCGTTGTCCATAATCCGCACAGCGTCGCCGTCACGTGTTCGGCCGTAACCTGCGCCCAGTTCGATGCGTGCTTTGCGGTCCCGTCGAGCGACCAGCAACAGCACGCCGTTGTTCTCCGGCAAGTTGCCGATGCCGTAGGTATCGAACAGCCCAGTGGCGAAGGATTCGATGGTCGTCTTCTCGGTAGCCGGGTAATCACGGATCGAATCGATGGTGACGACCGCGAATTCTACGCCGGTTCTCGATTCGGTCTGCCAAAGCCAGCGTTCTATTTCTTCTTCCTGAGGTTGTGAGAGCAGGCCCGCCAGGTCGGTGACGTAGCCGTTGTCGGGCGCAGGATACGGCGCGAAGTGGCTGGTGTTACGGCCGACTTGTTGTCCCGGCGGCGGACCCGATTCCGTATCGCTCCTCTCTTCCTGCGCAGATGCCGTCGTCGCGCATACCAGCAGTAAGAGGCATAAACACAATCGAAGTAGCGGACTATTCATCGTACGCCACCTCGTCCGGTATCTCGTTGATGTCGCCCGGTTGGATCGGGAAGTGTTCCGCGAGGGTGTTGCCGATCGCAATGATCGCCTGTTGCAGTGCGTGACCATGTTGTCCAGCCTTGAAGCCTTCGATGATCTGATCGCGTACCGAATTCCAGTAGTCGTCCTGGACATGCTGATGGATGCCCTGATCACCGTATATGAGTAACTCACGATTGGTGGTCACGATCATGATCATGACGGCATTACGTTGCGCGGTCTTGTCGAGGCCGTGCTTCCGAAACAACCGGGCCGCCTTGCGGCGCAGATCATCGATGCAATGCCGAACGATCAGCAGCTTGAATTCGGCGGAGGTGCGTGATTCAGCCTCGGTGATGGCGCGGCTGACCTGTTCTGATTCCTCAGCGGTAAGGAAGTGCTTGGGATCATGCGAGCGTTTCATGGGCCCGGCTCCGGTGTCGATGCAGATAAGACAAGCCCATCTTAATCGACTTTCAACCCAAGTGCTTTGTTCAAGATCTGCTGTACACGCTGTCAGAGAAATAGCGGAAATTGGATAACCGCTTGATTACGCCCTACATTCGTACAGGTTTAGCTAGAATTGAAGGACGGGTATATGGCCGAGACAAGAACGATCCATGCAATTGAAGCCGATGCCGGCGCGGAATTTATCAGCTACGGTCCGACGGACGGCGGGGCCGTCGACATCGCTGAGAGCTTCGGCCGGTACGAGGTGGAATACGCTGCCATTCGCCAGCGGGTCGGGATCATGCACCTGCCACAGCGTGCCCTGCTGAACTTCACGGGCGCAGACCGGCAAGACTTCCTGCACCGGATGGTCACGCAGAACATCAACGCGCTGAAAGGTGGCGCGACGGTGCGGTCGTTTCAGTTGAACCAGAAGGGTCGCATCCTGGCTGACATGCTGGTGCATCACGGCGATGAAAACACGTGGTTGGAGATGGACCGTTTCGACCTGCCAACCGTTCAGAACCTGTATGAATCGCACCTCTTTGCTGACGACGTTGTGATCGAAGACTGGACCGAAAAGCGTACGGCGTTAGCCCTACACGGGCCGAGTTCGGTTGAACTGCTTCGTGTGGTATGCGAAGAAGACCCGCAGCCCATGGCGGACATGCCCGGGACGCATCATGTGCTGACGCTCAAGGGCGCGAGAGTGACGGTGTATCGACATGACGTATGTGGATCGCCCGGCTTTGGGTTGTGGGTACCGAGCGAACATGGGGCGGAGGTTTACGAGGCTTTGTTAACGGCGGCGGGATACGAGGCGGATGTGCCCGATCAACAGACGGACCCGCAGCAGGCGGCAGCGTTCGCGCAGCGGCGGCGAGAGAGTTTGCGTGGCCGGCCCGTGGGTTGGTCGGCGTTTAACACGGCAAGGATCGAGGCGGGCTCACCGATCTTTCATATCGACTTCGGTCACGACTCGCTGCCGGCGGAGACGGGCGTGCTGGAGGAGGCGGTGAGTTTCACGAAGGGCTGCTATCTCGGGCAGGAGATCGTGGCGAGGATCCACAGCCAGGGGCATCCGAAGCGGTTGCTGGTGGGATTGCGTGTCAAGGGGGATGACCTGCCTGTTGCCGGGGCCCAGGTGTTGGAGGTGGGCAATGCCGATGAAACCGGTCACCCGAGTACGACACAGAACATCATCGGCGGTGTGACCAGTTCGGCGGTCTCCCCGGTTCTGGGCCAGCGGCCGGTGGTGTTTGCGGTGATGAAGTGGGGATACCACACGCCGGGCAGCCGCGTGCTGATCCCGACAGAGGGCGGCCTGGTCGAAGCCGAGGTGCAGGGGCTTAGGTTCCTGGATAGCTGATTAGCCTGTTAAGGTAGGCAAAAACATAAAGTCCGATATTTTCAGGCCCGGGAACACTTGAGGCCTCGGCACGTCTATTATTACTAGAGACCAAAGAAGCATCAGCCGTCGAAGTTACGGGCCAAAGGCCCGTGATGTCGATATGGTATTAGTGACATGTATCCAGGAAGCAGGCGGGGTATGAATCAGCAGGCCTATCAGATTGAACGGGACAAACGGGTACTGGTCGCCCGCCCTACCCGCAGCGAATGCAGCGGCAGTGATATCGCGGCGTTGATCGTGGAATTGTGCCAGCGGATCAATGAGGGCGAAGCGGACAGCGTCGTGATCGAGCTGAGCAACGTGCAGCACATGGACTCGGCGTGCATCGGGAAACTGCTTGGGCTGCGTGGACATACGCACGTGGTCGGCGGATCGGTCGCGCTGGCGGGTTGTCAGCCGAACGTCGAGTTTCTTTTCAAGATGACCCGGCTGGACAAGGTGTTCGGAATTTATGCGTCGACCGAGTTGGCGGTGGCGGAACTGCGAGAGCGGCGGACGCGGCCGAAGCCGGCGGCTCTGGAGGATGAGTCAGCGGACGGGCATCGTAACAGACAGTATGCCCCCCTGCTGAACGCCTTATTGCGTGCCCATCAGCGCAGACGGGCTCATGCGGGCGACCTGCGGCAACATGGGGCCTGAATAACGGGCTTGTCGATCCGGCGGATTCTTACGATTAGGCAAACAGACCAAACAGGATAATTGAGGCAAGGCTAGCTTTGACCTCAGCCTGTCTCATGGACGATCCGATAAAAGTGTGCGAGGCGGTACTTTGCTTTGAGGGTGTATGAGATGTCTATGCTCCCAAATGGCTTTGAAGTTGAACAAGCTGGTCACCTGGTCACGGCACACCTACGCGCTGCCGAAGTCGCTCACGACGACATGCAGGCGCTGGTGCAGGAATGCATCGAGAAAATCCGCTACGACAAGGCCCAGAACTTCGTGTTCGATCTGGAACAGGTCGAGTTCCTGGCATCTGCGTGCATCGGATCGCTGGTGGAGTTCCTGCAGGAGGTCGAGCACTGCCGGGGGCAGATCGCGCTGGTGAATTGCCAGGAGAATGTTGCGTTCCTGTTCAAGGTGACCCGGCTGGACCAGGTGTTCCCGATGTACGACGACATCGAGGAAGCGATCGAGAATTTGTAATCCGAGATTTGGGGGACCATATCGGGGTCCGATAGTGCGTGGGGTTGAACAAGTCTTGCGCTATTGAATCACAGTAAATCACGAGCGTTGGTCCACTTCACCCGGTTTTTGGCCGAAGTTGTTGATGAGTGTCTATCCCAAGGCCAAGGTTATCGGGTGAACGATCATGACAAAGCGATCCAGCTCTGAAGCAGGCGAAGACCAGCGATCCAAAGGTTCCAAGAAAAAGGGACGGCTTGGCAAGATCATCAAGCGCACGCTGATCATTGGCGTGTCAGTGGTATTGCTGATTGTGGGAACCACATACTTCCTGGCGCAATCTGAACCAGGTTATTGGAAAGAACACCAGCGGTTCATTACCGAAACCTCACCAACACGCATGCAGGCATTGGCTGACGAGGTTGAAGCGAAGATCGACGAGTTATCCAACCTTGGTCTGGAAGAGGCACAGGACAACCGGGGCGAAGTTGAATCGTGGATGCAGTCATTGACAAGGCCGACGGAACGCGTGGCCGATAGCGGAGATGACACAGAAGCAGGGCAAAATGAGGAACAGGACACGATCAAGCCGGAAGACGTAAAGATCAATGTCGAAAAAACGCTTACGCTCACGAACGAACAACTCGCGGCAATCGTTGAAACGCGTTTTGATGAATGGATGAGTGAACGGGGTTACGAACGGCCAAAGGAAGTGCAGGACCCGATGGTCGTGGTTAGAGACGGCGATCTTGTGATGGCGTTCCGCCTGGAGTCCGGTTCGTTTAGCGCGGTCATTTCAGGCAAATTCTTCGTCGAGATTCTGGACAACGGCATGGCGGAATTAACGCTGCGCCGTTTCCAGGTCGGACAGTTACCCGTGCCTTCGGACATGCTCGGCGAACACCTGCGCAAAGCCTCGGGCGGAGATTCGCGGATGCAGCAGATTGGCGAGTGGTTGGGCAAACTGCAATTCATCGAAGTCAAGCCAGTGCTCGAAATCGAAAACCGACGACGCGCACGGGTGATGGATTACAAGATCGTCAACGACGGTTTGGAACTGACGGTGCGCGTGCAGGACTACAAGACGTATAAGTCAATGAACGAGGCGCTGGCAGATGTCCCGACGTATTGATTCAACCCGTTCGCCGCAAAGCGTGCTTGTGTGAATCGTGTTTCCCACAAGCATGTATTGCCTCAAGTCTACTCAGACACATCATTTGTAAATATTATTTCACACCGGTTGAATTGGCCGACCAACAGAGGATATGATTATCTTGACACCGGGTGGCCATTGCGGCTGTCCGGGCATTTTGGTCGATCAGGTATCCAAACACATGTAGAAAAAGGAGGGAAGTAAGATGCTTAGAACTATCCCATGCGCAGTACTGTGTGTTGTGATGACCTCTGCGAGTTACGGTTCGATCCTAGCTGGACCAACGGTCAATCCCGCGAACAATCACGTCTATTACCTGTTGGATATGACAAGCTGGACAAGCAGCGAAGCAGAAGCCGTATCGCTTGGTGGACACTTGGCGACAATCAACGATGCCGCGGAAAACGCATGGGTGTTGAATACTTTCGGGCCACTGGTTTCGCGAAGCCTGTGGATCGGATTCAACGATGTTGCGGTGGAGGGCACGTTCGAATGGACGAGTGGCGAAGCCGTGACCTATACCAATTGGAACACGGGTGAACCGAACAACGGCGGTAGCGTGGTCGGCAACGAAGACTACACCGCCATCCTCGGTATGAGTTCACCTTACCCCGGCTACTGGAACGATACGATCAACGTCAGCGGCAACGGCATCGGCGAATACGGCGTGGTCGAGATCCCCGAGCCGGGAGCGGTGGTGATGTTAATGGTTTGTGGGATGGTGCTGATGGCGCGGCGAGGGTAGGTACCGTTGGTTAGTGGCTGGTGATGGATGAGGGGCTGGGTACGTATGATCGTGCCAATCCTCACGCAGATCGTCTGCGTGATAATATTGTCATACCAAATCCACACATACAAATAGTTGCTGGTTCAGGAACCATTTCGAGAACTTGTGTGGGCGGAGCTGATCCACTGTTCCAGTTTTGCAGCAGCACATCGAGATCGTCGAGGCCGATGTAGCCGTCGCCGGAGATGTCGCCGGAAGATAGATCGGCTAAGCCGACGTTTTGGTTCCAATTCAGCAATAGTGTGTCGAGATCGTCGAGGCTGACGAAGCCGTCGGCGTTGAGGTCGCCGGGGACGTAGTCCCAGTTGAGCGTGACCATGACGGCGTTGGATGTGTAGGCGACGTCAATGAGGCCTTCGTACATGGCGAGGCCGGTGATATGTTCGAACTGGCCGGTGAGTGTTCCTTGTAGGGATTCAATTACCGTGTAAGTTCCGGAGATCACAGGACCGACAGCCTGCAGGTCCATGATCGTCCCGGTCAAACTGATATCGATGTTTCCGGATACGTTGACCTGATCGCTCGTGTTGGCTTCGCCGCCGATCTCGATCCCAACGGTGCCGCCATTGATTTCGTAGTCGCCAAAAATGTCGGTTAATCCGATCCCGTCCGCCGGCGCAAAGGTTCCGCCGTTCTGCACGAATGGAGCTTTGAGGTTGATGCTACCCACGCCGCGAAGTTCACCAGATAAGAAACTGAAGTTGGCAATACCCCCGCCGGCCACCAGCCGCCCACCGTGCAAACTTAAAGAGCCACCGGTTACATTCAAAGTGCCCTCAGAATAGTAGCCCTTACCAATAAAGACATCCCCAAAAACCTCAACATGGCTCAGCGGACCGATCCCAACACTCCCGACACCTGACTCACCCACGACCAAATCATCCCCGCTGGAGATGCTCGAACCCGCTCCGCTGACAACCAACTCACCGCGCGAGCCCGGGTCCTGCCCGAGTGTGATGCCGTAAAGATGCGTTTCGAGGGTCGCGCCATTCTCAACGAGTAATTGCCCCTGCCCCGCCTCGCCCACTACCAACTCTCTTGTATCAATCCACCGTGATTCGGCACCACTGAGGGTCACCTGGCCAACCGATTCTTGCTCATAACCGATACGCGCGCCGTGGCAGTAAAGCAGGCTCCCGCCTGACACGTTTATGTGGGCTTCACCCGAGTAGCCGACCATCAGAATCCCCCCGCTGATATTCAGTGCGCTGTGGTCACTGACATTCACGATGCCGATCGCGTCGGCGTAGTAACCGACATAGCCCATCCTTTGGTTTACCTCGGCGTGATCGGTCACATCCAACGTCCCGACGCCGGCGTTGCCCACGTAAAGATCGGATGCCCCGTTACCTCCCCATAACGAGCCCTCGCCGGTGACCAAGGCATACCCGACCGCCGAGTAGCCATACCCAACGTAGGCTCCCGCACCACAGGTCACGACACCCCCCGCTTCGATCGTTAAGCTGCCGTTGCCGAATCGGCCGGCCTGCATTTCACCTGTCGCGGTCCAGGTAGAGCCGGGGCCCGACACGAGAACGCTTGAGGTCGATGACTTTAGTCCAGCAATCCATCCGTTGTTGCTTGTGAGCAGCCCGCTGTTTTCAACAGTCAGTGTTGATGGGCCTTCCTGCCCTACCAGAACCGTGTACAGCGTGTTGAGCCTGGACCCCGCACCCGACACGAGAACGTTGCTTGATGAGCCTTCAAATGCGGAAAAGACCACCCCGCCGTAGCCGATGACACCGCCATCTAAAAGGTTTAATTCACCATGGCCGTAACGACCGACGGTCATCGCATATCGATTAGCCCATGCGGCATCAGGCCCTGTGATCGTCACGATGCCGGTCGTCCCCGCATCCTTGCCGATCACACCGTGCGTGCTGGACACGTGACTGCTGCCACTGACGGTCATCTGCCCGTCGCCCGCCGCACCCACTTCAAGGGGTTCGGACACCTCCCAGGGATCATCACCGGTATATGCAGGATCAAGATTGCCGGACACACTGATAGATGCGAAAGCCGAAGTGAAGGTATTCAGTAGTACGACACCACCCAAAAGTATTGCGGCAATCCGCCTCAATTCGTGAGCAATCAATGCACACCCCCAGCCATGAAGGTAAGTTGAAATTTACTAACCACACACCGCTAAATCATATCGCATCCGCATGGACCGATACAAGCTTTAATCAATCTTCTACAATTTGCATGAGACGTTATGAACTAAGACTAAAACCCGTGTGTCGACACAAAATGCCCGGGTTCGCTTGGTACTTCCTGTAAAGGTGGGCGGTCCAGGAGGCTTTGGCGGGTGATGTAGGTGATGCCGGCGTCGGTGTGTTCGTTGGGGCCGGTGGCTTTGGATGTGGGGTTGTCTGATTCTTTGAAGAAGTGAATCGGGCTGGGTACGTCGCCTTCTAGCATGATGCGTTGTTTTTTGCCGGTTGGTTGCGGGTTCGGCGCGGCGCTTAACAGCGCGCGCGTGTAGGGGTGCATCGGGTTGCGGTAGAGTGTGTCGCGGTCGGCGAGCTCAACGATCCTTCCTAAATACATCACAGCTACGCGGTCGCAGAAGTGTTCGACAACGGCAAGATTGTGCGCGATGAACAGATACGACAAACCAAACTCATCCTGAAGGTCGGCGAGCAGGTTGAGGATCTGCGATTGGATGGAGACGTCGAGCGCGGAAACAGGCTCATCGCAGACGACGAACTTGGGCTCGAGCGCGAGGGCTCGCGCGATGCCGATGCGTTGGCGCTGGCCGCCGGAGAATTCGTGCGGGTATCGGTAGGCGTGGTCGGGTTCGAGGCCCACTTTTTGAAGAAGCGTAGCGACGCGGTCGCGCAGCTCAGAACCCTTGGCAAGTTTATGCACGATGATGGGTTCGCCGATGATTCGGCCGACGGTCATGCGAGGGTTCAGCGAGCCGACGGGGTCCTGGAAGATGATCTGCATTTCCTGGCGGAGTTTTTTGAGTTGGCCGCCGCCCATACCCCGGACGTCTTTGCCTTGGAAGGTGATGGACCCGCTGGTCGCGGGGATGAGCCGGAGGATGGTCCTGCCGACGGTGCTCTTGCCGCAACCGGATTCGCCGACAAGCCCGAGCGTTTCGCGTTTGCCGATATCAAAAGAGACGTTGTCCACCGCCCGGACCTCACCGACGATGCGTCGCATCAGGCCGCGCTTCACGGGGAAGTAGGTTTTCAGTTCCTTGACGCTGAGGATCGGCTGATCCTTCGGCGAAGCTTCGGCCGCGGGCGGGGTCTGGGTGGCGGTGGCTGTCATGGGGATAGTTTAGGGGAAAAACAGTAAAGCAGAAAATGTGAAAAGCAGAAAATAAGGCTCCTGCCCGTGACGAGCGATTTGCCTTATTTTCTGCTTTTCTGTTGTTCTGATTTCCTGCTTTTGTCTTATTCCTCCGGCAACTGCAGCACGATGAACAGGGAGACGTAGGCCTTGCTGGCGGCGTCCCAGGTCTTGACGCGGACACGGATGCCTTCGGTGATGTCGTGCTCAGCGATAGCGTCGACCAGCTCTTCGATGGTTGCGACGGGCTTGTTCATGACGTGGGTGATGATCATGCCGGGCTGCAAACGTTCGGCGGCGGCATAGGAGTTACGGCGGATCGATGTGATCTTCACGCCGGGTATGAAGTCGATACCAAGTTGCTTGGCGTTGTCTTCTGTGAAGTCCTGCAGGCCTGCGACACCGAGCTTGCGCAGGGTGGTCATGCCTGCAGCATCTTCTTCTATCTGCTGCTGCTCGGGTTGCGAACGGAAAGCGACTGCATTCTCGGGGAACTCACCGAGCGTGACATCCACGGTCTGCAGGTCACCGTTGCGGAATAGCTGCACTTCGACTTCCGCGCCGGGCTCGAAGTCGGCAACCATGCTGCGAAGGATGGCGATGGTTGGTGTGGGTTGGCCGTCAACCTTGGTGATGATGTCACCGCTCTGGATACCTGCCTTGTCGGCCGGGCCACCGGCGTTGACGTCGCTGACAAGCACGCCATCACCATCGAAGCCGAAGGTCTTGGCCATGTTCTTGTCGAGGTCTTCAGCGGGTAAGGAGATGCCGAGGAAACCACGGCGGACAGAGCCGTCTTCGATGATACGGTCGGCGATGCCGGTGACCATATCGACGGGGATGGCAAAGCCGAGGCCGACGAACGTACCGTTACCCGGAGTCATCGGGCTATTGCCTGCGGCGATCGCGGTGTTCATGCCGACGACTTCGCCGTAGATGTTGGTCAGCGGTCCGCCGGAGTTGCCGGGGTTGATCATGGCGTCTGTCTGGATGAAGTTCTCATAGCCGCCGCCGCGCACACGGATGATGCCCAATTCACGACCTGTGGCGGAGATGATGCCCTGGCTCATGGAGAAGTCGAAGCTCAGAGGCGAACCGAACGCAAAGACGATATCGCCCTGCTGCACGTCTTCCTTGGCGATCCCCGCGGGGATCAGGTCGTCGGCATCAACGGTCAGTACTGCCACGTCTGTACGTTCATCGGTGTTCAACACCTTGGCTTCGTACTCAGCGCCGTCATGGAAACGGACTTTGATCTGGTCGGCGTTGCGCACGACGTGATTGTTGGTGATGATGTAGTCCTGGAACTTGTCGGGATCGTTCGGGTCGTGATGACGATAGACCCAGCCGGAGCCGGAACCGATTGGGCGGAGGGGTTGATATTTGTCGTAACGGTCGTTGTTGCGAGGTGTTTGCTCGCCGTCGGGTATTTCCAGATCCCTGAAGTGCTCCTGGAGGTCCGGTCGCAGTTGACGGAGTAATTCGTGCGGGTCGTTGTCGGTGCGTGCCAAAACGCGGATGGCTACGACACTCGGTTCAACCACCTGGGATACATCCCGGAAAGAATTACTGAGTTCGGCGAGAAAAGAACTGTTCTTGAGGGACTCACTGATGACCTGAACACGGGCGTTCCGGTGCTGGTAGGCGATATCACGCGCTACACCGGGGCCCAGGATCATGATCAACAGGACGGTTATCAACAGGACGACGGTCGGTCCGTACCAGCGTATTCTTGACATTGGATAACTCCTGCATGTAACGATGCGTTTGTCGTTTGAACATTAAACGAAACCGACCTCCGTAGCAGTGTTAGCTGGCTATCGGCCGATCGGCTCTTTTTTCTATACGACCCCGGGACGGGATGGTTCGCCAGGTTTGCGTGTTTTCGTGTCGTAGTCTTCTTTTATCTGGTATGCCCCACCGTCCTTGAGGTATTCACCCCGGGAGACGGCCTTGACCCACGCGGCGGCGGCGGCCTGGACCTGGCTGCCCAGATCGAGCACCGGCGGCGCGAACGGGGGCTGCCAGTCCGATAGCTTCAGCAAATCGTGCAGCACGATGACATGGCCGTCGCAGGCGGGCCCCGCACCACAGCCGATGACGGGGATCGGTTCACCGTCTTCCGGATCACGTGCGATCCGCTTGACGCGTTCGGCAACCTCGTCCGGGACGGCTTCGAGCAACAGGACAGAAGCGCCGCGTGCGACCATTACCTCGGCGGTATCAACAATCAGTGCGGCCTCACGTTGGGTTCGGCCGGCGGCTTTGTACCCGCCGGTAGCCCGGACCTGTTGAGGACGTGAGCCCAGATGCGCTACTACTGGGATACCCGCGTGGCTCATGCGCTCGATCAGACCCGCGTGTGTCTCGTCGACCTCGACCTTGACCAGGTCCGCTCCACCATCTTTGATAAAAGCAACCGCGTTATTCATCGCCTCATCAGCTCCGCACTGGTAGCTGCCGAAGGGCATGTCCGCGACGATCAGAGCGTTGGGTGCGCCGCGACGGACGGCTCTGGTGATTTCGAGCATGAAGGGCATCGGCGCGGGGAGCGTCGAGTCATGGCCGAGGATGAACTGTGCAGCGGTGTCGCCAACGAGCATCGTTCGGATGCCGCCGCGGTAGAGCCACTTGGCCGTGGTCGCGTCGTAGCAGGTGAGCATGGCGAACGGGTCGCCAGCCTTCGCCCAACGGCGCAGGGTGCGGAGGGTAATACGCTTATCGGGGGACAACTCAGCCATCGGAGTATTGTAGCCTGTTATGCGTGCCGGTCCTGTTAAGCCAGGTAAACAAAATCAAGGCACGGTCGGGTCTGTTTCAAACGGCTCCCGAGCGGATTGGATCGCTGGCGTCGAGCTATCGGTCTTATCGACGTGAATACCCAAGGTGATCAGCACCGGCAGATGGTCAGAACCGGTTTCAGGCCCGATTGTGCGGTCAAGGCAAACCAAACCCTTGCTGGTCAGACAGTGGTCGATCGGCAGCTTCCAAGGGATGGGCAAGCCGGTCGGCCAGGTGCCCTGGTTGCCCCGGCCGTCCAGTGAGTTTCTAAGTTTGCGGTCCGCTGTCAGGATGCTGAACGCCGGAGACCAGGGTGTGGTGTTCAGGTCACCGACAATGATGTGCGGATCGGTCTGCCGGTTCGCCCAGTCTTTGGCCTGCTGTAAGATCGTGTTGCGTTGCCATGTGTAGGCAGCATTCATTGGCGGCGGCGGGTGAATACTTAACAGCTTGATCGGTTGGCCTTCAAAAATGATCGTGGCTTCAACCGTAGGCCTGCCGAAACCATCTGCTTCGAGCAGTACGTGGGCATCTTCAATTCTGATGCGATCTGATTGGTCCAGTGATTTATTGGCAAGCAGCGCGATGCCGAACGAGTGATCGATCGGATGTGCCACGACAACGTTGAACGGGATGTTGGACGACCGCAGCAGTTTATCCCACCAGGGATCGAGTTCCTGGATAATCATGATGTCCGCATTACAGGAACGGATGAATGCGAGCGCTTTATCTTTGTCGCGATTCTTGTGGAGGATGTTGACCTGCGCCAGATTCAACGGTGTATATGCCGGTTTATACATATTGGGAACATTGAATGGAAGTGCGGGAAAAATGGTGTAAACGTGCAGCGAGAGCAGCACGAGCATCACCAGCGCAACGCCCCGCCGGCGCAGGATCAGTGCCAGTGCGAGCACACACGCGCAGCCCACGACGTAATACACCGCAAAATGGTTGAACAGATCGGCTACCCACCAGAATCGCCCGAGCAGGCTGATCGCGGTGGCGATTAAAAGCGCGAACATTGCAAGCATGGTCAGCCGTGAGATCAGGCCGGGCTTTTTCTGGGATTTGGGCTGCACTTCTTGTGTTTGATCGGTCATACGGTCCCCGTTATAGCAAAGCCTGCACAAGCTGACTCATTAGGATAACCATCGGCTATTCAGGTTGCGCTTTCGTGAATTGATCTTGAGATGGTTGGTTACCGAAAGTTCTCTGGACCGCTTGTGGGTCCAGCGCCAAGGTCACGCACAGAGGCAGGTGGTCTGAGCCGACGTATGGACCGACCGCACGTTCGAGGCAGTACATGTCCGTGCTGTGCAGGCAGTGGTCGATCGGCACGAGTAAGGGCAATGGGAAGTCGGCGCGTACGGTGCCCTGGTTGCCCCGGCCGTCCAACGTGCTGATCATCTGGCCGTCGGCGTCCATGATGGAAAAGGCGTAGGACCAGGGCGTCGTGTTGAAGTCGCCGATGATGATGTGCGGTGTCGTTTGTTTGTTCGCCCAGTTTTTAGCGGCACGTAACATGCGGTCCCGGGTGTTCGTCAGTTCGTTGCTGAACGGATGTGCGGGATGGATGCTTAAGACCGTGACCTCTTGGCCATTGACCGTGAAGACGGCTTCGATCGCAGGGCGGTCGATTTCTTGGGGCGCGACATCGAGGATGTGTGAAGTAACTAATCGCACTTCGTGCTCGGCGATGCGCATATCATCATCTCGCATGAGCATCATGATGCCGAAACGTCCGTCACCTGTCTGCGATACAGTTTCGTGATACGGGATATCCGCTGCGCGCAGAGTATCCACCCACCAAGGCGACGCCTCCTGGATGAATACGGCATCGGCGTCGCAGTTGTTCAAAAAGGCAACGACACTCGGTTCATCACGATTGGGACGCAGGACGTTAAGGTGGGCAAGGCGCAATTGATATTGCGTATCAATCGAAGGCTGCGGCGGGGGCGATGCAATTAATTGCGGGTAGATCAGGAACAGATAGAAAACCGTTGCGGCCACGGCCACTAGCGCGAAGCCCCATCGCCTGAAAACCACGCAAATACACGTCAAAACCGCTGCAAAACACGCCAGGTACACCGCAAGGTGATTGGGCAGGTCCGCCGGCCACCAGTATCGCCCGAACCGGCCCAGGACCGTGACCGCCAACAGGCCGAGTACGGCGACGGTTAGCAGTTTGGTGAGTCTTTTCGATGGTTTTCGGCCCGCGGAATCGCTCAAGTGGCACCTCTCTGGTATAAATCCCGCCTATGTCTACGAACGTCTGTGTTTATTGTTCATCAAGTGACGCGATCGACCGCAGGTTTTTTGACGTCGCACGAGAGTTGGGAACCGCGCTGGGCAAGCGCGGTGATACGCTGGTCTATGGCGGAGGCAGCGTCGGGCTGATGGGTGAGGTCGCCCGATCCTGCCACGAGCACGGCGGGAAAGTCCTTGGCGTAATCCCCGAATCGCTGAAGACCGAGGAGATCGCTTATCACCAGGCGGACGAGTTGATCGTCACCGAAACGATGAGCGAGCGCAAGACAATCATGTTCACGAAAGGCGAAGCGTTCATCATCCTGCCCGGCGGATTCGGCACGCTGGAAGAGCTGGCGGAAGTGATCGTGTTAAAGATCCTCAAGTACCAGGACCGACCGATCGTAATCCTTAATTGCCTGGGCTTCTACGATCCGCTGATCACGCTATTCGATCACTTCATCAAAGAGAACTTCGCCAAGCCGAAGCATCGCAAGCTGTATCGCATCGTTGATACGGTTGAAGAAGCGGTCGCTGCACTGGAAGGCGCAGCATCGTAGAAACATCTCGCCTAAAAGATTTACAAATCTTAAGTCATTCGTGTTCTGAAATGTGTATAAACATGGTGCTGAAGTAAATTTGCCCCTTGATTTCAGGCATTTATCCGTGAAACTGCACTTTCTTCATCGAAGTTGAGTGAAAGTGCTTGCTTTTTATGACAATCAATCGCTACACTGCCACGCAGTCAAGCGAATCACATCTGCTTGCAACCATCAAACACAAATAACAACTATCCCAAGGCGCACCAGGGCGGGGCGCCGGGGATATTAGGTTTTATAAATAACGACAAACCACTCGAATTATGGCGTGGCGCCACGTTCGGTTTCGAGAGCACTTGACAACAAATAAGACCAACAAGTATGACTATGTCTCGCACCCGTGAGATGGAGCCATGTGGAAGACGCTTACAACTCGTTACTTCATCCCACCGATTGGCTCGTCGCCGATTGGAACGGGTGTACTCATGGCGGTTGTATTAGCACTGCCGAGTCTGTGCTATCCCATTTGCGGCCAAATCTTTTTTATAAATAGTTATAGACGTGATGAACCCTTCTATCATTGGGTAGATGGCTCAGCCGCCGTAGCAGGCATGTTCTTTTACATCTTCGTCGGATTAACATTTCACTTCACCTACTACTGGAGTGAAAAACCTGCGCTTGAAAAGTACAGTGCAATCCTGGCGAACATATCCACGATCGCATGGCTGTCTTTAGCGATTCTATACGGAGTATTCCTGTGATAAAGAACGAGGCGATCATCCCAGTTTTGATACGGGTAAATGTACTCTACCTATTACCAACTACGCTTCGCTGGCGTGGATGAATTGGCGGTAGAGGTTGGCATACGTACCGCGTTTGGAAAGCAGTTCGGCGTGTGTGCCGCGTTCGATGATTTCACCCTGATCCAAAACGAGCACGATATCGGCGTGGCGCACGGTACTAAGACGGTGTGCGACGACGAAACTGGTTCGGCCGCGCAACAACGTCGAAAGCGCCTGCTGGATGCGCGCCTCGGTCATGGTGTCGACGCTGGAGGTTGCTTCATCGAGGATGAGGATACGTGGATCGGCGAGCATGGCGCGCGTAAAACAAACGAGCTGGCGCTGGCCCAGCGACAGGTTGCCGCCGCGCTCACCGACCTCGGTCAACAGGCCATGCGGCATCGACTCGAATAAATCAAGACAATCCAGACGACGCGCCGCGTCGATCACTTCCTCATCACTGGCATCCCCCCGGCCGATCCGGATATTGTCCATCACGGTGCCGGTGAACAAAAAGTTCTGTTGAAGCACGATGCCCAGTTGTTCTGTCAACGCACGCGCTTTGATCTTGCGGATCTCGGTCCCGTCGATGAGCAGCTCGCCGGCGGTCGGCAGGTAAAACTTGGCAATCAGGTTCGTGATGGTGCTCTTGCCGCTTCCGGTATGCCCCACCAGCGCGACGGTCTGCCCCGGTTCGACCGAGAAGCTGATGCCGTGCAGCACGGGTGTACCCTTGATGTACTCAAATCCGACTTCCCGGAACTCGACACGCCCCTCAATCTGCGGCGGATCGACCGCGTCGTCGTCATCCAGACGCTCGGGCTCTGAATCCAATAACGCAAACACGCGCTCCGCGCCCGCCATCGCTGTCAACGCCATGTTGTATTGTCGGCCCACCATCGTGATCGGGCCGAAGAAACTGGGCACCATGAAGAAGAAGACCCACATCGCATCGAACTGCTCTTTCGCCGTGCCCCCACCGATGTCAGGATTAACAAGCACCAGGTAACCACCCAGCACAAGCAGAACGCTGATAAACAATTGGTTGTTCAGCTCGATCAAAGGCAGAAACACACCGACCAGCCGATCCGCCCGCATGTTGTAACCCGCGTGGTCGGAGACCAAATCGCGAAAGAGTTCCGCGTTGACATCCTCGCGCACAAACCCCTGTGTAACGCGGATACCTGTTACCGACTCGGCGAGCGTCGCGGTAACCCGGCTGAAACTTTCCTGCACGTTGCGCCAGGCGGTGCTCAGATGATGTCTGTAATAGTTGCTGATCAACAAGAGCACCGGCGCCATCACCAGCACCACCAGGAACAAGACCCAGTCGTAGTAAAGCATGATCACCGCGGCGAAGAACATCTGCCCGCATTGAACGATCGAAACGAACAACACATCCTGCACACCTGCGCGGATCGCTTCGGAGTCGCTGGTCATTCGGCTGATGATCCGCCCGAGCTTAGTCCGGTTGTAAAACCGCATCGGCATCTGCTGCAAGTGCTCGAAGATCCGGTTGCGCAGCTCGAAGATCACCACCTCGCCGATCTCAAGCCCGTAACGCATCCGGAAGTGGAACGTCAGCGATGTTAATGCCGCCAGCAGCACAAACCCGATCGCGTACACCCAGGTGCCTTTGTAGTCTCCGGCCGTGATCGGCCCGTTAATCGCCGCCGCAATCAGCAGGCCAAGCACGGGTAACTGCATCGCACGGAAAATACAAAGGAACAGCAGCATATTCCGCTTCCGCTTGTGCGGCGCCATCAAACTCATCACGCGCCGGATCAACGCCATATCCAGCGGGCGTTTGTGCGCCTCCTGGTCTTTGACGACGTGTGTCAGCATCTTTATCTGCTTGGTGTCGCTCATATCCCGTCCCCCTCACCGCTGGCCATCCCCAGCAAGCGTTTGCTTTCGTGGTCCGCGATCTGAAGTGTCGCCGCGTGGCGGTAATGTCCCTGCGAACCCATCAGTTCCGCGTGTGTCCCGGTCTGCACGATCCTGCCCTTGTCCATCACGATGACCTTGTCCGCACGTCGCAGGGTGCTCAAGCGGTGGGCGACAACAAACGTAGTTCGGCCGCGCATCGCGTTGTTCATCGCTTCCAGGATCTCGTGCTCGGTCTGTGGATCGATCGCCGCGGTCGGGTCGTCCAGCAACAGGATCGAAGGCTCGAGCAGGATCGCACGTGCGATCGCCAGACGCTGACGCTGCCCGCCCGACAGATTTGATCCGCCCTCGCCGAGGATCGTGTCGTATCCTTTTTCCAAATCCATGATGAAGCCGTGCGCGGATGCGATCTTTGCCGCCTTCTCGATCTGCTCTTTCGTCGCCTCGGGGTGCCCGAACGCGATGTTCGCGGCAACCGTGTTGCTGAACAGGAAGCTCTCCTGGAAGACCAGCCCGATGTTGCGGCGGAGGTCCGCCAGGTCGTATCCACGGATGTCCCGACCGTCGATCAACACACGCCCCTGCTGCGGGTCGTAAAAACGCGGGATCATGCTCAAGAGCGAACTCTTGCCCGCACCGGTCGCGCCCAGAATCGCGATCGTCTGGCCCGGCTCGGCGACAATACTTACCTGTGAAAGCGCCGGCTCGCCGGGCTGATACCCGAAGGTCACGCATTCCAATTCCACGCGACCCTCCGCCCGCGCCAGCGGGACCGCGTTCGGCGGGCTCGTCACAGTCGACGGCGTATCCAACACCTCAAACACACGCTGCGCACCGGTCAGGCTTTGCTGGATGCTGTTCGCGATCACCGCGATGCTGCCGACCTGGCTGGAAAACTGCTGCAACAAGCCCGCGAAGACGAAGAATCCGCTACCGATTCGGAACGTCGGGTCCGTCATGAACAGATGCCCGCCGTACACCATCAGCACCACGAGATTGAGCTGCGGCAGGAAACCGATCAGGGGTACGAACGTCGTGACCCGCCAGAATATCCACTGCTTCTGATCGCGCACCGCGGCGTTTGCTTGCGTGAACTTTTCGATCTCCTGTGGCTGCCGCGAGAAACCTTTGACCACGTGCACGCCCTGCACGTTCTCTGATAACCGCAATACAGCCGTGTCGAACAGCTCACGGTTCCTCCGCCACGCCGGTTTCACCTGTCGCGAGAACATCACCGTCAGCAACCACAAAAACGGCGTCGTCGCCAGACACCAGATCGTCAGCCAGAAGTGGATGCTCAGCATGTACCCGACGAAGAACACCAGCGAGATCAGGAGCATCAGCACCTCGATCAGCACGCCGTCGATAAACATGCGCACCGCCTGCACGTCGCTGGTCACACGATTAATGATCGAGCCCGACGCGTTGGCATCGAAGAAGCTGAAGCTCAACCGCTGCATCTTGTCGTAAACCTTCGCACGCAGGTCCACGATGATCCGCAGCACGAGGATCGCCTTGGCGATGCGCGAGGTCTTGTCCAGGTAGAAACGTATCGCCGCGACCCCCAGCACCGCGGCCGCGACGACGCATACGGTCTTCATCGCCGACCAGTCACCCGGCGGGACGAGTCCGAAGGGGAACGCGGGGTCCGCCGCGTTCTCATCCAGCCCCTTGCGGATAACGTCGATGCCCAGACCCGTCAGCCCAAGCCCGGACAGCGCAAAGGCCAGCAGCACACACTGCAACCCGATCACGCCCAGGGCCGGGAGCTTGTAGTTCCAACCGAGCTTGAGCAGGCGCATGACAATACGGGCGTTGGAGGAGCTATCCTCATACATACGCCCGTCGCCTGATGTCTGATTTGAGTTCGCTGGACCTGTCACAACCCCACAACCACTTCCCAGCCCGTCAATCCATGACGAACTAAGTAACGACCATAGACTCGCCCGGCGAAGGTATCAAGCGGGTTGGGGCGATGTAACATAAAAAAAGTGTTTGAAACGCGCTTTTCCGGCAGACCAATTGGTGTGGATTCGTCCCGAATAAGGGGCCAGTTGACCACGTACCCGACAGCGGCTAGGTTTGCGCCTCTCGACGCGGCTGCGATGTCGCGGGACCCGCTTTTCACCCTGCCTTAACCAAGGACAGAACGAGATGACAGCCCCTACCCAGCGTTTGCTGACCCCAGGCCCCACAGCCGTGCCCCCGCGCGTGCTCGAAGCCATGGCTCAGCCGATCATCCACCACCGCACCAAGCAGTTCCAAGGCATCTTCAAAGAGGTCTCCGAGGGCTTACAGAAGCTCTTCAAGACCTCGGGCCCCGTCCTGTCGATCGCTGGTTCGGGCACCACGGCGTTTGAAGCCTCGCAGATCAGCCTCGCCAAGCCGGGCTCTAAGGCCATCACCGTCTCCGGCGGCAAGTTCGGTGAGCGTTGGCAGGATATCTACGATGTCTACGGCAAAACCCTCGGCATCGAGCAGATCAAGATTGACACCGCCTGGGGCGATCCCGTCCCGGTCGACCAGATCGAGCAGACTCTTAAGGACAACCCGGACGTCAGCGTGGTGACCGTCGTCTGGTCGGAAACCTCCACCGCGACAGCATCGGATATCAAGACCCTCGCTGCGCTGACGCAGAAGACCGACGCCCTGCTGCTGGTCGACGGGATCACGGCCGTGGGCGCTCTGGAATGCGAGATGGACGCTTGGGGGATCGACGCATTAGTGACCGGTTCGCAAAAAGCGATGATGCTCCCGCCGGGCCTGGGTTATGTCGGGCTGGGCGAGCGGGCGATGAAGCGCCTGGAAGAGGTCCCGGCCGGTGCGTACTACAACCTCGACCTGCGCAAGTGGGTCAAGAGCTGGCAGAAGAACGATGTGCCATTTACCCCGCCGGTCTCGTTGATCGTCGGCCAGAAGGTGGCGCTGGACATCATCTTCGAGAACACGATCGAAGGCACGATCAAGCGCACCAGCAAGCTGGCTAAGGCCACGCGTGCGGCACTGACAGCGATCGGCTTGAAACTGATCAGTTCAAGCCCCAGCGATTCGGTGACCGGCCTGTACTATCCCGACGGCGTGGATGACTCGAAGTTCCGCGGCGCACTACGTGACAACCACGGCATCCACATCGCCGGCGGGCAAGACGGGCGCGGCGCAAAATGGAAGGGTAAGATTTTCCGCCTCAGCCACATGGGCTACGTCGACCACGAAGACACCCGCGCGGCGCTGGCGGCGATCGAAGTCGAACTGAACGCACAGGGCTTCAGCGTCCAAAGCGGCGCAGCGGTCGATGCGTTTAATAAGGTGTGGGGATAAATATCAGAAATACCATCGCATTGATGCGGCCCTTCACTGATCAAGTGGAGGGCCGCTTTTATTTGATAGGTCTCAATTGTATATGCGACTAAGACCGTCCAGACCGGAAGATAGTATGTAAATGGAGAGATATGCCGAGGTCAACAGGATCAGTGACGTAATCAGAATGACGTAGATGACGGAGAATCTATTCAATTCGCGACGATCAGAGACAACGTTTTTGCGCCAGAGACTGATTGAGCGAGCGATGCCCATACCGCTCAATATGAGTGACATACCCCAAGCCACCGCCGCAGGAATAATCCCAAGCACGAGAACAGGGCCAAAAAGTATGTCGTCTTTGTGATCATCTAGAAGCCACATCCAACCAATAGGAACCGCAAAAAGGATGAGTGCGATCGTAGACAATATCCAGGGGGCGCGGGGAGTCTTGATGCTTTGTGTGGTCGCTCGAATTCTCTGCTGCTTTTGGAACATCATTAATCGTCTACACAGATGGTGGCCGCACAGCACAAGGGTACTGCATCACAACCCATGTGGACTATCCTACCCAATCAACAACATCCCAGCGAAGAGGCATATCCAGACGATGTCGAGGAAGTGCCAGTACATCGTCATGTATTTAACGGGGCTGCAGGACTCGTGGTCGTAGCCGTGTCGCCAGGCCTTTTTGGTGATAAAGCCGAGAGGAATCATGCCACCGAGCAGGTGAAGTGCGTGTACTAAGATCAGAAAGAACATCATGCCGTAGGGAAGCAGGCCGATGGTGGAGTCTTCACGGAGTTGATCCATGTAGGCAATATTCTGCTGCAGCAGCTTCCAGAGACTGGGTGTCTGGATGACAAGGAACATCACCGCCAGCGCACAGGTGACGGCGAGGCATTGCCGGAAGATGGTTTGACGTTCGTAACGGATCGCGCGCAGCGCCAGGTGCATGCTGAAGCTGGACGCGAGGATGATGGTAGTTGATATCCAGAGGCCGACCGGGACCTGTATCGAACCGAGCGGCGGGCCGGCTTGTCGGACAATCTGGCCGGTAATCGCATCGATACCGGGCTCGAGCGTGACAAGGCGGATGACCAGGTAGCCGACCATCGACGAAGCAAAGAGGATGCCCAGTGCGATCAGGAACAGCCACATCCCGAGCGTACCGGTGCCGGGCGGCAGGTGCGAATGCCTTTTCTGGAAGATGCCGGTTGGTTGGTTGGCCTGGGTCATGGTTTGGTAATAGCTAGTAGCGTAACGATACGACTGCCGCGCGGGGGTTACGCGCGGTGCGGTGAATCATAGTCAGGAAACGATCGGCTGGGCGGCGGATTACTGGGCGGGACGAACGGTCAGCGGGGCCTGGATATTCTGCTGATAGCTGCCGGTATCCATCAGCGAGATGCCGATGAATATCGCCAGGAACAGGAATGCACAGACGAGGATGAGCCCGTTAAACGGTGCGTCGTAGCGCAGGTGCATGAAGTAGAGTGCGACCAGTGCGGCCTTGGCGACAGCAACACCCAGCGCGATCCAGATGTTGGCCGAGCCTAAGTCGACGAACGTCACCGCCACGGTCAGCACGGTCAGGCCGATCAGCAAAGCGAATACACCGATAAGGACAAACGGCGGTGAGATGTGGCCGATCGAGTCGTGGTGATCGTCGTGGGTTGCTGCCTGGGCATCAGTCATGGTTAATCTCGCATATCGCTAAGCTGCAAGCGGCTTTAGTGGATCAGGTACAACAGGGGGAACAGGAAGATCCAGATCAGGTCGACCAGGTGCCAGTACAGGCCGCCGACGTCGACGGGGGTGAAGTAGTCCTTGCCGAAGACGCCCTTGCGTGCTTTGAGGAACAACCAGGCGATCACCGCCATACCGACGAGTACGTGGATGCCGTGCAACCCGGTCATCATGAAGTAGATGTCGAAGAACAGGTGAACCTTCTTCTGCTCTTCCGGCTTAAGGCTGTCCCATGTGAGTTGAGTATGTTGGGCGTTGCGCGTCTCGGAGATACCGGCATTGTCGATCGCGGAATTAACGACGCCGTGGTCGGCCGGGCTCGGAGGCGGCTTTATTAGTGAGACATCGGCTGGCGGCGCGAACGCGGCGTGGACGATGGTCGGCTTGGCCTCTTCGGCATGAGCCGCTTCTGATGCGGTAGATTCAGCGTCGCCGTGTTCGGCCATCTCGGCGTGTTCAGCATGTGATCCTGTGGCATGCCCGCCGGTGTTTTTGCTGTCGATGTAAGCGATCGCGTGTTCGAGCGCTTCGGGGTACTTGGCCTGACCCGACGCTTCGAAGTAGAACGCGTTCTTCGTGCCGGGGAACAGGTGATGATCCCACTTGGCGTAGTATTCAACACCTTTGATGCACATGAACCCGACGCCGCCCATGAAGGTCAAAAAGAGCATGGTCAACAGCAGCTTCTGCTTGCCGAGTTGTGCGGCGCGGACGGCCCAGGCCATTGTTAGCGAGCTAGCCAGCAGGACGACGGTGTTGGTCGCGCCCCACATCTTGTCCAGCGCGCCGTAGCCGTAGAGGAAAACATCCTGGTGGTTACCGCGGTAGATGGCGTAGGCACAGAACAACCCGCCGAACATCAGCACTTCGGTGGCGAGGAAAACCCACATCCCGAGCTTGCCTGATTCGAACTGCTGCTTGGGCGTCTCGTAATGGTGCGCCAGGTGCGGGGGGTGATCGTGCCCGTCATGCGCGTGATCGTTATGTGTCGCTTCGTTGCTCATGGGTGGTTTAATGATGCTCCCGCAGGGCGAGCTCGGCCGCCTTGGCTTCGTTATAAACGTAACACTCGCCCGCTTCGTCGTAGTCCCAGGCGCCCATCACGTAAGGATCGGACACGGGCGGGTCTTCGATAAAGTTCTCATGCGGCGGCGGGCTGGACGTGTGCCATTCCAGCGTGTTGCCACCCCACGGATTCTGCGGCGCAGGCTTGCCGAACCGCAGCGAGTGGATCCAGTTGAACAGCACGACGAACAGGCCGATCGCCAGGATGTACGAACCGATCGTGGAGATCTGGTGGTACAAGGCGTACTCGGGGATGAAGTCGGCGTAACGACGGGGCATGCCCTGGCTGCCGGCGACGAACTGCACGAAGAACGTCATGTTGAAGCCGACGAAGATCAGGAACCACGCGATCTTGGCAACCTTCTCGGAGTACATCTTGCCGAACATCTTCGGCCACCAGTAATACATCCCGCCGAGGAAGGCCGTGAGCATGGAGCCGACCATGACGTAGTGGAAGTGGGCGACGACGAAGTAGGTGTCGTGAGCCATGATGTCCAGGCTCAGCGAGCCGAGGAACACGCCGGTCAACCCGCCGATGGTGAACAGCCAGATAAACGCCAGCGCGTAGAGCATGGGCGTCGCCAGCAGGATCGAGCCTTTGTACATGGTCGCCAGCCAGTTGAAGACCTTGATGGCCGAGGGGATGGCGACGCTGAAGGTAATCAGGCTGAAGATCGCGTTGGTCATGGCGCTCTGGCCGCTGGTGAACATGTGGTGTCCCCAGACCAGGAAGCCAAGCAGCGCGATGGCGACGGAACTGAACGCGATGAAGCTGTAACCGAAGATGTGGCGACGACTGAACACAGCGATCAATTCGCTGACCACACCCATCGCCGGCAGGATCATGATATACACGGCCGGGTGTGAGTAGAACCAGAAGAAGTGCTGGTAAAGCACCGGGTCACCGCCCAGCGCCGGATCGAAGATGCCGACGCCGAAGACTCGCTCGGCCGCGAGCAGCAGCAGCGTAATCGCCAGCACGGGTGTCGCAAGCACCTGGATCACACTCGTGGCGTAGAGCGCCCAGAGGAACAAGGGCATGTCGAACCAGCCCATGCCCTTGGGCCTGAGCATGTGGATCGACGCGATGAAGTTCAGGCCGGTGAGGATCGAACTGAAGCCGAGGATAAACGCGCCGAGCGTCGCGGCGGTCACGCTTGTGGTCGTCGAGGTGGAGTACGGGGTGTAGAAAGTCCAGCCCGTATCGAGCCCGCCGTTAAGCAGCACGAACAAGAAGAACGCCCCGCCGCCCATGTAGCAGTACCAGCTCAATAGATTCAAACGTGGGAATGCTACGTCCTTCGCGCCGAGCATCAGTGGCAGCACCATGTTGCCGAGGATGCCGGGAACCGCGGGGATGATGAACATGAAGACGAGGATCGCGCCGTGGAGCGTGAAGAACTGGTTGTAGAGGTCTTGGGTTGTCGGGGTAATAGGCGTTTCGGTGACGGCGCGGGCAAAGAGCATCGTTCGCAAGATGATCGCAAACGATCCACCCAGCAGGAAAGCGCCGAGCACGGTAACCATATACATCAGCGCGATGCGCTTGTGGTCCAGCGTCAGCAGCCAGGACATGATGCCCTTGCTGTGGTTGATGTAGTTCGTGCCGGACTGCTCCTGCCCGCCGTACACCCCCGCTTTGACCGGGTTGTTAATGACTGTCATCGCTCTATCCTCGTTCCGCCCGCCCGGTTTCGCCGGGCATAACTATTAAAATCGCTTACTCTTGCGTCTGTGTTTCAGATTCTGTTCCGCTTTCGGTTGCGGCGCCTTCATCTGCCGGGGTCGACTCACCAGTACCCCCCGCCGGTTCATCCGTCGGCATCTCTTCAAGCACGAAGCCCTCGTACTTCGAACTGATCGACTTAAGCAGTTCGATCACGCCGAGGATCTCCTGATCCTTGATCTGACCCTGGAAGGTCGGCATGACGTTCTCGTAGCCGGCGAGGATGTGGTTACCGGGATTCAGGATCGAATCGCGGATGTATTCCTCGTCGGCAACCAGCTTTGTACCATCAGCGAACATGCGCTCGTTATTGAACACGTCCTTCCAGCTCGGGCCCGTCCCGGCTGTGCCGTCGAGTGAGTGACACGCGACGCAGCCCTTTTCCTGGTGGACGGTCTTGCCGACGTCGATCGGCTTTTGCCCTTCCCACCACTTGCCGCGCTCTTCCAGGTAAGCCAGAAAGTCGTCCATCGGCTCGACCACAACCTTCGTGATCATCGTCGAGTGTTGTTGGCCGCAATATTCGGCACAGAACAGTTCATACTCTCCGACTTCCGTCGCCTCGAACCAGGTCTTGTTGAACCGGCCGGGCACAACATCCTTCTTCACGCGGAACGCGGGGACGTAGAAGCTGTGGATCACGTCCTTGCTGGTCAGGACCAGGCTGATGGGTGTGTTTACCGGGACGTGCAGTGTGCCGTCGCTCTCGCCACCTTCATAGGTGAACGCCCAGTTCCACTTCGACGCGGTGACGACAACCTGGTACGCGCTGTTGGGCGCCTGGTTCAGATTGATGAAACCGCGGAAACCCCACGTGAAGATGACCATCACGAGAATCAGCGGCGGCAGTGTCCAGCCCAGTTCGATCGCGGTGGAGTGGGTCGGCCCTTCGGGCACATCGTGCGGGCTCTTTCGACGGTACTTGATCACGAAGTAAACAAGCAGCCCCGCGATAAGTGCGGTGAAGAAAATACTCATCCAAAGCACGAAGTGGTACAGCCCGTCGTGCGCCGGCGCGATCGTCGACCGCGCGGGAGGCAGGAAGAAGGTCTTATCAGCTTGTGCAAGGATCGCCAGCATCCGCTTGTTTATCCCTTAGGCTCAAGAGCCCTGTGCCGCGACATCCGCGGCCGTGTGTGCATGTGTCTTAGCCCGTCGGCGGTATTCCCGCCACAAGAAAAATCCGATCACCCCGCCCAGGATGAGTATCGTCAGCACCCCGCCGATACGCATGATGCCCATCGCCGTCATTGAATACTTGCCGACGCTTGGATCGTAATGCAGGCAGGTCCAGAGGAACTGGTCCTTCAAGGTGCCGACCTTACCCTCCGACGCTTCAACCAGCGACAGGCGGAATGTCTGTTCGTCATAACTGATCCCGGAGAGGTAGCGCGTGATCTTGCCGTCGGGCGAGAGGATCATGATGACCGCGGGATGGGCGAACTGCTGCTGCTCACGGACCCACTTGAATCCGAAGCCGACTTCATCGGCAAGCCGTTCTATCATGTGCGACTCACCGGTCATGAAGTACCAGCCGGTTTCGCCCTCAACGATGTCAAGATCCTTGACCGCCATCGAACGCTTCTGTCGAGCCAGCGATGGCTGTTCGGCCGGATCGATACTGACGGTGATGATCTGGTAATCCTCACCGAGTTTCAGGCTCGTTTCGGATGCGACCTTGTTCAATCCCTGGAAAACGAGCCCGCAGAGCATAGGGCAGTTGTAGTAGCCCAGTTGCAGTACGACGGGGCGCTTGCCGTCGAGGAAGTCACCCAGCTTGACGCGGTTGCCGTCCTGATCGGTGAAGACCAGGTCGGGCGAAACCTGATCGCCGAGGTGGTAATCCATCTCGACGCCTTCAAGCTGCTGCGGCTTGGCATCGGCGGGAGCCGGGGACGATTGCGGCGTATAAGCCTGGCCGAGCGCGACGATCGCTGTACCCAGGATCAGGGTAATGGCCAGCAGTCGTGTTGTCGCGGTTGTTATCAATCGCATGGTTTAACAGACGTTAATGCGTCTTAGTGTTGGGCATGCTCTTTCACCACTTGCTGCATCGCCCAGTCGATAGCGGTCGTCTCGCTACTTGCGGTCATCACCCGCTTGTTCAACTCAGCCAACTGTTCTTCTTCCAGTTTCACCAGCGGACGGAACGGCACATTGACAAATTTGCGTTCATTCTCCAGGGCAAATTCGTAACGGAACCACGCCTGCGCCGCGACGACCAGCGAGAACACGAGGATCGTGCTCACGATGCCCATCAGGGCGAGCAGTTTGACGTTGATGTCGTGTGAGCCGGAGGGCATCGTTTACAGTTCCTTCAATTCATCAATACATATTGACGTGGCCAAGCGAATCGCCAAGCCTCGGGTCGCCCGCAGCGATCAGGCCTTGCTTGGTTGCACGCTGCACAGCAGCGCCGACCGCGATCCCGCCCAGGCCGATCAGGCACAACAGTTCCACCGTCGGGACCTGTGGATTCGGGGTTGAGTAATTCGGCATGACGACCCACCATTGGTCGATCCAGTGCATCACCAGCAGCCACACCGCCCAGAACGCCAGCAACGGCCGACTACGCTTCACCCACCGGGACAAGAGCCCCAGGAACGGGATCAGCAGGTGTCCAAATAGTAGCGCGACGCCAACCCAGGTCCAACCCGAGACAAAGGGATTGCCCTGCTGTGTGGTCATGCCACGCAGTTCGAACCAGTAGGATTCTTCCGGGATGTTGCCGTACCAGATCAGCATGAACTGGCTGTACGCGATGTAACCCCAGAAAAAGACGAAGGCGAACAGCAGCTTGCCCAAGTCGTGGTAGTGCTCATCCGAGACGCTGGGCAGGTAGCCGAACTTCTGCAAAGCCATCAAAGCCAGGATCAGCGTCGCGATCGAGCCCAGGGCACAGCCGGCAAAATAGTACACGCCCCACATCGTCGAGAACCACGCCGGGTCCATCGACATCAAAAGATCAAATGCTGCGAAGGTCAGCGTGATCGCGAAGATGAATGTGCCCGGCGCAGCGAGGACTTCCATCTTGCGGGTCATCTTCGGCGCCTCGCCGCTTTCTAGCGTGACGTGATCCTGCTTCGAGGATGTCTTCAGATACCACAGGCCCAGGCCGGACCAGACCAACAAATAGATGGTCCAACGCAGTGTGAAGAACCACTTGGTCAGGTAAGGCTGCTTGCCCGGGACCAGTTCATCGGTCAGGGCCTGTTTGTAGTGCATGTTTTCGGCGATCTGACCGTGTGCTTCACCATCACCGTGATCCATCTCGGCCGCATGTTCGTCAACGGCTTCGGGGTGATCGGCTGCAGATTCAGCCGCGGCGCCGTGTTCTTCGTTCGCGACGGTGATGATCCGGGCGTCGTGTGATTCCACGGCCGCAGCGTGTTCAGCCGCTTCGGGGTTGGTGTATTTATCGCTCGCCCAGGGGTACAGCATGCCGTTGCCCATCAGGACGTACAGCAGTACCGGGATGAAAAGCACAATCATGACCGAAGTGGTCGCGGCCATGACTTCGGCGATACGACGCACCGCCACAACCCAACCGGCGCGGAACAGGTGCGTGATAAGCACGATAAACAACCCACCCAGCGCGATGCTCAAGACATACGCGAAGTTCAGGACGTAGGCGTAACCGAATCGCTCAAGCCCTCCACCCTGCAGCATGCTCAAGCCCAGCGCCAGAAGCAGCGCGATGACGCCTACCACAATCGCTGTCAGCCCGAACGACCGCGCGCCCGCGCCGAGCCGGCGTTTGTCGTCGTCATGCAGGATGGGCTCGTGATGATGAGCCAAGACTGTCGCTCCCTATTACAAGTGCTTACTGCCCTGTCGGGGCATCTTTGACCTTCTGTAACGACCGGACGTAGGCGACGATCGCCCAGCGGTCTTCCACCGGGATCTGCTTACCGTAAGCGGCCATGTTGCGGATACCGTTGGTGATCGTGTTGAAAATATGTCCCGCCGGCCTTGCCGAACGTTCTTCGTCGGTCAGGTTGCTCGGGGGGACCCACACCGCTTTGATCTTCACCGCGCGCTGGTGGATCGGGCCGTTGCCGGCGCCGCCGTAGCCGTGGCACGGGAAGCAGTAGGTATTGAACTTCGCCTGGCCTCGCTTCAGCAGGGCTTCATTAACGACGATGTTTTCCGGGAAACCTTCGTAGTAGACCGTAACGGTTTGGCCGGACGCATCTTTCTCGTTGCGGTAGCCGCGGTAGTAATGATCATCCTGGGCGAGCGCATCAGCACTCGGAACTTCGGGATTCTTACCCCACGCGACAGTGCCGGGTACGGGCTCGCGCATCGCCCTGCCGTCAGCGAAGACAGGCGAGTCGTCCTGAGCCTTGAGCTTGGTCTGCTGGTCCATATCCAGGAACATGTGGACGCGCGGCTTGGTCGAATCCGTCACCCGCGCGCGGGCGATGAACGCCAGCGGAACCAGATGCAGGCTCAGCAGGATCAATATCCCCGCGATCAGCCAGAACGGCGGGGCCGGGAGTTTGAATTCTTCAACGATCCACTTGATCATCGTTATCTCTGTTCACCTGTGTGCAGCACACGCCACACGTTTAGTCTTCAATCAGTTCAATCGACGTTGCACCTAGTCCTTTAAGGAACTCGGCCGTCTTATCCTTATCAAACCGGATATCGCGCGCCTGCACTTCGATAAAGAAGCGGTCGGCGGTCGAACGCCTGAAGTTCTTGCTCTTAAGTAGCGGGTTGTACAGCTTGGGCAGCCGGTTCAACAGCAGCATCCCGAACACGGCCCCGAACGCTGAGAGCAGAATCGTCGTCTCGAACGCGATCGGGATAAACGCGGCAAGGCTGTTGAAAGGTTTGCCCGAGATCAGGAACTTATAGCCACGGATCGGGGCGGCCGCGCCGGGCAAGCCGGGCAGGTCGATCCCGCTGGTCGCCATCGTTCCGATCGCCAGGCCTAAGCCGACCATGGTGCCGGTCAATCCACAAGCCAGAACAATCCAGGGCAGGATCGTGGCGCGGATACCCATCGCCGAGTCGATGCCGTGGATCGGGAACGGGCTGTGCACATCCCAATGTTTGAAACCTTCATCGCGCGTCTTCTTGGCCGCACGCATGATGTCGTTGACGGTTTCGAACTCCGCGATGATCCCGTGCAGTTTGGCAGGGGCTTCGGTCGCTACATCTTCGGTGGGTGGGGTGAGAACCTGTGTCATCGCTTCTTCCCCCATTCATAGTGCGGACGGTCCGGACGGTAGTCCGCCTGATCCTCGTCGGGGTTGTACGGCTCATCGGGATCGTGAACGATGTCGTGGGCCTGCGGCATCACGGTCTTGACTTCCGCCATCGCGATCACCGGCAGGAACTTGCAGAACAGCAGGAAGAACGTGAAGAACAGGCCGAACGACCCGATCAGCATGCCGTAGTCGACCCACGTCGGCTTGAACAATGCCCAGCTTGAAGGCAGGAAGTCACGCTGCAAACTCGTCACAACGATGACGTAGCGCTCGAACCACATGCCGACGTTCACGCACATCGCGGCGAACATGATCGTGGGCGTCCACCGCCTTGCCTTCTTGAACCAGAGCACGTGCGGTCCGACGCAGTTACAGAAGATCATCGTCCAGTACGCCCAAGCATACGGGCCCATCAGACGATTCAGGAACGCGGCCTGCTCGTAGTGGTGGCCGGAGTACCAGGCAACGAAGAATTCGATGCTGTAAGCGTAGGTCACAATCATGCCCGTACCGAGCATGACCTTGCAGCAGTTTTCGATGTGCCGATCGGTGATGATGTCCTTAATGCCGAACATCGCGCGGGCGGGAACGGCGAGGGTAATCACCATCGCGAATCCGCCATAGATAGCACCGGCAACGAAGTAAGGCGGGAAGATCGTGGTGTGCCAGCCGGGCAATTGAGAGATAGCGAAGTCGAAGGACACCACCGAGTGCACGGAAAGCACAAGCGGGGTCGCCAAAGCTGCCAGCAGCAGGTAGGCCTTTTCATAACGGTGCCAGTGGCGTGAAGAACCGGTCCAGCCGAGGCTGAACAGACCGTAAGCAAACTGGCCGTACTTGTTCTTGCATCGGTCACGCAGCGTCGCAAGGTCCGGGATCATGCCGACGTACCAGAACAGTGCGGAAACGGTCGCATAAGTACCAACGGCGAACACGTCCCAAAGCAGCGGCGATCGGAACTGCGGCCACATGCCCATCTGGTTGGGAATCGGTTGCAGCCAATAGGCAAGCCACGGACGACCGACGTGGATACCGGGGAACAGGCCCGCACACATGACGGCGAAGATCGTCATCGCCTCGGCGAAACGGTTGATCGCGGTACGCCAGTTCTGACGGAACAGGAACAAGATCGCGGAGATCAGTGTCCCGGCGTGGCCGATGCCGACCCAGAACACGAAGTTGATGATCGGGAAGCCCCAACTGACGGGCTGGTTATTACCCCAGACGCCGGGGCCGGTCGTGACCAGGTAGCCGATCAGGCCACCGAGCATGCCCAGCAGGGAAAGAGCAAACAGAAAGGCGATCCACCACTTGGCCGGCGGCTTGCCCGCGGCGATGCCGGTGACCTTGTCCGTGATGCTCGTGAAGTCGTTATCCCCGAGCACCAGCGGTGCGCGGCGTGTCGGGTCGTCGGTCGTGTTATCGAACAACACCTGCGGTTTTTCGGGTTGGGTAGAAATCGTCGCCATGGCTTAGCTGTGTGCCTCCTGTGTATGGGAGGCCTCTTCACTTTGATGATGCCCGCCGCCGGTGCTTGCAAGCGAAGCATTGGGATTGCGGAGCTTGGCCAGATACTGCGTGCGTGATCTTGTATTCAACCCGTCGAGCACCTTGTAACCACGCGGGTTCTGCTGGCTCTTGGTGACTTCGCTGTTCGCGTCGTTCAGGTCGCCGAAGCTGATAGCCTGCGTCGGGCAGGACTGCTGACAGGCGGTGATGATTGCGCCGTCGTCGACGGTCATCTTGTCTCGCTCGCCACGGGCCCATTTGTTCTTGGCGTCGATGGTCTGACGCTTGATGCGCTGGACACAGAAGGTGCACTTCTCCATCACGCCGCGCATCCGCACGGTGACATCGGGATTGAAAACCATCCGCTTGATCTTGTCGATCATCGCTTCCTGCTGCATGTCCGGCATCAGCAGCCACGGCTTGGCGGCCATGCCCGGGATGCCTGTCCCGCGCGGATTCTGCGAGTGGAAGTCGAAGTAGTTGAACCGGCGCACCTTGTACGGACAGTTATTCGAGCAATAACGCGTGCCGATGCAGCGGTTGTAAACCATCACGTTCAGCCCCTCGGCGTCGTGGACCGTCGCAGCGACAGGGCAGACCTGCTCGCACGGTGCGTTCTCGCACTGCTGACAAAGCATCGGCTGATGCACAACCTCGGGATGTTCCGCATCCGGGTCGGCTTCACGATCGTTCTTGAAGTAGCGATCGATCCGCAGCCACTGCATCTCACGGCTCATCAGGACCATGTCCTTGCCGACGATCGGGACGTTGTTCTCCGCCTGGCAGGCGACGACGCATGCGTTGCAGCCGATGCAGGCGTTCATGTCGATCGTCATGCCCCAGGCGTGCGGTTCGTTGAATGCTTCGGGACCGCCGGGACGCTTCTGGCCGGGTTCGTAAGGTCCATCCCACAACTGCAGCGACACCGAGCCGTGCTCGCCGTGCATCTTCGTCGAATGAACGGGGTCTTTCTTATACGCCTCGAAGCTTGCTTCCTTAATGATCATGCCGGCCTCACCCTTGTGGCCGACACGCACCTCGGTCAGATCCATACCGATGTTGTCATTAAGCAGGTGGTGGTTCTGCGTCAGCGCCAGCTTGTAGGTCTTGCCGGTCTTGGCGATCTTCGCATCACGTGCGATGCCCGGCCTCTGGCTGCTGCGGAGTTTGTAAGTATCGAAACCGACGTTGACACCGATCGGGCCCGAAGCGGTACGCCCGTACCCAAGCGGCAACGCGATCGAACCGCGTGCCTGGCCCGGCATCAGATAGGCCGCGATTTCCAGCGACTTTTCTCCGACCGTGATCGTGATGATGTCGCCGTTACCAACACCAAGCTCCTTGGCATCGGCAATGTTGATCAGCGCCGCGTTGTCCCACGTCATCTTCGTCAGCGGGCCCGGTGTTTCCTGGAGCCAGCCGTTATCCGCATATCGGCCGTCATACATCGACGGGTCGGCGATGAAGGTGACTTCGTAGCCCTGCGTTTCGGCAAGCGCGGGCGGCACCAACTCGTTCGCCGTCTTGGGCCGAGCAGTCAAAGGTTTGAATGCAGAGTCCGGCACGACGCCTTCATGCAGTGCCTTTCGCCAGTTGTTTTCAAAGCCCGTGCTCGGCAGGAACTGAGCCATCGTCTGACGCACGAGCGTGTAGCCGTCGGCTTCTTTCTCACCGAGCATCATGGCGAGCAATTCGATCGGGCTCTTTGATTCAGCACCCTTACGCGCGATCGGCAGGATCAACGGCTGCTGAATGCTCAACGTGCCGTCCCACGCCCGGCCGTCGCCCCAGCACTCAAGGTAGTTAGCCTTGGGTAGTTGCCAGTGGCAACGACGCGAAGTTTCATTGCGGTATTCGGTGAGGTGGGTCGCGGATTCGAGCTTGTCGAGTTTAGCCGCGAAGTCCAAGTCGGCCGGGGCGTCGTAAGCCGGGTTGCCGCCGAGGATCAGCAGGTTCTTAATCCGACCTTCTTCGATGCCGTTGCTCAGTTCAGCGATGTCCTGGAAGCAACCGCCGCCGGAGCCGCCGACGATCTTCGGTTCATCGGTGACGTCAACCGTCTTGCCGATGTTGCCCAGCGCATCATTCAATGCCCAGCACAAGGCGTGCACCTCGGCCGGCTGATTCGGTCCCGCGACGATCAGGCTCGCGCCACGATGCTTATCCAGGTCTTTGACGATCGCCTGAACAAACTCGCTTGCGCCATTCAGCGTAGAACTGCCCGGCATCAGGCCCAACTGCTGCGACAGCGCCTGCACCAGCCCGCCGATCTTCCCCGAACGGATCGGCAGGCGGTTGTCCGCTACCGAGCCGGTGATCGACATCGCGCTTTCAGCGACGAACAGCCGGTTCATCGAACCTTCGTCCGCACTCTTCCTGCCCTTCGCCCAATCACGAGCGTGACGCACCTGGTTCGGATGACATCCGAGAAGATCACTGTCAAAGCTGACGATGACCTGTGCTTTATCCAAGTGATACTGCGGCCGAACGGGTTTGCCGAAGGCCTCGATCGCACCGCGTTGTTCGTTATCGCGGTTGATCGGTTCGTATTCGTACCAGCGCACGCCGGGGAACATACTCAGCAGCGCGTCTTTCATCCGCTCAAGCGAGGGGCTGGAGCTTGGCTGAGAAAGCACGGCGAAGGAACCGGGATCATCACGCAGGGTCTTGCCCCGTGTCGCGGAATACTCAATGAATTCATCCCAAGTCGGCTTGGAACCGTCGCCGTCATCCTTGCCCTTGGTGATCTGACGCAGACGGTAGGGGTCATACATCTGCAGGACGCTGGCCTGCGTGAAGGCATCGGTCGCGCCCAGCGAGCCGGGGTGCAAGGGATTGCCTTCGATCTTGATGGGCCTGCCATCGAAGCTGGTGACCAGCACGCCGTTGGCGACACCGCCCTGCTCGATCATGGATGCGTAGTACGTCGGCACGCCGGGAGCCTGCCCGTCAGGACGCGATGCGAACGGCGCAAGCTTTTCTTGTGGCCAACGCCGACAGCCCGTCAGCGTCAGGCCCGCAAGCGACATCGAAGCCGCCATCAACTGCACGAAACGCCGACGCGAGACGGTCAGCACATCGTCGGGGTCATACCCCGGGAACTCCTCTTTGAGCAGTTCCGCGACTTCAGGCGCCTTCGCGTATTCTTCGAGGCTGCGCCAGTATTCGCTACCGGTTGTGTTCTGGTTTACCTGTGGCACGTGGAGCAACTCGTCATATAGGCTTCGTCGTGAATATCCAGTTTGTCTTTCATAAACAGACCGATCCGCAGTTGTGCGTCTTCGGCGGTCTCGCCGGGCTCCCGCTCAGGCTCCCAGGCAAGGTCGGTCACCTTGTCCAGCGGACGCAGGTGCTTTTCGGGCTCGCGGTGGCAGTCCAGACACCAGCCCATGCTCAGCGGCTTGGCCTGTGTGACCACTTCCATCTTGTCGATACGGCCGTGGCAACTCACACAGCTTACGCCCTTGTTCACGTGGGCCGAGTGATTGAAGTACGCGTAATCCGGCAGGTCGTGGACCTTAACCCACTCGATCGGCTCGCCCGTTTCGTAGCTCTCTTTCACCGGCTTGATACGCTCACTGTCCGGCCAGATCGAGGTGTGGCAGTTCATGCACGTCTGTGTCGGCGGGATCGCGGCGAACGACGCGTCGTCCACGGTCGTGTGGCAGTACCGGCAATCCATGCCAAGCTCGCCGACGTGCAGCGCGTGACTATATGGAACCGGCTGCACGGGCGCATAACCGACGTTCAGCGTGTTGGCTGAGAACGCCAAACCCACCACCGCCGGTGCGAAGGCTCCACCTCCCACCGCACTCAGAACGATGAACGGTAGTAAGTAATTCGCCCACTTCGGAAATACGAACTTGTCGGACGGTGTCTGCTCGTTGGCCATGTGAGTCTAAAGATCCGCCTCGCAAGATGGATGGATACAGGGAGTCTGAACAACCCGCTACGGTCGTGCACCTTGCCGAACACGCCGTATGCTGAGAACAATAACGAACTGTCACTCCGATGACAAAAGTCAGCCCAGATCGATTGAGACATCAATCGGTCAACAACGATCGGGCATCATAACGATTTATAAAGAAGAGGAAGTGATCTTTAAATAAGTATTGTGTTGTTCAGGGTTCATCGCGGCGCACATCGCATCATCCACCCCACGATACACACCATCCGATCAGCACCCATACGACTTCAGACATCTTGCGGACATGACAATCGACAACAATTCGTTCACCCCGAAACAGATAACTATATATTTAATTATATTAAATAGTTAACGCGCAGGAACCCGATATGAAGCCGGATGACGAAGATAAAGGCTTTTTACGCGAGTATCCTTCTCTCGCGTTGCCGTACCGATTGACCGCATCTACACTTAAAGCCATGCAAAAAAAGATTTACGCCCTGATTGTCTTGAGTGTTTTCTACCTTGCACTTTCCGCTATCGGCGCGCAAGCGCAAACCTACAGCGTTGACGGCATGATCGGGCAGGTCAACGGCCGCGCCATCTACACCAATGACGTCTTCGACGAGCAACTCAGCGAAACACTCGCCCAATGGGGACGCGAATTATCCCTAAGCGAGTTCCGTAAACGCGCCACTGAACGCATCGTCGTCCGGCTCAACGGCATGGTCACCGACGCCCTGATCTACGGCGAAGCCCAACGCGATCTTTCTGACCAGGAACGCCAGGGCTTGGCAGTCGCCATGACCAAACAACGCGAACAACTGCTGCGTGAGTACGGCCAAGGCTCCGCGGCCGTGGCGGAAGCGGAACTGCAACGCCGAACAGGCATGGGCCTCGACGAAACGCTTGAACGCTGGCGTCAAGCGCTTGTCGTACAACGCTATATGCGCCAGAAACTCCGCCCGATGGTCAACGTCACCCGCAGAGACATCAAACGCTATTACCAGGATCATTTCAACGAATTCAACCGGCCCGCATCGCGCAGCGTCCGTGTGATCCAGGTCGAATCGGAGGAAGATGTACAGTACATCAGCGACCTGCTGGCGGGCGGAACACCGTTCACCGAAGCGGCGGCCGATCAACGTAACAAGTTCAGGCCGGATCAAGGCGGACTCATGGGCGATATGGCGGGCAAGCAGCTTTTTGCAGATGAACAGGTCAACCAGGCCACACTCAAGCTGGAAGCCGGGGAATACGTCGGGCCTTTAACCGTCGGGAATCGCCAATGGTTCGTCGCGGTGGAGAAGATCAATGAAGCAGAAGGCCGGTCGCTGATGCAGGTGCAGACTGAGATCCAGAACCTACTGTTTGAACAGCAGCTCCGCGAACAAACCCAGCGATACCGTGAAGAGCTATTCGAGAAAGGCAGCTACAACTCGATCGAGCAGATGGCCCAAACCCTCGTCGAAATCGCCGAAGACCGCTACGCCCGCACCGAAACACAATGATGACTGATGACAAAAGCCCGGTCATAGCCCCAGGGGCTTTGGCCGGGATCTCTCCAGGATCTCCGGGAAGACCTCCATGCCGCCCCCTCCCCCATTTAGGCGCCTGACTCAACTGCTCGACTCCATCCGGGCCCATCACCAAAAACGGTCCGCCACCGGCCCACGCGGCGAACGCGCCGCCGCCGACTACCTCAAGCAAAACAACTACCGCATCATCGCCCGCAATCTCCGCAACCGCTACGGCGAGATCGACCTGATCGCCATCGCGCCGGACGGCCGAACCGTCGTCATCATCGAAGTCAAAACCGCTGAAGACCCTGGCGCACGCCCTGAACTTCGTGTAAATCCGAAGAAGCAAAAGAAACTGACCGCACTGGCCGCCCAGCTTGTGCGCCGCTACAAGTTACAAGACAAACCCATCCGCTTTGATGTCATCGCAGTGAACCTGCCCGAAGGAAAAGCCCCCATCATCCGCCATTACCCCGGCGCGTTTGAATCGATCGTCTGAAAAGAGCTAATCCAGCAATCAATCACCTTCTGGCACGCTGTTTGTTCCTATCACTATCAACCGCCGCAGGGACGCATAAACGGTCACCCGGGGCCCAACGTTTGGGCACTCCCGGCGTTTACCCGTGCGTGGATGCGCGCTTTACAGGCAACCCCGGAGCCTGGCTACGAGCTTGGATGGATATCAGAGCGATGATTTTTGAATGAACGACTGTTTCTTCCCGTTTGAATCCGCGGCCGATGCTGGTTGGGCCGCCATGCAAGAAAGCTCGCAACAACAATGACTGCGATAGCACCCATGACCATGCCCGACACAGACACAATCATCATGACCGGCCCCAGCAAGCCCAGCCCCGTGGCGCCGAGGCGTTATGACATCATCCACCAGACGCGCTTTACCTACTCTTCGCCCGTCAGCCTGGATCAGCTTGTCGTGCGCCTACAGCCACGCAACAGCTTCGACCAACGCCTGGTTCACTTCAGCATCCAGACCGACCCGAAGCCGGCCCGTCACACGCACTGCCTGGACCTGCACGGCAACATCCGCCACTGGTTCTGGTTTGAAAAACAACACGCCACACTGACGCTGACGACGCGGTCAATTGTTGACTGCCTTGTCGATAACCCGTTCGACTTCATCGTTGTCGATCCGGGTGTTGAGTCGCTGCCTGCGGTATATGAAGAGCCGGTGCGATCCGCGACAGAGCATTACCGTCATCGTCCGATGCCAAACCCGATCGTCGATGCGCTTGCGCGTCAGATCCGCCAACAGTGTGACGGTCATACTGTCCACTTCCTCTCAGACCTGGCCCGACATCTGCGAGAAAACATCCGCCATATAGTTCGGCCGAAGGGTGACCCGTGGAGCCCGACGAAAACGCTCGAACGCGGCGAAGGTGCTTGCCGTGACACGGCCGTACTCTACATCGACGCTTGTCGAGCCGTGGGCTTGGCGGCGAGATTCGTTTCGGGTTACGCATTCGATGCCATGGATGACAGCCATCGTGAACTTCACGCATGGGCCGAGGTGTATCTGCCCGGTGCGGGCTGGCGCGGTTACGACCCGACGACAGGTCTTGCGGTAAGCAACCGGCACATCGCCGTCGCCGCTTCGCCTACAGCGGGATACGCCGCGCCGACCGCCGGCACATTCACCGGCCCGAAGGTCGACGCCTCGCTCGAATACGACATCCAGATGAACGTCACCGAAGCCGACCTCGCCCCTGATAACGGCGAAGTCTATAACTGGCCACCGTCAATGTGACCTGGTTCTTGATGCCAGTGTAGCGTTGATAGTAGTATGGGTGCATGCCGTTCCCTGTTGACGCCCAATACATTAAACAAACCGAGGAAAAGCTTGGTGTGCGATTCCCTCTAAGTTATGTCGCATACATGCGGCGATGTAATGGTGGAGAAATCAAAGTATCGGATGATTACTGGCAACTCTATCCAATCTTAGATACCAGCGGCAAAAAACGTTTAAAGCGTACCTGCAACGATGTTGTGCGCGAAACACAGCAAGCAAAGGAATGGCCGAGATTCCCCCCCAATGCTGTGGCGATCGGCTCGAATTGCAGTGGCGATCTTCTGGCATACATTCATACTGATCAATTTCAAAAGCTTGATGATATGGTCTACTGGTGGGACCACGAGACGGGTGAACTGCATATCGTGGCAGATGACTTCCTGGATCTCACATGACAGCAAAAACTCTGCTTCTACTCCCGTTGTTTACGTTTATCTTCACTTCGTTTGCGCATGCCGAATCCTGGATACGCGCTAACCAGATCGGCTACCTGACGGACGATCCGAAGATCGCGATCCTTTCAAGTGATCAGCCGCTTGAAGGTGAGTTCTCGGTCGGCTCATTTAAAGCAGACATCGGTGAAGATCAGAGCGCGTGGGGCCCATTCGCACACAACTACCGGCTCGACTTCTCAGACCTCAAACAAGCCGGCCGATATACGATCCAATTCGAGGATATCCAGTCACTGCCATTTACCATCAGCGATGATGCGTACAAGGATGTGCCGGGGAAGCTGCTGCAATTCATGCAGCTTCAGCGCTGCGGGGTGAATCCGGTGACGGGCGAGCTTTGCCATCAGGAAGACGCGATCGACACGATCAGCGGCGAGAAGCTCGACCTGCGCGGCGGCTGGCACGATGCGGGCGATCGGCTCAAGCACATGATCACCACCAGCTACTGCGTCGCGGCGCTTTATCTGGCGGACGCCAAAGACGAAGCCGACTGGGGCGCGGACCTGCTTAAGCGTCTGCACCCTGATCCGCAGACTATCTACGTGCAGATCGGCGACGATCGCGATCACATGCCGCCCGCCACGCTCTGGCACGACGACAAGTCAGACTACGGCCACGGCCCCGGCGGACCTCGCTCCGCCTGGCGCGCCACCGGCCAACCCGAAGGGCCGAAGTACAAAAACAAATCCGACGGCCTGGCCAACCTCGCCGGTCGAACCTCCGCCGCACTCACGCTTGCCGGTGATCTTGAAAAAGCAAAGTCGCTCTACGCACTTGCCAAGGCAAACCCCGGCTGCGCCATGTCCGTACCCGTGCGTGCCCCTTACTACTACGGCGAAAGCACGTACTTCGACGACCTCGAATGGGCCGCGACCGAACTCTACATCGCCACCAAAGACGAGCAATACCTAGCAGACGCGATCGGTTTTATTGATCCGGCAGGTTCAAGCCGATGGATGGGAAAAGGCAGGCACGGCCACTACGAGTTCTTCCCCTATGTCAACCTCGCACACTGGCGTTTGTATCCACATGTCGATGAAGCTGCGCAAAAGAAAATCGCCGCGTATTACCGTGACGGCTTGGAACGGCTGCGCATCGAAGCGGAGAAAAATCCTTATCGACTCGGCACGCCGTTGGTCTGGTGCTCGACTAATGATGTCGTTGCCTTCGCCACACAAGCCAAGCTCTATGAGAAGATGACTGGCGACACGACGTACCGCGCCTTGGGCACGGAAGCACGCGACTGGATCTTCGGCCGTAATCCGTGGGGTGTGTCGTTTGTCATCGGTGTGCCGGAGGACGGCGTCGCAGCGAGCAAGCCGCACCACCTTTTCTGGAAACTCATCGGCCACCTGCCAGTTGGCGGCCTCGTCGACGGCCCGGTCTACAAAGACATCAACGACGGCCTGAAGTTCAACGACTTCGGCGAAGATGTACTCGCCCGCTTCCAATCCGAAGCCGGCATCTACCACGACGTCTTCGCCGACTTCTCCACCAATGAACCCATTATCGACGGAACCGTCTCACTGCTACTACTGATCGAGGTGTGGGAATAATGATTATGCGCTATCTCGCGGTGTCGCTTCTGCTATTGCTGCTTCTGAGCACAGGCTGTTCAACACAACCCATCATCCAGAACCATCCCGCATGGACATACGCCTACGACGGCGTCATCCGCGGCGACGCCACGCGCAAACAACTCGCCCTCATCTTCACCGGTGGCGACAAGGGTGAAGGCTCACAACACATACTCGACACACTCAAGCACAAAAACGTCAAAGCCTCCTTCTTCGTCACGGGCGGTTACGTCGCACAACCCGGTTACGACCATTACCTGAAGCGCATGGTCGATGAAGGCCACTACCTCGGTCCACACTCGCACGGCCACCTGCTCTACGCCCCATGGGAGGACCGCAGCCAGACACTGGTCACCGAACAAGAATTCAAAGAAGACCTTGAAAAGAACATCAACGAGCTGCGAGCCTTCGGCGCCAAGCCCAAAGGCAAACCCATATACTTCATCCCGCCTTATGAATACTACAACGCCCAGCACGCCCAATGGGCACGCGAAATGAACTGCCTGCTCTTTAACTTCACACCCGGCACCCGCTCCAACCGTGACTGGGCCCCCGAAGGCCACAAATCGTTCGTCCCATCCACAAAGATCCTCGAAGACATCCTCGCCTACGAAGCCAACACGCCCCAAGGCCTGAACGGCCACTTGCTGCTTTTGCACCTCGGCGGCGAACGTCAGGACAAGATGTATCTGCTGCTGGGCGAGTTGATCGATGAATTGCATAAGCGAGGGTATGAAATGGTGCGCGTGGATGAATTGTTACAACTATGAATTATCACATGAATAATCTGGCAGATCGCGTCAAGCATGTTGGGGAGCATGCGATACACGTCATCGCGAGAAGACAACAAGGAATTGATGCAATCCGCAGTCTCGGGGGGGATACTCATCAACCAACGAATATACATGGCACATTAACTATGACAACGAGGACCAACTCGCCGGCATTATGCAATCGCTTTGTGCCAGTGATATAGCTTTCCTTGATACACCATCCGGTTGGCCTCCGTATGGTGTCGCTGACATGTTGAGAAAAAAGGGCAAATTAACCGGACCTATCAGAAAGTGCATTTTCTATGGACCCGAAGGCTTGGTTGTCGACGATCCAGATGATAAATAAAACAAAATGCTTTTACGAAGCTTCGCGCCTTCGCGGTTAATCAGCCCGCTTCTTCCCCAAAGGTACCAGCGCCGCCGCCAGCGCGACGATGACCAGCAGTGCCAGGAACAGTATCGGCAACTGCTTCAAAAGAGCCGGCTGCGCCATCGCAATCGTGATCCACAAGGCGGCCAGCGCGTAGCGGGCGGTGATTAACCTGCCCAACGCTGTGGGAACTTGCAGCGTCTTTCCTTCGGACACATCCGGGCTCAAGAGTGATTCGATCAGCATGATCGCGATCACCGCCAGCATCAGGGCACTGGTCCAGCCGGTCAGTTCACCGAGGCGTTCGCCGCGGGCTTTTTCGTATTGGGCTTTGAGCAAAACCAACTGTTGCTCTCGGCCGGCAAGTTGCTCGGTGATCGCAACTTCGGTGACATCAGACCCTTCCAGCGCCTCGATCTGTTGCCTGGTTTTCTCCTGTTCGTCCTGGATCTGCTGGAGAACCTCACCCCCGCCGACGAAGACCTGTTGATAGAGTGAGGGCGCCGCCCGACCCAAGACGGCCGGGCCCAGCAATACCCCAAGCAACAAGCCCGCAACCAACAGGTACAGCCCCCCCAGATCAGGAAAAGGATTTACGCATACGCTTGCTTGTTCATCGGGCTTATCTGTCATGGTGGGACCACCATCGCATAGTGTGCGCGGGTATGCAAGGGGGAAGATGGGGTGTGGGGTGTGGGGTGTGGGGTGTGGGGTGTGGGGTGTGGGGTGTGGGGTGTGGGGTGTGGGGTGTGGGGTGTGGAAATGATATTGTTACATGACCACCCAACGCCGGTCCTGAGCGCAGCAAAGGGCCGGGCAGGTTTAGAGCAGGTGAGAAGCAGATCAGGCGAGCAGTAGACAGGGATCGGAGATCGGATTTTATTTTCTGTTTTTCTGCTTTTCTGTGTTTTCTGCTTTTCTCCTTCCTCACCCAAACATCTGCGGCGTCACCGGCATGTCTGCCCACTCGTTTCGGCTGCCAAGATCGTGCTGGCGGACGCGGATCAACACGCGCACGGTCAGTTCCACGTACAGCTTCACCTGAACCAGGTGATGCGTATCCACGATCGAGTCGCCGCCGATCTCCATGAACAGTTGTTCGAGGATCAGTCGCTTGATCGTGGAGCGGAACTTCTCGACCGGTCGATCCGTGCATTCGCACACCAGGCGGATCATTCCCGGCAACACCGCGATCACCGGCGACAACTCATGCGACAAAGATTCGCGCAGCGAGGTCATGTCATCGCGTTGGCTGGTGCGCTTGCCGCCCGGTTTCATCGACGCAGGCAAACGCTCCCACTCTTCTTGGAGCAGACGTTGGGTGTGAAGGTCTAAGCCATGTTGACTACTGGTCGATTGCATCAATCGCCTCCCAAGTCCATTCGGGACAGGATGGGTCGTTCCCAATCACTGGATGTAAATAATCGGGTGTATCCGCACCCGATGAATACGCTGGAGGTGGTCGTGCAACTGCTGAAGACCGATAACACTATATATTTTAAGTCTTCAGTCGGTCAAATGTTGTGGAAAAGATTCTTTGCCCGGAAGTCCAATCAGGGTACAAGGAAACTGTCGCTGACGTCGGTTTGCGTTTCGGTGCCGGTGTAGTAGTCGATACCGCTTGCCGCCCAGAAGTTGTCACTGGTTAACCCGTTGCTGCCCGGGATCGTCGGAATGGTCTGCCATCGCACTGTGCCATCCGCGCTGAGCACATTCTGCCCCAAACCGCGATGCGCCCGGCTTGGCGCCAGGAACGAAGTATCCGGATTGAACACGATCTGACCGTCATGCACTTCAAATAACGGGTTACGGTCGGCGAGCACCGCCATGGTCGGGTTATCTTCCAGCCGTAAGAGCTGAGGTGTGAACTGGTTCTGATAGCTGAAGGACACCGCCTCGGGTCCGGTCCAGTCGACGTAACCTTCGCCGGGATTATGACGCAAAGCGTGCTCGTTTTCCGGACAAGCGAGAATATTTACGTCATCAATGAAGCCCTTGGTGACAAGGCGATACAGGTGAGCCGAGTTCGAGGGGATATACTTGTTGTTGTCGGATGGGGTCTGGCCGACCTTGAACCAGGGTGTGCCCGGCCGGATATCGCCGCGGGGCATCTGCCCGAGATTGGCCGCGGCATATGCGGACATCGCTTCGCCGGCCTTTCGAAGATTGCCCATGCCCGCCACACGACGCGAATCCGCCTGTTGACGTGACATGACCGGGATCAAAAGCGTCGCACCGATCAGGAATACCGCCGCGGCCGTCGCCAGTTGACGCCAGTCAAAGCCGAGCGTTCGGCGAGGCTCGGAGAGCATCTGGACCTGTTCGGCAAAACGTTTCTGTTGAGTTTGTCGCTGGATCGTTTCAAGCGTCCGCGCAGTCAGATCGGCCGGCGGGTCCTGCACCGTGTCATGTTCCAGCAGGGAAAGAAGTGCGGCCAGTTTTTCTGTACGTTCAGTCAATCCCGGGGGTGTCGGGCCGCGGTCTGCACCTGTCGCCCGTGCAGCGAATAACGCATCCAGTGCTTCGCCATCCGCCTCACAAAGACGCTTGATCGTGACGTCTTCCGCAGGCTTCGGATGAATCGGCGAACGAGGAATCTTCCCGCTGCCCAAGCCGTTCGGTGCTACAGGGTTCTGCTTCTCAGGATTCTGATGCGTAAAGTCTGACATAACTCAATCTCACGAACGTACCCCACCAGGTATCATCCACCCTTCCATACGTCAGAAAACCGGCTACGGATCAAAAACTTCTGACGTTTTTTCAAGACAAATTTTAATAAACATATGCCCCTTAATGGCAAATATTTACGAAAATCTTATTCGCTGGCAGACCTCTACGAATTTAAACATCACGGTTCCAATCTGGGAGGGCTTTTCGCCCGCATGAAGAAGAAGGAATCTTCTTACTCCGCATCCGTCCCTGTCTGGGCCTTCCATAACTCGGCAAAGGTCCCGACCGCGGCGTGAAGCCTGCTCTTGACCGTGCCCAGCGGGATGCCCAGGTTTTCGGCAATCTCCCGATATGCCATTTTGTTAAAGTACGCCAGTAAAAGAACTTCTCGTAAATGCTCCGGAAGTGCCGCCACCACGTTACGCACGATCTGGCCGGTCTCTTCCTGCTGAGCTTTCTCCTGTGGAAGCGGCAAGTCCGCTTCTAATAAATCGATAAACGCCCTGCCGTCCTCCGAATGCTTATCCAGCATCGCGGAAAGGGGTACGGCCTGCTGACGTCTATTCTTACGTAATAAGTCCCTGGCTTTGTTCGCTGCAATTGTGAATAACCACGGTTTAAATCGTCGGCTGGTATCGAATGTGTCCGCTGAAATGTGAACCTGGATAAACGTTTCCTGGAAAACGTCATCCGCAGCCGCCCGATCCCCCAAAAAACGGGCCAGAAAATGATAAAGCTCGAGGCGATATCGCTCGATCAACACCCCCAACGCAGCCTCATCCCCCCCACAATGGCGGCCAAGTAACTGCTCGTCGGTAAGCTCTCAAGATTCTGCGTACGGTCCGCTTCCGGCATGGATGCAGATTGTACGAAAAGGTGAGCCCGAAGGTTGTAAACAATTGCCACCTCAGCCGAACCGGCTCCTGCCAACCGGCTGGTTCCGAGAATCGTCGCCGCCAATACCTCAGATGCCCGCTAAACGATCCATCCGATGATGGAACTGTATCCATATAGATTCAACCCCCATGATGAGGATGTGACGTGTTCCGAATCGCGATCCTGGCATTACTGGCGACCATCGTGGCTTCTCATGCACCGGCCGACGCCGGGCTCATCTTCCTCAGCGGCGATGTCAACATAGGCAACCCGCTTAATGACACCTACACGACCCCCAACCAGGGCAACAGCACCTGGTTCAGGAACATCCTTGGCATCGGCTCAACCGTCCTGATCCAGAACGAATACACCGGCCCAAGCACGAGTATCGACCTCGCGGAAGTTGCGATCGGCAACTACTACAACAGCCTGACGGGTGTCACCTGTTCCACTCTTGACGGAATAATCACACCATCCGAGCTTGTTGATGTGGACCTGTTTATCAGCATGATCCCCGAAGACCACTACAGCAACGATGAAGTCGCCGCACTTTCAGGCTTCCTTTCCGGAGGCGGCACACTCCTGCTCATGGGAGAGAACTTCGTCAACTTCTACGAAAGCAACTTCTACCTCAACACACTCCTGGCCAGCCTCGGCAGCAGCCTGAAACTGGATACCGACTCGTTGACCGGCAACTTCCAGCCAACCACCAACATCGAGAACAATCCATTCAACCTCGGTGTCGACGCCATCACTTATGCCTACACCAACACCGTCCTCGGCGGCAACCCGCTACTGCGCACGATTGATAGCGAAGGCGCCAAGACCTTTGTCGCCTACGAAGTCGCCCCGGAACCCGGATCGGGCCTGCTGCTACTGGCTGGCCTGGCCTGTATCCTTCACTGGGGACGGGATATCACCGACTGACTAGACGACACGCTTCCACTAATACACATCAAATACGCCATACCCGCCTTCATACAACTGGTACTTGATCCTCGCCTTATGCTCGCAAAGCCATCGCAGTATGGCCGGCAATCCCACCGCAGGCTCGTTGAAAGAACACCACTCCACACTCACAATCGGACCGTTGCGCTCGATACGGCCGCCATACACACTGTCCGCCCCGTGACTCTTCACTTCTTTACCCGCCTCGGCCTGGCGACCCAGTAAGACCGACATCTCTTGCAACCAGTTATTCATAGCCTCCCGGTACGCCTCGAAGTCGACACTCTCATCGTCCACTCCAGTCGACATATCCGTGATAGCAGGCATCTGGTCATAAAGCTCAATCACCCGGCTGTCCAGTTTGCCCCCGTGCTCTTCTACCAACGCCTGTCGCTGCTCTGCCTTCAGGACTTCCATACGCTTGTCATACTGTGCTTCCAATGCATCAATCTGATCCTGTTCGCCAAACCGCTGCGCATCAGCAAGCTTTTCATCCAACTCAATAAGCTGCTCATCTTCGTAATCGATGTACATGGTATTCAGCAGGCGATAGGTGAGTCGTGCATTCCGGTGCGCCTCGGTAACCGTTTCCGTTTCGGACCACGGCGGGATCAACGCCATCTGCATGCCGCCATTCAAATAATCTTCTAACTGTCGTACAACCTCTTCCGCTTCCTCGCTCGTATTGAATATCAACATGAGCCGGCCATTGATCAAAGCATCCGGCCGATGCACGATCAACTCACCACCCTGATATATAAACCAGTCCGACATCTCGCGGGCGCGATCGGTCGCCTCTTTGGGCAACACAAGCATGACTGTCTGGCCAACCACCAACCGCTGCGATCCTTCAGGCGCTTCATTTGCCAGAAGCGTTAACGCCTTTTCCGCCTCATAGTGACTTGTAAAAGTACTTACCAAAGTAATCGCACCATCCGCAACGTCGATCCGCTTATCCGCGGTCGACTCATCACAACTGTATTGATAAGCAGGCTGGTCAATCGCCATATTGAAGAACTGGCCCATATCAACCTGGGTCGCCACTAACATGATCAAACCGAAAAGCAAAACCATACCGAAGCTGCCCAGGTAAACCGTCCCCAATCCCAGCGACGCCAATACGCCCGGCGGCCGGGCGTACAACGATTCGTACGCCATGATCGCCTGCTGTGCTAACGTTCGGCTTGACTGGCCCCGCCTGGTCTGCTGCTCAAGCTGATCGATCAGAGGCAGCATCGTCGCGTGGCTCAATTCCTCGCCGTGCTCATCGGGCGGCGGCAGGTCTTTACGCTTACGCACCGTTTCGACCGCCATGCCCACACGGTACACCGCCCCGAGGCCGACCAATATCAAAATCCCCAGAAATAACAGTAAACGTGCGCCCAGTATGGCCCCAAGCCCCATGATGCCAAGCGCCGCGATGCCGCGAAAAATCATGTCGATCCGGAAGTTTCGGCTGGTCACCAGGACCTGCGTGATCCACCCACCATCCAGCGGCGGGAACGGCAAAAGATTGAATCCATTAAGCACCAGCATCAACGACGCCAGCTCAATCAGCAGATCATGATCCAATACCATCCCGACAATCCCGATCACGATCCCCACAAAAATCCCGGGCACGGGCCCCATCAGATACACAATCGCTTTCTTCCAGCCCGCAATCGTATAGTGCTTGCCCGTCACCGCAGCGCCAAGCAGCGGGATAAAAAACATCCGCAGATTGCGGTACCGGAATACCCACATCGCCAACAGGTGCCCCAGTTCATGGAACAAAAGAATCGGGATCAAGAGCAGCACGAACCGCCACGGCCACGCCGCCCCGCCCAGCACGACAAACAGGATCAACGAAATGAACAGCAGCATCAGCGTGCTCTTCATCGTGCCTTTGCTTTTCTGCTGCTCGTAGACCTGCCACAGCACCCCCTCGCTCCTGGCAGCATCGATCGACGTCGGCCTTTCATCAAATGCTAATCTCGCTGCGCGCGCCTGACGCTCATCATCCAACTCGGTGAATACGCCACGCTTCAGATACAACGCGCTCGCTTCATAATGAAAGCGCTCCAATACATCGCGCATCGCCTGCTGCGTCGAAATAACTTCAACCTGCTCAGAAGCAAGGCGCTGCTGATGCATGGCCCACAAGCCTTCGTTGCTTACACCCTGCTCACATTGCACGAGATAGCCGGCCGGCAACGTCACATCCAACTCTTCAGACCCGCTGATGATGAAGCCGCCGTTATGTGTCACGGAAATGATCGTAGCGCCCATGCGTTCCTTCATCGGTCTCGGATACAACCACGGCCGACGACACACCTGCGCAATCGCCCGTCCGCTGTCGTGCCGTAGCGTCACCGATTGATACAACGTTGCACTCGGCGCGTGAAACAGGCTGTGATAGATCGGGTCTGTAAAACCCAACGCCATCAATGATTCAACCTCCGGCTCAAGTAGTTGATCCGTCTCGGCGCCCACCCCATCTCGATCAACCTCGAACGCCCCCCATTCCGACACCGCCGGCACATCCATCGAACCCGACACCTTCACCAACGCCGTCTTGCAAAACACCCACGAGAACACCGCGGAGAACCACGAGTTACCACCAGCCCGCATCTCGTCAAATGAAAGCTTGTTGCCGTTGACCTGGTAAAACCGAACGCCCTGCCCACCGACCGCTGTTGATTCAGACATGCAATGCCCCTTAGAACTCAGAATCCCCGACAAGCCCGCTTCATTGTACAGCAGGCCCTTATGCTGAACATTCTATTCAAATTAACAACGTCTTGAGCCGCGCCGCTTGATGTCATCCACGCACAGGCGGGGATCCACGTCTTGGGATTCATTGCTCGCGTGGATTCTCGCATGCGCGGGAATTGTGGTTACTAATGATGTAAATGGTTCTAAGACTACTGCACCACCCAGCGGATGCCCATCTTCTTGATGCGTGATGTAAGCGTGCTGGGCTTGACGCACAGCAGCGAGGCTGCGCCGTCCGGGCCGGAGACTTTGCCGTTGGCGGCTTCAAGTGCACGCACGATATTGCTGCGCTCCAGCTCCTTGAGCTGCGCTTCGGTCAAGATCGGTTGTTCACGGGGCTCAACGGGTTGATGCTTCTGTGTGCTTTCCGGATCGGCGGACGGCAGCTCAAAACGCAGTGTCGAGCCGGGCGACGTGATGACCGCGCGCTCAATGAGATTCTGCAATTCGCGCACATTCCCTGGCCAGTCGTATCGCTGCATCGCAGCGACCACCGTCTTGGTCAAACGCGGCTGCGGGCGATTCATCTTCTTGCACGTCTGCTCAAGAAATCGGCTGGCAAGTTCGGCGATATCTTCTTTGCGTCGACGAAGCGGCGCCACCTCGATCGGGAAAACATTCAACCGGTAGTAAAGGTCCTCGCGGAACCGCCCATCATCAACTTCCTGCTGCAGGTCGCGGTTAGTCGCCGCGATGATGCGCACATCCACCTCGTGTGTGATCGCTTCGCCGACGCGCTCGTATGTGCCTTCCTGCAAGACGCGCAGGAGTTTGCCTTGCAATTCAATCGGGATTTCACCGACCTCATCAAGGAACAGCGTCCCCCCGTCCGCAGCCTCGAACCGGCCGGCACGATCGCGCACCGCGCCGCTGAACGCGCCTTGCACATGACCGAAGAATTCACTTTCATAGAGATCGCGCGGGATCGCGGCACAGTTCACCTTGATCATCGACCTGTCACGTCGACCGCTGCGCCGATGAATCTCACGCGCAACCAGCTCCTTACCCGTGCCGGATTCACCGGTGATCAACACGTTCGCATCGGTGTCGGCAACCGCTTCGATCTGCCTGGCGGTGTTGCGCAACGCCGGGCTCGATCCGACCATCTCGCCGAACGCGCCTTCGGCCGCCACCTCTTCACGCAGGTATTCGTTCTCCACTTCAAGGTGATGCTTCAACCGATCGATCTCATCAAACGCCCGTGCGTTGGCGATCGCCGCAGCGGCATGGTCCGCCAGCATACGGTGCCAGATCAGCTCATCCATCACGACCGGCTCACGCATAAACACCGCGAACACGCCGATCACTTCGCCGCGAAAGACCAGTGGGTGTGCCGCCATGCCGCGGATCGACTCGGCTTCGATCCAATCCTTATCCACCACCCACTTGTTGTCCTTCGTCGTATCCCATACCACCAGCGCATCAGCGGTCGTCGCGACCCGGCCGATCTTCCGCACACCGAGCGGGAACCTTCTGAATCGGCCATCAAGCCCGTCCCATGACAACGACTCATCCACCACCGACCGTCCAGCACTGGCGACCAGATGCAGACACCGCGTCTGATCCGGGCACTCGCCTCGCAGTGGACATGTTTGACAGATATCTCCGCGCTCAATCAGCCACACCCGGCAAAGCGCAACATGCGACATCGCCGCCACCCGGCCGACGATCAAATGCAGCAAACCATCCAGCGATCGCTCGCCCGCTAACTCCAGCAATAAAGCCTTCAGCTCCGGCGATCCCGATCGGTCGTGCGTGTAATCCATACCATCAATTTACGATATTTCGTGATCTAATCCACTAAAAGTCACAAATTTTTGATATTTCACAAATCCTGTCCGGCGACCCCAAAAACCTCTATTTATTGTTATTAATCAACTTATATTTTCTTTTTCTAACTGGCACGGGCTATGCATTACTGGTCCACACAGATGCCGGAATGTCCGGCCAAGCAAACCAGAATCAGGAGTCAAACCCATGCCTCGCATCCAACCCATCCAAGTCACCGAAGCCGATGACAAGACCCGCAAGCTGCTCGAAGGCGTCCAACGCGCTCTCGGGATGGTCCCGAACATGATGAAGACGATGGGCCATTCGCCCGCGGCCCTCTCGGCCTACCTCAACTTCAGCGGCGCACTGAACACCGCGCTTAATCCCGCACTCCGCGAGCAGATTTCCCTGGCCATCGCCGGGGCTAATCACTGCAACTACTGCGCCTCGGCCCACACCGCGCTGGGCGCAAACGCAGGCGTCGACGCCGATGAAATGGCAAGCAACCTTCGTGGTGAATCCGCCGACGCCAAAACATTTGCCGCCATCCGCTTCGCACAGGCCGTGATCGATACGCGCGGCTTCGTCCGCGACCAGGACCTCGCCGACATCCGCGACGCGGGCTACAGCGATGCACAGATCGTCGAGATCATCACATTAGTAAGCCTCAACCTCTTCACCAACTACTTCAACCACATCGCCGAAACCGAGATCGACTTCCCCGTCGTCGAAACCGCCGGTGCCTCGACCTGACAACTCAGCCACTGAAAACGAATCAACCTACTAACTCAACATCAAACACCAACACGGAGACTTAACCCATGAACTTCAAAATCCCCGGCATTCTTCTCGGCTCGTTCGCCATCGCGGGCGCATTGGCGATGACCATGCTTACCAACGCAGGTGCAACCCCCGCACAAGCCGATGCAAACACACCCGAAAAACATGAAACCCGCCATGTCCGCACACCCGGCCGGCAAACCCGATGCGCCGCTGCCCAAGTACGACATCAAGCTCGACCCCAAGCGCGTCGCGCTCGTCGTCACCGATCCGCAAAACGACTTTCTCAGCCCGGACGGCGTCACGTGGGGCGTCGTCGGCGAAAGCGTCACCGAAAACAACACCGTCGAACACATCGACCAGCTCTTCGCCGCCGCACACGACAACAACGTCCCCGTCTTCATCAGCCCGCACTACTACTTCGAGCACGACCACCGCTGGCACTTCGAAGGCGCGCTCGAAGCGCTCATGCACAAGATCGGCATGTTCGACCGACCCCACGCCCTGACGCTTGAAGGCTTCGAAGGCTCCGGCGCAGACTGGCTCGAACAATACAAGTACTACATCAACCACGAAAACACCGTTGTCACCAGCCCGCATAAAGTGTACGGCCCGGAAACCAATGACCTCGTCCTGCAACTGCGCAAACGCGGCGTCGACCAGGTCATCCTCGCCGGCATGTCCGCGAACCTCTGCACCGAAGCGCACATGCGTGAACTGATCGAGCAAGGCTTCGAAGTCATCGTCGTCGCCGACGCCACCGCCGCCGCAAAACTCCCCGACTACGACGGCTACGAAGCAGCCTTCATCAACTTCCGCTTCATCGCCAACGCCGTCTGGAACACCGACACCGCCGTCAAGCAAATGCAAAAACTCAACGAATCTAACGAATAACAACACACTCTCAACCATCAATTAAGAACAAGCCTCCAACTAACCACCAACCCTTAACAAAGGAACCCTAACGATGAAACTTCTCAGCAAAGAAAACATGACCAGCTTCTCACTCACCGCCCTCATGGTTGTCGCCATCTTCGCCACCATCGGCGCAGGCGCAAAAACGCAACCCATCGAGCCAAACTCGCGTGCTTACCTGCACAGCTACAACCTCCCCGCGTCAGGCGTCGCGCTCGACGGCTACTGCCCCGTCGCCTACTTCCTCGCCAACGAACCGATCAAGGGCGACCCCGCATTCGCCTCCGATTACAACGGCGTCACCTACTACTTCGTCAATGAAGATGCACGCAAACTCTTCGATGAAAACCCCGAAAAGTACCTCCCCGCTTACGGCGGGTGGTGCGCCTTCGGCATGGCGATCCAAGACAAATTCCCCGTCGACCCCACCAACTTCAAAATCGTCGACGGCAAACTCATGCTCTTCCTGCGCAACGAAAACCTCGACGCACTCAAACTCTGGAACCAGAACAACGAACAAAACCAGGTCAAAAAAGCCGACGCCTACTGGAACAAAGTAAGCAACTAACCCCCACAACCCCCCGGCGTGGTCGCTTCAGCGATCCACGTCCGCATCGAACCCCCACAACCCTCCCTCAGCCACGAGGCCCAACCGCTTCGTCGGCTGATTCTCCCAAACACAACAACCTTCTCGCTCCCAATAAAGGACACAAACACCATGGCATCCCCCACCGACATCCGCCCGCCGTTCAACGCACAAACCGCCCGCGCCAAAGTCCAGGCCGCCGAAGACGCGTGGAACAGCCGCGACCCCAAGCGAGTCTCGCTCGCCTACACACCCGACTCCCAATGGCGCAACCGCGACGAGTTCTTCACCGGCCGCGACGCCATCCAGGCATTCCTCACACGCAAGTGGGAAAATGAACTCGACTACCGACTCATGAAAGAACTCTGGGCCTACACCGACAACCGCATCAGCGTCCGCTTCGAATACGAATGGCACAACGCCCAAGGCCAATGGTTCCGAACCCACGGCAACGAACAGTGGGAATTCGACTCCACCGGCCTCATGCGCCGCCGAGACATGAGCGCCAACGACATCCCCATCCAACAATCCGACCGCCGCTATCTGTAACCCCCCCTCTTCCTCCCTCTCCCCCTGGGAGAGGGCCGGGGTGAGGGCCACAACTGCTTACGCGATCCATGCTTCCCCCTCCCATCCGATTTATCTGATCCATCCGAGCCAACTCTTCTTCTCTTATCCTCTTCTTCTTATCCGTGTTAATCCGTGTCCATCTGTGGCTAATTCTTCCTCACTCATCCATCGCCTCATCCAACTTCGCCTGCCGCTTCACGATCGCCTGGCAATACCGATCGTAAACCGCGCGCAGCTTCGCATCCGTCTGCTCGCTCAGCTTCAACAACCCCCCGCCGCCCTCGTAATGCGCCATCGCCGCACGCTCCATCGCGCCGCCTTTTTCAAACGCATCCAGGTACGCATGCATCCGCGGCAAGAAATCCTCCGGCTGCGAGATGATCCGACCATCCCACTCCATCTCCATCCCCATACCATGCGCCTTGCCAAACGCGACCGCCTCATCTAACCGCTCATCTGCGACCTTACCCGGATGGAAAAAATGGTTCGGCTGCTGGTACGCCGCATCAAAACCCATCGCCTTCCAATCCCCCGCGCCCCGCGCGTTCCAATAAGGGATCCACAAAAACTTCCAACCATGCCCCCTTACCAACTCACCCACCCGCGGCAGCACCTGCTCCCCTTCGTTGGCCGTCGTCTCCGCCACCCAGTAAATCCCGACTAACTCGATATGCTCAAACCCCGCCGCCGCCCAACGCTTTTCCAGTTCATCCAAATACCACGCCGCCGCAGCGACACGGTCCTCCGCCTTGCTGAAGTTGAGCATCTTCCCATCGACTTCGCCCCACGCATCCAACGTAATGATCGGCTCAGGCAACGTGATCGCCACCCGCCTTTTTCGTATTGGTTCTCCAACCCCCGGAATTCCCGCCCCCGGATTCCCCGCCACAACCTCGCCGATCTTCTCATCCAGCGCATGCAGCGCCTTGCCCTCTTCAAAGTACCGATCTAATAGCCACGCCCAATGCTCCTTCGCGGCCGGCTTCTGCCCATACCCCTTCGCATACTCCTGCCCGCGCGCATCCTTGAACTCGATAAACAAAAACCCATCAAACAACCACTTACCTTGCCCACCGTCCGGCCCAACATAAACCACGTAAGGCCCAAACTGCTCCGAAGTCCAATCCATCCGATGAGCACCCCCCGCATAAATCAAAGCCCAATCCCCCACACCCCCCGTCTCCACCGCGCCCGGCGCTATAAACTCCCCACCCCCCAGCCCACCCCCCGGAACATCCCCCGAAACTTCAGATTCCTCCGCACTAGCATTGCAAGCACCACCCAAAACCAACAACCCCCCAACAACAAACAGAACCAGTAAATGCTGCACGTGTCGATCCTTCATATACAACCAAAAGAAATACAAGATTCGCCATTCTACCCCCGAAGCCCACGTTCTCCGAACGTGGGCCCTCCCCCACAAAACACAATCCTCCCCCCAGCAAGCCGCTCGCGGCTTAGCGTAACATGCCAAAACTGATCCCCGAAGCAAGTTCACCTCAAATCAACCCTAGCCACAATCAATTAAAGTGCACGCATCCTTTTTCTTGCCGGGCCTACTTCAATTGGTGAGACTTGCCGAATACGGTGATTCGTTCAATAGGCCAGTCGATCGTGTGCTCCATAATCATCCGGCCATTAAGCTTGACCTGAAGTACCTTGCCTTGGTTCTGTTTTGTTAGTTCTTTCAACTTCCTCCATGCCTTGGGCGCGAGATCTGTACGACCAGCACTGTCCGTGAAGTCCTGCTCCGTAAACCACGCGTCATCATCTACCAAACCGACCTGAATCTGTAGGGGTGTTGCTAGATCCGCATCTGAAGTGAGATTAACCGACCAATATTCAACATGATCCCAATCCGCAGTTTCTTTCGGCAGATCAAATACGCCGTCGTCGATCGGTTGGTCGCGGACGTACTCGTCATACGTAAGTGTAATTGAGCGGAGACCCCCCTCGTATTCATATTCGAACTTCATCTGCCACTTAACCGGCAGATGGCTCTCATCATTCACCCATACAAATACGCTCTCATGACTATTGGCTGACGAATATTTATTTCTCGCAACTATTTGTTCCGCGGGAACACTGAAACATAAAGTACGCTGACCACGAATCTGTTCTTCACCCACAAGTGTTGCGTTACGGGCGGTAACCAACCTCTGGATATACGCGTCGGCCTCATCAATACTATCTGGCTTCAATTTTCCGACTGGCGGAAACTCTATACCCCGTATGCGTTCGACCTTCTGTGCTTCGTAATCGACGACTTCATGGACATTGTCTGAGCGAATAAAGGTGATCTTGTCGAGTATACGACCATCTATAGCCTTCGATCCGTCTTTGTAAGCATCAAGCCGTGAGCCCAAGCCCACTTTGGCCCGGTACAGTGCCCGCGCATTTAACTCGCGGACGTCCCGGCCATCTTCTCGACGCGTCGTCTCCTGCGTTATCCAAAGTTGAATAGTATGTGCGGGTTGAGCCAATGTGGCTTGCATCTGTTCCCAGGCATGCGCGGGTTGAGCATTGATCGACATCAGCCCCCAGACCACAGCGATCGCCACACATGCAGCTAATGCACCACCGATACTGACCGGAAGTCTCCAATGGTGTGCAGCAGGTTTAAACTGTTCGACCCTCTCCAACAAACGTAATTCGGTATCGGGTGGAACAGTGTCACACAAAGCCTTGCCTAGAAGTTGATCAACAGGGTGTTCGTCGTTTGATTGATTACTGTGAGTCATAACACACCTCCTGCGACATGGATGATGCCAATCTTTGTCGTAATGTTTCCCGGGCCCGCCGGACATGCCCACGGGTGGTCGAGGCAGTGCAGCCAAGGACTGCAGCGACTTCGTCATAAGACAACCGTTCGATCACACGCAGATAGATCGCTTCGGCCTGTTGATGCGGCAGTTTGGCAATCTCAAAAAGCACTTGATCTTGTGCTTCCATGTCTATCATGCCATCCAAAGGCTGCCGGGTTTTATCCGTCAACGAAGCGGGTATCGGTTCGGTATGGTTTCGAATCCGTTGCCGTAGCAGGTCCATCGCTGCTTGAAAACAGATCCGGACAATCAGTGCTGGCGGATTTGAGTGAGTCGTCACTTCACGACGCATCTTCCATATGCGTAACAACGCGTTCTGTAATGCATCATCAGCCTGATCGGCGTCCCGCAGCACACGCCAAACAACTGCCGCCATCTGTCTTCGGGTTTGCTGAAGGTGATGGATCAGGTCGTCTTGTTGGTTCATGGAGCCTCCACACCCTCATTAACGATCTCGAAAATACTTGTGTGCGCAGGGAGAGTGATAAATATTGGATATTCTCCATTCGACATATAACCGACACTTAAAAACCAATGCAACCTCTCCATCGTGCGAGCACAGCAAGTAGCATGGGTATTCGCTTCGTAGGGTGGGTGGAGCAACGCGATACCCACCGATCCGATGCTATCGGATGACCAGCTTCACCTTTTTCGCTATCAATCAAACACAACAGAAGCCGGCTGGCTATTCTTCGTTATAAATACGCGCTCAACAACATACCGACCTCCAACCAGTGGGTATCGCTTCGCTCCACCCACCCTACGGCGAAACTGAACCCATGCCACTTCCTGCATCCAAACAACCACACCGATCAACCACCACCGCGCGCACAGGTGTGTCGTGATCCTGTAATAGGGGGAGCGGTTTTGTTCGGCCATGCGTGGTGCAAGGCGTCGGACAGGTTCGTGGCCGGGCAATGTCCGGGAAGTGGCTGGGGGTGGCCGGGACTTCCGGGGGATGTCCGGGGCGGACACTTGTGAGGCCAAAGGGTGGCCTCAGAGGGTAAAAACAAAGGGGGCGGACGTCCTACCCCCTGAAGGCGGACACGTGCTAAGTCTTGCTATGACAAGTAAATACCGGGAGAATAGCGTCGGCGAACGGAGGGAGGGGCGGACAGGCCTTGCCGTGAGGCACACCGGGTCTATCTCGCAGGCGTCCGGCCGGGAGTTAGGCTAAGATGCCCGCCGCGACGTCTGTCGGCTATATCCGGATGCGTGTTATGAAATAGATCTGCCGATCGTGCGTTTATCCGGACCCGACCCGATCGGAAGAAGACAAAAACCCTCATTCAACCTGTATGGAGCCTGTTTACATGAAGTTTCAGTCGATCACCCTGTTGGCCCTGGCCTTGACCATTCCCGTCGTCGTGGGTTGTGAGAAGAAGTCGAACACCCCGCCCGCCGCCGGGTCAGGCGAGGTGGCCGTAGCCGCTGCTGAATTCGACTCGCTGCATGACCTGATGGGGGAGTTGGCGGACAACTATAAGTTCCTGCGTCGCAACACCGAATCGGGTGATACCGACGAACTGCTCCAGCATGCCGCCGCGATGCGGGACCTGGTCGCGCAGGCGAAGACGATGACGCCGGAGCAGGTCGAGGACGCCGCGGATGCGGATAAGGAGGCGTTGGAAGCGTCTTTCCACAAGCACCTGGACGCCATTGGCCCGGCCTTGGATGACTACGAAGCCGCTATCATCGCAGACGACCGCGTCGCAGCCGAGAAGGCAGTGAATGAGTTGCACGAAGCCGAGGAAAAGGGCCACGAAGCCCTTGGCGTCAAGGACGACTGATCACCGGATCGCCTATGAAGCCCCAAACCTTCCAACGCCTGCGTTCGCTGCACCGCTGGGCCGGCCTGTTCTTCGCCCCGCTGATTATCCTCTTCGCGATCTCGGGCATGCTGCAGGTCCTCGGCGCCGGCGACTGGGAGATGCCTGGCTGGATGTACAGCATCTACGATGCCCTGGAAGATGCGCACCAGAACCAGTACTTCCGCAAGGACACCGCGCTGCGTGATGTGGCGCAGTGGTTAGCGGTGCTGTTGTGTCTGGTGCTGAGCCTGACATCGCTGCTGGGCGTGGTGATGGCGTACAAGATGTTCCCGAAGAAACGCATCCTGATCACGATCGTGCTCGTGCTGGGCGTTGCAGTGCCGGCGGTGCTGCTATTGGTGTGAGTGATATGGCATGAACGATCTGGTGTGCACGATCAATCCAGCGGGTTGATGACTAAACCCGTCGCCAGCTTGGGATAGAAGAACGTGCTCTTCTGCGGCATCAGTTCGCCGGCATTAATATCCGCTGGATTGTGTTTGACACATCGGACACGGGCAACCAAGATGTGTTGCATCATCAAGAACATTCTGGAGGTCACATGTCACAACCATTGACAATGATGATACTGTTCATCGGATTACTGGGGGGGTTCTTCAGCCTTGCCATGCTGGCAACCAGCGGTTCCGGCGACACCCCCGTTGCATACGTGGGCTACCTTCAAACGTGTGCCATCTTAATTGGTGCTGCGACAATCGCGGCTGCGATCCGAGAGCGCGGTAATACGGATCGGTGATGGTACCTTCAGTCCAGCGGGTTGATGACTAATCCCGTCGCCAGCTTGGGATAGAAGAACGTGCTCTTCTGTGGCATCAGTTCGCCGGCCTCGCTGACAAGGCGGACGCTATCCAGCGGCGTTGCACGCAGGACAAGGCCCAACTGATAATCAGGCGTGTCCGCCAACTGCTTGAGTTGGGCGATCTCGTGCGGGAACTTCCATGTGATCTGTTCGCCTGCCGGCACGAACGTCGGCTCGCAGACCTGCTCGACGATCAGGTGCTGAACGATCGCGACATCCAGTTGACGCCAGGCGTCGGATTTATCGCTGTGCGTCGCCTTGAGCGGGTCGTTGTCGATCGTGGTTGCGAGGTAGAGTGGCGCATCGGGTGTCGCGGGATCGTACAGGCCGATCGCGTGCGGGTGCGTGCACTTATCCAAGGCCTGTTCCAGCATCGCCGGGTCCTTGCCTGTCACAGGCTGGACAAGCAGCTTGCCTTCAGCGGCCTGCTTGAACTTGTCCATGCTGAACGTCGGCATGTTGCCCAGCACGCGGTGTGTCGGCAGGACGATCATGCCCGGATCCTGCATGGCGATCATGACGAACAGGCAGTAGGCAGCGTTGCCAACAGGTTTGCCCGCGTCCTTCAGTTCGTTGTAGTGGTTCAGCGCGGTGTTGTAGCGGTGGTGGCCGTCGGCGATGAACAGGTCCTTGGTTTCCAGCGCCTGCTGGAACGCGGCGACGCGCGGGGCATCGCATACTTCCCAGGCTTCGTGCAGCACACTGTCGTCGGCCGTCTTGCCTATGAACGTAGGCTCAGAGCCATCGATCACTTCCGCGAGCAGTCGGCCGATCGCCTGGTCCGGGTCGGAATAAAGCCCGAAGATCGGTGAGAGCTGGGCCTGCGTCGCACGCATCAGCTTGAGACGGTCTTCCTTGGCAGCGCTGAAGGTCTGCTCGTGCGGGTGGATGCCGCCCTTACCATCCGGCGACGGGCCGAACGGCTGAACCTTGACGTTGCCGATCAGGCCGCGACGCTTGAAATTGTCGCCGCCTACGTTGTAGGTCTGCTGATAGACGAAGAACGCGGGCTTGGCGCGACGTTCGAGGATGCCTTTATCTAACCAGTCGCGGTAGTTCTTGCCCGCCCCGAGATACGCCTCCTCCGGCCCGACGGTCTTGGCGGGCAGGTGCGGCAGGTCGATCACGCTGATGTTGTTCGCACTGGCGGCAACGAGCCGACCCTTGGATTCGTGGTCCAGCACGTCGTAAGGCGGCGCGATCCGGTCGGACAGATCGTTGCCGGTCTTGGTGGAGAATGTGATCGCCGGGATGGGTTGAACTTGTGGCATGGCAGTGTGTGGGGGTTTGGGGTCAGGGTTCGGTATCAAGGCAGGGTTGGACGGATTCCTTATGTGGATTCCAAGTCTCTCGGGGCGGTAGCTTACACGCCTTGCAGGTTCACGGCTAACCGGGCCGGGAAATGGGGTTTTAAAGTGTTTAAAGCGGGATATCAGTCGGCGTATTTGTGTGAGTCGCAAATATTATTCCGAAATTCAGGGAACAAAGCGCCATGTTTGAGCGTTAGAACAGACAACAAAGCACAAGGAAAAGACTGAAAGATTGTTTTCAAAAGGTTAAGGAATTCGTCATCATGTCCGCCGTCAGCACCTGTAATCGTGAACCGGTTTCACTGAATAAACGCCAACAAGCCCGCGCCCTGTTCGCCCGCCTCCGCCACAAACAGCTATTAAGCGCAATGTCGGGTCGAATAAGCGAATCCGCGGTGTACGCCCAACGTGCGCTGCGTGTGAAGCAGGCGGTGTGTGCTCAATGATCTATCGTTGTATTGCCGGACCAGATTAAATCTGACGATTCAGTTTCATTTACGTATCAATTAAAAACACCCGGACAAGCGTATCCGGGTGTTTGTGCTTGATGTGTTTGATTCCGATCAGAACTTGATCTTCAATTCAAGTGCCAGGTTCTGGGCGTCGTATTGGTCTTTCAGTTCGTAATTGAAGTCGACGCTCAGGGTCATGTTGTCGGCAATCTGGCCGTCGAGGCCTATGCCGAGGACGGCGCTGTCGTCGGCGGGGTCGAGGCCTTTGGTTTCGAAGGGGGTTGAGCCGGCGAATGTGGCTTTGCTGACGGCCTGGTTGTCGGAGAATTCGTGCAGCCACATGGCTGAGGCGCGGAGGTCAAGATCATCGCGCATCGCGTAGGTGCCTTCGATACCGAGGCTGGTGACGAATGAATCTTCGTCGAGGCTGTCGTAAGAAAGGTTGGCACCGCCAGCGCCGGATTCGCTGTAGGCGTCCTGGTCGTAATAGGTATAGGCAGCGCCGGCGAACGGGCAGATGGAAAGTTTGTTGTCGATGTCGTACTGATAGCCTGCTTCGGCGTAGAGGCTGAAGACATCGGCGTTGGTGCCGCCTTTAGCTACGGCATTCAGCGCGGTGATTGTGCGTTGGCTGTCGATGTCGTTGTAGCCATAGGTTGCGCCTGCATCGATATAGAGCGGGCCACGCAGCCAGGTTGCGTAAATACCGACGGAGTATGCGTCGATATCGGAGCTGCTGTACTGATCGGCATCGACATCGGTGCCGGCGTAGCCGAAGGAGATACCTGCGAGGAAGTCGGGGCGGTATTCGGATTCGATGCCGAACGCCACGCCGTAGGTATCCCATTCATAGCCCATGAATCCTTTGCGTTGGTCCTGGTTGCCCCAGGTGGCGTAGGGATTGACCCAGATGTTGATGCCCTTGGAAGCGGCCTTTTCTTCCGGCTCGGCGGCAGGCCCGACGGGGAATGCTTCGCCGCTCCAGACTAACTGCCGGAAGGAACCGGTGCGTCCGGTCTGCTGTCCGACGAAGGCGTTGTTGGTGTTCATGGCCGCGTCGACTGCGCCGAGAACGGATTCGGGTGAGAGCTGGTTGAGCGTTTCAGCCAGGGTGGCGCTATCCATGTTGTCGAGCTGAGTAAGCATCTGCGTAACGGCTGCGGAGGAGCCTGAGTAGTTATCGAGCACCGTGCCGACGCCTTGAGCGTTGGTTGAACCGCCGAACTCTGCGTAGGTGGCGGCGCGCTGCACATCCAGGAGGACTTCGGAATCGCCGAAGTCCACATGCAATGTGTAATCGAGCACAGCCGACTGGTCTTTCAACGAGGCCAGCGCGGTGTTGATTGTGCTTTGATTGTCAGCAGCCGCGGCGGTGCCGGCGACGGTCAGCGTGTTGCCCCAGGTGAAGACGGGCATGTCCTGAAGGTTGTTGGTGATACGAGCGCCGTCTTCGCCGGTGACGGTGACGGTGGAGCCTGCTTCGAGCGTGACGTTGCCGGTGGCGACGACCTTGTCGCTGTTGCCGTTGTTATCGACTTCAATTTCGATGGTGCTGCCGGTGCCGAGTGTGTAATCACCCGCAACGTTGAGCGTGGCGATCGAGTTGCCGGGATTGTGTCGCGCCCCGCCGGTGACCTCGAAGTCACCCCCGACACTACCGGCGCCACTGACAACGGTGTTGGCCCCGCTGACCTCGACGTTACCGCCGAGGTTGGAATTGAGCACGAGGTTGCCGCCGGTCATAGCGAGCGTGCCGGTAAAGGAAGAAGAATCAGCCGCTGGTAATTGCACGTTGGTTGAGCCAAGCGTGAGTGTTCCGCCGCCGGCAACGGTGAGGGTGGTGCCGGCGTTATTGGTAGCGGCAAGTGACGCGGCTGAGAGCCCCGATCCGGAGGCGATGTTCAAGGTGTTAGCGGTGGCAGCGCCGACAGTATCGGCGACGGCGAGTTGGGTGGTGCTAATGGTTCCGCTGCCGGCGATGTTGGCGGCGCCGCCGGAGCTGATCTGAACGGGTTCGTCGATGCTGACATCGTCGAGTGCTGCAAGAGTAGCACCGTCACCGAGTGTGAGGTCGCCGCCGATCGCATCGTGGTCGAGCGCGAGGGTGGCGTTGGAGCCAACTTCGACGTTGCCGGGGACGATAGCCGAACCCGTGATCGCGAGTGTGCCGCTGCCGCTGAGGGTGATCTTCTCGGTGCCGGTGCCGCCGGTGTTGTCGATGGCGCCGCTGATGGTGGCGGTGGTGCCGTTATCCAGTGTTAGGGTAGTGTCGGCAGTGAGTGCGGTATTGCCGATGTTGACCGATCCGCCGCCGTCGAGCGTAGTGGTGCCGCCGGTAAGTGTGGTGGTGACTTGGGTCAGGTCGACGGTGCCGCCTTCGGTGGTAGCGATTGAGCTATTGGTCAGGTTCTGGTCGGTTGACGCGGTAATCGTCTTGGTCGAATCATCGTAGGTGCCTGCGAGTGAGGCTTCGAGCGCCTCGCCGGCGTAGATGATGGTGATACCTGCGGCGATGTCATCTTCGTAATCCGGGTCTTCAAGGATAATGGTCGCACCGCCGCTACTGCTATTGGTGATCGCGTCATCCGCAAAGTAGGTGGTGATGTCATCTGTATTCGAAGCGCTAGTCGTGAGGCGGAAGGTGCTGCCGTCGGCAAGGTCCAGCGTGTCGGTGCCGTTGCCTTCTTCGGTGATATCGATCAGCGAGAGGATGCCTTCACCGGTCTGCGTGATGGTCACATCACCATCAACAACAAGACCTGTCAGTGTCATGTCGTAGCCGGAGGTGAGGTCGAAGGTGTACGAGCCGTCGGTTGTATCAAGTGTGACGTTTTCGCTGGATAGGTTAGCGCCCGAAGTTGAAAGTGCTGAGCCATCCTGTAATACGACGGAGGCGGTGCCGATGGCGGTGGTGTTGGTCGCAAGTTCGGAAGCAGCAGCGACGGTGATGTCGGCGGATTGATCGATACTCAATGCACCGGTCAAGGTGAATGTGCCGCCGTCGATCGTCAGACCGCCGCTACTTAGCCCGGCAAGCGTTCCGGAGAAGGTGCCGCCTGTGATGGTAAGCGTTTCGGCGCCGGAGTTTTGGCCGAAGGCGACATTGCCTGCGCCATTGAGCGAGCCCATCGATGAGGTGCCTTCGATCGCAAGGTTGGCGTTTTTATAGACCCAGACGTTGACGTTCGAGCCGAGGGTATCGGCGGCAAAGGATACACCTTTGTTGATTGCCAGGTTGCCGCTGCCGGTGACGTCGCCGGTGACTTCAAGATTCGCCCCCACTGCTTCTGCGGCGTAATCTGCGCCGGAGGCGATGTATGTTGCGTTGGAAGTGAGTTTGGCAACTTCCATGTTGCCGCCCAGCGTGAGAGAGGAAAGTTCGTTATCCCCTGCCACATTGATTTTCGTCGTATCAGCGCCGGTGGAAACCGTGCCTAGAATACTGGAGTCCACGACATTCAACACGTCCGCGCCGCCGCCGGTGAGATCGATGTGGCCGGAGAGGTTGGCCATATCTAAATAGAACGTGTCGACGCCCGAGCCACCAATGATCGACTTCTTGGTTCCACTGTCATTGAGGAATATCTTGGCGGTATCGCCGACGGCATCCTCTGCACCTTCACCGACGAGCAGCACGGTGTTGGCGCCGTTTCCGAGGTTAATGTCGTCGCTGATATTGACGGTGGCTGTGCCGCTGGTTGTGTCTTCATCGTATTCGGTCGCGATATAAAGATGGTCGTCACCGACGCCGAGTGTGACGCCGGCGTCGAGATTGACGATCGCGTTACCCGATCCGTCGCCGATCATCGCGGCGAGAGTAACGGTGTTATTGCCGCCGCCGAGATCGATCAGCCCGGTGATGTTGGTTGTAGCGTCCTGGTCGGTGAAAGTTTCCGCGCCGACTTCGATGAGGTCGTTCCCGCTGCCGGTGGTGACGGTGCCGTCGAGCTGCATCAGTGCGGCGCCTGTGCCGCCATCCACAATCGATTCGATCATCATCGCGTTGTTGCCGGCGCCAAGGTCGACGTTACCCGTGATGGCAGTGCTGACGTTTGCGGAATCACCGTCTTCCACTTCTGCGCCTGCTTCCAGGATGTCGACGCCGTCACAACCGTCAATGGACCCGGTAACGGTTGCATTGTCACCGACATGGATAAAGGAATTGAGTTGCGCGGATGTAAGTGTGTCAACAGCCGAGTCAGCGATGTCGATCGCTCCGCCGCTGGCGCTTGCAGCGACTGTGCCGTTTTCAATGTTGACATAGAAAGCCTTCGTCGGGACCCAGTTCTCGAATACGTTTTGGGTAAAACCGTAGCTCGTATCGTCCGCCTCAAGATCATCTGCATCCAGGCTGCGCCAGCCGAGGGGGACACTGATGCTGGTGCCGCCGGAGATGGTGATCGTGGTGTTGGAGCCGGACTGGTCCTGCGCTGTTTTGCTGTCCCAGATACTGATCGCCTGAACCTGGCTGCCGTTGAGGATATCGACGTATCCGGCAGTTGCGGAAGCGTTCTGAACGATCATGCCGTTGACAGTGCTTGCACCGTCATCTATCTGGATGAGGAACGGCATCCAGTTGCCGCCAGGCGTACCGGTGGCGGTTGTGGTGGTGTAAGCCATTGTTTGGTTGCTGCCCGCGTCACCACCGTCGGAGCTGTTGCCCGTCGTGACATCCGCAGCCAGTACATAACCGGTAAACAGACAGGATGTCGTGGAAGCGATCATCCACGACCTTAGCCGGAAGTCTTGCATTGTGGGTTCCCCTGATAACTTTGCCAGATCAAGTGTGTTTGAACGATAACACGGTTAAGCCAATAATAATACATAATCGTCTTGACACGCTTGGTTTCTTGAACAAATCAACGCTATCAAACGTGAATGGTTGGCTTGTTCGGTCTTAACAAACCACAAAAAAGAAGGATCAGCAACAGCTAACTGGTCGGCAAGCATGTCGAGGTGTCTATGGCTAGATTAGAATTAATTAAAACAAGCGATGCTTTTCGTTTGTTAACTTACCGAGCAACCAGAGAAAACGAGTGACCCCATGAATGTATCGAAGGATTACGATCTGTGGTCTGACATCTATGACAGTAATGTGAACAGGACACGTGATCTGGATGCGGCCGTAGTACGTCGGCAACTGGGAGGCAAACAGTTTCGATCGGTTGTGGAGATCGGGTGTGGAACGGGTAAGAACACTGCGTTTCTGGCGACACTCGCTGATGCCGTGCATGCGTTTGACTTTTCCGAGGGGATGCTGGCGATTGCGCGGGAGAAGGTGTTGGATGACCATATTGTGTTCGAGCAGTTGGATGTGACGCAGCGATGGCCGTGTGATGACGGGGCACATGACCTGGTGATGTGTAACCTGGTGCTTGAGCATATTCAGGTATTGGATGGCGTATTTGCTGAAGCGTATCGGGTGATTGAGTCGGGCGGGATGTTTTTCATCAGTGAATTGCACCCGGCCAAACAATACCTGGGCAGCGTTGCGCGGTTCGAGCATGAAGGGCAGATGGTGCGGGTGGATGCGTACACGCATCACGTTAGTGAGTTCACCAGCGCGGGATTCGGTGTGGGGTTTAAATTAGTGGACCTGATGGAATCGTGGCACGAGGAAGATGAGGCAAATGGGCCGCCACGGTTGCTGACGCTTGTATTCCGCAAGTCATGAACACAATACGAAATCATCCACGTATCGCATACCTGCCTGTGCGCTGCGGCGATAAATATTTCTAAGAAAAAGTCCTCAAATTAAAGCGCTTGCCACTGAATCCTTTTCAAACATTCGTCCCCGGACAGCCCATACGTGGTGTATGATGTACACACCAGTCAGATGTGCGAGAGATGATCATCAACAGTGCCGCGACTAAGTTGTTCACCGCTAATAAACCGACGCATCAGTGCGTGGTATTAGGTACGGTGGTATCGGATGTGAAGGTTCAGGTGAACCGCGAATCGCTCTTGCCCGGGGCGACGGTGATCTGTGATGATCCGCGGTGGTCGCTGGGCGGTAACGCGGGGCGATGTTCAGCGATACTTGCTGCGCTTGGTGTGGATGTCACGTTGATCGGCGATGTGGGTTCGGACCTGCCGGGCCGACGTATCGTTGAGCAGTTGCAGAAGTTATCCGTAAATGTGGACAGCGTGCAGAAGCATGGAGATTACGCAACCTCTTCCACAACGGCGCTTGTCGGCGAGGACGGCGAGCGGACACTGATCCATAACTACGGCGCAAATGCGTGTCTTGACATTTCGGCGCTCGATCGGATGAAAAGAGTTTTAAAGGCCGGCGACGTATTCATGATCTGCGGGGCCCGGTTGCTGCCGGGACTGTCGTTTAACGACGTTGGCAGTTTCTTTGACTATGCTCGGGAGGTCGGCGCAATATCGGTATATGACACGACCAAACGCCCCGAGGGTTCGCTGGCAGACGATCTTGGCCCCGTGCTGTCGAGCGTGGATGTATTTTGCACGAGCATGGGTGAAGCGCAAGAAGACTGGGCCGCCTCGGATGCGCATCAAGTTACACAGCACCTGTCGAAGTTATGCAAAGGATCGGTCGTTGTGAAAGACGGCGGTGAGGGGGCATGGTTTGCAGTCAAAAATAAAAATGTAGGCCACTGTGTTGCGCCGCGCGTCGAGGTTATCGACACAACAGGTGCGGGTGATTCGTTTATGGCGGGCCTGCTTTACGGGTTGGCATGCAATCAAACATTAGGTGATGCCGTATGCGGGGGTGTGGCGGTTGGTTCGCTATCGGTATCACAAAGTCATGATGTTTGCGATGGTGTATCCATTGAACGTTTACAGATGATGGCCGGGTCTATGACCTGTGAAGCCGTCGATTAGATAGTTAAGGAACCGAAGGGAAAATGGCTATGGAATTCTGGCTTGCCGATGCGGACCCGGATCGTGTGTCCCGAGCGATGGCGTCCGGCGTGTTTTCCGGCGTGATTACAAACCCGGCGGTGGTGTCCGCGACTAAAACGAATCCCGAAAAGCTGTTCGCCAAGCTGTGTGAGCTTGCGCCGGTCTGCTGGTATCAACTGCGGCACGGCAGCGAAAGCGAGATGATCGAAGAGGCGAATCGTATGGTCGCGGTTGATCCGAAGCGGATGCGGATCAAGGTACCTTCGACGCGTGCGGGGCTGGCGGTAATTAAACAGCTCAAAGCAAAAGGCTGGACGATCATGGCGACGTGCGTGCCGACGGCACCCTGGATGATGCTGGCGTGCGCTGCCGGTGCAGACTACATCGCGCCGTACGGCAGCATGCTTCAGAAGCGTGGGATCCACGGCAAATATGCCGAAGTGCGCAACATGCAGGCGCTGATCGATCGGCAACAGATGGATGTCAAGATCTGCACGGGCTTGTATTCAGTAACGGAGATCGAAGACTTCGCGGCCGTCGGTGTGAAAGCGGGGTTCGTCTGGGGCAAGGATGTGGAAGACTTCCTGACGCAGCCGATCGCCGAAGAAGCTGCACAAGCATTTGAGAAAGACTGGGACGCGATCAGCGGGTATTAGTGATTGCCCCCTGCTGATGTTTGTAAGAATCCCAGACGCTTAATGGACCAAATCATGCGTTGATATCGCGGTGGTTGGCCTCAGGTTGTTCGGGGTTGTATCGTATTGATATGACTTATTTGACAGCAGCGATCATGGTGACCGATCTCGAACAGGCCCTTGCCGAGAGTGCCCGCGCGGCCGAGCGCGGGGCAGACCTGGTGGAGTTCAGGATTGACTCATTTACGGATAACCCCGACGCGGTGACGGAGCTGGTGCAGCGATCGGCGCTGCCTTGCATCATCACGTGTAGGCCCACGTGGGAAGGTGGCGCTTATGACGGGGATGAGCAGACGCGGATCAGCGTGATCGAGCATGCCGGGATAGGCGCGCGGAAACCGGCTTATATCGATATCGAACTCAAAGCGTGGCAGTCGTCAGCCAACCTGCGGCAAAAGGTGTCCCTGGTTGTGGACGACCCGAACCGCCCACGCCAGACAGACACGGGATTGATCCTGTCATCGCATGACTTCGAGTCTAGGCCCAGCGATCTGATCCGCAAGATCAAGGACATGGCTGATGAACCGCTTTGCCGGGTCATCAAAGTGGCGTGGCGAGCGAGATCGTTGCGTGACAACCTCGAAGCGTTTGAGTTGATCGGGCAACAGGTCAAGCCGACGATCGCGCTTTGTATGGATGAGTGCGGATTGCCCTCGCGTGTGTTGGCGAAGAAGTTCGGCGCGATGCTGACGTTTGCGGCACTGGGTGAAGGGGCCGGCACAGCGGTCGGGCAGCCGACGCTCGAACAGATTAAGGGGCTGTACCGGTGGGATAAGTTGAACAAAGACACGCGCGTGTTCGGCGTGATCGGGTATCCGGTCGGGCATTCGATGAGTCCGGCGATACACAACGCCAGTTTCGAGGCGGCGGGTGTGAACGCGGTGTACCTGCCGATGCCGATCCCGCCAGAGTACGAACACTTCAAGGCAACCGTGTCGAGCTGGCTCGCGGAACCCGATCTGCACTTCGGCGGCGCGAGCGTGACGATCCCGCATAAAGAGAACCTGCTTCGGTTCGTGGCTGAGCAAGGCGGAGAGGTAGAAGAACTTTCCCAAAAGATCGGCGCAGCGAACACGCTGACGGTCCGGGAAGACGGCTCGTTGTATGCCTGCAACACGGATTACGCCGCGGCGCTGGACGCGGTTTGCAATGGGCTTGGGATCGAACGCGACGGATTGAAGGGCAAACGTGTTACGGTGATCGGCGGCGGTGGCGTGGGACGGGCGGTGGTCGCGGGGTTCAGCGCGTATGGAGCGAAAGTCACGGTCTACGACCTCGTCGCTGAACGATCGCAAGCTTTGGCTGAAGAATTCGATGCCCAGGCTGCTGCGCTGGATGACCTGCCGACAAGCGAAGCCGATGTCTACATTAACTGCTCGCCGATCGGGATGCACCCGAAGATCGATGCGTCACCCATGGCGGCCAACGAACATTGGAAGCCGGGCGTGGTCATGTTTGACGCGATTTACAACCCGGCTCAAACCAAGTTCCTGAAAGACGCCGCGGCCGTCGGCTGCACGACGATTTCAGGGATGGAAATGTTCATAGGCCAGGGCGCTGCGCAATTCGAACGCTGGACAGGCGTGGATGCACCGCTGGATGTTTTCAGGCGGGTGTTGGAAGAAAAACTTCGGGGATGAATCTGAAAGAGCGCTAAGCCCTGAGCGACTTATTTTTAGTGATCGCGTGAGGGATTACTTGGATATTTTGCGCATGTGGCGGCGCATGATGTGGGCGGCGAATCGTGGGCATGCGGTACCGAGGGCGACGGCGAGCCGGGCGAACGGGGACGGCCAGACTTCAGGACGCGGACGACGCAATGCACGGACAATGCAGTTGGCGACGTGTTCAGCAGTTTGCGTCAGCGCCTTGGGCGTGTTCGAGCCGCGTTCGGCGGCCTGCTTATCGGTTGATTTGGTGCGTGCTTGCTCACCAAACTCAGTAGTCGTGCCGACAGGGTGAACGCTTGTCACATAGATGCCTTCGTCGGCAAGTTCGGCACGCATCGCCCCGGCGACCGAATCTTGCGCCGCTTTGGTCGCACAATAAGCGCCGAACTTCGGCACACCGACTTCGCTGGCAACGGATGAACAGATCAATAAGTGATTCAGGCCGCCCTGGTTTTGTTTCAGGTAGGGTGTCGCGGCGCGGAGGGTGCGCAGTGTGCCGTAGTAATTGGTTTCGAAGATGTCGCGGTGTGCTTGAAGATCGGTATCGAGAACGGAGCCGAACATGCCGTAGCCCGCGTTGGCGAAAGCGACGTCGAGTCGTCCGAATGCCCGCCATGATTGATCGAACAGCTGATCGACATCTTCATCCCGATTGACATCACAAGGCACGGCCAAGGCGCGTCGGCCTATCGTTTCGATCTGCTCGGCGACGGTTTCGAGCTTTTCAACACGCCGAGCGGCGAGCACGATATCCATCCCGGCCCGGGCGCAGGCGAGCGCGGTGGCGGCACCGATGCCCGAGCTGGCGCCGGTGATCACAATGAGTTTGTCGGTCAGGTCGCGTGCCATGTGCTGGTAGTCTACGCGGAGAAGGCAGGAAGGTATATTGCGGCGATTGCGATCTGGCATGGCCAAAGGGCCTGACCCGGGCGTGTCAGTTTGAATATTAAGTGAATATCTTTGACGGGGCGGGGCATGATGAGCGGCGGGGTGTTATACGCTACATTATTCTCCTTAACATCAGTAACCTTGGAGTTCTTGCCATGCCCCAGATTGATATGCCTTTGGAAGAGCTGAAGACCTACGGCGGGATCAACCCGAAGCCTGCGGATTTTGATGCCTACTGGCAGCGTGCGTTTGATGAATTGGACCAAGTTGACCCGCAGGTGGAGCTGAAGCCGGCCGAATTCCAGGCCGCGTACGCTGAATGCTTCGACCTGTTTTTTACCGGCGTGGGCGGGGCGCGGGTGCATGCGAAGTATCTGCGTAACAAGGCGGTCAAGGGCACGGGCCCGGCGGTGCTGGAGTTTCACGGCTATTCGGGGTCGGCGGGTAATTGGGCATCGAAGCTGGCATGGGTTGCAGCGGGGATGAGCGTTGCCTCGCTGGACGTGCGTGGCCAGGGCGGGCTCAGTGAGGATGTATGGTCCAGCAAGGGTACAACGTTGCGGGGTCACATCATCCGCGGGCTCGAAGATCATCCCGACAAGCTGTTCTACCGTAACGTGTTCCTGGATACGGCTCTGCTGGCGCGGATCGTCATGGGCTTTGATGAAGTAGATGCGGATCGTGTCGGTGCGACAGGTGGATCACAGGGCGGCGCGCTGACGCTTGCATGTGCGGCATTGGAGCCTCGCATCAAACGTGCGGCGGCGACTTACCCGTTCCTCTGCGATTACAAGCGCGTCTGGGAATTAGACCTGATCAAACTCGCCTACGCGGAGATCTCCGACTTCTTCCGCAAGCACGATCCCACGCATAAGCATATCGATATGTGGTGGGAGCGCCTGGGTTACATCGATATTCAGCATTTGGCCCCGCGCATCAAGGCGGAGGTGTTGATGGCAACGGCCCTGATGGATGATTGCTGCCCACCGTCCACCCAATTCGCGGCTTATAACAAGATCGCATCGCCGAAACACCTGCTTGTTTATCCCGACTACGCGCATGAACGGCTACCGGATTTTGATGACCACGTATTTACGTTCCTAAGTGGGTTGTGATAACGCACAAGAGGATTTGAACTTCTTAGTGCTTTATCCAGAAGATGTGATTAATAAACAGCGGCTCGTGCCTGGCATACCCGCACATGGGTGTAACGTTGTATTTTGATGGATATTGCTGCTGTATACCCTTGCTTAGCTCTAGACTTAATAAGAATCCAGGGTGTACAATTAGTTTGTATTCGCATTCACAATTCATGTCCCGCAAACATCCATTCAAGGAGACCACATCATGCGCCCGATCACGCTGATTCTTGGTTTGTTGATTTTGGTTGTGCTGGTTGGCTGTTCATCCGCGCCTAAAACGGAGGCGGCGGGTGAAAACAGGATTCAAGATGCACGGGTTACGATCGAACGATTTAAAGAAGCAGACCCCTCGATCAGTCAAACCTTCTTCAAACATGCGGTTGGCTGGGCGGTATTCCCGGATGTGGGCAAGGGGGGTGTGGGTGTAGGCGGCGCGTATGGCAAGGGCGTGCTTTTTGAAGATGGTAACGCCGTCGGGTATTGCGACCTTGCCCAAGCCTCGATCGGATTCCAATTGGGCGGGCAGGTGTATTCCGAACTTATTTTCTTTGAACACGAAACAGCACTTCAAGAATTCAAGTCGGGCACCATGGAGTTCGCGGCACAGGCTTCTGCGGTTGCCGCTGGGGCCGACGCATCTGTCAACGCGGATTATGAGAACGGTGTAGCCGTCTTCACCATCAGCGGTAAAGGGCTTATGTATGAAGCTTCTATTGGCGGGCAGAAGTTCGACTATACGCCTAAGTAGAAAGATAAGGCTTTCTAAACACAACCACAGCCTCGGGCAGAACGCCCGAGGTTTTTATTTGACCGGGCTTAATTTGTAACGGATTGAGTGTGTATTACAGAACCAGCCGGCTTTATCACCATCAATTCATACATAATACCGATGACGCCACATTACTTCTGGGCCTAAAGTGATGGCCTGGAAGTTAGTTTATTGCATAGGCATGTCGCACAGGTATTCGCGAAGCGTCCAGTACGGATTAATCCTGGATCCTATCTGCTTTTCAGTAATCCCCGAATCTTTAGCAAAAGTAAAACATTTACCCTCATCCAACAGAACCACATAACCACTGATTCGACCCCAATCGAAGTCCTCGGTTCTCACCACGACCACGGTCTTGATTTTATGGGCTTTGATATTTTCAAGCTCGGAAAGGGTGTCATGCGGCCACAGGATCATCGTATCAGGCGTTTTGATAAGAACTTGATCAGCAAGATGTAAATCCTGGCGGCCCAGACTCTGGCATTGCGGGTACATCTGCTCCGCGCGCTGTACTACCGGTGTTGCGACATCAACCAAGTGTGCCCTGGCATCCGCGAGTCTGGCCTTTGCGTCAGTGAAGTAAACGGCTACAAGTGAGATCGACAATATGATGGAAGCAAAGATCCTGCCATAAACTCGCCCGGTCGAAGATAATCCAATCGGATATTTGCGACGGTTCCGGTTCGGTTCACCACACGGATTCGGTATGCCAAGAACAGACTTCTTAATCACATCACCAATCAGACGGGCTTGTTTCTGCACCTTATCGAGATCAGACGACTTTGATAATGGCAGGTACGCTCCATCTATGAATGACAGGCTGACGACATGCTCTCGAACTGATTGATTGTAAACCAGCACATTTTGCATTGCTTCCAATGGGTAGCGTACTCTTAGAGCAAAGAACAGCCCCGTGTACATGGTAACGATACCTTTATCAGCATCGATGGAGGTTGTATGAAACCGGCCTGTAATATGGGTAAGGGCGGCAAGCAGGAGTAAACTTCCAAGAATCAGAAGATAGATACTACCGAGGGCGTATGCACAAACCAGTGATATCGCACAAAGCAAAAAATAGAAGTTTGCACAACGAATAACGCCGCGGTGGAACATACCCACGCGGCACTTAATCACCCCCTGCTTATTCTGTCGGACAGCCATCAGCTATCTTCTATAAAGTAGTTTGACATTCTGTATCAAATCAACTTCACGATCAGCTGCTTCACGCTTTACATAGTTGTGCTGGAACGGTTCAAGATCGAATGCACTTATCCTGCCGCGGCGAGGTCGTGAGCCTTCTGGATGATTTCGCGGCTGAGTTCCGGCATCGGGTAGTGGACCTGCAGGAACGCACGGAGCTGCTGCTGCTCGGCGATGCGGAAGTAGACAGCGCGGTCGATGCGGTTGGCGGCGAAGGTGACGGCACGGGCCAGGCGGTTGGCGCTGGCGGCCAGGAGCATTTCGCCATCGGGTTCGGTTCGGATGGGCAGCAATTCGAATTGCCAGGCTTGCCGACGGTTCAGGACGCGCAGGGCCTCGGCGTCGAATGCTTCGTGAGTCAGGTCGATCGTGCCCGTGAATCGGTGATACTGTTCGACCCAAGCGGTCTCGATGCTGTGCAGTGTGACGTCGAACATGCGTTCGGCCAACACGCCGAAGGGCATGCGATGCTGCTTCTGGGCTTCGAGGATCTCAATGACCTGCTGGTCGCTGAGTACGCCTTGCTCGACCAGTATCTGGCCAATTTTGATCGTTTGCTGATTCACGGTGAACTCCTGGAAGGACCCATACAACAGCGGCCCACACAAGCCATCGGCGTATCGTGGGTGAAGTGTTAGTCTCCATCATCAGGTTTATTGCGCAGTGCAAGACAAAATGTGTTGTGTTGCTACAGCCGCGCCAAACGCACTGCCTTCAAGCCGTGCGCACAAATAAATGTCACGATCTCTATAGTGATATCGCGGTCTTATGACGGCAGATATTTACCCGTATTACGTACCCGTCACAGTCGATACAGGCCGATCATTCGGCGGATTGCAGCGGTGTAATCTGCTCGACGGTGATAATTTTGAGCTTGAGGGCGGGGTCGTAGGCGGTTTCGCCCTTGATGCCAACGAGCTTGCCGAGGTATTGAGTGGCATCGATGGAGTCAACGGGGCGGATGTAAGCCAGGGAACGTCCGCTTGTCGCATCTACGACGCGAAACATGCGGGGCAGCGTCCGGCCGTCGTACACGCTGGAAGCCAGCAAGCGACCGATCGCGTCAAACGGAACAGGCTCCAAGACCGGCTCAGGAAGCGGGGCCTGCGAAGCACGCGCGGCGGCGATCACGGCCAAGCCCTCAGCGATCCGCTTATCGTGACGCAGCAGAGCCAGACGGCTTCGGACGCGGTATGCATCCGACTGCGACAAATCGCCCTTCGATAGCAGCGCCTGGTAGTGGGCAATCAATTCATCCAGCGGCTGCTCTTCCAGAGGCAAGGCACGCGCGGCTTCAAAACGGGCTTCCAACTCCGCCAGCGGCAGAACCTCGACGGCTGGGCCGGTTTCGGTCGGGGTCTCGGTCGCTTCTACCGTTTCGGTCGGCTTGGGCTGCTCGCCCAGCATGTCATCCAGCGCCTGATCGGACGTATTGGTTGCACTGACCTCGGCTTCGACTGCCGGCTTCGGCTCAACAAACGTGCTCGCGGGGTCTTCGGTCGTGGCCGCTTCGTTCGCATCGGGCTGCTGCACTTCCACGACCGGGGTTGGTTCCGGTTCGGGGGTGGGCTCGATAACGGCCGGCTCCGGCTCGACAGCGGGTTCGGGCTCGACGACGGGCTCTTCAACCGCTTCCGGTTCATCCGGCGTTTCCGGTTGCGTTTCCATGCTCAGGGCACGTCGGACTGAGCCCGGCGGCAGGTAGACGTAGGCATTAGGCGGCGGCACGATCTTGTAATGGCTGCCCTCTTCATCCACTATCTGGACGCCGTCACCCTGATTGAGAATAACCTGAACACGGTAACTGCCGGCGGGGCCGTTGACGTCGGCGGCATAAACACGGCTGCGGTCGGCATTGACGACCCCTACCGTTCCGTCGTTCTTGGCATCCACGAAAGCCTTGGAGATATAGCTGTAAAAGCCTTCGGGCGGGACGATCTTGTACCAACCGACGATAACCTCATCGACCTGGACGAGTTGTCCTTTGTTCAGTTCACCGACGCGGTAGAAGCGGTCGTTGCCGCCGGCCCGGACGTCTGTCTGGTTCTGGATAACAACGCCGGTAAACGGTACGTCCTGAGCGTAAGCTTGACGTAACAGTCCGGGGCAGACCGTTAGAAACAAGGCCAGCAGGCAGAAAGTGGCCGAGGTGAGTTTTCCGGTTCGCATGTCATGCCTCCTGATCGTCCATCCGTGCAGCGCGGTGATCGCGCGGAATAAGCCTGCTTGACGGTATCGCGGGCGCGAACGAGCGTCAAGCAAGCAGTTCTATTGTACGAGAGATAACCCGACGTGGTTTGTGGATTTACACAAAACACGATTGACGAAAAAACCTGCTTGGAATAACAGGATTTAAGCGCAAGATCGCCTATCAGCCAGACGGCGGCAACGGGGGGCCGGACGTCGGGGGCGGCTTACTGGGGCTGGCGGTGGCACGACGGCAGATATCCACCAGGTCGTGTAACGCTTCACTCACCTCCGAAGCGTCGGTCTTGCTGGAGTGATTCAGCTCCTGCTGGGCCGCCACGGCCGAGGCGCGGATTTCCACGTAACCGTGGCTGGTCGCGTTTCGCTTGATCAAATCCAGCTCATCCCGCAGCTTCTGGATATCGCGCTGACGCTGGGCGGCCAGCAGCGACTCGATCGTGTCCGGCAGGTTCGACACGAACCGGCGGAGCATCATCATCAATTCAGGATAAGCGGCCAGCTCGCTGGTCACCTCGTCGGGGCGAGCCAACACGTATCGCCGGGTCCGTTCACGCTCCACAAGTGAGCCGGCGGTTTCGTTCAGGCCCGACGGGTCCATCGGCTTGCGCAACAACTCATCGCAGCCGGCCTCAATGCAACGCTTCCCGATGCGGCGCGGGGATTGATCCGTCAACGCCAGTATCGGCCCGGCGTACTGCGCAGCACGCAGCCGTTCAGCCACTTTAAAGCCTTCGGCGCCAAAAGCCTGGAGGTCCAGGATGACAAGGTCATAGGGTTCCAGGAGCCGATGTGCCTGTGAGAGAGATTCCAGGGCTTCATCGGCGTTACTGGCAAAATCAACGATCGCCCCGGCCTGCTTGAGGTCGGAAGCGATGCGGAAACGCGAAACGTCTTCTCCATCAATGAGCAACACACGCGATAGATGTAACGATGCTGCAGCCGTAGGCGCTGCACCACCAAAGGCGCAATCATTGAACTGATCCCAATGGTCAGTCATCGCCGAAACTCCGTGCCTCCACGGGTACAGCCCGGCCCTGACCGGGAAAGTCCATGCGGGTTATACATCGGCGATGGCAACGGGTTACTCAAGTCGTAGTGCCAGCGTCCGGATATTGCACGAACGGTTGTGCCGGGTGCAACAGTTGCGCTAATCAGATAAACAGGAAAAGTGTTTCTATAAAAAACACACTGACAAGCAGTAACAACGTGGCATACGTATGGCTGGGATTGACCGACCCTTTGGCTTTCCCCAGACCAAAATGCGTTCCGAGCCCGTGCCAGAGCAGGAAGCTCAACGGCATGCAGAGACCGCCGAACAGCCACAACTGCCATGCGGGAGCACCGAGATCCAGCAGGTTGCCCGCGTCGGCGATGTGGTCGAACGATCCGACACCCAGGTACGCCCCGTTTGCCAGGAGGCAGAAACCCGCAAAAAAGCGCAGCAGGTAACTGAATCGAGCCTTGCACAACATTGCTATCAGCCAGGCGATCACTGGCAGGACCACGCCGAACAACGGCCCGGCCCAGACAGTCCATAATGGATGGGGAATGTGTTTGTATTCAGTCGAAGAGAAGCCGAACGGCGGCAGGTTCACACGAGCCACCGCCCCACCGCTGGTCCAGGCGCCGAGCACGTGGCCGAATTCATGCACGATCATCATCCCCAACCAGGTCAGGCCCAGTGTAGAGACAATCAGGATGATTTGATGCTTGCGATTCAAGGTAGATGCGGCCTCAGTAACAATGATAAGGCTCCACCATCATTCACCGACCTCATCATTCCGCACTTCCACACGCCAGGCTAAGGCATAATCCCAGGGTTCTTCGTGGATAGCCTCAGAACGCCTGACCTCCAAACGGTATCGGCCGGGTTCAAGATGTTTCAAATAGATGTGTTCAACGTTATCAACGCGGCTGGCGCTGACAGCCAGCTCGCGCTCTTCGCCTGTTTCATCGGTGTGAAAAAGATAGAGGTCCAGGTCGGCAAGGCGTGGGATGCCGTACCAGATTGCAGGACTGCCCCCGGTTTCCGAGTTGTCGTCGGTCATGAGGCTGCTGATTCGGCGGTGCCAATCGAGAATAATGGACGCTTCGTCCATCGGTGTCTGCAGCCTGAATGTATAGGCGTGTGTCTGGTTGGGCTCGATTTCACGGAAGACCCAGCCCATACGGTTGGGCAGGTGGACAACCTCATCCGCGGCGACTTCTTCGCTTTCAGCATCACCCGTGTGTGCGGCGGTGATGACCGGCGTGCCCGCCTGAAGGATTTGCAGGCTCTTATCAAAGTTGACGATCCCCGCGCCAAGATGTTCATCCAACGGTTTGCCCGGCTCGGGTTGCCAGTCCCTGCGCTTAACCGCACCGGCAAGCAGAACAGCCTTGATGACCTCGGCCTTATTCGCCAGATGAGCGACGTCCGTCATTTCGTCCGCCGCCTGCAACAGACGCGCGACACAGGCCGCCACATCGGGTGTGGTGAAGCTGGTGAGTTTGCGCAGCCCGACGATATCGGGTTTACATCGGCCGGCCACTTCGATGCGCGTGTACCCGCCGCTGGACCCGCCGCTCGGTCCCGGCCGCGCGGTGCCGACAGCGATCACGTTATAAGCAGTACCTAATAGATAAGGAACGGGCGTCTGTATTCCGTTATTAATGCCGACACACATGATCGTGTCATGGTTATCGACCTGCCAGTCAACGCGGCGCAGCACATCGACCGCATTAGGTGGATCGCTGACCCAGGAATGCGTCAACACGCGCATCGGCCCACCGACGGGCGGATCGGGGGAACTTGCGTTGAGGTAGCCTTGGCCCATCCAGTCGTGTGCTTCAAAACAATGCACGACGCTGACACCCGGCGCGAGTCCTGATTGGCCATAGATCTCACGTGCAGTGGCAAACGCATGGCTGGAAATCTTGGATGCGCCGGAGCGTTCTACAAACGTGACACCTTTGAACTGCGGCGAATTGATATTGGGCAGGTAATTGCCGACGCCGATTTCGACGTGGCCGACGGTGATCCCTTCACCGGTCGGTACGGCGCGGCCCAAACGGGCCTGCGCGGCGTTGAAACCCAGCAGTTCGTGTAGTGAGGGCGGTTTGGGTCTGGGCCGCTGGACCTGGGGCTGGTTCGTTGCCGGGTCATTGCTCGGTTCGTCCTCAACTACATCGTCGGGATCAGCAGGGACAGGCGGAGCCTGGGTATCGACGTACTGCTGAGCCGTGGATGCCTGCGGCTGCAGCCACCACGCCGCCACACCGAGTGTCAGGACGGTCAGCCCGATAAGGATCGTGTTCTTAAGGTCATTCACCATGGTGGATATCGGCCCGATCCATGCGGTGGCTTGGTGTTTCATGCATAACGTGCCCGGCGTGCCTGTGGCGATCTTTGTACCACAACCGGACAATGCCCACAGGCCCCTGTTCATTCCGCCGATCAAACACCAGCGGTTCGCCAATTTCCTATGATGGTGGACCTGTTGGATCAAGATAGGTTGGCACGAAAGGATCGTTTTGCGGCAAGTGGATTATCTGATAGTGGGCTCCGGGCTGACGGGTGCGGTCATCGCGCGGACGCTAGTCGATGCCGGACGTGATGTGCTGATCGTCGAACGGCGGGACCACGTCGGCGGGAACGTGCACGACCACGACCATGAATCCGGCATCCGCATCCATACCTATGGCCCCCACTACTTCCGGACCAACTCCAACCGCATCTGGGACTTCGTCACACGCTTCGCCGAGTTCTTCAAGTACGAAGCCAGCCTGAAGACCCTGGTCGACGGCAAACACGAAAACTGGCCCATCGCGGCGAGCTATATCGCCAAACATATCGGACAGGATTGGAAGCCCGAATTCACCGGCACGCCGAGTAACTTCGAGGAAGCCGCACTCTCGCTCATGCCGCGCGCGATCTACGAGAAGTTCATCAAGGAATACAACGAAAAACAATGGGGCGTGCCCGCAAACACACTCAGCGCCGATCTGTGCAAAAGGTTCGACGTCCGGGCCGACGATGAACCGAGATTAAAACCGGACTGCAAACATCAAGGCATCCCCCTGCCTGGTTACACCTACCTGATGCAGAAGATGATCGAGGGCATCCCGATCGAGCTTGGTTTCGATTACCGGAATCAGCGAAGTGAAGTCAGAGCAAATAAACTCACCGTCTTTACGGGCCCGATTGATACGTTCTTCGATTACGAGTTGGGCAAACTTGCTTATCGTGGGCAACAACGTGAGCAGAAGTATTTGAGCGACCCGGGTGGCGATGGCTTCGCTCAACCCTGCGGGCAGGTCAACACACCGATGCACGCGCAAGGGCCTTCGATCCGGACGCTGGAGTGGAAGCACATGATGCCCGCCGAGGCTGCGGCAAAGATCCATGGCACGGTCCTGACAACCGAGACACCCTACACACCCAGCGAGATCGGCGGGTATGAATACCCCTTCCCGGACAGCCGAAACGCGCAGCTTTACCAGCGCTACCGCAAGCAGGCGGACGACATGCCGGGCGTGCTGGTTTGTGGCCGACTGGGCGAGTACCGATACTTCGACATGGATCAGGCAATCGCCCGTGCGATGCTGCTGGCGGAGCGTATCCTGAAGGACGAAAAGGACGCGGACAAGCTGCCCAACGGTTAGGTATGATAGGGACCGTAAATGAACGCGAAAGCACGTCAAGGAGGGGCAAGGTCGCTTGCCGATTGTTCCAGGATTCATTTGCGTAATTTGACGTGTATTCGCGGCGAATCCGGTTGGACTTAACATGGAAATCACCCAACCCAAGACACCGTCCGTCAGCATTGTCATGCCGACCTACAAGCGGCCGGAGATGATCAAGCGCGCGATCAAGAGCGTGCTTGAACAGACCGTGACCGACTGGGAACTTGTGATCTCGGACGACGAGGACCCGCCCGGTCAGACGTGGGAATACCTTCAAAGCCTGGCCGCCCGGCACAAGCGCATCCGTATCTTCCGAAACACCGGCGACCACGGACAGATCCCCAATAACAACTTCGTGCTTCAGCAGGCACGCGGCACGTGGATCAAACCGCTCTACGATGACGACGCCCTCAAGCCCGGCTGCCTCCAGCGCATGCTTGTCGCCACCATGAAACGCCCCGACGCGTCGGTCATCATGTGCCTTGCGGATAATTATGTGAACGATGAACTGACCAAGCCCGGCCTGCGCGGTAAAGCATCCACGCTCGAATTCTTAAGCTCGGATGATGCGCTGCTGGCCTGCTACCTGCAGGACCTCGAGGTGGGCACGCCCGTGCAGTGCATGGTGCGCGGTGAAGATATCCGCACAGGCATCTACTGGGAAAACCCCGGCGAGATGAACTCCGCGTTCGATACATGGTGGCTCTACCGCCTGATCGCGCGAGGCGGCATCCTCCTGCTCAACGAACCCTTGATCAATCAGCACTGGGGACATGAGACCGGCACACAGCAAATGCAGGACAACCCGCACCTGATGGATAACGACATCGTCCGCCTCAAACAACTGCTCTACCCCCTGATCCAATCCGGCCACAAACCCCCCGCCCTGTCGACCGTCGAACAACAGGCACGCATCATGCGCGCCATGTTGCGCATCCGCGATAAACAGTACGGCCAGGCCATCAAGCTCTTGTACAACTGCTGGAATCCCCAGTCCTGGCGCTACGCGATGAGCTGGCTGCGCAACAAACGCCACCCCGGCCGATCACCGCTGATCGACCGGGAAGAGTTGTGGCCGTAGGCACAACAGATTCAATACTCCTGAAAATCTTCACTTGGGCTGTAATGGCTTCGTCTCTGCAGCGTCTTTACATGGGACACGGCGATCTCCTTATTGTCGGCCCGATGGTCATGCTGTTTGCATTTAAACGCTTGTAAAAAACGACACTCTTTCCTAGGTCAACATGCAAAATAATATCCTTGGCGTACTAATTGGCCTGATGGTGTTGCTGGGTTACACAACAATCCTCGCGGCTGAAGACGGGCAACCGACATGGGAAACACTGATTAAGGTGAATCAGGTCAACAAGAAAGTCTCTGACTTCCCGGAGATAGAAGACTTTTCAACACCCGAATCAGCTTACGCCACGATCAACCGGCTATCCGCCACGGGTGATCAAAGTTTCTGGCAGCGCGTCAGCGTCAAACGTGTTGCATCCCGGATGGACGCCAATGCGGCCCCGGTTCAACTTTCACCAGAAGTCGTCAAGGGCCGGTTACAGGCGAATATTGTCGAGGTCAGGCTATTTGATTCTCGCCTCGCCATGGTGATCGCCGAAGAATCTGCCAACGGCAAAACCGTCTTCGACATGCGCTCATTTGAACTTGAAGACAGCCAATGGAAAAACACGGGCAATGATGTCAGTGGCGATCTGGACGAGGCACGCGCCCTGTTCGATATCCGCTGCTCGCGACTTATTCAACGCCCGTCCCGGCCCGCTATCGACAATCCCGAAGCTTACCTCAAAACGTTCACCGACTTTCTCGCTGAAAACGGACACGACCCGCACACGTTCGTCATGGATGCGTTGAAGGATCACAAACTCCTGATCATCGGCGAGGTACACCATCGGCCGATCTATTGGGCGTTTAACAGCTCGCTGGTTAGCGATCCGGAATTCGCGGACCACGTTGGAGCGATCTACCTGGAATTGCCTGCCAATCAACAGGAAACGGCCGACGCTTTCCTCGCTGAACCTGCCTGCCGCAAAGACCTGATTATCAAAATCCTGCGCGACATGATGTGGATGGGTTGGCCGGACCAACCGATGCTTGAGTTTTTCGAGGCGGTCTGGCACGCGAACGCCCAACTGCCGGAAGAAAAGAAGTTGCGCATCGTGCTGACGGATATGCATCGGCCTTGGGACAAACTCGAAACACGAAAGGACTTCAGGCAATACCGCGTCGACCGCGATGAATTCATGGCAGAGCAGGTCATAAAAGATATCGAAAGCCGTCCCGATGATGATCGTGCGGGCCTGTTCATCGTCGGCGTCGGCCACACCGCGAAAGACTTCAAATTCTTCGGCAACCACCCGCACAAAACCGCGGGCTGGTACCTGACGCAGAAGTTCGGCAAAGAAAACGTCTATGCCATCATGCAACACCGATGCGTGATGACCAACAACGGCCAGGTCAACGGGCGCGTCTGCCTGGGGTTGTTTGAATCTGCGTTTGCAGCACAAAACAATAAACCCATCGCGTTCACGCTTGAGCAAGGCCCCTTCGGCGAGCAATCCTATCAAGCACAACCGGACACGCCCGTGTTCAGCAAGTACCGTGACGGTTTTAATGCGTACCTCTATCTCGGACCATTGGAAGATGAGATTTTCTCGCCGCTGATCCCGGGTTTCTATACCGACGAACATGTAAAAGAACTGGATAGACGTCATAAAATGCTATTCGGGCAAGGGTGGGCAGATGCGTACAACATGCCCAAAGCAGACGCCGAGTCTTTCATGGACTGGATGAGCGGCGAATATGGAAGCTGGGGCAAGCCCCGTGATTGGACACGCAACCTCGGGCCCATCGACGCCTGGGTCTACGGCGACAACTGGGAACATAAAATCCAACTCACCAAACACCGCGACGCACTCGAGCATCCGGATGAACTCACACAAGCCGCTGCAAAACTGTTCAACGCCATTCGCGACGCGGACTACGACAGCTTTGCCGGCGGCAAGAACTGGAACCACTTCCCAAGCGATGAAGTGGATTACCAGGTCAACCATGATTACCCCGGTTGGGTGGCATGGTCGTGCAAGACATTCGCAAGCAATCCGATTCAGGATGTGCAGATTGGCGAGGTGCTGTGGTCCGAAAAGGGCCTGCCGGCCGTCCGATACAGCATCACCTTAAATGACGGGAAAGTCCTGACAGGTGAACTGCCCTTCCGATACAACGCCAGACTAAATGGATGGAGCGGCATGGAAGGGATCGACTGGCACCTGCAGCCCCCGGATTGAGTACACCGTCTGACTTACACCTGCCGCAACTCATACTCGATGACGTCATAAGCCGGATCGGGGCCGCCGGGGTGTCGCCCCACCTCAATAAACCCGGCCGCGGCATACATCCTGCGTGCCGGCTCGAAGAACGGCTGCTCGCCCGTAGAAACCCGAATGGTTTCGACCGATGCAAGACGATTGATCGCCTCATGCAACTGCTTCGTGCCAACACCCCGGCTTTGATATTCGGGCAATACACAGTTATGCCCGAGGCGCACGGATTGCGGCGCGTTTCTTGGATCATGTGACATAAAACCGATTGGCTTGCCGTCCACTTCACTGATGAAAACCGCCCGACCGACGGTATCGAGATTGTCGAAGACCAACGTATCGAAGTCATCCCACTTCTGTGCTTCGGCCTGCCAAAGCGGGTTGCGTAGTAATGGCGCATAAGCCGCTTGCAGCATATGTGCCAGTTGGCCACGATCCTCAGGATGTAATACGCGAATACGAATCAACATGCCGCCATGATCGAATCAGCGCGTGAATATATCAAGCGTTGGTGTGTATCAATATCTGTCAAATGAATATGACAGAGAGGTTGGCATATGGCCTCAAACCGACCGACAAGCATCACCAATGCGATTCGTCTATGCCCGTCTGACCAATCTGATCAGTTACGCTGTCGTGCGATTCACGTGGCGAGTCGTCCAACCGATCAGTGCGATCTTCATTGAATTCGCGGTATTGCTCGAACCAGCCGGCGGCCCGGCGCAGCGATTCGACTCTCAGCCGGCAGGGACGCCATTGGGCGTTTCGGCTACGTTCGATCAAACCAGCACGCTCGAGGACCTTCAAGTGTTTGCTGATCGCCGGGGCACTTAGATCAAACGGCCGCGACAACTCGGCGACGGTCATCTCGCCCCCGACCAACCGTGAAAGCATCTGCCGACGGGTAGGATCCGCCAGTGCACCGAACAGTGTGCTGAGTTGATCAGAGGTAACCATATTCACCCATTAGTTAATTAACCGATTAGTTAATTATATAGGCAAATGGCAGATGTCAAGCACACGATAATTGTGACTCATCCAATCGGTCGTAAACTCTGTTGCATCAGATATTAAGCGGCCACAAACCTGACACTACTCCACTTTCAGTTCGAAGTGGTATTTGCCGGGTTCAAGGGTTTGCGGCTCTCTTCCATTGGGGAATTCGACCGTCGCAGTGGTATTTGGCGGGACGATGACTTCCAGCTTGGCGACGCCTTTGTGCTTCGTCCAGCCGCTGGCGGCCAGGCCGTAGGGCGTGTCCAGTTCAGCCCGAGCGTGGTCGATCGGAGCGGAGACGAGCGGCCTGACGAAAAAGTGCTTGTAGCCCGGGTTGGCCGGGTCCGGAGCCAGACCAGCCAGACGCTCATAGAGGAATTGGCCGATCGCGCCGTAGGCATAGTGGTTGAACGAGTTCATGCCCGCATCCCCGAAGCCGTGCTCGTGGCTGTAGCTGTTCCATCGTTCCCACATCGTGGTCGCCCCCTGGTGGATGGAATAGAACCACGAGGGATAGGTCTCCTTGAGCAGGACCTTGCAGGCAAGATCGGGGTAGCCGGCCTTATCCAGCTCGCTGACGATGAAGGGCGTCCCCAGGAAGCCGGTTCGCAGATGGTCATCAGCTTCATGCACGAGCCGGACCAGATTCTCCATCGCTTTGGGTTTCATCTCTGCCGGGATCAGGTCAAACGCGATCGCGAGTAGATACGCCGTCTGCGTCTCGGGCGCGTTCTGCAGCTTGCCATCGGCGTCAAAGTAATGCCTGGCAAACGCCGACTTCACAGCGTTGGCCTCGTCTTCATAACGCTTCGCCTCATCGTTGCGCCCCAGCACACGCAGGCTGTTCGCAAGAATCTGCGCGCTATGTGCGTAATACGCGGTCGCGATCAGCGGAGCGGGGGTATCACCCTGTGTTTTTTCCGCGTAAGGTTGCAGCCAGTCGCCGAAGGCATTGATTTCCGGGATCAGTCCGTCCTTCGACTTCGATCGATAGTAGCCGACAAGCTTCTCCATCATCCCGATGTTGTCAGCCAAAAGCTCTTTATCGCCGGTGCGGACATACACCGCCCAGGGGATGATCGTCGCCGCGTCCATCCACCCCGGGCTACCGGCGTCTCCCTTCAATACATCTGGGATTACGTGCGGGATGCGCCCGTCTTCGACCTGATCGTCGCGCATCGATCCGAGCCAGCTCTTCCAGAATGCGTGGCAATCGTAGTTGAACATTGCGGTCGGGCAAAAGACCTGCGCATCACCGGTCCAGCCAAGACGTTCATCACGCTGCGGGCAGTCGGTCGGGATGTCGACGAAGTTGCCACGCTGGCCCCAGACGATGTTGCTCTGTAGCTGATTTAACAGATCATGAGAAGATTCAAAGCGCCCGATGCGCTTCAGGTCTGAATGCAGGACGACACCTGTTACCCAATCCTTCTTAGGCTTCGCATTCTCAGGCAGACCGGACAATTCCACATAGCGGAACCCGTGGAACGTGAAGTGCGGCTGCCAGGTAATCTTGCCCGACTTCGCGGCCGTATATGTATCGGTGCTTTTGGCCGATCGCAGGTTTGCGGTATAGATCGTGCCATCCTGGTTGAGCATCTCGACGTACCGTATCGTGATCGTCTGATCTTTCTCGACCGGCATATGGATCTTCGCCCAGCCAACGATGTTCTGCCCAAGATCGAAAACGAACTTACCCGGCAAGGGTTCAGACACACTCACCGCTTTAACCGTTTGTGTTTCTCGGACGACCGGGAAAGGCTTGGGCTTCATCCTGACATCACCCAGGTCGTCATCAGCAATGACAGGCGCCCAGCCATCTGCAACTCGGCGGGCGTCATAGGTTTCGCCATCGTATACGCTTGAACTTACCACAGGCCCGTTCAGTGCCGACTGCCAATCCTCATCCGATGTGACGATTTGTGTAGAGCCGTCCTTAAAAAGGATCTCCAGTTGCAGCAATAATTCAGGCGTTTTGCCGTAATACCCGACCTGTTCCGCCCAGCCAATCCGGCCGCAGTACCAACCGTTGGCAATCATCACCTGAAGCTGGTTGTCGCCCTTCTTCACCAGATCCGTCACGTCATATGTCAACGTGTCCAGCCGATTGTGATAGGACGTCCAGCCGTTGGCGTAGTGATCGTCACCGACGCGTTGATCGTTCAGCGATACCTCAAACATCCCACGCGCTGCCACGTAAAGACGCGCACTTGCTACTTGATCCTTTGCTTCAAATGCCCGACACAGGTAAACAACCACTTCCTCTTTCGGATCGGGTGCGTTCGCCGCCTTGATCCACTTCGCCTGCCAGTCATCCTTGGATAGCAGACCCAACTCAATACTCACCGGCTTGCTCCAGCCGGACTCTACACCGTCCTGGTCCTTATAATTAACCCGCCACGTTACCTGTTCACGCGAATCAAAAGGCTTGCCGCCATAAGGCACGAGCACTGACTGATCGGATTCCACCCAACCACTGTCCCATAGCGTCTGTTCACCCGCCCCGGAGTTAACCTCGATGCGGTACGCAGTCTGTCGTTTCACCCCCTCTGCCAGCTTCCACGAGAAGGTCGGCGTCGGATCGTGAAAACCGATCGGGTCAACAAAACCCTCGCCCGTAACAAGTGTGTGGGCCGGCCTTGTCCCGTGCGAAGCGCAAGCAGACATAAGCATTACTCCAGCGAACAGCAGCAGGCACCCGCACCACCGCTTTAGATTAAATGTATTGAGATGGACCTGAAACGATAACTTTGATTGTATAGACATGCCGACGATGATACGTCTTGCATTGCCATGGTTCAATCTGTCCAGACAAGATCATCCGTAGACGACTTCGCGCACTTCGTCCTGGGCCTCGAACCATTCGATGGTCTTCTTCAGGCCTTCCTCGAAACCTGTCTTGGCCTGCCAACCCATCGCTTCTTTGGCTTTGGATGTATCCAGGCATCGGCGGGGTTGGCCATCCGGCTTGGTGGCATCCCATTCGATCTTGCCTTCGAACTTACAAAGCTTCGCGATCAGTTCGACCAGGTCCTTGATCTTGATCTCCATATTCGTACCGAGGTTGATCGGATCGGGTGTGTCGAGTTTTTCCGCCGCGGTAACGATGCCGTCGGCCGCATCTTCGACATAAAGAAACTCACGCGATGCGCTACCCGTGCCCCAGCAGACAATATGATCCGCACCGCTATCACGAGCTTCGACACACTTGCGGATCAGCGCGGGGATGACGTGGGATGATCTGGGGTCGAAGTTATCGTTCGGGCCGTAGAGGTTAACGGGCACGACGACGACGCCGTTCATGCCGTACTCGCGCTTGTAGCCGTCGAGCATGACAAATAACGCCTTCTTCGCCACGCCGTACGGCGCGTTGGTTTCTTCCGGGTACCCGTTCCAGAGTTCGGTTTCCTGGAAAGGTACGGGCGTGAACTTCGGGTACGCACAGACCGTGCCGGTGTGGATGAACTTGTCCAGGCCGTGGATGCGCCCCTGCTCGATCAGGTGCATGCCCATGGCCATGTTGGCGAAGAAGAATCGGCCGGGGTGTTCGCGGTTCGCACCGATCCCCCCCACTTCCGCCGCGAGATGGATCACGACGTCCGGCTTCGCCTCCTTGTACATCCGCACGACCTCGGCCTCTTTGGTCAGATCGAAGTCGGGGTACAGCGGGACATAGATATTCTCTTCACAAACCCCCGCCTGCTTGAGCCGGGCCTGGACGTTGCGCCCAAGAAAGCCATCGCCGCCGGTGACACAGACACGTTTATCTTTGAGGTAACTCAACGCTGTCCTCCTAGTGGACCATAGTCAGCCTAGATTCAAGTCTTTAACAAAATTCAGGTCTGGGTGAATACACTCGCGAGCCAAACCCAACTCGTAACTAATCACATCAACAAGCACTTCCCAAACCAGTTCCGGAGTTGTATCAGCTTGGGTAAAGAACTTCATGCCACACTCGGGACACCGTGAATCCCTCAAACCTCGCAATGAATACTTACAATTCCGGCAGATTTGAGCTTCGACTACGAAGTTTGATCGTGGGATCTCTTGAAGTACCAAAGCGTGTAATTTACCAACTGTATCAGCACGCGAAACCTCTTCATCAGGAAGCGAGATTCCAAACGAGTCCTCTACAGCCATCACGAGTTCAACTGAATCGAGACCCAAGATCGGCAATCCTTTATGCCGCTAAGCCGCAAGCGGCTTGGTCAGGAGCGTTCGTCCGGGATACTCACCGCGTGCCCCGCATCCTTCAGCGTCTTCTCACGGGCGGCCAGTTCCATGTCGGCGTCGACCATCATGTCGACCAATCCCTCAAATGTAACGCGCGGCACCCAGCCGAGTTTGGTCTTGGCCTTGGTCGGATCACCCAATAACAAATCTACTTCCGCGGGGCGGTAGTAGCGCGGATCGATCTCGACATAATCTTCGTAGTTCAAACCGACCCGGCCGAACGCGCGATCGCAGAACTCACGGACCGTATGCGTCTCGCCGGTCGCGACGACGTAATCATCCGGCTCATCCTGCTGGAGCATCAGCCACATCTGCTCGACATAGTCCCCGGCAAAACCCCAGTCGCGCTTGGCGTCGAGGTTGCCCAGGTAGAGTTTGTTCTGCAGGCCGTGCTTGATGCGGCCGACAGCGCGGGTGATCTTGCGCGTTACGAACGTCTCACCGCGGCGAGGCGATTCATGGTTAAACAGGATGCCGCACGAGGCGTGCATGTTGTAGGACTCGCGGTAGTTGATCGTGATCCAGTGCGAATACAGTTTCGCCGCCCCGTAAGGCGAGCGCGGGTGGAAGGGTGTGCTTTCAGACTGCGGCGCACTTTCGGGCATGCCGCCGAACATCTCGGAGGTGCTCGCCTGGTAGTAACGTACGCGGTAGCCGGCTTCGCCCTCGAAGTCGCGGATGGCTTCCAGCAGCTTGATCGTGCCGACGCCGGTCGCATCGGCGGTGTAGACGGGCTGATCGAAACTGACGCGTACGTGGCTCTGAGCGCCGAGGTTGTAGACCTCGGTGGGCTTAACCTCACGGACGATCCGCGCGAGACTGTTGCCGTCGGTCAGGTCCGCATAATGCAGGTGCATGCGGGCGCCGGATTCGTGGGGGTCGCGGTAAATATGATCGATGCGGTCGGTGTTGAACGTGCTGGCCCGGCGGATCAGGCCGAACACTTCGTAACCCTTGGCTAACAGGAACTCGGCCAGGTAAGAGCCGTCCTGCCCGGTAATACCGGTGATTAACGCACGATTGGGGTTCTCGGCCACGGGGCCTCCTCCTCGATTGAGCTTCTCGGACCCACGCCGATGCGCGGGCACATAACTTATTGCATCCCTGTTGTTTAGGTCGGCACACCGGGCAACCCGCTTGAACCGCCCCGCCCCTCGCTCCTTCTCGGGCCGTGCATGATAGCAGGCGACCGGGACGCGTTCAGGATGTGTAGGAATCTACGTTGCAGGTCGGCAAAGGGTTCAGCCGCCATAGATACTGCAGCGCCCGGCAGCGAAGTCATGCCGCGTCGTGACCGCCGCGATGGTCCGTGCCAGCTTATCGCCGCCGATCGCCGAGGGCTCGATCGGGTTGGCGTAGTCCGCCGGTTTATCAAAGAGGATGCGCAGATCGATCACGGGTAAGCCGTGGCGGACCGCCGCTCGTGTGATGATGTCGTTAAATGCGGTCAACGCCAATATAGAGACGCGCTGCTCGACCCCGTCAGCAAAGTTCGGGTCGTAAACAGTGCACACGGTAGTGGGCTTCTTCGCCGCCAGCACAGCATCGATCATCGTGTTGTAATTGCGTTCAAACTCATCACGCACACCAACCATATGCAATAAGGCCGACTGCACATCGCTCGCCGGCTTCGTTAACACGCCGCTTGCCTGTAAACCGTCGTTCCCGCCGACGCTGATCACGATGTGCGTTGCATCGTCCGGCAAACCCTTCAACTGGTTGACCACATCCACCGTCGTGTCGCCATCCACCGCCAGCAGCGTCGCACGCCAACCGTCCGGCAGATGCTTGCGCAACTGATCGATTACGCCGGGCTCCCCCGGTTCGACGTAAACCTGATTATCAAAAATGGAATCACCCAGCAGCACAACATGCCCGGCCTTGCGCGCACCGCTAGCACCAGAAGATAATGCAGCAACAACCGCAGCACTTAAACTACTCATGATCATCTGCCTTCGTGAGAGTGACATCAGTTAATACCCTCGTGAATGACAATACTATAGCACGCTCACGAGGACATTGTGCATTGATGCAAATGTTGATTGCATGGCAAAGCATCATGCAATCAGTTAGATATCTGATGCGAATCAAATGGATGCGAAAGCAACAATCACTTACTTCGTTCGCCTTCTACCATACCAGGCGGCGCCGACAAGCAGGATCACACCGGCTACCGGTTCCGGAACCTGTGTGCCGGCAGCCGGGGGCGTACCGGCGTTCCAATTACTCAGCACAACATCCAGATCATCCAGGCCGACAAAACCGTCGTTCGTCGGGTCGGCGGCGGGATCGGCAGGTGGAACAGCAAGGTTCCAATTCGCCAACACGATATCCAGATCGTCCAGGCCGACATAACCATCCTCGTTCAGGTCGCCGATGATCGGCGTGATGAAGCCTTGAGGTACACCAAAGGTGAAGTCGTCCGCGCCGAAGTAGATGCCTCCCTCAAGCACATTCTCTTCGTTGACTTGAAGTGTTCCGGTGAGGACAACATCCGTGAAGCCGTCCGGGTCTATAAAGCCGATGAATTCGTGCCCGAAAGACGGGTTGTCGCCGGGATACATCGCGCCGAAACCGTGCAGGACATAGCCGGGCTCGTTCGCGGTTGTGCGGTTTTCAAAAAGGACGCCGACCGACTGACCATCGGGATTGGTATCGAACCAGCCGCCGATGCCATAGATCGGTGTGGCAGATGAGACGCGGATCGTTGTGGGATAGGCTTCACCGAAGTGGTTTTCGAATAATCCCCACTGCCCGCTTCGCGCCCAGTTGTTGTTTGTCGATAGCCCGTGCTGCCTGGTACTGTACAAACTGCCCCAGACATCCTTCGCGGCCGGCCCCCACAACAAACCCTGACTGAGCACGCTTGGCTCTGCGGCCGGGTCAACGACCGTAGAACGCGTGCCGTCCCACACGGACGACTCAAACCCTTCGGTCACCGTGTCCAGCCCGAGCTGCGCAAGCCGAGCAAGATAATCCGCCTCAACCTTGTAACGCTCCACAGCAGACTGTGCCGGTTCATGAAGCACGCAAACCGATGTAAAAACCACCACCGCCACCACGAGCCTTGATCGCCACATGGCATGCCTTTCTGAAATTGTCCATTACCGCCCAAACAAACGAGACGGCATTGTACCACGGGCATATGGCCTGCTCACGTATTTTTAGAAATAGCAAGATGTTAAAAAGAACTTGCCCGACACAGTCTGTAATTAAGGCTTATTCAGAAAGATGAATGCGAAAACCGCGATAGTCACGATGACCAAGACGATCAGGATTACAATCGGTGTCCACATAGCGATCGTGCAACCGACGGGTGGTTTCATCGCATCTATTGGAATCTGACAGAGTTCGTTTGAAATCGACGCCAATGCATCGGCATTAAATTTGGGTTCATTACCCGCCTGAATCGATGCCGCCACAGCGTGAAGTTTATCCGCCGGCATGTTGTGATCGGACAGCATCAGGCTCTTAGCTTTGTCGTCCGGTTCTTCCGGCATGAAGTGACATTGCGGGCAGGGTGTGAAAGCGCCAACCTTCTCGGTACCACAGCGGATACAGATTGCCAATGTCATTCGTATTCCCCGTATTCGTAGCGCATACGGCCAGATGTATAGATGTATGCATTTATTCGACGGGCTCAATACTCTTCACATCGTAATCCCACGTCCAGTCATCGAAGTACAGGTTCACGCCGTCGACTTCGACTTCGCCGCGTTGGAAGTCGGCGGGTTCGGAGCGGAGCGATGGTTTGGGCGGGTGAAGATCGCGGCCGTAGTCGAGATTCACAATGATGCGGTAGATGTCGAGGTGGCCCAGGTAGTAGTTGCGGACATCCGGGTTATCTGATTTGCGGTAGCCGAAGGAGGGATCGGCGACGACCCAGCCGTGCGGCGGCAGGTAGATCTCGGACCAGTCGTGCATATTCTCACCGCCCGGCGTGCTGGTGAAGCCGGACTGCCAGCGTGCGGGAATCCCGACCGAGCGCATCATCGACATCAATGTGATCGCCTGCACGCCGCAGTCGCCCCGCTTGCGCTGCATGCAGATTTCTGCAAAGCTCGGGATCGTCGCGTACTCGAATTCGGGCAGCCAGCGGATATTCGCATCCCACCAGTCGAAGATTGCCTTGGCTTTGAGGTAAGGGTTGGTCTCATCGCCGACAAGCTCTTGGGTCAAAGCTGTGATCTCATTGGTGAAAACGACATGTGGCGGGCGCGGGGCAAGATAGTGCGCGAACGCCGAACGCTCTTCTTCAGTCAGTTCACGTGTGTTCTCGGCCGTGATTACCGGGTAATGCGCCGCGATCGTGTAGGCAAAAACCTGCTCGAAAACGATCGGTTTGGTCGGATCATCGACCGTTACTTCGTAATACGTCGTGCGCTGCGGTGCGCCGCCGATCGGACCCGGGCCGTCGAAGTTGGTCGCGCTGGGTGAGATGAAAGGTTGGTAAGGTCCGCCGTCGATTGATGCGCTAACCAATTCAACATCCGATTGCTGGCGGTATTCCTGCGGGAACGGTAGCCAGACGCGAAGCTTCGAGCCCTTTTTCATCACGTTCGGATCGGTCTGCTCGGCAGCGGGTTTCACCGTCAACGCATAACGCACGGTAAAACGGTGCGGCAGCACGATCGGCGATTCACCGGCTTCGGCCGCAGCTTTTCCGGCAACAGCAGCCTTAGCCAGAAAATCGTTCAGCGTTTTGTTGGACCGGTCTTCATCCAGTAACGCACCGCCCGGTTGCCCTGCTTTCCGCTTGGCGTCCCACTCGGCCTGACGCTTCTTGATCTCGTCACAGAACCGGAACATCACGCCCGGCTCACGGCGGTAATAGCAAAGCTTGCCATCGATCGTTCGGCAAACCACTTCGCCCTCTTCCACCAGACGCCGCAGGTCTTCAACCGTGAAGTCATCGATCTTTTTCTGCACCGCGGCGACCAGGTCTTCTTCACTCTGGTTAAATTCCCGGCGGACTCGGCGGATGGTCTCCAGCGAATCATCCCGAAGCTGCCGACCCTCCGGGCCCATGAAGTTGGCGCCTTCCCGGATCAGCAACTCCGCGTTCTTGAAGTTGCCCGACTTCAGCAGCTCGCGCGCTTTTTCGATGGCCGGATGCTCGCTGGTCCAGAACGCTGAAGCACCGGTGTTTTCCATGACTTTGTCATCAGCACCCATCGTTTCAACCGCTCCGCTCATCAGTACAATCCCAATCAACAGTAATGGTAAACACTTCATCAGATACGCCCACCTTCTGGATGTCTGTCGCATGTCACGGCCCCAACAGGGCCGCCGCATTGTACTCACAGCCCGGCCGGAATGTGTACACTGCTGACTGATCCACCCCCGGAATACCCCCGGAACACTCCGGAATACTCCCCGACTGGAGTCGATCTGATGCCGAACCGCGGACGCAAACTGTATCTGACCGCTCAACTGCTTCTTGTCATGTTCGTTTGCCTGATAAGCGGCTGCACCAGCATGCCCGCTTGGGCCGGCGGACCGATCAAGCCCAAACCGCTTGAGCCCGGCGACACGATCATGTTCATCGCCCCGGCTGGGGACCTGAATAAAGAACGCGTCGAACTGGCCCAGAAGCGCCTCAAGGAAATGGGATTCATCATCAAGCAACGCGACGACCTGTTCCGAAGCTACGGCTATCTTGCCGGGACGGACGAGCAACGCGCTGAAGAAATCATGCAAGCCTTCACCGATCCCGAGGTCGACGCCATCTTCCCCGGCACGGGCGGCTACGGCACGACACGTATCCTCGATATGCTCGATTACAACGTCATCCGCAAACACCCCAAAATGCTCATCGGGTTCAGCGACATCACCGGCCTGCACCTGGCGATCAGCCGTAAGGCCGGGCTCATCACCTTCCACTCGCCCAATCCGCAGTACGGCCTGGGCAGCGAGGGCAACTTCACTGACTTCACCGCCAAGTACTTCTGGCGTGCGATCCTCAAATCAAGCTACTACGACGAAAACGGCAAGCGCAAAGCGCCGGGCTGGACGTACGAGATCCCCGACGATATTGATCAACCCGTCGTCATCGCCAAGGGCAAAGCACGCGGCCGTTTGATCGGCGGCAACTTCTCACTCGTCGCCGCCACCATGGGCACACCTTACGAACCGCAGACACGCGGCAAAATTCTTTTCCTGGAAGATGTCCGTGAGGCCCCCTACCGGATCGACCGCTTCTTCTCGAACCTCAAACTCGCCGGCAAACTCGACGATTGTGCGGGGATCATTCTCTGTAAATTCACCCACACGGAAAAAGAGGGCGAAGAGCCTTCTGAATTCAGCATCCGCGAGGTCATCGATCAGTACTTCACCGACGCCGACATCCCGGTCATCTACGACTTCCCGACAGGCCATTTTTCGCAAAACGCAACACTGCCCGTTGGCGCACTTGTCGAACTGGAGGCAACCGAGGATGGTTGCACTGTTCGGGTGCTTGAAGACCCGGTTGATTTAAAGGAATAAGTGGTTAGCCGGATTCTGCCGGGCATCCTGCATACAGTTTATTAATCAGAAGTGGGCACGATCCGAATCACACCGGGCCTAAGTCAGGCGGCCACCGGTGCCGGTTCTGTTTGTGCCGACCATGAGGGCTGGTATGCCTGGGAAATATACCGGTTGTATATGTTGCAGAATCTTGCGAGATAAGGTTGCCGCAGGCCGGGCTAAATCGGTTTTTTCAATTGATTAAATACATCCCGGGACACACGCGACCCTTGTCCGAGAGGATACCAATGTTCGCCGACAAATATGTGAGGCCGATTACAGGGTTAGTAGCCGCGATTGTTGTGGCTGTCGTAGGTGCTGCGCACCCTTTGAGTGCGGAGTTCATCGAGCCGGTCGCGGTCGCTGATACCCAGGAACTGGTTGTACCTGTTGATCCAGATCTCTACACCACAGAAGTAGCAGAAACCCCTCTTGAGCCCGAAGCCCCCGGTCTCCAGGCCGGCGACTTCAACGGCAACGGCACGTACGAATTCGATGACGTCACCGCTTGCGCCCTGGCGTGGAAGCAACGCGACGACTATTGGACCCAGTACCCCAACCTCACCGAAAACGACCTGCTCGCCGCAGGTGACTTCAATAATGATGGTGTTTTCGACGACTCGGACATCGAGCCGTTTAAAACTTTTATCGTCGCTGAACTCACGACGCAGCAGCAAACCGCTGTCACACCCGACGACCAGACTGATAGCGATCAGACCGACACTTACACAGAAGTGGACATGGACAGGTTACTTCCACGGTTAACCATCGTGGATTCACCTCTGTCCAATACGTCGTCCGGTGAAAGCGTCGGTGGCGGGACCGTCACGACAGCATCCACAGGCAGCGGGGGAAGTGGCGGTGGTGGTGGCAGCAGTCTGGCCGGCAGTGCTGGTGGCGGTGGCGGTGGCGGCGGCGGCGGTTCCAGCGGTAGTGCTTCCACAGCATCGGATAGCGACTCTTCATCCAGCAGCAATCTCTCGCTGACATACCCGATACTGATCGGCTCCGGTGGCAGCACGAATCTTGCTAATGGGGGAACCACCGACAACAGCAGTGAAACCGCAATAGACCTTCAGCCTTCTGTGCCGGATGGAATGCTGACCAATCCGTCTGCCGGCGAATTGAATATGCCCACAGGCCCGACGGGCGTCGAAGCCCCCGGCCCCATCGTTTTGGGTACGCTTAACCTGACCAGCCACAGCTCTGCCCCGGCGATCAGTGAAGTCAGTAACGTCACGCTTCCGGGTGAATCTCTGATCATCACCGGAGAGAATCTCGACGGCGCCGGCCTGAAAATCTTCACGCCCGAAGGCAGCATGAACCTGTTACCCCTGCGTTCAGATGATCAAACGATGCGCGCCGTCATCCCCCTGCTCCGCTACGACCAGGGTAACCGCGTACCGCTTGCACAAAGCACAATGATCGTCGTACCGAGTTCCGCAGGATACGACGGCTTGCCGATCCGTGTGAATGCTGCAGAAGCATGGTGGAGCTGGCCCTGCCGGGCGTATGCAAACCACACCGGCCAGACGGTACGCATTTTCGGTAAGAACCTGTCGTTGACCGACGCCACACCGCTTGTCTACCTCCAGCGGGAAAACAGTACGCCGGTCGCTTTAGAGGTAACCAACTCAAATCCTTATAGCCTCGAAGCGACGCTGCCCGGCAACTTGAGCGCGGGTACGTATTACCTCTGGGCACACAACGGAACCGGTGGCGAGTACGGCTGGTCCGAGCGGCTGGAGTTTGAGGTTGTGACTCAAGCATCTCTGCCGACCACCGTTGTGTATGCGAACGATTACCTGCCCAACGCGACATCAGACGGCGACGCGATCGAACAAGCCATACGGGCCGTACAGGCCGCCGGCGGCGGGACGGTACAGCTTGGTGCGCGTGTGTATCGGGTCTCCGAGCCGATCAACATACCCTCCGGCCCGCCGGTAGTCCTCAAGGGCCGTGGAACCGGGGAATGGGACCCGTTAACGAGCACGCTGTCGGACCCGTCGGGCACCGCCACGGTAATCCAGTCGCGGCCCGGATTCAACGGGGTCTTCGTTGTCAACCTGGTAGCGAACGGTTCGCGCTTAACAGCGCTTACGGTACGCAGCGACAACGAGGACGTTCGGATGGGTGTCCGACTCCTGGGCCAAAATCAAACGGTTGACCATGTGACGGTGATCCGCGCCACCGAGATCGATGACGAAAATCCCAACTCCTGTATCCAGTCCATGTACAAGGGCGATGCCAACAATGTCATAGAGCATTGCACGCTTTATGGCGTGTCCTTTTGCGTCCTCGTCGGCGAGGACAGTGATTATGTGCGGATTTCGGACTGCGTCTTGCGTGGACAATTCGCATCCGGTTGGAGCACCACATCCAACGCGGTCACCAATATGGGCGGCAACAGCATGATCATGGAGCGTTGCGACGCACGCGCTGTCGATCGCGCTCATGCCAGGATCATGAGTCGCACATGCCTGCTATACGAAAGCTCTATCCAGAACACATACCTTGCGAATAACCACAGCGAAGACTTTGGCCCCCATCCTTCGGTACCGGATGTTATGGGGAACACGGGTGAGCAATATTTGTTCCACGAACGTGGCGACACCGCGGGGATATACACCGTAACATCCGCGGGGGATAACACCGTGGCCGTCAACGGCGGCCTGCCCGGCAGAGTTAACAGCAATGGCGACTGGATCGTCTTCGTCGCCAAGGGAGTCGGTGCTGGTCAATGGCGCACCATCGTCGGCCGAACCAATTCCGGCGAGGTGGTACTCGATAAACCATGGCGCGTTACCCCGACTCGCAACGCAACCGTCATCGTGCAGCAGGCCTTCAGACACAACATCGTCTATGGCAACACCATGCAAGGACCGGCTCCGGAAGCGGGTGTCACCGATCAGATGAAGACGGTAGGCGTTTACTTCTACAAAAACGCTTTCGATAACATCGCCGCGAATAACACGATGGACAGGGTCGCCGTTGGCGCCGCCATCTCCGCTGAGTTCGATATGCCCTCCGGATGGAACCTGATCCGCGAAAACGAGATCAGTAACATCCAGGGCTTTGCAGGCGGCACCGCCTCCGGGCCCATGGCTTACGTCGAAATGCACCCCGGTTCCGTCGAAGAAAACCGCGTGCGGATAAACCACTGGATCACCGTCGGTAATATTTTCCGGGCCAACACCATCACCAAGGCCCCCACCGCCGCGAGCCTGGGCTGGCGACTCATCGACCGATTCTACGACAGGGAATACATCCCCAGGGCTTATGTCGGTATGGTGCTTAGCACCCTGGAACGCAACACATTCGACCAGGTCGACCGCGGCATCCTGGTCTCCTCACCCGCAAACCGCGCGTTGCTACGGAATAACACCGTCAACTTCAATGAACCCAGGGGACAGGATGTGGAAGTACCCAATCCCGATTCCCTGTACGACGCCTACATACCCTCTGATGCTTCAGCCAGCTATGATTGACATACGACCGGATTTTTAAAAACACCGCCCTCGATAAAGACCTGTAGGTGTTTACCCAAACCCCCTGATCGTAAAAGGTGGGATGGGTGTGGGTTTAGGTAATTTTGTGCCTCCCGTCTTGCCCGGCAGCATCCTTTCCGCCCCAGGACCGAGCGACAAAACCCTTGATATTACTGATATTTGTGTCACAATTAGACGACTGCGGATCAGTAAGGCCGCAGCGCGATACTATTGATAGAGACACGATTCAGTCATGGCCCGAGGTACAGGCATTTCTCGAGTTACCGCGGCAGTACGTCGCTGTCTTTCCGCGCGCAAGACGCACCCCATCCATCGGCAGGCTCACATTGAGCCGTTGGAATCCAGATTCTTACTAAGCGGTGATCCACTTCTCGGCGACGTAAACGCAGACGGGGTTGTTGACGATCAGGATATCGACCTGGTTAAACAACAATGGAACGTCAGCGCTTCGGCAGACGCCTTGAGTGCTGATTTGAATGGGGATGGATACGTTGGGCTTGACGATCTGAACGTGGTGCTGAACAGCCCGTATTTGTATCAATCCATCTTCGTCGGCCCGGTTGCATCAACTTCACAATCAACCAGCGCCAGCACCGAAACGCAGGTCGTCGACACATCGCTGTTCACCGACTTCGACGGCGGAATCACCGGCAACTGGACACCAACATTCACACGCGATCAGGAAACGGCCGACCCGTCAGGGCAAAACGTCGAGGTAGATGAACCCAGATGGGGCGACCTGGTTGCTACCGGCACCACCGCGGAATGGGAACAGGTGCTTGCCACCGACGCGAGCCTGGTCAACATCGGCCAGGGACCCGGCGCTGATGGACAATGGCTCAGCATCTGGCACGACCGGGATGCCGACATCTTGATCGCGTTCAACCATGATATGAGCCAGTGGAAAACGCTGGACATCTCCCGCGGCTCAGAATCCGAATGGCTCGCCGAAGCCGACTGGCTGACGAATACGCTGTATATGCCAAAGACGGGTCGCATCGTCCCCGGCGGCCTGTGGGTGGTCTACCTGCAAAGAGAAACCGATCAGGACGCAAGCGAAACCGGTGCTGACTGGACGCCCGAAGGCACATCGTTCGGCATCGTCCAGGAGGTGACCTTCGAAAACATCTTCGATCAAACAAGAACCGTGATCGATGGGCAGGCGCTGATCAACAGTGAGACCGGGCTTCCCTACGACAACGAGCGCGGCCATGAGTGGAGCATTGCCATTACGCCGATCGTCGTTGACGGCAGAGTCGAAGCGGTCTGGTGGGCGATTACCGATTACCTCCAGGACCCAACCGCATCGCCGGAAAAACCCGGCGGCAGCACGTGGGTAATACTCACTGAGCGCGATCCCGACTCGAATCACTACACGGTCCGCCAGCCACGTCTGATCGAGCAGCAGGAGGACCCGCTCGGTGTTGACGAAGCTTACGAACACCGCCACTCGGCAATCGTGGTCGTACACGAGACCGGTGAAGTCGATGTGATCGTCGCCGCAGGCGATACCGCCGCACATTCGTTCCTCAAACGGTATCGCATCGACGATCCGGAACATTACGAGACATCAACGCTAACCGTACAAGAGACCGGCCTGCTTGGAATCACCGGCGAAGCATCTTCCCAGTTGATATCGTTCCAGGTCGGCAGCGCCGCAAACAAGATCCTTGCTGCAACGGATGGCCGGGATGAGGGTGTCATCGAGCTGACGATCCCGCTTGCCATGGACCAGCCCGCAGAAGTCCGGTCCGTCATCGGTCGTGGTTACGTTAAGACACACGCGCTGACAGTCAATCTTGTCTGCGCCAAACCGTGGGAACGATCCGGCTACGCGATCACGGTCAGGCCGTTCCTGGCATACGAAAATAATGAGATCCCCTCTGAAGCCACAACGATTTTCTATTCCGAAGATGGCGAAAGCTGGATCGAAGTCGCATCCAATATTTTGGGCAGCGAGCTTGTGTTCCATGACGACTGGCTTGTGATTGCCAGCACGAAGAACGGCCATGGCGTTTTGAAAACACACATCGGCGACATGACTTCAAGCTCGCCGCTGCTGATTGCACCGGGCGGTACACAGCGCTTGAGCAGTTCACTCACCGAGCTCGTCGATTACGAAGACACCGAGGTCACCTTCCTCCAGAAGGTTAACGGCGTGTGGGTCGATGACGGCGTTGAGTTGGCCTCGCAACCCCCGACACTGGGCCAGGTCGTCAAGATCAGCCGGACCGGTGAAATCAACACCGCCAACCTCGCGAGGATCCTGCTCGCAGGCACCGATGCGGACTTCGAGGCGGGCAGTTTCGTGCTCAAGGTATGGATCCTGTCTGTACCCGGATACAACTCGGTACTCGGTGTCGGCATCGCGGGCGATGGCGAGTACGTCTCGCACCCTGAATACCCGACATCCACGGAGGACTGGCTGCCGATATTGATGTGGTCGGAACTGGACCCGAACGGTGACGGCACCGATTATGTGCCTTACATCCAACTCACCGCTCAAGCCCAGAAAATCGCACAACACACCGAGTTCTATATCGCGTTCGATCTGCTGCTTAATGAAGCCGACGTCAACGGGACCGTTGCACCGGTTGGCGACATCAATAACGACAACTATGTGGGCCTCGACGATCTTGAAGCGCTCCTGGCTAACTGGAGCGAAACATCGATCCCCGAAGAGGTCGAAGGTGACCTCAACGGCGACGGTTTTGTCGGACTCGATGACTTGACTTGCGTGCTGCTCAATTGGAACAGCAATGTCACACCCGGTGATTTGATCAGCGGCGACGCAACCGGTGATGGATTTGTCGGCCTCGACGACCTGGAACTTGTTCTGAGTAACTGGAACGCCGGCGAGCCGCCGGCCCCCGGCCCGTTGGTGGGCGATATTAATAATGACGGCTTCGTCGGGCTCGCCGATCTCGACCTGTTGCTGAATGAGTGGAACGTCTCGCGCGCAACCACCGGCATCGTCCCGGGCTATTCGATCGCCCCCAGCGACACCGAAAATATCACCGCCGAGCCTGAAAAACTCATCTGGGACATACCTACATCCACAACCGGCAGCTTCACGGTCGGCCTGTCCATGACCGTGCCCCAAGATGGCATCGATGCAACGTGGGGCGATGACACATTCAGCACCGGTTCTACATGCTACGGCACCGTCTTGCTGGATGAGAACAACCACTTGGAGATCTGGCACAACCGCGGGACACAAGTATGGTCACTTGAGGTAACCATCGATGGCCAGCGCTACGGCGCGATTCAGATCCCCGATGCCTGGCTGAATGTTGATGGCCGATTCCACTGGGTGATCTCGTACGACCAGGGCGAACTGCGATTCGCCATCCTGCAACGCGGTAACGAAGTCGCCTCCGGCACCATGTCGGTCACGCTGCCGTTCATGCCCACACAGATGCAGGTCGGCTCGCACGACTGGATCAGTGTCCCCACGGTCGGCATCCTGTCCGCGTATGGCAACTATGGCGTCGGCGAAACACTCGAACAGATACGCCAGCGCGTCCTCAACGACGATATCTATCTGCCACTGCCTACGTAAGCATTGCCCCGCGTTTAACGGCGGTTCGTAGATCCGCGCGTTTGCCGATAATGACCAATATCGCTTCACCTTTCCAGTGATTGCTTATCAATCCGCAAAGGCGCACCATCCGGCCCGAACGCGGTAATCACCAGGCCGTCATCTGTCCATTCATATGTAAAGTTGCCCGGCGAGTCATCTATCTTCATGTCTTGCCCGGTCGTCGGATTCTTCATGTGAACCAAGATCGCCTGTATGGTTGCTTCATAACCATCCGGATCGTCGATACCGTCAACTAGATTATTAAGTGTACCTCTCATAATAGACCACCGGACGCGGGAAGCCGTGACAAGCTGCGCTTTATGCTTAGGTAGCAACAGATAGGTACCCAGACCCAGCACCAAACTCACAGCACAAGCGCCGAGCACGAACCTGGCCGCCCGCCCTTTCGCTTCTTTCATCCAGGCCCGACGTGGATAGATAACGGGCAGCAACATCACCGCGATAGATAAACTGATGAACCCGACATTTGCCGCAACACGAACAGCGCCTTCTTCCGTCCAGCGCTCAGGCACGTATAACTCATCGCCCGACCATCGAATCATTGCGTCCCGCGACATCTGGTCCGGCGTAAGGCAGGCAGACAACTTCGTCACATAAGCCGACGGCTGCACGAGCCGAACCAACTCCGGGTGCCTGATCGGCATCTCATCAATATCGCGCGGCCGCGGCCAAGACTCGATATCGACACCTGAAAAGGAATCTGTGCGATTACAGTACGCAACTTCAAATCCATCTACAGCCGCACGTTCAGGCCCGAATACGTACAGGTCGATATCCAGCAGCGTTGAACCCGCCGCAGTCAGACGCAACGGATAGATCGGCTTCTCAACAGCAAAACGGAACCCAAGCGGATGGGTCAACGCCCCACCTTCCGCGGCCAACTCGGGCCGAAGCCGAGTAGCTGTGAAGTACCATCCTTCAAAAACATAATGCTCAATCGCCTGACGCGAATCATCTGAGATGTAAAAACCATTGTCTTCAAGCCAGCCGGATAACGAATCGGCATCATCGGAGCTGATCACAGCAACCTCGTAATTACCAACCACCCCGCGCTGATGGACCTCGGTCGTCCCAACGGTTACCACACTTCTCGCAGCACCGGATGCAGGTAATAAAACACCCACAACAAGAGCAATCAACGTAAGCACAATAAGTACATCTATGTAACGCCCCGCCGCACAGCACAGGACCGATAGCGCCACAAGCCAGAAAAATAGAAACAGCATTGACTCGGTGTGCTTCATCTTCGGCGCCGTCAGCACACGCAGCGTCGTAAACAAACCCGTGGTAGATGCGGTCACCTCCGGCTCGCTCGGCGTGGGCACAACCCAGGCAAACTCATCGCCCTCGCCTGAAAAACCTGTCTGGATAACCATGGTCTCTACACCGTCAGCCCAATGGATCAGGGCTTCCTGGTCAGGCATGTTGACCTTGGCTGTCGCACGCTTGGGAAAGACTTTGCCGTCAGCTACGGCATGTGCAGCCCAAGATAACGAAAGGATGAAAACCAATACGAAAGTAAATACACGAAACATCGACAGGCTCCCGGGCAAGATGATTCATGCACAGGATAGCCCGAATGCTATCGCATAACACATCGAGAATGCTTACTGATTCTGCTCGCTGCCCTGACCGCCGCGGTATTGACCCCGTCCGTTTTCACCACCGCCGGGCCCCCGGCCATTACCTCGGCCCGGCCCACCACCCATACCATTGCCACCACGGCCGGGCCCCTCGCCCTGCTGACCCATTCGGTTCTGATGCCGACGGCTTGACCGAACGCTTTCAGCACAAAGACCCATCAACCGGCTGCGCTGTTCAGGCTCGAGATGCGTGCGGATTTTCAGGATATGTTCAGCCACCCGACGCTTCAGCGCATTATGCGCCTCGATCGTGGATTCAAACTGTTTCCTGATCTGCTCATCGGTGGCATCATCACTTTCAAGAACTTCCGCGAGTTTGGTCTTCGCGTCATCTAATTTGTTGGACAGATCCGCCGCATCGGCATCAAAATCAGGATCGGCCTGATCGATCGCCGCGATCTGCTCGCTGCTCAGGTTAAGCAGGCTGTTCAGGTGCGGGTCCTTCACGGGCGTGCTCTTCGGGCCGGCGCCGATCGTCAACGTAAACACAATGCCGGCGATGAATGCCCCGGTCAACAAAATCAGGAGATTGTTTCGTCGCATGGCTTATACCTCTTCTTCCGGGGCTTCCGAAGCATCCTGGAAGTCCGGGGTATCCGTGGTTTCAGGTGGCAGGATCACCGACACCAGCCCGGTCGGGTCGTTGTCGGTGATGATGTCCAGATACAACTCGTTCGCGGCCTGCTGTGGGTCCGCAGCGTCCACCGTCATCGCTTGTGGCGCCGGCCGCACCGCCAGACCCGCCGCGTGGCCGATCACCGCCGCAAGCCCGACACAGGCTGCCAGCTTCGCCACTGGCCAGACCCAGTCCTGCAAGCGGAACGGGCCGGCGTCCGGCGTGTCTGCTTGCTCAGCTTCCAGGCGATCGAGCACCCGGCTCGTCAGATCGACCTTACCCTCGTCGGCTTCCCAGCCCCCCAAAACCTCCCAGGTTAGCCTTGTCTGCCGCAGTTTTTCAGCGCACAGCTCACACTCAGCAAGGTGTGCGTCAACTTCGCTTCGGGCAGCGGTCGACAACTGCCCGTTGCAGTATTCGATCAACTGGATGTCCTGAAGGTGGGCCATAATTTGCTCCATTACTTAAACGTTCCGAAACGCCAACGCCTGCGGCGGTTTCAGAAAATAACTAACCATTTTTCAAATCCGATAACGTTTCCCGCAGCTTGGCGTAAGCCCTTACCAATAATGATTCCACGGCCGATTCACTGCGATCCATTACCTCGGCGATCTGACGGATTGGCTGGCCCTCAAAACGGTGCAGAAGCAGCGCCGTCTGCTGCGCTTCCGGTAACTCATTCACCGCTTTGCGAACCCGCTCGCTTCGTTCACGAGCCGTCAGACTATCCTCCGGTAACTCGCCCATCCGATCGATCTGCTCCTGGCTGACCGCCATCGGCATACGCGCCGCCTTACGCTTCATATCCAGACAGTGATTGACCACGATCCGGTACAGCCACGTCGTAAACAACGCCTCCGGCCGGTACTTACCCGCAGACCGGTACACCTTGATAAACACTTCCTGCGCCGCTTCCTCCGCCTGATCCCATCGGCCAAGAACCCGATAACTCAATGAGAATACACGCTGTTGATGACGCTCAATCAGTTGACCCAGCGCCGCATGATCGCCACGGGCAACTCTCTGAACAAGCTGCGGGTCCGAAGGCACATCCGCGCCCGGATCATCCGAACCATGCGAAGCGTTACGCGGAGTTGTATGGCGTGCATCATCCAATTTTCAGTGTCCCCGCCCTCTCGATATGGCGCGGCCTGCAACCCAAACAAAATTCTTTTCAAAAAGTCCGCAGGCGATCCGTACCGCTGACGTTCATAAGTATAGACGATCCGGTGATTGTCGAGCGAAATACACAACGTGAAGCCCCGGTAAGTGCGACGAGCCGGGCCCAATGTAACTGCCTCTGTACCCGGAGGCGACTACCGCCGAAAGGCACAGTCAAACAGAAAGGAATCCAACATGAAGTCATTAACACTCTTTGCCGCCGCCCTCGCATTGCTGCTCGTTGCAGGCGCCGGAACCACAACCGCTTCGGTAGGTTCAGCCATCGGTGACTGGACCACGCCAGACCTGATGCCGCTGGCAGACCAGACACGCGCCCGCGATCGCGACAAGGACGGCGACTGCGACAAGGACTGTGATCAGGACAAGGATCAGGACCGCGCACGTGACCGTGACGGTGACTGCGACCAGGACTGCGACAAGGATCAGGACCGTGCACGCGATCGCGACGGCGACTGCCCGTTTGAAGAAGCCGCCATCAACATCGACCGTGACGTACAGAGCTTTGCACAGCGTCAGCGCAGCCGTGATTGCGACGGCAGCGGACAACAGGCCGGCAAGGGTAAAGGCGCCGGCAAAGGTAAAGGCAACGGTAGCGGTAACGGCACGAAAGACCGCAAGCGAGATGGCAGCTGCGGATAACACCCAACTGCTTTAGACATACTTAAGTGCACGAGACATGTGTCAGCGGCGTGCCCGGCACATGTCTCTTTTTTTACTTCTTCCCTGCCCGACGGCCTAATAGCCAACCCAATTCTTCGGCCCCGGTCAGCTTCGCGCCAATCAATACAACTAACGCACCGATCAACACCACCACCGCCAGTAACCCCGCGCTGCCGAACCACGTCAACGTTTGGGCCGGGTACTTCATCATCACAGGCGTGACAAGAAGCGTCATCACGAAACTCAATAGGAGCGTGCGGGCCCAACCCATCACCACACCCCTGTCGATCGGTTTAGCCACATGCTTGCGCACCAACAGCAACAGGATCAGAACCTGCAAACTCGCGCTGATCGCGGTCGACCACGCAAGCCCCGCAGCGCCGAGCGGCCAGATAAGCGTCAGGTTCAGCGCAAAATTGAAAACGACCATGCTCATGCTCACACGCAACGGCGTCTTGGAATCGCCAACCGCATAAAACGTACGGGTCAGGATATGCGTCATCGAATAAGCCCAGACAGCCGAAGCATATCCCGCGAGGATCATGGCTACACGCAACGAGTCCTGCAGCTCGAACTTCCCATGCTCGAATAAAACGCGCGTCAACGGTACACGCACGAGGATAAGCCCAACGCTTGCCGGCATCCCAATGAAAAACGCCAGCCTAAGCCCGTGATGCAGTATCGTTTGGAAGTTGGCTTTGCCCGCATCAGACTTGTCCGCCGCCGCATGCGCAAGCGCCGGGAAAATCGCCGTCGCCAGCGCGATGCCAAACACACCCAGTGGGAACTGGTACAGCCGTTGCGCACCCGCGAGCGCCACCACCTGCCCCGCATCGTCGATCGGGTAATGCCACTGCCTGCCGAAAAGCTCGATGACATCCGCCCCCCCCTCTTTCGGTGCAAAACCAAAAGCGATCAGTGAATCCATCGCCGCGTTGATCTGGAACACCGCAAGCCCCAGCACCATCGGCAGCATCACCCACAGCATCTTCTTGAACGGCTCCAGCGTCTGCGCAAAATTCAGCGTCAACCCTTCAACGCGCAATAAAGCAACCAACTGCCACAGCAACTGCAACACACCCGCAACCAACACGCTCAGCGACACATAATCGACCGCCGTCCGCAATGGCGCATCGTCGGTCACATCTGGTGCAATGCCGTACGTCGCCAGGAAGATCGCCACGATCATGACAAGGTTCAACAGCACCGGCGCCGCGGCGGGCGGTCCAAACCTGTTACGCACCTGCAATGCCCCGCCGATCAACGCCACCAGGCAGATCAACGGCATGTATGGCAGCATCAGCATCGTCAGCCGGATCGCCAGCAGCGTGTCTTCCGTGACACTGAGTTTCGTGTACATCAACCACAGCACACCCTCGCCGACCAGCGTCAGCGCGCCCGTAACGATCATCAGTGCCGCGATGCAGAATGAAGCAAACCGCTTGGCTACCTCGGGCTTGTTCCGCGTCAACTCGGCATAGGCCGGGATAAATGCCGACGATAGCGCCCCCTCGCCGAACAGACGGCGAAAGAGATTGGGCACCATGAATCCGATCAGGAATGCCGAACCAACCGGCCCCCGCCCGAACGAGGCAAAAAGCACCGCGTCGCGCAGCAAGCCGGTGAAACGCGAGACGAGCGTGAGCGCCGCCACGAGCATGGCGTTGCCGACAAAACGTGGAGCCTCGCCGGCTTTCGCCGATCCACTCGGATCGGGCCCGCTATCAGCGGTCGCATGTTGGGGGGCGTTCGGTGTTTCGGTCATACCTGATCGGTCAATGGTCGGTTTGTGCGTACGTGTCGGATAATCGCCAATACTGCCAAGGCTGCCATCCCGGTAAGCAAACCGAGCTGGTGGGCGTACAGGCCATTCATATCGATGCCCTGCTCGGTAAACAACCGAGCTGATTCTATGATCGGCCCACCCAGACCGATCACAACAATGCTCAGGAACATCCCAAGTCTGGGCCGGTTTACCCCGGCCGGTTGCGATGCAACCAGCAGCAGAATCAGGACACCGGCGATGAGGAAACGCACGATCTCATTGATACCCAGCCCGGATGGTTGTGCAGACGGCTGCCCCTGTCCCCATGCGCTGAGCAGTGCCACCAACGCCAAAACCAGCGCGGCGACAATCAGCACGGCCGAAACGACACGGTAGATCACGACCCGCCGGGGCCTCGTATCCAGAGGTGGCGGCGAAGTCAGGATCAGGAACACCCCGATGATCGCGATCGCCCCCGCCACGACATCGCTGTAGGAAACATGTCGGCCGGTGAACTGCTGGGTGTACTCGTCCACGAGGGCGTACACGCTGCCGATCAACAGCGCAGCAAGCGCGTGGGCGAATGAAGGGGCCTTCGACCCGGCCAACCGGCTTAGATATAAAAGTAACGCGAGTCCCGCAAAGCCGGCCACGTGCAGCGACTTGTCGATCTGGAACACGCCGATCTGATTCGATGTATCGCCCAGTGTAAATTCCGGCAGGTGCGAGCCTGTCGCCAGCAGCAGCCAATAGATCGCCAGGCACCAGCGCGACCGCGAAACCGATTGAAAAAAAGTAGTTGGTTTTACCACCGACACATCATAGAGAAGTTAACGTGATCGAACACGGAGCCGTTAACGCCCTCGTCGACCCGTATCAGATGTCCGGCGCGTACCGATCATGGTAAGCCCGGTAACGATTCCTATCCCCAAAACAGACGGCTCGGGGATGCTCAACTCTGAGATGCTTGGCGGTGTACCTTCACCCCAGTGGTTCAATACCAGGTCTAATTCATCCAGCCCCACATCGCCGTCGCTCCATGATGTGGCCTGGCCCCATTCACCGAGGACGATGTCCAGGTCGTCCAGGCCGACAAATCCATCGCCATCAAGATCGCCGACCAGGCTCACGGTCAGGGCGTTTGGGAAACTGCTCACCACATCCCACACCGCATCCTGCACAAGCAGCGCCAGCTCTTCCGTAATGGGTATGCCTATGGTTGGTGTGCCCTCCCCCCAATTGCCCAGCACATATTCCAGTTCATCCAACCCGACGATCCCGTTGCTCCACAGCGTGACCTGGTTCCAACTCGTAAGGACGATATCCAGGTCATCGATACCAACAAAACCATCCAGATCAAGGTCTCCTGGCAGCAGGTCGGTACTGGTATCGGCATCGGTATCACAGGCAACGCAGGGACTCGTCGTCAGTGTTACCTGATCGACTAGCGTAAGCTGTTCGGTGCTCGCGGGTGTGCCGGTGGGCAAGCTGCCGGGCTGGAAGTCATCGCTGGCGGGTAAACCTGTGGGGTCCTCTTCAAACAGCGTGGCAAAAACCGTAGTTGCCGCGATGAATCGGCCCAGGTTGTTCAGGTGCAGGTTGTCGCGATAGAGCTGTACCGCGCTGAAAAAATCGGAGAACTCGCCGGCGTCCATACGTAGGTCGATCTCTGCCATCACATATCCCACGGGGATGACGTACAAATCAATATCCTGCAGGTCCGGATCGTTCTTTAATTCGTTGTAAATCCATTCGAAACTGTTCGCGTTTCGGACCATGTTTGCGTCCGGGTCCGTCGGTGTCGGGTCATACCAGTCGTCGTAGAAAAGCGTGCCGGTAAAAGGTTTTTCACCCCAACTCGCAAACATGTAGAAGCGTGTATCCGCGTTGTCGGGATTCTGCCGGGCAAGCTGGATCAATGCTTTCGCGGCCTCGTATTCTTCCCTGGCCGTGGCGCTGGTGTGTGGCTGCAAGGTGATCGCGTCCCAGGCATAGTTGGCCAGCGCTTCTTCGTAATACCCAAGCGTGTTCGACTCGATGCACACGTCCGTGGGATTGTTGAGGATGTAATCCAAAGATCGCCCGCAACGGATGTGGTAGCCCGTGGTCAGTGTGTGCCCCGCGTCTGCCGCAAGCTGAGGCAAACCCGCACTGACGCGCGCATCCCACGTCAGGCTGTTTCCGATGTGGTAGGTGTTCAAGGTGTCCGCATGGATAGTGCCGGCCATAATAAAAAAACTGGCCGGGACAACCACAAAATTGAATACACACCGTTTAATCATAGGACACATCACATCGGGATTAAATATAAAACGGTACACTTCAAAGCCTCACGCAACTACGACGACGCAGCGCAACACAAAAGCCAAACGCAAACAAACCGGCACACGCCGGCTCGGGTACTGGAATCCCCGGCGGCCTCCCTGCGTCCCAGTTACCCAGCACGATATCCAGATCATCGAGCCCGACGAAGCCGTCGCCGCTCGGATCAGCTGAACTGTCAACGGGCACAACGGTCTGGTTCCAATTGCCCAACACCAATTCCAGATCATCCAACCCCACGTAGCCGTCCCCGTTCAGGTCCCCGATCAAATAGGTCGGTGTAATGTCGGTATTGATGATGCTCAGATGGCGCTTTGCGGGGCTGAGCATCTGCGCGGCAGGCCCCCACGTCTGCATGTTGTCATATGAATCGATATACAGCCCGGTCGATACGCCCTCGATCAACTTCGTGCCCGGCCCCGGCTGGTCGAAGAACATGCGCCAATGATCCCCCTCGATCTGCACCACGTAAGGCCCTTCGATTGACGCGCCGACCCCGTACCAGTTGCCTTGATGATCCACATCCAGTGTGTAAGGCCCGGTTAAGTTTGTTGACGTGGCTCGAACGTTATTCCATGGAACACTCGTACGGTCCGTGTACCAGAGGTTGTATACCCCATCGATGAGGGTCACCATGCCGTCCACGACATTGCTTTGCAGCCCGGTCAGATGATCCGGTTGCGACCACGTGGTGTAATCATCATTGGTCGGATGCATCTCAAACATCTGCAACGTGGCGCTGCCATCGGATGAAAGCCCGACAATCAAATGCCAACCCTCATCATCCCGGACCCACTCCGGCGCCCATGAGCGAGGATCGCCGTTAGCTACACTTGATGTGTCGATCTGCGTCACGTGCTCCCACGTCACCGCGTCACGGCTGCGCGCCAAACCGATGTAATCGGTCTGCACCGACCAGTGCCCGGCCGTATACGCAACCCACCAGTAACCGGTGGCCTGGTCAAACATCAACGACGGGTCACGCACAACATCATCACCAGGCGGATCGTAAACCGCGTAATCCCCGGTAAACGTTTGGGCGTCTTCAGAATGCAGGATGTAAAGCTGCTGATCCCTGTCGCTGACCCATGATGCAGCGATATAGTCCGCGCTACTCACAACGGGCGCTGCTGCCATGAATATGGCCGGTAACAAAAACCAGCGACTAAGACGAAGCATGTATCCAAGGCTCCCGCTTCTACGCCCACCGGCCGGCCGCATGCCAAAGCCGACATCACACACACTGTCCACCGGGCAACAGCCGATAAAAACGACCGGTCGCCGGCGACAACACGATTGATACTTACACCTTGTTGACCCTGCCGATGAACATCGCCTGTGACACTTGAGCGGGTGGAACTACGAACCACGCTCCAGCCACAAGACGCCGCAAATCCTGCAGTGTCAGAACAATGCAATATTTTACCATTTCAGTGTGTAAAAGCGAGGTTTACAGCAAAATAAGCAGCTTTCTGCCACATAACGCCTGCCAAATGCCGCAATCGGCGACCCCAACCCGACGATGACTGGAATCGTGCAAAAACTGACCCCCAAAGCCTGTTAAGGTGGGCAAACTGGGTCGTTCGGCAGATGAACTGCCACTACGTCTATGCCCTCCCCCTGATACGCCATATCAAAGCAAAATGGAACCTTGCTTGACCTCGATCAATTGCCTTATGTGGAAACAACATCCGCATCGTTTTGAATGCTGGTTAGAAACGCCCTTTTAACAAATCCAGGTCAGCCTATCGATGCCAAAGGCCTTATCCGGTCAAGACAGCCGGGGTTTGCTCGATTCTGTTGCAAAGACATAAACCCTGAATCTTGCCTATAATATGGGTTTGCCACGAGCTGGGCTCGGGCCGAAAAATGCCCGATCAGTATCATAGGAGTCAATACATCGAATGCGTTCCAATATCGAAAAACGCAAGGTCGGGCCCATAGGTCGAAAGGTGATTACCGCAACACATCACCTCTCCTATACGCTGGCCAAGCGTTTCCCCAAAGCCATCCCGATCACGTTCGTCGTCGGTTACCCCAAGAGCGGAACCGTATGGGCGTGCCAGATGGTTTCTGACTACCTGCAATTACCGTTCGCTGATATGTCGTACTTCCCGATCGGCTTCCCCTCAGTCATGCACGGCCACTACCGTGTCTGGCCCGACAGCCCCCCAACCGTTTATGTGGCCCGGGATGGACGCGACGCCTTGGTCTCAATGTACTTCTACCTCTCGCGTGCGTTGCCAGAGGGCGATCACCCCAACGGGTACAAGAAAATCCCCCGCTGGCTGGATCGTTGTTTCCCGGGCGTAAAGAACCGTGAAAACGTGCGCGAGAACCTGCCTGCATTCATCGAGATGCAGATGCAGCGCCCCATGGGCTGCCGATCGAATTGGGGCGAGCACGTATCTTCGGTAGAAAAGAGTGGCCGCAACGATGTGCCGATTCTCAAGTATGAAGACATGCTCGCCGACTGCCCAGCCGCACTTAGCGCTGCGATGAAAAAACTGACCGACAAAGAGCCCGACGAAGACGCGATCAAAGCCACCGTTTGGAAGTTCTCATTTGAACGGCAGTCAGGCCGATCACGCGGCACGGAAAGCCGATCCAACTTCCTGCGCAAAGGTCAGTCCGGTGACTGGCAGAACCACTTCACCCGCGAAGCCGCGGAAGTGTTCGACCGCCACGTCGGCGAAGACCTGATCCGGCTGGGCTACGAAAACAACCGCGAGTGGGTTAAGAACTGCGGGTAACATCAAACCTTTTGAGCAATCCGTCCGGGTAGTCTCGGAGCATCCTTCATAATGCGTATCCTTCACGTCATCAGCAGCCTCGACCCCAAGGACGGCGGCCCCCCGAAGATCGCAGCCTGTATCGCTTCGGCGCAGGCGGCGATGGGCCACGATGTGCATCTGCTGACCGAGTCGGAAGCCGGCCGAGAGGAATACGTGCGTCACCTGCTTGACGCAGTTCCGGGCATCGATCGGGTGAAGCTCCAGCAAGTCCCGAAGAACGGCGAATGGCGCTGGCTGCTGGACCCGGAGAAAAAACGCATCGCCAGGGACGCCGTGTCCCAAGTGGACGCGGTGCATCTGCACAACGTCTGGAACCCGATCCTGATCGCTGCCGGCAAAGCCTGCCGTAAACTGAATAAACCCTACCTCATCCTGCTCAACGGCATGCTCGATCCGTGGAGCCTCAGCCAGAAAGCACTGAAAAAGAAACTCGCGATCGCGCTGGTCTACAAAAAACTCTACAACGGCGCAGCAGCGCTGCACCTGGGTAACACGCATGAGCGGGAACTGATCAAACCGCTAGGCCTCACCGCCCGAGGCGAGATCATCCCCAACGGCGTATTCGAAGAGGACCTGCACGACCTGCCGGCTAAAGGCACCTTCTACAAGATGCACCCGGAGTTGCATGACCTGCCGTTCATCCTGTTCATGAGCAGGCTTCATTACAAAAAGGGTCTGGACTACCTGGCCGACGCTTTCGCCGTCTTCGCCGAATCGAACAACGAAGCGCATCTCGTCGTCGCCGGCCCGGAGGAGGGTGCGGGCGATGCCTTCAAGGAACAGATCGCCAACGCAGGCCTGACGGATCGCGTACACGTCATCGGCCCGATCCACGGCGAAGAAAAACGCGCCGCACTCGTTGACGCAACCTGCTTCTGCCTGCCCAGCCGACAGGAAGGCTTCAGCGTCGCCATCACCGAGGCAATCGGGCACGGTGTTCCCGCAGTCATCACCGAAGGCTGCCACTTCCCCGAGGTCGAAACAGAAGGCGCAGGCCGCGTGCTTCCTCTGGATGCCAAAAGGGTCGGCCACGCACTGATCGAAGTGATGTCCGACCCGGGTTTGCGGCAGCAGATGTCCGAGAAGGGCCGGGCGCTTGCTTTGGGCCGCTACACCTGGCCGAAAGTCGCCCAGCAGACCGTCGGCATTTACGAGTCCGCATTGAAACAGAAGCGTTAACGGCGGCAACTCACCATGAAGATCCTGCACGTGATCGGCACGCTTGATGCAACCACGGGCGGGCCACCGGTGGTGGTCGCGTGCCTCGCCGTAGCACAGCAACAACTCGGGCACGACGTCTCCATCGCCTGCTGCCCCCCGCCGAACGGACCCGAAGCTGAAAATAAGTTATTGTCGAGCGTAGCCGGCGCAGATGAATTAACCATCCATCACGTCCCAGACTCTCAAGGTCTCGATCGCTTCCTCGGCCGCGCAGCGCGCGAGCAATTAACGCCACTGATAAAAACCTGCGACATCGTGCACCTGCACGGTGTATGGGAAGCGATCCTCGTCGCAGCACAGCGCAGCGCCAAACAAATCGGCAAACCATACGTGATCGCGCCGCACGGCATGCTCGATCCGTGGAGTCTCAGCCAAGGCAAACTCAAGAAAACGCTCGCAATCAAACTCTGGTTCGCCCGACTCTGGCGTCACGCGGCGTTCATCCACACGCTCAACCAGGATGAAGCCCGGCTCATCGATCAACTCGGTTTAGATGTGCCCACCAAAATCATCCCCAACGGCATATTCCTTGATTCGATCGACCCGCCGCAAGCGCCCGGCCAGTTCCGCGCCGCTCATCCTGAACTCGGTAACGATCCATACATCCTGTTCCTGAGCCGCCTGCACTACAAGAAAGGCCTGGACTACCTCGCCGACATCTTTAAACGCGTAGCCGAAACCGAACCGCAAATGCGACTCGTCGTCGCCGGACCCGATGAAGGCGCGCGCAGCGACTTCGAACAACGCATCCACTCCGCAAATCTGGACAAGCGCGTTCACGTGGTCGGCCCGATCTACGGCCGGCAGAAGTATCAGGCCATGGTCGATGCGCTGTGTTTCTGCCTGCCCAGCCGACAGGAAGGTTTCAGTATGGCGATCACTGAAGCGCTGGCCTGCGGCGCCCCGGCGGTCATCAGCGAAACCTGCCACTTCCCGGAAGTCGGCTCGCAGCAAGCGGGTTACGTCTTACCGTTGGACCCCAGGCGTTTTGCCGAGGCCATCCTCAAGCTGCACCGCGATCCAGCCGAACGGGAAATGATGGGCCGCAACGGGGCGGCGATGGTCAGGCAGCGTTACACCTGGCCGCGGATCGCCGAGCAATCCGTCCAGGCCTACGCAAGCGTTTTGTCCACCAACAAATCGCCCGGTTGAACCATGCTTGTACGAATAACGGTGACAACCCACCAGCCATCGGCTACGATAATTGGCTGGCTTCAGACAAGACCGGGGCTTGAATTCTCGATACGCCCGGATGTAGTACGCAACTAAGATTTAGAGGAAATTGACGTGTCACGCCTGCCGGACTTCTTAATTATTGGCGCAATGAAGTCGGGAACCACCACGCTGTTCCACGACCTGGCCACACACCCCCGCGTGTTTTTCCCCATACACAAGGAACTGGGATTCAGCATCAACCTGACCCAGCCCAAGATCCTGACCCAAGAGGGCCGCGCCGAATACGGTCAGTTTTTCGTTAAGGCCGACGACGATCAGTTAGTCGGTGAAGCGTCCACGGTTTACACCAAACGCCCCACCTTTGAAGATACCCCCAAACGAGCCCTGGAACTGCTGGGCCCGAACATCAAGCTGCTGTACATCATCCGCGAACCGATCAAGCGATTGATCAGCCATTACCACCACGAACTGTTCCGCGAAGTGATAAGCGATCCGATCGAGGAAGAACTGCCACGGCACCCGGAGATGGTCCAGTACAGTCTCTACGCGATGCAATTGGAACCCTGGATCGAAACCTTCGGCCGCGAGTCACTCAAGGTGATCCGCTTCGAGGATTACGTGGCCGACCGCTACGCCGGTTGTGCCGCGGCACTTGAACACCTGGGCCTTGACCCGGGCAAGCTCTCGCTGGATATCGAAACCGCGCACAACCAGACGCAGGGCAAGCCGCTTTCCAAAGGTTGGGCCTTCCGGCTATCAAGAACCCCGGTCTATGAAAAATTCGTCAGGCCCATGATCTCGATGGACACACGAAAGAAGCTGCAAAAGCTCCTGCTGCCCAAGGCCAAGAAACCCGAAACCGCGCTCAGCCAGGCGACGATCGATCGGCTCGTTAAAGAATTGGGCGATGACCAGGAACGCCTCCGAGTACTGCTCGGCCTCGAGGCGCCCTTGTGGGACTTGCCGAAGATCTATTCGAAAGACAAAAACAAACCAAACGTTGCCTGAGTGTCAAGGCCGTTAACCCATTCGATAAGAAACGGAAGCCAACGGCAGGCTTCCGTTTTTGTTGGAATCACTCGGGTTGTTCCCCGTTGGTCATACCCGCCTTACGCTTCAACATCCCGAGGATGCGCGCCCGCTCCTGAGGCTTTAAGACATAGAGCGCCGCGACCAGCAGGTAGGCCCCGCCATATGCGCCCAGCGCAATCGCCAGCTTGATGAGGTTCCAGTCTTCAAACATATACTTGAATGCAAACAGGATCACCATACACACGAGCGACCCGATAAGCGGCCTCAGTAACGGCCGATAGACTTCAACAATACTCATCTGAAGTATCCGCGACACCGCCACACCCATCCAGACGCCGTTGAACAACACCAGTGTGGCCGCGTATGCCCAGGATACGCCGTAGATACGCACCGATTCGGGCAGCACAAACAGCAGGAAAATAGCACCGATCGGATTGCATATACCACTGATGATGATGATCCAGACGTAACGCCTGACATGCCCCGCGCCATACAGCACGCGCATCCAGCTATCCGAGATGCTGCGGCAGGCGACACCGATCATCAGGATGCGGATGATGTTCGAGGCAAGTGGGATGGTTTCGGTGGGGTTTTCAATCCGCCCGTGAAGCCAGACATACATGATGGGCTCGCACAGCACGATCATCGCTATCGCCGAGGGAAACGTGACCAACGCGTGCAACATGGATGATTGCTGGTTGAACCGGCGGACCGCGTTGTCGCCGGCGGTCGAGGCGTGCCTGGCCGCCACCGCATCAGCGCCGAACGTCATACCCTGCGCGATCATCCGCACGTAGCTTGCCATCTGCACCGCCAGGCCGAACACCAGGTTGCCCAGCAGGCCGAACGCCAGGTTCATGATGAACGCATCGAGGCGGAAGTGCAGGTTCACCGCCGCAACCACGCATGTATTCCATCCGCCTGTCGTGACGATATCACGCGCAGCGGCGCGCGTCATCGCGTGGGGCGAAGGTATCAGCGAACGGTCTTTGAGAACCATGAACCCCACAAACACCGCATAGATCACCACGGTGGCGATGGAAGTCAGCCACCCAAAGACGATCACGCCCCAAGCGGGGTCTTCAGGAATCCACCAGAGCACGACCAAAGCGGCAAGTACGAGCGATAAGCGTTGCAGGATCGAATACGAATGGAACGCAAACATGCGCTCGCTGATCAGCAGCATGTTGAATTGCGGCGCGAGCACGATGTTAAACGTCGTGCTGATGGCCCGGGCGATCAGGAACCACCTCGCGGCCACAAGCAGTTCATCCGGGATCGACAGCCACGGCAAAGCCAGATAGACCCCGGTGAACATGATGATGCTCGCCAGCGCCATCAATGCCGACACCAGCGTGGCCGAGCTTAATACAACCTTGAACTCTTGCGGATTATCACTGTGATACGCGACGCCAAGCTCTCGCACGAGGCTGCTGCGGATGATCTCTTCGAACATCGCCGCCAACCCCACGGTCGAACCAAGCAGCAGGATCATGCCTTGCGCATCATTGCCCACCGCGCGCAGCAGGATGCGCACCAGGAACAGGCCAAACACCAGCGTCGCCACCAGCCGGGTGTAATTCGCCAGGATACGGAGGAGGCTGCGCTTAGCTTCGGCGGACATGGAAAATCCACATGAGGGGTTTAATGACAACGATCGCCGGGATTACCGGCAAACGGTCCGGCGTGAGGTAAAGACACCGGGCAACATCAGGAACATATACGGGCGTCTCTACTGCATTGTTCTTCAATGAGGTTTTTGCCTTTCACGGCAGGCGCCCGCTCGCTCCGTGCCGCGAGCAGCCCCGGCTATCCCGTGGCGTGTAAACGCCTGTCGAACTGCATGACGATTGAGTGGCCGCCAATCAGCTTGGAAAATACCAGCAATATCAGGTAGGCGCTGACGACCGCATAAACAATCTGCATGTAGAACAATGCAATATCCCCGCGCGACAAACCCGTCAGCGTACCCAGGGACGCACCGACCGCAAGAACCACCAGCGGTTGATAATAATGCATCCACACCAGGTTCTGAAGAAACCGGATACTCATCGAGAAAAAGATCGCGTAGATAATGACCGCATAAAGACCCCCCTCGGCCGCGGCAAACCCGATCACGCCGGGCGGCAGGGTCACCCCCTGTTCACCCAACGCACGGTTCAGATTCGCCTTCTTGATCTTCGCCTGATACGCGATCAACGCACTGTAGACATAGGGTTTGTTCGGCCAGAACATTCTGGGGATGTTGGAGGCCGGGATATAGTAGAGTGAAAACAGCGGGCGGTAGGCGATGTTTTCCGGATAGTTTTCGATTGTCCAGAAGGTGGCCGCCCCGACCGTCTGGCCCCCGAGCGTATCGATGATCCCTTCTTTGATGTCGATGTTGGCCGGGTTCACGATATCCTGAACAATCTGGATGGACGTCTTTTCGCGGAAGTCCTGCGTTCGCACGGAGGTGTAAACCGCCAGCAAGATAAACGGGGGCACCAACAGTATCGCAAGCAACGCAAAACTGCGAGTCGGTCGCATGTACCGCATACGGCTGTAAAACAATCCCCACAACAACGCGATCAACACTGCAAGCAGAATGCGACGGCTCATCTGCTGATAAATCGCGATAAGCATGTCGACCATCACGACAACGCCCCCCATCATCCATAATCCCACATTCAGAGGCCGACGCCCTACCACCCAGCCGATACAACCCGCCGATACCGAGACGAAGGCCGTCGATGCATAAATCGAAATGACGCCGATGACCGGGATCACTGCCGCTAAACGAAAGGGCACGGCCAGAAACATCAGCGCCACCGCCATGATCAGAAGACCGCCGTCGGTCGGCATGGTCTTGGCAACCGGCACCATCCGGCTCAATTGAAGCATGGGCCAGGTGCGGGAATAGGTAAATAAAAAGACGGCGAAGAAAACGGTGATATAAATGCAGTAAGTAAACGCAGATTTATTGATGTTCTGGACCGTGAACGGTTCGGTCACATCCGTGAGCAATACGAGGATCGGACTGACCAGCAGGTAGATGATGGCGCCGACAAGATAAAGATTACGCAGGCTTATGATCTCGTGGGTGTTTCTAAAATGTTGAACGATCATCATCGTCAACAACGCGACGACCCAACCGATCAAATAGATTGCCATCAAACCGCTACTCATTACCGGCTCCCAACTTGTGGCGCATTGCTGCGGCCTGAATGCACCCAATTATCCCACGTTAAGTATGATCGGAGAGATACTGATCGGAGTCAATTGGACCGAGAAAAACAGCCTGTAAGACGGCTTTGAAGCCTTAATGAACTGACTGTGCTCAAGGTGTAATAACTGTAAATAAAACATTATCCGGCATCTTCCGACATACTCGAATATTCCGGGTCTCTTGAACGAGCCTGCTCCAGGTGTTCATCCCGCATCGGCTTGAGCGTGGCAGGGATACCGACCGCGATGTGCGCCGGGGGAACATACCCGTTCACCACCGCCCGCGCCGCTACGATCGTGTCTTCCGCAACCACCGCCCCACGGATCAATAGCGCCCCGCTGTTAAGCTGGGCCCGGTCACCCACGATACCGGACTTGCCCTGGTCCTCCGGCATAATGTGAACGATCTCAACACCCTGCCGCAGCCTGACGTACTTACCCAGCTTGGCCCGGCTGTTCAAAACGATCCCAAGCGGGTGCGGCACCCAAAGCGCCGGGCCGATCTTCACCGAACACGGGATCAGGCAGTGGTACCAGTGGTAAATAATCTTCTCAATCACAATACAAACGGGATACAGCCGGAATTTATGACAGAACGCGCCCAGGCGATACAGCGCCACCATGTGGAACCCACTTGATAATAGCGCCGCGACCAGCAACCGCAATACGTAACGCCACAACGGCGCGTTCTTGCGCGGGTGCGTGTGGATACATAAATCCTCGATAAGACCGCTGAACGTCACGGGCGCCGCCATCTGGATCGGCGGATGGTCCTCGGACGCGTTCTCCGCGGCCTGACTGCTACCTTCATTCATAAGTCATTCCCTGCCCAATCAACACGCATACATCAGGCTATTCAATGCGAACGTGATCGTACAACACGCCTTCTTTACTTCGGCAACACCGGATTGGTTCATGTGACGCGTGTGTTAACGGCTTATCTCGGTTCCAACGGCCTGGCCGGGCTGCCCGCGACCAGCGCTTTGGCCGGCACGTCACGGAACACACTGCAACGCGCACCGAGCACCGCACCATCACCTATATTCACACCGCTGCCCACGAACACATCCGCCGCAAGCCAGCAGTCCCGACCCACCGTGATCGGCTGGCCGATGATCGGCATGTCACGCTTCTCGTACTCATGCGTCGCCGTACACAAATGCGACAACTGGCTGATCCGTGTCGCCGACCCGATCCGCAGCGGCGCCTGGCAATCCAATATCACATCATGCATCACCACAACCCCACGCTCGATTGTGAGATTCCAGGGATGGATGATCCTGACGTGCGGATGGATCTTTACGGTCGCATGCACCTTCGCGCCGAACCGCCGCAGCACCCACAGCCGCCAGCCGTTGGCCGAAACCGGGCTTGGCTGAAGCAACAATCGCTGTACCCACCGCCAGGCAAAATCCGCCAGCTTCGCTCCACTGGTCAGTTCGCGAAACACACGATTCCGCGGCTCCGGCACGATCGTGGTGACCGGTTCGCGTTCGGGTTGTGCTGCACCGGAGTCGATCACTTGAGGTTGCGCTCCTTGATCGGCTTGGCTGGATTACCCACACACACCATCCTCGGAGGCAGGTCCTTGTATGCGCTGGACCTCGCCCCGACCACGGTCAGGTCGCCGATGTTCACACCCGGCCCGATGAAGGCGTCCGTGCCGATCCACACATCCGAACCCACCGTCACCGGCGAACGGATCAGCTTGAATGCATGGTCCGCGTAGTCGTGTGTGCCGGCACACAGATGTGCATACTGGCTGATGATAGAACGCTTGCCGATCTGTACCTTACCCAGGCTGTAAATGATCGCGTAGTCGCCGATCGTCGCATCGTCTTCGATCTCGACCATCCACGGCACTTCGATGTTGACAGATGGTCGGATGGCAACCCCCGTACCGACCTTCGCGCCGAACAGCCGCAGCAGTCTCGCCCTGAATCCATACCAGTTGTGGAAACTGATGCGGAAGATCGGCTTGCCGAACACCATCCAGATCGCACGCCCGAGTTTTTCCTTGAAACTCCAGGGGCTCGCCTCCGGCTGCATCTGCATCACACCGACCTGGGGTTCGGGCGCCGGCGGCAGCTTCTGTTCAGACCCGGTCACCGTGCCTTCGGCCTGCGATAACGCGGACGCCGACGCCTCGGGCATCTCCGTTTGCGTTCGTTCCGCCTTCTTGTGCTGCCGCAACAACTCGCGAAGTTTCAAAGCCACCATCGAATCGTACGTCGCGATGAATCGGCAGAACTCAAAACCCACCGCACCGTCCAGCACGCCCAGCTTGATCACGTACATGTAAAGGAAACGCCAGAGCGACGGCATCGGAACGAACTGTGTCACGTTACGCTTCAACCAACGCCGGCGGCGCGTCTCAGACGTCACGTTCGCACTCTTGCCCTGCAACTCCGGCTTCGTGATCTCGGTGAACAACTGCTTCGATTCAAGCGTCGAGTAACGGTTGTGCTTCGCGAAGTAATGCTCGAGCCCGCGGCGGTCCTCGTGCAACATCGGCTCTTTAATCTTGCCGATCGGGTCGTCGATGATGATGTGCTCGTGAACCAGCCGGTTCTCGTAACGTCCCATGTTGCGCTTGAAGAAGCGCATGTTCCAACTGGGGTAGTACCCGCAATGCCGGATCGGCCGATCCAGGAAGAACGTCAGCCGGTTGATGAAAAACCCGTTCTCCGGCACCTCGTCTACGGGCTTCTCCGCCAGCGCCACCAGCATGTTCCGCAACTTGGGCGTGATCACCTCGTCCGCGTCCACGATCAACAGCCACGGCGACTCGAACGGCAGGTTCTCCATCCCCCAGTTCTTCTGCTCGGCATACCCGGGCCAATCGTGGTGTACCACCTCCGCACCGAATGACCGTGCGATCTCCTGCGTCCCGTCCGTCGACCCCGAGTCGATCACGAAAACCTTGTTCGTCCAGCCCTGAAGGGCCTGCAAACAGTGAGGCAGGTTCAATGCCTCATTAAACGTAATGATCATGACATCGATCATGGTTGTCCTTCAAACGAACACGGTCCGTAACCCCGATAATCATCAAAGCTTACAAAGATACCTTAGTATATCGGTCCGGATCGACCCCCACGCCACGGCCGATCCGCGAATCCCGCCTGTTCGTATCAGTCAGGCAAGGTATCGTATATCTGAGCAAAGGACACATTAGCTGAAAAATCCAGTTAGTACCGACCGCCACCGCGCCGATGTACTGCTTAGAGCCCCGGTCGACTACAAATATGCATATTATCCTTCTTAATCAGGCTTTTTATCCGGACCATGCCGCCACCGCACAACACGCGCATGACCTGGCCCGATATCTGGTCGACCACGGCCACAAGGTCTCCGTCGTCGCCTCACGCTCGATCTACGGCTCAAAGGGCGCCGCCCTGCCCAAACGTGAGACCGTCGACGGCATCGAAATCCACCGCGTCGGCAAGAGCCTGTTCGGCAAGGCCTCCATCCTTGCACGGTTGATCGACTTCGCCCTTTTTTACGTCCTCGCCCTGATCAAAGTTCTGACTATCAAAAAACCGGACGTCATCGTCCCCTTCTCCACGCCCCCGTTTATCGCACTGGTCGGCTGGGCACTCAAAGTCGTCAAACGATGCAAAACCGTCTACTGGGTCATGGACCTCTACCCCGACGTCCCGATCGCGTTCGGCCTGATGAAAAGAACCAGTCTTTCGGCACGCATGCTTGAGAAGATCCACCGCTTCATCTTTAACCACTCCGACTGCTCGGTCGCGCTCGGCCGATGCATGCGCGATCATCTGATCAGCAAAGGCATCCCGCCACAGAAACTCGCGCTCATCCCGCCGTGGGCCGACATCGATGAACTCGAACCGCTGCCGCGCGATCAGAACCCGTTCAGAGAAAAATGGGAACTGCAGGATAAAACCGTCGTGATGTACTCGGGCAACCTCGGCCTCGCACACGACATCGCCACCATCCGCGACGCGATCGAACAACTCAAAGACCGCGACGATATCCGCTTCGTCTTCGTCGGCGGCGGCAAGCACATGGCCCAGTTGCAGAACTACTGCGAAGAAAACCAACTCAACAACGCGATCTTCAAACCCTACCAGCCGCGCGAAGAAATCGGCGCTTCGCTGAGCCTCGCAGACCTGCACCTGATCAGTCAGACCGAATCCATGACCGGCCTGCTCGTGCCGTCCAAGCTCTACGGCATCATGGCAGCGGGACGCGCCTCCGTCTTCATCGGCAGCGATAAAGCAGAGGTCGGCCTCGTCCTCCAGGAAAACAACGCCGGCAAGGTCGTACCTGTTGGTGATGTGCAAGCACTCAAAGACGCGATCACACAACTCGCGGTCGATCCGCAAACCTGCAAGCAGATGGGCGATGCCGCACGCCGCGCCATGACCGAGCGATACGACCGCCGACACTCCTGCGCCGCGTGGGAAAAACTGCTCGTTGCATGCGTGTCGGGGAAACAAAACGAATCAACCGACGCTAAGCCTGCCGAAGATAATCCTGTCAAACCCGCTGAACCCGTCGGCGCAAACGGACCCGATTGATGAGCGATCACCAGTCAAACCAATCTCCCGACCCCGTGTTTCAACGGCTGGACCGCGTCGAAGGATATCCCTACCCGCTTAGCATGTATATCCGCCGGTTCGCTTGGGGGATCGTGCAATCCACCTGCATCCGCCTGAGCCCGGCTCGTGCGATGGGCTGGCGCCGTTTCTGGCTGCGATTCTTCGGCGCAAAGGTCGGCAAGCTTGCTGGCATCCGCCCCACCACGCGCATCTTCGCCCCCTGGCAATTACAGCTCGACGACTTCGCTATGCTCGGCGACAACGTCACCGTCTACAACCTAGGCAACATCCGCATCGGCGAACACTCCGTCGTCTCGCAGAACGCGCATCTCTGCGCCGGCACACACGATTACACCAAGCAGAACCTGCCGCTGATACGCAGTGAAATAAACATCGGCCGCGGCGTCTGGGTCTGCGCCGACGCCTTCGTCGGCCCGGGTGTCACCATCGCTGACAACGCCGTCATCGGCGCACGGGCGGTTGTGATGAAAAATGTCGACCCCGGCATGGTCGTTGCGGGTAACCCGGCAAAGGTCATCAAGCAACGCAACACCACGCCGCCAACCACCACCACCACCTGACCAAAGCAAACCCAATCTAGCGCCGCCACCGGTCGGCATTGATTATCGACGACGGATACAAACCAAGCCAAGCATAAACATGGCAACTGTTGTCGGCTCCGGGATGCTGTGCTTCCAAACCGGCGCACTACCTGCATTCCAGTTACTCAGGATGATGTCCAGATCATCAAGACCGACGAAGCCGTCACCCGAAAAGTCTCCATGCAATAGATCGTTCGCTGTCACAATCTTGTTCCAATTGCCAAGGACAATATCCAGGTCGTCGATACCGACGAAACCATCCCCATCATGATCCCCCGCGATCGGACTGATGATAGACTGGTAACGCGCAAGCAGTTCCGCCGCTTCGATCGCGTAGTTGTTATATCGAAGCAGCGCAATCTCGCCCCGCAATCCGCCGCCGACGAACGGCAAATCGCCCAGCCCGCCGTTAGCCCCCAAGCCGTCGCCGCCGATATTACCCAGGCCCGCCTCATCGAAACCATCCCAATCGATCTCGGCCAGCCCGAGTTCGCCATCCAATCGCGCCTGCAACTGGCCGTTCATGTAGATCTCGATGTACCGATCGCCCGGATCGTCTGAAAAAACCGCCGCCAACTGGATAAACTCCGTGATGGGGTCTGCGTGGTCGTTGATCGGTGCAGTCAGGCTCAAGTAGTTGCCATCGGCGCCGAGAATCCGGAAACGTATATCGTCACACAATCCATCGGCGTCACCGTCGCCAAGGGTGATTGACAGCCCGCTTGTTTCATCACCGGATTCAAGCAGCACCTGCTCGCTATTCAGATCGTCCAGGCGAAGCCAGAACTCGAACGAGGCCGAATGGTCCGCATCAAAAACGTCCGGCTTCTGGGGGTCGGATACGCGGAAAAAGGTATGGGACATCACATCGTCCCCATCAAAGCGCAAGGCCTGAGACGCCAGCCCGGCGGGCTGTCCGGTCGTGGCGACAAACGCCGGTGCGTTCACACCCGTTCCGCTCATCCAATGCTCACGGAAGTATTCATCCACATCGACTAACGAACGCCACGCGCCCGACGTCTGCCCGGGCGCCCCGGCGTTCCAGATCAATTCAATGTTGTCGGCCACATCGTACGGCAACGACGCGTCAGCCGCGATTAACCACGCTTCGAGTTTGGCCCTTAATTCCGCGACTTTTTCAGGCATCTCCCGGGCAAGGTTAAGAGGCGAATTCGGGTTGTTGCTTTCCTCAATATTCGCGGCCAGGTTAAACAGCAGGTAAGTATCCGCAACGTTGTCGTGGCCGTAGACCTTGATGAGCTTGTAGTCTCCCGAACGCACCGCGGATACGGGGCTGACGCCATTCATCGCACCCTCGCCGCCATTTAGATAATGCGGGATATGCCAGTACAACTCGCCGTTCGGCCCATACGCCCTCTCGATCGCATCCATGCCTTCAGGCAAAGCGCCTTCATTGAACAGCAAGGGCGTCAAGTCGCCGCCCTCCACCCCGTCGGGCAACGGGATTGTGGAATTGACCAGCGAAGCGATGGTCGGAACATAGTCATACAAACTCACGGGAACATCGCTGTAACTGCCCGCCTCTATGCCCGGCCCCTTAACGATCATCGGGATGCGGATGCCGCCTTCATAGATGGATCCCTTGCCGTCGGTAAGCGGCAGGTTATTCGTGTACGTTTCGGCGGTACGCGCACCGTTATCAGAAGCGAAGAAGATATAGGTGTTATCATCTAATCCAAGATTACTTATCGCATCCAACAACCGGCCGAAAGCCGTATCCAGATCTTCAATCATCGCGGCGTATTCAGGCACATCGTGCCGGACGCCCGGTGTTAGATTTTCATACTTCTCGATCGTCGCCGCTTTGGCTTCAATGGGGGCGTGAGGCGCATAATAGTTCACCTGCATATAGAAAGGATTTTCCAACGCCGCCTGATCTTCGATAAAACCGATGGCCGCATTCGTTACACGTTCGACACCCCGGGCGTCCTCTTCAAGGTACGGATCGCCCAATCCCCACAAGTCATAACCCTGCGAGCTTTCCGTGCCCACCGTAGTGTCGGTGGAATAATTAAGGTGCCACTTGCCCAGGTTGGCGGTGGCATACTCAGAATTAAGTTCTTTGAGATACTCAGCTATTGTCGTTTCGGATTCCGGCAGGCCCGGATAGATCGCCGGCGGGGTCAACGACCACCCGGTATAGCCCTCGTAGTACCAGGGCGTCGTAACGTCTCCCCCGGTGTGGATGTCGGTGAACTGCAATTGCGCGGGCGATTTGCCCGTGATGATCGAGGCTCTCGTCGGCGAACATGCCGCGGCAGGCGCGTAGGCGCTACTGAAAACCATCCCCTCGGCCGCCAATCGCTCCAGGTTGGGTGTCTGGTAGAAGTCGCTCTTCGAGTCAGCGATAGCAGGGTCCATCTGCACAGACGTGCCGGTCCATCCCTGGTCGTCAGTAAGCACGACGATGATATTAGGCGCTTCAGGCGTTTGTGCAGGCACAACCGACGTGAGCCCGCCGGATACGCCGATTAGCAGGACCACTAATTGCACACGCCCCGGCCGCAATGCATAGAACAACATTAATGACGCTCCCGCAACAAGGTCCTGTAGACCTGACTTTCCTATTGTTAATACACCCCAGAACCCCGGCAGGATGCAGGACTCACAATACTAAACACCTTTTCATTATTCAAGACATGATGGGCCTACAGGCCCAAATACTGTTTCCCATTCAATTCTATTAATGCTGCTTTGCCTGTCTTACCACCGTGTACAGCCCACAAATTACCCAAACTCGCAACACCGACAAACAAGTGGTATCACAAAAAAGAAGCCCACGTTTTTAAACGTGGGCTCCCGCGCAATGAATGGTAGTGCTTTTGAAACTGTTTAAAACATTTTTGTTTACAGAGCGTCGTTGTTCATTTCGCCCGTACGGACGCGGACAACCTTGCTCAGTTCGTAGACAAAGAGCTTGCCGTCGCCTACTGAGCCGGTGCGGGCCGATTCGGTGATGGCATTGATGGTGTTCTCAAGGTCTTCGCTCTTGACCGCGATCTTCAGGAGGACCTTGGGGACAAACCCCACGTCCATCCGGGCCCCACGGTAGCGTTCGGTGTGCCCGCGCTGCTTGCCGTAGCCTTTGCATTCCAGGGCGGTCATACCCAGGATGCCCAGCTCTGTCAGCCGCTTCTTCAGCGGGGCTAAGGCCGCGGGCTTGATGACTGCTTCAATCATGTGCATGGTCTAAATCTCCAAGGTGTTTCTTTGCTTGCCGTGGGCCGCCCGATGGGTGGGAGCTTAGGATCACCCACCGGCGGCGGCACGGACGAGATTCTCATATAAGGAACGATTAATCAAGCCTCGCGTAACTGGTAGCTCTTGATGGTGGTCTGCTGGAAGTCCGGGTAAGCCGCCATATCGTGCTCGCCCAGGTCCAGGCCTTCGGCCTGCTCGTCGTCGGAAACCCGCAGCCCCATGACCGCCTTGATGGTTCCGCCGACGATCAGCGTGAAGATCACGGTGAACGCACCCATCGCGATGATGCCCGCAAGCTGGTAGCCGATCTGGGCAATACCATCGCTGTTGATGCTGATGAACCCCTGGTTCACATGGCCGACCTGGATCAGGCCCATGTTGCCGAACAGACCCACCGCCAGTGTACCGAAGATACCGCAGACCAGGTGGACACTCGTCGCACCGACCGGGTCGTCGATCTTCAACACGCGGTCGAAGGTGATCACCGCGAAGTAAACCAGCACACCCGCGATCGCACCAATCAGGAACGATTCTACGATCGTCATCTGGTCCGCACCGGCGGTGATGCCGACGAGGCCGGCGAGGATACCGTTCAATGCCATCGACAGGTCAGGCTTGCCCGCGGCTGCCCAACTGGTCATCCCGGCTGCGACACCACCGGCGGCGGCGGCGATCGAGGTCGTGACCAGGGTCAGGGAAACCAAGGCCGGATCAGCACTCAGCACCGAACCACCGTTGAACCCGAACCAACCGAACCACAGCAGGAACACACCGATCGCGGCTAGTGTCATGTTGTGACCGGGGATCGCGTTGCTCGAACCGTCGGCGTTGTATTTGCCCAAACGAGGTCCCAGCAGGATCACCATCACCAAGGCAGCCCAGCCACCGACCGAGTGAACGATCGTCGAACCGGCGAAGTCGTAGAAGCCCAGGACGTCCAACCAGCCGCCGCCCCACTTCCATGCACCCGTGATCGGGTAAGCGATCATGACAAACAGCGTGGCGAAGATCAGGAAGCTGGAGAGTTTGATACGTTCAGCCACCGCACCGGACACGATCGTGCAGCAGGTCGCGGCGAACATCGCCTGGAAGAAGAAGTCGGTGTACCAGGTGTAGGCGGCATAATCCGGGCCGAACAGGCTCAGGTCACCCATATCCGCCGTGATAAAGCCCTTGATGGCATCAACATCCAACCAGCCGGGGATACCGATCACGGTGGCGACCCCCGCATCATCCGTGAACCCGGGATACATCAGGTTGAAACCGATGAACGCGTAAGTCAGAACACCGATACAGACAATGAAGGTGTTCTTGAACAGGATGTTGACGGTGTTCTTGGCACGGGTCAGGCCGGTTTCGAGTGTGGCAAACCCCAGGTGCATGATGAACACGAGCATCCCCGCGATCATGATCCACAGGTTGTTGGCAGTGAACATGGCATCAACCGGGGTCCCGGTCGATTCCACCGCATCTTCCGCCGCATCCGCTGCTGTATCTACAGCTTCGGCCACAGTCTGAGCCGCCGTCGCGACTGCTTCTTCCGCGCCCGCGGTGTCCTGTGCATACACACCCTGTGAAAACGCCAGCAGGCTCAGGGCGAGAATGATCAGGGCCATGGGCTTAGCGCCGCTTGCTATCCACCTCATGTCATAGGTCTCCAAGTTGTTAGTTGAAAGGCCGAACCCACGACAGGCTCGGCCCGTACCATCCGTCGCTTTGCCCGGTGGATCCGGCCTCCCTTGGAGAGAGAGGCCGGATGCCGGGTCTTGGAATTGAGTGGACGTCGTTTCTGACGCCCACCCATCCCTCTACTCACGCAGTAGAGGGTGGCTTGTGTCATGGTTATGCCCCTCTAAATGCAAGCATCGTGCCAGTGATCTGATAGCGCGCCCAAACCTGATCGCCAACAGGCCAAAAACGCCTTTTGCAAGACGCCAGGGGGGATAAAAAGCTTTAAAACACGCCTAAAATTCTCCTGCGACTGCCCACATGCAGTCCGGAAAACGCGCATTAAATAGGCATTTGGCCTTCCACTAGCACAAAAATGGTCAACCCGCGCGCAGGAATGTCTATGTGTTATGCAATCTTGCAAGTGTTTTTAAAAGATGGGCTTATGCTCGAATTGCACTTTTTGCCCCCCGCAACACCCGGCGATGAACACCGCTCATGCCAGCGATTTCGCAGCGCGACGCTTCATTAAGCATCGATTGAACTGGCCGCTAACCGCTCAGCAAATCTTCTGGATGAAATGATCTGAGCCGCAGGTGCGACTTGTTAACGCTTGCGGTAAAATAGCTCGGCCCCGGACCCCATGTCCGCCCCGCCGACGTGCGTAACCTTTACCCCCCACCCCGATCGCACCACCGGGACGGTCTGAAACACTTGAGGAGTGACCGATGGACGCCACCGTGCGAACGCCTGTCGTGACTGCCGCACTGTTGCTATCCCTGTGTTTGGCGTGCTTCACCGCACTGCTGCCGGCCCGCGCTCAGTTGGCGCCCAACAACACAGACCTGCCGCAAGAGCCGAACATCGATCTGGACATCGATGCGCTGCTCAACAACAACCAGGTCTTCGAGGAATCAGTCAACAGCAGCATCTGGGACATCGCCGCGCAACCCGGACGAAGGCTTATCCAGGTCCCCATCACCGTCAAACCCAAGAGCGAAGAAACACGCCTCGGTACACCGTCCATCAAGTTGCGAGGCGGACGCTTCATCGCCTGGCGCATCGTCGCGGATGAAACAGACAACAGCAACAACAGAGGCGGCGGCCGATACTCAAACGAAGCCTCATACGATCCCTACAGCAACCCGACCTCCGTCGGATCGCTGCGTAACTACGGCGAAGAGGAGCTAGGGAATATCGATCAACCAAACTACAACGAATCATCACGCTCCGCACAGATGGGCCAACAGCCAACCGATGATATCCCGCTGATAACACGCGATATCACTGTTTCGCCGCAAGGCATCATCCACTGGGAACTGGATCGCGCCATCCCCGGCGGGGAACTCAAGAGCGGCGACACGGGCTACCTGCTCAAGCTTCGGCCCGATCGGCTCAACGAACTCCGCCCCGAGCCGCCCGGCCGCAACACGCGCTCAACATCCTCTTCTCGCTCCTCGCGCGGTATCGGTGGTGAAGCTCCAACCGGTCGAACCACCACCACGAGGCGCCCCTCCGGCAATGATGCACGCGAAGCCGCCGCACGCCAACGCGCTGAAGAACTGGAATACCGCGAAAAACTCAAGGAATACAACGACCTGCGTGAACATATCCGCGATCTGCCCGACGAGTTCCAGGCGCCGTTGCCCTCCAGGCTCTGGGCGATCTACGAAGTCTCCGACCGCATGGACGAACTGGAATTCACGGGCGAACCACCCTTGCCATGGAGCATCAGGCAAGCGGACATCGAGGCGCTTAACAACCTGACGTCTCGCTCCCGTGGCGGTGATAACCTGACCGCTGAAGACTTCACGGTTATCTCGCAGATGACGATCATGCTCGCCAACGAGCACCCATTGACCGAACGCACCGTCGCCAGCTCACTCAGCGCCGCCGGCATGCTCGGCCGATCACAACAAGGTGATGCGCTCTATCGCCTGATCGCTCGACTGCTTAAAAGTAAAGATTCACAAACCGTGCAGATCACGGCCGCGGGCCTTGCCGCCAATGTGCCGCCCAGCCCCGCAACGATCTCGCTGCTGCGCGGTGCGTTCGACGATCTCGACCCCGCCTCCAAACTTATGGCGCTTGGCGGCCTACTTACAACTGAAGGCAACGACCCCATCGCTCAGCGGCAGATGGTCGACACCGCCAACCAGATCATCGCAGACCCCAACGGCCCGGGCGTCGTCCACGTCCTGAATCAGCTCGTGCGTGCACTTGCTGACAATCCGGATGCAACCAAACTCGTCGGCGCGAGTATCAAGTTCGACGACCTTAAGCCCGAAGCCCTCGACAATGCGATCATCTACATCGCCGAGGCCGCCGGCGACAGCCCGCTTGCTTCGGAATGGATGGAGCACGGCCTGCTCGGTTCGACCAACCCGCAAACCGTCAAACGAACCGTCGAACTGCTCGCAACAAGCACACGCGGCGACGGCATCGTCTCCCGGTCCACACGCTCCCTGGTCATCGCCACCTTCGGCCCGGGGGCCCCGCTTTCACCGACCCGCCAAACCGCGCAGATGCACCGTGTCGGACGCATCCCGATCAACTCGACCGGCCACAGCATCTATCGCGTCCTCAACGCCGGCGATCCCGAGCTGCGCAGCCTCGGCTGGCAGGCCCTGCGACACTTCCAGGTCCCCTCGAACAACCAGCGCAACAACCGCAGCATGCCGACGATGAACCCCGGCGAAGGTGAACAAACCGACCGCCTCAAACTCATCCTCGACGCCGCGTTCAACGAAACCGTTACACCGCCGCAACTCGTCAGCTTCCTCGTCAACCAGGAAGATACCGAGCCCGCAACCGAAGCGCTCGTCCGCATCGTCGTCGAAGGCCGCGGCCCGGCGATCACACGCGCCGCCCGCGCGCTGGTCCGCTCCGGTCGACGCATCGATCAATCGCTGCAGCAGCTTACGCCCGAACAGCGAGGCTCGTTCGCTTCAAGACTCTACGAGGCCGTCACCGGCTCGTCCCCCATGGTCGCCGGCTTGATGCGCATCAACGATTCCCGCTCGCGCGTCGTCGGTTGGTTCGCTCAGCAAGTCACGACCACCGGCCTGCCGCAAGCTTCCGAATGGGCGTCGGCCATGAACGGCGAAGACGCACTGCTCGGTTTAGCTTCAAACCCCGATCCCGAACTCGCCGACGCCGCCGTCGCCAGCCTCGTCGCTTCGGTCGGCGGAGATGAAGTCGTCGCTCGCGACCTCGCCCGGCAAATGAGCAACGCAACCGACCGCTCACCAAGCGGCCTGGGTGACATCTGGAGCGAAGCCAAGCAGGAAATCTACGCCGGCAAACTTCAATCCGCCGCCGGCAGCTACCGACTCATCATCAACGTCCGCGGTAACAACAATTCCAACACCGGCTACGACGCACCCGGTGGATATGACTACGGCGGTTACGACGGCGAATTCGAAGGGGAATATGGCGGAGGGCTTGGTGGATACGGGCCCGACCCCAGCACCGAACTCGCCAGCGTCGCGGCACTCCCACTGATCAAGAGCATCAACCTCGCGCTGATCGAACTCCGCGCCGATGGCACAAGCATCGAACTGGCAAGTGGTACGCTCACACTTTCCGCTTCCGATCAGCGCCTCGCTATCGTCATGCAGGACCCCAAGGAACTCAACGACTTCGGCAACAACGAAGTCTCCGATCTGCCGATCGAAAACCTCAACTCGCCCATCGAATTATTGCCACAACCCGGCAACGTATGGCGAGGCGCAGCATCCCTGGGCGACGGCCGTAGCATCGAAGTCATCTTCGACCCCCAGTAACCCCGAGTCGATCCGCGCAGTTTGCAAAATACTCCCTCCAAACGCCGGTCCTGAGCGCAGCGAAGGTCCGGGCGGTTTGTATGTTCAATGTTCGAGCTTCAATGTTCAATCTGAAGCCCGTGCTAATCGCTAACGGCTAACGGCTTTGCCCCCCCCCAACGCCGGTCCTGAGCGCAGCGAAGGTCCGGGCGGATTTAGAGCAGTAGATGGTTGAACAGGAGAGCAGGAGACCAGTATCGGGTATCGGACAGATTGTATTGCTAATGGCTAATCGCTAACGGCTAACGGCTTTGCCCCATCCCACCCCCATCCTGTAAAATCACACCGCATCACCCGCCCCATCCAAAAGGAGACACCCATGAAGTTCCGGACGTGGTTACTCGTGTCTGTACTTATCTGCCTGCCAAATCTTACCCAGGCTCAGGTTGTCATCAGTGAAATCATGTACAACCCCAGCAGCAACGAAGGTTGGGGACCCGACCCGAATAAGCCGGACGACAAGGGCAAGCCCAACAGCGTCGAATGGGTCGAGATATACAACGCTTCAGACACCGCCGTCGACATCTCCGGCTGGTCGCTTGCCGATGAAGACGGGACAACTAAAACCATCCGCGACGGCGCGGTGCTCGAACCCGGCGAAGCCGCGGTCATCGTCCCCGGCAGCATGACACCCGCCGGCTTCCACGCCGCCTGGAGCGGCGCCTTCGCCGTCTATCCCGTCCAGGGCTGGGGCGACGACGGGATCTACAACCTGTCCAACGGCCCAAGCGAAACCAACGAAATTCTCCGCCTCGTCGACGCCGACGGCGCTACTATTGATGAAGTCAACTACGACGACGAGGGCGACTGGCCCAGCGACCGACCCGACGGCGCAAGCATCTACCTGCCTTACGAGATGCTGAACGCGGAATTGAACGATCAGGGCGCCAACTGGAAACTGTCGACCAACGGCACAGACGGCGCAAAGAAAAACCGAACCACCAAAGACTTCAACGGCGAAGACCTCGGCTCGCCCGGCAAAGTCCCCGAACCAAACACCGACAACAAATAAGTACAACAAACGGAAACATGATAATGAAGAATCGGCCCCTCATTCACGCCGCCTTGCTTCTTTCAACCCTGCTCATCGCAACGCCCACCAATGCCTGGCACGACGAGGGCCACTACTATTCCGCACGCGCCGCCGTCAATGCGCTGCCCGAAGATGTCCCAGAGTTCTTCCGGCAAGGCGTCGGCACCGTCGCACACTGTTCGCTCGACCCCGATGTCTTCAAAGTCCGTGAATTGCCGCAGCTCAATCACAGCGAATACCCCGAACACTTCCTCGACATCGAATTGCTCAAAGGCAAGCCACTGCCCGCACAGCGATCCGAATTCCTCAAGCTCTGTTACGACAACGATCTCGACCCGAGCAAGGTCGGCACACTGCCGTATGCCATCACCGAATGGACGCAGAAGCTGACGATGGCGTTCGCCGAATACCGCCAGCACCCCGACAACCCGCACATCCACGCCAAGTGCCTCGTCTACGCGGGTATTCTCTCGCATTACGCAGCCGACCTGCACATGCCGTTGCACACGACCGTCCACTGGGACGGCCGATACGAGCAAAACATGCCCTACACCCGCACGGGCATCCACACCAAGGTCGACGCCCTGCCGACTTTCATCCCATACAACGACCTGTACGCCGAACCGCTGCCGACCCCGCTCGCCTCATCGGACATCTTCAGTTTCACGAAGGAGGAATTCGACAAGAGCCATAAGCTGGTCGACAGCGTTTACAAACTCGAAGACAAACTCCCCACCACGTGGGACCCGCGGATACACAACGACGAAGTCCGCGACTTCACGATCGAGCGCATGCGCGCCGCCGCCGCCTTCACCGCCGACCTCTACCTAAGCGCCTGGCGCAACTCCGCCAACATCGAAGTCCCCGACTGGATGGACCGCACCATCTTCGACGACGACTTCGACCCAACCGTCGTCCCCCCACAACCCGATCGTCAACGCTAACTGCAAAGCCGCGACCATCGGTCGCGCTCTTACACCCTCTCCCCTCGGGAGAGGGCCGGGGTGAGGGCCGTACTGATTGTGTAATCAATCACAAATAAAAAACCCGCGACAACATCGCAGGTCTTTCACATAGCCCGAACATCTTGGTCGGGTTTCTTCATTCCCACACACACCCGTTTAGCTCCGCAGCTCGCTGCGGAATACGGCCCGCCAGGGCCGCTCAAATAAACACCCGACCCAATCAGCGAATGTGTTGTCATAAAAAAACCCGACCAAAATGGTCGGGCTATATGAACCGTGCGACTCATGGTCGCGGCCTTACAAAATCAATTCGCGCCCGAATCCATATCATTCGCCGGCCCGGACGCCGAAGTGATATCCGGCTTGATCTCGGTGATTAACTCGGGCGTATCCAGCCAGGCCCGCAACGACTCGCGCGTGTCGCGATCGATCAGCGAAGTCAGTGCTTCCGTGGCCTTGTCCATCTCGTCCGGGCTGCGCCAGCAGAAGCTCGACCAATCGACCTGCTTGAACTCATCCGCCCACTCCCACGCTGACGGGCCGATCTTGTCGACCAGCATTCGCAGCACGTCCGCCTGCATCTCCGGCTTCACATCGAAGTACAGCTTGCGGAACTCCGCATCCGCCAGTTTCTGTACCGCGCCGGGGTCCTGTTCATACACGAGCACAAGAAGCGCGTCCGTTACCCATATCAATTGCTGCGGTGTGAGTCGTTGACCTTCTCTCTCGATCAGATCGTCCAGCGCTTTTGACGCAACGGCAAGCGACCGCTGTTTGTACCGAAGCCCCTCCTGGTTGTTCATCTGCGCCAGCAGGTCCGCAACCAGGTACGTATGGAACGGCACGGGCAGGTTCGGGATAGCCAGTCTGCCGTATCGGCCATCCTCCACACCGAACAGTTCAGCCTTGAGGAACGGCTCGGCATAAGCCGGGTTCACTTCCTTCCACGCGTGATACATCAACCACGGCCGCGCCTGGTATGCCTCGGACAACGCCTCGCGGTAGTTGATCATCGTCTGCTCGGCAGCGCCCATCGGGAAGAAGTCCCGGATGCACAGCGCCGCCGGCGAAATACGCAGTGTGCCCGCGTTCGCCGGGATCTCGTCTTCACCCGTGAACAGGTGTTTGCCACGAACGATCAGGTGCGGTTTGATCGGCTGTGGATTGGCGTATTGTAGCCGCGCGATCTGTTCAAAACCCGCCAGGAAAGACTCGACATCCGCCTCGACATACTTCGCATACATCTTCGCCCATTCATCAAACATCAGCGGATACTGCGGCGCGACATACGGCCGCAACGCGTACAGCGGGTCTTCTTCCTCGCGCTCACTGATCTGCTGCACACCCGCCAGCGCCGACGGCAACGGGATGCCGAACGACAACACCGGACGATCGTCTTCAACCGTCGCGCCGATGCCCGACATCGACATGGTGCTGGATAGATCGTTGCGATCCTTCGCCAGCGCCTCACGCAACACCGGATTAATCAGGTCCAGCGAGCTTTCTCTAACCATCAGAGGAGAATTGAATGTCGACCCCTGCGTCGCGGGCAACTTCAACTGCCCGCACCACTGCACAAACTGATCCGTGCTTTCCTTCGTGACCTGCTCGGTCGTAAACTCGTCGATCAATTGCCCGCTAATAGCGTCGATCGCCTGCAGGCATACACCCGCCGTCGCGCCTTCACCGGTCCATGCACGGCCGACGATCAACACCGTGCCCGTCATCGTGCGGTGATCGATCGACCGCGGGTCTTGCCTCGTATCATCCAACCAGAAGCGGCGCGTCACGATCGCCATGTCACGATGCGCCTTGTCCGCCGCTTCGGTCAGGCTCGCCGTCAACGCTTTCGTCTGGTAATACATGCCCAGTTCATCGACCGGCAGGATCGGACCAACCACCAGCAACCGCGGCGCTTCGCCCGAAACTTCGGCGACGGTGACATCTTCAGGTAATCGCAGGTCCAGATAGTTGCGCAGCGCCGCAACAAACAAATCAGTTTTGTTTTCGACCTGGTCCGCTTCGGCACGCGCCAACAGACGCGATCGCCCGGTCGACAAATCCGTCACCCACAGCGACAACACGTTGCCGCCGGGACCGGTCGAATCGACGACACGCAAGACTACTTGTGCAGGCGTACCACACACATCATCCATGTGACCGACCAGGGCCTTGCCTTCATCAATATCAACAAAAAACCTTAGCGCCATCCGGTCCACGACCGTGATACCGGGCGCATTCTTAAAAGATGCGAGCAGACGTTCGAGCAGGATCGCGGTAGGCTTACCCGTGCCTGCATAACTCAACTCAGGCATGCCGATCGAAACGTAAAGCCGATCAAGCCCCGGACTCGGCACCACACCGGCGGTTGTCTGGACGCCCGCACAAGGCACCATCACCGGGATCGTGCCGTAACCATCCACCCACGCATCGGCATGGATCAACGCGTCGGCAGAAGAAGTCCCCGCACGGACCAGTGAAAGCTCATACGAAACAGGTTGGCCGTTGCTGACATCGGTATCGGTGATGCCCGTGCTGTCGGCAGGCAGCAGCGCAACCTTCGCCACGCTGCCATCGGCATCAATACGATGCACCGCGATCTGCACTTCGCCTTCGTATCGGTCACGCCCGGCGATCAGGCCCGTGCTGTCCCAGCCGACGTGAACGTTGCCATCGTAAGGCGTCGCCGAAACACCCGTCACGATCGGCGGCGCCATCGCCACCAGCGTCTGGTCGCGCGATGATGCCGTGGCAAACGTCACCGCACGACTCGCACCGTTTGATCCCATGATCACCGAATGCGCAATCCCGTTGAACTTCGCTTCGCCCGGGACAAACTTGTAATCCAACACGCCGCCCGCTTCCACAGGCACCACGCCGACCACTTCGCTTCCTGCTGTACCCGTGCGACGAAGCAACTGGTTTTGCCATTGCACACGCCAACGGCCGACGCCCTGACTGTCCAGCACGATCCCCGTCGGCACAGATACCGCAGACTCGACAACCACAGGCAAATCGTTCGGCAAATCAGGCAACACCTGATCGATCGAGCCCGCCGCGGACGCCTGCCACAACAAAACATTTTCCCAACCCGGGGCATCAAGCCGCGCCTGCAAACGCATCGCCGGCGCTGGTTTGTCCTTCACACCAAGCGTCCAGGTAACACGATCGCCCGCGACCTTCGGTTCAGGCACATGAGCGAAACTGCCGGCCGGCGTATCAAACAAACGCTTGCCTTCGCTATCAAATCCTGTCAGCCGATAGTAAAGCAGATTCGCGCCGACAACTTCAGGCACATCATCAAACACTTCAAACGTCAGCGAACCGGTTGCACGGTTGAATCCATCAACCTTCGCGCGATCGATCTGCTTGAACGGGCCTTGCTCATCCAATGCGCGATAAAGCACAACCGAAGTTGCCATGCTCAACCGACTGTCACGAGCACTGGAAGCCGGTTTGAACTCGACGTTGAACGTGTAACGAGAATCATCTGATCTTTCGACATCGATATGCACGCCATCCATCGCAACGTCGCTGACTTCGGATGCGCTTGCAGCCGCCCATGTCATGTTGTTGTCTACCGCTTGCTTGCGTGCTTCGACGACAACCGGTTTGGAATTGTTGTCTTCAGCGACTTCGCCATCACCTACGCCGTACTCCGTCTTGAGCACCTGCACAGCGATCACGATGCCGATGCCGATGGTCAGCACCGCGATCCCCAGGCCGATCAACAGTTTTAACTTGCTGCCACCACCGGTTTTAATGCGCATCTCTTTGCCGGCGTACACCTCGTACAGCCGGGTCATGCGGTCGTCGACTTCCTGTGAAATCGCCTGATCGCTGGATGTGCCGTCGCCCATCGTCGAGCCGCCGCTAGTCTCGCCGCTGCCGCGCGATCGCAGGCGGATAGAACTTCGGCCCGCGGTGGCGTCACGGGAGCCGGTAGACTCCAAAGCGTCGTTTTCAAGCGATGTGAGGTCGCCGAGGTCCGGTTCGGGCCCTGGGGCGAGCTGAGGGCTGGTATCCCCAACCTCGGGCACCGTGAGCGTCTTGCGGCAGGACGGACAGCGGACCATCTGCCCTGCCAACTGGTCCGGTGCAGCGAACACGGATCCGCAACTGCAGGTCACTTGTATCTTCATAATTCACCCGGCAAATTCGATTTAAAAAAATGACACCACCCCGAGCCTGAAAACTGGAGGCACAATATGGGTCCAACCAGCCAAGGTCCCGTACACCGCCTCACCCGGCGCACGGATTATACCGGCTACACATCCCCACTTACGGGCATCTAGAGACCTACGTTCGATATTTTGGGGTTTATATTACGTTATCCCCTATTTTACCCAACTTTACATCTCCACACCCCTATGACGTTTAACGTGGGTAAGTGTTCAAAAATTTCATCCATGAAGTTCCGGTTAGACGGTCTGATCCGGTTGTATTCGCTCAGATATCGTGTACAGTAGACAAAGCAGGGAGTGGAGAAAGACCCCCTGGGAGGGAAGCTGAGAGGAGAAAACCGTTCTTTTGGGAGAAAGACGGATCGGGAGAAAGTTAGGAGACGGAGAAAGCGCAGGAGGCGGAGAAAGCAGGAGTGGAGAGAGTAGGAGAGGAGAAAGGCAGGGAAGCACCTTGGGGAGAACAAGCAGGGATGCCCAACTCAGCTTCCAAGACCCTCGGCGAAAGCCGAGGGTTTTTCTTTTGTCAACCCCAACGACTTATCCACCACCCAACAGGCGCACAGCCCTGTCGTGATTGAACGCTATGCGCACGTTGAGGACAGGCACAAAACACCGTTGATGGATGCCCTTTTACCGGGTTCATGCGCGCAGCCTGTCACACGCACTCGACTTGCTCGCGAGGATCGTATAGTGCATGGCCGCCACGATGAAGTGGCGATCGTAAAGGATGTCATTGCTTATATGGCTTGAGGTGCTGGGGTGTCGGGTGATACATCCCGGTTATGCGGCAGTGATGGGTGTGTGGCCGTATGATGATTGGTATACTCGCTAAGAGATTTCAATACTCGAACACAACACCGGGAAAACCGAATGGAGCCGAACTCTTTAGGTGACTCAATCCATCAACAGATAGAGGACCTTTGCTCCCTTGGGGACAGCCAGGTTGAACAAGGCAACCTGAAGATAGCACTTAAGTCATATCATGATGCACTTCATTTGCTACCTGAACCGGTCGAAGACTGGGAGGCCGCCACTTGGATCTACACGGCCATTGGCGACCTGTATTTCCAAGCAAGACAATTTTCAGATGCGATAGAAGCACTCAAGGCGGCGGTGCGATGTCCGGGTGGATTAGGCAATCCATTTATTCATCTGAGGCTTGGTGAATCACATTATGAATTGGGTCACGAGGATCTGGCAGCAGACGAATTAACCAGAGCATATATGGGGGCCGGACGAGATATATTTGCAGCCGAAGACCCTAAGTACATAGACTTTTTAGCCACGCGGATTAAACCGCCTACCGGACAAGAACATTTGTAACTGGATACGGTAATAATCGGGAGATGTACTTTATCAGTTTGTGAACACAGTGTGGCACCCGACTAAACAGCGCCGCAAACCAGGGGCAATTGAAATGCAAGGGTTGGAACAGATAATTGAGTTGATTAAAGAAAATCAGGGTATCGCAGAGTTCGCTAACTTTGGTGACGGAGCTAGTGATGAATGGATTACCAAAGCCGAAGAGGCGATCGGTTGCCCCTTGCCCGATAGCTACAAATGGTGGTTTGCGAAATACGGTGGCGGAGAGATTGGAGGCGAAGAAATCTTCAGCGTTTATGAAGAAGACTTCGATGAGGTTGTAGGTGGAGACGTGGTTTACATGTATCGCCTCGATGCTGAAGAGAATAAGCGAAAATACAGAATCCCGATCTGCCACAGTGACGTTGATGGAGTCTTTGCTTTCAACGTTCAACAAGGAGTTTCAAATAACGAGTATTCAGTGGTGAGTGAAGCAACCGGAACGAAATACGCTGAGAATTTTTTGGATTTTTTGGTTAAGCGAATTGCATGCTTCAAGGAACGACGCGGGCTCTGCCCCTCCCCGCTTTCGTGATGTAAGGGCCGAGGACATAGATAACAGTTAAATTCCTGCGGTAGACGCGCAATGGAAAAATTTGATTTAGATTGCGGCAGTGCAACGCCGGAGGCGTACGACGATGTGAGCAAAGAGGCGCTGCACATTCTCAATGTATACTTCATCGACGATGTGAACAGGAACCGAGTGGTCAATTTCGCCTGCGCAAGAGTCTTGCACTTTCACAAACACCTACCCAAAGGCAGTTCTCAAAGAGTTATATTCGATCTGAGGGGGCAACCGGTTGGTAACAATAATTTGGAATCGGCGCGAATGGCGATTGAACAAGAAGCTGTGAAGTATGGAATCCGAATCTCCGTCGAATTCTTAACGAGTTAGTTATGGCGTATAACTTTACCGCTGAGAATCTTGGCAAGCAGGACCTACATGCCCTGGGAAAACGACTGTCTGAGTACAGCTTAATCGAGTTTTTTCCTGTTGAAGTATCCGCCGCGTCGCTTACATTGGGAATTTCTGTCCCGTTCAAAGCAATAGGCGATCCGGGATTTAGAACAGAGATCGAAAATGCGATGAGCTATTTGGTGACGGAGCAAGGATTCGTAGTAACCGATCTCTACACCGGCAACACAATCGCTCCCAGCGATATCCCCGGCTTGGCTCAACAGATCTCAAGGGGATAACGAGCGATAATAGCAGAGATAACGAGGCCTGACCTCGTTCAACTAGCTGATCGAAGTGAAGTATGATACCCGCTCAATTTCAAGTAACCACAAAATGATTTTTGTGTGATGCCGGCGTGAAAAGTCGCCAGTGCTCGGAATGGTTGCTGCCGTCGGGGAACACATCCAGCCTGTAGTCATCGCTGAGCGCCATCGAAAAGCCGCCGACATCATCTACGGTGTAAGAAGTGACCTTCGGCGGGCTCATCTTGAATCTTTCGCGAAGTGATGAGGCCTGCTGGTCGAATAGGCTCTTGCCGATCACATCCCAATCTTTGAGCACTTCGCCTTCGGGGCTGCAATAGTAATCCTGGCATGCAACCCGGATGCGGCCTTGCTGACAAAGTCGCCAAGCACACTGAACGTGAATAGCCCATTCACCGACCGTCCTCACACCACCTCCGCGTGCAGCCACCTCGTGCATCTCACCGAAGTGCAACCAAAGCAAATCAGCCGCACGACCGATCGTACGCAGCGGTAGTCCAACCAGAGGCGTCAGGGCTTGTTCGATCGTTTCTTTGTTCATGATAGTAATCGTAACTTATAAAAAAGCGTGGATTTAATCCCCGGGCAGGGTGCGGTTAAGTGCAGCTTACATGCAAATATTCTCCCTCTCCCCCCGGGAGAGGGCCGGGGTGAGGGCCGTTGTGGATTACATGCACGGTGTTTTGTATGCGATCATCATTGTTTGTTGTATCAGTTGTTCTGATCTTTACGCATAATCAATCCGGGCCCTCACCCTAATCTACTCCGGGGGCTCCCGAGGGGAGAGGGGACAAGAGCGCGACCGGTGGTCGCGGCCATACAAAAATGCGGGGACAGATTGGGGCTGTCCCGCTGAAGTGGGTTTGTTGATCGGCCCGGATGGGCCGATATCCGCAGCGAGCTGCGGAGCTAAACGGGGTAAGCGTAGCGTGGGATTTTTGTGGGCAACGAGAATGCGAGTGGAGATTGATTGATTGTTGCGGGGATTTCGTAAAATGGATTCATCATGACGAATGCGAATACACAGCCGTACCTTCTTGGCCTTGATGTAGGTGGGACGAAGTGTGCGGTGATTGTGGGGGACCGCGGGGGGCATGTGTTGGATCGTGTGGTTTGGGCGTCGGACGTGGCGCGTGGGCCTCACGCGATGATTGATGAACTTTGTGAGAAGGCGCAGGTGTTGATTGCGCGGCACGGGGGGACGCAAAACTTTTCGGGTGTGGGGATTTCGATTGGTGGGCCTTTGGATGCGGCGGAAGGGATTGTTTATGAACCGCCGAACTTGCCGGGGTGGGCTAGTGTTGCTTTGCCGAAGATGGTCAGCGAACGGTTAGGTGTTCATGCGAAGATGGAGCATGATGCGGCGGCGTGTGCGTTAGCGGAGACTTTGTGGGGAGCGGGGCGTGGGTTGTCGCGTGTGGCTTATCTGACATGCGGGTCGGGATTCGGCTGCGGATTAGTAGTTGATGGAAAGATTTATCGCGGGGCGCGAGGGCGCAGCCCGGAGATCGGGCATGTGCGGTATCGCGCGGATGGGCCGAGCGCGTTTGGGAAGGTGGGATCGTTTGAAGCGTACGCGGCGGGCAACAGTCTGCCGAAGCTTGCGGCGTGGATGTTTGCGCGGCGCTGGAAAGATGATCCGCCAAGCGGTAAGGCGCTAGCGGAACTTTGGCGAGCCGGAGATAAAGATGCGGAAGCGGTCATCATGATGAATGCACGCGCGACGGGTGATGCGTGTGCGTTGGTTGGGGATCTACTGATTCCGGATGTGATTCTGCTTGGCAGCCTTGCGCAGTATCTGGGGGATGTGTGGGTGGAAGCTGTTAAGAGACAGTTTGAGTTGGAAGTTACGGAAGACGTGGCGCGGTACTGCGGGGTGCGGGCAGCGGGATTGGGGGAAAGGTTGCAGGATTGTTCGGCGTTGGCGGTGGGGATGTGAGTGCAGCCGGAACTCTATAGGCATTGGCAAGAAGATATTAGCCACAGATGAACACGGATTAACACAGATAAGAAAAGCGTGTTTTTATATATGTCTGAGATGCTTGTTGTAGCTTTATGAATGGTGATGAATCTGATCGTGTAATGAATCCGGCCCTCACCCCGGCAACTTCCGGGGGCTCACGAGGGGAGAGGGGGTAGGAATTTGTGTATAGCCACGACCAGTGGTCGCGCTCGTTCGTATAACAAACAAATTCAGCGCGACCGATGGTCGCGGCTATACATGTTAAAACGCGCCGGGATGGTTGGGTTATGCGGTTATATGACGACCGATGCGCCGGGGTCGATGGTTTTGGGTAGGTTGGCGGTGGCGAGGTCTTCGGGGGCGATGGCGGTTTGCAGGCTGACTTCGATGACAGCGTCGACGTTGCCGTTGGCGTCGCGGGGGGCTTTTAGGCCTTGGGTTTCGAGCCAGCGGGCGGCGCGTTCGGTTTGTAGTTGTTTGCTTGTTGCAGGGCAGTCAACGGCGCCGGGGCTGTCGGCGTTTTTGATCGGGGCGAATTCTTCGACGCGGTCGGTTTCGTAGATGATGGATTCATCGCATAAGGGCAGTGCATCGAACACGAACGTTTCGAGCTTGACGGCGTTGGGCTCACTTGGATCGATCGGTTCGGCGGTGTCGATATCGATGCAAGGCACTTTCTTTTCGGCGCGGTGGAACGGCAAGCCGAAGCCTTCAGCCGAAGTGTTGAGGTCTTCGACGAAGGAGGTGCTGATGATGTGGATGGCGATGGAGCCGGCGCGGAAGCGCAGCTCGCCATCGTCCGTGCGTTGTTCGGCAAGTTCATCGGGCAGGTCGGAGTATTCGATGACGGTCATCTTGCCGTCGGCGAGACAGAAGTTGCCGAGCTTTTCTTTGGGGCCGGTCTTGGGCAGCATCTTGGAAGACATCTGCGCTTCGTCGAGCGCGTGCAGGCCGATGAATAGCGGATCGACGACATGGACGGTGGGGTTGTCGACCTGCATGTAGCTGAGTTGGGTGACGCCGCGTTGTTTCATGTCGTCGATGGCGCCGCTGGTGTAGAGGGCTTTGAGCGATCCGCCGTGGCCGTTGGGCGAGAGTGCGAGTGAATCCTTGGCGGCGAGCAGGACCTTGCCGCGCTGCGCACCGGTCAAGCCGATCGCGGGCATCATGGCCTGGGGGAAGTGTTTGACGTTTTTCGGATCGAGGCCGAAGTAGTTGTTTTCCTCGAAGAATTTAACGGTGGGTTCGTGGTTGACAGGGCTGGTCATGACGTACCAGGGGATGGTGCTGCCGTATTTTTTCTGTGCTTTGATGATGTAGTCGGCGAAGACGCCGAAGAGCGGCCGGCCGGTGATGGGCGTTGCGGGGAAGGTGCCTTTGGGTGCGTCCCAACCGAGTCGTGTGCCTTGCCCGCCTGCGACGGTGAACGCGGCGACCATGCCTTCGCCGATTAGTTTTTCGCCAAGCGCTTTGGCTTCGCGGTATTTGCTGATCTGTTCATCGGTCGCTTTTTGCGGGTAGAACGGCGCGGGCTGGATGTTTTTCGGCAGGTGCAGTTCGGGGGATTGGAGCACGTGCGATTCGATCAACCGCCCCACCTCCGGCCAGTCGATGCCTTCGATCTGCGAAAGCAACTGCTCGCGCTGCGGATCGCTCAGTTCATCGTAGAACTTCAGGACATGGGCTTGATTCACAGCGGCAAGGGTTTTGGTGGCGGCGGCGTGTCGTTCGGTAAGCGTAGGCATGGGGTTGTTTCGGGGTTGGGGATTTGGGTTTGGGGGTTGGTGTTCGGTGTGCTCAACAGCATAACGGGCAATGCCCGGGGGATGGTCGGTATTCCGCAAGGTTCGGTCCGCCAACTTAAGCCGGCAACAGCTAACGGCTGTTTGGCTAACAGCTTAACGGGCGGGGTATGTTGCGGCAAAATGGCGGGGATTTGATGCGTAAATATCCGGTTAAATCGTGCTTGGATAGCGCAGGATCGCGGCGGCGGTGGTGGCGGCGGTTTCGATTCGCAGGATGTAGGGGGCGATGCGCCACGGGTGGCAACCGGCCCGGGTGGCGGCATCCAGTTCCTCATCGCTCCAGCCGCCTTCGGGGCCGATGAGGGTGAGGACTTCACTGGCGTTATTCAACTGATTCTGCAGGTCGGGGAATGTTTCGGCGGCCGGGGCGGCTAGGAATTTGAGGTCGTATTGATTGTCTTGCCAGACGTCGTTGGGGAAAGCGGGTTCTTCGATCTGCATGAGCCAGGTTCGGCCGCACTGCTTGGCGGACTCGATGGCGGCGCGGCTGAACTTTTCGATCTTGTTTTCCTTGGGGACGGCAACGCTGTGCTCGCATTTAAGCGGGATGAAGCGGTCGACGCCGAGCTGGGAGAGCTGATCGATCATGGCATCGGCGCGCGGGCCCTTGGGGACGGCGGAGGCGACGGTCAGCGTGGGATTCGGCTTCGGCTGATGCGTGAGGTTGTCGAGCCGACAGATGATGCGTTTGGCTTCGGTGGCATGGAGGGTGGCGGTAGCCAGGGCGCCTTGACCATCGAATAATACGAGTGGTTCGCCGACCGATAAGCGCATGACGTGCAGGGCGTGGTGTGATTCGGGTTTGTCGAGTTTGTAGAGGGAGTCCGATACTTGCGAGGATTGGGCGTTGGCAAGCGAGGGGCAGAAGAATCGAGGTGCGTGATGTGTTGGATTTGGCTCGTTCATCGGATTCTCATGCGATTAACTGTGGAGCGGGCTTGAGTCGGGTGTCGTGTGCGTCGATAAAGCCGGATGTAACGGTTAGGTAAAGCCGTATGGCCGCATGATGGCAGAAGCATGGGGCCAAGGCCAATCAGCGGGATCGCATCGGACGTCTACCAGTGACTGACAAACCTGAAAACAAAGACAGCGACAAGAACACTCAGGACATGGATCTTGAGGCCCAGCTTGACGCGTTGCTCAGCGACCTGGAAGAGGTGGACCCCCAGAGTGTGCCGGCCGACCTGCGAAAGAAGCCGGGTAATGCGGGAGCCAAGCCGGTTGAGCCGAGGCCGGAACCCGAACCGGTAGCTGAAGCGGAACCGGAGGCGCAGCCCGTGGCGGCTGATGCCGAACCTGTCCCGGCCCCGACGACCGAGATAGAAGAACAAGAAGAAGAACCACCGGCTCAACCCATGGCGGCGTCGGAAGACAGCAGCCAAGCCAAGAAGCCGAAGATGGGTCTGGACCTGGAGACGATCGCGTCGATGGCGTCGAATCTGCTGGACGAGCAGATCGAGTCGACGATCGAGTCGGCGTCAAATGTGATCGATCGCGTCGAAGGTGAAGCCAAGGCTGAAGCCGATGCCGCCGCAACCGAACAAGCAGCCAAGGAATCGACGGAAGCGGCGTTTGAATCCAAGACGGGCGGAGCGGTAGATAATGATGTGCTGGGCGAGCAGCTCGCGGCGCTGATGCAAGACATGCAGACGATGAACAGCGAAACCGAAGCGGAGGCCGAGCAAGCCGAAGCCGTCTCGCAAACGTCAGCGGTTGTTGAAGCAAGCGTAGAAGCCGACGATCTGACGGCATCGATGGAATCTGCATCGGAATTGGAAGACGAACCCGGCGCGGTATCGATCGAACAGATTGACGCGATGCTGGCAGAGTCCGCGGAGCAGGCGTTGGCATCGGGTGATGAAAGCGATCAACCCGTTCCGGGCACGGATGAGATTCTAGCGGCGCAGGCGGAAGCGGAAGACAGGGCGGCGGAAGAATCGGCCCAGGCGATGGCAGCGGTTGAGGCGCAGCCCGAACCGGTTACAACCGGGCAAGTAGCCGAACCCGAGCCGGCGCCGATTCCCACCGAGGCGGTTACCGAAGCGGCCGAAGCGCCGCAGCCGGTTCCCGTGCAGAGCTTCGATGCCTCGGCAGAAGATGTGGCGCGCGAGCTTGATAATGACAGCGCGGCAGAAACCAAGGCGGCAATCCCCGCGCCTAAGCCGGTGCCGGTCGCCGCACAGGCGGTTGCATCAACGAACGTCTCGCAGCAAGCCGTAGCCGATGCGTCGGATGATAACGCCGGGCAGGAGCAGGACGGACCCGTTGAATCGGAAATGGTCATCAAAGAAAGCGGCTTAGCGAAGGCGGAGCGGATGTTGCTGCGTCTTTGCCGAAGGATCAATCATCCGCTGCAACGGTTGTCGCCCGAGATGCGTGACACGGTGGGATATGTGGGGATTCTGACGACCGCGGTGGCGCTATTCATGATTGCGTTTGGGTTGATTTTCTAACCTTCGTAGCCGAAGCGCTGCGAGGATTCCAGATACAAATCTGCAAATGATGTTTAGCCGCGAGCAGTGGTCGCGCGTTTTGCAATTCTCAGTTCGCGTAATCAACCCGGCCCTCACCCTAGCCCCCACCCGGGGGGAGAGGGGATAAGAGTGCGAATGATGGTCGCGGCTTTGCCGTTTATTGATTAAGTTGTTCGAGGAAGGCGCGGAGGATGTTGGCGGCGGCGAGGGCGTCGCGGCGTGCTTTTTTCTGGCCGTGGGTCAGACCGGTCTGGGCCATCTGTTCATCGGCGGCGGCCGAGGTGAGACGCTCGTCGAACAGGTGCACGGGGAGATTGAAACGCGTTTGCAGTTCCTTGGCGAACGTTTCGGCTTTCTGTGTGCCGGGGCTTTTTGTGCCGTCCATGTTGAAGGGCGCTCCGACGACCAGCGCGGCGGGGCCTTGATCTTCGATCGCGCGGGCGATTGTCTTGAAACGTTCTTCGGCGCTGGCGGTTTGAATGACATCAAGCGGCGAAGCGATGCCGGTGATGTCATCGCCGACAGCCAGGCCGGTCCGTTTTTCACCAAGGTCTATCGCGAGGTAGCGCATGGGGGGATTGTACTTGATGCTGAAGCATTAGCCGCAAATGAACGCTAATAAACGCGATTGGGGATTGGGGATTGGGCAGAGGATACAGCAATCACAAAAATTAGCGATTAACGATCAGCAATTAGAAATGGCTAATCCCATTCGCGTGTATTTGCGTTGATTTGCGGCTAAAAATTCTTACAGCAATTCTTCGCCGAACTTCTCGCCGACCAGTTGGTGCAACTTCTTGATGTGTTCGGCCTGGTTGGCTTTACAGACTAACGTGGCTTTGGGCGTGTGGATCACGACCATGTCGTCGCAGCCGATGGTGGCGATAAGGTGGTTCGGATCGCTGCCGGCGACGAGGGTGTTATTGGTGTCGTAAAGCAGCGTCTTGCACCCTGCGGCGGTGTTGCCATCATTGTCCTTGTTCAAGGTCTGAGCGAACTGAGGCCAACTGCCGACGTCCAGCCAGCGTAGCGGCATGGGTACGGCCAATACACGTGCGCGGTGGTCACGGCTGGCGGGTTCCATCACGGCGTAGTCGACACTGATCTTGTCGAGCGTCGGGTAGACGCGTTCAAGCACTTCGTTGCGCTGGTCGGAGTCCCAGGCGTCGACGACTTCGCTGATGCCGAGGTAGTTATCCGGGCAGAAGCGACGGATGCAATCCATCAGGGCGCTTGCGCGCCAGACAAACATGCCGGAGTTCCAGAGGTATTTTTCCGAGCCGTCTTTGTAATAGCTTTCGGCAGTTTGCAGGTTGGGTTTTTCTTTGAAGGTGTCAACGGTGTGCGCCTTGCCGCAGGTGGTGGCTTTGCCGAGTTGCAGGTAGCCGTAGCCGGTCGCGGCGTGAGTCGGTGTGATGCCGAAGGTCACGAGCGTGTGCGGTTGCTCTTCTGCGAGGGTGTAGCCGGTCTCGACAACGGAGCGGAACTTATCTTCCGGCTCGATGATGTGGTCGGCGGTGAAGACGGCGATGATGGCGTTTTCATCTTCCCGCCCAAGCACCGCGGCGCCGAGGCCGACGGCGTTGAGCGTGTCACGGCCACAGGGTTCACCGATGAAGCGGTCGGGCGTGAGTCCCGGAATGCGATCAAGCATCACCTGCCGCTGGGCTTCGCCGGCGCAGATATAGATCTGATCCTCGGGGACGAGCCCTTTGAGGCGCTTCATCGCGATTTCGAGCAAGCTCTTGCCGTTGATGAAAGGGATAAGTTGCTTGGGCAACTCACGCGTGGACATCGGCCACAGCCTGGTGCCGGAACCACCTGCAATAATAAGAGCGTAGCGCATAGGAGGGGTCTGGGGTCTGGGGTCTAGGGTCTAGGGTATCTAAAGCATAACAAGCAGCATGACAGCCATGAATCGTTGAGAGATTATTGTGTTATTTCATTATAAGGGTAACGGCGTATCAATGGGTGGGGAAGTTCCGATGGTTTGCTCCTGATGCGTTATGATCTCAGGCCAGACCCCAGACCCTAAACCCCAGCCCCAAGCCAGCCGTGCGTTCTATCAGGTTCCAATACTTCCTCGGATATGCCGTTCTCGGCAGCGCGGCGCCGTATATGTCGGTGTACCTGGGCTGGCGGGGGCTGGATGACAGCCGGATCGGCTGGGTGATGAGCATTGGCGGGGTCTCGGCGTTGCTGATCCCGACGATCATGTCGCTGCTGGCGGACCTGAAACTGGAAAATAGAGTACTGCTTCGGTGTACATTCCTGTCGGCGGCGGCGGCGCTGGGCCTGATGCTGTTGACAGGCGGGTTCTGGTGGCTGATCCCGGCGTTCCTGGTCTGGGCGCTGGCGATGGCGCCGATGATGTCGTTGGTCGACGGCTTATTGTTCAGCGTGCGGGGATTGCGTGAAGCGGAGGGCAAGCCGACGCCGCCGTATCACCGCGTCCGCGTTTTTGGGACACTCGGTTTTATCGCGCCGTCGTTCGTTCTGTATTGGTTGATGAAAGGCGGCGACGCTTCTCTGATCCAACTCGCGCCGGCGTGCGCGCTGGTGGTGGCGTTGATCGCGGCGGCGAACACGTTTTTGCTGCCGCACACGCGCGGGTCGCTTGGGGAAACGACGACGCCGATAGAGGTTCCCGATCCGCACCCCCCTGCCAAAGACGGCGACCACATGCCGACGAAGCTGGCGCTGAAGTGCATGTTGCAGCCGGACATGGCGCTATTCTGCCTGACGATGTGGCTGGCGCACGTGGCGACGGCGGCGTACTACACGTTTTACCCGCTGTACCTGACGCGGGTGATCCAGGTGAAAGAAGAATGGATCGGCTTGATCTCGTCGGTGGGAGTGACGTTTGAAATTGCTTACGTGCTTTTGTTCGGGTGGCTTTTGCGCAAGCTGGGGGCGCGCTGGCTGTTGATGTTTGGCATCGCGGCGGTCGGGCTGCGGCTGGCGTTGCTGTGGCTTGCGCCGACGTTGTTTGTCGCGGTGGGCACGCAACTGCTGCACGGGCTGACGGTGCTGGCGCTGTTTGTCTTGCCGCCGTTGTACCTGAACCACCGCGCGGAACCCGCGTTCCGCAACTCGATACAGGGGCTGTACGCGATGGTCGTGTTCGGCAGCGGACGGATCGTGGGTAACATCTTTGCCGGGCAGGTCTCCACGATGTTTGACGGCGATATTTTGGTGGTGTTCGGCATCGCGACGGGTATCGCGGCCGGGGCGTTCGTGCTGCACGCACTGTTTTTCCGGGACCGCAGCGGGAAAACCATCGAGCCGTGAGGCCCCAAAACAGGCCACTTTCCGCGACACCCGCTTGAGGCTATCTTCTGCATCATGACAGACGAACAACTGATCCAACGGATAAAAGATTCGGCCCTGCTGCACGGGGACTTCACGCTGCGTTCGGGCCGAAAGAGCAAATATTACCTGGATAAGTACCTGTTCCAGACGCAGCCGGACATTCTAGAGGCACTGGCGCAGCGGTTTGCGAAGAAGATCGAGGCGCTGCCGGGCAAAGTGGACAAGCTTGCCGGGGCGGAGCTGGGTGGGATCCCGATCGTCAGCGCGACCAGCATCGCGGCGAACAAGCCGACCGTGCTGATCCGTAACCAGAAAAAGAACTACGGCACAGCCAAACAGGTCGAGGGCAAACTCGAAGCCGGCGAACACATCGTCATCCTCGAAGACATCGCCACCACCGGCGGGCAGGTGCTGGAAGCAGCCAAGAGCCTGACCGACATGGGCGCGACGATCGTCGCAATCATCGCCGTGATCGACCGCCAGGAAGGCGCAAGGGAGAACGTCGAAGGCGCGGGGTATGTGTTTGACAGTCTGATGACGAAGGCGGACTTGGGAATATCTGAGTAATTCACGAACTTCGAATGCACGAATGACGAAAGAATGTCAAATGCTCAAATGTTCAATGACCCGTCTACAGCGGTTTCGTCATTCGTTATTTGAGCATTGATTCGTCATTCGTGGATTCGTCATTCGAGCATTACCCCCTCCCTACCCGATCATCTGCGCGCCGCCGGCGGGTTGATCGGGGTCGGGCTTGTTGCCGTGGACGATGACGGGATCGATCTGGCCTTCGATGGTGACGCGGCCGTGGTGGTCGATGACGCAGACGGGGATCTTGCCTGCTTTCCAGTCGGCGAGGGGGAGCAGCGGCCAGCGTTGTGGCTTGTGGCGGTCGGGGTCGACGGTGATGTATGCGCCGCCGGGCGCGCGGCGGTCGATGATGAGACGTGGCGCGGCGAGCAGGTGGCCGATGACGGTGATGCCCCTTGGGCTGTAGGCGATGTAGTTATTGATGTAGGCGTCGGTGTAGCCCATGGAGTTGGGGCCGGTGTTGCTCATGACCTGCATGTCCCAGTAATACTGGGAGGACATGGGGCGCAGGCGGATGTACTGGGCGAGCGTGTCGCGCCAGAGGTTCTGGCTGACCCAGACGTTGTCGGACTCGGCCGAGGTGTGGCCGCAGCCGTAGCGTGATGCATTTTCGCGTTGCGAATTAGCGACATCGGTGCGTAGCCGGCGGCGTTCGAGCAGGTCGGGTCGGCCGACCATCATCGGCAGCAATAGTCCGTTGCCGGTGTAGATCGAGTAGGCGTCCCAGCCGGGCAGTGTTTCGTAAGGCAGCGGCCTACCGGTCCAGGCATCGGTGATGCCGACAGCCGATTTATCGATACAGACCGCGTAGTGATCGCTCAGCCAGGCGGCGGATTCGACTTTGGCAAGGTCACCCTCGGCAAGTGTTTCGCAGGAGCGCGCCAGGTCGTCGTGCCCGCCACGGATCGAGAGCAGATCGGCAATGGCCTTGAGCGCGGCGATGCGTTTGACGGCGAGGTAGGTTTGCTTGCGCGAGAACTGCATGGCCGGGCTCGCGTCATCGATCGTGTTGGCGACGCCCATCGAGGGGAAGCCCGAGCCGTCGCGGTCGCTCCAGACGAGATAGCGAGCGAGGCGTACGATCAGGTCGGCGTGTTTCTGGAGGATGTCGTCTTTGCCGGTCCAGTGTGTGTAAGCCTGGAGCAAAAGCAGGAAGTTGCAGTTTTCCTCGACTTCCATGTCGTGCTGGTAGTACTGGCCGGTCGCGTTGACGCCGGCGCCGAGGTCGTGACAGATGAAACTGCCGGATGAAGGGGCGTGTTTGCGTTCCTGCTCGGCCCATTGATCGAACTGCATCCCCAGCAGCTTTGGCCAGAGCGTGAGGTAGATCAGCGAGATGTTGTATTCGACGTCGAGCGTGCCGATGTAGGCACACGAGCCTTCCCACGCGCTGAACCATTGCGGGGGGACCGGCTCATCACCGACGATGTCGCACCAGAAGGTGTTGCTTAGCCAGGCCTGGAAGCTCTGTGCAAGCAGGTGGGATTGTGCGGTGTCCATCGGCGCCTGCTCGAGGAGTTTTTCGAATCGGCGCGACAGTGCGAGCCGGACGTCGCGTGTCTCGACGGCTTCATCGATCACTTCATCGAGGCTGTTCCATGCGTGGTTGTAGCGGAAGACGGCGTCGCGAATTTTACCTTCGTGTTTGACTTTCAGGACGGGTTCGCGGACGTGCGCGCCCCAGACGAGGCGCCACTTGATACCGCTGCCGGCGTCGGTGACGGGCAGTTCGAGCATGAGCCCTTGCCCGCATTCGGTGGCGGTGCAGCCGGGGTTAAGGCTGACGATGCGTTCGTGTACCTGGACCGATCGCTGCTGGGCCGGGTCGTTGTCGGTCGGCATGGCGAACTCTTCGTTGTGTGGTTTCAACGAATTGCTGTAGGCCATATTGATCGAACAGAGTTCACCTTCTTCGATGCCGGGTTTGACGGAGATATCCGTGTCGGGCCGTTTCAGGCGGATGAAGAGCTTGACCTTTTCGGGGACTTCTTCGGATTCGTACCAGCGCACGCGGTGCACGGGATTGACGCGCATCTCCAGGTAGAAGGCGGGCATGATGCACAGCCGTTCGTCCTGGGGGTAGAAGACGGCGTGGACATTGAACTCGAAGCGCAGGTTTTGTTTTTCGCTGTAGCCCCGATAGGTGATGGAGTTGATGCGTTCGAACTGTTCGCAGTTGGTAAGCGTTCGGCCGTCGGTCGTGAAAGGCAGCACGCGGTGGGTCCCGTCGGATTCCACCAGTCCTACTTTCAAGTCCAACGGCTTATCCAACAATCGGCCCATGGCCGAATGCATCACACGGTTGCGGTAGGGCTCGAACAGCAGATTGAACCGACTGCCCAACCGTGAAATCGTCCACGTCATCGACTGCATGAGTGGTTTACCTCGTCCTCGTAAGAATACCTATTGTGCGACAGGACGGGCTTGAGGTAAAGCGCGGGTTATCCATGGGGCATTAATCGACCCAATCGACCCACGACTTCGGGGATCAATTCCAGCGCCCGGTCCATTGCCTGGTCGGTTGTTTCCCGGCCCAATGAGAAGCGGATCGAGCCGTGAGCCACAGCTTCGGGCACCCCCATCGCTAATAAAACCGGCGAAGGTTCGAGCGATCCGCTGGAACACGCTGCGCCGGCCGAGGCGCAGACGCCGCGTTCGCTGAGGCCCAGCAGGATCGCCTCGGCTTCAATGCCGGGAAAACCGATGTTGCTCGTGTTCCATAGCCGAAAAGCCGGGCTTTTATCCTGCGGAGCGTTGATGACGGCGCTTGGAATACGCTCAAGCAAGGAGGATTCGAAACGGTCACGCAATGCTGTCAACGCGATTAATTGCTGGTCATCTATCAGAAATTTTGCGGCCAGCTCCGCTGCCACACCGAATCCGATGATCGCGGCGGTATTTTCCGTGCCGCCTCGGCGCTGCAATTCCTGCGGGCCGCCGTGGATTTGCCGTTTTAATCGTAACCCGCGATGAACATATAGTGCCCCCACGCCTTTGGGGCCGTGAAACTTGTGGGCGGAGAGCGTTAATAAATCAACCTCGACCTTGCTGACATCGACGGGCATCTTGCCCACCATCTGGCAGGCATCGACGTGCAGGTAGATGCCATGGCGTGATGAAGTTTGTTCACGGGCTTGTTGCACGACTTGCACAATCTGCTCGATGGGCTGGATCGCGCCGGTTTCGTTATTCGCCCATTGGATGCTGATGAGTATCGGCCCGGCCGCGTCTTGATATTCACGGATCGCATCAGCGACGGATTGCGGATTGATCACGCCACCATCAGCGATCGGGAGCCAGACGGTTTTACCTATCTTGCCAAACACCTCCGCCGGTTCGCGTACAGCCGAGTGTTCAAGCTTGCTGGTGATGAGCACAGCGTCGGCTGAATCCCCGAGGACGCCGCGGATCGCAAGGTTGTTGGACTCGGTCCCGCCGGAGGTGAAGACGATCTGCCGGGGATGTGCGTTGATCAGGGATGCGACCGAAGCACGGGCCAGCTCGACCTGCTGACGGGCAAGCTGGCCCTGGCGGTGGATGCTGGACGGATTGGCCCAGAACTGCTGCTGCGCCTGCTGCATGGCTTCGATGACCCGCGGATCGGGTCTGGTGGTGGCATTGTTGTCGAGGTAGACGAGGTCCATGGGGGGATTTTAGGCGATTGGGGATTGGGGGTTAGGGATTGGGGTGTAGGGATTTTAATCGCTGATTTTTAATCGTTAATCGCTAATAGCCCCCTCCCTAAGCCGCGCGATAGCTGCGAAGCAGCTTTCCGCGGGTCTCTTCCAAGGGATCAGAAGGATTTCATTTCCTGCTTTTCTGCGATTCCTGCGTTTTCTGCTTTTCTTCAATCCCAGCCAGCCACGCATTCAGGACTCGGCGGCTTCTGAAGCGGATGCGTCGTTGGTGGGCGTGGTTGGGGTCGTTGAAAAGCTCGGTGTATCGGGTGCGGTTTGAGCGGTAAGTGCGCAGGGCCCAGAGGAGGATCGAATCGGTAGAGAACAGGGACAGGCGGAAGCTCTCGCGGTTGCCGTGCCAGAGTTCCTCCTGCGTCCAGGCCCGGCGGATCGTGCGCTTCAGAAGCTGGGGAAGCACGGTACGCAACGGCAGGTCGAGCCAGATGAGCGTGTCGACGCGGTCCAGCACCAAGGCGTTCTTGGCTTTGGTAGCTGTGCCCAGGTTGCCATCGAAGGTCCAGGCTTCGCAACAGGTAGCCTCGTCATAGCCGGCGAGTTGCTCGTCAGACGACTTCAGCGTCCAGTTGGGCCCCCAGAGGATCGCATCACTACAGATGTAGGGGATCTCCAGCAGTTCGGCCAAGCGTTTGGCGACAAACGTCTTGCCGCTGCCGCACGTGCCGAGGACGGCGATCCGTTTGCCGGGTTTGGTCGGTGTATCGATGGCTTGTCTCACAGCTATAACCTTGGTTTATTCGGCAGTCTCACGTCTGACAGAGGCGAGCCAGGTATTGACCTGCTTGCGTCGTGTCAGTCGCAACTTTCTGATGCGTGCGTGTGCCGGATCATTAAACAGGGACTGATTGCGTTGCTTGCGGCTGGCGTAGCTTTTCATCGTCAGGATGAGGATAGATTCTCGGGAGAAAAAGGTCTTTCGCCAACTTTCCGTATTGTTGTGCCACATCGGCTCTTTGGTCCAAACGCGCTTGATCGACCGGCCTAAGGCTTGCGTAAAAACCCGCCAACGGGGTAGATCAAGCCAGATGATCGTGTCGGCACGTTGCAGGAATACGGGGCCTTTGTTGATCATCCCATCGATATTGCCATCGAAGGTCCAGGTTTCGGCACGGGTGGCTTTGTCATACTCAGCGAGTCGTTGCTCCAGCGGGGCCGTCGTCCAATCAGGCCCCCAATAAATCCAGTCATTGCTGATATAGGTCACCCCCAGCAACTCAGCGAGCCTCTTGGCGACGTAGGTTTTGCCGCAGCCACTATTGCCAACAACGCAGATCCGTTTGCCGGGCTGGAATGTGCTGGGGTCAGACATTTGACTTTGTGTTATACGGGAGAAAATATCGCCCCGCAGGGGCGGCGGGTTGTAGCCACGGGTGGAGCGCAGCGGAACCCGTGGTGGTCGAGTCGTTTTATGTTGCCCACCCCGGAGGGGTGGAGGAAGTACTCACACTCCTTCGTCCCTGCCGGGGCGACTAAGATACAAAGCCCCCTTCTATCCACGGGTGGCGCTGCGCTCTACCCGTGGCTACATGCCGTGGCTCCTTTGGAGCCCGAAACGGCAATCTCTGCTCCACAGTTTACCCGCTGGATTACGGGGCTATGATGTCGGACTTGACGCATTGTTATAGAAGGATCCGACATGGACTCATTTACGTATCGTGATGGCAGGCTCTTCTGTGAAGACGTGGCGGTGGATGACATCATGGCCAGGGTCGGTTCGCCGGTCTATATCTACTCTAAAGAGACATTTCTCCGGCATTACAAGGCGCTGACCGGCGCGTTTGCGGAGATCGACCCGATCATCTGCTACTCGATCAAGAGTTGCGGGAACCTGAACATCATCAAGCTGCTGGCTGAGCAAGGCAGCGGGATGGATGTGGTGTCGGGCGGCGAGATCTTCCGCGCGCAGCAGGCCGGGGCGGACATGAGCAAGGTCGTGTATGCGGGCGTCGGCAAGACGGACGCGGAGATCGAGCTTGGCATCAATGCGGGGATCGGCTGGTTCAACATCGAATCGGAAGCCGAGTTCGAGAACATCGCTGCGATCGCGAAGCGTCTGGGCAAGAAGGCGAACGGCGCGCTGCGCGTGAATCCTGATGTGTACGATGCGAAGACGCACGCCAAGACAACGACGGGCAAGAAGGAAACGAAGTTCGGCGTGGACATCGAACGCGCCAAGCGGTTCTTCCAGTCGTACGGCCACAACGAACACTGCCGACTGACCGCGATTCACCTGCACATCGGTTCGCCGATCTATTCGCCCGATCCTTACGTGCAGGCGATCACCAAGGCGATCGAGCTGATCGACGGTTTGCGCGCAGAAGGTTATACCGTGGATACGCTGGATATCGGCGGCGGTTACGCTGCGGATTACGAATCGGGCAAGAGTCCGGCGTACACCTCCTATGCCGAGGCGATCATCCCGCTTGTTAAGGATAAGGGGTTGAAGGTCATCATCGAGCCGGGCCGAACGATCGCGGGCAACTCGGGCGTGCTGGCGTGTCAGGTGCAGTACATCAAGACCGGCGGGAGCAAGACATTTGCGATCGTGGATACGGGGATGCACCACCTGATCCGGCCGTCGTTCTACGAAGGGTTCCACTTCGCCTGGCCGACACAGGTCGCGAAGGAATACGAGCCGAAGAAGCGAGCGATGGAGATGGATATGCCGGGCCTGCAGGCGTACGACGTGGTCGGGCCGATCTGCGAAACATCCGACACGCTGGCGAAGGACCGGAAGCTGCCGCCCTTGAAGCGTGGCGACGGTTTGTGCTTCTTTACGGCCGGGGCGTACGGGATGGTGATGGCGAGCAACTACAATGCCATGCCGCGTCCGGCGGAGATCCTGGTCGATGGGAGCGAAGCCACGGTCATCCGCCGACGGGAAACCTACGACGACCTGGTCGAGCAGGAACGGGACGTGGTTAGGGTATAGGGTGTGGGGAATTGTATTTATGATTTGGGATTGATGATTTGGGATTTGTGCTAATGGCTAACGGCTTTCCCTCCCCCCAACGCCGGTTCTGAGCGAAGCGAAGGGCCGGGTATCTTCTCGGGTATCGGGCGTCGGATATCGAGTCCATTTTATTCCACCGACTCACCTGCTCGACCCCCTCCTGCTTTAATCCTGGGTGTCGGAAGGATTCTATTTCCAGTTTTTTACTCCCCTGCTTTCCTCCCCCTAACCGGTTACAATGCGTGACCATGGCGCATTTAGAAGTTCATACCCGATCGGGCGTTAAACGCTGCAATCTTGCTGCCAACAAGGTTACGATCGGTCGGCACGCCAGTAATTCGGTCGCTATCGAAGACGACAAACTCATCAGCCGACACCACTGCCAGATCGAATGGTCGAACAACGGTTACGTGCTGCGCGATCTGGATTCGCGTAACGGCACGAAGATCGACGGGCTGGATATCGTCTCGGTCGTGCTGCGCACGGGTACGGTGTTCCAGGTCGGGACCACGAGCGTAAAGTTCATTGATGATGGCCAGACGGTGCAGGTCGCTGCGAACCAGTTGCCGCATGCCGATCCGAGCAAACGGCGTGGCAGCCTGTCGGACACGATGGCGGACAGCATGGAAGCGATCGACATCGAGGTCGGCGAGCCGGTGATTCTCGACGAAAGCGAAGGACCGGTGCCCGGCAGCTACGGCATCGGTTCATTTACGGCACTGCTGAAGGTCGGCAAGGATGTGCCTTACGGGCTATCCAAGGTCGCGTTGATCAATGCACGCGGTCAGACGGTGCACAGCGCGGTCGGCGCGGAAAAACGCGGCGCGTCCAGTGCCGAGGCGCTGGACATCATGCGGCTATTGTTGATGGGCTGTATCCGTTCGGGCGCATCGGATATCCACATGGAGCCGAAGCGTGAGGGCGGGCTGGTGCGTTTGCGCATCGACGGCGCGATGGTCGAGGTCTCGAAGGTGGATACCGAGACGTATCGCCGACTGTCGAGCCTGGTGAAAGTGCTTGGCGATATCGACATCGCGAAGCGCGGCATCGTGCAGGAGGGCCACTTCTCCGTGCAGGTGCCGGACAGGCGGATCGACTACCGCATCAGCTTTACGCCTTCGATGTTCGGGCAAAAGCTGGTTGTGCGTGTGCTGGACCCGAAGAACGCGCCGCAGCACCTGACCGATATGTACCTGCCGGACTGGATGTACACACGCATCCGCGATTTGACCCGGCAGAACACCGGCATGCTGCTGAACTGCGGGCCGACCGGCTCGGGCAAGACGACGACGCTGTACGCGGCGCTGCGTCAGATCGATTCAAACCAACGTAACGTGATCACGATCGAAGACCCGGTCGAGTACGAGTTGGCGGGTGTGACGCAGATCCCGGTGGATGAAGATCAGGGGCAAAGCTTCCATCAGCTATTGCGTTCGTGCTTGCGGCAGGACCCGGACATCATCGTGCTGGGCGAAATCCGCGACCGCGACACCGCAACCGCTGCGATGCAGGCGGCGAGTACCGGGCACCTTGTTTTGTCGACCGTGCACGCGAAGGACACGATCGGCACGATCTTCCGTCTGATCGATCTTGGCGTTGAGCCTTACTTGATCGCTTCGACGCTGAACCTCGTGCTTGCCCAACGTCTTGCACGACTGCTTTGCGAGTACTGCAAGGTGCCCAAGCGCCCGACGCCCGAGCAGGTGATGCGTATGGGCCGAAGCACGACCGGGATCGAAACGGTCTACGCGCCCGGCGGCTGCGCCAAGTGCTTCGGCACGGGCTACCAGGGCAGGCAAGGTGTGTACGAATTACTGACCACCAACGACGCCCTGCGCGATGTCATCATGAAAACACCGGACATCGGCGCGATCCGCAAAGCCATCGACCTGACCATGTTCACCAGCCTCAAAGAAGCAGGCTACGACATGGTGATCCGCGGCGAGACGTCACTGGAAGAGATCGAGCGTGTGATCGGGATGGATTGAGATGGGGTGTGGGGTGTGGGGTGTGGGGTGTGGGGTGTGGGGTGTGGGGTGTGGGGATTGTATTTATGATTTTGGATTGATGATTTGAGATTTGTGCTAATGGCTAATCGCTAATCGCTAAAGGCTAATGGCTCTTCCCCCCCAACGCCGGTTCTGAGCGAAGCGAAGGGCCGGGTAGTTTTCGGGTATCGGGTATCGGGTATCGGGTATCGGGTATCGGGTATCGGAAATTGTATTGCTAATGGCTAAAAGCTAACGGCTAGAGCATCTTCCACGCCTCTGTAGCGCCCTTGTACACAAGTGATTATGCTGTGCCTTCAAGCAAGGAGGCTTTGATGAAGGCATACTCAATGGATCTGCGGAAGCGGGTGTTGGCGGCGTGTGATGCCGGGCACGGCACGCGTGAGGTGGCCAAGCGGTTCTCGGTCAGCGCCTCGTGGGTGCGTCGGCTCAAGCAACGGCGTCGTGAAGGCGAGGGGATCGCGCCGCGGCCTCAGGGCGGCGACTACGTCAGCCGGTTCGCCGGCAAAGACCTGCAGCGTGTACATGCGATGCTCAAGCAGAAGCCGGACACGACGCTGGATGCGTTGCGTGTGCGTTGCGAGCGTGAGCTGGGCATCCGTTGCGGGCTGGGCACGATGTGGCGGACGGTGCGTTGGAAGCTGGGGTGGACGTTTAAAAAAAGTCATTACGGCCCAGCGAGCAGGACCGCGCGGATGTGAAGCGTCAGCGTGTGAACTTCCGCATCGCCACGCGGTTCATCGAGCCTAAGCAGCTTGTGTTCCTGGATGAATCGGGCGCGAGGACGAACATGACCCGCCTGCGGGGCTGGGCCGGACGCGGTTGCCGGCTGGACGCCGCGGCGCCGCACAGCCACTGGCGTACGACGACGATGCTCAGCGCGATCGGTTGTGAGGGTGTGATCCAACGGGCGACGCTGGCCTTCGACGGCGCGACGGATGCGGCGCTGTTCCGCGGCTACGTCGAGCGTTGCCTGGCCCCGGCGCTGAAGCAAGGCCAGATCGTGGTGATGGATAACCTGGCGTCGCACAAGGTGCGCGGGGTGCGTGAAGCGATCGAAGCGGCGGGCTGTGACCTGTGGTACTTACCGCCGTACTCACCGGACTTCAACCCGATCGAAAAGATGTGGAGCAAGGTCAAAGCCCTGCTGCGTGCCGCCGCCGCGCGGACCAGCGACAAACTGATTGAGGCGATCGGCCGGGCGTTGCGTGCGGTATCCCTGGACGAGTGCCGCAACTACTTCCGCAGCTGCGGGTATGCTACATGAGATTGGAAGACGCTCTAATGGCTTTTCCCACCCCACGCCCTACACCCCAAACCCCAAACCCTATATCATCCTCCCATGGCCACCGAACGCATAGTCTCCGGCAAGACGCGCACGCCCGGCGAAGAGGCGCTGAATCTGTCGCTGCGCCCGACGCTGCTGGATGATTATGTGGGCCAGCCCAAGCTGGTAGAGAAGCTGCGGATCACCCTGGAGGCGGTCAAGCAGCGCAACGAACCGATGGAACACGTGCTGCTGCATGGGCCACCGGGATTGGGCAAGACGACGCTTGCGCATGTGATCGCCAATGAGATGGATGCGCACCTGACGGTAACGAGCGGGCCGGCACTGACAAAGCCGGGCGACCTGGTGGGATTTTTGACGAAACTCCAGCGTGGGGATGTCTTGTTTATTGATGAGGTGCACCGTATGCCGGTGTCGCTGGAGGAGTATCTCTATTCCGCGATGGAGGATTTTAAGATCGATGTGACGGTCGATCAGGGGATGCACGCCAAGACAATCACGCTGCCACTTCAGCCGTTCACATTGATCGGCGCGACGACGCGCGCGGGGTTGATCTCCGGGCCCATGCGTTCGCGGTTCGGCTTGACGCATAACCTTGACTTCTACCCACAGGATGACTTATTGCAGATACTGCGGCGCAGCGCGGGCCTGCTGGATATGAATCCGACGAATGAACCTTTGCAGGCCATCGCCTCGCGCTCGCGCGGCACGCCACGTATCGCTAACCGACTGCTTCGGCGAATCCGCGACTACTCACAGGTCAAACACAAAGGCAAACTCGATGCGGCTATCGTCGACGATGCGCTGAAACTCGAAGGCGTCGACGACCTGGGCCTCGATGAACTGGACCGCAAGTACCTGCGCGTCATCGCCGAAACCTACGAGGGCGGCCCCGTCGGCGTCGAAGCCATCGCGGCCACACTGGGTGAGGATTCGGGAACACTGGAAGAAGTCTGCGAGCCTTACCTGTTACAGATCGGCTTCCTGGCCCGCACACGCAAGGGCCGACAACTCACCAAGGCCGCGGCGGAACATCTGGGCATACAATTGGCTGTGCATGAAACAGACAACGATCTGTTTGAACAGACCTGATACTCAAGATAAGGGCGGAAAAATGAAATACAGGAAAATGCGTGCTGTCGTATGCCTGTTGGCGTTGCTTGTTTGCGCGGTGGCTGCGCCGGTCGCGCAGGCAGGGAAGTCGGACGGGCAGAAACTCGCGAAAGAGGTTGCTCGAGTGTACGGCCTGAAGCAGTGGGATAAGGTGGCGGAGGTGAAGTACACGTTTAGAGTAAAGACGGAGACGCGTGATGTGGCGCGGCACTGGACGTGGCGGCCTAAGGATGATCTGGTGACGCTCGAAGAAGAAGGCAAGCCGACCATCATGTATAAGCGCAGCGAACTCAATGAAAATACATCCGAGGATGTGATTACCGCGGACAAGCGGTTTATCAATGACAGCTACTGGTTCCTGTTCCCGTTCCAGTTGGTATGGTCGAACCCGTCGTTTACGGATGAGGGGATGACGAAGTTGCCGATGGGCGAGGGCGAGGGGCGGAAGCTGATCGTACAGTATCCGGACGAGGGTGGGTATACGCCGGGCGATGCGTATGACATTTATCTGGATGAGGACCACATGATCACGCACTGGGTCTTCCGCCGCGGCGGCGGCGATGAGGGCGGCGCGATGACGTGGGAAGCGAACAAGCAGCTCGGACCGATCAAGGTCTGTACGGACCATCACAATCCGGAGGGGACGTTCAGGTTGTTTTTTGATGGGATCAGTCTGACGACGGTGGATGGGAAGATGTACGAACCCGAGTGATACGTTTTCAGGTGGCAATCAAAAAAAAGCCGCACGCGGAAGTGTGGGGGTTTTTGTTATGCCTGGTGTTGTGGTTGTGTTATGGGCGAGCAAGCTCGCTCGCTAAACGGGAGGAGTTGTGCCTTACTCACGAATATGTCGCGCCTCGTTGATCCATCGTTGATAGATGGGGCGTGCGCCGGGTGGGTATTGCGCGCAATCCAGTACTTCATTTACATCAACTAGTCGGCGGTCGGTTGTCTCGTGTTGTGATTCCCATGGCAAGAGGGTCACGTTTGCACACCACAGGGCGCGGACGAGTACGAGCCCCTGTTCGTGGCCTTGAACACATTCACCTTGTACGAAACCCAATAGCGTTGCGTGTTCCAAACGCGCACATGCTTCCTCGTTGACTTCCCGTTCAAGTGTCGTCAGCCAGTCTTCATCGTCGATCGGTCGGCCGCCGGGAAAGCCCCATGTGTTGCCATGATCCGAACTCACGAGCACGATCTGATTGTCGGGCGTGAAACAAACGACTGCTGAGCCGTGGCGTTTGCCGTCGGGTGGACCTTCCTCGGGTGGATACCAGATAGCGATCCATTGCTGACCCGTATCGTTGAAACGGATGACTTGTTTATCTTGCGCGATGATAGGTTTGCCACTCAAGATTTTTGCTCTTCACGATCAACTCTTACTCACAAACGCGTCGCCGAAGGTGGAGGCGTCGATGTTTGGGGGGAGGCTGCGGTTGGTGGCGAAGTTGAAGAGCAGGGCTTTGAAGACGACGCCGGCGGCGCTGTTGACGGCTGTGCCGATGGCGAAGAGGACGACGGCGACGGCGATCGCGGCGATCAGGCCGCCCGGGCCCATGGATTTGGTCGCGAGCCAGATCAGGCCGCCACCTATCAAGACGATGGGCAGGATGACGAGCATGCCGAGGAAACCGAGCGAGAACCCGCCGACCAGCGCGGTCCCCCACTGCTTCTTGAGTGTGCCGACGGATTGTTTGAAGGCTTCGACCGGACCCGCGCCGTCCACGACGATGACAGGCACGACGAAGTAGGTCAACGCGGTCCAGGCGCTGCCGAGGATGGCGGAGATGATCTGGCCGGCTTTTTCGTGTGCGTTTTCGATGATCTGCAGGATGACGCCGACGATCGCGGAAACAAACGCCCAGGCGATGATCTGCGGCAGACGTTTGAAGGCCATGGCTAAACCGTCACCGATACTCGCGTCTTCGCCGTTGATCACGCGCATGGCGCAGGCGGTCAGTGCGGAGTTGAAGAAGACGATGACGAAGTAGTTGCAGAAGTAGAACGCGAAGAGGATGACGTAGAGCAGGATGTTGTTGGCCTGTGACTGCGCCGCCTGTGGATCGTCGGTTGCATTGGCAAGTTGATCGAGCATGCCGCTCGTCCACAAGGGCAGCAGGAAACTGGCGATCACGATGATGGCGGCGATGGAGGAGAGGATCGGGAAGATGACCAGTTGCTTGTTTTCCCAGATCACACCGTAACTGATCTTGGCGTATTCCCAACTACGGCTGAGTGTTGCAAACATGAGATGTCCCCTAAACGGATAGTGTTATCGATTTAACAAGCCTTTACATGAATAGCATACGCTATCTTGTCTTCGTCAGGAAGAAGTTAATGGCTTGAACCTTGCAGGGAGGCGATATAGCCGATCGCCGTGTAGGCGATGTACATGACAACCAGCGGTGCGCCCATCCAGCGGGAGAAGTTGCCCACTTTTGTGGCGCGGCTGATGTAGATGCGGAAGAGCGCCAGCATGATGAGCATGGTCGGCAGGTGCAGCCAGAGGAAGATGTGTGATGCGCTTACCGCTTCAGCTTCAACGATGGGCAGCGGTTTGGCGAGCGAAGCTGCGCCGATGACGAACAGGACATTGAGGATGTCTGCGCCGATGACGTTGCCGACGAGCAGTTCGGCGTGGCCCTTGCGGATGGCGGTGATGCCGACGACCAGTTCGGGCAGTGATGTGCCGAAGGCGACGAGTGTCGCGGCGATCACGGCCTGCGGGACGCCCCAGTAGACCGCCACTTCACTGACCGAAGATACCAGCGCATCGCCCGAGACAATGACGATCGCGAGGCCGATCAAACCCGTCACGATCAGCATGGGCATTGATTTTGGCGTATCGGGGACATCGGTGGCGGGGACGTGTTCGGTGGCGTCGTTGCCGATGTGGTCGATCAGGTGCGGCGCGCCGTGGGCGTGTTGCCTGCTCCACTTGACGGACATGTACATGTAGACGACAAGCAACGTGACCAGTAGCGCGCCGACGGATCGGCCGAGTTGTGCGGCATCCCGTTGCACGGCAAATAAGATGTAACAGATCGCGGCCAGCAACACGGCAGAGCCGAACTGCACCCAGCCCTGGCGGTTGAGCACGAACTTGTCGGCGGGCAGTTGCGTCATCAGGCATCCCAGACCGAAGATCAGACCGGTGTCCGCGATGATGGAACCGACGCCATTACCCAGCGCAAGGCCCGCATCCCCCTGCCACGCGGCAAGCACGGACACAGCCGCCTCGGGGCTGGTCGTGCCCAGCGAAACGATGGTCGCGCCGATGATGACCTTGGGCATACCTAGCCGTGACGCGATCCCCGCAGCGCCATCCACAAGCCAGTCCGCGCCCTTGATAACGCCGGCCATCGCGACGACGGCGATGAAAAGTAAGAGCCATTGGTTTTTGTCGGCAAACCAGTATTCGGGGAGGATGGCAAGGGTCATGGTGGGGTGTAGGGTGTAGGGTGTAGGGTGTAGGGTGTAGGGTGTAGGGTGTAGGGGATTGTATTTATGATTTAGGATTGATGATTTAGGATTTGTGCTAATGGCTAACAGCTAAAGGCTAATGGCTTTGCCCCCCCAACGCCGGTTCTGATCGCAGCGAAGGGCCGGGTGGTTTTCGGGTATCGGGTATCGGGTATCGGTTTTCGGGTATCGGGTATCGGGTATCGGGTATCGGATTTTATTTTCTGTGTTTTCTGCTTTTCTGCGTTTTCTGCTTTTCACTCCGGGGGTCCGACGACGCCGATGGCGAAGGCGCTGCGGATGAGGCGATCGAGTTTTTCGCGGCCGCAGAGCAGTTCACTGCGTTTCCAGAGCCATTCGGCGAGTTCCCGTCGGCCGGCGCGTTTGGCGGAGGCGGTGAGCATGGCGTGCATCGCGCCGCAGTGTTCGGCGGGCATGAGTTCAGCCATCAGGAGTTTTTGGCGGATATCGTGCAGCGCGGCGCGGTCGTGGCCGCCGAGTACTTCGTAGCGTGTCTGGATGGCTAGGCGTTGCAGACGTTCGGCGATGTTGAGCGGTTCGCCTTGCAGGGCCGAGAGCGCCATGTATGCGCCGTAAAGATCGTGGCACTGCATGCTGGCTTCGGCGAGCATCAACAATAGCGAACCGCGCTGCCGGCGTGCGGGACCGAGCGGTTTACTGAGTACCGCCTGGCAGATCATGGCCGACTCGGCGAAGCGGTGCTGGCGGTGGCGGATCGCGGCGAGCCGGTGATACAAGAGTAAGCGCAGCCAGGGCATCAGCGGGTACTTGTTCAACATGTTTGCCAGGTGCGCTTCTGCCGCGGCGGGGTCCTGGCCGATCATCGCGGTCACGTGCGGCAGCATGCGCCATACATTTGCGCCGATCGAACCAATTCCCATCCACAGGAACAACACCAGTATCACGAGCATCAGACCGAGTGTTGTATTGGACTGATCGAGGATGAGCAGAAACAATAACGCCAGCAGCGCCAGGACCAACATGCCCCGGCGCAGGACCAGGTCGATCAGGCATTCGCGCTCGAATCGCTCGGGCGAGAAGGTAACCGAATCGCGCGGTGCATCTTTGGGAGCACGATCATGCTGCGCGGTTTCATCGCTGTTGCCTTCGTCTTGCCGGGGCGGTTCTTGTAACGGTTGTTCGCTCACGGCATCTCCGTCAAGGGCGCCAGTTCGGGGTAACGCTGGAGCAGGGTTTTCGGCGGCAGGAGCAGGGTTGCACGGTCCCACCAGAGCCGGGCTTTTTCGTGCGTCTGCGGCTCGGTTGTTTGCAGTGCTTCAGCCTCGGTTGGGTAGTGGTAATGGCAAAGCGCCATCAGCGCGTGGCCGTAGCCGGCTTCAACACCGAGCGGCCGCAGCGCCTCCAGGAGGTCATCATTTTCATTAACCGCTTCACTGAAGTGGTTGGTCCTTACCTGCTGCGCGAGCTGCGCCAATCGGTAGGCGGCACTGATCGAGGTATCGGGGAAAGCTTCAACCGCGCCGCGCAGTCGGCGTATCGAGTCGTCGGCATCGGATAAGCGTTCAGCGCCGAGCACGGCGTTGGCGCGGCTGACACCGATGTGTACGGCGATGGGTTCACCGGGGGGCAGGCGCTGAAGCAAGTAGTCGTAGCCGACGATCGCGGCGTCGTATGCGCCCAGTGAATCCAGGCAGTGTGAAATCATCGCAACCGTCTGGCTGTGCAGGTTCGGCGCGGGGGTGGTTTGAGGTAGCAATCGCCAGGCCTGGCGTAATGCGGCAGGATACCGGCGCGTCATGGCGACCTGTTGCGTGTCGCGCACGCGGGCTTCGAGGTTCATGGCTCGCTGGGTGCGCGACCAGTTACTGCCGAAGAGGATACCCAGGCCGATCCAGGGAAGCAGTGCGGCGGCTATCCCGGTTGTTGCCAGACCCATCCCCAGGAAGATAGCCGCGACGATCAGCGGCGCGCGCAGTTGCCACTTGGTCGGCGGGCTGGCCGGGTTCGCCTGCAGCAGCGACTCGAACTGCTCGGCGCTGGGTGGCGCGAATCCGATTTTGGGAATATCAGGCATAAGAAACAGCCATTATAGTTGTTTATGGGTGTGCCCGGAGCTTTGTTTATTCCTGCACCAGTCGGCGCAGGTCGGCCAGCAGTTGGATGCGGCCGGCTTCGCTGAGCCCGTCGTAGTAGCCACGGATCACGCCGGTGCGGTCGATCAGCACAAGATTACCGCTGTGAAGGATATTCAACTCATCACCGGGCGGCCCCGCCTCCACGGGCAGCTTCAACCCGCCTTCAACCAAGGGCCAGACAACGTCCTGCTCGCCGGTGAGGAACTTCCACTGTGCGGGATCGGCTTTGTAACGCTGGGCAAATTGCCGCAAGATTTCCGGGCTGTCGTGTCCACCATCAAGACTGATACTGACAAGTTGCACTTCGGCAGACAAGATGCCGTCGTTCTTGATGACGGCTTGGATGTCGCGCATGCCGCTGGTCAACGTTGGGCAGATGGCGCTGCATCTTGTGAAGATCGTGTCGACAATCCAGACCTTGCCGCGCAGGTCGTTAAGGCCGAAGGGATTGCCTGATTGATCGGTCAATTCGAATACGGGAAGCAGATCGAAGCGTTGCAGTGATTCACTGGTTTCGGCCTGTTCATCTGCGTTGACCAGTGCCAGTTGTATGACGTTGTCGGGCTCGCCAATCGGGCCGAAGGTTAAGACGGTGATGGTGATCGCCACCGTCGCCAGCCACGAGAACACCGCCACCATTACCAGCACAGTCTTGGACACCATTTTCAGGTCCCGTCCCTTCTGGGCTTGCCGACCAGTCTTACCGCGAAGATGAGCATAACAAGGGCGAACAGGCCCATGAACGTTGCATCAAGCCAGATGGGCAGCCCCGTCTGCACGGTGTCGCGACCTAACAATGAATATGACAAGGCTGATTGTTCATAGGTCAGCGGGTTGATCCACATCAAGACGCGCAGCCAGGGCATAGCAGTTGAAACGGGGAACAGCGCGCCGCTTAGGAACCACATCGGCATCAATAAGAGCATCATGATCGCATGGAACGCTGAGGTGGAGTCCATGGGCCAGGCGATGCACAGGCCGATCGTCGTCATGGTGACGGCGGTCACCACGATCGTGACGGCAGAGAGCAGGATGGTCATCACGTGCGGATGGGGCCCGATGAGCGGCCAGAAGATCATGAATAAGAGCGCCTGTGTGACCGCGATGCTTGTTCCGCCGAGTACTTTGCCGAGCACGATGGCAAGGCGCGGTACGGGGGCGACGAGTACGCCCTGCATGAAACCTTCGCGTCGATCCTCGATCACGCTGATGGAGGAGAAGACGGCGGTGAACATGACGATCATGGTCAGTGTGCCGGGGAAGAAGTAGGCCATGTAACCGGAAGCGGGTGCGTCGGATGTCGTGCCATCGGTGACAAAGACGTTGTGCAGCCCTGCGCCGAGCCCGATCCAGAGCAATACGGGCGTAAGCAGGACGCTGGCGATGCGGCTGCGCTGCCTGAAGAAGCGAACCATCTCGCGGCGCCACAGCGCCGAGGTCGCTGGCCAAAGCCGGCCGTACGCCACATCATCCGCTGGAGACGATGACGCCTGCCCCGGAGCAAGTTGATAATCTGCCTGACTCATTTGATTACGCCACCAAGGCCCACACGAGGCCGAATAGGTCATCTTAGACACCCCCTCCGCCCCAGCCAAGCCGGTTGCCTATCTTCACGGCCTGCCGATGGTCAGGGCCCAGCGATCCGTTTGTGAAACGGCGACCTGCGATCGTACGCTAAACGGGCTTCAAATCGGGTATTTATTTGTGAAGTTGATGATTTCTACTGCCCGATCACTAGAACTGGGCCCGGAATCCCTATTCTTTGCCCTTCCAGCCACACCGGCTACAATCTGAGCCGAAACTGATATCCGCACCAGAAGCAAGGAAGCGACACGAATGCCTTATTTAGTCCCCACGGTGATCGAGAAAACCGGCCGCGGCGAGCGGGTGTACGACATCTACTCGCGCCTCCTCAAGGACCGCATTATTTTCCTCGGCGGCCCCGTCACCGACGACACCGCCAACCTCGTCATCGCCCAGATGCTCTTTTTGTCCAATGAGGACGCCAAGAGCGATATCCATTTTTATATCAACAGCCCCGGTGGGTCGGTCTCGGCCGGGCTGGGTGTATATGACACGATGCAGTTCATCCGCCCGAAGGTGGCGACGTATTGCATCGGGATGGCGGCGAGCATGGGGGCGGTGCTTTTGATGGCCGGGGAAAAGGGTAAACGGCACGTGCTGCCCAACAGCCGGGTGTTGCTGCACCAGCCGTTGATGGGCGGTGTGGTTGAAGGCCAGGCCACCGATCTTGGCATCCAGGCCAAGGAAATGCTCCGAACGCGTGAGCGTCTGTACCGGATCATGCAGCAGCACACCGGCAAAGATGCGGAAACGATCACGCGGGACTGCGAACGCGATAAGTGGCTCGACGCCCAGGAAGCTGTGGACTATGGCTGCGTTGACAGCTTGCTGCAGCATATCCCGGAAGCAATCTCTGAAGGCCACGAATCCGAAGACGAGTGATCCATTCATCGCCTATGACCCACGTAAACCAACACGCACGGACGCCCCGCTCTGCCAGGATCGGACATGGCAGGTGGGTGTTTGCGTTGGCGGTGGTCGGGCTGTGCCTGATGCATGTCGGTTGCGGGCCGAAGAACTTTCTGAATGAAAACGACACGCTGCGGGCCGAGAACCTCAAGCTCAAGCAAGAGGTTGAAGATCTGAATAAGCAGATGGAGCTTCGGCTCGGTGAGATCGAGGCGCTGCGGGCCCAAGCTTCAGACAAGCAGGCGATCAAGGAAGCGACGCCGCCGATTCTGGTGAAGCTGAACTTCGAGCGCTACAGCGGCGCGCTGGACACCAACAGCGACAAGAAGGACGACCTGGTCCGCATCTACCTGCAACCGCTGGATCAGCACGGAAGAGTGCTACCCGTCGCGGGGCGCTTGAAAATGCAGATCGTGGCGATCCAGGCTGATGCTCCTCCGTCTTTACTCACGGAGCGCACGTACGAACCCGACGAGTTCGACGCCGCGTATCGCACCAGCTTCATGAGCTATCACTACACCATCGACCTGCCCCTGCCGGAAAGCATCGACCCCGCGATCAGAAGCGTTACCGTCAAAGCCTTCTTCACCGAAGCGGTCACGGGAAATGAGCTCAGCCACGAGCAGGTCATCCCGATCGACAGGCAGTAGATATCTGCCTGGCTCCCGGGCTCCGGACAAATGAGCGGATCAGCTTAGCCATCACGACGTCGCACGCGCTGTTCATTTTCACTTCCGAGATATCAGGTGGGCCTTGTACGCGGGGGTCCGTTCGAGCAGTTCAAAGTCGATCATCGCGTACACCGGTCTGCCGGCGCGATGCAGCAGCGCGTCGCCTGCCCGGCGGACGATGACGTGATGCGGCTTGTGGTCATACACGACGAACCCCTTGGCCTCCAGATCACGCGCGACTTGACGCGTGAACAAACCGACGTCCTCGGCACCGACCAAGCCCTGGTCACACGCCTGCTGCAGGCTCAGGCCGTGGATCCAGTGATAGAGCACCACGTACACGCGTCCCTCGTCCAATGTCACCGGGTGCTCAGCGGCGCGCTGGTCATCGGCCAGGTGGGACTTGAAGTATTGCAGATGGCTGGCCTGCCGGCCCAGACGCCAGGCCGGCTCGGGTCGCGGCACCCGGTAAATCGCCAGCGGGTGTTTCGTGCGGATCGTCAAATCCCTCGGGCCGAACCGGCCTCGACGCAGGTCCCACAGCACGCCGAACTCCTCGAACGGATCGTGGAAACGCGCGTCGCGCGCCGACTCTTTGCTGATCGCGCCGTCAAAGGTCGATTGCACATCCACAGGCACATCCTGTGCGAACCGCGAGAACTTGACCACCATGTGGACCGGCCGGGCCCGGTCCTCGATGATTGGCACCCGGTACACGTGTCCGGTGCCGGCGGTCAGCCGCTGGCCGTGGCTGGCATAACGTCGGTTGTTGAACCAGTGATCGGGCCAGAGGTGTGAAAGCAGCGGCAACCCGTAGCGCGTGACGTACAACGCACCACCGTCGTCGGCTTCGAATACCTGATAGTCCACGCCATACACCCGCGCCGACTGTCGGGTCCAGCCGACCCTGCCTTGCGATGCCGGTGGTTCGGGTTGCTCGTGGTGTGCGGTCATAAGAACATCAAGGCCTGATTGATGCACAGAGTGTATAGGAAAGCGACGCCACACGAGTGAAGAGCGGATCGTAGATCGGGTGCATACCACTTGCATCGCGAAGTCACGCCCTCTGAGTCCGGCGCTGCAATGCTCTACGATTCATGCCTGTAGGTCCCGGCCCACCCCGACGGTGTATTCGGCCATGACCTGTGGGCATTCTCTTCGTTCGCAAGGCTTTGCGACGCAAGCAATTGCTACAACACAGTAGCTTTCTTCATCGAAGTGATCACCGGAAATGAGCTGACGCACGAGCAGGTAACTTCGATCCGGGTGGAAAACCAGCCGGGGGCGTGGTGATTCATTCGATATACATCAGGCGTTCGAGCGGTTTCCATTGCTCGGCGGTGGGTGTGCCAGTCAGGCGGCGTTGGCAGTTATCCGTGATGGGCCACCACTTATCGCGCGTGGTTGGGTCGGTTGCGATGGAGGCCATGTCTTTTGCCAGGTTGTCGCCGGTGTATTCCATGAAACTGAAGAGGTACTTCTTGCCTTCAATCTCAGCGAGGTAGATGTTGTAGTTGCGGATATTCGCCTTCTTGATCGCCGCCACGACCTCGGGCCAGACGTCGGCGTGGAGTTTGCGGTAGAGTTTTCTTTGTGGGGTTTGAGTTCGATCATCGAGCCGAAGCACTGGACACCGTCGGCAGGAAGCTGCGCGGGGTCGGGGTTTGTTGTGCCGTAATAGGGCTTGTGTCTGATTTGTTTTCGCCCAATGGTTCCGTTGAATCGTGTGCGAAGTCCTGAACCAGACATGGTCAACTCCCAAGATCAAAATCAAAAACGCTTATAAACCGGTAGTGTAACTACACAGCTTGTTTTGATACATCACTTCAAAAAAGAAAATGCCCAAGTTCGATGAACGTGGGCTTGGGGGATAGTTGCAATGTTGTACTTCGTGGTTGCTGGTCATGCCTTGAGCGGCGGCTTATCCGATCCGGGGCGGCAAGTTAATCAATCCCATACCAGTAGTAATTGGCTTGTTTAGTATTCAAATCGTAAATGAGAACCGCTTCTTCTGTAGCAAATCCTTTTTTGTTCACCTCTGATCTGTAACACTCGGGCCAAGTTCTCGCGGAGCCAAGCAACCACCAATCGGGCTCCTCGTCCCATATAATCTGTGGGTTCGGATCGATCGTCATGCTTTGTGAAGCGATCAGTAAATCAATTGTTGCGCGATCACACTTAAATTGCATGAATACATGGCCCGAATCAGCAAAAGTGTAGAGTTCGGACTTTATGTCCACGACATCGGCCGGCGGAGGATTTCCGAAAGTATTTTCAAAAACCACGCTCGGCCTTGTGCTGTACCAGAATATTCCGACAATACCCGTAACATATAACAGGCCAACAAGCGGGGTGGCATAAAACGTCGCCCGCCACTTACGTTTGATCTTTAATATGAAGATCGCTGGTATCCACACCGTTAAGAAAATGGCAAACACGATGATTGCGCCGGCGATCAAAAGAAGCAGAAAAAAGAAGGCGGCCAACACGTGCATAACACGCATCATACACTCTCAATGAAAAAAGCCCACGTTCGATGAACGTGGGCCTGGGGGTAGTTGGTTGCAGCGTGGTTACCCACGGCACCCGGGGGCTAACGATGTGGTCTTACGCCTTGAGTTGCGGGCGATCTGCTTCGGGCCAGTCGATGTGGTAGAACTGGCCTCGCTTCTTGTCGGTGCGTTCGTAGGTGTGGGCGCCGAAGTAGTCGCGTTGGCCTTGCAGGAGGTTGGCGGGCAGTACGGCGGAACGGTAGCCGTCGAAGTATGCCAGCGCTGACATGAACGCCGGGGTCGGCACGCCGTGCTCGGCCGAGAGCGCCACGACCTTGCGCCAGTTCTTCTGGCTGTCGTGCAGCGCTTTCTTGAAGTACGGATCGAGCATCAGGTTCTGCAGCTTCGGGTTCTTAGTGTAGGCCTCGGTGATCTTCTGGAGGAAGCGGGCGCGGATGATGCAGCCGCCGCGCCAGATCTTGGCGATCTTGCCGAAGTCGAGTTTCCAGTTGTATTCGTTCTGCGCTTCTGCGATGAGCTGGAAGCCCTGGGCGTAGGCGCAGATCTTCGAGCAGTAAAGCGCATCGTGGATGGCCTTGACGAGTGCGGGCTTTGAGCCTGTGTAACGCTTGCGCGGGCCCTTGAGCTGCTTGCTTGCGGCGACGCGCTCTTCCTTGATGGCGCTTAAGAACCGGGCGAACACGGCCTCGGCGATCGCGTTGGCGGGGATGCCCATGTCCAGCGCGTTGCTTGCGGTCCATTTACCCGTGCCCTTTTGGCCTGCGGTATCGAGGATCTTGTCAACGAGGAAGCCCTTGGCGTTCTCGGGGTCGCGCTGCTGGAGGATGTCGGTGGTGATCTCGATGAGATAGCTGTCGAGGTCGCCCTTGTTCCACTTGCCGAAAACCTTGCTCATGTCCCCGGCGCTCATACCCAGAACATCTTTCATGAGCATGTAGGCTTCACAGATGAGCTGCATGTCGATGTATTCGATGCCGTTGTGCACCATCTTGACGTAGTGGCCCGCGCCGTCGGGACCGATGTGGAACGTGCAGGCTTCGCCCTTCTTGACGGGTTTGCCCGCTTCGTAATCTTCGTAAGGCTTGCCGGTCTTCTTGTCGACCTGCGCGGCGATGGCGGTCCAGATCGGCTTGAGACTCTTCCATGCTTCCTTCGAGCCGCCGGGCATAAGCGACGGGCCGAAGCGTGCGCCGAGTTCGCCGCCGGAGACACCGGAGCCGACGAAGTTGATGCCCTTCGCGGTCAGGTCTTTTTCGCGGCGGATGGTATCGGTCCACAGCGCGTTGCCGCCGTCGATCAGGATGTCGCCCTTCTCCAGGAGGGGTACGACCGAATCAATCGTGGCGTCGGTGCCTTTGCCGGCTTGGACGAGCATGATGATCTTGCGCGGGCGCTTGATGCTTTGGACAAAATCCTTGAGCTTCTCGAAGCCGATGACGCGCTCGTGCGAGGGCTCGCGCTGTTTGCACTCGGCGATGAAGTCGGTCATCTTGCTGGTGGTTCGGTTGAACACCGAGACGGTGTAGCCGTGGTCGGCCATGTTAAGCACGAGGTTCTGGCCCATAACAGCCAGGCCGATCAGGCCGATGTCGGACTTGCTGCTAGCCGCGGTTTGCTTCTTCTTCGCCATGTCTGATTATCCGTTTCTGGTAGTAACTGGGGGTGCAACGTCTATGGACGCCAAGTGGGAAACGTCCGGGATAGAGTTAAACACTTTAAGCGAGATTGCCCGCCGGGGAAAGCGGCGTCGAGCCAAACGGCTTGAATTAATGGGGCGTGAATAAAGAAAAAACCCGGTGAAATAACCGGGTTTTGGAGTTTGCATTTGGCGACAGTGCCATGTCTTGAAAAGAAACGAATTATTATGAATTTATTCCAGCCAGGGCACGGGCGCGGGGTCGTCGGCTTCGATCTCGACACGGTCCTGTTTCTGGTTGCTGCCCATCCGCTGGACCACTTCGTAAAACAGAGCCTCTTTTTCGCTCGGTTCGACGCGGGCGGCGTATTGCACGGTGTGTACGTCGTAACGGGTGGGTTTAAGCCTGCTGATAAAAACCGCGTCCCCACCGAAGGGGCGGCAGATCTCGAGATCGATAGGTTTATCAGTGTAGTTGCGGATGCGTTGGGCGTAGACGGTGTGTTCGTCCCAGCCCTCGACCCGGCCGCGGTCTTCGATGCGTATGCCCGGCTCGTCGAACTGTCGTCGGACGGCGGCGCCGATCGTGCCCCAGATGTTGTCGCGGAAAACGCGCAGGCTGATTAGTTCAAATACGACGTTCGGGTCGTTGCCGAGGTTCAACTCGATCTTGTCACCGATCGGGATGTACTTGATCCACTGCTGCGTGAGGTAGGAAAGCGGGCCGGATTCATTTTTGCGGAACAGGCGCACGACGCCGTCGGGCAGCGGGCTCTCGCCGAGGCCGGACTTATCATCGTTGGTCAGCAGGAACATGCGAACGAGCTGGTCGCCGTATTCGTTGAGTCGATAGCGGTACTGCACCTTGATCGGCACTTCGCCGGCGTCGAAGCTGCGCATGCGCTTGGCCCAACGGTTCGGTACGGTTTCTGTGCCTTCAATCGTGAAGATGAAGTATTCGCTCAGGCCTTCCTTGACGATCTGTTTTTCTTCAGCCATGTCCGAGTCGGCAAACATCAACTCGGCCTCAACGACCGCGCTTTGAAGGGCTCTGCGGCGCAACATCCTCTTATCCGCCGGGCGACCCGCCATCGGCGGCGGGGCCACGCCCTGCTGCGCGAGTTGGGCGATCTTTTCTACAAGGTTAATCGTGCCGACGACCAGGCGCACCTGTGCGTTTTCGTAGTCTTCGCCGGAGTTGTTCGTGACGGTGACGAAGCCTTCCAGCCGCATGGTGGATTCATCGGGCTCGGCGATGCCGGTGTAGTCGGCGCTCCAGCTTATGCCGGAGGTGAAGTAGGTGATTTCGACCTTGGCTTCGCCGGAGAAGTCGCTGGCGACGTTCCAGTAAAGCATCTGGGGTTTGTCGTGCGGATAGGTCGTATCTAGCACGGTCAGTTCGTCCGGGCGGGTAAGGAACCTAAGCTCAACCGACGTAGGATCGATCAGCGTGTTGGCCCAGGAAAACTGAAGCGAGTTGTTGCCTTGCTTGAAGGTTATCACGCGCGTCTCGCGGACGAGTGTGAGGTCTTCAGCATTATAGATCGTCAGTTGCACGGTGTCGCGAGGGGGGACAGTCGAGAGGTCGATGTTCTTCGCGAACGTCGGCAGCGCGAAGCTGAGCATGAGTATCAGGGCAAGCAGGCGTTTCATGGCTTGGTCCTCTGTGAATGAATGCGATGCGAAACTAGCAGACGCCCACGTTCGGCGAACGTGGGCTTCGGGGGTATCTATGCGTTAAAACTGATTGCGGAACACGAGGTGCAGCTTGTGCACGATCTTCTCTGCTTTATCGCCCTTGCGTGCGGGCAATTCGGTATGGAAGAGTATGCGCTGTTGGCTGGACTCGTCCGGATCGGGCTTGCCTTGGAAGGTTGTCTGGTCGCCGATCAACCATTCGCTCTGCATGTTGGACGGGGCGCCCGCCTCCATCCGCACGCTGTTGACATGTTCGGCGATGTCCAGCACAACTGGCGCATCCTTGAAGTTTTCGATCTCATACTTCACGACGACATCGTAATGCGACAGGTTCCCACCGACCTTCGTACGGTCGACCCGTTCGATGGTGCGTTTGACGACGATGTCCTGCGCGACGCCGAGGTAGAGCTTCATCTTGTCGTCGATGGGTGTGAACTGGCCCCAGTCTTCGCCGGTGAACGCGGTGGTGCCGGCGCTGTCTTTCTGGAAGATGCGGACCTTGCCGTAGGGTAGAGCCGCATCACCGAGCTTGTGGTCTTTATCATTGACAAGGACGTAGTGCATCGGCACGCGAACCTTCTTCTGAGCAAGATCGAGGTAGCCGAATTGTGCGAGGTCGCAGGTGTAGGTCTTCTTGATCGGGACGCCGGGTACTTTTTCGAGCAGGATTTCTTTTGTTTCGTTGAGCCCGATGGGTTTGCTGAAGTTGCCGCCGAAGCCCGCGGTGATCTGCGTGTCTTCATATTGTTCGTTGGCAAAGTTTTGTACGCGGATGTACTTAGAAAGCGTCAGCGTTGACTCGTCGCGTTCGGCAACCGCGCGGTAGTTGTAGCTTTTATCCAGACCGCCCAGCAGGTAGCTGATGCGTACGCGCACCGGACCGGAGTGTGAACTGGAGATATCCCAGATAAGGGCGTTTTCGCCGGGCGGGTAGTTGACGCTTAAAACATTCACCTCAGGCGCTTTGCCGGAGACGCGCCCTTCGTACCCGATGACGCGGAACACGATCGTGCCGGGATCGATGTTCGTGTTCGCCCAGGAGAAGTCGACCTGGTTCGTGCCGGCGACAAGCGGGACGATGCGTTCTTCCTCGACCAGCGTCGCGTCTGCATGATCGAGTTGCACCTCGACACGCTCACGCACCGGCAGCGTGATGAGTTTAACCCGTGCAAGTGTCACCGTCGGCAATACCAGCGCAATCAACAAGGCCGGGATCGGCCACAACATCTTTTGTCTCATGATAAAGCTCCCGTGTTTGGGCAATGTCACCCGACTGAGTATAGACGAATGAGGATGTGGGTTGTTCCAGGGGGAATTGGGGAATTTTAAAATCAGAAAAGCAGGAAAACAGAAAAGCAGAAAATACGAGCCCCCTATACCGAATATTGTTCGAGCTTTAGAATCTAATTTTCTGCTTTTTACCCCCACCCCAGCAGCCGTGCGGCCTGGGCGACGACGAAACAGACCGCGAAGGCGATCGCCAGTGGGCCCAGGGTGGCCAGCGTGGTCCAGCGTAGGCTACGGGTTTCTTTCCAGATCGTGATGATCGTGGTCGCACAGGGGTTGTGCAACAGCGAGAAGAGCATGAGGTTGATCGCAGTAAGCATCGTCCAGCCGTGCTGATCGACCAGTACGTGGCGGAGGTGATCCTGCGAGACGTCCTCGGTCATCATGCCCGTGCCGAGGTAGACCATAAGCATGGTAGGCACAACGATTTCGTTGGCGGGGATGGCGATGATGTAGGCGAGCAGGATCACGCCATCGAGCCCGAACACGTGGCCGAACGGATCGAGGAAGTCGGAGATGTGTGTTGCCAGTGATGCATCGGCGACGTTGATGTTGCCCAGCAGCCAGATGGCCGCACCGGCGGGCGCCGCGGTGGCGATGGCGCGCATCAACACGAAGAACGTGCGGTCGATCAGGGACGTGTAGATGATGCGCGGGATGTTGGGCCGACGGTAGGACGGCATCTCGAGCGTGAACGCGGAGGCCTCGCCCTTGAGCACAGTCCGCGATAAGAACGCTGAGACGATCAGCGTGGTAATTACACCAATGACGACGATGGTCAGCACGGTGCCCGCCGCGATCGCTGAGGCGACGGTTGCGTTGTGGCCCGCCGCGACGAAAACGATCGCGATCATAATGAGCGTGGGGAATCGGCCGTTGCAGGGAACGAAGTTGTTGGTGAGGATCGCGATCAGGCGCTCGCGCGGCGAATCGATCACACGACAGGCGATCACGCCGGCGGCGTTACAGCCGAAGCCCATACTCATGGTCAGTGCCTGCTTGCCATGGCCGCCCGCTTTCTTAAATAGCCAGTCGAGGTTGAACGCGACGCGCGGCAGGTAGCCGAGGTCTTCGAGGATCGTAAAACATGGGAAGAAAATCGCCATCGGCGGGAGCATCACAGCGATGACCCACGCAAGCCCGCGATAAGTGCCGTGCCAGACGAAACCGGTGAGCCACCACGGCGCACCGAGCCAATTGAATAATGCTGCGCCTTTCGCTTCTACCCAGAACAAACCGGTCGCGAGCAACTCGGATGGGTAATTCGCGCCGACGATCGTCATCCAGAAGATCAGCCCGAGCAGCAGGATCATCAGGGGCAAGCCGAAGATCGGCGAGAGCACGATCTTGTCGATGAACAGGTCCAGGTCAAAGCGTTTGCCTACGCCACGCCTGACACTGCGGCCGGCGATGTCGGTGGCGTCGCGATAGATGCTTTCCACGACGCGGTCGCGGAAGCCTTCACCCAATGTGTGGCGCACACCTTCCGTGGCTTGCAGCAGATCGGCGACGGGTCTGGGCGCATAAGGGTCCAACTTCATTGCGAACCCTCCAGCGCCATCTTTCGGCTGAAGCGTTCGGTGGGTGCTTTCTGCTTTTCTGCAATCTGTGAGAGTTCGCCATCAATCAACGACTCGCGCACGCGCCAGTCGCCATCCAATAGACGCATCGCGACCCAGCGCGCGTTCGGTAAACCCGGAGCGATTTCTTGAATCTTGGGCACCAGTTGATCCAATGCGTTGTTAACCTCGTCGCCGAGATCGACGTGGTGCGCGTGTGTTTCGATTTCGCCGTTGATGACACCCGCTACCGTTTCGACCAGATATGACAAGCCGCGGCCGGAGCGCGCAGTCGCTGTCACGACGGGTACGCCGAGGTCTTGCGATAACTGCTCGGCATCGATCTCGATACCTTTGCGCTTGGCTTCATCCATCAGGTTGACGCAAACCACGACTCGGTCGCTGATCTCAAGCACTTGCAGTATGAGGTTCAGGTTACGTTCGAGGCAGGTGGCGTCGGCGACGACGACGGTGCAGTCGGGCTGGCCGAAGAGAATGAAGTCGCGTGCGATCTGTTCGTCTTCAGAAGCGGACAGCAGCGAGTAGGTGCCGGGCAGGTCGACGAGTTTGTATGTTTTGTTGTCGTGGGTGAACCGGCCCTCAGCACGGGCGACGGTTTTGCCGGGCCAGTTGCCGGTGTGTTGACGCATGCCGGTCAGGGCGTTGAAGACGGTGCTTTTGCCGGTGTTCGGGTTGCCGGCGAGCGCGACGACGCCGTCGAAGTTTACGGGCGTTTGTCCATCGGCTGCGCCGCAGGTATTGCAGGTATCGCAGCTACTCATGACGCTACCCCCGTCCTGCTTTCAACATTGGCCGGCGCCGCTTCGATCAGGACTTTGTCTGCTTGTTCACGGCGGAGTGCGACCAGTGTGCCGCGTACGCGATAGGCTTTGGGATCGCGGAACATGCTTTGCCGTTCGGCGCGGATCGGTGTGCCGGGTGTCAGGCCGAGGTCAAGCAAACGCCTGCGATGAAAACCGCGCAGGCTCGGGTCGAATCCGCTGATGATCCCGTCCTGCTGATATGTCAGGGCGCTAAGCCGACGCACATCCGGCTGAACTTGCACCTCGGGTTTGACCGCATCGACGTACACATTACCCGCGATGACCGGCGGGACGACGCATTGGCGGTCATCAAAGGAAACCTGCAAGCCTTCGGAGGTCGCGCCATCGACGACCACGGTCTGCCCAGGAAGTAAGCCCAGGGCGATGATCTGGTTGAACACGCTGGGGGGCTCGTCTTCGAGGTGCGTGATGCGTGCGGCTTTGCCGCAGGGCCAGTCGGTGAGTGGTTTGCCGGCGAGCGCAGCGAGTCGGCCGTCGGCGGTGGGGATCGGGTCGCCGTGCGGGTCGTGACGTGGATGGCCCAGCGCGGCGTCGAGTTGGTCGACCTGTCTGCCATCGCGTTGATGTTCGCGACGGTTGGCCTCGGCGTGGACACGGCTTAAAGGCATACCCGCCTCGTCCGCCAAGTATCGTTCCCACAAACGGTGGGCACGGATCACGCTGACCGCAAGTTGTTTGCCGTCTTCGGTCAGTTCCAGACCTTTTGAGGTGGAGCGGATCAGGCCGTGCCGTTCGACATCCTCGATCACCTTAACGGCCCGGTGTGTCGACCAGCCGATCGCCCCAGCCGCGGAAGCAGCGGACGCGGCCTGCCCCTGCTGCTGACACGCGTGGATGTGCTTGAGCAGGTCTTCGACGGCGTGGCGCTTCCGGCGTTGCGAGAAGCCGGAGAGCCAGCCCAGCAGGCGCCTGTAGCCTTTGGGTGGTGGGTTAACCGAATTTTGATTAGTCAAAGTTGCCATTTCGATAGTACGATATAATCTATGGGGCATAAGTCAAGCGCCTGGATATAAAGTCGGCCCAAAGAAGGTGGATATGCCTGTTTTATGCCGGGATAGCCGGATACCTGGCCCGCCGGATCCCCCCGGACCTTCGCTCCGCTCAGGACCGGCGTTGGATGGATGTGACTGACCAGACCCTGAACCCCAGAGCCTAGACCCTAACTATGCCCACAAGTACTGTTGAAGACTACCTTAAACAGCTCTACCTGCTGCAACAGGGCGGGGACCTGGTGCCGATGGGCAAACTCGCGACGGCGGTCGGCGTGACACCCGGGACGGCGACGTCCATGGTCAAGACGCTCAGCGAAGCGAACCTGGCGGAGTACGAACCGCGGGCAGGTGTGCGGCTGACGCCGTCCGGGATGAAGCTGGCGCTACAGGTGCTGCGCCGGCATCGACTGGTTGAGCTATTCCTCGTGCAGACGCTGGGACTCGACTGGTCGGAAGTTCATGATGAGGCGGAGGAATTGGAGCACGCGATCTCGGACAAGGTGCTTGAGAAGATCGACCTCCTGCTGGGCCATCCCGATACCGACCCGCACGGCGACCCGATCCCCCCCGCTTCCGGCAGCAGGCCCAGGAATCAGAAACTCACGCCTTTGAATCAGTGCGCGGTTGACAGTATCGCGTGCGTTGCACGCATTACCGACCAGGGCGTCGACTACCTGCAATTCATCGACCGCCACGGCCTGATGCCCGGCGCGCGATTCACCGTCATCTCGCACACACTATCCGCCGACGCCATCACCGTTCAACCAGACGGATGTGATCCCGTCACACTCGGATCGTCCGCGGCGATGAAGATTATGGTGAAGGTGGAGGAATAGTGGTTAATGTCGAATGCGCGAATGTCGAATGACGAAAGAATGTCGAATGCTCAAATAACAAATCAGTTAGCTTTTTTGACATTTGTCATTGAGGTATTCTTTCGACATTCGTGGATTCGTCATTCGTGCATTCTCAGGGCTCGCCCTCTTGACTTCTTAAATAGAGAAGTGGTCATCCCCGCAGTTTTTGGATAATCATCTGCGTGACGAGTTTGGGATTGGCCTGGCCCTTGCTGAGTTTCATGATCTGGCCCATCAGAGCGCCGACGGCTTTGTCTTTGCCCCCCCGGATATCTTCGATGGCTTTACTATTCTTTGAATCGGCGAGCACCTGGTCGACGAAGCCTTCCAGTGCGCCGGTGTCGGAGACCTGGAGCAGGCCTTGTTTTTCGGCGAGTGCTTCGGCGCTTTCATCGCTATCACAGCAGTAGGCGAAGAGGTCGGCGGCGGCGCTGGAGCCGATTTTGTCGGCAGCGGACAGGTCGGCGATGCCTTTGATCTGTTCGGCGGTGATGCCCAGTTCGTGCACGCCGAGGTCACGTTCGTTGGCGAGTTTGGCTCCGTAGTTCAGGAGCATGGCAGCGGCGCGCTTGGCGTCCGTGCCGGCTTCGACACAGGCATCGAACAGGCGCGTCATGCCGGGCTCATCGAGGATCGTCGTGGCGTCGACATCAGAAAGCTTGAAGTCCGTGGTGTAGCGTTTTCGCTTGGCTTCGGGCAGTTCGCCGACGGTTGCCTTGATATCGTTGAGCCGATCTTCATCGATCACGACGCTGACAAGGTCGGGGTCGGGGAAGTAGCGGTACTCATCGGCGTCTTCTTTTTCGCGCTGCGGGGTGGTGACACCTTTAGCATCATCCCAGCCTCGCGTGCTCTTGGCGCGGGCGCCCATCACCTTGCCGGTCTTGAGCCATTCTTCGACCTGGCGTTTATATTCGTGCGAGATCGCGCCGTGGACGGCTTTGAACGAGTTGAGGTTTTTAATCTCGACGACGGGTGTCTTGTAAACCTGGCCGTCCTTCTCGATGTGGACGTTGATGTTGGGTTCGAATCGCATGTGCCCGCGCTGCATGTCGCCCTCTGACACGCCGAGGTGCCGGCAGATATGGCGCAGCATTTGACCGAACGTGACGGCTTCATCGGGTGTGCGGAAGTCGGGTTCGGTGACGATTTCCAATAGCGGCGTGCCCGCGCGGTTCAGGTCGACAATCGAGTGGTCAATGGGGATACCGCCCGGCGCTTCGTGCATGAGTTTGCCGGCATCCTCTTCGAGGTGGGCACGCGTGATACGGATCGTACGCTTGTTGTCCGGATCGCTGCCGTCACCTGCGGGGATTTCCAGTGCGCCTTCGCCACAGAGCGGTTCATCGTACTGGCTGATCTGGTAGTTCTTGGGCAGGTCGGGGTAGTAGTAGCTCTTGCGGTCCCACTTGGTTTTCTTCGCGATTTTGCAGCCCAGGGCCAGCCCGACGCGGACGGACATCTCGACGGCCTGTGCATTCATCACCGGCAACACGCCGGGCATGCCGATCACGACCGGGTCGAGCAGTGTATTGGGTTCGGCTTCGAAGTAATCTTTATGGGCAACGTTGGGGGCGCTGGTCCACATCTTGGAACGCGTAGCGAGTTCGACGTGGATTTCCATCCCGACAACGAGGGTGGTCTTTAAATCAGCAGGTGCGGTAGGCATGGGGTGGTCAGGGTGTAGGGTGTAGGGTGTTCGGATTTTATCTTAACGGCGGGATCTAATTTTTATTGACTGCTGTATCGATTGCTGTCGATTTTTTTGCCTTCGATCAGGTCTTCGATATCCAGCGGGTGTCGGGGTGAGCCGGACATCAGTGCATTTTCTGTAATAAGCATGGGCAGCAGTGTCTGCTTGGAAACTTTGCCCAGCAGCGCGTAGATGCGCGTATCCAACTCGATCCGGTCGGCGATCCAGTCGTCCTCCGCCCCACGATCCATCTCCTTGTCCTCTTGCGTATCAAGCAACTTCCGGGCCTCTATCCGCGCGCGGGCGGGGGTGCGCTTCTGCTCATCCGTAATAAGAATCTTGTCGAACTCGGCCCACTTCTCCGGCGCGATGCGCCAGACGGCCAGCGAAGTCTTCGCCAAGTCACATGAATATCGGTTGGTGGGGCTGGTATGCCTGACCAGCTTGTTGCATTTGCTATCCAGGGGCACGGGCAGGTAGACGATGGCAAGCTCGTTGCCATACTTTTGCTTGGTCTTCTCCAGCATCTCGTGAGTTTCACGGCAATGCGGGCAATTGTAGTCGAAGAGGATGACGATCACCTTTGGTGCATACGGATCACCGATGATCGGGACTTTTGTCGTATCGACCGCGAACTTCCCGCCATAGAAGTTCAGCTTGCGTGGCTTGAGGTTGGCAGGCCGGGGATTGGTTCCGGTTGTATCCGTGTTGTCCGGTTCGTCCGACGAATCGAGTTTGAATACGTCCTCGTCGGCAGCATGACTGAGAGGATCGCCCAGTAGTGTGTCCGGCAAGTCGTCCAGTGCTTCTATTGAATCCAGGTCGACCGAGCTGTCGGCGTAATTAATAATCGCGTCCGCCCGCTCCGGGCCATTACCCATCACCTGGCCGACGATGAGCACCACAACCGCTAGTAGCGCCGCACCGGCCGCCGATGCAAAGCCTTTAACCCAACTCAAAGGTTGAACCATCAACAGGCACATCACGCCCGCCGCAGCAGCAGCCACGTGTGTCGTCATGCAGTAGATACAGAACATACGCATGATCCCGAATTGCACGACCGTGAACCATGCCGCCGCGATAATCGCTGTTATGCTACCAAATAGCAGCACCCAGTCGATTGCCCGTTGCGGGCGTATCGACTCCGGGTCTCGCATGACGGCTGTGCAGAGCATCGCGACGTACACACCCATCGCGAAGAGACTCACCGGGACGCCCAGCCAACTCGACCACTTGCTGGTCAGTACCGTGTCGCAGCTCGATCCCCCGCCGCAGCCGGGCAATGCTTCGAGCGTCTGCGATTGATACAGCAACAGGCCCGCGAACCCAGCAGCCAATGCCGCCAGGGCCACGGTTGTCCACTTCGCCGCCGCAGAAGTCCTGAAGTCCATAAGGCCTACGATTATAGGGTAAAACCCGGGCAAACCAATGGCATCGACAATTGAAACAGAATAACCACCGATGGACACAGATAAACACCGATTTTTGCCACCTGTTAAGTTGGGATAGCCAGTGTAAGACTTAAGTTAACCGAGTGATATTCAAACCAATTCGTAGGCTTTGAATCTGATCCGTGTTTATCCGTGTTCATCTGTGGCTAATAACACCTGCTCGAAAATCGACCTCGAATCCGGCAGCTTCCAAGGCTTGCTTGAGCGATTGGATATGGTCGGCGTCCCGCGTCTCGACGAGGCAGTGGACGTTGACGCTGGACATGTCTTCGCCACTGAAAATCCGGTCGTGCGCAACCTCTTTGATCGACACGCGAGCTTCCGCCAGCACGGCCGTGAATCGGTTCAGCCCGCCGGGCCGATCGCTGACTTTTGCGACAAACCGGCACAAGCGCCCGTCCGCCGCCAGGCCGTGCTCGATGACGCGGCCGAGCATCGTCGAATCGATATTCCCACCACACAACGGCAAGACCACACGTTTGCCTTGCAGCTCCGGCAGTGCCCCCGCGATCAATGCCGCCAAGCCCGCAGCACCCGCCCCTTCGACCACACTTTTTTCTAATTCGATACAGCGCAACACCGCCAACGCGATCGAGTGCTCATCAATGGTCACAACTTTGTCGACGTATTGCTTTGCTACCGCGAATGCGTTGTCGCCGACCTTGTTCACGAGCAGGCCGTCGGCGAGCGTTGATTTGGTGTCTACGCATACGGGTTTACCCGCTTTAAGCGCCGCGGTGAAACTCGGTGCGTTGGCGGGTTCAACGCCGAATACTTTCACATCGGGCTTTAGTGATTTAACCGCCAGTGCGATCCCGGCGATTAATCCCCCACCACCGATCGGGACAACGACGGCTTCGAGATCGGGCACCTGTTCGACAATCTCGATACCGATCGTGCCTTGTCCTGCGATGACGGCCGGATCATCAAAGCCGTGTACGTGCGTTAATCCACGTTCTTTAGCCAGTACATCCACGTGTTCGCGTGCTTGTGCGTAGTCCTCACCATGCAATACAACCTGCGCGCCCATGGCCCGGCAACTGGCGACCTTGTTGATCGGCGCATGCACCGGCATCACAACAGTTACCGGCACGCCCAACTTTTTGCCGTGATAAGACAAACCCTGCGAATGGTTCCCCGCTGACGCCGCGATGACGCCCTTCTTCTTCGCTTCATCGCCCAGCAGCATCAACGCATTGCGAGCGCCGCGTTCTTTAAAGCTGCCCGTGCGCTGGAGGTTTTCCAGCTTGCAATAAACATCGCATCCCGCAACCTGCGATAGCGGTTGCGACTCCGGGCAAGGCGAAAGATATATCCCGCCGGCGATGCGTTTTGAGGCGTCTTGGATGTCCTGGAAGGTGATAGGCATCTATCCATTATGGATAGCGTTGGTCTAAAAACCAAATGTGAAGATTTAACAGGGTTGAACACGGATACTCAGATAAGATCAGATTATTGGATTAAATTCACATCCGTGTTTATCTGTGTTCATCACTGTTAATAGTGAATTCTGTGATAACGGGAATTCATGGTCGCCAATCATTGCCGTACCACTTCACCATCGCCGGATCGTTTTGGCCTATCTGTTCAAACGCGCGGATGCGCAGCAGGCAGGAATCACAATGGCCGCAGGGTCTACCCGAGTTATCCGGATCGTAGCAGGAGTGGGTCAGGCTGTAGTCGACGCCGAGTTCCAGGCCTTTCTGGATGATGTCGGTTTTGGGCAGGTCGATCAGGGGGGTGTGGATGTTGAGTTTGTGGCCCTCGACGCCGGCCTTGGTGGCGAGGTTGGCCATGTGCTCGAAGGCTTTGATGTATTCGCCGCGGCAGTCGGGATAGCCGGAGTAATCCACCGCGTTGACGCCAATGAAAAGGTCCGTGCTTTCAAGCACCTCGGCGACGGCGAGGGCGTAGCTGAGGAAAATCGTGTTGCGTGCGGGGACATAGGTAACGGGGATGCCGTGGCTCATGGCTTCGCCGTCGCGGTCCTTAGGCACATCGATCGCATCGGTCAGCGCCGAGCCGCCTAAGCTGCGCAGGTCGATATTGATCCAGCGGTGACTGACGACGCCAAGCTGGTCGGCCACGCGATGAGCCGCGTCGATTTCAGTTTTATGCCGTTGGCCGTAGTCGAAACTCAGCGCGTGGCAGGCGTAGCCCTGCGCGTTGGCGATGGCGAGGCAGGTCGCGGAATCGAGCCCGCCGGAGAGGAGGACGATCGCCGGGGGTGATTGTGAATCTGTTGATTTCATGACAGTAAAAATCTGGAAACCTGGAAACCTGGAAAACTAGAAATAAAGAATTTTCACCTGTACCGCATTGTACTATTTCCAGTTTTCTAGTTTTCTAGCATTTGTTTTCCCCCGTCATCTGCACCGCCAGCCTGATCGCGGCCTTCATGCTGCCGGCATCGGCCTGGTTTTTACCGACGAGGTCGAACGCGGTGCCGTGGTCGGGGCTGGTGCGGATGATGGGCAGGCCGAGTGTGACGTTGACGGCCTCATCAAACCCTATCAGTTTGACGGGGATCAGGCCCTGGTCGTGATACATCGCGACGACGAGGTCGTACTGGCCGGCGAGGGCGGACATGAAGATCGTGTCGCCGGGGAACGGGCCGCGCGCGTCGATGTCGTGGCTGCGCGCCGCTTCGATGGCGGGCGAGATGATGCGTGCTTCCTCGTCGCCGAACTGGCCGTTCTCTGATGCATGAGGATTTAATCCGCAGACTGCGATGCGTGGTTTTGCGATACCAAGCCGCTGACAGAACTGATTGCCGAGGTCGATCGGGTTGTAGACAGCGCCGATGGTCAGCGTGTTGCGCAGGTCCATCAAGGGCAGGTGCACGCTCGCCAGCGCGACGCGGAGCTTGGGTGACTCAAACGCCATGACGACGCGCTTGGCTTTGGTGCGCTGCGCAAACATCTCAGTGTGACCGGGGAATCGGCAGCCGGCCATCTTCCAGGATTCCTTGCAGATCGGCGCGGTGACGACGGCATCGACCCCCGCCTCATCGATCGGGCGCTGCGCGGCAGCGATGGCGTCGTCGATAAAGTTCAGGCTCGCTTGTCCTCCCTGGCGGGTCGGCCGATGCACCGCGGAACCGAGCTGGCTGTATTCATCGTAATCCAGCACGACGATGTCGTGCGTCAGGCTGAACTCAGTGCGCGGGGAGTCGTGCTGGATCCGCCACCAGAACGGCTCGATCTCCGCGAGGTCGGCGGCGTAGGCCAAAAGTTCATTCATCCCGAAGATGACATAACGGGCGAGTTTTCGGATCTCCGGGTCCGCCAGTGCTTTGACCACGACCTCGGGGCCGATCCCCGCCGGATCGCCCATGGTGATACCGATCACGGGTTTTCGCCGCGCGGCCGCTGATTCAGGCTGATTCGTTGCTCCAGACACATATACATCCTAACAGCATGCGTCGATTACGGGGTAACAGGCGTACTAAAGGGTTTTGGCGGGTGTTATGTAATCTGTTTTCCCGCCGTTCTATTATTCCCGTTTTCCTGCTTCTGTCCGATCCCCTACCATGTGGGTATGACAGACAACCTTAAAGATGCCGGTGCGCCACCGGTCGCGGTGATTGGTGTTGGGCGGATGGGCAAGCACCACGCCCGCACGTATAAGCAGATGCCCGAAGCCGATCTCGTGGCGGTGGTTGATGCCGATGAGGATCGGGCGCATACCGTTGCGGACGAGTACGGCTGTGCGGCATATACGTGTGTCGATGCGATGCTGGCGGCCCACCCGGATATCAAAGCGGTAACCGTCGCGGTTCCTACACAATACCACCGGGCGGCCGCCGAGCCGTTACTTGAACGTCGTATCGCCTGCCTGATCGAGAAGCCGTTGGCGCCTTCGATCGCAGACGCACATGCCCTGGTCGATTGTGCGGACAGGCACAAGGCGGTGCTTCAGGTCGGTCACACCGAGCGTTTCAACCCGGCCGTCCGCGCCGCCGAGGCATTGAACTTCAAGGCACGATTTCTGGAAGTCGATCGCGTGAGCCCGATGACGTTCCGCTCGCTGGATGTGGGTGTCGTGATGGACATGATGATCCACGACCTGGATATCGTGCTGATGCTCGCCAAGAGCCCGATCAAGAAAGTGGAGGCGGCGGGCGTGGCGGTGCTGGGCAGCCATGAAGACGTGGCGGGAGCACGTATCGTTTTTGAGAACGGTTGTGTCGCGAACATTAAAGCCTCGCGCCTTGCGTTGAAAACCGAGCGCAAGCTGCGCGTCTTTTCGGAGAACGGCTACATCAGCCTTAACTACCAGTCGCGTGAAGGCATCGTCATCCATACGACCGGTGACAACAGCGAGGCGCTTTTGAAGATCCGTGAACAAGTCGCCCAGGGATTGGACCTGTCCGACCTCGACTACCACGACCTGATCCAGGTGGAAGAACTGACGTTCGACCTGCCGCCGGGCGAAGAGGACCAACTTACCGCCGAGCAAAGAAACTTCCTGCATGCGGCCTGCCATGGCAGCCGGCCCGCAGTTGACGGTGCAGCCGGTTACGCCGCTGTCGACGCCGCCGAGCGCGTGATCCGCGCGATCAAAGAGCATACGTGGGAAGGTTTGGAAGGATCGTCATTGATACTGGATAGTTGATTTGGAAGAAGCGATGAAGTGTGAGTGCTGAATTTATGATTTGGGATGTGTGATTTATAATTTACATGCGCAGGTCGACACCGGATGCCGCCCTGTTTTATTTTCTGCTTTCCCAATTTTCTGCTTTTCTGATTTTTCCTCATGGCCCTGCCTACCATCATGCTACTGAGCCTGCCGGTGCTGCTTGTGCTCAGCGGTTTTTTTTCCGGCAGTGAAACGGCGCTGTTCAGTTTGTCACAACACGAGCGGCTGAAGATGCAGGCGTCGGGGACGCTCGCCGGCTCGGTCATCACGACGCTGCTTGCCGAAACACGATCGCTGCTCATCACGCTGCTCTTGGGCAACATGACCGTGAATGTGCTGTACTTCGTGATCAGCACGCAGTTGCTTATCTATGCAGGTAAAAATGAACTGGTTGCTCCATGGTTGCTGGGCGTGGCGAGTCTTGCGCCGCTGCTGCTGATCATCCTGCTGGGCGAAGTGTTGCCTAAACTGATCGCGGCGCGTTCCGCGGCCATGTGTGCAAGCCTCGCGGCCGTACCGCTTCTGACCGTCCACCGTGTGTTGACGCCGATCAGGCTTATCGCCTCGGGCCTGATTATCACACCACTTGCACGCCTGATCGCGCCATCCAAACGCCCCGAAGCCCTGACGCCGGACGAACTGGAAACCCTGCTGGACCTCAGCCGAAAGCAAGGCGTGATCGATCCACAGGAACAACGCATGCTCCGACAGGTGCTCGAACTGGGTCAGGTCAAAGTAGATGAACTGAAAACGCCACGCGTCGATATCGAGGCGTTTGACCTTAATGATGATCCGTCTGAATTAACCGATCTTTTCAAACGTACAAACCTGCGGCAGGTCCCCGCTTATCGTGGTGACCTTGACCATATCGAGGGCTTTATCACCGCGCGCCGTGCGCTGCTTTACCCGCCGGGTTCTCGATTGGAAATAAACACGCTGATCGAACCCACCATGTTTGTGCCACAGCAGCAGCGAGCCGACCAGTTGCTTGCCCAGTTCCGTGAAGAAGCCAAGACGATTGCCGTCGTGGTTGATGAATACGGCGGGACGGCGGGGCTGATCACCATCGAAGATGTCGCGGAGCACCTGGTCGGCGACATCGCCGGCGCGTACTACGACGGCTCCGAGTTGATGGTCGAACAGGTCGAGCCCGGTTGCTGGCGCGTCAGCGCAGAACTATCTACGCGCGATTGGGCGCAGGCATTCGGACAGATCGTGCCGGCCGACGTGCTTAAAACACTGGGCGCGGTCCATACGCTGGGCGGGTTGGTCATGGCCGGACTCGGTCGGGCTGCGGAGATCGGCGATCAACTGACGATCGGCAACCTCGAGCTGCAAGTCGATTCGCTAGACGGCCGACGCATCGAATACATCACCGTCCGGCTCGCGGGCGCCACGCCAAGCAACAAGGGGGCTAGCGATGATTGACCTACAGATCATCATCTGGTCGCTGTTGATGCTCGTCGGCTTCGCGGGTTCGGCGTTGTACTCCGGCATGGAGACCGGCGCGTACAGCCTTAACCGTATCAGGCTGCATGTGTTGACCCAACACGGCGTACATTCGGCACGCACACTCGATTATCTGCTGGCACGCCCCACCACGCTGCTGACCACCCTGCTGATAGGCAATAACATCACCAACTACCTCGGTGCTGCGGCTTTGGGGGTGATCCTGGAAACCATGGCATTCGGCGAGTGGGAAGTCATCCTGCTTAATGCGCTGATCGTCACGCCGATCCTGTTCGTGGTCGGTGAAACGCTGCCGAAGGACCTGTTCGCTGTGCACTGCGATCGGCTTATGTACAAGCTGGCGCCGGCGCTTAACTTCTCTCGGCTGCTGTTTACCTATACAGGGTTCGTGCCGTTGATTTCGTTATTCAGCGGCGCCGCGATGAAAGCGATCGGGCAGGACCCACGTTCACCGGCGTTTCACCCGCGCCGACAAGTCAGCCTGCTCGTGCGCGAGGGTGTGGGATACGGTCTGCTAAGTCATGAACAATCCGTGCTGGCCAGCCGGGTACTGAAGCTTTCCGATCAGACGGTGCAGGACAAGATGCTGCCTTGGACCAGTGTTGAACGCCTGCGAATGCAGGATGGTCCGGAGGCGATCTGGCACATGGCTCAACGCATTACACATTCGCACGTACCCGTGCTGGAGCGCAGCGGCGAAGTCGCCGGCGTGCTCCGCATCAATGATGCGCTGATCTACGGGAAAGACAACTGCCCCCCCATCACGGAATTGATTAAACCCGCGCACACCCTGTCACAGGATTTGCCTATCCGCGAGGCACTAAGTGATATTAAGCGACACACATCAGGCCTGGCGATTGTGATGGGCAAGGCGGATCAACCCATCGGCATCGTCACCATCAAAGACCTGATCGAATCCATCACCGGAGAATTGAGGCAGTGGTGAGCAATAGGCTTGAGGCGTGTAACTTGATTTATGATTTAGGATGGATGATTGATGATTTGTGGTAAAAGCCCGGCACGATAGTACTGTATTTTATTTCTGCTTTTCTGGTTTTTCTGCGTTTCCTGCTTTTTCTTATGTGGTCCACCGCTGACATTGCCGACGCCATCGAAGCCGGATTGAAGCGCTGCGCTGATGAGGCCGACCTTGAGCAGGCGGTATACGGCATCGACGCGCTGGATGAACTGGGATTACACCCGTTAATCGAACGCGCTCTACAGGATCATGACTTCGGCGTGCTGCGTGAGCAGCGGTATCCGGACGATCGGCATAAAACCCGCCGCAGCGAGGGGCAGCGTTGCGACATCGTACTCACGCCCAATGGTCTGCCGCTGCGCGATCCGCTGATTAAAGGCACGCTCTTCGATGATGCGCCGGCCGCCGATCCGGATGAGGCTTACTGGCTGGAGGTCAAGAGTGTCGCGCAGTTCGAGACGTCCGGGCCTTTTCCAAGATACGCTTCTGAATTGCTCTCGCCGGTCGTGAAGGACATCAAGAAGGTATGGTCCGACGGTATCATCCGCCATGGCGGGTTGCTGCTGGTGCTTTTCACCATGAACCAGGAGGTCGCCGAACACGACCTGGCAACCTGGCACACACGCTGTCTGGATAAGGGTTATCCGGTCGGCACACCGGCCGTGCGCGGGTTCGAATTGAACGATCGCATCGGCAACGGGTGGTGTGCTATCGCTTTATTCGGTATACGCGGGGGCTAACCCGATCTTCACCCACATTCAACTTATCGAATATGGTAGAATCGCCGATCCCCCGAATGAGCCCGCCATGCAATCCCCCACTGAACCCAACGAACACCGAATGACTGAGTCCGCACGCCTGTGGAGCAGGCGTCTGAGCGCAGCGGTTCTGGTGGGTGTGCTCGCCGGGTTGGGGGCGGCGGTGCTGGAATGGATCATCGAGGAAGGATCGTCCCTGCTGGTCGGGCGCTTCACACATGTCAGCGGACCGGATGTGATCCACTTCGACTGGCGTGTGTTGCTGCTGCCGGCGGTGGGATGTCTGGTCGCGGGGCTGATCGTGCAATTGTTTGCAGGCGACGAGAAGGGGCACGGCGTAGACCAACTCACGCGGGCCTTTCACCAGCGGCTCGGTCGGATGAAGTTCCGCAATCCATCGATCAAGACCGCAGCGACCGGGCTGGTGATTTCCTGTGGCGGATCGGTCGGGCCGGAGGGGCCTATCGCAGCGATGGGTTCGGCGATCGGCGCTACCGTCGCAAAGTATGCCAGATTCTCACCACGCGAAACACGCATCCTACTGCTTGCCGGTTGTGCCGCAGGCATCGGCGCGATCTTCCGTTGTCCGTTGGGCGGCGCACTGTTTGCCACGGGCATCATCTACCGCGAGCCGGAATTTGAATCCAACGCGATTGTCAGCTCGTTTGTCGCATCTGTGATCGGTTATTCAACGTATGTTTCTATCTGGGGCGCCGATCATCCGCTGCTGGCATCGGTCGATACGTTGACATATGACTCCCCAACCTATCTGTTCTGGTACGTGATACTTGGCCCGCTCTGCGGTCTGGCGGCGATCTTGTTTTCCATTTCGCTGCGTTTCGTCGAAAACTGGGCGGTGCCACGTTCAGGTTTACCACGCTGGGCAACGGCGGCTCTTGGCGGGCTCGTCACCGGTGTGCTTGCGTGCCTGTTGCCACAGGTCATGGACGGCCGACACGGCTTTCTCGAACATGCGATCAACGGCTCGATCTTTACTGATGCAAGTCGAAGCTGGGCGATGTGGACCGGACTGCTTGTATTGATGATCCTGGCGAAGATCTTCGCCACCGCGGCAACCGTCGGCAGCGGCGCTCCGGGCGGGGTGCTCGGTCCTTCCGTATTCATCGGCGGCATCATCGGCGCGGCACTCGGCGCATTCGGTATGGCGATGTTCCCCGAGAGCTTCAGCGAACCGCTGCGTGAATCACTGATCCCGGTCGGGATGGCGGGCGTTCTTGCCGCCACGATGCGTACGCCGTTGGCCGCCATCGTCATGGTCGCGGAGATGACCGGCAGCCACGGGTTGATCGCGCCACTGATGCTTGTGTGTGTCACCAGCTACGTCATCGGACGCCGTTGGGGGCTCAACGATGAACAGGTCCCCACTGCCGCACACTCACCCGTCCACGCCGCCGACCCCGTCCTGCACCTGCTCGATACGGTGAAGGTCGGCTCGATCATGCAGAAGGACTGGCCGATGGTCGCCGGACCGGATCAGCCGCTTGATGAATTGGTCAGTAAGGCCGAACCGGGCACGCGCCCCGTGGTCGCAGTCATACGAGATGAGCAACTCATCGGCCTGATCACCGCGTCCGACCTCGGCGCGATCCTCGCTTCACCCGAGTTGCCCCCCTTCCTCGTGGCTGAAGACGCGATGACAACCAGGCTCAGCACGCTCTACCCGGATGACAGCCTATACGACACGCTGGACCTTTTCGATCGAACCGCCTACGAGGTCTTGCCCGTGGTCAGCCGTGGTCGGGATCGGCGGTGGTTAGGCATGTTGTCGCGTGCCCAGGTCGCATCGATCCTGCGGACGGAAATGGAGCGCGTCAGCCGGGCCGTTGCCAAGGAACACGCCGGCCTGCGTGCCTTGCAGACCGATGTGCGCGTCGAACAATTGCTCATGACGATGCCACAGGAGGACGTGAAGGTCCAGCGCCTGTTCGTCCCGATCGACGTGGTCGGCAAAACGCTGCGCGAATGCCAGTTCCGCAACCGTTACAACGCCGACGTCATCGCCATTGAAGAACGCGACGGCTCCATCAAATGCCCGCCCCCGATCGATATCCCACTGAAAACCGAGCATCGTCTGCTGGCGGTCGTGCATAAGAAACTTGAATCACAAGAAACACGAATCGATTGAATCGGTCGAGTAATTTTACTTCGTACGATCCGCAGCATTCAGCTTCAACTCGCCGAACTTTTCTTCATAACCGCGCACGATCTGGCCGAGCGAGAGGGCGAGGCGCTTGGCGGTGTAGTAGTTCAGGACCAGGCGGTTGTTGACCTGGAAGAGGATGTCCCCCGCGACGTCGCTGCTCTGGGCTTGCGGATTGGGAACGACCATGTTCAGGCCAAGGTCGACGATCACTTCTTCGCTGGTCGCGTTTGTTTTGAACGCATTGGCATAGTTACTGCTCATGCCGGACTGGTCGACTCTTAAACGTACCTGTTTACCCATCTGTTGCTGGGCTTGTGCTTCGGGTGAATCGCCGCCGGCCGGCACTTGATCTGATTTATCCGCCATGTTTGATCTCACAATCCTTTACGGGGTTTGTAACACACTAAAATGTTTGCCCGGGGTGCGGGCGTTTTGATTTAACGAGCCCTCTCGGATCATCGTATGTGATACGAGAGGGCTCGCATTTGTAACCTGGTTTTCAATCAACCGACGAGTAGAGTCAAGCTCCGTTATCAGGCAACTTCACTTTCCCAGAGGCCCAGCGTCGGCTCAAACTTCTCTTCATCGCTCTGCCCAAAGGCGGATCTTACCGGGGCCTGCCGCCAACCGGTTACTGTTGTGGTCTGCTGCTGGGTTTGCTTCTGCTGTTGTTGAGTCTGACGCTGCTGTTGCAGCTGCTGCTGTTGCGTTTGCTGAGCAGGTTTACGTGTCTGGGTTTGTTGTTGGGTTTGTTGTTGCGTTTGTTGCTGTTGTTGTTGACTCTGACCTGTCGCGGCCTGGCTCTGAGTCTGCGTCTGGGTTTGTGACTGAGACTCCGACTGCTGCGAGCTGTTGGAAGCAAGTTCTTCGTCCTCACTCACAGACACAGCCTGAGCTACCGGCGGCGTGCCGGCGTTCCAGTTATTCAGCACGATATCCAAGTCTGTCAGACCCACGTACCCATCACCGGACGGATCGCCGGACAGCCAATCACCCGCGGTGACGTACTGGTTCCAGTTGTTGAGGACGATGTCCAGATCATCCAGGCCCACGAAGCCGTCACTATTGAGGTCGCCTGAGATAGGCTGAACGTCGATGCTGCCGGCGATGTAGTTGTAGGTCTTGCCGCCGAGATCGGTCGGGCCGTCAGCGGTGACGTTGGTGGTGCCGATCGACGCGGCGCCCGGGAGCACCGTGAAGTCGAGGATAGCCACTTCCCCGCCACCAGCGGGCATCGGGCCATCCGCACGGTAGAACGCGAGCTTGATCGTGCCGGCCAAATCATCGACGTTGGCCACGACATTCCACCCACCGGCGCCACTGAGCAGGCTGCCTAGTGAGACGTCGCCATTGGTGATATCAAGCACGTCGGTGTCGTAGGCCAAGTCGATGTTGAACCCGAGCAGGCCGTCGGCATCATCGATGTTGATCGGAACGCTGACGGTGGTGCCGATGTTGGCAACCACACCGCTGGAGACCGTCAGGACCGGGTCTTCGCCGGGCACGCCGGCCGGTGCAACGGCAGGCAGGTCCGGGATCTCAGGCCGTGGCAACGCAACGGACTTCTGGGCGACGTAGGACGCGTCCAGGCCGTTGAGTGTGCCCGTGCCGGTGGAGTTCGCCAAGATGACCGGATCGGTCTTGTCGAAGGCATCGAAGCCCGTGACGAGGTCAACCACAACGCCCGAGATCAGGCTCGCATCCAGGCCGGAGAAGAAGAAGTCACCGTCGACATCACCAAGGTATGCGGCCTTGTGCAGGGCACGATCGCCCACCGAGTTGATGAAGCCGCCGTTCACCGCAACGCTCTGGAGGCGGATGACCTGAGCGCCACCGAACTCGGCAGAACTCGGGACATTTGCGGTCAAGGTAACGATCTGAACATCGCTGCCGCTGAGCGTCGTGATACCCGAGGTCGTGACCTTCAGATGGCCCGGCGAAACAAGGTTGTATGTCACCGACCAGTCGCCCGGCAACGAAGCGCCAAGGCTGACGCCGGTGATATTCAACAGGGTTGCATCGAAGATGACATCGAAGTCCACGGCATTCACGCCGGTGGCATCGTCCAGCGTCACCGGCAAGCCAAGACCTGTTGCAGGTACATCCACGGTCTGACCCGGGCCACGGGCGAAGTCCGGCAGGCTCAGGACACGGTCCGTGCTGGCGGTCACCGTGAAGTTCATCACATAATTATCACCAGGCGTGCCATCGGAATTACCGTCAAGCAGCGCACCCGTACCGGCTTCCTTCATGGCGTTAAGACCGCTGACCATGAATACGGTGTAGTTGCCGGCTTCGAGCACCCCACCGGTCTTGATCCAAGTGAGCTTGTTCGAGGACGGATTGAAGATTGCTGAGCCGGCCACCTCGCCGCTGGTATCGACGACGTAGAGGTCCGCCAGTTCAACCGGTGCATCATACGAGTCGTACAGGTTGAACACACCCATATCAAGATCACCACTGAACACGGCCTCGAAGCCGCTGGCGTTCGTGGTGAAGTTCAGGACACGGAACGTGGTCGCGTTAACCGTGATCGTCGTCACTTCTTCGTATGACCCGCCGTCCTTATCACGGATCCGGCCGCGGACGTCATACGTACCCGGGGTGGTCAGGTAAAGACCCGGAACGGTCGCGAAGTTCAACGACGAACCGATGATCTCGAACGTGCCGTCGTCGCCGAAGTCATAGTCATACACCAGCGAGGACGCATCGACCGGGGATGGGTCGCCCTGTGCGTACCAAGTGACGAATCCCGCAGTTCCGGCATTGACCGGCCCGCCGTTGTCGAACGTGCCGTACGGATCGAGGTTATTGACCGACAACGGCAGGATGCCGGCGTTGGCGTGGATGCCATCCTCGTCGGTCAGTTCGACCGAAATCTGGCTGACGCCACCCGGGCCGTCCTGGTAGGTATGCGAGACCAGACCGCTCATCAGGGCGATCTGTGCCGATGTGTAGACATCAAAGTTGCCGTCGCCCCAGATCACGCGGTACTGGATAACCGTGTCGTCGCCCGGATCGGTAACGGCGCCGATGCTCAACGTGTAGACATCGGCCTCGTCCGTCGTGGCTGCACCGGACAGTGCAACCGTCGGCGCGACGTTATTAACAGTGGCTGTCAGCGAGTTGTCGGTCAACACGCCTGGGCCGGCATCTTCTTCAAGCGTCACGCTAATCGCGTAGACATACGGGCTGCCGCTTGGGACAGGACCGTTATCGTCATAGGTGTGGGTGATGCTCAGCGTGCTGAGGTCAAACACACCGGCGGGCACGGCAATGATATCCGTGTTGCCGTCGCCCCAATTGACCGTGAGAGTGTGATCCTGCGGTGAGTTGCTGAAGGTGCCCAAGAGCTGCACCGAGCTGCCCTCACCAATCGTCGCAACATCCAGCGAGACGGACAGACTCAGCAGGTCAGCGAAGTCGACGAAGCCAAGGTTGTTGTCGTCACTGTCGTGGTAGACAACATTTTCAATGCCGCTGGGGCTCGCATCATCCCACGTGTTACCAAAGGCCGGGACATCCGGCGGGAGGCCCTGCGTGCCGACGAGTCCGCTGTCGCTGTTGAGGTTAACGATCGCGCCGCTGGAAGCGGTGGCGGCCGTTGTGTAGCCGCTGAAGTCATTGAGGCCGGCGCTGGAGCCGTTGGATCCGGAGCCGGTACCGAGGCCTGTGATATCCGAGCCGGTGTTGTCACCGAGGTCAGCGATACCGTCGTTCTGTATCAACACGCCGATCGTGTTGCCATTGAGATCATTATTCTCGATCAGGGCGGTGCCGCCGGCGACATCGATGCCGACTTCGTGGCCGGTGATCGTCGTCGGATTGTTGACGATGCTGGCTGAGCCGCCGGCGCTGACGAGTACGCCTGTCGAACCTGCCGTACCTGTGATATCACTATTCGTGATGCTGGCCGAACCGGTGCTGCCGACGTCGACGCCGATTGCGTTACCGCTGATGGTCGCACCATCGATCGTCACACTGCCATTGCTATCGACATCCACACCGGTCGTGCCGTTCTGGATCGTCGTGCCGGCATTGATCGACACAGACGCACCGTTGATCGACACGCCGTACTCGTTGCCGTCAAGCGTGTCACCGGTCAGTGTCACGATGCTTGTGTCCGTGCCGTCGTAACCGGCAGCGACACCACTGGTGGAGTTGCTTATCACGTTGCCGGACAGATGCGCTTCGGTGCCGGGCGCGAAGTAGGTCGTCACAAGCACGCCCGCGGACGTCGAGCCGTCGGAAGCGGCCACACCGAGGTTGTCCGTGATGATGTTGTTGTTGATATTGGCGATCGCACCTGCGCTGACTTCGACCGCGTAGTCGAGGAAGTCGCCGACGCCCTTACCGGTGTAGGTGTTGCCGCTGAACGTACCGGTCGTCCCGGCGCCGAAGTACTGCACGCCGATCCTGCCGATCGTGTCGAAGTAGGAGTTGGTCACATCGACCGCACCGACGCCGCCGAATGCCGCGATAGCCGTACCCGCGTAAGGCGAGCCGGACGCGCTGTACTGGATCGTGCTGAACGCCACATCGTCGAACGAGCCGGTACCGAGATGCCGTACGGCCTGCCAGACGCTGTTGCCCGTGCCGTCATACGTCAGGCTGCTGACATCCAGGTCGATGCCCGCATTGACCAGCCACCAGCCGCGTGCATTGCCGCTGGTCGAGGTGTCGTAGCCCGGGGTCAGGATCGTGCCGACCCGGCTCTGACCGTCGATGGTCAGATTCTTATCGATGACGACCTGTGAGCCTTCAACATACGTGCCGTCCTGGATATAGATCGTGTCGCCGGCCGTAGCCACATCCACCGCACGCTGCACCATCGCGTTGGTATTGATACCGCTGACGAAGCTGCTGGTGGTCAGGTAGTGGTTGCCCGCCGGGTCGAAGTCGATCAAGGCCGCGCCGTCCACATCGATCGCGTGGACGATCTGGTCCTCGATGGTCCAGAACGCCGGGTCGCCCGTGCTGAGCGCGGCCGGGTTGACGCCGTCGAACGTTGCGCCGGTGACGTCGATCGTGTTTGAACTGACGAAGTAGGCCGGGGCAGGCGACGGGTTCACCGCTGCGAGGCTGATCGCCGCCGCCGTGTTGTCGAAGCCGGTAAACGTGCTGCCTGCCACGCTGATCATGTCAGGCGACAACGTGCCTGTCTCATCCAGACCCAGCGCCGAGGCGCCGGCGGTTGAAGCCGCGCCGCGGACAAAGTCCGCATCGGCATCGACATTCGTCACGTTGCCGAACATCATCAGGCCGATGACGTTGTTGCTCAGCGTGACGCTGTCACCGATCGTCTGGCCGATCTGGATGTTGTCGATCGAGCTTGTGACACCCGCGTTGAACAGTGTAATGCCGCCGAACAGGAAGTCGCTGATGCTGATTGTTCCACCGATCGTGACATCACTGATCGAGCTGGCGCCGTGAGCATCATCGACGTACAAGCTGATACCGTTGCTTCCTTCCGGCCGCGTCGACGAACCATCGGAGAACGTGCCGCCGATGATGTCAATGTTCGAGCTGGCCCCGGTCGTGCTTGCACGAGCGGAGATACCGATGCCCGCCGAGTAGTTATCGACCGCGGTGAGGTTTGTCAGGACCGCGTCACGCACGCCGTTGAGGTCGAAACCATGTCCAACCGTCGGCGGGTTGACCGCACCGTTGTTGCTGGCGGTCGAATCCGTGATGACAAGGTCATCCATGTCGGACAGGTGGAAGCCGTCAAGGTCGTTGCCCGAGGATTCGACATTGAGTATTTCGATGTGATCCTGGCCGTAAGCCACGACGCCATGACTCGCAGAACCGGTCACGTGCAGGTCCTGGACCGTCAGGCGATTCGAGGCATCAAGACCGCTTGCACTGATCTGCAGACCGTACGTGCTGGATGCCGGGGTGATGATCGTATCCACCGCCGGGTTGCTGCCGCTGCCGGCGCCATCGAGGTTGACGTAACGGTTCACGTTGACGTCTTCGATATAGGTACCGGCATCGATAAAGACCGTGCCGCCCTCATCGACCACCTCGATACCACGGTTGATCAGGCTGCTGAAGGTCTCGGTGATGTAAGCCGTCCCGTCGACGACTTCAACAAAGCCGTGGAACGAGTTGAGGTGAGACGGATGATCCGGCTCAACGTAGTGCAGGATGCGGTCTTCAACCTCGAACAATTCATCAAGCGTGAGGCTGGAGGCGGCGACCTGCGTGCCCGTTGTGGTATCCCACTGGGTATCCGTGCCGTCGGCCCGGAGCCAGGCAAAGTTATTATCCGGTGCGAACTCGATATCAGATACCAGCCCGCTGATACTGCTGACGATGCCGCGGAAGTAGGTGTTACCCAGGTCGACACTGGCGGGAGTCGCTGTACCCTTGGAGGCAAGATCACCCACTGCGTCGAACCGCAGGACCGCACCCCACCCGCCGACCAGGTCGGAAGCGCCACCGCCGAGTACGACGTCGTTGAACGAGAAGTTGCTGACATCGGTGTACCGCTGGATGCCGATGAACTGATTGCGGTACGTGCCGGTGACTTCAATATCGTCAAGCACGATGTTGCCGCCGGCGAGTACGCCCGTGCCATCACCCGCACCCACGCCGCGGAACTGGATCGCACTGCGTGCGCCGCTGCCGGCGCCTTCGTTGCGGTTGCCGACGTGGACCAGGCCGGTCAGTGTCGCGTCGCCGTTGTATTCGAAGAACTGGATGTCAGCCGTACCGCCGCTGCCGGCGATGCCGTTGTTGGAGAACGTCAGGTTGGTCAGATCAACATCCTGCACGGAGATGCCTGTGCCCGCGTCGCCGAAGACCGCGATCGCGTAGTAGTTGAATCCGGTGAAGTCACCGTTGGTGATCGACAGGTTGGCAAAGTCGGCCGCGGAGCCGACATAGACACCGGCGTTAGCCGTGCCGTTTAGGCCGTCGAAGTCGATATCCTGGATCGTGACGGTCTGGTCGTCACCGAAGCCGCTGCCGGCGATCGTGACGATGTTGCCGCTGCCGCTTGGCGTCCATAGCGTCGAGCTGCCCTGGCCGATGAGGTTGATGTCCTTATCGACGGTGACATTCTCGGCGAACGTGCCGGCGGTCAAGGTGACCGTCGCGTCTTCATTGGACTGATCGATAGCGGTCTGGATCGAGCCGGTGTAGCCCGCGGTGGGCTCGGTGATCCCGGCGGCTGTCAGGTAACCCTGAATCGCGGCGGAGACCGCCAGGTTGTTCGTCCAGACATGCTGGCCGGTCAGGTTGACCGAAGCACGCGGCAGGTCGCCGGCATTCATGACGTACAACTCGACGTTGGAGAAGTCCGCCACATCCTGTGTGACGCTGCTGCCGCTGTCTGCAAGCAACCGCACACCGACGGACATGTTGGCATAGGAATCGTTGGCGATCGTCACGTTACTGCTGACACCCGCAAGCGGGTTCGCGCCGCTGCCGGCGAAGGTCACGGAGACGCCCGTGCCGACATCGTTGAGGCCATCAGCCAGGTCATGCAGAGCATTACCGGTGATGGTCGCGCCGTTCACGTCATAGAGGTTGATGCCGTAGCCGCTTGCCGTGCCGACCGAGCCGAGGTCATAGATCTCGTTGCCGACGATCGACAGGTTGGACAGTTCGCCCCACGTGCTGACGCCGTTGCTGTCGCCGAGGATGCCGTAGGTCAGCTCGCTGCCCGAGACCACCGGGTTCGGCAGAGCCATGCCGTGGATGAAGTTGTTTTCAATCGCGATGTTGTCGAGGTTGTTGCCGCCACCAGAAATGTAGATGCCGTAGTTCGTGGCAGAACCACCGACGATTTCGAAACCGGCGAAGGTCACATCGCTGCTGGTGATGCGGATGCCTTCACCGATCGCACCTTCCTGGCCCTGCAGGTCGATGATCGCTTCGCTTGCATCACCGGCCGTACGACCGGACGTCGATGTGCCTGCATACGCGTCGCTGTGCAGGTTGACCGACTGATCGAGGTCGAATCGCTCGTTATACGTACCGGCAAAGACGATGATCTCGCCGCCGGCGCTTACCGCGTCAAGCGCATCATTGATATTGGCAAACGCATCGATGCCGTAGATCGCACTCACGCCGCCCACACCGTCCGGATCAACACCGACCACGGTGCCTGCCCAATCGTCGTCCACGTAAATCGGCGAGGTGACGCCCGCGCCCTGCGGGTTGGTCGCGATGACCATGCTGCGGGTCGCGTCGTCCGTATCATCAAACACGATGGATTCGATCACGCCGGCAACTGTCGAACCGAAGCTGTTGTTATCCGCATAAACATCGGGCTGTGCCGCGAGGTTCAGGTCTTCGATCGCGTAGTTACCGCCGACACCACTGTAGCCGGTCAGGTCGTTGTTACCGACGCTGGCAAGCGATCCGCCGCCGAGGTCGGCCGTCGCCCCGCCGTCAACCAGCACGCCTACCTGGTTGCCGGTCAGGTCGGTGTTCTGCACCGCGACCTGGCCGCCGACGATGGCGATGCCGACATCGACGTTGTCGCTGACATCGGCGTCGATGAGCACACCGCTCGGGCCGGTGTTGGCCTTACCGGGTTCACCGATACGGATGCCGATCTGGTTGCCGCTGATGGTCGTGCCGTCGATCACGACATCCGTAAGCGTCGCCGGGTTGGAGGCGTAGCTCGGGTCGTTGCCCGTGCCGCGCGCCTTGATCGTCAGGCCGGTGCCGTTTACTGCGTCGCCCGTGCCGGAGTTGGTGATCGCACCGCCGAGGATATCGATGTTGGTGTATGTGCCGTACTTCAGGTTGATATCGATACCCGAGTCATAGGTAGCCGCGCCACCCGTACCGCTGCTATCGACAGTGACATTATCGAGCGTCGCGTTGTCGAGTTTCTCGGTATAGAAACCCTTCTCCAGGTTATTGGAGAAGCTGGTGTTCTGGATGAGGATATCGGTGAAGTTCGCCTCGTTGTTCGTAATCGAACCGGAAGCGTAGACGGTCATGCCGTAATCGTTGCCGTCGAACGCGCTGTTGAGCAGGTCGAAGCCGACGATCGCGCCGAGCGTGGCGACACGCATGCCTGTCCCGTTGCCGGTCAGCGTGACGTCGTCGAACATCAGGTCCGTCAAGGAACTCTGGACGCTGACACCACGTGCGGCATTGTCTGCCTGGACGTGCAACAACTGAACGCCATCAACAGCCGTGTCGAACCGCACGGCATCGTTGGCATTAGTGATACGCAGGTTACTCAGGACCAGGTCATCCGCATGAACCAGTACGCCGTGCGACGCAACGCCGCCGGCATTGATGATGCTGCTCAAGCCCTGACCGTCGATCGTGACGCTCTTGTTCGCATCGACCGTACCTTCGAACGTACCGGCCGCCACGTTGATCGTGTCACCGCCGACCGCGGCATCGACCGCCGCCTGGATGCTCATCGTGTTGCCGGTGTTATCGAAGACGTACAACTGCGTCGGGCCGCTGTTCGGCAGGCCGTTGGAATCGTCAGCCTCCTGGATGTAGCGGTCGTTGGCCGCGATGTGATCCGGCGAACCGGCTGCGGCGGCTTCTGCCTCAACAAGCGTCTGGTAGAAGCGTGTGTAGAGGTTGTCATTGTCTGACGTCGGGCCGCTCAGGGCGTAACCAAAGTCCGCCGAGAGGAACGTGACATCCGCGTTATCTGCCAGGTTGCTCGACCAGGAGATCAGTTCGGGATTGAGCGGATCGTTGTAGTTACCCATCTCAAGCTGCAAGCCGCCGTTGTCGGTCGCGGTTTCACCGAAGCTGTTCGTGCCGCTGAAGACGATGCCGCTTGTACCAAGCGGTGTGTATCGGCCCCAGGTAGCGATGGAGATGCCGATCCATGGGTTGTTGCTGGTCGTGATATTACTCAACGATGCACCATTGACATCGGTCATGAAGATGCCTGCGCCACCGTTGTTTTCAGACACAAGGTTGTTCAACGTGATGTTGCTGGCACCGAGGATGTCCAGGCCCGTACGGTAGCTGTCGCTGATGGTCACGCCATCAAGGACAACGCCGTCGACATCCGCAACCTTCACACCGTAGCGCGGCGTGCTGCTGGCATTGTTGCCGGTCACGGACAGGCTGCGAAGTTCGGTGTCGTCGGCCGTGAGATAGACGCCGGCATTGTTGTTGCCGGGTTGGCCGGTGTGGTCGATGATCGTCACACCCTGACCCTGACCGATGACCTTCACGCCTTCGGTGCTGATAAGCAGGTCTTCGTTGAACGTGCCGGCTTCAACATTGACGGTGTCCCCTACCGCCGCCACGTTGACCGCGTTCTGGATCAGTTCATTACTCAGGCCTGTGCCCGGTGTCGTCACGTACAGATTGTCCGCCACCACGCGGATCAGACCGCTGGCCGCGTCGTCGGCTGCGTGATACATCTTGTCTTCGATGCGGAAGTTGTCGACCTCATCGTAGCTCGAACCGAGACCGACCAGGTTCATACCCAGGCCGGAAAGGTTCTCGATGTAATAATCGTCGCCGCCGAAGGTATTGCCCGCGCCGATCGTGATAGCGGTAGCGGTGGATGCCAACTGGATATCAACCAGGTTGTCGTTGGCGTTGTCGAAGCTGTTGCCGATGATGGTGGCCGAACCACTGACCAGGACGCCGATGTCGAGGTTCTGGAGGGTCACACCACTGACCATCGCCGAGTTACCGTCAGCGATCTGCACACCGATGCCGGACGCGCCGGTGATGCTGCCGCCGGTGATGTTGGCGGAACCCATGATCCCGCCGAGGTCGTAGGCGACGCCGGAATTGGTAACGATGTTGCCGTTCATCTCGACCGGCAGTGTGCCGGTGTAATCGATCGGGCTGCCGTAGTAGACATCGAGCCAATCGAAAGCCACATCAGCCTGGTCAACGGTGTTGTTGTCATAACTGACCGTGCTCGAAGCGCCGGAATGCGAGGTCACGCGGAAGGCTACCTGGGTTCCGGTGTTGCCGGCGTTGCCGCTGAAGCTGTTGCCCGAGACGGTGATGTTGCTCTGGTGGGCGTGGCCGTTTTCCCAGATGCCGTAGATGTTTTCACCACCACCGTTCATCACAACGATCTGGTTGCCGCTGATGTTCAAACCGTCGTAGTTCGTCCCGCCGTGCGTATTCGTTTGGATCGCGAACGTAGTCCCGTCACCGCTGCCATCCAACTCAAACAGGTTGTTGGTAATGGTGATGTTCGTGCCCCTACCGAAGTGAATACCGATGTTCTGGAAGCTGTCGGTCGCGTCGTCAGCCGCCACGCGGATGTGCATGTTATTGATCGTCAGGTCGGAATAATCATCACCCGAATAGTAGAAGCCGATCGCGTTGTCGAAGTCGAGGATGCCGAAGTTCTCGAACGTCCAGCCGGTGTTCGTGCCGTTATCGAAGGCAAGGAACACGCCTTCCAGGTCGAAGCTCGTTATATCGCCCGGGCCCTGGATCGAAATGTTGTCAGCCGTGTTGGCGGTGACGGTCACATCATTCTGGCCGTCTCCCAGCAGGATGCCGAAGTCGTCATCGGTCGATGCGACGCCGTCGTTGCCCAGTTCCCAGGATGCCAACGCGTTGGCTTCGTCCCAGTTAAAGATGCTGTCTGTGCCGTTGGGCAGCAGCATGATGGTGTCGCCCGCGGTAGCGGCTTCGATCGCGTTCTTGATACGGATGTAGTCGTTGTCCGCAGCCGTCGGCGACAGCGTCGGGGTGACGACGATCAGACCGCCCTGCAACTGGATGCGGCCAAGTGCCCCATCGTCCAACTGATCGGTGATCTTCGCTTCAGCAGCAGCCAACTGCGCCGGCGTCAGGCTCGCGCCGATCGTGCCATCAACCGTCACTGCCGAAGCATCGACGACAAGGTTATCCAGCGCGCCGTTAAGCAGCGTGACGTAGTCGCCGCTCTGGCCTGTGAACGACAGGTCATTAAGCGACAGGCCCGTAATCTGTGTACCAGCTCCGTCGATCTGCAAGCCGGTCGTCCCGCCGCTGATTGTGTTGCCCGCACCCACTGTCAGAACAGGATCAACCGTGGCGTCATCATCGATCATCTGCACGCCGATATCGGCGCCGCTGATCGTGTTACCCGTGAGTGTGGCTTCGGAGTTGCCGCCGCTACCGCTGAACGCGACGATTGCAATACCGATGTTACCGCCGGTGATGTCGTTACCGGTCAGATCGGATGTGCTTTGATCAACAAGAATCCCCTCGTAACGGTTGGCAACCGATGAGCCGAGGATGTTGTTGCTGACCTGGACCGTACCGCCCCAGCTATAGATACCGATGTCATTGGCGTCGATCGTGTTACCGTCGATCACCACGCCGCTGCCGGCATCGTAGAGCAGAATGCCGATGGACTGCCAGTCATTGAACAGGTCAGGCCCGCCGGTGGTGCCGCTGTACATGTGGTCGCTGATCGTGTTGCCGACCACCGTACCCGTCGCGCCGCCGAGCATGACGATGCCGTTCTGCGCGATCACCGTGACATCACCGCTGCCGGTGATCATGTTGCCGCTGATGTCGACTGTCAGGCCGACGCCGCGCAGGTCGATGCCGTTCTTCTGGTAGTCTTCGATCGTGCTGTCGGTGACGCTGACCGTGTATGGCCCGCCATCATCAACACCGGCGAAGATCGCACGGCCGCGCTGCGTGCCGGCAAGCACGCTGTCGCGCACGCCTGTCACCGTCACGTTGTCGATCGTGACATTCGCGTTGAGGATGCCGATGCCGTCAAAATCATTGCCCGAAACCACCGCGTTGCCCGCGCCGTTGCCATCCACCGTCAATGTCTGGATGGTCACCGTACCGCCGGTCACCGCGACGACAGACTGCTTGGTCTGCCCGCTGTAAACAAAGCTGTTATCCAGTGTCAGCACCGGAGGCGCCTGGATCACCGTGCCCAGTTCGCTCTCGCCCGTCACGACCAGACCGAAGTCGATGAGCAACTGCTCGCCATATGTGCCGTCATAGATCTTGACTTCACCGCTGCCGCCATTAACGACCGCGGCAATCGCATCGCTGATCGTGGCGAACTGATCGTAACCATATCCCGTGCCGTCGCCGTGCGAACCACCCGCGCCGTCGGCATCAACGCCGAGGGCCGTACCCGCCCAATCGTCATCGACATACACGATGGTCGGTGCGGTCAGGACCGGGGCCTGTGAGAACAGGACTTCGGTGTACTGCGCATCGTCAACGGTGTGATAGACGACGTTTTCAATCAGGACCGAAAGGTTCGAGCCGAAGTCGTTGCCTTGTGCATAGACATCAACATTGCCCGCCGCGTCTTCGTTGAGGTTTTCAATGGCGTAGTTGCCGGCGAGGCCCGAATAACCGGTCAGCGTATTGCCGCCGGCGCTGGTGCCGAGGCCCGTGTTGCCGCCGCCGCCCGCATCCACCTGTGCATCGCTGCTAACGCGGATGCCGACCGAGTTGCCCGCCAGGTCCGTACCTTCGACTAACGCGTTGGCGTTATCGACCGAAAGGCCGATCGTGTTGCTGTTGACGAAGCTGTTTAGCAACGTGAGGTTGCCGGCCGTCTGGTCGATACCGGTTGCCGCCCCGCTGATGGTCACGCCATCAAGCGTCAGGCCGCTGCCAAGGATCTGCGCGCCGGCTGTTGTCGCGGAAATCGACCCACCGGTGAGCGTCGCTTCACCATTGCCATCAACCTGCAAGCCGATGTCGTTGCCACTGAGCACAACACCGGTGAGTGACAGCGAGCCGCCGTCCACCAGGATGCCCACATCGTTGCCGGTCAGGCCGGACAGATCATCCAGCGAGGCGATGGTGACGTCGTAGCCGTTCGTGTCCGCATCGTATTCCGACAGCTTCAAGCCGAGGTCGTTGTTCGTAATCGCGTTATTGCTGAGCGTCGCGCTGATCTGGCGATCGCTGCTGGTCAAGGCCAGTTTGATACCCGTTTCCAGATCGTTGATGTCGTTATCCGAAATAACCGCGACCGCGTTGCCGTGGTCTTCACCTTCGGTCAGCAGGATACCCGTGCCGGCCCGGCCGGTGCCTTGGATCGTGTTGCCGACGATCTGCGTCACCTTGCTCAAGTCAGGCGTGTACTGAACGAGGATACCTGTGTTCTGATCGCCGACGGTGAGTTGGTTGTTCTGGATCGTAACTTCGCCCGGGTTCCACCAGACGTTCATGCCGATCACATCGCTGCCGCTTGAGATATCGATGATGTTTTCATCGCCCGGGTTCGGCCCGCCGATCATGCTGCCATCCGCGAGATTCACCAGGCTCATGCCGATCCCGTACATCACGTAGCCGGTGTCCCGGATGTTGGTGATCTGGTTGCCCTGGATCGTCACGAGCGAAGCACCGGCATTGGTTCCGTCATAGAACAGGTTGTTCATCACGATGCCGACCGAGACATCATCAATGGTGTTGTCCAGAATCGTCGCGCTCGTATCAGCGACAATACCCCACAAGGCGTTGCTGATATCGTTGCCGATGAAGGTGGCCTGGGAATAACCACGGATCGCCGCGGCGCTGGCGGTTGCATTGTCGCCGTTGACGTTGCTGATCGTGTTGTAGAGGAACTGCGCTTCGCCGATCGAGATGATGCCGTCGTTACGCGTCACATCGGTGATCAGGCTGTTTTCAACCACGTGACCGCTCGATGTAGTGCTGCCGATGTAGATACCACGGCGGTAGATGTTCTGAATCGTCACATCATCGACGTGCAGGTTATCGAAGCTGCCGCCGTCGGCAGTGGTGATACCCATACGGAAGTTGTGATCGTTGGGCGATAGCGCGGCGTTGGCTTCGCCGTCGATCGTCAGCGTCTGGATCGTGATGTCATCGGCCGCAACAATCAGGCCCTGCTGATACGTGCCGGCAAACCCGCCGTTGGCGTGATCGTCCACCGCCTTGGGCGCGATGATCACACCGGATCGGCTTTCGCCTTCCAGTGTCAACGACTGGCTGATCGTGGTGTTCGACTCGTTGTACTGGCCGTTGAGTACATGGACGGTGCCGCTGGCGTCGACCATGTCCACCGCTTCCTGCAGCCGCCCGGCCGTTCCGCTCTGCGCACCGAGTGTCGTCACATGCACCGTACCAAAGTCGCCTTGGAACCCGGCCGCGAGTACGTCAGTATCGGCGCTGCTGACCAGGAACGGGCTGAAGTCCACCAGGCCCAACGTCTGTGCCGCGACGCCCGCCTGTGTCATCGTGCCCCAATAGTTGCCGGAGGCATTCACTTTTGTCGCTGAGGAGTTACTGATCGCACGTACCGTGTTGCCCGCCAGGCTGCTGCCGAAGACGGTCGCCGAACCGGTCGCACCAACCAGCACGCCCGTGGCGTTACCGCTGATAACGCTTTCGCTGATAGCCGCGCTGCCGGCCGAAGCACTGACGCCTGCGGTATTCGCATTGATGATCTGGCTGCCCACAACCTGCGCGCTGCCGCCATTGACAATCTCAACACCGAAGATCCCGGCGTTGGTCAGAATCGACGCGTCAACAGTTGCCGACCCGCCATCCACACTCACACCGACCAATGGCCCGTCCACGGTCGAGTCGGACAACGTCACATGCCCATCTTCAACCGAAACGCCGCCGGTGAACCAGTTAGCAAACGTAAAGCCATCGATCAGTACCGTGCTGGTTGCGCCGGTGATCGTCGCACCGAACACACCGAACAAGGATGTGCCGTCAAGCACCGGAGCCGAGGTCCCTTCACCTTCCAGCGCATCACCCGGATCACCGATCATGTCAAGCGATTTGTTGATCGCCAAGGCCTCGTTGTACGTACCTGCAAGCACGTTGATAACCGCGCCGTCGTCCGCCGCATTGATCGCTTCCTGGATCGTGGCAAACGCGTTATACCCGTAGACTCCCGCCGGCCCCGCGCCGTCCGGATCGTCACCGAACGCCGTACCCGCCCAGTCGTCATCCACATACAACTCACTGACAGTCGCCGGGACACGGATCAACTCGACATCATTGCCGTCCCCGCCGGTGTAATCGATCAGGAAAGTATCACCATTGATCGTAAGCAAAGCGCCTTGCGCCAAGCCTGCAAACGTTCCGGTGATCGCATCAGCGCCGTCGTTATCGATAAGGACAAGCGAATCACCAACCGAGGCACTGATCGTGCCGCCCGCGTTGAGCGTCGCGCCGCCAAGATCGACCGTGCCGGCGACGGCATACTGATCGTGTTCAGTCCCGGCGGCGAGGCCGTTGACTTCCGCATCGAGGATCGAGCCGGCGGTCAGGGTCAGGTTGCCGCTGGCGATGATGCCCGGGCTGTAACCGGCGCTCAAGGTTGCCCCGGCCACGCTCAGCGTCAACGTGCCGTTCAACGTCAAGTCACCGCCCACCAACAAGGCCTGATTGACATCGACATCTTCGGTAAATGTGCCGGCAAAGCGCAGCGCCACACCGGGCGCAGACGCGTCGATCGTCGCCTGTACACCGGAGGCGATATAGACGGTGTTCCCGCCTTCAACCGCGACCGCGTTGGTCGCGAAGATATTAGCGCCGACCACCTCGCCGAGCCCGACCGGATCGGTGGAAATGCCGTTGGCGGTTGAGCCGTTGGCTAGATACATGTAGTTCGTCGTAGCGGTCTGCCCGGAAGCGTCAAACGTGTTGCCGACGATCACGACATTACTGCCGCGTGCGCGCAGGCTCGAACCATAACGCTGGGTGGTCCCGGCAAAGGTGTTGCCGGTGATCACCGCGCCGGCGCTGTCGATCGTCACCAGCGTATTGCCCTGCTCGTGTGCAGCCGTAGCGGCGCCGGTGTTGTCCGTCAGGCTCGTGCCGCCGGCCGTGCCGACAACCTGGTTGTTCGTAAACGTGATATTGCTGGTGTTGCCCCCACCGGTTCCACCGCCCATAGCCACTAACTGACGTGGCACGTTCGCTAACGAGAACTGAGCGCCAAAACCATCACCTGCTGGGTTAGCGCCGACGAACGTCTGGCCGGAAAAGATGTTGCCATCAATAACGAAGTTGTCAATAGTCGCGCCGTACTCTGTCAACAGGCCGTGATCCCCGTTAGCGACGATCTCATTGCCTCGGATCACCGCGCCGCTGTGGCTGCCCTGGAAGTAGACCGCTGCATTCTCGACGCCCGGCGCACCGTTATCGATCCCAATGATCGTAAAGCCCTGTCCGCCATCGCCGATCTGAACGCCCGTGGTGGCGTTGGTCACCGTTACCGTACCGAGATTGCCCAACCCGGATACGCCCTGGATCGTCGTGGAGGTATAGCCGTTTTGAGACAGCAGCGTCAGGTCTTTATCGATCGTGACGTTGCCGACGAATGTGCCGTCGCCCACCTGGATGATGTCGTCCACCGAGGCAGCATTCACCGCATCCTGAATGACATCAAAGGCATCCGTACCAAAGACCGCAGTCCCGCCACCGAACTCATCCAGTGTGACGATGTCGCCGGCGTCGAGCGTGCCGGAGCTGTTCACATCGTCATAGATCTGGAAGTCGTCGGCATAGTAAGTAGCGCCGGACAGAAGCAGCTTGGGTTCCAGCGCTTCAAACGTCGGGCGGATCTGCCGCTCTTGTTCTTGTCTACGCAACCACCGCTGGTACCATTCACGACGTTTCGTTCGCAGGACTCGCTTCTTTTGCTTGCGTGACATGAGCATGCCTCTCTTTGGCTGAATCTTCTGGGCGTTTACCGAAGACCTTAGTATTTCGTTACCGTTGTTTACACATAGACACACGCAAACGCTCACGGCCTTTCTTCCGGCCATGAACATCTGCATCAAATAAACAATGAGAGATGACTTTGAGCGCGCAGAGAAACCTGGAGCTATCTAACTATATGTAGATAACTCTCTGGATTTGCATGTGACAGCATCCCTCGATTTTATCCTCCAACCACTCCTCCACTATGTGAGACGTTAATGTGGGTGCCGAATAGGCAAGAACTGATTGCCCGGTTATTCCCCCATGTTGTCGTAGTACACTTTGTAAGGAGTTTTTATAGCGTAAAGCAAATGTTGCTGTCAATTAATTTCTGGCTATTAATCTTAATAATTTTTGATGTTTGTGTGTTAATAGCTTAGCGCCGAAGGTTTAAGACAATAAAAACCCAAGTATTATGCGAATACATACAACCGGCTCATTTTGCCTTGCTTTTTTAGAACGATACAAGATCACCGTTATGCTCGTGATAGGTAATGCCACGGCTTGGTAAACCCAAAATGTTAAAATAGGGGAACGGCTTTTTACTTATTATTCAGTTTTATGACACAGTATGACGCGCCGCCATCCTGTGCAGTTCATTACCCGATGGCGCTACTGCTCAAACGATATTTATGTGTCCAGTCTCACGAATCACCCACCTACCCACCGCATAGATGATCCGGGCCCACCATCAGCCACTATAAATTGTGATTAGCTGGAGAATGACTGAACATTTCTTTCAATAGCGATTGAATTAGCCGTACCGGCCAAGCATACGCATCATTCATGTCGTTAAATCAAACCGTCTCAATCTGTTACAGTCGTATACACACCTGCGTATTGTTGAACGATGTTTGACCACGTTACCGCCAACTCATCGACCAGCTTATCAAGCGCTTCGGACTCGGCATTACGCCGGGATTCGTCGACCTTGGCTTCATTGTTCCACGAGCTGGTGTCCTGCTCACTTCGGGTGGTAACCTCGGCGACACCATAGATATAGCCGTTTCGTACATCCAGCAGCGCCGCGGAAGCAGTGCAGGTGATGCGTACTTTCTTATGGCCGCCGAATCCCAGCGTGATCATGTCCAGGGGCGTTGCGTTGTCCTCATGGTAGAAGTGTGTGTCGAATGTGTAGATTAAAAGTATCTGCGTGTGCAGTTTCGCGGCAGCCTGACGGAGTTCCATGTCAGAATTCAGTTGCGATGGCAGCAACAGGCGGTTGACCATCGCCACACCACGGACCATCGGCATGGATGCAAGACGGTTAAGTTGATCTTCGGTTTCCACCTCACGCATGGTGACTACGCTGTAGGCCCCTCGGCCGTAGGCATAACCATGAGCGTTGCGGTAATCCGTGCTCTGCACATGCGCAAGACAAATCCCCGCGGGAAACGAAACCAGGGGCTTGCGGGCCAGTTCGTGTTGGATCTGCTCATCTGTTAATTGGTTGCGCTGGTCAGCGGACACCACGCCAAACGCTTCCATAGGAGCGCCCGGCCCGGGGACCGTATACCTCATACAGCCTGGCAGAACAGAAAAAGTCAGTGCGAACAACAGCAGTACGGCATGATACGCGCGCATGATAGGCCCTCATGTATTATGGTTTGGTCAGGAACTGGATGTCTATTCTTGCACCGTCGTGTCGTACAGGACGCCGTCCGGCACGGGGATGGGCACGTTCACGGTCACGCCCTCGTTGCCTGCCGTACGCCCGCCGGCGTCGACCGCGACAAATGAGGTGTAAGCACTCATCAGGTTGTAATCCAACGCCAGGCGCGTAATCTGCCCGGCCAGCTCGCCATGCGGATCGCCTTCATAGGCCTGCCGGTCAGATAGATCAGCGATACAAGCTCGGGCCCAGACGCCGGCCAAGGCATCGCGATCCTTGCTTTCACCTTCACGACTCACATGAACGTCGACCAGCACGGGTTCGCCACCCGCTTTGCCGGCAATCGCGATGTCATTCGGCATCTCACCCGTAAACCTGCCGGTAATCACGATCGGCTTGCCAACGAACAGGTCGCTTGCATTGCTTGGATAAAGTGCCGCCACCCTCGCCCCACGCCAATCGATCCGCACATCAGTCATCGCGGGTCGGCTTGCTCGTTCCAGGAAACGGCCCATCACATCAGCGCCATCATCATGAAGCCCCAGATACGCGCTCGTACCTCGGCCGATACTTGCCATACGCTCTAAGAGATAGCGGTTCGGGGAAGAACCCACGCCGAAGCTGAAGATACGCGCTGCACCAACATGCTGTTTTACTTCATGGAGAATTTCTGCTTCGTTGCCGATGTAGCCGTCGGTCATGAAACACACAACGCGCAGTTTTTCAGGATCGTGCGGAAAGTCCAGCGCCGCCCTGATCCCCTCGACCATCATCGTCCCGCCAGTGCCTTGGAGCTGTTGCACATACTTCAAACCGCGCTTTTTATTCTCAATTGTCGCGGGCAGGGGCGACTTGCCGAGCGCCGAGGCATCATTGGAAAAGCGGATGATCTGGAAGCTGTCCTTCGGCCCAAGTTCATTGAGCGCAAATCGAACCGCGTCTTTCGCCTGGTCAATAGGTTTGCCGTTCATACTGCCCGAACAATCCAGCACGAACACCATCTCCATCGGATGCTTCGGCAAGGATTCCAACTCGGCCGGAGGCACAAGCAATAACGAGAAGTAACCACTCTTTTCATCCTGATACGTCAACAGCCCCGAGCGCACCGCATTCGATGCCACCTTGATCCGCAGCACGAAGTCCTTGTTCGGGATCGTGTCCTTCCGGCGAAAGCTCAGACGTGGTAGCCTCGTGGCCTCATCCGTCGCGCATCGCATCTACGATCGCGTGACTGTGACAGACGATCTGTTCAATCGGCACGCCCGCGTCGATATCGACCGAGTCAGAGCGATGTCGTGGCCGCTCCGCTCGTTCGGGCGCAGGTATTGAACTTCTGTCGGCTGCCCGGTCACTCCCGTGCCCGACCACGTGCGGAGACCGCGCCGATGCCTTCGGTTTGTCTCCGGGCGGGTTGAAACCGTGGGCCGACGACCATGGGGAACACGAAGCTCCAGGTAGCCGTCGCTGTAAGCGAGCGTGTTGAAAATACCGGATATCGACGTCGATACTGCTTGCCGGGTTCGATATTAGCGACCCTCTGGGTGAAGACGTTCGGTCGCTCCTGCTGTCATTAACGCGGCCCGGTAGCCCTGGGCGAGTGCTTCTTTGTACAGCCGTTCGGCCTCGGCGCGCTCGCGGATAATGCCGCGGATTCGCCGATCGCCGATCGTCATCACAAATTCGTTCACCGCCGCATCCTGTGGCAGCGGGAAGACATAGACCGCCTCGATCTTCGTGTCGTAAGGGTTCTGAAACTGTTGTGTACACCCGCACACGCTGGAGACGTAACCGGTGATGTTGGCCTTTCACGTCGGTGTGCGTCTAGCGGCAGCGGGATGCATGCTTCGATCTCTTCTGAATCCGGTACCGGGGATGGGCAGACAACCGATCATCGCGCCGGAGCCGGGGGTTTCATCGTCCGTGGCAGGCCGATGAACCGTTTCACTTGTTGGTCAGTGACTGCGGCGATTCACGACTGGATGTAGACGCGTTCCTCTTCCAGATCGACCGGGGCTTGCGTTAAGTCAAAGCTGGGGGCCCGTGTAAGGCGCATGCGGCGGCACCTGGCAACCGACCCGCCGGAGGATTGCCACTGATCGCTGAGCCGGTCACCGGCTGCATTGGCATGTCTCACACCAAGAGCATCAATGGCATGCAAGACAGACGGCGATCACGGACAAACAAGTCAATGCCCACTTCACTGCATACTCTTCTCATGCCTTTGGCTTCCTGGAGTTCTGCAGCGGAGGCATTTACGATCCTGCTCGCCTTGCGGAGTCCGCAGCGGCGGTGAGGTTGATAGCTGATATTGCGGTTGAACGTTACGCCGATCACCTGTAAGGTGAATGGTGGCGACGCGTGTCCTGCCTGCTGGTAGCTGCGATGCGTCAGATGTGTTGAACGCCGCGATGATGACACGCTCCCGCTGGATCGCTTCGGGATCGTAGTAAGGCGGTTCGCTGAATGCATCATGTTCCCCGCCCTCGATGCCGACGATTTTCACTTCACCCTCTGTTGCCTTGAACTGAAGCTGATATGCGGCCAACGGCATATCACCCGAGTCCAGGTAAATATCAACCGTGGTAAAACGTGTCGCGCTACGGTCGGTCACGTCGGATTCCGCCACCGCACCGAACACCACCGCCAACGACATGAACCATGCAAACCACACACTCATGACGACGCCCCCCCATCCCGCTCATCAGCTTTCCCGGAAACGCTCACAGCCAAACCTGCCACGACCGCTACATCATCACGATCGATCTTTCCATCTGCGTTGAAGTCCCAGCCGGGCGGTGCGGACTGCCCCGCATCGATCACGCGCGCTATCGCAAACGCATCCAGGATGTCCACCGTGCCGTTTTGATCCGCATCGCCCCGCACCACGGGCTTCGGCTGCACCGTTTTCGGGCTCATCCCCGGCCAGGCAATCCAGACACCGAGCCCGATCATCGCCGCCGCCGCGATCGGTCCGACATATCGCAGCCACAACCGACGTGTAACCGCAGGCTCCTGCCCAAAGTACTCGCTCGCAGCGTCCAGCACCGCCCGGTCCACATCCGGCGGAACAAACACCCGCCCGTCTTGCATCGCCGACAAACGCTCCGCCAATTCGTCAGGCAGATGCAGGTCATCAGGCTCGGATTGTCGTGTATCCCGTGTGGACATAATCGGTCTCCAACAGGTAAAGGGCGCAAAGCCCATGAAAGGTTCAATCTTCAAAATATTTTTTTGTCACCGGGTCCTGCCGCAGCGTGCGGATCGCGTGATGTATCCGGGATTTGACGGTTCCGACAGGGATATCGAGCGCCAAAGCAACCTCTTCGATGCTCAACCCGTCCACGAAGCGCAATAACAACACCTCCCGCTGCTGCGCGGGCAGGCGGGCCAGTACATGCTCGATCTCGTCGCTATCCCCAGGCCCAGCCATATCGGGCGCAGGCAAGTCCGCTAAAACTTCATCTGAACCGGCAAACCGCACCGACTTCCGCCTCGCCGCCATCGCTGTGTGTTTGATCACCGGATAGAGAAACGTCGTGAGCTTCGCGACCAATACAAACCCCGGAAACTTGCTCAGCAGGTAGATGAACACCTCCTGCATGACATCGAGCGCGGCGTCCCGGTCCTGCGTGAATCGGTAGGCGGTATTAATCACCCAATCCCGGTACCGGTAGTACAACGCCTCAAACGCCCGCGCGCCGGCCGGTCCGCCACGGTTGGCGGCATCCACCAGCTCGCTGTCAGTTCGTTGATCGCTGCCCGGTTTATGTTGCACACGATCAGCTTACGCCGGATCACATCACCACCACAAGCCCGGATACATCAAGATGCCGACTAGCCCATCTGCCCGACCAGCTTATCCCACACCTCGTCTACCGTGATCTTCGCGATAAGGGTTGGGTCGTCGTTGTGCTTGCGGTAGTTCGCTTCATAGAGATGTGCATCCGTGGGTCGGATCACGCTCGAATCTCGGCGGTAGGGCCCGACCAGCGCCGGGTCCGTCGGGCCGAACAGCGAGACCACCGGCCGGTCAAAACCCACTGCGATATGCAACGGCGCCGAGTCATTACAAATAAGCACGCGCGATTCACTGAGTAACGCCATCATCCGCCCGACCGTCGTTTCAGGGAACACCACGCGCTCACGCAGATCGCCGCCGGCCGCACCATCGCCCATCAATGTTTCGTACATCGCAAGCACCTGGTTGCGCTCATCCGGTGAAGCGACCAGAACCAACTTATCCCCCGCCTTGCCCGACTCGATCAACCGACGCGCGATCTGCCCGTACCGATCGATCGGCCAGCATTTGCATCCCCATCTCGCTGTCGGCGCAATACACGCATAGCCCCCGTCACCTATGCCGTGCTCCTCTTTGAACTGCTTAAGCCAGGTTTTGTCTTCATCGCCAAGGTACAGGCGCATGTCATGAACCGCTTCAAGCCCATCGGCTTCGAGCAAACCGAGCATACGGTCTACCGTATGCAGTTTTGCATCCACATGATGACGCACGTTGTAACCCAGCCAGCCAAGCTCCCGAGCGTTGGCAAACCCGACACGCCGTTTCGCTTTGGTCAGCTTCGTAAACAACCCGGAACGGAACAGCCCCTGCATGTCGTACACCGCGTCGTATTTTTTCTCGCGCAACAATCTGCCGAACTGAATACCTGCTCGCGTTGCTTTTGGGCTCAGTCCGAACCCGGATAATGCCTTGCGGTCAAATTCAACAACACCATCGAGCATCGGGTGATGCTTCACCGCCGGGGCAAACACCTTGGCAACCAGCCAATCGATCTTGGCATCCGGATAAGCCTTGCGCAGCGTCGCCAACACCGGTACCGTCCGCGACACATCCCCCAACGCCGTCGGGCGGATGATCAGCACACGCTGCGGGGCTGTTTGCCCCCCCCTCTCGGGCTGAGATGGATCAACAGAATCGACCATGCGAACCTAATATAGCCACGCCAACCGAATCTGCCTGCCCACTGGCGATAAATCGCCCACCCGCCTACACTTTGGGCTTATAAATTCGACCGCTCAGGATGAGTGTCGCAGTTTGACCAGACCCTGAATCCAAAATCACGCTCACCCCATGCCGACCACCGCTCTGATCTCCGATATCCATGGCAACCTCACCGCCCTCAAGGCAGTGATGGCCGATATCGACCGCCGCGAGATCAAGCGGATCGTCTGCCTCGGCGACATCATCGGCTACGGCCCGAACCCCGTCGAATGCCTCGATGTCGTCATGGAACGCTGCGAATTCGCGCTGATGGGCAACCACGACTTTGCCGTGCTGTTTGAACCCACCAGCTTCAATACCAGCGCCGAGCAGGCCGCGTTCTGGACACGCAGACAGTTCGAGCTCGAGCCCGACCCGGTCAAACAGAAAAAACGCTGGGAATTCCTGGGTAATTTACTGATCCGCAATAAAGTCGACGGCGCGTTGTGGGTTCACGCCTCACCACGCCGACCGATTAACGAATACATCTTCCCCGACGATGTGATGACAAGCCCCGGCAAGATGCAGGCCATCTTCGACCGCACAGAAGGCCGATGCTTCTGCGGCCACACCCACGTGCCAGGCGTCTTCACCGACGAACCCGACTTCTATCCCCCCGGAGACCTTGGCGGCAAGCACACCTTCTCCGAACGCGAAAAAGTCATCGTCAATCCCGGCAGCGTCGGCCAACCCCGAGACCGCGACCCCCGCGCCAGCTACGCCATCCTCGACGACGACTGCGTCGAATTCATCCGCATTGAATATGACGTCCAGACCGTCGTCGACCAGATCACCGAAATCTACGACCTCAACGACTTCCTCGGCCACCGCCTCCTCGAAGGCCGCTGACTGTGAGCCGGCGTGTCCACACGCCGGTGTCCCCACGATTCCATTACCCCATTTGGCCCCCAACACAATATCCGTTACAATCCCCGATTCGCCGGTCCGACGCGGTGGGTGTCGGCGGCCCCGTACGGGATGTATCTTCAGACAGCACAGAGGTTTAAACGTGGTTAAGCTACGCTTCAAGCGCTTCGGACGCACACACCATCCGGTCTATCGACTCAACGCTATCGATCAGCGCAGCCCGCGCGACGGCAGGCCCATCGAAGAACTGGGCACCTATGACCCGGCCAACAAGGACGAATCCAAACAGTTCGCCTGCAAGGAAGACCGCGTCAAGTACTGGCTGAGCGTCGGCGCCCAACCCAGCGAGACCGTCTCCGCACAGCTCATCAAGGCCGGCATCCTCGAAGCCCCCGCCAAAAAGGCGTGAGTGTGACGCGAGCCGGCGTGTCCCCACGCCGGTAATCCTTGGACGCAATAAACCATTCACCCACGGATGCCCAACACGGCCGTCCGTGGGTGTGTTTTTTTATAAGCCGCTTGCGGCTTAGCGCTCAAGTACAATTGAGACCAATCAATACCCCCCCAATCGCAATCAGCTAAAGGCTAACGGCTAATGGCTAATGGCTCGCCAATCCGCATCGACGTCCTCACCCTCTTCCCCGACATGTTCATAAACGTGCTCGGTTCAAGCATCCTCAAACGCGCGGCAGAGCCCGTCACGAACCCCGCAGATCCGGGAGATGTCAGACCCCCCATCGTCAGCTACCACGTCACCGACATCCGCGACTACACCCAGAACAAACACTCCAAAGTCGACCAGCCCTCCTTCGGCGGCGGCCCCGGCATGGTCATCCAATGCCAGCCCGTCTGGGATGCCGTCCAGGCCGTCGAAGCCCAGGACCCTCGCCCCGCCACACGCATCCTCCTGACACCCCAAGGCAAACCCCTCACCCAACCCCTCGTCGAACAACTCGCCAAGCAACCGCGCCTCCTCATGATCGCTGGCCACTACGAAGGCATCGACGAACGCGTCATCCAGAAACTCGACCCCATCGAAGAGATATCCATCGGCGACTACGTCCTCTCCGGCGGCGAACTCCCAGCCATGGTGTTGATCGATGCCATCGTCCGCCTGCTTCCGGGGGCGCTAGGCCACGAAGACTCCGCCCACCACGACAGCTTCTCCCCCGGTGCGCAACGCCTTTTAGATCACCCCCACTACACCCGCCCAAGAACCTGGGAAGGCATGGATGTCCCCGAGATATTGTTAAGCGGCGATCATGCCCGCATTGAGGCCTGGCGTAAACAACAAGCATTAGAGCGCACTCTACAACGCCGCCCCGACCTATTCGACAACGATCCCGTTTAACCGCATCGGCCACGACGCGCTCTTCTCCGCACTCACCCACTCACTGCAAGCCGCGATCACCGCGAGCCGTGATGTCCCCATCACGGCATCCCCCCGATTCCCTTCCCCTACCCACCTAAATAAAACCTCACCACACCGGCGTGAGACACGCCGGCTCGCGATCACCGAAAACCTCGAATACAATCCCCCTCACGCAACTACTTCCACCGGGGCGAACCGTCTGGCACATCACCTTCGGGACCTACGGCTCAAGACTGCACGGCAGCGACGAACCCACCGTCGACCGAAAACACAACACCCCCGGCCAACCCTTCATCTATCGCGACGATGACCGACACAACCGCGAACGATCAAACATGCGCGGCCCGGCTATTTACCTCACACAACCACAACGCCAGACAATCCAGAACGCCTTACCCGCACTGTGCGCCCAATGCGGCTGGACCCATCACACCAGCGCCGCCCCGCCACAGCCCGACAACGACCACGTACACATCCTGCTCGACGCCGACCCTTCCGCTGAACCCAAGGTCATACGCAAACTCATCAAACGCCTGACCACACAAACACTCAACCAATCCTTCACCCGTCCTGTCAACACCCCGTGGTGGGCCGAAGGTGGCTCAACAAAACCCGTCAAGGACGCCGCCTACTTCAACAACGTCATCCACTACATCAACCGCCAACGCACCCCATAATCCAATCCCTGCGAAACACGATTGCTGCGAGCCGTGATGTCCCCATCACGGCATCCCCCCGATTCCATTCCCCTCCCCCCACCGAATAAAACACGTCCCCACACCGGCGTGGGGACACGCCGGCTCACATAACGAAAAATTCGCCCACTCAACTCAATGATTGTCCGCCTTGTCTTCTTCGCGATCGCGCGCCTGCGCCCCCTTACCCAACTGCGCCAATAGCTGTTCAATTGCCTTGTGATTCTTCCGAGTCGTCTTGACAATCAGGTTCCCGTTTTCTTCGGAAATCGAACTGATGTCTCCGCCGTTCGCTTCCCACTCGTCGTAATACCCCACCGACTTACGGATTGTAGTAGCAACCTGCTCGACCTGTTGCGCCCGGCCGGGTGTGTCACGTTCAACACGCTCCGGTACCGTCCCATCAGCACGCGGTGCTAACGGCAATGGCTCTACATCCGCCTCGGCCACACGCAGCAGATGCCGGATGTCGTATACACGTGTATCAGGATTGATCTGGTCACGCTCGGTCGAAATCGCCACGGTACCTTTCGCGAGGATAAACGCTGGTCTGTTGTAACCCTTGTATTGCGCCTTCTCCGACATCACCTGAAACACCAAATTGAGCACCTTATCCCCGGGCATTTCCCCGGTACGCAGCGACACCGCCGTTGTCGGCTCGATCCCCGCCTCCTTCAGCCTTTCCCAGTTCACGTACACAGGCATACCCAACTTGTCGCCGATCGTTTGCACCGCATCCTCGAACGGGACGTTGTCAAAATCGACACGTATGGGCTGACGCAGCTTCTGCCCGGACGTCCGGGCTACCTCGGCCTCAACCTCTTCCATAGTTGGCGCAGAGACCAGTTTGTTCGTGGTGGCGATGGTGACAATCCCGTCGATCACACGGAATTCAATCCGCTCTTTAGCCCCACAAGACACCTGGTGCAGGACGAGTCTCAAGGCTTCGGTAGCATCGATGTTATTGAGCTTCAATGAAACAAGCGCGTCCTGATAAACGCCCGCCTGTTTCAACGCGGCCCAGTCAACGAACAAGTTGACCTTCGTCACATTGCGAAAATAGTCCAGAATATTCGCAAGCCGGTTGCTCTCAAAGTTGATCGGGATCGGATGGTTGAGCTTGTTCAAGGCCTGCATGGTTGCTTCGCGGTCTTTATCCGCAGAAGGAATCTCAATCGGGTAGCCGACCTGCGCAGCAACAACATCTGCTTGAGTGCTGACGACCACGACACGACCACGGATGCCAAAAGTAATCGGCTCAGTGCTGCTCTCCGAGGCCAATTCCAATACACGCTCCAACACCGATCGGCCGGTCACTTCCGGACCCTCTGACAGCAACGTGATCTGAGTGTCCATAGCCACCCCCACCGCTTTCAAGGCCCGCCAATTGACGTAGATATCCGTGCCGGTCACGTTGCGCACATAATCGATGACATTAGCTAACCGGTTTTCCTTGAAGTTCACACGGATGACTTGATCCAAAGAAGTCTGGATGGGTTTGGTGGAAGACCGGGTAAACGGGGTCGTGTTGCCGTTAAAGGTCACTAATAAATCTTCACTGCCCATCAATCGATATGTGAACTCAAGCGTGTCCCCCCCTTGCTTCAAGAGCAATTGGTCACCATGCAGTGTGTACCTGTAGGTCTCTGTCGGGTGGGGATCATCCGTAATCGTCGCGACGCCATTCTCCGCAAAGGTTATGACAACCGGGTCCGGGTCGCTATCAAGTGTGCTCCATTCACCGATCAGATTCATGCTTGAATCATCATCCACACCAATCTCGCGCGTCTGTATCCCCTTGTCTAACTGCCCCAACAACCGCTTAATCTCCTCATGATTCTCCGGCGTCGTTTTGATGATTAACTTGTCTCCCACCGACGCGATAAAACTGCGGTCACCACCGTTGATCGACCATTCATTAAAGTCACCAACATTAGCCGCGATCGCCATAACGATCTGGCCAAGTATCTCATTACGCGTCGGTCTTTGCCCCGTCGGCACATCCTTCGCACCGGGGTCGGACGCCAACAGACTCCGAAGATCGTAAACCCGGATAGCACCCGCCTCAGCCGCATCAGAATCCGCCGGGCCCTTGCCGGGAAGTTCCACCAAGAGTCGCTTAATCGCCGCATGATTCGCGGACGTTGTCTTGATGACAAGCGTATCACCAACCTGCTGAATCGTGCTCTGGCTGCCGCCATTTACAGACCACTCTGTGTATTGACCAACCGTTTCAGCGATCGCGGACTGAATGTCATCAATCATTTTTGACCGTCTTGGACGCGCTTCAGCAGACATGCCTTCCGGATACAAACCGGATGCCAGCAGATCACGCATGTTATAAGTCTGTGTCGAAGAGCCGGCTTCCAGCTTGATATGTATATCACCTACAGCATCAGTGCCCACGCCCGGATCGTCATCCACCTCGACGTTACTCATTGGAACATTTGCGGCCTCTTCCGCCCCCGGCTCCGCCGCGTCCGTCAATCCAATCACCGCAAGCGTCGCCAGCAACATCACTCCAACTACCGTTAGCGCAGGCCGTCGCTTCGGCGACAGCGCGATCATGCGTATCCGCCTCTTCAACTGCCCCATCCCGTCGCCGATGCCCGCAAGCGCGGGATTTGCCAGGCGCGGGCGAGTCAGTTGTTCGAGCACGCGGATGATGGTTTGGCCGTAGGCCTGGCTCGCGTCGGTGCCTGTGGCGCGCAACACCAGTGCGTCGCGCGCCAGTTCACGGTCGGCTCGCAATCTCGCAAACGCGAACCACACCAGCGGGTTGAACCAATGCACCGCCGCCAGCAGGATCAGCAGCCAGTTCATCGCGATGTCGTGCTTCTTCATGTGCGCCAGTTCGTGCAGGAAAACAAAGCGCAGTTCGTGTTCGGGCATCTGATCAACAAGCGCAGCAGGGACCAGAAGCTTAGGCCGGAACATCCCCGCAAGCGCCGGGCTCGCGAGCTTCGGGATCAGCAGCAACCGAACGTTCCGATGCAGCCCCATCTCACGTTTGCAGGATTCGAGTAACGCCAGCAATCCTTCATCTGTGACCGATGCGTGACGACGCAGGCGCACGGCAAGCACCGCGTTAATCAACAAGAGCACGCCCAGCACCAACACCACACCCATCAGCCACACAGCCAACACGATATCTGCAGTATGCCAATGACTGACCGGTTCATATGCCTGCCCGCCCGCTGTAGAGACGACAGGTTCCAACCCGCTCAGATCGATCGCTTCCATATTGATCGGCGCAGAAACCGGCGCGGCCGGCAATTCTGCCACAACCACCGCTTCCGCTTCTCCGCGAAATAGGTTAAATACACTCACCACGCTGCCGGGCGTCACCGGCAACATCAAACGCAATACCACCACCGACCACAACGCGTACCGCCACCGCGCATTCAGCCATCGGCCGAACATCATCTGCACGGCAAGCACCAGCATCACCAGCACCGACGCCTGCCACGTCGCCTGCACCAGAGTCTGCATGGCCGGACCCAACCCCGAATACCAATCCTGTAACCATGCCATCACTCGCTCTCCTTATCTTGAAGGATCTGCTTCAGCGTCTGGATGTCGTCATTGGACAGCTTGCCCGCGTCCACAAGGTGCGCAAGCAACAGCCGCGTGTCCCCGGAAAACACACGGCTCAAAAAACTCTTACTCGCATCCCGCAAACACGCCGACCGCGACACAGCCGGGCGATACAGGTAGCGGTTGCCTTCCTGGGTAAACGTCAGCGCTTCTTTTTGTAGCAGCCGCCCGAGCATCGTCTTGACCGTACGCGGCGACCAGTCCTGCTCATTCGCGATCCGCTCAACCACCTGCGCCGCGCTGAGCGGCGACTCCTCCCAAAGCACCTGCATCACCTGCCATTCGGCATCCGAAATCTTCGGCATCGATTCTTGCGGCTTCTTCGACATGAGACCTCCCAGATTGATTACGTATGTAATCTACTACAAATGTAATCACACAGCAACCCCCTTCTGCATTCATCTCGTTTAGCCGCGTCGGCCACGACGCGTAACAAGCCGCTCTCGGCTAAGCGCTCTTTCTTGTGTAGCCGCAATCCCACCCTCGCGCGCACGCTCTCGTCGCATCCTCCTTATTAAGGAGACCCGTGTTTTTCAGACCCTGAACAGTCCGACCGGCGGTCACCGGACGGTCATGGGGCAACCGCTTGGGTATGTTTCAAAAAGCACTGACCGGTGGTCCTTGGCCGGAGCGGACATAAGGCGGTCACGAGCCGGACACACGACCAAAACAGTCAAGCAACTATGGATACAACACTTACAGAATCAAGACACAAAAACGTCATGTCCTACCCCCCAAGACCGGACACGCCACAAACGACGGTATATCAATTGGTTAAGCACAATTACCCCCAATTAGGGAGGGAGGGGGCGGACATGGACAGGCAACGTTCGACACTCCGGGATTCAGGCACGGGACAGCGGGATCAGAAAATTAGATCTTGGGCACACAAATCCAACCTTTTCTGCTTTTCTGTTTTCCCGCTTCTCGGCGCTCCGCCGTTTTGCTCCCCCCCGACGATCCCGCTATACTGCTCGGCTCGACCGACACCCCGGCTCATCTCCGGGGCCATGGTGGGAACCTGTCGGAAGTCGACGTAGATACTAAAAATATGGCACCCCAGCTAGACGGAAGGCTCACGCCATGAGCGACGCGATTATGCAAGCGGTCCAAGCGGCCCAACTGAAAAACGACCTGCCCGTGATCAGCATCGGCGACACCATCGATGTGCACGTCCGCATCATCGAAGGTGCCAAAGAGCGTGTTCAGGTCTTCACCGGCGTGGTGATCAAGGCTCAGGGCTCCGGCCTGGAGCGGACCATCACCGTCCGCCGCATCGTCGCCAACGAAGGTGTTGAGCGTACTTTCCCGCTGCATTCGCCGCGTATCGCGAAGATCGAGATCAAGCGTCACGGCCACACCCGCCGCAGCAAGCTGTATTACCTGCGTGAACGCGTCGGTAAGAAGCGTCGCCTGCGTGACCGCCACCGCGGTCTGGGCTGGCTGACCGACCAGCAGGAGAAGGCCGACGCCGCCCGCGCCGAGGTCGAAGCCAAAGAGAAAGCCGCTGAAGAGGCGGCAAAGGCCGAAGCCACGGCGGAATAATCGCGAGCCGTGATCGCATTCAGTGATCGCGAGCCGTGATGTCCCCATCACGGCAACCCAGCGATTCCCTCACCGCCCGCCCCCCTGGCGTGTGGATACGCCAGCTCGCTTAAGCGAAACATTGCCGCCCCGCCGTCCCTTTAAGGACCGGCGGGGTTTTCTTTGATAGGATTGCCATCCCATGAATGATCAGGCCCCACAAGAAGAAGCACCGCAGCGTTCCAACCGCGACCTGCTCGCAGACCGCCGCACACGATTAACCCGCCTGCGCGATGAGCACGGCGTCGACCCGTTCGGCGGTCGCGTCGACAGTCTCATCACCCTTACCGACGCCAAGGCCCAATACGATGAGCCGGCCGACTCCGCTCATAAGGACAACCCCGACGACGATCGTCGCCCGGTCGCGAAGGTCGCCGGCCGTGTCATGCAGCACCGCGTGATGGGCAACCTCATCTTTATGCTCCTGCGCGATCAGACCGGCGACCTGCAGCTTGCGGTGAGTAAGAAGCTGGTCGGACCAGATGCGTTCAAGGTCGCCAAGCTGGTGGAGTTGTCGGATATCGTCACCGCTTGTGGGCCGCTAGCCAAGACCAAGACGGGCGAGATTACGGTTTGGGCGGATCAGAACGCAAAGCCACAAGCGGCTGAGGGCGAGCAGCAGCAAGACGTCGCAGCGTTTGCCATGGCGACGAAGAGCCTGGCCTTGCCGCCGGGCAAGTTCCATGGGTTGCAGGACGCGGAGCAGCGTTACCGCAAGCGTTACGTTGACATGTACGCAAATCCGGAAGTGATCGAGACGTTCCAGTTGCGGTCGAAGATCGTCAGCGAGATCCGCCGGTTCATGGACAGCCGGTCGTTCCTGGAAGTCGAGACGCCGATGCTCCAGCCGATCGCCGGCGGTGCGGCGGCGCGTCCATTCATGACGCATCACAACGCGCTGGACATCCCGCTGTATCTGCGCATCGCTCCCGAGCTGTACCTCAAGCGCCTCATGGTCGGCGGCCTGCCGCGCGTCTATGAGATCAACCGCAACTTCCGCAACGAAGGTGTCGACCGTTCGCACAACCCCGAGTTCACCTCGATGGAGGTTTACCAGGCGTTCGGCGACTACTTGACGATGATGGAGCTGACCGAATCACTGATCCGCCACCTGGCCATGACCGTCAGCGAGACCGGTGTGATCGAGTGGAGCGGAACGCCCATCGACTACAGCAAGCCGTTCACACGCGTGACATATGCTGAGCTGTTCGAGCGTGCGAACGGCTTCGAGATGACCGACATCGAACGTGTGCGTGAGAAGGCACGTAATATCGGCCTGAACGAGAAGGGCAAGGACGACTGGCTGGTCGTGAACGAGGTGTTCGAGGAGACGGCCGAGGGCGGATTGGTGCAGCCAACCTTCGTGATGGATTACCCGAGCGTAATCAGCCCGTTGACCCGGCCGCGCAAGGACAATCCCGACCTGTGCGAACGTTGGGACCTGTTCATCGGTGAGATGGAGATCGGCCCAGCGTACTCCGAGCTTAACGATCCTGATATTCAGGAGTCGAAATTCAAGGAACAACTAGCCGGCGCAGACGACGAAGAGAACACGTTCCGCTCGTTGGACGAGGACTTCCTTGAAGCGTTGCGTGTGGGCATGCCTCCCGCCGGCGGCCTGGGGCTGGGCATCGACCGGATCGTGATGTTATTGACGGGCCAACGGAGTATCCGCGACGTGATATTGTTCCCGCTGATGAGGCCGGAGGGAAAAGCAGAAAAGCAGGAAAACAGAAAAGCAGAAAATTAAACATATCTGCTTCTCTCACAACTGTTGAAAGGATGTTTTCTGCTTTTCTGTTTTTACTATTTTCTGCTTTATAAATGTACAAACTCACCCTCATCCTGAAGTATCTGCGGCGCAAGCTAGGACCGATGTTTGCGGCGTTGGCGGTGATGTTATGTACCGCGATGGTGATCATCGTCATCAGCGTGATGGGTGGGTTCCTGGATTTATTACGCACCTCCGCCAGCCAACTGACCGGCGACGTGATGGTGCGTGGTTCGATCACAGGCTTTGCACATTACGAGGACTTGATCGATCGCCTCAAGCAGCAACCGGAGGTTGAAGCTGTTTCACCGGTCATCGGGATGTTCGGGATGGTGAACATCGGCGGAGAGACCCGGGGCGTAAAGATTCTGGGGATCGAACCGGAGACATTCGCACAGATTGTGCCCTATGAAGGCACGCTGATGTGGGACGCCGAAGACCGGGAGCAGCAGAACAATATTCTGTCGATGATTTCGCCGGGACCGATCTATGAGTTTGATCCACATGCGGCCGGGATGTCCCTGCCCATGCTGGGCGTGGGTGACGAGGCCAACAATGTGCCGACCATGGTCATTGGTATCGAGGTGAATCCTTATCAGGATCGCGATGAGCAAGGCCAGTATGACTTTTCTAACAGCGCGGTAGCCGCCCCGGCAACACTGACCTTGCTGCCGTTAACCGAGCGCGGCGCACCGGCAGAGATGGGCCCGGTGTACGCCAAGGCGATTATCGTCAACGAGTTCAAGTCGGGCTTGTACGATGTGGACCAAGGCCAGGTATTTGTGCGCTTCGAAGTCTTGCAGGCATTGCTGGGGATGCAGCAGCAGGAAGTACAGGCGTTTGACCCGGAAACGGGCGAGACATTACCGGGTAAAGCTTACCGGCCGGCGCGTGTGACGGAAGTGCTGGTGCGAGGCAAGGATGCGTACACGCTGGAGGAAGTCCGTGCCGGGGTACGCAAGACGGTCAGCGAATTCGCATCGGAACATCACGATGTGTTTCCACCGCGTGTGTATACCTGGGAGGAAATCCACGCCCAGTTTATCAGCGCTGTCGAGAACGAGAAAGGGATGGTTACATTCCTCTTTGCGATCATCGGCCTGGTCGCGGTCGTGATGGTCGGCACGACGCTTTACATGACGGTACTGGAAAAAACACGTGACATCGGTGTGTTGCGTGCGGTCGGCGCCAGTCAGGCAGGCATCATCGGGATGTTTCTGGGTTATGGTCTGGCGGTCGGCACGGTTGGTGCATTAGCGGGGCTTGTGGCGGGCACACTGGTGGTGACGCGGATCAACGATATTCAGTACTGGCTGGCGCACTACCTGGGCGTGTCAACCCATTTTGCGTGGTGCGCGATCGGACTGGGTTTAATAGGCTCGGTTGTCGGCGGTGCGATCGGATTCCACAAACGCCGATTCCTGAAGTATGCGTTTGTGTATGCAATCCTGTTCGGGCTGGCGGGTTTGGCGATTGCGGGGGCCGCGCTGCTGCTCTGGCCGGACCTTGCGATGAAGCTGAATGAAGCGATCCGTTTTGAAATGTGGAACCCACAACTCTACTACTTCGACCGCATCCCGGACAAAGTGAAGTCTGCCGATGCGTTGTTTATCGTGCTTGGCGCGATCCTGTCGAGTGTGATAGGGGCATTGATACCGGCGATCATCGCTGCTGAACAGGACCCGATCGACGCGTTGAGGTATGAGTAAATCATGCTGGCTGGTGTCTCGTGGCTAGTGGCTCGTAGGTAAAGATGAAATGAATACAGAAAACGCCACAACATCGCTTGCGACAAGCCAGACCCTCTTATCTGCGCGCGGGCTGCATAAGCATTACAAGATGGGTGGCAAGGACCTTCATGTCCTGCGTGGTGCGGACCTAGATGTAGCGCGCGGCGAATGGGTAACCGTGTTGGGAGCATCGGGGTCCGGCAAGAGTACGCTGCTGCATCTGATCGGGGGGCTGGATCGGCTGGACGACGGCACGGTCAAGTTCGAGGGGCGTGATATCTATAAGCTGCGTGGCACAACACTGGATCGATACCGCAACCGTCATGTCGGGTTCGTGTTTCAGAGTTACCACCTGTTGCCGGAGTTGACGGCGCTGGAGAACGTGTTGATCGGAGCGATGATCCGGTCGTCGGTGTTTGGTTGGCCGGGCAGGCGCGTAGAAGCGCGTGCGCGGGCGGCGGATTTGCTTAAGCGGGTGGGTTTGGGCGAGCGGATGAAGCATCGGCCGAGCAAGTTGTCGGGCGGTGAGCGGCAGCGTGTGGCGATCGCGCGGGCGCTGGTGAATGAGCCGGACGTGTTGCTGGCGGATGAGCCGACGGGCAACCTCGATAGCGAGACCGGCAAGTCGATCATGTCTTTGATCACCGACCTGCATAAGCAAGGCCAAACAATCGTGATGGTTACGCACGATCAACAAATCGCGGCGTCGGCAGATCGCCAACTATGGTTGCGCGAGGGGAAGTTACAAGATAATTAACCGCGAAGGTGCGAAGATGTTTAGCCGCCAATAAACGCTAAACAACGCAAATAAGATTTGGGCTCTCTCACGATATATCTTTATTCGCGTGTATTAGCGTTCATTCGCTGCTAAAACTCCGGCTTGACCAACATGTACTTTCTCACACGGTAGCGCAGAACATCTCGGGTGACGCCGAGTTTTCGGGCGGCGGCGGACTGGTTCCAGCCGGTGATGGTAAGCGCCTGGATGACGAGTTCACGCTCCTGATCAGCGAGGCGTGAGTTGATGGGGTGCGTTGGCGGGGTAGGTGCGCCAAGTGCGATGTGAGTTGTGTGTGGCGTTGGTATTGGTTGAATGGCGGATTCACTTGTGCCGGCCACAACTTCCGGTGGCAGGTCCTTGAGTTCGATGCGGCCTTCGCCGAGGAGCGAGGCGCGTTCGGTGACGTTACGCAACTCGCGGATGTTGCCGGGCCAGGAATAACGAGTCATGGCGTCGAGCGCGGCGTCGGAGATGGTGGCGTGTCCTAGGCCAAGCTCTGGGCCGAGAGATTCGAGGAAGTGAGCGACGAGTGCGGGGATATCTTTGCGTCGGTCGGCGAGTGGGGGCAATTCGATGGGGAAGACGTTAAGCCGATAGAACAGGTCTTCACGGAACCTGCCGATGGCGGACTCCGCGAGCAGGTCACGGTTGGTTGCGGCGATGACGCGTACATCACAACGGAGGGTTTGCGTGCCGCCGACACGGACGAACTCGCGTTCCTGTAATACGCGGAGCAGTCGCGATTGGCTGGACATGCCCATCTCGCCTATTTCGTCGAGGAAGATGGTTCCGCCCTCGGCGAGTTCGAATCGGCCTGGGCGTTGTTCGGTCGCGCCGGTGAAGGCGCCTTTCTCGTGGCCGAACAGTTCACTTTCTAATAAAGATTCAGTAAGCGCGGCACAGTTAACGGCGATGAAAGGTCGATCGCGGCGCGGGCTGAGATTGTGAACCGCGCGGGCCATGACCTCTTTGCCCGTGCCGGTGGGTCCGGTGATGAGGACGCTGGTGCGTGTGGGCGCAACTTTGCGCGCTAAACGCAAGGCTGCGCGTAGCGCGGGACTGTTGCCGATGACAGTGAGCGCCGGCGATGCATCGCGAAGCGATGTGTTGTCGCGGCTGAGTTGGTCGAGTGTTTGTACGTTGCGCGCAGCGCTTGCTGTCAGGTTGGCGAAGAGTTTGAGAAGTTCGAGATCGTGGTCGTTGAATTTTTGTTTGTTTATCGGGTTGATGACTTCGACGACGCCGACGGTTTGTTTTGCGTAGATTAGTGGAGCGGCGAGAAGGCTGTGGGTTTGCGTGCGTGTCTTGCGATCGATGTCGGGCAGGAAGTTGCGGTTGAGCGCGGTGTCGTCGATGCGCGTGGCTCGGCCGGTCTTGATGATCTGGCCGGCGATGCCTTGGTCGGCGTCGATGCGTATGCCGACGAGTCCTTTGCTGCCCGGACCGACGGCGGCGCGGAAGATCAGCTCGTCGCCGGCGTCGGAAAGCATGAGGACGCTTGCGCCTTGAGCACTCAAAACGTCGGCGGCGTGTCTGGCGAGTTGGGTGAAGACTTCGTCTAGCGCCTGGCCTGATGTGACCGCGCGACTGGCTTCGACCAGTGCAAGGAGGGTTTTGCGATCGAGGGCGAGTTGGGGCATGGGGTGTAAGGGCGTAGGGCGCAGAATGTCATAATTTTACCCGTTATTGGTGAATAATCTAGTCCTATTATTGGGTAATTTTGCCCATTATTTCGGGTTTTGGTTAGGGCGCTGGAGGTTGCCCGGGATCGCCCCACCATTTTTGTTGAAATACAAAACCTTTGTTTATAAGCGCTTGTGAATGCAGACGCCCGATTACTGGTGGTTTTTTGTTATGGGAAAAAGGGTTCTGGCATGGGGGGTGTGATGTGTAGGGCGGACACACAAACACAAACCCCTTTGAAAGGAACTGACGATGACGACCGCCACCCGCAAGATCAAAACCAACAATCCTCGCAAAGCCTCGATCCTGGCGCTGGCCGGCCTGATGCTTGCGATGGGGACGACTCCGGCGAACGCCTTGTTCGGCATGAAGGAAAAAGAGGACGGCAAGAAGAACGATCGCGACCAGATCCAGGTCGAGGCGGAAGAGCATCTGGCGATGTTGTCGGCCCCGCTTCCTGAGATTCCCGGCCCGAAGCGAACCGTAGCCGTCTCGCACTTCGATGCGGTCGGTTCGTTTACCCGCGTGCATGGCGGGTGGGATGTCGGCGGCGGTTTATCGGCGATGTTGACGTCAGCGTTGAGTGAATCCGATCGATTCATCGTTCTTGAACGCGGTAACCTCAGCACCGTCATGAGCGAGCAGCAGCTGGCGGCCAATGGTTTGACCAACCAGGAAAGCGGCGCCCGGGCGGGTCAGTTGATGGGTGCCCAGATTTTGGTGATGGGCAGCGTGACCGAGTTCGGGCAGAACAATTCGGGGGGCGGGTTCAGCATCGGCTTTGCCGGCTCGGACCTGGGTGGAGCGATCTCGCCTCAGTTCTCGAAGGGTTATGTCGCGATTGATGTGCGTTTTGTGGACTCGACGACAGGCCAGGTGCTTCGTAGCGTAACTGTCCGCAAGAAGATCAAGTCCAGTGCTTTTGCGGGGAGCATCAACTTCGAAGGCATCAGCATCGGTGGGAACAAATTCAACTCAACACCTTTGGGCGAGGCTTGCAGGGAAGCGATCAATGAGATCGCGCAGCAGGTGGCGGCGGAAGCGGCGATGCTGCCGTGGGCCGGGCGCGTGGTGGATGCGGACCTGGGCGAGGTGTACGTGAACGCCGGTGCCGACAGCAACGTGCACATCGGCGACAGCTTCAAGGTCTACCGCGTGACGAAGGTCCTGACCGACCCGACGACAGGTGAACTGCTGGGGCAACGCAAGCGGCAGATCGGCATGGTTGAGATCACGAGTGTTCAAGAGAAACTCTCGATCGGCACGTACCACAAGCTGCTGGATGTTGAGCCGCAGCGGAACGACATCGTGTCTGAGTAAGCCGTCGTCTGTTAGCCCATAGTCGTTAGCACAAACCAAATATACGAAATCACAAACACGCGAAGGGATAGATCATGAATCGCATCGAGAACATCATCCTGACATTAGCCGTGGCCGCGGCACTGATTGCGGCGAACACGGTGGAAGCATGTCCAGACTCAAAATGCCCTTGCCCGGAAACGGGCGTGACGAACGAACGGCCGGCAAAGGAAGTAAGCGAAGACCCACGTGATGGATTGCTGGGTGAACCGGTTGTGAAGACGCAGAACAGCACACGCTCCGTGCGTGACCTAGAACTGGAAGAAGCGAATCTCGAATCCGGGATGGGCAAAAAAGATGGGCTGCCGGGTCTGCCACGTGTGAAGACTAAGACCGGCTACCGCCTGCCGCGTGATGTGAACCTGGAGCGGGTCAACCGTGGCAAAGAGCCTTACCCCACCGACGGCCCCTGCCCTGAAGATATGGACGAGAAGCGCAGGAAGACCGCTGAAAACGACCGGACACGCACCGCCAACGAGGCGGGCTCGCTGCTGAAGCATCACACGCCGAAGCTGCCCGGCTTTAGCGGAACACGTACCAAAGACGGCGAATTGGTGGACCGTGACCGCCTGATGGATTCTCTCAAAGACGCGGCCAACAAAAACAAGAATCTGAATAACAAAAAGGATGCGAATAAGAACACGACGTTTGAAGACACGCTGCGACGGGCGGGGATCGATCCAGCGGACCTGGAAGGCGCTAAGTACAAGCACTTCGACAGCAGCACGAAGATCACGATGTCGGATGGCACGGTGATCTGGACCGGCCCGGATGAAGATGAACTGGGTACGAGCGTGACCAAGCCCAACGGCGATCAGATCGAGGTCTCGCCGGACGGTCGGGTCTCGACAAGGCGGGGGCAAGATGGTGACACGATCACGCATCATCCAAGTGGCACGACCACCCTGTACGACCCGAAGCAGAAAACGTTAACGGTCACGGACAAGCATGGCCGAACGATGACCCACCCGCTGGACTTCTACATGTCCTGGTTCGGCAAGGGCTGGAGTGTGGACGACTTGTTAGACCTGTTGAATCCACGTCCGGGTCAGAAGGACAAGGGCAACACCACGTTACATGACACTCTGCGTCGGGCGGGCGTGTCGGCGGACGACCTAAAGAACGCCAAGAGCATCGAAACCAGCGAGCACAGCAACTCGGTCAAGATCACGTTGCAGGACGGCACGGAAATATGGACCGGCCCGGACAGCGACGGGTACGGATCGAGCGTGACCAAGCCCAGCGGGGATCAGACGGAAGTGTTCCCCGATGGCCGAGTGTCCACCCGCCAAGGCAAGGACGGCCACACCGTGACCACCCACCCGGATGGCACCACGACGGATTACAACCCCGAAGACGACACGATGACTGTCCGTGACGGCAAAGGCAACAGTGAAACACGAACCATGGAGTACTGGCAGGACTGGTACAAGCAAGGCCATACCCCTCAAGACCTGCTTCGACTCTACAACCCTGAATAAAAAACCGACTGGCACAGACCTTGCACTAAACCTGATAGCCCCGGGCGGTTTGCCCGGGAAAAAAAGCAGTACCTCATTCAATACCGAACAGAAGCACACAAACCATAGGAGACACACCATGAAAACTTACAAGACCAACACGATGCTGACCGCTCTCGCCGCCTTGACCGTTGCCTGCCCCTCGCTTGCCGAAGCTCGCAACCGTAACCTCGCCACCACCGGTACCGTCACCGTAGTCGATCGTGAAGACATCGAACTCACCGGCACCACCAATGTGCAGGATGCACTGCGAAACACGCCCGGCATCGTTACCGATGCTTATGGCAACACCTACGGCACGAACAACGCCAATAACATCAACCTCCGTGGCCTGGGCAATGATCGATCACTCACACTGCTTAATGGATGGCGCCAGGTTCCGAACTCGGTACTTTACGGCCCAACCGGTGAGTTCATCCCGAGCAATATCGAACGCGTCGAAGTTTTGCGCGGGCCCCTGGGCACTTTGTATGGCCGCGACAAGATCGATCTGAATCTGAGCGCCCCGTACAACACCAACTACGAAACCGAGACCATCAATGACACCACGGGTTATGACGTCGGTGCGGGTTACTGGTACGACGATAGCGATGTGCGGATCAATCCCGGCGTCAACTTCGATCCTAAGGGGCTGGGTACGGCGGGCATCGATCCCACGATCCAGTACAACCCAGAAACCTGGGACACGACTGTCACCACGACAAACGAGTCGTGGATACCGACGACTGACACACCCACTACGCCGGTTGAAACAACGACCACAACACCGACCGAGACAACGACTAATACAACGGCAAACACCACGAACACGGAAACCACGACACCCGCCAGTTCACCCTGCCCTTCGACGACGGCTAGTAACAACGAAACCGCTACGCCCACCGCGAACACGCCGACCAGCACCACGCCCAGCGTGAACTATGGAGACTACGGCAACTATGGCGGTTCGTACGGCGGGTACAACAATCCGTGCGACAAGATCAAAATCGACTGGGATAAGATCGCGGAAAACTATCAGCAGGACGCCGCCGACCAGGCGACCGGCCTGATCCGCTACAGCCAGCCTAAGCCGTTCTTCGACTACCGCTACTACAACACCGCCAACGATGAACTCTACAACCGCCAAGTCATCGGCAACCAGTTGGCGGCTAGCGTGAACCTGTCGCAAAACGCCAACATCAGCGGCTGCTACGCCGGCCCCGGTTACGAATTCGGCCCGGGTGGGTATCCCGACCCGAATAAGCCGTACGTCGGCGGGAACGATGCATCCAAGACGTACTACCGCGTCGGCTATGACTTTCCTACGTTCCCGATCAATGACGGTGAAGGTTCGGATGACACCGGTAGCGAAAAGGAAGAAACCACGACCAGTGCCACCAAGACCGAGCTGCCGCCGATCCCCGAGTACAGAACGACGGTCAGCCCGATCGATCTGAAAGAGATGAGCGACCGCCAGTTAGAGCTTGAGATCAAGTATGGCCCAGGCCTTGTTGAATCCTATCAGCGCGAAGCTAAGGAACTGCGTGATGATGCGGAACGTTACCGCAAGATCGCCCAGGACCGTCGTGATGCGGCCAAGCGAGCCCGCGCCGATGCCGAACGTGCCCGCAAAGAGGCCAAAACCAAGGACAGCCGTGAGTTCTGGGAACAGCAGGCCGAGGCGTACGGCGCGCATGCCGAGATACTGGAAGACGGTGCGAAGATCACGGACCACGCGGCCGACGATGCGGATGCCGCCGCCAAACGATACGAGCAGGATGCGGTGCAGACAGCGGAGAACCTTGGTCAAGCGGTGAACGAATACACCCATCGCCAAGGCATGAAGGTAGCGAAGGCCGCACAGGAACACGCGGCGCAAGAAGCTGAGGCGGCAAGACTCGAGGCTGAAAGGCAGCGTGAATTGGATGAATTGATCCGTAGCTCGCAGCAAAACCCACAAAACAACGACGCAGACAAACAGAGCAAATCAAACGGTAACCGGGATCGGACTTACCGTCCCGACGGGCGGGTACCTCGGCCCGGCGAAGAACCGCGTAATGAAACCCTGCGCAAACTGCTTGAATAAAATTGTTCGCCGCCCAGACGAGTAGAGATTGCCAGAAACCCATGGAGCACCGACTGGATCTGTGGGTGGGAAACCCTCTCACCATACCTGATAGTCATTAATCCAAAAATGAATCCTAGAAGGGGTTTAATGAGATTGACTGACCGGTCGATCGTCTGATGTGTCCGCCCCATTAATGCCCGTAGATCATGATCTACGGGTATTTTCATTGCGCAAATGCCGCAACATACTCTTTCAATTTGCTGCTTGAGCCTTTACCATGGCCTGCCACATGAAAGGGCGATCATGTTACAGCAAATCGATATTAAGTTGTGCATCGTGCTCCTCGCGCTGGGCGCGACGGTCACGGTGTGGGCGAAGGATGAAGACAAGACGGATGATGCCAAAGCACCGCCCGAGTTGAGCGTGCAGATCAACGAAGCGGTCGTGCGCGGCGAACCCAGTTTCCTCTCACCCGTATCCGTAACATTGCGGTTCGGCGACAAGGTGAATCTGCTGGATGAAACCGAAGATTGGAGGAAGGTTCGCCCTGTTGAACAATACGTCGATGGTTGGATGCATGTCTCGGCGTTGACCGAGAAGAAGATCGTGATCGAGGCCGGGGAAAATGATGCGAATGTCGACGCCAGCAAACAGGAGCTTGTTTACGCCGGCCGAGGTTACAACCAGGAGGTCGAAGACAAGTTCCGTGAAGAACACGAAGACCTTGATCAAGCTTACAGTAAACTCGATCGGTTGTTAGCCGATCCGAGAGGCAAGGTGACGCGCGAGCAGATCATGCGGTTTATGCGAGAGGGCGAACTCGATGGGAATGGGGGCGGGAGATGAAACGCTTGAATTTAATTACGAAGAAGATGGAGACGCCCTCACCCCGGCCCACTACCGGGGTGAGAGGAAGTAAGAGCAAAGCCACCCGGCGTTATCTTTTGTCGTGTGTGATAATCGTGTTTGTTTTCACGCAGCCCGGACGGTCACAGTTCAACATCGGGATCGGTGGGCGCGACAACGACGGGATACAGATCGATGTGTTCCGTGCGGCCGAGACGATCATGAGTGCGTCTGAAGCTCAGAAGAGCTTCACGTACGAGCAGGAGTATTACCTCGGCCGAGCCATCGCGGCAAACATTCTTTATCAGTATGAGCTATATGAAGAACCGGCAGCCAATCGCTACGTAACACTCGTCGGCCAGACCGTTGCAGCCCATAGCGACATGCCACAGACGTTCGGGGGATATCGATTCCTGATCCTCGATAGTGATGAAGTCAACGCGCTGGCAGCGCCGGGCGGGATTATCTTTATCACACGCGGGATGTTGAGAGCCTGTGAAAACGAAGACCAGCTCGCGGCAGTGCTGGCACATGAGGTGGCGCATGTGCAATCACGTCACGGCGTGCAACTGATCAAAGACAGCCGATGGAAAAAGTTCGGGACCGAGGCGGTGTTCCTTTTCGCGGCCGGTGCCGGGGGAGACCTCGCGACGGCGGCGAATGTGTTCGGCGATATGGTTCAGGATGTGACGAATCAGATCCTGATCAAGGGATATGGTAAGAATCTGGAAAAGGAGGCTGACACCGAGGCACTGGTCATCCTGGAGCGAGTCGGCTACGAACCGCACGAAAGCATGGCACTGATGGAGAATATGCAAGAGCAATTGGTGAAGGGCCGAACGGACTTCATCAAGACGCACCCCAAGCCTAAAGACCGGATCAAGACGATTGACAAGGCTCTAAACGATGAGCCGGAGTCCCAGGCGGTGCCGACGATACGCGTAAGTCGGTTCGAACAGGCGATCGGGGCCGCGAAGTCGCAGTAACAAGTACGATTCTGCCGACAAAAGAAGCTATGGACACGCAACGCAAGCTGACCGCCGCATTGGTTATCGGTGCCTTGGCGGCGCTGTTGGCTTGGGCATTCAATCAGACGAACTGGCTGGACCCGTTCGAGGATATCACCTGGGACCGTCGCCAGATCGCGTTTGCCCAACCGGTAGGGCGTGATGTGCCGATCCGGCTGATCCTGCTGGACGAACAGAGCCTGGATTGGGCCAAGGGCGGGATGGGGATCCCGTGGCCCTGGCCGTATGAGTTGTACACGCCGATCTTCCAGTTCTGCAGAGACAGCGGCGCAAAGGCGATCGCGTTTGATGTGCAGTTTTATGACGCCGGGCGTTATGGGCCGTCAGACGACAGGAAGCTGTGTGAGATGGTAGCCGCAGGCAAGGACGTCGCCTTGGCTGTCGTGCCGGGGCAAGACCCGGCGGGTATCACCGCTTGGCCCGAGACGCTGGAACGACCCAATCTAAACGTGCCGGGCTTTGAAGAATACATCGCTACACATGGCATCGATGATCTGGTAACCGAGCGGTGCAGATTCTCTTTCGAACAGTTATCGCAGAGCGCGGCGATGCTTGGGCATGTCACACCCTTTGAATTGGATGCCGGGCAAGGCAAGAGCCAGGTGGTGCGGTGTGTAAGACCCTTACTGCGATTTGATGGACAGAACATCCCCTCACTCGGGCTTGCGGCTTATTTAATTGGTGAAGATGCAACCGACACATTACGCATTGAAAACAATGTGCTTCACGTCGGCGATCATTCGATCCCGCTTGGAAGCGGCGGTCATGCGCTGTTGCGTTACCGCAAACCGCTCATGGCTAACAACGATCATCTCTATCGAAGCTACAGCGCGGCCGCGGTGATCCAATCTCACCTGCGGGTGTTGGCGGGCGAGGAGCCGACGATCAAGCCGGAAGAATTTAAGGATTGCTATGTGTTCTTCGGATTCAGCTCGCCGGGTTTGTATGACATCAAGCCGACACCGGTGACGCCGTTGAGCCCGGGCGTGGAGATGCACGCGACGCTGCTGGATAGTCTTATAAACAGCGGGTATCTGGCAGAATCAAGCTGGTACAGCGTGTGGCTGTTTACGTTCTTTGTTTCGATCCTGGCGGCGGCTTGTGTGTTATGGGTTTCGGGGTGGGTGCGTGTGACGATTGTGTATGTGTTGTTCTTGCCTATCCCGGCGTTGGTTGGCTCGGTGTTATTTATAAACAACGCCGCCTGGCCGATCATCTGGCCGATGCTGGGCGTGAGTGTGGCACTGGTGGGCGCGACGATCTTCGACCTGGCGACCGAGGGGCGGCGACGCGCATTCATCAAACGAGCGTTCGGGCATTACCTGAGCCCGGCCGTGATCGAAAAGGTGCTGGCAGACCCGACGCTGCTAAAACTTGGCGGCGAACGGCGTGAAGTGACCGTAATGTTCATCGACCTGGAAGGCTTCACGTCGATGGCGGAGAAGCTAGAACCAGACCAGGTATCGGGCTTGTTGAACGAATACCTCAGCCGAATGAGCGAAGCGATCCTGGAAGAGGATGGGACAGTAGATAAATTCGAAGGCGACGCGGTGATGGCGTTCTGGAACGCGCCGCTGGATCAACCGGATCATGCGCTGCGTGCGTGCCGGGCGGCGCTGAAGTGCAAAGAGAAGGTTGTGGGATTGCGTCGGTTGTGGTTTGAAAAGACGGGCAAGGAACCGCGGATCCGGATCGGGATCCACAGTGGTGAATGCATCGTCGGAAACATGGGCGCGAAGCAGCGTTTCGATTACACCGTGTTGGGGGATACCGCGAATCTGGCATCACGTCTGGAGGGTGTGAACAAGGTGTTCGGCACGACGATCCTGGTGTCCAGCCAGACGTGGGAAGAAGTCGGCGATGCGTTGGCGGGGCGTGGGATTGCACGTGTGCTGGTTGCCGGACGCAAAGAACCGGTGATTGTAATCGAGCCTTACGGGACCGATCCTAATGTGCCCCACTCGACGGGTGAGGCATTCGATGAGGCTTTATCGTTCTGCGAACAGGGCCGATATGTCGATGCGATGCACCGCTTCCATAAACTGAGCCAAGACCCGGTTTCGCGTATTTATGCCGAACATTTAGCTGAGATTCTCAAGATGCCGGAGCCGGCTTGGGACGGTATCTGGCATCTGACAAGTAAGTGAAAATGGGTGTCATCGTGCCATAAAAAAGCATAATTCAGGAAAGCATTACAGCATTTTCAATACAATAAATAAGTATTTCCCCTGATAAAAATAAGGGGTATAAAAAAGTCCACAAAAACGCCTATTATCATACCAAATAATGGTTTACAGACACGTATTATCATATTTGTTATTTTTGTGTTAGGTGTTTTTGGAGATTATAGCGTATCTAGATAAGCCAGATGGGGTTGACCTTGGTATTTCGAGTGATAATATACGACTGTTGCGAGTGAGTGATGAAAAACAACACACGCAGCTAGCCAGAAACTGGCTAACAAACATTGCCCCCGGAAAGGCTCGGCTTGGACTTCGGTTCTCGCCGGGCCTTTTTAATTTCTTGTAAACCAAGGCTTAACCATTTGTAATTACAAATTTATTGATAAATCATTTAGATATATTTCCCCAAGCCGGTTGGCGCGAGGTGTCTGGCGGCTCAGAATGCGCCTTAGGGCAAATAGGCTGCGATACATCCCGACGCTTCTCCCAGCCGAACTTCATCGAGCGTCACTGCTATGGGAAGTTGTGGCTTGATTGCCCGGGCTATCTGCTCGGCAACACGCTCGGCGCTGGGATTGATGGATTCATTGGCAAACGGCGGGACATCGTTAAGGTGCTGTCTGTGCCAGGGGCCTATCACATCCGCGACGATTCTCTCTAATTCGTGGAAGTCCATGACACAATCCATATCGTCCAGTTGATCGCAGCGTACGGTGACGGTGACAGGCCAGTCGTGGCTATGCGTGGTTTCGTAACTGCCATCGGGCAGGCGCAGGGCGTGGCTGGCGGTGAAGGTGGTTTCAATAGTCGCCCGGTAGGTTGGCATACGGGCATTCTATACGCGCTGGCCGGGTCCGTGCGGTGGGCCTACACTTGCTTTCTATGGCTGAAGTAACAACCGAACAAACAGAGCTCATCATCGGGATCGACCTGGGTACGACCAACTCCCTTGCGGCTTATTGCGATGAGCGTGGACCCCGGATTCTGGAAGGGCCTGGCGGCCAGCGGCTGCTGCCGAGTGTGGTTCGCTATGCCGAGGGCGATGGCTCTGTCGAAGCGATCGGCCGCGATGCCCGGCTGCACGCGGTCGAGTACCCCCTCAACACGATCTTCAGCGCCAAAAGGCTGATGGGCCGATCAGTGGCGGATGTCGGCGATGAAGTGGATTACCTGCCGTATGAAGTTGTTGAGGGCGAGCAAAATACAGCCCGCGTGAAAGTCGGCGAGAAGCTGATCAGCCCGCAGGAAGTCAGCGCGGTGGTGCTTGGCGAGTTACGCCGATGGGCGGAAGGTGCGCTGGGTAAACCGGTGCGTAAGGCCGTCGTGACGGTGCCGGCCTATTTCGATGATGCGCAGCGGCAGGCGACGCGTGATGCGGGGCGGATCGCGGGTATCGAGGTTGTGCGTATCGTGAATGAGCCGACGGCGGCGGCGCTGGCGTATGGCTTGGGATTGGGGGTTGGGGATTCGGGATTAGGGAAAAAACAAGCGGATGGCTCTATTTCCCTTAGCACCAAACTGAATCCGGAGAAGTGTAGCAGCGAGGCCCAATCCCCAACCCCCAGCCCCCAATCCCCAGGTTCACAGACCGTCGCGGTATTCGACCTCGGCGGTGGGACGTTTGACGTATCGATCCTTCGCTTGATGCAGACGGATAACGGACGTGTGGATCAGGTGTTGTCGACATCGGGCGATACGCATTTAGGGGGCGATGATGTTGACCGCATGATTGTCGAACTGATCCAGAAGGAAGTGCGCGAACAGTTCGGCGAGCAGATATCGTTCCCTGCTTCGACACGTCAAGCGTTCCGCAACTTTGCCGAGGTGACGAAGGTCCGCTTATCACAGGAAGATGAAGCCCGTGTCGAGGTGGATCTTGGTGCGGATAGCGAGGGTAAGCCTCGCGTGTATCAGCGAACGCTGACGCGCGATGCGTTTGAAGCGATGATCGGGGCCTGGGTTGATAAGACGATTAGCTGTTGTGAGCAGGCGCTGCGTGGGGCGAAGTTAAGTACAGAGGATATCGGGCGGGTCGTGATGGTCGGTGGATCGACGCGCATTCCGCTGGTTCGTCAACGTGTGGGTGAATTCTTCGAGACCGAGCCGTATACAGCGCTGAATCCGGATGAGGTGGTGGCACTCGGTGCTGCGGTGCAGGGATCGATCCTGGCCGGGGTGAATCGCGACATGCTGTTACTGGATGTGATCCCGTTGAGCCTGGGGATCGAGACGATGGGCGGCGCGGTGTCAAAGCTCATCATGGCAAACTCGACGATCCCCGCGCAGGCGACGGAGATGTTCACGACATATGCCGACAACCAGACGGGTATCAAGGTGCACGTCCTGCAGGGCGAACGCGAACTGGTTGGTGATTGTCGATCGCTTGGTGAGTTTGAGTTGAAAGGTATTCCCCCGATGCCCGCGGGTTTGCCGAAAGTCGAAGTAACGTTCCTGGTCGACGCCAACGGCGTATTGAACGTGCAGGCTGTTGAAAAGCGCAGCGAGAAGCGGGCGTCAATCCAGATCGTGCCGAACCACGGGCTGACGCGCGAAGAGGTCGATCAGATGGAGATTGCGTCGTACGCACATGCGGCCGAGGACATGCTGGCGCATCGTCTGATCGACTTGCGTAATCAGGCACGCTTGGACATGCGTGCGATCGAGAAGCAGTTGGCGAAGGTCGGCGACGAATTGGATGCCGAATACAAGGCCGAAGTAGAAGCGAAGGTCGCCGCGGTAAAAGCGATGGCTGACGCGCCGGATGTGAATGCTGATAGGTTCCACGAAGCATTGAATGCGATGGACAAATCGACGGTGCGTCTGGCGGAGATGGCGATCGCGAAGACGTTGCGCGAAGAGCAGGAAGGGTAGAAAACAAAGAGCTTTAGCCACAGATGAACACGGATAAACACAGATAAAAGAAGAAGGCTATATGTATTCAGCATCTGTGTTAATCCGAGTTCATCTGTGTCTGTTTGTTTTTCGGCATGTGTCGCCGCAAACATCATGGATCGTTTATGTCAGATTTAATCCGTGTTGAACATGAGAATGGGTTGGTGACGTACGAGTCGCTTTTGCTGCGTACGGCGGGTGTGCCGCATGCGTTTACGACGCGGTTGGGCGGGGTGAGTCCAGCCCCTTACGATTCATTAAACCTTGCGGCCATGGTGAATGATCCCGATGCGGACAACAGCAAGAATGTGGCCGCCAACTTCCGGAAGATACGTCAGGTAATCGGTTGCCGAAGACACATCCGGGCGCAGGTAAACCAGGTGCATGGTTGTGCTGTATGGCACCCCCCTACCGAGCCGGTAAAGCCTGTGGATGCACCGCGCGCCGATGCAATTGCGACGGATAAGCCGGGGTTGCTGCTGATGGTGCGTGTAGCGGATTGCGTGCCGGTATTGCTGGCCTCCAAAGACGGACGCGTGGCGTCGGCTGTACACGCGGGCTGGCGTGGGATTATCGCCGGTATCGTCACCGAGGCAGTGCGCGAGTTAATAAGCCTCGGCAAGCTACGCACACAAGACATCGTTGCCGCGATCGGCCCCTGTATCAGCGTGAATCACTTTGAAGTCGGTGGCGAGGTTGTCGATGCGTTCGATAATGCGCGATTGAGCGATGCGATTAATCGCGATGGTTTTGCCAAACCGCATATCGATCTACCGAAAGCTGTCGCAACACAGTTGAAGACCGCAGGTTTAAACGAGGAGCAGATCGACCGTACGGACCGCTGCACGTATACCCTTGCCGACGAGTTTTTCAGTCATCGCCGGGATAACGGACGAACCGGGCGGCAAGCGGCACTGATCGCGGTGCGTAGCGGGCCCGGGGTCTAGGGTCTTGGGTCTGGTCATTCCCAAGGCCAACGTAGCGGCACCCCAAGCGCGACGAGTCGGCTTTGAAGCGCATTGAGTAATTGTGGGTCTTCGTGGACTTGTGCGGGCTCGAGGCGCTGGCTGATGCACATCACCGCCAGGATGCCTGCGGATTCGCCGACGTTCCATTCAACGGGGTGCAGGCGGTAGCAGCCGTTGGCGATGTGCGAGACGCCGATCGCTTTGCCGGCCACGATGACGTTGCGAACTCGTATGGGGAGCAATGAGCCCAGTGGAATACGGAACGGGCAGGCGGGGATAAACACCTCATCACGCATGGCGGCCGAGGGGTGCAGGTCGATCGCGTAATGGCCGATGCCTACAGTGTCGTTGAAAAGCTCTCCCGCGACGCGCATCGGGCTCGACATCTGTGGGTGCCCGGCTTCGATGCGCTGCTGCTGACCGACGTGGGCTTCGGTGACAATGGTGCACGCCTTGAGGCGGCGCGGTTCGCGGATGTAGGGCACCATCGCAAAACCATCTTCGGTGCCGAGTTCATCGCCGCGCAGCTTCAGGCCGGGATAACCTATGCGTGTGCTGCTGTCGTGGCGTGGCGCTTCGGTCTGCATCCAGTAGAAAAAGCACAGGCTTTGTTGTTTAGCTTCATTTAGCGCCGCTTGTTTTTCTTCTTCACTCACGCCGAGTATCGGTTTGAGGATGTAATCCATCTGGGGGGAGTTGAACAACGACACATCCGGCGGCGGAAATTGTCCCGTGTCGAATCGGTACAGCGCGTGATTCACGATGCGACGATAGCGCCATAGTTCGATTTGGCCGGGCTGTGGATTGTCGGGCCAAGGGACAAGCGGCAGCGTGCGCTTCGGCGTGTCACGGCCGGCGATATCCCAGGAGAACAGCGGGCCGGGCCAGCCGCCGGCTAATGGTGGAACATACGAGCGCCAGAAGCCATAGCCTTCGGGCTTGTCAATGATGTGGTCTTCACCCGGATGGTTTTCCATCGCGAAGCACCATGTGATGGCCTGCTGATCGGTCGGGTCGTCTTTGTCCAATCTGCCGTGCAGTTCGCCGAAGGTGTCGCGGTGTTCGGCGCCGATGGCGTGTTCGATGCCGGCAATGGGGTAGAGATCGCCGGCCTCCGTGGCTTCGAGGATGTAGTCGGGTTCGACGATCAACTCCTCGCCGGTTTGTTTATTTAACAGCGTAACCGAATTCACGGTGTCGCCGGCCACGTCCGCGCTGACAGGCTCATGATGCAGAAGTAACGTAACGAGCCCGGCGTCAACATACTCGGCCAGCATGTTGCGCAAGACCTCGTGGCCGATGCGTGGCTCGTGACATAGCCTGCTGACCCACCCCCCGCCGGGATTCAACAAGGGATTATTCGCTGCGGCATTGGTCAGCGCGCGATTTTGGTGATACCAGTCGCGAACGGCCCTGCGGTAGGCGAGATAACTAGCGGTAGCGGAAGTGACGCCCTCGATGTTTTCGATCCAGCGATTCTCATCCGGCGGCACGGCCTGGCTGGTGAGTTGCCCGCCGATCCAGGCGGTCGGCTCGCTGACCACGCAGCGGATGCCGTGCTTCGCGATCGCCAAAGCCGCGGCGGTTCCGCCTGTTCCACCACCAAGAATCAACACCGGGATACTCATCTGCCTTGCCATGGTGTAGATGTATCATGAATGGGTCGGCTTGTCGCGTCGCCTTGGTCGAAGACAGGCGGTAAGATGGCTGCCATGAGTCAAAACAACAAACGTATCGGTGTGTGCACGTGGTCGCTTCAACCAAAGAATCCGGCCGAATTGATCAAGGTGCTCAAATCGCTTGAGATTTCATGCGTGCAACAGTCTATGAGCCCGATGGTGGCGGACACTGCCACATGGGGTGGCGCGGCGGCAGAACTGAAAGCAGCGGGTATCGAGATCGTCTCGGGCATGTTCTCGCCGATCGGCGAGGATTACTCGACGTTGCAGACAATCCGCAAGACCGGCGGCATCGTGCCGGACGAACATTGGGATGCGAATCTAAAACTGGCGACCGAGATCGCAACGATCGCCAAACGTGAAGGCGTCAAGACGGTGACGTTCCATGCCGGCTTTGTGCCGCACGACCCGGCCGATGCGAATTATGCGAAACTGCGTGACAGGCTGATCACACTCGCGAGCGTGTTCGCCAGGGCTGGTTGCGACCTGCTATTGGAAACCGGCCAGGAGACGGCTGACGATCTGAACGCGTTCCTCAGCGCGGTGAACCAGCCGAACGTCGGCGTGAACTTCGACCCGGCAAATATGATCCTCTACGGCAAGGGCGATCCGATCGAAGCGATCAAGAAGCTGATCGCACGCATCCGCCAGATCCATATCAAGGACGCCACTGCCTCCAAGACGCCCGGCGAATGGGGAGCCGAAGTACCCGCCGGGACCGGTCAAGTAGATTGGGCCGCGTTCTTCAAGGTGCTTGCCGACGCCGGCTACACAGGCAACTTCGTGATCGAACGCGAAGCGGGTGATGATCGGCAAGGCGATATCGCCAAGGCGCGCGATCTGGTGAAGAAGCATTGCGGCATGTGATTGATCGGCGGCATTAAGCGCTACCCACGCGGGCCAGCGCGCCACCCACGGCAACTAAAATGGCACCCAGGACGAACGCTGTCCCACCATATCCAATAAGCGTGAATGGTGATGCATATACCGGCAGATGCCGGCGCAGGCTATAAGACGATATCGCAATAACACCCAGAGCCTCGACCACGAACCCGGCCGCCACACAGACAATCCCAGTGATTCGGATGATGTCGCCTATAAGTTCCATTCGCTGTGCCACTACCCGTCTTTAACTTGAGCCCCCCCCCGCAAACCTGACAACGGTGGATAAGCCAGACTTATGAATCTGATTGATTTAAGCCAAATGCATCACGATCTTCACGCATATCCCGAATAGCGCGATCGACCATCCTGCGGATTTGCCGTTCCAACTCATCGATATTTTTCTTGCCTTCGGGTAACGCCATCCAACAGAACTGGATCGCCTGACGGATTTGCTGGTCGATTTGTTCCGGGCCGAACATCTCGCGAAAGTTGTCCGGCAGGTCCGGATCGTCGGCTGAGAAAAATGCCATACGTACCCCCTTTTGAAAAACAGATGTACTGGTTTGCTTACAGCAGCGATTACAGCCTACCACAGAAGCCAACATAACAATGCCCGATAAGCGGGTTTGGCGGTGTTAGGGTATCGGCTAGCCGGGGAATTTCTTCTAAGTCACTTTTTCATATCACGTTGAACATTGGACTTGACGTTCGGTACATTTTGGGGTAACTTTTACCGAACAGATTTTTGAGAGAATGTTCAAGCATGATCAGGCGGAACGTCGAAACAAGGAGCGGTCCGGGGATGGGCCCCACAAGATGTTGGGCTTCAGCGAGCTGTTTACCCCAAGGGAGGCGATGCCGCCATGACGATTCCGCTTGTAATGTTAGGACCTGGAGGCGATTACACGACAACCCTGAACGTTCGGGGACGGGGTCTGACCCGACAGAGCGGTTCGGAAGTCGCCGGAACGTTAAGCGGCCAGGGGCACGACCCGGAAGGCGATTCGGCCGGTGGGTACGCCCAGTGGGGTCGCTGGCGGAATCAGGAAGCCGAAGCGGATGCCCCTTATGGGCAGGACAAACCGCGTCGCCAGGAGCCGGACCGCTTCGATCATGTGCCGAACCGGTTGCCCACGGATGTGTACACCGAGCGTGGCACACTTCGGGCGGATACGAGCCGGCTGGCAATGATCCGCACGGCTTTGAGCTGGCTGGCTCATCAGCAACATGCCCTGCTGGCGCTGGCGGGGTTTGTGGCTCCGTTGAGCAGGCAGCAGATGCAGGGCGCTTCGGCGGAAGCCGATCGCTTGACGAAACAGACAACCACCGCGGCCGCCCCGGTCCGTTTGCCCGGCCCGCCGGCGCCGCCGCCCTACCCCAATATCCCCCTGCCGGCCGGATTGCCGGTGAATGTGGAGGCGAATCATGAGCATGAACCTCACCCCCAAACAGTTGCACATCCTGACGCGGATACGCGACATCCGTCTATCACGCGGCTATTCGCCGACGATGCAGGAGCTCGCCGACGAATTGCAGGTCTCCAAGGTCACCGTGTTCGAGCACGTCGAGGCGTTGATCAAAAAAGGCGCGTTGATCAGAAAGCCAAACAAGGCGCGCTCTTTGGAGGTTAGTCCCGAGGCGGGCTTGCCGGACGAGCAGCGCAACAGCCGGTTGCCACTGGTCGGGACGATCGCGGCCGGGTTTCCCATCGAAGCTGTCGAGGAACGTGAGCACCTCGATCTGGAACAACTCTTCATCCAATCGACACACAAGTCCGGCGAAACCTTTGTCCTCAAGGTCCGCGGCGACTCGATGATCGACGAGCAAATCCGCGACGGCGACTTCGTCATCTGCGAACAACGCACCAACTACCGCAACGGTCAAACCGTTGTCGCCCTGTTGCATAACGGTGAAGCGACGCTCAAAAAGTTCTACAAAGAACGCGACGGCAAAATCCGCCTGCAACCGGCGAATGATGCGTTCGAGCCCATCTTCGCAGACCCGCAGGATGTCACAATTCAAGGCATCGTGATTGGGGTGGTCAGGGCTTATTGAGTTTTAGCCGCGAATAAACGCTAATAGACGCAAATAAAAAGCAAATGGGAGAGTCCAGCGTTGGGCTTTCCCATTTTCATTTGATATTCGTGTTAATTGGCGTTCATTCGCGGCTAAAAGCTTTGGTCTATCATGTTAGACATGGAAGATGACCGGCCGATCGGATTGATTGCGGGGGGCGGGCGGCTGCCTGTGTTGGAGGCGGAGGGTATCCGTGCGGCCGGGCGGCGGGTGGTGTGTGTCGGGCTAGGTGGTGGCCACGATCAGGATTTGCCGGATTTATGCGATCACTTTGCTACAACGGGCGTGCTGCGGCTAGGAAGCTGGGCACGGCGGCTACGACGATGGGGCGCCCAGGAAGCGATCATGGTCGGCGTGGTTCGCAAGACGCGGATGTATGATCCGGTCGGCATCCTCAAATCGATGCCCGATATGCGGACAATCCGTCTCTGGTATCGTGTATTGCGACACGACCGCCGAAGCCAGGTGTTGCTCGCGGCGGTGGCGGACGATTTACTCAGCCAGGGAATTGAACTGATCGACACAACACGTTACATCCCGGAGCACATGGCCGAGGCCGGCGTATTGACCAGGCATCAGCCCAGCGCCAAGCAGATGGCGGACATTACGTTCGGCTGGCCGATCCTGATGCGGATGAATGACCTCGACATCGGCCAGGCAATCGCGGTGAAAGATCGTGACGTGATCGCGGTCGAAGCGATTGAAGGCACGGACCGGATGATCGAGCGAGCGGGGAATCTGTGTAAGAGCGGCGGCTGGATCCTGCTTAAGGGACCGAAGCCTGACAAAGATCGGCGTTTCGATGTGCCGACGGTTGGTGTGCAGACGATTGAGTCGCTCAAAGCGGCGGGCGGCGTGTGCCTGGCGATCGCGGCGGGTTCGGTGATCCTGGCGGACAAACCCAAGGTGATTGAAGCGGCGGACGCGGCGGGCATCGCGATCGTGGGTTTGGAACCCGAAGCGGATCAAAATAAGAACAAGGGCGGATAACAGGGATGAACACGGATAAACACAGATGAAGAATCTGTTTCAAGTGACATGATGCGCGTCGTCATAGTCATGAAAAACTGCTTTATCCGTGTCCATCTGTGTCCATCCCTGTTTCATATGTATTAATGAAGTTGTTTAATCATGAATGAATCTCTGATGATCGGGTTGGCGGCGGTGCTGGTGCTGGGCATTGGTGCGCAGTGGGTGGCATGGCGTATCAAGCTGCCGGCGATCCTTGCGCTGCTGCTGTTCGGCTTTCTGGCCGGACCAGTGCCGGAGGCGGTGTACGGCAAGAAGTGGCTGGATCCGGATGATCTTTTTGGCAAAGTGTTGTTCCCGATCGTGTCGCTGTCGGTCGCGGTGATCCTGTTCGAAGGCGGATTGACGCTGAAGTTCCGCGAGTTGAAACAGATCGGCGGTGCGGTGCGAAACCTGGTGAGTATCGGGATCGTCACGACGTGGCTGCTGATCACAGGAGCGGCCCACCTGCTCTTGGACTTCGATCTACGGTTATCTTTGCTGATCGGTGCGATTTTTACGGTGACCGGGCCGACGGTGATCGGGCCATTGCTTCGACAGGTCAGACCGAGCGGACAACTCGGGCCCGTCTTGAAGTGGGAAGGCATCCTGTCGGACCCGATCGGTGCGTTGCTGGCCGTCCTGGTATTTGAATCGATCCTGCCGGGCTCTCACAGCGAGGTCGAGCAGACGCTTGCGGGTGCTTTGCTTGCGGGCGGGCAGGCGCTCGGAAGTGGATTTATTGTCGGGATCGCGGGTGCGGCGCTATTGGTATTGATGCTGAACCGATACTGGATCCCGGACTACCTGCAGAGCCCGGTGACGCTTGGCTTGGTGGTGCTGGCGTTCGAGATCAGTAATCATCTGTATCCCGAGTCGGGCCTGGTGGCGGTGACGTTAATGGGTGTGCTGCTTGCCAATCAACGCTACGCATCGGTCGGCCACGTGATCGAATTCAAGGAAAACCTGCGTGTGCTACTGATCTCGTCGTTGTTTATTCTGCTGGCGGCGAGATTAAATGTAGCGGATGTGAAGCGGCTGGATTGGGGCGGTTTTGGATTCATGTTGGCGGTGATTCTTGTAGTTCGGCCCGTCTCTGTATTGCTGGCGACATTGAAAGCCGGTCTATCGTGGAAAGAGCGGTTGTGGTTAAGCATGGTTGCACCGCGCGGTATCGTCGCGGCGGCGGTGGCATCGATCTTTGCGTTCAGGTTGGTTGACTCGAAGTACCCCGGCGCGGACGACCTGGTGCCGGTCACGTTCCTTGTGATCGTGGGCACGATCACGTTCAGCGGACTCGTCGCCGGGCCGATGGCGCGTGTGCTGCATCTGGCGAAGATGGACCCGCAGGGCGTTTTGTTTGTGGGGGCGCATGCATGGGCGAGGCAAATTGCCAACACACTTGCAAATGAAGGTTTTAAAGTTGTCATGCTCGATACCAACCGCCGAAACATCAACGCGGCGAAGATGGACGGCATCAAGGCGCACGTGGGATCGGTACTTAATGATGAGCTATTAGAGGAGATCGATCTGACCGAGGCTCGTCGTGCTCTTGCGCTGACGCCAAATGATGAAGCGAATGCGTTGGCGTCCGTACACCTTGGCGAGTTATTCAGCAGCCAGGATGTCTACCAGCTCCCGCCGGATCGTTCCGGCGTAATGGATGAAAAGTCATCCAAATCACACGACCTGCACGGTCGATACCTGTTTGGCGACAAGATCACGTTCGCAGAGTTGACCGCACGATTCGGGACGGGCCAAGCCGTTAAGGTCAGCAAGATCACAGAGTCTTACACTTACGAGACGTTCCGCGAACACTATGGTGACGAGGCGCTGCCCCTGTTCGTGATTAGCGAAACAGGTTCGTTGTCGCCAATCGTAGCCGGTTCAAAAATCGAGCCCCAACCCGGTCAGAAGTTGGTGAGCCTGGTACGCGAAATTGATACAAATACGTGAGTATTCAGCGTACTTAGCGGCGGTTGCGGTAAGCGAGCAACGGCAAGCCCAGCAGCGCCAACGTTGCGGGTTCCGGAATAACCTGAACGCTCATTAGTGAAAAGTCCGGTGCGATACTGTTGCCGTGGTTCGATGGTGGTGCGGCGTTCGAGATAAAGCGCACAACAAGTTGCCCATCAGATAGCAGCGAGATATCCACCGGCACGGTCACCACGGATGCCGACGAAGGATTGTGCGATATCCCGATAAACGCTGAATCATTCTGTTGGATGCCGTCAAAGAAGAAGTCGATCGTATCAACCGAATCGAATGAGTCATGGTCGATCAGTCCAATCGTCAGCGTAGCGGAGACGATGTCGGTGATCGGTGCAAGTGTGGTGTGCGTATAGGTAAACTCGCCGAAGTCGTTGTCGTATCGATCATCACCAAAGAGCACGCCGTTGAATGGATATGATTCCCCTTGGCCAGCCAGAAAAGTTTCGGAAGACAGGATCGGAGTCTGGCCGTCCAGAAAGTCCTGTTCGCCCAGCAGATCATCATAGGTGACGGCGTTTGCGGTTGTGCCGGCACAAATGATCGGGCCAAGTGTTATTGCCATGAATGTGGATAAATGGCGCATCGGAATCTTCCTCCATATCTGTATCTAAGTACCTGTCCCCTGCTATGTGATTAGAAGTGATGTCGGCTCAATAACACGGACAAATTACGTCTGCGCACTTTGTGTGTTTTGAATGAGTGTAGACACAGCGCCGCCTATAAAGTGGCTTGTATCAGCCTGTAAACGATGGGATTCTCGGGCGGCGTATAGGCGCTATCCCCATGCTTATTTGTTGAGTTTCGAGGCGGTGAAGTCGCCGACTTCGTGCGGCAGCCACAGCGGCGCGGGCTTGCCGTTGGCGGCTTCATAACCGCACCAAAGTTCGAACCAGTATGCAAGAAACTGATAAGGCTTATAACGCGCGTAATGCTTTTCGATGCGTGAGTGGAGTTTGGTCGGGTCTTTCGGACGTTTGACGCCGTAGGTCTGGCTGAAGTGGCGGTAGGTTTCGGTGTCGATTGCAAGGCGGTCGTAATGACCGAGCAGTTGGCAAACGTTGGCCGCGGCAAAGGGCCCCAGGCCGTGGATTTTCAGCAGCGCCTTGTAGACTTCTTCCGATGTTCTTTCCGGCTGCTCGAACCAGTCCATATTGATATTGCCGGCTTCAATATCGCGAGCCAGGCGCACGATGCGTTCGGCACGGTAGCCGACTTTACAGTTTGCCTTCAGCCAGTCGGGGGTAACACTGGCGAGTTGCTTGGTTGTCGGAAAAGCGCCGTGTGTACCGAGTTTTTCACAGAGCAACTTGTTCATACGGACGGTGTTGGCCCACGTGACATTGCATCCGGTGATGGTCTTGACGATATCTTCAAACAGTGTCGGAGAACGGAACAGCCGGCCAAACTTCCTGCGCTGTGCGATCGGATGCAGCTTGAACCAGTCTCGCAGGTCTTCATCCACGCGCAGCATGCGCTTGACCTGAGACTTGATAGTGTTGCGTTCGGTCGGATTGAGTTTCTTGTCACAGGTAAGGCGGAGGATGTGGCGGTTGGTTCCGGGCTGACTGATGGTGATGTAAACGCAACGGTTGGGTGCGGTCTGCAGCGGGCGAGAGAATATTTGTGCTCGGGTATCCCAGAAGTTTGGCGCGAGGATGAAGTAGCCGTAGCTACAGACCGCGGTTTTGAGGTTGAAACCGCGCGGTACAGGGATTGTCAGGATTGAGGCTGGGCGCGACATTCGTGAATGATGGGCGCTAAGCCGCAAGCGGCTTTACACTTGCCGATTTTGTTACATCAGGATTGTGAAGCGTCGAAGTTGGCGACGGGGCCGTGGGTATGTTGAAGGCGATGTTCAATGCAGAACAGCCACGATGCGAGCGACTGGCACAACCGTTCACCAAGGTGGCGATACAGGCCGTACTTCTCATCAGCCTCACGATGGATGGCCTCGGCGTCATAGCCGGAGTTGCTGATCCAATCGGCGAACTGCTTGAGCACGCCGTCGATATCCTGGCGGGTCCACTCGAAGTGATACTGGAAAGCGTATGTGAATAGACCAACACGGAAAGCTTGATTCTTGCAGGCATCAGAGCTTGCAAGCAGCGCACCACCGGGTGGCAGTTCGGTGACCTGGTAGCCGTGGGTATGGAATTGCACGGCTTTCCAAGGGATGCCGCCCATGATGGTGTCGGGGAAGCCGGGACGGAACTGTTTAACGGGGAACCAGCCGATCTCCGGCTTGTCCATCTTTTCGACTTTACCGCCAAGCGCATGAGCGATGAGCTGTGCACCGAGACAAATGCCGACGATCGGCAGACCGGCCTCATGAGCTTGCTTGATGTACGCGGCCTCCTGATCGATCCAGGGATACGCTTCGGCCTGATCGATGTCCATAGGCCCCCCCATGCTGACGATACCATCTACCTCATCCAGGTCCGGGGGGATGGCGTCGCCTGCATAGAGCCGGATCGTGCGCAGCTTGTGGCCATGATCTCGCAGGACCTGGCCGAGGCGTGCAGAGGTTTCCATCGCGTGGTGTTCGAAGACGACGATCGCCATAACGGGCTCCTTGGGTTTGGACCGAGGGATTTTAGCGGATCAGGAGGATGAGGTTTGAATGGCGAACTCGGCCCCAACATTCAGATCAAAACCAATCGACGACCGATAATCCATTCATGCCTACACCACATGCCCTGATTCTGCATAGCGGCGGCCTGCGGAGCCTGGTGGCGACCGCGCTGTCGATCGAAAACGATGATAAGACCCGTTATTCGCTTCTGTTCATCAATGATGGACGAGACAACGAGCAGGCGCGTGTCAACCACGTGCACAAGCAGGCTGAACGATTCAACCTGTCACGGGTACACGAGTTAGACATCCCGCACTTATTTGGCCACGGCCACGGCAAGGGGCCGGACGGCTCGCCGATCGGGCCATTGGTTGTGCCGCAAATGCTGCTTGCCGCTCTGGCTAATGCTCGGCTGCAGCAGGCCGGGCGCGTGATCTGGCCGGCATCCTTCAACGCGGACTACAAGGCTGTCGCCAAGGCCAGCGAGCAAGTGATTCTGGCAGATCAATCGGGAGACTTCGATCTGGGTGATGCCCCGAGGATTGATACCCCCCTGCTTGAGTTGAGCGACAAGCAGATCATCGAATTGGGCCAGGAGCTTGGGGTGTCGTGGGACCTGTCCTGGTCGTGCCTGGGTTCGGCGGAAATGCCCTGCCGGGCGTGCGTCGGGTGTCGGCGGCGCAAGTTGGCTTTCCAATCGGCTGGTGTGGTGGACCCGATTGAACGGCCGGCACGTGTGGCGGTGTGATTAGATAGAGACAAACGCTGAGCCGCAAACGGCTTGGGATTACCAGCGGTAGTCGTCTTCGCCCTTGATCAGTTCTTCAATCCGTTCATCAATAATAGATTCTCGCTTGTTGAGACGATCTTCCAGTTGCTCAAGCAGTTCCGCGATTTTTTCCTTGAGTTTAACCAGGTCGTGCTCGCGTATCTGCTGGCGGATGTCGAAGTGCTCGGTCACTAATTCTCGTAATTGAACCTCTTCGATCGCAGCGATTTCATCGTCACCCTTATCAAGTGCTTCGCGCAGACGTTTGGCGCATTCATGTGTTTGACGGCTTAAGGCCATATCCTCAACCCGCAGATCAAAGCCTTCCGGATCGTACTTGCGCCAAGACATGAATCGGCCGAGGTGCGGAAAGTTTTCGTTAATCACTTGGCCGACACGGTCAGGGTTTTTATCGAGGGCTTGTTGGAGTTTTTCGGCTTTTTCCGGATCAATTTTCTTTAAAACTTCCATGGCTTCAAGCAATTGCTGGGCGTCCATGGGCTTGTCTGGACCACGCCAATCGTCACGGCGAGGTCCCATATCATCACGATCACGTTCGCCTTGAGGCGGTGGTCCGCCCGTACGATCATCAGGCCCGGGCCCCTGGGCGAACGTGAGTACACCCACAGAAGCTATCAACAAGATTATCAGCGGCAGGTTCGCCCACTTCATTATGTAAACCTTTCGGTCTTATGCCGGGCAGTTTGTTAGAAGAATTCCGGCTCATCCATCAGGGCGAGCGTCGTGTCGTCGTTAAACTGATCGATCTTGAAACGGACGGCGGCGCGATCCATACGGTCGTTGGTGCTGAGGCTTTCGTCACCCCATGCATTTTCATTGCTTGCAAGTTCCACACGCAGCGCCAGCACATCCATTTGCTGATCGATCACCGTGTTGCCGGGCTCATATGCCCGATCGATCTCGGCAAGACCCATTGCGAATGATTCGAACTCGATGGATTCGTCCTGATCCACCTCAGGGATGGTTGGGGTTTCTACTTCCCCGGTGTTCGTGTTGTTGGTCGCAATCTGATCGCCGTCCTGTGATTGATTCATCTGAACCATCGTGAACAAGCCAGCGGCAACAACGATTGCGGCGGCGGCGGCGATGTGCAGCAGGTTCGGGCCGATGCGTGCCAGGACCGGGCGCTGATTGAGCATGGGCGCGGTCTGGTCGTAGATGCGTTTGGCGAGATCGGGATCGACGGGTGGCGTACCGGCCGAGACCGCTTCATCGAGCAGCGCATCGAACGCCGGATCGGTTTTGGGGTAGTCGGTGTCGTGTTGTGGCTGATGCGTATCCATCGTCGTCGTCCAATCATGGTCCCGGGCAACGTGCCGGGTTGGTCCGGCCGTTCAGGCCGGGGTGGTAGTTTTCTTTTCGTTGCTTCCTTGCGGGTTATCTTCGCTTTCAGTCATTAACTTCTTCAGTTTCGCCAGGGCTCTGTGGCCCCGGGAGAGTACGGTGCCCAGCGGCTGGTCGAGCGTTTCGGCAATCTGGGCGAAACTCAGTCCTGCGCCGTGGCGCAGGTGGATGATTTCCTGGTCGGCCTCACTGAGTTCGCTGATCGCGGCTTGCAGGCGTTGGACCTGTTCAGCCTTGATCATGGCCTCAGCGGGATCGACTGCCGGGGACGGGCCACCGGAACGGATCGTGAGCTGAGCGGCAGACCAGCCTCCGGTTTGTTCATCCCGGCCACTTGCGGCCGCAGGCCCCATGTCGGTCGGCACGGCCTGACGCTTTCTGCGTCGCATTTCGTCCCGTAGGCCGTTCATTGCGATCCTGAAAAGCCAGGCATCAAATCGGCCGGACTCTTCATATCCCCCTTTATCGCCGATCTTTTTCACGACCTTAACGAATGTTGCCTGTGTCAGTTCCTCGGCTAACTCCTTATCTCGACAACGATTAAACAGCAATCCATAGACGCGGGGCGTATAGCTTTCCACTAACAACCGCCACGCGGTGGCATCACCCTGGGCCGCCCGTGTAAGCACTTGTTCTACAGGCACTTCCGGTGTTAGTCGGCCCATTCATGCTCCTGTAGTCAAACGTCTTAATCGCCTGAATATTGCCATTATCATCATCTACAGCGTCACACCAACACATTTTACGTTCTACTCGGCTCGCTATCCGGGTCGGATTGGCCGATACTGGCAGGTCTATGGTTGATTTGATGAATACACAAGAACCGGACTTACGCGACGCAGACGAGGTCGCGGAGGTCTTTCGACAGGGCGAACAGGCTAACCTCGAAACCCCCAACCGGGCCGGGTCCGTTGTAGATCTGCCGGATTCCGGTCGGCTGCTGATGACCGGCGATTTGCACGATAACGCCCAGAACTATCAGCGGTTGCTGAAGTTGGCCCAACTGGACGCGTCGCCGGATAACCGGCTGATCCTGCACGAAGTGATCCACGGGCCGGACCTGGTCAACGGGCTGGACCTGTCGGTGCGGATGTTGGCCCGTGTTGCGGCACTGAAGGTCCGTTATCCCGAGCAGGTCTACATCCTGCAGTCCAACCACGAGTTGGCGCAATTCCGGAGCGAAGGCATCCTCAAAGAAGGTAGGGATACCGTGGAAAGCTTCGATGAGGGGATCGACTTTCTTTACGCGGATAAAGCCGACGACGTGCGTGAAGCGATGAACGGTTATATCCGAAGTCTGCTGCTTGCGGTGCGATGTGCCAACGGTCTGTTCGCCAGCCACAGCCTGCCATCCAACAGCCGGATGAAGCGTTTTGATCCGACGGTGATTGATCGCGAACCGACGGCAGAAGACCTGTCGGAAAAGGGTGATGTGTATCACATGGTCTGGGGGCGAAGCCAACGCCAAGCGACCGCGGACGTGCTTGCAGAGGCGTGGGGATGCAAGCAGTTTCTGATGGGCCATCAGCCGGCGGATATGGGATACGAACCGGTCGAAGACACGATGCTTGTTCTGGCATCCGACCACAGCCATGGCGTCGCGCTGCCTTTGGACCTGTCACGCACGTACGACCAGGAACAACTGATCGGTGAGATCGTACCGCTGGCGTCGGTGATGCTTTAGGCGTCGTGTCTAGGCTTGTAGATAAATACCTCTATCCAATCACAGCACGGACCCGCTCGGTATTCACGGGTCGGATGACGCCGCGCTCGGTAATGATGGCGGTGATCAACTCGGCAGGCGTGACATCGAATGCGGGGCTGTATGTTTTGACGCTTGGCGGCGCAGTGCGTTTACCGAAGCCTTCGGTGATTTCTTCACTGGCGCGTTGCTCGATGGGGATGGCGTTTCCGTCGGGGATGGCCATATCGAAGGTTGAGCTGGGGGCCGCGACGAGGAACGGCACGTTGTGATGCTTGGCCGATATCGCCAACGGGTAGGTGCCGATCTTGTTCGCTGCGTCGCCGTTGCTTGCGATGCGGTCTGCGCCGGTGATGACAACATCGACTTTACCTTCACGCAAGACCTGGCCGGCCATGTTGTCGCAAATGAGCGTGACGTCGATACCCGCGGCATCGAGTTCAAACGCGGTCAACCGTGCGCCTTGTAATAGCGGTCGTGTTTCGTCGGCAAACACACGGATGGGCTCGCCCTGCTGATGCGCAAGATACATAGGTGATGTAGCGGTGCCGATCCCGCCGGTGGCTAAAGCGCCGGCGTTGCAGTGGGTGAGGAAGGTTAGGGGCTTGAGACTTGAGGCTTGGGGCTTGAGGGTTTGAATGATGTTGAGCGCATGTTGGCCGATCAGTTGGCACATCTTTGCGTCTTCGGTGTGGATGGTTTTGGCTTCAGCGAGTAGCGATTGGGGCGTGCCCGGCTGGACCTTTTTCATCCGATCGATCGCCCAGAAGAGATTGACGGCGGTTGGCCGGCTCGTTGCAAGGTGGTCTGCGGCTTGCTCGAATTGATCCGACTGAGCGCCGATCACACAGCCGAAAGCAGCGGCGACACCGATCGCGGGCGCGCCGCGCACGCTTAAGCGTTTGATCGCATCCCATACCGATTGCACATTTCGACATTCAAGATAAACCACTTCACCCGGCAGCTTGGTCTGATCGAGCAGGCGGAGATGGCCGGTCTGGGCATCACCGATCCATTCGATGTTGCGCGGGCCGGGGATGGGGACGATTTGCGAGTTATTTTCGGTCATGTATTTATCCGGTTTGAGCTTTGTTGTACGCCAGCGCCATGATGATATTCAGGGCGTTGAAGCCCATGTGAACAAGGATGCTCGGCAGGAGGCTGCCGGAACGTTCGTAGAGCCAGCCGAGGGATATTCCAAGCACGAGCAGGCCGGGCAAGGCTTGCCAGTTTTCCCAGGTCTCAAAGTTCACGTGCATGAATGTGAAGAGAAGCGATGCCACGATGACAACTGTCCAACGTCTGCTCTCGCCGAGTGTTTCGACCATGACGGATTGAAAGATGCCACGGAAGACCCCCTCTTCGAGGATCGGTGCCACGATCACCGCAGAAAACACGATCAATACGGTGCCAAGCAGTGAATCGGAATCGACCAGCATTTTGAGCATGTTGTGCGCGAGGACCGGTGGCTGCTGGCCGAAGAATTGGCCGATCAGCACGGTTATCTGGATCGCAGCCATGACGATTGGAACCACAGCGAAGAAACCGAGCGCCCCCCAACGCACATCCCGCAATGGTTTGGTGGGGATCACGCCGATCTTACGCCAACCATTCTCCGCAAAGCTGCTACGCCAGATCAGGTATAGCACGGGGACCAACTGCCCGCTCGCCTGGGCCAGCAGCGCCCTGCCGGCATAGGACAGTGTGTCGATCTGCTGCGGATCGCCGGCCTCGGTCTGTCCTTCTGAGAATTGGCCAACCAGGATCGCTACCAGGTTCGGAACCACCATCATCAGCCCCAGCGCGATCAGCAGATCGAAGGGTAAAAGACCAACCTTTCGGGATGGCCCTTCATCCAACGCCCGGGGGCTGAGAAACCCCTTGACGATGAGCAGCACGAACAGCCCCACGCCGGCGGCCAACATAATCGGAGGTAGCAGGACGTTTAGGGACGGCATCGGGCTTTGTCTAACTCTCTCTATGAAGCGGGGTTTGGTACGTTCGTATCGGCCAGGCACCTGTTCTCAGCAGGAAAAACACACAATACTCAATTAGTGGGATTGCTACGAACCGTTTAGGTCCCTAAGCTAAGGGATTCGCTAGGTTTTTTGTAGCCGCACGGGTTGATTTATGTCTATCACAACATCCTGGTCGCCTTTTTTTCAGTCAAATGTGAGGATGCGCGGCCGGGCATACCAATTGGGCGGGAGGGTCGAACGGATCGAGCCGGAGGCGGACGAACTGATCCGGGCCGAGGTCCGCGGGCGAGAGACGTATATCGTGACCATTGCGCGCGAAGACCGTGCCGCGATTGCGGAATGCACCTGCCCGGCGTTCGAGAAAGGCGCATACTGCAAGCATATCTGGGCTACCCTGCTGGACCTCCAGCACAAGCCGGACGGCCCGGGCATTTCCCCGCAAGAACTGGCGAAGCTGCGCGTTCGCGCTCCCAAAGCACGCAAGCGCGACCTGAGCAAGCCCAAAGCCCGTCAGGGCGAACCGACATGGATCGGCCGGCTGAGCCTGATGCGTCCGCCGGGCTTCGACAGCAGCCAGGCTGAGCATGTCTTCCCGGATCAACGACAGATATGCTACGCCATCCTCCCGACCATCAGCACGCGCCAGGGCGGGCTCGTGGTCGATCTGCGTCAACGCACACCAACCGTCGGCGGATGGAGCAAACCCAAAGCGATGCGCTTGTCGACCGGCGGAGTTGCGTCGCTGACGGATCCGGTCGATCGCGAATTGTGTGCATTGCTGCTGGGTTCGGATACCGTACATGATCATGACTCCAGTGAGTCCTACCGTGCCTCGCGAGGGCATGCGACGTTCCGTGTTCAGGCAGGTGCTTGGCGGGCCATGCTTAAGCGCATGATCGACACCGGCCGATGCTTTCTGGAATCCGATGACACCGAAGCACGATCGAGACAGGCCCCGCTTGTTTGGGACGGCGATGAGCCCTGGGTTTTGTGGATGAAGGGCAAGATCGACAGCGAGTACCTGATCGTCGACGTTGAGTTGAGGCGAGGTGAGCAACGTATGGCCATCGAGACACCTGCACTGGTGCTTGGTGGCTGGGATGGGCTGGTGATTTATCAAGGTAAGGTTGCGCCGCTGGACGATCGTGATGCATTCCGCTGGGCAAGTCAATTCCGCGATGCGACGAAGCGCGGCCGGGAAGCCCCTTCACCGTTGCGTGTGCCGAAGAAGGACGTAACGAATTTTCTGGACCGGCTGTATCTGTTGCCCCAGTTGCCGGAGATCGACTTGCCGGAGGGTGTGGCCAGAGAAGAACAGCGGATCAAACCAGTCTGTTGCCTGGACCTGCATCGTTCCGGAGTCGGGGGCAGCGCGGGCAAGAATCAATTGACTGCTCGTGTCTGGTTCGATTATGCGGGACAGCGCGTAAATCCGATCCAGCCGGGCCGATTCGTGCCGGTCATGCCCGTTACCGAGACGGAACATACCGAGCCGGCTTTGCCGACACACGTGTCCGAGACTTCTGAGCAAGAAAGCACCGAAAAAGCGGAAGCATCGGATGTGTCCACGGCCGTGCAGGAACGGGAAGATACCTCCAACAAGCCGATCCGAAGAGATCATGTAACCGAGCGCCGCGCGCTTGGGCAATTGATGTCGTTGGGCTTACGTCAAACCAACGGTGATGCAGATGAATTAGCGGTGCCAACAAAGCGCATGGTTGAGGTGGTGCATGTGTTGTTGTCGACCGGCTGGATAGTCAACGCAGACAAACGTGTGGTTCGTCAGGCGAGTGCGCCGCGGTTGTCAGTCAGTTCCGGGATTGATTGGTTTGAGTTGCATGGTTCGGTTGCTTACCAACGCGCTGACGGCACGGAGCAACGCGTTGCGTTGCCTGAAATATTGAAGATGGCCCGGGCCGGGCAGGACATGGTCACGCTTGATGACGGCACGCAGGGCCTGCTGCCACAGCAATGGCTTGCAGAGCACGGATTGCTGACCGGGCTGGGTAAGTTGCAGGACGATCATCTGCGCTACAAGAACAGCCAGGTCGCATTGCTCGATGCGCTGCTGCGTGAACATGAAGAAGTCGAGATCGACGATCCATTCCGCAAGGCGCGTGAACGGTTGCACCAGTTCGACGGGATCAAGCCACTCAGCGCCAGCGAAAGTTTTCACGGCAAGCTGCGCCCATATCAGGAAGAAGGTTTAGGCTGGCTCTCGTTCCTGCGGTGGTTCGGTGTCGGCGGTGTACTGGCGGATGACATGGGTCTGGGTAAGACGATCCAGGTCCTGGCGATGCTGCACAACCGCAAGCTTGCCGCGGAAAAAGCCAAGACAGAGGGTACCACCCCACAAGATGTGCATCATGATGCGCTGCCGCATCGACCGACACTGGTTGTAGCACCGCGGTCTGTGGTGTTTAACTGGCTGGACGAGACGGAGCACTTCGCACCAGAATTAAAGGTACTTGCTTACAGCGGCGCGGAGCGCGAGGCGATGCGGGCCGACTTCGACGATCATGACCTGATCGTGACAAGTTACGGTCTGATGCGTCGTGATATTGAACAACTCAAGGAACACGAGTTCGACTACGTCGTGTTAGACGAGGCACAGGCGATCAAGAATCCCGCTTCACAATCCGCCAAGGCGGCGCGGTTGCTCTCGGCACGCCATCGACTGGCACTAACCGGCACGCCGATCGAAAACCATCTGGGTGATCTCTGGAGTATTTTCGAGTTCCTCAACCCGGGCATGCTCGGTTCGAACAAGCGGTTCAACGACATGATCCGTGCGGGCACAACCGCGAGTAAGAGTGTCACGCAGGAAAACGGCGCACCCGAGGACAACGAAGACGGACCGGTGGAAGACACGTCAAAGATGATGGTCTTGTCGCAGATCGCCCAGGCGCTTCGGCCGTTCGTCATGCGGCGAGCCAAGAGCCAGGTGCTCAAAGACCTGCCAAAGAAAACCGAGCAGACGATTGTCTGCCAGATGGAGCCGGCGCAGCGGAAGGTGTACGACGAGTTGCGGGCGTACTACCACGACCAACTGCTTACCCAACTCGATGCGCCGGGCGACAAGGGTCCATCCGGACCGGGTATCGGCGGCAAACCCGCATTCATGGTGCTCGAAGCGCTATTGCGCCTGCGCCAAGCCGCGTGCCACCCCGGCCTGATCGATCCGAAACGAAACAACGAACCCAGCGCCAAGCTCGATTCGTTGCTGGATCGCATCGCTGATGTGATTGATGAAGGCAGCAAGGCTCTGATCTTCAGCCAGTTCACCTCCATGTTGTCACTGGTTAAACCCAAGCTCGATGAGCGAGGCATCAAGTATTGCTATCTCGATGGCCAGACGCGCCACCGCCGCGAGGTCGTCAAGCAGTTCCAGGAAGATGGTGATTTCCCGCTGTTCCTGATCAGTCTCAAGGCGGGTGGTTTCGGCCTGAACCTGACGGCAGCCGAGTACGTGTTCATCCTCGACCCGTGGTGGAATCCGGCCGTGGAAGCACAGGCGATCGACCGGACACACCGTATCGGCCAGACCAAGCCCGTGTTCGCCTACCGCATGGTCTGCCAGGATACCGTCGAACAACGCATCATCGACCTGCAAAACCGCAAGCGCAAACTCGCCGAGGCGATCGTGGGCGGCGATGACAGCCTGTTGCGTAGCCTCAGCCGGGAGGACCTAGAGAATCTGTTGAGTTAGAGATGCCTAAGCGGCATCGATGTCGCGACAAGTCGCGCCGCTAAACGGGTTATGTGGTGCTCGTTGTGTTACGGACCGTCCAAGGCATCAACATCAATCTCGTCAGGGAGTGCCCCCCGTAGGTCTTCTTCCTTCAAGCGATCGGTATGACCGTCGGCATAAAGAACTCCACGATCTTTCTGATCTTCAGATACCAAGGCGGTGTAAGCGAGTATCAACGTGGATGGGTCAGAGATATCTTCATAGTTCAGTCCGAGATTAATAAAGACATATCCTCCATATCTAACCGCGTTCCCATCAGCATCACCCCTATCGATTATCGCTTGCTCATCTAGATATGGGCCTAAAAACACCTCATTGATTGTGTCGGAATCGCCAAGATAGTGAGCCGCGGCACGGGGATGCCCTGGAAAAAAATCTTCGTTATCAACGCAATATTCTGTAAAAGCCACTCCTATCTGACGCAGATATGACTGATTCAAAGCCGCTAAGGCCACATGTCTAGGATGCCCCCCAGAGGGGGTAAGAAAGTAAATGAGTATTGCGATTAAAGCAATAACGACAATAAATTCATTTATTGTCATGCCGCGATGACGATTAAGAATCTGAAAATCACATTGCATCGCAAGCTCCAATCATCACGTGGCCGTCAGTGGTCCGCACCACAACCAATTCGATTACGGTCCATCCATAGCATCGATATCCACTTCTAGTGGGAGGAAGTCGGGCAGATCGTCTTCCGATATAAGTTCGGCGTGGCCGTCAACAAAGAGTACGGCTCTGCGGCGCTGGCTATCGGTAGTCTTCGCGGTGTAGGCCAATACGGTTTGCGAGGGGTATTCGATATCCTCCAACGACGTTCCTGCATTGAGAAATACGTAACTGCCGTAACGGATGGCCGGGCCGTCGAAGTCGCCTCGATCCAGTACGGTGTTCGGGTCGTGGTGCGGGCTGATGAAAACTTGTTGAGTTGTACCGCTGAGGTAAGACGATAGATCGCGAGGATGGTTTGGCAGCACATCGTTATTACTCGTGGCGTAGTACTGCATGGCGATCCCGATCTGCCGAAGGTTCGACATGTCCACTGTGTCTCTGGCCGCCATTCGAGCGGCACCGAGTGCGGGCAGAAGTATGCCGGCGAGCAGTGCGAGCATCGGCAGCAGCACAATACTCGACCCGCCCAGGATGGTGCCGGTCATGGCCATACCTTTCCCAACCAGGCGGTTGTTCGGATCGGCGATCTGCACCAGCGCGATGATTCCAAGAATCAACGCCGTGACCCCCAGCGGTGTAATGCATAGACCGGGGATACCGAGTATGAGAGCGAGTTTTGCCAAAGCCGACGTTTTATGTGTCGGCGTCTCGTAGTCAGAACCGGGGCCGTCGTGCTCGGATTGATAACTGTTATTCATGTGTAATGGCCATTGACGAATGATGCGAATGTAACGGACGTCACTCAATTCCCCTCATAGATCATCATCGCATCTTCGTGGCTGACCTCCTCGAAGATGTTGTCGTACTGATTGATCTGGCCGCTGCCGTATTTAGTTTCCAGTTTGTGATATTGTTCGTACGAGGCGGAGCCGTCGTTGCGGCCGACACTGCCGACCCAATCACCTGGCGTGTAGGTGTGGATACTCATCACGTCCTGGTCGGCGCTTGAGAGGCCGGTGTTGCGGTCGGAGATGACGATGGCGTAGCCGTTCATGGTCTGGCGCCACTCCGCAGACCGACCACCGATTTCGGGGACTTGTAGCATCGAGTAGGAGTAATTGTCCGCGGAAACCTGGCCGGTGGTCCACATGATTTTCGTTTCGGCCGGGCTGATGATGTAATCACTGCTAAAGATGTTGTTATCGAGTAACAGCCGGTATCGGTTTTCCACGCTCAAGTCGTCTGTATACCCCTGACGGTTCAGTCCGGGATAAAAATCGCGGTTGCCCGAGGCGTAGGTAACCATCCCCTGTGTGATGCCACGAAGCTGGGTGGTGTTTTTCATCTGCATGGCGGCACGCCGGGCGGCGCCGAGTGCGGGCAGGAGGATGCCCAACAGTAGAAACGTGAACGGCAGGAGCACGGTGCTGATGGCGCCGAGGATCGTGGCGGTCAGTGCCATGCCGCGTCCGGTCAGGGCACGCCTGGGGTCGGCGATCTGGGTCAGGGCAATAATCCCCAGGATCAGCGCGACGATGCCCAATAAAGGAATACACATTCCGACAAGGCCCAATATCAGCCCTGTGACCGCCAGGGCCGAAGTTGTGGGGTTCTCCGGAGGCATATAACCATAGTTATCGTGAGTCGGATTTTGCTCGAACGGATCATTCAGATCGGACATGGAAGGCCTCCGGACAAAAACACCTGATTTTCAAGAAACGCTAAAAAGATACGGAATAGGCACCTATAGCCTAACAATTGTTCTTGCAAGTTAGAAGTCTGGTGATTATGTTTAAAGGGCTCGCAAACCGGCGGGCAGGATACACGAGAGCTGAGGAATTCAAACCATCCATTTTCAGCATTAGTCAGACTCCGCCAGCGCGGCAACTGCCCGAGGGCTCCGCTGGGGATATCACACTATCGGGCTTGGAAAAGTATTGGGGCTGACCGTGATTAACATTTATGTGGGGAACCTCCCCTTCTCGACGACCGACACAGAATTGGAAGACCTGTTTTCGCAATTTGGCTCGATCAGCCGTGCAGCGGTGATCACCGACCGTGAAACGGGTCGCTCGCGAGGCTTTGGCTTCGTCGAGATGGAAAACGAAGAAGAAGGCAAAAAAGCGATCGAAGAAATGAATGAAGCCGAGTTCGGCGGTCGACAGTTGACCGTCAACGAGGCGCGCCCACGTGCCCCGCGTCCCAGTGGTGGTGGTGGCGGTGGCTACGGCGGAGGTGGGTACACCAACCGCAAAGGCTGAACCCGGCTCCGGGGACAGAATAATCGAATAATAACGAGAATGAAGGTCCCCAATCCGGGGCACCGGGCCTTTATTCTCGTTTTTTTATGCGCTGGTGATGGGAACGAACTCCGAGATCGACAAATCGAATCCGCTTAATGCTGTGGGCGTGAACGGGTGGTTGGTGATCAATCGCATCTGGCGCACGCCCAGCTCACGCAGGATCTGGCATCCGATGCCGTATGCACCCTTGTTGGTCGGCGGCTGCATGCCGGGCGTAGTCTGGCTGTGACCGATCTTGGGCCGATCATCATCGTCCGATCGGCTGTCCATTAATGCGGCGGATGTCTGAAGGCGTTTGAGCAAGCCCGCGCCCATGCCCTCGTGCCGCAGGTAAACGACCGCCCCCTTGCCTTCATCATGAATCATCTTCATCGCTTGTCTTAGCGTTTGGCCGGAGGGCTGTGTCAGGTCATTGAACACGTCGCCGAGCAGGTTCTGGCTGTGCATGCGCACAAGCACGGGCTCTTCAGTGGGCTCAATAGTTCCGTCTGCCGCTTGCTTGCCGATGTCGCCACAAACCAAGGCGACATGCGGGAAAGGATCGACCGGCGACCGGTAAGCGATAAGCGTGAACTGCCCGATGTCGTTCTCGAACGGCACGGTATCGATGCGCTCAATCAGTTGTTCGCGTGCCAAGCGGTGCTGCACGACATCTGCAACGGAACACATCTTGATCTGAAACTTTTCACATAGTGCTTCGAGCTGCGGCCGACGCGCCATCGTGCCGTCTTCACTCATGACCTCGATGATGACCGCGCCCTGCCGCAAACCAGCGAGCCGACAAAGATCGACCGACCCTTCGGTCTGACCGGAGCGGACAAGTGTCCCGCCGTCACGGGCGCGCAGTGGCTGCATATGTCCCGGCCGATCAAAGTCGGTGGGCAGAGCGTCGTCATTGGCAAGCATCTGGGCGGTGATCGATCGATCCGAGGCGCTGACGCCGGTGGTGATGCCGAAGCGTTGGTGGGCGTCAACGGTGACGGTGTACGCGGTGCTGCGTTTGGATGTGTTGACCCGGCCCATGGGCTCAAGGTGTAACCGGTCGCAGATCGCCCCGCTAAGCGCGACACACATCATGCCTCTGCCTTCGCGGAGCATGAAGTTCACAACTTCGGGTGTCGTAAATTGGGCAGCGCAGACGAGGTCGCCCTCGTTCTCGCGTTTTTCATCATCGACCAGCACGATCATCTTGCCATCACGCAGGTCGTCAAGTATTTCGGGGATGGAGTGCATATCTGTTCAATTCTTATTAGTCAATCAATATCACAGAACGGACTATCCTATCAAAAAAGCCCGGGATCAGATGGTCCCAGGCTCATGAGATACGGTGGAATTTGCGGTAGTTACCACGTGGCCGACGGGCTAAATGGCTTGATAATCCAGGCAATAACAAGCAGCCAAGACCAGGCGTAAAGAAAGTGCTTGGGCAGGCTTAGTCATTGTCGTCGAGGTATGCGGTACAGGAGCGCTGCCAGAGTGATTCCCAGCAATATCAGGATCGGCTGTGTCATGGGATTGTACAAGAGCGAACCGAACACATCGCCCTTAAATAATGCCAGCAGACTACGTGTCCCGCCGGTAGTCGGGCAGGGCAACCCCGCCAGACCCGTCAATAATGACAGAGCCACTTGACCATAACCACCAGGCGTTCCACAAAAGATAGACCGACACGACAGCCAGACCCAGGATTTTTATCCTTGAATTGCGCGCAAGACAACCAGCAACGTTGATCACAAATTGCCATAGTCCTGCCGCCGGAGTCTTAATAGCTACCTGATCCAGCCAACATCACCGACGTTAGGATGTTTAGCGCAATACCAGCAATGATGAGAATCGTCCAGATGATCATCACCTGTCGATTACCCATTTCGTCGGCTTTCATCCAACCATAAATGAACGCCCAGAGGCTACAGATAATGCCGATGATCCCGTGGACGATCCCATTATCACTCTGAAATATCCTGACGAGTGTAATAATCCAACAAGCCAGTGAACCCAGACCGATCCCGATGAGTAAGAGCAGGAGAATGATTTCCATGTAATTGACTCCATTAATAGTAAGTAGCTGAACTACCGTGTTAATTGATACGATCCAACAGAACAATCGATAGCCTGATGATCCAGGCAATGATAAGTAACAATCCAAAAAGAGGAACGAGAGCGGTTCGTACTTCAAACGCAGCGATTGCATTGATGAAGCGATCCCGGGGCTTGGCGGGAAGTATCGTTGAGGTCAGAACCAGGATCAGACCCACGATGAGAAGTAGCGACATGGGGTTTGCCGACCAGGCTTCGACCGGATCCCACCTGAGCCAGGCGATCACGCTGCGCGTCATACCGCAACCCGGGCATGGCAGACCGGACACCTCATGCATCGGACAACGCCACGCCGGCAATCCCAACACAGAAAGAAAAATCTGAATTCCCGCAGCCAACAATAGGACCACACAAAAGAATCGCCGACGCAGAAAATCCGCAAGCCAGGGTGATGCAAATAGACGAGATGGTCGTGGGGAGCGAGGTGAGTCAGCGGTAATAGCGGGATTCCCGGTCGTCATATCAACACAAGGTAAAGGAGAATCCATTTATTATGCAACAAGACCGATCAACCAGGTCCCAGACGCAGAATCGTCTTGGGCGCGAACGGCGGATCGGCGACAAGGCGGCGCAGGTCGTCGGGTGTCACGGCCATGACACGGGCAAGCTCTTCTTCTAACGTCAGATACTCACCCAGATAGGTCCAGGTCGATCCGATCGAGGTCATCCGGCCGCGTGGGCTTTCGCCTTGCAGCGTTGCACTGGTCGCGAGCTTGTTCTTGGCTCGTTCGACCTCTTCATCTGTGATGTTCTCTGCCGCCGAATTGATCGTCTTGACCAGAACCTCCTCAACCTGCTGAGCGCGTGCCGGATCACAGGACGCGTATCCCAAGTAACATCCAAGCCGATCGTGCGGCAGGAATGAGAAGTCGGCCTCATCAGCCAAACCCGGATCGATCAGGGCCCAGTAGATACGTGAACCCTCCGAATCGCCCAGTACATCCGAGAGTACTTTCGCGGCGTACCGGTCATCATCCTGCGCGCTGGGTGCGGGACAAAGCAGGCCGAGATAGTGACGTGATACTTTGCCGTCAGGCATTGTATGTTGCTGGGCAGTAGGCTCGGGCGCGTCGTATCGGCGTGTCGCGCCGCTTGGTCGCCAATTGCCTGCGATCTTCTCGACTTCTTCAAGCAGTTGATTGAATTCGAACTTGCCGACGGCTGAGACAACGACGTTATCCGCCGCATATCGCTGGCCGAAGTATTCGCGCATCTGTTCAGGCTTCATGTCGCCAACTGTTTGGGGCGTACCCAGCACGCGGAATCCCATCGGGTGGCTGCCGTAGTAATGTTCAAGCAATGCGTCCTGCAAGCGCCAGCTCGGTCGATCGTCGTACATGCCGATTTCTTCGAGGATGACGTTCTTTTCCATGTTGAAGTCATCGTCACGCAGCGCCGGCCGAAGGATGTCGCCCAGCAAGTCGACGGCACGCGGGAGAAACTCCGGCAAAACATGTGCGTAGTAGACCGTCTGCTCGTGACTGGTAAATGCGTTGTAGTTGGCACCGATTTCATCGAACTCACGGTTCACATCGTCGGCGGTCCGTCGGGCTGTGCCCTTGAACATCATGTGTTCAAGGAAGTGGGACACGCCCATCACCTCTGACTGCTCGTCACGCGCACCGGTCTTGACAAAAAAACCAACGGCCGCGGTATGGGCATCGGGATTGGATTCGGCAACAAGGGTCAATCCGTTAGGCAGCGTGTGGTGATGGAAAGTTGGCGGCATGATTGGCTAATGGCTAATGGCTAATGGCTAATGGCTGGGCATTGTAAAGCCCCGCACGAGGTACGGGGCTGGTGATAATTCATCATGTCAGGCGCGTTACGTACTTCACACCTTGTCGAGTTCGGTTGCAAACGCCTGCTTGGGCTGTACACCTTGCCAGGTCTTGATGGCCTGACCATCTTTAAAGAGGATGACGGTCGGGATGGCCTGGATCTGAAACTTGATGGCGGTGTCGCGGTTGGAGTCGGTGTCGACCTTGCCGACCTTGACCTTGCCTTGATACTCCTCCGCCAGAGCGTCGATGGTGGGACCGAGCATCTTGCAGGGTTGGCACCATTCAGCCCAGAAGTCGACCAGCACTGGCTGGTCACTATTGGCGACTTCGGTTTCAAAGTTGGCGTCGGTGATTTCCAATACGGCGTCGCTTGCCATGAGTTTCTCCTTCGTGTGCGTCCGTCTGATTTGGGCGCGATGATTTTGGGTCTAATGATGCCGATTCTAGGCCCCTGCCATGACTGGATCAAACCCCGCCGATCATAGCCTCGACCGATCCGATAGAATGCGAGAATATGACGCTCAAACAACAAATGGAAGACCGTAGCGCCTTGATCGGCGTCCTCGCCTTGGGCTATGTCGGGCTGCCGCTGCTGCGTTCTTTCTTCGACGCCGGATTCCGGGTAATCGGTTTCGATGTGGACCCCGAAAAGGTCCGGATGCTCAATCAGGGACAGAATTATCTACAGCATCTGGGCAAGGACTTCGTAGGCCAGATGTCAGCATCCGACCGGTTCGAGGCGACAGACGACTTTTCCAGGCTGGGCGAACCGGACGCGATCATGATTTGCGTGCCCACCCCGCTTGGCAAACATCAGGAACCGGACCTCAGTTTCGTCGAGCATTCCGCGGAGGACATCGCTAAAACCTTGCGATCGGGCCAGATCATTGTACTCGAATCCACAACCTATCCCGGCACCACGCGGGATGTGGTAATGCCCCGCCTGGAAGCCGGCGGTTTACGCTGCGGTAAAGACTTTTACCTGGCGTATTCCCCGGAGCGTGAGGACCCCGGTCGTAAAGACCACAACACACAAACCATCCCAAAACTCGTAGGCGGGATCGATGCCAAATCCGGTGACCTCGCAACGGTTATGTATCGGCAAGCCATCAAACAGGTGATTCCTGTCAGCAGTGCCGAGGTCGCGGAGAGCGCCAAGATCCTGGAAAACGTTTATCGAGCGGTGAATATCGCGCTGGTTAACGAGATGAAAGTGATCCTGGACAAGATGGGGATCGATGTCTGGGAAGTCATTGATGCGGCGGCGACCAAGCCGTTCGGCTTCCAGGCGTTTTATCCGGGCCCGGGATTGGGCGGACACTGCATCCCGATTGATCCGTTCTACCTGACGTGGAAAGCACGGGAGGTTGGCCAGCCCACACGATTCATCGAATTGGCTGGACACGTCAATCACCACATGCCCGATTACGTGATTCAGCAGACATTGCTGGCACTGAATGAGGACGGCAAGGCCATAAAAGGATCGAGGGTGCTTGTTATGGGTCTGGCGTACAAGCCGGATGTAGACGATGTCAGGGAAAGTCCAAGTTTTGAGCTAATCGAACGTCTGATCGAATTGGGGGCACGGGTGGATTACCACGATCCACACGTAGCAGCGACGCATAAGATGCGGCGGTACGACCTGAAGATGGAAAGCGTGACGTTATCTGCTGAAAAAATAGCAGATTATGACTGTGTCCTGATCGCCACGCATCACAGCGCCTGCGACTGGGACCTGCTGGGGCAAAAGGCCAAACTCATCGTCGACACGCGAGGCGTCATGCGTGGCAGAACCGGCATGACCGCGCGAATTGTCACAGCATGACTATTTGTCACAACTACCTGTATTTACCGTAATTTAGCTTGACTATCCGCCATCCCGGCGTCAAAATTAAGTGCGGGATGACCGATCGTGCACCCCGGTGCGTATAATGATCATACCGGCCCGCCGATCAGACGGGTTGGATGGGAGTTATTCAGTTGATGAAACCGTTATGCAAAGCCTTACGAACGGCTGGCGTGTTTAGCTGCCTACTGACCGCGGCTATCACCGTTCAGGGCGGGATCATCGACGATAACGCCAACGATCAAGACCACCAGGACCTTGCCAACCAGAGCGCATTTGACGCTGTCGGTGTGGCCAAACGCTTAAATGCTGCCGGCACAGCCATCATCGTTGATAGCTCCGGCATCCTGATTGGTTCGCAATGGGTGTTGACTGCTGCACACACCGTGATCGCCAAGGGGTGGGACGGGGCCACCTTCGAAGTCGGTGGCGAGGTCCGTGATGTGGTCGAGGCATATCAGAATCCCAACTTTGTTGATATCGAAAGCGGCTGGGATATCGCCCTGCTTAAGCTGGACTCCCCGATTACCACGATCACGCCGGCCCAGCTCTACACCGGTACCGCCGCAAGCCTGGTCGGAGAGGAACTGGTTTATGTTGGCTACGGCAAATCCGGCACGGGTAGTACGGGCGACGTAATAGCGGCCGGCACTAAACGGGCCGGTTACAACGTCGGCGATCAGCTCGGATACACCCTCAATCCCGGAACAGGCCAAACCGTCTACTCCGATCAGCTCATCTTTGCAGATATGGATGCAGAGCCCGGTGGTGGATTACCCTACGGCAATCCTCTGGGCAGTACTTTCCCGCTGGACCTGGAAATCCTGATCGCTCTAGGCGACTCCGGTGGCGGATTGTTTGTTGAGCAAGGTGGCCAATACTACGTCGCCGGCGTTCATTCGGTCCTTTTCAACATGGACCCTGTCAGCACGATCGGCTACGGCGACGTGATGGGCTCAACCACCATCGCCGCGGCGCTTGACTGGATTATCGACATCATGACGCCCGATCCGATCGAAGGTGATCTGAACGGCGACGGTTTCGTCGGGCTCGACGATATCGATATCGTGCTGACTTTCTGGAATCAAAACGTTACCGCGGGAGAGCTGTTGAGCGGCGATCCATCAGGCGACGGTTTCGTCGGCCTGGATGATCTGGACATCATCCTCAACAATTGGAACAGCGGCACCGCACCAACGGCCTCACAATTACTGGGTATCGTCCCCGAGCCGACGACGGCGTTGCTGCTGCTTGCGATCATGCCCGGTTTATTGCAACGTCGCCACTAATCCGGACGTGACCTCAATCGTCTGGCCGAAACACTTCGACTTTGATTGTTGAACTGCCATGGGTCATCTTGCATACATTCGGCTGGCCGGGCTTGTGTGCTTTCTGAGTCTGGCTTCGGTATGTTCAGCAGAGGTCATCCAAGAATCACTCATCGCCGAAACACTACCGATTTACACAACAGTCGATGATCCGGCGCTCCACGTCACATCGGCTGACGGAACATTCGACAGCGTCGTCAAACTCACAATCAGCAGAAGTAATGGTATTGTCACCTGTACCGGCGCGCTTCTAAATAACGGCCGGGATATTCTTACCGCAGCTCATTGCCTGACGGATGAACGTGGCAATCTCACCGCCACCGGCGCTTTTGTACTTTTTCAAACACAGTACGGCTCCGACACGCTCTCTGCCAGCAGTTTCACCGTTCACCCCGACTGGACGGGTAACGCCGGCGCGGGCAGTGACCTGGCAATCATTCACCTTGGTGAATCGGCGCCGTACGGCGCATTCGGTTACGAAATCTACCGTGGTACCGACGAAGTCGGTCAGATCGTTACACGCGCAGGTTACGGCTTATCCGGCACTGGCGACACGGGCACCGCACTGCCATCCGGCACGAAACGCGATGGTTTGAATCGCTATGACGTGCTTGGCGATGTGTTCGATGGCGTTCTGGATAGCTCCCCTTTGTCCGGCGCTCAACTGGCTTACGATTTTGATAATGGGACAGTAAGCCACGATGCGTTCGAATTCTTCGGCCGAACGCTGGGCACACGTAACATTAATGACTTAGGTTTAGGCACCGACGAGGTGATGGCCGCGCCGGGCGATTCGGGCGGGCCGGCATTTATCAACGGACAGATTGCCGGTGTGACATCGTTTCTACTTCGTTTAAGCAACTCACTTGGCCAATCGTCTGATATTGATGATGAACTGAACTCTTCGTTTGGCGAGTTCGGTTTTGATACGCGTGTTTCCTACTTTGCAGACTGGATCGATGCAAACTTCTCCGAGCCTCCGTCATTCATCGCAGGTGACTTGAATAGCGATGGCTTTGTCGGTCTGGATGATCTGGACCTCGTGCTTAATCGCTGGAACCAGACCCTTGATATATCCAGCCCGATGGGGGGCGATGCAACGGGGGATAGCTATGTCGGCCTGGATGACCTGGATATCGTGCTGAACAACTGGGGCGCGGGCACACCACCTCTTGAATCAGCAACAGTCCCTGAACCGGCTGCTTGGATGATATTATTTTCGGCAGCTTCAATTTGCTTACTCCGCACCAAGTTCAACATCTCTCTAATGCAATAAACATATTGCCCGTTAACACAACTTGTCACGACAGCACCGCATATTTATTCATATTTATGTGCGAATATCTATTGTAGGTGTAGATGGTGATCTGGTAATATGTCACAGACAAATGATCTGGGCGGCTAAAAAGGGGGCACTCGATGTCAATCCATATACTGAACCGAGATTCATCAAAGTTATTTTACACCATCTTGTCTGTCGTTTGCTGCTTGATATCCACAAGCTCGGCACAAATATACACAAACATCATCAATGTTCCGCCAGATGAATCACCGGAATCGATCGACAGTGATACGCAGTTGAACCTTTCAGGCGGCGGCAGTCTCCCGGTCTACTTCGATGCCGGTTCATCTGATGGGACAAGCACCAATGTCGAGGTCAATATCGACGGTGGAACCGTGGGCGCGGTGTTCGATGCGTATGCCGGCAGCACCATCAACATCAGTGGTGGGGCGATCGATCCTGTTTTTACGGCCCACCAAGGCAGCGCGATCAACTTGTCTGGCGGCGTGCTTGGCGAGCGGTCAACCGCCGAATCGGGTAGTGTGGTGAACTTTACCGGAGGTAGGATCGGCTATCAGTTCAGAGCCCTAGAAGGGAGTCAACTAAATATCACCGGCGGCGAGTTTCTGCTGAACGGCGTCCCCGTCCTCGGACTCACTTCGACTGGAGATTCCAAGTCATTGAATATTCCTGAAGGGGGAATACTCACCGGCACACTCACAGACGGTTCAGTCTTGGTTTTTGACACATCCATAAGTGCCATCGAAGTCATTGCAGACGGGACGCTGACATTAACCCTTGCGTCATTACCAACGATCACACCTGTAATCGTTGCTCCCACCGATCCGGTGCCGAATGGTCTGAGATCCGGCCAGACACTAACCCTCAACATCGGAGCTTCGGTTGGCGACCACTTCGCCGCAACCAACGCCGTGCTCAACATCGACGGCGGTGATGTCGGGATCGGACTGGAAGTCGTCGACAGCACCGTCAATATGACCAGCGGCTCTGTCGGACGATACTTCAGAGCCCTGGGAAACAGTACAGTGAATATCACCGGCGGCTCCGTGGCCAGTAACCTCCAGGCTCGCGACAATAGCATCATCAACATCAGCGGAGACACCACCGTCGATACCGCCGGGGCATCTAGTGGTACAACCATTAACTTGGACAGCGGGACCGTCAATGTCTTAAGTGCATCAGACTCAGGCACTATTAACATGCACGGTGGATTACTTCACATGTTTATGAGCCTTGGCGCGAATGCTGATGCCAATCTTTTTGGTGGCGAGTTCTATTTAGACGGCGTGCCGATCACCGGACTTGATTCACCCGGTGATACCGCACAAGTCCAGGTCCCGGCCGGTTCGATCTTGTCGGGAACCCTCAGCGATGGCACGGTTATAGTCCTGACTGATGTGAAGCGTAATCCTAATTATGGAGACCGAATCAGCAATAGTACGATTTCCCTCCACGCCACTGCAATCCCCAGCGTATCGTCGGCGATCAATGTCCCAACTGATCCCGCCCCCGACCAATTACGCAAAGGCCAGACACTCACACTCTCTGCTGGCGGCACATTGCCCGATTGGTTCATCGCCACAAACGCCGTGATGACCCTCGATGGCGGCACCGTCGGCGACTATATGGAGATCGTCAATTCCACACTCGCCCTCAACGGTGCTGATATCGGTGACTATCTTGAGGTCAAGGCCAACAGCACCGTTTATGTCCACGATGGATCGATCGGCGATCGGCTCAGTATCGATACAGGCAGCACAATGTATGTCACTGGTGGCTCCATTGGCGACTACATTCGGGTCGGCTTCTCCAGCAGCAGCTACCCCAATCCCGGTACAACAAGCCCCGGCCATCTGATCATCAGCGGCGGTAACATAGGCCATGGCATCAACGTGTACCCCCAAAGCACGATGACGATGACGGGGGGATCGGTGGATTACGGCCTTGATGCTCAGGCGGGAAGTACCGTCCTGATCGAAGGCGGAACTCTAAGTGGTGGTATAGATGCACATCCTGGCAGTTCTGTTACGGTAAGTGGTGGCACCTTAGAAGGATTGATTGATGTCTGGGAAAATAGCGATGTCACCCTTTCTGGGGGTCGAATAAATGGTGTTGATGTGCTGGAAAATGCGGAACTCAAGATTCAGGGCGGAGAGTTTACGTATATATACGTTAGGCAAAATGCAACGCTTGATCTGAGCGACGGGATTGTGTCCGGCTACCAAAGCGTGATCACAGAGTCTGGCGGCACAGCTAATATTAGTGGTGGTAAGGTGGTTGGTACTACCCGTGTCGAAAGTGATGCAACGCTTAATCTTTCCGGCGGCGAACTGGGAGTGATCTCAGCCAATCAGAATTCAACCGTCGCCCTTACCGGACAGGCTTTCATACTGAATGGCGTTGATCTAAGACCACAATTGACCATGGGCGAGCCATTTATTATTTATGATCGAGATGTCACTTTGGAGGGGCTGCTGGCTGATGGATCAGCTTTCAGCTTTGATCTCGATTCATCACCCGCCTTCCCATTCTTCTTTTTTGAGTCGTTCCCGCAGAACATGCTGCTTACCGTTACCTTGGTACCGATCCCGGGCGACCTTAACAGCGACGGATTTGTTGGATTGGATGACCTGATGGCGGTTCTTCAGCACTGGCTGCAGGATGTGACCCCGGGCGATCTAATGATGGGCGATCCAAGCGGAGATGGATATGTATTCCTGGAGGATCTTGACACCGTATTGATCAACTGGAATAAGGGGATTCCACCTACAATCAATGGCAATAATGCGAAATCAGTCCCGGAACCGACCGCGCTGGCCGTAGTTGGAATCGGACTTGCGGCTTTATTACGTCGGCGAAATTAACGGCTGCCGTACTGCTTTTCGTAGTAGTTGCGGTATTCGCCGCTTTTGACGCGTTGCCACCATGTTTTATTTTCGACGTACCACTTGATCGTGCTTTCCAGTGCGCCGGGCCAGGCGCTGCGGGTAGGTTCCCAGCCGAGTTGCTGCTTGATCTTGGTGGCGTCGATGGCGTAACGGCGGTCGTGGCCCAAGCGGTCTTTCACATATTCGATGCTCGATTCGTCCTTGCCCATTGCGGCGAGGATCGAATGGGTGAGTTCGAGGTTCGAGCGTTCGTTGTTGCCGCCGATGCAATAGGTCTCGCCGGGAACGCCCTTCTCCATCACCGTCAACACTGCTTCACAGTGATCTTCAACGTGCAGCCAGTCGCGGACATTCTTGCCGTCGCCGTAGAGCGGGACTTTTTTCCCTTCAATCAGGTTCGTGACGAATAGTGGAATCACCTTTTCGGGGAACTGGTAGGGTCCAAAGTTGTTCGAGCAGTTGGTCTTGCAGGCGTTGATGCCGAAGGTATGGCAATAGGCGCGAACGATCATGTCGCTGCCTGCTTTGGATGCAGAATACGGGCTACTTGGCGCAAAGGGTGTGGTCTCGCTGAACTTGATTTCCGGCTTATCCAGAGGCAGGTCGCCGAAGACTTCGTCGGTCGAAACATGAACAAAGCGTTTTTTATTATCCGGATCGGCACGTCGAAGTGCATCAAGCAGGGTTTGCGTGCCCAGGACGTTAGACTCGATGAACGGCCTCGCATCAATGATCGATCGGTCGACGTGGCTTTCCGCGGCCATGTGAACAACAGCGTCGCATTCCTTGATCAGTTCGGTCGCCAGGTCCAGGTCGAGGATATTGCCGTGAACGAAGCGGTAGCGGCCGTCGCCTTCAAAGTCGCTGAGACTCTCGGCGTTGCCGGAGTAGGTCAGGCAATCAAGGTTGATGACAGAATAGTCCGGCCGCTCACGCAGGACCAAGCGAACAAAGTTGGAGCCGATGAAACCGGCCCCGCCGGTGAGGAGGATACGCGTGCTCATGCGGTGGTCGACTCCATTTGCTCAATGACTTCTTTGAGATTCACTTTCCAGTCGGGCATCTTGCCGAGGATTTGTTCGGTTTTGCTGATATCCAGCACACTGTAAGCGGGACGTGTTGCCGGGCGCTTGTATTCATTACTGTTACACGGATGTATCTGACACTCATGACCCGCTAGCTGTCTGATCTCGCAGGTGAAGCCATGCCAGGTGCATTCTCCACCATCCGTGACGTGGAAGGCGCCGGTCTGGTCGTTTTCTAGTAACGCCAAACTTGTACGCGCCAGATGCTGAGCGCTGGTGGGTCGACCACGTTGATCATCAACGACGCGCAATTCATCGCGCTCGCGCGTCAACCTCAACATGGTCAACACAAAGTTGTGTCCCCATGGCGCATAGAGCCAACTCGTTCGGATCAACAAATAGTTGCAACCTGAATTCTCAAGCGCAACTTCACCCTCGGCTTTGGTTCGTCCGTAAGCATTAACCGGTTCGCGTGGGCTGTCGACCGGGTACGGTGAACTTGCGTTGCCGTTGAAGACGTAATCGGTCGAGTAGTGTACGAGTGTTGTGCCGAACTTCTTGCAGTATGCCGCAAGATTCGCCACCGCCTGAGCATTAAGGACAAGGGCGGCATCTTCACGTTCTTCTGCACCATCCACATCCGTAAACGCTGCACAGTTGACGACAACCTTGGTCTTCTTACTGATGTTGTCTTTGATCGATGCGGGATCGGTGATATCCAGTGTGGGCAGGTCCAGGCCGACGTGCTCAATCCCACAACCGGTCAACAGCTCCAACCAGGCGCGTCCGAGCATGCCGAGCGCACCCACAACAACGACAGGGCCGATGTGACTGAGTTGCGTCTGATCAGATGATCCACTCATTTATGCTGCGTCTCCCACGGGAAGCCAACGACTGAATCGTAGTCACGGCGGTCTTCATCCGGATTGGCCGGATCATACTGGTGTGTCACGTAATACAGCAGGCCGGCCGACTCGGTACCGATCGTCGCCGCGCCGTGCCAAAGCGGCGGCGGGATCACCATCACGCCGGGGCGTTTCTCGCCAATCACAGCCACCCATGCTTTGTCCGCGTCCTGGTCGTAGACGCCGACCTTGAGGTGCCCGTGCAGACAGAGCCAGAAGTCCGTCTGCTTGGCGTGGCGGTGCCAGGCTTTGATGACATTGGGATACATCACGGAATAATTGATCTGCCCGGTCGGCGAAAGCACATCTTTGTACTGATTCATCAGCGACCAGCCACGATCGTCCGTGAAGATCGGCGAAGGCGAGAAGATCGGTTCGTTCTTGTCCTTGGCAAGTTCGAATGCTTCGCTGATTGGGCCGTTATGCGTTGTGGGGGAAAGTAGTTTCACGATGATTGGGTCTGGGGTCTAGGGATTCGGGTCTGGTCAGAATGAGCGTCAGGGTTTCTTGTTTGCGCCACCGGTCCTTACCAGATCGCTGGCGCGGAAGAGGCTTTCGAATGTGCCGGCATCGGTCCACCAGCCTTCGAGTACTTCGCTGGTCAGGTCGCCGCGTTCACGGTAAGCGTTATTCACATCGGTGATTTCCAGTTCGCCCCGGTCCGACGGTTTGAGTGTCTGGCAAATGTTAAACACATCAAAGTCATAGAAGTAGATGCCCGTCACAGCGAGGTCGCTCTTGGGCGCTTTCGGCTTCTCAACGATGCGTAATACATTGCCGTCACTATCCAGTTCCGCCACACCGAACCGCTCGGGATCGTGAACCTGCTTAAGCAGCAGCTTTGCGCCGGTGGGTTGCGCTTCAAAGTCGTTGACAGCTTTGGCGATGGAGCCTTCAATGATGTTGTCGCCGAGAATGACGCAGACCTTCCCGCCGTCGGCAAACTCTTCGGCGAGTTTCAGCGCGTCAGCGATACCGCCCTCCCCTTCCTGATAGGCGTAGCCCAGATAAGACAATCCGAGCTGATGGCCGTTCTTGAGCAGCTTCAGGAAGTCGCCCGCGTGCTCACCACCGGTGACCACCAGCACTTCGGTAATGCCGGCATTGACCATGCATTCGATGGGGTAATAGATCATCGGCCGATCGTAGACAGGCAGCAGGTGCTTGTTCGTGACCAGCGTCAGTGGCCGCAACCGGGAACCGAGCCCGCCAGCGAGGATGATGCCCTTCATGGATTGTATCCTTGCCCTTTTGATCCCATACGGGTTATCCGGACCCTACATCAGGCCGCAACGTGTTTAGTGCATCGGCCAATCAGGATCACCAGTCCATCATAATCCATTGCCCGATCCCGTGTGTTGGCATATGATTAACTGTCTATAAACGAACAGATTGTCGTGTGAATGGGATTCCAGTCGGCCATCTGGGGATGTCTGGGCCGACCGGAACGATCAGGGTTAGATATGCAATTACCAAAACCGTCATGGGAGCCACTGAGTTCGATCGCATTCGTGGGCAGTTATCGGCCCCGAAGATGTGGTATCGCGACTTTCAGCGGCGACCTGGCGGACGGGATCGCTAAAGCCGCCCCCCATACGGACGTACGGTCCGTCGCGATGAATGATCGACCAGAGGGATACCGCTACCCGCCACGCGTCTGGTTTGAGGTTAATCAGAATCGCCCGGGTGAGTATCGCCTGGCGGCAGACTTCCTGAACATGTCCAAGGTTGATGTCTGCTGCCTCCAGCATGAGTTTGGCCTCTTCGGTGGACCCAGCGGGCAATTCATCCTGGATATGCTCCGCCGGCTGCGAATGCCGATCGTTGCGACGCTGCACACCGTCCTTAAAGAGCCGAACAAGGACCAGCTCGCGGTCACACGTAAACTCGGCGACCTATGCGACCGCTTCGTCGTCATGGCAGAACGGGCCTATGACTTCCTGACCAACATCTACGACATCCCCACCAACAAGATCCAGCTGATCCCCCACGGCATCCCGGATGTGCCGTTTGTCGATCCGAACTACTTCAAAGATCAGTTTGGAGTCGAAGGTAAGAAGGTCATCCTCACATTCGGCCTGTTGGGTCCGAACAAGGGCATCGAGAACATGATCGAGGCGATGCCCCGGATCGTGGACCGCCATCCGGATGCGGTCTACATCGTCCTGGGTGCCACCCACCCGGGCGTGATCGCACACTCCGGTGAAGACTACCGCATCGGCCTGAAACGCCGTGTGACCGAATTGGGTATCACCGACCATGTAGAATTCGTCAATAAGTTTGTTGAGTTGGACGAACTGGTCGAATTCCTGGGTGCCGCGGATGTATATGTCACGCCATACTTAAACGAGGCACAGATTACCTCGGGCACGCTGGCTTACGCGCTGGGAACAGGCAAGGCGACCATCTCAACGCCTTACTGGCACGCACAGGAGTTGCTCGCTGAAGGCCGAGGCAAACTCGTGCCGTTCGGTGATGTAAAGAGTCTTGCGGCGGCGGTGAATTACATGTTCGATCACGAGACCGAACGCCACGCCATGCGCAAGCGCGCTTATCAATACACCCGACCCATGTGCTGGCAGAATGTAGCCGGTCAGTACCTGGACCTGTTCGCACAGGTTCGCGACGAACGCAACCGCTCGCCGCGACCGATCGAGCAGACGCGCAAGCTGCTGAATGCGCCAAACGAGCTGACGGAAATCAAACTCGACCACCTGCTGACCCTTACCGACGATGTCGGCATCCTCAGCCACGCCAAGAACACGATCCCCGATCGTCACCACGGCTATTCAACTGAAGTCAATGCGCGTGCTCTGGTCACTGTACTGCTTGCACAGAACCATGTTGACTTTTCAACCGGCGGGAAGGTCGAACCGCTTCTGTCGCGTTACCTTGCGTTCCTCGAACACGCGTTCGATCCGGAGGTCGAACGTTTCCGGTCAATGCTAGGTTACGATCGGAAGTGGGTGCCGGCCGAGTTGTCTGAGGATGTGCACGCCCAAGCGGTTCTGGCGCTGGGTGAAGCGGTCGCACGGTGTCAGTCACGCGGGCAGATGACACTTGCCGCGGACTTGTTCCATCGTGCGCTTCCTGCCTGTGAAGTTTTTGAAGACCCATTTGCCTGGTCACATACCTTGATCGGCATCCACGCTTATCTAAGGCGGTACTCCGGCGACAGTCATGCACGTCGCGTTCGTGAAAACCTGGCGGAGAAGCTGTTTAACCTGTTCAAACAGAACAGCAGCATGGACTGGAACTGGCCTGTCGACCAACTGACATACGCAAATGCGCGCCTGCCGCACGCTTTGTTGATGTCCGGCCGATGGATGTTCCGTAATGACATGATCGAATCGGCACTGTACAGCCTGCAGTGGCTGCAACACATCCAGGAGGGTGATGATGGGCGTTTCGCGCCGGTAGGCGATGAAGGCGGTATGTGGCGTGGCGGCGAAAAGGCTCGCTTCAGCCAGAAACCGCTCGAAACCGCGGTCACGATCGAAGCCTACCTGGAAGCCTACAACGTGACCGGCGATTCGATCTGGACCGATCGTGCAGACCGTTGCTTAAACTGGTTCCTTGGCGAAAACGATCTACACGTGCCTGTGTATGACCATCTCAGTGGCGGCTGTCACGACGCGTTAATGTCACAGGGCGTCAATGAGAATCAAGGGGCAGAGGCAACGTTGGCCTGGTTGACCTCACTATTGAGCTTGTACGACCATGCCGTGCAGAGCCCGGGCGACAGTCTGGCTCAACCACCGTCACATACCGGCGGCAAATCCGAAAGCCTGGACCTGTCCACTCCGCCCAAGATCCCGGGCATCAAGGACAAACCCGCGAGCGCACCGATGTAAGCACGCCACACACGCTTGTGTTGTTATTCCAAATAAACAACCTCGCGGCGATTCACTTCAGCCTGCGTTTTCGCCCTTATCCAGCAGTGTGCTCAGACCCGGGCGGAACACGACCTTGTCATCGACAACAAGCAGCTTCTCATCAAGATACATCTGCACCGCTTCGGAAAGCACACGGCCTTCCAGTTGCTGGCCCTTGCTGCGCACATCCGCGGCGCTATCTTTGCCGACATCAATGTGGAACACGTCCTGCAACACGATCGGTCCTTCATCCAGGTCCTCGGTAACAAAGTGTGCGGTGCAACCGGTCACGCGCACGCCCTGTTCCCAGGCCTGATGATAAGGCTTGGCACCGGGGAAGTAAGGCAGCAACGACGGATGGATGTTTATGATCTTGTGCCTGTAAGCCGTGACCATTTCCGGCGGAACGATCTGCATATACCGAGCCAACACCACCAGATCGGGCTTGTACTGACTTAGCTGCTCCATCATCCACTTGAAGTGGGCGGGTTTATCTTTGGCGGCCATGTGGGCGAACGGTAAACCGGCTGCCTTGGCGATCGGCTCAAGGTCCGGATGGTTTGCCAGCACACAGACCAACTCACCACGGCAGCGCTTGTGCTGGAAGTCCTCGATGATCCGTTCAAGGCAGTGTGCTTCCTTACTGACGAGTACCGCGACACGCTTGGGCTTGCCTTGATCGTGCAGCGCAACCCTCACACTCATATCGATCTGCTTGCCGAGGTCCAATAGACCTGTGATCAATTGGTCCAGGCTGACGCTCAGGTCCGCCAGGTCTACGAGCATATCCATGATGAATCGGCCGCGCGTAACCTGCTGCTCGATATCGAGGATGTTCACGCCCAGCTCGGCCAGGTGCGTGGCGAACTTCGCGACCACCGCCTTCTGGTCTTTCCCGACAACGCTGACGACTGCTTTAACTTGTGGCACAGCTAATTCCTTATGGTGTCTGTTCTGGTTCTGTTGATTCAATCCCGAGCGCCTCGTCGAAGGCTTCACTTACTTTCGCCGCAAAGTTCACTTCTTCGACATCCTCAGGTATGCCATTCTGATCGGCCAGATCGTTGGCGTTATCAATTACTTGCTGTAATTCCTCAACGGTGGGATTCTGCTTGAGTTGCTGCTCATTTGAGGAGGACTGCTCCATGATCGGTGCAAACATATTATTGGTCTCGTCTGGATCAATCTGACCCTCAAGCAGGCCGTAAGCTACGCGGTTAAGCGCCTTTTTGCCTTCAGCCTTCTGGTCATCACTCAATTCCGACGCCCCGATCATGCCCGTACCGATGTACTGGGTAATGCCCGCGGTGACCAGCTTTTCGACGTCGAGTTGCTCCATCGCCTGGCCGATCTCTTCAAGCGTGATGTTGCCGGCGGCGAATTCTTCCTTGACGTAATTGACCTTGTCCTTAATGGTCTGCTTCTGATCATCCGGCAGTGTGGATTGGTCGACCACCGAATTGACCGTGTAAGCAAACGCTGACGCCCCGAGGGATCGGGCGTTCTTATAGAGATACCAACCCGCTATCGCCAGGATAATCACCAGAATGATTAAGACGATCCCACAACCGATCGCTATCTTGCCGCAGCCACTTGAAGACTTCTTCGGCGCTTGTACCTGTTCATTCATCACAGAACCCTTTCCTTCCGATGCGGTTGTTTGATCTCAGCCCTTAATCCGCCGTAAGCTGAGTATTAAACCCGATTTTGCCACAAGTTGGTAGTCGATGTGGGCAATTCGCCCGGCAAGGTCCACCCCTATTGGCTACAATAGATCGTTCCCACGAAAGTGTGTTCCAGCAATCATTTAATGAGGATTTAACGCGATGCCCGAGGGTTCGAGTTTCGATCTGATAGTCATTGGCGGTGGTCCGGGCGGGTACGTCGGGGCGATCCGTGCCGCACAGCTAGGCATGAACGTGGCTTGTATTGAGCGGGATAAGCTCGGTGGGGTCTGCCTGAACTATGGCTGCATCCCGACCAAGGCCCTGCTCGCCGGAGCGGAGTTTTACCACCGCGTGACCCACGAGGCCGCCGAATGGGGGGTCTCCGTTGAAAATGTCAGCTACAACTGGCAAAAAGTAATCGAACGCTCCCGTGGTGTTGCCGCCCAGCTCAATCGGGGTGTGCACGGCCTGTTCAGAAAGAACAAGGTCACCCACATCGAGGGACACGCCTTCATCAACGCGCCGGGCACCGTTCAGATCTTCGATAAAGACGATATCGAACACAAAGGCACGCCCACACAAACCCTCACAGCCAAATACATCATGATCGCCACCGGCGCCTTTCCGCGCGAGCTGCCGGGCGCACCGTTCGATGGCGAATACATCATCTCCTCTAAGAAAGCCATGACCATCCAGGAGCAGCCCAAGAGTCTGCTGATCGTCGGCTCCGGCGCGATCGGGATGGAGTTCGGCTACTTCTACAACGCGTTCGGCACCGATGTGACAATCGTGGAGATGGTCGATCGGCTGATGCCTATTGAGGACGGCGAAATATCTAAGGAAATCGAACGGGCCTTCAAGAAACAAGGCATCAAAACACTGACGGGTCATAAGACATTGTCCCTGGAGAAAACCGGCAACGGCATCAAGGCGGTCGTCGCGCCGACCTCTGATGAATCCAAAACACAAACAATCGAAGCAGACAAGGCGATTGTCGCGATCGGCGTCAAAGGCCGGTTTGATGGCTTGTTCGATGATTCACTCGGCCTTGAGATTTACAAAGAACATATCCAGGTCGATAAGAAAAACTACATGACGAACATCCCGGGAATCTACGCCGTGGGTGATGTGATTGGCCCGCCGTGGCTTGCACATGTGGCATCGGAAGAGGCTGTGGTCTGCGTCGAATTACTGGCCGGTCATCACGCCACACCGATCGACTACGAATCCGTGCCCGGCTGCACGTACTGCCACCCACAGGTCGCCTCCATCGGCCTGACTGAAGAAGCATGTAAAGCCAAGGGTCTTGACTATACCGCAGGCAAGTTCCCCTTCTCCGCTTCGGGTAAAGCCCAGGCACTCGGCCAGACACAAGGTTTCACGAAGATCATCATCGACAAGAAGCACGGCGAACTGCTCGGCGCACACATGATCGGTGAAAACGTCACCGAACTGATCGCCGAAATGGGCCTGGCACGAAGGCTCGAAGCTACCGGCGCTGAAATATCCGCAACCATGCACGCTCATCCAACACTCAGCGAAGCCGTAATGGAAGCAGCGCTCGGGGCGGAAGGTCGTATGATCCACTTTTAAATTGCGAGGCTGATGTGCCAGTAACCATCCGCGATGTTCAGGTGTTTCTCACCGCGCCAGCGGGGCGCAATCTGGTTGTCGTGAAGGTACTGACCGATGAGCCGGAGCTTTACGGCCTGGGTTGCGGCACGTTTACGCAGCGCTACCTGCCGGTGCGCTCGGCGGTAGCAGATTATCTCAAGCCGCTGTTGATCGGTCGTGACGCATCACGGATTGAAGAGATGCATCGTTTGATGAGTGTTAACAGTTACTGGCGCGGCGGGCCGGTGTTGAATAATGCGATCTCCGGCGTGGACATGGCGCTGTGGGATATCAAGGGCAAGCTCGCCAACATGCCGCTCTATGACCTGCTCGGTGGGAAGTGTCGCGAAGCAGCGGCGGTATATCAGCACGCCGATGGATGCGACCTGGATGAACTGCAAGATCACGTTCAACAGCAGCTCGATCAGGGTATGACACATGTGCGTATCCGCTTTGGTGGCGGCGCAAGCCAGACCCGCGCCAGCGGTGAAGCGGGCGGTAACGCTTACGGCGGTCCGGGGCTTGGCGCGCAACAGCCGCCGGATGGTGCACTTGGTGGCGCCTATTACGATCCGCAGACCTACATGCGCTCAACACTCGAAGCTTTCGCGCACATCCGCAATCACTTCGGTGACGACATCGAACTGTTGCATGATGTGCATGAAAGACTCACTCCCGCACAAGCGATCCAATTTGCACGAGACATGGAGCCGTTCCGCCTGTTCTTCCTGGAAGACCCGATCGCGCCGGAGGACCTGGGCTGGTACGAGCGATTACGTTCGGCAACAAGCACACCGATCGCAGCCAGCGAACTGTTCGCGGGTGTGAATGAATGGTTGCCACTGGTATCCAATCACCTGATCGATTTTGTGCGCATGCATATCAGCGATCTTGGCGGACTGACGCCTGCGAAGAAAGTCGCGACGGTTGCCGAAACCTTCGGCGTACGCACCGCCTGGCATGGCCCGGGTGACTGCTCGCCGATCGGCCACGCGGTCAACCTGCACCTGAACCTCGCGTGCATGAACTTCGGTATCCACGAATTGATGCCGTTCGACGAGCTGACACAAGAAGTCTTCCCCGGTTGCCCAGAATTCCGTAAGGGTTATCTTTATCCAAACGACCGCCCGGGTCATGGTGTCGACTTCAATGAAGATGAGGCTGCGAAGTACCCTTGCGACCCGAAGACAATCGAGTGGACGCAGGCACGGCTGCCCGATGGCTCGCTCGCTCGACCATAAATGAATTATCTTGAATCAACAGCAACATTACTAACACACGCATCTCAACAAATAAAAACGGAGAATTCATAATGGCGCTCACTCCCTCCACCATGCTTAAACTTGGCACGCAAGCACCTGACTTCACGCTACCGGATTGCGAGGGCAACACGGTTTCACTTAGTGACTTCAAAGACGCCAAGGCATTGCTGGTCATGTTTATCTGCAACCACTGTCCGTTCGTCGTGCATGTCGCGGACGAATTAGCGAAGCTCGGAAAAGACTATCAGGGTAAAGGCGTCGCGATCGTGGCGATTGGCCCGAATAATATCGAAACACACCCACAGGACGGCCCGGACAAGATGAAGGAGGAGAAAGCCAAACGCGGGTACACGTTCCCGTACCTGTATGACGAAACACAAGCCGTCGCCAAGGCATACAGTGCCGCCTGCACGCCGGACTTTTTCCTTTTTGATGGCGATCAGAAACTGGTTTACCGCGGCCAACTCGACGACAGCCGACCCAACTCCGGTATCCCGGTAACCGGTCAAGACCTGCGTGCGGCGCTGGATGCGGTGCTCGCCGGCAAGGCCGCGCCTGAAGATCAGAAACCCTCAATGGGCTGTAACATCAAATGGAAACCGGGCAATGAGCCGGCATACTTTGGTGGTTAATCAGCTCAAACACTACTTCACCGGCATATTATTCTCGCGATAGAATTTTATCGCGTGATGTAATGTATCCGCGTTAAATGCCTTGCCAATCGCTTTGGTGTCTGGGTCTGCTTTCAACCTCTGAAGGACCTCTCGTAATTCTTCGACATCAGGATTGAGAGGCGAGAGCCTCTTGATAACTTCACTTTTGAAGCGGCTCCGGATGAATCGTGATGTATCTCCGAAAACACACATCACGAAAGCAAAAAGAAGAATGATGAATATCCCGATAGATATTTTCACGGCAAGGTCGTCGTTCATCCATAAGACAGACACATTGGTGCAGATGAAGTAAATCACTATCGGCACCATGACCATGGCAATCAGACAAAGACTCGAGAGCCAATCTAAATTGATTTGCTCCTTCCGCTTGGCGACGGGGCTTGCAATACTACAAAAAGCATGAAAGAGTAAGTCCCTTCGTTCATCTTCACTCACTTGACCATGTACTGCTTGTTCTCGTAGATCAAGCAGCTTTGCCATACGTTCGATGAGCGAAGGATTGGTTACATCCGTTAATTCTTCCCGGCTTGCGAGCTTTTTCTTACTGATGTGTGCATACTGCTGTGGGGCAGTGGTGAACTTATTGTTACAATGCATGCATTGTTTGACATACCCAGCGGATTTACCCCTGCCTAACGGTATGTAATAGATATGCTCAACCATGCGCACTTCCATCAGGCGATGGACATGTGCATCGTCACATACCGGGCAATAATCTGATACCCATCCAAGTTTCTTTTCGACCCGCTTGGTTCCCCAGACAATAAACACGCAGTAGCTCCGATCTGAATACTTGGGTATAGATCAATCATGCGCCCATCTTGGTTGACCCGTTGCGTCAATCACGGCCGACCACATCTCGCCGTGCGGATCGACGCACTGCCTTTCACTGACCGCGAGTTTGATCGGGATATGGCAGAATCGGCCGTGCCACTTGCCGATGATCAGTTCGGTCCGGCCGGACATCGCGGCATGAACTGCATACGCAGCGAGACGGAAACATAGCACGCTGTCGGTCGGGGTCGCTGGAACGCCACGGATTATGTAACTCGGATCGATGTACTTCATCGAGATCGGTTTGTTGATCGTCTTGAAGTGTTCGATAATCCTGTCGCGCAGGAACACGCCGACATCCCCGAGCTTTTTGTTTCCCGATTTGTCTTTTCCTTCAACGGGACAGTACTTCTGGCCCGCCCCTTCGGCAACGACGATGACAGCGTGGCCCCTGGCGTCCATCCGTTTTTCTAGAGAGGCGAGCAGCCCGCCTTCACCTTCTAGTGGAAAATCAACCTCGGGTATAAGCACGTAGTTTACATCATTGCTGGCAAGTGCAGCACCTGCGGAGATGAATCCGCTGTGTCGGCCCATGAGTTTGACCAGACCGATGCCTCGCCGGGCTCCACGTGCTTCATTGTGGGCCGCGGTCACAGCATCGTGAGCCATGGACGCAGCGGTAATCAGGCCGAAGCTTTGTTCGACGTATTTAATATCGTTGTCGATGGTCTTTGGAACCCCGACGACGCTCATTTTTCTGCCGCTCTGTCGGGCCGCGGTGCTGATATCCAGCGCTCCGCGCAGAGTGCCATCCCCACCGATGCAGAACAGGATGTCAATATTGAGAGAAGCTAGGTAATCCAGCATGACCTGGATATCCTGGGGACCTCGCGAAGACCCGAGCATCGTGCCGCCCTGCTCGTGGATCGAACCGACGACTTCCGGGCAGAGCTTGACCGGCTCGTGGCCGAACGCCGGGTTCAATCCTTCATAGCCGTAGCGGAATCCCAGGATGTTCCTGACACCGTAGCGGTGCCATAACACCATAGTTAAACCACGAATAACATCGTTTAGTCCGGGACATAATCCGCCACAGGTAACGATCCCGGCCGTGGTCTTGGCCGGGTCGAAGAACAACTTCACCTCGGCCCCGGCTAATTCAAACGCCGGGCGCTCGCCTTCTACCGGATCGCGCGGAGGCCAGGCGTCGTCGAAAAGCATGTGTTTAAAGCGGTGAGAATCCCGGGCGGCGTTACGCGCTTCAAGCGTTTCCATGATTGGAGAATCATGGGTCGGTTCGCCGAGTGTTAATATTTTTAAATCATCGCTGGTCATCATGCCGTTATCCAATTTGTAGTGTAAACTGTTGCGCTGCTTGTGTGAACACGGCGACGTTCCCACCCTATGTTACAGTCGCCTAGGTTGTGTAAGTAGTTGAACAGCACCCAGATTATCGTGATCGCGTTCGCCATGATGTTCGGTTGTGCCGTACAGGGCGCGGTTGGTTTTGGTTCCGGCCTGTTTGCCATCCCCCTGATGATCTGGGCTGGTGTCAGTTTACCTTCCGCCATTGCGATTTCGCTGCTGGGGATCGGTATCCAATGCGCATGGAACCTGCATCGTAACCGCGGGCAAGTTACTTTTCACGAACTGATACCGATATTTACCCTGCGTCTGGTGACGCTGCCGATTGGGATCTTCCTGCTGGGCCTGTTAGTGACTTTAGGCACCGCCCGAGTCAAGCAGGTGGTCGGCCTGATGATCGTGCTGGCCCTGATCATGCAGTGGGCGTTCCGTGTCAAGCCAAAAGAAAAGGTGGCCTACTACTGGACACTGCTGGCCGGGACGACCAGTGGCATCTTCGCGGGACTGGTCGGTCTGGGGGGGCCGCCGGTCGTACTTTGGGTAATGGCTCACGATTGGCCATCCAAAAAGTCCCGGGCATACCTCTGGGCGACATTCCTGATGCTCACACCGATTAACCTCGGCCTGCTGGTGTATCGGTTCCCCGATCAGACGCTTCACGCTCTACTCATTGGATTATTCTTGTGTCCTCTGATGCTCATAGGCTCGGAGATCGGCCTCTGGACCGGCGGGAGAATGAACCGACAACGCCTCCGTACCGCGGCACTAAGCCTACTGCTTATCCTGGCGGTGATTTCGGTGCTCGGCCCGATCATGGGCTAGAATCGCGCTCAGATTCATAAATACCGAACGAGCCGATTGAGATTACAGATTGGTTTTGTCGAAACAAGGCTCAAAACCTATCCAGTTATGGTAACCAGGAAAAGATGATTGCTGCTGTTGCGTCGCAGGTGGTTTACTCGCAAGGCCCAGGTTCGCCAATGGTTCCTGGGGGTCATGTTCTGGGGTATTACAGTAATCCTGTCGAGTCTCGCCCTGATTCAGTTCCGGGATTGACGCGCTCTCGCAAGAAAGCGTACCTCAACGTACAATCTCCATTGGAGGAACCGTGAGCCCTAACCGTCGATTGCAGCATGGCTAAAGCAACCCCACGTTCAACAAAAAAGAAGATAACCAAGAAGCGGACGCAAAAGCGCGCCAAGGCCGCCGCGTCCACAAGTACAGATGCGCCTGCCCCCCCTGCCGAGGAAACAACCTCGGATAAACCATCAGGCGTGGCCGCTCGTCGGGTCGAGCCGTTGCTGATTGAAGTTGCCTGGGAAGTCTGCAACCAGGTTGGCGGCATCTACACGGTGTTGCGATCGAAAGTCCCCAGTATGGTCAGTCGTTGGGGCAGCCGGTATTGCCTGATCGGGCCGTACAACCCGCATACCGCCGAAGTTGAATTTGAACCGGCCCCGCTGGTCGGTGCAGTTGGACAGGCAGTTAAACAACTGCAAGAGATGGGCTACCGGGCTCATTACGGACGCTGGCTGGTCAGCGGTCGGCCTCACGTCGTCCTGCTGGATGTCGGTTCGATCGGCGGGATGCTCAACGAAGTGAAGTACCGGATCTGGTCGGACCACGGTATCCCTTCCAGCAACGAACCCACGGTCAGTGACTCGGCAGCATTCGGTGAAATGTGCCGGATGCTCCTCCAAATACTGGCGCAGAAAGAATCGCAGCGTAGGCAGCTCGTGGCCCACTTCCATGAATGGCAGGCCGGGGTCGCCATCCCCATGCTGCGAAAAGAAAATTGGCCCGGATCATTAGTCTTCACCACCCATGCGACGTTGATCGGCCGATACCTCGCGACAAGCAACGCCGCTTTTTACGACCATCTGCCCTTCCTCAACGGTGACCAGGAAGCTAAAAACTTCAATGTCCACGCGCAGCACTCGATTGAAAAGGCCGCAGCACACGGTTCACATGTGTTCACAACCGTCTCCGATGTGACCGCACAGGAATGTACGCACCTGCTCGGCCGAACACCGGATATGCTGCTTCCGAATGGTTTGAACATCCGCCGATTCACCGCGATCCACGAGTTTCAAACCCTGCACCAGAGTTATAAGGAACGGTTACACGAATTCTCGATCGGGCACTTCTTCCCAAGCTACAGCTTTGATCTGGATAACACCTTGTATATGTTCACCTCGGGTCGCTACGAATACCTGAACAAAGGCATGGATGTGACCATCGAAGCGCTGGCTCGTTTGAATCACCGGCTGCGTGAAACTGCCAGCCCGATGACGGTGGTGTTCTTTATCATCACCAAGGCGCCGTTCCGCTCGATCAATGTTCGGGCGTTGCAGACACGCGCGATGCTTAATGAGTTCCGCACCGCCGCGGACGCGGTTAAGGATTCTGTCGGCAGCGGTCTGTTCCTTTCAGCCACAGCCGGTGAAGTGCCGGACCTGAACACCTTGATGGAAGATTACTGGCGGCTTCGACTTCGTCGGGCCATTCATGCCTGGAAGAGCAAAGCCCCCCCCGCCATCGTCACACACGACCTGATCGATGACGCCAACGATCCGGTCCTCAATCAACTGCGTAACTGCCGGTTGTTTAATCTGGAGGGTGACCCGGTCAAGGTCGTCTTCCATCCGGACTTTGTGCAAGCAACCAATCCATTGTTCGGAATGGAATACGACCAGTTTGTTCGCGGATGTCACCTCGGCGTGTTCCCGAGTTATTACGAGCCGTGGGGTTACACCCCGCTTGAGTCGATTGCCTTGGGCGTACCGGCGGTAACCAGCGATCTATCCGGTTTCGGCTCCTACTTGAAGCAACTTATGCCCGACCATGCTTCTAAGGGTATTTACGTAGTACCGCGACGTCACTGCGACTTCCACCGGGCCGCAGAAGAACTGACCGATCGCTTGTTCCGATTTGTTTCATTGGGTCGTCGTGACCGTGTCATGCTGCGGAACTCCGTTGAATCCTTCAGCGAACACTTCGACTGGCACAACCTCGGTCGTCGTTATCATGAAACGCACGACCTGGCACTAGACCGCGCCGGCGGAGCATGAGTACGTTGCCCAGCAACTGTGCGCAGAATGTTCATTTTTCTTGATCAATTATTTGCGCACAAAATCGCTCAATGATTCAACTAACAGGGGCAAGGTAGCCGATTGAAGTTCTTAAATCGATGCGCATGGCAAATGCGTTTCTTGTTCTTGCGGCTTTTTCAAAGCAGCATTGCTGTGCGTCTGTTACTCCTTTGGTCAACCTGACTTTAATAGATCCAACGGGGATGGGGTATGTCATCACAGAGTCTGCACGCCAACGATCAATTACGCAAGGCAATCGGAAAACTGATCAGGGGTCTCGAAAAACGGGAACGTGAACTGCGTGAACGTCGTCAGTACCACCGCTTCAATTTTGGTGTGAAAGTCGGTCTTTGTAAGAAGTCGCCGGGTGGCAATCTCGAAAAATACTGTGATGCATGGGCGCTTGACCTTTCCATCGGCGGTATCGGATTCATGTCGGAACACACAATCAATGTTGGTGATGTCGTGTACATCAGTTTTGAGGACTTGATCGGCACACATTCATATATCCCAATCATTGTGAGAAACTCAAGACACCTCGTCGGTAGTGTTTACCAGGTCAACGGACAGTTTGATTTCGATACCGAAGCCGAATCCTGAGTTCCCAAACCGGAGGCTTCAGCTTAAAGACAAGATTAGCGAAACGACCTCGTAACTAAGCGTCGCACCGCGCCGTTCAACCAAACGTTGCATCACCTGTGTTAATTTTTCGGGATCGGCCGGGGAATAACCATTATCCGTATAAAACCCTTTGGCCTTAGCGAGCTTTGGCGCCCACCCGGAAACCGCCAGCATACAAGCCGGATGTATTACCGCCCCGGTTGGCAGGTGGGTGCCGACCGCTGTACGTACGTAGTCGCCAATCATCGCACCTAGAAATGTTCTGCCGGAGTCTTCATCACCAGCGTCATCATCAATGCATAAACGCACAGATCCATATGTATTCTTAAGGTTTGATGTGGTGGTGCCCGAACCGAGGTTCACCCATTCACCAATCAAACTGTCTCCCACAAAACCGATATGAGCTTTATTGCTGTAACCGTGGAAGATACTGGATGAAACCTCGCCCCCGATCCTGCAAGTCGGTCCGATGACGGTGTTGGGTCTGATCCATGTGTGTGGCATGACGATCGTGTCAGGCCCGATGTAGCACGGCCCCTGCAGCACCGTAAATGATCGAACCTCTGTGTGTGCATCAATTACAATCGGTCCCTGCTCAGCATCCAAGACAACGTACGGCATCAGTCGTGCGTGTTGATTGACTTTGATCGTGTGCTGACCGATCACAGTAGTCGCTGCGTATTTGCTTGCATCGATCAGCGATGTCGGATCGGCTTCCAGATCAGCGGCAAGTGACAAAGGCAATTCGTCCAGAATATGCCAGGGGCGATCTATCAATACTCGTTCACGCAAGCGAAGTGTCGTAATGTGATCAGGCAACAAACGACATCCACTTTTAAGGAATCGGCCGGCCAACTGCGCATCAAGATAAACAGCGACGACCTGTCCATCGCTTTGAACCACCGCCTGGTTCTTAGCGAGTCCGCGCACCTGCTCCGCGAAACGTAAACCCAGCCATCGGCCGTTCACCAAAAGAATAGACTCGCCCGGTATGTCCTGCGGATTAACCACTCGATCCGGAAAAGCGTTATTCAAGACCCCACAGAGTCTTTTAGGAGCCCACAAGCCATAAGCTCTGTTGCCAAGAATCCGCTCGACCCGTTCCCGGGTCGTTACGGCTCCTGTACGTGCCTGAAAGATCGCCCGCAGGGATGTAATAGGGCCAAACCGCCCACCTGAATCGTCATAAATAATGAGAGTGGGCATGTTCATATCAAAAACACTAAATCATACACGTTCGCGGACCTAACGGAGTAACCTTATTCAGTGCCATACTAGGGAAATGACCATTGACAGAAGGGATTACGTTTCATAGGGTGGGTGTTGTGGATAACGGTTGAACAAGATCGTTGCATGCGACAAAACGGAGGGCCACGCGAAAATAACCTTTCCACGACGCAGAGCTCAGTTGGTCGTTAACGATAACCCTTTAGTTTTCTCAATATGCCGAATATTGATCCCGCGCTTTGGCGTGACATGATGGCGTACCTGCGCAAGCGGCACAGCTCCATTTGCCGACAGTGGTTCGAGGAGTTGGAGCCTATTGACCTCAAGGGCGGTCTGCTGCGCGTCGCCACGACTAACAGTGTCCAGGAAAAATACCTGCAAAGTAAGTGTCTGGATCACTTCAATGAAGCCGCTCAGGCCGTCACGGGGGCTTTAATCGGCATACGATTCATCACTCAAGACCGTTCTGGGGTTGACTCAGGCGATCCGGCACCCGCTCCCGAGGTCACGATCACCGCCAGCATCCCGCCTCGACCTTCACGAACATCAGGTAGCTCGAGCTTTGATGCGGATCAGATGCTACTGAGCCCCGATTACAGCTTCGATAACTTCGTAACAGGGCCTAACAATCAACTCGCTTACGCCGCCAGTGTCGCGGTCGCCAACCAGCCTGGGACGGCCTACAACCCGATTTTCATCCATGGTGGTGTAGGGCTGGGTAAAACACACCTCCTTCAGGCCATCTGTCAGAGCATCATTCATAAAGCTCCTGATACCGAGATCCTCTACGTCTCCTGCGATGCTTTCATGAATCAGTTCATTGAATGTGTTCAATCAGGCAAAATGAGCGAGTTCCGCGAGCGATACCGCCATGTGGACGTGCTGGTCATAGACGACATCCACTTCTTGGCCAGTCGCGACCGTTCACAGGAAGAGTTCTTCCATACATTTAACGACTTATATCAATCAAACCGGCAGATCGTGCTGTCCTCGGACGCCGCGCCCGATGAAATCAACGATCTGGAAGAGCGACTGGTCAGCCGGTTCCAATGGGGTCTGATCGCCGAGGTCACCAAGCCCGGCTACGAAACCCGCGTTGCGATCCTTAAAGCCAAATGTGAGTTGCGTGGCATTACCATGCCAAACGACGTCCTGGCCTACCTGGCGACCAAGATCGACTCCAACGCTCGAGAGCTGGAAGGGGCTGTGATCAACGTTCAGGCCCACGCCGAGCTACAGGGTCGGGCAGTGGACCTCCGTATTGCTCAAGAGGCCCTCAGGGAGCCGGACGTCGGCTCAAAGCACAGCCAGGTGACGCTCCAGCACATCATCGACGTCGTCACCTCGTTCTACGGCGTCAAACTAAGCGATCTTCAGTCCCGCCGACGGCACAAGTCCGTCACGGAGCCGCGACAGGTTTGTATGTGGCTGGCACGCAAACGAACAAGGTTCAGCCTGGAAGAGATCGGCGGGTACTTTGGCGGCCGCGATCACACCACCGTAATGCACTCGATCCGGACGGTTAATAATAAGACTGAAAAAGACAAGGACTTCGGTAAACAGATGCAACATCTGGAAGACCTCGTCAGCCAAGGCGCCGGGATTTCCACAGGCTAAACACATACTTGCCGACAGCCTGTGGGTTGTATGGGTTTGCCTTTCTTGATTCGGCCTGTCGTTAATTCTGTGGGTTGACTGTAGAAAAGCGCGCGATTCTGAACGCGTACAGGTCAATATCGCATCTCAGCTTGGTCTTTAACGACCGTCGATCTGTTGAACCTAGTCATTAACATTCTCTAAATCTGTTCAACCGATTTCGATCACCGAGTTACCGACAAGCTTTCCGCCTCGTGGTTTGTTATGTAAACACAATTATATAAACATCTTATAATCACCAAACCCTGTTTTCCCCCAATAACAACAAGCGTTACTACTAGAGAAGATGAAGTTTATATTAATCTACTAATAGTAAACCTCACCTCTACTCCCATGCTCATGTCGTCTGACACGCATGGCAATAAACCGTGTTTCGTCCTGCCAGCGTATCGCTTGATAGCTCGGTACCACACCGCACGCATGGCTGACCCGATCGCCCGTAAACCTTATGCGATATCTGAAACGCACCTGTCTGTCCCTTGGCGCCAACGTAATCCCGCAAGGTGGAACCACCGCTCTGGATAGCCCGCCTCAATAAACACCTCATCTGGTGAACCAACCGCCTGGCCTGGTCCTCGTTAAGCTCGCTGGCTCGCTGTTGAGGGCGGATCCTGCAAAGGAAAAGCAGTTCATCCACATAAATATTGCCCAGACCCGCTACCACGGATTGATCCAGCAATGCCGCTTTGATGGCCCGTTGGGTACTTCTCAGGCTGGATAGAAGCTGCCTGGGCTTAATGACCAGAGCATCCGGCCCAAGATGCACCCACCTCTGCTCAACAAGCTCCTGTTTGGACCCGAACGTCCACAACCCGCCAAACCGCCTCGGATCTCTGAAAACCAGATGCCCGTCATCTGATAAATGCCAGATCACATGCGTATGGGTGTCAGCCTCAAAGACTTCTGCCGGATCGTAGTATCGCAGTGAACCCGTCATCCCCAAGTGAACGCATACACATGGGCCATCCCCATCGCTGAGAAGTACCAGTTGCTTGCCAAGCCGCTCAATGCCTGCGATCTGTTTGCCCTTTAACAGATCGTCCGGTCTCTTCTTGCCCGTTACCACATCCGCCCGCTGCAGACTTACTTGGCGTACGGCCCGACCGACCACTGTTTCCAGCAGCCCCAGGCGGACATTTTCGACTTCTGGTAATTCGGGCATGATTGCATTCTACGCGCGGTATACGGGTTTTCATCTGAACAGCTATGCAAGTACAGGGGTATACTTAGCTATACCCTCAATCCCCCATTAGGCCGGGAGAAAACATGTCCGACCAGCAAGATGCAAACCCCCCAGCTTCACAAGAACTGATCGATCAGGTCCAAACAGCATCCGCCCAGCTCCGTGAAGAGATCGCCAAAGCGGTCGTCGGCCAGGATGAAGTCGTTGAGCAGGTCCTGCTCTGCCTCTTCACACGCGGCCACGCCCTGCTCGTCGGCGTGCCCGGACTGGCAAAGACGCTGCTCGTTTCGACCGTTGCTCAGACGCTGCACCTGTCCTTCAATCGGATTCAGTTCACGCCGGACCTGATGCCCTCCGATATCACCGGCACGGAAGTGATCGAAGAGAATCGTGACACGGGTCGGCGAGAATTGCGTTTCGTCAAAGGCCCGGTCTTCGCCAACGTCCTGCTGGCTGACGAGATCAACCGCACGCCCCCCAAGACCCAGGCTGCCCTGCTCGAAGCGATGCAGGAGCATCATGTCACCGCCGGCGGTATCCGCCACGATATCCCCCAGCCGTTCTTCGTCCTGGCAACCCAGAACCCGATCGAGCAGGAAGGCACCTACCCGTTGCCTGAAGCACAGCTCGACCGATTCATGTTCATGATCCGAGTCGGATACCCGACTGAAGATCACGAACTGGATATCGTCAGGCGCACAACAGGTCGGCATAAGGTTGAGGTCAACGCGGTCCTAGATGCGGAAAAGGTCCAGCAGGTCCAGGAACTGGTGCGCGATGTGCCGATCGCGGAGCACGTGATGCGCTACGCCCTACGTCTGGTACGCGCAACCCGTCGACCAAAACGTGGCGAAGAAGATCATCGTCCTGACTTCATGCAGCAATATCTCAGTTGGGGCGCAGGCCCGCGTGCCAGCCAGCACCTGATCCTCGGCGCCAAGGCCCGTGCGATTTTGAAAGGCCGAACACACGCGACGCCGGAAGACATCCAGGCTGTTGCAGCGCCGGTGCTACGCCATCGACTCATCCTCAACTTCAACGCCGAAGCCGACAACATCTCGACCGACGAACTGATCGAACGCCTGATCGAAACGACCATTGTTGGTGGAGCCGCCGATCCGCAGGCCGAGCAGGTGTTGCGCTGACGTGACTGTTTACAGAAAATACCGCCGTTGAATACGTATTGCTTATGCAGCCAGCGACTTCGCACAACTATCTTGATCCACGCACGCTCGCAGCGATCGGGCCAATCGAGTTGCGCGCTCGCATGATCGTTGAAGGCATGATGACCGGCATGCACCGCTCGCCTATGGAAGGCGTCAGCGTCGAGTTTGCCCAACACCGTCAGTACACGCCCGGCGACGATACGCGTTTCCTCGATTGGAAAGTCTACGGCAAGACAGACAAGCTGTACCTCAAGCAATATCAGAAGGAAACCAATCTCGACATGGTCGTGCTTGTCGATGGTTCCGGATCGATGCGCTACTCTTCGACACGCGGCCTGATTGCAAGCGGCGCGCCCCGCTCAGAGAAAGGACTCACGTGGACCAAGTACGACCACGCCGCCAGCCTCGCCGCGGCCATGTGTCACATCGCACTAAGGCAACAGGACCGCGCTTCGGTTGTCCTCTTTGATAACTCGATCAGAACCGCTACACGTTTGAGTAATTCGCACGGCCATTGGAAGTCGATCGTCGAAGCTCTCGGGTCTGTGGAATCGCTTCAGGAAGATGACGCGGGGCAAACCTACGCGTCAGACCCACAAGCCCCCGGCCGAACCAACCTTGGACGTGTGTTTGATGAATCGGTTGCCCGTTTGAACCGCAGGTCTCTGGTGATTCTGATCAGCGACCTGTTTGATGATCTGCAAACGATCGAGCGCGGCCTGGCTCGCTTCAGGTTCCATCAGCATGATGTGATTGTCCTGCAGACGATGGACCCGGCTGAACTTGAGTTCCCCTTTACCGGATCATCCCAGTTCATTGGGTTGGAAGCAGAAGGCAGGCTGAATCTTGATCCTAAGGCGCTGCGTAAAGCCTACCTAGAGGTACTCCAACAACACCTTGACGCTGTTGAGGCGCTGACCCGACGGTTCCAGTTCGATTACATGCTGCTTGATACCGGTGATCCGTTGGGGCCGGCTCTTAGTCACTTTATGGCCAAACGTGGATCAACCATCGGCAAACGTTCATGATGCTCTACCTCGCCCAGGTTATTGCTCCCTTTATCAGCCCGGCGCTCGCCTGGGCTGGCTTGGCGATGGTCTCGATACCCATAGCGATCCACCTGCTCTCGCGCTGGCGGCGTCGGCCACAGCCGTGGGGCGCAATGCGATTCCTGCTCGAAGCCTATCGCAAGCAAAAGCAGCGCATGCGATTCGAACAATGGCTGCTTCTATTGCTGCGCTGCTTGATCGTGTTGCTTCTGGGTTTGGCGCTCGCCAGACCTCTATTGGCAGGTGTCTTAGGTGCATTGTTCGGCAATCTGGATAGCCGAGGGCGCGTCATCAACCTTGTGTTTGACAATGCCATGTCTCTACAGGCCGGTGCGGATTCCGGCCAACAACGTTTCAACGAACTCATAGATTCTGCAGAACAAGTGATCGATCACCTTGATCCCGGTGATCGTGTCACGCTTTGGTATGCCGGTAGGCCTGCACAGCCAATCATTGCCGAACCATCGCGCGATCATCAAGCGTTGCGTTCGGCATTGGCATCTCTACACCCGGGCTACGGCCGATCTGATGTTCCCGGCGCATTAAAACTTATCGAAGAAGCAAAACAAAACCAGCAGGATCTATCCTCGCGATCGGTGACTTTTGTTTTTTCTGACTTAGTTCGGTCGGCAAACTACATCAACGAAACACCGGCGGTCGCAAGCAATCGAATAAGCGGATCGGATCAGTTGGTTATCTCCCGACCGATGCTTCCTCTGGACAATTATCAGGTGTCTTCCATTACGCCGCGCCGCCGCGTGGTATGGGTCGGTGGTATTACAGATAGCAGTGTGCCTGTAGAGGTCAAAGTCACACGGTTCTCAGACGACCTGCCGGAAAAGTCAGTCAACCTGTTGCTCGATCTGATCGATTCGCAAGGTAGAAGCCTTTCTTCCATCCGTCGACAAATCACATTTGTGAACGGCCAAAATCAAGCGACACTCGGCATCGACCTTCCGGTTAATGCATCATCAGCCAGGCTTGATCCGCAAGGCGGCACGCTACTAACCATCCGAGCGAAGCTGGAGATGCCGGCGGACAATCTGGAAGCGGATAACCAGGCGATGTCCGCGGTGGAATTACGTCAGCGAATGCGCGTCGCTGTTGTGGATGAACCCGCAGGCACACTTAACGGCCAACACCATGGGTTAAACCCCGGCCAATGGATCTCACTTGCGCTGAATCCACAAATCATCAACACAACGGCTTCAATCGAAGTGCTACAGATCACGCCTTCCGATCTGAATAATCCGGATACGCTAAGCGATATCGACGCGCTGCTGCTGCTTCGGCCCGATCGCGTTGTGCGCCCCGCCTGGCCGGCGCTGAAGACATTTGTGGATGATGGCGGACTGCTTTGGGTGTTTACGCCGCCGGATGAAGGCTCCGCCCCCTGGGTGAGTCAGTTGGTGGATGAGTTTGAGCCCGGATGGCGTATCGGCCTGGAACCGGTAGTATTGGATGAGACTTCAGAAGGTCTGCCTTTAACTGCAAGACCCATCGTTGCCGAACCGTTAGAAAGACTGGCCGCGGATTGGCAACTCATTGTCCGCCCGGTTCGCGTATTTAATTATTTACCACTGAATACAGATGAAAGCGATTCGTGGTTGACCTTTACTCCGGAGGTCGACGATTCAAATCAAGTCAGCAATCAAAATGTCTTGTTGGCGCATCAACGTGTCGGCTTGGGTTCACTCATGCTGTTATCCACGGCCGTGGATACGCAGTGGACAAACTTGCCGACTAAGCCGCTGTTCGTTCCGCTTATTCATGAAACGCTGCATGGCGTATTGGGGACGCGTGATCGGCCCGGCGTGGTGAATGCCGTTGCGGGCGATCAGCCGGTGTTGGGGCCCGCGTGGAACGGCGCAACATCATTACATCGCTTGAATCTCAGCGACGATGTATGGAGCATTGAAGCGGATAATGCGCAGACAGATCAAACACCTGTACTAAAAACAGATGAATCGGGTGTGACACTTTCCGATTCAATCGATTCGCCCGGCGTATACTTTGCCGACTCGGACCTCGGCCCACGCAGGTTAATCGCGAACCCGGACGCGGTGGCTGGTGATCTGCGAGCGATCAATGAAGAACAACTTTCCGGCTGGTTGAACAGCCTGGGTGACTGGCGTTGGTTGGATGAAGAGAATCCCGGCTCATCTTTAGCTCAAACACAAGAGACGGCCGACATCGGTTGGGTATTGCTCTGGATCGTTCTTGCACTTGTGCTGCTCGAATCCCTGATAGCAAGACTGTTCAGCCATGCCGGCGCGGGGCGCAGTACGTCACTTAGCGCAAAGCTATTGCGTTCAGCGATCCGTTTACGTAGCGGCGACCACTCGGAAAGCAACAGCGGGAGGGCCGCCTGATGACCCTCACGCTCACGACAACGACTATTGCACAAAGCGGTCCGCTGCTTGACCGGCTGCTTGGATTAAGCGAATTGAGTTGGTCGGATCCAAATGCCAACCTCGGTTTTGAATACATGTTGCCGGCCTGGGCATGGACGCTGATTGTATTGGCCGCGTTCGGATTTGCTTGCTTGTGTTACCGGCATCTGCTCGGCCCCCGCTTCTTACGGATCGCGCTGGCTATGGTCCGTACGCTCACGATCCTGCTGCTCGCGGCATTGCTGGCCGGACCCACGCTTGTTTTACCGCAAGAGAACATCGAGCAGGACTGGCTTCTCGTGATGCTGGATCGCAGCGCATCGATGAATATGCGTGACGTCTTCGACGCTGATACTGACAACGTGATCAGCCGGGAACAGAGCATGATCGAAGCGTTGCAACAACAAGCGGCGGTCTTCGGCGATCAAGGACTCGGCAAAGATCGTCGGGTGGTCTGGCTCGGGTTTGGTGGCTCTGCCTATGAAGTGAATTCACCGTTCTCTAACGCCGGGTTGGATGCAGCCGATGCGCAAGCAACCTTGATCCGTACTTCCATCGATCAGGCTTTGAGATTGCCGTCCGGCAAACCGATCAGCAGTATCGTTCTTATCACTGATGGACAAACCCCTCAAGACACAGGCCAGGACCTGACCCAGCGCCTACAGCAGCAAGGCATACCTGTTTTTACCATACCACTTGGTGCGGCGCAACCACCCTTGGACCTGGCAATCACCCAGGCCGATGGTCCGCTGCGCGCATTTGTGGGCGATACCGCCCCGGTCAGTGTCAGCATCGAACAACTCGGCGGCGATCCGATTGATCCGTCTCAAATCGTCGTCACACTCACCGATGAAGCCGACGGCCGGGTACTGGATGAAGCAACACTGGATGAAGCACCACCCGGCGAACCCTTAAAATTGGCGGGCAAATCCGAGTCAGTCGGTGTGGCACGTTGGCGCGTGGAAGTAAAACACGAACCACCCGCGGGGACTGCCCCGATACGTGAATTGGTCACAGACAACAATGCACGCGTGGTTGAAATCGACGTGATCGATCGGCCGATCCGCGTGTTGTATGTCGATGGTTATCCACGCTGGGAATTCCGCTACCTCAAGAATCTATTGATCCGAGAAAAATCCATCAGTGCAAGCACGTATCTGATCAGCGCCGACCGCTCGTTCGCGCAAGAAGGTGACATCCCGATTACGCGTATGCCAAACTCGGCGGAAGAGTTTGATACCTACGATGTGATCATCCTCGGCGATGTTCCGCCCTCCTTCTTTCAGACGGGCCAGTTAACACTGATGCGGGATCACGTCTCCGTCGGCGGCGCGGGGATTTTGTGGATCGGCGGCCAGACCTATATGCCACAGCAATATGCGGGATCGCCCTTGGCCGACCTGCTTCCGATGCGTCGCCCGGCTGATGTCTCGCGTTTCGGATTAGCGTCCAGTAGTTTCCATCTTCAGCCTACTTCCGCAGCCCGTTCATTAAACGTACTGCAACTGCGAGGCATCGACAACAGCACCGATAGCGAAACAGTCTGGTCAACCGAGTTACCTGCGATCCGATGGGTACAGGACCTTGGCACACTAAAACCGACGGCGGAGGTCTTGGCCGAGCTTGTATCCAACGAACAAAGCGATCAACATGTGCCCGGCCTGGTTATGCTCCGCTACGGCGCGGGCCAGAGCCTGTACATCGCTACCGATGAATCCTGGCGCTGGCGCTACGGCCGTGGCGACTGGTACTTCCAGCAGCATTGGGTGCCGTTGATCCGCATGCTCGGACGGGCGCGCGTTCAAGCGGACAGTGATCGTGTGTTGTTCAGCGTCTCGCACCGTGCGGTTACCGTGCGTCAGCCGGTTGTGATCGAGCTGGAACTCGCAGACGCCTCATTGATCAACCGTGGTCTGTCACAGATCGAGGTCACAGCCAGATCATCTTCGGATCCGACAGGCTTGCCTATAGATACCTTAACGTTGCTGCCGGTTTCAGAAAATGAATCAGCCGGTCCAAACACCATTCAACGTGCAGGTTTCCGCGCGGTTTGGCGGCCTTCCTCAGTTGGAAACTTTATGTTATCGGTGTCGGACCCTGCACTGGCGGACCTCGGACTTGTCAGGGCGTTGCGCGTTTCGGCCACCGACGATGAAGCGTCCAACCCGCGAGCAGACCATGCCCGCCTCAACGCGCTGGCCGAGCAAACCAACGGTGCGGTCATACCTCTCGACGATTTAAATCGGTTGATCAATCTGGTTCCCAACCGGGCAAGGATCACCGAGACGGATATCCGTGAACCTTTGTGGGATTCGATTCTGTCGTTGATTTTACTCGGAACATTGCTGGCAATGGAATGGATCGTCCGCCGAGCAATCCGTTTGGCTTGATGCCTAGAATTGGCCAAAGACCGTAAACCTACGTATGCATGACGCAGCCAGACAACTCGAACAGGTAAGATCGCGGGCACGGCTGTGGCTGCTGGTGTTGCACCTGCTTCAATTCGCTGCGGTACTGGCGCCGGTGATGCTGATTCTGGCGCTGATTGATTTGGCGTTGAATCTGCCGGGTTGGTTACGGCTTCTGATCGGGTTGTTTGTCCTGATCGAAAGTTGCTATTGGCTTTTAACACGTCTGTACCGTGCCGTCTCATTCAAGCCGAGGCTGGGTGATCTGGCTCTGCGAGCCGAGCGCATCTACCCTCAACTCGCCGGCGTTTTTGCCAGCAGCGTTGAACTGCAAACCCAGTCAGCATCCGACCCATCCGCCATCGGCCCACATCAAAAAGCGCTCGTTGATCTCACGCTCAACAAAGCCCAACAAATGATGTATGGCGTGCGTCTGTCTCGATTAATCGATTTATCGCATGTTGCACGCTGGTTTGTCATGGCGATGTTGGCGGTGTTTATCATTGCTGCCGCGGTAGTCTACGCGCCGGCAACAAGCAGAACCGCGATGGCCCGCTGGTTCGCACCGCTCGGTTCCACGCAATGGCCCAAGCGCGTTTTGCTTGTGGATGCGACCATATCAAAAGTCTGCCCGGTCGATGCACCGGTCCGGCTCATGACTCACGTTCAGCGCGGACACAAACCCGGTATGCGCGTCTGGGTGAGTTACCGTCTGACGGATGCGCAAGGCCAGGCCGGTGACTGGCAACGTGTGCTGATGACGCAGCAGCGCGTCAATGAGCAAGTGCAAGATGTCGGTTCTTTCTATGAGCGTATGATTGATCTGCCTCCCACGGTTATTCATTCGATCAGCAGCCAGCCAGGCGGCGCCGCTGAACTCGAATACACATTCACCGCGGGGGATGGCCAGACAACCAGCGAGCGCATCACACTCATTGCCCGCCCCGCTGTCACCGCCCTGCATGCCACGATCGACCCACCGGTCTATGCAGCAGGTTTGATCAGCTCTCAGACCGTTGCCCTGCATGAACAAAGCGGCCAGATCGCAACCGCATCGGCAGTGATCGGTTCACCGGTTCGGTTTGAAGTCTTATTGAACAAGCCCGTCTCGATAACGAACATAGATTTGCCTGCTGTTCTCCCGGGGCTTATTGATGCGATCGGCAACGAAAATGTCGCGCTGCAAACAACCTCAGCCGCCGATGAAGACAAACTTAGTAATCGTTTCACCGTGTCATTTACCTTAACCAGCACGTTCAATACACGCGTTCACTTAATCGATGAATACAGCCTGGAGAACCTTTCTCAACGCCGATATCGCATCGAGGCCGTCGAAGACAGCCCGCCCTCGGTTTCCATTACCGAACCGATCGCGGATGAACCCGTACTTGCCACGGCGATCATCGATCTTGCCGCATCGGCGCAGGATGACATCGGCCTGGAGCATCTTGAACTGACCGGCTTGATCAGACATCGCGACAAAGATGGCAAGACGGTCGAAACATCATTACCCAATCCCGCCGAGCAAAGCGGCCGGCAACCAACGCTTGAAGCACGGGCAATAATCGACCTGTCGATGTTGTCCCTGAATGCCGGCGATGCCCTGTTGTTTGAAGCGGTTGCGCGTGATGTCTATGAGTTGAATGACAATCGCCACGATCCGGTCCGCTCCATGCCACGGACCCTGCGCATCATCGATGAGCCAGCCCTGGTAGCGCAAATCCGGGGCGAATTGGCGGGCTTACGCCAACAGGTTGTTCGCTTGGAACAGACACAACAACGCATCCAATCCGAGCAACCGCCATCGGTCACACTCCCGCAGCAACAGCAGATCACCCAGCGTCTCGATGCCCAGTCTGCTTTGTTAGATCGTCTTGAACAGCGCATCGATCGCAATCGACTGGAAGATCAGCCGATGCGTGAATTGCTGCGCCAGGCAGACGACCTTGTCCGCCAAGCACGCAATCAATCCTCGAACGCCACGGCAAACCTCCAGCAGGCGGATGAGAATCCCGAGCAGACCGAAGCTCTGGAAGAGCAGGCGCACGAAGATCAGGAAGCGGTGCGTGAAACATTGTCTGAGCTTGCCAACCTGCTCGATCAAGGCAGGGATGTGCTGACGCTGCAGTTACAACTCAAACAGCTCAAGACCCAGCAGGAGTCGATCGCTACTGACACACGCGAGTTGCTGCCGCGCACAATCGGCCAGGACCCCGAACAGTTGAACGATGAAGACCGCCAGCGCCTTGAAGACCTTCGAAAAAGGCAGGAAGAACTTGCCGATCAGGCTGATGATCTCACCCGCCAGATGCAGATGACCGCCGACAATCTCGCACGCCAGGGTGAACGCGATCAAGACCTCGCCGCCGCTGAGGCACTTGCCGAAGCCGCCGCAATCGGCGAGCGCCAGGGTTTGAATGACACGATGGACCAAGCCTCTCAGTCCATGCAGCGCAATCAACTTTCACAGTCTGGTCAACAACAGGAAGCCGCGCTCAACACCATCGACAAAATGCTCGCCGAAGTCGGCAACCAGGAACAACGTCGTCAGGCTATTCTTCGACGAAGACTTCAGGAACTGTCCGCCTTGTTGCGCAAACTCATCGAGCGACAGAATACGCACGCCGAGATACTCGAAAAGGCCGCCGCCGATCAGGTCGTGGTGCTCGAGCCGGGCCAGGTCGCGATCCGCCGATCGACGATGGGCGCTCAGCAGCAGGCCGGCGCTTCGAATGAAACAGAAAAAGTGGCGTCACAACTTGAACAAGCGGTCAGCGAGCAGGGATCGGCCGTAGGTTCACTGCGTCAAGGTGAAGCCCCGCCGGCACATGCTGCGGAAGTTCAAGCGATCGAGCACCTGACCGCCGCGCTCGAAGAGTTGAACAAGATCACCCAAGACAACGCAGCCGAACAGGCGCGTGAACAACGCCAACAACTCCGCGAGGCTTATCTGAAGTATGCCGAGCTGCAGGAGGCATTGCGAGGCTCGGTTAGCGAAACGGTCGATCAAGGCCCGCTTGATCGTCAACGTCGTGCTGCGCTGGTTGGGTTATCCACTAAGCAAACAGAACTGCAGCAGCAGGTAGCTGAAACAGGTGAACAGGTCATTGATTCGCTCGTGTTCCATCACATGCACGAGCAGATCGAAAGTACATCAAGCCGAGTCGTTTCCAATCTTCAGCGCGGCATTGGTGACCAGGCGGTACAGTTGGATCAGCAAACGATCGCCACAACCCTGCGCGCGATGGCCGAGGCGCTTAAGGTAGACCCGAAAAACAGCCAGTTTGCCGATAACTCCGGTGGAGGCGGAGGGGGCGGTGGCGGGGGAGATCAACAGCAAGGCGATAATCCCGCAGTTCCCCCGATTGCCGAATTAAAACTGATTCACGGCCTGCAAAACCTTGTCTACGATCAAACGAAACAGATTGAGAATTCACGCAGCACGCTGTCTGAAGAGCCGATTAAACAAAGGATGCTTGAAGTCTCTACTCAGCAACGAGAACTCTCGGTGCTCGGTGAACGTCTGATAGAACAGATGCAACAACAGAACCAGCCCGGTATGCAAACACCAGAGGAAAACCCCTCGTGAACCGTTACAGCAGCACAACCAGAAAGGCTTGCGCCTCGCTACTGCTGTTAGCTGGATTTGCCGGTAGCGCATTAGCTCAATCGGCTCAGCCAAGTTTGGATGAATTGCTGGATCTTGGTCCGAGCGAACCCGCGCAAACGCCTGCTGAGCCGGCAAAAGATTCAAACGAATCCATCCAGGATGCGCTTTCCGTCACCGAAGCCACGGATGCATTCGAGCAGGCGGTTGTGGAGATGGACAGTGTGGCCAGGCGTATCGGCCGATCATTCGATACCGGTGTCGAAACGCAACGCATGCAGGAATCTATCCTGCGCAAGCTCGAACAAGTTATTGAGTCTGCCGAGCAGAATTCCGGTGGCGGCGGATCAAGCTCATCAAGCAAGCAGGACCCCGGCGCCGAACAACTGGCCCAACAAGACGGTCAGAATCAGGGTGAACCCAGCGGCCGGGGCAACCAGGCCAGCACCGGCCAGGCCGGCGTCACCACACCGATCGATCCGGAAGACCAGGATGCCGCGATCGAACAATTACGTAAGGAATGGGGTGTACTTCCGCCAAGAGTGCGCGAAGAATTAAGCGACGGCCTGCGTGAACGCTTCAGCCCGCTCTATCGAAGGATGACCGAAGCGTATTACAAAGCACTGGCTGAGCAGGAGTAGTGGCGTGAGGATGAGTTTCCAATATGTGTTCTGGCTGACAGCCGCCCTGCTGTGCGCAACTCTACAGCCATCGGTCGCACGCGCTCAGGAAGCAGCCGGTGATATGCCCGGGTTCACCGAGATCACCCCCGAATCGCGCCAAGCTGTACTAAATGGTTTTGCCTATCTGGCACAGAACCAAGCGGAAGACGGCAGCTTCGGCGGGCCGCGCTTTCCCAAACACGTCGGGATCACCGCGCTGGCGTGCATGGCTTTCATGGCAGACGGGCAAATCCCCGGCCGTGGCGAATACGGACCGAACGTCCAACGCGGACTCGACTTCATTCTCAGCCATACCAGTGAGTCCGGCCTGATCGCTGCCGACACATCGCATGGCCCGATGTACGGCCACGGATTCGCGACACTCTGTCTTGGCGAAGCCTACGGCATGACCGGTGACGAACGATTGCGCGAAGCTCTGCAAAAAGCGGTGCGCCTGATCATCACCACGCAAAACCACGAAGGCGGTTGGCGCTATCAACCACGTCCTTTTGATGCGGACATCTCCGTAACGATCTGCCAGATCATGGCTCTGCGATCGGCGCGTAACGCCGGACTCAGCGTGCCCAAAGACACGATCGACCGCGCTATCGCCTACGTGCGTCAGTGCCAGAACCCGGCCGACGGCGGATTCAAATACATGCTCAATTCAGGCGGGTCCGCGTTTCCCCGTTCCGCTGCAGGCGTGGCGTCGCTCTACTACGCCGGCGTCTACGAAGATGATGCGATCGACAAAGGCCTTGCCTACATCGAACACGGCGCCGGCGACAACATCACCTTCCGTACCGGCGGACACTACTTCTACGGCCACTACTACGCGTCGCAAGCCATGTTCCTCGCCGGCGGCGACCACTGGCAGCAATGGTACCCCCAGGTCCGTCAACAACTTGTGGCAAATCAACTCCCGGATGGCTCGTGGAACAGCGGCCACGGCCAACCTTATGGGACAGCAATGAGCCTGCTAATCCTTCAGATACCCAACCGACTTTTACCGATATTTCAGAAGTAATGCGTTTGTTTTTATCCATCCCGAGAAAGTTCCGCTGCGTCATCGCACACTCTGCTGTGATCGCGTTTGCTCTGCTGGTGTTGGCTAACTCAGCCTCCGCACTGACGGATGCCGAACTGATCGGCTCCGATCTTCAGACACAACGGATCAAAATAACCAGCCTGCATGATCAGTCGCTCAGCTACTTTGATGAGCATCGCATCCTTCAAAGCAAACCCATACGTGAGTTTGTACAGCTACGATCCGTCAATGGGGTTGATCAAATCATTACTTCGCCCTATCCCAGTATCAGCCTTGTCGACGGTCAGGTGTTTACCGGCGGATGGCTCGGCGCCGCAGCCGATGGGACCGGTCTACGCTGGCGGCATGAAGTGCTGGGTGACTTTGAAGTATCGTTGGATGAAGTCAAGCAGATCGTGTGGAGTAATCCACCGTTACAAAATGCAGTATCGCAGGAACAAGGCGGCGACACGATCACGCTGAACAATGGCGATCACCTTACCGGTTTTGTGACTTCGCTTTCAAAACAAGGCGTCGAATTCATCCCCGCCAGTAGCACGCAACCGGTTACGATCCCCTACGCCCGGATCGCGTCACTGGCTCTGGCAAACCCGGATCAGGAGCCACAAGCCTTCACTTACCGCCTCACACTCGTCGATGGCACAAAGATCTTCGGCGACGATTTAGACTTCTCCGGTGACGCATTTTCATGGCTTGCCACCCCGCCCGGGCAGTCACCCAGGTCGGTTAAGGTCATGGTCGATGAGGTTGCCAGGCTTGAGTTCGGTGCAAGCGGCTACCGGCTGATCGATCTGACAACGATCCCCATGCAACAACTCAAGCCGACGAACGTCTTCGGGTTGGATATCCCGGCGCGGGTCATCGGCCAAACGGTCCATGCGCACGCCCCGGCTGAGCTGGCTTTCGACCTGCCGCCGGGCAGCAACCGTCTGATTGCAAACGCCCATTTAGCCGGCCACCAGCAGACCGATCACAACAGTGAATGGGCTGACTTCCACCTGATCGTCTTGAACGATGAAATCGAAATCGGACGATATCATCTGAACGATCAGAATCCCTTAACCCACATCAATCTGCCAATCTCCGGGGCGAAGCTGATTATTCGCTTGGAGTCCGGCGTGAACGGCCCTATCCTAGACAAGCTGCTGCTGCGTGACGCGGTTATCCTGCTCAAACAGACCGCTACCGGACAGTAATCAGGTGGGCTGGCCCCATAACAAAAAGGGACCCACCCGGGCGGCCGAGAATATGACTTGAACCATGAACCAACCTGCCAACGAATCACCTCCGCTGAACCTGCCCGTGCCCGGCCACGCCAAAGTCGATGAGCACGGCAATGTCCTGTTTCTGAACCGGGAACTTTCCTGGCTGGAGTTCAACCGCCGGGTCCTGCACGAGGCCCTGGACGAACGCACCCCCCTGCTCGAGCGGCTCGCCTTCCTGGCGATCTTCAACTCGAACCTCGATGAGTATTACCAGAAACGTGTCGGCGGATTGAAGCGGCAGATCGCCGCACGTGTCAGCCTCCGCAGCCCAGACGGTCTGACCGCGGCCGAACAGCTATCCGCGATCCGTCAGTCCGTCCTGCCCATGCTCCGGCTTCAGGCCGACTGCTTTGAACAGGTTCTCAAACCAAAACTCACAGAGCACGGCATCCACCTGCTGAAGTGGGATCAACTCAACGATATTCAACGCAAGCTCGCGACGGAATACTTCCAGAAAAACCTCTTCCCCGTTCTGACGCCGCTGGCTGTCGACCCGGGCCACCCCTTCCCCTTCATCAGCAACCTGAGCACCTCGCTTGGCGTGCTCTTATCGAACGATGAAGCAGCGAACAGCAACCTTGAACGTCATCGGCTGCGCACAAATATCGACCCGGAAACCGGTGAAACCAACCGCTATCACTTCGCCCGCGTAAAAGTTCCCGTGATGTTGCCCGGTTGGGTGCGTTTAGATGGCGACGGCAACTCTGACGAAGCCAATTCGCACCTGTTCGTTAATCTCGAACAGATTATCCGGTACAACCTTGAAGAACTGTTCCGGGGAATGAATATCATTGAGGCGCAGCCGTTCCGTGTTACGCGCAACGCTGACGTTGAGCGCGACGAGGAAGATGCCGAGGACCTGCTTGAACTGATTGAGCAGGAGTTGCGCGACCGTCGCTTCGCTCAGGCCGTGCGCCTGGAAGTAACCGATGATCCGCAGCGGCCGATGAACCGACTGCTGGCTGAAGAACTCGACCTGCGCGAGCAGGACATCTACCAGATGCCGGGCGAGCTGGAGTTTACAGACCTCTGGAACATCCACAGCCTCAACAAACCGGAACTCAAGCACGAGCCGTGGAAACCGGTTGTCCCGCCGAGGCTTGCCGACACCGAAGCAGATATTTTCAGCATCATCCGCAGCGGAGACGTGCTGGTGCACCATCCGTTCGAGTCGTTCAGCTCAAGCGTCGAACGCTTCATCCATGCAGCCGCGACCGATCCAAAAGTGATCGCGATCAAGCTGACGCTCTACCGCACCAGCGATGATTCGCCGTTCATCCCGGACATCATCCGCGCCGCCGAGAGCGGTAAGCAGGTCGTCTGCCTGGTCGAACTCAAGGCCCGGTTTGATGAAGAGCGCAATGTCCAACTCGCACATCGTCTGGAAAAGGCCGGCGTGCATGTGGTCTACGGTGTGGTCGGACTGAAGACGCATACCAAGACCAGTCTTGTTGTCCGACATGAATCGGATGGCATGCGCTGCTATGGCCACATCGGGACGGGTAATTACCATTCCAAAACCGCCTCGCTGTACACCGACCTGGGCCTGTTCACCGCCGATCCGCGTATCACCGCCGACTTGATCGATCTGTTCCACTTTCTGACAGGCATGAGTACGCAGCGGACCTTCGAACATCTGCTGATCGCACCGATCAACATGCGTTCGCGATTCGTCGACATGATCGACCGTGAGATCGCACACTGTAAGGCCTGGCACGATCGCGGCGCTGATCCAAACGACCCGAACCGCCCCGCTATCACCGCGAAGATGAATAGCCTCGAAGACCGCGGCATCTGTCGCAAGCTCTACGAAGCCAGCCAGGCGGGTGTACGCATCAAACTTATTGTCCGTGGCTTCTGCACGCTCCGGCCGGGCGTTCCGGGTTTGAGCGACAATATCACCGTCGTCAGCGTGATCGGCCGATTCCTCGAACACTCGCGCATCTTCTGCTTCCATAACAACGGCGACACCGAGTACTACATTGGTAGCGCCGACTGGATGTACCGCAACCTCGACAACCGCGTCGAATGCATCGCCCCGATCTACGACCCCATACTGCAAGGCAGGCTCAAACAGATCCTGGAGATCGTGCTCAACGATCAACGCCAGGCATGGGATATGCAGTCAGACGGTATCTACGTCCAACGCCAACCCGACCCGGACAATCCCGATTCGGCGATCGGTACACATCAGCGATTGATGGACCTGGCCCGTGAAGAAACGTCCACCCCCGCGCCCGACGCGGATTAACACGCGTAGCAACGCTAACTTCAACTCCATAAACGGGCTACGCACAAGATGGTCGGCACGTTCCGTTTCAATCATCTTAATTTGATACGCGATGAATACCGCAAATTTTGTCCGATAACGCTTGAACTTTTGCGCTGTTGAGATTACATTCGCTAACGCATATCAACGTGGGGGTGGGTTAATCGTTCGTCCCCCTCGGGTATCACTTCGGTTGATTCAAATCTCAAGTGGGAAGGAATACACATCATGAAACGATTGCTCTTAATCACGGCGGTGATTGCTGCGCTGTTTTCATCACAGGTGTTTGCGCTGACCATGAGCCTTCAAAGCGATAACCGCAGCATCAGTGCCGATGCGATGACAACACAGGGAAGCGACTCTGATAGCGATGCCCCGGGCACAGCTTTCAGCGACTTTAACAACACCGTGGACGCCAGAGTTCCGGACCTGGTTCCGATCCGACTTACAGAGCAACTCAACGGCCTACATGATCCCACCGCTTACGCCGAGGCTTACCAGGGTTCGACGATCGATGCTTATTCAATTACCGGTAGCGGCTACGCCTACTCGAACGGTTCAAATGGTTTACCCGTCCCCAGCATCACAAGGTTGTTGACTACCGGTGACGCCCAGGGTGAATCACTCGAATTCGAAGCCGAAGCCAGCAGCATTCTGGAAGTGATCTTCTCCATCGATGAGGCGGCGGAATTCAGCTTACAGGGATTCATCTCCGCCGGCGTGCATATTGTGCTGCTGGATGCGCTTTCCAATGATTCGATGAACCAAACCAGTGTTTTGCTATATAACAACACAGCCGATACCACGGAATTCGAGACCACCATCAATCAGGGTACCAGCAGCCTTGATGAATCGGGCATCATCGGTCCCGGTACATACACGTTCAATGTCCAATCCTACGCCAAAGTATACGGTGAGAATATTGGTATCCCCATCGAACTGGCGGGCGATGCTCAAGATGAATTTCCGATCGATAGTTATTACTCAAACGCTGGATACGAACAAATTTCGCTCTCTCTATCGTCGACCGAACAACCGATCCCCGAACCCCTGACCACGACGCTCGCCTGCCTCGGTCTTGGCGCACTCATCTTCAAAACATCACGCAGACATCACGTCTGATATGCACAGCCTAGAATAGCAACGACAAGACCCGCAGCCTTCGCGTTGCGGGTTTTTCATTTTGGCTATTCAACGGACTCGCAGGTGTAGCGCTTCACCTGCACATCGCTCGGCCATGCATCCGGATGCAGACCCGCCTTGACCTTGAGTTGCGAAAGAAAATCCTTTGGTTCGGGCAGGCTCTCCCATACAGCCGGCAGAAATGTCCCACGACAACGCCCCGTCTCTAAAACAAGACCGTCCACCCCCGGATCCAGTTGGTTCAGCAAATCCTCCTCGTCGCTGAACGTCATCGGCTCGGGAATACTCAGCACGGAAATATGGATCGAAAGCTCCCGGCTTTCCAGATTGCTGACAGGCCTGAACCGTGGATCCTGAAACGCAGCGGCGTAGGCATTGCGTGACACGCTGCAAACCAACGGCCCATCAGGCTCAAGTCTGCCGATGCATCCACGCAACTGTCCCTGTAATCGCAGCGTCACAAAACATGCGCGTGGTTCAATTAATAAACCGGAGAATCTCCCCGGGTTCACATCCAGCGACCGGTGACGCACCAGGCCGTGGCTGATCGATGTCCGCGCGATCTCGAGCAGCGTTGAACGTTCCTGCGAATTGAATCTGGGATGCGTCATAACAGATCAATCAAAATTAATAAATCGCAAATGCCCCGTACCCCACCACACGATCGCGCGGCCCGGCGGTATCACCCGAGTTACGCAAATCCAGCTCTGTTACACGCAAACCACGACTATTTACACAACTCAATAAACCACGGATCGCGGTATGCCCGCATGCGCGACTCGATGTTATCACATCACCACGCCCGGCAAGTATCGCGTCCGCAGTTTCACGATCAAGCCGGCGGGCCGATTCGTAATCGTGGTAATGCGACAAGTCACTGGAAACGACGATCAGCGTCTGCGGCTCATCCAGAAACGGGTCTAACACATCAGCCGTGTGGTCGTACGACACGTCACCAAACAACAACGGCACGAGCGAAAAATCGATCCCGCTATTCCTATCGACTAAACAATGAATCAGAAACGGCAGATGCACCTCCAACCCATGCTCGGGCGCGTGTGCTTCATCATGAATATTGACTTTTTGTGAATCAACCAGCTTCTGCACGCACTGGGTGTCGACCGCGATATTGCCCAACGGCGTTTCAAAAACATCCGCACCTGAAACAGCGAGACCGGAAAACGCCACGTAATGAGCCGGCCCGATCAATACAACACGTCGGATTTTGCCTCGTAAATCCACCACGCATCGGTACGCCGAACCCGCGATCGGGGCGCTGTAGATATACCCCGCATGCGGAGCAATGATTGCTTTTAGGGGTCGATCAAAATCCGGCCCCGGCCTATCCGGATGAACGTATTGATCCACATCACGCTGTAAAACAACCGGGTCAGACGGGTAGAACCGTCCTGCCACGGCACAGGGACGTGTTTGCTTGGGCCTGTCGATCGCGTCTCGCAAAGGCATGAGGCTCCCCTCATGGGTCGATCTGATCCACAGGTCATTCTAGTCTGCCGGGTTGTCTCGTAAAGCCCGCCTGCGATTATGCAGATTCAGATCGGCCCTCATGCTTCATGATGTAAAGCCGTTGATCCGCTAACCGCATCAGGTCACAGGAATTGTCGGGTTTATCCGCTAACAGCGAAGCCACGCCGTAGGACACGTCCAGCATCTGGGAATTGGGGAACATTGTGTGAGCCTGCCGCGTGAAGAGCTTGCGGATGTGCTCCGCCGCCTGCCTGGCCCGGTCCGAATCAGAGCCCGGCATGAACACCACGAACTCATCCCCGCCCAGACGGACCGCGATGTCATCGTGCCGGCAGGTCGCCCGGATCAGCCCGCCTAAAAAGACCAGCAGATGGTCCCCCGCTTCATGACCGAGCGTGTCGTTGACTTGCTTAAACTTGTCCAGGTCCAGCATCACGCAGGACAGGTCTGTATTCGATTCTTTTGATGAATCGAACAATGGCTCCACCTGCTCGTCCAGGAACCGCCGGTTGCCCAGGTTCGTCAGTGCATCACGCATGACCAGCCGGCTCAGTTCGATCGTCGCCCGACGCGTCGCTTTGACGACGCGCTGATCCAGCGTCCGCCGAAGCGCAGACGTTTCCATGTGGGAACGCGAGACGTTCACACCCATCGTGTGTACTGCCTTGGCGATCCGGCCGACCTCATCACGACGCCCGACCGGCAGTTGGCGTAAGGCACTGGTCAGACCCGTGCGCGAAATACGCTCTGCTTGTTCTGCCAGATGCTGAATCGGATGAACTATCCACCACAGGCAGACCCACCACAACACGCACAGCACGATCAATGAACAGCCTACGATATGCCAGTACAAATCAACAGAGCGTTCGGCATACACCCCCAATCCGATGCCCGCCACGCACGCCACTGTCACCAGAAGCCACATCTTCTGCAGCATCGGCGGGTGCTTGCTCACCGGTTCAAGGGCCGATCGACTTGGGGTCGGTGTATCCACTGCTTGCGCAGCGGGAGCGTCGGTTTGTGAGAGTGTGGTCACATCCGGTTAATCGGCAATCATCAGGCAGCGATTTATACACCACCGCGAATCAACACCACCGCCGCCCGATTTACTGACAACGACCGACCAGGCCGCCTCATTATCGGTCGGTGTCGAGATTGCATTGATCGGTTTTAATAACTTGCACCGGGATCATGCAAACGGCGCACGATTCACATCGGCCGGCAGATCGATCGGTTCGATCGCTGTCGCGAGCCGGGTCTTGATGTCAATATTAATCACCACGCCCTGCACGCGCGGATTGGCTTCCGCGACATCAAACGGATGCGGCATGTTCGTCGTCATGTGCGCGACCACGCGATCCGCCCGTCGACCTAATACAGAATCATGCGGGCCGGTCATCCCCAGATCACTGATATAAGCGGTGCCGCCGCGTCCGATGCGTGGTGTGCCGAAACCTTCAACCTGGTCCGGCAAAATACGATAGTCCGCTGTCGGCGTATGCGTGTGTGTCCCGACGACCGCCGTCACGCGCCCGTTCAGGTGCCAGCCCATCGCGATCTTCTCGCTCGTTGCCTCGGCATGTACCTCGACGATCACGATCGGGTTTTTTTCGGGTAACTCTTCCAGAATCCGGTCGACCGTAGCAAATGGATCGTTAGCCGGCATGCTCATGAAGATCCGCCCCAATACGGTGACCACGTACACATTCGGCCCCGCCGCCCCGTTTTCACCCAGCTTCGTCGGCAGACACATGAAACGCTTCCCCGCCGCACCCCCCGAGAGATTGGCTGGACGACAGATATTGCCTTCTCGTTCCAGCGTCTGGACGATCTGTTTCTTCTTATAGACGTGATCGCCCAGCGTCATCGCGTCGATCCCGCGCGAGCAGAGTTTTTTATAAAGTTCGGGTGTCAGCCCCGAGCCGTTCGAGGCATTTTCCGCGTTGGCGATTACCAGGTCGGGGTTCCACTTCTCGCGGATGATGGGAACAAGTTGAGATACCGCCTTGCAGCCGGGGCCGCCCACGATATCACCGAGAAATACCAGACGTAAGCTCATCCCGCCGAGGGTAGTGCTTTCCGCCCTCCCGGTCTAGCCGATCCAACCCGCCGCATTGACCCGCCGCGTCTATCAGCCGATACTAACTACGCTTATGCGCTGCCCCTACTGCCACGATAACGACGATAAGGTCATCGACTCACGCTCAAGTGAGGGCGGCAAGGCCATCCGCCGCCGTCGCCAGTGCAACGCCTGCGGCAAACGCTTCACCACCTACGAACACATCGAACGCCAGACCCGCCTCAATGTCGTCAAACGCGACGGCGCTCGCGTCCCCTACGATCGCGAAAAGATCCTGTCCGGCATCCAGAAGGCCTGCTATAAACGGCCCATCCCTGCCGAACAACTCATCGACGTCGTCGACGACATCGAGGAAGAACTGTTCCGCTTAGGTCAACGCGAAGTCCCGTCGCTGGATATCGGCAAGCGTGTGGCCGAACACCTCAAGCGCATCGACCAGGTCGCCTATGTCCGCTTCGCCAGCGTGTACATGCGCGTCCACAATATCGACGATCTGCTCGAAGAGGTCCGCGAAGTTAAAGAAACCCACCAACCCCCTTCCCCCAAAGAGCAGGGCAACCTGTTCTAAAATCTAGAAAGCTAGAAATCTGGAAATTGAATCCAGCCGATTATTTCCATATTTCCAGCTTTCCAGTTTTCCAGTTTTTCCCCACACTCATCACCCGGCTCAACACCAGCGCCGCAAATGCCAGCGCTATCGCCACGCATACCAACCCCACCGTCTGAGCTTCCGCTCCCGGCTGGCTCAGCGACGAGAAGATCGCCAGCGGTAACGTCCGCGTTTGTCCCTGGATGTTGCCGGCGATAATGATCGTGGCACCAAACTCACCCAACGCTCTCGCAAACGCCAGCGCACAACCAGCTGCCACACCATGCCAGGCCAGCGGCAGCGTTATCATCCAGAACACGCTCCAGCGCGACGCCCCCTCCGTTTGCGCCGCTTTTTCCAGCTCATGATCCACCGCCTCAAAGGCAACCCGTAATGCAAGCACCAGAAACGGCAGCGCAATCACCGACTGTGCGATCGCCGCGCCGAACCAGGTAAACGCGATCCGGATACCCACTGCTTCCAGTACGGGCCCCAGCACCCCCCGCCGACCAAACACGATCAGCAGCAGATACCCCGTCACCACCGGCGGAATGACCACCGGCAGCATCACCCCCATCTCGACCAATGCCTTGCCCACAAACTGCCGCCGCGCCAGCCACAGCGCAATCAGCGTCGCCGGCACGATGCACAACAGCACCGCCGCCGTCGCACATAGCAGCGACAACCCAACCGCCTGAATCACCGGGCCCATCTCCATCCCCTTAGCGTATCAAGCAACCCGCATAACCGGATGCATCAAGCACAGAAACATCAACACACCCCGCCATCTGATACGCCTAAGTCCTTGGCCACACTCAACTGAACCACACGTGCGACGAATATAAACCGATGATTTACACCGATTAACAAAATAAATAATTCTTGGATTCGCCCGATCTGTACGATATGATTACCGATAGTTAACGTTAACCCGTCGGCCTCTTCCTATCCGCCGTCGACGGGCAAAGTCTTTTAGCACAAGGGCGGGCCCACCAAGGCCCAGACAGACATTCAGTTTTGGAGGAACACTCATGGCCACGGTTAGTGACGTGCTCAAACACAAAGGCTCCCAGGTCTTTTCCATCGGTCCCGACGCCAGCGTCCTCGATGCCGCGCTACTCATGAACGAACACCGCATCGGTGGCCTGGTCGTACTACACAACAGCAAAGTCGATGGCATCATCACCGAACGCGACGTTCTCCGCCGCGTTGTTGCTCAACGCAAAGACCCCGCCTCCGTCCGAGTCAAGGAGGTCATGACCACCGACGTCTTCGTCTGTAAAAAAGACGCCACCACCGACGAGGCCCGCGTCATCTTCAACACCAAACGCATCCGCCACCTGCCCGTTGTCGACGACCACGGCCAACTCCACGGCATGATCTCCATCGGCGACATCAACGGCTGGAAACTCAACGGCCAGGAAGCAACGATCCATTACCTCAAAGAGTATTTGTACGGCTGATCTGCACGTTTAGCGGCGGATCGAAGATCCGCGCGTTTCCAATTGACATCGCACAGCGCTCGGCGCGGGTCTCCCGACCCCGCCGATTTTTTTCGACCGCAGGTCTCAAACCATGGAGACCTTCGATCAAGACACTACGATAAGGTCAATATGACCCGCGCCAAGTACAGAGCTTCCGGCTATGATTAATAGTCATGTTCTGCCGCAAGTGTGGGTATAATCTTGAGTACATTCAATCAGACAATTGCCCAGAGTGCGGCGAGCCGTTTGATGCAAGCAATGCAGTTACGTATTGCTCATCACCAAATAGTTTGAAGTACAGGCGTTGGGCTAAATTCGCCATCACACTAGGCGTTTTAACCTTCACGCTTTTAATTCTTGCACCATTACTCCTGTGGAACTCTGAAAAGCTTCGTTTTCATTATGCGTCGTTATCATTGAAAGACGCATCCATAGCCAATTTGTACGGTTATGCGGATGGTCCGTATGACATGGTGTTCAATGTGGTATCAATAGACTTGGATGTTCACGGAAAAGGGCAGATGCACTTCTCTTGTGACAGACCGGACGAGTTTTGGTCGGCGAAGGAAGTAAAGCTCAAAGGTATAGGCCCATACGCTGTATCCGACATCAGTGATGAACTCTTAGTGAATGGTATGTTGTCGGAATACCAAAAGAGAGTGCTGGCGCATAGTGGACCCGATGCGATCGGGCCTCTAAATATCGCTGCTGGTGCGGAAGCTTCCGGTTTATCTTCTGCACCAATCAACAGCATTCAAGATGCTGTCAACCAATACGACGACATTCTTAACCACATTGAGGAAATGATCGCAAGCAACAGAGATCACAAGAAGTGATAACGTTAAACTTCTCATCTGTGCTCGGCGCGGGTCTCCCGACCCCGCCGTTATTTTTAGACCGCAGGTCTCAAACCACGTCAATGTTTAGATGAATCATTCGAGTCGAAGACATTGATATACGTTCGCTTTCCGCTGTCGTATAGGTACACCCGTACGAATGCTCCGCGGCTTAATATTTCATCATGTTTTTCATGATGAATATTGATGATCCCCGAAATCACAACATCCTTGAATCCATCATCATTAATATCCTTGAAGGCTATGTCCGCTAAAGAGCCTTCAAAGGTTTGGCCGTCATCGTGCTCATCATAGACCTTGCCGAGCGATACTTCGCCCACGGACAAAAAACCGTTGCCTTTTGCTGTTACTTCAATCGTTGCCGGGAGCGTAAGGTTCGGGCCAACGTTAATGGTTTTGGACCACACCAGCTCACCCGGCATCTGGTTCGGGTCGGGTTGCAGGTCGACTTCGGGGGTGATGTATTGGCCGCTGCAAGTGATCGCAAGTATGACAAGCATGCACGACGTGCCGATGCATGAACCCGGTTTCATCCTGAATCCCCTAAATAGAATTGGCCATCCACCATCCACCATCCACCATCCACCATCCACCATCCACCATCCACACATTACCTCGCCGCGTGCGGATTCCGTTTGATCTTCCGCTTCACTTCATCCTTCAGCTTCTGGATCACCGATTCCTTGTCGGTGTTGGCGATGATGTCGGCGACGACGGCCTTCGGGCTCTTGCCGCCCCAGCTTGCACCGTGTTCGAGGTAGAACTTCGCGGCCTGGCCGACAATGTAGGAGCCGTAACCCGCGGCGGCGCCCTGCACCGGCGCGGTGATGAGTGTGCCCGTGCCGGCGGTCAAACCTTTCAGGAAACTCGCGCCCAGATGTGTTGCGATTTGTGACAGCGTCACCCAACCGGCCGCGATCATGATCGCTTTGATGAGACTCGCCGCGTTTCGACGTGTCATCTTGATGTCGTAAACCTTACCCAAAGCGACGATCTGGCTCGCATCAACAAGCGTTCCGCCGAAGATATCCAGTAGCGGCAGCGGGTTCGCCCCGGTCGCGATCGCTTTGGAGGCCGCATACGTCCAGATCAGCCGGTTCGCTGTCCGCTCGCGCATCCGCACCTTCACCGATGCGATCTTGTCGGATTTATCCGAAGCGAACATCGCCGCGTTAAACGCAAGCAAAGACTTGCCGTCGCGGCCAAGAATCTCCAGGATCCGTGATGTCAGTTGTTCGGTATCCGGTTTGGGTGAACGCATCTCCGTGCGCGTCGTGCCGTCCGGTTCTTCGATCACGTATTCGATCTGCTTCGGGTCGGCAGCGGTCACGACCAGGTCTTCCGGCGGCAGCGAATTGGCGAACCGCTCGTCCCGTATCCCGCTAATCAACTCTTCCATTTCGTGCGGCGTATATAGATCGCGCTTGTTTAGCACGACCACCACCGGGCGGTTGATCTCGACCAACTGTTTAAGTGATTCGTATTCTGTCTGATTCAGATCGGAGTCGGTGACGAACAGGATCAGGTCACCGTGCGCCGCCGCATCGCGAGCCAGTTGTGCCCGCGCTTCGCCGCCGACTTCGTTGATGCCTGGCGTGTCGATCAGCGCAACTTTCGAGTCCGCCAGCCCGGGCACGTGGTAGCCGCACTTATCCCACGCGACCAGCCAGCTCTCGCGCGTCCAGCCGCCCTCAGCACTGACACTTGCCGCCTCTTCGCCGACCAGTGCATTTATGAGCGCGCTCTTGCCCGTACTGATCTCACCGAACACGACGATGTCGATGCGGCCATCACGCAGCTTCTTAAGCATCTGCCGCAACTGGATCGCGTCGCGAGACAGTTCGGATCGCTCCTGTTCGCTGCATCGGCCAAGCTCGGCGATCACGCGCTGCACCGCATCCACCGCGTCCCGGTAACGCGCATCGATCGCTTCCTGGTTCTGTTCTTCCTTGCCGGTCATGGTTGTGACTTCACCTCACCGTTACGGTGCGCCTCGTTCAGACGCGTAAGCGCCATATCAGCGATTTCCTTCGCCGTCGAGACTTCTTCCCACTTCCGACGCGCCAGAGCACCGAACCCGCCCTTCGGTGGTTGCATTTCGTTCTTAAAGTATTCGATAAACACGCGCCCGATCCAACGCGTCACCAGCGCCTGCGTCAGGCCCTGGATCGCCCCGCCGGTCAGCGTCCCGATGCCCGGCACACTCTTAAGCGCCGAGCCGATCATCGAACCCAACACTGGCCCCGCCGCATTCGCACCCAGCACCGTGACCAGGTTCTTGCTCAGTTCCTTGAGCAATTGCTCGGCTGTGCCCAGATCGATTTCCTGGCGATAAATCCGCGCAAGCTCCAGCACCATCTTCGTCGAGATCGTCACGCCCGCCGCGATGTCGACCATCGGCATCGGAATCACCGCCGCAACCGCGCCGGCACGCCACATGTAAATGTGAATCAACTTGTTCGCACGCTTATCCAGCGCCGCCTGCACCTGCTCCCGCGCATCATCCGCCAGCGCACGCGAACGCAGAAGCAGATTCGCCAGCAGCATGTCGCGCCCGTCGCGGTCGATCGTCCCAAGCATACGACGTGCCAGCACGCTGATATCCGGCGGAACGTCAAGTTGTTCATGCTCTTCGCTGCCGTCCGCTTTTACGCGCACTCGTGTTTTACTGATCGGCCTCGCCTGCACCGCCGTCACATCGCGCGGATCGACCCACGGCCGAACCTGCTTGGAAATCTGACGGATCAGATCGTTCTTCTGATCATCCCCGTACCAGTCCGTCTTGTTCAGGCACACGTGTAAGGGTTTCTTCAATCCACCCAGCACCTTCAGCGTCTCGAACTCGCTTTCACGCAAAGGCCCATCCAGCACCAGCAGCACCAGGTCCGCGTGCTCCGCCGCTTCCTTGGCGATCTTCGCGTGCTTCTCGTTATCCACTTCCCCGATACCCGGCGTATCCACGAGCATCACACGGTCGCCGCCTGTCCAGGGCACTTCGTTGCGTGTCGTCGTCGTGCCGCCACGCACGTTGGTCTGGAACACCTCTCGGCCGCACAGAGCATTCAATAGCGCGCTCTTGCCGCTTGAGATCGTGCCGAACGCGATGATCTCCAGCGTCTGGCTCTCGCGCTTCTGCTCCAGCACCGCAAGCTGCTCATCCAGTTCGCCCCGCTCGGCGCCGGACATCTGAAGGTCCTGTGCGACCTCGTTGACTTCATGGATCTGGCTGTCGATCGCGTCCTCGATTTCCCGTTCGGTCATCTGTGACGGGTCCAACATCCGCTGGTCTCGCCGTTTCTGCTTCCGGCGTGAATTGCGGACAAGCGTCACGATGATCCGGGCCATCACCCCCGCGATGATCAGCGCTCCCAGCGACACCGCGGCGAGGTAGAGATACGCAAACACTGCCCCGTGCTGGGCCGCCTTGTTGTAGTTTTCAACGATCGTGCCCGGGAATTGAATCAGCACAACCCCTACCACGGTTGCCAGGATCAGCAACAGTATGCCGTTTAGGGTTTGTGACATTCGTGAGAACATGCGGGCTCGTATCCACGGATCAGCGTTCTAAGGCCGATCGGGCGTCGGCGGGCGAATTATAGTAGGCCGACGGCAAAGGCGTCACGAGCCCCCCACCGAAACCGGCACAGTTACCTAACATCGGCTAATTACAAGTGTTGGCTGAATTACACTACGCCCGATAGTATCGGGCGGTTCGCAGCGTTGACCATCAGAATCCGCTTAATGTCCCAACCCGACATCGCTCGGCGCGGGTCTCCCGACCCCGCCGAAACAGCCGACCGAAGGTCTCCAACGCTTCGGTGCTTGAAAGCTACGCCGGCTGCATGGTGGAATAGAACAGATGGAGACCTGCGGTCACATCGACGGCGGGGTCGGGAGACCCGCGCCGAGCGCAGGCGCTGAGCGCAGTTCTATACCGATGAAAATGCGTACCATGCCCCAATAAAGCCAGTAATACCAAACAGTATGGTACCCCCTATTGCGGTAAGAACACATTCGCAAAACGCAAATAACAATGCATAGAACCAAGCTGGTTTCGATTTGTCCTTATAGGCTTCACCATATCTGTACTTTTGAGCAAGCATAAAACGTTTACTTAGATAACATCCATGAAGTATCGGTGGGCTTAATGCCGTTGCGACCATACCAGCAAATAAAAGTGTGCCGACCAATACCGATTGGTTATCCATCAAGATTACAAAGATAAATATCACGGGCACAGCTACTATGGCCCAGAGAATCGCGTACAGGATTATTTGCCTCGGATTTTGGCGGGCAATTGCATGACGCGTTCTTGTTTTTTGGCTAATTCGTTTGGGTCGTATTCTCGTCCGCATTCCGGGCAACGATGAATTTCGAGCCCGGTTAGGTTATAGCTGCAATCAGGACAATATAGAGTCACAGGCATAGCGGTTACCCCGTATGGCAAAATCGAAACCGCATCAGTGTACCCGCGCCGAGCGCTGTTAATTCACCGATTCTTCGTCCGTCGGCTGAAACGTTGCCCAATCGAAACCGACTTCGGCCAGCACGCGCTCCAGCTCGGTGGTTCTTGCGGGGAAGATCTTGTGCAGGCTCTTGATTTGTGCCGGTTCGCCGTAGGTTCCGAGGTACAGCCGAACGAACTCGGCGAAGTCTTCGGAGGGATTCAATCTGCCGTAGTGGGAGACGGAGAGGATGTCGCTGTTGAGTGCATCTTCCCACGATAACGCGCAATCGGTCTTGCTCATCAAGAGGTGGCCGATCTCGTGGCTGAGTGTGGAGTCGAGCACGCCGAGGTCCGCCGGGCCGCCGAGGCGCACCCACATGTTGTCGCCCCCGCCGTTGAATTCATTGGCTGTGCCGTAGGGTTCGACCGTGACTTTGTTGAGCATCACACGTAAGGAAGCGGGTAGGCTCGCCAGCGCCTTGGGCACATTCTCGCGTTCGCTCGCCTTTTCCAGCGGCGTGTACAGCGTCACCTCGTGCCCATCCTCGAACGTGATCGTCTGCATGAAGCCTTCACGCTTCGCGTTGTTCCATCCGTCGTACGTCGTCGGCTGCGCATCGCTGACGGCGAACTTATCCCGATGACGTACCGGTCCGCGCTGTGTATTCTCCGAACACCAGCCGCGCAGATGCCCGGATAGCACCTTCACCTGCTGCCAGTAAGGAAGTTCATCGTAGTTCACCGCTTCCAGCAGGTTGCTGAAGTCCTTGCGGTGAGTTTCGGAAAACAGCGTCGGCCCTTCGAGTAGGTCAACTAATAAATCACCTTCCGCTTCGGGCAATTCAAAGAACCCGCTGCTTTTGAAAACTCTTCTATATGCTTTTTCCGGATGGTCACCGGCCGACTCCGGTGATTCCATCGCTTGCCTGGCTTCTTCCACCAAAGCAGTTGAAACGCGGAACGCTTCATCGGGGATCAATTCAAAATCATCTCCGCCCGGCTTCTTCCACTTCACAAACAGCTTCGCGCCGCCATCACCCTGGTAGAAGCGCGCGTGAATATCCACCCAACCCTCATCGAGTTGGCGCATCCCCCGGCTGGGCGGTTTGCTGCCGTTGACCCAAACGTCTTTTGCGAGAAATTCACCATCCAGATAAATCTCTACACCGTCATCGCTATCCAGATCGAACTCATACTCGCCTGCCTCGGGGATATGCAGTTGCCCGCGAATCTCCATCTGGATCGATTCCTTCGGCCCATCGAAACCTTCCTGCTTCGTGAAGTGCAAACCATCCAGCACACCCACGCTCGCAGGCGGTACGCCCGGCAAAAGATTACGAACCGTCTTCGGCCGGCGCGGCAATTCGTACAGTTCGTACAACAAGCCCGGCTGGGTTTCATCACCCGAATCCGCAGCCGTTACCGAGCGCACGCCCAGCCCAAGCAACAGCCCGAGGATACACCCCGCCAACACGCCGAACATGCCGGCCCGACAGTAAATCGATTGTGAGTTCATATCCCAAATAGTAGCGTACGAAAACACCTGACAACGGCCCGATCGCGTTACAACTATTCGTTACATTAAGATTTTTCGAGGGGCGATCTCACCGCCGCGTCAGCGTCCGCATGACCACGGTAAAGAAGACGTACAAAACCACTTACGCTACCATGACGGCTCAACGTTCCGGAATAGCGCAAAACGATCTTGCGAATCCGGGTGTATCTTGAGTGACCGTGTCATATGAATTGGGGGCAGCTTGGACGCAGGTAAAAATCAGAAGAGTCTCATATACGGTATCACCGGCCTGGTCCTGCAAGTGGGCGGGCTCTTTGTAGCGCCGGTCGCGAATGAAATCGATCCCGCAACCGGCCCTCTTTTTACTATGACCGCAATGCTGGCCGGTATCGCGCTACTGATCGTCGGCTTGGGGTATTACGCATCCGCTAAGGGCCATTCTTGGGTTTGGGGACTGGTCGGCATGCTGAGCATCATTGGCTTGCTGATCCTCGCGGCGCTGCCCGACCGCAATCTTGTGCGCATCAATCCGCAATCGACAGACATGGACCCATCCAAACCCGTCACCGTTGGCGGGCTGGTGTTCCGCTGTCTCGGGTGCAACTATATCCTTAACGGAAGCACCGCATCGGCCTGCCCGGAATGCGGACGCACTTTCAACGTGCATGACCCTTCCACGATGCGCGTCAATGATGCGCTGGGTCGCGGCGTCTCGAACATCGATCCCGCCCCATGGACCGCACGCTGGAGCCTGATCTGCGGCATCATCGGAATAATCACTTTTTGCGTGCCGTTTTTCAGTATCGTCGCACCGATCTGCGGTATTTCATTCGGTCACATGGCGCGAAGCAGCACCCGTGGCAAAATGCACCTCCGCGGCACCGCCGGCCTTGCACTGGCGGGCTTGATCGTCAGTTACACTGCGCTCGCGCTGTCCCTGGCTATGACCGCATTTATGATTGTCTCGTTAGCGACACAATAGCCACGCATCGCTGCACAAATACAGCGCGGCAATGAATGGATAAAGCGTTATTCGTGTGGAAACGCAGGGTTTTACCCCACCGCCGCGGCGCTTAGCGCTTCGATCACCATGTCGCCGACTTCCGAGCAGCTATAGCCCGAGCGGTCGAGTTGTTTGCCTGCGAATTTAGGTGTCACCGCCTGAACAGCCTGGCCGATCTTTTCGCCGCAGCGCAGGGCCGCATCGTCGCCCTTGATCCGCCCGACTTCACGCAGCAATAGACCGATCGAATCGATCGCCGCGATCGGGTTGGCCTTGTTTTGGCCGGCGATATCCGGGGCGCTGCCGTGGACGGGCTCAAACATGCTGGGGGCTGTGCCGTCGGGATTGAGGTTGCCCGATGAAGCGACGCCCATGCCGCCGGCGATCGCGGCGCCGAGGTCCGTGATGATGTCGCCGAACATGTTAGGCACGACGATCACGTCATACATCTCCGGCCGTGTAGCCATGTACATACAGCAGGCGTCGACGTGGTGATACACGCGCTGAATATCCGGGTAATCCGCTTCGCCCACTTCGTTGAACGTGCGGAACCAGGTATCGCCGCAGTGCGTCAGCACGTTGGTCTTGTGTACGAGTGTGAGTTGGCCGGGGTAGCCCTGGGCCTTACGCGTCCGCGCCAGGTCGAAGGCGAACCGCACGCAGCGCTCGGCGCCGAAGCGCGTCGCGATCATTTCCTGTGTGCTGATTTCCTGGGCCGTGCCCTTCCGAGCGATCCCGCCGTTGCCGCAGTAGAGGTCTTCGGTGTTCTCTCGCACGCAGACAAAGTCGATGTCCTTCGGCGTCTTGTTCTTGATCGGCGTCTCCACGCCCGGGTACAGCTTCACCGGCCGCAGGTTGATGTACTGATCCAGGTCGAACCGCAGCTTCAGCAGCAGCCCCTTCTCTAAAATGCCCGGTTTAACATCCGGCGTGCCGACCGCGCCGAGCATGATCGCGTCATAAGCCTTGAGCGCCTCAACCTGCTCATCTGTAATGACTTCGCCGGTCTTGAGATAGTGCTCCCCGCCGTAGGGCATGTCCGTGGTGGTGTACGAAAGCCCCTCAGGCTTGGCGATCGCGTCCATCACGCGCAACGCCTGCCCCACCACCTCCGGGCCCACACCATCCCCACCAATCACCGCGATCTTCAACGCCATGGCTCGTAATCTCCACGTAATAAGTTCAGGAAAGCCCTACTTTATAGACCACCGGGCCCGCTCGATCAATGTGGCGACCTAAAGCCGCGATCGGCGGCGGCGCTACCGCCGGCCCGCGTTCCCATTTCATCCACAAATCCGCCTGTGACTGAACCGCTCCGCTTAAAACCACGTCTTATCCTGTAACGGGCCCATCAGGCCGGATCACGACGACGCACCCATCACGTGCACGCAAAGGAGCTTGGTATGCGACAGGTCACCGGTTTGCTGATCCTCTTCTTCTTAATGATCACATCACCCAAGGCGCTGGACGGCCTGTTTGCCGTTGACGATCCGGCCACGCCAGATACCAACCGGGATTTATACCGTGACACCGACTTGACGCCCTTGATCGAATATGAGGACCCTTTTGAAGTCGACGGTCATCGTCCGGGCGTCGTCGGCCTGGATACTGATAGAGTGCCTTGGTTCGAAACCGGTTTTACCCTGGACGGCATCAACTTGGCATTAGATTGCTACGAACCGATCGACATTACCAACAACCCAAGCGATCTGTGGCTTGTTGATGTCGACGTCAATCGCAGTGCGACGGAGGACGAGAGCTTCGGCCGATCAGTCCCCGCCGATCATGTCAATTACTTCATATCAACAGATACACTGGATTGTGCAAAGCATGCCATCGACAAGACAGGTTTTTCTGTGATGCGATTCGTGCCCGTTGAACCGGCCTCGACCCCGGTCTGGCGCAAATCGGGTTCGCGCGTGATCGGTCGTATTGTCGATGGCTCCGGCACATCTTTGACCGAGATATGTGTCGTCCCCCTCATCGACTCGTCGTCCAGTTCACGACACGGTATCTCCAGGTAGATTGTTTGATAAATATTCCGGGACCGGATTGGATCATGTGACGTAGTCACCTTGCCCGGCTACGGAATGTTTGCAGTTATACGTATGAACCGCAGTTATTCCGTCTGCGGCAGATATCCACCGCTTGACAGCAAACCGATGGCACGCATCCTATGATATTGTCAAGACTCGAACTTACGCGATTAACCTGACTGATATTAAGCTGGGTAGACCATGGCGGGATCACCGGATAACAAAACAACCGTCGGCTGGCGCGAGTACGTTGCACTGCCGGACTGGGGCATCCCTCGGCTGCGGGCGAAGATCGATACCGGCGCACGCACCAGCGCGATCCATGTCGCGCAGATCGAGGAGCTGGACAACGGGCACATCCGTTTCGAGGTCGTCATCCGCGAGCGGCCGAAGCATGAAACCGTCTGGGTCGATGCCGTGCCGGTCGTTCGGGAATCCACCGTCAAGCCCAGCAGCGGCCACCGCCAGCAGCGGCCGGTCGTGCACACGAAGATGGTGATCGGCGGGGTCGAGCGCGAGATCGAGATCAGCCTCGTCTGTCGCAAGGGTATGCTCTGCCGGATGCTTGTCGGGCGCTCGGCGTTGGATGGTGTGTTTGTTGTCGATCCCTCCAGGCGCTACCTCGCTTCCAGACCGAAAAAGACCAGAAGTGAAAAGAAGGGCGGCCGAATATGAAGCTCGCAATCCTCTCCACCTCGCTGAAGTGCTACAGCACGCAGCGTTTCAAACAGGCCGCCGAGCAGCGCGGGCATACGGTCAAGGTGCTTAACACACTCCGCTTTTCCATCGGTCTGGATCACAACGAGCCCGAACTCTACTTCCGCGGCAAAGAACTCAGCGACTACGACGCCATCCTCCCGCGCATCGGCGCATCGATCACCTACTACGGCACCGCCGTCGTGCGCCAGTTCGAACAGATGGATGTCTACACCCCCAACACCGCCTACGGCATCAGCAATTCTCGCGACAAGCTCCGTTCGCTGCAGATCCTCAGCCGACACGACATCGGCATCCCGCGTACGGCATTTGTGCGCAACCGCAAGGATGTCCTGCCCGCCATCGAACGCGTCGGCGGAGCGCCGGTTGTGATTAAGCTCATCGAAGGCACGCAGGGCGTCGGCGTCATCCTCGCCGAGAGCGACAAGATCGCAGAGGCCATCATCGAAACACTGCACGGCGCGCAGCAGAACGTGCTGATTCAGAAGTTCGTCGCCGAGAGCAAGGGCAAAGATGTCCGCGCTTTTGTCGTGGGTGATCGTGTCGTCGCGGCGATGCGGCGGGTCGCACAGGGCCAGGAGTTCCGCAGCAACGTTCATCGTGGCGGTAAAGCCGAACCGATCGAGCTGACGCCCGAATACGAAGCCACCGCCGTCCAGGCCGCCCAGATCCTCGGCCTGCGCGTTGCCGGCGTCGATATGCTTGAGAGCAACTCCGGCCCGCAGGTCATGGAGGTCAACTCCTCCCCCGGTTTGGAAGGCATCGAAGGCGCGACCGAGTTGGACGTTGCCGGCGCTGTGATCGACTACATCGCCGGGCGCGTCAACCTGCCTGAAATCGACATCCGCCAACGCCTCACCGTCAGTGCGTCCTATGGTGTCGCTGAAATCCACGTCCCCGACGGCTCCGACCTGATCGGAAAAACAATCGAAGCCTCCGGCCTGCGCGACCGCGACATCGCCATCCTCACCCTCAACCGCGGCACCAGCGTCATCTCCAATCCCAAAGGTTCGCGCACCATCGAACCCGGCGACCGCATGCTATGTTATGGCAAGCTCGAATCCATGCGCGACCTCGTCCCCGAAAAGAAACGACGAAAACGCAAGATGAAGGTACAACCGCTCGATCCCGAACTGGTCAAGGATATCGAGGAGGCCATGTGACAAGCACACTCGGTGGTATCGGTGATTGGGATAACGTCCACGTCGAGCCCGGCCAACGCGCCGAAGTGCATATCACCGTCACGCAAGGCTACGCCGGCAGCAACATCAATATCCCCGTCTACATCTGGCGAGCCAAAAAGCCCGGTCCGACCGTTTCGATTACCGCCGCCGTCCACGGCGATGAAATCAACGGCACCGGCACGATCCGGCAACTCATCATCGACGAGCCTTTCAAACTCATCGCCGGCACACTCGTGCTTGTACCCGTCATCAATATCCTCGGCTTCGAGCGGCACTCCCGATACATGCCCGATCGGCGCGACCTCAACCGCAGCTTCCCCGGCTCACGCACCGGCAGCCTCGCCCGGCGCTTCGCCCGCGTGGTCCACGACAACATCATCCAGCGCTGCGACTACGGCATCGACCTGCACACCGCCGCCGTCCGCCGAACCAACTTCCCCAACGTCCGCGCCGACATGTCCGATCCCAGGCTGGCCGACTTCGCACGCGCCTTCGGCTCGGAACTGATCATCTCAAGCCAGGGGCCGCTCGGTTCACTGCGCCGCAGCGCCTGCAAGGCCGGCAAACCCACCCTCATCCTCGAAGCAGGCGAAGTCTGGAAAGTCGAGCCCGGCATCGTCGAATATGCACTGCGCGGCATCCGAAACTGCCTCATCTACCTCGGTATGGTCAAGGGCAAACAAAGACAACCTGCCTACCGCGTCGAAGCAAGCAAAACCCGATGGGTCCGCGCACTGCACGGCGGGCTGCTTACTTTCCACAGCTCGCCCGGCGACATCGTCCGTAAGGGCGAAGCGCTCGCCACCAACACCAGCCTGCTAGGCACCGAACAGAACGTCATCGAATCCCCCATTAACGGCATCATCCTCGGCATGACGACCATCCCCAGCGTCGCACCGGGTGACCCGATCTACCACATCGTCCGCGTCGATCCTGACGCGCTAAAGGAAGTTGAAAAAGCCCGTGAAGCCCTGTCTGAAATGAGCCTGCATCACCGTTTACACGACGACCTTGCATCGAGCGTCTTCGTCACCGAAGAGGATGAGGACTGAGTTTTATTACTTCCGGTGTGCCATGCCAACCTACTACTGCCTAAATTGTGGCTACAACCTGACCGGCCTGGCCGAGTTGCGTTGTCCTGAGTGCGGCGCCCGGTTCACCAGGGCCGAGTTGTACAAGGCGCGGGTGAAGGCCGAGCGCGCATCACGCCGGATATGGGGCCAGGTCCTGGCGTTTCCGCTTTTTATTATTGGTATGGTGCCGGTGTGGTTATTCATCATCGGCAGGCTTGAAGGGATTCATGATGCCTTGGCCGTCCTGGCCGCCTGGGTATTGGGGCTTTTCACTTTTCCCATCATGCCGATCGCTATGAGTTGGTCGCTTGCCCGGCGGCATCGCAATTCGTTGATAGCCCTTGAGCAAACCAGCCGAAATCAGCGCCCGGTCAGGCCCCTGTGGGTGTATTGGCTGATTTTTGCGATCATCTTCGCCGCTTTGATGTTTTTATACCTGCTCCTGATCGGCTTCTACCTCGGCAGCTCTCCTGCAATGTTCCTGTATTATCTATGAATCCGTAAAATATCTTCAATTCCCTGTAAGCCCATACCCCGCGGGCGCATCTATTGATATGAATTGAATGATGACACCGAGTTCGATCCCATGGAGCAAGGGGGCCGGTCTGTTAGGCGAGACGGATCACAGCCTGGCCGAACGGGCCGCCAACGGGGACCCCGAAGCGTTCGCGCACATCGTGCGGACGCACCAGGCCTTCATTGCCCGCCTCGCCCAGCGGCTGCTCGGTTGGAGCCCGGATGTCGATGACGTCGTGCAGGATGTTTTTGCCAAGGCTTGGCAACACCGCCGACAACTGCGCGAGCCCGAAAAGCTCCGCGGCTGGCTGACGATGATCACGGTCAATACCGCTCGGAGTCGGCTGCGAAAACTCAAACTCAAACGCGTGCTCATGATGAACATGCACGCACAGCAGGACGGCAGGCAGGTTGAATCATTTGTCCCAAGCGGCGAAATCGAACGTGAAGAACTCGGCCGACAGGTGCGCGAAGCGATGAGCAAACTCGCCCAACGCGATAAGGAAGTACTCGTGCTGCGATACATGCAGCAGATGACCGTCAGCGAGGTCGCCCAGGCACTGGGCCTGTCCCATAGTGCAACCACAGGTCGGCTTCACCGCGCACGCAACCGCCTCGCCGAATGTCTCCCACGGGAGTTACAACCATGAACGAACAGCAACTCAATGACCTGCTCAATCACGCGGACGCCGGCGCTCCAAAACCGCAAGCATGCGACACAGATATTACACAACAGGCCATCCGACTCGGCAACCGGCGCATAACCGTGCGGCGCGCAGCGATCGGCGTATTAAGCGTTGATGCGGTACTCGCGGTCCTGTTCTTTGGTTGGATTATGCTCAGCCAACCCGATCAGACTTCCGTAAATCCACCCTCACAGATCGCATCCACAGCAGATACTTACGCGCAAGACACCGAAGCCGATCAACCATCGCTTGAAGAACTGCGCATGCAGATCGCGCTACAGGAAACAGTCGTCAAATCGCTGTTAGCCAGACAATCAGCACAACAAACACCCGAGGCATCCAACCCTGACATCGTCGCCGCTGCACAGGCGCAGGCCGACCTCGCCGCCAAGCGCCTTGTCCTCACTGCCGACCGCATGGAACGCGACTTCGGCCCGAACGATCAATCCCAACAACTCTATACAAACGTCTTGGCAAACTTCCCCGACTCCGCCTGGGCCGGTATCGCCCGCAAGCGGATCAACCCCAACCAAACACCTACTCAACCCAGGAGTGCTATACCATGCGATATGCTTTCCACCTGATTATCGCGCTGATTATCTGCGTCCTGCCCGCGATCGCCTCAGCCGAAATGGTCGAGTCGACCTGCATCGCCCGTGTCAGCACCGACCCGTCGCTCGGGATTCATAACACCGCGCCGGCAATGGCGGGCGGCATGGGGATGGGCATGATGGGCGGCGAATTTGGTGCTGAAATGGGTATGGGCGGCGGCTACGGCGGCGGATCTACCGGTAGAGCCGCAGCAGTCATGAACAACAGCGTGCTCATCGACCTGATCCATAGCTACCCCGTCTCGGGCCGGGCCGCTCGTGAAGTCTTCGGCACAGTCCTGTCGGAACTCAACGGCGAACTGGATGTCAACATCTACCAGAGCACCGGGTCGGTCGCCATGATCGGGCTGGCAATCAACGTGGATGTCCCCGGTCCTGAAGGCGAGCAATCGGACGCCTCGGTTTTAGCTGACAAGTTCCTTTCCAAGACGCTCGAAAACCTCAACGCCGTCCTACAGCGGATGGACGAACAGGTCCGCGAAGCCAACATCCAGCCGATCACCAAGGCTGAAGAACAACTTCATCAAGCCAAGGCAAAGGTTGAGGCGTTAAGGGATCAAATGCGTCAGTTGCGAGAGCAGGCGGGCACCGCCGCGTTGTCGCTGGACGAGGTGCTCGGTCAGCAACAGCATCTTGAGAGTGATCTCTTAGACATGCAGATGGAACTTAATGTATCCCAGACGATGCGTGAACGGCTGAGCCAGCGCATCGCCGAAAAAACATCCGAGGTCGAACACCGCGCTCAAGATGACGAAACGATGAAGGCGCTGCAGGAGTTGCTCGAACTGAAAAAAGCCGCGCTCGATCGGATGAACAAACTCGTCGAGAGCGGTCAGGCCAGCGCCATGGATCTGGATAACGCCAAGGCGGAGGTCGCCGAACAGATGGTTCGTCTCGCCGAGCGACGCGAACAACTCGCTCAAAGCCTAAGCGACGGCCTGCTGGAGAACCTGAACAACCGACTGAACGATGTGCTCCAGGATACCGACCGCCTTCAGGCCAGACTCCAGGCCTATCAAGTCCAACTGGATCAAATGAAGGAAAAAAGTCTTCTCGAACTGGCCGAGCAATACCAAAACGCCGCACAACAGTTGCACGAAGTCGAACGACAAGCCAGGTACCACACCGAACTGCTGATGAAACTCAAAACCCAGGCCGAATCCATGATCAAACCCCAGGTAATCATCGTCGAGTAAGACAACAGAACCCACTATCCCCCCCTCGCCCCCTCTCCCCTTGGGAGAGCCGGGGTGAGGGCCGACAACTCTTACGCGCTCAAAACTCAACGAATTCCCCCATAGCCGCGCCCCGCCGGGTCGCGCGCCTGACTCACCCACACAAACAAATAAAATCAATCCAATCCCCAATCCCCAATCCCCAATCCCCAATCCCCAATCCCCAATCCCCAATCCCCAATCCCCAATCCCCAACCCCCAATCCCCGGATACCCGGCCCTTCGCTTCGCTCAGAACCGGCGTTGGGGGGGGAAGAAAGCCATTAGCCTTTAGCGATTAGCCATTAGCAATACCATTCTCACACCCCACACCACCATCCGCTATCCTAACCGTGAATGTCCACCCTCCACTGCCCCGAATGCGGTTACAACCTCACAGGTCTTCCGGAGAACCGCTGCCCGGAGTGCGGCAAAGACTTCGATCCGGAGCAACTGGAAGAACAACAAAACCGTGAGTTTTCGGGCGGGGATTCCACACTTCTCGCGGTATTCCTGGCTCCCTGTCTATCAATCTTCGGGGCATTTTTTTCGCTTACACTGCTTGCTATCTTTGATGAGTTGATGTTTAAGTGCTTTTCGTATTCGTATTACGAAACGATATTCGCCTCACCGCTGGTTTACATCTTCGAGTTTCTGGTATTAAGCGCGGTGACGCCCGTCCTTTTAGGGATAACCCTCGGCAAACGCTTCCGCCTCCGTCGACTGAAAGACGATTCCGGCCGGGTGCCCATGCCGCTGTGGGGCTTTATCCTGACACACATTCTGATTCAATATGTGGCGATGTGGATCTGCTTTTCAGTATGCCTGCTGCCGTTCATCGTGTTCTGATGGCTTGTTGAGTCTGCGACTTTCTGCAAGGTGAGCATTCCACCACTGCCCAGCCATCCACTATCCTATATCGGTGCCCACCCTCTACTGCCCCGAATGCGGCTACAACCTCACCGCCCTTCCGGAGAACCGCTGCCCGGAGTGCGGCAAAGCGTTTGAGCTTGAGATATTGGAAAAGGAAACTGTTTGGCAGCTTAAAGATGCTCGGTATCCCTATATAGCACTGTTTTTAGCACCGATCGTGTCGGTGGCGAGTTTGTTAATCGTTGGCGTCCTGGTGTTTGTTGTTAATGAAGTGTTGAATGTGTTTCCTGTTAGTGGGCTTGTTCAAGAGGTATTACTCGCAAGCACCTTCTATGGCTTATCTGCGGTTGCGCCTTTTGTGATAGGCAAAAATATAGGTCGTCGATTTCGTGTTCGCAGGCTGCATGATGCTTCGGGGCATGATCCTATGTCCAAACGGGCTTATACCTTGTTGCATACCTGCATTCAGTATGTGCTTATGATCGTATATATTGTCCTGTTTGCCTGGCTGTTATCTCTGCCCAATTAAGACTTGCGTTATTATTGAGCGTCGACCAGGTATATCCCGGCTATCATTCCGCCGACACCCGACACCCGACACCCGACACCCGACACCCGACACCCGGTCCTTCAATATGACCCCAAACGACGCCAGCACTGCGATCATCATCGTCGACCACGGCTCACGCCGGGATGCGTCGAACCGCATGCTCGAACACTTTGTCGAACAGTTCGCGGATGGCTCGGATTGTGCGATTGTTGAACCGGCGCATATGGAGTTGGCTGAACCTTCGATCGCCACCGCGTTTGATCGTTGCGTCAAGCGCGGCGCCAAGCGCATCGTCATCTGCCCGTACTTCCTGCTCCCCGGCAAACACTGGCGCGAAGACATCCCACGCATCACCAAAGAGGCCGCCGTCAAACACCCGGGCGTCGAATACCTCATCACCGCCCCGATCGGCCTGCACCCCATGATGCACGACGTCATCCGCTCGCGCATCGACCACTGCCTAAGCCACACCCAAGGCAACGCCGACGAATGCGAATCCTGCAAAGGCACCGGCGTCTGCAAGTTCCAACAATCAAAACAATCTGATTAATCAATTCCCCCCGCGCTTCGACATGCCCCGTCCACATCCCCCGTTTAGCGCGGCAGCTTGCTGCCGCATATCTTTACACCCCACACCCCACACCCCACACCCCACACCCTAAACCTTATCATCCTCGTCATCATCATCCCGCCCGAACGGGAAGTCGTCATCATCTTCCTCTTCTTCATCCTCCCCGTATCCGCCCGCCTGCCCAGCTTCAGGCTCATCATCCTCCAGATACGGCGAGACATGTGCATCATCCGGCCCGGTATCCTCAGGTGAAATCCGCTGGGCCGCTGTCGCCCAGGCATCCGCACGTGGCATGTCGTTGTCACGCTCTTCGTGCGCCTCTTCGATCTCACGCTGACGCTTGAGTTGATTACGCCACGCCGCCAGCAGCCCGATCATCACCAGCAGCCCGATCCCTAATAGCGACGCAATCAGTATCAGGCTGATCCACGCCCGGTCATGAGCCGAGATCTGCGATTGTTTCGCTGCGTTCTGTGCCTGTGCCAGGAAGAAAAAAAGCATGCCACAGTTTACTGTGCGTCCGTCGATTTGCCACGTCCCGGCCCACGGTACGTGCACACCGTCTTGCTCGTCTCCCACACGCTCAATTCTTCCAGCCCCCAGCCCGCCTCGTTCATCGGCTCATCCAGCATCCCCCAGATCACCCGCACGATGTTCTCCACCGACGGGTTCAACGCCGCGAACTGGGGCACATCGCTGTTCAGATGCTTATGGTCCAGCTTTATAACCGCGTGCTCGTTTACCAGTGCATCCAGCGCCCCCGCCTCCGCCGTCCTGCCCACGCCATCGATCGGCACACGCACCACTACCTCCAGACGATAGTTGTGCCCGTGCCCCGCCGGGTTGTTGCACTTGCCGAACACCTCACGGTTCTCCGATTCGCTCAGGCTCGGCACGTGCAGCCGATGGGCCGCGGAAAATTCGTACATCTGCCGGATCAACACATGCTCCATGTCTTCGCTCCGTATCGCGATCCCATACGTCGGCGTCAGTTTCAACTCCGCCCGCACCACCGTGTCACGCAACGCCGGCCCGATCGCCCCGAGCAGCCGCCGCATCAACCCGCCCATCGCCACGCCGCCCGGCTCCGCTATCGCCTCAGTAAAACAGCCCAGCCCGTGTTCCTGCACCGCCCGGTCGATCTGCTTGATGTTGATGAAGTACCCCGTCACCGGGTCCGCATCGCCCCGGCACGTCACGTCCAGCTCGTAATACCGCCCCAACCCACGCATCGCAGGCCACGCCGCAAACGTGTTATCACGCCGTCCATCTTCCGATGCGCCCCCCGTCGGCGGGTCATTGACGCAAAATCGTACTGTTCGACTAAGTTCAAGCATCGGCCCGGGATTATAGACAACCACCCGCCCTCTCCCAGCCTCAGCCACGAAATCACACAATTTGCCCCCCAACCGCTTGCCAGCCCGCCACTTGAATTGGATGCTTCAAACGACGGTATTCGGTTGTTTACGGGAGACACCATGCCAAGCTGGGTCCGTTACAGCGTATCCGCCTACCTCGGCCTGTTGCTCGCCGGCTCCATCTCCACGCCGGTCAACACCACCCTTGTAGACCAGCGCATGGCCTCCATGTACGAACAGCAACAACAAAACAACACCCACGAGACCTACTACCTCATCCCGGGCCCCCCACCCCCGCCCCCCAACGACCTGACCGAATCCTGATCCGACCGATCTCAATCCCCTAGGCGAGGTTGCTTCAGCAACCGGCCCCTCCCCCCATACCAACAACCATCCCCCCGCGGCGAGGTTGCTTCAGCAACCGGGGCTGCCCCCCACCATGAATCCCCCTCCACTACCCCCCTCGGCGGAGGTTGCTTCAGCAACCGGGGCCCACTCCCTCCCACCAACTCACCCCCCAAGCTAGAAACCCACCCAACCTTCCGCTACGCTTGGGCCGTGAATCCTGATAACCCAAACAATCCGCCCAACCCGAAAAAGCCTTTTCGCATCCATCCGCTCGTTGGGATCGTCATCGCATTTTATGTAGTTGCGTTTCTCATCTTTCTGTTCTTTTTTCCAGCCCAGTCTCCCGGCCCCAGACCAACCATCCCCCCCCTCGGCCCACCGCCGCCGCCCGCTGAAGTTCAGGCGCTCAACGACGCCCTCGCCGACCTCGGCGATCAGTTCGGCCTCGCGATGGAAAACAACCGCGACGTCGGCCCGCTGATCGAACGTCTCGACCAGCTCATCGCCGACTACCCCGATTCCGCACCCGCCTACACCCTCAAGGGCCAGATGCTCATGTTCGCCGGCAGGCTTACCGAGACCGTCGACGCCTTCGAGCATGCCCTGCAGATCGATCCCGACCAGGCAAACATCCATCAACTCGTCGGCTCCGCGCAGATGAATCTCGGCCACCTCGAAGCCGCCGTTGACCACTACAAAAAAGCCCTCGAACTCGAGCCCGACCAGACCAACCACGCCATCTTCCTCGCCAACGCGCAGTTCAAACTCGAGCAATACGATGACGCCATCCAAACACTCGAGCAGGCTATCCGCCACGACTCGCAACTGCACAGCGCCTACGCCCTGCTCTCCGACATCTACGCCAAGCAAGGCAAGACAAAACTCGCGCTCGACCAGATCGACCGCGCCATCGAAGCCATGCCCGCCGACAAGAGGCGCTTGAACATCGCCTACATGCTCAAGCGCGCCTCGCTATTACGCCAGGACAATCAGCCCGCCGAATCACTCGCTCTGCTCAACCGCCTGCCCGCCGAGGCGCAGTTGAGCCCGGCTGTTTTGCGGGCCGTCGCCGAAACCTGGGACATGCTCGGCAAACCCGCGATGGCCGCCGACCGATACCAGCGCGTCCTCGACGCCGACCCCACCAACGACCACGCCGCCGCCGAAGCCGCCAAGTGGAACCTCAAAGCAGGCAACAAAGAAGCCGCCCGACAAGATGTGAAAACCTTGCAGCGCATCAACCCAAGACACCCATCCCTGCCCGTTTTGCTGCAGGCACTACAGGACAATTAATCCGTTCAAGTCTTTTTATGTGCAGTTTATTCTGAGCTTACACATAGACCGTGTTTGCCTTGGAGGGATATACTGTCGCTGATCACTTCGGCACAACTATAAGAAAGTACTTGAATGGAAAATCGGGCACAAAGTCCTGCCAGGTTCAATCAGTTCCTGTTTCTCAGCTACATCGTCACCCTCATCAACACTTCCACCTATCTGCGCTCGGTGCACTTAGATCGGCTGTCGACCACGCTGTTTGTGGTGGCGGTGTTCCTGATCTATTCACTGCTCTACTTGTCTCCCGCTATCCTCATGGTCTGGCTCATCGATCGTTTGCTGCAGTTGTCCTCGAAGTTGAGCTGGGGATCGACGTTCCGTCAGCGGTGGGGACAACGCCTCATGTTCACCGTCGCCGTACTGTTAACGACCACGATTCAAATCGCTATCTACGCGGACAAGACGATCTACACGATCTACGGCATGCACTTCAACGGGTTTATCTGGAACCTGATCACAACGCCCGGCGGGATCGAATCGATGGGCGGCGAGGGCTCGGCTTTCCTGACATACGCCCTCATCATCGCCGGATTCCTGTTCGTGCAGTTGGCCCTGCTCGCGATCGTGTTCTGGGTCGCACCGTTTCAGCCCGCCTGGAAACGCGTGTTCATCAAGCCCACACGAGTTAGCATGATCCTGAGCCTGATCATCATCGGCGCCTGCGAGCAAATCGCTTACGGGTTCGCCCATATGCAGGCCTACACCCCCGTGCTGGTGAACGCGCAGACCTTCCCCCTCTACATCCCTACCACCTTCGATAAAACCGCCGAGCGGATGGGCTTCGAAGTCGACAACGACCCCGCATTTGAAATGAAGCAGACTGAGCTCAATCTCCAATACCCGCTTAAACCCCTTGACGTCGATCCCCCCAAGCAACCCCTGAACATCGTCTGGCTCGTTTCCGAATCACTACGCGCCGACATGCTCAACCCGGAAGTCATGCCCGACACATGGAAGTTCAGCGAACAGGCCCGGCGATACACCCACCACTACAGCGGCAGTAACGGCACACGTATGGGTGTTTTCTCGATGTTCTATGGCCTGTACGGCAACTACTGGTTTGCCTTCCTCAACGAACGACGCAGCGCCCTGGTCATGGACGTCTTGCAACAACAGAACTACCAACTCGACCTCTACACCAGCTCCGGATTCAATTACCCCGAATTCGACCAGACCATCTTCAGCCGCGTGCCACGCGAACAGATGCACCAATACCAGAAGGGTCAGGGCTGGGAGCGTGACCGCATCAACGTCACCAACATCCTCTCGTTCATTGAGAACCGCGACAGATCCAGACCCTTCATGACCTTCATGTTCTTCGAGTCGCCGCACGCACGGTACTACTTCCCCGATGAGAGCATCATCCGCGAGAACTACCTGCAGGACTTCAACTACGCGACGATGGACCTGGAAAACGACATCGGACTGATCAAGAACCGCTACATCAACTCCTGCCACCACCTCGACAGCCAGATCGGCCGGGTCATCGACTACCTCCGCGACAACGACCTGCTCAAGAACACCATCGTCATCATCACCGGCGACCACGGCGAAGAGTTCATGGAAAAAGGCCGGTGGGGCCACAACTCCCAGTTCACCGAAGAACAGACACGCACGCCCTTCGTCCTCTGGGTCCCCGGCACACCGCACGCCGTCGTCGACCAACTCACCAGCCACATGGATATCCCCGCCACCATCATGCCGCTGCTCGGCGTCAAAAACCCGCCCGAAGATTATTCGCTGGGTTATAACCTCCTGGGCGATGAGCAACGTGAATACACCGTCATCGCCGACTGGTCCAGGATCGCCTACGTCGGCAGCGAATACAAAGCCACCTTCCCCATCGACACCGATCCGATCTATCAGAACCTCATCACCGACATGAATGATAAACCCATCGAAAATCCCGCCGAATTCTACGCAACCTGCAAACCCCGCCTGATCCAGATCCTCCAGGACCTCAATCGGTTCGGCTCATAAAACAACGCCACACCCCTCACCCCCGGAACAGGGCCGGGGTGAGGGCCGACACCCCTTACACTTCCCATCTAACGCCCCCCCTCTTTAGCCGCGACCCGCCGGGTCGCGCGCCCAACCCACACTTACAAACAAATAAAATCAATCCCCAATCCCCAGATACCCGCCCCTTCGCTTCGCTCAGAACCGGCGTTGCTGAAAAAGAAATAAAATTCCTACACCCTACACCCTACACCCTACACCCTACACCCTACACCCTACACCCCCCGCTTCAACCTATACCAATTAAACCGCTCCTATAACACTTTCCTCATCCAATTCTTCATTAACCACTTCTCATCCCTGCCCGCCATTTGCCATGCTTCCTTGTCACAGCCGCCGACCGACGGTCCGATAGTGTTGTGACGTTTTGTTAACCGATCAGGGAGATCCAGATGGCTACACGCCTTGCATGCACGCTCGCCGCTGCCGCGCTGTTTAGCGCTGCCGGCTACGCTCACGCCCTCACGCTCGACTTCGACACCGATGCGCAGGGCAACCCCATCCTCGCCGGCCAGTTCATCGACGAGGAATACGCCGACTGGGGCGTGCACATCACCGCCAAGAACTACAACCGCTGCTTCGACGCCGCCATCGCCTTCGATTCGCTCCACCCCACCGGCGGCGACTACGACCTGCGCACCGACCGCTGGCGCTACGGCCAAAACAACGACGAAGAACGCGGCAACGTCCTCATCCTCGCTGAAAACATCCGCGACCGGAACCGCGACGGCTACGTCGACAACCCCGACGACGAGGGCGGCCGACACGCCGGCTACTTCGACTTCCTCTTCGACCAGACCATCAGCTCCGGCAGCCTCATCATGCTCGACGTCGACAACCGATGCGAACCCGGCAGCGTCCAGTTCTTCCTCGACGGCCATCTGCTGGACGAAAGCTACGACTTCATCGCGCTCGGCGACAACAGCGTCCAGACCCTCGACTGGTCCGGCTTCACCTACGACAAGATGCGCGTGAACTTAGGCGGTAGCGGCGCAGTCGCCCAGGTCGACGCCAACGCCAACCCCGTCCCCGAACCCGTCACCGCCATCTTAGTCGCCGGTGCAGTCACCAGCCTGACCCTAAGAACCACCCGCCGCCGCCGACCCGAAGCAAACGAATAACCAATCACCCCAAACACAACGTACCCATAGCCGCGAGCCGCCGGCTCGCGCGCCCAACACCCCCCCCTACTTAGCCCCGGGCTTGCCCGGGGTTGCTTTTTAATAACAACACAACCCCTCCGGCCCCTTCTCCCCGCGCAACATGAAGGTGAATTCTTAATCTGCGCCATCTGCGTAATCTGCGGATACTTCTTGTTTTTTCTTATCTGTGTTCATCCGTGTTTATCCGTGGCTAAACACAATCGGATACCGGATTCGATCACAGATTGAATTCGTTGTGAAGAAAGAGGGAGTAAGTCAACGCTTCACCCGCGCATCTTCCGGATAATATTCGTCGTGCTCCGTCCCTTCACCATCGGGACGCGGGCGATTTTGCCGCCGTAGGATTCGACGATCTCGTAGCCGACGACTTCGTTGTGGGCGTATTCGTCGCCTTTGACTAAAACGTCGGGCTTGAGCTTCCGCAATAGCGGCTTAGGTGTATCCGAATCGAAGATGACCAGGTAGTCCACGCTCTCCAGCGCGCTTAGCACAGACACGCGGTCGGCCTCGTGGTTGACGGGGCGGTCCTTGCCTTTGAGTTTGCGGATCGAGCGGTCGCTGTTGACGGCGACGACCAATAGGTCGCCCTGCTCGGCGGCGGCGCGCAGGTAGCTGACGTGGCCGGCGTGCAGGATGTCGAAGCAGCCGTTGGTGAACGCGATCGTCTTGCCTTGCCTGCGATGCGCAGCCAACTCGGTTTGTAGCTGCTCCAATGTCCGCAGCTTGCTGTGCGGTTGATGGTTGCTTGCTAAGACATCGAGCAATACTTCATCAAGATCGACGGGGATCGCGCCGAACTTCTCGACCTCGAGCCCCGCCGCGATATTGGCGAGCTCGGTGGATTCGGGCCAATCAATATCATTCGCAAGCGCCGCGGCGAGCATTGCAAGCACCATGTCGCCCGCGCCGGTGACGTCATACACCTCGCGCGCCCGCGTCGGCACGAAAAGGGGCTTATCCCCTTTTTTCATCAGCAGCAATCCCTGCTTGTCCAGCGTCAACACCAGCGTGTCCAGCGACAAGCTGCGGATCATCTTGCGGCCAAGCTTTACCAGCGCATCGTGGCCGGTTTCATAAGCATCCGAACCGGTGGCAAGCGCCGCTTCGTATCGGTTCGGCGTGATGCACGTCGCGCCGCGATACTTGCTGTAATCCTCGATCGCGGCCGGGTCGACCAGCACCGGCACGCCCGCGCGCTTCGCGAGCTTGATCATTCCCTGACAAAGCGTTTCGTTTAAAACACCCTTGTTGTAGTCCTCGATGCAGAGGATGTCCGTCTGCTTGAGCTTGCGCTCGACGAGCTTGAGCAGCTTGTCCGTGATCGATTTGGAAATCGGCGCCCGGCTTTCCTGATCGACGCGGAACATCTTCTGCGGATGCCGATGCTGCGCAAGCCCGATGAAGTTGTGCTTGACCGTGGTGGGCCGATCTTTGTCGGCGATCAATCCCTTGCCGTCGCAGCCCGCATCTTCCAAAGCGCCGCGCAGCTTGTCTGCCATATCTTCGTTGCCGACGACACCGATGCAGTTCACTTCGCAGCGCAGCGCACGCAAAGCCAGCGCGACGTTGGCCGCGCCGCCTGGTTTAAGTTCTTCACGTTCTGCTGCGAGGACCGGCACCGGCGCATCGGGGCTAAGCCGTTGTGCATAGCCATAGACGTAACGGTCGGCCATGAAGTCGCCGACGACGGTGACACGCCTTTCGCGCCAGTTGTCCAGCAGCCGGATCAGATCGCCGCCGGGCAAGGTTTACTTCTCTTCGTTATGCGAATGCTTGCTCGCGCGTTCGAAGAGCATGCCCGCGATGAAGCCCGCGACCGATGCCATGGCGAGGATAGCGACCATCATGCCGCTGCCGCCGTGGGCCAGTGTCCAAACCGTATCCATCATGCCGGCCATATCCGATCCTTTCAAAACTGAAAAGTTTTTAGCTTTCTTGGGTTACCTCAGAAGAGGCACAACTGCGACAGTGTACACAGAACCGCCCCGCCGGTCATCACTTTCATACTTTCTTGCTACCCGTCACATCCGCCCCAAGCCCGGTCGTGGCCCAACGGGCCTTGGCCGGGGTGTATCGAGTAGAGCAAGATTAATTAAATAAACATGCAAAATCAGCCACCCGGGCAACGATTGCCCCGAGTTATATCGAAATCTTGCCAATCCGCCCCTGGCGTTCTGCGAAAAGAGCTGTAAACCTCCCGGAAACATCCGGAAACGCCCAATTGTTACATCTTGTTACTTCACGCTTTATCACAATAATGCCCTCCAAAACCAAGGGCAAAAACGGTAAACTCTTTATCGATTCCCCGGCCCCGGCTGTCGGCCCGGACCGGTTCACGCTCAACCCGGAGCCCGCGCATGCCCACGATGATCCGATCGACCTGTGCATTTTTCCTGATGGCGATGTTCGTCATGATTTCAGTCGGCGCGGGACCCGCCGCCACCGAGGCCGAAGCGCCCCAGAAACGGGACAAAATAGTACCGTGCGATGCGCACATGCGCAGTGACAAGCGGGGTGTGTGCGCAAATAAACTGGTGGATAACGACTTCCGCGTTTTGTCGACCGGGGTGTCGTGGTGGTATAATTGGCACTTCACGTCCCACGATACCCCACCCGATGATGTCAGTTTTGATTACGTCCCGATGGTCTGGGGCGACGATCCCGATTCACTTGCCGGCCTCGAAGCGCACCTGAAGTCGCACCCCAAACCGCGCCGCATCATGATCCTTAACGAGCCGAACCTCAAGGACCAGGCGTTCATCCCGCCCAAGCGCACCGCCGAAGTCTACAAGCAAGCCAAAGCGATCGCGGACAAGTTCGATGTGCCGGTCGATGGGCCGCACATGGCGCTCGGTTCGGCAACCGAAGCAAGCATCACCGCGTACGACCCGATCGATAAGAAGGAAGTCACTTACACCTACATGGTGCCTTTCTTAAAAGCGTTTCTTTATTACGTCGGCGACACCGAAGTGCCGGGCATCGGTTACCACGCGTATGGCGACATGAATGAAATCCGTTGGTCGGTCGACGAAATGTATAAACAGTTCGGCAAGCCGTTGTGGGTCACCGAGTACGCGCGCTGGGATGCCAGGGACATGGACACCGCGATCACGCATCTCATGCAGGCAACCGACCTGTTTGAACGCACCGAACACGTGCACGGCTACGCCTACTTCAAGGAACGCGCGGACAATCCATACATCTCGCTGCTCGAACAAGAGCCCGGCAAACTCAGCCCGCTCGGTGAAGTCTATGTCAACATGCCCGTGCATGATAAGCATGTGTACTATCAAATCCCCGGGAAACTGCAGGCAGAACGTTACGTGACGATGAACAACGCGGAGATCTATCCGACGAAAGATGCGGACGGCTTCGCGGACATGACGACAACACAAGCGCGCGGCGAACTGTCTTACAACATCTATACCGAAAAAACCGGGATGTATGATCTGACGCTACGCATCAGTGGCGAGCCGGGCGAGATACAATTAGGCGTCAATAAACGTATCGCCGCGGCGGTTACACCGACGCAGAACGGTTGGCAGGATGTGAAAGCGCGCTTGCGACTCAAAGCGGGTAAGCAGACGCTGCTCGTGCGTTTTGCGTCGGAAGGTCAGACGCTGAACTGGATTGAGTTCGCGGAAGTTGAATAGCCACAGATAAACACTCAAATAACAGTGTATTTCAGGTATGAAGCACAACCAAACCCCCTCTCCCCTCGGGAGAGGGCCGGGGTGAGGGCCGGCGTTATTTTGGTTTTCGGTATTAGTGTGATCGCGTAATCAACCCGGCCCTTATCCTAACCTTCTCCCAGGGGGAGAAGGGACCAGGCCGAAGATTATCTATACGACCTTCTCTTATCTGCGTAATCGCCGTAATCTGCGGATACTTCTTCTGACTTCTTATCCGTGTTCATCCGTGTTTATCTGTGGCTAAAAAATACTGTTATTTCAGGGCTTTTCTTAGTGTGGGTTCGACGCCGTCGGCCAGGCGCAGGAAGCCGAGGTCGGTGGCGTGGACGCCGTCGACGGTGGCTTCGCTGTCGTGGCCGTAGAGGTCATCGCAGGGAACGTAGTAGAGTTCACGCACGCCGTCTTTGCGCAGTTGTTTGTAGGCTTCTTTCAATCGTGCGTTGCTTGATTGGTAAGACTCGCGCATGGATTGCACGAACCAGGCGTTCTGATACGGAACGTTTTCAACGATGACGATCGGCGTATCGGGATGCGCTTCGCGCAGCTTGGTAACCAGAGGGATGGTCCGCTGCGTGATCATGTCAGGGCTCATGTTCGGACCGCAGTCGATGACGTAGGCGGCGACGTCGAGTTTGGCGATCATGTCGACGATCTCGGGGTCCATTTGGCCGTTGCCTGAGAAGCCGAGGTTGATGGTCGGCCGGTTCATTCGTCTGCCGATGATGCTCGGGTAAGCCATGCCCGGCCGTGATGCGCAGCCGCCCTGCAGGATGGAGGTGCCCCAGAAGAGGATGGGTTTTTCATGCCCGGCATCATACGGAACAGGTTCAGCCAGGCGCGAATCTTTTGCGACACCGATCTGTAATTGTTTGATCCCGTTGTATAACGGCAGATACAAGCGGTATTCGTGCGTTCCTTCCGGGGCTTTTTTGATCAGCGTCCATTCGCTGTCATCCTGCTGCTTAGGCCGACCCGCGCCGACCCAGCGGTATTGCCCGGCCGCGTCTTTGGCGTACAGGTCGACGCCGCTGTCGCCGGTGCTTGGCATGTGGTGCATGGACAGGCCGCTGGAGTTAAGCGACCAGCGCGCTGCGATGACGGGCGAATCAGTAATGAAACTCACCGACAGGCCTGCCGAATCGTGCGACAGCCCCCAGACTTCACCACGCACGACACCTTCCGCATCCGCAGGAAGCCGATCGTATGGAAGTTTGACCTCTTTCCATCCCTGACCTTCGACGCCGATATCAAGTGCATCGAACCAGAGCAGGTCGCTGTCGGCGACGGCGACGGCTTTAGATGGGTCGATGGCTGGTGTGTCAATCGCTTGTTGAACGTGTTGCGTCTTGCAGGCGGTCGTCAGCAGCACCAACAGTAACAAGCAGACGAGGCGTGCAAACGCGGGGATTGTGGTTGAGGTGTATTGCAAAGTACGAAACTCCTTTCACATTGGAGTGTTAATCATACATGGCCGCGGTGTTGTTTGTTTTCACCGCTTCGTAGAGTTGCTTGAGTTGGTGTTCGAGGATGCGCGAGTGCGAGAGTTCAGGCAGGTCGTCGACCGAGAAGAAGCCTGATTCGGAGGACTCGTTGGTGGCGCGGGGCTGGCCGCCGATGATCTTGCAGTGGAAGAAGAGTTTGTAGACGTGGTAAGGCATCGGCGGTGTGTGGCCCTGCTTCTCGCGATCGAGTACCGCGAGCAGGTTGAGCGTTTCGACTTTGTATCCCGACTCTTCTTCGACCTCACGTATGATGGCTTGCGAGGGTGTGTCGTTCACATCGGCCCATCCGCCGGGCAAAGTCCATCGGCCTTCATCGGCGTCTTCACGGATCAGAAGCACCTTGTCGTTCTGCACGATGAAGGCGCGCACGTCGACTTTCGGCGTGGCGTAGCCGTACTCGGCCTTGCGCCACTCGTAGATGTCCTGTTTTGTGAGGTTGGAAGATTCGGCTAACAGCTCCGCGGAGACTTCACGCAGACGTTCATAACGTTCGCGATCGTATTGATCGTTGCAGTAGTGCAGGCCGGTCTGAGCGATGGCTTCGAGTTCGCGGGCGAGGGAGATTGGATCCATGGATACTGACTTTCTTTGCAGCGTTATTTATTTAGTCACAGATGAACACGAATGAATACAGATAAGAGTTTAGAAGAAGCATCCGCAGATTGCGGTGATTGAGCAGAATAAAAAAGAATCATTTATGAAGTCTTTTAATTCGGGTCATTTGCGCAATCTGCGGACAAAACCTCTTATTCTTATCCGTGTTCATCCGTGTTCATCCGCGGCTAAAACCGCTTTTAATAAGTCGTCTATTGCATCGGCACCTTCCAGGAAGCTCAGGCCGAGGGTCGGGCGGAGGATGGGTGGATCGGTGTTTTCATGTTGAAGCAATTCGGCCCACTTCACCCAGTCTTTTTCCGTGGTTACTACGGCATCGGCGTTATGTTGTTTGGCCTTTTTCAGGATGCGCTGGATGTCGTTCGTGGTGTAGGTGTGGTGGTCGTCGAAGGCATCGATGTGCAGGAGCTTGCCGGCGGCGGATTCGAGCATGCGTTTGAAAGCTTCGGGGTTGCCGATCGCGCAGGCGGCGGTGACTTGTTTGGCTTGCAGGTGGTCGGGCGGAAAAACGGGGTCTGACCCCGTTTCGGTAAAACCGGTCCATGTGGTGGCGGCGTGGGCCAGGGGTGGTTTATTGGTGAGGGTCTGGATTTGTTGATCGAGTTGCGAGAGCGCCTCGGCGGAAACCTGGTCGCATCTTGTGATGATGATGGCGTCGGCGCGTTTGAGGTTATGTTTGGATTCGCGCAATAGGCCTCTTGGCAACAGGTGATCGAAGCCGAAGGGTCTGGTAGCGTCGATCAGGACCAGGTTGAGGTCGCGGGCGACGCGGCGGTGTTGGAAGCCGTCATCTAACAGGAAGATGGTGGTTTCGGGATGGTCAGCGAGGACGCGGCGGGCACCTTCGACGCGATCGGGATTGGGCATGACGGGGACGGCGCTGCCGAGTGCGTTTTGGATTTCCTGGGCTTCATCACTGGTGGCCCCCTTCTCACCGGCCATGTAACCGCGCATGAGGACGGCGGGCTTGTGATTCAGGGCAATTAAGCGGCGGGCGAGTTCGATGACCATGGGGGTCTTGCCGGTGCCGCCGGTGGTGATGTTGCCGACGCTGATGACGGGGCGGTCGAGCTTGATGGTCTTCTTGATGCCGAGGTCGAAGAGCTTGTTGCGTGTGGCGGTGGCAAGGTGGTAGCCGGGCGTGAAGATAGCGAGTCCGAGGCGTGTGGCGGCGGCGGCGGGGTCTTTAGCGTGGCCGGACATGATGTCGTAGAGGCGTTGGTGGTTCATGGGCCGGGTGCCATGATACGTAGGAGAAGGGATTTAGCCACGAAAAGGCACAAGAGACACAAAAGGGCTGGTAAATGGAAGCGGATGGATGCTTGGGGATCCGGAAGCGTAATTGATATAGATTCTTAATTTTGTGTGTGTTTTGTGGCTTTTCGTGGCTAACCGGGTTGAGTCATTATGCCGGTTCGATGCCGAGGTTTTTGAGGGCGGGGATGAGTTTTTGCATGGGCAGGCCGACGACGGTGGTTTCGTCGCCTTCGACGGTGAGGGGCCAGCCGGCGTCGCGGCGGTCGAAGAGGTTGTATCCGCCGGCCTTGCCTTTCCACTGGTTGGAGTCGAGGTATTCGTCTAGCTGAGCGCTGTTCAGCTTGCCGAGGGTGACGCGTGCTTCGTCGGCGAAGGCGTTGGGCTGGTCCATGCTGTCGGTGAGTAGTGCAACCCCTGTGATGACGGAATGGGTGTTGAGCTGGAAGTGCTGGATCATGCGTCCGGCGTCTTCGCGGTCGACGGGCTGGCCGATGAGCTTACCGTTGGAACCGACGCAAATCGTGTCAGCAGATAGGATTACGACGTCCGGCGTGGCTGCTTCCCGCAGGCTGAGGGCTTTTTCGATCGCGAGCTTGGCGGCGAGGGTGCTTGCGGAGCCGGGGTGGTCGTTATCCGGCTGAGGCGGATCGTGGAACGGCGGCTCGGTCTGCTCGAACGTGAAGCCGGCTTCGGTAAGCAATAGCGCGCGTCGCGGGGATCGGCTGGCGAGGATGAGGTTTGGCATGGGGTCTGGGGTCTAGGGTCCGGGGTCTGGCAAGACGGATGCGGTATCGCTTGCCGGTGGATAGTGTAGCGGGGGTGTTGGGGTCTGGGGTTTAGGGTCCGGGGTCTGGCAAAGCCAATGCGGCCGAAGCTGTGAGGTGGTTTGTGTGGGTGCCGGGCTTATGGCACTGCCGGTCTCCCACTTCCGACCAGACCCTAGACTCCAGACCCTAGACCCAACACCTAAATCCGCTTTATCAGTACTGATATTCAAGATTCGGTGCTGGTGGTCCCGATAACTGGCAACAGGGTTGATACGGTTGTCGGCCCCTCGAAGCGCCCGGTCCGGCTCTGACGTGTGAGTTGGCCGGCGGGTTTCACGGACGAAAGGCCCGGTTGTGCGAACCATTGCGATCATCAATCAGAAGGGTGGATGCGGCAAGACGACTTGCTCGATCAATCTCGCCGCCTCCCTGTCCGCCAAAGGCAAGCGCACCCTGCTGGTCGATATGGACCCGCAATCACATTGCGCGATGGGGTTGGCTGTGCCGGATGCACAGATCGACAAGTCGATCGCGGACATGTTGCGAGTCGGTCTTGACGGGTCGCTTGCGATGTCGGAGATCACTTGGCAGATCGCGCGTGGGTTTGACCTTGCGCCGTCGTCGATCATGCTCGCTGGGATCGAGGCCCAACTGAACACCGCGCCGGACAAGGATCGGCGACTGGTGCAGGTCCTGTCGACGGTGCAGGACCATTATGATTTTTGCATTATTGACTGCCCGCCATCGATCGGGCTTTTGACGTTTAACGCGCTGCGTGCATCGGACGAGGTGTTGATCCCTGTCGAGACGGGATTCTTCTCGATGCAGGGTGCGGTGCGGCAGCAGCAGACGATCCGGATGCTGGCAAGGCGTGCGGGGCATCACGTGCGTTTCAGCGTGCTGGCGACGATGTATGACGTGCGTACGAAGCTGGCGCGTGAGATTTTGAGTGAGCTTCGGCGGCACTTCGGCGAAGACCTTTTGCCGATCGTGATCAACTTCAACAGCAAGCTGAAGGAAGCGGCGAGCTTCGGTCAGCCTATCACGGAATACGACGCGGCCAGCCGGGGCATGCAGGATTTTGAACGGCTGGCGGACTGGCTGTTGGCGAACCCGCCGGCACCGATGGTGTTCCCGTCGCAGGGTTTTGACGGTGAGCAGCCGATGCAGCAGCCCGTGGTGCAGAGCCAGAGCATAAACCCGGCGATGAGCCGGGCGGCGGAGCTGGTGGAGCGTGCCCGTGCGTTATCGACGCGGACCGCGGAATTGTCGTCGCGGCTGGCCAGTGATGAAGATGCACAGGCGGAAGGTTTTGCGCCACAGGCTCCGCATATTCCTGCGATGCCAAGCCCGCAGCCGTCGCCACAGTCTGAACAGGCGCCCGCACAAGCGCCGATGTCGAGTCGGCTGGCTCATGTGGAGCCCGGGGCGAGTAAGCCGGTGGTTCACGAGGTGCCGGACAGTTTTGAGAAGAAGCTGGCCGGGCTGTTTGGTGCCCGGCATACGGCCCAAGGGCTGCTGTTTATTCAGCCGGACACCAAGGCGAGACAGGTCGCGATCGCGGGTGACTTTAATGGCTGGGACCCGGCGAGCACGCCGTTGAAGCGTGATTCGAACCTGGGAGTCTGGCAGACGTGCGTACCGGTGCCGCCGGGCCGATACCGCTACCGGTTGGTGGTGGATGGGCACTGGGTGCAGGACCCGTACAACAGTTATGTCGAGTCGAATCCGTTCGGCGAGTTGAACAACATCGTGGTTGTCGCATAGGCTTTGTTGTATCCCACGGAGGGACCCGGGGGTTCGCATGCCATGGAGGGCGGCGAGGAGAAGTACACGAACAACCATCGGCGGTCAGTCATGGACGACACACGCACGCAACAAGCCTTGGACGAGTTGGCCGATCTGTTTCTCACAGGTCAGGGGCCGAAGTCTGCATCGGCTCAATCCGAGCCGGGTTCCCCTTCTGCTATTGATGATGAAACGGACGGTTTGAGCGGTCCTGCGCCGATCCGGCTTGGGCCCAAGCTGCGGTCGACGGCTGCGCCGCGTCCGGTTCAGCCGGTTGAGCAGGACGAGTCGGATCTGGACGAGACGCCGTTGCGTCTGCATACCGACGACGATGATGATGAACCGGTGGGCTCGATCGGTATGGATGAAGAAGATGAGTACGAGGTGTTTGAAGACGACCGTGATGCGCTGCTGGAAGAAGTAGAGCACGACGAGTTTGAAGAAGCCTCGCCCGGTTATGCCGTGGCGGTTGAGGCGGTGATCCTGGGGAATTTGCCGGGATTGAGCGGGCCGTGGTTGACGCAGTACGCGCAGTTGCTGGCTCAGCAGGAGGGGCCGGTCGCGATCCTGCATGTGGATGACGACCTGATCGACCTGGAACTGGTAGAACCGACCAGCCAGCAAGGCAGCAGCCGGGGCGTGTCGCTGCGGATGGCTCCGGGCGGCGGGAAGCTGGACCCGGTGACGGTGCTTGAAGCATTACTGGATTCAACGGACAGCGCGCCGGGGACGATCCTGGTGCATCTTGATCCGCAGAATGATGAGCAGGGGCTTTCGCGTGCGTTAATGATCGAAGACTGGACGCTGATGAGCGGCGCGGATGACCTGGCGGTCGTCGGCGGGTACCGCATGCTCAAGACGATGGTCGAGCAGGACCCGGCGGTCGCTTCCAAGCGTGTCGGGCTGATGGTCATGGGCTCGGACCCGCAGGTCAGCCAGGAAGCGGCGCGGAAGTTCCAGACCGCGGCCCAGAGTTTCCTGAATACGCCGGTACAGTTGCTTGGCTGGCAGAAACAGATGGTGCCGGTGAACCTGCGTCATCTCGGGCGGTTCGAGGATGTGGATTCGGCGTGGCCTCGGTTGGCGGACTGGTTCGATGCGTACGCGGCGACCGAGCCGATGGTCGTGGATCAGCCGGTGATCCAGGAAGAGCCGATCGAGCAGCCGGTGTATCGATCGACGGTCGTGCGTGAACCTAAACGTGAAGTCGAGCCTGAACCTGTCAGCGAGGTGGAAGTCGAGGAGTTGATCGAGCAGGCAGAGCCGGAACCGATCCGCATGCCGGAGCCGGTGATCCGCAGGCCGCTACCGCGATTCGAGCCGAGATCGCGACCAGTTGCGCCGCCTGCTGCTGAGCAAGCAGAACCCGAAGTCGAAGAAGTAGAACCGCAGCCGGTCGCGCGTGAACCTGAGCCGCAGCCGGTTGAAGCGGCAACTCAACCCGCGCCAGAACCTGCGCCGCAGCCCGAACCTGAACCGGTCGTGCAGCAAGCGCCGCAGCCGGTCGCTGTTCCACCGTCGGTCGAACCCGAATACGAAGCGGAAGAATACGAGATCGAAGAGCCGGACCTCGTTGAACTGTTGATGGCTGGTCCCGGTGCTGTGCCGGGCGGGATCGCGATGGAAGCGCGCTGCCCGCATCAGCCCAATACGCAACTCATGCTCGATCAGGCCGGCCGATTGCACCTGCTGTATTACCACGACTCGGAAGAATCGGGTCTTGACGGTTTGCAGCCGGCGATGGTCGATCTCTTGCAGGCCCGCAAGTGGGTGCATGAACATCTGCAACTGTTGCAACTGACCCAGCGCCAGTTGAAGTTCGATACCGATGCTGAACCTGTTTTACACCTGTTTACCGATCGCGCGGACTGGGGCACAGCCCTGGTGATGCGTGTCGGCGGATCGTTAAAGCTTCACCTGCTTCAGGCCGTCGAAGTCGGCGGCGAGGTGGCGTGGTTCTGCACACCCTTGAACTAAACGATACATCCCTGCACCGTCTTCCTTCCTCCCACCGCACCGGATTGCCAACACCCGGCAACTTCCGGTGCCGACGGAAATCACACGGATTAACGACGGCGCAGCAGTGTCACGCCGCACATCAACATAAGTACTGCCGAAACGGGTTCGGGAATGGTAGTTATATCGGTTGCTGGGGGTGTGCCGACGTTCCAGTTGTTGAGTACGAGGTCGAGGTCTTCGAGGAAGATGTATCCGTCCCCCGACGCGTCGCCGGCTGACGAGTCGCCCGGATCGGTGTGGGTAAGCCAGTTGTTCAGGATGATCTCCAAGTCTTCCATGCCGACGAATCCATCATGATTCAGGTCGCCGGTCAGTCCTAATTCGAAGCGGAAGATGGCTTCGTTGCCGTCGTTTATTTCAGCGTTGTATGTCAGTTGACCAAGGTCATTGATCGCGGACTTCCAGCCATTTTCCGCTCCCGCGCCTTGGTGCATGAAAAGGATATCGATCCCCCAATGTCCTTCCAGCGCGACCAGGGACAACTCCCCGTTCGGCTGGCTGACCCAGATGCTTTCCAGCGTTGCGCCATCGGGGCCGATCAGGTTGTTCTCAAAAACAATTTGTCCTGATCGGTTCATGATGGGTTCACGATAGAACTGGTTGAAGTAAAAGCCGGGGTCGGCGCCGGGCGCCGGATCACCTGCACGGACGATTAATTCCAAGGTGCCGCTACGGTTTGACCACAGGCCCGAATTATTGGTTTCATCCGTACCCGGCCCGCTAAGGCCGGCAAAGAAGGCGATCCGCCCGCGTTCATTGAGAACGGGTTCGTACAGGGCAAGCTCCCATGGGTTGGCCGGGGCGAACACCTGGCCGGGATCGGCTCCCGGGGCCTGGTCGCCCTCGCGTACTAACAGGACGTCGGCAACCGTGCTTGAAGACCAGATGCCTTCATCGTTGGTTTCATCTACACCCTCCCCGGATAATCTGGCATTAAATACAACTTGCTCGTAGTGGTTGAAACGGACCGATGAAAAGTAATCTGCGAAAACAGCGGACGTACCCGGGGCCGGGTTCCCCGTGCGTGCGATCAGGTCCAGCGAACCCGAACGCTCGGCCCAGATGCCGGCGCTGTTGGTATCGTCGATGATTTCCAATTCTTCCGGGGCGGTGAGTGAAGCGCTGAACGCGACTTGCCCCGACTGGTTGATGATCGGATTATCGGTGAACCCATCGAAGACAACTTCTTGCTCGGTTCCCGGCGCGTGGTTGCCTGCCCGGGCTACGACCCATAACGAGCCGACCCCGCCCGACCAGATACCCATGTAGTTCGTCGCATCGACTCCCGGCCCTCCCAGCCTGCCTCGGAAGGCGGTTTGGCCGTTCACATTGGTTGCGAGCTTGTAATAGTTCGGGCTAAAAAACAGGCTTTTGAAGTACACACCTTCACCGGTGCCGGGGGCGTGATCGCCATCGCGAACAAGCAGGTCGAGTGAGTCATCACGCGCAATCCACAGGCCGCTGTCGTTGGATGAACTGATGTCCGGGCCGATCACCGACGCAACGAAGGCGACCTCATCGCCGTTGTAGACCACCGGATCACTGATAAGCTGGAAAGTGATATCTTCATCTTCATCGGGGGGTGATTCACCACGCAACACCGTCTTCTCTAAAACCCCACCGCTGGTCGACCACAAACCGAATTGGTGGCCGGTGTAAGTTGCCTTGAACGAGACTTCCCCGGTATTGCTGATTGACGGGGTGAGAAACCCGGTGAACTCAACCTCCGGAACGCCCGGCACAGCGCGACCGGTGTAGGCAATCACTTCGCCCGGGTAGGGAACCGCGTGTGCCTCTTGCCCACTGCCTGTACCGATACAGAACAGCGCCAGGCCCATCAATGTCCTGCGAACGGATGTGTTTAACATGGAAAGCCCCCATTCGATAGATGCTTGCCGGATAAACCCCGGCGGTGTAATACCAAGCCGATTGAACATCGGATCTATAAAATTGACGTTTTTAGTCTATCAAAGCATCGTCTGGATACAAGACAAATTCAGCCGAACACCGGCTTCTGACCATGACGTCTCTGTATCAACCACAGATTTGTCATAGAGAATATCCCGAGTACGGCCGGTTCGGGGATATTGGCGACATCGACCGGCGGTGGTGTGCCGTTGTTCCAATTAACGAGGATGATGTCCAGGTCATCGAGGCCGACGAAGCCGTCGCCGCTGGGATCGCCCAAGTTCCACGCGCCGGCGGTGACGTTGGTGTTCCAGTTCTTGAGAAGGATATCCAGGTCGTCGAGGCCGACGAAGCCGTCGTTGCTCAGGTCGCCTGCGAGCGTGGAGATCACTTCGAGGATGACTACCGAGCTGGTGTTGGTGAGTTGCCATTTCTGGTCGTATTCGGCGATGTCAGGCAGGCTGATGTTGTTCGGTGAATAGATGATCCCGCCGTCGGCCGAGAGGATGGTGAAGCTGTCGCCCGCGGAGGGTAAGAAGTCGTCGATCAGTGAAACACTCAGGTCGCCGTTGAGATCGGCCGAGTTGGTCACGTGGATGTGGTCGTACTCGGTGTCTTGTGTGATGCCGCCCAGTTCGATCTCGAGCGTGCCGTCGTTGAAGGTGTAGTTCCCGTCGATGGTGGTTAAACCCGCCGACGATCCCGGCGAGAGGGTGCCGCCGTTCTGCAAGAGGTCGCCGTAGAACGTCTGGACGTGCAGGGTTCCGCCCGTGAAGCTGAAAAGGCCCGTGGCGTTATAGAAGCCGGGCGCGGTGAATGTGCCGTCGGTGAGGTTGATGGTACCGCCGTTGATCTGGAATTGGCCTCTTGCGATAAACGAAGCGCCGCTATTGATGTTGATTGTGCCGTTACTGATGACTTCGGTGTAGTCGTTGCCTGTGGTGAAAGCGGCGTTGTTCTGCACGTTCAGGATGAAGCTGCCGCCGGTGTCGGACCCGACACTTAACAGTGCACTGTCACCCTGTGTGATGTTGGTGTTGTCGCCGGTCGCGGTGAAGCTGCCGTTGACCATGTACCAGTTGCCGCCGCCGGTCATCTTGGCGCCGTTGCGGACGACGGCGCTGGCGCTGCCGCCATTTGCGCCGAAGAGGCTTGTGGTGGAGCCGGTGATGTTGAGGTTGGTTCCTGCGCCGTCGACGATCAGTGTCCCGGTTGACCCGTCGCCGAACACGATGCGGTCGGTATTCAGGTCGGCGGCGGTGTTCAGCTCCAGTATTTTGCCGTCACTGAATTCGATGCCGTTGAAGTCGGTGAGGTTGATCTGCGCGTTCGTGGTGGCGGTCAGTTTCTTACCCGTGGCGAGATTGAGGACGGCGTTATTGCTGCGTGTGTATGAACCGCCGGTGAAGGTGGTGTTGTCGTTGAGGTTGAGCGAGCCATCGGTGTGGTTGAGCGTAACGCCGGTGAAGTTGATCGGGTCGGCGGTCGGGGAGAGGTCGTTGTTGGCGTTGATGTGTCCGCTGTTGACGGTGAAGGCGCCGCCTTCGAGGGTGAGTGTGCCGTAGGTGCTGATGCCGTCGCCGCCCGCCAGCGAGATCAGTCCGCTGTTGAGTGTGAGGGAGCCGCCCGTGATGTTGATGGTTCCGCCGTTGCCGCCTATGACGTTGGTGTTGGCGCTGGATCCACCGTGGCCGCCGTCGACGCTGAGTGTGCCGCCGTTAATCATGACGGAGCCTGCCGAGAGATGGATATCGCCGCCTTGTCCGCCGGCCCCGCCGAGGTAGTTCGCGTTGGTTATGTTCGCGGACGGTCCGCCGTTACCGCCGTCGGCAGAGAGGGTCGTGCCGGCGTTCAGCGTGATGTCGGCCCCGCTGAGATTGATCGTGCCACCGCTGCCGCCTGTCCCGCCGCGACGGCTGGTGACAAGCGCCCTTTGTTTTCCACCCAAACCACCGTTGACGTTGAACTTCGATGTGCCCTCGAGCGTCAGCACACCGCCGGCGAGGTTGGCGGTGCCGCCTTGTCCGCCGTTGCCCGCGTTATCACTGCTGTTACTCGGGTAGTCACTGCCGCCGTACCCACCATCTAGGCGCACTTCGGAGGCGAGTGTGAGTGCGATGTTCCCGCCGGCATTCATGGTGAGGGTGCCGCCGGTGCCGCCCGCCGCGCCGTCGGCGTGTGCGGGATCGGACGAGCCGGCCCAGCCTTGTCCGCCGCTGAAGTTGATCGTGCCCCCGTCAATCATCCATGTACCGGCCGTGGTGACGGAGCCGCTGGTAGAGCCGTCCTGGTCTACCTCGGCGGACGGTGTCAGTGCGCCGAACTGGCCGAAGGTGTTGACGTTCAGCTTTCCGTTGACTGCGATGTTTACCGTTCCGGTTGTAGAGGTGAAAAAGTCGCCGAAGTTTTGCACGTTGATGGTGGCATTGTTGGTCGCTTCCGTGCCACCGAGGGTGAGGTTTGCCCCTTCGCTCTGGATCAGCGTTGAGCTGTTGATATTGACGGTCGCGGTCGAGTCGGTGGCGGCGTAGGTGTCGTCGGCGAGGTGCAGACTGTCGATGGTCATGGCTGAGGCGGTGCTCAGGTTGATCGTGCCGGTTGAGCCGCTGCCCTGTGAAGCCAGGAAGATATCACCGGAATGGATGGTGGCCTGAGCGATATCGCTGATGGTGATAGACGCGGTACCGCCGTTGAGCCCCCAGAAAGTGGGCGAAGCATCGACGGTGAAACTCGAACCGAGGCCGTCGATGGTGACGGCGCCGTTGCTGGTTACCTCGTCGTAGGCGGTGAAGCTGCCGGCGGTGATGTTAAGGGCGCCGCCGCTATTGATGGTGGTGAGGCCGCTGACCGTAGTCGAGCCGGTGTTGTTGAATACGGCATCGCCGGTCTGTGCGATGGTTAAGGGACCGGTCACTTGCAACGAAGCGGCCTGGTTGAAGGTTGCGGCCGCGCCGCCGACGTCCGTGCCGAACTTCAGGCTTGAGACCGTGTTGGTGCCGGTCGGTGTTGCGGCGGTGAGCGTAAAGGCGTCCGCGGGCGCGATCAGATCGACGGCCCAGGCGCCGGCCTGGTTGTTGCCGGATTCATACATCCTCAGCCGGTAGGCATCGATGGGCAGCGGATCGGGATTCAGCGCCGTTCCCGTGGGTTGTGTCCAGGCAATCAACGAGTCTACGCCGGATGCATCGTTGCTGTACCCGTGCAAGACGGGTGTGCTGTCGGTGAGTTCCAGGACCGAATCGATGCCCCCGGATGTAATGGCGTCGCCCGCGGCGTTGGTTCCTCCGTTGCCGGCGAAGGTAATGAACCGCATGTCTTCACTGCCGCCAACCGTTCGGGAGAGCGAGAAGTTGAAGTCGTGCATGTCGCCGGCGGCGATGAAGTCTCCCTGCAGCGAGAAGTAAGCCTGCTGCGCGGCGGCATGTGTACCAATCAAGCCTGCTAAAAGGAAGCACCCACGATTAACAAGCCGATATTTTTTTGCGTACCCCATGCCGGATAATCTCCACCTTTTCTATGACACCACGTGTTTGAGAGCGGTGGTGTTTAGTTCGATGGCGACTAATTATATTTATATTTGTGATGCCTGCGGCAACCCAGCGCGAAGCCGTTAAGCGCCAGGATAATTGCGGTCCCGGGCTCGGGGATGCTGGTGGTGTTGATTGGCGGCGGTGTGCCGTTGTTCCAGTTGTTCAGGACGATATCTAAATCGTCGAGCCCGACGAAGCCATCGCCGCTGGGATCGCCCTCGGTTAACGCGCCGGCGGTAACGTTCTGGTTCCAGTTGTTCAGGACGATATCCAGGTCGTCGAGGCCGACGAAGCCGTCGTTGTTCAGGTCGCCGGCGAGTGTGGAGAGCACGTCCAGCACAATGGCAGCGCCTGTATTGGTGATCTGCCACGCCTGGTTCGATGCGGAGATATCGGGCAGGTTCAAGAGATTGAATGCGTCAATGATCCCGCCGGCGGCGGTGAGGATGGCGAAGCTGTCGCCGGGCAAGGTGGTGAATCCGTTGATCAATGAGACGTTCAGTTCGCCGTAGAGTTGGGCCATACCTGTTACATGTACGTGGTCGTACCCGGTGTCCTGTGTGATCCCGCCGATTTCGATATCGAGCACGCCGGTGTTGAAGCCGTAGTCCCCGTTGATGGTGGTCAAGCCCGCGGACGAACCGGGGGAGAGCGTGCCGCCGTCCTGTGTGAGTGTGCCATGGAAGGTTTGGACATGCAGTGTGCCGCCGGTGAAGTCGAACGTGCCGCCGGCGGCGTTGTAGATCGAATCCGCGGTGACGGTTGCGCCGCTGTCTATCGAGACCGAACCATTGGCGAGGATATCGAGTGTTCCGTCGACCTTGAGTTCGCCGTTGTTCATCACATTCACCGTTCCATTGTCGACGCCGAGGCCCTGCTTGGCCCACCAGCGTGAGCCTGCGCCGGTGATATCAACGTTGCCGACCCTGGCGGCATCAAACGTAGAACCGACGCTGGTTGTGAAGCCCGCGGCGGTGACCTGGCCGCCGCCGGTGATCAGCAGGTTGGCAGAAGAGCCCCGGCCGACGTCGGTGTATTGGGCGGTCAGCGATTGGCCCGCGCCGATCGTCGTGGTTTTAGGTGTCGCTGAAACCAGGTCGGCGTTGAACACACCGAAGTTCACGAAACCATTCCAGACAAGATTGGATCCGACGCCTTGCAGTTCGTTGACGCTAAGCCCGCCGCCGGACATCAGGAAGCTGCCGCCGTTGATGTTGACGGTGTCGGCTTCGATCTGCGCGGCGCTCGATACGTCGAACGTACTGCCCGTGTTCAGCGTTGCGGTGCCGTTTATATACACCCGCGTGCCTCCTCCGGATGCGTTGAGTTTGCCCGCGCCGTTGAGTATGAGATCGCCTTTAACGTATAAGTCGCCGCCGGAGTTCACATTCACGGTACCGGTAGCGTTGATCGTGCTGTCGCCGGTGCCGGTGGTGAAAGTGGCGTTGCTACTGATGTTCAGTTCGGCCGTTCCGCCGACGGCGTTGCCGACAATCAACTGTGACGCACCGGTCTGGGTGATGGTTGATCCGGCGTCGGTGACGTTGACGATGCCGGTGCCGGTGTTGGTATCGAAGTGAGTGATCCGCAGGTTGTTGAGTGTGAACGAGCCGCCGGACTCCACATTGACGGTGCCGGAGGTCGAGGGCGATGTCCCGCCGGTGGACGCGACATGCAATGAGCCGGAATGAATCGTGGCTTCGGCGTTATTGCGGACGGTTAAGTTGCCGGTTGCGCCGTACGCACCGACGTCGCTCAAGCCTGCAAGAGAATCGGTATTAATGGTGAGTGTTGATCCGCTGCCGTCCACAGTGATGGTGCCGTTTGAAGCCGAGCCAAGCCCGACATTGATCGGATTGGAAAAACTCACATCCGCGCCGGATTCCACTTTGATCTCGCGGCTACCGTTGATGCTGTAGAAGATGCCGTTGTTACCGCCGTTGAGCGTGACCTGGGCGTCGTTGGAAGCGGTGAGTGTTTTGCCAGAGGCGAGTCGGAAGCCGTTGGTCTGAGAGTCGATCGTGCCGCCGTCGACGGTGACGTTGCCGTTGGCGTTGAAGATGCCATTGGTGTTAACGGTGACAGTGCCGGAGGGGTTGATGGCGATGTCGCCGGTGCCAGAGTTGAAGACGCCCGAGTCGTTGACGTCAAGGGTCGCGGTGCCCGTGCCGGTTCCGCCGACGGTGAGTGTGGACGCGCCGATCTGTGTGAAGGTCGAGCCTGTGCCGGTGACGGTAACTTCACCTGATGCAGCTGAGCCTGTCGCGATGTCGAGGCGGGTGAAGGTGATGTCGCCGCCGGATTCGACGTTGATGTCGCCGAAGCTGTTGCTGTCACCGCTTGATGCCAGTGTGACACCGCCGGCGAGCGCGATGTTGGCGGATGCATTATCCAGAACATTGAGCGTGGCGGTGCCGCCGGTATTGCCCCAGAAGCTGTTGAACCCGCTGCTGACGGTGAAAGTCGAGCCGGTGCCGGTGACGGTGATCGTGCCGTCCATCCCGGTGCTGTTGCCGACGCCGAAGAAGCTTTGGTACAAGACATCCGCGCCGGACTCGACGATGAGTGTGGTGTCGTGATTGAAGGAGGTGCCGGGCGCGTGGGTGAACTGTGCGTTGTTGCGGGCGGTGATGGTTTTGCCATCCGCGAGGTTGAGGGTGCCGCTGGTGAAGTCGATGGTGCCACCGTCGATGAGGATATCGTCGTCGGCGTCGAGTGTGCCGCCGGTGATGTTGACGGTGCCGCCGCTGTTGATGGTGGTTGGTCCGCCGACGGTGATCTCGCCTTGAGCGAGGTTGAGTACGCCGTTACCGGTGTTGGCGACAACGAGTGGGCCGGCGATTTCGAGGTCGGTCAGGCCGATGTAGTCGAAGGTGGCGGCGTTGGCGCCCGCGCCGGTGGTGCCGAACTTGAGTGAATCAAGACGTGAGACACCGCCGGGATTGGCGGCATTGGGTGTGAGTTGCGTAAGCTGCAGTGCATCTGCCGGGCCGATGAGGTCGACGGCCCATGCGCCGACGTTGTTGTTGCCCAGATCACTGAAGGTCAGGCGGTAGTCGTTAGCGACGGGCAGCCCGGATGCAGGCAGTGTGCCGCCGGACTCAGCGACGCCGGGCCAGGACAACAGCGAATCTAGGGTGGTGTTCGGGCCGAACGCGCCGTCGTCGTTGGATGCAGACAAGCCGGCGCTGAAGCTGAACAGATCCAGCAGCGAATCGATTACCTGGCCCGTGCCGGGGATGACGTCGCCGGCGGCGTTGGTCCCGCCGCTGCTGGCGAAGGTGATGAACTGCACATCCTCGGCCGTTGTCAGCGGTCGGGTCGTTTGGAAGTACATCTCGTGCGTGCCAAGCGCAAAGGTGATTTCACCTTCCACGGAGAAGTAGGCTTGTTGTGCCAGCGCTTGTCCGGACAAGGACATTGCCAACAAAGTACACCCGCCACGGCATAGCCGATTCGTCAACACGTTATTCATCTGAATTGTCTCCGCCCTTTTGTTCCCAACGGGATGATTGATCACAGTAATGCCGGTGAATCCGGTGCCCCCACAAACCGGCTGAGCGGATTCGAGCAAGTAACGTAATCTACAGGCTGTCGCCCTCACGGGCCAGCGTTATTTTGTTAAATAATTGTCGGAAAAGGTTTTAGGAGACAAGTGGGTCCGGATACCCGCCCCGACCAACATCTGCCAAATCGGCAGCATCCGGTGTCAATTCGGCGTGCAAATATTATTAAAACAAGGGTTTACGGATAAGAACACTGGCGCGGCTTTTGCAGTAATAGCATTGGATTCGGGCTGGTATCAGGCTGCGCCCGTGACCATTCAGATTAGGGATTGACTATGGCTGTGAAGTTTCAGGACTACTACCAGACACTCGGTGTGAAGCGCGATGCTTCGCAGGATGAGATCCAGCGCGCCTACCGCAAGCTGGCGCGGAAGTATCACCCTGACATGAATAAGGAAGCGGGTGCTTCGGAGAAGTTCAAGCAGATCGGCGAGGCGTACGAGGTTTTAAAGGACCCGCAGAAGCGTAAGAAGTACGACACGCTCGGTGAGAACTGGAAGGCGGGTCAGGAGTTTCGGCCGCCACCGGGTTGGGAATCGCACTTTAGAAGCGCCGGCGGACGTGGCGGGGCCGAAGGCTTCCAGTTCCAGTCCGGTGGGCAGTTCAGCGACTTCTTTGAAGCGTTCTTCAGCCAGATGGCATCCGGGGGCGGCGCGCAGGGCGGCCGGGGCGGCGGGTTTGAAGATTTGTTTAACGGTGCACGCCAGCAGGGACGGCCGCAGGCTGCGCCGATGCAGGAGGCTGCGCTGAGCATCAGCCTGCATGAAGCGTTCCACGGCACAACGCGTTCGCTGCAACTGCAAGGACCCGGCGGCACGAAGACCATCGAAGTGAAAATCCCGGCGGGGACCACGGACGGTGCGAAGATCCGGCTGGCGGGCGAAGGCTTGATCCTCAAGGTCAGCGTTGCGGCCGATCCGCGTTTCACGGTATCCGGGCGGGACCTGACGACGGATGTGAAGATCACGCCCTGGCAGGCGGCGCTTGGTGGGAAGGTGGATGTTCAAACGATGGATGGAACCGTGAGTTTGAATATCCCCGCAGGTGCAAGCAGCGGGCAGAAGCTACGGCTCAAAGGCAAAGGTTTACCGAGCCGTCAAAAAGATAAGGCTGGCGATTTGTATGTTCGGCTGATGATTGTCATGCCCAAGGTGCTGACCGAACAACAACTGCAGCTCTACGAAAAACTGAAAGAAGCAAGCACACCCAACGCCGGGTCTGAGCGAAGTAAAGGACCGGGTACGTAACGAGAAAACCGCGGATACCCGGCCCTTCGCTGCGCTCAGGACCGGCGTTGAGTGACACTCATTAACAATAATCATCCGAGGGAGACTCAATATGGACTTCAATAAATTCACGCAGAAGACACAGGAAGCGCTTCAAGCGGCGCAGAACATTGCGATCACGCGTGGCCATCAGGCGGTGGACGCGGAGCACTTGTTGTACGCGCTGTGCGAGCAGGAAGGCGGGCTCGTGCCGCGGCTGTTACAGAAGCTGGAAAGGCCGGCGGATGTGGTGGTCGGCGAGCTTGGGCGCGAGCTGGACAAACGGCCGCACGTTTCGGGCTCGGGGATCGAGCCGGGCAAGGTGTACCTGACGCAGCCACTCAACGAGATCCTTATCAGCGCCGAGCAGCAGGCGAAGCGCTTGAAGGATGAATACATATCGGTTGAGCATTTGTTGCTGGCGATGTTGGATAAGCCGCAGGCCACCGCTGCCGGGCGCATCCTCAAGGACCTGGGCATCACACGCGATGCACTGCTCAAAGCCTTGACCGAGGTGCGCGGCAACCAGCGCGTGCAGTCGGCGAACCCCGAAGCGACGTACGAAGCGCTCGACCGTTACGGGCGTGACCTCGTGGAAATGGCGCGTGACGGCAAGATGGACCCGGTGATCGGGCGAGATGAAGAGATCCGCAGCGTGATCCGGATTCTGTCGCGAAAGACGAAGAACAATCCCGTATTGATTGGCGAGCCGGGCGTGGGCAAGACGGCGATCGTCGAAGGTCTGGCCCAGCGTATCGTGCGCGGCGACGTGCCGGAAGGATTGAAGGATAAGACGGTTTTCGCATTGGATATGGGTGCACTCGTAGCCGGTGCGAAGTACCGAGGCGAATTCGAGGAACGGCTCAAGGCTGTCTTGAATGAAGTGAAACAGGCCGACGGGCGGATCCTTCTGTTTATCGATGAATTGCACACAATCGTCGGGGCCGGCAAAGCCGAAGGCGCGATGGATGCGGGCAACATGCTCAAGCCGATGCTTGCGCGTGGTGAACTTCACTGCTTAGGCGCGACGACGCTGGATGAGTATCGTCAGCACATCGAAAAGGATGCGGCATTAGAGCGTCGTTTCCAGCCGGTGATGGTGAACCCCCCTACCGTCGAGGACACGGTGTCGATATTGCGTGGCCTGCGCGAACGGTTCGAGGTGCATCACGGTGTGAAGATCCAGGACAACGCGATCGTGTCCGCAGCGGTCTTGTCGGACCGGTACATCACGGATCGGTTCTTGCCGGACAAGGCGATCGATCTGGTGGATGAAGCATGCGCGATGATCCGCACGGAAATGGACTCGATGCCGGCCGAACTCGATCGCGTGAGCCGGCGTGTGATGCAGCTAGAGATCGAAGAGGCTGCACTGAAGAAAGAAAAAGACAGCGCGAGCCGTGCGCGTCTCACTGAACTGCAGAAGGAACTGGCGGATCTCAAGGAAGAGGCCGCAGCGATGCGTACGCAGTGGGAAAACGAGAAGGCCGAGCTTGGTAAGGCCCAGCAGGTTCGCGAGCGGATCGAGCAGGTGCGTCACGATATCGAAGTGGCGGAGCGTAATTACGATCTGGAGCGTGCAGCGCAGTTGAAGCACGGCGAGTTGCCCGAGTTGATGAAGCAGCTTGAGGCTGCTGAGGCACAGGAGAACGGTAGTTCGGCTGACGGTTCTCGTTTGTTGCACGAAGAAGTCAGCGAGGACCAGATCGCCCAGATCGTGGCACGCTGGACGGGTATCCCCGTGACGCGGCTCGTCGAAGGCGAGCGTGAGAAGCTGCTGCACCTGGACGAGAAGCTGCACGAGCGCGTGATCGGTCAGGATGAAGCGGTGCAACTGGTTGCCGACGCGGTGATCCGTGCGCGTGCGGGGATCAAGGACCCGAAGCGGCCGATCGGTTCGTTCATCTTCCTTGGGCCTACGGGCGTGGGTAAGACGGAGCTGGCCCGCGCGTTGGCGGAGTCGCTTTTTGACAGCGAAGAAAACATCATCCGCATCGACATGAGCGAATACATGGAGAAACATGCTGTGTCGCGGATGATCGGCGCGCCTCCCGGCTATGTCGGGTTTGAAGAAGGCGGACAACTCACCGAGGCGGTGCGGCGCAAGCCTTACTCCGTCGTGCTGTTCGATGAGATCGAGAAGGCGCACCACGATGTGTTCAATGTGCTGCTCCAGATTCTTGATGATGGCCGGGTGACCGACAGCCACGGCCGAACGGTGAACTTCAAGAACACGGTCATCATCATGACCAGCAACATCGGCAGCAGGTATCTGCTGGACGATCAGGTCATGGGCAATAACGAGATCGGCGAGCAGGCGCGCAGCGCAGTGATGGCGGAGTTGCGTCAGCACTTTCGGCCGGAGTTTTTGAACCGTGTGGATGACACGATCCTGTTCCAGCCGTTGGGCGTGGACCAGATCACGAAGATCGTGGACCTGCTCCTGGCAGATATCCAGAAACGGCTGGCGGCCCGGGAGATCGAGTTGACTCTGACGGACGCCGCCAAGCAGCACGTCGCCGAGGCGGGCTATGACCCGGTTTACGGGGCGCGGCCTTTGAAGCGGTATCTGCAGCACGAGGTGGAGACCCGCCTCGGTCGGGCGATCATCGCGGGTGAAGTGCCTGATGGTGTCAGTGTTACGGTAGATTATGACGGTAATGAGCTGGTCCTGAAGACAGTGGCAGCCAGTACTGTATAGATAGATAGTTATTGAAGTCCGGGATGACTTATGCGCCGGGCTAGCCTGTTCCGGCCGGTCCGGCGCGTAAGTTGCCCTGTTTAACATATTTATCACGTGTAATTCGTAAGAGTTGCGCTAATTCCCACAATAACCCATGGCCATACGTCCCGGTTTGGGTATACTGTGAATGCGTGAGCTGCATAGCGCACGTTCAGGATGGAGGAGAGAGAGAAGGCACTTTGTGGCTGCGCATCTCTTTTTCGTGGGAATACGCCCACCATCCAAAGACAAAAAGCGATTGTTTTTTCGTTTGCTGGAAGCTTGGCAAATGTGCTTGTGTTAATACTTTTCTCGTTCAAATTAGGAGAGGAAGAAAAATGAAACGTAATCTCGTAATGGCGCTGTGTGCCTGCGGTCTGATGGCTTCGGCCAGCGCCCAGGCGGCCACCTTCTCGGCCACCTATGGTTGGGAAGACGGTGTGGGCACGATCCTCGGCTCTTACGGCAACCTGGTCAATCCCGCCAACGTCACCACCGGTGATGAATACAGCGCCAGCCTGCTGATCACCGCCGGCGTGACCCCGAACAGCGGCTCGCAGATGCTGACCGTCAGCGAAAGCCCCCACGCCAGCACCCCGCAGGCCTATGTTGCCTACATCGAAAACCTGAATGCCGGCGACGTGGTTGACGCCTCGTTCTTCGGCTGGGACAGCACCGCTGCTGCCTCCCCGTCTCTGCGTATCTGGGGCCACTATGCCGACAACGGCGACGTGACCTCCTATGCCGGTTCGGCTGGTGGCAATGACACCTACACCGACGGCAGCGGTTGGAGCTCGGTGGGCTACAGCTACGTGATGCCTTCGGCCGGCGCCCTGGTCATCGAGGCTCGTCTTTACAGCAGCCCGAGCACGGCCGACCCCGCCCTGAGCAGCTACTTCATCGATGATATGACGATCGAAGTCACCACCGAAAGCAGCACGGCTCAGATCACCACCCCCGGTGGCACGACCGTGATTCCTGAACCCGCCAGCATGGCGCTGATGGGCCTGGGCGCTCTGGTTGCCTTTAAGCGTCGCTAAAGTCATGTAGAAGCATCCTTTGGGTGCATGCTCGATTACAACCAACGAGGGTGGGTCATCATGGCCCGCCCTTGTTCATATACCTGACTACCCGTACAACTTTTACAAACGAAGGGAATTCACATGAGTAAGGGATTATTCACAGCCGGTTTGGCAGGGATGGGTCTTTTGGCCTCGGTGAGCGCGGCTGATGCCGGCCTGATCATCACGGGCGTCATCGACGGCGGCCTGCTCGGCGGCGAACCCAAGGTGGTCGAACTGTATGCCACCAGCGACATCGCTGATCTGAGTGTTTACGGCGTGGGCGCCGCCAACAACGGCGGCGGGACCGATGGTGTCGAGTTGGTGCTGTCCGGCTCAGCCTCGGCCGGCGACTTCATCTACATCGTGGAAGATGATGACCAGGGTGCACTGGGTGTTGGCTTCGCCAGCTACTTCGGCTTCACCCCGTCGCTGATTTTTGACGGCTCGTTCGCCAACGGCGGCGCGGCTTCGATCAACGGCGACGATGCGATCGAACTATTCTACGACGCCAGCGGCGCGTTTGCCGGCCTGGAAGCCGTCGTGGATGTCTTCGGCGACATTAATGTCGATGGCTCGGGCACGGCCTGGGATTACCTGGACGGCTGGGCCTACCGCGTGGACAACACCGGGCCGGACGGCTCGACGTTCGTGATCAGCAACTGGTCCTTCAGCGGGATCAACGTGACCGATGGCACGACGGCCAACGATCAGATCAACCCGCCGTTCCCGATCGGCAGCTATGTCCCCGAGCCGGCCAGTCTGGTTTTGTTGGGATTAGGCGCGTTGGCGGCCCTGCGTCGGCGATAAATGATGCTATAATTGAGTCCGAACGGATTCAACGACTGAACGACTCAGGGGTGGGCCTAAGCGGGCCCGCCCCTGTATTTTGCCCAAAGATACATAAATTCTTGTTTTTGATGGGCTTATAAATCTGTTTGGGGTGAATATCCATCTGGTCGGTCTGTACCAAGGTGGGTGTTCAGAAGCAGATCGGGCATTGGATCGGGGGGCCTATGATGAGTTTTGCGCTTATCTTAGGATTTTTTGGTTCGTGGAATTGGCCTGAAGGGTTACAATGCGGATCGCGATGGGGGTGCGCCCGTTTGGCGCGAGCTTGTGTGACGGTTAAACGGTTGACCTTCCCTGGTGTTGTATGGACGGGGACCGTTGCCGGCGGCAACATATGATCGAGATCGGGGCAGGACTAAAAACAGGGACGAGGCAAAGACTAATGAAAACGATCAACAAGCATGGCAGCAAGCAAGGATTCACACTCATCGAATTGCTGGTGGTGATTTCGATCATCGCCCTGTTGGTAGGGATCCTGCTGCCGGCCTTGGGTGCGGCACGGCGCTCGGCGCAGAGCGCGGTGTGCCTGGGCAACATGCGTAGTGCGGGGCAGGCGCTGGCGACGTATGCGGCGAACAGCAGCGACTGGATGCCCGGGCCGAATACCAGTGGTGCTAAAATCGCTAACGATAGTTATGTTTGGGGCACCAATTCAAACGAGCCAACTCAGAATATGGACTGGGTTTCGCCCTCAATGGGAGATTCTTTAGGACTTCCGGGTAATGTGGGGGAAAGGATCACCAGTATTTTTAATAATGACATGTATTGTCCATCAAATGACTTGAATTACACCCAGCCCACTCCGGGTGGGCCAGCGCTTCCATCTGATTCTTTTGATTCTCTACGTGTGAACAGTTACGGTGCGATTCTCGGGTTCCAGTGGATGCCATTTTTCGCGACCGGCATTGATCAAAGTAAGATTCCGCATGTTGTAAAACCGGACGGGAATGCCAAGAATGCTGTTCTGCACCCGAGCAATTATCGCCCGCGTGTTGATATGGTTGGCAGCGCATCTATCAAAGTCTACGCAATGGATGGCACACGCTATGTGCAGGGTGACAACATCACCTATAACGGATTCCCATGGCAAGATGAGGGGGGGAACTATATGACTTCAGGTCCTGCTGTTGCCAATGGTGGCGACCCGTATCAATACGAATCCAACAGTGTTACTCCAACGAGTAGTTCCTTGAAGTACGCCTACCGTCATAACGGTGCGGTTAATAGTGTTTTCTTTGACGGGCATGGCGCAACCATGCAGCCGGCGGAAGCGGTCGATCTGGACCTGTACTTCCCGACAGGCAGTGAGGTTCGTTCGGCGGCGTTCACCGCAGATAAGGATTACACGGGCACGACCATCCGCTAAGGCATGAATCAATAATTCCAGGCCATATTGTGTTAGATGGCTTTTTTATGTTCCCCAGGTTCGGGCAGGTATCAGGCTGAAAAACGAACTTAAACCTACTTTTCTTCAGAAGGAGTGAGAGGATGAATTCCAAGTGGATCGCATGTTTAGGCTACCTGGGCGTCACCGCCCTGGCGGCGAGCGCCAGTCACGCTGCGGCGACCGGCGGGTTTATTGCCATGTTGGACGAGAAGAACAGCAACACCGATTCAACGGGTTCTGTGGTCTTCTATGACGTTGACGATCTGAGCCACCCGCTGTTCGCGGTGTTTCTTGGGTTCGAAGCCAACAGCGAAGAAGTCACCTCCATGACCGTCGACCCGAACACCGGTGATGTGTATGTCGTCGGTTTCGATTCCGGTGTTGCCGACGGCGTGACGTATGACACGGAACTCGGTGGCGGCCAGGACGGCATCGGCGATCTGGACCTCTACAAGATCGACTTCCAGGGTGCTTATGACCACTGGGCGGCTAACTACCAGGGTGCCGGCGCAGGCGGCAGCGACGTGTATGTGACCTACGGCCGATCCGCGTTGTCCGAACTGAACCTCACCAACTACCAGACAGCCGGCCCATACTTCACCACGAAGATCGGCGAGGTGGCCCGGTCCGCCGGTCAGAGCGGCGTCTACTTTGACGGCCGGCTCGAGTTCTATGATGAAAACACCCTGATCTGGCTTGACGCCCCCACCGCCGACACCGGCGCTGATGGCACCGACGTCCGCGTCAAGGCGTTTACCCGCGTTTCGACCAGCCCCGGCGCCGCAACCTGGACCAGCGGCAGCGAAGAAGGCGGCTTCAACTTCTCTTCCAGCACCGAAAGCTGGGAATCCGTGCTCCTGGGTGAACTGCACCTGGACTTCGGCGGCAGCGCCTCGGATATGGGTGCCGGCAACTCTGACACCGCGATGGTGATCAACCAGAACGGCGTGACCGGTATCTGGGTCGTGGAAGACGACGGCACGGGTGACGACATTGCGTTCTTCGAAATCACCAACTTCACCGGCACCGCCGGCAACGGCCTGCGTGAATTCAACATCGAATTCGACCCGATCAACAACCCCGGCGAATATCTGGACACGCTGGCAGCCGACCAGAATCCTTCGGTCGATCCATCCACCAATGATGGCGACGTTCGTCGTATCTTCGTTGATGCCAACGGCAACCTGGTGATGACCGAGTCCGGCTATTTTGACGACCCGCAAACCGAGCCATCGGTTCAGGTGCTCAATATCGTCTCGATGGATGACGGCAACGGCCGGATCGAGCTGGGCACCTGGAACGCCAATATCCTGATGGATATGACCGGCCTGACCGACGACGACAGCCTGGTGACCGACGAGCGGATGAGCATCCTTGATACCTATAACAACGTGCTCTACGTCTATGATTCGGACACCCCCACGGATGGTGGCAGCTACGACCAGGACTGGTACATGATCGACCTGAACACCGGCGTGACTTCCTTCGTCACCCTGAACGTCGACAATATCGTCTCCTACAGCTTCGGCGACGATACGTCTGAATACTTCTGCCTGGGCTGCACGGTGGCCCTGGACGGCGACCTGAACGGCGACGGTTTCGTCGGACTGGACGATCTGGATATCGTCCTGGGCAACTGGAACCAGAACGTGACGGCCGGTGACCTGCTCCAAGGCGACCCGTCTGGCGACGGATTTGTTGGCCTGGACGACCTGGACGTGGTTCTGAACAACTGGAACGCTGGGACGCCTCCGGCGGCCTCCGTGGTTCCCGAGCCTGCCTCTCTTGCCCTGTTTACCATCGCAGGGCTGTCAGCGCTGGCCCGTCGGCGTTCAAACGCGTAAGAGATTGCAAAAAAACCCCTAAACTCCGGCCGGGGCACTTGCCTCGGCCGGAATACGGGGCTTAATTTTCACAGAAATTAAATCAAAAAAGGCTTTCAAAGTGACCGTGTTCGTGGTATATTCCTAGTGCCGTTACTCCCGAAGCCAGTAAGGCCTCGGGTTGTTTTCAGTGTTTGAGTTACTTCTTTTGTGGGATCTTAAGGAGATTGAAGATGAAGATTGCTAAGTTTGTTTTGCCCGTGATTGCTGCCGGCCTCGCCAGCTCCACCGCGTTCGGTGGCGTTGTTATCAACCAGATCGACCAGGCGGTCGTTGCTGGCTACCAGGCCAACGAAATCGTTTGGGAAGGTGGCGCTGACTGGACCAGCTCGGCTCTCGTAGTCGATCTGACCTCCGGCACGGCCTATCAGGACGCCTTCGGTGGCGACGCCCCCTACACCCCCGCTCTGCTGGTTCCGTTCCCGAGCGTTGAGTTCGATACCTATGTCGGTATCGTCAACGGCGTTGGCAACGGTATCGCCGGCGGTGCTGGCGACCTCGGTGGTGGCCCCCTGAGCCTGAACGCCAACCAGATCAGCGTTTCCTGGTTCAACACCGGCACCGATGACACCGCAGCCGTCCGTATCGGCATGATCACCCTCAGCACAGATGCAGCCGGCACATGGAAGCTCCTGTCCGGTGGCGTGATCACTGAAGGTACCGTCGAAGGTGGCGCGCTGGTTCCCGAACCGGCCTCGCTGGCTCTGCTCGGCCTCGGTGGTTTGGCCGCCCTGCGTCGTCGCTAATCGACACGCAACCAAATAGGTTAAAACCTACTGCAACTGCCCGCCTAACCGCGGGCAGTTGTTTTTTATTTACCGGACAGATTGGCCTGTAAAACCGGGTATCGACTTCTTACAATAAAGAGTGTGCATGATGCAGCACTTATGTCGCGGTCTGGTAGCAGATAGCAAATCATGCCCCGTCAATGTAATCCCGTTTCGGGGCCGCCATGCCGTGTAATATCTTTCTGGGATTGAATTGGAGGTAGAGCTATGAAACGCATCGCTCAGTTTGCCATGTCTGCGATCGTTGCCGGCCTCGCTTGTGGTTCGGCGTTCGGCGGTTTGAGTATCAATCCCGTAAACGACCCCAACGTCCCGGAGGGCTGTGTCGCGTGTGAAATTATCTGGGAAGGTGGCGCCGACTGGACCAGTGCCGCGCTGGTAATTGATCTGACCAGTGGCTCGGTCTATCAAAACGTCTATGGCGGCGATGCTGCTCCCAATCCAGCGTTGTTCGCCGTATTCCCGGAACTTGAGTTCGACACGTATGTCGGCATCATCGGCGACGGCACGGCTGGTATTGCAGGCGGCGCGGGCGACCTCGGCGGCGGGCCGCTGAGTCTGAACGCCCCCCAGATCAGTGTGTCCTGGTTCAACACGGCTACTGATGATACCGGCCCGGTGCGCATCGCCATGATCACCCTCACGGATGATGCCCGGGGTACCTGGAGCATGTTGTCCGGCGGCGTGATAACCCAGGGCACCCTCATACTCCCGTGCATCCCCGAGCCGACCTCGCTGGGGCTGCTTGGCCTCGGCGGACTGGCGCTACTGCGTCGGCGGTGATTTGCCGGATATCGCTATCAAAATTGCGGCTGCTTTCCCATGCGGTTGGCAGCCGCTTTTTTACGGTTGAACGCGGATTTCACTGTTAACCGTCATGCCGGTCATATACAATCAAGATGGTCCGAAGTCTTCGCCGCCCTCGGAAAACGGATGAATCTACGGCGTTTGGGGTCAGGTCCTGCTATCGCACCGTTTTTCAACGAGGGAATATGGGGGCTGCAACAACTTTTTTATTAAGGAGATATCCGATGAACCTTCCCAAGTGCGCGTGTGCTTTACTTGTGGCTGGTGCTGTCGCCTCACCGGCGGCGGGCTACGCTAATCTCGAGGGTGAGATGTATTTCAATCCGGCCGGCCTTGATGGGTATGTTGCCAATGAATTGATCTGGACAGGCGAGACCGACTGGACCAGCGCCGCTCTCGTGGTTGATCTGACCACCGGCTCGGTCTACCACGACGCCTTCGGGGGTGACGGCCCATACACCCCCGCTCTGCTGGTTCCGTTCCCGAGTGTTGAGTTCGATACGTATGTCGGTATCGTCAGCGGTGAGGGTAATGGTATTGCCGGTCCCGCAGGTGACCTCGGCGTCGGCATCCTGAGCCTCGATGCCCCGCTGATCAGTGTCTCGTGGTTCAACACCGGCACCAACGACATCGGCCCGGTGCGTATCGGCATGATCACGCTCAGCAATGATGCTCATGGCACGTGGTCCTTTCTCTCCGCGGGGCAGGTATCTACCGGCATGGTTTACGATGGCATGATGTTCTTCCCAGAACCTGCCTCACTTGCGCTACTAAGTCTTGGCGGACTGGCGCTACTGCGTCGGCGATAAGTTGTGGCACTGTGATCGCATAATTCACCCTGCTTGAAACAGGAGACTAATGATGAAGATGACTAGTTTGTTTATGTCTGTGATCGTTGCCGGCCTTGCTTGTGGTTCGGCGTTCGGTGGCGCCATTATCAGCCAGGTAAACGACCCCAACGTCCCAGAGGGCTACTGCGCGTGTGAGATTGTCTGGGAAGGTGGTGCCGACTGGACCAGTGCCGCGCTGGTTATTGATCTGACCAGTGGCTCTGTTTACCAGGACGCCTTCGGTGGTGACGGCCCGTACACCCCCGCCCTGCTGGTTCCGTTCCCGAGTGTTGAGTTCGATACGTATGTCGGTATCGTCGGAGGTGAGGGTAATGGTATCGCTGGCGGCGCCGGTGACCTGGGCGGCGGCGCGTTAAGCCTGAATGCCCCCCATATCAGCGTCTCCTGGTTCAACACCGGCACCAACGACACCGCCCCGGTGCGTATCGGGATGATCACCCTCAGCGATGATGCCAATGGTACATGGAAACTCCTGGCTGGTGGCGTTGTAATCGAAGGTACTCTTGAAGGCGGGTGGTGCATCCCCGAGCCGACATCGCTTGGGCTGCTTGGCCTTGGCGGACTGGCGCTGCTGCGTCGGCGGTGAAGTGTAGAACGATAAGCATGTGATTCATAACCCCGAAACGGGAGGCTTGCGATGAAGATGACCGGCCTGCTTATGTCGGCGGTTGCTGTGGGGCTCGTGAGTAATGTTGCACTGGGCAGCATCAGCATTAATCAGATTGACGATCCGAACGTGCCCGCCGGATATGTGGCCAACGAGATTGTCTGGAACGGTCCGGCCGACTGGACCAGTGCTAATCTCTGGATCAACCTGCCGACGGGTACGGCTTATCAGGACGCCTTCGGTGGTGACGGCCCGTACACCCCCGCCCTGCTGGTTCCGTTTCCGAGTGTTGAGTTCGATACGTATGTCGGGATTGTTGGTGGTGAAGGCAACGGCATCCATGGGCCTTACACAGACGCTGGTGTAGTAAACGACTTAAGCATGAATGCTCCCCAGATCGGTGTTTACTGGTACAACACCGGCACGCAGGACACCGGCCCGGTGCGTATCGGGATGATCACGCTCAGTGAAGATGCGACGGGCGACTGGAAGTTGTTATCCGCCAACGTGCTCTACAGCGGAGATGTAGTAAACGGCGCGATGGTGCCGGAGCCGGCGTCGCTGGGGCTACTCTGTGTTGGTGGTTTGGCGCTACTGCGTCGGCGTTGATGAATTAGAAACTTTCATGGGATAGATTGATTGCGGCCGCTCGCTTTGTGTGGGCGGTCGTTTTTTATTGGGCAGAAGTACGCGGCGATCTGCGATCGCCCGCTAAACGTTCAGGGGTGGATTGGGGGGCGAAGGTGTAATACATGGGGGTTGGTTACGTCTTTATGTATGTGTGGGTGTTTCTGTTAGACTGCTGGTGAACACAACTCCTTTAGATACGGGGCACTACGATGCAAAAACTGATATCGGCGATGCTGCTTGTTTTGTTGACGGTGACGACGGCGTGGGCCCAGCCTTTGGTTGAGCGTGTGCCGGGGGATGCGGTGGTGTATGTGGGTTGGCGCGGGGCGGACGATCCGGATTTGGGGTATGCCGGGTCGAACCTGGAGGCGATCACCGCGTCGACGGATTTGCCGGGGGCGCTGAATCGGACATTGATGGTCATCCAGCAGGCCAACCCGGGTAACCCGTGGGTCGGCCTGGTGACGGGGCTGGTCGATTCGATCAGCTCGGCAAGCTGGCATCATCCGACGGCGGCGTATGTGCAGGCGTCGGGAGAGCCGCAGATGCCGGTGCGGTTGACGGTGATGTGGGAGGTTGAAGGCGAAGCGGCGCAGAAGCTGTTGATGTCATTGGAAGACCTGGTGGCGCAGGTTCCACCTGATGCACCGCTGATGGTCGGGCAGGAAGACGGACTGGTGTCGCTCACGATCGGCCCCGCCCCCGGAAGTAATACCGCCCCCGAGGGTGAAGCGGCCGAGATGGAGGCCGGGCTGCTTGGGCAAGCGGAAGGTTTCAAGCGTGCGATGAAGCAGGTTGATGCCGAGGGCTTGATGGTGGTTTACGTCGATGCGCAGGGGTTGCTTAATTTGATCGACGATTTTGCCGCGACCGAGTCGCCGCGTGAGCAGCAGCAGTGGATGACACTGCGTGCGGCGCTGGGGCTTGAAGGTTTGAACGGCCTGGCGGTGTCGGCGGGGTTTGATGGTAAGGACTGGCGGTGCGATTCGTTCATCGATGCGCCCTCGCCGCGCACGGGTTTGCTGGCGCTGTTGGACGGCGAGCCGATCACGGATGCGGAGTTGAGGGTGGTGCCTGCCGAGGCGACGTGTGTCACGGTGTTCCGCCTTGATCTTGGCATGCTTCTGGATGAGGTGAGGCGCGTCGCCGGTGAGATCGATCCGGAGGCGCTGGAAGAACTCAACCAGGCGCTGATGCAGGCGGACGAGATGACGGGCGTGAACATCGAGGGCGACCTGATCCGCGCGTTGGGTTCTGGCTGGGTGTTGTACACCGATCCGGGCGCGACCGGCAGCGGGATCATGGGCCTGACGCTGGTGAATCAGTTGAAGGATGCGGATGCGGCGGAGCGTTCGCTGACTTCGCTTCAGGCGCTGGCTAACGCGATGATGGGCCAGGCGGGCGGCCGATCGGGGATACGTGTGCGGTTCCACACGGTGGAAGAGAACGGGATGACGATGTACACGTTGGGCATCCCGTTTGTTGCGCCGACGTGGTCGGTGCATGACGGGAAGCTGTACGCGGGTTTGTATCAGCAGACGGTGAGTCAGGCCGGGACGCGTGCGACGGCCGGGGGCAAGAGCATTCTGGATAACAAGGGATTCAGGCGGGTGATGGATCGGCTGGATGCGGGGAGTCGGCCGAACAAGATTGTCTTCACCGATCTGCCGCGAACGGCGGAGGATTCGTACGCCAACATGGTGATGATCACGCAGATGGGTACGGGCTTCCTGTCGATGTTCGGCGGGCAGCACGTGCCGCCGATGTTGCCGCCTTACGCTCAGATCGAGCCGGTGCTTTCGCCGTCGGGCGAGGTGGCGTGGGCGGATGCCGCGGGATATCACGGCCGAATGATCAGCCCCTTCCCGGGTTCGGCATTCCTCGGCCCGCAGGGGAGTATGAACTCGATGTCGACGGCGCCGGTACTGGTCGGGACGATGTTGCCGGCGCTGGGTGCGGCTCGGCGCTCTGCACGGCAGATGAAGAGCACAACGCAGTGCCGGGGGATCGTGCAGACGCAGGTCATGTATGGTTCGTCTCACAAAGACGTGATGGCGAACGACATCGCGGAACTGGCTCAAGGCAATTACTTCTCGGTTGAGTATGTGATCTCACCCAGCGTGGGGATTTCTATTCCGTGGGACTACAAGCAATGGGATGAACAGAAGCAGAACGAGTGGGTTCGGCAGAACGCTTCGTATGTGTTGATTCCCGATCTTAAGGTGGATATCGATCGTAATACGGTATGTGTATTTGAACGGCCGGATCATTCAGGCGGCGGCGGGATTGCCGTCGGTTTTAATGATGGCAGCGCGCAGTTCATGGACGAATGGGAAGCGCGTCAGATGATTGAAGCACAGACCGGCAAGACGTTGGAGGAATTGGTTCAGCGTCAGCAGAACTACAAGCCGGCGTCCGAGTAATTTTTAAAAAGTTATTGAGTCAATAAAAAACAGCCCCCGGCGGTAACCGGGGGTTTTTGTTTGTTTTACAGTGAGCGTAAGGCTTATGTTTAAGAAAACCCCACCCTTCCGGGTGGGGCTATTGTGTGTTTTTCTTGAAGTTGAGGCGTTCAAGAACGCTCAACCGATACTATCGCCCGAACCCCGAACCCCGAACCCCGAACCCCGACTATAGGTATTGCTTCTGGTACCACGCCCAGAGTTTAGCCAGGCCATCGGCGACGGGGATTTTCGGCGCGTAGCCCAACAGATTGCGTGCCTTGTCGATGTTGGCGAAGGTGATCTTCGGTTCGCTCGCCGGGGCGGGCGGGGTTTCGAGGATTGCTTTTTTACCGATGAGGTCTTCGACGATGGTGACGAAGTCTTTCATGAGGACGGGTTCGCCTCGTCCGAGGTTGATGACCTCGTAGCCGAGCGGTTTATCCATCGCGGCGCTGACACCGGAGACGATGTCTTCGACAAAGGTCCAGTCGCGTTTCATGTCGCCGCCGTCGAAGAGGGTGATTGGTTCAGCCCGTACGATGCGGTCGGTGATCATGAAGGGCATCATGTCGGGCCTGGCGCGTGGGCCGTAGACGCTGAAGAATCGCAGGGCGGTGAAGTTCATGCCGTGCAGGTTGTGATAGGTGTAGCCCATCAGCTCGATGGCTTTTTTGCTTGCAGGGTAAGCGGAGAGCGGCAGGTTACAGGCGTCGGTCTCGATGAACGGCAGGTTCTGGGTTTTGCCGTAGATGCTGCTGGTGCTGGCGAAGGCGAAGACTTGCACATCGTTATGATGCGCCGCTTCGAGGAGGTTGACCGAGCCGGTGATGTTGACGTCCGTGTAAAGCGGGGCGCGTCCGATGGAGTAGCGGACGTTCGCCATCGCGGCGAGGTGCGCGACGGCGCGCGGCTTATGATCGGCGAAGATAGCTTTGACCGCTTCGTTATCGCGGATGTCCACTTCCCAGAGCGTGAAGTTTTTGTCGTCGATAAAGTTGGCGACGTTAGCGTGCTTCTGTTCGACGCTGTAGTAGTCGTTGAAGTTGTCGATGCCGATGACGTGACAGCCCTGCGCGAGTTTGACCTGGCAGAGGTGGGAGCCGATGAGGCCGGCTGCGCCGGTGATTAGTACGGTGTTGGACATATCGGGTTTCGGGTATCGGGTTTCGGGTATCGTAAAAACATCTACAAGCAAGGCGATCCGAGATCGTCCGCTAAACATCGTAGCAGAAGACTATGGGCTAACAGGTTTCTCACCTCACCGGATTGGTAAAGCGGTTGTCTTTTCGCAGGCCTTCGCGGTATCGGCCGTGAGCGCCGTTGAGGGTGGATTTACGGATGGCGTCGGTGAGTGCTTTGACCATCCAGTTGCCGTTGTATTGCGCATCCAATTCATCCAGCGCGGTAAAGCTGGCACCGCCGGTATCTTCGCTGGCGCGTTTGAACAGCACTTTCCACGCTTCTTTCAGACATTTTTCGTCATCGGGCGAGAAGCCGTGGCGTTTCAGGCCGATTGCATTGACGCCGCGGATGCGCGAGGGGTTGCCCTCGGCGATCATGAAGGGCGGCACATCGTAGACGATGCGTGTCATCCCGCCGACGTAGGCGTACTGTCCGATGGTGACGAAGTGATGGCAGGCGGTAGCGCCGCCGACGGTGGCGTGGTCGTCGATATGGACGTGGCCGGCGAACTGGACGCCGTTGCAGATGACGGTGTGGTTCCCGACGACGCAGTCGTGGCCGAGGTGGGCGTAGGCCATGATCAGGTTGTGGTCGCCGACGGTGGTGACGCTCTGGTCGTTATGCGTGCCTTTATGGATGGTGACGTTTTCGCGGATGTCGTTGTGGTCGCCGATGATCAGTTCGCTGTCTTCGCCCTTGAACTTCAGGTCCTGTGGATCGGCGCCGAGTGTTGTGAAGGGCCAGACCGTGTTGTCTGTTCCAAGCGTTGTGCGTCCGAGGACGCAGACGTGGCTGACCAGCCGTGTGCCGGGGCCAAGTGTTGTTTGAGGCCCGACCCGACAGAACGGCCCGATGACCACATCCTCAGCGAGTGTGGCGCCGTCTTCAACTACCGAACTGTCGTGGATGGTGGGCATGGGCAAAAGCAGGACAGCAGAAAATTAGGAAAGCAGGAAATAAAGCCGGGGTTAAAGATCGTTTTCTTTCGATACCCGATACCCGATACCCGATACCCGATACCCGATACCCAGACCCCTACTTTCCTTGATCGTCATCGACCAGCATGAATTTGACCTCGGCTTCGGCGGCGAGGTCCTCCGCGACGTAAGCCCGGCATCGCATGTGGACGATCCGGCCGCGCATCTTGACGCTGACGGCCTCCATCATGAGTTGGTCGCCCGGGGTTACGGGACGGCGCAGTTTCACGCGGTCCAGAGATAACAGGACGGCCAGCTTGCCGGTGTGTTCCAGTTTCTGTCCGATCAGGACGCCGGAAAGTTGCGCCATCGCTTCGACGACGAGCACGCCGGGCATGATCGGTGTCCCGGGGTAATGTCCCTGGAAGAAAGGTTCGTTGATCGACACATTCTTGATGCCAACCGCGCGGCGGTCGCCGTCGATTTCGACGACACGATCGACCAGCAGCATGGGGTAGCGGTGTGGCAGGAACTTGTGGATCTTGCGGATGTCGAAGACGCTTTGGTGTGAGCCGATGTAGTTGCGGACGCTGGCTTCGTGCGTCTTGATCAGTTGCCGGACGAGTTGGTGATTCATCGCGTGCCCGGATTTGTGTGCGATGATTCGGCCCTTGATCGGGCAGCCGAGCAGGTAGAGGTCGCCGATCAGGTCCAGCAGTTTGTGTCGGGCCGGCTCGTCCTCGAAGCGCATCTGGTTACTGCCCATCGGGCCGTTGTCGCCGATGACCAGCACGTCGTCTTCGGAGAGGTGTGAGCCTTGTCCGGTTTCACGCAGTGCGCGGGCTTCGCGTTCGAGGATGTAGGTTCTTGCTGGGGCGATTTCGTGAGCGTAGTTGCCGTTCTGGAAGCTGAACTGATGGGTTTGTCGACCGAGCGGATTATTCGGGCCGTAGTCCAGCTCGTAGAGCAACTGGGTGTCGTCGGTTTCATTGCATGGCATGGCGGCGACCATGGCATCATCCTGCTGAACGACGACGGGATACCGAACGACAAGGCAATGCTTGGGCTGGTCGCTGGATTCGGTGCCCGCCTCGGTCAGGGCGTCGAGGAACGGTTTTGCCGAGCCGTCCATCGCGGGCAGTTCGGGGGCATCGATCTCGATCTGGAGGTTGTCGATGCCGAGGCCGGCGATGGCGGAGAGGCAGTGTTCGCAGGTTTCGATGATGGCGTCGCCGGAGCGTAGCGCGGTTCTGCGTGGCCGACGGACGACGTGGGAGACCAGAGCGGGGACTTCGATGCCGCCGAGGTCGGTACGGATAAAGCGCACGCCGTGATTGGGCTCGGCGGGCTTGAAAGTGACCTTCGCCGGCTGTCCGTGGAACAGCCCCGGGCCGGAGAGGGAAACGGGTTTGCAGATGGTCTGCTGGCCTGACATAACTCAATGATACCCGGGCACGGCCGTTGTCGGCCCGGCATACCGGCTACGCGCCGGGATCAGTAGAACATTTTGATTCCACCGGGGTCTATTCTAACGGCGTCTGAGTTCTTTCAAAAGATCGGGCAGGCGTTTCAGGGCCTGAACCTCACGCATCGCCTCCCGGATGGGTCTGGCGGGCATGCCGCCGCAGATCGCCCCATCGGGGATCTCGGTGGCGACCATCGACCCGCCGGCAAGCTGTACGCCTTTGCCGATCACGACGTGGTCCGCGATGGCCCCGTGGCCGCCGATCATGGTACCGTCGCCGATGACGGTGGAGCCGCCAATACCGGTGCAGCCGGAGACCACGACCAATCTGCCCAGTTGGCAGTTGTGGCCGATCTGGACGAGATTATCAATCTTGCAGCCGTCGCCGATGACGGTGGCGTTGCACTTGGCGCGGTCGATGCAGGCGCCCGCTCCGACTTCCACGTCGTTGCCTATCTGGACGGTGCCGATCTGCGGGGTCTTGACGATGGTCGGGCCGTTTTCTGTCATTTCCGGGCGGTAGCCGAATCCATCAGCGCCGATGACGGCGTTGGGATGGAACGCACAGCGGTCGCCGATGGTGCAGCGGTCTCGGATGACGACGCCGGGCCAGAAAATGCAGTCTTTGCCGACCGTGGTTTCGTCGAGGATGGTGACGTTGTTGTGCAGGACGCAGTTCTCACCGAGCGTGACGCCGGACCCGATCACGCAGAACGGGCCGATCTTCACGCTGTCGGGGACTCGTGCGGTTTCGCTGACGATAGCGGTTGGGTGGATGCCGGAGTTCGTATGAACGGGCGGTGGTGCGAATAGCGATAACGTCTTATTAAATGCGAGGTCGGCGTTGTCGACCCAGATAATGGTTTTGTTATCCGGGTTGGTGCATTTCAGGCCGCGTTTGATCAGCGCTGTTGTGGCGGGACAATCGACCCATCGATCGGCGTATCGCTGTGTGCCGATGAGCGTGAGATGGCCGGCCTCTGCTTGATCGAAGTCGCTGACGCCGCTGACCTGGATATCTTCGGCGCCTTGTAATTCACCACCGACAAGCTTGGCGATAGTGGCGGCGGTTTGTGAAGGCGTGTGGGGGCTCAAGGCTCGGCCTTTGGTTGGGTAATACGAAACCCCGGGCACGGAGCCCGGGGCTATGGGGGGTCATTACAGGGGGTCGCTCATCAGGACAGTAGAGTCTGATCAGCGGCTGTTTTCAAACGCGTTGTTCATGTACTTGGCCACCGCGTCGGTGATGTCAACGCTGTCGCTAGACCACGCCACGATGTTGATGTTCGCGGCCTGAACGCGGCCCTGCTGATTGGTGCCCAGACGGATCGTCTGCTGCTTGAACAGGACCATGTCGATGTTCTGGGCTTCGGCGACAGCCTGGATCGCTTCGCCGGCCTTATTGGTCAACGCTTCGATCTTGGCGCCGTTTTCACGGCCGACTTTGTTCTGTTCGTAAGCGGCCCAGAGCTGGTAATCGAGGGCGGCCTTTTCATACTTCTCTAAAGCCTCGGCGTAGGGCGGTGTGCCCGGGACCAGCATGTCCATGTCCTGCTGAAGTTGCGCGATTTCCTTTTGACGATCGTCGCGCTCGGCGGTCAGCTTGGTGCGGATGGTTTCCATATCCGCATCCATCTGCTGTTTCTCACGCAGGGCATCGTAAAGGGTGCGCAGGTCGACGACGGCGACGGAGGTGGGCTCACCGCTGAGCACGCCCTGGGCCTTGACGCCCACCAGCCCCACCGCCAGCACTACCAGGGCGGCCGAGGTGATCAGAATATTTCGTTTGATGTGCATGTGTCTCTCCATGGCTTGGCGGGCTTTCGGCCAACCGGCGTGCCGGCCCGCGGGTGTTCTAAACTCGACAATTACAGGGATTATATCCGGATGTAACGCGTCGTATTGGTTAACTCATCATACGTCTGGTGATCATGTTGTGTTCGTGAATCCACTGGACTCAACGTAATGGCAGGTCCAGGCTGAAGCTGACGATCTGAGTCTGGTCTCCATCCTCCTTCATGATCGGGGCCGCCACATCCAGGGCAAACGGCGCCGAGCCAAAGAAAGGCACTTTGATCCGCAGACCCGTGCCCACGGAGACGCGCCAGTCGTCCACGCTAGGTTCATCGGTGAGCGTGCCCATATCCGTGAAAAATACGCCACGGAGCACTTCGCTGTAGATCGGGTAGTTGTATTCCAGGCCAGTGGTCAGCAGCCATTCATCGCCGACCGCATCGTCGCCATATTGTCCGTTGTCGCTGCGGATGCCGCGTTGGCCTACGCCACGGAATTCAAAACCGCGGAACGTGTTGTGACCGCCAAGGTACAGGCGTTCGAAGAACGGGGCCTCATCATCTTCAGGGATCCACGATGCGCCGATGCGCCAGCTCAGGACGGTGCGCCGGCCGAAGAAGTCTTCATCGACGGTCCAGAACTGCTTGAATTCGGAGCTGATCCTGGAGAAGTCGTAATCGCCGCCGATCAGGCCGACCCGTTCGACATTGAATTGCCATTGGTTACCGCGCGTCGGGAACAGCCGGCTGTCGGTGGTGTTGCGTACGAACCCGAAGCCGACCGCGGTCACATTGCTCTTGCCTTCGACCGCGTAGACATCGACCGGGGCGTCTTCTTCGATATCGGTGATATCAACGTTCGCGGTTCGTAGCGATGTGGATGCCGACCAGACGTCGCCGAAGCTGCGTCCGAACGAGAAGCTGGTGCCGAGGCGTTCTTCGTCGTAGGCGTTGTACTGGCGATTGTAGAGGAACAGTGAAGTGCCGAACGAATAATCTGATTCCATGAGGTGTGGTTCGCGGAACGAGACGGAGTATCGGCTGACTTCACTACCGGGTTGCAGCGAGAGGGCGAATGACTGACCCGCGCCGCGAAAGGCCCGGCCGGTCAATAGCTCTTTAGGCGTCTGCGGCACGTCGGTGATATCAAAGTTGCGCTGATTCAGATCGATCGCACCGAGCAGGCCGGCGTCGGAACTCAGCCCCGCGCCGAAGCTGACCGAGCCGGTGGTGGCTTCTGTCACATCAATAAGCACGTCGCGTGAACCGTCGCGCGGTTCGCCGAGGATGGTGACTGTGCCCTCGCTGAACAGTCGGCCGTCGGTCAGTAAACGACGTGTCCGATCGACGCCGGTTGCGTCGAAGTTTCTGCCGGGGTCCATCCCGCGCAGTTCACGGAGCACGACCTTCTGACGCGTCAATTCGTTACCGGTGATGCTGACCTTGCCGACGACTGAGGGCAGGCCCTGATTGATGCGCACGACCAGGTCGACCAGCGCATCGTTTTCGTGTGGCAAGGCGGTGATGCCGACGCGCACATCCAGGTAACCGAGTTGGCCCAGCAGGCTTTCGATGTTCTCGGCTGATTTTCCGACTTGATCCTGCGAGAACACATCACCCGGCGAGAGCGTCATGTTCTGACGGATCTGTGCGTCCGGCAGCAGGCGATCATCATCCTGATCCGGCGGTTCGATGCGGACTTCCGAGACCAGGTATCGCCGACCTTCTTCGACCAGGAACGTGACGACCGCGTTTTTTTCATCCGGCGACAGGTCGATACGTCGGCCGACCTGTGCATCGAGATAACCCCGCGCCTGGTAGAACTCGCGTACGCCTGCGGCATCCAACTCCAACTGCTCGCGGTTCAGGTCGCCCTTCTGCAAGATGAAGAAGTATTCCTTGCTGCGCAGTTTGCTCTTGAGTTGTTTCTTGGTGTAGCTGGTATTGCCTTCGAAGCGGATGCCCTTGATCTTGACGCGCGGGCCTTCACGGATGGTATAGACCAGGGCCTTGGATTCCTCCAGCAGCTCTTTATCAACGGAAACATCCGCGACGAAGTATCCCTTGTCATGGTAGGCGCTGACGATCCGGTCCAGGCCCTGCTGAATCAGGAACGGGTCGGAAGGATCGCCCGGCCTAAGCAGCACCATCTTCAGGATTTCGGCGTCATTGATGGCCTTATTGCCGACGACTTGCACGTCGCTGAGCACGGGTTGCTCGGAGACGTCGAAGATGAGGATGACCGAGCCGTCGGGCCAGGGCTCGACGCGTGCGGTGATTTTGTCGAACCGGCCGAGGTGCGTCAGTCGGACGATATCGTTGGAGACGGTGCTTGAGTTGTAGGGTTGGCCGACCTCGGAGCGTAGCTGGTTGCGGACCAGTTGCTCGGAGACTTCTTTCAGGCCGTCGATGCGGATCTGGGCGATGGGCCGGTTTTCGGGATCGATACCCTGTGCGTTGGCTTGGCCGGCTGTTAGCACCAGGCTCAGGATCAGCCCCACAATGACCGTGATCTGCCGCGTGATGGTCGGATGATTCATATAGAAGACAGCCTGATCGTGTGCTACCTACCGGGTCAAAGCGAGAGTGTAATCGAAAGGACCCGGTTATGGCGAGCCAAGGCTGTCTATGGCAGTTGTCGGGGCTTACGCTTGTCCTGATCCGATAGATACTTGCCGCTGAGGGATGCGGTCCCTAGACTAATGAGCCTCAACAGGGATCGTTGAGGTGGGTGCGGGACTCCACCTAGCAGCGCCGTGACCTTTCCGGGCCCCAGGGCCGACCGCGACGAACCGGTGTTATCGGCCTGTGAAGCGCTTGCGTGCGTTTTGTCGATTATAAGCCAATAATAAAACTAAGGTTATCAATGTGTACCGGGTGGCTGGGGTTGACGCTCGCCCAGGTTCGATAGCCGGAAGTCAAGAATCGAAGGACCCTCGATGACCACCACCACTGAGGACAAGGTGATGCCCATGGCCTCGGACCAGCTACCGACCGACAAACTGATGGACATGCTCTATCAGATGATGCTCATCCGCCGATTCGAAGAGCGGACGATGCAGGCGTACCAGCAGGCGAAGATCGGCGGGTTCTGCCACATCTACATCGGCCAGGAGGCCACCGCAGTCGGGGCGATCGCCGCCCTGAAGGATGACGACCCGGTGATCACCGCCTACCGCGATCACGGCCACGCCCTGGCACGCGGGATGCACCCCAACTACTGCATGGCGGAGATGTACGGCAAGATCACCGGTTGTGCCAAGGGTAAGGGCGGGTCGATGCATATGTTCGACAAGCCTCACCACATGTACGGCGGCCACGCGATCGTCGGCGGGCAGTGTCCGCTGGGTGTCGGGCTGGCGTTCGCTTCTCAGTATGAAAAGAAAGACAACGTCACGGTCTGCTTCTTCGGCGACGGTGCGATCAACCAGGGCGCGTTCCACGAAGCGATGAACCTCGCGGCGATCTGGAACCTGCCGATCCTCTTTGTGGTTGAGAACAACGGCTACTCGATGGGTACCGCGATCAACCGCGGGACCGCTGCGGCCGACAATCTCGGCGCGAAGGCGGCGGCGTACGGCATGCGTTACGCCGAGTGCGACGGCATGGACGTGCTGGACACGTACAAAGTCTTCAAACGCGAAGCCGATGCGTCGCGAGGCAGCACGAGCAGCGCCCTCGGCCTTGAAGATGCCGGCGGAGGCCCCTGCTTCATCAACGCCAAGACCTACCGCTATCAAGGCCACTCCATGAGCGACCCGCAGAAGTACCGCTCGAAGGATGAGGTCAACGAGCGCAAGGAAAAAGACTGCATCAACACGCTGGTCAACTACCTGGTCGAAAACGATCTGGCGTCACAGGATCAGATCAACGAACTGGACAAGAAAGCCAAGGTCGCCTCACGCGACGCCATCACCTACGCCGAGCGATCTCCCGACCTGCCGATGTCCGAGATGTACACGGATATCTACGCCCAACCGTACGGCCCACCGTTCGTGAAGGGCGGACTGCCGAAGATGATCACGGATGGGAATTCGGGGGAGTAGATCGGGTATCGGGGTTCGGGTGTCGGGTATCGGGAAGATAACCGCATGATGGATAACGATTCATACCGGGGTTTGGAGGTCTGGCAGGTTGCCATGGACCTCGTTGAAGAGGTTTACCGTGTAACAGCGTTGTTGCCGGAGGCCGAGAAATACGGACTAACTAGCCAATTACGAAGGGCGACTACATCCATACCCGCCAACATCGCAGAGGGTTACGGCCGATCACACCGGGGTGATTACTTGCGCCACCTGTCGATCGCACGCGGTTCGCTAATGGAGATAGAGACTCACCTGATGATCGCGGTGAGGCTCAAACAACTGGAACGTGAGATGGCCATCCCTGCATGGCAACTCACTCAACGCGTCGGCCAGATGCTTACGAAACTCATCCAGGCCTTGAAACAAAGCGAACAGGGTTAACACACCCTCTTCCGATACCCGACACCCGATACCCGAAACCCGACATGAGAACCATCCAATATAGAGAAGCCCTCCGTGAAGCCATGCAGGAAGAGATGCGGCGTGATGACCGTGTGTTCCTGATGGGTGAAGAGGTGGCGCAATACAACGGTGCTTACAAGGTCAGCCAGGGGATGCTCGATGAATTCGGGCCTCGGCGTGTGGTTGACTCGCCGATCAGTGAGACCGGATTCTCCGGGCTGGGCATCGGCGCGGCGATGTACGGGCTTCGGCCGATCATCGAGTTTATGAGCTGGTCGTTCTGCCTCGTCGCGGCCGACCAGATCATCAACAACGCGCCGAAGATGCTATACATGTCAGGTGGACAATTCGGCTGCCCCGCTGTCTTCCGCGGCAACAACGGCGCGGGCGGTCAGCTTGGGTCGACGCACTCGTGGTGTGTGGAGTCGATGTTCTCCAGTGTGCCGGGGTTGAAGGTGGCGATCCCTTCGACGCCGCGTGATGCCAAGGGTTTGTTGAAGACGGCTATCCGGGATGAAGACCCTGTGTTCAATCTCGAATCCGAACGCATGCTCGGTTTGGGCGCGCGTGGCGAGAAGGATTTTTCTCGGTATATCAAGGACAATTGGGCCCCGCCGACGGTTGAAGAGGATGAGGATTTTAAGATCCCGTTCGGTGTCGCGGACATCAAGAAGCCCGGCAAGGACGTCACCATCGTCGCCGCCGGCCGGCCGGTGCACTTTGCATTAGAAGCTGCTGAAGAACTTGAGAAGCAAGGCATCGATTGCGAAGTCATTGACCCGCGTACGTATCGGCCGCTCGACATCGACACGATTGTACGAAGCGTACGTAAGACGAACTACTGCGTCGTCGTCGATCAGAGTTGGCCATTTGCGAGCGTCGGCGCGGAGATCGCGGCGCAGGTATATGAAAACGCGCTCGATGATTTGGATAACAAGGTGATCCGCGTCAACAACGACGACATCCCCGCCCCCTACAACCGCACGATGGAACAGGAGATGCTCCCGAACGCGAAGAAGATCGTGGAGGCGGTGAAAGCGGTGACGTATAACAACTGAGCGCGTTACGTTCACACCTTATCCGAGCCGCGTCGCCCCCGATGCGGTCCGCCGTGGGGGCACGGCGGCTCAGTTATGTGATGTATTTTCCACCTAATCACTCGGCCACAGTTTCTCCTGCAAGTCGCCGAAGGTGAACGTGATATCTGTGCCTTCCTCATTTTGCACACCCCGGGCACTTTTGCGTCTTCCCCCGTTGTCAACGGCGTCATAACCCGTGCTGTAAACAATAGCGCCGTCACCTTCCAAACGGTAACACAGCGGTTGGTTGGTAAACGGATCATCCGGCAAGGCATCAATAAAAGCCGGGACAAGGTCTTGAAGGCGGGCCGGTAGTTGCCCGTGTGCCTGCCGGTACTGTTCCACGGCGATACCGACCAGGGTCACACGGCGGCGCGATTCATTCTCGAAGCAGTGTCTGTGTAATTCTGCAAACGCGTGAACGATGTGGCGTGAGATCCTGCAATACGCGGGCAATTGATCAGGCAGATTCAACGGTGTAGGTGAGGGCCAATAAGGGTCCTTGATGTAGTCAGCCTGTGACTGCATCAGCTTGAGAAAGTAGCTTTTGTCAAAGTCCTCCAAACCCAGAAGTCGATGTATCAGGGTGCCTGCTTCAGATAGTTTGTGGCCAGAGGGAATTGTTCCGGGATTGTCAAAAGCGTTCATCCCGAAGCACCGCTCCCCCACCACCGCCCGTGCTATCACTGTCCACGTATCGATCGAATCAATCACTTCGGCCAACCTCTTCAGCATACCCTTGCTCACACAACCACTAGCGACAACGACCTCGGCCTGTTCAAACATCATTTCGTAGATGGCGCGACCAGCCGAGTTGGATATGAGTATGGGTTCATTACGTAACGAATTGCCAAGTGCGATCCCAGTAAGGCAATCCTCGGCGGCGTGATCGTATTCACCACGCAACGAATGCAAAACCGATTGCATCCTCAAGATGCGCGCCCCTTTCATTAAACAACCCAGGTGCGGCAACAGCAGAGCATACCCTTCTTCTACGTTGCCCGGGTAGCGGCAGCCTTCAATCTTTGCCGCGTCAGTCAACAGGGCAATCACATCGGTGAACTGTGCTAGATAAGACTCAAGCCGCTGAGTCGTGTCGTGATCAAACGACTTGTCCGATCGGTATTGGCATACAGCGAGTTCAAGAGATTGGGTGTCGTCGGAATTCAAATTTTCGGGTATACCTTCGAAAGCCCGGCAATACACATCGGCGGCGTTTTGGCCCTCTGGCTTGGTATACCAGTCGTTCAGTTCCGCCAGCGTGATCGGCAAGCCAGCTTCGCGTATGGCGGCAACATGCCGTTGCAATAAGCAGCGCAGCACGAGCCCGTACACGACGAACAGAACGCTCAATGTCGCTACGATATAAAGGAACATACGGCCCCCTTTAACATGTGTATTCCGCAAACGCCCAGCACCATTCGTGTCTGGTCATATTGCCGTTGCATACGCGACGCCGCCTCTTGCTGATCCGGCGGCGATGTTCAGAGCAATACCACGTCCGGGTCAACCATCTCGTCGCGTCCGGCGGTTTTGGCCGCGGTGCGGTAGCCTTGGCGCAGGGAGCCGTGCGACCATAGGCCGTCCGGGGCGAGAACGATCAGGCCGATCTGGTGCTCCTCTTTTAAGACGTAGGCCTCGGCGGCGCGTTGCAGGACGGCTTGAACGGCTTGCCGGGGTGTGCCGCCGCGTCTTAGTTCTTCGACGGCCAGAAAAGAAGCGTTGATGCCCATGATCAGTTCGCCCGTGCCGGTGGCGACGGCGGCACCGTGTTTGGGGTCGACGTACAGGCCGTGGCCGATAATGGGTGAGTCACCGACGCGGCCGGGGCGTTTGAAGGCGAGGCCGCTGGTGGTGCAGGCACCGGCGAGCGTACCGCTTTGTTCGAGCGCAAGGCAACCGATGGTGTCGTGATGGCGGTTGTGCGGCAGCGATTCGCCGCCGTCCGCGGCAGGCGGCGGTAAACTCGATTCTTCAAAGTTGGATGCCTGTGTGTGCAGGCGTTGACGCGCCTCGTCGGGGTGTTCGGCGAGCCACTTCTGATAAGCCTGACGCGCGCGATCTGTGAGCAACTCGGTTGGTTTCAGGCCGTGCATCGCGGCGAGGCGTTCAGCGCCTTCACCGACGAGCATGACGTGGCTGGTGTGTTCCATGACGAGGCGGGCGATGGTGACGGGATTTTTGTAGCGTTTGACAGCGGCGACCGACCCGCAGCGATCGGGGCCGAGCATAATCGACGCGTCAAGTGAGACTTCGCCCGCGGCATCGGGGAAACCACCGAATCCGACAGTGGTGACGGCCGGGTCGTCCTCCGCGGTGCGACACGCTTGTTCCACAGCATCGAGCGCGCCTATTTTCGGATCAATCAGTATCGGCCAAGCGATATGGTTGGCGCGCTGTCCGAAGGACCATGTGCTCAGGAGGATAGGCTGCGGCATCGAGGCATTATCTGGGGCGCAGATGCCGATGCAAAATTTGGTGATGTTTCGCAATCAAGCGGGGCTGAGGTCTCCCAGCGCGTGTGGGAACCGACCTTGGGCGCGGCGGGTCTGTTCGTTGATCACGCGGTTGCGTGTGTCAAGGATTCTGTTTCTGTATTTGTTGGCAAGGCGCATGATGACGGGGTTGTTGCTGTCGCGTGTATTCAGTTCGAGATACCACGCGGGCACATTGGCGCTATCAATGCGTAGTGTGTCTTTGAGTTGTGTCAGGTTCTGGTCTGTCAGTTGGCCACTGGCCAGAAGCCGCTCCGCCAGATTGCGGGCGTCTTCGCGGATGCGGAATGACGTGTAGGCCGAGATGAGTGTGGGCTCCTGATAGATGGCATCGGCGATACACATGATCTGGCCTACGCGTTGGCAGGCCTCGGCAGTACGGTTGCGGTCGAGTTCGGATAAAGCCGCCATGCACAGCAAACGAGCGGCGATCCGCATGTTCTGGTGGTGGTACGAAAGGTAAGGCTCGCCGTTGTCGCAGATACAGACATCGAACCGGCACTGTTTGATGCCGGTGGCCTGCTCGATCAACGTAAGTGATTCGCTGTTTTGGTTAATCAGCTCGAGGATGCGTTTGGCTTGAGAGCGTGAAAGCTGATTGGGCAGATCAGGCAGATAGTCGTTCATGATCAGTTCGAAGTTCCGGCCGTCTTCGTCTTCCTGGTATTCCCGGAAAGCGCGCACGTAGATGTTCGCGGCGTTGGGTCCCTCCACGGCGGGGTACCAGGTATCGAGCCGTTGCCAAGTCAGTTGATGTTCCGGGTAGCCGAAGTCGCTGTGTTGAGCCAGCGGGTTGTAGCCAGTAAAGATCAGGCACGCGATGAAACCAGCGGCGATGGAGCAAACGAACAACGAAACGAAACCGGTGCAGCATGGACCGGATAGCGGAAGAGGATCAGTATGGTCCGATCGGAATTTGCGTTTGATCCCAGACAAGCAAATCTGTGGCATGACACACCCCCTGGCGACGAAAGATCGGGACAGGCGACTCCGGTTTTATTTTTGGACCCCCAATACCCCCGGGCGGTTCCACCTAATGGGTCGTCCAGCCAATCATTAGGCCCTTCTATCCTGATAGACGCAGCCAAACAGATTTTTGACTTGCCGATTTGCAGGAAATGTTAGAAATCATGAGATTGGCTGTGAATCCTCGCTCGGGTCAACGTGCCGGAGGGGGATTCTTCGGCTACGATATGGCGACTGGGCGGATGCCCAAACTCTAATAATAAACCCCCAACGCACAGGAGCCCCACCGGATGTCGATTGAGATCACCATGCCACGCCTCTCGGACACCATGGAAGAGGGAACGCTGGTCAAATGGCGGGTCAAACCCGGTGATGAGGTTGCCTCCGGAGACCACCTGGCGGACGTCGAGACCGATAAGGCGACGATGGAGCTTCAGGCGTTCGATGATGGCAAGGTAGCGGCCTTGGCGGTCGAGGAAGGCGATACGGTGCCCGTCGGCAGCCCGATCCTGGTGCTGGCTGAGGACGGGGAATCCCTGGACGACGCGGCAGCGGCCTTGGATGGGGCGTCAGTAAGTTCTGGTGGGGACTCCGCCTCGGTTGCGGCGTCTGAAGGTGGCGTGGCAGTCGCGGACCCACCCCAAACAGATACGGCGACCACCATCTCGGGCAGGCCGTCCGAATCGACCGGAAGCCGGCTGCGTGTCAGCCCGGTGGCGAGAAAGATCGCTGAAGAGCACGGTGTTGATGTGACCGTTCTGAAAGGCACGGGGCCTGACGGGCGGATCATCAAGCGGGACGTGCTGGCGGTGGTTGAGGGGCAATCAACTCAGGCCGCCGCCCCGGCGCCGACCCAGGCCGCTAAAGCGAAAGCCGCGACGACACCGAGCGTGCCCGTGGCAGCGGTCGGGATGGAAGCCAAGACGATCAATCTCACGAACATGCGTAAGACGATCGCCCGTCGGCTGGTCGAGTCCAAGACGACGGTCCCCCACTTCCAGGTCTCGATGTCCATCAACATGGATCCGTTGATGGATCTGCGTAAGACGCTCAATGTTCAGCTCGAAGCTCAAGGTGTGAAGCTCTCGGTCAATGACTTCATTACCCGGGCGACGGCGCTGGCATGCCTGAGCCATCCGGCGGCCAACAGCTCGTGGAACGGTGACACGATCATCCAGCACGGGACGGTGAATGTCGGTGTGGCGGTGTCGCTGCCGGAAGAACGCGGCGGCGGACTGGTGGTGCCGGTGATCCGCGATGCACAGAACAAGGGTCTGCGCCAGATCAGCGAAGAAACCAAGCGATTAGCCAAGAAGGCGCGTGAGACCGGCCTGAGCCCCGAGGAGATGGCCGACGGCACGATTACGCTGAGCAACCTCGGGATGTATGGCGTGGATCAGTTCACCGCGATCATCAATCCACCGCAGTCTGTGATCCTGGCGGTAGGCGGCGCGATCGAGAAGCCGGTCGTGCGTGATGGTCAGATCGTGGTCGGCCACGTAATGAGCGCGACGCTTTCAGGCGACCACCGCGTGATAGACGGCGCCCAAGGCGCGGAATATCTCGCCAGCTTCAAGCAGTTGCTGGAAAACCCGGCGTCGTTGCTTGTGTAACACTTTCCGGACCTGCCGGACAGATCATTATCAGGCCGCGGAATCGTGCTGGTTGATGACGCCGGCCGGTGCATGTTGCTTTTCGTCTCGCTCCAGTCGAAGTATGACGGGCGAGCCGAAGGCGTATGTGAGACCCAAGGCGTGGCTGGTGGCCTCCATGGCGTGTGAGAGGCCGGGGCGCTTCAGTGCGCGGTGCACGACCATGGGCCAGAAGAACTGTCGCCGTCGACCATGCGGGATAAAGCCGTGTGCTTTGGTGACGGCGCTGATCTGCCTTGTGGAGAAACACCGGTACCAGCGGGTATTGCCTTCGATCTTCTTTTTCAAGCCGAAGAGCAGTTTCTCAACGAAGTTCACACTGAACAACGTGGGGTAATCAATAATGACAGCGTGTCGGGCGACACGTGTGGCTTCTGCGAGGAAGCGCGGATAGTCCTCGACGTGAGCCATCAGCCGTAAGGCAATGACGGTGTCGAAAGACTGGTCCTCGTAAGGCAGGTTCAGCAGGTCGCCGGTGTGGAAGGTGAATCGCTGGTGGTCGAGGAACGGTGTAAGCCGGTGGGCGCAGCTTGGGTCGCTGCCCATCACGGTCAGGTTGTAGTCGTGATCCAATAGCGACCCGGCCAATTGTGCATGGCCGCCGCCCAACTCGAGGATGTGTTTGCCCGGGCAGTCTTGCAGCAGGTTATGCACGGCCTTCCATTGGACATCCAGCAGCCAGGTACCGACGGGTCCGGTAAACCGACGGGCGTAGTCGTCGGTTGATGTTTCGATATCCGGGGTTTCTCGCTGGATCGTTTCCAAGGTTATTTCTCGTAGCCGGCCGGCGTTGTATGCGATCGGTGGTTTGTCGGCTGGTTCATATCATCATAGCACACGCACCAGTCAAGCCGCCAAGAAATATATCGCGTCATGAAGCCTTGGACATGCTCGGGTATTGGGTGAATGTAACTTGCCCGTTGGCGGCACGTTTGCTGATGTACATGGCTTCATCTGCTGCGGCGATCAGGTCGTTGATCAGGGTTTGTTTACCGGGGTTGTTACAGATCGTGGCCCCGATGCTCAGGCGGAGTGTGGCTTGTCTGTTTTGGCCCAGGTGCACAGTTTTACCGTTGCATGCCGCGGCAACACGCTCGATGATGTTTCTTGCTGTTTCTTCGTCAACGTTAAGCTGAAGGATGGCGAACTCGTCACCCCCAAGCCGACCGAACAGGTCGCTGGAGTCGATGTTGTTCCGGATCTGCTTGGCGACTTCTATAAGCATAATGTCGCCGGCGTCGTGGCCGAGTGTATCGTTGATGGCTTTGAAGCCGTCCAGGTCGATCATGACCGCACAGATTGGCAGGCAACGTTCCGTGGCGGTATGTATCCGGCGTTCACCGAGGCGGTTGAAGCCGCGCCGGTTGAGCACCTGGGTCAGCGGATCGGTCATCGCCTCGAACTGCAAGGCGTGCAGTTGTTCGTGCTTACGGGTCAGTTGGGCTTCCAACTCACAAAGCTGGTGGACCATGCTGGCGGTGTCTACTTCAAGTTCATAAAGCATGCGCTGCCGGGTTGCCTCATCGATCCGGACCGAGGGGGCGGCGCCGTGAACTTCACGGGCCTGTTTCACAGCCTGCTTGATCATCTGTTCGGGGGAATCGAACATGGTGTCGAGGAACTGGCTGTGCGTTGCGGTCAACCATTCCATGCGATCCGGCGTCATGGTTTCGCAGTTGTGAGGCAGCATTCCCGCGATAAGGTTGCCCAGGTTAGAACCGGAGTAATCGTTCTGCGACAGCAACGGCTGATGATGGTTGAGTACCTCTTCGCATATCAGTGGAGATGCGTTCCATGATTGCAACAGGTGATTGGCTGCCTGGGCGTGGTCAATGCCGAAGTGTTCCTGCTCGCGGATCGACAGCGGGTTCTGGTGGCGGTGATTCACACTCACTTGCTCGTAGAACTGTGGATCGATTGCCACCAAAGCGGTGAGCCCGATGTCCTGGATCAATCCGAGCGTGTATGCGCGGTCGGCTTCCCGGGGATCGACTGCTTCGGCGACGAGTTTGGCGAGGTGTGCCTTTTCGAGGCTGTTGATCCATATCCGGTGCGCGACCTCCAGGTCGATCCCGCTGTCTTTGGAGAGCATATGCAACCCGAAAGCCATCGCAATCGAACGGGCACGGCCTGCGCCCATGTGCAGGACAGCGCGACGGATATCGCTGATCTCACCGACCACCCCGATCGCAGCCGAATTGGTTACGCTCAGCACACGCGCGGACAACGTTGAGGATTGCATCAGGGCCTGCGTGACACGCTCGGGGTTGTCCGGTGGCGCCTCAAGCAGTGTCAGCAGCGGCCCGGGTTGGACATCCAGCCGATCCAGGCGCTGCAACGTCGAACACGCCAGGTTCCGCGGGTTGTCCGGGCTGCGGTCAGATTCGCTCTCGCGATTTTCCATGATGTTTTTACACAAATCCTGTGTCAATGGCGGGCATGAAATACATTGCCCTATCTGCCTATGAATCGACAAGATAGCTTTGTAAATGAAGTAATTACCCGGATATTCCCGCCCGATTAAGTGCCTTCTTGGGCGTGTTCTCGGGCCCTGAGCAGGACGCTGTACAGCATATCGGACGTGAGTCGGCCGGTGAATGTGTTTTGTTGGCTGGGGTGGTAGCAACAGCCCAAAAGCGGCGCGTTATCGAACCTGTACCAGGTATCGTGGCCAAAGGGGTATTGATTGATCTTCTGGAGGTGTCCAAGCCTCTGGTAAATCCCAAGCACCGAGCGGTGTGCGATGCCCCCCAGCGAGAGTACGACCCGGAGTTGAGTTAGTGCCTTAAACGTTCTGTCCAGGTACTCACTACAGTTGTGAAGCTCCTGATTGGTGGGTTTGTTATCCGGCGGAGCGCAGTGGCCTGCTGCGGTGATGACCGTATCGATCAGCTCAAGTCCGTCGCCCTGACCCGTTGATTCTGCCCGGTTAGAGAATCCTGCCCGGTGCATCGCGCTGAAGAGAAAGTCCCCCGAGCGGTCGCCGGTGAACATCCGCCCGGTCCGGTTAGCTCCCTGCGCGCCCGGAGACAAGCCCACGATCAAAAGCCTGGCAGATCCGGGGTCATCTGAATCAGAGGGCAGGAAGTTGGGTACGGGCTTGCCCCAATATGTTTGGTTTTTGTACCTGGCGGTCTTCTGTTTGGCGACACGTTGGCAGTGTTCAACCAGGCGTGGGCAGCGCCGACAGCGTGTGATGGCGTTATTTAGCACGATCAGTGGTGGTCTGCGTGACATATGGGGATTTTAACGAGGGTTCGTGTCTTGCTGGTTGCGCAATGTATGACTCCCGCCAGAGTGTTCAGGCGGACGATTATCGGTAATCCATCTCATCCGAGCTCATGAAGTCGCCGAAGTTACCCGCAGCAATCCTATTTGGGGATCGTTATGCGCTGGTTGATTAACTGTATGACATGTGTGATGGTCGCCGTGATCGTGGTCGCGGCGATCGGCCATCAGCGCGCGATCAAGCACGACGAACTGAAAATGCGGACCGTTCACCACGGCCTGGATCAGTTTGGTGAACAGCTTGCGCTGCAGGGGGTGCTCTGGCAGAGCGAGAATGAAGAGGCCGGGGCGTATCCGCCGCAAGTCATGCCCGAATGGTTCAACCAGAACGTGCCTAACAACCCGTTCCTTTCCGAGGATCGGCCCTGGATCGATATCGCGCCGGCCGACGACTACAACGAACACCCGCCGGACCCCCTGGTTGACGCTGGTAACCAGGCTGCGTTCTGGTACAACCCGAACAACGGCATCGTCCGCGCCCGTGTGCCGAGGCAGGTTTCCGACCGGTTGACGCTGTCGCTGTATAACTCGATCAATCACACCGGGCTGTCTGCACTGCCGCACGACAATGATCCTGACCGTGTGCCGTTGGCGTTCAACCCCAACCCGGTGACGACCGGCCGACATGCCAGCCCCTACAAGCTGATCACCGGCAGAGTGACGGCGATGGATTCCGAAGCTGCCCCCGATGACGCCGAATCATCTGCTGCTAAGCAGGACCAAGTGCCTTGGTATGAGAAACGGGTCGTGCCTGAAGAGCCTGTCGAGACGGTGACCGAGGTCGAGACGGAATCTGATCAGAAGCGGCCCTCGCTTCTGGGCCAGTAGCTTTCAGCCGCTGCCTTCGTTCTCTCGCTACAATCGGGGGTATGACCCAGATTTATCACGAACAGCTATCCAACGGTCTGTGGCTGGTTGCTGAACCCAGCACCTCGGCCCAGTCGTTATCGATGACGTTGTTGACACCCGCCGGGGTCGCCAGTGAGCCCGAGGGGTCCCAAGGCGCCTCCGCCCTGCTCGAAGAGATGATCACCCGCGGCGCAGGTGGGCTTGATGCACGGGCCCACAGCGAGGCGTTGGATCAACTCGGTATTCAGCGGGGGACCAATGTCGAAACCCGTCACCTTCGACTAAGCGCCACCATGATCGCGGAGAAGCTCGACAAGGCGCTGCCATTGTTACTGAACATGGTGACCGCTCCGAATTTGTCGGATGCGTCTCTGGAACCGAGCCGGGACCTGGCGCTTCAGGCGATCCAGTCGTTGAATGATGAACCGCAGCAACAGGTCATGTTAAAACTACGCAGCCAGCACCACCCCGCGCCGCTCGGGCGATCACCCTATGGCACGGAGGCCGGGGTCAAACAAGTTACGGCTGACGGCCTGCGTGAATTCTGGCGCACGACCTGCGTGCCCGATGGCTCGATCCTGAGTTTTGCCGGCAAACTCGACTGGCCTAAGCTGCGAGATCTTGTCAATCAGCATGTCGACGGCTGGCAAGGCAAACACGAAGAGTTACAGTCGGCCGATAGCGGTCCGCGTGGTTACGCCCACGACAAAGCGGAGACCGCGCAGGTGCATATCGCACTGGCATACGACGCGGTACCCGAGCCGAATGAAAACAGCATCCTCCAGCGTGCGGCGGTGGCGGCGCTTTCCGGCGGGATGTCGGGGCGGCTTTTCACTGAGGTGCGCGAAAAACGCGGGCTGTGTTACTCGGTGTACGCCACCTATGCGGCGGGCAAGGACCGCGGTGCAGTGTTTGGTTATGCCGGCACGACCACACCACGTGCACAGGAGACGCTGGATGTGATGGCCGGCGAACTACGTCGACTCAGCAAAGGCATCGACCAGAGTGAATTTGAACGCTCGATCGTCGGCATGAAGTCGCACCTTGTCATGCAAGGTGAATCAACCGGAGCGCGGGCCGGGGCAATCGCGGTAGATCAGTATGTGCTTGGTCGGCCGCGCACACTGGATGAACTGGCCGAACGCGTTGACAAGGTGACACTGGAAGCACTCAACAACTTCTTGCACGAACAACCGCCGGGAGATTTTACGATAGCTACGATTGGACCGGAAGAATTGAAGGTGTAAGAAAGGTTTTTGGTTATGCAACATACAGTGGGTGCAGTGATTTGAGATTAGCGATTTGCGATGCATGATTAAGAGACCCGGCCCTTCGCTTCGCTCAGAACCGGCGTTGGGAAGACCAAGCCATTAGCCTTTAGCTATTAGCCATTAGCACAAATCCTAAATCATCAATCCGAAATCATAAATACAATTCCCTACACCCTACACCCTACACCCTACACCCTACACCCTACACCCTACCATGCGCCTTCTCATCACAGCAGGACCTACCCGTGAACCGATCGATGCGGTGCGATTTATCAGTAACCGTTCGAGTGGGAAGATGGGGATCGCGATCGCAGAGGCGGCGGCGGATGCGGGCCATGATGTGACACTGTTACTCGGTCCCGTGCCGGTGCTTGATTCACTGTATGAGCGGATGCGGATCTACCGTTTCGGCTCATCGGCTGAATTGAAGCAGTTACTCGAAGCACACTTCCCGGATTGTGAGTTGCTGGTGATGGCGGCGGCGGTGGCGGATTACCGCGTGCAGCAGGTAACGGACGGCAAGATCAAACGCGAATCCAAAGCCGGCGGTGACAAGGATCTGACACTGCGATTGCAGCCAACGCCCGACCTGGTTGCAGCGGTGGCATCAACACGGCGGCCGGAACAAAAGATTGTTGCATTCGCGCTGGAAGAGCCCGGGGAACTCGAACAGCGCGCGGTAGCAAAAATGAAACGCAAGGGTGTCAACGCCATTGTCGCAAATCCCCTGGGCACCATGGACGGGGACCATATCACGCCATTATGGCTGACCGCGGACGGCGGACGTACCGAACCGGGTTCGATGCCCAAACCAGAATTCGCACGCTGGCTGGTAGAGCGGTTGGCCGCGTTATAGTGCACTGCGATTGTGCAGTTTACACACGTATTTAGCCGATTTTTCTTGAAGACGTGTCCCCGATGGGATACGCTTTAGTAGTTGGATTATTCGGGGGTGTGATGCCTCATTTCTATCAGGTGGGCCGACAACATGATGAACACCCATGTCGTACCTTGTCCGGCGTGTCAAACCCCGCTTAACGTCCCGCCCAGTGCGGGCGGCCGACGGGCCCGATGCCCCGCGTGCGGAGATCGTTTCATCATCCCGACGCGCACCGACCTGCTTGAAGACACCGTTTCGGGCTGGATCGAGCAGGATGTGGATGATGTGATCGATCACCGTGATCGCGAGTCAGATGAGCGGCAAGCCGAGATGCGGGCACAGGCTGCGGTCAAGGAAAAAGCGGAGCAAGCAAAGAATACCGAAACACTTGAGGAAGTCCCTTCCGGCGAGACGATCGTCGGCGTGCCGTTTGAACGACAGGAGAAACCTGTCTTGCAACCGCGCCCTGTTCCCGCGGCGCCTCGTCCAAGCATCAAGCCGACACACATACACGATGAAGAGGATGAAGAAAGCGAATATCCACGCAACCTGCGCACGGACCCGAAGAGCCCGCACCTGGTCGTGCTCAAGTGCGGTAGCACTGGCGTGCGTTTTGCATTCGATGCCAAATGGCTTTCGCATGAAGGATTCCGCTCGTCGATGCCGACGCGCTGCGTTTATTCGGGTATTGCGGAACGCGCCAAGCTGATCTCCCGGCCGTTCGTGTTTGTCGATCGAACGCGGGGCGGAACGATCGATGCCGCTGAGATCAGTTCACATCACGACATCCGAAGCCTTGGCGATGCGGGACCAAGACAGATCATGCAGATGATGGGCACGATTGAGGGGATGCCCAATCCATTCCTGTACACGATGCCATACTACATCAGCACGCGCTACGCCAACAAGATCGTGCACTGCATGACGCGGGATCGACCCAGCGGTGGGATTACCTGCGAGGTTGTGATCCCCGATGCGGTTTGTGCGCTCGAGTGGCTTTCGCGCGTCAATGGCGTATGTGGCAAGGAATACGAACTGCTTGAACGCGACACGTCTCTGTTGCATGGCGACAGATTCCAGGAGTTGTCGGAGATATGTCGGTCGCGCATCCAGAGTTGGTGCAAGCTGAGGCCACACGAGGTGTTTCAGGAGTATCTCAGTGATGCGGACTTCGGCCGGCTGGACGAGGGGCTTGCCGGTGTGATCATCACCGATCAGCGTGTGGTCTATTGCAAGTACCACCACCGCGGCCAGGTCCGCCTGGACAGCGAGGAGGCAATGATCGTCATCAAGCCCGACGGCCGGTTCTACAGCCTGTCACTCGAGACCGGCAGCGAACGGGCCCGCATGTGTAAGCTGCATAAGGCGGACATCCCCAAGCTGGAGACAGCAATCGGCAAAGACGCTGCGTTGAAGGTTTTAGTGCGATAGCAGTATGAGGCGAGTCATTGTTTCGAACGCGCAGGCTGGCAGCCTGCGGCTGTTACTTTTTATTGTTCTTCTTCAACTTCTACGCTTCGGCACATCATGCCGGCCGGCTCGACTTGCGTTTCCCGTACGCGCCCGCCTACTCTATCCGGGTATCCAGATGTCTCGATCTCATTTTTCTAGGTTGCGTGAAGGAGCTTGACGTGCGACGAACTCTCACCTCTCTATCGGCAGTCTGTCTGATCATCATCGCGGCGGTTACCCAACAGGCCTTGGCACAGACGATGCCATCGGTCAACCTCGGGTTTACAAGCTTCCTGGACGGCGGCCCGCCGGCCGGACCGGGTATCTACTACCAGCAGTACGCTCAGTACTTCTCATCCGACACGTTCCGCGACGCGGATGGAAATGAACTGGATTACGATGTAGATGTTTTCGTGAGTTTGAACCAGTTCATCTATCAGTCCGATCAGCCTATCTTCATGGATGGCAAGTGGGGTATCGATCTGATCGTCCCCGTGGTGCACCTGGACGGCGAAGGCACGTTGCCGCCACTGCGCGACAACGGCACGGGCCTCGGTGACCTGCTCGTTGGCCCGTTCATCCAGTGGGACCCGATCATGGGCGACAACGGCCCGGTCTTTATGCACCGCTTCGAGTTCCAGATCATCATGCCGACCGGTAAGTATGATGCCGACCACGAACTCAATCCCGGATCGAATCACTTCTCGTTGAATCCGTACTGGGCCTGCACCTGGTTCTTCGCACCGGGATGGACTACTTCGGCGCGTATCCACTACCTATACAACTTCGAGAACGACGACCCGAGCAATCGGTTGTATCCCACGGCCGATGACGTGCAGGCCGGCCAGGCGATCCACGCCAACTTTGCCGTGGCGTACGAACTGATCGAGAAGAAACTCCGCGTCGGTCTGAACGGTTACTACCTCGAACAGATCACTAAGAGCAAAGTCGATGGCTCCAAGATCGATGCGGAGGAAAGAGTGCTAGGCCTGGGCCCCGGCGCCGTCTGGCACATCTCGCAGGATGACCACCTGTTCTTCAACCTGTACTTCGAGACCGAAGCAGAGAACCGTCCGGAAGGCACGCGTGCCCAGATCCGCTGGACACACCACTTCTGATCCCAGGGCAGGCACCCCCGCCGACCGGCACCCCTACTATTTACCGAAGCCCACGTTCATCGAACGTGGGCTTCTTTGTTCATGAGTGAGTGAATACGGAATCATCCCTGCGCGTCATCGGGAATTGCACGGTGGTCGCGGATGACGATCTTGATCGGGACTTCCGAATACGCCAGCTCTTCACGCAGGTGGTTGGTGAAGTAGCGCAGGTAGTTGTTGTCGAAGAGGTCCGGGGTATTAACGAACAGCGCGATCGTCGGCGGGTCGATGTCGACCTGTGTGGCGTAGTAGATCTTCGGCTGTTTGCCGAGTTTGGATCGCGGTGCGCCCTGCGACATCACAGCCTGCACAACCTGGTTCAGTTCGCCGGTCGGTGTTCGGTGGCGCGCCTGCTCGTAGAGGTTCATTGCCATGCCGACGGCTTCACGCATACCCTCGCCCTTGTTGGCGCATGTGAAGACAATCGGGGCGAAGCTCAGGCCTCGCAGCTCTTTGTCCAGGTACTCGACGTACTCTTCCTGTGTGCTTTTTTCTTCGGCAAGGTCCCATTTGTTTACGACGATCACCGTCGGGCGGTGGTGTTCGAGAATTTCGTTGACCAGCTTCTTGTCGACCTGACTTACCGGCACGGCTGCATCGATCAGCAGAAGACACACATCCGCCCGACGGACACTGCGCAGTGAACGGTGCATGGAGTAATACTCGATGTCGCCGTCCAGGCTCTTGCGTTTACGGACACCGGCGGTATCGATCGCTGTGAATGTTTTGCCATCGATTTGAAAACGCACATCCACCGAATCGCGCGTTGTGCCTTCGATCTCGCTGACGATAACGCGCTGCTCGCCCGCCAGCGCGTTGACCATCGTGCTCTTGCCCGCATTGCGTTTGCCGACCAACGCGATGAGCGGTCCGCCGTCATCTGATCCTTTACCGGCATCTAATTCATCGTGTCGATCGAAGTCGATCGCATCATTCAATCGTTCGTAGAGTTCAAACTTGTTCCGCCCGGTGATGGCCGCGAGCATGACGGGTTCGCCGTAGCCCAGTTGCATCGCTTCGTAGGCGAGCGATTCGTGCTTGCTGTCGTCGACCTTATTGGCGACCAGCAGGACCGGCGTCTTCGAGCCGCTGGTGCGGATCAGGCGCGCGACGGTCTCGTCCAACGGCGTGATCCCGGCCTGGGCATCTACCACAAAAAGCACAAGGTCGGCTTCACCAAGGCCTTGTGCGATCTGGCGTTCGATCTGGGGCGTGAGTTCGAGGTTATCTGTCAGCCCGTAACCGCCGGTGTCAACCAGCTCGATACGGTGGGCCTTACCTCCCTTGCTGGCTGGGGACAGTTCGACGATGGTGCTGATGCGGTCGCGCGTCACCCCTGCCGTCGGTTCGACGATGCTGACCCGCTTGCCCGCTAACAGGTTCATCAGGCTGGACTTACCGACGTTTGGTCGGCCGACGATAACGATCTTGGCAGGCATGGCAGGGGTGGTTTTTCTGGGTTCAGGGATTGGGGGATCAGGGGGAAGATGATAGTGCAGGATGAAGCCATTAGCCATTAGCAGTTAGCAGTTAGCCATTAGCAAGAAGGCAAAGAGATACATGCTAAGGGCTCAAAACTGGACCCCTACGCCGGTCCTGAGCGCAGCGAAGGGCCGGGCTTCCTATCAACTATCTCCTACTGCCCTTCTTTTTTTAATTTCTCATCCCACAGCGAGACAGCTTCGGGTTCGCGGATATACAGCGGGACGAGTTTCATCGGATCGTCGGCCCGGCGCGTCGCGGCGGCGATACGACCGAGCTTGTACACCGCTTGGCTTCGGCCGACCGCAGACTGGGCGGGCAGGATCGTGACACAGTTGGACAGATCATCCGGAACCTGCGGCAACGGGTCGCCGATCACACTCACGGGCCGCGGGCAGGCGCTCAGTAATTCCGCCATCGTCCGCAGCTTCGGTTCGACGATAATCGACCAGTTTTCGCTGTCGCGTTGATACACCGCACTATGCACGGTTTCACGTTTAAGATTCAAACATACCGCTACATGTTCCGTATGAAGCGGCGTGTTTTCAGCGAGCACGTCCAGCGTCGGGATGCCGAACACTTCAACACCGGTCGCCAGCGAGAGCATTTTTGCGGTGGTGACGCCGACACGTAGCCCGGAGAACGAGCCCGGCCCGAGCGAGACGTACACCTGCCCTATCGCATTGGGTGTCACGCCGTGTTTCCGGCAGACTTCATGAATCGTCGGGATCAGCTCGACGTTGTGTCGGCGCTTGTTCTGAAGCGCGATGGTGTCGATCAGTTCATCGTCACGGCCGAGTGAAACCGAGCCGCTTCGGCCGGAGGTTTCGATCGCCAGGTTGTACGGCCGGTCGGGCATCGAAAAGATTCTACTTCCGTCAATTAATGGTCGTTGCCCGTTGCGTACTGGTGATGGCGTAGGTCAGGTAGCAGGCGATCGCATACATGAACAGTTTGAACAGGTCCAGCAACGCATTGATCGTGGCGGTCAATTCTGAACCGAACAATACCGACAGCGGTTTATTCTGAGCCAGCATGATCCAGGCGACGTCGCCGATCACACAACCGATCAACACGAACAGAAGCGAAATCCATCCGATACGTCGGCCAAAACCCCGACCCCCAAAACGCATGATCAGCCCCCCGATCCCACCGGCGCCTAATGGCGGAAGGATCATGCCAAGCGACATGCCGAGTTTCCATGCAAACACGTAGCCCAACATCGCCCACACGCCCGCGGCGGCAACCAGGGCAACCAGGCCCGCAGCAATCGCCAAAGGCAGGCTCGCAGAGTTCGGTTTGTTCGCTTCAGCTTCCATGATCTGCCTGAGATAGTAGGCGCTTATGAGGGCTGGGGTGTCGGGTCGGCTTTGGTGATATGAACAAGTTTTTCCAGGGCGCGTTTGGCGTCGCCGGAGTCGATCGCGGCGGCGGCACGTTCCAGGCCGTCAACAAGGTCTTCGGCGATGTCGGAAACGACCAGGGCGGCGGCGGCATTCAGGCAGACGATATCACGTGCCGGCCCGTGTGCGCCGTCCAGTATCTTCCGGATAATCCCCGCGCTTTCCTTGGGACCATCGGCGTGCAGGGCTTCGGGATGAGATAACGGCAGCCCCAGTTCCGCCGGGTCGACCTCGTAGGTTTTGATCTGCTCGCCCTTGACGTGGCTGATCTGGCTTGGGCCACAGGTACTCAGTTCGTCCAGCGCGCCCTTGGATTGGCCGGTGTTGGCCGGGAGCTGGCCGTGGACGACCATGGCGTGCTCGCAGCCGAGTTTCTTAAGCACATTGGCCAGCGTCACGGTCAGGCTGGGCTCGAACACGCCGATCACCTGCCGGGTTGCTCCCGCGGGGTTGGTCAGGGGGCCGAGGATGTTGAAGATCGTGCGGAACCCCAGGTCGGCCCGGATCGGCGCGGCATACTTCATGGCCGGGTGGTGCGCCGGGGCGAAGCAGAAGCAAATACCCGCATCGTCCAGGCAGCGGGTCAGCGTGTCGTGCTGGACCATCAGATGTACGCCCAGCGTCTGGAGCACCTGGCTGGAGCCGGAGTTGCTGGTGACGGCCTTGTTCCCATGTTTGGCGACCGCGACGCCGTGAGGCCGAGCAGCGGCTGCTGCGACGAGGCTGGCGGCGGTGGAGATGTTGAACGTCCGGGCGTGGTCTCCGCCGGTGCCGACCAGGTCGATCGCCATCAGACCGTCCGGAACCGCGACTTTCGTCGCACGCTCGCGCATCACACGTGCCGCCCCGACGATTTCATTAACACTCGGGCCCCGCTGCTGAATCATCGCCAGCAGCGCCGCGGTCTGTGCCGGGGTCGATTCGCCGGTCATAATCAGGTCGAACGCGGCGTAAGCCTGGTCAACGGTGAGGGTCTGGCCCTGAACTAGTTGTTGCAGCGTCGGCTTCATATTTATTTTCAGTTTCTCAGGCTCTGGATCATCCATGGGCCGAGGGATCAGACGAGTTCGGTAATCATCCACAACGCGAAGGCGGCCATGATCATGAAAGCGATGATTTGCAGGGCCATTACCGTAGCTTCATACGGCAGCCGCTTCAGATTGCTCATTTTGATCGTTTTATAAACCACCGATATCCCCGCCACCAAGGGAATCAACAGCAGAATCCAATACTTATCCAGCGGGATCGGCTCCATGAAGGGGCGGAAACCCAGGGTCAGGGTGCTACTCAAAGCCGCCAAGCTTAGGCCGAAGAATCCGATCATGCCGTCCCCCCGCTGGTTTCCGTGGTCTCGGTGGTCGCTGCGGCGGCCAATTCCTTGGGCCCGGGTGCCACCGGAGCGGGCTTACGCGATCGTACGGTCGGGTCCTGGTAGAGCACGTCCAAGATGGCCAGCAGGTTCAGCATGCCCGCCAGGGCGGTGTAGAGCACGCCCTGCTCATGGATGTGGCCGTAGCTGGGCTTGAAGGGGATCACGTCCGCATCAGGCCGTGGGGGGGCGGCATTGGGCCCCTCCAGCGAGGTGTGCCACTTCTCGACCAGGATGGACGGGGCGATCAGCATCTGGCCGACATACCAGATCGGGTGGGCTTTTCGGTCGAATATGCTGACCCCGCCGATAAAAAAGCCCCCCAGCCACAGGAAGTTGATGCTCAGGAACAGGATAATGGCCCGCTGCCGCTGGCCCAGCAGCCAATGGCCTAATCCGGGCACCAGCCAGGCCGCGATTGCACCGGCGACGTGCCACCGTGGGCTTACGTTTGTATCAGCCAATTCCACGACTCCTGAGTGGTCGGTTTGGGGTGGGTATGACGTCTGGGCAAAAGTTTCCGCGCCCACCCTGCCGATGAGCATTGACAAACCCCACGGCAAAGATAGTTTAACCGCCAGAAGGGCACCCGGCCACCAATGCCCGACCTGGACCTGATGTTACTAACCGGCCGGATTTGAAGCTGGGATTAGGAGATCGTGATGCTTGACCAACTGACAGATCTTGCCGATGTACTGATTGAGTCCGAAGCCGGTTATCCATTCGACTCGCAGCCCGCCACCGCCTGTCCGGTGAAGGCGTACGACGATGACGAGATGGAGGACGACGACTTTCTGGACGATGATGAAGATGACGACTTCGACGATGACGACGATGACTTCTTCGACGACGACGAAGAAGACGATCTGTTCGATGACGACGAAGATCTGCTGGACGAAGAAGATTAGCTATAGGCCGACGGGATATGTTCGCTCCTGTCCGCCGAGGTGCTGACAGGAGTAAGATCATGCCCGATTCTTCCAAGCAACCATCGCAAGGCCAGGACCCCCAGGATGAACGCCGAGGCAAGGGACCGGACCGCAGGCAGTCCGTAGTCGACCTGCGCCCGCCCGGTACCGGTCTGGAACGACGGCGGGGCCCCGGACGTCGACGCAGTGACTTCATGAAGGCGGCCGAAGAAGGCGAGATGACCCAGGAGCAGTTCCTGTTCATCAAGGCCATCGATGCCTACAAACGTGTCAACGATAAACCCTTCCCGACCTGGACCGAGGTGCTGGAAGTTATCCGCAAACTCGGCTACCGCAAGACAACCGAGTCGATTCTGCAACTGGACGCTGCCGAAGACTGGACCGAACCCGCCGACGCCCCGGCGTTCCCGCCGTCAAACGATTACGACGACGATGACATCGAAGATGCGGCGTGATTCATTGCCATTGGCAGCGAACAAAGAACACGACCACTTGGATACAAGCCCTCGGCAAAAGCCGGGGGTTTTTTATTCGTGTCATTTATTCAATGACAAACAGACATAATCACGCACGCCGCACCGAACCGCCGCCGTTTTCCTGCGTATTAAGGGTGACAACGATGGTGACAGACGAGTCGTCAACACTAATGCAAGGCACTCGCACACCGGTTTGTCTGACGGGGGACACACACTATTCGGTGGGCCGGCTTCCAGGGGCGCGTGTGGCGCCCCGGCCGACCGCCCTCGATTACCTGGAAAGGAGACCGTCATGCTCAGACACTTCATGGTACGTGACTGCTGCGTATCCGACGTGATGGTTGCGTCGGTAACCGAGGCGGTTTGGGTAGTCGTAGTCGACTAACCACCGATGTCTGCACGGGGTCTTTAGCTCGAAACGAGCGACGCGGCAGCGACTCATCGGAGGGATGAGCCCCTACGGCAAGTCTTGTACCACCCGAATTACCATACACCATCAACACAAGACCACCCCACACAGGGCCTGTGCATCGTTGTGCAGGTTCTGTTTTTATATTTCAATACAACTCCAATCCCCACAGAAGGTCTGCCGTTATAGCGGTCAATGCGGTATCCTGTTGGGTGTTACTTAAAACGGTCCAACACAGGAGCCACGTCCGATGCGACACATGCTTTTGATAGTAGCTCTGACATTGTTTACTCACATGACCGCATACGCGCAGGAAGTTCAGATGACAGGCGACAGGATGCTGGAAACGCTGCGATCGGGACACCCGAGATTATTCGTTGATGATGCAACATGGGACCGTATCCGGGAACGACGGAAAGTTGATTCAAACTTTGACGCATTGGTCACCGGCATCGAGGCGGACGCGGCGGCGGTGCTCGAAACCGGGCCGGTCGTGTATCAGAAAACCGGCCTGAGGTTGCTTCATGTATCTCGTGAAGCGTTAAGGCGGATCCTGCTCCTGGCATTTGTCTACAACCTCAACGGTGACGACGCGTATCTACAACGGGCCGAAGCCGAGATGCGCTCGGTGATGGCGTTCAAAGACTGGAACCCCTCGCACTTCCTGGATGTCGGGGAGATGGCTGCTGCGGTGGCGATCGGATACGACTGGCTGTACGACGGGCTCGATCCCGCCTTCCGCGATGAGGTACGCGCGACGCTCTGGGACAAAGCATTGACGTATCCGTTCGATCCGCAGTGGACCAAGCGTTTATGGTGGATGCGCGGTGAAAACAATTGGAACTCGGTCTGTTACGGCGGGCTGACGATGGCGATGCTGGTCGTTGCCGAGGATGATCCGGCTCGTGCAGCCGAATGGCTTGAAATGGTCCGCAAAGGCAACCCGCTCGCGCTGGCCGAATACACGCCGGATGGTGTATACCCCGAGGGGCCGGGCTACTGGACGTACGGCACGTCGTACCAGGTGATGCTGATCGCGGCGCTGGAGTCGGCGCTGGGCGATGACATGGGCCTGTGTGATCCGCCCGGATTCATGCAGACGGGGGCATATCCTTTGCAGGTGCTCGGGCCAACGGGCCTGTCGTACAACTATTCGGATGGCGGCGCCGGGCGCAGGATGGACCCGGCCTTGTTCTGGTTCGCGCAGCGCACCGACACACCCGCGCTCGTTGCCAAAGAGATACCACGCGATTGGTCGAGCACGGGCAAGGGTCGAGAACGACTGCTGCCATTGGCTGCGGTGTGGTGGTCGATGATGGGCCCGGTCGACGATATCTCGATCGATCTGCCTCGCTACTGGCAAGGCCGAGGCAAACAGCCGATCGCGATCTTCCGCAGTTCGTGGACGGACCCCGATGCGCTGTTCCTGGCGACCAAGGGCGGCAGCGCCTCGCTCAACCACGGCCACATGGACGCCGGTTCGTTTGTGCTTGAAGCCAACGGCGTTCGCTGGGCTGCTGACCTGGGCGCACAAAACTACAACAGCCTGGAATCGCGAGGTATTGACCTGTGGAACAAAAAGCAGGACAGCGATCGTTGGCGCATCTATCGCATCGGCCCGTTCAGCCATAACACGCTGACGATCGACGGCAAGTTACATCGTGTAGAGGGGCACGCGCCGATGATCGCGTTTTCCGATGATCAAAAATCACCCGGTGTGCGTTATGACTTGTCGGAAGTGTTTGAAGGCGATACCGAGCGCGTGCTGCGTGCTTTTGAATACGACGAGAACAACAAGACTGTGATCGTCAACGACATATTATCCGGCCTGAAACCCGGCGCGGTAGTTCGTTGGGCAATGATGACACCTGCGGAGATTGAGTTGAACGGCACGTCGGCTCAATTAACTAAAGATAGCCATACACTCGCCGCTCGAATACTCGAACCTGACGCTGCGGTATTCGAGTCGATGTCTGCGGCGCCCCCTGCTGACTACGATGCACCAAACGATGGGTATCAACTATTGATTGTGAACATTCCTTCGCCGGAATCGGGAAAGATGGTGATCAGGATCAGTTTACAGGTTGAGTGACTAAGTCAGGTTGAACCTATTCGGGTGGCCCCACGTTTACCACCCCCCAGTACAGGCTCAGGTCGTGCACCATCGCCTGAAAGCCGTTGCTGCTGATCGGCTTGACGACGTAGCTGTTGGCGTTATGCATATAAGCCTTCGCTCGATCCGATTCGGATTCGGATGTTGTCAGAACGACAACGGGGATGCTGTGCAGTGACGGATCGGACTTGATTATTTTAAGCACCTCGTGCCCGTCGACTTTAGGCAGCTTCAGGTCGAGCAGGATGATGTCCGGCCTGGTGCTGTTGTCGGTGTACTCGCCACGCATGTAAAGATAGTCAAGCGCTGCCTGGCCATCCTTGACCCGATCGACGGTGTTGATGATACGGTTGGACTTCAGATTCCGATTGATCAGGAAGGCGTGATCATCATCATCCTCGACCAACAGCATGTGTATGAGATTTGCTTTTACATTCATCTGGCCGCGTCCAATCGTAAGTGATGTGCAGATGAGGCGGTTTATGCTATCGGGATAGTATAAACCACAAATGATCGGGCTTGCATGTGTTTTTATTCATGCTGTCGACAGAACTTCTTATTCCGCCCGGCTAGCCCGTACGCCGTCGAAGCTCAACACCAAGTGTAATCTGATTGTTTGTTCAGCGCCTGAAGTACGCCATTATTGATTTATCTGCTGCACGTGTGTTTAAGGCAAAGGTTGTTCTGGCTTAGACTTGGGCAACGAAATCTGTGATCGGTTCTTGTGTCCCAACACCATCTTGTCAATGTCATCTCGTGATGCAGTGAGGATCGGTCCTCTGGCTTTTAATCACGCTCGAATGAACACATTGATTGTTCCAAAGCAAACATTGAGCAACACCAGTTATCCCCACCACGCCATCTTCGGCTCAAACATTGTTGCGGGGCCACGAGCCAACAGGTTTGACCTCTATCACGATTATGCAAATCGGCATTGCCGAGGTTAGCCTTGGTATCCCGATTTTAGCAGACACCGGTATCCTCAGAAATCTTTCCGAATCCTTACACGCACCACCATTGTCATACGCCACCAACTTCATCAATCTTCTTTCGCCAAGAATTCACGTCGACCGATTAGCTGGCCGCAACCTGCCGATAGGCACCAAGTGATGGATTGCTGGCGGTAGCTTTCATTACGTGTTGCATCAAGTGCAAACGAGGCGGACTATGTCGGGACCTTTACACGTCACAGAGTTCATCATCATCGACGATGATGATGATCAGGCTAGCCTCTTCGAGCGCGCACTACGCAAGGGTAACTATCTGTCTACTCAAAACGGGCAAGCGGTAGCTATCCGAAAATTCGACAATCCGACGGAAGCAATCACGGAATTGCCGACCGAAGGGCCCGTCGTCGTCATCTGCGATTACAACCTCAGTGAATCCACAGGACTCGACTGGTTACCCCATCTTGTTAAAGAAGGCCTCGGCCCCGTCATTATGGCTAGTTCACAAGGCGACGAACGGATCGCGTCCGAAGCCTTCAAGGCAGGCGCCAGTGATTACCTGGTGAAAATGGATGTCTTCCAGGACCCGACCATCCTGCACCGGGCTATCCGTGAAGGATTACTGCAATACAAGCTGGAACGCAGTAACCATGATCTGTCACGCAAACTTAAAAACGCCAACATCGCACTGCAATCCAAGAACGAGCGCCTGCATGAGCTGACCGAGACCGCCCATCGTTTTGTCGAAGATGTCGCTCATGAATTCCGTACACCCCTTACCGTTATCAAGGAGTTCGCCTCTTTAATCAAAGACGGGCTGGGTGGGGAAGTAACCGACCGACAGGTTGAGTTCCTGGGGCATATCGAAACCAGTGTGACCAGCCTGGCTAACCTGGTGGACGATTTTCTTGATACCAGCAAACTGCGCGCAAAGCTGATGCGTGTTGATCGCCGCGAGCATGCGGTTGAAGAGCTGTTTGGCTCGATCCGTGCCGTATTAAACACACGCGCGGCATCAAAATCGATCCGGTTTACCGAATACATACAACCAGACCTGCCTCATGTGTTCTGCGACCGCGAAAAGGCTGGGCGCGTCATCATCAATCTTGCGATAAACGCCTTCAAATTCTCCGCGGACAACGGCGAAGTCGAACTGTGGGCCAGAAAGCATTCGGACGGTGGTGTCGAGATCGGTGTAACCGATCACGGCCCGGGGATCACCGAAGACGATCTGGCCAAGCTGGGCAACCGCTTGACACAGACCGGCGCAGGGCAGCGCTGCAGCGTGAAAGGTTTTGGCCTCGGTCTGAATATCGCGATGGACCTGGTGCGCGTGAACCTGGGAAGCATGAATGTCAGCAGCCGCTACGGAGAAGGAAGTACGTTTGCTTTTACACTGCCGCGTTGCGACCGTGCGGATATCCTTGACCATTACTTCGACACGGTTACCCAGCAATCACCGGAATTGAGTTCAACGGTCCTTCAGGCAATCCCAATCGATCAAAACGTAGATATGGAGAAAGCCCGGCAGTTCCTGGCAAGCAATTGCCAGTCTTTCGACCTGTTGTTGCCCGACTCGGACGGCCGATCGGTTGTGCTGGTCGGAACCACCAACGAGCCGGACAGTTGGGTGCGTTCGCTGCAGAAGCACATCGAGCAATCTCGTTCGCAGATGAAGATCGATAGTTTCGGCGTAGATATGAACATCCGCTGGGTCGGCACGTGGTCAACCCCTCAGTCAAGAAGTGCGATCGTTACCAGTGTCACACAATTACTTCAAGGAGTGCGTAACTGTGCCTGATTGTAAGGTCCTGATCATCGAAGATGAGGTTGCGATCGCCACCGCGCTGGAAGTGCGCCTTTCGGCCATGGGGTATCAGACAATGGCCGCTCACGACGCGCGTTCCGGGATGACCGCGGCCTCAACATTCCAGCCCGATGTTCTGATCCTGGATATCCGGCTTCCCGATCTGGACGGCATCGAGGTCTGCCGCAGGATCAAGGAAGACCCGGACCTCCAGACCATACAAGTTGTGTTGCTTTCGGCGAATATCAACGATGTTTCACGTGGCGAGGCCGAGGACGCCGGTGCGTTCGCCTGCCTCGCTAAACCCTATGAGATCCAGGATGTGGTTGCCGCGATCGAAGCGGCCGCCTCCTACAGTACGACCGAGGCATAACGGAGCGTCCCATGGAATATGAACACACGCCAACCGTCCTGATCATCGATAACGATGAGGGGTTACTCAAAGCTATCTCCACGCGCATCGAAATGATGGGCTATCGATGCATCACCGCCGGCACCGGGGCGCAGGGCATGAGCGAGTTTGAAGCCGACCGTATCGACCTGGTCATCACGGATATGAACATGCCTTCCCTTGACGGGATGGGCGTTATCCAGCAGATCCGCAATCAGTGCGATACACCGATCATCGTGGTCACCGGCTTCAAGCAGGCATACGTATCAGCCCTGAGTGAAATGCACGATATCCAGATCCTTGAAAAACCGTTCCACAGCCAGGACCTGATGGACGCGGTGGAGTCTGAGATCTTTCTCAGACAGGCCAGGGCCGCTTGACGTTAATCACATAACCAACCCACGTGCACTGCTACTCAAATCGCACATTGACTTCGGAGACAAACCATGGCTCGAAAACCACGAATCCTATTGGCAGACGATGACAGGCCTTTGCTTGAAGCGATCAAGGTGCGCCTGGAAGCCTTGAACGTAGAAATCATCACCGCAACCGACGGCTACACCAGCCTGTCCAAGGCCATCGAGGAAAAACCCGACCTCCTGATCCTGGACGTCAACATGCCGGCCGGCGACGGCTTCAGCGTACAGGAACGCTTGGCCAGCGCGTCAAAGGAAATGGGTAGCGTCCCGGTGATCTACCTGACCGGCGATCAATCAGAACGACTCGACAAGATCGCCAGTGAACTCGGCGCGTTCGCCGTCCACCACAAACCCTTCAAGATCCAGGACCTGGTCGTAAGTATCCACGACGCGCTGTTGCCCAAGGCCGCGTAGCCCCAAGCCTGCAGCACAATAGTACTTAAGCCCCGACCAAAGCCTCCGGACTCTGGCCGGGCTTTTTTTGTTTTAATGACGGCGGTAAGCAAACGTGAGCCCTAGCGCCAGCAACACAAACGTGGTCGGCTCGGGGATATTCGCGTTCGACCCTGGCGGCGTGCCCGCGTTCCAATTAGCTAACACGATATCCAGATCGTCCAGCCCGACGTAACCATCACCCGATGGATCTGCACGCGAGTCGCTAGGCGGAACGCTCTGGTTCCAGTTTGCCAGCACGATGTCCAGATCGTCCAGCCCGACGAAACCATCGCTGTTCAGGTCGCCCAGGATGGCGGTGAAGTTGGCGAGGATGATCTGCATATCTTCGAAACCTGTCGTGCCGTCGTTGTTCATGTCGCCCGTGGCCCAGCCGGTCCCGGTCACGCCGTTGTATTGCATCGCGATATCCAGGTCCTGCTGATCGACATCGCCGTCCAGGTCCACATCGCCGTACGTCGTTTTGAAGATGTTTTCCAGCAACACGACTTCATCATCACTGTCGGTGAGGCCGTTGACATCAAGGTCATAAAGCCAGTCTGTCGAGCCGAACTGTAGACGCAGCATATCGATGTCGCTTGCATCGGTCAGGCTGTCGTTGTTCAGATCGCCCCGGCCAAGCAGCACCTGCTCGAAGGCGTCCATCGTGGATTGATCCGCCCCACCGCTGAGAAGTTCATCTTCAAGCGCGAACAGGTCGCGGTTGTCCACCAGCCCGTCGCCAGTGACATCCGCTGCGGCGTGGAACTTGTCGTTCTGGCTGTAGAGGATGTCTTCAAATCCGCCCGGCGCAGCCGTCAGATCGCTCGGCGATAGAACATTGTCGGAATTAAGATCGCCGAAACCCGCGCCGTTTGCGCCGCTCGTGTACATACCGGCGAAGCGTTGAATGTTGTACGTGCCTGTGGATTCAACCGTCAGCAGTGTGATGACATGGTTGCCATCTTTCACGTTGAGGAACTCACGCCGGAACAGATCGCGATCGATCTGGAGCGTGGCGTTTTGTGAAGGATTGATGTCGAGGATGTCTTCTTCGCTTATATTAGCAGGCAAGTCGATGTAAACGAAGATCGCCGCCGCGGTCAGATCGACACTGCTCATGACAAGGTCCATGTCGCCTGTGCCGCCGCCGTTCAATTCAAAACTGTCGATCGCGGATTCCGGCGGCAAAAGATCGATGTAGACCACGCGTTTCTGATCGTCATAGATCGCCGGGCCGGAATCACGATGGCGGAACGTTCGGCCGGTGATGTAGTGATAGCCCTCGGATAACTGCGTGGCGTCGATAACCTGTTCGTATACACCCGTGCCCGTGCCGATGTTTGTTCCCGAACCGTTGTCGATGTAGCCGGGCGTGTTGGTGGTCAGGAACCTCTCGAACCCGTAGACGACTGATCCGGGTGTGACAAAGTCCACGGCCCCATTTCCGTTGGCGTCATACCCTTCATCAATCTTGAACGCGGCGAAGTCGCCGTCGGCATCGTAATCTCGCCAACCGTCAGGCAGCGTCACAGCACTGCTGTCCAGCCGGATCGTAAAGGTGCTCGATTTAATGACATCAACATCGCCGATCACCGCGGTTGCGCTCGTGGATGCGGAGCCCACGCCTGCATCCGTACTGTCGACATTGGTCAGGCTCATGCTGACTTCGGGCGCCGCCAGGCCGTAGATCACGTAACCCTTGCCATGCGTAGCATTCGCCGGGATTTTGATTGTGACCTGTCCGCTGCCGTCCACGACGATCGTATTGGGGATGTTGTCACCAGGATCGATATTGACATCATCCGCGTTGCCGGTCAGCTCAACCAGGTGTACACCGGGTTCAAAACCGGTCTGCACGCCGCTGCGCGTTTCGATGTAGTTATCAAGCCGGCTACTCAAACCAATGATCGCGGAGTTCTCTCGTTCGTAGATGTAGATGTTGGAAAATCCACTGGGATTGAACGCATCATCGAGCCAGCGTTCATGGAAGTCGCCCCGGCCGTGTGAGTTTCGGATATCCAGCAGCGTGGTGATCGTGTCGGAACTGTACCCGCCGAGCGCATCATCGCGCCCATCATTGGGGAATTCTCGCCCTCCACCGAATTCTTCGGCGTTGTGATAAACGATGGCTTGGCCCGGCAGCATGAGTGTGTAGGCATAAGCGACGTTTTCAAGATAAGGGAACCCACCGGCAAGATCATCATGGCTGCCGACAAAACTCACGCCTTGGCTGCCGTTGCGCAGCCCGTCGTCGGCCAAGTCCTGCCCGGCATTGCGGATGTTGTGCCAGTTATTCGCGTAGCCGTTACCCGTGAGGTTGTTCCGCAACGCGAAGAACAATGAGAAGTCCAGCGCGTCGCGGTTACCTTGAACCTCGTTGTCCGAAGTATCGATGCCGTACTGATTCGTTAACCCGCGATTGATGTATGTCTGAACCGTCCCGGTATTGCCGTCGAGCACTTCGCTGAACGAGTAGATCGGCTTGATCGTTCCATCGTGCTGGATCGTGTTGCTCGCCGCGTATACCGCCTGGTCCAGCATGTCGAGCGTGGATTCGGGGAAGTGTTTGGCCGCGTCGATACGGAAACCGTCCACACCGATGACCTGGATCATCCATTGCGAGTACCGCATGAGCATCTGCTCAGCCGTCTCGACGGTCGCGTCGCCGGCCATCGGGTCGGACGTGTTGAAGTTATATCGCGTGATCAGGTATTCACCCGGCCCCGGATCGACATCCAGCACGGTGCCGGGCGAATCCAGGTCCGGGTAGTACTGGGCGTTGGATGCGGTCGGGACATTCGCGATGCGGCCAAACGCGGGCGTCGTTCCTGCCGGGATGTTGTTCGGATCATCCGGATCGACAGGATGCCGAATGTAAGCGATCGTTTTTTCCTGTGCGATGTCGATCAAACCCGAGAGCCGGCCGTTCAGATCACCCGATTCATATGCACCGTGAAAGTCGCCATCAACATCACCATCCGTTGATAACACGAAACCGGGGTACCCGCCGGCATCCAGGAAGGAGTTGCTGCCGTCGTAGGTCGACAGGTCGCTGAAGCCGTTGTGGTTCAGGATCAGGTCGGTGTAGACACTGATACCGGCGTTGTGTGCCGATTCGATCGCGGTCTTCAAACCCGTTTCTGTGCCGTATCCCGTGGACCGGTTTTCATCACCCAGGTCGAAACGATCGTACACGTCGTAGCCTACCGACTGATCGCCCGAATCCGCACGTCCCGGCGGGGGCAGCCAGATCGCGCCGTAACCGGCGTAGAACATATCGACGGACCGCTGCTCAACCGTTTCCCACGAGGCATCAAAGATCTGGAGTATGGTCGTCTGCGAAACATCCTCGGCATGAGTAAGCGTCGGACACAGACAGCACACCATGGCCGCTATCGCGCCAGTGATAAGCCGCTCGCGTCTGGATGATGTTGTGATGTTGATCGAACGCTTCTCCACCGCTTGGTGCATGTTTCACTCCTGACTCATGCCGATCTCAAGTAGGCCGATCGCGCGACGACGGGGCGATCAACCTGTTTTCCAGAGCTTGATACACCGGTCCACACGCATGAAGGGCCATCGCAATCAGCTCGTTGTTGAAAACCACGGCACGGCGGTCAGGCCGCGCCGCGGGAGGAATGTCACACACGATGGATCAATGGTCCATCGAACCCATCATCAGCGGCGGCGAAGCATCGCCAGTGCACCCAGACCGAGCAGCGCCATGCTGGCCGGTTCGGGGATCACAAAGTACTGATCACCCGCGTACTGGTTGAAGTTGATGCCGGCCAGGTTGCCGGTGAAGTTGCCGCCACCATCGCCACCGAGGTTGCCCTGCGGGGGGGTAAGCCCGCCGAGGACCTGGTTGGAGTGGTAGTTGTTGTCGCCGTTGCCGTAGACAGCGTGGATCTTGATGTCGCCACCGGTGTAGCCGAGGTCGGCCAGTGCGATGGAGAATTCAAGACCGGTGGTTACAGCAGCGGCCGCGACGGGATCAGAAGCCTGATCGCCACCGATGACACCGGCGATGTTGGTGTTGTTGAAGCCGAAGTACACGTCACTGGTCAGGAACGTACCGGCATCAGCGCCGGTGGTGGCGGTGCCGCCGGCCAGGACCGTGCCGGTCTGAACACCGGTTCCCACACCGGTGTCTGCGGCGCCGTAGTTACCGAGTTCCGCGCCCGGGGTGCTGTTTGAGCGATCGACGACGTCCATCTCAAATGCGCCACCGTTCCAGCGACCAAACAGGTGGTAGTCAGCCTCGAAGCCTGTATCAAAGGTCAGGCCGCCGAAGTTCGACGAGACGTCGGAGAAGTCGTAGGCCAGTGAGCCGTCGAGGGTGTTCTCGCCGCCGGCCTTCGAGTCGATGAAGACGCTGACCTTGTTGAAGTTGGGCTCGATGTTGCCTGTGAGCATGACGTACAACCGGCCGCCGCTGATCACCGCATAGCCTGCGTCCAGTTCACCGCCACCGCCGGCGCCCATCCCGGTCGGGTCGCTGGCGTCACCGAACTGTGTCTGTACGGTCTGCACCGCCAACGCGGAGCCATAACCCGCATCGACCGTGCCGTCGACCACAATCGCTTGCGCGTTGCCGGCCACTGCCAACAACGCTGCGGTCGAAAATGCTGTTACGTAGCCTTTCATACCATCCTCCTTTTAAAGTGATTATAAATGCGTCTCACGTGTTAAAGGCCCGGCAAGTTCGCCGAACCATCTGGTTCAGTAATGGTGTTGACTGGTTTTCTCGACTTGCTTAACCGTTTTAATCTGTTTCCCAAATAATAGTCCCGCGAAGGACGGTTGTCTTCGGAAGCGTGTGGGGGATGCATCGCAGAAAGGTGTTTATTTTCTCCTGGCCCGCCCAGCCTCCAAGCGATACGGGTTCTCCTCCGTTGCTGAATATACCCTCAAGCCGTTTCATGTCAAGCATATATCCCGTATTATCGCTGTAAATGTCATTATCACAAACGTTTTCAATGCAAACAGCTATGCCGGCAAACATCACACATATTAGTACAATGTTAGGTATTTTTCACCACCTGGCCGTCGGCCTGTTTTTTACTGTCGCACACAAACCACGAATTGGACTACATTAATCTGCATCTGCCACTGGTTTTTCTCACTTCTTTCGTCCATACTTACTTGACGCTGTTCAACGATCCGTTAAACTGTTTAAGCAGTTAACGGTTTAGCAGCCGTTGCGGGGGCCTTGGAGGTTTTGTACAACCCGGATGCGATGGATATGCCCGACAGTCAGGCTGACATGCTGAATGAACTGGTAGCCAAGCCAGATACACCCGGACAAGTCCGTGGCCGTCAAGGCAATGGCTCGCGAGCCGGTGGCGCTCGCCGCGTCTCTATGCGCGAGGTCGCACAGCAGGCCAGCGTCTCTGTCGCCACCGTCTCCATGGTCCTCAACGACAATCCTCGCATCAGCAAGGCCACCCAGATCAAAGTCCGCCGGATCATCGACAAGCTGGGCTATCGGCCGAACCGACTCGCTCAGAGCCTCTCCAGCCAATACACACGCGTCCTGGCAGTGCTTTTGCCACCGCTTCGCCACGCCTTCAGCGACCCTTACTTCGGCGAACTGCTCAGCGGTATCTGCGACCGTGCCGACAAGCTCGGCCACAAGATCATGCTCGAAAGCGCCAAGCCCGACTTCCTGCGCGAACGCAAGCACATGGAACTGTTCGAACGCCGCTTCGTTGATGGCATGTTCTGCCTCGGCGTCAACGACCGCCATCACTGGGTCCGCGACTTCTCTGATGCGGGCTTCCCGATGCTCTGCGTCAATAACTACTTCCCCGAACTCAACCTCGACTATGTCGTCGCGGATTACCGCAGCGGTGCTGAGCAGGTCATGAACGTTCTGCTGCAGCTTGGTCATAAGCAGATCGCCCTGATCAACGGCGCCCCCGAAGCCCAGACCGCTCGTGACGTCTTGGAGGTTTACACCGCTCGGATGCAGGATGCCGGCCTGGAATGTGACACAAGCTGGACCGCTGACGGCCGATTCACAGAGGAAGGCGGCGCCGCGGCGCTTAACGAAATAATCGACAGGCACCCCGACGTCTCCGCAATCTTTGCCGGCAACGACAAAATGGCTCTCGGTGCCATGCACCAGCTTGTCGAACGCGGCCGGCGCGTACCCGGCGACGTCTCGGTTGTTGGTTTCGATGATATTCAGCAGATGGCGTTCGTGAACCCGAGCCTGACCACTGTTCACCTGCCGCTTTACGAGGTAGGTGCCCGGGCTTGCGAACTACTGGTCCAACGCATCCGCGGCAAGACGGAAAACGTCGCCGAACGGCTGGCGACGCACCTGGTCCTGCGTGACTCGACGTCCATCGTCCCCGGCAGACGTTAGACCGAACTGCGTTTCAACTTTTGATCCATGGGTTGTGGTCCGGGTCGACACGTTCGTGTCCGATCCATCAGCACCACCCGATTCAGGGAAAGGCGAGGCAACTTGATGATACGGCGTGCACTCCTGGCTTGGTTGGGTGTGTGGCTGTTGTGTTGCGCAGCCGTCAGCGCGGAATTCAAACCCCCCGCGCTCACTGAAGGCAAGACCGCTGAAGACTTCGGCGGCAAGACCGTTCTGATCGTCCACTACCGCCGAGACGCTGCGGACTACGCCGGTTGGAACCTCTGGGCGTGGCACGGGCAGGCCGAAGGCGCCGCCTATGACTTCACCGGTTCGGACGACTACGGCCTCTACGCCGTCGCCGTCTACGAAGAGCCCCAACAAAAGATCGGCTTCATCATCCGACGAGGTGACTGGCTCGAAAAAGATGTTGATGAGGACCGGATGGTCGAAGCCAACGCCGACGGTATCGCCGAGATATGGGTCCGTCAGGACCGGCTATCTTTTGATACGACCCCCCCACTGATCGATGAAGTCCAAAACGTCAAACCGGCGGGCCAATCCGGTGACCTCGATCAACTGGACTTCCCGTCTATCGCCCCACCCTCGGCCGAGGCGGTTGGGGCTGAGGGTGTTGTGATCTTGCACTACCATCGGCCGGACGGCCGATACGACGAGTGGAATGCCTGGGTCTGGGCGGAAGGCAACCAGGGCGGAGCTTATCCTATGCAAGGCAGGGATAACTTCGGCGTGTACGCCCAGGTTTTACTCAATGAGCCGGCAGATCGTGTAGGCTTTATCATCCGCCATGGTGATTGGCAGGAACGAGAGGGCGACCAGGATCGTTTTGTATCCTTAAACGCCTCGGGGGTGGCGGAAGTGTGGATTTTGGCCGGTGAGGAACGTGTGTATATGGACCCCGCGAACCTGGAATTTTCATTACGTATTCAACGGGCATTGCTTGACGCTCCGGACAAGCTGTACGTCCGCTTGAACCGTCCGGCCAAGGCCGACCAACTCAGCGACCCGCCCGGTTGGATCGAAGCCGACGGCAAACGTTACCCGGTCGGCGAACTGCGGACCCTGGGGCACGGCGAGGCCGGCTCACGTGACCTGATGATCACCCTCACCGAGCCGATCGCACTCGACGCGGTTTCACGTTCGATGATACTCACGCTGCCGGGGCTCGAACCAGCCATCGTCTACGCTCGTGATATTCTCACGGATAAAGCCTTCCACGATCTCGGCGCCACACTCGGCAGCGATCACACGCCACAAGCCACCGCATTCGCGACATGGTCACCTGTCGCGGATCAGGTTGAACTGCTGCTGTACAAGTCGGCGGACGATACCGAGCCTTACGAAGTCCACGACATGCACAAAGGCACCGGTTCGGTCTGGCGCACGCGCGTAGAGGGCGATCTGGACGGTGTGTATTACCTCTACCGGTTCACATCCTACGATGAAGTCCGCGAGGTCCCGGATATCTACTGCAAGGCCGCGACCAGCGACAGCAGTCGTTCGATGGTCATCAACCTCGACCGCACCGATCCGCCCGGCTGGGATGAAGATAAGTCACCTACGCCCGCAAGCCCGACGGATGAAGTCATCTACGAAATCCACGTGCGTGACTACTCGATCGCAGACAAGTCCTGCCCACCCGAGCAGCGCGGCAAGTACCTGGGGCTGATACATAAAAACGATGCCGAACTTGCCACGGGTATTTCACATCTCAAGCAACTCGGCGTAACGACCGTGCACCTGCTGCCCGTGCAGGACTTCACCGCCACGATGGATGAATACAACTGGGGCTACTGGACCGCCCTGTTCAACGTGCCCGAAGCGCAGTATTCGACCGACTACGACGACCCGGCCCAGGCGATCAAAGACTTCAAGACAATGGTCAAGGGGCTGCACGATGCGGGTATCCGTGTTGTGATGGATGTGGTGTACAACCACACGAGTTCGTCCTTCGCCGCCTCGCCATTCGATCAGACCGTGCCGTGGTATTACTTCCGCACGACGCCGGGCGGACGGCTGCGTAACGAATCAGGTACGGGCAACGCCATCGCAGACGAACGTCCGATGGTCCGCAAGTACATCGTGGATTCGTTGGTTTACTGGGTCGAGGAATACCACATCGACGGCTTCCGTTTCGACCTGCTGGGCATGACCCATAAGGAAACTGTCGAGAAGATCGAAAGAACGCTGCACGAGATACGCCCGGACATCCTGATCTACGGCGAACCCTGGACCGGCGGCGGCCCGACCTACTTCCCCAAAGGCGCGCAGAAGAAAATGCACGTCGCCGTCTTCAACGACCACTTCCGCAACGCCATCCGCGGCGACCTCGACGGTGTCGCGCAGGGCTTTGCCATGGGCGGCGGACACGATCGCGAAATCCGTAACGGCCTCGCCGGTGCGATCGACGACTTCGCCGAAAACCCCACCGAAACCATCAACTACGTCTCCGCGCACGACAACCGCACGCTCTGGGATAAACTCACGCACACACTTCCGGATGCGGACGATGCTACAAAACGTGACATACAAAAGCTCTCGCTCGGTCTGGTCCTGACCGCACAAGGCATCCCCTTCCTGCATGGCGGCAGCGACTTCTGCCGAACCAAACTCGGCAACCACAACTCCTACAACGCCGGCGACGCGGTCAACAGGTTCGACTGGCAACGCAAGGCCGAGTACCGCGATGTCTTCGACTATGTCAGCGGCCTGATCACGTTGCGCCGCGAACACCCCGCGTTCCGCATGACCCAACGCAAACAGATCCGCAAACACATGAACTTCCACGACGGGCCCGGCCCGGTCTGGTATGAACTTGATGGCGCCGCGGTGGGCGACTCATGGCCTGCCATCATCGCGGCATACAACGGCTCGGTGGACCCGCAGTCGATCAAACTGCCCGAAGGTACATGGAAGATTGTTGTCAACCACGAACGGGCCGGCGTCGAAACACTCGGTGAAACCTCCGGCAAAGTCGAACTGCCCCCCCACTCCATGATGGTGCTCTATCGTGATTGATCGGGATGTGCGCAACGAGATTGTGACTGACTGATGGAGCACGAACAGCCATGCTGATGACGGTTCGCCAAAGCGCTCGCAAGTTGAAGCGATTAAACACGATCGTGCTGCTTTGCATGATCGGTTTGTCGCTGGCCGCGTGCGCGTCGGCGATGCGCGTCTCAAAACAGCACACGCTCTCTTTAAATGAATCAGACGCGCCACCCGCGCTGCGAATGATTCCAACCGAAACCGAAAACGGCCTCGTTTATCGCTATCGCTTCCAGGATCTGGACAAATCAACATGGGTTGGCGTACGCACGGACACCGGCATAGATAAGCTTCTCCTCAAGCCTGTCCATGGCAGTGCAATTGTTGAGTATCGACCCGACACAGATGAATTGCTGCAACTCTCAGGTACGTGGCATCTGTTTGAATACAAGCCCGCCGATGATGTTGAACCACAAACGGTTCACCTGGCCGGTTCTTTCAACGGCTGGTCGACCCACGCGCTACCGATGTTCAACCGTGGCGATGATGTTTACCTCGCCCTGTTGAAACTGCCCGAGGGTGTGCACTGGTACAAGTTTGTCGTCAACGGCGGCACGTGGATCAACGACCCGGCCAGCGACAAGGAATTCGAGCAGCCGGATGGGAACTACGGCGTGAACTCCGCGGTGCTCGTCGGTGTCGATGCCCGTCACCTGCCTGCGCCGCAGCCGAACCACATCGAAGCCTCGGCGGTTATTCATGATCCGGGCGATGTCCCAGACCGGGCGGCGGCTTCGCAATCACTATTGCGTCTGAGTATCCGTGTGCAGGCCGGCGATGTGGATCGCGTGTCGGCGCTCGTCGCGGCCGGCGACACGAAAGATTGGCAACACTACACGCTGCAACCCTGCGGCGAACAGGTCGGCCTCGAACGTTACGGCGCATTGATCCAGGTCGACGACCGACCGGTCAGCTACCTCTTCGAGTTGGTCGATGGCGACTTTACCCAATACCGCTCTGCCGACGGCCTCTTTGACTCACTCGAACAGGCAAAACATTCCGCCTATACCTGCAAGATGTTGCCGTCCTTCGTCACGCCTGATTGGGCGAAGGATGCAGTGTGGTACCAGGTTTTCCCCGAACGCTTCCGCAATGGCGAAACATCCAACGACCCGCCGGACATGCAGCGGTGGCAGGCCGACTGGTGGGCCACATTGCCCGGCGAGGTTGAAGGCGAAGAAAACTTCTACCGCGGCCACGGTAACGTCTGGCGCAGACGCTTCGGCGGCGACATCCAGGGCGCTCGCGAAGCACTGCCCTACCTGCGCAAACTCGGTGTCAACACGCTCTACTTCAACCCGCTCTTTGAAGCCCGGAGCATGCACAAGTACGACACCAGCGACTTCCGCCACATCGACGACAACTTCACACTCAAGTATGACCCCGCCATCCTCGAAAACGAAACCGACGACCCCGCCACCTGGGTCTGGACGCCCGGCGATCAACTCTTCCTCGACTTCATCGAAGAAGCACACCGCCAGGGATTCAAAGTCGTCATAGACGGCGTCTTCAATCACGTCGGCGAATGGCACTACGCGTTCCGCGATGTTTTAGAGAACGGCAAAGACTCTCGCTACGCCGACTGGTTCGAGATCATCGACTGGGGCGATGGCGGCGAACCCGGCAAGCCCGGCGGCATCCAGTGGCGCGGCTGGGATCGCGACAATGGCCAACTGCCGTTACTGAAAAAAGACCCGGTGCATGGCCTGGCCGACGGCCCGCGTCAACACATCTTCGATATCACAACGCGGTGGATGGCGCCCAACGGCGATCCGTCCAAGGGTATCGACGGCTGGCGCCTCGACGTCGCGCCCGATATCCCGCACCCCTTCTGGATCGAGTGGCGCAAACACGTCAAGTCCATCAATCCCGATGCCATCATCACCGGCGAGGTCTGGACGTGGGCGCAGCCCTGGCTCGAAGGCGATCAGTTCGATGCGGTGATGAACTACCAGTTCGCCATCCCCGCGCAGGACTTCTTCGTCGATGTGAAAACGTGCATTAGTCCAAGTGAGTTTTCTGCGCTGCTCAATCAGTTGGTCTATGCCTACCCGTTGCAGGCCGCGCTGGTCATGCAGAACATGCTCGACAGCCACGACACCGACCGCCTTGCATCCATGTTCGTCAATCCCGACCGCGGTTACGACACCACCAACCGCATGCAGGATACCGGCCCCGACTACAGCCTCGATAAACCCAACACCGAGCAACGCAAGCGCATGAAGCAGCAGCTCGTCTGCCAGATGACATTTGTCGGCGCTCCGATGATCTACTACGGCACGGAAGCCGGCATGTGGGGCCCGGATGATCCCTCCAACCGCATGCCCATGATATGGCAGGACCTGATGCCTTACGACGATCCGAACGTCACCTTCGACCAGGACCTGTTCGATTGGTATCAGCGCCTGATCGCTCTTCGCCACGGTCTGCCCCCGCTGCGCCGCGGCTTCTTCCGCACACTCATCGCGGATGATGAAACCGGCGTTCTGGCTTACGCCCGCGACCTCGACAACGACCACGTCTACATCGTCCTTAACCGCTCGGCTGAGTCGCGGCAGGTTACGCTGAACCTCGCCGCGAATGGTGAGGGCGTGCAGCTGATCGACTGGCTCGATCCCACCCAGGCCCACATTGTGCCGGCCGACCCCGCCGACCCGACCGCGCGGCCGAAGCTGATTGTGAACGAAGACAACGGCGATAAACTTATATATAACAGCACCGTTATACTTACGCTCCCGGCCTACGGGTCGGCGGTACTGTCAGACAGGCAGCAGATGAGATAAATCCCCGCCAGCAGGCTCCAGGCACGGTTGGTGGTAGAAAAATATAGCAAATATGCTATAGTAAACAAAATCAGACCCACCGCTCGCATGCGGCACCTTTGGAGGTAAACACCATGACCCTGGCCCGCGTACTTCGATGGCTCCTGGCCTTCGCGGCGGCGCTGGTCATCGTCTGGTCGTTCTTCGACGTCGGCATCCGGGCCGTCAAACGCTGGGACCTCACCAACAGCGACACACGTACCGAACTGACCATCCTCCACTGGGGCGACAACGACGAAATCGAGATCGTCCAGAAACTCGTCGACCAGTTCGAGGCCGAGCACCCGGATATCAAGATCAACCGGCTGCACGCTTCGGACTACATGACCAAGCTCAACACCATGTTTGCTGCGGGCGATCCGCCGGACCTGTTCTACCTTCCAGCAGAAGAAGTGCCCAAGATGGCGGGCATGGGACTGCTCGCCCCGATCGACGACCGCATCGATCAGGATGTTAAAGAAACCGGCAACGACTGGATCAGCGACTTCTTCCCTGTCATCGTCAACGCCTACCGCTTCCAGGACGGTGTCATCGGCGAGGGGCCTCTCTACGGCATCCCTAAAGACTTCACGCCCATGGTCATGTACGCCAACCTCCAGCTCTTCCAAAGGGCCGGCGTCAAAGTGCCATACGACGGCTGGACGTGGGATGAGTTCGAAGAGGACATGAAGAAGATCAGCGCCCTGGAAGACCCCAACGGCAAGGTCTACGGCTCGGTCATCGCAAGCTGGGCGCTGGTCCTCCGTGACATCGTCTGGTCGCATGGCGGGGACTACTTCAATGGCAGCGACTTCGAAGACGTCACCGTCGATGAACCCGAAGCCGTCGCCGCCCTCGAACGCATCCGCCGGATGCGCTTTGTTGATAAGACCGCCTACAACGCATCCAGCGGCGACGCACAGGGCCTCGGTGAACAGGAGTTCTACACCGGCCGCGTCGGTGTCGTCGGACCGATCGGTCGATGGAAGACGCCTCGCTTCCGCTCGATCGACAGCTTCGACTGGGATGTCGTTCCCATGCCGCACACGCCCGGCGTACCTCGTGCTACCGCGATCGCGACCACTGCATGGTCCATGTCGTCTACTACGGAACACCCGGATGAAGCCTTCGAGTTATTGAAGTTCCTCTGCGGGCCCGACGGCCAGGTACTCACCGCCCAGTCCGGCCTCGCCGTGCCTTGCATCCGCTCGGTTGCGGAAAGCGATGACTTCCTTCAACTCAACCAGCGCCCCGCCAACGCGAAACTTTTCGTCGACTTGATCGACGTCAGCCGACTCGGGCAGTTGCCTGCTGAATCCGAGTTTGTCCGCATCCTTCAGGACGAGACCGAACGCGCGATCCGTTTGAATCAGAAAACACCGCAGCAGGCCGCGAAAGATATCCAGTCGCGCTGGCTCGAGGAATTGAAGTCGCCGTTGCGTAACCGCTCTTATCCGAAGATGCCCTGGAAGATCGTGACATCTTCCGCGGCGGGGCTGCTTTTCGTAGCCATCGTCGTCTTGTTCCTCTGGTTGCGTCGCGAAAAACTCGGCGCGATCGATCGTGCTCAAGAACGTGCGGGCTGGATATTTATCTCGCCTTGGATCATCGGCTTCCTGCTCTTGACCTTCGGCCCGATGCTGATATCGCTGCTGCTGGCGCTTTCGCGCTGGACGAGTATGCAGCCATTACACGAAGCCGAATTCGTCGGCCTGGCGAACTTCGGCCACATGGTCAACTACGACTCCAACTTCCTTACCAGTGTGTGGGTCACCACCTATTACGCACTGCTGGCCGTGCCGTTCGGCCAGGTACTGGCGTTACTCGTTGCTGTGCTGATGAACCAGAAAGTCCGCGGCATCGCGGTCTACCGCACCATCTTCTTCGTCCCCTCCGTCGTCTCCGGCGTCGCGCTGGCGACGTTGTGGGTGATGATGTTCGATGACCAGAAAGGCATCATCAACCGGATACTGGCACCGTTTTGTGGGGTGATTAATAGTCCGGGTTGGATTCGATCCTATTTTGATTTAAGCAAAGATGCACTAGAACAGTTGTGGTACTGGGGCATTGGCCCACACAATCCAGTTCATATCGCCCCCCCCGACTGGTTCGGCCAGGATGCGCAATACTTCGCGATCCCCGCATACGTCATCATGGCCCTGTGGGGCGTCGGCGCCGGCATGGTGATCTACCTTGCGGGCCTCAAGGGCATCCCCGAATCGCTCTACGAAGCCGCGACCATCGACGGGGCCGGCCGCATGCGTGCGTTTTTCAATGTCACGCTCCCGCAGCTATCGCCGTTGATCTTCTTCAACCTCGTCATGGGCATCATTGGTTCGTTCCAGGTTTTCACGCAGGTCTACGTCATGACTAACGGCGGACCCGGCAACGCAACACTCGTCTACGTCCTGAAGCTCTACCGCGAAGCCTTCGAATACCACAAGATGGGTTACGCCTCCGCGATGGCGTGGGTCCTGTTCCTTGTTCTGCTTGTACTCACCCTCTTCGTCGTCAAGACAAGCAAGAGCTGGGTCCATTATGAGGGGCTCAAATAAAATGGCGAATGACGAAGCACGAATGTCGAAAGAATGTCCAAATGATGAAAATCAAATGGCGGTAGAGTCGGCTCATTCGTCATTCGAGCCCCGCTCCCGCAGGCGCCCCGACGGTCATACCATTCTGGTCTATTCCCTGCTCTTCTTCGGCGCTTTCCTGCTGCTGGTCCCGTTCTACTGGATGATCTCTAACAGCCTGAAGACCGAAGCCGAAGCAAGCAAGATCCCGCCGACGCTGCTGCCCATGGCGTCCTACATCAATGTTGAAGGTGAATCCATCGAAGTCGCGCTCGGCGAAAAGTTCGACGACGGCACGATCCGCGTCACACTCAAAGCAGGCGAAAACGATCCTCGCACGGGTAGCGAATACATCGTTCAGGAATCGGACATCGAGCGTAAACTCACACCGCGCTGGGAGAACTACCCCAACTCGCTGAAGCACATGAAGTTCACGAACGCCTTGGCGAACACCACCGTCATCACCGTGCTCTGCGTGATCGGTCAGATCCTCTCATCGAGCCTCGTTGGCTTCGGCTTTGCACGATTCCGTTTCCGCGGACGTAACTTCCTGTTCATGTTGATGCTTTCGACGATGATGCTCCCGCCGCAGGTCAGCATGATCCCGCTGTTTATCATCTTCCGTCATCTGGGCATGATCGATTCGATCTGGCCGCTGGTCATCCCGATGTGGTTGGGTTCGCCGTTCTACGTCTTCATGTTCCGCCAGTTCTTCACGCAGGTCCCCGAAGAATTGGTCGAAGCGGCGCGCATCGACGGCGCGGGCAACCGGAAGATCTACTGGTGGCTGATGCTGCCGCTATCCGGCCCCGTCATCGCGATCGTCGCGATCTACACGTTCATGTTTACGTGGAACGACTTCCTCGGCCCGCTGATCTACCTCAACAGCCCCGAGAACCGCACACTCACCCTCGCGCTCAACGCATTCAACGGCCAGTACGGCACCACCAGCGTGCAACTGCTCATGGCCGCAAGCTTCGTCACCATGCTCCCCTGCATCCTCCTGTTCTTCGCCGCCCAACGCTACTTCGTGCAGAGCACCGCAAGCAGCGGGTTGAAGGGCTGATGCGCTCTGCGCTCAGCGCGGGTCTCCCGCCCCCGCCGTAAAACATGACCGAAGGTCTCCATGGCTCAAGAACCGCGCCGAGCCAAGAAAAACCTTTACATGTAACCCGCCGCCCCATACCATCGTATGAGTTGGCGGGAGCTTTCATGCGCACTGATTGTTTACGAATCCACCGTATTTTTCGGCACACCGTGCTATGCATGGTTTGTCTGCTGTGCATGTCAACACCGCTGCATGCCGACGACACACTCACCGATCACCAGCTGGCACGCCACGTCCTGACACGCATGGGATTCGGCCCGGCGCCCGGTGAAGTCGACAAGGTTGTCGAAATCGGCTGGGAAACCTGGGTCCGCCAGCAACTTGATCCGGATTCGATCGACAACGATGCATGCAATGATTACGTCCGCAAACACTATCCATCGTTAACCATGACGATGGACCAGGTGTTCTACGAATATCAGCCCGCATACGAAAACAATCCGCCGACTCAGGACGAGATCAGGAAACGCAATGAGCTGCGCTATAAACTCAACCGCGAGTTGACTGCTTCAGTTCTCTATCGTGCGACGCACAGCGAATGCCGCTTTGAAGAAGTCATGGCCGAGTTCTGGCGCAACCACTTCAATATCGATCAGAACAAAGATGAGGTGCAATACCTCGCCGCCAACTACGAGCAGACGGTGATCCGCCGACACATGTTCGGCAAGTTCTCCAACATGCTGCTCGCCTCCGCACGCCACCCGGCGATGCTCATCTACCTCGACAACGATGTCAGCCAGAAACCATTGAGCGAACGCGAACAGAGCCTGATGACACGCTTCGAGAGCAAGCGTTACCAGCCGCGCATCGTCCAGTCACTCGGCCGACAACGCGGGCTCAACGAAAACTACGCTCGCGAGGTGATGGAACTGCATACGCTCGGCGTCGACAACGAAAACCGTAAGGGCGGCTACTCTCAGCACGACGTCACCGAGTTGGCACGCCTACTCACAGGCTGGACGGCCGGGCGGACCGGCGAATCCATGACCATGATGAGCGACGGCGCAGGCTACGGCTTCCGCTTCCGCCCGGAAGTCCACGACGACAAACCCAAGAACGTCCTCGGCATGTATTTTGACGGTGACGAGGGCGAGGCCGGCGGCGTACGCTTCCTCAAAGCACTCGGTGAACACAAACAGACCGCACGCTTCATGTCTTTCAAACTCTGCCGATACCTTATCTGTGACGATCCACCTGAAAAACTCGTCGATCACATCGCGCAAGTATTCGAAGAAACCGACGGCGACCTGACACGCGTCTACGAAGCGATCCTCTTCAGTGATGCATTCAAAGACCCCGCCAACTACCGCGCCAAGTTCCGCACGCCTTTCGAGTTTGTCATCGCTTCATTGCGTGCAACCGATGCGCAGGTGACGAACTACAACGGCACACGCGAAGCGCTTCGCCGGATGGGTCAGCCCGTGTATAGCTGCGTCGATCCGACCGGTTACGCCGACACCGCCGAGGCATGGCTCGACCCCGGCGTGTTGATGTATCGCTGGGACTTCGCCCTGCGACTTGCCGAGGACAGACTCGCCGGCGTGAAACTGCCCAAGACATTCTTCAGTGATTTGAAAGCCGATGACCCCGCCATCCTGAAACGCACGCTTGCTGAAAAACTCTTAGGCGGCAGCGACATCAACGGCTGGGATGACCTGGAAAATGCGTTGGGTGATAAACCAGAAGCCAAGAATGCCACGGGCCTGGTGCTTGGCTCACCGATGTTTCAGCAGCAGTAGAATGAACCGCGAAGGCGCGAAGAAGTGAGCCGCAAATGAACGCTAATGCACGCAAATGTTGAATCCCTTATTCGCGTCCATTAGCGTTCATTCGCGGCTAAAAATCGGAGTTCACATGCCATCAACACGCAGGCAATTCATGAAGACCACCGGCTCGCTCGCCTTGGGCGCTGCCGGGCTCGGTACGTTCGGGCCGTACAACGTCTTCGGCGCAAACGCCGCCGAGGCTGCCGGCAAACCGACACTCGTCGTGCTCTACCTGCGCGGCGGATCCGATCCGCTTAGCACGCTTATCCCCTACGGCGACCAAACGTACTACAACCTCCGCCCCACCATCGCCATCCCCGCACCCGGCGAATCAAACAACAATCAATCCGTCATCGCCTTCAGCCGTTACTTCGGTTTTCATCCGTCCATGGCAGGCCTCGCACGGCTGTACAAAAAGAAACTCATGGCCGCAGTCGTCAACGCGGGTTCCACACACCCGACGCGCAGCCACTTCGACGCACAGGACTTCATGGAACGCGCCGCCCCCGGGATCAAGAGCGTCACCGAAGGTTGGCTCAACCGTTATCTCTATCTTACCAAGTCCACCAACGACTCCGACCTGCGCGCGGTTACTTTCCAGCCCGTGCTCCCCCGCAGCATGCGAGGCCAATACCCCGCCCTTGCCGTGCCCGATCCAGAAGCACAAAAAGCCGCCAGCGCATTTGCGAGCCTCTACGGCTGTGATGATGAAAAAGACACAGCCAAGGATCAGACACCCGCCACCGATCAAACAACCGACGCGCCATCCACCGGCCAACAACGCATCGTCGAAGCCGGCTCACTTGGCATCACGCGCCTCAACCGTCTCAACGAGGTACTCAACAACGAAGCGTACAACACCACGGCCAAATACCCCGAGACGAACCTCGGCAGACAGTTCCGCGATGTGGCGCGGCTCATCAAAGCAGGCGTCGGCCTGGAAGTTACGGCAATCGATTACAACGGCTGGGACCACCACGCCATGCAGGGCGGCAGCGCCGGCGTCTTCGGCCAGATGATGGGCAACGTCTCGCAGTCCATCGAAGCGTTCGTCGAAGATATCGGCCCGGCGATCGACCGCACGGTCGTCATGACCATGAGCGAGTTCGGCCGAACCGCGCGCGAAAACGGCAACAGCGGTTCGGATCACGGCCACGGCGGATACATGCTGCTGGTCGGCGGGCCCATCAACGGCGGCAAGGTCTTCGGCAAGTGGACCGGCCTCGGCAGCCGCAACCTCTACGAAGGGCGCGACCTGCCCGTATACACCGACTTCCGCGACGTCTTCGCCGAAGTCCTCGCCGGGCTCTACGGCTTCCAGGCCGACAGCCACCAGTTCTTCCCCGAATATGATGCCAACGACAAACCCATGGGGCTCATCAAATCCTAATTTTCTGACGCCGCCTCTAAGAATATTGTTTGAAGATGGTTATGGTTGTATTACTGTTCTGATGGCGGATAAACTTCCATTACGCGCTTGACCGCGAATCATAAACACCGACACTGTAAGGCTCTGTCGTCATGCCGTGTCTGTGGCTGACGTGCGTACGAATGGTTACATATCCAAGCTGACGAGGTTTCTGCAATGACCGAATCCCAACAAGACGGCGCGAAAGGACAAAAGATTTCAATGGCACGGCTGATGGTAAGCATCATTGTTGTGATCATCATCGCGATCGTTGCGTTCCAGATCGGTAAGCAACGCTTGCCACAGGTCGATGCTTCACGAACCAAAAAGATCTTCGGCCTCAGCGACCCGCACCCGCGCGAAATGGCCGAGGGCCTGACCGATGCCGACGGCGATCTCGTCGCTGATCCACCCGCCGAACAAACCAAGTGGATCGACCCGCAGGCTCTGCTTTTCTCCTTCGTCGCTTCGCCCGAAGCCGAGAAGTCTGAACAGGCCTGGCAGCCGTTGGTCGAGCACCTCGCGCAGGTGACAGGCAAGCCCGTGCAGTACATCCGTTTTGAAAATGCGCCCGATCAACTCAAAGCCATCGAAGAAGGACGCCTGCACATCACCGCGATCAACACCGGCAACATCCCCGAAGCCGTCGCGTCCTGTGGTTTCGTCCCTATCGCCACACCGGCGGTCGGTGAGCAGAAACAAACCTACACCATGAAGATCATCGTCCCGGCCAACAGCCCTATCAAGAAGCCGGAAGACCTCAAGGGGAAGGAAATCGCCTTCACCACCGCCGGGTCCAACTCCGGCTGCAAGGCCCCGATGGAAGTGCTGCTGCGCCAGTTCAAGCTCAACCCGGACGCCGACTACCACTTCATCTTCTCGCGCGGCCACGAACAATCCATCAAGGGGATCGCCGAAGGCAAGTACCAGGCAGCCGCCGTCGCCAGCGACCTGCTGGACCAGGCCGTCGCCGCCGGTGACATCGAAGAGTCGGCCTTCAACACGATCTACACCTCCGAGCACTTCCCGCCGCTCGCGATGGGGTACGTCTACAACCTCAAACCCGAACTGGCAGACAAGATCAAGTCCGCCATCATGGACTTCAACCCGCAAGGCACCTCCGCCGCCTCGCAACTGACCGGAGACGTCACCGGCTTCGCACCCGTCTCCTACAAAGACGACTGGGCGCTGGTCCGCCGCATCGACGAATCCTTCCGCCCCGCAGCAGGCAAAGCGACGGAAGAGGACAAAAGCTGAATCTCAATTACCGAACACCCAATAGCCGCGACCTGCCAGGTCGCGCGCCTGTTAGTCAATAGATCAACGTCGCGCACGCTGGCAGCGTGCGGCTATAAGGCGTGCATCGATAGGTCTATTCACGCCCCGACGTGCTCTTCCATCGGCGGGCAGGTACAGACCAGGTGGCGGTCGCCGTACGGATTGTCTACGCGCCCGACGGGCGGCCAATATTTGTATTCGCGCAAGCGGTCAACAGGATACGCACCCAGGCTGCGCGGGTACGTGTGTGGCCAATGGTCACCACTCACCGCTTCCGCGGTATGTGGGGCGTGCTTCAGCGGGTTGTCATCCTGATCGAGTTCGCCCGATTCGATCTTGCGGATTTCATCGCGGATTGAAATCAACGCATCACACAACCGGTCCAACTCCGCTTTCGATTCGCTTTCTGTCGGCTCGATCATCAACGTGCCCGCGACGGGCCAGCTCATCGTTGGGCTGTGGAAACCGTAATCCATCAGGCGCTTGGCGATGTCTTCGACGCGCACATGCGCCGACTTCTCGAACGGCCGACAGTCGATGATAAATTCGTGCGCGACGCGCCCATTCTCGCCGGTATACAAAACGTCGTAATGGCCACGCAGCCGCGCCGCCATGTAGTTCGCGTTAAGGATCGCGCCCTCGGTCGCCTGCTTCAAACCGTCGCCGCCCATCATCGCGATGTACATCCACGAGATCGGCAAAATCGATGCACTGCCATACATCGCGGCGCTGACGGGCATGTCACCGGTTAACGGATCGCCCGGCAAGAACGGCGCAAGCGCCTCTGTACATGCGATCGGCCCCATGCCCGGCCCGCCCCCGCCGTGCGGGATGCAGAACGTCTTGTGCAGGTTCAGGTGACACACATCCGCGCCGATATCACCGGGCCTGCACAGCCCGACCTGCGCGTTCATGTTCGCACCGTCCATGTAAACCATCCCGCCGTTGTCGTGGATGATCTTGCAGACTTCCTTGATGGTTGTCTCGAACACGCCGTGCGTCGAAGGATACGTGATCATCAGCGCGGCGAGTTTGTCTTTGTGCTCTTCCGCCTTAGCTCGCAGGTCGTCGACATCGATGTCGCCGTTATCCTTGCAGTTAACTGCCACAACGCGCATCCCCGCGATCACCGCGGATGCCGGGTTTGTCCCGTGCGCGCTGACGGGAATCAAGCAGATATCGCGTACCGCCTGGTTGTTTGCACCGTCTCCCGATGGCTTGTCTCGCCCATCCGCTATCCGCGATCCACCATCCGCCATTGCTTTGGCTTCGTGATACCGACGGATCGAAAGCAGCCCCGCGTATTCGCCCTGCGAGCCGGCGTTTGGCTGCAGCGATACCGCAGCAAAGCCGGTGATCTCCGCAAGCCACATCTCAAGATCAGCGAACAGCTTCGCATAACCCCCCGCCTGATTCTTCGGCGCAAACGGATGCAGGTTCGCAAACTCCGGCCACGTGATGGGAAGCATCTCGCTCGCCGCGTTCAGCTTCATCGTGCACGAACCCAGCGGGATCATACTGTTCGCCAGGGTGATGTCCTTTGAAGCAAGGCGCGTCGTGTAACGCAGGAATTCGTGTTCAGCGTGGTATTGGTTGAAGACCGGGTGCGTGAGGATCGGCGAGGTGCGCTTTTGAAATACAGTCGATCCCGAGTTCGCTTGTTTCACAAGCCCGAGAACATATGCGCGATGCGCATCCGAATCCCAGAATTGTCTTGTGGGAATATCGCCCATGAATCTGGGTCGTCCGAATTTGTCCAGGGATCGAGCCAGATGTTCTTTTGCTTCTTGACGCGCTTCTTCTACTCCCGGGTCGGGGTGGGTGCCTTTGTTAAAGTAAAGGATCAGGTCATTGATGACACGAGCGTCGGATAATTCATCAAATGTGATCGCTACACATCGTGGATTGACTTCTCGAACAAGTATCCCCGAAGGCAACGCAAGCTGGTCCACGACCAGGTTGGCTGTGGTCGGTGATTCGATGTGGATTCTAACTGTGTCGAAAAACTCGCCCGGCTCAACTTTGTACCCAAGCTGTTCCATGCCCAGTGCAAATGCGCGGGCATATTGATGCACACGTGTTGCAATCCGCGTCAACCCCTCAGGCCCGTGATACACCGCGTACATCCCCGCAATCACCGCAAGCAACACCTGTGCGGTGCATATATTCGATGTCGCGCGATCTCGCTTGATGTGTTGTTCACGTGTCTGGATCGCGAGTCGATACGCCGGGTTGCCGTGTGCATCTTTGGATACGCCGACGATACGCCCGGGCATCTTGCGTGCGTGTTGTTCATGTGTTGCCATGTACGCCGCGTGCGGTCCGCCGAAACCCATCGGGACGCCGAACCGCTGCGTGCTGCCGATCGCGATGTCCGCCCCCCACTCGCCCGGCGGCTTGAGCAACACCAGCGACAAAATATCGCACGCCGCCACCAGCAGCCCCCCCGCCTCATGCACCTTCTCCGCCAACGGGACATAATCCTCAACCCGCCCATCCGTCGTCGGATACTGCACCAACACCCCGCACGCATCGGTAAAGCCCACGTTTTCAAAACGTGCGTTTTGCACGCGCACTTCTACCCCCATTGTCATCGCGCGCGTCTTCACCACCGCGATCGTCTGCGGATGACAATCATCGGCCACATAGAAAACAGGCTTCTTGTGTCGCGCGATCGCGTGACACATCGCCATCGCCTCCGCCGCCGCCGTCGCCTCATCCAAGAGCGACGCATTCGCCAAAGGCAACCCCGTCAGGTCGCTGACCATCGTCTGGAAGTTCAGGAGCGCTTCGAGCCGGCCCTGGCTGATCTCAGGCTGGTACGGCGTGTAGGCCGTGTACCAGAGCGGGTTCTCTAAAATGTTCCGCAGGATCGGCGCGGGCGTGATCGTGCCGTGATACCCCATCCCGATCATCGACCGGGCGATCGTGTTCGAACCGGCGATCGCTTTCAACTGCGCCAACGCCTCATCTTCGCGCATCGGCTCGCCGAGCTTCAGCGGCTCTTTTAAGCGGATATCCTTCGGCACGGTCTGGTCGATCAGTTCATCGATCGATGCGCAACCGATCTGCTCTAGCATCAGCTTGCGGTCATCAGCGCTCGGACCGATGTGCCGGTGTGCGAACGGATTGCTTTGTTCGGTTGGGTTTTGCGGATGGGTGGAATCGGGCTTGTTGGCCATGGGCGTCATGCTTTGGCTCATTTGTGAAAATAGCCTGTTGGGGGATTGTTGGGGGGTGTGTCTCCGACACGCTTGGTTCAGTCTATGGCCAGCCCGGTATCGAATCAACGCACCCCCACCTGCTCGACACCAGACCCCCGACTCACCTGTCGCTTAGCCATCCACCGGCTCACTCGGCGTATCCAGCACCCGTTGCATCAGGCACAGGTCAAGCCACCTGCCGAACTTGAACCCGACTTGCGGGATCGTCGCCACGTTTCTGAATCCGTACTTTTCGTGCATCCGGATGCTGGCCGTATTCTGTGAATCGATCACCCCGATCAGCGTGTGAAACTGCTGCGCCTTCGCCCGGATCACGAGTTCTTCCAGCAGTCGCTTGCCCAGCCCCTGCCTGCGAAAGCCTTCCGCGACATAGATCGAATGCTCGATCGTGTACTTGTATGCCGGGAACGGGCGGAATCGGCCGTAGCTGCCGAACCCCATCAGTTCCCCCTCATCCGTGATAAGCCCGATGACGGGAAAGCCGTCCCGCTGCTTGCCCGCGAACCACTCGCCGATCATCTCGGGCGTCCGGGGTTTGTAGTCATAGACAGCCGTGGATTTTACGATCGCGTCATTGAAAATAGCACGGATCGCTTCACAATATTCGGGGCCGCAATCGATCAACTTCATCGCCCGAGCATACCGCCGTCCACGCCCCGAGCCAAGCCCCCGAATTGAACGGGGAATGAAACGAACCTGCTGTAAATCAGGCGTTACATCATTGAAAAATACTCAAGCTAGAATGTCCGGGTTATCCCCAGATGACTGTTCAGAGGATGGCTGAATATGATGAATGTTCGTACAGAGAGGCTCACGGATTCAGCGGGCCAGGATTACGCCTACCGACCCGTGCCGTTCACATCCGTCGATATCAACGACGCGTTCTGGCGGCCGCGCCTCGAAACCAACCGCAAGGCCACCATCCCCTTTGCTTTCAAACACTGCGAAACCACCGGCCGGATCGATAACTTCCGCATCGCCGCCGGCGAAGTCAAAGGCGAGTGGAAAGGGATTTACGGCTTCGACGATACCGATGTCACCAAGATCATCGAAGGCGCTTCCTACAGCCTGCACGTTCAGCCCGACCCCAGGCTCGACGCCTACCTCGATAAGATCATCAGCTACATCGCCGCCGCGCAGGAACCCGACGGCTACCTCTACACGCTCTACACCGCACGCGATACGTCCGACCGCTTCGGCACAATTGTCTGCGGGCCCAAGCAAGATCGCTGGGATAATCTCGAATGGTCGCACGAGTTCTACAACGCGGGCCACATGTTCGAAGCAGGCGTCGCACACTACCTCGCCACCGGAAAACGCAGCTTGCTTGATGTCTGCATCAAGAACGCCGATCTCATCTACGACACCTTTGCCGATGATGACAAGATCGACATACCCGGCCACCAGGAAATCGAACTCGGGCTCATCAAGCTCTACCGCGTCACCGGTGATGCAAAGTATCTCGAGCTGACGAAGAAGCTGCTCGATCGCCGCGGCCGCAACGCCGACAAACGCAAACTCTTCGGGGAATACGCACAAGACCATGTACCCGTCACCGAGCAATCCGAAGCCGTGGGCCATGCCGTGCGCGCCAACTATATGTACGCATCCATGGCCGACATCGCCGCGCTTACCGGCAACGCCGATTACTTAAGCGCTATCGACCGCATCTGGGAAAACGTCGCCGCGCACAAGCTCTACCTCACCGGAGGCACCGGCGCACTTCATCAGGGCGAGGCCTACGGCAAGAACGACGAGCTGCCCAACCTCACCGCCTACGCCGAAACCTGCGCCGCCATCGCCAACGTCTACTGGAACCACCGCATGTTCTGCCTGCACGGCGACGCGAAGTACATCGACGTCATGGAACGCTCCTTGTACAACGGCGTCATCAGCGGCGTCGCGCTCGATGGCAAATCCTTCTTCTACCCCAACCCGCTGGCAAGCAAAGGTGAAGAAGAACGCAGCCCGTGGTTCGGCTGCGCCTGCTGCCCGAGCAACATGACGCGCTTCATCGCTTCCGTCGGCGGGTACATGTACGCCGTGCGCGACAACACGATTTATGTAAACCTCTTCGCACAAGGCGATGCGGCTGTCAACGTTGCCGATCAAACCATCAAAATCGAGCAGCAGACCAACTACCCGTGGGACGGCAAGGTCACGATCACTGTAACCCCCGAACGCGCAGGCGAAACTTTCACGATCCGCCTGCGCATCCCCGGCTGGGCTCGCAATGAAGTCGTCGCAAGCGATCTCTATCAGTTCGCCGATGAATGCAGCGAAACACCAACCGTCAAAGTCAACGATGAACCGATCACGATCAATGGCAAACTAGAAAACGGTTACCTTGCTATCGAACGCAATTGGCAAGTCGGCGACACGATCACGCTCGACCTGCCGATGCCGGCCCGCCGCGTACTGACGCACGAACGTGTCCAAGCCAACCGCGGCCGCGCCGCGCTGCAACGTGGCCCACTTGTCTATTGCGTTGAACACCCGGACGTCCCGGAAGGTAAAGTCCTCAACCTCGTCCTGCCCGACGATGCAAAACTCGGCACCCGTTTCCAAGACGACCTGCTCGGTGGCGTTCAGATAATCACCACGACTGCTGAAGACCAGCCCCCCATCACCGCCATCCCCTACTACGCCTGGGCCCACCGCGGCAAGGGCGAAATGACCGTCTGGATCCCCCGCTCAAAACAAGCCATCGAACCACTGCTCTGACCCAAAACCGTACGAATAACTCTCTTCTTTCATAACTGCAGTGCGACGCACTGCAGGCAGTACACTCTGCACGTCCCCGATAAAGCCCCGCCCATAAAAGTTGGTTTCTCCGCCCCCCTTGCTAAGCTAAAGAGATGTCACAGACCAACGCCAAGCTCTCGCGCATCTTCCAGCAGATGGCGGACGTCCTCGAAGTCCTCGGGGCCAACCGTTTCAAGGTCATCGCTTTCCAGAAAGCCGCCCGCGTCTTAGGCGAACTCACCGACGACGTCGCGTCCATGGAAAGTAAAGACCTGCGCGCTGTCGAAGGCATCGGCAAAGGCATGGCCGACCGCATCGAGGAATTCGTCGAGACCGGCGGCCTGCCCGAAGCCATCGAACTGTTCGATCAAGTCCCGCCCGGCGTTATCGAGATGCTAGACATCCCGGGCCTCGGCCCAAAGACCGTCTCCATCCTCTGGAAACAGGCGGGCCTCGAAGATATCCCTTCACTGACCAAAGCCCTCGACACCGGCGAACTCGAAGACCTCAAAGGTTTCGGCAAGAAGAAAATCGAGAACATCAAGAAGAACCTCGCCTTCGCCCAGCAGGCCGGCAAGCGCGCGAAGATCGGCCAGGCTATGCCGCTCGCCCTCTGGTTCGTCCAAGAGCTTGGCAAACTCAAACAAGTCAAACGCATCAACTACGCAGGCAGCCTCCGCCGCGGCAAGGAAACCATCGGCGACCTCGACCTGCTCGTCGAAGCCAAGCCCGCCGACGTCCCCGCCATCATGGACGCCTTCGTCAAACTTAATGTCGTCGCGGATGTGATCGCCAAAGGCGAAACGAAAAGCTCGGTCCGCACTAATGAACAATCCGGCCAGATACAAGTCGATCTGCGTGTCGTCCCCGCCGAAAGCTACGGCGCTGCACTCATGTACTTCACCGGCAGCAAGGAACACAACGTCAAGATGCGCGAACGCGCCATCTCGATGGGCATGAAGCTAAACGAGTGGGGCCTGACCAAACAGGATGCCGACAAATCCCTTGCCGGCAAGGCCGAAGAAGACGTCTTCAAGAAACTCAAACTCGCATGGGTCCCCCCCGAGCTGCGCGAAGACCGCGGCGAAATAGCATTGGCTGAATCCTCCTACAAAGCCGGCGATGCCATCGCCGGTCCCCCGCTCGTCGAACTTGCCGACATCCGCGCCGACCTGCACATGCACACCACCGCCAGCGACGGCACGTGGACGATTGAAGAACTCGCCCTCGCCGCCGCCGAGCGCGGCCACCACACCGTAGCCATCACCGACCACTCAAAAGGACAGGTCCAGGCCAACGGCCTAAGCGACGCACGACTTGAAAAACACATCGTCAACATCCGCAAGGTCGCCGACAAACTCAAGGACAAGATCACCATCCTCGCGGGCAGCGAAGTCGACATCCACGCCGACGGCACGCTCGACTACCCCGACAGCCTGCTCAAAGAACTCGACGTCGTCGTCGCCTCGCCCCACGCCGCGCTCAGCCAGGACCCCGCCAAGTGCACCAAGCGCTTCCTTAAGGCGATGGAAAATCCTTACATCACCATCATGGGCCACCCGACCGGCCGACTCATCGGCAGACGCGAAGGCCTCAGCCCCGACATGAGCGAACTCTTCAAAGCCGCCGCCCAGCGCGACATCGCCATGGAAATCAACGCCAACCACTGGCGCCTCGACCTCCGTGACACCCACGCCCGCGCAGCCATCGCCGCCGGCGTCAAACTCTCCATCAACACCGACGCCCACGGCCCAGCCGACCTCAACCAACTCCAATACGGCATCCTCACCGCCCGCCGCGCCGGCGCAACAAAGAAAAACATCATCAACTGCATGACCAAAGCAGCGCTGGCGAAGTGGATCAAATCCCGCCGGTGATGAACAAAGAAGTGGAACAGGGATGGACACGGATAAACACGGATGAAGAGGTGAAAACTAAAACTAGCTATTAAGTAGTTTGTCAATAAGTAGTGATGCACCCCGTTTGTCAATGTTGTTCAGCCTACGTGGTGTAGCACCAAGATCTAGTAATAAATAAATTTGTCGATCTGTCGCTGTATATACAATATTCTTCGCAATTGCCTCCCATTTAAGTTTACGCTCAATTCTTTGGCGTTCAATATGTTCGGATCGCATTTTCTGCACGCGCAACGATTCTTCTGTTTCGCTGTACCAATCTGTATTCCAGATTGTTGAGGCGTCAGCATGAGTATGGTGACGACATCTACCCGAAACGCTTTTGGTCATATTTGCACAACGCACTTGACCATTATTGAAACCGATACACTGTATGGAATCTTTTAGCTTCCCGTATTTGTCTTGCGGGCCATTCAATCTCTGCCATACTACGAAGCAAATACCAACCGCCCCAAAGCGATTCGATTTCAATAGAATTTGAGCTGATCGTGTTTGGAGAAAAAAGTCCATGAAACTCTCAACCTCTTCGGGGCTGACAGATGGAGGCCGATCATAAAGATATGAAAATATATCGTCCGTACGATCTAGTCCAACAGCGGCTGACACAGTATCAAATGTAGATTGATAAACTACGACGGGGTAACCATGTACTGAAAATTCTATAGGCACTACATCTAATAGTGCATGTGTGCCAGCATGCTTCTGCTTTCTCCATGGAAGGCGAGATAAAAACGCTTTGAACCCATGCATTTAGGATTATCCCAAGAAACACGGATATGGATAAATTCTGTATTTCCTATGATTCATCCGTGTTCATCTGTGTTCATCCCTGTTACATACGATTCACGCCCCCAACTCAATCCGTTTCCGTATCGCCCGAAACAGCGCCGTCTGGTCGCGGGTCGGTTCCAGTTCCACGCCGTTGATCGTGATTTTCACCTGGATCGCGCGAGCGAGTCTGCGGAACAGGTCCGGGTCGAGGTCGAACGTCAGGCTTTCGTCGTCCTTGCGCATCGTGTGTTTATTTGCTACACGTGCCGTACGGGCGACAGCCTTGTACTCGGCGATCGGGACTTCGACTTTTTCACCATCGATATCGAAGGTGGCGGTTTTCGCGTTGCGGTAGACCCCGCCGGAGAAACGCGATTGGATGAAGAGCTTGATGACTTCGGGCTTTTCCTGCATCTGCTTGCCGTCAAACATATACGCCAGCGAGAACTGATGATCCGCCCCGCTGCCCTTGGCGACATGCAATAACTCCGTGCCGCTCCGCACAACTGTTTTGCCTGTCGATTCATCGTACTTGCTGGTAAACCGCGACGCCGCAACCTCGACGCGATCGCCGCTTGGCGTCAGCCCCGCCAACTCCGTCAGCTCTTTCTTCTCAACCTCCAAATCTTCCTTGGTAACCTGCAGCTTCGCCAACTCCGCTTGCAGTTTCGCCATCTCCGCTTCGAGCTTTTCGTAATCCGACTTCACCCGCTCAAGCTCCGCGCGCAGCTCCGCGTTCTGTTTTTGTAACGCCGCCACATCGTCTGTTGTTTGTGCAAAGCTAGCCGATGCAAACAGCAGAACAATCAGGCAGCAGGAAAAAGTCAGTAGGTATCTCATGGCAGGTCCGTGGTTGGTGGTTGATCTTAAGTGTTTGTTGTTTGATGATTGGTCTTTGATGGTTAGTTGAAGAGGCCCGCCCCTTCGCTTCGCTCAGGACCGGCGTTGGGCTGCGCATCAGCGCTTCACCCTTTTTCACTTCAACATCCTATCCATCAACAATTCCAAATCATACATCCTCAATCATAAATCATAAATCCGTCACCCGTCCGGTTTCGCCTTGCCGATATCCGCTAATCCCAACGGGTCCTCCGGCACGGCAAACATACTCCGCTTCACCTTCGCCCCCTTCTGCATCACCACGTTCGGCGCGGTCAGGTCGCCGTGATAATCACACTTCGGCCCGAGCGTGACCGTCCCGCCGGAGAGCACGTGCTTAGCGTCGATGATCCCCTGGCAGTCGATCCCGCCGTGCGCCTCGATCGTTTCGACGATGAGTCGGCCACGCTTTGCGACGGTGATCTTGCCGCAGGTCCTAAGCTCCTTGAGCGGGCCACGCAGCTTGGTGATGTGTTCGTCCCCGACCATCAGGGCCTTGTTGCAGCCCGGGCAGGATGTGGACTGGGCGCGACCGCTGACCTCGAAGCGATGTCCGCAGTGGTAACACTGAACCAGGCGTGGGCCTTGGTGTCGCGCCATGAGTAAAACCGCGAGTGGATCTCGGGTGGTGAAGGTACGCAGTACCTAAGCGCGCAGCGGCGCGCCGTCGATCGACGGCCGATCGCACTTAGCCATTACGCATGACGCTTACTTCTTGGGAGGCTGACCGCCCGGCTGCGGTTGTCCGCCTTGTGGCTGGCCGCCACCGCTCGGCGCCGCTGAACTGGGCCTGCCCGAATCCGGACCGACGGCACACATGCCGTGGAAACTTGCCCCCTCGCTCATCACCATCTTCGCCGCGGTGATGTCGCCGCGCACGACGCCCGAGCCGTTGAGCTTGACGGTGTCCTTGGCGTTGAGGTTGCCCTCGACCAGCCCGTCGACCTGCACGCCCGCGGCGTCCACATCGGCTTTGCACTGCGCGTTCTGGCTGACCTGAAGCTCACCCTTGCCCGTGATCTTCCCGTCGAACTTCCCGTTGATCCTGGCGGTCCGCTCGAATGTGAGCTCGCCCTTGAAGTGGCTGTCCGAGCCTACGATGGTGGTGTCGCCTGTTTCGGCCATGTCTAACTCCTTGACTATAAGGGTGAAAAATACAACTAACGCAGCCGCCCACCGCGGCCACAGTGTTAACTAAGTGTAAGTCAGGTCAGGTCCTTTGGGTAGGTGCGCTAAACTGGCCCGATCAAACCCCGGCAGGGCTGTTTTCAGGCCGCCCCTCTTTCGCGGGCCCCGGGCAATCGAGATTGAAATTAACTCGCAATACCAAAGCACTTACGGCGATTGCAGAATGCTTTTACATAAACTTCCCTCTAATATGTTGCTTCACAGGATGATTTGAACCCGAAAGGCGATCAATGCCCCCCCAAGCCCTGCGTCTACCAATCACACTGCCCGAAGACCCTCGCCAACGCTCGCTCTACGCGGGCTGCCTGCAGGATCGGCTCGCCGGCCAGCGCGGCGTCCAGTCCGTCCGCCTCGTCGAAGATGAGGGCTCGGATGGCAAAACCCGCAGCGGATACATCGAACTCGACTACGACCCCCACATCGTCAGCCTCACCCAGATCAACGGCTATCTCCGCACGGCCGACAGTTGCCTCAGCGAATCCGTCGGCCACGTCGTGATGCCCGTCGAACGCATCGTCTCGGCGCGGCACGAAAAAACCATCGAAGCCAAACTCAACCGCTTGCCCGGCGTCCGGTGCAGCGCTTCCTACACCTCGCAAACCCTGCGGATCGAATTCGACCGCCAGCAGTGCGCCCTGCCGCAGATCGTGTTCGTGCTCGAACAGGAAGGCGTCCGCGTCCTGCCCACACGAACGCCCGGCAGCCTCAGCGTCGATCAGGATGTTAAGCAGACTGGCCCGACCGCTTCCGCTTTCCAGCCACAACAGCACGGCTGGTTCCGCTCGGCACTGCGAGAAAAAGACATCGTGCTCGCGGTGTTGGCCGGACTCTTCCTGCTGGGCGGTTTCCTCGTCCACATCACCGGCGGACCGCAGGAAATCCGCATCGCGCTGTTGCTCGTCAGTTATGTCTGTGGCGGCTTCTACCCCGCACAGGACATGATCGAAACCCTCGCCGACTTCAAACTCGATATCGACCTGCTTATGTTCGCCGCTGCTTTCGGTGCTGCGGCGCTCGGGCACTTTGAAGAAGGCGCGATGCTGTTGTTCCTGTTCAGTCTCGGTGGCGCGGGTGAAAGGCTTGCGATCAGCCGGGCGCGCGGCGCGATCAAAGCCTTGGCAGACCTCACACCACAGACCGCCATGCTCGTTCAACCTGACGGTAAGCCGCGCGAAGTCCCCGTCGAAGAATTGCGCATCGGTGACCGCGTTCTGGTTGCACCCGGTCAACGTCTGCCCGCCGACGGCAAAATCATCACGGGCGATTCCGCCATCGATCAATCTCCCATCACAGGTGAATCCGTCCCTGTCGATAAACTGCCCGGCGACAGCGTCTTTGCCGGCACGATCAACGGCGACGGCACACTCACCGTCGAAGTCGGCAAACTCGCATCCGACAACACGCTCGCCAAAGTCGTACGCATGGTCGAAGAAGCGCAAACCACCAAGAGCCCGACACAGTTGTTTACCGACCGCGTCGAGAAGTGGTATGTCCCGCTGGTCGTGATCGCGACGGTGATGCTGATTGTTATTCCGCCGTTAGCCGGCCTGCAACCGAGGCGCGAACACACCAGCGACTGGGCGGGCTGGTTCTACCAGGCGATGGCGTTCCTCACCGCCGCGTCTCCCTGTGCATTAGCGATCGGCACCCCGGCCGCGGTCCTCAGCGGGATCGCACGTGCGGCGCGCGAAGGCATGCTCGTTAAAGGCGGCGCACACCTGGAAAACCTCGGCCGCGTTCGCGCGATCGCTTTCGACAAAACAGGCACACTCACCTTCGGCCGGCCCGAAGTGACGGATATCGTCCCGCTTGCAGATAACGTTGATGAACAGCGACTGCTTTTCCTCGCCGCATCGGTCGAAGCCGGCAGCCGGCACCCGATCGCAGAAGCGATCGTGAACGCTGCTGACAACCGCTCGATCCCGCACACCATGGCGGACGACATCGACCAGACGCCCGGCATCGGCATCAGCGGCGTCGTCGATGCAGCGACCATCACCGTCGGCCGCCCCGCTTCGTTCGCCAATCCCCTGCAAGGCGTCGAACCCATGCAGCAGCGCGCGATCGATTTGGAAGATGCTGGCCGAACCGTCGTCGCGATCGCCGATGACAAACAAATCCTCGGCATCATCGGGCTTGCAGATAAGGCCAGGCCCGAAGCGCGCGAAATGATCGCTAAACTCAAAGACTACGGCGTCAACCACACCATCATGCTCACCGGCGACAACCAACGCACCGCCGCCGCCATCGCCAAAAACGTCGGCATCGATGAATACCTCGCAGACCTCATGCCCGAAGACAAGGTCGGGAAGGTCCGTGAACTGGACGCACGCTACACACGCGTCGCCATGGTCGGTGACGGCGTCAACGATGCACCCGCCATGGCAAATGCAACCGTCGGCATCGCGATCGGCGGCGCCGCCGGCTCCGCAAGTGATGTGGCGCTGGAAACCGCTGACATCGTCCTGCTCGCTGACAACCTCGGCAAACTCCCTGCCGCCATGAGTGTCTCGCGCTTCGCACGCAGGATCATCATCCAGAACCTGGTCATCGCGCTGGGCGTGATTATCGTCCTCGCACCGATCGCCGCGCTCGGCGGCACACCGATATCCCTGGCCGTCCTCTTCCACGAGGGATCCACCGTCCTGGTCGTCATCAACTCCCTGCGCATCCTCACACATAAAACCGATGGCTGAATAGAACGGATCAACGACATGCGTAACACGATGGGTGTCACACTTTGACTCCGCAGGAGCAAAGTGTGCAAGTAACAGCACACCGCGCCGAGAGCAACACGTTACGCGCAACAAACAACCCGGCAGCCAACGCCGTCGGGTTGTTCAATGTGTGATTCAGTTACGTTTACTTCGCCAGCGCGCCCATCGGGTCCCACGGCGGTAGCACGATCGGTTCCAGCTCGACCGCTTCCTTCAGTTCTTCCGGCAAATGTTCGCAGTGGATCGCCACCTCGAACATGTACTCGTCGAACCACGAGTCGTTCATGATGTAGAAACCCTTCTTGCCGTTCTCATCGCCCCAACTGTTCTCGACGCGCCAACGCCGAGGCGAATCATCGTCCTTCACATCCACGCCGGTGAACAGCATCGCGTGCGTCATCAGCGTCTGATGATAGATCAAACGCTCAGCCTTGGTGTGATTGAACGGTGTCTGGTAAACGCCTTCATAATCGAACAGCTTCGCGTCCCACAGCCCGAGGTTGCGCTGCATCATCTTCCCGACGTCGCAGCCCATCCACACCGGCTCGCCACCGATGAGCGTCTTCATCGTCAGCTTCTTCATCAGGTCCATCTCGATGTTCAGGTACTTCACCGGCTTACCGCCGATGACGTTGCCCAGATGCGCAACCGTGAACGTCTTACCCATCGGGCTCGTCGGCCGCGGGTCGTGAACAAGACAGACATATTCATCCAGCGGCAGTGTGCAATACAAATCCGCAAACTCCAGCGGCGTCAGTTCACCATCACGATGGAAACGCTTGTCTTCATCCTGCCACTGCCAGACAAACTTCTCCGGCGGCGTGCCTAAATGAATGCACAACACGCGGTACACCGCTTCGACGATCTCAAGCTTCGCCGCCGCAACTTCATTGTCCGACTTCTTGTCCGCAATCATCTTGCGAAGTTTCGCCGCACCCTGTCGCAGCACCGTTAGAAGGATGCTGTTCATACGAGGTGTGTTACCCGAGCTTTCCGTCTCCGGCATAAACGCCTTGGGGACCAGCCCGTGCTTGCGCACGATACTCACGAACATGTTCCACTGACCGCCGTCATCCAAAGGCCGATCCAGCAGGTACGCCACCACGCGATCGTCCGCGTCTTTGTCGGCCGTAGCAATAATCTGTTCGAGGAAGTAATTCGCCCGTTCGAGCTTGTCCCAGAACAGCGTATAGTTCTGGCTGAACTCGAAGTTCTTCAGCTTCATCTTCTTCATCGCCCCGACGCGCAGCAGGTTCAACCCCGCGAACATCCAGCAGCGCCCGGACTTCTTCTGGTTCGTCACTTCCCAGTCGTCCAGGTGATGGCTGAACGTGTGGTCCATCGTCGTGACGACTTCGCGATTCAGCGCGACTTCATCGACCGCCGTCTGCGTGACCGCGTTCTGCATCAGCCTGTTACGCGGGTCGGCCGCAAACGAGGCACGCAATTCAGACAGAGTCTTTTCATCCAGCGCCGCCTCGGCCGCGCTCACGGAAGGATCAGATGACAGGGTAGACACGAGTTAACTCCCACTAATAGATAACAGTTTGGGCACAATATAGCCTGTTTATACAATAATTAATAGAGACGCCCCAGTTTCCGACCGAGCCCTTGTTTAATCCGACATTTTTCTCTTTCCCCCGCCCCCTGATCAAAATATAATCTCCTCACCATGTCAAACGGGGAAACGCACACACCGACGGACCTTCAGGCTTTGGAGCATTTTGTCGTGGAAAACGACGAGCTGCTGGAACTGGAAGAACGGATCGGGCGGTTCAACATCTTCGACGCCCTGCGGATCGTGGATGCCGAGATACGCCACTCCAACTTCCTGGCCTGGCTCCTGGACCCGAACGAATCGCACGGCCAGGGGCCGCTGTTCCTCAAAGCTATCTTGATGGACCTGCTGCGGCAGAGCCCGCCCGACCTGCGCCCCTTGAGCCCCGTCCAGATCGACGGCGCTGAATTGCGGGGCGTAGACATCCGCCGCGAGTGGCGCAACATCGACATCTTGATTACCTGCAAAGACCCGGCGTTTGTGATTGCGATCGAGAACAAGATCAAAGCGGGCAAGTACAACCCGTTCAAAGAATACGAAAAACGCATTCAGGCCGAGTTCCGCGGCCAGCCCACCATGTTCGTCCTGCTGACCACAGACGGTTCGGAGCTTGAAGACTCGCAGTGGGTGCCCTACTCCTACGAAGACATCCACAGCGTTTTAACGCGCGTGCGCAAAACCCACGCCACCAGCATCGGCGACGACGTGCTCGCCTTCCTCGACCACTACATCCGCCTGATCGGGAGCCGCTTTATGGACGATCCGAAAATCGACGAACTGTGCCAGACGATTTATAAGAATCATCGGCGAGCAATCGAGATGATTGTTGAACGCACTAAAGCGGGTCGATCTGAATTGCTGTCCGCTATCGAGGACTTGATTCGTTCGGATGAGCAGCGTTGGGTATTCCTGAATTCGACGACTCGTAATATCGCGTTTCTACCCAAGCGGTGGTATGAATGCGTGCCGCCCATTGGAGATAATCCCAGAAAAGACCCTCGGTCATGGTTGTATTGGGATTTGTGGTGCTATAACGGTTCATGTCGTTGGCGTCTGGTTTGTAACAAGGTTAACGACGAGTCGTTGCGCAAGAATATTGTGTCGGCTATCAGCGGTTCTCAAGCGGGATTTGGGTTGAAGGCGCGCAAACGAGATTTATCGCGTGGGTGGAACAGTCTTGGTTTACGTCTGATCGAAAAGTGGGCGGATGACGACCCAGAACCGCAAGTAATTATCCCAAAGATAGAAAAGCTTATGGCCAAGTTGGAACAAGAGCTGGCGGGTATACCCGACGTTTTAAAGAAGATAAAGCTTGCATAATGTTGTTCGCCCACGTTCGGCGAACGTGGGCTTCGGGGTATTTCTTGGAGTCATTGATGCCCGGGTGGAACGGCTGGTATCACTGTATGGCCAACACCTACGGCACCTGGTTGCCGGGGGACCCGCGCGGGTTTCGCACGCGCAATCACCGGGAGCACGTTGATGGTGATTACAAGAATCCGCCACCCAAAGGTAAGTACGACCAGCGGCACGAGTCAGCGAAGTCCCGGATGGATCGGGAGGCTGTCTACCTGACGCCTGAGGCGAGGCGGGTAGTGTGCGAAGAGTTGCAGGATTCACTGGTAAGACATGGTGCTGAGCCCATCGTCATCAGTGTCAGCGTCATGCACATGCATGTCTTAGCGCGGTTCCCGCTTGAAGGGAAGCCCGCGTTCGCCGAACGTGGGCTTCGGGGCAAACCTACATCAGCAGTGGATGATCCCGTGCGTCACATCATGGGGCTTGCCAAACAGTGGTCCGCCAAGCGTTTGATTGCTGAAAACCTCACCGCTCCCGGCGGCATCTGGGCGGGCAAGGGGAAAATCGTTCCGATCAAAGATCGATCGCATCAAGTCCGAGTCTATCACTACATCCTCAACCACGGCCCCAAAGAAAATGCAGCGGTGTGGTGCTTTCGGGATAGTAAACACGAGTGAGTAAACAACAAAGAAGCCCGCGTTCGTCGAACGTGGGCTTCCGGGGGTTTATTTTGTATTCCGTCTTTCGCTTACGCACCCGCCGCCATCTTCTCGGCTTTCTTGCGGGCGTCGTCGAGTGTGCCGACGTACATGAAGGCGTTTTCGGGGATGTCGTCGCCTTCGCCCTTGCATACGCGCTCGAAGCTGTCGAGCGTTTCCTCCAGCGAGGTGTAGATGCCGGGGAAGCCAGTGAACTGCTCGGCCACGAAGAACGGCTGACTGAAGAAACGCTCGATACGACGGGCACGGCCGACCGCCTGCTTGTCTTCTTCAGACAGTTCGTCGATACCCAGGATCGCGATGATGTCCTGCAGGCTTCGATAACGCTGAAGGATCGACTGCACCTGGCGGGCCACTTCGTAGTGCTTCTGGCCCAGGATGCCCGGGTCAAGGATACGGCTGGTCGACGCCAGCGGGTCCACCGCAGGATAAATACCCTTTTCAGCAACCGAACGTTCGAGCACGACGAACGCATCCAGGTGGCTGAACGTCGTCGCCGGCGCGGGGTCGGTCAGGTCGTCCGCGGGGACGTACACGGCTTGGATCGAAGTCACCGCACCCTTGTCGGTCGAGGTGATGCGTTCCTGCAATTCACCCATTTCCGTCGACAGCGTCGGCTGGTAACCCACGGCTGAAGGCATACGCCCGAGCAACGCCGACACTTCCGAACCCGCCTGCGTGAAGCGGAAGATGTTATCCACGAACAGCAGCGTTTCCTTACCCGAAGAATCGCGGAACTCTTCGCACATCGTCAGCCCCGACAGCGCCACGCGAAGACGCGCGCCCGGAGGTTCGTTCATCTGGCCGAACACCATCGCCACACGATCCAGAACGCTGTGCGTCTTGCCATCGGCATCGGTGAACTGTGCTTCCGCCATTTCACGCCAAAGGTCGTTACCTTCACGCGTCCGCTCACCCACACCGGCAAACACGGAGTAACCACCGTGCTCACGCGCGATACGAGCGATCATTTCCTGAATGATGACGGTCTTGCCCACCCCCGCACCGCCGAACAGGCCGATCTTGCCGCCACGCACGAACGGGCACAGCAGGTCGACGACCTTGATGCCGGTTTCGAGGATTTCGGTCTTCGGGTTCAGGTCGACGAACTTCGGCGGCATCTGGTGGATCTCGCGACGCTTCTTCGCGTTGACCGGCCCCTTCTTGTCCACCGGCTCGCCCAGCAGGTTGAACACGCGACCAAGCACCTCTTCGCCCACGGGCACACTCACCGAAGCGCCGGTGTCCTTCACTTCCATGCCGCGGGTCAGACCGTCGGTCGAACCCAGCGCCACCGCACGCACCTGCCCGCCGCCGAGGTGCTGCTGCACTTCGCCGACCAGGTCCAGATCGATGCCGTGATGACTGGCCTTGATATGCAAGGCGTTGTAGATCGCGGGAAGATCGTCCTCAGGAAACTGGGCGTCGAACGTGGAGCCGATGACCTGAGAGATCGTACCGGTGCTGGCCATGTGTTGATATCCTATTGCTGTAGTTCTACTTAGACATACTGCGCCCACCGCGCAAGCCCGCCAAGTCAGGTAGGGTAACGGCCGATCGCGTTTTTGCCAAGTCTGGCAAACCACACACTTTGTCCACCATACGCACTTCCTGGCCTGTTCCCGGCAACCTATTTCAAATCATTGACAGGATCACCACACACCCGTTCTGCCACGATCTGGGGAATTTGATTCGTACTTGCTGGATAACGTGTTATACTCACCCAGCCCTATTGTTATCAGACGCATGGAGGCGTCCGCTTGACCGCGACGAATTCCTCATCCATCCAGGAAACTTCCGCCCAAGGCCAGCCCGCCGATATCGCTGCGCCTCAGCAGCACCCGCCGCAGGCTGAATCCACCCCCACCCAGCCCACGCCACAGCAGTCCGCCCAGCAGCCCCAGCCCCAGCCCCAGCCCAAGCAACAACATGACACGCCGGCTGCCGAACCCCAACCGGTCAGCGAGCCTGTCATCACCCCCGGCATCCAGCCGACCGTTTCGCATAAAGACCCCGAGCCCACACCGCCACCCGCCGCGCCCAAGCCGGATAACAACCGCCCGACGCGCATCATCGCCCTGATGAACCAGAAAGGCGGCGTCGGCAAAACCACCACCTGCACCAACCTCGGCGCAGCCCTCGCCCGCATGGGCCAGCGCGTCCTCATGATCGACCTTGATCCGCAGGCCCACCTCACGCTCTCGCTCGGCGTCGACCCCGACGCGATCGAAAAGAGCATGTACGACCTGCTCACCGATCCCACCACCACCGCACAAGAGGTCGTTCAACCCATCGGTGAAGACGGCCAACTCCAGATCCTCCCCGCCGAAGTCAACCTCGCCGGCGTCGAAGCCGAACTGGCCGACAAAGTCGTCACCGGCATGGCGCAGACGGTTTTAAAGCAGAAAGTCGCTCCGTTTGTGTCGGGTACCGGGTATCGGGTATCGGGTCTCGGAAGAGGCCAGGAACAAGACCCGAAACCCGAAGCCCGAAGCCCGAAACCCGACTACATCCTCATCGACTGCCCACCTAGCCTCGGCCTGCTCACCGTCAACGCCCTCACGCTCGCCAGCGAAGTCATCGTCCCCATGCAGGCGCACTTCCTGGCGCTGCAAGGCCTCGGCAAGCTCTTCGAAACCATCATGATGATGAAGCAGGGCATCAACCCCTCGCTCAGCGTCGCCGGCGTCGTCCTCTGCATGCACGAGGGCAACACCATCCTCGCCAACGAAGTCATCAACGATGTCAACGGCTTCCTCGAAGCCGCCCGAGGCACCGATGCCCCCTGGGCCGACGCCGTCGTCTACCACCCGCCCATCCGCCGCAACATCAAACTCGCCGAAAGCCCCAGCTTCGGCCAAAGCATCTTCGACTACGCCCCCGACTGCCACGGTGCTCAGGACTACGCCAAGCTCGCCGAGTCCGTCATCGGCCAGCGCGTCAACCAATAAACCATCATCCGCAATCTTCACACCCCCAGGCGAGGCCGGTTCACCGGCCGTGTCTTCTAATGTTCTTCAGTCACACATCCTCACAAGACACACCCACGCCACTTATTCTGCCTCCCAAATCCGCACAATCTGCGAATAACCTCTGACTTGCCCAAATCACGCCCATCAAAAAACCGCCCCATGGCGGGGGCGGTCTTTACGTAAATCAATATGTGTTTACTTCAAGGTCTTAAATCACAGGATGTCTTCGATCAGGTTTTCGATCGCGGTATCGGTCTTTTCTTCGGTTTCATAGCTGCCGTCGGCGATCGAAGCCTTCACGCGGTCGATAAGTTCCTGGCGTACGTCGGGAAGCTCGGCGATCTTACTGAGATATTGAGCGCTGTCTGATAATTCGACCTGGTCTTCGCCCCGCTGGGCGGTCGTGGTCGAAGTCTCGGGCTTGCTCGGACGAACTCTGGGTTCGAGGGTTGTCGCGGCTGGTCGGTTGATCGGGGTTACGTCGCTCATAACTGTCTCCTAACTGACAACGGCCTGACACCTGGTCAAGGTCTGGCCGTACGGGGAACACGATCGCAACAAGCGATGACTGGTGTGCCCTTACGCATATATTTATCGCCCAAGCCTTGAGCGCAGCTTGAAGTTATGAATCTGAGGGTGTGTTTTCGCTTAAAGACATTATAAGCAAGCGTTTAAATTAAATCACAACCCCTCAATGTCTGATAATCCACACCCCGCCTGTACTGGTACAAATGCACCCAACCTCAATCTTATACACAACTTATCCACACCCTGAACATTTACCTAACGACTAAAAAATACATCTAAAATAATTCAAATTTCTTCGCTCAAGCCCCTTTTTATTGCCCCAATCAGCCTCGCAGCCTGCCGATTGGGCCCCACATCGTGCACACGGAACACCTGAACGCCAGCCATTGCACAATACCCCGTGACTGCGCACGTACCCCCCAATCGATCCTCTACATCCGCACCCGCATCCACCTCACCGATGAATCGCTTTCGACTCGCCCCCATCAGGATCGCATATCCCGTCGCCACAAACGCATCGATCGACCGCAATAACGCCAGGTTGTGCTCCGTCGTCTTCCCGAAGCCGATCCCGGGGTCTAATACGATCCGCCTGCGATCCACACCCGCCCGCTGAGCCGCCTCCGCTCGAGCCAGCAGAAACTGCTTCACTTCCCCCACTACATCACCGTACTGCGGCGCATCCTGCATCGTCCCCGGCTCACCACGCATATGCATCAGCACGATCGGCAAACCCCGCTCGGCTGCGAACGCCAGCATCTGCTCATCCTCTAGCCCCGCACTGACATCGTTCAATATCCCCGCACCCGCATCCACCGCCGCTTCCGCCACTGCAGCTCGCGTCGTATCGATACTGATCTGAACCGCTGGGTAGTCTTGATCCAGCTTCTGGCGCAACGCCCGCACGATCGGCACAACCCGCCTGATCTGCTCATCCGCTTCAACCCGCTGCGAGCCCGGCCGAGTCGACTCACCGCCGATGTCGATGATGTCCGCTCCCTGCTTGGCCATGGCTAATCCGTGTTGCACCGCGCGCTCGGCGTCCAGATAACGGCCGCCATCAGAGAAGCTGTCCGGCGTCAGGTTCAGGATCCCCATCACCCTCGGCTCATCCAGCGACATCGTCTCATTGTTGCTCAGCAGCAGTTGCATGTGATGAGTGTATCGACTGTGACTTTTAAGACGAATCGGTCGTTATCCGATTGCGTCAGATCATCGTGGAATTTACTTAAATCACAGGGGTAAACACGTAAGTCAAACCGTTGTTTTCAATAGCGTTAGCTCGATCGTTTTTTGATGGTCAGCAGGTGTAGTTTGTCGTTTGTTTTGCCGATATAGCAGGCTGTGGCTCAACAACTTAAACAACCCGATCCAAGCCTGCATACAGACTTGGCCGAGTTGCTGGATCAGCTCGATCACGAATCGAACATCGATCCCTGGCAACGCATCGGCAAGCGACGTGCTATCCATGCGCCGGTCACGCTCGGTGTGATGGCGGGCGGATACAAAGCACTGTACCGCGGATGGGCCACCGACCTCTCACCCGACGGCATAGGACTGCTGACCGAACACGATGTCCCCATGGGCGCCGTGCTCTACGTCAACCTCGAATCCGTTGCAGGCAGGTCCCTGCTGTTGCCGATCCGCATCTGCTACGTCAGCAGGCTGCTCAGCAAAACCTTCCGCGTCGGCGGCGCCTTCAGCTTCATCGACGCCGACCCCGGCAACACACGCCTCTCCGCGTGAAGTAGCTGTATCAACGTTCACAGCACACATACTTCCCCACCCAACGCCGGTCCTGAGCGCAGCGAAGGTCCGGGCGGTTTGTATAAATAACCACAGAGACACAGAGAAAATACATTTTCAAAAGAGATAAACACGGATTAACACAGATAAGAAGTGTTAGTTGTTGATTGCATCACACCAGATCCTATCCGTGTTCATCTGTGTTCATCCCTGTTCCCCGTCTTCTTCTCTGTGTCTCTGTGATTCAAACCCAAACTAAACCTTCGTCTTCAACCACCCGCCATGGAAGAAACGGCCGGCAAACAATATCCCGCGCACCGCCATCTCGCCGCAGAGCCCGTACCAGATCCCGACCAGCCCAAGACCGAAGTACATCCCGAACAGGTACGCCGCCGGCAAGCGGAACACGAACAGGCTGATGTACCCGAGGATCATCGTCGACCGCGTGTCGCCTGCGCCCTTGATCGCCTGGCTGAACACGATGTACATCGCGAAGAAAGGCTGAACCCAGCCGCAAACCCAAAGCAGTTGCGGCGTCACTTCACGATGCACCGCCACCGGCGAAACCAACGCGATCAGCTTGTCTCCCATCGTGATAAACACCACACCGCTGACCGTCATCACCGTCACCGCGATCCCGCAGCACATTAACGCCGATCGCCTCGCCATCGTCGGGTCTTCCGCGCCAAGGTACTGCCCGACCAGGATCGCCGCCGCGCCCGCCAGCGCGAAGCCCGGCAAAAAGCTCGCCGACTCGATACGCACCGCCCACATGTGCGAGCCCATCAAACCCTCGGACGATGCAAGATGGCCGATCATCAGGATCACCAGGAAGTTGCCGCCCCAGATGACGATTCCCTCTGCAAGCTGCGGTATCGCAACACGGATGATGCGCTTCGCGGTATGCCAATGCGGCTTCAGACGCGCCGGACGCAGGCGAATCAATCGCTTACCACGGAACAGAACAAACATCGTCAGCACCGCACCGACACCCCACGCGACCGCTGTGCCCGCCGCGATCCCCGCGACGCCATGCCCGCCGATCGGTTCAGGCCCGTAAACAAACAGCAGACTCGTGCAGACGTTCACCGCGTTCACAACAACGATGACGAAGAAAGGCGTTCGCGTATCACCCGCTGCACGCAGACACGCACCGCCGACAAACAACACCGAACTCATCGGCCCCGCCAGCGAAACGATGCGCAGATACATCGTGCCCAAATCCAGCGCCATCGCTTCCAGACCCGCCAACAACACGATCAATCTTGCCAGCGCATAGATGATCACCGACATCCCCAGACCCATGAGGATCGCCAGTAAAATCGCCTGACCCAGTGCCGCGTTGGCTAACCGTTTGTGGCGTCCGCCGATCGCACGCGACACCAGCGCCGACGCCCCGACGCCGACCGATCCCATCAGTAAACCCATCAGCCAGTTCACGTATCCCGCAACGCCCAACGCATCGTTCGCCGCGACCGCCAGATCCTCCGGCTTAAGCTGCGACGCCAGGTACATGTCCACCGTCCCGACCAGGAACGCCATCACCTGTTCAAGCAAAGGCCAGATCGCCAGCACCAGAATCTGCTTGCGCAGCGACAGCCCCGCCAGCTTCCCACCCAACGCTCTGGGCACCGGCGCAGCCACCGCCACCGCTTCACTTTCAGATCCTTCATCACGGCGCATGGCGGGCATTGTAGCCATGTAGAAAAATCACGCGCGTGAGCTTTCGATAAACAAACCACGCACACAAGACACGCGCACGCTGGCAGCGTGCGGCTATAAGCTCTTAGTAAACAGTACGCGTTCAGAAGCAACCAGCCGCGAGCAGCCCTGCTCGCGCGCTGAACGCCCAACAATCATTACCCGTCCCGAAGCAACCAGCCGCAGGCAGCCCCGCCTGCGCGCCAACCCTTCAGCAATCATTGCCCTTCCCTTCAAACCAACACACCCCCCGATGGTCGGGCAGATACACCCCCAGCAGATAATCAAAGTGCTCCTGATCCGCGACATGTTTCTGACTGCCACCACGGCCGAACCAGTGTGCTTTACGTGAATGTTCATTTAACCTGCGCGTCAGCGATTGCTTCAGGTTCTGCCGAACATCTTTCGCGTCTTTTTCAGTCGACAAACTCACAAGTATGTGAACATGCGATGCATCGGTTGCAATCCCGTGCAGCCGCAATGATTGGTTCTCGCATGCTTCTTTAGTAATGGCGATCAGTTGTGTTTGAATCTGCGCATCAAACTTAACAACCACCTGCTGTTGTCTTTCACGATAACGATCCGCCATCTTGATGCTTTGTGGTTGAATCCCTTTGCCCCGCTGAACGTATCCGCGCTTGCGATCGGGCATCCACGAACCATAAGCATGAAACGTGAAGAGATAAACCGGCATATGGGGATTGTACAAAGAACGCTGCGTAGAAGGTATTTGTAATAGAAAATCCGCGCACGCTGGCAGCGTGCGGCTATTGGCTATTGGTAATCAAAGTGTGTTCAGAAGCAACCAGCCGCAGGCAGCCCTGCCTGCGCGCCGACCGACCAGTAACCATTACCCGTCATGAACAACCAGCCGCGGGCAGCCCGGCCAGCTTCCCGCCCAACGCTTTGGGCACGGGCGCAGCCACCGCCACCGCTTCACTTTCCGATCCTTCTTCACGGCGCATGGCGGGCATTGTAGCCATGTAGAAAAAGCACGCGCATCTGTGAGGATTGGGTAAGTAAACCACCCACTATCGGACACCGGCTATTAATGCCCGCCCTTCTGCTGTAAACGTTCGCGGAAAACAGGTCGATATCAGTCAGACGGTTCTGTTCAAACATATTAACTCTGACCAGGGGAATTCGATGAGCATTTTAAAAGCGCGAACCATTCTTGCGGCCGCCATCTTTGTCATGTCCGCCGCAACTGTTCTTGCTTCCGACAACGCATCCGAGCCGGTCAATCTCGTCGGCAAACGAACTTTTACGCAGGGCGAGCTGTTCAAGATCAACGGCTCGAGAACGATTAAGAAACACATCGTCGTCACTTCGTTCGGCCGAAAGGTCGACGACAAGGTCTTGAAGATGACCTTGGAAGCCGAACTCGAAGTCTATATCGCAAAAGTCGACGAGGAAGGCGCGGTTCGGCAAGCGAAGTTTCGTATTGTGTCATGCGATGTCAAAGACGAGTACGGTCTAATGACGGCTCTGCCGCAAGGCACCGTGCTCACCGTTTCGTTGAATGACATCGGTGAATCAACCATCACAAAAGATGGCGAGTTGCTTGATGATTCGGCAGCTCAATGGGTCGATGGTTTTACCCTGTTGCTGGATAATGACCACGGTGAATACTTGAACCCTGGCCACGAAGTCAGTCCGGGTGAGTCTTGGCCGGTAGATGCAAAACAGATCGCCGCGAAACAAAACGCATCTGAATCCAGTTTCGTGATTCATGAAAAACAGATTAAGGGTAACGTCGTGTTTGATGGCGTTCGCAAGTACCCCAACTCGCCATTGTACGAGATATCCTACCACATGGACTTGGGCGAAATCCCCTTCCCCGACTCGGCTGTGTTTGGTGGGCTGAAGGTTCAAACCAACTCTCTGAAAGTCGACAGCAAAATGTTTATACCCGCTGATAATCATTCGCCAATCGTTGGACACAAGGAATCGGCCATCAACTATCACCGGCTGGTTGATAAGCAAGACCCCAATCGTATGGTGATTCAACAGACCTTGATACTCTCACAGCAGTATCAGCGGATGCCCGTGAACACACAGCTTGGCGCTGTTGATGAATCACACCATTAAACGCATGTCATCAGGCAACAGTAGCGGGGTGCTCTATCGGCTCGTTAAGTAATCGCCCGTCAGGAAGTGTTGTGTTAAGCCATGGGCGGTGTTGCGCGCGACACGGTCCTGGCCACCACAGGCGGATCGATCGCCGTGGTTTCGCTTGCTTTCGGCTTCGGCGCTTTCGTGCCGACCGCCTTGGGCATCTGATCTTCGCGCGGCATCACGATCTGTTTGGCCAGGCCCACCAGCGACAGCGCGCGGATCGTCCAGTACGTCAGGTCGAACTCATACCAGCGCAGCCCGTGTGCGGCGGAGCGAGGCAACGCGTGATGGTTGTTATGCCAGCCTTCGCCGAAGCTAAGCAGTGCAACCCACCAGAGGTTGGTCGACTTTTCGCCGGTTTCTTCGTAGTTCTGATAGCCCCACGTGTGTGCGGCGGAGTTCACGAACCACGTGATGTGGAACACCGCAACGGTGCGGAACGCAATCGCCCAGACGATCCACGATAAACCCAGTTGCCAACCACCGATTGCAAAACCGATCGCAAACAGCAATACGGTCAACACCAACTGCGGCACGAAGAAGTAGCGGTTAAGAACGCGCTGACCTTTATCACGCAGCAGGTCTTTTGCAGCATCTTCACCGCAGATGCCTTCGAGTTTGTCGTGCAATGTCCAAAGAATGTGTGCCCACGTGAAGCCGTGCTCCGGGCTGTGCGGATCGTGATCGGTGTCAGAGTGTTTGTGATGTAAACGATGCACGCCCACCCACGTGACCGGGCCGCCTTGCCAGGCAAGACAACCGCAAACAGTCAAGACGTACTCGAACCACTTGGGCGTCTTGAACGAACGATGTGTTAACAGGCGGTGGTAACAGAGCGTGATACCGATGCCGCCGGTGATCCAACCGAGCAGTAGCGCCAGGATCAATCCCGACCAACTGAACAGGCTCGGAACGAACACAAACAACGCGATCAGATGCATCATGCCGATGCCGAGGATCACCGTCCAATTCAGGTTCGCCCATTCAATCCCGCCACGACGTGGCGCGGCAGGTACATCACTATTTTGTTTGGGCATTCGGTTACTCTCGTCGTGGAATGGGTAGTCAATAGAGGTGGCACATGGTAGGTGCATCGGTCCGGCAATGCCAACGCCATGAACAAACATTTGCCCCTTGCGAGCTAAACCGCATGTGAGCCCGTGTCAATTGAGTACTTATGTATATAAGGACTTATCCACCGTTATATGAGCGCACATGTTCGGCGCAACCGGTGCGCATGCGCACGTAGACGGCAAGGAATGTGTCAGATATGCGACTTTTAATCTTCAGCCGTGTGAAAACCTATTTTACGACGACGTTGCGCGTCACGACCTGCGCATTTTCGCGCGACAGGCTCGGGATCAGGGGCAGCACCGCATCGACCATCTTCTGTTCGGAGATAGCGGCACTGTTGAAGGTGACGGTGAACAAACTGGCGGACAACGGCGTGCTGGGCCAGTAGCGCTTGTAGAACGAAGCGCGGTTCTGATCGATCCGACGCACTTCCGACGCGGCGTGTTTGTGATCGCAATCAAGCGCCTTCGCCATCTGATCAATGCGATACTCAAGCGGCGCGACGATCTGGATGTGTACGCCGCGCGGCATGTTCTGCGTGATCAGCGCGCCGCCCCGTCCGACGATGACGGCCCGGCCGCCCTGCGCCAAGCCGCGGATCGTCTCGGCGACGCGGCGGTAGACCTGCGACTCGGTTGTCTGTGCGGACAAGCCGGCGAAGACGTCATACAGCCAGGAGTGGCATTGTTCACCGAGCAGGTTGACCAGTGTCTTGTGCAGGTTGTGGTCTTGCGAGACCTTTTCGACAAGTTCCTTGTCGAATCCTGTCCAAGGCGTCTGGCCCGGTTCCGGCGGGTCCAGCACGTTGAGCCGTGTGACCAGGCCGCGCATCAGCGACCGTCCTCCGGCGCCGGCTTCCCGGCTGATAGTGATGAAGGGGGGCGAGGTTTTGGCCGTGCTGTCCACGCGTTCACCGATGTTATGGACATGAGACCGGACCGCCGCCACGATAGGGTTGAGCCTGTTCATCACACGCTCCTTTCAGCGCTAAAGCGCCAGATATGTCGCCCAATACTCTATCGTAATTATAGATCAGGATTTTGCGTATCCAAGTGCGGGATGGAAAGTGCAGGCAGAAACTTTTGATTAACCACCACTGTTTTGAAGAGAGGAATTAGCCACGAAAAGTCACAAAATGCTCAAAAGGTTGGTGGCGTTAACACGCATTAAGTGCACTGATTTTTGTGGATTTTGTGCCTTTTTGTGGCGGTAATCCGGGTTGGCGCCCGCGTGCTGAAGCACGCTTGCCTGGGGGGTTAGGCGGTATGGGCGTTGAGGAGGTTTTCGTAGGCGGTGAATGGGACTTTCTGGCTGCCCAGGGCGATGGTTTTGCGGGAGCCGTGGTAGTCGCTGCCGCCGGTGGTCAGGAGTTTGAAGCGTTGGGCGAGCTTGTTGAATTGCTCGACGTCGCTGGGGTTGTGGTCTGAGTGGCGTGACTCGATGCCATCAAGCCCGAGGCTTCTGAGTTTGGCGACGGCGTGTTCGAGCTTTTCGTGCGAGGTAAACCCGAGCTGAACGGGATGGGCGAGCACCGCCAGGCCGCCCGCCTCGTGGATGGCGTTGATCGCTTCTTCCGCTGAAAGCCGGTCTTTACGGACATAAGCCAACCCGCCCTGGCCGATGTAGCGTGAGAACGCTTCGTGAATGGACTTTACATAGCCCTTCTGCATCAGGACCTGCCCGATGTGCGGTCGGCCGACGATCAAGCCCGCTTCATTGGTTGAACCTTTAGCGCCGCCGGCGGCTTCGATGACTTCTTCGTAATCGATCTGTAAACCGAGTTCCTTGAGTTTCACGACCATGGCGGGGTTGCGCTGGGCGCGGGCTTCGCGCAGGCGCACCTCGATGGCGGCAAGATGCGATGCATCGGGTTCGATGTAATAGCCGAGGATGTGCAGCGTACCGAGGCGGTCGACCTTGTCGGGGTTGTCATAGAACAGCGACGGGTCGGCGGACAGTTCGATGCCGGGGACAGCCTTGATCTTCGCCTTTTTTGCGGCGGCGAGGAAGGCGTCGAGGCCGGCGGTGGTGTCGTGATCGGTCAGCGCGACGGCGCTGAGGCCCGCCTGCTTGGCGAGCCGTGGCAGGTCTGCGGGCGCATCGGTCCCGTCGCTGGCGGTGGAATGGGTGTGCAGGTCGCAATACATATGTCAGATAGTAGCGGGTTTTACGAGGAAGATGTAGCCGCGGATGAACAGGGATCAACGCAGAGAAAAGCGCGCCAAGCCTCAAACGGCTTAAGGTTGCAGTTACTGGGACGTGGTCGGATTGGTGATTATTCTTCGGCGGGTTTGACCGGCCGTTGCACTTCACCGTAGCGCAAGAAGCTCGGGACAAACGGGCTGTTGTAACCGAGGTATCGCGGTGGGCCGTCGGCTAGCCACTTGTCGTTGTGTTGATCAAGCCATGCGTCGAGTGTGGCGAGGGTGTTGTAAAAGCGTTTGTCGTTGTAGTTGCCGCGCACGCCGATCGAGGCGTAGGTCCGGGCGGGCATGTTTTCAACCGTGACATTACCATCATCGCCGGTCTTGCCCATGTCGGGTTGGCGGTAGAGAAAAGCCATAGAAGACATCGTGTTTGTCTGCTCGTTCTGGTAGCCCATTTCCACGGGTGAGGTCATGGCGATGTCGTTGGTCTTGATATGGTTGAACAGCTGCCCGAACATCTGGTTCATCCGGCCACCTGATTGTGACGTGTCGTCGGCGTGAACGATCGCGGCGCGCACTTGCGGGTAGTCCTTGATCTCGACCTGTCCGACGGGTGTCAGGCTGGGCCAGCCTTCTGCGAGCGGTGCTTCGTGGATCAGCCATGGCGGCTTTTGCGTGGTCTTTTCGTTGTCGGTAGCACAACCGCTAACAGCAACCACACCAAGCGTGCACCATGTCAGTATTGTTCGCAGCAGCTTGTTCTTAATATGTAGAACGGAATCGTTCATGACCGCGCGTCTCCTGATACTTACCCATAATTATACGTTGGGTGTGTGCGATCGGTTTCACATCCCCGGCATAAGTTGACTGTTAAAATCAGTCGACCACAAGCGTGGAACGTGTGCCTGACCGGACAAGTTCTGTAAACAGATCAGAGAGTCTGTTGGTCATCGGGCCGGCTTGTTGGGGGAAGCTGTGATTGTCGAGCTTCACGACGGGAACGAGTTCGCCCATGGTGCCGGTGACGAACACTTCGTCGGCTTTAAAGAGGTCGGCGTGCGGGATGTCGGTGACGTTGTGCGGGATGTTGTTCTGCTTACACAGTTCGAGGACGGTAGCGCGGGTGATGCCTGTGGGGCAGGCGTCGCAGGTGGAGGTCAACACGGTGCCATCCTTAACGATGAAGACGTGTGTCGCGTTGGTTTCGGCGAGGTTGCCGTTGAGATCGAGCATCAGCGCATCGTCGACGCCGGCGGCGTTGGCTTCCAGTTTTGCGAGGATGGAGGTTAGCTGGTTGCAGGAGTGGATGACCTGGTTGAGCACGTTCGCGGGCGGTCGGCGGTGGTTGGCGGTCATCAAGGTGATGCCGGAGCGGTCATAGACCGGGGGTTTGTGCTCGGCGAGTATGAAGTAGGAACAGCCTTGGTTGTTGATGCGCGGGTCGAGGCCTGATGTATATTTAAGGCCGCGCGAGACGGTCAGGCGGATGTGGACGTTGTCGCGCATGTTGTTAGCGGCGAGCGTGGCTTTGAGTTGATCGATCAGAAGCTCATCGTCGGGAAAGCCCTGGTATTGCAGCATATTTGCGCTTTTGCGCAGGCGTGCGAGGTGTTCGGGGAGTTTGAAGATGGCGCGATCGTAGAGGCGCAGACCTTCCCAGACCGCGTCGCCGTTCTGCACAGATGAATCGAACGGGGAGACGCCCGCTTGATCGCGGTGGACGAGTTGGCCGTTGATGTTGACGATGAGGTCGCGGTTTTTTTCGTTGAAGGTTTGGAGCATTGTTGGTGGCTGGTGTCTGGTGGCTCGTGGCTGGTAAGAAAGACAGTGATTAGTTGATGCGGTGGTTGGCGAGTATTTGGTAGAGGGATTCGGCTTGTTCGATCAGGGGTTCGTATTGTGGGTTAACGGGCTCGGATTTTTCGGTGCGTCGGGCGAAGCCGGTAGAGGCGTTGACGTTGTCGTACCAGTGTTTGGCCCAGATGCCGTCGTAAGGTTTGGAGCCGGGCTCCCAATTGAGCATGCGCTCTGTGAACGGCAGGCCGATGTAGTCGCATAGTTTGCTCAGCACGTTGCGCGGGTTGTCGAGCACATCGTCGGTGTCGATGACGGCAGGAATCCGGCCGGTCTGCTCTTGCACCATGCGGAAGAGTTCGACTTGTTTGGGCAGTCCGGTTTCTTCGAGCGTGAGGTCGGGGACGACCTTGACCCACGAGCGGACGACATCGCGCGGGTCGCGGATGAGAAAGACGTGTGTCGCTTTGTCGAGCCAGTCCAGGGGGACGTTTTCGATCATGTGCTGGCACATGTGTTTCTGGTAGTAGAGTTCGATACCGTCGGGCAAGGGTGCGACAAGTTCATCGGCGACCTTGCGCGGATCGTTCTCGTAATGATTGATAATTTCCTCCCGGCCGGGGTGTGTGATGTGCGGGCGCTTTAACAGGTAGTGTGCGTAGAACGGTTCGTCGACGACCTTGGTCGCCGGGCGGTTACCGAAGGATCGCATCATGGCGGTGGAGATATTGCGCGGGCCGGACCACATGGCCAGGTGCGAGACGTTGCTGTTTTGGGGGGTGTTCTGGTACTGCACGCAAGGCAGTATATGCGGTTGTTTGGCGGGAGGTCACGTGGGAAACGGTCCAAAGATGTAATGTGAAGTTACATGGGGGGTAACACAATGCGGCGGATATGTGGCAGTAAACTGCGGCGCTAAACGGGTGGATTATGCGGCGTGTTCTTTTCGGTCGGCCTGTTCGCCTAGGCGCATGGTGGACGTGCCGATTTTTCTTCGGATGGGTTTTTGGAAGAAGGTATTGTTGGGGACCTGGACGAGGTAGTCGTCGCCGTCGCGCAGGGTGGTGAAGATGAGGTTGAAGTTGATGACCTTGCCGCCGACCTCTTCGCCGGGGAATTCGATTTCGTCGCCGATGTTGAACGGCCGGGCGATCATGAGGATGACGGAGCAGAGCGTGTTGCTGAGCACACTCCAGACGGCGACGAAGCCGATCGCGATCATGGCGAGGATGGCGGTGACGGCGGCCCAGAGGTTTTCCAGCAGGCCGAACTGCTGCGCGATCAGCAGGACGGCGATGGGGAAGATGGTCCATCGGCAGAGCTTGCGGAGGATGGTGTATGTGTTTTCCGAGAGCCTGTGTTTACTGAGCAGGCCGGCGAGGCTGCGCGTCAGCGACCAGTAGACGATCAATGCGACGACGAGCACGACCACGGCCGCGAAGAAGCGTGAAATCATGTCGGGCTTCACATCGGGGAGGGCTTCCATGAGTTGTCTGATGTATTCGGTCATAAGTTCAACTATAGGCGCAGGCGAATTGATTGCCAGCGTTGATTTTGAGTTTGGGGTTGACGGATAGGAAGTTTAGCCGCGAAAGGACGCTAATAGACGCGAATAATCAGAGATTTTATTTGCGTCTATTAGCATTGATTTGCGGCTGATTCTGGTTTGGATGGTTGTTTGTTTTGTGGAAAAAACCATCGAAAAAATCGATTTATGGTTGACTTATTCATTCATTTGATTGACACTATTGTGTAATCGGATGACCCATCCGCTTTTCCGGGCGTTTGGGTGGATCCTGCGAGACAAATTTACTTCCGGAGAGACGCCATGATCCTGCTTGATGGTTCGGTATCTGGTCTGTTCGCGTTTGTGGTTGTGTTCGCGATCGGAGCGTTGTTTTATGTGATCTGGTTTCGTGAGCGAGTGCGTTGGTCGGATCCGTTTTGCATCAAGTGTCGGTATGACTTGCGTGGCCGAGGGCCGGAGAGTATGCCGAGTTGTCCGGAATGCGGTGCGGACCTGACGCGGCCGCGTGCGGTGGGATACATGCAGCGCGGTCGCCGGCCGTGGCTGATCTGGGTGAGTGTGGTGATGATGATCGGGCCGACATTGCCGGTGGTTCTTGCGCCTTTGGTGCAGGTTGTGATTGAGCATGTCGTTGCCCAGCCATCGTCGCCGGGAACTCGCAGGGCCGTGGTTCAGCAGAAGCATCAAGCCGATCAGAATGATTGGGATGAACTGATTGAACGGATCGATGCCGGCACGTTGAAGGCGGACGAGGCGGAGCGTGTGGCTCTATCGTACATCGAGCAGATCCAAACGAATTCGAAAAAAGAGCGGGAATTCAGGTTCAGGCCCGTCACGCCCAGCCAACAGAAGCCGTTTTTCCAACGCGCGTACCAGGCGGGACTGCTTAGCCGGGCCGTGCAGATCGATCTGGCTAAAGCGTTCTATGACCAGCAGGCGGTGTTGCGGCAGGTGTCGGATACACACATCCGCGAGAAGGTATTTCCACTAAGCTTTGATGTGCGTGCCGATCAAAGGCTCGAAGAGGTGCTCGGTTTACCGATCGAACGGAAGTGGGTTGTGAAGCAGGTTTCTATCGATGGCCAACCCGCGACGTTTACAGCTAATCAAAACAATCCCGCGATGTACGGGGCGATGGTTGATCTGCCGGAGTTGATTGAAGGCGAGCATGTTGTCACGACCGAGCTTGAAGGTACGTTTGTGTATGTGGACGGGGCAACAGTCAAGAATGGCGAAGCGGATGCGGCCGGCGACAATCAACCGCCTGAGGTGTTGCACCGCTGGCACACCACGGCACAGACCACACTGAAGCTTGTGGGCAAGAACCACGGCACTGTTGCGCTGTCGACGGACCCGGCACTTGATCCGGGGGAGGACGGCGTAGCGCCGGTGTATGTCGCGGTTCAACAGTTCGGGAAGATGAAACAGCTATCGGTGAAGCTGACACCAATGGGGATTTACCAGGGCGCGCTCAGTTACGATGTTTCTGTTGTGATCGAGGGCAAGCCTTACAGCGCGGGGCACTACCATTACTACCAGGTGGGGTCCAAGTCGTCGATTGGTTATGGCCCATTGATGGTTTTTCTGCCGGCGTTGGATGAATCGATCAACTCGGCCGACATCGTGCTGACGCCCAGCCCGGAGCATGCAGCCAGGTTCATGAAGGTCGATGCGATCTGGGGTAAGACAAGCACGTTTGAAAGTGTTCCCATCAAGCGTTACGACCTTCTGGAAACCGCGAACGAGCAGGAGCCGGCGGTATCTGCCGAGCAGCAGATCAGTATCGGTATGTTCCCGAATCCTGCGATGTTTAACGGGATCGTGCCGGAGGAGTTGTCACGGGCGATTGAAGCCCAGGCGGCCAAGGCCGAGGCGGCGGTGGAATCTGAAGAAGCGGAGTAGGTAAGCCTGGCGTGGTGTATTTAGTCAGCGCGACGCCAGCGTCCCCATTTGGTATGTGTCATGTAGGTGCGGCGGTCGCCTTGTTCATCGATCAGGGACAGGTTGTTATCGCTCATGACATACACGGCCCCGCAATGACGACAACAGTAATGATATTCTTTGGTATTTTGTGCTTCTGGTATTGCTTTGTCAGTTGGAACGAAGTCATAGTCGCACCGGCCACAGGCGCACTTCGGCAAGTCGGGACGCCAGAGCGTGAAGAGTTTTACGGTTATCCCAAGTAGAACAAGAGGCGCAAAAACAGCAGCCAACCCAATGGAAGCGCCCAGGTACCAGGTTCCGCCCAGCCACCATGAAACGGCTGCCCCGATCAGGGCAAAGAGGATCATGATGAGGGGCAGTATGCTGCTGAGGTTCATGCTTTATGCTTTGTGTTATTCAGGGGCCGCTAAAGGCTGACCGTCAAAATCATACCACCCCATGCTTTGATTTGAGTTGGTGATGGAAACGATGTCTGCTCAGGCGACACGTTAGGCTGATGTTGTCTGTCTGGTTGTCGTTGTAAGACGTGGCACGCAATACCATGTTTGCTGATTGGCTTGATAGGTTTGGGAATCCTCTTGGTATTCGTGAGTGCGGTTGGTAGGATGGAGTGACATCTGCAAGGGTCACCGCCGTGCGTTGTACATCGCGTTATCAACTTTCGCGAACGCCGAGCGGTGATCGGGGAGGCCGCCGACCTGTCTCGGTAACCAGTCGGACTTCCGTCTCACACCACAACGAGGAGAGAAAGCCATGCGTCAGAATTTGGGCGGGATTGTTGCTGTGTTTGTTGCCGGGTTGTTTTGTATCACATTGATGCTGCCAAATGGTGCTGCCAATGCTTCGGTCATTATTTATCAACAGGGGCTCAACGGTTACAGCAATGCAACCGACCTGACTGTTTATAAACAGGTGCCCACAAGCAATTATGCCTTCAGCGCCACCATGCAGGTCGGTAACTATGGAGAATCCGACGAAATGCATTCGCTGTTTGGTTTTGACAATATCTTCGGCAACCTGCCCGGACAGATACCGCTTGGATCGACGATCAATAGCGCAACACTCAGCCTGTCCAACACGGGAATCGCAATCCCCGCGGCGGGCGCGCTTTATCGTATGACCTCGCCCTGGATCGACCTGCTCGATACGTGGGATACGCTTGTCGATGGTGTGAACAATAACCCACTTGGCGAGTATGATCCGACGCCTTCCTACAGCGGGCCCATCGGCAGCGGGCCGCTTGATGTCGCCAGCATTGTGCAGGACTGGTCTAACGGTGCGCCAAACTACGGCATCGCTTTCCTGCCTACCGCCACGGGCGTGCTTGCATTCGGCTCCAGCGACAACGCAAGCGTTGCCCACAGGCCTTACCTCACAATCGATTACACCGTTCCCGAACCGACAGCCTTATCTATGATGGTACTAGGCGCAACACTGTGCGTGCGCCGGCGGCGGCGTTGACGATATCAATTGCTCTGGAAGTAATTGTATTACTCGCCACCCTCAAGTTGAGCGTCGTACTGGATTATCTGTCCCGGGACGAGGCGGTCGCATGCGATGGTAAGCATGCCGGTGTTAGCGTCGGCGTTGATGAGGACGGTGCGCTCTTCGTTTGGGGCGAGACCGCGCAGGGAGGTGTCGGAGCGGATGGCGGCGATGGCGGGGTAGGCGTCATGGTAGATCGGGGCGACGCCGGCGTTGGTGATGGTGATGCGTGACTGGCGGCCGTTGGTTTGATAGTCGGTGATGACGAAGTGGTAGCCGGTCGCTAAGGCTGCTTCGCGAATGCGCTCGACTGTTTGATATTTGAATTGATCGTTGGCGAGCATGTAGGTGATGTGGAAGCGTTTGGCGGCGCTTTCAAAAGGCTCATCGTGCGGCCCGTTTGGCGCTAAAGCATTTTTCTGATCGTGGTGGTTGTAGTAGCTGAACTCCCCGCCGGCGGGCGCGGTGCGGTAGCGGTTGCGGTCGAAGAAGTTCCAGCAGGTTTCGTTGTGTTCGTTGTGCGAGCCGTGCATGAACGAATCGTCGAACAGGCCGAAGGAGAGTTTGAGCAGGTCGGGTTGATCCGCGAAAGGTGTGCGCTGCGTTTCGGCGGCGTCGATCGAGATGCTCCAAGGCGTGTTGCGGAAAACCGCGTGCAGGTGCCGCAGGAACATCGCCTGGTATTCCTTGGACGGGAAGGTCTTGCCGAGTTGCATCGGCCCGTCGTAGATGTGGTACTCCGCCCACAGCCCGAAGCCGACCTGCACGAACGCGAGACGCGGGTCGTTGTCGTAGCGCTTGGCGAACTGCGTGTAGAAGTCGAGCGCGAAAGCTTGTAAGGCCGGGTGCGACCAGTCGCAGAACGCGGTGTCGTTGCCTTCGCTCTTGGCGATCACTTCGTGATAGTCCGGCAACTTCTTGATCGAATCCGGCACAGCGGTCTGTTTGTAGCCGGGATAGATAAAACGGAATCGCAGGATCGCCTGGTGCTGTCGCGATGCTACTTCGTCGAGAAGATCATCGACCGCCGACCAGTCGTACTTGCCATCGGCATCGACAACCTGGTTATACAGCATGTAAGAAAACTCAAGCTGGATCGCATCGGAATCCGCGTGTTCGTTGTCATGCCAGACGACCATGCCGGTCATGGGCTGAACATGGTCGACTGTCGATTGCAACGCGACGGGTTGCCAGTCGTCGGCGTGTGCGAGGCTCGTTAAGAGGATGGCAAGGCAGGCGGTGATAAGGGGGTGTTTGATAGACATGCTCACTATGACAACAGAATTCGGCGATGGGTACAAAAGCGACGCACGGATTTCGGCCTTTTTTGATCGGTAGCGGGTCCGAAAGCTTCATGCACACCCCCCGCCTCAGCCGACATTACCCCTATGAACTCCGCCCGATAACCCCCGCCGGACCTTCCGGCGCCGGTAGGACGCTCGGCTTGTCGGTGGGCGGCTCCGGTTCGCCCCGCACGCATGACAACTTTGATCGCGGTCGCATCAGGCGCGCAGCCGGGACCCAGATGGGAAGTGTCAGATAATGATCGAACCAAGTGCAGAACCGCCCGCCGACACTCGCCACGACGCCCCCAAGCAGGTCACGCTTGGGCGGAGGGTCAAGACGATGGCCGAGGGTGTCCTGCGCCACTGCCCCTTTGCGTTCCGGCTGGCCTCAAAGCTCTACCACAAGGTGAACGGCTCCTACCGGACCCTGAGCCCGGGTGCGCCCGAAGCGATCCGAAAATCATTTCAGTACCTGATGCAGCAGAACGGCGGCGTTACCGGCGACTACTACGAGTTCGGCCTCTTCCGCGGATACACGTTGGAGCAGGCTTGGCAACATTGCAGGGAGCTCGGGCTTGGCGACCTGCACTTCCACGGCTTCGATTCTTTCGTCGGCCTCCCCCCCGCTACTGGGATCGATCAGGCCGAGGGTCGCTTCTTCAAAGGGCAGTTCGCCTGCTCGCTGAAAGCAGTCAAAGCGAATCTGAAGTCCAAAGGGGTCGATCTTGGCCAGGTCAACCTGATTAAAGGGTATTACGAAGACAGCCTGACGCCGGCGCTGCGGGAGCAGTACACGTTCAAGCCCGCGGCGGTTGTCATGCTGGATTGCGATTATTATTCGTCCACCACGACCGCGTTGAACTGGATGGAGCCATACCTCCGGCCGGGGACGATCCTGTTGTTTGATGACTGGTACGCTTTTGGCGGTTCGGAAGAACTCGGCCAGCAGAAGGCTTATCGCGAGTTCCTTGAGCGTCACCCGGAGTACCAGTCCGAGGCCTTGTGGGAGTTCAAGGACAACGGCAAAGCGTTCGTGTTACGGGACGCCGGCCGGGCCTGAGCAAGCCGACGCGCCCGCAGCTTGCGCGGATTTTGGGGATTGGGAGAGGGGATGGCGATGAAGTGTGGCTCTGGGTATAGACCGATCGGCTTTATGTTTATATCTTGGTTGTATGGATAATCCGGGAAAACAAGCGGCGCGACCTGTCAAAAGCCCGATCAAAGAATCACCACTGCCTCAGCCCGGTGATCAGGCCGGAATATGTCGCGCTGTATCAATCCCGATTGGCGATGCACATCAGAAACAATCAGCACGTTAATGTAGTTGAGAATGTATTTGAGATGGGTACTCGAACACAACCGCTCGTTGCACGTTAAACCAACAACCAGCACATTTTGCCCTGCGGGTCAAAATGTGGCACCCGGCGATGATGAGGGGATGTTTGATGGGCATGCCTACTATCACAACATATTTATGCCTTCAGGACAAAACGTAGTACTCTGCTTGAATCTTATTCATCTTCGTTGAACTCGCCGACGTCCCACTCTTCATCATCGCTGAGGTCTACGTAATATTTACAATGGCGACACTCCTGCACGGTCCCTTTCAGGCTGGCTGGGAACGTCATTGTCTTACCGCACGACTCGCAGACGACTTCGAGCGTATCGCCTTGTTTTGATTTTTCCGCTTTTCGTTGATCGCGGCCTTTGGCGACGTACTCTTCGATCAAGGCTTTGGCCTGCTCCCCGTGGACACGGTCTACCCAGACCTCCGAGTTGTGGATGCCGGCCAGACCGCCCAGGAACCAGTTGCCTGTTACGGAGTTGTCTTCATGAGCCACCGCGGGGATGCCCTGTGATTCGAGGTAGAGCTGGGCCATGCGTGCGTCTTGATTGCTCTCGGCCTTGTAAATCGAAACTGGATCGGAAAGCTCCATGCGTACCACCTGTTACAACTGATATAAACCATACGAACCTCGGTTGACTCCTTAGCCGAACCGGTTGGCATTAGTGTAACGCAATCAACTGAGAATCTGTAGAAGCGTGTTGCAGATTTCAGTTTTCGGTATGGGTGATATGACAACATATTTGGGGGCACGCCACAATATGGGAATTAGCCACGGATGAAGAAGAAGCGGGGTATGCGCAGATTTTGGGGATTGGAAAATGGAGCGGTGAGGAAGGTAGTGCGTGCGTTTTGCGCTATAAGGCGAAATACAGCGCCTCTGCTCATTGTCTCAAGTAATCTTCAGGTCTTTTTCAGGGTAGCGCTTGAAGTGTGATTCATACATGTTCGCATAGTTCGAGAACAACTGGCATCGTGTGATGTAGTTGTATCCTATTTTGCCGGTGTCGGATTCCCATTCGGCTGTCACGTTGAAGTAATGCAGATGGACTTCATAATCATTGAGCCTGGCGATTCGGCCGAGGAAGAATAAATCATCTTCGGGATGTTCATCTTCAAGGATGATTAGTTTGTTTTGAGCCTGTATATGAGTCAGAAGTGCTTGCCAGTTGGATAATGGATATTGGGGGACGGCTTGCAGGTTACTAAGGCATCCTTCTTCCTCCAACATCTGCAGATGAAGCTCGTTGGTCTCGCCTGAGTCAATGGATGTGATGTCTTTGATGCTCAGGACCTGTAGACCATCCCATACAAAGTCGCTTAGGTGGCGGATGATCAGCAGTTCGTTTGAATAGTCCAGGACTATTCCGTGAACAGAAGCATCAGTGATATCGTCGCGTTCGATGGAAACTAAATCGCCATCACGCCGATAGCTTTCCAGTATGGAGGATAACTCGGACATACAACCTCACAACGATATCTTATCAAGGCTTCTGGAAGCATAATACCATCCCCGCGACGGTCAGGGAAAATGTACTTATCCCTTATTGTCAACAGCACAAGATGTCACGGCGTGCTTAGAAGAAAGGTTCTTCGTGGTCGTATGTCTTGACTGTAAAGTACGACGTCTCCGGCTCCTTGTAGCCGGGTGCCACACTTTGACGGCCCCGCCGCAAAGTGTGTGGTTGTTCACGTGGTTGGGGTGTGCAGTATTCAGTTCAATTTTCTATGTTACGCACATTTTGCCCTTCGGATCAAAATGTGGCACCCGGCCACGGATGAACACGGATAAACACGGATGGGGAAGAAGAGGGGTATCCGCAGATGGCGCAGATTTTGGGGATTGGGGTGGAGGTAGTGTGGGTTACAAATGGGATATTTTCCCTGCGGATCAAAATGTGGCGATCCGGTTACTCATATGAATGAACGACAATATATTTATTTTGTAACAATGCATCACGGCACATACGCAGTAATACGTCTAGAGCTTTTTCGGGAGGATTCTCTTCGTGCCAAGTGAGTTCTTCCTCATATCCCGCCCACGCAGTAGCTACGCTCGCTATCTGGTCCGTGTGTATGGATGCGATTTCTCTAACAACAGTGGGGCTTAATACAGAGGCAAATTCTAGGCCGTCGGTCGACTCCGCATGACTTATTTCTGTTTCGTCAAGCAACGATTCAAAGTTGGCATCGAAGTCTACGCCACGTATAACAGCTAATAAAGACGCAACCTGATCTGACATAAAACCGATGTCTACGGCGTATCCATTTGCACTATCTACTCTAGAACCGAGTACAACCGATGCGTTTTTGTCGTCCAAGATTTTTAAGTTATGTATATAAGCCATATAGCGTTTAACGATTGTTGGGCCGTAAATAATCCCTCGCCACCTGCCACACATCCCCAGCGCCCATGGTGACGACCAGGTCGCCGGGGCGGGTGATCAACTCTAGTTGTTCGACGATGGCGGCGAAGGGGTAGAGGTGCATGGCGGCGACGCCTTTTTCTCTCAGGCGGTCGACGAGGTCGCCGGCGGTGACGGCGTGGCGTTCCTTCTCCGAGTCGCGGACGAAGTAGATGTGCGGGACGATGACGGTGTCGGCGCTACTGAAACTGACGGCGAACTCGTCCATGAAGAAGCGGGTTCGGCTGTGCTGGTGGGGCTGGAAGACGCAGATGAGGCGGTTGGGTTCGTAGTGGTGGCGCAGGGCGCGGAGGGTGGTGTCGACTTCGGTGGGGTGGTGGCCGTAGTCGTCGACGACGGTGACGACCTTGTCGCGCGGGGTGTTGCGGTCGACGGGTTTGCCATCGGGGGATTTGGCGCCCATCCATTGCATGCGTCGGTCGAGGCCGGTGAAGGACTCGATGGCTTTGGCGATGTCGGGCCAGTCGGCGCCGAGGCGATGCGCGGTGATGGCGGCGACGGCGGCGTTGTAGGCCATGTGTTCGCCGGGCATGGGGGAGGTCCAGTCCATGACGCCGGCGGAATCATCATCACCGTGATGCAGGCGGACTTGGTCGCCCTTGATGCCGACGCGCCAGTCGGCCTGGTAGGAGAAGCCGATGGTCTCGACGTGGCAGTTGAGTTCGGCGGTGATGGGCAGGCGGTGAGGCATTTCGTGGTTGATGAGGAGTGTGCCGCCTGATTCGGGTGAAGTGCCGGAAGAGGTCCGGACCTTCGCTTCGCTCAGAGCCGGCGTTGGGGGAGAGTCAGGTGTATCAGATGGAGAAGTCTTCCGGGGGGGGATGCGTTCGGCGAAGACTTTGAAAGACTCGACGATCTCGTCGAGGGAGCTGTATAAGTCCAGGTGGTCGGCTTCGACGTTGAGGATGGTGGCGTGAGTCGGGTGGAAGTTGTGGAAGGAGCGGTCGTACTCGCATGCCTCGGCGACGAGGATGTCGGATTCGCCGACGCGCACACCCCCGCCGATCTGCCGGCAGTTGGCGCCGACGATGAAGGACGGGTCGAGGCCGGTCTGGATGAGGATGTGGCTGAGCATGGACGTGGTGGTGGATTTGCCGTGCGTCCCGGCGATGGCGACGCCTGTCCGGCCGATCATCAGCTCGCCCAGCATGGCGGCATACTTCTTGACAGCGATACCCCGCCGCACGGCCTCGGCAAGCTCGGGATGATCGGGCTTGATCGCGGCCGAGATGACGACCAGCTCGACATCGTCGGGCAAACTCTCGGCGGATTGTTCGAGGACGACGGGGATGTCATCCGACTGAAGCGAGTTCACCGTCGCGGAGGTCTTGAGATCGGAGCCGGAGCAGTGTGCGCCGAGGTGCTTGGCCAGGCGTGCCAGCCCGGACATCCCGCAGCCGCCGATCCCGATGAAGTGGACACGTTTACCCGCTAATAGAGGCGCGGCGGCGCTGGGGCTGTCGGCGGACGGGGCTTGATCGCGAATAGGAGTAGACATCATGAGGATTGTATCGGTGGTGTTGGGGTTTGGGGGTTAGGGATTGGGGAAGGTCACAGGAAAGCAGGAAATATGATCCTCCGATACCCGATACCCGATACCCGATACCCGATACCCGATACCCGATACCCGATACCCGATACCCGATACCCGATACCCGTCTCCTGCTCTCCTGATCTACAATCTCCTTCTCATCCGGCCCGGCCCTTCGCTTCGCTCAGAACCGGCGTTGGGGGGGAAGCCATTAGCCTTTAGAGATCAGCCATTAGCAATACCATTCCCACACCCCACACCCAATCCACCCCCGATCCCTAATGCCGCTATGATAAACACATGAGCGACTTCCTTGGCGACTTCTGTCTGGTACTGCACGGCCACCTTCCTTATGTGCTGCGGCATGGCACCTGGCCTCACGGCGAGGACTGGCTATATGAAGCGGCGGCAGAGACTTACCTGCCTTTGCTGGCGATGGTGGATGAGTGCGTGTTCTTCAATGCCCTGCCCAAGGTCACGATGGGTCTGACGCCTGTCCTGCTTGAGCAGCTTAGCCATGAGCACTTCAAGAAGGGCTTCGAGCATTACCTTGAGGATCGCGTGCAGCAGGCGACGTACGATCTGGGTGACTTCAAGCGCATCGACAACGGGCACATGGCTTTCCTGGCGGAGCAGTGGATCAAGACATTCACCGGCTTGCAGGAACAGTTCAAGAAGATGGATCGGGATATCCCCGGTGCGTTCGCCAAGCAGGCGAAGGCCGGGTACCTGGAAATCCTAACCAGCAACGCGACGCACGGCTATATGCCGCTTTTGTATCACGATGACTCGATCCGCGCGCAGATCCGTGCGGGTGTGGCGTCGAGCGAGCGGATCCTTGGGTTCAAGCCGACGGGCATGTGGCTGCCGGAGTGCGCGTATCGACCGAGCGGCGACTGGGACCCGCCGATCCACTGGGGCCGGGTGCATGGGCGCGTGGGCATCGAGCACCTGGTTGCCGACGAAGGGATCACGCACTTCTTCGTGGAGAACCACCTGATCCAGAACAGCCGAAGCGAACAGGTCTACAACAACGACCAGTGGTGGAAGGTCGGCTGGGACGAGGCGGTGAAGTATCCGAGCCGGGGTTGGCGCAGCGTGAACGAGCCGCATGGTGTGAATTCGGACGGCACGGGTCTGGCGCGCGTCGCGGCGTTTGCGCGCGATCCGGATGTGTGCGAAAGCGTCTGGTCGGGCGACATCGGTTATCCGGCCGACGGTGTGTATCTTGAATTCCACAAAACGTGGAGCCCGAAGCGCGGCCTGCGCTACTGGAAGGTCACGGGTAAGAAGACGGACCTCGGCGACAAGCACCTGTACTATCCGGACAACGTCCCCGGCAAGCTGCACGAGCATGCGCAGGACTTTGTGAACAAGATCAAGGGTCGTCTGTACGAATACCGCGAGATGACGGGGCGCTGCGGCATGGTGACGGCGACGTTCGATGCGGAGCTGTTCGGGCACTGGTGGTATGAAGGGCCGAAGTTCCTGCGCGACGTGATGCTGACGCTGAACGCGGACCCGCAGATCGGCGTGTGCACGACGAACGAATATCTTGAAAAGACGTTCGTGGATAAGGTTGTCGCGCTGCCCGAGGGTTCGTGGGGCGATAAGGGCGATCACCGCGTGTGGGCGAACGAGCAGGTCAACTGGATGTGGGACATCGAGTACCGCTGCGAGACGAACTTCTTAAGGTTTGTGCGTGAGCTTCCCTGGAAAGAGAATAAGGAAGTGCACGAGCTACTGAAGAAAGCCGGGCGCGAGTTGCTATTGCTCCAGGCAAGCGACTGGCCGTTCGTGATCCGTCGCGGGCAGGCGGTGGACTACGGCATCAAACGCTACATGCAGCACGTCGCACGCTTCGAGAGCCTGACCGATATTGCTGAAAAGGTTGCGGCCGACAACGAATACCTGGGCAAGCTGACCGAGGTCGAGAAGTTCGAGATCCAGGAAGCGGAAATCCACGATGTGATCTTCCCCGAGATCGATCTGAACTGGTGGAAGTCATAGAAGAGATTCACCGCGGAGTACGCAGAGACGCAGAGGAGGGGAACAGGGATAAACACAGATGAACACAGATGGGATTGAGTGTGCAACCTCTTAACCCATAAAATTCTTATCCGTGTTTATCTGTGTTCATCCCTGTTAATCATGTTTTTCTCTGTGCCTCTGTGTCTCCGTGGTTCAAAATCATGAAGTTATTAGTAGCTACCTCCAACCCGCATAAGCTTGAAGAGATCCGGGCGATTGTGACGGATGAATCGATTGAGTTGCTCTCGCTGGCGGATTTGCCGGAGGTAATTGACGAGCCGGTCGAGGATGGGGATACGTTTGAAGCGAACGCGGAGCTGAAGGCCCGTTATTACGCGAAGGCGGCGGGGATGTTGTGTCTTGCGGACGACAGCGGGCTTGAGGTCGATGCGCTTGATGGCGAACCGGGCGTGCGCAGCGCGCGCTACAGCAATACCGACGGCCCACGCGCCGAACGCGACCGCGCGAACGGGCGGTTCCTGTTGAAAAACCTTGAAGGCGTGCCTGTTGAGAAACGTGATGCACGTTTTGTCTGCGCGATGGCGTTAGTCGATGGGCGAGATGGGAAAGATGAAACAATCGCGGTGGTGCGAGGCACGCTGGAAGGTCGCATCCTTATGCCCGAAGAAGCCGACGATCCATCGCAACCCGAGCGCGGGCGCGGCAGCAATGGGTTTGGATATGATCCGATTGTTTACTTGCCGGATAGAAACTTGACTGTCGCTCAACTCAGCAGCGAAGAGAAGAACGCGATCAGCCATCGGGGGAACGCGGTGGAGCAGATTTGGCCGATGATCCAGACGTTGTGATGTATTTATATAGAAGGGGTGCCGGGGTATGTCTGTAAATAAAGATCTCATCAGGACGTTCATGCAGGCCGCGGTCAATGATCACGGCAAGGCTCGAGGTTTACTTAAGAAGCACCCGCAATTGCGAGAGTGCGAGGTTGTCGCGGGGGAGAATCTGTTGCACTACCTGGCAATCGAATCCTATGCTGAGGCGGTCGATTTTCTCGCTGAAGAGGGATTTGCCTTCGATAAACCGGATGAGTTTGGTAACACCCCCCTGCTTCATGCGGCTGTTGTTGGCTCGTACGAGGTTGCAGATGTGTTGTTGCGGCGAGGGGCCGATCCCAATACCGAGTCCCTGACAATGGGTACTGTCTTGTTCTGTGCGATCAGGTCCGCCAATCCCAAGCTGGTCAAACTGCTTCTTGATCACGGTGCAAAACCTGATTTCGTCGACGACATGGGCGACTCTGCCCTTGATGTCGTACAGCAGGAAGTCACGCTCAAGCGTAAGCCGCACGTGGGCGCTGAGATCGGGCGAATGTTGAAAGAAGCGATGGCAAAGCAGTCAGGCGATTGATGTGCTATTAGGCAACTCGGCAGTGACCAGAAGAACGCGATCAGCCATCGGGGGAATGCTGTGAAGAAGGTGTGGCCTGCTATTCAAGTCTTGGGATAAGCCTTATTCAAAGGCATCGCTATGCGAAACTACCGGAAAGTCGGCAATTACCTGATCGCTTTATCAGCGGGCATCTGGTTCTGCTTGCTGGGTTGTTATCTGGTGATTCTGTTTATCAAGAAGACCGATATGGGGCGACAAGCATCAGAAACTGGAGAAGGTACGGGCTGGGCCCTGATATACGGTGCGAGTTATGGCTGCTTAGTGGCGGGTTTTATCAACACATTCGCGATCTTGCACGCTTTATATCGTTACCGAACCGTGCTCCGACAACGGCGGTATTCATCGGTCTGTGGGATATTTGCATTGGTGACCGCAGGCGTCTGGCTGGTGATTCTGTTGCCGATCTTGTGGAGAGTTTTTGCAGGTATGGTTATGTCCGAGGGAACGCCGTAACGGATCTGAATGATAAAAGTAATTAAGCGCCAAATCCTTTTTTTCTCTCGACTTTTAACTGCTCTCATGAGAGAATCAATTCAGACTTACATCGTGTTTAGTTGACGGGGCATAACATCATGATTGAACTATCCAGCCAAAGTACTGTGGCCAGGTTTTTTGTTGTCTTGAGTGGTGTGGCAATAGCTGCAACCGCATTGCTTGCAGGAGGTTTGCTGTTGTTTGCCGAGCATGTAATGGCGGACTTTGATATTGATACCCCCCGTGCATTTCAGGCGGTTGCTTCGTGGGGATTAACGCCGCTTGTAAGCCTGTGGCTTGTCTATATGTTTTCCGTTGCGTTGTTTTTCGGCTATCGCGCGACAGAGAATCGTGCGTGGGCACTCATTATTATTTTTATGCTTGCTTTGCTCTATAACCTGTTCGTGGTTGTGATTGCATTGGATATGATTATGCCGCTGTGTTGTGGTGGTTCGATTATGTGATCAAGCCAATAACTTACCAAGCTCGCTGCGATTTCTTGATACCTCTTGATAGATCTTCGCGACGGCTTCGCCCGTGAGGTGGTCGAAGTCTTCGCGTCTTGGGGTAATGAGCATGCCGAGCATGTCGACGAGGCCGGGGCTGACTAACACGTTTGCGGGGGCGGGATCGTGCCCGAAGTTACTGGGGCGGTGGGAGACGCGTGGGAAGAAGACGACGCGCATCAGGCCGTTGGCGTGTGTTGCCAAGGCGTTGAGCATCGGTTCGGGCTGGGCGGGGAAGTGTTCGTCGAGGTTGGCCAGCGTTTTGATCGCCTGGTTCAATACGTCGCCGCGGTCTTTGCCGCCGATGACAATGGCGGGCGGCTGGGGCTGCGCGGTCAGGCCCAGCGCGATGTTCTCGATCTGGAGCGTACGGTCATAAAGCGCGGGGTCGCCGGAGAGCAGCGCTTCCTCGAACGGGGTTGCGCCGAGCGGGCTTGCTTGTAAGTGCAAATGGTCGGGGGCGCTTGCGCCGCACTTCGGGCCGTTATAAAAAATAGTGAACTCGCCGCTTAATGTTTCGGCCAGTTCGAGCATCTTCGGCAGGCAAGCATGGATCGATTGCGGCTGATGTTCGAGCGTGGGCACGGTGAAGTGCGGATCGAAGATCGGCATGGGGTTGCAGAGGAAGACGTAGCCGTCGCCCGCATCGATGCCGCGCTGTTCAGCAGGTCGATTCTTTTCACATAGGAAGCACGGGCGGGCCGCGATGGATTTGGCATCGACTTTCGCCGAGGCACTTGCGACACGGCCGGGATTGAACTGCAGCCGACAATGCAGCCCATCGTATGCAACCTCACGCACTTCGGATTCGGCGAGGAATCCGAGGCCGCGCTGCATCATCGGCCATTCGTTTTTCTGCTCGTCCCAGAGCGTGCGCAACTGATCCGCGAGATTACTTGCCACAGCTACAACTCGCTTTCGCGTTCATCTTGATGCGGGCCATCAGTTCGAGCGTACGCAGCCGATCTTTGTAAAGATCGTGGTTGTTCTTCACTTCCAGCGGCAGGTCGGCATCGGTGTTGTCGTCCCAGCGTCGGCATAAGTAGAGCGGGTCGTAGATGCGGCCGATCTCGTGGCGGCGGGAGATGGTCATCGCGATGCCGTAGTCTTCGCCGTAGGACGTATTGGGCAGCGGGTTTTCACGCATGACGGCGGTGCTGAACGCACGCGGCGCGCCGATGCCGTTGACGCGCATCAGGTTGTTACGGCCGTTGTCGCGGGTCCATTCCTTGTGATCAATCAGGCCGGGCGGGATTTCATCAAGATCGAAGTTCACCATTTTGTACGCGCCGACGACCATCGCATACGGGCCGGCTTCCAACTGCCCTACCATCTTCGCGACGGTGTTTTCGTCGATGTAGATGTCATCTGAGTCGAGTTGCACGGCCCATTTGCCGCAGTGTTCGCTCTGAAGCGCGTAGTTCCAGCAGCCGCCGATGCCGAGGTCCTTCGGCTCGGGGATCAGGTGGACGAGGTTGTCGTATTCCTTGGTCGCCTTGGCGAGCATGTCGGTCGTGCCGTCGGTCGAGTGGTTGTCGACAACGATGACGTTGAACTTGAAGTCGGCCTTCTGCGTGCAGGCGCTCTTGACGGCGTCGGCGACGGTCTTGATGCGGTTGCGCACGGGGATGATAACGCTGGCGGTCAGGGGGAAGTCGCCATCGACCTTCGGCAATTCAAACTGCGGAGCGAGGTAAGCGCCGATGCGCTTAAGGTGTTCGGTTTCGATCGCTTCGCTTTCGAGCTGCGCGGCGCGGTTTTTCGGATCGACATAGTCGAACATCTTCTTGCCGGTCGGTCGCAGGTCGGGGTTCGGCCGGGTGTAGAGGTTTTCCTGTAAGCGGATGGGCATGCCGACTTGCGTGATGCGAAGGCGCAGGTCGTAGAACGCGCCGGCTTCTGAATCCATCAGCTCGCCGGATAGCTCCGTAGCTTTCTTGATCGCACCGACGTTCCATGCGGTCACCGGGCCGAACTCGAACTCGTCGCGCATGCTGCCGAGTTGGTAGTCGATGGTCGCGCAGGCCTTGGGGCCGTCGGCAGTGTCCTGAAGGTAGTGGCAGTACATCATTGCTGCGCCGCTGGAGCAGGTCGCCTTGGCGAGGCGTTCGAGCGATGCGCCGGACATGGTGACTTCATCGCGCACGCAGACCATGACGCCGGGCTCGAGTGAGGCGAGCACACCGCGCCAGGCAGCGCCTGAGAGCGACTTATCGGTGACGACTTGTTCGACGGGTTTGGCTGTTTGACCGAGCTTCTGTTCCGGGCCGACGAGCACGACCCGCCCCACCGGCGTGTTGACCCAGCCATCGAGTAACTTCGTCAGCCATCCGTCGGTCAGGCCGGTGTGCGGGATAAGAACGGTGATCACAAGTCGGCTCCAGTTAATGGTTTGTGGGCTCTTGCCGTGATTGTCGGCGCATGCTGATTCACGGCACAGACCAATATTATAGAATTATCCGCCACATCCGTATACCGCAAGCATACGCCCGTTAAGCTGCGCAAATAGCGCCTCCCCCACTGCTGGATCTTACCTATTCGGCGTCGGTCTTGAAGTCGATGTTGTTGCGCTGAAGCAGGGTGCCCGTGGACTGGTACAACGTTGCGATCGCGTTGTGATAGTCGGCCAGGGCTTGTGCTTCCTGCACTTCAGCGTCGGCCAAGCGCTCCTGCGTCGACAGCTTCTGGTTGATCAGGAACTGCGGCGTCAGCGCGACGCCGGACGCTTCCTGCACCTCGATCGCACGCAGGCTGTCGGCGGCGGCACGACGGGCGGCGCGGGTCGCGCCGATCAGCTCGTACGATGTCTGCACGTTCCGCAGCGCGTTCTTCACTTCCTGCACGACCTGCTGCGCCTGACGTTGATACGCCAGTGCCAGCGATTTACTTTCCAGTTGACGCCTGCGGTAGAGCGCTTCGGCGGCGCGGTTGCCGATCGGCATCTCGAACTGCGCGCCCAGCAGGTAATCGATGTAGTCAAGATCATCCACGACGCTATAGGCGCCTGAAGCGTCGTCGGTCGACATGCCGTTGAACTGCGCGGCGGCAGCGACGTTCAAAAGCGGCAGGCGGGCATTGTCGGCTACGCGCTGACGCACGGACGCGTCTTTGATGTCTAACAGTGCGATCTTCATCTCCGGCCGTTCCCGTAACGCCTGGGTGACCAGGTCCAGCAGGCTGAAGGTGATTGGCGCATCGGCCGGGGCGTCTGACGGGATGATGAGCGTTTCTTCTGCGACCGGCAGATCGGGTGAATTCAGCAGTTGTTTAAGCTGATCGGAAGCGGTACGTACCGCCGAGCGGGCCCGGATCACGTCCGCACGATGCAGCTCAACGAAGCTGTTTGCTTCGGTGATTTCGACGGGGCTGGCATCGTATGCGCGGCGTTCGATCAGCCGGTCACGGTCGTTGGTCGAGCGCTCCAGCAGGCGAACACGCACACGCAACTGCTGCATCGCGAAGAAGACGTTCCAATAGCCTGATTCCACATCGGCTACAACCTGAAGCAGTTGGCGCTTAAGCTGCTGGGTTTCTGCCAGACGCTCGTTTTGTGCCAGCACGATGTTCGAGCGGTTGATGTCGGACCCGAAGTTGCGCAGCAACGGCTGTTCGAGCCTGACAAGCACATCCGCGTCGTAGTACTTCTTGACGTTATAGACGGTGGGGTCGGAGTAGTTACGGTTCAGGTCGGTTTGCACTGTGATCTGGCCGCCGGAGATCATCGGCTTGCGGATGCCGGTGCTCAGTTCGATCGTTTCGCTTTGCGTGTCGCCGGACAATGAAGAGAAGCTGCCGAGCGGCTGGGGCGTGTCGAGGTTGCTGTAATTAAGGTTGGTGAAGAACGTCGCATCGAAGACGGCCTCGGCCTGCTGGATTCGTGCCTGGCTGATCGCGGGGCTCATCTGCGCGATCTGGATGTCGAGGTTGTTCTTCACGGCGATCGCGACCGCTTCCTGAAGCGAGAGGCGGACCACGGATACCCGGTCGTTGCCGAGCAGGTCCTGCCCGGGTTTCAGTTCCAGACCCTGGTACGCGCGCAAGCCGCTCATCTGATCCAGCTCTTCGCGGCGCTCGTTGCTGAGTTCGGACTCCACATCGCTGGGTTCACGGCTCAGTTCGATCGACTGGGCTTCGGAGATCGACGCCAAATGGGCCCGGTGGGCGTTGATCATCGACTCGCGCAGCGCCTGCTCGGGCGTACGCTCCATCGGCCCCGCGCAGCCCGCCACCACGGCCGCCAACAACGCGCCCAAACTGGCGCAACCGGTCAATAAAGGCATTTTTCGCTTCATAAGAGTCGGATCATACGCCCCAGAGGGTGAAGATGCCAATTCGGGCGTACATTGTACGAAGTCCCTGTGCATTGTCTTGTCATGATTGGGAGGGGTTGGGTCAGGGGTGGTGGCATAATGAAGGGACGGGACCGCGTGTAAAGGCCTCTGGTGCTGGGTGTTATTTGGTGGTTTTGAGCGTACTGAACCAAGATGTATCAAGCGCTGCTTTGCCACCCCGACTGATGTCATCCCCGCATCCGTCTGGCTCGCTGCCACGCCATCCAACAACGTCGTGCATGCTGCCCCCTGCGCGGGAATGACGGCCATCAATAATGAATGCAAATAGTTCTATTTCTCGGATGGCTTTTCGGCATCGATCTGGGCCTGGCGTCGGTCCAGCAGTTTGCGGGCCAACAGTTGCATGTCTTCGACGGTGTCGGTTTCGTCCATGATCTCAACGCCCAGCAGGGTTTCCAGCACATCCTCGAGGCTGACCAGGCCCGCCGAGCCGCCGAACTCATCCACGACCAGGAACAACTGTTCACGTCGTTGGATAAACGTTTTGAGCACGTTGGATAGCCGGGCCGTCTCGGGCACGGCATGCAGCGGTTTGGCGAGCTGCTTCAGAGTCGTCTTGCCCCGCCCTTCGCCCAACGCTTTGTAAAGCGCGTGGCGGTGGATCTGACCCTTGACCTCATCCAGTGAGTCGCCGACCACGGGGATCCGCGCGAACGGCGGCGGCGCGCCTTGCGTGACATCGGCGACGGTTTGATCGGCGGGCAGGGTGTAGACCACCGTGCGCGGCGTCATCACCTGCTCGACCGTGGTATCGCGCAGCGCCAGCAGGTTGCGGATCACCCTCGCCTCATCTTTGTCGAGCGTTCCGTCCGACTGCGCGAGCGTCGCCAGGCCGCTGATCTCAAGCCGGCTGATCCTCGGCTGGTCCTTGCCGCGCCGAGACAGCATGCGAGAAATCAGTTCACAGCCCGCGACGGCCGGGCGCAACACGATGATCATCACGTGAATGATCCACGCCGCTGTCGGGGCCAACGACTTGGCGTGTACCGCGCCCAGTGTCTTGGGGATGATTTCGGAGATCACGAGGATCAACAGCGTGACCACGAAGCCGACCACGCCCACCCACGCATCGCCCCAGAGCAGCGCCGCTTCCGCGCCGACGCCCGCGGCGCCAAGTGTGTGCGCGAACGTATTCAATGTCAGGATCGCCGCGAGGGGACGATCCACATCGTCTTTCATCCGTCGCAGCCGTTCGCCCGCCGGCCTGCCCTGCTCGATCAGCGACGCGATGTGCGATTGCGGTACGCTCAGCAGTACCGCTTCCAGCATCGAACACAGGAATGATATTGCCAGCGCCATAAACAGGTACGCCAGCAGCAGGATCATCATCGGTATCAACTCCCTGTGAAGTTATCCGCCCCTATTGTAGCGAGCATACACGTCGGATCGCGGGTGTTTGAGTTACGGGGTGCGTTGGAAGCGATGTGTTTCCATCTCTCAACAGTTTAGGAGTGTGCATGATTACCGCCCAGAGGGCGGCGAAATGTAGCCACGGGTGTAGCGCAGCGCAACCCGTGGTCATCAAGTAAGTTTAGTTCCCTTCACCCCGCCCCGGCAGGGGCGGTGGTAACAATGCCTTCACCCCTCCCGGGGCGAATTAAAACAGACCGCAAGTTTCCCACGGGTTGCGCTGCGCAACACCCGTGGCTACATGCCCTAACCCCTTCGGGGTATGCGCTTTGCCCACTGGCCGTGATCAATGCAAGAATATCACTCTCATCTGATATTCAATTGGCCAATGCGTTACGCGTTGATTCAACCTTTGCCTGTCAGTGTAAACCGCACCGACTCCAGGGCGCTGCCGTGCAGGGCGGCGTAGGGGCTTTGCATGTGGGCGGGCCTGTTTTTCCTATCTGCGGCGATGATACGGGTGGGCATGTAAACCGGGAGCGGATCGATCGCGAAGGGGTAGGGATCGAGTTGAACGGTCCGGGCGTCGATGCGCTTCCAGTGGATCGTTTCGCGGTCTTGCCAGCTTTTGCCCGGCACGTCCGGCAGGTCGTGGGTTTCCAGGTTGTTCATGCACAAGTGCAGCGACATCGTGTCCAGCAGTTGCAGCAATCGCAGGTTTGCCAGCGCGTGCTTTGGCGCGGTTGATCCGGTCCACTGCTTGTCTGCTTCGATCTGTTGCGTCAGTTTACGTTGAACTTCTAGTTGTTCATCCAGGAATGCACGCGTTTTGGCGCGGTCGCCGATGATGTCGGGTGAATCTTCCAGGCCGGTGAATACGAAGTGGCGCATCACGTGGTCCATCTGTTCGCGCAGATCATCAAAGCCTACAGCGTAAAGCCAGTACGCATGCAGGCTGACTAATAGTGCCGCGTAAGGGTAAGGCCCGGCCAGGCGGTCGATGCCGACGGTCCAGCGTTCGAAGCCGCCGGTCCGCCATTCATCCAGACCGTTGTCGGGGACGGCCTGGGTCTGTTCGCCAAGCCCGACCGGCAGGCCGTCGGCAGCGCTGATCTTGGGGATCATCTCGGTTTCCCACCAGCCGCTGTCGTGCTCGGCGATCGCGAGGATGACGGTTTCGCGCCACAACGCAGGATTCGTCGCACCTGGGTACGTGCCGGGCTGCGCGAACCGGTCGTTACCCCAGTGGGCGGCGAGGTGCCCGCTAACCTGGGCGTGGTGGTGCTGCTGGACCATCCAGATATGGTCGTCGACGTGTGTTTTAAGCATGGCGGTGTCTCCTTGCTGTTTTTTGTTGTGTCGGGTCCCGTCCCAGTGCTTGAAAAGCCTACCCGTCAATTATCTTTATGTCAAGATACTTGATGTAAAGAAAATCGGGGCTATACTATTTTGTATGCAAGACGCGATCGACCGTTTGATTTGTCAATGGAAGCAGGAGACGCCCGATCTTGATCCCCGGCCGATGGGGCTTATCGGGCGGGTGCTGCGTTTATCGCTGTTACTGCAGGCGCGTGTCGAAGAAGTGCTCAAGCCGCTGGGCCTGAGCCTGTGGCAGTTTGATGTGCTGGTGACGCTGCGGCGCAACGGCAAGCCCTACCGCATGTCGCCGACGCAACTGATGCACGATGTCATGCTCTCTTCGGGAGCGATGACCAACCGCATCGATCGGCTGGAGAAGATGGGGCTGGTCAGGCGCCTGCCCGATCCGGACGACCGCCGGGGCGTGTTGATCGAGTTAACGAAGCAAGGCAAGTCGCTGGCCGAGAAGGCGGTGGCGGCGCGTTTTGATGAGGCAAAAAGAGGTAACCGATCTTTTTACAGCCAAGGAGCGTAAGGCTGTTGAGGGTTCGCTACGAAAATTAATCCTCGAACTGGAACAAAACATCGAGCCTAAACATTAATCTTGTATCAATCCCCTCTCCCCATGGGAGAGGGTTAGGGTGAGGGCCGGATTGATTGTGCTTCAATCACACAATCAATCTTTAAAATTGAAAAGGAGCACGTATATGGACACACTCGACGCGATCTACAAACGGCGGGCCGTCAAGCAGTATGATCCCGAGCACCGTTTGACTAAAGAAGAAGAAACGAAACTGCTTGAAGCCGCGATCCAGGCGCCGACGAGTTTCAACATCCAGCACTGGCGTTTCGTGATCCTGCGCGACCCGGAGCTGCGCGCAACAATCCGCAAGGAGTTGGGCAACGACCAGGCGCAGATCACCGATGCGTCGCTGCTGGTTTTGTTCACCGCTGATGTGAACGCATGGAACAAATCGCCCGAGCGCTATTGGGTCAACGCGCCGCAGGAAGTGGCGGATTTACTGGTGAACTGGATCGCCCCGTTCCACGAAGGCCGTGAATGGCTTCAGCGTGATGAGGCGCAACGTTCGATCGGCATGGCGATGCAGACACTGATGCTTGCCGCAACATCGATGGGCTACCAGAGTTGCCCGATGATCGGCTACGACATCGATGGGCTCGCCAAGCTCGTCAACCTGCCCGACGACCACGTGATGGGCCCGCTCGTTGCGATCGGCAAAGGCACGAAAGACCCGTGGCCGAAGCCGGGGCAGTTGCCGTTGAGCGAGTTGGTGGTGGAGGATTCGTTTTAAAGCGGATCCGGCTATCTGATATGCCCGCCGATGGCGATGAATTGTGTCGCGATTGTCAGTCGCTTGCTGTCGGTGCAAGGATATCCTGAACCATGGCCGCATCGACCTCGACCATATCGTCGCGGTCGCCGCGGTGCATCCCCACGTTCACTACATCGTTCGGCTTGATGTTTGCGTACGCGAAATCCAGGGCCATCCTCGCATCGATCCGGCCTGCGCCCATGACTTTGTAGGCGATGCATGGCTTGCTGAGTTCGCGTATGACTTCTACTGCCCGCCAGATGTCCGAAAGGTCAAATCGCTCGCCTTTGCCGGCATGAATGCTACCGCAGTTGAAGAAGCAGACGGTGTGGAAGTCGACCAGGCCGAGGCGATCGACCCAGCGATGCACGTCAGGCGCATGGCCCGCGACGCCGACCGGGATGTTGTGCTTGCGTGCGGCTTCGATCCAGCGAGCCAACGTTTTCTCATCGCGCTTCAGCCAGAAGTCATCGACCTGCCCGCCGTGGAAGTACATCGCTTTGCAGCCGATATCGACAGCTTCCCATACCGCATCGGCGATATCCGGCTTCACCCGGCCGTTCATCTGGGCGATCCATTGCAGGCGACCGCCCGCTGAGAGGTATTCGCGTACCGCCTGAATCACGTGGGGTGTTTCGTTGTTGGTGACCATGCAGTTGATACCGGCCGCCTCGGCCCGCGCCCACGTTTGCTTGATCCGGTCGACCGTGTAGTACTCCCGCATCTGCACATCACGGGCCGGCGTCTGATGGCTGTAGCCACCAAACGGGTTGGCCCCGATCAGCAGGCGGGTCATTGTTAAACCACAGAATGAAACGGTCGGCAACATGGGATCTACTCGCTCGGTGAATTATGTTATTTGAGTTGGACGACAGCCTCGTGTCAACGACAAATCGGTCTGACATCAGACAGATTTGTTTCTCGTGAATCGGCTTTACTCCCAAACATGACCTCGCATACCATTGTCCATTAAACCATCAACGACCCAAACCGGGAGGAATATCCCCATGCAAAAGATCACACTCGGACTCAATGGCCCCCCTATCTCGCGGATCGGACTTGGTTGTATGGGGATGAGCGACTTCTACGGCGATTCAAATGAGGCCGACTCGATCGGTGTGATCCATCAGGCGCTCGATCTGGGCGTTAACTTTCTTGATACGGCCGACATGTACGGCGTCGGCGCGAACGAAGTACTCGTCGGCAAGGCGATTGCCGACCGGCGCGACAAGGCGGTGCTCGCAACGAAGTTTGCCATCATGCGCGATACCGAGGGGCAGTTCATCGGGATCAACGGTAAACCTGAATACGTCAAGCAGGCATGTGAAGCGAGTCTGAAGCGGTTGGGTGTCGACTGTATCGACTTGTACTACCAGCACCGTGTTGACCCGAACGTGCCGATCGAAGAAACCGTCGGCGCGATGGCGGAGCTTGTGCATGAGGGGAAGGTGAAACATCTTGGATTGTCAGAAGCTGCGCCGGCGACGATCCGTCGGGCTCATGCGGTGCACCCGATTTCCGCGCTACAGACGGAATACTCACTGTGGACGCGCGACCCGGAGGGTGAACTACTGAACACCTGCCGAGAGTTGAGCATCACGTTCGTAGCGTACAGCCCGCTTGGCAGAGGATTTCTGACCGGGCATATCCGCAGCGTCGATGATCTTGCTGAAGACGATTGGCGAAGACACAACCCGCGCTTCCAGGGTGAGAACTTTGAGAAGAATCTCGAACTGGTCGACCACGTGCGCGAACTGGCGGAGTCTAAACACTGCACGCCCGCACAACTCGCGCTCGCCTGGCTGCTCGCGCAAGGCAATGACCTCGTCCCCATCCCCGGCACACGCAGCATCGGACGACTCAAGGAAAACGCGGACAGCGCGACCATCGAGTTGAGCATGGATGAATTGCAGGCGATCGACCGCATCATGCCACCCAACGCTGCGCTAGGCATGCGCTACCCTGAGCAAGCCATGGTCGCGCTGAACGGGTGATGACTTACACCGCACTTTCAATCATCGTCTATCTCACCCGTTTCGCCCGGGAGCGTCGGCAGGGGTTCTTTAGGCAATAGTGCTTGCACGCCGAAGTCGTGGACAAGTCGGCCGCCGTTGTGTGCGGTGTTGACGACGGCCAGCACGCCGACAACCTGGCAGCCGAGCATTACCGCGCATGCTGCGACCCAGACAAGCCGATGGTGTTTGTACTTCCGGATACATAGTATCACCACCTGCAACAGCACAAAACCGATTACCAGCCCGGTCAGCCACTTCGCGGTGAACTCGGCCAGCGATTCATGCACTTCCATCACCTGATTAATGGCCGGCGTACGCATCGCCAACTCACCCGCGGCCTCACCGGTCGATACCGCGACCCAAGCCGCGGCCGCACCGCCGATCAACAATCCTGTTGCCGTCAGCGACATCGGCCAGCGCATGCGCTTGCCGAAGATCGACAGAAACACGAATATCGGAGCCAGTAGCGTTAGAACGATCGGGAAGTGAATGACCAGCGGGTGCAGTCCGTCCCATGGGGGGATTGGAGGCAGTTGCCACATAACTGTTTCCTTTTCATCTGCGTGAAGTGTCGGAGCCAAAGAATACCCGCAGCCGCCGGTAGACGGCCACGGGTCGTCGTTTGTCAATGTGTTAATTCACCAGGCGGAACACTTCTTTCGGCGAGAAGCAGGACGGGCACTTGCTGGCCGGCAACGCGGTCAGTGTTTCGCCGCAGACCTGGCAGACGTAGAAGTCCTTCTTGCCGTCGCGCCATTGTTCGAGGTTGTCCAGGGCTTCCTTGTAGAACTTCGCGTGGCTTGCCTCTGCCGTGGCGGCAAAGTTGAAGCTGCGGATCGCGTCGCGGTTGCGGTCCTCTTTCGCTTGCGCGATGAAGTTCGGATACATGGTGTCACGCTCGTAGGATTCACCTTTGATCGAGTCTTTCAGGTTTTCCGCGGTGGTCTTGACCACGGGCGATACGACCTCGGCTTTTGCCTCACCGCCCAGCGAGCGGATCACTTCAGCGTGATTCTCGGCGTGGACAAACTCCGCTTCGGCCGCGGCGCGGAACAGGCTTGCGACCTGGTGATACCCCTCCGCCTCGGCCTTCTTGGAAAACGCAAGGTAGCGCGTGTGAGCGTTCATCTCCCCGGCGTAGGCTTCCATCAGGTTATCCATCGTGCTCGCGGCGTTCGCTGTCGAAACACCCAGGCACATTGCAATCAAAGCAAATAATGCGAAAACAGAAAAACTCTTTTGCGACTTCATCTCACGTTCCTTTTCTAAGGTATCTAAGTTGTAAACCCGCCATGCGCGACATGCGCTTGATAGCTTGGAGGATGACAAGCATCTATCGATGATACGCAGCCCGAAGCGGAAGTCTTCGCGGTGATGTGAAAAATATGTGAGAAAAAGTAATTGAGTAATACTTGGTTGATAAAGCGCAGCCGTCGTCGAGATTGAAAATAAGAACCAGTCTCGTTTGCGCGCCGCGCCTAACACATGTCAATCTACCAACGACCATCCGTCACGCCGGGCCAGTCATCCGTGCGGAACGGTTCGGCCGGCAGACCAGTCGCGTTGTAGAGATATGTGAACGGGTAGTCCGCCCAGTTGTGGCGCACGGCGACTGGTTCATCGACCATCGGGCTTGTTATGGTGATTTGATTACCTTCGATCGTTGCGGTTGCCCACCAGAATCTTTTGTCTTTGCCCGCGATCGCAAAGGCTTTGAGCGGATCGCCGAGTAGTAAGAGCTCGCTGTTTTCGCAACCATCGAACGTCAGGATGGCTTTGCCGTTTTCAAATTGCGCATCGCGCAGGTGAGGTCCGCGTGCGGTGACGTTTTCTTTGTAGGCAAGTTTGCGGGCTGCAAGCGCCAGGCGTTTGCCGAGTGTTTGCTTGTTCGCAGGATGGATGTATCGGCGGTCGCCGATGTCGATCGTCAGCACCATCGCGGTGTTCGGCTCATTCAGTCCAAGCGACTGCGCTTCACGCAGCTCCGCCCAGGCACTTTCCTGCGGCTCTTCATCTGTAAACTTGAAGCCTGCAAGCTGCACGAAGATGAACGGCGTATGGCCTTGTCCGAACGTGTCGCGCCAGTTGCGGATCATCGCGGGGGAAAGCTCGCGATACTGGGCGGCGCGCACGGCATTGGTTTCGCCTTGATAGAGCGCGACGCCGCGGAACCGTGCATGACGTAGCGGGTAGATGATGCTGTTGTATAAGCCGCATGGCCAATGGTGTTGATAGGTCCGGTAGTCCCCGTTGGGTGAGAACGCGATTGGTGTGTCGTATGCTTTTGCAACTTCGAGGTTCTTTTCGTACTCGGCTCGGATTGCTTCGTAAAGCGCCAGGTTCTTTTCATAATCGGCAGCGATCCGGTTCGCGTAGGCCAAGCGCTTCTTGAAGTTCGGCATATTTTCCAAGGTGTCGCGCGACATCCACGCCTCAACGCTCGAACCGCCCCACGATACATCCACCACCGCCACCGCGCAGACACGGTCTTTCAACTCACGCCCGAAGTAGTACGCCGTTGCTCCGAAGTTCGCGACCGTTTCTGGCGAGCAGACCCACCAGCTTACTTGCACATCTTCCTGCGGCTTGTCTGCGTACGCATGATCCGCACGCGCCAGGCGTAGCCAGGGATGGTCCGCACTTGATTTCCGAACGCGCGTTGTCACACAGATAAACCGGCAACATCATGTTCGACTGCCCGCCGCAGAACCACACCTCGCGATCATTACATCCTTGAAGCCAACGTCGCCCGATGCGTCGCTGATGGTCAGTTCGTAAGGCCCGCCCGCATCCATGGCCGAAAGTTCCGGCTTCCATTGCCCGGACGCGCCGGCCTCGCACGAACCGGTTTGATCCGCCAGCGTCACGCGGACGGTTTCATTCGGCGCGGCTGTGCCCCAGATGACGATCGGCTGCTCACGCTGAAGCACCATGTGGTCTGCAAAGTAACCCGCCGGCTCAGCCGCGACCGACCACGAGGCGAACAACAGCACCGGCAACAAACGCATACCGGCTCTCCCTATCTATAAGGATGTTTATCTAAAAACCCCACCGACATGACGGACGACCGCTGGGCCCGACCCGCGTGTGTGGCGCCGCAGTGTATCACGGCAGACGGATTGGGGTTGTGACGATAGACGGGCCGATTGGTGGCGGTCACCCGTAAATATCTGTCAAATAAGAATATGGATGGTGCTGCCGGTCCCGTCTCTTCGGCCCGGCCCGCTTTGGCCCCACCCTAACTGCGTGTGCTACAATACCCGGCTCGGCCGAATTGCCCCTCATCAGGCGGCTCGGCTGGTTTCGAGATGTCACCCCTGAATTACGTTTTGAAGGACCAACGCCATGCCACGTGCCATGACCATGACCGAGAAGATCTTCGCCGCCCACGCCGGGAAAGCTGAAGTAGCACCGGGCGAAAACATCTGGGTGGGCGTTGACCTGCTGATGACACACGATGTCTGCGGGCCGGGCACGATCGGCATCTTCAAGAAGCAGTTCGGCAAGGACGCCAAGGTCTGGGACAAGGACCGTGTCGTCATTATCCCCGACCACTATATCTTCACCGCTGATGAAAAGTGTCACCGCAACGTCCAGACGCTGCGCGACTTCGTCAAGGAACAAGGGCTGAAGTATTACTACGACCCGGACTTCCTCAACACGGCTGAGGGCTCGGGCTTCCCTAATCCTTACCGCGATCCGAATCAGACCAACTATAAAGGCGTCTGCCACAAGGCGCTGCCTGAGGAAGGCCACTGCCGGCCGGGCGAGATCATGCTCGGCACGGATAGCCACACCTGCACCGCCGGTGCGTTCGGCCAGTTTGCATCAGGCGTCGGCAACACCGATGCCGCGTTCACGCTCGGCACGGGCAAGACCTGGCTGAAGGTTCCGCCGACCATGAAGTTCACCTTCCATGGCCAGATCCCCCCCTACCTGACCGCCAAGGACCTGATCCTCGCGGTCATCGGCCAGATCGGCGTCGCCGGTGCGACTTACAAAGCCATGTACTTTGCGGGCGATGGCATCCAGAGCCTGAGCCTTGAAGACCGCATGACGTTGACCAACATGGCCATCGAAGCCGGCGGGAAGAACGGCATCTGCGATGTCGATGAAAAGACACTCGCTTACGTCCGCGCCCGTTCCACACGTCCGGACTGGACCGTCTATAAGGATGATCCGAACGCTGAGTATTGCTTCGAGCACGAATGGGACCTGGGCGCGATGGAGCCGATGGTCGCCAAGCCGCACAGCCCGGACAACAAGGACACCGCCCGCAACTGCTCGGACGTCAAACTCGACCGCGCGTACATCGGCTCGTGCACCGGCGGGAAGATCACCGACATGATCTTCGCCGCGAACATCCTGGCCGGTAAGAGCGTGAAGATCCCGACCTTCGTCGTGCCCGGCTCGACCGAGGTCCACTCCGACATGCTCACGCTCAACCTGCGTGGCGAGAAGGCTGCCGATGGTGAGTTGACTGTTTATAAAGCGCTGGAAGAAGCCGGCTGCCTGATCGGCGCCGCCAGCTGTGCCGCGTGCTTAGGTGGCCCCGCCGACACATTCGGCCGCCTGAACGAGCCGATCAACTGCATCAGCACCACCAACCGAAACTTCCCCGGCCGCATGGGCCACAAGGAAGCCGGCGTCTACCTGGCCAGCCCCCTGACCGCCGCCGCCAGTGCGCTGACGGGTAAGGTGACCGATCCCCGCGAGTTTGTCAGCGAACCGATCGTGACGGGCGGGGCCGGGTTAGTGTAAGTCACTTTTGATAAACAAATAACAGTGATAGGCAGTAGGCATTGGTCTACTGCCTGTTTTAATGTAGGCATATGATGGCTAGCAACAACAGCCAAAGTCATATTATTGTGGCACGATAATAAGTGGGGTATGGTCACCTGTATACCCACAGAAGGGATTTTATAGGACCAGGCTGGTTCATCCTAATTTTGTGTCAATTAGGTTGATTTTGGGATCAACCGGTTATATCCTAATTTGTGATGAATTAGGATATAATTAGGATGACTGACTACGCTCTCAAAATGCCTGCCAAGCCTCCATCGCTTTCCGAGGAAGTTCTGTTTCCCAAAGAAGGTGACACAGAAATATACGCTAAGGCATTTCGCGCTGGGATGGAGGAATTCCGTCAGCAACGGTACGACCATTGGGACAAGTTTCGACGACGCAAAGCCCCAGAAGGCCTGACTGCAGAACAGTGGTGGTACGGCGCAAAGCTGGCGCGATCTTTGAATCGCAAGTACATAGATCTGGAAGATGTAAATGGAAAGCACTTCAGCTATGTAATTGTAGACACGATCTCAGAGATGCAGCACAGGGTTGATTTATCAACAGGGGGTCAGATTGGTATAGCCGAGCCTGTGACAAATTCGGAAGAGAAAGACCGTTATCTGATCTCTTCTCTTGTGCAGGAGGCGATTACATCCAGCCAGATTGAGGGAGCATTGACCACACGTGAGGTGGCCAAAGAAATGTTACGGACTAATCGTCGGCCACAAAACCGTGACGAGCAGATGATACTCAACAATTATCTGACGATGCGACATATTGGTAAGATCAAAGAACAACCGCTCTCGCCAGAAGTTGTTTTTGAACTACACCGACAAATGACAAAAGAAACTCTGGATAATCCCGACGATGCCGGTTGTTTCAGGGGTAGTGATCGCAAAATTGAGGTTGGGGATGACTATGGGCAGATTGCTCATGTACCTCCGCCTGCAGATCAACTACCTGCGCGATTAAAGAAGATGTGTGATTTTGCAAACGGGAAGTCGCCGGATCGCTTTGTGCATCCAGTCGTGAGATCCATCATATTACACTTCTGGTTAGCTTATGATCATCCTTTTGTGGATGGCAACGGCCGAGCCGCCCGTGCATTGTTCTACTGGTCTATGCTTAGGAGTGGTTATTGGTTATTTGAGTACGTCTCAATTTCACAAGTGATATTAGATTCAAACCGCCAGTATTATCGTGCATTTTTACATACGGAAACGGACGAAAACGACCTAACATACTTTATCCTTTACCATTTGAAGGTAATCAATCAGGCTATCAATAGACTGCACCAATATATTGAACGGAAAGCAGAGCAGGCAAGAGCTTTAGATTCATTACTCAGATCCACGGTTGAACTCAATCACCGTCAACGTGCTTTGCTTAGTCACGCGCTGCGACATCCCGGACAGAGGTATACGACCGAATCACACCGGACCAGTCATGGTGTGGTGTATCAAACGGCTCGCAATGATCTGTTAGACCTCACTCGCCGCAAGCTACTGACGGCCAGCAAGCGGGGGAAAACAGACTACTTTGCGCCGGTGAAGGACCTTGAACAGCGATTACAGAAGATACGATAAATGCCCGTACGATTGTGAACCACATAGATTCCATCCCACCCCACCTGGACCCACGGCGGCTGGCACGTCTACCTCGACCACCCGGATGCCATCCGCCGAACTATTTCGTACATCGAAAACAACCCCCTCAAAATCCACCTGCCCGCCCAACACTGGGACTTCATCCAATCCTACGACGACTGGCCGCTGCACCAAGGCCACTCTCCAAATTCGCCGTATGTGAAGGCGTTGAAAAAAGCAGGGAAATGCCCTCACTAAGCTGCTTGCGGCTTTGCGTTAGAGCCGTTTTTGTATGCTTAATTGTTTGCGAGTTAAATTTGATTGCTCTGTGTACTTTATACAGAGATTTGGTATCGTGTGTGACGTATCAAGTCATTCACTATTCTGTGGGAATGGATTGCTTATCATGTCAAAGATTGGATCACGAGTTTCATTAACTTCCATTCGCTTCAAAAATTTTAAGGCCCTGAGTGATTTTTCACTTTCCCTACAGGACATGAATATTCTTGTCGGCACCAACAATTGTGGGAAATCAACAATTATCAGCTCTTTGCGCGTGCTTGAGTACGGTATCAAGACTGCGTCCAGGCTTAAAGCAACATATGTAGAGAGCCCAAGTGGTTCTGTATTAGGCTATAGACTGTCTACTGAAGCACTTCCAATATCAACAGAAAATGTGCACACAGAATATGCTGACACCGATACCACTGTAAAATACACCTTTAGTAATCGTAACCACCTTCTTCTTTATTTTCCCCGTGATGGTGGTTGTATCCTAATCCCGCAATCTGAAGTCTCCGGCACTTGGATTCCTAGGACGTTTAAGGCAGCTTTTCCGATCAATATAAATGTTGTACCAGTGCTTGGGCCAGTAGAACACAATGAGCAGATAGTCCAAGATGAAACAATTAAAAGAGGTTTGACTACACATCGCGCTTCTCGCCATTTTCGTAATTATTGGTATTACAATCCAGAAGGGTTCGACTCGTTTGCTGAGATGATTATGGATACCTGGCCAGGAATGACGATTCGTAAGCCCGAAAAGCCCGATGTACTCGCCAAGTATCTCGTCATGTTTTGTGAGGAAAATAGAATACCACGCGAATTATTTTGGGCGGGTTTTGGATTCCAGGTTTGGTGTCAGTTATTGACACACATAGTACGGTCTAAGGACGCTACGGTCGTGGCAATTGATGAGCCTGAAATATACCTTCATCCTGATGTTCAGCGCCAACTCCTTGGCATTCTTCGCGATCTAAGATCCGACGTCATAATTGCTACTCATTCCACTGAATTAATCGGTGAAGCCGACCCCTCTGACATACTCTTGGTTGATAAGCACAAAAAGAGCGCGTCACGATTGAAGAAGATAGAGAATGTGCAAGACACGTTGGATGCCATTGGCTCAATACATAATATGGTCCTCACTCAGTTAGCGAGGACACGTCGTGTTGTTTTTGTCGAGGGCATATATGATTTCAGTTTGCTTCGTAGATTTGCCCGGCAAGCTGAATACCCAAAGATTGCTACCGGAGAAGGGTTATCTGTAGTGGAATCAGGGGGATTTTCTTCTTGGGAAAAACTGGCCGGTCTGGGTTGGGGTATTCAGCAAACGCTTGGAACTCAAGTTGATATGGCCGCTGTTTATGACCGAGATTATTGGTGTGACGAAGAATTAGACGAAATCGAATCAAGATTGCTTAAGCATCTAAAGATGGTGTTTTTCTTGGGGCGAAAGGAGGTAGAAAACTATTTGCTTGAACCTGAAGTCCTTAGGCGTGCAACAGAACGTGCAATTTCAGAGCGTGCTAGACGCAAGGGTGAATTCCATGACTCCACTTTTTCGACTATTAATGTGCTTAAGGAACTCACGGATGGAATGAAAGATGAAATTCAGGCCCAGTTTATTGCCAAACGCGCGAATTACCTTCGTTCGGTTGGATCAAGCAAAGATTTATCAACAATTACTCAGGAGGCCATTCGCATATTTGATGCCAAGTGGCTAACGATTGAAGGACGCATTAAAATTGCGCCTGGTAAAAGATTGCTTCGCGCCTTTCGACAAAGATTACAAGATGAAGAAGGTGTAACAATCAAGGACTGGCAAATTGTATCTTCTTATCGAAAAACAGAGATACCTAGGGAACTTGTAGATTTTTTTACAAAACTTGAGATATTCCGCGAGCATAGGAAAGAGTCGCCGCCCACCGGCACGTGGTAAAAAGTAAACAGATATGAATCTAAATACGTCATGTTGTTGTGTTAATTGTCCAGGTATTGGAGGCATTAATCCATGCCCCTAACCCCCCAACAAAAACGTGCGCTCAAACAGCAAGGCCAGACCATGCCGGACGATTGTCGGTTGGGTAAGGGGCTGTTCAGTGATGCGTTTGCGGCGAATCTGAATCGGTTGCTGGATCGGAAGGGTCTTGTGAAGATGCGGTTTACGGAGCTTGAAGGCAAGGAACGCAAGGAATTGGCCAACGCGGTGTGTCAGGCGGTCGGGGCGGAGTTGGTGCAGGTCGTCGGGCGGACGGTGTTGCTGTATCGGGAGCCGAAGGAGGAGCCTCGCCCGGAGGGTGAGAGCGGGGTGTAGGGTTTGGGGTGTCGGGTGTAGGGTAGAAAACCGAGGGGTTGGGGGAAGTGTTTGGTTGAATGATGTGGACCCCGGCCAAGCGGCTTTGCCGCATGACCGGGCTTTGTTGCATGGCTGGGGTTTATTTTTGTGGGGGGCGTGTTGTGCATTGGGGGCCGCCGCGTGTGACGCGGCGGCTGGGGGGCGGGGTTGTTTCCGGGTTGTGCGCATGAGGGGGGCGGGGTGCACCTCTATAGAGGAGGTGTTTTGTGATGGATGAATTGGATCGGAACCTGATGGAGGCGTGGGGTGAGGTGACGGCGAAGTTGCGGGGGGACCGGGGGCTTGCGCGGAAGCGTTGGCGGCGGAGTAAGGGGAGGACGTTGCAGCGGCCGCCTCGGGCGTGGTGTATGGCGGTGCGCGCGTCGGATACGCGGCTGCAGGGGTGGAACACGCTGATGGATGATCGGCGGGCGTTTGAGACGTGGCAGGGGCATCGGCTGGAGCTGGATGGTAAGCGGTTGCGTGAGTTGTGCGGGCCGGTGTGGTTGGGTTGGCCGGGGATGAGGCTGGTGGATGCGGCGCGGGAGCTTGGGAGACATCCGGAGGCGCTACGGTATTGGTTGCCGAAGGCGGGTCGGCCGGGGCGGTCGCGACGGGTGCGTGCGCATAAAGCACCGCGTCGTTACGAGGAGGTGAATGAGCAGGGCGCGGTTTTTTGTGTGCGGTATGAGAAGGCGCAGTGTCATGGGCACTTCGGGATGGATGTGCCTGTGGTTTGGACGGATGTGCCTTTGAATCCGGGTGCGTCGTTCGGGCGATCGCCGCACGCGGTTTGGGGGTCGATGTGGCAATACCTTGGGCAGGGTGTTCAGGATGAGTATGTACTTCAGGTGGAACGTGTGCCGAGGTATCGGCCATACGGTGACGGGACGGAGCGGTTCAGGGGATGGAACTTTGTGTGCCCGGGGCGGTACGACCCGGCGACGGGCGAGCATCGGTCGTGTGGGCGGCTGGTGCAGACGTTGTATGGGCCTTTGCCTGTGTCGACGATTGCGCATCGATTGAATGATGATGAGGGGATTGATGTCGGGGAGGCTAATGAGGGGAGAGGTGAGAGTGGGAGCAAGAGCGGGAGCGAGATCGAGAGCGCCAAACCGCAAGCGGCTGATGCGGGGGGTTTACGGGGGGACTTTCAGGGGGGCTTCCGGGGGCGGTTGAGTGGGCGGTGGTATCCGGGGGTGGAGGATGTGTTGAAAGGGAAGCGCTGTTTTGCGTGTTCGACGTGTTGGAGGGTGCGTAACTTTTCGTTGTGTGATTATCGCGGGTGGAACGAGTTTGTGAGTTATTTGAGTGGCGGGTTGTTGTTCGGCAGGGAGGTGAAGCGGCCGGGGTGGTTGGTTTATGAGCGGAAGCGTGAGGTGAAACGTGGGGCGCGGGGCAGGGGGCGAGAGCGGGGTGTAGGGTTTGGGGTGTCGGGTGCAGGGTAGAAAACGGGAATGTCAGGCCTGCTGTTCATCTGTGTCATCTGTGTGATCCGTGGTTGCCCTCATAAACTCTGCGATCTCCGGGGTGTAAACCGCATAGCTACTGTTTTCATCAGTTACCGTAACCGGCGCGATGGTTGCGCCGCATTCGGGGCATGATGTCGATTCGTCGGGCGTGCCGCGCAGGTCGTAGTTGCATATCAGGCAGATCGGCGGGCGTAGTTCGATACGGACCAGTTCGTTGTGGACGTGGACTTTTTTGTAATGTCGCGATGCGGCATTTTGGCTGTAGTAAACGAGGCAGAGCAGGCTGGCGAGTACAGCGTTGTCGAGTACATAGGTGATCCGGCCCGACGGAAGTTGAGCATGCAACACGTGCCATGCGATGTAGATCGGGACGGGGTACAACCAGCGCAACCACCACCCAGGTTTCATCCAGACGCGATTCCTTCGGCCGGTCAGGACCAGGTGCATACGCACCTCCATCGGCATTGACTTAAGCTCGGGAAACATCTGATCAAAGCGATTGATCTCTTGAGAAAGTTTCTTGACAGCACGCTTGTCTTGACTCATCCCCCGGCCTCGCTTTCTGTTTCCGGCTCTTGTTTGGTTACTTGTGCGATCTTGGCGCCGCATTCGGGGCAGGCGGTGGACTCATCGGGCGTGCCGCTCAGGTCGTAGCCGCATTCCAAGCACAGATCGGGGCGTAAATTTCTACGAATTAATTCTTCGGCCAAGCATATTCGTTGGCGTAGAGAGGTTTGTATCCACATGTTTACGAAGGCGAGCATCATGATGCAAAGAGACAGTATCAAACTGACAAGATTGTTTGCTTCCCCAAACTCGTCATACACGGGACCGAAGATCTTCGCTATGAGCCACAGCACAGGAAGCTGAAGCAAGAACGGTACAAAACCTCTCAGAACAAAGCGGGGGTCTCCCCACAGATTGCTTCCGGCTTTATGCAGGACTTCTTTCTTCAATGACACTGGGCCCAGCCCTTTTAGCGCGAGCTTGATTGGAGGGCGATTGGACAAAAACATGTCTCACTCCGCTTTCAATTCGCGGCGGAGGATTTTGCCGGTCGGGTTGCGCGGCAGCTTATCAAGTACGCGGACTTCTTTGGGGATTTTGAATTGGGCGAGTGAGTCGCGGCAATGGTTTCGGATGGCTGACTCGTCGAAGGTGGCGTCTTCGTTGAGTTCGACGAAGGCGATGGGGACTTCGCCGCGCATGTCGTCTTTTTTGCCGATGACGGCGGAGGCGGCGACGGAGGGGTGGGTGTTGATGACTTCTTCTATTTCGCGCGGAAAGACGTTTTCGCCGCCGACGATGAGCATTTCTTTTTTGCGGCCTGTGATGAATAGGAAGCCTTCCTCGTCGATCTTGCCGATGTCACCGGTGCGGAAGGCGCGGACGGGTTTGTCCGAGCCGGGCGGGGTGATTTCGGTGATGACTTCGGCGGTCTTGTTGTCGAGCTTGTAGTAGCCCTTCATGATGTTCGGGCCGGTGAGGATGATTTCACCTTCTTCGTTGGGCCCGAGGATGTTGTTGTGTTCATCGACGATGTAGTTACCCACGCCGGGCAGCGGTTGGCCGACGGAGTGGCGTTTGTTCTGCGCGCGGGTGCACCAGTTGGTTGCGGGGGAGGTTTCGGTAAGGCCGTAGCCCTCGAAGAGCTTGGTGTCGAACTTTTCTTTGAACGCGGTGTAGATCGAATCGGACAGGGGTTCCGCGCCACAGACGGCGAAGCGCAGCGAACTCATTGTTTCAGGCTTCGCGCTCTTGACCGACAGTAGCGCGCCATACATCGAAGGCACGGCGATGAAGATATCGGGCTTGTGTTCTTCGATCAGTCCGATGAGTTTGCGCGGCACGAAGCGGGCAGTGTAGACGACTTGCGAACCGATGAATAGCGGCAGCAGCGTCAGCACCGTGAGGCCGAACGCGTGGAACTGCGGCAGCACGCCGAGGAATTTGTCGGCTCGGGTGATCTTGGCGTGTTCGATGGCGGCCAGTACGTTGGACTGCAGGTTGTTATGCGTGAGCATGACGCCCTTGGGCTTGCCGGACGTGCCTGAGGTGTAGAGCAGGACGGCGAGGTCATCGTCTTTGGGGTTCGGCGGCCAGCCGATCGGGGGCATGCCTTTGAAGCTGACTTTTTCCAGCTCGATGACCTTGATGCCCTCGGGGATGGCGTCTGCGCCGCCGAGGTGTTCGAGCATCAGGCTGGAGGTGAAGAGGGTGTCGATGTCGCTGTCTTTGATGACGTAGGCGAGTTCTTCCTTGGATAGCAGGTAGTTGAACGGGACGGGGACCCGGCCGGCGATCCAGGCGCCAAGCAGCGCGACGGGGAAGGCCCCGCTGGTCGGGAGCATGATGCCGACGTGCCTGGCGGAGCTGTTGCGTTTGATCTCGCGGGCGATGAAGTAAGCACCGGCGATGAGCTTCGCATAGGAGTAGGACTGGCGGTCGTCGATGACGGCGACGGAGCGTGGGCGTTTGATGGCTTGTGCAAGAATGGGCCGAAGCAGGCTCATAGGAATCCTCAAATGTGATAGACGGGTGCGTAACGCTTAAACTATACCAGCCAATGAATCGCAAGGCCGAACCACGGACGGATCAGGGGACACGATGATGCAGACACATATGAAACACGTAAGGACCGCCGCCTGGCTTATCGCAGGGCTGGCGCTTTGTTTTGGCGGGATGCCAGACCGCCAAGGGGCCTAACCAGGTGGATCTGGCGCAGTCGCACTTCCAGCAGGGCAACTACACGCAGGCGTATTCGACGGCCGCGCGGGCGGCGAATGCGACCGGCGGGGCCGAGCGCGACCTGGCGAATTACCTGGCGGGGGTTTCGGCGTACCGGTTGGGCAATATGTCGGCCGCAGAACGCTATCTGCGCGTCGCCGCATTGAGTAAAGACGAATCGCTCGCTGCGGACGCCAGCTCGACGCTCGGGTTGATCTATTCCCAGCAACTGCAATACGCCGCCGCCGCCAACGCCTTCATGCGTGGTGCATCATTACAGCATGGCGAAGACCGCGCGCAGGGCTACTTCTATGCCGGCGTCGCACAGCAGAAGCTGGGTCAATGGCCTCAGGCGCGCACGAGCCTGCTGCTGGCCCGCAAGGCGACAGCCGACAAGAGCCTGATTCAGCGCATCGACGAGCAGCTTGCGGTCACGGGATACACGATCCAGATCGGCGCGTTTGCCAATCGTGATAATGCGGACAAGCTGGCGTCGGAGTATGCGGGCAAAGTCGCGGCGGCCGAGCTTGGTTCCGTTTATGTCACCCCCGGCGCGACAGCCAGCGGCCGGACACTCAATATGGTGCAGGTTGGCCGGTTCGCCACGTTCGGTGCTGCGAGTCAGGCGAAAAGCAAACTGGGGTTGCGCGATGCGGTGATTGTGTCGTTGCAGCAGTGAGGGTGATATTGAATGTTGGATGTACGATGTTCAATTTTGTAGCATGGTGTGTTGTGCTGGTGTTAGCGCAGTGCGGCTTGCAGCAGATTGAACATTCCACATGGAAGATTGAACACTTCGGAAACCCGGCCCTTCGCTTCGCTCAGAACCGGCGTTGGGGGAGATGGAAATACAATTCACTAGCCACTAGCCACTAGCCACTAGCCACTAGCCACTAGCCACTAGCCACTAGCCACTAGCCACTAGCCACTAGCCACTAGCCACTAGCACTCAAGCACAGCGGAAGATGATCTGGTCGCAGACGATTCTTGCCAGTTCGCTGAGTTTGAATCGCATCTGATCGTCGAGCTCGCTGAACTCGAAGCCGATCATGTGTTTGCGGAAGCCCTGGCGTTCGACCCAGATGACGCGAGCTGGCAGTTTGAGGACGGGGTCGCCGGCGTTCGGGTGGACGCTGATGGTGTATGAATCGCCGACCTCCATGATCTGCCCGCCACGTCGTAAGACGCGCATGCCCGATCCGGATAGATCGATCACCTGACCGACGCAGCAGCTTGCGTCCTCGCAGCGCAGTCGGCCGTGCCGTCTGCGTTCGTTGGATGGTGGCGCGTCGAGCACGAGTTTAGGATTGCGGACCAGTCTCATATCGAAAATATCGGTGTGGTGACAGCGCGACTGATGGTTCGGCTGGGTTAATCCAGAGATAGTATGGGGGTTGTAGGGTTTGGGGTGTGGCTGGGTGCGATAAGTATTGGGAAATGAACTAAAGAGTTCATCGTCGCTAAGCCGTAAACAGCTTCAGGCGGAGGCGCGGGATTGGCGTTCGATGAGTCGGCGCTCGATGCGTTGGATGCCGCGCAGCACGTCGTCGGCCGTCTCGAAAGGTACATCCTGTTGTTCCTTGGGCCGAAGCACGGCGGCGGTCAGGCTCGAGATCGCCTGCGCCTCGACCGTGTTCGGATCGTACTCGATCAGGTGCGCGAAGTTAGGATTGTGCGTGGGTTTGGTGATTTGCAGTGCGAGATAGAACGTATCGATCGCCGGGTCCGGCTTCTGGTGAACGCAAGTGAATGAGCGGTTAGTGACCTGCCCTTTTTCGAGCATCTGCCCGAGCATGCGCTGGATCTTGCTGGTGCGCATCATTTCACCGAACAGGCTGGTGAGCATCGGACTCTGCTGGATGTTTTCGCCGATGCGTGCGGATGATCCGAAGTCGACGAATCCGACGCCGCGCGGCGTAAGGACGAAGTTATCCAGGCGCAGGTCCAGATGCATGACTTGAGCCCGGTTGTGCAGCGCACTGAGCAGTTTTGCGCTTTGCTTGGCGAATTCGATCTGCGACAGTTTTGGCCCGCCTGTACGCAACCAGTTCATCGCGAGCCGGCGAACAAACCCGTTGCCGTCCTTGATCACGCCCATCGGTTTGGGCACGCTGTGACGGTACGGCTCGGGCAGCTCGTTCTGCAGGATCTTCAGGATCGCCGCTTCGCGCGTCAGGAATGTCGGGAACACATTGTCGACGAGCTTGCGTGTGCGCAACTCGATATCTTTATCGTTGGCATCCGGGAAACGGCGCCTTAATCGGTACGCGACGTCGGCATAGGTCGGCACTTCCTTGCAGACGACGTAGCCATGCTCCGCGCTTGGTTCGCGCATCAGTTCGACTTTGTACGTGTATCGTTCCGTGACCTCGCCGGGCTGGATCATGCAGACCTTACGGGCGGCGAAGTAATGGATATTTGTCGACAGGCCGGGGAAGCGGAAGCCCAGGCGGTTTATGCGTGTCAATGCGTGCGGCGTTTCCAGAAGGAACCCGCGTTTGCCGTCATATTCCCGCGCGATGCCGCGAACGCGCTTTTCATCACGGTCGGCGTAGATGAACAGGCCGCCCCAGAGTAGTTGATGGAAGACTTCATCCGGCAGTTTCGGGTCTTTGCCGGCAGCGAAAAGAAAATCGACCGGCGGGCCGTTTCTTGCCGGGGCGCTGCGTGTAACGAGATAGCCCTGCATCGCGTCCGTGAAGTCGCGCTGCGCGACCGTGTCGATCAGTCGATCACCGAACACGCTGCCGTTCATCCCGTTCGTGTTGCGCAGCAGGCACGTGTCCGCCTTTTCGGCGCGACGGTTTGGGGCGGGCTCTGCGCCAGTTACGTGCATGGTGGAAGTAAGTCGCATTCAATCCTCGTCTGGTCTCACAAACGTCTCGGCATCGCGCCGGGCCCCGACGAGCAGGATCTTGGCTTACCTCATCATACCCCGGATCATGCCCGAGGTATAGGTTTTATTTTGAGGAATCACCTAACTTCTCTGTCTTAACCTTCATCGGCCGAATGATATAGGCCACCCCACCATGGCGTATCCACGCCCGCGCTAATTCTTCAGACCGATAAATAATGCCCTCGCCACGCGTTTTACTCGCCGAATCGTTCATCACCGCGTCGCCGTCTTTTGTTAACCCGCGGATCACGACCAGGTGCCCTTTTGTTGAATCCATCACATTGCTCGGGAACGTGCCGGACTCGAAACGGATCGATGCGATCAAAGGCTGGCCTTGTGCGATGTAGGCTTTGACCTGGTCCCACGTGCGGATGCGATCCAGGTACGCATCGAAACCGAGCTGCCCGGCATACGCAACCGCCCTGCCCCAGTTGCCGAAGATACTGTACTCCGGGTCGTAGATCGCCAGCGCGTTATCCACCATCGTCCCGTCATCGCCCAGCGATTGCATCACCATCGTGACGGATGTCGGCGAACAGATCTGCGGCTTGAGTGCCGGCGGAGCATCAGCCTGTGTGAAAAACGGCACATCCAGCGTCCGCGCCCAGTTGCCTTCAATCTTGATCGGTCGGGCGAGTTCAGCACGTTTGCTTTCATCTTCGATCGCGCCCGAATAAATCATGACAAACTTGCGCATGCTCGGGTTGGATGCGCCATCCACATCGTAACTCTGGAACACCGCACGCATCTGGTACGCGTCGGCGGGTCGTTTGAGCACCAGGAAGTCGATATCAATCTTGCCGTGCTTGAACTGGATGTCCTGCTTGTCATTCGGCGAGGTCTTGCCCCACGAGCCGATATACAACCAAGGCGACCAGTCGCCGCTTTTCATGTCACGCGAACGGATAAAAAACTTCACGCCCGACTCGGCCTGCACATTCATGTTCCATGAAGGCAACACCTGCGTAAACGGAAAGTCGGTGACATACTCCGGACTTGTCCACGTCCCACTGCGCGGATAACGCTCACGGCTGGGCGGATCGTCCAGCGTCAGTTGTCCATCATCATTAACCTTGATGCGTTTGAATTCGCCGGTCGACCAGTCCGCCGCATCGTCCAACACGATCATGCGGTCAACAATGTGCATCGGATTATTGCGCCAATCGACATCCGGCGAAACGGTTTTTTCGGTGACGGTTGGTTTGCTTGCACAGCCAACGATAAGCAGGCAGCACAAAACAAGAAGTGAGACAAGTAAAGCTTTTCCGGTCCCCTCTCCTCTCGGGAGAGGGTTAGGGTGAGGGCCGTCTTGTTTTAAACAACCAGCGTTTAAATGGCGCACTTTCCCCCAAACCGCCCTCATCCCAGCCCTCTCCCGAGGGGAGAGGGAGTTAACGCAAGTTGTATTTTGCCGCTTTAGTAATCCCATATCTGGTTCCACGCGGTCATCCAGTCGTCGGCCTTACTCACCGCCTTGAGCGGGTCGACTAATTCAACGCCGTAGCGCCCCATGAATCGATTGGCTGTATCCACCGTAGACAGGTTGACCGTGATCGTCGTCGGCTTCGCGGGGACGTAAGGCTTGAGGTTCTTCTTGGGCAATTCAATCAGCGCTTTTCTCGCACCGTCTTCGATCATCTGTCGTGCGCGCTTCGGGGGGACTTGTCGTGCGCTGTAGCGTGACAGGCCTTTCTTCACCGCGACGCATTCCAGGCCGTCGATGATTTCCCGGGCTTCGCGGATGGTTGCTTCGTCGCCCGTGACCAGCGCGACCGGACAACCGTAGTGGCCGCACAGCGCGGCGTTGATCCCGAACTCGCCGACCTCGTCGTCGTTGAAGAAAACGCTACGCCATGTGGTGGTTGAGATCGTGTGACACATCACGCCGTCCGGCGTCCCTGCGCGGGCGTGCATCGCGACCATCAGCGCTGCATCACAACCTTTTTCCAGTAGCTCCGTATAGCGCCCCCACGCATGGTGTGCGACGAATTCACAGTCCGGGTGCAGGTCTTCGGGGATCAGCGAATTGAATGACATGTCTCCACCTGCGCCATGACAATCCACAACGACGATCTCCGTCGCCCCGCCCGCGATCGCGCCGCGCACGGCCGCGTTGATCTCTTCGGTATACAGTTTGCGCCCCTCCTCATACATCGGTGCGCCGTAGTTCACCCAGTCCCACGTCACAATCCCGCTGACGCCTTCCATGTCCGACATGATCAGCACGCGCATGCTAATGCTTCCTTAATCTGAATAGATATCCGCCCTGTCAGACCATTGTAACCGGAGTTTTAGCCACAGATGAACACGGATGAACACAGATAGGAATATAGATGGCAGGAAGTATCCACAGATTACGCAGATGACGCATATTTTGAATTTACAAACCAAAAAGTCTTAATCTGCGCGATCCGCGTAATCTGCGGATATTTCTTCTATCTGTGTTTATCCGTGTTCATCCGTGGCTAACTCTTCTTTTCTTCGCACTCTCCGCGCCTTCGCGGTTATTCCTGCTTCTCTTTCGCCAAGCTCTGCGAGGTGATCCAATCCAGCAGGCCCGGTTCTTCGAACGCCGGCGACCAACTGTTGTGGCCGACGCCGGGATACTCGGTGTACTTCGGTTCACCGCCCGCTTCTTTGATCGCTTTGATCATCGCCCGCGTCAGGTCGACGCTAACGACGGGGTCGGCGTCGCCGTGGAACGCCCAGATGGGCGTGTCGACGATTGATTCTGCTTTAGAGGTATCACCCCCGCCACAGATCGGGACCGCCGCAGCGAAGCGCCCGGGCCAACGGCTGATCGCGTCCCACGAACCGAAGCCGCCCATCGATAGACCCATGATGTACAGACGATCCGAGTCGACGTCGTACTTTTCGATCATCTGGTCGACAACCGCCTGCGCGTTTTTCATCGGCTCGGCGGGTTCGGGGTTGAGCGTCATCTTGCCTTCAGCGCGATCGATGTTGCTCCACCATCCGCCTTCCGGACATTGCGGGACGATGACGATGCAGTGGTATTCGTTCGCCGCTTTGAGCAGGATGTCTTTGCCCCAGACAAGTTGCTTTTCATTGTCGTTGCCGCGCTCGCCCGCGCCGTGCAGGAACAGCAACAACGGCATCGGGCCTTGCACATTCTTCGGGACGAGCAGGCGGTAAGGCAACTCGCTTCCATTTTCATCTTTATAGATGTGCGATTCAAAAGGTGTTGTTTGCTTGGCGGATTCTTTGGATTCTTCAGCGTAAGCCGGCGTCGTTTGAGATATCCAAACGACTGCGAGAGCGAACATCGTGAGCAATTGAACGAGTGAACAACGTTTACCTGGCATCATGGACTCCTTCGCATTGAGTTGTTCGTGTCTTTGGGTTGTTCAATAGTCTAACGATCTGTTGATGAGTGGTGGATAAGTTTGTCTCGGCGGGTGTTTAGAAGCGATCTAAGACAGAAATCGTTAGGACTGGGATAATTTTCGTGCTATTTGGCAAAAAGGGGTTGCGTGGATTGGCGGGGTTGAGTTAAATTCGTCGTCGCAGGAAACGGAGGGGACAAGAGGAGAGGAGAAAGACGAACTACCGTCCCTACGGTAGTGCGGAGACCGGAGCGAAAAGCCCGGACTTTTGCCTCAATCCGTTAACTGTAAGACCGCCGCCTGGAGGGGAGAGCTCAAGGGCGGCGGTATTTTTTTGCGCGCATCGCATGGGGGTTTGGGTAATTTGACCGGCCGCTGAAGTGGCCTCGCCAAGGGCGTGGCACTTACAGCATGCTCGGATCGGCGCATAAAAAAGCTCCGACCGTGATCATCCTGCAGTACCAGAACAGCCTTACAGGGCATAACGGTCGGAGCCTGTCAGAAGCCGGCACAGGTCCCCGAATCCGGAGGGCGGGTTCCGGATTGGGGCTCCGAGTAGTGCACTCGGCAGCCAGCCCCTCATTCAGAGGTAAGATAACGACCAGATCGTCATAAGACAAGGCGATCTTTTCAAATTTGTGCATTTTTTTCGTACTTAAATACTGCGAAATATCCGCGAATCCGGGTTTATCCGGGCTTGGTATCTGATCTTTTCGTGCTATTATTATGTAATAGACCTGCCTTTGCGCGCCATTACCCCCCGAGTGGAGAGCTTCGGCGGCGCGCGGCCTGAAAAGACTAACTTATAACGAACCTAATCTTATTAGGAGGACGGGGAAAACATGCCTATCGACGCATCCAACGACCACTCTGCTGACCACCGCAAAACCGATCACGAGCCTGCAAGAATCGAGCCGCTTGAGCCGCGCCTGCTGTTGTCCGCCAGCACGCTTGATTCGATCCAGAATCAACAGGACTTTGCTGAGTATCTCGATAGCGTCGGGCTTGGGAACCTCGATCAGTACGATGTCAGCATCACGATCGATATACCGGACGGCTACATTGCCGCGTCCGCTGCCGCTTCCGAACAACTGGCGTCGATGGCCGCAGCGGGCCTGAACGCAATAGGATCGCAACCCGTCGGCGCGCTGACCGGCAAGATCGTCTACCTGCACGGCGGGCACGGCTTAACCGCCAACGAAAACGGTAGCTGGGGTTTCCAACGCCCCGAGATAGAGGAAATCGTCGAAGACCTGAGCAACCAGGACATGATGACGTTCCTGGCCGACTTCCTCTGGCGCGCCGGTGCGACCATCGTTCCGCTAAGGCCAATCGGGCATCAGACCAACGAAGTGATCATCGATAACGATGATGCCGAAGTCACCTATGTTGGGTCATGGGGCAACAGCACGCAATCTGTGTTTTATGGCAGCCCGGGTGACACTCCCTATCGTTACGCATCAACTTCGGCTACCGAAACCGCCTACGCTCGTTACCGCCCCGATATCCCTGAGGCCGGGTACTACCCCGTCTACACATGGGTGCATGACGGGTCGGACCGGGTCAACCAACTCTATAAAGTAACCCACTCCGGTGGGACAACCGAAGTACGCGTCGATCACCGGATGGTCGGTGACGGCCTGGTCTACCTCGGCACTTACTACTTCGAGCAGGGGACCGACGGCTATGTCGATATCAGCAACGAAAACAGTGAGTCGGGCAACGTCATCGCCGACATGATCCGCTTCGGTAACGGCATGGGCGACATCGCGCCTTACGGCACGATCTCCGGTACGTCACGCGAGAACGAACCCGGTGTCTATTGGATCGCTCAAAACTTGGGTCAGGGCATCTCCGCCAGCACCGCCTACGGCAGCCTGAGCTCCACCGTCAGCGCCCCGCCGCGCTTCGCGGCCTTCATGAACAACTCTGCGGCAGGTTCGCTCAGCGATCGCGTCTTCATCAGCTACCACTCTAACGCGGGCGGCGGCCGTGGCGCGGTAGGGTTGCACAACACCAATAGCGGTGGTGCGACACCCAACCAGTTCCTCTTGGCGGACATCCTCGGCGGTAAGGTCAACGATGACATGTCCGCGCTCAACGGCACGTTCGAGCACGACTGGTCTACCCGCACTTCCGACACGTACCAAGCGGACTTCAATTACGGCGAGATCAACAATTCTTACATCAACGACGAGTTCGACGCGACCATCCTCGAGTGGGCATTCCACGACAGTTCGTTGGACCTGGACCTGATGCGTGACGCGGACGTCCGTATCGCCGTGGCCCGCGCGACCTATCAGGGCCTGCAGCAGTACTTCAATACGGTCGATGGCGGGGCCACCGGCTTGACCTTCCTGCCCGATCCCGTGACGGACGTGATGACCGAGACCAACGGCGATGGGACCGTGACAGTCAGTTGGACTCCGCCGGCATATCTGGCGGTCGGCGGCGACACACCGACAGGCTACATGATCTACACCTCACTCAACGGCTACGGCTTCGACGGCGGGACGTATGTCGCCGGCGGTTCGACCACCAGCTTCACCATGACCGGTTTGGATTACAACAACGGCACGCACTACTTCAAGGTTGTCGCCGTGAACGCCGGTGGTGAATCACTCGGCTCCAGTGTTGTCGCCGCGACACCGCTGCCCGCCGCGGCCCCGTCCAAGGTCCTGATCGTCAACGGCTTCGACCGCGTCGACCGCACCGGCAACGACCGCGAAGCGCAGCCCAACGGTTACGTCGTCGACCGTATACGCCTGCAATATCAGAACTCCGGCGATTATGCCGTGCAGATCGGTGAAGCGCTTGAAGCGTTCAACCCCGCCATCGCGATCGACACCGTTCAAAACGAAAACGTCACAAGCCTTGACATCGATCTGACCGACTACGACACGGTCATCTGGATCCTCGGCGAAGAGTCCACCGCCGACCAGACCTTCAGCACCGCCGAGCAGTTCCTGGTGGATAACTTCGTGTCTAACGGCGGCGACCTGCTCGTTTCCGGATCGGAAATCGGCTGGGACCTTGATGCCAGCGGTAACGGCGCATCCTTCTACAACAACACGCTTGGCGGCGACTACGTATCCGATGACGCAGGCTCTTACAGCGTCAACGGTGTCGCCGGCTCCATCTTTGAAGGGCTCAGCTTCAGCTTCGATAACGGCACGTTGTTCTACAACGTCGACTATCCCGATGTGATCAACCCCTCAGGCGGTTCGCAGCTCGCGCTGACATACTCCACCGGTGGCGGCGCAGCCGTGCAGAAGAAGGGCTCGACCGCCGGCGACGTCGTCATGCTCGCCTTCCCGTTTGAGACGATCACCACCGCTTCGGATCGTGCCGATGTCATGGCGGCCATCATGGACTTCTTCGGCGCGCCGCCCAGCGAGATCCCCGGCCCGCCCAGCGGCATCGTCGCCACGCCGGGTGATAACAGCATCGGCCTCGACTGGTCGGATAATACTGAAGAAGACATCCTCGGCTACAACGTCCTGCGATCCCTCAGTGAAGGTGGCACTTACACCCAGATCAATATCTCGACCGTTCTCGTCAGTGAGTTCGTCGATAACGATGTTTTCAACGGCGTTACCTACTACTACAAGCTCGAAGCCATTGATAACGACCTGAACGTCAGCGAGCCAAGTATTGCGATTGATGCTACGCCTGACGATTACGCAAGTGATAAGAACGGTGCGATTACGATCGCGATCCCGTCGACAACCGACGGCAACATGGGGTCGGCGGACAGCGACTGGTTCGGTTTGAGCCTGACTGCCGGTACGGAATATATCTTCACGTTAACGAACGATGGTCTATCCAGCGGTGGCTTACGGTTGTACACCGCAAGCGGTTCCACCATCCTCGCCACGAATGATGGTCCGGCCAGTGGTTCCACGCTTGCACAGATCGTGTATACCCCGACCTTTAGCACCACGTATTACATTGTGGCGGTTGGTAACGGTGGTGCGAGCGGCGATTATCAACTTACCGTGCAGGAAGCCGACGACCATGGTAACTCGATTGCCGAAGCGACCGAATTGCCGGGCGCGTTTGGTTTAGGCAAGGTCGAAGTCAGTGGTGATGTTGATTACTTCCACGTGCCGGTTGTCGAGGGCATGACCTACACCTTCGGTGTTCTTGACCTGGGTCTGCCCGACGCGATCCTCAATCTCTACAACAATGGCGGCGCGATCATCTCGCAGAATATCGGCTCCAACCCGGGTTCAACGCACGCCCAAATCAACTGGCTCGCTTCGGCTGACGGCTACGTTTATCTCAGCGTTGCCGCACAAGCCGGTTCGCTCGGTCAATACGCCGTCACCATCAGCGCCACCGACCAACTTGATGGCGATCTGAATAGCGACGGTTTCGTCGGTCTGGATGACCTGGATATTGTCTTGAACAACTGGAACCAGAACGTGACCGCCGGCGAATGGTCGCAAGGCGATCCTTCCGGCGACGGTTTTGTCGGCCTGGATGATCTGGATATCGTTCTGAACAACTGGAACAACGGCACGCCTGCCGCCGCCACCGCCAGTGCAACCGAGACGCTCGCCGCATCAACCAGCGAATCAACGCAACCTGTTCAGACGCAGCAGCAACGTCAGACCCAACAGCAGCAGACGCAACGCCAGACTCGACAACAACAGCAGGTGCAGACACAACCGGTCAACACCCCGCTGCTCGGAAACTGGCAACAGACCCAGTCACGTTCGGCTTTCGCTTCACAAGATGACGACAGCCTCGCGCCGACGCTTGGCCTTTGGGAAGCCGACAAACTCTGATCGGCATTTTAAAACTTACTCACCCCAACGAACGCGCTCCGCAGCGCGTTCGTTTTTATTTAACAAGACTCAGCCGGGATGAACGGCTGATGCGCTTAAGTCGTTACGCCGCCCTTTTTGCGTCTTTTTGTACATTTTCGTGGCTATCCAAAATGTCGAAGTGAGTTTTCCCGTGCTACTTTGTGCCGGGTGTTTATTCTGTTGACTTCTGTCCCGGCGCCAATACCGCCAAACCCAGCAGCAGCCAGCCCACGATAAACGATGTGCCGCCGAGCGGCGCGATCATTCCGAACCACTTCGCGCCCGTGCCGACCAGCAGGTACAAGCTGCCGCTGAAAAGCACGACGCCCAGGACAAACATCCACCCCGCGGCGATCGGCAATCGGCCGGGCCAACGCATGCACACAAACGCCGCCGCCAACGCCGCCAGTGCATGGTACATGTGATAGCGCACCCCAACCTCGAACGTGTGCATCGCATGCTCATCCAGGTACTTCGGCAACACGTGCGCCGCGAACGTCCCGCCCACCACCGCCAGCATGCCCAGCAGTGCCGCCGCCGCAATCAACACCCGGCTCGCCAGTAAAGTTTCCGCCTTTTCCATGTTCGCCTCAACAATAAGCCCGGGAGTCGTTCTCAACACCCAGCCATTTATTTGCATCAGTTCGATCCGCTTAATCCAACTTCTTTGGCCGCCCGATTGGCCTAAGACTCGAAGCGATACCCAGGCGATCGGCGATGCGCGTGGCCCACCGATCTTCTCCATACGGAGCACTGCGCTTGATGCATCGGCTCAAGGCCTCGGCCTCTTTATCGCTCAGCGCCGTGTTCACGATCTGCTTCCATTGCCTCGGCCGATCGATCGGCCAATCACTTAGCACCGGCAATGCCGGGTCGCGCCCTTCGCTGCTTCGCCGATTCTCCCAACGCCACAATGACCCCCAGCGCCAACGCTCGGCTCGCTTGACAAGTCTCGCACGCATCGCGTTACGCTCCACGTATCGCAACACCGACAGCAGGTGTTCATCTTGTTGGATCGGGAATGACTTGAACCGCCCCTGATACACCGGCCCCGTCCCCGCCGATTCAAAGTGTACGTGCCAACGCAGCGTGTGCGTCACCGTTAACCAGCGCATGAACTCGCTCAACTCCCCGTCACGCCGCGGCCGGAGCACCAGGTGCCAGTGGTCGGGCATCAGGCAGTAACCGAGCAGCCGTACGCCCGGCTCACGCTCCAGCGCCTCCGCCAGCACGCGCTCAAACACCGCGTAATCCTCGTCATCATCAAATATCTGCATCTGCTCCATGCCACGGTTTAAAACGTGGTAAACAAGTCCCCCCGCCGATGCTCGTGGTGGTCTGGGCATGGTGAAAGGTTAGAACCTGTCAATGAACCGGTCAAATCGACTCCCGGCCCCTTTTCCTTAAGCACAATAAAAGCCAAAAATGTCTTGTATATCGCGCGGCCTCCGATTACTATGAACCTTTGCTGGTTCGGTTCTCGACGGTGCGGTCTCTCGGCAGCAATCGCTTTTTTTGCCTGTCACGCATCATCAAGCATCGCCTTGGTCGGCAACACCAATGCGACACAATTCACGAGGAGGGCATCATGAAGACTTCCGTCTGGATCAAATGCGTTTTCGCGCTAGGCTTGTCCGTCGTACTACAAGTGCCGGCATCCGCTTATTTGTCCGGCACATGGAGTACGCGACAGGCGGGACATCTCAAGATGTGGTGGACAACCAACGGTATCCGCGATCCTTACCCGTTCATCGATAGTGATATCGCCCCTCCGTCTAATAGCACTTACGAGTACCACTTCGTCGCACCACGCGAAAACATCAACGACATGCACGAGCAGTGGATACTCGATAAGAACAACAAGAAAACGTGCACCAACGCCTACACCGACGCCACCTATGCTCATGCATCTTTCGAAGACTTTTTCCTCGCACACCCATTCGATGAGGTGACCTACTTCGGTGTGGCGGATGAACTGGAGTTGAGCGATGTCGAGGTCTTCATCGACCTGACGATCTGGGGCGACCACGTATTCATGAACCCGCTGCCGGACCCCGAACTCGTTTATCAATTCAACATGGGCTTCTGCCCCGAGTTACCCGGCTATGAAGTACACAATGATTCGCTCGGCGGCTTGTTCACCGGCCCGATGGTTGTTGTCAGCCAGACCCTGATCCGAGCCTTCGAGTCTATCCCGGGCGATGTCAATGGTGACGGCTTCGTCGGCCTCGATGATCTGGATATTATCCTTACCAACTGGAACCAGCCCGTGCCCCCGGCTGATGAACTAGCCGACCTTAACGGCGACCTCTACATCGGGCTCGATGATCTGGATGTCGTACTCACCCACTGGAACTTCGGCACCCCGCCCGTGAGTGATGTTGCCGTTCCCGAACCGGCGGCCGTGCTATGGTTGGGCTGTCTGCTTGGAATGCGATGTGTTCACCGGCGCCGCGTATGATCCATTTTCTTCTCTGGGTGACACCCATTTTGAGCTATAGGTAATGCCGTTGCGCATACTCTGCGCACTTTCAATCTGTCTTATAGATACGTTTGCCGCGTAAACCCTGGATGATAAACACCAGCGTGAACACAGCCGTGCACGTCAGCACGATGGCTCCCCCGCTGGAGATCGACAGGTAAAACGACAGGTACAGCCCCGTTGCCGTGCTCGCGCATGCCATGATGGATGCGACGATCATCATGTTGCGTAAACGTTTTGTCAGTAGCGCCGCCGTTGCCGCGGGCGTGATCAACATAGCGCTGGTCAGAACCACCCCCACCGCCTGGATGCCGGTTACCACCGCGAGCGCCAATAGAATAAGCAGCACGTAACGCAAACGCCCCGCCGACAGGCCGATCACCTGTGCATGCGTCGGATCAACGCTGGTCAGCACCATCTCTTTGTGCAGCAGCACCAGCACGCCGATGACAATCACTGCGACCACTGCTATCGCGATGAGGTCGGCGTTGGTGACGCCGAGGATGTTGCCGAAGAGCATGTGCGAGAAGTCTCGATAGCTCTGCGACCGGCTCATGATGACGATGCCTAATGCAAACATCCCCGTAAACATGATCCCGATCGCGGTGTCTTCGCGCAGTTGCCTGCGTCGGCTGAGCCAGCCGATGCCTATCGCCGTCGTGACCGCTGCAAGCACGGCGCCGAACAGCAGGTTCCAGCGGTTCAAATACGCAATCACCAGCCCGGGCAGCGTCGTGTGCGCCACCGCGTCGCCGATGAACGCCATGCGGCGAAGCACGACGTACACACCCAGCACTGCGCATGTCACGCTGATCAACATCCCCGACAGCAACGCCTGCTGCATGAACGGATACGTTAATGGTTGTACAAGCCAGTTCACCCGACCATCTCCATCACATCATGCAACGATTCGGCCGCTGGTTGTACGCGCAGCACCCGGCCGCGCGACAGGTAAGCAACGGTGTCGAAACTCTGTTCCAGCCGTTCAATATGATGCGTGGCGACGACGACACTCCGCCCTTCTTCCGCGAGCTCGCAGATCACCTGCTCGGTCATGATGCGCGTCTCGTTATCCACCGCGTTCCAGGGTTCATCCAGCAGGATCAGGTCCGCGTTCTGCGCCAGCGTTCGTGCCAGCAGTGTCCGTTGCTGTTGGCCGCCGGATAACTCACCGATCTGTCGGTCGGCCAGGTCGCCGACACCCAGGTGCCCCATTGTTTCCAACACGATCTTCTTATCTTTCCGGGATGGTCGGCGAAGCCAGCCCATGTACATGTACCGCCCGGTCATGACCAGTTGCTTTACGCTCATGGGAAACGACCAGTCCAGGTCACTGCGTTGCGGCAGATACGCCAGGCGGTGATGACATACGCCCACAGGCTGACCGAAGATGCGGATCTTGCCGCGCACCGGCTTGAGCAATCCCGCGACCGACTTGAGCACGGTGCTTTTGCCCGCCCCGTTGTGGCCGATCATCGCGACGCGCTCGCCGGGATGCACCGCCAGGTCCGCATCCGTCAACGCAAGCTCTTCACCGTTGTCATAACCAACGCACAACCCTTCAACGCGCAGCGCCGGCTCGCCCTCGATCTTCGGGGAATGACGGCGCCCCCCGTAAGGCAAACGCGGATGCTCGAAACGCTCTCTACTCACCGCAGCGCCCCGACGATTGTCTGCACGTTCTGTCGCATCATCTTTTCATAGCTGTCGCCGTCCGATCCTTCGGGCCCGAGCGCGTCGCTGTAGAGCGAGCCGATCACCGTCACGCCCGCATCTTCAGCGATCCGGCGCGTCAGGTCGGGGCTGAGCATGTTCTCGACAAACACCGCACGCACGTCGGCGTCTTTGATCTGATCGATCACCTTCGCCATGTCCGCCGCAGACGGGTCCGAGCCCTCGCTCGATACCGAGCCCATCACGGTGATCACTTCAAAGCCGTACCGATCCGCGAAGTAGCCCATCGCGTTGTGCGTCATCACCAGCTTGCGGTTCGCCTGCGGGATCGTTGCGACTTGTTCAGCGATCCATGTGTCCAGCTCATTCAGGCGGGCAACATAGGCATCGCAATTAGCGCGGTAGGCATCAGCATGCTCCGGGTCGGCCGCGATCAATTCCTCGGCGATCACTTTGGCCATGGACGCGACGTTGCGTACATCATGCCAGGCGTGCGGGTCGAAATCGCCGTGATGATGGTGCTGGTGTTCTTGGCTGTGTTCCGCGTGCTCTGCATGTTCGTGTTCGTTCTCGGGCTCGTGGCTGTCTTCATCCTCGTGCATAGCCTGACGCGGCTCGATATCGCGCGTAACCGCAACACGCTTGGCTTGTGTCTTGCTGCCTTGGTAGAAGTCATCAAACCAAATCTCAAAGGCAAGGCCGTTCTCAAACACCAATCGTGCATCAGTCAACGCGATGCTGTCGCGCGGCGTCGGCTCATATGTATGTGCATCCCCATCCGAACCGACCAGCACCGCCAACTCGATGTGATCACCCCCGACCTGCCTGACCAGATCGCCCAGGATGCTGTAGGTCGCCACCACTTTCATCTTGCCTGCGACTGACGGATCAGCACCGTCCGCTTGCCCCGGCGAAGACCGATCGCAACCATACAACCCCGCCAGCCCAATGATGAGCAGTCCCAGCACGACCCGCTTGAACTTCCACATAAACAGCCCTTCTTGAATTCCCGCACTACAACTATTGAGAACACGATATCAACAATAAGTGATAATAGCTTCTCAATAATAGGAAATCAAGCACGTAAAAAATATTTTTAGTGCCTGTCAAATAAAGGATTGCAGATTTTGCGCCTCCCCGGCTCCCACGCCCCCTCCCCCGTTTAACGGTGGAACTTGTTCCACCCATTGGCCCCCAGGGCCAATTCCTACCCCCCCTGGGATTCCATCCTCAATACGCCCCCGGCACCGGGACCGCCATGATCTGGACATCCAACGCCGACGCCATCTGCTTGCAGGCTTCCCATTCCTTGTCGCTGATGCAGGCGGACTGCCGTTCGCCGTAGATGATCCGTGCCACGCCGACCTGCAGCAGCCTGCGGAAGCAGGCCGCGCATGGCGGGCCCGTGACGTACGCTGTCGCGCCGCGCAGATCACAACGCGCAAACGCCACCGCGTTGTCCTCGGCATGAATAAACCAGTCGTACTTCTCCGGCCTCGTCAACGGCACGATCTCGTTCGGCAATCCCGCGACAGGCCCGTTATAACCCGTGCTGATCACCCGGTGCCCCTGATCAACCAGCACACATCCGTGCTTCGTATGCACATCCGGCGAACGCCGACTCACCTGCTCCGCGATCGTTAAAAAGTATTCATCCCAGGAGGGCCGTTCAGTGCTCATGTTTGGCTCGATGTAAAAGAAACCTGTTAAGGCGGGTCTTCAGACAACGTGATGCTATATTATCCACCACGCTTTGTCACCGTGAGATCAAGATGTATTCGTCGGCCTTTACTCCCTCTCCCCGCGGGAGAGGGCTGGGGTGAGGGCCGGATTGACGTACGTCTGAAGTGATTACTGCGACGTAGACTAATAATCCATATAGTCAAACTTTCTCAGATACTCATACCACAACGGCTCAATCTCTTCGATCGCACCGATGTGTTTTCGAAATGCATCCAGCGTCCCATGTTCCAATATCAGCGGTTTGATGCCTGCTCGATAACGCCCGTCGTCGTAGTGATAGAGGAAGTGGGCCAGGCTGAACCAGTGCATGTAGTACAGGTTGACGTGCTGGTCGATGTCGGGGCCGCCGCGATCCTTAATGAGAATCTCAAGCGGGATGAATCGCTCATTCTGGATGTCGGCCGCGATGTCGCCGGTGAAGACCATGTCGCCTCGCCACCATACCGGGTAGGTATTGCTATCCACTTCGCCTAAGTGCAGTTTTCCATCGCGCCACGTGCTCGTGCCGAAGTATTCTGCGATCCCCTCGTTAAGCCAGCGCGGCAGGTCCAGGTGCGCAACCTCCGCGTTCAGTTGATGCGTCGCCTCGTGCGTCATCCAGTGATACGGATTCGGCTCACCCTCGGAATAGTATTGATGACAATACGGCTTGCGGTAGAACGCCTCCGCCCATCCGCTGAGCGGGTTATATCGCTTGAACTCATCCCGATCCTTATAAAGTTTAAGCTTGAGCTTCGGATGCTCAGCCGAAAGATCGGGCAGGTCGGCGAACTCCGTCGTGTAAGCCGCGTAGAGCGCTTCAGCCACATCCAGGATGTTCTGCGTCTGCGCTTCGCTCGCGGTGGAATAGCAAACATAATGCTGCGACTCGGCCGTCAGATCGTAAAACCAAGGCCGCCTGACATACAAGAACGCCGCCAGCGCCACCGCCAGCATCAGAAGCATCCGAACTTCACGCCCCTTTAACTTCCGCTTAAAAATCGCCAACCCAACCTCCCGGCATTCTTGCATCAGGATAAAACCGATCACACAAAGACTTCGGCCCTCACCCCGGCCCTCTCCCAAGACAACAAATTCGATCTACGCTGTAACCATATAAACAAGAAGGCAATTGGCCACAGATAAATACAGATGAACACGGATCAGAAAAAGTCTGTTTTGAATAACTTGAATCAAGATGCATTTTTAGCCTCTTGAACCGCGATGAATCTGATGCCAATTAGATTATCTTGTTTTACATCCGTGTTCATCTGTGGCTAATCGTAGTCTGGATACATGCTTCGAGTATAGATCGAATATGCTCTGCAAGAGCAGAGGAAGTAAGCACACCAGAATCTGCGCAATCCCCGTAATCTGCGGATACCTCTTCTTCCTTCTTATCCGCGTTCATCTGTGTTCATCCCTGTTCCATCTCGTCTTTCTCTGCGCCCTCTGTGTTCTCCGCGGTTACTCCCCCTTCACCCAATCCTTCCCGTAATTAGGTCCGCACCCGCCCGGACAAGAAGCAGAGCCAACGCGATTCATCTCCCATCCCAAACCGTCTGAACCCGATACCGACCGCGAATCTCCGCCGTATCGTCATTCTCATCCATACAGATCGACGCGATGCCAATGACAGTCGCGCTCTGCGATTCAATCAGCCGGATCGCAGCCTTAACCTGCGCCCCCGTCTCGATCCATTCATCCACCACCAGCACACGCATCCCCGGCCGAAACGCATCTTTCCTCACCTCAAGCCTTTTCACCTCACCCGTATAGTCTGTGCATTCTGCAACATCGACCTCTACCGGTAGCTTGCCGCCCTTGCGAATCGGAACCACGCCCACACCAAGCCGACGCGCCACCGCCGTACCAAGAATAAACCCAAGCGCATCAATACAAGCCACGCAATCCACCCCGCCATCGTCAAACGGCTCAGCAAGGTCTTCAACCAGTTGCCCCAGACAATCACGATCCGCAAACAACGGCGTCACGTCATAACGGTTGCCCAATGTCTTCGTATCAATCTTCTCAAGATACGGCTTCATGCGTTTTAGATTATCTGATCCCATCAAACAATCCAATCAGCACGCCATGCATGCCTGTCCGTTTTCTTTCTCCCTCTCCCCTCGGGAGAGGGTCGGGGTGAGGGCCGGATTCCTTATGCATCAATCCGCAATACTCCCCCGTTTAACGGGCGATCGCAGATCGCCGCGCAGCAAAATGTACCCAACTACTTGCGCAACTTGCTCAGCACAGAGACCCGCGTCGAACGCAGTTGTTTTTTAAAAGATATTCTTGACTTAATGGGGGGGAGTAATACATTGTTGATTACATTCGTGCCGGGACGTTTCCGGATAAACATCAATTTAATATGAAAGGATTCAGAAGATGGGGTCACAGGGACGTGTAAGACGCGCCAATCTATGGTTGCCATATCCTGGGATCGGTTTACCCGTCCTCATGGTATTCGCATCCACACTTGCCAAACCTCAATCCGCGCAAGGTGATATCGTGACACTGCAGGTCACGGGCTCAGTGACTTCAGTAAACTCCATGGACCCTCCTGGATTATTCGATCTGGATGGCTCCGTGACCGTCGGCAGCCCCTACTCTCTCACATTCACGATTGATACGAATGCCCCAGACATCAATCCCGATACGGACTACGGACGCTATCTATACGTGACATCTAACGGCAGCCTTGGCAACTATGCATGGAATAGCGGCCCAGCCCCAGTTTATGAAGTCGAAACGGAGAACGATTTAGGCGGCATTGAAGACAGATATCTGTTGGGGCAACCCGATCCGGTCGTAACCGGGAATTTTGTTTTGGATGGCAACCTTACGACGCTCGACAACGCATCATTCAGTTTCGTCTACGCAGGCATCCGTCTATCAGATGCAACCGCGACCGCACTGGATAGCGATGCCCTGGTAATCCCTGAATTAACCGACTGGGATACCGGGGTGTTCACGATGCACTTCATACTCGACGAGGGCCAAACCGGGATCGATGCCAGTATATTGATCGAGGGTTCGGTCGATAGCATCCTGATACCTGAGCCCGGAGCCGTGGCAACAGTCGCGAGTTTTACGGTGGGATACATTTTGAATAGGCGTCGTATTCATGTGTGATTCAGTTAGTAGGTCCGCACTTGCCCGGGCCTACAAAACTGTGCACGGCGCGGGACAGCATCTTACCCCCCCCTCCCCTTGGGAGCCCCCGGAGTTGACCGGGCTGAGGGCCGGATTCCCTATTCATCAATCCGCAACACTCCCCCGTATGGCGGGCGATCGCAGATCGCCGCGCAGCCGTGCCAAGTTTCGTCAGTACAGCCGCAAATCGTGTTGATTCTTCTATAAACTAAGATCGACATGAGCGACTCACTGTATCATGTTAACGTTGTGTCTCAACCACAAGTTGTTACGGCACGTATATAACGTAGTCCCTGACAGATCGGATGATGCACTTCCGCAAGGAGGATCGCGATGCGCAACAGTTGCTTGCTGATTCTGATCTGGTTAACTCTCTTCACATGCAATGGGTGTGCACATACTTCCGGACCCGTGACCGGCATCGTTGGAGGGCTTGATCACGAAGTGGCCCCTCTTGTGGCTGATCTAACGCATGCCAAGAAGCGCGTGATTCAAGGCATTGAATTTACAACCGGTGAGTTGCAAGGCAAACAGGTCGTCATCACCACCGGCGGTTTTGGTAAGGTCAATACCGCGATCACTACCACACTCTTAATCGATCGTTTTCAGCCCGATCAAGTGCTGTCAATCGGCTCCGCGGGCGCAGTCAATCCCTCACTTGAAGCCGGCGACATCGTGATCGCTGAGCGCGTCACCTACCATGATCTGGGCAAGTACACGCCGGAGGGCTTTGTACCAAGCCCCAGCCGCAATCCACTTGCCAGCGGGGAGAAAACCCTTTTCTTCGAATGTGACAGCCGACTCGTGTCACGATCGCTGAGGACAGCCGGTTATCCCGAAACTACAACCGAAAACAAAACAGAACCACACACGCTAAGGGTGCGATCGGGCGTTATCGTCTCGGGCGATTCTTTTATCGCATCTTCAGACAAGCGAACGGAATTACACCAACGCTTCGACGCCGACGCCGTAGACATGGAATCCGCCGTGGTCGCCCAGGTGTGCTGGCAGCGCGGTATACCTTTCATAGCAATCCGCGGGATCAGTGATCGGGCGGATGATACCGCCAAATCAGACTATGTCAGGAATTGTGAAGTCGCAGCAATCAACGTGACAGAGCTGGTTCGTCGGATCGTGAATGCAAGCGGTGGCAAATCAGGCTGAGTTCCTGGAATATGCTTGCGCAGATTTTGAGATCGTCTTACCACATACCGAGTACTTTATGGGTATCGCTCAATTCATCCTGCCCGGACAAGCTTAGAAGTTTGTTAAGTTATGCCCGGGCATACAAAACCGTGCACGGCGCGTGACAGCTTCTTGCCCCCTCTCCCCTCCGGGAGAGGGCCGGGGTGAGGGCCGTTGCGTAACATCCGTACGATATTAAATACGTGATCATGATTCGTGTCTTCGCCATTCACGACAATCTTCACGCACGATCAACCCGGCCCTCACCCTAACCCTCTCCCGCGGGGAGAGGGGATAAGATTCATCCGTAGGTCCGGGCCTGACCGGACAAACGTAGACGTTTCGTGAACTTATGTCCGGGCTGGCCCGGACCTACAAAACTTCCTATTCCAGGAAGTTCTGGTCAACGAACACTTCTGCAAACTGTTGTGGTGTGAGTTGTACACCCTTGTCAAGAGATACGGCTTTATTTTTGTGCCACATGTCATTGACCAAGTCCGGCATGTTGGATGGAAAGTCCATGATGGATGCAATAATCTCGTGCCATTGCCCCTGTTTGCCATAGGTTTCCTGTAGCTTTGGCGTCATTGTTGACAGAGTTGCCTGTTGCGAATCATCCAACTCTGTAATCGCCCATAGCACATAGCACTCAAGCAGTCGTATTAACGGCTTTCCATCGTATCGAGTAGTCATTGTCCCCCTTTCAGAATAATTCTGGGTCTACGGTCGAAAAGTCCCCACACATAAATATACCCCCCTACTCCTCCGCCACCCTTAACACCTGCCCCTGTATCGTCTCGATCAACCTTCGTTGAATCGTCGTGCTTGGCGCGCGGATGGTGAAGTCGATGGTGGTGGTCTGCGTGCTGTTGCGGCCGACGGCTTCGTGGCGCGACAGGTCGTACATGATCTGCGTTTGCAGTTCGCCCTTGACGAGTTTGACATCGGCGGGCGGTAAATTCTCGGGGATGCTTGAACGGTCGAGGTCGAGTTTGAGTTTGGCTTTGCCGTCGATGATCGCGATCGGGACGCCGGCCAGGTCCTCGACGTTGCTGAAGGTGTACTTCATGTTTTGAGACAGGAAACCCTCGAACGGGCGGTCGGCCCAGGTCCACTTCATGTCCGCGTCCCACTTCTTGCCGACGGTCGTTGACTCGGGCGCAGCGACGAGGGTCGCAAGGTCGGTTGCGGTCTCGATGAAGTCCAGTTCTTCGGGGACCATGTCTTTGTAGTCGGCCTTGATGCGCGAGCTGATCGCGTTGATCCCGTCGACCTTCGTCACCGTCCCGTCGGCGGCGACGCTGACTTTCAGCGGCACGCCCATCATCGCTTTAAGCATTTCATGGTAAGGCGGGATGTCGCCCGACGACTTGCGCGAATCGTTGGTCATCAGTTCGCCGTCCGGGCGCAGGAGGCTCAGGCTCAGCCATTCGAGCGTCATCGTGCACGTCGATGAGCCGTCGGCTTTGACCTTGTCGACTTTCCAGTTAATCTCGCCTTCGCTGGTCATCTTCAATCCGCTGCTGCGCTTCTGCCCGGCAATCGTGATCGTCGCTTCCTGTTCCCGGCTGGTCCAGACCTCGTAGCGAGCGGCCTGGCCTTCCTTCCATTGCGGGCGCAGGTTGTATTCTTGCGCCTGTTGAGCTGAAGCGATAGACGTCAGCAGCAATAGCGCAAGCGCCGCGGCCAAACTGATAACCGTTTTATTTGTTCCGCAGCGCATCATCGTTTCCTTTCGTATTCCCGATCAATTAAGGCAAAATGCTTTGAGGCGTCTCGACGCCGTTGAACCGCATCCATCGTATATCAACCACGCGCCATGCGCCGTCGTCGCCGTTGCGTTCCCAACGTAAACGCCAACCCGTGTTGACCTGTCCGCTGCCGGTGCCGGCTTCGGTATGCACGGTGACAACCGATTCGCCCCAGTTACCTTCATGAGCGATCGCATCAAGATAGCGGATACTTTGGCTGGCGATCGCTCTGCGGTTGGCGACGCTGTTAAGTCGCGGCAAAACATCGCCCGCGTTCACCCAGACACCGCCGTTCGGCCCGGTGACGACAGCGTTTAGATCGACCAATCGATTCAACACAGCCGAATCAAGCGGCGCGGTCGCCTGGACGAGGTTGCGCGTGTTGGTCATGAGTTGTTCGCGGTCGGTCGTGACCAGGTTGGAAAGCAGATACACGCCGCCGGCGATCGCGACGGCGACGAAGCCGGCAATGAGCAAACCCGTTTTTTGTCGGCGTTGGCCGGACATAAAAAGGATCAGCGCCGCGACCAGGCAAACGATCATCACCGCCCAGGGCGATTCGAACAGCAGCACATCAAACAGCGACGGTGAATCCAGTTGCATCACTACATCTTTGCGGTGCGGCAGGCATTAGGCAAATCCAGAGAAGAATTGAATTTAGGCGCGCACATCCGGGCCGCGTGAATCTCAAGCAAAGCATGACTTTGTTCCGATAACACCTAGACGATATGTCCAAACCAAACGACATTCTGGCGAAGAATCTGACATTGCTGGCGCGCCTGGACCCGGAGCTGGCGGAGCGGATCAAGAATGCTGAGCCGGCGGAGCTTAACTGGTGCGAATCCAAGGCCGGTCCGTTGACCGCGAGCATCGAGTACAACGGCCGACCGCTTTGGCTGGCGAGCCGATACGACCCCGAAAAGGAAGCCGACAAACTCGTTTCCAGCATTGAGCATGAGAAGTCCGCGTGTGTTGTAGTGCTAGGTTTGGGCTTGGGTTATCACGTTTTAGAGCTGGCCAAGGACATGGGGCCGCGTGGCGTGATGGTCGTGTATGAGCCGGATGTCCGCATCTGGCGTGCAGCCTTGGAAAAGATCAACCACATCAGTTGGCTTATCCGCCCCGAGCTTGTGTGTGCCGACAGCCAGACCGATCGTGCCGGGCTGACGACGCGCCTCGACAAGCATGCCGCGACGATCACGCAGGGCACACACCTGCTGACCCACCCCCCTACCCGTCAACGTAACCCCGAGCAGTTAAAAGACTTCAGCCAAATGGTCGCGGAGGTGCTGGCGTTCTGCAGGACCAATGTCGCGACCGCTTTGGTCAACGCCGCACGCACCTGCCGGAACCTCGCCAGTAACATCGACCACTACGCAGCGGGCAACAGTACGGATGAACTGATCGACGCCGCGAAGGGATACCCCGCCATCTGCGTGGCTGCGGGCCCGAGCCTGGTGAAGAATGTCGACCTGCTTCAGGACCCCGACAAGCGGAGCAAGGTCGTGGTCATCGCTGCGCAGACCGCGCTTAAGCCTTTACTTGCTAGAGGCATACGTCCGGACTTCGTTACCGCATTGGATTACTCGCACATCTCCAGCCGGTTCTACGAAAACCTGCCCGATTTACCGGATGTAACGCTGGTTGCTGAACCCAAGGCCCACCGTGCGATCCTTGAAGGCTTCCCGGGGCCGATCCGTGTGGCGCACTCGCAGTTCAACGAGATCCTCCTCGGCGATATGTCGCGCAAGCGTACGCCGATCAAGGCCGGCGCGACCGTCGCGCACCTGTCGTTCTACCTCGCCCAGCATCTGGGGTGCGATCCGATCATCTTTATTGGTCAGGATTTAGGTTTCTCAGATGGTTTGTACTACGCGCCCGGCACCGCGGTGCACCAGGTCTGGTCCAGCGAGCTGAATCCGTTCAACACCATCGAAATGATGGAGTGGCGCAGGATCGTGCGGATGAAAGGCCACCTGCGTCGAGCGGACGACATCCACGGCCGACCGATCTTCACCGACGAGCAGATGCAGACGTATCTCAAGCAGTTCGAACGCGACTTCGCCAAGAGCAGCGAGACGATCCTTGATGCGACCGAAGGCGGTGTTAAGAAAGAACATACAACCATCATCACGCTGGCTGAGGCGCTCGATCAATACGCAACGCGTGATGTGCCGCAGATTCCGATCCCGCCGCGCGAGTTGAACGCCGATCGGCTGGAGCAGGTTCGGCTGATATTGCAGCAGCGCGTCCGCGAGGTCAACGATCTGCGAAGCACAACGAAGAAGACGATCCCGATCCTGCAGCAGATGCAGGAACATCAGAAAGATAAGATCCGCATCGACAAGCTGTTCGAACGCTTGAAGAAGCTGCAGCGACACGTCGAAGAGGACCTGCCTCAGACGTTCAACCTCGTGAATGCGGTGAACACGATCGGCTCATTCAAGCGCGCCAAAGCAGATCGCGTGATCGGCCACGTAAGTCGCGATCAGTTCGACAAGCAGTCACATCAACTATCGCGCGATATCGAGAACCTTGAATGGTTGATCCAGGCATGCGATGAGGCGCTGAACATCCTTGATGAATCGCAGCAGCATGTTGTGGAAAGTTGCCGCAAGGCGTCGGGCAGAGAACCGAAGGTGGCGGCAGGTGTGAAGGTAAAGTCTGGTTGATTTTGATGATATGAGGTTGTGACGATTTGAAAACATGAAGATACCCGGCCCTTCGCTTCGCTCAGAACCGGCGTTGGGGGGAGTGAAGCCGTTAGCCATTAGTCGCTAGCCATTAGCAATACGATTCATCCGATACCCGATACCCGATACCCGAATGACAGTGACCGCCCTGATACCGGTAGACCTTGAGACGAGTCGGCTGGGGCTGCGCGCTCGGTTAGCAGATAAACTTGGTAAATTCAATATCTTAGAGCACACTTTGCGGCGTGTTGCGGCCATCGATCGTGTGGAGAAATTGGTGCTCATCCACCCGCCGGGGCAGGACCCGCAGTCGATTATCGATCAGGATCGACTCAAGCTCGGTAAGCCGGTCGTCAATCACTTGGAGGCAGGCGGCTTGCGCGATGCGATGACGGACCATTGGGTCTCGAGCCGGCGGTGGTCGCAGCCGAACTGGCGCGGCGGTCTGGGCAGCACTACCACATATGATGAACTCTTACCACCGGGCGGGTTATCCACCGCTCTACATGCGCATGAAGCCGACTGTGCGCTAGTCGTGCGCGCCGATTGGTGCCTGGTTTGCCCCAAGCTGGCGGGCGCTCAACTGGACCTTTTGTTCCAGGACCCGGACGCGATGAAGATGATCTTCACGCAAGCGCCGCCCGGCCTGTCGGGGATCGCGGTGACCCAGCAGATCCTCGATCAACTCCATGAACAGTCGGCCTGCTTCGGGGACGTCATTGCGTACAGCCCGATCAAACCGCAGATCGATCCGGTCGGCCGGGATGTGAACTGCCCGATCCTTGCGTCGGTGCGCGACACGACCGAGCGATTCATCTACGACACGCCGCGCAGCATCGCGTTGATCCAGCGAATCGCAAAGCGGCTTGGCGATGATCTGCTTGATGCGGATACGAAAGCGGTTACGGATGCGTGTCGCGCAATCAAGAGCGAAGACCCGAGCTGGGTGTATCAGTGGCTGCCGCGGATGGTGACGCTTGAGTTGACGCCGCGCCGTGAAGTAAACGGCCCGGTTACGCCGCAGCATCATGTGACTTTTGAACGGCCGGACCTTGATACGGATTTAGCGCTGCGGATTATCGAGCAGATCGCTGATGAAGAATCGGGCGGTGATGTGACGCTGCTGCTGGGCGGGCTCGGTGATGCGATGCTGCACCCGCAGTGGCAGCGGATCGTTAACGCCGCCAAAGAAGCGGGTGTGTTCGGCGTTGGGATCGAGACGGATCTACTCGGTGAACAGGATGAAGTCGGGAAGCTGCTTGATCTGCCTTTGGACCTGGTTCTGGTTCGTTACAACGCAGACACAGCCGAGACATACAAGAAGACGATGGGCGTGGATCGGTACAAGCGTGTGCTTGAGAACCTGCAGTGGTTGTACGATCAGAAGATCAAACGTTCGCCGACGAACAAGGATGTGCGTGGCGTGATGCCCTGGCTTGTGCCTTCGATGGTGAAGACAGCGGACACGTTGCCAGAGTTGGAGAGTTTCTTCGATAAGTGGTCGCACTACATGGGCCACGCTGTGATCGCGCCGGCATGCGAGGGTTGCGGGTTGATGCCTGCGATGAGCCCGGTGCCGATGACGCCGCCCGATCGGCGCGTGTGTCTACAGATCACACGTCGGATGACGATCCTGTCGGACGGGATGGTGGCGCGCTGCGACCAGGACTGGTTAGCAAGAGCACCGATCGGTGATACGCGGGCGCAGACGTTGATGGATATCTGGCAAGGTTCGCGCGAAGTGGCGGAGGCACATGCGGCGAAGCGGTTCAGTGAATTGACGATCTGCGGGGAATGCGGTGAGTGGCATCGGCCATGAGTCTGGGGTTGTTCACCGCAGAGGACGCTGAGAACGCAGAGAAGAAAAGAATAGGATGAAAATGTTATCCACAGATTGCGCAGATTACGCAGATTTAGGATGAGGTTGTTCGGTCCCTTCTCCCCTTGGGAGAAGGTTAGGATGAGGGCCGGGTTGATTATGCGAGCTAATAAAACCGGACACACAAAGACATCGGCCCTCACCCCGGCCCTCTCCCAAGGGGAGAGGGGGTTAGCGTTTTCTTCTTCTCCGCGATCTCTGCGTCCTCTGCGGTGAAACTCTGTTAGTTTTAGAAAGTGAAATCAGATGAGCACACTGACGGTCATATTGGCGCGGGCGGGCAGCAAGGGGTTGCCGGGGAAGAACGCGCTGGAGGTGGCGGGGCGGCCGATGTTGGCGTGGACGATCGAACACGCGATCAACTCGCAACGATCCGGGCGGATTGTTTTGTCAACGGACGGCGAAGAGCTTGCGCAGGTCGGGCGGTCGATGGGGATCGGTGTGGTGCTTCGGCCTCAGGCGTATGCCAACGATACCGCGACGGTCGATAGCGCAGCGCGTCACGCGGTGCAGACGATCGAGTCGCGCACCGGCAAACGCTTCAAGAACATCGTGATCCTCTACGGCAACATCCCGGTCAGGCCCGTCGACCTGACGGACCGTGCGGTGACGAAGCTGATCGATACGGGTTGCGACAGCGTGCAGAGCGTGTACCCGGTTGAGAAGATGCACCCGTACTGGATGAAGAAGCTTGGCGATAGCGATGAGCTATTGATGTACGAAGAAAACGAGGTGTATCGTCGTCAGGATTTGCCACCGGTGTACATGCTGGATGGCGGGATCATTGCGGTGAAAAGGCGGAGTTTGTTTACGGAAGATCTGAGTAAGCCGCACAACTTTCTGGGCAAGGACCGCCGGGCGATCGTGACGGAGCCGGGCGATGTGATTGATATTGATAGCCGGATGGATCTGCGTTTGGCGGAGCTGGTTTTGATAGAGCGTCGAAAGAGTTCGGTGGCGTAGGTATGCCGAGCAAGCGCAAGACGATTGCCGTGGTGACGGGCAGCCGGGCTGAGAGCGGGCTGCTTTTGAGCACGATGCGTGCGATCGAGGCGCATCCCGATTTAACGTTGAAGGTGATTGTCGCGGGTTCGCACTTTGTGCAGTGCTCGTGGCGCGATCTGCGTGATGCGGGTCTGCCGATCGATGCGAAGGTGCGGATGCAGGTGAAGGGGAAGTCCGGGCGCGTTGCGGATTGCGAAGCGCTTGGGCGCGGGGTGATCGGATTCGGTAAGGCGTATGCGGCGTCAAAGCCTGACATCGTGTTGATGCTTGGTGATCGTGTGGAGGTGCTGGCGGCGGCAAGCGCGGCGACGGTGGCGGGCGTGCGGATCGCGCATGTGCATGGCGGGGATCGTGCGGAGGGGTTAGCTGACGAAGCGATACGCCATAGTGTGAGTAAGTTGGCGCAGGTGCATTTTGCGGCAACGGCGCTAAGCCGCAAGCGGCTTGTGCGGATGGGGGAAGATGAAGGGGTGGTTTGGTGTGTGGGGTCGCCGGCGGTGGATGGGCTTGATGATGTTGTTGCGGATGAAAATGCACCGCAGTTGACCGTGATGTATCACCCGACATCGGGGGATGCGAAGGTTGAAGCGGGTGTGATGAAGGCGATTCTATCGGCGACGCGTGGGTATGAACGGATCGTCATGATGCCGAACCTTGATGCGGGGGGTGAAGGGATACGTAGTGCGATCAAGTCGGCGAAAGTGAAGCCGGTGGAGCATCTGCCGCGCGATCGGTTTTTGTCTTTGCTTAAAGGTTGCAAAGCGATTGTGGGGAATTCGTCGGCGGGATTGATTGAGGCGGCGGCGCTGCATGTACCTTGTGTGAACATCGGGCCGAGGCAGAACGGGCGGGAGAAGCCGGGGAATGTGATTGATTGCGGGGCGAGTCAGGTTGCGATCGAGCATGCATTGCAGAAGGCGTTGAGTTTTGATTTACGACGGATGGGGCATCCTTACGGGGATGGGCATGCGGGGGAGAAGATCGCGGGCATCCTGGCTAAGGCTGATCTTTCGGATATTCCTTTGCGGAAGCGGAATGCGTATTAGCATGAGGAATTAGCCACCGATGAACACGGATGAACACGGATAAGAGGTTTATCCGCAGATTACGCAGATCGTGCAGATTTTTAAAAACAAAATGAATTCTTAATCTGCGACATCCGCGTAATCTGCGGATAGTTCCTGTCTTCTGCCTTTTTATCTGTGTTCATCGGTGTTAATCGGTGGCTAAACACCTTTTGAAACACGCAACGCATAATCAATCCGGCCCTCTCCCGGGGGGAGAGGGGGTAAGACGCTAAGCCGCGAGCGGTTTTGGGGGGCAATTTTTTTTATATGGGAACCCGGGGGTGAACCGGGGCGTCGAAGGGGGAGTCCGGGGTATTACATGTGAGTTGTTGCCTGCCGGTGTCGGCGGGTTGGTTGTCCATTTTTGTGAAAGGGGCCTGCGATGCGACATGGGATGATTTGGGTGTCGGCGTGCCTGGTGTGCGTATTGGTGTTCCAATCGATGGCTGGGGCGCAGCAGCAGAAAGCGGGGCCGATCAAGCAACCGAGGCCGGCGGTGGATGTGGCGATCTTACTGGACACGAGCAACTCCATGGACGGGCTGATCGAACAAGCCAAGGGGCAATTGTGGACGATCGTGAACGAGTTTGCCGCGGCGAAACGTCATGGGCTGACGCCGGTGCTGCGTGTGGCGCTATTTGAGTATGGGAACACGAACCTGCCTGCGAGCGAGGGATACATCCGGCAGGTGGTGCCTTTGACGGACGATCTGGATTCGTTGAGCGAAGCGTTATTTGCGTTGACGACCAACGGCGGGGATGAGTATTGCGGGCAGGTGATTGATGAGGCGATCAAGCGACTGGACTGGACGAAGGAGCCGAACGCATACAAGGCGATTTTCATCGCGGGCAATGAGCCGTTCACGCAAGGGCCGGTCGATTACAAGCAGGCGTGCGGGTATGCGATCCAGAACGGCGTGATCGTGAACACGATCCACTGTGGTGATTACCAGACGGGGATCAAGGGGATGTGGCAGCACGGCGCGTCACTGGCCGAGGGCAACTATATGAACATCAACCAGGACGAGGCGGTCGTGCATATCGATGCGCCGCAGGATGCGGAACTGATCAGGCTGAATATCGAACTGAACGCAACATACTTGTGGTACGGCAAAACGGGCAGGGCGGCCGGGGCGCGTCAGGAAGCACAGGACCGTAATGCGATGAGTTTCGGCAGCTCGAATGCGGCGAACCGAGCCGGGAGCAAGGCGTCGAGCGTGTACAACAACAGTGCGACCGACCTGGTCGACGCGGTAGATGCGCAAGAGGTTGATCTGGCTAAGGTCGACGAGGCGGATCTGCCCGAAGCAATGAAGGATATGACGGCGGAACAGCGCGGGGCGTATGTCGCTAAACAGGCGCAGAAGCGAGCCGAGATCAAGAAGAAGATCCTGGAACTGACCGCGGCGCGTGATACGTATGTCGCGGAGCAGCGCAAGAAGATTGCAGAAGACGGCGACGCGACGCTGGGCGACGTGATGGTGACATCCGTGCGTGAGCAGTTGCAGGCGGCGGAGTTTGATGTCAAGGACGATGCAACCGAGTGAGTTACGCGGAGAGCGCGGAGGACGCTTCCTCGGGTTTGGGTAGCGCGTTGGGGCGTTCGAAGTTGTACTCGGCGACGTTGAAGCCGTCGCACTGCGTGATGAACAGGCGCGGGGATTGCTCGGCGAGGTTGATGAGTTGACCCAGCGGCAGGTCTTCACGTGTCAGGGCGCCGGGGTCGGGGATTAACTGGATGATCGGTCGGCACGGCCGCAGGGGGTGATGATCAATCACAACGGCGTGCCGGCCGTCATTTAATACGACGATCGAACCGGGCGCGTAAGGCGGGACGACGCACAGCAGCGCGTCGAGCACCTGCGGATCGTAGCGCTGTATGAGTGGCGATTCGAGCATGCATCGTAGCGCCCAGACGGTGGGTTGCGCCGGGCAGTTGGGTGGGTTGCGCAGGCGGTCGAACTGATCGGCGACGGTGACGATCCGCGTGAAGACGTGGATGCGCTTCTGGTACATCACGGGGAAGCCTTTGCCGGCGAATCCTGTGCCGTCGTAGTGTTGATGGTGATGCAGGACGGTGGAGGCGGCGGTGGCGCTGACGTTGCCGCGGACCAGGCGGTAGCCGAGTGCGGGATGTTCGCGCCAGGCGGGGTCGGACTCGTCGCCGGTTTCGTAGTATTTTTGTCGGACGGCTTCGGGCAAGAGCGTCATGCCGATATCGTGCAGCATCGCGCCGATGCCGAGGTTCACGACTTCGGCGGCGCGTGTGGGGTCGACGTGTTTTCGTTCGCGGACGAGATAGCCTTCGAGTTTCAGGCCCATCAGCAGCGCCAGGTAAGTGACGCTGGAGCTGTGGCGCATCAGATCATCGTCGGACTCGTTAAGGTCGCCGAGGAACACGGCGGACTGGGGATGTGTGATCAGTTGATGGACGAGTTCACCGATGGACTTGGTGTACAGGTGGTACGGGAGCTTGGCCGAGGCCTGGCTCTGCATGTTCTGGAAGGTCTTGGTGATCTGGCCTGCGACGGCGGTCTGTGACTGGATGGTTTCCTGGTTGATGACGTCGGCGAGGAAGGAGAGGCTAGGGTAACCGACCCAGAGCGTTCGGACGCGCAGGGCGATGAGCTTGTTGATGGTTTCGATCGAGAGTTTGTACCCGACGCGCAGCAGCAGGCGTGTAGGCGCTTCGGGCAACTGCACGGGCAGCGCTAGCGTCATGCCTGGTTTGGCGTTACGGGTTTCGATTCGAAGCATAGTTCTCCCCTGCCGTCTCCACTAGAGACTTCGGCTATCGGAGGTGGTGCCTTGACGGTCCGGCAAGGTTGATGGGTCGTATCGGGGGGCGTCGTGGGCGGTAGAATGGGCGTAATCAATTGAGACGGTCTAATCGTTATAACCGTTACAAACGGACTTCAGGCTAATTCATGGGGGTCCGATGCTGCACGGACGGCCAATAACCGATATGCTTGATACGTTAACCTCTTGAGCGGGAACACTGGAGGTGTTTGATGCATGACGATCAACAGATGTTGGAACTGGCGGCGCGTGTGATCAGCGAGTCGTTCGTGGGTGTGTTTACCACGACGGACACGAACGCTGCGCCGTTCAGCCGATGGATGGGTGCCGTGGCCGAAGACGAGGGCTTGCACCGGCTCTATAGCCTCAGCGCCAAGGATACGCGCAAGATCCAGCACCTGGAGAAGAACCCGGCGATCAGTTGGGTGTTCGGTGTGCCGCCGTACGACACGACGGTGATGCTGCGGGGCCGAGCGCATTGTGCCGAGACACCGAACGTGCCCCAGCCGACGTGGGACCGCCTGGCGGACTGGGCCCGGCCGTATGCGGCGAACGTGTTGACGGATGACTCACACTACAGTTTCTCGGTGATCGTTTCAGATATCCACACGGTCGAGCTGCTGAGCCCGAAGATGGGGATCAAGTCGCCGCACGTGATCAAGCTGGACAAGCTGGCGGAATAGGATCGGCAGCCATTAGCTAAGAGCTATGGGTTTTGTTGTGCGCTATCGTTGTTGTTGTGCGCGGCTGCCGGGGCGGGTTTGGGTTTATTTTTGTATTGGACCATGGCGACGGAGGCCAGGACACCGAGCAGCGCGATGACCTGGCGGAACGTGATGGTTTCGTTGTCGACGCTTCCCCAGGCCAGTGCGCCGAGGGGGATGACGTACGTGACCATGCCTGCATACAAGGGGCCGCGCGTCTGGACCATGTTGTAGAAGATGACGGTAGCGACACCTGTTCCGACGACACCGAGCCAGATTAATATCGCGGTAGCGGTGAGAAGTTGCGTGGTGGTAACGGGCTTCACGCCTTCGGTGCCGACACCGATGGGTGTGAGTACGATGCTTGAAAGACCGAGGATCATCGCCGTCATGTAGAGCGAGGGCATGTCGGAGAGTCTGCGTTTGATAAACGTATTGCTGCATGCGTAGCTGGTCGGCACGAGCACAGCAAGAGTCAGGTCCCACGCGGAGACGCCGCGCAACCCGCCGTCGTGCATCAGCAGCATCATGCACACGAGCCCGAAGAGCACGCCGACCGCTTCGCGCCAAGTCGGGAGGATGCGCAGCATGGGTATGGAAACGATCGCGGTTAACAACGGTACAAGCGCGGGCATCATGCCGAAGAAGGCGCTGTCCTGGTGTTTGGTTATCAGGTACGGCTGCATGGCGTAGGGGTAGCACGAGCCGATGATGACGGGTATGAGTAGCGCCACCCACTGAGCGCGTGTGGTCGTACTTGGCGCGCCCCGTGTTTTGGGGTTTGTGAAAAACCAGAAGAACCAGAGCACGACCGCCCCACCGAGCACCCGACCGGCGGCGATGCCGATCGGTCCGAACGCGGCGCCGGCCCACTTCATCAGGATGAAGTTGCTGCCCCAGATCAGGCAGATCATGATGAACAGCACGTGATGCATGCGTGTGGGTCCGTATCAGCGGGTGGTCAGCCGTGATTATGACGGCGTGAACGGTTCGTGTCTTAACGCGAGGGTGAGGCGTGCTAGCAGGTCGCCATACGCTTGTCAAGCGAAAAGCCTGCAATCCTAGGTGTTTTTAAGTGTTTTTGCGTTGTTCATATGTTGGGGATGCGCGTTATGATTGTGACGTGCAATAAGTAGTAAGATATAGGGGTAGAAAAAAATTCATAAAGACGGCTCGCACAAGCCGGGGGATTCACGCTATATTAGCCGTCTGGTGGGAGCACCCGGAATTGCGTAGAAGTCAAAAGCCCATAGTGATAGCCGCACGAACCAGCCCACTGGCGCGCGCGCAAGCAGAGCTTGTTGGACAAGCTTTAAATCGACTGCACCCGAAGATCGAGGTGCGTTATCAATTTGTACAGACACGCGGGGATGAACTTGAAGACCGTTCGCTGGCCGATCACGGCGGTAAAGGTCTGTTCACACGTGAAGTGGAACAGCTTTTGTTGACCGGTGACGCGGACCTGGCGGTCCACAGCCTCAAGGACCTGCCTGCGACGGATACGACCGGCCTGTGCCTCGCGGCCGTGCCAAGGCGTAACGATGTACGGGATTGCCTGATCAGCGCCGATGGCGTTACATCGCTTGCGGACCTGCCTGAGGGTGCTGTCATCGGCACGGCGAGCCCGCGCCGGGCGTCTCAACTGCTGAAATTGCGGCCTGACCTGACGGTAGGCCTGTTGCGAGGCAATGTGCAGACACGCCTGGATAAGGTGCTCAATCCCCCGCAACCCAGACGATACGACGCGACGCTCATGGCGATTGCGGGCCTGAAACGCCTGGGGCTTGAACAGCACACGCAGCACGCGATCCCCGTTGAGGACATCATGCCCTCGGCCTGTCAGGGAGCGCTGGCGGTGCAATGCCGGGCAAATGACCATGTAACGCTTACACGTTGCTTGCCGTTGAATAACCCCGAAGCGTCGACGGCGGTGCATGCCGAGCGTCAGGTGATCGCGGGTTTGGGTGCCAACTGCCACAGCCCGCTTGCTGTGCTGGCCGAGCAAGCCAAGCAGCCGCCGACGCCTGCTAAGCGCAATGCTGATGCCCACTGGTTCCGCCTGCGTATCCGCGTTCTTTCTGCCGATGGCAGCCAGTGCCTGGAAGTGGACGAGCAGGTCAAGACCAAGGACCTGCGTCGGCTGGTCAAGCAGTCGATCAAGGACCTGAAAGAACGTGGCGCCCGTGAATTGTTGAAGACCGGCCACGAGATCGCCCCCCTGCCGGTCGGTTCCGCGATCCAGGCGACAACGAATCAATCCGCCTAGGGCGTTTGCGGCCGGGCCCGAGCCTTGCCGATAAGTTAACGTAAATCCATGTGTAGAAAAGGTTTTCGGTTGACCATGTCCTGTGCGCACACAAGGATATCAAGGTCCGTTGGATTTCGTTATACTACCCGGCTCGCAATCATTCACCCCCTTATCTGGAGTTTTAACGGTGGCAGCGCGGAAACCTTACGTCGGCGGTAACTGGAAGATGAATCTCAACGGCCAGCAGGCTCAGGCGCTGGCGAAAGAGTTGGCGGACGGCTTCAAGGCCGGTGACAAGGTCGAGGCGGTTGTCTGCCCCGCGTTCCCCTACCTTGAAAAAGTTGCCTCCGCCCTTTCCAGCAGCCCGATCAAGGTCGGCGCCCAGGACTTCTACACCCAGCCCAACGGCGCTTTCACCGGCGAAGTCAGCCTGGAAATGCTCAAGGATGTGGGTGTCAGCGTCGTGCTGGTCGGTCACTCCGAACGTCGTCATGTGATCGGTGAGACCGATCCGCTGCTCAACGACAAGACCCTGGCGGCCCTGGAAGCCGGGATGGAAGTTATTTTGTGTATTGGTGAGAAGATCGAGCAACGTGAGGCCGGCAAGACCGACCTCATTAATGCCGGGCAACTAGGTTACGGCCTGGCGGGCGTGTCGGCTGAGCAGATGGCGAAGGTGACCATCGCTTACGAACCGGTCTGGGCGATCGGTACGGGCAAGACGGCCACGCCTCAGGACGCCCAGGAAACGCACAAGGCGATCCGTGCCGCCGTCGCGTTCCTCTACAACAACAGCGTCGCAGACGCGGTGCGTATCCAGTACGGCGGCTCCTGCAAGCCCTCCAACGCCAACGAACTGTTCGCCCAGCCGGACATCGATGGCGGCCTGATCGGTGGTGCGGCCCTGAAGAGCGCGGACTTCCTGGGCATCCTCCAGGCCGCGGCTGACAACGCCGGCTGATCGGTCTAAAATTACCCTGAGTCGTAACGTCGCATCCCTAGAGACTTATCCATGCTCCTGACACTCGGTGCTAGTTGGCTTGTTTCGGTTATGGCGACGCTGTTCGTCCTGACCTGCGTCTTCATGATGCTGGTGATCCTGATCCAGAAGCCTAAAGGCGGCGGGCTCAGCGGCGCGTTCGGCGGGGCCGGCGGATCAGCACAGGCGGCGTTCGGCGCCAAAACCGGCGATCTGTTGACCATGATCACGATCGGCTGCTTCGTCGCCTTTTTAGGCCTGGCGATCGGTCTGGTCTACGCAATCCGTGCTGAGGTCGCGCCGCCCCAGACTAAGGTGGTCGACACGACTGACACAACCGCACCGGCCAGCGGATCGACCGGCACGAGCTCAACAACGAGCCAAGACGCATCCCCCTCGACGGCTGCGGCTGAAGAGGCAACCGATTCGCAAGCGTCACAGCCGGCCGCCGAGGTCGAAAACGAGTCGGAAATGGATGTATTAGGTACCCCCAGTGACCAATCGGCGCCGGTTGAGGACACCGAGCCCGTGACCCAACCCTGATCCTCCTGGAGCGACGCCCTTGATCCGTTCGATGACCGGCTTCGGCGACGCAGCTATACAGGCCGACGGCGTCCATTACAGCGTCGAATTACGCAGCCTGAATAACAAGTACTTCAAGTGCCTGATCCGCCTGCCCGAGTTGTTTCAGGGCATGGAGGCCGAGCTGGAATCGCAGCTGCGCAAGCGGGTGTCGCGTGGTTCTTTCACGCTGAGCGTCAAGTACAAGGCCGGGGACGATCAGTCCATCTCGAAAGTCAACGAGGAGGCGATCCTGACATACCTGGATCACCTTGAGACGATCCACGCAAAGATCCAGGACCGGTCGGTGCAGATCGACCTGACGCAACTGTTGGCGCTGCCGGGTGTGTTGAAGCCGGCGCAGGATGATGCGTTGTTGCTGACCAGGAGCAAGCCGGTGATCGGCAAGCTGCTGGATGAGGCGACGGACCGCCTGCTGTCGATGCGGAATACGGAAGGTCAGGCACTGGCGGATGATCTGCTCAAGCACCTGGGGCTGATCGTGGACCGGATGAAGCAGATCGGCGAACGGGCGCCGCTGGTGATTGATGAGTATCAGGAGCGGCTGCGTTCGCGCATGGATGAGTTGCTGGCCAAGGCGGAGTTGAAGGCGGACGAGACGATCCTGATCCGCGAGGTGGCGGTGTTCGCGGAGCGGGCGGATATCAGTGAAGAGGTTTCGCGGATGGCGGGGCATGTCGCCCAGTTCGAAGAGATCATCCGCAACGGCAAGGACACGGAGCCGGTCGGCCGTACGCTGGACTTTTTGGCGCAGGAGATGCTGCGTGAGGCGAACACGATCGGCAGCAAGAGCAACGACGCGCAGATCAGCCGGGCCATGATCGAGGCCAAGAGCGCGATCGATCGGATCAAGGAACAGGTCCAGAACGTCGAGTGATGGTGGTCACTTCGGCGTGAACTAACAGCGAACGGGGGGACATTTGCGGCAGGTGGACATGGACGAGGAGCAACGGCCGGAACTGGCGACGACGGCAGGCGCCGATGATGTGAAGTCATCGGGGACGTCGGTGTCGGGGTTGTCGGCGATCGGGAGCATGACGGTCGACGCGGAGGGCCGGCAGGTCTTTGCCGCCGAAGAGCTTGCGATCGTTTTGTCGCACTACCGGGTGGGTCTGATCAACATGGTCAAGCAGTTTAAGCGCGGTTCTCGTAAAGCGCCGAAGCTGGTGATCCGTTCGGATATGGGTCTGTTTCTTCTCAAACGCCGGGCACATGGCCGGGATGATCCGTACAAGGTGGCGTTTACGCACGGTGTGCAGTTGCGATTGGCGGAACAGGGTTTCCCCCTGCCGAAGCTGATCGGGACGCGCCGCGAGAACAACTCGATGGTGCAGTACAAAGGCTCGGTGTATGAGCTGTTCGAGTTCGTGCGTGGCGGGGAGTATGACAAATCAATCGAGGCGACCGCTGATGCGGGGCTGACGCTGTGCAAGTTCCACAGTCTGCTGTCGGATTACAAGCCGCACTATCAACCGCCGCGCGGGACGTATCACGGGGCGCAGGTGGTGCTGGATGCGCACCAGAAGCTGCCGGAGGTATTGAACCGTCATGAAAACGGCAATCCGTCGGCCGACCCGGCGCGGGTGCAGCAGATCGTGGATGAGCTGGATGGCTATTACCGGGAGGCGGCGGGCGAGGCGGACAACCTGAGCCTGCGCGAATGGCCCAAGCAGATAGGCCACAGCGACTGGCACCCGGGGAACATGCTGTTTGACGGCTCGAAGGTGTCGGCGGTGATCGATTACGACTCGGCGCGCCTGATGCCGAGGATCATTGATGTGGCGAACGGGGCGCTACAATTCTCGGTGCTGCGGACCGATGATGAGATTTACAACTGGCCGGAACATCTGGATGAAGATCGTTACCGCGCGTTTTTTGCGGGCTATTATTCTGTGCCGGGCGGCGGGTTGACGGATGCGGAGCGGCGCGTGCTGCCCTGGTTGATGATCCAGGCGATGATCGCTGAGAGCGTGATTCCTGTGTCGACGACGGGCAAGTTCGCGCAGATCAACGGAACGGACTTTTTGCAGATGGCGTTACGCAAGGTGCGCTGGCTGCACGATCATCACGAGAAACTGACCGCGTATGTGAGCGCTTGATGTGTGGGCGGAGGTGAAGGTGAGTCGGTTGGGTATTAGCAGCTTATGTTTAGCGCGGTCCCACGCCTGGAAAGCGTGGGCTTCGGTTGTCGTGTGTGTGCTGGTGTGTTGTGCGTCGGCGACTGCGCAGTTGGATCAGCGGGCGGTGCTGGCGGGGTTGGGGGATGATGATTATCAGGTGCGGCAGGAGGCGACGCGTCAGCTTCTGCTGGATGAGTTTTTGACGGCGGATCAGTTGGATGCTTTGTATATGGCGAGCAAGACGCCGGAGCAACGTAATCGTTTGTTGTGCGTGGCTCGACATCACATGATCCGCCGGCAGATCGAGCAGAACTACGGAGAATTACGCGGTTCGGGTTCGATGGGTTTGTCGCATCACGTGGTGCGGGTGACGGGACCGGACGGTCAAACGCAGCAGACGGGCGTGATGGTGGTGATGACGCTGCCGGGTTTTCCCGCGTATGCGATGCTTGAGCCGGGCGATGTGATTGTTCGATTTGCGGGCGAAGATATGCCGCAACGGATGTCGCCGACGCAGTTTCAGCTGTTGATCCGCGATCACAAGGCGGGCGAGGTGATTGAGATTGTGATTATGCGTAACAGCAAGCCGATGGCACTGGACTTCCAGATGTGTCAGGGGCAGGCGCTGAGCGAAGTGTACGACACGAGCGGGATCACACTGAATGAACCTTACCTCGGGCTGTGGGCGCAGGAGCGGGCGCGGATCGAGGGGCTGTTGCAGGTTGAGACCGAGGATGATTCGCGGCCGGAGGTCCCGATAACTGACGACCCCGGGGCGTGATAATCGTTACAGTTTACCCAGCATGAATCATGTGCAGGGCCGGTGTTATTTTGGGGGCTTTTTTCCCTATCAGATTCGCGTCCGAGCGGGTTATATCGTCTGCTTCATTCGGATGAAACGCCGGAGTTCGGCGAGACACAGACCGCGCGTTTGGAGCGAATGGATGAAAGCGGGATTGAACGTATTGGCTTGGGGGTTTGCGATCGCCGTGATTGTGTATCTGGCGGTAGGGCCCGGCGTGGGCGTGTTGTATCACAACCCGCTGGCGAGCCTGGGTGTAGGCCTGATCGGCCTGGGGCTGATGATCGAAGGCCGGCGTAAGCTCGTTGCCGCCAAGGCGACGGTGCCCGTAGAGCATAAAAACCCGACGCGATAGATACCTGCAATTTTACTCAGTGAACATGCTTTATCGACCTGCCATGTTTTGACCGCGTGGCGATAAAGCATGTTTTTTTATGCTTACAAAAACACCGCGCTTTGCCTGGTATGACAAAGCGCGGTGTCACTAATTAATTGATTGTGTAGATCGACGTCAGTTGCCTGTCTTATAGTCCAGCAGCGCGCGATACTTGGGAGCGGTGCTGATGGCCTGGTCCATGAAGTCGAGCTGACCCCAAGCACCCCACTTGTCGGGTTTTTCGACGAAGTTGAAGGCGGTGAACAGGCTGCCGCCGGCTTTCTCCCATTCGCGCATGTTGGCGATATACACGTCGTACATCAGCGGATGGTTCTGCATCTCCAGCAGGGCATTGAGGTATGACGGGTTGCCACCCTCGGCGGTGTAGTGCTGGCCGCCCTCGTAACCGATGAGCGGGATGTCGCGGCCGGTCTTGCGTGTCCACTGGCGGGACAGCTTGCCGTGGGCGCGGTAGTTGGTGCGCTGGCCCTTGACCATATCGTCCATGGCCTTCTCCAGCAGCCGCCGGGACGTGACGTTGCCGAAGCTATCCATTTCACGTTTGGTCATACCAAAGTAGGTGGTGCAGGAGATCGCATCGAACTCACCTTGGAGGTTTTCAACGAGCTGGCCGGTGACCCAGGGGTTGTCCTTCTGGCCCGCGGCGACGCGGATGACGCGGCCGCTCTGGTTACCCCAGACATCCATCCAGATTTCGAAGTCGCGGTCGGCTTCTTCTGCCCAGGCTTCGTTGAACTCATCAGACAGTGATCGGCCGTCCGTTCGGCCCTGGATCCACTTGTGCTGCGGGAACTGCGAGTTCCAGACTTCGTTGGACCACTCGACGTAGACGTTCAGGTCCTTGCGCAGGCGTGACTTGACCAGCTCTGCAAACTTCTCGACGTAGCGGTCGTTTGCCAGGTGCGGCATGCAGAACCAGGGGTCGGCGCCGAGTTCGTTGCACAGGTCGATCATGTATTCGAGCGCAACGCCGTCGCCCGTGCCTTGTGTGTAGTAATCGTACCTGGGCCGATCCGACCAGGTGGTAATATTCGAGCCGTTGGTTTGCATCCAGTCCATGAAGCGGATGACGCTGAACGGCTTGAGGCGTTTGAGATACAGCGGGTGGAACGGCGACTGGGCGTCTTCGAAGCCCGGCAGCCAGACCTTGACGTTACGCACGGGGTCGTTACGGTTTGACCGATCGATACGCAGGTAGATACCGAGGTCTGTCGGCGTCACCTCAGCGATGATGCGGTTGCCGTTTTTGCGGATGACTTTGGCGTCCCAGCCGAGGTCGACATCGCCGTCGCCTTCCCAGGTACAGACGTAACGTCCGGCGGGGTAGGAACCGCGTGTGTCGTGGTACATGATGGTGTGCGCCGCCTGCCCGTTTTTCAGCAGGGGCCAGCCGTTTTCATTCAGTTGCAGGCTCTCGCCGGAGTCCCACGGATCGCTGTCGCCGGGGCGGGTCGGCAGCCACTGGTGCGATTGCTTCATGGCGTCAACGAAGACCCATTCGCGCGTGTAGTAAGTGACGTCGGCGAGGTTCATGCCGAGGAAGTTCTTGCTGCGCGGTTTGGGGGCGGTCCCGGTATCGTCGACTACGTCGTCGTCGGGGACGGGCTGCGGGTCCGGTTCGTTGTTCAGGCCCGGGATGCGGAAGCTGATGCGCCGGGTGTGTGTGAGTTCATTACCTGAATAGGCATGGACACGCAGCACGTATTGGCCCGGCGGGTAATTGGCGGGGTCGAAGGTATTGCCTTGGCCGAACATGACGTACGGCGCCTGTGTTTCGACGTCATACACATTCTCGGGGCCGGTGAGTTTGAAAACGATTTTGGACGGCGTGCCGCCGACCACGTCGGCTTCTATCTGTGTGGGGGCGCGAAGGACACTGCCCCTGTCAAGGCCTTGAATACTCCGAATGCGGATGTCGCTCTCAATGTGGAACGGGAGCGTGCGGGTGTCGACGGCCATATCGCCGCTGTAGGCGGTGACGCTGATTTCGTAGTCGCCCGCGGGCACGCTGTGAACGTCCCACTTCACCTCGTCGCCGATCATGAAGTAGGGTTTTTCGTAGTCGGTGTGTGTGAAGTTCACCGGGCCCTTGATATCGAATACGACCTTGCTTGGTGTGCCGCCGCGCACCTTGGCTTCGACGGTGGTATCACGTGTCAGGGTGATATTGCGGTTGATCCCGATAATACGCGAGACCTTGAGGTTGTTACCGATGTTAAAATTGATGTACCGGAAGTCGAGGATGCGGTGATTTCGGATAAGGTAGACGTTGAGTTTATAGTTGCCGGGTTCCGCTTCGGAAGTGCTCCACTCGCGATAGCGTTCGTTCATGACGTAAGGCTCTTTGTCGTCGAAAAAGTCATACGACGTTGGGCCTTCGATGTTGTACCAGACGGTGTATTCCTCGCCGTCGACGAGGTCGGCGACGTGCGTCTGGATGCGCAGTTCGCCGGTGACGGTTTGACCGTCTTGGATGCCGGAGACGCGTGTGATGCGTTCGGCGTTTGCGGTTTGTGCTGTGATGGCGAATATCCAACACAGCGCGATAAGGATGAAGCTTCCGTTCTTTCGTCTTACATTCAACAGCATGTACAAAGTCCTCTTGGTGTCGGTGGTGCTCCTCACCACCTTCGAGCCGAATCACGCGTCGTCTGCTTCTTGCATGGCGGTGTTCGGCGTCAGTGAGCGGGCAGGGGTGTTTGGGGGGTCGTTTTTCAGTACGGTGGGTGTCGAGTGACCGGGCTCGACGGCGTAGCATGTCCCGCTGGTCTGGGCTTATCGACGGCAAAGCATTGCTCCGTGACAAAGTTTGCCGCGCCCGCCAGCAGGCCCGATAACTATAACCATACGCTAATAAATTGCCACCCCTTACCGCGTTTTTTGCCTATATTTCAAGCTAATTCGTGATGGGTGCGGTGCTTAGGGCTGGTTTTTTTCTCCCCCGGATATCCACATCAACAGACTCATGCGTAATGTCCTGGATGTGAACGGCGATCAAGTACGTTACGCTGCAATCGTCGGTCCCATGTTTGCCGCAGCAAGCTTCTGTCGGCAGGTCCGAAGTCTTGCCATTGCGCAGCTTTTTAGAGGAGTTAACCGATGTCGACGCTTGATGGTAAACGCGTGCTGATCTTCGTCGGTAACGATTACGAAGACATGGAATTGCAATACCCGAAGTACCGTTTGATCGAAGCGGGCGCGCAGGTTGTTGTCGCCGGCCTGGAAGCGGGGGTTGTTTATAAAGGTAAGCATGGCTATCCGCAGACTTCACACGAGCGCATCATGGATCTCGAAGCGGCGGATTTTGATGGGCTGGTGATCCCCGGCGGATGGATGCCCGATAAGTTGCGCCGATACGACGAGGTGAAGCGCATCACGAAACAGATCAACGATGCGGGTAAGTGTGTCGCGTCGATCTGTCACGGCCCGTGGATCGATATCTCCGCGGGGATCGTGAAGGGCGCAACGTATACAAGCACGCCCGGGTTAACCGACGATCTGCGCAACGCCGGCGCAACCTGGGTCGATGAACCGGTGGTAATCGACGGCAATCATGTGACCAGCCGCAGGCCCGACGATTTGCCCGCATTTTGTAGAGGTATTTTGGAGGTGATGACAAAATGAAAAAGCTGAATGTTTATCTGTCCGCAATCATGATTTTCATATTGAGTAGCACAACGATGGTTCAAGCTGTTGCCGAAGAAACGCAAGATACAGAATCGCCTCAGCCGTTTCGCGTGATGAGTTTTAACGTGCGCTACGGCAACGCGGATGATGGGCTGAGCAGTTGGGAGTACCGACACGAACTGTTGCTCAAAACGATCCAGACATATGACCCGGATATCCTCGGCGTGCAGGAAGCGATCCTGAAGCAGGTGAAGTACCTGCGCGACGAGATGGATGGTTACGTTTTCTTCGGCGCGGGGCGCGATGACGGCAAGCTCGCCGGTGAGATGTGCGCGATCTACTATCGAAGTGATCGCTTCCGGCGCATCGGCGCGGGGCACTTCTGGTTAAGCGAAGAACCCGATAAGCCCGGCAGCTTCGGGTGGGATGCGGCGTTCCCGCGCATGGTCAGTTGGCTGCGCCTGCGCGACAAGACCGACAACAGTGTGGTCTTCGTGGCGAATACGCATTGGGATCATCGCGGTGAGGAGGCGCGGCTGAATTCGGCGAAGATGATCCGTCAGCGCATCGCCGAACTGGCGAAGGGCGCGCCCGTCATCATCATGGGCGACTTCAACTGTACGGAGGATTCAAGACCTTACGGTGTGTTAATAAGCGGTGAGTCGGATGATACGATTGGTTTAGCCGACAGCTATCGCGAGATGGTCCCGCAGCGTGACCCGCAAGAGGCGACTTATCATGGATTCCGTGGTGATCTGAAGGGCAGCCGGATCGACTGGATCCTGCATAGTCTTGACCTGAAGGTACTTGCGGCCGACATCGACCGCACGCATGAGGACAACCTCTACCCGTCGGACCACTACCCGGTGACGGCCACGTTCCAGCAGGCAACCGAAAAAAACGCGGAAAAACAGGCAAAAAATTCATCTGAGTGATTGACCTGATCGCAAAAGTGCCTACCCTAACAAGTCCACGGAGGGCTCCGAAACAACCCCTGCCTGACTAGAGCCCAGCACGCCGTGGTGCCGATAACACAAGTAGAGCCGTTCTGTTCTGATGCCGACCTTTGTGTTATTTGCCCTGATAGACAGAGGTACCCCATGCGTTTATGGTCAGTGTGCTTATTGATTGTTGCCGTCGCAGCCGCGTCGGTCGGTTGTGGTTCCTCGCCGCATGCGTACAACTTCTTCTCGCGCAGTGCCAAGCCCAAGCAGGTGGTGCACAACAGCGACTACCGGGTGATGAGCTTTAATCTCCGCACGAAGTTCGTCGGCGATGGACCCAATTACTGGGATCACCGCAAAGAATATGTGGTGCAATCGATCCAGAAGTTCTCGCCCGATCTGTTGGGCACGCAGGAATGCCAGGCCTCGCAGGCGCGCTATCTCAAGGCGCACTTGCCGGGCTATGAATTCGTCGGCGCAGGCCGCAATGACGGCAAGGGTGACGGCGAGATGTGCGGCATCTTTTACAGAAGCGATAAGTTCACGAAACTGGATCAGGGTCACTTCTGGTTGAGCGAAACACCCTATGAGCCGGGCAGCAAGAGCTGGGGCTCGTCGTATCGTCGGATGGTGTCCTGGGTGAAGCTCATACCGCGCTCGGGCGGCGAACCGTTCTACTTCTTTAATACACACCTGGATAATTCCTCGGAACGTGCCAGGGTCCAGCAGGCGTGGCTGCTGCGGCGCATGATCGATCAGATCGCGGACGGCCGATCCACGATCGTCACCGGCGACTTCAACACCGGCTACGAAACCACCCCCTACCAGTTACTGGTACACGGCCCGCAGGATTGGCGCGGCTACCTGGTTGATACCTATAGCCAGGTAAACAAGGTTACGGGGCACGGCGAGGGCACACGCCACAAATTCCATGGCGGAACGGATGGCGATCGCATCGATTGGATCATGACCACCGACAACTTCACCACCGTCAGCGCCACGATCGACCGCACACACTACGGCGGCAGGTACCCATCCGACCACTTCCCCGTCACCGCGGTGGTCCGCCAGCAACAGGGTTCACGTTTTGCGGGGCATCGCAGCTCATACTATGCCGGCGGCTCCTGAGTTCGACCTGAAATCATGATGAAAAGCAATAGCCCCATACGGAAGTGTGGGGTTTGTTTTTATTGATTCTTACTTCTGGGGTTATTGGCACTTTTAATGTCCGTCATTCCCGCGCAGGCGGGAATCCACGCGCACAGTGAATCCCTGTACGTGGAACCCCGCCGGCGCGGGGATGACATCAAACGGGTCGGGTGTTAACGATGCAAATCCCTCTGATTCATAAGAGAAAGCGCCCGACCAGGATGATCGGGCTGTATGGATGAACCCTTCGGGCCAACTGTGCGTAAAATGCCCACCATGGGGATTATTCGCACGCAACAATTGACGCGGACATACGGCCGACACCGGGGGATCAACCGATTGGACCTGAATGTGTCGCGCGGGTCGGTGTATGGATTTCTTGGGCCCAACGGCGCGGGCAAGACGACGGCGATCCGCGTATTGTTGGGTTTTTTAAGGCCGACGGCCGGGGCGGCGTCGATCCTCGATCGCGACTGCTGGCGTGAGGGTCGCGATATTAAAAAAGACGTTGGTTATCTGCCTGGGGATCTGAGGTTGTATCCGTGGATGACCGGTGAAGCGGTGCTGCGTTGGGTCGGGCAGGTGCGGCAGTGTGATCTGATGCCGCACGGTCGAGCGTTGAGCGAAGACTTTGGGCTGGACCTGTCGCGGCGCGTGCGCGAGATGTCTCGTGGGACGCGGCAAAAGCTGGGGCTGGTTCTGGCGATGGCGCATAAACCAACACTGTTGATCCTGGATGAGCCGACGGCTTCGCTGGACCCAATCATGCAGCAGAAGCTGCACACGCAATTGCGAACGCTTGCAGACAACGGGCACACGGTGTTTTTCTCAAGCCACACGCTAAGCGAGGTGGATCGGTTGTGTGATCACGTTGCGATCGTGCGAGAAGGTGAGTTGGTGACGCAAGGATCGTTATCCGAGTTGCGCAACAAGGCGGGGCATTGGGTGACAGTGCGATGGAAGGACGAGGCTTCGGGGAAGACGGAGCCGCCAGGGTATTTGAAACTATCGCAGCGCGAGGCGCGATTGTGGATCGGCGAACTGGATGGGCCGGTCGATCGGTTTGTTGCGTGGCTGCATGGCCGGGCGATCGAGGATTTATCGATCGGGCCGCCCGACCTGGAATCGCTGTTCCACCATTACTACGAGAACGGCAATGGCGGCAAGAAGTTGATCGGAGAAGGTTCGTCGCAAACTTCCGGGGGTCGGGACGGGGGTGGTGTATGAATCGGGGATTGATTGCCAAGACGGTGCGTGAGCTTTGGCCGACGACGCTGCTGATCGGTTTGTTGGTTGCGACGTTTGAGGGGCTTATCGCGGTGGTGTTGCCGCGGTATGAATCGCAGATGGGTCTGCAGATGCTTGAGATGCCGTTCGTAAAGCGAATCATCGAGGGGATGCTGGGGTCGAAAATGGCGGACCAGGTCGGGCCGGAGATTTTGTGGTCTATTCCCTGGGCGCATCCAGTAATGTTGTCATTGATTTTGGCGCATGCAGTGATCTGTACGACACGATTGCCTGCCGGGGAAGTGGACCGTGGGACGATCGATATTGCGCTGGGCTTGCCGATATCTCGCTGGCAGTGGATACGGACGGATACGCTGCTGTGGATCGGTAGCGCGATGATTGTGGTGGCACTGTTAATCACCGGCAACAAGGTCGGCTCGACGATCTATGGCAACGAGCGGGTGTTGAGTTTAAAAGAAACCATCATCATCTACGTGAACCTGCTGGGCGTGTACCTTGCGGTGGGCGGTGCCGGTTGGTTGATCTCGTCCTTGAGCGATCGGCGCGGCAAGGCGATCACGATTGTGTTTGTGTTGATCGTGCTGTCGTTTTTGATCAGTTACCTGGAGCAGTTCTGGGAGCCGGCGGAATATGCGGCGTGGTTCAGTGTGGTGTCGTATAACCGGCCCTTGTTCGTGTTGCGTGACGGCGCGTGGCCGGTGCGGGATCTGTGTGTGTTGTACGGCGCGGCGGCGGTGTTGTGGGGGACGGCCGCGTGGTGGTTTACACGCAGGGATTTGTGTACGACGTGAAAGAACAAGAGCGCTGAGCCGCAAGCGGCTTAAGTGAGTAGTTCGGAGATGTTGTGGATGATACGGTCGGGGGTGATGTCGGCGTCTTCGGGCAGACCTGTTTGTTTCCAGTCGACCCAGATGCCTTTCATGCCCAGTTTCTGGGGGGTTTCGACTTCCCAGTGGAGGTTGTCGCCGACCATCCAGGTTTCTTCGGGTTTGGCGTTGAGTGTTTTCAGGGCGTGGTCGAACACGCGGCGGTCGGGTTTGCCGATGCCGAACTCGCCTTCGAGGATGATGCAGTCGAAGTAGGGTTCGAGCTCGAAGCGGATAACTTTTTCGCGTTGCGTTTCGCCCTTGCCGTTGCTGATCAGGGCCAGGCGTACGCCGGCATCCTTGAGGGTTTGCAGCGTGTGGATCGCGCCGTCGAAGGGCTGCATCGTGGTGATGCGACGTTGCGTAAACCAGTCGGCTATCTCGGTGGCGAGCCTGGGATTCGATGCGCCAAGTTCTTGTAGCGCATGTTCCACGCAACCGGCACGCGCACGGTACAGGTCCATCCGCCCTGCCTTGTTCCTCTGCGGATCGGACCAGAACCACTCCCGGCTCTCTTGCATCTTTTGATCAAACGCGGCAACCTTCACACCCGCTTTTTCAGCGAACGCTTCGGCGGCCTGCGACCACAAACGATCGGCGCTGAGCGTGGTGTCGAGGATGGTGTCGTCGAGGTCGAAGATGATAGCTTTGGGGAAGTTCATGGGTCTGGAGTCTAGGGCCTGGGGGCTGGTCAGAATTACAAATTATTTACGGCCAATCTTCTGGCGTGGCAGAGGGCGATGGCGATGGCGTCGGCGACGTCGGGGGGGCTGGGCACTTCGGCGAGGCCGCACTGGGATTGTACCGCCCGTTGGACCTGTTCTTTTGAGGCGTGACCGTAGCCGGTGAGGGACTTTTTCACTTCGGTGGAAGGCCAGTCCTGTACGGGCAGGTTGCGCTTTTGCGCGCAGAGGAGGATGACGCCGCGAGCGTGGCCCATGAGGATGGCGGTGCGGGGGTGTTTGTAGTGTGCGTAAAGCTTTTCGACGGCGAAGCAGTCGGGCTTGTGCTCATCGACGATCGCTGTGAGTTCGTCGTGGAGTTGGCCGAGGCGTGCGGCCATGTCGGCTTTGGCGTCGATGCGGATGATGCCGCCTTCGACGAGGGTGGGTTCGATTGCGCCCTCGGCGATGTCGACGACGCCATAACCTGTGATGCGCAGGCCCGGATCGATCCCCATGACACGGGTGGTCGTAATGCTTTGCGGGCCGGTCATGCCTGCGGCTCCGTCGGTGGTTTGTTTTCTTTGGCTGCGACGGTGTCGAGGTATTTGCGGATGATCTGCTGTTCGATGCGGCCCTTGCGCTGGATCGGCGCGGCGACGCGCAGGACAAGATCGATGCGATCGGGCGCGGCGATCGTGATGGTGACGCGTGGTTCGACCGAGGGAGCGTCCACACTTTCGGTGCGGGTGAGGTATTCCATGCTCGCACGGGCCTTGGCCATGTAAGGTGCGCAGACATCTGCGGCGGCTTCGATCAGAGCGTGCTCGTGCACGAGGTAGTCATCATCTCGTTTGATGGGAATGGTGAAGTTGTGGACGCCGAACTCGCCGGTGTAGTTTTCGTTGATGACGGGCGTGCTCAGGAAGAGGCTGTTGGGGATGACCAGGACACGGCCGGTGTGCTGGTGGGTGGTTTCACCCGGGCCGACTTCCATGAGCGTGGTGGACATGAGGGTCTGATCGATGACGTCGCCGCGCATGTGGTTGACATCGATGCGGTCGCCCAGGGAGAACGAGCCGCTGCTGGCTTTGAGGAAGCTGCCGGTGATGCAGAGGATCAGTTCCTTGGTCGAAAGCACAACGGCGACAATGACCGCGACGAGGGATAGTGCCAGCGATCGCAGCTCTTCGGCCCAGATCATGATCAGGCCGACGGCGATGAGCGCCAGCGTCAGGTTGCGTACGATCAGGATCCAGCGCCGGCGCAGTTCCTGGCTCTTGATGGGCATGCGGGTGACGCCCTTGTGCAACGACCAGCGCAGTATCAGCACGCCGATGACTACCGCCAGGCTGACCAGGGCGCGGAAGACCCACGGGTTATCCTGCATGAATTCGGTGATTTCTTTTAGCATAGCAGGGCTGGTTCCGGCTACGGATTAAAGTTTATTGGCATGCACGCCTCTGGGTAGTATAAATCGGATCGGCTTGATTGTACTTATCAACTACACTGGTGGACGCAACCTGATCTTCTGCTAAGCATAGGGTTTAATCGCATGGCACAGCAACCGAAAGTCGCTTTGATCGGGGCGGGCAGCCTGTTTTTCGGGCGAAAAGCCATCTGGCAGATGGTCCATTCGCCACACCTGCAGGCCGGAACGCTTGCGCTGGTGGATACGGACGCCAAGCGTCTGGACAAGATGCGCCGGTTGGCGGAGATGGTCGTGACGCATCACAAGTCGCCACTTAAGATCGAAGCTTCGACTGAGCGGCGCGAGGTGCTTGCGGACAGTGACTTTGTCATCCTCAGTTTTGCCGACCGCAACGCGCACTTCCGCGGGGTGGATGTGAACATCTCCGCCAAGTACGGCATCCGCATGTGCTCGGGCGATACGATCGGACCCGGCGGGGTGATGCGTACGCTACGTGAATGGCCTCAGATCGACGCGACCTGTCGGGACATCCTCGAGCTTTGTCCGAATGCCTGGGTGATCAACTACATCAATCCCAGCGCGGTGCACGGCATCGGCTTGAAGCGTTTCCACCCCGAAATCAAGTCGTTGGCGTTGTGCGATGCGCAGTGGGGCTTGCGCGGGCATTATGCGAAGTGCGCCGGCGTAGCGGACGATGAGAAACTTTTGATCCAGTCGGCGGGGCCGAACCACTTCACGTGGCTACTGCGCGCTGAGTACGACGGGCGAAACATTACCGAAGCGATCGTGGATGCGATGCGCCAGCGTGCCAATGAGGATGCAAATAAGCAGGTCCAGGGCGGAGCGGCGGACGCGAAGGGATTGCTCAATAACGCGATCGCGGTCGAACTTTACGATCGTTTTGGTGCGTTGCCGACGGTGGTTGCGCATACCAAGGAGTACGTGCGGTTCTTCCAGCATCCGGGCGTTGAGGGTCGCGATCCGATCCCGCCTTTGAAGTTGTTCGAGGCGGACAAGCGGATGAAGTGGACGGCCGATGTCTGGGCACGTGTGGATGCGTATCTTGATGGGTCTGCTGCCATCAGCGAGTTCGATACCGAGTTCGGCCCGGACCCGGCGACTGACCTGGTGGAAAACATGTGGGCAAACCTGGGCAAGCCGATGTTCATCAACACGTTCAACAACGGCGCGGTCTCGAATATGGCGGACGACGCTTTCCTCGAGACGTTGTGTGATGTGGGTATGGACGGCGCGCGGCCGCGACCGGTCGGGCCGATGCCCCGGGGGATCCGCGGGATGTGCGAGACGGTGCTGGACACCCATGAACTGACCGCCGAGGCGGCCTATCGTACGGACCGGACTTTACTCATCCGTGCGATGCTGACGGACCCGCTGACATCTTCTATAGGAGACACGGAGGCTTTGGTCGATGAATTATTGTCAGCCGAGCGCGACGCGGTTTCTGAGAGTTGGTTTCAAGCCTGAAAACCGCGTGCCGGGCCGATCGCTTGTCGGCGAGGCTGATGTTGCGTATGTTGCGTGATTGGCCGGGATGGAACCGGCGTTTGTACCGCCCCTGAGGCCAGGGAGGGCTTGATTGGCCAAGCGAAAAGGTAAGAAGAAGACGGAATCCAGCCTGTTTGATGAACCCGGTGAGGGCGGCGGAGGCGGTCTGGACACACTCGATACCGGCGGGGGCGATGGTGAGGACCGGGTTGCGCTGCATGAGGCGGCCCAGACGCGGTACCTGAACTACGCGCTATCAGTCATCACCAGCCGGGCCCTGCCGGACGTCCGCGACGGGCTGAAGCCTGTTCAGCGGCGCATCCTCTACACCATGTGGCAGCAGCGGATCACCGCCGACGCCAAGCACCGCAAGTGTGCCAAGGTGGTCGGCGACGTGATGGGTTCGTATCACCCACACGGGGACTCGGCGATCTACGATGCGCTGGTCCGCATGGCCCAGCCGTTCAGTCTGCGCGTGCCTTTGATCGATGGCTCGGGTAACTTCGGCTCACTCGACGGCGACACGGCCGCGGCGATGCGGTACACCGAATGCCGGCTTACCCCCCCTGCCGGCGAAGTCCTTTCCGATATCGCGCATAACACCGTTCACTACCGGCCCAACTACGACGGCACGAAGAGCGAGCCGGTCGTTTTGCCCTCGAAGCTGCCGAACCTGCTGCTCAACGGTGCGACGGGTATTGCGGTCGGTATGGCGACGAATATCCCGCCGCACAATCTGGACGAACTCTGCGGCGCGCTGCTGAAGATCCTGGACGAACCGGATATCAAGGAATATCAGCTTGTCGCCAACGACGCGATCAAGGGGCCGGACTTCCCGACCGGCGGGCAGATCCTGAATACGCGCGATGAACTGCGTGAACTTTATAAGACCGGTGGCGGGACGATACGCCTGCGCGGCACATGGGCAAAGGGGCCTGCATCACGCGGCGGAAAGACGCTGTACATCACCAGCATCCCGTACACGGTCAATAAGGCCCAACTCGTCGAGCAGATTGCTCAAGTCGTGGTCGGGCGGAAGATGCCGTTACTTCTTGATGTGCGCGATATATCGACCGATGACGTGCGGATCGAGTTGGAGCTAAAAAAGGACGCCGACGAACAGAAGGTGATGGCTTACCTGTTCAAGAACACGGCGCTACAGACCAACTTCAACGTGAACGTCACCTGCCTCGTGCCGACGGAAAACCCTGACGTTGGTCGGCCGGAGAAACTCGGGCTCAAAGAGGCGCTGTGGCACTTCCTGCACTTCCGGTTGGAGGTTGTGACGCGCAGGCTGGAACACGAGTTGGCCGCATTGCAGAAGCGGGCGCACATCCTTGAAGGTTTTGCGCTTGTCTTCGATGCGCTGGATGAGATTATCCGGATCATCCGCCGATCTGACGGCAAAGCGGATGCCGCGAAAAAGATCATGGCGCGGTTCAAGCAGCTCGATGCTGAACAGACGGATGCCATCCTCGAATTGAAGCTGTATCGGCTGGCCAAGCTTGAGATCAACCTGGTTGTCGAAGAGCTGAAGGAAAAGAAGAAGCGAATCCGCGAGATCAAGAAGCTGCTTGAGGAGAAGGCGGCGACCGGCCGATGGGGCATCGTGCGCGGTGAGATCGAGCAGATCCGCAAGGATTATGCCAAGGATGACAAACGCCGCACGTTGATCGAAGCGCCGGAGGATGAGCCGGAGTTCTCGGCCGAGGACTTTATTGTCGAGGAAGATGCACACGTGCTGGTGACGGCCGACGGGTGGATCAAGCGTCAACGCGAGATCAAGGACCCGGCCAACACGCGCCTGCGCGAGGGCGACCGTGTGCTTGCCTGCGAAGCCGGTTCGACCCGTGCGACGATCGTGTTCTTCTCGAGCTTCGGCGTGGCGTATACCAGCCGGATCATCGACGTGCCTGCTACGACGGGCTACGGCGAGCCGATCCAGAAGCTGTTCAAACTCAAGGACGGCGAGCGGATTGTCGCGGCCTATTCACTGGACCCACGCGCGATCGGCGACATCGCTGAAGACCCGAAGCAGCCGGAGCTTTGTCCGTTGACGCACGCGGTTGCGGCGACCAGCGACGGGTTTGCATTACGCTTCGGGCTTGAGCCTTTCATCGAACCCAGCACGCGCGCCGGCCGACGGTTTGCACGACCTGCCAAGGGCTCGCAAGTCATCGGCGTCGAAAAGATCCACGGCGACGAGACCATCCTTGCGGTCAGCCAGTTGTGCCGGGCGATGGTCTGCCGGATCGACGAGATCAATTACCTGTCCGGTCCCGGCAAGGGTGTGATGCTGATCAAGCTCGGTAAGGACGACCGGCTGATCGGGTTCAAGTCCTCCGCGGGTGATCGTGATCTATTGAATGTCGAAACCAACCGCGGCGCGAAGAAGACGATCAGCACCGCGAAGTACAAGAGAACCGGTCGGGGCGGCAAGGGAACGGAGATCCAGAAGAACGGCCGGATAGCAAAGATAGTACCTGATGTTCCTTCAATGCCCCTGTTACTGGATGAAGAAGAAGAATGATTATTGATTCACTGGATAACGCGTCTGCTTACGAATCGCTTGGTCCGGGATTTGCCAAGGCGTTTGCATACCTGCAAAGCGATCGGCCGATGACGGACCCGCTCGGCAGGCATGAATTGGATGGTAAGGATTTGTACGTCAGCATTGATGAATACAACTCCAAACCGATCGAGCAAGGGCGTTTCGAGGCACACCGTAAGTACGCGGACGTGCAGTACATTGTGTCCGGACACGAGCGGATCGGTTATACGACACTCGACGCGCTGGAAGAAGAGCAGGCCTACGATGAACAGCGGGACGTCGCCTTTTACAAGGGCGAAGGCACGATGCTGGACATGCAGGCCGGGCGATTTACGGTGTTTCTGCCCCAGGACGCCCACATGCCATGCATCGCCGCCAACGGCAAACCCGAACCGGTCCGGAAGGTTGTAGTCAAAGTCAGGATTGGTGAATGACCGCTACATATACCGCTAAAGATATTGATGTCCTCGAGGGTTTGGAACCCGTGCGTAAGCGCCCGGGGATGTATATCGGTGGGGTCAGCAGCACCGGGCTGCACCACCTTGTCTGGGAAGTGCTGGACAACGCGATCGACGAGGCGATGAACGGTCACGCGTCGGAGATCGGTGTTACGCTTCATAAGGACGGCAAGACCGTCACGATCAGCGATAATGGCCGCGGTATCCCTGTTGATATTCACCCGAAGCACAAGAAGCCGGCGCTGGAGATAATCCTCTGCACGTTGCACGCCGGCGGTAAGTTCACCGAGAACAACTACAAGACCGCGGGCGGTCTGCACGGCGTCGGGGCGTCGGTCGTTAATGCTTTGTCCAAAGAGTTGACCGCGACCGTCAAGCGTGACGGCAAGGAATACTCGATGGTATTCAAGCGAGGTATCCCCCAGGGCAAGATGAAACGTAAGCCCGGGGCGCGGGGCACGGGGACGACGATCACGTTCCATCCCGATCCGACGATCTTTCCCAAGAACGAGTTCAATGCCGACACGATCCGCGACCGGCTGGAGATCGCCAGCTACCTGCACAAGGGCGTGAAGATCACGTTCGAGGATCAGGCAAACGGTAAGAAAGATACGTTCCAACACAGGGAAGGCATCGCGCAATACCTCGATAAGATCGTCAAGGAGCGCAACGCCCGGCCGATCAACGACGCGGTGTTTACGCTGGAAAAAGACAACGGCACACGGGTTGAAACCGTGTTCCGCTGGACCGAATCGACCGACGAGCATGTGCGAAGCTATGTCAACGGCATCCCGACAGGCTCGGGCGGTACGCATGAAAACGGTTTGCGGGCCGGGCTGACCAAGGCGGTACGTAATTACATCGAGACGCACAGCCTGACGCCGCGCGGCGTTAAGATGACGCATGAAGATGTACGCGAGGGGCTTGTCGCGATCCTGAGTGTGTTTGTACAGGACCCGCAATTCCAGGGGCAGACCAAGGATCGGCTGAACAATCCTGAGGTGCAGGGCGTGATCGATAACGTAATCCGCCCGGCGCTTGAACACTGGCTTAACCATAACCGCAGCGTGGCGGAGTCGATCGTTGCCAGGATCATCCAGGCGGCAAGGGCGCGCGAAGCATCGCGTGCAGCGTCAGCGAGCGTATCGCGGAAAAGCGCAACGGCCAACCGCGTCACGCTGCCCGGTAAACTCAGCGACTGCACGAATCAGAAGCGACACAACACAGAGCTTTTTATTGTCGAGGGCGACTCGGCCGGCGGCAGCGCCAAGCAGGGCCGGGACCGTTCACACCAGGCGATCCTGCCCCTGCGTGGTAAGGTGCTGAACACCGAAACCGTGTCGTTGTCAAAGGTCTTGCAGAACAAAGAGCTTTCCGACCTGATCACCGCGATGGGTTGTGGCGTCGGAAAAGATTTTGATTTAAGCAAGCTGCGCTACCAGCGCATCATCCTGCTGGCCGACGCGGACTCGGACGGCCATCACATCACGACGCTGCTGTTGACGTTCTACTACCGTCACTTGCCGGAGTTGTTGCGAGAGGGCCGTATCTATCTCGCGGTCCCGCCGCTCTATCGCATCGACATCGGCAAGGAAACCTACTGGGCCGCCGACGAAACCGACCGCGAATCGATCCTCGCCAAGCACGGTAAGGGAAATGCTAAGGCAGACATCACCCGCTTCAAGGGTCTCGGTGAAATGATGCCGAAGGTCCTGTGGGAAACAACATTGAATCCCAAGACGCGCCGCCTGCTGCGTGTCGACATTGCCGACAGCCTGGAAACCGACCGCGTCATGAGCGACCTGATGGGCAAAGACCCCAGCGCCAGGTTCGACTTCATCATGGAACGCGCGGACGAGGCGCAGGCGTTGGATGTGTAATGGCTGGGGTAATGCATTTTTAGCCACAGATGAACACGGATAAACACAGATAAGAATCAGATGTAGGTTTGTTTTGTTCTTGTTCCTTCTCCCCTTGGGAGAAGGTTAGGATGAGGGCCGGGTTGATTTCGTATTCAACTTGAAAGCAAACACAGAAAGACTTCGGCCCTCACCCCGACCCTCTCCCGAGGGGAGAGGGGGTAAGAATCAAAGCTTGTCTAAGTAATTGTGCCTGTATTCTGACAGCGCCCGCACCACACGCGGGGCGAGTAATAGTGTTGTGATCATCGTGGGGAACGCCATCAGGCCGTAGGCTGTGTCGATGAGCATGATCACTTGGTCATGCGGGGCGGCGGCGCCGAGGATTAAAGTAAAAGCGAACCAGGCGAGGAAGAGCCATTTGCCGATTGTGCCGAGGTTTCCGCGGAAGAGGTAGTTCCAGCATTTGGTGTTGTAGTTAGCCATGCCGACCATGGTGGAGAAGCCGAAGAGCGCGACGGCGATCGCCAGGCCGTGCGTGCCGTATTGGCCGAGTGTTTGTTCGAAGGCGTAGTGCGTGAGGACGACGCCCTTCATACTTTGTTGTTCGTCGACGTTGGTGCTGACGAGGATGACCAGGGCGGTCATCGTGCAGACTATCAACGTGTCGATCATGGGTCCGAGCATGGCGACGAGGCCCTCGCTGACGGGCTCGGTGGTTTTAGCGTTGGAGTGTGCCATGGGCGCGGTGCCTACACCCGCTTCGTTGCTGAATGCGGCGCGTTTCACGCCGGTGACGAGTACGGCGATGAACGCGCCTTGTGCACCGCCGTACATCGCATCGGGTGAGAAAGCTTCGGTGAAGATACTGGCAAACGCCGTGGGTACAGTATCGAGACGTAGCGCGATCACCACAAGCGCCGCGACCACGTAGAACACGCACATCAACGGCACCATCGCGCTGGTCCACTTTGCCAGGCGTTTTATCCCACCGAGCAGGACGTAGGTGATGAGAGCGGCACAGACGATACCCATGATGAGCCGGTCGCGCGGGATATTGCCGAGGATGTAGGTCGTGTTTTCTTCGTTGTAACCGAGCCAGGAGTTGTGAAAGAAGCTGACGGTTTGGTTGGCGGTGTAGAGAGCGGTGGTGCCGATCATGCCGCAGAGGGCAAAGAAGATCGCGAGCGGTTTGAAGTAGTGAGGCAGCGCATTGTCGATGACGTACATCGGCCCGCCCTGGACTTCGCCGCTGTGGTCTTTACCGCGGTACATCACGGCCAATGAACACTCGAAGAACTTGGTGTTCATCCCGATGAAAGCGGCGACCCACATCCAGAAGATCGCGCCGGGTCCGCCTTGCGTGATGGCGACGGCGACGCCGGCGATGTTGCCCAATCCCACGGTCGCCGCCAGCGCGTTACAGAGTGCTTTGAAGTGGCTGATCTGACCGGGGTCGTCCGCGTCGCCGGGGTGATGGTATTGACCGAGCGTCAGCTTGAGTGCATGGGTGAATCCGGTGAATGGCAGGAAGCGTGAAAACGCCAGCAGCACCAGCCCCCCACCGATCAGCAGGATGACCAACGGCATGCCCCATGCGAGGTCGTTGAGGATGGTGTTCAGGTCCGAAAGTGCTTTGCCCAATCGCGCTAACATATCAGCGTTATTGACAACTTCGACTTTCGCAATGTGTATCAGCAAAATAACACCCTCAGTGCCAAGATGAAGACGGCACAAGAGAACGTTAACGGGTGATAAGAGTGATAGCAACCGAGCGGTCAGTCCTGCGACAAGGTTGTCATGTGGTTGAGCAGATCAACCCCCGGCGACGACCCTGCCGACGCTGAAGATCGGCAGTAGCAGCGCGATGGCGACGAAGCCGATGATCAAACCCATGGCAGCGGTCATGACCGGCTCGATCAGGCTGGTGGTGCTCTTGATCTGCTCGTCGAAGTCCTTCTCGGTGAAGTCGGCGATGCGTTCCATGACGTCGCCGATGCGCCCGGAGCGTTCGCCGGAGTACACCATCTGCGCGACCGAGCGCGGGATCAACGGGGAATCGAACAGCGAGTCCGACAACTGCGCCCCCTGCCGAAGCCGGGTGTCGGCATCGGTCCAGAGGTCTTCGTAGAGCGAGTTGTTTGTCACCTCCCGGACGATCTCGATCATGTCGAGGATCGGCACGCCGGCGGAGACCATCGTTCCCATCGTGCGGCAGCCGCGCGTCAGGTAGAGCTTGTTAAACAGCGGCCCGATGATCGGCGCGTGCAGTTTTAAGTAATCCAGGAAGCGTTGCCCGCCGGGCGTTCCGGCAAAGAAGTAGGTGCCCGCCACGGCCATGATGATCGCGCCGAGCCACATGTGCCATTGCGTCAGCAGGCTGTTGCTGAGCCCGAGCAGGATCTGCGTCGGCATGGGTAATGCCGTCCCGCGTGACTGGTAGATCCCGGCGAAGCGCGGCAGTACAAAGATCAGTAGGAACGTTGTGACAACAATCACCATCCCGAGCATGAACGCGGGATAGGTCAGTGCACCGCGGATCTTCTTTGCGGTCTGCATTTCCTTGGATAAGTATCCTGACACGCGCTCGAGCATCCGCCCCATGGTCCCGGAGACTTCGCTGGCGCGGATCAGGCTGGTCATCACGGGCGGGAATACCTTGCTGTGCGCTCGCAGCGCGCCTGACAGGTCGTTGCCGGCCTGCACCTGGTCGCTGATATCCTTGAGTATCATCCGGAAGGCTTCGTTCTCGCTCTGCTGTGCGACACATTCCAATGCTTCGGAGATCGGCACACCCGTGTCGACCATGACCGCGAGCTGGTGCGAGAACGTAATCACTTCCGACCGCCGTATTTTACCGCCGGACTTTGCCGGACTCTTGTTCTGGGAAGCGGCCACTTCCTTCGTCTTTTCGATCGAGACGACGAACTTGCCGTCATTGCGCAGCAGACGACCGGCCTCTTCAACGTCGGCCGCGCTGAGCACGCCGGTGATCAGCTCGCCCCGGCCATCCCTCGCTTTGTACTTGAACTTCGCCATGTATCCCTGGGTCCGTACTGCTTGGATTCGCTTATTGCGATGTTGCGGCGATCAATTCTTCCAGTGTCGTAATACCGGCCGCAACCTTCTCTAATCCGTCCTGCCTCAATGTTGTGTAGCCCGATTCACGGCCGATATTGCGCAACTCCTGAAGGCTTGCGCCCCGTGTGATTGCGTCGAGCGCCTCGTCGTTAGGCTCGAACAATTCGTAGATGCCGGCCCGGCCTGAATGGCCCGTGTCACGGCAGGCCTTACATCCTTCACCGTGATAGAACGTCTGAATCGCTTGGGCTTGTGGGCCCATGCGTTCGATCGCTCGCTTCTGCGGATCGGTGAGTTTGACCTCTTCCTTGCATTGCGTGCAGATCCGCCGGACCAGTCGTTGAGCCAGCGCCCCGCGTACACTGGCCGCGACAAGGTACGGTTCGACACCGATGTTAAACAGGCGTGTGATGGCGCTTGGCGCATCGTTGGTGTGCAAGGTCGAGAGGACCAGGTGGCCGGTGAGCGCGGCCTGGGTCGCGATCTTGGCGGTTTCCTGGTCGCGGATTTCACCGATCATCACGATGTCCGGGTCCTGGCGCAGTAGCGCCCGAAGCGCGCCGGCAAAGCTGAAGCCTGCACGTTCATTGGTCTGGAACTGGTTGATCCCCGGGATATTCATTTCGACCGGGTCTTCAACGGTACTGATGTTGACCGTTTCGTTATTGATCTGGCGCAGCGCGGCGTACAGCGTGGTGGATTTACCACTACCGGTCGGGCCGGTGACCAGCACGATGCCGTTCGGCTGGCTGATCATGTTCGTGAACTGCTCGAGCATCGGTGGGCTGAAGCCGATCTGATGCAGCCCGGTCATGGTGTTGTTCTTGTCGATGATACGGATCACGACCTTTTCGCCGAACTTGCCCGGCATGGTCGAGACGCGCAGATCGACCGGGCGTTTACTGATACGGACCGTGATGCCGCCGTCCTGAGGCACGCGGCGCTCGGAGATATCGAGCTTGGCCATGATCTTGATACGGCTGACCACGGCCGGGAGCATCTTGATCGGTGGGGCCATTTTCTGATAGAGCCGACCGTCCACGCGGTAGCGCACACGAAGCGAGCTGTCATCAGGCTCGATGTGGATGTCGCTGGCACCTTCCTGAACCGCTGCAAACAGCAGATAGTTCACCAGCTTGATGACGGGCGATTCGTTGGCGGAATCTTCACTGCCGTCCGCCAGGTCGGTGATCTGCTGTTCGACGACGGTCAGGTCTTCCTCGTCAATCTCATCGATGAGATCGTCGATGGCCGCGTCGGTCGTTCCCGTGGTCAGCGCGAGTTGGGTGGTTTGGATGTCTTTCGAGGTCGCCGCGACGATCTGTACTTCGTGGCCAGAGATGCGGTGGACCTCTTCGGCGACAAAGACGTTGGCGGGTTCGGATACCGCGAGTGTGAGTTTGCCGTTGACCAGGAACAGCGGCAGCACGCACTGGCTATCGAGAAAGTCCTGCGGCAGCAGATTCACGACAGCCGGGTCGCACACGCTGGTTTCGAGTTTCACGAACGGGACGCCATACGCCTCCGCCAGCGCCTCCATGACCTGGGCTTCGCTGACGTATTCCAATTCAACAAGCACTTCACCCAGCAGCTTCAGGTTGCCCCGGTCTTTCTGATAGGCGAGGGCCTTTTCGATCTGCTCCTGGCTAACCAAACCCTTGGCGACCAGCAGATCGCCTACACGCACGCGTGGCAGCGTGGCGTTGGCTTGTTCTGCTGATGTCATTTCGGTTTGATCCATTTGGGCACTATCTCTGTTATGCTTTCAGACTCTCGATCGCCTGCTGGACGGATTCACACGCCTTGATCGTTTCGTCCAGACGGGTAATCCTCAGGATCGTGCTGACGTTCTTCTGGCAAGCGGCGAGCCTGATCTGTCCCAACTTCTCCAGACATTGATCCTGAAGCCAAAGCAACGACTCAAGCCCCTGTGAATCCACAAAGTGCACCTGCGACATATCCAGCACGAAGTCGCATGCCTTGTCGTCCATCTGCTCCAGGACCTTCTTGCGGAAGTCATCCACCTCTTCGGAGGTCAACTCGCCGCGAAGCGTGAGCGTTGCATATTGTTCTTTGTTTTCACAGATGATTTTCATGGCACTTCAGGAGAGCTAACCAGTTCTTCCTTCTCTTGCTTGTTTATCCGGTTCTTGTGCTGCTCGATCATTTCCTGGTACGCACTGAAGTCCAGGCCCACGAAGATGTCCGCCAGGTCGGGGTCGAACTGCTTGCCGCTGCATCGACGCACCTCATCCAGCACCTTGTGCATGGGCATGGCGTTGCGATACGTGCGGTCGCTGCTCATTGCGTCGAAAGCGTCGGCCAGGGCAAGCACGCGGCCGAACAGCGGGATATCTCGCCCGGCCAGACCGTGCGGGTAGCCGCCGCCGTCCCACGCCTCGTGGTGGTAGAGCACGCCGGGGATCAGGTCTTCCATCTGCCGGATGCCTTCGAGGATCCTGGCGCCGATTTCCGGATGCTTCTTGATCAGGTCGAACTCTTCCTTGGTCAGTCGGCCGGGCTTGGTCAGCACCGCCTCGGGCACGCCGATCTTACCGACGTCGTGGACCAGGCCGCTGAGATAGATGCGTTCTACGGTGTGGTCGTCGAGTCCCGCCGCTTTAGCCAGTTGCTTGCCGACCAGTGCGACGCGTTCGCTGTGGCCGTGTGTGTACGAATCCTTGGCGTCGATGGTTGTGCTCAGGGCGTGTAGTGTCCCGAGAAACATCGAGTGCATGTCATCGTAGAGCAGCACGTTCTTGAGATAGATGCTCAGGCTGCTACCCAGTGATGCGCATAGCTTGGAGTCGACCGTGCTCAGGCCCGAGCCGGGATCGATCTTGTCCGCGCCGTAGAGCAGGCCGAGGGGTTGCCCTTCAATATGCAGCGGCGTCAGCAGCAGGCTGTGCGCTACCCGATCCATACCATCGATTCCGAGCACGCGCGCATCATCGAGGATGACCGGTTCGATGCGGTCGTGCATGCGTTCGATGAGCTTCGGCCCGAGTCTGCGGACATCATCGGCGTTGATTCTGGATTGATTATCAACGCACACCGGGACCTTAAGGTTAGCAAAGCCGTGCTCGGTCGGTGAAGGTTGGATCGCCAGCCATCGCAGCCCCACCACCTCACGCATCTCATGGCAGGCCTGCTCCAGGAAAGCCTGGGGCGGGTGGTCAACCACCATCGACATCGACAGCTTGTACAGCAGGCTCAGTTCTTCGTATGTCCCGGCAAGCTCCCAGCTCAGGTCATGCAACTCGTGCAGACGCCAACCCAGATCGGCGGCATCGCGGTCCATCCATGTGATGACCTGCGCCAAACGTTCGGCTTCCATGTTGCTGAAGAGCACTTCCTGATCGAAGCGGGCGACGGCGGCTTGTAGATCAATGCCCACGGCGTCGCATATCCTGCTGAACTGTTCGCTGTGCAGCAGGTCCTGGCTGAGCAGGGCCGCTGCGATCACGGTTGTATCGTTTGATGTGGGCTTGAACGTTGCGATCCCCTGATTGGGGCCGATGGGTACGAGAGTCAGCCCGGGCCAGATCACCGTGGGGTGGCCCACGCTGTGGCTGAGTTCCCGCAGCTTGGCGCGTGTGATATTGGTGAAGATCTGCGAGCCGAAGATCAACTCGTGTTCGCGACGACGCGGGCCGATCAATTCACATTCGCCGCTGGGTTTAAGCAACACGACAACCACCCCCAGTTCCGAAAGCCGCTGCCGCAGCCGGCCGGAGATGGTACTGCTGTCGAGTTGTCCCGCGGCGATGGTCATGACGCCTTGGTGTCCTCCACGTCCGGTTCGATATTCAACAGTGCATTGACTTTGTCGAGTACTTCACGCGGGCTGAACGGTTTGCAGATCGTTGCTTTAATATTCTCAACGTTGCCATCAGGTATGTTGTGGCTCAGTCCTGTCAGCATGATCACGGGGACATGTTGTGTCCGTTCATCCAGTAGCAGCAATTCACTCAACGCCCTGCCGTCGAGCAAAGGCATGCGGTAGTCGGTGATCACCAGGTCCGGCGCTTCTTCCTGGGCGCAATTGATCGCCTCTCGGCCATCGGTAGCGCAGTGCACGCGGAATCCGGCGCTGCGTAATTTGAGCGACAGCACATTGACGACGTGGGTTTCGTCATCGACCAACAAAATCAGTGGCGGCTTAATCATGCCTCCTCCCTGAACTCCTGGCACCGAGATGCCGGCCCTGTGCTCGGCGTTTCGGTGTTTGCGGTAACAGCACCGCGGCTGGACCAGCGCGTTGATCCAGTATTGACATCGGCTTAATGCGTCATTCGGTTGATGTGCATTGAACGGACGGATTCGGATATGTCGGTTACGAAGGTTTGTAGGGATTACGCAAAAAAACCCGGCACTTGTGCCGGGTTCTGTGCTGGTTATCGGCTGATGTGGTTAGCCGTTGTCGGTGGTTACGGCCGAGAGCAGCTTGCGTGCCCTGACGTCATCGGGTTGGCGCTTGAGGGCTTCTTTGTAGGCCTCGACCGCGGCTGCGTCGCGGCCGGCCTTCTGGAGGCTCAGGCCACGCAGGATCAACGGCTCGGTGCTTGTCGGGGCCGCCTGGGCCGCACGGTCGAACATCTGCAGGGCGTTGTTCAGGTTGCCCCGCTTCTGCCAGACCATCCCGGCGAGCAGATAACCTTCGTACCGGTCGGGCGACAGGTTCATCACCTTGCTCGCCGCCTGAAGCGCACCGCCAAGGTCATCCTGCTGGTAGCAGACTTCTCCGAGCCTGATCCAATCGGTGGCCGTGCCCTGCGGGCTGCGGGCCAGTTCCAGCAGGATGCTGCGGGCTTCTTTCTCCCTCTTGATATGCAGGTAAGAGGTTGCGAGTTCCCGCTTGATATCGGCCCGGTCTTTGTTTTCCGGGACTTCAAGTAATTCACTAAGGATCTTCGCCGCTTCGGCATGCTTGCCAGAGTCCTGCAGCGAAGTTGCTAGTTGCTGTTTGAGCTTGCTGTCACCGGGATCAAGCAGTGACGCTTGGTAGAAGTATTCAGCCGCTTTGTCGGGGCGGCTTTTCAGCAGGTAGAGTTGGCCAATCGCTGCGCGTACACCCGCGTTCTGATCGAAGTATTGCATTTTGCTTTCCAGCAATGCAATTGCTTCATCGACACGGCCCAACTCGACCATGCCTTCGGCAACGGGCAGCAGGTAAGAGGCGTTGTCCGGTTCTTTCTCGTAGGCTTTCTGGTAGAACTCCAGCGAGCTTTCGTACCGCTGCCAGCGCTGCAAGACCAGGCCCTGGTAGTAGTACGGCTCTGGGTTCTCCGGCTGCAGTTCGATTGCCGCATTGAACAGGTGGTAAGCCCGTTCGAGCTTGCCGCGTTCGATGGCGATGCGCCCGGCAAGCACGTGCAAGCCGGCGTGCGTCGGATCGATCGACAGCCCGTCCTTGCACGACTTCTCAGCCTGCGTCAGGTCCCCGGTTTTGAACTGCTGCTTGGCCATGTCCAGCATCATCGAGCTGCGCAATTCAAGCCAGCGGTTCTTGGCGTCGGCCTTCTCTTCTTTCAAGGCGCTGCCGGGCTTGCAACCAACAAGCAGCAGCGGCGCGATAAGCGCCGCTGCTGTGAGGGTGATAACTTTACCATGCTTCATGGTGCGTTTCATCTCTTTCCTTTTCACGTAAAGGTTATTGAGCCGGATTACTCGTTCACCTCTTCGCTATCAACGCTGCTGACAGCGGCTTCACTTTCACTGTTCGATTCTTCGCTGTTGCTGAGTGTCTTCTCGACAAACTCGAAGATGTTGATTGGCTGTTCCTGTTCGGCTTGCTCCTGTTCTTCGACGAAGAACTCATCGGGGTCGTAAACCTCGACCGAAGCCGTTTCGTCCAGCGAGCTATCGAGGTCGTCCAATTGACTGAATTCCTGATCGACTTCACTGCTCTGCCAGTTGTCAGTCGCCGCGGATTCTTCAGTGGTCAGCTCGACGCGCCAAGGCGATTCAACCGACTGGCTGTCTTGGGGCTGCTGTTCGGCGGAAGCCGATTCGTTCCAGTCCGCAGCAGGCTCGACGAACTCGACGTTCGATTCAGTCTGAGCGCTGGGCTGATTCCATTCGCTGGTTCCTTCGATATCCAGGCTCAGATCGATGGCTTCGCTGTCGTTGCTAGACGTCTGATCTTGGGTATCTGTCCAATCGTCGGCATCGACGGAGATCTCAGCATTGATCACGGAGTCCACAGCGTTCTTCAACATGCTGCGTTCATAGAAGTAGTTCTTCTCGCCGGTGATCTGGGCCTTGAGCTGCAGGGCGTCGGCCATGGTCGGGTCGAGGTAAAGGGCCTTATCCAGTTCGTACAGGGCCTTGTCCTTGTCGCCGTCCTTCATGGATTCGATGGCGTTGGTCATGTACTTGCTGGTCAGCTTCGAGCGCGACCAGGGCAGCAGACCGGTGCGTGTGCCGGTGCGTGTAGACTCAATGTCGTCGCTTATGCTGTTGGCCATCTGGGTCAGGTCCTCGTCGCGCTGGACGGTGGGCTTGATCATGAAGATGACTTCGCTGCGAGTGATGTCGTCATCCTGGCCCTTGAAGGCGGGACCGACCAGCGGCAGATTGCCCAGGCCGGGGACGGCGGTACGGCCGATGGTGGTGTCTTCTTTGAACAGGCCGCCGAGTACGACGGTCTGGCCGGACTTGACGATGACGTTGGAGACCAGTTCCTGCGTCGTGGTGTCAGGGATGACGAAGCCGCCGACCAGGCTGGTGCTGCCGTCAGACACGCTGGGGCGCAGTTCCATGCGGACGAAGTTGTCGTCGCTGATGAACGGACGCAGCGTCAGTTGTGTACCAACGTCGAGGAATTCAACGGTCTGCGTGTTAGACGTTTCGGTTGCGGTGGTGGACAGGTAACCCAGTTTTTCACCAACGAGCAGGTTGACGCTCTGACGGTTGAGTACGAGTACCTGTGGCTTGGCCAGCACGGTCGTGTCGGTGACCGAGTCCAGTGCACGTACGAAGACGGCGGCATCGGAACCGAGTACGCCAAACTTCACGCTGCTCTGGCCTGTTTCTACGCTGCCCGGTGTGCTGCTGATGGCGCTACCGGAGTTATAGTCACCGTTCGGGCCCGAACCAGTGATCAGGTCGTCCACCGCGCCAAGCGGGGAGGTGAAGTCGGTCAGGTTCAGGTCCGCGAAGACGGCGAAGTCGACGCCGAACGCGTTGGCTTCGGTCAAGCGAGCCTGAAGGATGGTGGCTTCGACCAGGACCTGCTTCGGCCGGGTGTCCAGCTTCTTGATGATGCCAAGAATTTCTTCAACGTTCTCAGGATAGTCGCGGATGACCATGCGGTCCTGGTGGGCGGACGAGTTAGCGCCGCCGTTCGAGATCGAGGGCTCGAAGCCGTCTTCGACCTCGCCGGACAACGCGATCGAACCCGCACCGGAAAGCGACGGGCTGGCAAACGCCGAAGCGTCCGCGGCGTTGATGTAGTTGAGCGTGACAATTTCAGTTACCAGTTGACGGTCTTCATCTTCGAGCTGAGCGATTTCTTCCGCCGTGTAGACGTAGATGAACTGGCCCTTTTCCTGGTAGCCGAAGCCGTTGGTGTGGAGGATGGCGTCTAGCGCCTCGTAGAAGTCCACGCCGTAGAGGTCGGCCGAGACGGTGCCAGCGACGTTGCGACTGGCGATGATGTTGCGTTGGCTCTGGATGCTCAGCAGTTGCAGAACTTTGGTGAGATCCAGGTCCTTGACGTGCAGGTCTATCTGGCCGAACGATCCGACCTCAACCTGTTGGCCCTGGGGCAGGGCTTCGTCTTCCGAGGCGGTTTCGAAAAGCGCCGGTGTGCCATCAGGCGGGATCGGTTCGCCGGGGACTACCCCGCTCGCCCCATCTGCGCCCAGCGCCGAGCTGTTACAGATGCACCCTACGGAGCAAAAAAAAACGCCCAACCAATACTTCGTGTTTCCGGTAACCATGCTCGACTCCTTCAAAAGCCTCCGCGGCTTTGGCTCGTTACATCCTGAGCTTGATGAACAGTCCATACTTTGTGAGGATCACGTGTCGGTCCGTGACTTGTACTAGCGTGAATCCTTCATATTCGTCGCCGGGTGCCAACAGGTACCCGTTGATGTACGCCCTCGGCTCTGTGCCGGTGACGACGCTTTCAAGCCGTAACTCAGCCGCTTCATTGCGGACGAGTAGCTTTCTGGGGTCTTCATCGGGTGTAACTTGGGGTGACTTTGCACCTGTTTGTTTGGTTATCGCATCAGGATTCCGTTTGTAACGGCTGGGGTCCATTCCAAACAGGTCTCGGCCCGGATGACCCGGCAGGTCCACTTGCACCACAGTTAACGCTTTTGCCGGCTTTGCCGTTTCTGTCGTCTGGTTGTCCGTATCCTGTTCTGCTTTGGCGACATTGGTTTTCTCGTCGGCCGTGGCGGTACGCGGCACACCCTGCAGGATCAGCCGACCCCACAAGAGCAACCCCAACGCCAGCGCGCAGACCATGATCCCCAGTTTTTTCTTGTCCGCGGTAATCTGATGGATCAGGTTATCCAAATGATGCTTCATGTATCACCCCCGATCCCTTCGGTGGTGTAGAAGGCGCTTAGCTCCATGTTCACGGTCAGCGGCTGACTCGGATAGCTGTTGTCCGCTTCGACATCTAGACGATCAATCCGCACAACACTCGACAGCTTCTCGATCCGTTCGATCAGGTCGAAAGCGGTGGCAAACTGCGCATTGAACTGGATCTTGACCGGCAGGATGTTGTAATCCGCGTATTCCTTGGCCTGCACGGTGATGATTTCCTGGCCGGTGACGCCCTGGGCGTTGATCAGGCTCGAAAAATCCTTGATGACCCGTGAGATCCCGTCTTCATCCGGGATATATTTGCCACGGCTGTCGAGTTTGGAGCGGCGCTGCTTGACATCTTCATAGAGACGGACCAGCCCCGCGTTGTCGACGCTGTCGATTCCCAGTTCCGTTCGCGCCTTGTCGATCCGGCGTTGCAGAGACGCATCGCGCAGCCCGTATGGCACAAGGACTACACCGACAAACAGCACGAACATCCCGCCGATGATGACCACCGTTTTTACTTTTTCGTTCTTAATCTTCATCGGACACCCCCGCCGTCTGGAAGGTCGGCTCATATTTTCGATCCAACGGGATCTCGGCTCCGATGCTGAACCGACGCAGGATCAATCCGTCCTGTTCGTCGACCCGGCTGAAGTGCATCGCAACACTCTCGAACAAGGGGTGATCGTTCATCGCGTTAACCAGATCGGCAACCACAACATCATCCGGTGCGAATCCTTTTACCTCGATGCTTACGTAATCACGCAGGTCTTCGGGATTGACCGGGACAGCTTTTTTCGTCTTCTTGGTTTTTGTGTCGTTCGGGTCTTCTTTGGGTTTGGGCGCCGGGCGGTGGGTCTTGACCGTGACATGTGTCAACCCGGTCGAGGGAGGCATCAGCCTGCCAATCACCGCGACAGCCTCTGTGACTTCGATTGATTGATCCAGTTGCTTCTGGATGTTCTCCTGGTAAATGAGAGCCTTTTTTTCGTCCCGCAGCTTGTCGCGCTCGCTGAGTTTGAGCTTATTGGCGACCAGTTCTGTTTCCAAGGCGATGGCCCGCTGTGCGAGTTCCATGGACTTCTGGTGCCGGTTGATCCCCCACACCACAAGCGAGATTCCCACTAACAGGATGAGGAACATCCGGCGATGCTTAAAGTTGCGCACCGCACGCTGTTCGTGGTAAGACTTAGGCAGGAAGTCGATGTTATTCACGCCGCCCCCCTGCGCTTACGCTTCTTCAGTAGGTCACTGTCGCGCAAAGCCAGACCGATCGCCACGCCCCACCCGGCCCAGTTGTCCGGCCCACCGACCTCTGAATGCACGGCACTCAGGTCGAGATTCGATAGCGGATCATTGGTTGTTGGCTTGAGCCCGACATCTTCACACAGCCGTGCCCACAGCCAGGTGTTGCTCGACTCGCCGCCGACCACCCAAGCCTCTTCCGGGCGTCGTCCACGGAAGGTCACGCTGTAATAGCGCATGCACAGGCCGATCTCACGCGACAGGTCTTCGACGATCGGCCCCATCGCGGCACTGATCTGTGATTCGTGAGTTGGATCCATCTGGCTGTTCAGCCATTCACGGCGTGCCTCGGCCGCCGCCGAGGTGGGCAGTTGCAGCTTCGACGCCAACGCCTCATCCATGTGGCGGCCACCGATCTCGATGTGCTTGAAGAAGCATATCCGTGATCCGCGCGTCATCAGCACTTTGGTGCCGTTGTAGCCCACGTCGATCACCACACGAACCGGCAAGTCTTCTTCATCATTGGGCAGCGCCTGTTCGATACAGCGTGCCAATGCATTAGGCACCGCGTCGATCGCCAGCAACTCCAGGTCGCACGATCGGAAAGCTTGAATGTGATTCTCTATGAAGTTTCTGGATGCGGCGAGCAGGATCACCTCTTGCCGCTTTTCCTGGCCTTGCAGGACTTCACCGGCGTCGATGAATTGCACATCCATCGCCTCGCCGCTGAACTTCAGGCGTTCTGTGGCTTCCCACTGGACAGCCGATGCCAACTCATCGTACGGCATCTTCGGCAGGCGGATGTTCTTGTAAAGCAGTTTGGCGGCGGGTAAGCAACTGACGACACGGTTACCCCGGAACTGGCTCGATGAAAGCATGTCCCGGATCGCTGTGGCAACCTCTTCAGTATCGGTTTCGCCGGTTGCCCCGTGTCCGAGTGTGCGCGAAGCGGCAGCTATCGCGATCGCTTGATCCGACTCGCGTCTGAACTGGATCATCCGAATCGTGTGGTCCCCGACATCCACACCGATCGGGCTGCAACTGGATTTTCTGCCTCCTCCGAACAACGCTTCCTCTCTATTCTCTGGTCAGATCCGTTCGACCGTCACCCTCCCGGTAAAGGCCGCAACCGTTACACGGTACTGCTCGCCCTTGTACTCAATCACAACGGTCCCGCCGTTACTGGGACCGCCCAGCGCATCAAACTCAAGCGTCGATGAGCCGTTAAAATCCGCGGACACGATCTCGACGCCCTGGAACCGGTCGTCCGTCGTGAAGTCCACGATGTAGTTATTGCTGGACCCGTTTTTCCACCTGACGGTCAGGATGCTGTCTGACTCGTCGGTTAACGCGTAGCTCTCGGTGGCCGGATCGAAGACGACCTTTCGCACACCTTGGCGTGCGATGGCGTCGTTTTGCGCGTAAAGGATGTCCGCTACGATGATGCGGGCCGCGGCCTGCACGCCCAATGTCCCCGCAGACAGCATGTGAGGTACGATCATCGCCGAGGCGATCCCCAGGATCGCCACAACGATCAATACCTCGACCAGCGTATAGCCGGTTCGGTTACGGGTTGGCTTGGATCGTACTTCGTGCATCACAACATCAACTCCCACGTAAGCCCACGTTCAACGAACGTGGGCCTCGGAGTTAAACAACACTTTGAATTACTGCTGCTCTTGGGGCTGCGAACCCGCTTCCAGGCGGACACGCGCCGTACCGTTCTTAAACATTGCCTTGACTTCACCGACTTCGGTTCGGACCTGGTTGACCGCATCGACGATTTGCTTACGCTGCTGCGCCGCGTTGGCGATGCCTTGGGCGTTTGCTTCCGTGGCAACGGACAACGTCTCGCCGCCGGGCGTGATCGACCACATCGTCCAGACGTTTACGGTAAGCAGGACCGCGATCACCGTCAGGATCGTGTTCAGGTATCGCAAAGACTTCATATTCCTTCTCCTTCGTGCAGGGAGAAATAGCTCCCATGACGGATAGATCGGTCAGAAAAAGTTCAGACTGAGGTTCGGCCGGGGATTCACCGATACTTTTTCCGGCGACTTATCGGCCTGTGACGGCTGCGGAAAGTCCGATCACGGATACGTACGAACATCTTTAGTCGTATCCAGGTCAACCTCGGCAGCCTTGGCGGCGGAAATGACACCGTAGACGGTGTGTGTTGCTTCGTCGTAAACCCAACCCACGCCGGGCGCGGCGGTGTCGGCGACCGTCTCGCTGTTTTCAAATGGGTTGACGGGCATCTTCAGGATGTAGGGACCGAAGTCCGTACCCGGGTTGCCGTTCTTATCGGTCTGGCTTGTCAGCACGTTCCATGCGTTGCTTAGTTGTGCCAGCGTGGGATACGTGCTGTCGTGATGTGCGTGATACAGTTCGATCTGTGCGCGAATGGTATGAAGTGAGGTCTTCATGTTGCTGGAACGCGCCGATTGCGATGCATTGGCAAACTGTGGGACGACCAGCGCAGCGAGGATACCCAGGATCACAACAACGATAAGGATTTCGACCAAGGTGAAGGCGCGATTATGCTTCCGTGCATTTACTACATGTGACCGTTGTTTTTCCATCGTTAGGGTCTCCTAGGCCGAACGCCTCCAACTTCGCGCTTTTCCCTGAAAAACACCGCCGCGGCTGTCAGGCCGCGGCGATGGATAAAATCAGTTGGGTAAGTTCAGATTACGGGCCCTGAACAACGTCAGAGTTCTCGGTCAGCGCTTCGTCAGCCGCGGTACCCAGACCCAGCTCTTCGAGCTGATCCCACTTGCCGGAGGGGATGATGGCCTTGATTTCGCCGGTCGCGGCGGTGTAACGCCAGGCACCGGTGTTGTCGGCTGCGACGGCGGTGTTGCTGCCACTGGGCAGGAACGAGTTGACAGGGGCCTGCTGCAGGTACGGGCCGAAGTCGGTGCCGGCGGTGTCGCCGTCAACGTCGGTCGTCAAGGTCAGGGCTGACCAGTCGCTGGTGTCACCGGCGGTGGCGGCTACGCCGGCATCGGGGTAGTCACCGTTGTGCTGTACCTGGTACAGCTCAAGCTGGCTGCGGATGGTCTGGAGTTGGCCGGCCATGCTGGATGCCTTGGCCGATTCAGATGCACTTGTGAACTGAGGGATTACGATCGCGGCTAAGATGCCGAGAATCACGACGACGATCAGGATTTCGACCAGGGTGAAGCCCCGGGCCACTCGTTTACGTGCCAACATGGATACTCTCCTAAACCTAAAGGTTCAACCAAAACCCACTTGCTCATGAGCCCCACGCGGGCCCGGGTGTGTTCGGTAACAATCTTGTTTTCAATCCCCCATCCGTGGGCCGGTCAAACCTCTACTCGGTTCGACCTGTCATCCAATCGTCCAGTAATCGCGGCGACTTAACTCCTGATAACCGGGATTCGCTTCTTCGATCCGCGGCCGGGCTGAGTCACCCTTCCAACGATCAACGAAACGATTCAGGCAAACAAAAGGCAATCCGTATGTTCACTTTTTCCCACCCCGCACAGCCCGATAGCATCAACTTGACGGCATAACCGGTACAGGTTGACGGAAGGGGAAAGCTGGAACGCAGAAAAACAGGAAAACAGAAAAGCAGAAAATAAGAAGCATGTTTGGGCGCAAATACATATAGCCCGACCATCCTGGTCGGGTTGCCTTGCTTTTTTCTCATTTGGTCAACAACTCAAGCCCCGACATCGGCCGAGATTGGGTTGATTTATTCAGACTCGATCTTGTTCAGATGCGCCAGCACCCGCGAAAAAAGCTCGCGTGCTTCGGGGAAGGTCAGCCGCTGCTTCACCTCGTCCGCGGCCAGCCACGCATAATCCTGTACCTCTTCCGGCTGCACTTCTACCTTCGGATCATCCACCCGCCCCAGAAAAAATGTCACCGTCTTGTCGACACGCTTGCCCTTCTTATTGATAAACGCATAACGCTCAATAAAAAGCTCGTTGCCGATCAATTCACAGGACGTAATCCCGGCTTCTTCGCCCAGTTCGCGCAAAGCGGTTTCTGTCGGTGTCTCACCCGAATCCGCGTGCCCCTTCGGGAACCCCCAGTGCCCTTTTTTTTGATGAACGAGAAGAAATCGACGTGTGCCGTTGTCGTTGTGGATCGGGATGATGCCGAAGGATGCGTCTTGCATAGTAAAACAGAAAAGCAGGAAAACAGAAAAGCAGAAAATTAAGACTGGGGTTTGCGTTTGGTACGAGCGATCATAGTTTTCATGATCGCCAATAATTCCTTGGATTCGCCGAGTAAAGGTGCGAGACGTTCTTCAGTGAAGTATCCCTGTTTCACCATGACACGTAGCCAGAACGTGGTTTCATGAAGTTCTTTTGTTGCAATTCCTACGCATTTTACAAAGTCGGCCCGGCTCATCGCTTCGTGAGCCTCGAACAGGTTCGCACCGACTGACGTTCCGCTGCCGATTAATTGATCGATAACACGGCGAGGTCGGCCATCGGTTTCTAATTGCTCGGCTAAATTCAAAATTCTACGGCCGTATTCCACTGCTCGATCAAGCATTTCATCCCGTAGCCTCCCGGACATAACGCCTCCTATTTTCTGCTTTTCTGCTTTTCTGTTTTTCCTGCTTTTCTGCTTTTACTCGCCCGTATCCAGTACAGCCATGAACGCTTCCTGCGGGATATCCACCGTCCCCACGCGTTTCATCCGCTCTTTGCCCTTCTTTTGCTTCTCCAAGAGTTTTCGCTTTCGGGTCACGTCGCCGCCGTAGCACTTTGCCGTGACGTTCTTGCCGACGCTCTTAATGGTCTCGCGGGCGATGATCTTGCCGCCGATCGCGGCTTGCAGGGGGATCTCGAACAGGTGTTTGTCGATCTGCTTCTTGAGCTTCATCAGTAGTGCCCTGCCACGCTGCTCTGCTTTTTCGCGGTGCACGATGACCGACAGCGCATCGACGGGCGTACCGTTGACGAGGATGTCCATCTTCACGAGGTTCTCTTTCGAGAAGCCTTTGAGGTGATAGTCCATCGTGCCGTAGCCGCTGGTGATGCTCTTGAGCTTGTCGTAGAAGTCGTAAATGATTTCCGCCAGGGGCAGGTCGTATTCGAGGATCTGCCTGGTTTCAGACAGGAACTGCTGCTTCTGGTACACGCCACGCCGGTTGCCACAGAGTTTCATCAATTCGCCGATCGAGTCCTTCGGCGTGATGATCTCGACCTGCACCATCGGCTCGCGTATTTCACGCACCTGCGACATGTCGGGCAGGTCGGCCGGGTTGGTGATCTGCATCACCTCGCCGTCGCTTTTGAGAATCTCATACGTCACGGTCGGCGCGGTCTGAACGATGGTGACCTTGCCTTCTCGCTCGAGACGTTCCTGGATGATGTCCATATGGAGCATGCCGAGGAACCCGCAGCGGAAACCGAAACCCAGCGCCTCACTACTGGTCGGTTGATACGTAAAGCTCGCATCGTTGATATGCAGCCTGCTGATCGCGTCGCGCAGCTCGTCAAACTCGGTATCACCCGACGGGTAGAAGTCGCAGAACACCATCGGCATGGGTTCTTTGTAGCCCGGCAGGGGCTTGTCGGCCGGGTGCAACTCGCGCGTGATCGTGTCGCCGATGTTCACATCATCCAGCGTCTTGATATTCGCGACGAAGTACCCCACTTCACCAGCCTTCATCGGCTGCTTATAAGCCGTCATCTTCGGCGTGAACTTGCCGACCTCCGTGATGATAAAACTGCGGCCGGTGCCCATCATCAGGATCTTGTCGCCGGCAGTGAGTTGGCCGTTGAAGATACGGAAGTACACCACGACGCCACGGTAGTCGTCGTAAATCGCGTCGAAGATTAGCGCCTGTGTCTTGGCGCCCGGATCGCCCCCCGGTGCCGGCAGCTTTCTACAGATCGCATCAAGTAGTTCATGCACGCCCTGCCCGCTCTTGGCTGAGCAGAAGATGCACTCGTCGGCGGGCAGACCAAGAATGTGCTCCGTCTCCAGCGCGATCTCCTCCGGACGTGCGGCCGGCAGGTCGATCTTGTTGATGACGGTGATGATCTCAAGGTTCGCGTCCACAGCCATGTACGCATTCGCGACCGTCTGTGCCTCCACGCCCTGGCTGGCATCGACCACCAGGACCGCCCCTTCGCATGCGGTCAACGCCCGGGAAACCTCATAGTGGAAGTCCACGTGACCCGGCGTGTCGATGAAGTTGAGCATGAAGTCTTTGCCATCACACTTATGGTTCACCGTGACGGCCGAGGCCTTGATCGTGATGCCCCGTTCACGCTCCAGATCCATATCGTCCAGCGTCTGCTCGCGGGCCTCCCGGTCACTGACCGCACCGGTCCCCTGGAGCATACGGTCGGCCAGCGTGCTCTTGCCGTGATCTATGTGTGCAATAATGCAGAAGTTACGGATTTCCATAGGTTTCGGTCATCTATTCATTGGTAATAGCCCCTCGCGGAAGCGTGGGGTTCGCCAAAGGCTTGAGCCACACATTCTAGCAGGCCCGGGCTAATAAGTCGGCTACCCACCGGCCCGGCAGGTCTGTTCCAGCAGATCGCACTCCGCCTTGCTCGCCCCTGCCTCTAACAGATTGCTGCGCAGGTTCGCCAGCATCCGATCGGTATCCTTCTGCCCACGGCTACGCCGCACCCCCACCACATCGATCAGCCAGGGTTTACCATCATCATCGACCACGACATTGCTGGCCTTGTGATCCCGGTTGAATAAACCTTTATACGCAAGCCGGCCGGTTAACTGCCCCACCGCGGTCATGAGCTGCATCCGTTTCTGCGGATCTGTCAATTCGCCGTGATGCAGCAGGTTGTACAGGCTTTTGCCCGTGTAAGGCGTGACCAGCCAGTACTTCCGCTTTGACACCCCCCCACCCACGATCGGCACGACCGCCAATCCCGCCGCTTTGAGCATCTCACAACACCGCCGCTCACGCTGCCCCGGGTGAATCCTCAGCATACACGCCAGCATCTGCTTGATCGGGCTGTACTCAAACCGCTTGACCACGTACGCCCGCCCGCCCGGCGTATCGATCCGCCAGACCCGACTACGCCGATCCTGCTTGTACACCTGCGTCGGCTCAACCGAATCAAGCCAGCCTGGTTGGAATTCGCATGCCATTATGGATGGTGTAGCCGGTTCGCGATGAACCCGCAACCCACAACCAACGGTAACGCAATACACCTGCCCCTTCGTACTTCCCTAGACATTCCACAACCATAAACCTCCCAATCCAAACAGCACGCCCTCGTGCAAACCGAATTAAATCCCGCCTGTTTCCTTTCATCATGCACCAGCAATATGCCGCAGGCTTGACAAACTTCGTATTTAGGCTAAATTCTATCCTTATGACAAGGCCATTACTGACCAACGAGGATCGGGCAGATGTGTTTCGGGGATTGGCACATCCGATGCGGCGACAGGTCTTGTCCTTACTGAAACAAAAGGAACGTACGGTCGGTGAAATACTTGACCAGCTAGGTGGCCCCATCGCGATGCCTACACTGTCCAGGCATCTTTCGATTCTCCGTGAGTCGGGTTTGGTCAAACAACAAAAAGAAGGTCACTGCCGAATCTATCGCCTCAACCGAGCCGGTTCACAACGGGCTATCAAGTGGCTCGGGCAGATGGTCTGAAGAAGCGATCCCTCCGCCGCTAATCAAGAACTCGTCTCTATAGCAGTCTGAAGCGCACCTACATCACCCCACCCAGCAACCGTATTCTTCTCCCATATTTCTCACCCCATACCCCATACCCACATCCTTCTTCATCCCCGCTTTCGCATTAGTCTCCAATCTGTCACAATGCTCCGCTCATGGGTGATTACTGCATCAAAGACGGCTACGAACACCGCACGGTCAACGCGACGATCGAAGAGTCGGCCGGCGACTACTGGGACCCCAAACGCCTGCGCTTAAGTAACTACGCGCAGTGGCATGCCTACAACCGTGCCGCGGAGTTGATCCGCCAGCACGACCTCAAGACCGTCCTCGATGTCGGCTGCGGCGTCGGGCACAAGCTGATGAACATGATCTCGCCGCTGGCGGAAGTCACCGGCGTCGAGCAGCCCACCGCCGCCGCCAAGGCCAAGGAGCTTTTCCCCCAAGGTAACTTCGTCAGCGCCGACCTCGAACGGCCGGATGAAACCGGCCTGGGCAAATTCGATCTGCTGCTATGCGTCGATGTCATTGAGCACCTGCTCGATCCCGACATTCTCCTGCGCTTCATGCGATCGCACTGTCACGACAACTCGTACATGCTCATCTCCACGATCGAGCGTGATGTCCGCCGGGGTAAAGCCAACACGAAGTCCACCAAGGCCGAACACGTCCGCGAGTGGAACCTTGATGAGTTCGGGCGTTACCTCACCAGCCAGGGCTTTGAAGTGATCGAGCACAGGACAGCTCCCGCGTTCAAGCTGGGTTTGTGGTGGCCGCTGATTAAAGACCGTTGGCGCCTGCTAAAAAAGGGTGTGAGTCTGAACTACAACCAGGTCGCGATCTGCCGGCCTGCCAAACAGGATTGAACAGGGGAAACGCGATGCGCATCTGCCTGTTCACCCCGACATTCCTGCCATCGATCGGCGGCGCGGAACTGGCCGGCGACCGCATCCTGCGCGGCCTGCAAGCGCGCGGCCACGAGGTGCAGGTCCTCTGCCAGGACCACGGCGAACCGAAAGATTTGCCTTACCCCGTCACGCGCTACAAAAGACCACCCTCGCAAAACCTCTGGCCTGAAGTCTTGAGCCGGCATGTCAAGCGTCTTTACAAACGTGCAACCTTCGACATCGTGCTCGCGTTCTATGGCTATCCGACCGGTTACGCCGCCGCTCGCATCAAAGACAAGCTCGGTTTCAAACTTGTTGTCAGCGCACGCGGCTCCGACCTGTACCCGAACTTTCACGCCCTCTCTAAGCCGCGCGTCAAGGCAACGATCCGCTCAGGCTACCGTGGGGCCGACCGCATCATCTCATTAAGCGATTGGCTTGACGGCCGCTTGCGCGAAGTAGCCGGGCCCGACCTACCGCCGATCGATCGCGTGCTCAACGGCATCGATCTTCAAGCGTTCGATCACGAACTCGATAAAGCTACTACCGCATCACCGCTATTTGAACTCGAGTCCGGCAAGTACATCCTGCACCTGTCGCGCATCGGCCCGGTCAAACGCCCGGACCTTGCACTCGATGCCGTTAATCAAAGTGCCGATCACTTCCGCCGCGCCAACATGAAGTACATCTTCGTCGGTGATGGTGAATCACTCGGCGCGCTGCGTAATAACATCGAAGCGGCGAAACTCGGAGATGTCGTGCGTTGCCTGGGCCGCCAGACAGGCGACAACAAATACTGGCTGCTCAAACACGCCCGCGCGTTTGTTTCCACCAGCCGTGAAGAAGGCATGCCAAACGCCGTGATCGAAGCAATCGTGTCAGGTCTGCCGGTTTTATTAAGCGATATCGGCCCGCACACCGAACTGGTCAACCTCACCCACGCAGGCAAAACCTTCCGCTATCCGGAAGCGGCAGACCTGTCGCGACAACTGGTCGGCTTGCTGAATGATGATCTATCCCAATACCGCACCGCAGCGCATAACTGCCGGCAACTGTTCAGCCTCAACACCATGATCGACGGCTACGAACGAAGCTTGAAAACAGCGATGGAACAAAACGAATAATACCCTCGTTTAGCGGGCGATCGCAGATCGTCGTGTCGCTGCAAGTGTTATCTCACGCGCGGATCTGCGATCCGCCGCTAAACTTCAACACGATACCGATCCAGCCATCCCAGCAATGCGATGATCGTGTACACCGAGCGCATCTCGCCTCGCCCGGCAAGCGCAGCGTTCCATATGTTTGAGATCGATCGCTGATTCATAAACGGCGCTAACTCACCGCAGCGTGACACCCAGTCGTCGCAACGTTCTTTCCACTTGCCTGTGAAGTAAGTCTGTAGCGGTACGGAAAAACCGTGCTTCGGCCGATCCCACACATCGCGTGTCAGGTGTCGTTTCGATAAATCAACCAGCACCGACTTCAATCCGTGCTTGAGCTTCACACTTGCAGGCTGCGGCAACACAAGGTCAACAACCGGATTACCCAGCATCGGTACGCGCGCTTCGAGGCTGTGGCACATGCTCGCTCGGTCGCTCTTGATCAGGCAGTTCTCGCTTAGGTACGTCCACAAGTCGGCCCGCATCAGTTGGTCGGTCTCGATTGGTTTGCCGAATGAACGCGCCAGGTCGAGCCAGCCTCGCATCGTCTGGTCGATCTTGCATCGATTCGCCGCGTCTGCTGACAACAGCGCCGACATATCCTTGCGCGAGCCGGCAAACGGCCCGTATTTTACGCGATCCCAGAGCAATCCCTCATCGCCTTGCAGTGTTCTGCGAAGTAATGAGCCGGGCAATATGCCCATCGATCGCAAGACATTCAGTGCCGCGTTGCCAGAATAATTTGAAGCGCCTTTCATGAACCTCGGGTATCCGCCGAACAGTTCATCGCCCCCATCACCAGCGACTGCGACGGTGACATGCTGCCTTGTTAATCCGCAGAGTTCACGCAGCGGCAAATACGCCGGGTCGGCCATAGGTTGATCCAGGTCGGCGATTGCTTGTGCCAGGATGTCACCGTCGATCTCACGTGCATCCAGTTCGTGATGCTCGCAGCCGTAGCGTTCGGCGACCTGTCTTGCGTACTTACTTTCGTCGTAGCCTTTTTTTGCATCAAAGCGCACGGTAAACGTCTTGACCGGGTTGCTCGACGCCGCAGCCATGTAATGCACCATCAGCGAGCTGTCGATTCCGCCGGAAAGAAACGCGCCGAGCGGCACATCCGCGACCATCTGCCGCTTCACGCTCTCGGCCAGCGCCGCATCTGTCGCCTCAACCAGCGCGTCATAATCCATCGGCTGATCGGTCGCCGAAGGTATCTGCCAGTAACAACCGGTATGCAGTTCGCCGCTGCCTCGCTTCCACGTTAACCACGATGCGGGTGGAAGCGATCGGACATCCGCCAGCAGAGTCAGCGGCGACGGGATCGACTGCACAGCGAGATACTCGCGTAGTGCTTCGTAATCCAGCTTTTTCGGGAAGCCCTGCAACTCAAAGAAAGGCCGAAGCGTTGAGCTCGTGATCAATCCGCCTTGCGTCGAGTAATACAACGGCTTGATCCCGAACCGGTCGCGCGCTGCAAACAGCGTCTTGTCCTGCTTGTCCCAGATCGCAAACGCGAACATCCCGTCTAATCGATCAAGCACAGCCCGCCCCCACTGCGCGTAACCTTCGAGTAACGCCTCCGTGTCGCAGCTTGTACGCATCGTTCGGCCGTACTTTGCCAGTTCATCGCGAACCTCGAAGAAGTTGTAGACCTCCCCGTTGTAGACGATCACGTAACGCCCGCAGGCGGAGATCATCGGTTGCTGGCCGTGTTTTAAATCGATGATGGAAAGCCGGCGGTGTCCGAAGTGGATGTCCTCTTCGTGCCAGACGCCGCGCTCGTCCGGGCCGCGCGTGGTCAGTGAATCCAACGCACGATCAAAATCCTGCGCCCAACGGTCGCCGGCGATGGTGAGAAAGCCGCACAAGTCAGTCGCCGCTCCGCATGCCCAGGGTCTTGCAGATGGTGTTACGCGTTCGTGTGAAGAAGTTCGCCAGGTGCAGTTGTATGAGCAGTCGGCCGTAGGACGCTTCGGAATCGTAAGGCAGGCACGCGAAGGTCGGGCCGTAGCTCGGGGACTTCACATCCTTCGGCCGCCACTCCAGGTCGTCCATTTCATCAAACGCACGCCAGCATGGCTCATCCATCTGCTTGAAAGATTCGACATAAGCCTTGTGATCGCTGAACAGCGAGCCCGGCACGTTCTGCTCGACGAACCGCCGCGTCGCCAGCCCGCGATACACATCATGTACGAACACCATCCGCGCCTTGCCCGTCTTCAATAGTTGTAGGGCAAGCCGTAGCGCCCTGAAACCCTTTGGCCCATCAATGATGATGACCGCGTCCTGCTTCAGGTGTTTAAACAACAGCTTCTGTGAATCCCCGTAAAGCAGCTCGATGTGTTCAAAGCTCTTGAGCCGGCTTTCAGCGATCGGCACATCCGGCGAATCCCGATCAAACTCGACGCTGACGATCTTTGACTCCGGGAAGATCTTTCCGAGCACGTATGTGCTCTGCCCGCGTGCCCGGCCGGATTCAAGTACCAGCGGTGTCGGCGCTATTCCCGCCGCCGCGAATACAAACAGCATCTCGCTGAAGAATACGCCCTTCTCTTCGTAAGGCACATCCGCAATCGCCTGCATGAACCGGCCACGCATGTCCTCGGCCCGGCTCAGGATCACTTCGCTGGTCAATGCATCTTCGGATTGTGTTGTCTGTTTTGTGTTCAAGCCCCCAACAGAGCAGAATCGCGGTTAAGTGTCAAACGTGCATCTAAATTGTTCACACCTTCAACACACCCGCGTGCTTGTAGGCCTTGCCCAGCGTCGCGGTTGAATCGATCTTCATCCAGTTATCCAAAACGCTGGCGTAGACGCTGCGGAAGTCGATCTGGTACTTCAGGTCGCCGTCGTCCAGGTCCTGCAGGCTGGGGTGCGTGCCGATCAGGCCGGGCGTTACGTGTTCGCCAAAGACAAACATCGGCCCGGCCGTGCCGTGGTCCGTTCCTGATGAGGCGTTCTGTTTCACGCGCCTGCCGAATTCGCTGAACGCGATGGTCACCACGCGGCTCTGGTGCCCGGTTGCCTTCAATTCTGAGTAGAAAGCCGACACGGATTGTGCGAATTCATCCAGCAGTCGGGCATGCTGTGCCGTCTGGTTGGCGTGGGTATCGAAGCCACCCATCGCGACGTAAAACACCCGCGTCGGCAGCTCCGCCTTGATCATCGACGCCACCATCTTCAACTGCCGCGCCAGCCCGTTTGCCGGGAACTGCGTAACAGGCTTCTGGTTCACCGCCTTACGCACGCGCTCGGAGGCAACCTGCGCATCCATCGCCGTTCGCAGAATGAATGCCGCTGGATCGCTTTCATCCATCACGGCTGATGATTGATTAAGCTCGTCGTAACTTTCACTCAGCGCCTCGTGCAGGTCGCGCCCGGACCAGCGGAACATCTCGGGCTTCTCGAACGTGACGGGCTTCACCACCTTGCCCATCGTCGCAAGCGGCGCTTCCGAACCCAGGCTGATGCACGATAGCGCCGTGTCTTCCTTGTCGTGCAAACTGTCCATCGCCCGGCCGACCCAGCCCTCGCCCTTGTTCGATAGCGTATCGCCCATGTGCCAGACATCCATGCTCGCAAAGTGCGAACGTATCGGGTTCGGATACCCCACGCCCTGCACGATCCCCGCGAGCCCATCGCCGACCATCTCGCTGATCGGCCTAAGCGAAGGATGCAACCCGATACCGGTTTGCATATCGAGCTGGATCAATTCCTTTTCACGCACAGCGATGCCTGATCGGTTCTTGTAATAATCATCAAAACCGTAGGGGATCACCGTGTTCAGGCCGTCGTTTCCGCCGGAAAGCTGAATCACAACCAGTACGCGATCCTCGGGCACGCCGGGATTACTCGGCAGTATCCCCGTGCTCTGCGCTAACACACTCGAAGACCGCGACAAAAAGATCGGCACTGTCGATACCGTCGAAACCATCGCCAGCCCGGATCGCAGGAATTGCCGCCTCGTATATGCATTCTGATCCGTCACGATCAACTCCTCTTTCGCTTCTAGCAAAGCTGGTACTCGGGCATCGCGGTAATCAACGTCAGCAAACCGATCAGGCTGTCTTTCGTCACACCCTTGTCGCGCTCGCGCATGAACTTGTACAACGGTTCGCGTCTGGCCATTGGTGTATGATCACCGAGCATAAAGCCGACGAAGTGGTCCACCACCGGCTCGGATTCCCTGCTATCCACCCCCGCAAGCAACAGCATCGGATCGTAGTTCACCGCTTTACGGTCCCACTTCTTTTGCCTTGGGTCCTTGCCTGTGATCAGGTAAGTGCACACGTTCTGTCGGGTGAATAAGGTCGAGGTATTGATCCAGCTCCTCCCGCCGCACCAGCCCGCAACGCTGGGCGGGTCGAATAACTCCTGGCCCATCGCGCTGAGCCCATCGCTGAGCGTGCCGGTGCTACGGGTCGGCGTACCGAGCGTTCTTGCCGTGCCGATGACAAGTTGCGTCGGGCTCTTGATCTTCTTGCCGACGATCTGCTCATCGTAGAAGTGTTCGCTCTTGAATACGCGCTTTAGCACGGGTCCGATCTTGTAGCCGTTCTTCTTGAGCATCAGCGCCAGCCGCTCGACAACCTCGCGGTTTTCTTTCGGCACCTCATCCAGGTAATCCGGCAGATCCGCGACAAAATGCCGGTACAACTTCAGCGCGATATATCTTGGGCAGGCCGGCTGATCCAGCAATACATCAACAAAGTCGTCGCCATCCATGTTGCCCGTCTCACCGAGCACGGTCTTCTTCGAGTCATCGTGACGATTTTCATTGAAGACGAAGTCGTTATCCTCAACGTGATAACCCGTCAGCGCCTTGGCGCCCTGCTTGATGTCGTTTTCGCTGTAGTTACCCTCACCCAGTGTGAACAGTTCCATGAACTCACGCGCGAGGTTTTCGTTGGGCTTACGCTTGAAGTTCTGGTCGTTGTTGAGGAACTTGAGCATCGCCGGGTCGTGCACGACCGCCTTGGCGAGTTTGCCGAAGTTACCCGCTGCATGCTCGCGGAACATCTGGTTCTGCTGGTACATCAGGTACGTGTCGCGCACGTTGCGGTGGCGCGACGCGAAGTGGCTGTGCCAAAGCAGCACCAGCTTCTCACGCAATGGCGTCGGCGTGTCGATCATCAAACCGACCCACCACCGACGCAGCTCCCCGAGCATCCGCCGATCTTCCGCACGCTGTTCGTTGAGCCTGCGACGGATCTCCGACCGGGCCGCCTCGTCGTTCTCTCGGCGCGCCCTGGCAAAAGCCTCACGCTCGTCTTGCGTGAAAGGTCTGACCACATCCGGGTCGACCTTCGGCAAATCCGCCGGCTCTTCCGTCTTCGCATCTTTGATAAGCTCATCCACCGCCTCGTCCAGCCCCGCGTCGACCAGCGTCGATATCTCGCCCGGCCCTGCGCCGAAACCGGCCCGCAGCAACAGATGACGGGCCTCCCTCGGCCCGAATGCTTCCCGATTGATCGGTGACAACGATGTTTTCATGACCGCACCTAATGACAGGACCAACACGGACGCAAAATACTATTCCTTCAACGTCCCGGGAATCACATTATTGCCGATTTTAATCTAAACCCTGAACGGGCTGAAGATAGCAAACATAATGTTGTTAGCCATTAGCCATTAGCCATTAGCCACGATTTCAGATTGAACATTGAAGATCGAACATCAAAGATACCCGCCCCTTCGCTTCGCTCAGGACCGGCGTTGAGGAAGTGAGAAATACAATTTCTACACCCTACACCCTACACCCTACACCCTACACCCTACACCCTACACCCTACACCCTACACCCCACACCCCGAAATCACCCCGGGCCCACCGTGTCTGCGGACATCGGGATCTGATCAAACCTTACAGGCAGGTAAATCGTGAACGTCGTGCCCTGCTTGCGTTTGCTTTCGACTTTTACCACGCCGCCGTGCTCCTCGACGATCTTCTTGGTCACGACCAGGCCTAAACCCGTGCCGCGCAGTCCCTTTGTCGAATGGAACGGCTCAAACAATCTGTCCAGCGTGCTCTTGCCCATGCCCTCGCCATTATCCGCCACGGTGATCTTCACCCGATCGTGATCGCCATCATATTCGCAGCGCACACTCACCACCCCCGTCTCCGGCTGCACCGCATCCAGCGCGTTATTAAGCAGATTCAACACCGCCTGATGCACCCCACCCGGATCGACAGGCACCGGCGGCATGTCGTTGGGCACATCCACCAATAACGCCGCGTGCTTGCCATCAAATTGTTTCTGTACCAGTCCCGATATCTCGCCCAGTAGAGCATCCAGGTTCACAAGTTCCAACTCGGGTTTGCGCTGCTTGGAATACGCGAGCATGTTCATGACAAGCTCGTAGATCCGCTCGACGTTGCGGGCGACGATTTCCCACCCGCCGCGCGTCAGGTCCATGTTGTTCTTACGTAAACCAAGCTCAACGACATCCGCCCCACCCCGCATGCCCTGAAGAATGTTTTTGATCGAATGCGACAAGCTCGCGACCGTCTGCCCCACCGCCGCGAGTCTTTCATCTCTTAATCGCTCGGCGTACAGCCGTGAATTCGATAGCGCGACCCCCGTCTGCACACCGATAGCCGTCAGCAGCAGCAACTGATCTTCCGTGTACGTGTAATTGGCGACCTTCGAGTCCAGGTGGATCACGCCGTACAGCCGATCCTTGAACTTGATCGGCACGCACATCGTCGAGCGGATGCCATACGCCTGCACGCTGTCGCCGGTCGAGAAGCGCCGGTCGGTCATCGCGTTACTCGACAATACGCCCACACCCTTCTTCATCACGTACCGAACGATCGTTCGGCTGACACTGATCGGCTCGTTGTTCTTCTTCTTGTTCTCCATCGGGCTGCGGTGCCGCACCAGCGCCGGCTCGGGCACCGCGTCCGGATCGTCCTGCAGCATGATGAAGCCGCGGTCGGCCTTGAAGTACTCGAACACCACATCCATCACGCGCTCGAGCAGCTCCTGCTTGTCCGTCACCGATCCGATCAGCGCGGTCAACTCATAAATCACACGAAGCTGAAACTCCGCCGCCTGCCCGGGCTCCGGCACCGCCATGATCATCGAATCATCATTGCTCGCTGCGGTCGACTCGACGCTGATGTCGATCTCCCCGCGCCGGACCAGCCGGATCGATTCTTTCTTGGGCTTGGGTTTCTCATCACCAAAGATAAACAGCGTCGCCCCGGTGCGGATCTGATCGCCCGGCCGAAGCAGCCGACGCTCCGTCGTCACACGCACGCCGTTGACGAACGTGCCGTTGGAGGAATGCAAATCCCGGATATACCACTTGCCATTATCAGGTGTAAGCTCCGCATGCCGGCGCGAAATGGTCTGGTCGGCCGTCTCGAGCGCCTCGCTCGACCGCCCGATCAGTTGTGGCTCATCGTCCGGCAACTCGTACCGCCGCCCTTTGTCCACACCCTTGATGACCGTCATCACCAGCAACGCAAATCACTCCGAAAAACAAATCCTTGTTTACCAGTCAAACTGAAACGGTTGGAATCACATTAAATTGACTCCCTCTCCCCTTGGGAGAGGGCCGGGGTGAGGGCTAGTCTTTGTGCGATCAATACAACACCGATCACCCAATCCACCCGAAGCCCACGTTCGCCGAACGTGGGCTTCCCTCACCATTCACCCCACATACATCGACCTATTCCGCGCCTCCCCCCAACCGTTCCTTCCACGCTGCAAGCTGCTGCTCAAATCCACTCACCCCCGCGTTCCCTGCCGTCTGATAACGCTTCACCACGTTTTCAGGACCTAACCAATCATAGACATCGTTTTCAACCAGAGTTTTGCCGGATTTTTCACTGCATACCGCATTGAAGTCTTCCAGCTTGAGTAGCGACAGCTTCTCATACCCCTTGTCCCGGCACATCTGCACAAGCTTGCCCACTACCTGGTGCGATGTCCTAAACGGCACGCCCTTGGTCACCAGGTACTCCGCCAGGCTCGTCGCATCGAGGAACCCACGATCAAGCCCCTGCTTGATCCGTGCTTCATTGAACTTGGTCGTCTTCACGATCCGCGTCGCCATATCCAGGCAATCGCACACCGCATCGTAAGCCGTGAAGACATGCCGCTTGTCTTCCTGAAGATCGCGGTTGTAACCGATGGTCAAACCCTTACACATGGTCAATAGCGCCATGAGCGAGCCATAGACAAGCCCCGTCTTGCCCCGGATCAACTCAAGCATGTCCGGATTCTGCTTCTGCGGCATCATGGATGACCCGGTCGTGTACAGGTCATCCAACGTGATGAAACCAAACTCGGTCGTAGAATAAATGATCCACTGCTCCGCCCAGCGCGAGAGCCACATGGAGGTCATGGTCAATGCGTAGACGAAATCGATGGCAACGTCACGAGAAGCAGTTGCCTCGATAGAATTATGTGTAGGCGTTAATTTGCCTAGTATTTTGAATACATAATCTCGGTCAAGAGGCAGGCTGCTTCCTGCAATTGCCCCCGAGCCTAGCGGCAATTCCACATGCAGTTCTTCATAACATGCGTGTACTCGGTCGATACATCGCTTAATAGTTTCCGCCCAAGCAAGCAGTTCTCCGCCGACCACAATCGGTTGTGCTCGTTGGAGATGGGTATAGGAAGGCATAACATGGTGGCCACAATCCTCGGCAAGCTTGATAAATGATCTCGCCAGCGACGTTAGTTTGTAGTCAAGCGAAGATTGATACCCGCTTTCAGAGCCATATAGCGCATCGTATACCCATAGTTGAATATCCAGCGCCACCTGATCATTCCGGCTCCGTCCGGTATGCAGCTTCCGCCCCGCATCCCCCGTCTTCTCGATCAGCGCGGCTTCGATGCACATATGCACATCTTCCAGCTCGACCTTCCAGCCGGGCCAGGCGTCGCCCTGTTCGTCGATCTCGGTCTTGATCTCGTTGAGGCCCCGCTCGATCTCTTTCAGTTCATCCGCTGTAATCAGCCCGACGTGCTCAAGCATCTGCGCGTGGGCGATGGAGCCGCGGATGTCGTGGGTGTACAGCCGTTTATCGTAATCCAGGCTCGAAACAAACCGTGCCGCCAGCGGGTCGGAACCCGAGCCGGAGCCGGACTTGGTGTGTTCCCAGGGTTTTGGGGAGGGGTTGGGGGATTGATTTTGTGTCATACACGGTAGTGTATGGGAAAGCAGAAAAGCAGAAAAACAGAAAAGCAGAAAATCCAAGGCATTCGCTCCCGGACGCAAATGCTTTATTTTCTGCTTTTCTGTTTTCCTGCTTTCCTGTTTTTCCTTAGAACGGCAAGCCGTCGTCGTCCTCGTCATCCTCTTCCGCCGTGCCGAAGTAGCCGCCCTCTTCGAAGGCGTCGTCGTCCAGGCCTCGGTGATGGATGCGGATCACCCGTGCCAGGGCGTCGCCCAGTAGCGGGCCGACCGCTTCGGCCGTGTCCAGCACGGTCTGATCGAACGGGTCGGAGGAATCCCGGAACAGCGCCACCACCGCCAGTGACTCGTTTTCGCTGCGGCAGGCAAAGGCAAGCATATGCGAGTCAACCAGGTAAGCGGCGTCACCACCCAGCAGATGCGCCAGGCTCTTGTTGTCCGTGACGTGTATCAGGTCGTCACGATTCGAGATCTTCGGCGCGACGATGTCGGCCAGATGTTGCAGCAGCATGTCCGCAGACTCGGGCGTGCAGTCGTAGTTGACATATCCGCCCAGCGTGAATTCATCCATGCTCGAAGGCAGGAACACCGCCGCGTTCGTCGGCCCGGCCTTCTCGACAAGATGCTCAAGCGTCTTGCGCAGAAGCTGTTCAAGGTCCAGTTCATCCCGGATCACCGCGCCGAATTCCGACGCCTGCACGACTTGCTGCATCTGCCCGGCCAGTTCCTGGTAGGCCGTCACCAGATCGTTGCACAGGATGTCGACTTGTTTGCTGACATCCGCACGCGCCTGGTTCAGCTTCTTGCACAGCCGGCGAAGCCGACGCACACGCTGCGCCTGGTCACGGCTCTTGCGTTGCTTGGCAAGCGCCTTGCCGACGCGGTCGTTCAGCTCCGCCATATCAAGCGGTGTCACGATGTAATCCAATGCGCCGGCGCGGATCGCACGCATCGCCGATTCGAGGTTCGGCTCGTCGTCGATCAAAACCGTCGCGACGATCCGCCGGCTCTTATTCAGTTCATCCGCCAGATCGAATCCCGAACCGTCGGGCAGCTTCGGGTTGATCAATGCCAGGTCCACTGACTTTTCGGTCAGTTGGGCACGCGCTTCGGTCAGCGAGCGGGCGTGAATCAGTTGAACACTATCCCCGGCGGGTACGGCACTCTGGATCACAGCGCCCAGGTTCGGGTCTGCCCCCACCAGGAGGGCCCGAACCGTCTTCTTAGGTGTTTCACGTCGGCTTGAGCCGACCCCGGTTGACTTAGGCTTGCCTGCCAAAACTTCCTCCCTGCCAGTCACTTCCAGTTACCCACCGCCTTACTCTGGTGGGCTGCAGTTGTGCTATCGGTTTATCCCGGGTGCGAATCGAGTGGCAGAACAAAAGTCGCCGTAGTTCCTTCACCGCGCTGGCTGCGCAACTCCAACCGTCCGCCGTGTCCGGATAACCACTGCATTGCACGAGGCAAGCCCATGCCGACACGTCGGCCCGCCGCCTTTGCGCTAAAGAACGGATCGGGCGCGTGTTCCAACGTGTATGGGTCCATCCCCTCACCATCATCCCGCACCTGAACAACGATGCTTCCGCCGCCCGGCTCAACCTGCGCAGTGACCTGCACCGACGACGCCGGGTTCGCCTGCACCGCGTTGTTCAATAACTCTTTCATCACGCCGCGTAATTGCTCGGCGTCCGCCTGGATCTTCGGCAACTGTCCGCGCAGCTTCAGCGTGAAGATCACTGCCTTGTTGCGCTTCTCCTGCGCTGTACTGAACTGCTTGACCGTTTCGTCGAGCAGTGCGCCAAGGTCCGTTTCCGCAAGCTCGGGCGCGGGTGGGTCCGCGATCATCCGCAGGCTTGTGATCAAACTGCTGAGTTTGTGTGATTCCTGGAAGACGCTCTGCGCATCCTTTTGTTCTTTTGAACCTTGCGGCAGCGTCATCGATAACAACTGGCTGCGTCCGGCGATTACCGCAAGCGGATTGTTCATTTCGTGCGCAGCGCCGGCCGCCATCTCGCCCAGGCGAGCCAGCGATGCTTGGCGCGTCAGTTGCGCCTGTGCTTCGGATAACGCCTGGTTCGTCTGGGCAAGGTCTTCACCGAGTCGCCTCGCCCCGTCGTGCTGCGCCGCCGCCGCGATCGCTGCGCCCCAGACGCTTGTCATCGCGGATAGTTGCTTCCAGGGCGGCGTATTTTCACGATCGTGCAGCAGCACCGCCGATGCGCCCCAGCCACAACTCAGCGGCAATAACCGCACCTTACGAAGGTCCGGCGCCTGCACGATGTAGTCTGCCACCCAAGGCAACACACCCATCAACTGCAAGCCCACCGGCTGCGATGGGTCCAACGCCGCCAGGTCCGGTGTGTGCGGCGGCGCTTCGATGTATTGACTGTGTACCGGTCGGCCTTCCTGGTTGTACTGACAGATCAACCAGCCGTCGTTGTCTTCCAGCGAGTCATACGAGGGGAATGCATCGCTATGCGTAATCCGATGGTCCACGCCCGGATCGCCGGGATAAATCAAACCGTAAAAGCCCTGCCCCAGCAGGTTCGCACACGAAGCGACGACCGCGTCCAGCACATCCTGCACGCTTCGGCCCGGTGTTGCCGAGCCATGAAACGCGCTGATCGTTTCCAATATCTTCTGCTGTTCTTCCGCATCGTTCGCACGGCGGTCCAGTACAACGTTGATCCGCCCAAGCGCTTCGTTTGCGCGCTGCACCGATTGCAACAGCAACTCATGCGAAGCCGCGTCGTATAAGCCTAACGCCTGGCCTCGCACTTCAAGCTCTTCGTGCAGTTGCTCCGCGACACGCGAAACCACATCCGGATCGAGCCCTAATTCCTGCGAAAGGTCGCCGACGTTTTGACGAAGTGAGAAGTTGCCGGAATACCCCGCGTGCATCCGGCGGGCAACCACGTCCGCGAGTGTCACCAGCCCGATCATCCCGCGATGCTCGAGTTTGGGCAGCGAACTGATCGGTGAGCCGTGCAGCCAGATACAGTCGGTGATCATGTGCGGCAGTCGCCAGCGTTGTGCGAGCCTCTTGCCGGCCGTGTTGTGGTCGATCCCGATGATCCGCCGTTCGTATTCAGCGATGTTCGCCTGATTCAGATCGGTCAACTCAACGATCCGATCGAAGCTGCGCGGCAGCACGTAGTCCAGCGCGATCTTTCCGATATCGTGAAGCAGTCCACAGACAAACGCCTGCTCCGGCATGAGGTCGCGACGCTTGGGATGTGCCTTGGCGATCAATTCCGCGGCGACGCCTACCGCCAAGCAGTGCATCCAGAACGCAGCGCGGTCGAACGACTGGGGGGCGTACCCTTTTTCCGTGTCTCCCTCTTCGACCGGCTTTGCCGTCGCCGAGTTGGGCCGCTGCGCGTTGGGCCCGAAAGCCTCGAACACCTTCACGCTCAGCACCGCGTTGCGGATCGCGTTAAAACCCAGCAACACCACCGCGCGGTCCACCGTCAGGTGATCGCCGCTGATACCTTTTTCCGCCGTCTGACACAGCGTCAACACCTTCGTCGTCAGCGAAGGATCCGCGCTGACCAGTTCAATGACTTGCTTGGCGTTGGAATCGTCGCTGCTGGTCAATCCCAACAAGCGCGCAGCGACCGCGGGAAGGGTCGGCAGGGAGTCGATCTGACGCAGTATCAGCTCGATCCTTCGCGGCTTGGAGGGCTCGGTCGCCAGCATCGTTTGTTGTCCTGAGGCGCTAACCGTAAGTCATCCAGCCCGACACAAAACCACCCCTTGTCTATCAGAGGTGGCTCATCGGGTTACACTTCCAGCAATGCCTCGATCCGTCTTTGAAGCACTTCGATATTGAACGGCTTCTTGATGAATTCATCAGCACCGCTCTGCAGCAGGCCATCAATGTCGCCCTGGTGCACCACGCCCGAGACGATGATGATCTTCATGCTCTGCATCGCCGGATTCTTGCGGACCGTCTCGCAGACCACGTTGCCGTTGATGTCCGGCAGCATGTAGTCGAGGATCATCAGGTCGGGTTTGAACGATTCGGTCAGGATGCCCGCGTCATACCCCGTGCTCGCGGTGCGCAGTTCGTATCGTTCATCGTTGCCCAGCAGGTCGACGAACAATTCGACGATCTGATCGTCGTCGTCCACCACAAGGATGCGCTGCTTGCCCGATTCCAGGCGATCGGTCGGGATGTCGTTATCGCGCATGAACTTGAGCAATTCTTCACGCGGGATACGCCGAAACCGGCTGCCCGGCACACGGAAGCCTTTAAGCCGGCCACTGTCAAAGCAGCGGATAATGGTCTGCTGCGAAACCTTGCAAACCTCCGCCGCCTCGCCGGTGGTGAACACCTGTTTGAGGTCCTGTTGTGACGATCCGTTGTTTTGGTTCATGGCTTAACCCACCATTGCATCAGCCCGGACCCGCACACAGGCGCGGAGAGTTGACCGAGCTTCCCTATCTTGTCTACCTTCACATCGGGCATGGGTCGGGTTGACTTAATCACCCAAGCAGGTCGATTAACACAGTTTCACATCTGAAAACCGGTTATTTCACGTCCGCTTTGAGTTATCGGGGTGTAGATGAACCGCGAAGGCGCGAAGAGCGCGGAGGATGAGTTTTTGAGCTTTCATAGCACATCAACGCCGGTCCTGAGCGCAGCGAAGGGCCGGGCCGCTTGACTGCACATACGATTGTCAGCCATTAGTCCCGACTTCAGATTGAACATTGAAGCTCGAACATTGAATATTCAAGATACCCGGCCCTTCGCTGCGCTCAGAACCGGCGTTGGGAACAGAAAGCAGAAAATGCAGAAAATAAGTAAAGCCAGTTGCAGTTAGCCATCAGCACAAATCATAAATCATCAATCCTAAATCATAAAACAATTCCACACCCCACACCCACACAACAACCTTCGCGCTCTTCGCGCCTTCGCGGTTATCTTCAGTATCTCAATTCCCCCTACTTCAGTTCCACCGACCAGTACGCCTGATCCAGGAACTGCTTCCAGCTCGCGTACTTGTCGTTGCCGATGCGCAGGCTGATGACGGGGTTGCGCTTCGGTTGCCTGGGCACAGTAATTAACTTCATGTGAGCCTGCTCCGGCGTTCGGCCGCCCTTCTTGGCGTTGCACTTCACGCAGCAGCAGACGAGATTCGTCCACGTGCTCTTGCCGTTCTGGCTTCGCGGCAAAATGTGGTCCAGGCTCAGTTCACTGGTTGAAAAGTGTTTGCCGCAGTACTGGCAGCGGTTGCGGTCACGGGCGAAGATGTTCCGCCGATTGAGCTTGACCTCCTGACGCGGCAGCTTCTCATAACCCAGCAATCGGATGACCTTCGGCACAGCCAGTTGCATCCGCACCGTCTGGACCCATTCGTACTCCGACCGGTCGAACCCATCGTAATCCCGATGAGCCGCAACCGAGGCGTCCGCCCAGTTCTCGAAGTCGTAGGCCGCGTATGACCCGTCATCGACACGGATCACCTCGGCAAGGTCCTTGAAAAGCAGCGTAAACGCCCGACGGGCATCCACCACGCGGATCGCCATCCAGAGCTTATTCAGCACCAGGACCTGGCTGTTCAACGCGGTAGTCTGTCCATCCGTCAGCACTACTTCACATCTCCCATAACCTGCTACTAAATCATAGCATCTGAAATACTATCGGTCGTTCATATTTGATGCAATATGGGCAATTTGTGGGTTTTTCGTGAGGGCATTGAGGTTTATGCCTCGCAGCCGCTTGCGGCTTAGCGCGCAAATTGAGAGATTGCATTGTCCGCCATTAGCCATTAGACATACAATCCGCCCAATCCCCAATCCCCAATCCCCAATCCCCAATCCCCAATCCCCAATCCCCAATCCCCAATCCCCAATCCCCAATCCCCTGCTCTCCTGTTCAACCTTCTCCTGCTCAAACCCACCCGGCCCTTCGCTGCGCTCAGAACCGGCGTTGGGAACAGAAAGCAGAAAATGCAGAAAAGCAGAAAACGCAGAAAATAAGTAAAGCCAGTTGCAGTTAGCCATTAGCACAAATGATAAATCATCAATCCTAAATCATAAATACAATTCCCCACACCCCACACCCATCCCACAGCTTGCCTCCGCCGCCATATCGCGATACAGTGCCCCGTCCCATTGGGCGGATGCCAGAGCGGCCAAATGGGGTGGGCTGTAAACCCACTGGCGCAAGCCTACGCAGGTTCGAATCCTGCTCCGCCCATTTTCACAATCCAACCCCAATCACCACCGCATCGACCGGTTTTTCAACCCGTCGATGCTGTTGCTTATGGCCTGCAAATAGTCTTTGCCCTCTAGCCGCGGGCTGCCAGCCCGCGTGCATGTCAAACCGGTAAAGCCACCGACCGAACACCCATCTCAATCAGGCCCGGGCTGGCCCGGGGTGGAAGCACTGTGCAAATTGAATGTGCGAATCACCATTACCCCCCCGGCAAGCCGGGGGCTTCTTCATGCCCATCTATTTGGCAGTCAACTCACATCCATAACTCGGCCAAGGGCCCGTCGAAAGCACATCCGTTGCCTTCGACGGTTGGGCCCTTGAGCCGCATCCGTGCAGGGGTGTTAGGCGGTTGTTGTTACCTCTCACAACCCAATAAGGGAAGCCACGGGTACACACGGATCAACACGCGGGGCAATCGTGATCCCACACGTCCGCGATCTCTGTGTTCATCCGTGTCCATCCGTGGCTAAATTCGGTTCACATCGCGATCATCCGTGCGCGAATCCAATATCCGGAATCGATCAACACGCGACTCACGCGGCCTTGCTGTTGCGCCTGATGATCTGGCGTAATTCTTCCAGCAGTTGGCTGGGCGTCGTCTCGCCGGCACCGGCCGACATGCCCGGAACCAGCACCGGATCGTCCTGCTTCAGTTGCTTCTTGATCCGCTGCGCTGCGGTGATGATCGTCGAATGGTTAGGACGGCCCATCGCCGCGGCGATCTCCGGGTAGCTCATCGGCGTCAGCTCATATGTCAGGTGGATCAGCAGCGAACGTGCCAACACGACATGCGACTTGCGCATCCGCCCGGTCACCTGCTCGGCAGGCAATGCGAACAGTTCGCATACCGCATTGAGGATCGCATCAAAACGCACGGGCTTGCGAGGCGTCGCATCGGGCTGGCCTTCAAACAACTGCTCTACCAGGCTGTGCCCGATCACCGGCGGCATGCTCGCCGCGTGTGCCAAACCACGCTGATCGCGACGCTGAAGCAGCGACAGGGCCTGCAATTTGTTTAACGTGCCTTCGATATCACGCACCGACCCGTCCGTGCGCTGCGCGATCAGACGTGCAACTGGTTCGGACATCGCCAGGCCGCGACGTTCGGCCAGCGCCTCGACCAGACGCAAACGCGTCTGCGGATCAGGCTCATTGATCTGCACCACCATCCCACGCACGCACCGGCTTGACAGCGCATCACTGAACTGCTTGATCAGCTTCGGATGGCAATCGCTGACCATCACCACCCGCGCGCCGCTCAATTCGATCTCGTTGAAGCAGTGCAGGAATTCCTGCTGCGTCTTTTCCTTGTTCGCCAGGAAGTGCACATCATCCACAGCTAAGAGGTCGAGGTTGCGCACCTTGCGGCGGAACGCGTCCAGGGTGTTGGTCCGCACTGCGGTGATGTAGTCGTTGGTGAACTGTTCGCCGGTCGTGTAGCGGATCTTCAGGTCCGGCTGGCGTTTGGCGGCTAGCTGGCAGATGCCTTGCAGCAGGTGTGTCTTCCCCAGGCCGCACCCGCCGTGGATGAACAGCGGCGCGCCCGGCTCGGTGTCCTGTTCGGCCAGACGCATCGCCGCGGCGAAAGCAAGCTGGTTGCTCGAACCGACGACAAAGTCATCCAGCGAGTAGCGCCACTGTCTGCTGCTTTGCAATGGCCGCTTGGCGACAGTGCTGCTGCGTTGCCGGCGCGGGTCCACTTGTACATCGGTTTCTTGCGCGATCGGAGCCGTTACGGCTTGTGTTGCGGCGCGGACACCCAGGTCGAGTTCGACATCGTGGCCGATCTCATCGCGTGCCGCTTCGCGCACCTGCTGATGGAACTGACGGTTGATCCCGTCGGCCAGGAACTTGTTCGCGACGGTGACGTGCAGCGTATGCCGATCCTCGTCGAGTTCAAAGCTGGCCGAGCGGTCGAACCACATCGCGTACCGCTTGGTGCCCAAGGATTCGTTTAAACGGGTGGCTATACGCGCACCGATATCGTTTGTCGAAGTGGCCGTGGTCACGATCACCTCTCCATGTTACGGAGCCTGTGGCAGCCTTGGCCGCCTTGTAGTGGGTAACAGGATCTGACTAATGATCCTGACGCCTGAAGTGGTTCCGTCCCAATGTCCGCTGATCGTGGTGCCCGTTCGGCTGCGGGCGTCTTCCCTCACAAAAGTGCCGAAGATGCGTATGTCATTGCGGGGCGTTATTCCGTTACCGCCAGCACAGAAGATAAGGCCAACCCTCTCGGCGTTCAACCGCGTTTGTGTTGAGAAATTTAATTGCGTTATTCATCGTGGTGATAATCAAGCTGTTAGACGCGATAAGTTTTTTTCTCCACCCTCTATTCACACACCGTGACAAGCTGTGGATAACATCTTGAAAAAACCCCTAGAAAATCAGCGTTTTCTTTGCCTGCATCACTTTAAGGCACAAATCATCGCGGTTTTACGTCCCGTTGCGCGGAAGCCCAATCCCTTGTACAGCTTCACCGCTGGTGTGTTCAGTTGATCGACCGCCAAGTGGATACCTGTGTCGTGACGCGCACGCGCTGTTGCAATCGCTTGTTGCATTAATCGCGTGGCTAATCGCTTTTCACGAAATGCAGGGGCCAATCCCAGGTACACAAGCTCAAGTTCAGGCCGATCGATCAGCGGATTCAGAAGCAGCACCGCCGCCGGCTCATCGTCCGCGTAGTACGCCGACCACAAATCCGCCTCAAACCGCCCTACCGCCATGTGTCCGGCGATGATGTCCTCGATATGCCTTACGCCGACCAGGTTCGGGCAGTCCAGTGTGTCCAGGTAACTCATTTCAATTGCGCTAGCGAAGTGCTGGCGGTTCTCTTCGCTCCAGACGATGCGCTTTAACGTTCTGCCTTCACATTCGATATAGGATTCCAGCCCGGCCTGGTCGTCCAATTGGGCGCTGAGGCAGGACCGCCGCATATAGATCAGCGCCGCCAGCTTGCTGAATCCCGCCCGTTCCAGCATGGTCTGCTCCCGCCGGTGCATCGGCTCCAGCAGGACCTGGACAAGCCGTGTCTGCTCCGGCGACTGGTTTGCGAGTACGTTTTTCACCAGGTTCGTCGCCAGCGGCAATTGCGCCGCCGAGGTCAGCGGGCTGGTGAACAGGACCGCCGTCTTGCCGGCTCCGGGGACAATAAGTGATGAATAGACAGGTGTTTGCCCGTCGTATGCGGCCCATAGTCCGTCCAGGCTCAGCCCCTGCTGCTCGGCAAAACGCAGGAAGTGGTCGATCGCCGGCTGGTGCGGCTGATCCCGTCCGGTCAGCAGCACCGCCAGCACGCTACGCTGCTCCTGCGGCTCTGGCTGGCGAAAATGATGAGCGTCATCCAGGGGCTGACCGATTGATGGTGGACTGATATGGGCCATCTCTGATCCTGACCGCGGCCTGCCCCCTTGGCCGTCTCTTGCCGGTGGATTGACCGGTCTGGGCCTGATCGTACAATGTTGGTTCGGCCTGTGAAAGCCCGTAACCGGCGGTGGGACACGATTTTCCCATCCATCCAAGCAGGCCTGATGATTTTAGGCCGAATCAAAGAGAGGTTCTCATGCGATACCTGGCGGTTGTGCTGTTGTTGGTGGGTCTGGGTCTGTCGATCGTGTGGAACCCGGGCCAGGTAGCCCAGGCTTATCCCGAGCCCGAGATCGTCAGCCCGTCATGGTCGCTGGACATCACCATCCAGAAGCCCGATGCGATTTCCATTGAAGATGTCGATGGCACGGTCCGCTGGTTCTGGTACATGCCTTACAAGGTCGTGAACAACACCAACGAAGACCTGCTGTTCATCCCCGAGATCACCATCGCCAACGACCTGGGCCAGATCATCAACGCCGGCCAGGATGTCCCGCCCACCGTCTTCCCCGCGATCAAAGACCGCTTGGGCAACCCGCTGCTGCTGAGCCCCGTCGAAGTCGTCGGCAAGTTATTACAGGGTGAAGACTTTGCCCGTGAAGGCGTCGCCATCTGGCCCGCCCCCGCCGGCGACGTCGATGCCTTCAGCGTCTTCATTGCCGGGCTCAACGGCGAAACGCAAAACGCGACCAACCCAGTCACCGGCGAGTCCGTCCTTGTCCGCCGCACACTCATGCTCGAATACATCACACCCGGTAACTTCGATCGCCCCCAGGAACAACAGATCATCGAAGTCAGCCGCAAAGAAGTCATGCGGTAAAGAAAAACTGGAAATCTAGAAAACTGGAAAGCTGGAAATAAAAACCAGCGATCGGTTTTTCTAGGCCTTATTTCCAGTTTTCTAGCTTTCCAGCTTTCCAGTTTTTCACTTCACATCACAAACCAGCACCCGCGGCAACCTCTCATGGTCCGCCAGAACATGCACGTTTTCCCACGCGCCCGTCGCCTCCGCCAGTTTGATCAGTTCTTTTTTCTGACTCGCCGCGCCCTCAAGCACCAGTTGACCGGGATCATCCAGCAACGGCCGACTCTTTTCAATCAGTTCCCGCAGGTATAACAGGCCGTCCCCGCCGCCACGCAACGCACTCTCCGGCTCATAATCCTTGACGTTCGGCTCAACGTCTTTCCACTCCGCATCGCTGATGTATGGCGGGTTACTCACCAGGTACCGCAGCCGTTCGTTTTTAATCGGTTCCAGCAGATCGCCTTGTCGAAACTCAATCCTGTCCGCGACGCCCTGGTCTTTTGCGTTTTGTCGCGCTGTCTCCAGCGCTGCCTCGCTGATATCCGTCGCGATGATTCGGCTGTTGGATACATGCTTCGCCAGTGCGATCGCGATCGCGCCGCTGCCCGTTCCAACGTCCGCAATCAACGGGCTGTGAAACCCCGGCGTCCGCCTCGCATGCTGGATCACATGCTCGACCAGCGTCTCCGTACTCGGCCGCGGGATCAGCACGCTCGGGTTCACGTTCAACATCATCGACATGAACGGGCTGCGTCCGACCAGGTAGTCCACCGGCTCGTGCTTGGCTGCACGTTCGACCAGCGCCCTAAACGTCGCACGCTCCAACTCATTGGCCGGCCTGTCCAGGTCCATGTACAGCTTCAGCCGGTCCACTCCCAGCACATGTGCAAGCAACATCTCCGTCGCCAGACGCGGATTGTCTACGCCCTTCTGACCAAGATGCTGGCCCGTCCACGCCATCAGTCGACGGGTCGTCCAGGTCGTGTTGTCGGTGGTTCGCCTCGGCACGCCCATGATTCTACCCGCCAAACCCCACGACACGCGAAGTGCCCCACTTGGAGCATCGCCCCTCCTCGCGTAGCATCAACAATATGTACGCCGCACTGCTGACCAACATGGCCTGGCTCGACGAGGAACTTATCCCCTTCCAGCACCTGGTCGTCGGCCTGATCGATGAACGCGTCCGCGTCGCGCAGGTCGTGCCCGTCGGCGTTTCCTCAGATGACCTGTCCGGCTTCGGCGACCACATCTTCTGGCAAGAGTCACGCATCCCCTTCATGAACCGCTACCGCGTCGCCGCGCTCGACGATATCTTCACCAACCTCGGCATCGACCTCATCCACGCCATGGACGGCCGACTCTGGCGCGGCGCGCTCAAACTCGCCGACACGCTCAACCTCCCCGCCGTGCTCAGCGCCAACTCCGTCATGGATATCAAACTCGCGCATCACCTGCTGCCCTCGCTCGACCCCGCGAGATTCGCCGTCACCGCCGCTACCGCTCCACTTACCAAAGCCATCCACGAACACGCACCCGAAGGCATGCTCATGCAGACCGTCGGCACCGGCGCCCACACGCACGAGGCCGAACCGCCCACCATCAGCAGCGAACAAGCTCTCTGCGTCATCGTCTCCGGCAACGGCGTCATGGATGAATACTACGAGTCGCTGCTCGCAGGCATGGCTGAATTCGTTCAGCACCATCCCGCGACGCAGTTCTTTTTCGACGGCCAAGGCAGCACCCAACACGAACTCTGGAAAGCAGCCCGCGCATTAGGCCTGCTCGGCAACATCTCACTCATCCCAAGACGCCTCGGCCACCGCGAAATGCTTCTCAAGTCCCACGCACTGATCCACCCCCAACCGCTCGGCCGATCAAGAAGCCTCACCCTACGCGCTATGGCGCGCGGCCTGCCCGTCATCGTCCATCACGATCCTTACCTCGATTACCTGATCGACGGCAAAACCGCCGCCGTCCTCGACGATCCCACCCCAAAGGACTGGACCAACGTCCTTAGCCGCATGGTCAACCAACCCCACACCGCCGCCGAACTCGGCCGAACCGCCCGACAGTGGATCAAACAAAACCGCCCCATCTCCCACCAGGTCAACGGCATCCTCGACACCTACCGCCGCCTCACCGGCCAAACAATTGAATTCAAACCCCAACCCTGACCCCCGCACGCCTTACCCCCTCTCCCCGCGGAGCCCCGGAAAGGGCCTGGGTAAGGGCCGGATTGATTACGTATTCAATTCAAACACAAATGCCTCAATGCCCGGTCATACTTCCGGGGGCCCGCAGGGCTTTGGCCGGGGTCGCCTTCTAATCCGTAAATCCCCGTAAAACAAATAAAACTTGCCCTCTTCTCTCCAAATAAAAAAAGACCGGTCGGCTTGTTACACCGACCGGTCGGGGGGTAGTGGGGGCAATCTATTTAAGAACGAGACAACTACAGTTTGAACGTCGATACCAACGCCTGTAATTGCTCTGCCTTAGTCGAAAGTTGTGTTGCGGCCGTGGCCGACTGCGTCGCGCTTTCGGCGCTCTGGTTCGTGACAGCACTCACCGATTGCACGCCGTGACTCACCTCTTCGCTCGCCGCTGACTGCTGCTCCGCCGCCGCCGCGATCGAGCGGATCATCTCCGCCACTTCATGAGCACCTGTCACGATCTGGTCCAGGCTCTGGCCTGCCTGCGACGCCTTTTCAACACCGATCTTCACCTGCTCAATACCGGCATTCATCCGCTGCACAGCCTGGTCGGTTTCCGTCTGTATCGAGGTGATCGAATCGCTGATCTCTTCGGTGGCGTTCGTCGTGCGATCCGCCAGCTTGCGTACCTCATCCGCGACCACCGCGAAACCTCGGCCGTGCTCGCCGGCGCGGGCCGCCTCAATCGCCGCGTTCAACGCCAGCAGGTTCGTCTGATCGGCAATATCGTTGATTACCTCGATGATCTGGCCGATCTGCTCGCCGCGCTTGCCCAATTCAGACACGCTCATCGCGCTGGCGTTCACCGCTTCGCTGATCTCGTTCATCCCTTCAATCGTCTCGTTGACCACGCGCCCGCCTTCCTGCGCGGTATTGCCCGAAGACTGCGCGTTCTCCGCCGCCTCCGAACTCTTGCGGGCCACCTCGACGATCGACGATGACATCTCCTCAATAGCCGAACTGATCTGCGTCACCTGCTGGTTCTGCTCGCTGATGCCTTGGGCCATCTCTTCGCTGCTCGCCGCGATCTCGGTCGCAGCGCCCGCGACCTCGTTCGCCGCCTCGCCGACCTCGGACACCAGGCGATGGATCTTTTCAACGAACGTGTTGAACCACTTGCCTAACTCGCCCAGCTCATCCTTGCGATCCTGATCGACGCGCTGCGTCAGGTCGCCTTCACCTTCTGCAATATCCTTCAAACGGTCGACCACACTGGCGATACCCTTCGTCACCGTGCGGATCAACACGATACTCACGCCCAGCGCCACCACCACCGCTATCACGCTGATGAGGATGGCCTTGAACTGGCTCGCCTTCGCGTTGCTGTCCATCGTGGACTGCAGTTCACTCTGCTGCTCGCCCATCACGCTTACCAGGTCGTCCGCCGTCGCAGCGATCTTCGGCCCGATCTGATCCAGTTGATTCAAAACAATATCATTGCGCTGATTCAACAACTCGATCAATCGCTCCACACGGGCCGCGTAAAAATCGTAACCGCCCTTCGCTTCAGCTAACCACTTCAACCGCACCGGGTTCTCCACGCTGGTTTCAAGCACGCCAAGATCCGCCTCGCCGCTCTGCAGATACTCGATCGCAGCTTTCGCATCGTTCTGATCGCTTGTTCGCAGGAACTTCATCACGTTCACACGCGCCAGCGCCAGCTTCTCCAGTGTGTTGGCGGCGTCCAGCGACGTTTCCATGTCGCCGTCCTGCTTGGCCGTCTTGATGATCGCCTGCAGCAGTTCCGTCAGCCGCGCACCCGTTGGGTTCATCTGGCTCGCCACGATGCCGTTGCGTTCATCGATGACACCGACGACATCAGCAAAATGTGATTCATACGAATCAACCATCTCGAGAATCTCATTGATCCGCTTAAGACGCTCGCCGTCTTCTTCCCCGGCCTTCGCCGCCGCGAGCTTCGCCTCCGCGTTTGCCAGGTAATCCGAGTACTGCTGCAGGTCCAGGTCTGAATTCGTGATCAGAAAATCCTTCACGTTCATCCGTACCATCAGCACATCGCGCTGAAGCAGCCCGATCAGGCCCGACTTGTTCGCGATATCCGCATACTGGCGTGAATCCATCGTGTTCTGGTTCTGCGATGAAATCGCGATCGTACTCACCAGTAGGATCAGCCCGGCCATCACGCCCATGCTCGAACAAAGCTTCGCACCCAGCGTAAAGCCGCGCCGCGTCTCGCCGTTGCCGCTCTTGATGCTCGCAAGCTTCAGGCTCATCAGCACCGTTATCACGAACGTGCCCACGATCACCGACCAGAACACGTAAACCATCGTCGAAGACACCGCCTCGACCTCATGCTTCTGGACCGCATCCGCCTTCCCCGCCTCGGCCCCGAACGCCGCACGCTCCGCCACTGCAATCGTCGGCTCAGCAAACTGCCCCGCCGTGCCCAACTGCGCCGCCAGCACATTCAACTCCCCGGACCCGCCCGCATGCTGAACATACGCCGCGTCCGCGCCGCCGCTCTTCGCAGCGCCGGGCAATGACTGCTCCGCATACGCCGACGACGTGAATATCAGTGTGATCAAGAAAGTTGAGATACACCAGACGATCGCAGAACCGCGTTTGTTCGTTGCGCACTTTAACATCGCTGACCTCCATAGCCCTGTATCAACCGCCACATGCAAACATGAGCATGTATTTCGTTCACGGATTACTCTGCTGGTTAATCGGTTTTGAATTGACAATGTTTAATCGCACTGCAAAGAAAAATCACGACCTTCTGCAAAGGGAATACCCGAAGTAAGACAAGCTTTTTATATGCAGTTCAAAATAGCCAGCGCGCCGCTGTTTGTTCAAAAACACCTTGTTTTACAGGGTATTTCTTTGCGAATGCGCGCAATACAAGTATTGTCGAAACAAAAACACACTTCGTTTTCAGTGAACAGAAATTAGATTAGTTTTTTGTGAATTGTCTTTTCTACTCAGTCATTAAACAGGGTGTTGTGCGTCCGCGCTACGTAACTATCCCTACATATAAACCCCATCATCTCATCATGCATTACCAATTCTTCATCTTCCTCTTCACCCAATACCCGGCCATAACCCGCGCCGCTTTTGTCGGGGTTATCCCATATCTATTTAATATTCACTTCTGAATTTCCTTCACGCTCAACGCGCTTTCGTTATATAGAAAATCCCATCAATTGCGCAACTCGCCCCACTGATAAACGAAAGCGCACCAACCACCACCACCCAGCAACACCTACCCGCATTGCATCGCAACGCGGTATCAATAATAAAAACACGTAGTGTCATCATGGTGCTATTGATCCACTCTCCCGCGGGGAGGGGGAGTAACCTTGAGGCGTTCCGCGCGTCCATATAGATCACTTCCCGCCCATGCATCAATAACATTGAAAGATATTAGCCATTAGCGATCAGAAATTAGCATTACCATTTTCTAACTACCAGCCACCAACCACTGACCACCAACCACTAATCCCGACTTCAGATTGAACATCGAACATTGAACATTCAAGATACCCGGCCCTTCGCTTCGCTCAGAACCGGCGTTGGGGGGAGGAGGAGCCGTTAGCCTTTAGCCACTGGCCATCAGCACAAATCCTAAATCATCAATCCTAAATCATAAATCCCCACCCCCTCCCAACTTTCCCTATCAGACGCAACGTGTTAGCTTGTCTCGTCATCATGAGTGACAAAGAAGTTCAAGCTGTAAACCCATCAACCATCTCCGTGATCCACACGGTTCAAGACATCCGCGCGCATCGTAAATCAATCCCCGGCAAGGTGGCACTCGTGCCGACGATGGGGGCGTTGCATGAGGGGCATCTTCAACACATCCGTAACTGCAAAAAGATCGCAGACCATGTCATCGTCAGCATCTTTGTGAACCCGACGCAGTTCAACGATTCGGATGACTTCAACAAGTATCCTCGCACGCTGGAGGCCGATGTCGCCAAGTGTGCAAGCGCGGGCGCGGACGCGGTGTTTGCGCCGGATGCGGATGAGATGTATCCGCCGACGCTGCTCAACGCAGCCGAGATCGATGTGCCGAAGGTCACGTCGATCCTCGAAGGCGCGGATCGACCGGGGCATTTTCAAGGTGTCTGCCGTGTCGTTGTGAAGCTACTTAACATCGTGCAGCCGGACATCGCTTCGTTCGGGCGTAAGGATTATCAGCAGCTATGTGTTGTGCAGTCGGTCGTTGATGACCTGATGATGCCGGTGCAGATCGTGCACGTGCCGACGATCCGTGAGCCGGACGGCCTGGCGATGTCCAGCCGCAATGTCAGATTGAATGAAGCGGATCGCAAGCGCGCGGCCGGATTATTCAAAGCGCTGAACGCGGCCAAGCAAATGATCGAACAGGATGGCGAAACCGATCCCGAGGCGGTCGAGCAGGCGATGATTTCGGTCATGCGTTCGCACCAGTTCGAGGTCGGTTACGCGGTGGTTCGTCACCCGGTTTCGCTGGGTGAACTTTCGTGCATCGAGCCCGACCTAACCGGCGGGGTGATCGCGCTTCTGGCTGGGTCACTCGGGGGCGTCAGGCTCATCGACAACATGCTCATTGGTGCGCACGAGGGTTAATCACGACAGGACCGTGCGCCCGGATAGTGGTGGATAACTTTTGATCGGATTGGGCGACCCCGTTTACGAGCCGGGAATCAGGGTTCGGCGGGTTCGGGATTTTTCGCTTCGGACGCGTCCGTGCGCTCAGGGGCGGATTCGGCCTCTTTTTCGTCAGACTCGCTGTGTTTTTTGGCGCGCCTTTCTGCGCGCGCGTCGATCAGATGCTGCGGAAGCCGATGCGCGATCGGCGGCTCGGGCAGCGGCTCGACAATGCTCGGATCGCCCGTGACGCGCCCGTCGTAGCGCGTGCTGGCGTCGCCGATGACCTGGTTCGGCCGGGGCCAAAGGTCGTAGTTGTACCGTGCTGTCTGGTCGGTCGGATAGGACAGATCGAAGACGGTATTAGGCGGGATCAGGCTCAGGTAATGGCCATCGGCCGAGGGCGCGTGGTTCAGGCTCAACTCGCCGGTCTGGTCGATGACCATGTAATCCGGCTGATCGATGTATGCGGTAAACCCTGGTCGTCGCATCATATACTGCTGCGATAGCGGGGCACCGGCAGTGAGCCAGTTGCTGTCGGCATCGGTTCGGCGGTAGAGCGTGCCGGACTGGCCGTAGACGCTGATGCCTTGTTCAACGTACCGCAGGCTGGTGGCCCGCAGGTCGAGGTCGGCGACGGTCTGGTCAACGGGCTCCCAGGCGACGGGCTGGCTGTCCTGGCCGAACGCTGAGCCCGAGGCGGCAAACTGGGCCACGAGCGTGAGGGCGAGCGTGTTTCGGCTGAACTTTGCCATGCGATGAACTCACCGATGTGAGCGGTGATGGGTCTGTAAGCTGTTATGTACGCCCTGGTTACGATTGGGGTTTACTTGGTTGCGTCTTCGGCTTCCTTGGCCTGGTCCGCTGCTTCATCCGCCATCTCGGCGGCTTCTTCAGCTTCCTTGACCTGGGCGGATTCCGTCGCTTCTTCCGTTTTCTCAGCGGCCTCGGGCTTCTCTTGCGCGGCCATGGACTGGGCCTTGGCTTCGGCGGCGGCCTCGGCGGCGACGGACTCGGGCGTCTCCATCACCGGGATCGGCGCCGCTTCCACGGAGCCCGGCATCTCCGGAGCTGGACGGTAGTTAACGATGACACGCACGCGGGTACCGGTCAGGTCGACGCGGTCTGAATTGACCAGCACGCCTTTGCGGGATCGGCCGGTGTCGGCTGGCTGATCGTCAGCACGGTAAAGCTGCCAGTCAACCCAGCTCGGGGCGGTACCCATATCGCTGACGGTTGCCTGATCGACATTATTCTCGAAGTCCAGCACCAGGTTGTAGTTAACGGGGATATCCATCTCCCAGACCGATTCATTCTGGTACACGTCCAGCAGGGTGATGGTGGTCGGTCGGTGGATGGTGCTGCGGAACACGTGCTTATCGTTGGACTGGCAGCCAAAGTTGGCCAGCGTAAGGGTCAGAGCCAGCAGGATCATGAGGGCACGCTTGGAACTGAGCATCGGTCGGGTCCTTTCAGTCAAATCGGGTCGGCCCGGCGCCGGGCCCGTCCATGGTCTACAGGTTACATACGATAATCCGAGCACGGCCGTTAAGCCAGCGCCCCTTTTCATGAGCAAGTCGGCGTACCGGTGCCGCTGGGTCCAGTACACGTGGTGCATTCCATACTATAGGACCAAGACTTAGTACTTTTCGCGGTACTTCGACGGACTGATGCCCACCATCTTGTGGAAGGTGGCGGTGAAGTGTCCGTGGCTTGCGAATCCACAAAGGTTGGAGATTTCCCCAATCTGTTCACGGCTGGCGCGCAGCAACCACTTGGCGTGCTGCAGTTGCGTCCGCAGCAGGTAGTGCTTCGGGCTGATCAGCGCGAAGCGGCTGAACAAACGGTGGAAGTGGAACGGGCTGGTGTCGACAAACTCGGCCAGTTCGTTGAGGCCGGGCGTCTTCACGAAGTGATCGCTGAGGTAACCCATCGCGATCGCGGTGCGTTCATCTTCAACCAGACCAACCGCGGGCAGGTCGTCTTTTTCCGACGGACGCAGTTCGACATACAAGTGGCGCTGATCGATGCCGCGGCCTGCGCGGTTTCGGCAGAAGCAGATCCACGTTGCTTTGCCGTCGAGGTTCAGCGTCATCTCGTGCATGTCCTGATCTTTGATATCTTTCCAACGTTGATCGGCGACGGGTTGAAGCTGTTCGGCCAGGTCGTTGAGTATCTGTGGCGCCTTCAAGAACATCGCTTCGCAGCGCGGGTCGGCGTGGATGAGTCGGTTGTCTTCGCCGAGCAGAAGTCGGCAGAGGTCGGGTTCGCCGGTGTGATCGAACTGGCTGCGTACCATGCTCAGCGCGAGGTCGCCCTGCACGAGTTCGCTATCGGAAAATTCACGTGTTTTTCGGCCCAAAGCGAGGTACCAGAATCGTTCGGCGCCGTTGACCGCCGGCTGCATGAAGATGGCGGCATGTTTTGAGGTAGCCAGCGCGGGCCCGGAGCCGTTCCTTGCATGTTTACCAGTGGCGACGCCTTTCTTCCCTGCTTCGCGCAGCAACGTGTCGCCCTGGCAACCACGTTTGCACCAGTCGATCACTTCGGCGCCCTTCGGGCCGAGGATGGATAACAACTCGTCGGGTTTGGGTTGACAAGGATGGATGACGCCCAGCACCAACGCATCGACACCGAGGTCGCGTTTGAGATTGTTGGCGTACATACCGGGACCTTCGCGCCAAGGCACAACCGCCCCTGAAGAACTGTCCGATGAAAGTGACTTCACGTGAATACCCTCTAAGTGACACACAAGCCCACACGCTGCTTACGGCAAGCAGACATTGGTAGGACAGAGGGGGTTCGTTGCGACGAATTTCGAGAGCGAAATATAGCCACCCCCCCGAAATCCATATGAAACTTTAGCCAGAATTCATAAATCCCACAACTCTTATTATGGTTTTTCGGCAATAAATTTACGAATTTGTCTGCCAGGGTCCGGTATCGTCGGCGGGTTGTTCAACACGCCAGCGCAGGCCGTCGCGGCAGTCGATATGTGCCATGAAAAAATGACGGCGGTAGCGCCAGAACAATGGCCAGATTACATACCGGTCGGTTTCGGGGATAGATAGTTGACTGATAGTGTTTTGGGTGTGCCACTCGAGTACGCCTTCGTCCATCTCGCCGGCGGTCACATTTGCGGGATGAATTAATTCGTATAAATACATCAGCCAATGAGACTGGTTTTCATACCCGGTTTCGGAAATGATGCCGGTCAGATGCAGATCGCCAGGGGTAATCACCAGCCCGGTTTCTTCGAATACTTCTCGGATAGCACACGCGGTCGGGCTTTCGCCGTCCGCCATTTCGAGCTTGCCGCCGATCGGTGAATAGAGGTCCTGATTCGGCTGTTTTTTCCGATGTAACAGCAATACATTGCCCTGCTCGTCGAAGAGGTAACAGAGGACGGCGATCTTGTAGGGCAAGGATTTGTCGGGCATTCTGCAGGGTGTGGGGTGTAGGGTGTAGGGTAGGAATTAGGATTTTATTTTTCCCAACGCCGGTCCTGAGCGCAGCGAAGGGGCGGGTATCTTTGTGTTGTATCGGCAGAGGCGCGCGAGCCGGCGGCTCGCGGCTAGGGCTTAGTCGGTGAGGGTGGTGGGATCGGGGCGGAAGAGCTTGGTGTCGAGCGCCCAGATTTTTTCGGTGAAGTCGCCGCCGAGGTCGGTGGGTTTGCCGTCATCGTTGCGTGCGGCGCTGATAGCCATGTTCATCTTGGCGTCCAGGTTATCGAGGATGCTGATGGCGATGGCTTCGGGTGTGGCGGGGATCTTCACCGCGCCGAACTCGGGGACGCCGTGGTGCGAAAGGATGATGTGCATGAGCACGCGGAGGATGGGCGTGGGGATCGTGACATCGAACTCTTCGCAGGCCTTGGCTTTGGCTTCGAGGATAAGTGCGCCGCGGGCGATGTGGCCGATGAGTTGGCCGTCCTCGGAGTAGCCGAAGCCGTTTTCCCAGGTCAGTTCCTCGCACTTGCCCAGGTCGTGCAGGAACAGGCCGAACATGATGATGTCGCGGTTGAGTTTGGGATAGAGCGGGCAGAAAGCGTTGGCGAGTTTCATCAGGCCCAGCGTGTGTTCAAGCAGCCCGCCGAGGTAGGCATGGTGCAGGGTCATGGCGGCGGGCGCTTTGCAGAACTTGTCCATCAGCTGGCCGTCTTCAAGGTAGCGGTTGGCCAGCTCTTTGATGGCGGGATTCTCCAGCGACTGCAGGAAGCTGAGCACCTCGGAGAACATCTGGTCGATGTCGTACTCGGTCGAGGGCAGCAGGTCGACGAGGTCAGAAGCGCTGGGCTCGTAGGGGCGGATGTCGTGGATGATGATCTGCATCTCGCCCTGATAGGGTTGTGTTTGCCCGGCGATCCAGACGAAGCCGTCGGTGGGCAGTGTCTGGAACTGTTCTTCGGAGGTGTTCCACATCCTGCCGGGGGTCCTGCCGGTCTTGTCAGCGAGCAGGCACTTGATGAAGGGCTTGCCGTTCTTGGTCTTGCCGAGTTGGCAGTTTTGGACGGCGAAAACACCGTCGATGTTCTGTGCGGCTTGTAAGTCACGGATATAAATGCGCTCGGGCACGGGCGAATCCTTCCGAAAACGGGGTTTATCAGCGAATTAAGCATGATAGCTGTTTAGCGGGTGGCTTGCCCGGAGGGGAAGGGATGTGTAACCACAGAGGCACAGAGGGCACAGAGAAGAGCTGTAGGTGAGGTATCCGCGGATTGCGGGAAGGTTGCAGATTGGAGGTATACGGCGCGCAAGCTGGCAGCTTGCGGCTATGGGGGCACGAGGGTGGAATTTGTCCGGCTTGCGTTATTTATCAATCGCATATGCGACCCAGCCGTTCGCCAGGGCGATTAATTCGATCGCGACAACCGTAATAAGCACGGCGGGTTGTGACGTGGGGCTTTCAGATGCGAGAATGGCCAGAAGTGCTATTCCCCAGCCAATCATAAAAAAGGCTGAAGATAAGCCAAGAAAGATCGTGTAGTGGAGGCGGAAGTTTTTCTTTTTCGCGGCGACAAACACTCCCCATCCGACATATACGGATACGATAATTCCACCCACAATGATGTCAAAGAGATCGAGGGTGTTGTCGTTGAGAATAATCCCCGCCACATCCACCAGGAGAATAGCGCCTGCGATACTCAATGCTGACAGCCGGGCATATCTGTGCTGAACGCGGTTAATACCCTCTGAGGCAAGATCCATGGAAGTACCCTCGGGGATAAGATGATGCACTGAATCATCTCTATATGGGCTGAAGTGGTCAAGCGAGTTAATAAACTCCTGGTTGGGGGTGAAGATTCAACCGCGGAGCACGCAGAGGGCGCAGAGAGGAGAAGGCGGGTTGGGATAGAACCACAGAGGCGAGGAGGCACGGAGATGCAAAAGCACAGGGAAGATAAGCAGCGATGGTAAGAAGCGGGCGGAGGTATCTGTAGATCGGACGGCCGCGCACGGTGGCGATACGCTATGAGACATCTAATATAAGTTATATTAGATGTCCATTGTGCGGGGCTCAGGGGGTTTTGAACCATGGAGACCTTTGGCCGACGAGGCGACGAGGCGACGAGGCGGCGGGGGGCCGGGGGACCCGCGCCGAACGCAGGTCGGCAGGGGGTGGTATCCCGCGTCCAGCGCAGTGGGGTTTGGTGGGGTTTCAACCGTGGAGGGCGCGGGGGGCGAGGAGAAGAGTTGGAGGGGGGCAAGGCGATCGTGGATCAGGCGGTTGTGTATGCTGGTTGTTAGCCAAAAGACATCTAATATAAGTTATATTAGATGTCTTTTCCTTGGGGATCGGTGGGGCCTTGGGCTACTGGGTAAAGGCCTTGAACCGTGGAGACCTTCGGTCTCGGATCTCGATATTGACCTGCACACGCACAATCAACGAATACCTCGCCGCCTGTTCTTCTCTGCGCCCTCAGCGAACTCTGCGGTTGAAATCCCACCGTCTCCGATGAAGTGCGGGGCTTCGGTCGGCGGGGTCGGCAGACCCGCGCCGAGCGCGGGAATTGTGGGTTGTTGGTTCGCGAGCTGGCAGCTCGCGGCTATTGGGGCGCGAGGGTGGAATTTGTTCGGCTTGTGTTATTTATCAATCGCATATGCGGCCCAGCGGGTCGCCAGGGCGAGTAATTCGATCGCAACAACCGCGATCACAAGTGCGGCGCGCTGTTGGAACGGAGGGGATTCGGCCGCAGAGTTCGCTGAGGGCGCAGAGCAGAGCGGGCGGTGAGGTTTCCGCAGATTGCGCAGATGTTGCAGATTAGAGGGCGCGCGAGCTGGCAGCTCATGGCTGGGGGTGTGGGTTGGTTGTATGTGACGACTTTTGGGGTGCTGATTATTGGGTACGATATATGTATGAACACTTTCTATACACGATCGGCTTGTGGTTTGGTTTTCTTACTCGTTGGGATGCTCGGCTTGCCTGTTTTGGGGCAGGACGAGGTGGAGGGGCCGGACACGTTGTTTTTGACGTGGTTCAAGGACCCGACGACTTCGATGGTGGTGCAGTATCTGGAAGAAGGCGATCCGATCCCGTTGGTTGAGGGGGCGAGCGATGAGGTGCCGGCGTTTGATGTGCCGCGCGTCAGTGGGATTGAGATCGATGGGCGGGCGGGCGACTGGGGGGGGCGTGGGTTTGATCCGGGGATGATGCGTGATGAACGAGGCATGGTGTTCGCTACGGACGATGCGAGCGCGAAAGCGAGGATCGGCTGGGACGAGCGTGGTTTGTTATTGATGATTCGGGTGAAGGATGACTCGGCGCTTGAGTCGGATGATATCGAATCGCTGTGGGCGGGTGACTCGATCGAGTGTTTTATCGGCAAGGCAGTGGGTTCGGACCAGCGTTACCAGGCGTTGATCGCGCCGGGTGCGGATACGAAGCAAGCGGCGACGCGTCAGTGGCAATACGACTATCGCAAGCAGCGCGTGAATGAGCTTGCGTATAAGGCGGCGAGCAGCATGACGGAAGATGGGTATGTGATAGAGGTACTGCTACCTTGGCGGAACCTTGGTGTTGATGAGGGTGGGCCTAAGGCTGGGGACACGTTCGGGTTTCAGTTTTACGTGAATGATCTGGATGTTGAACAAGACATGCAGACACTGGTTTGGTTCCGGGCCCACGATGCGCATGAGAATCCGGATTCGATGTACAGCCTGAGGCTGGTGGGCGAGGGTGAACCGAGCGGCAAGCCGGTGCGTGCTTGGGCAAGGATCAACCGAATCATTGATAAAGGGTTTGGTACAGAGATGCCTGTAGCTTCCATGTATGTGATCGCGGATGACGCGTTGGCAGGCAAGACGCTTGTTGCGAAGTGCGGCGGTGAAGAGATCGGGCGGGCGATTGTAGGAAACCTCGGGGATTTGACGGGCGTTGATTTCTCTCTGAAGCAGCCGGCCGAAGGCGAGCGTTGGGGGACGATCACTGTTGAGATGGATGGTGAAGTGTTGGCATACGCGACGATCCCGGCGTGGATGAAGACTCGGAAGCCGGAGGCGCGCGTGGCGCAGCTATGGGGCGCGAATGGGGGCGATGTTGTTGATAAGACGCGGGCGAAGGATGTGCCGGGCAGCGTCTGGACGTTTGATGAAGAGATGGGCCTGTATGTGCATCGTTTTGAGTTTGAAGGTTTGAAGCCGGCGGGTGAATATCAGTTCACGATCGATGGTTTGCTGATGAACCCGTTGCGTTTCCGCACGGCGCCTGTTGAAGTGGATGGGCCTTTCGTGTTTGCCGAGGGCGGTGATGTGGGATGGGGGGCAAACGTTGCGCCGCTGCACAAGATCGCGGCGAGCTGGGAGCCTTGGTTTGGCTTCATCGGTGGCGACTGCGCGTATGCGAATGGTCGGACGCCGGAGAGTTGGGTGAAGTATCTGCGGCTCTGGCGTGAGAACATGGTGGATCCGCAAGGCCGGCTGATCCCGATGGTTTGTGCGATCGGCAACCACGAGGTGGATGGTTCGTACGGGCAGCCGCGCAGCAGATCGCCTTACTTCCTGACGCTGTTTAGCGGGCTGTATCCGGAGGTGTCGTACGCGACGATGGACTTCGGGGACTACCTGTCATTTGTGTTATTGGATTCGGGGCATCTTGAATCACATGAGTCGCAGGTGGATTGGTTGAAGCAGGTGCTGGCGGCGCGGCAGGATGTGCCGCATTTGTTTACGGCGTATCACGTGCCGGCGTATCCATCGCATCGTGATTTTGATGGCAAGTACAGCGAGCTGGCGCGGCGGTACTGGGTGCCGGTGTTTGAGGAATACGGCGTGGATGTTTCGTTCGAGCATCACGACCACACGTACAAGCGGACGCACGTGATGAAAGGCGGGAAGCCTGATGCGGACGGTGTGTTGTATATGGGCGATGGCGCGTGGGGCCAGAAGCCGCGCGAGGTGGCGACGCCGGAGGAAAGGCCTTATTTGGTCAAGAGCGCGTCGGCATCGCATGTGATCCGTGTGACGCTGGATGGGGATAAGCGAAGCTTCGTGGCAGTGGATGTGGATGGGAACGTGATCGATCGGTATCCGGAAGAAGATTAATCAACTGGGTGCAGATATTAAGCGAAGCGGAGGCGCGCGAGCCGGCGGCTCTCGGCTAATGGTCTAATTATTAGTCGGGGATCTGGTCGGCGAATTTTTGTTTGAACTCGTCGAGGTTGGCGATGCCATCGGGCATGGCGGCTTCGTCGATGAGCAGGATGGGGATGCCATCGCGGATGGGGTATCGCAGGCCGCCGACCTGGCCGACGAGTTCATCGCCATTTTGTTCGAGTGGGGAGCGCGTCAGGGGGCAACGCATGATCTTGAGAACTTGCGGGTCGATGGAGTTGGTGTTGGACATGGGGGGCATGATAGCAATTCTGTTTTGCTTTAGCCGCGAATGAACGCAAATGGACGCGAATGAGGGGGAGGGGGAAGCAGAAAGGCAGAAAATAAAATCCGATACCCGATACCCGATACCCGATACCCGATACCCGATACCCGATACCCGATACCCGATACCCGATACCCGAAAACCACCCGGACCTTCGCAGCGCTCAGGACCGGCGTTGGGGGGGGGAAGATGTGTGTGTTTAGTTGGAGTTGCTGATGCGTTGGATGTCGGCGCCGAGGGATTGGAGGGTGAGTTCCATGCGTTCGTATCCGCGGTCGAGGTGGTAGACGCGGTTGATGGTGGTGGTGCCTTTGGCGGCGAGTCCTGCGAGGACGAGGCCGGCGGAGGCGCGGAGGTCGGAGGCCATGACTGGTGCGCCGATGAGTTGTTTGACGCCGGTGACGACGACGCTTGGGCCGTTGCGTGTGAGGTTAGCGCCCATGCGCAGCAGTTCCGCGACGTGCAGGAAGCGGTCGGGGAAGATTTTTTCGGTAATCGAGCTGTTGCCGTCCGCCAGGCAGAGCAGGGACATGATCTGGGCTTGCAGGTCGGTGGGGAAGCCGGGGTGCGGTTGGGTGAAGACCTGCACGGGTTTCAGTCCGTTGGGCACGTTGATGGTTACTGCACCGCGGTGGCGGTCAAATGCCCCGGAAGTTTTGTCTGAATCCGCGACAGGCGCGACCTCGACGCCGATGGCATGCAGGCGGTCTAGCGCTGCGCCGAGGGCGTCGGTTGGGAAGTTTTCAAGCGTGATCTTGCTACGTGTGATTGCGGCGGCGAAGACGTACGTGCCTGCCTCGATTCGGTCGGGGATGATGCAGTGGTCGGTGCCGTTGAGTTCATCAATGCCGTCGATGATCAGCCGTGGTGAGCCCGCACCCTGGATCTTGGCGCCCATCTTGATGAGCATGTGGGCGAGGTCTTCGATTTCCGGTTCGCAGGCGGCGGACTCGATGATGGTCTGTCCCTTGGCGAGCGTGGCGGCACACATGACGTTGGCGGTGCCCAGGACGGTGGAGCCGGATGGTCCGCCGAGGAAGACGTGAGCGCCGATCAGTTTCTTGTCAGGTCCCGGTGCGACGGCGACGATATCGCCTGCATCGAGTGAGATTTCAGCGCCGAGGGCTTTGAGGCCGCGCAGGTGCAGGTCGACGGGGCGGTCGCCGATCGCGCAGCCGCCGGGCATGGAGACGCGGGCTTTACCACGTTTAGCGAGCACGGGCCCGAGCACGCAGATGCCTGCCCGCATGGTTTTGACGATCTCGTAAGGCGCCTCGGTCAGCGAAGGATCGGTCGCATGGAGCGTGAGGGTTCGGCTGACCGGTTCGTCGCCGACGTGTTCGACGGTGCAGCCGAGGGTCGCCAGCAGGCGTTTCATGTTGCGGATATCGGAGAGATCGGGCACGTCGTGCAGCGTCAGGGGCTGATCGGTGAGTAGTGCCGCGGCCATGAGAGGGAGGCTGGCGTTCTTCGAGCCGTGCACGCGGACCGTGCCTTTGAGTTCTCGCCCGCCGTTGATGATGAATGAATCCATGGATCGGGTATCGTGTTTCGGGTGTCGGGTATCGGCCTGTTTGCTGATGGTACAAGACAGGGCGTGTATGTCATGGTACAACGTGACCGATGTAGCTGTACACGTTGTATCGGTTGATTGACGTATTTGGCCTGACCTTTGAAGCTTGATCTCCGATACCCGATACCCGAACCCCGAACCCCGATACCCGAACTTACACCTATGAACCTAGACGCCCTCATCCGTAACGTGCCGGACTGGCCCAAGCCCGGGATCCAATTTAAAGACATCACCCCGCTACTGCGTGACCCGGCCGGGCTGGCGATGGCGGTGGAGTTGATGGCCAGCCCCTGGCGGGGCAAAGGCGTGGACCTGGTCTGCGGCGCGGAGAGCCGGGGCTTCATCTTCGGAACGGCGATCGCGCAGGCGCTGTCCGCTGGTTTCGTGCCGATCCGCAAGCCCAACAAGCTGCCTGCCCAGACGCATTCGATCAGCTACGATCTGGAGTACGGCACGGACACGCTGGAGATCCACACCGATTCCGTCGTCGAGGGCCAGCGTGTATTAATGGTCGACGACCTGCTGGCGACCGGCGGGACGATGAAAGCCAGTTGCGACCTGGTCAAGAAGATGGGCGGCAACATCGTGGGCATTACGGTCCTGATCGAGCTTGGCTTTTTGCCCGGCCGCGAATTGGTCGGCGAACATGGATCGGTGCACGCGGTGCTGACCTATGATTCGGAATAATGGGTTGGTCGCCTGCGGTGACCGTTAGATCGTTTAACAACTGAACACGCCCCGCGTGGGGTTTGCATAGGTGTCTGAAGAATCCAAGTCACATCCTGTCAACCGTGCGTATGCCGGCTACTGGGAACGCGCCCAGTGGCCGTTGCAGGGGCTGTACTTCTTGATGCCCCTGCTGGTGTTGTACGAGTTGGGCACGTGGTGGCAGGCACCGGCTGGCGGTGATCGATTGCCTCCGAACCTGGCGGAATCGCTGCTGGGTCTGGGCTTTGAACAGCTAGGCGTGACGGGTGTGTATCTGCCGGCGATCATCGTCGTTGTCGTGCTGTCCTGCATGCACCTGGTTCGGCGGGACCCGTGGAAGCCTGAGTTGAAGTTGCACGCGGTGATGTGGGTTGAAGCGTTTGCGTGGTCGTTGCCGTTATTCGTATTCATGCTGGTGCTGGTGCGTGAGTTTGCGGAGCAAACGGGCGGCGTCACCTCATCGGGCGGGGCATTACAGGTGCTGGCGAACGCGGCATCGAGCGATACTTCGCCGTTCACATGGCAGGACAAGCTGGTTTTCAGTGTCGGGGCGGGGATCTATGAAGAGTTGCTGTTCAGGCTGATCGGGATCGCGTTATTGCACATGCTGCTGGTGGACGTGCTCGCTTTACCGGAGAAGTATGGCGGGGCCGGTGCGGTGGTCATCACGACGGTGGCGTTTGCGCTGTATCACTTTTTAAGATCGTCTTCCAGCTCGATGGTGGGCTTTTCGCTGGAAACATTGGACTGGGGCCGGTTCGCGTTTTACATGCTGGCCGGGTTTTACCTGGCGACGATCTACCTGCTGCGCGGTTTCGGATTGGTGGTCGGCGCACACGCGCTGTTCGACGTGATGGTAGTCACACATAACGAATTGATCGCGCGGGCGGCAGCGGGATAACGGTTTGATTATTCCGGGATGACCAGCAGTTGTGAGGCGATGCCGGGGTGCACCAGGTCGGCGTACTGGCGGACGAGTTGGTTGATGGCGGGGCTGTTGTCGAAGCGGGTCAGGTCGCCTAGCAGTTCGAGTGATTTTTCGTAACCGAGTCTGTTGAACAACTCTTCGGCCGGGGCGCTGCTGTGGGTCATATCGCTGAGCACGCAGAGCATGATGGCTTCAGTGGTTTTGAGCAGGCGGAAGCCGCGGTCGTGCTTGTACATCGTTTCGTAGCACTGTTGCGCGGTGGCGAACCACTTCTGGCCGGTGAGATCACCGGTATACAGGCGTTGAAGGATGTGCGTCGCGGCGTTGTTGAGGCAGTAGCTGCGGACGCGGTTGGGGCTGGGTGTGCGGCGGTCTTGCGGTTGCAGGCGGACCCAGGCCATATCCGTTTGTGTGGCGCGGTCGTGGACTAACTGCCCCGCTGCTTCTGCGAGCTTAAGCATCTGAGCGACGAAGAACTCGGATTCGAGCATGGGCCGGCCGACCATCAGCAGGTTGAGTCGTGCCATCAGGCCTGCCAGGGAATCCGGGCCAACCAGGTCGGCGACGACGTTGGCGCCGGCGACGACCAGTTGCATATCCGCTTCGCTTGAATCATCGTGGTCGCGCAGGGCTGCAAGCAGACGGTCGAGGTCTTCACGCAGGCCGGTGCCTTCGTGAGACTGATTGATTGCTCTGCGGATGTAGGCGAGGAAGCGTTCGCGGGTCGCGTCGAGGTCGACGTACTGCGGGATGCCTTCGCCGTAGCCGCATTCGATGAGCCGACCGGCGGAGGCACGCAGCGCCGCCAGCACATCATGTGCTACCGCACGACGCAGCACGTGACCGCCGGCGTCGCTGGAAGCCAGCAGTTCATCATGTTGCGTTTGCAGTTTGCAATAGAGCGCATCAAAGCGTTCGGCGAGCGTGTTGTTGCGTGGCGGGGTTGACTTGCTGTGACTTTGTGAAGCCGCGTCGCGCAGGTGCCGGACTGCGGTCTGGATGCGCTTTGGGCTGAAGTCGGTGCCTATCGCTCGGTTCACTTCTTCAGTCAGTGCGCTGTAGTTGATCGCTGTGGTATCTGAGCCGGGGCGCAGGCAGCGGTCGAGCACACGGTCGAGGTTTTCGGGCGCGTCGGCGTCGTTGGATTGAGCGTGCTGTGTGATGGAAGCGAGCCAGGTAAGCAGCGCGCGGGCCGCATCCTGCACGTTGCTGCGTAGCGCGGTGACTTCGTTGTCGACCGTGGTGACGCGATGGTGCGGCGCGGCTCGGCGTGCTTGCTGCTGTTTGTAGACACGCAGCGCTTCGGGGCCCGACACGGTGGCTTCGAGCTGTGCGAAGTCTACGTAGAGCATCCGCGGGGCGTGACTTTCTTCGTCACTGCCTTGCGGCTCTAAGTAGATCGGGTTGGCTCGTTGCGTGACGGGCATAGCGCTCAACGTGTGGTTAATGGTTAGCTGATGACTTGGACGGCGTTGTTGGGTGTGCCGTTGCCGCCCTTGCCTTTGATCTTGTGGCAGCCGGACTCAGCGTTGGATGGGCTGGCCAGCCACAGTGAGACGGTGACGGCCGCCAGCACTGCCAGGATCCTGATGAATCGTTTGTTTCGCATTGCGAGACTCCTTTGTGAGAATTCGTACCCTCACTAGTACAACGTACGAACCCGACGGTTTTGACGCATGTGACCTGGAAAGGTTCCCCGTGGGTTCATTTGTAATTCATTTTAATTCAATCGCTTAGAACAGGGAAGATTTTTTTTGCGATTCTGCGCACCACTTATGCGAGGCGGGGGCAGGGATAAAAGTTTTAGAAAATTTTTAAAACGTGTTTTATCAATGAATTGCATGTTTAGGCGGATCTCCTTTCGGTGCTAAATCCGCGTGTGCTGGGCTTGAAAGTGGAAAGGCGACATGAAACGGGACGCCTGGACGAGACCGGGCCGCAACGACACGGCCCACGTCATGGCCCTAAACCGGAAGGAGGCTCATCATGACACGGTCCAACACGATCAAGACTGCGGCGTGGATCACGGCGGTGCTGGCGGTGGGTGCGCTGGTGTTGCCCGCCGAGGCCGCTTCTCGGCAGCCTGTGAAGAAGCAGCAAGCCCAGGTCAGCGCCCAGGTCGACCAGCAGTCGTTCGGACGTAATCCCAAGGCCCGTTCAGAGAAGCAGCGGGATAATCAGCGGGCTGGGAACAACCGCAACCCGCAGCGCGATAACAGCAAAGCCCGGGCCGAGCAGCAGCGCAAGCAGCAAGAGGCGAAGCAACGACAGGAATCTGAACGCAAGGCACAGGCTCAACGTGAGGCGCAACAGCGTCAGCGTGCGGAGCGAGAGGCGCAACAGCGCCGCAAGGAACAGCGCGAAGCGCAGCAGCGTAAGGCGGCACAGCGAGATGCGCAGCAGCGCAAAGCCGCAGAACGTGAAGCAGAGCAACGCAAGGCGGCACAGCGTGAAGCACAGCAGCGTCAGCGTGCGGAGCGAGAAGCGCAGCAACGCAAGACCGAGCAGCGTCAAGCGCAGCAACAGCGTGAGACTCGTCAGAGAGCAGCGCAGGATGCGGCGGCGCAAAAAGCGGCTCAGCAGCGTGCGGCGGAAAAGCGTACGGCACAAAAGGCTGCCGCGACGCAGACCGTGACGGAGCGCGGCGCGAACTGGGGCGTGAACGCGCAGCAGAAGAAGCTGGCCGAACGTCAGGCCGTCGTCCGCAAGCAGGAGCAGCGTTTAGAGCAGCAGCGCATCGAACAGCGCCAGGACTTGCGTGAAGCCAAGCAGCGCTTCGCGAACAACGTGCAGGCGACCAAGCAGGTGCTGCGGCAGCGCGATGCACGGCTGGATGATAAGGCACGGGCGCTGCGTGTGGCAGCGAACCACAACCGCGCCAAGTACCGAGCACCTTACGTGCACTACCGGGCGCCCAGGCCGAAGGTGTACTACACGCCCCGACCGCACTACGGCTACCGTCCCAGCCCCTGTGTCTACGATCGCGATTACGACTACTGCGACATCGGCGACTTCTTCAGCGTGCGTGTGATCTTCGGCACGGATTGCGGCTACCACTACGAGCACGGCCACCGCAGGCACGACTGCTGCACGGGTGGGTACTACATCTGGAAGTGGTGCGAGCCGGTGCTGGAAACGCGATACGACTACTACGGCGAGCCTTACACGGTGGTGATCGCCGACGGCTACTGGAAACGTGTGTGGACGCCCCACTACTGCCGGTATGGGATCCACTTCTACTACGCGGACTGATATGAAGCCTGACCGGGGTGCATGGCAAGGCCCGTACCTTCTCGCGATGGTACGAGCCTTTTTGGGTTGCACGGTGTTTTGGAACAAGAACAGTTAGCCACGGATGGACACAGATGAACACGGATTAAGCGGGGAGGGGTTTTGTGTGGTTTGGATGGGGGGGAGTGTTCGGGATGAGTGAAGGTGATGGGGAAAGGCAGGAGGCGTAGAAAACGCAGAAAATAAAATCTCGATGCCCGATGTCTTAAGATACCCGTGAAGAGACCCGCGGAAAGCTGCTGCGCAGCTATCGCGCGGCTTTTTTTTGGGGGGTAAGCCATTAGCACAAATCCTAAATCATCAATCCTAAATCCTAAATACGATTCCCCACACCCTACACCCTACACCCTACACCCTACACCCTTCTCCATTCGTGCATTCGTCAATCGTACATTACCATCTGCCAGCCTTGATGGATCTGTTTGTAGATACTTGGAAGCAGGTGGTTTGTGCGACGGATGACATTTGGGCGGTATGACTATGCCGCGTTTGTGAGTTTTTTTGCTTACGCTTCGGGGTCGGTGGTGTTGCCGATCGCGTTGGTGGCGTTGGCGATGGACCTGGGGTTTGATCTTGAGGAAGGCGGGATGTCGGCGGGCGGGGCGTTGCCGATGGCGAGTACTGTGCCGATGGTGGCGGCGATGTTGCTGGCGGGCTTTTTTGCGGGGCGCTGGGGCAAGCGGCGGACGATGGGGCTGGCAGTTGTGTTGATGGGCGTGGGCTTGCTCGTTTGTGCATCGGCGCCGGTGTATGCGGTGTTGTTCACAGCGATCATGGTGTTGGGGCTCGGGCAAGGCGTGCTTGAAGCGCTGGCGACGCCGTTTGTGCAGGCGATGCATCCGAAAGAGTCAGGCAGGTACATCAACTTCGCGCATGCGTTCTGGCCCGTCGGGGTGTTGACGACGGTGCTGGTGGCCGGCGGATTGATCGCGGTGGGTGTGTCGTGGCGTTTGCTTATTGTCGGCGCAGCATGTCTGACGTTTTTCGCTTCGGCGTTGATCTTTCAACCTGCGCCGAAAGACAAGGCGTATCCCGAGCATCTTGAACTGGTGCACTGGATGGAGGTATGGGGGCATATCAAGTCGATCGTGAAAACGAAACGGTTCTGGTTGTTATATGCGGCGATGTTTTTGGCGGGCGGCGGCGAGTTTTGTCTGACGTTCTGGACAGCCAGCTACATCCAGCTCAACTTCTCGGCGACGGCGTGGGCCGGCGGCGCGGGGGTCGCCTGTTTTGCGGCGGGGATGTTCCTCGGGCGGACGGGCTGGGGGTACCTGATCAGGCAACACCACTTGAACCGATTGATTTTCGTGTCAGCGATTGTGGGCGCGCTGGTCACGTGTGTGTTGCCCTGGCTGACGGTGTTGTGGATGTTGTTTGTGTTGTTGTTTTTGTCCGGATTGGCGACGGCGCCGTTCTGGCCGAGCATCCAGAGTTACAGCACGGACCGCTTGCCGGATCGTGACAGCACAATGATGTTTATTCTGCTTTCGTGTGCGGGTGTGCCGGGCTGCGGCGTGTTTACGTGGCTGATGGGTTTGGTGGGTGATTACGCGGGCGGATTGCGAGCGGCGTTTTACCTGGTGCCGGGGTGTTTCGTGGGTTTGGCGTTATTGATGCTGGTGGACATGGTGTTGCCGGTACGAGCGGCGGAGTAATTGGTTGCGCGCACAGGAACAGAAGTATAAGACGTAAGGTTGTCGGCCCTCACCCCGGCCCTCTCCCGGGGGGAGAAGATGAAAGCATCATCGTGCAGTACGAAACAACGCGGCGATCTGCGATCGCCCGTTAAACAATCCTTTTGATATCGATGTGTTTAGTGGTTGTTGATGCAGTGTTCGAAGAGGGCGATCCACTCGAGGCGTTGCATGGCGACGAGTTCGGGGGAGTCGCTGTGCTGGGCGGAGGCTTGTTCGACGCGGTCGACGAAGTGGTGTGGTTCGTAGCTTCCGATCGCGGTGCCTGCGCCCGCGCCGCCACCGCCGGCGTCGACCTTTGCGATGACGGGGTGCTGGCCGATTTTGCGGTACCAGTAGTGGCTGTTGGAGAAGTCGCCTTCGCGTCTGTGCATGATGGCGTGCCAGAAGGAGCCGGACGGGCGGTGTAGTTTCTGGCTGACTTGGTGTGATTTTTCCAGATCGTCGACGTACAGCCAGAGCGCGGCTTCGAGGCTGGGTTTGTTCTTCAGCGCCGGGTCTTTGAGTGCTTGTTCTACGAGATGAGCGTGCTTGCTCGGGCCGTGGCCGTTAACGACGAGGTGGTCCATGGCCTGGTCGACGGGTAAGGCCTTAAAGAGCGGGCGCAGTGCGTGTTCGATCGGCTCGGGCATATGCGGTGTCATGGAATCTCCACTCGATGTCGGTTCGAGGCTGCAAAATTCTGGCGCGTAGCACAGTCTCGCGGTCAGGCTGGTGAAAACGGGATCGGTGCCGGTGGGACGTAAAACATTCTTTAACGCGCCGGGTGGTGTCATTGTTACGCCCTACGCTTAATCCTAGGCAGCCCGAACATGAAAGTTAAGCCCGTAAGCATGAGTAAAAGCATGCCCGGTTCCGGAACGGTGTTCGCATCGTATTGTCCGTTTGTTACGACTTCGACCGCATCAAGTTGACTGATGAGTTTCAAACCCGAGTGAGTGGACAGGTCGTTATCGATGAGCGTGATCGGCTCGCCGAACGCGTCGCCGGTGTATCGGCCCTTGGTGGCGATGGCGACGGCGACGGCTGCATTTGCGTCGATCAGGCCGAAGCCGGAATCCCAATCTTTACCATCGGCGCCGATGTCGACGGCGGTGCTGAAGAGGATGTTGCGGACCTGCCACGGTGCGAGTTCGGGGTTGGCGGTGAGCATGAGTGCGGCGACGCTGGCGGCGATGGGTGAGGAGAAGCTTGTGCCGTACCAGCTATAGGTTCGGTCTTTGGTTGTAAGGCTGAGGATGTTGCTGCCCGGCGCGACAAGGTCGACGAACTTACCACGGCTGGAGAAGTAGGTGACGTCGCCACCCTGATCGGTGGCGCCGACAGCGATGAGGAACTTCTGGTTTCGCCAGTTTTTGTGCACCAGGCCATCGTTGCCCGCGGCCATGAAGACGATAGCGCCTTTGCTTTGAGCATACTTGGCGGCACGGTTCAGCGCGCCCAGTTGTACGCCGGAGTAGCTGACGTTGATGACACGAGCGCCGGCGTCGGCGGCGTAGCGGATGCCCGCGGCGAGGTGGGTGGTGTAGGCGGCGCCGTCCGAGCGATTGCTGACACGGATGGGGATGGCTTCGGCGGACCAGGCGGCCTGGGTGATGCCTTCACCGTTACCGCTGGTTGCGGCGAGGATGCCGATAGTGCCCGTGCCGTGGGGGTTAACCGCCGAGATGTTCTTGGAGCCATCGACGACGTTGATGCCGCTGGCGACCGCGAGGTTGGCTTGCAGGTCGACATGATTGGTGTCGAAGCCGGAGTCGACGACGGCGACGGTGACCTGGCCTCGGGTCGGCAGTTCGATTAGCTGAGCCCAGGCGTCGCCGAAGTTCAGCGCGTCGAGGTACCACTGACTGGATTGCCCGGGATCATTGAAGCTGACGGTGACGGCAGCCGATGTGTTGCAAGCGATGAGTAACGCCAGAACCGCGAGGAGGCGTTTAAGCATAGAAGAGCCCTTTCACAAAGTGGCCGGATGGGGTTTGCCTCGTTTTTGTGCGTGTTCGCACCGGTAATGCATCGGCCAAGCGAAGCGGCTCGATCAATAGGAATCGGCGAGTATTGGCCTAACGTCCGGTAGTGTTTTGCCGACCGCCTATAAGTGGTGTGCTAGCGATACAGGCGGGGCCGGATTGCATACGGCGGGGTATCCGTTACGATCCGTAATCCTGAATTGAGTCACCCCTTTTTTAACTGTTGAGGTAGCAAAAGAATGGCAGAGCAGAAAGCAACGAACATCACCTGGCACGAAGGCAAAGTGACGCCGGAAGAGCGCCAGAAAAACATGGGCCAAAAAGGCTGCACCCTGTGGATGACCGGCCTGTCCGGCAGCGGTAAGTCCACTGTGGCAGTGGCTTTAGAGCAGGTTCTCATGCAGCGGGGCAAGCACGCCTACCGTCTGGACGGCGACAACATCCGCATGGGCCTGAACAAGAACCTGGGCTTCAGTGCCGAGGACCGCGACGAGAACATCCGCCGGATCGGCGAGGTAACCAAGCTCTTCGCCGATGCCGGGATCATCAGCATCACCAGCTTCATCAGCCCCTACCGTGCCGCCCGCGACATGGTCCGTGAACTGCACGAATCGGCCAACATCCCGTTCTGGAAGTCCACGTCGACTGTTCCCTGGAAGAGGCCGAGAAGCGTGACCCCAAGGGTCTGTACAAGAAGGCCCGCGCCGGCGAAATCAAAGGCTTCACCGGTATCGACGACCCGTTCGAAGCGCCCGAGAAACCTGAAGTCGTCATCAAGACGCACGAACTGAGCATCGAAGAATCGGTTCAGGCACTGTTGGACGCGCTGGCGGAACGTGGGTTGATCTAATATTTAACGCAGATACTTCCGGGTATGTCGGAGCAAGCTCCGACGCTAAACGGGGGGTGTTGGCGTTACGTAAACGAACGTTTAGCGGGCGAGTTTACTCGCCCGTTTTTTTGCGCCGTTTTTTTATTTACATATCCAACCGCGCCGGTTACGATCCATCGCATGGTCCGGGCATATCACCTGATTCTTTCCTGTTACGGGTTCTGGTTGCCGAACGATCCGCGGGGTTCGTGGTCTGATGAAGTTCGCCGCTACGAGTTGTTGCGCTTCGGCCCGGCAACGAAAGTCAATACACGCCGATCGGTCGCGGGCATCCAACATGATTACACGCAGCGCGCTGCAGCAATATCGGCGCTGGTCCGACCACCGGTTCAATTCAACGGCAAACAGGCGCGGGCGGTTGCAAATGGTTTTGCGGATGTGTGTTCGGCAAACAGTTATCTCGTTTGTGCCTGTGCGGTCATGACGGACCATGTTCACATGGTGATTGCGCGTCATTCAGTGCACACATGCGAACAGATCGCGCGACGTTTAAAAGCAAAAGCCACGCAACGATTGAACAAGGACGGCCTGGGGCTCGGTTATTCACCGTGGGCAAAGGGTGAATGGAAGGTATATCTGAACACGCCCGAAAGTATCGTGCGTGCGATCCGATACGTCGAGCGCAACCCGATCAAGGCGGGGTTCAAGGCGCAGCGCTGGAAGTTTGTGACGCCGTACGATGGTTTGTGAATTTGTTATGTCGGATATGTCGGAGCAAGCTCCGACGCTAAACGGGTGTGGTGGTGTGATAGGGTTAAATGAATCCAATCACTTTTAGCGTGCGAGCTTGCTCGCACATCAATTTAACTCGCACAACAATGTCCCCCCCCTATTCACTCGCAATATCGGGGTCTTGATAACCAACAGACGTATACCCCAGCAGCGCGTTGGCGGTGTCGTCCCAGGGGGCGCTGGGATCGGTGAGTTTGTCGATTTCGGGGTTGCTGTCCTGGTCTTTAGCAAAGAGGCGGTCGGCTTCGATGGCGGAGCCGGCACCGTATTTGGTATCGGTTACGCTTCCCTGTTCGAACAAAGCGCTGCCGTCACCGCGGCCGATGCTGCCGGCCCATTCTTCGTCATCTTCGGATGTGTGGATGCTGTAGATCTTGTCGAAGTTGTTGCCGATACGGCCGCCGGGGATGCGGGCACGGTCGGCGAGTAGCACGGCCTGTGTGTTGATCGATTGTTTCCACTCGCGAGCCCTGCCGGCTTGGTTCGGGCGGATCTTTTCTTCCATCCTGTTTGGTGAGTTGGCGTCGTCGTGTAGGTTGAGCATGGCGTAGGAGTAATTGGCGGAAGTGACCGGGCCGGTCATCCAAGGGGTTTTGGTTTCAGCGGGGCTGATGATGTAGTCGCCGGAGAAGTTGTTGTTATCCAGCATGATCCAGTAGCGCGCTTCAATAGTTGCTCCGTGGCCCGATGCACCGGTATCCGAGGTAAATGGATCGCCGTTGTCGTAATGGATATAGCCCTTGCTATCGACGCCGGGCATATGTTCCTTGTTGCCGTTAGCGTAGGTAACCATGCCCTGACAAATGCCGCGGATCTGGGTGGTGTTTTTCATGAGTCGGTGTCCGCCCCCACGTGACTGATTCAGTACCGGCAGGACGATCGCCAGCACGAGCAGTGCAAGGATGGCAGTTACGACAATGATCGCGATGAGTTTGGTCAGGCTTTTTGAGTTCAGTTGGACGTGTTCATCTGAAGAGGTTTCGTTTTGATTTGGTTGCGGGTCCATGTTCATGCTCCGGAATGTGGATGATTAATCGCTTGCGATGTCGGGGTCTTCATAGCCGACGGAGGTATAACCGAGTAATGCGTTGGCAGTGTCGTCCCATGTGGCATTGGAGTCAGTGAGTTTGTCGATTTCGGGATCGCTGTCCTGGTCTTTAGCAAAGAGGCGATCGGCTTTGATGGCGGGGCCGTTGCCGTATTGGGTGTCGATAAAGTCTTCGGTGGCTGATTGAGCGCTTCCGTCGCCGAAGCCGATGTCGCCTATCCAATCCTTGTTCGGCTTTGTGTGGATGCTGTAGATACCTTCGTACCTATTGCTGATCCGTCCACCGGGGATGCGGGCGCGGGTCGAGAGGAGTACGGCTCTTGAGTTTATATCTTGTTTCCATGCACTGACCCGCCCGGTCTGGTCGGGGCGGGTTTGTTTGTCTGGCAAGGCGTTGCCATCGCTGTGGATGTTGAGCATGGCGTAGGAGTAGTTGGCGGAGGTGACTTCGCCGGTGGTCCAAGGGATTTTGGTTTCAGCGGGGCTGATGATGTAATCGCCGGAGAAGTTGTTGTTGTTGAGCATGAGCCAGAAACGACCTTCGACGGTTCCGCCGTGGCTGGTTAACGGCATGCGGTCGTCGTTATCACCGTCGACATCGCGGATGAGGTAGCCGTTGCTATTGAGTCCGGGCAGGTATTCGTTGTTACCACCGGCGTAGGTGAACATGCCCTGTGTGATACCTCGTGCCTGCGAAGTCGTTTTCATGCAACGAGCCGCTCTGCGTGCTGCGCCGAGCGCCGGCAGGAGGACACCGATGATGATCAGCAGCAGAATGGTGCTGCCGATGATGATTTTGGCGAGTTTGAATCGGCCCGGATTCGGATTAGCGGGTTGGTTTGCAGGTTGTGGCGGGATGTCCATCGCCGTGCTCCGGAAGTTCATGTGTCTACGCAATTATAGCACAGTGCATCCGAAACCGGTGTGATGCGTTGTGAAGTTTCAGCTCGGTCGGCCCTCACCCCGGCCCTCTCCCGCGGGGAGAGGGGGTGAATGCATGCTAATAGCGTCGCGCTGATTTTAACTCTGCGGACTCCGCGTGCTCTGCGGTGAATTACTTCCGTCCTGCACGTTCCATATCACGCAGGCGGATTTGTTCTTCATCCGCGGCTTTCTTTTCAGCGTTGCGTTCTCGCTCCAGTTCATCGTTGGGATCGAGTTTGGCTTGCCAGTCGTAGGGGACCATGGCCCAGGTGAGTTCGCCGCTGGGGTGGCATTCGAAGATGGTGTAGCCGGGGCCGCAGCCGTTGAAGTCGCCGGCCCACCAGGAGCCTGAAACGGCGGGGCTGGTCAAGTACCACACATCGTGCCAGCGGTATTCTTCGGGGCGGTGGGTGTGGCCTTGCAATAGCGCTTTGACACCGTGGCGTTCGAGGATTTTTTGGAGCTTGAGTGTGTCGCGGACGATGGCCCATGCGGGCATGCCTTCGGCCTTGGGATCGCCTTGCTGCTGCGCGATGTTGCAGTATGCGGCGATGTGCGTGGTGACGATCTTCGGGCGATCGCCCGCCGAGCCCAGGTCATACGCGAGCCATTCGAGTTGTTCATCGCCGATGCGCGCTTCGTAGCTCGGGCCGGAGTCGGGGTTGGTCGGGTGGATGCAGTCGAGGACAGCGAAGTGCCAGCCCTTGTGGTCGAAGCTGTAGTACGGGCTTTCCCATTCGAGCTGGTCCATGATGTACTTCTTGCCGAAGTCGGGATCGGACGGCTCGACCTTGCGGCGGGAGTTCCAGCCGAGCACATCGTGGTTACCCATGCAGTTGTAGTACGGGATGCCGAGCGAATCGGAGATCTCTTTGTAGAGACGGACCTGTTCGATGAATTTTGCTTTCTCGGTATAGAGCCCGTCGAAGGCAAGGTCGCCGCCCATCTGCGCGAAGTCGACCTTGGGCGTGAGCGCTTTGACGGTTTCGATGCATTTGAGATAACCCTCGTCACCGTGGCGTCGTGTGGTGACGTGCATGTCGGTGAGATGCACGAAGCGGAAGCCCCCGGAAGTTGCGCCCCCTGAAGTACCGGCGGCCGATGTCTTACTGGCGGCGATTGTTTTGGAAGCGCAGCCCGGGATGGTCAGTGCCCCTGCGGCGAGTGCGGTGGTAGCGAGGAATTCACGGCGGTTGAGGGGGTTTGTGTTCATGGGGCAGATTATATAACAGTTGCCCTATGGGGATGGGCGACCCGGTGAAGTAAAGATAGTATTTAGCCTAAATACTATCTTTGTGGTGGTTGGTGGTTGGTGGTTGGGTAGGAACTCCACGCCAACACCGGTCCTGAGCGAAGCGAAGGGGCGGGTATCTTTGTGGTTAGTGATCAAGGGTTGGCGTTGAGAAAACAGCCGCCGGCCCGCCCGCGGGGGGGATTATTGATGATTGAGCGGTTTTTACCCGCGGCAGCTTCGCAGCCCGCGGCTTGGTGAGGCTATTTACCGGATGACGACCCAGTTCGCTAGAAGCAGGATCCAGGTGATTGCGCCGATCCCGCAGATCGTGTTGAAGGTCGTGTCGCCCAAGCGGCCGCCTACCAAGACCGCGAGCACGCCTAATGCGATCGTGTAGGTGATCAATAACAAGGCGCGGTGTGGATGGACGCGCGTGTGTTTCATTCGTGCATTATAGGGTGACGTACTCGACGTTGACAGGTCAGGCGGGCTCATCGAGGTGGTATTGCTTGATTTTTTTGTAGAGGGTGCTGCGGTTGATGTCGAGTTGTTTGGCGGTCTCTTGGCGGTTCCAGTCGTTGGCTTGCAGGGCGGCGAGGATGATGCGGCGTTCGGGTTCCTGGAGCGCATCGGCCAGGGGCATGGGGGTCCAGCCGTCGGCGAGCGCGGGGATTACTCCCCCACCCCCACCTTCAGAAGTTGAACTACGTGATCCACCAGCGCCGGCGGGCACCAGGCCCGGGTTCGTTGCGGCGATGATCGGTTCGGGCAGGTCGGTGAGTTCGATTTCGTTGTTCTTGCTGAGGACGACGGCACGTTCGACGGCGTTTTCCAGTTCGCGCACGTTGCCGGGCCAGGTGTAGTGGCGAAGGGCTTCGGTGACTTCTTCGTTGAAGCGGCGCGAGCGGCCGAGTTCTTTGCAGTGTTTTTCGAGGAAGTGTGATGCCAATAGCGGTACGTCACCGAGGCGGTCGCGCAGCGGGGGCATGTTGACGTTGACGACGTTGATGCGGTAGTAGAGGTCTTCGCGGAAGTCGCCGGCCTGGACCATCGGTTCGAGCGATTGATTGGTCGCGAGCACGAAGCGCACATCCACATGGATGGTTTTGTTTGAGCCGACGGCTTCGAAGGCTTTTTCCTGTAAGACGCGCAGGAGTTTGAGCTGCAGCGCGGGGGTGGCGGAGTTGATTTCGTCGATGAAGAGGGTCCCGCCGTCGGCCGCGAGGATCTTGCCGGGCTTGTCGTGATCGGCGCCGGTGAATGCGCCTTTGACGTGGCCGAACAATTCGGATTCGAGTAGCGTCTCGGGAACCGAGCCGCAGGCGAAGGTGATGAACGGCCCGCCGGAACGCGGGCTCATCGTGTGGATAGCGCGACCGATCAGGCTTTTACCTGTGCCGGACTCACCTGTGACAAGGACGGTGGTTTTGCTCTCGGCGACTGTTTCGATGAGATCGTAGATCTTCTGCATCTTGTAGTCGTTGCCGACGAGGTTGCCCATGCCAAAGCGTTCGGAGAGCTGGGTCTTGAGCGATTTGTTTTCGTGGACGAGTGTGTGCTGGTTGACGGCCTTGTTGACCGCGAGGCGCAGTTCATCATCGACGACGGGTTTGGTGAGATAATCGACCGCGCCAAGACGCACCGCTTCGACGGCCGAGTCGATCTTGCCGAAGCCGGTGACGACGATGGGGACGATGGACTCATGGTTCTTGCGGACGTTTCTGATCAGCTCCATGCCGTCGCAACGGGGCATGTTCATATCGGCGATGAGGATGCCGAAGCCGTCGCCGTTGGGTGAGTGCGACTCATCGTCGAGGATGTTTATGGCTTCAACGCCGTCGCCGGCTGTTGCAGTGGCGTAGCCTTCCTTGCCGAGGAACTCGGCAAGGCTGTCGGCGACGATGGGGTCGTCATCTACGATGAGGATGCGTGTTTTTTCAGCCATGGTCAGTCGTTGGTTTGGGTGGTGTTTGATGTTGTTGCGTTTTTGTGTTGATGCAGGCTTGCTTCGGGGTATCGCATGACGAGAGAAGCGCCGCCTTCGGGTCTTGGGCGGAGTTCGAGTTTGCCTTGGAGGTTTTTAGCGACCTGTTGGCTGAGCGAGAGGCCGAAGCCGTGGCCGTCGGGCTTGCTGGTGTGGCCGATGCGGAGGTTGCCGGCGTCGTCGATCATGTCGGGGTCGATGCCCGGGCCGTCATCGTTGATGAGCAGCCAGACGGTGCCGGTCTCGAACCGGGCGATGATGTTGATGTGGTGTGGCGATGCGTCGGCAGGACTTGCGGGGCTTCCGAGGGCTTGCATATCCGCGATGGCTTCAATGCTGTTAAGGATCGCATTAGCGACAACGGGGAAGACGGGTCCGGCGGGCAGTGCAGCGGCGCGGGGGTCGACTTGCAGCGAAAGCTCGATGTTGTGATGCTCGGCCGACGGTTTGTGGATATCGACGATCTGCTCAAGCGTTTGGCCCAGCGTTTGGGATTGCGTAAACAGTTCGGTTGGCTGGGGCGCTGCTTTCATGAAGGCGCGGACAAGCGACGCCATCTGCCGCATGGCTTTGTCGGTGGTCTGCAATCTATTGAGTAGATCGTTGTTGTAGGCTTCGGCCTGGGGGGTGTTTTCGCTAAGGCTGTGGATCGCCAGGCCGATGTGCCGCATGGAGCCGTCCAACAGGTTGGCAAGCTCGTGCGCAAGCTGGGCGGCAGTGGCCGGCGACTGCGGCGCAGACTGTGCCTGCTTTGCAGTGTCTTGCGGGGGCATCACGGGATCGTTCGGGTTGTTGTTGTTTACAGACGACATCCGGTATGGATATCGATCCGATAGCGTTGTGGATTAAGCACGACGTCGCGATCAGGCAACATTGTTCGGTGGTTGATGACGATGCGTACGGGCATCATCGGGTCGAAGCGAGAGCGTATAGAGATTATCGGTCATATCAGGCTGCTTCGGCGCTTGATTCGGGATCTGCTTCGACTTTTTGCTCCGTCACGACTTTGACATCTGTTGAGTCTTCCGATTCGGTCTCTTGTTCGACGGTTGAAGGCTTTTCGGCGGGCTCATCTTCCGCGGCACACCATTTAGCGCCGGGCCAGTCGACGGGTTGATCTTCGGTGCCGTGATAGCTGAACTGGCATCGTCGCACACCCGCGCCGCACACTTTCATCAATGCCTTATCGAGCAGGTCGCTGGTGATTTGGGCGGGGTCATCGAGTTTGCTTAGGCAGACGTGCAGGTCGCAAGCCCCGCCGGGATTATGCACGCCGAGGACCGCCGCAATGATTTCATGCTCATGTTGAGTGATGAGACTGATGTTCGGGTCGATGTCATTGGCCCGGATATCGAACCCAACGGACCTGGCGAACTCGGCCGCGGCTTCGATGCCTTCGGGGCGCAATTGTGAGACTTCGGTCGTCATGACGGTCTTCCCGGTGCGTGTCTGAAGCAGACACATTCACACCGGAGTTATCGGTTAGTGCGGGGGGTGGGTTTTGCACGGCTGGTGCGTCACATAAAACACCCACGGATGGCGATCCGTGGGCGTTAGGTGTTGGTACATGTTAAGTTGTGCGGATTAGTCGAGCCCGAGCGCCTCGGCGTCACGGTCCGATAGTTGGCCGCCGTCGCTGCGCTGCTTGACGGTGCCGTCACGTTTCCAGGATCGTTCGCAGCGCGGCTCGTTGCGCAGGTCGTCGATTACGATCGTTTTTTCCTGGCCTTCGTGGACACGACTGATACCCAATAAATCAGCAGCATCGGTATGGTCTATATCAATCAACGAATGAGCAACATGTGTTTTGGGGATAGATATACCAAGATCTAGTGGATTGCTTACATCATGAGAAGATCGATAGCCTTCAATTTCACGAAGGACAATGTCTCTTACTTGCATGATGAGCCTCCAGTCGCATGCTCCTGCCGGGTCGTAAGCAATGCTACCGTAATCTTCAGCGAAGTCCTCTGGGAATTTATGTAAATGGATACATTCATTATCGCTTTTCCATAGAGATCTCCAGGCCTCATCTGCTGTATGTGGGAGCAAAGGCGCAAGTAATAGACAGAGGTCGTGGGTAATTTTGAACATTGCAGCTTGGCAGCGACGACGCCGTTTTGAATCCGGCTTATCGCAATAGAGACGATCCTTAACTGCAGTTAGGTAAGTGGCGCTCAATGTGTCATTGCAGAAATTATAGAGAAGCTCGTGTGCTTTACGAAAATCAAAATTGTCATAATGCTTAGTAACCGAACAGCATAAGCTCCACAGTTCCTGAAGTATCCATCCCTCAAGTGTAGGTTTCTTATATTCAGGATCGCGTTTATAAGAACTTGGTGTGTAGTCATCGAGGTTACTTAAGAGGAAGCGGATGGTGTTTCGGACCTTGCGGTACTCTTCGCCGGCCAGGCGGAAGTATTCGTTGTCGACCTTGATGTCGTTGTCGGTGTTCAGCGAACTGACCCACCATCGGCAGACATCTGCGCCGTAATCTTTTAACAGGTCATCGACCTCGAGCGTGTTGCCTAGGCTCTTGGACATCTTTTTGCCTTCGCGGTCGACCATGAAGCCATGGGTCAGCACGTTCTTGAACGGCGCTTTGCCGGTGACACCGAGGCTTGGTAGCAACGATAGCTGGAACCAGCCGCGGTGCTGGTCGGAGCCTTCGAGGTAGAGGTCGACGGGGTGCCAGTCGTTGCCGAAGCGTTGACGGATGACCGCGTTCCATGATGAGCCAGACTCGAACCAGACATCGAAGATGTCTTTGCTAGGCTTGAGGCTTGAGAGTTGAGGCTTGAGGTTTTTGAGCCAGGCGGGGGCGTCGGGATCGGCTTCGGGGTTGTAGTGTTGCAGCAATTCTTCGGGGGAAGCGAGGAACCATGCATCGCTGCCTTTTTCACGGAACAATTGTGCGACCGCGCGGACGCTCGCGGCGGTGAGCAGCGGTTCGCCTTCGACACCCTCTGGAGGATAGAACGCGGGGATCGGTAATCCCCATGCACGTTGTCTACTTAAGCACCAGTCCGGGCGCGAATCAAGCATGCCGCGCATGCGGTTTTTGCCCCACTCGGGGAAGAACTTGACATCGGTGGCGGTGACGTCGAGTGCGCGTTCACGCATGGATCCGTCACCGGAAACGCCATCAACTTCAAACGATTTGTTGACATCGACGAACCACTGTTCGGTTGCGCGGAAGATGACGGGGCTCTTGCCGCGCCAGTCGTGCGGGTAGCTGTGCATGAACTGTTCGGCGTGGAACAGGTGGCCGGACGCTTTGAGTTTTTCAACGACCAGGTCGTTGGCCTTCCAGACGCTGACGCCTTGCAGCCAGTCGGGCGCGGTATCGTCGAACGTGCCATCATCCTTGACGGGGCAGTAGATGTCGAGGCCTTCACGTAAGCCTGTCTGGTAGTCTTCGACGCCGTGGCCCGGCGCGGTGTGGACGAGGCCCGTGCCGTCTTCGAGCGTGACGTAGTCGGCAGCGACGACTTTGCGTGTTCGCCCGTCATCTAAGAACGGGTGTTTGTATTCCATGCCGACGAGGTCGCTGCCCTTGTAGGTTTTGCTCGGCGCTGCGTCGGTCTTGAGGACTTTGTTGGCGAGTTCTACAGCGAGGATGACTTTTTGGCCGTCGACATCGTATTCGCCGTAGTCGTAACGTTCGTGGACAGCGACAGCGAGGTTGGCGGGCAGTGTCCAGGGCGTGGTGGTCCAGATCATCAAAACGGGGCCTGACCCCGTTTCCGGGTCGAACTTCACGAACACGCTCGTATCTTCACGGTCGTAGTATTCGAGCTCGGCTTCGGCCAGCGCGGTCTGGTTTTCGATGGACCAGTGCACGGGCTTGAGGCCGCGGTAGACGATGCCGCGAGCGACGAGGTCGGCGAAGACTTCGAGGACGGCCCCTTCGTAGCGCGGGTTCATCGTCAGGTACGGATCGGTGTACTCTGCGACGGTAAGCAGGCGCTGCATCTGACCCGACTGGAGCTTGACGAATTTTTCCGCATACGTCTTGCACTTTCTGCGGACCTGGATCGGCTCCATCTCGCGCGCTTTATCACCCAGCTCCTGCATGACCTTATGCTCGATGGGCAGGCCGTGGCAGTCCCAGCCGGGGACGTAGGGGACGTCGAAGCCGGCCATGGTCTTGGTGCGGACGACGAAGTCCTTGAGGACTTTGTTGAGCAGATGCCCGAGGTGGATGGACCCGTTGGCGTAGGGCGGGCCGTCGTGGAAGACATATTTTTCGCGGTCTTTGCCCTGCTCGCGGAGCTTCGTGTAGAGCCCGAGCTTATCCCAGCGCTTCATGCTGGCCGGCTCGTTCTGGACGAGGTTGGCCTTCATGGGGAAGGCGGTCTTGGGCAGGTTCAGTGTCTTCTTGTAAGTCTTTTTGTCAGCTTGTTGTGCGTCGCTCATGGCTGGTTCTCTGGGTAATAAAAAAGCCCTGCTTGTGGGCAGGGCTCTTGGGAATTCCGGGGTTCCGGGGGGTGTGTGGATCGCCTGCCCTACCGTTTTACGGGAGAGTCGATAATTATCTCGGCGATGCTAATAAGCAATTCGGCGCTCATTTCGTGGGGCATTATAGGGAGAGGATCGGGTGTTGGGAAGTGAGGGTTTAGGCCCCTGGAAGTATTGTTCTAAATGGTGCAGTAGCACACGGGAGCCCACGTTCGTCGAACGTGGGCTTCGGGGTCAGGGGGTAGAGTCCTCACCATGAAGCCAATGGGGACCATTGAGCCAACCATTTTGAGCTTGCTCCAGGATGCTGCGGTAATAGTTGTTCAGGGTACTGGTGGTGTAGTCGTATTGATTGTGGTTCTGCACCGGGTAATCTGCGACGGCGGCGGCGAGGAATTGATCGGGATGGCAGTATCCCGTGTGATCCGATGAGCGGTGCGATTCGATCAGGTCTGGGTCGGACATCAATTGCCATGTGGTTGCAGGCGAGCCGTCGGGTGTTTGGTAGATGATTGATGCGATTGGGTCGACGGCCCCCCACTGCCCATTACGCCATGCTTCGATAATTGCGTGAGCGCTGTAGGCTTGCTTGAGGTTTGCCAGGTAGATTAGGCGGGCGGGTAAGCCTGCGACCTGACATAACACACAGGCGACGCGTGCGATGTCGGTGCACCAATCGGTTCCGCGTTCGATGATCTGTTCTTCTGTTCCGCCGAATCGCATCGCATCTAGAGAATCCTGCGAGTTTTGGATCACGGTTTGACAGAAGTTCACGATCCCGGCGATGTGTTGCTCCGGGTCTTGTGATGCGGTGCGTATCGAAGAGATATATGTCTCCAGTGTCGTGCGGGAGCCTGTTACATATGCTGAAGTCGAGGATATGGGAGTTTGATAAAACAGGTGTGCGGTTTGATCGCAGACGCGCACCATGTTTTCGGTGAGTACACGATCGACCGAGCCGGGGGCGTGGGTGTCCTGCTCCAACATGTGGCGGTACGCGGGGCCGAATTGATTGATCCCACGGTACGCTACGAAGCGGTCTTCATTGAACGCGGTCACAGCAGGTCCTTCAAAGGTCTGCTGATCTGGTCGAACGCTTTAGCGGGGAGGTTGACGGTGTCCCACTTGGTGCTGCGGTGTTTCATGTGCTGGGTGTAGTCTTCTAATCGTACGGCGAGCACGGCGTACCAGCGCTGGTTGTATTCGAAGACTTCGTGGAACAGGGCGTCGGGCGGCTGGGCATCGCACCAGAAGAGGAAAGCGAACGTGGGGTCGAACCCGTCACCGAAGATGCCCTTCCATTTTTTCAGGCACTTGACATCATCGTTGGTGACCCAGTTCTGAAAAGACTTGCCGGTCTTGCCTGAATGTTTACGGCCCTTGACGTCGACGAGCAGGTTGTTGGCCGCTTCGGAGTAGACAACGAAGTCGAAGCTTTTGAGTTTGGCTTTGGTGCCGGTGAGCGATCCGGGCGCGAGGGCGCGTTTGGCTTCGTCGACGGCGACGTAAGGGATGGCGTTAGCACGCAGGTAGTGCTCGAACGCACGGTCGTAGTGGAACCGGCGGTTAGCCATGGTGGTATTGTAAGGGATTGGGGGAGGGACCCGCGGCAGCTTCGCAGCCTACGGCTTGAAGAAACGGGAGGTAATTACTCCGTATATCTATCCAAGCTGCAGGCTGCGCCAGTTGCAGCGGGTTTATTTTATTTATGTAGTCTTATCAATGTTGTCTGCGCAGCAGAGCGGGGATGGCGAGGCCAAACAGTGCAAGGCTGGCGGGTTCGGGGGTGATGACGCCTTCAAGCATCTCGCCGGCGGAAATGATTTTCCATGTGCCCATGGCGTCGTTGCTGACGGTGACCTGGGCGATCTGGATGTGGCCGTTGTAACCGGTGCTTGTGATGAACCATGAGACACTGATCTGTGGGCCTTCCAGGCTCTGCGGTCCGCCACCGAGATCGCCTGCGCCACCTGCGACGCTCGCACCCTCTGGCCCGATCCAGGTGTCATACAATTCCTCAGGCGGAGGCGGGAATATGGCTAGCGGTTCAAAAACAAACCTGTTATCCGGGTATGGGTAGTTATACACATCACCCTGTGAGAGATCGACGACCATGCCGGCACTGGTCCAGTCTACTGTGCCGCCGCCGTCCCAGAAGAACTGGTAAACCTTCCAGCCGGGGAAGTCGACGGGCTGGAACATGTCGACGCTGAGGCTGGCTTGCGTGGTGGCCGATGTGAGTGTGACAGCAAGTAGCGTAGCGATTGTTTTACAGATGTTCATGATGAATACTCCACGTTGAGAGATTATTTGTTTGGTTAACGACGGCGCAGCATCGCGGGTACGGCTAAGCTGAACAGTGCAAGGGTTGCGGGTTCGGGGATGATGCCTTCGTAGATGACGCCGGCGGATTGGATCCGCCATGTGCCGATGGCGTCGTTGGTGACGGTGAAGTTACCGATCTTGATGTAGCCGATGTCGTCGGTGCGGGTGTTGAACCAACTGACATTGATATGCTGGTCAGTGAAAAACGGCTCCCATACGCCGAGATCAGTTGCACTGCCCGGGAGGCCGCCTGTAATGTCACCAATGATGCCGACGTAGGTATCGAACTCGAGCGTCGGGAAGATCGAGATGAGTGCCGGGTTTGGCGGGCCGTCGCCCCCAAAAGGGTCCTGGTAGAACGTGCCTTGTGAGAGGTCAACGAGCAGGCCGGCGCTGGTCCAGTCCTCTGCGCTGTTCCAGTAGATGCCGTAGGCGGTGTAGCCGGGGAGGACGGCCGGTTGTGTCGGCACGACTTCGATGCTGGCTTGTGTCGTGGTGATAAGTAGTGAGGAAAGTGCTACTGCGGAGAAAAGTTTGGCCGGACCCATCTCGTGCCTCCTTTGCGATGTGAGTTGTGCGGTCCCAGAGCGGGCGTGCGAGGCCCTATATCAGGATACATAAAGGCTTTGAGAAAAGATAGGATGATTTGCGCGGAATTATTGAAAATGAGGGGGATGGGTGAAAGCGTAATCGTTTTTTATAAAGTGCACGGCCGGTGAACCGGCCTCGCCTGTGGGTGGATATAAAGAAATACCCTGCCATTGTGGGGATGGCAGGGTATTGCAGGTGATTGAAGATTGAAGTTACAGATTGATCAGGTGCGGCGCTTGAACAGCAGTGCCGGGCCCGCGAGTGTGATCAACGCGAGGCTCGCGGGTTCGGGGGCGAGGACGACGCCATTAACTATATCAACGCTCCATGACCGGCCTGCAGACGATAATGCGATTTTGCCGTTTGCGTCCTCGCTGAGCGTCAACATACCGATACGGACTATGCCTTTGTCGCTCGAATCGGTATTGATCCATCCGACGCTGATATGCGGCGTCTCGAAGCTGAATGAACCACCCCCCAGTTCGTTTGCATTCGCTTCGATACCACCGGTACTGTCGTCTATCACACCTACATACGTGTCAAACTCCAGATCAGGATAGCTCTCGAACAGGAAGGATCTCGGAGCCGAATCAAATCCAAACGAATGATTGAAAAAATCACCACTGGTTAAATCGACTCGCATTGTGGTTGAAGACCAATCCTGTATTCCATTGCCATTCCAGATAATTTCATTTGCCACATGCCCATCGGGCACATGTTCCGAAGAGACTATTCGTGTGGTTACCCCAATTTCATCTTTTGCGGGTGGCTCGGGTAACTGTGGGAATGGGCCCGGTTTCACATAGTCTGGCAGGACTGTAGGGGACGCTGATACACTGGCGAAAGCATCTAGGATCTGGCCGTTACTGATCGTAAAGTCCATGTAGACGCCCCTGGAATACATTCTTCCCGTGCCAACGGCATCGTCACTGAGAGTGATCATGCCGATACGTGTGAGTCCGGTGTTCGTGTAGTCGTAATTAAACCAGGACACGCTCAACTGAGGGGCGTTCATACTGAAGGAACCGCCACCGACGTCACCAGCACCCCCAATGATGGCAGCTGTGGCATCGCCTGTAATCCCGACGTGAGTGTCAAATTCTACCGTGGGGAACAGGTCAATCACGGGTTGGATATTTGGACCGTCGCTTCCGTACGGGTCCTGATAGAACGAGCCGACGGACAGATCTATACGCAGAGCAGCGCTAGGCCAATCCACGGTCCCGCCGCCATCCCAAATGATTTCGTTAGCGACGTAACCGGTGGGGACATTCGGGTCGGTGATGCCGTGAAGGCCGAACACCGCGGCATTTGCATTGGTGGCGACCGTAAAAACAGCGGCGACGGTCACCAACATGTTGACTATTTTCATCTTTCTCTCCCTGTGAATTGGTTCCTTGGGAACCGCAAGTAATCAGGTTATTTCAAACACGGGCATGTGTGTCGTTACTGAACCGATGTTGTTCAGGTCAGCGACGTCGATTTAACAGCAGTGCCGGGCCGGTCAGTCCGAACAGCGCCAGGGCCGCGGGTTCGGGCATGACAATGACGCCGTTGACGATGGTGGTGCTCCATGAGGTACCCTGATAGTCGAAGGCGATCACACCGTTGGCATCTTCGCTGAATGTGAGCATGCCGATGCGTACGGTGCCGTCGTATTCATTACCCGAGGTGAACCAACCCGCGCTGACATGTGGTGCCTCCAGGCTGATGGAACCGCCATTCAGATATTCCGAGTCAGCGATCGCGCTGTTGCTGTCATTGATGACACCTAAGTAAGTATCGAATTCCAATCCCGGGAAGTTGTCGATCAATAGCGAATTCGGCGGTGTATCAAAACCGAATTCGTGGTTGTAGACATCGCCGCTGGTCAGATCGACGCGCACGGTCGAGGAGTGCCAGGCTTCCCGGTTGTGGCCGTTCCAAATGACTTCATTGGCGACATAGCCTTCGGGGACGTCGGGTGAAGAAACAACATTGGTGCTGATGCCGACTTCGGATGGCGCCGGCGGGCCGGGCAGGACGGGGAACGGTCCGGGTTCGCGGTATTCCGGTGGGTCTACAATCCAACCACTGACGTTGGCAAACGTATCGGCAATGGCTCCGTTCGTGATAGAAAATGTGAGTGTCGTCCCGCCGGGCGCCATTAAGGAGCCGGTGCCGGTTGCATCATCACTCATCGTGATCATGCCGATGCGGATATTCCCTGTGTTTGTATGATTCGTGTTACCCCAGGTGACGCTCAATTGGGGCGCATCCATGCTAAGCGGGCCGCCCCCCAGGTCGCCGGCTCCGCCGGGGATGTACACGGTACTGTCTCCCTGGATGCCGACATGCGTATCAAATTCAACCTCCGGAAACAGATCAATTACTACCTGCGGGACGGTGTCATTCCCCCCGTAAGGATGCTGATAGAAGCTGCCGACCGACAGATCAATGCGTAGCGCATTGCCGGACCAGTCCTCGACACCGCCACCATCCCAGAAGATTTCATTAGCGACGTAGCCTTCGGGGACGTTGGGATCGGAGATGCTGTGGATACCGAGTACCGCGGCGCTCGCGCTGTTGGCGCAGGTAAACGCGGCGGCGCAAATCATAAGCGTGCTGGCTTTGAACATTTTTTCTCTCCTCCTGAAGTGTTTCCTCGGAAAACCGGAACAACGGTCACATCATAAACAGATTGGCCGGTTTTGTTAAGCGCGAAGTGTTAAGAAGTCATATATTTTGGGTGATGTCATGTGCGGGCGGGAGGAATCAGCCGTTTACGTTCTGTCCCCACGCCCAATCATTGGGGCCGTTTGGGCTGTCGTATGGCCAGAAGTTTTCCAATTCTTTGCGCAGGGTCAACAGATCATCATCCACTTCGATGTCATCTGCGGGCCAGAGTTGTTTACAGATATCGCACGCCGCCTGGATTTTTGGCAGCCCAGCGCAGCGCTCGATCCATTGCTTTAAAGTCTCGGGCCAGAAGTAGCCGTCGCCGAAGATGTCCATCGCGATAAAGCCGACGCTGTAATGCGTGTCCCAGTCGAAGTCGGACAGAAGGATCGGCCTGACCGAAAGGGAGAGGTGAAACGGTGTGAATGTATTGGGATTTTCTTCACTCTCGGGTGCGATGAGTAGCGTTTCCACTTCCTCATCCAGCGTCCAGAACATGATGTCGGCGCGTTGGATGGATTGGTTACCGCCTTTGAATTGATTAAATAGGTCGTCGAACGAATCCGCGTCGATGTCAACATCGTGATCGTGATTAATAACCCGACTGATCGTGGCGTATGGTTTATTGAAGCTCAACAGCCTTTTCCACCAAGGCGGCGAAACGATTTGCATATCATCATCTGTTTTGTGACGCCGGTCGATGCGTTTGCCGTAGTCGACTTCAAAGGTGATCTCGCTTGATGGGTCGACGATGCCGGTGTCCTTGATGCGCTTAACCCAATCAAGAAGCTGATCGCCCGTTACGACGGGTGGCGGTCCCATTCGATAAAAACGAGCTTCAGACTGGGTGCTCATAATGATATATCCACCGTTAGATTTTTCGGATGCAAGCCAACGGGTTTATACCGGATTCAAACCTGTACGTCACTCAGCCATGCCGCAGGGTTTTGGCAAGGTCTTCGGGATTGATCGCGGACTGTTCGCCGGAGCTGAGGTCTTTGAGTTGCAGGCCTTGATCTTCAACGATCACAACGAATCGTGCGTTGCTGGCGGCGGCTTCCTTGAGGAGTTTGCCGACGTTGCGGGTGGTTTTGTAGCTGAAGCGTGTGTGGGTGCCCTGCTGGCGGAGTGTGGTCGCCAGGCTGGGTACGCGTTTGGCGGCTTCGTCGCTTGCGGCGACGATGAACACATCCGGGGTTGCTTCGACGTTTTTCGGCATCAAGCCTTTATCTTGCATGACAAGCGAGATGACGACGTCGCCCATGCCGAAGCCGACGGCGGGCGTGGGTGGGCCGTCAAAGAGTTCGATGAGTTTGTCGTATCGTCCGCCGCCTGCGACAGCGCGTTCAGCGCCGGAGACTTCGTGTACTTCGAAGACGGTGCCGGTGTAGTAGGCGAGACCGCGCACGATACCCAGGTCGTACTCGCACCATTCGGCGAGGCCGAACGCTTGCAGTTGCTCATCGAGCGCGTGCAGGTCTTCGAGGCCCGTCTCCATACCGAGGCTTCGGCCCAGGTGGTCGATGTCGCCTGCGGGGTACTTGCGCCTGCACATCTGTTCGAGCCGATCGACCTTGAATTCATCGAGCCCGAGCTCGGTGGCTTCCTTGACGAAGTCTTCGTGCGGGATTTTTTCCCGGCGGTCGAGCAGCGCAAAGGCGTCCATCATGTTTTCGTCCGGCACACCGAGCCGTGCGAGCAGTTGCTTGACGACTTCACGGTGGCTGAGCTTGAACTTCAGGTGCGTTGGCTCGAGGCCGACGGATTGGAAGAAGTCGACGGCGGTGGCGATGACTTCGGCATCCGCGCTGGCGTCGTCGACACCGAGCATGTCGATGTTCCACTGCCAATGCTCACGGACCCGGCCTCGCTGCGGACGTTCGGCGCGGCAGAGGTTGGGCGTGCAGAACCATTTGATCGGTTTGGGCAGGCTGTTTGCCTTGGCGGCGACCATGCGTGCGAGTGTTGGCGTGAACTCGGGACGGATCGCCAGTTCCCGGCCGCCGCGGTCTTCAAAGTGGAACAACTCCGAGACAATCCCGTCACCGCTTTTGGCTTTGTAGAGTTCGAGCGATTCGTAGATCGGGCCGTCGACCTGCTCGAACCCGTTTCTGATCGACACCTTCCGCCAGGCATCGATCAGGAAGTTGCGCCAAGCCATATCAGCGGGGTAGAAGTCGCGAGTGCCTCGGGGGGATTGGTATTTCATGTCAAGTAGGCTTGAGGCTTGAGGGATGAGTCTTGAGGTTCGGATTTCTAATTGTTTGTTGCGATTGTCGGGGACACATATCAGCGATTAGCGATTAAAAATTAGCAATTCAACTTTTACTTCGCCGCTACGATGTATGCGATCCAGCAGGGTTCGCTGCCGGCGTTTTCGGTGCGTGTCCAGTTGCCGTCGCCGTCGCCGTCATCATCCGTGCCTTCCCAGTAGACGTACGAGGCGCTGAAGCCGGCTTCGGCGAGCAGCTCGCGGACTTCGGGGATGGTCCAGAACCGCCAGTGGTATTCGAATGCTTTATCCAGCTTGCTGCCGTCCTTGAACTTGAAGTGGATGTAGTAGCTGGCTTCGTGGGTGATCGGGTTGTACCGGGCCTGTTCCCAGATGTATTTGAACGAGCCGATCTTGCGGACGTCGGTTTCGTCTTCGGTGATGCATTCGCCGCCGCCCATCATGTCCAGAACCATGAGGCCTTCCTCGGCCAGGTTCTTGTGGGCGATCTTGAAGTAGTTGACCAGCTCTTCGCGTGTCTTGAAGTACCAGAAAGAGAAGTTCTGGGCGGCGAGGATGTCGGCCGGGGGCGTGGTGTTGGAGCGGACATCGTCCTGGATGAGCGTAACACGTTGCTGCTCAGAGGGCTTGAGCTTAGCGAGGTTGTTAGCCTTACCCCAGTCCAGCGGTTCGGAGTCCAGATCGATGCCGAAGGCGGTGCGGCCGGGCTGTTTGACCCATTCGCAGCAGACGGCGAAGGTGCCGCAGAAGTCCTCGCGGAGGACCTTGGGCTTGCGACCGAAGGCTTCGTTGAAGGCCTGGTCGAAGAACTCGATCTCGTGCTCGGGCTCCTGGACGGACTTCTGATACAGCTTGTACTTATCGGCCTTCTCGGCGAGGGTCTGTTTGGACTTGCCTTTACCCTTGCCCTTCTTTTTCGTGGCGGTCTTACTCATGTGGGCATCATATAGACTTCAGCGGCGCGTACAATCATGGGCATGAGGATCATCGCAGGCACCCATCGCGGCAGACGGCTCATCCCGCCTAAGGACCAGAATACGACCCGCCCGATCACCGATCGCGTCAAGCAGAGCCTGTTCGACCGGTTATGGTCGATGGGCGTCCTGCCCCCGGAAGCGCCCCCGGAAGTGGACCCCGAGATGCCGGATGAGGCTGGTGGTGGGGATCAGCCGGAAAAGTTTCCGGGGGTGCCGGGGGCGGCACTGGATATTTTTTGCGGGACGGGGAGCCTGGGGCTGGAGGCCTTGTCCCGTGGGATTGAGCACTGCACGTTCGTGGATATGGATCGCGACGCGATCAGCCGGCTGAACAAGAACCTGACGGATACGGGTTTGGCCGACCGGGCCCGTGTGGTCAAAGGCAGCGCCTTGAGCCCGATCTGGCTGGGACAGGTTAAGGCAGGCACTATCAGCGTGATATTTCTGGATCCCCCCTACGCCATGGCCGAGGACGAAAAGGGCCGGTGTGATCTTGAACGTTTGATGACAGAACTGGCGCGCGTCGCGAGTGACGATTGCGTGCTGTCTTATCGCACAAGCAAACACATCACCCCCCCACCGGCCGATGGCTGGAACGGGCCGACGAGTCATCACTATGGATCGATGGCGCTGCATTTTTATGAACGGGGGTAAGGTGTAAAACATGACAGATTCCGATCTACCTACCGGATGGATGTGCTGCGTTCAGTGCATCTTCAAGCCGTGGCAGATAGCGAGGCTGTCGTTCAGGGTTGGTTTAGTGACAGCAGGCACCTGGGGCGCAATGGCCTTGGTATGGCATGTGACCACACTATTATTCCTCTTTAATGAGTGGTCCTATGATCGTGTAAAGGGGCGTACGTTACTGGGTACCCCATATGGGTTTCTTCAGGTAAGTTTCTGGGTCTCGATTTTCGTTATCTGTTTTTACGTCCTGCTGTTTATGCTGCCGGCTTTGTATATGAGGCGGGATAAACATCAAGCGGTCGTATTCGTGCATTCACTTTTAGGTATGTTGTTGCCGTTTACAGTATGGGCGGACCTGGCGGTTTTTGTTTTCTGGTCGACCCGGGGCGTTGATATTGGCAATAGTATTATCCGGCAGATAGGCGAATCTGTATTAGGCCAGATAATAACATCGTGTGTCTGGTTGCCGATCCTTGTAGTCTGTTGGGTGGCGTTGTTGGTATATGGGATGAGGTCGGCGGCTGCAATCGCTGCCAAACGGAATCAATCTGTCTGTGATTGTGGCTATGACCTGCGAGGCAGTATTGCGGGTGGGTCGAAGAAGTGCCCTGAATGTGGTGATGATATACCTGAACGCATGCTGGACAAGCCACCTTCAATCCACGTGGATAGTTGACATTACGCGCCTCACCACCCCACTGCGCGCATGATCGTCTGGACTACTTCAACATACGCATTGGTAAACGCTTCCTGTCGGAAGAAGGTGGTTTCCATGCCGGGTTTGCCGATGAACGGGCGCAGGGTCCAGCCCATCTGGATGCCGACGAAGGCGTAGATGACCAGCCAGAGCCGGACCATGACGCGGTGGCGCGGGTTCTTTTTAATCAGTGGGCGGTAGAGGCGCAGCAGCACGAGTTGTGCGGTGATGCTCGCACAGCCGAACATGAACGCGTTGAAGAGCTTGGCGACTTCGTAGTCGGCGAAGGACAGGTACCACAGCGCGGTGAATGGTGCGAAGGAGGCAAGGATGACAGTGAGCGCCGCCTGCGTAGAGATCAATAAGCGGATGACTTGAGCGAAGTCGCTGCGCAGGCCCATGAGGGTGTTGATGACGAAGAAGCTCGGCAGGCTGAGCAGGAAGGTTGCCGCGAGCAGGACCGGGACCTTGGTTGCGGAGTAGAGGATCTGCTGGAAGCGGTCGGGCGTGATCCCGCCGAAGCTGCCCATGACGATGCCGTACGTTAAGCCGAAGACGATCATCCAGAGGATGATCTGCCGGTGTCTGGGTGCGCGCTCGAGCGAGAATTGCATCCGGGCGCGCAGCAGGTCGTCGATGTTGTTCAGAGCCTGGCGGGTCAACGGGGTTCGCCTTGTTTACATGCCGAACAGTTTGCCGATCGAATCGATGACATCGAGGAAGAAGTTGCTTTCCCGGGCGCGGAACCAGGTGAAAGGCATATCGGGCGAGCCGATGAAGGGCCGAAGCACCCAGCTCATCTGTGCGCCAACGAGCGAGAAGACGATGATCCAGATGCGGAAGACGGAGCGAGCTTTTTCCGTCGTGCCGTAGCCGACCTGATCCAGCGCGCTGGTGTTGTCATCCTCGTCCACTTCGATTAGTTCAACAGGAACGTCTTGGTCATTGGAGGTTTCTATTTTCGACGCGGGTGCGATGCCTTTGCGATCGACTTCGATCTGTGCCAGCACCAGCCGATGCAGCGTGCGCAGCAGGAAGGCGAGGCCAAGGAAGCCGGCAAGCGCCGCGACCACGACGTTCAACAGCTTCATGAACGGGTAGCTGTCGGTGCTGACGCTGAAGAACACAACGATCGGCCCGAACGATGCAAGCACGGCCAGCATGACACCAAGCATCGAGATCAGCAGGCGGATCACCGACAGTACGGAAAGGCGTGAGCCGACCAGCGCGTTGAAAACGTAGAGCGAAGGCAGCGTGATCAAGAGCGTGAGGAAAAAGAGCAGGGGCAGCTTCACCGCACTTGCGAGCATCTGCCAGTATGCATCCGCGCTTGCGCCGCCGGTGCGGATCATGGCGTAAGCACCCATGCAGATGCCGTAGGTTGCCCCGAGCAGGATGGTGATGACCGTCACCCCGCCGACAGGCGTTTCGATCTTGCCGTGCTTAAGCGCGGACATGCGTGTGGCGTCGCCGCGTAAGATCCCATCCAACTGCTTGATCCATCGAATCATGACGTCGTCTCCAGAAGATGTGCCACCCCGCGAATACGAATGCGGTTAGAGGTGAGCCGGAAGTCGGGTTACATCATCACATACGTGGGGCTGGGATGCAATGGTTCGGCTTCGGGGTGAGAAATATCTATGAAGATTAGCCACGAGAAGGCACAGAATTCACAAAAAGGGCTGTTGTTTGAAGCAAAGGCCACGCTCGATCTTACATGTCGTGAATAATCGAGCTAAAACTTATCGATGTGACATTAATCAGCCCTTTTGCGCCTTTTTGTGGCTCTACCTTGGCTCGATCATGTTTTTGTCTTTTAATCCACATCCCGCTACCATTGCCGTGGCTCCGATCAAAGCCCTGACCCTTATGGCTCACAAATAGCATCCGTGGGCTTCGAAGGGATAAGATGTTTACCAATCTATCTGACAAGTTCGAGGGCGCGCTGCGCCGATTGTCCGGGCGGGGGAAGATCAGTGAATCCAATGTCCGTGAGGCGATGGAAGAGGTGCGGACCGCGCTGCTCGAGGCAGACGTGCATTATGAAGTCGTCGAGGACTTCACCGAATCGGTCCTGAAGCAGGCGGTCGGCGAAGCGGTGCTCAGTTCGCTCAAGCCGGCACAGCAGATGATCAAAATTGTCAATGATGAACTGGTCCGCGTGCTGGGCGGTGAGGATGACGATACGGCGGCGGACCCGATGGCGCCGGAGCAGCCGCCGATCATGTACGTGCATCCCGGGCCGACCGTCATCATGATGGCTGGGTTGCAAGGTTCGGGTAAGACGACGACGTGCGGCAAGCTGGCGGGCTATTTAAAGAAGCGTGACAAGAATGTCATGCTATGTGCGGCCGACCTTCAGCGCCCCGCTGCTGTCAAGCAGTTGGAAGTTATCGCCAACCAGGTTCAGGAAGAAGCGCCGGGCTCGGGCAGCGTGCATTTTTATTCCGAGCCTGACAAGGTCGCGGAATACGGCAAGGCTGTCGGTGCTGCGGTCGCTGTTTGCCGAAACGCACTCAAGGCGGCGAGAGACACGGGCTGCGATGTGCTCGTACTCGATACCGCGGGACGTTTGCACGTCAATGACGATCTGATGGGTGAACTTCGGCAGGTCAATACAGCGGTGCAGCCGCACCAGATCCTGCTTGTGATCGATGCGATGACAGGTCAGGACGCGGTCAACTCCGCCAAGGCGTTCAACGATCAGCTTGAACTGGACGGCGTGATCCTGACGAAGTTCGACTCGGACACGCGCGGCGGGGCCGCCCTTTCGGTTAAGCAGATCACCGGTAAGCCGATCAAGTTCATCGGCGTCGGCGAGAAGCTCGATGCACTCGAGGCGTTCCACCCCCACCGGATCGCGTCGCGCATCCTCGGCATGGGTGACGTCGTCAGCCTCGTCGAAAAAGCGCAGGAGCAGGTCAGCGAAGAAGAAGCCCTGGCCATGCAGGACAAGATCGCGCAGGGGAAGATGACGATGGACGACTTCCTCAAGCAGCTTCGCATGATGCGCCGCATGGGCTCAATGAAGTCGCTGCTTGGGATGCTTCCCGGTATCGGCAGCCAACTGAAGGACATCAACCTCGACGACCGCGAAATAGATCGGACCGAAGCGATTATCCAGTCGATGACGTCGCAGGAGCGCAAGGACATCGATGTCCTGACCGCCAGCAGACGTCGGCGCGTCGCCAAGGGATCAGGCACGGACCAGGCAGCGGTGGGCAAGCTCGTTAAGGGTTTCGAGATGATCTCGAAAATGGGCAAGCAGATGTCCGGCATGGGCGCGCTTGGCAAGCTCAAGGCCATGCGCGGCATGGACCCAGCGATGATGGGCGGCATGGGGGGCATGGGCGGCATGCCCAAGATGAAGGGCTCGACGAAGCAGCCCAAGCCGAAGTACAAGCAGCGGAAACGTAAGCGGCGGTAGGAGTCAAAACATGTCCACCCAGACGGCGCAGACTGTGGTCTTAATCATCAGCATTGCCGCGGCGGTTGTTTGGCTTACAGCGGTGTGTTTGTGGTGGTTCACCCGGCGTCCGAAAAAGACGGAGCCTGTCAGCCGACGGCTGCCGGATAAGCAGGTGACGGAGGTGCGCGATTCACTTTCGCGTGCCGCAGCGTTGATGGTCCCGCCTTGTGAGTTGATCGGCGGCGATTCTGATGGGGCGATGTTCCGTCTCATGCTGCCCGGCAAGCCGGAGATGCTTGTCGAGGTCGGATCGGATGATCGGGGGATTACGGTGGCGACGGCTGAACTGACCAGTCAGGAAGCGCCGCTCTGGTATCGATTGCTGATGCCGATCTGGCTGGGGCTGACTTTTGTGATTGGTGTGGTTGGGGTGTGGCTGATGCTGACGCTTGTCGTGCCGCACCAGGACCCGAACGTGCGTGGCCAGGCGATGCAGATGTTGCAGATAACGCACTTTATTTGGCCGCCATTCATGTTTTTGGCGATCCGTAAGGTCTTGCAATGGATAACGTTGAAGCAGCGGGATCGTTTTCTGACGACATTGGAACTGCTTTAAAAGCCAGTCTGTTCCCTGTGCATCCTGCTGTCATGCAACGGGATTTTCGTTTTGTGTATTCACCGGGTATTTGCCAGGGGCGGGCACTTTTGATCCTTGCCGAATAAGCCGATATAGTCATTTCATGATGTATGTGACACGCCGAACCCGAAGCGTCGCCGTTATCTGAGGGGACGACCCCCACTTTTCCCCGCCGTTCTCGGCACACGTTATCCTTATAGCTTCAAAATCAGGCCCGGAAGCCCTGTTGTTGCGGGGTGTATGCAACCCGCGGCAGCTTCGCAGCCTACGGCTTGGCCTGATGTGAATAGGAACGAACTCAGAGCTCCGCACTCATCCCTCAGCAATCGATAGACCCATGCCTACCGAATCCCCCACGAACGAACTGGCTAAGCAGTACCGCCCTGAAGAGGTGGAGCGCGATGTCGCCAAGCGCTGGGACGAGGCCAAAGCCTTCGCCGCCTCCCCCCAAGACTCAAGCCGCAAGCCTAAAGCCTATTCAATCGTCATCCCCCCGCCGAACGTCACAGCAGCATTGCACATGGGCCACGCTCTGAACAATACGCTGCAGGACATCCTCATCCGCTGGCACCGGATGCTCGGGGACAACACGCTCTGGATGCCCGGCACGGACCACGCCGGCATCGCGACGCAGACCGTTGTCGATAAGCGGCTTCAAAACGAAGGCGAGCCCGCGCTCAAGGATTACAAGCAGCTCGAGGCTGAAGGTAAGGACGGACGCGAGCAGTTCATCGGGAAGGTGCAGGCGTGGAAAGATGAGTACGAAGCCGTCATCACAGGCCAGCTCAAGAGCATGGGCTGTTCTTGCGACTGGGACCGTCAGCGGTTCACGATGGACGATCAGTGCGCGAAAGCCGTGCGCGAAGCGTTCTTCCGCCTGTTTAAGGACGGTCTGATCTATCGCGGCAAGCGCCTGGTGAACTGGGACCCGGCCACGCAGACGGCGCTCGCCGATGACGAAGTCGAAATGCAGGATGTGGATGGGCAGTTCTACTACATGAAGTACCCCGTCATCGATGATGAAGGCAAGCCGACCGGCGAATACGTCACCGTCGCCACGACGCGCCCTGAAACGATGCTCGGTGATACGGCCGTGGCGGTGAATCCGCGCGACACCGCGCGAGGCCAATTCATCGGCAAGCGCGTTGAGCTTCCTATTGTCGGCAGGCGCATCCCGATCGTGGGTGATGAATACGTCGTGATCCCCGACCCCGAATCCGACGACTCAAAAGCGAGGATGGCAAGCGGCTTCCTGAAAGTTACCCCCGCACACGATCCGAACGACTGGGAGATCGGCCAAAGGCACGCGCTCGACGTCATCAACGTCATGGCACCCGACGGCACGATCAGCCGGGACCACGGCTGGGACGACTTCGAAAACTGGCTGAACAGTTCGCACGCCGACAAGCAAACGCTTGACGCCCTGCTTGGTCAGTCGCGCGAACAGGCGCGCAAGACCGTGGTGAAGTGGTTCGAAGCCCGGGACCTCATGGCCGAGATCAAGCCCTACCGTCACGCGGTGGGCCACAGCTATCGTTCGCACGTGGCGATCGAACCTTACCTGAGCGACCAGTGGTACGTGAAGGTGACGGATGAACGCTTGCGTGGTGCGGCGATCGACGCGATGGCCCCCGACCAGCGCCAGCCGTTAGCCGATGCGTATGAGTTTGAACGCAAGCTGAGCCGGGAGCAGCTAGAGAACGACGGCGTCAAGCTGAACGTTCCGGGTGAAAAGGGCGCGACCTGGCAGAGCGAACTTCGCTTCTACCCCGAACGCTACGCCCGCACCTTCCAGAACTGGCACGAAAACCTCCGCGACTGGTGCATCTCACGACAACTGTGGTGGGGACATCGGATACCAGTGTGGTATGCAACTGCCACTGCCGGAGACAAAACACCAATTCCGATCGACTCAATGAAACTGCCGGGCAAGGTTACTTTCAATTGTCTTACTGAAGAAGAAAACAACACGATAGTTGTACAAGCGATGGCTGGTCGTGATGCAACAGGGCCAACTTTTGCAATATGCGTGCCACCTGATTGTAGCGAGATTGAGAGGAAGCTTGAGGCTGTTGGCTTCACCCAAGACCCCGACGTCCTCGACACCTGGTTCTCTAGCGCCCTCTGGCCACTTTCCACCATGGGCTGGCCCGAAGACACGGCCGAACTACAGACGTGGAATCCAACGAACGTGCTTTGCACGGCGCGTGAGATCATCACGTTGTGGGTGTCGCGTATGGTGATGTTTAATACGTATCTGCACGGGAAGCTGCCGTTTAAGGATGTGTTTATCCATGCGATGATCCAGGACGGGCACGGGCAGAAGATGAGTAAGAGTCTCGGTAACGGCGTTGACCCGAACGACATTATTCATAGCCACGGCGCGGACGCGATGCGGTTCACGCTCACGAGCATGACGACGCAGACGCAGGATGTGCGTATGCCGGTGGACATGGTGTGTCCGCACACGGGTCAGATGTTTACGCCGAAGTTCGTGACCAGCGGATCGAGCCAGTCTCGCGTCGCGGCGCCGATTCAGGATTCGCCTTTTGCCAAGGGCAAGAAGATGACCTCCAGCTTCGGCGTGGCGTCGGGCCAGGTGAAGCCGACGGACGATGCGCCGCTTGCGCGCAACACCAGTGAGAAGTTCGACTACGGCCGCAACTTTTCTAATAAACTCTGGAACGCCACGCGTTTTGCGCTGAGCAAACTGGCGGAAGCGGAGAACACCGACGGCGGCGGCACAGGCGAGCAGCTCAGCCTGGCGGATCGGTGGATCCTCTCACGCACAGCCCGAACCATCGAAGCGGTGAACAAGTCTTTGGCGGAGTATGAGTTCCATAACTATGCCGGGCGTCTGTATCAGTTTGTGTGGAACGATGTGTGCGACTGGTACATCGAAGCGGTCAAGCCGACAATCAGCACGCCGCAGGGCGCACGTTCGCGTCAGGTGTTGGCGACGGTGTTGGATGTGTCGCTGCGTATGCTTCACCCGACGATGCCGTTCATCACCGAGCGTTTGTGGGAATCGCTCAGCGCGGTAGCGCCGAAACGCGGCGTGCGCGGACTCGACCCGAACGAAAATGACCTGTTGGTAACCGCCGACTGGCCGGTCGCGGACCGCGCGCTGGTTGACCTGCATGCGGAGGATATCTTCGAGAAACTGCGTACGCTGATAACGATGATCCGTGAAGTGCGGACAGTGAATAAGGTGCCGCCTCGCGAATGTGTTGAGGTATCGGTGAAGATCGCGCCGGACCTGGTCGGCGAGATCAGCCCGCGACAAAACATCGTCGAATCCCTGGCGAACGTGAAGCTGGTAGCGATCGGAGACACGATCGAGAAGCCTGCGGACGCGGCAGTGATCGTGCGGCCGATGGTTGAGGTGTACCTGCATAACCAGCTCGACGCCGAAGCCGAGAAGTCGCGCCTTACCAAACACCTCTCGGACGTGACGGGCCAGATTAAGAACCTGGAAGGCCGACTGAGCAACGAAAACTACACCAAGAAAGCCCCCGCCCACCTGGTGCAGGAATCCCGCGACAAACTGACGGCCCTGAAGCGCGAGCTGGAAGCGGTCAAGAAACAGTTGGCGGAGTTGGGTTAGAAGTTTGAAGTGAATAACTGCCAATAACTTCAATAATTTAGTTGATGTGCGTAATACAACCCCCACCAAAGCCCTGCGGGCGATGGTGGGGCATTTTAGAATCAAAAGCACACATATCAATGTAATACAAAGCCCGGTCATAGCCCGCAGGGCTTTGGCCGGGGTTCTTCTTATAAATCACCCACTTACATCCTCATCCGATTCATCCCTGAATCTCCACACCCACGCACCATGATCTACATGCTTAATGATGTAGTTGAATGTGTTGACCTGATGCGTCTGGTCTTTGATTGTTTTTACGCCGCAACCTTTGGCCCAGATCCGCCCGGGCATTTTGTCGCTTACAGCCCTTGAAGCGTGTCGTTTCATTTTGCCGACTTCACTGATCGTGTTTGCGGTTGGTAGTTCGATCAGCAAGTGAACATGCATGGGCGAAACACTCACAGCATTGATGCGATATGCGTACTGTTTGGCGCATGCGACAATTGCTTGCCCTACTTGTTTTAGTACCGGCTTGGGGATTATCACGGTGTGTGGTTGCAGCTTCTTGCTGTGTTTGAGCAGTTCTGCGTGTTCACCCGGTGGAGGTGGATGATGGTGGTCTCCTGAGGAATAGACTTTTGCATGTTTGGCACGGAAGCCGCGCGGATCACCGGGCAGCCATGATCCGTGTGTGCCGAAGGTGATGTGATACCAGCGTTTTCCCGGAGAAGGCATGGGGTGAGGATATCCGTGTCGTCGTGTCATGCCAACCACCTCCGCCAAAGCCCTTCGGGCTATGACGGGGCTTTGGTGGTTATTTTCGGATCAAAGCCCGGTCATGGCCCGAAGGGCCTTGGCCGCCGTGGCTTCCACGGTAAGATGCTCCCATGCCACGCTTCAAAGATCACGCAATCTGCATTCGTCACATCGACTGGTCGGAGTCCAGCCAGGTGGTGGTGCTATTAACGGCTGAGCATGGGAAGCTGCGCGGGCTGGCGAAGGGGTCGAAGCGGATGAGCCCTAGCAGTGTGCAGCGGTTTTCGGGGGGGATCGAGCTATTGACGCTGGGGCAGGTGGTGGCGGTGACGAAACCGAGCGCGGAGCTTGCGACGTTGACGGAGTGGGATTTGCAGGAGGATTACCACTACCTGCGAGGTGATTACCGGGCGCAGTGTTATGCGATGTATGCGGCCGACCTGTGTAACGCGATGCTGGCGGACGAGGATGTGCATCCCGGGGCGTTTGCAGCACTGACCGAGCTGCTTGAAGCGTTGCGCGATAAAGATCGACTCGGGGCGGCGCTATTGTGGTTTCAGTGGGCGCTATTATTGGATTGCGGGTATCGGCCGGAGCTTGAGGTTGATGTGCGCAAGAGCGGTGAGCTTCCAAACAGCAAAGCGTACACGTTCGACCCGGTCGCGGGTGGCTTGACCATCGAAAACGGCATCGCGGACTGGCGCGTGCGCAAGCAGACGGTGACGCTGTTGCGGAAGCTGTCGAACGGTGAAGTGATCGACGATGAGGAAGCGGACGCGATCGGACGGGCGAATAAGTTGCTATGCGTTTATGCGCGGGCGATCCTGGATCGTGAGTTGCCGACGATGGGGATTGTTTTGAAGGGTTGAGGTTTGAGCGCTGAGTGCTGAGGTAAGAAGCAGCAGCGCCAAGCCGCAAGCGGCTTATTGCCTCACACCTCAAGCCTACTTACGGTTCATATCGTTCGATGTAGAACATGCTGTCGGCGGCTCTTGGGCCGATCATGTGCCAGCTCAGGGGGTATTTGGGTTTGATCTCGAGGTAGAGTTGATACAGGCGTTTGCCGATGGCGTGTTGCTGGTCGATATTTTTTTCGATGCGTGAGACATCGGTATTAGGGATGAACTGGCCGGTCGAATAGTTCCAGTTGGGATCGATGCGGACCATGAGGTGGCCCTCATCCCACTCGATGGGGTAGCCGTGGACGTGTCCCTCACCGGTGTTGGGGGTGTGGAACCAGTAGCAGAGGAAGCGGTCCTTGGTGACGGTGGAGGTATCTTGCGTGCCGCCGATCAGGAGCTTGGCGTGGCTGACGCGGACGGGGACGACGCCCCATTTTTTCTTGGCGATCCAGGGTTTACGGGCCTGGACGTCGTACAAGCCGACGTGGGCGTAGTCACAGCGGAGCTTGTCGGTGCAGTGCTGCTTGTTGATCTGGTGTTGGCCTGACACGATTGCTGGCTCGTCGGTTTGGTGGCTGTGGCTCCGGGCCGTTATGTTATGTTGCCCGGCGGCTTATCGCACGCCCGGGATGATACGCAACAAGGCTACTGAGTCCAGACGGAGATACATGATGAGCGAAGCGACGGCGGCGGGTCCGATCGCCACAGGTGTGTTGGCGGAGAAGAGCCCGGAGAAGCTGGTACTGGCGGTCCCGGGGTCCGATTATCGTTTGCACCTGGTGCCGGTCGGCACGATCGACGCCCAGGTGGATGAACGCGTCAGCGGGATTATCCGCGCCAAGGCCCGTCGGGTCGATGTGATCTCGGCCGGTGGAAGGTTCATCGAACCGGTATTCGGCAGACCCCGCCGTGTGCAGGGCAGGATCATCGACGGTGATCCCAAGGCCAACACGATCACCGTCCTGGCGGCCGTCCCCGTGACCGTCAGCCTGATGCCCCAACAACACACCGGCCAGTTTGCCCCCGGTCAGATGGTGAGTTTTGATGTTGAACCCGGCGCGACATTCAGCGTAGCTGAATGAGAAAGCTGGAAAACGAGAAAACTGGAAAGCTGGAAATACGATCTTTCCGATACCCGATACCCGATACCCGATACCCGATACCCGATACCCGATACCCGATACCCGATACCCGGACCTTCGCTTCGCTCGGGACCGGCGTTGGTCAGAAGTTCTGACCAGACCCTAGACCCTAGACCCTAGACCCCACTCCATGAAACAACGTCTACAACGTATTTTAATCACCGGCGGGGCCGGCTTTCTTGGTTCGCATCTTTGTGATCGCCTGGTCGCGCAAGGCCATGATGTGATCTGTCTGGATAACTTTTTTACCAGCCAGAAGCTGAACGTCATGCACCTGCTTGGCGAGCCGAACTTCGAATTGATCCGCCATGATGTGACGCACCCGATCTACCTTGAGGTTGATGAGGTATATAACCTGGCGTGTCCCGCGTCGCCGGTGCATTATCAGTACAACCCGATCAAGACAACGAAGGTCTCGGTCATGGGAGCGATCAACGTGCTTGGTATCGGCAAGCGGTGCAAAGCCAAGGTGTTCCAGGCCTCGACCAGCGAAGTCTACGGCGACCCGGACATCCACCCCCAACCCGAGAGCTATCGCGGCAACGTGAATCCGATCGGCGTCCGCGCCTGTTACGACGAAGGCAAGCGCGTGGCGGAGACATTGTTCTTCGATTACCACCGATCCAACGGCGTAAACATCCGCGTCGTACGTATTTTCAACACGTATGGGCCGAGGATGCACCCGTATGACGGGCGCGTGGTGTCGAACTTTATCCTCCAGGCGCTGCGTGATGAGGACATCACGCTGTATGGCGATGGGTCTCAGACACGTTCCTTCTGTTATGTGGATGATCTGGTTGAAGGCTTTATCCGGATGATGAACGGGCCGGACGATTTTATTGGCCCGGTGAATCTGGGGAACCCGGATGAATTTACGATCAAGGAACTGGCGGAGATCGTGATCGAACTGACTGGCTCGAAGAGCAAGCTTACGTATATGCCTTTACCCGCAGACGATCCGACGCAGCGTCAGCCTGACATCAGCCTGGCGAAAAAGAAGCTGGATTGGGAGCCGACGATCAAGCTGCGTGACGGGCTCGCCAAGACGATCGAGTACTTCAGGTCCATCGACCTGAACAGCTTCCGTCAGCCGACGGATCACACGGCACATAAATCGTCGCAGACCGGTTAATTTCCGCATTTTGGTTTGAGTTGGCGACTCTGGTTCGCATGCCGCGTGCCGGAGCGGTTATCATGCCTGTTCTGCACATTCAGGTATTTATATAACAAGGCAGGTAGATAATGGCTGTGAAAACTGAAATGTTCGATCTGACAGGCAAGGTCGCCTTGATCACCGGTGGCGCGAGCGGGCTTGGTAAACACATCGCTGCTGCGATGATTCAACACGGCGCGAAGGTGCTGGTAGGTTCGCGTACGCAAGCCAAGGTCGATGAAGCCGCGGAAGAACTCGACGCGATCGGCGATGCGACGGGCGAAGATGCTGTGGCGGCGGGGATCGCGCTGGATGTGACAAGCGATGCTTCGGTCGAACGTGCGGTGCGTAAAGCGGTTGACCTGTTTGGTGGATTGCACATCGTCGTGAACTCGGCCGGGCATCAGTTGAAGAAGCCGACGTTTGATCTGACGCCCGATGAATTCAACACCATGTTCGATACGCATGTGACCGGCAGTTTGCGCGTTGCACAGGCGGCGGGACATATCTTCCGTGAACAGCACGAGGGCTGCATCATCAACATCGCGTCGATCAGTAGCTACGTCGACCTGATCGAAGTTGCTGCTTATGCATCTGCCAAGAACGCGGTGCTTGGTCTGACACGTTCGCTTGCCAACGAGTGGGCGAAGTACGGTATCCGAACCAACGCGATCGCGCCGGGCTTCTTCCCGACGGACCTGAACCGCAAGATGATCGAAGGCACGGACCGTGGTCGGCGGATCATCGAGCATACACCCTTCGGCCGATTTGGTGACGGGCCGGAGCTTGCCGGCGCAGCGGTGTATCTGGCCTCTCCAGCCGGGCGATTCGTTAACGGGCATACCATCCTGGTGGATGGCGGTTACCTCGCCTGCGGGATCGGGGACAGCAACGCCGATTGGTAATCATCGGACACGGGTAGTTTTTTGGGGGGTATTTTGAGGCTGTTTTTACATAGCCAACCAAAAAATGCTTGCAGACGGGCAAACAATCTCCTAACCTCAGGATTCTATTCTGGGCTCATAGGGTATATGGATATCGGCGCGCGTCGATTCAGGTCTGTGCCCTACTAATGAGGAGGCGATGATATGCGTCTAGCGACTTTGGCATTGATCGGCGGGATGGGTGTTCTGGGTTTTGCCGGCGGAGCACGGGCGATCGATATCGTGATCGACTACACCTACGACACCAGTAACTTCTTTGGCTCTGGAAACCCGGATGGTGCGGCAGCCGGGCAGATGGCCAAAGATTCGCTTGAAGCCGCGGCAGATTATTTTTCCGAGATCCTGACGGATTCTTTTGATGCGATCAGCACGCCCAGCCCGTATCAGAGCCAATACTTTAATGGGCAAGTTATCTGGCAGTGGCAGGCAAACTTCTCGAATCCTTCTACCGGGTCGACGGTAACGCTTACCGACCCGACCATTGCGGAAGATCTGTACATCATTTACGCGGGCGCTCGCAGCATCGGCGGATCGACATTAGGCATCGGCGGGCCCGGCGGGTGGGCCTACAGCAGCAATCCCAGCGGCGGGTTTACGCAGGAAGAAATCAACGAGATCAACGACATCAGCGACGCTTTTTTCAGCTCGGTTGAAGATCGAGGGGAGGCGACCGGCTTCGCCAACTGGGGCGGGGCGATCACGTTTGATAACGATAGCAGCACGGATTGGTGGTATGACCGGTCTGCTTCGCCGACCTACGGGACCAATGACTTCTACTCGGTCGCGGTCCACGAACTGGCACACGCACTTGGATTTGGTGCCAGTGATGATTGGGACGATCTTGTCAGCGGCAGCACTTTCTACGGCTCGGTTTCTTTGGCTGAAAATGGCTCGTACCCCTTGCTATCAAGTGACCGCGCTCACTGGGCGGAAGACACGATGAGTACCGTTTTTGGCGGCAGCGATTCCCAGGAAGCGGCGATGGACCCCAATCTAACGCAAGGCGCACGCAAATTTTTTACTGCATTAGATGCCGCGGGTTTAGAGGATATCGGCTGGACGGTGGTCGAACCGGTTGTTCAGTTGGACGGCGACCTGAACAACGACGGCTTCGTAGGCCTGGACGATCTTGATATCGTCCTCGGTGCGTGGAACCAGACTGTTCCGCCGGCGAATAGCGCAGCCGATCCATCAGGGGACGGTTTTGTCGGGCTCGATGACCTTGATATCGTTTTGAACAACTGGAACGCCGGGACGCCCCCGACAGTTGTTGTCCCCGAGCCTGCGACGATCGGTTTGCTCAGCCTGGCTTTGATGGCCGCGATGCGCCGTCGATAAGTACTCGGTTGTCTGAATATCACAACTTTGCCTATACCATGGGCAGCATAGTCGCGGATCCTGTCCGCGCGATTCCTACAGCCTGAATAATCATCAGAATCCGCATGTACACCCGCGACGTCTGGTGCGGTAGGAATCACGCTATTTCGTTTGAAACACAGTAAAAACACTTGTATTTAGGGTCTCACGGGCCTAACTTCAAGGCATAAACTTAGACACAGACTGCGGCTTGTTCCCACCGAGACGTTTCCCGGCCGGGAAGTGCTGTTCGTAATGGTCGTGATCGAGAGATGAATATGAAACGGATTAGAAAAAGCCTGATCAGTATGCTGGTATTACTCGTCGTTGCCGGGCAGGTCTCGGCGATCGATATCGTGTTTGATTACTCGTTGGATACGAACAGCTTTTTCGATACGCAGGCCAAACGCGATGTCTTGGATGCGGCAGCGTCAGTCTTTGAGATATTTACGGATAACCTTGAAGCGATCGAGCCCGGTACGGTCTACAACGCGGGAACACAGAACGAATTTTCAGATACCTGGGAAATGAAGTTCACGCATCCGTCCACGGGCGACAGCTACTCGGTAATAGACCTGACGATCCCCGAAGATACGATCGTCGTCTATGTAGGAGCGCGTGACCTGGGAGGTTTGACGCTGGGCGAAGGCGGTCCGGGCGGTTATGACGTAAACGGCATCCAGTCGTTTGTGGATTCCGTTGAATCGCGTGGGCAGTCAGGCGCCCTATCAGCTTTACCTGATGATTTTGGGCCTTGGGGCGGTGCGATTGCATTCGATATTGATAGTGAATGGCACTTCGGGACGGACACTACGCCCGGCTCCTCACAGACCGATTTTTACTCGGTGGCGGTGCATGAACTGGCGCACCTGTTGGGCTTCGGCACAGCGACGTCATTCGATTTGTTGGTCTCGGTAACGACCTTTATCGGCGCAGAAGCGACCGAAGTGTTTGGATCGAATCCGCCACTTAATTACGATCAGGCCCACTGGCAGACCGGGACGACAAGCTTCGTGCCGGACGGCGGGCCGCAAGAGACATCGATGGACCCGGATATCGCGGACGGAGAGGTGAAGCTGTTCACGCTGCTGGATTATGCCGCGATGGCCGACATCGGCTGGGAAGTACCGCCTATGTCGGCTGAGGGTATTGAAGGTGATCTGAATTCTGACGGCTACGTAGGGCTGGACGATCTGGACCTGGTTCTGGGTAATTGGAACCAAAACGTCGCGCCGGGTGACCCGCTGTTGGGCGATCCGAGCGGTGACGGCTTCGTCGGCCTGGACGATCTGGACCTGATTCTGGGCAACTGGAATCAAGGCACGCCCCCCACCGCTTTGGTACCCGAACCCGGAACGCTCATATTCCTGGGATTAGGCGGCTGGGCGCTGCTGGTCCGGCGTCAATCGGCTGTGTGAAAGTGGGATGAGCCCTGTTCATTGGGGCTTTTCCGGCTTGATCGGCATGCTATAATTCATGCCGATTAAGCGGTTTGTGCCGACTGTGGGGGGAATACGGGTGTGGGGCCCGGTTACGTTGAGATAATCGCTGGATCGATATGGCCCGACCGGTGGGGTCGGGTAGGCTTTCAATGTCACCGAGCCGTATCGGTGCGGGAGAACCCCGGAACGACCCGGGAATGCACCCGGAGGAATCCATGTATCGCATCAATCAGTGCCTTGCCGTCGCTACCGCGGCGACGTTGTGTGTCTTTACCGCCAGCCAGGCCTCGGCCAGCACGATCGTGAAGATGCAGTTCAACCTGTCGCTGTCCTCTGAGCCGTACGACACGATCTACCTTGAGCTGTTCGACGACACGCCTGTGACCCAGGCGAACTTCCTGAACTACGTCAATGATGGCGATTACGACGGCGTGATCATGCACAGACTCGTCGCCGGATTTGTTCTCCAAGGTGGTGGATTTGATCTGGACCTGAACGCGATCGAAAACGATGGCACGATTGTCAACGAATTCAACCGTTCAAACGTGCGCGGTACCCTGGCGATGGCAAAAGTCGGGAATGATCCAGACAGCGCTACCAACCAGTTCTTCTTTAACCTGGCGGACAATTCCGGAACCCCTCCACTTGGTCTTGATTATCAGAACGGCGGTTTTACCGTGTTCGCACGGGTGCTGGGCAACGGCATGACGCTGATCGATGCATTGGCGGGATTGCCAACGATCAATCTGGGTTCACCATTCGATGAAATCCCGGTTTACCCCGGCACCAGCGGGAATATCCCGCTCTACATGGAGAGTGTGACGGTCACTGAATTGAAAATCGGCGACACCGACCTGAACGGCAGCGTGGATGGGGCCGATGCGGACTTGCTTGCTTCAACACTCACCGGCGGGACCGATGAACCGCAGTTTGATGTCGATCAAAACGGCACAATCAATCAAGCCGACCTCGACCTGCTCAATGCCCTGCTGATGGGTGATATCGATGGCGACGGTTTTGTGGGATTGTCTGACCTGGACATCGTACTTGGGGCATGGAACCAGACCGTACCCGTTGCCGACGGGGACGGCGATGTGAACAACGATGGTTTTGTCGGCCTGGACGACCTCGACGCGGTGCTCAACGCCTGGAACGCCGGCACACAGCCCCCCCCGGCCGCAGGCACACCTGAGCCGGCCAGCGCGGCGCTGCTGGGTCTGCTGACGGCGGTCGCCGCCCTGCGTCGTCGCGGATAACCGACATCTTGATTCAAACTGAAGATCGGCATGAATCGGCTGCCTAGAATGGGTTTTCCATTCAGGAGCCTGTTATGCCCGATCCCCTGAACAACGAGCAGATCCAGAACGCCCTTGAGAAGCTGGCCGGCTGGACGCACGAGGATGATTCACTGGTGCGCGCTTATCAATTTGCCGACTTCAATGAAGCGCTTGGTTTCATCGTCCGTATCGGCTTGCTGGCGGAGCAGCACGGGCATCATCCCGAGCTTTTCAACGTCTACAACAAGGTCCGTATCGCGCTGAATACGCACGACGCCAGCGCCAAGGTGACACAGAAAGACATCGAACTCGCCAAGGCGATCCAGGGGTTGGATTAATCCCCGGTAAGTTTGGGGGGTTTAAGACCCCATGCATTCGCTTTAGCCACCGCCCCACCGTTATACTCCCGCCATGAAACTACTCGAACAACTGGTCCTGACCCCCGGCGTCCCCGGCCGGGAACACCGCGTCCGCATGCTGATCGAATCGCAGATCAAAGGACTCTTTGATGAAGTCCGTACCGATGTACTCGGCTCGCTGATCTGTGTGCGTAAACCAAGACCCAAGCAGGGCGCGAAAGCAAAGAAAAATCCCGCGAAGATCATGATCGCGGCCCATATGGACCAGATCGGGTTCCTTGTCAGCCACATCGATGACAAGGGATTCCTTCGCATCAACCCCGTAGGCGGATTCGATCCTCGTAACTTGTTTGCCAGGCTCGTGACGGTTTGTCCGGACATCAAAGATGCGAAGAAAGACATACCCGGCGTCATGAACCCTGGCGGTAAACCCGTACACATCGCGACGCCGGAAGACCGCAAGAAAGTGCCGGAGCTGGACGAAATCACGATCGATCTGGGCATGCCTGTTGATGAAGTGAAGAAGAAGGTCAAACTCGGCGACATGGTCGTGCTCAAAGCGCCGATCGAAAAGGTCGGCAACACGTACGTGTCCCAGTGCATGGATAACCGCATCGCCTGCTGGATCGCGATCGAAGCGATGAAGAAGCTGGATAAAGCCAAGCACCACGATTGTGAAGTCTATTGCGTCTTCACCGTGCAGGAAGAGGTCGGCTTGCGCGGGGCCGGCACAGCAGCGTTCGGCATCACGCCCGACATCGGCATCGCCATCGATACCACGCTCTGCTGCGACACGCCCGGTGTGCCAAGCGAACTGCGCGTCAGTGAACAAGGCAAAGGCGCAGCGCTGAGTATCATGGACAGTGCTTCGATCGCCGACCTGGACTTACTCGAAGAGATGGAATCGGTCGCGAAGAAGAACAAGATCCCGCATCAGCGTTCGATCCTGCCGCGCGGCGGCACCGACGCCGGCACGATCCAGCGTTCAGCAGCGGGTGTCAGAACTTTCACGCTTTCGTGTCCGACCCGGTACATCCACACGATCACCGAAATGGTCCACGAAACCGAGATGAATGCCTGCCGCGACCTGTTAGCGGCCTATCTGCAGCAAGCGTAAGGCCTGTAGGTGACTATTGTTAGGTTTTTATGGTGAAACCGCCCATTTGCCGTATACTGTTGCGGCCCACGGGGTGTAGCTCAGCTTGGTAGAGCGCCTGCTTTGGGAGCAGGAAGTCGTCGGTTCAAATCCGGCCACCCCGATTAACTCATCCGTCCTCATCCGGTGTCATTTCCACCACTTGAGTTGTATCACGACCGCTATTGATTAGTCAAGGCTTTTCTCTGTTTATCATCTGTCTTCAGCCTATCCGTTACCCAGCCGTTACCGAACTGCAACACAGCCTAATTCACTTCACCATTCGTTTTAATGCCCATATCCATTTTTACATGCTGTTCTAATTCTTCGAGAGCATCTACGACAACTCTAACAATGGGTAGCAGTTGAAGAATGTTAATGGTCGCTCCGTTGATCTGAATTGTCTGTAATTCAGACAGCGATTCATCTTTCTTTGATTTCGGTTTTCCCAAATGCACACCACCAAGCACATGGGCACAGTGCCTGATCAGTTCTAATATGCTTACATACTCACCCTGATAATATATTACCTTGAATTGTAGGAATTCAGTTTTGTTCAGCTTGTCAATCAGTTCATCCGGTTGTTTTGGGTCTGGGCATATACCCTCTAGCATACAGGCCATCGTGGATGGAGGAATATTTGCTTTCTCCAGACGCCGATTGACAACTTCAACGCTATCATTACCAATTGAGAACGCTATTTTTAAACGATGTTTACGATTAACCACATCCACAAGACACTGACCATCAATTAATAGTTGTCGTAGTAAAGAGCTGGTCCCCAAATCTTGGACAGCCGGTTGGCCTGAATAAGGTGGGCCAACGGGTTTATGCCGCGGCCAGCGGCGGTCCGGTTATAGGTTTTCCATCATACGCTTCGTCCGGCGTCCGTCCAGCGAGTGTCGAGTGCGGACGCTCGGTGTTGTAGAACCGCAGCCATTCATTGATCCCGGCGCGAGCTTCGCTGCCTCTGTCCCACGCGTGCAGGTACACGCATTCATACTTCAGGCTCCGCCACAGACGTTCGATGAACACGTTGTCCATCCATCGGCCTTTGCCGTCCATCGATACCTTCGCGCCCGCGTTCTTCACCGCTTCGGTCCATTCCAGGCCGGTGAACTGGCTGCCCTGATCGGTGTTGATGATCTGCGGCGGGCCGTGCTTGCTCAGCGCTTCTTCCAACGCCTCGACGCAGAATGACGCTTCCATCGTGTTGCTCAATCGCCAGGCCAGCACCTTCCTGCTGTGCCAGTCCATGACCGCAACGAGGTACAAAAAGCCGCGTCGCATCGGGATGTATGTGATGTCGGCGCACCACACATGACCCGGCTGATCAATCTTCAGATTCCGCAGCAGGTACGGATACACCTTGTTTTCAAGGCATTTGACGCTGGTCTTCGGGGCCTGGTAGATCGGCGTCAAACCCATCTGACGCATCAATCGACGCACACGCTTGCGGCCGACGTTGTAGCCAAGCCGACGCAACCAACGCATCATCTGCCGGCTGCCGTAGAACGGCGTGCACAGGAACTGTCGGTCGATCAGACGCATCAGCTTCAGGTTCAACGGGCTCTCGCCTTTGCCTGAAAAGTAAAACGACGATCGGCTGATCGACACCAGCCCACACTGACGCACGATGCTCAGCTCGGGGTGCTTGGGTTCGACCATGTCGCAGCGGCGGCCGTGGCTCAAAGCCCCAACCCTTTTTTTAAAAAGTCCTTCTCGATGGTCAGCTCGCCGATCTTCGCGTGCAGCTCTTTGATCTGCTCGTCGGATGCCTGCGGGTCCTTGCCGCCGCCACGGGCAAAAAGCTGGGCCGCCTCCTGTGCCAGCAGCTTCTTCCACCCGCCGATCATGTTCGGATGCACGTCGTACTTCTTGGCGATCTCCGCCACCGTCAACTCGCCACGCAGCGCCTCCAGCGCCACCTTCGCCTTGAATTCAGCCGTAAATCGTCGTCGCTTGCTCATCAAGTAAGTCCTTTCAAATCTGCAGACCAGCCCACTTTAACCGGCTGTCCAAGATTTGGGGACCAGCTCTACATGCTTACATCGATGGTTTGAACACGACATAAAAAACCCGGCCGAAGCCCTTGGGGGCATGACCGGGCTGTGAAAGTTAATGGGTGTGATCACACCACCGCGGCTTCCTTGAGCGTCAGGTTCGCGCCGTAGGTGCCGGGCTCGAAGACGTGGACCTTGTTCATGTCCACGTACATCTTGACCTGTGATTCTTCATTAAGCGGCTCGGCCTTGAGTCGGGCGACGAGGCGTTGGTCCTGGCTGGTCGTGGCGTAGACGTCCATCGTGCTGCCGAGGGGTTCGACCACGCCGATACTCACATTGACGGTCTGATCATCGCGATTCGCGCCATCCGTCGGACGAAGGAACAGGCCCTCCGGGCGGATGCCGATGGCGGCTTCCTGGCCGACGCGACCCTGACAGAGTTGGGCCTGGTCATCGTCGAGTTTGATCCTGATGCCGCCGCCTTCGAAGACCACGCCGCCGTCGGCGCTAACCAGCGAACCTTCAAGGAAGTTCATCGGCGGGGTGCCGACGAAGCTGGCGACGAAGCGGTTGACCGGATAGTTGTAGACGTTCAGCGGGGTGTCGCACTGCTGGATCAGGCCATCACTCATCACCACGACGCGGTCGCCGAGTGTCATGGCTTCTTCCTGATCGTGTGTGACGTAGATCGTCGTAGTCTGCAGGCGATGGTGCAGACGTTTCAGTTCGGCGCGGGTTTCGACACGCAGCTTGGCGTCGAGGTTGGACAGCGGTTCGTCGAAGAGGAAGCACGCTGGGTCGCGAACGATGGCACGCCCTACCGCGACGCGCTGACGTTGACCGCCGGATAACGCCTTTGGCTTACGGTCGAGCAGCTTGGTGATGCCGAGGATCTCCGCGGCATGGCGGACCTTCTGGTCAATCTCAGCCTTCGGCACTTTGCGAAGCTTCAAACCGAACGCCATGTTCTTGTACACGGTCATGTGCGGGTACAAAGCGTAGTTCTGGAAAACCATCGCGATGTCGCGATCCTTGGGCGGGACATCGTTGACGACGCGGTCACCGATTCGGATCGTGCCTTCGGAGATTTCTTCCAGGCCGGCGACCATGCGCAGCGTGGTGCTCTTGCCGCAACCGGACGGGCCGACGAGGACGATGAATTCCTTGTCCTGAATATGCAGGGTGATGTTGTCGACGGCACGGACGTCGCCGGGATAAATCTTCACCACGTTATCGATCAGGACTTCGGCCATGAATGACACCTCGCAAGGGGTTGCAAACTACACACACGATCTTGTCGTGCGCACCAAGTGTTCGGCAGCATGAAGCCACCAATAGGGCTAGTCGGACTATTCTACCGGAAAATGCCCGTAATGTGGAGGGTAAACCCGCCTGATTGTGTTGTAACAGCGATACACGGTTAAGACGGGCGGTCTGGGTAAGGTTATCCACGACGTCTTAACAGCCAGCCCACCATACTGGAAGCCATTATGCATGTGGTCGGCTCAGGGATCACCACGGGAGCCGTCAAGTCGGCCTGCTTGTTCCAGTCATCGAGCACGGCGTCAAGATCACCCAGCCCGATGTGCCCGTCAGCATTGACGTCGGGGCCCATGAAGGGAACGCATGTTTGGTCGAATGATCCCAGCACCATATCCAAGTCTGCCAGGCCAACGTAACCATCGCCGTTGATGTCTCCCATCAAAGGGATGTCCGCGTAGGCATCGAGCTGGAAGTTGAACATGTCACAACAACCGGGATTGTTTTCACCAAGCAGATGCAGTTGTTTGTTTTCGACCGTAACACTGACCTGCATCGGCTGACCTCCGCCGTCCACGCCTGTAAAGAGCAGGCCCGGGTGCTCATCCGGCGGGAACACGAACGAACCCTCAAGTCCGGTCAGGTTCAACAGGCTGTCCAGGTCGGCACCTGCCATCCAATTCGGGGGCCCCAGCAATCCAGGAGGGCTTGTCAGGATGGCATCGACTTCTGCGAACTGGACGAACGGCACCAAGGCAAAACCATGCTCGGGATCATCGACTTGTTCCATGCCCAGCGCGATGCCGAAGTTTCCATCAATGCTATAGGTATCATGAATCCCGGCGATACCTCCGGTGACAGTGAATGTGCTGGTATCCGTATCGAAGGTGAACGTACGCAGGATAATCGGTGGGATGGCGATTGCTTGTGAAGCGGCAGTAAAGAACAGCGTGCAGACGACAAGCCACCGTAAGCAATGTGAAGGGGTAATTGACATCGGGGGCTCCTCCTGAGAATTGGTTTGCGGAGAAGAACACCTAAAAGATAGTCGATTGAAGGGATCGGTCTCAAGAAAAACAGCAAGAAAAGTTGTTTTTCAACCGGTTGAAAGCTGAAATGAAAACGGCCGCTCACCTTGAGGCAAGCGGCCGTGTGTAGTTGTATTTAGTGCTGACGCGGTAACTTAGCGACGACGGATCATCGCCAGGCCACCGAGACCGAGCAGCGCCATGGTGGCGGGTTCGGGCACGACGGAAGCGGGCGGGGTGCCTTCGTTCCAGTGGTTCAGCACGGTGTCAAGGTCTTCCAGGCCGACGTAGCCGTCGCCGGACGGATCGCCCTGAAGCTTATCGCCCGCGGTTACGTTCTGGTTCCAGTTCTGCAGAACGATATCCAGGTCATCGAGGCCGACGAAGCCGTCACCATTGAGGTCGCCTTCGAGGACGGTTGTGCCACCGACGTTGGGATAGAACACGCCGTTGATGGTGAAGCCATCAGACGAGGTGACCGCGACGCTGTCGCCACCTGGGCTGAAGACGTAAGCGAGTTCAGCGGTGTTGCTGGTGACGTAGACGTTACCAGCCAGGTCCATCGCGACCGGGACACGCAGGCCGGCGCCGGTGTCGCCGACAGCAATTGCACCGAGCATGATGTCCTGCGGGGTGTAGTCGCCGTTGAATGCCAGACCGGCATCGGTCAGGTCAAGGACCGGAACGCCGCTGGCATCGAGTTCGATGGCGATCACTTCAGCCGGGCCAAAGAAGTCATTGACACCGCTGGTCGTCGTGGTGCCGGCAAAGCTGCGGCTCAGGACGATGAAGCTGCCGTCGGGCGAGACGACCGCGTCGGTGGTGGCACGGAAGATGTCCTGGATGCCGTCGAAGTTTTCGACCAGCAGGTCGTCTTCGGCGCCGTCGAGGTTGTTATCCAGTGAGAACTGGCGTGAGTTGAAGAGGATGGTGCTGAAGTCGCCATCGAAGATCAACAGGCCGGTCTCGTTACCGTCGTTACGACGCTGTGTGACGATCCAATTGTCATGCACTTCGTCGTAAGTGAGGTCACTGTCGACGCCCGGGACGTCCGGGAAGAGGATACGGCTGCCGTCGGAGTTGGTGCCGTTGCCGTTGGGGCCGATCAGGCTGATATCAACTTCGAGCACAGCGCTGCCGCTGTAGCCAGTGGCGCCGGGGTCCGAACCGATGTCGTAGCGCCAGATGTGCTGGACACTGCCGGCGGCGGTGTTCGGGTCGGTGGATTCCAGGTCTTCATCGATGGTCCAGAGGGTCAGGTCGCCGCCACCGAGTGAGCCGGTGATGACGGGTGTGCTGACGATGGAGCCGTGGTTCTGGCCGACGATCGGCGGGGTGCCGCCGGGGCTGGCCAGCAGGACGTTACCGGTGGTGACGGAGGCGTCGGTGATGTACATGCCGCCGTTGGCGTCGGACCAGTCGCTGATGTACAGGGCGTCATCAACACCAACCTGGATGCGGAACGGCGAACTGCTGGTGCCGGCGAAGTAGCTGCCGAGACCGGCTTGCCGTGCGGCGGAGGTATCGTTGGGGTCGGTGATGCCGTTGATGTCGGTGCCGTCGGCGTTGAAGACATAGATGCCGTCACCGAGGGTGCGGCCGGCAGCCGTGCTGATTTCAGCCCGGTGCGAGACGTAGTACTGGCCGAAGCTGGCGCTGCCGGGGTTCATGTTCACAGCGATGCCGTTGGCACGCTCGAATCCCATCATCGCGTTACCGAGGCTGACGCTGGTTTCATAATAACCGGCGGCTTCGCTGTTGGTGACTTCGATGCTGTAGGTGCTGAAGCCGGTCATATCGAATGACTTGGCGCCGGCGGCTTCATTGTTGAGGGTGATCGTGTTGCCACCGTCACGGGTGATGACGACCGAGTCGGCCTCTTCGTTGAGAACCCAACTGACGGTGTTGCCGGACTGCGAAACCTGCGCCGCGTAGGGCACAGCCAGAGCAGTACTGCTCACCGTCACGATAGCCGCCGAAGCGACACACGCGAGCAGAGCCTTAGTGGAATAGCGAATCATGTTTTCCTTCTCCTAATTGAGGAATAAAAAAACGGTTGTAGTCGAACGCTTGTCCCCCCGATCGTCCCGGACAACCCAAACACAGCTTGTCCTGGTATATCTAAAACGGTCATAGGTACGGCCATAGTAAAGCACTCTGTTACCGTGCCACGCCGTAGAGCATTTAAAATACTTACTGCCTCATCCTTCCCGTCGCCCGTCCTGGTTGAGATGATCTCTCATCCTAAACTTCTTTGCATCGCTCTAGACAGGTACCACCAGCGATGCAGACACAAGCCAAACCAATAATATTCTACCTCCATCCTTCACTTATTCACAGCCTAATTATGCAAGATTCCAGCATATCAATCATTTTCTAACTTACCCAACCCGATTTACTTAATCAATGTGAAATTGGGGGGTTTATTGTTCCCCAGCGATGATTGGAGCTTGGCCGGCCGGGTCCCAGATGCGGCCGTATTCAAAGACACGAGTGGGTTTGACCCGGAAGCCAGCATCAAAGCGATAAATCTCTTCCTCGGACTTTTTACGTACTTCAGCGTGGCCGTCGCCAAACCCGAAGGTTGCTCCATCGCTGTGATACCACTTGGTTTTGTCCGCACCACCCGCACTATTGTTTCCGCCAGGAAGATCGCTGAAGAGATTTTCAAAAAAACCATCATTCACACCAATATTCGATAATCCACCAGGCAAGTTAGCGTCTTCTGCTGGACCACCCTCATCGACAATGAAAATAAAGTTAGAGGGCCGTACGATTTTATCTGATTGTGGATATCTGGCAGTACCAACAGTGGTTGCGCCGTCTTTGATGGTTACTTGTTCAGACGGCTCCATGGATGTTATGGCTGCCCATGATGGTTGATTTGGATTACGCCGAACATAGCGATAAAGATGGTTGCTTATGGTGTAACTCAAGCCGCTACTAAGATGTGAATACTCGTCCTCTGGACAACTAAAGACGCCATAGTCCGGCGTATAATCCCAAATGCTGCCATCCGCCAGATCCACGGTCCCTTCGGGTAATTGAAGACTGTTGCATGGGATCCAGGCCCCCATGTGTTCATTTTTTATGTCGCTGTAAGCTAACGTAGCCCATCCGGGCCACCATCCCTGGTGATCCGTACCATATGCAACGAATGCAGTTGTTAAGTTCTTCATGTTGGCTTGGCACACGATCGCACGAGCCGACCGGCGCGCGGCACCAAGCGCCGGCAGCAAAATGCCGACCAGCAGTGCGATGATCGAAATCACCACCAGTAGTTCGATCAGGGTAAACGCTTTCTTTTTACTAGCAATCATCGTTCTCATCCTGGTGTTACTTTGTTTTTTAATACAAGCCCGCCAATGTTTATATAGCGATGTGATTATCTGAGGTCCCATTTGTTATTGTCTGGATCAGCATCATAGTCCGTCAACTCGTCCTGCCCATAGGGATTTTCGGGATCGGCGATTGCGAAGCTATCACCGTGGCCATCGGCCCAGGCGACGTTGATCGAAGAGTTGTGTCGCGGATCGGGGAAGCCCGTGTGGTTGGTCTTGGTTGGGTAGATGTAGCCCGGGTAGACGTAGCTCATGCCGATCTTGATGTCGATGCCCCTGCCGGCAAGCGTCGTCTCGACTTTGTAGTTGCGTGAATCGGTCAGGGCGATGGTTTCGGAGGGATTGTCGACGTCGGCGGTGTTCGCGGTTGAACTGAAGACATGCCAATCGGGATGTGCGCTGTTCATGGTTGCGATCAGCGTGCGACTGCTTTGCGCCCGTGCCGCCGCATCGTTTTTCATCCCCCTGCCGTAACCGGAGCCGAGGTAGTAGACGTTGTAGCCGTACTCGCCAAAGTTCCAGCCTCGCCATGCGGTGTCACCGGGCGTTTGGCCGGCGGTCATCTGGGTGAAGTCGGAATGGGCGCGGACGCTCTCGGGAACGGGGATCGAATCGAGCGACGGGCAGTCAAAACCGAGCGGCCCGGGCAGGTAGCCATCATCGACAAACTTGGCGGTCCACCATGCGCCCGGTTCGCCATTGGAGCCCACCGGTGCTTCCAAAAGACTCTGGGCATAGTTCACCGGCGCCAGGCTCCATCCGCCGCCGAAGATATAAATCGGGTAGTAGTCCTTGTTATCCGCGGTGTAGGCAATGATCGCGACGCCGGTTTGCCGGACGTTACTGAGGCAGACTGCTTTCTGGGCACTTTTGCGTGCGGCCCCCAAGGCCGGAAGCAGGATGCCAACGAGCAAAGCGATGATCGAAATCACCACCAACAACTCGATCAATGTAAACGCTTTGGTTTTATGCACGGCTAAGTCCTGGTTTTCAGTTGCCTGACTGTTGCCTACCACAAGCCTGCCTAATATCAATCCAACCCCTGCTTATCGCAGGTCCCACTTATTATCAAGAGGATACCTCAGCGAGTCGGTCAGTTCGTCCGGACCGTAAGGGTCTTCTTCGTCTGCCACAGCGAAGCTGTCGCCGTGGCCGTCGGACCAGTACACATTGACCGATGAGTTGTGCCGCGGATCGGCGAAGCCCCATTGCTTCGTTTTGTTCGGCGGATCGGATGCGGGGAACAGGTAACTCACACCGATCTGAATTTCAGCGCGGCCTTCCATCGATGTCTGCAACGCATAGTTGCGAGAATCTGACAAGCCGATGGTCTGCGACGCATTGTTCAGGTCCGACGAGCGAGCGGAACGTTTGTAGTCCTCGGTAATAAATGCCGTGATGGTTGGGGTGTCCTTTTTACGTAATCCCAGACCCGAGCCGAGGAAGTACGCGTTGTAGCCATATTCTGCGAACTGCCAGCCCTCCCATGCGGTGTCGCCATCGACTTCACCAGCGGTGCATTCAGCAAAGTCGCGATGCATGTTTGCATTGGTGTTTGGGATTGGGATGGTATCCATGGTTGGGCAGTCAAACGCCAGCGGACCGGGCAGATAGTCGCTTTCCACAAGCTTGGCGGTCCACCAGGCGCCCGGGCCACTTGCATCGCTTGGGGCCTGCATCGCCCTTTGCGCATATCGATATGGCGCCATATCCCAATTATCGCTGAAGATGTACAGCGGGAAGAAGTCATCGTTGTCGGTGCTGTATGAAACCAGTGCGATGCCTGTTTGTCGGACGTTACTCAGGCACACAGCCTTCTGGGCGCTCTGTCGTGCGGCGCTCAGCGCGGGCAGGAGGATGCCGACGAGCAGCGCGATGATGGAGATCACCACGAGCAGTTCGATCAGGGTGAAGCCGGGAACGCCGACCTTGGAACGTTTCATCAAATTACCTTTCACGCACTTCAAAAACATAAAAAAGATTCAACGCGAATACGAGAGCCGTAAGGCTCCAGGCTGGCTGATCGTGATAGCTGCCCTGCCGGCGTGGCGTGTGCCGAAGCGGTTTTTGCTCTCAGCATGCCCATGCCCGGGCCAAAATGAACTCGCCCTTCCAGGTAGTTCGGCCCTCTCATCCAAAATGACCCACCATACGCTTTACGACCGACACACAAGCCAAAAGAAAAGAACAAAAGCTAAACGGCCGTTGATAATAATATAATATCCCTTTGCGCTCTCAATGCAACCCCCGACCGGGCGCTTTGTGCCGGAGAATACAGGAATAAAATCACATCATTTACGCATCAAAAGAGCGAGATATTCCATATTTCCGCCCTTGCCGCCACGGATAGGCGACGAGATGTGGTGGGTCGACATAAAACCCATGTCTTCCAGCTTTTGAAGAATCTGCTCTGTCACGTGTAAAGCCTGATCGTCGTTCAGCTTCCCCTTACGCCTGCCGCCCATGGCATCGGCGGTCGCTTCGTAGTGAGGCTTGATCAGGCTGATGATCCTGGCATTTGGCGAATCACTCAGCCAGCGTGCTGCGGCCGGGATGGCGCGGTGTTGCGGGGTCCAGCCAAGGTCCACCGTGACCAGCTCGCAAGGGGCTAAGGGCTCTGTGTGCAAGGCGTTAGACCGCTCCAGAACGGTGACCCGCTCGTCCTGACGCAGCTTCCAGGCCAGTTCCCCATAAGCGGTGTCCACCGCGTAGACGTGCTTGGCGCCGTGTTGAAGCAGGCAATCTGTAAAGCCACCCGTCGAACAGCCCAAATCCGCACAGATCAGGCCCGTGGGATCGATCTGGAAAGCCTCCAAAGCGGTGTGGAGCTTTAAGCCGGCCCTGGATACGTACTTAGGAGTGTCTTGGTCGGGCATGATTCGGGTAATACATGGTAACGTTTTGTGGGAGGAAATATTCTTGCGGAAATTGTCGGATTATGCAGGCTATATTCATATTAACGCTTGATTTTTCGGGTTTAAGTTTTATTATGAATATGCAGTAAGTCCCGAACAGGGACGAGGTGCGTTCGCCTTAAGTAGCCGTATAGGGCTCTGGCGGGCCATCAACATCGTGAGGAGGAGAACCCGAAATCTCCCTCCTTGCAATTTGCATGGGTGTTCGTTGTAATACCCTGCGGATGTTGTGGTTAAAGCATCTCAGGTATATTTGATCCCAAGACATCCTACGGAGGGATGCTTGAACGCTGAGACGACCCGTTCCCGCTAAGGGGGCGGGTCGTGTTTTTTTGCACATGATCTTTTGTATTGATTGATAAGAAGAAGCCCACGTTTTGAAAACGTGGGCTTCGGTGTATTTTGAATGTTTATTGTCTGGATCAGGCCTGGAAGCTGCTGCCGCAGCCGCAGGTGGTGGTAGCGTTGGGGTTGTTAAACACAAAGCCCCGTCCCATGATCTCGTCTTTGAAGTCGATCGTCGTGCCGTTGAGGTACAGGTAGCTCTTGGGGTCGCAGACGATCTTGATTTCGTGCTGATCAAAGGTCTCGTCGGTATCGCGGTGCTGTTCGGTGAGGTCCAGCAGGTAGCTGAAGCCTGAGCAGCCCCCGCCCTTGACGCCGACGCGCAGGCGGACGTTTTCCGCATCGAGTTCCTGCTGCTGGATGATGGTCTTGATCTCACGAGCAGCGGTTTCGGTGAGGGTGATTGCCATGGTGTGGTACTCCAAAAATCGTGCCGGGCGATGCCGCCGGGTTGCTGTTGATAAGCGGTGTATTGTAGGCAACAAATCCAAAGAATGTTCGGACTTAATGGTCGTGATCGTGGTCCAGTCCGTTCTTTTCCTGGTAGTCATGGATCGCGCTTTTAATCGCGTCCTCAGCCAGGACCGAGCAGTGGATCTTCACCGGCGGCAGGCTCAGTTCCTGCACGATCTCGGTGTTCTTGATCGCCAGGGCTTCCGCAATCGTTCTGCCCTTCACCCACTCGGTGGCAAGGCTCGAGCTGGCGATCGCCGAGCCACAGCCGAAGGTCTTGAACTTGGCGTCGGTGATTTTGCCGGTTTTTTCATCGACCTGGATCTGCAGCTTCATCACGTCGCCGCACTCGGGCGCGCCGACGATACCGGTGCCGACATTTTTGGCGTTCTTGTCGAGACTGCCGACGTTGCGTGGCTGTTCGTAGTGGCTTAGGACTTTGTCACTGTAGGCCATGGGGTACTCCGTTTAGTTTTATACTGTGTGTGATTATTTGTTTTCAGGCAAGCCCCACGTTCGACGAACGTGGGCTTCGGGGTTTGTATTGTTCGAGACTCCACACTAACTCAGTGTGCGCCCCATTCGATCTTGCTGATGTCGATGCCTTCGAGCACCATCTCGTAGAGCGGGCTGAGCTCCAATAGCTTCTTCACTGCGGTGACGACCTTGTCGACGGTGTAGTCGACTTCTTCTTCGGTCGTGAATCGTCCCAGGCCGAAGCGGATCGAGCTGTGTGCGATTTCATCACCGAGCCCAAGCGCCTTGAGCACGTAGCTGGGTTCAAGCGATGCGCTGGTGCAGGCCGAACCGGAGCTGACCGCGATCTCTTTGATCGCCATCATCATGCTTTCACCTTCGACATAGGGGAAGCTGATGTTCGTTGTGTGCGGCAGTCGGCGCTGCTTGTTGCCATTGACGACTGCATGTTCGAGCTGACTGACGATTCCGTTTTCAAGGCGGTCGCGCAGCGAGGACAGCCGCTTGGTTTCTGCTTCCATTTCCTGGTTGCAGATTTCGCAGGCTTTACCCAGGCCGACGATGCCTGTGACGTTGAGCGTGCCGGACCGCATGCCGCGTTCATGCCCCCCACCGTCGATGATGGGCGTCAGGCGGACGCGTGGCTTACGGCGGCGGACGTAGAGGAAACCCGCGCCCTTGGGCCCGTAGATTTTATGAGCCGAACCCGAAAGCAGATCGACGCCGGCGGCATTGACATCCACAGGGATCTTGCCGACCGCTTGCGTCCCGTCGGTGTGCAGCAGCACGCCTTTTTCCTTGCAGATTTTGCCGATCTCCGGCAGTTCATTGATCGTGCCAAGCTCGTTGTTGGCCCACATGATCGAGACAAGGATCGTGTCGTCACGGATCGCTTCCGCAACCTGCTCAGCATAAATGATGCCGTCCGACTTCGGCTCAAGCCAGGTCACGTCATAACCCAGCTTCGCAAGGCGCTTGCAAGGATCGAGCGTGGCTTTGTGCTCGTGCACAGCAGTAATGATGTGCTTGCCCTTATCCTTATACATGTCAGCGGCGCCCTTGATCGCCAGGTTGTTGGATTCGGTGCTGCCGCTGGTCCAGATGATCTCTTTCGGGTCGGCGCCGATCAGGTCGGCGACCTGTTTGCGTGCAAGCTTTACGCCGTCTTCTGCTTCCCAGCCGAACTGGTGGTTACGGCTGGCGGCGTTGCCGAACTTCTCGGTGAAGTAAGGCAGCATCGCTTCAAGAACGCGCGGGTCCATCGGAGTGGTCGCGTTGTGGTCCATGTAGATTGGCAACTTCAGTGCCATGTGTTCGACTCCTTAGAGAATCAGGCCGTTTGTCTCGGCTCGGTGTAGGGTGATTCAATTTTGTTGCGGCAGGCACAACCTCTGCCAGCAACCTTGTCTGATGAACCTGTAACCCCGGCCGGCTCCATCTTGTCTTCGTACAGGTCCTGCAGTGTCATGTCCGCCAGGAACTGATTGATCCTTTGGTGCAGCGATCGGACGGTGCCTCGGATCGGGCAGTTGGCGGACAACTCGCATCCTTGGCCCAGGACCGGCAAACGATCGGCACATTGTGTTAACCGGATCGGCCCTTCCAGTGCGGTGATTACCTCCAACAATGACAACTGGGCCGGTTCGGTCGCCAAACTATACCCACCTCGCGGTCCGCGTGTGGAAGCCAGTATCTTCGCCTGAACCAGTTCCTTCAGGATGTTCATCAACAATGGCAACGGCAACCCAAAAGTTTCGGCGATCCGTTTGGCGCTGACAGGATTGTCGCCTTGGGTTTGTTGCTCAACCAGGTACGACAGTGCTATCAGGGCGTAATCGGTTTTTCGAGTCAGTGCTAGCATAAGGTATTCCTGACAAGCCGCCTTGTGTGTATTCATGTATCCGAAATTGATAACGGATATCAATTAGGGCTAATGTTGCCCGAATATTAGTATCGGATTGGTGCTGAATCAAATCTAATTAGAACTGTTCAAATGTCTGGGTAAAAATTACCCAATTAAATATGATAAAATATTTATATAAGTTGCCCATTAACCTGAACTTGGGTAAGGCTGGATCGAGAAAGTCACAGCAATCAAATTTTCAGATCGAGAGTTCAATCGATGAGATAATGTCTGGGCTGATTTCGCTTATGCTGCCCAACTTCCAAGAGTCTTGGTACAGAGGTGCGAAACAGCCTTTTTTACCTTATAAAGGTCTGTCCAGTAAGGATTCGGCCTCTACTGGGCCTGGGTCATAAGGCCCCGGCAATACCTTCAACCACTGGATCGGGAAGCAATCCATGGATCGTTACAAGTGTGTTCTGTTGTTTGGCGCTCCGGGCTCGGGTAAAGGAACCCAAGGCAAAATCCTGGGCATGATACCGGGCTTTTACCACTGTGCCTGCGGGGATGTGTTCCGTAACCTCGATATCCATAGTGAACTGGGCAAGGTCTTTTATGATTACAGCTCACGTGGCGAACTGGTCCCCGATGAGGTGACCGTCAAGATGTGGGCAGAAAACATCCACGCCCATGCGACGATCGGGCAATACAAACCGCACGACGATCTATTAGTGTTGGACGGCATCCCGCGAACACTCGAACAGGCCAAGATCATGGAAGAGCACATCGAGGTGCTGAAGGTGATCCACCTGTCTTGTAGCGATGAGGCAAAGATGACCGAACGGCTCCGACGCCGTGCGCTCAAGTCCAACCGCCACGACGATGCGGACGTCAAAGTGATCCGCAACCGCTGGGAAGTTTACGAACGCGAAACCGCTCCGGTCCTGCAGTATTACGCGAAAGACATCATTGCAGATGTCGACGCGATCGGCTCCCCCGCCCAGGTGCTGCACGATGTGCTGGACGTGGTCGTCCCGGCCCAGGAAGCCCACTTTGCGGCTTTCGCCGGTGGATGATTTGTATCTGAATATTAGCGTATCGGGTATTGTGGTATAAGGCATCGATCAAGTGAACGATGCTTCGCGCAGGTGTTCTGCGCGTGCAGGGCAAGCAGAAGTAGCACGATGCAAACACACCTGAAACTGGAACAACTCAACGAGAAGCATGGCATTGTCGGCGCCCTACGATTTGATACCGGCCGGGGAGGCTTGGTACGGGCGGAGGTCGATACCGACTTATGCAAAGCTGCCATCTATCTGCACGGCGCGCACGTCAGTGAGTTTGCCCCGGTAGGGACTCAACCCGTTCTGTTTATGAGTGCGTCTTCCAACTTCGAATCGGGCAAGCCGATCAGGGGCGGCGTTCCTGTCTGCTTCCCGTGGTTCGGGCCATACGCAAGCGATCCATCCAAACCGTCGCACGGCCCAGTCCGTCTGACGGAATGGCAAGTGTTACGCACAGCTGTAGACGAAGGCGCCGTGGCGATTGAGTTGGAGGCGCAAGTCGAATCCCTCGTCATCCGGCACACAGTCAGCTTCGGGCAGGATCTGACGATGAAACTGTCTGTCCACAATACATTGCAAACCTATGCGTCGTTCGAGTCGGCATTGCATACATACCTGGCCGTTTCGGATGTCCGGCACATCCGGATCGAAGGGTTGGAAGGCGCAGCCTACCTTGACTCGATCGATGAGGATCGACTGAAGCACCAGGACGGCAACCCGATTACATTCAGTACCGAGACGGATCGGCTCTATGTCGATACCGATGCGACCTGCGTTTTATTTGATCCGGGGTTGGGGAGGAGGATTAAGGTCAGCAAGAGCGGATCGCGATCTACGGTTGTGTGGAATCCGTGGATCGACAAAGCCGCACGGCTCGAGGACATGGGTGATGATGAATGGCCGGGGATGGTCTGTATCGAAACGGCTAACGCCGGCCCGAACGCCGTCAAACTCGCGACAGGAAAAACTCACCAGATGACTGCGACCATCAGCGTTACAGAACTGTGATGTAACACCGCGGCAAAAAACGACGGTGTTATTGACGTTCCAGTGTTTTTTGGCCTTCCTTGTCTTCGACTACACCGGGGGCTTCGGTTTCCGCCTGTTCGTCTGCTAAGCCTTCCGGCATCGGGAAGAGTTCGTCAACCACTTCACCGTACCCACGATTCATTTCACGCTCCTGGTCTTTGACCGCTTGAATGAATCGGGGGTAACTGTCACGTCGGAAGTTGGGATAGGAGTTGCGATATACCTGCGCCCGTTCGATCAAGTCGAAGTTGGGTGAACGCATGTACTTGACGTACGTGTCCATGAATAACTGTTCGAAGTTGTCCCAATCGATCAGCCGGCCGGAGCCACTTGGCGCGATCGGGTTGGCGTACTTGCGGTCTTTCATCAGTTCATCATTGATCTTGTTGGCGATCTCGATCTGCCGGCTGAATGTACGATAATCCGCCCGCGCCAGGCCTTCCCGCAACGACTTGATAATCAACGATTCCAAGAGCGGACGTGCGACCTGATCGGTCATCTGCCAATCGGCCTTGATCTCCGTGACAATCAGGTCACGCAGCGGGACGCTGTATTTACTCTGGTTTGTAAACGGACTGATGTTGTACGGTTTTTGGCCGTAGAGGTCTCGCAGTTGTTTGTAATACGCCTGTGCTTTATCCAGGTCCCCATATAGATAAGAATAGAGCACCGCACGCAGCAGGAAGTTCTCATGACCCTGTTCGAAGCTCTGCGTGTTACCCGTGCCGGCCCAGTCGATGTTCATCTGCCGTTCGTTGGCTTCGGTCATGGCCTTGCCATAGGCGTCGATGAATCGCGGGTCAGGCACGGTGTCCTGACGCATCGTCATAGGATTGAAGTTGATGGTCCCGGAGTTCATCAGCATCTGAAGCCCGTGGATCACTTGCCTGTCGGTGTTCAGCACATCGATCTTGGTCTTGTCGCGTAGCTCACCGGCCTTCTCGACACCGGTCGCGCCCCAGTAGATCGCATGGCTGGCGGCATGACGCCAATCCATCGGCCCGAACTTCTCCATCAGGGCGTACATCCGCTGCGGCTCCATGTGATAGTCCTCTATGAGGACACGCGCCCGCATGAACGCCACCACCTGACGCAACCCTTCCTGGTATTTAGGATCGCCCATCATGTCATACAGCTTCCGACCTCGTTCATCCAGCAACGGACCGTCCGGCCCAACCAACTCGCGTGGATCGGCGTACGGGCTGTACATCAGGATCCGCCCGAACGTACGCAGGCATTGCTGGTCGATGTTAAACCCGAACTCACGGAGCTTCGCGACAACTTCACGTGTCCCAGGATGATCCTTGTACAGCAGGGTAAAGGGGTCTTGAGGCGTGGTGCCTTCGACCTCTTTGGGGAAGTACTTTTCTGCGGCCTCAGCGATGGGTTTGAAACGCTCTAACGCAACCTCTGTTGTCGCACCTTCGGTTGGGTTACCCAGCAGTTCCTGCCACTCCTGCGCGAGTTTGGCTTTGTAGTACTGGTTCATATCGTCGGCGCGTTGGCCGATCTTGTGGAAGAACGTCCAGCCAAGCTGACGGTAGATCGCGATATTGTTCGGGTTATAGACGATCCCCTCATCGCGCAGCAGCTTGATGCCTTTATTGACCCAGTCCCAGCGTTCCTCAGGCGTGTGCGTGATGACGGAGATGTTGTAGGCCATGTTCCAGCTTTGGAAGACCCAGACCTGGCCGAAACGGGGCTGCAGTGTGGTGATCCATCCCGCGGTGGTGTTGGCTTCGAAGAGTTTGCCTTCGTTCTTGAGTTTTTCCGCGCGGTACCAGAGGAAGTCCACAATGATCCCGCGGAAGGTGCCCATGGCCGCAGCGAGGATGACGTACTTGGGTGCATCGGTGTAGCGTGTTTCCTGCACGATATCCAGGTCAACACGTTGCTGGTTGATCGGTTTGACCATTAACGATGAGCCAACCACGCACAACAGGGTGATACCAATTGCAACAAGTTGTACCCAGCGTCCGGGTTTCATACGGTGACCCTCGCCAATTCCTTGCCGCGGAAGATGATCCAACCGATAAAGCCCGTCAGACCCGTCCAGACCAGGCCCGCCCACGTGATGGCTCGGATGAGCATCTCGGTCGGGACAATCCGCCCGTCAGAAACTAATGGCGCTGCGTTCAGTTCACCAAACGACGGCGCTACAAGCAGGAATCCGGAACCGATCAGCTTGATGATCATCTTGAACAGGTCGTAGTACTCGCCTTCGCTAATCAGGCTCAATGCCTTATCAATGATCCACATGATCTTGGCCCACAACGGCAGAGCATCGCTGGGGAAGGCCGCGTAATACTTCAAGGATTCGGCGATGTATGCGTTGCCTGCTGCCGTACAGTAGATCAACAGGCAAACCAGCGACGCCACGGGGAAACCCAGGTACGAACCCGCAGCCAATCCGAGCATCGCCAGGAACATCAGCCGCAACCAGATGATGCCGAACGACCGGATCAGGTTCGCCTCGAAGTCGCCCACACGATAGAGCACTTCAAGGCCGTCCTTGGGATTGAAGCTGAGCGCCGGTTGTTGCATGTTGCCGATCGCCGGGTTGGATATCTCAACATCCATCGTGCCGTTTTCATCGATCACCGCGGGATTGATGTCCAGCACGTGGAAGTTGTTCTCCGCCAGTTTCAAAAGACCGGCATCGGTGGTGATGCCCGGTTGGTAGAACGGTCGGCCGTTGATTCGCAGACCAAGGAAACAGAAGCCTTCAAACGATTGCCCGGCAAGTTTGGGCTTAAAGCGTAATTGAAGCGGCTGCGAGTATTTTTTTGCGTCATTGAGCCCGGTGAACCGGTAGACCATGCTGGAACGATTGGGGATCGTAAACCAGCGCAGCATGACCTTTTGCTGGATGTCTGCGCGATCCATTGGGAGAACGACATCCGATGGGTCACCCGGGTTGCCGTATCGCTCAGGATCTTCATCGCGTAAACGTTCGAGCATGTCGTTGTACATGCTCTGAAGTGCGGCGGGCTCCGGTGGGATGGGCTCCAGGGCCTTGCGTGCGACAAGCACCTGGCTCTGAACCGCCAGCCGATCCGCATCGTCACGTGCCGGTTGCGCTTCGAGCAGCTTGGTGAACGCGTAAATACCGGCACAGGCCACCGACAGCAGCAGCAGGTTCAACAGCGTGATCCCCAGCCACTTGCCCAGCAGGTACTCGCCTCGATGCAAAGGCTTGGTCAGCGTGATGTATATCTGCTTCTGCTTCTGCTCGCGTGTAATGGTCGCGATCGCCAGGAAGATCGTCATCAAACTCAGCAGGCCTGATGTCGCCATGAGCGACCATGTCAGGAACGAGGTGATGCGGTACTTCAGGAAGTCTTCCTGGTCGATGGCGAATGGAAAGATCGCGATCAGCAGCGCCACCCCGATGATGAAGACGAGCGCGATCTTCATGCGGATGGCTTCATCGATGAGTGTACGTGCCACGCCGAAGATACCGATACTCGGCGAAAGCAACAGGCGTATCAGCCAGAGGCCCGCGTAAAAGATCATCGCCATCGCATATACGCCGGCAAGCGCGATGACCATATCTGTCGAGCCAAATGCCCAGCAGATCAGCATGAGGATTTGCATCGCGGCGGTAGCGATCAGGATCAATCCAAACCGGCGTACCCAGGGGACCGAACGCCAGACAATCAGGCCGTAGATAATCCACGCGTTGGCAAGAATGCCACCGATACGACCAACCGTATTGCCGGCGATCCACGAGCCCTGTAATCGCAGCAAGATCGTAAGCCCCGTGCTCAAACCGAGCAGGGCCAGCAACACGATCAGCCACATCTTCCAGCTTTTGCGCATGGTTCTCGCGTTGGGGGCAGGCGTTAGCCTTTGGTTTTGTTGTCCCCGTCCTTCTTTTGGATCAATGAATCAATCAGGCTCGTGTCGGCCTGCTGTTGGGGTTCCGGTTCTGGTTGCGCGGTTTTGCTTCCACTGGCAGGCTGACCACTGGTGGTGAGTGAGTCGATGACCTGCTCGGAGTGGTGGCGCGTTTCGTTCGCGGCGTGCTCCGCATCGGATGGGTGCTGTGGGCTCGCCGGGGCAGATCCTTTGCGCACCAGTTGATCGATAACAGCCTCGCCTTCGGTTTGTGAGGCATCGTCCTCACCGGAGAGGAACGAAGCGATCTTGCCGCCGGATTGTGCGCCGCTGGTTGCGATACCCGCTGCCTGTGCTTCTGCGACGATGTTCAGGAAGAAAGTTTCCAGTTTCTGGCGCGGCCGACTCACGCTTGTGTCACAGATACCCTGCTGCTCGAGCATCGCGATGATACGCTCTTCAACTTCAGGCGTCATCGTAGGCGTGCTGATCAGTGTGCGGTCGTGTTCTTCCAGCAGTTCGTCGATCTGACCGTACCGGCGGACCTTCCCGCCATACATGATCGCAACACGGTCGGTGACATCTTCCACATCTGCCAGTAGGTGCGAGCAGAGCAGGATCGTCTTGCCGCGCTCGGCCAGGCTCTTGATCACGCGCTTCACGTCCGCGGTGGCGATCGGGTCCATGCCCGATGTCGGTTCATCGAGGATCAGCAGGTCCGGGTCGTTAATCAGCGCCTGGGCCAGGCCGACCTTCCGCTGCATACCCTTGGAGTACTCCCCCACCGGTCGTCGGGCGACGTGCTGCAAGCCGACCATTTCCAAGAGCGTATCGATGCGCCCTTTGCGGATGGTGCGCTTCTGGTGAAACAGCTTGCCGTAGTATTCGAGTGTCTCGTAGGCATTGAGGAACGGGTAGAGGTACGATTCTTCGGGCAGGTATCCGATGCGTTGTTTGTTTTTAACATCGCGTGGGTGTCGCCCGAAGACAGCGATACGCCCCGCCGTCGGATGCAGCAGGCCGAGGATGAGTTTGATGGTCGTGCTCTTACCCGAGCCGTTGGGACCGAGCAGGCCGAACACTTCACCGCCGTAGATATCGAGATCGATTTCGTTGACCGCCTTAACGCGGTTGCGCAGCCAGAAGTCCTTGAAGACCTTGGTCAAGCCGACACACTTGACGATCGTGTTTCCAAGCGACTTATCGATGCTGTCGGCGGCAGGTTGTGCGGGTGCTTGCGTCATGGTGATCTCGGATGAACTTATCTACAACTCATCTTAGGCCTACAGACCAGATTTTTCCTGGAGCTTCTGAATGCGTTCCTGTTCACGCTTACGAGATATCTCAGGATCGGTGTTGATTTCGAGGTAGAGTTGGCCGCCGTTGTTGTACATGGTTTCGACGTCGGCGGAGAAAATCTCCTCGCGTGCCTGCTCGCTTTCGCGGCTGATGAAAAGCTTGGGAGCTTCACGATACTTGCTGAGCAATTGCACGAAGCTGTTGGCCTCGCTCTTGATGCGTTCTACGGTTTCGGTGCGGTAGGTGTTGGCTTCGCTGATCAGCCGTGCCGCTTCGCCGCCGATCTGTGCCCCACCGTACTCAGCGGGCAGGCGCAGTTCATCAAACGCGGTGTCGATGACCTGCGCGAGCTGCTCTGCCTTATCAGTTTGGCCGGCGGACTGGGCCAGTTCGTATTCCTGCACCAGCTTGAACAACGCTTCGTGCGCCTCGCCCGCGGTCTCGTTCAGCAGGCTTGTCCGTTCCTGACGCGCGGCGCTGATCTTCTGACCACGTTCACTCTCGGCATTGGTGACCAGGGCGTATGCCGGCTTCACGACCAGCGGCGCTTCGTTACCCTTGATATTCACCTTCGTGATTTTGATGCCGGAGTCCATACTGTCGAGGACTTCCTGCATCCGATTTGCGATCTTCGCCCGGCTCAATTGCGACTTAATAAAATCATCGGCGCTGATCTGAGCTGTCGCGTAGACGACCCCCTGCTCCGCGACGCTTTCAACCAGTTTGTTGGCCTGTGAGAAGTCGTTGGGTTTGGGCATGCCAACGTTTTCGATGAACGCGATCACGTCGTGGATTTCGTAATACACCTCAAAACGACCGTGCACGATGTTGGCGTCACTGGTGATTAGCGAACCGTCTTTTTCCGGATTCAATGGCCCGCCACGCGGGTTACCGGCGCTGTCGGTTGCATTGGTCTCATACCAGAAGGCTTTGTAGATACGGATGTCCTGCTCGGTGGTCGGGACCGCGATCTTTTCTTCGACCGGGTAGGGCCAACCCAGGTGCCAGCCTTGTTCGTAAACCTTGCCTTCGCCTGCGCCCACTATCTCACCGAACCGAAGCCGGACCACTTTCTGCTGAGGTTCAACGATGAAGATGCCCGTGCACAGATACGCGATAAGCATCAGGAACATGATCGTTTTAAGGATCATGAAGCTGACGCGCATGGCGTCGGCCAGCGACTTCTGCGCGGGGTCCGAAGGCTCGAACGGCTCATGGTCATGATGGTGGTGGTGGTGGTGGCCGTGCTCACAGCCATCATCATGCGAGTGGATGAACGGGTTTTTTATTTTCTCAGCCATAGGTGATGTCTAAGGTCTGGTGTGTCGGGGCTTGTCTGTCTGCACACAACGCCGGTCCTGAGCGAAGCGAAGGGCCGGGTGGTCTGGGGTTTATCTTTACTCTCGATTCAAGTCGGTGCTTTCACCGTTAAGCGGGCTCAGGAACCAGAGCTTGTTGGCGTCGAGGATGAACGTCGTGTTGTTGGATAGCATTTCCTTGAGCGCATCGATCTGACGCTGGAAGATGGCAAAGTCCTGATCTTCACGGAAGGCGCTGAAGTACTGCGCGGCTTCGCGGTTACCTTCATCACGGATCGCCTGGGCACGACGCTCGGCAAAGGCGAGGATTCGCTTCTTCGCAGCTTCGGCCTGGGCCTTGATCTTGTTCGCTTCAGCGTTACCTTCCGAACGCGCCTTCTCGGCAAGCTGCTCACGGGTCTTGGTCATGCGGTCGAAGACCTTCTGCGTTGTCGCTTCAGGCAGAATGATCCGGCGGATGCCGACCTGCTCCAGCTTGATGCCGTAGCCCGGCTGGATCGCACTGAGCTTGCCGCGCAGGAAGTCCAGACCCTCTTGCTCTATGTTCTCAAGCTTGACCTGATCGGGATTGGGATTCACCAACTGATCGAAGCGGTACTTCGAGACCACTTCGTTCAATTCACCCATCATGGAGATCAGTTGATCTTCCGCTTCCTTCTCGGTTTCAAGCCGCAGGAAGAACGCGTACGGGTCTTCGATACGCCACGCCAGGTACATCTTGACGGTGACCGAATACCCGTCGGCGGTCTGGATCTCGGTTAGCTGATCTTCCAGCAACTGGATCTTCTTGGAGTAAACGCGGACTTTCTGGATCGGCGTAGGCCATTTGAAGCCGTAACCGGGTTCCAGGATCAGGCTGCCGGGGTTGTCCGGATCGATGTTGCCGTCGGCGTCACGCTGCGGCTCCACGACCTTGTCCCAAGTGGTTCGGACCGCGACCTGGTCGTAACGGACCTGGAACATGACCATGTAGACCAGCAGCACGGTGGCAACAGCCAGAGCTACGAGGAAGATGAGTTTGTTTTTCATTGCAGATGCGTCTCCAACAATCGTTGGTGTGTTCTATGGATGCTACTTTTGCTGTGCTTCGATCCCCAGGCCCTCGAGGCCGGAGGTGGTGGTTTGAGCATTGATACGGATGATTGGCGGCAGTTCCTGCTCGCCGACGATGACGAATTTACGACGATCCTTAAGCGTTTCTTTGAGCGTGTTGAGGTATTCCCGGGCCATGTAGTATTTGGGTGCTTGCTGATACGCGTCATAGCGTGAAGCGGTCCTCATCGCACGAGCTCGTTCGCCCAGAGCGTATTCCCAACGATAAGCGCGGGCCTCATAAATCAACTTCGCCGCCTCACCACCCGCCTCGTCCAGCAAACGTTCGATCTCGGTCTTTTTCACCAGAACCTGATCCGCGATCTTGTCGGCCTCGGCCTGATCGTAGTTGTCGCCCAGTCGCATCGCCTCGAGTGATTGCTGCAACGTAACAACCCCCTGGATGGCTTCATCGATCAGTAGCGCCTTTTCCTTGGAGCCCGCGATTTCCGCAAGCTCCGAGACCGCTACACGCTGCGCCTCCTGGATCATGGTCTGTTTTTCCTGGCGGGCATCGATCTGCTCGTGGAACTTCGCCGCCACATCACCTTCACGCGGCGGGTGCACCGCGTTCAGACCCACGTAAACGACTTCGATACCGAGATTGAGTCCGTCGGCATCCGCCTGGATCTGCCCCTGCAGCACTTCAGATGCATCGATGCGCGCCGTCGTGAGCAACTCATCAATATCATGCGTGGCAAAGTACTGGTTGAATCGGCGTTCAGACAAGGATTCAAGCAACCGAACCGGATGCTTCGGATCGTCCAACGCCATCTTGCTGTAGTCCAGCAGACCATCTTCCGCGATGCGGTACTTGACGATGCCCAGCCCGCCGGCCAGTTCACCGGCAACGGTTTCGGTTTGTTGCTGAGCGTTCTGATCGGTCGCGTTGTCGACCAGTTGCGTCGGCGCGGTCACCATGTACTGCTCTTGTTCGCCGGTGTGTTGCGTGGTCCAGAGGATCGGGACATCTCGGTTGAAGCTATCGGCTGACGAGCCGACATTGATCTCGTGGACGCGAGAGGCGTCGAACTTATATGCCAGACCCAACGGCCAAGGCATCTTCCAGTGCAGGCCCGGACCGACAACGCTGCTGTCTGTCAGATGCCCCCAGCGTGTGATGACGGCTTTCTGGTGTGGCTCCACCAGCACCGCCGAACTGAGCAGGAACAGCACGATAATGCCGACAACGATCAACGGCGTGACGGCCTTGGCCAGCAGGCGGTAGAACCAGCTATCCGACACCTCGAAGCCGAACTGGTAGTTGATCGCTTCGCCGATGATCTTGCCGAGAGATTCGTAGTGGGTCAGCCAGCCAAGGATGCGGCTGTCGAACGCCGCACGCGGGCGCTGGCCGGGCCGACGCGGCTGATAGAACCCGAAGATGACCGACAGCAGCATCTCCGTGCCCAGCAGGATCATGATGGTTGGGATCACGATCGCCAGCGCCGGGAAAAATTCAGCCGCGTTCAGTGCTTGCAGCGATGCGGTGATGATCAGAAGCAGCGTGCCGACAAAGTTACCCATCAGGTAGCTGGCGCCGCCGCGAAGCTGTTGCCATTCGGTAACCTTGGTCATGCCCGCGACGTAGCGGGAGATCAGGAACGCGGGGAACCCGATGATGACGGCAATGATCGCCACCGCTCCGACGCTGTTGCCGGTGAACCCGCCACCGGACATCATCATCTTGCCGATGTCCTGGAAGTACCCCCCCGCTTCGATGTCCTGTGCCGTGCGGAAAGCACCCAGGGCTTTGTTCAGCATGACAAAGCCCATCGCCAGCAGGTAGATACTGACCAATAGGCTGACGATGCTGATGCCGTACTTATAAAGGCGGTCCAGCCGTTTCTGAGCGATGTGCAACTGTTGGCCGGCTTCATCGAAGAAGGCCGTTGTCTTGGCGTCCTGGGCAGCGAGCTGCTCGGTTTCCAGGGCCTCGACACGCTCCAGGCGGTGCTGGTTGTAGACCAGCCAAAGGATGATCCAGATCGGCAGGCCGCCCAGGTAGTACCAGAACAGGGCGTTGATGCCTTCGGCCCCGGCGTACAACCCCGTCAGCGCAGTCAGGATAGACAGCACCAACTGGGTGATCAGGCCCAGCAACACCGCGTTGCATGCTCTGCGGTAGGTTTCTTGATCGTGACTCATCTCAAATCCTCTAGTGGCGGGTCGGGTTGATCCGACGACCACACGTGGGTTAGCGTACAGTACTCACAGTATCATTTGTGCCGATATCAAACCCCCGAGGCCTAACGGCCGTATGATAAGGACCGTTAGCCCGGCCCGTTTCAAACCCCCGGATACGACGACTGTTATGTTTCAACAACTCGTGAACATCGCACACAACACGTTCACCGAATCGATCCGTCAGCCGATCTTCGTGGTCCTGGTCCTGCTCGGTTCGCTGGCGCTCGTCCTGAACCCGCAGCTTGCCGCCTACACCATGGAGGACGACAACAAGCTGCTGATCGACATGGGCCTGAGCATGATCGCCTGCACGTGCCTGTTTCTGGCGGCGTTCACAGCCACGGGCGTGTTTTCCAATGAAATCGAAAACAAGACCGTCCTGACCGTGATCAGTAAACCGGTCAGCCGCCCGCTTTTTGTCGTCGGTAAATATCTGGGGATCGCAACGGCGATCGCCGTGGCGTTCTTCCTGCTCAGCATCGTATTCGCGTTGACGATCCGGCATCGTGTGATGTCGACCGCCAGCGACCACTTCGATATACCCGTACTCGTGTTCGGGATCGGTGGCGCAGTGATCGCGATTATCTTCGCTACTTCCGCCAACTACCTCTATAACAAAGTTTTCAGTTCGACACTGACGGTCGCGCTGCTTCTGACGCAGACCATCGCGTTCTGCCTGGTGCTGGTGATCAATAAGAAGTGGGGTATCCAGTCGCCATTGACCGAGTTCACCTCGCATGACGGGGAACTGACGCAGGTCGTGATCGGGCTGGGGCTGGTCTTCCAGGCGATGCTGGTCCTGACCGGCATTGCCGTAGCAGCTTCCACCCGTCTGGGACAGGTGATGACGCTGCTGATCTGCATCGGCATTTCTTTCTTGGGACTCGGCAGTAACTCCCTGAGTCAGTCGGTCAACGCCCAATTGTCCATACCGGTCGAAACCGGTTACTACCAGAGCCTGATGGCGATCTTCCAGGCGGACTTGGCCTTCTACCAGAAGCTGGTGTACGCGTTCGCCAAGTTGCTCTACATGCTCGTGCCGAACCTTCAGTTCTTCTGGCCCGCCGACGCCATCACGCAGGACACACCGATCACGCTTGGGCTGTTCGGCCTGGTCTCGGCCTACGCCGGGCTTCAGATCGTAGCCATCCTCTCCATCGCTGTGGCTCTGTTCCAGAACCGCGAGGTTGGTTAATTCACTCGACCTCTGTCGAGTCGTCGTGATGGATGGGCGGATCAATGACACGGCTGATACGGTTATGGGTTTCGTTTCGTAGAGGGTGAGTTTTCGGGGTTGATTCAAACATCTCGGCAGCGAGTGCATGAGCTTAGGCCATGGCAGGCGTTGCCTGCCCGGATTCTGTGTCCTGCTCCTGCTGAGGTTTGGCTTGCGAGGCTTGCAGGGCCTGGTGTTCCTGCTGCTCGATTTCCTCGCCGCTGCGGACCAGACGCGCCGAGTTAAACACCACGATCAGCGAACTGACCACGTGCAGCAAGGCCGCGACCACCGGCGGAATGTGACCCGTGCCGGCGACGATGAGGAACAGCAGGATGAAGCCGCCGCCGATCGCCATATTCTGCTTGATCACCGCGCTGGTCTGACGCGAGAGCCGGACCAGGAACGGGATACGGTTCAGGTTGTTGTTCATCAGGGCGATGCTCGCCGAGTGGATCGCCACGTCACTGCCGGCAGCACCCATCGCGATCGAGATGTCGCCGGCCTTCAGCGCCGGAGCATCGTTCACGCCGTCGCCGATCACCGCAACACGGTGGCCCGCACTCTTCAAGCCATCCACCATCTCCAGCTTCTGGTGCGGCAGCACCTCGGCCTGGTATTCGGTGTGCATCTGGCCTGCTACTCGCTTGGCAACCGATTCGCGGTCACCCGTGACAATGATCAAACGCTTCAGGCCCATCTCACGCAGGTCGTCCATCGCGCCTGCTGCCTGCGGACGGGTATTGTCCGCCAGACCTAACCAGCCCAGGAATTGGCCGTTACGTATCACGAACAGGGTCGAGAGCCCCTCGGCCTCCGGATCGTTGATGGCCTGCTCGATCTGACCTCGAATCTGATCGTCATGTACTTCCTGCGTAATCCAGTTACCCCGGCCGACCAGGATGGTCTGGTTGTCGAACGATGCACGGACACCCTTGCCGGCCTCTTCGTGGAATTCGTTCGGATCACTGAGGTTCAGCCTCGCTTTACGGGCGACTTCAAACACGGCCCGCGCCACCGGGTGACGTGAACGCTGCTCAGCCGACGCAGCCGCCAGCAGCAGGTCCGCACCCTCGACGCCCTCGGCCGGGCTCAGACGCGTCACTTCCAACTGCCCCGTCGTCAGCGTGCCGGTCTTATCGAAGACCATCGCGGTCAGGTTACGTGCGCCTTCCAAATCAGTGACGGACTTGACCAGCACGCCTAATCGAGCGGCAGCGGAGATCGCCGCGACCATCGCGGTCGGCGTGGCAAGGATCAGCGGGCAAGGACAGGCAATCACCAGCATGGAGATCGCCGCGACCGCAGCCGCTTCCGGATTGGTCTGCGAGGTGTAGAACCAGACGATGAACACGATCATCACGACGGTTGGCGTGTACCAGCCGGCATAACGGTCGATCATTCGCATCAAGGGAATCTTGGTCCGCTCGGCCTCGATGATCATGTCTTTGACCCGGCCCAGCGTTGTGTCTTCGCCGGCCTTGGTGACCTTGATATCCATCGCACCGGTCAGGTTGATCGTGCCGCCGAAGACCTCATCGCCTTCGATCTTGTCAGCAGGGAGCGATTCACCGGTGATGTTCGCCTGGTTGACGGTGGAATGGCCCGATTCGACAAGGCCGTCAGCGGGGATGTTGTCGCCCGGCCGGACGCGGACGATATCGCCGGGGATCAGGTCCTTGGCTTCGACCTCGGTCTCCTGGCCGTTTTCCAGCTTGTGGGCTTTGGTTGGGGTGATGCGGACGAGGGCCTCGATATCACGCTCAGCACCCAGGGCTGTGCGGTTTTCGATCAGCACTGAAATGATCATGAAGAACGCAATGAAGCCGGCTTCGATGTACCAGCCCTTGGCGAACGCGGCGAGCACCGCCAGTGCCACCAACTCGTTCATGTGCATGTGTCCCTGCCAAAGGTCCTTCAAGGCCACCCAGACAAGCGGGGTGCCCAGCAGGACCGTAGCGATACCGGCAAGCAGGTCCGAGGGGTCGTTGACATCAAAGGTAAGTTTGGCGATCAGCGCGCACATCAGCAACGTGCCGCCAAGCAGCGTCGCGATGATCTCCAGGCTTACCCGCCCGGTTTTGGATTTCAGGGCAAGGTCTTCTGCCAGATAGTCGTGGGCCATGGGTCGGTTGTTCCTTGGAAGTCCGATAACCCAAGTTCGTTTAAAACAGGCGAACAGCGGGTGTTAAACAATACGTCGGGTATGCTAGAAAGTTCGCGCCAAACGTTCCAATCCTCAAATCCAGACCGATGCAACGCGACTCATTCTCGGGACAACAGATAATTACATAACTCTAGGTAGATCAAGAGACAAAAGCGTTCAGGCCGGGAATCAGCCTATTACTTTCAGGTGATTGATATTAAAAATGATTGAAGAAATACCACGGCGGTCAGATCCTGCCACTCTCCTGCTCTCCTGTTCTACCTTCGCCTGCTCTGAACGGCCCGTCCCTTCGCTGCGCTCAGGACCGGCGTTGGGGGGAAGGAAAGCCATTAGCCTTTAGCGATTAGCCATTAGCATCGCTACACCCCACCCACCCCGCGCGTAAAAATCCCGCAGCCAGATCCGCTATAGATATGCCGGTCTGACTGCGGGACCACTTGGAGGACTGTTGTGGAATGCGTCGGCTTCTGGTTTTTCAGGTGACGCTTCCCTCGGAATGGGGTGGGGCTTACATCTTACCCTATTATTGTCGCAGTGGTTGGCGTTTCTGCCGTTTCCCACAAGTTTTTAACTTGTTTCTGCTTGTTTCTTAATCTCAACCATCCACGTTGCACCGTTTTTTGGCTGATGTACGGGGTGGTTTGTCTGGTTCCTTGTCGCTTGCGTCGACTTCTTCTTCGGCAAGCCATATATCCGAGTGCGGTGCTCAGCGTTACGCCATACTTCGCATTCGATCTGGCGTCTGCCTTGCCTTCTTCACCGAACCTGTACTGAGCCACGTATGCCCGCATCACATCACTCGCGGTCTACTAGGCCCTACTACGCCAGGCCACGGTTCCGGTGTTCGCGCTGACACGCCGAGAAACGCAGTTTCCTGGCCCGCCCGTCGGAGTACGCCTCTGACGCCCTTCTTATATGCAAGCGCTGTGCCAATATCCAAAACAGCCCTCTGGACCAAATATCCCGTATCCAACCGCTTCTCCATGCTTATGTAATAATCAGTGGCCACTTGCTCGCGCATTTAATAGGCGGATTGGCTAACTGCGTTAAGATCTCATGAGTTAGGATTGGGCAAGACAGGCAAAATACGAACCCACTTCGCGGTAGCATGGTAAGAGAACAACACGCGCGATGACTCATTCACATTCATACGTTTAACAAACCTGTAGCGACCCTTCATGGAGACTACTGTCATGTCACTGACCATTACCTACCTCGGCCATTCCGGCTTCCTCTTCGATGATGGCAAACACAAACTCGTCGTCGATCCGTTCCTGACAGGCAATCCCCTCGCTGTACACAAACCAAACGACATCGCCTGCGATTACCTCGCACTCACGCACGGCCACGCCGACCACTTTGGCGACACGCTCCCCATCGCCAAGCAAAACAACGCCACCATCATCGCCGCCTTCGAAATCTGTGAGTACTGCGCCGAGCAAGGCATCCAGAAGTGCGACCCCGGCAACCCAGGCGGCCGTGTCTACACCGACTTCGGCTACGTCGCCTTCACCCCCGCGTTCCACTCCTCCTCTTATAAGGGGCGATACATGGGCCAACCCTGCGGCCTGGTGATCTCCATGGGCGGCCACAAGGTCTACCACGCCGGCGACACCGCACTCTTCAGCGACATGAAACTCATCGGCGAAATAGGCCAACCCGACATCGCCATGATCCCCGTCGGCGACCGCTTCACCATGGGCCCCAAACTCGCCACCTACGCCGCCGAATGGGTCAAAGCCAAAACCGTTATCCCCGTCCACTACAAAACCTTCCCCCTGCTCACCGACGACATCAGCGAATTCAAACCCAAGGGTGTCGAAGTTAAAGAAATGCAACCGGGCGAGACGTGGGTATTTGATTGATTATTCAAACAACACTCATTACACAGCCGCCGTGTCACACGCAGCGGACCTTGACTGGAGGACATCTTTGAAGAAGAGCCACTTTCTGCTCTTGTTTTTTCTGGGTCTGCTACTTACCGGATGCGGGCATAGAGGCCCCACTTCGGGCAACACACCACAGGAGATGTTTGAATACACGATCCAGAAGCCGATCCCAGCCAGCGTTACCAATCTGCAAGGGGTCGGTGATACATGGCAGGGCTACAACCTCTACATCCGCTTTCAGGCTTCAGATGCAGATATCGATGCGCTGATTGCTCTGGGCTTTGAGCCAGATACATGGCAATCAATATCGAATCGCTTTGACATTCCAAATGGATATGACAGTTTCAAACCTGGTTGGAGCCCGGCATCCATAGCAATAAAGGAATGCTATTCTTTCGATGACGTTAGCAATAGTTGGACAGGTTCTGGTTCGCACTATCTCGTGATCGATCGGAGTACAGGCACCGTGTACTTTTATGGGATCGGTATCTAGCGGTGCATCTGCACATTCGATGCCGGAGGGCTTCACTTTTCACTCCGCGCCAAGCACATCACTCGGCTTATCAAGAATCTGCGTCATCTGCGGATAGCTTCTTCTCTGCGACCTCCGCGCCCTCTGCGGTGAACTCCCACCGTACAACTTCACATGTAACAGTCTCTTGTTGGAGTCATGTTCATCAATACATACCTTTAGCACCGATTGACCCCTCCCCCCTCACCCGCTAGGGTGTCGCCCTTCCATCGTCCTTATATGAAGCTGGCTTGGCTTCTAGCGGCGGACTACCTACTCACCACAGATTCCCTGGATCACCACGATGAATTCCACCGCGGCCCGTGTGGCCCAAGTTGTATCGGAACGCAAACCCTGGGTCGCGATCAAACCGATGGTCCCCGCATCACCCAAAGCGGACATCCTCTCCGGACTCACCGTCGCGCTCGCGCTGGTGCCGGAAGCGGTGGCGTTTGCGTTTGTGGCAGGTGTCGACCCGATGATCGGGCTGTGGTCGGCGTGCATCATCGGCTTAGTCACCGCGATCCTTGGCGGCAGGCCCGGGATGATCAGCGGCGCGACCGGGGCGATGGCTGTCGTCGCTGTCGGCTTAGTTGCGATGCACGGCGTGGCGTACCTGTTCCCCGCGGTCATCCTCTGCGGCATCCTCCAGATCACCGTGGGCCTGCTGCGCTTGGGCAAACTCATCCGAATGGTGCCCCACTCCGTCATGCTCGGGTTCGTCAACGGCCTTGCCATCGTCATCGGCCTGGCGCAACTCGGCAGTTTCAAAACGCTCAGTAGCGATGGGATGATGCATTACCTGAGCGGCTCGCGCCTTTGGGTCATGCTCTTTCTCGTGCTATTAACGATGGCGATCATCTTTGTCCTGCCCAAGTTCACCAAGGCGGTGCCTTCGACACTGGTCGCGATCATCACGGTTTCTTTGATCGGGATCGGCCTGAACAGTTCACTCGCCGACCGGCAGACGGGCGAGAAGCCGGTGCTTACGGTCAAGGACATGCTCGTTGATGGCAGCCGGCACGCCGCAGTTACGCAGGCGGCGCGGCAGCAAGCCACCGAACGATCTGCCGCCGCGGTGAACCTGATAATGGATGCCGGCTTGGAAGGCCCGGGTGTCAACGTCGCGAGCGCATCGACACTCACCGGCGCCGCGTTGGGTAACGCGATCAAGCAGATGCCCGAAGCGCAAGTCGCCGGTGCGATTAATAGTGTCGATCCTGACAAGGTTGAACTCAAAGGCGACCTGCCCCTGCCCTACTTCTGGGAGAAGTCGTACAAAGACCTGCAAACCGCCGGCCTCGCGCCGCAGCTTAACCTGCAAACGCTGTGGATCATCTTCCCGTTCGCCCTCGTTATGTGCGGCGTGGGGCTGATCGAATCATTGATGACGTTAAGTCTGATCGATGAAGTGACCGAAACGCGCGGCCGAGGCAATCGCGAATGCGTTGGGCAAGGCACAGCCAATATCCTCTGCGGCATGTTCGGCGGGATGGGCGGTTGCGCGATGATCGGCCAATCGCTGATTAATGTGAAGTCCGGCGGCAAGGGCCGGCTCTCGGGGATCACCGCGGCGCTTTGTTTGCTCGCGTTTATCCTCGTGCTCGGGCCTTGGATCGAGATGATCCCAATGGCGGCGCTGGTCGGCGTCATGTTCATGGTCGTCATCGGCACGTTCGAGTGGACCACGCTCAATACCTGGCACAAAGTCCCGTTGTCTGATGTGTTCGTGATGATCTTTGTCGCCGGTTACACCGTCATCATGCACGACCTGGCGAGCGCGGTGATCCTAGGCGTCGTCATTGCCGCGCTGGTGTTCGCCTGGACCAAATCCACTCACCTCTTTGCCGACACCAAGTACAACGAGTTCGGCAGCCGGATCTATCAACTGCACGGCCCGCTGTTCTTCGCGTCCGTCGAATCCTTCAAGAAACTGTTCGACCCGGCCAACGATCCGGATGATGTGGTCATCGACTTCTATTACACCCGCGTGTACGACCAGTCGGGCCTGGAAGCGATCAACTTCATCGCTGAACGATACCTCGCGCAGGGTAAACGCCTGCACCTGACGCACCTCAGCGAGGAATGCCAGCAACTGCTGGGTAAGGCGGGCAGCCTGGTTGAGGCGAATATTTCAGACGACCCGCACTACCACGTCGCGACCGACCGTTTGGATTAACGTTGTGCTAATACAGTGATTTAAACCGGCGCGCGGTGGTTCGGCTTACGGTTTCTAGAAATGCATCTGTGGCCGATCTACAATCAGGCGTCTGATTCGAGATAGCAATGCAGGAGTTGATATGAAGCGCGTGCGTATGCCCATACGAGTCGTTTGTCTTTGCTTGTTGTTGAACTTTACTGCCGGCTGCGGCGTGGAGCTAGCCATGTTGGGGATGGCGACTTCGGCGGCATCGACCGGGGCGGCGGTTTATAAACGTGGCAAACTCGACGCGTCATGGATGGCCTCATTCGAGCTGGTTGCGGCGGCCGGCGAAGAGGCGTTCGAGGAATTGGGGATGCAGATCACCAAGTCAAAGGGCGATCAAGAGGAAGGCGAGTGGCAGATCGTCGCCGTCGACGACGAGGGACGGAAGATCAAACTGTATGTTGAACGCCGGACACCGCACCTTACCGAGTTTCAGATCGATGTCAGTATTTTCGGAAAAGAAGCAACCGCCCGCCTGATACTTAAGCGCATGGCGAACGTGATCGACCTTGGTGCCACACGCGACGGCACCAATTGAATGGTCTCGATCTCATTGTTTTCAAAGCATCCAGATTACGGAAGCTCACAGATTGCATCTGTGCACCACCCAGCCATGCAATGGCTGGGCTTTAATGCAATCTATATACATTGTGACCCATTACTGAGACGGTGCCTATCGGTACACAACACTCGCAGCGCTCTTCGGCTTAACATCATGCAATGCCGAAGCGACGTGTGTGAAGTACTCGCCTAGCCCGACCACATCGGCGCCCAGACTCAGGAATTGATAGCCCAGCTCTACCAGACGCGCGCCGGTTGTGGGCGTTCCTACGGTACCCGCAAACTTGCCGTGCTTGGCCGCCGCCTCAGCAACACGTATGCGTGCATCCTCGATCCGTGGATCGTCGAACTTCCCGGGTCGGCCGATGCTTTGGCTGAAGTCGCCCGGGCCGAAGAAAATCATGTCGATGCCTTCAACCGATGCGATCTGGTCGAGCTCATCCAGCGCTTCGACATCTTCGATCTGTACGATGATGAGTTTTTGTGAATTGGCGTGCTGCATGTATTCGTTGATGTCAACCTGGCCGAACGCGCCGTCAGCGTTGCCGCCGTCGAGTGGACGTTGTCCGAGCGGGTGGAAGCGTGTTGTTTTCACGACCTCCTGCGCATCCTTCGCCGACATCACGTGCGGGACCATGATCCCCGCAGCATCCATCTCCAGCGGGCGGATCATGTCGGAGTAGCCGCCGCGCATCACACGCACGATCGCGTCGGTGCCGTGTGCATAAGCAGCGCGTACACAGTTCTCAACATCACGGATCGAGTTCGGCACATGCTCGGTGTCGATCCACACACAATCGATGCCACAGATCGCAGCAATCTGCGCAACGCGCGGATCGGCCAGATTCATCTTGATGCAACTGGCTGTGCTGCCGTTTCGAAGTTTGTCCAGAACACGGTTGGGACGTAACAGGTCGGCCATAGCCTAACTCCTTCATATGACCGGCTTGTTGTGCCGGCTTACGGGTTTTACCCGCTTAATTAGTCGTTCTTATCAATCGGTCACAATTAATTATTGATCTCGTACTTCACATCTTCGATCAATCAGTTGCACTTCAGCGTTCTTTTTCCAGCAAAATCAAACCCTGGGCCGCCCGTATACGCACGTCCGCAACGGAATCATCCAACAGTTCGATCAGTTTCGGTTTCAGGTTTTGCAGGCCCGCCTCCCCTGCCACCAGCGCCGCATTCGCCCGGGTCCCAGGTGACTGGCCGGCAAGTTGATCTTCGATCAGCGTGCGTGCATGCGCATCCCCTATCCGCGCCAGGGCCTGTATGCACGAAAGACGTTCAATCTCTTCGGTATCTTGCCGGTCAATGATTTGGTGGAGTTGATCAACCGAAGCTGTGTCGGCTAACAGTCCCGCCGCAAATATCGCATATCGACGGGGTCGATTTTCTTTCAGCTTCAATGATTCGTGAAGCGCGTTAAGTGCAACTTCATGATCTTCTTCTGAACGCAATAGCGCTGCCGCGGCAAACACGCGGAGGTTTAAATCATCCTCCTGTGTCATAGCCTCCAGCAGCGCTTGACGTTCACCGATCTCGCCCAGTTTCAATAGTGTCTCCGCTGCGTGCACACGGGCGTTCGATTGTTCATCTTTAAGAGCATCAATAATCAACGTGAGTTTGCCGGTATCGCCTGCCCGTACCAATTCGCGCGCCACCCCCACGCGGTGTTGTGGATCCGTTGTTTCCGGCAGTTGTTGTTCAAGACGATCACGTACAAGCTCTTCACGTCCAAGTAGGGTCAAAGCCTCGGCGGCATGCATGCTCGGCCAGAACTCGTCGCCGTGCAGTCCTTCAATCAATACGCTTTCACATCGCTGCATTAATGGATCGGTTACGGGCTTATTGTCTGCCTGCATGCCGGCGCAGCCAGCACACAAGATCACAACCACCACCAGCAGCAGTGATTGAGCGATATGAACACCGGCATTTTTTGTCATCTGCATCACGTCGCACTCTGCTCTGAAGTTGCCCTTGCTTCCACCGGTTTAACCAGCGATCCCAATCCCACAATCAGCATGCTGACAGCGAACGCCGACGGCGCAACCCACAAGCTTTGCCACGGGCTGAAAGCAATCACCCAGGCAACCACGCTTCCCACCAGCATGCCCACGATCATAGCTAACGGCTGCACGCGCATCCGCAACAGCGAACACACGATGCATGCCAATAGCGGCCCGAGGAACGCGCCCAACAATGTCTGTGCGATATCAAAAATATCCCCCAGATAGCTGACCAGCCCCGCAAGCACTGTCGCCAGCAGGCCAATCAATAAACTGGTGTTGCGGGCATATCTGAGTTTTTGTTTTTCCGTCATCGGGCTGCCGAACCTTGCGCGGAAGTCCAGCGTGATGTTGGCTGAGAGCGTGTTGATCCCGCTGGTCATGCTACTCATCGTCGCCGCAAGAATGGCTGCAAGAACCAGGCCGGTGATGCCCGTTGGCAATTGCGTCGCGATGAAGTACGGGAAAACCTGGTCCGCATCCGCAGGCAGGTCGCTCGCCGGTACGCTGATGTACCAGGCCGCCAGCCCCAGACCGACCAGGCATAACAGAACGACTACGAGAATCACACCAATCGTATTAATCCCAAACGATCGGCTGGCTGCTTTCTCACTGCCGCAGGTGATGTAGCGTTGAAGCGACATCTGGTCGGACACGTAACTACTCAAGTTCGCCACCGTGAAGCCGGCAAGCATCGCCCAGATCGTGAACGGAACGGTAGGATTCAGCGAGAAGTTGGCGACTTTGAGTTTGCCGTTATCCGCCAGGCTTTGAGCCGCTTGCGACCAAGATATCGGCATCTTGGTCAGGATGATGATAAGTGCCAGCACCAGGCTGCCCGCGATCACGACGAACTGCATCGCGTCCGTCGCAATCACGCCGCGTATACCACCGAGCGAAGCATAGACCGTGCTGCTGACACCGATGGTAATCGCGATCGCCCAGAACCAGCCATCCTCTAAACCGATCGCACCCATCAGTGCAACCGTCGGTGCATAGATCAGCGCCGCCATCCAGCCAACGCGCAATAGCAAAAACATCCCGGCCGCGAGCGTACGCACCTGTATCCCGAAGTGCTGCTCAATCACCTGGTACGGCTCACGCGGCGGGTTCTTCATATACCTCGGCAGGAACCAATACTTCAAGACAAACCACGACACGATGAAACTGACGAGCACGAAGAAAACAGTAACGCCGTTCTTATACACAATGCTCGGGAAAGCGATGAAGCTGATCCCGCTGAATAGCGTCGCGGCGATACTCAAGCCGACGAGTATGTTTTGAAAGGTGCTGGTCATCCGCCCGCCGCCGGTGAAGTAGTCGTCGGCATCGCGTTGATGCCCGCCGTACCACAAGCCGGTCGCGATTGTCAGCAAGAGGTAAAGAACAATCACAATCCAATCGAGCGTTGTCAGCATGTGTCAGTTTCACTTCAACGGGTTAAAACCAAAGCGTCAATACACGATCGGGCACCCGTCGAATCGATCCCCGCTGACAGATAACGTTTGTCATCTGCGAGCGATCCTGTCAGGTCAGGTCCTGCAGGCTCGTAGCCGGGTCGAAGCCCGTCTGGATCTTGTATGACACGGGGCTATTCAGCGGGAGGTGCCCGTCGATCATCTGCCCAAGCAGTTCGACCGATTTACTGCCCGTGTACGATTCATCAACGATCACGGTCGCCAGCTCGCTTGCGATCACACCGTCGCGTTGCTGGCCCCCGACCGTCACGATGGATAAATCTTCCGGCACGCGGATGCCCAGGCGCGATGCGATCACATACACCCATTCACCGACCGGCATGAAACTGGTGAACACGGCCGTCGGCCGATCCTTACTTTTAAGTAGCTTCTCCAGCCACTCGGTAAGTTTGGGTGCAAAACGTTTGGGCACATCCGTAGCCGAAGCGATGTCGCCGATGTATGACCAATCCTCATTCCAGGCCACATCCACGTCCCCCATGGCCGCGCGGAGGCCGCGCGCATAACCCATAGTGGCCGCGGATTGCTGGAAGGAAATAAATCCGATCTTCTCGTGACCGCGCTGAAGCATCGCCCTGCCCGCCGCTTCGCCGATCTCCCTTGCCGGATAGATCAGCAATGGCGCTTCCACGCCTTCAACACCACGGTGCAGCAGCACGACGGGCACACCCTGGTTATGCAGCATCTCGATCTGATGGCGCGGCGGCGGCCCGCTCGTGGTCGGCAATAACGCGACACCGCTGATCCCCTCGGTCATGATCTGGACCATGATGTCGCCCTGCTTGTGCACATCATTATTACTCGCACAGGCGATCATGCGCCGGCCGACCTTCCCGGCCGAGGTCTCGAAAGAGGTCACAAGATTGGGGTAGAAACCGATGTTCAATTCCGGGATGACCAATGCATAAGCGTTGAGCCTGGCCGATCCGCTTGGCCGGGCCGGCTTCTGTGGTGCGACGACGTGCGTACCGCCACGCTTCTTGGAGACCAGCTTGCCTTCGGAGGCAAGGGCGCTGATCGCCCGGTTGATCGTGCTGTACGGCAGGCCCGCCTCCGCCATGATCTGACGGATAGTCGGCAGTTTGTCGCCGTGCTTCAGCCGTCCCTCATCGATGGCCTGCCGCAACTGGTCGGTCACCTCGCGGGTGGTCTTCGGTGGACGCTGAAAGATCGTTTGGTAAAGGACAGTCATGGCTTCACTTCCGGTGCTGAATCAATAAGGATCATTGACCAGCCAGTATGGTAACTTTAATCGAATTCCACTAGCCAGTCAATATATTATTCAACATATTGATAATAATATTCATAATTCTACCTGTCATTAACAACCCAGGCCCCTTCGCGACCACATCTTATCCTCACACGGGCCGTTCGATCCATATTGAGTTGTAAATAATTTATTAAAAGTAATTTAAGTAAATTTTGCAGACGGTTTGGCTTTCTTGGCCGGCACAGTCGCGACGATACGGCCAACTTTGGCTCGAAGTTTTGGATAAATCTATTGACATGAATATTAAACGTGATATATTGATTATTAATAAATGTATGATTTGTTCTGATTGTGTTTTTTGTTGCGGCATTTATTCGGCGGGCTGACTGGCTTCCCAGTGTTCTCAAGCAGTCCGCTCTTGGCCAGAAAGGTGATCGTGAAAGCTTGTACTCGGCCAACCCGCGAAGCAGCACTTGTGCCCGGGTTGGCGTGCGGATTGTCTGCGGAGCGGTTCCGCAATACACGCACTTATCTATATAGAGAGGATGGAGAGAGAATGATGAAGCATGAATCGAGAATCAAGCGGTGGGTGATGCCTGGCGCCGTTGCCGGTTTTGCATTGGCTTGTTTCGCGGGGTCGGCATCTGCAGGTTATGTCGATACCGTCACCTCGCAATCTCCCGAGTTCTACTGGCGGCTGAACGACACCGCCAAGGGAACCATCGCCGTTGAAGTCGACAATAGTGCCACCGCCGACAGCTCCGCTTCCGTGCTGGAAACCAATGACATGACGGTCGGCGACACATCCGGTGTTTCGCTTTCACCAACCGGCGGTTTTGCTGGCTTCGAGGCGGGTAACTCCTGGTTTACCCTCCCCGGTACAAACTCCAGCGACCTGATCTTCAACCTGACCGATCCTAAAGGTGTCATGAGCAGCACACTGGGTTCGGTAACGAACTGGATCAAGACCACGACAGGACCGACGCCGACCTATACCTACGGCACCCTGCTGCGCGTCGACCAGGGCGGGACCGGCTCGCTTTACACCTTCATCGACAACGAAGGCAAGTTCGGGATCCGTATCACCAACGGCTCCGGTGAAACGATCGTGCTGGCAGATGTCCGAACAGTGAACTCATATAACGATGACCAATGGCATCATGTGGCTGCGACTTGGGATGAATCGGCAGGACAGGCGATTATCTATGTGGATGGCGGCAGCCTGCTCGGCGGCGAGACCGTGATCGGTACCTTCACGGATGGTGTTGATTTTATTTCCAGCGGTCGACATCAGTTCGGCAAGGGCCACAGTAATTCCCTCCGTTACGTGGGCAGTGCCGATGAATTGGCCATCTGGACTGGTGCTCTCTCTGACCAGCAGATCGCAGCACAGTATCAATCGGCGATCCCTGAGCCGACCAGCTCGGCACTGATCGGGTTGGGTGCCTTGGCGCTCTGTCGGCGTTCGGTTCGAGATTGATCTGACGCACCTTCCTCCAAGAGCGGTGGTCACTTGACGGTGGCCCCCGCCATTAAAAACCAAGGCCGGACTACAAGACCGGCTTAATCAGGTAAGGAAACGCTCAACATGGCGATACGTGAAGGATTTACCAAAACGCTGGCAACCGTCCTCCTGTCAACCGCGATGGCTGCATGCACCGCGGTAGCGCAGCAGTCACCTGCGACAGGCAAGAGCGGTATGCCCGCCCGAACTTCGTCGGGAGAATTAGCCAAACCGACCTTTGCCATCGAAAACGTCTGCGCCTGGCCGAACCTTACGATGCTGGATGATGGAACGATCCTCGCCACAATCTACAACAAACCGAGTCACGGCCTGATGCTCGGGGACATCGAAGTCTGGGGTTCTACCGATCAAGGTAAAACCTGGAACAAGCAAGGCGCACCAACCGTACACGAGCCCGGCGAACCCAACACACGCATGAATCACGCGGTGGGCCTGGCAGGCAACGGCGACTTGATCGTCATTGGTGGCGGGTGGTCTTTGGCGTACAAAGACCCTGACAATAAAGACAAGGGGTTCAACCGCGTTGCGCGTTTGCGCCCTTGGGTTTCACGCTCAAGCGACAACGGCCGAACATGGCAGGTCGATAAAGAAGGCTTCCCCGCCAACGCGCCGGACGGCGGCATCCTCCACGGCTTCGGTGACATCGTCTGCGGGCAGGATGGCGATCTGCGCGTCGCGGCTTATACCTACCACTACGAACTGAAGAAGGCGATGGGCACTTACGTCCTTCGCAGTAAAGATGATGGCCGCACGTGGGGCGATCCGGTCTTGATCGATCCAGACAAAGAAACTGATGAGACTTTCCTGATCCATCTTGGTGAAGGCCGTTGGCTGGCCGCGGTGCGGTCCGGTCGGTTGTTCCTGTATCGCTCGGATGATGATGCCAAACATTGGGAGCTGGTCGGCCCGCTTACGGAAGACAAGGAAGTCCCCGCTGATCTTCTGAAACTCAAAGACGGCCGGTTGCTTTTCTGTTACGGCCGACGCGTCGAGAGTGATGAATATGTCGCGGCGCGCATCAGTGAAGATGACGGCCAGACCTGGTCAAACCCCGTGCGTCTCGCGGAATTCATCGGATGGGACGGCGGCTACCCAAGCACGGTGCAACTGGCGGATGGCTCGCTGCTCACCGCTTTCTACGCACGAAAAACAACGTACCAGAACGGCCATCACATGGGTGTGGTTCGTTGGGATGCTGATATGAGCTTTGAACATTAACTGATTAATCAATATGTAACGTCAACGTTCTTTAACTCAATCGAATCGTCTTGTTCATTTTAAGTGGTGTTTCAATCCTGAACACCCCGGTCAAAACCAGTCTCGCTGATAAGTGGGATCAACAAAAGAACTCTTAGGAGGTTCACATGTTCGGAGAAGTGAAAGGTCTGACAAAAAGTGGATGGATTGCGGCACTGCCGTGCAGCGTGTTGGCGTTCGCGTTGGCTACGCAGTCGGCGCAGGCGGGCAACTACTACGACGTCCTTGCCGGCCAAACCCCACTGCTGCATTTCGGCTTTAATGAATCAACCAATCCCGGTGACACCTCGACTATCGCAACCGAGGTCGACAACCTCGATCTGCTGCTGGGTGCAGGCAACTTTGTCGCCGACGCCAACCTGGGTATCGACACGGTTGTAGGCGTTGCGAGCCTCGAACCGTCAAGCGGTTTTGATGGTTTCGATGCCGGCAACACCGGTTTTAACTTCAATACACTTTCAGGCAACTGCCTCGTTATGAGCCTCACCAACCCCTTGAATTCCATGGGTATGGCCGCCGGCAGCTTCAGCACATGGGTACGCGCGACCGATCCGAGCCCGGATGGCTTGGGTACCGCCGGCATGTTGTATCTCGGTGACGAAGGCGGCGGCGAGGTCATGAATGTGCGCTTCGCCAATCTGCCCGACGGCAGCGGGGTTTTCACCATTGAACTGAGCACGGATGACGTGCCGACGATCTATGCTGAAACCGATGGAACTACCGACTACTCCGATGGCCAGTGGCACCATGTCGTGGCGACCTGGGGATACGACGGGGTCCTGGATAGCGGATTCCTGAATATCTACGTGGATGGCGGTGACCTGGCGGGCGGCGAACAGGATACCGCCACGTTCGATTCCATCTCGTTCCCGAACATCTGGATCGGTGACCAGATCATGGACTTTGACTACCGCCAGCGTATAGGTAAGGGGCGCGCCAACGCGATGCGCTACAACGGAGACATGGACGAACCGGCGTTGTGGAACCGCGTTCTCACGGCCGAGGAAGTCAAGGCACAATTTGATGCCGCGTTCGCCGTCGGTGGATTGGATGGCGATCTGAATGGCGACGGCTTCGTCGGCCTGGATGACCTTGACATCATCCTCAGCAACTGGAACCTGAATGTTCCGCCCGGCGATGCGGCCGCTGATCCGACAGGTGACGGCTACGTCGGCCTGGAAGACCTGGACATCGTGCTGAACCACTGGAACGAAGGCACCCCGCCTGCTGCGGTCGTGCCCGAACCGGCGGCCCTGTCTCTGCTTGGCCTGGGTGGCCTGGCACTGATCCGCCGCAACAAGCGCTGAACATCACCGATACACCACCCGTGCCGGTTAACGCCGACACGGGTGATTCACAAAACAGTTAGTAGTCAAAAGGGATGACGTGTCCCTCGCGCTATCCGTACGCACTCATGAAGGACTCAATCATGATCCGGTCGAAAGGTTTCACACTCATCGAACTGCTCGTTGTTATCTCAATCATTGCGCTGCTGGTCGGCATCCTCCTGCCGGCGCTCGGGGCGGCTCGCCGGACCGCGATCAGTGTCAAGTGCCTGTCCAACCACCGCCAGATCGCGATCGGTATCGTCAGCTATCAGAATGACTATGAGGATCACTTCCCGAACAAGGTTATCTATGAAGAACCCGCCAGCCTGCATGGTGCGGCCCCGATGGTTGCGACGCAGTCCTGGCTGGGTACCGCCGGGAGTGCCGGCGGATACGCCAGGTACGGCGCTGATGTTCGTTATCTGAATCCTTACGTTGGTGGCCCGTATGCTGATCCCGAAGACTCCGTGCCTGTCGCTGTTTGCCCGGCGGATGAACAGCAGGATGACAACTCACTGTTTTATTCCTGGGGCACCTCCTACCGTGCCAATACAGCCCACAAACGCAGCCTGACCCGTAACGATCATGGGCTGAAGTATCAGAACGGCCGGCTGGCGACCGAAGTGGTCAATCCGTCCAAGACCGTTGCGATGTTTGAGTCCAAGGCTCTTGAGGTTTGTTACCCCGCGAGCAACTTCAACGTGGAAACAAACATGACGGCCCGTGACTTCTGGCATACGAATAAGGGCGATTACCGGTTTAATACATCCCTGTGCGACGGGCACGCTGAGATGATCAGCTATGAGCCCACGAAGTGGGCCACGGATGCCTATACGTTTAATGTCGATCAATATCAGGAGTATCCGGATCAAGCAAACGAAATCCTCCCCTGACCAAACTTCTCAACCCTCCAACCTTGATGCCATGCAAACAAAGCGTTTGTGAGGCATCAAGGTTTTTTCATTTCGGCTGGGGCGAAGCGCTACCCGACTATGTTAAACGTGTTGGCGCGACAGTTCCTTACCGGTGTATACAAACTGTCTCACTACTCAGGAATCGAAAATCAAACAAAAAGCAAGGTCAATCAGCACTTCCTTGATAAACTACATGTTCGCGTTCGTAGCCGGGCCGCGTCGTAGCATCATCCGGCGCACCCACGTGTGATGCACGAGCGATTGATGTCGCAAACATGTTCAAGGAATTCTGCGATGTGCCGATTAGCCTCCTGTTTCCTGTTATCACTGGTATTACTTGTCATCGGTTGCGATCGCGATAGCGAATCCGGCGACCAGGCGCAGGCCGTCAACATCTATGCCGCGGCAAGCACCGCCCACGTGCTCGAACCACTGGCCGCCCAATATGAAAAGCAAACGCACCAGACTGTTCGATGCAACGCCGCCGCCAGCTCCACGCTTGCGCTACAGATCGAACAGGGCGCACCGGCCGACATCTATCTCTCCGCCAATCAGCGCTGGATGGATCATCTGCTTCAAGCCGGCCTGATCAACGAACAAACCAAGACCGACTTGCTCGCCAACCAGATTGTCCTGATCGGGTATGCAGGCGAAGAACTCGCAAATAATCCGCCGCAAGACGTCGATATCGTCAAACAGTTATCCAGCTACGAAGGCAAACTCGCGATGGGGGATCCCGACCACGTCCCCGCCGGGATGTATGCCAAGTCCGCCTTGCAATCATTAGGCCTCTGGAGCGCGGTCGAATCAAAGATCATCCCCGCCAAGGATGTACGCTCAGCCTTATTGCTTGTTGAGCGCGGCGAAACACAATTAGGCATCGTCTACAAGACCGACGCGGTATCCAGCGATCGTGTTGTCATCCTCGCAACCTTCCCCGATGAAAGTCACAAGCCGATCCGCTACCCCATCGCACTCACAACAACTGCTAACAGCCACGCTCAAGCGTTCATGGATTACTTGAAAACTGAAGCAAGCCGTAGCGCTTTCGAAGCCGCCGGCTTCAGATTCCTCGGCGGATCAGACGACGTCCACTGACACCCGACCGAAGCAAATCACTTTTGTTAACAGGTGTTCGGAGACATGGGTAACACTTTCTGAGGTTACCAGCCGCTTCGCATGCGGGGCGTGCAATACCACCCCGATGAGCGTGCAGCCCCTCCCAGTTCTCATCAAGATGTTCCACCCCAAGAGCATTTCCCCGCCAGTTATTTCAACGTACGAATAAAATATTAGGCGATTTGTGGCCCGATCTCCCCCATGTTGACATGCTATCGCAACGCAGCGGTCTCAGAGGTTGAGCGGTTGATCCCAAGCCACCGGCACTAGTCTTCCGCGACGGCGGACCAGTCCATCTTGCCCATGAGTTTGAAGATCAGCACCGTCGCGAGGATGCCGTACAGGCCGTAGATCACGGTCCACAGGTAGTTGCCGAAGCAGGCATGGCCCAGGCTGAAGATCATCGCAAACAAACCCGTCACGCCCAGCAGCCACCCGGTCCATTCAAGCCCGCCGACACGCAGGTGGTTCGGGTGGCCCGCCTTATCCGCGATCCGCTTCCAGCCGCCCGGTGGCTGAACCCGCTGATAGAACTTAACGAGGTGTTCATCTGACTCCGGCGGCGTCAGGAACGTCACCGTCACCCAGATCGTCGTCGAGATCACCAGGTTTAATGTGAACCGCACCGCGTACTCATCCAGCAGGTACTGATACTCGCCCAACTGAAGCAGCTCGAATAACCCGTGGAACAACCGGGTGTAGTTCAACAGGACGAATACCATCAACGACGACGCCATAGCTGCGATCTCGCTCCACGCGCTGATACGCCACCAGTACCAGCGCAACAGCACCGCGAAGCCCGCACCGGACATCAACTCGAAGAACGTGAACCAGCCCGTCGCGATGTTGTCCGAGTAGTACGCATACATCCCCGCCAGGATCGCCAGCACCACTGTCGTGATCTTGGAGACCATCACGTACGAGCGTTCGCTGCCCTCAGGGTTGATGAATCGCTTGTACAGGTCGTTCACGACATAGGAGGCGCCGAAGTTCACGTGCGTTGAGATCGTGGACATGTACGCCGCCATCAAAGCCGCGACCATCAGCCCCTTGAGCCCGATCGGCAGGTACTTCATCAGCATGATCACGTAGGCGTGTTCGGCGGTGTAGTGTTCGCCATACGCCGTCACATCGGGAATAAGGAACAGCGACCCGACGCCCACCACGATCCACGGCCAGGGCCGAAGCACGTACATCGCGAAGTTGTACCAGAGCATCGCCAGCATCGAGTGCTTCTCATCCTTGCACGAGAACAGCCGTTGCGCCAGGAATCCACCGCCTTCACCCCCGCCCCACCACTGCAAACCGAGGAACACGATCAACGCCCAGATCGCGGTCAATCCGCCATTCTTCACATCGAACGGCGGGAGGAATCCGGTGATCTTCGACGGCGCAACCACCCGATCCTTGTGTACCGCCGCCAGCATCTCGCTCTTCCGCTCGATACCCACTTCGTCCATCTTCTCGATAAGCTCTGCTTCACTCAGCGATAGATCCGGGATGCGGTAGTAACCCAGCTTCCCGCCCTTCGCATCGCGGTCTTCTCTTAATAAACCGGCCGCGACAAGACGGTCCGCGATCCCCTTTTCCTCGAACAATTCACGCCCGACCGTGTAGGCCCCTTCCCACAAGCGCATCACCGCGCCTACGGCCTTGTCCGGCATCGTGCCTTCCAGCATCGCTCGCACCGCCGCGGCATCCAGGTCGGTTGCTGTCCAAACGTATTGCGTGTCGTTATCTGCGACCGGGCGGATCAGGTTCTGCTGAACCAGGTCGGCAACAACGGAATCTCCTGCCTTGTGCTGGGCTTCGGCCGTCGTGCCTTCTTTGGGCGGCTCCACCGCATCGAGGATGGCCTGCGCGCTGATCGATTGCCTGTCCGCCGGCGCGACGTTCCTGACTTCTCCGTTGTTCACCGCCGCGACTGCCTGGTCCACCAGTTGTGTCGGCCCGTTCGCCACCGCGAACACCACGAACATCAGAATAATCGTACCCGTCATCGCTAGGCAGAACTGGAACACGTCCGTCGCCATCACGCCCCACAACCCGGATATCGCGCTGTAACCGGCCGCGACCGCGAAGCACACGATGATGCCCGTTGCCTTGGCGGAGATGATCGCCTCGCCATAACCGGGGATCGACAGGATCGACGCCGGGTCTATCCGTGACGCGATCTCAACACCCTTGGGGATAAACTCCGGCATCCACTGACCCGAAACGAAAACGATCGACGGGATATCCAGCGTCACTTCAAGGATCTTCACCATCGCCAGCGTTACCCAGCCCATCACCAGCGTGTTCTGGATGATCGACCGGTACGAGGCGTGGAACATACGCAAGCCCGCCGCCGGCGCACCGGCGTAACGAAGCTCCACAAACTCGACATCCGTCAATAGCTTCGCCCTTCGCCAAAGCCTCGCGAAAAAGAACGTGCACAGCATCATCCCCATGATGCCCCCCCACCAGAACCAGTTGCGCTCGAGCCCGACCGTTCGCATCCAGCCGGAGATCACCAACGGCGTATCCGCTGCGAAACTCGTCGCCACGATCGATGTGCCCGCCACCCACCACGTCATCTTCCTGCCCGCGACGAAGTAATCATCCAAACTGGCCTTGGCGCGTTTGGAAAAGTACAGCCCGATCGCCAGCGTCGCAGCAAAAAACGCCGCGATGATCATCCAGTCCAGCAACTCAAGCCCGGGGAGTGTCAGCATCGGCAGAGTGTCTTTCGTTTTAAAAGCATTCGAGCGTATAAACCCTGAGCGTTGCGATATGGGTGCCACACTTTGACCCGCAGGGCAAAGTGTGCGTGCAACAGCAAACCTTGTCGCTGCGCGATCAAGATGTGCCACCCATCAAACGCTACAGTCGGATTCATGTCACAAAAAGTGTTTGGGGTCGGTGAGTATGTTGGCACGGCCGATCGACGGCTTCACCACTACGCTCAGCTCTGCACGCTGACGGAATTCACGATGCCCGGCTGCTCATAATCGGCCGGCACCTGACCGACGCGCGGCTGCTCGCCTTCAACGATCTGGATCGCATCGATCGCGGCGAACGCGGCGCCCATGGAACTGCCGAAGTCGCTGTACGTGGAACATCGCGCCTCGACGTAGCGGTTGGGTAGCGAAACGATCGTCTGGTTGATCACCGATTCGATCGTCTTAAGTACTTGCTTATTCGTGATGATCACGTTGCCGCCCAGGATCACCGCTTCAGGATCAATCAGGTTCACCACACTCGCCATCGTGTGCCCAAGGTCCGTGCCGATGCGGATCAGCTCCGGCGTCAACGGCCCGTCAGGCTCCGCCAGCAATTCAAGCTGGTCCGGCGTGACACATTCGGTCGGGTCCGGATCGAGGATCGCGTCAACTTCACCCGCGCCGAAGTGGACGCCGCGATGAAGCTTGTGGTTGATGAAGTACGTCGAACCCAGGCCGTAGATCTGGATCACATCGTTGTGCTGCTGCGAACTTACAAAGAAGTAGATGAACGTGCCAAGATCGCGGGCGCTGCCCTGGTGCGCCTCCGCTACAGCAGCGAAGTTCGCATCGTTATCAACAAGCACAGGCACGCCCAGTGCATCGCTGACCATCCGGCCCATCGGGTAGTTCTTCGTGTTCAACCACGTCGACGTTAGCAACACGCCACGCGTGTAATCCACCACGCCCGGCGTCGCGATCCCGACGCCCAGCAGCTTCTTCATCGATTCATCGTGCGCCGTCGCCCACGATCGGACATGGCTGGACAGTTGCCGGGGGATGTCGTCCACGCTGTGGCCCGTCGCCATGTGCTCCTGGCCCAGGACTTTGCCGGCCGCATCTAGGTAAGACAGCGTCATCGAATCACGGTCGATACTCAGCCCGACCACCCATCCCAGGTCCGGGTTGATCTCCAGCAGCAACTGCTTCTTGCCCACCGTCTTGGATTCCGCCTTGCCGACCGTTCGCACGACCTGGTTTTCCAATAGTTCGCGGACGATATAGGTCAGTGTCGAGTTACGCAGGCCCGTGATCTGGGCAAGCTGTTGGCGCGATAGCACCCCGTGGTGACGCAGCAACTGCACCGCCAGCCGACGGTTATGAACCGCCGAAATGGTCTGAGTCGATTTTTTAACGGCACCACGCATGAGTTGTTATCCAGTCAACGAAAAGTTCAAGTCAATCGAGCGGATTTATGTCCCATTTATACCTGAAAAAACCGACTATCTGCAACGTTAATCCTGATTTATAGAATCCCAACGCTGTTTTTCAGGCGTCGTTACGGCAGGTCAGGCCGGACGTGACGCTTCAGCACCGAGTCCATCGAGCGTTTTTCCACGTGGCCGTCGAAGAACGAGAAGGTCGCTGAATTATTACCCCCGTGCCGCCAACGGATGTCAGCACTGCCAAAACCGGAGGTTTCTCTGTCCTCGTTTTGACCGGGATCGATCGCATCTTCGTTATCGTCAGCCTGCGGGTTGAACCAGCAGCCGGGCAGCGCCGGATTACGCCGTGCCATGAACACCGAGTTGTTATCAAGCCGCAATGCCGTGGCGTAGACGTTGTATTCCGTGATCTCGCCGGTATCCGGGTCCACAAAGTTGCGATCCTTGAACTGGATACCGTCCATGATGTAAACCAATTCCGTCTGGCGCTTGATCATGTCCAGCGTGAAGTATGGCGGGACATTCTTGCCGCTGGCGATGGCGGCAGCCGTATCCAGCGGGTCGTATCCGATCACCGGGTGGATTGAGTAATGCAGGATGCCCTGGTCGATCGTGGCCGCGGGGCATTGGAACATCTCGCCGTGCTCTGTCTCACCGGTGCCTGTCTGCATCGTGTAATCGTTGATCAGAACCGACCAGTAAATCGGCGGGCTGCTGTTGGTGTACCCGATCGGCAGGATCTCGCGGTTGTCCGTCGCATACCCAAATACCCCGATCATCTGCTGGCGGACGTTCGAGGAGCACTTCACATCCTGTGCCACGCGCCGTGCAGCGCCGAGGGCGGGAAGCAGGATCCCGACCAATAACGCGATGATCGAGATGACCACGAGAAGTTCAATAAGCGTAAAACCTTTGCGTTTCATGATTTATCCTTTTCATCACGGCACTTTTGGCCCGGAGAAACCTCTGGACCCGGGTTTTCCTTCACAACGAGATCAATTGTAAAAGGACAAGCTTGCCATGTCAATAAATTTTCATTGCGTGTATAAAATAATTATGCGCCAGTCCACGCCTGCGACGCCGCCGCGTGACGGGTCGCCAGCTCGATGTTCCGATTGTTCCGCCGATACAGCTTCGCCAGCCAGTGATGCGCCCCGCGGTGCGTCGGGTCCATCCCCAGGCTCGTTTGCAGCGCCAGGATCGCCTGATCGTCCATGCCCAGCTCCGCCAGCGCCTGGCCGAGTGTCCGGTGGGCCCGGGGGAACTGATGGAACAGCCCGACCGCCTGTAGCGCCAGCTCGACCGCGCGTGCGTGTTCGCCATTGGCGATGCACACCTCTGCCAGGCTGTTCAGCGCTGTGGGATTGTCCGGATCGGCTTCAAGCACACGCCCGAGCACCGACTCAGCCTCATCCCAACGCTTCTGCATGCAGTACACCTTGCCCAATCGCTGAAGCAATCCCGCAGCATCAGGCGTCGCTTTCTTCACTTCATCAAAACACTTCAGCGCACCGTCGATATCCCCCCGCGCCAGCATCGCATCACCCATGACAAGCTGGATCGTCGGGTGCGCGATCTGCTGCTCATCAAATGCTTCACGCAACACGCGCTCGCAATCGTCTGCATAGCCCTGCCCCAGGTACGCACGCGCAAGTTTCATCTGGAAGTAGCTGCGATGTTTTTCATCAGCAAGCTCGATCAGCTCCTGCCAGACCGGGATCGCCTCGGCCGCGCGCTTGCTGTCATCGAGCGCCCGCGCGAGGTTGTGTTTCATGTCCATGGTTGTGTTGTGGATCGCCTTCTCCGCATCGTCGCCCGGGTCTTCGATGTAACCGAGTTCGACGAGTTGCCTGATCGCCTCGGCTGCGGCGACGGGGTCTTCGCAGTGTTCGCCTTCATGCGTACCGCTGTCGCCTTCGATCTCATCCCAGCTCATCACACGCTCGATCTGCACCGGCGGGTCCATGATCTCAAGCCAAGGCCGACCATCCATGTCCGCACCGACCGGCAAACCCAACAACGTAAGAATCGTCGGCGTCACATCCAATAGCGTCGCGCCGTACAAGCGCTCCTGCTTCTTGATGCCGGGCCCGCTTGCGACCGCGATACCGTACGGGCTGTGCCAACCCTCGGGATTGTCCATCCCGTTGGTGCTCGGCCGATCTTCTTCGTTATGAAAACCGTGATCGCTCACAACGATGACGGTTGTATCTTCACCCGCCATTTCGAGTGTCGCCTGCAGCATCAAATCCTGGAAGCGATACACGCCGTTCATCACATCACCGAAGATCTGCGCATCTTCATCGCTGATGCCCGGCATCTGCGGCGGGTGGTACGGCATGAACGCGTGGCCGAAGTGATCGATCGCATCGAAGTAGATCGCGGTAAAGTCCCAAGGCTCTTTGTACATCAGGTAATGCGCCGCCGCCTGTACGGTCGCCATGCGCGAAATCAACATCGCCAGTTGCATCAACCGGTTGTCTTTGGTTTGATCGATGCGCGCCGCTTGTGGCACGAAAGGTGTCAGTGCGTCGCTATCCAGCAGTGTTGGATCGACAACCAGCTCAAGCAGCTTCTCTGCTAACTCGGGCGGATGACACAAGCCCGGCTTGGCCTCGCGCATACTCGCGTGCACCTTGCACAGCGCCGGATAACGATCCGTCACGATCGCGCCGTTGATCGGCTCTGCCGGTTCGGAAGCAAACCAGCTCACGATGTTCGACCGCATGCCGTTCTGCGTGAGGATATTCCAAAGCGCTTTGCACTTTCGGCTCGTGCTGGTCACGGGGCGCACGCCCGTGCCGTCGGGATTTGGTTCCATGAAGCCGTGAATCCCGTGCTTGTCGGCACGTTTGCCGGTCGCGATCGAGTTCCAGAGCATCGGCGACAGGATCGGGCGGATGGTCGCCAGGTTGCCGCTTACGCCGTTGTCGATCAGGCGTTTAAGGTTGGGCATCCAGCCTTTTTCTATCAGCGGATTGATGATCTTCCAGTCGGCGGCGTCCCAGCCGATGAGTAACACTTTGCTTGCACTTCGTTGCCCGCTCATGTTCGGTCCTGCTTGCATACGGTTTGTTCAAACAACGTTGGGCGGAGACTTTCATCTCCGCCCAACACGCTGCATTCATACATAACAACCGGAGGTTACTTAAGACGCTCGACGGCGCAGGCCGATCGCACCGGCGCCCATCGCCAGCAGAGCAAGCGATGTCGGTTCGGGGATGACCAAACCGGTGTCCGGCTGGTCTTCCCAGATCATCAAACCAAGCGTGACGCGCACCGGATCGGTCGAGAAGTCGCCGACGCCGTGCGGATCTCCGTCGCCGGTCTGATCCAGCGAACCGAGCCCGGCCAGTTCCTTGATCTGGATCGCACCGAAGTGTGTTTGACCCGCGATCTTGAACTTCACGCCGACCCAGTCGCCGTTTTGCGTGTGGAAGATCTGATAGCGATATCCGCCGTAAAGCGGAACGTACGGCGTGACGAACATGAAGTTCAAGCCGCCGCCGGCCATGTCGCTGCTGCTGTCGACGGTGTCACCTGTCTGGAAGCCGACGACGTAGTAGGCCAGCGAGCCCGTGGTGCTGTCTGACAGCACGGCATTGCCCGGGAAGCCGGTCATGCTGATCGCGTTCAGGAACACGCCCATACGTGTATCGTTCGCGCCGTCGCCGTTGATGTCGATATCGACGGTGTAGTCGTCGCCGTTGGACGCTAGGCCGGTGTGGGCGAACGTCGTGTTGAGCAGAGCCGTGCTTTCCTGCACCGCGGCCTGTGCGCCGGTGCCCATGGCAAATGCGCCCATACCCGCAGCAGCCGAGTAGGCCATCAGCCTGCCGGTTGAACTCCGATCAAGAACCTGTTTCATTTTTCTCTCCTTCCGTTAGGGACCGGCGGACGCCGACACGACGCCCCTCTCACCGCTCACCCGTTAACTGATATGACTTTCATGACAATCCGTGGATCACGCGTCCATCGGGTACTGGTAACTGCATCCTTATGTCGTTTAATTGGGTCGGTCGGTCTGCCGTTGACATACGCCGCCCCGGAAGACGGCGTGCTGCAAGCTGCACACCGTCCGACCCGGGCCGACATTTTTTGATTTAGTTAGACCTGCGCCGACGCAGACCCAACGCGCCGTAACCACCTGCCAGCAGGACCAGCGACGCCGGTTCGGGAACCGCGGCACTATTTGTCGGTGGGGTTCCGGCATTCCAGTTGCCTAGCACAGCATCCAGGTCATCCAAGCCGACGAAGCCGTCGCCACCGCTCATCCCCGAGGCGCGACCGGAATCATCCGGCTGGATGTAGCCCGCGATATCACCACTTGCCCAGTCGCCGTGATCGACATTCTGATTCCAGTTGCTCAGCACGATGTCCAGATCGTCCAGCCCGACGAAACCGTCGAAGTTCAGATCACCCATCATCGGCGTAGAAATCGGTGTGTCCGGTTCGGTCTCGATCGCATAGCTGTGGAACTTCGCGGTGGTGAAAGTAGACGGGCCGGTTTGACGGCCGACCTGTACCCAACCGTAGTGCGTGCCATCCGTGCCCTCGAAGCTGAAGGCCACGAACCCACCCTGCACGACATGTGTCGACGCGTCGTTATCGCCCACGCCGAAGCTGCCGAGCATGGTCAGGAAACCGGTGTAGTAGTCATAGTTGATGACGCCGACGGTTTTCTGCGTGCCGTCGATCGTAACTTCGGGACCGAAGCCAACGACGTAGTACGTGTTGTTTGCCCACTCGGTGGTATAGAACGGGTCCGACGGATCGAGGTTCGCCGCGTTGTCCGGGTCCAGATCCACTTGGGATGAGAACACGAAGCTGGTCACGCCAGCAAAACCGGGCGTGTCACCCCGGCAACCGGGATAGTTGGCGCTGTCGCACCACGGGCTGACCTGCACGCCGAACTTGCCGGCGTTGATGAAGTGGTCGTAGCCGTTGGGATTGGCGCTGGTCTGCAGATCGAACGACAGACCTGCATCCCAGTTGATGTAATTGAAGTCGTCGCCGGCGGCGCCGTTCGGCGGGTTCGGGTTCGCGGCAACGCTCCATTCCAGGTCCAGGTTAAGGTCTTGAACGAAAACCAACGCCTGAGCATTCGGTGTGACCGCGTAAGCCCCCAAGCCTGCGGCGGCAGAATAGGCCATCAATTGCTGAAAACTGCTGCGACTGATCCGATCTGGCATCACCCCTTCTCCTTCATCTATTTGTTGTTTGAACACCTGTGAGACACAGTTTGGTTAAGTGGATTCCCAGTCAGCGCCACGCCATCTGTCGCAGAACCGACATTACCGATGCTCATATATAACACCGCACACTCTTTGAGTCAAGAATTTTATTTCGTTGACTGAAATTTATATTTCACCCCCCGAACATTCATTCCCGCTTCTACCGGTCGGCGTAAACCCATTGGGCGAGGGTTTAAATCGTTGTTTTGCAAATATATGAAACATTATTGCCGGATTCCTGGGTTGGCCCGCGCCGATACGCCATAAAAGCTGCTCACAGCAGCATCCAAAAATCACACGGCCACAACAACCCATTTTGACTATCAATACCTTGACAATTGGTCAATAGTTCATATGATGAAGAAAAATATATACCCCATCTCTCTTCATGGCAATTAACCAGACTGTGAGCAGATGAGGACGTTTTATGGTGTCAGGAGCACTCAGTAACAGCATGAAATACCCCCATCTCCGCTTGTTCTGTCCCACACACCACTTACGTGTGATCAGCCCGAACGCGATCGGGTTCGGCCGCTGGCGGACCATCGTTTTACTCACCGTGTGTCTGTTGACTTGCCTCTCCACCGCCAAGGCGGATCAGGGAGCTACCCCTGCCCAGGCTAACAACAGTCATATCAAAGGGATGTGGGTCTGGCACAGCCAGTTCATCTTCGACCCAGTGCAGCGCCAAGACATGCTCGCGTTCTGTCAGCGCCAGGGCATCAACCTGCTGCTCGTGCAGGTCCACTACGACAAGCAGGCCGACCCGATCGTCATCAAGAACCCGCAGGCCTACATCGACCTGGTCCAGGAGGCCCACGAACGTGGTATCCGCATCGAGGCGCTGGACGGCGAAAAGTCCATGGCCCAGTCGCACAACCAGCCCAAAACCTTGGCCGTGCTGCACGCTATCCTTGATCTGCATGCGCAAATGCCTAAAGGGAAGGGCTTTGCGGGCGTTCACTACGACATCGAGCCTTACATCCTCGACGAATGGTCCGACCCCGCCCAACGCACCGTCATCCTCCGGGACCTGCTTACCTACTACGACAAAGCCAAGCAGGTGATCCGCGAGGCGGACCCCGACCTGACACTCGCCTGCGATATCCCCTTCTGGTTCGACACGCAGAAAACCGAGGACGGCCTGCCGATGGCGGTCGAATATGCCGGCACGACCAAGCCCGCGCAGCAGCACATCCAGGATATCTGTGATTACATCGGCATCATGTCCTACCGCCGCGACGCCGTCGGGCCGAACTCGATCAGCGGTGTGGTCCAGGACGAACTGGCTTACGCAAAACGTATCGGTAAAGGGATTTGCGCTTCGGTGGAAACCGTGCCCTACCCGGAAGTGCCGACGATCTCGTTCCACGGCCAGCCGGCGTCGCTGTTTAACGAACGTTTCGCCCAGGCCTGGCAGACGCTCGAACCTGAGCCCGGTTTCGCGGGCATGCTGATCCATTGTTATCCAAATGTTCGCGAACTGATCGAGCCCGATGCCGACTAGGAGCGTGTATATGATTGTGCACCCGGTCGGAGTGGGGCCGATTGGCAGGAGTATTGATTCAGTATGACAACGTCAGCCATCACCCCCGATTCCCAGCCCGCCGGCCTGCGCGGTGCTGTCGATTGGATCATCGAGTCTGCCCGGGCGCTGGATAAGTCGCGGCTGAAGATCGATGCAGACAACAAGATGCCCGGCGGCGTCTACGTGCTCGATCGCAACCACCTGCTGGCCTATCCCAGAGACAACGGCGACAGCCGATTCCCCTACGGCCAGGGCGGTTTCAACTTCTGGGTCCACGCCTCGGGCTACATGCACAGCAACGAAGGCCTGTTCTCTCACTTCGTCCGCTCCGCGCACGGTCAGGAACCGAACATCGCGTTTTTCGCAGGCTTACCCCGTGGTGATTCGTTCCAGCCTGTTCCGTTGCTATCGGTTCCGGTGATGGATGAAGATTCGGATACACCTGTCACGCGCTACACCGTGCTTTCCTATGCGGCCGCTTACTTCATCACCGAAGTGGACGGCCTGCGTTTTGTCGTTCGTGCGTTTGCCAAACCCAACAATGATCTGTGCTTCACGCTTTACGCGGAGAACCGTTCACCCAGCGACCGGTCGGTCTATCTTTCCTCGTACTTCAATCCGTTCCTGCGCCACCAGCTATTTCAAAGCGATGAAGACCCGTGGTTCAAAGAGATTCAGGTAGTCAGCCGGTTCAAGAGTTCGCCGCGTACGCTTGAAAGCTTTATGGTCCGGGTGAACGAGGACCTGGACCGTACACGTTCGTTCTCGAACTGGGGTATCTTGCGTCGTGCGTTAACGCCCAGCAGTCAATGCACACTGACGCGCAAGGAAGCCACGACCGCGCGCGGGCAATACGTCGGAGGCTCGCGTCACAGCCTGCATACCGCCAAAGCGCTGAAGGCGGGCACGTTCGGTCGGGGCCAGAACGTCTGCACGTTTGTCGACCAGGCGATCGCCGCCGACATGCTGCACCTGCACATGCCGGCCATGGAGCATGCTCGGATCGACATCGTGTTCAGCCAGGCCGAAACATCCGCCGACGCCAAACGCCTGGTCGAAGAACCGGTCGACTGCATCGAAATTGATAAGCAACTGGACAGCCTGATCGCGGACGATGAGCTTCGGCACAGCAGTCTTGAGCTGACGGTCGACAAGGCCGACACGCAGGTGCTGCGCCAGCCGGTGTTCAACACGTTCCTTGAATGTCTCAAGCGGCAGGTTGAGTTCTGTGCGTTGATCAAAGGCTACATCCAGGTCACGCCTAACTCGCTGATCGGCGTGCGCGATGTCAGCCAGGCGATCGAAGCGCTCGCCGTCTGGCGGCCCGACGCGGCGCGGGACAAGCTGCTGGAGATGCTCGGTTTCACCGCGCCAGACGGACGGTGCTTCCGACAATACTCCTTGCCTGCAAGCGACGGCTCGGCCGGGCAGATGGACCTGCGCCCCTTCATCGATCAAGGCTCGTGGGTGATCTCCTGCCTCGTCAGCTACATCAAGTTCACCGGCGACTACAACATCCTCAACGAACAGGTCGGCTATCACGAGATCATCGACGAGCCCGCCGGCGTCGTGGAAAAATCCAACAAGCAGGACAGTGTGCTCATGCACATGTTCAAGATCATGCAGTACCTGCTGGACCATCGCGACCACAGCCACACCGGCTGCGTCCGTGCGCTCTACGGCGACTGGAACGACGCGATGGACGGCTTAGGCATCAGCCTCGATCCGTCGCAAAAGTTCGGCACAGGCGTCAGCGTCATGGCGACGCTGCATGTCTTGCAGAATTGTACGGAGATGATCGACCTGCTTGCCGCTCTGGATGACCAGCGATACGACAAGTATGTCACGGCATACAACGATGCCTCGCAAAACCTGCGTCAAGGGCTCAATGAATACGCCGTCGAACGCAACGACAAGGGACACACACGCATCCTCCACGGCTGGGGCGATCGCCGCTCCTATCTCGTCGGCGGATTCAAAGACCCCGACGGCGTACCACGCGATGGGCTGACCTCCAACGCCTTCTGGGTGCTCTCGGGCATGCTCGAAGAAAAGTCGCCGCTACGCAGCATCATCCTCGATGCTTTCGATCGGCTGGACAGTAAATACGGTTTGAAAACCTTCGCGCCCGCTTTCCCGCCAAACACGCGCGGCGTCGGACGCATCGGCAAGCTGCCGCCCGGCACCGCCGAGAACGGCGCCTGCTACATCCACGCGACCGCATTTGCGATCATGGCCCTGTTCCAGATGGGCCAGTCCAAACGCGCGTGGGAACAGCTCTACAAGATACTGCCCTTTACCGATATCCATGAAAACCTGTCGCACTCGCCTTTCGTCATGCCCAACTCCTACGGGCACAACCCCGGCAAGTCGATCGACGGCCAGAACATGAACGACTGGCAGACCGGCAGCTCCAACGTCGTGCTCAAGACGCTCATCCGTTTCGTCTTCGGCATCGAACCCGCCTTCGACGGATTGTGGATACAACCCGCTGCCAACGCGCCGTTCGAGCACTTCCACGCAAAGGCGACCGTCCAGAAGTGTCAGATCGACCTGACCTGCAAGACTACAATCGCACGCGGCCGAAAGTTCACCGTCAACGGCCAGGCCGTCGATGGCGTGTTCGACCCAAAGATGCAGATCGACCGCCTGTGGATCCCCTCTGAACAACTACGCGAAAAACGCCTGGATATCAGTATCAGTGATTAAGCGATCTTGGTAGTATGCACTGCGCTCGACGCGGGTCTGCCGACCTCGTCGATCTTAGACATGCCAACCGCTTTCTATCAATACGTGGGATTCCAAGCGTGAATAAAGACATCGTCATTCGACCCGAAATCGAAGCTGATAGGGATGCAATCACGCAAGTCACCCAGGAAGCATTCCGCACACTTAAAGTCAGTAATCAAACGGAACACTTCATCATCAATGCGTTGCGTGATGCCGGCGTGCTGACGGTATCGCTGGTCGCGGAAGCGGACGGGCAAGTGGTGGGACACATTGCCTTCTCCCCGGTTGTTATGTCTGATTGTTCGCAGAACTGGTACGGACTCGGCCCGGTCTCCGTCTTGCCCGAACACCAACGCCAAGGCATCGGCAGCAGCTTGATCGAGCAAGGCCTGTCACAACTCAAAGCGCTTGGCGCCCACGGCTGCTGTGTGGTGGGTCATCCGGAGTATTACCCGCGATTCGGCTTCAAGAACACGAACAACCTCACGCTTGAAGGCGTCCCGCCGGAGGTCTTCTTCGTGCTGACGTTCGATTCAGATGTGCCAAAAGGTACGGTCCAATTCCACCAGGCGTTTATGGCGCAGGATTAATGCGAAGATAGTACGCGCTCGGCGCGGGTCTCACGACCCTGCCGAACTTGCGACCGAAGGTCTCCTGTAGCACACTCAATACATCTGCAGCGATTGATGGGTGCCACACTTTGACTCCGCAGGAGCAAAGTGTGCGAAGGACCAGCACACCTTGTTGCTTCACAATCAAGATGTGGCACCCGATACACAGAAAGGTAAGCTGCGCTACTGTTCCGTCCCCAGCGCCCGCAGGAAGCTTTCTGATGCTTCGCGCCAGTTGCCTTCGTGCTGCTGGATCAGGCCCATCAGGTGATGTGCTTCGCGCAGGTCCGGGTCGGTTGCGAGCAATTGTTCAACAATCGTCTTCGCTTCCTGCCAGCGCTGCAGCTTGATGCTGGCCCGCGCCCGCAGGATCGAGGCGGTCTGTTCATTGACGATGTCGCTTGGCACACGGTCAAGCATGTCGATCGCTTCACCCGCTCGATCCGTAGTGATCAACAGGCCTATCAGTTCTTCATGGAACGCACTTCTTTGCGGATACAGCTCGATCGCTTCGGATAAAGCCTGCTCTGCACGTTTGGGTTTGCCTTCCTCGATTAACTGTCGCGCGACGCGCAGGTACTGATCCGAATCAATATCCGTATGCTGGCCCACGACGCCCGGCTCTAACGGCTGAATAACCGACGCCATCGCCTCGTCCTGGTTGGCTAGATCAATGTACGCTTCCAGTTTCATCGCAAGCGACTGAGGCGCCCCGTCGATGCGCGCCATCTCCTTGCCGTCCGATTGGATGATCTGCACGATCGGCCGGGCCTTGATCTGCGATATGTTGACCATCGACTGCTCTTCTTGCACGACATGCCACGACGGATCGCACGCCTCATGGATCGCGTCCGCACGTTCAACAGCTTTCTCACCACTGACAATCAGTACGACCTGAAGATTCTGACGTCGCGGGATCGCCTTGCGCACCGCTTCAACCGTGTCGATGTCATCGCCCGGATCCGCCCGCATGAACAATAACAGCGTCAGCCGCTCCGCGTCCGGCACCGCCACCTCATCGCCAAGCGAATCCGTTGCATGCCAACGCACCTCAAGCTTACTTGCAGCGCTAAGCCGAATCCGCCGCATCGCTTCACCCGCTTCGCGCTGCTTCACATACGCGACCGGCGAAACACGGTCGTAAGAAAACGGCAGGTGACAACCCGTCACGCACCGACCGCCCGTATCAGTCAGCGTCAGATCGAGCGGAGCCTCCCACTTCTGATAAGGCACCGCGGTACGCACCAGCTTTTCGTTCTCGCCCGTGTGCGTTTCATGGCAGATGTTGCAACTGCGCCCCACGCCGCTGCTGACATGCAGGTAATGCAGGTTCAGTTCGCCGTTGCGGAACTGTGTCGGCGAATCTTCCCCGATGGATACATTGGCATCCGTCGCCAAGGCCTTCTCGTGACACTGGAAACACAGCTCAAACGAATCAAGATCAAAAGGCGCGTAAAGCCCGACCGGGAAGCTGCCAGTCAGCAGCAGCGGCCTCTCGCCGCCGTGCGGATTGTGGCAGCCGCTGCATTCGCCCTCGTTGATCTGTCCGTGTTTGAATAGATCAGCGGACAATACATCGTCCATCGCGCCGATCACCCGGCCGTCCGCCGTCTCGACCGCTTCCCTATGACATGTCACGCAGACTCTTGCAGGCAAATCACGCATCAGCGATGCCAGGTCGCCGCCGTGCGGCGTGTGGCATGTCATGCATGACGAGCCCTCGGTTGTCGGGCTGTGTGCAAATGCTTCCGAGACAAGTTGATCGTTCAATGATTCATGGCAATCGAGGCACAATGCCGGCACCGGCGCCGTTAACGACAGCGGGAACATCGAGCCATGCGCATCGTGACAACGTATGCACCGTTCGTCCATCGCCTTGTGCACGAACTTGACCTGCCCCAACTGCTGGCCAAATTCATCGTGACACGTGATGCAAAGATCGGGCCCGTACGCATCCAGCAGCTTCGGGTAACGCGAAGCATGAGGCGAATGGCACGACACACAATAGCCGTCATTCACCGGCGTATGCAAAAACGCCTGCTGCATCGTCACCGATTCATGACAACGGTTGCATAGCGATTCGATTGATACATCGCGCGTGATGGATTGATCCCGCCCGCCATGCGGATTATGACAACCAAGACATTCGCCGTTGCGTGTTGGTGCATGCACGACCGGCATCGCGTCGACATCAAACTCGTGGCAATACGTGCACAGCGCCGCTCCTTCGCGCGCGACCTTGAATTGATGTTTCTCTTCGTTTGCCAGTTCATGGCAGATCCCGCACGCATCGATCGCGACCGGGCCGTGTACCACGTCGTATGACTTGATCGCGACGTGGCATTCAGAGGTGACACAACTTTCGCTGATCGTCGTCGGACGATCGATCGTCTTCATCTTCACGCGATCCGGAGCATCAGGCATCGGCGTCGGTGCATGGATGATGCTCTGGCTGATGCCGGTTTCTTCGGCTCGCCCCACCCGGGGCGCGACACCGATCACGCTCGATAGCGTCTGCCGCCGCACGCCGGGGAACGCCGTCGCGATCTGCTCGCCGGGCCGTTTGTCCGGATACGCCGCAACCTCAGGCGACTTATGACACGAGGCATCGCCACACGTCGGCGTCGCGGTGAACTGCACGCTGCCGTGACACTCACGGCAGAGTAGCTCGTTGTGATTTTCATCGAGCAACTGTCCGGTCATGCGGTGTTCAAACAGCGGCGGCGGGTTGTCCGCTTCCTTATGATGACAGTGGTCGCAACTCTGATGATCGTGACACGCCAGGCAAGGCTCGTGGCTCATCCGCCAGGAGTCGCTCGGTTTCAAGGGCTTATGGCTGTTGATGTCGCCGTTTTCACTATGACACGTGGCGCAACTGTCGTTGCGATGGCATTCGGCGCACTTGAAACCAAACGTCTTTACGTGTTCATCATGGCGGAACGTCACGTACTTCCCGGCGTCCGGTACGTAACGCGATTCGTAAACCACCTCTTCCGGCGTATCGGCCGGCGGGTGCATCCGACCAAGCACCTCCGCGGGCGTCGGCATCTCCGTCGCAGGCGCTTCGCCTACCGATTTGGGTTGATGGCAAACCGAACAGCTCTTTTCCCGATCCCAATCCCGGTGACAATCAAGACACTGCCTGTGATACGCAGCGTTCAGCGAAGGCATTCGGATATTGCCATCTACTTCCTCAATACTGTGGCACGACTTGCACGCGGGTATCTCCGCCGCCTCGTCTTGGGTGTGCGGTTTCAATCCGCCGCTGACGATGTCGGATAAATGTGCGTTGCCGTTGGGCGTGTGATGGTGGCAGACTTCGCAGCCCTTACCCATCTCCGCCATTTCGGCGTGCATACGGTGCTCGAACGGCACGGGCGTGTACAGGTCCTCCAACTCATCAAGGATCACCACGTCGGGCACATTTTCAAGTTTGGGCGTCGATTCCTGGCCATGCACGAATGACCAGCCGCCGACCCACGCGATAACAAGCCCGGCAAACAGCCAGGCACCAAGCCTGATTCGTCCGCGATCTTTACACATCTGACCTAGCCTCAATCCGCGCCGGTTGGCTGATCACCGGCAAGTAAAGCACACACGCCCGGTACACCAGCACCAGCATCGCGATCAGGCCAACCGTCACCGCGATCTCCGTGAACGATGGCACGTACGCGCCTTGGGCGTCCGGCGGGGTGTAGCCGATCAGGAATACATTGATCCGGTTCAGCGCCACGCCCAGAACCACCAGCGCCGCCGCGATGAACAACATCATTGGCGACCGCCGCACCTTCACTGTTAACAACATCAACATTGGCAGCACCACGCCTAATCCGACTTCAACCAGCCACGCAAAGCTTTCCAAAGAGCCGTCGCCGAGATACACCCACGTGCCGCGTACGACCATGTCGCCGATCTTGAACGCTAAATACAACCCCAGGAACGCCGGCACATACCGTGCTAACGGCTCCAGCACGTCAAGCTCAGGCTTGAATTTGAATGAACGCGACGCCAGCAGCGACTCGAAGATGATCATCGGGAAACCCACCGCGATCGCTGACATCAGGAACAATAGCGGGGAGATCGGCGTCCACCAGAGCGGATGCAGCTTCGTCGGCGCGATCACCATCAGGTTGCCCAGCGATGACTGGTGCAGGCATGACAACACGCAACCCGCGATGATCAAAAGGAACATCACCTTCTCAAGACGCACCCGAACCCAGCCCGCCAGCCTTGCCAGCCGTGGACGATTCTCCATCGTCTCCACGCGCTCGCACACGATCGGCGCGAACTCGAGGTACAACACGTTCAGGTAACACATCACACAGATGCCCACCTCGAACAAGACGCTGTTGCCCTGCCACATGAACATCGGGTGCCAGACGTTGTAGTATCGGCCGAGGTCCGCCTGCAGTCCGATTACGACGAACGTGTAGCCCAGCATTGCGGTCAGTAGCGCCGGCCGAACGATCGCGTGATAGTGTTCACGATTGAATACGTGTGCCAATGCGCCGGATGTAAAACCGCCGGCCGCAAGTGCGACGCCCGTCGCCACATCCACCGCGATCCACAAACCCCACGGGTATGAATGATCCAGGTTCGTCGCAGCCTGTAGCCCGTAGATAAACCGGTACAACATCCCTGCCGCGCCGACTAATGCAATCGCTACCAGCACCCAAACACCCGGGGTAAAAAACGGTTGTGCTACAGGCTCAGGCTTGTGATGCTCCGCGTGAGCTTCTTCGGTCGCAATCACCGGCGGTTCATCTGCTGCCGATTCGATTGCTTCGTCTTCAATCACTCGGTCGATAAGCCGCTCGCCCGTCGGCCGATCCAATACTCGATCAGCCGGCTCGTGCACTTTGGTGCGTGTTGATTCTCGCGCCATTCGACCGCGCTCTAGCGCCTCGATCTCTTCAGTAATCGCGCTGTCCGCTTTGCGACGCGTGGTAAACATCACCAGGCCGAGTAGACCGTACAACGCCAGCGGCGGCAGACCATACTTGAACACGCCGTGTTGGATGCTTTCCGTAAGCTCCGGCGGCGCTTCATTACTTAACGTCTTGAAGCCGACTTCCTCGAACGGTACGGGCGATAAGTACATCCACGATGTCCCGCCGACCTCGTGTTCGCCATAGACATGATTCACGTACTTGTCCGGATGTTTTGCGATCCGTTCGTGTGCCAGTTCAAGCAACTCGCCGCGCGTCCCGCACACCATCGCCTCGCGCGGGCATGCAGCTACACACGCGGGTGTCCCGTTGCCATCCTTATGCTGGTTGCACAACGTGCACTTACGCACCTCCGGCGTATACGCATCGTCGTAATCATAGGATGGCACCTGGAACGGACACGCCACCATGCAATATCGACAGCCGATGCACTTCCACGCATCGTACGTCACCGCACCGTTTTCCTGTTTGGTCAAAGCGCCCACGATGCACGCCGACACGCACGCCGGATGATTGCAGTGCATGCAGTTCGACTTGGCATATACCGGTAGCGGATAATCCGCCGGTTTGTATTCGTTGATTACCGTAAAACGATCGGGCTCAAGCCCACGTTTATCTTTGAATACCGAAGTATCATCGTACGATTCCAACGGCCCGGTCTCGATGCCGTTGGATTCACGACAAGCATACTCGCACAACCGACAACCGATGCACATGCCAAGGTCGACCAGCACTGCTTTGCTTTGCGAATAGTCTTTGTGCTCCGCGCTGCTTGCCTTGGCTGCACACGTACTGCACAACCCCGCGCCCGCCGCCGCGACACCCGTCATCTGCCGAATAAACTGCCGCCTGTCCGTACGCATGACTCGCTAACACCTCAACAAGAAACAGAGGTTTACATGGATCCGCCACAGGTACATGATACAAGTTTATCTTTATATTGCTCGGCTTTGTAATTGACTTTGATGCAAAATGTTGAAGTGTTTTTCGATCAGCTTCTATACCGCACCAAATGATTGCGGAATACTTACGCGGTAACGCTTGGCGCTGTGTGCGTAGATATAAAAAGCAACAATAGATAACAACGCATTCTCAAATTTGAGATTTATAAAAAGTTGAACCATTGATTACTGCGCCGACCCAACATGGTGGTTGAATCGTCGCGCGTGCATGATTGATTGAATGAGTTTTGTTTCGTCTTCGGGTTTCAAGTAACCAAGTTGAAGTGCAAGCGCGCTTCCCGGCTCTCGACTCGCGCGCGCTCATCGATCCGCAAGCGATGATGGCGCGATTTGCGAGAAGCAATAAACAATAAAAAAATAATTAAAATATTTGGGCCCCCCGGCTAGACCAGATCCCACTCACTGGCAAATCCCGACCTTGCCGACACCCACTTATCCACCACACATGGTGCGCACGGTCCTGTCCGGATTTGTACGTGTGCGCATGAACGCGGTTTATTTGCCCCGCTCAGGCATGCCAATGCGCACAATGCCGGTTAAATGCGAATAACGCCGAAAAGGCATCGACCGATCCTGCCAATCCGCCGATCTGTCCGTGTCGCGCCGGCTCCGCGCGGGGCATTCAATATGATGGATGATGAACTGCATGTGCGAGTCGCTTACACTGGGCCGACATATACCACGCATCCGGGTTGGCCGGAAGATAGGAGATGTTTCATGTCGTTTGCCTTGCCGACGTATTGCCCGCCCGACTTCACCCAATCGCCGTTAGCCGAAGCGCCGACCGTCCGGACCGAACCTGCGCCGCATGATGGTGTTGCGCCCGACGAGTTCCACGCAACGAGCAATCACCCGGAGTACGTTCACCTTGGTGATGGTAACTGGCATCTGGTGCGCGAGAGCCGGATGGACTGCGTGATGGTGTTGCGCGATTCTGAGGTTGAAGTCGTTGAACCACGCCGATTGAAGCAAGGCGATCAGGTCGTGATCGGCCGAACCGAAAACGGCGAGGACGGCGTGTACGTTCACGTCGATGGATTCAAAGCGCCCAGCAACAAAGCAACGGATAAGTTCTCGTTCCGTACACGCGGCACGCGCGAGAGTCCGTTCTCGCGCAGTTACGACGAGCTGTACGAACTGCTGCGACATGATCGCGAGCACGGCCACATCGCCTGGGTGCTCGGGCCCGCAGTTGCGTTCGACAGGGATAGCCGGTGCGCGATGCAGGGACTGATCGAAGAGGGTTACTGCGATGCATTGCTTGCGGGCAATGCCCTGGCGACGCACGACCTTGAAGCGGCGTGCTTCGGTACCGGGCTCGGTTGCGACATCTACTGTCAACGGCCGCAGACGCTCGGACACTACAACCATCTTGATGTGCTTAACCGTGCTCGCTGCGTGAAGTCGCTTAACGAAGCGATCGATCATTTGAAGGTGACCGATGGCATCATGTGGGCGTGCCGTAAGCATGATGTGCCGGTCGTCTTGGCGGGCAGTATCCGTGACGATGGCCCTTTGCCGGAGGTGTTGCCCGATGTGTATGAAGCGCAGAACGCGATGCGCGAACACGCACGCAAAGCCACCACCGTCATCTGCATGGCCACCCAACTGCACTCGATCGCCTTCGGCAACATGACCCCCGGCTACCACGTCAACCCCGACGGCTCCGTCCGCCCCGTCTACTTCTACATCGTCGACATGACCGAGTTCAGCGCCGACAAACTAGCCAACCGAGGCTCCGCCCAAGCGACGGCCATCCTGACCAACGTTCAGGACTTTCTGGTGAATCTGTGGAACAACCTGAAACGGGAGTAGATGATTGTGCCGTGGAAGTGTTAGAAGGTGGAACAAGGATTAACGCTGATGAACACAGATAGCGCGATGTGTATTCTTTAATTACTGGTTACTGTGTTTGACACTTCATGATCAAACTTTTATTTTTTGTGTGGTTTGCTGATTCCGAGGCCTTTACCAGCGGTGCCGCTTGGGGTACTCGGGGCAGATTTGAGAATTCGGAGGGCTGCATGTCTAGGTATTTACATTTCGGTAGTACATTGTTGGTCGTCGGGTGTTTCGCCTCAATATCACAAGCATCTATTTGGGCTACTGGTGTTTATGATTCTTATGTTCCAAGTACGATGAATACTCATCCGTTAGAGAATGCTCTGGGGCCGGCAGATTACCCGGATGGTGCGGGCTACACATTGGAGGTGCTTAACCAATATGTGGCGTCAGTGGGGCAAGATGGGTACGTTACTTACAGCTTTGATCAGGCATTTGTCGACGGGCCAGGAGATGATCTGTTTCTCTGGCACATCGGAGGCGGATCGCCCGAAACGGGTGAATTGCTTGTCAGCGCGGACGGCATTAACTTCACTTATGTCGGTCTGATTGATGATAGCGTTGGTGTCGGATCTGTAGGATATGATCTTGCAGGTATCATTACCGATCCTGTCAGTTATGTTAAGATCGCTGACTTGGCAGACGACAACAACGCGGTTGATATCGATGCTATCGAAGCCAAGTATATACCAGAACCCGCCGTGTTTAGCCTGTTATCTCTGGGTGCATTGGCTTTTATGCGTCGACACTAAATAGTGAGATATTGATAATCTACATGACATCGGGCGGTTCAATGAACCGCCCTTTTTTGATAAAGAATCTTTTAGGATTGATTTTGTTCCCGACGAAGTGCACGATTTTGAGTATGCCTGGCGGCAGGTAATAGGCAACAGGCGGGGGATCATTGATTTGCACATATTGACACTAATCAAGCGATGGGGATTAGTGTGGATTAGCCTTCTAAGTGGTTATGGATTTGTTGTTCTGCCGTGGTGGGTTGCGCTTCGCTTGGCCGCAGCCTGCAAATTACAAGTACGCATGCTGCTTACTGAGTACGGCGTTTAGTTCTCATCGGAATCCGTGTTGTAAGCAAGTGCTCGGATATGCTGGGGGGATAATTGCAGGGGATGGGTGCGTTCTACGATCAGGCCGTTTCGTATTACGAAAGCGGTGGGATAACCTGTAATACCGTACGCGACGAACATCGACTGATCTGTGTCACAACCGATCCAGGAATGTATCGGCGTCTCTTTCACAAAGCGTTCTACGACATCGGGTTCATCGAATGTTACCGACAAGAATTCGATGCCCTCGGGGTGCAACGCTTGATAGAGATGATTCATGTGCGGGATAGACTTAACGCATCCGGTGCACAACGTGCTCCAAAACTCAATCACGATCGTTTTGTTTTCAAGGTTATCCCAGGATAACTGCAAACCTGCCGGCGTATTCAGCATATGCTTGATGCTGATGGGTGGTGCGGGATCGCCGGGCCCCACTTGCTTTGGGGGTGCGGTGAAGTACGAGAGGGCATCCTCATCGAACATTGACTGAGGGGGGATGATGTCCTGGTCAATGAGTATTCGTTGTTGTCTGACAGACTTTACCGTTTCAAATCCGTTTGCGGAGCGCTTGGGCCGTTCGGTCTCGTACGTATTGACGAACCGGCTGGCATACCAGGTGCCGGTGTGTGTCTGTTGAACCTCTGCCACGCATCTTTCTATGCGGAACCCGCGAGGGAATGTGCCGGTTATATCGCCTTCTCTTACATGACGCATCAGTACGTAATTCTTGCTCTTGTCGAACCAATACGTATCACAACTTTGGGTGGGTCGGCCGACATCCTTGCGGTTGGCTGTCGTTTTAACCTTTAATCCAATCCAGTTCGGGTCCTCATCTGAATCCGGATCCAACAGGTCCAGCTCGAAGTGACGTGTCGGCGATTGGTTTGCCAATAAATCAACGACCCGCCACATGAGATTCTCGGGAACAGATCGCTCAGGATGCCGATCGTGAGTCGAGTGCGTCCTATCGCCGTTCTGTAGAACTTCAAATACCCGCCCATCAATACAGGCAATCTCACGATAGGTTGGAAGCTCGGATTCGTACGAGATGAATTCGGATGTTGTGAGGCTTGACCAATGCTGTTTAAGGTCGGCGGGTATACCCGGGATGTCGGGATTGTTTCCGGCATAATACTGCTTAGATATCACCTTGTTATCCAGCCGCCGCACGAGACACACATTCATCGGCGCCCAGCTATCCCCTTCTGCCTTTGATTCAATAATCAATCCACTGTAATCGCCCAACCCCGCTTTGTACTGCCGGCCGATCTGTTCAAGCAGCTGCATTTTCATACCCCCCATTAGCGACAGGTTTCTTCTGTAGATTATAGTGCTTGAGGGGGTAAAAGGTGATGGGCGTGGTGTTTTCCGGCTTGGGATTGTTGATAGCGTTCCGTGGCTCGTAACGGTGTTTGATCCCATTTCCCTTTTTCAAGTGGTTTGTGGGTGTGTTGTTGTGCTGTGGTGGGTAGTGCTTTGCTCCACCCACCCTACAAAGTGCAAGTACCCATGCTGCTTGCTGGAGGAGGATGAGTAAGCGATGCGCCTCTTTGCGCCATACTACCGTCAAGGCTACTCAGTACTCGTGTCCTCGCTGAAAGTGAACACGTCTTCGACTCGACAGTTGAAACTGCGAGCAATGCGGAATGCCAAGGCAAGCGATGGTGTGTACTTGCCAGCCTCAAGCGCAATGATGGTCTGCCGGGTACAGCCTGCTTGCTGTGCAAGTTCTTCTTGCGTCATCTCATTATGGTCGAAGCGAAGACGCCGAATGTTGTTTGTGATCTCAGGCATCGGAAGCCTCCACGTGACGGCCATAGAGAACCAGGATCGCAACACTCCGAGTGAAGAAGAAGACGATGGCACCGAGCATTGTGATTGTCCCGAGCACATGCACCCATACCTGCTCCTGACGTTGAAAAGCAAAAACGACGAACCATGTGCCCATACACCCAATGACGAACGCCATGTAGGAGGCCATAGCACCTGCCAGAGTAGCCCTTCGCGCAATGTGCGTGTCGCGTTCGTCGACTGCTTCATGGCGACCGATCAGGCCAGCGAATCCATTGATGCCGTAGAAGGCAAAGGCCGCAGTCGCGACAACTGGCCCGAAGAGTGGAAGCAGCACAAAGTACCCCAGTACACAAGCACTCATCGTTACTACGCCAAGCCAAGCTCGTTTCTGTTCTGCGTTCATTTTGGGTCTCCTGTGTATGCTGTGACAAACATAATGTACGCTATATAATACTTAATGTCAAATCTATTTTACATCATTTCTGCAAAAAAGAAACGTAAACTATGCCCTCGGCCCGTGGCATCCGAGCAGGATGCGCTTTCGTCGAGCTTTTCGCCGACGACACCAAGCTCGTGCGCGGGTTGCGCCGGGCGGAGAAGCGACTCAAGGCCTTCGGCGACCGCATCCGCAACTTCGGGTTGAAGATTGCGGATCTCGGTACGGCCATGCTCACGCCGATGCTCGGCGCGGCCACCGACTGCGAGGTATTCATGCTGAAAGAACTCCACGATCAGGGCCTCATGACCCACATGCCGTTCCTCACGCCCGGCGAGGATGGACATTGCGGGCTCCTTGCGGAAGCGCCCACAACGGCCTTCGCTTGGCGACCGGCTCGCTGTCTGGCTAGGTCAAGATGGTGGGGTAGTAATCAATTACCCGGCGCGAGTTCGAAATGGCGGTAGGTTCCGAAAGCAACCCGGCTGTTAATCAGGCTCGATCTGTTGACGTGTCTCATATCGGGGCCAGGCGCCGTTTTCCCCAAGTAATATAAGATTGCTTCTAATGCTCGACGCATGTCCGTGATGAAGTCGGTTGGAGGATTATCCATCAATTCGAAACCAGGGAAAGCACCCCATTCGAAGGCATGACGAATATAAGCGATAAAACCAAAACCATGTCTCTCATTCAAGATGAGTGAATCGGCCGCAGGGAGCATCGTGCCTATCGAATAGGGTACTCCCCCACTGATATTTGCCTTGTGGATATTATCAGGGGCGAAGGCGAGTTGGAATGGGCCATCTTTGTCTGCGCCGCTCTCAACGCGATCATATTCCCAAGCCTCAAACTCCGACTCGATATACTCACGGCTGAGATCGACAACGAGGGGATCGGTATAGAGTGTTTCGCCTTCTGCAAGGCCGTGGTATCCCACAAAGTCCCATTCCGGCGCGGTTCCTCTAAGATCGACAGTGCCCACCTCGTAAAGCCATGCGATCAATGCTACAGGTATGTTGATCCCCTTTTCTGTGAAGTACGCCGGCCAATCTGCAATATCTGGGGGCGGGGGTAAGTGAATCCGTTGGGGGTCGGCGAATACATAGCCACGTGCATGAAGGCGCTGCACGATCATTTCCACGTTCGTTCTTGCCTGGCGCATTATTGAGCGAGCCACCTCGAGGGCTTCGTAGTAAAACTCGATATTCTCAAGCCTGTGTTGCTCGGATACGATGTACGCCCAGTGCATCTGTTTATGCCATAGATCCTGACTCATGTGATTTACCATACGCAGTTCTACTGGACATGTCAGCCCGGTGTTGGATTGTGTAAAAACACTCAACCAGTCACAGCCGTTTAAGCAGATCAAAGTCGCCTGCGGCGAGGGCGCGTTTTTTGGCTCGGGTCCAGCGTTTGAGTTGGCGTTCGCGTTGTTCGGCTTGGCTGCGGCTGGTGAAAGGTTCGACGTGGATGACGCGCTTGGGTGGGTGGGTTTTGGTGAAGCGGGAGCCGCCTTGCTTGTGTTCGGCCCAGCGGCGCAGCAGGTGGTTGGTGCAGCCGACTTAGAGCCAGTTATCTTGGCATTCGAGGATGTAGACGTAGGCGACGATCTTTTCGCCTTTCTTCTTTCCCTTCGACTCGCTTTGCTTGCTCAGGATTGGTTGGCTGGACATGGCAGGCTCCCGGTACCCGATTGACCCGTTCGACTCGCTGCGCTCGCTCAGGGTTCTTCGACTTGGGCCCGGAATGGACGCTGTAAACGACAACTCGCTACGGTCACTCAGTTTAGAATTCTGAGCGAGCGTAGCGAGTCGAAGAACTCCCCGGGCTGGATTCGAACCAGCAACCAAGTGATTAACAGTCACCTACTCTACCGTTGAGCTACCGGGGATTCTGGATGTCGGGCCGTAAAGGGTAGCATTTGTATCGGGGTTTTCAAGTGGGGACTTCGGCTCGCTTTGCTCGCTCAGTGTTGGGTTTGGGGGTTGGGGACTGGGGGTTGGGGCGAGGAAGGGTTATCGGACTAGGCTGGGTTGGAGGGGGGATGACGTCGGGCCTTGGGATGGCTGGGGGCCCACAGACGGCGTCTGTGGGCTTCGGGGGGGGAGACGGGGGTTTGGTTGTGATTGTGTGGGGGGGCTTCGACTTGCTGGGCTCGCTCAGTATGGGACTTTTTGATTGGGCGGGGGCTAAGCTTTGTGGGTGTCGTGGGTTGTGGATTTTTAGGGGGGAATCCTGGGCGAGCGCGGTGGGTGTGGCGAGTCGAGGGGGTCGATGAGGGCGGTTTGCGGTGGTATACTTGAGGGTTTATAGCGCGGCGAAGACCGCCCGGCGGCGAGGATATTTGCAATGGCGACCAGCTTTGGTGCCCTGTGCACCGACTTCTATATCAATCAGAAACTCTCGCTGAAGATGGACTTACCGTCTGAGCGGGACACGCTGTTGCACTTCTTCGACCAGGTCCGCAAGACCCAGCCGGGGATGACGCGGTTCAGGCGGTACGAGGGGGAGCTGAGCCTGGAATCGAGCAGGCGTGAGGCGGAGTACACCTGGCTGAGCCTGCAGCAGAACAGCATCCGCACGGGGCATGTGAACCCGGACGCGATGGAAGATGCGTATGCGTATCACCAGCGGATGCTGGAGATTGCGCCGTTCTACCTGACGCTGAGCCCGCTGGATGTGGATTATGTGGAGCTGATGTTCGGGTTCGATATCGAGTGCAAGGAGGACCACGACGAGGTGGTGTACCGGGCTCTGTATGAAGATACGAAGGTTGGCGGGTTGCTCCAGCCGGCGGGTCTGTCGAAGGACGCGAGCGTGCTGGATGTGCAGCCTGTGTTCGGGCTGAACCTGGCGGAAGACGGGCAGTTGCAGGCGTACTTCGAGGTGAAGACGCGCAGGCGTTCACGACGCGGATCGGGCAGGCGGTACTCGCAGGAGCCGATCAGCCTGTTCGTGACGATCCGCAACTACGGCCCGATCGACAAGCTCGACGACCTCAAACAAATCACAACCGAACTGGGCAAGTACTGCGAGGCGCTGGCAACAGAGCGGCTGATCCCGAACCTGTTGAACCCGATCGTACAGCACATTTCGCCGAGCAGTCGTTGAGGATGGGGTGTGGGGGTTGGGGTAAGGCATATCACCGGGACGTTACTACTTCACCTTTTCCAGCGGGATGAAGCGTTGGGGGATGAGTTCGTCTTCGAACGCATCGAGGGGGACGGCGATCATGGTGTCGCCCTTGAGGTGGTCCTTGCGGACGTTGATCGGGCGTTTGACGGCGAGTTTGTCGTCGTGTTTGACGATGAGCTGGACCTGGAGGGTGGATTTATCGACTTTGTAGAAGCTGCCGTTGAACCATTCCCATCGGGTTTCGCGGCTCCATGCCTGGCTGGGGATGCGTGACATGAGGACTTCGGCATCGGGTTGCTGATGGTTCCAGCCGTCGATGGCGATGGCGACGACGTCGTCGCGGTCGGCGCCGGTGTAGGCGTCGGAAGGCAACTGATTGTTTGCGATGATCTGCGCTTCGAGGGCTTTAGCGCGTTGTTTGATTTGCTGGCGGACTTCTTCAAGGCGGTCGACGTAGGGTTTGGCTTCCTCTTCGCCGAAGGCGCGGATGACGATGAGTTTTTGTTCAGCCCAGCCGAAGCGTTGCTCGATGCCGCTGTTAGTCCCGAAGTACATGGCGTTCTGCTTGGCGACGCCTTCGTCGGCGAGTTTGACGGCTTCTTGTAAGTCGGCTTCGAAGAGTTCGGGTAGTTGCTGTTTGTATGCGATCAGCGACTGGGCGAACTGGTTGCGTTTGGTCTGGAAGTGGTTGAAGAGTTTTTCGAGTTTGTCGCCTTCCTGGGTGCGCTGTTCGACGAGGGGGAGGTAGGTCTTGGCGATGCGCTGTATTTCGGACATGACCTGGCTGTCCTCTGCGATGACCTTGGCGAGCTGTTCGGGCTGCTGGACGGACATGTTGAAGTCGTAGTATCGACGGGCGAAGTCGCCGAGCAGTTCGTAGTCTTTGTCGTAGTTGGGGTAGTGCTCCATGCCGGTGAGTTTGGCGAGTTCTGTGTTGATGGCTGTGAGACGCGAGTCGAGTGCGCCGATGCGGTCGCCGGCCTGTTTGACGGCGTCGGCGACGGGCTTGACCTGTGGATGATCGGCGGGGAGTTGCTCGATGTAGCCGACGGCGAGCTTGTGTTTTTCCTTGCCGGTGGCGACGTTCTGCAAGGCATCGCGGACTTCACGGTGTACGGGCTTGGGCTCATCGCCTTCGGCATCAAACCTGGCGAGGACGGCGGCGGCTTTGTCGGCGTAGCTGTTGGTTTCGCGGACGTACCAGTTGGCATCCTTGACGAGTTTTTCCTGTGTGTAGTGGAGCTTGGGCGCTTGTTCGGGTTGCGCGGCGGGGGCTGGGTCGGCAGAGGAATCACTGCTTGAATCATCAACGGACTCGCTATCCGCGGGTGCTTGTTCTTTGTTGTCGGCCGGGGGATGGATGATGGCGTTGACTTCTTTGATGCCGGCAGCGACGGCGTTGTACGATTCGAGCACCGGGGTAACGGCATCATCATCTGCGGGAAGTTGATCGAGCGATTCCTTAGCCTGGCCGAGGCGCTGCTGCGCGGACTGTAAGCGCATCTCGGTGAGTCGGACGCGACTGCCTTTGGCGGGGTTGGATGGGGTGCCGGCCGAGCTGCGCGCGGCTTCGAGGTCGGCGTTGGCGTTCTTGATGTAGTTCTGCGCCTGGGCGAGTACCGCTTGTTGTTGATCGTCTAGCGCGAGGCAGGCGGATGAACTGAATAGTGTTGCGGTGATACAAACAACAGCCAGTACCAGGTTGGTCAATGTCTGCTGCGAACGCTTGGTTGGATATGCCCACATGGGATAGCTCCTGATTACCAGGCCATGCGGTTTGCCCGCACGGTTATGAATACACTTTTGAATACCACGCCCCGAGTCGCAGGTGACTCGAATGAATCATCTTAGCATAAACCCGGATATGCGCTATGTCTTTTGCAGGAAAGATATGTTTATTCGCTGAGAGATTAGCAGACTTTTCAGTGTTGTTTGTGTGGCGAGTTCCGGTCAAGCCGTGGCGGGAAGTAGGGCAAATACTCATAACGGCTCAAACAATCAGGCCGGTTTTAACGGTTGCGATGATTGATGTGCTGACTGGTTAACGTGTGCGGTCGCATTAAGCTTTTACCTGACTGCAAGCGTCTAACGTCCGATTTGAGATGGACCGATCTTGTGACAATACAGTGCGGACGGTTTTTTGGGAGACACCGTCGGTGATCCTATGTGCGATTGAAGATATCAGTGAAGGGATGCGGACGGCGGCGGCGGTATTCCACCCGCGCCGGCCGGACATGGAGCTGTTGGCGGCCGATGTCCCGCTCGATCGCAAGCTGCTGTACAAGCTGCCCAAGCTGGGTATCAAGCGCGTGTGGGTATCCGACGAAGCCACGGACGATCTGAACGATCTGATCCTTGCCAAACCCAGTGAAGCTTTAAACAAAGCGTTCAGCACGCTCAAGGAAGACTTCGCCGCGATGTCCATGCAGACCGTCTCGGCGGGCAGCCTGCGGACGTATCGCCAGATCATCATGGACCTGATGTGCGAGTTGATCGCCAACCGGGATGTGGCTTGCGTGACCGAGCAACTGATCGGCGGGCCCGGCAGATTGTTCACGCACTCGGCGAACGTGGCGTACCTGTCCGTCCTGATCGGGATCGATCTGGAAACCTACATCGTGCAACAGCGCAGCCGACTGGACCAGCACCACGCGCGCGACATCACCGCGCTGGGCATGGGCGCGATGATGCACGACATCGGCAAGTCCATCCTGGAAGAACGGGCGGACACCGAAGTCCACGAGATCGACATGGATGGCGATGAACTCACCGACGAGCAGCGCGATGACTACAAGGATCATGTGCTCAACGGGTACCGGATGTTGCAGGGGACGCGTGCACCGGCGTCTGCAATGCAGATCGTGCTGACGCATCATCAGCGCTGGGACGGCGAGGGGTTCCCGGATATGTCCGGCCCGACACGCAACCGTATCCGGGGCATGCAGCGCGGGGTTGATATCCATATCTTCAGCCGGATCGTCGCGGCGGCGAACCTGCTGGAAAACCTGATGACGCGCCTGGGCAATAAACGTCCCGCCATCTTCGCGCTGCATGAATTAAAAGACAAGCGATACGACGGCTGGATCGATCCGATCGTCCGCGACTCGGTGTTGCGGAGGATCCCTCCCTTCCCGGTCGGCGGGATGATTACACTCAGCGACGGCAGGCCCGCGGTGGTCATCACGCCTAACCTGGTCCAGCCATGTCGGCCGATCGTGCGTCTGCTGGCGGAGGCCGATCGGTTGCCCGACGGTAAGCGTCCTCACCTGGACCTTGCGGAGCATCACGAACTGCATGTCAGCAACTTTGCCGGGGAGGATGTTGAGAAGCACCTGTTTTCGCTGGTTGAGGATCAGCCACTATCGACGAAGATCGTGCTTGAGTCGGATAACGCCCAGAAAAGACGCGAATCCGCCTGAGCCAAGGCCTGTTGCGGCTTAGCGACCCCACTGGTTATCAATTCCGATACGATGTCGATGTGCATCACACGCTGATTGTGTATGTGCCTGCCGACCATACGAATCGAAGGAACCAGCTTTGAACCTCTCAGACATCCAGATCCGCGATCCTTATATCCTTCCGGTTGATTCCACGGGCATGTATTACCTCTACGGCACGACGGATAAGGAGCCTTGGGGGCAGCGCGGCGTCGGTTTTGATTGCTACCGCAGCAAGGACCTTCGAAACTGGGAAGGGCCGATCGAAGCGTTCAGGCCTTGGCAGGGATTCTGGGCGACGCGGCACTACTGGGCGCCGGAGGTGCATGCGTACAAGAGCCGATACTTCATGTTCGCATCGTTTGTGTCGAATGAACGATTGCGTGGGACACAGATCCTTGTTGCGGATAAACCGGAGGGGCCGTTCGAGCTTTGGAGTGATGGGCCGGTGACGCCGGAGGATATGCAGGCGCTTGATGGGACGTTGCATATTGATGATGAGGGTAAGCCGTGGATGGTGTTCTGCCACGAGTGGGTACAGGTGCTGGACGGTGCGATGGTCGCGATGCGCTTGAGTGATGATCTTAAGCAAGCGGAGGGCGAGCCGGTGACGCTGTTTCACGCCTCGGCGGCGCCGTGGGTGAAATCGTTCCGCGTGGATGATCCGAAGCGGTTAGTCAATCCCGATCCGAAAAGCATCGAAAAAGACTTAACGGTGACGGATGGGCCGTTTTTATATCGCACAAAAAGCGGCACTTTGCTGATGCTCTGGTCGAGTTTCGGCAATAAGGGTTACGCGATGGGATTGGCGCGATCCGAATCGGGCAACATTCTTGGGCCATGGGTGCAGGATGCAGAGCCGTTGTGGGCCGAAGACGGCGGACACGGCATGTTCTTCCGCACGTTTGAAGGCGATCTCTACGTTACGCTGCATCAACCAAACAACACGCCGAACGAACGCGCGGCGTTTTATCGGTTGGTGGAGATGGGCGATGTTTTACGCTTGGCGTGAATCCTATGGCCCTAGCGCAGTGTATTCATGTCGCGCACGCGTCTTTCATGATTCACTTGCGAAAGCGCGGCCGGTTCTTTTTGCAATAGTTTGACCAACTGTGATGAACTGACGCCCAGTACTGCGGCGGCTTTGCTGTGGTCGTAGCCCATGGCGGCGAGCAGGTCCATGGCTTCGGCGAGCAGTGTCGGGAAGTCGGTGTGGTCGGCGCTGAGGATTATTTTTTTGTCCTTGATGCGTGATTGCCACAGCGCGCTGGGCGGATCGGTCGGGTCTGGTAACTGCTCGCAGCGGTACTCGATCGCGAGCTTGAGTCGCAGGCGTTTTAAGGCGATACGTTGATTATCCTGCTGGCTTCGGCGCTCGGTGGCGTTGGCGATCAGGCCCGTCGGCGTGTGCGAGAGTTCGATAGCGGTCTCGACCTTGTTGCGGTGCTGGCCGCCCGGGCCGGAGGCTTTGAATCGGCGGACTTTGCACTGCTTGAGCAGGTCGTCGGGGTCGAGGGCTGCGGGGTGGCGGCGGGATGGCTTTTGCTCGGACATGCGTCTATGGTATCGCGGTTGGACGTGATGCTTACACGCGGATCTGCGATCCGCCGCTAAACGTGGTTGGATGGAAAGGTAAGTAGTGCCGGACGCTGAACAAACCAAGGTAGATGGTAACCAGGCGGGGCTGCTTGCGGGGCTCGACAGGACGATGAGCCATGGGCCGGGGATGGTCCGGATCGGGCCGTTGCTGTTGTGGGTGGCTTGCATGTTTGTGGTTGGGCTGGCACGCGATTGGGACTCGCGGACGCTTCCCTTTCTATATGGTTTGCAGTGTGTGCTTACGACCGCGATGCTTTGGCGGTACCGCAAGCATTTGCCGGAGATGACGCTGTGGTTCCACTGGACGGTGATTCCCTCGGCGGTGTTCCTGGTGGTGGGTTGGATCTTCCTGGGCTGGCTGATGGGCGGGCAACTGTCCGAGCGCATCGTCTGGCTCAAGGACGGCATGCCGATCGATCATGCGCTGAACAGCAAGGGCGAGCCGCACTACTTCCAGACGATGAGTGGTGAGTACCCGGTGACGTACCAGGTGTCGATTTTCTTGCGCTTGCTGGGGATGTCGCTGATCGTGCCGTTTGTGGAAGAGATTTTTAATCGCAGCTTGTGTTTGCGTGCGATGCACTCTGCGAAGAAGACGAAGATCGCGTTTCTGCAGGTGTTGCACGACATGCCGGGGCTTGGCGACGTGTTGATGCACAAGCCGGCGGTGCGAGCGGCGGCGCAGCAGGAGCCGATGTTTACCAAGCAGTTTTACGAAACGCCGCTGGGGAAGGTGAGTGTGTTTGGAATAGCTGCCAGCACATTGATATTCATGCTCAACCACGTGCCACGCGATTACGTCGGCTGCATCATGTGCGGCGTATTGTGGTGTTTGATGGTGAAGTGGACGAATGGCGAATCTCGCAAACGCAAACTCGGATTGGGCCCGGTGATCTGGTCGCACGGATTAACCAACGCGCTGTTGTGGTGGTACACGATCGCTAGCGGGGATTGGCAGTTTCTTTAAATCTCGGTGCAAGAATATGGCACCCCGGGGTAGCCCACACTTTATTTGTGCACAATTTGTTCACAACAAGTTGCGTTATTGGCTGATTATTTCGCGGCAGATCGTGCTTTTTGTGTTGACTTTATTTCCTGTAGTGGTAGATTTGAATTGCACCAGGGACCGGAGGCCGGACAGACTTCCGGCAACCGGGGATACGCAAGAAACCGGACCCTGTCTAAGCCGACCGTATAAAGCCGAGTGGCCCAAACCAACGGACCCAACCGACTTTGTGTGGTCGGCTGTTTTTTTTATTCCGGTTTAGTCAACATGCGTATTAGTTAAATGCGCTTTGTGTGTCGTGTCTTGTAGTCCGGGCCTTGGGGGGTGAGGCGGGATTCGATCAGTTTGATGGTTTTGACTTTGATCGAGCCCAGACCGATATCGTGCGAATCGTTGATCATTTGTCTGATGCTTTCAATCACGCGGCGGTCGGGGCTTCGTCGGCGTTTGACACGCGCCAAGGTGATGTGCACCGCGAACGGTTTATCGCGTGTTGGGATAGGTAGCCCGAGTGAATCAATCTGTCTATCTAATCTTTGTGTGATCTTCGGCAGACATCCAAGTTCGCTCGGCGCGGCAAAGACAACGCGCGGCTGCTGATTGGTTTTGCCTGGGTGCAGCTCGGGGAAATTTCCGACGTGTGTCAGCTTCAGATCGAAAACAGAAAGCCAGCCTTCGTTGCACGCATCTTCAACGGCAGAGTCGATTGCAGCGCAAAGTTGATCAATGTTTTCGTTGTCGACTTCATCCAGAAATCGCAGCGTGATGTGCATCGCGTCGGGCCGGACCGGTCTGACACTTGGGCCCATGTGCGAGAGCTGGTCGATCCGCTTTACGAGCGGCGCAAGCAGCGGGACATCCAGGCCGATGAACAGTCTTGCCATGGCGTCATGCTAACATGACATGGCGGGTGGCTGGCACATTGTCCGGATGGGATAATGGTGACCAGGATCTGTGCCGAACTATTTTGGGAAACCACCTGTATGACCACCTCCTGCAACACACACCCGCGAACCGGACACTTTGATCGGTTGAACCAGCCTAAGACCTCGGCGGCGGCGTTGGGCTACCGGATGCCGGCCGAGTTTGAGCCTTTGGACTGCGTCTGGCTCGCGCCGCCGGATAACGAAGAAACCTGGCCCGGCTGCCTGGAGCAGGCGCAGCGGCAGTTTGCCGACTGGATGGACAAGCTGCGACAAGTGGTGACGGTGCGGACGACCCGTGAGTTGAATATCCCGGTCAATGACTCGTGGATCCGGGACTTCGGGCCGATCTTTGTGACGCGCGGCAAGTCGGCTTCTGCTTCATCGTCATCAGCGAACATTCCGGCCGGTGCGGCACTTACCGCCGGCTCCGCCCCCCCGCTTGCCTGCCATGACTTTCACTTCAATTCGTGGGGTGAGAAGTACGAGGTCCGGGACCTGGATGATGTGGTGCCGCAGCATGTCGCGAAGGTGCTGGGCCTGCCGATCTGGGTGCACGACTTTGTGCTGGAAGGCGGATCGATCGAGGTGAACGGCCGAGGTACGGTCCTAACCAGCGAGCAATGCCTGCTGAACGCGAATCGCAATCCTGAGATGAGTCGCAAGCAGATTGTGGACAAACTGCACGAGACGCTGGGTACGCGACACGTGATCTGGCTGCCCGGGGGGATCGAGGGCGACGATACGGACGGGCATATTGATGATGTCGCTCGTTTCATTTCGCCGGACACGGTTGCCATTATCGCCGCCGATCCGGGCCACCCGGACCATGCCATGACCCAAGCCAATATTGAGGCTTTGAGAGGTTCGACCGACCAGGACGGCAACGCGCTGAATATCGTTCAACTGCCTATGCCACAACCGGTTATGTATGAATACCCCGAGGGGAAATCACCTGTGCCGGCCAGTTATGCCAACTTCCTGATCGCGAACAAACATGTGTTTGTGCCGGTGTTCGGTCAGGTGTCCGATGAGCAGGCGCTACGGGTGCTGGATGATGTAATGAGTAGCTACAGCATTGTCCCGATCCGGGCGGAGCACCTGGTCGTAGGGCTGGGTGCGCTGCACTGTTTAAGCCAGCAGCAGCCGGCGGTGGTTGTGTAAATCTTGATTCGCCAGACGTTTTCAGTAACATGAGATGTCCCGATTAGCTTGTGTTGGGCTAATCGGGTTATAATTGAAGCCGTCCTTACCTCGGGGTGGGGGCATCAAACCGTGGTATATGCATCAAATATGGAGACCTGAATATGTTGCGTCACACACTGATTCTGAGCTTGGGCCTGTTGGCCGCGATCACCTTGGGCTGTGAGAAGAAGAAGGAAGCCCCCGCCGCAGCGGATAAACCTGATACTGCGCAGATTGAGAAGGATGCGGACAAGGCTATGGATGAAGCCAAGGACACGATGGAAGAAGCCAAGGACAAGGCTGGAGAAGTTGCTGAAGAAGCCAAGGACAAGGCCGATGATGCTGTGGATGCCATGAAGAAGGCGACCGAATAAGCAGCAGTTGAACACGATTCAAAATGAAAAACCCACGGTTTTGGCCGTGGGTTTTTCTATTTTAACAATTAACCTTGCGGTTCAATGCAGCGACTGATCGACTTCGTGCTCGGCCGCGATCGGGCTCAGGGGTTTGTCGATGCAGGGAGCGTCCAGACGGACCGGGGCGCTGGAGCGTGACGGGGCGACATGCAACACCGCGTTGGCGAGGACCCGGCGGACATCCTTGTGGTAGTAGATCGGGAAGGTCTCGTGGCCCGGGCGGAAGTAGAAGACCTTGCCTTTGCCGCGGTTCCAGGTGCAGCCGGAGCGGAAGACTTCGCCGCCCTCGAACCAACTGACGAAGATCAGCTCATCGGGGGTGGGGATGTCGAACAACTCGCCGTACATCTCGGTATGTTCGATCTCGAAGTACTCATCTTCCAGGCCGTCGGCGATGGGGTGGCCGGGCATCAGGCACCATAGCCGTTCCTTCTCGGCTGCCTCGCGCCAGCGCAGGGAGCAGGTCGTTCCCATGAGTTTCTTGAAGATCTTCGAGTAGTGGCCGGAGTGCAGGACGATCAGGCCCATGCCTTCCAGGACGCGCCGGTGGACCTTCTCGACGATCTTGTCGTCAACCTGGTCGTGGGCACAGTGGCCCCACCAGGTCATGACGTCGGTCTCGGCGAGCACCTTGTCGGTCAGGCCGTGCTCTGGTTCTTCCAGCAAGGCGGTGCGGACCTGGACCGATTTGCCGAGATACTCTTCGATCGCGGTCTTCATCTCGGTTTGCATGCCTTTGGGATAAAGCTTTTTAACTGCATCGTTGGTGCGGTCGTGGACGTGTTCGTGCCAGACTGTTACACGGATCGGGGCGGGCATATCGGGGGTCCTGTCATAAGGGGTGGTTAGTATCCAGTCGGAACATGAGGTTTTATAGCCGATCTACTCTGACCGCAAACCGCCGGGCGCAAGCCGGTTCCGGGCAGAGTCGCCCCCACGTTCCCGGGTATGCAGTGGCGTTTAGGTCTATAATCATGCCCATGACCGGCCGCACCCTACGCACGCTGTTCTGGGCCCTGTTGGCGTTGCTGATCGTAGCACAATCAGGCGCTACCGAACCAGAGACCACCCCCGCCGATCCCGCCCTGCCGACCGAGCAGGTGCAGACGACGGACGCTCTACCTTCAGAGAATCCACAGGCTGATGCGGATGCATCCGAGCAGGTCGATCTATCAACATCGACCCCGGCCCGGATGCCCAGCTCCAACATCGTCATCCCCTCCGGTGCGGACATCGCGGTGATTCCTATCTCTGGTCTTATCTATGACTTCACGCTGGAGAGCCTGGAGCGCCGGGTCGACAAGGCGATTGATGGCGGTGCGTCGCTGATCGTCATCGAGCTGGACACGCCCGGCGGCGTGGTGACCAGCGCCTTGAAGATGAGCAAGTACATCAAGGGGCTGTCGGTTCCCACCGTTGCGTGGGTGCATAATGAAGCGTACTCCGCGGGGATCATGATTGCTGCATCGTGCGATGAGATTGTGATGTCACCCTCCTCGGCAACTGGCGATTGTGCACCGATCGTGCCGGGGATGAATCTCGATCCGACGGAACGCGCCAAGGCGCTTTCGCCGATCCTCGAAGAGTTTCGCGATAGTGCGCAGGTGAATGGTTACGACTATGCCATGTTCCATGCGATGTGTGTGCTGGGCGTCGAACTCTACATGGTGGAGAAGAACGACGGCTCCGGCGAGCGGATGCTCGTGAACAAGGTGGACTACGAGGTGATGGTAAATGGCGATTCCCCGCAGGATCAGCCGTCGTCGGCACCGAACCTGCCAAGCGCCAAGGGGACGTCTTTGCCGGAGGTGAAAGATGTCGGCGCGGTGACGTTGAGTGTTGCCACGAGCGCTGACCGGGGCGCCTGGCACGCGGTGGAAGAATTACCGAGCGGTGCGAAGATTCCGGACGGCCGAGTGCATGATGGCAAAACACTGCTGACATTGAACCAGACGCGAGCGCTGGATGTTGGTTTATCCAAGCAAACGGTAGCGACGGAGTCGGCAATTAAGAGCCGGTACAACGCCGCCAATATTGTCACGATCACGCCGACGTGGAGCGAAGGCGTCGCCGCGATCCTGACATCGTGGTGGATGCGCATCATCCTGATCGTTGTGTTCCTGGTTGGCGCATTTCTTGAAATGCAGGCGCCGGGGCTTAGCCTGCCGGGCGGTGTTGCGATCGTGGCGTTGGGGCTGCTGATCGGCGCGCCGTTTGTCATCGGGCTGGCGGAGGTCTGGCACATCCTCATGTTTATCATCGGTTTTGTGCTGGTGATCATCGAGCTGGTGATGATGCCGACCTTTGGCATACTGGGCGTGGTCGGATTGATGATGATGTTTGTGGGGATCGTGCTAAGCGTCGTGCCCTCGGGGCCGGGCTGGCTGCCCCCACCGGAGATGCAGCAGGTGATGATGCACTCGATCTTCGCCACGACCGTCGGGCTGATACTCAGCGGCATCGGGTTCTACTACATCACCAAGCACTTCGGCAGCATCCCCGGGCTGAACCGGCTGATCCTCAATCACGTTCAACCGTCTGCGGCGACCGTCGGCATGGATGCGGCGGGGAACCCGATCAAGGTCAGCGGCGATGAAGTACTCGGCGTAGGTCTGGTCGAGGTCGGCTCTGAAGGCAAAGCACTGACCGATCTTCGCCCCACCGGTGTTGCGGACTTTGACGGCAACCAGATCGACGTCGTGACCGTCGGCTCATACATCGAACAGGGTGAACGTGTTAAAATCGTCGAACTGCAACGTTACCGTATCGTTGTCGACAAAGCCTGATACCCACTCACTTCAGTATCCGTGACAACGACAGGCTGGTGAATCAAAACTTCCAGCTCCCCGGAGGCACATCATGATGAATCCCGCTCGATGGCTGGCCCTGTGCGCGGTCTGCTGCTTATTGTTTGCCTGTTCAACACCAACCGATGCCCGTGAATCGCAGGACGGGCCCGGGGCAAACAGCATCCCGGTGCATCCGTTATCCGGTCATGACGTTATTCGCAGTTGGGTAGTGTTGGGTCCATTTCCCAACCCTCAACTGGATGAACCCGACAGCCAAGGCGCGATGCACGGCGGATTCAATAAGGATTACCTTGCAGAGATCGGTGGCGAAGCGTCGGCTCAGTTGATGAGTGGTTTGCGTGTGAAGTCGAATGCATCGGCGGATGGTTCCGGGCAGGTTACTGCTCAAATCGTCAACGCCCCCGCTTCCGGGGTTGTCGATCTCGATGCGATGTTCGGCGGGCAGGATTACCTCGTTGCGTATGCGTATACGACTGTCGATTCAGATAAGAAACAAACCGTGAACTTCTTCTTCGGCTCGGATGACGGCGCGAAGGTCTGGGTGAACGGCGAGCTGGTGCATCAGATCTACATGGGCCGGGGATTGACGATCGGGGGCGATACGTTTGAAGCGGAGTTTAAGGAAGGCGTGAACACGATACTCGTGAAGGTCGCTGAGCGTTGGGGGGCGTGGGGCTTTGCGATGAGTATCGCGGATGAGCAAGGGATGCAGGTTATCCGAGCGGAGCAGGAAGCCAGGCAGTTGCGCGATGCGTTTAAGAACGCGCGCGTTGAACCGCCCTACTCTTTCATGATGGTGCCGGGCGATTTCCCGCAGCTTTCGTGGGATCAGCCGGAGGCGGTGAAGCAGGCGGTCGGCGGTGCGCTGCTGAAGGTGCGCTGGTTCGATGCTGAGTTGAACGAGGTGACGAAAGCAAAAGCTCCGGGTCGGTATGCGTTTGTCGCAGAAGCCACCAGCGGGGACGGCCGACACATCGAACGCGCCGGGACGGTGTATTGCATCGATCCATCATGGGCGATGTGGCGTGAAAGGCCGATGGGTCGGATCTCCGGTATCGCACCGCAATCTATCGCGCCTGAAACCTGGGAGCAGAACGGCGAAGCGGTGTCTTCATACCTGGGCCGCATGTTGGGCCAGATGATCGCGATGCATGAAGACGGGGCTATCCTCTTTTCATACCTGCATGACATGGAAGCCTCCGGTAAGGAGCCGACCAAGTCGGATACACCGTTAGCGCGTGAGCAGGATTACCAGATTGCCTTGCAGCGGAAGCTGCTGGGTGTTGAAGATAAATGGCCCGCAATCGCGCCGCCGCGCAAACTTGAAAAACCTGCACGTGTATTGCGTGAAGGGACACCCGAAGAAGCCGGTATGAAGCCGGACGTTGCCGAGCAACTTCACGCGGTATGTGAAGAATGGTACGAGCAGAGCGGCGAACCTTTTATCACGCTCGTTGCGCGTCATGGTGTGATCGTCTATCACGAAGCGGTCGGCGAAGGGCCTATGGGCAAGGTGACGCTGGATACGATGATGCCGCAGGCTTCGATCACCAAGGCGATCACCGGCATGGTCTTTGCGCAGTTTGTCGATCAGGGATTGATCGGGATCGATGACGCGGTCGCGGATTATTTGCCGGGCTTCGATGCGAGCGGTGAGAAAGCGATCACGATTCGGCAACTCTTCACGCACACGACCGGCCTTGAAGGTCACGGCGAATGGGGCGGCATCCATAACCCGCGCCTCGAAAACGTCATCGCCAGTTGTCCGGAAGACCTCAAACCCGGCAAGGTTCATATCTATAACGGCATGGGGTACGACCTTGCCGGCAAAGTGATATCGATGGTGGCGGGTAAAGGCATCATCCGCATCCTGCGCGAGCAGTTGTTCGATCCGATCGGCGCGAAGAACACGTTTGTTGAAGAAGACCTCGGTTACAGTTGCAACACGACCGCCTACGACCTGGCGATGTTCGGGCAGATGATGGCCAATCATGGATCGTACGGCGACCTGCAATTCTTCTCACCGCAGACGTTCGAGAAACTGCTGCCCGTGCCGTTGAATCAGTACTATCCGGATATCCAGGTGGAATGGGGCATCGGTTTTACATGGATGCCGCAGGTCGATCCACGTGCGGGCAAGGACGGCATCCCCAACGGCGCGACGCTCTTAAGCGATCGGGTGATCGGCCACGGCTCGGCGACGTCGTGTGTGTTGCGTATCGATCTGGATAACGACCTGGTGATCACACAGGTGCGCCGGGGCGCCGGCGAGCATTACGATAAGTATCTCGCCGAGTTGATTCTTGCGGTCGATCAGTCGTTGATAAAGGATGAGTAGGTAGGTCGTACTTTATATCAGTAGCGGGCGCCGGTTTTGAACGTGCGGCTTCGTGCTATTCACACATGGTTTAAGCTTCAAATGAACTCAACGAGATGATCGGCCGAAGCACCCCGCACATGCCAAGCGCCGACTCATCGCCGCGCCTGCTCAGTTTAACCTCAGGCTCAACGTTCGATTGATTGGGTAAGTTTTCAATGCGCCTGTGTGTCTTACGCGCCCAGGCCATCGGCCCGAGTTCCACATTGTTAAGAAGCTCCGGTGCAATCGCCCGCATTGCCCGGCAATGACAATTAAAAAAACGCCGCAGGTCTGCGAAGTAGGCATCACGATCGTTATGCCAGAACTTCATAAGCTGCATATAGCCCTCGACCGCTTTGTCGCGCCGTTGTAGCGCACCTTCCAGACCGAGTTGTTTCGGCAGACCGACGTACTTCGCGAATAATTCAGGATCGTCATCCACCATTTTGCCGAAGTAGATCCGCGCTTCGCCCGCTTCTGCCAAACCCGCGTTGCCCATCATGCCGAGGATGATCAACTCACCATCCGAAATCAGCCTATGCATCACCAATGGTGGGAAGTGTACGTACTGGCCCGGCTCAAGCGAAAGCTTGCGGTAACCATGCTCCAGATCGTGAAACTCAACAGAGCCTGTACCTTGTAATACGAAGTAACCCTCATCCGTCACGGCATGCACGTGCGGACAGCCTGAATACAGCCCGTCCGGCGCTGCGTGCTGCGCATAGACCTGTACCTCGGTCAGGCCGATCCCGCCGATCAGCCCGATCGGTTCTTCGGGGTCAACTTTTGGTTGCGCCTCACTCATGCATCCAGTTCCTCGCGCGTGCATGTTCGGCCGCTCTGGATCGATCGCACCATCATCTCGCACGCAGCCATCGTCTCCAGGTTGTTCCGGACGCTGATGCCCGGTTCGATGCCTTGCGTGATATACGCATGGAAGTCGCGCAGCATGTCGGACTCGCCATGCGCCTCAACATCGGGCACGTTCACGATCGGCCGGGTGCCGAACTGTTCGAGCGGGCGTTCGTTAAATGTTGTGCCGGTTTCGTTGTGGATCAGCGCGCCACGTTCGCCGTGGATCTGCACTTCAAACGTCGCACGCGCGGCATCATGAGTGTGGATGTAGTGGCAACGCGCGCCTGTATTGAATGCGATCTGTGCCGAAGTGTTGTTGTCGTACGGGTAAGCCGACCAGTTCGCCGCCCAGCCGAACGCCGCCATCTCTTTCATCGACCCTATCCAAGACATGAGGTTGTCGAAGTGATGGCAGGACATATCCCAGACCGATGCGAAAGGATACGTCAGCGTGCGCGGGTTCGGCCGAACGCGGTTCTGTGTGTACATGACCAGGTGCACCTCGCCGGGATGCGCCGGGTTGTCCGGGTCCTTGATCGCCTCTGCGAGCGTGCGCTCGATCGGGTTATACCGGTAGTTCTGCGCAACACATGCGACCGCATTGTTTTCTTTAACAGTTGCTGCAAGCTGCTGTGCGCTTTGCCAGTCGGGCGCCATCCCTTTTTCGACCAGCACGGGCAGGCCCGCTTTGATCGCTCTGGTTGCCAACTCCACATGCAGCATGGTCGGCGCACAGATAATCACGCAGTCCACTTCGGCTTCCTTGAGCGCTTTGTCGTAATCCGTTCCACAAGCCGATTCGGGCAGGTGCGTAATTTCGCGCGCTTTGGCTAGCGCCTCTTCGCTGACATCACATAAGTATGCAGGCGCAAAACCCGTATCCTTATTACAGTGGTCAAGCGGCCAGACGCCACGGTTCGCTACGCCCACGTGCAGCACACGCAGGATTTTCTTATTGGTTGTTGATCCGGTCGGTGTGCTCATCACGATCTCACTTGCTTTCACGGTAGCGGTTGGCGATGTCTGCGAATTCGTCGGCGTCCCACACGCCGTCACGGTAACACACAAGATACTTGAATCTCAGCGTTTCGCCTTCCTCCACCGCCATCGCCTCGTGGAAAAGGAACGCGGCATTAATGTAATTCATTGCCGGGCCATGCTTGGCGTACCACGGGCTGGGGCTGCGCGGGTTATCCGGATGATCGATCATCGCGAAGCCGATCTTCTGCTCGCTCCCGCCATCCACATCACCCTGCATCAATAGCCAGTCATAGCTTTCGCCAGCCAAGCCTTCGGCCGTCCCGCCGCCGGGTAATGTGAAAGCGAGGTTGTGCATCTCGCGCGAACCCCGCAGCGACAATCCGCCGTAACCGCCCCACGTCGTGTAAGGCGTGCGGTCGAGCTTCAAATCCTGCGTGGGCGTCAGCTCTGCTTCCCATTCGATGCTGCGTGTGTTGTCATCATGAGCCCGGAAAGTCAGCACGCGCATCTCTCGGATCGCCAAACCCGTCGGCCCGGATTCCCAGCGTACGGGATGTGCGATCCGCACGGTATTGACATCAATCACTTCACACTTTGGCTCCGCATCATTGACATGGATGCCGTAGGGCTCGTGCTCCTCCCAGAAGTTTGTTTCGTTCAGATACTTGATCGTAAACCATAATCCGCGGTGCCAGACGTGGTCGGACATTTCAAACCCGCTTAAGCAATGCCCGGCCGGCGTTGATAGCGGGTGCACGCATGCCTTGGGCAGCTCACTGTTATACCGATAGCAACTGGCGACACGATCCTTCGCGTGCAATACCTCGGCACGATCATTGAACTGCTGATAAATAGACGGGCCGGTCTGCGTGGACTTGTTACAGAGCATGATTAGCCTTTGGCGGGTTGGGGAATAGAGATCAGGGATTTTATTCAGGATATTGCCAACGGTTTGGAGGTTGCGCAGATACTGCCGGGCCTGGTTCTTCCTGCATCGATAGGATTATTGTCACTATTCGCGGGTAGTATCGGCTGCTTATTAAGATGTGCGATATCGGGCTGCATACTTATTGCTTCACCGCTCCGCTTGTCAGGCCGCTGATAAATTCACGTTGCAGCGCAAGGAACAGAATCGCCGGCGGGATGATCGCAACCAGCGTCCCCGCCAGAAACACACCATACTGCTGCGCGTATTCACCGATGTATTGATTGAGCACGACCGGCAACGTCAGCTTTTCCTGGCTCTGCAAAAAGATGTTCGGCGCGAGGAACGAATTCCACTGCGCTAAAAACGTAATCAGGCAAAACGCCCCCGTCATCGGCCGAACCAACGGCATCGCAAGCTGCAGATAGATCCGAAACTCGCTGCACCCATCGATCCGCCCGGCCTCGATCAGGTCCGCAGGCACATTCAACAGCGCCTGCCTGAACAAAAAGATCCCAAACGCCGACGCCGCCCCAGGCACGATCAACGCCCTGTACTTATCCATCCAGCCAAGTTGATAGATAATTTCAAAGTTCGGAGCAAGCAGCACGACGCCGGGGATCGTCAGCGATGCGAGCATAAACCCGAGGATGGCGTGCCTGCCTCTAAATCGATACTTCGCCAGCGCGTAACCGCCCATCGAGCAGAACACCATCGAGATAAACGTCGTCGTGCTCGCCAGGAAAAGCGAGTTGGCGAAGTACCGCCAGAAACTCACCTTGCCCGATACCGTCTGTTTGGCGCTGAACAGTTCGATGAAGTTATCGAGGTTGACCGTTTCAGGCGACAGCCGATCGATCGATGGTAGGAACATGTACTCATTGAGCACGGTCTTGTCTTTGAACGCAGCGCAGAAAAGCCAGACGAACGGCAATGTCATAATGATGGCCGCAAGGATCAGCCCGGCCCAGCGTGCATACGTCCAGCCCCACTTACGACGTACAAGCCACATGATGGGGAACACCGTCGCGATGATCAGCAATACGATTTGCAGTGCGTTCATCCATCGTTCTCCATCGTGCCCGAAAGCTTGATCTGGATCAGGCTGATCGTGAGGATGATGAGCGTAAGCAGCCAGCCTACTGCCGCGGCTGTGCCGAGGTCGCCGTTTTCAAACGCGTTTGAATAGAGGTAGCCCACGATCGTCAGCCCGCTGTTCTTCGGGCCGTAACCTTGCAGCAAAACGTAAGGCAACTCAAACAACTGGAACGAACCGATCGAGCTGACGACAACGACAAACGTCGCCACGGGCGTCACGGCCGGCCGCGTCACGTTCCAAAACACACCCCAGGGCCCGGCCCCATCGATCCACGCAGCCTCAACCAAATCACGGCTCACGTTCTGCAGCGCCGCCAGGAAGTAGATCATGTTGAACCCGACATAAAGCCAAAGCGCCGCGATGACGACAGCCGGCATCACCCAACGCGGGTCGGTCAACCAACGCTGTTCGAGCCCGAAACCCGTCAGTATATGCACAATGCGGTTGAACAAACCGTAGCGCGGCGTAAACAGCATCGTAAAAAGGATCGCGACAAATACCTGCCCGACCAGGTTCGGCGCAAAGATCGCAAGACGGAAGAAACCCTTGAGCCTGCTCTTGCCGGAATTGAGCAGCATCGCCAGGCCGAAGCTTAGCGGCAACTGGATAAGCAGCGAACAGACCGCGAAGAAGGCGGTGTTGTACAAAGCCCGATGGAAGTCCGGATCGGCCAGAACAAACGCGAAGTTGTCCAACCCAACGAAACGCCGAACGCCCGGGCCGCTGGTCATGTGGAACGACAGGATCGTGGCATAAAGAAGCGGATACAGAAAGAACACAAAAGTCACAAGGAAGTACGGCAACAGGAAACTATAAGGCGTAATCGCCTTGCGAAACTTGTATCGCCGCGCGCCGGCCGACGGCTTCGCGGCAAGCACGCCGGAAGCGACGGCCTGAGGTGTCTGGACCTGGCTCATGACCCGCCCCCTTCCTGATCTGACTCACCCGTATCCACTTGAAGAAAGATGTTCCGGGCCATGACTTCACGCGTCCGATCCGCTACCCGCTTGATTTCTTTTTCGGTGTATTCCCGCAGGCCGACTTCGCCGTGCTCCCGGTGATACAGTGATACATTGGCAAACGCCTCGGATAACCGGTTGACCGCCATCTTCATGTACGCGTTGGATTGTTCCTCGGGCACCTGCGGCGCAAGGTCGGCATACATCCGCCCGATACGCTGATCGCTGAAGTATGGATTAGGCTTATCAAACGACGGCTCGTTCCACGCACTGCGCAACGGCGAAATAATCTGCGTCTGCTCGAAGCGTCGGCCCTGCTCTTTCCTATTAAAGTACAGATGCATCGCCAGCTCCCAAGCAAGCTCGACGTCTTTACATTGCTCGGTAATCGCTAGCCCCGTCCCGCCCCACGTGCTCGTACGTGATCCACCTTCTTCCCACGCAGGCAACGGCATCAACGCCATCTTCCCTTCAAGCTGCGGCACATCCATCTGGAACTGCCGCGTCCGCCAGTCAGGACACATATAAAATAGACACAACCCATCCAGCATCGATCGCGCCAGGTTCTGCCCCCACCCGGCATCGAAGGCAATCCGGTCTTGTCCCTGCACCTGCTTCAGATACCAAAGGAACACCTCGACCGTGCGCTCATCATCAAATGCAATATCACCTTGCTCATCAAACAACTGTCCGCCGCGTTGTAACAGCAACAGCCGCAGCGCATCGCCGCCCTGGATCGGCAAGTTGATCATGTAGCGATCGGGCACACCGTCGCCGTTAAGATCCTTCGTCGCAACCTCCCGCCCGACACGGGCAAACTCATCCCAGGTCGTGAGCTTGTCGACATCGATGCCCAGTTCCTCGACCAGGTCTCGCCGGTACGCCAGCATGACGGGGTGCAGGTCGTGCGGCAGGGCGAAGATGTGTCCGCGATCCGTCCACTTGCCGAACCGGCTTGTGACGACGTTATCGATCAGGCCCGTATCGTTGACGCGCTTAGTCAGGTCGACAAAGCGAACTTCTTCGATCGGCCCCTTGGTGAAGACACCGAGTGTGTCGTACATCAACTCGACCATGTCCGGCACATCCGCACCGACCTGCAAAGCGGCCTGGAGCCGGCTCTGCAAGGCACGCTGTTCGACGACCTGGATCTGGATGCGAACATCGTGATCCTTCTCGAACTGCTCGATGACCGGGACGTAAGCGTCGGCGTGTTCCTTAACGAACGTAGCGAAGACCAGATCGGGTTGTGGGCCGGACTGTCGGAGTAATGCATCGTAGCCCACAACCGCACCGGCAATGAGGGCGAGGATGAGGATCGCCAGGGGTGCTTGGCCGTAGGGGAAGTTCATGAGATCGATCACTCCAAGACGATGGCCGAATGATGGTACGGGTATTGTCATCCAATTCGGCGGCGCCAGCGCATCCTACACAAAGTAAAACGTTTTTTAAAGGCTATTGGCCTATTATTCGGCTTTGGCAGACAATCGAATCTTGCCTGGTGAAGTAGAGAACCCGATCTGACAGGCATTCAAAAAGAATAGCACGCCCGAAAAGCGTGGAATATCCGACGAAAAAGACTGAAAGGCGTTGCGAATCTGGCGGCGATGGGCTAAACTTGCGTTGGTAAATCGTTTTTCATACTGTAAATTACGCCGAGTCACAGCTTGCACGCGACCCCACTCGGCACAGGTTGTTTATGGATCAGTCACTAGAAACATCTGACGGCCCGCCCCAGGCGATCCAAACTCCCGCCAAATCCAAGCTGGGCAACCGTTTAACTAAACCGGTCGCGGTAGAGTTGCCTCTGCGTGATCCCGGCCACGGCCTGAAGGTGGGCTGCGCGATCGACAGTGTCAAGCCGGGCCAGATCAACCCAGCCGAGTTGGCGCTGCTCCGTCGGCATTTTGATGTGCTGACGCCCGAAAACAGTATGAAACCCGCCCTGATCCAGCCGGAAGAGGGACGATTCGAGTTCACCAAGGCCGATGAGCTGCTCGACTTCGCTCAGGCCAACAACCTGGAAGTGGTAGGCCATTGCCTGGTCTGGCACCAGCAGTGCCCGCAGTGGTTCTTCCGTGATGGCGACGCCCCGGCCGGCCGCGAACTATTGCTCAAGCGGATGCGCGAACACATCAAAGCCGTCGTCAGCCGATACCGGGGCCGGGTCTTGGGATGGGACGTCGTCAACGAAGCCATCGACGATAAGGACGGCCAATACAAGCAAACCCCCTGGATCGAACTGGCCGGCGAAGGTTTTATCGAACAGGCGTTCATCGCTGCCCATGAGGCGGACCCGTCGGCCGAACTTTATTACAACGACTACAACATCGAAAAAACCGAAAAACGCGAAAAAACCCTGCATTTATTGCGAAAACTCCAGCTGGCGAACATCAAACTCGATGGCGTCGGCATCCAGGGCCACTGGATCCTCGACCAGGTACCTTACGACGAAATCGAAGCGGCGATCCTGGCGTACAACGGACTCGGTTTGAAAGTGATGTTCACCGAGTTGGATATTGATGTCATTGATCGGCCGGACTGCTCCGCGGATGTTTCGCTGCACGCCGAGTACACGCTCGAGCAGGACCTCTATCGTGACGGTTGTCCGCCGGAGGTGCTCGAACGCCAGGCCGAGCAATACGCCAGGCTGTTCGAGTTGCTTCACCGCCACCGCGACAAGGTCAGCCGCGTCAGCTTCTGGGGTCTGCACGATGGGCGAAGCTGGCTTAACGAGTGGCCGGGCCAGCGAACGAACCACCCGCTTTTGTTCGACCGTGATTGCCGACCGAAACCGGCCTACCGGCGGGTCATCCAACTGCTGCGGGGCCGTTAATTCAGTCAAAGTCTGCGGTTAAGCTGCAGTGAAACAACATTTTTCGTCTTAATAAAACGTTTTTTCTTGACACAATCATGAATCGTGATACATTTTATCAGGCGTCATGCCGCCATTTGGAGAAGCCGTTCCCATCAAACATGATGTGCGCTTGAAATCGAGTAAACGTTTTATTATTTGGTGGCGTAAACGTAAAGTAGCATCGACCTTTCGAGACATCTGTGGTCAATCACATCAGGAGGAGAGTTAAATGAAACGTGGGATTCTTCTTGCAGCAAGCTTGGCGGCTGGCCTCGGTTTGGCGCAGGCCGTGCAGGCGGACGTGGTCATCGGCGACTTCGAGGGCGCCGCAGAGACCGGTTGGGGCCAATGGATCAGCAACTCCGTACAGCCGTTCGTGGACATCAGTATCAGCAACGAAGCCGCGACCTCCGGCAGCTACAGCGCCAAGGTCGACAAGGCCGGCTGGGCACAGACGCTGGCCTACAGCGCCGGCACCGCCGGGACCATCGCCGACTTCGAAGCCAATTCCGTGATCGAATTCGATCTGATCTTCGCGGAAACCACGGAAAGTGGTTGGGCGGAAATGTACGACCTTGCCCTGAACTCACAGTACGGCGGATTCACCTCGATCGCCACGAGCCCTGTTCAAGTCGGCTGGGGCGATGGCGGCGGCGGCGCCCAGACGGTCCACGTTGCACTGGACTACAGCGCTATCCGCCAGACCTGGATCGACAACGGCTCGCCGGGTTGGGTCGAATTGATCTTCGCATTCAATGATGACGGCAATCATCCCGTGAAGTACGTCGACAACGTCACGCTGACGCCTGAACCGGCCAGCCTGGCGCTGCTGGGTCTGGGCGGCCTGGCGCTGGCGTCGCGTCGCCATTAACGACAGTTGCTTGTCTGCAAACACGCATTCCTCCAAGGCGGAACCCCGCCCTCCAGCATCGCATGCCATCCGTTTGGCCGATGCCGATGAGGGCGGGGCTTTCTTGTCTGCGGACCTTGCCGGATCGAAACGTTCGGATATGTCGTATCATTCATACAAGCGGCTCAGAAACATAGGATCGCACGTGCCTCCATGCTGAATTGATGTATGATTGATTGTGTTAAGATAAAACGATTCCGTTACACACTTAGCGACCGAAACATCGAGGCATATCCCGATGGCCCAAGCCGACAAACCTTCCCGCAATAAACCCGCAAGGCCCAAGCCGCCCGCCACGCGTCCGAAACTCAAAGACGTGGCCGCGGCCTGTGGCGTCTCGATCGGCACGGTCAGCCGGGTACTCAACCGCGATGAATCGTTTTCTGCTCGTGAAGAAGTGCGCCAGCGCATCCTTGATGCCGCCGACCGCCTCGGATACGCACCCGACCTCGCGGCACGCAACCTCAACCGCGGCGTCACCCAGATCATCGGCGTGTTCGGCGACCCGAACACGCACATCGGCGAAGGCATCAACGACGCTGTTTTTGAAGGCATTTCCGAAGCGGTACGCAGCCAGGAATACGATGTCTTCTTTGATGTGACTTCCAAACACCCCACCGGCCGCAAACTCCCGTTCTGGCGCTTCGACGGCGCGATCCTGATCCAGTCGCCTTTGCCGGAGGTCGTGGAAGAACTCGACCGACGGTTCGTGCCTTACGTCTCGGTCAACGAAACCGTCGGCAACCCGATCGCTTCGGTTCTTGCAGACGACGTCATGGGCACGACGCGGATCATGCAGCACTTCGCCGAGCTGGGCCATCGTCGCATCGCCTACGCCAACGCGGGCAAAGGCTACTTCGAACACTACAGCGTGCCCGACCGCCACGACACCATCCAGGCGTTCTGCAAAGAGTACAACATGACGCTCGTGCCGGGACACGACGAAGATTTTCTCTCAGCCGACCAGTTCCTGCGCCGCGCTGTCAAAGAACACGGCGCCACTGCTGTGCTCGCCTACGACCACCGCATCGTCGTGCGCATCCTCGGCACAGCGTACCGCCTGGGCCTGCGCGTGCCCGAGGACTTCAGCCTCGCCTGCTTTAACGACGAATTCCCCGTCGCCGAGTTGTACCCGCCATTGACCGTCGTCTCCGTTTCCGGCAAAGCAATGGGACGCACCGCCGCAGCGATCCTGCTCGACGCCATGCGCACCAGCCAACCAGAAGACAGGCCCAGCACGCTTCGGCTCGAAGAAAAAGTCGTCGTACGCGCCTCTACAGCCCCGCCTCGCATGGATTAGAGCGTTCTCAATCCAGGCGTAGCGTTTTGGGTGCCACACTTTGGCTGCGCAGCAGCAAAGTGTGCGTTGCGAGAACACACTTTGCCCTTCGGGTCAAAGTGTGGCACACGCTTCAGTTTGATTGAGAACGCTCTAGAACAGACCGAATCCAATCATAGCCTATTGGGCGCACACGCAAACTCTGTAGAAGTAAAGTATGTCAAGATCGTCTACTTTGTCGCTGCGCGATCAAGTTGAGTTCCCGATACACCGCGAGTTGATCCGCATTTGTGCTATCAGCACTATTGAGGACATAAAAACCCCACGGTTAACAATGAGGTCAATCGCTGCAGTAATCATCAGTGAACGAAACGGCTACGGCGTATGAGCAGTAAGCCTGTACAACTCAGTATCGCAATGCTTGCCGGTTCGGGAATTGCAGCTACTGGTGGCGTTCCGTTGTTCCAGTCATTCAGGATGATGTCGAGGTCGTCGAGGCCGACATAGCCGTCACCGGAGGGGTCGGCAATGCTGTCGGCGGGTGGGACGCTTTGGTTCCATCCGGCGAGGACGATATCCAGATCATCGAGGCCGACGAAGCCGTCGCCGTTCAGGTCGCCGGGCAGCGAACCGATGGGCAGCGTGATGTCGAGTGTAGCGCCTGTTGCGTCGAGTGAGACGGTTTCATAATACGTCAGTCCGTCAACGGTGACTTCGATGGTGTGTTCGCCATGGAAAGCGCGGAGTAACGCCTGGCCGATCGCATCGGTGTCGAGTGTTTCGTCCGTCATGAACTGGTCAAGCACGAGGTCTTCCCAGACCTGGACCATGGGTGTTTCGGACCAGTCGAGGTTGAACATCGCGGCGTCGGGCCGCCAATGCCTGCCTTCCCAGAAGCCCCAGAGCATGAAGCCTTCTGTACCGGGGTGAGCGAACACAGCCGTGAGGAAGTCACGCAAGTAGTTTGCTTTGAGTGCTTCCCGTTCGCTCTCGCTGGCATTGGAGTCGGGGACCAAGTCGTACTCGGTGATGGTGATGGGCACGCCGGTTGCGTAGAACTGATCGAGGATGCCCCAGACGTCTTCGATATCGGTTAATGAACCGGCGTTGAAGTGGCCCTGCATGCCGATCCCGTCGAGGTTGACGTTGTTATTCAGCAGGTAGTTGATGGTGTTGAGGTATTGCTGGCGGGTCCACCAGTTGCCATCCTGCGTGATGATGTTGTACTCGTTGATAAAGAGTTGCGAGTTGGTGGCTGAATCTGCACGGTTGAACGCATCGACGAGGATGCTGTCGCCGAAGATACCCATCAGATCGTTGTTGGTTCGCGGCTCATTGATCACGTCCCATTCCACGACACGGTTGCCCACCGCGGCAGTCACCTCATCAATATGATCGTAGATTTCCTGGCGCAGCGCGGTGGGATTGCTTGCGTAGCTTTGCAGGTATGTAGGCAGGTTGCTCCAGCCGGGCCAGAGCAGGACGTGGCCGCGGTTGTCGATGTCGCGAGCGTTGAGGTAGTCGAGCGTCTGGATTGCGCGGTCGAGGCTGTAGCTGGGGCCCCACTCCCCTTCCAGCGGAACCCACTTCAACGAGTTTTCGATAGTGGCGGTGTTAAACAGCTCCTCAAACTTCTGGCGATAGATCGCGTCGTCGCTGGTATAGCCGAGTATCTGATTGACCGACACAGCCGAGCCGAATTGGTAGGCCTGCTTGGTTTGCAGCACATGGACCTCGGCATCCGAGACGGGATTGCCGAATTGATCCAGGACGTTGATGGTCAGGTCGGCCTTACGGTTCTGATCGATCATGATCTCGGCTGTGGCGCGCCAGGCGGCATCCGACTCCGCCCCGCCGTACTGCGCCAGCGCAGGAATCGCAGCCGTCATCACAGCTGTCGACAACGATAAAGCCATGACGGCGTTGAACATTGAACGGCTCATATTCATATCCCTCCAAGTCTGCTGCCGGATTTGGCGTTGTCGCCTCCGGTGTGCAGAATACAGCAGAGAAAAGCGTTTTACTTGATCAGTCTAGCGTATCCAGAGGGCAATTGGAAGCATTTATCCGGCGGATTTCACAATGTCATTGGTAGCCGATCAGGGCTCGATAAAGCGTACCGCTTCGAGCCGGAGGTTGCGGTCCTCGCCGTTGCCTGAGCCATCGTTGAAAAACCGCAGGCCGAGGGTGTGTTCACCGGCATCCAGATCCAATTCAAGTGGGCCGAAGTCGGCGGTCTGCTCGTTATTCAGTTCGAGTTCTCCCGCAGGCATTTCATCGATCAGCACGCGGAGTTTGCAGTACTCGCCTTGATAGGGTGTGGACGAGCCGCGGAGCGTCAGGCTGTACTCGGCGGATCGTTCGACCTTGAACGGCGCCTGCACCAGGCCGTTGGCGCGGATGGTCAGTGAAGATGGTTTGGCTTCGTAATACGGGCTTTCACCGATCAGTTTGAAGTGCGTCAGCGGGAGGTCGGTCGTATTGGGCCCGGCCACGGGCGGCTGAAACGATGCGCCGAGGTTTGCCAGCAGTGCGGATAGATAGCGCCTGCTCTTGGCGGCGTTCGGGCCTTCAGACTCAAGTATGGTTGAATCGATAACGATCGAATCATCCACACGCACGATGGAAGCGGGGAGCGTGAGAACCTCAACGTTGTTGGGATAGTTCAGGCGCCGGCCGATCGTGATCTTGTCGATGAGCAGTCGGCCGAAGGGGCCTCGTGGCTGATTCCGTTCGGCGACAAGTGAGATGTGGTTAACACCTTTGTTCAATTCAAGCAGGCCTCGCTTCATCTGGGGCTGGATCATGCATGCCAGCTTGCCGTTGACATGCACTTGGATCTGTGGGGCTGCATCACCTTCATCCGGCGAACTGCCTCTAAACGTGATCGGATACATACCCGCTTCGGGCGCATCGATCTCAAATGTGGCGTAGCCGAGCGCGATCGCGATGACGCTGTCGCGCACGACGATGAAGCCGTTATCTCGGCCGTTCCATGGGATGTCTGTGATATTGACTTCATCGCCTTCAAGTTCATCCAGAGGGGCTATGGATGGGGAATCATCCGAGGTTGGCAGAATAAGTGCCGAGGCGCTGGGCTTAAGCGCTATCGTTCGCTTCCAGCCGACGGACTCGGTGGTGTAGGTCAGGTCTTCGCGCGAGATACCTTGAAGTAAATCGTCGTTGCGAGTGCGAATGACGGATGCGTTTGCTGTTGCGTCCAGTGTCAGTGAAGTCAGGCCAAGCGACTGGTTGAGCGTTTCCCAGCCGGTGGTTTTGGGTTGATGCCAATAGATTTTGCCGCTGCGTTTGTGATATGCCGTGATGGCATCGCGTGAATCGGACAACGCTTGGTCGTTGCCGGCGATGATCAGCAGGTCTGCGTCAGAAAGGTCTTGCTGTGAAACAGAGCGATCGAAGTGGTCAAATGCTAGTCCTACTTTACGTAGTAGCGACAAGAGCACTTCATCGTTACCCAGCACGACGGTTTTATGCACTGTGGTTGAAGTCTTGCTCGCAGCGTAGTCGACTGCATTTTGAAGCAAGCGATCGGCGGCGGGTTCGATACTTTTCTTCTCCCCTGCCAATGCCTGCAACAGCACGACGTAGCCTTTGCCGACGGGCATCTCGGCCACGGGGCCTTGCCTTAATGAACGTTCGCCGCCGGAGACAAGCACGCCGCGCCCCCCGCCGTGGCCGGGTCGGACGATCTCGTATCGGCTGACATAATGGTCGGGGTGCCAGTGCTTGAGGCTATCGGCGTCAATGCCCTGCAGTAGCGGATGATCGGGGTCGATCGCGAAAGTCATCGTCGCGGCGTGTTCGATCAATTCAAGGCCAAGCCCGAGTGGCGCAAGCGTGGTTTGTTCCAGCACGACAACGCGGCCGCCTCGGTTGGCATAATCCAGGAAAGCGGCGGTGTTGAACTGCTTGGCGCCGATGGTCGTGATGTCGCTGGCTTGGGTACCACCCAGCGCAGTCGGTGCGATCAGCAGGATCGTTTTCTGCGGCTGTTGGATACTGGCTAATGAATTAAGCGAATCAATCGCGTTCGGCCAAGCGCCTGAGGTATCGAATGCGATCAGCTTTACATCGTCCGGCACGACTAACTGTTGCTGCTTCCAGACTTCCAACTCGTGTTCAACTTCATGAAAGACTTTGCCGCCGCTTTGCAGTTTCGTGGTAAAGGAAAGTGTGCCGGGAGTTGCCGGCGTTTTGATCGAGAGCGTGACGCGCTGGTACCCGCCGGGATCGAGCGAGACTTTTTGCTCGACGGGCTTCACCTTGCCTGATTGTTCGGTCATGCGAAGCGTCATATCGAGCGGTGTTGGGCCGTCGTTGAATACGTCGAACTTAAAGTCGAATGTCTGGCCGGGGTAGGCGCGTTTATCATGGCTGTATAGAAATACTGCGACATGTTTGTAATAGTCCTGCGGGTCCTGGAACGATCCCCACGGGCACAGGCCCGATACGTTTGCCCGGCGGTAAGCAAGGGTCTGATCGTTTTGGGCACGGAACTTGGCTTGCATCCAGTATTCGTAGCGGTTTTGGTAGGCGTCTTCTCCGAAGTAGACGCTGCCGATGGAGTAATCTTCGAACGGTGCCCAGAGGTATTCGCCGATGTAGAGTGGTTTTTTGCGTTCCCAGAAGAAGTCGGAGCTTGCCTGGCCGAGCATGCCGCCGGCCGCTTCGGTCTGAACACGTTTGGCGAGCCAGTCGCCCGTGTTCGGGTACGCGAAGTTGGCGGGGATTTCGTGCGGATAATGCAGGCCGATCACGTCGTATGCACCGTCCGGATCGATGTCGGCTTCAAAGGTGTAAAGATGATGCGGATCGATCTGCTTGGCAAAGCGTGCCATGTCGCCGAGCTTGCGAGGCAGGTCGGTTGCGCGGTCGGCGTTACCCATAAAGAGGATTTCGTTACCCAGTGAGTACAAAACAACCGACGGCCGGTTGCGATAGGTTTTGAGCATGTTCTCGATGTGGTTGCGGTAGTTAGACCAGAAGCGGTCGTCATCGTAGCCGTACATCCCTTCGCCGTCGGTGTAGACCGCGGTTTCGGGGATCATCATGATGCCCAGTTCGTCGGCGATGTCGTACCAGTGGTGCTGCCAGCCCCCGAGGTGTGTGCGGAATGCGTTGACGTTCTGGCTCTTGAAGTTTTCGAGCATCGAGCGGATTTTCTCACGCGGCTGCGGGCGCGAGGGCGGCCATTCACTATCAGCAAGCAGGTGCCGTTTCACACCGTTCAGATAGAAGTCAGGCCCATCCGCCCAGAACTCCTTAAACCCGAAACGTTCATCTAGTTGGTCTACTAATTGGTCCGATTCATCGTGAAGCTGTAAACGCAGTGTGTAAAGGTGCGGGTCTTCCGGCGACCAGACGTGTGCATCAGCAAAAGCGGTTGATGATTTCCAGTTGCCTTGCTTATCTAGGTTGGCTTTGACTGATTCAAGCACGACGTTACCGCTATCGAGTACTTGCGCTGTGATGGTTAAACCGTTCGTGCCGCCCTTGCTGTCAACACGACCTTCAAGATTCAGTTGCATCTTGCGTGTGGATGGCGTGATGATTAATTCATCGCGCACGATGTGTGTGATCGGCGTGGCATAGAGCGAAGCGCTGTCCCAGATGCCGACGAAGTCTTTGTAGCCACCGATGGGGGCAAGCACCTTGCCGCGCCGGCTTTCGTTGCTGTAGGCATTGCCGCGCGGCATGGGTTCTGCATAGACAGCGGTCTGATCAAGCGTGAGTACCGCCAGCTCGTGAGTTGAACCCGGCGAGATAGCATCGGTGATTTCGACGACCAGGGGATGCCAGCCGTCGAGACGATCGCCTATGAGTCGGCCGTCGATATAAATGTGGGGATGATACAGCGCGCCACCGAGGTGGACGAAAACACGTTTGCCTGTCCAGTTATGAGGGATCTCGATGCTGCGTTTGACCCAGACCTGCCGGTGTGGATGGTAGAGGGTAATGTGGTTGACGCCCGGGACGGCTTGGTCTTGCCAAGTGGTTACCTGATCGAGATCGGTTCCGTAGGGGACCATGGCTCCCTGCCAGGTGCCGTCGAGAGAGATATAAGTTCTTGGATTGGGCGTTTGTGCATACGCGGAATTCAGATGGAATGCTAACACCAGCATTAGAAGGCAGATAGCCATGATTATGACCCGGGAACGCTTAAGAGAGGACCAGGCGCAATAGGCGATGTCGAGCCGGGGCGTTGATGCCTGACGGTGGTAGGTCATAGATAGGGTTCCATGCGCCGAAGGGAGTTCCGAGTGGCGGTTTGGCGCGGTTCAAAATCAAGACAAACGTTTTACTTTCAGGTAACTTACGATCATTGGGGTATTCCTGTCAAGCATTTTTGCCGGTTGTTCGGCACATCCACGATAAGGCAAGCGGGCCGACAGAACGTAGCTTAAGCCTCATTTGAACAAAAGAAAAGACGAAAATATGGCTTTCTGACACGATCAAGGGCGAAATAATGTGTTTGTACTTGCTTCCGGCATTATCTGATGAAAAATCAAGGTTGACCCTTGACACCTGCGGGCAAGGCTATTAACTTAATACGTAGGTAAAACGTTTTTCATGGTTCGGTTCATCCGCCGCGGGCTACGGGGCAGTCAACTCTTGAGCCCCGAAACCAAGCGGCCGCAAGTCTAAGCGGCGTGAACTGAAGCCCGTTGGGTTGCCTTGGAGGATATCAAGATGGCGCATCGCCGAGCCTTCACGCTGATTGAATTACTGGTCGTGATCTCCATCATAGCGCTGCTGGTCGGCATCCTCCTGCCTGCACTGGGCGCTGCCCGGCGGACCGCCCGCAGCGCCATGTGTCTAAGCAACCAGCGCCAGATCATGGTGGCCCAACACAGCTACGCCGCGGATAACAATGACGTGTTCGCGCCCGGGCAGGATTGGCAGACGATCAGCCTGGATGGTGAAAATATCACGGGGCCCTACTGGTTTGTGATCCTTACCGCCCAGAATTATGCCGGCGGCTCCCGCGGCGCGGCGGTTGGCTCCAGCGTCTACATGTGCCCGGAAGGATCGGATGAGCAGATCAATTCAAACGATCTTTTCACAGCCGCAGGCATGATGCCGAATACGAGTGGGACTGAGGACCCACGAGCGAATCCCCTTGGCTTGGCATTTCTTGCACAAGGCGACACATCAAATCCGGAAAGGCAGTTGCGCACCAACTACGCGGTCAACACGACGTCGAATGCTGACCCGCCTTACGGCGCCAAGGTGGCGATGCAATCCGCTTTCCCGATGCAATACAGCTATCCGGCTGCTCCGGATAAGGCTAAATATCTGCCCCGAACCAACCTCGATGAAATGAAGTGGCCTGAAGAAACGATCACTTTCTTTGACGGGGTCGCCGCCACGATGGTGTATGCCGGAGGCACCAATGCGTTTGGGCGGATGGTGAATCGTCACGGTGACAATATCAACTATGCTTTTGTCGGTGGTCACGCTGCAGGTGTCAGCACAGCAAGAGTCCCCGATCCAACCAGCAACATGGCAACCGCCTATTGGGCGCAGTGGAACAACCCGACGGGTGTCGGGCCGCGCATCATGATTAATGCGGAGAATGAGTACGACATCAAAGTGCTCGCGTACAACCCGTTCACGAAGTGATCTTTCGGTCCGGGTTCGGTTTTACCGAATCGGGGCCCGTTTGCGATGAATATGATCTGAACGTTTACAAATTTGAGTCGCCTGATTAAAGCTCTCACACTTCACAGGAGGATGGAATATGTTCGAGGCTCATATATGGAAAACCACGGCCGCTGCTGTTGTCGGTCTGGCTTTTGCCGCGACCGCTTCGGCGCAAAACGACCCGCTGGCGCAGATTGACGTCGATTGGAACGGCAGCCCAACCTACACACCTGATGGCTTCACGGCCTGGGGTAGCTTTGAGCCGACGGCGCTGACCACGGGTAATACCCATACCCAGACTTTCGGATCGATCACGTTGGCGATGACGCCGACCTATGGTCCGGACAACGGCGAGACCACCGGAGCGCTCGACGGCGAACAGCGCTACATGGAATTCGGTGAAGGCAACGATCTTTATCGCAAGGATGTCTACGACGACTTCGTCCTCCTGCCGCGTAATACCGCCATCGGTATCGGGCAAAATTACTTTACGTATGAATTGAGCGGTCTGGCTGCGGATTCGGTCATCCGCGTTCGCATGTATAACTACGAACCCAACGCCAGCCCCGCGGACGAGAACGCCGTCTATATGGCTTACAGCGCGGTGGACTCCGGCTTGTCATCCAGCTATCAACCTGCGGCGGACAACGCCGGTGAATATGCCAACCTCACACCCATGCTTCAGCGCAGCCGGTACACCGGGCCTTGGCCCGCCGACCCGGCGGTCGGTGATCCTTTGGGTTATGCGGTCGACTTCACCATCGCGACGGATGCGCTGGGCGAAGCCGTCTTCTATGGCTGGGCCGATCCGCTGAGCTACTCGCTTGATTCGGCGGGCCGATTCAACGGCATGGAAGTCTTTGCCCAGCAACTTGGCGACATGAACTTCGACGATGTGGTTGACGCCAACGACGCCCCGATGTTCTACGACATCATCGCCGGCAACCTGCCGCAGGCTGTCGGTCTGGATGTCGCTGATATCACCAGCTTCGCGGCCGGTGTAGACCCGGGCGCACACGCTTGGGACGCCGCTGCTGATATGAACGGTGACGGCGTGCTCGACTTGGCCGACACCGCCCTGTTTGATGCCCTGATCGGGGCAAGTATCCCCGGCGATCTGAACGGCGACGGGTTTGTCGGCCTTGACGATCTGGACATCATCCTCGGCGCGTGGAACCAGAACGTACCACCTGCCGACGAGGCCGCCGACCCGTCCGGTGACGGTTTCGTGGGGCTGGACGATCTGGACATCGTGCTCAATAACTGGAATGCGGGCACACCGCCGGCAGGATCGGTTGTTCCCGAACCCGCCAGCCTTGCCCTGCTGGGGCTGGGGATTGCTGCGATGATGCGTCGCCGCAGCTTCTGATAGTAACACTTGTTTTTGATACACTTATATGATTTGGCTTCACCGGTAGTCTTTCAGGGCTACCGGTTTTTCGTTGTGTTTGACTTACAGTGAAAAAAGTCCGTCTAACGGGTTTAACAAGTTTGTCATTCTGATTTTGACGTTAAAATTGGTAATTTCAGTGTGAAACTGACAACGGGTCTCTATCCAGAAGTGTTTAACTTGTTTACCCTAGTGTAATCCAGTGTTGGGAGTTTCAGTTTTAAGTGGGAAGTAACAGCACGGCCTTCGATGACTTGAGGGGGGACGACGTTGGTACGTGTGATGATTCGGTGCTCAGTTCACTGATCCGATTTGCCCTGGATAACGCAACGATCTCGATGTTCACGGTGGATCCGGATGGCCGGTTCGTGGAAGTCAACGACACCGCCTGTCGGAATCTTGAATACACGCGCGAACAACTGCTGCGACTGTCTGTGCCGGACGTCAGCCTGTCGGTCACCCGCGAAACCTGGCCACAGCGTTGGCAGACTATCCGCGAAGCGGGCAAAGCTGTATTCCTGCAGGAGCACAAGACCAAGAGCGGGCGGCGCTATCCGGTAGAGGTGGCGGCATCTTTTTTTGAGTATCAGGGGCGTGAATTCATCTGTGCCTGTGTCAATGACCTGACGGAGCGTATGCGTGTCGAGGAGTCTTTGTGCGCCAGCGAGCGATATAACCGGGCCCTGTTTGAGCAGAGCCCGGTAGGTCAGTCGCTGTGTCGGCTGGATGGTGTTCTGGTCGATGTCAATCAAGCGTATGCAAAAATCCTCGGTCGTTCGGCGACCCAGCTTGTCGGTCAGCCGTTTTTGCAGTTCACGCCGCAAGCGTATCACAGGCAGGGGAAAGAATCCTTGGTGTTGGCGCAGACGGAAGGTGGTTTCCCGGCCTATGAGAAGAAGTACGTCAGGCCGGACGGAACGTGCGTATCGGTGAGGATCTCGGGCATCCTCTTGAATCGTGACGGCCAACCACTGATCTGGTGTTGTGTGCAGGACATTACCGAAGAGATACACGCACGCAACATCCAGAAGGAATCGCAGGCGTTACTCGAACGCCGGGTTGAGGAACGGACGCGTGAACTGACACGTGTGAATAAGCAACTGGCCCGTGAGGTCGCCGAGCGCCGACAGACCGAGCAGGCCCTGGCCGATGCCAAATCCAGGCTGCTGTCCGTGTTGTCGTCGAATCCTATGCTGGTCTACAGCTATCGGGTCGATACCGATCCGAAGGTGATCACGTTTGTCAGTGAGAACAGTGAGACGGAAACCGGATACCCCGCACAGAGTTTCCTGGAAGACCCGGATTTTTGGATCAATCATGTTCATCCGGATGACCGTGAGTGGGCACTGTATCAAGCGGCGGAATTAGTCGAGGCCGGCAGCGGCAGTTTCGAATACCGTTTCCTGCATGGCGACGGGACATACCGTTGGATCCGGGATACGGTGAGGGTTTCCCATAATGAAGCCGGATACCCGGCCGAACTGGTCGGTTGCTGGAATGATGTGACGCAGCAGAAGAAGGCCGAGCAGTTATTGCGTCTGGTGCAATCAGCGATGATGGCTATTTCCGAAGCCGTCATGATCACGGATACACGTTTTGAGGACGGTGGACCGTACATCGAATACGTAAATCCGGCGTTTGTAACGTTGACAGGGTACACCGGGGATGAGGTGGTGGGCAAGCCATCTCGCTTGATGCGGGGGTACGGTGCGGATGAGGAGGCACTGAAAAGACTGCAAAACGCGATACGTGAAGGCAAAACTTACAACGGACAGGTCGTTAACTACCATAGGGACCGTACTGAGTATGCCGTCAAGTGGCAGGCGAGCCCGATCCGTGATGGCAACGGTGTCATTACGCATTGGCTGGTGGTGCAGGAAGATATTACACAACAACTTCAGGACCAGGACACCCTGCGTAAGCGTGAACTGGAACTCGAACATGTTATGCGTCTGAGCACGATGGGAGAGATGGCGTCGGGCATCGCACACGAGTTAAATCAGCCGTTGACCGCCATCCATAACTACGCCCGCGGTGCGCTGCGTCGGATGAATCATCGAGAAGACGCGGACGACAGTCTGTTCCGGGCGATGGAGCACATCAGCGTGCAGGCCGAGCGATCCGGGCAGATTATCCGCAGGATGCGGCAGTTCGTGTCGCGGCGCGAACCCAGACGTTCGAGCATCGAAGTCCGTGAGCTGATACGGGACGTGCTGGTATTGTTTGAATCTGATCTGCGTTCACACAGCACGAGGGTCGAGCAGCATATCAGCGATGATTTGCCGATCCTTTATGCGGACCATATTCAGATCGAGCAGGTGCTTTTGAACCTGCTGCGTAATGCGACCGCGGCGATGCAGGACAACAAACCCGATGAAAAGGTAATCGACGTCTATGTCTCGGCCGATGCCAAACGTCAGATCACGTTAAGTATCTGTGACAGGGGCTGCGGCCTGACAGACGAGCAACTGCAGCAGATATTCGATCCTTTCTTCACGACCAAGCGAGATGGGATCGGTATGGGATTAACCATCAGCCAGACGATTATTGAGATGCATGGCGGCCGCTTGATCGCTGAGCCCCGACCCGGCGGCGGCATGTGTTTCAAAATGATTCTACATGCTAAAGGGTAAACCCCTATACGCTGAAAAAACAAGAATTTAGATGTTAAACTTGACGCATATTGTCGGCGATACTTTGTATCATGTTGGCCACTTGGTGTAGCCGATGTTGAATCGGCTTGGGTAATTTTAATTGGGGGCTTGTGGTGATGAAGGGGCCGTTTGCACTCAGGCTTACAAGCGAATGGAAACACGTCCAACGATCTATCTTGTAGACGACGACCAGGCAGTGCGTGATTCGTTAAAGTGGTTGATTGAATCAGCGGGGTGGCTCGTTCAATCCTACGAATCGGCACAGCCGTTGCTCGATGAGCTCGAAGCCGCGCAGCAGTTGTTGTCTGGATGCATTATTGCTGATGTCCGCCTGCCGGGCATGAGCGGTATGGCGCTGCAACTGGAATTGGTGCGGCGGAAAATCAACCTGCCGTTCATTATCATTACCGGGCACGGTGATGTGGCGATGGCGGTGCGCGCGATCAAAGCCGGTGCGCTCGACTTTATTGAGAAGCCCTTCTCAGACAAGTTGCTGCTTGACCGCATCGAAGACGCGATGCGCATCGATGAAAGACGCCGGATTGATGAGAAGCAGTATCAACACATCAAACAGTGCTATGAGACATTGACCGCCCGGGAGCAGCAGGTGATGGGAGAAGTCGTCAGCGGCAAGTCCAACAGGCAGATCGCCACTGATTTGAACGTCACACAGAAGACGATCGAGCAGCACCGCGCCCACGTCATGACCAAGATGAAAGCCGATAGCCTGGCCCATCTGGTCCGCATGGCGGTGGCGATCGACGTGATCCCCGCCCCACTGCCCAATGATGTCTGATCATTACCGCCGGGCGTCAGTCGCGTTTGGGAGATTCTGTCCAGACTTGGTAGGACCAAGGCTGCAATTTTAGCTTCCCATTGGTTGACTTAGGCGCGTTCTTTGTAAAGACTGGTTGCATCCCATACACCCCTGCGGGTAATGAAGCAATCTGAGGATCATTACTCAGGTTCAACACCACCACAACACGATTGCCCTTAACCATACGCTGATAGGCAAGCACGCTGTCAGTGGTGCAATAATCGATCACTTCAAGGCGGCCGCCGCTGTTGCCGTGCCACAACGCCGGATTCTTACGTTTCAGCTCTGACAATGTCCTGTATAGTTCTGCCATCGAGTCTTCGCGCCAGTTGATCGGTTCCCGCTCGAAGAATTCAAGGCGGTTGTCCAGCCGGGCCTCCTGGCCGTTGTATATCAAAGGCATCCCCTCGATCGTGAACGTCAATACGGTGAACGTTTCCAACCCTTCGCCCAACCGCTCCACTGCCGTACCTTCCCATGAGTTGATGTCATGGTTGGTCGTGAAGTTCAGGCGGAACCCATTGCCTGGCACAATCCTCGCTTCGGCGTTCAGGTAGTTCACCAGGTCGGTTACCGACTTTGTGCCGGCCTTAATCTCGTTCATGTTCGGTGTCAGGCTCCATGCGTATGCGGCGTCGAACGCGTATTCAATCAATTCCGGCTTCGCACCTTCACCCAGCATGAATACAGGCTTGATCTGCCACAGCGCATCACGTGCACCAACCCAGAAGTCCAGCGGCACCCACTCGGCTGTGTCGCAGCGGAATCCATCAATATCTACCTCTCGCACCCAGAACGCCATCGCATCGATCATCGCTTCGCGCAAACCTTGTTCATCAAAGTTCAGGTCGACCACATCCTTCCATAACTCGATCGGCGGTACGAGTCCGCCATTTTCATCGCGCGTGAACCAGTCCGGATGCTGTTTGATCCACGGATGATCGTGCGATGTATGGTTGGCGACCCAGTCGATGATGACATACATGCCCAGGTCGTGCGCTTCTTGAACAGTTTGTTTGAACTCATCAAGCGTGCCGAACTCAGGATTGAAGGCCTTGTAATCCTTCACCGCATACGGACTGCCAAGTGTGCCGGACCGGCCTTCGACGCCGATCGGGTGGATGGGCATGAACCATAGAACCCCCACGCCCAGCTCTTTGAGCCTTGGTAATTCCTTACGAAACGCATCAAGTGTCCCGGGTTGAGAAAACTGGCGTAGATTGACCTCGTATACCACCAGGTTCTCAACCCACTTCGGCGGATCGGGATAGGGGTGTTCCCGTGCAAGTGTCTGTGTCGTGCCGCAACCAACTACGCAGCACGCCAATACCCACAGGCACACAACTCGCAGCCAATCCTGGAATCGTTCAATTCTACTCACGGAAAATACCCTTGTTCTTCAGGTTTACGTTGCGATATAGGTGAGGCGCCGGCTAAGGCTTTGCATACAACGCATCAGACATCGATAAGCTCGGCCGACTCGCCGCGGAAGAAGTTGCTCCGCTTCGGTTCCAGCAGCATCGGCGCATCCCACGCCTCGTCACGCAGGAACCAACCGAAGCATTGCTCGAGGATCGAACTGACATCCGGGATATCCAGGCCCGCGATGCCCGGCGTCATAAAGCGTGCCGGTGATTCGATATTCACCGCACAAATCGAGATATCCCGCCCGACCGCCAGACCCTCTTCCCAACAGGCCCGCATCGCGCCAAGCGCCGCGGGGAACGTCGTGCCGACCACCGCTGAGCCGCTCAGGTCCTGATCTTTAAGTTTCTCAAGCATGACCCGGTGGGCGTAAGGTGTCGGGTCCTCGAACGAGCGGGCCGGGTTTTCCCAGAGTTCGCCTTGGAGGCCTTCGCGTTTGATCCACTCCCGCCAGAGCCCGACACGTCGTTCGACTTCTGCGTTTTTCGTATGCGTCGAAATACAATGGATCTTCTTGTGCCCGTTTTTTTTCAGATGGCGGAAGACCTGGCGCACGTGTGTGTCGGGGAACAGGCGGATCGATTTGATCCCGTGCCGGCTCAGGTCGATGTCCAGCGAAACACACTTGCCATCACGCATCGCGCTGAGGACGCGCTCGGGTACATCACTTGAACTGGGGATCACGATCGCGCCACCGCGATGACAGACCGCATCCATCACAACCGGGTCGTCCCAGTGCACATATTGCACCGGGCGCAGGTCCAGGTTGTGTTCGCGGGTGGCAACCGCCATGGTTTGGCGCAACTGTGTGAGGAAGGGCGAGGGATAGGCCGGGTAGAGCATCACGACCTGTGCGACTTGTTCTGTGGCTTGGTAATGCGGATTAACCTGTAGTGTTCCGCCCGTGCCGCGCTTCAGCACCCTTTTACCGATCAGCGCCTGCACCGCTTTGCGTGCGGTCATGTGGCTGACGCCGGTCTCCGCAGCGATCGTGCGTTCGCCGGGGAAAACCTCGAGCAGGTAATCACCCTGGCGTATCCGCCTTTCGATCACAGCCATGACCTCGGTGTATTTCGCTGAACGGGCCACTATCGAACCTTCCTGTGGTTTGCATCCTTATTTATATAGAGCACGCCTCTATGACCCCATCAAAATACCAGCCGGGGCGGATGTCTGTCTGCTAGGGCGGCACTTTTTTACTGACTTCGGCCGCCAAGTGGTTAACAAAGGGGTTGACTTTAACCCTCACGCTGATATTATAACACTAGTGTTATACTTTTCAAGCCCGCCGTCTTAGCAGGCACTCGGATAAATCTGATCCGTCGCACTTGGAGTCTTCGTTATGACGACAACTGGCCGAAAAGCCGAACCGGGGTTCACGCTGATCGAATTGCTGGTGGTGATCTCGATAATCGCGCTTCTGGTCGGGATCCTGCTGCCTGCTTTGGGTGCGGCACGCAAGTCCGCCCAGCGGATGAAGTGCCTGGCGAACCTGAGGTCGATGGGCCAAGGCGCCCAGTCCTTCGCAACCGACCACCAGTATTACATCCCGATCAGCAGCAGCGACCTGGCGTGGGTGAATAACGGCACAGGTTTTCCTTCCGAACTGCGTGGAAAAATCGCGTCGTATAACGACCCAGCCTACCCGCGTATGAAAGACTGGGCCAGCGCGCTGGTGCCTTACCTCGGCGACTCTTCGCAGGACGTCCCTTTCGACACCGCCGAGCCTAAAGTAGTGTCGATGTTCCGCTGCCCGAGTGATCCATATGAAGAAGGCCACGAGGTTGTCAGCAACATCAGCGGGTCTCAACAGGGGATCCCGCTACCGATCTCGTTCAGTGTAAATGCGGATGTGACCACCTACGACGACACGCCCGGCGATGGCAGGGCTTGGTGGATGCCTAACGGCGGCGGGATGAACGTTCAGGAAATCCAGGTCTACAACGGCGATGCGTCTCCGGGGAGTCTCGACCGCATCCGGTCTATCTCAAAAACCATGCTCTATGCCGATGGGGGCACGCGCTGCTATCCCAGCAGCTCGCCTATCCGCCGCGGCATCGTTTTGATGTACACCGCGGATAAGCGATTACCCAATAAGGACAATCCCGGCACACTCGATGCGATCTACCAGTCCAACATCTTCCGGGAGAAGTTGCCACTGGCTGAGATCAATGCGGAGGATGACCGGCACAGTAACGCGCTGAACGTCGCGTTCGCGGACGGGCATGGTTCGTCGCATCAACCCGGAGAATTTCAGGAGGTTTATCTTTCGCCGAACAAGTAGTCGGCGTGTTATTCACAAGGCCGATCCGGCTGTGAACGATAACGGATCGGTTCGGCTGGTGCATCGCGAGCGTTGAATTCAATATTGTCTTACACACTTAGGAGGTTCTTGATATGAAGTTTTACAAAGCCGGCTTAACGGCCATCGCATTGTTGGCATTAGCAACACCGACCTACGGCACGTTCGTCATCGCGGGTGAAGTGCAGGACGAACAAGGCGACCTCGCCGACTGGGACCCGACCGGTAGTTCGCTTCTGATGAGCGACCTGGGCGGCGGTATCTATACAATCTCGGTCCCCAACCTGCTCGACGGCACGCGCTACGACTTCAAGGTCGTAGATGATGAAGGCACGCCCCCGGCCGTGTGGGGCGATCCGGAAATCACCCCCAACCAACTCACCCTCATCGGTGACGCGGACGGCACGGTCCAGATCACCGTGGACACCAACGTCACCAACGCCATCGGCAGCTTCGCCACGTGGATCAACTTCGACAACGCGCCGCTGCATGTGGTCGGTGACTTCATGGATGAAGCCGGCGGCTTCGCCGACTGGGACCCGGCCGACCCGGCATTCGCCATGACCGATCAGGGCAGCGGTTACTACACGTTTGATGCTGTGATCAGCACGCCCGGTGTGTACAACTTCAAGGTTACCTTCGGCGACGGCTGGGACGATCAGATCGGTGTCGGCGGATTCAACAACAACGCCGCGACCTATCAGTTCATCACCTCGGCTGTCGACGAACCTGTCACGATGTTCGTCGACCTGTCGAACCGGCAAATCGGTGCGACAGCCGCGGTGTATCAGATCGGCACACTCACGGTTGCAGGTGACTTCCAGACCGAACAGGGCGACCCCGCCGACTGGGATGTTGAGAACAGCTCTATTGTCATGAGTGAATCCGGCGGCGTGTATACCGTCACCGTCAGCAACCTCAGTGACGGTGTCGCGTATGACTTCACGATCTTCAATGACGCGGGCTCCCCGCCGGTATCTTCGAGTGATCCGAAGATCACACCCGTTGATATTACGATGTACGGCGATGCGTCCGGCGATGCCACCATCACGGTTGATACCAACGTTACGAACCTCCAGAACAACCCATCCGTGTGGGTGGACTTTGACACCGCCCCGCTGCAGGTGGTTGGTGACTTCATGGATGAAGCCGGCGGTTTAGCCGACTGGGACCCGGCCGACCCGGCCTTCGCCATGACCGCTGAAGGTGATGGCTACTACACCTTCGATGCCGTTATCAGTACACCCGGCACCTACGTGTTCAAGACCAGCTTCGGCGCGGGTTGGTCCGACCAGGTCGGCACCGACGGCTTCAGCGATAACGCTCAAGTATTCGTCTTCGAAACGACCATAGCCGACGAAGCGATCACCATGTTCGTCGACTTGGCGAACCGTCAACTTGGTCTCGTTTCCGCGAGCATCCCCGGCGATCTGAACGGTGACGGCTTCGTCGGTCTGGATGACTTGGATATTATCCTCAGCGCATGGAATCAGAACGTACCCCCGGCCGACAGCGCGGCCGATCCCTCCGGTGATGGTTTTGTCGGCCTGGATGACCTGGACATCGTGCTCAATCACTGGAACGAAGGCACGCCCCCCAGTGCAGTCGTGCCCGAGCCGGCAACCGTGGCGCTTCTGGGAATGGGTTTGTTCGCGACGATGAAGCGTCGAGGCTGAAAAAAACATGGCCGATTTGGCTGTGTAAGTTGTAAAATACACCGAGCAGGAGAAACCCTTTACCGTAGATGCGTGTGCGGCTTTCGGTTTCCTCCTACTCGGTCGTTTCGTAATGTTTAAAAAGAAGTTGAGTAGTACATGACCGCGTTCAGCACCCTCATCAATGTTTTTGTACATAAACGGTTCTCACGCCGTGAGGGATACCTCCGGACCCTCATGGCGGCGGGGAGCCAACGTTTGGGTTCAACACTAGGCGCATTGTTGGTGTGTGCGCTGAGTTTGGTATGTGCAAATCCGGCGCCGGCTGTTCCCGCGGTCGAAGACATCGTGATGTACGAGGTCAACCTTCGTGCTTTCAGTGATGCGGGTAATCTGGCGGGTGTCACCGCACGACTCGACGATATCCAATCGCTCGGTGCCAATGTCATCTGGCTAATGCCCATCCATCCGATCGGACAGATCAACAGTGCCGGCGGATTGGGTTCCCCTTACTCTGTAGCAAACTACACGCAGGTCAGTAGCGAGTACGGCACGCTTTCCGACCTGACCACACTCGTCGACCAGGCCCATCAGCGCGGCATGTATGTTGTCATGGATTGGGTCGCCAACCACACCGCGTGGGACAATCCCTGGATCGCCAACACCGATTGGTACACACAAAACGCGCAGGGTGAAATCATTTCTCCTGCGGGCACGGGCTGGAATGATGTAGCAGATCTGAACTACGACAATACCGACATGCGCGCCGCGATGGTCAGCGCGATGCAGTACTGGGTTACCGAGGTCGGTATCGATGGCTACCGCGCCGATGCGGCCGACTTCGTGCCCTACGACTTCTGGCAGGACGCGATCGCTTCCGTGCGTGTCAGCACGACGCGCGACCTGCTCATGCTTGCTGAAGGTGCACGAAGTGACCACTACGCTGCGGGTTTCGACATGACCTACGGCTGGGACTTCTACGGCACGGTACAGAACGTGTTCAATTCGTCTGCATCAGCAACGGCGCTCTATCAAAGGTACGTCAATGAGTTTTCATCCGTACCGACGGGCTCGGGTATCCTGCAATTTACCACCAATCATGATGAGAGCGCGTGGGACGCAACACCCGTCGAACTGTTCGGCAGTCTCGAAGCCTCGCTCGCCGCGTACGCTGTCACCGTTGCTTACGGCGGCACACCGCTTGTCTATAACGGCCAGGAAATCGGCTGGGAAGATAACATCCCCTTCTTCACCAAGGCTCCGCTCGACTGGGACACCGGCCAGACAACCGAGCAGTGGTACACGCAATTACTGAACGCCCGCGCCGATCATGCCGCACTTCGGCAAGGAGACATCAGCGATCAGAGCACCAGCAATGTCGCATTTCTTGTGCGCGAATATGAGGGCGACCAGGTGCTTGTCATGGTTAATACTCGTAATTCATCGCAACAGGTGCAGGTCCCCGTTTCGCTTCAAGGCAGTTGGAGCGATCTACTTGCCAATCAGGCGGCGACGTTAAGCGCTACACGCACACTCGCACCATATGAAGTGGTTATCCTCGGCAAGACCGTCGTGCCCGCGTTTGTTGTTGCGGGTGAATTACAGACAGAGCAAGGCGATCCTGCCGACTGGGACCCGGTTAATAGCTCGCTGATCATGGTCGAAGCCGGCGGTATTCACAGCGTTACGGTGAACAACCTTGTCAATGGCGTCGCCTACGACTTCAAGGTAGTCAACGATCAAGGCTCGCCCCCCGCCGAGTGGGGTGACCCGGAGATTACGCCGAACCAACTCACCGTCATAGGAGATGCCGACGGCTCAATTACGATCACCGTCGACACGAATAGCATCAACAACATTGGTGAGTATGCAACGTGGATCAACTTTGATAACGCCCCCTTGCAAGTTGTCGGCGACTTCATGATAGAAGCCGGCGGCGCAGCCGATTGGGACCCTTACGATGATGCTTTCAACATGACCGATCAGGGCGATGGTTACTACACTTTCGACGCTGTCATCAGCACGCCCGGCATCTATCAGTTCAAAGCCACTTTCGGCAACGGCTGGGACGACCAGGTTGGTATCGATGGCTTCAACAATGACGCGATCACCAAAGGCTTCGAGATCACCGAGGCGGATCAAAGCATCACGCTTTATGTTGATCTTGCCAGCCGTGAACTTGGTGTGTTGTTTGTCACTCTCGAAGGCGACCTCAACGGCGACGGCTTTGTTGGGCTCGACGATTTGGATATCGTCCTCGCCGCATGGAATCAGAGTGTTCCTCCTGCTAACAGTGCGGCCGATCCTTCAGGCGACGGCTTCGTAGGATTGGATGATCTGGATATCGTGCTCAACCACTGGAACGAAGGCACACCGCCAACAAGTAATGTCAATATCCCCGAACCCGCTTCATTGATCTGTTTAACGACCTTGTCGGCGGTATTGTTACGACATACCAGGCAATCCGCTTAAATATCACTTCTATTTAGTTCTTGCGAAAAACATCTGCGTAACAGACAATCTGTTGCGTTGCATATATCGACCGCTTGCAGGGCAGGGAGCGGCGCACATCTATCATTCACTTGGTGGCTATTGGGAAGCGTCGGCATGTCAGAACCGTTGGATGAGAAAACCTTACTTGAACAAACCGAGGCGAAGCCTTTCATGGCGCGCATCCCGGTTTATCTGCGCTTGTCCGGGCCGGGCTTTCTTCAATCGGCGTGCACGATAGGTGGAGCGACGCTCGGCGCATCATTATTCCTTGGCGTGATGGTTGGCTATCAGGGTTTGTGGATACAACCCGTCGCAATGCTGCTCGGGTTGACGATGTTGACTGTGATTGTTTACATCACGCTGTCGACAGGTGAAAGGCCCTTCCGCGCGATCAATCGCCACATCAATCCGGTGCTTGGTTGGGGCTGGCTGATCGCGACGATCGCCGCCAACATGATCTGGGGCTTACCGCAATATAACCTGGCCGCTGGGGCGCTGACACAAAACGTTTTGCCCGAACTGCTCGGGCCCGGCAAACCATTGGGCGGCGAAAGCGGTACACTCGGTATGGGTATCGCCTCGGGCCTTATGGCGGCGATGGCGGTGGCCGTCATTTGGTTCTACAAGGGACGAAGCGCCGGCGTTAAATTGTTTGAAGGTCTGATTAAACTCATCGTTGCGATGATCGTTCTGTGTTTTGTCATCATGGTCATCAAACTCGTGACAACCGGCGGTCTGCCCGTTGGCGAAGCCCTGGCGGGTTTCGTGCCTGATCCCAAACTTCTTTTCCAGCCTGCCGATGTTTACATGCCCGTGCTCGAACGTTGCGGTGAATCCGCCGGCTTCTGGCAGCATCGAATCGTTAACACCCAACGCGACATCATCTACGCATCCATCGCCTCGGCTGTCGGTGTGAACATGACGTTCCTGCTGCCCTACTCGATCCTCGCACGCGGATGGGGAAAGGCCCACCGTACACTTGCCGGCTTCGACCTTTTTATGGGTTTGCTCCTGCCCTTCGCGTTCGTTACGTCCTGCCTGGTCATCGTCTCCGGCGCAGTTTTTCACGGCCATTACGACGAGCAGCACATCAATTACAGCTTTGTTCAACAAGGTATGGATGCAGCCAATCCGCAGTACCGCGCCAACCTGATCGCTGTGACTGAATCAACCATGGGCCGAGATGGATGGGCACAACTCGATGCGAACGGCAAAGCCGAATCGCTTGATGCAACACCACGTGCCGATCGCGAGATGGCGTCCATGCTGATCCGCCGGAGTGACAAAGACCTTTCAGCAACCCTCACCCAACTCTTCGGCACATCCATCGGGCGCATCATCTTTGGTATCGGCGTCTTCTTCGTCGCCCTTTCCACCGCAACTGTCTTGATGCTTATTAACGGATATGCGGTATGCGAGGCCCTCAACCGCGAACACACGGGCCTTACATGGCGCATCGGCTCGTTGCTACCGGTGGTTAGCGTGATCGGCCCATTCTTCTGGGGGCATATGGCGGCGTACCTTGTCGTACCAACGAGCATCATCGGCCTGATGATGTTGCCCGTCGCGTTCTGGTCGTTCTTCCTGATGCTCAACAGCCGGTCGGTGTTGCGCGACGCCTGTCCGCGTGGGATCAAGGGGCTGTTGATCAACATTATCGTCGGCGCGATCACCATGCTGTTTACGGTCCTCAGCGTCTGGGCGATGTGGGGCAAAGCTGAGACTAAAGGCACCCCCGGGCGTGTCGGTTTAATACTAACACTATGTCTTTTACTAATTGCGGTGCTCGTTACGCATATCACCACTCACGCCCGGAGAAGCGGCGCAGACCGTGATCGCACAGCGGATACCGGCAGTTGACTATCCGCCGATCGTGGTACTATCACTTACTGGTTTTCTTCCGTGGGAGCCGGTGGATTTGCTGCAGCCATGTCTTTGGTCAAGACGTCGATCTCATCCAGGATGGCGGTGATCTTCTCTTTGAGCTTGCTGCCTGATTCGTTGATCTGCTTGATAGTCGGGGCCGATGCCTTGACGCCGGAGGCGGACAGGTCATGTAGCAGATAGGCTTCAAGGTCATCGAGGTCTGCGACAAACGGCTGATAAGCCTCTTTTGCATCCGCAGCCGCTTCGTAGATTTTGTCAAAGTGGTCTTTCACGATTTCGGATTGCTGAGACGCAGCCTTGCGCAGCTGGGCGTTCTGCAGGGTTGCCAATTCCCTCTCCCAATTCTGGATGTGGATGGCAGCATTGGTCCGCAGGTCTGCTATCCGTTTCGATGCTTCAATCGAACCCTCATGTGTCTGCCGTACTTCCTTCTGATAGGTCTTTAATGCCTTGTTCAGATCGGCTTCCGGCGCCTGCAGACCGTTGGCGGCCGCGATGGTTTGATCGACTTGCAGGTTGGCGGATTCCAGGTTGGACTTGAGATGCGAGATCGATTTAACCGCGCCGGATCGCTGCTCTGTTGATGTGATTGAACTGCAGGCCGTCAATCCTAACAGCATACACAGCAGCAATCCTGAAACATGCTCAAACCGATGGCGCAAAGACGATGCATATGACATACTACATCCTTTCAAAATGATGTTGAATATCTGGTAGTTTGTAACTGATAGCCAACAGCCTACATGTATTGGCACAACCGGAACCGGCTACATGCCTGATTTACGGGCCGTATCAAATTCTTTCTTTTTGATCTTGCTGACTTCCGAGTTCTGGATGGTGACTTTATTACCCGTTACAGCATCCTTGAATTCTATCGATCCGCTGCGCTTTTTGATGTCCTTGGTGTAATACACTTTTCCCGTGCCCGGGTCTGAGACTTTGTAGTAGCTGGAGCAACCGAGGGTCATCGTCGCGCAGACGGCTAACGTGGCTAGTAGTGTGATTCTGTGTTTCATGTGTATTTATCCTTTGACCTGACGATCGTGTTTCATTCCGGGAATATCTTCGACCAGTCTTTTGCCATGCTGATGATGATCCAGCCGCGTGCGTCGGCTTCATCCAGGCCGCGATCCAGCTTGCCTATGTGCGAATCGCGGTCGTAGGCGAATTCCCGATCAGCATCATCGTGGTGGACGAGAATGCCAAGGCGGGGTCCATCACCCGTGGTGGTGTATTCAAGCATCTGGAAGTCGCCATCGGAGTTGCCCACCGCGATGATCGGGCGTCTGCCGATGTGTTGGTAGATCCCGACGGGTTTGCCTTCCTTGTCATCGACGAACAAACCCTTGGGTTGCTTGACGATCACCGGCACGCCGTTGCGGACTTCATAGATCGCTTCGATACTGCTGCCGACGACATGCTCGGGAGGTATGCCGTAGGCCTGCTCCGCGAATACACGCAGAAAATCGATCCCGCCGCCCGAGACGATAAACGTTTTGAATCCGTTGGCACGCAGGTAGTCAAGCAGTTCCAATTGCGGCTGATATAAACAGTCCGCGTACAGCCTGTCTAGTGTGGGGTGTTTGGCGGTGGCCAACCAATCCGCGACAGCCGCCCTGAATTCTTCCGCGGTCATGTTGGTGTGTGTTGCTGCAATAATCTTAGCCAGTCCCTCCTTGCCCGAAGCCATCACCGCTTCCATGTCGCCGGCCAAAACGCTCTTGAACGGTTCTGTCGTCTTCCATTCGGGGTGATCCTCGGCCATCGCTTTGATGCGGTCCAAGGCGAAGATGAGTTGGAAGTAAGCGGGCTGTTCCGCCCAAAGACACCCGTCATTATCGAAAGTCGCGATCCGCTCGGTTGGCGGGATATAGTCGGGTGAACCCTCTGTCGTTACCTTTTTGACGAAAGACACAATCGCCTGCTTTGTCGGCGTATCGTTCCATGACGCCAGAGGATCATTTGATTGTGCCAACACTGTCGAGGCGGTCAGCCACAGGCTGAACAGGATCACCGGTATACGCATCGTTGTACTCCTTGGTAGACAAAGGTAAAAGCGTCTACCGGTCAATTAAGACAGGTAGACGAAGAGTGTGGGTGGTTAGTGGCTACCACTCGTTTCTTTCAGTTTTTCAACGACACCCTCGAGGTTAAACGAGCCCGGTTTCTGACTCGGTGGGTATTTGATAAACGTTTGTGCAAACTGTGCCGCCATTTGCTGCATCGGCACGATGACGAACGGCCGTTCGAGGAACCAGTCGTTGTAAGTGTTCGAGTTGTGCTGCGCTTTTTCGAACGGATCGCGCCGCATGTTGAACAGGATCGGTACGCGCAGCTCGATGAACGGTTCACGCCAGACCTCGAATGCCCGGCCACGGTTCTCGTAGAATACAGCCTTCCAATCCCCCAGGCGGATGGCGACACACTCTCCATCATCATTGAAGTACCAGAACTCCTTACGCGGGCTAGCCTTGATGTTATCTGAGATGGTCTTGTAGCTGTCAGCATTCGACAGGTATTCGGTCAGGTCGTAGCCGTCGAGGTGGTTCTTATAGGTTCGACCGATCGCCTCGTAGCCATCAAGCAAATCTTCCTTGATATCGTCCTTGCCGGCAGCGGCGGCGAAGGTGGGCAGCCAGTCTTCGTGGGCAACGATACCGTTGACGGTTTCACCTGCCGGGAAGTGGCCCGGCCAGCGAACGAAAGCCGGTACGCGATAGGCGCCCTCCCAGTTGGAGTTTTTCTCACTGCGGAACGGGGTTGTACCGGCATCGGGCCAGGTGTTGTAGTGCGGGCCGTTGTCGGTCGAGTAGTACACGATGGTGTTGTCGGCGATGCCAAGTTCATCGAGCAGATCGAGCAATTGACCGACGTGCAGGTCATGTTCGACCATGCCATCGGAGTATTCGTCGGAGTTGGGGCCGGCGAGGTTTTTGTGTTCATCCTTGACGTGAGTGCGGAAGTGCATGCGGGTGCCGTTCCACCAGCAGAAGAACGGTTGTCCGGCTTCAACCTGGCGTTTGATGAAGTCTTTCGCAGCGGCGACGGTTTCATCGTCGATGGTCTCCATGCGTTTCTTGGTCAGTGGGCCGGTGTTCTCGATCTTTTGTGTGCCGTCGGGATTGACCTTGCACTTCATCACACCGCGCGGCCCGTATGTTTCAAGGAACGTCTTGCCGTTGGGCATGACGTAGTCGCCGGGATAATCACGATTCTCGGGTTCTTCCTCAGCGTTGAGGTGGTAGAGGTTGCCGAAGAATTCATCGAAGCCGTGGTTGGTCGGCAAGTGTTCGTCACGGTCGCCCTGGTGGTTCTTGCCGAACTGTCCGGTGGCGTACCCTAGTGACTTCATCACGCCTGCGACGGTGATGTCCGATTCCTGCCAGCCTTGTTCTGCGCCGGGCAGGCCGACCTTGGTCATACCCGATCGGACCGGGACGCTACCGCTTAGAAACGCAGCTCGGCCCGCGGTGCAGGATTGCTGGCCGTAATAGTCCGTGAACGAAATACCTTCATCAGCGATACGATCGATGTTGGGCGTTTCGTAACCCATCATCCCTCGGTTGTTGTGGCTGATGTTCCACGTACCGATGTCATCGCCCCAGATCACCAGGATATTGGGTTTATCCTGCGCAAAGACCGGGGCCGCGCAGGCTGCGCTGACGGTCAGCAATGTCAGTATTTTTAAGAAACGTTTTTTTACCATAACTTTGATTTCCTCTTAATAAAGATAGATGAACAGTGGATACCTTGATGTCTCAACTTTAATTGGTTTAACGTCGTTGGTTTTGCCCCTTACTCAAAGGGCTTTGTCCTCATGGAGCTTCCATAGTCATTGTGAGTTTCTTATTACTTTGGGAACAGCAGGGTTAATTGCACGCGCACACCCCATTCGGGACCGTTGTCCGGTGCTTCGATGTAGTACCTCGGTCCGGCCATCAGACTCATCTGCTGACCGCCGAGGTTGAAGACTTTCGAGCTGTTGGCGAACACCGGGATCGTCCACTCTTCGGTCTCCCAGTTGTAGGTCGCCTCCATATTGCCGCCCACGCTCCAGCCTCCGCCGACGGCATACGATACAAACGGTTGCAAGAATGTTGAGTTTATCTGGGGGCGGTCGATGAAGAATGTGTCGTAATTGTCTGTTTCACCGATCGACCAGATATGATTGGCGAGGATGCCGTAGGTCCACTGTCCGTCCGCGACGAGAACCACGCCAGTCGGACCGATGCCCCACTGTTCGGCGCTGAAAATATCTACGCTTGCGGTGGGCAGGTAGAAAACCGGTCCGACACCCCATGTGATTTTGCTGTCGGTCCGCGGGCTGAAGAAGAAGCTCTGGACAACATCGCCCAATCCATATTTGTCTTTGAACGTTAAAGCTGAGGCTTGGTTGTTCTGATAGATGATTGGCACGATCGTTCGGCTGATCAGCATCCAGTCTTCATTCAATTCGATCGGGATGACCGGCTGAACATTGAGCGTGTATCGTACGCCTTCGTTACGCGGCCCGGAACCGAAGTCAAGATTCGATTGCATCGGAATGCTGACAAGATTCGCGATCGGATTAGCAAGTTGTTTGGCCAGGTCATCCGCGGTGGGGCCCCCCGCTTGCTCTCCGCTTTGAGCCAGCACCGGCATGATATTGACAGACACACCTAGCAAACAGGCAAAGAACAGGAGGCGTGCTTGTTTAAACACTTCAATACCCCTTAGGTAATAACGTATTAATACACACTGAATCCGCGTGGTATTCACGCGATATGTTTTTCATCATATTCATATGATGTGTTAAGCCCTCTGATCGTCCGGGTGCATGACTATGCCCATGGTCAGCATATGAGCCCGGTTGTGTCTATTTTTGTGTTACCACGTCCCTGATACACATACTCTACACGAGAGCATCGCCGTCTGTTGCTACAAATCAAAGATCCCACCACATCAGAACATATTGTGGGGACGTATTAAAGGTAAAGAAAATGAGGTCGATCCATCGGAAGTTGTATGAATCGCGTCCTGCAACCAGCTTGAAATCTACCAGACTGATGCAGGAGGGTCAACTATTTTAGTGTGTGACAATTGTTTACTAATGTAATTCAACACAGGATTTAAATAAAGATTGAAAAGTCTGTATAGGTTTGGGTTATAATTCCCAACTTAGACCGTTAATGATCTATCAACCTGTCCGGTAGGTGAGTTACGTCGTATTCGTTAACAGTTGCTTAACAGGTATGGATCATTGAAGTAATAGCGATATCTATGGCCGTATTCTATCCTTTACACAAATACGTTAGCTCGCGAAACACCAACCGATTCTGATTAAGAGACTTCTCATGATTCGACACACGATTTACTTATTTGCGATCTTTAATTTCGTTCTAAGTTCAGCTCAGGCTCAATCGACAACAGAAATTGAACCGCGGGCCAAGGAAGTGCTCAAGAGTGCTTGCGATCTGTTGAAGGATAGTCAGAAGATCCAATATTCCGGAGAGATCACGCGAGAGCTGCTGCTTGATGACGGCCAGAAAGTGACGCTGTCATCTCAACGCTGGATCGCGATGCAGCGGCCTGACAAGCTCAAACTCTACGGCAAGGGGGATTACAACTTCGTACAGCTCTACTACAACAATAACCGTATCCTGCTTCAGGACCTGATGTCCAAGAAGTATGCCTTCCTCGATGCTCGCGAAACCATCGATGAAACCTTCGACATGCTCGCCCAGGAATACGCAGTCGTTATGCCGATGGCGGACCTGCTGGTCAGCGATCCGTATCAGTCGCTTATGGCAAGCGCCAAGCAAGGCACTTATATCGGTCTGCATCCCGTCCGTGGTATTCAGTGCCATCACCTGGCGTTCCGTGCTGGCGTGATGGACTGGCAGATCTGGATTGACGCCGGTGAAAAACCGCTGATCCGAAAGTTCACGATCACGAGCGTAACCCTGCCCGGTGAGCCGGACTGGTCCGTCGAAATCAATGATTGGGACCTCAATCCCACATTCAACGAAGCGACTTTCAGCCTCACGCCGCCTGAGTATCATGAAGAGATTTCGATGAAAGAACTGATCGAACAGCTTCGTGCCAACCAAGGTGAACAGGACGCTTCCAACGAATAACAGGAGTGTCGGCACATAACTAAACGCCGGCAGATGAAAATGCATCACCGAAAAATCACGCTGTCAGGTCGTTCGCTTAGCCTGCTTTGTCTCGTTCTTGTTTCTAGCTCCGTCCTCCTTGCACAGATCCAGGTGGACATGCGCGCCGATGGCCCTGCGGGACAAGCGCCGTCTGTACGATACGGTGAAGTCCAGACACAGGTCCAGACGCGATTGCTCCCATCCGAAGTGCGATACAACCGCTCCGCCTCCGGCATGCTGCCTTCCGAATACCGGTATTCGGTACACGGCAGCGGCAGGCTCCCTTCCCAAGGGCCGCCTCCCAATATCGGCCAGCCAACGTCACAGCGATTAACCAGCCAAACAACCACGGGTGGTGCGCCAAACTTCCAGGATGTCCAACGGCACTACGATAAAATCGGCGCGAACGCCTCCTATAACACCCCGTCGTTGCGGTACAGCCCGAGCACCCGGGTCGATACCTATGTCCAGCCCGACCACAACTTCAAACCCCCGTCAGCCCCCGGAATGCCTTGAAGCCTGATTGTTTGGTAGTTCGCAATCTCACAAGTCCTTTGTCGTGCTTACAACCCCCGATCGAGATGTGGCCTGCCCGGTGTTGTCACTGCCAGGACACGATATTAATCCATTGATTGCAATGGATTAAATGTTTTTTTTCATTTTCGGGTTCTTGTGGTATACTGATAATAACAACAGGCAAAATGCGCAGCTTTGAAATTGCGGAGGCAGACGGGGCTTAGGCCCTGTTTGCCGGGCTGTGTGTCTATTCTTATCAGTCGGAGTTGTCGCGTGACAAGGTCCAGGTCGTGGCGGGATTCACTCATCTGTCGGTCTGCTCGTCGTTGCTCAAGTAGCGCGGACGCGGTATCGACGAGTGATCACTTTACAGGTCTCGAAGTCCTCGAACCGCGCTGGCTGCTCAGCGCCACACACCTGTACACCTTCAACGATGGCCTGGGCACCGACTCGATCGGCCGCATCAACCTCGACCTGGTCAACGGCGTCAACGTCTCCGCGGGCAAAGCCATACTCAACAACACCGGCATCACCAGCGGCGACACCGACAACATCCAATACCTCGATCTGCCCGCCGCCGCGATCCCCGGCACTGGCCCACTCACGCTCGAAGTCTGGTTCTCTTCCAACGACACCACCAACTGGACGCGCATACTAGACTTCGGCGATCAATCCGGCGTCTACGGCAATTCCTACCTCTTCTACACACCCCAGTCCTCCTACAGCGACGCCCGCCTCGTGCTCCGTCCCGATGCCGGCACTGAAGTCGTCGCCTCGTCCGGCACGACAAACGATGGCCAGCAGCACATGCTCGCCGCCGTCGTTGATCCTTCCGCCGACACGATGCTCGTTTATATCGACGGCAACGAAGTCGCGACCACAGCACTCAATGGCACCGGTATAGAGGACATCAACCAGGTCTACGCCTACTTCGGCAGATCGCTTTACGATCAGGATGCCGGCTTCACCGGCGCGTTCGATCAGATCACCATCTACGACGAAGCACGCACCGCTTCAGCGATCGCAACAACCTACGCAGACGGCCCTACACCCGCGCCGGACGCGTATCCTGAGAATCCCACCCAATACGCCAGGCAAGTCGAAAACCTTGACCGAGGTTTGGTCGCGTTGCGTACTTCCTCTACGCAGGTCTACATGAGCTGGCGTTTGCTCGGTCTCGACCCAAGTGATATCGCGTTCAACGTCTACCGAAGCACAAGCGGATCTATCGCTGTTAAACTCAACAGTTCGCCGATCAACCAGACCACCGACTTCATCGATAGCAATGCAAACCAGAGCCAGACGCATACCTACCTCATCCGACCTGTCATCGATGGCGTGGAGGGTGATCCGAGCAAGTCTTTCATCGTCGAAGCCAACGGCGGGACGAGGCCTTACCTCAGCGTGCCGATCGAGCCACCGCCCAGCGGCGTGACCGATGACGGCGAAGCCTATGACTATGTCGCCAACGATTCCAGCGTCGGCGACCTGGACGGTGACGGGGATTACGAGATCATCGTCAAGTGGCAGCCAACCAACGAGAAGCACGCCGGCGTCAACGGCCAGACCGGCAACACCATCTTCGATGCCTACACGCTCGAAGGTGTAAGACTTTGGCGCATCGACCTGGGCATCAACATCCGTTCCGGCCCGCAATACAACCCCTTCCTCGTCTACGACTTCAATGGCGACGGTCTCGCCGAACTGGTGACCCGTACAGCCCCCGGCACAGTCGACGGGCTGGGCAATGATGTCATCATCAACGGCGACGATCCCGACGCCGACTGGCGCAATGAATGGGGGCACATCAACGACGGTCCCGAATACCTCACGGTCTTTGATGGTCTGACTGGCGAAAATCTCGCGACCGTGAACCTCGAACCCGCGCGCGGCGAACTCTACTCATGGGGTGATACCTACGGCAACCGTGCCAACCAGTTTCTCATGGCGGCTGCTTACCTGGATGGGCAGCGGCCAAGCATCGTCGTCGCCCGTGACTACAACATGCCGCAAACGGGATTGCCCGGCCGTGACGAGTTGGCTGCTTTCAACTGGCGCGATGGTGAGCTTACGCTCGAATGGCACTTCAAAGCAGGTATCGACTGGTACAACAACGAAAACTCCGAGTACGTCGGCCAAGGCAACCACCAGCTCAGCGTCGCTGACGTCGACGGCGACGGGTACGACGAAATCATCCGCGGTGCTTCGATCATCGATCAAGACGGCACAGGCTACCTCTCCACCGGTGCGGGCCACGGTGACGCCATGCACGTCGGCGACCTCGACCCCACCAATCCCGGCATCGAAGTCTTCAGTGTGCATCAGCATCCGTCCGCGTATTCAAACGTCCAGGGGGTGAACGTCGGCGGATTCTTGTACGACGCGGCCGACGGCTCTGTCATTGTCGGTATCGACGGCCATGACGCCGACGTCGGGCGAGGCGTCGCCATGGACATCGATCCCAACTACGCCGGCGCCGAGATGTGGACCAGCGCTGATGACGGCATCTGGAACGTAGACGGCACACGCATCTACGGCAAGCCCTCCAACATGTTCCAGAACTTCGGCGTCTGGTGGGATGGCGACCTGCTGCGCGAATTGATGGATCGCACGTACATCAGCAAGTGGCACTACGAATGGAGCACGCCCGGCAGGCAGAACATCGTGCAGGCCTGGGAATACGGCGCATCAACAAACAACGGCACAAAAGAAACGCCCTGCCTCTCCGGCGATATCCTCGGCGACTGGCGCGAAGAAGTTATCTGGCGCAACGTCGACAGCACTGAACTTCAGATCTGGACCACTACCATCCCCGCCCAGAGCCGCCTGTTCACGCTGATGCACGACACGCAGTACCGCGAAGCGATCGCCTGGCAAAACAACATCTACAACCAGCCCCCCACCACCAGCTTCTTCCTCGGCGCAGGTATGGAAACGCCTGGCCAGCCGATGGTCTACTACGTTGGTGAAATCGAAGGCGGTCTCACCGGTGACCTCGACTACGACGGCTTCGTCGGCCTCTCCGATCTCGACCTCATCCTCAACAACTGGAACCTCACCGTCCGCGACAACCACCCCGCCGACACCAACGGCGACAACTTCATCGGCCTCGCCGACCTCGACACCGTCTTGAATGACTGGAACAAAGGCACGCCCCCCACCGCGGAAACCGAAGTGCTGATCCAGACCCTACAAACCCAGGAACTCACCGCGACCGCCGCTTCAATATCGCAGCAAACCGCAACAGTCCAACAGCAACCAGCATTATGCCTACGCAATACAACGAAGTCACAAAGCACTTTCACCCAAGACTTCCAAGCCGCATTTGCTCAGATGTCGTTCCCCCAAAGCCATCGTACCACACACGCCGCCGCCAACCTCAGCTACACCCCGCTTGCTCTGGAGTCGAGCGACACTACAGAGGCATTTGGTCTGTGGGAATAGTCAGCAAACATTTGGATATCCCCCAAAAAACAAAAAACCCTTGAGCTAAATCCATTAGCCCAAGGGTTTTGTGTTTAAGCGGAGAGGGCGGGATTCGAACCCGCGGAACAGGTAAAACCCGTTCGACGATTTAGCAAACCGTTGCCTTCAGCCGCTCGGCCACCTCTCCGGGGTGTCGCTGTGGGAGGCTCTCGCCTTGCCACGCGGCAGAGATGCATTGTAGCTAGAACCCCCCGAGTCTCAAGGGGGACAATATCACATGGGCTGTTGGGTGTCGCAAGAGTGAAAAAGGGGTGGCGGGGCGGGGGAAACGCGCCCGCCACCCTTTGTCGCCTCATCCTCGCCGTATCAGCGCCAGGCCCGTCAGCCCTAGCACGATCAATGTTGCCGGCTCTGGGATGCTGATCTGCCCAGCAGGCGGTGGCGAACCCGCGTTCCAGTTGCTCAACACGAGGTCCAGGTCATCCAGGCCGACGAATCCATCACCGCTGGGATCAGCAAGCGGGTTGCCGGGCGGGACCGTCTGATTCCAGTTGCTCAGGACGATGTCCAGGTCGTCGAGTCCAACGAAGCCGTCTCCGTTCAAGTCGCCTTCCAGTGCGGCATTGATCACTTCCAACTGCACAGTGGTCGACAGGTAGTTGACTCTGAACCCAAGATCACCAGCCAGTGTCGGCAGGTTTTCGACGCTGAACGTGCCCACGCGTGAGCCCGCGCTGATGATGTTGAACGTCTGTCCCAGGGACGGTGAGAAACCACCGATGATTGAGACATCGAGCACACCATCCAGGTCAGCGGTCCCGGTCACCAGCCATTGGTCGAATTCCATGCCGGGGAACAGGCCGCCGATCTCGATCTCGATGACGCCAACGGAACCCTGTGTGAGTTCGGCAACCGTTGCCTGGCCCGGCGAAGTTCCCAGAACGAGGGTACCTTGGTTCACCACTTCGACGCCTATCGTTGCGCCGTCTTCGACAGTCAGTGTCGACGTACTGAGCACGCCCAGTTTGTTGGTACCGCTGAAGGTTGCACCGGCCCTAACCGTCATATCCTGCTTGATCTTGAGGTCGGCGTTGATAATAGTGTTTGAACTCGATTGGAATATACCCGGCGCGTCCAGTTCGGAGATCGAGCCGTTAACAGAAAGATCTCCAGCAAAGGTTTGACTCACATTCGAGCGATAGACCCCCCCGGCAAGGTTGAGTGACGAATCGGAGTTGAAGTCCAGGTTGAAGTCTTCGACGTAGGCATGATGACTCAAACCAATGTTGAGCGTGCCGTCGAAGCCGTACGAGATAGAGGGATACGTCAATTCCAGGTCCCCATCGATCGCGTTGAGTGTCCCCGTCTCCGTTCCGCCATCGAAGTCGGAGCCGTTGAGTATGAGTGCCCCGCCGTTGGCGGAGACCTGTGTGTTATTGATGAGCGGTGCATTGATAGTTCCGAAGCCGGAAATGCCCGCGGGCAGTTCATTTGTGATGGTACCGCCTTCAAACGAACCGCCGTTAAGCACAACGTTGTCGGCGCGGTTGGTGTTCCAAGGTCGTGAAGAATCCAACACGCCGTCGGAATCGGCTGTGCCGATCGTGCCGACATCTACGATCTCACCATTGATGTAGAGTGTGCCGTTGTCGGCTAACAACGTTGCATTATTCTGGAAGTTGATAGAGGTGTCGATCGTACCGTAGCCGACCAAGGCGTCGCCGTTGGAAGCCCGTAGCATGCCCAGGCCAGTGATGGTGCCACCGATCAATCGATTCGGGTCTGCCAGGCTGCCGCCCCCGAATTGGATAGCGTTGTCGGCGGCAACAGTGTTGACGGTTCCATAGATGTCGGCCCTGGCGCCCCATACGGAGTAACCATTGAGCCCGGAAACATTGACGTTGCCGTAGACGTTGACGTCCGAACCATAAATGCCGTTATTGACTAGCGGTCCGCCACTAGTATTGAAGTTCACAATGGCTTGGCTGTTGATGGTCCACTCATCGTTTGGGTCGGTGAGGTTGACGATCAGGTCGGCTTTACCGTTAAGTTGCAGGATATTGGTGCCGGCGGCATTTGTCTTGCCGAAGGAATACATGGTGTCGGCATTGATGGTGGTGTCGGCGTTGAGCGTTACGGTATTGCCGACGGCATCGGTGCTGCCGCCGTCGAGGTCCACTGCACCGCCGGGCATGTCAATGGTCGTGGTTTCCTCGAACGTGGTCGTGCCGCCGATCAGGAGCGTCCCGTTACCTACGAACTGAGCGCTGTCGGTGCCGTTGTCGCTGTAGAAGGTCGTGGTACCCGCAAGCCGTAGTGACGCCCCCGCGCTGATATTAACGACAGCGTCCGCATAAAACTCTACCGTTGTGGATATGTAAGATTGGCCCGAGCCGCCAACGTAAATAGCTCCATGGCTGTCAGCGGTATCGTCGTTGCCGATCCGGATCATGTTGCCGGTAACAACGGCCGCGCCGGAACCGGTGTTATTCAGATTTAATGTCCCGTCCATGATCCAGTACGTGTTGCTGGTCATTTCCATGTCGAGTTTGCCGCTGTTGAGCGTGAGTGCTTCGTCATATTTTTGTACGGCGCCGGTCTCGATATAGTCCGAGGCAATAGTCAGCACGCCGCCGGGCTCGATAGTCGTCGACCCGTAGTCGAAGTCGAACACTTCGACATTGACGGTCGATTCACCGGTCACAAACAGATCGGCTTGCAGCCGAACGGTGGAGGTGGCAACAGACCGGTCGATCGTATCGAGGATGTCGCCGCCATCGAGCGTAATGGTGTGTAGATAGTCAATGAATACAGCTCCACCGGACCCGACAATGGTGATGTCGGTGCCCGAACCCGCTGTTGAACCCTCTTGCAGTATCACGTTGGTGTAGATGTTGGCCCCGCCATCGACTCTGATTGTGCCGTTGCCCTGAACCTTTAGCTCATCACCATACAGAGCCGGCGTACCCGAGCCGGTGTCGGTCATGTTCAGCACGCCGTCCAACTCCCACTGGTCATCCGCGACGTTCACATCGAGTGTGCCGGAGTTGATGTTGATCGTGCCGTCATGCCGATCGTTACCGCCGTCGACGTTGGTGGCGTTGATCGTAAGTGTCACGCCGGGATAGATCGTGGTCGTATCCGAGCCGGCGCCGTCCCAGTCGTAGGTGCCGATTGTGATGGTCTGGTCCGCAGTAACGATGTTATCGCCCGGTTGGATGATGCCCGTACCGGTGACTGTGGTGCCCGCCCACTCTGTATCTCCATATAGGAGCAGAGACCCATCCACGTTCAGGGAACCGCTGTCCCAATCCTGTTCGCAATTCATAACTAACGCAGCGCCCGATACGACCGTAATAGTACCGCCGGTCTTCTCGAAGCGGTCGCCGGAGATATAACTTGCAGTCGATCCACTGATGTTAAAGAAGCCGCCGTCCTGCCCCCATGTGTCGAGTTGACCCTGGACGTTGAGTGTACCACTGTTGATGTTCATCACGGCGCTGTAGCGGTCGCTTATGCCAGTGATATTGGCGTTGAGCACGCCACCGTCACCGATGTTGATCACATTATTAACAGACGAACCGGCGCCGTCCCAGTTCCAGTCGGCATCGTTGATGGTGACGGTCGCATTAATGTTGAGTTCGGTTTCAGCGGAAGCCGCGTTGTGGTTGAAGTCGACGCCCGAATCGATTGTCGTGGTGCTGTTGAACGTGATGGTCCCTTCGGTCAGGTCGATCGTGCCGCCGGTCGCGGTGTAAGGCGCGTTGATGACAAGATGATCGGCCGTGTTATCGAGGGTGATCGTCCCGCCTGTCTGTGTGAAGGTTGCGCCTTCGATCGTGGCGGTTCCCGCGGGCTGGCCGACGAAGGTCCCGGCTTGGGTATTGACGTTCAGGTTGCCGTTATCCATGGTCCAGGCATCGGACATATCCAGCGTTGAATTGGCATACATATTAATCGTTGCGCTGAACGCATCGGTCAGCGGGCCGTTGATGTCCAGTGTTCCCGCACGATTGATACTGACGATTGCATCACCCTGATCGAGGTTGACTCCTCCCGAAGCGCCGTTGACGTTAATGGTGAGTGTGGCGGCGGTATCAGTCGTGGGAATGGATATCCCGTCGACCGCGTAGCCAGCACGGATGGTACCGACATTGTAGAGTTCACCGCTGGCGGCATCGAGATCGATCGTACCGTAACCACCGAGAGCGGATCCGGCGTAAAGTGTCAGGTCCCCTTCATCCACCTCCAGCACGCCCCCAAGCATCAGCACGACCGAGCCATCCCCGACAGACAACGAATCCGTGTCGAATGAGTCATACGTCGGATTATTACTGTTCACTTTTACTAACAGCGTCGTGCCAGAGCCGCTGAGGGAAGTACCTGACGAAGCACTGGCTGTATCCACTAATACTTCATATCCGCCAGTATCAAGCTCATTGCCATTCACCATCGTCAGCGTATTTGCATTGCTGTTGGCATCCGCTGTGACGCGTGTGCCCTCGGTACCCGCAACAGTACCGATCGATACGTCGTCCGAACTGGTCGGCACACTTGGGGGCGTCCATTTAGAGGCGTCGCTCCAGACATCATCCGTCGCCGAGTTCCAGGCGACGGGTACAGCAACAGCTGAGATCGAAGTGAACAGTAAGCATGTGAATAACGTGGCCAACGTTAGACCGCGTTGGGACCGGTCGTGGCAATACGACATGACTCATCCTCCTGTGCTGTAAGCAAGTTGTATGACTGCGTAACAATCAGCAGACGATGTGATAGCGCGGCGAGGTGGTGCGGCGCACGATTGGCAAACAATGAATGTAGAAACGGTGAATGTGTTTGTGCCCGGTGTCTCCCACACATGGGAAGCATTGAGATAGCGGAATCAACATCGTCAGGCCCCCTGGCCGGCTATAAGGTCGGCTACTGCCCGAACAAGTCGTCAACCCCCAAATTGTCAGTCCTGAACGATAAGTAATGCGCCAAACCATGTCAAGATATAATTATCTTTAGTATTCGTGCGATCTACGTCCTGCATTGAGAGGCTAGTCTTGCCATAACAACGATCTAATAGTTTCATTTCAAACGAGTTATATGAATATTAGTCGGCGGTGTGGTGCGCGATCGACTTTGCTCAAAAGTGCATATTGCAGTGCTGACTGTGTGTGGCCCGGAATGAATCATATATGGGCTTGGTCCCCGATCCTTCAATGCCGACGGCTGGATTTGAACCAGCGACCCAGGGCTTATGAATCCCTTGCTCTACCACTGAGCTACGTCGGCGAGACCCGCCATTGTAGGGCTCCCGCGGCCGGGTTCAAGCCGGGCAGTATCAGAGCAGGTGAGTGATGGTAGAGTTGGGCTGCAGAACATTTTGTAGCAGTAGATGGGCCGCCAAACCGTATCGGGCGTTGAACTTGCCTAGATTCACGGCAAAGCGGCGTGCTTGTCGATATTAACAGTCGCCGAGTGGTCCCAGACAGCCGAATTTCGATGCTTATTGGGTGCTTTCGGTGGTGCGCGGCGACTGATCAACGACAACCCCCATATCCGGAGCCCCTGCCCGCTTTGAATCCGGCCCAAGTAAGCCAACCTGTCCAAGCGAACACCTCCGCCTCCGCCGGGGCCCTGCGGATCGCGGGGATCGAGCCCGGTTCGGCCCTCGAGCCGGCGGTCCGGGAGTTCCTCAGCTACTGCCGGATCGAGTGTGGCTTCGCCAAGGCGACCCTCGAAGCCTATGCCCGCGACCTGATCGACCTCTGGCGGTGGATGCAGCAGCAGGGCCACGCCACCTGGGACGAACTGAACCTCGACACCATCGGCAAGCACCTGCGGTACCTGGAAGCCAAGGGGCTGGAAGTCTCCTCGATCGTCCGTCATGTAGCGACCATGCGAGTCTTCGGCCGATTCATCGAGGCCCGGGGCATCACCAAGCGTAACCCCGCCGAACTGCTCAGCAGGCCTTCTGCCTGGAAACGCCTGCCCACCGTAATGGGTGTTGACCAGGTCAGCCAGCTCATCGAAGCCCCACGCCCGACGGACCCGCTGTACCTCCGCGATGTCGCTCTGCTAGAGCTGCTCTACGCCTCGGGCCTGCGTGCCAGCGAAGCGGCGGACCTGATGATCGGCCAGGTCAACTTCACGCTCGGCGTCACCCGCGTCATCGGCAAGGGCAACAAGGAACGCATCGTCCCGATCGGCAAGCGGGCACTGACCGCGCTGCGTAACTACATCGACAGGCTCCGCCCGGAACTGGTCCGTGATGATAAGCCGACCGACAAGGTGTTCCTCTCCCGCACGGGTGGTGCGCTGACCCGCGTCGTCATCTGGCAGGTCGTCAAACGCCACGCCAAGCGGGCCGGCCTGACCGGTGTGTACCCGCACATGCTCCGACACTCCTTCGCCACCCACCTGCTCTCCGGCGGCGCCGACCTGCGCGTCGTCCAGGAACTGCTCGGCCATTCCAACATCCAGACCACACAGGTCTACACCCACGTCGACCGCTCGCACCTCAAGGAAGTCATGGCCAAGTTCCATCCCCGCCCGTGATTGTGGTAAGTCTTTAAATATAGATAATGGGTAATGCACGCGGGCATCATTGATTTGTCCAGTGGCTTATAACTGGCGAATATATAATGTATTCTGCGGAGTCTGTGATGTTAGGCGCCTATAGTCACAACGAGTTAATGCTAATCAATCATTCGGATTCGTGATGCAGGATATCAAGACACGCGAGTACGCTGTAGCCGAGTTGCTGGACCGGTCGGCGATGGCGTTGGCTGGCTACGCAACCGAGCAATTGGTCGGCCAATCCGCAAACGGTGCGCCCATATCAGATCGGTTTCACTTCTGGCAATCATATCTGGCATCGCGATTGCGCGACCTATCAGCGGCGGTGCACCTGGGACGGCCCGGGCTTTTCGCACGGCAGATACGCTGGTGTTGGGACGCACTGGCGGCGAAAGATCTAGATCCGACTGAATTCAAAGAGGCACTGGAAGTATTGGCTGGTGTGATCGAGACCGAGGTGGACAAAGTTGGACCGCGCATCGCTGATACGTACGTACGAGCCGCGATCGCATCACTTGATCAGCTAAGCGACAACGGTTTGGCGTCGTTGCTGGATAGTTCGCAGCCCACCGGTAAGCTGGCCGCGTCGTATATGCTGGCGGTGCTGGAGGGTGACCGACGACGAGCGGCGGACCTGATCCACCAGGCGGTTGATGATGGGATGCCGGTGCGGCAGGTTTACCTGGATGTGCTGGCGCCGGCTTCGCGAGAGATAGGGCTTATGTGGCATCGTGACGAGGTCGGCATTGCCGAGGAGCACTTCGCCACCGCGACAACACAGATGGTGATGTCGCAGTTGTTACGGCGTTCACCGGTCCCGGCGCTGAATGGTAAAACCGTGGTTGTGGCTTCGGTGATGGGGGATCGTCACGGGCTGGGGACACAGTTGGTGGCGGACTGTTTCGAGTTGGACGGTTGGCGAGTGGTTTATCTTGGCCCCGACATCCCCGGTCAGGAGTTGCCGCAGGCGCTCATAGATTTTCAGGCTGATCTTTTGTTGCTGTCCGCGACCTTGTACACACACCTGCGTGCGTTGGAATCAACGATCGCTGCCCTGCAAGTCTTGGAAGAGACGCGGTCTGTGCCCGTGCTGGTTGGTGGACACGCGTTTGCGGAACAGCCGGACCTGGCCGAGCAGATCGGTGCGGATGATTACGCGGCGGACGCAGACGCTGCGGTATCGAAAGGTCGTAAACTTGTGGGTCTTGGAGAATCCTGTTGAGCCTACCTCGACCGGGGTGTTACGAGGCTTCATTTAGTATGGCAAGCGAACGAACGGGTAATACCGGAGTGTTGCAACGGATCGCGGCAGGCGAAGCCGACGCGGTCAACGAGTGCCTGGATCGGTTCGGGGGCCTGGTCTGGTCACTTGCCCGACGGTTCTGCGCCAATCCAACCGATGCCGAGGATGCGGTCCAAGAGGTCTTCACCGAAATCTGGACCAAGGCAGACCGCTACAAACCGGAAGTCGCCTCCGAAAAGACCTTCGTGACAATGCTGGCCCGTCGCAGGCTGATCGACATGTTGCGCAAGCGCGGTCGGGCGCCGCGCGAGACTGCGATCGAGGATGTGCAACTCGCTTCACAGCCGCAGCCTTCCACTATGGAACGGTCCGAGGAAGTCGAACGGGTGGAACGGGCAATTGATGAACTAAAGCCGATACAACGCGAGGCCCTGCGCATGGCGATATACGATAACTGCACGCACGCCCGCATCGCCGAAGTGATGGACATCCCGCTAGGTACCGTCAAGACCAGCATCCGCCGAGGTCTGCAGCGCGTGCGCGACGCGCTGAAGGTCGATGAAACCGGGGACGGCTCCGGCGCCTGACCACGGTTGGATTCGTTTTTCTTGCAGTGCCTGTATACCCGGGATAATTCAGTCTGCACATGACGAATGGTTGTTGATGAGATAGCGGTGCTGTCTGTTTTTGTTGTTTGGCTTGTACGGAGATAATGGCATAATCTTTAGGATGGACAGCGGCCTATTCTGTGCTGCCCGGTATTAGATATCACGATCCGGAGGTGAACATGGCTAAATCCTCTCGAAGTCCAGACGAATGGCGGTGGTTAAGCGCGATCTTGTGGTTGTTGGTGGTGGTGGAGGTCTGCGGGCCCGCTTGTTTGGCTGCGGATGCGCCGACACATAAAGCGCCTGTGCCGCCGGAGCCGCCGGCGGGGGTGTATCGTGATCCGGATTGGAAGTTTGATTTTGAAGGCTACCGATCGATTGCGCAGGGCTGGCTAAGCGCTGACGGCAAGACGTTTTGTTGCATCGCGGACAAGGGCGAGCCGATCGACATCGACTTGATGATGCAGGGTCGGGCCAAAGGCAAGTTCAAGGCTGAGCCGGTGTTTGTTGAGTTGGACCTGGTGACGCGCAGCATCGTGCGCGAGGTGGCGCTGCCGGAGGAGGGGCGGTGGTATAGCATGCCCGCAGTCGCGTTTCTGCCCTTGACAGATCGGTTGATCGTTTGGCGGGCAACTTACGCACCACCGGCCGAAGCAACCCGGGAGGATATCCCATTTGCTCGCGTCAGCAACGGCTGGGCACTGACTTCGATAGACCTGGGTGAAACACATCAAGCTATCTCACGCGCGTATCCGGGTGAGCGTGCTGATCCGCCCGGCACGGACTGGCAATGGGAATTCAGCAAGGACGGCCGATGGCTGTGGCGGCTGACGTTTGACCGGGATCAGACGCTTTTCTGTTTGGAGAAGATGTCGACGCAGTCCCTGGAAACGACGCACACGATCCACTTCGAGTACGAGCTGAGTGAAAGCCAGCTCAGTAATCCAACCAGTCCTTTTGGCCCCATGGCCTGGCATATCAATGAAGATGCAAACGAACTGTGGGTCGGCTTATTGACCGGGTCGGGGCAGCAAGGTGAATTGCACTGGCTGCGTTTCAAATTATCTGACGGATCCTTGATCAAAAGGGAAGTGATAAGCGATGCGGTGACGCCGATGCGTGGCGTACGATTCCGGGAAGATGGACGATACCTGGTTGCACGTCCGCCGGCGCCGGAGGATCAGTATTGGTCCGCTCCGCAGCGTTACTGGCGATTGCCTGAAGGTGAATGGGTGTACGAGATGCGCCGGTCACCGATAGGCTGTCACGTTGCGGGTTCACCGTCCGGTAGCAACCGGTACTTGTTCTTCCATGAGTTGCTGAGGCCCGGCGAGGATCAGGTGGTGTGGCGATACGATCGTGAAGAAGAAGCGTGGAGTTGGCCTAGGTGGGTCGGGGGTCGGCAAGGCGCGAGACTGAAGCTGATATCGCAAGACGGCTCGACACTCGTGACATTCAACGACGTCGACAGCCTGAAGAACCGGGTGGCGGTGTATCGGTTCGGCGGACAGGAGCGTTATGACGCGGAAGTAGCCGAAAGCCTGGCAAAACAGTTACCCCCAAAGCTCGTGCCTGATTCGCCGCCTGAAGCGGAGCATACGATCGCGCTGCCTGCCTTGGATGAAGAAGTGAAGGTAGAGCGTCGAGCGTTGCCTTTACCTAAAGGTCGAGTGCTGCGGGCGCATGCCTCGGCGAACGGACAACGGGTGGTGCTGTGGATGCAACGGGGGCTGGATGAAAAACTTGAAAAAGCGGAGCGGGGCGAAGACGGCGATCCGGGCAAGATCACCTACCGGGCGGTGGTGCTGGATACTGAAAGCGGCCGGGTGCTGCGCGAGGTCGAACCGCCTCAGACTTACAAACCGAATGAATTGATCTACCACACGCAGGTGGCTTTGTCGGCCGATGGTCGCTGGCTTGTGGTTTTCTATGCACATGAATTCATGCGTGGACCTTATAGAGATAGTCCGTTACCCGGCGATGCGCTGGTTCGCGTGATCGATGTGGACAGCGGTGAGGTTCTGGCCGAACGACGCCGTGAAGGCGAGGGGTGGTCTGTTTTCAGGGTGATCGATGATGGCAAACGCATCCAGATGCGTTCTTCCAACATGTCGAGGCCGACCGTGACAAGTTTTGAGTTCTGGAAGCTGCCGACGCTTGAGACCGAGGCGAAGATGCAATGGGTTTGGCCCGATCCTGAGTTCGGCGCGGATGAAAACAGCGCAATCGCGGACCGCGTGCGCTACGATGAGGAGCATGACCGGCTTGTTGCGGTGATGCGCAACCCGACAGCTTACAATAACAGCCGCAACGACTCTGCGTACCAGTGGGTGCAGATGTTTGATGCTAAAACGATGCAGCCGAAGGGACGCCGGGCGGTGTTTTACCGTGAGCATGGTCTGGGTCTGGCCCGGCCGGAGAACGGGCTTGTTGTGACAACTTACGGTCGCGATGGTACCGATAGCTTCATTGACATCTATCATTATGACTCGGTCAGGCCAATCCTGCGGATTGACGGTGAAAATACCCAGCAACGTATTTACGGCAGATTCACCGGCTGCGGCGCGTGGATCGCAATAGAGTCCGGCTCGCAACGGAACGACAAGCCCGGGGCCGTGCTGGTGAACGCCGAGACAAAAAAAGTGGTCGGGCCTTTGACTGGGATGAATCGTAACGAGGCGCTATGGATCAGTGACGACGGCCGAAAGATATTAATCAGTCATAGCAACCCGTTCTTCACGGCATACGATCAATCGCAGTCTCCCCCGCCGCTCGAATGGCTTTTCGTGGCGGAGTGATGCAGTCTGCGAGGTTCTGTGATGATGATCATTTAGTTAATAGTTGATTGAATTACATCAAACCGGCCCTCACCCCGGCCTCTGCCGGGGGCAGAGGGAGGTAGGTAATGGAAAGCGCTCTGACCTCGCGCTAGAATGGGACTCGATTACTACTTAATCCTGTTCAACCTAATACGAAAGGCATACACGTGGCGGCGAAGAAGATATTGATGATTGTTGGTGATTATGGCGAAGACTACGAGATCATGGTGCCGTTCCAGGCGCTGTTGATGGTGGGGCATCAGGTGGATGCGGTGTGCCCGGATAAGAAGGCGGGCGAATCGGTGCGGACGGCGATCCATGATTTTGAAGGCGACCAGACCTACAGCGAGAAGCCGGGGCATAACTTTACGCTCAACGCGACGTTTGATGAAGTCGATCCGAAGGATTACGACGCGCTGGTTGTGCCGGGCGGGCGTGCGCCGGAGTATCTGAGGCTGAACGAAAAAGTGATCGGGATGGTCAAGCACTTTTTCGATGAAGATAAGCCGGTCGCGGCGATCTGCCATGCGCTGCAGTTACTGGCGGCAGCGGGCGTGTTGAAAGGACGCAAGGCGTCGGCGTATCCGGCGTGTGGCCCGGATGTGAACGCTTCGGGCGGGCAGTACCAGGCGATCGACATCGACGCTGCATGCACAGACGGCAAGCTCGTTACCGCACCGGCCTGGCCTGCACACCCGGCGTGGCTGGCGCAGTTCCTGAAGGTGCTGGGCACGACGATCAATCCGTAAACGTAAAGTAAATTACATTTATTGATTAGATACGACGGGTCCCGATCTGTGGGGCCCGTTGTTTTTTTGAAACTTACGCATGCAATATGGTCAGGCACTATGATGTGAGTTGCTGATGCGCAAATACACAAAGGAACTTCACATGGCGGAGATCACTTCCACGCACGCCCGGTTTGCTTCGCAATTTGCTGTGTCACTTTGGCGCAGTGCTGTGCTGCTGCTGTGTGCTTTAGTTGTGCTATGTGCGAACGCGGTGGTATTGGGTGATGAACAAGCGGCAGATGGGGCCAGCGAGGAAAAATCCGCGCTCTGGATCATCGGCGATTCAACCGTCCGCAACGGCAGTAACGACGGCGTCGGCTGGGGCGAGGTGATCGGGGAGTACTTCGATCAGGAAAAGATCACGATCCAGAACCGCGCGATCGGCGGACGCAGCAGCCGAACGTTCCGCACCGAGGGACGCTGGGAAAAGATATTAGAAGAGGCGAAGCCGGGCGATTACGTGTTGATGCAGTTCGGGCATAACGACCCGATCGCGCCGGATGATCCGAAGCGGCCGCGAGGCACGATCCGCGGGATCGGCGATGAAACGGTTGAGATCACGCACCCACACACCGGCGAGCAGGAGATCGTCCACACGTTCGGTTGGTACATGCGGATGTACGTGCGCGAAGCCAAAGAAAAAGGCATGATCCCGATCGTCTGTTCATACGTCCCGCGCGCGCCGAGGAAAGGTGAAACGCCGGACCCGACACTTCGCAGCTATGCGCTCTATGCTCAGCAGGTGGCGGAGCAGGAAGACGCAGCGTTCATCGACTTGTTCGGCCGGATCGCACGGGATTATGCAGAGATCGAAGCCAAGCAGCCGCACGCGGTGAAAGAAAACCTGTTCGTCGAAGGTGACCGTGATTACACGCACACGCGAAGCGCCGGCGCCGAGCGCAATGCTCAGCATGTAGCCAAGGGCATCGTGGATCTTGACGGTGAGGCCGGGGAATTGGCACGGTACCTGATCGGTGCGCCGGATCAAGAGCAAGTTCGCGGGGCGAACCGCTAAGGCTGAGACTGCTGATTAATCAGTCGGCCTATTGCTGCTGGTCCTCTAGCTGTACAAGCACAAGCTCGTGGCGAGCGATTGATATCCGATCTGCACGATCGATCAACTGGATATCGATATCGTCACCTGCTTCATTGAACAACATAGTGAATAAACCTTCGGGACGGCGAAGTTGCCGGATGCGCAGATTGGTGTGATGCCCTGCAATGATTGAATTGATGTGGCTCAAAGCTCGGATGGAGTCGATCAGCTTTGCAGTTGTATGAATAACACGGCCAGCTTGTTCAAAAGGTTTAAGTACTGCGCACAATTCATCGGTCAACAGCGTGTCATCTTCCACGATCAGTACACGATAATGCATCGGGCCGATAGCTATGTGGTTGCTGGTCACGATGGCGGTGCCGTCGAGCAGCAGACGGTTTTCCAGATAATTGAAGTCGACTTGGTGTTCGTACAGTTCTTTGACGGTGCGCCAGGGGCAGCGGTCGCTGGTGAGGATCGCGACGTCACAAACGTGTTCGCTGGTCGCGTTAAGGTGGCAGAGTTGCCTGCATTGATCGGCAAAGGGTTTGAATTCATTCCACCACGATGCATGCGGACCGACCTGTGGCGGGCGCTCGTCACGGCGCGGGCCGCGCGTGCTGTAATAGAAGGCGTGCGGGATCAGCATGTTGACCCCGCGCACAAGGCACCAGTACGCGAGCCATTTGAATTCGTCGAAAGTGGTTTCGTGGCCGTACGCGCCGCAGAATTCGTTGCTGTTTCGTTCACGGCTCAGGTGCAGCGCAGCGGAGCTGCTTGCTTTAGCTTGCGTGGATTCCGGGCCTACGATCGCGGTGGGCGTGTCGGGTTCGACCCATCGCCAGACCAGGTCCTGGCCCGGTGTCTGGAAGTATCGCAGGCTGCCGATCTCATCGCCCTCGGCCGGATGGCCGCATAGCGCAACTTTGTGCCGCCCGCACCACGCGCTTAACGGCGCGTACCATGTTTCTTCCAGACGCAACCGGATCGCTTGCATGTATTGAGCGCGATATAGCTCAGCATCTGGAAAGTCATCGAACCATAAGGCCAGCAAGTACGGTGCGAAGTCTTTGCCGAGCAGGCGGTTGATGTGCGAGAGGATATTGGTTGTGCCGGGCCAGGTGTTTTGCTCACGGCATCGGCCGAGAGGATTAGGTTCATCGGTGAAAATGCCCTGGATCGTATTGCCGAAGTGCTGTCCGAATTCGCTGTAATAACGGCCATAAACAAGATTGATGAAAGATGCAACCGCGTCGGGGTTGAGGATATCCGCCATCGCCGGCTCATCTTCAGCCGGCCCGTCGTTGATGTAATGCAACCCGCGGATCACGCTGTCAACCCGACGGTCGACGATGCGGATGTGTCGGTTGTTGATTGTTTTATCGAGTAGCACGTTGTGATCATCGGGCAATGATGTATCAGCATCATCCATCGCCAGGCAACGGCAAGCATGACTCGGATCGGCCGCGACAACCTGCCCGCTAGCCGAACCGCTTGGGTACATCCCCTCATCGTAGAGCAGCACGGTCATGTCGCGCTTGTACGCTTCTTCGATTACAAGATGCATAAAGCCCAGCAAGCGCTCGCTCATCCAGCCGCAATCGCGCGGCAGGCCCACACGTGGATGGATCACAGAGCCGTACACGCCGTGGCTTTCAAACTCATCGATCTGTCGGAGCAATTCGTCCGCTTCCAGCCGATCGTTCCAGAACCAGAACGGCATGAGCGTATATCGACGTGGCGCGTCGGGCAGAGATAGATGATCTACGACTCTCATGTTGATTAACAGCGGCGCTGGTGTTGTATCGGTTAAGATATGTCAGCCATAAGGGGACCTTTCCATGCAATTGTATCGCACCATCAAGTCAATGACAGCCCGGGCGATCATGGTTCTGACCATGGCGGCCATGCAGCTTGGCGCATCAGGGCAAACGCCATCGACGCCCGCTGACCGCGTGATCGAAATAGGTTCGCGTTTGCAGCTATTCCTTGACGATCACCTGATCGATTCATTCGATGGTGCACGGCTACGTATGCACGCACCGATCGCGAGGGAGGCAGTGTTTGAATTTGACCAGCCATGGGAAGGCGGGCAGAGCGCATATGTGACTGTGCTCGAAGATGGCGGCAGATTCCGGCTGTATTACCGGGGCGGCGGTGAACTGACACAAGAGGTGACATGTTTGGCTGAGAGCGCGGACGGCATCCACTGGGAGCGCCCGACGTTTGGGTTGTTCGAGTTCGACGGCTCGAAGGACAATAACATCATCTGGCGCAGCAAGCGCAAAGCCTACGGTGCCTGTCACAACTTCACGCCGTTCATTGATACCAACCCGGATGCGCTGCCCGAGCAGCGATACAAGGCGATCGCGATCGAGAAGTTCCCCGATGGCAGCGGCGATGTCAGCAAGATGTTGATCGCATTGGCTTCGTCTGACGGTATTCACTGGCATTGGATGCATGACGGGCCGATCATCCGCAAAGGCGGTTTTGATTCGCAGAATGTCGCGTTCTGGGATTCGATATACCAGGAGTACGTCTGCTATTCACGCATCGGCGTGCAAGGCGTGCGCAGCGTGCAACGCCATACCTCCAAAGACTTCATCCACTGGACCGGCGGCGAACCGCTTGACTTCGGCGACAGCGAGCTTGAACAGTTCTACACCAACGCGATCAAGCCTTACTTCCGCAACCCTCGACTATACATCGGCCTGCCGATGCGATTCGTACCGCAACGCAAAACCATTGGCGAAGAACGTCACGCAATCGATGGCGTATCCGATGCCGTACTGATCAGCAGCCGTGACGGACTGCACTTCGACCGCACCTTCCGCGAAGCGTTCATCCGCCCCGGGCTCGATCCGATGAACTGGGGCAACGCCCACGGCAACAACACCCCGGCATGGGGCATCATCCAAACCTCCGAAACCGAGTTATCCATCTACTGGGCGCAGCGCTACGGCGACGTACCCGTCTTGCGACGAGGATCCCTGCGTATCGATGGCTTCGCTTCGCTCTACGCACCGGACGCCGGCGGCGAAGCAGTCACCCTGCCGTTGCAGATCACCGGCAATAAACTCGTGATCAACTTCGCAACGTCAGCCGTCGGCAGCGTGCGTGTAGAGCTTCAGGATGCTGCGGGCAATCCGCTGCCCGGCTACACGCTTGAGGATAGCGAAGAAGTTTTCGGGGACGCGATCGAACGCACACTCTCCTGGCAAAGCCGGACCGACCTGACGGAGCTTGGAGACAGGCCGATCCGTTTGCGGTTTGTATTGCGTGATGCAGATGTTTATACGTTTGGTTTCAAGTCGCAGTAGCTTGATACGGTTCAAGTTCGCCGCGTGATTGCCAATGCGCAACCCGCCTCGAAAAGCAACAGGCTTGCCGGTTCAGGCACGGCATCGCTCGAAGTCGGCGGTGTTCCGGTGTTCCATTGCGAGAGCACAACATCGAGGTCCGACAACCCGACAAAACCTTCGCCCGTGATGTCGGCACTTGGATCGGCATCGGGCACAGCCATGTTCCAGTTGTTGAGGATGACATCGAGATCCGTCAGGCCGACGAAGCCGTCCTGATTGATGTCACCGGTGAGTGTGGGTGTGGTTCGCGTCATGGATAGCGGGACGGGCGCTTCGCTTGGCGAAAGCAGGAACAAGTGTGACCCATAAGTGTCGGTGCCGTCGAGCCGACCGGTGGCGATGATCTCGCCCTGCTCGGTGATTGCCAACGCGTTTTCGAGGATGTAGTCACCGTCGATCAGTTCGTTAAGGTCGGTAACGGACCATGCGCCTGCGTCGTATTGCCAGATCGCGGCGAAGTGTTCCCAGCTCTGATCGTTACGCCACGTGTTGCCGACCGCCCACAGCGCGTTATTCACATCATTCACTGTTCCTTCATCAACGCTGTTTTGTGTCGGCAGGCCGAGGTCGGTGATGGTTGTGCCATCGATGCTGGCAAAGGGGTGTCTGCGGTAGAGGGTAGAGACGCCGTTGTAGTTCACGGTCGTGCTGTTGCCGACGATCGTGCCGTTGCCGTTGATGGCGTTGGCTTGTGTTGTGCTGGCGAACGTGTCGAGTGTTTCGTATGCACCGTTCGGGTAATAAACGAATGCACGGGTGCCCGTTCCAGTATCCGCCCAGCCGACAACCATCCCCGCATCGTTGACCGCGTTTGCGCCTGCTTTGGAGGCGATCGGTGTCAGGTCGGTTTTTGAATCCGTTGTGCTGTCATACGAGATCGCATGTGAGGTATAGCCGTAGGAAGATTCGCCATTACCCGTGAGTGTGGAGTCGCCGACCGCGATGCCGTTGTTATTGATGTCGTTGGCGTGCGTGAAGGAGACGCGGCCGTTCTGGAAGTGATAATCCGTGCCGTCCCAGTAAAGGTATTGCCAGTAGTAGGTGCCGTAGGGATTGATGTTTTCAATCGTAGGCGTGTCGGTGACGACGGCCGACAACGGGCCGTAGGTTGACGAGCGCTCACCGACGGTTTGGCCGTTGGTGTTATGGGCTTGTGCTACGTACCCCGTGGGCGCACCTGCCGGCGCATAAGGGACCCATCTTTGGAAGTGTGGCAACGTATCGAGTTGTGTCTGATTCCAGCCGGTGATATCGGTCAGCGAGAAGGTCAGTTCGGCGTTCGCCACGGTGCCGGTAAACAGCAAGGCACTCGCGGACAGAAGTATCGCCCAACAGCGATAGCCGGCAGAGTCAGCAATAGAACTCATAGGAATCTCCAAGGATTGAATTGGCCGCCCACGAGCCGAAGCATCGACTCACATACTGCGGGCATTATACGGAGGCAGATGCATGAATAGGCACAGAACCAGCATGAATACCTGAATTTTAAAATATGTGATTGTGATACAGTCTCAAATATGCGAGGTTTATTTTGGCCTGCTATTCGGTGTGATCGCTCCATTTATCACGCGTGACTCTCCACCTGGTCCAACTTGGTGAATAAAGTGATGACGATGCTTACATACCCTTTTCACTTTATCTGGCCACCGGTTGTTCTCTTAGTATCGCCGCATTAACCGACTTGATATGCCTTAATCAGCATGTGACGGGGTATTACACGCCTTGCCGGACCGCTGCTCTGAGGCCGTTTTAATAAGACTCTTCGGTACGCTATCATGCTTCGAACAGGAGACTTTCAGCATGAGTAACACCGCTCCCACCGTTAAACTGGCGATTGTCGGCATGGGCTCGATCGCCCAGATGCATATCGAGCACGCCAAACAGATCGAAGGCGTGGATATCACCGCCGTATGCGATATCGACCCGAAGGCGCTGCAGCGTGCGGTTGAAAAATGTGATTGCAAAGGGTTTGCCACGCATCAAGAACTGCTTGAAGCCGATGTGTGCGATGCGGTGCTGATCTGCACCCCCCACTACGACCACACCACGATCGGCATCGCGGCCCTCAATGCGGGCAAGCACGTGCTGGTCGAAAAACCGATCTCCGTGCACAAGGCCGACTGCGAAAAACTGATCGCGGCCTACAAAGATAAGAGCCTCGTCTTTGCCGCGATGTTCAATCAACGTACCGACCCGAGCTACAAGAAACTCAAAGCGATGCTGGGCAACGGCGAACTCGGCGACATCGTACGCGTCAGTTGGATCATCACCGACTGGGTGCGCACCGAGAAGTATTATCGCGGTGGCGGGTGGCGTGCGACCTGGGCCGGCGAGGGCGGCGGCGTGCTGCTGAACCAGTGCCCGCATCAATTGGATCTGATGCAGTGGCTGTTCGGCATGCCCATGAAAGTGGCGGGGTTCTGCGGCCTGGGTAAACGACATGACATCGAGGTCGAGGACCAGGTCACCGCATACCTTGAATACGACAACGGGGCAACCGGCACATTTATCACCGCCACCGGTGAAGCACCGGGCACGAACCGCCTGGAAGTCGCGGCCGAGCGAGGCAGGGTCGTGATTGAAGACGGCACATTCAAGTTCACTCGCAACGAAGTGCCGGCCGACGACTACCTGAAAACCAGCGAAAACGCGTTCGGCGGGCCCGAGGTCTGGCACGTCGATATCCCGATTAAAGGCAAGGGCGGGCAGCACAAGGAAGTCCTGGCGAACTTCATCGATGCGATCCGCAACGGCGCGGAACTGATCGCACCGGCGACGGAAGGGATACACTCGGTCGAACTGGGGAACGCGATGCTGTATTCGTCGATCACGGGTAAACCCGTCGGCATGCCGTTGGATGGTGTGGCTTACGAAGGGCAGCTCAAGAAGCTGATCGAGGAATCGACGCACGTGAAGAAGGTCGATGATGATAGTCAGCCTCGCGATATGAGTAGTAGTTTTGGAAATTAGTATCCAAACATAAAGCAGCAGCCACAAAAAGGCACAGAAAACACAAAATAGAAGTTCAGATGTGTGGGATAGCGCGCAAATCATTTTTGCTGACATTACCCATCTATTTTGTGTCTTTTGTGCGTTTTCGTGGCAAAACAAATCGCTAAGCCGCAAGCGGCTTATTTGAAGGAAGGTTTTATCATGGCGTGGACATTGAGTTCGTTTGCGGATGAAGCGGGGCCGACGACCGCCGAACAGATCGCGGCCAGTATGGCTGGGGGCTTGAAGTACATCGACCCACGCAACCTCGACGGGTACAACATCACCGAACTGCCGTTGGATAAGGCAGAAGAAGTTGCCAAGCAATACGAGGCGGTCGGCATCAAGGTCGGGATGTATGGTTCACCGATCGGCAAGATCGATATCGCCGACGACATGAAGTCCGATCTCGATAAGCTCGAACACCTTGGCAAGCTGAAGCAGATCTTCGGCGGCACGGACGTGCGCATCTTCAGCTACTACAACAAAGCCGGCGTCGACAAGGCCAAGTGGCGGCAGGAGAGCCTCGATCGTCTCAAACGTCTGCGCGACCTTGCGGGCAAACTCGGGCTTGTCTTGTATCACGAAAACGAAAGTGAAATCTTCGGCGATCATCCGGAAGACGTCGCGGCCATCGCCGAACTGCGCGACGGCGAAACCTTCAAGCTGATCTACGATTTTGCCAACTACGTACGCACCACCGCTTCGCCTAGCGAGTGCTGGTCGATCTGCAAGAACATCACCGACAGCTTCCACCTCAAAGATCAACGCAAGGACGGCCAGCATGTCCCGATGGGCGGCGGTGACACCGATTCCGAAGCAATCCTCCAGGACGCGCTAGACTCCGGCTGGTCCGGCCCCTGTATTATCGAACCACACCTGACCCACTCCGACGCGGTGCTCGCAACCAACGTGCACGGCAGCGGCGACATGTCATTAGCCGACCTCGCACCGTCCGAATCCTTCGCGATTGCGGTCGAAGCATCGAAAGCGCTGTTGGCGAAGATCGGTGTGGAATTGGCGTGATTGCATATCACATAAACTCAGTTTCATAGACCAAGTAACCAATAGCCCCTTGCGGAAGCAAGGGGTTTTTCTTTTGGCGCAGATAAAGAGGTTATTCCTCTTATCCCCTCTCCCCTCGGGAGAGGGTTAGGGTGAGGGCCGGATTGATTGCGTGTGAAGATTGTCGTGAATGCTTAAGTAACTAATCAAGATCACGTATTTAACATCGTACGGCTATCACACAACGGCCCTCACCCCGGCCCTCTCCCAAGGCGAGAGGGGGTGAACACATCTGAAGGCTTTTTACCCTCAATCAAAATCCGCGTCTTTGCTTGCATCACCCACCGTGTGCATGAGCCGCCAGAAGCCAATCGTTGCGATGATGGCGAGCGCGGTGGTGACGAGGAAGACGTGGATGCCGATGCCGTTGAAGGTGGGCAAGGTAAGACCGGGGATCGCGTCGGACTTCCAGCCATAGAGCAATACCATCGCCATGTATGGCGCGATAAATCCACGGACGCCGGTCAGTGTGACGTGGATACCCATGTAAAGCGGGACCATACGCCGGTCGGCAAAGTCGTTATGGCCAAGGTTCCAGGCGAGCATCCCCCCGCCGCGCGAGGTGCCTTCGATAAATCGGGGCAGTGCCAGTAGCACAATAGATCCGGTCAAGCCGGCCAGCCATGTGCCGAGTTGTATCGTGATCCAGAAGAAACCCTGCCTTGTGCGGAAGCGTGAAATGTGCACGCGGTCCAGGTAGCGAGCCCAGTAAGGTACGGCCAGCATCGCCATCGTCATCGGGATCGTCGTAGTGACGAGGATGCTGATCGCGTACTCGTATGTTTTGCCATCGGTCAATTCGATGATGATGCGGATGAAGGCGAAGTTACCGAGCATGTTGGCCATCCCGCCGAAGAACATCCAGACCATGTACCAGCGGTAGTTGTGGTCTTCGCGCAGGATGGTCCAGACGGTGTGGCGTTTGGCGGTCCTGCCGTCGGGCTCGAACGCGTAGATGTGGCCCGGGTCGCCGTGCGGTTGTGGTTTGGCGGTGGGTTGCAGTTCATATTCGATCAGGTGTTTTTCACCACGCAGGCGGATGCGGGAATACGAGAACACACCGATCGCAGCGACCAACGCAATCACACGGTACACCCATCGAAAACTTTCAGGAGCCAGATCCTGGATGAAGAAGCCGATCAACGGGCCTGCCGCCATGATCAGGCTGGCGAGGATGGTGAACCTGCCGGTGATCTGGGCGCGGGACGCCTGCGGGTAGTTCTGTCGCCAGACGACGCTGCGGAGCGTGACCATCCCGGCGAGGATGCAGCGAGCGATGATGACGCAGATCACCAGCATAATCGGCCCGGGCCCGACCGTCGGCAGGAACGAAATCACCAGCAGCATCAACAGGACCAGCGCCTGCAACGTCGAGATAAACGGCACCTTCTGCCGGCCGCGTGCGAGCATCGCCCACATGAAGCTGGTCAGGTTCGCGAAGATCGGCGCAGCCATGATCGTCGCCAGCTCCAACTCGTTGACGTTGAAGGTTTTTTTGGCCAGGACACCGATCACACCCGCTTCGAGGATCGCCGGCGCCAGCGGGAAGGTCGACGCGGTCAGCAATTCATGCTTATAGCTCTGCCTGGCCATCAAGGGCTGTCGGCTGGTCAGGAAGTTTTTCGGTGAAGGCCATGGCATGGATACGCCCATCATGGCGAGTCTTGGCGAGTCTGTCGAGTGCGGGAATGGACAGAAGTTAGCCGAAACTGTCGAGCCGGTACGGCAAGAGCCTCCACAGAGGGCGCAATCAAGACCGTTCAGTGCTGATTTTCGTCAGCGCCAATAGCGGTTAAGGCCTTGAGTGTGTGTGTCATCGGTCAAACAACTGCGTGCGAATGATTCACCTTCGTGTATCCGCGTTAGAGTTCCCCCGCTATCGTGCTCAGACAATCGATTGTCTGTTGCGATACATCAGCAAGGTGAAGCCAGCGCACAAGGCAAAGGTGCCCGGCTCGGGGATCAAGTGTAATGCACCCGTCCATTCACTTGAGCCCTCTTTGGCTGCGACAAAATCGAAGCTGGTCTGTGTATTGTCCGCAAACGTGATGGCCAGGGAAGTGCCCAGCATGTCGCTACCGAATGGAACGGTCAGGTCGCTTAAGGTGATCACCTGGCCAGCCTGGTAACCCGGTCCGAAGTCGTCAGCAAAGATATAGATGTTGCCGGCACCCGATGCTTCCAGGACGCCCCCGGCAAGATTGCCGCCAGACATGCTTAGCGTGGCGACATTACCGACCACGACTTTGTCATTGATCGTGCCGCTGCTGAGATAACCCGTGCTGTCATGGACGATATCCCATTTACCCATCACGGTTCCGCCGCGGACATGAACGGTCGCGCCGAATGTGGCGATTGAACCCTCGATTGTCCCACCGGCAATGCGCGTCATGCCGTCGTCACCGGAAGCATAGATATTCCCGCCGATCGAACCACCCGTGACGTTAAGCTGCCCGTGGAAGTGGACATAGACATAGTCGGTGATCTCGACGCCCGGACCGAGTGTGAGCGTTGAATAGTCATAAATGTTGGCAAAGTCGTAGACGCCCGGCGCGGCGACCACATGTTGCGTGCCCGTCGTTGTGATATCCGCTGCGTACGTACCGGCCGTACTCATCAGCAAGGCAAAAACACATAAGAGAGCACTTGTCCACCTTCGCAAAGATGATGAGCGAGCAAGTGAACACACGCGATTGAAGTAATTAATCATTTGGCCCCTCCGTTAAATAACCCGAACAGTTTAAGGGGCGTCGAGATCAATCCGTACCCCCATCAAGAACACTGCGTAACTGCAACAATCAGTCTACCGCAAAGTGATTATCCGTCAATCCCCCAGAGCCGAATTTATATATGGTCTTAATACTGACAAGATAGGCAGCTAAAGCAATAAATCGATATTTTATATACGAGGCATGTCTTTGACCGGTCTCAGTTTCATCATAGATCAGAAGCCAACTCGTGAATCTCGGTTATTCACGCCTGGTTTTCCGCCGCCTTGGCGCGGGCGCGGCGGTGGCGAACGATGTCGCCATTGGCCAGGTAGATCACGTCTTTGGCGATGTTCACCGCGTGGTCGGCGAGGCGCTCGATGTGCCGGACGGTGATCTGGATGCGCATCAATTGAGGCAACATATTCACGTCTCGTCGGATGTGCTCCTCGATGATCTGGTAGGACGCGCGGTGCCTGGCGTCGACCTGGTCGTCCATCGCCCGGACCTCGGCGGCGAGTTCGGCGTCGACCTCGACCAGTGCGTCCAACGCCTTGGTCAACATCTCTTGAGCCAGGCGCGACATTTCGATCATGCCAAACGGCCTGATCTCGATCGCCGGCATGCCCGACAACGCGGCCCCCTGCTCCGCCACATTCGATGCCAGGTCACCGATGCGCTCAAGATCGTTATTGATCTTCAGCACCGAAACGATGAACCGCAGGTCGTGTGCGACCGGCTGATGCAGCGCCAGCGTCGCCAGGCATTCTTCCTCGATCTCGATCTCGGTCAGGTCGATCTGCATATCCTGGGTAACAACCTGTTCGGCCAGGGCAGCGTCGCGTTCATCGACAGCCTGGATCGCGCGCTGCAGCGCCTGCTCGACCAGCGCGCCCTGCGCGAGGATCATGCGTTTGATTTTCTCGATCTGTTTATTCAGTAATACGGACATTCAATCTTTCCAAGCGGCAAGTGTATTTTAGCCGAATCGACCGGTGATGTAGTTTTCGGTCTGTTCGTTGTCGGGCTTCGTAAAGATCTTCTCGGTCGGACCGAACTCGACGAGGTCGCCCTGGTACATGAAGGCGGAGTAATCCGAAGCGCGGGAAGCCTGCTGCATGTTGTGCGTGACAATGACAATCGTGTAGTCGTTACGCAGCTCGGACATGAGGTCTTCGATGGCGGCGGTGGAACGCGGGTCCAGCGCCGAGCAGGGCTCGTCCATCAACAGCACGCTCGGGCCCACCGCGATCGCGCGCGCGATACAAAGCCGCTGCTGCTGCCCGCCCGACAGGCTCAGCGCCGAAGTCTTGAGCCGATCTTTCACTTCATCCCACAGCGCGGCTCGCTTCAGGGAATGCTCCACAACACCCTCCAGCTCAGATCGCGACATCTTCAGGTGCAGCCTGGGCCCGAATGCGACGTTGTCGTAGATACTCTTGGGAAACGGGTTGGGCTTCTGAAAGACCATGCCCACATGCCGACGCAGCTCAACGACGTCGGTGTCTTTGGCCAGCAGGTCCTGGCCGTGCAGTTTGAGTATGCCGGTGGCGCGGGCGCTGGGGACAAGGTCATTCATGCGATTGATCCACCGCAGGAACGTGCTCTTACCGCAGCCGCTGGGTCCGATGAACGCGGTGACGCGTTTTTCCGGGATCACCATGTTCAGGTTGAGCAAGGCGTGGAAGTCACCATACCAGGAGTTGAAGTCGGCGACCTCGATCGCTGGCCGAGCGTCATCAACGGGTATGTTTTTGCCGGCCGGTTTACCGGTCGTAACCGCGATGGCCTGATGTTCTTCGGTTTCGCTGATCTGGTTCATGTCATCAACTTCTTGGGTTGTAGAAATTGTAGCGGTCATGGCTGTGTCCTTCGCGACTTAGCGCTGGAACTTCTGACGGATAACGACAGCGGCGGCGTTGAAGGTCAGCAGGATCGCCATGAGGACAATGATACCGCTGGCCGCGACGTGGTGGAACGCTTCCTGGGGCCGACCCGCCCAGTCGTAAATCTGAAGCGGCATGGCGGTGAAGTCGTCCATCAGGTGTTCGGGCGTAAACGTGATATAGACGATACCGGCGATAATCAGGATCGGTGCGGCTTCACCGATGGCCCGGCTCATTGCCAGGATCGTGCCGGTCATGATCCCGGGGACCGCGGAGGGCAACGTCGTGTTCCAGACCATCTGCCACTTGGTTGCGCCCAGCGCCAACGCTCCGTTACGCAGAGAATTAGGCACCGCACGCAGCGCCTCTTGCGAGGAGATAATGATGATCGGCAAGACCACCAGCATCAGGGTCAATCCGCCGGCCAGCACACCGCGACCGAAAGGTATCCGCAGATAGTACCAGTTCTCTGTGGTTCCCAGCGTCCACCATGGATCACCGCCGGCGCCGAAAAGTTTGAACATCTCGACGAAGGCCGTCAGCCCCAAGATGCCGTACACCACGGAAGGCACACCCGCCAGGTTGGTGATGTTCAGTTGTACGAAACCATGCAGCCTGGCGAGGATCGGGTGTTTGGGTTTGAACTCTTCGAGCAGGATAGCCGTGCCGATACCCAGCGGGACGGCAGAAATCGCACAGACCAGGCAGATGTAGATCGTGCCGATCATCGCCGGGTAGATGCCGGCCTTGTCGGGCTTACGCGAAGGCACACCGGTCAGCAGTTGCTTGTCCAGGTGGTCCATACCCTGAGCCAGGATCGAACCCAGCAGGATGCAGAGTGTGGAGATACAGACCGCCGCTGCGAACAGGCAGATGATGATAAAGAACCGGTCTTTGATAACCCGTCGCAGCCGACGTCCGGATTGTGTCTCGTGGATGTCGGTCATTCGTACACCTGCCTGAACTTGACTCGGATGCGGTGGCCGATCACCGTCAGCGCCAGGGTCATGAGGAACAGGGTCGCCGCCACCGCGTAGCTTGAGTAGTACTCGGGCCCGAAGTTGCTGGCATCGCCCAGGAAGATCTGAACCATGTACGCGGTCATAGTCTGAACTTCTTCGCGGGGATCAGCCGTCATCTTCGCGGCGTTGCCGGCGGCCAGCGACACGATCATGGTTTCACCCACGGCACGGGCGATCGCCAGAAGGAACGCGGCGATGATGCCCGACAGCGCGGCCGGTGTCACCACCTTGACCGAGACTTCAAACCGCGTGGCGCCTAGACCATAGGCCCCTTCTTTCAGACTTCGGGGCACTGCCCGAAGCGCATCCTCGGAAAGGCTCGTTACGATCGGCAGACACATCACCGCCACCGCCAGACCGGCGCTCGCGGCGTTGTAAACATTAAAACCTTCGTGCAGCCATCGCAGGCTGGGGGTGATCACCGTCAAGGCGAAGAAGCCGAACACAACGGTCGGGATACCGGCCAGCACCTCCAGCACAGGCTTGATCACCGCTCGCACGCCCGGCCGGGCGTATTCACTGAGCCAGATCGCTGTAATCAAACCCAACGGTAGCGCCACAACCATAGCCACGGCCGTAACCAGGAATGTACCGCAGATCAACGGCCAGATGCCGAAGTGCTTCTCAGCGCCCAGCAGCGGATTCCACTGCGTGCCGGTGATAAAATCTACGAACGACACTTCATCAAGGCCAAAGAAGTGGATCGTCTCTAGTCCGAGGATAATGATGATGGCAAGCGTTGTGGCGATGGAGAACACACCGCAGCCGATCAGCAAACCCATGATGCACCATTCGCGAACTCGGCGCACGGTCTTGGACTTGAGCCTACCCACCGGCAGGCTGGTTTGGGATGGTATCGTAGCGCTACTCATATCACTCGCTTGAAGTTGGAAAACGTGGCGTCCCGGTTGTGGAACGCCACGCGAGTATAAAACAAACTGTTAGTCGCGGACCAGGCGTGTCGGCTTATTTGTAAACCTCAGCCAACGGGCCGTGGATCTTTTCGCCGTTCTTATCAAGGAACTGGGTACCGGTCTTGCGGGCGGCATAGTTCTTCTTGGTCAGCTCGATGATCTGGCTGGGCAGGCGGACGTAGCCGACCTCTTCAGCCAGTTCCGGGCCGTTCTCAAGGTAGAAGTTGACGAAGGCATCGACCTCGGGTCGTTCGGCCGACTTGGTGTTGATATAGATGAACAACGGACGGCTGAACGGGGCGTAGGTGCCGCCTTCGATGGTGTCCTTGGCGGGCAGGACCGGGCCGTTGCCGCCGTCGATCGCGACCGCACGCAGCTTGTCGGTGTTCTCGAAGTAGTAGGCACAGCCGAAGAAGCCGATCGCGCCCTTGTCGCCGGCGACGCCGCGGACCAGGACGTTGTCATCTTCGGAAACGCTCATATCCGAGCGGATCGAGCCATCACTACCGGCGACGACTTCCTTGAAGTAGTCGAAGGTGCCCGAATCGGTGCCGGGGGCATAAATCTTGATGTCGATGGCCGGGTATGCCGGGTTGACATCCTTCCATGTCTTGACGGTGGTGCCGTCAAGGAAAATCTTCTTCAGATCATCCACGGTCAGCGACTTGATGAAGTCGTTGTCGTGATTGACGACGATGGTCAGGCCGTCATAAGCGACGGGGATTTCGATGAACTGAACGCCGTTCTCCACGGCCACGTCCAATTCTTTTTTCTTGATGGGGCGTGAGGCGTCGGAGATATCGGTTTCACCGACTGAAAAACGCTTGAAGCCGCCACCGGTGCCGGAGATGCCAACGGTCACCCGCACGTGGCGGTGTTCTGCGCCGAATTCTTCAGCAACAGCTTCGGTGATCGGGTAGACGGTGCTGGAGCCATCGATCTTGACGGCGCCCTTCAGTTCTTCTGCTTGTGCGCTGCTGTTACCAACGAACAGGCTCAAGGCGGCGGCGATTGCGGCGGCGGCGAGGATGCCGGTGCTGCGACTCAACATGGTAGGTATCTCCTGAGAGTGTTTTTGATGTCGGGCGGCAACGGTGAATGCCTGGTGAATGACATCGTTAGGTTGTGCAAATGCTATGAAGGGCCGATGAATGAAATGTGAGCAAACGGTTAGATTTGTGTTAACATCTTAAGACTTTATTTTGCAGGCGTTAACAGCCTGGAAGATGGATCCGGAACGTGCTTCCACTACCCGGAACGCTGTCCACGCTAACGCGGCCGCCATGAACTTCCGCCACATGTTTAACAATCGACAGCCCCAGACCCGTGCCGCCAAGCTCCCGGCTACGCGCCTTATCCGTGCGGTAAAACCGCTCGAAAATCCGCGGCAGGTGCTTGGCTTCAATGCCCCGACCCTGATCGGTCACCGTCAGTAGCGCCTCGCCTTCTGAGACTTCGCACGTTACCAGAACCGACGTGCCGGGATCGCTGTACTTGATCGCGTTGTCCACCAGGTTGACTACCGCCTGGGTCAATAGTTGTTCGTTCACGCGAGATTGAACCTGCCGGTCGCATTCACTTTCCACATGAATGCCTTTGGCGTCCGCTCCCGATTGACAGGTCTCCATCGCTGCGCCCACGATCACCCACAGCGGTATCGGCTTAATATCTGACAGCGCCGATTCATTGTCCTGCTCAATCCGGGCAAGACTTAACAAGTCATCCACAATCGCAGCTAAACGATCGGCCTGTCTTGAGATCATCTCCAGGAACCGTTTGGTGTCCGGATCATCATCCGTCGCGATTTCCCGCAAGGTTTCCACCGCGGCCTTGATCGCGCTGACCGGGGTTTTCACCTCGTGCGACACGTTGCTGACAAAATCTCTGCGGACCGATTCAAGCCGTCGCAACTGCGATACGTCGTGCAGCACCAGCACCAGGCCGATGTGCCTGTCGTCTTCATCGCGAAGGATCGCGCTTTGCAGTTGGATAACACGGGGAGTGGTCTTGCCACAACTTGTCGTTTCCGGCCGGGTGAGTGTCATTTCACCGGCGACAGAGTTATCCTCTTTCAGAGACCTGCGTATCACATCATGCAGGTCGGCGTTCCGCACCACCTCGTAGACACTGCGGCCGATCGAACCGACCGGGTCCAGCTTCAGCATTTCCGTCGCCGCCGGGTTCAGGCTCAGGATGTTCTGGTCGCGATCGATCGCGATCACACCCTCGACCATCGAGCCATGCACCGCCCCCAGCTCATTACGGTGGCGAATCACGCTGGAGAGCCGGTCCGCCAGTTGCGATGCCATGGTATTCAGCGATTCCGCCAGTTCCGCCAGTTGCAACGGCCCACGGATCGTGATCCGCTTGCGAAGGTCACCGGCGGCAAAGCGTTCGGCGCCCTGGCGCAATTCGCGGATCGATCGGCTTATCAACATCAGGATAAACAGCATGACTCCGGCAAAGATCGCTGCGCCGATCAATACCGCGACGGTGCCGGCGTTGCCGGTGTACTCCGCCAGGATGTAAGCCATGAGTAATGTATGCATCATCGAATATCCGCGCAGCGGACCAAGCTAGGCAATTATAAGTGTTTGCCCGGAAAGAGGTAATCAGGCATTATTTTCGCTGAATCGATACCCCACGCCGCGCACGGTCTGGACTTGCCTGCCCACCGTACCAAGTTTGCGACGAAGCGACACGACTTGAACATCCACCGAACGATCGGTGACCGCCGCGAAACCATCATGGATCGATTCAATAATCTGCTGCCGCGTATAGACACGACCGGGACGCGACATCAGAAGTTTCAGCAGGTTGAATTCCGTGGCCGTCAGGTCCACCACCTTGCTATCAGCGGTGACCTCGTGGCGCTCGGGGTCGAGCTTCACGCCGCCCGTCTCCACCACCCCCGATCCTCCGCCTGCTTCAGCGCGACGTAAGACCGCATTAATCCGCGCCAGCAGCACCTTCGGACTGAACGGCTTGGTGATGTAATCGTCCGCGCCGGCTTCCAGGCCCTTGACGATGTCGGCCTCTTCACCCTTGGCGGTCAACATGATCACCGGTACGTCGCTGGTCTGGTCATTACTACGCAGCGCACGACACACCGACAATCCATCGATCGTCGGCAGCATCAGGTCCAGCACGATCAGGTCCGGACGCTGTTGGCGTACCAAACGGATCGCATCCTCGCCGTTCTCTGCTGTGCGGACTGTAAAACCCTCCCGCGAAAGACTGAAACGCAGAACCTCGAGCAGGTCCTGCTCATCTTCAACAACCAGCAACGAAGGCTGACGACTCGCGGCGTTGGATTTCATGGCAATCGAAGGCCTTTACGATGGTGAGGGTCCCGTTTCTTCCGCATTTCGTTAACTCACCATTCGCTAACAATGCGGCGGAACCCCTGCTATTCCTTTAAACACTTGTGCGGTAAGGTAATGTCGGATCGTGAGTACGCGGTCAGCAAATTGTTAATTAAATGTTAAGAATGTTAAGACCCTCGATTATAGACCATAAACCGCGATCACGGTGCATACCTCAAGGCTCGCCCGTCCGGATATAACGCCAGGACACTCATGCTCGGCAGGTCGTACCCGTCGATGCTGAATGACTCATCCTGAAAGTTCGCCAGGATCCGCGTGCCGTCCTCGAACGTGGTCTGCTGGACTGTCCGCCCCTCATTCAACCACTGGAAACCCGTCATCGGCTTCAATCCCAGTTCACGATGCAGCGGGCTGAAGAACGCGTAGTGCTTAAGGATGTGTTCACGGTGTTTCTTCCACTGGGCATGGTTCAGGTGGTACAACGGCGGGACGTTATATAGTTGCTCCAGCAGTGCGACCGCCGCGATCTGGTCCTCGAACTTCAGGCTCGCGTTGCCCCAGTGATGCGTCGTCACGAGTGAATCATGGAATGCCGCCTGGTACAACGGCAGCCTATAGCGTGGATCGTAAAAGAACTTCTTGAACTTGGGCTTGAGAGGGACCTGTTTGATAAAGATGCCCGGGCCTTGAGGCGGCCAGTAGGCGCCGGTGAAGTAAGGCGAGTTCTTGTCGCGCATGTCGGCATCGCCCCATCCGATGACGGGGCTCAGCATGCCATGGGCGAAGTGGATCGCCGAGGCGGCGCAGGCGTTGCCCCCTTCGCTGCCGACGACCAGGCCGTGAACATTGCTCAGCCAGTTAAGCCGATCCAGCCGCTCGTTCAGGTCGTCCTGCTTCGTGGCGGTGTGATCCGGGCTGTAGTCATCGAAGTATTGGCCGAACGCATCACAGTCCACGAATACCGCAGTGTAGGGGACGCGCGACATGTAATCGTTCACACGCTTTTCGACGTATGGCCTCGCTGCCAACGGGCTCAGGAGGTAGCCGACCTTCTTGAATCCCGCCCTCTTCGTGCCATCCGCCTTCACAATCGGGCCGGTCTCGAATAGCTCGGGCGGGAACTGCGCGGTCTCCCACGTGTTATCCGCATCGTAATCCGGGTGCCCCACCGGCGGGTGGATGCTGTGGTACGCATCGTAAGGCCCGAACAGATAGCCCAACTCATCCGCTCTCGCCGCGACCTGCGGCTTCGACTCGGCAGTACTCAGATCGCCCAGGCACAACACCATCCGATCAAGCCCGGCATCCTGTAAAACATCTAACATCTTTATCGAGATGCCATCCCCCCACTTCTCGTATGGCAGAACCAGCCCCTCGTAATGCTTACAGAATCCGCCCAGCACGACCACGCGCGGATCGCCGTCCGCCAGATGCTTCATCCTCTTTTCCAGAAACGCGCTGATCTGTGTCGCCACCACACTCTTCGGATACATGCCCGGCCACTTCTCTTCAGCAAGCTGTTTCACCGACTTGCGAGCTTCATCATCAAGCGACTGCCAGATCGCGGAGCCTGATGAATCTGCCCCACCCTCCCCTTCTTCGATGAGTTTCGCAGCGAATGCTTTCCAGTCCGTCACGTCCATGTGGCTGAACACGCCATGATCCCACAGGTACGCTTGCGCCGCGCCGAGTAGACGCTCCGCATGTGGATTCGCTTCGATCTTCTCTTTAAACGAAACAAACTCGCCGCGCTCTTCCAGGTACCGTCGATACGCCTTGGCCGGCTCGATCGGCGACGCATCACCCAACTCGACAATCACGCTGTATTCCATCGTCTTCCAGTTCGGCATGAACCTGTGCGTTACCGACACGTCCGCCATACCGCCTCTACCGGCTGTGAAGTCGACTTGATTATCAAACATGTTGCCGATGATGTACGTCAGCGTCCGATCGCCGAGATCAAACCCAACAAACGGCATCGAAAGGTCGGCCGTAGTATCAAGCGGTTCATGCTCGATCAGGTGTTGCATCCACTCGTCATCATCGGCCGGTGCGTACACCCCCTCGAACATCGGGAGGATGTAACCCTTGACCGCTTTGTCCGTGTTAACGATCGGCCAGGTTACTTCGCCCGGCTTGGTGGACTTGAAGTGAACTGTGAGCTGCTTGCCCGCCAACTCGGCCGTGACCATCCACCCCCGCTCGGGTAAAGCAAACAACATGGACTTGGTATCCGATGTAATCACACGCGACACCCCCAGACCATCCTGCGGCGAAGAAATCTCTATCGACTGACCATCATGATCCGTCAGCACAACCCCCAGTGTTGCCGGATCGATCTCGACCTTGTAGTCGTCTGATCGCAACACGACCTGTCCAAGCACCAACGTCGGCCCGAATACCACGAGACACAAACATATCGCGATAACTTGTCGGATCATTTGATTCACTTTCAACTTAGTAGCCACAAAAAAACACAGAATCCACAAAAGGATCGCCCCCTCAAACACATAAGCATAACTTCCATGCACAGATTAAACCGAGCAGGAAACCATGAACCAGCCCATTTTGTGTATTTTGTGTTTTTCCGTGGCTAAGAAATCAGAATTGAATGTGTGCCCGCTTCATCGCTCCGCCAGCGCCAGCTTCACCGCGAGCAATCCGAACGCTCCCGCGAAGCTTCTGCGTAGCCACGTCATCACGCCCGGCCGACTGATCACGTGGTCCCGCGCCGCGGATGCACACGCGCCGTACCCGATGAACACGATCAACGTCAGCCCCATGAACACCGCTGCCAGTAAAAGCATGTGCATCGTCGGATGACTCACGCTACCGGGAATAAACTGCGGCAAGAATGCCAGGAAAAACAGCGACAGCTTCGGGTTCAATACGTTTAGCAGGATGCCATCTCGGATGAGTTTGATCGATGTCGACCGCGTCTTCTGCTCCGGCACCTGTAGCGCCCCGCTCTGACGCAGCATCGCCCATGCCATATACAACAGGTAAATCACACCCAGATACTTCACCACCACAAATGCCATCGCACTGGTATGCAGCAACGCCGCAAGCCCGACGATGCTCGCAATGATGTGCGGCACGATCCCAAACGTACACCCCACCGCCGCCACCACGCTCGCCCTGAATCCCTGTCCAAGCCCGATCGCCAACGTATACAACACCCCCGTCCCCGGCACGAGGACCACGATCAGCGAGGTTAGGAGGAATTCGTAGGACATCAAAGAATCACCATATTGAGACGCTTCATATTGTAGTGAAATTAGCCATAAAAAAGCACAGAATCCACAAAAGGGGCTGGGGTCTAGGGACTGGGGTCTGGTCAGATATCATGACTTGGCAGAGGTAGACCCGTCAGACGACTGGTTATGACAAAACCACCAGTAACCACGACGGGCAGATTCGATTAAATCCGTAACTGTAATCGGTATCAGCCCTGCCCTTTCCTCGGGTGTTGTACGGCTGAAGGGTTGATTAAATAAACCAAGGATCAAAGAGAAAAAAGTGGGCGGGAGTTCCGGACCAAAATGTTGGTCTACCCGGCAATGACGCATGTCAATACTGAACTTTCGGGCAAACTCTTCAAGAATCTCATCACCATCCATTCCATCAACACCCAGATCGCCAAAGAGTGTGGATGATTCGTTGATGCGATCTATCGGAATCCCGGTAAAGTCGGAAACAAAGCTGATGACTTTCTGGGATAGTGAATCCATCATCCAACCAATCAGAATGAAGAAGGCTTCGCCTGCCAATTATACACGAACAATATTAACGCCAGCCATACCATATAAGAGTGCTTAATCGGCCACAAAAAGGCACAGAACACACAAAAGGGTGCCCCCTCAAACACATAAGCATAACTTCCATGCTCAGATAAAACTGCACAGAAACCAGGAACCAGCCCTTTTGTGTGTTTTGTGTCTTTTCGTGGCCAAGACTTCTTCCGAACAGTTTCCTACACGAACAGCAATACCGTCACGGTCCAGCAAATCCCAGCTAATACTGCCGCTGCTGTTGCGGGGACCAACTGTGTCTTCACGTGGTCCATCAGGTCGGAGCCGGTGGTCATGGAGCTTAGGACGGTGGTGTCGGAGATGGGCGAGCACTGGTCGCCGTAGACGCTGCCGTTGAGGATCGTGGCGAAGCAGACCATCATGAAGAGCATCGGGTGTTCCAGGCCGTGGTGCTGTGCGATCGCCCATGCCAGCGGCATGCCCAGCGGGAAGGCGACCGCGTACGTTCCCCAACTCGTGCCGGTGCTGAACGCGATGATCATCGTCATGACCTGTAGCGTCACGGGCAATAACCAGTAAGGCAGCGAATCACCGAGCAGGTCAACGAGATACAACCCGCCGCCGGCCTGCTTGCTGATCGAACCGAGTGTGATCGCGAGCATGAGGATGACCGACGCCACGACGACGCCTTTCAGCCCTTCGCCGACGCCTTCGATCACATCTGCCAGTTCCATGCCGCGCACCAATGCGATGATGGCCGACAAAATCAACGCCGCACCGAACGCCCATTGCACATTGGGTGAACCCGTCTGGATAAACGTCCCGATTGCGATTGCGATGAGCAGGCCCAGCGGCACAAAGAACTCACTGACACGCGGCTTGTACCCCTCCGGCACATGGCTGGCCTGCAATTCTTTCGCGCTCAGCGGCGAAGCATCCGGCGCATCAAGCTCGCCCGTCTCTCGCGATCGACGGATCGCTTCACGGAAGCGCTTACCCAGAAGCGGCGCTTTATCAAATGAAAGCAGCAATGTCCCGAACACCGCGAACAGGCCGTAGAAACTCAGCGGAACGCTCTTGAAAAAGAAGCTCAGCCGGTCCGACTCGGTCGCCAGGAACGCGACGCCCGGCACGAAGATCAAGCCCTGCACATAAGCCGGCCACGCATTGAACGCGATCACGCACGCGATCGGGCTGGCCGTCGAGTCGACGATATACGATAGCTCCTCGTGACTCACCTTCTGCTGATCCGCGAGCGGCTTGACCGTCGTGCCGACAAGCACCGTGCTGACCGTCCCGCCCTGGAAAAAGATCACACCCAAACACCACGCAACGAACTTCGCCGACCTCGGACCACGCACAAAGTGCCGGGTCATGAACTCAGCAAACGCCTGCGCAGCACCCGTGCGCGACCAGATGCCCATCAACCCGCCGAGCAGCCAAAGGTACAACACCAGCACGCCCGCCGCGTTTTCGGTTGCGATACTCGGGATCAACACCGCGCCGGTCAGGTCGTAATCCTTCAGCATCAGCGCGCCTATCACGATACCACCCAATAGCGCCGTCAACGGCTCTTTCGTCAATAAACACAACGTGATCGCGACCGCCGCGGGTAATAATGACCACGGGCCCCAATGTCGTGCCACGGTGATGCGCTCGTAGACAAGCTCGGGATCGCCATCAACGATCTCGCCACGAACGACGATCTCACTAACCACGGCCGGCTCTTCGCCGGGCCCGAGTGCATCCAGCTTCTCGCGCGTCAGTTGTGCATCACGCTGCTGCACGAACTTATCAAGCTTGACTTCTTTCTTGCGGACGATGTGCACCAACTCGCCGGCGTCATTCTTATAGACATCGAGGGCGGTGTGTTGGATACTCCAGGTGGGGGTTGCCAGTTGGCCGACCAGAAACGCCGACACGAGCGTGACGATCGTCACGATCAGCGCTGCCCTGCTTGGATGAAAGACGCTCCACAGCGTCGTCGTTTTAGCCAGCGTCACTTGTTCGTCTACATCGCCGTGGCGCCCTTTGCGTTGTTGATCGTTCATGGGGTTCAGCTTATCGGTAAGTGTGTACGCAAGCCAGAGAATCTAACTATTTAAGGTAAAAATACATACAAAACTGCTTACCCATCAAGTCGTATTGTGCCTACAATATGCTCCTCGACTATAAAGCCCCGAATCGGAGATTCAAGATATGCATATGAAAGCTCATGATAAGGACCTCGGGCCGGAGATCGTGCCCGTCAAGTTTATCCTGGAAGACCCGGAACCGTTGACCGGCAATCATGAGAAGGAGATCGACCTCAAAGCCGCGATCGGCGAGTCGATCCTCGAACTGGCGCTCGATCACGGCATCAACATCGAACACGCCTGCGGTGGCGTCTGCGCCTGCTCCACCTGCCACGTCTATATAGATAAGGGTGAAGAATGCTTCGACGAAGCCGAGGACGAAGAACTCGACCGCGTCGACGAAGCCCCCGGCGTCGAACTGAACAGCCGACTCGCCTGCCAGGCCATCGTCAAGCGCGAAGGCGAAGTCGTCGTCCGCGTCCCCGCCTGGAACCGCAACGCGGTGAAGGAAGTGCCGCATTAGGTGAGGGTGTGGGGTTAAAATCAAAGACAAAGAACCAGACGTGCAACTTCACGGTTGCGCGTCTTTTTTTTATTTGCCAACGCCGGTCCCGAGCGCAGTGAAGGTCCGGGCGGGTTTGTAGCAGGTGAATGTAGACCAGCAGAACAGTAGACCCTTCTCACCTGTTCACCTGCACCTGCTTCAACTGCTCTAACTCCCGATCATCCAAAGCGCCAACACCCCGCGCAGCGACCACAACACCGTCCGCAACCAGTTACTTCTCACGAGCAACCGATGCGCAGCCGGATCAAAACCGCTTTCCAGTTTACGATGCTGCGGAACCTGCAAGAACGCTGTCGACAGCCAGAGCAACACGACCATCGCAAGACCGGCATTCGTCATCCACAAATCAACCCCCGCCGGTGGTGCGATCAATAACCAAATCGCGGTCGCCAGTTCCACCAGCATCGGCGGACCAACGACCCACGTCGTCAGCCGTTGATGATGCTTTTCGTATTCTGTAAACCCTTCGCTGCCGACGCGCGCCATCAGCGGGTAATGTACGACCTGCACGAACCAGATCAGGCCCGTCATGTACAGCGTCGCGCCGGCGTGGATCAACAGGAGCATCATGGCGTCGCGCTCCTTTTAAGCAAACAAGTCGGCGAGCACCTTCTGGCGGTGCGCGAAGATCGCTTTGACATCGCGCTTGACAAACAGCGCGTTGATGATGGGCCCGCCCTTCGGCCGATACTCGACGCGGTCGCCGATCAGCGTCCCATCACCATCTTCTTTGAACCAGTGCGTGTGATACCACAGATGGTACGGGCCCTTAAGCTGCTCGTCCGCAAACCGGTGCGGCGGGTCCCACTCCGCGATGCGCGTCCGCCACCTGATCGGCAAACCCTTGATGCGGATCTTGTAATCGATCAGCGTGCCGACCTTCATCTCGATAGGCGTGGGCGTGATGATCTGAAATCGTACGCTGCTCGGTGTGATGCGCTCGAGATTCGATGCATCACTGAAAAACTTGAACACCTCATCGATCGGCCGATCGATACGCTGCTCCGCGAGCACGAGTGTGTTCTTGCCATGTTTCTCGAATGTGACGTTGTTGCTCATTTGCTTTTCTTGATGGTGTCCAGCGCCGCAAGCGCCTTGTTGCGCGCTTCGCTGTGGTCGACGATTGGTTTGGGATAGTCTTTACCCAGCGTGATCCCCGCTGCTTTTAGAACCTCGGCCGGGGCTTTGGCAGGTTCGTGGATGTATTTATCTTCGAGTTTGGCAAGCTCAGGCACCCACTTGCGGACATACGCACCATCGGGGTCGAACTTCTTGCCTTGCAGCGTCGGGTTGAACACGCGGAAGTACGGCGCAGCATCAGCGCCGCAGCCGGCCGTCCACTGCCAGCCAAGCGTGTTGCTTGCAAGGTCCGCATCGACCAGCGTATCCCAGAACCACGTCGTGCCTTCCTGCCAACTGATGAGCAGGTCTTTGACGAGAAATGATGCCACGATCATCCGCACACGATTGTGCATCCAGCCGATGTGCCACAGCTCGCGCATCCCCGCATCGACGATCGGGTAGCCGCTCAAACCTTTCTGCCAGGCTTTGAGCGATTTGGCGTTCTTCTTCCACGGGAACTTTTTGAATTCCGGGCGCAGCGGGTTGTTGGCCGTATCGGGGAAGTGATAGAGCAGGTGGTAAGCAAACTCGCGCCAGCCGACCTCGCGCAGGTACGACCACGCGTTTTTACGGTTGCCGGCATTCATCCCGGCATTGATGCGTTTCGTCACGGCATGCCATATCTGGCGAGGGCCGATCTCGCCGAAGTGCAGGTGCGGACTTAGGCGTGATGTGCCGCGCACATCAGGCCGATCGCGGTCCTCATCGTAGTTGCGTATCGCTTCATCTAGAAATTGTTCGAGTGCTTCGGCTGCGCCTTGTTCGCCGGGCGTCCACGCTTCACGTATCCCCTTCGCCCAATCGATCTTGGGCAGCAACTCAAGGTCATCCAGCTTAAGCGACTTGGGCCACTTCTTAGGTGACGGGATATCTCCGGGGCCTGGCACTTCGCATGCTTTCTCCGGCGCGGGCCGATCCGTGCATGTTTTCCAGAACGGTGTAAACACCTTGTAAGGATCACCCGCCTTCGTCTTCACTTCCCAAGGCTCAAACAGCAGCGACAGGTTAAAACTCTTCGCTTCAATATCATCATCACGCAACGCCGACTTGATCCGCTTATCCCGCTCGATCGCGGCCGGTTCGTAACAGCGGTCCCAATACACCGTGTCCGCCCCGGTCTCTTCGATCAATTCACGCAACACTTCTTCGCAAGGCCCACTGCGGATAATCAGCCTGCTGCCGAGGTCTTTTAAAGATTTACTTATTGCCGCCAATGAATGATGAAGCCACCACCGACTCGCCGCTCCAGCGGGCCAGTCGCCCTCTTCTTCGGGTGAGTAAATATAAACCGGAACGATCGCCCCGTCCCCGGACGCATTCGCTGTGCGATCACACGCCGCCACCAGCGCCGGATTATCCGCCAGCCGAAGCCCCCGCCGAAGCCAGAGCAAAGTTGTCGCCGCCATGGGTACAGGTTAGCAGGAGGATGGTGAAACCGCGAAGGCGCTAAGAGCGCGAAGAAGTGTAGCCGCGAATGGACGCGAATCAACGCGAATTGGGATTAGGGTTGGGGGTTGGGGATTAGGGATTAGGGAAGGGTGCGTTATTGGCCTCGTATCATTGACCAGCCACTAGCCACTAGCCACCAAATCCCATTCGCGTTTATTAGCGTTCATTCGCGGCTAATCAATTCTTCTTCGCGCTCTTCGCGGTTCCCCTGTTCTTACTCACACATCAAACTTGATCCCCTGCGCCAGCGGCAGCGCGGTGGAGTAGTTGATCGTTTGCGTGCTGCGGCGCATGTAGGCTTTCCAGGCATCGGAGCCTGATTCCCGGCCGCCGCCGGTTTCTTTTTCGCCGCCGAACGCGCCGCCGATTTCCGCACCGCTCGTGCCGATGTTGACGTTGGCGATGCCGCAGTCGCTGCCGGCTGGGCCGCAAAACAGTTCCGCCTCGCGCACGTTGTCGGTGAACACCGCGCTGGACAAGCCTTGCGGCACATCGTTATGAATCTGCACCGCTTCATCGAAGTCGTCATAGGTGATGACGTACAGGATCGGCGCAAATGTTTCGGTCTGCACGCACTCGGCATCCGGCGCGATCTCGACGATCGCGGGTTTGACATACACGCCGCCCGCCGGCACGCCATCCGTCACGCGCCCGCCGCCATACAACACCTTGCCGCCCTGCTGCTTCACCGCTTCAAGCGTCTTATCCATCGCCTCGGCCGCGGCTTCATCGATGAGCGGGCCGATCAGCGTGCCCTCTTCAACCGGGTTGCCGATCTTGATCTGGTCGTACACCTTGATCAGGCGCTCAACGATCGTGTCCTTGACGGATTTATGGGCGATCAGACGACGCAGGCTGGTGCAGCGCTGCCCGCACGTGCCCACCGCCGCGAATGTGATCGCCGGCAACGCAAGATCAAGATTCGCGCTCGGCGTCAGGATCATCGCGTTATTGCCGCCGAGTTCCAGTAGCGCCCGTCCCAGCCGAGCGCCGACCGCTTTACCGACCGCCTTACCCATCGGGATCGAACCGGTCGCGGAGACCAGGGGCAGCTTCTTCGAGTTGGAAATCACTTCTCCGGTATCGCGCAGCCCGACGACGACGCTACTTATCCCCGCAGGACATTCATCCATCTCGTCGATCACTTCATTCAAGAGATTCTGACACGCCAGCGCGCAGAACGGCGCTTTTTCCGATGGCTTCCACACCACCGCGTCGCCGCAAACCAGCGCCAGCGCCAGGTTCCACGCCCAGACCGCGACGGGGAAGTTAAACGCGCTGATCACGCCGATGGGCCCGATCGGGTGCCACTGCTCGGCGAGTCGATGCTCGAAGCGTTCGCTCGCGATCGTCAGGCCGTACAACTGCCGGCTCAGACCCACCGCGAAGTCGCAGATGTCGATCATCTCCTGCACTTCGCCCTCGGCTTCCGCCGTGATCTTGCCGACTTCCCACGCGACCAGGGCGCCGAGCGTCTGCTTGTATTCACGCAGCTTCACGCCGAACCGACGGACCAGTTCGCCTCGCACGGGCGCGGGCACGGTGCGCCACTTCTTGAACGCCTCGGCCGCGCTGTCGATCGCCTTCTCCGCTTCGGTCGGCGTCGCGAGTGTGACCGCCCCGAGCTTGCTGCCGTCGATCGGGCTATGGATGTCGATCGCTTGGCCGCCGGCCTGCGGGTTCTTGCCGCCGTAGGCCAGGCCCGACATGGTTTCGCTCAGTCCGAGTTTGGGGAAGAAGTCTTTGGGTTGCATGGGGTGTCTCTATGAATTCGGGGTGAATGTTCGGGTTTTTTGTTTAGCCGCAAATGGACGCGAATCAACGCAAATGGGGATTAGGGATTGGGGATATATACTCTGTCAGCCACCAGCCACCAGCCACCAGCCACCAGCCACCAGCCACCAGCCACCAGCCACCAGCCACCAGCCACCAGCCACCAGCCACAATCCTATTCGCGTCTATTAGCGTTCATTTGCGGCTATATAAGCTAAATTAACAGCCCCCAACGGATGCCACCCACCCGTCGGGGCAAAGATTATAGAACAATTTGCCGCTCATTCATAGAGCAGGTATGGCTTGCGATCCTCGCGGAATTGCTTGCACTGCTGACGCCAGCGGGCGAACAGCCCATCCAACGGGGCGCCTTCCATCAGCAGCAGCCTCGCCTCGTTCGTGCCGGTCGCGATATCGAACGACCGATCGCGCTTGCCGTCGCCGAACATCAGCTTCGGGCCCAGGGTCTGAGCCACCTTGAAGTTGATTTCCACCAAGTTCACCGGCCGATCCAGATCGATGTACACCTGCACCCCCTGGCAGACCTCACCCTGGAACCGGCTGTAGAACGGCTTGAACCACGCCGGCCTGAATGTCACACCCAGCGGCGCGTGATGCGAATTCATACGCAGCAGCTTGTGCTCATTCAGCCGTGTATACAAATCACGCGGATCATCCCACTGGCTGTTCAGCGCACGCGCCAGATACTCACCGTTAATCCCCGGTGCGCCGACCAGCTCGAACGGCTGCGTGTAACCCACGCCGATCGATATCGTGTTCAGCTCCCCGATGATCCCCGTCGCGACGTAGTACGCACACGTTTCGGCGTGCGGGATGTGCGGGCTCGTAATCACCCACTTCAAACCCGTGCTCTCCCAGGTCATGTAACGGTGCCAACCCTCCATCTGCACGACCGTCAGCTTCTTGTAATCCGGTGCGTACTTGTCGCGCACCAGTAAAGCCAACTCACCCATCGTCATGCCATGCACGTAAGGCACGGGGATGTGTGAGATGAACGACTCGAATCCTTCTTCAACCATACCGCCTTCGATCCGGTCCCCGCCCAACGGGTTAGGCCGATCCAGCACGATGAACTCGATGTCTTCCTCGGCACATGCTTCCAGGCAGGCACGCATCGTGCTCACAAACGTGTAGCTGCGCGCCCCGATATCCTGAAGATCGAACACCAGCGCGTCGAGGTTCTCAAGCATCATGTGCGTCGGCTTGCGGTTTTCCCCATACAGCGAATACGCCGGCAGTCCGGTCCGCTCATCGGTGCGGTTCTCGATCTTGTCCCCGGCATAGACATCCCCATACACGCCGTGCTCCGGCCCGAACAGCGCCACCAGTTCCCCGTTCTTGATGCTGTTAAGCGACTGGACCGTCGGCATGAAGCGGCTGTCCACGCTCGCCGGGTGGGCCACCAGCCCGAACTTCTTGCCACGCAAAATCTCGTAATTGGATCCGCGCAGCACGTCGATACCGAGTTTGACCGGTTGATTGTTCATCTGTGCCTGTGCCACCCCACTAAGAAGAAGCATGAGTAAAAACAGCATCGAGCCCGCCAAAGCCTGTCTGATACTTAAGTGCATAAATGGAGTTCCTGGTGCATTTTGATGTGCATAGCCCAACCCACAGCATACAACAGATGCCCCGCTTGCGGTATCATCTCCGCATGGAAATAAACGTCGAAACCATTGATGTCCCGATTAAACGCCTGCCCGGTAACGAGGATGTTCCTTTACCAGATTACCAATCCGACCACGCCGCCGGCATGGACCTGCACGCCGCCGTCGATGGGTCGATCATGATCCCACCCGGGGAAGTACGTATGATCCACTGCGGTTTCGCGATGGCGGTGCCCGTTGGTTACGAAGCGCAGGTCCGTCCGCGCTCCGGGCTCGGCGCCAAATACGGGATAACCCTGCCAAACGCGCCCGGTACCATCGATGCCGACTATCGCGGCGAAGTGATGGTCCCGCTGATTAACCACGGCTCGCAGCCGTTTGAAGTCACGCGCAGTATGCGTATAGCACAGATGCTTATTAAACCCGTACCCCGTACACAGTGGCAGGAAGTGGATGAGTTACCACCCACCAGCCGCGGTGAAGGCGGCTTCGGACATACCGGCCATTAACACACGCTCACTTATAAAGGATCACGCAATTGGGTATCACACTTGGCATCATCGGCGCCGGCACGATCGGTCGCGTACACGCGCTGGCGGCAAAGCAAATGGGCATGAAAATCGGGGGCGTCGCGGACATCCTGCCGGATAAAGCCGCCAAGCTCGCCGCCGACGTCGGGGGTGTGCCGAGTTACGATCACGCCGACAAACTGTTGGCTAACGACTCGATCGACGCCGTGGTCGTCGGCGTGCCCAATATCGACCACAAGCCGCTTGCGATCGCTTCGATGAAAGCGGGCAAGGACGTGCTGCTCGAAAAGCCGATGGCGATGAACACCGCGGAATGCAAGGAGATCAACGCCGTTGTGAAAGAAACCGGCCGTATCCTGCAGATCGGCTACGTCCAGCGCTTCTCGACCGTCGGCCAGGGCGCCAAGCAACTGATCGACACCGGCGCGCTCGGCAAGGTCTATCACGCCAAGGCACAACTCATCCGCCGACGCGGCATCCCCGGGCTCGGTGGATGGTTCACCACCAAGGCGCAGTCCGGCGGCGGGCCGTTGATCGACATCGGCGTGCATGTCATCGACCTCTCGCTCTACCTGCTCGGCGGCAAAAAGCCTTCGCGCGTCAGCGGCAAGACCTACTCGCACTTCGGCAGCCCCATCAAGGATTACCTCTACGAAAGCATGTGGGCCGGCCCGCCGAACTACGACGGCGTGTTCGATGTCGAAGATGAAGCGCACGCCATGATCCACTTCGAGGACGGCACATCGCTGACCGTCGACGTCGCCTGGGCGATGAACGCGCCCGAAGACAAAATCCCCGTCAACCAGATGGCGTTCTACGGCGACAAGGGCGGCATGATCTTTGAACTCTTCGGTGACCACGTCGTCCTCGCCAACGAACTGAACAACCGCAACGCCGACAGCAAACTCTACCTGCCGCAGGTCGAAATGCACCAGGAGCAGTTGGCCGACTTCGAAAAAGCCTGCCAAACCCGCAAAGCCCCCTGCGCGACTGGCGAGCAAGGCGAACTCGTCCAATCCATCATCGACGCCATCTACACCTCCAGCAAATCCAGCAAAGAAGTCACGTTGTAGATTCGCTACAGTAAATCACCATGCATGACTCATTAGCCCCACGCACAACCGTGGGGTTTTTTGTGCACAAGAAGTTTGTTCTATTTACCCCCCTCTCCCCTCGGGAGAGGGCCGGGGTGAGGGCCGTAACGGGATGAATGAGCTTTGTTTATTGGGTGTTTATGCTCTGACCTTGTTCGTTCAAATGAGGCTTCGCGCACAATCAATCCGGCCCTCACCCTAACCAATTCCGGGGCTCCCGCGGGGAGAGGGGATAAGAAAAACCCTGGGCTTCCGCCCAGGGCTAAGGGGTTTTGTCATCGAGTAGCACGCTATTTATTTTTCTGAATCTTCCGATTCGTTTGATTCTTCGTCCGTGCTTTCGTTCTCGTAGCGAGTCTTCATGTTGAACAGATGCTTCTCGAGCGTGCCGGGTTTGACGGCGTTTTCGACGATCTCCGTGCTCTTGTAGATGCCTTCGCCCATCTTCTCAAGAGATTGCACATCCGTCACGATCTCGGGCGTCAGGAACAGAAGTAGTTCCGTCTTGCTCTTGGTCTCCTGCTTACGACGGAACAACGCGCCCAGGCCGGGGATGTCACCCAGCAATGGGACCTTGCTTTCGGTCAGCGTGTACTGGTCTTCCATCAATCCGCCGATCACGATGGTTTGTCCGCCTTGGATGGCGACGCGTGTCTCTGCGAAACGCTTGGCGATGACCTGCGCGTCGAGCTGCTCGGAGATCGCGACCGTTCGGCCGCTGATCGTTGACAATTCCTGCGACACGTCGAGCGTGACGCGGTTGTCCGGGTTGATCTGAGGCGTGACGTCGAGGATCAGGCCGATCTCGCGGTACTCGATCGTGTTGATCGTGTTGCCTGCGTCGGTCTCGCGCGTGTTGGTGACGAACGGGAACTCTTCACCGATCAGGATGTTCGATGGCTGATTATCCGAAGCCAGGATGTAAGGCCGAGACACGACCTCCAGCTTGCCGACCTCCTGCAACAGGCGGATGTTCAACAGGAAGTCATCGGTATCCAGCAGGACCGCCTGGAAACCGCCGCTCGCCGCGGCGACACTGAAGTCCGTCAGCAGGCTGTCGACCGATCCGCCGACGTTGTAGAGTTCACCTTCGACGCCGACATCCAGTTGGTCATCGATAGAAACTTCAGCGATCAGCACGCGGATCAACACTTGCGGCTGTTGTGTGTCGAGTGATTCCAGGATCGCCATGATTCGATCGTGATTGCGCTCAGGGGTGAGGATCATCAGTGTGTTGGTTGCCTCATCGGCGACCGTGGTCACCTGCCCGACCAGGCTGCCGGCGAACGAATCGCTGCTGGAACTGCTGTTGTTGTTATTATTATTATTGTTGTTGCGGCTGCGCGGATCGCGCGGGCTGTTGTTGCTGCTGGAGGATGAATTTTCATCAAACAGGTCGTTGAACGCCGTCTCCAGGTCGGTCGCGAGAATGTGCTTGACGTGGTACACCAGCACGGACTCGCGCGCGGTGGTGTCGGCATCGAGCTGGTTGATCACTTCCTCGACAACCGTCATCAACTCGGGCGATGCGCTGACAACAACACTGTTGGTTCGTTCGTCGGAGGCGGCGCTGACTTCGCGGCCCTGCACTTGTGTGTTGCTGTCATCATTGCCGCCCATCCCGGGCGGGCCGAAACGGCTGAAACGCCTCTGAATCGCCCGGCCGACTGCGGAATCCGCGCTCTCCCTATCCTCAAATGTCTCTTCTAATAATTGCGCGGTGTCTTCGGCGTCCGCGTACTGCAGTTGGAAGACACGCACCTGCGTCACCGATGAGATCGACTTGTCCACCGCATTGACGATCTGAACGATACGCTTGATGTTCGCCTCCGCGTCCGTGATGATCAGCGAGTTGCTCGCTTCATTCGCCGCCACCTCGGCGACCTCGGTATTGATCAGCGGGGAAAGGTCGTCAGAAAGACTCTTGGCATCGGCGTAACGGATCGGAACGATCTGCGTGATGATCGTATCCGTGTTGCCGATCTGGTCCGGATCGTTGCCGTAGCGAACGGGGATCGCATCGAGCTTGGCATCCTGCAAGCGGACAATACGAAGCAACCGATCGCGACGCACGGCCGTGTAACCTTTCTCCATCAGCAGCGTGTTGATCAGGTTGATCGCTTCATCGAGCGTGATCGGCTGACGGTTGACCACCGTGATGCGCCCATCGACCGCGGTGTCGTTGACGACGATGAGCCCGGCCTGTTCGGACAGGTACTCGAGCACGGTCTGCAGCGGCGCGTCGCTGAAGTTCATCAGCAGGCCGTTGCCGTTGATCAACGGCGTGTTGGGCGCCTGCTCTTGCTGCTCGCTGAGCGTCAGGTTCGGCGCCTGCTCGTCTGCGGCAGTGTTGCCTTCATCCTGTGCGAAACTCACAGGCGCGACGGACAACACCGTGCATACAAACAGGGTCGTGGATAGTGTAAATAGACGTCTCATAGTTGTACTCCTACTGGCTCTCACGCTCCCGCCGTTCGCGGAGCCGGCGAAGAATGTCGGCTGTGCTTGAACCCGTATCGCTTGACTCGTTGCTTGAAGTTGTACTGTTATCAGAGCCCCGCTCTGATGTAGAGGAACCATATCCGTCCGACGAACCGTAGTAACCCGACATGCCTGATCCGTATGATCGGCTGGCAAGCGCGCCGGTCAGGTCGTACCCGATCTGGATATTGCGCTGCTCATCACCGACCTGATACTCGACAACGTCGTGGCTGATCGCACCCAGCTTTCCGCTGGCAAAGGTTTCGTCCTCGCCTACGCGGAAGACCTCGCGCGTCTGCATGTTCTCGAAGAACGCCAACCAGCGTTCGCCTGTGTAACTGACGCCGATGAACCGGTACGCACGGTCCGGATCCTCCGGCTCGGGCTGCGGCTCATATTGCTGCTCAGGTTGTTCCTGGCCTGCTTCACCCGGAGCCGGTTCAACACGCGGGGCGCGACGCTGGCTCGGTACGAACAGGTTGCCGTTGATCACCTTCTCCATCGTTTCCTTGGAGACTTCCTTGGCCGTCCATGCCGAAGCATCGATCTTTTCTTCCTGCGCCGACGCCGAAGCACTCAGCATCAACAGCGAAGACAGGCAGCACATCGCGATAATCATGTTTGACTTTGTTTTCATGATGCGCCCTCCTCTTCGCTCAACACCAGCGTCGACACCGTCAGCCGAAGCGTCAGGCGGTTGCTGCTGTCGTCACGCCTGGCGATGTCGCATGACAACACCGCCAACGGGATCTGCGCTTGCTGGACCTTCTGGAGGAACTTTGCGACCGAACTTAATTCGCCCGTTGCGGTCAGGCTGAAACGCACTTCCGTAAACGGCGGGCTGCTCAGGTTGCCGCCGGCGCTGAGGTTGTTCAGCGTTAATCCGGAACTTTCCGCCACCCGGCTGACCTGGCCCTGCACGTTCAATCGCGCCGATGCCGGGCTGCTCCACAACCCCGCGAGCTTACGCTCTTCCCAGCGAGAGAGGATCAGTTCACGGTTATCCACCAGCACCATGTCTTCATCAATCTGCTGCTCAAGCGTGTCCGCTTGTTCGCGCAGATCGCTCAGGTACACCTGCATCGGCGAGATCAGCAAACGGTCGGCTACGAAGAAACCAACGATCAGCGCGACCGCCCAGGCCAGTAATCGCTCGCGTTTAGACATCAGCGGCCCCCCTTTCCAGCGATATAGTTGAACACGATTTCAAATCGTACTTCGCCCCGGTCGTTCTGTGTCTGTGCCGAGTCACGAAGCGCAACGCTGCTTAAACTCTCCGACGCCTGCATCGTCCTCAAAAACTCGAGCATCTGGCTGCGCGTCTCGGCCCGGCCCTGTAGCGAACCGCTCTTATCCGCGTTCAACCGGAACTCTGTCAGCCGTAATTCACTTCGCTGCGGCACGCATTCGGTCAGCACCTGCATGCACGAAAGCATGTCCACGCGCTTATCAAACCACGGCGCGGATTCATCCAGCCGCGACTTCACCTCGCTGAGCATCTCAACATCCGACGCCATCCCCGCCGCCGTTGCCTGCAGCGTTGATAACCGATGCTCTCGGCTCCACCACAACCCACCGACCGCAAGAATCAACAGAACCACCAGCGCCGCAACACCCACGCCGATCCGCTGCGTCTTGGTCAGGCCCCTGCCCGTTTCCTTCGAGGCTCGACAACGCAGCAGGTCCAGCATGTCGTGCTGTTGTGCACGCCGCCGCATCGCATCGATCACAGATTCATCGATCACGGATGTCGAACCACCCGCTACACCGTTCAGGTACGAGGCGATGCTGTGCGGATCGATCCCCGTTGCCGGATCGGATGCCAGCACGAGTTCGCTTTGATTGCTTGATAGCTGCGGGTCGGACGCGATGTTGGCCGTGATCGCACGCGCCGCACCGGCCGGGTCGTTATCGAGCGTATCGCACAGCGAACGCAATCCGACCGTCCTGCCGTCCCGCACCAATGCCAACTCAGCCATCGGCGGATCGATACGCACAAGCGTCGTGTCCGCCTGCTTCTCGTTGACATATGCCTGCGCCGTCACGTGGATCGCAACCGGCGTCAGCCCTGCTTCTGCAAGCGTCTTGGTCAGGCTCTCCAGTTTCTTGCGCGTCGTCACGCCGATCAACACTTCGCTCGCCCCGCTGCTTCGGCTGATCGTATAGTCGGCAACCAGGTTGCCCGCGTCCGTCGCATAGTCCCGGCTGACGCGCATCTTTACCGCGCCTGCCGCCACGTTCGTATCGGTCGACGGCACGCTCAATCGCTGCGTCAACACCCACGATACCGGCACGCCCACCACCACGCGCCCCAGCGACAAACGGTGCGAACCCAACTGGTTTTTCAGTAACGCGCCCAACGTCGCCGCATCCATGTCGGACCAGCGACCGGGCAGATCGATCTTGACTGGCTGCGCATCACCCGGCGCCGCGGCGACCACACGGTGCTCGTCGATCAACATCACAAGATGCTTCTTCGCATCACGTGCCACTAATGCACCCCCGATCCGTATTGTTCAGATACTTCGTCCACCGTTGCTCCTTGACGTAAGGCAACTCTAATCTCCGGATCGATCGGCCAACCCAGGTCCGTGATGTCCTGCAGGTACACCACACGCGGGCCCTCCACTTCTTCGCCGTTGCTCGACAACGTGTCGATCACCACGCGGTAACGCACGAACCCTCGGCCGTCCCCACTCACCGCCAGGATGTCCGCGCCAAACTGAAAACTGCGCGTCGTCAGCAGATTCGCCGCCGCGACCGCTTTCTCTTTATCTAACGCGTCGACCAGCCATAACATCGATTCCTGATCGGTGTCGCGCGCCGAAACGATCTTCTGCCCGTCGCCCTCTTCAAGCCCCGGCAACAAATCCAGCACCTCCGCCGGCGCCGTGTTCACATTGATCAAGCCACGCTGCACGTTCTGGTTGTTCGCGGTGACTTTGTCCTGTAGCTTCGCGAACTCTTCATCCGTCAGCTTCAGCTTGATCGCAAAGTCGAGCGCGTTCTGGAACGGCCGGCCCGTCAGGACCTGCGGCGACACCTCGTTGAACCGCTTTTCTTCAAGCTCATCTCGCAACAACTGGAACAACTCGCCGCCCTGATTCAGGTTTGTCCGGTCCTCGCCGTCAACGGTCTTGTTCGGCTCGACGCTGTACACCGTCAGGTACGGATACAAACCCACGTCCAGCGAGCCGTCCGCGTTATCACTCGGCGGGGTTGCCGCAGCGTCGTTCTCGTTGTCATCAAGTACGCCGTTGCGGTTTGTGTCTTCGCCGTAAAGAATCAGTTCATCCACATCACGCACCAGCAGCAACTCTTCGAGTGTCTCGAATCGGCTGTTCTTCGCTTCGTAACCGATGCGTTGCGCCAGGTAATAGTCGGACTCCGCGCCGCCGTCTCGTATCTCGTCGTCGCCATCCGCCCAGTCGGCGATCGCGTTACAGATTTCGCTGTTCAAGCCGATCAACCCGGATAGCGCCTCGGGGGGCGTGACACTCACGTTCAGCCGCGTGTTCTCCGGCACCACGCCGTAGGTCGGCTCTTCATCCGTCGTAAAGTCCTGCGCGATCACCCAGAACAATCCGTTGCCCAGGGGTTCTGCTTGTACTTCAAGAAAATCTATCGCCGGGTTCTCACCCGCATCGATCGAGTTCTGCAAATCCGCCTTGATCGCCTCGATCACCCCCATTGCGATCATCCGCGCCTGCACCTGTGAGACATTGTTCCCCGCAGTGACCGCTTCGGTCTGCATCTGTCGAGCAAACACCAACGCCATCGCCACCAGGAACACGATCATCGCCAACACCACCACCAGCGCCGCACCACGTTGACGCTTTATAGTGGTCAGGCGCTCTACCCCCCTCTCCCCTCGGGAGAGGGCCGGGGTGAGGGCCGAATTCCTTTTGCACGCTATCAACCAATTTATTCGGGTGCCACACATTGACTGCGCAGCAGCAATGTGTGTTGAGTCGTTCCATCGCACACTTTGCCCTTCGGGTCAAAGTGTGGCACCCCATGCTGGTAAGTAAAAGTGTCACGCTCATCTTCCCACCCCCGACAGGATACTGTCCGAGCGCGTCCCGGCCGGCATCGCGATGATCTGTGTGAACATCAGGTCATCAGAGTTTGAATACTTCGAATCCTCATCCGGATGATACAACGTGATACGCACCGCCAGCGGCAGCGTGTTGTCCTGCTGGGTTGAGTCCCAGTCATCGACCCAGTCCGACCCGTCGCTGTATTCAACATTCCAGCCGGTCAGTCCGCGTGCAAGTATCTGCTCCTCCGGGTCCGTTGTCGCCGGTGCGAGCAGATTCGTCGTGATATAACGCACAAGCATGAACGTATCGCTATCGTCCGTATCTTCTGCCAGTTCAAGACTGACGTTGATCAAATCAGACAGCTTGCCGTCCGGCGGGAGGAAGCTGTTGGCGGTGGTAAAGCTGATCACGTCCTGCTGGCTGTCGTCTTCACCAAGGAATCCACCGGCCATTTCACCGGTCGGCGGCGGAACGGATTGCAGATCACGCCGCACCAGTTCCAGCGCCAGGCTCAACGTGCGGTCCTTGCCGATCGTGCTCGAAGCCTTGTCGCGCGTCGTCGTCGCAATCATCAGGCTCGCGTAGACCGTCGCCGCCAGGATCGCGGTGATCGCGATCGCCAGGATCAGCTCAATCAACGTAAATGCACGGTTTCGAGGCCTCATGTATCACTTTCGTCATGCACGGCTGTGGTCAGCGTGATCGTCTGGGGTCGGCCGCGCCGCTCCCAACTCACCGTCATCGTGAGTTTCCGCACGCTCGGGTCGAGCCATTCCTCGACCTGCAGCACCCAGGTATAACGCCCCGACTGTCCTGTTTCTTCGTCCTCAACTTCAAATTCTCCGGTGTCGTCCCCGAACTGCCAGCTCTCATCCAGCAGGATCTCGTTGATCTTGTTTTCCGCCAGCCGCGCCGCCTCCGCCCGGTCCTGTGCCAACCCGCCGATATGCGTCGCCGTATTGAGCGCCCCCATCAACACCGGCAACACGATCGCCACCAATAACAACGCCGCCAAAACTTCGAGTAATGAGAATCCTCGTTGAGTATGCCTTCGCCTTACCCCCTCTCCCCCTGGGAGAGGGCCGGGGTGAGGGCCAACAACCTTGGAGTTACTTACTGCAATTACTTCTTCTGATACAGCAGATTCTTTTTCTGCACGATGGGTAAAGTCTGTACACCCAATCAACCCGGCCCTCACCCTAGCCCTCTCCCGAGGGGAGAGGGGACCGGAGTTGACTGCGCAGCAGCAAAGTGTGCTTTCAAACTCACTCTTCATCTCAGAGGCGCAGCGCATTGAGCACCTCCTGGGCCTTCAGCCCCTTCACTTCGCTCTTACCCATGATCCGGTAGCGCTCGGTCGCCGCTTCGCAGGTAATCACAACGAACCGATCATCCTGCTCGACGATCACCGTGCCCGGCGTCACCAGGCCCGTCGGCTCGAAGTAGAGCATGATCTCGTTGTAGCCGCTCTTTTCGACATCCGTATCGATCTCGATCGTGTTGTTCCACTGAACCGACTCGACACCCGTGCCGACGGTTTGTTCGTAGCCTTCATCACCGATGTGCTCGATGTACGCTTCGCGCTGCTCAAGGTTGATTACTACGCGGTACGTATTCGCTTCGTGGATCGCGCGCGTCTGCGCCTGCTGCGTCAAGGTGAACAGTTCTACCGCAGTGTTATCCAGCGCCGCCCTCCGCGCAAAACCGCTGAGTGCGGGTGTCGCCAGTGTGGTGAGAGTGGCGATAAGCACCAGCACGAGGATCAGCTCAAGCAGAGTGAAGCCGAGAGCCGATCTGCGGGTTGTACGCGTGCGTGGGTTCACTTGGTTGTTGTCCAGTTGGCGATGTCGTCGTTACCCCCGGCCCGTTGATCGGGGCCGTAGGAATACAGATCGAATCCCTCTTCGTTGTGCGTGCCCGGGCATCGGTACTGCCATTCGTTACCCCACTGGTCCACCGGCACAACGTCCGATTCCAGGTATGGACCGGACCAGCCCTCGGCATCGGAAGGCTCTTCGATCAGCGCTTCCAAGCCCTGCTGCGTCGTCGGGTACGAACCGACCTGCAGTTCATACGTGCCCAGCGCGGTCTTGAAGTCGCTTAGTTGTGTCTTTGCGGCGGTGATCCGCGCTTTCTCGGATTGGCCGGCAAAGCGCACGCCGACGATCGCCGACAACACGGCAAGGATGACCAGCACCAGCAGCAGTTCGAGAATGCTGAAACCACGGCTGCGTGTTTGACGTTTGTTCTTATTCATCATGATTAAACCTCTACTGAATCGCGTCCCAAAGATCGAACACCGGTAACAGCATACCGATCACGATCGTCCCCACGAGCGTCGCCATGACAAACAGCAACGCCGGCTCTGCCAACGACACCAGCATCCGCAGGCGACGGTCCAACTCTTGTTCATTATCTACACCCAACCGATCGAGCTCCGCGCTTAGCTGCCCGGACTCTTCCGCCACCGCGATCACTTCCAAAACCGACGGCGGGAACAACCCCGGGCACGTCGCCAAGCCACGCGCCAAACTGTCGCCGCGCTGCACGCGGTCGATCGATTCATCCAAAGCGTCGGAAAGGATCTGGTTGCCGATCGCTTCACGCGCCACGCGCAATGACATGATCAACGGCACACCCGCGCCGAGCAGCGTCCCCAGCATCCGGCAAAAACGCACGAGTGCGAACCTCGCCGTCACCGTGCCGACGCCCGGCACCTTGAGTATCCATTTATCCCTGAATCGTCGTCCGCCCGGCGTCGCCAGCGCACGCTTGCCGACGATTGCCAGCAAAGCCGCGATGACAAGGATGAAAGGCCCGTACTCACGCACCGCAAGACTCACGCCCTGGATGATCCGTGTGATCAAAGGCAAATCCTGGCCGAACTGCTCAAAGATCCCCGAAAACTTCGGGATAAACCACGACAGCAAGAACGTCACCACGCCCGTCGCGACACACATCAGCACGATCGGGTAGATCATCGCGCCGGTCACCCGGCTTTTAAGGTCACGCTCGCGCGACATGAACTCGGCGATCTGACGGAGTACGACATCCAGGAAGCCGCCCGTCTCGCCGGCACGCACCATCGCGACATGCACCGGCGCGAACACGCGGTCGTGCTTGCTCATCGCTTCTGCGAGCGGTGTGCCGTCCGACACCTCGTCGCGCACGTTTTGCCAAAGCGACTTCGCCGCCTGTGATTTTGATTCTCTTCCCAGAATTTCAAGCGCCCTGCTTAACGGCACACCCGCCGCAAGCAAGCCGGAAAGCTGACGCAGAAACTGATGCACCTGGGCCGGACGCACACGACCGGTCGTCGCACGCTGCAAGCCTGATTGACTCGCCTCGTCCTGTTCATCGACGCTGACGGGCATCAGGCCGCGCTGCTCGATCGCCTCGGCCGCAGCCGTCGCGTTCGCCGCGTCGATCACGCCGCTGCGCTTCTTGCCTGTGGATTCAAGTCCGGTATAAGCGAACACGGGCATCGTCGTCAGCCTTTACCTTTCGTGTCGCCGCCGTAGACATGTTGCTCATCCTTGGTAACACGCAAGACTTCCTGAACCGTCGTCAGGCCTTCACGCACCAGACGCCAGCCGTCTTCGCGCAGGCTCTGCATCCCTTCGATGGTCGCCACGCGTCGGACCTCGCGCCCCGAGGCCGTGCCGGTGGCTAGCGCGCGTAATTGTTCGCTCATCGGCATCATCTCGAACACGCCCCGCCGGCCCTGGTACCCCGTGCCGTTGCACTCCCGGCAACCCGTGCCGACGTACAACTCGCTGGGCAGGTTACCGTTGTACTTCTCGATCAACGCCTGCGCATCACTCTCCGCCATACGCTGCTTACAACGCGGGCAGATCAACCGCACCAAGCGCTGCGCCACCACCATCTCAAGCGAAGACGCAACCAGGTAAGGCTCGACGCCCATGTCGATCAATCGCGGGATCGCGCCCGGCGCATCGTTCGTATGCAGCGTGGAGAAAACAAGATGGCCAGTCAACGATGCCTGCACCGCGATCTCCGCCGTCTCGCGGTCGCGGATTTCACCGATCAAGACAACGTCCGGGTCGTGACGCAAAATCGACCGCAAGCCACGCGCGAACGTCAACCCGGTTTTCGTATCGACCTGGATCTGGTTCACGCCGTCCAGGTGATACTCGATCGGGTCTTCGATCGTGACGATCTTGCGGTCGCTGGTATTGATCTGCGAAAGCCCCGCATACAGCGTCGTCGTTTTACCGCTACCGGTCGGGCCCGTGACTAACACGATGCCGTGCGGAAGCGCGAGGATTTCTTCGAATTTGCCCAGATGCATCTTGGACATGCCAAGCCCATTGAGCCCGACCAATGAGCCGTGTCGATCGAGGATACGCAGCACGACCGCTTCGCCGTGCAGCATCGGGATGATCGATACACGCACATCGACTTCACGTCCTGAGACACGCAGCTTGATGCGCCCGTCCTGCGGCAGGCGCTTCTCTGCGATATCCAAATGGCTTAGGATCTTAAGACGCGAAACGATCGCCGGCTGGAACCGCGCCACCTCCGGCGGGATCGACGCCTCGACCAGCGTGCCGTCGATGCGGTACCGCACCTTCAGCTTGTGCTCGAACGGCTCGAAGTGTACGTCCGTCGCACGGCGTTCGATCGCTTCGATCAAAACCTGGTTTACTAACTGGATGATCGACGCGTCCTCGGCAACGTCCGCCAGGTCGATGTCGTCATCATTGGTGACAAGCTCGATCCCGTCCGCCGCCAGCAGCGACTGCACCGTCGCAGCGCCGACGCCCAGGTGGGTCGCCAGCGCCCGGCGGATGGAATCGCCGGTAGCGATGACCGGCTCGACGATACACCCTGTTGCCAGCCGCAACTCGTCCAACCCTCGACGGTCGAACACACGACTGGTAGCGATCTTCAGCCGGCCATCGCTTCGGCTAATCGGTACGAGCTGATACGTTGTCAGCAAACGCGCGGGAAGCTCAGACAGTAACGCCTTGTCCGGCGGGGTCTGCTCCAGGTCAACGAACGGCAGACCCAGCGTCTGCGCCAACGCCGGCAGCAAACGCTCTTCGGTCAACCCGTCCGCCTGAAGCACCGCCTCTTCAAGAGGTGTGCCCTCTCGCCAGGCCAAACGCGCGCGTTCCGCGGTCGGCACGTCGATCAGGCCCCCTTCGGTAAGCTGGCTTATTACATCCCGCATGTCACTGACTTTCAATCAAAAAACATCCAGCGATCAGTCAAGCAGCCCTTGCAGCACGAGCGTCGCTTCCTGCTTGGGCGTCATGTAGCCACGAAGCTCTTCCCGAGCCTGACGAAGCGCATCCTGCATATTGTTACGTGCGCTGCGCAGGGCCGCGAGTTTGCTCTTGACCTCGTCGGCGCTGACATCATCCTTATCAAGTGTTTCACGCAGTGCGGTGGTCGCGTCACTGAGCGCTTTGCCTTGCGAACTCATGCTGTCGGTGTCGCCGAACATCCCGAATCCACCCCGGCCTCCGGGTCCACGGTTGCCACGGCCGCTGAACATCGACGACATGCCCACCGCCATCTGTTCCTGGGTCAACTGACGCACCTTCTGGATCATGGGTAACAGCGCCTCGAACTCTTCGGCACTCATCTCCAGTTCCTCACGCGTCCGGTCGTTCATCTCCTGTTCCATCTGCTTACGGCGTTCCTCGAAACGCTCGCGCATCTGCTCGCGCTGCTCGTCGGTCATGTTTTCCCAGCCGCCCCGGCCGCCCTGCCCGCGATCTCGCTGACCCGCCTCCCGGCCGCCATCACGCTGACGCGGCCCGTCCGGCGGCGGTCCGTCCTGAGCCAATACCACCGGGCTTGCCAGCCCAAAGCTCAACATCATGGCCAATGTTACAGCAATAGATTTAAGGTCCTTCATAGCAATGGTTTCCATATAAAGTGGTGTAAGGTTGCCTGTCCCCACGAGCATAACGACCCGATCCGTCGTTTATTGCTACGCCATGTCGTATCCCGGCTATCCAGCCTGACCATTTGCCCCGCAACACGTCACCCGTGTTTCTCTTGGCACGCAGGTCCATCAACCATGGCCCCATAATGGCAGGCTTCATCCAACTCAAAGGGTTAGCCTGAAATATTTCACGCAAATTTGAGTGCAATACAGGGAATTCCCCTGGTCGATCTTAAATGGCAAGCCCTCCCGGACGATATCACAGCAGCGGGACTAATGCTTTGATGGTTCGGCAGATACATCATGGGCGGTTCATCCACACAAAAGTCAATGCGCCGATCACGCAGCTATCTGTCTGAAATAACTGAAACCAGGGCTCGAGCGCAATAAACCACAAGCATTTATATCCCGATGTTTATTAAGGGCGTTCCAGGAGAATCTCATGCTTAATCGCTTTATGTCATTGGGGTTGGGGTTGCGGATCATCGCGGTGACCTTGGTCATCCTATTCACCGTGGTTGTCGTGAATTACACCGTGTTCGTCAGCAAGTACCAAAACTCCGCCGTCGATGCCATGGTCGAAAAGGCCGCCGCCTTCACCGCCGTCGCGGACGAAGCCAAGAACCACGTGGCCGATCTGAACAACAAACAAACGTTCGCAACCGAGAAGTTGCTCGAAAAGGTCAAGGCCGACCTCGCGGCCGGCAAGTCCTACACCGAGTCCGACGTCTTCGGGACCATCCCCGTCGTCGCCGGCTGGACCGCCGCACAGGATGCCGCAAGCCGCGAAAACATCGACTTTTACATCTCGGCTTATGATGCCCGTAACAAGGAAAACGAACCGGATACCTCATCTTTCGAAGGCATCCTGCTCACCGACCTGAATAACCAGGTCGCCTCCGGCGGCGCTGAAACCATCCACCGCATCGATGAAGCCACCAACACCCTGCACTACATGCGTGCTATCCGCCTTGAGCAAAGCTGTATGCTCTGCCACGGCGATCCCGCCACCAGCCCCACAGGGGACGGCAAGGATATCCTCGGCTTCACGATGGAAAACTGGCGGCCCGGCAAGATGCACGGCGCTTACCACGTCGCCCTCCCGCTGGCACCGATGGATCAGCAAGTCGCTTCCTTCATCACCGGTGGGCTCATGTGGACCGTCCCGCTTGTCGTTGGCGCGATCCTCCTGTTCATCTACCTGCTGCGCACCTTCTTCAGCAAGCCTATCTCAACACTGATCTCAAGTATCACCGAGATCCAGGATCACAACGACTTGACCCAGCGCGTCGACATCAAGTCCGACGACGAGGTCGGCAAGCTCGGTAAATGCTTCAACAGCTTCATCGAAACGCTTCACGGCGTGATCAGAGATGTGGCTACTTCAACAACTGAAGTCGCCGGCGCAGCCACTGAAATCGCTGCCAGCAGTGAACAGATCGCCAGCGGCATGCGTGAACAAAGCTCGCAGGTCGAGCAGATCAGCTCCGCGGTCGAAGAAATGTCCGCCAGCGTCGAGGAAGTCGCCCGCAAGAGCGGCATCGCATCCAACGAAGCCAACGAGTCCGGATCCATGGCAGAAGCCGGCGGCCGGACCGTGCGTGACACCATCACCGGCATGCAATCCATCGCCGAAGCCGTCAGCGCTGGTGCACTGAGCGTCGCCGAACTTGGCAAACGCGGCGAACAGATCGGGCAGATCATCAGTGTCATCAACGACATCGCCGACCAGACCAACCTGCTCGCGCTCAACGCCGCCATCGAAGCCGCCCGCGCCGGTGAGCACGGCCGAGGCTTCGCTGTCGTCGCCGATGAAGTCCGCAAACTCGCCGACCGCACCACCACCGCGACCGAGGAGATCGCCCAGTCGATCCAGGCTATCCAGGTCGAGACAGGTGAAGCCGTCACCAAGATGAATGCCGGCACGGAACAGGTGAACGTCGGTGTCGAGAAAGCAACCGAGGCGGGCCACAGCCTTGAACAGATCGTCAACAGCGCTCGAAGTGTTGCGGGTAACATCCAGTCCATCGCCGCCGCCGCGGAACAGCAATCCGTAGCCGCCGGCGAAGTCAGCCGCAACATCGAATCCATCTCCGCCGTCACCGCCGAAAGCACCGAAGGCGCTCAACAAGCAGCTCAGGCTGCCACCATGCTTTCACATAAGTGCGAACAACTGCGAAGCATGGTCGCCCGCTTCAAGATCTGATCCAGCTCAAATCTTACACCAACATCGACGCCCCGGCTCAACAAATTGGGCCGGGGCGTTTTTCTATATCAGTACGTCTTGTGTACGCCCCCTTTCCCCCCGGAGAGGGCCGGGGTGAGGACCGAAGTCTTTACGTCTTCAATCAATCATCAAGATCCCACATCTATCACTACACGCCCACGCACCTCCCCCTTAAGTATTTTCTCCGCAAGCTCAATCAACTCCGACATCCGCCTCACCGCCGTCATCGCGTCCAAGTGTCTCGGGTCGAACGACTCGCTCAACGTCTGCCACGCCTTTTCTCGCTTACTCATCGGCGCCATCACAGAGTCCACGCCGATCAGCGCAATGCTTCGCAAGATGTGTGGCAGCACCGTTCCCGACAGCTCCGCGCCACCGACCAATCCGCATGCCGTCACCGCCCCGCCGTACACCGTCTGTGCTAACACGTTTGCCAGCGTCGTCGACCCCACGCAATCCACCGCCCCGCTGTAACGCTCTTTTTGTAAAGGTCGGCCCGCTTCCGACAACGCCTTCCGATCGATCACCTCACTCGCGCCCAATCCTTTTAGATAGTCGTGCGAATCCGCTTTCCCTGTCGATGCGACCACGCGATACCCGCGCGCCGCCAGCAAACTCACCGCCACCGAACCCACTCCGCCTGATGCGCCCGTCACCAGCACCTCCCCCTTGCCCGGCTGAATCACCCCCCACGCTTCCAGTTCATTCACACACAGCGCCGCCGTATACCCCGCCGTCCCGATCGCCATCGCCTGTTCAAAGCTGAACGCCTCCGGCAAACGCATCAACCACTCCGCCCGCAACCGTTGATACCGCGTGTAACCCCCCGACTCCGTCTCCGACAAACCAAACCCGTTGACCACCACCCGGTCCCCCGCCTTCCAATCAGCCGAATCGGACTCAACCACCGTCCCCGCAAGATCGATCCCCGCTACCAAAGGCAACCGTCGCGCGATTCTTTGTTTCCCCGTAATCGCAAGTCCGTCCTTGTAATTCAGCGTCGAATACGCTACCTCCACCAGCACGTCATACTCAGGCAAATCATCTACCGTTATCTCACGAAACGCAGGCCGAACCCCACCCTCACCTTCTTCAAGTATCAACGCGGTAAACTTTTCATCCTTCATCAAATTACACCTCTTCTTTTACCCCCTCTCCCCCCGGGAGAGGGTCGGGGTGAGGGCCGTAGCATATTAAACACACACATCTTCAAACCCGCTCAAGACTCTTTAACTTCCAACAATTCTAATCTTCACTCATCCCCCCGCCACCCTCGCGCAAAACAGTGACACAACCCACCCACCAACTTATCATGAACCTCATGAAAACACACCGGATACTACCGCTCTGCCTGATCCTCCTAATCACCACCCCGCTTGCCGCCAAAGACGTCCCGGCGTTTCAAGCCGGCGACCGCGTCGCATTCATCGGCGACTCCATCACGCACGGCGGCAAGTACCACGCCGACATCTACCTCTTCTACGCTACACGTTTCCCCGATCAACCTTTCAACGTCTACAACTGCGGCGTAGGCAGCGACAACGCGCCCGGGACCTTCAAACGCTTCGAGTCCGACATCGCAGTCCACCACCCGAACGTCGCCACCATCATGCTCGGCATGAACGATTCATGGTCCTCATGCTTTTCTGAAGGTGAACCCACGCCCGAAATGCTCGAAACCCGAAAGCGATGCCACAGCACCTACGAGCAAGGCATGGCAAACCTCGCCGATGCGCTCACCGATGCGGGGTGCCAAATCATCCTCATCAAACCCTCCATCTATGATCAGACCGCGCAGCTCGAAAGAAAAAACTACCCCGGCAAGAACGACATGATCGTCGAGTTCGGCCAATACCTCGAAACCCTCGCCACCCAACACAACGCATCCATCGTCGACTTCACCACCCCCATGCTCGAAGTCAACGCCAAGATGCAGGCCCAGGACCCGACCGCCACCATCGTCGGCGGCGACCGCGTCCACCCCGGAACCGCCGGCCACTTCCTCATGGCCTACGCTTTCCTCAAAGCGCAAAACATGCCTGCCATCGTCTCCTCGATCGAACTCGACGCCGCCAATCAAACCACAGGCAAACTTGAGAACTGCGCTATTAACGATGATCTAAAATTCTCCGACGACACCATCCAATTCACCTGCACCGAAAACGCGCTGCCTTACCCACTCACCGATGCGCAGACCAAAGCCCTGCAATGGGTCCCCTTCCAGACCGAACTCAATCAGCAAATATTCAAAGTTACTTCACTAAAGCCCGGCAAATACCAACTCACCATCGACGACACCCCCGTCGGCGTCTACTCCGCCGATGAACTCGCCCAAGGCATCAACCTTTCAGATAACAGCGCCACCCCACAATACAAACACGCCCAGCGCGTCGCCGACGCACTCAACGACATGCTCACCGTCACAGGCCAACTCCGCTCCATCGCCTACATGCGCTACATGGTCATTGATAAACAAGACCCACCCATCCAGGAATCAGACCACGCCGCCGTCAAGCAGGCGCTCGACGCCTACGTCGCCAAAGCCGAAGGCAAACCCTGGTACGACTACTACCAAAGACAAGCCAATCGCTACCTCGAACTGTCCCCAAAGGAAGATGAACTCAAAACAAACGAACAATCCCTCATGGACCACATCTGGCAAATCAATAAACCAGTATCTCACCACTGGCAACTCAAACGCGTAAGCAATTGACAGAATTCTTACTCCCTCTCCCCTTGGGAGAGGGCCGGGGTGAGGGCCGTTGCGAAATAATCATACGTTGTTTCAAACACGATCAAGATCTCTTTACGCCATCAGCAATCGAAGTCTTCATGCACAATCAACCCGGCCCTCACCCTAGCCCTCTCCCGCGGGGAGAGGGGACCGGGAAAAACAGTTTCTTCTTGTTCAGTTAAGATAAACGTATCGATGTATGAAGATATAGTCATGTTGGTGTACCGTGACAGATATTGACTCATTAACAACACCACGAACCGCCCTCAACTGGCCCGGCAAACAAGCCGCTCGCGAGCTCGTCACTACGCCCGCTGCCGGCGATCTACTCCCCTGCCCCGATCAATCCATCAATCCGGATAACACTGACAACCTCTTCATCGAAGGCGATAACCTCGACGCGCTTAAACATCTCGCTAAGACACACGCGCAGCGGATCAAGATGATCTACATCGATCCGCCTTACAACACGGGTAAGCGGTTCATCTATCACGACCGCAACCACGCAGCTTCCGGGGGGGAATCCGGGAGCGAGACCGGGGGCGAAACAAATGGGGATACGCATGCCGGCTGGCTTAACATGATGTATCCGCGTCTGCTGCTGGCTAGGCCGCTGCTCAAAGATGAAGGCGTGATCTTCATTTCGATCGATGACAACGAACTGCCACGCCTTCGGCTTCTTTGCGATGAGGTCTTTGGCGAGGACAACTTCGTCGCGGTTTTTACATGGCAGACCAAACGAGCGGCGCGTGGCGTGCCGCCGACGAATCTGTTGATGGTCAATCATGAATACGTCGTCTGCTACGCGATCGACAAGACCAAGGTTCGCTTCCGCGGGCTGGATCGTGATGAGAAAGACTTTGCGAACCCGGATAACGATGCGCGCGGGCCCTGGCGGTCCGAAAGTATGAAGGCGACCGGCAAGCAGGACAACACGTTTACGATTAAAGACCCCGCGACAGGCAACACGTTTACCGCGAACTGGGCGTTTGCGGAGGCGACGCTCAATCAGATGATCGCGGACAACAAGGTGCTCTTCCCTTCAACGCCTGCCGGCACGCCTCGGCAGAAGAAGTTCATCAATACGTATCGCAACCCGACCAAGGCGGCGATCACCTCGCTTGGCTGGCATTCAACCGAAAACGCAACCAAACAACTCATGAACCTCTTCGAAGGCCAAAAGGTCTTCGATTTTCCTAAACCGCAAAGCCTGCTTCGCTTCTTCTGTCAGCAAACGCTAGCCGAGGACGACATCGCGCTCGACTATTTTGCCGGTTCGGGCAGTCTCGCGCAGGCGGTCATTGAGTTGAACGAAGCCGATCGAGGTGATCGGCGGTTCATCCTCGTGCAGCGAGCTGAGCCTTGCGATCACAAGTTTTCGACCTCGCAATCGACGATCGAAACCATCGCGGAGGTTTGCAGGCAGCGCATCGCGCGCGTGATCGAGAAAGTCAAACGCGACCGCGATGATCCGGCGCACGATTCCGTCGCGGACATGCCCGCGCTGGGGTTCAAAGCGATGCGGATCGGATGACGGCGTTCGTGCGCACGGGCCTCAATCACGACAGGACCGTGCGCTCAATCGGTGGTGGATAACGGGTCTGCCACTACCCTCTAATTTGCCTTCACGCACAACTGCGGTTAGCACCCACACCTCACCTATCGCACAGCCTCCAACTCCGAGACCCAAAACCCAATTACATTGTCTTGACCCATCACGACACCATCTGAACCGCCACGATCTCACAGATCAACGGTCGAATGTGCCACATCCTTCTCGAACCATGCCGATCCTCACCACCACTCGCACCACTCGGCCACCCAACCCTCTCAATAAAGATCGTATTTAGCCTAAATACTAAGTTCCTGGGTGACACGCAGAAGCGGGTGGATTGTGTTGGGTGGGGTGGGCGGCGGATTCGATGTCTGGTAGATGATGCGTAAACGAATGTGTGGCAAATGGTTAGCTGCCAAGCACCAGGGACAGGACATGCTGTTTCATGGCAGGCACCTGCTCGGCGACTTCGGCGCTGAGTTGGTCGGCTTCGTCGAAGCGGTCGGTGCTGATGCTGACGATGTAGGCTTCGGGTGCTCGGCCGAAGAGTTGTTTGGCCATGGCGAGCAGGCGCGGCAGCGTCCAGTGATGGGTCAGGCCCGTCTCGGTATCGCTGGGCGAGCTGTTGTTATCGTCGTATGCCTCTGGCTGAGCGCGAGTTACGCTGACGATGCCGACCGGTTCGCCGTCGGGCACACGCGCATCTATTAAAACAGCACGCCTTGCTTGTGAAAGCTCCAAGGCGTGCTCGGGTAATAGCTGATGGGTGATGACGAAACGGTATTGGTTGTCCGGCAAGGCTTTAGCGTCAAGCTCGGTCTCTGCCTGCTCGGCGACGATCGGTCCAACACCGTCGTCGCCCCGCATCGGGTTGCCACAGGCGATCACCAGCGTGTCGACCGACACGTCAGGCGTCTCAGCCACGCGTAACCTCGTCGAGTTTCGCGCCGGACCGATCCACAAGTTCAATGTGCATCGGCATTTGCCCCACCGCGTGGGTCGAGCAGCTCAGGCACGGGTCGTAGGTTCGGATGACCGCTTCGACGCGGTTGAGCATGCCTTCGGTCAGGTTCTTGCCGTCCACAAACGCCTCGGCGACCTGCTTGATGCCGCGGTTCATGGCGATGTTGTTGTGGCCGGTGGCGATGATCAGGTTCGCCCACTTCATCTGGCCGGTGGTCCGATCGATCTTGTAGTGGTGGATCAGCGTGCCGCGCGGGGCTTCGGAGATGCCGACGCCCTCGGAGCGGTTGGGCCTTGCGTGGGCTCGGACGTGGTCGCTGAGGATGTCCTTATCCTTGAGGAATCTTTCTATACGTTCAACGCCTGTAAGGATTTCCAGCAATCGTGCCCAGTGGAAGTGGAAGCTGCTCTGGGCGGGATAGCCCGCGACCTTGCGGAAGTCTTCCAGTTCCGCATCGGCCTTGGGTGTGCCGAAGCCGGAGCAGATGTTCACACGCGCCAGCGGGCCGACGCGGTAGATGCCCTGCGGGTAGCCCATCGGCTTGTAGTACGGGAACTTCAAGTAGGTGTAGTCAGCCACGGCTTCACCGATGTACTCGTGATACTCACGGTGCGTGATGCTGTCGTGCATCACTTTGCCGCGCGAGTCGGTCATGCGTAGCTTGCCGTCGTAGTGTTCCCACTGGCCTTCGGGGGTCACTAAACCCATGAACAGCGTCTCAAAGTTCGCGAACGCTTCGATTTCCTTTTCAAAATCGCCTAGACAACCCTTGAACCAGTCGAGCGTACGCAGGACGATCTCTTTGGTTTCCGGGATCATGGCAGCGATCTTGTCGCGGCGTTCTTCGTTCAGTGGTTCGTTGACGCCGCCGGGCACGGTCCACGCGGGGTGGATGCGTTTCTTGCCGAGGATCTCGATGATCTGTTGGCCGAACGAACGCAAGCGGATGCCGTCACGCGCACGTTCCGGATGATCCTGGATCAGGCCGAAGACGTTGCGCTTCGCGGGGTCGGAGTCCATACCGAGCAGGATGTCGGGGCTGGAGAGGTGGAAGAAGCTGAGCGCGTGCGACTGGATGAACTGTGCGAGGTTCATGATGCGTCGCAGCTTCACGCCGACGGGCGGGACTTCCACGGCGAGCAGGTCGTCGCATGCTTTGCTGGAAGCCATGAGGTGGCTGACCGGGCAGATACCGCAGATGCGAGCCATGACGGCGGGCATTTCGGTAAGGGGTCGGCCTTCGATGAACTTCTCGAAGCCGCGGAACTGCGTGACGTGGAACATCGCATCATCGATCCCGCCGTCGTCGTTGAGAACAAGCGTGATCTTGGCGTGGCCTTCGATACGGGTTACGGGATCGATGGTAATGGTTTTAGGCATCGTCGTATCTGCCGAATGTAGGGTTCAAAAGTTAGGCGTTTTCGCCTGTAAATTTCACTAAATAGTTAGCGGCCGAATCTTGTCAGCGCGTTGATGTCGGGTTCGCGGCCTTCGAGCAGGTCGACGAGGACCTGGAAGATCGCATCGGCCGGCGGCGGGCAACCGGGCAGGTAGATGTCGACGTCGATGACCTCGTGGATGGGCTTTGCCTTGGGCAATAGCGGCGGGAGGTAGCTGGCCGGTGGCTTGCGATCTTTGGGTGTCGAGGCGTTTTCGACGTACGCACGTTCGAGCAGGACGGCCGGCTTGAACGGGTTACGCATCGCCGGGACGTTGCCCGTCACCGCGCAGTCACCGAGCGAGATCACGAGCTTGCTGCGCTGCCGGATGATCTGTGCTTTGTGCAGGTCTTCTTCGCTGGAGACGGCGCCCTCGACGAGGGTGACATCCACATCGTGCGGGAAGTCTTTGGGGTCGACGATAGGCGAGTGGACGATGTCCACGAGTCCGGCGAGGGCGATCAACCGCTCGTCGATATCCAGGAAAGACATATGGCAACCCGAGCAGCCATCGAGCCAGACGGTTGCGACTTTGGGTTTGGCTTTGTCAGACATTAATCATCCTCCCGCATGAGGGACAGGTAAGGCAGGAACTTACGGCGTTTGGCCATTTCACCGGCGCTGGTGCCCTTCTCGGTCAGCGCGCCGGTCGGGCAGACGTGCACACACTTGCTGCAACTGGTACAGGTGTCGCTGTTGCCCCATGGCATGTTCAGATCGTTGACGACCATGCAGTCGATGCCTCGACCCATGATGTCCTTGGTGTGAGCGCCTTCGATTTCGTCGCAGACCCGCACGCAGCGCGAGCAGAGGATGCAGCGGTTGTGATCGAGGCGGAACTGGCTGTGCGAGCTGTCGACGGTGAGGCTCGGGTAGCGGTACGGCACGTGGACGTGCGTGACACCGAGCTTGGTCGCCATGGATTGCAGGTCGCAGTTGCCGTTGGAGACGCAGACGCTGCAGACGTGGTTGCGTTCGGCGAACATCAACTCAAGGATGGTCTTGCGATACGCTTCCAATCGCGGCGAGTGCGTGAGCACTTCCATCTGCTGGTAGCAGGCGGTGGTGCATGCCGGCATGAGTCTGCCTTGGGGCAGGACCTCAACGAGGCAGAGGCGGCAGCCGCCCCAGGCGCTGAGGCCTTCCATGTAGCAGAGCGCGGGGATTTCGATGCCGTTTTCCTTCGCGACCTGCAACACCGTCTGGTCCGCCTGCGCGGTGACGTCGGTGTCATTGATCTTGATCGTGAAGGTTTCGGGATGGTGGACGACGCTTTTTGGACTCATGACTTCACCTCCGCGGCTTTCGTGGCCGCCGCGCCCTTGCCGTTACCCGACGGGGAAACCAGCCGTTCGGTGTATTCGTGTTCGAAGTATCGGAGTGTGCTGAGCACGGGGTTCGGCGCGGTCTGGCCCAGGCCGCATAGGCTGGTGTGCTTGACCACGTCGCACAGTTCCTTAAGCAGGTCGAGGTCTTTTTGTGTGGCCTCGCCCTTGTAGATCTTGTCGAGCAGTTCGTACATCTGCCAGGTGCCGACGCGGCAGGGAACGCACTTGCCGCAGGATTCACTCATGCAGAATTCCATGAAGAACTTGGCGACGTCGACCATGTTGGACGTTTCGTCCATGACGATCATGCCGCCGGAGCCCATGATGGAGCCGACCTCGGCGAGTGATTCGTAGTCGACGTTCATGTCGAGGAACTGGTCGGGGATGCAGCCGCCGGAGGGTCCGCCGGTCTGTACGGCCTTGAGCTTGCGGCCGTCGGACACGCCGCCACCGATGTCGAAGATGATGTCGCGTAGTCTCATGCCCATGGGGACTTCGATCAGGCCGGTGTTGTTGATGCTGCCGGCGAGAGCGAAGACCTTGGTGCCCTTGCTCTTTTCGGTGCCGATGGAGGCGTACCATTCGCCGCCCTCGCGAACGATGGCGGGGATGTTGGAGAGTGTTTCGACGTTGTTGATACAGGTGGGCTTGCCGAACAGGCCGACGTTCGCCGGGTAAGGCGGACGCGGTCGTGGCTGGCCGCGTTTACCTTCGATCGAAGCGATCAGCGCGGTTTCTTCGCCGCAGACGAAGGCGCCTGCACCGAGGCGGATTTCGATATCGAAGTTGAACGGTGTGCCGCAGATGCCTCGGCCGAGTACGCCGGCGCGGGCCGCCTGCTTGATCGCGAGCTTCAGGCGTTTGATGGCGAGCGGGTATTCGGCTCGTACGTAGATGTAGCCCTGGTCTGCGCCGACGGCGTAGGCACAGATGGCCATGCCTTCGAGCAGACGGTGTGGGTCGCTTTCCAAGACGGCACGGTCCATGAACGCGCCGGGGTCGCCTTCGTCAGCGTTACAGATGACGTACTTCTGCTCGCTGCTGTTCTTGGCGACGTTGGACCACTTCAGGCCGGTCGGGTAACCGCCGCCGCCACGGCCACGCAGCCCGCTGGTCTTCACCTCTTCGCGGACGTCGTGAGGCGTCATCTCGGTCAGGGCATGTGCCAGGGCGCTGTAGCCGCCGACCGCGATGTAGTCTTCGATGCGTTCCGGGTCGATCCGGCCGGAGTTCTCGAGGACGACGCGTTTCTGCTTGGTGAAGAACGGGACGTCGGTCGGGCAGACGAGGCGGTCGACGGGCTTGCCGCCGACGCTCTTAGCGATGTCCTTCGCGTCATCGGGTGTGACGTTCTGGTACATGGTTTCCTTACCGTCTACATCGACGGAAACAAGCGGGCCGGCGGAGCAGAGGCCCATGCAGCCGACGCACTTGACCTTGCAGTCTTCCTTGCCTTCGGCCTTGAGGGACTCTTCGAGTTTCTCGACGACCTGGTCGGCCTGCGAGGAGAGGCAGCTTGCTGCCATGCAGACGCGGACGGTCTTCTTGTTTTGTTTCGCGGCGGCCGCTTCTTTGTCGGCCAAGGCTTTGAGTTCATCAGGAGTCATTTGGCCACCAACCCTTCGATCTTGCTCATCATGTTTTCAGGTGTCACCTTGCCGGAGACCTCACCGTCGAAGACGACGGCCGGCGCCAGGCCGCACGCACCGACGCAGCGGGCACACATGAGTGAGACCTCGCCGTCTTCGGTGGTTTCGCCGGGCTTGATCCCCAACTTCTGTTCCATCGCGTCGATGAGCTTGGGCGCGCCCTTGATGTAGCAGGCGGTTCCCTGGCAGACGACGCAAGTGTGCTTACCCTTGGGCTTGAGTGTGAAGAAGTGGTAGAAGGTGGCGACGCCGTAGGCTGCACTTAACGGGACGCGTAGGCGTTGGGCGACGAACCGCAGGGCGGTGTCGTCGATGTAGCCGAAGGCCTCCTGTACGGTGTGCAGTGTTTCGATCAGCGCATGTCGATTGAGCCCGTTGCGGCGTGCGGTGCCGTCAACGATGCGCCAGCGTTTGTCATCGCTGGGTAGATCGACCTTGGGTTTTGGGATCGCTGCCATGATCAGCTCTCGTATAAACGGTCATAGACAAAAATCGCCCCCCGATGGGGCAACCGCGTCTCGACGTATTGGTATAGGTCGAGTGCGCGGGACAGTTAACGTTATCGGACGGATAAGGTGCGTCGCGAAGCGTCCGCAACGGGCGCGGGTATACGGGTGTTGGGATTCGCGAACGGCAGGCATTATCACGGGCCCTTCGACAAACAACTCCAGTGGGTCAAGAATAGAAGATAGCGGGCTCCGAAGAGTTTGTAAACACGACGTCGGCTGAATGTACGGCGGGTTTTAGGCGGCAGCAAGTATCCACAAATAATGTATTTATGAATTTGAGAATCAGTTGCAAAAACAAGGATGAGATTGGCTTTTGATCGTTGTTTTGAAGTGCGTGCGGGGCAGGATTTATATAGATATGGGCGGGAATTTGTGGGCGGGGTGTGGGGATTTGGGGGTTGGGGTGTCTGATGGGGAAGACTGTGGGTTGATTTATATGTGAACGGGGATAAAGGACCGCAAGTGTGAGTGTATTACACGACTGCCCGCGTTGCGTTGTGATGTGGCTATCACGAGAAAGCGATACGGGCGATTAGGAGAAGGACCAGCAAGGTCAGGTATATGGCTGACAAGGTGTTCAGGATCAGCCCCGCGAGGCCATGTGTGATGTTTCCTTTGCTTGTCAGGCAATGGATGCTCTTTGTGTATCCGAAAACAATAAAGCCCATAAAACCGAGCAACTGGATCAGGTCAAAGATCAGGAATATGGATCGGGAAGTGTCGGCGCTGGATATCTGGGATGCAAGGGCGCCGAGCAGCAACAGGTACAGGCATCCTGCTAAGGGTGCATGCCAAGCGAGATGGGGGCTGTCGATGGAACGTGATGGGTCCATTGTGTCATTCTATATGTTACCTAGGCCAAGCACGGCTAAGACTTGTTGATTCTATCAACATCAGAAGTCTTCAAGCACAAGCCACCCGGCCCTCACCCTAACCCTCTGCCGCCCCCGGAATAGGGAGAGGGGACCGGAAGTGGACGCGTTTGAAACGACTGCCCGCGTTGCGTCGCAACGCGGCTATTAAGGAGTTGGTTACATCCGGTCTTCATAAGCGTATATCGCTATCATGAAGATGGTTGTCGAGTATTTCTGGAGCCGGGTATGTCATTTAAAACCAAAGTGAAACGGTGTGTCGTCGGCATGGTCGCGGTGATGATGTTGTTGGGTGCGGGGTGTGATGGGCGTTCTGCTTCATCAACCCAATCGACTAACACGGCATCGCTCAAGACGAAGCACGTGGTGGACCTGACGCCTGAAGCGGCGCGTGAATTTAAGAAGCAGCTTTCATCGAGCGGCCTGTCGGAAGGGGCCTATCTGCGCGTTGCGGTCCATAAGTCGGGGGATGATACATGCGCGTTTACCTATGCACTTGATATCACTGAGGACGTTGATCCGGATCATGACTGGTACAGCGAATCAGAAGGGGTGCGCATTCTCGTTGATGCTGCCAGCGAGCCTTACCTGAACGGTGCGACGATTGACTATCTTGTGTCGGAAGAGGGGAAGGGTTTTTCGTTTGATAATCCGAACGCGGAGAAGGCTGAGTAGCGGTGGGCGGAGGGGGTAATTGGATTCATTCGGCGTTCATTATCAAGTTCGTGCACACAATCCATCCGGCCCTCACCCTAACCCTCTCCCGTGGGGAGAGGGGACCGGAATTGTTCGTATTGTAAACGACTGCCCGCATTGCGTCGCAACGCGGCTGGAATCGAAAAAGTTACATCCGGTCTTCATAAGCGCATATCGCTAACATGAAGATGGTTGTTGAGGTTTTCTGGAGCCGGGTATGTCATTTAGTAACAAGGTAAAACAGTGCGTCGTAGGGATGGTTTCGCGTATGAAGTTGTTGTTTGCGGGGCGGGGTGGGCGTTCTGCTTCATCAAATCAATCGGTTAACTCGGTGTCGCTTAGGTCGAAGCACATGGTGGATCTGACGCCGAGAGCAGCGTGTGAGTTTAAGAGGCTGATTTCATCGTGTGGCTTGTCGGGAGACATTTATCTGCGGATTGTGGTCGATAAGACAATGAGTAATACGGGTGAATACTCTTATGCACTTGATATTACCAACTACGTTTATCCGGATAATGACTGGTACTGCGAATCAGAGGGTGTACGTATCGTGGTCGATTCTGTCAGTGAGTTGCGCCTGAACGGTGCGATGATAGATTATGTGGTCATGGATGGAAGGCCCGGATTCCTGTTTGATAATCCGAATGCGAAGGCGGTTGAGTAGCGGTGGGCAGAGGGGGTAGTTGGATTCATTCAGCGTTCATTATCAAGTTCGTACTCACAATCAATCCGGCCCTCACCCTAACCCTACTCCGGGGGCTCCCGCGGGGAGAGGGGACTGGAGTTGTTCGCGTTTGAAACGACTGCCCGCGTTGCGTCGCAACGCGGCTATTAAAAACCAGTTGTTATTGACACAAAATTTGTTCATCAGGAAGCGGTGATCTGGTTGATCAGGTACCGCCCCACTTTGTGGTTGTATGTAAGCAGATCGTCGAGCAGTTCCATGGGGATGCGTCTTATGGCTTGATGGACTTCAAATGCGAACGGCCCGCGGAATTGGATTTCTTTTAAGGCTGAGCAGACGGCGTTCCAGTCGACGGCTGGGGAGGTGATGCTGAAGGGTAGGACGTGGTCGTCGCGGTCGGGGCCGGACTTGGTTTCCTGGATGTGGATGGCTTTGAGGCGGTGGCCGAGGGTGGTGATACCCTGGTATTGGTTTTGGTTGTTGATGTGGGCGTGGCCGGTGTCCCAGCAGGCGCCGATGAGGGGGTGGTTGATCTGGTCGATCAGGGCGCACTGTTCATCGGGGGCGGCGGCGATGTAGTGGGGGCTGTTTTTGTTCTGGGCGTAGTAGTCGAAGATGTTTTCGATGGCGACACCGACGTTGTACTTTTCGCAAGTCTCGATGAGCGAGCGGAAGAAGTCGGTATTGGTTTTGAACATGTGGGCGCGGTGTTCGGGGCCGCCGTCGCCGGGGCAGACGTCGGGGTGGAGGACCATCCAGGGGATGCCGAGGCGGCCGCAGACTTTCAGGGCGTGGTGGCAGCCCTGGCGGGATTGCTGGGCGTCAGAGTCGGTGTTGAACATCTCGAAGAACGGGCCGTGTGCCTGGACCCATTCGAGGCCGGCGTCTTTGGCCCATTGGTTGCGCTGGTCGGCCCAGGCGAAGGCGGCGGCATCGTCGGACCAATCGACATCATCGACGAACTTGTAGAACGGCAGGTCGATGCCATCGAAGCCGGCGCGGGCGAGTGCGGCGAAAAGCTGGGGCTCGGTGACGTTGTCGGGGCGGATGTTGGTGCTGGTGGCGATCTTCATGGGGACTCACTTATTGGGATTAGCCGCGAATGAACGTAGCAGGATTTTTAGCCGCAAATGAACGCTAATGGACGCGAATGAAGGGGGTGTGGTTGGTGGTTAGTAGTTGGTCATCAAATCATCGAACCTGGTTCCTCAGCTTGAAGTTTTCCAATCCCCAATCCCTAACCCCCAAATCTTAATTCGCGTTGATTGGCGTTCATTTGCGGCTAAACATCTTCGCGGCCTTCGCGCCTTCGCGGTTGGCTGGTTTTCCACAGATTATCGGCCTTTGTAGCGGGGGAGGGGTTTTGTCGCAAAGCGGGGCGGGATGCCGATAAAAGTTAACCGTTGCGCGGTGAGTCTGCGCGACGTAAGACCGTGTTGAATCAAGGACTAGGAACATCATGGCGAAGAAGTCACGCAAGAAGCAAGAGGACCCGAAGGCGTTGTATCTGGCGATCCTGTGGGCGGTGGTCGCGGGGCTGTGGCTGCTGGTGGCGGCGTCGCTGGCGAGTTATGACGCGGCGGACCCGCCGGCGCATGCGTACGGCGTGCCGAATGAGACGATCCACAACTGGGTGGGCAATGTCGGTGCGTTGATCTCGCACAAGCTATACCTGATGGCTGGGCCCGGTGTGTGGGTGATGCTGCTGGGTATCGGCGTGATGCTGGTGATGACGGGGATGGGCAAGCAGATCACGCAGCTATCGATCCGTCTGATCGGGCTGGTTGTGATGTCGGTGAGTATCAGCGCGCTGGTGAGTGTTGCGGTGCCGACGGTGGTGCATGGGTATAGCGGCGCGCCGCAGGGGCCGGGCGGGTTGCTTGCGCAGTTGATTGATGATCAGTTGACGATGCGATTTGCTGTGCCGGGGACGGTGATGATCCTGGTGGTGTGCTTCTGGGTGGGTGCGGTGCTTGCGGCGGACCAGTGGGTGCTTGCGGCGCCGAAGGCGCTGGGCGGTGCGATCCTGAAGCTGACGCATGTGCAGTTGCCGAACGTTCGCATGCCGCAGTTGGCCGGGCGATTCCCGACGATGACATTGCCTTGGGGACGCGGCACGGCTGAAGCGGATCGTGACAGCAAGAAGAGCGGCAAGAGCAAGCGTTCGCACAAGAGCAAGGAACTGGTGATCAACGAAGACACCGGCGGGCTGGGCGCGACCGAATCGTTCGGCCTGGAAGAAGAGCCGGAGCTTTACGAAGAGGACGAGTACGAAGAAGAGGAATACGAAGAGGAAGAGCCGGAGGAAGAAGAAGCGGCTGAGGAGGAAGTTGAAGAAGAGGTTGCCGACGCGGGCAAGGCGAAGAAGAAGCAGTTCACGACGGAGCAGTTGCGTGCGAAGATGCAGCAGTTGCCGATCAACTTCGCGCCGAAGATGGAAGCGAAGGCCCCGCCGCCGCGCGAGGTGGACTTGTCGGGTTATGAGTTCCCGGCGATGGATATCCTCATCGAGCCGGAATCGAACTTCACCGAAGAGATGGAGCAGATCGTCCGCGACCAGGCGTTACAGCTTGAGTCGGCGCTGCAGCAGTATCGGATCGAGGGGAACGTTGTGGGTATCGATTCCGGGCCGGTGATCACGCTGTTTGAAGTCAGGCTCGCGCCGGGCACGAAGGTGTCGCGCTTGAGCGCGGTGAACAGCGACCTGGCCCGCGCGCTGAAAGCACAGAACATCCGCATCGTGCCGAACATGGCAGGCAAGGACACGGTCGGTATTGAAGTGCCGAACATGAAGAAGGAGCGCGTGCGGCTGAAAGAGCTGATGGGTAATTCGGCTTCGGATTGCCAGAAGATGAAGCTGCCGATGTTCCTGGGTAAGGATGCCAGCGGTAACCTGCTGATCCAGGACCTGTCGACCATGCCGCACATGTTGATCGCCGGCACGACGGGCTCGGGCAAGAGCGTGTGCATGAACTCGATCATCATGAGCTTCCTGTTCACGAAGAAGCCGGACGAGTTGAAGCTGGTGCTGGTCGATCCGAAGATGGTCGAGATGGCGATGTTCAAGAACATCCCGCACCTGATGTGCCCGGTGGTGACGGAGATGAGCAAGGCCGCGGCCATCCTCGAATGGGCCGTGACAAAGATGGATGAACGTTACGAACTGCTCGCCGAAGCAGGCGTGCGAGACATCGGCAGCTACAACGAGCTTGGCTGGGAAGAGCTGAAAGAGCGCATGGAGCCGGAGACGGAAGAGGAAGAGGCGCGCATCCCGAAGAAGCTGCCTTACATGGTGTTCGTGATCGACGAACTGGCCGACCTGATGATGACCAACAAGGAGATCGAAACCTCGATCGTGCGTATCGCGCAGAAAGCGCGTGCGGTAGGCATCCACATGATCCTGGCGACGCAGCGTCCGCAGGCGAACGTGGTGACGGGTTTGATCAAGTCGAACATGCCTTGCCGAATCGCGTTCAAGGTGGCGTCCGGTATGGACTCGCGCATCGTGCTCGACCAGAAGGGTGGCGAGCTGTTGCTGGGCCACGGCGACATGCTGTTCCTCTCGCCGCGCTCGAGCAAACTCACACGTGCCCAAGGCACACTCGTCGACGATTCGGAAATCCGCAAGACGGTCAAGTTCCTCAAGACGATCTCGCAGCAGAACTTCGAGCCTTCGCTGGTGCAGATCAAGACAGCCGGTGCTATGGGCGGCGAAGCGGATGTGACCGAGCGCGACCCGCTGTTCAACCAGGCGGTCGACATCGTGATCGAAACGCAGCGTGGCAGCGTGTCGCTGCTTCAGCGTCGATTGACGATCGGATATTCGCGTGCATCACGGCTGATCGAGCAGATCGCAGCCGCGGGTTTGATCGGCGAATACAAGGGGTCGCAGGCGCGTGAGGTGACGATCACGGCCGAGGAATGGGAAGCGATCAAGGCGCAGGCCGAAGCCGACGCTGCGGGCCTGCGTCCGCCGGTTGATGAAGAAGAGATTGATGAAGACGCCGACGAAGAAGCCTACGAAGAGAATTCGTACGACGAGGAAGAAGACGAATACGAAGATGAAGAGGCCGACGAAGAAGAGGAAGAGGACGAAGAAGACGGCGAATATGAATACGAGGATGAGGATGGCGAAGAGGAAGACGAAGAAGAGTACGAGTACGAAGATGAAGAGGAAGATGAAGAAGATGAGAATTGATCCTTTTTGTATTTAAGTACGGCACAATTTGCCACGACGTAGTCAAGGTGTGGCGCCCAGCGCCCAGCGGATGACAAGGAAGTAACGATCGTTAATCTGATTTGTTGAGCCGAACCCTATGACGAGCAAACATCACCCCACGACGACGCCGGGTTTCTGGTACGACACGAAGCAGCGTGACGCGATGCTGGTGGATGTGTTGGGGGCGTTACTCCGGTTGGGCCCGTTGGATGATGATTACATCGCGCGGTTCTGCCTGACGCCGCAGGATTTGTTCGCGCTGATGCCGGAGGATATCAAGGCCGCCAACGCCAAGGCGATGACCGATGCGCTCATCAACTATTTAGAAGGGCCGATGAGTATCAACAGCTTCGCCAAGAGCCTGGCAGCGTGGCGTGAAAGCGCCCGGATGGCGCGGGGTTCACTGGAATGGTCGAAGCTGCCGCCGGTGACACAGCGCCTGGCTAAGTGCTACGCCTCGGAGATCACCGCCCATGCGCTGGAGCAGGGTTGGGTGGTCGAATCCGACAACCCCAACGCGCGGGGCTGGCGTCTGACGGAACAGGGGATGGCGGCGCTGGAGCGGTTGAAGAAAGAGCTGCGGTGAAGTGCTGCTCCGCTTCCAGAAGTAAAGTCATTAGCCACAGATGAACACGGATGAACACAGATGCTGATTCAAGCATCGGGTTATGTCGCATTGACTTGTTGTATAGCCGCGGGTTTTCAGGGGCCCGACCAGGATGGTCGGGCTATATGAGGGGGGCTATACTGTGGGGGTTGAAATTCACTTCAGAATAAGGAGCGCCGTCATGCGTTCACAGAGATTGATGACCGTTGTCTTATTGGTTGCGATCGGATTCATGTGTGCTGCGCCAGATTCAGTGCAAAGCTCGGAACCGCAGCAGAAAGATAAGGATACGGTGATCGCGGAGCTGACCGAGCGTGTCGCGGAGTTGGAGCGGCGGCTGGATGAGTTGGAGGCCAAGGCGCTGCCGTTGATCGAAGAAGCGGCGGCGAAGCAGCGGGTGGATAACGCGAGGTCGAAAGCACGGGCTCGCATGCGGCGGGATCGCGGCAAGTACAGCCCCGAGGTGTTAGGCAAAGTCGAAGAACTCTATCAGACCGCCAACCGTCACTGGCAATCCCCCGAAGCGAAAAAAGCGTTACAGGAATTGATCGAGGAGTATCCGGACCTGAACCGTACGGGCTGTGCGACGATGTATCTTGCACAGATGACGCAGGGTGAAGAACGGGCTGAATACCTGATGCAGGCGATGGCCGACTTTGCGGATTGCTACTACGGCGACGGCGTGAACGTCGGCGCGTACGCAACGTATCACCTGGCGTGCGACCACTGGCAGGCGGGTAATTACGATGACGCCAAACCATTGATCGAGAAGATCAAGACCGACTATCCGGACGCGATCGATCACCGCGGACGGGCACTGGTGGATGAGTTACGAGAGATGGGGATGAAAGCGAAGTCGGAGCCGGAGCAGGTGGTTCCATAAGAAGAGTTCACCGCAAAGGACGCAGAGGACGCAGAGAAAGCAAGTTCTTGACTCCCTCTCCCCTCGGGAGAGGGCCGGGGTGAGGGCAGTTGCGCATGAAATAATAAGTGCTTCAAGCGCGAACGAAGCCGTTAATCTCGTAATAAAAACAAATCTTTACACACAATCCATCCGGACCTCACCCTAACGGGCGATGTGACAAGAGCTGTACGCGAGTGGAACAACTGCCCGCGTTGCGTCGCAACGCGGCTAACAAAGATAGAAGTGCATTCGATCGCGTGTGTCCCACCACATCCCAAGGCAGAATTAATCCGGCCCTCACCCTAACCCTCTCCCGAGGGGAGAGGGGACCGGAGAAACTCGATCTTCTCTGCGGTGAAACCTACACCGGCAGTTTTTCGAGTTCTTCGCCGATGGCGGCCATGAGCGGTTCGAGGGTTGCCTGGGTGAAGTCGAACTTGAGGCCGGCGGTTTCGAAGAGGGTGGGCAGCGGGCGTTTGCCGCCGAGGCGCAGGGCGCTGCGGTAATCTTCGAGCGCCTTGACGGGGTCGTTGCGGTAGTTGAGCCAGAGTTGTAATGCGCCGAGCTGCGCGATGCCGTACTCGATGTAGTAGAACGGCACGTGATAGAGGTGCAGTTGCTTCTGCCACATCGCGGCGCGTTGTTCATCAAGGCCGGACCAGTCGACTTCTTTGCGCTTAAAGCGGTTGAGGATGTCAAGCCACGCCTTGGTGCGCTCGTCGCGGGTCTGGTCGGGGTGGGTGTAGATCCAGTGCTGGAACTGATCGATCGTCGCGATCCACGGGAGGATGTTGATGATGCCTTCGAGCAGGCCGCGGAATGCGCGGTCGCGGTCGGCCTGGTCGGGATAGAACACATTGAAGTGATCGGCGCCGATCAATTCCATCGACATGCTCGCGACTTCGCAGAATTCCATTGGCGCGTGACGCATGAAGATCAGCGGTTCTTCGGCGGCTGCCCAGATGAAGTGGAAGGCATGCCCTGCTTCGTGCAACATCGTGCGGACATCGTTATCAAGCCCGGCGGCGTTCATGAAGATGAACGGTTCCTTGCTTTCCTGCAAGGAACTCTGGAAGCCGCCGGCACGTTTACCCTTGCGGCTTTCAAGGTCGAGGTTGCGGCCCATCTTCAAAGTAGCGAAGTCGCTGCCGAGGCCCGGGTTCACACGGCTGAACACTTCGCGCGACTTATCAACGAGGTCCTGCGGCTGATCTTTGTCGAACGGTTTAAGCGGCGAGCGGTTCTTGACGTCGACCGCGAGGTCCCAGGGACGCAGCACATCGACACCCAGCGACGCCTTACGCTGCGCATCCATCTTGTCGATCAGGGGCAGGCAGACTTTTTCGACGGCCTCGGCGAACTGGTGGCAGTGCTCGGGCGTGTAGTCGAAGCGGTCCATCGCCTTCCACATGTAGGCGCGGTAGTCGGACATGTCGGCGTTTGTGGCCATCTGCTTGCGCAGGTCGAGCATCTTGTCGAAGATCGTGTCAAACTTTTCGCGGTCTTGCAGGCGGCGGTCGGCGCTTAGCCGCCAGGCTTGTTCGCGCGTTTCACGGTCGGGCTCTTCGAGATAGCGCGACAGTTGCTGGAGCGTGAGGGTTTGGCCGTCGAAGTCGACGGTCATCGCGCCGACGGTCTTGTCGTATTCCTGGTTGAGCTTGGCGACTTCGGTCTGAAGCGGGACGTTCTGGTCGCGGTAGAGTTCGACGGATGACTTCCATTCACGGACGAGGATGCCGAAGCGGTCGTTATCCAGCTCGGTATGGGCCGGGGAAGCAAGCAGCTTCTTCTGCATCTCGAAGAAGATCGGCTTGAGCTTTGGTGCGATGTTCTCGATGTAGTGCAGGAAGGCTTTTTCGATTTCCGGGTCGTCGGTGTGGCAGGCGGCGTCGATGTTCTTGCGCGAGCCGTACTCAGCAACGATGGCCGAGAGTTCGGAGAAGTCGGCAAGCCATTGTCGGAGTTGCTCAAGCGAATCGGTCGGGCGTTCGAGCAGCGATTTGTAGAGCGGCTCGAGCTGATTCCAATCGGACGGATCGAGGTCGGCGGGGGCAAAGGTGCGTTCGGCAACGGCTTGGTCGGTCATGATGTCTCTCTATCTCTGGTGTGTTGATTCGTGTCTTAAGAATGTAGCAGGATAGCGGATATTAGGCGGGAATGAGAGGTGTAGACAAATTTGTCACCGATGAACACAGTCTGAGAGGAATGTCGAATGCACGAATGCCGAATGACGAATCAATGCCGAAATTCAAATGACCAATAGCATGGTCGGGTATTGAACATTCGTCATTTGGACATTATTTCGACATTCGTGGATTCGTCATTCGTGCATTTCATTTGAATCCGGCCCTCACCCCGGCCCTCTCCCGGGGGGAGAGGGGGTAATGATTCAGGTTCAGTTTTTGGCGTGGATTCGGACGAAGCTGAGGGTGCCGGGGCCGTAGCCGCCTTCGTCGCCGGTGATGGCGATGAGGTCTTCGTCGTGATGAACGAGGATCAATCCTTCGGGGCGGTCGCCGATCTTGAATTTGTCGATGAGTCTGGGCTGTGTTGGATCGGCGAGGTCGAGTGCGTAGAAGTAGTCGCCGCGCTCGGTGGTGCCGACGGCGATGGTGCGGCCGGCGAAGTGGGCGAGTTTGACGGCTTCGGGGTCGCGCCGTGATTCAGGCTCGGAAGGTTTGACGAGCGAACGGACATCGACGCGCGACATGGGTGTGGCATCGGTGCTGAGGTCGTTCGGATCGAGCCAGTGGAAGCTGACGCTGTGGCCTTGCATGTAGCCGTACTTGGACAGCTTGCCTTCCTCGGCGGCGGCGACGAGGCAACCGGTTTTACCTTCGGGATTCTGGACGTTGTCGAGGATGGATACGCCGTCGGGCTCCGCGCCGGCGGTGAGGTAGATCGGTTTGCCGAAGGTGGGGACGCCTGTTTGCAGATCGAGCGTGAGCAGGAGGTTGTTTTCCTGGCAACTGATGACAGCGAAGCGCGACTGTGGATCGAACGCGACGAACTCGGGCTCGACTTCGCTTTCAGGCATGCCCAGCAGTTTCTTCAAACCCGGCACGGCATGTGCGGGCAACTCACCATCGCGCGCGAAACGATCGGGCGAGAGGTTGCTGATATCGATGACCCAGACTTCACCGGGCGCGTCGGGGTGACGTTCTGCTTCGCAGGCGACGATGGCGTATTTACCATCAGGCGAGATGGCGATGCTGTCGGGGTGTGGGCCGACGGGTTGTTTGAGGATCATACGGCCTAGCGTTTTTTCGCGCAGGTCGAAGCCGAAGACGGTGCCGCCGTCGCCGGGCAGCCGGCCGAGGACGGTGACCAGCGCGATGGGTTGTGTGGGATGCACCGCAACACTTGTCGGCTCGCGCACGACCGCGATGCCCTCGGCGACGTTGGGCGTTTCATCATCAAAGTCGATCGCGGTGAGGATCGGCGGATCGAACGAAGTGACTTTGAAGACGTCGAGTGTTTTCCAGTGCGAGTCGGTGGAAAGCAGTAGTTGTTCGCAGGCGCAGTAGTCAACGATCTCACAGACGAAACCGGGCACGTCGATGGTGTCGAGGTGTGTCAGCTCTATCTGCGGTTGGGTTGATTGCGCGGGGCAGGTGTTCGCCAGGCAGGCAAGCAGTAGTGTGGTGATGAAGCGGTAAGGCAAGCGTTGCGTCCTTAATCACGAGCGGGACCGAGTGGGTTCCAGATGAGGGTTTCGGTGTTCCAGTCGCCGTCGGCCTGGTTGGGTTCGCGTGTGCCTTGTTTGTTCGTGGTGGCGACTTCGTAGTCGACGTGTTCGCCGTGGCCATCGGCGAAGAGGTAGTGCCCGCCGTTGCGGTGGCGTGCGGCGACGCGTTTCCAGTTGGCCTTGGCGCGGTTCAGGCCGTTGTTGTTTTTGAAGAACGGGTCAGCCGTATCGACTTCGGTTTCGATGGTGCGTTTTTCGAGCATGTAAACGGTGCGTGTGGTGTTGCGGACCTGGCTCTCGTTGATGCGGGGCCAAGTGGTGGGATCACTTGCGCTGAGGCTGACGCCTCTTTGCAGGGCTTCGAGTTCGAGTTGCTCGGCGAGGCGCGAGTTGGGGACGTAGCAGAAGAATGAAGTTTGCCGGACGGGGTGGCCTGTTGGATATCCGCCGAACTCAAGCACCTGGTCGGGCACTTCGGCGCTGTCATCGACGAAGATGCCGCCGTCGCCGGGCAGTGGGGTTTTGTCCATGTCGATGTAGGCTTCGCTGCCGACGTACGGGGGCAGCGCGTTGGCCCACCATTCATCATCGTCGAGGTTGTATCGGATCTGGTCGACACCGTCGCGGGCGACGACGCCGTTGTGATCGGTGGTAAACGCGGAGGAGGCGACACCCCACTGGCGGACGTTGGAAAGGCTGACAATGCCTTGCGCGGTGCGTCGAGCGGCGCCGAGCGCGGGCAGGAGGATGCCGACAAGCAGCGCGATGATGGAGATAACAACAAGTAGTTCGATGAGTGTGAATGCGTGTTTGATGTGTTGTTTGCGAACGTCCATGTATGGGCCCTGTGTAGGGTTTTGGTTTTTAAAGAGAAGACGGCGGGGCCTGATCAAAGCTCCGCCGTCTCCCCTATGTGTATATACAACCGCGGGGATTACTTACCCACGGCGGATGAGAGCCACGAAGCCACCGAGGCCGAGCAGCGCGAGTGTCGCCGGTTCGGGAACAGCGGTGCCGGGCGAAGCGAATTCGTAGACGCCTTCGCTGTTGGTTTCGGAGGAAGCGTAGATACCGAACTGGCCGTCGTAGGCCGCGCCGCCGACGAAGCCGCCGGGGGTGTAGTTGGCGGAATCCCAATCTTCACCACCGGCCCAGACGCCGGCGTGTTCATCGCTGATCAGGTCGAGCGGATCGGTGGCGTCGCCGTCGCCGTAGAACAGTTGCAGAGCGATGGCGTCAGCGGCGTCGAAGAGGGTGATGCCGTCACCTTTACCGAGGCCCGCGCCGGCGTGGAAGCCGACCTGGACACCGGTGAGGCCGCCCCAGAAGGCGCGGAAAGCAGTGTCATCGACATCATTGAGGATGATGACGGATTCGCCGGGCGCGATGCTGGTCACACCGGTGATGGCGACAGCATCGAGGATCTCGGCGGACTCATCATCGAACTTCCAGCCGGTGACATCGGCGGCGGTGTCGCCGAAGTTGGTGACTTCGAACCAGTCTTCGGTCACGGCAGACTTGCTGGTGACTTCGGTGATGACGAGGTTCGGAGCGGCGGTGGCGATGTTCGCGGCGAACATCGAGGCAAACGCGGCGGAGGCGATCATGGCGTTAATGGTCTTCATGGCACTTTCTCCCAGGTAGGATTGCTTGAAAAAGCTCGGCAACTTTTGTGACCGGGCGGTGAGTAAACGGTGTTATTTACGGCGGACCAACGCGGTCGCGCCGAGCGTGAGCAGGGTCAGAGCAGCAGCTGGTTCGGGCACGGCGACGGTCGGGGGCGAGCCGGCGTTCCAGTTGCTGAGCACGATGTCCAGGTCGTCGAGGCCGACGAAGCCATCAGGCGATGTACCGGCGGGGCCGGCGATGTCGGCGGTAGTGTCGCTGCTGTTCCAGTTGTTCAGGATGATGTCGAGGTCGGAGAGTCCGACGAAGCCGTCACCGTCCAGATCGCCGGTGATGGTGAACCAGCTACGGATGGCGGAGAAGTCCTGGAGGAAGGACTGGTCATCCCAGTCGTTGGGTGCGCCGAAGGTGCTGTTGTCGGCATCGTCATAGTCGCTGACGGTGGCGGCGCTTGAAGGATTGAGTTCGAGGCGGCCGACTTCCTGGCTGTTGATACCGCCACCGAGCCAGCCGAAGACGGCCTCGCCGATCGGGCCGGAGATGGTGTTGCCCTGGTCGTCCTTGATGGTGCCGGCCCAATCGTCGTTATCTGTTTTGAAAGCGCCGGTGGTGAAGAGGCTGGTGTCGCTGAGCCAGGCGTTGATCCACCAGTCGCCGTTACCGGGGTCGTAGCTGAAGTCGGTATCAACGTTGAACGGTGTTCCGACGGCGTCGGCGATGTAGTTGAAGTCATTGTCCTGAAGGTTGGCGACTTCGGGGACCAGGTCATCGACGGTTTCGATGATGGTGATGATGGTGCCGGCGCGGAGGTTGGACCAACGGGCATCATTAGAGAAGGTCAGCGTGCCGGCATCAGGATCGGAGTTGGTGTATTCGAGCGTCCAGCCACGGATATCCAGGTGATCGACGGTGACGACGAGTTCGACCCAGTTGCCGCCGTTGCCCTGGATGCGGCCGAAGTAGCTGTCGTAGCCTTCCCAGGGTTTAAGTGAATCGTATTCGAGGAACTTGGCCTCCCCGACGGCGTTGTATTCATTGATGACCAGTTCCCCGGCCGCGAGCGCATGCGAGGCGCTGAAAAGTCCGCCCAGCAGAACCGCGCTGTAACCTATACCACGAAGATTCATGTTGTGTCCTTTCTGTGCCGGGTGGATGTACGAACAGCCTGCCGGTCACCTCCTGTTGATTGAGGCGGCATTCTGGCGAAGCTTTGTTAACTGCGATTGAGTGCGGCGCTAGGAAAGGGTTAATAAAGTCAGCGTGGCGGTTGCGTATCTTTAGAGCACGCTTCCATATAGGAAAGTTTTTTTGTTGATCTTTCATGGATGGCCGGTTAACATCACCGGCTGATGACAACCACCCTCTGAAACAGTCTGGTCGAAGCACGTACGCATATGCGTGTGTTGCTGCGCGCCGAAGTATCCACGGCGACGATCGTCCAGACTGACACCCGGCCATACGGATAAACCCCAGTCGATTGTTTTTTCGTCGGCGCGCTTGTGTTGTACGCGGAGCGTACGGGCGCCCGATCGGGTGAGTTATATATGTCACGAAGAGGTAAACAGTATTCGGAAGGTTTCCGATGCATCCGTTGTGGATTTGATGTGCGCAGCGAGTCACGCGGGACGCGCCATCGCAACCACTGTCCTTATTGTTTGTGGTCACGGCACGTGGATCACGCGCCGGGCGATCGCGCGTGTGGGTGCCGGTCGGCGATGGAGCCGATCGGGATCGATGTGCGTATGGATGGCGAGTGGGCGTTGATCCATCGCTGCACGGGTTGCGGGGCGATCCGCATCAACCGGATTGCGGGCGACGATCAGGAGCTGGCGTTGTTACAGTTGGCGCTTCGGCCGCTGGCGAACCCGCCGTTCCCATTGGATGGTTTGCCGGTGATGGGTCGGTCTTGACCATGCGCCTACTTCTCCTCGGGCTGTCTGCTTCTAAGCCATTGCAGCGCATCGTCTGTGTTTTTGAAGGCCTGCGCGGTCGCCACTCCGTGCTTGGTCAAGAACATGGTGGCGAACTTGGCGGTTTCCAGGACCTCTTTGTCATGAGAAACCCACGCGATGTGGTGCCGGGGCGTGTATCCGTTATCGGAGAAGACCTGCTTGAGTTGAGCGTTATGCGTGATAGACATGGGTACCGTCGCGATGCTCTCGCCGAGGATGTTGTAGCAGTTGTGCTCCTTGCAAGCCTTGGCGGCATCGTGAAAAACCTTACGGAAGCGTTCCAGGGATGCTTCGTTGGCGACGAGTTTGATGTAGATGTAGTCCGCACGTTTTTCAATGATGTAGTCCGCGTCCATTGGAGGCAACTCTCTTGTAGGCAAAGGCATTTGTATGTGTTTTGGATGTTGGGAGGCGACTGGTGGAGCACCCGTCGTGCGGATGTCATCGCGTCACATTAAAAGAACTGTAGCAATCTTATTAAAAAAGTCAATTTGGTATTATGATGTTGATCGACGGCATGGTGGTGAGTGATTGCAGACACAGGCCTGCCGGGATTCTTGTTCGTCACTACACGTGGAACGATTACGTAACGTGTAGTGAATACGGATTACTGATCTACCGGTTGGTGTTGTCCCAGAAGCCAGTCACATGCCTCGTCCATCGTGTCGAAGAGGAAGCCGGTGACCAGACCTCGGTTCTTCAAGACCATTTCTACAAACCTGGCCTGATCGGCGACCGGTTTTGCGTGCGTGACCCAGGCGAGGCGGTGGCGGGGTGTGATGCCGACTTCCCGGAAGATTTCGGCGTGCTCGAAAGCTTCGGTCGTGGACATGGGTTTGGTCGCGAAGCTTTCTCCGAGGATGTTGTAGCAGTTATGCTCTTGGCAAGCCTGTGCGATAGCGCCAAAGAACCGGCGGGAGAACTCGGCGGATGCCTGCTCGGCCTCGATCCTGACATAAATGTAATTGTCACGTTTTTCGATCGTGAAGCCTTCTGCCATCGGATACCTTCCGAGTGTTGTGCGGGAACTGACAAAAACGATCCGTCCGTCGTTGCGACCTCTTTATCAGGCGGATTGGAAAACTGCCTTGTTATGTCAAACAATCCTTGGATATCGAGGTACGCTTGAAACAGGATAGCAAAATTTAAGCAAATTGTTAAGATCGATACGATCGCAGATTTATAAATGCGCAAGTCATTTCGCGCATGGTAATCCACGCGCGGTAAACATCAAGTAAAAATACCTTCAAGATTGTTATGCTTGCTGACAGGGTTAGACCGAAAAGCGTAAGCCTGTCTGAAATGGTTCTATTCACAAAGCATAACGCTTCAAATTAACAGACATCATTTCATAAGTGAATCGCACTTAGGGCTGCGGTCTTATGCAAAAGCGATCTTTAAATGGTATCTGTTCTGATAAAGCCGATAAGAAGTGTATAATTTCATCGTTTCCAACATGCCCGCTTTTTTGAGAAACAGTAAGGTCAGGTGTTGGGCTATTCCTTTACAGGTGTTCGTAAACAGGAAGGATTTGCGGATGAGCAAGTCGCATGGGTGCTGGTCCAGGCGGATTCACATTTTTCTAACAGCTCTACTGATTGCAGGATGTCAGCCGATGACAGAAGTCGATAAACAAAACCCCACCGAGCAGCCGATGCAAACGGGTAAGTTCGAGCCGACGTGGGATTCACTTACCCAGTACGAAACACCCGGATGGTTCCGTGACGCGAAGTTCGGCATCTGGGCGCACTGGGGACCGCAGTGCGAGCCGGAAAGCAGCGACTGGTACGCAAGGCACATGTACAGCCAGGGACACTGGCAGTACAACCGGCACGTCGAGCGGTACGGCCACCCGTCGAAGTTCGGTTTCAAGGATGTGATCCACGAATGGAAGGCGGAGAACTGGAACCCGGATGAACTGGTCGGGCTCTACAAGCGGGCCGGGGCACAGTACTTCTTTGCGATGGCGAACCATCATGACAACCTTGATATGTGGGACAGCACGTATCAGCCCTGGAACTCCGTCGCTGTCGGGCCGAAGCGCAACATCATCGGCGAATGGGCGGAGGCTGCGAAGAAGCACGGGCTGCGGTTCGGCATCAGCGTGCACGCGGCGCATGCGTGGAGCTGGTACGAGACGGCACAGGGCGCTGATCGCGAGGGGCCGCTCGCCGGTGTGCCTTACGATGGCAAACTCACCAAGGCTGACGGCAAAGGCACATGGTGGGAAGGGCTCGACCCGCAGGACCTTTACGAACAGGACCATACGCCAAGCCCCGACTTCCAGAACCTGGGCAAGATCCACGGGCGTTGGGAATGGGGCGGCGGCGCGAGTAAGCCCGATGAAGCATACTGTCAGAAGTTCTACAACCGCACCGCAGACTTGATCAACAAGTATCACCCCGACCTGATCTACTTCGACGATACCGCCCTGCCGTTGTGGCCTGTCAGTGATGTCGGGCTCAAGATTGCAGCGCATTATTACAACAGCAACATGCTCCGTCATGACGGCAAGCTCGAAGCGGTGCTCTTCGGTAAGGTGCTTGATGAGCAGCAGCAACAGTGCATGACCTGGGACATCGAACGCGGCACGAGCCCGCGCATCGAGCCTTTGGCTTTCCAGAGTGATACCTGCCTGGGGAGCTGGCACTACGACCGCGGTATCTATGAACGCGGCGATTACAAGTCCGCGACGCTTGTCATCCACATGCTCGCTGACATCGTCAGCAAGAACGGCAACCTGCTGCTTAGCGTGCCGGTGCGCGGTGACGGCACGATCGATGAAAAAGAACGCGCGATCGTCGAAGCGATCGGCGACTGGATGCAAGTCAACAGCGAAGCGATCTTCGCGACGCGGCCGTGGAAAGTCTTAGGCGAGGGCCCGGCGATCGCAGACGCCCCACCGATCGAAGCGCAGGGATTCAACGAAGGCAAAGGCAAGCCGTTTACCTCGAAGGATATCCGCTTCACGACCAAGCCCGGCGTGATCTATGCGATCACATTGGGTCTACCTGATGAAGCGATAGAGATTGAGTCGTTCGGTAAAGATTCACCGTTGCTCGATTCATCGATCCGCAATGTGCGATTACTCGGCAGCAATGAGAAGCTGGACTGGACGCAGGCGGGTGAAGCGTTGACGATTCAAACACCGACAAAGTACCCGACGCAGCACGCGGCAGTGTTTGTGGTGGAGTTGGGGGATTGATTGAGCTGTATCAAGCCTGTTCTACTCCCTCTCCCCCTGGGAGAGGGCCGGGGTGAGGGCCGTTTTGCATTCAATCTGCACAAACCAAACACGATGATGACTTGTTTGTTCCACCAGCGTCAGAAGTCTTAACACACAATCAATCCGGCCCTCACCCTCACCCTCTCCCGCGGGGAGAGGGGATTGGGGCGAGCAAGCTCGCCCGCTAAACGGGGGTGCGGATGTGTTGTTATGCGCCAAGCGCTGATTGTTCGGCGATGATGCGGTCTTGCAGTGCGTCGTCTTCAGTGTTGTAGTTGTTGGCATCAGGTGGGAATTGTCCGGCGACCAGTTTCATGCCTTGCCAGGGATCGATCGGGCAGTCGAAGTCGCCGACGACTGACTTGATCTTTGTGTTGTCGAATACGAGCGACATCGCTTTGTCACCCATCAAGGGCCCCTCCCAGTCACGGTTGTAGCGCACGAGCGTTTCAGTCGGTATGTGTACGAGCTTGTAGTCCGTGACGCCGACCGCCTCGGCGACCGCCTGCATGATGACGTTCCACGACCATGCGTGATTGCTGGTGAGGTGGAAGTCTTCGCCGATGGCGTCGGGGCTGCCGAGTAATTTGACGAAGGGCGGCGCGAAGTCTTTGGCGTGGGTGATGGTCCAGAGCGACTCGCCGTCGCCATGCACGACGACCGGCTTGCCGCGCAGCAGGCGCGAGATGTCCAGGTTCCCGTGCGTGGGTGTGGGCATGTGTGTTCGGTAGGTGTGGCTGGGGCGGACGATCGTCCAGGAGAGTTTGGATTGTGCCCGTAATAGTTTTTCCATCTCCGCCTTGGCACGCGAGTACGGCCAGTACGGATTGTCCAGCGGCGTGCGCTCCGTGATCGGCCAGCGGCGCACCGGCTTCTGGTAGCACGATGCCGAGCTGATGAATACGTATTGCCCGCAGTGGCCGGTGAAGAGGTTGATGTCGCGCTTGATTTCGTCGGGTGAGAACAGGTGGAACTGGCAGATCACGTCGAAGTTTTCATCGGCGAGCTGGCCGTAGGCCGCGTCGTCTTGGATGTCGCCGGTGATAAAGCGGATACCGTCGGGCAGTCCGGCGTTGTTGTTGCCGCGGTTGTAGACGCAGACTTCGTCTCCGAGTTTCACGGACTGGTGGATGCAATCGAAACTGATCTCACCGGTACCGCCGATGTAGAGGACTTTCATGGTTTACCCTTGTATCAAGATAAAAAGAAACCGCTAAGGTGCAGAGTTTGCAAAGAAAAAGCCACCGATGAACACGGATGAACTCAGATGAAGAATCGTGAGGGGGTTTTGTCCTCCTTTTCTTATCCGTGTTTATCTGTATTCATCCGTGGCTGATTGTACTTCCTAACTTCGCGCTCTTCGCACCTTCGCGGTTTATCTACGATTAATCGATTACTACTCGGCGTGGGTGAGTTCCGTGCGGTCGTACGGGCAGTAGTTGTAATCGCCGCGGAAGTCCCGGCCGCACTTGCTGCAATGCTTGGGGACCAGCAGCGACGGCAGCGGGGTCTGGACCTCGAACGACAGGTCGTTGAGCTTCATGGTGAATTCACCTTTGTTTACGGCATCTGCGATCACGCGGCCCGTGCTGTCCTTGCGTGGGAAGATGACGAACGACATGTTCTGACCCATGGGGCCGAGCATGTTCTGCAGGACCGGACGCATCGAACCGACGAGCATCATCATGTCCGGGGCAACCTTGTTGTCATCCAAAGGCTTGACCTCTTCGCCGTCGGCGTTGATCAGGATGATCTGTTGACGCACCTGGCTCGGTGGGACGAACCTGACGCCGCCGAACGGGCCCATCTGGCCGTCGACGCATATCACCATGGTGTATTGTGAAACCAGGTCGGTGACTTCCTTGATGCCTTCTTCGGTGGTTGTCGGGTCCGAGGCCAGCGAGACTGCCCAGAACTCGTCCGGCAGCCACCACATCAACGTCATCCGATCCGTTTCATCTGTTGAAAACTGCGTATCCGCAAGCACGTCGTTGATCGATACATCTTTGATCGGCCGCAGATGGATTTCTTCCTGCGCCCAGGCGGCCTGTGCCGAGAATAAACCAACCAACACTGTCAGGACAACGAGGCGTAGAGCGTGGGACATGAGTCGATCCTTTTTTGAAGAGGATGTTGATGAGTAATCAGATCAATGTGCAGATTAAATCTTCGGCTTCTGCTTCAAGCCGCGTACCTGCATGGGCAGGCCGAACAGGTCGATGAAGCCGCGGCCGGCGGTGACGTCGAACTTGTCCATGGCGAAGCTGGCGAGGTCCAGGTCGTACAGGCTCTTGGGGCTTTCGGAGGCAACAGCCTGGGCGCGGCCCTTGTAGAGCTTGACGGTGACGGTGCCGGTGACGACTTTGTTGGTTTCGTCGACGAAGGCCTGCATCGCTTCGCGCAGCGGGTGGAACCACTGGCCGTTGTAGGTCAGTTCGGCGTAGCGCAGCGCGAGTTGCTGCTTGTAGTGATAGGTGTCGCGTTCAAGGCAGAGCTGTTCAAGTGCTTTGTGCGCTTCGTAAAGGATGGTGCCGCCGGGTGTTTCGTATACGCCGCGCGACTTCATGCCGACGAGCCGGTTTTCTACCAGGACGGTGGTGCCGACGGCGTGCTGGCCGCCGATGTTGTTGAGCATCTGGATCAGGTCGTGGCCGGCGAGTTTCTTGCCGTCGACGGAGATCGGCACGCCCTTGTCGAAGCCGACCTTGACGTATTGCGGCTTGTTCGGGGCCTTGCTGACGGGCAGCGTCATGACCAGGCACGCGTCGAGCGGTTCGTTGGCCGGGTTTTCGATCTCGGCGCCCTCGTGGGAGATGTGCCAGAGGTTTCGATCGCGTGAGTAGATCTTCTTCTTGGACTGATCGACCGGGACGTTGTGGGCGTTGGCGTAGTCGACAGCGGCCTCACGGCTGGTGAGTTCGAAGGTCGGGTCTTTCCAGGGGCTGATGACTTTGAGCTTGGGGTTGAGCGCGCGATAGGTCAGCTCGAAGCGGACCTGGTCGTTGCCCTTGCCTGTTGCGCCGTGGCCGACGGCATCGGCTTTGGTCTGCTTGGCGACGAGGACCTGGTGCTTGGCGATCAGCGGCCGGGCGATGGATGTGCCCAGCAGGTAATCCGATTCATAGATCGCGTGAGCCCGGAGCATGGGGAAGCAGTACTGCTCGGCAAACTCCTTGCGCAGGTCCTTGATGACGACCTCATCGGCGCCGGATTCGTAGGCTTTCTTTTCGATGCCCTTGAGTTCATCGCCCTGCCCCAGTTCAGCGGCGAAGGCGACGAGTTTGACGCCGGGGTAGCGTTCCTTGAGCCAGGGGAGGATGACGGAGGTATCGAGGCCGCCGGAGTAGGCGAGGACGATTTTCTTCGGGTCGGCTTGTTTTGCCATGGTTGCGATCCTTAACACAGAGGGTGCGAATCCGGCATGATAACACGGGGTGTGGGCCAGCTAAAGCGGCGGTTTTGCAGGTGCGTGGTTCTGAGATTCATTGCAGTCCCAGTGGGGTATGTATCTATATAGACAGGAAGGCGGTGACACTGCTGCAATATTGCGGGCGTTCCATCTTGCCATGTTTGCCTAAACCCACTGTTTCGGGATGCTGGTGGATTTTGATAGGTAGGTAAACTGGCAAAAAAGGTGATGTTTATAGGGCATTTCGTTTGCCGGGTGGCCGGGTGTGGGGTTTATTTGAAGGTACGGGAAACCGATCTGCGGTTTTCGGTATGTGTGTGCTCCTGGAGGCGGGGAAAGCCTCGTTGGCGGGATCGGATGTGCTCGGGACTTCACTTGGGCCCACTTCTAATCCGACACCGGGTCAACGACGGAAAAGCCCCATCAGCATCGGCGTGGATCGTGCGCTTCGGGAGCGTGATTTGTACGCCCGTATTGCCGGCTTGGCCTGTGGGTTAAGCCGGGGCGGGAGAAGTTTGGCCGAACCGGGATTGACCGGATGGTGTGTTTGCCGATCCGGACCGGCCAGTAAGGAGGAGAGAGATGATCAAGACCGCTGCTTCGTGGATGCTGGGCCTGGCCCTGACGGCTTCGTTTACCGCTACGGCCAACGCCGCGTATATCAACTACGGCCACTTCGGCCCGGACTTCCCCGGCACGAGCATATACAAGGCTGTGACCGAATCCTCCGGCACCGACGCGGTCCCGCTGTTTGATGTGCCCACGATTCATCACGATTCGCTGGACTTCGACCCCAAGTCGTTCGTCGCCAGCGCAGCCAATGGTCTGGCGGACATCACCGATGGGCAACTGAACTATACGCTTTTGGCGTTCCCCGGCAGCGGCGCTACCTCGATCGAGATCGCTGAGAGCGGCGACTTCTCACTGATGGGTATCGGCGACGCGGCAACATTGGTCGCGGCCGGTTTGTCGATCGACATCGATATCCTGGAAGTCGACGGTGTGGCGCTGGTCGATCCGATCTCCTTCTATGCAAGCAGCAGCATGATCATTGACATGGTCAGCAGCGGCCAGGTTTTACTGGACCCATGGAGCAACGGCCTGGTGGTCGATCTGGCTGCCGTGCTGGTTGCAAACCAGATCGAGTTTGATTTGGGCGTGACCAAGGCTGAGATCGTCATCGATAACACACTGCAAGCGTTCAGCCAGGTCGGCACGACCGCCTATATCGCCAAGAAGGACTTCACGATCACCACCCACATGGTCCCCGAGCCGGCCAGCATGGTGCTGATGAGCATGGGGTTGTTGTGCGTGCTGCGCCGTCGTTGAGGACCGCATCAAAAACTAAAATAAAACAAGCCGGCGCTGAGAGGTGCCGGCTTGTTGTTTGTTTACAGAACCTGAGCTTCTTGCTTGACCATAAATCGTCATTCCCGCGCAGGCGGGAATCCACGCGATTAATGAATCCCTGTACGTGGATCCCCGCGGGCGGGAATGACAATGCATGCGTAAGTGTTCACGCACTCGGCTTTATTAATTCAACCGTAATCAATAGTTCCTGTTGTGACACTTGTTAAGTCGCTCCAGGTAGAGCTGGTGCAGTTCCTGCTCGTTGAGGTCGGGGAAGCGCCGGCGCAGGCCGTCGCGGAAACGTCGACGTGTGTCTTTGGTGGGTTCGATCGCCTTGGCCAGGCGCTGCTGCGGCGTCATGCGTCGCAACGCCTGTATATAGATCGCGTGATTGGGACGAGGTTTGGGGTTCATATCCAGTTCGGATCATAGAATCCTAAAGCGTTCTCACTACCGCCGAACTATTCTAGCAGACTATTGGTTAACCATTATTCTGTTTTATTGCCGGGTTTCTGTATCGGCTCCTGGGCTCTACTCTGTATCTGATCCATCGCGCCGACGGGGTCGCGGAAGAAGTGTGGGGTCCAGATGTGGGTGAACTGCCAGCCGGTCCATTGGAAGATGCTTTGGCGATAGAGTTCCCATTCGATGGGGTCGGGGGCACGGTCGTAGCGGGTGAAGTCGCAGAGCAGGCCGACTGTGACGTCGTCCGGATTCTGTGGATGGTGAAGCGCGACGTCGATGCAGAAAGCTTCGTTGCCCCAGTGCATGTCGCAGCCGATGCGTTTGTGTTCGGCGAGTTGTTGGCCCAGCGCCATGGCGAAGCCGGAGACGGGTGGGATGGGTCTGCGGATGACGGAGGGCTTGCCGGTGGTGGTTTGTTCGTTGGCCTGTTCGAGGATGCGGTTGTTCTCGTCGTACAACTCGGCAAGTTGCTCGGCGTAACGCAGGTATGCAAAGAGCAGCCACGCACCGCTTGGCGCAGCACCGGCGGGCAGGTTTTCAACGGATAGATAGTTTTCGCGCGGGATGGAAGTGACGAGGTGGACCTCTTGCCTGGCGCGAGTGACCAGGACGTTCAGTCGACGGCCGCCACCGGTGCGGCCGAGCGGGCCGAAGCGTCGGTAGAACTTGCCTTCTTTGTTCGGGCCGTATGTTGTAGAGATGATGATGTGATCGCGTTCATCGCCCTGCACGTTTTCGAGGTTTTTGACGAACAGGCCCTCGTAGGAAGCGTCGCCGACGCGGGCGCGTGCCTTGGCAAGACGCGAAGCAAAGGCATCATCATCAACCGCGCGATCATCGAGCATGTCGACGATCAGGTCGCGTTGCGTGATGTTGAAGCAGGCGATGCCGATGGAAGGGGGATCGGCCCGGCGTAGCAGGTCATCGACGATCTGCACGACGCGCTCCGCCTCGATGCGGTTGCAGCGGTTTTCGTAGATGCCGTCCGCACGATCAATGCGCAGCGGCGGGACGACGGCGCGGTTCTTCGGATGGCCCGGGATGGATTGCAGGCGGTTTTTGTAGAAGTGCTCGTTGGAGAACTCGATCAGGTCCGCGTTGCGCGAACGGTAGTGGACATCGAGGTAAGCCTCTTCGACCTGAAGATTCAGCGCGGCGGCGAGCAGGTCTTCGACCTCGGCCTGCTGGGCTTCGAACAAGTCCTGTTCGGTTTCCAGTTCTTCATCTTCGCTGACACTGATCGCGGCCTCGAAGAAGCGCGTGGGCGGAAGCTGCTTGGGGTCGCCCGCAATGACGACGCGCTTGGCGCGGGTCAGGACGGGCAGCGCCTCTTCGAGCCGGCACTGTGAAGCTTCGTCGAAGATGACGACATCAAACAACGGCTCACGCGGGAAGACCTGCGCGACGGTTTCAGGGCTCGCCATCCAGATCGGGCACATATCAAAGAGTGGGTCCGTTTCACCTTCCGCTAGATTGTTTCGGCCGACGGCGATCATCTGGCGCAGACGCATGGCGCGTTTGCCACGGACGAATAAACGTCGACGCAGGTCCGCGCCGGCGCTATTGAGCCGTGAACCCGTCATGGCAAGCAATCGGCTTCGCTGTTTTTCGACCCATTGATCGAGCACATAGTCACGAACGAGGACGCGCTTTTGCTCTTCGAGCTCGTGGTAACGTGAGAACAGGTGTGTCAATCGTTGGCTATCGAGGCGGTTGAGTTCCGGGTTGGCCTGCAACCTGCGGCGGACTTCGGCTGCGAGGACACAGCGGATCAGAGCGGCGACGGCTTCGCCGGGTTCGATGCCTGCGGTGAGTGTGATGCGGATGTTTTTCGCGAGGTTTTCAGGTAGTTGCGATACGCCATCGTGGATACGCAGGACGGATTCGAGCGAGTCGAAACGCTTTTCGAGTTGTGCGAGTGTTTCGCCGGCCTGCTTGCCTTCACGCAGCTGGGTGAACGCCTGGGTAAGCCAAGCGGTGTTGAAGAGGCTGGAAGCGCGCATGGATTGTTCAAGAGCTTGCAGCGATTCAGCACGCGCGGGGCTGCGTTTCAGGCCGTCGAGTAAGTTGAGTCTGTCGTCTTCGATTTGAATCGCGCGTTCGAGGGTGGCGGTCAGGTGTGTATCGTCTTTGACGAGATCGATCGCGCCTAGTGTGCAGGCGTAGCCGTCGAGCGTTTGGATGAGTTCGTCGTCGGGGCGGAGGGTGCGTGATTGCTGAGTGTTGAGTGTTGAATGCTGAGGGGAAGAAGATACCCGGCCCTTCGCTTCGCTCAGAGCCGGCGTTAGGGGGGCGGTGGTGTCTGCGGGTAATAGTTGGTTGGTGGTGTGGGTTAGCAGGAGGCGGTCGCGCAGGCCGGTGAAGAAAGCTTCGAGTTTGTTGGCGTCTTCGGTGTTGGCGCCGAGGCCGAAGCTGCCGAGTAGTTTGCCGGCCTTGCTCTTTAAGCCGAAGGCGAAGATGCGCGTCCAGCTCTGCATCTTTTGCTGATACCACTTCAGCAGGGTGATGTCTTCGTTGAGTTTGCGCAGGTTGGGCAGATCGCCGCCAAGGACGAGTGAGAGTTCGCCATCAAGTGGTTTATCGAGAGATTGTCTGCGGGCTTCGCTGTCGCGGATCGTCGCCAGGGCTTTACGGCGCGTATCGTCATCCATCGCAAGGACGTGTTTGCGGATCGCGTCGCTCGTTCGGCCGATGCGCTCGACTAACGGGATCAGCTTGTTACGCAGTTCGACTTGTTCCGGCAGCGACGAGTCGGGATCGAAGGGTGGGATGTTCTCATGCTTCGCATTGTCGGCGACACGCGCATCTTCAATACACGAAGCCAGAACACGGCGAAGTTCGTCGATCGGGCGTGCGAGGTAATCGTCGAGCGAACCGCCGGCACAGTTGGACCAGGGGTTGGTCTCGTAGCTGATGGATTCTGCACGTTGGAAGATGACTTCGATGTCATCGCTGCGTTTTTCGAAGATGTCGAGCGTGATGGTGGCAAGCGCATCCTCATCGAGGCCGTCGATCGTGGGCGCGTCGCTGGAAAGCCATTGGCCGACAAGATCATGGAAGCTCGAGCCGTTGTCGGCCGGCTTCATGAGCAGGTTGTAGACGCTTGTTAACTCGTTGTGGATCTGCGTGAGTTGCTCGTCGATCTTGTACAGCGCTTTGTCAGAGCGGGAGCGCGTCTGGACGTCGTTAAGATCGTCGAGGTTGGCGCGGATCTTCATGTAGAGGTCGCGCTGGTCGCGCTTGGCGTCGTGGACCAGTGCGCAGAGCCTGCCGAGCCCGAGGTGATCGAGGCGGTTGGCGACGACGTCGAGGGCGGTGCGTTTATCGCAGACGAACAGGACGCGCTGATCGTTGGCGAGGTGGTCGCCGATGATGTTGGTGATGGTTTGGGATTTACCGGTGCCGGGCGGGCCGTGGATCACCACCGCCCTGCCGTTTCGGGCTCTGCCTACCGCTCTTGCCTGGAACGGATCGGCGAGCGAGACAAAACGTTCCTTGGTAATGTCGCGCCCTTCCGAAGCGGCGCACTGTTCCTTTTCCGGCACGCTGTGCTCACTGGCTGCAAGGTCTGCGTTGACATCGACGAAAGGCGTGACGGTGGGCGGGATGCTTTCTTCTTCGAGCATCGCACGCGTGTCGCGGAGCAGGCCTTGGTTTGTAGTGGGGAACAGCCCGAGCACCGCGCCGTTGATGATGGCGACCTCGTTGGGCAGGTCTTCGGCGCGTGGGATGTTGATTAACTGGAACGTTTGCGGGTCTGTGGTTGCCGGATCGGGCGCGGGGATGTCGAGCGCGGTGCAGACGAATTCGATGAGTTCGCGCACTTCGCGCCAGGGTTCAGCGCCTTCTTCATCATCGAAGAATTCGGCTTGTGTTTTGCCGGTCTCCCGTTCGAGCCAGGCCATAAGCGCGGGATTGGGCGTGACGCGGTCGACGCCGTCGCCGCGGCAGGCGAGTTTGACGCCCGGGTGTCTGCCGGCAGCGACTTCCATGGACATGGGGATAAACGCGATCGGCGCGAGGATGCGTCGTGATGAACCGCCCATCGTAGCCGGGGGCATGGAGAGGATGGGGAACCCGAGTTGCAGCGCGGGCACGCCGGTGTCTTGTTCGTAGGTGCGGGCATCTTCAGAGAGGTTGCGCAGCTTGGTCATGAGCGACTTCTGCGCGTTCCACGCTTTGATTTCTGCTTTCTGTTCGGGTGAGAGTTGTTCGGATTCTTCGGTCGTATCGGTGAAGTGCATGCCTCTGGCGTCGGGGCGCGCGGGCAGGTTTTGCGGGGCGGGGACGGAGGCGAGGATCGAGCTGGTTCGCTCTTCATTAAGCAGGTCGGTGAGGATGTGCCTGGTGTCTTCGATACCGAGTGCGGTAAAGAGCGTGAGGTCGACGCGTTGTCGACTCGAGTGCGGCCGACAGTTCAGACTGGGCCCGCCGATGAGTGAGGCATAGAGGCGGTCGAGCATTTTCTCGAGGATGTGGTTGGCTGGCATGATCGGGCCCCATCAACAGGAAAGCATGAGTATACACGAGGTATGTATGGCTCATGAGGGCCGGGGGGTGTGAGGTAAGAGGATGCGTGTGTTGTTTTGATATGCGCAAACAAAAAGGCGACGGCACGAGTCGTACCGCCGCCCGGAGGGAAAAGAGAGACGCCTATTTTTCGCCGTCGGTTTTTATTTGCCGACGGAGGGCCCATGGGTGCCGGCGGGTCTGGCCGGGGCGCGGGTGTTGTCAAAGATTGCGTTACACCTGCACCTGCGCCTGGATATCAGGCTGACTGGAACAGTGCCTTGGTTTCTTCCATCGCCTCGGGTAGCGCCTGGGCGACCTGCTCGATCTGTTCCTGGTTGATGTTGAGGAATAGCAGCAGTTCCGGATTCAAGTCGGTAGTTTCCGTGCCGCGGGTGAAGCCGAGTTCGAGCCGGGCGGCGAGCACGTCGGCGATATGGACGAGGCCGGTGAGCATGCGGTTCTTATCGTTGAGGCTCATCGGTTCATGGTGGAAGCCGGTGACATATTGGAAGCTCTGGGGGAACTTCCACAGTTTGCACAAGGCGGTGCCGAACTGTTCGTGGTTGGCGCCGAGGATCTCGGATTCGACATCACGGAGTTTGGCCTCGGGTTCTTTATCGAGCTTTTCCATGACCTGGACGAACTTGGGCCGACGCGCCTGGATCTCGACCATGATGCCGATGTTGTGGATCAGGCCGGCAAGGAAGGCTTCATCGGGCAGGCCGAGTCCTGCATGTTGCGCCAGCAGCTTGGTGCCGGTGGCGCAGGCGATGGCGTGTGTCCACAGTTCACGAGCGTCAAAGTTGTTGGCGATCTTGCCGCCGCGGAACAGCTTGGCGAGGCTGGCGGCGATGGCAATATTCTTCACGGCGTTAAGACCGAGCAATACGATCGCACGGTTGATCGAACCGATCTGACCGGGCAGGCCGTAGAACGCGGAGTTGACGACCTTGAGAATACGAGCGCCGAGCGCCGGGTCGTTGCTGATGATCTTGTTCAGATCATTGGCGGTCGAATCGGGGTCTTCGACGAGTTGGATGATCTTCATCGTGACCTCGGGGAGTGTCGCGATGTGGCTGATCTCCTGGACCGCCGATTGGACGATGGCCTCGATCTGCTTAGCGTCTTGTGCGTCGCTCAGGCCGACGATCGGCGAATCGCCGGATGAGGTTTCGGGTTGGGTCATGGGTCCTCTCCTCCGATCCAAGAAAAACGATCAATCCTCAGCAGATGTATCGACGTTGCTTAGCGATGACTTAAGGGATATCACGGCTTATGAAGTCTGAAGGCATATCGAACCGGATTGGCGGCGGAGCGTATAATCATTTGCAGACCCAGCGTTGTCCGGGATGTACCATGAGGCTAGGATTGAGCTATGAGCTGGCAGGTCCGATTTGAAGAAGAGATGCATCGTCGCGCCCCGGGCGCGGGGGTGTGGTACACGCGGATCAGCCGGCAACCGGGCTGGGTAACCCGTACGGCGCTTATTATCGCCATCATGGTCGTAGTCGTACCGTTGCTGCTGCTGACGCTGGCGGCGGTGATGGTGGGTGCAGCGTGCCTGCTGGTGCTGGGGCTGGTAGCCCAGGTAGTGCGGTTTTTCTCCAATCTGTTTGGTGGCGGGTTGCGGTCCCGCGATGATGGGCGGCGAAATGTCCGGGTGATTGAGCGGCCGTAGGCTGCCTGGCCCATAAAACCCATTTAACCGTCATAATCGATACAACCGTTACGATCGGCATGGCCCGGCGTTGAAGCGACGCGGGGATGCGGTACAGTAGCCTCGGAGCCGCACCTTTATATAGAGCCGAAACGCCATGCTTGAATCACGATTGGTCCGGGTTGTACTACTGATTGCTTTGTTGCTTGCGCCGACGAGCTTGTTCGCGCAGGACAGCCCGGCGGTGGATGCCGATGCACAGACCGCTGCCGAGCACGCGGTGCAGCAGACAGAAGCGGCGGAAGCCAAGGATGTGAAGCAAGCAGGTCATGCCAGCCCGCGGGATGTGATGTCTGCGTTTCTCAACGCGATGAATCGGGTGGATGACGGGCACGATGATGCGTGGCCCGAGGCGCTGGCGTGTTTTGATTTTCCGGACAGAACTAGTGAAACAGATCAGAAGATACTGGCGGAGAATCTGCTGGATGTGCTGAACCGCTTGGGGAAGATCGAAGTGCTGGCGGTGCCGGGGGAGGTCTCGGTGAATCCGCCGGCGGATAGTGAGGAAGAACCGATCTCACGGTATCAGTTCTTCCCGGCTCCGCGTTACGCCTGGGTATGGGAGACGCTTGCCGCTCACAATATGAAGCCGGACGGCAGGATCGTGATGGAGGCTGATGATAAGGGGGATTGGCGCTTCAACCGCAGGACGGTGAACGAGCTGCCCCGGTTATATGCGAGCACCGCTTATCTGCCGCCGAAGTACTTCGATCAGGAGAAGCGGATCGATGCGGATGTCGTGAAGCTGGTCGGGCCGACGTTTACGCGGACCTCTAATTTGGCATGGGGTATTTTGCTGGGCGCGATTTTTCTGGGGTTGTTGGCGGGCAAGATCGTGCAGTCGCTCCTGCGCTCGGCATCGAAGCGCTGGATCGAGCATGGCTGGGAGGTACGGGGGATTATGTTCGATAACGCGGCGAGCCCGGCGAGCTTTACGTTGCTGAGTCTCGGTTTGTGGTTCGGCATGAGCAATATCTACCGCGAAGAGCGGCTGCAGGAATTCACGAACAACATCATCGAGTTTCTGCTGATCCTGGCGCTGGGCTGGTTCCTGTTCAACCTGGTCGAGGTGATCGACGCGGCGCTGCGTCGGTTAAGCGAGAAAACCAAGAGCAAGCTGGACGATCAACTCGTGCCGCTGGTGCGAAAGGCGCTGCGGATATTCCTGGTGGTGGTGTTTACGCTGGTTGTCGCGCAGAACGTGTTCGGGCTGGACATCACGGGGTGGCTCGCCGGCCTGGGTATCGCGGGCTTGGCGGTGTCGCTCGCAGCCCAGGATTCGATCAAGAACCTGTTCGGCTCGGTCACCGTGTTGTTCGATAAACCCTTCACCGTCGGCGACTGGATCGTAACAGAAGGATTGGAAGGCACGGTCGAAGAGGTCGGTTTCCGCTCGACACGTATCCGTACGTTCTACAACTCACTGATTACCCTGCCGAACGCGAACCTGATCAACGCAAGCGTCGACAACTACGGCAGGCGCCAGTACCGGCGTTGGAAAACGCACATCGGCGTGCAGTACGACACGACACCCGATCAGTTGTTAGCCTTCACCGAAGGCATCCGCGAACTGGTGCGCAGCCATCCGTATACACGCAAGGATTACTTCCAGGTCTGGTGCCATGAGTTCGGCGACTCAAGCCTGAACATCCTGATCTACGTCTTCCACGAGGTGCCCGACTGGTCGACAGAATTGCGCGAGCGAGAACGCCTGTTCCTCGACATCGTCAGGCTTGCCGACAAGCTTGGTGTACAGTTCGCCTTCCCGACACAGACGGTGCATCTTTATAAGGAAGAGCATAAGTCATACGAAACCAAGCACGAGAACCCGCAATCCATGACCGACCGCCGCGCAATGATCCAGGGCATCCGCAACGCTCAACTGCTCATCAAAGATCAATCCTGGCAAACCAACCCGCCCGGCCCGGTCGAATTCACCAAGGGGCCGACGGATTTAAAGATCGACGAGCATGGGAATCCGGTGATTGAGAAGGAAGATTCATAAGCCACCGATGAACACAGATGAACACTGATAAGAACTAACGGATAGATTTTGCCTCTTTTATCTATGTTAATCGGTGTTTATCAGTGGCAAAAATCAAATGGCCGGATAAGTTGGTTCATCGCCCTGCAAAACCTTGACCACATCGCGCGCGACCCAGCTCATGTTGTCCAGTGCCTGGTGCGTGCGGCTGGCGATGTGTGGGAGGATGCGGACGTTTGGTAAATCGTAGAGCGGGTAGTCGCTCGGGGGTGGTTCGGGGGCGTGAACATCCAGGATGATGTTGGCATCCTGATGCGCTTTGGCCCAGTCGGCTAAGGCGTTGTTGTCGACGAGCATGCCGCGGGCGGCGTTGATGAACAGGCAATCATCACGCAGATTTTGAAGCGCAGCGGCGTTGATCATCTGTTTGTTGCTGGCCCGGCCGTCCACGTGGATCGTGACGATGTGGCTGTCGCGGTAAAGTGTTTCGTGGTCGACAAAGTTGAAGGGAAACTCCACGGCTTTGCGCAACTCGGCCTCGGGGAGGATGTCGCAGACCAGCAGCTTCATGCCGATGGCGTGGGCGGCTTTGCCGAGGCGTTTACCGATCCGACCGAACCCGACGATACCGAGCGTGAGTTGGTCGAGCTGTCGGCCGACTTCGGTTTTGCGCAGTTGATGGAAGGTGTCGGCGTCGACGTGGTCGGGCATGTCGGTGCGCGGGCGGTAGTGATCGAGCATCAGTGCGATGACGTATTCGACGACAGCCTGCGTGTTGGCATCGGGCGTGTAGACGACGCGTACGCCTTTGCGCTCGCAGGCCGGCAGGTCGATGTTGTCCAGGCCCACCCCCGCCCTGCCGACGACTTTCAGTTTCGGTGCTCGTTCGAGGAAGGCTTCATCGACGATGGTGTAGGTGCGGACGATAAGCCCTTCGGCTTCGGCGAGCTCGGTATCGAGTTCGGGTGAATCGAAGGCGCACCACTTGAGGTCGGTCTGTTCAGCGAGCCAGTCGGCGACGGACTGGGCGAGTGTTTCGGTAATGAGTACGCGGGGGGGCATGTGGGTAGGGTATAGGGTGTGGGGTTTAGGGTGTAGGGTCAAAGCACTGGGGTATGGTAGATCAATCCGTGTCTATATAAAACAATAGCCATTAGCTATAGGGTAATAGCTAATGGCTAAAGGCTAATGGCTAAAGGCTTCTTACGCGTAGTAGGCGGAGTTCTTCTCGATGTATTCCTGCCATTCTTCGGGCAGGTCTTCTTCGGGGAAGATGGCCTTGACCGGGCACTCATCCACGCACAGGCCGCAGTCGATGCAGGTCTCGTTGTCGATGTAGAGCATTTCGGAAGTTTCGTATTCCGGCTCGTCCTTGGTGGGGTGTATGCAGTCGACGGGGCAGACGTCAACGCAAGCGGTGTCTTTGGTTCCGACGCATGGTTCGGCAATGATGTGAGGCATAACGTAACTCCAGTGTCTTCAAGGCGGGATAAGCCCCGCGTGTGTATCGAGTCTAGAGTATAGACGTCAGTCAAACCAATGCAACGCGTGAATAATCGGGTGAATAACGCGTGGACATCCAGGCCAATCGTCTGTCTGCTGCAGGCATTGTTGTCACGGGAAATACCCGGTTTACGGTGCGTCAGGGCCTACATCTTCGGGGGTTAGCCGCTTGGGATCGTAACCATATTGCGACAAAGTCTCAGTATCATCAGGGATCAGCAGGCCCTGACCATTGTCCTTAACGCCGATGGCTTTGTAGGTAAGGGCTTTGAGCAAGTCCGGTGGCATGGAGCCGGCGACATGGTTGTTGCGACTGACCAGGCCTTGCGGCTTGGCGTGGATGGTGTATTCGCCATCCCCGTCGCGGTTGACGATCAGGTTCTCGATCAGTTTCACGTTCTTCGGCGCGAGGGTTCGGTCGCGATCGCCGGCGCCGGTGCCGATGCTCAGTGGGTTGACGCAATCGATGATGACGTTGCCGGCGATATCAGGATTCTCGACGCGCTGGTAGCCGGTAAGTTCATTGTCGGGTTGGCCGTTCATGATCGAGATCGCGGCGTAGAAGTCTTTACCGGTCAGGTTCTGCATGTGGTTACCTTGGACGACGTGGTCGGGGCCGATGATACGCACCCCCCCACTGCTTTTCTTATCTCGGCCGATGAAGACATTGTTGATGACCTGACAGTGCCCGCCGTGACGCAGTGTCAGCGTGCCGTTGCAGTTGTCGAAGGTGTTGTTGCGGTAGATGTTGTCGAAGGATTTGTTTGAGATGACTTCGATCTCGCCGTCGCATTCATCGAAGAGATTGTCTTCGACGATTGTGGCGGAGCTTGTCATGGAGAAGTCGCTGGCGCCGATGCGGATGGTTTCCCCGCCGTTGCGCCCCAGCGGCGGGCGTGGGCCAAAGTGGTTGTGGTCGATGCGGTGGTGATTGGGTTTGCCGTCGAGCCAGACGACGAGCGTTGCGCCTTCGGTGGTTTTGCCCGCGAGGTAGCAATGGTCGACGCGGTTGTGTTGGCCGTAGACAGAGACCCACTTACCGCTTTTGCCGTCGGGCGGGTTGAAGTCGATGATCGAGCAACGCGATAGTCGGCAGCCGATAGCGTGGTCGTCGGAGTTGCGTCGGAACTGGACGACGTCGGTTGTGCCGGGATGGCCGTTGATGAAGCTGAAGCCTTGGACGGTGACGAATTGGCCCCAGATGCGCATGTTGGATTCACCGGTGATTTTGACGCCGCCGACGGTTTGAGCGCGGACAAGGATGGGTTGATCTTTCTCCCCCTTACCAAAGATGCGCAGTTCAACATCACGGTACTCACCGTCAGCGAGCACGACCTCGTCGCCGGGCTTGGCATTGCGGACGGCGTCGCTGAGCGCGTCGATGGAATCAACAGATACCGTTGCAGCCCCTGCTGAGACGACGGCGAGGCCCATGGTCCAAATGACCCAAATCCCGACGTGGGCACAACGTGGTGCGTGTGGATGTGATGCCATGCAGAACCTCACCTATACTGGGTATGTCAGAGAAGGCCCTATTGATCATAACACCTACAAACCGAAATTCTTGCGCCCGAACAGCGTGCCTGGTACAATCGACAAGTTATGGCTAAAAAAGCAAACTCCATCCCCGTTAATTCCATCGCACAGGGCGATTGTCTGGAACTCATGGCCAAGTGGCCCGAAGACAGCGTCGACCTGATCTTCGCGGACCCGCCTTACAACATCGGGTTCAAGTACGACCACTACGACGACAACCGCGAGCACGAAGATTACGTCCACTGGACCAACGCGTGGATCGACGGCTGCGCCCGGTTGCTCAAACCCAGCGGGAGCCTGTACATCCTGATCGGGGATGAGTATGCCGCGGAAACCCGGCTGCACCTGCGCAAGCTCGAAGATGAAAAACAACTTGTCTTCCGCAACTGGATCATCTGGCACTACACATTTGGCCAGAACTGCAAACTCAAGTTCAACCGCTCGCACGCACACCTTTTCTATTGTGTCGGTTCTGCGACAGCGAAGATCAAATCGCACGAGAAGATCACAAAGAATCCGCCGTTCACGTTTAACCGTGAAGCGATCGCTGTGCCAAGCGCCAGGCAGACGACGTACAACGATGCGCGTGCCAACCCCACAGGCAAACTGCCCGACGATACGTGGTACCTGCGCCCGCAGACAGCGGAAGGTGACTGCTTCAAGCCCGGTGAGGATACCTGGTATCAGTCTCGCTTGGCCGGAACATTCAAGGAACGCCAGGGCTGGCACCCGTGCCAGTTGCCCGAGGCCTTGCTCGAACGCATCATCAAGGTGAGTTCCAACGAGGGTGATGTGGTGTTCGATCCGTTCGTCGGTAGCGGCACGACACTCGCAGCCGCGGCTAAGCTGAAACGCGAATGGACCGGCTGCGAATTAAGCAAAGACTACGCCAAGCGGGCGCTAGAGCGCGTCAAGCATGTTGCCAAGACGGGCGACACGATGAAGACCACGCAGGCAGATAAGGGCATTGAACGCGGCAAGCCAAAGAAGAAGGCTGAACCACACCGCTCGAAGAAAGATAAAGACGGCAAGCTGCTGTGGAGCGCGGATTAGTCTGGTTTGCGATGTTTGATGCGTGTCATCAAATACAGGATCGGGGCATGCGGGCGTACTTATTCACACTTGTGCTTTTGCTTACGTTGGTTGGTTGCGGCAAGGCCGAACAGCCGTCGCTGACAGAGCTGCGCAAGAACGCGCCGGTGAAACGCGTGCAGGTCTTTGATGACAGTACGGTGCTTGTTGAGGGGCAGGCTCTGGATTCGGCATCGCTTGATGATACGTTCTCACAACTGGCTGAAGCCCACGGAGTGGTGTGGTACTACCGGCAGAATCCGGACGCGGCGTTATCACCCACCGCGCGGGACCTGCTTGGCCTGATGCTGGATCACGAGCTTGCGATCTGCCTGTCGCTGGAGCCGGATTTTCTTGATATGCCTCAGCCTGACACTGAGCTGACGGATCATGCGGGATGACAGATCAAGACGTCAGGCGTTAAACTAAATCTCATGGCTGCATCACCTTCGCCACTGCTTTGGACGATCATTCTGCTCATCATGCTCGGGCTGACCGCTGCGATCGGCCTGCTGCTGTGCATCTGGTGTTTGCGTGGTAAACGGATCGACGACCATCCGGTGTGTCGCAAGTGTGGCTACGACCTGAGCGGCGCGCCCGAGCCGTATAACAAGTGCTCGGAATGCGGGGCGGACTTAACGACCAAACGCGCAATGCGCAAAGGCAATCGTAAGAAACTGATGGGTTCAGCCATGGTAACCGGCGTGGTTGCTTTGGTTGCCGCAGTGTTGTTGGGCATGATGATTTTCAATACGTTTGGTGGCACAAGCATTAATGCCTACAAGCCGTTCTGGTTGTTGAAGCTGGAAGCGACATCGACCGTATTGGGGCCGAACGATCAGGCGCTGGATGAATTGTTGTTGCGGGCGGAAAGTGGAAGTCTTTCATCCGGTCAGCTCGATGATCTGATGGATGCCACGCTCAAAATGCAGGCGGATATGTCTATCCCATGGGACCCGACTTGGGGTGATGTGTTTGCGGAATTGTTTACGCGGGGTGTGGGTACGCCAAAGCAGCGCGAGCAATATGCTGCAGGCATATATGCTTTTGACATTAAAGTAAGGCCGCGTGTAAGGCTGGGAGATTCGATCCCTGTTAAAAAGTATGACGCATACAATCGGGGCCACGGCGACAAGGCTGAATACCGAAGCTACAAATTACAAAAACCGATTATCGAAATAGACGGCTCTGTTACAGGCAGGCCGTACAGAACAACCTCAACTCTGGGCTTCTCTGATAATCCAAACTGGGAAGATGTCGGTGGAACTCAGGTGCGTTTTAATGATGAAGAATTAAAATCACTCGCGGCCGGTACGCATACGCTGAAACTCATCGAGACAACAGAGATCCGCTTGGATGGGATGACTGTCGCTACCATCGACCGCACTTCGACAAAGAACTTTGAGATCGTCTCAGCGGATACAGATGACATCGAGCGGATTCATGACCCCGCCGCCGCCGCTTTGATGGAGAAAGGCGTAACAGTTGATCGTAACCTGATTGGTTACCATTACAGATTACGTCGTGATCGATTTCTCGTGAATCTCAAGATTGATGGGACGACGGCTCCATTTGCCTACGCGATCAATGCAAAGTCTGGTGAGGATCAATGGTGGTTGGGCACTATCGCGTGTAACAGTCCCACGCACAGTGAAAGCTTCGGCTTTGTAAGAGGCTGGCCCGACAACTTCGTCGCCGAGCGGGTCGACCTGATCTTCCGCCCCGACCCGGATGCGGCGAGAGAGACGATCGATGTATTTCGCATCCTGGACCATGAATTTGTTATCAAAGATGTCAGGGTCGATGTGGTGCGTCAGCCTTGAGGTTGGGGTATAACATATATTCAACAGGTATTACGACGCATCAGATTGAGTGAGTCATACTTCGTTTAAACAATACCGCAATTCAGTGAAGATGTTCCGGCATGATACTCATTTACCCCATTTTGATTGTGGTTGCATTGGTTGGTCTTATCCGCTGTGTTCAGTATTGGCGGGGTAAGCCGGTGGATAAGCATCCGGTGTGTCGGCAGTGCCGGTATGATCTGATCGGGACGCCCGAGCCGCGCGAGGCATGTCCTGAATGCGGTGCGGACCTGACGGCCAAGAAAGCGATCGTCATCGGCAACCGCAGGTGCAGAACGGGCCCGGCCATCTTCGCCGGGGCATTGGGGCTCGCATCCACCGCCCTTCTCGTTTTCCTGCTGATCAGTTTTCTGCAGCACACGAATCTTAATCCTTACAAGCCGTTCTGGTTACTAAAGCTGGAAGCGACGTCTCCAACATTTGGACCGAACGACAAGGCATTGGATGAGTTGTTATTGCGAACGCAAACCGGCAGTTTGTCTGCGGGCCAGCTCGATGACCTTTTGGGAACGGTGCTCAAGGTACAGGCGGATACTTCGATAGCGTGGGACGAGACATGGGGGGATGTGTTCGGGGAGCTGTTTACACAAGGTGTGGGCACGCAGGCGCAGTACGATCAGTATGCGCAGCAGATTTACGATTACTCGGTCATCGTTCGGCCGCGCGTAGTGTTGAGTAAACGGGTCGCGGTGGCAACGAGCCGGTCTGCTGACAGGGGCCAGGGAGATTCCGCCCACTACTACTTTGTAGAGCACGGCGACATCATCGAGATCGACGGCCTTGTTCTGGATCGGACACAGCAAGGCGGATCGGGAAGTGGCTTTGTCAGTAGCGCAGGGCATTCCGGCGGTGGGACGAGTTTCGGGACAGACAGTGAGCCGTTTGATCAGCTTCAACCCGGGCAATATGACGTGACATACACCGAGCCGACCGAGATACGTCTGGGCAGCAGCAGTGGGCCTTTGATCGCCGAGTTTGATCGTGTGCGCCGATGTCCGCTTGAATTGTTGCCTGTGGATGCGGAAGAAGTAGCGTTGTTTACGGACCCGCAAGCGGCGGCAGCGATGGAAACGGGAATATCGATCAAGGACAATCGCATCAAGATCAGGCCGCAGAAGAATCGGCCGCAATACATTAATGCACGGTTTGAGGTTGAGCTGGATGGGACGACCGTGCCGTTCGGCTATCAGATGCTGGTTGAGTGTGAGGGTAAAGAATACAGGCTGGCGGAGGTCGCACGTTCCGGACCGACCACGAACAGCTCGCACGGCTTTGCGACCCGTTGGCCAAGCGAGGTCGATGCGGATCGCGTTGATGTGATCTTCCGTCCACATCCTGATGCCGCCAGAGGCACGGTTGATGTCTACCGCATTCTCGATCATGAGTTTGTTATCAGGGATGTCGAGGTCGTGCTGGAGCCTTAGTTGGCGCACTTATCAGGGGCGGCTTGTTAATCTGGGGAAACTGGGCAATTCTATCTAAGGCCTTAACCAACATTTCATACAGAAAAGTCTTGCAACATAAGATCTAAATATGCTTTAATCATGGTTCTTTGGACATCTGAGCTTGTGTTCTGATCTGAGCGGCGGAGTTTGAGGGGTTTGGATGAGTACATTGCACGGGGTGGTCGGCCGATGGGGACGGGCCGAGTCGGCTGAGGTTGTCAGGCGTCGGGTGGTGTTTGCGTTTCATGCGGGTTGCGTGGGGCTGTTTATTTGTCTGATGGCGACGGTGTTCGGCATCTCTGATGGTGGAGAGTGGTTGGGGTTGCCGCCGGACTATTCGCGGTTGGGCTGGTGTTTGCGGATCGTGGGCGCGGCGATCGGGATCGTATTGCTTATCTATCTGTATACGATGCATCGCGCATACCTTGGGCGCAAGTTCAGCAGAACTTTCACCGGGCGCATGGTACGGTTTGGTCTGGCCGTATGCAGCGCAGCGGTCGTGTGGGAATTCGTGCTGCTGGGCAGCGTGCTGTTTGTGGTATTGATCGTTGGCTACTGCGTGTTCAATGACGGCGTGTGATGTAGAGCGGCGCGATCAACTCAACATCTTCTTCAGATTTTCCAGGCCGACTTTTGCAGACTCAAGCGGGCTGACTTTCCAGTTGCTGTCCTGTTCGACGATGTAGTACTTCACACCGGCGGACCTGGCGGCGGCGATCATGGCTTTGAAGTCCAGCACGCCCGTGCCAACCTCGGCGAAACCCTTTTCGGGTGAGTCGGCCATGTCTTTGATGTGAAGCAGCGGCAGGCGGCCCGTGAGTTTGTTGATCCAGTCGACGGGGTTGTCGCCGGCTTTGGCGGCCCAGTAGACGTCCAACTCGCTGTTAAGCGATTTGTATTCAGGGGTATCGAAAAGGATATCGATGCCGCGCCGGCCATCGTCGGCGGGTTGCCATTCGAAGTCGTGGTTGTGGTAGCAGACGGTCAGGCCTTGCTCGTTGAGTTTCGCGGCGGCTTCGGTGAGACGTTTGGCGATGGCGACGTAGCTCTTGCGTTGTGATTCATCGAGGTAGGGGCAGACGATGAACTTGTGGCCGAGGATCTGGGCACGCTCGGCGGCGACTTTCGGATCGTCCACGGCTTCATGCGAAGCGATCGCGGTCAGGTTGTGCTTATCAAGCAATGCCCGGAACTGCTCAGGCGTCTTGTCGTAGAGCCCGGCCAGCTCGACGTACTGATAACCCATCTTGGCGATCTGCGCGAGCGTCGCGTCCACATCACGGGCCAGGTCATCACGGACGGTATACAGTTGCAGGCCGATAGGCAGGGGCATGGTCGAACTCCAGATCTATTTTGGGGACAAACGGGTGAGGAATCACCTACGTTAGCATTTCCTGCTGATGCGACAAGGCGGTTTGGGGGTGAAACGCATTTACATTTGGGCGATAGACTGGCCGTGTCCTCCCCCTCCCTCCTGTCCGATGTTCTATTTGTTTGTAACGGATGATTGGGCATGGTGATAGCTCGGTGTCCGCCTGATGGGGGTAGGACGTCCGCCCCGGCCTGTCGACCTGCCTGCGGTGGTTTTTGTGTCCGCCTTGTGTGTCCGGCTGTGGCCATTATGCGCATCTGTGTATTTCAGGCATGGGCAAATAAAACACCCCTATATAAGGGAGATGCGGCAGATCTATGCGCATGATGACGGGCGGTGGCCTGGTGGGTTATGGTGCTTGTTCGCCCAGAGCATCATTGATGAGCACTTCGGCCGCCTGTTTGGCGACGGCGGCGGCGCAGCCTCGGTTCTCGCTGGGGCAGACCTGGGTCAAAACGATCGCGCCTTCCATGAGGATGCACAACTGTGCGGCGAGGGCGGCGGGGTCGGGCGCATGGGCCTGGGCGGCCAACTCACAGACGTATTTTTCGACCAGGCGTTTGTGTTCCGCGGCGGCGGCGTGGATGGGGTTGTCGTGGTCGGCGTACTCGGCGGAGGCGTTGATGAACATGCAGCCGGCGAATTTGCAGTCCGCAAACCACTCGGCCAGGAAGTCGAATAACGCCAGCAACCGGCCACGCGGGGTCTTGGCCTTCTTTTCAATGCTCCGCATGAAGCTGTTGCGCCATCGCTCGTCCCGCAGGCGCAGTGCGGCGAGGATCAGTTCGTCTTTCGACTTAAAGTGCTTGTATAGCGTCATCTTAGCGACGCCCGCGACCTCCAGCACACGATCGATCCCGGTGGCGTGGAAGCCCTCCTGCTCGAAGAGCTTGAGTGCGTTTTCGACAAGTTGGTCGCGTTTGGTGGACAAGGGGGAGTCGGGTATCGGGTTTCGGGTATCGGGCATCAGATTACGGAGATCGCTGCATAACGCATTATATCGGCCAAATGAATAGACAGAATGGTATGTTTAAAAAGATTGATTTGGATCAAATTAAAGTTAATTGGCAAATATTACGAACAATGGAATAGACAGGTCTGTATACTTGTTGTCTGGGGTGTAGTGAACGCTGATGCGTTTGGAAAGACCACACCCCCGGCCCCCGGCCCCCGGCCCCCGGAAACATATATACCGGGGGACCGGGGGGTGCCCAGACCTGAGAGGAACAGACGAATATGGCACGCATTGAACCCCTGGAGATCACTGACGCACCTGAGAAGAGTCGGCCGCTGCTTGAGGCGGTCCAGAAGCAGCTTGGATTTGTCCCGAATATTTACAAGGCCGTCTCCCATGCCCCTTCGGTATTGGATGGTTTACTTGGGCTCGGACAGAAACTTGGCGGCGGGTCGCTGTCAGCGAAGCTGCGTGAGCAGCTTGCGCTAGCTGTAGCTGGTATCAATACTTGTGATTACTGTGCCTCTGCACATACCGCGATCGGCACGAAGCTGGGCCTTTCCGAGGACGAAATTTCGAAGAACCTGCGCGGCGATTCGGATGACCCTGCTACGGCGGCGGCGCTTGGCTTCGCACGATCGATCAGCGACCGCAGGGGCCATGTCAGCGATGAGCAGGTCCAAGCGATGCGCGATGCGGGATTCAGCGATCAGCAGATTGTGGAGGTCTTCGCCCAGACGCTGATGAATATCTTCACGAACTACTTCAACCATCTGGCACAAACTGAAATCGACTTCCCGCTGGTGCAGACGGGGCAGCCGCAGGCTGTGTGAACGGAATTTGGGGAAACAATATCCCTCAGCCCCCGGCTCTGCTGGGGGACCTCGAAGTGGAAGGTGCGAATAAATTCCCCAGCAGAGCCGGGGGCTGAGAGTAGAAATCCGCTGTACGAATCAAATAACTTCATGAAAGGAGCCATCATCATGGCAGGCAAGAACACACTTGAATTGAACGAACAGAACTTCCAGCAGCAGGTGCTGGATCACGATGGAACGGTGCTGGTCGACTTTTATGCGGACTGGTGCGCCCCATGCCGGGCGGTTGGGCCGGTAGTCGACGCCTTGGCGGAGGAGTATGCCGGGCAGGTGCCGGTGGGCAAGGTGAATGTCGACAACAGCCCGCAATTGGCGGCGCAGTACGGCATCCGCTCGATCCCGGCGCTGCTGGTCTTCCAGAACGGCGAAGTCGTGAACCAGATGGCTGGTTTCCAATCTAAAAAGACGCTCGCTGCCGCGGTTGAGGCCGCACGCAGCCAGCCGACCGCCTGACCCCTCATTCCTACCCCACAAGCCCGCGTCGGTTCTGGATTCCGGCGCGGGCTTTTTTCATCACTGACATAACGGAGGACACGTCATGCCGGATGAGCAGCAGAAACCGGATGCACAGGAGTCAATCCATAACGACACCACCGAGACGTGGGACCATCTTTGCGGGGCTGACCCGAACTGGTCGGCGATCGTGGGTGAAGATGAGGTGGAAGATGAGTGATGTCTTCCACGAGGGTGAGTTGGCTGTGCAGGCCCGGGCGGGCGTGTCAGATCAGGCGCAGCGGGTCGGGCGGATCATTCAGCCGACCTTGCCGGAGGGTGCGGCTATGTTTTTAGCCAACCTGCCGATGTTGATTCTGGGCGGGGTGGATGGGCGTGGGGATGTGTGGGCATCGGTATTGGCAGGCCAGGCGGGTTTTATCCGTGCGGCCGGGCCGAGGGAGGTGGTGATTGATGCCCTGCTGAGGTCGGATGATCCGTTGGCGGGATTGGAAGCGGGGGCGGATGCGGGATTTCTGGCGATCGAACTGTCGACGCGGAGGCGCTTCCGGTTCAATGGGAAGCTCACGCGAGCTGATGGCGAATTGCATGTGCGGGTCGAGCAGGCGTACGGCAACTGTCCGAAGTACATCCAGGTGCGAGAGTTGATTGGCGTGCAGAAGCCTTCGCCGGCACGGTTAACTGTTGTGGACACGCGGTTAAGCAGGTTGGATATCGAGCTGATCCGCCGCAGTGATACGTTTTTTATTGCAAGCACGGCGAAGGGTTATGGTGCTGATGTGTCACACCGCGGGGGATTGCCGGGATTTGTGCGCGCATCGGCGGACGGCACGCTTGTATTTAAGGATTACCCGGGCAACAACATGTTCCAGACGCTTGGGAACCTGACGATCGATCCGCGTGCGGGCTTGCTGTTCATCGATTTTGAAAGCGGCACGATGCTGCAGTTAACGGGGAAGGCTGAGGTGCGTTGGCCGGGCGGTCAAACGCATGACCGGGCGGACACGGGGCGGGAGGTGGTGCTCCGGCCGAAGCGGGTGATCCGTTCGCCAAGGGCGCTGGGTTTGCGTTGGGTGCTGCGTGAGAATTCGCCATTCAATCCGGAAGAAAAATAAACTCAAAAATCGACGATGTGGTGGCCATCGACCCAATCCAAGATCAAACGGAGAGTTATCACGATTGATCGGTAAAACCGGCTCATTTTGGCTATCGACAGCGTGGGCATGACGCGTTACTTTGGGTGAACGAGCGTATGGCTGAGTTGTCTTGCCATACCTAGGATACTCATGAACCGCTGAACCGACCCAGAGTGAGGGACCGGCCAGGGATGGCGCCAAGTAACACGAGTAAAAACAAGCCTTTCGTTCACCTGCACGTACACTCGCAGTATTCGCTGCTGGATGGTGCGTGCAAGACGGGGGACCTTGTCAAGCGTGCCAAGGCGCTGGAGCAGCCATCGATCGCGATTACGGATCACGGCTGTTTGTTCGGCGTGGTGGACTTCTATTCCAAGGCGGTGGCGGCGGGGGTCAAGCCGATCGTCGGGATCGAAGCCTACATGGCGGCCGACTCGCGCAAGAACCGTACGGCTACGGGCGTGAAGGACGGCGGGTACCACCTACTGCTGCTTGCTCAGAATCAAGTCGGGTATCAGAACCTGCTCAAACTCGGGTCGATCGCGTATACCGAGGGCTTCTACTACAAGCCACGGATCGATAAAGAGGTCTTGCAGCAGTTCAGCGATGGGCTTATCTGCACCAGTGCGTGCTTGGGCGGTGAGATCCCCTCGGCATTGATGAAGGATGACCGGAAACGCGCCAAGGAGATCGCGGAGATCTATCTCGAGATCTTCGGGCCGGACCGGTTCTTCATCGAACTGCAAAAGCACATCCGCGAGCAGGACCAGGTCAATCCCGAATTGATGGACCTTGCGGACCGGTTGGGGATCGGCTGTGTCGCGACGAACGATGTGCACTTCCTGCTCGAAGGTGATTATGCGCCGCACGATGCACTGTGCTGTATTTCGACGGGCAAGCTGGTCAGCGACGAAAGCCGGATGAAGTACCCGAAGGAGTTGTTCCTTAAGAGCAGCTCGCAGATGTACTCGGCGATGGACCACCCGAAGTGGATTGAGGCGTGCGAGAACACGCTGCACATCGCGAACATGTGCGAGTTGGAGCTGGACTTCAACGCGAACCATGCGCCTGTGGTGAAGATTGATGAGAGGGGATTGGGGGTTGGGGATTCGGGATTGGGTAAGAATGCTGAGGGTGACAATCCCCAGCATCCTATCGGTTCCACGGCTTGGTATCAGAACTTCTGCTCGAAGTTTGATCTCGAGCCATTCGACTCGATCAACGATACGCACACGACGGCCGAAGATCTGAAGCGGCAGTGCGACGATGCATTACGAAAACTCAGTGAAGCGGGATTGCTTTGGCGTTACGGTGAAGACGGGATCACCGACGAGATCCGTGTACGGCTTGATCGTGAACTAAAGATCCTTGCGGACAAATCCATCTCGGCGTACTTCCTGATCGTCTGGGACTTCGTCAACGAAGCGCGGCGGCGCGGGATACCGTGTAACGCGCGTGGTTCGGGCGTCGGGACGATGGTCGGGTATGTGCTTGGTTTATCCAACGCGTGCCCGGTGCAGTACGGCTTGCTGTTCGAGCGTTTTACCGACCCGGACCGATCGGAATATCCCGACATCGATATCGACATCTGCCAGGACGGCCGGCAGGAGATCATTGAATATGTCCGTCAGAAGTACGGGCACGTCGCGCAGATCATCACGTTCGGAACGCTCAAGGCGCGTGCGGCGATCCGCGATGTGGGTCGCGTGATGGATGTGCCTTTGCCGGAGGTGAACAAGGTCTGTGAACTGATCGGTGACGGGCTTGGCGTGACGCTTGAAAAGGCGCTGGCGCAGGAGCCGGACCTTGCGAAGCTGTACAAGGACAACCCGACACATAAGCGGATGATCGATACCGCGATGCGTCTGGAAGGCTTGGCGCGGCACGCGGGTGTGCATGCGGCGGGCGTGGTGCTGGCGACGCAGCCGCTGGACAACATCATCCCGCTGTACAAACCGCCGGGGACGGAACAGATCGTCACGCAGTGGGACGGGCCTACGGTTGAGAAGGTCGGCCTATTAAAGATGGACTTCCTCGGCCTGCGCACGCTTTCGATTATTGAGCGTGCGAAGAAGCTGATTAAGCAGACGCTGGATGAGCAGACCATCAAGAAGTCTGTGGCATCGGGTATCGGGGCTCGGGTATCGGGTATCGGGAAGGCAGAAGAAGCAGATTCTTCAATCAATACCGAGCACCCCACACCCCACACCCCACACCCCACACCCGACCCCCTCGACCTTGAACGCCTCAAGTACGACGACCCGAACGTGCTTGCGTTATTCCAGCGTGGTGAGACCGCGGGCGTATTCCAGTTTGAATCAGGTGGGATGCGCAACCTGTTGATGGCGATGAAGCCGGATAGGTTGGAAGACCTGATCGCGGCCAACGCGCTGTATCGGCCCGGGCCGATGGAACTGATCCCGAATTACAACAACCGCAAGCACGGCCGGGAAAGTGTGCCGAAGGTTAATGAGATCGTCGACCGCCTGACGGATGAGACCTACGGGATCATGGTCTACCAGGAACAGGTCATGCAGGTCGTCAACGAGCTGGGCGATATCCCGCTGCGTTCGGCGTACACACTGATCAAGGCGATCAGTAAGAAGAAAGAAAAGGTCATCAACGCCAACCGCGCCCAGTTTATCGAGGGCGCGAAGCAAAAGGGTGTCAGCGAAAAGCAGTCAAATGAACTGTTCGACCTGATCCTCAAGTTTGCCGGCTACGGTTTTAATAAGTCGCACTCGACGGGTTACGCGATAGTCGCTTACCAGACGGCGTACCTGAAGACGTACTTCCCCGTGCAGTACATGGCTGCACTGCTGACGTATGAATCGGTCAGCACGGAGAAGGTTGTCGAGTACATCGACGAGTGTAAGCGCGTGATGTGGCCTGATGGGCATCGCGGTATCGAGGTGGGGCAGCCGGACATTAATCTTTCGGATATCGGGTTTACGGTTGTCTTTGAAAAGGATGAACCGCATGATGCGAACCACGGGCATATCCGTTTTGGTCTGTCGGCGGTGAAAGGGGTTGGCGAGAAGGCGATCCGGGCGATACTCGAAGTACGTGAGAAGGACGGGCCATTTAAGAGCCTGTACGACTTCTGCGAACGTGTGCCTTTGGGCTCGGTGAACAAGGCGACGATCGAGGCGCTGATCAAATGCGGAGCGTTCGATGAGATCCATGGCATCGAAAACCGCGCGTCGATGGTGGCGGCGATGGAGGGTGCGATCCAGTCCGGACAGCGTGCCGCTGCGGATCGTGATTCGGGGCAGATGAACTTCTTCGGCGGCGGGTTCGGTGAGTCGGCGAGCGAAGCGGTTGAAGCGCCTGAGCCGCAGTTGCCGAAGATCGAGCCCTGGTCGAAGCAGGAATTACTTAAGCACGAAAAATCCGTGCTCGGTTTCTACGTGTCGAGCCATCCGATGGATGAGCACGCCGATGCGATTCAGCGTTACAGCTCGTGCACGATTGCGGATGTCGAGCAGTTGCGAGCCGATACGCAGGTGACGATCGGCGGGATGCTGACGCGCGTCAGGCCTACGTTTACACGTGCATCAGGCAAGAAGATGGCGCATCTGACGATCGAGGACAAGACCGGGCCGATCGATGCGGTTGTGTTCCCCAAGACATACGATGTCGTCGCGCCGCTGCTTGAGAACGACAAGATCGTGTTCCTGCTGGCCAAGGTGGATCGCAAGCGCGAGACGCCGCAGTTGCTTGTGGATGATGTGATCCCGATCGAGCGTGCGGCGGAGCGGTTGACACGCGCGGTGAAGATCACGATGCGCGGTGATGGTGATGCGTTCAACGGCGAGCTGACTCAGTTGCGAGAAGTGCTTCGGATGGCGGCCAACCGTGGCCAGCCGCACGCGGAAGTTTTGATCGAGCTGCATCAGAACAAGAAGGTCGTGACGCTGCGTTTGCCATCAAGCATGCGTGTGTGTGTCGATGAACACCTGACGCACGGCATCACCGCCACGCTTAACCGGCACGTCAAGGGGCAGGCTGATTGTGAATTGATCGGCCCGCCGAAGCTCATTACGAATGTTATACCAAGCGAACTGTTGCATGATGCGAGCCAGGACACGGGCCCGGTGCTTGCGATGACGTCCAACGTGCAGGGCGAAGAAGTCTGCGCCAGCATCGATCGATATTGATCGACATTTTCTCATGGTTAACAAGTTAACACGTGTCATTAACCATCTCTGTGATCGACCGCGTGATATTGAATTAGTCTAAACACCGCAATGGGCGGGATATTACCGGTTTCCTGTTTGGTGATAGAAGTTATACTGGTTGTCCGTATCAGCCCATCACCTGGAAGCATTCTGCAAAGGGCACGCCATGCGAAAAGTTCTCTACCTGTTACCCATTCTGGTCGCGTTGGTGCTTGGCGGTGTTTTGTTATCGATCAAGCTGGAAGACTGGAAAGCCAAATCATCAGCCGAGGCCCCGCCTGAGAAGGTAACGGTGCACTTCGTGGTGAAGGTTCCACCGGAGACGCCGCGCTATCAGAAGCTCTATCTTTCAGGCAACGTAACGGAGTTGGGCTCCTGGCGTGCCGAGGGGTTGGAGCTTAAGAAAGAAGACGACGGCCGGTATGCCGTTACGACACAATTGCCGGGTGGTGAAGATATTGAATACAAAATCACACGCGGCTCGTGGAACACGGTAGAGCGCGGACCGGACGGCGCGGAGATGGAGAACCGTACGCTTACGCCAAAGAAAACCGAATCGGTTGCGATCGAAGTGGCGACGTGGGTCGATCAAGGCAAGGCCGAACCGGGCAAGAGCACCCTGACGGGTAACATCCGAACGCACGTCGGTTTCCACTCGACCTTACTGGATAACGATCGCACGTTGGCTGTTTACCTGCCGCCGGGCTATGACGAGAATCCGGACAAGCGTTACCCCGTATTGTACATGCAGGACGGCCAGAACCTGTTTGATACCGCGATGAGTTTTGCGGGCGTTGAATGGAACGTGGATGAGACGGCCGAGAAGCTGATCAGTGAAGGCAAGATCGAGCCGGTGATTATCGTGGCGATTTATAACTCGCCTGACCGTACCGAAGAGTTTACGCCTATCCGCAAGTTCGAATCCGATCCGGTTGCGCGCGGCGTGTACTACGGCTGGTTTGTTGCTTACGAGGTCAAGCGGTTCATCGATAAGACGTACCGCACGTTGCCGGACCGCGAACACACCGCCATCGCCGGTTCATCCTTGGGCGGACTGATCGCGTTGGATACCGCACGGGCGCACAATGACATTTTCGGTGCATGCGTTGCGATGTCACCGGCCTTGTGGTCGGCAGAAGGCGAACTGTTAAGCCAGTGGACTGCCGACAACGACTGGATGACTAACACGAAGTTCTGGATCGACATGGGCGAAGGCGAAACCGAAGACTACCCCGCCGGCGAGGCGGTCCCCCACCTGCAAACCCTCGCGTCCACGATGCAATCCGCCGGGCTTGTGAAAGACAAGGACTATGTCGAACTTGTAGTTGAAGGCGAAGAACAAAACGAAGCCGCTTGGTCGAAACGGTTCGGCGATGTGTTGATGTTCTTGTATGGGAAGTAATCGCATTGACCTTACCAATAGCCCCACGCGGAAGCGTGGGGTTGAGTGTGTGAGAATGCTTGCAGACAGGCCCTTTGCTTTCTGATGAATGACCTCAACTGCCCCCATGATTTGCGCTGACATCATGTCACGCTTCAATGCGGTGACTTTCAGTTGAATTAATTTCCGGACAAAGGGGGATCCATTCGTAACGAGTTATCTCCCGTTTAGCCCGAGCGGCTACGCCCGGGTTCCGCCGCGTGTCCGCTGCGGCTAAACATGCTCGTTACAGGTGGCTTGGGGATGATCTGAAACTTGGGGCTCACTATTTGTCGCACTGCGGCTGTGAAAGTGTGTTTATACACGCAAATCGATCAGCACATCATCGCCTAATTGTTCGACCGCTCGCAGTGTCAGTTGTTTTGAATCCGCGATGCTTTCGCAGGACATGCCTGTTACGGCATCTAAGGCATTTGCATCGCCGACGACTTTCGGGGCGATGAAGGTCAGGACCTGATCGGCGAGGTTCTGTTGCAGCAATGCGCCGGATAGATGGGCGCCGCCTTCGGTAAAAACATTCATGGCTCGGTGTGTCTGACTGAGGTGCTCGAGCAAGGGGCGCAGGTCGAGTTGCTTGTCGGTGCCGGGTAACGTGGGCAGGCCGAGCAGTTCGACGCCTTTGTCGGCCATGGCTTTTAGGCGGTCGGATTCATTGTCGAACAGCTTCTCATGAATCGCGATCGTCAGCGGGGCCTGGTCGAGTGTGTTCAGCAGGTTGCATTCTTCAGGCAGGCTCAGGCGGGGATCGATCACGACGCGTCTTGCGATGCGTTTGACTTCGACATCGCGTGCGGTGAGAGTCGGGTTGTCAGCGCGGACGGTGCCGATGCCGACGATGATGGCGTCGACGCGGGCGCGGACCTCGTGGACGCGTTTTCGGGATTGTTCGTTGCTGATCCACTTGCTGTCGCCGGTGCGGGTGGCGGTTTTGCCGTCGAGGGTTTGTGCCCATTTGACGATGGTCCAGGGCAAGCCGGTCCGGCCTCGTTTCAGGTACGCCTCGGCAAGTTGCTCGGCTTGCTCACGGCAGATGCCGACTTCGACCTCGATCCCGGCTTCACGGAGCATCGGCACCCCCCCGCCGGCGACGGGCTCGAACTCGTCCGCTATGGCGATGACGACGCGTTTGATGCCCGCCTCGATCACGGCCTTGGCGCAGGGCGGCTGCTTGCCGTAGTGGCAGCAGGGTTCGAGTGTGACGTAAATGGTTGCACCTGCTGGATCAATGCCATTTTGCCGGCACTGTTCAAAAGCTTCGGCTTCGGCGTGCAGGCCGCCGTATCGGCCGTGGAACCCGCGAGCGAGGACTTTATCGTCTCGCACGATCACCGCACCGACCATCGGATTGGGTTCGACCGAGCCCTGCCCTTGCCGGGCCAGGCGGATCGCTTCGAGCATGAAGTCTTCGTCACGCATGTCGCCATGATATAGTGATAGAGAACTAAAACCATCCAACCCGGGCGATAAGGGGCTCAATGATGAAGTGGATCGTAAGGATCGGAATCCTGCTGGTACTGGTTGTCGTGGTGCTTGCCGTGGTCGGCTACGTCATGATCGACAAGATCACCAAGACCGCGATCGAGAAAGGCGGCACCTACGCGATGGGCGTCGAGACTAAACTCGATGACGTGAGTATGGGCCTGTTTTCCGGCGAGATGTCCATGAACGGGCTGTCGGTTGCGAACCCCGAAGGATTCAACGCCGAGCACTTCCTCAAGCTAGGCGATGGCCACGTCAAGGTGACGGTTGGTTCGTTGATGAGCGACAAGGTCGAGGTACCCACGCTTAATCTCAACGATATCGAGATCGTGCTGGAAAAAAACAAGGGTAAGGCCAATTACGACGTGATTCTTGAGAATCTTGCCAAACTCGGCGGCGAAGATGAAGGGGCCGTGCAAGATACCGAAGAAGGCAAGAAGTTTGTCGTCAATGAGCTTTTGATCACGAACGTGAAGGTCAAGGCCGAGGTGGTCGGGGACCTGTCTACCACCATCGAGATCCCCGAAATCAAACTCACCGATATCGGCAGCGACAGCGATAAGGGCGTACTGCTGAAGGACCTGAGCGGTATCGTCGTGGCGGCGATCCTCAAGAGCGTGGCGAGTCTGCCGGGTGACCTGTTGCCCGGTGATATCGGCCAGGGTCTGCAAGGCGGCCTCGAAGCCATCGGTGGACTGGGCGAATTCAGTGTTCAGGTGATCGGTGATGTCACCAACGCGGCAGGCGAAGTGGTGGCCGAGGCCGGCAAGATTGTAGGTGAGGCGGCAGAGAAACTCGGCGAAGGTGTCGAAGGCGTCGGCGAAGCAGCCAAAGGCATCGGCGAAGGGGCCGGCAAAGCCGTGGAAGGCATCGGTGAAGGGATTGGTGGCTTACTCGGTGGCAAGAAGAAAGAGGAATCCAAGGATTCGGACACGGATTCCAAAGAGTAGCGACCGATTGACCCGTTAAATCCAGGCAACTCATCGGGGGAAGCTATCCACTGGTCATGCCTTGGTTTCAGTGATTTATGCACTGGAGACCAGCAATATATTATCACCCGGACCCAAACCCCTTAATTACTGAAAACAAACATCTTATGGATTATTATGCAGAATAATATGCATCTGTCGTGTAAAATGGGGCTTTAAGTTATAGAATATTAAGGTATACTTCCTATATCTGAATGGATGCAACAGAGTCCAGGTTGATTGCTGGTTGTATGACTGGCACGAGTTTGGACGGATTGGATGCATCTCTGGTCGAGGTGACCGGGCGTGGCCTGGGAATGTCGGCCAGGCTGATCGGAATGGTCAGCTTCAGTTTACAGGGTTTGGCGGATGTGCTGAGCCCGATGACGGAAGGCAAACCGCACTCACCATTGGATTACTTGTGTGCGGCCAGACAATTAGGCGAGCTGCATGCGGACGCGGTCGATGCATTATGCCGTGCTCATTTGCCGGCGGATAGACGTCTAAGCATGGTGGTGGCTCATGGTCAGACGATCTGGCATGCACCCAAGTCGGGTGTGAGCTGGCAGTTATTTGACCCTGAGCCAGTCGTTCGACGATTAAGCGTGCCGGTATGTTTCAACCTGCGACAGGCGGACCTGATCGCGGGTGGAGAAGGCGCACCGATCACGCCGATCAGCGATTGGGTGATGTTTCGTCATCCGGATCGTGACCGAGTGATTATCAACCTGGGTGGGATCAGTAACGTGACCCACCTGGCTGGCGGAGGATCGCCGGAACAGATATTGGGTGGGGACCTCGGCCCCTGCAACCTGCTGATTGATGGTGTGGTACGACGTTTGTACCCGGAACAGCGTTTCGACACGGATGGCAAGATTGCCCGGCAAGGACGTATTGATTCGGAGGTTTTAGGCTTGATTGAGCGTCATCCGGCATTCCAATCACAAGCCAAGCGCTCATTGGGGCGTGAAGACTTTACCGTCGGCTGGGTAAATGACCTGGTTGATCGGCTTTCAGTTTCGTTATTACCCGCCGACATTGTTGCATCGGTGGTAGATGCGGTGGCTCGTTTAGTAGGGAAGTCACCTATGGTCCGGGCGGATGAGGCGGTGCTTGCCGGTGGCGGAGCACGGAATGCTTTTTTAGTTCAGAGATTTGCGGACACTTTGCCTGTGACAAACGTCTTATTGTCGGACAAGCTTGGTATTCCGATCGAGGCCAGAGAGTCTGCGGGTTTTGCCGTGTTAGGGGCACTATGTGAGGATCGGGTCCCGATCTGCCTGCCACAGATCACTGGATCGAAGTGTCCCGGTGTATCCGGGCATTGGGTTCTGCCGGGAGTTACAATGTGATTAAGACTAACGTGAAAGAACTACCCAACCGTGGCCACCTGACGACCGAACAGCGCAGCCCAGCGTCTGCGGCGTTAGATAACGTCTCGACCGAATCGGCTTTGCGCATCATGAATGCGCAGGACATGGACGTAGCGGTCGCTGTGAAGGAAGCGATTCCATCAATCGCCAAGACGGTTGATGATATTGTCAAAGGCATGCGCCACGGCGGCCGGCTGGTTTATATCGGTGCAGGCACATCCGGTCGGCTCGGTGTGCTGGACGCCAGCGAAATCCCCCCCACTTTCCAGGCAGACCCCAATCAGGTTATCGGCATCATTGCCGGCGGCGACACGTCCCTGCGTAAAAGCAGCGAAGGCAAAGAAGACGACTTTAACGGCGCCGTCCCGGAACTCGAAAAACTTAATCTCGGTCCCAATGATACTTTGATCGGCATCGCTGCCGGCGGAACGACGCCTTACGTCTGGGGGGGTATCCACTACGCCAAGACATGCGGCGCAACAACCGCGATCATCTGCTGCGTCCCGGTCAAGGCGCTGCTTCGTCGTAAGAAAGCACCGGTGGTGACCGGCAACGGTGTCGTCAACACGCCCCCGCCACCGAGTCTGCCGGCTGAAATCGATCACCAGATCGAACTGATCGTCGGGCCTGAAGTCGTTACCGGCTCGACACGCCTTAAAGCAGGGACCGCGACCAAGCTTGCCCTGAACATGCTTACCACCATCACGATGGTGCAGCTTGGCAAGGTCTGGGGCAATCTCATGGTCGATCTGCGTGCTTCCAACGCCAAGCTCACCGACCGCGCGATACGCATCATCTGCTCGCAAACAGATCTGGATCGGCCCAAGGCCGCGGAACTGTTGTCTCGTGCCAACGGCCTGGTCAAGACTGCTTTGGTTATGGAACTGCGGAGCATTAGCGCCGAGCAAGCCAACCGCCTGCTTCAAGAGCATAATGGTCAGCTACGACCGATCCTCGGTCCGCCGCGGTAAGGAAGTATGAGTCGTAATTGAATGTGAGTTAAAACGGGCCTTGGGTATCACCAAGGCCTGTTTATCATTTCGCTGTGTAACACGGGTCTGCGCAAATGAAAAAGCCGCGTAGGCTATTACGCCGACACGGCTCGGTTCTCATTTTCCCGGGATCTTCCCTGAAGATCAGTTAATAGACAATCGCGGTCACGTCTTCGATGGCTTCAACCACCTGTCGAACGTGGAAGGGCTTCTTGAGGTAGCTGTCGAATCCGTTCTGCACCAGGTGCTGAGCCTGGCCGTCGGTCAATTTGCCGCTCATGGCGATGACCTTGGTTAGTTGCAGATCGTCGTTACCCCGGATCAGTTTCAATACATCCTCACCCTTGACGTCGTTGAGATGCATGTCCAGCAGCATGACGTGCGGTCGGAACTTCTCACACTCAACGCCGCAGGCGAAGCCCGAGTGCGCGACGCGCACCTCGTAGTTGGCTTGCTCGGCCAGCACCTTCTCGAGGACCTCGACCGTTTCGGATTCACCGTCAACGATCAGGACCCGCATCTGGCCGGACTGTAAGCCGTCCATCGGGATGCTGTGGGCTTTCATGAATTTGATCAGGGCGTTCAGCGGTATCCGCCGGTCCTTCGACCCGGGGATCCGGTAGCCGCGAAGCTGTCCGGAATCGAACCACTTGCTGACGGTCCTGGGGGCCACATTACAAATCTTGGCCACTTCACCCGTGGTCAGGATGTCTTTTTGCCTTGGCATGCGCAGATCACCTTTCTCCTGAAACACTCCTGCCAGACGCTTCACCCGGCGCCCGACAAAGAGATACATCGGTTAGGTGCGCCAGATGATTAAGGTGTCACAAAAGTAAATAATGGATATCCCGGATAACCGCCACCGGACTTACAAACACACATTCGGCCTATAAATACCGAAAAAAACACGCACTTCATCCGCCTGATACCGGGGGGATCAATGCCAGTTCGTCACCATTTTTTAATAGATGGTCTCCTGGCACGTATTCATGATTAACAGCGGTGGCTATCTGTGAAAGACGCGTTTTTAGCGCAGGAAAACGATCTGTTAGCTCTCGGATTGCATCACAAACGGTTGCGTTATCGGACAAGTCCAGCGTGTACGAAGCCTGTCCAACATCATGCGCAAGCGCCGCAAAAAAAAGTACATTCACTTGCATACACCACGTCCGATCATACGCAAAAAGGGGACGACTTCGCCTTCGTTGACGATCATTTTTTTCTTTGGCAAGCGTACAAATCCATCTGCGTTAGCGGTGTGTGCCAGGTCGCCTGAGTTTTGCCAGCCGATAACGCGTGCCTTACCCGGACAGTCTTTTGCTAGTTGCGCGCATCGGAATGCTTCGCGATTGGGGTTAGGCTTGACCGTTTCGGTAAGTGAGACTTTGTCCCAGGCAAGCGAGGCATCCATCCCGGACAACTTGAGGATGATAGGCCAAGCAAACAGGTGGAATGTTGCTAACACGCTGACGGGATTGCCGGGCAAACCAATAAACAGCGCACCTGTCTCATTTTTCTGCTTTGCAATCAGTACAGGTTTGCCGGGCTGGATCGCGGCGCCTTTGATAATTGTTTCAAAACCGAGTTCCTTGATTGCCCATGGGACGAAGTCGCGCGCACCGGCACTGACGCCGCCAACCGATAACACGAGGTCTGATTTGTCCACGGCTTCACGTAACGCCGAAAGCGTCGCTTCCTTATCATCACAGACATGGACGTGATCCAGCCGTTCAACGTTGAGTTCATGTAGAAGCGCATCGAGCATCGGGCCGTTGGCGTTTCGGATCTGTTGAGGGGCTAACGATTCGGTTGCAGTGGCTGCCGGCCGCACTTCGTCGCCGGTGCTTATGAGTGAAACACCGGGCTTGCGGTAAACGATAGGCATCACGCAGCCGACGGCAGCTGCGATACCGATGTGTTGCGGCGTTAACACCCGCCCCGTTTCGATCAATACATCCCCGCATCGCGCATCCGAACCACTTACGTGAATGAAAGCCCCGGCATTCACACGGTCCACCTCAAAGCGTACCTTACCGTCACGTTCTTCCGCCTGCTCCAGCGGGATCACCGCGTCAAACGCATCCGGCACTGAGGCCCCGGTTGCGATCGCAACGACACCATCTCCATAATTCAATGAGGCATCTAATTCACTACCCGCCGACACGCTCGCCAACACGTTAAATACAACTTTATTATTGACCTTGCTGCTGCGTACCGCGTATCCATCCATCGTTGAACGATTAAACGGCGGCTGGTCCCGGTCGGCCAGGATCGGCTCCGCAAGCACGCAGCCCAGTGCTGAAGCAAGCGGAACCGGTTCGGGTTCCAGTGCTTCAATCGATGCCAATACTTGCACCAGAGCCTCGTCGTAGCCCGGCAGGTTGTGTGTAGTTGGTTCGTGGACCATGCCTACATGATACGCCATCGGGGGCATAATTCTTGCACGGATTAGCTGTTTTGCTCATCACACCGAGGGGCCCTAAACTCTGGCCATGCTTAAAGCGATCGTATTTGATTTTGACGGCGTAGTGGTCGATTCCGAGCCGCTGCATTACCAGGCCATCGTGGAAGTCAGCAAACAGTTGGGGTTTTCGTTTGATTACGAGCAATATCTCAACAAATATATCGGCTACGACGACCGGGACGTGTTCCGCGTGATTCTTGAAGCAGCCGGCAAGCCTGTTGAAAACGCCACCGTGGTTGAGCTATCCAAACAGAAACAACTCGTGTTTGAGAAGCTGGTCAACAGCGGCGCCGCCGCGATCCCCGGGGCGGTTGAACTGATTGATGAGGCCCACGGCCAGATCCCCATCGCGATCGCTAGCGGTGCGACGATGCTGGATATCGAATTGATGCTTCAGTGTCTTGGTCGGCGCGATTGTTTCGAGACGATCGTCTCCGCGGACCAGGTCGAACGATCCAAGCCCGATCCGACGACGTATCGCATGGCTGTCGAGCAACTGGCTGAGAAGTATCCCGACTTGAAACTGACACCGGGCGAATGCCTGGCGATCGAAGATACCGCGGCGGGCATCGAAGCGGCACGTGGCGCGGGATTAATGACGCTTGGGATTTCAACGACAGGGCCGGCATCGCTGTTGTCACGGGCACACCGTGTAAATCCCGGGCTTGAAGGCGTCACGCTCGAACAACTGCGCAAGTGGTACGACGAGTGAATGTGTTGATCGTTTGATAGACCAAGACCCATTACTGTTGTATTTGATAGGACTGTTTGGAGACAGATGAGCGATTCAGCCCCTTTAATGTTGAGCGTGAGTGGGATGCGCGGCCTGGTGGGCCGATCCATCACGCCTGATGTTGTTGCACGTTATGCGGCAGCTTTTGGCAGTTGGTTAAGACAATCCACTGACGCGGCCACGCCGCATGTTGTTCTCGGGCGAGATTCCCGGCCGTCGGGGCAGATGTTTGAGATGGCTGCTGCCGCGGGCTTGATCGCTGCTGGTTGTCGTGTCACACGCATCGGCATCATCAGCACGCCCGGTGTCGCCATCATGATCGGCCACCACAAAGCCGAAGGCGGTATGGTTATCACCGCCAGCCACAACCCGATCATCTGGAACGGTGTGAAAGCCCTACGTCATGACGGCGCAGCGCCCCCCGCTGACCAGGCGGCCCAGATCATTCAGCGTTATAAAGATAGTGACCTGGATTACGTTCCCGTTGAACAACTGCACGCAAGCGGTGAAGACAACACCGGCGTGAAAGTCCACGTCGACAGCATACTACCGCACGTCGATGTGCAAGCCATTAAAGATGCGAAGCTCAAGGCCGTGGTGGATAGCGTGAACGGCGCGGGCGGTGATGAAGCGAAAGCCTTACTCAAGGCGCTGGGAGTTGAGATCGTTCATATGTATCCCGAGCCGACAGGCATCTTCCCGCATACACCTGAACCGACCAAGGAAAACCTTACCGAGCTGAGCGCAAAGACGGCTGAATGTGGAGCCGCCATCGGCTTCGCACAAGACCCGGACGCAGATCGTTTGGCGGTGGTCGATGAAAAGGGAACCTACATCGGCGAGGAATACACGCTGGCGTTATCTGTAATGCACTTGCTCGAATCCGGTGGTACAGCGGTCGCCAACCTGTCCACCAGCCGGATGATCGACGACATCGCGGCGAAGGTCGGCGCGAAAGTTCAACGCACGGCGGTCGGCGAAGCAAACGTGGCAGCGGGCATGGCACAATGTAGATCGGTCATCGGCGGCGAGGGTAACGGCGGCGTGATCTGGAGCAAGGTCAGCGGCGTACGCGACAGCCTCGTCGGCATGGCCCTACTACTGGAACTGCTTGCTAAACGCGGTAAACCGCTCAGCGAACTCGTCGCTGAAGTCCCCGCATACGCCATCGTCAAGGATAAGGTTGATGCGACTCAGCAACTGATCGATCAGATCAAGCCCATTCTCTCTGAAGCATTCAAAGACCAGAAGCTCGATACTCAGGACGGCGTGCGTATTGATTGGCCCGACCGTTGGGTCCACGTACGCCCGAGCAATACCGAGCCGATCATTCGCTTGATTGCGGAAGCTTCAACGCAAGACACAGCCGAGAAGATGATCAGCGATGTGCGTGCTGCACTCGGCTTGGGCTGATCATTTGAATGATAAAAACAGATCGTGATGAATCACCAGTCTGAACGGATCATCGCCTCGGCGTTCATTCGTGGTTTATCCACCGGCGTGAAAGCGACCTTCAAGAGCGTGGCCTGCTTGGCGATACGCAGGTTGTCTACGCCCAGGCGGAACAGGTAGCCGCGTGTGATCGGGTCGTAATGCTCTCGTTGTTGGGCGAGCGTCATCGTTTCCGCATTCCATGTGTATAGCAAACGTTGTGGGGCGCTTCCCAGTGATTCATCGACGCTGTATAGCTCGATCCTGAAGGTCCCCGCCGCCTTCATCGGGTCACCCATCTGGTCGAACAACTCGAAACGCGCTTCGAGGATCGCTCGGCCGGACTCCTGGATGAACCGCGTTGACGGATAAACCCGGATACTGGTCGGCTCCGGCGTCCAATACACCGCTGGTTGTCCCGGAGGCTCAGGGCTCTCGTTTATCGCCGGCGTTGTCTGTTGCGCCGGCGGCGCCTCGCAGCCCACAATCAGCAACAACATCAGGCACACCAACCACCTGATCGATGAAGTCGCTACGCCCGTGATGTTTATCCGTGGACCCATATGCTGAAAAAGAATAGATCGCTTACCCGCCTGTATCAAGAACCGCCTGAATCTTCCACGTTCGTGGCGACACGCTGGGCGTCGATCGATGCCTCGGCCTTCACATATCCCAGCGACGTCGCCAGGATCACGAGCAACGAGGTAATCGACGTCGATGCATCCACGATCGCGCTCTCTTGGCCGGGCCAGAACAGCACGATCAGGGCGGTGATCTGGGCGGAGACCGCCAGGATGAACTTCCGGCTGGCCCAACGGGGTATCGTCGTTTGTGTTTGTGACATAGGGAATTCCTTGGATTCGTTTTTGAAGGTTTTGTCTCAGGACGGAAGGATTTGCTTGATAATCGTCTCGGTTATATTCAATAGCCGCGATGCTCGGATCAGGGTTGCTTCGTTGATGCCGGCTTCTCGCATCGCTGCGATGAACTGTGGGTCATCCCGGAGCAACTGCACCGCGGATTCCACCAGACGCACCCGATCGATCGCCTCGGCCAGGTGAGGGTGCCTCGCCGCCCATTCATTCCAACGGACATCGATCTTCTCGCTGACAAGCGTACGCAGTTCCTGGCTACTCATTTGTCGTGTTCCTTTGCATGACATCAAATCCATGTAACAGTTGCTCGAGGTTGTCACCGGTAATATCTTCAAGCAGCCCTTCTTGCTGTTCGATTAGTACGATGGCTCGTTTTGTTGCTGATGCAGCGGTGCGTAAGTTTTCGGCACGACCGCGTTGTGCTTCAGCCAAACTTGCCTGGTGCGTCAACAGGGTCTCTCTTGCCATCACATACACAGCTGTGGCTTCACTTACCCATTGCGGTGTTAGTTGTTCAGCCCGTTGCAGATCATGCAGGTATGCATCCTCAAGTGCATCGAGGTTATTTCGTGTATTAGCCTGCTCACGTTCAGCATCGTCTTCGAGCCTTGCGGATTCTTCGGTTAGTGCACGCTCTGTGATCTGTAGCAGCGGCACGACGGATGAAGGTGTGCTGCATCCGCAAAGAATAATGATCGCAGAAAGAGCCAGAAACAGCAGACTCCATTCAGATCGTCTTGTGATCCATGTCATGATGCATCTTCTCCAGGAGTTCTTTGAGTTGCAGTTGAGTCCGGTCGAATCGCGCAATCGCACGCGTGTTCTGCCTGACGAGCTTGACTAATGTGTTCAGCTCGTGGTGTTGTTGCTGTAGATGGATGTGGGCCTCATTAAGCTGCGCCTCACGCTTGCGCGACATCAAACGCTCCCACACCCAAAGCATACCCATCAGGCCCGCCACGCCGAACTGTGTCAGCGGTTGTATCGCATCCATCATCTTGAACACCTCTTGTGTGGTGCTAGTAAACCATCGTTATGGCAGTGGTTCGGCCACGCGTCGGATGCATGGCAAAACGTGTTTGGACCGAACGGATAGTTCCGCCAGATCGTGTTGCCGATTGGGGGAGCCCGTCGATAGCCTTGTCTAACCCCTTGACTTCAAGCAACCGATCACCTGGTTTAAGGAAAGGTCTGGTTCCCGTAAGCACAAGCGTTGCACTAGCGCCTCTTATATGGCTACCGTTGGCGTGCCTTGTAACACGATCGGTCAACCATGCGAACATAGCCTGTTGGTCATCAGATATATCCGCCTGCAAGTTTCCCATCGAAAAATCCGAGTAATGAATGCTTTGCGGATCTATCCTGGCAAATCGGAACTGATCCGACACATCTAACACTTTCGGATCAAGCGTGCAGCGGAACGGATTACCAAACCAGCGGCTTAATTCGATAGGCTTTGGGCTTGTAAGACTGGCTGTTACACGCACGCGTGCAGTGCCGTTCTTCGCTGCCGCCAGGAAGTCCATGGGTAGTGTTTTCGGATCGAGATAAATCCCAGCCCGATCGGTCAGGATAGCTGAGGCCATTACAATGCTGACCCAACTACTGCCAGCATTAACGCTGACTTCGATTTCAGGCTTGCGTGGATCGCCCCACTCATCGAGTGTCAGGTTGTCTTCAAAGCGAAGCGGCTGTGGATTGATACCGCTGGTGCTGAAGAACGCATTCAAGTTGAATGCCTGGCCACGGTTATATGGTGACAGAGTGTAATAGCCATCTTCATTGAGTACCCAACGCCGATATACGTCGGCATACAAAACAAAGTTCGAGCTGTCATCCTTGTCGTACTCGTCATCAGCCCGTCCTTCCAGTGCAGGGTCCCAGCCGCCGACCAAATCAAACGTTGATTCCACTCGCCAGCCGTCGGCTCGGGCGATCCAAAGTCGAGCTGCGGATGTGGGTTGTAGGGTGTTGACCTCGATCACCTCGCCGATGGGGTTGCTCTCACTTGGCCAATTGATTCTGATCGGCCGACCAGCCGACGCTGGGCGAACGACGCGGCGCTCGATGATGACACCGCTCTCACATGATAGATCACGTTGAACTACCAGATCGTACGTATCAAGCAGGTCCTCAAGTACATCGCGTATCGGTTTGCGTAGATCGACCGTCTCCGACAACACACATTCTGAAAGCTGACGGGGTAGACCAGTTGTTGATAATTCCAAGTTGGCTAATGCAGATAAAGTCCTGATCGCCTCGCCCACGGTCCACACTAAGCCTGAATCTTCTTGTAGAACATACACCCACGAGCCATTGAATATGACCTTGTTGGCGGAACAATTAGCACTTACGCCGATCTTTAAGATCCCCGAATCCATCGTAAATAAGATTCCGCCTGCCCCGATCCACCAGATATCGGTCATTGATTTGTCTGTCAGTTCGGTCCATGCATCACGCAATTCAAAATGTAATTCGTGTGTGCCTGCCGCTTCGGAAGTATCAAGCTGATAAAGTCGGCCGTTCGATAATACGGACCATTTTGTCAGCCCGTCTGATAGCTGTAAGGGGATAGCAATCGTGGCTTGAGCATTGAGCCATCGTGAGCGGGTACATGATGTGATTGTGGCATCGTTTGAGACAAGTTGCGATGTACGAATGTCTAATGGGCCGGCGACATGATGCGACGCGACCGAAAGGCGTGGTTCCGGGACGCCATCGATCAGCACGACAGGTTCAGGATCGTCGGTGATGGCTGATTTCGCTAATTTGTCAAGAGATGCGCAAGCGGTCATGCGGATGCTCCTTGTACCTGCAGGTATGCTGTCGGCGTCCCTGCAGGCTCAAACCAATCAGAGAAAGGTGTGTATTGCTCGACACCATCGTGCGAAGCAAACCGCCAGCGATAACGCGTCTTTGTTGTGGGGAGCGGCAAAGAGACTTCGATAGTATGGCTCAATACGTCGAAGTCAGGCGTGTCAACAACAGTTACCGCTTGACCGGTCACCTGGTGCAGCAGTTCAATCCATTGAATACCTGAGTCGCCAAGTCTGCTACTCCAGATGGCCGACAGTCGAACCTCACCATTTTCAATACATAATGGCCAAGCTTCGACATCAGGCCAGGCAGGCATCGTGATCGTTTGAAGTAACGCACCATCCACGCGCTCGACACAGATGCTCCTGCTCGATGCCTCGAGCCTGCCTTCAGAATCACTGCGACGAATCACATAGTGCCAGATGCTGTTTGAGGCCGGCAGGTCGTTACTCAAATTGATAGAAGTTGAATCGGCCGACAACACATAACTTGGCGACGTTACATCCATCTCTTCCAGTGATGCCAATGGCCCGAATAATTCGATCCCCTGCTTGGGCATCATGACCTTCATCAACGGGTCACCCACCAGATAAAAGCCAGATCGCAATACAGGCTGTGCGACATGCCATGCTTCCGCCAGCGTCCAGCCATGAGTGAGTGCGCCAAAGAACGCATCCACGTCAGGAATCGCCGTAATGGGATTGTCGCGACAGGATGCAATAGCTGCAGCGTATCCCGCATGAATCGGCGTATCGATCCAGTTACCCGGTGTTTCACTACGTAACGTCGTCGCTGAAGCCCCAAGGTATAGTTGTACGCATACCGCTCTCTGGCCCGGCGGATCAACAAAGATATTGGGGTCAGGCAATGACGAATCCCAGCCCCAGTAAACGCCATCGCCAGACACATCAGCGAAACTCGCTTCTTCGTTGCTTGCCGGATCGCCACTTAACACAATCGGTAATCGGGTTTGCATGCTACCCATCCCTGTCGTCCAATCCAGCATGCCGGTAAACGCCTGTTGATAAGTTGGCTCATCCCCGACGAACGGATCGAAGTAGATCGTGGATTCTGCACTGTTAAGCCCCGAGTTATTGATTGTTGTCGCGCTATCGAGCACGTTGTATGCCTGCTGTAAATCATGCGCATCGAAACGCGCCGTCATTCTGACGCCGGATAGATCGTTAAAAGAGAGCCGTTGGAGTTCGGCCGGGGAGGCATTCGGATTGGTTAACATACCTGCAGTTAGATTGTTGGTATGTATGAGCGCAGGAATCGCTTCAATCGGCCCCTGTCCCGTGAAGTCGACGTATCCGGGCGCTCGGTAACCTATCAATATGCCCATGATCTGGTTCATCAGATGATTGTCAGTCAGATAATCATCAATCTGATTAACCATCGACACATACTCAGCCGCATCAATTATCTCTGTTACAGGCAAAACCAAACCAAGAAGATTAGCAAACGGTATGTCGTGTAATTGCCGGTATGCCTCGACCCATAGTGCCGCATCGGCAACCGCCAGGTTGTACACCACCAGCCAGCGTGCCGGATCTCCTGCGTGCTCTTGCGCAGGCTGCACGGTCACCGGTCCGATGTATTCATCCGCAAGTATCAATTCATCCAGAAATAACTCACCCGTTACATCGGTCTGCTTATTAATAACACCGAACAGGATGGTCTTGATCCCAACACCGCCCAGATCAGCACTTGGATGATCCACTAGCACACCATTGACCCAGAGATTCAAGACTCCCCCGCTGCTATCCAACGCGACTTCAATACATTGCCACGAGATCACACCATCCAGGATTGCCGACGCATGTACAATACCGGGTGTGCTTGCAGTGATAGTGCGAGAAGACGAGTCATAGCTGATGCGCAGTACTTCTTTACCTTGTTGATCCAGTCCTGCAAGCAGCACCAGGCACCCCCCATTGATCTGTCGGGGGTTCAGGACAAAACGAATATGTAGAAGCGACTTCTCGTTCTCCAAATCATGTCGGATATATCTGCCCTCATCACCAGATGACAAAGTCACTTGCAGGCTTCGGCCTCCGTCCTTCGGCCGATCGGGAAATGTGCATGTGTCTGTTTGGTTCAGCATCGTGCCCATGAAACCCCCGATGCCGTGGCGGCTTGGTAGTGTGCGTAAATGCGTTCAGTAGATAGCGCATGGTCATAAATCGCGAGTTCGTCCAATGAACCGTAATTAAAATCACTATTGGCGGATTGATTAATCAGAAGTGTTGAATCCGCCGTGTTGATGATCGTGCTGCCGGCTCCTGCTAGTACTGAAGCAGACAACAAAGCACTATCCAAGTAGAGCGAGAATTCATCACAGCGCGTTGCACCAATAGGGAATGTTAACACCAGGTGATGCCATTGTTCGTCAAGTGAAAGACCCGTGACGCCAAATCGGCAATTAACCACTGCTACGGATACTTCATCGGTGGTGTACGTCATTAACAGCCTTGTGCCCGCAGATGTATTTCCGTAGTTGATACCGCGATAGGCCACTGTGCTGCTATTAGCTTTAAACCATAGTTCAATCGTGCGCTCGCTTGCACCAACCGGGAGCCAACCGGTCTGGCTTACACGCAGCCCGCCTGTTCCATTTGATTCAACAGCCGTATCGCTATCGAGAATCAGTGGCCCGGTCGTCCCCCATGTCAATACACCATCAACTTGAGCGTCTTGGTTCCCGGTTTCATCATGAGCGGTTGGGCCGTTTGATCCTCCCAGTCGAAGATACATCAACGGGGAATCCGCCATGACTTCGCCGCGATAACTGAGCCGACTAGAGCGTCTTCCAATCTCATGTAGCATACCCGCAGCTGCGGAAGTAGTTGCGGCACTCGTCCAGTGATACCGCACGCAACGCCCGACCGATCGCCTCAATCAGTTTGTCGCTGGTCCGCGCGGCGGCGGCACGCAGCAGGGCTTTGACCTTGCTCCACATCTTCTCGATCGGGTTGAAGTCCGGTGAGTACGGCGGTAAGTACCACAGGTCACAGCCCGCCGCTTCGATCGCTTCACGCACCCCGCGCACCTTATGCGACGCCAGGTTATCCATCACGACGATCTGGCCTTGCTTTAGTGCCGGGGCCAGGCAACGCTCGACGTAGCCGCGGAACAGCGCCGCATCCGTCGCGCCGTCGAAGGCCAGCGTCGCCCGTTGGATCACACCCTCACAACCGATCGCGCTGAGCATCGTCGTCGTACGCCAGTGGCTGTGCGGCGCCGCGGCGTCCAGCCGGCAACCGCGTCCGGCCCAGCCCCGCAGGCGGGTCATGTTCGTCCTCGCGCCCGATTCATCCAGGAAAACAAGCTGCTTAGGCTCGATGAACCGTGTGGCGATGCGGAAGTTCACACGCTGCTGCTTCACATCCGCGCGGTCCTGCTCGCTGGGCCGTAATGACTTTTTTTAAACGTCCACCCCAGCTTCCAACGCACCGTCCGCCACATCGTGCCCAGCCCGCAACGGATGCCCAGCTCACGCTCACAACGCACACGCAACGCATCCAGCGTCGTGTCCGGCTTCTGCTTGAGCATCGCATGTACACGCTGCAGGTCTTTGCCGGCGAACCGGCTGACGTAGTCGCCGCCCTGAGGCCGCGGCGCGATCCCCTCGCCTTCACGACGCCGTTGCTTGAGCCGACGCACCCACGAGGCGCTGACCGAGAACCGCTTGGCCACCTCACGCGTGCCGTGCCCGGCATCACACGCCGCCAACACCCGCTTCCGCAGATCCATTGAATATGCCTTCATCAAAGCCTCCTTGCTTGAAGGCACAGCATAATCACTTGTGTACAAGGGCGCTACAGTGGCGTGGAAGATGCTCTAATAGGTGGCGCCTGCAACTCGCCCCATGCAGGCACCTGGAAGTCAATATGTTTATATACAGTCATGCCGCTTCTCGCCGATTGGTTAGGGATCAAACACTGAAAATATGTTCGATACGCCGATCGAGTATTTGTGTGATCTGTCCGGATGCGATCGTGACTTCCGCCAGTTTCAGGTGCGCCGTGCCGGGCCAGCCAATACCATCTAGCCCCGCACCAATACCAGCTTGGCCGGCGTCGTTGAATAGCCACAGGTAAACTGTGTCGTTGTTATAGGCAGCAAGTTCTAGCGTTTGCCCGGCACATTCGAGCACTACCCCCGAGATACTCGCCCGACCCGGTGCAATCAGCACACTTGTGCCCGAGCCACCGTCACGACAGACACGCAATGCACCCAAAGAGGATTCGGCCAATAGATGAAGCGTGCGTATCAGCCATTCGTAATAGGGCTGCAGGCCGTTCGGTGGGTACTCAAAACCGGCAACCGCATGCCGAGTACCGACAAGGCTATCGATTTCGATGCTGGTAAGTTCCTGGATAGGCATGTTGTGATCCGATTCTTTATTTGTTGCTTGCTGGTTACGCGATCCTGTCCCACACAAACGTGCTTGGCGAGTTAAGTTGAAGACCTGTTACTGCCGGCGGCAGAAGTTCGGTATTTTGCGTAAGCTCAACTGGCAACGCGACCGACTCGCCCACGCCGCTGCCGGCTGAAAGATTCAACGCGTGTTCACCCGCGTCGGTTGCGCATTTCCATCGCCACATCGTCCCGCCATAGCCCAGTGCACCAGCCCCAAAATCACCGATGCCCAAACCCAAGCCAAACGCATCGTGGAATGTAATACTTCCATCCGCCAACTCCCCGGACTTCATATCAATGTCAGTCCAAAGAGGACTCTCGCATACGACGCGCCCGTCCAATTCGACTTGGATCAAAGTATCGAACGGCAATGACTCATCACGGATCACATCAATTGAAAGTGAATCCGATATGCGGGGTTGCCATGCTTTCAATAACCCCGGCTGTGCCCGCCATACTGCGTCCGTTTCATCCATCGGCACCGCAAGCAATTCAACACGATGTGGCCGCGTTCGGTCCAGCTCAATCATCACTTCACGCTGAGATACATCCAGTGTCACATCGAATAATGCATCATCCACGTAGATTTGTACCAGACGCTGCCCCTGCTGCGGCGCCCGCCACCACACGTGCGCCAGGTTTGGATGTTCGCCACCTGTTATCGCAACTGGCCTGGCCAGCACCAGTTCAAATACATCCTGCGTTGCGTTCGTGGTGATGAAGCTACTCATGGCTTCACCTGCAGATATTCGATCGTGTAGTCACACCTCCACCGGGCACCGATGCGTATAAACGCACCCGACTTGAAACTGATCATCACACAGTCTGTCCACGCCTTACCATGCTCATCAAATAGAGTGTGTGTCAGACCATCAAGCTTGCTCTGTATCGCATCAATCAGTGCCTGCAAATCCAATGACGTATCCGCGATTAAACAGCCAACCTGGTCTATCTGCCTGACTTGCTTGCCTTCGATGTCCAGCCGTGCGCCGTAAGAGCCCGGTGTATTGCGGATCGTATGACGAAGCTTGATCGGCCCCATTTGCAGCACAGCCGTGCCCGAGGCAAATATGGCGTCGTTATCAAGTAGTACCATGATAGTGCTCTCAATGGAGTTGCTATTTATTCAGATCCGCGTCATGACGGTGCTGCCAAGCGCGATCCGTCGATCCACGACACCATCACCATCTACATCCAGCAGCACCGTTGCTTCCGCGCACGCCTCCCTGAAACGTCTGCGGTATTCACTCGCTTTCAGCATCAACGTGTCGTTATCTCCCACCAATGATGCTGCTCCGCTATAGATCACTTCGAGTGTGCCCAGTGCCTCAATCCGTGCGAGTAGATCGATCGACATCACTGAAGATTCACCCACTTCACACGCTGCATCTTCATGCTCGACACCAATCAGACGCATCAAGCCTGTGTGTACAACTTCGGCCTGGGGGCTGAATGTCCGCGCGATCAGCTCAAGGTTGGATCCGTCACCCCCCGGTATAGCCGCTTCCATATCCGATGCCCGCGGTAACGACACCTGAAGCGTATTTGCATCAATACGCTCCAGGACTTCATGAACGACACGGTTAAGCAACACAACACATCCTGCATCAATACCCGCGGCGACGAAGTCCGCTGAATCGCTGGTCAACGTCGTGCCGGTGAGAACAGCATCTTCCACCTTCAATCGCTGCTGTGCTGCGAAAGGCACATCCTCAAACACGGCGGGTTCAATCGCCAACAGGTCTCGGTCGGTGGTAAAGCTCATGACTTACCTCGATAAATATGAGTTGGATGGAATTGTGTCGGCAGCGTTCAAGCCGCCGACACTTTGAAATAGAAGGTTGCGATCAAATTCGGGATTAAGATTCAGGGGTCAGCTTCAGGCATCCGCAAGCCCATCGATCAGGCCATGCCCTTGCTCGTTACGCAGTTCGAGTGTGTACTCGCCGATCACCTGGCCTGCCTCGCGGTCACCTGTCGAAGCCAGTTTCTTGAAGCCGAAGCTCCTGCCGGTCAAAGGCAAGACATCGATCCGAGATGAATCCAAGAGCAAAACGGTATCGGTCGGTACCCACCGCGACAGGACCACCCGACAGACGCCGAAGTCGGATTCATATGTGCTGACCATGTCCCGATAGCGAGAGCTGCTCTCACTGTATCCTCTGCTGCCGGAGATGAAGCTGTTGATCCGTCGCTTCTGATATCCACCAACCAGAATCGTGTCGATGTTGCCGGCCGACTGCTCCCAGATTAGACGCAACGCAGTGTTGAGTTGATCTTCCGTCAGTTGGTTCGATCCCGTGCCGACACCTTCAGGGAATCCATCGACTCCATTCGTGAAGATGTTGGTTTCCAGGAACGGGATGATCCCCTTCATGGTCCTTCGGGTTGAAGCATCGCCTTGGGGATTCGCTGAGGGGGCTACGCCGTTGATCACGCAGTTCTCCAGGTCGCGGATCAACTCGCGCAGGCGCTCCTGTTTCTGGTAGTCCAGCTCATCGCTTAGGCCGATCTGGTTTGCAGCCAGTTGTGAACCCGAAACCTCGACGCTTGCCGTGAAGATTTGTGTGTGGTTGGTTCGCCGTACACGGTTGGTGAATCGTGCGCTCGGTGCATCGTCACCTTCCAGTGCCGCGTTGCCTAGAATCCTGATGGGTGAGTCATCAACCAGGCCCTCCGCTGTTGTCCCGCCATAACCACGGATGACGGTCAGGTCGTCTGCCGCTACGTTGGTCACGAGCATGACTTCGCCGGACCCTGCGACACGGATCTGATCGCCCACTCGGAAACGATCACCGTGCCCAACCGTAAAAGTTGCTTCGGTCATCGGCGATGAAATCACCGGGTCCTGAATACTGTCAGTATTCGGAAGCAAAGAGTCTTCCAACCATTCATGCACCGTGCTGCCTGTCGATCTTTGAGGATCGCCCAAATGATCGAGTAATGGCGTTTCGAACGGGCTGATGATCCCGATGATGTCGGAAATATCTTCGACGATCTCAGGCAGGCCGGCGCCGGCAGAATAGGTGGCTTTTCCTGTAAACGACATAGTATTTGTCCTTGTTGTTAGATTTTGAGTTCAGTGGTTTGAGACGAGTAGATCGGCCGGTCAATCACGGGGTCGACGCACCCTCAGGTAACGCAGCAGATCACGTCGATCACCGGTCCTTGCCGCATCCTGAGCGGCGAGTTCGGCCGGGTCGTGGCCGGGAGTTTCAATCGTTGGCGCCATCGCCGACGATCCAGCCTCCGTTCGACGACGAAACAGGTAAGGTTTGTGACGCTTCAGGTCTTTCACCGCCATCGTCACATCCGGCTCATCCATCATCAGCACCGCTTGCTCGGTCAACAGCCGCGCCGCTTCAAGGTCAACCGTGTCGGCTTCCATCAGTAGCGCATCAACCTGCTGGCGCCTTTCCAGTGCCGTGATTACCTGGTCCGCCTCGGTGAGTTTGGTTCTTAAATCACCAAGCTCCGTATTCAATTGCTCGAGCTGCTGCTCTGCTGTCTGTGCTCGTTTGCGATAGCGGATCGCTTCACTGACTGGCACAAGCTTCTCACCTCCGATCCCTGGTTGTTGTTCGTCAACAATCACACCTTTCGTTTCAGGCGAAGATGTATCTTCGATCGATTCAGTCATATGTCTTCCTGTGGGATTGATTGTGAACGGTGAAGTAAAGCACGCCGGTTGTTAAGCCGGGATCGTGTTTGGCAGTTGTGGCACAGCGCTTTCGGTGTATCCCAGTTCGGTCAGGACCTGTTCACGCGGCACGCCGACTTCCAGTTTCATCAGCGCGTTACGCAGTAGCTGCGAATCCGTATCAGGCAAGGGTTCCGCCCAGTCGAGACGCACACCGCGTTCTTCCGGACCGTTCGGGAAGATGCCATAGACATCCGCTGCGTGAAGCACGAGTTCGCAAATGGATTCGATCCCGTGTCCATAGGTCAGCCGCTTCTTATCAACCTTGGCAAGCAGACCCATCATCACGATGCGTAGCGCGTTTTCGCTTGTCAGGTTGCCAACCTTTGCCCGCAGTAAACCAGCGGCCAGCGGACTGACCGTACTCGCTTTGTCCATCGCCTCACGGATGTCTGAGATGTGTGAATCTTCAGATGGGCTTTGTCCGTCCCCGCCGAACTCGATGATCTGCGCATCGGGATTGTCTGTCTGCCACATCTGCCCCGGCCCGACCGGACGCTCCGTGAACTTCTCGATGCCTTTACCCAGGTACATCTTGAATGACTGGAACGTTACCCGGTTGGCGCGATCCGAAAGGCGCGTGTTCAGTTCATCCTGTAGCGGGATCAAAGGCTCAACTTCGCTCAAACCTTCATAGAAGAACGGCTGTGAGAGGTTCTGGATATGGATAACCGGAACACGCCCCAACCGGTTCACACTTTCCGATACCAGCTTGCGACCGCCACCGAACACGCCCGGCCGAGCGCTGTATCGTTGATACATTTCGGTGGTCCACACCTGCGTGTCTTCGATCACCGACCGTTGCCTACGCCCCACCCCACCAAGCACGCGGTTGCGAACCCGGCTGAAGAAGTGTTTTTGTTCGACCTCTGGTGCCCATCGGCGCAGGTGAAGGGCGTAGGCATCAAGCCGGCGGTAGTCGCTCTGATTAACAATTGGGATCGCACGCGGTGCTTCGATCGAGTCCAGCACAATCCGGCCTGCATCGTCGCCTTCCACGACACGCACCAGCACATCAACCGTGCCATAGACCGCGCCGAGCAACCCCAGGTCCTGGAAGAACCTCGCGCCACCATTGTGCTTGAATACACGACGAATAAATGCCTGGATCTGCTCCGCCCGTTTGGGGTCACCCACTGCGCTCTGGATGATCAACGGCTTGCCGAACATGAAGCTGACAATCGTATTGATACGCCAAGCGATATCGTTCTCGATCACGACCTCACGTGCGGACCTCGCCCCGCCCGGCCCTAGGTCGTGGGGCGTGGTCAATCTTGCCGGCAATCCCTCTGCTTGTGCCAGTTTGTACCGCGGTCCAGAACGATCTGCACGAACAGGATTCCGGTAGTAGTCCCACAGCCGACGCAAACGTGGCTCGGTTTCCTTCTGATGTCTGTCAATCAGCGAATCGAGCAAGGCCGGGGCAATGGTGGCTGGAATCGTTGCGGTTTCGGCGTGTTGCATAATTGGCGGTACTCACAGGGTTGCTTCGTCGCGGCCAAGGGCATCATGCGTGCCCCACACCCTTGGCGAATCGCCTGCTTTTGAGCGCATGAAGACAGCGGGTAATGAGGGGGCCTGCTAATAAACCTCGTGATGATCCCGTACAAGCGATTTGAGATACGCCACCAATAAGGTAAGGAAAATGTTAGGTATTGTGCGCATCAAATTGGCTATTTCGGAGTTGCATTTGAGGTCGAGTGGTGATTAAATGTGCGTAGTATGGGCCGCGCTGAACAAGAATTAGTCATCTTGGAACAGATCAGCCAAATCCTTGGCGATGGTCTTGAGCTGAGCCAAGTCTTTCAACGCGCTATGGCGTTGCTGAGCGATCGGCTGCATATCCAGCGTGCAGCACTTGTTTTATGGGATCAGGCAACAGATCAGCTTCGCACGGTCGCCAGCATCGGGCTTAGTCCCGATGAGCAGAAACGGGGGCGTTACGCGATCGGCGAAGGGGTCACCGGACAGGTGCTGGCTACCGGTGAGCCCGCTATTATCCCGGATGTCCTCAAGCACCCCGAGTTCCTCAACCGCACCGGAAGCCGGAACAAGGTCGCTCAAGAGAATCCCAACACCAAGATCAGCTTCATCTGCGTCCCCGTCCGTGATGGCGGGCAGACCGTCGGTACGATCAGCATCGATAAACCCTACATCGATGAAGAACTCCTGCATTCCGACGCCAGGCTGCTGACCATCATTGCCGGCTCGATCGCCCAGACGATACGTATCCACGACCTGATACAGGTTGAAAAAGATCAATGGCTGGAAGAAACCCAGCAACTGCGCGACAACCTTCGCGGTAAGTACAAGTTCGACAACATCATCGGCTCCAGCCCGGCGATGTTGGATGTGCTCGCCACCATCGGCCAGGTCGCCAGCAGCCGCGCCACCGTCCTGCTCCTGGGCGAGACCGGCTGCGGTAAGGAACTGATTGCCAAAGCGATCCATTACAACTCACCACGCGCCGACCAACCTTTGGTACGGGTTAACTGCGGCGCTTTATCCCCGCAATTGCTCGAATCTGAATTGTTCGGCCACGTCAAAGGCGCCTTCACCGGTGCGGTCAAAGACAAGATAGGCCGATTCGAAGCCGCCGACACCGGCACGATATTCCTCGATGAAGTCGGCACGCTCGATCCGCAATTGCAGGTCAAGCTGCTGCGCGTTCTGCAGGAACGTGAGTTCGAACGCGTCGGTGACCACCGCACCATCCAGGTCGATGCCCGTGTGATCGCTGCCACTAACCTCGACCTTGAAGAAGAATGCCGAAAGGGCAACTTCCGCGAGGACCTTTACTATCGGCTCAACGTCGTGCAGATCAACCTGCCGCCGCTGCGTAAAAGACGCGAAGACATCCCCAGGCTCATCGACTTCTTCCTCGATAAGTACAACGATGAAAACCAACGCAACCTGCGCAAGATCAACCGCGAAACGCTCAACACACTCTTGCGTTATCCCTGGCCGGGCAACGTCCGTGAACTGGAAAACGCGATGGAACGAGCCGTCGTTCTTTCGACCGGCGAAGAATTTTCCGACGATTTGCTGCCGCTGCAGATCCGCTTGTTCTCCAAACAAACACGCGGCGAAACCACCGATGCCTCGATCGAATCACTCGCGGCAAGGCTCGCTGAGCATGCCGTCAATGAGTATCAGACCTGCGAGGGCGAGGTCTACGACATCGTGATCGGTGAAATCGAAAAGCAGCTTATCCGAGAGGCGCTGGACTACAACAACGGCGTCAAGGTGCGCACCGCAGACTTCCTCGGCATCAACCGCAATACATTAAATAAAAAGGTTAAAGACCTCGGCATTGATCCCGAGGGTTGACCTAGGCCGCCCGGCGTCGGCGTGATCGGCTGGATCGTCGATGATCCTGACTCACCGGCTGGAAGCGCAGCTGGCCGTTTCTTTTACTGACCACGGAGTGGCCGCGCCGGTCGTGACGCGACTTACGCCGCCTGATCCGTTGATATTGTGTCGTAATCGACTTGGTCGGGAAGTAACCGAGGAAACTCGCCACCAGACCCATGGCTATCCCGCCGATCAGCATCGGCACGTACAGACCCGAGCCCATGCTGTACATGTTGTGAAACGCACTGAATACCGAGGACACCGTGAAGAATGAATTCTCACTCCCATGGATCGTCGTACTCAATTCTGTGAAGCTGATTTCCGGATGAGCGTACCAGAACGGCCGACCGATGAAGTACGCCATCGCATACAACGGCCCCATCGTGATCGGATTGGTTACCCACACGCTCGCGATCGCTGCCGGCCGGGATGCGTTGAACATCCATGCGATCACCAGCGCCAGACCCATCTGGAATCCGATCGTCGGCAGGAATGCGACAAACAATCCGATGGATACGCCCAATGCGATCCGTCTCGGGCTTGTGTGCAATGGAAACGCCAGTCGTAGCCGCCTCTGGTATTCCCATAGATAACCACCACCGGACCGGCCTGGTGCCTGCGCCATATTCTGGGGGTGATTCCCTGGCATATATCACGCTATCGGCAGGCTGATGCCGGTACTTATGAACTCGCCAGTCGAGAAAATGCGGTCTATCAACATACTCTCAACTAATACCGTTATCCGGACACGCTCTAACCGGATCATGACATCCTCACTTTCAACTGTTTATCATGATCACATGTCTCACCTTTCACGTCAGAACGAGGCCCGGCGTCTTATCGAGATCTATGGTCGGGATGATCAACGCCCCATCATGGACGTGATCGAACGCCAGTTCATGGTTCTGCACCACCGCTCGCAGGTTTTGCTGGGTTTGACCGGCATCGTCATCACCACCACCGGCTTCTCCGGCAGGCTGATTGCGGGGACCAACGACCTCGCTAAGTGGTTGATTATCTCAGGTGTTATCCTCGTTATGGTCGCCGCCACTACCGTCTGTTTCGGCGTCCTGCACCTGCGCTGGTTGACCCAGCAGCCCGGTGATGAGCTTGATCACTGGCTGGATCGAGCCCTTGAATATCGCGATCGAAAAACCCGTTTCTATCGGGCTGGGATTGTCATCACCATGATCGGCCTGACGCTCTACGTCGGCTCGATCTTCATCATGCTGCTCTTTCCCCATGACTTTCCCGGGATTACCTCTGTCCGCTAGCCGCGAACCGCGTTCAGCGTCCGATACAATATCTTGTCCTAACAGGATTTGTCGGTATCAGCCCCCCTTATAAGGTTTGACACCGCCCGGGGGCCCTGTTAGCTTTACCTATCAGTACGGGTGCTCCCTCCGCACCCGCTCGATCCCTACGATACACGCCGCCTGAGAGGACCCTGATGCGAATCCGACGATGCCCCTTTTGGCTCCTGACGGTGCTTTGGGTAGTCATTTGTGGAATTGGTGGGCAGACGCTGTTCGCTCAGGAGTCGATCCCCCAAGACATCATGGGCGCTCAGACACTGTCTGACTCAAACAAGGATACCATCAACCGTTTTCTTGATTACTGGGTCATGCGCCTGCAAAGTGATGAAGCGTCGGAAGTCGCAGAAGCCCGCGCCGCTTTGATCGCTCCGATGTCCTTTGGCTCGCAAGCTTTTCTGGATTACTACCGACCGAATCTTGCCAAGCGTGTCATCCCGTTGATCGGCCCGGACAACCAGTTGATGACACGGCTCAATGTCGCCATTATCAGCGCCAAACTAACGGGCAACGAGCTGGTCGCCCTGCTTCAGGCCAGCGCCAATGACGAAAGCCCCGCGGTCCGCTACTGGATCGCCAAGTCCGTCGGTGAAGCCGCTAAGGCCAAAGCGTTCGATCAGACGCAACAGCAAGCCGTACTCACAGTCCTCGCCGATCGCCTTAAGGCCGAAGATTCCTCGTTAGTGCTGGAACAGATCCTGGTCGCACTGGCTGAGATTCAACTGCCCCAGGCAATCACGACCATCCTCGAAGGTCTGGACGCCCGCGTTGCTTTCCATCAGGCCAACCCGGACGCCCGCTACAAGCCCGTGCAGAACGGCATGCAGCAGCTTTGGAGCAAGCTCATCGCGCTCCGCACCAATGGGCAGAACGTCACCAAGGACCTGCACGAACTCGGCCGAATCGCTTACCGCTACTACTCACTGATTGCGGATCAGATGCCGGATTATGAAAACCCCCAGGAAGGCGACACCGCTGCTGAGCTGATGAAAGACGACAAGGCCCAGATGGCGCGACGCTGCTTCCAAGTCATGGAATACGTCGTCACCGATGTCGCTAATGGTGTCGCACCCCAATTGATCAATACCAATGTCGCCGCCGAACTGACCGTTTCCCGCGACCGTTGGCGCGATATCTTCATGGCCTCGCCGTTCAACTTCAACGAGAAGCAGCTATCGGTAACCGAGTAACATCTGCCGGAACAATTGCTTAGATTTAATGTTGGATACTTCGGGACTTACAGCCCCATCCCCGGCCCGGCTGCGCCGCCCTGTTGCCCTTGGCTGGTCACGCCCACTGCTTCCGCTGCCGTGCTCTGGCCGTACATCGCATCATCCAGCTCGCGGACCAGGTCCACGTAATCCATCTGAGCCAATTGGAACTCCCGAAGCACCAGGTTGTGCACCACCGCGTTCTGTAGCTCCTGCATCTTATGCTTATCAGAGACCTCGATCGGCTGACCCATCATCTCCTTCTCCGCGATCGCATGCAGGTGGCGGTTCAGGTCGTTCAGGGCCCGCTGAGCCTCGGTATCTTCACGGAGCTTCTTCACCGCCGATTCGAGCCGGCTGACCTTGGGATGGTCGTTCAGCATCTTGCCCAACTCTTTCGCGGCCTTGATTACTTGCTCGTCGTTTGCCATCGGTTCCTCACTTATCGTTTCTATCATCAAAAGTTGATCTACGTTAGCATAGCTTGCCCGGGCCTATGATGCTCGGAGAAAGAAAAACAACCACGGCAAGACATCGAATCCTGCCGATACCTGAAATAACCATGTCCGACCGATATACCAGTACGATCCTTCGGCACATCGCCGATTCCCGCTACGAACCACGCACCCTCCGCCAGCTCGCAAAAGACCTCGGCGTCGAGGATTCGGAGTTCGAGCAGTTCAAAGCCGCCGCCGAAGCCCTGCTCGAGGACGGCGGCGTTATCCTCGGCTCGGCCGACACCATCGCCCTGCCACCGCCCGGCAAGGAAATGGTCGGCGTGTTCCGCGCCCATGAAAAAGGCTTCGGCTTCCTGCAGCCCGACCAACTCACGCAGCACGGCGACCTGTTCATCCCCCCAGGCGCGACGCGCGATGCTATGAACGGCGACCGCGTCCGCGCCAAGGTCATCCACGAGAAACGCCGCGCCGGCACGGGTAAGTCACCCTTCGTCGGCCGTATCATCGAAGTTCTGCAACGCTCCGATCAGCAATACGTCGGCACGTTGCTCAAACGCGGTAAGCTGCATGTCGTGCAGGTCGACGGCCGACTCATGAGCGAGCCCGTCATCATCCGCGACCCGACCGTCAAGAACGCACGCGTCGGCGATAAGGTCGTCATCGAAATCGTTGAGTATCCACGTGACCGTAACGACGTCGCTGAAGGCGTCATCACCGAAGTGCTCGGGCCCGGCGGTGAACCTGAAATCGAAACGCGCTCCGTCATCCGTGCGTTTGGCCTCGCTGAAAAGTTCCCACCCGAAGTCCTCGCCGAAGCCCGCAGTGTCTCACAGGCATTCGATCCCGACATCATTCCCGACGATCGTGAAGATCTGACCGATGTCCTGACGATCACGATCGATCCGCCAACTGCCAAGGATTACGACGACGCGATCTCTATCCGTCCGTGTAAGCATGGCAAGGAAGACGCGATCGAACTCGGTGTCCACATCGCCGACGTCGCGTACTTCGTCAAGCCCGGTTCCGCGCTCGATAAAGAAGCGTATGACCGAGGCAACAGCACGTACTTGCCGCGCCTGGTCGTACCGATGCTTCCCGAAGTATTAAGCAACGGTGTCTGCTCGTTGCAGGAAGGCGTCAACCGTTACGCCAAGAGCTGCTTCATCAAGTACGATCAGGATGGCAAAGTCCTCAGTGAACGTTTCGCACGTTCCGTCATCCAGTCCAACAAACGTCTGACCTATCTCGAAGCACAGGCTTTGATCGATGGCAACCTGCGCGAAGCACGCAAACACGCCAAGACCGAGCCGAAGTATCCCAAGCCCGTTGTCGCGGCGCTATTACAGATGAACGACCTGGCCAAGCGCATCCGGGAGCGCCGGCTCGAACAAGGCATGATCGTGCTGGGCTTACCTGAAGTCGAACTGATCTTTGATGACTCGGGCCGTGTCGTAGACGCCGAACCAGAAGATGAGGCGTTCACACACACGCTTATCGAGATGTTCATGGTCGAGGCTAACGAAGCTGCAGCACGTCTGTTTGATAGTGCGGATGTGCCCATGATCCGTCGCATCCACCCGGACCCCGATGCGCACGGCATCGACGACTTGCGCATGTTCGCACGTGTCGCCGGCTACAACATCCCCGCACGACCAAGTCGCAAACAATTACAGACGCTGCTGCAAGCCGTGCAAGGCAAAACCGCGCAACGCTCGGTGAATATGGCAGTACTGCGTACGCTCAGCAAGGCCGAGTATTCCCCGATGCTCATCGGGCACTTCGCCCTGGCTAGCGAACACTACACGCACTTCACCAGCCCGATCCGCCGATACCCGGACCTCGTCGTGCACCGCGGTATTGACGCCTACCTGAGAACTGCTGCTTCTATTACCGGCAAACGCCCGACCAATCGTAAGATCGGCAATCGCCTGATGGATGATGCGCTGGTCCCCGACGAGATGGCGCTACGCGAACTTGGCCGACATTGCTCCGCCACCGAGCGTAACTCCGAAAGCGCTGAACGCGAACTGCGTAACTATCTCGTGCTCGAACTACTCGCTGACCACATCGGTGAAGACTACGGCGGCACCGTGACAGGCGTCACGGGTAACGGCGTTTACATTCAGATCGATAAGTACCTCGTCGACGGCTTCGTCCGCAGCAACGACCTGCCCGGCGGCGCTAACGACCGATGGCAACTCAACCCCAAGACCGGCGCGCTGGTCGCCCAACGCTCCGGCCACGCCGTCACCATCGGCAACACCTTCACCGTCCGTGTCGCCGCCGTCGACCTCGGCCGCCGCGTTATGGAACTCGTTGTCCTCGCCGACCATCCTGCTGGCAAAGTCAAACATCGGAAACTCTCCCAAGGCAAAGCCAAGGCCGCGACCCGTACGTCGAAGTTGAAAAACAAACGCAACCAGACCAAACGAGCCTCAGGTCGTAAAGGACGAAGAAGGTAATGTGGGTCTGGGGTCTGGGGACTGGTCAGAACTAAAAGCATACGATTTATGCCATCAAAAGCGCTATCATTGGATTACTATTATGATTGACCGATCATTGATCGGCTTTCCGACTATACCCTAAACCCTACACCCTCCCCGATGACTCTCGCCGCCTGGCTGCACAACCTGGACCCGATCCTGTTCCACGTAGGGCCGATCCCTATCCGTTGGTACGGCCTTGCCTACCTCGGCGGGTTCCTCGTTGCGTTTTTCCTCATCAAGCGCGTCTGCCGGGTTGGTGTCTCCAGCCTGAAACCGGAAAACGCGGCCGATCTCGTCGTGTCTGTGGCGATCGGTATCTTCGTTGGCGGTCGGCTCGGGTATGTCCTTTTCTATCAGCCAAGCTTGTTGTGGGAGTTCGAGTTCAGCAAGGATTTGCCTTTTTGGGGCGCCCCTTTTTGGGGTGCGCTAGCTGTCAACCACGGCGGCATGGCGAGCCACGGCGGGATGATCGGCGGCATCATCGGCTGCCTCTACTATGCCCATCGATTCAAACACAGCAGCCTCTACCTTATCGACCTCTTCGCCTTCTCAGGGCCGATCGGCATCTTCTTCGGCCGATGCGCCAACTTCATCAACGGCGAACTACTCGGCCGACCCTGCTCCCCCGACTTCCCGCTCGCAGTCAAGTTCCCGCAAGAAATGCTCGACGAGATGCCGACCGAGCAGCTTTACCAGATTTACGACCAGTTACCCCCGCCCCAAACGATCGATACGCAACTGCAATACTGGGACCCGACAGCCATCATCGACCTGGTCCATCGCGGCAACATGGTCGTCACCCACGCGATCGAACCGTTCCTGACCCCGCGCCACCCGTCGCAACTCTATGCCGCGGTGATGGAAGGCCTGATCGTGTTTGCGGTGCTCGGCATCCTATGGGCTAAACCCCGCAAGCCCGGGACGATTGCCGGCACCTTCGCGATGGTCTACGCCGTGATGCGCATCCTCGACGAGTTCTTCCGTATGCCCGATGCGCACATCATGGACCAGGAATTCGCCACCTATCACATCACCCGGGGCCAATGGCTAAGCGCCCTGCTCTTCATCGCCGGCCTCATCATGTTCATCGCCGCTCAAAGATCGAAGAAAGAACCGATGGGGGGCTGGCGAACTGGGAAAAAAGATTTGGCCACCGATAAACACGGATGAACACAGATAAGGCTAAAGGCAAAAAAGAAAGAGTGATCCACAGATTGCGCAGATGACGCAGATTAAGAAGAATTTATTCTTATGAACACTCTCTTATCTGCGCAATCTGTGTAATCTGCGGATAAACCCTCTTCCTCTTATCCGTGTTTATCCGTGTTCATCCGTGGCTAATTAAAAAACTCACGCCAACTCGATCCGCGGATCGATCCACGCATAGGCCACGTCGACGATGAGGTTGAACGTGATGAGCATGGAGGAGTAGGTCAGCACGACGCCGAGGATCAGGAAGCGGTCGCCGTTGATGACGGAGTTGACGAAGTGTTCGCCCATACCGGGGATGCTGAAAAGTTTTTCGACGACGAACGAGCCGGTCATCACGCTCGCTGCGGCCGGGCCCATGAAGCTGAGCACTGGCAGGTACGCGACCTTCAGTGCGTGTTCGAACAGCGCCTTATGTCGTGATAAACCTTTCGCCCGCGCGGTGCGGATGTAGTCGCTGGACATGATGTCCGCCAGTCCGAGCCGCACCAGTCGCGCAATGTACGCTGCCGGCATGATACCCAGCGTGATCGCAGGCAAAATAAGATGACTCGGTGAACCCCACCCCCCGACGGGGAACCACTGCAACAATCCCGCGAACACCGCAAGCAACACAGATCCCGTGACGAAGTTCGGCAGGCTGATACCCACCAGTGCTACACCTAAACTTGATAAGTCCGTCAACCCCCCGGGCCGAAGCGCACCGATCACCCCGGACACCGTCCCGAGTAATAACGCCACTGCCAGCGCCGCCGACCCCAGCATTACACTCACCGGCAGGCTGCCCCCGATGATGGTCGAAACGCGCTCGTCCTGATAGTGCATCGAGGGCCCGAAGTCAGGCCAGGCGTGCTCGCCGCCAAGGACGATCCCTTTCAGATAACTCACACCAAAATAAAACGCTCCACGATCAAGGTTGTATTGCCGCATCATCGCGGCGCGGATCTCTGGCGCAAGCTCGCGGCCGTCCTCCCGGCTAAGCGGATCGCCCGGCGCTACCCAGACAAGCAACAGCGTCACCGTGAATATCGCCGCCAGGATCAGCGGGAACTGCACCAGACGCCAGAAGATCAATCGAAACATATCACCTCGCCTGTCACCGGTCTTCGACTACACACAATTGTGATTACTTCTTCTTGCCAGCGTTACGGTCGACCGAAATCAACTCAAAACGCAACTGGCTCCAACCGTTCAGCACAAGCCCTTTTACCTGCTCGGGATTGAACAGACCAACCTGCACCGGGTGATAGATCAGCACCATCGGTGATTCCTTCACCAGGATCGATTCCGCCTGACGCAACAATTCCAGACGCTTCTGCGAGTCTGTTGCCACCGATGCTTCATCCATCAACCGGTCGTACTCGTCGTTCTTCCACTTGGTGGTGTTGTTTTCATCATCACCGCGGCGGATATCAAGCCACGTCGTCGGGTCGGCGTAATCACCGTACCAGCCAGTTCGACGGATCGTGTAATCCTGGCTGCGCGCCCGGGCCGCACTGATCTTGGATTCCACACCCTCCAGTGTGACATCCACACCAAGCTCTTCTTTCCACATCTTCTTAATCGCCTGGGCGACGTTTTCGTGGCCCGCTCCCGTGTTGTACAGGATAGACAAACCGGAAATCCCTTCGCCGTCGGCGTGCCCCGCTTCGGCCAGCAACTCACGCGCAGCTTCCGGATCAAACCTTGGCCCGTCTTCCACCGGCGGGTGATAGAAGTTCAATGCGGTTGGCGGTACGAAGCTGTAAGCGCTCGGCTCATTCAGCCGTGTGATCGAGTGTGTGATCTCATCACGGTTCACCGCCATCGCCAAAGCTCGCCGAACGCGCGAGTCATAAAGCGGATTGTCCTCACCCGTCTTCAGCTTTGGCAGACAGTTAAGGTTGTAGAAGTAAGTCCCCGCCATCGGCGTTATATGCACATCACTGCGATCCTGTCGGACCAGGTCGTACGCAATCTCCGGGATAACGCTGGGTACAAAATCGATCACGCCCGTTTCATAAAGCAGCAACTGCGACTGCTCGTTATTAACGATCAACTCCATCACGGAGCTGTTCTTAAGCGATTCCTTATTCCAGTAATATTCGTTCGCTTCACAATAGTTGTATTGACGGTACTTCCGATCCTTCAACGTATAAGGCCCGTTGCAGATCAACCTATGTGGATCATTCCAATAGGTCGCGTCATCAAGTATCTGACCCGACTCGGCATTGAACGCCACCGCCGCACTCACACTCTTTTCATGCACCGGCAGATACGTCGCGAACGCCAGCATGTCGATGAAGTACTCGGTCCGCTGTCTCAGGTGAATAATCAGCGTCTGATCGTCCGGTGCTTCTAAGCCGACCATCTCAACAAACTTCTTCTCTGCCTCCGCCCACATCACCTTGGCATCTTCTTCCGAACCGCCAGCGGTGCTGTACTTATCGGTGTAGGCTTTGAGTTGATCGCTGCGCCAGTGGAAGAAGTCTTCCGCCCCCTTGATGAAGAACATGAAGTGCCCGTAGCCCGCCGCGGTGTCCGGCAGCATCGCGCGTCGCCAGGCATAAACAAAGTCGTGTGACGTCACAGGATCGCCGTTCGACCACTTCGCATCCTCGCGGATATGGAACGTGTACGTCAGCCCATCCTCGGATATCTCCCAGCTCTCGGCCATCCCCGGGTACGTTTCCATGTTGCTGAAGTCGAGGATCACCAACGGCTCAAACATCGCCCGCGTCAGTTGGATGTCCATCAGGTAGGTCATCCGCTGCGGATCACGGCTGTTGTGCTCGCTGGTGATGGAAAAAACAAAGTCCGCCTCCGGTCGCGGGCTCCCGAGGCCCCCGATCAGGATCGGGACGGTGAACATGATCAGAATCAGCGCAACAATCCGCTTAACCATGAGTCACAGTGTACTGTGACAGCGAATTCATCGCATGATGATTACAGAATATTATGCCGTTTCGGGTCCGTCACGGCATACTTCAGGGATTAACCGCCCTGTAATCGCGTGAGATCGCCACTTTCCGGGCCGTGCTGGTCTTCACACCGACCAGCTCCACCTCGTATCGCAGGCTCGCGCCGGGCGGGATCACCCCGCCAGCCGCTCCGCGTGAGCCATATGCCAAATAAGGCGGGATCTCGATCAGCCGTTTTTCGCCCTCCTGCATCCCCGCCACGCCCAGGTCCCAGCCGGCGATCACATCGCCCGTCCCGATCCGTAATTCCGTCGGCTCACCACGCTGGTACGTGTCGTCATACGTCTCCTGCTCCCGGCCGACATAGGCCCGATAATTCACCAGTACCGTGTCGCCTGGCTTGGCGATCTCACCCTCGCCCAGCGATTCCGTCGTCAGCCGAACGCCCGGCAAAATTCCCACCAGTTCGATATCAAACTTCAATGTCCCGTCCGGCACGACCACGATCCCCGGGTAGGGCCCGCACACCAGCTCCGGGCTCAGGATCAATCGACGCTTCTCACCGACGCGCATCCCGACCAGCCCCTCGTCCCAGCCACGCGGCACCTCGCCCGACCAGACAATGAATCCCACCGGCTTGCCCGGCGCCGACCGATCAAATTCCTTGCCATCAAACGTCGAGCCGACGTAGTTGATCAAGACATACCGGCCCGCGATGGCCGTATCCCCCGTGCCCGTCTTGAGAATCTTGTATCGCAAACCCGAGGAAGTCGAGATGTATCCCTCGGCGGTCAATCCCTGCTCGTAGTTAACCTGCTGAATCTCAACCGCATCATTTTTAAACAGGTGTTCAGCCGACGCATTTTCGTCAGCCGGCACTTCGTTTTCATCCGGCGTATCCTGTGGCGCGTTCGGCAACGGCCCATTTGAGTTATAGGACTTGAAGAAGTACCAACTCACCGCCGCGATGATCCCCGCAAGGATCAACAACACGATCCACCGCATCGCGCCCGGGCCTTTGGCTTTACCGGTCGCATCATGCACCTGGGCTTCACTTCGTATCTTGCCGACCTGGCGTGCCGTTTCCATCTTCTCGATCAGATCAAGATAGCGCTGCTCATCTTTATCAGACCCTTTACGCGTCAGCGCGCCGTAGTAGCCGCTGCCGTCGCTGCGTTTGACCGCATAAAAGATGCGGCCCTCGCTGTCGCGGATCGCTCTTTCCAGGTCCTGATCGCGTACTTTGACAGGCTGGCCGTCGTGTGGGCTGTGCACGATGATCGCCATGAAAACTTGCTCCTTGCCACGAAACGAAAACAGCAGCTCAAAACCATGAGCTGATAATCCCTCACTTCATCGGCATGGCAGCACGTTTATGGACACAACCAACAGAGATGACAACCAAATAACATCGGAACTTCTTTGCGTCCGCTGAAGTTACACCCTCAAGATGTTCTTAGGCCTTACCCGATCCAAGGCAGGCGATGAACACACCTTCTCACGAGTCTTCCGTCAACGACACTCAAGCGCCGGCGTCTCTGCCCGTGGAGTCTGGAATGAGTAAGCAACAGATGATCGAGATGATCCGTCAACGCAACCGTTCGGCCTCGAACGAATTCCTCATCAAGTTCGATGAAGAAGCACTGCGGAATTACCTGAGTCGCCTCACCAAGCTCCAGGACCACCGCGGCCGCACCACCGTCTGGGTCCGCTCCGGCATCTCCCCCGCCTCCATCACACGCCAGTGCGCCTGACTTCACACAAACTTCCGCTTTGTCCGATCCCCTCTCCCCGCGGGAGAGGGCTAGGGTGAGGGCCGGAATGATTGCGTGTCAGATAAAAACACAATCACGCAAGAAACCCGGGATTTCGTGTTGTTCGCGCACACCGAATCTTTCCCGCCAAGCCCTATAATCAACCGATACATAGTGTCTGACGACCTGATTTGCGTAATCAGCGTCAGCACTGGCCCCACCGCGGCGACCCAACAGTGAAGGTACTTCAGGCGTGAGACTTCAACCGCTCATTCAAGGGCTCGGGCTCCGGCACATATCCGGCTCGGCCGACGTTGAATGCTGCGATATCACCGACGACTCACGCCAGGTCACCCCCGGCTGCCTGTTCATCTCACGCGGATCAACCATACAAACACCCGCCTACATCCTGCAAGCCATCGACAGCGGCGCTGTTGCTGTTATCAGTGAACCGCTCGATACCGAGCCACTGCCCGATAATATCGCGCACTACGTCGCCGATGCCGTAGATCAACGACTGGCAGGTAAACTCGCGGAGCGATTCTTCGGCGAACCCGCCAAGCGATTAACCCTCATCGGTATCACCGGGACCAACGGCAAGTCCACCATCGCCCTGCTCATCCAACACCTGCTCAAAGCAGCGAACATCCAAACGGGCGTCATCGGAACCATCTTCACCGATGACGGCACGCCCGACGGCCGAAAGCCCGCGAGCCTCACCACACCCGGCGCGATCGACTTCTCTCGTTCGTTAGCCCGCATGGCTGATGCCGGCTGCGACGCTGTGGCTGCGGAAGTTTCCAGCCACGCACTTGAGCAAGGCCGCGTCGATGTCGCCGCGTTCAAGGTAGGTTTGTTCACCAACCTCACGCAGGATCACCTCGACTACCACAAGACGATGCAGGCCTACGCCGAGGCAAAATCCATCCTCTTTGCGCACCTGCTCAAAGACGATGGTACCGCAGTCATCAATCTCGATGATGCATACGCCCAGGCCGTGCTCGCAGACTTCGCCGGTGACATCCGCTGGACTTCGCTCAAACAATCACAAACCGATCGGCCCGGCTCGCTTTGCTACGCCGACCAGGTCGAGCTGCGCGCCGATTCGAGCACCGCGCGATTTATCGGGCCTTGGGGCGAAATCAAAACCACCATCCCGCTGATCGGTGGCTACAACGTCTCCAACACGCTCCAGGCACTCGCCGCGGCACACGCGATGACTAACAGCAGCGACACCCTGCGAACCGCGCTGCAGACGCTGCCGCAAGTGCCCGGCCGACTCGAACGGGTCAGCCTCCCATCAGACAATGAAAACCAGCCGGATATCCCCACCGTGCTGGTCGACTATGCACACACGCCCGATGCGCTCGAAAATGCGATGTCCGCACTGCGACCGTTAACGCCCGGCAAACTTATTGTCATGTTCGGCTGCGGTGGCGATCGCGACCGCACCAAGCGCCCGCTCATGGCACAGGCCGCCTGCCGAAACGCCGACCTGATCTACCTCACCTCCGACAACCCGCGCACCGAAGACCCCGACACCATCATCAAAGATGCGCTGGTTGGTATCCCCGAAGCGCGTAAGCCCGATCTCGTCGTCGACGCCGACCGCGCCAAAGCGATCCGTATGGCTGTGCTTGCAGGCAAGCCGGGCGATACCGTGTTGCTTGCCGGCAAGGGGCACGAAGACTACCAGACCATCGGCCGGGAGAACATCCACTTCGACGACCGCGAACACGCTCAACAAGCCCTGATCCAATGGGCCTGCGAAAAGGCAGCCCAATGACCATGATCGATGCCACGCCCGCAACATGTTGGACGCCTGACTGGGTGCAGCGCATCACCATCGGCCATTGGCTCACTGCCGAACCCGACGCCACAACCAAACTCACCGGCATCTGCATCGACTCGCGCGCCATCAAGCCCGGCCAGGTCTTTCTCGCCGTCAAAGGCGCTAACTTCGATGGGCATGACTATATAGATGCAGCATTCAAGCAAAACGCAGCACTCGTCATTATCGATCGCAAAGAAGCCGCCTCTAATATAGATGCGCCCGGCGTCCTGCTTGTTGATGATACGATCGAAGCACTTCAACAGCTCGCCGCCGACTATCGAAAGCATCTGAAGCAAGCAGGCTGCACCGTCATTGCCGTCGCCGGGTCGAACGGCAAAACAACAACACGCCACCTCATTCACACCACCCTCGCTTCAACGCTCAAAGGCACGCAATCACCAAAGAGCTTCAATAACCACATCGGTGTCCCGCTTACGCTGCTCGGCGCATCATTAGATGATGACTACCTCGTTGCTGAAGTCGGCACGAACCATCCGGGTGAAATAGACAGCCTCGGCAAGATCCTGCTGCCTGACGCAGCGGTCATCACTTGCATCGGTAACGAACACATGGAGTATTTCATCGATCTCGATGGCGTCGCCAAAGAAGAAGCCGCCATCACCCAGTATCTGCCTGACGGTGCGCCTCTGTTCATCGAGCAAAACGCACTTAATTGGGTAAGCAAAGCTCCGACCTTTAACAAGTCTGTGCAAGTATTACCTTATAAGGCAAACCTTGTCAGTGATGCCCCCCCCAGCCGCTTGCGGCTTAGCGCTTCTGCCACCATCAACCTCCCCCTGCCTGCCCCCCACGACGCCACCAACGCCTCCGCCGCGATCCAAATCGCACGCTGGATGAACGTCGACGACGACCACATCAAGCAGGCCCTCGAAAACGCCACGCCCATGCCCGGTAGGCTCGTCATCAAACGCTTCGGCCCGGCCACCGTTATCGACGACACATACAACGCCAACCCCGACTCCGTTGCTGCCGCACTCGATGTACTCAAAAACTATGCCGCAGACTCAGGCGCCCGCCGCGTCGCCATCCTCGGAGATATGCTCGAACTCGGTGCGATCTCGAAACAATCCCACGAAAATATCGGCAAGGCGCTCGTGCAGCTAGCTCAATCAGGCAAACTCCAGCAAGCCACGCTGATCGGCCCGCTCATGGCTGACGCAGCCGACACAATCGCACAAGCCGATACCAACCTGCACACAGTGCACTACCCCGACATCAATGAACAAACCTTCAAGGCCATCACCGATTCACTCGAATCCGGCGATATCATCCTATGCAAAGGATCACGCGGCCTGATGCTCGAACGACTGGTCAAGATGATAGAAACACGGTTCACACAACAACCATAAAAAAACAATACCGAAGCACCCCCGGCAGCGGTTGCGTCGGCGTATGATACACAGCAAACTGCCCCAAACATGATTTACTTACTCGTCAAACACTTTGAACAAGCGATCGACAACAGCACCGTGCTGGGGCCGCTCGGTGTGTTCCGCTGGGTCGAGTTCCGCGCCGTCTTCGCCATCGTGATCAGCTTCCTCATCGTCGTGCTCTTCGGCAAACGTACCATCCGTTGGCTCGTCAAACAGAAAATCGGCGACAACCCGACGTTCGACCACAAAGACCTCGACCGCCTGATGAAGCAGAAGGCCAACACCCCCACCATGGGCGGCATCCTCATCGCCGGCTCGATCTACGCATCCATCCTCCTGCTGGCCAATGTCTACAACTTCTACGTCATCATGGCGCTGGTGTGCTTTACCTGGCTGTTCGTTGTCGGGCTTGTCGACGACTGGCTCAAACTCACCACCGCCAGGCGAAAGCCCGGCTCTCGCCACGGACTATACTCCGGCGAAAAACTGCTGCTGCAGATCGGGCTCGCTGTCATCCTCGGCCTATTCATCCATCATTGGGGCGATTCCAGTGTCCTCTTCCCCGACCCCGACGTGCAGAAGATGAGCCACAGCCTCACGCTGCCGTTGATGAAGACGTGGGTGTTCCAGGATGGGTCTTATGTCCCCTCGCCGAACCTCATCAAACTTGCGCCTTGGCCGTTCGTCCTGCTCACGATTTTTATCATCACGTATTCATCCAATGCCGTGAACCTCACCGACGGAATGGACGGCCTTGCAGGCGGGACGATGGTCATCGTCGCTTCCGCGTTCATGGTGCTCTGCTTCATCGCAGGCCACACCGCGGGTGACTTCGTATTAGCCAAACGCCTGCTCGTGCCGCACATCCCCTTCAGCGATGAACTGGCCGTCGTCGCCGGTGCGATGGTCGGCGCCTGTCTTGGTTTCCTGTGGTTTAACTGTTCGCCCGCGCAGGTCTTCATGGGCGATTCCGGTTCGCTGCCGCTCGGTGGTTTGCTTGGTTTCGTCGCCGTCGTGATCCGCCAGGAATTCCTGCTCATGGTCATCGGCGGAATCTTCTTCCTCGAAGCGTTCAGCGTTATATTGCAGGTCGGTTACTTCAAGCTCACCGGCGGTAAACGCATCTTCAAGTGCGCCCCCATCCACCACCACTTCCACCTCTCCGGCTGGACCGAACAGCAAGTCGTCGTCCGCTTCTGGCTCATCAGCGCACTACTGACCGCCATCGCGCTGGCAACCATCAAGCTGCGATAGGTAAATGGTCAATGTTCAATGTGGAATCTTCAATCGCAGAACTGCGATCGATGATCAATAGCCCTCAAGCCGCTCGCGGCTTAGCGCTCTTCCTCACGGCGCTGTATATTCCCCCGTCGTCTCGTCAAACCCAACCCCGATCAGTACCGGCCGCTCGGTCACATCATATTCCCAACCGTCGCTTGATGTTCCTTCGCCGAACGTCGTTACACTGCTGCTGTTTGTAAATGGATTAACCGGCACCATCTTCAGGTAAGGCCCGTAATCCCCCGTCGCGTTGAGCGTGCCATCCCGGTCGGACTTGCTTATTAGAGCGCCCCAAAGGTCGTCGATGTCAGGGTACGTATCATCGTGATCAAACTTATAACGTTCCAGCGCCATGCGCGTCCCACGCATCGTGTCAAGCATGGCTGAAGACTTCGCTGTCGTCGTGGCATTGGTGAACTTCGGAACCACCAACGCCGCGAGGATCCCCAGCACGCTGATAACAATCATCAACTCGACCAGTGTAAAACCTGCATTCCGCCCGAGGTAACGTATCTGCATCATCTAAAAAAACCTTCATGGAATCAATCTGTGGACTGCAACTGTTATCGTTCCATGACAATCAGATATCCAGTTCCAACCGCGCAGATAATAGGTCCACCACGTTTATCAGCTATCACATCATGCGCACAGGGTTACTCGGTTTCCTTGCCTTCGAGCGCACAAATCCCGTACAGCTGTTATCCGTGTGATAACACGATCTTATCGGTCATGCCTTTCATCAACAGTGTTGCATGGATGCGCACAGACACGTCCATGCGCCTATGGGTAGTGAACCAGGTGATCGATCACAGCCGCGAATACCGCCACACCGCGCGGTACAGCCCCGCTACCTGTTCCCGTGGATGCACAGCCGGTGCGAACTTCGGGTTCAAGGGTTGTAGCCGAACCAACTCGCCGTCCTCATCAAAGTACACACGCTTAAAGGTTGTCTCATGATCCGGCTCAAGCCTGACAAAACAATCACACCCGTCCGTCACATCCGCCGCCGGGCTGAACACGACGATGTCGCCCTCCCGATACTCAGGCAACATCGACTCGCCGTTCACCACCGCGGCAAAGGCATCCGGATCATCCAACCCCGGGCAACTCACGTAATCGTCCGCGGCGCGGGCCGGGTAATCCAGATCGGTAAACCCGCACGGGTAACCCGCAGCGACCTTGTTGATAAGCGGGACGCGAGGCATTTGGGCTACTTGGTACGACGTTTGATCGTCATGCTCAATCGCGACAGTCTCGTTATGCGATGCTGTCGCACCCTCAACCGTGCCAAGCGCATTATCAATCATCTTTCGCAGTTGCCCGCTTTGATACAAACCGTCAAGGTCCTTACCGATGCCTTCTTTGCTCCGCGCGCTATCCCGGATAAACCGCGCCAGCGCCCGGCCTCGCTTCGCATCATCCGACAACCGCTGTACCTCATCGCGCACACCCGCCGGCGCCCGCTCCCAGTCGCCGGTGCGCTGCAGCGAACCATCCGTGACCTGAAGCGCCGCTTCCAAAGCACGCAACAATGCCGTCGAAGGCGGATTCGCCACCCGATGGTTTTCGATCATCGACAGATAGCTCTTGGTCGATCCGACCGCCTTGGCCAGGTCCTCCAGTGTTAGCCCGAGTTTGAGCCGTTGCTCGTGCAGTTGTTCGCCGAGCGTGTGCATCGTTGGCCTCCCGAAGTTCAAAATCCATTGAACATTTGCTTGACAGCAGACCCAACGTCCGCGATAATACCCTAACAAATACCATACAAGTAGGGGGATTTCAAGCCCATGTCTCCGAATCTCAGCCAGATTTCCACCACCGCACACGCCCAGCGTCAGCTCAAACGCAAGCAGGTACAGGAGTTATTGGCACTTGCAGATTATTTGCCGGATAAGGACCGTGTCTTGATCGAGCACGTCCTGGGCAAGGGTATGCCCGTCGCTCGGGTCGCCAAGCTCTATCAGCGTCCACCCCGCCAGCTTCAACGGCAGGCGACAAACGTCATTAAACGCATGTCAGATCAGCTATTTAAGTTCGTCGCCCTGCACATGAATACCCTCCCGGCCGAGACGCGCACCACCGCCCGATACGTCGTCCTGCAAGGTAAAAGCCTGCGCGAAACCGCCCGATCCACCAACACAAGCCTCCACTACGTCCGCAGACACATGGATATCGTCCACGCCACCGCACGCTTGCTCGCCTGATCCAGCCCGCCGGGGCAAATCAATCACCCACCTGTTCAGGTTCAACCATCATTGAACATTGCGGAGCCGTCATGCGCATCAATCTCGAACACGCCGTCGATTCTGCCGTCACCTGCTCGCCCAACGTCCTCGAAGTCGCCGCGATGTTCGGCCTGGGGATCGACCAGGATCGCACCATCCAGATCATCCCCCAAACCGAACTCACCCTCTTGCCGGGCAAGATCGTCTTCATCACCGGCTCAAGCGGCGGCGGCAAGTCCACCCTCCTGCGCCTGATCCGCGAGCAACTGTCTAACGATGACGCCGCGCATGTCCTGTGCTTCGATCAACTCCCGCCTGTCGATGACCGCCCGTTGGTCGATTGCTTTCCAAACCGGCCGCTCGATCAGACGCTGCGACTGCTCTCGCTTGCCGGGCTCAACGACGCGTTCGTCATGCTCCGCAAACCCTCCCAGCTATCCGACGGCCAGCGCTACCGCCTGCGCCTCGCTCAAGCCATGGCCATGACCGAAGAAGACGTCCTACCAAGCATCAAGAAGATCATCCTCGCCGATGAATTCTGCGCTACCCTCGACCGCGTCACCGCCAAAGTCATCGCACGCAACGTCCGCAAATGGATCACAAACACCAGCGCCTGCTTCATCGCCGCGACCACACACGACGACCTGCTCGAATCCCTCGACCCCGACATCCTCATCGAAAAACACCTCGGCGAATTGCTTGACCTTCTCACAAAGACCGCCTGATGCGTAGCACACTTAAACAACGCTTCAACACGCATCGCCATGATCGGCCTGACGAGCAACTCACACTCGTCGAGGGCACAATGGCCGATTACAACGCGCTTAAGCAATACCACTACCGTGCCAAACGCCCCGCCACCGCAACACGCATCCTGGCGCTGCGTCATTCCGCACCCACTGCTGCGACACGTTTCAAACATGAGCCGCCGGCACAACAAACCGTTGCTGTGCTCATCGAGTCGCTACCAAGCCTGGCATGCAGGATGCGCAATCTCGCACTTAGCGAACGTTACGGCAAAGGCCTGACAGCTAAGCAGCAGGCAACGCTACTCAATAAAGAAGTCCGCGTGATCAGCCGTGTCGTTGTGCATCCATGCTGGCGCGGATTGGGCCTGGCGGTCCGTCTCGTCCGCGCTGCGCTTAGTGCACCCACAACCATCTACACCGAAGCGATCGCTGCGATGGGTAAGGTCAATCCGTTCTTTACACTCGCCGGCATGTCTGCTTATCCCCGCCCGCCGCACGCTTGCGACACACGTCTCATCGAAGCGATGCAGAGTATCAACCTGAAGCCTCACAACCTCGCCTTAATCGAACAAACCCAACAAACCATCGATGCACTTGCATCACCCATGCGCACCTGGTTTCTCAAGGAACTACACCGCTGGTACCGCCAGAACGCCGGCCGAAGCAGCACGCACAGCAAAGACCCACACGACCACCTCCTCGCCGCCCGCCAGCGCCTCCTATGCGAAACCATCTACTACCTCAAAGACAACCGCGAAGTAGTGGTTGGTGATTAGTGCTGAGTGATTAGCAAACCAATCTTCTGTGCTAACAGCTAAAGGCTAACGGCTAACGGCTCCTACCCTACACCCAACACCCTACACCCCACACCCTGCCACCCCCATGCAATCCCAAACACTCCCCTTAACCGAACTCCACCCCCACCCCGCCAACAGCAACGTCATGCCCGCGCACCTGCTGGGCAAGCTCGTCAAGCATATCGGTGCGACCGGCCAATATCCGCCGATCGTCGTGCGCAAGCACAACAACGCCTACCAGATCCTCGACGGCCACCACCGCGTCAAGGCCTTGCAACAACTCGGACGCGCCAATGCCAACTGCATCGTCTGGCAAGCCAACGATGAAGAGGCCCTGTTACTACTCGCCACGCTCAACCGCCTGCAAGGCCAGGACGATCCGCTCAAACGCGCACACCTGCTTAAGACGCTTGCCAAACATCACGACCCCGGTCTACTAAGCAAACTCCTGCCCGAACGCATCGAGCAAGTGAAGAAGCTGCTATCACTGGATGCAAAACCACCAAAGCCAACCTCGCCGCCTAATCTTGATGACATGCCGATCGCGGTCCACTTCTTCCTGTTGCCCGCACAGAAGCGGAAGCTATCGCAGTGCCTTAAACAATTAGGTGGGACGAGAGAGCAGGCGCTGATGAGGTTGGTTGATGAGAGAAGCCATTAGCCCTTAGCTATTAGCCATTAGCTAGACACAAATCACCAGCTACCAACTACCAAGATACCCGCCCCTTCGCTGCGCTCAGGACCGGCGTTGGGGGAGAGAAGCCGTTAGCCATTAGCGATTAGCAATACCATTTCCACCCCCCACCCCCCACCCCCCCACACCCTTCAAATATGCCCAACAATATCGACAACACGAAACGCGCCGAATTGATCAACGACCTGATCCACGCCAAGCTCGATATCACAGAACTTGAAAGCCGTTACGGCATCACAGCCGATCAGATTTCACAATGGGTCCGTGAGCCGGACAACTACAGCTGTCTTGCGGGCTTGAGCGTCGTTGCCGACATCCAGACGCAACTTTTGCTCAATCGCCTCCGCGCAAGCGCCGCCACGCAGTTGTTTGAGTTGGCGATGAAGCCTGTTGATGAAACAAAGGTGGCGCTGGATATCTCCCGACGGGCGTGCGTCGACCTGCTCAAGCTCGACCTGCCGCGTGCTGACACGAACAAGCAGTTTGCCAATAGCGACGATCAATCATCGTCCGCGCAGAGCCTGGACATGTTGCGTCAACTGATCCAGCAGCCTGAAAACGACAACGTTGCACATGATACGGACGAGCGCGATGATTAAATCAGCCAAACACCCGCCCGTAAAAACCATCACGCAATTGCAAGCACTTGAGCCGACCAATGACAGCGAGCTGCACCGTTTTGTTCAGTATGCGTTTGGTTTGAACGTTCCGCGCAAGCCGATCATCGAAGGCAATACCGCGCCGTTCGATTACCTGTCCCATGCTTACTTCGAGCCGACGCCCACACTCGGACACAACCCGACGCGAGACGCGGTCGTCTGGGCGAACCGTGGCGGGGGCAAGACCATGCTTGGTGCGGCCGCGACGCTGCTCGACATGCTATTCAAACCTGGCATCCAGATCAGCATCCTCGGCGGATCGTTCGAACAATCCTGCAAGATGCACGATCACCTGCTCTCACTGGTCGATCGACCGTGGTTCCGACACCTGCTGCGCAGCGAACCCACGCAGCGCTACATCGAACTGTTCAACGGCAGCCGGGTGCGCATCCTCGCCGGCTCGCAACGATCGATCCGAGGCGTACGCGTCCATAAACTCCGCTGCGATGAGGTTGAAGAATTCCAACGCGATGCATGGGAGGCTGCGCAACTCGTTACACGTTCCGGTTTCTGCGGCGAAAAGTTCATCCACGGCTCCGTCGAAGCGCTCTCCACAATGCACCGCCCCTTCGGGCTCATGGCTGAGATCACACACGGCCGCAATGATGAGGAAGCCAACGAAAGAAAACTCTTCCGCTGGTCCGCCATCGATGTCATCGAAAACTGCTCCCCGTTTCGCTCATGCGAAAGCTGCGAGCTTTGGCAGGACTGTCAAGGCAAAGCCAAACACGCCCGGGGCTTTGTCGCAATCGACGACCTGATCCATCAGAAGCAGCGCACCAGCATCCGCACGTGGGCGGCCGAGATGATGTGCCAGGAACCCGAGGTAAGCCACTGCGTTTATGCGGAGTTCGATAAAACACAGAACGTCTGTAGCAATGTTCCCGAGGTTGAAACCGGTGCATGGATCGGCGGGATGGACTTTGGCCTGCGCAACCCCACCGTCATGCTCTGGGCACGTGTCGGCCCGCCAGATCACGACCCGACACAGCGCACGATCCAAATCATCGATGAATACATCAAAGGCGAATTGATCTTCGATAAACACCTCGAAGCGATCCACACACGCGCCGAGTTGCAAGGTTGGCCACGCGTTGACTGGTTGGGTGCGGACCCGGCAGGTAACCAGCGCAACAGCCATTCTGGCGTCAGCGATGTGCAGGTCCTGCGCACCTCGGGCTACACCGTCCGCACGCGTCAATCACACATCAGCGACGGTATCGAACGCATCCGCCGACGACTCGACCACGGCACCCTCTTCATCCACCCGCGCTGCCAGCAACTGATCAAAGCGATCCAGTCCTATCACTACGATGTGAAAAATCCCCACCGAGAAGAACCGATCAAGGACGGGCCGGACCACCTGTGCGACGCTCTTCGCTATATGGTTGTTAATTTGGAATTAGGATCGGGGAAGGTAGTTGTTGAGAGGTATTGAGCAGGGTGTAGGGTGTTGGGTTTAGGGTGTAGGGTATTGAGAATGAGCGCGGTGCAACCCCTGCGGATCATGATCCACAGGGAATAAGGGCGATAAACAAGAATAGAAAGAAACGATGAATGGAGCTTAGCCGATAACTTCTTGACCCTACACCCAACACCCTAAACCCTACACCCCGCCCTACTTCCTCTTCTTCCCAAACGGCAGCAGCGCCCGCAGCATCATTGTTGCGCCGGAGTCGTGCTCTCGGCGTTCGTTTTCCGCTTCGTGCAGGTGGTCGATCTCAGCCTGGAACTTTTTCTCCGCGTTGCGCTGGTAACGCTTGGCCTGCAGGTCGTCGTCGAACTCGTCGAGCGTGAACGCCATGATCGTGTGGCCGATCTGGATGGCGTCACCCTCGTGCAGGATCTTGAACTTGATGACACGTTCGCCGTTGACGAATACGCCGTTGTGGCTGTCCATGTCGACGGCGTAGTAGCAGCCGTCGCTTGACTCGAGCCGAACCTCCATGTGGTTGCGTGAAACGCAAGCGTCCTTGATCTGAGCGAGCAGTTTGCTGTCTCGGCCGAACATGAACGCACGCTTGCCGATGGTGTACCACTCGCCCTTGTTATTGCCGTTGAGCACAACGATTGTCGCCATACGAAGATGCCTCCCATCGACATGAAAGCCGACATGCCCCTGACCGAAGGTCAATCAGTGCACCGCAGTATAACCGCCAACCGCATGGGTTGGTCAAGTCCACGGTATCAAGATTCGGATGAATGCCTGTGCCGATAAAGTGAATTGCAGTACAACCCGGCATTATTCCCGCAAATTGCTGCGCTTGATCAGGCACATCCTCACATCGCCCGGGCGTGTCGTCCAGATAAGATCAGAGACGACAACCGCATCGTCACCATCGTTCCAAGGCCGAACGAGCCAGGCCGCATCAGGATCACCCTCATCACCGGGGATATGGTTGTATCCCAACAGCGGTTGGATCGGCGTGTAATCCGTATTTTCGAAACGGATCGGTTCACCTTGCGTGTGAGACTGCACATCTTTACAGAACGCAACGACGTTATCGCCGAGTTGATCGACCGCTGCGGGTGAGAAGAACAATTCGTAAATGGTCAGCACGATCGCAAAAATCAAGCCGAGCGCCGCCGGCTGCCACGGACGCAAACGCAACAGCCGTTTGCCTTCAACGATCAACCAGAACGCAGCAAGCACACCCGCCGCGGGGTACGCCGGCGCGAGGTAATCTGCGCGCTTGCCGCCGGACAGGCTGAAGAAAATGATCACTAACAGCACCCACCCCATTGCCGCTCCAAGCGGACCGCTGAACCAATCCCGCTTCTGCTTCGCCGCGAACACGTGCCAGATGCCCATGGCAGCGAAGATCGACCACGGGAAAAACTTCGCCACGAAGTAGGCCGGCATCTTATATAGTTCGAGCACAATCCCGACGGGCCCGCCACGACCGACGCGCTCGACCGTTTCGTAGCCGAGGAACACTTCCTTGAAGTGGGCGGGATTACTCATGTAGGCGCTGTACGCCCACACACCAAACAGCATGATCGCCAAAGGCAAACCCCACAGAATCCCCGACCGCAGCATTGCTTTCCAGTTGCCTGCAAATAGCTTCCCGCCTAACACGACATAAATCACAAGCAACAGTGCCGGCGGCCCCTTCGTCAACGCCGCGCCCGCCACGCAAAGCCACAGCACAACCTGTGCAACTAAAACTAGAAGTTTCGTACCCGCATCATCTCGTTTCACTAACAACCATGACGCCATCGCCCACCCGACAGTAAGAAATCCTGACAGCACCATGTCGGGACGAGCGGTGTAGCACAGTTTCGCGATGCTGTAGTTGGTAAGTAAGGCGATGCAGGCGATCGCGGCAAACGCATCAGGTAATGAAGCGTTGTCGTTTTCAGAATCCGCAAGCAAACGTCTGGCTGTCCACTTTGCCATGATCCATGTTGCGACGATCATCACCAGCGTCGCCAGCGTTGAAGGCAGCTTTAATGCAAACTCGCTGTGCCACCCCGCCGCGACCGCCGGCACGCCGATCCAGTTATACATCGGCGGCTTCGTCGCCGGCCTGCCCAGCATATCCATCGGCAACAGCCACCGCCCGTTCTGCACGATGTCCACCGTGTACGCCACCGTCTTCGGCTGATCGTTGTCATACAGATCGCTAGGCCCGGCCCAACGCCCGACCAACACCACCGCTGCGACCAATAGCAATATCAGGATCGGCCAGTGCTTCATCACGGCAACAGCATAACGCATCACGCGCAATGACGGATCAACCCACGGTGTAACGGGTGCCACATCTTGATCGCGTAGCGACAAGGTGTGCTGCTGCCGACACACTTTGCTCCTGCGGAGTCAAAGTGTGGCACCCACCCCACTACGCGCCAAGTAGATCTGCTCTAACCAGGCATGAACAAACCACACTTGTTTAGCAGGCGATCGAAGATCGCCGTGTTCCCACCGCATACATCAAAATGTCCCAATCAATCTTCCTCATACACCGGCATCGGGATCATGTCCGTCGGCCCGCCTTCCAGGGGTTCGCCCAGGTCGATCTGCGGTTGTTTGCCTTCGCGCACCTGATGGACCCAGTTCACGAAGCTGCCATCTTCTAGATAGCGATAGAAGTCAACGCCCGGGCAGTCGGTTTGCGCCAAGTCCTTGTGGCCGCGGATCATGTCATCGGATACGCCATACTCCTGCGCGAGCCACGCCACGAGCTTCGCCGCCGACTCCGCCTGCTGCGGGCTGACGCGCTGCTCCATGAAGTTGCCCATCACCAGTACACCGATGTGGCCGTTGACGTCATATGTCGTGTTCGTCTCCGGTTCATACATCACCGGCCGACCCTCGAAGATCTTCCCGTCCGGCGCGATCAGAAAATGGTAAGGCAAGTCCGGCCAACCCTTGCCGCCGTCCTCCACCGACTTCTTGCCCCACGATTGCAGGTTCTTGATCTTCCGATACGGATCGCTGTCTTCCTGCCACGTCACGCCCGAATGATGCAGCGTGATAAACCGCGGCTCATGAATCCGATCCTCCGGCATCGGTAAGGGCTCCGACCCCCACTGCTCGGCAGTGACCATCGCCGGCTTCTTCACCTCAACCTGCGCCTGATCGTTTGCCGTCGCGCATGAAACAAGCGATAGCAGACTGATAAGCAAACAAAAAGACACGGGGAATGTAGATAGTTTCAGTTTGTTATGCATGGTCGTTTCTCGATCAATTAAAGTACAAACAAGAAGATTATTAGCCACAGATGAACACGGATAAACAAGGATGGAAGAGTTATCCGAAGATTACGCAGATTTGCGCCGATTTACGAATACGAAAAGTGATTGAATCTTGAATCTGCGTCATCTGCGGACACTTCCTGTCTTCTTCATTATCTTATTCTTATCCGTGTTAATCCGTGGCTAAATACAATCCCAACAATCACCCCGGATCGATAAAGTCAATCTCACCACAATCCGGCACGATCCCTGCGTCCGAGGCTTCTTTTAATAAGCGTCGTACCGCTTCGCGGCCTTTCTCGCCGTAATCCAGCGTCCAATCGTTGACGTACATGCCGACGAACTCGTCCGCCAGGTCCTGGCCCATGTTGCGAGCCCAGTTCAGCGAGAACTTTACCGCCTCGTCGCGGTTCTTCAGTGCGTACTCGATCGAGTCGAGCAGCACACGGCATATCTCCGGCATGGCGTCGCCCATATCGCGACGGATCGCGTTACCGCCTAACGGCAAAGGCAGCTTCCGCGAATCGGTCCACCACTTGCCCAGGTCGATCACACAGTGCAAACCCTCATCGCCATACGTGAGCTGGCCCTCGTGAATGATCAGGCCCGCATCATATTCGCCGGCCACGACCTTCGGGATGATTTCGTCGAACATCACGAACGATTCGTTGACATCGTCCTTGCTCATCGCGTTTTCACTGAGCATCAGTTGCGCCGACAGCCAGGCGGACGTGCGGTAGCCGGGGATAGCCAGGTTTGCGCCCTTGAGGTCTTTGATGGTCATCGGCTTGGAAGACACGATCATCGGGCCGTACCCATCGCCCATGGATGAGCCGCAGCTTGTCAGTGCGTACTTGTCCGCGATGAACGGGTACTGGTGGATCGACAGCGCGGTGATTTCCAACTCACCCTTGGCGCTGCGTTCGTTCAACGACTGGATATCTTCCAGCACATGCACGAAGTCGTACCGCCCTGTGTTGATCTTCGGCGTCAGCTTCGTGCCGTCCGGCATCACAAAGTTCGCCAACGGGTACCACATGAACGCATCATCCGGGTCCGGGCTGTGCCCGATGTGAAGTGTCTTCCGTCCTGTATCTGTCGAAGTATTCATGCCCGGCAGTTTAGCGGTATCGGCCGGGGATGGCGAAATGGGCGCGACCGCCGGAATATAAGCCTATTTATGCGCTTTTGCCCTCCCGAACAGCCAACCGGGCCGACCACGTGTATGCCGGCTCGGATCACCTTAGAATAGATGCTGATGCGCGATCGCCCATTTATCTGCGCATCCACGCGTTGCAAACAGGCACCCTGACCGAAGCCAATCTGGAACTGTTCATGATCGACTTCCTGAGATTCCGCTGGAACCGTATCCGAGAAAAACTGTGGGTCCGACCGCTGCTGATGTGTATCATCTCGCTCGCCGCTGTCTTGCTGGCGAAAACGATCGAGTTCACCCCGCTCTCTGAGCACCTGCCGGTGATTTCGATCGATGCCATCGAAGCGCTGCTGACGATACTCACCGCGGGCATGCTCGTGATCGCCACCTTCGCGGTGGGATCGATGGTCGCCGCTTATACCAGTGCGGGCAACACCGCCACGCCGCGCACGTTCCCCCTCATGATCTCTGACGACGTCTCGCAGAACGCGCTGTCGACTTTCATCGGCGCGTTCATCTTCAGTGTCGTTGCGGTCGTCTTTCAGAAGCACGGATACTACGGCCAGGGCGGGCGCTTCGTCCTGTTTGTCCTGACCTGTTTTGTCTTCGTGATCGTCATCATGACTTTCGTCTATTGGGTCGACCGCATCGCTCGGCTCGGTAGACTCAGCCAGACCATCGACAAGGTCGAAGCCGTGACGTCCAGGGCCCTGCGCCGCCGACGCAACGCCCCGACGATGGGCGGACAACTCTTCGATACACTGCCAACCGATGCCCTGCCCGTTTACAGCCAAAGGTTCGGCTACGTGCAGCGGATCAACATCGACAGCCTGCAAAAACTCGCCAAGGATGCCGACGCCACCATCTATGTCGCCGCCCAGCCCGGCGCGTTTATCGTCCCGGGAAGGCCTATCGCGCATGTGCTGCACAACCCATCAGATCCCGACAAACTCGACATCAACTGCCTCCAGCAGGCGTTCCTGATCGATGATGATCGAACCTTCGACAACGACCCGCGGTTCGGCCTGATCGTACTCTCCGAAATCGCAGGCAAAGCGCTGTCGCCCGCGGTCAACGACCCCGGCACCGCGATCGATGTGGTCGGCTCGTTTGTCCGCCTCTTTGCCGAGTGGGCTAAGCCCGCGAAAAACGGCAAACCACCCGCCTGTCATTACGACCGTGTTTTCATCCCCGCGATATCCGTCCACGATATGTTCGATGATGCGTTCTGGTCGCTTGCCCGCGACGGCGCCGGCTCAGTCGAAGTCATGAGCCGGTTGCTTAAGGCACTCGCTTCGTTCACGACGCTTGACGACCCGCATATGAAAGAGGCCGCGATCAGACACACACAACTTGTGCGCCAGCGTGCGGAACGGGCCATGTCTCAGGACGAAGACCTTGCGATCATCCGTGAGTTGTCGCGCTTCACGGAATCGGGATAGCTTCCTTGTTCCGCTGACGCTCAGTGCGAGTTCTCACTCTTCTTAACCTGATACAGCGGGTTCGGCACAGGCATCTGCACATCCGCATCATGCAGCCATGACGTGAGGCGCTTGTGTAGCTGCTCAACTATTTCCGGATACTTCGCCGCTACGTTCTGCGACTCGCTGATGTCTTCAGCGAGGTTGTACAGCTCGATACGGTTGTCTTCGTAAAACTGGATCAGCTTCCAGTCGCCTGATCGGATCACGCTGCAGGGTGTCGCCGGATCGGGGTGACCCGCGCCGATGTAGTTCGGGAAGTGCCAGAACAGTGCATCGCGATCGATGCTTGCCGTCTGAGTCAGCAGCGGCATCAGGTCGACGCCGTCCACATGCTGCGTCGGCATCGCGGGCAGATCAACCGCATCCAGCAGCGTGGGATAGAAGTCCGTGCTGGTCACGGGTGTATCACACGTGCTGCCTGCTTCGATCACACCCGGCCAGCGCACGATCAAAGGCACACGGATGCCGCCCTCATAGAAGTTCCCCTTGTTGCCTCGCAACGGCTGCGCCGATGTGTACTTGCCATGCCCGCCGTTGTCGGAATAGAAAACGACGATCGTGTTGTCCGCGAGGTCCAGATCTTCCAACGTCTGCAAGACACGCCCGACGTTCTGATCGACGTTATCCACCATCGCGGCGTACTTCGCGTTGTTTTGATGCTCACCCTTGGGTCGATCTTCATACTTGGCAAGGTCTTCATCCTTCACCTGGATCGGCGTGTGCACCGCGTAATGCGACAGGTAAATAAAGAAAGGACGATCCCTGTTCATCTTGATGAACTTGATCGTCTCGTCCGTCAGTCGATCCGTCAGGTATTCGCCTTCGTGGCCATCCTTAAAAAGCTGCCAGTTGATCCATGGATGATCCTTCGTCATCCGCCACTTGCCTTTGTAAGGATAGAAGTACGTGCCGGGGTTGCCCATGTTGTTGCCGGCGATGTTCATATCGAAGCCCTGCGCCTCGGGGTAGTACGCCTCATCCCAACAGACGTGCCACTTACCGATGCTCGCGCAGACGTAGCCCTGCTCCTTCAAAGCTTCCGCGATCGTCACCTCTTCCAACGGCAGGTTCTTGACGTAGTTGGCCGGGATCAAAGGCAAGGGCCCTTCCATCCGCAGGTTGCCCTGGATCGGGATCGCATGCGTGATGCGCAGCCGGCCGGGATACTTGCCCGTCAAGATCGCCGCACGCGTCGGCGAACACACCGAACAGGCCGCATACGCCTGAGTGAACTTCATCCCCTCACCGGCCAACCGATCGATATTAGGCGTGTCATAAAAATCGCTGCCGAAACAACCCACATCCGTCCAGCCCAGGTCGTCGATCAATATGAAAACAATATTCGGCAGCCGATCAGGTTCAACAACCTCCGGCGGCTCCGCTTGAACGCGCACGATCGTAGCCAGTCCAATCAACAACACTGACATCAAAAGCAATCGAGACATGGTCATCTAAACTCCGACAAGATCTCTCCAAGTATCACAACAACCATATTACATCCAACGCACGTTGACAATGAAAACTTCAACACAAAAGTATCACACAAGAAAGATGGAATATGTGCGCTTGGCGGATAAATATTTCTTAAAAAATGCTTCGGATATGCGTGGGAAGATATGAAGTTTAGCCACCGATGAACACGGATAAGAGAAACATAGCCGGGCTGGAAGTGAATTCGAGTGGTCGTGCCTAAAAGCTTTATCTAAGGTTGAGACTGTTCTGTTTCTGTCACCACTTGCAGGTGAGATTCATCGGGCGGCACAAGCATCATTAATTCAAAGAACGGGGTTCTACGACTCCATTTAGATATATAACCTTCTTCCACCTTGCCCGGCTTTACCTCTCGATAGACGTACCAACCTTCAAACATCGTTATCAGCTGATTCCCGGATTCGGTATCGTGTTGAACTAGGATAGCGGTTTGTGTTGTAGGCTTCTTCTTCCATGCTTCAAATGAGAATGACGCAGGAGCCTCTTCGCTTGTCGCGGGTGTTGCATTAATTCCACCGAGCCAATCGTATAAGCCCCCAAACCGAACACTAGAAGGGTCAAGTACAATCACTCGTATCTGGCTTGGATCGTCTGACTCACTCAGATAAACGTAGATGGGATATTGGGGCATGTAACCTATATCAACGTACTCCGGTTCTTCATCCGACCAATAGTGGATCCACGCCAACACCACGCACGTCAGAATCGCACCGATAATCGCGCCAATGACGAGTGACGGGTGGTGAGTTTTTGTCTGTGTTAGACTCATATCCGGATACCTTTAAGGAGTCTTCAACCCTAAAGGTATCGACATAAATCAGGAAATTATTCAACGGTGTTTATATAAACATAGACCTATAGGTATTGATTAATATGAATCCGTGTTCATCTGTGGCTAAAACTGCTACTCAGCTTCCGCCACGCGCTCACGGATCATCTTCATCAGGCGCGCTTCCATGTAGGGGTCCCGGCCGATCGGTTCCCAGTACGTGCCGATGACGCCCTGCTCGCTCAGCGCTCTTGGGGTTGCGGCCAGGTCGGTGAAGACGGTTCGCCGGGCTGATCCGGCCATGCGGCGCGTGGGGACTTCCATGCGCTCGCGGATCACTTCAACCTCAAACGTGTAGCCATCGTCCGTGCTTGACGCTTCGTCCTTTGCAAACTGCACGTTCACGCGCCGCTGTTCATTGGAAAGCGTTGAGCTGATCGTCTGGTCGGTCGTCGTGTTCTGATCGTTCCAGACCTCGAAGATATTCGGCGAGCCCTGGCCCAACGTCGTGATCGTTCCGAACCGGTAGTCCCGCCGATCGATCACGTACCCCTTCTCTCGCAGCACGTCGATCGTTGTCTCGAAGTAGTCTTTATATTGTTCGCTGCTGATCGCGACCGGGTTATCGGCTTCAACAAGCTGCCGGGAGCAGCCTGCGCCTAAAAAACAGATCACGATAAGCAGTATCAGGCATCGGTGTCGGCTGGTCATGGTGCTATCAGTCTACCCGAGACCGGAAAAACCCGCTACGCCTCGATTAGCTGGGGTTTTTGCTAGTTATTGAAGCAAACGGTTCAACGTCTGACCGTCTTATCGAACCCACTAACGGCTAGCCCATCCCAACCCGATAAGTCGATAACCCTTCCCGCCAGACCCATATCCTGCGGAAACATTTGCACAACACTAAAGCACATCACTACCTGCACCGATCCTGAGATAGTCCGATGCGATGGTCCAGGGATCATCTTATCCGGGCCTTGGAGGCAAGGCCTCAAACCAGCGACAGCCTTTGAGCGGAGAAAGACTCATGGCAACCGAAACGCAGACACAGTATACGCAAGACATCAGTGCCTCCGGCGGCCAGTCATCATCCGATGGCGAACTGCTGCAGCTCGTGAGTTTCGAGGTCGGCGATGAAGAATACGCCGTCCCGATCCTCAGCGTCCAGGAAATCAACCGGATGATGCAGATCACCCGTGTGCCTCAGAGCCCCGAGTTCGTCGAGGGCGTCATCAATCTGCGCGGCAAGATCATACCCGTGATCGACCTGCGCAAACGCTTCGGCCTCACCGAGCTGGAGAACTCCGACGACGTGCGCATCATCGTCGTCGAAGTCGCCAACCGTGTGATCGGCTTTACCGTCGACCGCGTCAACGAGGTGCTGCGTATCAGCTCCAGCATCGTCGAGCCCCCGCCGTCGATGGTTTGCGGCATCGATACCGACTACGTGCAAGGGGTCGGCAAGCTTGATGATCGCCTCTTGATCCTGCTTCACCTTGAGAAGCTGTTCTCGGCCGCGGAAATCGCGGAAATCGACCAGGGCCTCAAGGCCGCGTAAATCTTTGTTCCCGGGTCCGCTGTCACAGGCGGGCCCGGAAAACTTTGATAGGGGCTGTTTCATCTCGGGGTAATAAGGGCAGGTAAACCAATGGCACTCAAAAGCATCACACTGAGTCCCGCTCAGTTCGAGAAACTGCGTAAGGTCGTTTACGAACGTTCGGGCATCTACTTCCAGGATTCCAAGAAGTATGTTCTGGAAAGCAGGCTCTCGCGACGCCTGGAAGAACTTGAGTTTGACGACTTCGACCAATACATCATGTTCCTGACCGCCGGCCCGTACCAGTCCGACGAGTTCCAGGAAATGTTCAACCGCATCACCATCAACGAGACCAGCTTCTTCCGCAACGAGCCACAACTGGAAGTTTTCGAACGCGAGGTTCTGCCTCAACTTCTCGAAAAACGCAGCAGCACCAAAACCCTGCGCATCTGGTCCGCGGCGTGTTCAAGTGGGGAAGAACCTTACACCCTCGCGATCCAGGTCCACCGCTCCCTCGGCGTCCGACTGGCGGACTGGCGCATCGAGATCCTCGGCACGGACATCAGCGAAAAGGTCCTCATGACCGCGCAGTCCGGCAAGTACCCCCACTACTCGATCCGCTCCGTCAACCCGATGGTGCTCAACCGCTACTTCAAAGAAGAGGGCAGCCTCTTCGTGCTCGATCCGACGATCCAGAGCATGGTCAGCTTCCAGAAGCTGAACCTCAAGGACAAGCTGGCCGCCAAACGCTTCGGCAAGTGGGACGTCATCTTCTGCCGAAACGTCATGATCTACTTCGATGATGAAATGAAGAACCTGTGCGCCAACATGTTCCACGAACAGCTCCAGGATGATGGGACATTGTTCATCGGCCACAGCGAAACACTACGCAATCTGAACGCTAAATTTGAGGCGCTGCCCTTCCCCCAGGGATTCGCATACAAGAAGGGCGCTTAAGAGAGGTAAACGAACGTGTCTGACGCCATGGACCCAAGTCTGTTGCAGGACTTCCTGACCGAGTCGGGCGAGCTGATCGAACAGCTCGACGCCGACCTTGTCAAGCTTGAATCTGCAGATAGCGATGACGAAGCACAGGAACTGTGCAACGGCTGTTTCCGCGCTTTGCACACCATCAAAGGCGCCGCCAGTTTCCTAGGCCTCACCGCCGTCACCACCTTCGCCCACGCCGCAGAAGATGCGCTGAACCGTCTCCGTAAAGGTGAAGTCGGCGTGACCGAAGAGGTCATGGATGCGCTGCTGCAAAGCGCCGACGTCGTCAAGGGTATGATCGAACAGCTCTCGGCCGGCGAAGACGCTCATGATGGCCCGGCAGGCCTGATCGCCACGTTGCACGCTATCGCCGAAGGGCCCGCGCAAACGGACGCCCCCGCCGACAGCGCCCCGGCTGCCGATAACGCCGCCGCTGCTTCCGATCAAGCACCCGCCAACGATGATAAGCCCGGCGAACCGCTGCACCTGGGGCCGCAGAAGATCGACCTGCTCGAGTTCATGATCATCGACCTGCAGGACGCATCCAAGCAGATCGGTGAAGCCGTGCAAGGCCTGGGTAATGACGCCACCCTCGAAGAATCCGCGAACCATCTGCATGAAGTCTGTCAGGAGATGGAAAAGACCGCCGAGTTCTTCGAGCTCGATCAACTGACATCGCTTATCAAGGTCCTGACCTCGGTTTCTTCGAAGGTCGCCGAAACGCCACGCGAGATCATTGACGAAATCGCGGTGCGTATCAAAGCGGCTTTGAAGCTCATCGATCAGCAGACCGTGGCGCTCAACGATCAGCGCGCCTTGAGTTGGCCGTTGGATACCCTCTGCGAACGTCTGACGACACTGGCGGATGGCAAACCTCTTGACGATGATGTCAAAGGCAAACACGAGGGCGATCCGGACAAGCTGCTGCTTCTCGACGGTGTGATTACCGAAGTACCGGCTAAAGTCGAATCCGAGCCTGCACCACAAGTCGAATCTGCGACGCAAGCAGAACCTATGGCGGCAGTTGCACAACCCGAAGCCCCGGCAAGTGCTTCAGCTCAGCCCGCATCCGAACCCGACAAGAGCGCCGAGAAGCCGGAAGAAAAAGCCGCCGCCGCATCGCAGGCAGCAGCCAAGCCCGTCGCCGAGCAGACCATCCGCGTCGAAGTCAGTCGGCTCGAGTCGTTGCTCAACCTCGTCGGCCAGCTGGTCCTCAACAAGAACCGCATCCTCGCGCTGACACGCAACGTGAAGGATTACGACGTCCCACAGGAAGTCGAGGAAGACTTCGCCAGCGCCGCCGGCGACCTGGATCACCTGATGAGCGAGTTGCAGGTCAGTGTCATGCGGACACGCATGCAGCCGCTGGCCAAGCTCTTCGATCGCTACCCGCGCGTGATCCGTGATATGGCGAGGATGACGCACAAGAAGATCAACCTCGACATCGTCGGCAAGGATACCGAGGTCGACAAGACCGTTCTCGAACAGTTGGCCGACCCGCTGGTACATATCCTGCGCAACTCGGCCGACCACGGCGTGGAACTGCCCGAAGACCGTACCGCCTCGGGCAAGTCTGAGACCGGCACGATCAAACTCGAAGCCGAACACCAGGGCAGCCACGTCCGCGTCGCCATCACCGACGACGGCAAGGGACTCGACCGCGAAGTCCTTGGCGCCAAGGCTGTCGAGAAAGGCCTGACCACGCCCGAAAAACTCGAACAGCTCTCCGACGAAGACGTCTTCGGATTCATCTTCGCCGCCGGCTTCTCCACCGCCAAGCAGGTCAGCGACCTGTCCGGCCGGGGCGTCGGGATGGACGTGGTCCGCACCAACATCAACAAGCTCAATGGCACCATCAACGTCATGAGCAAGAAGGGTAAAGGCACCACGATCGAGATACTGATCCCGCTGACCGTTGCGATCATGCCTGCCATGGTCGTCGGCGTCGGGTCACACCTGTACTCGATCCCGCTTCAGAGCATCGTCGAAATCGTCAGGCCCGAACCCCAAGAAGTGAAGAGCGTTTCAGGACATCCGGTGATGCAGTTGCGCGATACCGTGCTGCCGCTGCTGGACATGCGTAAGCGTCTGAGTGAAACCCAGGTCGAGGACGGTGGACGCTTTGCCGTGGTCGTCGGTGTCGGCGGTCAACGTGTCGGTCTGTGTGTCGACAAGCTGGTCGGCCAACAGGAAATCGTGATTAAACCCCTGGACGATACGTACACACAGGGTGGTCCGTTCAGCGGCGCCACCATCCGGGAAGACGGCGACGTGTGCCTGATCCTGGACGTCGTACAGTTAATTCGTAGCAACAACAACACCAAGCAGGTCAACAGTGAATTGAAGGCGGCCGCCTGATACTCAAGGAGAACAAAGCCGTGGATCAGTCCTACATCATCCCGTTCATCAAATCGGTACAGAACGTATACGAAACGATGCTGCAACTGCCCGTGCAGATGGGCCAGCCCGAGCTCAAGCAGCCCGGCGAAGCAGGTCACGACGTCTCAGCGATTATCGGCATGTCCGGTGACGTCGAGGGGTCCGTCGTGCTCAGCTTCCCCACCGCGACTGCCGAACGTGTCGTCGCCATCTTCACCGGCATGGAGCTCAAATCCGACCATGAAGATTTTGCCGACGCCGTGGGCGAACTGGTGAACATGGTCTCCGGCGGCGCCAAGGCGCAGTTCGGCGGCAAAGAGGTCACCATCAGCTGCCCCTCCGTCGTTATCGGCGAGAAGCACCAGGTGTACGGCCGCAAGGACGTCGTCGCCATCTGCATCCCATGCGAGTGCGACTGCGGCGAGTTTAATGTGGAAGTATCGATCCGTCAGGGTGCCGGTGCTCCGGCCGCGGGTTGATAAAGGCATCTAGGTGGTTACCCGAATATATATAAACATAACCAGTGGCCCCTTCATGCCACAACGGACAGGAGCGAATTACGATGAAAGTCATGCTAGTAGATGACTCTAAGACGATGCGGAATATCCAGAAGGGTATCCTCACCCAGCTCGGGTACACCGAACTGGAAGAAGCATGCGACGGCCTGGATGCGCTGTCCAAGGTCGGCGCCTTCCAGCCCGAACTGCTGCTCGTCGACTGGAACATGCCCAACATGGACGGCCTCACCTTCGTCAAGAAGTACCGTGAGCAGGGACACAAGTCCCCCATCATCATGGTCACGACCGAAGCTGAAAAGTCCCGCGTCGTCGAGGCGATCAAGGCCGGCGTCCAGAACTACGTCGTCAAGCCCTTTACCCCCGACCTGTTGGGTGAACGGATTAAAGAGACTCTCGAGCGTGTCGCGGCCTGATCCACTTGGGTCTACCACGGCGTGGATGGAGCTATCCTATGGCCGCCGAGCAACACAAAACGCCGTCGGTCATCATCGCACCCGATAAGGCCACGGCCACCCTCCAGATTCCGCCCGGATGCGAACGGGCCCTGCTTACCGAGCAACTGCTCATCGGACAGATCACCGGCGCGGGTGTCGAAGTGACCGAACACACCACGCGGGTGATCCGTTCTTTTATTGCTCAGCCGCCTGACGATCAGGACAAGACCATATCACTGGATATCGCGCACGCCACGCCTCCCGTGCACGGCATTGATGGCAAGGTCGTCTGGAACGATAAGGATAAAGATAAAGCAACCGCAGAAGATCACGCCCAAACTTCTGACAAAGAGCCGGTCTCGTACTACGACCAGAGCGCGTTCCTCATGGTTGATACCGGCGATGAGATCGGTCGCGTGATCCCTCCCGAGCCGGGAGAGGACGGCCGGGATGTCACCGGCAAAACCATCTCCGCCAAGTCCGGAAAAGAAGCTCAACTTCAGATCGACGAGTCGATCATGCGCCGCTCAAACGGCACGCTCATCGCCCAACAGGACGGCGTGCTCTACCGTGAGCTCGGCAAGGCCATGATCCGAAAACTCATCCAGGTCAACGAATTCGTCGACTTCTCCACCGGTAACATCAACTTCGACGGTGACATTATCATCGGCAAGGGCGTCCGCGACTGCTTCGAAGTCACCGCCACCGGCAACATCGAAGTCAACGGCATGATCGAGGCCGCAACCATCAACGCCGGCAAAGACCTCAACGCCAAGGGCGGCTTCGCCGGTCGTGAACGCGGACACGTATTCACCGGCGGCTGCCTGCTCGGCAAGTACCTCGACAACGTCGCCGGGCATGTCAAGCAGGACCTCAAGATCGATCGCGAAGTCATTAATTGCGAACTCAAGATCGATGGCCAGATATTCTCCCCGCAAGGTTCGATTATCGGCGGACGCATTATCCCCACCGGTGAAGTGCATATCGGAACGCTCGGCAGCGATGCCGGCGTCTTGACCGAACTGGTCATCGGCTCCGTCCCCACCCTCGAGCCGTTCGCTTTCAAACTCGAAGACATCGCCGGACAGCTTTCCCAAGATGTTCAGAAACTCACAGACGAAAAAGATACCATCGACAAGAACTCCACCAAGGGTCGTATGACCGCGATGGACAAAGAACGCGAAACCGAAATCATCTTCGAGTTGTCTATCCTGGGAAGCCTGCTCGATAAAGCACAGCGGACCCTCGACCTGGTCCGCACGGAAATCAATAAACGGCGGCGTGTCGATGTTAAAGTCGAACGCAGTGTTTTCTACGGCGTGAAGTTCGAGCTCGACGGCCGGTCTTACAAGATGAATCAGACTATTTCCGGGCCCGTACGTTTTGTCATGGACGGCAAAGCGTTTGTCTACAAAAAATCGGACGGCTCGGTTCAACCCATCGGACAGGTGGCCGACGTCCACGCGATCATCCCCGGTAAGTCGGCCGCTTGAATAGTCGATACAGAAGTATTCAAACTGTAATGGTTTGTTGGAGATAAATAATGCGAGTATTAGTTACCGATGACTCTGCCTTTATGCGACGTGCCGTCAGCACGATGCTCAACGCCGATCCCGAAATCGAAGTGGTCGGGTTGGCGCAGAACGGCAGGGAAGCGGTCGACCTGGCTAAGAGCCTCAAGCCCGACGTCATCACTCTCGACATCGAAATGCCCGAGATGGACGGGCTAACCGCCCTGCGCCACATCATGCGCAGTGCGCCGACGCAGGTCCTCATGCTCAGCTCGCTGACAACCGAAGGCTCCACCGCTTCGCTTCAGGCGCTCAAGCTCGGCGCCGCCGATGTGCTCGCCAAGGACCAGTCAAACTTCTCCATGAACATGAGCCACATCCAGGAAGACCTGATCCGGCTCGTGAAAGCACTGGCAAAATCCAATCCGCACAAAAAACCGGCTGTCGTCAAATCCGCTTCCGCAAGGATCGAACTGCCTCGATACCGTTCGTCACAGTTCGACCTCGTCTGCATCGGCTCATCGACCGGCGGACCGCCCGTCCTCGAAACTATCCTCGGCGAATTGCCCGCCACCACCAAACCACCCATCGTCGTCGCGCAGCACATGCCCGAAATCTTCACGCGTTCCATGGCTGATCGACTTAACAAGCTATGCCACCTCAACGTCAAACACATCGAGGAACGTGAACTGTTGCAGTCCGGCAACATATACATCGCACGCGGCGGTATGCACGTGCATATCCGAAAGTCGCCCTCCGGCAAGTTCGAAGCACGTATGGATAACGAACCAACCTCCGCTATCTACAGACCAAGCGTCGATAATCTCTTCGATACCGCGGCGGATGCATCAGGCTCTCGCACACTCGCTATCGTCTTGACAGGCATCGGCTCAGACGGCCTGGAAGGCGGTAAAAAACTTCATGCCGTCGGCGGAGAGATACTCGCACAAGACGAACAGTCCTGCGTCGTCTATGGTATGCCCAAGTCCGTCGCGCAAGCCGGCATCATCAAAGCCGCCCTTTCACCGACCGATATCGGCAAATCACTCATCAGCCTCTCGCAATCTTCCATCGCCGCGTAAACTCGATTCGGGTATCGGGTATCGGGTATCGGGTATCGGGTATCGGGTATCGAAATGCACACGCATGCTTGGTGTAATCGCGCACAATAAACCAGGCGTGATCACTTCATCGATCCACGCGCAGCTCATTGACTCAACACGATCATCAACTGTTCGGCGGCTGCGTTGCGTTCCACAACGCGTGCCACTTCAACGACCACAAATCTAAAATCGGAACGCGCCGCGCCGATCCATCCAGGAACGTTACGTTGATCGATTCACTGTGCCGATCCACGCACATCCGCTGAAGGTAATAAGGCGGGTATGCGTGCGGGTTCTGAAAATTATCAGGCAACGGTGTTTCCTCAAACGCCCAACCCATGTCCGCCCACGTGCTGTCACCAAACAGCGGCGTCTCCGTCGTCGCTACCAACTCATCAATCCCACGATCCAGCTTGCACTCTTCCGGGTCACGGCCGCTTGCAGTGATTCGACCTTTGATCGAATTCGGCACCACCTCTTCCAGCCAGTTGTTGTAACCAAACCCGCCGTAGTTCTGTGGAACAGAGTACTGACCCGATTCATACCACGCGTACTCCGCATCACCGGGGATCAACGAACCGGCAGGCATGTTGTCGTATTGCGGATCGGGTATCGGCGCGATCGGACACTCCAGAATCGAAATGTTCGTTGCGTAGTAAGGATACAGATCCACGTACCAGTGCTTGGGTGACAAACGCTTAACGAAGTAACCCTGATAACTCCCCACCGCGCGTCCATCATGATCCGTCGCGTACATGAACCAGGCGGTGCCCATCTGTTTCTGATTGGATGCACACTTCATCGCCTTGGCCGAACGCCGTGCCGCACCCAACGCCGGCAACAGGATCCCCACCAGTAGCGCAATGATCGAAATCACCACCAGCAACTCGATCAATGTGAAACCACAAACACGAGAATCCGAATCCGCTGCCCGTAACCTGGTATGACTCGACATGAAACTCACCACTCACTTCCAAGAGGTTTTAGAAAAACCACGTGAAACCAACGTCCGGCACAAAGACAAGCTCAAGCACGCAAACCGAGTTGCAGCACACATCTTTTCTCCATCTATTATTGACGACGGCCGTTAAAATTACAATCAATAAATGAATAAAATACCGTCAGACCTTCTACGATGCTCGATACTCGCATCATCCTTCCCGATGACAACAGCCCATGTTCCACACGATGTTTTATCCCGAAGCCAGCAGTCAGTAATTATCCCGAAGCCCGCAGTCAGTAATTATTCCGAAGCCCACGTTCGCCGAACGTGGGCAGCCATCAGATCCGCATCGCAATAATCATAGATGTGCATATCCAGCAATCTCTACTCGCGACACTCAAAACCCACAAAAGTACATCAAATAAAAAGGCTGACGCTCACACGCCAGCCTTACCGCTTGTATGTATTGCTAGCAGAAATAGTTAGTCCATCCTCACGCCCAGTTTCTGCGCCAGCGCATCGAACTGGTCCAGGTCGTAGAAGTCGATGATCAGGCTGCCGGTGCCCTTCTTTCGGCCGGGCTTGATCGCGACCTTTGTCCCAAGCTGTTCGGTCATCTGCTTCTCAAGGTCGACCAAGTACGCAGCCTTGCCGGACGGCGTCTTGCTGCCGCTACTCGTTGCAGGATCGCTCGGTGAGGTCAGCTTCCGCACCGCCGCCTCGACCTCACGCACGCTCAATCCCTTGCGGACCGCGCGCTCAGCCAACATTATTTGCTGGCCAACGTCCGATAATCCCGCAATTGCACGGGCCTGACCCATGGAAAGCAAATTTTCGATAATTAATTGTTTGACCGGTCCCGCCAGCGTCAGCAGGCGCAGATGGTTCGTGATGCTCGAGCGATCCATCCCCACACGCTTGCCCGCCTCCTCGTGGCTAAGCCCGAACTGATCGATCAGACGCGAGAAAGCCTCTGCCCTTTCGATCGGGTTCAGGTCTTCACGCTGGAGGTTCTCGATCAACGCCCACTCTGCGATCTGCCGATCGTTCAGCTTCCGCACGATCACCGGCACCTTGTCCAGGCCGGCGATCTGGGCGGCACGCCAGCGACGCTCGCCTGCGACCACCTCATATCGTCCAGCACCCGAAACGCTTGGCCTGGCGATGATCGGCTGCATCACACCTTCCGAGGCGATCGAGTCCGCCAGCCGTTTCAAGCCCGCCTGGTCAAAATGCGTTCGCGGCTGATGACGGTTCGGCTCCAAAACAGCCACCGACAAGAAAACAAGCCCATCCCCGGCCGGCTTAGCCTCAGCAGGGCGGTTAACCAGGTTGTTCGGCTGATACCCCCTGTCGCGTACCGGCATAATCGTCGGCTTGGCGAGCGACTCCGGCTTAGATGCTGTATTAACCTCAGAATGCACCGATTTATCAGGCTCAGCAACCGCAACAGGGGCCTCTTTAGAAGACACTTCCGATGCTACCGCAGTAGACGCCGCTTCAGAGGTCGCCTTCTGGGACACTTCCGAAACTGCTTCTCGACCTGCTTCCTGGGGTTCCGCCACGGGCGGAAGAATCTGCACCGGCTTGGACATCAGACTGCTCAAACCCCGCCCCAGACGAGGAGACTTCTTCTTTTGATTCGTCACAACGACCTCCGTGTCACAAAGGATATGAAAACACCATTCAGCCAACAGTTTAGCGTTCTGCCCCGCTGAAGCCAAATCTGAACACGTGTTCCACGTGGAACATGGGACAAACAGGATAGGAAGAATTAGCCACAGATGAACACGGATGAAGACAGATGAAGAAGTATCAACAGATTCCAGCGATTTCACGGATCTCCCATGGCAAATATCCCACACCCGACACCCTCATCACCTACGGATACATCCCTGAATCCTCATTTTTATCTATGCCTACCTGTGTTCCACGTGGAACATGGGCCGAGCAGGGGAGGGTGGAATTAGCCACGGATGAACACGGATAAACACAGATGCAGAACCATCGCAGATTCCAGTGATTGCGCAGATCAACAAAGCCTAATAAAATACACCCCGCACCCCACACCCGACGCCCTAATTCTACAGATCACCTTCACTCCCCCTTACTCTTATCCGTGTTAATCTGTGTTCATCCTTGGCTGAATAAACTCACAAATTCTTATTTCATAATTACTTATACACAATTATTGCGTCGCGCTATTATTATCGGACCTTAAATATCGCTCCCAGTTTCAATACCTCCCTAGCCGATATTCACGATATGGCAGACCCTCCCGCCAACGATCAGCCGGGCACATTCAGGCCCCCGACACCCACTCAGCAGTTGCTCGATGAGTTCGCGCGGGTTGAAGGGCAGTTCAGCCAAATCAAGGAAGGGCTCTCCCAGCTCCAACGCCTCTCCACCATGGGCACACTCACCGCCACCGTCATCCATGAGGTCAACAACCTCCTCACCCCCGTCATCAGCTACGCCCAGCTTGCCCTGACCAAACCCGATGACAAAGCCCTTTCAGACAAGGCCCACCGCAAAGCCATCGAAGCCACTGAACGTGTTTCACAGCTTTGCTCCACGCTCCTGGGCTACGCCCGCGATGATGAAGATGGCATCACCAGTGATCTGCGTTCAGTCATCGAATCCGCCATCGCCTGTCTGGGCAGGGGGTTAGAAAAAGACGGCATCGAGCTGATCCTCGATGTTCCACCCATCGAAGTCGCCATGGCAGCGTCCAGCCTGGAACAGGTGCTGGTGAACATCGTTCTCAACGCCCGCAAGGCCATGGCCGAGCAGGGGGGTACTCTGACCATCCGCGCCCACGTGAACAATGATCACATCGACCTGGACATCTCCGACACCGGCCCGGGCATCCCGCCCGAAGTCGCCGACCGTTTGTTCGAGCCGTTCGTCACCTACAGCACCAACCCGCAGCTCGACGAACACAAAGGCACCGGCCTGGGCCTGAGCGTCTGCCGCGACCTCATCACCGCCGCCGGCGGCCGGATCACCGCCGACAGCCAACCCAACCAGGGCGCCACCTTCCACCTCACACTTCCCCGCCCGATCCCCCTGCGCCAAAGCGCATAACACAACGAACCCGACAATCTGATTTATATAGTCAGTCCCCGCGCGCCCACACCGATCGGTCATGACATTCATCGCACCCGCAACAACCCTACCCGTTGAGCGCTACGGTATCTAAACACATACCACAAATCCCCACCTGTTTAGCGTGCGAACTTGTTCGCACCTGCATCTGTCCGAGATGCAGTTAACAACAAACATCACTACCAAACACAAACAATGATTAGCCACGGATAAACACAGATGAACACGGATGAAAGAAGTATCCGCAGATGACGCAGATGGCGCAAATTTCTAAGACCAAAATAAAATCCCCACACCCCACACCCCACACCCCACACCCCACACCCCACACCCCACACCCCACACCCCACACCCCACACCCCCAATCTCCAAATCCGCGACATCTGCTCAATCTACGGATCACCTCTGTTACTTCATCCTCATCCATCTCCATCCATCTTCATCTCTGGCTTGATACCCCGCAGGATTATCAGCCGTACGTGCCTGAGTAACTTCATCGTGATTTCATCAAACAACCGATAGGGGTGCCACGCGACACATCGGTTTGCGGATCGCGGGGCCTTCAACCAAGAGGAATGCACGATGAACAGATTAACCCACGCTCTGGCATGCTTCGTCGCCGTTCTGGCCACCGCAACGTCACACGCCGCCGTGACGCTCAACCTCGTGCCGGTTGACAATTCAAGTCAACTGACAGGCTATAACACGCTCGACCTGGAATTCGTTACCCCGAAACGCGACTGGCAGATTACCGTACTGTTTCTACAACTCACCTCCGGCACGATCTACCAGGACCCGATGGGCAGTGACAGCCCACCGATTTCAGAAGTGGTCAACCTCGCACCAAGTGTGCAGTTCGATACCTACGTCGGCTTGCCCAACGGTTTTGTCGCAGGCGGCGCGGGCGATATAGAAAAAAAGCACGGCTACGAGTTCTCAACGACTTGCTTGAGCACAACCTTCTTCAACACAGACAAAAACGATATCGGCAACATTCCGATAGGACGCATCACGCTCTCCGATGATGCCGTCGGCACATGGGCAATGTATTCTTCGACATATGATCTCATATACTTTTCTCATACAGGCTCCATCACGCAAGGCCTCATGGCAATCGATAGCGAAACGATCTTCGCCCAGACATACGCATATGCAGGGATCAAAGCGGCAGACAGCAGGACGGTGCTATTAACCCAATATGTCACCGACGAAGTGCGCGAGCAGGCCGGCAACGGATACCCGGGCAACGCTGCATATGAACATGCAGTGTTACATATTCTGTTAGACATGCTGGAAGAACAAGCGGCTGATCCCGACACGCCCGGATACGAACAGCTTCAAGATGGTGAATATTTTTGGCGTCAGCAAGACTACATCTACACCGAAGCCGAGTACCTCGAATACCTCGATTACCTCGACACCATCTCACTCGAATCCAACACCCCCTCGAATCCCGAGCCCGGCGCCTTATCACTACTGGCCCTCGGCAGCCTGGCACTGTTGCGTCGACGCGGTTGAGTTCAGCATAGATCCATGTCTGTTGCTGCATGCAAGCCCATACAACCGAATCGAAAATCAGCCCCCGGCTTGCCGGGGGTGACCACACCATCCCACCAGAACCAAACAACACCACCCCCTCATCAGCCGCGACCATCGGTCTCGCTGCGGATGTGTGGCCATCCATCCCTTACTCAGCCACAGATGAACACAGATAAACACGGATAGAAAAGAAGTATCCGCAGATGAAACAGATTGCGCAGATTTCTAAGACCAAATAAAATTCCCCAATCCCCAATCCCCAATCCCCAATCCCCAATCCCCAACAAATACCCCGGAAACTTGCACGAAATAAACTGGGATCACCCGATTAATTTAGTACAATGCGGTCTGCTGATTTGATGGTCCGGGTCGCCACCTCCGTCCGATCTATCGGAGGCATCCGCCGGGGCCGGGGTCTTATTGGAAAAGGGAACGAGATGATCAAAACGACTTCCTCGCTGGCCTGTCTTGTCAGCGCATTGCTGTTTGCGCCCGTCACGCAAGCCGCTGTGTTAGTAGAACAGCCGTACGCAATCGAATGGTCCGCGCAGATCGGCACGTCCGCAGTCGACCAAAGTGTTTCAGTCGCGGTGGATAGCTCGGGTAATACTTACATCAGTGGTGTTACCGGCGGTGACCTCGACGGCACCAACGCGGGGTCTGCAGACGCCTTCCTGACCAAGTTCGATGCGTCCGGCAATGTGCTCTGGACCCGGCAGATCGGCACGGCGAAGTTCGATGGCTGCAGAGCCGTGGCGGTTGACAGCGCAGGCTACATCTACATCAGTGGGGGAACGAGTGGCAGTCTCGGTGGTACCTACGCTGGTGCAGGCGACACCTACCTCACGAAGTTTGATCCTTCGGGTAATGTGCTGTGGTCCCGGCAGATCGGTACAACGAAAAGCGATGAAAGCTTTGGCGTGGCCGTGGACGGATCGAGTAACGTTTACATCACAGGCACAACCAGCGGTAGCCTCGGTGGAGCCAATGAAGGTGAGGACGATATCTACCTGACCAAGTTCGATTCATCGGGTAATGTCGTGTGGACGCAACAGATCGGAACAGAAGACGACGACTTTGCACAGTCCGTGACAGTGGACAGTTCGGGCAACATCTACATCAGCGGCGGGACATACGGCAGCCTCGACGGGACTAACGCGGGATCTGTCGACGCCTTCCTGACGAAGTTTGATACCTCCGGCAATGAACTATGGACCGAGCAACTCGGTACAGCATACACCGATGGCAGTAATGCCGTAGCGACGGATAGTGCGGGCAACGTTTACATCAGCGGTATCACCGCAGGCGATCTTGGCGGAACCAACGCAGGTGCAAATGACGCCTTTCTGACAAAGTACGATGCCTCCGGCAACCTCCAATGGAGCCGTCAGATCGGCACAATATCCGACGACCGTAGCTACAGCGTAGCTGTGGACAGCTCCGGCAACATCTTCATCAGCGGCTTTACAAGGGGGGACCTTAATGGGGGAACGAACGCGGGTAATTATGACGCCTTCGTGGCAAAATACGACGCCTCCGGCAGCCTGCTCTGGACCCAACTATTCGGCACGACGGACGTTGATGAGAGCCATGCATTGGCAGTTGACAGCGAGGGCAACGTGTACAGCAGCGGTTACACATACGGCGACCTCGGCGGAACCAACGCGGGAGACTTCGATGCCTTTCTCGTCAAGTTCACCGTCCCCGAACCCACAAGCCTCAGCCTCCTCGCATTAGGCGCGTTGGCGCTGCTGCGACGACGCGGTTGAAGCAAACGCAGGCCAGAGTCTGATCATGCATCCGATCCAACCGTACGACCGGATCGTCATTAGCCCCCGGCTTGCCGGGGGTGGCTGCACAGAGCTACACGAACCAAACAATCCCGCTCACACCTTCATCAGCCGCGAACCGCCGGCTCGCGCGCCCCATTCGTCCAACACACGTCACGCACCAGACACACCTCACATCCAACACCCCATTCACCACCACCCCCGGCAAGCCGGGGGCTAACTAGATTCAATCCGAATTCATCCGACACAATCTCCGAATCTGCGTCATCTGCGCAATCTGCGGATCACTCTCTTCTTGCCTTCCCTCTTATCTGTGTTCATCCGTGTTCATCGGTGGCTAAATCTTCTTCACTAACAAGCGACCCATCCCCACCCTCGCCGCAAACCTATAACCACATCTACGTCAGCCAGTTGCCCGCAGCACAACCGGCGGGGCGGCCGGGTGAGATCCGTTTTCCAACAAGTAATCCACAATCCACATCAGCCCAAGTGGATATCTTGTCGGCAACTTTTGCGCTGCAACGTCCGATAGTGCCGATACACATACCAGGGGGCCAGAAACGCTGTTTGGTGGAGAATTTTTAAAGAAATGTGAAGCATGGAGGCAAATAGTGTTGAGCAGAGGGGCAAAGTGGGGTATATTCCCCTCGTCCTGAAGCGAGTAACACCTTGGTTTTTACCGGAACCTATGACCACACGATCGACACAAAGAATCGCCTGGCCATACCGGCCGAAGTCAGAGCGCAAATCAAGCGCTCGACCAAGGCCAAGGCGGGCGACCCGGTATACCTCTATGTGACACTCGGGACGGACGGGACGCTTTGCCTCTATACGGAGCAAGGCTACGAGCAGCGGGCCGATGAGCTGGACAACTCGGAAATGGATGCCGAGCAGCTTCTGGAGTATGAACGGATGTTCTACTCCTTGTCCAAACTCGTCGAGCTCGACAAGCAGGGACGCGTGACTTTGCCCGCCGACCTGTTGACCCGCTCGGGACTGGGCAGCGACGTCGTGCTCATCGGTGTGAAGGACCACATCGAGATCCGCGACAGGCAGGCCTGGAACGAGCACTTGCAGCGGATGTTGGCCGAAAGGCCTGACATCCTCATGAACCCGCGACTCGCGATGCGCAGACGAAGGACCGACAGTCAAGGCCAGGATGGCCCGTAAGATCAGGAACACTTAACCAAACGATCAAGGGGTACACCAGCACAACAAACACAAGCCCGAACGCACGCGAGCCAAGGCCGGCCCGCAACGTGAAAAGGGCGACAAACATCGGCAAATTCCGCACTTTTTTTATGAATTTGCCCCAGCACCAGCGGAGGTCATGGAACGGACTCCAGCCTGTTCGACGTGACCGCATACCAGCCCGCCTGACCAAGGACGGATCGGCGGATAACTGGGCCAAACGCCAGAGCATCAGTGATCGGGTGCCTTGCAACCGTAATCGATCTGGCGTACGCGGACACGACCGACGGCACCTCTGCTGTTTGTTTGGATTGCACCACGCAAGTCGGCGCCTGTGAAAACGCGCCCGGTTTGCCCAACCGGTGCAGCATGACTTCCGCCTGTTGTCCGCCAACATTCAAGCAGGTTTTTCTATCCGCGGTCGAACCTTTCTCGACCTGATTGCGTAGTAAAGATAGGTAAAACAACGGTCGGGCTGAAAAGCCCGTGTACGGTCCCACAACGACTCAAGCACCGTATCCTTCTCCTCCTAAGCCACGCCCGCCGGTCACCCTCCCGCTGAGCGTGGTTTTTTTACGTCCTGCTCACATGCAACCACATCTTTTTATAAAACAGCTACTTACAAGCACATTATTTGCCCATCCGTCGAATAAATGCTCGACAGCCCAGCAATCGCACGATAGTATTAAAGACGTGTTGAACTTTATTCCGTGAGGTGAACGACCATGCGACTGACTCGGCTGATGCTGCTGGCCTTGTTCATCGTTCTGGCGACGCCGGTCTTCTGGGAGGCGCAGCACTGCGCGTTCGGCTGAGGCGGTGGGTCGGGAGGATCGATCCGCCGTAGCGGTTCATCGATCCGTCTCACCTCTTCCGGTCGGAAGAGCTCCTCGAAACCAGAGTTGTCACAGGACCGGCGCGATAAGTGCGAACGTATGCTCGACCTTGCCGAGCGCATGCTGTCCAATGACCGCCTGCCCGATGCGTATCGCTACGTCATGATCGCAGAGTCCATCGGCAAGTCCGACAGCAGTCTGCTCAGCAAAGTCAAGCAAACAGCGAACAACGTCAAGACCGCTGCCGAAAAGAAACTCGATGCGGCCGAACAATTCTACGAAAACGAGCAATACACCGAAGCGATCGAAGCCTACTCAAGCATCTCCGGCCTGCGCAAGCTCGATGTCGCGCGAGATGCGCGGATGAAACTTGCAGAGATACAGCGCAACCCCGCTGTCCGCGCAAGCATGCGTGAGATCAGGGCCTGCCAACGGCTTGAAGATGTGCTCGAGATGATCGATATCACCAACATGGATATCGAAGTTGTCGACGACAGCGAACTGGAAACCTGCAGCAGCGATGAAACGCTGCCAAGTCTTGCGATAGGGGACCAGGGCAACGACAGCCACGAATACGCGATCTTCGGCTCCGCACCCGCACAATTGGGCGACACGCAAACCGGCGCAAGCAACACGCAAAGCGGGTCATCGCACGACTACGCCGCATTCCCGTCGGCAGCCGCGTTCGCCGCGGCAAGCCCGCTGCCCGCTGAATCCGTCGAAGAAATGGAAGAGCTTGGCCTGTCTGAAGTAGAAGTTGCGCTGCTCTTGATTATTTGCGATCGCATCAAGTTCCTCGACAAACTCGAAGCCGTCGCCGACAACTACAGCGACACCAAGTCAGGCCAACGCGCACGCGACCTGGCGAACGACCTGCGTGCCTGCGATGCGTTTATGGACGGCCTGGAATACCACCGCACCGAAGAACATGCCATGGAATACATCTCCATGGCCAAGCAATATGAACAGATCGGCAAGACCGACCTCGCGATCAAGTTCTACAAAGATGCCATCCTCACCTGCCCGGATAGCGAATGGAGCAAAGCCGCCCAGGACGGGATCGATCAACTGAATAACTGATCAACAGTCACAAGCAATACCGGGTGTCGCACCTTGTTCGGTAGAACAAGGTGTGTTTTATATGAAGATGATTTAGCCACAGATGAACACAGATAAACACGGATGAAGGCGCCTGTATTACGTAGCTATACAGTTATGTTGTGTGTTAATAGCACATTTGATTTCACTCCCTCTCCCCGCGGGAGAGGGCCGGGGTGAGGGCCGTATGTCATGTTGTGAACAATCGAGCAAATAACGCTTAATCAATCCAGCCCTCATCCTTGCCTTCTCCCGAGGCAACAAATTCGATCTACGCCCAAAAGTCTTGCCAAATAAACAGTTCGCCCTCATGCTGGCGGTTTTGATCACGTTCCTTTGGCAAGGAGGCCAGCGATGGAAGGCGAACTGTGGGATCAACTGTATCACTGGGTGAAGACGGAGGCCAGCCGGTGGCCGCGCAGGCGGCGGGTGTGGTTCAGCGACGCGTGGATATTGCTCGTGTATCTCTGGTCGGTGCTGCACGATCGGCCTCAAGGCTGGGCCTGTCAATCGCGGCACTGGCAGGCGTCGTTGTTGCGGGCCCGGCCGCTACCCAGCGTCTCGCGTTTGAGTGAACGGCTGCGTCAACCGTCACTGCGTCTGTTGTTTGAAGCGGTGATGCGTGAAGCACGCACGCATCTGCCGACGCGGTTGATCAAGTGCATCGACGCCAAGCCGCTGCCGGTCGGCGGTTACAGCAAAGACCGCGACGCGAAGTGGGGCCAGGCCGCACGCACGAAAGCCCGAGGATACAAGCTGTTTGCGATCTACGAAGGCGCAGCGGTCGACAGCTGGCGGATCGGACCGATGAACGCATCGGAAACCTTGGTCGGCCGACAACTGCTACGCGAAGCGGCGCGTTACGGCGGCGGTTACCTGTTGGGCGACGGCTTGTATGACGCTAACCCTTTGCACGCTGTTTGTCATCAACACGAATTACAACTGGTTGCGCCCCGCAAACGACCGGGCACCGGGTTAGGTCATCAACCGCATGAGCCGCCGCGTCTGCGTTCGATCGAACTGCTGGAAGGTGGCGGTGTGTTTGGCCAAGCGTTGTTCGCTTGTCGCATCGGTATCGAACAACGCCTGGCCCAGGCCGGCAACCTCGGCTGCGGCTTAAGCCCGTTACCCAACTGGGTCCGCCGCCCCCACCGCGTCGCCGCTTGGATCGCAGCGAAGCTGCTGATCCTTACCGGCTGGAACTATAAGAAACAGACACTTACAGCGTAGATCGAATTTGTTGCGAGGGGAGAAGGGAGGAAGTTAATCCGATATGTGCATATATATGTACAAATGAAGCATCTGATTTGCAGCAGCATCTTTGATCATCTGTCTTTATCTGTGTTCATCTATGGCTAAATAACAATTCAAAAAACCCGCTCCACCGCACCCGCCGCGATCAGCGCCGCACCCAGCGCACCTGTGATCTGTGGCGTCTTGGGCATCACGATCTGCTTTTCAATCGCGTCGCTTAGCATCTTGTCCATCCTGTTGACGCGCGCTACGCCGCCGGTGAAAACGACGGGCTCTTTCAAGCGGTGTCCGCCCATGCCGGCGATGCGTCTTGAGATCGCGATCTGCACGCCTGCCGCGATATCACTTGGCTCATGACCCGACGATAACAGGCCGATGATTTCCGTCTCCGCGAACACCGCACACATGCTCGATATCGTCGAGGGTTCTTTGCTTTGCGATGCGAGTTTGCCCAGCTCTTCAAGGTCTACATCCAAACGCTTGGCGACCATTTCAAGAAAGCATCCCGTCCCCGCGGCGCAGCGGTCGTTCATCGTAAAGTCTTCAACGCGCCCGCTTTCATCCAGGTGAATGACTTTCGAGTCCTGCCCGCCGATCTCGATGATCGATCTTGCATCGGGCAAAAGCATGCGTACGCCGCGCGCGTGGCAGGTGATCTCGGTTACAGCTTTATCCGCAAAATCCAGCAGGTGGCGTGCGTATCCGGTCGCGACAACCGCTTCAATATCATCCAGAGACCTGTCGGCATCTTTGACCACACGCTCGTACAACGCGCGCGACCGTTGTGCCTGGTTCGTCTGCGAATCATCAACGCCGCTTGCCAGAATCTCCGGCCCCTGGCCGTTCACCTCCAGCAACACCACCTTGATGCTGCGCGAACCCGCATCGATACCCGCAAATAACATCACTGCCTCCGCCCTCGCGCGGTTTCCATCAACGCCTCCAACCGCGTCCTCAGTGCCGGACGAACCGCATCAATCACAGTCGGCACCTCTACTTCAACAACAGGCAATCCCAAACCGTCACGCACCATCTTACCAATCACCTCGCCTTCAAACGCACAGTGACTTGCGCCGGGGATTCGGCTGACGATCACCGCCTCGCAGCCGAACTTCTGAATCTCACGACAGATCATCCGCGCTCGATCGGCGGTCGGCCCAACCATCGGATCGCCCAGCGCCGTTCTCGCCAAGGCTTCAAAGGGTTCGACATCATCGGGGATCTGAGAAAGCGCGTGACAGAACATGTAATCCGTCCCGCTGATCCGCCCGCCGACTTCCTCAAGCAGGTTCATCACCTGAAGGTCCGCAACAGGATTCACCCAGAACACCCTGACCGCATCACCATCCAACACGCTGACATTCTGGTCAACGCGTCGCCTCGCCTCGGTTAGCAGTTCATCCAGCACCTCTACAGTCTGCTCGTAGTCGGAACAGTAATGTAGCGCAAGCATCTCCACTATGAGCATCTCAAGAGCGGGTAGCGGACACGGGTCGGAGGTATAAACCAGTTGCCGAAGCGAGCTGATCTTCTCGCGAACGGTGTTGGCTTTTCTTATGCCCTCGGATAACTTGGCGCCGGTTAACGTTTGGCCCGTTGCTTTCTCGATTTCACCGGCAACACGCCTTAATTCATTACGCACCAAGTCGACTTGCGATGATGCCGCGGTGAATCCGCTTGGTAATCGAACAGATGTTTCGTTAGCGCCCGCCAGTCGGCGCGGCGGCACTTCCCACCACAAGACCGGGTGTCCCATCGCCTCGACGCGCTGCGCGATCGCGGAAAAATCATCGCACACCGCGCCGACGCTGCAGATAAGCAGGTCGGGTGTCGGGAAGTGGTTGCCCGTTTCAAACGCGCCGACCATCGCACGCACCGGGCAGAACGATTCATCAATGCCCAGTTTATCCGCGACGCGCAGCAACCCCGCGCTGTGCTGCATCACGCACGGTATCCACCACGCGCCGTCCGGATAGAACGTGGCCACGTTATCCAACGCGTACGCCATCACCGGCACCGTGCCCAGGTCCTTCATCGCGCCGATGATCGTCCGCCCGGCCTCGCGATCGGCCTGCAAACGATCTTCTTCACTCAATAGCAGATTCCACAATCGAAGCGCTGCCGGCGAATTGTCAAAACGCAACGACGCAAGACGCAGATCGCCATCCTCAAAGTGCCTGCCTAACGGGCCGTTGTAATCCGGGCCTGGCATCCCGGCTTTATATAAGCATTCGTAGCGTTCATCCCACTGCTGAAGCGTGATTGATTTAGGCTCATCCGAGATGTTGTGTTTCTCGTTCATCGCAACATCTCCAGGAATGCCGCGATGCGTCCCTCTGCGCGTTCGCATGTGGTGGCATCGACATCAAGGTCGATATCAATCACGGGGATCGGCGACAGTTGCTTGATGCGGTGCACCTCCGCGTGCCAGAGATCGCACCACAGACTTCTGCGCAGGATGATGCCTTTTACGTTGGTTTGTTTGATCGCATTAAGCAGCCAGTCGAAGAAGCGATCGTTCGGCCGTTGACGGATGTGCGGGATCTGCTGATAGGCGCTTGCCATCGCCTCGAACGGATCGTTATCGATCAGCGATTGGTCGATCGGTTCGGGCAGGCCGCGCTGGCCGTAGTCCGTTGCATCAAGCGCGACGTGGCCGCCGTGCTGCTTGATTGTGTCGAACAGCCACCACTGATAGCGAGGCAGCTCGGAACCAAGCAGGGCGATGGGGGTAGCAGATGAGTCCCGTGACTCCGTGGCGCGGGGTGCCACACTTTGACCCGAAGGGCAAAGTGTGTCTTCATGAGCACACTTTGCTGCTGCGCAGTCAAAGTGTGGCACCCGAGGCGCGCGATGCGCGTGTTCGGGTTTACCGTTGGTGTCACCATGCATTGCAGCTAAAGCCGTAGCGCGTTCCCGGCCGGTCATCGTTTGAAGTTGCATGCGGACGTCTTCTCGCTTGACTTCGTAAGCGATCAAGATGCTTTTCAAACGACCGGGCGTCGGTGATGTGCCGCCGATGGATTCGAGAAAGTTCCCGAGTCGATGCAGTTCATCGCGATAACAACGCTGCGCTGATTCGCTCTGCCAGGTGGCCGGGATGTGCAGGAGCATTGTTGGTGTGTGATGCCTGCCGGGTGTATTCAATGCTTCACTGGAGCGTCGCAGTTGATCGCATATCGAAGCGACGATCACCGCTGCGACATTCTCGTGCATGGTTGCCTGTGTGATATACACCTGCGACCATGTGCAGCACCCATCAACCGATATGGGTGCGCGGTTCTCATTGAATGGTTTGTGGTTGCACGGGCGGAACGGTTGAAAACCATGCGCCTCGATCCACTCGGGAGGGATGTACGCCGAGTTGTAGCAGATTCGCTTCATGGTTTGTCTGAAGTCGGGACGCTATGTTGGCTGTGCTGTCGGTCTTGTATTCACCATTTCGAACAATGCTTCAAGCCGTACCGCGATGCGCTGGCTGTCCGCCGGGGCGTAGTCTGTGACGATCTTCATGTAGGGCAAGCCGAAACGTTCTTCGCTCTGCTGCTTGAGTAGCGCCGCTTCGACTTCATAGGTCAGGCAGCCCTGCCAGATCAGTTCGACGATGCAGTCGGGTTTGTAGTCGTCAATCAACTTCTCGATCATGTCGAATCGCAACGTGTTCGGCGTCATGACAGAACAGGGCAGGTGGAAGTACTTCTCAGCGAGCGCTTCCATCGGATCGGCGTCTTCACGCACATCATCAAGGATGGGTTTAAGCCCGGTGCAGTTTTCCATCGCAACGATGCGCCCACCGTTATCTTCGATCAGGTCGACGACGCGCTCCGCGCCGTGCGCGATGGGCACACCCGTGACGAGTACGCGCACTTCCCGGTTCTTGCTAGAAGTTTCGCCGCAGCATTCGGCGCTACCGAGCTTATCAAGGATGGTTTGATACTCGGCAAGGTCTTCGCATATCCCGCTGATACTGCTCTTGAGATTAAGTAACTGTCGGCCGGTTAATGGCGGATTATCACGTTTCATCAATGCAGCAAGTTCGCGACGCAGGCGGCGCTCCTTGTTCATCAGCTCGATCGCGTCGCGGATCTTTTCATCCGTGATCTTGGTGTTGAACTGCTGTTCGAGTTTGGTTTTCAGTTTGTTCAGTTCGATGCGCCAAAGCGCAAGCGAATCGGGGTCGTCCGGCTTCTGTGGCAATTCAAGGATGTAGACCGGGCGAGATTCGGCCATCAGTTCGTACATCTTCTTCTTGCCGTCGCAGGTTGTTTCGGCAACGATGAGGTCCGCCATCTCGAGGAACGGATTGTTCTTCTGCATGTGATAGCCGAACGTGCTCTTGATAAGCGGGCACAACCCGGCGGGCAGAACGGACTCGGCGGCGAGCGCGGTTGTGTGTGATCCGCCACACAAACAGACGGGCACGGCTCCGGCGGCGAGGATCAATTCGCGTGGCGTGAACTCGCAGAGGATGCCGACGATCGGTTTACCATCGGCCTTGGCTCGCTCGGTGTAGGCCAAGCAGTTTTGGATCATATGGTCAAATCGGCAGGCGTTGGCGGCCGGGTTATCCACCACTGTTTGGGCGCACGCGTCTGTCGCGTTTGAGGTGCATGCGCACGGATTTGAACTCGGGCAGCAGTCGCTCATGATCAGGCCTCCCGTTTGTGCGCGATGAAGCGCGCCTGGATGATCCGCTTCTCGTGCGCCAAGGTGCGCACAAACCCAAGCTCGCCGGCGATCTGCTGTAGCAGCGATTGATCGAAGCCGATGATCTTCAGCGCATCGTACGTCAGTTGTTTACTGACCATATCTATATAAAGATCGACATGCGGCGGGAACTGGCCGGTGTCGTCGGCTTCGAGGACGTCGCAGTTGTTGGCTTCAAGCAGATGCCGATAGTCATCGCATGTGGCGAAGGAGGGGAACTTCATGAAGGCGAGGAAACGCTGGGCCTGCTCATCAGACAAGCCGGCGGGGCCCTCGCACCAGTCGGTGAAGGCGATGGTGCCCCCGGGCTTGATAAGGCGAGTGGCTTCTTTTATAAGCGATGGTTTATCATCAACATAGCACCACGCGTCCTCGCCCCAGACAAAGTCGAATTGCCCGTCGGGCAGGCCGGTATCGATCGCCTTGGCGAGTATGAACGTGGCCCGATCGGCGTAGCCCTCGTCGGCGCAGCGTTGCTTGCCGAGGTCGATCATGGCCGAGGTCATGTCGACGCCATGCATCCTGTCGACATCGCGGAATCGAAGCAGGAACCGCATGCCCGCGCCGCTGCAGCAGCAGAGGTCGACGCCGGTGGTTTGGGGCTTGATTTGGGCCTTTTCAGCGAGATGCATGGAGGAAGTCAGCCCGCCGATGTGGATCTGCTCGCCCATAAGCAGTTCCCAGAGCTTGCCTTCGGCCCCGCTGTAGACAGTTTGGATGTCGGATGATTGGATCGAGTCAAGTGAACGCATGCTGGCTCCCGGGATTGATGCATGGTCGGAGTCGGTCCCGCCTCGGGGGATTGTACCAAGCTGCCGGCTATAAAGATATTGCTATCTGCAATAGGCGAGGCTATATTGGCGGGCATCTGAGACAGAGTCACGCATCAGTAAAACGAAAGGGGGCCGCAACATGCAACGTTTGATATGGTCATGCCTTACGGTGACGGCGGCGATTGTTGTATCCGCTGTGCCATCACCTGGTGGAGGCTCGGTAAGCGCAGCGGACGAAGCGCAGGGCGCGACGTGGCTGAGCTACTACCACAGCCAGGATGCCCGCAAGCGCCTAGGTTACGCGATCGGCGCGCGTGGGATGGAGATGACCGAGCAAAAGCCGGACGGTTTGAAACTGCCGGCGGACATCGGCGAGGACGTTCGGTACGGCAAGTGGGACACGCCGATGGATGAAGCGGGCTTCCGGTATGTGGCGCTTGCGCGCAGCGCGTACGGGCAGCTTTGCGATCAACTTGTCATCGATTCCGATGGTGACGGGCAACTCGATGATGAAACGATCTACGGCACGTACAACCTGCGTGTGTACGGCAGCGCGCGAGGTCGTGTGTACTTCGATCCGGTTGCGATCGAACTTCAAACCGAAGACGGCCCGACGCTGTATCACTTGAACGTGAATGTGTATTGCGGCGGTCCCGGTTCGTACAACGTGACATACAATGCGGGCGGCTGGTACCAGGGCACGGTGATGCTCAACGGCGAGCCGTTCGATTGCCAGCTATTGGACAACAACGCCAACGGCACGTTCAACGATACGTGCGAAGGTGATGAAGGATATGGCGACACCGATCGCGTTCGTTTCGGCGCTGCGAATACCGAAGCGATGATGACCGGGCATTACGTGAAGAACGCGGACAAATTTTACGCGTTCAGTGCGGCGAAAGATGGCGCGTATGTTACGGTGAAAGATGCGGACGGTTTAGCGGTCGGCAAGATCATTGTGCCGGAGGACTTTGCGTTCGTGAAAGTGTTCGGACCGGAGGGTTCGTTCAACATCAAGGCCGACAGCGATCAGGAAGTGCCTTGCGGCGACTATCATCTTGTCGCCTGGCAGCGCGAGGTGAAAGATGTGGCCGGCAAAGACTGGCGCTTCAACGGCGGCGGTTTCCCGGAACATGAAGCGATTGAAGTTGGGACGGATGAGCCGGTCACGCTGGCGCTGAGCGATCCGTGGAACGCAAAGATTACGGATTATGAACGGCCCGGCCGACACACGTTCAACCAACAGATCACCGGACGCTACGGCGAACAGATCAGTGCGTCTTATTCCAACGGCGGCCGACCCCCGGCGCCGAGGATGCACATCGTCAGCGAGGATCAGCAGTACGAGCGGACGTTCAAGTTCGAGTATGGGTGAGGCGGGACCTGTTCGCTCTCATGGCGAGAGCCTTACAACCAGGTCGGCCCCTACACCGCAACCCTTCTGCTGGACTATCCGGTCCAGATCGAATGCGAAGATCTGATCATCGGCAAAGCTGCTGAGGATGCTTCCGAAGCAGACAATGCTGTCACGTTGAATGAATAACAGCGTGGCGGCTGTGCTGTGGTGTGTGCGGTGTGTTTGAACTTTGTCTGAATCTATCTATTCAAACGAAAGGGGGCGTTATGCGGATGCCTCATCTGATACTGTTCGGATTGGTTTTGTTGTTGAGCGCGGGGATCGCGCGTGCGGCTGAGTCGGAAGCTGTTACGTTCAAGGGGCGGGTAGTCGACGTCGATGGTAAAGCGATCGGGGGCGCGGATGTTGTCGTGCTTGGTGCTGATATTGATTTGTTTGTTGGGCCGCAGACCAAGCTTATTGCGCAGACGAAGGCTGATGATGAAGGTGCGTTTAATGTGGCTTCTGAGTCGGTCGGTAACTGCGAGCGGATTTTAGTCGCGGCACGACACGACGGGCTTGCGCTTGGTTCGTGGAACGGCGCGTTAAGTGAATTGCCCGAAGCGCTGACGTTGAAACTTGGCAGCGCGCAGACGATCGCTGGCACGGTCGTGGATGAATCGGAGCAGCCTGTCGCCGGGGCGACGATCAAGGCGATGCTGCGTTGGAACGATGGTGATCACGTCAATTCGTTGATCGCACATGAAGCGATCCCCGAGCTGATTGTGAAGACGGATGATGCGGGGCGGTTTGAGTTTCAAGCGGTGCCTGAGGGGGCGGGCGCGATCATGGCTGTACAGGCCAAAGGTTATGCGACGCAGTTGAAGCCCGAGTCTACTTTGCAAGGCATACCCGCGGGGACGGCAGATACAAAGATCGTCATGCTAAAAGGCTCGACGATCAACGGCCGGGTAACAGCCAACGTTGAGGACGCGACGCTAAAAGGCCTTACAGTGGTTGGACAGTTCAACAGGTATCCTTACCTGACAGACGAACGTGCGGTGACGGATGCGGACGGCAAGTTCACGTTGACGGACCTGCCTGCCGGTGAAGTGAAGCTGATCGTTGTGCCCGGGAAGGTTGATCTGTCACAGGAACTAAGCGAAGCCGACCTGCCGTTTGCGTGTGTCGATGAGGTGAAGGTGGCCGGGCCTGGCAGCGAGCAGGATGTGACGCTGGCGCTTCAGCGCATGGCGATACTCGAAACGACCGTGATGAATCGTATGTCACAGGAGCCGGTTGCGGATGCGACGTTCCACTATGAGCATCGGCAGGACAAGCTGAAAAGCACGGTGCAGACGGATGAAAAAGGGAACGGTCGGGCGTTGGTGTTGCCCGGGCCTTACCTGGTTTATGCGGAGCATCCGGACTTTACGCGCAACGGCGTTCGTCGGATCGTGACACTCGGTGAAGGTCAGACGATGCAGGTGCCGGTCGGCCTGGTGCAGGCGCAGATGTTGACCGGCACGGTGAAGGATGCGCAGGGCAACCCGATCAAGGACGCGAAGGTGGAGGCTATGCCTTCAAGTCAATATCCATCGGTCAAGACTGATGCGGATGGCAGGTTCAAGATGCAGTGGGAGCCCGCGAACTGGGGGCAGGACATCACATCACTACTGATCGTGCGTGATATGAAGAATGATCGGGCGATCGCGGTCCCGATCGACGATACGTTCAAATCGTTCGACCTGACGCTACAAAAGGGTGCGTCGTTTACCGGGCGCGTTCTGACGGAAGAGGGCGAACCTTTAGAAAACGCGACTGTTTCAATTACCCTCTTCGGCGGTAATTGGGGCAGCAGTCTTTCCGGAGAGAACACGGTCCGTTCGGATGCGGACGGGCGATTCAAGGTTGTCGGCCTGCCGGCACAGGCTGGTTATCACCTCTCGGCTACCGCGGATGGGTACGGCCAATTCACCTGGCGGTTCGACAACGTCGAGTCGACCGAGAATGTCCTGGATGATGCGAAGCTGCTCAAGGCCGATCAGACACTGACGGGCACGGTCGTGGATTCCAATGGCAAACCCGTCGCCAAGGCGCGCGTGCAGGTGTATGGAGACGACCAAGTCAACAAGAACGTTGAAGCCGATGACGAAGGTAAGTTCAAGATCGAAGGTTTGTGCAAGGGGTATGCGAACCTGTTCGTGCAGTCTCAGGGCGCGCCGCACATGTACGGCCAGTACTATGCGAAGGTGGATCAGAAAGAAGTGAAGATCGTGATTTCCGAGCAGGGGATGAACCAGGAGCCTGCGGCGGAAGTGATACCCGAATCGATTGAGGGACAGCAGGCGCCTGACTTGAGCACGTTGGGTCTTGAAACGGCGCCGGAAGGCAAGCCGGTGTTGGTGCTTTTTATAGATGCGAAGCAGAGATCCTCACGGCATGCGTTGTCTGATCTGCTCAAGAAGATGGGTGGCAGCAATAGCGCGCATGTCGTCGTTGTGCAGGTCGGTGAGGCGGATGATGCGTTGATCAAGGCGCAGAACATCAAGCTGCCGGTGGCGCGCGTGACGGAAGATGTGGAAGATGTATGTGTGAAGTGGGGCGTTCCGGCGGTGCCGTGGTACGTGCTGGCCGATCCGAAGGGGAACGTCGTGCACAGCGGCGCAACACTTTCAGCGGCGCAGTAACCACGAAAAGGTAATAAGTGTTTTTAAGCAGCCCCATGCGGGAGCGTGGGGTTGTTTTTATTTAGCCACGAAAAGGCACAGAAGACACAAAAAGAGCTGGGTATTGGAATCTTTGGAAGCAGGGATATTCAGGCGGGTTTTCTGCGATATAAAGATTATGAGATGGGGCTCGTTTTGTGTCTTCTGTGCTTTTTTGTGGCTGAAGTTCTGCTCTGCTTTTTGCCAGAAAAATGCACAAGAATCACAAAAGGGCGGGTGTTTGGAATCCGCGGAGCTTGGATTCATCAAGAGTACAAGTCTGTGTGTTCAACTTGGTATTGATTGAACTGTATGAAGATCGCCCCATAGGGGCGTCGGGTTGTAGCCACGGGTCTAGCGAAGCGTAACCCGTGGAAGTTAGTGTTATACATTTTACGTCGCCCCGGAAGGGGTGAAGGCGGTGTTCCTGCCATCCCTGTCGGGGCGGAGCGGATTTATCACTATCTCATATCCACGGGTTACGCTGCGCTGCACCCGTGGCTACATGCTGTAACCCCTTCGGGGTATGCCTTGCTCTGTATCTGGGATAGTCTCAGGTTTTCTGAGATACAAGTCTTAGATTGCCGGCTACATTTTGTGTTTTCTACACTATTTTGTGGCTGAACTCCTGTTTCAAAGACTGACTTTTATGGCATACTCAGTACTGTATCCGTAGATACCGATAGGGTATGATGGTCAGACTTTCTGTGGAGGTTCGTCGTGACATCAGCGATACATCGTGATCTGCTTCGACAGTTGCCTTCGGTTAATGATCTGCTGGCTGATGCGCGGACGGTCGCGTGGCTGGCGGAGCATCCAAGGGAGCTGGTGACGGACTGCCTGCGTACGGCGGTGGATACGCTGCGCGAGCAGATCCTTTCCGACCAGGCTGGGCGGTGCGGGGTTCAGCATGTCAATATGGAATCGGTGCTCGACCGTGCGGAGGCCGAAGTCGCGAAGCGCACTTCGCCGAACATGCACGCGGCGATCAACGCGACGGGGATCATCCTGCATACGGGGTTAGGCAGAGCGGTGTTGCCAGCCCGCGCGGTCGAAGCGATCGGGCAGGAGTTGAAAGGTTACGTCACGCTTGCGGTCGACCGCGAGACGGGCGAGCGGATCAACCGCGACCAGATGGTCGAATCACTGCTATGCGAACTGACCGGCGCGGAGGCGGCGACGGTCGTGAACAACAACGCGGCGGGGACGATGCTCGTGCTTGCGGCGCTTGGCGCGGGGCGTGAAGTGATCGTTTCGCGTGGTGAGCTTATTGAGATCGGCGGCGCGTTCCGCCTGCCTGACGTGATGGCGCAGAGCCAGTCGAAGATGGTGGAGGTCGGCACGACAAACCGCACGCACCTGCGCGATTACGAAAACGCGATGACGGAAGACACGTCGCTTTTGTTTAGAGCGCATCCGAGTAATTACCGGATCGTCGGATTTACGAGCGCGGTACCGATCGAATCGCTGGCGGAGCTGGCGCATGGGCGCGGGCTTGCGGTGGTGGATGATCTTGGCGCGGGGGCGTTGGTGGGGTTGGAGAAGTTTGGATTGCCGCACGAGCCGACGATGCGTGAATCGATCGAAGCCGGTGCGGATATCGTGCTGGCGAGTACGGATAAACTGATCGGTGCGGGGCAGGGGGGCGTGATCGTCGGCAAGAAAGAACTGATAAAGAAGATTAGAAAACATCCTCTAGCGCGTGCGATGCGTGTAGATAAGACCTGTTTGATGGCGCTTGAGCGTACGCTGCCGCTATTCAGGGATATCAAGCTATTGAAGCGCGAGCATCCGACGTACATGATGCTGTCGTCGCCGATGGAAACATTGACCGAGCGTGCGGAAGCGCTGGCGGCCGCGATCCGAAAGGTGTTGGCGACTGCTGAGGTCGAGGTTTGCGAGGATGTGGGATATCTGGGGTCGGGTTCGCTGCCGAGCGAGGCGCTACCTTCGATGGCGGTGCGTTTGCGCGTGGCTTCGATGAAGGTTGCGCATCTAGCCAAGGCGCTTCGGCTTGATGATGCGTGTGTGTTTACGCGTGTGACGGATCAGACAGTGGTGATGGATACACGCACGATCACGGATGAACAGGTGGAATTGATCGCCGCCGCGGTGAAGCGGTGCGTGGGATCGTGAAGTGTTATACAAGTTTAATCCTCCGGATATGGGTGCCACACTTTGACCGCGCAGCGGCAAAGTGTGTGGTACGAAGCGCACTTTGCCCTTCGAGATAAAGTGTGGCACCCGAAGGTGTACAAAACAGTTTGATGTATTAGTAACTTCCGGGGTGCGATTATGCCTGATAAACATAAGAACATCATGCTTGGTACGGCCGGTCACGTCGATCACGGCAAGACGTCGCTGGTGAAGCTGCTGACCGGTTGTGATACGGATCGATTAGCTGAAGAAAAACGGCGCGGCTTGACGATCGAGCTCGGCTTTGCGCCATGCAAGATGACGGACGATCGGATCGTCGGCATCGTGGATGTGCCGGGGCATGTTTCTTTTATCCGGCACATGGTCGCGGGGGCGCATGGGGTTGATGTGATCATTCTTGTGGTTGCTGCGGACGACGGTGTGATGCCTCAGACGCGCGAGCATCTGGATGTGATGACGTTGATGGGGGCGCGTCGTGGGTTGGTTGCGCTGACGAAGATCGATCTTGTTGATGAAGAAATGCGCGAGCTTGCGATAGAGGATGTACGCGGCGCGTTGGCGGAGACGTTTTTAGCTGATGCGCCGATCTGCCCGGTATCGAACGTGACGGGCGAAGGGTTTGAAGGATTTTTCAAGGCACTGGATGAGCAGGTCGCGGCGTGCGAGCCGCGCGTTTCGTTTGGGCCTTACCGGCAGTGGGTGGAGCGGTCGTTTATCGCGCATGGTTTTGGCGTGGTCGCGTCGGGGATACCGACGACGGGGGAATTGAAGGTTGGGGAGTATGTGCGTGTTTTGCCGGGCGATCTGAAGCTTCGCGTACGGGGGCTGCAGGTGTATGGCGATGATGCGCAGGTCGCGCGGTTGGGCGAATGCGCTGCGGTGAACCTGGCGGATGTGGACCTGGAACGTTTGCCGCGCGGCGTGGTGTTGACGACCTCGACGACGCTTGGCACGGTATCGCAGTGCGCGGCACGTTTGCGGACGCTTGGGCGCTCGAAGCGAGCGCTTCGTGACGGGACAGAGGTGCATCTGCATGTAGGGACGGAGTATGTGCAAGCGAAAGTGATTGCGCTGGAAGGGGGTCCGATCGAACCGAGCGATGAAGCGCTGGTGCAGTTGCGATTTGAACGGGAGTTACCGGTTTCGCCGGGCGATCGGTTTGTTGTAAGGACGCATGTTGAAGAAGCCGGCGGCTTGACGACGATCGGCGGGGGCGTGGTGCTGGACACGACGGATAAACGTATGCGGCGGAAGCGCGTGGAGGTATTGGAGCCTTTAAAGAAGCGTGAGGCGGCGCTGGGTGATCCGGCGGCATGGTGTTTGGCGCTGCTTGAGGAGGTGGAAGAGTCGATGACGGTGGAAGCGCTAGTGGAGCGCGCGGTGTTGCTTGAATGCGAGGTTGAGCCGGCGCTTGATGCATTGAAGCAGCGAGAGGATGTGGTGGCGCTGGATGATCGGCGCGTGTTGGCGAAGCGCGTGATCGAACGCGCGGGCGAGAAGATTGTTGAGCGGTTGCGTGAAGAGCATGCGGCGAATCCTGATAAGTTCGGCTTGACGACAGCGATATTGGTTAACGCGCTTGAAATGGATGGGGATGTTGCTGCGAATGCGGTGGCGGGGTTGTGCGATAGCGGCACCATGACGCGGCAGGGGGAGTTGCTTGCGCTGGCGGAGCATCGGCCTGCGATCAGCGCGGCGGATCAGAAGTTGCTTGATGCGATAGTTGATCTATATAAGAAGGATCACTTCGCGGCGAAGCGGCCGAGCGAGGCGGCGGAGGCGCTGGGCGAGCCGATGAAGCGCGTGCAGCCGATGGTGAAGATGCTGATCGAGCGTGGGGATCTGGTGAAGCTGACAGACCAGATCGTGATGCATCGTGACGCGGTCACGGCGGCGGTGGGCGTGGTGCGGGATTTGTTTGAGAAGTCAGAGCGCTTTTCTACGGCCGAATTCCGCGATGCGCTGGGCGCAAGCCGTAAGTATGTAATCCCCTTGCTTGACTATTTTGACCACGAACGTCTGACGATCCGCCACGGCAGCGAGCGAAAGCCCGGGGCAAAGTTGCGGGAAGAGGTCGGCTGAAAAGACATGAGATTTTATTGTATTATGTGGGTAAGCAACTACAATGGTGGACAGTTGCCGCGGCGGTTTTGCCGTGATTCCGAAAGGGTTTTTTGTGATTGTATTACGCCGATTAGCCGCTGCGATGTTGCTGGCCGGCGGTGTAATTGTGTGTGCGGATGTGCAGGCGGAAATCAGTTTCCGTGCTGCTGACCCGAGGGCGACGTTATGCCACGCGCCGCGTGTGGTGGATACGTTCACAGCATCATCGGCGGGGAGGCTGAGCAGTTCGGCGGTGGTGGGGACATTGAATACACATTACGGGCCTATCCATGTCGCGATCGATCCGCGCGGCACGAGTGAGCCTTACAACGTGACGTTTGATTTCACCGGCACGGGCAGGTTTGAAGACCCGACCGAGGTGCGCGTCATCGCACGCAAGCATGGCGACTACTTCTGGGGTGAGTTGACGCCGACGGTCGTGGAACTTTCACGTGGCGGGCATAAGATCAGCGTCGGCATCATGGGGATGGTGTATCGCTCAAGCGACAGCCAATCGGTCGATGTGATGTTCGGCGCCATGATGGAAACGTCGTGTGCGTTCGGCTCGCAGACGCTTGATGTCGACATTATGGACGGCGATCAGAACTTCTACTTTGGTGATAAGTCAGCAAAGCGCGGGTTCAAGGTCGAGGTCGGCGACACACTGGTTGTGCATAAGGACAATCAACGGTACATGGTTTTGGTCGGCCAGCCGGTGCAGATCGATGGTGCGTGGTACGACATCGTCGTGCATGAAGATTATTCACTTGAAGCGAAGCCTGTGAATATCACGGTGGGCAAGTTACAGATCGATAAGGGCGACTGGTCCGCGATCTTTGTCGGCAGGCGGTATGTCTGCGGCGCAAAGGGTGGGACGGAGGCGGTCACGCTGCCGGCTGATTCTTACACCATCGTGCGCTACGATGAACGCAGCGGCACCGCGATGGTGTCGTGTCAGAGTGATAACGGCCCGAGCGCGTCGGTGCAGGCTGGACAGACGGCGCAGGTGAGTATCGGCACGCCGATCGCGGGCATCCCGGTCATGTTCCAGCAGGGCGATACCGTCAGCATCCGCGCGAAGATGATCGATTCAAGCGGGATGAACGTGACGGAACTTCGGCTTGAAAGTGGATTGCGTCCGGAGCCGCCTGTCGTGGCGGTGTTTGATAGTAGCGGTCACGTGCTGCATCAGGCCGCACTGGAATATGGGTGAGGTGGCATATGTTCGCACTCATGGCGGGTGCCATCCAATGCAGGCCGGGGCGGATCGCTGACAGCGGTCATGAAGTACGAGGCGAAGCCGTTCACGGTCAAGCTCGGACGGACGGACTTCAACGTGCGCTGAATTATTTTGTGATTCACACGCGCGGCAGCGCGCAGGCGCAGGCACAATCGCAATCCTGTTTACTTTTCCTTTCCTCTTTCCCCCTTAAAACAACATGAAAATTGACTACACCAAGCGACGCCAGGTGATGGCCCGATCGCGCAAGCTCGGGCATTGTATTTGTGATCCACGCAGGCCTTGCCCGTGCGATGTGTTTACCGAGCAGGGCATCTGCCCCTGTGCCGGGGAAAGGCCGGACCCGATCCCCGCCGATCAGGTGAAGCTGACGGACCTGGTGCGCAACGCAGGTTGTGCATCGAAGATTGCGCCGGGCGATCTGGATACGGTGTTGTCGCGCTTGCCGGAGATCACGGACCCGCGCGTGTTGTGCGGCGTCGCGGCGGGGGACGATGCGGGTGTGTATCAACTCGATGGCGAGTGCCTGGTGCAGACGGTTGATGTGATGACGCCTTGCGTAGACGATGCGCGGATGTTCGGGCGGATATGCGCCGCCAATTGCGTGTCGGATATTTATGCGATGGGCGGGACACCACGTTCCGCGCTGAGCGTTCTTGCTTTCCCGACAGAAACGCTTTCCGGGCAGATCATGTACGAGATGATGAGCGGCGCGATGGAAGTGCTGGCAGAAGCAGGTGTCGCGCTGATCGGCGGGCACAGTATCAAGGACGAGCAGATCATGCTCGGCTTTGCGATCACCGGCACGATCGACCCGAAGCGCGTCACACAGCGCGGCACCGCGCGCGTCGGCGATGTCCTGGTACTGACCAAACCGCTAGGCACGGGCGTATTGAACTTTGCACGCCAGATCGGTAGAGCGCCGCAGGAAGGTTTAGCACAAGCGGAAACCTCAATGGCGACGCTTAACCGTGCGGCCGCGGAAGCCATGGTGCAATGCGATGCCTCTGCATGCACGGACGTCACCGGTTTTGGTTTGTTCGGCCACCTCGCGGGCATGGTCCGTCACTCCAAAGTCACCGCCGAGATCGACCTGGATACGCTTCCTTCTTTCGATGGCGCACTCGATCTGTTGGCAAGCGGCATGATCCCCGGCGCGGTCGAGCGTAATAAAGAATACGTCGGCGATGATATTATTTTTGCCGAAGATGTGGATGAACCACGCCTGCACCTCGGATTCGATGCGCAGACGTCGGGTGGTTTGCTGATCGCGGTCGAGCCGAAGCACGTGGATGAATTGCTAAAAATGCTATCCGCTGATGGCGTGACGGGATACGCTGTCGGGCGAATCACCGAAAAGTCGGACGGCCGGATTGTGGCTCAATCCATGGGGGCGACGGTCACAACGCCGGCGGCAAACGAAGCCGAAGAAGTTGTCGCTTCGCACGCTGCCGTGCAAACACACGAAGCTGTGCCCGTCGGCATCGGTGAATCCCGCCGCGCGTTCGGCGCATTGATGCGCTCGACATCGCAGGCCGGCACGATCGATGAGAAGACCAAGACACTGATCAACATCTCCCTCGTGACATTGCAGCGCTGCGGCCCCTGTTTGAAGTCACACCTCGGCAAGGCACAAAAACTGGGCATCGATGAGAACCGCATCGATGAAGCCATCTGGTGCGCGATAGCGATGGGCGGCGCGTGCGTGAAGGTGTTTTATGATGAGTTTAAGCAGAATGAATCCGGCGGGGGTGATGGTGGAGTGTATTCGTGTTGTTGAATGGGTGAAAAGAATTAGCCACGAAAAGACACAGAATACACAAAAAGGGCTGGGATTTGTGTCTTTGATAGCCGCATTGCGATGCTATGCGGCGGTAACAGAAGTTGTTGAGCATTTGGGATAACGTCGCGGCGATCTGCGAACGTACGCTACTCGGGAGGGTATAGCCGCGACCAGTGGTCGCGCAGGTATTGTGTTTGTTGAATGTGAAGAGCGCGACCGATGGTCGCGGCTATACAGGCGGTTGGAAATGGCGAATGCACGAATGTCGAATGACGGATTACAAATGACGAGTGTGTGAGTAGGTCATTTGGCATTTGTCATTTGAGCATTCTTTCGTTATTCGACATTCTTTAATCGTGCATTTCAAGCACTCAGGCCCTCACCCCGGCCCTCTCCCGAGGGGAGAGGGGGTAGATGCATATAACATTGTGTGAACAGCCCCACGCGGGAGCGTGGTGTTAATTACCCGACCAGGATGGTCGGGCTATATCTAATGCAGTTGTTATTTGCCGGGCACGGGTTGGGGTGGGTTTGCTTCTGGGGTCTTCGGGGTTTTGCCGGCGACAGTCAGTGTGATGGCGGGGCAGTTGGTGCATTCCATGCAGCGGATGCAGGATGCGTTGTTGATGGATTGATCGAGTTTGACATCGTACTTGCATCGGCTGCGGCAGAGGTTGCATTCGGTGCACTTGGGGGCGTTGTAGTGCAGGTAGAGGAGGCTGAATCGGTTGAAGATCGCGAAGATGCCGCCGAGCGGGCAGAAGATTCGGCACCACGGGCGGTAGGTGAAGAAAGCTAAGAAGAGGACGACGCCGGTGACGATGAGTTTGATCGTGTTGGGGATGAACAGTTGTCCGCGATAGATTGATTGGCCAAGCGCGGCTTCGAGCGCGCCGGCGGGGCAGACGTTACAGAAGAAAAGCGGGTGTTCGTCGCCGAAGAAGAAGGGGATGAGCAGGACGAGTCCGATGAGCGTGACGAATCGGCCGTAGCCTAGCCAGCTTGGGATGGAGTATTTGGGTGTGGGGATTTTCCCGAGCAGGTCCTGGAAGAAGCCGAAGGGGCATGCCCAACCGCAGACGGCTGTGCCGAAGATCCCGCCGACGGTGATCAGCACGCCGAGGATCATCAGCGGCCACATGTGCATCGCGGCGAACTGCGACATGAGCCCAATCGGGCAAGCGACTGTTGCGAGCGGGCATGCGTAGCAGTGGAAGACGCAGCCGGGCACGGAATGCCAACGCAGTAGAAGTGGGTCGAGCCAGACAGCGAGAAAAGCGGTCTGCACCCAGGGGCGTAGTTTGCCGAGGTTCAGTCGGCGACGGGGGATGTTTGGTTTGGATGATTCGGCCATGGCACGCATGACCCGGCGGGGGTCACTTCACTCACGTCGGGCAAAAATCGTTCGGGGTCGTTTCGCCAGACTTCTTCGCGTCTTGCGGGCCCTGATCCGTAAGCGCGTCGGCCTGATCACCCAGGAATTGTTGGATCGCCAGATCGAGTTCTGATTTTGGTGGTGGCGGCGGCGGTGGTTTGCGTGGTCCGCCGACGGTGACGGCTTGAATGAGCTGCCCTTCCGAGAGGACGACCTTGCCGTCGTTGAAGATATCGTGCTTGCGGGTGGTGGCGAAGCCCGCCAGCGCGATGCCGATGATGACAAGCATTGCGGCGACCCACCACGAGCGTGTGCCCGAGGGATGGCCCCACTTGTCGATGGGCGGCTGTGGCTTGATCCGCATTTTTTTCTTTTTGCGTGCCACCGGTAAAACGCCTTTCAATGCACGGCTGCAACGTGTCAATACACGCGCGGCCTGCGGGAACGGAGGTGCATGGGAATCGAACCCACCCGGGACCGTTAAAGCCCCACACTGGTTTTGAAGACCAGGAGCGTCACCAGACCGCCGATCACCTCCCGCGGCTGGTGCATTTTATCAGGTATCGGCATGTGGGGATATGTTGGGGTTTTTATTTTTTGGTATTAGCCACAGATCAACACAGATTAAGCGGAAGCCTGGCGAACTTGCGTGGCATCATTTTTAGCCACGAAAAGGCACAAAATACACAGAAGGTTTTGAGAAGGGCGTTTGATATTGATGGGTGTTGAACCCATAAGGAACCCGGCCCTCACCCGGGCCATATTCCGGGGGCTCCCGCGGGGAGAGGGAGCTCATCTATATAGATACGGGATTAGATCGGTGCGATACATCGGGTTGATCTGGCGATCAGTTTGTGTGATGAAGTGCATTGATTGAGTGTAAGCCTGTGAACTAAAGAAGTTATTTATATCTTGGGGGGGTTTGTTAGAATAGGGTGAGTCATATTGCTACGGGCGGTCGGTAAATCAGGAGAAAGCAGTGCGGGGCCGTTGGCCGGGCGGGCGGTGTTTCGTGGCATGTCTGTAAAAAGTAAACGGGAAGGGGAGCAAGGCAATCTCGCGGGCGGTAGAACAATCCGAAGTGACCCAACTGGCTGGGGGCGGTATCACTGCGCCGCCAATGGTCGGCCAGGCGCCGGCGATGTGCGAGTTGCGCAAGCGTGTGGCGGCGGTGGCGGGCCGGCGGTGCACGGTATTGATCCGGGGGCAAACGGGGACGGGCAAGGAACTGGTTGCTAGGCATATCCATGCGGGCAGTTCAAAGCGGGGTGGGCCTTTCATCCCGATCGATTGTTCGACGCTGCCGCAGTCGCTGTTTGAATCGCAGATGTTCGGGCATGTGAAAGGTTCTTTCACGGGGGCGCAGCAGAGCACGCTTGGGTTTATCCGGTCGGCGGACGGGGGGACTTTGTTTCTGGATGAGGTGGGTGAGTTACCTTTGGCGGCGCAGGCGAAGTTGTTACGTTGCATCCAGGAGCGGGCGGTCGTGCCTGTTGGTGGGGTGAAGCCGATCGGCGTGGATGTGCGGATCATCGCAGCGACGCACCGTGACTTGCGTGCGATGGTGGAGGGGGGGACTTTCAGGCAGGATTTGTATTACAGACTTGATGTGGCGCAGATCAACACGCCGACGCTGTATGAGCGACGGGAAGATATTGGGTTGCTTGTAAGGCACTTCATTGAAGAGTTGGCCCGGTTGTATGAAGAGCCGGCGAAGTGTGCGGGGGATGGATTGATCGAGACGCTTGAGGCGCATGAGTGGCAGGGTAATATCCGGGAGTTGAGTAACGCGGTGGAGCACGCGTTTATTTTCTGCGGGACGGATGTGATTCGGTCTGAGGATCTTCCGGAGTCTGTGAGACGTGTTGAAGTGAAGGAAGCACGGCAGCGTGTTGAAGGCTTGATGACTTTAGAGCAGGCGGAGCGCGCGTTGATTGAGCATGCGCTGCGCGTAGCGGAGGGGAACCAGAGCAGGGCCGCGGAGCTGATCGATGTGGAACGGCATCGGCTGCGAAGAAAGATCGTGCGCTACGGGTTGGAAGGGATGACGCAGAACGGGAAGTGACCGAGTTTGTATTGTCTGAACTGATAATGTGATTCCGGGTACATGTTTAATACGGCCCTCACCCTTGCCCTCTGCCGGGGGGAGAGGGGATAGGTGGTGTTTCATATCGATATGCAAGGTATACGAGGTTTGTTTTTTTGTGATATTGATTGGAAGGTTTTGTACCGGCTGGTGTATTTTGCATCAGGTGTAGATAAATGGTTTGCTGTGATGAGTTTGTTTCAGGATTAGGTTTGAAGTGGTTTGTTTTGTGCCGATGAGCTTGAAGTTCGGATTTGGTTGATCATTTTTTTTGTTTTGTTGCAAATCATCTCTGTTAACGGGGTTTATAAAAACTTTGGGATGAAGTGCGTGCACGGCACGGGCTTCGCTATATATCAGGTGCAAACGCATCGAAGACGAAACGGAGGGCGACATGATCTGCATACAACTCAACTCCGTGCTCCTGATCACGCCGAGAGACGAATCGAATCAGGGCCAGCCAGAACAAACGGGCGATACATCATGGATGCGGATCGAAACACAGACCGTCGGCGATGCACTTCGGCAAGTGAGGTTTTACAAACCCAGCGTGCTGGTTTTCGACCTGACCGGGGAAGAAGTCGCAACCGAAGACCTTCATCGCATGTTGCGCGTCATGTCCTCGGTGAGGACACGGGTTCCGAGCACATCGATCGTCGTGCTGGGCACGGGGGAGGATGAGAAGCTGGAGCAGGCGGCGCGGCGGAACGGCGCAGCGGTGTACCTGCCGATCTCATCGGAAGGCGGGCGCGGCGAAGTCAGCGAGATCATCCAATCGCTTTATGCACGCCCCGGGCCAAACGCGGCTCACGCACCGCCTCGCAGCGGTGTGCCCCCGCGATAGCAACCGTAACAAGAACCCATACACAGTTCCCACAGATTCAAACTCAACCATCGACTCACACACACCGGCGACCCACAACGCCGGCCAAACCACGGGGGAGGAGAGAAACCATGCTGACAGTGAACAACACACAACGTTTACGGCAAATGAGCGGCGAAGAACTTTTGCTCCAGGCCATCTTCTGCAAGGAAAACCTGAAGAAGCGGATCGATCACGAACTCGATCGTCGGGCGCACTGCGATCTGCCCGCTGGCCGTGGCGTATCACCGCATGCAGGAAAACCGTTCGCATCCTTCTCGGGCTATGCCGCATAAGGCGAGCAGAAACAATCCAGCGCGGGGCGGCCGCAACAAGCGGAGGGTATCGGTCGGCCGCCCCGGGATCAACAGGCTACACACGCGGGGGAGAAAGTCAGGGCCATGCAACGACGTGACCTATGCCGTCTACAACAACACTTGCACGCGATCCATTGCGGGCAATTGCCCACAGGATTCCACCGTACTCACCATGAATGACTTCCACTTGAATAAGGGTAGAACCATGTATACGAACCTGAAACACATTATGTCGATGTTTGTTCTCGTCGTGCTCGTGACAAGCAACAGCGTCTTTGCACAAGGAACCGCGAACGGGCCCAACACGTTGCACACCGTCGATCCCGGCCCCATCGTGGTGATTGGCAATCCCACCAATCCCATGCCGATCGATCTCGATCCCGTGGGGCAACCCTGGACAAAGACCATCACCGACCCCAACTTCCTGATACTCAACGGTGGGCCGTTGAATCTCAACGAATCCATCATCAACGTCGGCTCGGAGCCCTGGTATGACTGGCATGAACACATCCTGCCGGACGCGACGGGCGCTTATCCCGGCGACTGGAGCTTCGTGCAGATGTCGGTCAATGGCAATCCGATCACGTTCAACGCCTTGGGTATCGGCACACCGAATCTCTGGCTGGACACGTTCTCGCAACCTGTTCTTCCCGGTGACATCCTGAACATCCGCAAGATCATCGATGTGGTTCCGGGCATCCCCGGGATCGTGCAGCAGCCCATCGTCATCCAGGAATACCCGACTCCGGAGCCGGCCAGCGCCGCGCTGATTGGGATAGGCTCGCTCGTGCTGATGGCAAGACGCAAGACCTGAAACATCATCAAGACGGGCCCCGTCGGCACGTGGGGAGACGCGCCGGCGGGGTTCAACTTAACGATGCATTACTTAACCACCCATAACTGTAATCAAGGCAATACGACAAGAACTAATTCTGCAGTGTGGACAACACCGCACGAAGGGAGAACTGCCATGCAACCATTCAAACACAGCAAGAAGACTGACGGCAGAAAGACATATGCAACGCGAGGCGTTATCACAACAAGTTTGGCCGCGATTCTGATAAGCACTGGGCCATCGATGGCACAAACCGGCGTCACCTTCTCGATCGACTTCCAGGGCCCGACGGCGGGTAACCTGCCCGGGCCGTTCGCAGGACTGGCGGATACTTTCACCGGTGCGGCAATTGATGAAGGCTCGATCCTGACACCGTTCTTCCCCGGCCCGGTGGGACCGAATCCGGCATCACCCGGAGCATTGCCCACACCGGGGATGATGACCTCATCGATGCTCTTTGCAGGTGGCTCTGTACCAGGCGGCGTGGGTATCGTGCCGGGACCCGTGCCTGGTCTGGAATTGGATGCGCTTTCTTACGGCCATGACAACGGCACACAACTCGTGTTCTCTGTAGACGAGTTTGCCGTCGGCATCCCGGCGGCTCCGGCATTCCCCAACGTGACCAGTGAAGGTGCATTTGGTTCCCTTGAGGCCTCGGCCGACATCTTCCAATACCTGGGCCCGGTCGTTGCGACAGTACCCGGACCAGTTTGGGGTAACAAAGCCATTATTGACGGAGATGGCATAGCGCCGTGGGGCGGACCGGGGCTGGGTCTGCTTGAACCCAATCCGCCTGCCGGCGGCGCGCCGTTCGATCAGGGCGACAACCTCGATGCGGTTGATGTCGATACTTCGCTTGCTGATCTTCACGGCCCAGTCTTCTTCTCGATGGATTCGTTTTTTGCCGATCCGATCGAAGGCGCACCGGCTAACACTGGCACTGCGATGTCGAACGGATTTGTCGGTGGCGACGTGGTCGTCACCCCCGCCATCGGCAGCGGTTTAATTGGTGTCTATGCGCCGGCACTGACGTTGGGGTTGGATACTTTCGGCAGTGACACCGACGATCTGGATGCGCTGATTCTTCGTGATGACGGTGCCGTGGATGCGGTGGGCCTGCCGTACTTCAATCCCGGGAAAGACTTCATCCTGTTCAGTGTGCGGCGAGGCTCGGCGATCATCGGCACACCCGATAGCCGGCTGGGCCTGCCGATCGAAGAGGGCGACGTACTGACGATCCCGGCCACAGGCTCGTTCGTGCCGCAGATTTACATCCCCGCCGAGAGCATGGGTCTGATGACGGCACGTTACAACGGTGCAGTGGGCGACGAACTCGACGCCTTGGATCTGGCTGTCCCCGAGCCTGCGAGCCTGGCGCTACTGGGACTGGGCAGCCTGTTCATCTTCAACAGGGGGAGAAAGGTCGGCTGCACGGCGTAAGGCAGTACACATACACAGGTCCGCCCAACAGCGCACCTGTGACTTTTAAAGCACCTGGCTGAATTGATTACGGACACATGAAAGGAAACATCATGCATGCTTACACGACAAAACTTCTCGGTTCATTGGCCATAGTTCTTACATTGGTTCTCACACAAGGAACCGTGTTGGCACAGGGCACAGCCAGCGGCCCGTTCACCATCCACGAGGTCGAGCCCGGCCCGGTCGTCAATATCGGCAGTCTGATCGACCCGATCCCGATCGATCTTGATCCTTTGGGGCCGCCGTGGTTCAAGAACATTGGTGATCCATTTGGCTACGTGACCGCCCCGAGTGACCTTCAGTTCAACGAGACGATCATCAACGTCGGCACAGAGCCCTGGTATGACTGGCACGAGTTCATCCTCGATCCCCCGGTGGGTATGTCGCAGAGCAGTTGGCAGACGGTAAAGGTGCTGGTTAACGGCACGCCGATCGGCTTTAGCTCTTCGGGCCTGGGCACACCGTCGCTCGACCTCTTCGACTTCTCCCAGCCGGTACTGCCCGGCGACATCCTTCAGATTCAGAAAACCATCGACGTGTACGACACCACGGGCAACAGCGGAGCGTTCCTCCGCATCCTCGAATACCCCACCCCCGAACCGGCCAGCGCGTTGCTGATGATTACCGGCGCCACGGGTTTGCTGCTGCGGCAGCGTGAAAGGAACTGAGCATGTTTCGCTCACTGAAATACAACCTGGTATCAGCAATGTGTGTTAGTGTTTCGCTTTCGATCATTGAGGACACACTCGCCGCCAATCTCGCGTTCGATAGTGCCGCCGATCCGGTTTACAACGACGGCTGGCAATCGGGAGACAACGGCGGATATGGTTTCGCGCCATGGGCCTTGTTGACGCTCGGCTCCAGCTCGGGGCACTTCCTGGCCAGCTCCACCGGTAACGGGGACGGCCTTGACGACGGCAACATCAACGGCGCCGCGAATGACCACGACATCGATACTGCCGGCCGCGCCTGGGGAATGTATGCCTCGTTTGACTCTTCGGCAGACGGCGCCGGTGCGGTCCGGAATCTGACAGGCGGGGCGCTGACTGTCGGGCAGTCCATATCGATCGACATGGACAACGGGTACATCAACAGCTCCGGCTACAACTACGTCGGCATCACATTTGTGTCCAGCAGTGATTCAGTGCTCTTCCGCTTTGAGGGCGGCGATGCCAACTACGAGGTCTACTCGAATAACCTCGCGACACTGACGCCCACGACGCTCCCCTTTGCGGATGAAGGTTTGACGCTGAGCCTTACACGGACCGGCTTCAGCACGATCGACCTGACCGCGACGTTACGCAACGGCGCAACACAGACACTGCCTTTGATTCTTAGCGGCGCAACCGGTGCTGATATCCAAGCGGTGCTGTTGGCCAACGACAGCGCGGGCCAGGGGCCGCCTCACGACGCTTACTTCAACAGCATCACGGTCACGCCTGAGCCGGCAAGCGCGGCACTGCTGGGGCTGGGCGCGATGGCACTGGTGAGTCGACGAAGGGATGTGCTCTAAGCAACCACATCTTCATTCTCTATCGAACCCATCGTCGGCATGCTGAAAAGTGTGTCGGCGGATTCGAGAACGCCATTACGGAACGTCAAGCCTAATCAATAGAACTCAAGCATAAGGAAACACAATCATGACTTCGAACACAACGCTAATAATCGCCGGCGGCATCGCAACCTCGATGCTGTTGACTGCTCAACACGCTTCTGCGGGTCAGATCCTCGGCTTTACCTGGTCGTCCGGCATCGCCTCGATCGCTGGTGAACCGGTGGACCCGCCGATTGACGCAAACAATGACAACGTCGTTGGCGCATCACCGAACGAGTTGATCGTGACACAGAAAGACTTCTTCGGCGTCAACGGTGTTGCGGATATCGTCTTTTACGTCATAGACTCGGGCGGTACGACGGAGTATGCGGTCTTTGAAGGGGTAAGTAACTCCTCCGGCATCGACTGGGACCAGTACCGGATCGAGCTTGGTTTCGGCGAGGGTGTCGGTTTCGTGCCATCTACCCCCGGCGACGGGCTTGACTTTGATACGCCTGATGAAGATTCGCCTTTCGACTTCTCCGCGTTTTTCTCATCGCCGACGCTTGTAAATGAGGATGTGATCCTGGCGGAAGGCGGCCTCTTCCCGTACCTGGCATTTACCACACCGTTGTTCCAGTTTTCGATCGATGTGCCGGATGGGATCGATAGTTTCACACTGCGTCAGATCCCGATCGCGGTACCCGAACCGGCAAGCGCCTTGTTGCTTGCGTCGATATCTGTGCTCGCGGTCAAACGCCGCCGGATCATTCACTGATACAGAAAAACCATTCATACAAAGGATAAACAAACATGAAACGCATCTTCACCATAACGTCGATCGCCATCTGCACGATTATGTTCTTCACGACCGCTGCGCTGGCGCAAGGCACAGCGACGGGCCCGAGTACTTTTCACTATGCCGATCCGGGCGGCGTCGTTTACGTCGGTGGGCCTAACGATTTGATAAACGGCCCGGCTCCTTTCCCGATCGATTTGGACGCAAGCGGCCCGCCCTGGCGCAAAGCGATTCTCAGCGATCCGGCTTCGGGCTTCGGGTCCGGCAACATCACCATGATCGAGACGGTATTAAATGTCGGGACCGAGCCCTGGTATGACTGGCACGAGCAAGTCATCCCTGATGCCGTCGGTGCGGCATGGTCGGGTGTTAATTCGGTATTGATAAACGGCCTTCCGATCACGTTTAATCAGATGATCACCGGCAGCAGCCTTACGATCGATGGATTCTCACAACCCGTGTTACCCGGCGATGTGCTGGTGATTGAGAAAGAACTGTACACGACAGCCAACCTGGTGGGGCCGGGCAAGAAGCTGGTCGATGTGCTTGAATACCCGACTCCCGAGCCGGGCAGTGCGTCTCTGATGGGTGTTGGGGCGTTACTCTTATGCAAGCGGCGGCTGCGTCGGAATCAGGCAGGTTGGTTGTAGCGTGTATGGCTGGTATATTTGGGTGCGATAAAGCTATCCTGTCACATGTGAGAAGTTTCCGAATTAATTCCTTTTCCCCTTGGGAGAAGGTTAGGAAGAGAGCCGGATTGATTAGGTGATCAGAACACATTTTCTGCTTGCACACTGAACCCGGCCCTCACCCCGACCCTGTCCCAAGGGGAGAGGGAGTGAACCAAAGACCTTATCACACTCATGCAATAGGCGCAGTGTCCGCCATGAAAAGCAGAAAGAGATTAGCGTTGACCCTGACCGCGTTTGTCGGCCTGACTGAGATGTTGATGTATGCACCGATGCCCGAAGCCAGCGGCGAAGGTCAAACTGCCCAAACGTTTCACAGCTTCGCGCCGACGCCGCCGATGGGCTGGAACAGTTGGGATTGCTACGGCTCGTCGGTCGTCGAGCAAGAAGTGCGCGCTAACGCCGAGTTCATGGCCAAGAACCTGAAGCAGTTCGGCTGGGAGTATGTGGTCGTCGATATCCGCTGGTATGTGGAGAATCCGAACACGCCGCCGCATCGTCCTTACAACCAGCACGATGCGATCTATTCGTTTAACGCTAACGGGATCCTGACACCGGCGATGAACCGCTTCCCCTCAGCGAAGGGCGACAACGGGCAGAACCTCGGTTTCAAACCACTGGCCGATGACATCCATGAGATGGGATTGAAGTTCGGCGTGCACCTGATGCGCGGGATCAACAAAAAGGTCTGGGAAGCCGACCTGTCGATCCCGGGTTCGGACTTTACGACCAGGGACATCGAACGTAACACTTGGGCGAACGGCGAAACAGATACCGGCGCAGCGTGGCTGAAAGATAACTACGGGATGAAGAAGTCCCCGGCCGCACAGGCGTATTACGATGCGATGTTCGCGGAGTATGCCAGGTGGGGTATCGACTATGTGAAGATCGACGACATGCTGCGCGATTATTCGCACCCGGATGATTCTTACTATGCGGGTGAGATCGAGATGATCCGCACAGCGATCGACAAGACGGGCCGGCCGATGGTGTTGAGCTTATCACCCGGCGCAGCGCCGCTTGCCAGGGCGGAACACCTGGTTGATAACGCAAACCTCTGGCGGATCACGGATGATCTGTGGGACAACTGGCACGATGTGTTCGTGATGTTTGATAGAGCCAAGGAGTGGACGCCTTACTGTGGGCCGGGGCATTGGCCTGACAATGACATGCTGCCGTTAGGCAGGCTTTCGATCCGTGGCGAGCGAGGTGAATTCAATCGCGACTCGAATCTGACGCAAGACGAGCAGCGGACGCTGATGTCGCTGTGGTTTATTTCGCGTTCGCCTTTGATGTTCGGCGGGGATTTGCCGCATATCAGGAAGACCAACGATGCGTTTACATTGTCACTACTGAATAATCCGGAAGCAATCGCGGTAAACCAGGCGAGTGCGAACAACCACGAGCTAAGCCGATCGCAGGACGGCGTCGAGGTTGTCTGGCTGGCGGATGCGACGGGTGAGTACGCGGGAGCAAAGTACGTGGGGCTGTTTAACCGTGGCGATGCGGTGCGAAAGATAAGCGTGTCGGTCGATGCGTTGGGCTTGGATGGCAAGAAGAAACTGATTGTTCGCGATGTCTGGGCATGTGAGGATCTGGCTGACGCACAGAGCGATGGCAAGATTATCCTTGACGTGCCTGCCCATGGCTCGCGTTTGCTTCGGGTGTCCGGCAATTAAAGCATTTTTAGCCACAGATGAACACGGATAAACACGGATGAAGAAAAAGTGTTTCTTGGCAATATCTTCATCCGTATGCATCTGTGTTCATCCGTGGCTATAAATAATGGTTTTGTTATTTTGGGGCCAATCTTTTCATAGCGTGGGTATGTGATTACCATGGCTGTCTCAATAGAGCGGCCGGTGGTCGCTGTTCTTTGGTTTGAGGAATTACACATGAATGACTTGATGATCGTCTGTAGCGTCGTGTTGCTGGCGTCGTTGTTGATTGGGATGGCAAGCTCGGAGGTGTCGGCACAATCGATGTTGACGCGGTGGGCGGACGATCTGAATCCCGATGCGCCGTTGCCGGAGTATCCCCGGCCGCAGATGGTGCGTCAGGCGTGGGAGAACCTGAACGGCCGGTGGGATTATGCCATTGTGGATAGCAAGGCGTCGGCTCCCGAGAAGTGGGATGGCAAGATCACCGTGCCGTTCGCGGTTGAATCGCAGTTATCGGGCGTGATGAAGCGTGTGGGCGATGATGAAGCGCTATGGTATCGCAGGACGTTTGCAACGCCGAAGCTTCATGATGCCGGGCGATTGCTATTGCACTTCGGCGCGGTCGACTGGCATGCAACTGTATGGGTGAACGGCAAACGGGTCGGCGAACATCGCGGAGGCTACGATGCGTTCACGTTTGATATCACCGATGCGCTCGATGCAAGCGGTGAGAATGAACTATTGGTGAAAGTCGTTGATCCGACGGACGGCGGCACACAGCCGCATGGCAAGCAGATCCGTAAGCCGCACGGCATCTGGTACACACCCGTGACCGGCATCTGGCAGACGGTCTGGTTGGAGCCCGTATCAAGTGGATATATCAAGTCCATCAAGATCACGCCTGACCTGGACAGCCATACGGTTTCGATCGTTGTCGATGCGGTTGGTGCCGAAGGTTTGAAGGCAATAGTGATTTCGGAAAAAGACAATACTTCTACGACAGGTAAACCGGGCGAAGCGATCGAATTGAAGCTGGATGCATCGTCGTATGACACGCCCTGGAGTCCGGATTCGCCGCAGCTTTATGACATGACAATCGAACTGGTGCGCGACAGCGAAGTGGTCGATGTGGTGGCCAGTTACTTTGCGCTGCGCAAGATCGAGGTGCGTAAAACTTCGGACGGTTTTAATCGTTTGTTTTTGAATAACAAGCCGGTGTTCCAGTATGGGCCATTGGATCAGGGGTGGTGGCCCGACGGTTTGTACACCGCGCCGACGGATAAAGCGCTTGCGTACGATATCCAAATCACCAGGGCGATGGGCTTTAACATGGCGCGCAAGCACGTGAAGGTTGAGCCTGCGCGCTGGTACTACCATGCGGATCGTTTGGGATTGCTGGTCTGGCAGGACATGCCCAATGGTGATGCGAGTATCGGCCCGGGTAAGCCTGACATCACGCGCTCGGCGGAGTCGGAAGCGATCTATCGTGAAGAGTGGGAGCAGATCGTCACGCAGTTCTACAACCACCCGTGCATTGTTGTGTGGGTGCCGTTCAACGAAGGTTGGGGGCAGTTCAAGACGAACGAGATACTCGCATGGACGAAGCAGCTAGATCCGACGCGCCTGGTGAATGGTCCCAGCGGCTGGGAAGACCGCGGCGAAGGTGATATGCACGACATGCACAACTACCCCGGGCCCGGCATGTTCCCTGTGGAAGACAAACGCGCATCGGTATTGGGTGAGTTCGGTGGATTGGGCCTACCACTTGCCGGCCACCTCTGGCAGGAAAAAGAGAACTGGGGCTATCGCAGCTTCGATAACGCGGAAGCTCTAACCAAACGCTACGAGCAAGCTGTTAATGAATTGCGTCTGCTGATCGGGCAAGGTTTAGCTGCGGCGGTGTATACGCAGACGACGGACGTCGAGGGCGAAGTTAACGGCCTGCTGACGTATGATCGCGACATCATCAAGATGCCTGCGGAATCGCTACACAAACTGCACGCGCCGCTTTATACCGAGCCGCCAAAGGTGGTTGAGCTTGTGCCGACCAGTGAAGATGAAGCGTTGACCTGGTCTTATACGTTTGAGCAACCGGCCGACGGTTGGGAGAAGGGCGGCTTTGATGACAGCGCATGGCAGCAGGGGCCGGCGGGCTTCGGCACGGAGCACACGCCGCGCACGACGGTCCGAACGGTATGGGATAACAGCGACATCTGGATCCGCCGTGGTTTTGAGTTGAAGGACGTCCCGGCCGGCGAGTTGTGTCTGCGTGTGTATCACGATGAAGATGCCGAGGTGTATATCAACGGGCTGCATGTCATACAGGTGCAGGGCTACAGCGGGCAGTATATGTATCGCATCACGCAACAGGATGCGAAGGATGTTTTGCAAAAAGGAAGTAACACGATCGCGGTGCACTGCAAGCAGACCAAGGGCGGGCAGTACATCGATGTGGGTTTAAGCGTGCTGGAATAGGGATTCCGATCTATCAGCCAATCAAACAAAGCGAGGTTCCGGATGGCGCGTCACGTTTGTCTTTTACGGGTGATTATCTGTTTGGCATGTTGTGCGGTGTTGGCGATACATGTGCCGGTGTTCGCAGCGGAAACAGACGAATTGGAAGCGGAGCATGATGCGCTGCGAGCATTTAAGACGTTGTTTGAACAGGCGGTAAATTCGAATCAACTGGAGATGTTGCAGCCGCACCTGCACGATCCCTTTTCAGTGGTGACGTACACGGACCGTGAGTTTTCCGACTTCGATGCGTTTAAAGTACGCTGGCAGAAGACGCGGGACGAGATGCTGCAGGGCGGGTCGTACACGGTCGAGCTTTTGCCGGACAGCAGCCAGATCTTCGGCGATATCGCGATCGCGAAGGGGGATTCGAATAACGTGCTCGTCACCGGCAGCGGTCAGGAGCACCGGTTCACCTCAAAGTGGACAGTGGTGTTCCGCAAGGTGGATGGCAATTGGAAGATTCTCCGCGTGCACAGCACGTTGAACCCGTTCGACAATTCGATGATCAGATCGCACGTGCAAGGCTTGCTGATCAAGTCAATCGGCGCAGCATTACTGGGCGGATTGATTCTGGGCTGGCTGCTGCGGATGTTTGTCGGCCGAAGTAAACGGGCTGCGGTCTGAGCATCATTCAACATAAGGTGCTGCCGATGCAGAATACACCGCTGGTTTCGATTGTTTGCGTTCTTATCGCCTCGGTTTTGGGTGCGGGCGGGCAATACCTGTTTAAAGCGGGAACGGATCGCATGTCGGGAGGGCCGATGTCGTTCCTGTTCTCGCCGTGGGTGTGGGTGGGGATGCTCTGCTACATCGCGGTGATGTTTTTCTTCACGTATGCGTTTAAAAAAGGCGGGACGGTAACGGTGCTGTACCCGATCTATGCGTCGACGTTTATCTGGTCGGCGGTGATGGGCTGGATGATTAACCAGCAGCCGATCCGTGCGGTGCATGTGCTGGGGATGCTGCTGCTGATCGTGGGGATGTACCTGATGGGGATCGGCAACGCGGCGGCAGGCAAGACATGATAAGCGTAAGTGAACCTGTTCATATGAAGTACGTAGGTAACGAGCATGGGTGATTATCAGCCGACATCACGACGCGCCATTGCGGATGTATTTCGTAAGACAGCAAACAGCGCGGTGCGTTTGTGCGTTCGACTTGAAGTGTCACCCGACGCGGTGTCGTACAGTTCGATTGTTGCGGCAGCCGGGGCTGCGGTGTGTTTCTGGCAGTCGGGCAGGATAGCGGCGCTATTGATCCCGGCGGTCGCGCTGTGTTATCTGCGGCTGTGGTTTAACATGCTCGACGGCATGGTCGCGCTGGCATCGGGCAAGGCAAGCCGGCGGGGCGAAGTGATTAACGAATTGCCCGATCGCATTTCAGATGTACTGATATTTGTGGGTGTCGCGCACAGCGGGTTGTGCCAGCCGATCATCGCGTACTGGGTGGCGATCCTGAGCGTGATGGTGGCATACATCGGGATACTCGGCCAAGCGGTGGGCGTGCAGCGCGAGTTCAGCGGGGTGATGTCCAAACCCTGGCGGATGGTGGTGCTGCACGCGGGGGCGTGGATGACGTTGGCGCTGATTTGGTGGGGTAATAGCGCGTATGTCTTCGGCGGATTAACGGTGCTGGACTGGACACATCTGCTCATCATTGCCGGTTGTCTGCAGACTTCGGCCATTCGACTCATGCATATGATGCGTGCGCTTAATGCAAGCGCTGAATCTGCAGACGCGCTGCAGACGCCAACGGAGAAAGATGCATGAGTCCGCGTGCTGCGATGGATAGCCAGGTGTTTTTGATCTACCTGGCGATTCTTGTGTCGATCCTGATTGTAGCCGGCGGCACGATCTCGCTATTGCGCTGGGGGCTTAAGAAAGAGGTTGGGCATGCGTGGGCGTCGTACCGCGGCTGGTTGGTGATGGTGCCGTTGGTTTTGGTGTGTCTATTTCTTGGGCGGATTGCGACGATTGTGGGCCTGACGCTTGTTGCGGTGCATAGTATGAAGGAATACGCTCGTGCGACGGGGCTCTATCGCGATTGGACGATGACGAGCGTGTTGTACCTGGGCGTGATCGGCTGCGGCGTAACCGCGTTGGTGACGGACCCGTTCCTGCACGTGCCGGGGTGGTACGGCTTGTTCATGACGTTGCCCGCCTACACGATCGCGGCGATCCTCCTGGTCCCGATCGTTCGTAACAAGGCGGCCGGTCAGTTGCAGGCGATCGCGCTGGCGGTGGTGGGCTTCATCTACATCGGCTGGATGTTCGGGCACGTGATCTTTCTTGCCAATTCATCCAACGCGTACGGGTATCTTCTGTATTTGTTGTTTGCAGTGCAGATCAATGATGTGTCGGCTTACGTGTTTGGCAAGTGTTTCGGCCGACATCCGCTTCGCCGCAACATCAGCCCGAAGAAAACATGGGAAGGTTCGCTCGGGGCGTTTGCGGTGTCGATGGTGCTGCCTTGGGTGATGCATTTTTCTTTCCCGCACTTTACGGCCGTGCAGTGCGTGCTGACCGGGTTGATCGTCGGGATTGGCGGACAGCTTGGCGATTTATCGATGAGCGTGATCAAGCGCGATATCGGGATCAAGGACATGGGCAACCTGATCACGGGCCACGGCGGCGTATTGGACCGGATCGACAGCCTCATTTACACCGCTCCCCTGTTTTTCCACATGGTGCGTTATTTTCACGATATTTATTGACCGGTGAACCGGACCGTGAGACACGACGTACGGGTCTGTAGAATGGGGTCGTGATATAATCCCTGCCTGGCCTTGGGGCCTAGATTCCGGGATGTCGATATACCCGCGCTGTTGCGGGTTGTTGCAGGGGATGCAACGATGCAGGATTGGACCTACCAGACCGCGGAAGATATCGATCAATCCGTGAAGGATCGATTGCGGCGATTCCCGCGCGAGCCCGACCTGATGGTCTATACCATGCGGTCGGCGGCGGCGTGCCTGATCCGTGCTTGGATGCACGCTTATCACGGTTTAACAATCGTCGGCAGAGAAAACCTGCCGCGTGAAAGATCGTGTGTCCTGGTAGCGAATCATACGAGCCATCTGGATACACTCAGCGTATTGTCTGCGTTTCCGATCCACATGCTGCACCGTGTGTTTCCCGCGGCGGCGAAGGATTTTTTCTTTGAGTCTTTGCCGAGGGTTGCGTTCTCCGCGGTGATGGTCAATGCCCTGCCGTTCGATCGGCAGACGAGCATTCGACAGAGCCTGAGTTTATGCAGGAACCTGCTTGATCGGCCGAACACGACCTTGCTTTTATTTCCGGAAGGGACACGGGCTGTGAGCGGGGTGATGGGGGACTTTAAGCCGGGGATCGGCTATCTGCTGGCGGGTTCGGACACGCCGGTGTGCCCGTGCCATATCGACGGCGCGTTTGAAGCTTTGCCCAAAGGCGCATGGCTACCTCGGCCGAAACGTATCCGGATATCGATCGGCGAGCCCCGAACGTATGCACATCTTAACCGTGGTAAAGAATCTGTACGAGCGATCTGTGATGAACTGCGTGAAAGCATCCAGCAGCTTGCGAAGCCTAAATCGCGGGTTGCTGATGCTGTTGTTAACCGGGAGCACTTGACATGACACAACTACATGAGCCGGGACTGATACAAGACGAACGTCAGGAGTCAGATGGCGCGACGGAACATACGCTGAGAATGTGGGACGGCACGGAATTGTTTTACCGTGCCTGGCTGCCTCAAACACCTGCAAAGAAAGCGTTGTTTCTTTTTCACCGCGGGCACGAACACTCGGGGCGGTTCAGTGATGTCGTAAAGGAGTTGGATCTGTGGGATACTGCCATATTCGCATGGGATGCGCGCGGGCATGGCAGGTCGCCCGGCGAGCGCGGGTATGCACCCAGTCTGAGTTATATCGTCAAGGACATCGATTACTTCGTAAAGCAAGTGTTGAAGCTGCATAGCATCCCGGTGGAAGATACGTCCGTGATTGCGCACAGCGTGGGAGCGGTGACGGTCGCGGCGTGGGTGCATGATTATGCGCCACCGATCCGGTCGCTCGTGCTGGTGACGCCGGCGTTGCGTGTGAAGCTCTATGTACCTTTTGCGATGCCGGGGCTGCGCCTGCTTCAGAAGATCCGCGGTAAGGCGTTTATCAAGAGTTACGTCAAAGCGAAGATGCTGACGCACGATCCCGAACAGGCGAGGCGATATAACGAGGACCCGTTAATCGAGCGGTCGATCGCGGTGAATATCCTGCTGGGTTTGTTTGATACTGCGACAAGATTGATCGCGGATGCGGGCGCGATCCGTGTACCCACGCTTGTTTTATCCGGCGGAGCGGACTGGGTTGTGAAGGTGAAGGCCCAACGCACGTTTTATGGACGGCTCGGTTCAACCAAAAAACGCATGCGCCACTTCGACGGGATGTACCACGACATCCTTCACGAGAAAGGCCGCGCCGAGGTGCTGGAGGAGATCCGGCGGTTTATCGATAGTGTCCATGAAAGCGATGACAAGCGACGACCGATGCTGGATGCGGATCATTTCGGCTACACGCGGGACGAGTACGATCGCTTGAATGAGCCGTTGAAAAATCTATCGCCGAAGGGCTTGTTCTTCGGCGCTCAGCGTTTATCGATGAAGACGCTTGGGTTACTGAGTAAAGGTATACGGCTGGGTTGGCGGACGGGTTTTGATTCCGGGCAGACGCTTGACTATGTCTACGAAAACCGATCGCGAGGGAGCCTGCTTCTCGGCAAGTTGTTCGATCGGATGTACCTGAATAACATCGGCTGGTGTGCGGTCCGCCAGCGGAAGGTGCATGTTGAGCGGTTGTTGAAGCAGACGATTACGCAACTCAAGCAATCGGGCAAGCCGGTGCATGTCGTGGATATCGCGGCCGGGCAGGGGCGATACGTGCTGGATACGCTTAAGGATTTGAACGATGCGGATGTGACTGCGGTCCTGCGTGATTACCAGGGATCGAACCTCGTTGCCGGGCGAAAGCTCGTTAAAGCGATGGGCCTGGAGAATGTGAGTTTTGAGTTGGACGATGCGTTTGATGAGCGGTCGCTGGCTGCGATGGACCCGCCCCCGACGGTTGTGATCGTGTGCGGCTTGTACGAACTGTACCCGGAGAATGCTTATCTGCGCAGGTCGTTACGCGGGATCGCACAGGCGATGAAAAACGGCGGCTACCTGATCTATGATGGCCAGCCCTGGCACCCGGGCGTGGAGATGATCGCGCGCGTACTGACCAATCGCGAGGGCGACCCATGGATCATGCGCAGGCGCACACAGGAAGAGCTGGATGATCTGGTGCGCGATGCAGGGTTTGAAAAGCAGACGATGGAGATTGATGAAGAGGGGATATTCACGGTCTCGGTTGCGAAGATTGGCGGCGTTTCATGATTGATGAAGTGAAGATGCGAGCCGACTACTTTCGGCTGATGAATATGAACGGCGCGGCGCATGTGTATCGAGAGGCTGTGCGGCAAGGAGTCTTGGATGCGCTGGTGAAGGAGCCGATGAATGCGGCGGAACTTTCGCGGGTTTGTGGGACGCAGGAGAAGCCGACAAGTTTATTGCTCGAAGTCCTAGCTGCGCTCGGCCTGGTGGATGCCGTTGATGAAGCATATACCCTGACGCCGTTGGCGGGGATGCTGATCGCGGGTGGGTATCGTGAGTTGGGCGATCTTTACTGGGCGCACCTGTCGGAGTTTTTGAAGACCGGCAAGCCCATGGCGACGATGGACGCGCTTCAGCAGAGTGAATCGCATTACCAGAAGCAGGCGGCGGCGCTTGGCTGGATGCTCGGGCCCGCAGCGGAAGCGGCTGCGCAACTCTTGAACAATCAACAGCAGCCGATCGAAAAGGTGCTGGATATCGGCGCCGGCTCTGCGATCTGGAGCTTGTCGCTGGCTAAGCACGCGGCGAGCGCGACGGTGAGAGCGGTGGATTGGCCTGCCGTATTGGAAGTGGCGAAGCAGACGGCCGCGCGGTTTGGTTTATCCGATCGCCTGGAATTGATTGCCGGCAACTATCACGAAGTCGACTTGCCCGCTGATAGTTTTGATTTGGCGATCGTTGGCAACGTGACGCATCTTGAGACAGTTGAAGGCAACCTGAAGCTGTTTAGGAAACTGCACGCGGCAATCAAATCCGGCGGGCGGATCGCGGTGATGGATATCTTCCCGGGGCAGGCGGAAGGGGATGTGAACCGAGCGCTATACGCGCTAGGGTTGGCATTACGCACGCAGCAGGGGCAGGTACACACACCGCAAGCCTTGGAAGCTCTTTTGGCTGGGGCTGGATTCGGCCAGGTTTCGCTGTGTGAGTTGCCCGTGCCGCCCTACGCGGTTGGCATGATGATGGGTTCAAAGCTGTGAGGCCGCCTGCGTCATTTGTGCTGTAACTGATTATCTGATAAAGATTAATGATGGCAATAGCGATTCTGATCGGATTTTCTGGCGATCCTATCGGCGTTTGATTGGCTTGACAGGCCAGATAGTGTATATTATACACTAAGTAAGGAGTTAAGTATGGGACAACTCAATGCGATCTACCGGACCCCGCTGGGGCTGCTGACCGACCTGTACCAACTGACGATGGCGTACGGCTATTGGAAGCTGGGGCGGGCGGATCAGCAGGCGGCGTTTCATCTGTTCTTCCGCAAGCCGCCGTTCGGCGGGGGGTACGCGATCGCGGCGGGGCTGTCGCACGTGGTGGACCTGCTGCGTTCATTTAAGTTTGAAGCCTGCGATCTGGAATACCTGGCGACGCTTGAAGGCAACGATGGTCGGCCGCTGTTTGAAAAAGGATTCCTGGATTACCTTGGCGAGCTTCGATTCAGTTGCGATGTGGATGCGGTGCCGGAAGGCACGGCTGTATTCGGTAACGAGCCGATGGTGCGCGTGCGCGGGCCGATCCTGCAGGGGCAGTTGCTTGAGACGGCGTTATTGAACCTGGTGAACTTCCAGACTTTGATAGCGACGAAGGCGGCGCGGGTTTGTCATGCGGCCAAGGGGGACTCGGTATTAGAGTTTGGCTTACGAAGAGCGCAGGGCGTGGATGGTTCACTGGCGGCGAGCCGAGCTGCGTATATCGGGGGTTGCCATGCGACGAGTAACGTGCTTGCGGGGAAGCTGTACGGCATCCCGGTCAAGGGGACGCATGCACATAGCTGGGTGATGAGTTTTGAAGATGAGCTGGCGTCGTTCGATGCGTATGCTGAGGCAATGCCGAACAATTGTGTTTTTCTGGTAGATACGTACGACACGATCGCCGGCGTGCGTAACGCGATCGAAGCGGGCCTGAAGCTGCGTGATCGTGGCTACGAGATGGCAGGCCTACGCCTCGATTCGGGCGACCTGGCGTACCTGAGCATCGAAGCACGTCGGCTGCTCGATGAAGCGGGATTCGAGAAGGCGGCCATCGTCGCGTCGAACGATCTGGATGAGCACATCATCCAGGACCTGAAGCAGCAGGGCGCGACGATCGCGGTCTGGGGCGTCGGTACGAAGCTGGCGACGGCTTACGATCAGCCGGCGCTTGGGGGCGTGTATAAACTCGGCGCGATATGCGATGAAGGTGGCGAATGGGAACACCGCGTCAAGCTATCCGAGCAAGCGATCAAGACGAGTATCCCCGGTATGTTGCAGGTTCGCCGATTTGAAAACAATAATGGCCACGTAGCGGACATGATCTACGATGAACTCCTGGGTGTGGATGATGCGAGGCTGATCGTCGATCCAAAAGACCCGACACGACGCAAGAAGATCAGCGCAAAGGCAAGTGTGCGTGATCTATTGATCCCGATCGCTCGTGATGGGAAGATCATGTTTGAGGATGAGCCTTTGGAAGTATTGCGTGATCGGGCGCAAGCGGAGCTTGCCAAAGTGCATCCGGGGACGCAGCGGTTTATGAATCCGCATGAGTATCCGGTCGGGCTTGAGCCGGGCCTGCACGAGTTGCGTAACAGGATGATCGATGACACGCGCGAGCGCGGGCTCGCCCAGGCGGAGTTGGATTGATGTTGCTATTCAGCACCGAGCGATATGCGTACATGCTAGACGGTTTGGCGTCGGAAGCGCGCGTTGATAAAGGCGAGATCGAACGCAAGACGTTTCTCGATGGTGAACGGTATCACCGCATCATGAGCAATGTTGACGATCAGCATGTTGCTATCGTCGGCGGAACGTGCAGCGACAGCGATACGCTTGAGCTGTTCGACTTATCGTGCGGTCTGGTGCAGGAGGGGGCGCGATCGCTGACGCTTGTCTTGCCTTACCTCGGTTATGCGACGATGGATCGGGCGGTCAAGAGCGGCGAGATCGTCAAGGCGAAGACGCGGGCGCGTTTGCTTTCATCGATCCCGCACGGCGTTCAGGCAAACCGGATCGTCTTGCTGGACCTGCATGCTGAGGGGATACAGTATTACTTTGAAGGGCCTTCGCACCCGGTGCATGTGTATGCAAAACCGCTTGTCACCGAGGCGATACGAGAGTTGGGCGGCGAACGGTACGTACTTGCGTGTACGGATGCGGGGCGCGCGAAGTGGGTGGAATCGCTTGCCAATGAACTGAACGTGCCCGCAAGTTTCGTATTTAAACGCAGGAAAGAAGACGGCAACCCGGAAGTCACCGCGATGAGCGCGGATGTCACGGAGCAGAACGTGGTGATCTACGACGATATGGTGCGCTCCGGTGATTCTCTGTTGAACGCCGCGCGGGCTTATCTGGATGCGGGTGCGAAGTGTGTCAAAGCCGTCACAACGCACGGCCTGTTCCCGGGAGATTCGATCAAGAAGCTGAAAGCTTCGGGCTTGCTCGAAGCGATCGTCTGCACGGATAGTCATCCAAGCGCGCTGCAAGCGGCGGAGTTGAGCGAAGGGTTTCTTGATATCCGAACGGTTTCGCCGATCCTTGCGTCGGCGCTTAATCGTGGTAAAGGGGCGCGGCTATGAAACTCATCCGTATGGGTGCGGCCGCGTTGAACCAGACGCCTTTGGATTGGGATAACAACGCGGCGAATATTGCAGAAGCAATAGAGCAGGCGCGGCAGCGCGGGGTGTCGCTGTTGTGTCTGCCCGAGTTGTGCTTGTGTGGCTATGGCTGTGAAGATGCGTTCTTCGCCCCGGCGACGCGGCGGATGGCTCGGCGTGTATTGGAAGAGTTGTTACCCAAGACGCGCGGGCTCGCGGTGACGCTTGGTTTGCCGATCATGCATCAGGGATCGCTGTTTAATGCATGTGTGCTGGTGGTCGACGAGCGCGTTGTCGGTGTTGTGCCGAAGCAGCACCTGGCTGGCGATGGACTGCACTATGAACCGAGATGGTTCAAGCCCTGGCCACATCGTGTGGTGACGCAGATCGAGTTCGACGAGCATCGCGTGCCTTGCGGTGACCTTGTGTTTGATCTGCATGGCATCCGTATCGGTTTTGAAATCTGCGAAGACGCATGGGCGGCGGATCGGCCGGGCACGGGTCTGGCGGATCGAAGCGTGGATGTGATTCTCAATCCAAGCGCCAGCCACTTCGCGTTCGGCAAACAGGAAGTCCGCAAGCGACTGGTCGTCGACGGCTCGCGCGCGTTCGGCGTCAGTTATATCTACAGCAACTTACTGGGCAATGAAGCGGGGCGTGCGATTTATGACGGTGGTGCGTTGATCGGCAGCGGCGGCGTGCTTGTCGCGCAGGGGCCGCGGTTCAGTTACAGGCCCGTAGTGCTGACCGATGCGGTGGTGGATATCGACGCAACGCGCACGCAGCGATCACAACTCGCCAGCCGATTGCCACATCTTGAAGCGGATGCGGGATTGGTGGAAGTGGATTATGCATTGCCTGCGGGTCAGCCGGAGGTGTCACAATCCGAGGTTGAGCCTTGGGAGGCATCCGACTTTATCGAGCAGGAGGCATTTACACGCGCGATTGCGCTGGGATTGTTTGATTATGCACGTAAGAGCAAGTCGCAGGGCTTCGTCGTTTCATTAAGCGGGGGAGCGGACTCGACGGCGGTGGCGTGTCTTGTTCGTTTGATGGTTGATCTTGGTTTGGCAGAACTTGGGGCCGATGGCTTTGCGAAACGGTTCGGGATCGATACCGCCGATACCAAAGCGGTAAGCAATACATCCAAACTGTTGATTACTGCGTACCAGGCGACACGCAACAGCTCGGACAAGACGCGTGATGCGGCTCGTAAGGTGGCAGAAGCAATCGGTTCAACGCATTACGAACTCGATATCGATGCGCTCAATCAAGGCTACATCAATTTAATCGAAGGCGCGATCGGTCGCGATCTTTCGTGGGAGCGGGACGATATCGCGTTGCAGAATATCCAGGCGCGCGTGCGGGCACCGGGTGTGTGGATGCTGGCGAACCTTCAGAACAAGTTACTGCTGGCAACCAGCAACCGCTCCGAGGCGGCGGTGGGTTATACAACGATGGATGGCGACACCTGCGGCGGGATCAGCCCGATCGCCGGTATCGACAAAGCGTTTCTGCGCCAATGGCTTGTCTGGCTTGAGCGGTTTGGTCCTGATGGTGTCGGGCCTATCGAAGCCGTGAGCGCGGTGAATCAGTTAGCGCCGACAGCAGAACTGCGACCCGAAGATAAGAAGCAGACGGATGAAGATGATCTGATGCCTTACGACGTGCTGGACGCGATCGAACACGAAGCGATCGGCCGCAAGCGTTCCCCTGCCGAGGCGCTGGCGGAACTGCAGACGCGGTTCCCGCAGTACCAGCCGCAGGTCTTAGGCAAATGGGTGCAGCGCTTCTTCTCCCTCTGGAGCCGAAACCAGTGGAAGCGCGAGCGGTTCGCCCCCAGCTTCCACGTGGACGACAAAAACCTGGACCCCAAAACCTGGTGCCGATTCCCGATCCTCTCAGGCGGATTTAAGCGCGAGCTGCGTGAGTTATAAAGATATGGCTTACGATCTGCATATGAGTAAAAAGGCTCAGATGCGCTGCCTTTCGATATCGATAATCCGACGCCACATACTCAGAGGTGACACGCCTGCGTACCCACTGTCCTGTCCATCATTACATTCGATAACGATCCAGTCTCCAATGACGGTTTGTGCGATGTCGATCACAACAAAGACCACATTGAGTCGTCGGGCGGCCTCTTCTGCGAGATCGCGAATTTGTTTTAACTCACCATCCGTCGGCGCAAAGCTTTCGGAGACCCAGTAGCGTCCCACAGCGACACACTCACCCCTCCAACAGAATGTGCGGAACTCATAACTCTTAGGGAATCCAACTGACGCAGGACCAACCGGACGCAAGGGCACAAATTCACGGCATACGACCTTCTGCCAACGCAGAATCTCATCGTCATCCCATCGTGTCATAAGCGATTCAAAGTGTTTCGCCCCGTCAATGATTGACGTATCCTTATTGTGGCGGTTTGTCTGTCTTTGGCCTTTCACAAACACGGGCCATTGGAAGTGCTGTTCGACTTCTTTGCTTGCAGGTTTGTGATCAAACCAGACACTGCGAGGCGTCAAGTCTTTCAACAGTGAGTACCAGGTTGGTAGTTCACTGGTTCGCTGATACTCAGCGGGGGTATGTATCAGCCTTACACCCAACGATTCAAACTCATTAAATCGCTGTTCGTAGTCCGGCGCAGTACCCAGGCGAGCGACAGCCACCACCGGCTCATCCAGATTCCATGGATGGCGGCATGAGAAAAACTGCTCGAAAGAAAAGTCGTAAGCTGGGAGCCCTATTGGCTTTGTAACACACCAGAGCGATTCTTCGATGTGGATTAATCCCGAAATATTCATTCCCCTAGTCTAAAAGAAAGGGCATTTGACGGAAAATCAAATAATCCGCTTGACATAGTGTAATATATACACGAAACTAAGTGTAAATAAGACACGAAGAGGTGTGTGATGGCTAAGACATACGAATTTCCGCGAGCGGCGCTGACGGTGGACATCGTTGTTTTTGCGCTGGATGAGGATGACCTGAAGGTGATGCTGATCGAGCGCGACCTTGAGCCTTTCGCGGGGCGGTGGGCGATTCCGGGGGGCTTCGTCCGTGTGGATGAGACGCTGGACGAAGCGGCCCGCCGCGAGCTTGAGGAGGAGACCGGCTTGAGCGAGATCTACCTCGAGCAGCTCTACACGTTCGGCGAAGTTGATCGCGACCCGCGCGAACGAGTGGTGACCGTCGCCTATTACGCGCTGGTGAATCTTGAGGGCCACAACGTGCATGCCAGCACCGATGCGCGCAACGCAGCCTGGTTCGCGATCAACGACCTGCCGGCCCTGGCGTTCGATCATGAAAAGATCCTGGACGTCGCGCTCGAGCGTTTGCGTGGCAAGCTGCGGTATCAGCCGATCGGGTTTGAGCTGCTGCCCGACAAGTTCCCGCTGCGAATGCTGCAACACCTGTACGAGATAGTGCTCGACCGTGAACTGGACAAGCGCAACTTTCGCAAAAAGATCCTGAGCATGGACATTCTTATTGAGATGAATGAAATCGAAAAGGATGTCGCGCATCGCGCAGCGAAGCTGTACCGGTTTGATAAAGCGAAGTATGACAAGAAGACGCGCGAAGGTTTTAACTTCGAGATATAGCCATGCAGTATGTTGAAGCGCCATTCGAATATCAAGCGGATGAACCGAGCGTGTTTCTTGCTGGGGGTGTAGGGGATATCGAGTCCTGGCAGATGAAGATCGCTTCAATGTTATGCGGGACGCGTTGGGTGGTGTTGAATCCGAGATGGCTGTCTTATCCGCATGGGGATCATGAAGTCGACAGACAGCAGATTGCTTGGGAAGAACGGCATATGAACAAAGCCTCGTTGATCGCGTTCTGGTTCCCCGGCAAGTCGGTGTGTCCAATCACGTTTTTTGAATTAGGGCTTGTGCTGAACACGAACAAGCCGATCGTCGTCGGGGCGCACCCAAGTTATCCGAGGCGGTTTGATCTGGAGGAGCATGTCAGATTGAGACGGCCAGCGATAGATGTCGTGGATTCGATCGATGCTTTAGTGGCTGGAGTTATTGAAGCTTATCCAGAGGAATTGGTAGAGGGTGCTTGTAGCGGATCGCAAGAGTACGAAGCTGTAACGGTTGATGTGTGATGGATCGTTTTGAACACATTCAGGGTTGCCTTTTCGGCACGGCGGTTGGCGATGCGATCGGCTTGCCACGCGAGGGTTTGCATCCGCGTCGAGCGAAGCGGCTGTTTGGTGAAGCGCCGTTACACCATGCATTAGTAGGTCGGCGTGGTTTGTGCAGCGATGATACGGAGCACACAGTCATGGTTGCACAGTCGCTGATTGGTTCTGCGGGTGAAGCTGAAAGTTTCCTGGGAGAATTTTCCCGTCGACTGCGTTGGTGGTTTTTGCGATTACCGGGCGGCGTCGGGTTTGGGACGCTACGGGCATGCGTGAAGTTGTGGTTAGGCGTTTCACCGGAGCGGAGCGGTGTGAACAGTGCGGGCAATGGGCCGGCGATGAGAAGTGCATTGTTGGGATTGTTCGCTCATTCAAGAGAGCATATGGAAGCGCTGGTTAAGGTGTCGACTCGGATAACGCATTCTGATCCACGTGCGGAAGTAGGTGCAGCGGTGATTGCGGGGCTTGCGCGCATGATAGGTGACGCAGATAGCAAGACTCTGACTGCGCACGATATCACCCGCGAGGTAATTGAACGTGTGAAAGATCAGGCACTTCGTGAGCGTTTACAGCATGCTATTGAAGCGGTAGATCGCAACAGTGATACAAGTGTATATGTGCAGGAAGCAGGCTTGGAAAGTGGTGTCAGTGGATTTGTTAATCATACGGTCCCCTCTGCGGTTTACTGCTGGTTCAAGCATCAAGGCGATTTCCGGTCAGCAGTGGAGGCGGCCGTTATGTTGGGTGGAGACACCGATACCGTCGCTGCAATTACTGGAGCGCTTGCGGGGGCACAGGTTGGTAAGCAAGGCATCCCAGGGGAGTGGGTCAATGGTATATCGGAGTGGCCTTGCACGATAAGGTGGATGGATGCTTCGGCACAACGCTTGGCGGATGTCTGTGAAAGCGGGGAAAACGATTCGCCGCCGGAGTTGTCGCCGATCAAACTGTTTTTGAGAAACATTGTTTTTATCGCGATTGTTTTGATTCACGGGCTTCGCAGGTTGCTGCCCCCGTATTGATTGGAGTTAGTTATGAAAGCGTTACTACTCGTTGATATCCAGAACGACTTTACGCCCGGTGAAACCGGCGGGGCGCTTGCTGTGCCGAAGGGTGATGAGGTGATTGCTGTCGCGAACCGTTTGATGCCGGCGTATGAACTGGTCGTTGCGACGCAGGACTGGCATCCGGCGGGGCACAAGTCGTTTGCAAGTTCACATCCCGGGCACGAGGTCGGCGAGGTGATTGAATGGGACGGCCTGCAGCAGATCCTTTGGCCGGACCATTGCGTGCAGGGGACGGTCGGTGCAGAGTTCTGCGCCGGGCTGGATGTTGTGAGGATCAATGAAGTGGTTCAGAAAGGAACCGATCTCAACATCGACAGCTACAGCGGCTTCTACGACAACGGCCATCGTAAATCGACCGGCCTTGCAGACCTGTTGCGATCTCGCGGCGTGACTGAGGTTGATGTGATGGGCCTGGCAACGGATTACTGCGTGAAGTTCACCGCGTTGGATGCGGTGAAAGAAGGGTTTGAAACGCGATTGATATTAGAAGGTTGCCAAGGCGTTGAACTGAAGCCGGGCGATTGTGAAAAGGCGGTGGATGAGATGCGTAATGTAGGTATTCAAGTTGTGGTCTAGTAGCAGCATGAGAACTATCTTAGAGGTGCTTTGTGTTACGTATAGTTACTGGAGATGCAACTCAACCATTAGGTAGCGATCCTCGGGTTATCGTCCATGTTTGTAATGACGAGGGCGGTTGGGGACGAGGTTTTGTTGTTGCTTTGTCTGCACGATGGAAGATTCCTGAGGCTGCATATCGATCGTGGTTTAAGAAAGGTGAGGCGGGCGGGTTTGCCCTTGGAAGTGTTGATTTTGTTGAAGTGGAACCATCACTATGGGTCGCAAACTTAATTGGACAGCACAAGACAAGGTCTATTAAAGGTGTCCCACCCGTGCGTTATGAAGCTATTCGATTGGGACTGGAAGTGATTAGACGATTCTGCGAAGAGAATCAAGCGTCGGTGCATATGCCAAGGATTGGTTGTGGCTTGGCGGGAGGTAGTTGGGAAAAAGTTGAATCATTGATCAGAGATGAATTGATTGGCTATGACATTGATGTGACTGTTTACGATCTTCCTACGGATTAAAAACCATAAGTTGAGGTCTTTATGAATCGATTAAACAGAAAGAGTCTTGCCGAAGATATGCTTCGGATTGTTGAGTGTGGCGAGTATGAGCCGCGGCCGGGGGTTGTCGTTCGGATTGCGGATGCGGTGGAGGCGGCGGTGGGGGAGACGCGATTGTTTACGCCGAGTGAATTGAATCGGTTGACGAAGTGGGCGCCTGAGCCGGTTGAAGGCGGCACGCGGATCGAGGTTTGTAATGAGACGACGTTGAGCGCGGCGCATCGGTTGGTGGTAGAGGAAGGTTTGGGGGAAGTGTTGTGCCTGAACTTCGCATCGGCGAAGAATCCGGGCGGCGGATTTCTTGGTGGCAGCCAGGCACAGGAAGAAAGCCTGGCCCGTTCCTCGGCTTTGTATGCGTGCCTGACCGCAGCGCCTATGTATTACGAAGTGAACCGGTCATGCAGGACCACGATGTATACGGATCATATGATTCTGAGCCCGGATGTACCCGTGTTTCGCCTTGACGATGGTGGGTTGCTTGATGAGCCTTATGAGGTTTCATTCATCACCGCGCCGGCGGTTAATGCGGGGGCGGTCGCGCGGAATGAGCCGAGATGTATTGAGCAGATCGTCCCGACGATGCGTCGTCGTATCGCGATGGTGCTTGCGCTGGCTGCGAGTGAGGGTTATAAGCAACTGGTGCTTGGCGCCTGGGGTTGCGGCGTATTCCGTAATGATCCGGAAGAGATCGCGGGCCTGTTTGCTGAGCAATTGCTGGCAGGGGGCGTATATGCCCAATGTTTTGAGCGTATTGTGTTTGCGGTGTTGGATCACCCGGGTGGCGAGAGCATTGAAGCGTTTGAGCAGCGGTTCAGCTAAGAATGAATTGGATGAAGTATCCATAGACAAAGGTCTGGTCAAGATTTTGAAGGATTATCAAATATGACTGCATCAAATCCTGATACGCTCTATAAGGGCCGATTCCTGAACCTTATGCAAACCGGTCAGTGGGAATATGTCACGCGTATCGGCTCGAGCGGGGTGGTGGCGATTGTAGCGCTGCATGATGACGGGCGGATTGTTCTGGTGGAACAGCTCAGGCCGGCGGTGGGGGGGCGTGTGATTGAGTTGCCGGCCGGGCTTGCGGGGGATGTGGATGAAGATGAGAGTTTATTGGTTGCGGCCAAGCGCGAGCTGGAAGAAGAGACGGGGTATTCAGCTTCGCAATGGCGGCGGCTGTTTACCGGGTATTCCTCGGCGGGTTTGACGGACGAAGCGGTCACGTTTTTCCTAGCAACAGGCTTGGCCAGGACCGGGCCAGGCGGGGGAGACGACAAGGAAGATATCCGGGTGCATGAAGTGCCTGTCGATGTATTAATGGATTGGATCAAGCAGTGGGATCAGGCGGGGGGCCATGTAGATGCCAAGTTGTATTCCGGCGTGTATGCTGGTTTGGCTCTATTTAAGAAGGACGCGGAAGATGGGGCAGGAAAAGATAAAGAAAGTCAGTAAGTCGTTGAGCTATGTTCTGCGGCATAGGCCGGACACGATCGGCCTGATGCTGGGGGAGAACGGCTGGGTAGCGGTCGATGCTCTATTACGAGCGTTTGAAGAGCATGACCCGTTTTACTCGCGCGAGTTAATCGAGCGTGTCGTAGCCGAGAGTGATAAGCAGCGGTTTGAATTGAGCGCCGATCGCAAACAGATCCGTGCCCGGCAGGGGCATTCGGTGGAGATTGACCTGGGGTATGAGCCGGCGGTTCCGCCTGATGTGTTGTATCACGGCACAGCCACGCGGAATCTGGAGTCGATCTTCGATAGTGGCATAAACAAAGGCAATCGCCATCACGTGCATATGTCAACAAACAAGCAGACGATGCTCGCTGTCGGGATGCGTCATGGCAAGCCGGCCCTTCTTGCAATCGATGCCAAACGGATGCACGAGCAGGGCTACACGTTTTACGTCACAGGCAACAACGTCTGGCTGACCGAGCACGTGCCCGCTGAGTTTATCGAGCAAACGGAATAAACCTCAGATGACGCGTTGGGCAGTACATCACGGCGATATCTTTGATGTGCAGGCTGAAGCATTGATCTGCTCGGCCAATGTGTTTCTCACATTGTCAGGTGGTGTTGGCGGTGAGTTGTTGCGTCGATACGGCAATACGATGCAGGATCGGTTGAACGCCTATTTAAGCGAGCAAGGTCTTCGGCATGTACCACGCGGAACGGTTGTTGCGGCAGATGCAAGCGGGACGCCTTACCGTGTGATACTGCACGCGGTCGCGGTCGATGGGATGTATGAATCCAGTCCGGAGGTTGTGGCGGAAGTTATTAGCCGTGCAACAGCGATGGCTGCGGAGCATGGCGTTACCACCGCAGTGTTACCCGCGCTTGCCACGGGCTATGGCAAGCTGAGTGTGCAAGCGTGTATTCAAGGAATTCGTCATGCCGCTCAGCAGATAACCGATGTGGCGTGTGTTACCGTCGCGGTTCGTGATTGTGATACGGCAGGTCGTCTACGGGAAGCCATTGCAGATTTTGTTTAATCTGAAAACGTAAAAACGAGCCCTATGAATAACTAATGGATTGCTTTATTCAGTATTCGCACAGGGCCGTGCAATGATTTTTCTTGGGGATAGGCCCCCTTTCAAGTTACTGCGAACCCAGCCACTTTTCGATCAATCGATCGAGTGTGCCGTCGGCACGCATGTCAGTCAGTGCCTGGTTGACTTGGGCGAGCAGTTCGTCGTTGTCCGGGTGGACGGCCCAGGCGATGGATTCTTGATTTAACAAGTCCGGCGGGCTTGTGAACATTTGTTCGGGGTCTTGCCTGATGATCCACGCGACGGCGGGTGCATCGTAAATGACCGCGGAGACTTTGTTTTGTCGTAAGGCTTCGACCGCGTTCGCGAGCGTCGGGTAGTCAACGACCTCTGCTTGTTTGAAAGCGTCATGTGCGAAGATCGAGCCGGTTGAGCTGTTTTCCGCGCCGATGCGGTTGCCTGCCCGGTCCAAGGTGTCCGCATTGAGGTTGCTGTCCGTGCGGAAAAGCAGGCGCTGGCCGGCGTTCAGATAAGGCTCGGAGAATGCCATGGTTTCCTGGCGTGTGGCGGTGACGGTCATCCCGGCCATGATGATGTCGATACGCTTGCGCCTCAGTTCAAGCGGCAGGTTATCAAAGTAGATGGAAACGATGCGCGGCTGACGTTTGAGTCGTTTTGCCAGTTCATCAGCCAGATCGATCTCAAGGCCGACAACTTCACTGTCACTTTTAAATACCAGTGGTGGAGCGGATGCGGCCGTGCCTATACGCAACACCGGTAGCGCATTGTTACCAGCATCCGGCTTCATTTGAGCATCGCGTGAACCTGTCTGGCAGCCTGATGTGAATAGTAATAAGACGACTGCACAGAACGCTGCTAGAAACAGCTTCACGGTATGCCTGCACATCATCGACGGTGAATTGTTGTCTGCCATCCGACTTCTCCTGCAAGATGCTATGCGAGGTGATGGATCAATCTATGTTCCCGATCGGGGCGGATCGTTCTCTGAAAGTCAAGCCTTTGATTTGTGTCATACGAAAGGCTGGTAATGCTATTAAGGCACAATCTGGTCAAATATGTTAATCGTCTTCAGGTCTCAATGCCTCGTGAAACAGCTATCTGATAGGACGTTTTGTTCTCAACGTATCGTTGCCATAGTGCCGAAATCAGGTTTTTAATATCTTATTGATGGTGAGTTGTGGGATCAAATAGTAGCTCGAGCGGTACAAATTCTCTAGTCAATTCCTTCGATCCCTATAACAGCTGTGAAACTTCAATACAGGCTATCGATCGACACGTGTAATGGTCATAAGCACCGCAGTGTCAACCGATCATGCGACAGGCGTGTGATTGCCGAGAGTTGAATCTATCCGGGTGTTGAGCTTCAAGCGCACGACATCGGTGAATCCAGCGATGTGGCTGTCAATCGATTGCCATCTTATTGGCATCACAAGCAGGGCCTGCTGTCAGTGTGAAAAATGAACCATAACTCCTCATTCGCCTGGAAATACGCCTTTTCGGGCATTGATTCACACCCGGGCGGGTCAACTTGCATTGATTATCTGCCAATCAAGATTAGAATGGAGCATCACATCGAACCTCAGGCGGCCAAACAATGGATGGTATACGAACCATTCCGAGCGAGCGATTCAAACCGGGTGGATGGTTATTGGTGACGGCCAGTTTCATCGGGTTGTTGGTTGCTGTGTGTCAGGGCCAGGTCGTAGAGATACGTTATGGCGTAATCGATCCGCCGGTCGTCGCCCAGCAGGACATTACGATGAACCTGCTTACGTCGATCCACCCGCAGGACCCGGAGCCCAAACCGTTGGAGTGTTCCAGCGTCGCGTGGGCGGGCGATCGGATGGTGATGGCCAGTGACCGACACAGCCATGTCATCCTGACTTTAACCACGGATCTAACCGGCGGCCAGATAGTCATTGGATCACCCGAAGCACAGGTGGTGGTTGACAACGAAAAGCTTTTGCTGATGGATGCCGAAGCCATGGCGGTCAGGCCGGCTGCCGGTGGTGGGCACGAAGTGTTGGTGGTCTGTTCGTTGAGCAATGATGTTGATGGAACCCACCGGATCAAGCGAGAGCACTTGGCGCGTATTTACATGGACGAAACCGGTCGGGTCGATAAACGCAGGGTCAGCGTGATTTCAGGCGACGCGATCCGGACTTCGCTGGATGCGCACTTCGATGCGTTGCATGTGTCTCGCTACAGTTCATACAACGTATCACGAAACGAGAACACAGCACGCTGGGGTAACGTGGAGGGTATTTGCTGGACACCGGATCGGCGCGCGCTCTTGTGTGGTTTGCGCAATCCTCAAGCCGATGAAGACGCATTGCTGTTTGTGCTTGAAGGTGTTGAAAAAGCGTTTGATGCCAATGATTCGCAGTTATTGCAGGTTACAGACCTTTTCCGGCTAGACCTGGGCGGGCGGGGCGTGACGGACCTGACTTGGGACCCGGTGACCAGCGGGTACCTGATTACCGCAGCGTTGAGTAACGGCCCCAAACTTGGCGACGAGCAGGCGTACCCCTTGGTAAATCTCGACTCAGCCCTGTACTGGTGGAGTGGTAACAAGCAGGACTCCCCAAAACTGGTTGCGCGGGTCCGGGACCTGAATGTCGACAGTGTGTGCCGTATCGATTCCACCGACTTTATCGCGCTGGTTTCAGATGAAGGCGACGTTAGTGAGGAACGTCGTGGCAGGCAAAGCGTGCTGACGCTGATGTACTTCCGGGGTCTGACGCCGGAGGCTGAACCTTGATCGATCCTGATTCTCATGAAATCGGATTAGCCGACTCTAAGGAGTTCAGTGAGTCCTTGTTGGACCTTGATCCAGAGGAGACGGCTCTCTGTGGGCCGGACGATCAGACGCGCGTGATCGGTGTGGACGAGGGTGTGCATAAATGGATCGGCAAGAAACTGGGACACTTCAAACTCATGCGGCCGTTAGGCGAAGGCGGAATGGGCATGGTCGTGCAGGCGATGGACACCAACCTCGACCGGATTGTTGCGTTGAAGGTTCTTCGCAAGCGCATCAAGGGCATGGATGACGATCGTAGTGTCCGGCAGTTTCTGCGCGAGGCTCGTGCAGCGGCTAAACTCGACCACCCCAATGCCGCGCATATCTATGAGATCAACGAGCACATGGGCTGGTGGTACATCGCCAGCGAGATGATCGAAGGCGGGACGCTCGAACAGGTTGTCAAATCAGCGGGCAAACTGCCACCGGCCGCGGCCTGCCCGTTGATTGCCGACGCGGCATCACTTCTGACAGTTGCACACCGGCTTAACATTATCCACCGCGACATCAAGCCTCATAACCTGATGCTCACGCGCGACGGCCGATGCAAGGTGGTCGACTTCGGGCTGGTCCGTTGGGAAGACCCCAACGACCCGTTCGACTTCACACGCCGGGCGGTGGGCACGCCGCATTACCTGCCGCCAGAAGCCGAGCCCGGATGCGAGCCCACCGGCGCCTACGACATCTATTCACTCGGGGCGACCCTTTACTACGCGCTGACCGGCCAGCCGCCGTTCAAAGGCACGAAACTCAAGGAAATCATCGACCAACACCGTCATGCGCCCCGGCCCGATCCACGCGATCACAACCCGGAGTGTTCTGAACGATTGGCCCTGCTGGTGCAAAGGACGTTGGCCATCGATCCGGATAAACGCCCGACCGCGGCCGACCTTGCCGCGGCGCTACGTTTGGAAAACATAGGACTGGCGGTTGATCCTGCCTCGCTGGTGATCAATCCACACGCCGCTGCCAGAGCAGCTGCGGAAAATCGCTCCGGCCTCACAGGACTCAGCGGAGCGCTGACCAGCTCATCCACTCAACGCACACACATGCTCTCGAGCAGCGGCCAGACGCTTGTGCTCACCCCAGCCAAAACGCTGATATGGGTCTGGATCGTCCGCATCGCCGCCGTGTTGTTGATCCTGTCTGTGGTGGCGGCTGTAGGTAAGTGGGCCGTGGATAGCTACCGGCAATCCAAGACAAACATCCAGGCCCTTCCTGTCGAGGCTTTTTCTGAACGCTTCCCCGATGCACCGGAATCTTACGGGACGAGGCCGTCCGGACAGATCGCTACAGCGCCGACGCAACTCAAGCCGCCGGCCTTCAGTTGGGTCGGCCGTGTTGATCCCGGCGACAACCGCTTTGTGTCCAGCCAACTCGGGCAAACAGCCTATCCGTTGGATCATCCATTAGCCAGCCTGATCCCCGCAGAGCAAGTCGAATTCTACGCTGATGCTTCGGCCCTGCGGGCTGCAGGCAAGCAACTGATAACACCGACCGAATGAACGACCGAACTACACCTCTGGGTCACCATTGCACTCACCCCAAATTCACATCGTCGCAACAATCCGCCAGTGTGCCCTTTTTGACCACAGAAGTATGCCCATCCAGTTTTGTCCAGCATGTCATGTCGAAATTAACACGCCAGTAATTTTACAGTAAATGCTGGAGTAGGGGCTCGTTGGTAGCTACAATCGTGGCCATATCTATGAACTTTATTGTCAAATAATCGGGGTCAAACCATGTGGGGAAACAAGGCAGGGGGACCAGTGCTGGGTGTGGCTGGTGATAAACGTCAACATCTGGTTAAAAGCCATTTGTCAGCATCACGTAACTTGCAGGGGTTAGAGCCCCTTGAGCCTCGCGTGTTGCTCAGCGGCTCTGGTGTTAGCGACGTTTTGATCGATCCCATTTCTGCTTCCGGTAAAGAGGTGCTCGCAAGTGTTGTGGGCAATAATGTCGTCCTGGAGCAGACACAGTACAACAACTTCTTCAAGCCGAACATCATCACGTTTGACTTCCCGATCGAACCGAGTGCGGTCAACGGCCGGATCGATATCACGGCTCTGTCTGACCTGGACGCGACGGGTGAGGTAGTCGCATTCGATATCGAAGGCATCGTCAGCGGCGAGCTTTGGACCGGAACCGACGACGGTGTACGCCCGTTCACCGCGACGATCAATCTCACCGATGCTGATCTCGCAGCGATCGCCGCCGATGGTAACCTGCACATCGAATTCACCCCCAACAGCAACGTCGATGATTTTTACGATGTGGACGAGTATGTAACGGTCAGTCTCAGCTATGAAGGTACACCGGCGCCTATCACCCTCACACCGGTGACACCCCGCTTGATGGGCGCATACCAAGGCTCGGTCAACGGCACATTCGAGAACTCTAGCGAAGTAAATGCTTACTCGGTAACACTGGAAGCCGGCCAGTCTCTCCGTCTCGAAGCCGTCCCCCATTTTGATCAATCGTTAGTTTTACAGGTGTTGGACCCTACGGGTGCGGTGATCTATAGCGGTGGATCGGCATTCGCTGGCGGCCCGATCCTGCCCCAGTCCGTTGCCGTAAACAGCGATGGCAACTACACGATTATTGTCATGCCTGACGCCGGCAGCGCGGGGCCTTATGCCCTCAATGTTTTCGTGAACGAGTGGATCGAGTATGAATCTATCGGCGGTGCCCAAGGTGATTCACTGGATACCGCACAGGACGTAAATGATTACTTCCGCGATCTGGGGCACGGGATTGAACAGGCCGTCATCCGTGGGTCGATCCCGACCTATTCCGTTAAAGGCAACGCATCGGATTCATACACTTACACTGAGTCTTTCGAAAACGGAGTATTACCCGATTCATGGGAAGTCACTGCCGGTGCCGGCACGATCGTATCCAGCGCCTACGGGGCGGCAGATGGTTCTTACGCGCTGCTGATGCACAGTCCGACTGTCAGTGATCGCTTAAATGAAGTAGTCTGGACAATCGATCTGGACCCAGGCCGCAAAACCACGCTTACGTTTGACTATGCCGAGTGGGCCGATAGCTTCGACCCGCTTCCGTACAGCTATACCGGCAGTGCCAACGGGGACGGTGTATCGATCAGCCCGGATGGGATCACCTGGTACAGGGTTTTTGATGCCTGGAATACACCTTTGGGATCCTGGAACAGCACCTACTCGATCTCGCTGAACAGTATTGCTCGATACAATGGTTTCAGCCTGGGGGCGGACACCAGGATCAAGTTCCAGCAATACGGCGGATTCGCTCTGCCTAACGACGGCAGGGGGTACGACAAGATCAGGATTGATGTGCGTTCTGATTTTGAGTTTTACAACTCAACCTCTGACTATTACAGCTTCACGTTAGACGCCGGGGACCGGATAAGTCTGAACCTGGAGAACCTTGGCTCGGCCGGGGCGTCCTTCATGCTTTTTAATCCGAACGGTGAATCGGTAACGGATTCTATTATCTACCGACAGGACGGCTATACCTGGCTTACCGACTTCCAAGCCCAGATAGCGGGAACCTACACCGTCTCTGTCATACACAGCTACAATTACCTGCTATCCATCACCAAAAATGGCTCCGTCGAAGTACAGACCAATAACGCGTTGACAGGCGCGCAGCAGATGGGCCAAACTGACCGGGCGCTGGGCGCTTTGGACGATGCCAACCCCTCGGATTTTTACATCATCCCGGTTCAAGCCGGTGATATCCTCACAATAGAAACAACAACACCTGGCGGCGGCATATCCGGCCTGAACAACCTTGACCCCGGCTTGAGTCTGTACCTGCCCGATGAAACTCTCCTCATGGTCGATAGCAACGGCGCCGCCGACGGGCGCAACGCTCTGATCACACACACGGCTACAGAAACCGGTGAGTACTACATCCAGATCAGTCGTTCAACAGGCGAGGGCCAATACACCCTCTCCGTAGACGGCGCGACGGGCGTTGTAGACGAACCTTTAAAGATCCTGGCTGATACCGTTTCCATCGCTGATGATTCTGTCTTCACAACAAAGCCTTACCTGTTAACTTTCAAAGTAGACGGCCTGATCGCCGCTCAAAGTGTTGACCTGAGTGATTTATTGATCAACGGGGCGCCTACGGCAGAATCCGTAGTGATCAGAAACGACGGGCTTTGGTTCAGGATTCCTGAAACCGCTCTGCTACAGGGACAGAATACGCTCACCTTGGCGGCCGGTCAGATCAGCGACCTGCAAGGCAATGCCAACGAAGAACTGGGCATTAATTTTTACCTTGATGACATCTTCCCCCGAATCATCGAATCTTCCATCCTGGCCGGCGACATACTGCCCGCGGGCGAAACGACAATCACCGTCAAGTTCAGCGAACCCGTATTGATGCCGGAACTGCTCGCCGGCAGATTCGTCAACTACTACAGCAGTATTGGTATTGAGAGTACCATCGCATACAACCAAGACACATACGAATTCACAGCAACCTTTTATAACCTCATCGAAGGGCAGTACTACTTCCGCATCAATGATAGTGTCGTCGGTTACATCACAGACCAGGTCGGCCTGCAACTGGATGGCGAACCAGCAACCGGCACGACGGTCCCCAGCGGCAATGGTCTTGAGGGTGGCGCTTTCAGCATCCCCTTCTATATTGAGGATGGTTCATCTGAGCCACTGATCCCGACCGTCGACAATATCGAACACCTGGCGGACTTCGTCTATGAAGCCACATTCAGCGACTTGCCCGTATTTGTCGGCGACGAGAATAGATTCACCTTCAACCTGGTAAGCGGACAGAACCTGACGGTTACGATAGATGACAGGCCGGGGCTTTCTCGTGTGGACCTCGAAGTCTATGCCCCTGACGGTACGATGATCGCGTCCACGGTGGGCGGCGCTGCCGAGATCTACGACCTCGATATCACCGCATCGGGCACCTACACACTACTTACACGGTGTACCAGGCTGGGCCCCACCCCGACCTATTACCAATATTACAACGGCCGTATACGCGTCAACGCGGTCCACGAAGACGAATTACCTGACGACTGGACGAACGACGATATCGCCACCGCCGAGGATATCAACCCATACTTCTTCACGCTCGACGATGGTGTCGATCAGGCTGTCGTCTTGGGTCAACTGCCCTACGATCCGTACAACGAATCATTTGAAACCGGTCACTTCGGACCGAACTGGCAGAGCGTTGTCGTAGGTAACAGTGCGAATAGCCGTCTATTTCCTACCGATGATTTTGGTGGAGCAGACGGCGATTACGCGTTGGCAATGAGCACTACATCCTTCAATAATGGCTACCTCTTAAATGAAGCGATATGGACGGTTGATTTAACCGGCTTCAACGAGGCAGGCTTGAGCTTCTCACATAAAATGTGGCAAGACGATAGCGATGTCTTGCCGGAAGTTTTTGAAGGCCACTACAATGGAGACGGTGTAGCGATCAGCGCAGATGGGATTGTCTGGTATACCCTGCTCAATGCACCCGATGAATTATCGAGCAACTGGTACGACTATGAGTTTGATCTGCTGGCCGCCTCCGCGGCGGCGGGTATCACCCCGGGGCAAGACTTTAAGATTAAGTTCCAACAATACGGCTATGCACCGATCTCGACTGGCGGACAGCTCTACGACGATATCCGCATCGTCACCTCGCCTTCCCCTGTCAAAGCGCATGACGTTTATCGTGTTGACCTTGCGGCCGGGCAGGAATTGAGCTCCGCGGTTTACGGTGGTAACGAGCCAATCGGGGTGGAAGTGCTTGATTCGCTCGGCAATCCGCTGGCTGCGGGTGAGGCCGACTGGTGGGACGAAGCCAAAGGCTCAATACGTGGTTTCATAGCTCCCACCGAAGGTTCATACTATCTGCGTATCACCGGCTATTGGGACCCATACACCCTCACTATTACCCGGGGTGCAACCTATGTACCCGAGCCCGCCCTCGCTAGCGACAGCATTTCCCTTGGACCGAGCGGCAAGATGGTCAGTGCATTTTACGAGGCCGATGCAACGCAGACCGACAACTATCACTTCAATGTCAACGCGGGAGACGAGCTTTCAATCTGGACCACAACGCCGGACTTCCTGCCGCTTTCTCCGGTAAATACGCTGAATACTTATTTACAACTCTACGGCCCGGATAACCAGTTGATCGTTGAATCCGGCAGCGGTGGAGCCGGACTCAATGCCGCGATCAATCACACCGCAACTCAGAGCGGGACCTACACCGTTAAGCTCAATGGCGTCAACACACTGCCCGATGAACCCGCCGGCCTGCAGGGCGGATACATCCTGCATGTCGTTGGCAACACCGGGTCGCCATCACCACTGCTGGCCGACACAACCGACTTTGAAGATGGGCAGCAATATACAGATTTACCCACAGGCGTTACGGTTCAATTCTCCGAGCCGATCCGCTTGGATTCTCTGAGCCCGTCTGATCTAATTATCAACGGAGTGCCCGCTGAATCCGTTGAAATAATCGACGGCAACACGGTCATTTTCAATTCCGAAACCGGCTTTGTACAAGGTGTAAACAGCCTCATTCTCGAAGACGGTTCCATCCTGGGATTGGACGGCAGGTCGGTCCTGGGTTTCAGCCGACAGTTCACGCTCGACTCGATCGCGCCGCGCATCATCAGTTCCACGATTACGGATGGCGACATGCTGGAGCCGGGACGTATCCTGATGTCCTTTACGTTTGATGACGCCTTGGATCTGTCCAATCTGAGTGTTTCCGGTGTCCAGATTTCAAGTAATCAATACTACTATCCAAGGCCGACTATCGACTACTTCGAATACGATCCCGACACATCCATTTTGAGTATCGGATTTGATACCGAATACGAAGGCGAATTCATCCTTACTTTATATGACCACGGATTTACTGACCTGGCTGGCAACCAGCTCGATGGAGAAAATCCCGGCGCCGCCATCCCGCCCGGTGTTTCAGGCGACGGGACGGCGGGCGGTGACTTTGTTGTCGCTTTTGAGATCGACCGTGATACCTATGCAGGCATCAATGAGCCGGCGCCACTGGCGCCCAGCGGTTCACTTGCCTACGTAAGTCAGAACCATGGCGCGCTCAATGCCGGCGACGATGTTGATTTCTTTGAAGTGTTTGTTCAGGCGGGACAGACTGTAACCGCCAGACTCAGTGCGCTGTACAACGACTCTTACCTGATGTACCTCACGGGCCCCGACGGGCAAACTGTGCAGGGTGAAGCGGGCGATCCCATCTTCTTTACCTATACAAACGATGGGCCGGATACCACCGTTTCATTCGATGTTTATGGCGACGCCACTTATGAAGCATACAACTTCGATGTCTACATCAATACAGTGTCCGAATCCTCTCTGCCTTATCTGCCCGGAGGTTCTGATGCCGTGTATGACCTGTCCGGACTCTGGCAGAGTCAAACAGGTTTGTACGGCACCACGACCATCATCGGTACGAGTCAACCCGACTTCCGCTCTACCGTTACTGGTATTCAAGCTTCTATTACGCGGTACATCAGTTTGAGCTCGGCCGTCGCGCCGATTGGTGATGGCACCCTGACCATTACCGCAATGGGGGACCTCGAAGCTAGTGACAAATACCTGACGATCAACTTCGAAGATCAATTCACCGAGCAGGTCTTTGTTCTTGACGGGCTTGAAGGCATTCCGGCCACGACGACAATGACCATCCCGCAAGCTGCGCTCGAAGCCATGGCCGCCAACGGCTCGATACGCTTTGAGATTACACCCTCGGGGTCCGTCGCCAGCTACCCGGACAGCTTCGTCACACTGGAACTGGATTACCCCGGTTTGCCCGGCCCGCGTTACGACACCTATGCGATCGAACTCGAAGCCGGCCAAACCTTCAACGCCTATCTCGATCCCGATTATTACGGATTTGAGATGGCGTTGATCGATTCGGTCACGGGGCGGCCCGTTGAAGCAACACTCTCAGCAACGAATGACTACGCGTTTCCGTTGGACTATACCGCCACAACTGCCGGACGATTCGACCTGCGGATTTACGCAAACTCAACTGAAGAATACCGCCTGACCATGCACCGTGGCGTCGCTTTCGACAGTTCCTTTATCGACACACCTGTGGCCGCCGCGATTAATCTCGACAATATCAGCAGCGCGTTGGGTTCTTTGCGATCCCCGGGCCCGGAATCTTTGCTGGCCATCAGAGGTGTGCAGTCGTATGCCTCGACCTATACGATTGACACGCAGACATTTGAGTTTATCGAGCAGATCAATAACACCTTGATTAAAAGTCCGACGGGCCTCTTTCTTGCCCAGAATGTCACTTCCGATGGCGCATACATATTCGCACACAGTTCGCGCGGCCTGACGTATGTCATCGACCCGAATTCAGGCGAAGTCATCGACAATATCAACATACAGTCTCAAAGCCTGCCGCGATACATCGGCTATTACAACGGCGAGCTGATCACCCTGGAAGTTGCCAATGACGGTGCAAAGCACATCCTGTTTGTCAATCCGCAAACGGGCGAGGTGACACATCAACTCGACCTGCCTTCCAACTCCGACATCACTTATTACGATCTGGCGGGCGCCGCAACACGCGGCAGCATCTTTATCGTGGCGCGGGAAGTTGATAGCTACCACATCGAAGAATACGACGTCGCAACAGGACAACGCGTCAACCGCTTCGCACTGCTTTTTGATGGCCTAGCAACCCTGGCTTATGTCGATAACAAAGTCTTCAGCTTGAATTATCTGGAACGCACCATCCGGGCTTACGATCCCGATACCGGGCAGTTGCTTGCGTCACACACCTATTCTGAAGCTTCAATCGCCGATCGGGTCATGGCCATCGGCGGCGACGCACTCTTGCCCGTGATGCCGACAGACCGCTATAGCCTTACGCTCAATGTAGGCGACTCGGCCACGCTCTGGACCGAAACGCCGTTCGACCATCCCTCGGGAATCCCGCTGAACGATCTGGACCCCGCTATCCGGCTGCTTGACCCGCTCGGGAACATGGTTGCTTTCGACGATAACAGTGCCGCCGACGGCAATAACGCGTCCCTCAGCTTCACTGCAACGATACCTGGCGTCTACACCATCGAGGTTCAGGCAACCGCCGGCTCCGGCGAATACCTGCTGCAAGTCGACGCCGATCGCGTCTTGCTTGGCGATCTTGACGGCGACGGATTCGTCGGCCTTGCGGACCTGGACATCCTGCTTGGAAACTGGAACCTGACTGTTCCAGTTGGTGATCTTGCCTTGGGTGATGCATCCGGCGATGGCTTCATCGGCCTGGACGATCTCGACCTGATACTAGGCAACTGGAATGCGTCCCTTCCGCCAACGCAAATCGAAGGCGATCTCGATATCGACGGCTACGTGGGTCTGAACGATCTGGACATCGTGCTCGGAAATTGGAACACCGATGCCACGGCAGATCAACGGTCCGATCCGTCGGGCGACGGTTTCGTCGGCCTTGATGACCTTGATCTCGTGCTGAATAACTGGAACGAGGGAACGCCACCTGCTACTGAGATGCTTGTAGTGTCGGCTAGTGAATCGGTTGAATCCGCAAGCGCCGCGTCAACTTCCACACGTTCCGTAGCCAAAACAAACAAACGACCATGGCAGACACAGCACAGCAACGACGTTACTGCTCATCACCAACGCGACACACACGCCCCGGCCGTTGCATCGTCATGGCTTTATATGAACCAGCATAGCCAACGTGCCAGCGATGAAGCATACCTGCCATGGACTATACAGCAGCAGGACCAGCCTGCGGTACTCGGCTTGTGGGAGGAACACGAGTAAAACTTCGCGGTTCTCACTTATGATCGCCTTATGCCGAGACTTGGAGCATACGCAAGCCTAGTCACCTTTGTTCAGAGGCTTTGCCATTGAAGTTGACGTTTGGGAGTTCGAGACATCGTAGGGGCTCCGATTCTCGCCTGTTGGCGATTGACGGGCACACACCACGCGGGAATTGTATCACATCAAAGTGTTGCTCAATTCGCCAATTTATACAGGTTGTTCCGAAACCTCTAGGTGCGCGGTCTCTGTACCTTTGCTTCGCTACGAGACCTCTTCGTATGGCAAAAAACCGTTGAAAATGCCTTGGCCATGCAGTCGCAAGCCGCTGGGCCGGTACAGCTGTTTAATCGATATCGCCAGACAAATCACAGTTCGCGGGCAATACAGATCATGCTACTGCTCTGCCACTTCATCGTATTTGATCGGTCAAGCCCGTACGATTGTCGGTGCGGAATGGTGACGCAGGCAGCCCTTCGCGATTGATCAGATTCGCACGATTGGGGTTATCCGCCCAAGCGTAACGCACGGCGTCGATTTTAAAATTACCTGGTGCATGCAAAATCACCTCGTCTCCTTGGATCATAGCCTCAGCCCAGACAAATGCTCCATCCACCGGCGCAACCGCAAAGCCCCGCAATGGTTCATCATCGCGCGTGGCGAGGCCAGATCCAACGTGATCGAATCTGACCACGGCTTCACTTCCTTTGATCTGTACATCCTCGACCAAGGGCCCACTGGGCACGACGTTCAGACGGTAGACGTCGTGCAACGCTGACAGAGCGAGGCGATGACCAACGGTCTTCTTGTCACGGGGGTGGATATCGTCCGCTTCGCCGACATCGATCGTGACAATTAGGCCGGTGTTCGGCACCTGCCGCAACGTAAGCAACTGACCTTCACGCAACTCAGACCAGGTACTGGGTTCAACCGCCTCGGCCTGTTCAGGTCCGAAGCCGGGCAATTGCACGATCAAAAATGGAAAATCGCCCTGCCCCCAATGGGTGCGCCAATCTTTAATAAGCAGCGGCAACTGCCAACGATATTGATACGCGCGATTGCGATTAGTCTCACCCTGGTACCACGCTACACCACGGATGCCGAAGGGTATCAACGGCTCAATCATCCCGTGAAACAACCCGGACGGACGATGCGGGTGATTGGGACGGCCGAACGCCGGCTTCTTGGGCTTCTTCGATTCCGGATTTGGGTTGGCCGCTTGCGCCGCATCCCAATCGGCGACGGTTTGTTCCCAGTCCGCAATTTGTTGATCGAACGTCGCAGTCGCCTCGTCCCATCGTTCCACGATCGGCCGCGTCTCTTTATTCGACAGCATTACGTCACGCGTGGTCCATGCCTCGGCAGGCGTGCCGCCCCACGCTGACTGGATGACCCCGACCGGAACATCCAGTTCCTTGCGCAACTCGGAACCAAAAAAGTATCCGACGGCGCTGAACTGCCGCGCCGTCTGCGGCTGACACAACTGCCACGTGCCTTCAACAGAGAACACCGGCTGAAAAGACTGTTGACGTGCAACCTGGAACAACCGCAGATGCACGTCGCTGGCCTGCTCCACTTCAGATGTCGCATGCTGAGCCTTCTCGAGCTTGAATTCCATATTGGACTGCCCCGAACACAGCCAAACCTCGCCGACGAGGATATCGGTCAGTTCGATGGTGTTCTGACCTACAATGCGCATAGTAAGCGTTTTGTCTTGCGCCGTTGTCGCAGACAGCGGATCAAGCGTGATACACCATCGGCCTTCATCGTCTGCGGAGATATCGTGTGTCTGCCCCGCGATGATGACTGTGACACGCTCCCCCGGGTCGGCCTCACCCCAGATCGGCAACGGCCGGTCGCGCTGCAGTACCATGTGATCGCTGATGATCGCCGGCATTCGCACTTCTGCGTACACGGGACTCAACGCGTGAAGCAAGAACAGCAATAGTATGAAGGTACGCATCATCAGAATGAACCTTTAAAACGACTCTTCCTTATGGCCTTCACCCGGCTACAACGCCGGACCCGCTGCTACACTATGACGAAGAAGCCGCAAAGTGTGTTGATTGTTCGAGGTCGTATACCATCCCCATATGTATCATAATGTGCTTATCCGCCTCAACTGGCTGCAGATTCTTGACATCTGCACCCACCAATCAAGAATAAAGTAGATAACCTAGCCCCCGGAAGCGTCCCCGTCGACTTCGCGTTGATGGAGGCGTTTTATTTTTAAGTTTTACATGCTCGAAATCTGCCGGCGGTGAAGAAGACGTAGATGGCATACCCCGACCACGCTCCGTGCTTTGTTAGAATAAGGTCATGAAAGAGCAGATCACGATCCGCGTGTTTGAAGATCCTACGGTCCCCACCGCCCGTGTCAGCGGACGCTACTTCCCCGAGCAGATCGAGGGCTGGGACGTGGACACCGGCGTTACCATCCCGCTGATCGAAGAAAACGCAGGGCGCCTCTTCGGCATCATAGACAAGGTTGATCCCCAGCCACATGAAGACGATCAGGGGCACCGCTACCGCACCGCAACGGTTTGGATCCAAGACTGAGTATCTTACGCGTGAAAAGGTAAGTTATAGTAGGCGCAAAAGGAGTCGGCTCATGGATCGACGCGAATTCCTCTTATCCCTGCTTGCCGCAAGTGTTTCAACCGAATTCATCCGCCCATCAGCTGTTCAAGCCTCGGATACCCTTGGCGGTGTACTGCCCCAGAGGATCTTGGGACGAACAGGAGAGTCTGTTACCGCACTAGGACTAGGCGGTTACCACATTGGTTGGACTACCGAAGAACTGGCCCAGGCAACGATTGAGAAAGCCCTTGAGGAGGGGGTTCGATTCTTCGATACCGCCGAGAGCTATGGGCCGGGAACCAGCGAAGAGCGGTATGGCAGGTACCTGACACCGAAGTACCGCGATCTAATATTCTTGATGACCAAAACAACGGCTAAGGATGCAAAAACAGCGCGAGAACACCTCGAAGGTTCCCTAAGGCGTCTTAAAACCGACCGGCTTGACCTCTGGCAGTTTCACAGCCTCATGTCACCCTCGGATGTGGATACCCGTATCTCCGAGGGTGTGTTGGATGTTGTGAGTCAGGCAAAGCTGGAGGGTAAGGTTCGGCATATTGGCTTCACCGGCCATGCGAGCCCGGCCGCGCATCGGCGTATGCTCGAAGTGGCGGGGGATGCGTTCGCTGTGTGTCAGATGCCGATCAACCCGGTCGATGCCGGCGCTGAGAACAGCTTCATCGAATCGGTTCTCCCCGGGTTGGTCGAACGACAATACGGGATGCTGGCCATGAAGACGCTGGCGGATGGTCGGTTCTTCGCGCAGAAAAAAATGAATGAACGGATGGTATGGGAAAGCGATGACCCGGTTATCCCCAACCGACTGTCGGTCGCCGACTGTATTCACTTTGCACTATCTCTACCGATCTCTGTTCTGATTACCGGAGCTGAGAACCCGTCGTTGCTGGTTGAGAAAGCGAATCTGGTAAGGAAGTTCAAGGAACTGACCGATTCGGACCGCGTTGCTTTGGCCGAAAAAGTGTCCGCCGACTCGAAGTCAGACAAGGTTGAGTATTACAAAACCTGATTCCAGCTCACGCCGCCAAATATGCCGATACCTACGTGTGCTCAATGATCCAGTCGAGCACATCGTGTTGCGGCCTGTAGTTCAGAACACCTCTGGCCTTACTGTCGTTAAGCTGCCAGGAATACCAAGATAACGGCTGATCCTCAATCTCCCATCCGAGTTTGTTCGCCAGCCTCGTCGTCATCGTGTCAGATGAGTAAGCAGAAGGTCCCGCGAAAATGAAGTCATCGCCCCGCGCCACATCCTGTTCTATAGCAAGCATCATTCCGTCGATGACATCATCGATGATGATGTCGTGCCGGACCAACGGCTGGTTATCACGGTCAAGTTTCCGCATGACCACCTTCCGAGACCGATCCACCCAACCTGCAAGATTCCCCGCAACCAGGGACTCGGTCCAGATCAAGGGAAAGCGTGTGATGACGACCGGCACACCATGCTCCAGGTAGTATTGACGGCTGATTTCTTCCTCTGCGATCTTGAACAGCCCGTAGTATCCGTCGGCAGCATGCTTGGGATGATGTTCGTTGATCGGGCCCGGATGGTGCGTCTGGGTGTGACCGAAAACATTGTCAGCGCTACCCACGATAACCCGCTTCAGCGGTTTATCTTTGCAGGCTTCAAGTAGATTTACTGCTCCGCGCAGGCAGCAATTGAACCACTTCTCACATGGATCAGCCCCGGGCCCTGCTCCGCCACGGACCAAATGACAAACAGCGTCAACACCTTCCACAGCCTTGATCAGTGCGTCCTTGTCCAGGGTGTTGCCTTGAACAACTTCCAGACCGGCACGGGGTTCGACTGGGCTGTTGAATTGCAGGGCCCGGACCTCATAGCCGTCGTTCAGCAGACGGGGGATCAGTCGGCTGCCGATATTCCCGTTGGGTCCGATGATCAATACTTTGTCGATGTCAGGATGCTTGGGCACGATCAGGTTCCATAGAAATTGATTCAGGATCTTCGCTCAGAAGTACTACCTTAGACGGGCATAGAAAAGCCGCAACCTCACCCCCGCAATTTCGCAGTGAAGAGCGTACAGATTCCAATGAATAAGCCCTCCGCAACCTGTTGGTTGGGAGGGCTTTACAAAAGCGGGTGATGAGATTTGAACTCACGACATTCACGTTGGCAACGCCTTTCGCTTCCCTAGCTTCCGCGACGTAATTCATTTACTAACAACATAATACCGTGCGTTACCCGGTGCAACATCCGTTGCATATCCAACAATTGTTGCGCGCCCGTAACGCGCCGTTCCGATCCTGGGGGCTATCCGGGATATCTCCGCGCATATCAGTTAACGAGCACTATTGAGCACTAACGAGCGAATTCTGAATCCGCCATCTAGGAACAGAGATCGTGTTCGGGCATGATGCATGAATGACCGAGCCCGACACAAATACCGACCAGCTTCTGTCACTGGCTGAGGCAGCACAGCTATGTCCGGGGACACCTTCCAGAACAACACTCTGGCGTTGGTGCACACGTGGCGTGCAAGACGGAAGGGTGATCCTTGAACATAGACGGTTCGCCGGGCGATTATTTACCTCTCAACGATGGCTCGATGAGTTCGGTAAAGAATCCGCAAATCTGTATATCGAGAATACATCGCATCGAAGTCAACAGATATCACAGCACAAAGAACGGTCAGAGCGAGCAAGTGAAGAAGCTATCAGATTATGTATTTGATCGCAGTTGGTCCAATAATTGACAGTGGATCTGAACAATCAAATTCTTTGAATAAAATATAGATTGAAATGCCGCCCATTGAAAGGAGATTGTATGCACAATATGTACAAGAACGTTTATGAAATGGACACTCAGTATGCTCTTGAGTGCGTAGAATCCATATATCTAGCAATGTTATTCAGAGTATCAATCAAAGGGATTGATCTGTGGTGTGGCCGCTATCGAATGCCATACGACATTGTTGATGGGAAGCGGATCCACAATATGGACGAAATTAAGTACTGGGCTTATGACAGGGGGAACTTACTGAGAGCAGCGTTGGGTACCCCACCAGGCGAGTTCTTCGCTTTTAATGACGACTAATATCCAACCCGATTGAAACCAATGAGTAGATTTCATAGATGGCCTGATCTTCCAGCCAAATTGGCCGAATTATTGAGTGCGCTTGATAATGTCACACCGTTCGGTGGCAACCGATGGATGGCTAGTTCGCCGTTGCGTAGTGATTCTACGCCTAGCCTATCGATCAGCTTGTCTGAAGATGGTGACAGGATCTTACTTCATGACTTCGGTGCCGCATCTTCGAATGCCACCGAAGAGATTCTTGAATACCTAGGCATGAAGTTTGATGACCTCTTTATCAGATCGGACAAATCCGTGCGTCGTCATACAACTCCGCCAACCTCATATGACTCGAGCAGATCAATGTTGCCCAAAGCGGTACTGAAATACTACTTGGACTCGGTAAAATCGGGCCGACGGGGGAAACGCCATCTCTTTGCTTCGACGCTTGGCCTACCGGCAAAAGCCATTGGCACGTTTGAGTGGGGTTTCGATTCATACAGAAAGGCATTCACAATTCCCGAGCGCGATCACACGGGCCAGATAATAGGTGTGCAGCGTCGCCTAATACAGGGTAGGAAGAAAGCAGTTAAAGGGTCAAAGCGAGGCTTAACTGGGCTTGAGACCTTAAGGTCTGACCGAAGTGGACGTCTACATGTTTGCGAAGGCTTCAGTGACGTAGTGGCTCTGTATTCTCTCGGATTCATGAATGTACTCGGAGTACCCAGTGCCGGGGTGGGGGGTGAATTGATTAGGTCAGTTATCCTTGATGGCCAATACTCAGATATCGTAATTGTGTCTGACCCTAAGCCGCAGGAGCGTGAGGCTGCACATAAACTTGGTAAATCAATATCTGATTTGATTCAATACAGAGTGATCATGCCTCCGGGTGGGGTGGACATGCGGGATTGGATTAACCAGAATAAGATCACCGCTAAAGATGTTGACTGTCTGATCAACAATACCCCATGCGCCATCTCGCGATTTCGCCTGTGGAGTTTGGAAGATGTCGAGCGCTTGCCTCCCAGGGAGCATCTAGTCGAAGGGATTCTTGGTGTAGGGGAGTTTGGTGTTCTGTACGGCCCGCCCAAGTCCGGGAAGTCGCTCGTCGCTTTGGATATGTGTATGGCTGTACAAGCGGGCCTGCCTTGGCGCTCCGGGCAGAAACGTGTCCGGCAAGGTCATGTGATTTATGTGGCCGCCGAGGGTAAAGCGGGCTATAAAGATAGAGTAAAAGTGTGTCGTCGTCGTTATAACCGTACACGAAGTCGATCTAAATCCGGGGTGGGTGACATTCGGTTCATCTTCGATCAGCCCGTCCTCAGCGGTGGAGATGCAGTTGCCCTCGTGAACGCCATTAAGAATCAACGTTGCAATCCTGATTTGGTAGTAATAGACACACTGGCCCGTACAAATGGTGGTGACGAAAATAGTGCAGCCGACATGAGCGCGTACATTCGCGGCCTTGATGACCTGCGTAGAGAATTGAATTGTGCCGTACTAGTCCTACACCACCAACCACGCCACGATAATCGGATGCGAGGTTCGGTTGCTCTAGACGGGGCTTGTGATGTTGCCATAAGAACGACACGATCAGGTGATGTAATCACGCTTGAGTGTGAGTTCGCTAAAGATGATCCACCATTCGACGCAATATACCTTCGTATGAAGCAAGTACCAGTCGATAAGGATCATTCCTCTATTCGAATTATCCGTGCGGGGCCACTAGAGGTTGTTGTAGCTAAAGATAAGAGAAATACCAAGGCTAATGCTTCTGTCACTAGGATAATGGAAGCCCTTTATCAACTATCATCAAAATGTAAGGACAGGTGGGTACGTAGGGCGGCATGGTTGGACGCGATTGGCATGAACCAACACACATTCAACAACCATCTCAAGACTCTCCGTATTAGGGGGGAGATCATCGAACGTAGAGTTGGAAAGTACAAAGAATATCAACCAGTCCCAATCAATAACCAACAGATGTCAACAGTTGTGGCCGATGGTGATGTACAACTGTCAACTGTCACACCCCCTTTAGGGGGTGACAGTGGTAACAGTTGATATGGACATGAATGTTTGAACGAATCCAAATAATGACCTCAAGGGCTGACACCATTATCCGCGGATGCGATGATACACAAAAACGAGGTGTATCATGCCGAAACGAAACAGGAAATACAAGACCGATTCAAGCGGTTCTACCGGTGGGGCCAATAGACGGTCTAATGGGACATTCGGTCCGGGTAACAAAGCAAATCCCATGGGCAATCCGCAAATACGTCGGTTAGCTGAATATCAGGATGCGGTTCGCAATGCGGTATCTCCGAAGCGTTTGCACACAATACTAGTTCGGCTTACAAAGCTGGCCGAGGAAGGCGATGTGTTAGCGGCTAAGGTATTACTCGATCGTACACTTGGAAAGGTCAAGGCTGTTCCTGATATCGAAGCATTGGGCGCGGTAGAGATTCCAATGATCGAATGTGCTGCAGACGCCGTAAATGCCAGCAACGCCATCTTGACATCACTTAACGCCGGGAAGATATCAGCCGACGATGCCAATAGACTTTCAAATATTGTGGAGTTGGCGCGGCGCACCATCGAAACACATTCATTGGCTGAGCGTGTTGTTGCGCTCGAAAACGAACTGCTTTCGGGAGGGTAACTCAATGCCTGGATTCAGCAAGCTTAAAGGTGATCCGTGATCATGCAATGCCAAAATAGTACCCTAACTAGGCCGCGAGCAACATCTAATTATGGGGCACGATTATGAGATCTTTACGCCGGCGTATTAGAGTTTTGGAGAGTAGAGGTTGGCATGGTGAAGCCTTAGTAAATGCCTATCGTGACTACCGTTTAAAAGGTGTTCTTCCATCTAACCCAAACCTTGCGAAGCACATTCGTGATATCGCGGATCGTATAGATGCAATCGTGATTGTGAATGGTGAAGATATTTTTTGCGAACTTGACAAATAGATCCTTGCGCTTGGGGAAGGGTTGGCTTACATTGCTACACGTACCCAACCCAAACGCCCTAAGGGCAAGGAGACGCGAAATGGCGATTGCAAAACGAAAAGGCGTGAAAGTAACAATTGAGAAAGGGTCGAATCTTAAAAAATCACTCCCGAAGAACGCTGACCTAACAGATGAGCAACGCAAGAAAATAATCGATGGGTTGATTGACGAGTTGCGTTCGGCACAGTTCCCCGGCAAGAAGAAACAACTCCGACGCTCACTACGTGCCTTAGGACACAAGGGTGGCCTCAAGGCTCTCGAATCCAAAAAATAAACATCTCGAATATAGTGTGAATCATTTCAGTGTCCCCGCATGTCGTCGGGGACATTTTTAAGCGTTCTGAGGCGCCCTGAAGCGTCCCTAAGCGTCCAATTAATACAGATCGATTGATACGTCACGTTCATCACCCGGGACGTTACGGGCGATTTCACGCGTCCGGACGATATCACATATCCCAATAGTCTTGTTTACATGATCAGGCCCATCAAGGATGCCATATAGTCCCGCTTAGTGACATAAGCAGGACAGTATGCATTTAGGGTGCAAACCCTGAGCCATAGCCTGTCTAGTTGCTGGTCTAATGCCAACATGGCATGACCCCCCCCGCCCCCCGCCATTTTGGCGCAACCAACTTGGCCCCAGTCACAATAGCTAGGAGCTAGTCATCGAGCTGGCTGAAATGAGTTTTGGTTAAGTAACTCGAGTGCCAACGTACTAATCTTTTTCGAGATATGTTCTCTTGCGATGCTTCTCGGCTTCGACTATAGCTGCAAAGTCTTCATTAGGATTGTGACCCCATCTCATCGTGAGATAATGATACTGTCTGGTTCTTCCGGAATAGTCCTGATCTGAGGCAACAGGTTCGAGCACAAGCTATGGTTCGATATCCTCATAAGGCCACTCTGGCATAGGCCAGTTCATTTCTTCGGCCTCTTTTCGTATTGCCTCGATGGTTTCATCGGAGAGACCGTAGCTGTCCCGCACAGAGTTTTCTCCACGCTGACGCATTTGGTCACCCTTTTCGAAGATTACATCCAATGCTCGACCATGTTCATCTTCCGACATGGTCCGTTTTTTCTCACCCAGCTTTACCATCTCCCCGTGTTCCCATTTTGCACCCGCATACCCAACAAGTGCTAACTTTCGCCATATTGTGCGCCGCTGTTCATATGTCAGTCCGAAACGCTTCGTTTGCTTCTCGTTCACACGGCGATTATGGGCAGCGAGCCGTTTGTCGTAGATATTGATTATGGGACCGGGATTTCCCGGTCGTTTGGTCATGTCGGCAAACCATTCTGGTATTGCGGATTTCTGATGTTCGGCCGTTGAGAATAGACATACCGCTATAACCGTCGGTTCACTGTGGTATTTGAACTTGCGATATGTCCTAGCATTTTCATATGCCTTTTCCAACACCAACCGAGCTTGATCCTCGGTCATCGGGTCATCCGATTGAATGTCCATCAAAACCATTGTCTTGCCATAATCTTCGGTGATTGTGGTGTCGAGTATTTGATATGCCGGCAACGGCATAGATTCGCTCGTAGTTACTGGGGCTCTTGGCGGTTCTGTTGGGCTAGTCTGTTTTGTTTGAGGTTTTGTAGTACTGCGGGATGGGGCTGAGGTTCTAGTATTCGTTTCCAACTGAACAATATTGGCCCACACGTATACAACAACGACTAGTAGAATCAAAAGAACAACTGCGCTAGAACACGAACTTGTTCTCGTAGGTGGACATGGTTTCTTGCCATCGCAATTGGGACAACGGCGTGCATTGGGTGCAACAAGATTGCCACAGTACCGGCATGGTTTCGCTTTAATCGATTTCGCCATATGAACCTCCCAGAGATAGGGCGTTAAGATCAGGCGGCGTCCACAAAGAAAAGGGGGACGCCGATCCACAGTCGCCCGCAGGGCCTCCGCCAAGAGGCACACGAAACAACACATGGCCGACGCCCCCTTGCGGGGGCGCGGTGCCAGTGCTGCTTTCGTGAATCAAGGGCCTGGGGGCCCAGGTTGGCGGATTCCTGCGGTGCAGACTGATACTCGCGCATCAACTCGGTTGTCTACGGGGTTAATGACCCCGCCATAGTTCGAACTATCTCCCCTCATGATCGTCCATACTAGCCTCATGTCAATCTGATCTTCGATATAGACAATAACCGACATTATATAGCAACTACATGCCAATATTGACTTTACGTACTCGGCTAGGTTTGGTAACTTGTCTTTAGTCTATGGGGATAGCAGATGAGCAGTCGTATTCGAGCAATAGATTTATTCAGCGGCGCTGGTGGTAGCAGTTGGGGGGCACGATCAGCAGGCGTCGAAATATGTGCTTCGTTTGACCTGTGGGAATTGGCTGGCAAAGTGCATCAAGACAATTTTCCTGAGTCAAAGTTCTTTAATGAACGACTGGAAACAATCAGCGATTGGCGTATCCGACAACTGGGGCACATTGATCTAATCTTAGCTTCTCCCGAATGTACCAATCACAGCCCGGCTAAGGGCAACAAGCCGCGATGCGAAAAGAGCCGTGAAACGGCTTTCCAAGTCCTGAGATATGCACGCATATTGAAACCTCGTTGGATAGTCATAGAAAACGTTGTAAGTATGCGAAACTGGCATCGTTATAACGACCTTATCTCTGGCTTGGAGGATCTTGGTTATTACGTAAATGCTCAGGTACTGAATTCTGCCGATTTTGGCGTACCGCAACGCAGGCGTCGTTTATTCCTGCTCTGCGATCGTGAATCACCATCCCCTACACTTGAACCACGTGTCCGAAATGAACGATCAGCCAAGCAAATCATAGACATGAATGGCGGATACAATTATACTTCGCTTCATTCGCCCAAACGGGCCCGGGCAACATTGCAGCGTGCAGAACGTGCTTTTGAGTCTATCGGCAAGAAACAGCCATTTCTGATTGTGTATTATGGCTCAGATCATGCCGGGGGCTGGCAGGAATTAAGTCAGCCACTTCGTACCATCACTACGCTTGATCGTTTTGCATTTGTACGGCCACGCGGGCATGGACATGAGATGAGAATGTTGCAGGTTCCAGAGTTGAAGGCTGCAATGGGAATGTCAAAATCCCACACACTCAACCATGGTTCTCGTCGAGACCAAATCAAGATGATTGGTAATGCTGTTTGCCCGCCAGTTATGCGGAGAGCAGTCACATCGTTGATTAACAACAGATGAGCTATCCATGAATACACAAAATGAATTACCATCAAGCGGTCATGCGACAATGCGCCCTCGCGCACGATTGATTTCGCTCATCGGAGATGAACTGATAAGTGATGAGCCAGTAGCAGTAGTTGAACTTGTAAAGAACGCCTACGATGCAGATGCTACCAAGGTGAAAGTCTCTTTCGAAGGCGATAACCCACTCGATCCAGATACTTTAATCATCGAAGACAATGGACATGGTATGGATCTGCCAGTCGTGTTATCTGGTTGGTTTGAACCCGGCACCATTCACAAGAAAGCTGGCCAACGAACACCAAATGGTAGGCCATATCAAGGTGCGAAAGGCATAGGTAGATTTGCCGCTGCTCGTCTCTCAGATTCCTTGTACATGGAAACGAAGCGTAAAGGGAAAATGGATGGTGTGACCGTTCTTCTTGATTGGGGGCTATTCAGTGACGACAGTTATCTTGACGAAGTATCAATCGTGTATGAAGTCGAAACACTGCCTCAACTTAAACACGGGACGATCCTCAGACTGGATAACCTGCGTAGTCGTCGGAGTTGGACTGAAAAAGACTTTGAGGAGTTACACAATCGATTATCACGTCTGATTTCTCCATTTCAGAATAGTTCCGGACAGGCCGAGGTGTCTGATTTTGAGATTGAACTCGATTTGCCTGGTTATCCAACACTGACTGGCAAGGTTGAACCCCACGAAATAACAACAAAGCCTAAATATAAACTAAGCGGACGTGTTTCCGCGGAAGGTATTTTTACTGGACGGCTTGAGATTGATGGGAAACTGCATAAGAAATTTAGTGAAGAAGCCCTGGGGTCCAAAGGGGAAACCGTCATCTGTGGCTCTTTCGGTGTCGAAATACGCGCATGGGACAGAGATCTTCCCGGCCTAACTCCTTACATGCTCGAATATAATCTGGGTGCACAGTCTATACGAGGTATTTTGAATAATTACTCCGGAGTTAGTATTTATCGAGATGGTTTTCGAGTTCATCCATACGGAGAGAAGGGTCTCGATTGGTTAAGCCTTGATACCCGTAGTCGCCAGAATCCAACTTTGCGTCTAGCAAATAACCAAATCATAGCTGCGTTGCAGATATCACGCGATAATAATCCTGGTTTGCCCGATAGAGCAAATCGTGAAGGGCTTGTACACAACGATCAATATGCTGCCCTCAAAGAATGGTTCATTCGCATTCTAGCGCATCTTGAAGCAGAGCGATATGAAGTTCGACCGCGAGAAGAACCTAAACCCGAAGAGTTGTCTTCGTTGTTTGAACCGTTTGACATGGCTCTGGTGGTTAAAGAAACTAAAGACCAGCTCGGTGTTAAACATCCTGTCACAAAACTTGTTACACAAAAGGAAGGTGAAATTAGGGAAGGGGTCAAGCGCCTTCAAGAGCACTACTCTCGTGTCCTACTGGCCGCTGGCTTGGGGCAATTAATTGATAGGGTAGTCCATGAGATAGGAGCTCCACTTGCCCATGTTAACCGTGCAGTTAATGGGCTTGAAAAAGATCTCAAAGACATGCTGGGGGCGCATCGTGCCAACCAACTTAATGACCGCTTTATTAATATTCGGTCTTATTTAGAGCGAATTCATGCTCATCGCGACTGGCTGCTCCCGCGAGCCGCGGGAAAGCGTGGGCGTACTGAAAGTTTTGTAGTACAAGATGAAATCCAAGGAAATCTCGATCTCTTTTCCAGCCTGATCGCCAAGCAAGGCATTGAAGTTGAGAGAAAGTGGCCGAAAGATCCACTGGTAGTACATATGTCACGTTCTAATCTTGGGCAGATCGTGGCTAATCTTCTCGATAACAGTATTTATTGGTTGACACATCATCATGGCGATGGGAAAGGCGGCAAGATTCAGATACGTTTATCACAGCTGAAACACGGGTTTCGTATTTTATTATCTGATGATGGGTCGGGAGTTCCCCCGGAAGACCGTGTCCGAATATTTGATCCTGAGTTTTCACGCAAACCCCATGGGATGGGCTTGGGGTTATTTATTGCTCGTCAAGTGATGGATATGTATGGCATGCTTCGCTATCGAGATGACGGCCCACTATCAGGCGCGTGTTTTGAAGCAACCTTTGAGCGTAAGGTAGGTCATTAGGGGGATATACATGGTTCTACAAGTCTTAATTGTCGATGATGATAAGGATTATCTGGCGGCACTAACGAGTGATCTTCAGGATTTCTTTAAGCAGAGTGGCACAAATGTCACAGCACATCCCTGTAGTAATTTTGATGAAGCATTAACACTCCTTAATGATCCATTACGTCGGTATGATCTTATTATCTCTGATACATATGACGGATCACCTGCTAATGATGAAGCAAGAGTCATTCAGATGGTTCTACAGTATCGTGATACGGGACGCCGATTCTGCCCCATCATTGTTTATAGCAGCGCGCCAAAACCCCCAGAACTACACACAACTGACTTTATAAAATGGGCTGACAAAAGTAAACCTAATGGAATTGAATTGGCGGTAGGGGATATCCTCCAAACTGGTGTGCCTCAGATTTCGCGAACTCTCCATGACGAACTTGATAAATTAGCAGGTTCGTTTCTATGGGAATTCTTGGAAGCCAATTGGAAAAGGTTATCTGCAGACGGGGGGTTATCGTCAGACACACTCGAACGACTAATTAGGCGACGCGCGGCCATTCAAATCGGTGATATAACATCAGATGGCAAAGGTAATGTTCCGATTATGGAACGGGTGTCTTCTGAGTACTATATCTATCCAAGTATGATCAACCAAAACTACAACCTTGGTGATATACTCAGGAATCGTGAGAATCAAGATGATTTTCGAGTAATTTTAACCCCTCATTGCCATTTGTTTAAACAACCAGGGAAAGAGCGACCTCGCGCCGATTTTGTTCTTACGCTAAAGACCGTTCCCGCTAAGGATATATTGGGTAATAAGATCACAGATACTGCAAATAAGCCTGAAGAAGCGGCACGCCACAAAAAACTCAAGGCATGGTCCAGATCACCTAGCCAGATCGATACAACGCCAGAAGGCCGTCACTGGTATCTTCCTGAATTTATGGATATTCCACATCTATACGGGGATTTTTTACAAGTTGAAAGCATACCAATTACGGCCATGAATAAATATGAAGTAATCGCCACACTTGTAGCTCCATACGCGGAAGCGATGCAGGCTTGTTTTGTAAGTTTTTACGGATCTGTAGGCATTCCAGAGCTGAAGCCTGATAGTATCGTGAGCCTCCTTCGCTAAACAATACGTGTTGATTTAGTCATGGACTTTACGCTGATAGGAACATACCAAGCAGACATTCTTTTATCCCAACACCTCGCGCCCAAAAATTCAAGCCATGTAAACTCATGAATTGATTCTACTGTCATTTCTTTACCCAGACGGACTACTAGCAGGTATTCGAATAGTTGACGGTTGGGAGAATCAGGATCTGGATAGATTGTTCCAGTCTTTTTACCCTTCCAAATAGTCTTGATTGAGTATCGATCTCCATTGCGCGACAAGGCATCGACATTCTTGGTGCCAGTTGGTGCGGCCTGTAGGTTGGGCAGGCCCGGCGTCTTCCTAAAATGTTCAATTGCACCCTTTTCCCCAATATCTCCTACTGAGAAAGCAATGCCACGCTTACGCATTTCGACTTCTAATGCCGCCCTAAGAGCGATTAGTTCGTCATCTGAAAGAGTGGGCAGTTTGCCTTTGAACATGGGATGCTGGGTTGATGTGCTCTTCATATTACGAGATTATAGTCACTGGTGGTGCAATGAGTGATGTATTAACACGTGAGCAACGTAGTTATTGTATGTCGCAGATTCATGGCAAAGACACGAAACCAGAGATGGTGGTACGTCGTGTATTGCATGGGATGGGATACAGATATCGATTACACGCTCCGGATCTACCAGGCAAACCTGATATAGTATTTCGTAGTAAGCGGAAGATCGTATTTGTTCATGGGTGCTACTGGCATAGACACACCTGCAAATATGGGAAAGTGGAACCGAGATCAAGGCAAGCATTCTGGCTTGATAAGTTCGCGGCTACGATTGAGCGCGATAGGGCAGTAATCCACAACCTTAGACGTGATGGTTGGAAGGTTCTGGTTGTGTGGGAGTGCCAGACGAAAATCCAGAAGTTGGATGAGCTACAGCGTCGATTAGATCGCTTTCTCGGTGAGTAGCTGAACTGAACCTAGTTGATGGAGAAGGTGGTTTCAGTGTAGAGGAATGCTGAATAGTGCCACTCCAGACTCTAAGGCATCATTATCAGCATATTCACACACAACCTCATCTGACATGGCGACCACTACTCCATCGGTTCGTCGAAATACAACAAGCCATACGTCACCACCGCTCTGCCAGACGTCACCGCCCAATACATCTGCAACTGCTTGTGCTTGATCCTCATCCATATCAAGGGCCTTTCACTTAATACGGAAGACTATACAGAATGTAATTGTGGTAATCAATGGAATGCAATATAACCTTTAGATGCGGCGACTGTGGACTTATCGTAGAGTTATGAACACGAAACGCCGTTATCCAATTGAGGTGCTTACCCCCCAAGAATCATCGACCTTGATAAGCGCAGTCCGAGGTCACGGAGCATCTGCCATACGAAATCGTGCCCTGATCACGACCTTATACCGGTCTGGGCTGCGGATCAGTGAAGCATTGGACCTTGAGCCCAAGGATCTGGACGCCCAGCAGGGTTCGATTCGTGTCTGCCGCGGCAAGGGTGGAAAGACTCGCGTTGTGGGAGTTGATCCGGGAGCGGTCGCGATAATAGAACGCTGGCTACAATGTCGTCATGAATACGGCATCACTGGCTCGGCGCCTTTGTTTTGCACCTTGTGTGGTGACACGCTATCAGCGTCCTACGTGCGTAAGATGATCAAGCGATATGCTAGTAAGGCGGGCATCGTCAAGCGTGTACACCCACACGGGCTGCGCCACACGCACGCGGCGGAATTGTGTGCCGAAGGCGTTCCGATCAATGTCATCAGCAAGCAGCTCGGACACAGCAATATCTCGACCACTAGTCAATACATCGATCACATTGCCCCAAGGCAGGTAATTGAGGCCATGCAACAGCGTGCTTGGGTTTGTTTCTCTCAAGAGAAAATCTAAGAACACACAGATTTTCACTCACCATCTCCCTTGTTGTGCTTGATAAAGTCAATTCGCCCACCGGTTTCGGTAGGGGTCCAACAACAATCGCGCCCAACGCCAAGCCAACCAATGTCAAGACGATTTGTGGCATGTGGATTATGGCAAATAAGAATATCTGTACCAAGCGATTCCGGGTGATTGTATGGGTCGGCATATGCGAATATGACGGCACTGATACCGCTATGCCGCTCTTCAAGAAATAACCTTGAGCTAATCCTCGCCCCATAGGCCTTTACCATGTCACGCTGCTCTTGATAATCTTCCTTTACTACCTCCAAAGTTTCTCTATCAAGCGTAACCTGCGGCCACCCTCCCCCATACAGCACCTGAGCAATGCGTGGAATGTTGAGTTCAGTAAATTTGTTTGGAATGAAACCTGAATTAATGGCAATTATACATACTGAGTCTGTGGAAACCCAGCCATTGGACCAGTAGTTTTCATACTTGCGATATTTCGTTTCAAATGCTGAAGTGTATCTCAGCTTGACTTCCTCATGGGGCACATTGTGGACCTTTCTATCATTTTTATAATCAGGCACGCTATCAGGGCCGCTACCCATCGTTGGTGCTATGGACTCGATCCACATATGTCCCCCCTCATGTTTAATACAGAAGTCAGGTCCAGCTTGTCGTGGCCGCGCCTGTTGTGGAATGACAGGAATACCCTGCTGAACCAAAACGGCGCCTAGATACATTTCTGCATACCGCTGTGCGTGATGTTCATGGTAATTCTTCAGGAAATCACGCTCTGCGTAAGGCTCATATAGCTGCCATAAGTATTCCACGTGCTGGCGATCACCTTTGCGGGTGTACAGATCTGAAATCCGCTCATCAGAAAGCAAGGGCATGTTACAACTCCAATAAGCCACATTACATTGGGATACTGCTAAGTGTAATTACTAAAAAGTTCATGTCGATTGAGCTGGGTACATATATTAATTGTCTTGAGGAAAGAATAATGTTGGGTCCGCATCTTGGTCATTATTTGGATTGATCGATATGACTTCATCGAGATCAAAATAAAACACACGCTCTGATACAATCCGATGCTTAATCTTGAAGTTCTTCAGCATCTTCTTAAGCGTACGGACATCACAGTAGAACCAGTTTTTAGCGGCATGTCTGATGCTCACAGGGCGAGTAGATCTCTCTGGACAGGTAGACGCTCGATTCATATGGGCCACCTGGATACACCATTGCCCAAGGCTTTTTGCGGATTCGACACACTCTGAGCAAGAGAATCCTATGGGCATAGGCGGGGCTGTAATCGGATCACTTCCGAAGAACATTCGGTATATCTTGTGGGCCTCAATGAAGAGGTCTGCGCATTCCTTTGCTGCTTGGCGACGAATGCTTGCCTTGTCATTGTGGAGCCTTTCTAGGATGTGGGCCAACTCTGTCGCCATGAGTCTTGGCCGATCTCTTTTTCTTTGTATCAACAACCTGAAACCTTCTACGGTGAGCCCCTTAGGCATTATCCATTCCTTTCTGCAAGTTCTATCGCTTGGTTTAGGTTCGTCTGGGCGTAAATCTGGGTGGTTTCTATCTTGCTGTGTCCAAGTAACACCGAAGCGGCTTCGACGCCATGACGCTGGCGTATGTCTGTGGCGAATGAGTGACGAAGCTGGTTCGGGTGCCAATGCTGAGGGGGCTTCCATCGGCTTAGTTCTTTTCGTTGGTCAGGTGTCAACTCCTTTCTTGGAATCTGGTTGAGCGTAGGGTGCGGGAAGACCGTGCGGATAGCTCGACGTATGGCCTGGGCATAGGACACTGTTGTGTACTGGCCATTGGGCTTTCGTCGCGGTTTCAATTTGGATCGGTCTTGTTGTGACGGTTGGACTTTACTCTTGCGGCGCCGCCGTAGTTGTTTCTTACGTTCGACCTCTGCTTCGTGAGGGCTGAACAGGCATGCGTCTACATCACGACCAATTATGAATGGCTCAATGATCTCTTTGGCCTTGGGACCTAGGGGGATGAAGCGTTTCTTTCCACGATGTGCGTTCTTGTGATCCTTCGGATGATATATCCACACGGATCGGCTGCGGTCGATATCGATAGCACGCATTACAACGACTTCACCCGGACGCATGCCTGTCAGTCGTTGCAGCTCGATCATAGCCCAGACTTGGCGGGACACATGACTACGGATCGCATCCACGTGCTCCTCGGGAACTGGTTTGATCGGTTCGGATTCAGGTGCCGAAGTGCGGCCCCGCTGAAGATGATCGATGTCCTCGATATCCGCCCAGACATGGGGTGGCACATACTTGTGCTTCTTACCCCAGCGAAACACCCTTAGTAGGCGATCCATGTTTTGGTTGATGTATCTGCGGGACCACGGCTTCCCTGTCCGGGCATGTCTTTGACGCACCAATGCTTGTTGGGTCACTTCAAAGCGTGACAACGTGAACTCACCGACAGGTGTATGACCGTACAACTTTCGCAGAACACGTAATGCGGGTTTGAAGTTCGCAGGCGTTCGATAGCGCTCGCTCGATAGCGCATCTTGCATGAACGCAACCGCAAGTTCAGTGATCGTGATTGTGTCTGATGGATCAACCCGGATGTGTTGTCGATCATTCACCAACCATTCGGCTATCAGGCGATCGTATTCGGATTTGGAACGCGGATCGTCCCAATGCCCCAAATACATTCGCCTGCCGTTTAGAACGGTATATGCACGATCAGGGCGATTTTTATGTCGCTGTCGTCGAAAACTTGGGATGCGGGTCTGTGTGTTTCGGTCAGTCAAGGCGGCGCTCCAGGCCGACCAAACGTATCCATGGATACGTTCAGCGGGTCTTGTCGCGGCCACCCGGGCTAACCGGATGCATCTGAGGTGATCGTCACACCGTCGAGAAGTGGCTCACTAAGTGATTGTCATTCCACCCTTTAACTCTTTGGCAGTGGGCTTCTGCACTTCATGTCAAACAAAGCGGGTGATGAGATTTGAACTCACGACATTCACGTTGGCAACGTGACGCTCTACCACTGAGCTACACCCGCGTGGTGGGTTGAGTTACACATTCTATCGAGACTGACGAGCGGTTCAAGTCTGGGGCCGTGGTTCGCGCATTGGCTTCGAAAGATGTCAATATCAGCCCCGTTCTCATTACTTCTCAGCGTTGGTCTAGCTGACAGGAATCATTCATTGATACTCCATATAGTCCATTTTTCACGAGTTATCCACCTCATATAGGGGTTTTCGGCGTGGAATATGGATTTTGCACTTGTAGTTGTTGCTTTGCGGACAGGATGGTAGTAAGTTCTTAGGCAGAACCCACAGGTGCGTGGTGGTCGGCAGAATAAGCTGCCGGGGCCACGTGAAAAGGGAAGTGGGGTGCTCGCAACCGGACTTTTGTTATCCCTGGTTGTGAAACTCCCCCGCGGACGCGCCGCCGTATTGGGTGGCCTGACCTGAATCGTCGGGCCGGCGTCTTGCCGAATGAGCCACTGATGGGCCTGCAACGGGCCTGTTGGGAAGGCCGGCAAGATGTAAACCCTAAGCCGGAAGACCTGCCTGAAAGGGTGCCGATGGTGTCCTCGCGAACGGGATGCTCGGGCAGCTTCCGCGACGTCGAGACCCCCTCGCCGACCCCGCCCATGCCCAAGCCAGCTTCGTGAGGACGGACATTCTTTTTGTTCGTCGAGGGGTGCCCTGCGCGAATCGGGGCGAGGAGACACGATGTTGGTTAGATCACGGATGGTGTTCAGTTGGTTTGCCGCGGCCGGCGCCTGCACAGCGATGTGTGTTACGCCGGCAGATGCTGCGCGGTATGCGGATGTACTCGGCTACTTCGAGCCGGGGCAAAACGTGGATGTTGTCTACGGCTCAGACCCGCTTGAGTTGTATGACAATCCCCAAGCGGCGCTGGGCGGGCCGGGCGTAGAAGTTCCGTTATCGCAGGGCACGTTGACGCAGATCGTTTCGCTCGGTGGTTGGACGGACGATGCAAGCAGCGGCACAAATGGTCGCACGACCGGCCTGGTTGTGGGGTTCAGCACCGAAGTCTTGAACGGCGAAGGGGATGACCTGCTCATCGTCGGCAACGCACCCTACGACTTTGTTTTTTACGAGCCGGGCTTTGTTGAGGTGGCGATCGAATCGGATGGCGGCGGCGCGACAGCAGACGGCTGGCAGGATGAGACCTTCTACCTGCTTAAACCGGGCAATTACGATCTGATTGCAGACCCGCGCACTTCTTCAAACGCGATCGGTATCACCACGAATCCCGACTTCAGCCTGAATTACGCTTCACCGTTTGATGATGACAAGAATCTGCCGGGCTACTTTGACATCACAAACGGCGGAGATGTCTTCGATCTGGATGACGTGATCGATGCAGCGGGCAATGCGGTTTCGCTCGAAAGCATCGCTTATGTTCGTCTGCGCTCGGTGAGTGATTCGGATTTCCCGTTCGGATCGTACTTTGCACCGGAGGTGGATTACCTGGAAGTAATCGAGCAACAGGGTGATCTGGATGGCAATCGCTTTGTCGGGCTGAGTGATCTGGATGTTGTCTTAGCATCGTGGAACCAGACCGTGCCGGTGGGATCGCTACTTAACGGCGAGTTGACACACGACGGCTTTGTCGGCTTGGATGACCTGGATGTTGTGTTGGCGAATTGGAATAGCAATACCTCGCCGACTTCCAGCACTGCTGTGCCAGAGCCCGCGGTTCTTACAGCCATGTTCCCGACTTTATTTGTTTTGATCTCACGCCGCTCGAAGTGATTGAGCGCGATGATAATTTTCTTATTCAATGTTGAGGAGAGATAACGTGAAAACGATCATGATGTTGGCAGTTAGCGCCCTATTGACACAAAACGCGACCGCGACGGTTGTGGATTTCGACGAGTTGAATCCGGCGGATCGTCCTTTGTATGGCCCGGCCAACCCGGGTTTCGTATCCAAGGGCGTGACATTGGGTGGCGGATTTTACGGCGGCTGGACCTACTCCAATGACAGCGATACGACAACCGCTGGTTTCACCAACCAGTACGCTGCATACACAGGTACGGATGTCAGCGGTTCGGGGAATTACGGCATCGCATACAACACATCCATCATCGATCTTCCGGCCGGGCAGACACCCGCTTCCATCCAACTGACAAACACAACTTATGCGGCACTGTCGATGCTCGATGGCGATAGCTACGCCAAGCAATTCGGCGGCGAAACAGGTGATGACCCGGATTACTTCGATGTCACATTCACCGGTTTTGCAGAAGCCGGTGCAACGGGATCTGAAACTGGGTCGGTGACCTTCTGTTTAGCGGATTACACCTTCACTGATAACTCGCTCGATTACGTCGTGGATACCTGGCAATTGCTGGATCTGTCGCCTCTAGGTAACGCGGCATCGATCTCTTTGAGTTGGGAATCAACAGATGTCGGCAGCTACGGGATTAACACGCCGACGTATGTCGCGGTTGACGAATTGGTGTTGGTGCCCGAACCGATGGTGATGACATCGATGTTAGTTGCTACAGGTCTTATTGGGATGCGGCGCCGCCGCGTCGATTAACCGTTGAGGCACCCCGGTCGCGGTCGGGTTAGTGGGAACCCGACCGCGACCTTTTTTGTACCGTTCATTTATGAGTGATTGATGACAGGACAACATAACAACACGCAAGACAGTTGCACGCGAGCGTTCACGCTGATCGAACTGCTTGTCGTGATATCGATTGTTACGGTGTTGCTCGGGATTCTGTTGCCTGCTTTAGGTAGTGCGCGAGAGACCGGCCGGGGCGCGGTGTGCCTGTCGAACCTGAGGCAACTCGTCACGGCAAACGCTGCCTATGCACAGGATAACGGTGGCTACTACGTCCCCGCCGCATTGGATATCTACACAAACAACCTCCAGCGCTGGCACGGCAGACGTAATACGGACGGCTCAGGCACGGACGAGGACAAGACATTCGATCCGACACGCGGACCCTTGGTCGACTACGTGGGCTATCAGGGTGAAGTCCGCTATTGCCCTTCGTTTGAGGATCAACTCGATTACGATGCGCCCGGGTTCGAGGTCGGCACCGGCGGGTATGGCTACAACGGTTCATACATCGGTGGGCGCTGTGATTTGTATGGCACCAACGGCAAGTCCGCGCTCAATACCGCACGAGTGGATGATGTCACGCTGCCAACCGAGACGGTTATGTTCACCGATGCAGCGTTTTATAAGATTGTTTCGGGACAGACGAACATCATCGAATATTCATTCGCCGAAACGCCTTTCGTACAGCAATTCCCTACCGAGGTCTCGACTTGGAGGCATTCACCATCGATCCACTTCAGGCATCACACCAGCACACATGCTGCCTGGGGCGATGGGCACGTTGATTCACAAGCGATGGACTTCACGCACCCACTGTTCGAAGATTTTTATAAGAACCTGGGTTTTGGCTGGTTCGGACCCGAATCGAATGAGCTGTTTGACCTGTATTGATCAGTCCGACTCGGCGGCTTTCAGCTTTTCTTTCGGTGGGAGAGTGATCAGGTCACTATCCTCAAACAAATGTACTGTGCCGTCCCCGGTGGTTTCTACACGCGGCCGTAAGCCGTGCAGCCACAAGTACAGCGTGCCGTCATGCTTGGTTGCTCTTTCACGGATCAGCACCGCATCGGGCTTGCCGTAGTTCTCGGGTAAATACTCGTAGTCGGGACCCAGTAAGCATTTATCAAAAGCCATCGCCCCGGTGTCGTGATTGATCAGTTCTTCCAAGCTCTGCGGTGGTCGACCCACTTCATTTTTAAATGCGATGATGTAGCCCAGTAAATTTCTTTGGTGATGAGCACAGTCGTACACATCCTGTACAGCACGCCCGCTCGCAGAGTCGCTTTCAAACAGGTTTAGTACATCCACCGGTGTCCAGAACAGGTAAAACTTCAACCCCACGAAAAACAGTACTACGACAATAATGCTGCTCAGAGCAATACGGCCCCAGTATCGTTTTCGCTCGTGCATGCCTAACCTTAGATCAAACAATGACCCGAAGCAATAGAGATGTATCTGTTTTGCGGTTTCCCTGGAATCAATGGATGGCATCAAAGTGAGGCGCCTGCTGCGCTTGGATTGAGAACGCTCTAATTGGTTTTATCAATTTTCAATAGATAAGAACGTGGCTTCAGCGTCGGCGAGCAGGTCATCATTAAAACGCAGTTCAGCCTTAAGCTGATGGCGTTTGCCATCGGTGTCCTCTAGCCACGCACGGACTTGCAGTGCTTGATCGATTGGCACGGGTCGGCGGAAGCGTGTGTGAAGCACGGCGGTGACAGCCTTTGTGTTCTGTGCAAACAGACACTGCGTCATCGCGCCGTCCAGTAAGGCGCTGACGATCCCGCCGTGCAATTGACCTGTGAAGCCGGCCATCCAGGGCTTGGGCTCGAATCGTGAGCTGACGCCGCCGTGATCGTCTGCCTTGCAGTTGAGATTCAGGCTGAACGGGTTGGCAGGATCACAGACCACGCATGCGGGGTGCTGCGTCTGGCGATGATGATCCAGTGCTCGCTGGCGATCTTGCTTAGTGTCGGCAGTGTTTGTGCTCGTGTTCATGATCGGCACACGCGTTGGGGTGTTCTGCTTCGGGATTAGCCAGGTAATGGCGTACGGCATCCTCGGGGGTTTTGCCCGAGTGTCCGGCCGAAACGGTGATGCCGTATTCCGACAGACGCTGTTGGGCTCCGCCACCGATCCCACCGGCGACGACACATTGTACGGCCATTTCATTCAGCCAGTTGGGCAGGCTTTCACAGCCGGAGGCGTTGCGTGGAACGATCCGTGGCCGTTCTATAGTCCCGGTTTCAGGATCAACCTCGCACAGGAACACACTATCACACTTGCCGAAGTGAGTACAGAATTGGTCTTGGATTACGGGCGCAGCGATCAGCATGGCAAATTCCTTGGGGGGGATACATCTATATATAAATAGTGTATCAGTCTTAGATGGTCTCGGACGGGGCAGTTCTGCCCGACCTGCGATTGTCTCGCAGCGCAAGGCTGATGCCCCAATTTACTGCCGCAGTGACTTGCCGGTGGTTCCCGCTGAGAGTTTGGCAAGCAGCACACCTTTTTCCCGGCGGAGGCGATCCGCCAGGGCCTGGATCTGGTTCCCCTTGCCCTTGACCATAATCATTTCGGCACAGAGGTGCTCATCCAGGTGGACGTGCGTCGTCGCTAGGACCTTGCCGATGAAGTGGTGCTGGGAGTGGGTTAACCTGGCGCTGAGCCCGGGGGCATGGTGGTCGTAGATCAGCGTGATCGTGCCCAGCAGGACCTTGTTGGACTGCCACTCATCGTCGACCAGTTGATTGCGGATCAGGTCGCGGATGAATTCCGAACGGTTGCGGTAGTCACTTTTACCGACCGCTTTTTCCAGCTTATCGAATAACGATTGCTCGATAGAGACGGTGAATCGCACCAACTCTGACATCGCAGGCTCCTTATACCGGATGAGCGACATCGTAGGAGATAAGCAGCCCGCGTCAATACTAAGTTAAAGCTTTTCTAAACTATGCGGGGGTTTTATGCCGGGCAAATGTATTTGAATGTTTCAAAAGTATTGGTGACGCACACCCGAGGTATGCCCTGCGCGAAGTAACAGATGAAGTAACAATACTTTTTGGAGCCGTTCTAGATAATTGTCGCTTCCAGAAAGAACAGGTCTTCACGATCAATCCGTTGCACTTGCTGGAGACGGGCTTGCTCCAGCAGGGGACGCCATTCATCGCCGACCGGCAGCAGGTCGCCCTGCACTGGGCCCTCCATACCGGCATGGAAGCTGTTGATATGGTCGCTGCCTGCCAGGTGCATGACGATGAGTCGGCCGTCACCCGTCAGAGCACGTGAGCAATTCCGTAACGCGGCCGCCTGATCCCTGAAGTGCGGGAAACTATGCAGGCACAAAATGGTGTCGAAGCAACGGATACCGGGCGGATCCAGGCAGATATCCATGCACTGAAAATCGGCATCGATCTGTTTATCCACCGCCTGGATGATCATTTTTGGAGAAAAATCGATCGCGGTCACACGACCCGGGGCAACCTGGCTAGCCAACCAGCTAGTGGTTTTCCCTGTGCCGCAGCCGACCTCGAGCAGGTCCGTGTCGGGCTTCAGATTTAACAGTTTTCTTTGCTTGATCAGGCCTTCGGTCATCGAGTCCCTGGAAGGATGGATGCCGTCCCATCCCTCAGCAAGGCCGTCAAAAAACGCGATGCGGGGGTCAGAATTCATACGATTTTGAAATTTGTAATACTGGAAGGATAACACTAATATACAGATCGTATGATCTTTTATGTGCCCGGGCAAACCGTGTCGTTTTACCCGGGCACTTCACGCCCGGGAAGGAGAAACCGATGCCCCGCTGGATGATTGCCATTCTTATATCTACCACCATCCTCAGCCAGTCTGTTATCGCTTTTGCGGATACGGTTTGGGACACGGTGCCTTACATCACCCACAGCGAATACCAGGCCGTCAACGCAGACGGAAGCGCCGCTTACGACGGCACATTCCCCGTTCGTCTGATTGGTGTTGTCTTGAACAATACCGAAGACTGGCTCGACCCGACGCCAGGCTATACCTCCAGCTACGTCGCTTTCGCCATGGGCGGCCAGGCGGAGGTTTACTTCCAGGCGGTTGATCTCGACGGAACCGCATGGGACACCGACACGACTTCCGCATTCAATGACCACGGCGGAACCGCCGCATGGATGGGGCAGAACTACGGCAACCGGCCTTTCATCGGCGACCCCGCGTTTAACTACACCGATGCGCAGTGGACCAGTGAGCTTGCGCGTCTCGGTTTGTATGGTGGTGACGGTGTGACCGAACCGCTGCGCGCCGGGGACTTGATCGAAGTACGCATCAGAGCCGGCCTGCACTACGCCGGCAAATACAACGTCAATGAACAACACTCCATCGATCCGTCCGTCGACTTCGAGATCGTCGTGCTTCAGCAAGGCTACGGCCTGCCCGATGCGACACAGATCACGCTCAGCGATCTGAAGGACGCGAACGACTTGTTCATCTTCGACTCAACGCGTCAGAGCGGTGGCGAGTTGTACCAATCAACGTTGGTCGAACTGCAGGATGTCTGGATCCAATCAGCAGCAACCTGGCAGACGGATAGCACGCTTGTCGTGACCGATGGCGTCCGGACCTTCGATGTTCAACTGTGCCTCAACGATAGCTTCGATGGCACGGAATTGTTCGCCGTGGGCGAGCACTTCAACGTCACCGGCATCCTCGATCAGTCAGCCAGCAGCGGTGTATACAGCACCGATGGTTACCAGTTGCTGGTTATGAACGCTGACAGCTTCAGCGCCGCCGCTTTGAGCGGTGACTATAACGATGATGGTTTCGTAGGTCTCGGCGATCTGGACATTGTGCTAAGTCACTGGAATCAGACCGTTACGCCGGGTGATGTGCTCGGTGGCGATAGTAGTGGTGACGGTTACGTCGGATTGGATGATCTGGATCCGGTGCTGGAAAACTGGAACGCCGGCACGCCACCAACTACAACAGTTGTACCGGAACCCGCGACAGCGTTGTTTTTGCTAGCAGCATCCATCGGTGCGCTGCGTCGACGCCGATCCTGAATTGAGTTTATGCCATGAAGCCCCGGCCCGCCCAACACGGCTTTACGCTCATCGAGCTGCTTGTGGTCATCTCGATTGTGGCGCTACTGATCAGCCTGTTGCTGCCCGCCTTATCCGGCGGGCGGCGGGCGGCGGTGCGTGTCCGGGCACACGCGGACCTGCGCTCGATCACCCAGGCGCTTGAGGTCTATCGCAACGATAACAAAGACGATCTGCCGCCAACCCGTTTTTCATGCAGTTCGCGGACCGCGTACGAGTTGCCGATCGAGCTGATGCAGTACCTGCCGGACAGGAAGCGGGACCTGGTTGATATCATCGAGATGCCCGATGTGTACAGCGAAAAGGGTGAAAGCTACCGCTACCGTGCGGTGGGTGATGCGATCCTCAATGAGTACACCTGGCTGAAGAACAGGGCCTCGCTTTGGGTGCCGGACGGTTTCCCTTACGATGAGCAGGAGACCGGTCAGTATTACTATGACCCGCAGCAGAGCCCCGTGCGTTACGCGGTGTACAGCCCCGGGCCCGACCCGGGCTCGACGTTCTTCGATATCCCCGGCCGACTACCCGTACCCGAAAAGTACTGGTTGCGGAGCCAGTCTGATGCCGGTGTTGTGGTGCATATGGAAGACCAATACAGACAGATGCACCTGAGCCCGTAAGTAGAGATCGTTATGTTCAGCGCCGGCCGTTTTCTTCTGTTACTCCTGTTTCTATGTTCATTGCTTGGCTGCGGTGACCAGGCTCGACAGCCCGCCACGGACTTTGTGGTGACCAGTTCCTATCTTGAATGTGCATTGAATGATGTGCTTGGTAAGCAGGCTGCTTGCCTCAGGCTCGCGGAGCCCGGCACGTGCCCGGGGCATTTTGATATGCGGCCGAGCCAGTTGCAGGCGATCCGCGAGGCGCGGTTGCTGCTGAGGCTGGACTTCCAGGCCTCGCTCGATCGTAAGCTGGCGGACCTGCCCGGCAGCGACCTGAAGATCGTCGCCGTTCATATCGATGGTGGCGTGTGTGAGCCCGCCAGTTATATGCAGGCATGCAAGCAGGTCGCCGATGCACTGGTCGATTGTGGTTTGCTGTCGGCTGAAGCGGCCGAGCATAGATTGATGGAGATCGAGCAACGTCTGGCGGAGCGTCAGGCTGATTGGCTGAAGCAGATGGAGCCGTTGCGTGGGACGCATATCGTGACCAGCACGCACCAGGAAAGGTTCTGCCGCTGGCTTGGATTGGAAGTTGTCGGCACGTTCAGCGCGATGGACAGTGCCCGCGTCGGAGAGGTCAACGACACCATCGTGGCCGGCGACCGTGAAGGGGTGAAGCTTGTCATCGCCAATCACCCGGAAGGCCGTACCGCCGCCGACGCCTTGGCACACCGCCTGGATGCGAAGGTTTGCGTCTTCAGCAACTTCCCGTTGATGCGTGACGGGCAGGATACATTCGATGCGATGATCCAGGACAACATCACAGCTCTGTCCAAGGTAAGCCAGCCTTGAATACGCCGGCCATTGATATCCAGGGTTTGCGTGTCCACGCGGGGCAACGGCCGATCCTTTCGATCGACAGACTCGAAGTCGATGCGGGCGAACTGATCGGCGTGCTCGGCCCCAACGGTGCAGGCAAGACGACGCTCTTGCGGAGCATCCTCGGCATGCAGCGACACATCGAAGGGGCTGTGGGCGTGAATGGTTCATCGATGGTTGATACACCCGAAAGTCTGCGGGCCAAGGTTCGCAGGCGCATCGGTTATGTCCCGCAGTTATTACCTGTCCCAAGTGAAACACCCTTGACCGTGCGCGATGTCATCCTGCTCGGTAGAAGTTCCGCCAAGGGCTTTTTCCGTACGACCGACAGGCAGGACAGGCTGGCGGTGGAAACGTGGATCGAACGTTTGAACCTGTCGTCGCTGGCGGATCGTGGTTACGGCGAAGTCTCCGGCGGTGAGCAACGCAAGACCTTGATCGCCCGCGCGATGGTGCGCGAACCCAGCCTGATGCTGCTGGATGAACCGACTGCCAACCTCGACCTTGGCTGGCGTGAACAGATTGTTAACCTGATCGATCAACTGCATCACGAATACAACATCACGGTTCTGCTGGTCTGCCATGAGCTTGAAGTCTTGCCCGCCGGCTGCTCGCGTCTGATTCTGCTGGAGACTGGCGCGATAGCCGACGAGGGATTGCCGCAAACCGTGCTGACATCGCAGATGGTCGAACGATTCTATGGGCCCGGCCTGGTGCTGCAGCAGCAGGGCAGGCGTTGGGCGGTGGTTCCGGATGCGAAAGTGGGGGCGTCGCATGCTTGACCTCGTATTCTGGGCACCGGTGTTGGTTGCGGGGTTGGTTGCGGGGGCATCCAGTGGTTTATTGAGCGTGTACATCGTTGGGATGCGTGTTCCGTTTCTGGGGATCTGTATTTCACACGCTGCGCTGGCGGGCGCGGTGTTCGGCGCGTTGTTTGGATTGGAAGGGCAGGCGTTGATGCTGCCCGCATTAGGTGCATCTGTATTGACCGCGTTGGCGTTGGGGCTGGCGTCGCCGAACCGTGTGCGGATGGATGACAACATCGTGATGGGTTTGCTGCTCTCATTAACGATGGGGTTGGCGTTCCTGGGGTTTGGACTATTTAGCGTATTCGGGCGCAGTGATAATGAGGTACGCTCGCTATTGTGGGGCAGCCTGACGTTCTGCGGCTGGGATGATGTATTGTGGATGTGCATCAGTGCTGGGGCATTGGTGTTCTTTGTGCTGCTGTTTGGTAAGGAGATGCGTGCGATCCTCTTTTCGAGAGTGGATGCCGAAGCGTGCGGCGTGCGCGTCGGATTCATCTGGCCCATCTTCCTGGTTCTTGCCGCCATGTTGCTGACGGTGAACTTCCAGACCGTCGGCGGGTTGATGATCTACAGCCTGATTACCAACCCGGCCGCCGCGGCGTTCCAACTGACGCGCAGTGTAAACAGGGCGATGCTCCTTTCTATCGTACTGGGCGCAGTAAGTGGCCTTGGAGGTTTCTTGCTGTCGGCATGGACCGACCTGCCCAGCGGCGCGGTCATCGTGTTGCTTTCCTCGCTGCTCGTGGCGCTAGCGGCGGGTTGGCGATATCTGCGACGTAATTAGTCATTATTTGCGAATCCAGGCGGGAATACTTTGTGGGTTTGTCTGGTTGTACGACCTGAACGAATGATCTGCTAATGACCTGCTACAATCCTCCGTTATGACAGACAACAACATCGAGAAAGTAACGATCATTGGTTCCGGCCCCGCCGGCTGGACCGCCGCCATCTACGCCGCCCGCGCCAACCTCAATCCCCTGATGTTCCCGGGTAGGGCCATGGGCAAGGATCTGATGCCCGGTGGCCAGCTTATGATGACCACGGAAGTCGAGAACTACCCCGGCTTCCCCAAAGGCATCGAAGGGCCCGACATGATGCAGGAGTTTGCCAAGCAGGCCCTGCGCTTCGGCACACGCGTGGTGACGGATGACGGCATCCAGGACAGCGAACAGGTCAATGCCGATGCTCCTTTGTATACACCTTTCCAGAACGTCAAGAGCGTGGACCTGTCCAAACGGCCTTTTACCATCACTGGTGACAACGGCATCGAGGTCAAGTCGCACGCAGTAATCATCGCGACCGGCGCCAAGGCCAATTGGTTAGGGCTGGAAAACGAACAACGGCTCGCACAGTCCGGCGGTGGTGTCAGTGCCTGTGCGGTATGCGATGGCGCGTTGCCCGCCTTCCGTGACGCGGAACTGGCAGTGGTCGGCGGCGGGGACTCGGCTGTCGAGGAGGCAAGCTACCTGACGAAGTTCGCCAAGAAGGTGTACATGATCGTCAGGCGCGATGTCTTGCGTGCCAGCAAGATCATGGCCGAGCGCGCCGAGAAGAACCCCAAGATCGAATTCCTGTGGAACACGAAGGTTGTGGATGTGCTCGGCGAAAAGTTTATCAGCGGTGTTAAACTCGAAGACACCAAGACCGGCGAACAGCGCGAGATGCCGTTGGGCGGTTTATTCATGGCAATCGGGCACACACCTATCACCGAGTTCCTCGACGGCCAACTGGAAACTGATGAATCCGGCTACATCAAGCTGGCGGACCCATATCGCTCGACGACGAAGATCGAAGGCGTATTTGTGGCCGGCGACGTGGCGGACCACGTATACCGCCAGGCGATCACCGCCGCGGGCATGGGCTGCAAGGCTGCGATCGACGCCGAACGCTGGCTTGCGGAGCAGGGCGTTGAGTAACGGCTCGGGTTTATTGATTTAATTCATCAAGACTTTTATTGCTGCGTTGGCGTTTTGGTGCGCGTGTCGCGGGTGTTTACTGCGCGGGGGGCTCGCGGGATTGCGCGCGCAGTGGGTGTGACCGTGTCCGCCTCCCCCGGGGAGTGTTTGGGCATTTGAGGAGTTATCTACTTGTCAAAGAACGTTTTGCGGGTTGTCCGCTATTTGGGGGTAGGACGTCCGCCCCTTTGTTTTCAAGCTATGGATGCGGAGGGCGGACACAATCGTGTCCGGTCCTGCCAGTCTTGTGGTTGAGGTTGTGGGTGTATCGCGATCGTAACCAGCAACGATGTGACCGGCTCTGGCCGGGGGCCATTCTCTGGTGCAATGGATGCACAATTTTCGGGTTTATGCGTGAGTCAACGATCATGACGCCTCCTATATAGGCGTGGTGCGACAGGTATGTGCGCAGAAAGGTGGCCCATATGCAGTTGGCGTGGATGTATGGGGTTGTAGATATATGGGCGAGTAAACTCGCCCGCTAAACGGGAAGCATGAAGCATGCATATCCTTTTCCAACCCCAACCCCAACCCCAACCCCAACCCCTGAACACGAAAAATCATCCCCCGCCCTTGATCCGGTATACCTCGGCGACGAGGGATTCGACATCGCTTGGTGCGTCGTCCATCGACAGGATGCGGTCGATCCAGTTGACAGCCTGGGTGCGGTTTTCGCCGAATTGAAGCAGTACTTGCAGGGCGTCTCGGGCTAAGCTCCCTGCCCCCGGAATGTGAGTCGGTTCGATATCCGTGCCGTCGTCGGCGACGGTTCGATTGCCGGTTGGGATGGCGTCGAGGAAGCGGTCGACCTTGCCTTTGAGGGTGACGGCGATGGTTTCGGCGGTGCGTTTGCCGACCTCGGGCAGGCTTTGCAGCAAGGCGAGGTCGCGGTCGGCGATTGCGCCGGCGATCTGGGCGGTGGAGAGGGTCATCGCCCGCAGTGCCCGGCGGTGGCCGATGCCTTTACAGGTGACGAACAGCTCGAAGAACTGCCGGTCGATCGCGCTGGTGAAGCCGGCGAGGCGGGGGTAGATCGTCGCCCCTTGGGCCTGGGATTCCAAGTAATGCAAGGTGTGAAGGGTCACGGTTTTACCGATCGAGCCGGTGAGTCTGGCGGCGGTGTAGGCCGGGAGCAGCACTTCGTAAGTTAGCCCGCTGGGCAGGCTGATATAGCCCCGATCGGCTTCTATGGATTGGAGGATTCCTTCGAGTTTTACAATCATGCGCCCGATAATACCCGCCCTGAGCGTCCGCGTCGCCGGGTGGTGTGAAACTTTGCGCTTTGGGTTGTCAACTATCGGTCCTGACCGGCCGATGCTGGAGGATATGCGTATAGCCGGATACATGCTGCTGTTGTTCCTGACAGCGGGCCTGCTCATCGGGCTCGGTCTGAAAGGGGCATGGACCCAACAACGGGCCTTGCAGTCTTTCACATCCGTAAACGTATCGATCAATAAAAATGAAGTGCGCTCAAGCCGATTCGGCGGTTTCGAGCCGGATGTGTCGTTCAGCTATCGCGCGATGGGCAAGACCTACCAAAGCAGTCAGGCCGCGCCGCTGCTTATCCATGGGTCGCGCGACTGGGCGGAGTCTATCCAGCGCCGCATCCAATCGGAAGAATTGACCGCGCGTGTGAACCCACTCGACCCGGCCGATGCGTATCTGCTTCCGATCGGGAGGTTCCGGCCGTATGGTTTGGTCCTGTTTGGTTTAGCGATACTGGGTTTAGGCCTGATCCCGATCCGCATCGGTGGCGTGTTGTCGCACGAGCCGACGGCGATCACGGGTGGGCCTTACGACTGGTACGACCTGACGCCGGGCGAAACACCCGCCAATCTCGTGTTGATGTGGTCCGGGATCGCGGTGGTGTGGTACCTGCTTGGTTTAATGACGGCAGGGCATTACTACATGACGGTGCCGCCGGTGTATGAAGTGAAAGCACTGGTGGGGACGTCGCTTTTCGCGGCCGCGGGTCTTTGGCCGATGAGCAGGGCGCTAAGCGCGATGGGTATCGCGTCGCACCTGGGAACCCCCAAGGTCCGCATGACACGGAAGACCATCAGTCTTGCGGAGCCGGTCTTTGTGAGGATCGAGCAGCCGTTCATGCGTGATACGATCGTGCGCGAGGTGCGTGTGGCGTTAACGTGCATCCAGCACAATGGCCTGAATTCGGTGCGTTACTTCACCGCTTCGAGTGTGGCGGTCGCGGACCGTGCGGTGCGCAGCGGTGAAAAAATCAGCGGCGAGTTCAGCTTTGAAGTGCCTGAAAAGAAACGCCACCCGAGTTCGCTTTTTTCGCGCTGGAGCTATCCCCGTACGGACTGGCGTATCGAGATCACGGTCCGGACGAAGAAGTCCAGCACGACGGCGACCTTCCCGGTGATCGCGGAGAACACGAAGCGTGTCGCGAAAGCGGCGTAACGGGTGTTGCTAAATGCGATCCGTTCTCAGTTGCGTTGATGAAATTAAGCCACCGATAAACACGGATTAACACAGATGAGTATCAAAGACCTTGCGTCTGTACTCAATCCGTGTCTATCTGTGTTAATCGGTGGCTTTCCTTATATAGTCTATTGATCGTTCTCCCTTGTGGTTTTGTGGTTACTTAAATACCGTGCGGGAGTCTGTCATCCCGTTACATTGGTATTGCATTTCCGGGAATTTCGGGTTTCGATAATTCAATACAGGTTCTTGTCAAACATTGGCTTGTCCCGTATCGTAATACGCAAGAGAAATCATTCTCTATTGTGTACGTAACACCTTTACTTCAGGGGATATAGCATGTCGAACGACGGCGGTCACGGGCCCGAAGCGGACCTGAAGGCGTTGTGGGATTCTTTTGATGCGCTGAGCGATCAGCTTCGGGAGGTGGTCGTCGGCCAGGAAGTGGCGATGCGTCAGCTCCTGACGGGCTTGCTGTGCGGCGGGCACATGGTCATGATCGGCGTGCCGGGGCTTGCTAAAACCCTGATGGTCCGGGCGCTGGCGGAGGCGCTGGGCTGGTCTTTCCATCGGATACAGTTCACCCCCGACCTGATGCCCGCTGACATCACAGGCACCGAGATTTTGCAAAGCGATGAGGCGGGCCGGCGCCGTGAGTTGGTCTTCCATAAGGGACCGATTTTCGCGAACCTGATTCTCGCAGATGAAATAAACCGTACGCCGCCGAAGACACAAGCGGCTCTGCTTGAAGCGATGCAGGAACAGGCGGTCACCGTCAATGGCCAGACCTTCACGCTGGATAAACCCTTCGTCGTGATCGCGACACAAAACCCGATCGAACAGGAAGGCACGTACCCGCTTCCCGAAGCGCAGCTCGATCGTTTTATGCTGAGCATTCATGTCGATTATCCGGGCGCTGAGTATGAACGTGACATCGCATCTCGTTCGCCACGCATGCAGTTGCCGAAGATGCAGCAGGTTGCGTCGCCCGAGCAGTTCTCTCGCTTCGTCGACATGGTTGATGCGGTGCCCGTGTCGGATCATGTTTTGAATTACGCGGTGTCGCTCGTGATGTCGAGCCGACCGAGCGATCCGTCTGCTGATGATTATGTACGCAAGTACGTAGGTTGGGGCGTTGGTCCGCGCGGTGCACAACACCTGGTGACGGCTGCGAAAGCCGCTGCGTTATTAGACAAACGGCCGACGCCCGAGGTGCGCGATGTTCATGATATGGCGCTACCCGTGCTGCGTCACCGCCTGATTGCCAACTACAACGCGATGGGTGAGGGGCTTGATTCCAAGGACATCATCGAGCATCTATTAAAGAACGTGAATGAGCCGGCGGCTGTGGCATAGATCGGATATTGTGTGTTGGGGAATTTCGGGGATATCTGCAGGAAGTCGTGATGGCCAAGTTTAACCACCCCTATCTGGATCTGGCGCGGATGGAGATGCTTCGGCGCGTGCGCCTGAAACCGCGTGGGATGGCGGAAGGCACGTTCTCCGGGCCGCACAAATCGCCGTACCGGGGCACAGCCGTCGAATTCGCCGACTTCCGAAGCTACACCGATGGCGACGACATCCGTCTGGTGGACTGGAAAGTCTTCGCCCGCACGGATAAGCATTACGTTCGCTTGTATGAAGCCGAGCGGAACCTGCTTTCGTATATCGTGATGGATACGAGCGGGTCGATGGAGTTTGCCGGCGTCGTCAGGCCAACCATGAGCAAGCTGGAATACGCGGGTCGGCTCGCCGCGGCGCTGGCGTACATGGTCGTGGATGCGGGCGATGAAGTCGGATTATCGCTTGCCGACGAATCGGTTCATTTGCACCTGCCGCCACGATCGAGTTGGAGCCATCTTGCGACAATGGTCGGCTCGCTGGGCGATGCGAAAGCGGAAGGCCGTACGGACCTGAGCGAATGTCTGATCGAAGCGTTTCAGCGGGCTACGCGCCGAGGTGTTTTGATTGTTCTCAGTGATTTTCTCGATCATAGCTCCGACTTCTGGCAGCGGATCAACCTGTTTCGCAATTCGCGTTTCGATGTGATGCTGTTTCATGTTGTGCATCCGGAAGAGTTGGAGCTGCCTGACGTGCCGATGGCGCGGTTCATGGATAGTGAAGGCGGCAGCGGTTCTTTCCTCGCTGAACCCGAACAGGTGCGCAAGCTGTATCAGCAGCGGTTTAACGAACACCTGAAAAAGATCGAGTCCGGCGCGAAGTATCGCGGCTGCGACTGGGTGCTGGCGCGTACGGATACGGACCCGTACCAGTTGCTTCAGAACAGTTTTCTTGAACGCGAACGGGGGCGCTAGCGATGATCGGTTTCACCAACGCGCTACTGCTTGCGGGACTGGTTGCGATCGGGCTGCCGGTCCTGATACACATGCTGACGCGCCCGCGTCCGAAGGTGATTAAGTACCCCACGTTCCACATGCTCGTCGAAGCGGGCAGTGGGCAGCAGGCATTGCAACGGTTGCGGACGATTCTAGTTTTGTTATTACGTTCATTATTGATCGCCGCGCTTGTGCTGGTATTCACGCGGCCGTTCTGGCAACGAGCTACGCATTCAAAAGTGGACGAAAACCCGAGTGTGGTGCTGCTCGTTGATGCGTCGATGAGCATGGGCGCAGCGCAGGGCGGCGTGTCATTATTTGATAACGCACGATCGCAGGCGGCGGATGTGCTCCGATCGCTGGACGACAACACGCAGGCGGCGGTCATTTTGATCGGCCGTAAACCACGCGCGCTACTCCCGGTCTTATCGCAGAACCATGCGGCACTTCACGAACACCTGATCGCTGCTAAACGCACATTTGAAATGGGCGATCCTGCCTCAGCGCTCGACTTGGCAGAACAGATGCTGGGTGAAACGGGTGGACGCGTGATCATCTTGAGTGATTTTCAACGCACCAATTGGAGTGATGTTGCGCTTGCTGACCGCGCCGGGATTGAATGTGTGTTGATGCCGGTGTCTGACCAGGATGCGGAGAACGTCGGCGTAACCGCGATGAATGTCTCACCTGGTGTTCCTATCGTTGATGAAAAGATCAACCTGACGGTTACGTTATTCAACGCAACCCCCGCCAAACGCAGCGAGGTCGTTCGCTTGACGTTTGATGAATTGACGATGGACGCCGAGGTAGAGTTGAGGCCTTACAGTTCCGCCGACGCTTCGTTCAGTTTTTCGATGTCCACGCCGGGCTTCTATGGTGGGAAAGTCACATTGGTCGGCGATGGATTGCCTGATGACGATGCAAGATACGTCACGCTGCATGTGCGTGATGCGTTGCGTGCGCTTCTGATCAGCGATGCAGAGTCGACGGATTCCGACTACGCCGCATTTTATCTCGCGCGTGCACTGTCACCCTCTGAATACGCATCGACGGGGATCAAAGTCGCTACTCGTCGGCCCGCAGATCTGGATCGTGGTTCTTTAGAGACAGCCGATCTGTTCGTTCTCGCGCCACCGGTCCGGTTAACAGGTGAATCGGTTGACGTTATTGCTCGTCGTGTGCGCGATGGTGCGGACCTGCTTTGTTTCATGGATGGCCCGCAGACCAGTGACGTGCTCAACGCATTGGCCGGAGCATCGCAAGGCCTGATCTCTCCGCCTTTCACATTGGCGCGACCGGTGCAGTCGCCTCGCGCAGACCTGACGTTTGCCAGCCGGCGCCTTGCCGATCCCGCATCGATGCGGCTTGGTTTAATTTCAGATACAGATTTTTCTTCATTGCACTTCAGCCGATACTTCATGACCGACAACGACCCGGCCAGGGAGCGCGAGTTGGTCATGTCTCATGCCGATGGCTCAGCTGCGCTTGCGATGTGGCCTTGCGAGCAGGGCGGTGTAGTGCTGATGAACTTCCCCGTCACACCCGATGCCGGGAACATCGCGGGCAATCCGCTGTTCCCCGTCCTGCTGCACGAAACATTGCGGGCGCTTCGCCAGGACACGGGCAGGGGTGAGGTTCGCCCGGGTAGCGCATGGACCTTGGATGTGCCGGGCGGACAATCCGGATCAGATGGTGATGAGATTGCGTACCGCGTGATTGGCCCGGATGAAAAGCCCGTCGATGTTGATGTCATCTCACGCGGCCGAACGGATAAGCTCTCGCTCGCGTCGGCAGAGTTACCCGGTCATTACCAGGTGCTGCGTGGTGACAAACCTGTCGATGCGGGTGTCGTGAACGTGCATCCCAAAGAAACGGACACGCGTCGGCTCAACCTGCAAACGTTGATCGAAGCGTCGGCCGGCGGCGTCAAACTTGCCGGACAAGCCGGCACGCGCATCACCACCAGCGATCAACAACCACTCTGGCCCAAGCTCTTAATACTTGCGGCACTGTGCATGACCACCGAGATGTTAATCCTTGCATGGTGGCCCACAGCTTCGCGCTCGGTGCGTTTAAGTAACCAGCGGGGGGTGGCATCATGAGTGAATGGCTCTTCCTGCCGCCGTGGTCGATGATTGCCATCGCGATCGGATGTGTCGTGCTCGCGGTTTCAGCAGTGATCCGCACTATGCACGAACGCAAGCGCTTGTTTGTCAGGCGCTGGCCGCTATTACTCTTACTTCGCGCAGCGGCGATCTTTCTGCTTTTATGGATCGCACTGAATCCGACAGCGATCACACCTAAGGCGATGGAGGGCCGGCCGTCGTTGCTGGTCCTGCTCGATAGCTCCGCAAGCATGGCGACGCAGGATGTGGACGGCCAAAGCCGTTGGCTTGCCGCGGTCGATACGCTTATCGATCCGGATGTCCGCAGCGAACTGGAAGACCACTTTGAGCTGAAAATCATGTCTTTCGATAATGACCGGCTTGCGGTGGATGCAAACGGTTTGTCGCATGCAAACGCATCGGGGCGTGCAAGCGACCTATCCAGCGCATTAACCGAAAGCATCATCGACCAGGCGGACAACAGCGCGCAGGCCGGCGTCTTATTGATAAGTGACGGCCGGTCGACGAACCCCGGTGCATTGGATGCCGCACGCCTCGGCCTGGCGCGAGCCGTACCGCTATGGACGTGGTGTCTCGGTGGCGACGTACCGCGGCGCGACCTCTGGGTCGAAACCCCGTCAACCGTCACGCTCGCATTTTCCGATAGCGAAGTGCAGATCGGTGCGACCATTCACCAGATCGGCTTTGAGCACAGCACGTTTAATGTGCAGTTATTGCGGGATGATGAAGTCGTCGACACGTTTGAAGTCATCCCCGACGAAGCGGGTGTGCACATCAGCACGACGGTGACAGCCCCGAAAGAAGGCGAGCAACGCTACAGCTTCCGCGTAGTTGGCGCCTCGGGTGAAGCGGATACACAGAACAACCAGCGTTCGGTCTATGTCCGTTCGGTTGGCGACAAAGTACGCATTTTCCTTGCTGAAGGGCAGCCGCACTGGGATACGAAGTTCCTTGTCCAGTCATTGAAGCGCAATGACCGAATCGCGCTCACAGCCGTGTACCGCATGGGCCCGGACCGGCAGTTCGCTGTCTTTTCCGAGGGCGAACAGCAGCGACGAGAAGAGGGCGACTACTTCCCGCGCACGCTCGATGCATGGTCGGCCTACGACGTCGTCATCATGGGCCGGGGCTGTGAAGCCTTCTTCGACGATGATACCGAACAGATGTTGACGGAATACGTCTCCCGGCGGGGTGGCGGCCTGATCTTCAATCGAGGCAAAAGCTACAGCGGCCGTTTCCGTTCACTCGCCAAGTTCGAGCCGGTCGTCTGGAGTAACCAGACCACGCCCCTTGTCACGCTCGCCACAAACACGGTGCCCAAGACCGGGCCGCTTGTGGAACTGTCATCCGATGGCAATCTCGATGCGTTGATGGAAAGGCTGCCTACTTTTGACCAGACGCGACAGACAACGGGCGTCAAACCGTTGGCGGTGGTGATGGCGGGCGGGAAGCCGATCCAGTCGATCGATGCCGATCAACTCAATGATGATGACCATCTTGTCCTGCTGGCTTATCAACTTTACGGGCGCGGTCGGGTGCTGACCGTCAATGCGAGCGGGCTCTGGCGTTGGGCGTTCCGTGAACAGGGCGAACCGGAAGATGAATTCATCTACGATCGGCTGTGGGGCAGCCTGATCCGCTGGATCATCTCCGGCAGCGACTTTCTTGCAGGACATCAGACCGCCCTGCGCAGCGCTCAGAGATCGTACACCGATCAACAGCCCGTGCGTTTCATGATCAGTACTCGTGAGATCGATCCGCAAACCTATCAGCCACTTCTGACGATCGAAGGCGGCGACGAGCAATTGAAGCTCCAGCCCCGCCGTGAATCCGCGGACGGCTTACAAACCAGTTGGCTTGCTGAAGCCGGTCCATTGAAACCCGGCACGTACGAGGTCAAACTCACAAACAACATCGGCACACCCGAATCGCTGACAACCACGATTGAAGTCATCAGCGGTTCGATCGAAGATCGTCAGCTCAGCGCTGATCCACAACTGATGCAGGAACTGGCCGACATCAGCGAAGGGCGTGTATTGAAAGCTTCAGAGCTGGCAAACTTCTCGGACATCTATAAACAGTGGCGTGCCGAGCAGCAGTTGGCGGATGATAAGCAGCCGATGTGGGATCGCTGGTGGTTGTTCGCGATCATATTAGTATTGCTGGGAAGTGAATGGTATCTACGTCGGCAGGAGAACCTGCTATGAGCCGAACACAAAAGTCGAGACACGTAATCGCACCGGTGTTAACGCGCTGGTACGCGCTGTTGACCTTCCGGACGTTGTTCTCGGTGTTGGCTTGTTCGGGATTAGCGTTGTTGCTGCTTGTGTTGCTGGATGTGGTATTCATTCTCCCGCAGGATGTGCGTGGATTAACAGTTGCGCTGTTGTTGTGCGCCGGGTTGTTGTCGGTTTTGGTCGGTGTGATCGCCATGATCCGTCTAAACCCGATCCGTGTTGCACGGCAGATGGAAACACGCACCACCGACCTCGGAACGAGCCTGACCAATGCGGTGCAGTTAAGTGAAACGCAGGACATCGCACCGATCACGGACTATCTGCGAGATGAAGCGGTCCGCCTTGGTCGATCGCGTGCCGAGTCGGCAACTGTTTGGCCCGTATTGAAACGCAGCACGCTCGGTTTTGGCGCTGCGACTGTTGTTGTCGGCTTGCTTTGGCTGATCGGCATCGGCATATTCAATGATGTATTCGATGCGGTCTTCCCGCGACTGTTTGACCCGACAGGCGATCACCCGCCATACAGCCGACTCTCGCTTGAAGTAGACCCGGGCTCTACTCATGTCATCTATGGCGGACAGATCGACATCCACGCCACCGCTCATGGCGCACCGGTCGACAAGCTCTATCTCGAATCTGAAACCGAGCAGGGCGTCACCCGCTCGGTCATGTTCCGCCGTCCGGACGGCTCATACCTGCAAACACTGACCAACCTGCGGCAGCCTACGCGCTATTGGGTGACCGACGGCCGGGCTCGCAGCCTTCGCTACCCGATCGATGTGGTTCTCACACCACGCATCGAACTCATCGAATACACAACTGAATTCCCGCAATACACCGGGCTCGCTTCGGTGAAGCGTGACCTCGATTCGCCCGAGATGAAACTGCCTAAACGCACGACGATCGATTGGCGTATCGCAAGCAACCGCCCGTTGGCTTCCGGCCAAATCAGTTTGACACCGCTATTGGGTGGTGATGTAAAGACCATCGAGCTTAAAGCGGATGCGGAGAATTCCAAGGTGGTGACCGGTTCGTTCGAGGTGGACGAAGCTTTGGCGTATGCGATCCGCGTGAAGGATGTCGATGGGATCGAAAACGCTGAGCCTTATCTCGGCAGAGTCACGATCAAGCCGGACCGCAGCCCGCGCATCTATATATTAGAGCCCGGCCGACAAGCGGTCGCGACGCCTGAAAGCATCATACCCGTGCACGTTCGCGCTGAAGACGATTACAAGGTCCAGCAGGTGATCTGGTTCCGCGGCTTCAACGAATCCATCGAACGCCCGTCGCAAATGACGATTCAGCTATCTGAAAAACCCGGACTGGCCCATACCCAGGGCGAGTTTAACCTGGCCGACCTCGGCGTCAGGCCGGGCGACCGTGTGGAATACTTCTTCGAAGCCGAAGACAACGACCCCGACGGCCCGAACATCGCGACCAGCCGATTGTACTCGCTCGATATCATTTCAAAGGCGCAGTATGAACAGGTCATGCGCCGGATGATGGCGCAGCGCGGCCTACTCGAACGCTACATGACACTCAGCGACCATCTGCGGCGTCTGGCAGAACAAGCGCAGACGGCTGCCAGCGATGTCAGTCAGGGTAATTCATCGACGCAAGACGCGGCCGAGTCTTTGCAGGATGCACTCGATAAGTATTCAGAGGCGTTAGAGAAAACACTCGCGGCGCCGGAGATGTTCGATGTTGAAGCGGCGTTTAATGAGCAATTGAAAGCGCAGCGTGCGCAACTTCGAGACTTGAAACAGCGCACCGCCTCTGCAGGTGAGTCCGGATCATCGTCGCAACAGCAGTTCGACCAGATCGCCGTAGACCTCGCCGAGATGGCGGGTATGACGAATGAAAACGTCGGCGAACCGGCCCGGCAGATCGTCGAAGTCGTGCGGCTGATGCGACTATCAGAGGAATACATTACACTCACGCGCCAACAGGGCGAACTCGCCAAACTCACCCGTCGCTTTGAAGATATTGAAGGCGAACTCAGCCGTTCGCAGCAGATGGCCTTGCGCGAGCTGGCCAGCGCGCAGCAGCGCATCCGCGATCGGTTGAATGAATGGATGGTCGAGGTTGACGAAGCTGCCGACGATTTGCCGGACGATCCCGCGTTCAATTCGATGCGGCAGCAGGCACAAGCCTTTATACAGGCAGTTCAGGAATTGCAAATCCCGGAAACGCTGACCATCGCAAACGGCGCCTTTGCCGATTCGGACGGCCCGAATGCTTACAACCATGCGCTGGTGGCTCACGAGTTAATGGATTCACTCATCACGCGCAGCCAGGGGATGCAAGGTGAAGGATCACAATGTTTGAACTTTAATCCCGCTTTACAGGAATCGCTGGGCAACTCGCTCGATCAGATCATGGCCGCACTGAATAATGACGGCAGTGGTTCATCCGGTTCTGCCAATGGATACGGCTTGTTTGGCGAAAGCGTGAATCTCTACGGCCCCGGCATCGAACTGCCTGAACCGCCTGAAAGCGGTGGCATGGCCGACGCGCTGGCCGCGGAGACATCGGGCTCCACGGATGCAGCAGTCGGCAGCGCCGATGATCCGCAGCTTCCGACAGATACCAGGCCGACACGCGTCTCCATCCAGGAAGATGTGCCGTTCCCACTTTCGTACCGAGATCTGGTAGGCGAATACTTCCGCGTCGTGGCGGAGGATGAAACAGAAGAAGGGCAGTAGCATGAAAGCAAGTAAAAAATGGATTGGTTTATTTGCCCTGGTCTTGTTGGCGGTAATGATCGGCATGTCTGTCACCGCCGGCGGAGAGGACGCGGAAGAAGCGCCCGATACCTCGTCAGAAGGCGACGCCGTCCAATGCGCCAATCTGATCTATGCCGGCACGCGCAGCAGCGTCTGCTTCAGCGATAAGTTTCTGTCGATGCTTGCACGCGACACAACCATCAACACAGCCCGCAAATTCAAACCCGTCAAAGCAGCGGACTCGGAAGTCTTCGGCTTTCCCTTCATCGTGATGACTGGCGAAGGCGCTTTCACACTCACGGATGAGGAACGCGACAACCTCCGCCGTTATTTAGAGCGAGGCGGCTTCCTGCTTGCTAGTGCCGGCTGCAGTTCCAAGCCTTGGGATACTTCGTTCCGCCGCGAGTTGAAGACGATCTTCCCCGAGCGTGAACTTGAAGATATCCCCAAAGACAGCGTGATCTTCCGGACTGTTTACGAAATCACTTCGCTGAAGACCAAGGGTGCCGAGGCGACGCTTCAAGGCTTGACGATCGGCGGTAAGATCGTCGTGATCTATTCATCCGATGGCCTGAATGATACGTCGACAATGCACGGCTGCTGCTGTTGTGGGGGTAATGAAATCCAGAACGCGGCAAAAGTCAACGCCAACGTTTTAGCTTACGCACTGCTTCAGTAGATCCGCCTGAGAAAAGGAGTCTTTCAAGCAAATGTCCCGGTCATGTAAGCTCAATCCGGTATTCGCTCTGCTCGTAGTAGCTATTGCGCTATTACTGCAAGGCTGTGCGGACGAGCCCGGCCAGGTGCGCATCCTGTTCACCGGGGAAACGATGGGCGAACTGGAGCCATGCAACTGTGCATCGCAGATGGCGGGTGGTTTGCCCGCACGTGCTGGCTATATTGCAAGGCAGACCGATGAGTTCCTCTTGCTCGATACGGGTTGCGTCTCGCGCGGCGCTCGTGAGTTCGAACGCTTGCGTGGCGAAGCAACCCTGCGAGCGATGAAAGCCATGGGCTACGATGCGGTCAACATCGGCGAGCATGAACTGTGGCTCAAGCCCGATGAGTTAGCCGTCTTCGATAGAGTCGGTGTCCCGTTTGTCAGCGCGAATGCAACTATCTCCGATCAACCGGAGCTGATCCAAACCTATATCAAGCTACAATGCGCTGGCAGGACTTTCACAGTCACAGGTGTTGTGGACGACACCTATACGCAAGTGGAGCCCACCTACCAGGTCGATCCACCAAGCGAAGCGATCGGCCGATTATTGTCCGGGCTGCCTGAAGGTGCGGGGAAGATCATCGTACTCGCCGATCTGACAGAGCCGCAGGTGCGTGACCTGGCGCGTGAGTATCCCGAACTGGATGTGATCTTGTTCCGCGGCCGTGGCGATAGCCTTGCTCCGACGACGGTAAACCGCACGATCATCGCATCGGTGTATGGCGAATCGCGATACCTTGCGGATATCAAACTTATACCCAATCCGCAGGCCGGATTTAGCGCGCAAGGCGAAGCCGTCCTGTTGGTAAACGATTACGCCGTTGCTTCGAACGTTAATGCCGTTTCCATCGATTGGTACAAACAACAGATCAACGGCCGAGAGTTCGACCTATCCGAAGCACGCCCGGGCTCCGCACTGATCAGGCCGATCCAGGCAGAACCCGGCAACGGCTACGTCGGTTCGGCCGCATGTGCCAAATGTCACAAATATGCCCATAACAAATGGTCGTCGCATCTGCATTCGGTGGCGATGAAGTCGTTACAGGAATCAGGCTATGACTATTCGCCCGAGTGCGTGGTGTGCCATGTCGTTGCTTACGGCGCGAACGACGGCTATGTCTCGATGCAATCAACGCCTAAACTCGGGCACGTCGGTTGTGAATCCTGTCACGGCCCGGGCAAGCTGCTGCTAGACGGCAACTGCAATGGCATCGCCCGCCGCGGATCAGAGTCTGACTGTAAGCAGTGTCATTATGGCAAGCACGATCCCGGCTTCTCGTTTGAAAATGACTGGGCCCTTATCGATCACACGGAGCAACCATGAATAAGCTGGCCGCGTCCATGTCGATCATGTGTCTGGTGTCCGCGACGTTTGCTGCGCCGCCGGCGCCGCCCACCTCGTCCACTCAGATTGATCCGATGGCGCAGCAGTTGCACTACAGCCTCGATACCGCATGTGAATCTGCCACGCAGGATGATTCACTCGTCCTGGTCGTGTTCTTTTCAATTACAGATATTAACTCCGCGCAACTCAGCCAGCAGGTCGTCTGGAATCGGCAGGTCCGACAGCAGGTCGGTGTGCTGCATACCTTTGAAATCGATATCAATCTGGGCTTCGAGGCCGGCAGGCAATTTGAATTACAACAAGTGCCCACACTGGTCTTGATGACGCCGCAGCGCAAGATCGTCGCCCGCCACGATGGTCCTTTGGACGCTGCAGCTTTTCTTGAATGGATCAAGACCGGAAGGCAACGTGTGGCCGATGGCGTCTGGCTTGGCTTGCCTTTAAGGGCAAATGACAACCGCCGACAACAGAACTACATCAGCGATGCGATCGAACAGCTAAAGAATCGTGATCCTGAAGTTCGGCGTCGAGGCAAGGGGATATTGATCGACAGCCGAGAGGCTGCGGTTGAACCCCTGATCAAGACGCTTGATGATGAATATCTCGGCTCGCGCATCGCTGCTTACGAAACACTCAAGGAGATGGCGCCCCATGTGCCCGAATACGAGCCTTGGCTCCAACAGGTAAGCCGAAACGAACAGGCAGTAGCTATTCAGCAGTGGTGGTCGACCGAGGGCAGGCTTCCGGTCGAGACGCAGGTCCGCAAACTCTCCGCGGTGGAACTGCGAACGCTAAGCGACACGATCGAGAACGTTTTCTACGGTTCGCCAGTGCGTCGAACCCGTGCGATGACTAACCTTGTGGATACAGGTTCCGCTGCGCTGCCCGCCATTCGCCAGGCGATCTTGCGGGCCGAGCGGGAAGACGATCTGGATGCGGTCCTGTTATTCGAAGATATCCGCTGGGCGATCCTCGTGCCTGATGCGGTGGAATCCGCAAAATCGGTCAGGCACGATCTGGCGCGAGGTACAAGTGAAAAACGTCAGGCCGCGGTTAAACGTCTCGGTGGGGCGGGTGTCGACGCTTTGCCGGCCCTTCGTGAATTGATTGATGACGGTGACTCGCTTGTCCGTGAAAGCGCGATACATGCACTATCTGAAGTCGGCGGGCAAGGCGCATTAGCGGCGACCGCCACGATGCTTGAAGCGCAAGACCCCAACCTGCGCATGATCGCGGCGCAGGAGTTGGGTGGGTCCGGATCGCCTGAGGCGGGTAAATACTTGACCAAAGCAATCGACGATACAGACGAGGTCGTCGCGATTGCCGCCATCGCTGCGATGGAGCAGGCCAAGGCGACAAGTCAGAGCGGCGCGTTGATCAAAGCATTGGATGATCCACGCTGGCGCGTCCGCGCAGCCGCTGCGGAGTGTCTGGGTAAATTGGAAGTCAGTAAAGCCAAGCCCCATCTGGAAGACCTTTTGTCAGATGAAGACCCGTTTGTCGTCAAGGCGGCGCTGACCGCCTTACAGGAGATAGGCGTTAAACCTGATGCTGAGAAGTTGTACGACCTGGTGACACGTTACGAAGCGATGCGTCCAATCGTCATCGAATTTCTGTTGGATGATGGTGACGCTGCAGCGATCGGCCACCTCATCGAACTATACCGCAACAGCGACGACGCCCAGAAGCAGCAGATCCTCTCGCTCATTGCAGCAAAAAACACTTACCATCGTAGTGATGATGCACAGTACCGCCCGTTGATCAACGATGCGATCGCATCTGAAAACCCAGCTATCAGACGTATTGTGGTTTCTGTATTGAAAGCACGTGCATATCCGTTGGCGATTGAATATGTAGAAAAACTTCTCGCAGATACGGATGATCAAGTCCGCTCCGCTGCGACCGGCCTGGTTATTCCGTTGGTTGCTTTCCATTACGGTCTGACCGATTATGGCCGGGACCTGGCTGGTTATGGTGAACTGGCGGATAATAGTCAACTGCAATCGCTGGGATCAGGACCCGCCCTTATCCCCTCTGTACAGGGCGACATGATGGGCGGTGGTTATGGTTACGGCGGGACGCTGCCTGAAAAAGCAGTATCAAATACGGATGATGATTCGAAGCAGAAGAAAACGCTGCAACTCCATCAAACCTGGCACAAGCTTCTGAGCGAGAATCCCCCGAAAGAGGAGAATATCAGCTATCGTTTTGCTCTATTCATCACTGCATCCGGACAGGATCGGATCGATTTGCTTCCGGATTTGCCTGGCATGGAGCAATTATTAAAAGATAACTCGGAAACTAATTCAGATGTTATCGCAAGGTTACTGCTTACATGTACGCCCATGCCCGAAGGTGAAAAGCTGGTCCATGACTTGTTCAATCAGCCCGATGTGTATGGTTTATTCCTGGCTCAGCGGGCACGGATGAACCCGGAACTCAAGAAGGTGCTGCTGGCGCCCGAACGTATGCTGCTGGCGCTGGAAGTCATCCCTGATAATCAGCGGGATGACCTGGTCTATTCGCTTGTCGGCAGATACAGCGAACCGGGCGTTATCTCCAGCTTGGATACAGAACAAGCGAAAATATTCGTACAACAACTGACCAATTCGGAGAAGCCACTACCACGCGCGGTTGGTTTTTTCCTTGCTGCAACTCGCCAGGATCTACTCAACAGCGATCAAATCATCGCCGGGCTTGCTGATGCCGATCAGTGGGTCCGCCGCGCCGCGGTTCAGGCTTACATTGCATCAGATCCTAGTATGGACGAGATCGAGTCGACGATAGGCCCGATGATTGCGGATGCTTCCTACGAGGTGGCTGCGGTGGCGGCTTCCACGATATTAACGCAACCGTTGCGTGATGCTGCCGAGTTACCTCCCCCAGATGCATACTTCAAGTACGAATCAACCAGTGTCAGCCGATCTTGGTCCCGCAATCGTCAATCGCGTCCTCCCGGTGTGATTGAACGCGAGCCGGTATTCCTGCCCGCGCTGCAACAGCTTTCTACTCGTCGCGCGGATGATGAAGAAAGCGCGAACATCATCGCTTTGACACTGGCTCAGTACGGCGACTTTACCGCGTTGCATAAGCGGTTGGAAACATGGGAGGCCGGTTCACGCCAACAGGTCCCAGGCATTTTGTTGGTTGGCCTGGCGCTGACCAATGACGACCGCTACCTGGAGCCGTTGCGCGTCCGCGTTCAGCAATCCACTTCTTCCTATGACTTGCGGGAACAACTCCAGTGGTTGCGCGGCACGCGCAGCGATGAGGCTCGAGAGTTACGCCGAGAAATCAACAAACGTATGCGGGAATTGAATTAACGCTATCACAATGTCCGCTGAAAGGATTATTCCAATGTTATTCAGAAGATCATCCGCCATAATGATGCTCCTGTTGTTGGCGGGTCTGTTATTAACAGGATGCACCCGGGTCGAAGACCATCTTACGATCAATGCCGACGGCAGCGGCACCATCGTGATCAAGACAATTCAAAGCGAACACATGCCGCCACAGCTATTCATGCAGCGAGGGATGATGGCGAATCAAGCGCCTATCCGCATCTACCCACCCATGAACAGCGAGGAAGCCGAAGTCTTGTTTCCCGGCGATGATTTTACGATAGAAGAATCGGCTGATGAAGATGGACCGGTTCAAACAATCAGCATCTCGTTTAAGAATGTCAATGATCTGCTAGCCAGCCCTTATGCCGACATCCGTGCGCTTTCTATCAGCGCCGATGCCGAATCAGGCAAACTGGTTGTTCAATCACGAGGCGGGCTCCACGCCATCGGCTCGATAGTGTCCGCGCTAACGGAAGAGTATGCGGATCAGGCGATGAGCAGCATGGAGCTTGGTAAGGAAAAAATCGACGAGATCGAATCCGAGTTTTCCGCCAGTTTCACAATCACGCTGCCTAACGACGTAACTGCAGAAGATGGTGAAGCAGATGGCAACACTGTTGTCTGGACCGTGGCGCGTGCTGACTACGAATCACGTGATGCATTTTCTAAAGATCTTCAGCGTGTCATGGTTGCCAGTTGCAGCCTGAATAACATCACTTTTAAGCCGGATTCCCCTATGCGGATGAACCTGCATAACTTCGATTCGCTCAAAGAAGGCGGTGTCGGTGAAGGTGATAAGGTCTCGATCGATACTGAAAAAGTGCTATCGCAAGCCGAAGTCAAGCCCTTGGTCGTGATGCACAGCCGGACCAGCAATTACACCGGCGAGAGCTGGGGTAATGAAAACGCCGGCTGGGTTGTGGCTTACGTAACGTTGCCTAAAGAGTTCAAGCCGCTGCGTTGGAGTGAATTTCAGGTCGACAAGATAGTGGACGACCAGGGTAACGATCTAATGCAGCAGATCGATGAGGATCGCATGGGCTACGGGGTTTATGGCATAGGTTATGACCTGAATCAAGAGCAGGGCATGTTTGGCCCAAGCACGCCCAAAGATACCACTCAAGCCGTACGTTACTTTTATATTCCATTTAACACACCCGAACCCACCGCCAAGAACCTTACGACCATAGAAGGTTCTATCAAGGCTATGTACGGCGGCCAGCCGATGCTTATCAAGCTGCCAGGCGTGATTGAATCCATTGGCGACAGTAATGATTTTAACATGATTGATGATGAAGCCGGTATTGACAACCCCTCATTGAAGCAGGCGAATCTTAATCTGCAGGTCAGGTATATATCCAACGACGGTCCGATGGTGTCGATCATGCTGACCGCTGAATCGGACGAAACACTCATCAAGAACGTTCAGGTATTTGATTCAAAAGGTCAACCATTCCCAACCTACAACGCGTCCGGCTACGGCATGGGAGACGATGACGATCTGCACTTGATGGTGGTGGGCCAGCCTGAGCCGCCGTTGTCTTTGGCGCTGCTGGTCGATGCGGCCAGCATGTCCGTGCAGGTCCCGGTCAGGTTCACCGATCTGCCCCTGCATCAGACCAAGGAAGGGGGGGGTGAATAATGACAATCCAAAGTATGAAGGAAACAATCATGCTTAAGGCTATATTTAAACTGCCTGTCCTCTTCGCGCTATTTCTATGCTGTTTTGTGCTGGCGGGTTGCACCAAGGAGTACCACCTGACGATCACGATCAACGATGATGGTTCAGCCGATGTGCAAACACGTTACACCATGGATCGTGCCCAGATCGAACAGATGATCAGTTGGGATACGCGTGATGAGTCTGACATGTATATGCCCGACAACAACCAGCCCGGCTGGGAAGAAGTGGTCGAAGAAGGTGTTGTCATTGAGGATAAACCCGAGCCTGAAGTTGCTGAGCCGACCGAGCCGCAGCCGCTTACCGATGAACAGATTATTCAAGGCTTCACCAAGCTGTCTGAAGAAAACAGTCCTTTGAAAGATCATGAAGGTGTCAGCCAGGAGATGATATCGGTCACGGTGGATGAAGAATATCTGCATGCCGAAGGCAAGGCACACTTCGACAGCCTTGAATTACTTGTTAAGCACGGCGCCTACTACTGGGAACGTGCGGGTATCGATCAGTTCCGTATCGAGAAGAATGATGCCGGCAATATCGTGGCGGTAGCCACTCCCGACGAGAATTTTTCGGGCCGTGACCGGCAACTGCGCCGCGTCCTCTCAAGCCAGAAGTTCAAAGGCTCGTTCCGGTTGATCATGCCGGGCACAATTGTCTCCAGTCCGCTACCCAATACGCAGGACAACGAAACCTGGCTGGATGTTAACGCAGAGGATTCCACCTCGCTCGATCAGCTTCTTGAGATGATGTCACAGGCGCTACAGATAGAAGCCGAACCGGGCACGATCGATCTCTCGGTCTTGCCTTTGGATTCTGAAGAGTTGTATGAGCCCCCGGTCTATTCCGAATCAGGTGTTGATCAATATTACAAGAGCCTTGAAGCCGTCGACGCGCCGGACGGCTACTACGCCGAAGCAATCAACCTGACCATCAACACCATGGTGTTGATGCCGGGCGCCAAGGAGCAACTCGGAGACCGCCTGGAATATCTGGGACGAGGCGAAAGTAACACCGCTAACATCCGCGCAAAACTGTTTGCTCCCGTCGGACAGAAACTGCTTGCGTTGTCTAAGGTTGAAGTTGAAGGGGCGGTAGACGATTTGGGTAATCAGATCGAATTGAATAAGAAAGAAAGTCCATATGGCATGTATGGCTACATGAGACACTATGGTGGCGATGAAGAAGCGAATGAAGCGCTGGACTTCAATGTGACGCTTGGCCTGCCCGATCCTGAAGCACAAGCGATCGAAGAAGTGTCCGGCATGCTGGAGGTGGTCGCGTTTGACGATTGGGCTGAGCACAAAATCGAAAATGTACGCGCGAACCCGGATCGTGAACATGATCTCTCTGACATACTCCCCGGAGCGATCTTGAAGATTAATCGCTACAGGCGACAGATCGAAACCGAAGGAGGCCACAGCAATGTCCAGGGTTATCTGGCGATTGAAATCCGGGGGGGGGGCGAGGTCCAGACTATCCAGATAGAGGTTGTCATCCCCGGTTCCGATCGTGTTTCCAGTTATACAAACATGGATCAATCCAATACGAAACTTGATGTGACCACACGCACCTTATTATTGAATTATCATGAATGGATGGATGGTGTACTGGACCCGGACTCGATTGTGCTTGTGATCCGTTATCCGAAAGGTATCCGTCGAGAGCGCGTGCCGCTATTCCTAGAAGCGCTGGATATGTATTAAGGCCTGTATACCGAGAATTAAAAATCGGGGCGCTGCCTTTGATTCGTGAATCGACCAAACGCGGCGCCCCGATTGCTTTCGATTTGTATATTGATCGCTACTTACCGGGGGTGATTTATGCCCAGGTTTTGCCGGCCTTATCCGTGCCGCAAAGTGTGACCTTCATGCCCATCGCCTGCGCCATCGCCGCCTTGGTCAGCATCGCCTGGTCTGCCGACTTCGCATCCTTGGCATACGCGCAATGGATGTGGTTTGCCTGGTGACGCGCCATCATCTGGTCGCGGCTCACGCCGTACGTTACACCGTGCATGATCGGCCACTGCACCGATGTTTCATTCCATCGTCGTTCGGTTTCCTGCTTCGGTAGCTTGACTACGCCGCCACGGCCAAGGTCCATGCACAATTGCCCGCCGGACTTCGAGCCGTTAATCCAGATGCGGGACCAGACAATCTCGCCCGGCTTGGCGATGCCACGCAGTGTCGAGCCACCGCCGGGGAAGTACATCGCCGGCTGACGGTGTCCGTCGCTGCCACGCCACCCACCGATATGATGGGCCGGCGGGGCGCTACCCGAAATCAGGAACACCCAGACATACTCATCGGTCGTGCAGGACTTGTCGAAGTCGCCCCAGCGTAAGTCGTGCAACGTGTTTTCGACCGGCTGCTTTAGCGCCTTGTGCACGCGATACGTCATCAACGCGTCCAGACCGGCACACTCATCCACCTCATTAAAGTGCGGCACCGGTTGACCGCGATACAACTCGCGCTTGCCGTCTCGCGACTTCACGGGCGGCCGGCTCGTGTTATTGAGCATCCCTTCCACAAGATCGCTTGCGGGTAACAGGTCTTTGAGCCCCTGTTGATACTGGATGCCGATGCAGTCGCAGCCGAAGTCGTCCGCGATCCGAACCGCGGCGATGTACATCTTGCATTGTTCGAGTATCTGGGATTCCGTCAGTTCGGTCTTAGGATTCTTGCCGGTGTGGAAGGTCATGCCTTTGTCTGCGAGCCACTTGCGAACTGTTTTAGCCTCACTGTCTTTCACGCACGTCGTTTCGTAATACAGCGCCGACTGGCTGAGGCGTTCTTTATATACGCCCGTCGGATTCAGCAGGTGGTCGGGGATGATCGCGTTGAACATACCCATACAGCCTTCATCGAACACGCCCATGATGGCTTTCTTCTCGGCAAGTTCACTGGCAAGTGACTTGCCAAGCTTGCTCGCATTCGATGGGACCTTCACTTTACCAAGCGGCTTTGTATGTTTGGTTTTGTGCTTGCACGAGCCGGTTTCGAGCCAGTCGCGGAGGCGCTTGATGAAGTATTTGTCATTGAAGTCCTCGCTCCAGAGCGTGGAATACTTCACGCCGGCTTTGGTCAGTGAGCCGTTAAGGTTCAGCATGCCGACCAACCCGGGCCAGGTTCCCGACCAGTTGGCGACAGTCAGGATTGGACCGCGATGGCTGGCTAAACCCGAAAGCACGTGATGCGAATACTGCCAGACCGCCTCGGCAACGATCAACGGCTGATGCGGATCGATCTTCGCGAAGACCTCCATGCCTTCCTTTTGCGAACCAATAAAGCCATGCTTCTCATCCTTCTTATAAGGATGCGCCCGGCGAACGGTATAACCCTCTGCGCGGATCCGTTCGCATAACGCCTGCTCCATCTCGTTTTGAGCTTTCCAGCAGGCGCGGTTGGCGGATAAACGCAAGTCACCACTGGCGATCAGTGCGATAGGTTGTTTTTTACGGTTCTTTTTTGGCATGATACGTCTCCATCTTGAGCGGCCACGGAAAACACGACCTTCTTTAGCCCGTGTTATACCTTTAAACGGCTCGCGTATCACATCATAAACATCTGGAAATACCACGATAGCAAAATCCTGCCTATAGCAGGATAATGCTATAGTTTGGGATTAGAGCCGATAGGTGTGACCTGCCTTGGGTGAGTTATTCCTCTAAGACTCGTCTATCCAGCAGTCTGACATCGAAAATCCCGCCCGCCATCGAGCCCGGCCTTGCCTGGAAGCGGATGGTCAGCATACCATTTTTTGACTTATTCACAAAGGTGGCGGGGATGGGGTAACGCACATCCACAAATTCGCCCGGCTGCGGCGCACTGAGCGATACTGACTCCAGCCGCACACCATTAATCAGTATTTCAAACGCGCGTCGGTCTGACCCGAAGTAAGTCACCATCAAGTCCAGCTTGTCATTACCATTTGAATTTAGATCGTAGCTGAACCAACCATGGGCATGGCGGAAACGTCGGTCCTGCCAGATACCCGCTTCGGAGTTTTCACCCTTGAAGTTGTGTTCGGTTTCAGGCTGTTGCTCGCCCGGCACCACGCGATCGACCGTCGCCCGATCCAGACGCAATCGCTGCTGTTCAACTTCTGCGAGTTGCTTTACCACTTCCTGATACGCTTGCGGGTCCACGCTGCGCCAATACATCATGTAACGATGGTCATGCAGCCGGAAGAACGGCTCCAGTTTTAACGAATCAAACGTATCCGGCTCGATCGCCTCGCTTGCATCGAAAGTCAACGATTCACCCGCAACCGGTTTAACCAGCACGAGTAATTGATCCACCTCGGCAACAAACATCGGCGCTTGATCCAATGCCCGCAAAGGCCCGTGTGCTACGTGATCCATCCGCCCGGACCCAGCCAGCAAACCCGTCATATCTTCCCTGCTCGTCGGCGCCGCAAGCATCACCGGGCCGTACATCAACGCGACGTACTCATCCATGTAAGGCAATGGCTCGACGCTGATTTGCATCGGTAACTGAACATCCACGACATCGCCATCATGCCACTCACGATCAACCGCAACATAAGAGCCCGGCCGTGCATCGATCTGAACCGTCTCGCCCCTAATCGAAATACTGAATCCGTCTGCTGACGCCCACGATGGATGTCGAATTTTCAGCGCAAACTGTCTCGGCTCTTCCAGATTCAATACCAGCTTTGTACTCGGTTCATCCGGAAAGCGTGTTTGCTGCGTAAGTGTCAGCCCTTTGTCCTTCCAAGTTAATTCAGACGCTACGAACAGGTTTACCCACAGGCTGTCATCTGAGTGTGCGTAGATAAATTCGCCATACTTGCCGTGGTTTTCCATCCCCGTGCCGACGCAGCACCAGAAAGCCTGTTCCGGTTGCGAATACACCCGGTAATGTCTTGGTCGCGCAGGCGTGAAGTAAACATACCCGCCGTGCTCAGGATGCTGCGTAGAGAGGATGTGATTCAGCATTGCACGCTCATAGAAGTCGGCGTAACGTGCCTCCGGCTCCGCGCAGAATAGCTGCTCGCTCAATCTCAGCATGTTGTACGTATTGCACGTCTCCGGCCCTTCCCTGCTTTCGATCCATCGGATCGACTGGTTCGGCGAAGGGAAGTGTTCAGAGGTGCTGTTGCCGCCAAACGCAAGCGTGCGGTGTTGTGTGACACGTTCCCAGAAGAAGCGAGCTGCCCGATGGTACGCATTGTTATGTGTCAGGTGAGCGATCCGCTCAAAGCCCACAACCTTGGGCACCTGTGTATTTGCGTGTAATCCATTGAGTTCATCCCGTTGTTGAACGAGCGGTTCCAGGATCGCACGGTGATTAAAGCGGCTGGCAAGCTCGATATACTTCTTGTTGCCCGTGATTGCACCGACATCCGCAAGGACCTCGTTCATTCCACCATGCTCGGCACGCAACATGTCCTGTACCTGCGCATCCGACAAATCCGACACGAGTTTGCCACACCAGTCCGCCAGCTTGATCAGCACCTCTTTCGCTTGTTCGTTGCCGCCGATCAGATACGCATCGCGCAGCCCCGCAAACGTTTTGTGCAGGTTGTACCAGGGCACCCACCGGTCATTGAGCCCGAAGCCGGACGTACGGATGTCGCCTGCCGCTATCTCGTCCCACATCTGTTTGCCGTTGGGTATCCCGCCGACGTACCCGTCGCCGTGTGCTTCCTGACAACGCGCAAGCTCTGAGACCATGTAGTCCAGACGTTGCTTGCACTCTTTATTACCGGTAGCGGCGTAGGTGATCGCTAGTGCGCTGATGTAATGCCCCGCCGTGTGACCATCCAACCCGTTGCTTTCCCAGTTCGGATACTTTTCCGCCTTCGGCTCCAAGCCCGCATCCGTCAGGAACGGCGCGAGCAATCGGTCAGGATCAAACTTTAACAGGTGCTCCAGATTGACATCCATCGCATGCTTGAACGGCCCATCCAGCAAACGAACATCAGTAAGCGCAAACAGCTCAATCTCACCAGAAACAGTAGCTGTGGCGGTATTTAAATCTGTCTTATCCATGGCAGGCTCGGCGCAAGAAACTTCGATACAACATGCAAGCATCAGAATCCATGTGATTATGCGTACCATGATCATTAAACGCCCAAGTGGGCAGTGTTAGCGAACGTCAACGCTCGTTCCATCCCATCGATACCAGTCATACACGGCTGTCATGCATCAGGCATTCAACACGCGACCTATATAGACAAGCATGGCCTCAAGTTAATAAGCTCAAGAGATAGCGAGACTTTATCAAAATAAAGCCCAACAACAAGCGCGAATCGCGTCCTAATCCTATCTGATTGCGATAGGGCTTGGGAGCGGCCATACATATTCACCCGATCTCAGATCGGATCAGTCACAGCGTGCGGTGCGTCTGAAAACCGCGGGGGTAATGCCCGTGACCTTACGGAACACGCGGTTGAAGTTGGATGTGGCGGTGTAGCCGCATTGCCCTGCGATGTCATCAACAGATAGATCGAGTTGGAGCAGCATGCGTTTGGATTGCTCGATCCGGACACGCAGGATCTCTTCGTAAGGCGTCCTGCCGACCTTATCCACAAACTTACGCTCCAGCCAGCGACGCGTGACCTTCACATGCTCCATCACGTCGCGCACACTGCATGGATCGCATGCATGGTCGCGGATGAACCGGATTGCCGCTGCCAGGTCTTTGTCATCCACCGTCAGTTGGCTGGTACTGGTCCGCTGCTGAATCCCCAACGGCGGCATCTTGATGTGAGGCAACGTCTCGGATTCCAACTTCCCACGCATCATGCGATGCAGGAGCTTCGCCGCCTCATACCCCATCCGCTGAAAATCGACATCAACACTGGAAATCGAAGGGTTCGCCGCTTCGCAAAGCAGGTCGTCGTTGTTCACACCAATAACCGCAATACTGTCCGGGACTTTCAGATCTGCTTCATGGCAAGCGGCCAGCAGGTCAAATGCACCGAAGTCGTCGCTGGTCATGATCCCGATCGGCTTGGGTAGTGACTGCAGCCACGCGATCAGGTCCGCGCGATGCTCAAGATTCATCCAGTCCACTTCGTTCTGCCAACTCACCGGACTCACAACACAATCGAAACCACGCGATTGCAGTTCCTTTTCAAACCCGGTCAACCGCTGGTTGGCAAAATCATTGATCGTTCTGTTTTGCAGGCCGTAAAACGCGAAGTGTTCCAGCCCGCAGTCAATCAGGTGGTCCGCCGCCATGGCCCCGGCCGCCTTATCATCCAGCGAGATGACCGGCGTGCGCGTCGCATCATACGATCCCGAACAGCAGACCATGTGCCGGCTGTTTTGATACATCAGCTTGAATACCTCGTCGTCCGCCCCGACCAGGATCGCGCCATCGGTTTGCGGGAATTGCCCGAGTTTGGCACTGACACGCCAGGTATCGACGTGCAGTTGCCACTTCTGCTGCAAACTGGCGTACCGCAGGATGCCTCGCAGCATGTTTCGGCCATAGGCACTGCTACAGTCCGACACCACGCCGATCACGGCACTGGGACGCCTGCCTTGAGATTTTCGACCGTTAGCTTTGCGCACCATGATATTGTTTAAGTTTGATATGCGACATAGAGAAGTCAAGTCGCTGATTTAGCCAACCTGATCAGAATTATACACTTAATTCCGACGCAATTCGATACATGGCATAGACATACGCTAATCAAACGATTTGCGTTTGCTTATCTAGGCACAGGTCTCAATCAGACATGTATTGCCCTACCCCAGCACGGGATTGAACCTCAGCACTTAGATTTGCCTCCGGCATTTTGCAATGTACAGCCCTTATTTAACGTCGTATTTTGCTAAATTTTACCATCAATATACGGCCGGAATTTGCATTGATGAATAAATATGGATCAGGTTGTTTGGATTGAGTAATACACATAGTCATTAATATAAATTTTTTATTTTCATTTATATATAACTTTATGCCCTTGATGCTCTGGCCCATTCATGTTCTGCGTAATGGGATAAGAATAGAGTGTAATTTGATATTGCTAAATGTGGTGTGAATTGTCATTATTAAGTTAGGCAAATTTGCAGCACACGTCTCATCGCCACTTGGAGAACCGTAATGGGCAAGCGAAATACGTCGCTTCGTGGTTTTACATTGATCGAACTTCTGGTGGTGATCAGCAGCATCACCTTGCTCGTTGGCATCCTCCTGTTGGCTCTCGGTGCGGCACGTAAAGCCGCTGAAGGCGCACGTTGTCTGGCAAATACACGGTCACTCGGACAAGCTGCTGCGGCTCGCTTCGTTGACACCGGTGGCGAAGTGCTCGGACCGCTGGAAACCACTTGGATGCAAACCCTTGATGACTACGTCGATGGCTCGATCGATGAAGCACGCATCTGCCCGATAGCTACCGAACCCGATGAGGACAGTAAAACCAACAACTACTGCTACACCGGATCGGCAGATCATGCCCGGATGACTGATGGCGGGTACACGCTCAATGTTGAAACCTGGACGTTCATGTCCAGCTACGGCCTGAATGGCTTCTTCTACACGACCAAGGATGTTAATAAGAATGGCAGTGGCTAGGATGAAGCCGGTGTAATGTGGGCCAACGCATCCGAGTTCGACGAATCATGGTGGCAGACCGAGGGGCGGATCAAAACCACAACCATGTCCCGCCAATAACAAGCGGGAAGTGCAGCACTTTGGATTGTGAGTTTCGTGGCAAGCAACCCATGCTGCAAGAACAAATGGGAATCAGCCAATGTCCGGCTCGCCAGGGATCGGTGCAAGTGGGTTTGACCTGCCGCGGCTTGGTAGAGTTATTGATTCCCGATTGATGCGGTTTGTTGTCAGATGAATCTTATTGGTAAGGCAAACCCATGCTTAAGCCCTTCCGATTCGGTGTAACCAAAGCTTCTACCATTCTGACAATCCAAGCGGGTTTGTTCCTGCTTGCATCGGCGACACTTGCCAGCGCGCAGGTAAGTTCTGTCAATTTGTCGGATGTTGAGCTGCTTGGCGGAAACTACTACTGGCAGATGCAGGAGCTGAATTCAAGTTCAGCCGGCAACATGGAATGGCTGCAACCCGATGATTTACTGTACCAGTTCCGCCTGGAAGTGGGATTGCCACAGCCCGCCGGCGCAATCGATCTTGAAGGCAGATGGGAGGGCGACGATTCTGAATATGGTTTCGTCCGCGGGCATAACGCCGGCCATTGGCTGACCGCTGCATCGAGATCCTGCGCGCTTACGGGTGATACGACATACTTGAACCGTGTTAACGACATGGTGGCGGGGCTGGGCCTGGTGCAGGATGCATTCACGCTCAACGGTGAATCGGGCTACCTGTCAGCCTTCCCCAAGCCGTTCTATGAAACGCATCACAAACGATACTCTGTCTATTGGAAGCTCAACGCCCCGGCAGGCACACACACCTGGCGAGGTGGCGGGATGGACTTGATCCAGGACGAAACGAACTGGGACGTTGCGACGGCAGAGGACGATTCCATTGTCTCCGACGCCAACCTGAGAACAACAGTCGACAACAACTAAGCTGCGGGTACAGCCTTCAACGATATCACCTTCGCTTCGACCGCTTCCGCTTCCACCATCGGTGGCAACAGCATGACGCTTCAGGGTGACATGTCCAATCTGTGGTCGCAAACACAAACCATGCAGGCCAACCTACAACTTCCCACCGGCAACTACGCATTCAATGCAACGAACTAGCCCATGACTATCGGTGGCAATCTCTCGGGTAATGGCACATTGGTGAAAAATGGTAGCCACCAACTCACGCTCCTCGGCACCAACACGCGCGCCGCGACTGTCAGCAGCTTCGGTGGGAATATCAGCCCCGAAGAAGGCACACTTGCGCTAACAAGTGGAGCTTCGGTCACAGGCCTGACCAGTATTGATATCCAACCCGGCGCGATCCTTGCCTTGGAGTTATTCGACGCCGGCGATTTGAATATGCTGGGTGTTGACGGCAACTTTACAACCGACGGCACGCTCTGCATCACGTTCGCCTCCGGGGCCACGTCGCCGCAATCCGGCGATACCTTCGATCTCTTCGACTTCGTCTCAATGACAGACGGATTTGATACGCAGGATCTACCAACGCTTGCTGCGGGTCTATCGTGGAACACCAGCAATCTGCTCACCACCGGAGAACTATCAATTGAAGGCACGGCGCTTGCAGACGACCTCGACGGCGACGGCTTCGTCGGCCTGGCGATCTGGACATCGTGCTGTCTAACTGGAACGCCGGCACACCAGCATTTAGAAACGCGAACATCCCCGAACCAAACACATTGTTTGTCTTGGGTGTGTGTAGCGCATACATGATCCGGCGCCGCCGTTAAAACCAACCGTCGCTTAACGGGGCAGTATGCTGCCCCATAACACAATCCCGATCAACAGTTGTCTCGATACACCTGCGCGTTATAGTGCAGCATCAGATACACAACACTTCCAGGACTGAATCATGCATAATACAACGCGACACAACCGCCTACCCAATGTGTTGAATCTTTCCCTGATTTGTGTCCTGGCGCTTGCAGTTTCGGCTTGTGCGACATCAAACAACGGAGGCCATGGTATGTGTCCATGTGAGGGTAAATGCGATGGACTTGGCGACGGCAGATGGGAAGTTGGCGAGATTATATACGAAGTCGACTTCAACAAACCGCTAAGCCAATGGCAGGCAGAACTCGAGAAGGGCGGCCGGGTTGAAGCCAACAACGGCAAGCTCGTGATCGATGTCCCCGCCGGTTGCAGCGTGTGGTTCAAGCCTGAACTGAAAGGCCCTGTCATGATTGAATACGACGCGACCGTCATCGGCAAAGGCGGTCCCAATGACCGCGTCAGCGATCTTAATTGTTTCTGGATGGCACATGATTCACGTAACAAAGACGACTTCTTCGCCGTTGAGCGTTCGGGACAATTCACGGATTACAACCAGCTCGTTTGCTACTACGTCGGTTACGGCGGCAACACCAACAGCACCACCCGCTTCCGCCGATACATCGGCGACACCGATCGCCGACCGCTGCTGCCCGAGCACGACCTCTCCGATAAGAAGTTCATGATCGAACCCAATAGTACGATGAAGATCCAATGCGTCGCCGCCGACGGCCGTATCGAATACTGGCGCGATGGCGAACTGATTTTCAGCTACGACGATCCCGACCCCTACACGTTTGGCCGCTTCGCTTTCCGCACCGTCACCAGCCATATCGAGATCGATAACTTCAAGGTTTATCGACTCGAGCCCAAACACTGAACCCTAAGCAGGGCATCAATCGTTCGGCTGGGTTTCCGACCCCCAGTAACGTGTCCAGTTGTATAGTCGCTTGGGGTGTGGCCGTTGTTTGCCCGGCTTCCTATCCACGGTCAACGATTCATCAACCGCGAACAACTGCGCGACACCGCCGTCGGTATACGCGATGATTTGTGATTGGCCTACGCCTAACATGTCCGCCCACATGAAGTGCGCGTTGTTCAGGCTGTCAGGGAAGTGATAGACGCGCTGCATGTGCCCGTCGTACAAGCCGGGCTCCAGGTTCCCGCCACGACGATACGCAAGAAACAGATCGCGATCGTTATTATCAAAGTGGCGCACGACCGTCGCGATCGAGCTCCAACCGGGCACTCTGCGTTTTTCTTTGTAGAGTTCCTTGCCGTGTGAATCGACGAGAAATAAACCATCCAGACCCGGGTTCCCGCGATCGATCCGATCGAGCCCGCCGACTTCCAGACCTGGCAAGTCGGGACGGAATTCGCCGGGGAATGCGTTCTGACTTTCGACGGTTCCTTCATATGCCCAAAGTTGTTTGCCGTCACGGTTATACAGATACGAGCCGTCGCCGCCGACGAGTATCTCCATGCCGTTGCCCGGGTTCGCATCCACATCTGCCACCCAGATCGCGTCGGCATGACCTTCCAGGTCCATCCGCCAACGTTCGCTGCCGTCCGCGTTCAGTACGTGATAACCGAAGATCAGTTCATCTTTGCCATCGCCATCAAGATCGTAAGGCCAACCATAATGCCCGATGTTTCCCTTGAAAGTAAACAGCACCTTGCCTTCACGATCCAGTGCCCAGAGCTGGTGATAACGATCTTTGACGATCAACTCATCCGGGTGATCATCGCCCGTAAGGTTGGCAATCATGATGCAGTCGTGTGCATCTTCATGTGGCAGTAGGATCGTGGTTTCCAGCTTGCCCGTTTTGCCGTCAAAGACTTTGATCTGATCGTCCATCGCTGCGAGCACTTCGAGCTGTCCATCATTATCAAAGTCATTGAGTTGACACGGGATGTCGCTGCCGCTGTGGGCACTTTCGCTGGGCGTGCCGATCTGCCAGAGTATGTTGCCCTCAAGATCGTAGGCTGTCAGCGCATTCACACTGTGCGGATAGTACGCGTCATTAAACCCACCGTCCGGCTGCGCCATGACAAATTCATACCGCCCGTTACCAGTCAGATCGCCCAACCACATCCGGCTGCCGACACCGCCGGCGCTGATGTCGATCGTGGTCAATGGTTTCAACTCGCGGTCCGCCTGTGGCAACTGTTTTTCTGCACTTGTTTCGCTGGCGATCAGACCACCCATGACCACACATCCAAGCGCGACAGAAAGTCCTGCGATTAGCCTGTTCCTAAGCATAATTCACCTTCAGGAGGGATGCTGATTGTTAAACGGATGTAAACATCAATCGCCCGTCGGCTTCTCTTCGATCGGCTTGATATACGATAAGGGCACATCAACCTGATCGGGCAGCGGCGGATTCGCCGGATCGAACGCCGGTAAATCATCTGCCAAGTCGCTTGCCAACGGCAAATCCAAGTCTTTGATCCCTTCCACCACACAGCGCGCTAACACATACGCGCCGTAGTTGTTGTGATGCGTGTCATCCTTCAGACGCTTGTCCTGGCCCGGGAATGTCCCGGCCGGGTAATGCACGAACGCCGCCTTCGATCGTTCGGGGCCAAGCGCTTCATAAAACGCTCGGCTCATCACCTGTAGATCGATCAACGCAACACCTTCCTGCTCTGCAAGCTGATGCATTGCTTCGGGGTAGTCGCCGAACGTCTGTTGGATCGTGCCATCCTTATTAAACCAGCGTCGATGCATCGACGTCACCAGCACGGGCGTTGCGCCGCGTTCACGGATCGCTTTGATAAACGCCCGTAACCCTTTCTGATAATTCTGGAACGGCCCCATCCCCTCGCCTTTTTCTTTCATATCGTTGTGGCCGAACTGCATGAATACATAATCACCCGCCTTGAGTGTGCTCATGATCTTTTCAAACCGGCGCTCCGCGGTGAAGCTGCTCACCGCCCGCCCCGACTCCGCATGGTTCGCCACCACGACGCCCGGCTTGAAAAACACCGGCAGCATCTGCCCCCAGCCCGCCCAGGGTTCACCAAGCTGATCCACCACCGTCGAATCCCCCGCAAGGTAAACCGTCACCGCATCCGGGTCCGGCTCGATCTCGATCGCGCTGACCGCCGGCGCATCACCCAGAAACTCCAGCGTCAGCCGATCGTCCCACGTCCGCGTGCCCACCTCGCGCTTGGTGATCCTTACCTCGCCGCCATCCGGCAATGCAGGCGTGCGTACATTCACGCCGAATTCAACCCACTTCGTTTCACCCGCTTTCAGCTTCTGTGGCCGAACCACATAACGACGCAGTTCCGCCTTGATCGACGTCGCCGATTCAGCATCCTCTCGACCTACCAACACACGAACGCGGTAATCCCCCTCCGCCGCACGCACTGAAAACAGGAAAGGCCCGTCCGCGGTCACGCCGCCGTTCAGTTCTGCTCCATCATACGACACCGGCCTGTTGCCGCCATCAAACCCGTACGCCTGAACTTCACCATACACAACAGATGTGTCGACACCGAAATAACCATCCACTGATGGCTGGTCACCCAGATCAAAGCGCATCTGCGTATCGCTTGTGCAAGCTGTTGTTGTAATGCAGAATGTCATCAATAAGATCACGAACACGCATTTTGTCGTGGTCATGGCTATTCTCTCAAACATTGTTAGTCTTATGTTGACTCACGCGCCGCCTTCCACCCACTCCGCCGCGAGTTGCGCTTTAACACACAACTCCGCCACTTTCAGCGCGTGTTGTTGCGTCATCGCTGTTTCCGTACGGTCGATACAGTCGCGGATCAGTTGCCCGAAGTAAGGCTTGCCGACCTTGCCTTTCACATCGATGCGCCGCTCGCCCTCGCCGTTCACGATAAACACGTGATCGCCCTTGCCTTCATCCGCGATGTTGGTGTACTTGCGTGCTTCGATATAACCTTCCGTTCCGATCACAAACGTCCGCCCGTCGCCCCACGTGCCCAGTCCGTCAGGCGTAAACCAGTCGAGGCGGAAGTACATCGTCGCGCCGTTGTCGCCAACCAGCGTGCAATCGCCGAAGTCCTGCAGCTCGGGATAATCCGGATGGTTATAGTTCGCGACCTTGGCGTGCAGCACCCTTGCATCTTTCGCGCCGCTGTATTGCAAAAACTGTTCGATCTGGTGCGAACCGATATCGCAGAGGATCCCGCCGTACTTTTCTAATTGGTAGAACCAGTCAGGCCGCGACTTCGGATCACCGATCCGGTGAGGCCCAAACCCCGTCACCTGTATCACACGCCCGATCGCGCCGCGCTCAATCAGTCGACCCAGATAGATCCCCGCTTCCGAATCAAGCCTTTCGGAGTAATAGACCATGTACTTGCGGCCGGTCTTTTTCACCGCTTCCCACACCGCATCCAACTGCTCGAGCGTGGTCAACGGCCCCTTATCGACAAAGTAATCCTTCCCCGCTTCCATACATCGCACGCCCAGTGCCGCGCGCTGATCCGGGATGCATGCTGAAGCAACCAGCTTGACATCGTCATCATTCAGGATCGTCCCGAGGTCCGTCACATGCTGCGCCCCGTTCTCTGCAGCGAGCTTGGCAGCTTTATCCGGATCGGTATCGCAATGAACATACTTAAGCGTCGCGCCGGCCTTGATCAGCCCGGCAGCCTGGCCGTAGATATGCCCGTGGTCCATCCCCGATACCGCAAAGCAGAATTCGCCCGGCTCAACGACAGGCTCCGGCATCGGTTCAAACGCTTCCGCGATGATGTCATCCAGTTTCACAAACACGCCTTTTCATTTTTAGTGTGTGCTAGCTTTACAAACCATTACATGTTATTCGGCATTCGCCTTGGCGTTCTCTTCTGCGTACCTCAGGCTGAACAACGTGAGCCCCTTGGTTTCCTTTGCCTCGCCCGGCAGGATCAGGCTCATAATTGTACCCACGCTGATCGTGACGATAGGCCCGATCACGATGTAAAGCCAGAACGTGATATCGCTGAAGTTCTTAAGCAGGATGATCGTCGCCATCCCCGCGGCCGCGCCGATCAACGCGCCAACTTCATGCGTCTTGCGCGTCAGCAAGCCCAGCATGAACAGGCCCAGCACACTGCTGCTGATCAGGCCCGTCACCATGATCGCCAGGTCCCACACCGACTTCACATCTTCGATCCCCGCCAGCACCATCGCCGCGATCGTGCCGGATGCTCCTACCACAGCCGTCAGGATCCTGCCGAGGATCAGGCACTGATGGTCCGTTGCGTCGGCCTTGAACCTGCGATAGAAGTCGTTCGTCCCGAGGTCCGACACCGCGCAGATGCTCGAAGACACGGTCGACATCGTCGCCGCCAGCAGCGCCGCCACCACGATCCCCGACACACCGATCGGTAATTGCTGCGCTGCGAAGAACGGGAACACGCCGTCGTTATTAACAATCGTCGGGCTCAACGAATCCGGATGCGCCCGATAGAAAAGCCACAACGCCGTGCCCAGCGAGAACAGCAGGATATTGATCGGCACCGCCACCGCCATCTGCATCGCCACCGCCATCTTTGTCTGCTTCAGGTCGGGCGTACTTTGCACACGCTGTACAAAGTTCTGATCCGAGATCCCGCCGAACGTCAGGAACAACGTATGCACCATAAAGATAAACGTCGTCGGCCCGATCCATATCTTGAGCAGATTCCGTTCTTCGGAAGTAACCTCCGGGAAGTCGAACATGTGGAACTTGTCATACGATTGTGCCGTGCTCCACATCTCGTTGATCGGCATATCCAGTTTAATAAGCGCCAGGATCAAACACCCCACAACGGTTGTCACCATGACAAAACCCTGGATCGTATCCGTCCAGATCACCGCTTCCAACCCGCCGAGGTAGGTGTAAATCGTCGTGACGACTCCCATAACAATGATTGCAGTCATGATGTCCATATCCGTGATCGCTTCGAGCGCGATCGCCGAGAGCAGCATAACCGAAGCGATACGCGACGCGACTTGCGTGAACATGAAGATAGTGCTGGCAAACAGTCGCGATGTCACGCCGAACCGACGCTCCAGGTATTCATTTGCCGTGGAGATGTTCAGCTTTCGCACGAGCGGCGCCATGATAAAGATACCGATCGGCAGGCACAGTGCAGAACAGATACTGATCGTGAAGTATGTCCAGTCCGTGCCGAAGCCCATGCCCGGCATGCCCGCGAGGCTGATCGCCGACGCGCCGGTGGCAAACAGCGACATACCCGCCGCCCACCACGGGATGCGTTGCCCGCCCCGGAAAAAGTCGTTCGAACTGTTTTCGCGTTTCGTGAAGTACCAGCCGACACCGACCATCCCGAGCAGGTAAGCCGCCACCACGGCGTTGTCGAGCCAGCCGTAGTTGGTTTTCAACTGCGCGGGCTTGATAAGCTTTGTATCATCCGGATCGATCAGGATCGCGCGCCCGTCAAGCAGAGCGACCGCCGGTGAGGTGCTCAGTTTAACATCGAGTTGACCAAGCGTGATCCATGTGTCGGTAATTGCGTGGTAGGCAAATACCTCGCCCCTATCACCACCCGGTAACTGTTTGAAAAAGAGGATATGCGACAAGCCAAACGGCACACTGGCGGGATGTGCCGGCCAAACCTCGGGCGGCGCGATTGGTTTCCATGCTTTCACATCCGCATTGTGTTGTGGATCATAACGGAACGCCGCGTAACCATCCTCCGCTTTCCCGATCAGGTAAAGCTTCTTTTGAAGGCTGACCAATGCGGGTTGTGTAACACTTCTACTTAGCGTTGCCGACAGCGGCTGCCATGTTTTGTCGCCCGGCTTATAGGTCCATACTTTCGCCCCGTCGGTCAGATAAATCTTGGAATCGATGGTCGCCGCTGCAAGCATGTTCGATGCGACCGGCGCATCAGGCTGCTTAACTTCTTCCAGTTCCAGCGCGATCGTGTTCCACCGCACAAGTGTTACCGTGCTGGATGGTTCATCGTCCGCCACGCCGCCGATGCAGTACACGCCATCGGTCGTTCCGACTACCGACGCTGGAATCCTGCCGTCTTCTAAAGAGCCCGCCTTCGTCCAATTGCTGCGGTCCGCGTTCATGACGTAGACCGATTCGCCTGCAAAGACCAGCACCTGCTCATCGCTTACACCGACCTTCAGAACAAGATCCTCACCCGCCTCAACAGGTAACGCCGGCAATGATTCGATCTCAAACGCAGCATCACCCGCTGCCCGAGCCTGGATCGCAAACAACATCAACACCAGCAGACAACCCAGCCACTTCGCTCGCATCGAATGTGTCCTCACAAGTGATCTAAAATAGATCCGTACGTTTTACCGCATGCCCTTTTCTACGCGCGGATCGTTCGGGGGTAAAGCATCACCCACCAGTTCCAGATCCTGGATCGCTGCAAGCCCCCATTGCGCCGCATCGTTCGTGCCCATCCAGGGTGTTTCTTCCACCGGGTTCAGGCTGTCCACTCCGGAGAACGTATTACGCTCAAACGTCCACCGCGACCTTGCCCAGCTATCATCTTTAAAGAAGTCGTTCCACGCTCGCTTGGCAAGTTCAGGGTCTTTCAACTTCCACGCGGCATACGCGGTCAATCGCGAGTGCCCGTTGATCAGAATGCCCGTACGGAAGTCGAGGCCGATATCTTCCTTGCGCTTGCCACGATCTTCTGAGTAATACTTGCAGTACATCAGCCAGTTCTTCTCAAAGCCCGGCACATCAAAGTTCTGGATAAGCTCTGCGCAGATCTCCATCAGCCCGAACACAGCCGACAGGTGCGACATGCCCCCAACGCTCGGATCCTTGTTCCATTCAACATACTTGCCCGTTTCAGGATCAAATAATGGCCCGGCTGTGAACCAACCAAGCTGCATCTGTCCGATCGTTTCCATGCTGTTTAACAGCTTCTGCTTGATCGCCTCATCGCCCGTGCGCTCCCAATGCGTGAACCACGCCATAGAAAGCCCGCTGAAGTCCGTGCCCATCCCGACCGACAGCGCGTGCGGCTTCGGCTCATAAGGCTCCGTCCTTATCTTGCGGATCGGGTCCAGCCCGAGGAATGTCTTCTCGCTGTCGATCTGTTCATCCATCAGATCGCCCGTGCGTTCGTCGGCGGTGAGGTAGTAATAGAACCGACGATACGCCACCGTGCTGATGCGCAACTGCTTCGCGCTGCAGCCCCAGTGCTGGACGTTATGCCTTGTGCCCAGGCCTTCAAATCGGCCGAGGTGATATACGTCGACTTCGCCCGTATGCCGACACATCGCCTCGGCAAAACGGAACACATCCGCCCGCCCTGTTCGGATCGCGAAATACCAAAGCCACAGGTCCGGCGACAACTCCGAGTTGTCCCACGCATACCCGCCCACGTCATACCGCCACATGTGACGATCCGGGTCATATGAATGCATCACGTCGCCGTAATCCCAGAAGCCGTACCAGCGACGCTGCTCGCGTTGTGTTTTATATGAATCAAACACGAAGTCCAGGTTTTCTTCAATTGCTTTCTTTGCAAGCGTCGAACGATCAGGCAGCGACCAGATCGGCCCGAACACCTGCGCCCGATGCAGCGACTGCGGCGAAGCTGCCAATAACGGCGGTGTCATCACGTCCATCGCAAAGTCGACGATCTGCTGGTTCTCAGGCGTCGCTTCGGTTACCCATAAGTTGAACTCCGTCGTCCGCGCAATACCATGCGGTGTCCCGAAGCCCGGCTCGTAATCTTCATACGTGATGTTCAGCGCATCGAGTTGCTTCTCGTGCGTGTCCTGGCCCATCCCGTCGTGATAGAAACGCAGGTCCATCGCTTTTGCCTGCGGCGACCACATCCACATCGTCACGGTCGCGCTGTCCGTTGCTGCATCACGGATGTCGATCTGCGATGGGTAGCGTTGCCAGAAGTCGCGCTGCCCGAAGACGACGCCGCCTGTTACCCCGCCGACATAGCCCACGCCCGCGGCGCGCGTCCCGCCATCGGATCGTATCCAGCCGCACCCCGGCTTCGTCCGCTTGTGAATGATGAATCCATCCGATGATAGCTGGCTTAGTGTCAGGTCGCCCCAATCCGGAATCCAATGCAACCGGCTCGTTACGCGCGAGTCCCACGTCGATTCCTCCGGCAGCTTCTTACCGAGCGGCTGCAAGCGACGCACCTCTGCGCCCGGATCGCGACGCAAGCCCGTGATGCCCTTCACTGCTTCAGACCACAAGCCGCCATCTGCGCTGACGAAACGGGTGTGACGGTTATACAGTTCATCCCGCATCGGTACCTGGAATTGCAAACCGAGCCCGCGAATAAAGTCTTTGTATTCATCGCCATCAAAGATGAAGCTGTGCATCACACGCACGTGCTCGCTGCCCGCGTAGAAGTACAAGCGAACGCTGAACGGTAACCACTCCCGTTTGCCATTCACATCGCGATGCATCCCATCGATCTTCACCACCGCACGCACCGGGCCGGTCTGTTCGACCGTGACCTTCTCGATCCGGCTTTCATATTCCGTGACCTTCAGCTCAGCGCCCTCGTTCGGCTCGCTCGGTTGGTCCTGACTCATCGCAACCAGCTTCGCGCTTATCAGTGTTGGCTTGCCAGCACGCTCGATGCTTTCGATCAGGTTCACGCCTTCATTCGGCAGCGTGCAGCGTAGCGGCCCGGTATTCACAACGACAGCGTCGCCTTTTTCTTCCACACTCACTGCCGTACCGGGTTGGGTTGGTTTTACCCCCGCTCGCACCGCCAGCACCTTCGCGCCCTTGTCGCGCGGCGCCGCCGCATGCCCGGACCACTTCACCGACCCGTCCGGCCAACGCGCGAGCATCCAGCTCTGGCTTGGTAGCTGTTCGCCGCTGTCATCGAAGATCGCAAAGTCGCTGTCCGCCTTCACCCGTCCCTTCGGCCAGGCGACGCCCCACGTCACGCCCATCACAGCCGAGCGGTCCTGCCCGTCGAGCCAGCGCAGCGGAATGCCATCCACCTTCGGTTCATCTGTTTCCCCGGGCACTGGCGGCGCAACCGGCACCGGGTCCGAGGCCCCATTGGCTTTGCCCATCGTGGCCGCCGCCGCCGGCAGGGCGATGCCCGTCATCGCGGCATGGGATAAAAAAGTCCGACGTGTCAGGTGAGGAAGGGGGCTCATTGTAAGTACCTGAAAATGATTAAATTAGATATCCAAATACGAATACGTCGAGCTGATTTTTAATAGCTAATCTTTGATTATATCTCGGTTTAAGATAAAATGCCATAGTGCGCCATTTGGAGGATAACTTCTGTCTCAGAAACAGCTCTACGGCGATGGGTCGTAGCAAGATTGCGATAATGAGGAACTAAAAAAATGCACCCGCTGATCGCGGTTCACCGCCTCAACTGTGACCCGATCATGCCAACTTAGATCAAACCTGAATTGCCCGGTTTAACACAGAGCCCACCATGAAGCGAATAAACCACCGACTGCTTTCATCAACCATGCATCTATATAGATACATCACTGCGTTTGCATTTGCGCTGGCTCTGACGGCGACGCCGCTGTACGCGCAGTCTTCGATTATGGAACGGCTCGATCAAGGTCTGGTCGCCGTGCCCACGCCGGATGGCATCTTCCTCAGTTGGCGTTTGCTCGCGACCGACGCTCCCGACACCGCGTTCAACCTCTACGCCATCGACGACGCCGGCCGAAAGAAACGCCTGAACAACACACCGATCGACGGCCCGACCTGGTTCCTCGATAAACAAAACAAAGACAACCCGCCCAAGGCTTACGAAGTCTGCCCCATCATCAAAGGTAAAGACGGCACGCCGACCAAGGCACTCTGGTTCAACGATCACGATGGCGAGCATCCTTACCTGAGCATCCCCCTGCAAACACCCGAAGGTTACGGCCCGAACGACGCATCAGTTGCCGACCTTGATGGGGACGGCGAATACGAAATCATCCTGCACCAGGCCGGCACGACCCACGACAACTCGCACTCCGGCATGACCGATCCGCCCATCTTCCAGGCTTACGAACTCGACGGCTCACTGCTCTGGCAGATCAACCTCGGCATCAACATCCGTGACGGCGCGCATTACACACAGTTCCTGGTGTACGACTTCGATTGCGACGGGAAAGCCGAGTTTGTGTGTAAAACAGCGGACGGCACGACCGACGGCGTCGGCAATGTACTCGGTGATAAAAACGCAGACTATCGCGATGAGGGCGGCCGCATCCTCAAAGGCCCGGAATACCTCACCGTTTTCGACGGCCTGACCGGCAAGGCGCTCGACACCGTCAAGTACATCCCCGGCAGGCATCCCGACACGGATAATCCCACCGGCGACCAACTCAAAGCCGTCTGGGGCGACAACTATGGCAACCGTAGCGATCGTTTCCTTGCGGCCGTGGCTTATCTCGATGGCAAACACCCGTCGATGGTTTTCTGCCGCGGCTACTACACGCGCAGCGTCCTCGCCGCGTTCGACTTCGAGAACGGCAAGATCAAGCACCGATGGACGTTCGATTCCGCCAGCGGTAGCGACCGCGACCGCGCTTTTGCCGGTCAGGGCAATCACAACATTTCCGTTGCCGATGTCGATGATGATGGTAAAGATGAAATCATCTACGGCTCGATGGCGATCGACGATGATGGCCGCGGCCTGTGGTCTTCTGGTTGGGGCCACGGCGACGCGCTGCACGTCTCGGATATGGACCCCAAACGCAAAGGTCTGGAAGTTTTCGTCCCGCATGAATCATCTAGTCAGTATGGCGCTTACGCGGTGGCGTACTTCGATGCACGCACGGGCCGACCGATCTGGGGCGTCGTCGGCTCAAAAGATATCGGCAGGGGGGTGGCGTTCGATGTCGATCCACGTTTCCCCGGCTACGAGATGTGGGCGTCGTCCGGTATCGGTGGGCTCTACAACGCACGCTCCGCTGAACGTGATGACAAACTCGGACCACGCGGCAAGGAAGTCTCGTCCAAACGCCCCGGCATGATCAACTTTGGCATCTGGTGGGATGGCGACCCCTTACGTGAAATGCTCGATGGCAACCACATCGACAAGTGGAACTGGCAGACCGAATCCACCGACCGAATGCTGACCGCCACCGGCGCGACAAGCAACAACGGCACCAAAGCCACACCCACCCTTTCCGGTGACCTGCTTGGCGACTGGCGCGAAGAAGTCATCCTTCGCGAAGAAGACGGAAATGCAATCAGACTTTACACTACAACCATTCCAACCGACATCCGACTGTTTACATTGATGCATGATCGTCAGTATCGCCTCGCTATTGCTTGGCAGAACGTTGCTTACAACCAGCCGCCGCACCCCAGCTTTTTCCTCGGCCACGATATGGACCAACCCGATTGGCCCGACATCACAACCCCCGGCAGAAGGGGTAGAATGCGTTGAAATCTTAGGTGTCAGCCACGTCGTTCGGCTGACAGGGCTCTGCCAGAAATCCACTTTGAGGAAACCCGCATGGGTGCCAAGACCTCCGTCGTCATCTTAGCTCTGCTCAGCGTCGTGCTGGGTTTTATCCAGATGGGCGATCGCGTTTCGCTCGTGCCTGATGACAAAGTCATACGTCTGAACTTCTGGAACGGATTCACCGGCCCGGACGGCCGAACCATGCTGCACATCATCCGCGAGTTCAATGAAGACTATCCCAACATCGAAGTCACCATGCAGCGGATGGAATGGTCGATCTACTTCAACAAGCTTATGGTCGCCGGCATCGACGGCCGTGGGCCGGAAGTTTTTATATTGCACGCCAGTGAAATGCCACGCTTCCAACGCGCAGGCTTCATGGCAACACTCGATGAAGTCTATGAAGGCGAAGACGCACTACCCGTCGACGACTTCGATCCCAACCTCCTCAAGCAGATGCGATACGACGGGCACATGATCGGCGTGCCGATGGATATCCACCCGCAGGGGCTTTTCTACAACGCAAAGATGTTCCGTGAAGCAGGCATCGTTGATGAAAACGGCGTCGCAAAGCCGCCGACCAATCGCGAAGAGTTCATGGATGCGGTCAGAAAATTACGTATCGACAAAAACGGCGACGGCCGACCCGAGCAGTGGGGCTTCGCACTGACCATGTGGCGCAACAACTTCACCTCCCTCTTGCCGCAATTCGGCGGTAACTACTTCGATGAGTCAGGCCAATGTGCCATTGATTCACCGGAGAGTATCGCCGCACTCGAGTTCATGGTTTCACTCGGTGGCGACGATCCGCTCGTGCCCGCTCCGGAAAATAACCTCGGCTGGGTCGGCTTCCGGCAGAAGAAAGTCGCGATGGTTTTCGAAGGCATCTACATGCTCGGTGACCTCAAGCGGCTTGAGGGCGTGGACCGCCAGTTGGAGCGTTTGAAAAGGATGGGTGGCGATCCGAAGCAAATCATAGAGTTGGAAAAGCAAGTGCAACGCTTGCACGAGTTGGAGAGCGAACTGGAGCAGTTGAAAGGTTCGGATGGCGACCCGAATCGCTTGAAAGAACTGGAAATCGAAGTGGATCGTTTAAAAGGTTTGCAATACATGGCCGCCCCGATGCCCGTGATCGGCAAGCAGCACGGCACGCATGGCGATTCACATATCCTCTGCTTGCAGAAAGACCTCGATCCGGAGGTTCATGAAGCCGCGATCGCGTTCCTCAAATTCATCTCCAACCACGACATCCAATGGGCGGATGCAGGCCAGGTTCCCGCTCGTAACAGCGCACGTGAAGCGGAAGTATTCAAGGACATGCAGGTTCAGTACGCATTCAGTCATCAGATCCCGTATGTGAATTACCCGCCACGTTCACCGGCCGTGTTCGAGTTGCAACAACAGATCGATTTTGCAGTGGAGAAAGCGTTGCGCCGTCGCGCGACAGCGGAAGAGGCGCTGAAGACCGCACGTAAAAACTTTGAAGACTTCGTACGAAAGGCGGAACTGCCGATGCTGATGGAAGAGGAGGCGAAGTGATACAACGATTACGTAATGCTTGTGCGTATCTCTTTATCGCGCCGTTCGCGGTGTCGTTCTTCAGCTTTGTCATCCTCCCGTTCTTTGTCGCGCTCGGGCTGGCGTTTGTGAAGCTGGACCTGACCTCGCACGAGCCGGTCGCATTCGTCGGGCTTAAGAACTTCCAGGAAGCGCTATCCGATCAGTACTTCTGGAAAGCCGTGTGGGCGACGTCGTACTTTGTCGTGATGGCGGTGCCCTTGACCGTAGTCCTCTCGACCGCCGTCGCCGTCGGCATGCACAGCATGACCAGCAAACGCGGCAGGCACACCGTTCGCGCCATGTTGTTCCTGCCCGGCATGGTCAACGTCGCCGTCGCGGGGATCCTCTGGCAGTGGTTCTATAACGGCGAGTTCGGCCTGTTCAATCACTACCTACAGGAATGGGGCTTCAGTGGTGTGCCCTGGCTAAGCAACCGAGCAATGGCGATGCCCAGCGTCGTCTTGATGACGCTCTGGTGGACGATCGGCGGTTCTGCGATCCTCTTGCTCGCAGCGCTCCAGCAAATCCCCGGCGAACTATGGGAAGCCGCGTCGCTCGACGGCGCCGGGCCCTGGCAACGTTTGTGGGGAATCTCGCTGCCGTTGATACGCCCCGTCATGCTGTTCGTCACCATCATGACGACGATCGGTTCGTTCCAGGTATTTGGTCAGCCATATCTGTTAACCCGAGGCGGGCCCGAACTCGCGACACGTGGCGTCGTGCAATACATTTACGAAACCGCATTCAATAACTACCGGCTGGGTTACGGCGCCGCGATGAGCTGGCTGCTGTTCGTCATCATCGCGATGTTCTCATTGGTCCAGGTCCGCCTGATGTGGGGGTCGAGGAAATGAAACTGAAAAAACGTTCTGGTATCGACCTGCTCATGTACTTCACCGCGGCTTCATTCGTGCTGCCTCTGATCGTGATGGCGCTGACATCCTTCAAGCCCGAAGGCGAAGTGCTCAACCCCGAATCCATCATCCCCGACCAATGGACGCTCGCGAACTACAAGCACGTGCTCGGATGGTCGGAAGAAGCGCCGTTTATCCGTTGGTTGATCAACAGTATGTTTATCTCGACGACCGTTACGCTGCTCGTACTCGTCTTCTCTTCCATGGCCGCGTTCGCCATCACCCGCCTGAAACTGCCCGGCACCGGTTGGTTCTTCGGCCTGGTCATCGCGACGATGATGCTGCCCGCGCAGCTCTTCCTCGTCCCGGTCTACCTGATCCTCAGCCGGCTGCACCTGCTTGATACACCTTGGGCATTAATCATCCCGGCAACATCAGGCGGCTTCGGTGTCTTCCTCATGGCGCAGTTCATGCGTGCGATCCCAAGATCGCTCGAAGAGGCCGCGATGATCGACGGCTGCTCGAAGCTTGGCGTTTACCTGCATGTCGCGCTGCCGCTCTGCGGACCCGCACTAGCGACGCTCGGCATCTTCACCTTCATCGGCTCGTGGAACGACTTCGTAGGCCCGCTTATCTTCCTCGACTCGATCCGTAACTACACGCTGCCCGTCGGTATCGCGCTCTATCAAAGCTCATACGTCACCGAGTACGGCCTGACGCTCGCGACCAGCGTCCTTGCGACCCTGCCCCTGATCCTCGTCTTCATGGTCTTCCAGAAGCAGATCATCGAGAGCCTGGCGACCTCAGGCATGAAGGGGTAGTCCAAGCGTTACGAAATGGGCGCCACACTTTGACTACGCAGTAGCAAAGTGTGCGTTGACAGAACACACTTTGCCCTTCGGGTCAAAGTGCGGCACCCGATACAGTTGGATTAATATTGCCTTTCATGGCTGCAAAGCGACGCTTCGCAGGCAGGCAACCCTACGCTCTCGGCAACACAATCAGTCGCTGCGTTTCGCCCGATCCTTTTGTATCCGGGTTGTAATACTCATACGCCTTCGGTGCCGGTGTCGTGATCTTCACCGGCATCGTTGCCTGTAATTGGTATTCCAGTTCCAGTGTCGCGCCCGGCTTCAAACCACGCAGGTAAACGATCGTGCTGCGTGGCGTCACCTGGTACTTCGAGATGATGTTTTGCTTCACCGCCTGGTCGAACGAATCACGATTCACCGTGAAACCGGCCGGGACGGGCAGGTCCAGGATCACCATCGGCGCCTCAGCGCTCTGGTTGTTCACCACCGTCGCCTTGGCGGACAGTACATCACCGACCTCCAGATCGCTGTCATCGTATGCAATGTCGATCGACAACGGCTGCTCTTGCTTGGGCTGCGCCGCATCCTGCACGTGATACCGGAACACCACCTGGTAGCCACATGCCGTGTCAGTCCGTTCACGCAACACGACCTGGTTCTTCCCGGTCTTCAGGTATTGACTCACATTGATCTGCCGGATGACGTCTGATTCCTCCGCGGTCAACGCCAGCGTGTCGACCCGCTCCCCGTTCACCTCAACATCAACCATCCTGCTCTTGCCATCACCCAACGGCTTACCCGTCCCGGCGAGTAGCGCCTTGAGTGATAGCACCGTCGCCTGAGTCGTGTGCCACGTCCCCCGCGCGTCTTTACGGTTCACCAACCACGCCAACCCCCCGCGTGTCAGGTCCGGCCGTGTGCCGGATTTGATCAGCGCCAACAGCGCCGTTGCCGTAGTCTCGATTTCACCGCTGCGCCCCATCCCGTAGAAAGTGGTTGGCGTATTGTTATGCCGATTCCAGAACACAAACTTGCCGTTGCTGCTGATCTGTGCTTCCCGCACAAGCCGTTCCAGGTAAGGCCGTGCATCGTTCCCGCCCGGGTCGATCGCCAGCAGCGCATTAGCAACCAGCGCCAGCGTGTAAGGATCGTTGATGCTGTTCGCCGAGTGTCGCAACAGGTAATCGCGTGTCTGCGCGGCGTCCGTCCGGTCGTTCTGGAACACCGCCCAGGCAATGTACGCCGTCGTGGATAGTTCAAGATAATTCATACTGGTCGGGTCCTGATGCATTCGATTGCCAGGATACTTCCAACCGCCATCCCTTCCACGCTGCTGCATCAGCCACCGACGTGTACGTTTGATCAGTTCAGGATCAACATCATGCACGCGCGCCATGTCCTGGAACTCCATCAGGCCATAAGCTGTGAGTGTGCGGTTGGCAGGCGGACGCCCGAACCAATCGAATCCACCGCCAGCCACCTCAAAACCAAGCAGCCGTTGATACCCCAGGTGGATGTACTGCTGCGCCTTGGCTTCAACCTCCGGCGCGTTCTTATTCATCTTGCGCAGGTAATCCAGCGCCAGCACGTTCGGATACGTCGTCGATGAAGTCTGCTCGAAGCAGCCGTAAGGCCGTTGGAAGATCGCATCCAAACCCTCCACGACCTGGCTGAAACTCGACGGGTACAGTTTAACAACTGCAACCACGCTGCCATCGATCGCATCGCTCGGCACATCCAGTTCGATCTGTCCCGGCTCTTCCAGCGAGCCGTTCACTACCTGCTCGATCTTCCGCCCGTCAGGACGAACCTCGATCTCGCGACGGATCGCATCCGACAGATCGCTGCCATCAGCACGGACCTTGACTTCATGATCGCCCACGCGCATCACCCGGATCGGGCAATGAATCGAACGCACCTCGCCCGGCTCAAGCGATAATTCAAAACGCGCATCTCCCAGGAACTCAAACCAGTCCCCGCCGCTTACCATGATAGACACGTCCTGTTGTTTATCCAGATAGTTGTAGACCACGATAGGCAGGCCCACCTCGTCCCCGCGCGTCATCGATACCGGCAAATCCAGGTCGACAAAGAACGGCTGGAACACGCGCAGCGCCGACGTTTCACCGCCAAGCCGGCCATCCGCGGTCACGGCGCTGGCGCTCAGACGCCAGCTCGTGATCGAATCCGCCAACGGCACATCCAGTTGCACGATTCCCCGATCATCCGTGATCAACTCCGGCCGCCAAAGCAACGTCTCGGGGAACCACTGCCGCACACGCACGGGTTGCTGACCGGTGGATGTCTTCTGATTGACGGCGCCGCGATCTTCCAACGATTCCAGGCCGATGGCCATTTGACGCAGTTCAGACATAGCCACTAAGGAACGTGCCGAATGCCGCGCCGCGCCGAGCGCCGGTAGCAGGATCCCCACCAGCAGCGCGATGATGGACACGACAAACAGGTATTCAATAATCGTCGGTCGCCTGCCCGAGCCCGGCAGCATAACAATTAGCAGGTAGATCAACACGATGAATAGCAACACCCCGATGATGCTCCATAGGGTATTGATCGTGTTTAAACCTCTGCGCCGCTCTGCAGCGATCCGTTGCTCCTTGGAAGGATACGTGCGCGTCTGGAGCGAATACAGGCCGTCCGATTCCCCGCGAAGTATCGCGATGACATCTTCCGAAACCATGCCATCCAGGCTCTCAAGTGCCTGCTCAAAATAAGGCGAATCGATCGCGTCCAGCATATCGGGCGAGATCATCCCCTCATCCACCAACTGCTGAAGCAAAGCGTCTCGGCTGCTGCCGACCTGTTGCACCGTCGAGGCGAACAGCGCCAGCTCCAGCATCCTGCGGTCGGATTCTTTCGCTGTGAGAAAAACGCTCGGCGACCAGTGGTAGATCGCGTACACCGGCTGCAGCAGTTCCTGCTCCAGGCTGAAGAATGTCTTTTCTGATCCCGGTGATTGCGTCAACACGCTGAAAACAGACTCATCCACAGCAGCGAGACTGATGGCCCCCCGGATGGGGCTGCCATCAGTCCCGGTTAGTTTGAGCCGCAGGCTCGCCGTCTCACCCGGGCGATACACCTGCTTGTCCGTTTCCGCGCTGATCCGCACTTCGTTCGCCTGATCGACATAGATTGTCCGCGACTTTTGCACGGGCAAGCCCGCCGAACCGAAGCGGTATGTCACCACCCGGATCGTCCCGGACATCTCGGCCGGCAGATCGAATGCGTACTTGCCTTGCCCGTTCTCGATCGCGATCGATTCGGTCAACAGCGTCTGATCGTCTTTGATCAGGTCCAGGAAGATCGGCGCGTTACCGCTGCCGACCGCTTCGATCGAAACCGTTTCACCCCCTCGATACACCGCTTTATCCGTCCGCACGATGTAGTCATCGTTGGCCTTGCCCAATTCGAGTTGTTTCGTCTCCTGTACGCTCAAACCCGCTTCGTCTGTTGCGCGGACCGTCAGGTGCAACTGTCGTGACATCGGCGTCAGCCGGATTGTCGCGACACCCAGCGAATTGGTCTGGACCTCGTAAGGCACACCCGTGACCGCGAGCCGCGTCTGCGCGGGTTGGCCGTCCGCATACGTCGTGATGACATACACGCGGTTCTCAACATTACGTACCAGGCTCCCGCTTTCCGGGATCACCTGCACGCGCAGCGGTCGATTCGTCACCAGCCTGCGGATCTCGCGCGTCTGCACCTGTTCGGCAGAATCCGTCACCTTCAGCCAAACCGTCATCCGCGCGTCGCCGCCGTCCTGCTCCCTGCCGAAGAGCTTGTCAGGCAGACGCACCTCGAACACCGCCGTCCCGTCCGCATCCGTCTTCAAACTCGGCACCTGAATGATCTGTTTATATGCCCCAGCAAAGCCAACCTCCACCTCAACACGTGCGCCGGCAACGGGCTTGCCGAAGAAGTAATCCACATCCACCTTGCCGTACACCACGTCCCCGGGTAAGTAGTAGCTGCGATCAAGCTCCATCTCCACGCGAAACTTCGGCAGCACGTATTCACGCACCTCGACCGTGTTCGCCGACTCCGTGTCGCCGACTTTGCACCGGACCGTGTACGCACCGTGCAGGATCTCATCGGCCAACGCACAATCGATCGACGCGATGCCGAATTCGCTGGTCACCCCGGTCTTGCGCAGGATGACGTTGCCCTTCGGATCACTCACCGAAAACTCAACCGATTCACCCGCGACCGGCTTAAGGTCCGGCTTACGCAACGCAAGCGATCGGCAGTGGATCGTCTGGCCCGGCTGATACACGGGCTTATCCGTACTCACCATCAACTTCCAACTGCGCGTCAGCTTGATGGTGCGCGTCAGTTCTTCTTTTCCCTCACGGCCGCGCGCAACGACTTTCAGTTCATAATCGCCGGAGGCCCAATCGGGTAGATCAAAACGCGGATTCCCGCTGCCGGTCGCATCGGTTTTAAAGCTTACAAGCTCGACCGATTCGCCCGTCCTCGGGTTACTCAAAACGACATCAACCGATGCGTCGGGCACGACCGCGCCCGATTCATAATTAGTCAGCACGATCCGGATCGACCCGCTCGTTCCGCCCTGCAGCGTGCTTTGTCCCATGACACGCAGGTCGTACGGATTCGGCGCAAGGTTCAGGTAATACACGTTAAGCGTGAACAGGATCAATATTGAAGCCGCGACAGCCGCCGCCGCCGTCCACCTGACACCCCGACGCCAATGCATCTGTGCCTGTGCTTTGTTATTCACCTGGGTGATCGTCCGCTCAATCAGTCCGCTGGGCGCTTCAACCACGGGCACCTGCTGCATCGCTTCAAACCGCTGAACCGCGTTTTGGTAGGCCAGCTTCCAGACCTCATCCTCGTCGATCATCCGCTCGACGTAAGCGATATCCTTCGCCGACAGCAGCCCGTGCAGGTACGCATCGGTCATGTAAACCGGGTTGTCTCTTTGGTCAGTCATTGCTTGGCTCCGTGCTTGCCGACCACTGGCTCGATACATACGAGGACAGGGGGCGGCGAAGAGCCTTCAAGGCTTGGTGCATGTGAGCACGAATAGTCGATTCCCGCAGGCCGTAACACTCGGCGATCTCCGCGTAAGGCATGCAACACCAGATACGCATCACCACCACCGCCCGTTGTTTCTCCGGCAGCTTCAGCACAGCCTGCTCCACGATCTCGGTCGATTCATCTCGGATCAGCGCGTCAACCGGATCGTTGTCTGCCGTGTTGTCGGCCGGTTCATCCAGCTCGAACGTCGTCGTGATGAACCGCCGCGTTATCTTCCGCCGCAGCCGCGACCTGCAGGCATTGCGCGCGATCTGGAAGACCCATGGCCTGAACTTGCTGCCCCGCTTGTAGGTCTTGCGTTTCGTCCAGACGGCCATGAAGACTTCCTGGAATATTTCTTCGCTCTCCGCGTAGTTGCCCATCATCCGACAGATAAATGTCAGCAACGGATTGGCGTACCGACGAACCAGCGGATCGAGTTTCTCGGATTGCCCACTGGCGACCCGGCCCATCAGCGATTCGTCGGATTCGTGTGCGTGTGTCAGTTGCATATGACGCGGTGGTCCTTCACTCATGGATATGCGCATGGACCGCAAAGCGCGTAGCCAAACCCCGTGTTTGACCCGGTAAATAGCCATAATAGTAGTGGATTCAGGTGTTTACCGACATCAAAAAAATTACCCGGATGCTTGCACGTTTTTGAGATCGGTCCGGGAGCATCGCTTAGGCGCAAGCATATAAAAAGACCAGCCGCGGTGGGCTGGCCTTGTAGTGTTGGATTGTCGGGCCGCTTGGCCGCCTTCGTTTACGGGATGATCCGTATGACGGAAAGCGAATGCGCCGGCGCTTCATACGAAAGCTCGGGCTGAACCGGTATCGCCTTCGTCTTCGGCACAACGATCTCAGGTTCTTCCATCGTGTTTGTCGCCATCGGATCGCCGGCGAGTACCGTCAGGTTAGCGACCTTCGTCTCCGTGACCCACTGACTCAGGTCGACCTTCAGCGGGTATGCCTTGTCGCTGACGTTGACGATCTTGACCATCAGTTCCCCGGTCTGAGCGCGCCGGACCGCCGATGCATACAACGGCACGGGCAAGGTGAATGCCTGTGCTTCAATCTCATGCACCAGTTCATCATCCAGGTAGCATCGCACCTTTTCGCCCTGCACTTCGATGCGGATGTCGTACCAGCGGCCGGTTTCGATCTGACCTTGCACTGCGCGCCCGTATTCATCACCGCCACCGCCGGACGTTATTTTTTCAATCGCGTGTCGGCTGTTGCCCCATCCGCCGAGGTTCCACCAGTAGTATTGATCCTTGCTCGAACGCTTGAAACCGATCAGGAAACCTTCGTGCCCTCCAAGCTTGCGGGCACGAAGTGAGATCGTGTATTCACCGGCGGGTGGTTCGATGTTCAATACGGATAACGCCGGCTGGTGCCTTTCGTTCTGGCGGTACGCACCAGCTTCCACGTGCCAATCGCCGGATGTAACCGTCCAGTTCTTCGGTTCACCCTCAAAGGTTTCCTCCGCGATCACCTTATCGCCGCTCGTGATCCGCACATCGTCATATTCCGACTGCGTGCCCCACGTGCCCAGCAGCACGCCTTCGCCTTGCAACTGTTCAGGCTGAAGCGACTGATCGAACTCACTTTGAATGTAGTAGTCGCCGCCGTTGAGGCTGAATAACTGCTGCACGTAATAGTTGGCGGTGCGCAGGATGCGCTGGTTGTCGAAGTAGATCATGTTCGGGTTCCATTGCGTCCGCCCGATCTTGCCGAGCATCGGTGCATAGGAACTGAACCGAACGATATCCGCGTTGCGCTCGAGAGCCGTCAGGTAAGCCGCTTCGGCAAGCGCCGAACGCAGCGTGTTACGCCTGCCCACATCATGCGCCGCGTATTCCCCGAGATAAACCGTCGGCCCGGTACGCGGATATTGATCGTAAAAATCGTTGTGTGTCAGGAACCAGTCCGGCGCGACGTAGTAATGCTCATCGACCATGTCGATGTCAAGCTCGCGCGCGATCTTCCAGCCTTGCTCATAATCGTAACCCGCCCAGAACGGCCCGCTCGTACCGATTACGGTAATCTCAGGATGCTTCGCCTTCACCGCCGCGTTGAGCATCGCAAAACGTTCGCGGAACACGTCTGTGATCTGATCCTCGTTACCCACGCCGATATACTTCAGATTAAACGGTTCAGGATGCCCGGCCGCGGCACGCTTCGCGCCCCACTGCGAATCCGCAGGTCCGTTCGCCCATTCGATCAGGTCCAGTATCTCCTGAACGTATGCATCCATCTCCTCCATCGGGATGCCGCGCTGCCCATGCCCCCAATCGCCGCGTGAGTTCTGGCAACACACACCCGCCGGTACGACAGGCAACGGCTCCGCGCCCATGTCTTCACAGAACTGGAAGTACTCGTAATAACCCAGCCCGTATGTCTGATGATACCCCCAGATATTGCGCTGTCCCTTGCGCTGCTCGACCGGGCCGATCGTGTCTTTCCAGCGATACATGTTGTCTAAACCGTTGCCGTGCGCGACACACCCGCCGGGGAACCGCATGAACTTCGGCTTAAGGTCCGCGATCGTCTGCGCCAGGTCCGCACGCAAACCGTTTCGATGATTCATAAACGTCTTGCGCGGGAATAGCGACACCATGTCCACCGCCGTTTTGCCGTTGCCTTGAAACTCGATCACGAGCGTCGCGTTGTCCGCCGCCTTCGTCGCCTTCAGGCTTGTTTGATACTGCTTCCAGTTGCCCCCGATATTGGGTAGCTTCGCAACCGCCAGCACATCACCATCAGATGAAACCAGCTTCACACGCATCGGCCTCAGCCCACCCTCGATTTGCCGGGCGAAAACCGAGAAGTCATACGCCTCCTTGGCTTTCAGTGGCATCCCTTGGAACCCTTCATTCACCAGGCTAAGCGTTTCGGTCGTGTCTTTCTTTTCAACAACCAGGTAATGCGGGTTGTTCGTGTCCAGCGGCTCGTCCGATTCGACCTTGATCGAACCCTTGCCCTCTTCCACACCCTTCATCGACCACGCGGTCAACGGCTCGAACCTTGGATTATCCGCATGGCTGAACTCGAACGAACGGTTACGCACCAATTCTGCATACAGTCCGCCGTCCGCCGCATAATTGATGTCTTCATAGAAGATGCCGATCAGGTCCGGGCTGATCGACTTTTCCTGCTTCGAGATCGTCAGCGTGATCGGCTCGCTCTTCGCCGCGTCGGTCTGCGCCTCGGCATGCATCGCACAACCTAACAAGACAGAACCTGTGAGAACAGCCAGCGACGCAAACATTTGGGTGCTTGTCTTCATGTTGAATCTTTGTGTTAATGTTGGTTGTCGTTGAGTATCATTACAACACAGCGTTGCACGCCGATGCCCCGCACGGCGTCGACAGTACAGCCATCAATCAAAACGAATCGCATCCTCCAAGTATAGCAGCGTTACTGCTCCTTGATCCATACCTTTGATACCGGCCCCTGCTCATCCTTCTTGATCCGGTTGCTGCGAGCGTAGAAGGGGATCGCCTGTAAGTCGCTGCCGTCCGCCCATTTGCCCGTGATCACCATCACCCCGCCCAGCAGGTTCGGCTTCCACTGCGTGCTCAACTCGGCATCGCTCGCAAGCGCTTTATCCAACGGCTGGTCCGCGCTCTCGAACGTGTAGATCAAAGGCCCGTACCGTAGCGCCACCTGCCCGCGCGTCGCTGCGATCTTTTCAGACGCATGGATACGCTGAATCTTCATCGGCAACTCAAACTCGACCGTGTCGCCTTGCTCCCACATCCGGTCGATCACCGCGTAGCCGTTCTCGATTGCCGGCTCGATCGTTTCGCCGTTCAGCTTGATCCACAAGATGCCATCCGCATCAGGTTCAGCATCATACAGTTCACTGACATCGCGCACCGGTCGGCGTATATGCAGCGCAAACTTACTTGCTTTGCCGGGATTCACCGTCAGTTTGATGTTTCCGTCCCACGGATAATCCGTTTTCTGCACCATCTTCACGTCCGTCCCGCCGACGCCCGTCACGGTGATCGTGCTGCCGACGAACATATTCACATAAATATCGCTGGCATCCTTGGCATACATCCACGTCGGCAGCATCAACAGCACACGCGGGATGTTCCCCACGCAGCACGGGCAGACGTGCCAGGGATACCGCGCCCCGTGCTCGGTTAGCGCGTTCGTGTAATAGAAGTTGTTGCCGTCCTGATCGAGCGAACCAAGCAGCGCGTTGAACAACGTCTCTTCGTAAAGGTCCGCGTACTTCGCTTCGTGGTACGCCATCGTGAGCTTGTGCTCGAAGTAAATCAATCCGCAGCTCGAGCACGATTCGCAATACGCTTCATGCCGAAGCGAATAGTCCGGCCCGAAGCCTTCCGACGTTTCGCCGCTGCCGATCCCGCCGGTCACGTAGTATTTGCGGTTGATCATGTTGTCGAACAGGCTCATCACCGCGCTCTGGTAATCGATGTCCTGCGTCTCCATCGCGACATCTGACATGCCCGCGTAGTTGTACGAGGCACGCACCGCATGCCCGACCGCTTCGTACTGTTGTGTCACCGGCACGTGGCTCTGTGAATATTCATTCCCGCCCGATCGGCAATCCAGCAGGAACTTGGCAAGCGCGATGTACTTATCTCCCTTGCCGTCGCCTTCGACCGTGTTCACGAAACGCCCGAAGCGCACCAGCGCCATCTCCATCGCCTGGTGCTCATCCCACCACCTCTGCTTCGGCGGCGGGCCGATCTGCGCTTCCCAGCAATCCGCCAGCTTCTTCGCCGCGTTGTACAGCCGAAGGTCTTTCCCGCCGGTCATCATGTAGTGCGACACCGCCGCCTCAAGGAAGTAACCCGCGACGTACCCTTCGTGATATGTCCGGTACTTATCCGACCAGCGTTTTCGATCCGGGTGCAGCGTGAACGCCGTCTGTAAATACCCGTCCGGTTCTTGCGCCGCGAGGATCTTCGGGATCCAGTCTTCCAGCGTGTCGTGCATCTTCTGCTGCACCGCGATCATCATCTGATCGCCTTGCGGATCGAGCATCTGCGCAACGCACATCGCCTCGATCGTGTTGTAAACCCACGCGTTGGAGAAGATGTACCCGCGGTGCTTCTCTGCATTTTCGCCGCGCAGTTTCTTCGCCGCCTCGACGAAGTTGTTGATCCCGCCTTCTTTCAGATCGGGCTTGCTGATCGTGTCGATGCAGTGGGGAATCCAGTTTACGATGATCGACCTGGCCCTCTGATTCCAAAGCGGGCTGTCGATCTTGTAAGGCATCGTATCGACCGGGCTCAGGTTCTCCGCAGGCGGGCCGTGCACGACTGTGACATGCAGCGTGTCTGCTGTCGTTTCTCCGTTCTGCGTGGCCATGAGTTGCAGTTCGTATTCGCCAGGCTCGCTGAATGTCGCGGTTGTGTCAACATCGCCGCTATCGGCAAACGTCACCACGCCCGGCCCGGAAACCTTGCTCCACTGAATATCACAATCACCGGATAGCGCGGATACATCGCCGCCCAGGTACGTCTTGCCGTTCAGCATGACCGAGCGGTCCGCATTGGCCTTGACCCGCGGCGGGAATGTCGACGACTTACCGCTGTCAAACACTTTCCATTCGAGGATGCCTGTGGAGAATTCTTCGTTGCCATCGATCTCAAGACGCAGTCTGGTCGTGATGACCTCTTCAAAGCTAAGGTCGTTCCACTGATCACGCTCGACGCCGATCGCGCCGCTCGCCTTGACCGGCTTGAACGCTTCGCCGTCCCAGTAATACAAACGAGCCGCCTTCGGCAGCCGCACACCCATGTGATCGTCCCACCAGTACACGCTGATCTTTTCCGTGCTGATCGGCCTCGACCAGTCGTACTGTACCCATTGTGTTTTCTGCTTAGGCCAGTTGCCGTAGCACCCTTCATCGCGGAAGTCGCTCTTGCGCGGCTCGATCCCGTCGTTGAGCGCACTGACACGCGTATCGCCCGAGACGTAAGACGTCGATCCCGTAGCCACCAGCGCCACGTTCGCCACTTCCTCGGCCAATACACTATTTACCAATACACTCATAACAGCCACCACCAGCCAACTATGCTTGAGTTTGATTCGATTCATGAAGAGGTCTTCTGATAAAGGGTTAACGTGCAAAAAGTATGTTTATTGTATCCGTTTGCTTACAAAGTTTGATTTTAGCAACCACCACAAGATGCGGAACACACGAGCTACAATCACAAGATGAATTACGAATTGTAGGGTATTCGATGCACGACGTGTCACGCATTCGGACAAATATCGCGCTGCCGTAACCAGCGAATCACTGGTAATTTATACCGGCATTATCCGATTGCGCAATGTAACTATGGTTTGCAATGCTGCGAGGTATCACAACAGGATTCGTCATTTGAATCCAAACAAGAATTCGATATCTCAAAAATACATAGCCGCTTGCGGCTTAGCGTGGTAAACCGCGTCGTGACTTGCTATTCACCCTTAAACCGCGCAATCAGTGGCGCTGCCTGGTCCGCGTTAAGCATCTTCAGGTATGCCAGCTTGCCTGCAAGGCGCTGCCGTTCTTTCGGATCAACGTTGTCACCTTGTTGCTTTTGACGATGGATCGCCGCCCGCAGCAATCGGCGGTCTTTGCGCGATAAGCCCATCTGCTCGTTCACCACGACGCCCGTCACGCGCTGCCTTCGGCCGCGCCGTTGCACCTGCGTCTTGTCGCGGTTTACCGTGAAGCCTTCTTCCTTGACGATGTCGCCGACCACGCTCAGAAGCGCGCCGACGTCGGCCGAATTACAGGAAAATGTCAGGTCGTCCGCGTAGCGCGTGTAGGTGTAACCCATCTTGCGAGCAAGCCCCGCCAGCCGACGGTCAAGCCGAAGCAGGATCGCGTTGCACAAGCCCGGGCTCGTCGGCGCACCCTGAACGCAGACGCGCGGCCCGACCGGCACGTGATACACCTTGCCCTCCGCTTCAACGGGCTGACGCTCAGATTCGGTCATCAACACCGCGAGCGTCGTCGCGACCGGGTAGCTGTACCCATAGGCGATCAACAACCCGCGCACCCGCCCGAAGTGTATCGACGGGAAACAATCTTTCAGGTCGATCCGCACCACGACTTCTTTGCCTACGTGCGCCGCTGCATTGCTTGCGACACTACGCGAGGTGATGAAGCCGTGTGCGTGTTCGCTGATCGGCAGCTTGCTGACGAGCAGTACGTTTAGCTTGCGCTGGATCGCTTTGAGCTTTTGCTTGGGCGCGTGGATGATGCGCGTGCCGCCGCTGTGTTTTCGTATCGCAAAGCAGATGTAGTGCGGCGAGGTCTCTCGCTCGCGGTGGATGCTGTAGTGTCTGAGTTGCCCGACCGTCAGTCCGAGCGCTTGGGCGACATCCTGCTCGCTTTGCCAGACGGGCAGGTTGTAGCGGTTGAGCTGTTCTTTGTCTGTTGCCAGGTCGCGGATGTTGCGGTTGTTCGTCCGCATCGTCGAACTGAACAGCCGGTCCGCCTCTTCGCGCTGCATCAGTTTCTTTTTCTTCGACGTGGACCAGATGTTGCCGGTGCGCTTCGGCTCTTTTTTCGGAAGCAGGCGAGGGTCGCGCACGGTCAAGCGGCGATGGTTCGGCTTGATCGGTTCGCGTTTGGTGCTGACCGTTTCGGCCGTCGCAGACGCATCGGTATGGTCCGTCGACCGGGAGACATCGCGTGTCACCCGGCGCGGTTGGCCGAACAATCCTCGGAGCCAATCGATTAATCCCATGACCGGCTCCGATCAAAACGAGGAAGACGCGAATGCCCGGGTTCTCTGGTGGACCACTCGCAAGGCTCTGGACTCGTGGCCTCCCGGCGTTGCGTACGCTGGGAACCGTGGCGGTGTGAAGCATACAAATCACCACCGCGGCGAAACACCGCGGCATCGTTGGCTGGTCGCAAGCCACCGAACCCGGGCATCACGCGTCCTCCTCTTCGTTGGAAGTCTCATTATATTCGTCGCCGCTGTCAACCTCCCAGCGCGACGGCTGTTTACGCACCTGTTGTGTATCACTCTCCATCGCCGAGGTGCTGCTTGGCTGATCCTTACGCTGCGGCTCGCTTGCCTTGAAAAGCGCAAGCATGTGCTCGCAAGGTCCCTGGTTCATCAGGTTCTCATCGAAGAACGGGCAGCCGCATCGGCCGAAGATGATCCGACCCGAATCGTTGACCACCACCTCGACCGGTTTCACGCCGTCCACCTCGCCAAGCACGCGCCAATCACGATACACCACCTCGCGCGTGATCTTTCCCTCGGGCGTCTTCAGCTTACGCACCTTCTTCGTCTCTTCGACGTTGCACGAATCGATCTGCACGCGCTGTTCGTTCAGGAACTTCTCTGCTAACTCACGCCGACGGTCGGGCGGGAAGTACGTCGCTTCATCGGCAGGCTCTTCGAATAACTCACGATGCCGGTAACGCCGGTTCTCGACATCAAACATGCACTGCCCACGCCGACACAGCCGCACCAACGTGCGCGACGCCGTCGGGTGATCGACGCCAAGCGATTCAGCCACCTCGCCGATCGATGCGTGATACTTTTCTCGCAATAAGCCAAGCACCGGCTCAAGTAGTCCATCATCCGCCTGCGCCGCTTCGGCCAGCGCATCGAACCCACCAGTTCCCGTAAACGCAGAGCCCGACCAGCCCGTCATCCCCAGCAGGAACGTCATGCCCGGCAGCTTCACCGCGTAAAAACTCGGTAGCGCCCGGCCCTTCAGATAAATATCCACGCTCTCAGCAAACGGCAGCAAACCCTCGATCAGCTTCAGCCGCTGCCTGCCCCACACGCGCGTCGACTTCTGCTCCGTGTAGTTGTGTTCCGCGCCGATCAACGGCACGACATGCTCCCAAGGCTCAAGCACCAGCCGCGCATCCTCGCCCGGCGGGAACTCATACCGCAGCGCACGCGGCGAAACCTTCGCCTTCGTGTATCGCATGAATCGGATCGCAGATAACAAATCGATAGGCTTCACCGTCAGCCGTGTGCCCGGCATGCCCATCGCCGCCTGCACCTGCAAAAACCCGCGCACCCACGTCTCGGGCAGCTTCACCTTCTTCTCAAACCGCCCGCCCGCGCTCTGCGTCTCCACCGTTACACCCTCCGCGCCGATGCGGAACGTCGTCTCCCGGCTGCTTCGCATCTCACCCAACGCGCCCCACAACCACGCGGTGAAGTCGATGTTCGTCGTCCCCGTCTGCACCTCGCCGACCGGCTCGAACACATCAGGGTCAACGATCAACGCCGCATACGTCGATTGATCCTGGCTGAACGCTTCAAAGAAAATCCGATCCGGGTGCACCGTGATCACCGGGTCCAGCAAGTCGCTCTGCGCGATCCACGTATCATCCGACCAGATCGCTTCGCCCAGCGCCCGCATCGCGACGCGGAAGATAAACCCGTGCTGCTTGATCTTGCCGTGGAAACGCACGGGCCGACGCGCGTTAGCCGCGATCCCAAGGTTCGCGCTGCTGCGGTCCGCTTCAAACACCGAAGGCGATGCGTAGTCGATCAGCACGATCATGCGACCACCTCCGCCGCTTCTTCAAGCCCGTACACGACAGGCCGCTCCGCCGCTAAGCGCAATCCCGGATATGCATGCAATACCCGACCGATCAGGCCGATCAATTGCTCCTTCGGATACTTCTGGTCCGGCAAGCGCAACGCAAGCCGCGCCCGCTCCAGCACACGCTTCGCCGACGCCGCATCGTGCCTCGCCGCATTCGCCAGCGCATCGAACGCCGGCAGCCTCGTCTTACGATGGATCGGCCGGAGCAGCGTGCCCAGCAATATGTCCAACTGCTCCGCCGCCAGCGCACGCGCCTTTTCGTTATCCTGCTCCAGCACGCGATACGCCAGCATCTGCACGTGGATGTCCGACCCTTCGATCAGGTCACACACCGCGCCGGGCACTTCCAAGTAACTCTCAAACGACCGCACAAACATCAACCGCGCCAGCTTGTTCGTCTTCAACAACCGGTGATAGTCGTAAATCGAAAACGCCGGCACGCGCGTCAATACCTCCGATGCACGCTGCGCAAACGCCGCCGGATCGCGATCGCGAATCGCCTGGTAATAATCGCCGAGCTTGTCCGCGGTCTCCATGAGTTTGTCTTGCTGCTTGTGCCCATAGATGTAGCTATACGACGCCCGCGTCACATACCGGCTCGCCATCAGGTCGATCAGTTCTTCATCGTTTGCCTGCTGTGCCGCTTCAAGTAAAAGCGGATACCCACCCCACCAGCTCGGCGTCACATGCGCTTTGTAAGGCCCGTGAATCAATCCGGGATACCGCTCATACATTTGGGCCGCGAGTTTGTCCTCCAGCCCGTGCACCCTCACCATCCCGAACCCCGCCCAGTTCCACTCGCGCGACGCGCCCGCCAGCGCCCGCAACCGATCCAGCCGCTGTTCTTCTGCTAACCCATTATCAGCAAGCAGGTCCGACACCGCTTTGTTGAACGTGCTCGGATTACGATCCAACCGGATCGCCGTCGCCCACAGGTCCCACCACCCACGCTGCGCCGCCAGCTTGATCAAAGGCGTACCCCGGCTGCCGAACCACCCGCCGATCGCGCTGTTCAGGTTCGCTCGAACGTAAGGCATCACATCGCGCCCGCGCGCCTCAAGCAACTGCACCATCCCCGATACCAGGTCCAGCCCGTAACCCGTCGGGTGAATCTGCTCAAGCGCTTCGTTCAGTTCTTCCGCATCACGCACCGACCCCGTCAGCCGCAGTGCATCCTGCTGCCATTCCTTGACCGGCACCATCTTGCGGTAAAGCTCGTTCGCAAAATCCTTGTCCTGCGCATCACGCGCCGCCTGCTCCAGCTTCAGCCAGCGTTTGCGTTTTTCGCTACCCCAGAAACTCACCGGCAGATGCTTCAATATCATCGCGCTTGATGCGTGATCGATCCCGTACAGCTCTATCGCCGAATCTTCATCGAATTGAAACCACAGATCATTCTCATCCAGCACGATCGCCCGCGCCGCTGCCGTCGGCGCTTCGCGATACGCCTGGATCATGTCACGCTTCAGCAACACGGTATTGATACGCCAGCCCGATGCCGGCGCATACCGCCACTGCATCAGCTTGCGGACCATCGTCGTGTCGCGGTGCTTTCGAGCGCTGGCAAGCCACGCTTCCAACTCATCCGCGTAATCCGTCCAACGCACGCGCGCCCAGCGGAAGTTCGGCTCGATCATCCAGTCCGAAAAATGATTCAGAATCAAAGGCCGAAACAACACACGGTTCCGCTCGTACAACATCGGCCCCCAGAACCACGTCAGCCCCGGGAACACATCCGATCGCGTCAGCCCCTCAATATGATCGCGCAGCCGCTGATCGTTCGGCTGCTGCTCGATCAATTCCTGCAGCGTCTTCTGTAACTGTTTGGCTTCCTGGCGTAACTTCGACACGTGATCCCCCATAGGTTCTCCGGTAGTAAACCGTATCTGTTGGACAATGTCAATACATCGAATGTATGAATTCGATCAAATCTTTTGATAGCAGTGCTGCATCACAACGCAGGCCTGCTGGCGCTCACTGCGGTACAATGTGGTCATGTCGCGTGTGCTGCTTGTCATTTTGTTATTTATGCTGCCTGGATTGATTATGAGCGAACCTGTTTCTGCGGAGTCTTCTACCAGCGAACCTATCAAGACCTCGAAACTTACGGACATCTACATGCGTGATGCGTGTGTGTTGCCTGTTGAGTCGACGCAGACTTACGTGTTGGTGGCATCGGCACGCGGTGCGGCGGTGCGTGCTTATACGAGCAAGGACCTTGTTGATTGGGAAGGGCCTCACATCATTTACCAGACGCCCGCCGAGATGTGGGGCGAGGAAGTTGAGATCCAAGGCATCTGGGCGCCGGAGCTGCATGCCTACAACGGCAAGTACTACCTTTTCCTCACATTCAACAGCACGAAGCTGCTAGGCGAACAATGGCGCGACTGGCTGCCGCGCGTTCGTCGTGCATCGCAGGTGCTGGTCGCGGATGATCCGCTTGGGCCTTTCAAACCGTTCAGCAATGAGCCGACGCTGCCCGCCGACATGATGACGCTCGACGGCACGCTCTGGATCGAGGACGGCAAACCTTACATGGTCTACTGCCACGAGTGGGTGCAGATCTCCAACGGCACGGTCGAGATGATTGAGCTTAAAGACGACCTGTCCGAAGCCATCGGCGAGCCTACGCGCCTGTTCCGCGGCAGCGACGGCCCGTGGAACCGCATCTCCCCCGACTACGGCAACTTCGTCACCGACGGCCCATGGCTACACCGCAGCAAGTCCGGCAAGCTCTTCATGATGTGGTCCGGCTTCAGCCATTCCGGCTACACCGTCGGTTTAGCCGTCTCCGAATCAGGCAAACTCGCAGGCCCGTGGAAACAACAATCTGAGCCGATCTACAAAGACGACGGCGGTCACAGCATGCTCTTTGAAACCTTCGACGGCCGACTCGTGATGACGCTGCACACACCGAACGGCGGGAAACTCACACGCATCCGGTTGTTTGAGATGGAAGATATGGGAGAGACGTTGAAGGTGGTGGGGGGATTTACAGAGTAACAAAGCATGTATTTTTGTTGCACACGTTACTGCTGCACGGTTAAAGTATGTTGTCCGGCAAGACCAACGTGATCCGTCATGAACCACCACCCCTTCGGTTGGAGGATTGAGTTGTGTACAGGCAATATCGATTCATCACTTCTGTTAAAGCGTCTCTGTTGCTTATTGTGATCACGACCCTGGTCGCCATAGGGATCGCCTCGCAGGTGTACGCTGATCAACAAGAGGGTGCTTTAAGTAACAAATATATTGAGGCAGAAGCCGCGTTCGAAGAGGTGATCACCTCGGTGTCCTATGACTACGGGAGACTCAATGAGCTCACTGAGAGTGGCCTTGGGAGAGGTAGTGTTTTCAGTGTGATATATCGGTACTCGGCAAGTATCTATGCCAAGCGCGAGCCAGAGCATGCGGTTGATTACCTTATCTGGCGCATCACACAACCGAATGCAAGAGGTGCTGGTTTTTCCGAGTCAAAGTACATTGCTTCAATGTGTCTTGGTGGTCTGGCACGTAATGATCCTGAAGCGGTTCATGCAATCGACAAGTTGTTCCGCGAAGGGGGGGAACCGGCTGTTTACATACTGATGAGCACTATAGAAAACATGCCGATACGCGAGCGACAAGAACTCGTGGGGCAATGGGTAAAAGAGTGGTTAGCATCTGATGGTGATGTCCACATGAACTGGAGCATGTCTCGGGTCCTTCACGAGCTGCGTATAGCCGGTAGCCCGGAGATGATTGAAGTGCTGGATGACATCTTAAAGGGCGAATACGAAAACGTTATTCTATCTACAGATGTTGTCGACAGTATTCACAAAGTGATTGCTGCGATCCGGTCTCGAGAAGGGATGGATGATGAGACACTAGAAAAGGAAGCATACTTCGCAGAAGTTCTGAGTGAAGCGGGTACGAACGTCGTAGGGCATGTTACAGGGGGTACCGGGATAAGGGTCAGTGAGAAAATTGTATATCAGGCTACGGTGTCGTTGTTTGATGATTATTCACACCCTTTCGACAGGCGAATACCTGTGGATGTCCTTATATCCTACGTGGATGGATCTCGACCATACGCTACGGATGATCAGGTTTATGCCGCCATCGCATTCCTGGGTTTTTCGAAAGATCCTAAAGCGATTCTTATCCTGAGAGAGCTAGCGAACAGCGAAGATCCATATATATCAGGTCCTGCGAAGCTGGCTCTCATAGACGGTGGTTTTGAAAAGCCCTGAACTTGTTTGCTCCACCCACCCTACGTGCAGGATTTTATTTAATGCATGTGTAACAAATCCACCCGACCAGGATGGTCGGGCTATAAGTAAAAATAGCTTGAAGGGAGAGGGGGTTGTGTATGGCCGTGACCGATGGTCGCGGTTTAACATATTTAGCCCCACGTCGATGACCTGGGGGAGGCCCCGGGTCGTCGACCCGGGGCTAAATGGGTGAGGGGTGGGTTTTTTGGGGGGGTAGTTTAGAATGGTGCGGTTGTTTGTGTCTTATTTGAATGCTCTTGATGCTGGGGATGATTGACATGGTTCGTAATTCGTCGCGGTATATCGTCTGGTTACTTTTGCTTCTTGTGCTGGTCGATGGGACGCATGCTTATGGGGATCGGTGGTCGGATCAGCGGCTTGCGATGCGGCGGGATCGGGTGCAGTTGCAGCAGCAGGCGGATGAAGACCGTGAGGCGCGGGCGGCGCATGCGCGGCAGCAGGTGCAAACGCTTATTGATAAGGTGAAAGCGGGGGAGGTGAAGGTTGCGAAGGATGAGCTTTGGCAGCTGGTGGCGGGGCTTTGTTATTTAAGCCCGGAGACGGTGGGGGATTTGCCGAAGCAGGTGCGCGCGTTGGAAGGGGCGGGCGATGAGACGGACAAGGCCGGTGAACTTGCGCTGGCACAGACGAAGGAAGCGGTGACGGCGAGGCCCTGGGAGTTATTGCAGGCGGCGTCGAACATCGGGTACATCGGATTAGCGAGTGACTTCATGTGGGAGGTGTTGTACTTCGATCCGGATTACGAGCCGATCCGCCGGGCGCTTGGGCAGAAGAAAATCGATCCGGAATTGGTTGAAAATCTTCAACTGACGGAGATCGCGGGGAAGCTGGTCGAGCAGGTGCCTGAGCTGCGTGAGCATCATCCCAACCGGTACTGGTTCAGCTCGTTTGATGCGGCGCGGATCAGGGAGGGGCTTTGGTGGGACGATCGTTACGGGTGGATGCTCGCGAAGTTCCCGGAGCGATATGAGAAGGGATATGTGTATGACCTTCAACGCAAGATGTGGACGACGCTGGATGAAGCCAACGCATTTCATTCCAAGCCCGGTAAGGACTGGCAGGTGCAGACGGAGCATCTGTTGATCCAGGGGACGGCAGACTTGCAGACGCTGGTCACGGTGGCGGATCAATTGGAGGCGATGTACGACGAGATCTTCGTGACGTTCGCGCAGTTTTTCACGAATTCACGACGCCTGGACGCGATGCGTTTTGCATTCGGATTGGCGGAGCATCAGCCCTTGAAGATCTGGGTGTATGCGACGCATGAAGAGTACGTGAAGCGCGCAAACGCGGTCGGCTGGAGCGGGGGCGTGTTCCGGCAATCGAACGGTACGGCTTACTTTTTTGGCAAACCCAGCCAGACGATGTATCACGAGTTTACGCACCAGGTGCTGCACGTCATGACGGGGAAGAACAATTCACCGACATGGCTGACGGAAGGCGTGGCGGTATATGCTCAGACTGTGCGGTTTGATATGCGTGGCGCGCAGTTCCCCGGGGCGCGGCCGAACGATCGGTGGTCGGTCGATCAGATGATGCTGTTGCGCAGCGGCAAAGACTGGTACCGTGCGGTGGAGAACGCGAAACGTGACGGGCTTGATTCGCCTTACGGCTCGTGCGGGTCTTTGGTGACGTTCGCGATGCAGTATCAGGATGGTTTGCTGCAGGCGGACTTTATCGATTTTTTACGCGATTCATACCGGCAGGGCACGGGCAAGTGGGCGATCTGGGATTACATGGGATTGAACGAGTCGCAATTCAAGTATGAATACGCGAAGTGGTTGGCGGGGCAATGAGGGAACACAATTTTATTTAGCCCCACGTCGACGACCGGGGGCTAAATGTAATAGGAATTTACGGCATCTGCCCCTTCGCTTCAGCTTCGCGACGAACGCGCGCCGCTTCTTCCCAGCTCATATCGACGTTACCACCGTATTCTCTGACCCATGCCTCACGTCGAGACATGCCTTCACCGCGCACCGCGTAAGGCGGTGGCGCGATCGGGTTATCCGAATGATTTTCGATGCCGGGCGGTAACGCTGCCTTCCAGCCTTGCGCTAATCGTTCAGCAAGTTCGTCGCGGATCGATTCGTACTCGGCATGGTCTGCAAGGTTTTCGATTTCGCGAGAATCTTTTTGGTAGTCGTAGAGTTCCTGCAGAAGCAGTTCGCCTGTCGCTTCGCGGGTCCATTCAACGTAGCGATAGCGATCGGTGCGGATCGCGTGGCCGTAGATATGATCGAGCATGCCGCGCGGCTGGCGCGTAAACACAGCCGACTTCCAGGGCCGATCCGGATCATCAAGCAGCGGCACGACACTTGTGCCTTCGAGATATTCGGGTGCCGGCAGGCCGCAGAGTTCTACGAGCGTGGGATAAAGGTCGACCAGTTCGACAAAGGCTCTGCTTCGCGAGCCGTGCTTATCACTTCGGCCGTCCACGATAATCAGCGGGACGTGCAGCGCCGCTTCGTAGTTGGTTGTTTTCGACCAATGGTTCTGATCGCCGAGGTGGAAGCCGTGGTCGGAGGTGATGACGATGATGGTGTTATCCAACAGGTCTAGCTCATCTGCTTTGGCGACAAGATCACCTACCAGGTGATCGATGAAACTGACGCACGCATAGTAAGCCTGCCTGGCTTCACGGGTGTACTGTGCGGAGAAGGGGCGCGTGCGGTCGTTGTGTTCCCATTTGTATTGATCGAGCACGTAACGGTCGATCGTCCAGTCGGGTGCGCCCAACGGATGCAACGGGCTTTCCGGCAGCGGCACTTTTTCTACCGGATATAGATCGTAAAACTGCTTCGGTGCAACGAACGGCAGGTGCGGTTTATGAAAACCGACCGCGAAGAAGAAAGGTTGGTCTTGCTTCGCCGCCGTTTCGAGTGCTGACATCGCTTCGTTTGCGATCAGTGCGTCGCGGTGTACTTCGATTGTCGATCGAGAAGCTTCGAACGGTGGGCCGCCGGTGGATTTATCTTTCGTTGCTGCGTTTTCCGGGTTGAAGTATGTCTGCGCGTTTCCCTGGAACCACGGTTCGGACAGGCTCTCGAGGTCCTGGCCGTGATGCACTTTGCCGAAGTGTCGTGTGTAGTAGCCGTGCGACTTGAAGTATGCCGACACCGTCGGGTGTTTGGGCAAGACTTCCTGCACGAAGTATTCGCTGTAAGGATAATTCACGCCGGCCGTTTCGGGGCGCAGACCGGTCAGGAAGCTTGCTCGCGATGCGGAGCAGACAGGCTGCTGCGTGTAAGCCCGTTCAAAAAGCATGCCTTGGTCGGCGAGCTTGTCGAGATTGGGCGTGACCATATTCTCGTGGCCATACGCGGTTATGGTTGTATTCAGGTCGTCAACGATGATAAACAATACGTTCGGCCGCTCTTGCTGTGCGGACAATGAAGAAGCGGTCAGCATCACACCGAGCGCGATACAAATCAGGCAGCGAAAAGAGAACATTACTTTTCTCATGAGATGCCCTTTGGTAATAAGTTGTCATGCATGTGAATCGAACGATGTTGGGCGCCACACTTTGACTGCTCAGCAGCAAAGTGTGCTTTTTTAGAACACACTTCGCCCTCCGGGACAAAGTGTGGCACCCATTACGGTGGGATTGTACTCACGCACAATATTTACCCGACTGGCGTCCAATTATAAGGCACGTATTGATACGCAAAGCTGCCGTCGTCGTACAAGTCGATGATGCCGTAGCCTTCTTCGCATTCATGCCAGTTGCCGCCCCACCAGGCGCCGCAGACTGCGCCGCCGCAGATGTACGTGATGTCGAGATACTCGACACGGTCGACCAGGTGCATGTGGCCGCTCAGACACAGCTTGATGTTCTTGTGCTGGTAGAACAGGTCCTTGATGCGGTGCAGATCGGTGTGCATGAACTCGCCGGGGATTTGCGTGCGTCCTTCCTTGAAAAAGTCTTCATCAAAGAACGGCGTCACCGCGACGATCGGGATGTGTGACACGAACAGGATAGGCGTATCGGGATTGACGCTTGCAAGGTCCTTGCTAAGCCATTCGAACTGCTCTTCGTCGAGTTTCGCGATGTAGACCGCTTTAGGATTGGGATTCACTTGCGTGCTGTCGAGGATGATGAAGTGCCAGCCCGCCTTATCGAAGCTGTAGTAAGGCTTATCAATACCGAATCGCTGCATCGCCCATTGCTTGCCCCAGAGTGGTTCTTCGCCGGTCGTTTTGCTTTTCTCTTTTTCCCAGCCCCAGATGTCGTGGTTACCGATGCAGTGCTTGACGGGTAGCGGCCAGTTCTCGCTCAGCACGCTATCCCAGAGATCCCAGAGTTCTTGTGTGCGTGCTTCATCCTGTGCCAGGGCGTCCATGATCGCGTCGCCGCCGGTGATCAGTAATTCCGGTGGGTCTTCAAGCGAGCGAGCGTGTTTCAACGCTGCTGCCATACCCAGGCCGCCACCCATCTCCGGCTTGACGTGGACGTCCGTCATGTGTGCGAAGCGTAGTACACGCTTCGGCGTCTTCCGGCTTGTCGATACAACTTCAGCTTCGGTTTCGTCGGCTTTTTGCAGAAGGATGGCGCCTGCCATCGCACCAGTCGACAGTTTGATCATGCTGCGTCGTGAGATATTGTGATCCATGAGATGTTCCTTCAAGTGCCCCCCGGAAGTGGAGGTGTTTGTGTTAATAATGGTGTGTCAAAGCTGATGTCTTACTTCGTCGGCGGACAGACAGATTCAAGAACAGGTGTGATGGTCTGGACCCATAGCTCGTAGCCCTTGGCGTTCATATGCAGCAGGTCCTGCTGGAAGAAGTCGGGCGACGGTGGCCCGCCGGGCGTAGGGGCGGATGCGAGGAATGGGGCAGGCGCATCGATGTAGTAGAGATTCTCGTGCTGCTGGGCGTATTTTTGGATCAAATCATTTGCGATGTGCATCTGTGGCCAGTGTTGCCAGCGTGATTCGGTTGGGGTGATGCCGATGAAAAAGATCGGGCCTTGGAACGGTTCGCTGCCGGTGCGCAGTAGATGGACGAACTGCTTGTAATCTTCAAAGACTTCCTGCCCGCTCTTACCGCCGTTGACATCGTTGCTGCCTTCAAACACGACCACCGCGGCGGGGTGGTACGGCAAGACGATCTGTTCGGTATAAAGATTCGCATCGGCGAAGGATGATCCGCCGAAGCCGCGCTGGATGACATCGTATTGCGGGAAGTCTTCATGCAGTGTGTTCCACAAGCGGATGCTCGAACTGCCGATGAACAGGATCGCGTTTTCAGGCGGGGGGGCTTTGGCATCCTGCTGAACCCAGGCATCGATCACAGGCTGGAACCGGTTCGCCGGCTGAGGTTCCGGTTGTGGCCTTGTCTGCGGCGCGGATCGGCAGGAGATCAGCGAGGGGAGGATCAACATGCCTGCCAACACGAGAATGAAGTCGTTCCGGGCCATGGATCTTGCCTCCACTATCTATATAGATGGCCAACTTACCTGGCTGTTGGCACGCCTGATTCACATCGCGATTGAGTGCGGGAAACGGTTCTGACGGCGTCTCGAATCGCTGCTTCAAGGCCAACGAATCTATAATGTAAACGATTCAAAAACAAGCATAAATCGCCAAAATTAATCGAAAAAAATACATTATTAATATCATAATTACTTAATAATCAACAATTTGTAAATTTAATCCCTACGTCTTGTTTTTGTTGACAACGATATCCTGATTGGTACAATGCGGGCGTTGAGATTGGCAGAAATGAAATCGTAATTATTTGGATCGATCGTAGGCCGGAGGGCCCCTTGGCAACCACCATCGCTCAAATCGCACAAGCCGCCGGCGTTTCTGTCGGGACGGTTTCCCGTGTGCTCAACGGCAAGGGGGAATCGAGCCGGCCCGCGGCGGCGCGACGCGCGCAGGAGATCCGGCGGATCGCGCGTGAGTATGGGTATCGGCCAAACCTCGCGGCGCGCAACGTTCGCAACGGCCGATTCGGTGCGGTCGCGTTCCTGAGCTGTTCGGATATCGGCGCCGATGTTTTTGAACTGCCGGTGCTGCACGGCATCCAGTCCGAACTCATGCCGTTGAACCTTCGGCTGACCATGTGCGAGCTGACCAAGGCCGCCTTCGAGCGTCCACATACGATCCCGCACGTCTTCCGTGAGTCTTCGGTGGACGGCGTGATGATCGATTACCTCTTCGATGTGCCCAGCCAGGTGACGGAGTTGATCCGTGACAGCCACGTACCCGTGGTCTGGCTGAACCGTAAGCGTGAGTTGGATTGTGTCTACCCGGACGACTTCGAGGGTGGGCGCATGGCGACGCGGCATCTGATTCAGATGGGGCACAAGAAGCTGGCATTCATCAGTTATCACGAGGCCGACGGCTTCAATCACTACAGCGTGTTCGATCGCAGTGATGGTTTTGCTTCGGCGATGTTTGAAGCCGGGCTCAAACCCGTTGCTAATGAGATGACGGAAGGGTTCACGCTTGGCCGTGCACCGGAACGGGCGATGCGTTTGTTGAATCGGCCCGACCGTCCGACGGCTGTGGTGTGCTATGAAAAGCACGAAGCGGTCGCGATGTGGACGGCGGCTGCGGCGCTTGGTATCCGCGTCCCCGAAGAGTTATCAATTATCGCGTTCAGTAATGATCGTATCCGTAACCAGACGGGTTTACCTGTCACCACGATGATTGTTCCGTTTAAGGAAGTTGGCCGTCAGGCGGTTTACATGCTCAATCGCGCCATCGAGCAGGGCATCGAGGAGCAGCCGGCGCGGCCAATCCAGTATGAGTTAGACGAGGCGACAAGAAGTTGTGCGCCGCCTTCTGAATGAGTGCACGTATTCGGCCGTTTTAACTCGGCACGCGTGTGTCGAGGGCAAAGCGGCGTCTGTTTTGAACGGATCACACTGTGAACAGCCGGCAGGACTTCGAGTGTCTACGAGGGCCAAACCCGGCGCACCATGCATGAGGAGGAGATGAATCATGATTCGTAAGACTTTTGCCATGTTAGCCATATTGGCGTTGCCCGCAGCGGCGTCCGCCGGCGTGCTCGACGCCTCGTTCGAGTCGGCGCCCGCTGACTTTGACGGCTGGGAAATGTCAGGCGCCCGTGTTGCGGGCGATGCCGGCACGATCGGTGTCACTGACGGCGTGCAAAGCCTCGCGCTGACACTCAGCGGTGACGGGTTTGCCTGGGATATCAGGTCGTTCTACGACGCCGCCGCGATGAGTGCCGCGGTTGCAGGCGGCGGCACGTTCGAATTCGACGTGACCTACGACACATCGAGCATCCCGCAGAGCGCCGTTTCCTTCCTGAATCTGTCCATCTACGCCGATGGTGGCTTGTCGCCGTGGGCGCAGAAAAACAGCCTGGCGACGACCAACGGCACGACGAACGAAACGATCCACATTGCGCTGTCGCTTGTCGATGACCTTAAATTCGTGACCGGCGATAGCTGGTACAAGATTGGGATCGGGTTCAACGGCGACTGGGTCGACGACCTCGATCCGCGCAACACCACTGACGCAACCGTTTATATAGACAACGTTGTTATCACCCCTGAGCCCGCTTCGCTAGCGCTGCTCGGCCTGGGGGGGTTGGCGATCGCCAGCCGACGTCGCGCCTGAACGATTAGACACCACGCTCCCGGCTGGTGAAAGCCGACCGGGAGTTTTGTTGAAAAAACACGCACACGTATACCCGGCTATGCGGCCTGACAGCTCGCATGTGTCCGGTGCTTGGAGGCACAACATGACCCGTCGAAGTGGTTTTACACTTATCGAATTACTCGTCGTCATTTCCATCATCGCGCTGCTGGTGGGTATTTTGCTGCCGGCGCTCGGCGCTGCGCGCAGGTCGGCACAAAGACTTCATGATCTGAGCAACCTCCGACAGTTCAACGTCGCGCACACGACCTGGGCCGTCGACCACAAAGGCAAGCTGCCACAGGCGTCCACTTACAGCAACGCCGCGAATGCCTCGCTTAACGGCTGGTACCGTTTCGATCTGTTCAAGGAAATGACTGACGGCTACGGACTGCCGCTGCAGGCTTTCGGCTGTATCAGTTACGACGAGTTAACCAATGAGTACGTCGAAGGGCTTAGGGAAGACAACACCACAGAACGAATCTGGATCCACTGGATGTATTACGGCGGATTGAACGTCACCGCCGGGCCTAAAACACCCAACCCCGGCGGGATACAGATCGACATCGAGACCAAGGAAGAGTTTAACTTCCCCGCCACGATGGATGATGTCTGTGACAGTGAGATGCTGGCGGTTTGTTCTCACGGCATGACCAACCAGTCATGGGGCAGTTGGCTGCCGCACCTGAACGGGACCAATGAACGACTGGAGAAAGACAGCGGCAAGCTGTTTATCACACCCAGCCGCGTTCCGGTCTGGGACCGTTACCCGAAACAGTACAAGCCGGACGGTGTGAACGCTTCGTATCGCGACGGTTCGGCACATTGGATCGAAACCGACGATCTGGCGGTCTTCAGCCCGAAGAACTCCGGCATCACCATGTACTTCTATGACAAACAGAAATAATGAGCCTTTCCGGAAACTAAAGCGTTCGTATAACGCAATCAGAATATGATGCACGCACATCAACACTGGAGGATGATTGTGATGAGAACACGATGGACACTCACGGCGGCCTGCCTGATACTCGGGCTGGTCGCCACCAGCCCCGCGCTGGCGGTATCAACCTATTCACCCAGTCAGGCTGACCTGTATGACATTGTCGACGTGACCCTTGACTGGGGCGGCGGCGGGTCTTTGTATACCGGCGGCGGCACCGCTTATGGATTGGTCGGTTCTGACGGCGTTCGTTATGACATGGACTTCTCACCACTGGCGCCCCCGGCCGGTGATGGTTTCTCCCGCGTGGTACTTGCAAACAACAGTTTCAACGTCGATCTGACCGGTTACGACCGGTTCGATATCCTGTTTACGTCTGAAACCCTTGAGGAGATGAAGGTCAAGACCTACATCAACACCGGCAGCACCGGTTTCTATCAGAGCGAGTTGACCTCCGTATTTGTAGATGACTACGAACCTACCCGGATCACAATCGATCTTTCGACCGTCGACAATCTCGATGACGTGCGCGGCTTCGGCATCCAGATGCTTGTGCCGGGCAGCCCCATCGCGTATGCACAAACAGCGCTCGTGCAGACCGCGCCGCCTTACGTCGAAACCAAGATGGTCGAGGTCCTCAAGATCGATTCATTTGAACGCACGGAACTGGCGACCGGGGCCGACGGCGACGGCTGGGCGCACTTCGGCTTCGTGCCCGGACCGACCGAATCCAACACGACCTTCGTCTCCACCACTGTCGGCGCGACCGACGGAACCTATGCCGGTAAAATCGTCCGTGCCGGCGGCGCGAACTCAACCTTCAAGTGGGGGATGGAACGCGTCTGGACATCCACTGGCGACGACAGGCCAGTCCCTGCCGATGCGGACTTCGACGACCCGGACGACACCGCCGTCCCCACAATCACGCAGGAAGAAGTGGAACTGACCGCGGCCGCATTCAACGAGGCGACGCACATCGCTTTTGATGTGACCTATGACACCGCGGACTTTGGCCCGGAAGTGACATACGCCAAGCTCGCCATCGTCATCAACGACAGCACCGGCGCGTGGTATCAGAAGGGCGGCGACCTGGCGTTCGTGAACCCGCAATACCTGGACCCGGGCACGACGACGCTTCACATTGAAATGCCGTTGACGCAACTGCTCGCGGGTAGCAGCAGCAGTTATGTGCCGTTGGGCACGCCGTTCCAAGGCATCTTCATGGGCGGCGAAAACCCGGAAGACCCGGAAGGTGATCCGCTGCCGCCTTCCGACCTGATCGTGCTTGGTTTTGCGACCATCATCGGCGATGAGAACAACAACTCCGTCGCCGGCGCCGCGATCATCGACAACCTCAGACTTCTCAAGAAAATCGCGGTTTCCGATATCCCCGGTGATTTAAACAACGACGGTTTCGTCGGCCTGGACGATCTGGACATCGTACTGTCTAACTGGAACCAGAACGTCGCGGTCGGCGACCTGACAGCCGGCGATGCGACTGATGACGGGTACGTCGGTCTGGGCGATCTGGATATCATCCTGAACAACTGGAACGCCGGGACGCCGCCCGCGAACGTGGTGCCCGAACCGGCTGCCGTGATGTCGCTGCTCGTGCTGGGAAGCACGCTGGCCTGCCGCCGGCGCTAGCACGTCACAGTGCGTTTGGTTAAGTTACTTTGACACCGCCCCGCCTGACAGCGCGGCGGTGCCTTTCAAGACGGGGTCGGCCCGTCTGGTTTCAAGTTTTTTTTTGAACACTTGGGTTGTGAACATGCGTCGACGGATTGGCTCGGGTTTGTTACCGATGATGGCTTGTGTTCTCGCCATGCACACCCCGTTGATGGCTGAGACTGCTGCGGACACCGAGACCGAGCCGCAAAAAGAATTGACCGCTGAAAAAGAAATGGCTGACCTGTTATCCGCAAAGGTCGACCTGCAGACCAAGGAGCAGGACCTGCGCGCCGTCGCCGAGGCGATGCGTCACGAGGCGCTGTTGCTAACTTCGGTTTCCGAGATGCTCGACGGCGCAGCCGACTACCTTGACCAGGCGGCGGTGTCTGTCGAGTCGTCGATCGAGGCGGTGCAGTCCGTTCGTAAGCAGGTGCCGAAGTTCGGCGAGGCGGTGTCCGATGCACGCTTCAGTCATATGACGCGCGGCGTAAACATGAGCCATTGGTTCTCGCAATCCGATGATGGGCAATATGACCCGGACTTCCTGAAGTCGAAGTACACCCGAAAAGACTTCGACCTGATCCGGAGCATGGGATTCCGACACGTGCGGTTCCCTTTTGATCAATCGGTTTTATTTAATCCGAACGAGCCCGCGGAACTGAAGCCGGACTATATCGAACTCTACCTGGCGAAGCTGGATGAAATGCTGGATGCCGACCTTGCGGTGATCGTTGTCATCCAGCCCAGTTATGGATTCAAGCAACAATTGCTCGACCCGGCGTTTGAACAGAAGGTGGCGACGTTCTGGCAGGCGCTGGCGTCTCGGTTGAGCAACCGAGACCCGGACCGTGTTTATCTGGAAGTTCTCAATGAGCCGGCTCTGATGGAAACGGCGCAGTGGCGTCCGATCCAATGGCGCTTGCTGCAGGCGATGCGCGCCGGTGCGCCGGACCACACGTTGATTGCATCGGGCGGCAATTACTCCGGGCCGGAAGATTTGCTGAAGCTCGAACCTTACGCGGACCGCAACATCGTCTACAACTGGCATTACTACAAGCCGTTCGCATTTACGCATCAAGGCGCGGCATGGGGCAAAGATACCTGGGCGAAGATGGCGGACATCCCGTGGCCTATGGATATCTCGGGCGTCCGCAAGGCGCTCGATGCGATCAAAGAACACGAGGTACGCATGGATATCCTGGGCACAACCTGGACGCGCGGCTCCGAAGCGTATCTGCGCAGCGACCTGCAGCGTGTCGCGGACTGGGCGGCGAACTATGGCACACGCGTCACCGCAAACGAGCTGGGCGTCTACACGCTCAAGGCCGACCGCGAATCGCGTCTGCGCTGGCACCACGTGGTGACATCAACGCTCGACGATCTGGGTATCGGCTGGGCGATTTGGGATTACAGCGGGGGGTTTGATGTGGTGAAGAATATCGATGGCAAGCGCGTGCCGGATGAGCAGATGCTCGAAGCATTAGGCATGTCGCCATCCGGACAAGCCCCGCAGCAATAGGTATCGAAACATAGTTACGAACGTAAAACGTTTTGATGATGATGGACACACACCTTACAACCCGCGACCAGCAAAGCTGCACCGCTAACCCGGAAGCGGCGTTGCGTAATCGTGTGTGTGACCATCTCAAACGGTTGGTGCTCGATTGCTGGTTCCCCGCGTGCATTGATCGGCAGGTCGGCGGTTTCCATCAGAACTTCAGCCGGGACTGGACGCGCAAACCGAGCACGACGCGGTCTCTGGTATTCCAGTCGAGGATGGCCTGGGTTGCGGCAGAAGCTTCGCATCTTTTCCCCAGCAAGCGAGATCATTATCTTGCGATCGCGCAGCACGGCCTGGATGGTATTCAACAGTACTTGGCCGACGGGGAGCAGGGGGGCTATTACTTCGCAACCGATCCGCCGGGCGTTCCAAGGGAAGCGGTCGATGTGAAGCATGCGTATGCGATGGCGTTCGTGATTTACGCCGCCGCAACCGCGAGCTTTGCCGGCGCTTCGGATCGTGCAAAATCCATGGCAATCGATGCGTTCACCTGGCTGTACAACAACGCATGGGACCAAAAGCACGGCGGATGCCACGAAGCATTACAGCGATCGGGCAAGCCCGTCTGTGTTGACGCATCTGCCGATCAAGCATCAGGCAACGATTCGATCGGCACGCCTCTTGCTCACAAGACCATGAATACGCACATCCATCTGCTCGAGGCCTGCACGGCGCTGTACCGCGTCTGGCCCGATCCGCTCGTAAAGCAAGTGATCGAAAATCTTCAGCAGTTGATCTACGAGAAGATGTGGGTTGAGCCGGGCACGGTGCACACAGTTTTCACGAACGACTGGGTGCCCGTTAAGGATGGCGAATCCTTCGGGCACAACGTCGAGACCGCCTACCTGCTTGTCGAATCCATGCATGCGCTTGGCAAGCCCGATGATGCAGACACGTGGGACAAGGCCCGGATGCTTGTCGACCATGCGCTGAAAGTCGGCTGGGACAAGGCGCACGGCGGCTTCTTCGATAGCGGCGACGGCAAAGGCGCGGTCAGCGACGATACCAAGACATGGTGGGTCCAGGCCGAAGGGCTCAACGCGCTGTGTCTGATGCATAAACACTTTTACGCGCAAACCGATCGATACTTCGAGAAGTTACAGCAGCAGTGGGCGTTTATAACGCAGCACCAGACCGACAGCGTCCACGGCGGGTGGTACGGTTACCTCCGCTGGGACGGCGAACAGGTCCTGGACGGTGGCGAAAAAGCGAACGAATGGAAGACGGCTTACCACAACGCGCGTGCGTTGATGAACATTATCAGATTACTCGAACCAGGGGCGAAGTAAGTGAACCACAGACCGAAGTCGTGTTCGGTCGATTATGAAGTGCATGGGCCGATCAACCGGCCTAACCAGGATTGAACCATGACCGAGATCGCATCCAATTCGACCAAAAAAATTCCCGTCCGCCCCATCAAGCAATCGCTGGTTGCACCGATGCCCTGGCAGGACAGGCCCGCCGGTTGCCATGACGTCGTCTGGCGCTACGACAAGAACCCGGTCATCCCGCGCAACCTGCTGCCGACCTCCAACAGCATCTTCAACAGTGCTGTCGTACGCTACGGTAATGCGTTTGCAGGTGTCTTCCGTGTCGACGATCAATGCCGAAACATGCGCCTCCACGCCGGCCGAAGCAAGGACGGCATCAACTGGCAGATCGATCCCGAGACGATCAAGTTCGTCTGTGATGATCCGGAGATCGGCGCGTTCTGCTACGGGTACGATCCGCGTGTCTGCTGGATCGAAGACCGCTATATCGTTACCTGGTGTAACGGGTATCACGGCCCGACCATCGGCGTTGCCTACACGCACGACTTCAAAACCTTCCATCAATTGGAAAACGCTTACCTGCCGTTCAACCGCAACGGCGTGATGTTCCCGCGGAAGATCAACGGCAAGTACATGATGCTCAGCCGGCCCAGCGACAACGGGCATACACCCTTCGGTGAAATCTTCCTCAGCCAGAGCCCGGATATGATCCACTGGGGGTGCCACCGCCACGTGATGAAGCCCGAGCAGCCCTGGGAGTACACCAAGATCGGCGCTGGCCCGATCCCGATCGAGACCGATGAAGGCTGGCTGATGTTCTACCACGGCGTGCTGACATCCTGTAACGGTTTTGTCTACAGCTTCAGCGCGGCGCTGCTTGATCTTGATGAACCGTGGAAAGTCATCGCGCGTGCCAAGCCTTACATGTTCTCGCCGCAGCGTGATTATGAATGCGTCGGCGATGTGCCGAACGTCACGTTCCCCTGTGCGGCGCTGGTGGATGAAGAAACGGGTCGGCTCGCCATCTACTACGGTGCTGCGGACACGGTGACCGGGTTAGCGTTTGCCAAGCTCGACGAGGTGATCGCGTTCATCAAGGACAACGCATAAGCGGGCACAAGTGAACTTCAGACGCCGACGACACAGGTTTATCAGTTCAGCCGTGGCCGTGGTGTTGCTTGTTCCGGTTTGCCTGGCGATGTTAAGTTGCGACAACCGGGTGCAAGACACCACCGACGACGGCCGCGTCATCGTGCGCTACTGGGAAAAGTGGACGGATTTTGAATACGACGCCATGCGCGCCGTGGTCGATGACTTCAACAAGTCGCAGCAGCGGATCTATGTCGAGATGACGCAGATCAGTGAGCCTGACCGGAAGCTGATCCTGGCGACCGCGGGCGGCAATCCGCCTGATGTGGCGGGCCTGTGGTCGTACAACGTCAGCAGCTTCGCCGAAAAAGGTGCGCTAACGCCGTTAAGCAATCGGCTTGACGCGGTGGGTATCAATAAGGGTCAGTACATCCCGGCGTTGTGGGATATCTGCTCGCATCGCGGCGAGGTCTGGGCGCTTCCTTCCACGCCCTCAACGCTCGCGCTGCATTGGAACCGCCGACTGTTCCGCGAAGCGGGCTTCGACCCCGACACGCCGCCGACTTCGCTCACGCAACTCGACGAGATGGCGGAACAGTTGACGATCGTCGAGATAAAACGCGACAACGAAACCGTGCGCGTCCGCTATACCGAACTGACCGATAGCGAGAAGGCAGCCAAGGACTTCAGGATCATCCAACTGGGGTTCAGCCCGCACGAGCCCGGATGGTGGAAGCAGGCATGGGGCTACTGGTTCGGCGCCGACCTGTGGGACGGCGACCGCACGATCGAAGCCGACTCACCGGAAAACATCGAAGCGTTCGAGTGGATCGCCGGCTACACCGAAAAGTACGGCGTGAAGAACATGCTCAGCTTCGGCGAATCGTTCGGCAACTTCTCCTCGCCTCAGAATCCTTTCCTCGATGAGCGCGTCGCGATGGAGATTCAGGGCGTGTGGATGTACAACTTCATCGAGAAGTTTTCGCCTAACCTGGATTGGGCCGCCGCCCCGTTCCCCTCGGCCTATCCCGACAAGCTGCCGAATGTCACGATCGTTGAATGCGATGTACTCGTCATCCCCACCGGCGCGCGACACCCGGACGAGGCGTTTGAGTTCATCTGCTATGTCAACAGCCAGAAGCCGATGGAAAAACTCTGCCTCGGGCACCGTAAGTTCAGCGCATTCATCGAATACAGTGACGGCTTCGTCGAAAACCATCCGAACCCGTTCATTGATGTCTTCATCGAGCTTGCCAAGAGCCCGAACGGCAAGACCACGCCGCGCACCCCGATCTGGGAAAGCTATGAAGATGAACTGATCGTCGCCGCCGACCGTGTCTATCGACACATCGCTACGCCACGGGATGCGCTCGCTTATGCACAGAACCGCTCCGCCAAGGCGATGGCCCGCAACCTCCGCGTCTGGGACGCCACCGCCGAAGCGCGCAAGAAAGAGTGGGCAGACCAATGACACGAGGCGAACGCCGAAAATTCTGGACCGGCCTCGCCTTCGTCAGCCCATGGGTCGTCGGCTTCCTCGTCTTCGGCCTGTACCCCATCGTCATGGCCGCCTACTACTCGTTCTGCAATTACAACGTCCTGCAGGATGCACAATTCGTCGGCCTGATCAACTACCAGGAAATGCTCGAAGACGATGTGCTCTGGAAAGCGCTTTACAACACGCTGTTCTACGCAATCTTCTCCGTGCCATTAGGTTTGATCGTCGCGCTGCTCTTCGCCGTCCTGCTTAATCGCCCGATCTTCGGCCGCTCGATTTTCCGTATGCTGTTTTATGTCCCGTCGATCGTCCCACTTGTCGCGATCGCCATGATCTGGCTATGGGTGTTTAACGGCGACGTCGGCCTGCTCAACTACGCACTGAGCCTCATCGGTATCGACGGCCCCAACTGGCTCGCCGACCCCGCGTGGACAAAACCAACGCTCATCCTCTCCGCCATCTGGATGGTCGGCGGCGCAATGGTTCTCTTCCTCGCAGGATTGCAGGACGTGCCGCGTTCGCTTTACGAATCAGCCGAGCTCGACGGCGCAGGCGCAGCCAAACAGTTCTGGCACATCACCGTCCCCATGGTCTCGCCCGTGATCTACTTCAACCTCATCATGGGCATCATCTACTCGATCCAGGAACTGGTCAGGCCCTACATCATGCTGCCCGACGGCGGACCCGACCGTTCGGGCCTGTTCTTCGCGGTCTATTTGTATCAAACCGCTTTCCGTGACCTGCGCATGGGCTACGCCTCCGCGATGGCGATGCTCATGTTCTTCATCATTTTGCTGCTCACGTGGGCTGTCACCAAGCTCATCCAAAGCCGTATCTATTACGAGGGAGCGTAAGCATGCCGCGCTTCGGGTTCCAGGCGACCCGCCTCATCTTGATGATCGTGATCTGCGGCGTGTTCATCACACCGCTGCTATGGATGGTTTCAACATCGCTCAAGCCGTTGGACCAGACCATGCAGATGCCCCCGCGCTGGCTGCCTTACGAATGGCAGGCCACGATCGACGGCCAACTTGTCGCTGTTGATCTCAAAGACAGCGAAGCCGTCGTCAAGGCAGGCGGCCCCATCAAGGTCGAAGTCGCCGAAGGCCCATCCAAAGGCGAGCCACACACCCTCGACGCATCACAACTACAACGCAAAATCGCTCCGCAGTGGGGCAACTACAAAGAAGCCGTCCATGAGATGCGCGAGTTCCCGCGCTACCTGCGCAACAGCCTCATCCTCTGCACGCTTACTGTCATCGGCACCGTCCTCTCCTGCTCCATCGTCGCCTACGGCTTCTCGCGCGTGGAGTGGAAAGGCCGCAACACGTTGTTCCTCGTCGTCCTTGCAACGATGATGATCCCGTTCCCCGTCACGATGGTCCCGCTCTACGGCCTGTTCCGCGAGCTCGGTTTCATCGGCTCGCTCAAGCCACTTTGGGTCCCCACCTTCTTCGGCACAGCGTTCAACATCTTTCTACTCCGCCAGTTTTTCATGACCATCCCGCGCGATCTTTCCGAAGCAGCAAGGATCGATGGCTGCAGCGAGTTCATGATCTTCATCAAGATCATCCTCCCGCTCGCCAAGCCTGCCGTCACCGTCGTCGCGCTCTTCCAGTTCCTCTATGCGTGGAACGACTTCCTCGGCCCGCTCATCTACCTCACCGACCAGAAAGACTTCACGCTCGCGCTGGGCTTACAGTTCTTCCAGAGCCAGCAAGGCGGGACACAATGGCATTACCTGATGGCCGCCAGCGCCCTCGTACTGCTCCCCGTCCTCCTGCTCTTCTTCTTCACACAACGCACCTTCATCGAAGGCGTTTCGATGTCAGGACTCAAAGCATAAACGACCCGAAAAACACAGAAAAACCGCAGTTTTATGCAGATTTATTGAGTAATTTTTATGTATTAAATCAGGCCCCCAAGTGGTACAATAGTTACTGGCCGCTTATGGGGTGGAGGATCGTTACGATGAAGTCTTACCTATCGCTCGCTCTGCTTTTCGCTATCGCGCAATCCTTCGTTTTCGCGCAGACATCCGCCGCCGCCACCTACCGATACGAAGCGGAAAACGCCACGCTCTTCGGCACCGCCGTCTCCAGCTCCTTCCCCGGCTACTCCGGTTCGGGATACGTCACCGACTTCAACGCCTCGGATGGCTCCGACCGCTTCCAGCTTAACGTCGACGTCCCCGAGGGCCGCTACGAACTGTGGATCGGCTACCGCTCGCAGTACGGCGACAAGGGCTACTACTACAACATCGACGGCTCCACCGGCAGCGGCACCTTCGATCAATCCTTCTTCTTCAGCGAAGATCGCGCCGGCATCTTCGATCTCTCCGCTGGCATCAACACACTCGAGATCTCACAATTCTGGGGCTACTACGATGTCGACTACCTCGAGTTCCGCTCGCATGCGCCGACCGAGCTTTTGCCCGTCTCGCGCGCCCTCGTCGATTCACAGGCCGACCTGCAAACGCAGTGGCTACGCAACTACATGAACGATATCTACGGCAGCAAGTCGCTGTTCGGCCTGCAACACAACGGCAGCAAAAACCTTGCCTTCCCCGTTCAGGACTTCGTCAACATGGCAGGCGGATACACGCCCGCCATACGCTGCGCCGACTTCATCGAGTATTCCCCTTCAAGACTCGCCTACGGCTCAACCCCCGACAACGAATCCGAACAAGCCATCGCATGGGCACAGCAGACCGGCGGCGTCGTCTCCATGTCCTGGCACTGGAACGCACCCACCGACCTCATCAACGAGCCCGACAAGGAATGGTGGCGCGGCTTCTACACCTATGCAACCACCTTCGACGTCGCCGCCGCCCTCGCCAACCCGGCCGGTGAAGACTACGCACTGCTTCTCCGCGACATCGACGCCATTGCAAGCGAATTGCAGAAGTTCGAAGATGCAGGCGTCCCCGTCATCTGGCGCCCCTTGCACGAAGCCCAGGGCGGTTGGTTCTGGTGGGGCGCGCAAGGCCCCGATGCCTTCAAGGAATTGTGGTCACTCATGTACGACCGCATGACCAACCACCACGGCCTGCACAACCTCATCTGGGAGTTCACCTCCTCCGCCGCCGAGGGCGACTACCTCGATTGGTACCCCGGCGACGACGTCGTCGACATCGTCAGCGTCGACATCTACACCGATCCCGAATCCAACATGAGCGGCCAATGGGCTGACCTGCTCGATCAATACAACGGCAACAAGATGCTCACGCTCTCCGAAACCGGCACGCTCCCCGACCCCGATGAAATGGACATGTGGGGTATCGACTGGGGCTACATCTCCACCTGGACCTGGGATCACATCCTCAATACCTACGCCGACGCCGGCTACAGCACCGCCCAACTGCAAGCCATCCTCCAGAACTTCCTCAGCCACGAAGACATCATCACCCTCGACGAACTGCCCGCCACCCCATGGCTGCAAACCCTCCCCGGCGACCTCGACGCCGACGGCTTCGTCGGCCTCACCGACCTCGACCTCATCCTCCAATACTGGAACCAAACCACCAACGCCCAAAACCTCTTCGCCGACCCCTCCAACGACGGCTTCATCGGCCTCGACGACCTCGACATCGTCCTCGCCAACTGGAACACCGGCACCCCACCCACCACAACGGTACCCGAACCAACAACCATGTCCTTACTGGTGATCAGTCTGGCTGCTGCATACCGTCGTACGCGTCGCCACACGCACTCATGTCTGACATCCACAGTTTGTGGTGCTGCGCGTTAAGAATCTGTCACGACATGGTTTACCGCTGCGTCTGAAAATCTGGCGGGTTGCCCCAAACCACTAATTTCATAATATAAGATACAAATATATTGTAATTACTATAAGAATTGTTACGCTGATTGATGGTGCTTGCCACCGAGTAGCCGAGTAGCCGAGTAGACGTAATACCCATTCATGTCAGAAAGTGAGGGGATGCGATGGGCTCATGCAAGCAGTATCTGTCATTTCTATGCGTGCTTACGATCGGTGTGAATGCCTATGCGTATCTGACGGTCGGCGATTGGCAGCCGATTTTCAGAGGCGTCGAACTCGCGACCGGCGAAACCAACGAGCCACGTCTACAGAAGGTCAACGCCATCCGCATCGACCTGTTCGACCCGGATATCAGGCTCATCACCACGCCCGGTAATGGAGCCTTGCCCGGCGACACCACGCGACAGACGGCATCCGCCTACATGACGTCTACCGATGTACAGGTCGCGATCAACGGCCAATACATCGACCTGGCCACGAGCTATCCATACGGTGACCTGTGGGGCCTTGCGATGCACGAGGGACAGATCGTTTCGCCTGCGCAGGACCTGCACGCGTTGATCGGGGTGAATCCCGGCACGCTCTTGGTCACCGAGGACAACGTCGCTCGTATAGAACAAACCTACCCCACGACAGACCTCACAGGCGTTTGGACCGCCATCGAATCCTGGGCATACCTGTTGGTCAACGGCGTGAACACCGGCGACCCACGTATCATCCCCGGCAACGTCGAGCCACGCTCCGCGCTGGGCCTCAGCCAGGACGGCAGGTACCTGATTCTGATGACGATCGACGGCCGACAGACCGGCTACAGCGAAGGCGCTACCGCCTATGAAGAATCCGAATGGCTCCAACGCTTCGGCGCCTACAACGGCATCAACCTCGACGGCGGCGGCTCGACCCACATGTGGATCTCCGAATACGATGGCGCCACCTACGCCGTCAACAGCCCCACGGAAAACCGTGCGGTCAGCAATCACCTGGGCATCTACGCCGCACCGCTCAATCCACCGCTCGTAGGCGACCTGAACAGCGATGGCTACGTCGGACTGGCCGACCTGGACATCATCCTCCACAACTGGAACCAGCACGTACCCATCGGCAGCAAAATCCACGGCGACATCGCCGGCATCGGCGACGGCTACGTCAGCATGTCCGACCTCGACGTCCTGCTAAACAACTGGAACGCCAGCATCCCACCCACCACCAGCACCAACACCCCCGAACCCACCACCTTGACCATCCTCCTTCTCGCCGCCACCACACTAACCAAACGCCCCCACTAAACACCCTCCGTTTAGCGGGCGATCGCAGATCGCTGCGTGGTGGTGTGTATTGGTTCGATATTGTGGGAATAAGGCTAAAGTCAATGAAGAGATTTTACGGATGAAAATGATACAACTTTTGGATTGAATATCAGATCAATGGCTGTCATGGATATGAGCATACCCAAGATAGCCGGTGAAAACATACATTAAGGCTTTGTCGTTTTAGAAGGCGTTGTCTTATTAGAGGCCTTTGGTTTTGGCTTTACGGCAGTATTCGTTTTTGTAGTTGTCTTCTTAGTAGAATGGACACACTTATGATTACGATGTTTTAATACTTCGCATAGAGCATCGAATGAATGGTCAGTATGATAAAGTGTCCATGTAGGTGCCTGTTCAATGGATATAAATACATCTCCGGCCTTTTGACATGCTAGCTTTGGACAGCCTGTTTTAGAGGTGCAACTGGCTTCAAAAGCTGGGATTTGGTTCGACTGTATAGATTGGAAGGCTTTCTTTGCAGGATATGAAACTGATGGGATCGGTGCACTCTTAATTCGTTTGTATTTACTGTTCTGTTTTAATGGTGCGATATTACATCCCACGTCATCTTCAGTAAAACGGTCATAGAAATCATTAAGAATATCGTGAGTACCTCGTAGTGAAAGATCAAGCTGAATTTCTCCTCGCTTACATCTTGTCTTTGGAGGTATATACTTATTGAACAAGGTGTCGTATCGTATGGCCGATTGAAGAACGAGTATGCCGAACTGTTCAATGGGCTCGTCTGGTGGGTTTGCTAGAATCTGTGCCACATAAGTGGCCAGCCATTGCAACAATATGCGGGGTCGACGACTCGAAAATCCGTGTGAGGCGATTTGAATTGCATTTGCGAGCGATCCCCGTATTCGGGCGTCGCAATAAACCTCGATACCAGTTACAACATACCTTCGAAGAAACTCCATGCGAAGGTACTGGCCGGTCCAATATTCACTGTCTTTCTGAGTGGGAATCTGATCCGACAGCGGTGGATCTATGGTCCGGTTTAATGCCGCATAAATACAGGAAGTGTCTACTAGTATCTTCTTTGCCAACTAGCTAACCTTAATTATGATGTTGCTTCAATGATCAATTTGTCAGCTTTCTTAAGAATATCAAATGTTAGCGGGTGTGGATGTTCGGACGCGTCGGAAAGTAATTCTCGTACGGGTTCAACAAGTCTATTTGTGGGGCAATCAGTGAAATAGTCGCACTTAACTGCGTCGCGAATAATCTGGAGTAGTGCTGAGAAAGACTCTTCATATGGTACATTGCGAAAGATCGGAATCTTATCATTTATACACGTAATGAATCGACTCAAACGAACGGGAAGAGATCGGTCTCCAAAGGACAATACAACGGATTCCCATTCTCGGATGAGATCTGTAGCGACTCTGCGGCGATCAATAGACCATCTTGCAACAGATTTGCCTTTAAACGTTTCGGGTGAGCTAGATTGAAATGGAGTGACTCTAGGTGTGTCTACATCAAGGTGGCTTTTGTCTGTTGTGCCTGATGTGGCAGATTCCTGGCGACCTAACGGTGTAGTTCTGTAATCCTCGGTGGCGGGCAATGCTACAGAGATGACAATATCTGAGGAAGATGTAGTGCCAGTCGGAGTAGTCATTCGGGATGCTCCATGATGCGAGCTTTCAACTTATAAAACACATCGACGGAATGTTTGAATGCGTCATTTGCAAATGAGCGCCATGAATCAGTACTGGTATCTTTAGTCGAGTGTACATCGTTGTCGTAATAGAAAAATACAGCAGGTACATTCCCCATATACACACCTAATTCATTGTTATCTACTGAAAGATCGAATAGTTCATCAATAGTACCCGTGCTCAATAGCAATCTGCGACCTTGAGAGTCCTTCATGGGTCCAACACGAAGGAAGTTTGAGGTGCCATCTCTTGAATAATCCACATGTAATGCTAAATCTTCCACTTCACCGCCAGTTAGTTCCTCAATTAAACCATTTACAGGAAGACATAGGGGCTTAAGTTGATCACGCAGTTCCTCAAATGTCAGTGCAAGATCAGAGTAAATAGAAACTTTCAATCCACGACGCTTGATTGAAGTTACGTGTAAGTAACCAATTGCATCATCAGTGAAGCCGATAAGTTGGCGTATATTCTCTATGGATACCTCACCACTAAAAGCTGCTTCGAACATTACGCGATGATCCGAAATACGCAATGATTGATGCTTTTCGCGATCGTACAACACGGTAGTCGTAGAATCTGATTTCCAGTCTGGGAAATGATTAGAAAGCTCACAAGCTGCTGTTTCTCGCCGCATTGAGATGTTCAAAGTAGGCGAAAAGTCAACAGCTCCCCAAACGCGAATCAAATTGCCGGAAACCATATTGGAACAGAGCTGGTCCCCAAATCTTGGACAGCCGGTTAAAGTGGGCTGGTCTGCAGATTTGAAAGGACTTACTTGATGAGCAAGCGACGACGATTTACGGCTGAATTCAAGGCGAAGGTGGCGCTGGAGGCGCTGCGTGGCGAGTTGACGGTGGCGGAGATCGCCAAGAAGTACGACGTGCATCCGAACATGATCGGCGGGTGGAAGAAGCTGCTGGCACAGGAGGCGGCCCAGCTTTTTGCCCGTGGCGGCGGCAAGGACCCGCAGGCATCCGACGAGCAGATCAAAGAGCTGCACGCGAAGATCGGCGAGCTGACCATCGAGAAGGACTTTTTAAAAAAAGGGTTGGGGCTTTGAGCCACGGCCGCCGCTGCGACATGGTCGAACCCAAGCACCCCGAGCTGAGCATCGTGCGTCAGTGTGGGCTGGTGTCGATCAGCCGATCGTCGTTTTACTTTTCAGGCAAAGGCGAGAGCCCGTTGAACCTGAAGCTGATGCGTCTGATCGACCGACAGTTCCTGTGCACGCCGTTCTACGGCAGCCGGCAGATGATGCGTTGGTTGCGTCGGCTTGGCTACAACGTCGGCCGCAAGCGTGTGCGTCGATTGATGCGCCAGATGGGTTTGACGCCGATCTACCAGGCCCCGAAGACCAGCGTCAAATGCCTTGAAAACAAGGTGTATCCGTACCTGCTGCGGAATCTGAAGATTGATCAGCCGGGTCATGTGTGGTGCGCCGACATCACATACATCCCGATGCGACGCGGCTTTTTGTACCTCGTTGCGGTCATGGACTGGCACAGCAGGAAGGTGCTGGCCTGGCGATTGAGCAACACGATGGAAGCGTCATTCTGCGTCGAGGCGTTGGAAGAAGCGCTGAGCAAGCACGGCCCGCCGCAGATCATCAACACCGATCAGGGCAGCCAGTTCACCGGCCTGGAATGGACCGAAACAGTGAAGAGCGCGGGCGCGAAGGTATCGATGGACGGCAAAGGCCGATGGATGGACAACGTGTTCATCGAACGTCTGTGGCGGAGCCTGAAGTACGAATGCGTGTACCTGCACGCGTGGGACAGAGGCAGCGAAGCTCGCGCCGGGATCAATGAATGGCTGCGGTTCTACAACACCGAGCGTCCGCACTCGACACTCGCTGGACGGACGCCGGACGAAGCGTATGATGGAAAACCTATAACCGGACCGCCGCTGGCCGCGGCATAAACCCGTTGGCCCACCTTATTCAGGCCAACCGGCTGTCCAAGATTTGGGGACCAGCTCTTCTCAATAATCCAGCCTTCCGGATTAACCTGCAACCACACAATGGACAGACACCGCCGAGGATTCGTGCGTACGCGATTATTGACACGCGGCTAATTTAAAATCATTCCTGATTGTCTACCCAGACAAACCCTTACATTTCCCAACATATCTATCTGTATCTGTGATACTTGTCATTCTAAACACACGGCCAATAAGTGAAATCTGTTATTGCAGCCTTTGTTCTTGTTCCTGAAGCGACACGATATGGCACTCGTCAGTACTGATCCGCCGCTGCGATGTAAACCCGGCAATAATCCGCAAGCATAACCACGATTATATTCAGACATCACTATCTGTTATATTAGACCGCATTGTTTCGGGTTCCATTTTCAACACATCTCTATTTGAAAGGAGCGACTTGATGTCCAAAGCTCGAACCTCCCTCTGTTTCTGCGCGGTGCTGCCGTGGCTCGTAGCCACCACAGCGCTGGCGGACGAAAACCCGCCGCCGCCGGACGCCGGCCTCAAGCAACTGATGCAGCGGATCGACAATCAGCAGGCCCAGATCGAAGCGATGCGAACACGACTGACCGAAGTCGAAGCCGACAACGCGCGCCTGCGTGCCGATCAAAACGGCACCTGGCTGACCGAACAGCGCGAAGTGCAGCTTCGTCAGTTGATCAACGAAGTGATCTCGGACGCCGATGCTCGCACCAGCATGCTCGACGACAACATGACCGCCGGCTGGGACGGCAACTTCTTCCTTAAAAGCAGCGACAACAGCTTCCTGCTTAACGTCTCAGGTCAGATGCAGTCACGGTTCATGCTGTCCACCTCGGACAACGCCTACGACGGCGCTACCTCTTCCGATCTGGACAACACACGCCACGGCTTCGAGATGACGCGCATCCGACTGATGTACACCGGGCACGTCATCGATCCAACCTGGCGCTACGGCGTGCAGCATGGCTTCAACCAGAACGGCGACAGCCTGCTCCTGGATGCATGGGTCGACAAAGACCTCGGCGACGGCTGGGCCCTACGCTTCGGCCAATTCAAAACGCCTCTGCTGCATGAGTTCCTGGTCTCGACAAAGAAGCAGCTCTTCGTTGAACGCTCGCACATGGCACAAGCACTATCCGGCAGGTACACACAAGGCGTCATGCTCACGAAGCGGACCGACGAGCTGAACCTGTCGCTGGCGCTTAGCGATGGATTGAACGCCGCCAACTCTTCTTACAGTTCAGAAGGGGTCGAAGGCGTTGCCGTCACCAGCCGCGCCGAGTGGCTTGCGGTAGGCGATAGCTGGAAACCCTACAACGATCTGACCAGTTGGCCCGATGGCAAGCCCATGGTTGTGATCGGCGGCGCGGGACACTTCCAGCAAGGCGAATACGGCACCGGCGGCACAACCCTGAGCACCGGCGACGAAGCAACGACGTATCGCTGGGCCGTCGACACCACGATCGAAAACGGCGGATCGACGTTCCTCATCGCTTTCGTCGGCGACCACGTCCGCGATGCAGACCTTGTGGAAGATCGCGATGCCTACGAACTGCTCGTGCAGGCCGGTGTATTCGTTACCGAAGACTTCGAACTGATCGGCCGGTACGAATGGGGCAACCTCGATGTCGATGGCGTCGAAGACCTCAGCATACTGACCGTCGGCTTCAACAAGTACATCTCCGGACATGCCTTGAAGTGGACCACCGATGTGGGTTACTCATTCAACGCGCTCAACCGTGTCAAGGTCAACGGCAACACGTTCGGCTACCCGATCGAGTTCCAGGGATGGCGCCCGGATGCTTCCGACTCAGACGGTCAGATTGTCCTGCGCTCGCAATTGCAGTTACTCTTTTAACCAAACAGGAAAGACGTAAAGACCATGTTGCATGGACTTGAAATCCTGACTTACCAGTGACTCCGCTGCCTTCGGCGGGGCATGGTGTCCCGCGATCAGCACGTCACCTAGCGGCGACGCCGACTGTGGGCCTCCCCTCAGCGCGCGTTGCCGAGGAGGCTCACATGCCTAAGTACATTTTGTTTCTATGTCTGTTTGCCGTAGCCCTCGTCGGCTGCGACAACAAACAACCCCCTGAAAACCAGGAAACCTCAACACAATCCCAGGCCGCGCAGGATCAACCGCTGCTGTTGCGCGTCGGCCACGTCGGCCACGACCATCACCTCGCGCTCTATGTCGCCGCATTACAAAGTGAACGCTTCAAAGCGGATTACGACCTCTACCTCAAGCCGGTCAAAGATCGTGAGGTCTACGAGCTTATCGAAGCGGACCACACCGTCGCGCGACTGCAACTGTTAAAAGTCGGAGGCGGATCTAAGATGCCCGCCGCGATGAGCCGGGGCGAGATCGACATCGGCCTCGGCGGCGTGACCGCGGTCGCCGCGTTTGCCGACGAGGGTGAACCCTTCAAAATCCTCTGCCCCTTGCAGACGGATGGTGACATGCTTGTCATGCTGCCGGATTCACCTGCCGAAGACTGGGCATCGTTCGTCAAACTCGCACGTGAATCGGATAAACCCCTGCGCATCGGCTACAAAGCGCCGGTCGCGGTGGCGAAGCTGATATTCGAGCGTGCCTTGCAGGCTGAAGGGCTCAAGTACACGCTTGATGCCGGCGACGACGACATTGACATCGTCCTCATCAACTTCGGCTCCGAAGCCGGTCCCATCCCGTTGATGGAGCGCGGCGAACTGGACGGCTACGTCATGAATCAACCCGGCGTGGCGATGGCGGTTCATAAAGGCGTCGGCAAAGTCATAGCGCAACTGCGCGACCTGCCTCCCGCCGGGCAGTGGGTGGACCACCCCTGCTGCTGCGTGACCGCAACCGAAACGACAATGGCAGAGCATCACGAACCGTTGGTAGCGTTTCTCAAGCTGCTCTTGCTTTCGACGCAACTGATCCAGGATGAGCCACAGTTAGCAATCGACTCCGCGGTCACATGGGCAAAGAACCCGCGCGAAGTGGAGCAGCAATCGATCCCGACGATCAGCTACGTCTGCGAGCCGACCGAATCGTGGCTTGCCGGCATGCGAACGTGGGCCCAGATGGCTGAAGATATCGACCTGTTCAAGGATCGCTACGCCGAAGTCTCGCCGCAGCAGTTCGTGGACGACTTATGCGATCTATCCATCGTGAACGCAGCGATGAAAGACTTGCGTGACCGCGGTATGCTTCAGTAGAAAGTAAGTTCTATGTCAGTTTCACGTCAGGCTTCGAGGATCGCGCTGGGGTTAGTCATCCCCTGCGCGGTTCTCGTGGTCTGGCACTTCGCATCACGCCACAGCGCGGTGGTCCCGTCGGTCGCATCGGTCGTTAATGTATTGATACATCCCTGGCAATCACCGCCGACGCTTGACTCGACATCGCTGGCATCGGGCGCGTTGATCAGCGTGCTGCGCGTCGCGTGTGGATTCACGCTTGCGGCAATCACCGCTGTGCCCATCGGTTTGATCGTCGGGCGCAACCGCACCGCGCGCGACATACTCAACCCCGTCATCGCCGCCGCAATGGTCATCAGCCCGATCGCCTGGATACCCGTCGCGATCATCGTCTTCGGATTATCGAGCCCGGCCTCGAGTATGTACGGCGACGAAGCATGGCGCTACGGGATGTTTGACCAACTGCGCTACGCGATCATCGCAGTCATCTGGATGGGCGCGTTCTTCCCGATCGTACTCGACACCGCGGCAGGCGCCTCATCCGTTCGTGAAGCGCATCTCGAAGCGGTGCAGGTCTACGGCGCAACTCGTATGCAACGATTGCGCTTCGTTATCCTGCCCGCCGCTGCGCCCGCGATCGTCACCGGCCTGCGCGTCGGCGGCGGCATCGCGTGGCGCGTCATCATCGCCGCCGAAATCTTCCCCGGAACACGTAGTGGGCTCGGTTACATGATTACCACCGCACACGATCAGGCCGCCTACGAATACGCCTTCGCCTCGATCATCGTCATCGGTGCGATCGGCCTGGTCCTCGACGGCCTGTTACGCCTCGCCGCACACCGGGTCACACGATGGCAGGTCAAGGAGCGCTCGTGAACGATCAAAACGACATGATCCGATTCGAGCAGGTCGACCGCCACTTCCACACCGAGGCGCGCGGCGAGGTCCGGGCGCTGCGCCGGTTCGACATGACCGCAAAACGAGGCAACCTGACTTGCGTGCTCGGTCCGTCGGGCTGCGGCAAGACAACACTGCTGCGCCTCGCCGCGGGACTGGATAAACCCGACGGCGGACGCGTGTTTCTTAATGGTCAAGCTGTAAACGGGCCGGCGAAGAATATCAGCCTCATGTCGCAGGAAGGTTCGTTACTTCCCTGGCGAAGCGTGCGTGGCAACATCGCACTGGGTTTGCAGGTGCAGGGCGTCGGCCGCGCTGCAAGGCGCAAACGCGCAGAAGCGTTATTGCAGCGCGTGCATCTACCAACCAACGTTGGCCGCAGTTATCCGCACGAGTTGTCGGGCGGGATGCGCAGGCGCGTCGCGCTGGCACGGGCGCTGTGCACGAATCCATCCGTGTTGCTGATGGATGAGCCGTTCGCAGGCGTGGATGAACCGACGCGCCATCAGTTGCAGAACGAATTGCTCAACGTCTGGTCAGCAGATAAACAGACCATTCTCTTCGTAACGCACAGCCTGGAAGAAGCGGTCTACCTGGCGGATCGCGTGATCGTGATGACCTTCGCCCGCGCAGTCGCACAGTTCGAGATCGACCTGCCCCGACCGCGAAACCGCCTGTCTGAACCGTTCGTCAAGCAACTCGTCGCCGTCCGCGAAGCCCTGGAAGCTTCATCGGAATATAACCAGACGATCAAGCACTGATCTATTGCAATGACAGGTTGCATTAATGCCCACAAGATGCAATCGGTGTACCTCGATCGTCAAAACACCCAAGCCGATCCACCACATACAATCAGAACAAATCCCCTATTTTATCTGGTAAAACAGTCTATAATGTATAATGAATGACTCGCACACTTGCAGGTAAAGGGGCGAAACTTGGCACATCACATCCGCCGATTCGCGTTCATCCTCTTCGTTCTCGCTTTGAACAGCGCTGCTTCAGCGCTACAGAACGATGAAGTGTTTTTGTTCTCTTACTTCGACAGCAACGGCGAGAACGGCGCGTACCTTGCGATGAGTGAAGATGGCAGAACGTTCACCGAACTTAACGGCGGCAACGTTGTCTTCACCCCGCCCGCGTGGTCCGATGGCGATGTGCTTACACGCGATCCATCTATCGTGTATCACGATGGCACGTTTAACATGGTGTGGACAAGCGACTGGTGGGGAAACAATTTCGGCACCGCAAGCTCGACGGACCTGCTTAACTGGTCGACGCCGGTGCAGGTATTCCCGTTCGATGGTTTTGCTGCTGAAGATCAGCCTTGGAACGTCTGGGCGCCGGAGTTGCATTACGACCCGACCAGCGGTGATCACTTTGTTGTCTGGTCTTCCACGACCGATGCAGAACGCTACGACGGTGACGGCAGCGAGGACGGGCACGGCAGCGACCACGTCATGTACTACTCCCGCACGAGCGACTTCCAGACCTTCACGCCGGCGGAAGTCTTCTTCGACCAGGGATGGAGCGTGATCGATGGCAGTGCGGCATACGACGACCGCGGCACCACCGATACCAGCGACGATCGTTGGGTAATGGTCGTGAAGAACGAACGTTTAGTGACTGACCCGGACCCGTCGGGCAAGAACCTGCGCTTGACTTATCTCGACAGCACGATCGATTGGAACACGTTTGATTACTCTGATTGGAGTGCTGCGGAAGACCCGATCATCGGGCAAGGCACCGCGATACAACCGGTCGATGCCGAAGGACCAATCCTGGTTAAGAACGGCGACGAATGGCTTATTTACTGGGATAAATACGCCAACGGCGACTACGGCCTGGCGTCATCGACAGACCTTCAAAACTGGACGGATGAGACCAATAACTTCCAACTGTTCGATTCGTACGGCAACGAGATCACTCACCCACGCCACGGCACGGTCTTCATCGCGCCGCGCAGCGCGATCAGCTTCGACATCATGTCCTATGCACGCAGCGACCTGAACAACGACGAAGATATCACGCTCGACGATTGGATCATCTTCACCGATTACCACCTGGCTGACCTTTCCGGTTTGAGCGATCCATCACTCTTCGGCGACCTCGACGGCGACGGTGACAACGACTACCTCGACTTCCGCCTGTTCCAACTCGACTACGATGCCTACAACGGTGCCGGCAGCTTCCAGGCGATGCTCGCCACAGTCCCCGAACCGATGTCCGCTTTGTCGTTCACAGCCGTCGGCCTAACCCTCACCAGCCTGCCCCGCCGCCGACGTGTTGGTTGAAGTTGACCCCCTAAACCAATCCCCCGCCGCCCGCAAACGAGCGGGCCCGCAACCCCGACTTATCCACCACTCTCCGTGCGCACAGCCTTGTCGCGATCGCCCCCCATGCGCACAAACCCGGTTTTTTTGCCACGCTTGACACCCCCGCCACAGACTTCGGCGCACAAACACGACGCCCCCATCAAATTTTACTCAAAATTTCCAAATTCACACCCGTCCTCGGACCTCAACCCCGCTCTATCCGCCGCTTCGCACGACCTCGGATCAGGCAACGATCAATCCCGGATGAAAGATTGGGGAACGGTGATAAACGCTGATTAACGCTGATCTTCGCTGATGGGCAGATTGGCGTGAAGCGGTGCAAGAGAATTTAACAATCCTGCTTGATGGGTGCCACACTTTGACTCAGCAGGAGCAAAGTGTGAATCAACCAGCACACCTTGTCGCTACGCGATCAAGATGTGGCACCCGGCAATATGATTCTGTGTTGAAATCAGATGTAATGTTACCTAATGACAAGATATTTCCGATGCTAACAACTGAAACCGCAGTGATATATACTGACTAGCCACGCCACCGGCAGCATTTTGTTAAAGCCTTTATTATAGGGCCTTTACATGAATAGGCCCCTGTAGTATACTTAATTTTGTGAATTATTTGCCATTATGAGCATCGAATATGGTGGGTTCAGAGCTGGTCCCCAAATCTTGGACAGCCGGTTGGCCTGAATAAGGTGGGCCAACGGGTTTATGCCGCGGCCAGCGGCGGTCCGGTTATAGGTTTTCCATCATACGCTTCGTCCGGCGTCCGTCCAGCGAGTGTCGAGTGCGGACGCTCGGTGTTGTAGAACCGCAGCCATTCATTGATCCCGGCGCGAGCTTCGCTGCCTCTGTCCCACGCGTGCAGGTACACGCATTCGTACTTCAGGCTCCGCCACAGACGTTCGATGAACACGTTGTCCATCCATCGGCCTTTGCCGTCCATCGATACCTTCGCGCCCGCGCTCTTCACTGTTTCGGTCCATTCCAGGCCGGTGAACTGGCTGCCCTGATCGGTGTTGATGATCTGCGGCGGGCCGTGCTTGCTCAGCGCTTCTTCCAACGCCTCGACGCAGAATGACGCTTCCATCGTGTTGCTCAATCGCCAGGCCAGCACCTTCCTGCTGTGCCAGTCCATGACCGCAACGAGGTACAAAAAGCCGCGTCGCATCGGGATGTATGTGATGTCGGCGCACCACACATGACCCGGCTGATCAATCTTCAGATTCCGCAGCAGGTACGGATACACCTTGTTTTCAAGGCATTTGACGCTGGTCTTCGGGGCCTGGTAGATCGGCGTCAAACCCATCTGGCGCATCAATCGACGCACACGCTTGCGGCCGACGTTGTAGCCAAGCCGACGCAACCAACGCATCATCTGCCGGCTGCCGTAGAACGGCGTGCACAGGAACTGTCGGTCGATCAGACGCATCAGCTTCAGGTTCAACGGGCTCTCGCCTTTGCCTGAAAAGTAAAACGACGATCGGCTGATCGACACCAGCCCACACTGACGCACGATGCTCAGCTCGGGGTGCTTGGGTTCGACCATGTCGCAGCGGCGGCCGTGGCTCAAAGCCCCAACCCTTTTTTTAAAAAGTCCTTCTCGATGGTCAGCTCGCCGATCTTCGCGTGCAGCTCTTTGATCTGCTCGTCGGATGCCTGCGGGTCCTTGCCGCCGCCACGGGCAAAAAGCTGGGCCGCCTCCTGTGCCAGCAGCTTCTTCCACCCGCCGATCATGTTCGGATGCACGTCGTACTTCTTGGCGATCTCCGCCACCGTCAACTCGCCACGCAGCGCCTCCAGCGCCACCTTCGCCTTGAATTCAGCCGTAAATCGTCGTCGCTTGCTCATCAAGTAAGTCCTTTCAAATCTGCAGACCAGCCCACTTTAACCGGCTGTCCAAGATTTGGGGACCAGCTCTAGATGAAGTTGTGTGCTCAGCGTCGTTGCTCATAAGCAAGAAGTCTAAATAACATCCTTATATAGTAGTATCATGTTTGAAGCGGTTCTTTTTTTATGAAACTGATTTATACGGGATTGGTTAACCTCCCATAAATCTTTTGTCGACTTGTCACAATGGTATTCATACCCGGAATTTGTATGGCGATATAGTAGTATTGTTCTGACTTTATCAGCCAGTTACTAGGCGTCACTTGATTTCGGTCTGATGGCAGTCGAACGAGCGGGAATGTGTAGTTCTGCGGTGATGGCACCGGAGCGTGTTAAGTCATGAAGCAGAATGCGATCTACCAGATGATGGCGCAGATGATTGCGTGTGTTGTTGGTGCATTCGCTGTGGGTGTGAGTGTGCTAATTGGGTTTGCCGGGCTGGGTTTGTTGTCGCACATCAAGTACGCCTTTGCCACCAATCTTTGTCTTAATGAGATGCTACATGATTCGCTGGCGGGCAGGTCGTTGTGGGGTCGGGTGTCGGAAGTGAACAGCATGGGTTCGCCATGGCACATCGACATCTACCCGACCATTTCGCATGTTTTATATTCTGGTTCAGTGTTCCACTGGATTCTGTTGCTCGGTGGGTTAGTGGTCGGCCTGTTCCTGGCGATCATCTTTATGATGTTAAAACGAACGGCACGGATTGCTCGTCTTGCTGATAAGACGCAGCAGCAGCTTATCCGTGAGTTGGACCTACAGAAGCGAGCGTTGGATGAACACTCGATTGTCGCCATCACTGACGGCAAAGGTGTGATTAACTATGTCAATGATAAGTTCTGCAAGATGACAAAGTTCAGCCGAGAGGAGTTGATCGGCAAGACATACCGGGTCGTCAATTCGGGCCGCCACTCTAAAGCTTTTTATGATGACTTCTGGGAGACTATTTCGAGCGGTGAAGTCTGGCAAGGCGAGGTGTGTAACCGTGCGAAGGATGGCAGTCTATTCTGGGTCGAGACAACGATTGTTCCACTTCAAGATGAGCATGGCAATATCATCCAATACACTGGTATCCACACGGATATCACAAAAAGCAAGCATATCGAAATGAATCTCAGGCAGAGCGAGCAAAAGAATCGCGCCCTGATCGACCAGACCTACCAGTTCATGGGACTGCTTGATATCGAGGGTCGGGTGCTTGATGCCAATCGTACAGCGCTCTCATTCGCGGGCGCTACGATGGATGATGTTTACGAGAAGTTTTTCTGGGAGACACCCTGGTGGGCTCACTCTCCGGTGATGCAGGCATATATCCGCGACATGGTTAATCGTGCTGCGCAAGGTGAGGCGGTGCGGACCGAAGTGACACACCAGGATGCGCAGGGCCAGGTGCGTATCGTGGACTTTTCCATTAAACCCATACGCAATGAAGAGGGGGCCATCACATGGCTGCTGCCGGAGGGCACTGATATTACCGAACATGTGAACACCGAGAACAAGCTCAAGCAAATTAATGACAAGCTCGTTTCAACGAATGCGGAGCTTGAGCAGTTTGTCTACACGGTTTCGCATGACCTGAAGTCGCCGATCGTGACGCAGATGGGTTACATCGGATGTCTTAAGGAGGACCTGGATAATGGTAACTACGAGCAGTTAGCCGAATCGATTGATCGGATCGAGAAGGCAACCACCCGGCTTAAGATCAGCGTTGAGGACCTTCTGGAGCTGGCGCGGATCGGCCGGATGAATACCGATCGGGAGGCGGTCAAGGTTGGGCCGCTATTGCAGGAAGTGCGTGCTGATCTGGCCGGGATTTTGTCGGAGAAAAAAGTCGAATTGATTGTTGATGATCCGATGCCGACCGTCGTAGTGAATCGGCGTCGGATGTCTGAAATTTTTGAGAACCTGATCCATAACGCGATCAAGTACGGCTGCGATGAAAACGGCGGGACGGTCCACATCGGCTGCGATCAGACCGAAGAGGAGACACGTCTGTTCATCCGCGACCAGGGCCCGGGTATCGCGCCGGAGTACCATCACAAGGTCTTTGGAATCTTTCAGCGGCTTAATCCGAGTCAGACGGAAGGTACCGGCATCGGTCTGACTATCGTTAAAAGGATCATGGATGAAGTCGGGGGGCGAGTCTGGGTCGAGTCGACGCCCGGCGAGGGGGCGACGTTCTGGCTGGCGTTTCCTGTCACATCCAAGCCGACTTCAGTGCCGGTCCGGGAAACCGCATAGGCATCAGTATCACCTAATCTGAATCAGTCAGTAGGCTGAGATTCAGCAGAGTCGCAGTGGTGGGGATCTTTGATCATGGATATTCACAGCACGTTTGCTTAGCCGACGTGTTGCCTTCCAGGGCGTACTGAACCCACCCATAACAGGCTTGGCGAATCCCACGCTCCCGCACGGGGCTGCCGGCAATCCTGCGCCACGACAGACCCGTCGCAATGCCACACCACATGGGTTCAACCTCTAAATTCAGTCATGATCAGGCCAAACCCGTCAGCCACGGCACAAAGCCCAATGCCCGAAGCCCGAACCTGATCGCCCCCCGATCCTGGGAAAGGACATCTAATATAACTTATATTAGATGTCCTATGGCAAAGCCCGCTTGATCAGGGAGGGGCGGGTTGGTGTGTTTCGGGGGTTGGCGGGTCCGATCTGGTGGAAAGTGCTGACGCGACAGCCAAAGGTAATGGCGATTCAGCCGAAAGTGCCGACGCGATAGCGGAAGAAGTTCCGGGCCGAGGCCGGTCTTACGTGCAATCTAAATCCAACCATAACGGGTGCTACGCATGGATTATGTACGCTCAAAAGGTAACCCGGGTGAGTTTTTTTGGCATCGTTCTGTTACCGGTTGACGACGGGCGTGTTAGCTATTACATACAAGTGAATGTGCACAAATACATGTAAATAATCATTTTATGAATATATTTTTGATGTAGTTAGTGACACGTTTCTGGGGCTATACCGTGTTGGTGAAATTTTTCACAATATGCTTGAATAGTTCATTTAACTGTGGTATCCTCAGGTCATCTTGAGTCGGGTCCGAGGCCCGGCTGTTGGTTTACGCTTCACTTATCGCACTTGGAGAAAGCAACATGTCACGATCTCTACTTACCACGACTCTGGTCACCGCCATTTCAATCATGACCTTCCAACCTTGCTCCGCGGCTGTCATCGACACGCTTGATACCGCCGATGGTTTCAATGACAGCTTCAATGGGACCACCGCCGTCGCGAACGGTGATGGCACGGTGACACTCACAAGAACCGTTGCCAGCGTGGATGCCGGCATCAACTGGACCGACATGGGCTCGAAGATTCAGCTAACCGGGCAGAACGTATTGCAACTCACGCCTTCGGCGGCGGTTAACGGCGGGTACTACGGCGTCAACATCCTGTTCTTTGATGCTGCGGATCAATATCTGTCAGAGAAGGTGTGGATCACAGATACGAACGACACCGCAATGCAGCAGTTGAGTGACATTCAGGCGTTAGCGGGTGATCCGAATGCCGCGAGTTTTGTGCTGCGGTTCCGCATCCAGCCATGGGGCCAGGCCGGCGCAGCGTTTACATTCGATCAGATCGAGGTCGTGCCGGAGCCTGCGTCGCTCGCTCTATTGACGATCGGCGGTTTGCTGATGATGCGTCGGACCGGCAGCCGTGCGGTCTGAGATTCGTTGCGTCAGTTAAGCACCTGAAGTTGTATTAAAGTTTGTACTACGGAATAATCGAAGCATATTGAAGGATCGAGCGGCATGGTCGTTTCCAAACAACATCGTCGGGCGTTTACACTGATTGAACTGCTGGTTGTGATCTCGATCATCGCGTTGCTGGTCGGGATCCTGTTGCCGGCCCTGGGCGCGGCGAGGGCATCTGCCCGAAGAGTGGCCTGTGCATCGAATGTGCGTCAGGTTATGCTTGCGATCACGATGTATGCGGACAACTTTGACCAGGTGCTGCCGCCATTGCGTAGCGGCCCCTCCCTCTCTGATTGGAACGACTGGTCCGGGGTGTTGGTTGATGGCGGGGTCGTCAGCGATGAAAGAATGTTTAAATGTCCGGACGACCAGGTGGAGCGCAATCCCCTGTACGAAGATGAATCCGACCGCAGTTATGCGGCGAACGACATGCGGTTTAATTATGTGTATCTGACCGCGAACGATTACCGCTCCCCCTGGCCGTTCTATATCGACAACAACCGGACTTATAACGGCATGCCTCCGGCCAGGTTTGATGAAGTGCCTGCGCATGTCTTCATCATCGGTGAAAACTACAGCGAGCCGACCCTTGCCGGATCGGGCGCCAAGGTGCACAGGCCTGAGTTTGAATCCATGATGTTCAAAGCCGCGAAGGTCCACGGCGAAACCGGGGGGAACTACGGCTTCGGTGACGGGCACGTCGCGTTCATGAGTTATGAAGATGTCTCTGAGCTTCGGCCCGACACGCCCTACGGCAAGGACCTGAACGATCACTGGAAGTGGTTGGATCGATAACGATTGCACTTCGCATCATTACCCTGATTGTGTTTTCTTAGATTCAAAGGAAGCATTATGCCTCACGCCTTTGGCCGCATCGTATTAGCACTGACCGTGCCGGCTTGCCTGCTGTTTGCTCCCTCCGTTACTTCTGCGGGTGATCCGACTGCGATTGGTGTATTGGTTCCGTGGTACGGCGACGGCGACGCGGAAGGCTGGCACAACTGGGCGGCGATGGGGCACGACCCGGATCAGATTGTTGACGGCCGACGTGATATCGCTTCGGCGCATTATCCCCTGATGGGGCCGTACAAATCACACGAAGGCAACACCGAGAACTGGCAGCTCGCTTACGCTGAGGCGATGGGGCTGGATGTGTTGTTGATTGATTACTACACGCAGAACCTGCCCGGCAAGTCTGTTTATTACGACTACACCGTTGACATGCTGGACAAGGCTGGCGGCAGCGAGCTAAAGATCGCGATGCAGTACGAGCCGAAGATCCACACGCAGAACTGGGTGCGTAATTACAACGGCGATCGCGCGGCGATGGTGGCGGCGGTGAAAGATGACCTGCGTCATATCTATGACGTGTTGGCGGCCAAGCCATCCTATTGGCGCGTCGACGGCAAACCCGTGGTGCAAGTGTTCGGCCAGACATGGACCCTTACCGCGGTGGAGTGGGTCGACGTTGTATCTACTCTCAACTCAGAAGGTCGAGAGCTTTATTACATGGGCGACGCGGTTGGCGGTGGTGATCTGGCAAACTGGTACCCGCAATTCCAATCGCACTTGAACTGGAGTCTGTACTACGAAAGTATCGAAGGCGCGCAGGGTTGGGATGCAAACTACGGCTTTGCCCACAGCGTTAACAGTCAGCCGTTGAACTGGGCGTCGGCCGGCGCGAACCGCCAGGCGGTGGGTATTGCCTGGGCGGGTTTCGATGACAGCGGTGTTGATGGTTGGGGGTCGGGCACACGTTTCGTCGACCGGGATAACGGCTCGTTCTACCGTGCCAGTCTTTCAGCATTGAACAATCTTAATCATGAGTGGCGCGTCTTTACGACGCTCAACGACTGGAACGAAGGGACCGAACTGGAGCCGTCCTTTGAGTACGGCTATCAGTACGCGATAGAAACACTCAAACACATCGAAGCCTGGAAGGGGATTGATCTGGATGAGGATGCGTTGCAGGACGTCACCGAAACATATTTTCCGGATCTGGTAAGTCAGTGGGATCATGGGGACGATCTGGCCATGCTAAATGCTTCTGCGTCGGTGGCGGTCGATGCTGCAAATCCGGAGGCATTCGATGGAGATGCGGGGCGTTTCTGTCGGGACGGTGAAGGTTCGGCGTATATCCAGTACGTGTTGGCGGATGACATTGGGGGCTTTCGTATATCGGGCTGGTCTGAGTCTGATGCGCCGCAGTCGCACATGTTGTTCTTCAGCTCAGCGGACGGCATCAACTGGACATCGCTTACGACGACGGTGACGGATAAGGGCGGCGACGCATGGACACGGCATCTATATAAAAGCGACGGCTCATTACCCGCGGGGCACAGGTACCTGCGCATACAGTGGCCGCAGACCGATGGGCCGAACGATGTCACGCAGATCGGGGAAGTGAAACTCTACGACACACAGATGATGCCCATTTATCGTCTGGCGGGTGATATTGATGGTGATGGCTATGTCGGGCTTAGTGACCTCGATCTCGTGCTGGCCAACTGGAATACTTCGGTGTCGTCAGAATACGCAAACGTTGATGTTTCGGGTGACGGCTTTATTGGTCTGGATGACCTGGACATCGTGCTTAATCATTGGAATCTGGCAACGCCACCGCTGATTGGCGCGACCCCCGAGCCATGCAGCCTGGGTCTATTTACCTGTAGTGCGGGCTTGATGCTGCTGCACCGATGATCAATATGATCTAGAGGCAGGGGATATGCCTGAAAACGGGGTTTATATCGTTATCTGACAATATCTTAAGTAAAATCGCTAACGCTCTCATCAAACAGTGAAATTTTTCATAACATGCTTGAATAGTTCATTTTGGCGTGGTATGCTCAAGCTATCTGGGCCCGATCGTAAGGCCAGGCATTTGAATCACGCTTCCACCTTCGCACTTGGAGAAAGCACCATGACACGATCCCTGATCGCCGCAACCCTGGTCACCGCCTTTTCAATCGTGGCCACGCAGCCCTGTTACGCCGACGTCATCGACACGCTGGATACGGCCGATGGTTTCAACGACAGCTTCAACGGCACCACCGCTGTCGCGAACGGCGACGGTACGGTGACGCTTACCAGAACCGTTGCCAATGTCGATGCCGGTATCAACTGGACGGATATGGGATACAAGATCCCGATCGGCACAGACAACATATTGCGTATCACACCGACCGAATCGGTGAACGGCGGGTTCTACGGCGTGACGCTGTTGGTGTTTGACACATCCGATCAGTTCCTTGCCGAAATGGTCTGGATCGGCGACACCGACAGCACCACGATCCAGGAAATGCCTGATGTTGCTGCATTCGTGGACAATCCTAGTGCGGCGAGTTTTGTTTTGCGGTTCCGCATCCAGCCTTATGACCAGGCCAATGCTGCTTTCACGTTTGACCAGATCGAGGTGACAACCGACTCATCTATCCCGGGCGACATTAATGGCGACGGGTTTGTCGGGCTGGATGACCTTGACATCGTCCTGAACAATTGGAACGCAGGCACGCCGCCGAACGGTGGCAGTCCTTCGATCCCCGAACCGGCATCCGTTGTGCTGCTAAGTTTGGGAGCAACCGCCTTGTTGCGTCAGCGTAGCGCATGATGAGCTTGTATTGATCCTCCTGTAAGTGTTTGCCGAGTTGAGGTGGCCGGGTTTCCAATCGTGGGAGCCCGTCCCACCTGAACATGATGTGTTGAACATTGCAGCAAGGGCGGTTGTTTATAGCTACGACTTATTGATCCACCCGGTGTGTCGCGCCCGAATCAGTACCCGTGTTGGCCCGGCAGGTTATGCCAAAGCCTGAGACTTCGATCGGTAAATGATGGTGTTACGACGAAGAAATGTGTCGATCAGGTTATTGAGCGTTTGGCATCCCGGTTGGTATCTGTTGATCCTTGCGGTTGCCGGCCTGGTGTACCTGCTATTCAGTAGTAACGAGGAACGCTTGGATCAAACGCCGGGCGGCCGGGTGATCGTGCATTACTGGGAGAAGTGGCCTGGCTTTGAAGCAGAGGCGATGCAGGCTGTGGTTGAAGATTTTAACGCGTCGCAAGACCGCATCTATGTGAAGATGTTGTCGGTCAGCGGGGTCGATCAGAAGTTGTTGCTGGCGACGGCGGGGGGGAATCCGCCTGATGTTGCGGGGCTGTGGACGCGGTCGGTTCCTGTCTTTGCGGAAAAGGGGGCGCTTGTTCCCCTTGATCCTTATCTGAACCATGAGGGGATTACCGAAGCGGATTACATCCCGTCGATCTGGGCGTGTTGTCAGCACCGGGGATTTACCTGGGCGTTACCCACAACGCCGGCATCGGTGGCGCTGCATTGGAACAAGCGGTTGTTTGTAGAAGCGGGGCTCGATCCCGAGAAGCCGCCGACCAGTATTGCCGAACTCGAAACCATGGCGGAGCAACTCACGATTGTTGAGTTGAAACGAGGTGGTGAATCGGTTCGCGTGCGATTCACGGAACTATCTGAAGCCGAACGTGAGCGAAAAGACTTTCGGATCATTCAGCTTGGTCATTCACCGATGGTGCCGGGCTGGTGGACGCCCATGTGGGGGTATTGGTTCGGCGGAGCACTTTCGGAAGATGAGCGAACAATTACCGCGGCGGATGCGCAGAATGTAAAAGCGTATGAATGGTTTGCCGGCTATTCACAGAAGTATGGCAAGCGGAACCTGGATGCATTCGGCGCATCGTTCGGCAACGTCGCTTCGCCACAGGACCCGTTTCTGAGTGGCCAGGTAGCGATGGTGTTGCAAGGTGTGTGGATGTACAACTTCATCGATCAATTCTCGCCGGGATTGCAGTGGGGGGCGGCGGCTTTCCCATCAGCGCTGCCTGAGGGTTCTGCGCCTGTGACGGTGATTGAATCGGATGTATTGGTCATCCCTCGCGGCGCAAAGCATCCGGATGAAGCATTTGAGTTTATTTGTTACGTCAATTCGCAAGGCCCCATGGAGAAGCTTTGCCTGGGCCAACGCAAGTTCAGCCCACTTGCTGACGTTAGCGATTCGTTTGTCCGTGAGCATCCGAATCCGTTGATTCAAGTGTTCATGGACCTGGCAAACAGTCCGAATGCTGTATCTACGCCTCAGCTTTCGATATGGAATGAATATCAGGATGAGATGCAGGTAGCTGCGGATCGCATCAATGCGGGTTCGGCGACAGCCGGGCAAGCATTGGAAGAGGCGCAGCAGCGCGTGCAACGACGGTTGGACCGGGTCGTGCGACGCTGGGACATGGTTCGCGATGAACGGTTAGCTGAATGGGGCGGGTCATGACAAGCAGTGAACGTCACAACCTGATGAAAGGATTGGCTTTTATCAGCCCGTGGATCATCGGCTTTGCAGCATTCGGGCTGTACCCGTTGTGCATGTCGCTGTATTACTCGTTCTGTGATTACGATGTGCTCAATCGGCCGGTGTTCGTCGGAACGCTGAACTACCAGGACATGGTGGTAGATACGGTTTTCTGGAAGTCGCTCTATAACACGTTCTACTTTGCGCTGTTCTCGATCCCGTTGGGATTGATGCTGGCGCTATTGATTGCGGTGATGCTGAATCAGCAGATTCAGGCAAGGCCCGTATTCCGCACGGCGTACTACCTGCCTTCGATCGTCCCGTTGATTGGTGTGTCGATGATCTGGTTATGGCTGTTCAACGGCGATTACGGCCTTGTGAATTACGTGCTATCGTTGATCGGCTTGAAGGGGCCCGGTTGGCTTACGGATGAGGGGTGGGTGAAGCCGACGCTTGTGCTTTCGGGTGTCTGGCAGATTGGGGGGACGATCGTGATATTCCTGGCGGCGCTACAGGATGTGCCCAGGTCTTTATATGAATCGGCGCAGATCGATGGTGCATCGGCTCCGACCAGGCTGATGCATATTACCGTGCCGATGATATCGCCGGCGATCTACTTCAACCTGGTGATTGGGATCATCGGAGCGATGCAGGAATTTGTCAGGCCGTTCGTGATGCTTGACGGGAGCGGGCCGAATCGCTCTGCCTTGTTCTTCGCGGTCAACCTGTACAAGAACGCTTTTTCTTACTTGAACATGGGCTACGCCTGCGCGATGGCCTGGGTGTTGTTCGTGATCATCATTGTCATGACGTGGGGGACGACCCTAATGTCGCGCAGGTTTGTCTATTACGGGGGGGATGGATAATGAAGAAGGTACTTCAGCGGCTGATGCTTTATTCTGTTCTGATAGCTGGGGCGCTTCTATTCACGATCCCTTTGCTATGGATGTTGTCTACTGCGCTTAAGCCGATCGACCAGGCGATGAGTTCGCCGCCGCGTTGGTTGGCGTATCAACAGCGGATGATTGTGGACGGTCAAAGTGTTTCTGTGGGTGTGGGGGATCTTCCCGAAGATGCTGGGCCGGATTCGCCGATTACGGTCAGTATCGCATATCAGTGGGTGCTTGATGTCAACGGCGAATCGGTCCCCGTTAAACGGGTGGATAGAGATATTGATCTGAAAGATGACACGCTGGTTACAGTAAGTGCAAACTACCATTTATATGTACAGCACGGGGGGGCGTGGCGGCCGGCGCGCATCAAGGAACCAAATGATGCGTCAACGCCAGACAAAGCAGTTGAAGTCGTGTTGGCAGATGATGAAGACTACATGTTGAAGGCTCGTGTCAGTCAATCACAAATCCGCAAAACCTATGACAAAACAATCGAAGAGGTTAACTCGACGTTCGGTCAGAGCGAGAGGCTTGTTGTTTCGTCAGACCGATTAAGCAGGATTGTAGTGCCTTGGGAGAGCCGGACGGAACTGTCGCACGTGTTTGTCGAGCAGCAGGAAGCGGTGGCGGGCGACCTGGACACGCGGGTATCGTTTCTGTGGGGCAACTTCGGCAAAGCAATCAGTGCGATGAAGATATTCCCGTTTTACCTGAAGAACACGGTAACGTTGTGCATCTTGACCGTGATCGGGGCGGTGTGCTCGAGTACGTTGGTTGCGTATGGTTTTTCTCGGATTGATTGGCCGGGGCGGGATAAAGTATTTCTTGTGGTGATGGCAACCATGATGATCCCGTTCCCGGTGCTGATGGTTCCGCTGTTTACCATGTTCCGAAACGTGGGGTGGATCGGCACGCTCAAGCCGTTGTGGGTCCCGACTTTATTCGCCGGGGCGTTTAATATCTTCCTGCTTCGTCAGTTTTTCCGGACGATCCCCAAGGGGCTTTCCGAGTCGGCAAAGATCGACGGCTGCAGCGAGTTCCGCATCTTCTGGCAGATCATCCTCCCCCTGGCGCGCCCGGCGATTACGGTTGTCGCATTGTTCCAGTTCATGGGTACGTGGAACGACTTCCTCGGGCCTTTGATTTACCTGACGGATCAGAAAGACTTTACACTGGCGCTGGGTTTGCAGTTCTTTCAGAGCCAGCAAGGCGGTACACAATGGCACTACCTGATGGCGGCGAGCTGCCTTATCGTGTTGCCGGTTATCGTGTTGTTTTTCCTTGCACAGAAAACATTCATCGAAGGGATATCCATGTCCGGCCTGAAGGGATGAAGCGGAAACCGGACACCCGCACGGCTCGCTGACACGACTCATCATCAAGTAAGACAAAACGCGAACATGCACAACACGAAACTACAATTTGCAGCTCATGGCTTAACACACCAGCCCCGGTTGCCGATGGCGTTCGGCCACTTCTTGCCTTGGTATACACTGAAGGCGGATGCGCACGCGCTTACGCCCGATGAGTTATCCACGATACCCGCGCCGCCGCAAGTGATGGATAGCCGGCATTGGCAGGATTCCGGATCGGGATATCGTCGCAGCCATCTGGGTTTGCCGAAGATCGGCCGATATGATTCGCGCGATCCGCAAACGATTCGCTGGCAAATTGAGCAAGCCAAGGCGGCGGGCTTGGCAGGCTTTATCATTAACTGGTATGGCCAGAATTCGATCGAGAACGTGATCACGTTAGCGGTGCTCCGAGAATTCGAGCGATGGAACCACGATCATCCTGATGACCCGATCTTCTATTTTCTATCGATTGATTCACAGGCGCAGCTACCGACTGAAGGCAAAACGTCAGTCTCGCTTGAGCAGGACCTGCAATACATCCGCAAGCACCTGATCCGGGCCGGTTATCTGTTGCGTGATGGGCAGCCGGTATTGACCTGTTTCCCTTATCAAGAAAACATCAGCGACTGGCTTGATGCGATCAGCAGCGTGTTCGGTGCAGAAGTGCCTGACTTCCTTTGGATGAACGAGCCATGCGGCAAGGGCGAGGCCGGCTGTTTCCTCTGGGTGCAACCTGATTCAGCAACGATCGATCTGACCAGTTCATACACATGGAACGACCCGGATAACATCGGCGAAGATTGGGCGGTTCAACAATACGCGCGTTGGTCAAACAAACACCTGGAATACCGTTATGGGATGGCGGGCATCTGGCCGGGCTTCAACGATACGCTTGTAACGTGGGCGTGGAAGCCTGAAACAAGACACGATAAGGCCAGGCCTCGCATCATCGCGCGTGAAACGGATAAGGGTAACACCTACGCGCGCATGTGGGACATCTATCTGAACGCGATCCGGGACCCCGCCATTCTCCCGCTGCCGCTGGTGCAGATTGTGACATGGAATGACTGGGCCGAGGACACCGCGATCGAACCGTCCCGCGATTACGAGCAGAAGTACATCGATCTTACAAAAGAGTATGTCGGCAAGGCGCAAGAACTATGGAAGTATTAAATCCCCCCGTTACCTCATTGGTCCATTCACGAAGGCTGATCCTGACGCCTCGGCCAGGGTCGGATTGGGCAAGCGAGATGGTCCTCAATCCCGCTCTGATTAAGGACCCATCGAGCGGTCGTTGGCACATGCTTTTCCGCGCAACCGGTCCGGGCAAAACTCTGCCAAGACCGGACCAGCCCGCGCCTTATCCGGTTTGCCTGGGTTATGCCTGTAGCGACGATGAAGGCGAAACGTGGGAAGCGGACCTGTCGCGCCCGGCTCTTGCCCCGGCTATTTGTGAATCGCCAAACGACATCGTCGTACGCGATATTCATGGGCATGATGTCACGAATTATGCAAACGGTTCTATCGAAGACCCCCGATTATTCCGGCTCGACAATGATTGCTATATGACGGTTGCCTGTCGCATGTTTCCGCCGGGCCCGTATTGGATCAAGGACGATCCGAAACAATGTGCGCCACGATGGATAGCCACCGACAGCCACGACCTCGGCCGGGCTGCGCGCGATAACGTAACGGTAAGTGTTCTTTATAAAGTCGATCTCGATGCGCTTGGGAAGCGATTGTATGACGAAGCGTTTACTTACATCACTCACCTGACCCAGCCTGAGTTTGGTGAAAATCGGGACGTGCTGCTGTTCCCCGAACGCCTGATGATCCACGGCCGGCTACGCTACGTTTGTCTGCATCGGCCGTGGGAAGCACAGCACTATCCGGGCGGGACGCCAACGCTCAAGCCTTCAATCTGGATGTGTGCATCAGATAAACTTGAAGGGATACATGCCGAGGTTCAGAGCCAGACATTACTCGCCTCGCCCAGATTCGCATGGGAGCGAGACCGCATCGGGGCAAGCGCCCCGCCGTTGAAGATCGGGCAAGGCAAGTGGCTGTTGAGCTATCACGGCAAACGCGATGCGGCGGAGGGGTACACCCAGTCGTTCATGATTCTTCAAGAGGATGGGCTGGGCCTGCCCCGGATCAAGCATCGCTGTCCGGATCGGATCTTGATCCCCCATCAGCCTTGGGAGAGGCCGGGCAAGTTCCCGACGCCCTGCCTGTTTGTGACGGCGATGATCGAGGCGGGCCCGGACGAGTTTGTGGTGGCCTACGGCGCCGCGGACGAGCGTGTGGGAATCGCCCGTTTGAGACGCCGAGAGCTGATCCAGCACGTCATGCGGTTCGATTGCGAAGGTAAATTACTCAATATATGACAATAAGATGGGAATATTCGCCGACGTTCTCCGGCTTGTATAATAATTCACCATTATATTGAAAATTTCACCAATATTGGCTATACTTAACTATATTGCTAATGTTTGTTGTGCCGCCACTGGCGGGTAGAGTTGTATGAAGTCGCAAAAGAAAACCCCAGCCCGGAGTAAATATACCAAGTCGAGCATCTCGATTTCGGATGTGGCTGCCCATGCCGAGGTCTCGGTGGGGACCGTCTCGCGCGTCATCAACCGCCACCCGGCGGTCTCCGGCGACCTGCGCCGGAAAGTCCTGCTCAGCAGCAGAACACTCGGGTTTGTGCCGCGCCAGGTACAGCGCTGTGTTGCGATCGTGACTGGCAGACAGAGCACCGCGCTGCCCGTCGGGTATGTCAGCGTCCTGACTTCCATGGTGTCGCGCGTTCTCGCTTCCAAGCGCATCTCGGTTGAATTGATCGATATCGAAAATCTTGACGATGTGTATGAAGCGCACATCGACGGGATGATCGGGATTGTTTTTGATGAACGCCTTGCCGATATCAAGCATGTCCCGAACCTGCCTATCATCGCGATCAATAAGCCGATGGTCGATCGTGGGATCCACAGCATTTATGCCGACCATTACCACCAGGCGGTGCTTGCCACGGAACACCTGATCGAGCACGGCCACCGACAGATTGCATTCCTGGCGATCCAGTCCGACGAATGGGGCAGCCAGCAGAGGCTCAAGGGTTATCGCGATGTACTTCAAAAGCACGGCATCAAGATCAATCCACAATGGATCCAATACACGCTCAACACGCCCGTCTATGAAATCCTTGCGCGATGGCGCGATCGGCAGATCACGGGCATCCTGAACTTCAGTGAAGATACGTCGCTGGAGGTGTTGCACATCCTCAGCAACGTACTCGGCCTAAAAATCGGTTGCGACATCTCTACCGTCAGCCTTGAAGACTTACCAATCTACAAGTACTTCACCCCGCCACAGACCGTGGTGCGCCAACCGCTGGAAGACCTGGCGCGATTGGCTGTTGAAAGCCTGGTGAAGTTGGGCGATCGGCCTGATGAAGACACATCCTGTTTAGACATCTGCCTGCCCACCGAACTGATCGCACGCGACTCGGTGGCGATCATGCCCGGCAAGTAGTGGTATTCGAACTGTATCCGGTGAATATGAAGTTCTCTCGGGGTTTTGGGGTTTATATCTAGTGCGGTCCAAACCGTATTCGGGAAGCTCGCACCAAAAGATAGAGACTAATCCCACTGGATCGAGGATTTTTGTCCCGGATATGTGACACTTCGCGGTGGTATCAGGCGGCGCGAGAAGGTGGGGGAGAGGTCCGGTGCGGATCGGGCCTGCTTGGCGTTCCTTCGGCTATGGGCCACTTCAGTCATTTCAAACTGGGTAAACTGTGATATGCGGGCATATTTGATCTTGATCAAAGGTTAAAATATCTCTTGCATCTGCCCCCGGCCGGCACTAGACTTCAGTGATCTTAAGTCGGGCCGGAGGAGTGAGAAAGCGTGTGTTCTGTTGTCTCATTACCTGCGGTATATGCGCCGCTTAAAGATGCCGGGTCACAATGTTACTGCACATCAAGGCCAACTGCGTTTTGGGATTGGCATCGCTTCGCTGCGCCGCTTCTGCAATGCTGCATGCGCACTCACCTGCGGGTACCAAGCCACATGCCGGCATGACGCACTTCAGTTATGCACAAACGTTGATGCGGGTGGGTTTTTCTTTTCCAGCTAGATGGTACAGGAGCCGGGTGATGTCCTATCGTTTTAATTGCAACTACATCGCAACATTCAGTGCTGTTCTTGCCTTACTCGTAGCTCAATCATCATATGCCGTTGTTGCGACATGGGACGATGGTGGAGCCGACCCGTATTGGAGCACGCCGGAGAACTGGGTGGGTGATGTTGTGCCCCCGAACGATGGGACGGCCGATATCCTGTTTGATCAGAAGCCCAATCCATATCCTGAAACAACGGTGCCGTGGTCAATCAATTCACTTGAGTTGCTGCTCGATTATTACGATGGATTCACGCTTAGTGGAGAGCCTATCACGCTTGGCGGCGGCGGGATAACCACATCGATCTCCGAGTCTTACCAAAACGCCGGCACCACTATCTACAACTCTTTTAATCTATCTTCACCGCAGACATGGCAGATAGGCAAAGAACGGTTCGAATTGTCCGGCAATATCACGGCGGACGGGCATCACCTTACGATTGATAATACGTATGAAGTTGTCTTGTCAGGTACGAATGACTTCTCCGGCGGTTTATCAAAACAAGGTCCGGGTATGCTGTACTTTAACAGCACGCCGACGGTCAGTGGGCCCATTATTATTAATGAAGGCTCGGTATCCATCCCAACACCCACTTCAAGCGGTGTAATACTCAATGGCGGCGGGATCGACCTTCGCTCCGATGCGGATATTGCTTTACTTATTGCTCCCGGATCTACAACGGGTACGCTTACCTGGAACAATCAGGGTTCGATCACATTCGGTGGAACGAATATCCTCGATATCGGCGCTCTGGGTATCACCGGGCCGCTTCGGCTCGGATCAAATGGAAGCAGTTCAATTGACTCATCGGCAGCATTGATACCTGATCCAGTATCCAAGACGCTTTACTTCGGGGCCGGCAGCCACGAGTTAACCTTGAACAACGTGCTTGAGGATAGTCCAGCCGGACCAACGAATGTTGACTATGACGGTCCGGGTAGAACTGTTCTCAATGGTATCAACACGTATACGGGCCTCACCACGGTTTCGTCGGGTAGAGTCACTGCCAACACACCTGAATCTTTTGGTTCCAATCTCTCACCGACAATACTGGATGGTGGCGAGATTATTCTCAATGCCTACAGCGATGAGCCTTTTGTCGTGAACGGCGGCAGCTTGGTGGCAAGCAAGAATGCGGGTTCAACAATCGATATTGCTGGTGGTCGGGTAGAACTTTCCGGAGCGGTTCTTGATCCGGTCTTTACAAACACAATCAATGCCAGTGGCGGGTACTTGAAGTATTACATTGGCAGAACGACTGGAACCGTTGTCGGCCCCATTAATCTTATCGGTGGCGGGGAGTTCACAATCGAAGATAGTTCCTACCAGGGCAAGGGGACACTTATCTTCAATAACACGATAAGCGGCGACGGCACAATCATCTTCTATAGCGCCGACAACACGATTGTAAACACCACCATGACACACACGGGCGATGTGGTCATTGGTAACTACTCGCAATCTGTGACTTTCGCACAAACGCAAGCGTTCGGCGGTGACCTGATTATTGATGGGGGCGTCCTGAACAACAATGCCCCGAATACTATTCCGGATTTGATCATTCTAAATGGTGGCGTGCTTGAAGGTTCTGCCCCGTTAACCGTGCTTAACCCCAGCATCAACATAGCGGCCGGCCATAGGAATACAATTAACATCCCCGGGGGCCTGGTTGGTGTTGATGAGTTCCGCATGGATGCGTTTTACGACATCCGCCTGCTGGACTTTGGGACGCTCAGCAATCCCAGCGTTGATTTGCAGAAAGGGCGTCTGGTGATCGCTGCCGCCGCCGCAGAAGCCATCAACGGGCCGATCCGAATTCCCGACGGTGCTTTTGCTGAAGTCGGAATCATCGGCAACCAACCCGTGATGGCCGACATCGACCTGAACAACAGCACCGGAATCTCATTCTCCGGCGCGTTAACGGATGAAAACACCTGCTACATCGGTGGAACCGTCAGCCTGGGCACGGTTGGCGCGTACATTGGTGGGACCGACGATCACGGAACCAGTTCGGAAGCCGACAGCATTTATATCAGCGGCCGAATATCCGGCGGCGATCTGACGAAGGTTGGGACAAACTGGTTAAGGATTACCGGGGCGGACAACACGTATACAGGCGCCACCATTGTCCAAAGTGGGGAACTTATTGTTCAGGGAGAGGGTCACCTGTCAACCACCGAGGCGATCTATGTTCACGGCGACGGGCGCTTCGTCGTCGGTAATGACTCGGATAGCGGTAATCAAGATTGGGTGGCGGATCACATCCCGGTTGTCTTGGATAATGGGATCGTGCAATTACGCCATTATACCTATCAGAAGTTGCCGGATATTGACGAGACTTTTGGTCCGTTGCGCGCGGCAAGCGGGACCGGGATGGTTCTCTTGGACGGTTCCGGTAGCGGGGGATCTAACGGCGAAATGTCACTTCGGTTTGCCAAACTCGAACGTCAGAATACAGCGGCCTTGATTTTCGATTCTCCGGGCGGCTATCTCGGCACCGGTGATGGAAAGAGTGTTTACTTCACGGAAGAACCTGATTTAACAAACGGGATCATCGGTCCATGGGCCATTGTTTCTAATCCAAGTTACAACAGATACGACTTTGCCACTTACGATTCAGTGAAAGGTGTCGGCGCTTTATCGGCAACAGGCAGGCCCGAAGATATCAACGCGGCATCCATAACGGATCATGTACGAATCGTCTCCAGCGCCGAGATGTCGGCTGACCGGCAGGTCTATTCTTTAAATATCGATGCAAGTGTTGATCTGGGGGGTCACACCCTGTCGATCGAAAGCGGTGGCTTAATTTTAGATGGCGGATCAATCAGTAATGGTAAATTAACTGGTGGTAGCGGATCGCATCCTGAATTGTATGTCTTTGCAGCACCCAACAGGTCGCTCGATGTGGACATTATCGATTCTCAAGCCGGTTCGACCGATCTCATCTTGTCTACCATGACCTTAGAGGATAATTTGATCAGGCTCTACCTGGGTGGCAATAATGACTACACCGGTACGACCTATATCAACGGTGGGATCAGGGCCTATTTAAGAACCGCCAACGCGATACCGGTTGGAGGGGATGTCGTCATTAATGGGGGTTTATGTAATACATATTCTGCTTCGCAGACCGTGGAATTTGGAAACCTCACGCTTCGTAATGGCGGGATCATGAGTTCTGGTCTACCCGGCGGTTTTCAGGCCGAACAGATCAACGTTGAGTCGGGGAAAATCGAGGGCGGGCTCAGAGGCGACGCGCCGCTTATCAAGACGACGACGGGCACGTTGATTATGAGTTCTTCCAGATCAGACGGCGCCGACTATGATTATCGAGGCGCTATCGATATCTATAACGGCATCTTGATTGCAGAGGATTCATACGTGTTGGGGTCCGGCGTCGTGACACTTCATGAGGGGGGGCGGTTGGTCATCGAGCAAGAAGTCACCTACGGGAATCTTGTGATGAATGGCGGTGATCTGGCAAATGGTTATGGAGATAGCATATTTGAGGGCCCGATCGAAGTGGTCGATGATTCGCGAGTCTTGACATTCCATGGGCTCGCCGGGTCAACAAACCGTAATAGTAACAGCTACGCTATCGCGCCCTCCGCGATGGATGTTCATCTGGCGGGTGATGTGACAATCGCATCCGCTAAAACATTGTCAACATTAGGTGAAGGTGAATTGACAATCAGCGGGAGCCTGATACTCCATGACAACGCTGCGCTCGACGGCGTGGCGCTCGTTGAACCACAATCTGGAAAACGCGTACAAGGCACCGGCACGATTGTTGGCGACGTGGTTGTTGGAGATGGCGCATACCTGATCCCCGGCTTCAGTGCCGGAACCCTCACAATCGATGGCGATTACACACAACTGCTTAATGCCATCATGCAGATAGAAATCGGTGGGACGGCTGTCGATGAGTATGACCAACTGGTTGTCAGCGGTATGTTCCTCGCAGGCGGTGTGTTCGAGTTGTCACTGATTAATGGATACGTCCCACGATACGGCGATGTGTTCGATATTCTGGACTTCAGCGGGTTAGTGCCCGGTAGTAAATTTGACGAGTACCACTTGCCCGGGCTTGATCCGGGTATGACCTGGGACACATCCGACCTGCTGATCACCGGCGAAGTCCGAGTCGTGCCTGAGCCAACATGCAGCATGATAATGGTCCTTGCTTTAGTTCTATCGTGTCGACGTCGTAGGCGGTAGTATTCTTGCCCGTCCTCCGCGATTAGTAAACAAGATACGATGCATGCAATTTGAGATGGCTCTGGTATTGTGGAACTCTGTTTGACTGTTTTGAGCGTGTTTTTGCGCAGCAGACAAATTATGAGAAACTCTGGTGTTTTGTTTGCTTGTGTCGGCCCAGCGGCTTGTGACTTGGGTTAACGACAGATTATCCCCATGGTTCTACGAACAGCAGCTATGATTAAGTGAGGGCAGGTCTTATCTATGATGTAGGTTTCTCATTCGGGAAGCTTGCATGCAGCTACTGAATAACACCGCAGCCCTTAGGATCATCGATAGCGTCGCCATCGTCTTGGGACAAGCCATGCAACTTGCGCGGGCACGGGTAGCGTCTGTGGGCTCATCGGTGCTCAGGATGATGGCGGAGCGGGATCACGCACATGGCGAGTCAGATCTGCTGCGGCGTGAGTTGGAGGTCTTCCGAGCCCAGCGTGAGAACATGCAACCTCACAAACGACCGGAGTACCCACCCGAGCAAAGACTGGCGATCCTGCAGATCATGAGGCTGCGGGGCTGGAACGCGGTCGTTACGGCCAAACGGTTCGTGCTTCATCCGAATACCGTCCGCGCCTGGGTTCAGGCCGTGGAGGGGCGTCGTGAATCGGGTCGTCTGTTGGGTGATCTACCGTGGAACAGGGTCCATGATGCGGTACGTTGGGCGGTCCATGAATTACGTCGTCTTTGCCCTGAACCAGAGATCGGCACCCGAACGGTCGCCAGGCATCTGCTTCGCTCTGGCATTCAGATCAGCCGGAGCACGGTGCAGCGGGTATCACGTGAAGAGAAGCCACCAAGCCCCAGGCGATCGCGAGCCGGGATGCTGGAAGCGGCGGGGGCCCAACCGCGTCATCTGCTGGCACCGGTGTCTCCTAACGAGGTCTGGCATCTGGACTTGGCTGAACTTCGTATCGTGCGGTTCCGCTATACGATTGCAGCGCTACTGGACGGCTACTCAAGGAAGCTCTTGGCACTCAAGGTCTACCAGAGCTCTCCGAACAGCGCTGACATAGTTGGTCTCATGCGGGATACGATCCACCGGTTCGGATCACCGAGATTCCTCATCACGGATCATGAATGTCAGTTCAGGTGGCGCTTCCGCACAGAAGTGGGGGAGCTGAACGTGAAAGTCGTTCGGGGCCGGGTGCGTTGTCCGGCGTTCAACGGCAAAGTCGAGCGGTTCTTTAAGACCTTACGTACATGGCAACGCCGGACCTTCCTGCCGCTGAGCCTGTCGGGTATTCAGCGGAAGCTGGATGTGTTTCTTTACTGGTACAACACCGAGAGACCACACCAGGGGATCAAAGGGCTGACGCCAAACGAGGCTTGGGCGGGTGAAACGCTGACTGGCTCGATCGCGTTCCGGTCAGCAAGAAGCGTATCGCCTCGCATCCGTATCAGACGGCGTTCATGCCGTGGCGACCCGTGCCTACCGTCGATCCGTGTCCGTGTTGCCACCTAGAAAACCAATCCACGAAGACGCCGAACCTCATCGGATGCGCGGTGGCTGCGTCTTTGCCTCGCCACGGGACTTCTACGTGTGTCAAAGAGCCATCGAAAATGCCTCGATTATGCAGTCACAAACCGTCGGGCCACTACACGGTTACAATCGATCGGGTGCCTTCAAAACAGGCAAGAGCATAACGTGTTGTGCCTAACCGTTTAATACTATCTGGCGTTTTAACCCAATGTAATACTTTTGTGGCAGATCAAGTCCATACCGGGTCCGTTACCCGCAAGAGGCTGAATAATCTTCATGCATGGATGAGCACGCTTTTGCCTATACGAATGTTAAGACGCTCGAGGTTCGAGCGAGGTCGTGTTGTTCTTAACAGGTTTGGACTAGACCTTATCTTGATTTCATTTCACGGTGACATGGCGATTGGGCTAGAGTGAAAACCAACACTTCTTCACCCGTGACGGTGCTAACATCGTGATGAAGACTCACAACCTTAGTACCAGTTATGTCGCTTATCATGGCTTCCATCAGCGGACGCGCGGTTTCAATCAGGTGCGTCCGTACCTGCTTGAGTAAATCCCGCCCCTTCTCCGAGGGCAGCGTTTTAACCAAGTGCTGCTCCGCGGCGGTCAAGACACCCTCAAGCCGGACTACAAGAAAGTCCCGGATCAAATGTGCGCGAATACCTTTAGGCCCCCGCCCCATGTAATCCTGTTCAAAACGGCTAATCGCTTCGCAGACTGCGGCCTCAATTTCGCCTAGCGTTTTCATGATTGCCTCGGTTGCGTGATTCAATATTGACGTAACATCTGTGAAATCAATGAGACGTGGCTTGCCGGACCCAATAATACCGCCACCACATTGATATGTCCTCTGGTACTTATTTTACCCAATATCAAACGGGATTACTTGATATGACTTGCTTTCCCAAACAAGCCCGCTATTGTGTAGATAGTGTCGAAGCCAAGGCGGTGCTATATCGGTTTCGATATCGGATGACTAGGTAAAGGGCAGACCGAATAAGAGGTAGGCCCGTTGACAAGTAAGCCGATGTGGTTCACCACCCCCAGGGTGCGGAACCACATCGGCTTTTTTTCTTGCTGATATCAGTGACTGTTCAGGATGCCTACAAAGCAAGAAATTTCTTTGATTGCAGGTCATCAACGTACAAAAGGAACCCGTCATGTCCACGATGAACGCGCCGACACTTCAGCCAGCAGGTAGTGACAACCGGTGGGAACATATCGGTGAAAGCCAGGGCTGTGCCAACCACGACCATGACATTGTGCATGAGTTGAGTCGGCGCCTAGACGCCGTCTGGCGATACGACCAGTTCATCGCTAACGCGGAAGGTCGTGAAGCACTTCAGTCGTGCTGGAGAGAATTCAAGGAGCATGATATGCAGAGCATCATGCGTCTGAAGGCGATTTTGAAGAATGAGATTATGAATGGCTGTTTCTGACTCGTATTGATCATTTGTGACAATAACCAAAGCAGGATGCGATGAATGAGAACCGACTGACGATGGTCCAGCAGGTGGCAAGGGCAGCCAGTATCTACCAACAACAGCAAACCGGTCATGCTCCTAAGAGAGTAACCGTCGTATTGGGCGAGGGGACGCTGGTAATCACGCTACACGGTGCTCTTACTCCCGCAGAACAGGCTTTGGCTGTGAATCCGGCTGGCGCCGCGGAGGTGCAGAACTTCCATCGTCAACTCTTCGCCAATAGTTCCGATTCACTAAGGAAGGAGATTGAAGCGATCACCGGAATAGATATACGTGATGCGGCCTTGGAGGTTGAAACATCGACCGGGTCCGTGTTACACGCCTTCTCCGGCGGCACCGTGGTTCAGGTATTTCTGATGGCTGAGAATCTGTCTGTGGAAATATGAGATGCGGTAACAGAGGACACGCCGCCGGATCCCAACACGGGGTGATTGGATGGGGCATGTTATCACGGATTCGCAGCAAGACGGTCGATGCCATCCATTGACAGCGGGCATTCACCCAATTCTCCCGGGCGCAAGATAATTCAGGTAACGGTACGCCGCGATAGTTAAATCGAATTTGTCTTGTACAAGTTCGATTCATTGAAAGGAAAATGATTATGTTATGGACAATTACAATTATTGCAGTCGTATTATGGCTGCTTGGACTTCTAACCTCTTACACGCTCGGCGGTGTAATTCACATTCTGCTTGTGATAGCGCTCGTTGCGGTAGTCATTCAATTGATCCAGAATCGCAGGCTCTCGACGTAGGAGGCACGCTCAAATTCAAAAGGCACGTGGAATGGTAACAATCAAACATTATTCAGAGAGATCTCGACTATCAACATCTCGCTCGGAGGACAACTCGCGGCAAGTCGGGGAACACCCGCCCTCTCACGACGACATCAGCTATCGAGCATATGAGATCTATGTCAGAAATGGCTTCATCCAGGGTCAGTGTAAGCTTGACTGGCATCAAGCGGAGTGTGAACTGCTAAACAAAAATACATGACAAAAGCAATACACGGCGATAGGGCAATCATGGCAACCGTTTAACATACGGGTATTACTGCTAGGCAGAGACGGTTGCCGGCCTTACGGAGGGTAAAGGCCGGCACCGGCTGCCCGGTGGGGAATTGGAGTTTATTGACAGATAATAATTACGGTGGCAGCGGAGCAATGATGTAAGCAGCAACGTGATCAATCTACAAACGTTTGGTAAGGGGGAACTGCATGCGAATGTGGATGCTTGCCAGATATGATGTGTAGTGACATCGATTGGATCGCAGGACGAGGTCGACGGGTATATCACTGCAGCGATGATGTTTGTTAGGCATATATTGATTATTCCCTTGTATGTTACGACAAGAAGTTTGATTTAAATGCCCTGTTGACTATAATAGATACGAAAATGGAGCCGGAATGAAGTAGATGAAGGTCTCCAGCTTCGGATGACTAGCTAAGGGGCAAGTCGTACACCGCGACAGGCCCGTTGAAGAGTAAGCCGATGTGGTTCAGCACCCCAGGTGCCGTTCCACGTCGGCTTTTTTGTTTTACCGATTTAGGCCAGCAATGACTGGATTTACAACAATGACAAAAGGCATGGCAATCCCAACGATGACACAACAGGTGGAACAACTGGTTATCGCCCAACTCAAACAACAGACCGGCAAGGCGCCGGCCTCAGTGACGATCGTGTTCTACGGAAGTAGTCTAGCGATCAAGCTGCATGAAGCTCTGTCACCTACCGAGTTAGCAATGCTTAGATGCCCAGAGGGTGCTGAACGAGTACAGGAAGTTCAACGCCGATTCTTCTCCAATACATTATCTGTGTTACGGGAGGAGATCAAACGGATCATGGGTCTACACATAGAGGAAGGCAGTACCGAGATACAAGCAACGACGGGGACCGTAATCCATACGCTTGGAACAACCAACATTAAGCACAAAATCATGTCCGCTCAGATGGTTTCATGGGACAGTTGGAGTGGTAGTTGACTACCGATCAGAAAGCCCCATCTGCTGACAGACCAGATGGCGAATGGTTTACACGAGAATGAAATTTACAGCTTTATATACAGGAGAGGTGAGTGTGATGCCTGAATCAATCGGAATAACCTCCCAATCAAACTATTGACCTCATCAGAATTGGATGATGCTCGTGATTTCAACCAGCTTCGATTATAAGAAAATCTCGCCCAGAATAGATCCTTCACAACGCCGTCTTGATTGGCCGGTCATCATTGCCATAGGCAGCCTGCACCTGAGCTGCTTGGCGGCGCCTTGGACTTTTTCATGGACAGGACTGATGCTGGTGCCTTTACTCTACTGGGTGAGTATCGGTCTGGGCATCGGTTTAGGCTATCACCGCCTGCTAACACACCGGTCCTATCACACGCCCAAGATGGTTGAGTATCTGCTGACAATATTCGCTACACTCAGTTGGCAGGGCGGCCCGGTCCGTTGGGTTGGCACCCACCGCCTGCATCACCGCGATTCGGACAGGCCGGCAGACCCGCATTCGCCGCGACACGGATTCACATGGGCTCACATTCTTTGGTGCATGTACCAGGATGGCCAAGGTTTTAAACCGAATGCGGCCGCATTGGATCTTGCTCGCGACCCTGTTCATGCATGGCTCGACCGCTACTTTTATATCCCACAGTTCGTTCTCGCCGCAGTACTGTGCGTGGGTGGCTGGGCTCTAGGCGGCCACGAACTGGCTCTGTCATGGCTGGTATGGGGTATCGGCGTGCGTACTGTTCTGGGCTATCACGGCACATGGTTCGTCAACTCGGCATCACACACTTGGGGTTACCGTAACTTCAATACGAATGACAACTCGCGTAATAACTGGTGGGTGGCACTTCTCTCATTCGGCGAGGGCTGGCATAACAATCATCACGCACAGCAACGATCTGCGGCACACGGAATGCGCTGGTACGAGTTTGACCTGACGTACTGGACGATCCGCCTTATGGAGACTGTTGGTTTGGCCAAACAAATAGTACGGCCCCGTCGCCCCTCTATGACTGTGCCTCTTCTGCGTTCATCAAGTTGATCGCAAACGTAACATTCCATCAGTCACAATCTGGATATAGCACACATGGCTACCGTTAAAGATATTCTTGTTAATAATGATCGCCCGGTCCCCAGCATCGGTCCGCAAGTTACAGTGCTGCAGGCAGCAAAGCAAATGAACGGTTACAAGGTTGGGGCCTTGGTTGTATGTGCGAATGGAGAATGCCTGGGCATCTTTACTGAACGGGATCTGTTACGGTGTTTTGCGTCAACACCAGACGTATTGCAGCAGACATTAGTTGACGCAGTCATGACCCGTGACCTGCTGGTTTGCTCGCCAAACACAACAATAAAAGATGCTCGGCTTCTGATGGTGGCTCGGAAAATTCGCAATCTGCCGGTTATCGACACCACAGGGGCCGTGATAGGCTTGATCTCGCTCGGGGACCTGGATGCCCACGAACTAGGTGATCATGAGTTAGAGAATCACTACCTGAAAAAGTATCTATACACTCGCAATTAAGTTTATACACAATCGGTCGAGACAACGCCGTTCAGGGCATGGTTCAATAAATGGTAGAGACTTGCATACAGTATGGTCAGGATGCGCGTGATGCATTACGCCGCGGTGTCACCAAGCTTGCGCGTACTGTCAAAGTTACCCTCGGCCCATCCGGTAAAGCTGTAGCGATACAAAATAGCTGTGATTCGCCATCATTCAGTAGAGACGGAGCCACGGTTGCATCGCAGATCATTTTGAATAACCCCATCGAAAACATGGGTGCACAGATGATTAAGGAAGTAGCGGCCAGGTGCTCGATTGATGCCGGCGACGGTACAACAACCGCCATTGTTTACGCGGAAGCCATCTTTCTACAAGGTCTTAGGAACGTGGCTGCCGGCGCAAACCCGATCGAGGTCCAAAGCGGTATCGCCAAAGCCGTAATGGTAATTGTAACCGAGCTTAAGCGGATCTCCAGGACGGTTACAACCCCAAGCGATATCGCTCGGGTGGGCTTCTGTGCCGCGCATCAGGACGAGGATATCCTCCTAATCCTTACAAAAGCAATAGATCTCGTTGGCGGCACCGGTGTAATCACCGTCGAGGAAGGCCAGTCAAGAGAAACCGTGGTTGAATACCTCCAAGGGATGCAATTCAACAAAGGGTATGCCTCGTCTTACTTCGTCACAGATCAGCCCAAGATGAACTGCACGCTCGAAGACGCCTTTGTGCTTATTCATGAAAACAAATTGAATTCGGCGGTGAAACTGCTTCCTCTTCTAAGTAAGGTCGCCGAGGCTGGCAAACCCCTTTTGATCATCGCCGAGGACTTCAGCCGTGATGTCCTTGCAACGCTCATAATCAATATAAGCCGAGCAGCCCTGAAAGTATGTGCGGTCAGAGCCCCCAGCTTTGGAAGCAGCCGCAAGGACCTGCTTGACGACATCGCCATGTTAACCAAGGGGCGAGCCATCACGGATGTGCTGGGTCTGGACATCGCGAAGCTTGATCTCGAAGATCTAGGCCGCGCCAAGAAGATCGTGATCGACAGCGACACAGCCACGATCATCGTCGATTCGAACCATTCGGCCGTGATGAATGCGAGGCTAGCGGCACTGAAGAAGGAAATCGACTCACATCCGGACAAATACGAGCAGCGGTTGCTAAGGGAGCGTGTAGCTCGGTTATCCGGCGGTATCGCCCAGATCATCGTGGGGGGCTCAACAGAATCAGAGATCAAAGCCAGGAAAGCCCGATTCGACGACGCCGTTCATGCATGTAGAGCCGCCGTCGAAGAAGGGATTCTGCCCGGCGGCGGCAGCGCAGTCCTACGCACCCGCAAGCTATTGTTAGCCTTGAAGCGGTCATGTGTCGGTGACGAGCAAGTCGGTGTAGATATTATTTGGAAGGCGGTTGCGGCCCCAATTATTCAGATCGCTAGGAACGCCGGCCACAACGGCTCCGTAGTCGCCGACGTGGTGGAGCAATCAACCGAGTTGAATTATGGATTTGATGCCATCACAGGGGAGTACGGCAATCTTATTGAGATGGGTGTTCTGGTATCCACTAAGGTCGAACGCATCGCCTTCGAGAAGGCCGCATCGATTGCGGGACTGCTTTTGAATACTGCTGCCGTGATTTCCAGGATTTAGTCGGTGGTGAGAATAGTGATGCTGGCTGATGTGTATGTCGCACGTCATGCGACAGGTATCAGGGCCGCTTTGAATAATTGCTGGTACTGAGGATAACCACAGACGCCAAGAATTCGACGTCGACCATATCATCGAAAAACGCACCTGATGAGTGAGGAAAGCAAAATGTCTTCCATATCACCGACAAGTACGATAGCCGTCGTGGATATTCCGGATAAGTACGGTATCACACGACTCAACAGAGCCACCTGGAGCAGGAATCCACGTGCAGTAGAGTTTTTGCTTGCTAAAGGGGCCAATATCAATGGTCTGGGCTACCACGGGCACACCTTGCTCCAGAGCGCCGCTATCTGCAATGACATGCCTTGGACCAGGCTGCTTCTGGATTACGGCGCAGATCCAAACGCTTTGGATCCAGGCAACGGACTGTCGGCTTTGAATTATGCAGTGCAAGCCGGACACAAGGAGATTGTTGAACTACTGCTTGCCCATGGCGCTAAACGAGGACGATCAGTGCCGCACGATCAACCATTGCCGGCAGATGAATCCGAGACATAAAGATTATTTGAATGAGCAACCACAAACATGACTTCCCAACCCGAGCGAGAGAGATGCCTTCGATGGTCCACTATCTTGCTGAACATCAACAGAGCATTACCGGGCCCAGGACCTTGGCCCAGACATTTACCGATTATCGGCGACTTTTACTATCCGGAGCGGTCAAACTGGTCAGATATGAACATGAGCAAATCCTAAGTATGAACCCAGACAAAGTGAACTGGATCGACGCCTATGAATGGTGGAAGAGTAGTTCTGAAACAATGTCTTGACGACATACGAGATAGGCCCGCCTCAGTATTTGGGGTGATGCCGTTTGAATCACAGAGAGGTGGTGAGCATAAGCCATGCGCTTATTCCTAATCAATCCGTCCAACCCGTTGGTGAGCTTGGCTCAACGCAGTCGTTGGCGGAAGTACCGTGTATGGAAGCCGCTGGGGCTTATGGTGATCGCAGCTCTGACGCCTGAAGCGGAATGGGATGTGACAATCATAGACGAGAATCTCGGTATGCCGGACTATGCAAATCTACCCCGGCCCCGACCTTGTTGGCATCACCGCCTTTACCTCGCAAGCACCTCGGGCTTATCAGATCGCGGCTATATTCCGTAGCATGGGTGTGCCTGTCATCATGGGTGGCATCCACGCATCGATGTGTACCGATGAGGCGCTGGAGTATGTTGATACTGTTGTACAGGGTGAGGCCGAATCTATCTGGCCGTCGGTGCTCCTTGATGCCCAACACGGCATGCTGAAACGGCATTATATTGGTGAGTCAGCCGATCTGGCATCCGTACCACCGGCTCGCCATGACCTGTTGACGCATGGCTACGCATTCGGCTCCATCCAAACCACACGCGGCTGTCCTTTGAATTGTCACTTCTGCAGTGTGTCCGCTTTCAATGGACATCGTTATCGCCATCGTCCAATAGGTGATGTGGTTGATGAGCTTGCGATGATACCAGAACGTATGGTTCTGGTAGTGGATGATAACTTGATCGGTACACGCGATGAGCACATCGTGCGTGCCAAGAAGCTATTCCGTGCCATCATCGACGCTGGCATCAACAAGAAGTGGATATGCCAAGCAACCATTAATCTTGCAGATGACGAGGAATTGCTTCAATTGGCGAGGCGCGCTGGCTGTGTCGGTGTGTTTATCGGCTTCGAAACAACCTCAGACGAGGGGCTGGTTGAATTGGGTAAACGCTACAACATCCTCAAGGGTGGCGATCTGCGAGCCAGTGTCAAGCGCATCCACCGTTACGGCATTTCGATCGTGGGGTCCTTCATCATGGGGCTGGATAGCGATAAAGTAGGTGTGGGCAAACATATTGCCGAGACCGCAAGCTATTATGGCGTGGACCTACTGAACCCCGTATTCATGACACCGTTACCTGGAACACGGCTGTGGGAAAATATGAACAAGCAGCATCGTATAGCTGCGAATCGTTATCCTGAAGAATGGAAGTACTATACCCTCAGCTATCCTGTGGCCCGGCACTGCAATCTATCCTGGCGTCAGCTAATTAATGAAATGAATCATTGTTGTCGAAATTTCTATTCGCCGCTCACGATGCTTAAACGCATTGTCGGTAGCATCAGGCACTGGCGAAGCCCACTGACTATGCTCGTGGCCAATCTGTCTTACCGCCGTAATTGGCTATCAGATCACCGGGCGATGCACAACATGGACACTAGCCGTGGAACTGAGTGGGACGGAAAGGATGGTCGATCTAATACAAAGTCTTTACCTGGCGAATGCGGTCCGCAATAAGCAACGATATACTCGAGCGTGAGTTCAAGATCGTACGTCTTCTGTGTCGAAAACCTTGTTGCTGATTATGCATGAAAAGTAACTTATGCCACAGGCTAGATGGGTATCTCGTTGACGAGCAGAGGAATCATAAGGCGAGTCGGGTACACTGATTTTAGCCTGAAGTCAGCAAATCGTCAGCACTGATGTATCAGTTTTCAGAATGACGGTAAACCCACAAGTGTTCGATGTGCCGCCGGTTGCTCCGGATTGTCCCAATTGGCCTGACACATTGATTTGCATCTGGCCAATGTGCATCTGGTTATGAGACCCCTGACAGCAGCAACTCTGAAGCGGTCATTTATACTATGTCCAGAGTGGTTGCGTAGTGTCGTGTGCGACACGCGACAACTCGGTTCGCAGACAGTAGCCAAACGAACGTCTGTCGACTTACTCATCTTGACGTCGGCTTTCATCCACCATCGCGGCGCGGACAGCGGCACGGGGGGAATCGACGTGGCCGGTGGCGAGGATCGCGACAAAACGCGGTTCATGGGTAGTGCCTGAGTATTGCCATGCATAACATATGCGAGCCCGTTGATGGCCATGAAGAGTGAAGATGTGAACATCCCCCTCCCAGATGATCTGGCCCGCCCGATCTTCGCGTATACGAACAGAATCCTTGAGCGTGGCATCGCACCCATGCTGCTCATGGATCACTTTTTTCAGTTGTTCGATTAGTGACATGACGTATTATCCGTGAGGGCGCAAGAAAATGCCCGTCACTACAACGAGTGACGGGCAACCGTTTACGTGATTGATTATGCGTGCGACTTAGTAACGCCCGCCACGGTTTCCGCCGCCTGGGCGGGACTCGCGGGGCTTGGCTTCGTTGACGTTGAGGCTGCGACCTTCAAACTCGTTGCCGTTAAGCTCGGTGATTGCCTTGCCAGCACCTTGATCATCCATGGTGACAAATGCGAAACCGCGTGGCCGGCCGGTCTCGCGATCTGTGACGAGTGCCACCTCACTGACCGTGCCGTAGTTGCTGAACAGGTCTTCGAGGTTCTCCTGCGTGGTTTTAAAACTGAGATTGCCGACGTAGATCTTCACAATAAAGCTCCTGGGGAGAGGCGTACGTGTGGGCTGCCAAACAATGGAGCTTTGCGAGCGACTCAAGATTGGGTCCGGTTAGAGCCGGACTCTTTATATTATATGGCCATTCGTCTCAATTACAATATGACGTTATTTTGTCCTTGGCCAGTATATCCATTGACCGCGTCTTAACCGCAATCGTAGGGATCGCCTCTCCCTATGTCGGGCTATACTTATAGTTCATACACATGTTCCAGAATAAACTATCGCTTTTTATATAAACCAACGCTTTGCCAGCTAATCCGATCTACAATGAAGATAATAAAATGGTCTGAAGATATGGAATGCCAATATCTTGTCGGTTCCCATTGTTCGAGTATTAACGGCGGCATCTGGATGCCGCCCTTGCAAGACCAAAGACTATCATGAACATACTGCTAAGGCGCATAATTCATGGGCAAAAGCGGACAGTGCCCGACATTATGAGCCACCTCCGGCCGTGGGCCACTTCACTGCATCTCAAGTGGTCGCGTTGAATCACACTTCTGAGTGTTTAAACGCGGTATTAGATGTGCAATACGGAGCCAAATGATAGGTGATTAGAGCTTAAACCTTTGATGCCGGTTCCGTTGAGCATGCGTTGTTCACGCATTTGCGTGAGAAGCATTGAAGGCGGGGTCGGACTTTCGCGAAACCTGCGTATAGAACGTCAAAGATCGATCGAAGGATCGGCCAACCCGTCCAACGCCAGAGCCAACCCATCCCAAGGGCATCGTAGATTCGGCGGAAAGCTTCCATGCCCGTGACAACGGAGCCGTCTGGTAAGATCGCGTGTATGCGTGCGTGGACGGCGGTCAGTGTCAGTCCGAATTGGCCGGCATCGAATCCTGGTGCAGTAATATCGACTGGCTCGATCACACCCTGTTTATCATGTCGGGCGATCACACGCACCTCGCGCTTGCACAACGGGCACAGTCCGTCGTAGAGCATCTTGATTGGCGCTACCGGAATCTGATTTGTATCTTTCAAGTTGCAGTCCTTTGCTTTATGCTGAGCGTCGGGCTTTGATAAAAGAAAGAATATAAGCAGTCAGCAACGTGACACAGATAGTCAACGTGATCAATTGTGCCGATCGAGCGGCGTTGCTCAAATCCACCCACTTAATAAATACACGCGACGAACCGACAGCGGCCAGCAACACGAGAACCGCAGCCACATGGATTGCTACCTTCAACGCCTTGGGGTTCATTGCCACCAACCCGCACATCAGCAGTGGGCCTCCGATGAACGCGGGAATCAAAGCGGTGATGCTGCTGGTGCCGGTCCCCAAGTAGAAGGCCACACCGGTCAAAATCAGACATAGGCCGCCGATGATCGTCAGCAGGACAGTTATTCGCATGGTTTACCTCGAAAGGACAATAGGCTCATGAAGCCTGCCAGGCAACTGCGCCAGTTCAATTAAGTATCGGGATTCCTCTGTTGCGATTTAAGTCCACCTAAAAGGCTTACATGGGACTAGCTGACTTATATGTATGCCCGCAGTATTATTAAACACGATGCGACGTAGCGTTGTACATAACTGGCTAGGGTTGCTGGCGTGGATTGCTGTCGCATTTGTGCCAGCGACAACGGCTGCGTTCATTGAGACCGGCTCTTGGTATGACTCGCTCAACAGTCCCGCATGGACGCCACCATCTTGGGTGTTTGGGCCTGTATGGACATTGCTTTATCTACTCATGGGTATCGCGGCATGGCGGGTTTGGATAAAACATGGATTCGCTGATCCCCAAACGCGGTTTGCGCTGGTGGTCTTTCTGCTTCACCTGATCTTTAACGCTGCATGGACGTGGCTTTTCTTCGGTCAGCACATGCCCACCGCTGCGGCTATTGATATCGTAATTCTCTGGGCGATGATTCTTGTACTGGGGGTGCTGTTCTGGAAGCGTGACCGAGTTGCGGGCGCTCTCCTTTTGCCATATTTACTTTGGGTGACATATGCGGTAACGTTGAGTATTGGATTTGCGATTATGAACTCGATGTAGAGTAGCGCCGTAAGATACCGACCATATCAGATTGGGTCATATGTAGATTCATGCAAGTAAATGGACCAATATGCGCAAGCAATCGTGGGTATGTTCCTGCGCGTACCTTGTCTTCTTCATGAATCGACCTCCTAAATTAGGGCTGATTCTTGTCGATTTACTCACACTCCGCTTGGATCAGTGTTCCCGTGAAGGTGCATTGATTACCCTGTATTCCTAAGGTCAGCAGCTATCGCTTGAACGGTGCCGCGGATGGCGTGTTCGATCTTCGGGGTTGTTGTGACATCTTCCCCGGCATTTTTACGGCGCCACAACTCTATCTGAATAAGGTTGAGCATATCGACGTATGGTGTGCGGACACGGATGGTTCTTTCAAGCCAAGGTGCTTCTTTAAGCAAGCGCGGTTGTCGCTTGATATGCAATACAGCGTGGCGAGCCTTCTTAAACTCGTCTGCGAGTGCTTGCCAAATTGGTTCAAAGGTTTGGGGTTTGGCTGCTAGTTAGAGTGGTCCAAACCGTATTCGGGAAGCTCGCACCAAAAGATAGAGACTAATCCCACTGGATCGAGGATTTTTTGTCCCGGATATGTGACACTTCGCGGTGGTATCAGGCGGCGCGAGAAGGTGGGGGAGAGGTCCGGTGCGGATCGGCCTTACTTGGCGTTGCTCCGGGGGTGGTCCATAATATTGGGCAGTTGTTATTACTGCACTTAGGGGAGTGGAAAAGATGCTGCCGCGTTGGGTGATTGTGTTGTTTGCATTGCTTACCGAGGCTTGGTCGGTCCGCCGAGATAACCAGATCCGGTTCCTGAAACTTCAACTCGAACTGTACAAGGGGAAGGTGCCAGGCAACCGTGTGATCCTGTCTCCGGAAGAGCGTCGTCGCATGCTTCGGTTGGGCAAAAAGCTGGAGCATCAAGGTAGATGATCTCGTCGGGATCGTGAGTGTCAAGACGTACAGGCGGTGGTTGCGTGAACAAAAAGAGGGCCGAGAGCCGGGTCGAGTTGGTCGCCGCCGCGTAGTTCCTCCTTCGTTCCGCGCGTTGATCCTTCGCCTGTCCCGTGAGAACACCGGCTGGGGCGTTCGGCGGATCGTGGGAGAGTTGAAAAACTGGCGCTAAGCGGACGCGGACCAAGGATGCCGGACCTCAATGGTCGGGCTGGGGCCAACGACCTCGTGGCGGTGAATGAGGCCGGCTTTCGCAAACTACTCACTGGCGGGTCCTATGGGACGATGCCGAATAGATGCTTGGAGCCCCCGCGTTCGGTCAGCGACCACTTGACAGAGGCTTGCTCATAGATGCCCGACAAATTGAACCGGCCCCAGCAGGCGGTGGTTTTCGCCAAAACTGCAAATGGACCACTTCAAGATCATTTCTTCCATGCTCTGCTGAGCAGCGGTCTTTTTTGACGCGCCGATCGAGCCATATTTGTTCGTTAAGTGAAATTATTAAAAATGCATATTATCTCATAAATGATCTTGTAATTTGAATATCAATCAATTAGCCTCTCTTTAATATTTACATAGAATGAAATATTCTATGGTTGTTACGTGCTGTTATTCGCTTACAGGATCAACACTTGTGGTAGTACAGCGACAATATCAGGGTCGCTTTTCAAGTCTGGATCAACTCGGAGGATCAGGGTGCTCGGTTACATGGGGAAGCTAAGAACAGGGGAATCATTAACTACCAGAACATTTCAGATGCTTGCAGGGCGGTGTTGTGTACGAACGTCAATTCACTCACTTGTATAGGGGACACCTTTCGATGGTCACAACACGAATGGATCGGATCAGGGGCTTGTTGTCGGTAGCAGCGTTCGCGGTTGCGGGGGCGTGCCTGCCGGGCAACTTGCAGGCTCAATCGGGGCCGGTGCTTTACTGGCCGATGGATGAGGGCACGGGAACGACGATTGCGGATGAATCGGGCAACAGTAGTGACGCTACGATGCAGGGGGCTGCGGTCTGGGCTGAGGGTCGGGTTGATATGGGGATCGATCTGACGGATTCGAGCACGGGTGATTACATCATCAAGACTTCGCCGGCGTCATTCCCGACGACCGCGATCTCCACCAGTTTCTGGGTGCGCACCACAGACAGCGGTGATGCGCTGACATCCTATGCGACGGGTACTTATCACGACGGCAATATGTGGTTGATCATCGACAGTTCCAATGTCAGCCTCTATCGCGGGGAGCACTCGATACCATCAGGCAAAGCGATCAATGACGGCGAGTGGCATCATGTTGTCGTGACCTGGCGGAATACCGATGGTATGTGCCAGTTGTATGTTGATGGCCGCAGGATCTGGCAATATGCGATGCCGAATTCGATCGGCACGTCGATCGCATCAGGTGGAACGCTTATCGTCGGTCAGGAGCAGGACTCGGTCGGAGGCGGATTCGAGGCGTCTCAGAGCTTCGAAGGCGACATGGATGAGTATCGGATATACGACCGTGTGCTGAGCGCGTCAGAGGTGCAGGATCTTTATGCGGCGGACCTGGGCACGCATCTAATGGTGCATTACCCGGCGGATGAAGGAAGTGGTACGTCGGTCGGCGATAGCTCGGGCAATGATAACGATGCTGTACTCCAGGGCAGTGTCGCCTGGTCGACCGGGAAGTTTGCTACGGCGTTGGACTTTACCGCGACAGGTATAGCAGATTACGCGATCAAGAATCCTGTTGAGGTATTCCCCGCGACGGCCATCACGACAACCTTCTGGATCAAGACGACCGACAGCGGCAACGGCATTCTTTCGTACGCGACGGGGACCTATCACAGCGGGAACGAATGGCTCATCATGAACAGCGACAATCTCCGCATTTACCGCGGGGAGTATTCCATGGCCGCCGGAGAATCTGTCAATGATGGCAGTTGGCACCATGTCGGTATTACCTGGCAAAGCAGTGACGGCAATACACAGATTTATATTGACGGTGACTTGGAAGCTGAAGGCACTTTGGCGCAAGGGACGATGATCCCCAGCCATGGTTCGTTGGTGCTGGGGCAGGAGCAGGACAGCGTTGGGGGCGACTTTGAATTGTCACAAGCGTTTGAAGGCGAACTCGAAGATGTCCGCATCTACAGCTATGTGCTGAGTCGTGAACAGATTCAAGACACCATGGCAATCGGAGGAAGCGGACCTGCGAATTATGTCTACGGGATGTGGAACTGGGATCAGACAATCCTCGGCGACAACGAACGCATCGAGGAGCTTGTGCAGTTCTGCCTGGATCTGGGCATTACCGAGATCGGCTTCACGTTGAACTGGAACGAGCCGTTTGTTGAAAATCCGAACAATATCCCGGCGCTTGAAGACATGCTGACACGGCTTCATGCCAACAACATCAAGGTCGAGATGCTGGCCGGCAACTCCAACTGGATTTATCACTACGACCAAGGCCCGTTGCAGGGCAAGCCGGTGGGCGGTGAAGGTTACGACTTCGGCCGAAAACTACTGGAGCGTTTCGTCGAGTATCAGAACGAGCGATATCTGACTCATCCCGAGCAGTGCTTCGATGGTGTGCGTCTTGATGTCGAACCACACGGTTTAAGGCCACCGGTCACCAATGGAGAACTCGCTACGGATGACCCGCGTCGTGTGGCCGGTGGAGACGACGCGGTCGCCGTGTCTGGATTCGACACCGAGCCTTATCTGTACATTACCTGGGATCCGGACTTTGTGAACGGTGATGGATTACCGGATGGTGCCTATACAGAGACTTCGGTTGCTGAACGTAACGAGATCATGCTCCGTTTCTGGGACGCGCTGAAGCGTTACAAAGCGATATTACAAGATGACCAGGGGACCGGGCATATCACCAACAATCCGCAAGCGGTTGCTCAGTTCCTTCAGATGTCCACCGACCAAGTCCCTTGGTACTGGACGATCGGTGTTCAAGATGAAGAGGGCATAGCACTGATCGATGCCAACGGTGATCCGTTACCGGGTAATCCGGGCCACGCCATGGTCGACCATGACGGCGATGCCGGCACGCCGGATATTGAAGTATTCAAGGCGGCGCTGAGTGTGCCAGACAAGGTCGCACTCATGGGTTACCGCGATCATTATGAAGACTTCGATCCGGATACCGGGGATTTGCGCTGGTGGCGAGGCGTTAAGCAATGGAACGAAGGAGACACTGGTGAAGCGCCTGTTGGTGGGCCGCGCGGAGCTTTGCCGTTCCTTCAGAGTATCAATAAACCGACCAGCGTTGGCTTGGAGTTCATCTCCGAGTGGGCATTGGGTTTCAACAGTGATTACGTAACCTATTACAACGATCCCTACGTGCAACTTAAGAACACAATCGCCCAGGTCGGCGACGAGTTGGAAACCTTATATCCAACCATTCGTGGTATTCGATACCACGAGTATTACGAACCTTTGCCGGGTAAACCAGCGGAAGCGGGGCAGATATTCGAGACCTTCTCTACATGGGTTAATGACGAACTGTACACCGCAGGCAACCTTGCCGATTGGCAGGCTTTCCATAACGTGACGCCCAATCAGACGCCCACGCTCCCCGCTTTGGAGAATGTCCCGGTCGTTACAGATCCTGATGCGTTAACGCTGACATTGGAAGGCGGCAGCAACGACTTCAGCCCGGGCCCGGGTAAGAGTGGGTATATCAAAGCGACCATCAATGGTCTGCCGACGGGAACAAGTGCTGACGACTTCTACATCGTCGCCCATGTGAAAGTGCTTGGCGACACCAATTACTTCCAAGGCGGCCACGGCATCACCGAAGATATCGGCAGCTTGCTGAAAGAAGACAACGGTGCCGTCGATGCCAGCGGTTTCTTCCATGTCGCACCGATCCGCATCGGGGATATCTCCGTCGCCAAGATCGTGTGGTGGCTCGATCTTTACAACGCCAACGGCCACTTCATCCGCCGCTTCGTGCTTGATCCTAACGATCCGGACGATCCGACGCTGAAGACCGATCGTTTCTACGATCCGCAGGACCCGTTGAACATTGACGTTCAAGGCTTGCTCCCGACGCCGATTGACCTGACGTTCAGCAGTATCACTGTGAATAATGTGCAGAAGGTTGGTGGAACGATCAGCGGTACGGTGACGGGCTTCCCGCAGGGGACGGATATCGCCAATGAATATCATGTGCGAACGTGGGTCCAATTACTACAGGATGGGATCGATGCCGGCCTTCCGGCTGAAAACTTCCCGAACGATACGAATCCTAACTGGCGGGCTGAGCAGAACGGGTGGTCTGTACTGGACTACGATGTCGAACTGGACAGCAATGGTAACTTTACAGCTGTTAACGAACGGCCGATCAATCCGACCGGTGATTCAGCCAGCTATGGAGAAACCAACGGCACCTACAAGATACAGATCAGTGTCCATACCAACGGTGATGATGGTATGGCACGGCTCGGTTTCCCGACAGCAGAGTCGCCGAATGATGGGATGAAGCCGACCATCTCTCGCTACCTGGACATGGACTTCTCCATCGTTGATTCGATGGATGGAGACGAAGCAGTTTCCGCGGGTGTAGATCACTTCGATGCGGGTTACGAGGTTGGCGCACACTTTATCGGTGTGGATTCACTCAACGGCAAGATATCGGGCAATGTGAAAGGGCTCTCGCCGACAGGTACGTATACCGTGCGTGCTTGGATCGAGTTCCAGGAGTATGACCGCAACATCTGGCACATCCGTTGCCCTGTCGTAGCGATCGCTGACAACGACACCGGCTACTTCGAGTTGCCCGTGGATGTCACACAATTGATTCCCAGTGTGCCGGCCGGTGATGGTATTACTGTTGCAAGCCCGCGTAATGTCTGGATCTCTGTGCATGATGACACGATGGACCTGAACCAGTTCCCCGAGATATCAGCAACGGACGGTAATCCAGAAGGCAGTAACCCACCTGATGTGACCGTCGATAATGACGATTGGATGGGCAGGTTCTTCCATATGGATGATTCATTCGTCTACTACGAGGGTTTCCGGCCGGATACCGATACGAGTGTTCCCACATCGGCGCCTGCTCAAGCCACTTCGCCTGCTGCAAGTGCGATTGATTCGTCTTCGATCGAGCTGAGCTGGAGTCATTCCTCCAGCAGTTCAAACGAGGAAGTCGGATTCAAGATCGAAAGACAGAGCGGGACAGATCCTTTTGTTGAGATCGCAAAGATTCATGGTGGCGAACTGACAACGTTCAGTTATGAGGACACCGGCCTATCGGCATCGACAACTTATGTCTATCGGGTCACGGCGTTCAATGACACGGGCAACTCACCGATATCAGCAACCGCAACAGAGACAACGCTCCCCGCAGGACCGCCATCGCTTCCAGGTGTGACGTGTGTGACCGGTGGGATGAGCGGCCGAGTTGAAGGGCGCATCCTCAATATGCCTGGCGGCAATTACAACGTCAGGACATGGGTGAAGTCTGACATCTATTACAAGCAAGGTGTAGACACCGCTCCGGAAGCCGATGGCAACTTCAATGCGCCACACCTGTGGGCATCAAGCGGCAGTCAGGTCTATGTGACGCTGCATCCTGATGCGGATGATCCGTGGGGCTCGAGTGATGCGGCAAATATCAGTACCGGTAATTGGCCGACAAGCCTGGGCAGTAATGTAGTGGTTTTTGGTCCGTTCACTGTGCCATAACTGGTTTATGTTTGACCTCCATATTTCCCTTTCAGCGGGGGCCCTGCGGGGCTCCCGCCTTTCGCGTTTCACGGCAAGCGATAAAAGATATGAAAAGCAAGCCAACCTTCTTTGCGTTCTGCCTTTTGATCCTGTTGCCGGCTACGGCATGGGTGACCAGGCCGGCGCCACCGCCGCCACCCTCTACAGCCTGATCGCCAGCGCCGAACGCCAGAACTTCGACCCCCAACGCTACCTCACCAGCGTCCTGGCCAACTAGAGTGGTCCAAACCCTCTTCGGGAAGCCGGGTATGATTTTTTTGTGGTGCTGGCCCGGTGAATTTCAGATTTCTTTAAGACAAATCGGGGGTGTTTGGGGTGTGGTAGAGTGGTCCAAACCCTCTTCGGGAAGTCGGGTATGATTTTTTTGTGGTGCTGGCCCGCTGGATTTCAGATTTATTCAAAAAGATTTGGGGGTGCTTCAGCGGGAACCAGTGGGGCGAAGGGGGCCAGGCAAATCGGCATCGACTGGCAATCCGCCGGGGGTGGTCCATAATGTTGGGCACTTGCCAATACTGGACTTAGGGGAGTGGAGAAGATGTTGCCGCGTTGGGTGTTTGTGCTGTTTGTATTGCTCAGCGAGGCCTGGTCGGTCCGTCGAGATAACCAGATCCGGTTTCTGAAACTCCAACTCGAACTGTTTAAGGGGAAGGTGCCGGGCAACCGTGTAATCCCGTCGCCGGAAGAGCGGCAGCGGCTGATTCGGTTGGGCAAAAAGCTGGAGCATAAAGTAGATGATCTCGTCGGGATCGTGACTGTCAAGACCTACAAGCGCTGGCTTTGAGAAGAGAAGGCGGGTCGGGCTCCGGGTTGCGTAGGCCGACCGCGCCGGATGGCGGGCAACACATATATAATCCGGTTGCAGCATTCTTTGATCGGCGGCGCTCAAACACACCCACAATTCAGATGATGATCTATCTGTACAGCGAGGGTATCAGGGTGGGAAGGTAACCCATCTGACATGTCAGATGGGTTCAGACAGAGTATTGTGCTGGCTTTCGTCGTCATTTTCCTTTTAAAAGAGCTAATATTACTGAAATACATTGACATTTATATATTGGTACTGTATTTTACTGACATGTTAGATGTAATCGATAAACGAACTGGGGATAAGTTGAGCGACAGGGCCTATCGCTATATCTGCCAGCAGATGCTGCAGGGGCGGGTGGTTGCAGGGTCGCGGCTGAGTGTCGGAATGCTGGCGAATGAGATCGGGATTAGCCGAACCCCGGTTTCCGAGGCTCTGAAACGCCTAGAGTTGGAGCACGTGGTGGAGCGCGTGCCGAGGGTTGGCACGATCGTTCGCCGACCCTCTGTTGATGAGATTGGCGATTTATACGACCTGCGTGAGATGCTGGAGTCGTACGCCGCGGCGTGTTCGGCCAGGCGGTCGAACGCGGAGCAGGTCCGGCAGTTGGGCGAATTACTGGCGCAGCTCCGGCAGTTATGCGTGGACCTGCGTAACTCTGAAGAATCTTATCTCACCACGAAGCAGACCCAGCGTTTTCTTGCGCTGGATATGGCGTTTCACGCGATTATCCTTCAGGCGGTCCGCACGCCGCATGTGCGTCGGATTATTGAGGATACGCGTGTCTTCACGACCATCTTCTGCACCCGCCGCGAGGATTACTACGACTTGTCGGTGATTGCCGGGGTTTATCTATGGCACGGCCGTATCTATCGCGCTATACGGCGTGGTGATGACATTGTCGCACGCAAAGCTATGGCGGAGCACTTGCGTGTGGGGCGTGAGGGTGCCCTGAAGTATCTCAGGCGTCACCAGGGCCAGGAAGATTCGGTGGATGTGGATTTAAAAGCATACCTTCCCGACGGTATGCGCAGTCTGGTTGATGACGAGGATGAAGATAGTTCTCGGTGATCCGGTGGTTGATATTGCGGATTGTCTGAGTGTTGTTGATGTGTGTCGGATTGATTGCTGGGGGCAGTAACTTGGAGGTGTGTTGTATGTCTTCGTTGAGGCTTAAGAATGTGTGCCGGGGTCGCGGGTTTACATTAATCGAGTTGTTGGTGGTGATCAGCATTATTGCGTTGCTAGTGGGGATCTTGTTGCCGGCCCTGGGGGCCGCGCGTGCATCTGCGATCAACGCGAAGTGCCTGTCCAATGTGCGTCAGGTGGCGACCGCGATGATCACCTATGAAGTAGATCATCGTCGGCTCCCGGCTCATGTCAACGAGTATCTAAGCCCCATGCCTTGGGGGCATCAGTTGAGCTTGCCGGGGTATGGTCCTGATAACCCTCGAGATACCCGTGTCCTGCTTAAGCCTTATCTTGGGACGGCGAACTTTCTTTCTTGTCCTTTTCTAGATGAGTTTGATCGCTCTTTGTCTACGTACGAGTCCGGATACTCTCGCGTGTATGGTGACTATATCCTGGTGCCGGGCTACTACCAAGACCATGAACCCGGTGAGAACTGGGATTACTACAAAAAGGAAACGTTCTGGATTCGTAGTGATGTCCGCTGGATCTATGAGGATTATGAGGTTAATGCCTTGGTGGGTGATATGTTCTTTCGTGTGAGTAGCAACGGGGAGGTACGAGTTAATCATACGCGGGGTGTCGACGGATTCAGGCTGGAATATCACGTCCCGACCAGCTCAAGCGATTACGCGGATACATATTACATCGGCACCTTCAGCAACGAAGATGTTCGCGACAAGCTTTCCGCCAACTTTGCCATGAAGGATGGCTCAGCCTCGACACAGCAAGGTAGTGATGAGGTGATGTGTGACCTTGAGGTTCCGCGTATGGATCTGGCATCGACGTGGAGCAACCGCATGCCTGTTCAGAAGTAGATGTTAAAGCGGATGTGTCCGCTTGTGTGTTGATCTTTCCGGGAGTGATATATGTACCGGCCGACAGAACGAGCTGGTGTCGTTGCGAGAACTCTTAATCAATCTTATATCGCAGAATTGGAGGAATATGATGAGACATTTGGGAACAACCTTTGCAGTGTGTGCCTCGGCTTTGTGTTCTGTCGTGGTGGCAAGCTCCGCCTTGGCCGCACCGAATTATAGTGATGTCGTGCTTGCGGATAATCCCGTTGCATACTTCCGGCTGAATGAAGACTCCGGCTCGTTGGCTCTGTCCAAAGTCAATACCGCGACCCATGTCGGTTCGTTGGTCGGCACGGGCGGGGACCTGACTTTTGATGGCCTGCAGTCGGCAACGCATTTGGGGTTTGATGACGGCAATACGGGGCTGCTGCTGGATGGCGTGAACGGAAGCGGTATCGACTTGGGCGCCAGCGTCTCTACCGCGATGGTGGGTGCGTCCGGTATCACAACGGAATTATGGCTGCACGAAAGCAATATCAGCACCGTCTTTGAAGACCGAACCGCTTCGATGCTGTACGCCGGCGCCGCCGCGGGCATTAATATCATCGTACGCGGTAACAATGTTCGTGTCGGCGGTCGCTCACATCATTCTGATTTTTACAACAGTGGGTCCTATGTGGTCCTACCTGATGATTCACTAGGTGGGTGGATTCATGTTGTCGGTGTTGTGGATTATGCGAACAGTCAGATACGCACGTACATCAATGGCGTGCTGCAGGATACCTCGACGGCGATGTTCCAGAACTCGACTTTTATGGAAGGCGCATATTCCACATGGACCGACCGCATCGGTAATTCGGCAGATAATTCCAGTGGTGCGCCGATTAGTGTGTTGCAGGGTGGTATCGATGAGGTTGCCTACTACAACCGCGCACTTTCTGATCAAGAAGTGCTGACTCACTTCATGTCTGCTTTTGAAGAAGGCAGCTCGGGTCTTCCCGGTGATATCAATGGCGACGGCTTCGTAGGCCTGGATGACCTGGATATCGTTCTGAACAACTGGAATGCCGGCACCCCGCCGAACGCGGGCTCGCCGAATATCCCTGAACCCGCTTCCTTGGGAATGATGATCGTTGGCGGCATGTTCGTGCTGCGGCGTCGCTGCTGCTGATACTGTGTTGCTGGTCAAGTGCCATACGGTTGCTACGTTCCCAGCCGTATGGCGCTTGCCGGCATTAATCCGTCACGGTCATTGACGTCCTAATGGCTAATTGAATCTGATGGCGTGTGTATTTCTACCGGGTTTCTCGGTCGTGTTGCAAGCTCGATGTGTATTGGTCTGAGAGTTTGTCGGGGATCAGATTTGTATGCTTCTTTGCCTTTGGATCACAAGGTAAATGCATGCAGTGTCCCGCCGGGGTGTGAAGGTGTAGTTCCATCATGACGAGTTATATCAACCGATTTTGGCTTTCCGTGCTGCGTTCAAGCATACTTTGCCTCGTGATGGTGTTTTTCTTCGGTGGCGTGAAGGCGTATGGCCAAACCACGCTTTTTAACGGTGAGCAAGTCCCTGGGGTCGTCATTCAACATTCACCCGCATCGACCGGCGTGTTCCTGGGATCGCCTTCTCTGGTGATTCTGCCGGGCGGTGAATACATCGCATCATTTGAGTACTTCGGGGCCAGCGGCAGCCGTACCGACGTTTACAGATCGACCGATGAGGGTCAATCGTGGTCGATGGTCAGTGCGATGTTCAATCAGATATGGAGCAACTTGTTTGTTCATGACAACGACCTCTACAGCATCGGGACACGTGTTGCGCACGGCGATTTGATCATCCGCAAATCAACCGATGGGGGGGTAAGCTGGACATATCCGAGTGATGCGAGCACAGGGCTGTTAAAGGAGAGCACCTCGGTCGGGTATCACACCGCACCCGTTCCGGTGGTCGTCGCCAACGGCAGGATCTGGCGTGCGTATGAAGATATCGGCGGCGGGGGTAGTTGGCCCAACTACTTTCGTGCGGGGGTGATGAGTGCGCCGTTGGATTCCGATCTTCTGGATGCGGATAGCTGGGAATACACCAATCTTTTGGCAAGGGACCCGCAGTGGCTCGGAGCGGTCGGCACATTTAATGGCTGGCTCGAAGGCAATGCCGTGGTCGACCGTAACGGGCAAGTCGTTAATGTGCTGCGTGTAGATGTTGGCGCCGGTCAGCCTGAGTTCACCGCTATCGCACGTGTTGAAGATAACACAACGCTGACTTTCAATCCCGATAGCGATCTGGTGCCTATGTCTGGAGGCGCAAAAAAATTCACCATCCGGTACAACGAGTTGACCGACTCGTACTGGACACTGGCGAATATTGTCAATCAGGATAACTATGATCCAGATGTGCTCCCGGGAGCGATTCGTAACACAATCGCGGTGATGGTGTCCACGGATCTGACCGACTGGTCAGTCAAAGAGATTGTACTGCAGGATTTAACCGATCCAGAGAATATTGCTTTTCAATATCTGGATTGGCAGTTTGATGGTACGGATATTGTCGCCGTCTCACGTACGTCGTATCCCGATGGTCTTGGTGGGGCCGATGATTATCACAACTCCAACTTTATAACCTTTCACCGTTTCGAAGATGTCTTGCCGGAGCCTTCTATCCCAGGTGATGTCAACGGGGATGGGTTTGTTGGGCTGGATGACCTGGACATCATTCTGAACAACTGGAATACAGGGATTGCGCCGGGTTCCGGATCGCCGAGCATCCCTGAGCCGTCAGGATTTGTTCTTGCGGTATTGAGTTCGGGGGCCCTAGTCGGGCGTCACAGTAATAGGAGGTAGGGGGATTGTTCGCTTCGTGTGATTTTTAGATTGTATTCATCTCGTAGAAGGTAGGTATTTAGTTAATGTTGGTTTCATTTTTTAACTTTTACGTAACTCTTGGAGGAAGAAAGATGTTGAATCGTGTACTTACTAAGGTCGTTGGCGCATCGATTATAACGGCGGTGTTGGGGGTGCATGTTTCCTCGGCGGTCGCGGGTTACAGCGATGCGGTGCTGGCGGATAACCCACTGGCTTACTTCCGCTTGAATGAAACAGCCGGCTCGCTGGTCAATTCAGAGGTTGGCGGTTATGGCGGCTCGGTGATCGGCACGGTGGGCCTGGCCGATGCGGGCCCGCAGGTAGCAGTATTCGATGGCTTTGATGCGGCCAATACCGGCGCAACGTTTGTTGGCGCCGACGGGAACGGTATCGATCTTGGCGCGGGCATTTCTACCGCCATGGTGGGTGCATCTGCGATCACAACTGAGATGTGGATATCCAAGGCTGCGTTGTCGACAGGTATCTACCAGGACAACGCAGCTTCTGTGCTTTACACAGACGCCGCAGCCGGCGCTAACATCGTTATCCGCGGGAACAACCTGAAGGTCGGTGGACGCTCCACCAGCTCGGACGGATTCAAGTCCATTGCATACGGCGTGAATACCTCCGTTTCCGTCCCGGGTGACTGGTACCACATCGTCGGTATCCTAGATTTCGCAAACAATGACATCCTGTTGTATGTCAATGGCGTACTCGTGCAAAGCAATACATCCGCGGGGTTCTCTCAGTCGACTTACGCCAGCGGTTCGTACTCAACCTGGACCGACCGTATCGGTAACGTGGCGGGCTCGGGCGGGCTTCCGGATAACGTGATTACCGGTGCTATTGATGAGGTCGCCTACTACAACCGCGCATTGACCGCCGAGGAAGTGTCGGCCCACTATGACGCCGCATTCGTGCCGGAGCCGGTCTCATCGATGCTGCTGGGGATCGGCTCGCTGTGCTTCCTCGCTACCCGACGACGTAGCGCACACTGATAGAAATTAACTTACCCGCATCGGCCTTTACCGGTCGGTGTGGACTTTTCGTGCAATGTGAAGTGATTGCCCGGTGATCGAAAATAGTGTTGCAAGGATGTAGTGAGGTAAGTTGATTCATGATATCTATTAGAAGATTCAGTGCATGTGCCGCCGCTTTTTTCGTGTGTATGCTTGTTTACCCGGCTCCGCGCACACATGCCGAAGATTTTCGCCTTGCACTGCATTCGGTGGTCGAGTCTGTTAATACGATGACGATGTCTACGGCCATCGAGCTCCCGGGGCAAGCGGGGTAGTCTCAAACCGTATTCCTTCAGCATGATGGTGGGACGGTCACGCTTGCGGCTGAGTCGAAAGCTGATAACCAGGTCTGGCAACTTGAGCGTCTGCCTGGATTAACCTGGCGCATTCGGGCGTACAACGGAGATGGGTATCTATCAGTTGTTGTTGATAACAAGGCACTGTATGGCGGAAGCCATGTAGCTGTTTTGCCATGGACCGACTCGGAGAATCAACGCTGGTGTGTCACTTGCGATAAAGATCTGTCGGTGGCGATACGACTCAAGACAAAGCCCTATCAACTTCCGGTGAATACGCTAGCGAAAGGCAAGTTGCAGGTTGATGTGTCAGAGTTGGAAGGCAGCAACGGCAATCTGTGGAACTTCAAGGCGGTGGAGAAGCTTGATTCACCGTCCATCGTCAAAGCGCCGAATGGCGATCTTGTTGTATATATGAAGAAAGACGGTGATCTATCCAAAAGCCGTGGTAAGTCCGGGATGCTGTTTCGGTCTAAGGATGGCGGAGATAGTTGGGTGAGGCTCGCGGATATCTCTGCAACGTATGGCCCGACACTGTTCACGCTCAAAGACAAGCTCTGCATGTTGGCTGGTGTGGATACTAAACTCGTTCTGCGGGTAAGCGAGGACAACGGTGATTCCTGGACCGAACACGTTATCAAGAATATCGGGCACGGGCTTGAGTCCGGCGGAGGGGCACCGGTCCTGTTTGCCGATGGTGTTTTGTATTACAGCTTCATGGATTACGGCGGGCCGAGAGGCTGGCCGAACAGTTTCCGACTATACGTCGCATCGTGTCCGGTTGAATCAGATATCACAGATCCTGCAAACTGGATTATCACTGCTCCTAGGCCATTCCCGAAAGAGCCAGCCGTATCCGGCACACGGAATGGCTGGCTAGAACCCAACGTCCTTAAGGCGCCAGATGGTGATATCTGGCTGATTGCGCGGGTTGATCACATCGCAAAAGGCAACACCGGCGCTTACCTCAGGCTTTCATCTGATAGAAAGCAGATTGAGTTTGATAATGTTTATCCCGCACCCGAGAATAGAACCGGGTTTATAACCGCGCCATGGGCTGCTCCTGCTAAGTTTCATATCGTTTACGACGAGAAGTCGGGCAAGTACTGGATGTTGGCGAATCCGTATTGTGGACCGCCGGCAAAAAACCGTTGGCACCCGTATGTGCGTAATGTCCTTGCGTTGTATTCCAGCACTGACATGTGGAACTTTGTCCTGGTCGATAGGCTTCTGGAAGACGACCAATTCTCCGATTGGGGGCAATCAAACTTACGCACGGGTTTTCAGCAGCCCTCATTCATTATCAGTGGTAATGACCTCTTGTATGTTTCCAGGACCGCATACGGCACTTTCAACAACTACCACGACGCGAACATGATTACCTTTCACAAGGTGGCAGATTACCAACGGATGCCATATCTCAAGCCTGACAACATAATGCGATAATCACACGACCCAAAGGTAATAATGCCTAGACATGGACCGCATCAAGCAAGATATCAAAATCGACCGGGAACATGCCGGTTGAATTCTTATCACATCAAAATGAGGGTTTAATCGTGGAATCAAATCTACCTGCCAGCATACAATCGCAGACCAACGGACAACGTCACCACCCATCGCGCAGAATCATTTTATCGACGCTTCTATTTGTATATGTGGGCTTTTCAAGTATTCAAGTATTAGCCGAAGACTTTGAGGATGCATTGTATTCGGTTGTGGATTCTGTTGACACGATCCGGGTGAGATTGTCTTCAATCGGTGATTTATACATGCAGCGTGATTTACCGGGCACCAATGTCAATCTTGCTTTCGATTCCATAACCTCTCCACAACAAATTTGGCACATGGAGAAACTCGATGGAATGGTGTGGCGGTTTATACCATCCACAATGGGTGGCTATCTGCGGGCGACTTCAGAGAATGGCTGGTTAAACTGCAATAATGTTGTATTGGCGTCATGGAATAACTGGGACAGTCAGAAGTGGGGGATAGCATGGTGTGGTGGCGGGTTGGTGAATTTTAATCTCACGGGTGTGGATTATCAGCTCTGTGCGAACTCCGGTTCTGACGGTTGGGGGGCAGGGGATAATGTTGAGATATATGAACCCATGGACTGGGGGAGTGAAAAATGGGATATCTCAACTGTTGAAAACCTGGATTCGCCATCAATTATTAAGGCACCGAGCGGGAATCTTGTTGTATACCTGAAGTACAACAACAACTCAGATTCAAGCTCAGTTGGAAAGCTGTATACATCGGATGATGGGGGTGCAACATGGGATAGTTTGCCTGATTTACCTGAGTCATACGGGACATATGCTCCGACGCTTTTCACACATGATGGCGATCTGTATATGCTTTCATGCGAAGGGTACAATCTTATTCTTCGCAAAAGCATCAATAGCGGGAGCAGTTGGACAAAAACTGTGCTAAATACCTTTGGCCAATTGCTGGAATCAGGAGGAGGCGCACCGGTATTAGTCCATGACGGGTATGTTTACTATGGTTTTATGGACAAGGACTACTGGCCAGTATATCCAATACAATGGCCAAGGTATTACCGATTGCGTGTGGCTTCATGCTCAACAAGTGTTGATATTACTAATCCATCAAACTGGACTATTACTACACCTGAAGCGTTTCCCTCTTACCCCGCGGTGTCAGGGACTGAAAACGGCTGGTTGGAGCCAAATCTAGTTCCAGGGCCCGATGGGAAGATCTGGTTGATCGCAAGAGTCGACCACCAGGCCAATGGAAATGTTGCGGCCTGCCTGAAGCTCAATAGTGCCAGAACGGATATTGAGTTCAATAATATTTATCCGGCGACCGGATTGAATACAGGATTCTTCACGGCCGGATGGGCGGGTTCGGCGAAGTTTCACATCATCTACGATGATGTTTCGTCAAAATACTGGGTAATGTCGAATCCCTACAGGGGTGCCCCGTCTACGAATACTCGCCATCCATATGTCCGCAATGTACTTGCTCTGTATTCCAGCACCGATCTCAAGAATTACATTCTGGAAGACGACCTTATCGAAGATGATATATCGGCTAGTTGGGCCGAGTCGGCATGGTGTACTGGATTTCAGCAGCCCGCGTTCATTATCGATGGTTCGCATCTCCTATATGTATCAAGAACCGCATACGGCACGTTTGATGATTATCACGACGCTAACATGATCACCTTTCATAAGAAGTTGAACTTCAGGTGATGACAAGCGCTGTGCGTCTCAGTCCTGAGTATGCGATTGTGTGTGATGTAATTCTGCATTTAATCTGTGAAGTCTAATGTCAATTAAACCAATTATTTTAGCTGACAACTGGTCGTTATCTCTCAAGCATGCTCCCGAGGGGGCGGAAGTCCCCAAGACTATTCGCGGTGTAAAGATACCCGCCAAGGCGCCCGGTAGTGTGTATACCGACCTGCTGGTGGCGGGCTTGATCGAGGACCCTTATGTTGGGCTAAACGAGTTAGAGACACATTGGATCGGCAAATGCGACTGGGTCTACGAGACGGAGTTTCACGTCGAGGCGAGTGTTCTGGGGGAAGCGCGCGTCGAAGCCGTATTCGATGGGCTTGATACCATCGCTGATGTCTCGATCAACGGGCAGAAGATCGGCTTGGCAGAGAATATGCATCTTCGATATCGATTCGATGCAAAGCCTTACCTGCGCGAGGGCGCGAATCAGCTTACCGTTCACTTCTATTCTTGCATGGTGCACGCGTATCAGGTTGAGCAGGAGGTGGGGGAGCGTCCTATTGGCGGCATAGGCACGAATGAGCCCCTGCCTTACAACATGATCCGCAAGATGGCGTGTAACTTCGGCTGGGATTGGGGGCCACGATTGTTGACGTGTGGTATCTGGCGGCCCGCGCGGATCGAGGCGTGGTCCACCGCACGGGTACAAGATGTCAGGCCGTTGGTGACGAAGGCGGATGAGAATGACGCAGTCGTTAAGGTCCATGTGGATTGCGATCGTGCGGAATCGCATGATAAGCAAGCTTATCACGTACAGGTGGTATGCACGCTGTATGATCCTGATAACAGAGAAGTGGCGAGACGCGACGCGGCTCTTCATGCTGATACCGAAATGATGGAGCTTCATGTCGACAAACCGCGATTGTGGTGGCCGATCGGTTATGGGGATCAGCCTTTGTATCGGCTGCATGTTGAGGTTAAAGACCCCGCCGGGCAGGCAATTGATTGCGTGGATAAGCGGATCGGCTTGCGCACGGTCGAATTAAACATTGAGCCTGATGCACAGCCATATGACAAGATGGGGGGCTTGATCCAAGGCGAAGCATTCGAGATTAAAGTCAATGGCCAGCGCGTCTATTGCAAGGGCGCGAATTGGATCCCCGATGACTGCTTCCCGCACCGGGTTACAACAGACCGCTATCGTCGGCGTTTAGACCAAGCGATCGAAGCGAATATGAACATGGTCCGCGTCTGGGGCGGCGGCACATATGAAGACGACATCTTCTATGATTACTGCGATGAGAAGGGCCTGCTTGTGTGGCAGGACTTCTGCATGGCGTGCGCATGTTACCCAGAGGAGCAGCCTCTCTGGTCCTTGATCGAAGCGGAAGCGTATGACAATGTTGCACGGCTGTGTTCACACCCCTCGCTCGTTATCTGGGTGGGATCAAACGAATGTATCTGGGGCACGTTCGCCTGGTCCGCGTTTGGCGATATCCGTACTGAAGGGAAACTCACCTGGGGCGAAAAGTATTACCTGGAGCTGTTCCCGAAGGTCTTGAAGGATCTTGATCCGAGTCGCCCCTATTGGGCAAGCAGCCCTTACTCGGGGTCGATGGATCGACATCCCAACGATAATGAGTACGGGAATCGACACATCTGGGACGTTTGGGGTTCTGAAGGTTGTAGTTATTACAACTACCTCAGCCACTACCCACGTTTCCTTTCGGAGTTTGGTTTCCAGGGGCCCCCGACCTGGCCCACGCTCAGCCGCGCCATCCCCGAGCAAGAGCGCCAATGGTTCTCTGAAACGTCGCTGCATCACAACAAACACAAGTCCGGCCAAGAGCGGGGCCTTAACCTGTTGCGAGATTCATTCGTCGTGCCTGAATCATTTGACGATCAGGTATTCCTGGCATCGATCAACCAGGCCAGGGCTATCACGCTTGGTTCTGAGTGGTACAGGGCGTTATCGCCATGGTGCAGTGGCGTACTGTTCTGGCAGCTCAATGACTGCTGGCCCGTAAGCAGCTGGTCGGCGATCGACGGTGATGGAAGGCCCAAGCTGCTGTGGTACGGCGTTCAAAAATCCTTCCGCCCTCGGCTGATGACTATCAAACCCGCGGCGGTCACGCCCAGTGGCGAGGATGTCGGGCAACTGGCGGTCTACCTGCACAACGATCATCACGAGCCGTGGGTCGACACGTTGACGATCTGCAAGATGAATCTGCAAGGGCAAACACTCGATACGCTGTCCCGGCCAATCGAGGTTGAGCCGCGTGATAATCAACGCATCTGCCTGCCAGAAGACTGGACGGCCGGCCCGGGCCAGTTCATCCTGGCGGAACTGGATCAGGCTGTCGATGACGATAAGGCCTGGTGGTTTCACAAGCATGACTACGAGATCAACTATCCCGAAACCGACTTGAAGTACGTCCTGCGTGATGAAAAAGATGGGGGGCAAACACTCATCGTGACAAGTAATGTTGTCGTGCGCGATTTGTGCCTGTTGGCGGATCGGATTTGTGAATCCGCAGAGGTTGATCAGCAAATGGTCAATCTCCTGCCGGGCGACCTGGCGATATTCCGCATCTACTGCAATAAGCATCTTACGCTTGACGAGTTGACACGAGAAGATGTCTTGCGTTGCATCAACACGGTTGTGAGGTCGCAATCCGATAAGAGCAGCGCCCTTCAACATGCATAAGAAATGGGGCATACACACAAACGCCACGCACACGAGTTGATGGAAGAGTCAATCTTAGTCGACTGTGCAATTGATAAGGAGCACTGGATTGAATGTTGATTCCCGGTTGAGTTTGCACGGCATTTTTCCCCCGATGGTTACACCATTGAATGGGCCTGACAGCCTTGATATGGCGGGCACCGAGCGTTTGATAGAGCATATGCTCGCCGGTGGCGTACATGGATTGTTTATCCTTGGCACGACCGGCGAAGGGCCCGGCTTGAGTTACAGGGTCAGGCGTGAATTGATTCAGCATGTCTGCACGCAGGTTAATGAGCGTGTGTCGGTGCTCGTCGGTGTGACGGACACATCGCATGCCGATCTCAAGCAGATGATTCAAACTGCTGCGGAACACGGGGCGGTCGCAGCGGTGGTCGCGCCGCCCTATTATTCCATCCCATCGCAAGAGGAGTTGGTGAGTTACTATCGGCGTGTCGCTGATGAGTCACCTCTACCGATCGTGCCTTACAACATGCCTTCTTGCACGAAGGTGCATATCGAGTTAGACACGCTCCGCAAGATGATAGGCCACCCGAATATCCTTGCCTACAAAGACAGCTCGGGACGCATGCTGTACTTCCAGCAGGTCTTGCATCTACTCAAGGAATTCCCGGGCAAGACCGCATTGATGGGGCCGGATGAGTTACTCACTCAGGCCCTCTTGCTTGGGGGGCACGGCGGGATCTCCGGCGGTGCAAACCTATTTCCCCGGCTGTACGTCGATCTATACGACGCGGCAATGTCAGGCGATTTGCTTACCCTGCGACGACTGCAGGCCATCGTGATTCAGGTGTCAAGCATGTTGACGGGCGACGGTAGCTATGGATCAATCATCATCAAAAACCTTAAATCCGGCTTGTCTTGTTTGAATATCTGCGACAACCACCTGACCGAACCTTTCGGGCGTATCGACGACGAAGCATTCGACGCGATGCGTCGTTGTGTGTCTGAAGTTGAATGCCAGTTGGCCAGTGTCTGACGCGGCCCGTTACATCTAACGAGTTTAAACTTGGGAATGCAATGCCTGAAGCATACGAAATGAACCTGTCATTTGTCGACATCGTGACGCTGTTTGCTTATCTCGGAGCTATGGCGTTGATGGGTTTGTGGTTTTCACGGAAGAACACGAACACCGAAGAGTACTTTGTGGGCGGCCGATCTTTCCCCGGCTGGGCGATCGGTCTGAGTATGGTCGGGACGTCGATCAGTTCCGTAACTTTTCTTGCGTTCCCCGGTGATGCATACAAAACAGCATGGTTGCGATTCCTGCCCAACCTGATGCTGCCTGTCGCGGTGCTGATCGCCGCCTTCGTATTTCTGCCGTTTTTCAGGCGAGGAGGGCTGACCACCGCATACGAGTATCTCGAAGAACGGTTCGGGCCCTCGATACGGGTCTATGCATCGTTCGCATTCATCGTCGCGCAACTTTGCCGTGTCAGCATCATCCTCTACTTGATCTCACTGGTGGTTCACGAGATGACTGGCCTGGACCCGACGCTCTGCGTCATCATCGGGGGCCTGTTCGTCGGCTTCTATACTATCATTGGCGGTATCGATGCTGTTGTGTGGACAGATGTGGTGCAGACGATCGTGCTGGTATCCGGGGGGCTTATCTGCATGGGATACATTGTCAGCCACCTGCCCGGCGGCCTGGGTCAGATATTCGAAGTCGCTTCCGCGCACAATAAGTTCGCATTGTCGGAGGTGACCGACGGAGTAACTGCCGCTCAGACATGGAACCTGTCGCTATCTGAGAAGACGTCGACCATGATGCTGGTACTGGGTCTGATGTGGTATATCACGGAGTTCTGCTCGAGCCAGAACGTGGTGCAACGTTACGTGGCGGCGAAGAGTTCTAAAGAGGCTCGACGGGCCATGTACATCTGCGCCGCCTCCTGCGTCCCGATTTGGGCGTTCTTCATGTTTCTTGGGACCAGCCTGTTCGTTTACTACCAGGTGTTCCCTGATGAGCGTGCTACTGAGATGCTTGTCGGTATCCGTAGGGCCGAACAAGTGCTGCCGTATTTTATCATGACGACACTGCCCACCGGGTTGGCCGGGCTTGTTATCGCAGCGGCGATCGCAGCCGCGATGAGTTCACTCGACTCATCGATCAACGCGATCTCGACGGTTGGGGTGGTGGATATCTACCGTCGGCATCTAGTCAAGGGGCGGGGAGACAAACACTATCTTAAAGTGGCGTGGGCAATCGCGACCGCAGCGGCACTCTTTATGATCGGCGGCGCGATTTGGCTTGCAAGCATCGAAACCAAGACACTGCAGGATACCGCAACCGTCATTACCTCTCTTGTCTCCGGCGGGATGCTCGGCATCTTCATGATTGGCTTTTTCACACGCCGGGGCACGACCGCCAGCGTCTGGCTTGGGATCGCATGTTCGTTTGTGTTCACATTCTGGACGGTGATTGCACAGTACTTCCCGCAGATCTTGCCTAAGTTCCTGACGGTCCCATTTGATCTGTACTACACGGGACTGATCGGGCATGTCGTGATGTTCGTAGTGGCATATCTCAGCGGTGCCTTGATACCGAGCAAACCGCGAGACCTAGCAACGCTGACCGTGTGGGATCAATGCAAAGCGGCAGAGTAGCACGACCTCTGACATATTTATCACAAAAATATCTGGAGTATGACGTATGTGCCGGCCCAGCGGCTTGTGACCTGCTCTGTAGAAAACCTCGGATGTTAGGCGCTTGTTCTAGTGAGTGCGCAACCGCGTAAGGGTTCAAAACACAGCCGACGTAGAAGTGCATTGGCATCAATGGATTAACGGATGCATCTATCTTTGTTATCGGGATGAACCTGCAAAGCTTCGGTTGGGGAGAATAGCCGGGATGAGTTACTGCCCGTGGCTGTTCGTGTTGGTTGCGTTGTCGGGCTGGGTCAATCGGCACCAGCAGTCTGTGATTGACTACCTTAAAGAAGAGAACCGGGTACTGCGTGAGCAGCTTGGTGAGAAGCGTCTGCGCTTCACCGATGACCAGCGGCGGAGGCTTGCAGCCAAAGCTAAGAGGTTGGGGCGCAAAGTATTGCGAGAACTGGACACGCTCGTTACACCAGATACACTGCTGCGTTGGCACCGACGGTTGATCGCCATGAAGTACGATGGCAGCAAGAACCACGGACCCGGGCGCCCGGGCGGATCCGGGCCTTGGTGGTGCGCATGGCGACGGAGAACAAGGACTGGGGCTACGACCGCATCGAAGGCGCACTATCAAACCTGGGCCATCGGGTCAGTGACACTACGATCGGTCGGATTCTCAAGGCGCAGGGTATTGAGCCGGCGCCCAAGCGAAGCAAACGCGGAAGCTGGGAGACTTTCCTCAAGGCGCACTGGGAACACCTCGCGGCAGCCGACTTCTTCACGGTGGAAGTTTGGACACTCGGTGGCCTGGTTCGTTATCACGTGCTGATCGTGATGGACCTGGCCACACGGCACGTTGAGGTGGCAGGTATCTGCCCGCAACCCGACGGCCCATGGATGATACAAGTCGCACGCAACCTCACGGATGGGATCGACGGATTCCTCCGGCATAAGCGATTTCTGATCCATGATCGGGACCCGGTCTTCACCCACGAGTTTCGCGAGACATTAGAGGGGTCGGGTGTGAACCCTGTCCGGCTCCCGCCAAGGAGCCCCAATCTGAACGCTTATTGCGAGCGCTTCATACGCTCCATCAAGGAAGAGTGCCTGGATCAGATGATCCCAATTGGCGAAGCCCATCTACGCCATGCTGTTGATGAATACGTCGCCCACTATCACCGCGAACGCAATCACCAAGGGATGGGCAACCAGCTGCTCGATTCCGATCAGGTCAACCCATCATCCGGCCCGATCGAATGTCATGAACGCTTAGGCGGTATGTTGAAGTACTATCACCAAAGGAGCACAGCGGCATGACCATGGAGTTCTTGAATCGTGCGGCATTGGTGGTCAGGCCGAAGCAGCCCTACATCGATTGGGCGAATGCCTTTGATGATGGTGGGCCGCAGTACGATCCGGATCATCATCCAGCGAAGATCTTCCTGATCGATGAAGTGGCGGATACGCATGACATCAAGAAAGTCGTGCGCCGTCTATGGCCAGCGATCTTTGAAGAAGAACTCAACAGCTGGATGCGCGCCCCGGATGTCTGGCCGCCGCGGCGGACGTTGCAGGTCTTCCTCGAGTGGTTTGAGGTTGAAGTCTGCGACCTCGTCCTTGATCTGGGCAAGAAGGCAATCGATTACGACTGAATCAGCCAGTAGAAAAGGATGTCTATCTGTCGGCTGAGTTTTGAACCCTTACGCGACACCCGCGTGCCCCACAACGCCTCGGTAATGTCCTCCACACGACGCACACTCACTCCCGCCAGGTACATCTCGATCAACGCCTTCTCTACCGAGGACTCCCGACGCTTGTACCGCTCGATGATCTGTGTCTCGAACGGCAAACTCCGAAGCCGCGGCACCTTCAGCGTCACCTCGCCCGCCTTGGTCTGCAGCTTCCGGGGGTAGCTGCCCGCCCGTGTGTCTTTCCGAGCGTCCGTCCGCTCATACCGCCCGGCCCCGCACAACGCCTTGGCCTCTTCCTCCAGCAGCCCGTTGAGCGTCTGCTCGACACTCTCACGCACCACCCGGTCCACGTGTCCCCGCACCCGGGCCTCATTGATCTTGAACGCGTCTTTCATCCCGAGGCCCGTCGCTGTAATATCATCCGTCATGGCAGTTCTCCTGTGAATGGGGTTGTCTAACACACCAACACCATCCGCTCGGAGGACTGCCTTTTCAAATTTGCGCATAATTCAGGACGTTATCACCGACCATTGAGCACGAGCCACGATCCGATCCCCATCCGCGCGACCGAATCCCCGCCGCCGATCGGGGAGGTCGGGCCTGTCCATCGGCACGAGTTGTTGGCGGGCTGTTGAGTCATTACGAGCGAAAAGCAGCATGAAATAAGGGAAAAACTGGCGGTGCCCAACATTTTGAACCGGCCCCGAGTGGTTGCAGCTTTTCGCCGAATCCGCAAATGGACCACTTCACCACTTCACTTAAGTCCCAATAGACTGCTGATGTCCCGCCAGAAAATCCAATCAGGAAAGGAAGCGTTTGCGTGAAAAGCCAAGAACACTTCGATTGCTTGGTCAATGGTAAACCATTCATTGCTCTTCAAAGCTACTTCGCTACCTGCAAACCGCAACTTTGTGTCATCGGGAAATGCTCTATTTTGTTTTTCTTGATAAGCCCGAAAATGGTAAAGTGGTTCAACCGTTCGTTTTTCAATCATGCAAGTTGCGCCTCCACCGGCGACTTGCACATAATTGCCGTGGTTATCTTCCAGTGCAGCAAACTCATGCCGACCGGTCAACTTGAGTCTTCTTAGCGTTCGCTCAACTTCTTTAGCCGTTGGATTTGTAACCGCAGGTGCGGATTCCATTGTAAGGATCATGTAAGCCTCGATATGCCTATTTGACATAAATTGTCTGGACTCCGAATATTTTTTGACCGGCTAAGGGCCCATCACCCAAGATAACCGCATCACGCGTGTGTTGCACGTGTATGTCATTGAGTCGTTGCAGTGGTGTTTTCGACGCAGTTCCGCTTTTGACTTCAATCCCCCACAAACGTCCTTTCGAATCAAGAACGACAGCGTCATAGCGACGCGTGCTTACCAATCCGCGCACAGTTACCTGCTCACCTACAACATTGACACCTTGGTCTCGTAGTCCTTGGACGACAAGCTTCTCTCCGGGAGTTCCTGGAGGAGCCGCACCGCGAACACTAGCGAACTTTCCGTCTGGGGTTCGGATGCTTCCGTCGGGATACACGCGAGTGGTTTTCGCGGGTCTGACACCTATTGACCCAGAGGTGTCAAGCGCATTGTCAACTTTAGTCCACTGGCCGTCAATTCTAGTGACGACATTGTCTACAGTCATCATATCATCTGTAAGCCTCAGGCCGTCATCAACCAAGCCGCTACCACGGAAGACCCATGCACCTATAGCCTCACCGCCCATTGTTTCGGTTGCCAATTGGAAGGCATCAACCTGTAAGCTTGCACTGAAGTATTTGTCTGTGATGCCATAATCCCCAGCCCAGTAACGGTTTTCAACAGTAGGCAATCCATAGCCCATCATTGCATTCATTTGTGCTTGAGATGAGCTATTGTTGGCGATTGTAGCCAGAAGGTTCCACGCACCTCTGCCGGTATTCTCGATGGCATTTCCTGCGCCCGCATAATAACTAATGCCGAGATCAAAATATGTATCAGAAAGCACAGGTATCGAAGATAAAGGATCCTGGAAGAACTCGTTATGTATATCGTAAAGATTTGATGGTAGTTCTCCTACCAGCACTATGGAGTCAGCTATACGAGGAGATGCTACATAAACATTACTCATATAGGATTTGCTGGTGTATATATCTAGTGTCTGGTATCCAAATTCGTGGGCATATGGCTCTTGTGCAAGACTTGGAGAGGTCTGCATCAGGAAACCCGCTACTACTCCTCTAAGAACGGTTTCTCGTGTTACAGTGTAATCCTTGTAATCCTTAGAATCCCAATCGTGACCAAAGTTTTTGAATAATGCTTCACTCGGCCTTGCATATTCGTCTTGTTTTTTCCAGTATTCCGGGGACTCACGTGCAGGATCATTCAGTATGGCGTTGGCTAATCCGGCCCCTATCAATTTGCCACCAAAACCCGACGGATCCACATACATCAGTGGGTTATTCATGACGTACGCATAGAGGTTATACCCGTCCACATATCCCGCCGGATCGCGTTGCAGGAAGCGGCCGAGGGTGGAGGAGTACATGCGGTTACGGTAGTGCCACAGGCCTTCGGAGACGACGGCGGTGTTGCCGGTGGGGTCGGTCTCAGGGTCGTAGCGTCTGCCGGTGAAGCCGTAGGGGTTGCCGACTATTGATATATTGGGTTGTGAGAGGCTGGTGCGTGTGGTCCAGCTTCCACCGTAGTTGATAAAGGCGGTCATCCCGCCGAAAGGCTGGTAGCGGGAGCGTTCGGTGACGTCGCCGGTCCAGCTTGCCAGGGCGACAACGGAGTACCGTCTGTCCTGGAAGTAGTAGAGCTTCTCATCGTAGACATGCTCTTCATTGATCAGGAATGCCGGCGAATCGACGTAGCTGTTGTATGCGTAGCTCTTGGCGTGGATGATCAAGGTTGGTAGACCAGTGCCGTCGGGGTCGTAGAGGTCCATCACAACACGGCTGCCGTCGTATACGTAGAAGTGCAGCGATCCGCTGGAGCCCTTACGCATCGCAACCCGTCGGTTCAACGCGTCGTAAGCGTATTCGGCCTGAAGCCTCCAAGTGCCGGCGCCCGCAGCGTCGTACTGCTCTGCCTTGACCAAGCGGTTGGCCCAGTCGTAGGTATACAACAGGTCATCGTTGGCGGGAGAAGACTGATTGGCACCGATATAGATCAGGTTACCACGGTCGTCGTAGTGGCGATTGGTACTGGGCGCACCGGCACCGATGGCGGTGTATTCGTTGTTGCCGCTGACCACGTAGTTTTCTACCGAGCCGTTCTGGTCAGTGTTAGACCAGTTGCCGACCTTGTCGTGGTCCCACTCTGTATCGTTCGAGGCGTTGGGTGTACCCGACGGGCCTTTACGGGTTAGCCGGTGTAGCTCGTCGTAGTCATAGTAGTCGGTGATGGGAGTGGAGCCGCCGATGTAGTCGGTGATGGCTTCGGTTTTGATGTTGCCGATGGCGTCGTAGGTGGTTACCTGCCGGAAGGAATTGGTGGTTGGGTTGGCATTGCGATCGTATCGGCGCTCGGATTCACGGCCACGGGAATCGTAGGTGAGTTGGAGAGTGTGGCCGAGTGTATCCGAGCCAAGGACCTGTGACGTAAGTCGACCGGAGTTGTTATAGGTGTACCGGGTGTCGGTTACACCCATGGATTCGACCTTACTCAACAGTCCGCGCATGTTTTCCTTGTAGGTGATGGTGCGGCTGATCGTGGGGGTCTGTGGGGTATAGTCGGCGTAGAGGTCCTTGGTGATGATTCGGGAGTCGGGGCTTGTCCCGGCGGAGTATGTGGTCTTGACGGCGTGGGCCCGGGTGGTGCCGACGTAGCTGACTTCTTCGAATGTCCGGCCAGCGAAGTCGTAATCTAAGTCGACGTTGTATGTAACAGGGGTGCTCAGACCGGCATTCGTGTCGCTGGCAGTAGTAATCCTGGACAGCTTGTCGTATTCGAACTCCTGAAGCGGGACCGCGATACCGGTTGTATCCTCGACTGCTTCGACACGGTTAAGATTGTCGTAGGTCCGGGTGATTTCTGTGCCGTCACGAAGTGTTGTGATTTCGGCGTTACCGTTCAGGTCGTACCTGACGGTTTGCACTTCACGATTGCTCAAGTCGGAGGGGCCGTAGTCATAGGTATAGGTGACACGGTTGAGTTCGTCGTAGGTATAGCGGACGGCTTCTTCATCGTCCTCGTCCGTGTCAATCGCTACACGGTATTCTCCGGCTTCGCTGATGTGGTTGCCATCGATGACGGCAAGCAGGTTGCCGTTGGGGTCGTAACGGAACTTGGTGATGGATTCTTCGGTTTCCCCCAGGGCTTCGATGGTCCGGACGACCCGGCCGTTGGCGTCGTAATCCTTCTGGGTGATATTGCCGTTGGCGTCCGTGACACGGGTCTGTCGGCCGTTGGCGTCGTACTCGAAGCGTGTGATCGCCTCGATCACCGAGCCGGGGGCCTCGATCAGACGAGTGAGTTGACCGCGTGCGTCATATTCGAAGACGGTGGGGGCGTCGTTGGGAGTATCTGACTTGATAATCAGGCCTCGACGATCGTATTTCCAAGAGGCGGTTTCGATACCGCCCAACTCAGTCTTAATGCGTTGACCGGCGGCGTCGGCGTATGTGGTAGCGGTCACGCCGTATGGGTCTTCACTTGTGACGGTGTTGGTGTCATCGTCGTAAGCGGTTGTACTTGTCAGGTTGGTTCCAGAAGGATCGCCGACGATGGTTTTGATGAGCCGATTTAATTCATCGTACTCGTAGGTGGTGGTAAATTCATCGGACGTGTTAAGCGCGCGGACTTCCTGAATGACGTTCCCTACGGGGTCGTATTCATACTGCGTGGTGACTTCTTCGGATGTAGATTCGGCCTGGGTAACCGTCAGAGTCCGTCCGAGCACATCGTAGGTCATCCGGGTGATGATGCCTTTGGGGTCTTTGATGGACAGGGCGCGGCCAAGGCCGTCGTAGGCGGTGATAATCTCGGGTTCGGATTGGTTCTGGTCATCAAGCAACTTGACGTATTGCGTGACTTTGTAAGGCTCGCCGAAGTCATTATAAGTAGTATAGTTCTGCTCATTACTACGTGCGTCGACGGTTTGCGTCAGCCGACCATACCCGTCGTACTGTAACTCAACCGGGACAGTGAGGAGCCCTTCGTTATGAAGGGGGGTGTATTGTTCTACGACCTGGTTGTTCTCGTTGTATTCAAGTGTTGTTCGTTCGCCTAGCGGTGAGACAGAAGCGATTTGGTTACCGAATCCGTCGTACTCATAAGTCGTTGTGTAGCCCAAGGCATCCCGTGTCGAGACTTGACGGCTCAATGCATCGTAGGAAGCGTAGGTGGTGAAGCCTTCCTCATCGGTAGCACTGATTTGGTTGCCATTGCCGTCGTAGGTGAATGTGCGGGTGTGTCCTAAGGCATTGGTTGAGGCGATCAGTTCATTCCGCTTGTTGTATGCGAATTCGGTTTTCCTGGTGTAAGAATTCTCGAAGCCGTCGATCAGATACCGGGTCCTTACCAGGTTGCCCGCGGCATCATAATCCTTCACCGTTTTATGCACGGCCGATGATACACCGTCCACATGATTGACAGTGATCGAAGAAGTCTTGATACGTCCTAAGGCGTCGTATGTGACCTCCGTGGTGCGGAAGTCGGATGCGGCGCTGGTCGGATCCGTAGCATAACTCGCGAGTTTCGTATCTTTCAGGGTTGTCTTAATACGAAGGTTGCGGTCGTCATAGTCATAGTGGACGTGGCTCTCGGGCACGGTTTCCCATGCGGCAGGACCTGCGTCCGGGTCCCATGCGAACATCATCTCATCGGTGAGATTGCCGGCCTCATCGTAGGTGTAGGTAGTCCGGCTCAGGTAGTCTGAGGCAGATGGAGTACCTGTCGTTTGGTTGACAACGGTCGCACCCTTGATGCGTTCTTCCCGCAACCTACCGAGGGAGTCGTGCTCATACTCGATGGTGCGTATATTGTGTGAATTCGGGTCGTCGCTGTTACTGATAGTCTTGATCTTGCGGTTTAGCCGATTGTAGACATACTCGGTCGAGAGAGATTCCACAAATACAGGGGACTCGCTGGTGTTATTCTCGCCGTAGTATCCGATGGTTTCAAGAGTCAGGTTACCACGCTCGTCATATTCGAACTCGGTAGCACGCTGATCGCCCCATGTTTCCCACCGGCGGATAAGACCGTTAGCTTTGTCATAGGTGAAACGCGTGGTACGTTCTTCACCGTCAGCAATAGCGGTGGTTTCGGTGAGGTTGCCGGCGCCGTCGTATCGGTTGCGAACTTTGTCTCCCAATGCGTTGGTTGTCTGAATCAGACGATTCAGTTCATCGTACTTAAATGTTGTGGTGTTGCCATTCGCATCGGTAGTTGCGATGCGGTCTCCCACGGCGTCATATTCATAACTTGTCACATGCCCGAGTGGGTCGGTCTGGGTTGCGATACGCTCGAAGTTCCGGCCGTAGAACGGCGTGGTATAGGTGATAGATGAGACCGCTTCAAGTGGATTCTTTGTTTTAACGAGTCTGCGATTCTCATCGTATTCGTTAATGGTCACCCCGCCCGCGGCATCGACCAGCCGTGTTGGCTGACCGTAGGCATTCAGTTCGACCTGAGTGGTGTTGCCGTCCGGATCGGTTGTGGCGATTACACGTCCGAAGTCGTCGTATGTATAGTTTGTGAATCGTCCGAGTGGGTCTTTTGTGCGGACGTTATTCAGGCCGTGTATGTCGTAGAAGTATTCTGTAACGGCGTTATCCAAGTCGCTGCCGGAACCGTCATACTGACGGATTTTCTCCGTAAGCATGATCAGATTCCCGTACTTGTCGTAGTCATATTCGGTAGTGTGCTTTTCGGAATCTAGTGATGCACTAAAGTTGCCTGTAAATTGGAGTTCGCCATTGCCATTGAGTACCGGAACGCCGTCCGCATCGACGATTAATTCCTTGACGTATATACCGATATGGCGTTTGTCAACCAGGATATCGATACCGGGGTCGCTGCTGTTGTACTCGAGATAGGTCTCCAAAACATCGATGTGGTAATCATCTCCCCCATCATGCTCGATCTCGTCTACCTGGGTGTATTGATATTCCGGACGGTTCTCGTCGTTATAGATGGTTGCCTGGGTATCACCTTCAGGCGTGGTGAATGAAATCAGATTGCGTTTATCATCGTATTGAAAGACAGTCCGGTTGCCGTTGCCGTCGGTCTGAGCAATCAGATTGTGCTGTTCATCATACTCACGGTACTCGATGGCTCCATCGCGCGTATTAGCGCGGATCATATCGCCGTTCTTATTCCAGAAGATCTTGCGGTAGAAACCGGCTTCGTTCCACGTTTCTGCATAACGGTTCAACCAGCTGTATTGGAAGTAGAATGCATCGTTGTTGCTGTTGATGTGGTGAGATACCGTATCGTCCTTAAAGTAATAGATCTCCAAGTAATCCCCTGTCGGAAGGATCTGCTTGGACATGTTGTGGTTATTCAGGACATTGTCTTGATTCTTCAGGTACTCGTAGCGGTAGACATTGCCTTCGAGGTCCTTGAACCAGATCAGATCGTCGCCGTCGTAGCCGTATTGTGTTGACCGCCCGTTGTAATCAGTAACACGAATGACATGATCGTCGTCGTTGTATGTTAAGGTCAGGCTCCGGCCCAGTGGGTCGGTGATCCTTGTTATATTCAGATCTGTGTCGTATGTGAAGGTCAGGGTGTGATCTAGTGCGTCGGACTTCTCTTTCAGTTGTCCGTCGGCATTGAACCGATAAACCCTGCCGTCGTTATGGTGAATGGCGTAGCCATTCGTGTATGTCGTATCGGGCTTGAGTTCGAAAGTCGAGCCTGGGGGGGCCTCATATACACCACTGCCCTGATCTTCGAAACGATAGACCTTGCGACTCGCGTCCGAGTAGATAACGTGAGTGAGTTGGTTGTTTTCCGAATCCGTCAGGAAGGTCAATGTGTCTGCGTGGGACCATCCCCAGCCGAAGCCAAACGGGCCGTTATATAATATGGTACTGCCATACCGTCTGGTGACTTCCAGGGGCATGCCTCGGGATCGAATCATTAAATCGGCGGGTTCCTCAAGGTAAAATTCGCCGTTGAAAAGGTCGACGGGATCACCACCCGAGACGATTATCACATCGCGATTGGTGGTGTTGGATGTTTCGCTGGAGATATTCTGGATGTGAGTTGTGGTAGTACCGCTGGCGTTATCCTCTGTGACTGTCGACGCAGTGTAGTTTTTCTTCTGAAAGTCTGAAGATAAGTCAGGCGTCCCAAGGTTCGTATTGAGGGTAGTCGAGGAGGAGGTATTCAGGCGTGTAACGGTGTCATAGTCATACCAGGACCTACCGCCGTTGAACTGCCCGAAGAGCCAATTTGTTGATCCTTGTTCGGATTGGGTGATGCGAAGGTCGGATTCGACATACGGATTGCCTTCAGGGTCTTTATACACCACGAGGTCGGTGGGGGTCGTGGTGTTCACCCCGTCATAGCCGTGGAAAGTAAGGGAAATGGTGTCGACCCCAGTGGTGATTACGAAATCTCCAGAAGTACTTGCGTCGAGTAAGAGATTCCCATCGGCGTAACCCGCTTGGATTCCATCGATGGTGTCGTAGTAATCCTTTAACTCTTGAATGCGGTCCAGACTGAAGTCGACCTTGGCAACGAGCACGTCGCTGGTGATCGGATCGAATGCAACAAGTGCTGTATCGTTGTCGTACTTCCATTGCCCGGAGTCGAATACAACAGCAATAAAGTGGTCGTTGTTGTTAGCGTTAGGCGGAGAGCTGTTAAAGCGTTCATGCACAGATTCGGCACTGTACATGATGTACCCCACCCCGGTAGCGGTGTCGCGTGCGGCGATAACGTTACTATGACTTAGTTTGTCCACACTGGTCGCAGTGGCAGTAACGTCGTTATAAATCTTTGCTTCAATTGCGAGCGCAGAATCAGTTTCGCCAGGGATAATACTCTGGATGTCAGCGAGTGATGTACCGCTGCCGATGGTTACTATATCGATGCCATCGCTAATAGCGGCAAACAGCCCTTCGATCGTCCCAAGCGCAGGCGTCCCCTGCCAGTCTTCGAAGATAGCCGATTCATTGTACGATGCGGCGGTCCCCACAACAGTGCTTTGGAATAGAGCCAGTTCGTCACTGCCCTTGAAGATCTCCGGCGATGCGGCGTTACTCTTATAGACGTAACTGGACGCGAACAGTGCGTCGATCCGCCAGGCGGGGCTGACATGTCCAAAGCTCGCACTGTTGTACTGGCCGGTTGGAACACTATCTTCTTCATCCGGGTAGGTCCAGATCAATACCGCCATGCGATGTTCATTGAAGCCGGCATCAGGGAAAGTGTTGTTGACCGTCAGTTGGTAAGGCGAGTGATGAACGCGGTTAGTCCAAAGCAAGCTATCGAGCCGTCGTGCGTTGCGTTCGAATCGCTCGTTATAAGCCTCGGTCAGCAGGTCACTCACACGACCGAGGTATAGTTCGTATGTGTCTGGGCTGTTGTTGAAGGATAGTCGTGTTGCCAGCTCATCAAGCTCTTCTGCGACTTCATAGATTCGCTCGCGAGACGCGGCCAATGGATCGAGTGCGATGTTGACCAGGGCGTTAGGTCGTATGGATGGACGTTCTGTATAAGGGACGGTGCCAAACCTGTAGCCGACGGTAAAGCTGTCGGAGAAAGTAACCGTCTCATCATAAGTTTTCTCTGCTGCTTCCAGGAAAGCGCCGGTACCAGAGTTCAGGATCTGGCCATCCAGTTTCAATCGTGGTGAGGCGGTGTTGTGTTCGGTGCTTTCAAGATCGGTATAGGTACCTGTATTGAAGTCAACAACTAAGCGTCGACCGGCGACCTGAGGGAGCATAACTCTGGTCTTAATCAGGTTGGCTTCTGCCAGGGTTGTATCTTTTGCATCCTTTACTTGAACGCCGTTTAAGGCTTTGTTGTAGACTCTAACATCATCGATTAGGCCCGAAAACCAGTTACCGCTACCGGTGGTTGTCGCGAAGGCGGTGCCGTTGAGTCGACCACCAAGGCCGCTCATAGTATCCGTGGTCCCATCAACACCTATCACATCTATCGGAAGAGTATTATGTGTATGGTGCACGCTTGCAACGGAATCTCCATCGAGTCTGATTCTAAGTAGGTCGCTATCATTGCCGCTTCCGTCGGGGTCACCGAACACAACTGCGACATGTACCCAATTAGTTGATGTATAGGCTGCCGAAACAGTTGTGCGCTTTGTCCAGATACCGCTGATGTCTAGAATCTGAGTTGCGACGACGGCTTCAATATTGCCATTGTTAATTCGGATTGCTAGGCCAGCATCCGTCCCACCTTCGTCATAGAGTACCTGGTTGCCGTAAGTGGAATCGGCCTTGACCCACATCATGACGGTTCGGGTATTAAATCCATCGTTGATGAAGTTTGAATTATCAAGCTTGACATGATCTCCGGAGTTATTAAGTCGTAGTGCCCCCCCGACGACACCTTCGTCGGGGGCCCATTCGGGGCTGTTGGGTACATCTTCGGTGTTGTCGATTACACCGTTCCACCGGCCATTGGTTGGGTCTTTGATTCCGGAGCCATTCACGTAGTCTCCGAACTCTTCATCCATGCGCCAACGGCCTTCAAGGCCCAGATCATATTCAGCTTGGAGATAGGTGCCGGAACTTTTTCGTAGATTCAGATCGGATATAGCCCGCATCTCGTCGCCGAGAACGAGTGGGTCTGATGCTTCGGTGACATCGTTGATGTACAGGTCGGGGTCGCTGTCGGATACCGAGCTGCGATCGACCAGGCTGCTCAAGAATGTTGTGGGGGTATGTCCATTGGGGACATTCTCGACAGTGACTTCACGCGGGACATCTTTGATCGAGGTGTTCGTCGGATGGCAGCTGGCAAGATAATCTGATATTTTCGCTTCCAGAAATTCGATTGCGCTTAGCTGAGTGTGTGCATCGAAAGGATCGGCATCCGAATCATCGTATACGGGCTGCAAGTAGTTGCGTGTGTCATCAAGGTCTTCATTCAATCCGAGGCGATTGATGTCGGCCTCGGTCAAAGCACTGTCGTAGACGCGGACGTCGTCAATATAGCCTATGAAGTTGGAAGCGGCTCCAGAAGAGGCAGATTGTGCTGCACTATTACCGCTCACATCGCCTGACACCCTCACAAATGAGCTTGCCCCACCGATGACGGTTCTCGGGGAGAGATATTGATTTTCTATGTTGCCATTTGTCATGTTGCGGTCGGGGTGGATGACCGAACACGCTTTTGAACCCAAGAGGGTTCCGTCCAGGTAAGCCCGCATGTTTGTGTTCGAAGATACATAAGGTGACTCTGCATCGATCACCAGAACAACGTGGTGCCACAATCCGTCACAATTTTCTAAGCCAGCATAATTTTCCTTTACGATCCATTTCCCATACTGCGCCACCGTACTCCCATCAGCCGATCCATCCTGATCGAGATCGGTGTTATATGTGCCGATGTATAGATCACTATTCTTGAGATAGATTGATATACCCGAGGTGACAATGCCTTGGGTGAACAGCATTTCTTCCTTGCCAGTATTGTCGTAGGCTTCGTCCTTGAACCATAACGATATGGTTCGTTTAGTAAATGAAGAATCGTTAAGCCGAGAGTGATTGCGGATAAGGAACCTTGTACTGCTTACGGATGGAAGATGTAATACGTTAAGTCCATTTGGATTATTTGTTGGGTCTGAAGGAGCGGCCGGCCTGGTAGTATCTTCGGCATATCCGGCGTTAACCGCGGTCCCGTTGTTGATACCTTGCGTGTCATTACTGTTGTTGTTGAAGTCCCATCGTGCGATAAGGTTATTGTTAGTGATCTTCAACTCGCTTGGGATGAGTACGTCATCGCCTTCGCCGAGCGGCGCGATGTCGATCCCACCGGTGATGTGAAGGTCCTTGTGCCAGGGGGCGAGTGTGATCCATGCCCGGTTAGGTGAATCGAGTTCGGTGTCGCTCTGCTGTGGGTACGGCGAGGCCGGCAGCCAAGCCTGGACTAATACCAGTTCTTTTTTGGTGTCGGCAATACCCTCGACACTCTCGTAGGTCCGGCCCACGGCGTAACGAGCGGGTATACCGGACATCCGGTAAAGCGTGATAAGCAGACTGCATTGGTCCCACTCGTTGCCTCGACGTGTCCGGTAGGTTGCAAGCGATCCCTTCCTGGACAAGGCGTAGTCTTCGAATTCGACGTTGGTGTAGACCCACTCGTAGATCTTGGATGGGTCATAGTCCAGAGTTTTCGCGAGTTCAGCGAGCTCTTCATGGAATTGTGTTTCCAGTGTAGGCGATAAGCCTTCGAGGGGTAGGTAGCTGGGCAGGGAGGTCTCGCCAGTGACATCAGTCAGGCGTTCGATAAGGTCCACCGTAGAGCTGTCGCCGTAGCCGTTCTGAGTGGTCCAGTCGGTGGCTAACGCGAGGGCAAGATTGAAATCCTGCATGCGCGTTTGGCCGTCATCGGAGGAATCACGATCAGCACCCGTAAGAAACTCTTGCAGGTCGGTGACACCATCTCCGTCTTCATCGGCTCCGGGATTGGCAAGCATTTCTGTGAAGGTATCGTACAGGCCCGACTGATAAGTATTAATGTCTGTGCTGTACCCCAATGCAGGCCCGTCCAAATCAGTGCTGGGCAATACCGGGGCGATGAACTGGCCAAGCGCATTGGTTGCCAGGAAAATTGTTACTAAGGCGGCGATAAATGGGGTTTTAGTCATTGTTCACACATCCTGCGGATGGGGCGTTGTTGTATCGAGATTCGCAGTGATCAAATCGTTGTGTTTAGGTGTATCAAGGCCTTACGACAGGCGTTGTGATCCACTCGATGGCGGCGTCAAGCAGCGCCTTGCCTTCATCGGTAAGGGCATCGGCGTTGCTGTTAACGAAGCAACCCAGGCGTCTGGCGGGTGCGGTAAGACCACCGACCATGGGGTCTCCAGTTTCATATATGAAGATCGTGGCAACGGTGTTGTCGCTCTCGAGCGTTGCGATATAGCTGCGGTTGTTGACCGGCTTTGCCCAGGTTATGGAATATGTGCTATCAAAAACCTCGCCTAAATTGCTGATACCCGCGGCAAGCGGATGATCTGTTGCGAGAATACTGATTGTGTCTTGGCTTGAGGCGATTCCGGCGTCGGCGTCGGTTCCAGTTTCGGTGGTTTCCGGGCCCGCCATAGCCATGTCATGGTAGAGATAGGCCGAGCAAACGATCACCGGGATAGGAACATCTCTGATCTGGGTACCGAGTGTGGCGTGATCGATATCACCAGTAACCAGGATCAGTTGATAGTCATATACTTGGGAGGGATTAAATGTGGAAGCGGTCTTTTCGGTCACGGTGTAACCACGTCTTTCCATTAATGCTCCAAGTGCGCTCACGTTGTTGCCATTTGCGCCATGCAAGAGCAAGGCCTGTCTGTCGGCCATGGCTTCAAGACACAGCGCGGTCAGGAAAGGATCATCTTCCCAACTGCCGTTGGGCTGTTGCTGGTCGCGTAAGTAATATTTTGCGGCATCTCGTGCCGTATCTGTTATTGGCAGAGCAAGCATAACACCGGCGGTGTCCAGGATATTTCCGCCATATGAGCCATCGACTTCCGGTGTAATCCAGCTATACACCGGTGAGGTGATGGGGTGGTGCTGATTGGTGGCTTTGTAAACCAAGGCCGACACGTAGATACTGTCGCTGTTCCGTGGGATCCAACCGTATCGGTTCGTACCGACGATAGATTGAATCGTTGTATCTGCAGTCGTATCCGCCAGAAAGTCTGTGATGTCTTCCAGCCCCAGGGTATCGTAGCTTGCTGTATGTCGGGCGATTGCGCCAAGCGCGGTATGTAGCGGGTCTGGGTAATAATTGCGTTGGATTCCCCATCCCTGCAGGTCATCGCCTGACTTGTTTGCGCGGAACTCGAGCTTGGTATGGATGGCATGCGTATGCCAGCGATAACGTTGTAGCGTCTCGGCTGAACGTGCGATGGCATCGTTATTGTCTTCGAAGTGACCGGCGATATAAGCCAAGCCTCGATTAATGATGTCTGGATGATTCTCAGTTACACCGTTTACACGCCCAAGCGCGTTGAGAGCTTGTGATGTGGCTACGATACGGCTGGTGTTGTCCCCATCCCAGCAACCTGATTCATCCTGGTTAGCGATCAGCCATCGGGTAGCACGTTTCACGACTATGTCATAGTCGATTGTGGGCTCATTGGCAGGGGGTAGGGCGGTGGTGACCTCGGAAAGATTTGAGATCACACTTTCGTTTCCGTCAGCTGTGGTGATGGTCACGCCGTACCAAGCTGTTGTGCCCGGGGTGGTGTCATTATCGGTGTACTCGGTGGTTTCGTGCGAAACCCCGTCTGTGCTTCCGGTAAGCCTCAGATAATGAGGCGGCGGATAATCATTTTCCAAGCTGTCTTTCAGACGCTTGATATCAACGGGATTGATGGCACGGTAGATGTGGTACCCGATGATGGGTGTTGTGTAACCGGCGCTTGGTACCCAGTTGTCCCAGGTGCAATCAATATATCTGGTGCTTTGGTTATAACTGGCTAGGAATCCAGAAATTGGATGTAGCTCATCCCCGAATTGGTAGTATACCTGCCCGACAGGACCGACATTACCGGCATTATCAGTGGCTTTAAATGCTAGCACGGTAGATTTATTGATGTCGATGGCGCCAGTGTAGTTGATCCAGGTTCCACTACCGTCTAACTCGTACACGATATTCGTCGGCTGGACATCGTCGTTCGATGTGAGTGTGACGCTGATTGAATCCTCAGATACGCGTCCGCCTGGACGTGAGGCCGTAACAACCGGGGGCGAGGCATCAACGGTGAAGAAGATTTCGTACACGGTCGCGGGTATGCTATCAGTGGTATCATTATCGAGCGATACGGTGTAGACATGTGTAATACCTGACAAGTATTGACTCTCATCGACTGCAGCAGGATCGTTACCGTCCATCGGGTCGATAGCTATTTCGATACCGTTCGTGCTGATGTAGGCACGATCTGTGATTTCTTTGCCGAACCGATCGGTGATGATGATCTCATGGTTACTACCGCTTGTATTCAGGCCCTGTGTGTTGATGGTCAGTCGTAATCCGTAGTTATCATCCTGAACCGAATCATATGAAACAGGTGCTGGAACAGTTGATGCCTGCAATGGGTACATGGGGCTTACAATCTGCGGTAGTCCGTCAGCAACAGTGGGATCAGTACCGTCAAATAATTCTTGATAATCGCTGATCAGGTCGCCGTCGGTATCAAGACTAGATGAATCAGAGCCTATGGTGTCGAGATTGCCGTAGTACAAGAGCTCTTTCCAGTCCTCGATCTGAGTTTCCACTTCACCTGGAAGGGTAAATGTGTCATTGTCTGTATTCGCGGGGGTTGAGCCGAGTACTTCGTCTGGGGTGTTGTCGACGTTGTAGATATCGATCGTAATGGGATCGGTGTCGTAGGTATTGCTGTCATCATCGGTCACCCGGATCGCCAGTGTGTGCTTACCGGGAGCGAGGTCTGTGGATAAGATCACGTAGTATGCCGGTGTATTGCTGTATTCACCGAGGTTCGTTTCGTATTCGTCTCCGTCGACCAGCAGCTTGACCGCACCGATGTTGGCTACGCCTTGCGGATCAAAGGGTAGGGCAAAGACGGTAATATCTTGTCCGTAGGCAAATGAGTCTTGGTCCCGCGGGCTGGTCATGACCGCCGTGGGGGTATCGATCGTGAAGAATGTGACGTAGCCCTCTTCTGTAGTCGTGACACTGGGGGCCCCGACCAGGATCGTCCCATTGTAGATCGCAACAGACTGCCCCATCCGGTCGTCGTTATGCGAACTAGTGGTGCCTGAGAGAGTCGTTGATAGGGAGGCACCCGATGAAGCGAGGTTAAAGATATACGCGTTTCCGGGAGTATTTAGTACGCCGGTGACTTTCGGTTCACCGATGACAAGGGTCTGGTTCTGTAAGGCTACGGCCGTGCCGTAAGCTTGGTAAGCCACTGGTGTTGTCAAGTTAACAGCATCACGATCATCCGTGTTGGACAGGTTAAGCCACGTGTCTTCTTTACGTTCGAAAAGGTGTGCATTTCCGGCGCTGGGTATGGTACTACGAGTGCGATTCTTCTCACCGACGAGAAGGTACCTGCCTTCTAATGCAACCGATGAGCCGAAGTGAGCATTCGCGGAGGGGTAGCCCATTACCAACCGGAGGGTCATATCCCACTGGTCGTGCTCTTCTTCAAATACAAAGACTTCGCCAGCATCGGTGACGCCACTGACTTCACGGAACGGTGAACCAACGGCAATGGCGTTGCCCGATACGGCAACGGCGTACCCAAATTGGGCTCCGTCTTCATTCGAGGCACTCCCACCGACAGATCCACGGGGGAAGAGCCCTAAAGATGTGACCAGTTCATACTCGTCACTATCTGATATCTTGTAGACGTAGGCGCGACCTCTTTTATCTTGTACAGGATTGGTGTCGAGTCTTTCCCATCCGGGTGCGCCGACAACTAACGTGTCTTTATCAAGGTCGACTGCGAATCCATATTCATGCTCTTCATAATTGTAGTCGTCGCCGTGGTAGGGGTCTTCGAGCGGGGTGGTATCCATCGTCCAGTCACCATCCACACGCTTGAAGTGAAAAACAGCACCGGAATCTGTATCCGTCCCGTCATAATACGGAGCCCCGACAACGGCGCGGTTACCGCTGATCGCGACCGAGAAACCGAACTGATCATTATTTGTTGCATTTGTGCCAAGGTCGAAAGACCCATCGCTGATCCAGTCGGTGACGTCACCGTCGGTGTTTTCGTCATCCACATCACGTTTGTAAAAATACACCTTACCCGCGTTGGTCGCCGTTCCAGTGATGTTATTTTTGGGAGCACCGATGATGGCGAAGTTCCCCGAGATATCTACTGCATAACCAAATTCGTCTTCCGTTGCCGTGCTAGAAATGATCTGGACGGTCGCCCCATCGATACCCGACAATGGGTTGGAATCGACATTGACAACGCTGTAACTCTCGGTGGTGATCCCACTCTTGTTTGAGGCGGATACCTTCAGCATGTACAGGCCGTCGGCGCCGGGCCGCCAGTCGGCAACATATTCATCCTCAGCGTCTTCGGGATAAGTAGCACTTAGGCGGATGGGTGTTGCATCTGGGCTGTGGTAGATCTCAAAGGTGACGGAGTCGGGATCAACGTCCCCGGTATCCGTGATCAAGGCACGTATCAGGTGCGAGGTTTCTCCTGTATGTCCCAGGTATTGCCCATCCGCAGGATTCAGCATCACAATCGTCGGTGCGGCCGGGGCGGTGGACGGAGAAACGTTGAACATCACAGTGTCGAAGTCGGAGTTGCCACCCGAGTCGGTGGTGGTGACCCTGAGCACGTAACTGCCTTCGGTATTGAAGGTGACGTAAGGCTCTTCGCTGGTCGCGTTATGAGATGAGTCTGTGCTAAACGTGACAGTAGAGTTATCAGGTTGAGAGACGACGGTCCAGGTTACCGTAAGTGAGGAATCTTCGGTGTCGGAGAGTGTGGCAATGTCCAGCTCTTGATATTCGTCTCCCGCGATAGCAGTGACTTCGTCGTTGCCATCGATGACCACTACAGGCGGTGCGTTGTTCGCAGTAACATCGATCAAGACCGGGATGGGGCTGGATATCCAACCGTCTTGAGCAATGATTTTTACCGAAAATGCGTCGATATCGGGATCTGAGACGTCAGCATCGGGATACCAAACGAGTTCGTCACCATTTTGGATGACGACAGAATCATCGAGTTCAACCTCGATGTCATCTTTAAAAAGACGACCCGATTCCAACGAAGTGACTACCAGAATTACTGGTTCACCGGCGTATTCGGGATCACCACTGGTGTCGTTAGGGAATCCTGCGTCGTCTGTCAGATTGTCGTACGAGATCGTGAGGGGGGTGTCTTCGGTGGTCCCTGTTGACAGGGGGATCGACTCGGGTATGACATTGATTACAACTGTATCTGAGTCAGATTTCTTATCTGGTAAATTGTTAACATACGCGCCATTGTGGCCTTCATCATTCACATATATATACAAATCGACTCGACCGATAAAATCAGGATGTGGTGAAAAACGCAAATCATCAAGTGCATTATGTAAGACCAGAGTATATGAACTATCCATGTACTCGCCATAAAAAGTCATAGATTGTTCATTCTGCCCCGTCCAGCTCGGATCGGTCGGGTGTCTTAGTCCGTCAACTGTACTTAGAGAAATGGAGCCAACATTATTACTGCTAATTATTGCAGTATCTGATCCATGAACGCGCAGTTCAAGCGTTACTAGCAATTCTTCAGGCATGGAGTCAGCGTCAACAATCCAAAACCGATTAATTGCAAGTGGGCTGACGTTATCATCTTCAAATATCAGATCGTTATCCTGGATTATTTCTTGAACATAAGGTGAATTTGACCACTCGCCGTAATTTGAAAAGCGTATCTCAGGCGCCTGATTTTCTAGGGTACCGAAACCATAAACATGTGGGCAGAAATGTAAGCTTACAAGCGTGAAAAGGATCACGTTGATTAGCGATAACCCGTATCTTGATGGTGCACAATTAGTCTTGCGTGATGCAGGAATACAAAGAGAAGTACATGTTCTAATAATAGTATAAATATAATCAAGTACTTGCATGGTAATGCTTCGATTCAGCATCATGATCTACGTTCCTTAAATCTCTACCATGTGTAATGGCACAATGGTCAAGTCGAATCTATTACAAACCCCTGTTACGTTGCTGTGAGCTATTGCATGTTCTCGATAGCTTCAATCTGATTCACGATATGCTCTACCATGGAGATAGTATTTGTGATCTCATCAATTGCAGATGGGCTTGCCTGATCTAGCAGTGAAGAGAATCTTGAGACATCATGCCTGGCTTGTTCGAAGTTGAAATAGGCAAGATTGTTCAGCACCATCTGTTGTAGACAGGCCAATCTGGTGGAGTCTGTGGTGGCTAACGACATGGCACTATTAAGTAATTGTTGACCCGAAAGGGGTGATGGCTTATGAGTATCGTCGGTGAGGCCAACACTGTATGCCTTGGCAATCATCCATTGTGCACGCAGGTCGTCTAAAAGTGAGGTGTCTTTGATTAAGGTATCGAGTTGGGTATGCCATGCAGGTGCATCAGATGTTTGGCTGAAGGATGATGAAAGAACACGCAAAATGTCCTGTCTCAGATCTCCCTCTGTAGCCGCAACAAGCAACATGTCGCGCTGTGCCTGACTACGAATTGGTTGAGCCAGTAGTTCCACATATTCGTAGCGGAAACGCCAGTACAGTTCCGTGTTCGTCATCTTCTCTAAATAAGCCGGCAGATGTTCCACGTACTGGCTGCTCGTGGATTGGTAGTCATCTAGGAGATCGAAGATTTCCTGCCAAATCCTCAGAGACGATGCTTCACGGGCATCCGTCAGGTTGAAAGGTGCTTTGGATTCGATCTCGGTAGCCCAACGTTTACCGAGGTCCTGGGCCAATGCAATTTTCTCGTCTGCCGTCAGGTGCGGAGCAAGTGCTCGTACCGCGGCTCCAAGATCTCTGGCTGGGACTTGATGGCTGTCTTCTGTACTTAACGCCTTGAGGATACTCGTCTTGAACTGTGGTGCTGATGCAAGTTGCTCCGGAGTCTCGAGTTGTGCCAGGAGCCAAACGTTCTGATTAAACGATAATGTGGTGGTGCTCTTGGCTCCATCCAGCCATGCCAAGACGATCGCACCACGGTCATCGCTACCAGAGCGTAAATAGCGGTACAGCGTCTGGATGTCTTGCAGTTCCTGATATGTCAGCTTCGGGGCAAGGCCATCGGCTGATGCGTACGCCTCTTCTATAGCCATTGCGATCGCCTGCTTATCTAGAGCGCTGGCCGATTTGGCTATCCGAGGCGCCTGCCCCAGAAGGTCTGAGATGGAGGTGCTTCTGATGGCAGACTCACTCGCGAGTGGATGCTTCGATTCGACTTGTGCTAATAGCGGAGAAGAAAGCAATGCCATTGAGGTGCAGATTGCTCCCATCGCCATTAGATTGCGTAGCGCGTACATCTTGGTTCGTCGTTTGTGCTTTTGCGTGTGCACCGTATGTCTCCTGGACACTGTGGTGAGGTATTTATCTTTAAAGATCGTGGGTAATCACTTGTCTGCGCTGTTGTTCGAGACCTGAAGCTGCATATCGTTGACTTCACTGAGGGTTGGCGAATCACTCAGCTTGGAGGCTTCTGCTGCCAAGATGGCCTCTGCTTTGTCTGAACGGTTAAATCGCATGTCGTCTGCCACGATCCACTTAAGAACCGCCAGACGGTCTTGTTCATCTGACGCTGCCGATAGTGCATCTACAGCCCACTCGCGTGGTGTTTTTGTATCGGTAGGGTCGTTAACGGTGAGTCCGACTGGTGATGCTGCATCGGCTCTCATGAGCATCCACCGGGAACGCTGGTTCATGGGAAGCGATTCGTTTGCGGCTTTGTCTTCCAGTTCGCTGCGCCAAAGTGCAGCTTGTGCTGTTCCGCGGTAGCGCCAGGTCAGGAGCTTGCCGATTTTAACCCGGGGATTACCCTGATCATCTACAAGCCGGGTACGGAGGTCCTCTCGTAGTTGTTCAGTATCAAACAAGCTGGCCATGTTCTCATAATGCCAGTGGAACCCATCGATCGAATCTGTTTCTTCAAAGCGATCAGCCACATAATGGGCAAGTGTTTCTAATTGATCTTCATCAAGACGTGGTGCTAGCGAGCGGAGTACGCGTGCCAAGCCCATCCCTTGCGAATCAGCCACGGCCAGCAGGCTTGGGTCGATCGCCAATCGGTCTCGGAGGTGTTCAATGAGCCTGCGCTCGGCTTCTCGTGCTTGTGGGTGTGTGCGTGCCAGGAATATCCAGTCGTATAGGGCATTGAATTCGCGGTATGTTGCGTTCTGCATCCACACGTTGCTGTTGAGCAGCCATGTGAGGGTCCATTCGGTAACCAGCGATTCATCTATCCCGGCCTTACGAGATTCCTTGCGTAGGTAATCGATGTTCCAGACGGTAAATCCCAGGAATGCGTCTTGATTCGATCCTACAAGATCCATGATCTGCGAGGCGATGTCTTGATCTTTTTCGGCGTGATCAGTACTTGAATTGGATGTGATTAATCGGAGCTTTGCGTAGAGTGCAGTCGCACTATTCCCATCCGATTCTGCCATGAGGTTATCGATATGGTTGATCAGGGTCTGACGTGTGTTTGACATGTCCTCATCAAGCGTCTGCTCGACATCATTTACCCAACCAATCAGCAAGCCCAGTTCGGTATTCCCGGCCCGATCAAGCATGCTGGTGTTGGTTAACAGATAGGTCTTCGTCCACTCACTTGTCGTGTCTGATGTTATATCCAATTCTTTTGCTAGACGACGCAAACGCCATACATCCCAAACACCTAGGCTGGAAAGCTCGCCACGATTGCTTTGAATCCGGTCGGTTAATGCGGTCGCCAGAATGTCGTGACGACTGCTATCAATCCGGTCTTGGAATCGCTCGGCCAACTTGGTGAATTCAGATAAACCAAGTGAAGCCTCCTCGCCACCATCATCTAGATATAAGGTCCAAACATGATTCGTGAGTAACTCACGATCTGTTGCGGCTAAAGATGCCCAGGTTTCAGCGCTTAATGAAGAGAGTACTTCATTGGGCGTCCATTCCTGCCAGTCTTTTGGCAGGTCGGCCGATACCCTTCCTCCAATACAAACGATTATGACACACGCCAGAGTACGAATGAACCTTTTTAATAGGTTCTGATGATTCAATTTCATGATTATGAACACCTTTTGTTGATGTAGACTCGTTCTGAACGTGTCCTCTTATTGCGTGCGTAATTACCGCGCATCATTGATCGGAAGCCAGATGCTTGTGACCAATGAATGCAACATGCATGGCAGATTGATGAGTGTTGACTATCAACCTGATTGACGCACCGGCAAAACACTTGCCGCAAATAAGCGCGTAACTACCGCGCACGTGCACTTACAGCTTTAGTTGTATTTAGGATCCTCCCTGATCCCCCATCCAGATAAGATAGCACAACGTACCCACACGATCAGATTCAGGCTGGTAATGCCGGAAACAGTGGGCTAATGAACCCCCAAGATAATGGTATAACACGGCGAGAAGAAGGCAAACATTAAAGCCCGGCTCTCTTATGATGACCTATGTATCAGCAGCCGATATCAAAGTCAAGGATATTTTTATTCCATCTGAAAATTCAAAGGCATTATCGTGATTACTTCATGTCGTCAGGTATAGACGTCTAAGACAATCTTCTAATACTATGTAGATTGTCGGATGTCGAAGATCGGCAAGTGTACATGCGCTTATACGAGACCAGGAGAATCTGGAATGTGGTCCAGATGCTTCTTTAGAAGATGAATCTACCAAGGATTATATTCTCAGAACAGCAAGTATATGGCATGTATTACCAGAACCTTCTTGCTAAACTATATTGGGCGACTTAGGGATGCCCTTCGGGAGTTATATACATGCCCAGGCTCACAGTTACTCTGATTGCTTTCTTATGCTTGGCAACTTCAGCCGTAGCACCTCTTCGAGAAGCCATCGCGCAGGTTCCGAACAACGACGATCCGATGATCGAATTGACTTTCAGTGAGAATGTCGAGCTGAAGGTGGTGATCGATTATGTCGCCAAGCGGCTGGATATGAATGTGTTGTATGACGAGCAGGTGGGGAACAAGCTGGTAACGATCAAATCGCCGGGGCCTGTGCCGCGCAGTTCGCTGTTGGGATTGTTGCAGAGCGTGCTGCGGATGAAGGGGCTGGTGCTGGTGGATGCGGACGAGCCGGGCTGGAAGCGTGTGGTGATCGTCGGGGAGATGGGGGCCTATGCGAAGGCGGATAAAGACCCGCAGTCCGGGGCTCGGGCGGTGACGCAAGTATTTCGTTTGAGTAATCTGGATGGCAAACAAGCCGAGCAGATGGTGGTGCCTTTACTGACCCGTCCCGGCGGCAACGCGATCGGTATTCCTAGGCAGCCGATCGTGATCGTTACGGACTTCGCATCAAATATGCCACGCATTGAACAGGTGTTGAGCCTGATTGACGAACCACGCAGCGGTGTGGTGTTGCGGTCGTACACGGTTCAGCATGCGGCGTTGACTGAGTTGTCGCGGCTGGTCCAGGAGCTGATCAGTGCCCGTCAAAAAGCTGAATGGGGATCTTCGCAAGACAGTGGTTTGCAGGTCACGCTTACACCTGTGCCGCACGCGAACCGGATCGTGGCGGTGGGTGTCCAGCAGCAGGTCGAAGAAGCGTTACGGTTGCTGCAGGATTTGGATGTGCCCGACCGGCTGATCACGCGTGCGTATCAGTTTCAGTATACGACGCCGACGCAAATCAATGATCTCGTGCAGGGCCTGCTCGATCCGGCGATGCCGCAGACGAAGTACCGCCAGGTGATCGATGAAGACCTGGGCCTGTTGGTTGTCGTCACGACCGAAGCGATCCACAGTCAGATTGAAGCGTTAGCGAACGATCTGGATGTGGCGCCATTAGAGGACGAGAATCCGGTTCGCATCTACCGGTTGTTGAACACCGAAGCGGCGGATGTGCTGGCAACGATCCGGACGCTGGAAAGCGGCGTGGGGTTTGATAATTTTCTTTTAGCGGAAACCGGGGAAGGCGGCACCGGCGTAGCCGATAGCAAGCAACCGGGCTCAAGTCTTACCACCACTGCTGTTGATAGAAAGAGTAATTCAACATCGCCACCCAAACGTTCTTCAACGGACCGGATACTCAGCAATCTCGATGCGAGCGGGGGGGCACTTCTGCCTTCGGGCAATGTGGATGTACGGGTTGCGGTTGATGAGCATACGAATAGCATTCTGGTCATCGCGCCGCCTGCTGAGCAAAAGGTTTATGAACGCCTGATCGAGTTGTTGGATCAGCGCCGGCCACAAGTGATGATCGAAGCGGTTATTGTCACGCTGGATACAAGCAATGGTTACACGTTTGGTGTGGAGATCGCTGGTTCGGGGTCTGCAGGGAGCCTCGGGGGGGACTATCTGGTATTCAGCTCTTTCGGGCTCAGCGAGCCAGACACGTCGACCGGGTCACTGGCATTGATCCCTGGATTGGGATTCAACGGCACGCTATTGAATTCGGATGTGGCGGATGTGGTGATCAGGGCGCTGCGCACGAACGGCCGAGCAACGGTGATGTCCGCGCCGCGGATTCTGGTGAACGATAACACTGCGGGCACGTTGAGCAGCGTCGCGGCGGAGCCTTACGCGGCGATTGTGGATTCATCCAACAACACCTCCACCACAACACTCGGCGGCAATTCCGAGGCCGGTACGACGATTACCGTTACGCCGCGAATCAGCATGGATGATTACCTTCAGCTTGAATATAACATCGAGCTGAGTAACTTTACCGGCGATCGATCTGCAAACCTACCGCCGCCAAGTCAGCGCAACACGATCCAGAGCGATGTCACCATCCCCGACGGTTACACGATCGTGGTCGGTGGGATCAACCGTATCGATAATTCGAACACGGAATCCGGCATCCCCGTGCTCAGTGAGATTCCCGTCCTCAAACATTTATTCAGCAGCCAGGATGTCAGCCACCGTGAGCAGACGTTGTTTGTGTTTATCCGCCCGGTGATCTTGCGGGACGATCGTTTCGCTGACCTGAAGTATTTGTCCGGCAGGGATCGTGACCTGGCGGGGCTGGATAGTGAGTATCCGAGCAGTGAATCGTTGTCCGTTTATTGATCCGTTCGCGTGCAAGGTAGATAGCTGTGGCAAATAGCATCCTGTTAGAACTGGCCGAGGGGGTTCAACGGCAAGCCGAGGTTGAAGGCTCATCGCTTTCCGATGATTGGCTGGATGCTGACAGCGTGAGTCGGGCGCGTGATCCGCTTGCCTTACTGATTAAGAGTGCGAATGAAAAGGGCGTGAGTGAGGCGGCGGTGTGTCGCGCTGTGGCAGACGTATTAGGCGTGCCTTATATAGATAGCCTGGCGGGTTGTGCGGTATCGGCTGACTTCATGGATGCGATCCCGATCCACTTCGCCCGCAGGCATCAGGTCGTGGGGCTCGCTGGTGGGGCGAATGATGAACTCGAACCGATCACAGTGGCGACGGCATCACTGAGCACGGTTGATCGTGTATATGAACTGAGCCGGTTCCTCGGACGCAAGGTGCGGCCGGTGATTGCGACTTCCAAGCAGATCCAGGCATCGATCAACGTGGCATATCAGAAACAGGAGGGGCAGGCGAAAACCTTTATCGATCAGATCGATCGCAGCGATGTACTGGATGAAGTCTCGCGTTTATCAGAGCATGAAGACCTGCTCGATGTTGATAGCCGGGCCCCGGTGATTAAGCTGGTGAATCTGATTTTGTTTGAAGCAGTCAAGGCGCGCGCTTCGGATGTGCATATTCAGCCGTATGAAGAAACGCTAGTCGTGCGTTTGCGGATTGATGGCGTGTTGTACGACACGTTCGATGTGCCCAAGCACCTTCAGGATGAAGTCATCAGCCGGATGAAGGTGATGGGGAAGATGAACATCGCCGAGAAGCGTCTTGCACAGGATGGTCGTGCCGCGGTGCAGATCGGCGACCGGATTATTGATCTTCGCATCGCTTCGCTACCGACCAGTTTCGGGGAACGGGTTGTGATCCGTCTATTAGATAAAAGCTCGGAGTTATTCACACTCACAGAGTTGGGCATGCCGGGCAAGACGCTTGAGCAGTTCCAGTCTCTTATCGGTTACGAGCATGGGCTGATCCTGGTGACGGGTCCGACGGGCAGCGGGAAGACGACGACGTTGTACGCTGCATTGCAGCAGGTAAACGCGACGGAGCGGAACATCCTGACACTTGAGGACCCGATCGAGTATCAGTTGCCGGGCATCAGCCAGACACAGGTGAGTGAAAAGAAGGGGCTGACGTTTGCACATGGATTGCGAAGCGTATTGCGTCAGGACCCGGATATCATCATGGTCGGCGAGATCCGCGATCACGAAACAGCGGTGATGGCGATCCAGTCCGCGTTGACCGGTCACCTGGTATTTTCGACGTTGCATACCAATGATGCGCCCAGTGCGGTGACGCGTTTGCTTGATCTTGGTGTGGAGCCTTACCTGGTTGCAAGTTCGTTGGTGGGTGTGTTGGCGCAGCGGCTTGTCAGACGTGTATGCCGATCGTGCGTGACAGCATATGAGCCGACAGAGAGAGACTTGGTAAAACTGGGATTAAGTCCGGAGGATACCGACACGGCTGGAATGCGCAGCGGCGGAGGGTGTGAGGTATGCCGACAAACGGGATACGTCGGGCGAGAAGGCATATTTGAACTGTTAACGGTAAACGATGCGGTGCGTCATTTGATCCAGACGCGCGCCAGTGCATCGCAGATAGGCCGGGCCGCCGTAGAGTCGGGTATGGAAACATTGCGCGACGCCGGGCTGGAGAAAGTGAAGCGAGGCGTGACGACAATCGATGAAGTGGTGCGTGTGACGACGAGGATGCAAGCCTGATGCCTGTTTTTGCGTACAAGGCGTTATTGAGTGGCGAACACGGACCGCAGGCCGTGACGGGCACACTCACAGCCGATTCACCCCGACAAGCACGGGACACGCTTCGATCGCGCGGCTACACCATCCAGCATGTCAGCGAGCACCGTGAAGCGATTGGTTACAGCCAATGGCTAAGAAAGCTGCCGGGGCGTAACTACCAGACACAAACCACGATATTTGTCGGCGAACTGTCAACACTGCTGGGTGCGGGCATCCCGTTGATCGATGCGATCGACACGATCCTGAAACAGCTCAGCGGGGCGTTCCATAACGCTATCCTGCAACTGCGGGACCGTATCGCAGCAGGGACAGGTTTGGCCGAAGCGATGCGTGAGCAGCCGCGTGTGTTTGATGAGTTGACTGTGACGATTACGGAAGTCGGGGAAAACGCAGGCACACTGGATACGGTGCTCGATCAATTAGCGCGGTTCAAGGAAAGATCTCTGCAATTCAAAGGGCGTATCGCCAATGCCTTGATCTACCCCTGCATCGTACTGCTACTTGGGGTAGGCGTGAGTCTGTTTTTAATGACGTATGTGTTGCCTAACATGCTTAATGCATTGGTTGAGGCGGACCGTGAATTGCCTTGGATAACGAAACTGGTCAAGGGCTTGAGTGATTTTCTGCTCTACCGTTGGTGGGCCGTGTTGCTGGTTGTTATGGCCGGTGTGCTGGTGTTTGGGATGGCATCGCGTTCGATGCGGTTAAAGATGCTTTGGCACAGGGCACAATTGCGATTGCCTGTACTTGGTGTACTGATCCGCAAACAGGCGATCGCGCGGATAGCGATGGTGATGGCGACACTGCTGAAGTCGGGCGTGGAGTTTGTTCGTGCGATTCAGATCGCGCAGCGGACCACGCAGAATCTTGCCTTACGGCAGGCGATTGCGCAGTGTGAGGCCGCGGTGCAGGCCGGTCAGGACATCGCGGACGGGCTTGAAGATACCGGGGCGTTTCCCCCGACGGTGTTGCAGATCTTTTCTGTGGGTCAGCAATCCGGCAAGCTTGAAGCGATGCTAGACAGGCTGGCCGGCGATTACGATCAGCAAGTGGCACTGGCATCACAACGTGTCGGGGCGATGCTGGAACCGATGCTTATTCTTGTCATGGTGATGATGGTGGGAGCGATCCTCTTCGCGACGATCCTTCCGATCCTGGAGACTGCCAATGTGTTGTAGCGGTAAGCAAAATCAAATACGAACGAGTCATAGACGACAAGCCTTTTCGTTGATCGAGATCCTTGCGGTGCTCGTGCTGATCGGGTTGGCGGCAGGGCTGATCGCTGTGAACGTCAGGCCGCTGATGTCCAAGGGCAAGCAGAACGCTGCCAAGTCGGATGTCAGCACGATCGTCAGTGCGCTCGAGGCGTATTACATGGCGGTTGGCGAATACCCGAGTAATGATGAAGGGCTCGAAGTCCTGAAGCAGAAGAACGAACACTTTGATGAACCGCTTCTGACTAAGGGATTGATCGATCCCTGGGGAAGGCCGTACCAGTACAACCAACCGGGTAGCGGTGATGAACCTTACGAAGTGTTCAGCTTTGGCGCGGATGGCCGAAGCGGTGGCGATGGACCGGATAAAGATATTCGCAGTGATGATGAACCGGAACAGGAATAAATGCTACATTCCACCCAACGAGCATTTACACTTATTGAGGTGACAGCCGTACTGGTGCTGGTTGCTTTGCTATCGACTGCGGCTGCTTTGTCGCTCAAGAGTGCTTATCGTGGTTCACAGATGAGCGACGTTGTCGCCCGCGTCAGTGCGATGGACCGGACGGCCCGGCGTCTATCTATATCCCAAGGGACGGCTGGAAGCATCATTATCGATCAAGCGGAGGGAAGCCTGCGGTATAAGCAAGCGGGTAAGACGAAGGATGAATTGCTCCCCGTCGTGTTGCCCGCTGACTTTCAGATGACGTCGGTCTACATTATGGGTGCGGCTAAGCATGAACACACAGTCATACCGTGTTCGCGGGAAGGCAGGACGCCGAGTTATTCATTAACGCTTACAGGGCCCGGAGGATCATCGCATGTGCTGATGGTTGCCGGTTTAACCGGGCAGGTATTGGAATTGGAGCCGGATGCGAGCTTCGAAGTTGACAACTTGTTGTCCGCGCGGCCTGACACTGATTGAAGTGGTGGCGGGTCTTGCGCTGATGGGCACGCTGTTGGCCGGGATGCTGACCGCCAAGAGCCGTTTTACGCGCCAACAGGTTCAATCACAGCGTGTGTTGGTTGCTGTTGAAGCACTGGATGCTTTACTCATCGAGCGTTGGGACGAGTTCCATGTAATACAGCGCGGTTCGCATGGCGACTTTGATGGTTTGGAAGACATGACCTGGCGAGCGTCAATTGTTACGAGCGGGGCGGCAAGCGACTGGCACTGTCGGGTTATCCGTATCGAGGTATTAGACCAGGTGGAGCGTTCGAGAGGTGAATCGCTTGCCAGTGTTGAACTCTTGGTGCCCGACCCCGTCTATCTGAAAGAGTTGGCGAATAAGGAGGATGCAGAAGCAGATAAAGAGCAGGACAATCCAGAAACACGGGAATCGCCGGGTGAGAAGCAGGAGCAAGAGAATGCGCCTGCTTTGCCGGATAATGAAGCAGAACCCGGGCCGGTTGTGCTGGGGGTATCCTTATGAATAGGTGTGGTGGCTTTACATTAATTGAAGCACTCGCCGCGACCGCGCTGGCGGCAATCATGATGACAGCCGTCATGACGGTTGTATCCGCACTTGCTCATGATGATTCACGGCAAGCCAATGAGTCTGAACGTGAATCGTGGCAACAGCGCATGATCGAGTTGGTTGAGCAAGACCTCCGCTACAGCGATTCGGTCACGGATCAGGGCGATGGTGTCCTGATGACAGGACATCTTTCGCTCGATCAAGATACGCTTACGCCGACACATCGGCCGGTGCAGGTTTCGTATCACATTCGTAAGTTTGCGGATAAATCCTGGTTGATCCGTTCGCAGACAGACCTAGAAAGCCGGGCATTGGACAATAGCTGGTCTGAGGTGGTGTGCTCGGGAGTCCGTGCTATTAAGGTGATGAATGCCCAGCAATCCACATCATCCGCCGCTAATGATAAGGACCAAACAGATTCGTTGATAGATCAAGCAGTGGCAATGGATACCGCTGTCGTGACAATTGTCTGGGATACGCCGGATGAAGATGCAACGACGTTTAATCTTGTTTTACGTTGAAGTATGATGCAATGCAGCAGTAAAACATCCCGACGTGGCTTCATCCTGGTGCTGACCTTGATGCTTTTGTCCATCGCGGCGGTAGCGATGGCGGCGACGGCAAGGTCGAGCACCGATCAGGCGGTGGCTGCGGTTCAGGCGCGGCGTGATTTACAGCGGGCATGGGCCAATCGCAGCATCCGGCATACTGCCTTGACGCTCGCTCCAAGTCTCCTGGCAGATGAAAGTGCATATACCACGGAATCGACACCGGTGCGCTCAATCACCATCCAATTGAATAAGCATGACTACAACATCATCCTGACAGACGAGCAGGCAAAGGTGAATATCAACGCACTTCTGGCAAATCGTGGCCGAGAGGCGGCGCGTTCGTTTGCTGTCAAGCAACTTGCTGATTACCCGAACTTCATGGGTGTTTATCTGCCTGTCACTACGGACCAGTCTGATGAACAACAAGATCATGGTAAGAATGAATTGCCGCGAACGATCATTGGATTCAATCATCTATTACCTGACTTCGATCCGGATGAGTTGTTGAAGGAGCAGGCAGCTCCGTTTGATGCGCTGACGTGTTGGGGTGATGGTCGGATCAATATTAAGCTCGCACCGGAGACATTGCTCAAAGAGGTTGCTTCGCCATTGCTTGGCTCGATACAGATCAAACGACTGCACGACATCACTGCGGAAAACGATGACATCACACTTCAGCAGGCACTTACTGATATCGGTGTCGAAGAGAAGAACATCCCGGCATTGCTGAAGCGTATGACGATGGATTCGCGTTGCTTCGGTGTCTGGATCATGATGGATGATGGTAGACGCGATTGGTGTGAATTCAGCGTCATCGAGTTGGCTTCCAATGCAGAAGATAAGCGGGTTGATGTGACAGGGACTAATCATGAAGAACGATTAAGGGCAGAAGCGGTCGATGTGAATAACATCGGCGATACATCCGACTTCGTACAGTCGAGCGATGCATACCCGAGGCTCCGAGTATTTGAGTGGTAGTTGCATGAACCTGAAACGTCGTAAACAGTTCTGCTGGCTTCTTGCCGTGCTCTTGATGGCCGGGGGTGTCGCGGTTGTGTGTTTGGCGTTTGTGTTGCCTTACGCTCAGCCAGATACCATTGAAGTGAAGACCAAGGCGGTTCAACGAAAAGCCGGGCAACAGCAAGACAGAGCTGTTGAGCTAGAGCAGTTTACGGGTCTGTGGGATAAGAACCTGCGTCCGCCGTTGATTGATGCGCCCAAGGAAGTTGTGCCTGAGAACACACAAGCGAATGTGCCGAAGCCCAAACGCCCGGATATCAAACTGATCGGGTTTGCCATCGAATCCGAGGGTTCATTGGCGATGCTCAAAGCGCCGGACAATTCAATCGCCTTTGTGGGCGTCGGTGAAGAACTGCAGGGGGTGACGGTGCATGCGATCACCGCAGAAGGCGTCACTTTGGACTTCAACGGGGATCGGTACTTGCTACCGATCGACGAAGAGGCGGACGCGGCCCGACCGACACCTAATATTCGCCGGGCCGATCGGCGCAGTGAAAGGCCGGTGAGGTACTGATGATGACACGCGCCGTGATATTCCTGGATGATGAGACCTGGCGCATCGTTCTGACGAACGCGGTCGACAGCGATACCGATGTCATTCGTGTCAATGGCGATATCCCGGAAGCAGGTAAGGCCGATCAAGTCTATGAGTATTTACAACAAGCGGGTTGTCTCGATCGGCCGGTGATTCTTGCATTGCCATCTTCATGGTGTGCAGCCGGTACGGTCTCTCTGGATGATCTACCGCGCAAAGATCGGCGTGAAGCCCTGGCGTATCGCCTTGAAGAAGTGCTGCCCGTGGCTGCGGAACACTTTTCTGCAGACTTTATATTTCACAAGCATGAAGCGCTGGGTGTATGCGCGATCCATGAAAAGATCAGGCCCATTGTTGATGCGTTTGAAGCGCGGAATATATCAATCCATACGATCGTGCCCGCGGCACTACTGATCGCGCAAGCGTATTCAAAGGATAAGCAGGATTCGAACGCCAATGTCCTTATCTGGCGGCACGACGACTGGTGTGATGTGATCATGCTTGATGAGAAGCGCCAAAACGCGGTTGGCTGGTCAATGCTGTCGGATGAACCTGAATCGGTGTTGCTGCATCTGAATATGTGTGCGCTTCGTAATCGGACAGTTCGCGGCGTGGTGTTGTTAGATGATCAATCGAGTCCTGGTGTCGACTATTCTAGCTGCGTGCCTGAAGCGATTGGCCTGAACCGCGTGGAAGATGATCCGTATCTGGCTGGGACCGAGTTGGCGGATCAGATATTGCATGGGCAGGTTGAATCCTGGATCGATCTGAAAGATGAGACACTCGGGGGTGTGGGTTGGGTGAAGCAGATCGGTAAGCCTTTCAAGGCGGTGCTGGTGGCAACCTTGTTACTGTTGTTGTGTGTGAACGGTGCGTTACTGTGGCGGGCGGGGCAATACGACAAGCTTGCGGACGATTACCGTGCTAAAGAGCGTGCCATCTATGAAGACCTGCACCCGGGGCAGGCGCCACCGCTGGCGATCAATATGCGTCTGGCGGGTGAATTAAGGAAGCACCGCGGGATGCAGGGGCAATCCGAATCACTTCCCGATCCACCTGCGACGTTGTCATTATTGCATGATGTACTCGGCAAGCTACCCACCGAGATACGGCTGCGAATACTCGAGCTGCGCATCGAGGATGACCAGGTGTACCTGGATATGCAGAGCCGGTCTCAACCGGATGTGGCGGCAATCAAAAACGCGCTTGATGGCGGGGGGATACGTGCGGAAGTGATGCATGCCGATAGATTGCAGGGCGAGTCGGGCTTTGGCTTCATGATTGTTGTTAGCCAGGAAGAGGCTTCGGCTTCCGCAGGTGATCGGAAGGAGGGGGGCGCATGAACCGCGATTCTGGTTTTAGTCGAGAGGCACTTCTGGTGGCCGCTGCCGGGCTGGCGCTATTGATGGTCACGTTCTGGAGTTATGGTCGATTCGGCGCAGCTCGTCAACGAGCGATTGAAGATGGCGACGCCTGGGCGCAGAGCGATTTACTGTCAGGACAGATCAAGACGCTGCGCGATCAACCGGCGCTTGCCAACGATCGCGCGCTTCAACAAGACGATATGACCCAGCGCATCGCCGATGCCGCCGCTTCCGCATCCCTGGATGAAAAGAAACTGATCGCTGTCGAACACCAGAAAGCCCGTCGGATCGGTCGGACCGCTTATCTGGAAGAACCGACCCGACTCACATTCAAGGATGTATCGTTAAAAGAAGTCTTGACATCATTGTATGCGTTAACCGGAGACGACCCCCGGCTGCATGTGTCATACCTGAGGCTCGCAGCACCGCGAGGAGAAGGTGACCCCATGCTCTGGTCTGCGGATGTAACCGTTACCTACCTGATCTATGACCCTATTGCTAAACCTTAAACGCTTAGATTGATGGATGTTCTCATGAAGTATTCAAGAGTATGTTTACGTATGTTGATGGCAGCGATGTTTGTCTGTGTCAGCGGATGCAAGACCCAACAAGCAGGGGTCGGTGCAAGCACAGGTAACTACGAGACCGTCGCCCGCGATTCGCTGCACGACACCGAGGCGGCCAAGAAACACAACGCTACTGGCTTAGAGGCACTTGAACAGGGCAATTTCGATGAAGCGCAGCAAGCGTTTGAAAAGGCCCTTGAAGCCGATGTGATGTTCGGTCCGGCCCACAACAACCTCGGCCAAGTCTATTACGCGCAGAAGCTTTACTACAAGGCCGCGTGGGAATACCAGTACGCAATCAAGCTTATGCCGAATCAGCCCGAACCTAGGTGCAACCTGGGTCTGGTCTACGAGGCGGTGGGTAAACTCGATGACGCGGTTGTGCAGTACGACGAGGCTCACGAGTTAGAACCCGATAACGCAATTTTCATCGGCAACAACGCCCGAACACGCATCAAACGGGGCGACAAGGATGAGCATGTGAAAGCCCTGTTGTCGGAACTCATTATGAAGGACACACGTTCGGAATGGGTCGCCTGGGCGGAGAAGAAGTTGGCACTCATGTCAGGCGGACAGCCGTAGGTAGGGTTTGACGGCCGAGAATACTTACATGCAATATCAATTGCATTAATCAAGACTTGATCTAGTGAGGAATCGGACTGTCGGTAGTTGGGTGGGGACTTTGTAGAGTGGTCCAAACCCTCTTCGGGAAGTGGGGTATGATTTTTTTGTGGTGCTGGCCCGCTGAATTTCAGATTTCTTTAAGACAAATCGGGGGTGTTTGGGGTGGGGGCCTGCTGGCGATTGGGTCGGCGGAGGGGGCCAGGTAAATCGGCGTCGACTGGCAATCCCCCGGGGGTGGTCCATAATGTTGGGCAGTTGCCAATACTGGACTTAGGGGAGTGGAGAAGATGTTGCCGCGTTGGGTGTTTGTGCTGTTTACCTTGCTTACTGAGGCCTGGTCGGTCCGCCGAGATAACCAGATCCGGTTTCTGAAACTCCAGCTCGAACTGTATAAGGGGAAGGTGCCGGGTAGCCGTGTGATCCTGTCGCCGGAAGAGCGTCATCGCATGCTTCGGTTGGGCAAGAAGCTGGAGCATAAAGTAGATGATCTCGTCGGGATCGTGACTGTCAAGACCTATAAGCGGTGGCTGCGTGAGCAACAAGGTGGTCGAGAGCCGGGTCGAGTTGGTCGGCCTCGGAAGATCACCGCGTCGGTGCGTGCATTGATCCTGCGCTTGGCCAGGGAGAATACCGGCTGGGGCGTGCGTCGAATCGTGGGGGAGCTGCGGAAGCTGGCGCTGTCGCCCAGCCGTAGTTCTGTGCGGCGCGTGCTGGTCGATGAAGGGTTGATGCCTGACCCTGACCGCCATGCGCCCAAAGGTGTGACCACGCCGTGGCGGACGTTCATCTCGGCGCACCTGAACACGATGGTGGCAGCAGACTTCTTCTGCAAGAAAATCTGGACGGTCACGGGAACCCACATGGCTTACTGCCTGGTGTTCATCCACCTGGGGAGCCGCCGGGTGTTTGTGAGTCCCGCAACGTATCATCCGACCGGCGAGTGGGTGCAGCAGCAGGCGAGGAATATGATCATGTGGTTGGAGGACGAAGGCCTGGGCTTTGACTTTCCCATTCATGACCGTGACACCAAGTTCACGGAGCAATTCGACACCTTCTTCGATAACACCATTCGGGCGGTCGTCAGGACACCCTACCAGTCTCCTATCGCCAACTGCTTCGTCGAATCGTGGATTGGGACATTGAAGCGAGAGTGCCTGAATCAATTCTTCTGCTTCAGCCTGGGGCACCTGGACCACATCGTACAGGTCTACGCGAACTATTATAATGTGCTGCGCCCGCACCAGTCGCTGGGCAACGTGCAGTTGAACCGAGTGGGGGAGCCCCCGCCCCCAGCGACGGATGATGAACTCGGTACGATCCGCCGCCACGCATACCTCGGCGGATTGCTCAACCACTACGAGCGGAAAGCTGCATGATTCTCGGGAAAAACGGGCCGAGCCCGACAATATGGACCGCCCCCGGCTATGGACCACTTCAGGTCCGGCCGAAGCAGCCCTACATCAACTGGGCGAATTCCTTTGACTATGGCGGCCCGGAGTACGACCCGGATCATCATCAGGCGAAGGTCTTCCTGATCGATGAAGTGACAGATACGCGTGATACCAAGAAAGTCGTGCGCCGTCTATGGCCAGCGATCTTTGAAGAAGAACTCAACAGTTAGATGCGCGATCCGGATACATGGCCACCGCAACGAACACTGAAGATCTTCCTCGAGTGGTTTGAGGTTGAAGCCTGCGACCTCGTCCTTGATCTGGGCAAAAAGCCAATTGATTACGACTGAATCAGCCGGTAGAAAGGCGGGTTTGTCCGTCGGCTTAGTTTTGAACCCTACGAGCTTCGTCTTTGCCTCGCCACGGGGCTTCTACGTGTGTCAAAGAGCCATCGAAAATGCCTCGATTATGCAGTCACAAACCGTCGGGCCACTACAACCACTTCAGCCTGAAGTGACGAGAACTCGCGCAGATAAATACAGAATGTCGTGGCAAATAGCACGGTGTGTTTTACGGATCGAACTGCATCACGCCATTGCTGATCGTACCCGTTACGACCAGTGACGATTCACCGTCATCGACCGTAACCACAGCACGCCAGATGCCGGTCGCGTTGTTGGTAAAGGTGAACCGGCCGAGCGCCACCGTACCCGTGTCGTCTGTCGAGTCGGTGGGACCGAACCAGCTTACATCCAACTCGGACGAATCAAATTGTTGCGTGTCACCGCCGGCATCCCCACCGGCGCCAGCGGTTGACGCGTTGTGACCGTTTGCGTGGATGTGGGTGTCATACTCTGACGATGGCAACATTGAGAACAACGAACTCGAAGGCTGCTGCGAAGTTTGGCCATTGTACATTTTAAAACCGTTGGCGGTAGCGACGAAGCCTTCTGTCTCCTGGTAGATCGAGCCGTTTGTCAGTTCAACAAGCATCGCTGCGGCGTGCCAGTCGTCAGTTGTACTGATTGTTAGGTCCTGGCAGACGTAGTTGTCCAGGTTCCCGATGACGGCGCCGGGCGTGCCACCGGGGTATTCGATGCCGTCCACGATGTTGGTGCCTGTGGGAATGGTAACGGCGGTCAGTGCAAAGGTGACCTGCGCCGAGGCCTGAGCCGAGGCAACCAGCGTGGAAAGGGCGACGGCAAGTGAGAGAATCGTTCGTTTATACATAGCATGCTCCTGTATATAATTAAATGTGGTGGTGATGTTATAAGTAGTTGTATGGTTTTGCGATAACTATGACGCGTGCTTTATGGGAAAGACGGTGGAGTGCCTTGATTCCAGTTGTTTAGGATGACGTCCAGATCATCTAGGCCGACATAGCCATCTCCCGAGGGATCTGCATGTGGATCAGCACTAGGATCGTTAATCGGATCAGCCGGGTGAACATACAGGTTCCAGTTATTCAGGACAATGTCTAGATCGTCAAGGCCTACATAGCCGTCGCGGTTTAGGTCACCGACGACAGGGACTGCTAAACGGTCATGTTTAAGGACACCTGTACCACGCGTAGCAATATAGAGGCCGCCTTCGTTCTCACCCTGATGGACGTGCATCATCCACGCACGCCGATTATCGGGTTGAACATCCGCATCAAGTGGCAACCAGTTTGTAGCGGTAGTAAGCATCGAGACGCCTTCGCTGAAGTCACACGCGTACAATTGAGGGCTTGCGGAGACGGCATAGCCGGGCCCTAACTTATCGTAATCACCATCACGAAGGGCGTAGGCTTGTTTAGCAGACACATCAACCGCCACACCTCCGAAGCCTACCTGGCCGTCGCCGTCAAGTACTTTGGTATAATTATCACCCGCATCAGTGCTGATATAAAGACCAGCATTAGCAGAAACTAACACAATTGTTGCATGATTCGTGCTATCAGCGTATATCGCAATATCACTACAATTACCACAATCGCTAATGACCTTTTTCACTTTCCATCCGTCAGCGGTATCAGTCCAGTCACCATATCCTGTGACGCCACTCGCTAGTTTTACAGCAGTCCAGATTCCTGCACTTCTGTCGTAATCCGAACCAGTACCTGGTTCTGTATACTTCCATGTCCCGATGATTAAACGGTAATCCTCAAGAGATGTCCCATCATTATTGGGGTTCGCATTGTGTGGAATCGCTTGTATATTTGTCACGGATTCCGTCTTAAGTGAACCTACCGCGTTATTGTTGAATTTGAGTATTTGCGTCCAACTAGATCCGTTGTCGGAAGACTGATACACACCCGATTGTGAACGTAATGTGATATCAATAGGTTCCTTGTCCTCATCGACTTCGATTTTTTGCACGGTTCCTAGCCAGAGCGGCGAATACAGGTCATTCGTATCGGCGGTCATATCCCAGTATTCGAGACCATCACAGGGTAGATTGCCCGCTACATTGCCGGGGTTGTAGTGACCGCCACCCACGAGTACCCATGTACTGCCTGCATTTGTCGACTTAAATAACCCACTCAAGCCACTGGCACCGGCAGTACTATCATTTGCACTGGCATAAATAGCATTTGTGTTCTGGCTATCGGTGTGAAACTTGACAAAGAAACCATCGCTTGCATAGCCATAGATATCTTCAAGTGTAATAGGATTTTGGCCGATAACCACTTTCATGCCACCCGCGTGCTCTTTGAAGTAGTAATTTCCATTTACTTCAATTGCTTCTAATATCCCGCGATCACCTTGCGACATGAAGATTTTATCGGGATCGTCCGGTTTTGTGGTTACGTGGCGAACTGTGGTGTTAACCATACCACGGTTTGCCCACTCATCATTGGCCCCGTTTTGCGTACTATACTCCTGGCTCCAACCGTAATTAGCCGGATCTGTGAAGTGAGGAACGATTTCTTCCCCATTTTGTGTTACATAAAAAAAGTTACTTGCGCTTCGGAAGAAGCTACCACTCTTACCAGCCCAGATACATCCATTACCATTTGTGGGGTTATATGCATAGTACAGTGAGTGGGGGTTGTTGCGGAGCGGTTTACTCTGTTGCCAGCCGGCATCCCAGTCGGTGTCATTCACAGCGGTATAACACGTTTTCCACATGCCACCGCTTTTTACATTGTTGCCGTTATACGAATACTGAATTGTAGTTTCGCCCGCAGTTGAGGCGCCGATGAAAACATAATTGCCCCATATTTGATTACCTCTACTTACATAATCCATCAAGGAAGAGTCGTTGGCCATGGACTTTTCATCAATGGCGATCGCGTTCCATTCGACGACAAACGATCCTGAAGAATCCGGATGGCCCTCACCATCATGATATTGCAGTACATTTTGAACACGGAACCACTTATAAGTTGGTGGAGTAGTAGGAGGATCAGTATCCTCTTTCCATCTGTAATACCCACCAGGTACTTTGAATTTTGGATCTGACTCATATGTATTGGGATCTAGATATTGGTCTCCACCGTTCTTTTCGTAATCGATACCTTTGACGATGACTCTGGCATCTGTATCAAAGTTATCGGGATTCACAATAATATCGTTGCAGTGCAGGTTGACGATGAATCCGTCACCGTCTAAGCCATTTGAACGCTCCTCCCAACTGGTACCACCGTTATTAGAGTAGAAGACGCCGTCTTCGGTGCATACCCAGAGTTGATCTACATTTGCTTGATTAGCCACAATTTTGTATGTCGTCGCCACCCAATCTGGATCTGTTGGCTTCAAACGGCTAGATGTCCAAATACCTGAATCAGTGGTCGAATCCACTGGGTTATCGACACCCGGTGTACAGTCATACTTCCAGATATTCCCCGTTGCATGAGAGAGTACAGTCGATTTTACCAGCAAGCTGCCACATCCGGCATATACCCGAAGTTTATTTCCGCTATCATAGCGCACAACACTGATCGTACTAACCTTGGACAGATTATTAAACATATCCTCTACAGGCAAGGTATCAGGGTCCGAATTCAAAGGGACATCCATGATACGCTCATTATCTGCTTCACTGCCCAGTCGTTTCCACGTGGTGTATTCGTCGTCCTCGCTGTTGTAGCTGTAGTAAACACCCGTTTGTGTTGCTATAAAAATACCGATCGGATCCGTTGACGTATCGAACGCGATATCCTGACAGAACCGGATGCTCCAATTTTGAGTCAGGTACTCGTAATTAGGATTTGTTGAGAAAGCATTAAAACCATTCTGCGTAGTGCGCCATAGGCCAGCCACATCACTTCCGATATATAAACGAGTGGGATTGCCAGCGCCGGTGTCAGGTTCTGACTTTATCAGGTGTATCTGGCCACCGGCTCCCTGTCCCAGTTGCTCCCATTCAGCAAAGGCTGGGGCGGTGAGTACAAAGCACAATGTTATGGTGTAAATCAAACGAAAGAACATGTTGTCCTCCGGGCAATATGTGGATTAGTTGGCGAGACACGTGCAATTACAGCCCGCGCTCTCTGCTAGACACTTCATTCCATGAATCATAAAGTTATCCCCCTGACCCAATGGAATCAACGGATCAGAACATGCTGATGTTCATCAATATCATAGCGATAGCTGATAGCGAGTATTCACCGGCCGCGCCTTAGTAATGCCAATCCGCCCAGTGCGAGGAGGCTGAGGCTTGTGGGTTCGGGGACGGTGAACTTGACAAGGAAGGCGTCCCAATCCCCCGCGTTGGTCCCGACGAGACTGCCGTTGGTGTAGCCGCTGCTGTACACGTTGCCCGCGCTGTCTACTGCCAGTGCACGACTCTCATCCGTATCCATAGTGCCGAACTGCTGGGTCCACAGCAGATTGCCTGATGCGTCGTACTTCGTCAGGAAGGCGTCGGAAGATCCTAAGTTAGTCCCATCGAGACTGCCACCGGTGAAGCCGCTGATGAATATGTTGCCTGAACTATCCACAGCTACGCCGTAACTGCGATCTGTAGCATATGTGCCGATCTGTCGGCTCCACAGGACATTGCCCGAGGCATCTAACTTTGTCAAACAAGCATCAAGTGATCCCGCATTGGTCCCGCCAAGGTCGCCTTCGGTGTATCCGCTGATGTAGACGTTGCCCGTGCTGTCTGTTGTAACGGCATAGCTACTATCACTGCTTGTCGTGCCGATCTGCTGAGTCCACAATTCATTGCCGGAGGTGTCGTACTTCGTTAGGAAAGCGTCATAAGACCCTGCGTTGACCCCATCAAGATCGCCACTTGTGCTGCCACTGATATAGACATTGCCCGAACTGTCCACCGTTACGGCATGCCCATTATCATTCTCTGTTGTGCCGATCTGTCGGGTCCATAACACATTGCCCGATGAATCGAACTTCGTCAGGTAGGCATCATCTTCGCCCCGATACGTGCCACCAAGGTTGCCATTGGTGTTGCCGCAGATGTAAATGTTGCTTGAGCTGTCCACGACCACGGAACTGCTGAGTTCAGTGTTGGCGGTTCCGATCTGTTGGGACCACACCAGGTTGCCGGAAGGATCGTACTTCACCAAGAAGGCATCGCTGCCACCGGCGCTGGTTCCGCCGAGGCTGCCATACGTATTACCACTGATGTAGGCGTTGCCCGCACTGTCGACCGCTACGGCATTACTGCGATCGTACTTTGCTGTGCCGATCTGCCTGGTCCACAGCACATTGCCGGAGGCATCGAACTTTGCCAGAAAGGCTTCATAGTGGCCCGCGCTGGTGCCGCCGAGGTTGCCGCCAGTCATGCCGCTGATGTAGGTGTTGCCCGAGCCGTCCACTGCGACGGAAAAGCTTTGGTCAAGTACTGACGTGCCAATCTGCGCGGACCATTCGACCGCGTATGGCTGTTCCGCATAAACAATACTGCCTTCAGCTACCGACGCGCACACCACCGCTACGCTGACTATGCGAGCCATCCACGAAGTCATTTTAGGCATCATGTTCCCTTTCTCGAATTAAAACCCCGGCCCCGGTGAAGGCTTCCGGCTAGACTGGGCGGATGCCGTGACCCGGACCATGATAATTATGCAGACTATATTGTACTGTTATTGGTTTGAGGTTACAAGGCAATAATTATTTGTTAATACGATCCCGTTCTTTGGTAATCTTCGATCCAGCGTTTATGTGAGAATCAAAGAGTTTTGTAGTTGTTTGCGATGCCACAAGGATTAACGTAATCCTGGCCGGAACGGCGGTAGATTGCAGGAGGCATTTTAAAGGCGGTCCGCATGACGAAAATCCAAACAACTTGGCAGTAGCCAATGTTGATTTGCGATAACCTTCTTCAGTCTGGTTACGGCTTCAACTGCGTGATACGAAGCGCAACCTTAAACATATACTCACCGTCAAATCCACCACGGATGCAACCGTAAAATCTTCACGTACTAGGAAAGTAAAGAAACTATGAAAGCCGGGTCTCCCGAAGACCACTCACCGGGAGACCCGGCTTTCATAGTTTCTTTTCTTATCAGCGTGTGATTAAATGTTCATCCATAGTGGGCTGTACTTAGCTCAACCGCACCCTGATCGGGAGTAGGGGAGAATGCTGATCCTACCCTCTAAATATACAGAAGTGCGCCTTCAGGCCAATCACCTTCCCAACCACAAGGGAAGTGACCCTGCTCATAAACAGATAGCAAGTGGACATAAAACAAAGGGGGGTTGCAATGAGCGTAAGCAATCTCCATGATTGCTGCCAGGACATCCCATTGCACACGATGCACAAACCTTATCGGTTCTCCGTGTTTGGTAGCGAATGCTTCTGCTTGCGCTGTAACTGAATCAACAACACGTCGTTTCGCTTCATCTGTAATGTTATTCCAAGATCTGTATTCTTGCTTGTAATTGTTGTGCAAATGCAGTGTTAGATGATCTCTAGCATGAGCCCTAATAGTCCCCCATTCTTCTGCTGTGTAGTAGTTTCTAGCAACGTCCCAGCGATCAATCCACTTGCATGGCGTAGACATATTTAAAGTGGCTCCAGACACTAGAGTGGTCCAAACCTAGTGAGTGCGCAACCGTGTTCGTAATGGCCGGTATGTAATTATTGCGGTGTCGTACCGCGCCATTCTCAAATTTTATACTCGTCTCGCTTGATCTTGTTTCTTGGTTGTGGCTAAGTGCGATCCTGTGGTTGCTAGACCATAGGAGCAAATACGATGGCTTACGACGAACGGGATCGAGACATACCTAAGGATGAACAGTTTCAGGAGGTAAGTAAGGTCCTCGCGACAGCTTTACTCCGCTATTGTCGCGAGGGGCCACATCCTAATTCTACGCCGGCACCCGAAGACGCAGACTCCGAATCGCCTCCTACTGATTCTGTCGAATCACCCCACCATGTGGGAGATAAACAAAAAACGAAAACCAATCATGCTCCCATCGAGGAACGTATAAAAGCCAAGGCTATGGACATTCTCCGCCAGTGCAAATTGCCTCTCACTGACGAAGAGGATCTATGTCAAAGTATACGTTTGGATCTTCTCAAGCGTGATCATCTATTTGATCCAAAGCGCGGCTCGCGGGAACGGTTTGAGACGATCGTGATCAATAGTTGGGCGGCAATGTTTCTACGCGGTCGCTCACGAATAAAGCACGCTTTTCATCTGGATCATGTACCGCTCGACGTTCTCATCGATAACGATGTGGCCAGGGGTTATGGATATTCGTGTGATCAGACGCCGGTAAGCTTGGCAGAACTTGTTCCGGATCCTTCGGTTGAAGTACCATTGCTCATAGATAGGCGCGACGCCCTTGAATATGGGATGAGGACCCTTTCAGAACATGATCGTCAACTTATATGCTTGATAGCGCGTCATGGAAAGGCGGCGGCGGCTCGAAGTCGTGGCATCTCACGTCGGCAAGTTGACAACATCATTGTGAAGCGTATTCGGCACCATTTTGAACGGGCGGGCTTTTGAACTTCAAGCGACTCGTGTTCGGCTTTATGCCGTGTTTCCTGCTTTCAGGCTGGAACCCCCCCCCCGTCTAATTACTGCGTTGATTCAAAGACTTCTGCAGGTACATATTTGTAGCTTCAAGAAGTTCCGTTAATCATCTTCATCTACATCAGGGCAAGGAGAATCGGCTGTGGAACACTAGCCATGATCCGATCAGAAAGACCGAATCCCCGCCGCCGATCGAGCAAACCGTCCTTGTCCATCGGTATGCGATGTTGGGTGGGCTGTTGAGCCATTACGAGCGAAAGCAGCGTGAAATAAAGGGAAAACGGGCAGAGCCCGACATTTGAATCGGCCCCGGCCCGAGATTGTCCTTGCCCAATTCGCTGGTGGACCTCTTCACCGTGCCCAATATTTATAGACCGGATCCGGTGGTGGTTGGTTTTCGTCGAAACCGCGAATGGACCACTTCACCCGCTCCGACCCGGCAGCTGGTTCTCGCCGAACTCGCAAATGGGCCACTTCAGCGTTGACAAACGGCGGGAACCAGTCTCACGCAATCCCCGCTTGAGACTGATCGGCATCCTGTAACCGCTGATCCTGCCGGTACCTGTGGCGGCGGCATAAACGCACCATCGCCCAGGTTACCCGGGCCCCGCCAGCTACCGTGGTCGTGTGACAGCGGCCATGGGAGTCTGCGGCGCTTTATGGAGACGAATACACAAAATACATTGCCATTCGTGCTCTCGGCCCCATAATTTCGCCATGAATCATGTATTTGCGTTGACAAACAGCCATGATCAAGCGTATAGTATGGCCTATGGCGAGTTCTTCATCACGAAATTGCTCTAATCGTCCCGACGAGCGTGCGCGATCTCGTCTACAAGAGTTTGCTCAGGCGATTATGCGCATGGACTCTCGCGAACGAGATGCACTGTTGAGTCTGGTCACAGTACTTGAAGAAGATCCGCGAGGTCCGGGCGCTGAACGGGGTTGCGGGGTCTTGTTTTCGGAATGGAACCACAAGTACAAGGCGACGTCTGGGCGATCGGAGTATGCGCTGCGACAATCGATTGCTTGGTTTCAGGAGCACACCGATTCGAATCCCGAGAGAGAGTTCGTACGAATACAGGGGAAAGGCAAAGGCACCCGATATTCGGTACCTGAGGACGTCGCCATTGCCTCACAGATCGCACAATCGTCCGATGAGGAGAGGGGTCTGTGCCTTGCGCTTGGCGTCGTCCGTTTGACGGAGGTCCTCACAAGTACAATAGACGCCGGGCAGCAAATTCCATCATTCAGCTCGAAGCCGGACGATTTTGTCGATCTTGGTGAAATGGTCCACCCGGGCTTTGTCACCAACCAGTCGCTGGAGATCACCGGTGCCTCGGAGTCGTTCAAAAGGCTGTTCCATGTGTCAGCATTCCCCATCGAGATGGAGTCGCTGTTCACGCGCCTCCATTCGTATGATTTGGTACGCGACAAAGTCGACGATTCTGATAGTACGTTGTTTTCGGACATTGTCGCGCACTTAAGCAATGGCAAGGCGATCAACAACGACTACTATCTTTATATGCCGCTCAATGGGGGGGGGGATGAAGGCGTTATTATCGAGGCATTTGTTACGCCACAGCGGAGATATGTAGGTACTCAAGGAACGCTTGTTGTTGCGACAAACAAGGTACGTCGCATGCAGCAGCGAATGTTCGAAACAGCGCAGTTCGCTCACTTCATATTAACGCATGAAGTTAATAGCCAGCTTATGCGACACTCGATGGCGCTTTACCAAGCGCAGGAAGACTTCGCGCGGGCACATCCCGATGACAGCGAGCACCTGCGCCAACTGAAGCTACTTATGCGCGACTTCGACAACATTCAATTGCAGTTGAAAGAATGGCAGGAGGAAATGACACTTTCTGACCTTAAGCATCGCGAGAGCAGAGCGGACGTCGAATCGTGCGTTGAACGCGCCGTTACCCGCGTGGCTGGCCGGTACCCTGATGCTCAGTTCGCAATCGACTCTGACATTCCCCCGCACACGGTAGCCTACGCGTCGATGCCTGCGCTCGCACTCGTCACTGTTCTCGAAGCGCTTCTCACGAATGCATACGATGCCAGCACAGAATCGAGTGCCCAAGGCTCCCAAGCGTCGATCAGTCTCACCGTGGATACGGAGTTCCCTGAATACCCGATCCTCATGGTGATTTCAAACTACGGTCGCGGTTTCCCCGAAGAGGTGGTCGCAGCATTCAGATCAGGGGATGAGCCTCCAAGCACAAAACACTCGGGTGTCGGCCGTGGCCTCGCGCAGTCACGCCGATGGCTGGTGGAAGAATACGGACACCGGATGACCATCGCTTCGACATCGGTCGGCGCATCCGTGACACTTCGCATGAAGGGCAGCATTCAGGCACAAGGGGACGCGATATGATCATGCGTGTACTGGTCTTGGACAACGACGAGAACTTTGCCAAACAACTTCAATCAGCGGTCCTTTGGTTGAACAGACACTATCTTGCAAAGCGTGTCGAAATGGACGTTGATGCTGTTTTTGATATTGCATCTGCGCATGCGGCGATAATACGCAATAGCTATGATATTGCGTTTGTAGACGGCATCCTCAGCAGTACCGATGCTTTCGATGATGGCATCGACTTCGCCAAGTATCTTCGCGCAGAGTATCCAGAAATGACGATCGTTGTTGTATCAGCATACCCCGCCTGTCTGGACGCAGCCAGAGTCGAGGGCATCGAATATGTGCTGGCAAAAAGCCATGTACCCATCCGCGGGTTCTATGATCGTCTGAGGAGTATCCTTGATGGTATCTCGTACGCATCGGAGGGAGGATCATGACTCCGGAAGCTCTAGTGGCAACCAGATGCGATGAGTTCATCGCTCGATTCCGTAAACTGATCGATCTCTGGCAGCAGCATCTTTCAGTCCGGCCCGATCAGACACGGGCCATTCTAACATTCATCCGCCGTTTCGACAGAGAGATGGCTGAGAAACTCCGCAGCTTCGACCGATCTCATGCGGTCGATCCTGTTGCGTCTATTCTGGTTTCGTCAACATTGATGGATGCACGACATGCAGCCGCAGGAATTGGTTCTGCTCGTGTGACGTTGCTGCTCTGGCAGCTCGAGAAGCACTGGACGATGAGGGGGTATCGCTACTCACCAAGCTTACAAACCAAGCTCCGGGGCTTCCTCTACGCCGTATGGGGCTTAAGCAGCGGCTACAGCACCAAACCACTAAGGTTACTGACCCTAATGGTAGTTCTGTGGATTCTCACTTCACTGGCCCTTATTGCCGTACGTCCGTCGCCAACGACCTCAGCGGACGTGTACCGCGAAATATACACCGCGTTTTCGGTGATCGTATCGATCGGAGATGTCTTGCCAGCGGCCAATTCAGGAATTGCGTACTACGTCGTTCTTATCGCAGCAACTGGTGGCGGGATATTTGCCATGGTAAGTCTGCTGTCGATAGTTGGCGTCTACCTTTTGGTCTCTGACCAAGTATCCGGAAAGGCAGAATGAACGTATTGGCAAGCAAAAGCCATGATGGCGTAGCGGTTGATCTAAGAGACATCACCCACTTCTACGTGAACAGAGGGCGATGCTTGCCTGTTGTTGATAGAGTGGGCATACAGATTCATGAGAATCAGGTTGCCGCAATTGTCGGACCCTCTGGATGCGGGAAGACAACCATCTTGAGGATGATTGCTGGCCTCCTAACGCCGTCGTGCGGCAACGTATGGATACATGGTCAATCTCCAGCGGTGTACCTTGACCTTCGCAAGGTATCGTTCATGTTTCAGAAACCCGTGCTGCTTCCTTGGCGGACAGTCAGAGAGAACGTCCTGTTACCATTTGAGCTGGGTCCGAAGCGACGCGGCGGCGCGGATGCGTGCAGGCCGGCTGCGGCTGACCATTGGATCAACGTAGTTGGCCTAGATGATTTCCAGGATTATTACCCGCATCGCTTGTCTGGCGGCATGCAGTCGCGTGCAGCGTTGGCACGAGCCCTTGCGACTGCACCCTCGTTGTTGCTGATGGACGAACCGTTTGGGCATCTGGACGAGCTGTCGCGCCTGCGACTGAATCAAGAATTGGCAGCAATGCATATTGAGTCGTTACCGACTATTGTGCTCGTTACGCATTCGATTGAGGAGGCCGTGCTTCTTGCCGACCGCGTATTCGTATTGTCTTCCTGCCCTGCCCGAGTCAGTGATGTCATTGACATAAATATCGCTCGCCCCAGGCCTCGACACATTGTTGATTCTCCCGCATTTCAGCAGTACGTGAAGCAAACACGTTCATCGCTCAACGAAGGATGTGCATCATGAAGCCGTACGACTTCTTGGTGGTTGGCTTGGGTGCAGAATCGGCGGTGCTACTTGAAGCCATCGAGCGGCGCTATGAGGTCGTCACCTGCGTCAGTACCACGGAAGTCACTTCAACTGTCGCAAGTAGAGGTGGCCCACGGGCCGGCATCGTACTGGGGGGCGAAGCAGACTTGGACGACGCAAAACTTTGCAGTCTTGAAATACCGACAGCCACTCCAGTTGTTGTCGTAGGTAACCAGGGGTGTGCGTCGGCGGTCAGTGTGTTTAAGAACTCCCCACTATTTCGCATAGATGTCGGATCAGAGATTGCGGATCTGATGGCCCTTCTTGATAGGCTTGCGGTGGCATGTAGACATCGACACAGCATCCTTCGCAATGGTTTAGTACGGGTGATTGCCCCCGGAAGCCTAATGGCCTCGATAATTATCGCGTGGGAACTGATGTGTCGCTATCTCCACGTTCCAGTGTGGCTACTCCCACCACCTTCGCAGATCGCACTTGCAGTGATGCAGCACGCCGACAGTCTCCTGATAGACACCGCGATCACCGGCGGCGAGGCGTTGGCGGGCTTTCTGCTGGCAAACGTAGTATCATTGCTGGCGGCGGCGATCTTCTGTCACATTCGGTGGATTGAACGGTCCACCTATCCACTACTAATCGGACTAAAGTCGGTGCCGGTGGTCGCGCTGGCCCCACTTCTGGTGCTATGGCTCGGATATGGTCCCGCAAGCAAGATTACCATGGCCGCTATTGTTGCGTTCTTTCCGCTGGTCGTGAACGCAACATTAGGATTGCGCAGCGTGGAGCATGACGCGATCGACCTGTTTCGCACACATGGAGCGACTAAGTTGCAGATACTGCTGAAGCTCCGAATCCCGACGGCCGTTCCGTACATATTTGCTGCTCTACGCGTTTCGGCAACGCTGGCTGTGGTAGGTGCTATTGTCGCCGAACTTACCGGCGCAACTTCCGGCATCGGATTCGCAATCATCATGGCTTTCTACAACGTCGACACTCCGATGCTATTCGCCGCGCTCCTATGCGCCTCAGGTATGGGGTTGCTGCTATTCGCGTTGGTGATCACATTCGAATGGGTGTTTGCACATCGCTTCCGAATTGATAGCAGGAGATAACACGATGTCACTATATCGAAAGACCGTCCTATCCGTGGTCTTGATTTCCTTGATCGTGGCTGCCACAGTTGTGATCTGGCGCATCAACAATAGCCAGATTGCTGGCGGAGACAACCATGCTCCCGTGGAAGTGCGCTTTCAGTTGAAGTGGCTGATGTACTCTGGCTTCGGCCCGCAGGCATTGGGTGTAGCCGACGGAATCTACGAGCGCGCGGGTGTGGATGTTACGCTGATGCCCGGAGGACCTGGCAAAGATCCCCTGAGACTGGTGGCAACCGGGAAGGCCGACGTGGGATTAGCGAGCTTTGACCAGATTCTTCTAGCGCGAAGTAAGGGATTGCCGATCATTGCCATCTCTGAAGATACCACTAAATCCGGAGTTGGGTTTATCGCATTGGAGGGCAGTGGCATTACGACTCCGCACGACTTTGCTGGAAAACGTGTCGGAGTAATGCCCGGTACCGACAAGGGCACCCTCTATGAAGCCTTGATGGCAAAGCTGAATATTGACCGCAGCACAATCACCGAGATACCGGTGGGTCCTAATCTGGAAATGCTTCTTAATGGGACCGTGGATGTCTTCCCTTCATTCATCACAAACCAACCGATACTCGCTGAGGAACGGGGCTTCCGAGTGAACATTATAGACCCCTACCAGTACGGCATTCGGCCTGGAGGAAACGTGGTTTTCACGTCGGAGGAGACGCTCAGAACCCAGCGGGAAGATCTTAAGCGATTTCTAGTTGGGGAGTTGTGGGCAATTAGGGCATCTTTGGAAACAACTGATGATAACGTAGTTGATGCTGTGGTTGACCTAAACCCGCAGTTGGATCGTGCCGCAGAGCTGCGCATATGGCGTGCAACTCGAGATATGCTCTACGCGAAGGAGCCACTGCAACTCGGCCGGATGGATGAGCAACTATGGAATCACACGGCCGAGGTCTGGCAGTCATCCGGACTGTTACCCAAAGACATCAACGTAAAGGAATGCTATACGAACAGTCTCGTTGATGAGATCCACAAAAGCGGTCTCCTGGATTCAGGCGTATCAGACCACCTGCAATCAGATGTAGCGTATACACATCGACAGTCAAAGCTGCGACATGTGACAGTCAGCCTAGGTTGGCAACCTAATGCCAATTCGTGTGGGCAGATCGCCGCGCTCGAACTCGGTTTCTACAAGGCCCAAGGATTGGATGTCACTTTTGAGCCTGGAGGGATCGACAATCCGTCAGTCGTCCGGGTCGCCTCTGGCTCGTCAGACATTGGCATCGCCAATAGTCCCGTGCTAGTGATCAACGCCGTTTCTTCAGGGGTACCACTTCAGATCGTTGGGACAATTCAGCACACAGGATATCACGCGTTTTTTTCTCGTGCGGAGTCAAAGATTGCGTCTGTTGAAGACTGGCGAGGAAAGCGAGTAGGTATCAAGCCGGGCAGTCCCACATACTTTCTGTATCATGAGATGCTTCTGAGGAATGGCGTCGATAGAGCCGAGTTGCATGAGGTACCTCTCAAATACGGTGTGCAGCCGTTTGTAGCCAATGATGTGGATGTGTATCCAGGCGCACTTACAAACGAGATGCTTGTCCTTGAGGAACTCGGAATTGATATAGTGATTCTGCACCCAGAGGACAGCGGAATTCCAACTTGTGGCAGCGTTATCTTTGCGAACAGGGAATACATCGACCAACATCCAGAGGTAGTGAAAGCATTTGTCTCCGCAACTATGGCTGGCTGGGAATGGTGCCTGGAGCCCGAGAATGAGGCGGAGGCAATAGAACACCTCAGCAAACACTGCCGCAACATCGACCGAAATAAGGAACTCAATGCTCTGCGAATGAACCGGGAACTGGTCATGCAGCATGCATTGGGGGCGAACAACTTGGAACGATTATCACAGATCATGGAAAGCATGAAGGCGCGTGGGCTTATACGTTCAGATATTGAACTGAATGAGGTAGTTCATAGCGTCCCACACAACAGAGCGCCGTGCCCTGAGCATGCCCAAAAGTAGGTACCTGAGTCGATGAACCCTTCGTCGCCTAAACTGAAGGAATCTGTAATAAATTGTATCGCTCGACTCAGGGCGAGTGCTGTGGATCGGCTCACATCTAGGCTCAGGCATATGCTGGATGATTCAGCAGTAAGACGCCTCTGGTTGACGCATGGACTGCTTGCATCGAAGGATGGCCGCTACGCTCTCAGTGATATCGTCGGCCCGCTGGAGGGGGATAATCAGCTCGCCCCGGTATGTGCCGAAATCGGTTGGAGGTCAGACTCGGCCCATGACTGCAACCCCTTTGACGGCCTCGATCCAGACTTCTATGACGTTGTAGCCACAACGGCCCCGCGAGACCAGATAATTGCACAGGCGATTGTGAATTGTGACCCACTGGGACTCGCTGACCGCTCGCGTGGCGGCGATCGGGCAAGACTGTTGGACATCGGATGCGGCACTGGCATTGTCGCAAGAGTTCTACGTGACCTTGGCTTCGAGTTTGCCATCGACTCGCTGGATATTGCTGGGCAGCATATTGCTCATTGTCGCAGTTACAACCTGCCGCGCACGCGGTGGATCGTCGGCGATGCAACGCACGTCAATCTTGATGAGAGGTACCTCGCCGTTCATGCGTTCATGGTTCATCATCACCTGCGTGATTTCGTAGCGAGTTTCCAGTGCGTAGCTCGCGCATTGGCACCTCACGGAGTCTTTTCATACACCGACAAATGCTCTATTCCAGCAAGCGACGAACGAAATGTGATCGGTCTCCGCCCAATCAAAGCCCGTTTAAGCACTGGTAGCCAAAATCCGAGAGTCACAGTAGTGCGGAACTACAGGGGCATCCACACTCGACCGCACCCCGAGCACTTTCAGGAGTTCAATAACCCTGTTGGCGAAATAGCCAGTGCACTTGCGTTTACGAAGATGCGCACCAAACAGGTTTGGTGGTACCAGCCCTATATATTCCAGTTCCTATGCAATGGGCAGTAGCTAAGCTAAGGTACGGTGATCTTCATCTAAGGCGGATACGGGAAAGACCATGGCTCTTGCCGCACGCCGTATATGACATGGAGGGCCGTTTAGTTCAGCTAAGTCTCGCATGCGATCCATACTGCAAGTGTTAGCGTCACAGTGCTGGTGGCTCGCCCTCGGTCTGGGGCGACGACGGGCGGCATGGATAGCGCTGCCCCGTTTAAGGCAACTCATGCGTAGTGATATGTGAACGCTCTTCGAACTATCTAATGGAGTTATTTTCTTGACAGCTCTACCGATTATTCATCCAACACTCCCAGGTGAATTTCTGGGTAAGTCATATTAGAGCGTCTTCCAATCTCATGTAGCATACCCGCAGCTGCGGAAGTAGTTGCGGCACTCGTCCAGGGATACCGCACGCAACGCCCGACCGATCGCCTCAATCAGTTTGTCGCTGGTCCGCGCGGCGGCGGCACGCAGCAGGGCTTTGACCTTGCTCCACATCTTCTCGATCGGGTTGAAGTCCGGTGAGTACGGCGGTAAGTACCACAGGTCACAGCCCGCCGCTTCGATCGCTTCACGCACCCCGCGCACCTTATGCGACGCCAGGTTATCCATCACGACGATCTGGCCTTGCTTTAGTGCCGGGGCCAGGCAACGCTCGACGTAGCCGCGGAACAGCGCCGCATCCGTCGCGCCGTCGAAGGCCAGCGTCGCCCGTTGGATCACACCCTCACAACCGATCGCGCTGAGCATCGTCGTCGTACGCCAGTGGCTGTGCGGCGCCGCGGCGTCCAGCCGGCAACCGCGTCCGGCCCAGCCCCGCAGGCGGGTCATGTTCGTCTTCGCGCCCGATTCATCCAGGAACACAAGCTGCTTAGGCTCGATGAACCGCGTGGCGATGCGGAAGTTCACACGCTGACGCTTCACATCCGCGCGGTCCTGCTCGCCGGGCCGTAATGACTTTTTTTAAACGTCCACCCCAGCTTCCAACGCACCGTCCGCCACATCGTGCCCAGCCCGCAACGGATGCCCAGCTCACGCTCACAACGCACACGCAACGCATCCAGCGTCGTGTCCGGCTTCTGCTTGAGCATCGCATGTACACGCTGCAGGTCTTTGCCGGCGAACCGGCTGACGTAGTCGCCGCCCTGAGGCCGCGGCGCGATCCCCTCGCCTTCACGACGCCGTTGCTTGAGCCGACGCACCCACGAGGCGCTGACCGAGAACCGCTTGGCCACCTCACGCGTGCCGTGCCCGGCATCACACGCCGCCAACACCCGCTTCCGCAGATCCATTGAATATGCCTTCATCAAAGCCTCCTTGCTTGAAGGCACAGCATAATCACTTGTAGAGTGGTCCAAACCCTCTTCGGTAAGTCGGGTATGATTTTTTTGTGGTGCTGGCCCGCTGAATTTCAGATTTTTACAAAAAGATTTGGGGGTGCTTCAGCGGGAACCAGTGGGGCGATTGGGTCGGCGAAGGGGGCCAGGCAAATCGGCATCGACTGGCAATCCGCCGGGGGTGGTCAATAATGTTGGGCAGTTGCCAATACTGGACTTAGGGGAGTGGAGAAGATGTTGCCGCGTTGGGTAATTTTGCTGTTTACATTGCTTACTGAGGCCTGGTCGGTCCACCGAGATAACCATATCCGGTTCCTGAAACTCCAGCTCGAACTGTATAAGGGGAAGGTACCAGGCAACCGTGTGATCCTGTCGCCGGAGGAGCGTCATCACATGCTTCGGTTGGGCAAGAAGCTGGGTCATAAAGTAGATGATCTCATCGGGATCGTGAGTGTCAAGACCTACAAGCGGTGGCTGCGAGAGGAGCAGGGGGGCCGGGAACCGGGGCGAGTCGGCCGGCCGCGGAAGATCACCGCGTCGGTCCGTGCGTTGATCCTGCGCTTGGCCGGGGAAAATACCGGCTGGGGCGTAAGACGGATCGTGGGCGAGTTGCGGAAGCTGGCGCTGACGCCCAGCCGCAGCTCGGTGCAGCGTGTGCTGGTCGATGAAGGGATATTGCCGGACCCGGACCGCCGCGCACCGAAGGGCGTGGTGACCACGCCGTGGCGGCTGTTCGTGTCGGCACATCTCAACACGATGGTGGCGACAGACTTCTTCTGCAAGAACGTCTGGACGCCATTTGGCAAACGTGTCGCTTTTGGGTTGATGTTCATCCATTTGGGGAGCCGGAAGGTGTTCGTCAGCCCGAGCACTTACCATCCAACGGGCGAGTGGGTGCAGCAACAAGCACGCAACGTGACGATGTGGCTGGAGGATGAAAACCTGGAACTTCGCTTCCTGATCCACGACGGTGACACGAAGTTCACCGAAGCTTTCGACGAACACTTCCGAAACGTGGGCGAACAGGTCGTCCAGACCCCGTTCCAGGCTCCGATCGCGAATTGTTTCGCCGAATCGTGGATCGGCACCCTTAAGCGCGAGTCTCTGAACCACTTCTTCTGTTTCAGTCTCCGCCACATGGATCACATCGTGCAAACGTATGTGAACTACTATAATCGTCTCCGCCCGCATCAAGGCAAAGACAATAGGCCGTTGACGATGAGCTATGATCCGATCCCCATCCGTGCGACCGAATCCCCGCCGCAGACCGAGAAACTCGGGCCTGTTCAGAGGCATGCATTGTTGGGTGGTCTGTTGAGTTATTATGAGCGAAAAGCAGCATGAAATAAGGTAAAAATGGGCAGTGCCCTACATTTTGAACCGCCCCCGAGTGGTTGCAGCTTTTCGCCGAACTCGCAAGTGGACCACTTCAGTCTCAAACGACTTCATCAATCTGCATCAAATAAAAGATATCCGCTTACGGTCGTGTCTATCATGGGGTATTCAATCTTTGCACGGTAAACGTCAAAGTCGGTCAGATTCCATCCAGCTTTGTCGGTGATATGTCTTGCGATCTGAACGTGCTTGGGGATATCGATGGTATGAGCCCCGACTTCACCGCGGCCGACATATTGCAGTTGTTCTGTGAATGGCAACTGTCCATGCGCTTCGTACATGTCGTCGGGTCTGGTTTGTAAGGCGTGACCGTTGACCTTCAGGAGCGGCTGCATCCGTTCGTTTGGGAAGCCGTCGGCATGGACAAGGATGTGCAGGACGAGAAGTTTGGTGGGGATCCAGACACGCGTCCTTGCACCGAGCATGAGTTGGCCTTCATTGAACCCGGGCGTGATGTCTGCCTTGCGTCGCAGGCTACCGAAGGCGAGGTCTACCCGGCTCTTTTGGCCGACCTCGGCGCCGAGCAGTTCCGTGCGTGTTTCGCCATGCTCATTCGAGATGGTAGAGAATTCCGGCAAGGGTTTGGAGCAGAACTCTTCAATAAGTGGCGCACCGATCCGCTGTACGGTGTCAGGGTCTAATGGCATTAAAGAGGCTTCATCGGGGTGCTTGTCTCCGCTGAAGAATTGAACACGGTCGACCAGCATGTTGGCTTCGGCTCGCAGGCGACGGAGCCCCTGGAAGGTGCGGATGTGCCCGTAGTCGACTCTGTTTTTGCCTTCTTTGCTGGGCGCGATAACTGCGGTGACCGAGCGGGTCGCGACTTCCATGCCCCAGTAGTACATGTGGCCTTTGAAGATCGCCTTACGGCTTTGCAGGTCGGCCTGATAGATCGGGTCGGTCTGGTCGCCGAACGTACGACCGGCAACCATCGACTCGAGACTGGCGCGGTCGCCGGCATGATCTTCTACATATTGCTCAAACTCCTTGAACGCTTGTTCCGCCTCGTCGACTTGCGCGCGATCTAGGCCCTTCTTGCGTGCGGCATCAAAGACGCGTTGCATGGATACGCTCGAAGGGACAAAACGTGATGCGCCTAAAGCATCCGGGCAAGCAAGTACTTTCAATAGCAGCCAGCTCAGGTTCGAGTCAACGCCAAGGTATTTTTGTGCATCTCGACTCTTGCGTATCCCGTTTGGGAAGTGAGAGAATAGGTCTGTCAGAGTTAACCGAACACGATCCATTACCCTGCCGAAGTCGGCGGTGAACGAATCCTCTTTCTCGGTGGTCGGATTGCTTTGGTTTGAAGAATGAATAATCATGTGACTTTATCGTAGCTGCTGGAAAGACTCACAGGTTTGTGATCTGTGAGTCATAACAATCTTGTTATAGCTTAAGATAACATATTCGATTCATACGTACTATGGTTTTCTGTGCCGGCGGTACGAAGCCAGACCCGCAACCCCCATTGCGAGTAGAGCGACTGAGGTCGGCTCAGGAACAGCGTTACTTGTCGTGGGCGGAGTTCCTGTGTTCCAATTGCTGAGGACGATGTCCAGGTCGTCCAGTCCGACATAACCGTCGCCGGATGGGTCACCTTGTAACAGGTTGCCCGCGGAAGCGCTCTGGTTCCAGTTACCGAGCACGATATCCAAGTCGTCCAGTCCGACGTATCCGTCGCCGTTAAGATCACCTGCAAGTGTACCGGTGAAGCCAGCGAGGATGGGTGTATCCAGATCGGTTTCCATGGCGATGCCGGTGAACTTGACGCTGATGGGTTCTTGCACTTCGGTTGTGCTCGGGTCATCAAGGGAGAGGACCTCGACGCCTAGCCAGCCATAGTAGAACGATGTACCGGTAGCGCTATCGTTGTTGTCGTTGTCGATGGCGAAGCCAAAGTACTGCTCGCCGAGGCCGGGTGCGTACCAGCCCGCGTTGCCGTAGAGGTCGGTGGTTCCATCGGCAGATGCGAGTAGCAAGTGATCGCTAGCTTTGGCGGTTTCGTCGCCAGTGATTTGTCCGACGAATGGGCTCCAGATGTCGCCCGGTGTGCTGGGGCCGATCTCGTCGTTGAGCGCGAAGGTGAGCGCCTCAATATGCTCAAAGTCTGTATTGATATTCGGATCGGGGTCCACGTAGGTGGACCCGTCTATGAAGTAGTAACCGTCGGCCGAGACGCTCGAGCCAATCGGCTTGCTCCCACTGATGCCGTTGACCGTATCAATCTCAAATAGGAGCAAGTCGTTCCCATCGATATCGCTGTTGCCCGTCAGCCCGCTTGGGACCGTGATTATTTGCGACGTGGTCGCATCGCTCGATAGTGTGATGTCCAGATCCTGATAGACAACTGTTGCGCCGGCCTCGGTGCTTATCACGCCGACCGCACCCATCGCAAGCATTGTCTTTAGAGGCAGCGTTCCAAACTTACCGGTTTCGCTAACCATCGCGTGTTCTGTACTCATCTCTTTCTCTTCCTGAAGTAAAAAGTGACACGACAAGCCAGTGTGTCATACGGATTGATCATTGTCCGACCTGAACGGGTTTGGCAGATGCTGAAGCATCGGCAGGTACTTCCTCGAGCAGCGGGGGGATCATTTCATCCAGGTGCCCTCTTGCTGTAACCGAGTTGCAGACTCCGTTGCGGTCGATGAGGAACAACGCGGGAATCGCGTTGATGCCGAACTCTTTGGTAAGCGGGTGCCATCCACGTTGCTCTGCCTTGCCCGAATCGAAAAAGTGAGGCCAAGGTAGATCGGGGTTGTTCTTGATGAATGCTTCGAGCGCCTGCTTATTGAAGTCATTGGACACGCCGATTATTTCCAAACCCTTATCGTGGTACTTCTCGTAGGCTTCTTTGAGATGGGGCAGCTCAGCCCGGCAGGGGGCGCACCAAGTTGCCCAGAAGTCGACGAGGATCACTTTGCCTTTCCATTGTTCGGTAGAGAATTCGATGCCGTCGACAAGCGTGCCTTTGAGAGCCATGGGCTTGCCTTCAAATGCCTTAATACGTTCGGCGGCCTCGGCGAGCTGCTGGGTGCGGCCGGAGCGTTTCATCGCGTCTTCACGGTAGGCGGCGAGCTGCTTTTTCAGTTCAGGGGTCGCAAGACCCGCATACTTCGTCATCAGCGCCAGCGATAAAGTCGCTTTCATGTCGGTCGGGTCTTTATCCAGAACCTCTTTGCACTTATTAAACAGGGTTTGCTGATCTTCGTGTGTGCCGGTGATGAACTTCGCGATATTGGAAGCGACCTCCGCTTCGCCTTCGGAGACGGGGACATCCGACGGGTCTCCGCCGAGCACGATGTAGTTGGTGAGGAAGCCCAGGCTGAGAGAAATTACAAACGGCATGGGCCTGTGATTCTGTTTCCACTCATCCAGTTTGACGAGGAACTGTTCGCAAAGCTCTAAACCCTGCTCACGCACCGCTTCGCGTGCCGCCGGGTCGTTCAGGGCGGAGGTGTCGGGCACCAGTGTTTCCCACTGTTTGGCTAGGGCGGTCATCTCGACAATGATCGGATCTGGCTTCTTGTCCTGTTCCTGAGCTCGGGCGGTCGTTGACGCAACAAAGCAGGTTGCGATCAGTATGATATATATGAGTCTGTTCATGGTTTTCATCAGGCTCCATTCCGTATTACGTTTGCTTGGTATGAGTGCTTTTGTTTTAGACAGAGATCGGCAAATGTCGTTATTCGCGGAGCCTCTTGATGTCTTTGTTTTTCCAGAAGTAGTAGGTTTGATTCTCATCACCGTATACGACGCCTTCAGGCATCAGGTCGCCAAGGAATGCCTGTTTTCGCTGTTCTTGTGTTGAGTTGCCGAACAGCACGCCCGTGCCGGGGTTGGTGTAGTTGGGTTCGCGTGAGTCTGCGTGTCCATCGAGCCAGAGGATGTTGGCTTTCCCTGAGTGCCGACCGTGAAATGCTGCTTGGTATCCGAAGCCACCCTCACAATCTGTGATTTCACAACGAGCTAATTCACCATTCAGATAGCGACCACCGTCACCCCACCAGAAAGTTTCGCTAGGCATCTGGACTTCAACGAGCTTCAGCAGCAGATTCGGGAAAGCATAATGACCACTGTCGTGAACTGTGGCGGAGAAGCCATAAGCAACTGGAGCGTCCTCATCCAGTCCCAGGTTTGTCCCGAGTCCATCGGCGTTCGGGCAGTCGCGGATTTCACCGCTGGGCATGTAAGGATAAAGCGAACCCTTTTCCCGTACCGCTTCACCCGTGGTCAGGTCTTCGGCGGCCCACCATTGAACCTCATAATTACCTTGATGACTGGAGCCGACATAGACGCAGTCATCGTTGTCGGTGGCATAGGCGGTCCACGCGATGCCGAACTGTCGGAGCGAAGACTTGCACTTCATGCTGAGGGCCTGCTGTCGGGCCGCGCCGAGCGCGGGCAAAAGGATGCCGACCAACAGGGCGATGATGCTGATGACGACCAGCAGTTCGATAAGCGTGAACCCGGCTGCGGGATGGTTAGATCGACGATGTACGTTGCTCTGGCTGACTCGCCGATCTACGGGGGCATTCCGGGCGTATGTCATCACTCGGCCGTACGAGTACAGTGAATAAGCATAGTCTGCTGCACGGGATATGAGCATCGAATCAATCTCTGCATTCCACAAGTTACAAACCCAAATGATCTGTTCCCCCGCCCGACTTGATGCTATTCTAGGTGCTTGACTAGCAGATTGCAATGCTTTATTTTCAGATTATTCAGACATTTGGAATAACGGTGTCCGCGTTACCCAGCTTGACGGTATCAGCGTATGCCCGGCTCGATTCGGATGCCCGGGCGTCTGGGGGTGAACCGCTGATGCAGATCGTCTGGTGCTAAGGTTGGAGAGGTTGTTGGCTGGTATAAATAGTCTTGATTCTCATGCGGATGATTCAATCGCCTCATTGAATCGACAGAAGTTCTGATACCACGATGGGTAGCTTTGATTTGTGTACCAGTGATCTGAAGATACGCCCGGGCGACCGCAGCGACTGGCGTGTGCTGCGGATGCTGTTGCCTGAGGTGGTGCATTTGGGGGCGAGGGTCAAGACATGGGTCGCGATCGATACGGCTAATGATGTCATCATCGGTGCGATCGCGGCCGATCCAACCTTTCGCCATGAGCCGGTCGTGGGGGTGAAGATTGCCCTGCATGTGGTTGCACCCTGGCGGGGCCGAGGTGTGGAGAAGGCTTTGGTTGAAGGCGTTATCCCAGCGGTCAGGCGGTGGGGCGGGCAGGCTCTCTATACCTGGGGAGCGATCGAAGTCGGGAGTGAGGTTGAGCAATTCTGGCTACAACTCGGATTTGTCCACGGAGAGCGGACGACGGAGGGGAGAATTACGGTGCAGTCGGGCCTGGACCTGATCGAACCGATCTGGGCACAGCTATGCAAGCGTGGCCGAGTACCCGAGGGGCTTAACGTATTGAATCTGGATGAGGTGGACCCGACGGCCATAGCCCGGTTGTATCAAAAACATATCGGCGGATCGTACGACGAGATACTTGGCCAGATCACAGGGGACTCGGCTCGCAGGTTTAATGCGTATGCATCCCCTGTTTTGCAACTGGATGGGCAGCTTGTCGGTGTGATACTGGGGCGGACGATGGAAGAAGCGGGGCTTGGGTTTGTCGAAGCAATCATCGTCGATACGCCTTTCCGCGGCACTTGGGCTAACATCGCGTTACGTCTATATGGCTGGCGACGTTGTGTTGAGATCGGTGTGCACACGTTGACCTACTTCACACATAAAAAGCACACCGACACGATCCGGTTCTGCGACAAACTCGGCGTGACTACCCGCGTATTCGTAGAGCCGTATCGAATCCTAGACGCTGCTTCTGTGACTTGTGGAACTGAATAAGCATCAGCCGTTCCCGCAGGTCCTTGGCGTGTGCCTGATTGCCCAGCCGTTCATACAATGCGGCTAGTGTCTGGATGATCTGTACGGAATCCGGATCGGCGAGAAGTGCATCTTCGAGCCAAAGCCTTGCCGCTTGATCCCTGACGCCCGCCATGAGTGCTTCGCCGTGCAAAAACATGATCTGCGGGTCGTGTGGCCGAAGGTTTGCGGCTTTCTGAGATGAAGCTATCGCAGCCTCGGTGTTTTCGCATACAAGTTGCGCCGATGCCAGGCCCGCATAAGCGTCGGCAAGGTTCTCATCGTTTTCAAGTGCTTTGGTGAACAGCTCGATTGCCTGTTTATGGCACTTCATTTTCAGCATTGCGCGCCCGGCCTCTACCAGCAGCCAAGGGGTGGATTTTGCCGACGACTCAGTCAGTTTTTGTAAGGTTTTTCGTGCGGTTTCGTGATCGCCGCGCAGCATTGCCGCGATCCCCAAGCCAAGCTGTGCGACGGGCGATGTGGGGTATGCCCTGGCGAGCCGGTCTACCAGCTTGCTTAGTGCTTCGGCTTCGCCGGTTGACGCGTACAACTCCGCGAGGCTGATGGCGTATTCGGTGGTATTGGGGAATTGTTCGACGAGCGTTTCCAGGATCTCGATCGCGCGTTGTGTTTGGCTGTATTCATGGCAAGCCAACGCGAGGATGTGGTTCTTGTCGGCTTCGAGCCTGTTGTTAGCCGCACGTGCGTAACCATCCGGCTTATCAACGTAGCCCAGAGAATGCAGATAGTTGACAGATCGTTCTTCCGGTTGTTGTAGATTCTGCGCGGAACTACCAGGCTTTTTATTTGGTTCGATTAATGGTTGAAGTGTTTGTTCGGGGCAGTCTATTCCAAACAGAGATAACACGATGGAGGAGAAGTCCGCTGCGGGGATAATCGCGGGCAGTTGAAAAGTCGGGTTGCCGGCGATGACGGCCATGGCTTCCCTTTTTAATCCTGACATAACCTGCGTGGCTGACTTCGGTGTGGCGGTTGGGCGGTTCGGTCCGCGTGAAACGCCGTGATTTGATACGAGCATGATTATAGTGTCATCGCCCGCAAGTTCGATCAGGCGTCCGAGCATCAGGTCGTGGAAGTGCAAAGCATTGGTGATCACGTCGGCGTAACAGCGTGTGTCGTGTTCGGATACGTCTTTCGCGGCCGGGGCGTCATACGACAGGAAGTGCCTGCACAGCGGACCGAGGCCGTGGTAGTGTACGGCCGCGAAACGCCAGTCGCTCCGTTCGACTACGGCGGTGGCGACCGCGTGCCAGCTCGCGGTTTGCGCCAGGCATTTTCGAAGAATCGTTGGCCTCGGATCATTTGGGACGATGCCCGATGCGTTGGGCAGGAAAGAACGCAATGTCGCAACATCAATCTCGTCGGGAGTGATCCGAAGCGTGTTGAGTGTTTCTTGAAGACTGTCTGGTTGAACCGATGCCTCTTGGTCTTTGATATCTGTCGATATCCAATAATCCGAAATACTCGCGCTCGATAGCGGTACGGCCGGATGTGTTGCGGGGAAGCCAACGACTGCAGTCGGGATGCCTTTTGATTCCAAGCGTTGCCAGAGTGTGGCGACGCATTGAGCAGATCTACCAATCGTCTGTAAGCCCGAACCGTCGGGGCGTATCTCGCGTTCGGCGAACACGCCGTGCTTTAATGGGTTGGCGCCGGTCAGCAGTGTGCTCCAAAGGGTTGCCGGCAACAGGGGAGGGCGGTGTAGCAGCAGTGCCCGGTGGCCCCGTGCGATCAGCCCTGCCAGATGCGGCATCCCACCTTTGGTCAGGATGGGGTCCACCAAAGACCAGTCCGTAGCCTCCCAGCCGATCAATAGAACACGCGTTTCAGGCACTGGGCATCATCCTTCAAGTAAATCAAGGTGGCATGTCAGCATGGTTATGAGCATCATGGAGACTTCGCCGGTATGAGGATCGTTTGCCGTCACATGGGGAGCTTTAATGGTCACAATACCACCATCCAGGAGGGTGTCGGACGGGTGGGTATATACCTATACCGGCCCTAAACACCATGTAACGGCCCTGATATCAGCCAATTACCAAATGGGCATCATATACGATTATTATCGTCAATTTGCTAGGCTAGCATCTTGACTTACAGATTTCGTCGGTTATGCTAAGCAGGTCTGACTTTGTCCAAAGCAGCAGGAGCGGAGAACCGGCAACACTTGAATCAGGTTTTTCTGTCCGTGCTCAGGATCTTGAGGGTTAACGAACGGACACGACGCCCTCGGTTATGCCAGAACCTCATCAATTTGGCGCGATCTATCTTTATGCGCCTGGTTGGACACCGAATGGCTTGTTGGTTCAAAAACTCAGGAGAGGAGAACAGGATGCAGATGACTACAAACACGAATGATCGGTCCGCAGCGAATCGGTCACTCAGCTTCGTCAAACTCACCGGTATGGTTGCAGGCGTTGCCGGTGTCGGCGGGCTTGCCTTGCCTTCGGCGACGGCCGGCGTCGTATACACACCGCTGGATGTTACGATCAGCAGCAGCGGTACAACCTCATTTGATATTGAGCAGCCGCCTTTGGGGGAGAATTCCGACAACGATCCGATATTCACCGTCACGGCCGACACGGTTAACGGCGTGTATGGTACGAAGCCGACGGCTGGCAATGCGTTCTCGATCTCGGTATACACCAATGAGAACTTTGCAGGCAATGTCGACGAGACCGATCCGCCCGTTGCTAACCTCACGGGTTATACCGCCGGTACGTTGCTGGACAGCCCAGCCTTTGTTGTCTCGACCCAGGACAGCGGTACGGATGCCGCGCCCGATCAGCCCAAGTTTCAATTGCTGTCTGCCGATGGTTTGACCGGCGACTTTGCCGTCAGCGCCGGCACGTTATACATCGGTTTTAATAAGTCTGTGGGATCGACTATTTCTAATCCCAATGATTACTTCCACGGCTGGATCGGCGTGGAGGTCCTTAGCACAGGCGCCGAAGTCAGCGCCCACATTACCGGTATCGCGATTGAGAGTGTGCCCGATACGCCCATCGTCGCCGGTGCGGTACCCGAGCCGTCATCGGTAGCGTTGCTTGCTCTCGGCAGCGCCGGACTTGCGGGCTATCGCCAACGAAGAGCCTGATCAGCGAATTGGTCCCGCTGGCAAATTGAATACAAATCATGACTTTAGCCCTCGTCCAATCAGTGACGGACGAGGGCTTTTTCTATCGATGCGTTACGAAAAAAGTGTCGCATGTGACGGCCCAGTGGTTTGTGACTTGGCTTAACGACAGGTTGTCCACCGATACTACCCTTCTTGATCGGTACGGCTGTTAAAGTAGTGCCCGGTTTATCATGCGAGTTTGCCTTCTTGGGATTTTGCATGAAGCTATTCAGTTATCCAGCCGCTCTTCGAATCATTGATCATGTTGCTGCAACCCTAGAGTGGTCCAAACCTAGAGTGGTCCAAACCCTCTTCGGTAAGTCGGGTATGATTTTTTTGTGGTGCTGGCCCTCTGGATTTCAGATTTTTTCAAAAAGATTTGGGGGTGCTTCAGCGGGAACCAGTGGGGCGATTGGGGCGGCGAAGGGGGCCAGGCAAATCGGCATCGACTGGCAATCCGCCAGGGGTGGTCCATAATGTTGGGCAGTTGCCACTACTGGACTTACGACATTTGGACTGGAGGGTGGATTTGTGCTTCAACGTTGGTTGATGGTCGCGTTTTTGATGCTTACCGAGGCTTGGTCGGTCCGCCGAGATAACCAGATCCGGTTCCTGAAACTTCAACTCGAACTGTACAAGGGGAAGGTGCCAGGCAACCGTGTGATCCTGTCTCCGGAAGAGCGTCGTCGCATGCTTCGGTTGGGCAAAAAGCTGGAGCATCAAGGTAGATGATCTCGTCGGGATCGTGAGTGTCAAGACGTACAGGCGGTGGTTGCGTGAACAAAAAGAGGGCCGGGAACCGGGGCGAGTTGGCCGGCCGCGGAAGATCACCGCGTCGGTCCGTGCATTGATCCTGCGCTTGGCCAGGGAGAATACCGGCTGGGGTGTAAGGCGGATCGTGGGCGAGTTGCGGAAGCTGGCGCTGACGCCCAGCCGCAGCTCGGTGCAGCGTGTGCTGGAACGCGAAGGGATCTTGCCGGACCCGGACCGCCGTGCGCCGAAGGGCGTGGCCACGCCGTGGCGGCTGTTCGTGTCGGCACATCTCAACACGATGGTGGCGACAGACTTCTTTTGTAAGAATGTCTGGACACCGTTTGGCAAACGTGTCGCTTTTGGATTGATGTTCATCCATTTGGGTAGTCGGAAGGTGTTCGTATCGCCGAGCACTTACCATCCGACCGGCGAGTGGGTGCAGCAACAAGCACGCAATGTGACGATGTGGCTGGAGGATGAAAACCTGGAACTTCGCTTCCTGATCCACGACGGTGACACGAAGTTCACCGAAGCCTTCGACGAACACTTCCGAAACGTGGGCGAACGGATTGTCAAGACGCCGTTCCAGGCTCCGGTCGCGAATTGTTTCGCCGAATCGTGGATCGGCACCCTTAAACGCGAGTGCCTGAATCACTTCTTCTGCTTCAGCCTCCGCCACATAGACCACATCGTGCAAACTTATGTGGACTACTATAATCGTCTCCGCGCGCATCAAGGCAAGGACAACCGGCCGCTGACTATGAGCAATGATCCGATCGAAGTGACCGAGTCCCCGCCGCCGACTGTGGAAGTCGGGCCTGTTCGGAGACACGTGTTGTTGGGCGGTCTGTTGAATCATTACGAGCGGAAAGCAGCATGAAATAAGCGAAAACGGGCAGAGCCCAACAAATTGGACCGGCCCCGGCCGGCGGTTGGTTCTCGCCGTACTCGCAAATGGACCACTTCACTTATCCACGAGCATCGACAGCTTATCTCAGGCGTTTGAGCGACTGGAGCGATCACTCCGAGACGATCTAGCCACGGCACGGAAAGATGCGGGCGAGAGGGGTCGCCTTCAGCGAGAAGAGGTTAGCAAGGCGATGGAGGCGTTTCGATCTGCGATGGTTGACACCCTCTCGAAACTGTCTGAGGCACAGAAGGGCCGCCTTGAGGAGTTTGGGAAACGGCTGACAGACAACAGCGATGCTAGTATTCGAAAGCTTGACGAAATGAAGACCGCGGTGGATTCGCGTCTCAAGACTTCGCAGGAAGAAACAGCAAAGAGCCTGGATCAAATGCGGACGGAGTCGAATGCAGGTGCGAAGTCCACACGCGACGAGTCGGCGAAGTCCCTTCGAGAGTTCAGCGAACAGCTTGTTAAGCGTGTGGCCGACGGATTCAAGGAGCAGAACGACCGCCTGGATAGTTTCTCTCGCCGTTTGGGCGAGCTGATCGAGGCCAGCGACAAGCGTAGCGAAGCCCTGAAAGCGAGTGTTGAACAACGGCTCGATAAGCTACGTGAGGAAAACGCACAGAAGCTTGCTGAGATGCAGAAGGTTGTTGATGAGAAACTTCAGGGCACGCTTGAGAAGCGATTGGGCGAGTCATTCAAACAGGTAAGCGAGCGACTGGAGCAGGTACATAAGGGCCTCGGGGAGATGCAGTCCCTTGCAAATGGTGTCGGCGATCTCAAGCGAGTCATGACCAACGTCAAATCGAGGGGAACATGGGGCGAATTCCAGCTCTCGGCCATTCTGGAACAGGTATTGTCGACAGATCAGTATGAAGCGAATGTCGCCACGAAGCCAGGGGGCAGTGAACGTGTCGAATTCGCGATTCGGCTACCCGGTAAGGATGACGCAGATAGCGCGGTGGTCTATCTGCCAATTGATGCGAAGTTTCCATCCGAAGATTATCTGCGTCTGATCGACGCCCAAGACGCTGCTGATCCCGATGGCGTGGCAACGGCAAGCAAGCAACTCGAAAACGCGATCAAGTCGTGTGCGAAAGATATCTCAACAAAGTACTTGTCTCCTCCCCACACGACTGATTTTGGGATCATGTTCCTCCCAACTGAAGGGCTTTACGCTGAGGTTGTACGGAGGGCCGGACTGGTCGAGCATTGTCAACGGCACTGCCGGGTTGTCGTCGCTGGCCCAACGACACTCGCAGCTATTCTGAATTCACTTCAGATGGGGTTCCGAACGTTGGCAATTCAGAAGCGTTCAAGCGAGGTCTGGAAAGTTCTCGGGGCTGTTAAGACGGAGTTTGGTAAGTTTGGCGACGTCATCGCAAAGGTCAAGAAGAAATTGCAAGAAGCGGCCAACACGGTTGACCAAGCCGAAACTCGGACTCGTGTAATGACCAGAGAGTTACGGAATGTCGAACAACTGCCTGCCGATCAAGCGGTCGCAGTTCTGGGACTGTCGGACAATGGCGATGAAACGACGACTGACTCTGCGGGTGCGGACGTGATCGACACTCAGGTGGATTGATTCGTCGCGGCTATCAAAGGGTAACTGCCGAACGGCCCCAATGGTGATAATCGCTCGGGCGTGATCCGAACTGGAAACGTTCCTCTTTGAGCGCAACCTTCCCATAACCCGAGCCCATGTCTCTGCCCGGCGAAGAGAGACTTTCGGTCCAGACGGGCCGATCTGGCGGCCGGGACCGCTGATCCGGTTATGATGTGGGGCGAATAAGAGACACGGATAGAATTAGCCGCCAGTCGTAAATTGAGGCCATAACTGGCGTAAAAACGAAAACGCCACCGAGATCTCTCGGCGGCGTTCTGCGTTAACCGTGGGGCCGGTTGGGTTTGCAACCGGCCGACTAATAGCGGGGGCACGGCTTGGTATCTGCACGCGACCGGACGGCGGCCTCTTCTGGCCGTTCGCGTGGGGGCCGGACGGCGTGATAGATACCTTCGCATAGTGTGCCTGGGACACGTTAAGCCTCTAGAAATCGGCCAATGCGATCTGTCAACTTGCCTACTTTGGTCGGTTTCGTCTGGCATTCCCAAATCACGAGCACATCCCATCCTTCACGTCTAAGGCGGCGTTGTACTTTTCGATCCCGTTTGACATTTGCCTCAAATTTCGATGACCAGAATGTCTTGCGTGTACTTGGCATTGACTTTCCTCGCCTACACGAATGGCGGTGCCAGAAGCACCCATGCACGAAAATAACCTTTCTACGGCCCGCGAACACAAGGTCGGGTTTGCCTGGCAGGCGGTGATCATGCAATCGGTAGCGATAACCCATGGCATGAGTCAAACGTCGGACCACAATCTCGGGCTTGGTGTCGGTCCCACGAATACGCGACATGATCTCACTACGACGAATTGAGGTCATTGTGTCCATCTGTTCGCCACGATAAGCTATGTAAGTGGCTGATTCAACGAAACCATCAGGTGTCAACGATCTGGAGGCGATTAAAATCGCCAATTGGCTCCAGGCAGAATCGCGGATCGATAAGATCGGCTTGGCGATTCGCACCGCCATCGACTGGGTGATCGATGGTGCACGTACTAGACGGTTTGACTTGGATCAGGTTGAGCAAGGTGAAAAGCTGTACCTTGGCAATCGCGTTGAATACGAAGTTATTCATCAACTCGACCTGATAAAGAACAGTCAAGGCATTGATACTACGATCTGTGATTGTTTGGTTGATATCAAATTTTCGATTGCTACAAGTTGGATGATACCACCTGAAGGCGTCGGTCATATCTGTCTATTGCTTTCTGCTGATGACCATAGATCAGTGTATTCGGTTGGGGTGCTGCGCGCACGGCCGGAATACCTGAATGCGCCAAACCGAGATGGGAAGCGGAGTATCAACAAAAAGAAGGGGTACTCACAAATTGAGTGGGTCACCCAGGATTCTGGTCTTCAAAAAAATTTCTTACTTCATCTCGAACCCGAAATCCGTGAACGAATACTTTCGGAAAGGAGTGGTCAGGCTAGAGTTACGCAGGCATTCCGCCTTGTGCTTGAAAGGCCGATTTCTGTTATTGCTTTGGATACTCTCGCCGTGCAACGCGACCCATCGAAGCGCGCCAGAGATGCAAGAAAGGCGCTTGCGAAAGAAGGTATTCGGGTTCTATGCGGACGATGGGAAGACGATAGAACCGAGGCGAGTAGATTAGGTATGCCCAAACTCAAAGTAGACGAGTGGATCTCTACTCGGCAGCGCTAACTAGTTGCATCTTTCTCGCACCCGCCAACAAGTTTGCAAGGTGTTTTCCAATAGCTTCTGCAAGTGGGATTGGCACGGCATTTCCGATTTGTTTCGCAACATTGATTTTAGTGCCACAGAATTGGAAGTCATCATCGAAGCCTTGAAGACGCGCAGCTTCGCGGTGTGTGATTGGACGGTCCGCCTCCGGGTGCAGGTATCGTCCCTTCTCCGGCTTGTAGAATTCGGTCCGTATTGTCACCGATGGGCGATCCCACCACAACCGACCGAATAAGTCAGTACCACCTTGGGTCTTTCGTTTCCAGCATTCAGGCGTGAGTTCGGGTGGTAAATCAAACCGATTACCTCCGGCAGGAATACATGCGTAGCGCTGCTTCGACATTTCGGTCGGATTTCGGCCAATATGCCAGTTCTTCCCGCTTGGTTTAAATGGCAGATCACCAATTGCATCTCGCACGGTTAGCCAAGCAGGTAGATCATGAGTCTGCAGCGTGCGACGTTCAGGATTAACGTGTGTCTGCAGCGGTTTGGTAGGACGCTCCCCCTTCATGCCGATGATGATTGCTCGTTTGCGAGTTTGCGGCGCGCCATAGTCTGCCGAATTCAATACCCATGATGCTACGTTGTACCCTAGCGATTCAGCTTCGCGCTGAATTTCTATGAACTCTTGCGATTTCAAGAGTGGTGGTACATTCTCCATGACAAACGCAATCGGGTTAGCGTCGCGGACCGCACGAAGGTAGTGCCGCCAAAGTTGCCGTCGTGGATCAAAGGGTACACGCTCGCCTAGATTACTGAAACCCTGACATGGCGGTCCCCCAGCTACAACATCTGCTTTGGGGAATTCTTTGATTTCTTCAATTGCGCACTGGGCAACCCGTTCCGTGATGTTGGCGCGTAACGTATCAGACGCGTCGGGGCTCCATTCTACGGCTAGTTCGGTGCGGAACCCTGCACGTTTGAAACCGAGCGCGAGCCCACCACAACCGGCGAACAACTCGAGTACCGTAGGGCCATCCCCATCGAGGGGCTCATTCAATACCCCATCCCAATCGGTTTCTCGTAGCGCTACAGTATCAAAAGGGTAAAGCCGATATTCTCGTTTTCCGATTCGCTCCAATGCGAGCACATCGCCCGGCTGAATCTTATGGTGATCGAAAAACTCGCGCACCCAAGTCCGGGAGCGGAACTCACGCCTGGGTTTACCCGACTGGGCATCTCTAGCAATGTCAGTTTCGATGATCTTACGAAGGCCATCAATGCGTATCTTGACCGGTCGGCCCGACTTGCCAGTAGCGAGACTGGGGGCACCAATGCAATCGTCCGGAAAGAAATCGTGGTGACCGGTGATGTAGACATGGCTGTTGCGCAGGTTCCCGGCTGTAACTCGGATTAACCGCTTTCTGTCTGCAACAGCACCGCTCAAATTTTGCTCCTTCGCTCCAAAGGCCTTCTGGCAATGGTCTTATGGTATACACATTTGGGTATAATGAAAAGTGGGAAACCCAAACATTTTACAAACACAGATCGAGCAACGAGTTATTGGCAAATATCTGTGAACGAACCATTCATAGATTTTATGGGAAGGCTTGTATTTTATGCCTTCAACCATTTCTAGATGATTGGTGACGATATCGGCGTGGTTGAGGTAGATCAACGACAGTGCTGATTATTTAGATTTCGATCTTACGAATTACCCCTTGAAATGGAAATAAGGAGATAGTCGGGCACCGAGGCCCGGCCTAACCCTCCAAGGAGACCGCCGTGATGAGAATCGGACTGACGTTCGACGAATACGTGGACCTGACGCTCAAGCCGCTCAAGGGTGCTGACAAAGCATTTCATAGGGGAGCCGAAACCCTCGTAGGGCAGATGTTCCCGATGACCCTGGGGGCGGCATCGAGCCACCTTCGGTCTCGCGGGTACGATTGCCGGCCCGAAATGCTCGAAGTGCTTGTTCAGAATGGGGTTGTGACGCCCACAGAAGGCGCGTGGACCCGGGCGGATGTGGACGCCGCCGCAGACCACTTCGAGGACTGCGAGATGTTCACGCCCTACGCCGCCATGTGCCAGACGCTTGGGTGCGGGTACGCCGACTTCGAGCGTCCGCTCCGGGAGGCGGCTGAGCGGGAATCCGAGAAGTGGGGCCGGCGCATCCCCGATGATGACCAGTACTTCGTCATGCACCGCCAGCCACCCCGGGGCGGCGACAACGCCCGCCCGGCGATCATCACCTTCTCGCTGTGCGACGACATCCGGGAGAGGCTCGAGCGCGGCGAGGAGGTCTGAGTGGAATCCTCACCTTATGAATTGAAACTAACGGACGACCTTCTGGAATACGCCAGGAAGGTCGCCATCAAGGAGGCGCGCAAGTGCTGCGCGCCGCGCCACGACTACAAAAACGTCGTTGGTGAGGCGGTTATGCAACTGATTAGGAAGCCATTGAAGTTTGATCCCTCGCGTGGTGCGAGCGAGAAGACCCTGATCTACACCATCGTGAAGCGCGCCGTACTACGGTTTGCGGAGCGCGAGGCGAAGGAGGCGCGTAAGTTCAGGCAATTCCCCGAGCGGGTTGGAGCGGCTCAGGATGGCGAGGATAACGAACCGGCGCAGAACCAGATCGGCGAGAGCCGGACAAAGGCGCTTAGACGTGGCCGGTGGACCCTGGATGACATGTTTAAGTACATCGACAACGAAGACAGCCGCGCCCTGTGCAAGCTGGTCATCGAATGCGATGGCAACAATAGTGAAGCAGCAAGCAGACTCGGGGTATCTGAAGGCACCGTACGTTATCGCCTGAAACTCCTTGCCCCCAAACTACGTGCGGCCGGTTTCGACCCGTTTCCCGATGGAGAGGTGCCATGAGTATCGCGGTGACGAATGACAACATGCTGTTGGCGGCACCCGAGGTCGAGATCGAAGCGGGTGCGGAGCGAACGGGTAAGCCGCGCATCAATATCGTCGCTTACACCGGCGGCGTGATGCGGGTGCCGGGCTGGGGTGATGTGGCCATCGACCTGACCGGGCTTGATGCGACAGGCCAGGTGCCGCTGCTAGCCGATCATGACGCACGCGTCAGCGGCGTCGTGGGACATGGGCAGGCAAACGTCGCGGATGGCCGATTGATGGTGGCCGGTGTGATGAGCGGCGCGGGCGAAGCGGCGCGTCAGATCGTTGAGATGACCACCGGCGGATTCTCATTTCAAGCATCGGTCGGCGTCGAACCGGTCGAGCACGAACGCGTGCAGGCGGGCGCAAAGGTACAGGTAAACGGTCGCATGCTGTCCTCGGCGAGGGGTTTTTCGCTGGTTAAGGTCGGGCGGCTCAGAGAAGTCAGTATTACGCCGTTGGGCGCAGACTCGGGTACGAGCGTCGCCATCGCGGCTTCACAACGTAACACGGAAACGCAAGTCATGAGCACGGACGTTCAGAACACCGACGAACAAGCTATTCGCGCCGACGAACGGCAGCGTATTAATCAGATCGAAAGCCTCTGCGCCAGACCTAGCGGCGGCTGGGGCACCATGCAGCCGAAGGTTGATGCGCTGAAGGCCTCGGCCATCGCGGGTGAGATCAGTGCGCAGGACCTCTCTGCGGAACTGCTGAACATCCTGCGCGAATCTCGGCCCAAGGTCAGCACGTTCCAACCGACGCAGCCGGTGGGTGGTGTGGCCACCCTCGAAGCGGCCCTTCTCAAGCGGATGGGGTTGAGCGATCTGGGCGAGAAGGCCCTCGGCGCGATCGCGATGGAGCATGGCGAGCGGATCAAGGCGACGCACGCCCTGGATATCTGCCGTGCCGCCCTGATGCTTGATGGTGCTGAGATCCCGCAGGGCCGTGAACAGATGGTGCGTGCGGCGCTCTCGACGTACTCGTTGCCGACGGCGCTGGGCAACCTGGCCAACAAGCTGCTGCTGGATGCTTACGACGAAGCGCCCGCGACGTGGCGGTCGTTCTGCTCGGTTCGGTCGGTCTCCGACTTCAAGCCGAACACCGCGATCCGTCCGAGCTTCACCGGCCAGCTGGAGACGGTTGCGCCGGGCGGCGAGATCAAGCACGCGACCGTTGGGGAATGGTTCACGCAGTTCCAGGCCGACACCTACGGCAAGGTCCTGAGCATCGACCGCCGCGACATCATCAATGATGACCTGGGCGTGTTCGATCAGAGCGCCCGGGCGTTCGGCCGCGCCGCGATGCGGAAGGTCAGCGACCTGGTGTACGCCACGCTGCTGGCCAATGCCGGCGCGTTCTTCTCGGCGGCCAACGGCAACTACATCTCGGGCGCGGACACGGCGCTGAGCTTCGATTCGTTGGCTCAGGCCATCCAGGCGATGATGCTGCAGCGCGATGACGAAGGCAACGACCTTGACCTGCGGCCGGCCACGCTGCTGGTGCCGCCGGGGCTTCAGCCTACGGCCAAAGCACTGCTGGAGTCTGAGTTCATCCAGCAGATCTCCGAGCGCATGCCCACCGGCAACTCGCTGCGGCGGGCGGTCAGCATCGAGGTCGAGCCGCGTCTGAGCAACACCGACAAGTTCAGCGCCGCCAGCGCCAAGCACTGGTATCTGTTCGCCAGCCCGAGCAACACGCCGATGGTCGTGGCGTTCCTCAACGGCCGGCAGCAGCCCACCGTCGAGTTCTTCGGCCTGGACCAGGACGTGAACAAGCTGGCGGTGAGCTGGCGGGTCTACCACGACTTCGGGTCGGCGCTGGTCGATCCGCGTGCGGCGGTCCGCAGCAAGGGTGAAGCGTAGTCGTTCAGCGGGCGGGGGCACACTCCTGGGCACTCGCCCGCTTTAAACCATTCTCACACCGATCGAATTGACGCCTACGGGTAAATGAATTGGGGGCCGCGCTTGTGGTCTGCGCACAGGTAATGGAGTGCCGGTATGACAAATGCCCTGAAAGTACATGGGCCACCGCAGCGTGTGGGCAGTATCGAGATGCGTATGGCAATTGCTGGTTCGACGCACGAATCGGAGCAGCGTTGGTCCCGGCGCTCAGAAGCCATCGCTGCTTGGCTGCTGTCTGAATGGAAACGCCAGCAATCGCAGGGTAGCAGGGAGGCCTCCTGATGTTTGATGCACGACGCTGCGATGACCATGTTCCTCAATGCCTGCGAGACACGCCGCAGTGGGTGTTGTGGAAGTTGGTGGAGCGCGGCGGTAAGCCGACGAAGGTGCCGGTGGCCCCGAACACGGGCTGGAACGCGTCATCGACTGATCCCGCAACTTGGGGCACGTACAAGCAGGCTACCTTCCGCGCGATGGGGTCGGAAACGTACCGGGGTGTGGGCTTCGTGTTCACCGAAGCCGACCCCTACTGCGGCATCGATCTGGACGACTGCATTGTTGACGGGCAACTGACGCCCGAAGCTCGTGAGATCATTGATTCGTTTCCCACGTACACCGAGGTGTCGCCCAGCGGCAAGGGCGTGAAGCTGTTCCTGCGGGGCCGTAAGCCGGAACACGCTGGCTGCGCGACCGGCAAGATCGAGGGCATGGCCCGTATCGAGGTGTACGACAGCGGGCGGTTCTTCACCGTGACCGGTTGTCAACTCGATGGTACGCCACGTGAGGTGGCTGACTGCCAGCAGCAGCTCGAGGAGCTGTGCGAACGGCTGTGGCCCAAGCCGCAGGCCAGGCCGGTTGCGGCGTCCACGCCATCACCGGCGCACCACATGGGCAGCACCGAACAGGACATGCCTGCACGCGAGCGCCGGTGCATGAACTATATCGAGAGATGCCCCGACGCCATCAGTGGGAACGGCGGTCATAACGCCACGCTGCGGGCCGCTTGCGAGTGCTACCGTTTCGGCCTGGACGAAACCGCCGCCTGGAGCGTGATGCAGTGGTTCAACGACCGCAAGACCGGCGGCGAGCGCTGGACGGATTGCGAACTGAATCACAAGCTCGATGCGGCGAGGAAGAAGGTTGACCAGGCCGGAGAGTTTGCCGTGAGGTTGGTGGATGTTCACGTTGATGCCGCCGAGATGAGCACGCAGCAGGTCGCGGCGCTGATGACCGATGTGGGTAACGCCGCCCGGCTCGTGCAGCGCTACGGCAACCGCATCCGGTACTGCTACGGACCTGAGCAGTGGCTCGTGTGGGACGGTCGGCGCTGGAAGATCGACGAACGGGGCATGATCGTGCGGTTGTGCAAGAAGACGGCGCTGGCGATCCTCGATGAGGCGAAGAAGGTAGAGGGTGATGCGCAGGACGAATTGATCCGGTGGGCCATGTCCAGCCAGAAGCGGGATCGGCTTACCGCGATGGCAGCATTGGCTCAGCCCGACGTGGCGGTCGGCCCGGATGACCTCGACGCTGATCCTTGGGCGTTCAACGTGCTCAACGGCACGATTGACCTGCGCACCGGCGAGATCGAACCGCATAACCAGACTGATCTGATCACCAAGCTTGCCCCGGTCGAGTTCGATCCCGACGCCACGTGCCCGCGGTTCGATGCGTTCCTCGAGCGGACATTCGCCGGTGATGTTGACCTCATCCGCTTCGTGCAGCGCTGGCACGGTCATTGCCTAAGCGCCGACATCCGCGAGCAGTACCTGCCCATCTATCATGGCGAAGGCAACAACGGCAAGAGCGTGCTGCTGGACACACTCAGCGCGGTGATGGGCGACTACGCCGGTGAAGCCCCGCCCGACCTGGTCACGGTTCGCAAGCACCCCGAGCATCCGACCGAGATCGCCGACCTGCTGGGCAAACGGTTAGTCATCGCCAGCGAAACGGAGCGCGACGCCGAACTGCGCCTGCAGCTCATCAAGCGACTGACCGGTAACGCCCGGCTCAAAGCCCGACGCATGCGGCAGGACTACTTCGAGTTTGGCCGCACCCACAAGATGATCCTCGTGACCAACAACCGCCCGACGATCAAAGAGGACACCGAGGCGGCCTGGCGACGCCTGCGGTTGGTGCCGTTCGATGTCATCATCCCGAAGGACGAACGCGATCCTGATCTGATCCGCAAGCTAAGCCACGAATACTCCGGCATCCTGTCATGGATGGTGTGTGGCTGCGTCGATTGGCTGCGTGAGGGCCTGACCGAGCCGGACGCAGTGACGATCGCGACCGAAGCGTATCGCGGTGCCGCCAATAGCCTCGATGCGTTCCTGATTGAACGGTGCAGCATGGCCGACGGGTTGATGTGCGCCACGTCCGATCTGCTGGCTGCGTACGGCGAATGGTGCGCTCAGCACCGGCGCGTTCCGCTACAAGGTAAGGCGCTGGCTGCAGCATTGAAGGCACAGGGATGCATCCCGACGAAGGTCAGCGGGCAGCGCCATTGGATTGGTTTGGACCTCGATGATGATCCGCGTGGACAGAACGGGCGCAATGGACGCCAGGTGCCCGTTAACGCCTACGTGAGGGGCAATACTCCGGTTAACGGGCATCAGGCGTCCAATCCGTCCAATGCGTCCAGTACCCAGGCGATGGCGCTGGATGCGGACGAAGGAAGCAATGGCTTATCACCAGAGGAATCAACGGATTAGCGGCGATCTGTCCCGGCTTGCGCCGTCGTGGCGGACGGTGGCCCGTCGTGGACGGAATCACCGAGCTTGGCCAATGTTCGGCGCGACAAACCGAACGCGACACGGCCCAACGTCGGGCCACAGGGCGGCGGATAGGTACTTCCAGCGCCCGGTCTGCCTCGTGATGGCGGCGGGAACGGTCGCGCCATACCTTTGATTCGCTTGCAGATGAAAAACGGCGCGTTCAAAAGAAACTCTGTCCTCCATGGCGACTGGTTCCGCCGCCATCACGGAAATGGCCGCAATTCCGAGGACCCATGGGCAGACTTGATGTTCCTCGCGAAACAAGCCCTCATGGTCTGGTAGATACCCACGACCGGAGACCGCGACCATGACTACCACGACCACCATCCCCGCCGTCGCTTACCTTCGCCGCTCGTCCGACAAGCAGGAACAGAGCATCGGCGATCAACGCACCGAGATCGTGCGCTATGCGGATGACAACGGCTATACCGTCATCCGCGAGTACGTGGACGATGCGATCAGCGGCACGAGCGCCGAGGAGCGCCCGGGCTTTCAGCGGATGATCACCGATGCCGAAGCGGGCCAGTTCAAGGCTGTGATCGTCTGGAACAGCGACCGGTTCAGCCGGGGCGACGTTACCGAAACCGAGCATTACCGCTATCTGCTTCGTCGCGCCGGCGTCATGCTCGTTTCCGTGACCGAAGACTACCTGCACCGCGAGAGCTTCGACGGAGACATCTTGCGGACGGTCAAGCAGTTCCAGAATCGGCAGTTCTCCATATCGCTATCGCAGAACACGCTGCGCGGCCAGATCTCGGCGGTGCAGGCTGAATCCGATCCCGGCAGGCCATGCCCATACGGGTACGACCGCGAGATCGTGGGGCCCGACGGGCAGGTGCTCTACTGCGTTCGGTTCTGCCCGGGTCGGGTACGCGAGGTACTCGACGCCAATGGCAACTTGACCGCCACATACCGCAAGGGCCAATCGCTCCGTAAGCCCGGCAAGGAATGCAAGGGCAGGATGGTGTTGTCGGCACCCGACCGTGTGCAGGTCGTCAAAGACATCTTCGCCGGATGCCTAGACGGTGTGGGATTCAAAGGCATCGCGGACCGGCTCAACGCCCAAGGCATCCCAAGCCCCAGGGGTGGCCTGTGGAACTTCACCACGATCAAAGCCATCCTGATGAATCCGATCTATCGTGGCGATCTGGTTTGGAACCGGCGAACCGAGAGCAAGTTCTATTCGGTTCGGAAGGGACGAGCGGACAAGATGAAGTCGCGCGACATGGCCGACCGCCCGGTGCTGATGCCCGAAGATGAATGGATCGTCGTGCAGGACGCGGTGCCCGCCATCGTTAGCCGCGAGGATTGGGATCGCGCGCAGCTCATGGTCATCCGCAGGCGGAAGGCCAAGGGCGGGCAGGGCAAGCAGCGAGACCGGTGGCTTCTATCCGGCGTACTTGTATGCGGGCACTGCGGCCAGCCGTTCTGGGGCGAACGAAAACGGAAAGGGCGCATCCCGGGTAGAGCCGAGGTCGCATGCAACTACTACACATGTGCCGGGCGTCGGCGATACGGAAAGAGCACGTGCCCGACATCGGCCAGCGTGAAAGCCGATGAGTTGGAGGCGTGGGTACTCGGCAAGCTCGGCGGCCTGATCTTAAATGATGTCGGTGGCGTCGATGAGGCGGTTGATCGGTTCGTTGCAGCCACGCTCGGCATGGCGCGGGGTGGCACCGATACCAACCGGATCGTCCGCGAGATCGCAGAGATCGATCAAACGGTGGCATCGCTAACCAGCAGCCTCGATCCGGCAAACCTGGCGATGCTCAACGACCGGCTGACGCAGATACGAACTCGCCGCGAGCACCTCGAGGCCGAACTCCGATCCGCCAGGCTGGACGAGCGCCGTCTTGACGCCGACCATCTTCGCCGATGGGTGTACCGGCAGATCGAGTCCTTGGCGGCGATAATCGACGGCCGGCGCGACCCGCAGCTGCGGAGAACCATGGCGAGCTACATCGACGAGATTCGCATCTTCCCCGAAACCAAGACGGGCGAACTGATTCTCAATAGCAACATTTGGGGCCTGATCGGCACCGGGGACGAGGCCCCCAATGAAAAAGACCGCCCGGTTGGGCGGTCGTGTGCAGATACAATAGCGGGGGCAGGATTCGAACCTGCGACCTCCGGGTTATGAGCGTCTAAAACGGCAAAAACCCAGACGCTTGTCTTTGAGGCATTTACAGCAATCGCAACGGTTTACGTCCGTTGCGCTGGGTGCCCATCATAGCCATTTTTGCCATGTTTTCCAGCTCATTTGGCGCAGATTCTGGCGCAATAAAACGGACTCGAGTCAGCGTTTCTCCGGGTGTTCACACCGACGATGAGTTGTATGGCAAAAGAACTGGTATTGTATTTGAGATGTGAGAGAGCTATTCAGCACTCGATATTACTGCGTTCTGCGGGAAACGGATGGAGGTAACAGTGAAATATATCGTCATTATTACTGTGACTGTTATGTCGTCGGTCCTAACAGCGAGAGCTGAAAATACCGAAAAACCAGACTTTGAGTCAATGGATAGGCAGACAATGATTGCTCTATTGGAAGAGCAATACGAAGAAATAAAACAATTAAAGAATATGGTTGAAAAACTAGTAGAGGCTAATTTAGATGAAAAGGAAACAATTGATCAATCATTTTTAATCGGAAGTGTAAAAATTGTTATACCTGCACCGTTAGATGGTTTTGTCGAAATTGGAGAAATAAATCGCGACATTATGGAAGTATTTGTTCCTGATACTAATAAGTTAGTATGTGGATTTGTAATGCCGGATGACCTGGCGCGTATGAATGAAATGGACGAAGACCTAGTCTTGGATAGATATGGATTAGTGCAAATATATCGTGAAACTGCAGATCAAGAGATGAGTGAGCAAGATTTTGAGAAGATAGCACTAATGTTCGACGAACTAATGAAGGGTGAATTTGGGTCTATTCTAGATAAAGCCAGTAATGATCTGAATCAAAGACTTGAAGATGCGGGTATTGATGCTCAGGCAAGTATTAAAAAGCCTGTCAACCTAGGGAAGTTATTTACAATCAAAGATGCTTCTGGTTATGGTTTTATTATGCCGTATGACTTAAAAATGGATGGTGACGATGAGAGTTTAACTATGGCTGCTGGTATATCTATCCTCCGGGTGAAGAATCGATTCATGTTCTTATACTTATTTGATACATATGAGAATGCGGAAAGTATCAAATGGATTGATAGCACCAGTGAAAGTTGGTGTAAAGCGATATTAAAGGCTAATAATCAATAGAGTTGTTGTTAAGATGGTGCTAGGTATGGAAGAAAATTGATTATTAGTATTGAAAAGTTAATGCCTTTATGTGACAAAGTTTCTACTTCCGGGGGTAGCCCGGGGTACAGGGGGCGGCAATGAGCACACCTGTACGTATGATGCGGTACGACCAGTTGTTCTGGGGATCATCTCATGAGCGATAAGAAAGCGCGTTTGAGGAATTGGGCAGCATCCGTCCCACCTTTGCTCGCATATAGTGCAATCAATATTGCTTCGTCGGCAGTAGATGAATACTACATCCTCGAAGAACTACGACAACGAATTGATTCACCATTACTGATGCCGCTTCCGCCAGTAAAGGTATGGATGGGTTACTACCGTAAACACAGATTCCTGAGTCCCGTTATCGATATGCACCTCGGCCTAGATGGCGAAGAATGGCTAACTGCTCTTAATTTCGCTGGTGCTTTAAGAGAGCATGACAAACTCAGTCGCGAGGAACTATTGAGCTGGTGGAATGGAATGACTCAAGAGGATAGACGGAAGTTTGTACTAGCTACGGCTGAATTACATGAATGTATAAGAAAAATTGTTGAAGCTCAGATAACGGCTCTTGCTGTTGGTGAGGTTGGAGAGCCGAACGAAGTAAAAAGCTTAGTATCTACGCCAGAGATACAATTTATTATTCGAGTCCTTGTTCCGTGCTGGGCGAAGTGCCAAATGTATCCGGGTGAGTTGTTGAGGGCAGCTAGATCGGGTGAATTGCTGGCTCTAGAGCAACTGCTTGCAATCGACAAATCCATAGTAGCAGATCCAAAGATACACGAACAAATACACCAGACTGCTAGCGGTTCGAACAAAGCAAGGTTTGAAAGAATCGCTAATGCTTTTAGAGCCCCCACGATTGGCCGTATCAGCCTGAAAAGCGTTAAGCTGTTATCAGCTGCATTAGTAGGACAGTCTGCACATGAATTGGGACACCCTCTTACTGAGCCGCAAATACGAGAGTTGTTTGATTCGATAGCTGCAATTGAGGGGAAACTTCGCGATACTGACCTACCGAAGAGCTCAGAAGCGTTATCAAAGGCCCTGCAACGTAAGAAGCCAGAATGGGCTCCGATGATCAGGCGGACAAAAGTTGTTGCCGAAATGTCCGGGTAATCTGAAAACTGCCTCCTAGTCTGGGGGGCATGAAAAACAACACACTAAATCGAGATGTAACGGAAAAGACCGAGCGGGGGGCGGAGCAGGGGCCGCCCCCGCCGGCCTGTGGTTCAAACATGGGGGACTCTGTAACACCCCATGTTCTAATGCCAATACCTGGAGACTGGCGTTATTTGATATCTGGGATTGATACCCTAGACCTCGGTATCTATGTCGACTGGGGGATTCACTTTCAGGCTATTCAGCTGCAGCTAGAGCATAACCGGGATAAGTCTATTGTCGGCGAGACTGCGATCTGGCGCCATCCTGTGATCGGTGAGGCTCTTGTCCGATCAAGTGGGAAGCGCAATTACAGATTCATGGTAGAGCTTCCTGGCGTTGTTCTGTGGATCGCCAATGTAGACAAGCCGAATGGCTTCCCGAATGTCTATGTCAGTCCTAGAGCCCGGTCCCTCTGGATCAATGGTGTTAATAACACGCTCGAATATATCACCAGCGTGATAGAAGAGCTTGGTGGGGTCGTTCAGCAGGTGCAGGTAAGTCGATGTGACCTGGCAGCCGACTTTTACCTGGAAGAGCCTTTGTCGACCGAGTTCGTTAAATCGGGCTTAGTCAGCAAGTGTAGGACATCAAGCCAGTATGAGACTGCGGGGCAGCTTGAGACTTTCTATGTCGGGCGTGGCAAGGCTCCTATTCAGGCACGTATCTATAACAAGCTTCTGCAGGTCATGTCCAAGCCAGAATCTTTGTTCTTCCTGCCGCTTTGGGGTGGTCCGGTTAAGGCCTGGCGTGTGGAGTTTCAACTTCGACGTACCGCCTTAAGACAATTCCAGATTGATACAGTTGATGACCTGCAGGCCATGTCTGGGGCGTTGTGGAAGTATCTCACAGAAGATTGGCTGTCCCTGCGTCTGGATGATTCAAACAAAACAAACCGTCGTACAGTCCATCCCTGGTGGCAGGCGGTCGCGGATTGTGCGGAGACATTCGGGCCGGTGTTCGACCTGGATCGGCGGGAGAACAAGATACCCGTGGCCGATGTGGATTGGTATGTCTCGCATGTCTCGGGGTGTCTGGTTTCCTTTGCTGCTCGTTTAGGTCTACCGACTGTCAATAAAGCTTTGGCAGAGCTGGATGAGCGTGTAGCCAATCACTGGGGTGCTAACAAGTGGGATGATGAGTATCGCAAGCGTCGTATCCAGCAGGGCGAAGCTGACGAGGGGGAATGTGATGTCCCGTTCTGAATCTATTGAAGTGGAATCGCCTTACCTGTCGCCTAAGGAGCTGGCCCAGCGCTGGCGGTGTTCAAGGTCGAGTGTGGATCGTATCGCCAGGCGAGCGGGGTTGTCTCGTCTGTGCCTTGGCGAAGGTGCTAACGGGATTGTTCGTTTCGACAGGAAGGAGGTTGAGGCCTATGAAGCAACCCGGCGGGTATGAGTGATCCGCCGATCAATTGATTCTGCTCTACCAATGGCTGCCCCGGAGATGCAAGTCCGCCGGGGTGGTTATTTTTGACGTTCAAAGAGGTCCTTAATTGCTGAAAGGGTGCTATCTTGAGCAGGTGAAGTGTGGAACTCTTCTCGTTGCGGAATTGCATCTGGAGTAAAATCGTCTGAGTGTCGATCGAATACTATGTCATAATCGTACGCGTCTAATATGGAATCTATTTGCTCCTGACTTAGCTCAAATTCCATGTCATCGAGTATAGACATTAGGTAGTCTTGGACAGCCTCTGATGCATCGTCAGGTTTGTCTAAGTAGTCGTAAATAATGTCATTAAAGTAGACATCTTGATTAATGTCTTCCTCAAAATTCGTAGCTACAAATTCACATAATTCATCAGTTAAATCAGCTCTGGCTTCAGCATCATGTATTGAGCCAATGATGCGATAAAGCGTGTTTGTATGCTCTACTTCTTTCGCTGATGGCATTGCTGATTTGAGGTGTTGCATGATGATAGCATCTTCGATCTGTTCCCCCAATTCCAATGCCCATAGTATCAAAGATGACGCATACTCATCATATTTGTATGTAACTTGGTTGTATGCAATTGAGTTACATTTACTGCGAACAATCGCCAAATGATCCGCACCCGATAGTTTTGCTCGCGCCAAGCTGCCAAGTGCAACGAAGTAGTCGGCAGACTCGGGACGGTTATCATTGGTCATCTTCATATCTACTAGTTTTTTAATTACCAATATAAGATCTGTTGCCTTTGAGTCTTGGACATTGAACAGATCTCCCAATGTATTGATAGATTCCGGCGTGTCTAGAGCAAGGTAATACTGGGAAAGGGCGTCTGGGTCATTGATTGTACGTTTAAGGATGAAATCGCCTACTGCCGGATTGAATAAGTCGAAGGACACGGAATCTGACTTGGATTTACGGTTAAGCATGGCACCCGTAACTAGTCTTGTGGCTTGGTTGTATTTGTAACGAATATCTGTATCTCTTGCCAAATCCAATGATAGTGCGAGATGGCGAAAGGCACTGAACAGTCGATCATCATGAATCGTGCCACCGTTTAGGACGGTGAGACAGACCAATAATTGTGCTTCAGTGGATATCTGGTCGTCATACACCTTTGACCAGATCTCACTAGGATTATCAAGGTTTGTTGTTATGTAATTCCAATAAGCAGGGGGGGCAATGTCGCGAATCTTGTAGGCATCAGTTATAAACGCGATAAGCCGTGGAATATAGTTTCTATGTTTGATGATTTCGAGATACTTATCGTCTTTGTAAAGCTCATCAATATATTCAGTTTCCAAATCACTGAACCAGATATGGTTGTAAAGTATCTTAGCCTTTTCAATGTCTGACAGGCTGGCGACTTGAATTTCATACTCGTTGCGTTCGACATTCTCGTTTCGGTAGGATTCGCTTAGTTGTTTCTCTCGATTGAGAATATGCGTTCGCGATGTCAGTAGGAATCGAGTATTTGGGCTTCGTGAGACGGTTTTGATGAAAGCCATTGTGGCGGAATCTTCAAATGACCGCAGCGCTTCTAGGTAGTTGGTGCCAAGAAAATCGTCAAAATAGAATACTTGCTTCTTCTTAGGGGTAAACACCTCCTCGGCTTCATCTATAGATTTGTGGATGACATAAGCATTGAAACCCTTACCGGAGTAGTAGAAAAATAATTGATTTGCAAGTGTAGTTTTGCCAATTCCAGGATCACCGGAAATGATAAGAGTGTGAAGTGATTCTATTTGCTTCAAGGCGGCTTCATGATGTCTGGTTTGTACGTACTTAGCTGCTGCGTCGGATATCTCCCGAATTGTGTACTCTGAACGTGCGATTATTCCAGCATTGAGTATTGTTTGAAGGACTGTAGTGCTGGCAAACCACAGTTTGTAGTGACGTTGTTCGATATCGGGTGAATTGGCGATGAGAGTATTAAGGTCTTCATTACCAAGTATGTCGGATTCGGATTTTATATAGGGGTCGAATATTTTCTTTATTCGTTTTTTGTTAGAACGACTTAGCGGAAGACAGGTGCAAAATATATAGCGAGGGCAGTTGAGTTTCTTTGCCTTTTTGGCCTCTTCGGGAAGGCTGCGAATTAACGCCGCCAGTCCAGCATTCGGCCAGTGTTTACATTGGATTATTACTTCGGAGTTGTCTGTAGAAAAAAAACGGCCGTCAACGCCAGAGTCTTTACCCGGTTTGAACCGTTCGACCGTTGCGCCTTCACGAATTGAGAGAAGATCAGCAACAAGGTGTTCAAATTCTTTATCATTGAGGGTATGGAAGTCGTAATCAGTCATTATTGCCTCGCACAAATATTGGCGACGATTGCACTTTTATGGAAGTCGATGTCAATATGCATTTGCTCAGAAATCAAACTTGTATAATGGCGGCGGCAAATCTCGGGTGAATTTCCCATCAATGCAGCAGTTTTTTGAAGACTCAAGCCAGATTGTCCAAGGTGGCTTCCAAATGTATGTCGATAATCAAGGCACGACCAAATCAAATCATGTTCGCAATTCGCACTGCGAAGACCTTGTGAAAACCCGTCCGGGTCCCACCACTTCCCCATCGGGCTGGGGGAAGAACCAACCAAAGTCAGAAGCCGGTGGGATGTACTTATCCAGGTATCCCCGTAGTGCCTGGCTGATCGGCACCGCACGATTGCGTTTAGTCTTGGGCTGCCAGAAGCGGCCATTGATGGTCTTTGCCCGGACTCGTATCAAACCGTTACCCCCATTGCGTCGACTGAGGTCGATGTCGTTGTGTGTGAGCCAGAAAAGTTCTTCCCGCCGCAACCCGGCGTAAATATGTGTCGCGACCATTGTCTGCAATTGGGGCTTGAATCGCAAGGCAAAAAGCTACCCGTCCGTCTGCAAGTGTCAGAAAGCGGATTTCGGGCGCCCGCTCGGCGTAAGGCTTAACCTTGGTGTTGTTGGGAAGCCTGACGTTCTGCGTCTGAACGGCCCATTTGTAGATCCGCTGGAAGATCGGCGATAGTGATTGGCGATCTAGGACTGACCAACCTCACAAAGAGACCTGTCTATGCAAACCATCGCGCCGGGATCCCGTTTGCCATAACCGGAGGGTGATGATTCCGTACTCAACTTCTTCCACTTCGAGCGCAACCTCCCCATAACCCGAGCCTCTGTCTCTGCCCGTCGAAGAGAGACTTTTGGCCGAGACGGTACGATTTGGTGGTCGGAACGGCCGATTCGGTTATGGCGTTGGGCGGACGAGAGATACGGATCGAATTGGCGGCCAGCCGTAAATTGTGGCCAGAACTGGCGTAAAAAGCGAAAACGCCGCTGAGGTTTCTCAGCGGCGTTCGCCGTTAACGGGTGGGTCGGTCAGTTGTGTAACCGAACCATAAGTAGCGGGGGCAGGATTCGAACCTGCGACCTCCGGGTTATGAGCCCGACGAGCTACCAAGCTGCTCTACCCCGCATTCGTTAGCACATTATTATCAGGGATCGATGCCAGGGTCAAGGTGTGCGGACTTGTCCACGGCCTTTGGGGGTACATAGACACCGATTGAAAAACGATTTACAGTGACCGGTCTGTATTTGGATACCACTTGTGATGGTCAGGCAATACAAGACGGGATCGAGCGTTTATCCTTGTGCTACGCGGTGCACCGTGGGTATCAGTGCGTCTATATTAATAGGTGCTAAGAAGACAATAGCCCGGCTGCGATCGGGGTCTGGGCCGGGGATGGTTTGTGTATCTCATGATTAAATCAAGCACTTACCGCAATGTGGCCGGAATGGTGGCCGGCGTCGGACTTGTAGTGGCGGCGATCGTCACCCTGCCTGGCTGTACGCCGGGGGATTACCGGGTTGAAGCCGATGAGGTTGCCACGGACATCATCCAGCAGAAGCAGATGGAAGCGTTGGGGCGCAACGAGCCTTTCACGATCGAGAAGCCGGAGTTGACGCTTCGGCGCAGACTGATGGAAGCACAGGAGTTAGCCAGATCACACGCGGCTTCATTGGGGGTGACAAATCTCGAGCCGATCCCGAATTGGCCTGACGATGACTATTTAAAGCAAGGCGTTGGCGAATCCGACGGATTGATGGAAGTCACGCCCGATCAGCCTGTCAAACTCAGCTTGCAGGATGCTTTACGCGTCGCAGCGGGCAACAGCAGGGAATACCAAGCCCAAAAAGAAACGGTCTACCGAACGGCGCTGGCGCTGGACTTGGAGCGTGATGCATTTCGAACAACGTTCACCGGCGTGACCAGCGGTGATGTCAGCTACGACTCCGGCGCCAACCCGCAGGTGGCGGGGATCGACAGCAGCACGGAGTTCGGGCTGACGCAACGTTTCCAGAACGGGCTGACACTCAGCGGGGCGATCGCGCTGGATGTCGCCAAGCTGCTGACGCAGGATCGGTCTTCGAGCAATGCGTTGTCAGCCGACTTCTCGGTGGAGCTGCCTCTGCTTCGTGGTTCGGGCAAGCACATCGTCGCGGAGCCTTTGATTCAGTCTGAACGGGATGCGCTGTATGCGATCTATCGGTTTGAACGATACAAGCGCGAGTTCGCGGTGAGTATCGCCAGCGATTACCTCTCGGTCTTGCAGCAGTTGGACCGCATCCAGAATGAAGAAGACAACTACCGGGGTCTGATTATTACCGTCCGCCAGGTTCGGCGAGAGGCGGAGGCAGGCCGGCAATCGCAGATCGAGGTGGACCGTGCGTTGCAGGACGAGCTGGCGGCACGTCAGCGTTGGATCTCGGCACAGCAGTCATATCAAAGGCAACTGGACAGTTTCAAGCTGACGCTCGGTTTACCGGTCGATGCGAGTATCGAGCTGGATCGCGAAGAGTTGCAACGGCTTGCACAGGAAGTGCGTGCAAAGATCCCGGACACGGAAGACCCATTAGCGACGTCGGATGAGGTGTTGCCTGCCGATGCACCGGTGACGCTGGTCGTACCAAGCCGGGAGGGCGCCGGGCCGATGGAACTGGAAGAGGACATCGCGATTGATCTGGCGTTGAATAACCGTCTCGATCTACGGATCGCCCAAGGCGAGGTTTACGACGCCCAGCGTCAGGTGGTGGTGGCGGCAGATGCGTTGGGTGCGGAGTTGACGCTGCTTGGCCGAGCGTCTGCCGGGCAAGGGCGGTCGCTATCGTCGGCCGATCAACCTGATGCGTTCGATCCGCGGTTTGATGAGGGATATTACGACACATTATTGACACTGGACCTGCCTTTTGAGCGGACGCGAGAGCGCAATACGTACCGCAGCAGCCTGATCACGATGAAACGGGTAGTACGTGACTTCCAGGAAACGGAAGACCGCGTGAAGCTGGACGTGCGTAATATCCTGCGGGACCTGCTGGAAGCCCGTGAATCGTTGCGTATTCAGCGGGGCGCGGTTGACCTGGCGAAAGAGCGTGTCAAGAGTACGGATATGCTGCTTCAGGCCGGCCGGGGCAGTATCCGCAACGCGCTGGACGCCAAGGACGACCTGGTCCAGTCGCAGAACAACCTGACACAGGCGTTAGTGTCCTATTTGATCGCGGAACTAGAGATTCAGCGTGACATGGGGGTATTGGAAGTCAACGAGCAGGGGCTGTGGCGTACCATTGACCCAGAGGAGTTAATCCATGACGGCAACGATCACAACGGCGGGTAATGCAACAGCTCAGTCGCGAAACACGCCCTGGTGGCGTTCCTGGCCGGTGCTGACCGGTGCGGTGATCGTGATCCTGGTGCTGGGGATCTTCGGCTTTGTCGACTTCTCCGGGCCGGAGAGCATCAGCAATAACAGCCCGATCTACATCGCAGAGCGTGGACACTTGACGATCAACGTGACCGAGTCGGGCACGATCCAGGCACGTGAACAGGTTGTACTCAAGAGCGAGGTTGAAGGGCAGACCACGATCATCTGGATTGTCGAGGAAGGCAAACACGTCGAGAAGGGCGACCTGCTGGTTGAACTGGATGCGAGCCAGCGGCAGGACGAGTTGCTGGATCAGCAGATCCGGGTGCAGAACGCCGAGGCGGATTACGTCCGCGCCCGTGAGGCGCTTGAGATCACGCGCAGCCAGGGTGAGAGCAATGTCGCCAAGGCCCAGCTTGATTACGACTTCGCCCAGCAGGACCTGAAGAAGTACGTCGAGGGTGAACACCCGAAAGAGCTGGAGGAACTCGAGGCAAAGATCAAGCTCGCCGAGGCGGACCTCGAAGATTCACAGAAGACGGTGGAATGGTCCAAGAAGCTGTTTGAAGAGAAGTACATCGCCGAGGCGGACCTGACCCGAGATGAATTGAGCTATGAACGAGCCAAGCTGGACCTGAGCACGGCCAAGGCGAACCTGGACCTTTTAAAGAACTACACCTACGGCCGAACCGTGCGCCAGTTGGAGAGCGATGTTGATCAGACGAAGATGGCGCTGGACCGTGTCAAGCGTCAGGCGAACGCGAACCTGGTGCAGGATCAGGCGGACCTTCAGGCGCGTGAGTTGGAGCTTCAGCGCCAGAAGGAACGGCTTGCCAAGGACGAGGACCAGCTCGAGAAGACCAAGATCTATGCCCCGACCGCGGGGATGGTTGTCTACGCGACGACGGGCCGTGATGACCGCCGGGGCAACGATGAGCCGTTGGAAGCCGGTCGTTCCGTGCGGGAACGTGAGGAGCTGATCAATCTGCCTACCGCGAACTCGATGCTTGTGAATGTCAAGGTTCATGAGTCGAGTCTGAAGAAGGTGAGGGTCGGTCAGCGTGTGCGTATCACGATCAATGCGTTGCCCGGGCGTCAGTTCTGGGGCAGGGTGGCGCGTATTGCGCCGCTGCCGGATGCTCAGAGTTTCTGGCGTGGCAACCCCGACCTGAAGGTTTACAACACCGAGATCCATCTTGATGGTCAGTTGGAAGGTGTCCGTACAGGCATGACGTGTAAGGCCGAGATCATCGTTGAGTCGCTTGAGGATGTGATATCGATCCCGGTGCAATGCGTCGTGCGTATCGGTAATCAGCCGACGGTTTACGTGAAGCACGGCGGTCGGATCGAGCCGGTGCAGGTTGAACTGGGTTTGGACAACAAGGACCGTGTGCACATCAAGTCCGGCATCTCCGAGGGCGATCACGTGCTGACGAATCCGCCGTTGCAGGACGCCGGCGTGAAACCGAATGGCGGTGATGCGGCAAGTAATGGGCCACCACCTGAGGATAAGTCCCAGCAAGGCGCGTCGGGTGAAAGTGAACGTGCTGGTGGCCCAAAGACCGAGGCAGGTGGGCCCCAAGCCGGTGGGCAAGGCCCGCAGGCAGGCGGCGAACCCGGTAGTGGCTGGAATGGTCAACAACCGCAGGGCCAACCCACCGCTGAGCAGCGCGAAGAAATGCGTAAGCGTTTTGAGAACATGACACCCGAGCAGCGCGAGGAGTTGCGCAAGCGTATGGAACAGAGACAAGGCGGACCGCGCCCCCAAGGTAACGGCGCCCCCCAGGATCAGCAGAAGTAAACATGACCGACACGATTGCCGAGCCTTCTCCGGCACCAGCCCCGGACGATAAAGCCCTGATTGAGTTGAAGGGTTTGCGCAAGACCTATCAGATGGGGTCGCAGCAGGTCCATGCGCTGGCGGGGGTTGACCTGCGGCTTGGGCGTGGCGAGTTCTGGGCGATCCTCGGCGCATCCGGTTCGGGTAAGAGCACGATGTTGAACGTGCTTGGTTGTCTGGATCGGCCGACCGCGGGAACGTACATGCTCGAAGGGCAGAACGTAGCCGACCTGAATGACGATGCGCTCAGTGAGTTTCGTTTGCGTCACCTGGGTTTTATCTTCCAGAGTTTTAACCTGATCCCACAGTTAACGGTGCAAGAGAACATCGAACTGCCTTTGTATTACCTGGGGTGGGAAGCGGAAAAGAGTGCCGAACGGGCCGCGGAGCTTGCGGATCGTGTCGGGCTGGGGGATCGACTGGACCACAGGCCTAACGAACTATCCGGCGGCCAGCAGCAACGCGTCGCGGTCGCTCGTGCGCTTGCCAATGATCCGCCCGTTCTGCTTGCCGACGAACCGACCGGCAACCTCGATTCATCCACAAGCTCGCAGATCATGGCCCTGTTGGATGATCTGAGCAGACAGGGCAAGACGATCATCATGGTGACGCACGAACTGGACATCGCCGAGCATGCCCAGCATCGGCTGCATATGAAGGACGGCCTGATCGACCGGATCGAGAGGAGCAACGGGTATGAATAAATTTATCCGTATGCTCCGCCTGGGTATCAAGAGCCTGCTGCTGCACAAGCTGCGGTCGGCGCTGACGATGTTGGGTGTGGTGTTTGGTGTGGGCGCAGTGGTGGCGATGCTCGCGGTCGGTGAAGGGGCGCAGCGCAAGGCCCTGGACGAGATCAAGGCGCTGGGCTCGAACAACATCATGCTCAGCAGTAAGCAGAACGCTGACGATGCCGAGGCAACCACCACCTCGATGATCAAGACCTATGGTCTGTTGTATGAGGATGAAAAACGCATCCTCGATACATTCAGTGCCGTGGAGCGCACCGTGCCGACCAAGGACCTGCGCAAGGTGACCTACTTCGGCGAGCGTTCGGTGGAACTGCGTATCGTCGGAACAACGCCGGGCTGGTTCGAGCTTGTGCCACGTGAAGTGATCGCCGGACGTGTGCTGCTGGATCGTGATATGCAGACGTCGGCGAACGTCTGTGTTTTGACCGAATCGGGCGCGCGTAAGTTGCTGGCAGCGAGCAGCGTGATCGGCGAATCCGTCCGTGTAAGCGGTGATCTTTATCAGGTCATCGGGATTGTCCAGAACGAGGAATCATCCGGTGGCGGCCGCACGCCCGACTCCGATGTCGATGCTTACATCCCGATCAATGTCGCGAAGGAACGTTACTCCGATTTGATGATCCGTCGCGCCTCGGGTTCATTCTCGGCCGAGCAGGTTGAACTGCACCGCATTCTTATCCAGGTCAAGGACCTGAACGATGTCGAATCGGTCGCGGCGGGGATCGAACGGATGATGAAGACGTTCCACCCGCAGGGGGATTACGATCTGTACGTCCCGCTCGCGGTGTTGAATGCCGCCAAGGCGCAGGCGAGCATCTGGAAGTGGACGCTGTTCTCGATCGCCGCAATCAGCCTGCTGGTCGGCGGGATCGGGATCATGAACATCATGCTCGCATCCGTGACCGAACGCACACGCGAGATCGGCATCCGCCGGGCAATCGGTGCGAAGAAGAAACAGATCGTCAGCCAGTTCCTGGTTGAAACAGTAGTGTTGTCAGCGGTGGGCGGCCTGATCGGCACGGTCGTCGGGCCGGCGATTGCGCTCGGGATTACCGCGATGTCGGGGATCGATACGGTGGTCCCCATGTACAGCATCGTCCTGGCGGTCGGCATCTCGGGCGGCATCGGCATCGTGTTCGGCTTGTACCCCGCCGTGCGCGCGGCGAACCTCGACCCGATCGTGGCGCTGCGGCACGATTAATCACCACAATCCCGACTCTCCCCAAGCCGCGGTCTTCGCGCAGCGATAGCGCGGGCCCTCGAATGTCTTCTGCACTTTTTGCGGCAAACCGATATCGCCACAAAAAGTCACAAAATGCAGATGAATAGAATTGCTAACATATCCTGCACTTAGTGAATCAATCGTTCTTCTGGAGAATTCTCTTGGCGGGATCGAATAAGAAAGTCATCTACGCCGCTCTGACCGGCAACGCATTGATCGCGATCACGAAGTTTGTCGCTGCGATGATTACCAACAGCTCGGCAATGCTTGCCGAAGGTATTCACTCGATCGTGGATACGGGCAACCAGTTGCTGCTGCTGTTCGGTTTGAAGCGGGCGAAGGTGCCTGCAGATGAGCAGTTTCCGTTCGGGCACGGCAAAGAAGTCTACTTCTGGTCGTTCATCGTGGCGATGCTGATCTTTGCGGTTGGTGCGGCGGTGTCGATCTATAAAGGCGTGCTGCACGTCATCCATCCCGAGCCGATCGAGAACGCACTGGTGAACTACATCGTGCTGGGATTTGCAATGCTGTTTGAAGGCGCGGCCTGGTTTTTTGCACTGCGTGAGTTCGGCAAAGCCAAGGGCGACTGGGGCTATCTCGAAGCAGTTCACCGCGGCAAAGACCCATCCATGTTCGTCGTGTTGTTTGAAGACTCCGCAGCGATGATCGGGTTAGCGATCGCGTTCCTCGGCGTGCTGCTCAGCCAGCTTACGGGCATTTATATGTTTGACGGATTGGCATCGATCCTGATCGGCATCGTGCTCGGTGGGACCGCGGCGTGGCTTGCTTACGAGACACACAGCCTGCTCATCGGGGAAAGCGCGAACAAGCACGTCGTCGCCGGCATACGCAAGATAGTCGCCGCACAGCCTGAAGTGGAACGCGTGAACGAAGTATTAACCATGCACATGGGCCCGCAGTTTATCCTGCTCAACCTCAGTGTAGACTTTGAGGATTCTGCAACTACCGAAAAACTCGAACACCGTATCGCTTCGATCGACAAGCAGATCAAGCAAGCCTATCCGCAAGTCAAGCGCATCTTTATCGAGGCGGAACACGCAAAGTCAGGTGAATCGGGTTCAACCTGATCGTCGGCCGTGTTATCACGGGGCATTCATATCTCTACATCGCGCGCTTTTGTGTATTCCGCATCGCTAACAAGAAAAACATGCATAGCTAATGTGTTGTACGCACTCGACTTTGTCGTGTCGCCGCAGCAACAGCATGGATTCCTGTTTTAAATCAATCGCAATCTGTTACAATTAATTTGTTGAATCGGCGTCGGGCGGGGAGAGAGGGCGGACCATGACGAGCGTTCAACAATCCACTTCTGTTATCTCCCTGGCCGTATCTATGCCTGCATTACCACCCGCGTGTGGAATGGTTCCACGCGCTGACTGATTGAACGTCCTTCGTTCTATCTCGGTATCTGTTTGCTCGATCAGGAGGACGTGGCACACCCATTGGAGAAAGGCGGATCACAATGAGGAGCGTATCACTTCGTTTTGGCACATCAATTCTGGGTATGTTTGCCATCGCGGCAACAGGGACATTATCAGAGGCGACGATTCCTTACGGCGGTGCGGGCGGGCCGTTCCCCGGCTTCGGCCCGGGATTGGGGACGCCTTTGAGCGTGGGCGGCAAGGAGTACAGCCATGACTGGGACGCGACGACCATCGGCGCCGTTGCTTCCCCGCCCCCGTTCGATGCCGAGCAGATCATCGCATGGGACGGCGTCGGCGGGACGGTGGATGTGACGGACTTCACAGGCACGCGCCCGACCTGGACACCCGACGACGAGATCGACGCCATCGCCAACCACGGCGACTTTGCTTACAAAGAGTTGAAGTCTGAGATCGCACACCTGGTGTTCTCGATCGACGACACAAGCTACGCGTATCCCGGCGGGCTCGGTGCCGCGCCGCTCCTGATGACTGTCCCATCCGCCGGGCCGATCGCGACACCGGTTGGCGCGATCGGTGGCGCGGGCGAGGTGTCGTATGAGTTGGGCACTTCGTTTGGCGCGTTGCCGAGCACCGTCGGCATCTGGGCCAAGCAGGCGGACGTCAATGGCATGCCGCTGCCTGATGATGTCGATGGTGTAGAGGTCTGGGGCCCCGAGCCACCGTTAGCCGATGCGGACAAGTATTCGCTTGATATGGATATCTTCAGCGGCGGCGCTGCCGGCGGAGCAACGTCGGTGTGGAACGCATCAGGCACGCCTTACCTTCCACATGCTGCGATTGTCGGCGCGGTAACCAGCCTGCTCGGCACACATGTGGACCCCGACCTGATCAACCTTGATGCGCTGATGGTGCAAGATATGTTTGGCGACCCCGATCGGTTTGATGATGGCATTGCCGGGCCTGGCGATGAGATCATCTTCAGCATCCGTCAGATCCCGTCGACCGCCGACCCCAGCGGCTACTACGCCACGGGTAGCGAACTGTTTGTACTCAACGCGGTCGGTCCCGCGACGTTCCTGTCACACGGCGGGCACCTGTGGGACAAGGCGTACGCGCTGACCGCCTTTGATGTCGGCGGCCCGAATATGCCTCACGTGCTGGATGTCAACGCGATTGAGGCGATCGGCGAGTACTCGGTCCCTGAGCCGGCGGCGGTCACACTGACATTGCTCGGGCTGGGCGTGTGCCTCGGTAAGCGTTCACGCGAACACGGCTGAATACCTGCGAATCCACAAAGCTGTAAAACCAACATCATTGCTCTTAACTCACGCCGACATGGCGTGAGTTTTTTGTTGCAATCTATCTTTACATCCCGTCGGCACATCACTTGAATAGCTAAGATTAGTCGGTCAATTTGCATGGTAATCATGCTATGCTATCGCCCCGTGATTGGAGATTGAGCATGTTCAAGCACACGACAACGCTGCGTTGGTTTACCTGTTTTGCATGGATACTACTGATGACGATCAATACAACATCTCAGAGCTTCGCATCCGAGACGGATGGCGATCCGCCGCCGGCAATCCTTGACGGCTTCACCGCCGACCCGGCGATCCGTGTCTTTGGTGATACGTATTACATCTACCCGACATCGGACAGGCCCAACTGGAACACCACCGAGTTCGCGGTCTGGTCCAGCAAGAACCTGATCGACTGGAAAAAGGAAGGGGTCTTCCTCGACATCTCGAAGGACCTGGTCTGGGCGGATAATAAAGCCTGGGCCCCGGACTGCATCGAACGCAACGGCAAGTACTACTTCTACTTCTGCGCGAACCACAACATCGGCGTCGCGATAGGAGACACGCCGGTCGGGCCGTTCAAGGACGCGCTGGGTAAGCCGCTTATTGATAACGAGAAGATCAGGACGTTCAGCATCGATCCTCACGTGTTGATTGATGATGACGGGCAGGCCTATCTTTACTTCGGCAACGGCATCCCGACGGTGTACAAGCTCAACGAAGACATGATCTCGTTTGACGGCCCGCCAGTGGAGTTTGAATTGCGTGAGTTCCGCGAAGGCATCGTCGTATTCAAGCGTAAGGGCAAGTACTACTTCATGTGGTCGATCGACGATGCACGCAGCCCGGATTACCGCGTAGGCTGGGGCGTGTCGGATTCGCCGTTCGGGCCGGTCCAGTCACCGGATGAAAACTTTATCGTGTTGCAAAAACACGGCGCAGCAGTCGCGACGGCCCATCACAGCGTGCTGAACATCCCCGGCACGGACCGCTGGTACGTCGCATACCACCGACACGCTATTCCCGACGGCAACGGCTACAAACGCCAGACGTGCCTGGTGCGGATGCAGTTCGATGAGAACGATACGATCAAGCCGATGGACCCGCTTTCGTTCCCTTTTAAGCCGGGCGATCCGGGAGAGCCGTTGAAGTCTGAATAATTGACCGGGATTCCATCATGAAGCTCATAATCGACGCACAAGACAGCAAGCCCGGCACAGCTACAAATATCGAGATCGATTTAACCGGCGACATCCAGGTTGAAGCGCAAGCAGAAGCGGTCGTGCTTGCGGGGTAATCCACTTTCCGCTTTATATATGCGTTGTGAAGGAAAGTGTAACCAATCTATTGATGTAAACATTCATGGCACTTGGATACTGATTGCTTGTCCGTTATATGTGACTGTAGTGCCGATCTTGTCAGGCTGAATGCCTGTGCCCGATTGTTCATCGACGAATACGATGTTGAAAGTATGTGTCTTCATCATGCCGGGGTAATGCCCCTGTCGCTCGCTAATACTTAATATGTTTTCAGTATCATCCCAGCCGAATGATATCGTCGCATAGATGCCATCTTCATAGTTGTAGGTGTCTCCCTCATCTTCGTACAGTTTGAATGTGCAATTAGCGCCACGATAGACGCGCAGCTCGATCGGGTCGGTTTTTTCTGTGGCGTATTGAACCAATGGACCGAAGGGTATGATTGCTCCAGCCGGAACGAATAATGGCAGCTTCTGGATGGGGGCGCCAGTCGAGATTGTTTGCCCGCCCGTATATTGTTTTCCGGTCCAGAAGTCATACCAGTCATTGCCTTTGGGCAGATAGACCTGTCTTGATGTCGCGCCTGCCTCGATCACCGGGCAGACCATGATGTTCGGGCCAAACATGAATTGATCGGCGATATCGTAGACTTTCGGATCTTCCCGGTAATCCATGACCAGGGGGCGCATCATCGTGTAGTCATCATCCGTGACCATCCAGGAGACAGAATAGATGTAAGGCAGTAATCGATATCGCAGTTGGTCGAAGTCGATGAGAATCTTCTGTGTTGCCTGATCGAACTTCCAGACTTCTTTGCCTTTCCCCGTGCCGTGGATGCGAAACATCGGATTGAATGTGCTGAACTGGAACCAACGCGTAAAGAGTTCAGCATAAGCGGGGTCGGCCGGGTCGCCTCCGAAGAATCCACCGATATCGGTATTCCAGTAAGGTGTTCCCGTAGCGCAGAAGTTGAGCCCCGCGGGGATTTGTCTGGCATACGTAGGCCAGTCACCATGGATATCACCGGACCAGGTGATGACCGCGTTTCGCTGCTGGCCTGGATACGCGGAGCGTGCCAATATGAGAACGCGCTTCTCGGGGATATCTTTACGCTGGCCTTCGTATGCGGCGCTGGCATGCATCAGAGGATAGGCGTTATAGACTTCGGGACCGGGGCCTGCGGCCGTCATGACCTCCCGCATCTGACCCGGTGCTCCACCAAGTTCAGCTTCGCATCCATCCATCCACCAGCCGTCGAAACCTAGGACCGCCAGATTGTCACGGACCTGCTGCCAATACAGATCGCGTCCCGTTGGGCTATATGCGTCATACCATCGACCGACACCCTTGGGCCAGACGTTGTTGTATGTCTTGCGATACAGAGCTTTGGCCGCGTCCAGTTCAGCCAGGTTATTTGTATCAAGATCGAAACGGGGCCAGATGGAAATGATTACATGTGCATTGTTTGCATGGATTTCGTCAACCATGGCTTTAGGGTCGGGGAATCTTGCAGCCTCAAACGTGTGTGAGCCCCATTGGCCCGGTTCCCAGTATTGCCAGTCCTGGATCACGCAATCGAGCGGGATATTCATTTCGCGGTATTGCTTCAGCACCTCGAGCAGTTCCTTCTGGCTTGCATAACGTTCCTTGCATTGCCAGAGTCCCCACGCCCACTTGCTGAACATCGGGGCTTTTCCCGTCAATTGACGGTAGCTCTTGACCGCGTCATCAAGGTCTGGTCCGTAGATGAAGTAATAGTCCACCTGATCACCAGCTTCGGATGACCAATGCATGATCCCGGGATCGGTTTCACCGACATTTACGTCCGTTACAGCGGGATTATCCCAAAGCAGCATGTAGCCCTTCGAAGACATTGCAACCGGCATGGCAACCCAACCGTTCTTTTGTTGCAGGTGGGCCGTATGTCCGACATAGTTCATTGTGCCGTTCTGCATCTGTCCCAGGCCGTAGATCGCTTCACCGGGATCAAGTCTGAATGACTGACTACACATCCGGGTAGGCACATCACTTATGGTCGTTTCTTTGATTGTCGTACCATTGGCTGCTTCGCTGAACAACAATTGATTTTCATTATCCAGAATGCGTATCGATCCTGAAGCTTTATCGAGCTCGATATGTAACACTTCGGTTGCAAGCCGGATGGCATCATCCTGTTCCTCAACAGTGCAATCAACATGCTTTGGGGTACCGATCACTGACAGGCTACTTCGTGGATTTGAGACACTATTGGGCGTGTGTGTGATTCTGACAACATTTTCGCTCCATACTTCTACCCGCGTAATATGTTTTTCCAGAGTGACTTGGGTAGCAGTGACATCAGTTCCAGCATTTGCTGTCATAACGTGGCCTGTCATAAAAAGTGCGGTCGCTAGATTTTTCAGGATTTGCATATGTATTCCTTCCCTATAAATGCTATTGCAATCGACGTTACATTCAAGTGTTTGGGGATTGTTTTCAGTACAGCGACAATTTCCCAGTTGCGGATACCATATGGCCATGCCTGATCGTCACGACATTACCAGTGCGGCGAATCCGCGTATCAAGTCGGCGGTCAAGCTGCGTCGATCGCGCGATCGGCGTAAAGCCGGGCTATTCCTGGCAGAGGGGCCGCGCGAGGTGGGGCGGGCGATGCAGGCGGGACTGGATGTGCTTGAAGTCTTCCATTGCCCCGCGCTCAGCGATAAAGATCTTGTTGGCAAGGTGCTGGAGCAATGCCCTGTGCAAACGGCCGTATTCAGTGTCCCTGAAGGGCTCTTGAAGATGCTGGCGTACCGGGATGAGCCGGAGGGGATCATCGCAGTGGTGCGTCAGCCGGTCTGGACGCTGGATGATCTGTTGCCTGTCGGGCCCGACGATCTTTATCTGGTGGCCGTCGGAACCGCCAAACCCGGGAATCTCGGCGCGATGGCGCGTTCGGCAGAAGCAGCGGGCTGCAAGGCGGTGTTGGCGTGCGGAACACCTGTGGATGTCTTTAATCCGAACGCGATCCGCGCATCGACATGTGCGGTGTATACCTTGCCGATCGTGAATGCCGAAACGGAAGCAGCAATCGCCTATCTGAAAAAACACGGCGTCACAATCGCCGCGACGACACCAAACACAGATCGATCCATGTTTTACACAAACACTGATCTAACCGGGCCGATCGCGCTCATCATCGGGCCGGAGGATACAGGTCTGGATGATGCCTGGCTGGATGGCGCGGATAAGTGTCTGTCGATCCCGACACTTGGCAAAACGGTTGATTCACTGAATGCAGCGAATGCCGCGGCCGTCGTACTATTTGAAGCCGTGCGACAACGCTCGTGATGAGGATTCACCGCAGAGATCGCTGAGGACGCAGAGCAAGGCCGAGCCGGCTACACAGTCACCTCAACAGCAAATGAAGATATTCAACTCAGTACATTCTTAATCTGTATCATCTGCACAATCTGCGGATACTTCTTGTTGACTTCTCTGCGCCCTCTGCGATCTCTGCGGTGAAATTTGTCTTCACAGCTTGTTCAGTACGTCGTTGCGGGCTAAAGTGATGTTCAGCTCGGCACGTGGGTAGATGGGTGCCGAGGATACCCGGCCAAGGCCCGATGGGTCATGTCCGGGCTTTTGGCGGCAATCAATTGATTATCTACGGAACTTTAAACGAGCGAGTGTGCAAGTGTTTCAGGGTCTGATCGAAGCGGTGTCTGAACGTCTCAAGCGGGCGGATGTTTTTGAGGATGTGCAATGCAATCATGATGGATTGTGTTGCCACGCCCGTGATGTTGAGAGCGAAGCCTGCTATCAACTGCTGCCGGACGCGAATGATCCCGCAAAGGTCTGGGTGGGTTTGTATACAGCGGACCGTTGGCTAAGCGAATCCATCGAGGCGGACCTCCTGCACAGCGGCGACAAGATGGAAGATCTGCTGGATGAGGAACTGGTCGAGCTTGGGTATGACAAGGGCCCCTTGCCGATCGAGCACTTCCGCGACGATGCCAAGCAGTACGTGTTCCGTACAGCCCTGAAAATCGGCCCCGGCGATCGCCCGGCGCAAACCGACATCGACCAGGTCCTCAAGGTCATGCTGGCCTATGAGGCCTGCTTCCGCCAGCTGGGCGATATGAGCGAGTCGGACGATCTGGGCTGACAAGTCACAATCCGGTCTGCCGGTCGTTAAAAAAACATGCCGGATTGGAAAATTCCGCCCTGCGCGGTATCTTCATAGCTCGGCTCATGTCCCATCTTTCCTTAGGTTTGTGATCAGGGGACCAAGCGGGCCAGAACGTGCCGACAGCCCCAGTTTCAGGGCGGCAACGGAGTGCACACCATGCGAGTCCTCATGTTGGGTTGGGAATTCCCGCCCTTTATCACCGGCGGATTAGGTACGGCCTGTTACGGGCTGACCAAGGCGCTGAGCAGGCGTCACACCGATATCACCTTCGTCTTGCCTAAGACGGTCGACGGAGAGTTTCAGCAGGATACACATGTTCGTTTGCTGTCCCAGCAGTCGCCTTCAGCCGCGATGGGTGATCGGTCACCTGAGGCCGTCGCCAGTACTTATGCCTATGAGCCGCCTCTTGCCGAAACCGAGACCAAGGCCTTTGAGCACGTGACATTCAAAGCCGTCCCCGCCCGCTTCAAACACCCCTATCCCGGCGGGATGGAATTCATCAGCGAAACCACGACGATCCACCAGCAGGTCCCCGCTCGCCCGGACTTCAACCGCCCGATGGGTGTACTTCAGGCCTGTGATCTGCACCGCCATGGCCCGATGTCCACCCCCGGCGATTACAGCGGCGACCTGGTCAGCGAGTCCCGCCGCTATGCCGCTTTGTGTATTGATCTGGCACAGGGTGAAGAATTTGATGTGATCCATGCACACGACTGGCTTACCTTCCCTGCCGGAATGGCAGTTGCCGCGGTGCATGGTAAACCCTTGGTTGTTCATGTGCACTCGACCGAGTTCGACCGTTCCGGCGAGCTTGTCCATCAGCCGATCTATGACGTGGAACGCCGGGGGCTGCACGCGGCGATGCGCGTCATCGCGGTCAGTCACCTGACCAAATCCATCCTCGAAACGCGCTACAGCGTGGACCCCAGCAAGATCGAGGTGGTCTACAACGGGATCGAAAACGGCGAACCGATGCAGGCCCAGACGCCTGAGCGGATGAGCATCGAGAAGGGGGACAAGGTCGTACTCTTCCTCGGGCGCATCACCATGCAGAAGGGCCCGGAGGTCTTTATCGCCGCGGCCAAGAAGGTGCTGCAGAAGTACGACAAGGTGAAGTTTATCATGGCCGGGTCCGGCGATAAGGTCCGGGACGTGATCGAGCTGGCCGCCCGTGAGGGGATCGGCCACAAGGTGACATTCACCGGGTTTGTCCGCGGTGACGATGTATCACGCATCTTCAAACTGGCGGACGTATTCGTGATGCCCAGCGTGTCCGAGCCGTTCGGCATCGCATCCCTCGAAGCGGTCAGCCATGACGTGCCGGTGATCATGTCCAAGACATCCGGCGCCAGCGAGGTGCTCAAGCACACGCTCAAGGTCGACTTCTGGGATGTCGATGAGATCGCGAACAAGATTATCGCGGTGCTCAAGCATAAATCGCTCAGCGAGGAACTGAAAACGAACGCGGATATCGAACTCCGCAAGCTCACATGGGACGGCGCGGCACAGAAGTGCATGGAGGTCTACCAGGCGGCGATCGCCTCGATGCCGACGTGAGTGGGGGTAAGTAAATCAGTCAATGGGAAAGGAGTCCCATGAAACTTACACGCCGACAGTTCGCACAATCGGTGGGTACGACGTTCGCCCTGACGGTTCTGGGATGTTCGGATGATGACGGCAGCGCCGCGACGGGCGGGTATGGGCGAGGCAAGCTGGTATTGCCCGATAAGCCTTTCCGTGTCGGACACCCCGAGAAGTATCGCGACTCGGGGGTCTATGAGGATTACCGCCGGTCACACGGGGTCTGGCTGGTGTCCAACGGCAAAAATCTGGTCGCCCTGTCCGCGGTATGCACCCACAACGGCTGCGGCACACGCTTCGATTCGATGAGCCAGGTCTTCAAGTGCCCTTGCCACAGCTCTACATTTACAACCGATGGGATCAACCGCTCCGGCAGCAGGGCCGAACGCCCGCTTGAGCGATGCATGATCACGCTGAAGGGCGACCCGGGTGACCCGGGGGCCGAACTGGAAGTCAATCCAACCAAGCTGTACCGGCAGGATGACAAAAACCCGATCTCCGGCCGCAACTGGTCCAGCCCGTACTGCATCTACATCTTCGAGCAGTAGCCGGCAAGCTGACCGGCTATTGCGCCATCTCGTAGAGCAGCAGCAGGATCTCGATCACGATCAAGATGACGATGTACCACTCGACGCGGAGCGTGCGCGCGTTTTCGATCAGCCCGACGACGGTTTCAGTCGTCTGCGAAACAAGGGATAGTTTCCGTTCGAGCGCGATCTTGCGCTCGTGGATTTCGAACTCCTCAGTGAGTATCGCATGAAGTCGTTCGAGGTCCGGCCGTTCCCAGAGGATGTCGGGTTTATCGTCGACCTCGACGCGTCCGATCATTTCGTGCTGGATCAGCAGGACATTGCCCAGATGTTTTTGCAGTTTGCCGACCTTGCCGCCCCCGTGCCCGGTCCGGGCGAGATCGCTGGCAAACGGCTCGATACGGTCGAACGCCTCCTGCGTTTGTGATTCATACCCCGCCAATGCGACGCTTTTTCCGAGTACATCCGCGATAACCTGAAGTCTTTCCACCGACCCGTTATGAACGTTCAACGCCTCGCCATCGATCCCTTCGCGTGTTCCGCTGTCGACGCGGATGTGCAGAACCTCCGATTCTTCCTGTTCTGCGGGTTTGCGAACGAGCGGGCGGATTTCGACCAGGAATTGTTCAGCCGAGTCGTGGTCACAGTCAAAGAATACGACCACGCCATATCGCAACAGCACCGCGACGCCATGATCGCCGATGCGGACGGCCAACGGCCCGGAACCCAGACGGTCTTTGGTGGGGACCGAACGCAAGCCGATATAGTCGCCAACGCGTACAGCGCGTGCGGTAAATTCGTTTGTGTTCACTTCGTTGGTTGCGTGCGTAGACATGACAACTGATTCTACCCACGAACAACAGATAAAAAAACAGAGCCCACGCGTGGCGCGTCGTGGGCCCTTTGTTTAATCGGTCCGCCCTGAGGCGCCGATTGGTTTATTTAGTTGTGACTGACCTTGTTCTATGCTCCGACGTACTTCGGTTCGCCGCCGGTCAGTGCTTTATACGCTTGAAGATACTTTGTCAGCGTGTTGTTGACAACCTCTTGTGGCAGTTCCGGTCCGGGTGGCATTTTATCCCATCGGCCTTCATCCACCAAGTCTTGAAGATAATTTCGAACATACTGTTTATCAAAGCTCGGTTGGTCCTGTCCGGGTTTGTATTGATCGGCAGGCCAGAAGCGCGAACTATCGGGTGTTAACGCTTCATCAATCAGGATCGGTTTGTCATTGTTATCGACCGGTAAACCGAACTCAAACTTCGTGTCCGCGAGGATGATGCCGCGCTGCTGCGCGTAATCGTGCGCCATGTTGTAGATGTTGATGGATAAGGCTCTTAGGTTCGTCATCAATGACTCGCCAACCAGTTCACAGGCGCGCTGGAAACTGATATTTTCATCGTGCCCTTCATCTTCCTTGGTCGCGGGAGTAAAGATAGGCTCCGGCAGCTTATCACACTGCGTTAAACCCTCAGGCAGTTTGATGCCGCAAACGGATTGGGTTTTTTGATATTCCTTCCAACCTGAACCCGCCAGGTAACCACGTACAACACACTCGATGGGCACGACCTTACACTTGCGGCCGATCATGACGCGGCCTTGCAGTTGCTCAACCTGTTGCGAGCTAAGCCCTTGCACGTCGGCAGGATCGGTGGAGATCAAATGATGCTCCAGCTTGTCGCCGAAGTGTTTCTTGATCATGTCGAACCAGAAAGTGCTGATCTGTGTCAACACTGCGCCTTTGCCCGGGATGCCGTTCGCCATCACCACATCAAACGCCGAGACACGGTCGCTTGCGATGATCAGCAAGGCATCTGTGCCGGTCTTGGTTTTACATTGATAAATATCGCGGACCTTACCTTGCCGGCGTCCTTCAAGGGGGAGTTCTGTCTTGAGTAGGGCGTCATTCATGGTCTGCATCCTTTGGGTGTCTCCGGGTGCTGCGGGGTTTAAGGGGGATTGTGGTAATTGCAGGGGATGATAGCGACCCAATCAGGTTGATGTAAGTCGGAATCGCAATAATGATCGTGGATAACCTGTCGGTAACGAAGGGGCAGTTGGATAGACCTTCCCCACGAAAGGTGAACTTGCTTGAAAGATGAATTCACCGCAGAGAGCGCAGAGGACACAGAGAAGAGACCCGGGTGCGGCGTGCCGGCCTAACGGGGACCGGCTTGTCCGCTGATCGGGTTGTTCGGTTCTTTATTGAAAAACCCATTTATACTTGTTGACACAACTAATGTTGTAACGTATATTACCGATAGTGAACCTAAGCCCATGAATAAGCCGGGGCGGGCAACGAAGGATACGAACCATGACTTTGTCCTTGCTGCAACGCGAAATCAAGCAGAAGCGGCCGTTCGCCTCGCCCGAGGTGGAGGCGTACTTGAACATGGCCCGGACGTTCGGCCTGCTGGCGTGCGGCATCGAACGGTTCTTCAAGGACTACGGCGTTTCGGCGGCAGGATACAACGTGCTGCGGATCCTTAACGGCGCCAAACGCGAAGGGGACGATGCACTGCCGACGCTCGAAGTCGCCCAACGCCTGGTCAGCCCGGTCCCGGATGTGACGCGCCTGATCGATCGGCTCGAGCGCGATGGTTTTGTCACCCGCTTACGCAGCGATGAAGATCGGCGTGTGGTGTATGTGGCGATCACCACGCAGGCTCAGACGCTGCTCCGCAAGATGCAAAAACCTCTGGCAGAGCATCACAAAGCAAACCTCGGCCACATGAGCAAGGCTGAACTCAAGGAACTGACCCGTTTATTGGAAAAGGCCCGATCGGCACAGTAATCGCCAACGATCTCGGCCCGTAGGAACAACTGGACCTAAATACTTGTTTAAACAACTAATTGAAAGGGCGGATAATGAAACTCATCAATGACAACTTACAAAAGTGGCTGACCGATGCGGGTCTGCTGGCGATCCGTGCGATGCTCGGCACCGTCTTCATGTACCACGGCTCGCAGAAACTGTTCGGCTGGTTCGCCGGACATGGCATCGATGGATTCTCGGGCTTTCTGGCATCACAAGGTGTGCCGCTGCCGACGCTCAACGCTTACATGGCCGCCGGTGCCGAGTTCTTCGGCGGACTGCTGCTGCTGACAGGCATCCTGACACGACTCGCCAGCATCCCCGTCGCCTTCACCATGCTCGTCGCCGCATTCATGGTTCATGGCAACGCGTTCAGCTCACAGAACGGCGGCCTCGAATACCCCTTGACCCTCGCAGTCGTCACGGCCGGCATCGGCCTGATCGGCCCGGGACGCCTGACGCTCATCAACCTCGTCGCATATGCACGCACGCCACAACCGCAGGCCGTCACCGCTTAAGTCATACACACCCGGTAACACCAAATAACTTTTCCCAAGGAGATACACCATGAGCGCCACTATCACTGTACGCCAGCGTCTCGACGACCTGATCGATTACATCCGTAACGGCAAAATCATGGACGCCATGAACGAGTTCTACGATGAGAACGTCATCATGGAAGAACCCGCCTACGGCAAGACCATCGGGCTCAAAGCCAACATCGAACGCGAGCAGCACTTCGTCGACAGCGTCAAGCAGTGGAAAGGCTTCGACATCACCGCTATCGGCGCGGGTGACGATGTCACCTTCTACGAACACAGCATGGACTTCGTCACGCAGGACGGCACGGAAGTCCACATGGAACAGGTAGCCGTCGCAAAGTGGAAAGACGGCAAGATCGTCCACGAACGCTTCTACTACAACATGGGCTGATCGTTTCACGTCACCCGGCCGGACGAACCTGAATTAGTAAAGCACCCATGGCGTTGTGCGTTTCACGCCATGGGTGTTTATATGTTTATCCGATTGGCTATGGATCAGAACTGCCGCAGGAAGCGCACATCGTTTTCAAACAGCCAGCGGATGTCCTTGATGTCGTACTTGCGCATGGCAAGCCGTTCGATACCCAGGCCGAAGGCGAAGCCGGTCCATTCTTCCGGGTCGTAACCGACAGCTTCAAACACGGCCGGGTCGACCATGCCGCAGCCGCCGACTTCCATCCAAGCCATCCCCTTACCTAAGTCGATTTTTACGTAAAGCTCGGCCGAAGGCTCCGTGAACGGGAAGTAACTTGGCACGAGTTTCACTTCAGCATCCGGACCCCAGTAAGCATGAGCGAACTGGATCAGCGTGGTCTTAAGGTCGACCATGCTGACCTTCCTGTCGACGTAAAGCCCTTCGATCTGGTGGAACATCGAGTAGTGCGTCGCATCATGTTCATCGGGACGATAGACGCGGCCGGTCGAGACGATACGAACCGGCGGCTTGGTGTTTTCCATCACGCGGATCTGCACGGTTGACGTCTGCGAGCGAAGCAACAGGGGGTTCTCGCCGTCCGGATCGGTCAGGTAGAAGTTATCCAGCGGGTCGCGGGCCGGGTGCTGCTGCGGGATATTCAGCGCGACGAAGTTGTGGTGTTCATCCTCAACTTCCGGGCCGGTCACCGCATCGAAACCCATCCGCCCGAACACTTCGATCAGTTCGTCGATGGTCTGCGTGATGATGTGCTGACGTCCCAGCCGCGGCGGCGCACCGGGTTCAGTAACGTCGAGTAAAGGCTTACCAGCCGCTTGCGGCTTAGCGCCTGCATCCAACGATTGCTTCTTCTGCTCGAAAGCATCCTGAAGCGATTGACGCAGGGCGTTGGCTTTTTGGCCAAACTCGCGCTTCTGATCATTTGGGACTTCTTTGAGCAGACCCATCAGCGCCTTCAGCGCACCCTTGGAGCCAAGGTACTTAATGCGGAACGCCTCCAACTGCTCAGCCGATTCCACGGCCTTGAGGTCGGTGTCCGCGTCCTGTTGAAGTTGGTCAATTCGCTGTGGCATGGGTTGGTAAGGATACACGATCCACCGGCATATGCGATCCAAGCGTCACAACCGGCAGCGTTTACCCGGGTTTAAGGGCTATCTGCTTGTGTTTTTCTGCCACACGGCTGTTGCCGACGGGCAACATCTGGACCAAATCCACATAAGCGACTCCGGGCGAATTCTACTATAAGTATCATAATTTCAAATATATACGTAATCTCTGGCGGGGTGGTCCTGGGATTGAAGCTCTCTTGGCACGTTGTTAATTGCCAAGGTGACGTCATGAATGATCTGCATACGCCCATCATCAGCTTCTCCGACCATCGCCGCCTGTTTCAGGCAACGATCCTGTTGGCGTGCCTGGCGTGTCTGATCATGCTCAGCGGGCAGCGATCGGCTCAAACCGAGCCCCGCCCCGCCATGCAGCCGGCATCGACCAGCTCAGCGCTTCAGATGTTGAACGCGACGACACAGTTCAGGTCTGCCGACACCGATCAAACAACCCAATCCAAGATCACCAACGAGCCAACCCTCCTGGACCAGGCCGCCGCATTCATCGAGCCTTTCGAAGGTCGCCGCCACCGGGCCTATCGGGATTCACGTGGCAACATGACGATCGGCATCGGCTTCAATCTTGATCGCGCCGGCGCCGCCGACGACCTGGAAGAACTGCTGCCCGGCATCAATTACTACGCACTGCGTCGCGGCAGCATCACACTGACCGATGAACAGATAGACATACTGCTGCATCACGACACCCAGCGTGCGATCGATACCGCACGCCGTCAGTTCAAGAACTTCGACCAGCTTCCGACCCAGGCACAGCTCATCCTGATCGACATGACCTTCAACACCGGCTCGCTGCAAAAGTGGCGTAACCTGCGTTCGGCCATGGCGCGTGAAGACTACAGCGCAGCCGCCGACGCGATGTATCGCTCACAATGGCGCAAGCAGACCGGCCAACGCGCCAGGCACCTGATCCAACTCATGCGCGAGCTGGCGACCAGCTAAGCTATACCACTATCTACCTGCCGCGTCGCACAAATCCCGCACACAGCATCATGGCAACCAGGGCGGTTGTTGCCGGCTCGGGGACGACCTGCGATGGTGGCGTGCCCGTGTTCCAGTTATTCAGCACGATATCCAGGTCATCCAGGCCGACGTAGCCATCACCATTTGCATCCGCGCGTGAATCGGCTGGGGGCACGCTCTGATTCCAATTGCTCAGCACGATATCCAGGTCGTCCAGACCGACATAGCCATCTTCATTCTGATCGCCGGGCAGGTCCGGGACAGGGGTGTAGTAGACAAGGTCGCCGTAATACGAATACCCTCCATAAGGCTCGACCTGGAAGATAAAAGTCAGATCGTTGAGCATGTACGACAGGGTCTCACCTTGGTACAAGAAGCCGGGTTCACCCAGCACGGTGCCATCACCCAGGTCCCAGCCGGTGATGGTCGAGATGTAATACTCGGTCGCATAGCCCACATCATCTCCCGCCCGGTAGGGATCGATGTTACCGTCATAGGATTCGACGTAGACGTTGTAAACCGTGCCCGGCCCGCCGAAGCCCACGCCGGTTTCCAGTGTCAGGCTGCCATCTTCCGTGTTGTAGATAATCGACGGGATGTAGTCGTAAAGCGATCCTTGCGTGATTGTCGCTTGCGTGAATGTCGTCGAAACCACCAGACCGATCGCGCCAGCGGCGATATGCATTGCCCGAACCTTACTCATGATGTACCCCACTTTGGAAAAGAATTAGGAATCCGCCTGATCCCCCGTGGATCAGATCGGCCCCATCATAAACAGATCTCAGATCGTTTTGTAGGCTTGGCGGTTACTTTTCTGCAAGAATGCACAACTACTGACAGATTTTTGACATATCTGAGAATATCCGGATCTGTTAGGCACTACTGCCGCAGTGCGTCGGCATCATTCCGCTGATCGATCGCCACACGGATCAACCAGTCGCCTTGGGACATCGGATCACCCAACCGACCCGGCAGGCCTGTCCTGGATTCGCCGCTGTCGGCCACCGCGTCATAGTAGACATACACGCCCTTGGTCCCGGTCGGATTGAAACCGGCGCAGATCGTGAACTTGACCGGGACTTCCGTGGGTTCGGTCCGCAGCATGACCCATTGGGGGTTGCCGCGTTGAAATGAGCTGTAGGGGAACTTGAACTCACGGATGACTTGCCCCTGTTCGTCACAGAGCCAGACGCTGAAGTCTTCCGCCGGTGGCCGAGGATGACCGTAACGTGAGCCGAAGATGCGTACCTGCGTCAGGTACCAGCCCGGGCCCGGGGCCTCGAAGCTGACTGCATGCCCACCGCCTGCGATGCTGCGTTTGTCAGTAGCTTTACCTTCATCGAGCGCCAGGTCGACAGGCTTACGCATCAATTCGGTCGGCTTTGCCGTGCGTGGTTCAAAACCGCTGCGTGGCTGGGCCTGGATCATCAACGGCTCCGCGCGGTTCCACCAGTCAGATACCTGCTCATCGTTCTGAACATCCAGGAGGATGCTGCGCAGCTTTGCGCCGGGGTCTGTCGGGTCGATCTCGGCTTCACCCCACGCCTTGAACAGTGCGGCCACTTTTTCCTTTCCAAGAATACCCGCCAGTTCGCGCCACATACCCGCAGCCCGGACAATCTCAGACGGATCCGCTTGAGCCAACTGGCTGTCAAGGCGAGCGGTGCCATCCTGTTTGTAGTCATACGGGTAGCACCAGGCCGATTCACCAAGCGTGTCATAGACGCCATCAACAATCTCCGAGCCGATGTAGTGTGCCCAGCCTTCTGCCCCAGCGGTATTAAGCCAGCCGTGCTGCGTGATCGCACGGTACATAGCCATATGGCCTACCTCGTGACACAGGCCGTAGAGATTGAATATACCGCTTTGAGCGGGCGGTCGTAACTGTTCGCTGGATTGCAGGCTGAGGTTCAACCGGTCCTGGCCGTCGGTGAACAGGCGCACCTTATTGCCGGGCCCGCAATCGATCGTGACCGTGATGGTCTCAGGCATATCGAACCCATAGCGATCGACAGCAATCTGGCGCGTAGCCGTCAGGACATTCCCAATGGCTTTAACCTGATCGGCATCGACGCCGCTGTAGTGGACCAGCACGTGGTCGTCGCGATAAAGCTCTTCTGCTGAAGCAGTGCAATGGACTGTCAGTGATGTCAAAATCGCGATAAGCAGCCCCAGCGAGGACAGGTTGCTGTACATGTACACCTCCCAGTTTGATGTGATGCAAATGATGTCTGTTCAATCAATAAGACGCCCCGGTCGCGAGCTTGATCGAAAGCAATTGCTGAAAACGAGGAGAAAACAGAAAAGCAGAAAAACAGAAAATAAAATGCTTCCAACCCCCAACCCCCAACCCCCAACCCCCAACCCCCAACCCCCAACCCCCAACCCCCAACCCCCAACCCCCAACCCCCAACCCCCAATCCCCCAAATCCGCCCGGCCCTTCGCTGCGCTCAGAACCGGCGTTGGGATTGAAACATTAGCAATTAACGATTAACGATTAGCCATTAGCGATTATCATCGCTACATCACCCGGTAACCGATGTCCTTGCGGAACCAGGCGCCCTTAAAGTGGATTTTCTCACAGGCGGCGTTGGCTTTCTGTTGCGCTTCTTTCAGATCCTTACCCATCGCACAGACGTTCAGGACACGTCCGCCGGCTGTGACCAGGCCGCCGTCGCGGTTCAGTTTCGTGCCGGCATGGAAGACGTGTACATCCGGGTCTTCCTCGGCAGTTTCGATGCCGGTGATGACCTTGCCGGATTCGTACTTGCCCGGATATCCGCCGCTTGCCATCACAACACAGCAGCAGCAGCGCGTATCCCAACTCAGGTCTACATCACTTAAACGACCCTCGCAGGTGGCCTGCATGATGTCGATCAGATCGCCCTTCAGCCGCATCATCAGCGGTTGGCACTCAGGATCGCCGAAGCGTGTGTTGAATTCCAGCACCTTCGGCCCGCCTGCCGTCAGCATCAGCCCGGCATAAAGCACACCCTTGAATTCCACGCCGTCCCGCCGAAGCGCATCGACCGTAGGCACGAGGACTTCGCCCTGGATCGTGCTCATCAGATCATCATTGACCAGCGGCGTCGGGCAGTACGCGCCCATACCACCGGTGTTCGGGCCCTTATCGCCCTCGTGGGCCTGCTTGTGGTCCTGCGTCGGGTCGAGCACGAAGATGTTTCGCCCGTCCACCAGCGCGAGGATAGAGACTTCCTGGCCAACCAGACGCTCCTCGACGACAACGGCTTTGCCCGCATCCCCAAAGACCTTGTCGACCATGCATTGCTTCAGACCATCAAGGGCTTGCTCACTGTTGCTGCAGACAATGACCCCCTTACCCTTGGCAAGGCCCGCAGCCTTGATCACGACCGGCAACTCGCGATTCTCGACGTAATTGACGGCTGCCTTGTAGTCGGTGAATGTCTTGGCGTCGGCGGTGGGGATGCTCGCGGCCCGCATTAATTGCTTGCTGAACGCTTTATCCGCTTCCAGACGGGCGCCGGCCTGGACCGGGCCGAACACGCAGCGGCCGTCACGGGTCAGCCGATCCGCCAATCCCTGGCAGAGCGGGTCTTCCGGGCCGATCACGATCAGGCTGATGTTGTTCTGCCGGCAGAAGTAGTCGATCGCATCGGCGTTCTTGGTATTGACGGGGTCGAACGGCAGGTCGTTCAGATTCTTGCCCAGCGAACTCGTCCCGCCGTTGCCGGGCGCGAAGTACAGCTTCCCACAGCGTTTAGATTGCTTGAGCTTCCAGCCGAGCGCATGCTCGCGGCCACCGGAACCGAGGATCAGGGCGTTAATCTTGTCTTGTTTTGCCATAAGTCCGGACAGGGTAACGCGGATGGCGGATCGGGTCTAGGTATGCGGAGGTAAGTGTCGGTTAACCGGCAGGCGAACGGCCGAACCCACAAACACAACAGGCTCGCGAACTTTAGCGAGCCTGTGGCTTAAGGAGATTGAATGAGGGGTGAACGGCTCAGCCCGGTCGCTTGATGGGCTTAACCTTACGGGAGCACGTCATTGCCGATTGCATGTGTTCAGGTTCCTTGCTCAAGGGATTGGGGTTGTCAACTACTGTTTTGATCGTCGGGCTTTGTCTGCATGCTTGAATCGTTCGTGAAGTTTTTTTATTCCCTGAAAACGAATGATTAACCTCACTCTGGCGAATTGTTGTAAGTGGCCTTAGAGTAAGTCTATGCCCGAGCCCGATGCCGATCCGAATGAAGTAGCCATTCAACGTGTGGCGATACACGCAGTGCTCGCGGGGCTTGTCATCACGCTGCTGAAGTTCACCGCTTTCGGATTAACCAACTCCGTGGCGATCCTCTCCGACGCGGTCGAATCGATCATCAATATCGTCGCCGCGGGTTTCATGTTCTACAGCCTCTGGCTGAGTAATCGCCCGGCGGACAAAGACCATCCCTACGGCCACGGTAAGGTCGAGTTCCTCGCGATCGGTATGGAAGGTTGGCTGATCCTCTTTGCGGGGCTTTACATCGCTATCGAAGCTATCCGCAGACTCTTTTCAGATGTTGAACCCACGCGCCTGGATGTCGGCATCTGGATGCTGCTGGCGATCGGCCTGCTCAGCGCATCGCTTGCGGCCTATGTCTGGTTCATGGGGCGAAAGTACCAAAGCGAGCCATTGATCGCTGATGGCAAACACCTCGCGACCGACGTCGTCTCAACGATTGGCGTGCTCATCGGATTGATGCTGGTCAGGTGGTCAGGCTGGCTCTGGCTGGACCCGGTCGTGGCGATCCTCGTGGCGGGGTTGTGCATGTTCGTCAGTTGGCGCTTGTTGTGGAAGTCGATCCACGGCCTGATGGACGCCAGCGATCCTGATGACGACAAACTCATCCGTCAGATTCTCGATGAAGCCAAGGCAGCCGGGCATATCCTGGGCTATCACAAGGTCCGCCACCGCCACAACGGCCCGTTCCACTGGGTGGACATGCACCTGCAGGTCGACGGGGCCATGAACGTCGCCGACAGCCACTCCGTGGCCTCCCGGATCGAAGCGCGGATCGAGAAAGAACTGGGCCGAGCCAACGCCACCGCCCACGTGGAGCCCCACACCAAGATGGATCCCGCCGATGCGGCAGGCCAAGGCTCGGAGCCGGGTGAATCACCGCCCCAAACCGCCGCCGGCAACGGCCAGGACGGCCCCATTGTCCGAAACGATCCTTTGTGATACGCTTTGCCTCCTGATCGGCCCATTCCAAGGCCGACCCATACACCATACGGGGTGTAGCTCAGCTTGGTAGAGCGCTTCGTTCGGGACGAAGAGGTCGCATGTTCAAATCATGTCACCCCGATTCTGCGACGCACGTCAAAGCGGAGCTTTGGCGGGCTATGCAGAATCGCCCTCCGAAGCTTTAGCGAAGGAGGGCTTAGCGATGAAGTACGTCTATCTACTTCGAAGCGAATCAAGTCCGGGTCAAACCTATATCGGCTCAACCAAGGACTTTCAGAAGCGCCTCAAGCATCACAACGCTGGCCAATCACCTTATACCTCACGTTTTCGACCATGGACTACCGAGGTGGTCGTGCGTTTCGAAGACGACGCCAAGGCCGAAGCATTCGAACGCTACCTCAAGTCCGGCTCCGGCCACGCATTTGCGAAACGTCACTTCTGGTAGCAATATCACAAATCTAATTTCGTCTTTGATTTTTGACACATCCAAAGGACAATACACCTGCTGACTGGAAGACCGCTTCCGCGGCCTGATCAATGGTATTGATAAACGTGCAACATAATTGACCTATACTGGATGGTGACGATGTCACTCAGATTATTCAAAACAGCTCACCAGAAAGTCGACACGTTTTGCAACGGCCGAACGCGTCAGCCGGATGAATTGTTTATTCAGGATTGTGACTTGCCTGAAGATGAAGATGCGGAACGTGTCGCGCTTGCGGTGCGTCGTGCGGTTGCTCGTGTTGGGTTGGTCGATCCGCTCTATATCAGGGCGGATGATCGGGAGATGGTAGAACTTAGCGCTCTGCCTCTATGGGATAGCATGGATTGGATCTCGTTATTATTATACCTGCAAGATGAGTTGGGAATAACAATTCCTGATAGAGAGGCTGAGTGCATACGTGTGAGTAAATTCAGTGTTCGCGGTTGCGTACACGACACACTGGCTGTGGTGCAAAGGCTAAGATCACTTAATCAAGAGTGAGTACGTAAGAAGATTCAGTAGTTCGTCGGTGGATAGTTCGACGATCTGTATGACAAATCCGCTTTGTGCGCAGGAATGTGCAACGAGTGCATGATGCGGGGTAAAAGGACCGGGTTTATGCGCATACGGCGCGCATCGGACAGAGGCGTGCGCGCAATGGGTGGTGGATAAGTCGCTATCTGTGATCGGCGGATTTGCATACCTGTCGCGTTCGGTTTAGGCGATGTATCAGGCGTTCTTTTGCTGTCGGCACAGCTCGGCGCAGTGATCAGAACAGGCCGACGATCTCGCCGTTCTCATCCAGGTCGATCACCTCGGCGGCGGGGATTCTCGGGAGGCCGGGCATGGTCATGATGTCGCCGGTCAGGACGATGACGAAGCCTGCGCCGGCGGCGACGTAGACGTCGCGCAACGGAACGTCGAAGTTGCGGGGCCAGCCTTTAAGGCCGGGGTCTGTTGACAATGAGTACTGACTTTTGGCCATGCAGATCGGCAGCTTGCCGTAACCGTTGTCATCGAGCGCTTTGAACTTATCGCGCAGCTTTTTGTCTGCGAGGATGTCGTTGGCGCCGTAGACCTTCTGCGCGATCGCACGGACCTTTTGGAATAACGGCAGGTCGTCTTCGTAGGTGAGTGTAAGTTGGGGCTTGTTCGCTTTCGTCGCTTCGATGACTGCTTTAGCCAGGCCCTCTGCGCCATCACCGCCGCGCGCCCAGTGGTCGGCCTGTACAGCGGTGACACCTAACCATTCGCAGCTCTTGGTGATGCAGTCGATCTCATCAGGCGTGTCGCTGGTAAAGGCGTTGATTGCGACGACGACATTAGCGCCCCAGCTCTTTACGTTCTCGATGTGCTTCTGAAGGTTGACCATGCCTTTATGCACGGCTTCGACACTGGGCTTTTGCAGGTCTTCCTTCGCCACCCCGCCGTGATACTTCAAGGCGCGTGCTGTCGCGACGATCACGACGGCGTCCGGTTGCAAGCCCGCCTTTCGGCATTTGATGTTGAAGAACTTCTCTGCGCCGAGGTCCGCGCCGAAGCCGGCTTCCGTCACGGTGTAGTCACTTAAGCGCATCGACAGCTTGGTTGCCAGCACGCTGTTGCAGCCGTGGGCGATGTTGGCAAACGGGCCGCCGTGCACGAACGCGGGATTGTTCTCCAGCGTCTGCACCAGGTTGGGCTTGAGCGCCTCGCGCAGCAATACCGTCATCGCGCCGGCTACATTGAACTGCGCCGCGGTGATGGGTTCTTTATCGAACGAGTACGCTACGACGATCTTTGACAGCCGCTCTTTTAATTCCTGCAACGACTCGCTGAGGCAGAAGATCGCCATCACTTCCGAAGCAACGGTGATGTCGAAACATGATTCACGTGGGAAGGAGTTGGTTACGCCACCGAGACCGATGATGATCTTGCGCAGAGCTCGGTCATTCATATCGACGACGCGGTTGAACACCACGCGACGCGGATCAATGTGCAGCTTGTTGCCCCAGTGGATGTGGTTATCCAGCGTGGCGGCAAGCAGGTTGTGTGCTAAACCGATGGCGTGAAAGTCTCCGGTGAAGTGCAGGTTGATATCTTCCATCGGGACGACTTGAGCATATCCGCCCCCGGCCGCGCCGCCCTTCATGCCGAAACATGGACCGAGCGATGGTTCGCGCAGGCATAACGTTGCCTGGGCGCCAAGCCGGTTCATCCCGTCCGCCAGACCGATCGATGTGGTGGTTTTGCCTTCGCCTGCGGGTGTCGGATTGATCGCTGTGACGAGGATGAGCTTGCCCATCGAGCGGTCTTGTGTCTTCTTCAGGAAGTCGTAGGAGACCTTGGCTTTGTAGTGGCCGAACTGTTCGAGGTCGCCCGGCTCGATACCGAGCTTTGCGGCAACGTCCGCGATCGGCAGCATTTTGGCCTGGCGTGCGATTTCGATATCACTTGGCGTCTGTGTGTAGGACATGGCAACCCATCTCGATGAAGCGTTTATCCGATCAGCCACGTACGGCATATTATCGGGCCGAGTTGCGCAACTGCGGACCGATTACACCAATACGATACCGGTATATCGGTTGATTGATATGCCAAGTTCCAGCCTTGGGCTTGGTTCTGGAGCATACCGAATCCTCCCGCAGCAGACTTGGTGAATCCCACGCACTGGTGTGGTGCTGCTAGTGTTCTGCACGTCGGCAGCCCGCGACGCGGCGCGATGCAGGACAACAGAGGAATTCCAACTTAAGTCCACGCAGGCGTAGAGCAAGCCGGCGCAGACCCAACCGGTCGGTTGCAGGCCGATGCCCAAAATCCAAGGCCCGAATCCCCAAGCCTCAAGCCCAAGGTGCATACCCCGCCGAATATTGACAAAGACATCTAATATAAGTTATATTAAATACACTATGACAAGACCCCTTATGAATGAAGAAGACCGGGCCGATGCGTTTCGAGGATTGGCGAACCCGATCAGGCGGAAGGTGCTGACGCTGCTGAGGAAAAAACCCCGGACCGTGACCGAGCTTCTGGAACTGATAGATGAGCCACTTACGCAGCCCGGCATGTCGCGGCACCTGTCTATCCTCCGGGCCTGCGGCCTGGTTAAACAATCAAAACACGGCGCGGGTCGTGTCTACGAAGTCAACCGCTCAGCGATCCAGCGCATCAGCAAGTGGTTGAAGCAGGTCGGTTGATAATCCGGTTGGACCTCAAGTGTTTTCAGGATGCGTTCTTGGCCCGGATTAAGGGTGAATGGAATCTATTTGCGTGCTATTCGCTGGCACGAAGAAAGCAGGCTCGGTGAATCTCATACTCACCTCATACTCACTCGTACGGGTGTTGGCGAGCGGCACAGCAGCGACCCAACCTCAACACAACGCAACTCGGTGCAACAGGGATTCTCCTCTAAGTACTTTCATGCCTAGGCCGAACCCGTCAGCAATGGCCGAAGTCCAAGATACGAAATCCAAGGCTTGAGGCATCCCCCAAGCCCGACGGTCCGGGATAAAGACATCTAATATAACTTATATTAGATGTTTTGTGGCTGGGCCTTTTTATGGTTGAGTCAGACCGGGCCGGTGTGTTTCGGGGTTGCGCTGCGCATTACCCGTTGCTACAGCCCGACACCCCTGCTGGGCGATCTTCGGGCGTTTCGCTTTAATCTTACGAGGCGGAACACTGGCGATGCGGTTGGATTCAATACGTACAATGCGGCGAATCGGCGGGCAGGTTGATACTTGGAGCGTACTGGATTCACCCATTGCGGGCTTGACGAAACCCACGCTCTCGCGTGGGACTACTTGCAGTCCTGACTCGAAGCAGACCCGTCGCAATACAACACAACACAACATGGTTCTTCCGCTAAGTTCGCGCACGCCTAGGCCGAACCCGTCGGCTACGGCAATGAGCCCGCGAAGCAGAAAATCAATGCCCGATGCCCAATGTCGAAGCCCAATGCCCGGGCATCATCGCCCACCGATCCGGGCTAAAGACATCTAATATAAGTTATATTAGATGTCTTACAGCAGGCGCGTGTTTGGGTAAGGATGCTTACTCGTGCGGGGGTAATATCAAGCGGGTAGCGCCTTATGCACTGGGATCCCGGGAGCTAGAGCAAATCAAGATATATAATATAACTTATATTAGATGTCTTCCGGGCGACGTGTTCTTTGGGTGCGGATGCTTGTTTGTGGGTGCGGGGGCTATGTATGGGGTGGTCAGAAAGAGGCGAATCGTTCTAGCCTTCGATCTTGATGACCACAAGCGTGGTGTCGTCGACACCTTGGCGCGGGCCGGTGAACCGGCGGACACACCAGAGGATGTGGTTGATGGTGTCGGTGGCGGAACGGCCTTCCGCTTCGATCAGGGCTTGTGTGATCCGATCGCGGCCGAACTTCTGGCCCTTGTCGTTAAACGAATCAACAAGGCCGTCGGTGTACAGCAGGATCGTGTCGCCGAACGCCATATCGAACAGGCCTTTTTCGTATTCCTGATCGCTTAGGATGCCGACAGCCATGCCGCCGGTTTTGAGTGAATGGATTTTCTTGTTGCGTACCAGCAGCGGCGGGTCGTGGCCGGCGTTGCAGTAGGTAAGTCGTAGTGTTTCCGGGTCGAACACGCCGTACCACAACGTGGCGAACTCGTTGTCGAGCGTGTCGCGTGTCAGGGCATTGTTGACGCGGGCGATGATTTCGTCGAGGTCGTAGACATCTTGCGCGTAAGCCCGCAGGCTGGCACGGACGCTGGCCATGAGCAGGCTTGCGGCGATGCCTTTGCCGACGACGTCGCCGATGGCGATCCCGATGTGGCCGTCCAGGTCGATGACATCGTAGAAGTCGCCGCCGAGTTCGAAGCTGGGGACGTATCGTGCGGCGATATCGAACGGTTTGAGCTTGGGCAGGTCGCCGGGCAGCATGCGTCGCTGCACGTTGGCGGCGAGGTGCAGTTGGCGCAGGACGCGTCTGCTTTGCGATCTCTGGGCATCGAGCCGGGCGTTTTGGATGGCGGTGCCCAGCATCTGAGCGATAGCCGTGACCAGCCGCACCTCAAAGGGGCTGAACGCGCGCTGCTCACCGGAAAACAGGTGTATCGTGCCGATCGCCTTGTTCTGATACATGATGCCCAGGCAGAGCATCGACGCGAGGCCTTCGGCCTTGGCGTCACCGGGGAAGACAATTCTTGGATCGGTGAGCATGTCCCGGATGTAGACGACCTTGCCGGACATCGCCTCGCGGAGCATTTCATAGTCATCGACATCGATCGCACCGCTGGCGAGATATTCCGGCGAGAGGTTGTAGATCGCGCGGGGTTCAAGCTGATGCGGGTTGTCTTCCTTGGTCAGTCGGATGGCGACGGCCTTGGCCTTCATCACGTCGGCGATGGCGTGTGTGGCCGTGTCGATGACCTGTTGCAGGTCGCGGTTGGCGGCGAGGGCTTTACTGACTTCGTACAAAGCCGACAGTTCCTGCACGCGCTGGCGTGTGTGGTACTCGTCGTAACACAGCCGGGCGAGGCTGTTAGCCATGACATAGAGGAACTGGATACCCGCTGCCTTGTTCGGTCCACAGTGCAGGTCCGCGGCGCGTACCAGTTCGTCTACTTTGTCCTTCGGCACACCCAATGCCAACGCGGTCTTGCGCAGCGCCTTGTGGCCGACGGGTTTGGCGTCGGCCGACCTGGGTTCCATGATGATGGTGCCCAGGACCTGTCCTTCGACAACGATCGGTGCACTGAATCGGCCCTTTTCGTCGCTGTCGGCGCCGATCAGTTGCTCGAGCACCTCGTGGGAGGCGCGTTGTTTTTCGGGATCGGTATCCACGGTGACCTGCGTGCCGTCACGATCGCGTATCGTCGTGCTCAGGCCGGTGACCGCGGTGAAGCTGTCCTGCACTTCCTGCAGGGCTTCGAGGTCCAGGAATTGGGTGAGCGACAACCTTGGGGCGGCGGGCACATCGGGGTGTGGTCCGGATGCTTCCGACCCCTTGCCGAGCAGGTCCGCCGGCAGGCCGTCAGGGGTTGAACTGGTCATGGTCAATCCGAGCTACTTCCCATCATCGGATGTGTCGGCTTCATCGAGCCAGATCTCACGGACGACCAGCAGCAGCGGATCGCGTGGTGATTTGGATTGCGCCAGTGCCAGGCCGTAACGGACGAGTTGCTTTGAATTTGCCTGGTAACCAAGATACGCAATAAGCAGCGGGGCGTCCTTGCCGCCTTCGCCCTGGCTGATGACGGATTGCAGTTCCTGCTGAATCCATTCAAGCCGTTCCTGGGGGGGCAGCAGTTTGGCGTCGTAACGTGCGGCGATCAGTTCCGGGTGCTGCTGGAAGAGGGCGCGCAGGTTGTTGCCGGCGCTGCGGAACATGCCGGCGCCGAGTTGTGCGTGGATCAGGCCGGCCTGTGGCAGCGGGTCGTTGTTCGTATCCAGCAGGATCTGGCGGTAGCGGTTCTCGGCGGTCAGGTATTTGCCGTTGGCAAGTGCCGCTTCTGCTTCGCGTGTCATTTCGTCGATGCGTGTTTTCTTGTCGGATGCGAGCGTCTTGATCCTGGGCAAGTCGTAATTCAGTTGATCGATGGCGCTGCCGGCTTCGCCCTCGGTTGCCTCGGTTTGATCCGCGGATTGGGATGGGCTCGCTTTACGGCGGGTCTTGTAATCTTCGCCGTAAATCTCTTTCATGATGTCGTCGTAAGCGCGCTCGGCCTCGGTGACTTGCTGTGCGGTCGGGGCCTCCATCTGGCTGGTCCACGGGTCCTCAGCAGGTTCGCTCTTCTTGCCAGCTTTGATATCGCGCAACAGGTTGTCGTAGACGCTACTGCTTGATTCAGTATCCGGCGATTCGACGCGCTGAAGCAGCGAATCCAGCACCTGCTGGGTCCTCATCGGATCGATGGTCGCGGTGCTGTTGGGATCGATCTGCGTCTGCAGTTGCTGGCCGAGCATCATGGTCGGGGGCAACTGGCCACCGATCAGTTGTGATGCGTCTTTCTTGTCTTCGGCCTTGCCACCGAACGGATCGAAGACGTTACCCTCGAATTTGAACGAGTCGGTGATGTCACCCATCGCAGGTGAATCGTTGGCGTCATTGGCCTCTTCAGCCAGCCGGCGGTTCAGCGCTTCACTGGTGACGACGGGGACACGATCCTGGCCGGTGCCTTGCGCTTGGGTGAACGCTTGCAGTGCGCGTCCGGGAGCGAAGCGATTGGAGGCTTCACTAAAAGCATCGGTGGGCAGTTGTCTGCTTTGAATCGCCGTGGATAGTTGATTGGGATTAACCAGGTACCCACCGCCTTGAGGCGCGATCAGGCCCGGTGAAGCCGGTTGTGCCACGCGGTTGGTGAAGGATCGGTACACCTGGAAGTTGTTTTGTGTGCCCACGCCGCCGATCGTAGCGGCGTTCAGGTAGCTCGTACTTGATGAAAGGCTGTTGGCGCGGAAGTTGAACAGGGAGTCGCTTCCGAGCGTATCCTGGAACTCGCCTACTGCGCCATAACCTACGTAGTCCTGGAAGGCTCGACCGCCGCCGACGTTGCCGGTGATGATGTCGTTGCGTCTGCTGAAGTCCAGTCGACCGTCTTCGGGGTTGTATCCGCCGGAGCCGACCTGCTGATTTGCGTCCAGGGCCCGGCCGTCGCTACCGGCTCGCGTCTGAGCGTGGACCGATAATCCAGCGGTGAGCAGGGTGCAGAGGCCCAGTGCGGTGAGTATCTGTCCGGTCATAGTGGTTCGATACGTTTGCATGGGGGTACTCCACAATTACCAACTGAGTTGCCTAAGGCATTTTATCTCTGCTACTGCCGGGAAACGAGTAAAACCCGGATTATGACACGATTTCCATAATCTCAAACCGCTTGGCGCCTCGGGGCAGGTCGACGCGGATGGTTTCACCCACGCGAGATTTCATAAGTGATTCACCCATAGGGCTTTGTGTCGTCACTTCGATCTCGTCGGCGTCGAATCGGCCGGACGACTCGCCGACCAGTTTATAAAGGTCATCGGTCCCGTCATCGAGGTCCTTCAGACGCACGACAGCCCCGAGGAAGACCATGTCTTCAGGGACTTCAATATCATCGGCTACGTGGGCTCCCTTGAGCCGTTTTTCCAAGCGACGGATTTCAGCTTCTTCCAGGCCCTGATCGTCTCTGGCGGCGTGGTAATCGGCGTTTTCCTTCAAATCGCCCTGAGCTCGGGCCTCAGCAATGCGATTCGCCAGCACCGGACGGTTGGCGATCAGTTCAGCCAAGCGACCTTCCAACTTGGCCTTTTCCTCCTTGGTAATGAATTCCATGGACGGTACTCCATTCAATAACGCTGTCTGTCTTTACTGTGTTCGCGTATTTTCGCATGAATGCCCGCTCGGGCAAACGGCCCATCCTAGCAGACACCCGCAATCGTGAAAACGGTGTTAACCCTGATCCCGGTGCCGTCGTGTTTTCCATAGCTGCATCGGCTGCAAGCCTATGCTCGGAACGGCGATCTTGAGAGCCGGCATTTCAGCACGTCCTGTTACCGGCATCTCTATCTGGCGAGTTGAGTGTACTTGCGCCAGCCATCGGCATGGCCGGTGCTTTTTCAGCAAGTAAAGTAAGCGTGTGCCCCTGTCGAACCAGGCTGCGGGGCATGTATTATTTTAAACATTTATTTTAAAATAATTTACAAGCGTTTTGTGCGATATCGGCATATAATCTTGGTTTTCATGTTTTAGTACGTATAATGTACGTACCGATACGGTATGGGGGCGCATCAGTTGCAGAAGGGAGCCTTACCATGATGATTAAGAAGCTATCCAGACAGGGCAATTCCTCCACTCTCATACTCGATCGCACCCTTATGAGCCTTCTTGATTTAAACTGCGATTCTGAGGTCAAGGTAACGGTTGAGGGTCGAAAGCTTATTGTGGAGCCGCTTACGGAAGAAGAACGCAAGAAGCGATTTGAGGAAGTTCTAAGCCGTACTTCCCAGAAGAATGCCAAGTTGTTCCGTCGCCTGGCCCAATAAATTCCCGGGGACGAGACCATGTCTATTGGCGAGCCGATTTTTCTGACGCTTGATGAGGTTTTGCAGATACACCATCACCAAATTGCCACCTATGGCGGCGACGATGGTGTACGTGAAGTCGGCTTGATTGAATCTGCCATTGCTCAGCCCCGCCAGAGTTTTGACGGGGTTTTTATGCACCCTGACGTTGCGTCTATGGCAGCTGCGTACTTCTTCCATATCATCGCAAACCACGGCTTTGTCGATGGCAATAAGCGAACCGGCGTACACGCGTCTGTCGTGTTCTTAGAACTCAACGGGTTGGAAGTTGAGTGGGATCAAGATGAAGTCGAGTCCCTGGCGATGGGAGTCGCCAACAGCCAAACCACCAAAGATGATGTGATAGGATTCTTTACGCGACTACTTTCTGATTAGAGCGTTCTCAATCCAAGCGTAGCCAGTAGCCACCCTTTACGGTCATCCCCGCGCACGGGGGGGCCACGTGCAGGGATTCACCGGGCGCGTGGATTCCCGCGGCGCGGGAATGACGAGGTTTGTTACTTCGCGTTGTGATGTGATGAAACTGAATATTAAACGCTACAGATGGTTTGAAAACGCTCTAACTCATATCTGTGTGAGATTTGCGTGTAAATGCGGCTGCGGCAAGGAGTATGATCCATGCCAGCAGGGCGGCGGTGGCGGTGCTGATGATGTTGTTGATCCAGTCCGTCGGCAGGTAGGGCTGGATGGTGGTGGTCAGCTCCCAGAGGGCTTGGATCGGGCTGATGCGCATCTGCCAGGACTCGCCATGCCGGGTCATGTCGGTGAAGCCGATCCCGGTCAGCCCCAGCCAGATCGGTTCGCCCAGCAGCAGCAGCAGGCAAAACAGCATCATACTGATCCTTGCCCAACCGGCCCACAGCATCCTGCCGAGTGCGACAAATGCAGCAATCAACAGCGACCAGGACAGCATTGCCAGGTCCAGCCAGAGTGTTTGCTGCATTGTCCATTGGCCAACGAGCATCAAGGGCCAGATCACGACCTGCAGGATCGTCGCCAGGCAGAGCCAATCCAGGAAGGTTGCGCATAGGCAGTTGATGGCGCGCGAACGATGCAGCCTGGATCCGCGGTTCCAAGCCAGTTGTTGACTCAGACGCGCCGCCGGCCAGACGGCCATCATCCCGAACGCTGCGGAGAAAATCATCCAACGCACCGTGTGAACGCGCGCATCCATCGCCAGTGTGATTGACCATGAAATCAGCAACCAGAAACACCAAAGGATGATCAGCGTTCGCAGGCCGAACGGGTCGCTGAGGATGCCATGACGCAGAGCAGACACTGAAGGAACTTTGACTGGAGCAGGCTGCTCAACCGCCGCCGTCGGCGCCGGCTCGTGCCCCGGATTGGCGATGGATTGAGTATCGGTCATGCTCTAAGCACCCTGTCTGCCTTTTAGTATCGCGTATAAGTACACAATAGGCCCATTAAATGGGCTTCAGTATGTAGTTTAGACGTGTTTAGGCGTCTTGGGGTTCGGTGAAGCGATTATTGCAGACGTTCGCCGGGGACGGGGCCGGAGATGTCGTAGATAGTTCCGCCGTTACTGAGGGCGGTACGGCCTTCAACGAGGTCTCTGAGCGAGTCAAGCTTGGTCTTGGCGTCGGGTTCGATCGCGTTTTCCTGGCCCGGCGGCAGGCCCCAATCAATGATGCCATTTGTGGTATGCAAGAACAGCCGCAGTCGTCCACGTTCATCACGCTGACTGACATCACAAGCCTTGATATTGCTGACGTAAGGCTCTTCTGAAAGTAGACGCAGCAGCGACAGGCTGACCTGCACGTCTTCACCGGGCCAGATTTTGCCGGCGCTGGCCGGTGGGGGGCTGGTGACGCCTTGGATCATCATGAAACCGAGGCGGTTGACTTCGTACCCCTGATAGACACCCGGCAGACACACACCCTCTGCATCTACAAGGTGATAGCCGTCAGAGCTTTCGACAATGGCTACGGGTTGCCGGTACTGCGCTGAAACCAGAACACGCCCGTCATTCCGTCGTGCGATCTGGATCACATCATGTACCCACGGGTCCTCTTTCAAGGCTTTTGCGGCGTCCCGCAGGCTGGAGCCGTCCATCGGATCGGGATTGACCTGGGTGGATACGGTTTGCCGTACCTGGTCCCGGATGCCTTCGCTCATCCATGCCGGTGCGTCGACGAGTTCAACCATCTCGATTGTTACGGGACCCTGATGTTTATCTTTGGTGTAGTTCAGCAGATAGCGCTCGCCATAGCGCCAGCCGATGATGAGCGTGATCGCCAGTGCGAAACCGCCCAGCACCTTGAGGCCGGCCAGCGTCCGCTGCGGGTCCCATGCTTTCTGCTCGGTCAAGCTCGCTTTACGGCGCGACTTGGGCTTCTTTTTCTTGTTTGACAGGAACCAACCCATGTACCGATAGCACTCCTTCTCGGATATCGCTCTCCATGCTATCGGCAACGTACCGCCTGCCCCGCCAAAACCTGCGGAGCAGGCTCTAAACGCATTTTTGAAAAGTTTTTATTGTCGCTTACATCTGACGGCACCAATCATCCCTGCCAGTAGCAGCATGATGGTAGTGGGTTCAGGGACGCTGACGTCTACAGCCGGTGGTGTCGGGAACTGGGTGCCGTTGTTCCAGTTGAGCAGGACCCAGTCCAGGTCATCGAGGCCGACGTAGCCGTCGCCTGACGGATCGCCCGCGAGGTAATCGCCCGGCGTGACGTTCTGATTCCAGTTGTTCAGGACGATGTCCAGGTCCGTCAGGCCGATGTAGCCGTCGCCGTTCAGATCGCCGTTGAGCCGAAGGACGGTGATGCGGACGTAGTTGGAACCGTAGTAGATGCTGAAGCCTTCGCCCGGCCCTGCGGGAAGATTCACGGTGCTGAACGTTCCGGTGAGTGTGCCATTGGTGATTAGCACATCGAAGCAGTCGCCGACGGCTGGCGCATATCCGTTGATTAATGAGGCGTTGAGTGTGCCGTCGAGCGTCACATCACCCAGGACGGTGAGTCGGTCGTATTCGTCGCCGGGCAGGAGGCCGCCCAATTCGACGCTGAATTGGCCGGTGTTGCCGAACGCGAGCGTGCCGACATTCAGAGTGAGTTCACCCGCCGAATTGCCGGGGGCAATTTCGCCGTCGTTGGTGATATTCAACGCCCCGGTATTGCCGACCTGGATCAACCCATCACCGGCAAGGGTGCCGCCAACGTTGTTCGTCACCGCCCCGTCGATACGGACGGTGCTTGCAAGGTCGGCAAGGATCACGCCGTCGTTCGCGAAGCCATCCACGATGTAGAGGGTCGCTTCGTTGACAGCCTCGAGCGAGCCCGTGTTGGTCAATCCGCGTGCATCCGTATCGACATTCAACGTTGCTCCCGTCACATCGGCGCGTATCGTGCCGTGGTTGGTGATCTGTGTGCGGCCGATGCCGATGTATCCCCGCCCATGGATGAGGTTATCGTTGTTGATGAGGTGGCCAAGCGGGTCGCCACCGATATCGCGGATGTATGCGTTGCTGTTTACCAACTGGAGGGTGCCGCCGCCTGTGAGAGTCACATCCGTTTCGATCCGCAGGCTGGTCCCCGATAAGCTGGAGTCGATCAGCAGCAGGCTGCCAGGGTTATTGGTGAATGTGCCGGTCAGTTCGATGTTGTGGGCGTTGTTGATGCGCAGCAGGCCGTCGAGCGTGACATCGGTGAGTATGGCGGTAGCACCGTTGCCGGTTTCGATGACGCCGTTGCCGACGGACACAAGTGTGCCGTCCGTGATGGTCGGTCCGTTGGTGAGTCTTACCGCCGAGTCGACCTGGGCCCGGATGGTCCCCAGCGTATTGTTGAATGTCCCGTCGTAGAGGTGCAGCAGGCCCTGGTCGCGTGCCTCCAACACGCCGTCATTGATCAAGCCGCCATCGCCCGGATCGATCACCAGGCCGGCGCCGGCGACGTCGGCGCGGATCGTTCCGTGGTTGGTGATCTGTGTGCGGTTGTTCCCGATGTAACCTTGCCCATGGATGAGGTTATCGTTGTTGATCAGGTGTCCGAAAGGATCACCGTCGATATCGCGGATGTAAGCGTTGCTGTTCGCCATTTGGATCGTGCCGCCGCCGGCGAGAGTCACGGCCGTCTCGATCTGCAGGCTGGTGCCCGACAAGCTGGAATTGATCAGCAGCACGCTGGCGGGGTTGTTGGTGAATGTGCCGGTCAGTTCAAGGTTGTGAGCGTTGTTGATACGCAGCAAGCCGTCCAGCGTGACGTTGGTGAGGGTGCCGCCATTGCCGTTACCGGTTTCGATGGCCCCCGTGCCGGAGGTCTGGAGCGTGCCGTCGCTGATGACGGGGTTGCTGATGAGTTGCACCAGCGAGACGTCGGCCGCATGAACTGTGCCGTTGAGATTGTTGTAAGCGCCGTCGATGAGCCGAAGGATGCCTCCCCCGACCGCTTCCATCACACCGGTGTTGGTCAATCCCCCGGCACCGGGATCGATCGTCAGGCTTGCGCTGTCGACGTCGGCGCGGATCGTCCCGTTGTTGGTGATCTGCATACGGTTGGCGCCGATCGCGCCTTGGCCGTGGATCAGGTTGTTCTGGTTGATCAGGTGTCCGGTGTCGGCCAGGCCGACCTCGTCGACAATTCGCGCGTTGCTGCCGGACAACTGGACCGTGCCGCCGCCGATGAGGGTGACGGGGGTTTCGATCAGCAGGTCGGTTGTCGAGAGCGAGGCGTTGACCCGTATGACGCTGGCGGGATTGTTGGTGATGGTGCCAGTCAGTTCGATGTTGTCGCTGTTGTTGACGCGCAGCAGGCCATCGAGCGTGATGTCGGACAGGGTGGCGATGGTGGCGTTGCCGGATTCGATGACACCGGTGCCGACGGTCTGGAGCGTGCCGTTGCTGATGGCGGGGCCGCTGTAGAACTTCACAGCGGAGTCGGCCTGGGCGCGGATCACGCCGCCGAGGTTGTCGTAGTCACCCGTCCAAAGCCGAAGCACACCCTGGTTGCTCGCTTCCATGAGGCTGTCGTTGGTAACGCCAGCAACACCCGGATCGATCTCGAGTATGCCGCCGGTGACGTCAGCGCGGATCGTCCCGTGGTTGGTGATCTGGGTGCGGTTGACACCGATCGAGCCCTGGCCGTGGATCAGGTTGTCAACGTTGATCAGGTGTCCGGTATCGGCCAGGCCGGCCTCGTCGGTAATTCGCGCGTTGCCGCCGGACAACTGGACCGTGCCGCCGCCGGTGAGGGTGACGGGGGTTTCGATCAGCAGGTCCGTTGTCGAGAGAGTGGCATTGACCAGTATGACGCTGGCGGGATTGTTGATGATGGTGCCTGTCAGCTCGATGTTGTCGCTGTTGTTGATGCGCAGGTTGCCGTCAATCGTGACGTCGGTGAGGGTGGTGGTGGTGGCGTTGGCGGATTCGATGACGCCGTTGCCGACCGTCTGTAGCGTGCCGTTGCTGATGTCGGGGCCGTTGAAGAGTTGCACGGCGGAGTCGGCCTGGGCGCGGATCACGCCGCCGAGGTTGTTGTAGGCGCCCGCCTCAAGCCGGAGCACGCCCTGGTTGCTCGCCTCCATCAGGCTGTCGTTGGTGACGCCACCGGCGTTGGGATCGATTATGAGTATGCCGCCGCTGACGTCGGCGCGGATGGTGCCATGGTTGGTGATCTGCGTGCGATCAACGCCGATCTGGCCCAAGCCGTGGATCAGGTTGTCTTGATTGATCAGGTGCCCCAGCGGGTCGCCGATCCCGTCGTAGATCCCGGAATTGCCGTTCGCCAGCCTTACCGATCCGCCGCCGGTGAGCGTCACATCGGATTCGATCCGGAGGGTCGTGGCGGTCAGGCTGGCGTTGATCAGCAGTTCGCTGCCGGCTTGATTGGTGAACGTGCCTGTCAGTTCGATGTTGTCGCTGTTGTTGATGCGCAGCAGGCCGTCGAGTGTGACATCGGTCAGCGTGGTGACGTTTGCGTTGCCGGTCTCGATCACGCCCGTGCCGATGGATTCGAGTGTGCCGTTGGTGATCGTTGGGGATGAAGCCAACTGCACGGAAGAACCGTTCTGTGCGCGGATCGTTCCACCGGTATTGCTGTAGATGCCGGACAACAGCCTTAAGATGCCTCCGCTGTCGGCTTCCAGCAATCCGTCGTTGACCATGCCGCCCACGCCGGGGTCGATATCCAGCACGGCGGCGTTGACGTCGGCGCGGATCGTTCCGTGGTTGGTGATCTGTGTCCTGTCCAGGCCGATGCCGCCCCGGCCGTGGATCAGGTTGTCGTTATTAATCAGGTGGCCGTCGTCGACACCCGTTACGTCATAGATGCGGGCATTCGCATTGACCAGCTCGATCGTCCCGCCACCGTCGAGACTCACGGCCGACTCGATTCTGATCGCGGTCGAGGTAAGCGTCGATTCGATTCTCAACAGCCCGGCATTGTCAATCTGTGTGCCCAGTTCCAGATACTGCGCGTTACTGATACGGAGTATATCTTCATCCCCGATCGTGAGTGTGTTGACGACGCGCCCCGTCGAGAGCACAACATCGAACGGGCTGAGCGGCGCGCCGTCTATCACCGCGTCATAAGTCGCGCCGCTGGGTTCGCCGTTATCCCAGTTCAACGAGTCGGTCCAGGTCGTTCCGTCACCCAGGCCGGTGAAGTTGGTTACCTGGCCATGTACGGCTGATGTCGAGACTAAAGACACAACCGCTGCACACACACCAAAACGCATTCCCACGTTATTAACGCTGAACATCATCGTCCTCCTAATTGGTAGTAGCTAGCATGAAGTGAAAAGAAACCTCCCCCAAGATTAATATAAAGACATAATTGGGCTTTGCATGCTACTCGTCTTTATATTATGAATCAAGATAAATTGTTACCGGGGTGCCGGCGTGTAATGCCTTCGCGCAGACGGGGCGCGCCTGCTTTAGCAAGGTATTGTCAGGGTTGACAAGCTTTCTGCTTGTTTGACGTTTACTTTTATATTTTAAATTAGTTTTAATTTAGAACCGTCAGATCGGTGGGCGTGGCAATCTGACTGCGCCCTATACAAAGAAACGCAGCGCAAACGCTGTTATATCAGCATTTGCGCTGCGATGTTCGTCATAAGTTTGTGACTGCTATTGAAGCGTTAACTAAGCCCTTCTTCTGCCCGTGACCAAGCCCGCGCCGAGCAGCGTGAGGATCAGCGTGGTCGGCTCGGGCACCGCGGCGCCTGCTGCCGGCGGGGTCGGCGCGGAGGGCAGCGGCGTCCCGCCGTTCCAGTTGCCGAGGATCAGGTCCAGGTCGTCCAGGCCGACGAAGCCATCGCCGGTCGGATCGCCGGACAGCGGATCCCCCGCGGGGACGTTCTGGTTCCAGTTGCCCAGGACGATATCCAGGTCGTCGAGGCCGACGAAGCCGTCACCGTTCAGATCGCCCGTGATCCTGAGGACGGTGAGTCGGACGAAGTTGGAGCCGTAGAAGATACCGAAGCCTTCACCGGGGCCTGCGGGGAGGTTGACGGTGTCGAACGAACCGCTGACCGAACCGCTTGCCAGAAGGATATCGAACGTATCGCCGATCGAGGGCGAGAAGCCGCCGAGGATGGAGGCGTCGAGCGTGCCGGAGAGCACGACATCACCGAACACTGTGAGCCGGTCGTAATCCGTGCCCGCTGCAAGCCCGCCGATCTCAGCGGTCAAGGAACCGGTGGCGCCGAACGTAATCGTGCCCGCATCGATGGCTAACTCGCCGGCAGATGCGCCGGGTGAGATTTCGCCGTCATTGAGGATGTCGGCCGAGCCCGTGTTATTCATCTGGATGAAACCATTGCCCGAGATTGAACCGCCGGCGTTGTTGGTGAGTGTGCCGTCGATACGCACGGTGCTGTCTGTGGCAACTTCGATATCGCCGTCATTGGTAAAGCCATCCTGGATGTGCAGTGTGGCGGTGTCGATCGCTCTCAAGGTGCCGGTATTTGCCAGGCCGCGAGCGTCGACGTCGAGGGTGAGAGTCTGTCCCGAGACATCCGCGGCGATGGTTCCGCCGTTGGTGATCTGTGTGCGGTTGTAGCCGATGTAGCCCCGGCCATGGATCAGGTTGTCCATGTTGTTCAGATGGCCATCGATCACACCGGATTCATCGAGGATGCGTGATCCGCCGGCGATCAGTTCGATGGTGCCGCCGCCGGTCAGTGTGACTTCACTCTCGATCAGCAGGTCGGTAGTCGATACCGTGCTGCCGACGGTGATCAGGCTGGCTGCGTTGTTGGTGACGGTGCCGCGCAGTTCGATGTTGTCGGCGTTGTCAATCAGGACATGGCCGTTGATGGTCACGCCGTCAAGCACGGCGATCGTGGCGTTTGCGGTCTCAAAACGCCCGGTGCCGATGCTTTGTAGCGTACCGGCGGTGATCACGGGCCCATTGATAAACTTCACGAGCGAATCCACATCGGCGCGGATGGTGCCGCCGGTGTTGTCGTAGGTGCCGCTATTCATCAGGATGGTTGCGCCGTTGGTGGCATTGACCAGCCCCGTGTTAATCATGCCGCCGGCTCCGGGGTCGAGTTCCAGAGTCTGGTCGGTGATGTCCGCACGGATCTCACTCTGATTGGTGATCTTTGTGCGGTCATAGCCGATGTTGCCGCGTCCATGGATGAGCATGTCCGTGTTGGTCAGGTGCCCGTCAATCGAACCGGACTCATCCAGGATACGTGCGCTGGGGCCGACCATTTCGATGGTGCCGCCGCCGGTCAGTGTCACCGGTCCCTCGATCAACAGATCGGTTGCGGAGACCGTGCTGTTGATCCGAACGATGCTGGACGGATTGGTCGTGAGGGTTCCGATGAGTTCAATATTGTCTGCGTTCTCGATCTGCACGACGCCGTCGAGTGTGACATCAGTGAGTGTCGCGATGGTTGGGTTACCGGTATGGATCAGGCCGTTGCCGATGGTTTGCAGCGTGCCGTTGGTGATGCTCGGCCCGCTGAGGAGCTCAACGGTCGAGTCGGCAGCCGCGCGGATCGTGCCGTTGGTGTTGTCGAAGTTCCCGTTGTTGAGTTGAAGGTTCGCGGTGTTGGTCGCTTCCATCAGCCCATCGTTGACAACATCGCTAAGCGGGTCGACCACAAGGGTCTGGCCGGCGATGTCAGCGCGGATCGTGCTGTGGTTGGTGATTTGTGTCCGGTTGTTTCCGATATAGCCGCGGCCGTGGATCAGGAAGTCGTTGTTGACCAGGTGACCGTCTGTGGTGAATGATTCGTCCAGGATACGGGGCAAGGAACCGACCATTTCGATGGTGCCACCGCCGGTCAGGTTGACGAGCCCTTCGATCAACAGGTCGGTGCTGGATACGCTGCTGTTGATGCGGATGATGCTCGAAGGTGTTGCGGTAAGTGTCCCGATCAGTTCGATATTGTCAGCGTTTTCGATCTGTACTAAACCATCGAGCGAAACATCGGTCAGCGCCGATAATGTGGCGGTGGCGGTCTTGATGACGCCGGTCCCCACGGTTTGGAGCGAGCCGTTGGTGATCGCCGGGCCGGCATAGAGTTCGACGGTGGAGCCGTCCTGCGCCCGGATGGTGCCGTTGGTATTGTCGAAGTTGCCCGTATTTAGCCGGAGCGTCGCGGCGTTGTCGGCTTCGAGCAGGCCGTCATTCGACACGCCGTCGCCATCCGGATCAATATCCAATATGGCACCGCTGATGTCCGCCCGGATCGTGCTGTGATTGGTGATCTGGGTGCGGTTTGCGCCGATCTGTCCTCGACCGTGGATCAGCAAGTCGTTATTGATCAGGTGCCCGTCCGTGGCGCCTGATTCATCGAATATTCTCGCGGCGGAGCCGCTCATGCTGATGGTGCCGCCGCCGGTGAGATTGACGGCCGTCTCGATGACCAAATCCGTAGCCGAAACCGTACTGTCGATCAGGACTTCGCTGCCGGGGGTTGTGGTGAGTGTGCCGATCAATTCGATGTTGTCGCCGTTGTTGATACGGATGTTGCCGTCCAGCGAGACGTCGGTGAGAGTGGCGAGTGTCGCGTTGCCGGTTTCGATGATGCCGGTGCCGGTGGTTTCGAGCGAGCCGCCGGTGATCGCCGGGCCGGCATAGAGTTCGACGATGGCGTCATTCGCTACACGAATAACGCCACCGGTGTTGGTGTAGTTACCACTGTCAAGTCTTAATGTGCTGTTTTGGTTGGATTCGAGCACGCCGTCATTGGTCATCCCGCCTGGGCCGGGATCGATCGTAAGCATGCCGCCGACCACGCTTGCCTGGATTGTGCCGTGGTTGGTCAGAATCGTGCGGTTAATGCCGATGAAGCCCTGGCCGAGGATCGAACTGCCGGTGTCGATGGTCAGGTGCCCGGTGTCGACGGTGCCTGACACATCGGCGATCCGAGCGTTGCCACCTTCCATCATGATGGTTCCGCCGCCGGTCAGTGTGACGGGCGTTTCGATCCGCAGGCCTGTAGGTGAGATTGTGGAAGTGAGTCGGATGGTTCCGTCGTTATTGATCTGGGTGCCGACCTCCAGTTCGTCTGCGTTGAGGATGCGTAGTATGTCTTCGTTGCCGACGGTGAGGTTGTTCACGAGGCGGTAAGCGGACAGTTCGACATCGAAGGGGCTGCCCGCGGCACCGTCTATGACCGCATCGAACGTGAGGCCGTTGGGATCGCCCGCATCCCAGTTCAAGGAATCGATCCAGCTTGTCCCGTTACCGCTGCCTGTAAAGTTACTGACTTGCGCGTTTGCCGGAACACCGATCGCGATGGCTGTTAACAGACACAGTGACAGCTCCAAGCAATGAGCCTTTTTCGACATGACCGGAATCCTCCCATAAGAAGTAACGTGAAGAATAAAAGACTTCGGAAATTAGATAGATATAACGTGCAGCACCGCCCGGGCTACATTTGTGTGGCCAGACTATATGCCTGAACACATGAATGCAAGCAAGAATTTGGTTATTTATATTAAGATATGATGGTGTTGGATCAGCCGGGCTCGACGCTTTCGGTCGTTTGCATCGCCATTCTGACTAAACGATCGACGAGTCGGGTGAGGTTAATTTCCGCGTGATTGGCTGCCATCGGCAAGAGCGAGTGTGTCGTAAATCCGGGCATCGTATTGACTTCGATAAACCAGGGTCGGCCAAAGGTGTCGACCATAAAGTCGACACGACACAAATGGCGGACCCCTAAAGCGTTGAACGCGATTCGCGACCAGCTTCGCACCTGCTCCAGCGTTGTGTCGGGCAGATCAATATTAAAGAGATACTGGGTGTCGTCCCGCTCGTACTTGGCATCGTAATCGTAGTAGTCGCCTGCCGGGACGATCTGGATCACGGGTAGTACCTGTGGATCATCTGGTCCGTTGTCTGATGTGTTTGGGGCGATCACGCCGACCGTCAGTTCCTTGCCGGGGACGTAACGTTCAACCAAGAGCTTAGGATAGTCGCGGCTGAGCGCCTTCCGGGCCTTGTTGGCCTGTTCCTCTGTTTTGCATATCTCCAGGCCAAGCGTGGAACCTTCTTCCAGGGCTTTGATGACGACCGGGGCTTGTAACGTGCGCTGCTGGTCCGGTAGAAGCAGTTCAAACTCAGGGGTTGCAACACCGTGTTTGGCGACGGTGAGTTTAGTCAGGTGCTTGTTGATGCAGAGGCTTGCGGCGGCGGGTCCGCTACCGACGTAGCACAGATTGCGCTCGCTGAGTACGCGTTGAAGGCCGCCACCTTCGCCCCATCGACCGTGAAGCACGGGGAAGACGACGTCGCCGTCCCATGATGCGAACGTGTCCAAAGCCGAAAGATCATCCGGCATGATGTCGCGCTGCATGACTTCGTGGCCCGCATCGCGCAAAGCTTGCGCGACTTGCCCGCCGCCTACGAGACTCACCTCACGCTCACGATCCGGGCCGCCAGCCAGGACCATAATACGAAGCGGCTTGTCGGTGACGGATTGTTTAGGGTGTACTGATGGCATGTTGTTTATTACATCGTCCATTATGAATGAGATCGACGAATTGAAGTTTCTGCGAACAAGGATCACTCGCCGAAAAAGCGCATATATTCGGCATTTTTATGCAAATTGCATGTTTGCTACACGTGGTTCTAACCATTGCCACTCCGTGATTGCGAAGCTACCCATATTGACAACAGGCTTCCGAAGCCCATACGGGTTTATACTTATATTGTAGAACTTCTGTAATAACCGATGAACGATATGTAGTGATTTTTCATGGTCAACTGTCAAAAAAGTCTTGCTTTAAGCGGGCTAACGATTTACAAGTACAAGACATTTGTCGTCCGTGACGTGACTTTTGAACCGTTTCGTCTCACGTCTCTAGTGCATCCTTACTATTCTATTTTTTTCAACTTGGGGATTAGGAATATGACGCTACTTACAACCCAACTTGCACGTTTACATCGTTCAGTTGCCGCTCGGCTTTCGGGTCTGACGGCCAAACCTGTGAATGTCCCACAACAGCAGTTACTGCCACGGATGGAAAGCCTGGAAGACAGGCTGTTGCTCTCCGCAACCTTGCTGGTCGACGCCGGCGTCGATCAACTGGCAGATGAAGGCTCACAGATCTCGGTAACCGGCACGTATGAAGACCTGGAAGGTGGCGGCGGGACGCCCGGCGTTTTTGAAGTCCTGCAACTGACAAGCACCAGCGCCAGCGAACAACAACTCGATATCGATGGCAACCGGGCTGTCTGGGAAAGCGATGGCGAGATCCTTTACTTCGATGGTACAACCGACGCGCTGAACAATCCCAACATCATCAACATCACCGGCAACACGGTTACTTTCGAGAACGACCCGCACATCAGCGGTGATTACATCATCTATGCCGGCGCCGGCATCAATGCCTATGAGATCTCAACCGGGACGACAATCAATCTGGCAGCATCAACTATTTCCGTTGCTAACCCGGAAATCGATGGCAGCATGGCGGTCTGGACCGAGCGGGTCGGGTCCTTCTATACCGTGATGGTGGCCGATCTGTCTGCCGCGACCATCACCCCCACCGCGGTTTACCCGATCGGTAGCGGCCCGGGTGCCAACGGCAGCCAGCTTGATCCCAAGATCAGCGGCGACAACGTCGCCTGGAAGTCCCCGGGTCTTGGCGGCTACAACGACGTCTTCCTCTACAACCTGACCAACGACACGATCGTCAATGTCTCGAACTCGTCGCTTGAAGACAACGGCCACGAGATCTCGGACGGCGTCGTCGTCTGGTACACCGACGGTGATGTCTATTACTACGACAGCACCTCCGCCTCGCCCGCCGCGGTGAACATCGGTTCGGCCGGCATCTCCGATGTCGTGCCCAGGGTCTCCGGCAGGAATATCGTCTGGGACGGCAACGCTGATGTTTACTGGCACAACATCGACACAGCCGTCACCATCAACCTGACCAATTCGCCTTCCAGCTCGTTGACCCTGCCCGATATCTCCGGCGACAACATCACCTGGTCCAACGGCACCGACGTCTATCTCTATAACTTCGTGACCGGGATCACCACCAACGTCAGTGACAGCTCGCAACTGGACACGCAGGCGCTGGTTTCCGGTGACAACGTCGTCTGGCTGTCTCGGGCTTCTGCTGCATCCCAAGCCGATGTGTTCTTCGCCTCCGGCACGTCCGAGCCGTTGACCTACACAATCGACTGGGACTTCGGCGACGGCACGGTTATCACTGATACCACACTCGAGCAGGACCATACATACCTGGACAACGGTATCTACACCGTTACGCTGACGGTCACTGCCAGTGATGGCCGTGTCACCAGCGACACACTCACCGCTGATATCAGTAACGTGGCCCCGATCGTCGATCCGATCGTCGGTGATACCCAGGCGCTGCGCGGCAGCACGCTCAGCTTCACCGGCAGCTACAGCGACCCCGGCGTGCTCGATACCCACAGCACCGAGTGGACCGTCACCGACAGTGGTGGGGCAGTCGTGGCGACCGGAACGGGAACGAGCTTCGACTTCACGCCTGAAGATGCCGGCACGTTCGATGTGACCTTCACCGTCACCGATAACGACGGCGGCGTCGGCAGCAGCACGTTATCGACCAGCTCGGTGGTCATCCTCGTCGGGCCTGATCCGCTTGATCCATCACAGACCACGATCCAGATCGCCGGCTCCAACGGTCGGGACATCATCCGTGTCCGCAAGTCATGCTGGACGCCCGGGACGCTGAAGGTCATCGTCCATGAACTGGATACCGGCAATGTCTATATCGAAGACGGTATCGTCGGGGCGGATCGCGTGATCGCCGATGGGCGGGCCGGCAACGATCAGATCAAGGTGCGTTGCAACCTGGGCGATCTGAAAGCAGAACTCTACGGAAGTGACGGAAACGACATGCTCTGTGGCGGTGACGCCAACGACTTCATCTCCGGCGGTGACGGCTGCGACCTGATCTCCGGTGGCAACGGCCGGGACTTCCTCGTCGGCGGACTCGGCAGCGACCTGGTCCTGGGTAACAACCAGGATGATATTCTGGTCGGCGGTGTGTACGTTGAAGGTCGCGACCTGGCTGCGGAGCGAGCGGTCCTTGCCGAGTGGTCGCGTACCGATATTGGTTATGCGGATCGCATCAATAACATCATCAACGGCACCGGCCTGAACGGATCGAGTGTTCTTGATGATAGCACCGTCTTCGATGATAACAGTTTCGACATCCTGCTCGGTCTGCAGGGGCGGGATTGGTTCCATGCCAACGATTGCCAGGACCTGACCGATGAACGTCGTAACGAGTACATGTCCGAAACAGAGATAGACTTTGTTGATGCGGATGTGGATTACATCGTGTAAGCGATCTGCTGAAGTATTGGATATCAAAACGGAGCCCACGTTCTTCGAGCGTGGGCTTCTTTTGTGTTTATACTAATTTGATACTGCGAGGATCAATTGTTCTTCAGATATGCTTCATGAGTCAACGGGTAGCGTGCGTGCACGTGTTCGAGATAGGCCAGCAATTCATTTTTCAGTTTTTCCGCCAACTCGGGTTTTTCGCTGCTCAGATCGTGTTGTTCGGCGATGTCGTTTTCAAGATCGTACAACTCGACGCTCTTGTCTTCGTAGAAGTACATCAGCTTGTACTTACCTTTGCGGATTGAAGACTGTGGCCTGGTCAGGCTGATGTAGCCGTCCTCGATGCCGATCGGTGCGTTGAACAATGTATTGGGTCGCCAGTGATACCAGGGGAAGTGCCAGAACAGCGGGCGGTCGGTGAGTTTTTCGGGTGTCGGTTCACCTTTAATCAACGGCAAAATCGACATGCCATCATATTCACGATCCGCATCGGGTTTGCTGCCCGCCGCCGCCATGAAAGTCGGCAACAGGTCCATGTTGGTCACGGGTACATCGCAGGTCGTCCCCGCTTTGGTCACGCCGGGCCATCGCACGATGAAGGGTTCACGCACGCCGCCTTCGTAGAGATTCCACTTGCTGCCACGCAGCGGCCGATTCCATGCCCATTGCGGGTGCCCGCCGTTATCCGAAGTCAATACGATAAGTGTGTCGTCGGCGTGTCCTGAAGCTTCCAGTGCGTTGAGCAATTGTCCGACGTAATGGTCCATCGTTTCGACAAACGCGGCATAGAGCACCCGATCATCGTCCATATCGGTTCCGGCTTTTTCGCGATACTTCTCCAGCAGCCAGCCGCACTTCGTATCGAGCGGATCATGCACGTAATAGTGAGCGACATAGAGGAAGAACGGCTTGTCGTGTTCCAGATTCAGAAAGTTGATCGCTTGCTGTGTCAATTCATCTTCAGGGAATTCACCGGGCTTGAAGTCGCCGAGTTTGCCGCGTTCACTTTTCGGATAACTGTATGGGTGAGACCCTTGTGTGTCAGCGAACCACTCAAAGCCTTGCTTGAGTGGGTTGTGCGTGGGGCTGATACCGAGGTAGCTGCTATGGTGTGCAGCGAGGTGCCATTTGCCGGCCATCCCGGTGGCGTAGCCGGCATCGGCGAGCTGCTCCGCCATCGTTCGCTCATCGAGTGGCAGGTTCTTGGTTTGAGATGGGGGAACGAGCGGGTATTCTTCGTACTTCTTAGACCACTGCTCTTTCGTTGGATTGTTATCATCGTATGTCGTGACAAATTCAAATCCAAGCCTTGCCGGTGAACGACCGGTCATCAGACCGGCGCGTGAGGCGGAGCAGATCGGCGCGGCCGCATAACCATCGGTAAAGCGCACGCCTGATTCGGCCAGTTGATCGATGTTTGGTGTTTCCGGTAATGGTGAGCCGTAGCAACCCAGATCCGCGTAACCCATATCATCGATGAAGATGAGCAGGATGTTTGGTTTCTGCGGCTTTGTATCTTCCGAAGCCATTGCGCCGGTGGATGTAAACAAAGAACTGATGGCCAGCAAAAAAAACAATCGCGAATTCATTTCGTTCTCCAAGCATATGAAATAAAGCGCTGGATAAGATACATCAATTATCAAGGGATAAACGCGATTGATTCGTGGTGAAATGAAAAAAAGCCACACGCAAAAAGCATGTGGCTTTTAAGATTTATTTCTTGACTTCTGCGAGCTTTAATTCGACTTATTGACCTGCGACAACCGGAAGCCCCGCGAGCGCCATCGCGATTTCTTCTTCGGGGTATTCGTAGTCGTGCAGTTCGCCTGCGTTGTAGGCGATGTAGGCCGCCATATCGAAGTGGCCGTGGCCGCAGAGGTTGAAGAGGATGACTTCGCTCTTGCCTTCTTCCTTGCATCGCAACGCTTCACGGATCGCGCCAGCGACGGCGTGGTTGGCTTCCGGCGCCGGGAGGATGCCTTCGGCCTGGGCGAATTGGACGCCGGCGCCGAACGCTTCAAGCTGATGCACACCGATCGGTTCGCACAGACCCAACTGGACAATGTGAGATACCAGCGGCGCCATGCCGTGGTAACGCAGGCCGCCGGTGTGGATCGCAGGGGGAACGAAGGTTGAACCCAGCGTGTGCATCTTGACCAACGGCGTCAGGTGCGCGGTGTCGCCGAAGTCATAGGCGTATTTACCGCGAGTCAGCGACGGACAGGCAGATGGTTCGACCGCGACGAACCGCCGCTTCTTGCCGCCCCGCAGTTGTTCACCGAGGAAGGGGAATGCGATGCCGGCATAATTTGATCCGCCGCCGGTGCAACCAACGATCACGTCCGGATCGTCACCCGCCATCTCGAGTTGTAAAGCACATTCCTGGCCGATGATGGTCTGATGCAGCAGCACGTGATTGAGCACGGAGCCAAGTGCGTACTTTGCTTTCGGATCTTTGGCCGCGACTTCCACCGCTTCACTGATCGCGATACCGAGCGAGCCGGGACAGTCCGGGTCTTTGGCGAGGATGGCACGGCCGGCTTCGGTTTCATCCGACGGGCTGGGTGTGCAGGTCGCGCCGAAGGCTTCCATGTAGGCTTTGCGGTAGGGCTTCTGCTGGGCCGAGCACTTGACCATGTAGACCTTGCACTCGATGCCGCCGATCAACGAGCACGCCAACGCCAGGGATGAACCCCATTGGCCCGCGCCGGTCTCGGTGGTCAGCTTGGTGACGCCCGCTTGCTTGTTGTACCAGGCCTGCGGCAGGGCGGTGTTCGGCTTATGCGAGCCGGCGGGTGATACGCCTTCATACTTGTAATAGATCTTCGCCGGTGTGCCGAGGGCCTTCTCCAGCCGACGGGCGCGGAACATCGGTGACGGACGCCAGATCTTGTACATCTCACGCACCGGTTCGGGGATCGGGATTTCCCGCTCGGTCGTCACTTCCTGCTCGATCAGAGCGTCTGGGAAAATGACTGCCAGGTCCTCAGCCGTCGCGGGCTGACCGGTTCCCGGATGCAGCGTGGGGGGCACCGGCGAGGGTAAATCGGCCTGGATGTTGTACCAGGAGGTCGGGATCTGGGATTCTTCGAGTAGGTACTTGACTTGGTCGGGCATGGCTGTTGTCCGTCTAAAAGGTTCAGAATTGAGTGTTTATAAACTTACCGATCATGTCGGCACGACTGAGTCTCCTCCAAGGCGGTGGATTTGGATACGACGCCACCGCATGAACACGTAAATTTACCACTATTCTGTCCTTATTAAAAGTCTTGGCTTCGGAATTTGATGGCGGGTCATATGCTTCAATCCGCTGAGCAAGATGGCCGTGTCCCGGGATACGTCATCTTGTGCTGAGGCAGTTCCTGGTGGTCCGGCGGTCTTGTCATCGTTTCATTCATGACAGCTTCGGCCCGGGCCTGATGTTCGTCATTGTCCGATGGATAAGAATCTGCCCTGGAACCAATCTAATCAAAGCGGGTGGTGACGACAGAGTATGTCATCGGGTAATGCAATGGGTGTGGTCACAGCGCTGAATATTATTTCTTTCCCAGAACTTCATGTGAATAATAAAAACCATTCTGGTCGACTCGCCAACCCATAGGGTTGTTGTGAATCGAAGCGGATTCCAGGTCTGTGATAATAAATCAAAGTGATGATGCCCTATTGATTGCATCAGCGCGATGCTATATTCTCGCCGGCTCCAGGACGTCGTGAGTACAAGCGTTTTGGTTATGGGCAATTACCGATGAACGAAGTATCAATTCGGTCGATGTGCCTGAAGCATCCCATCATCAGCAGTTGACGATTCGCAAATCCACTATGGAGGTTATGAGCGTTGCAAGTGTCTGGGCCTGTCAAGCGCATCGGTTTTGTTGATTGCGATCTGAATAACTTCCACGCGGATGTTTTTCTTAAAGCGATCCGTGGTCCGCTGGCCTCGCGTGGGATCAGTGTGGCGGGTGCTACGGCTGTGCAGCAGGAGCAGAGCAAGCTATGGGCGCAGGAGCATGATCTTGCTTATTACACTTCGGTCGAGGCACTAAACGATGCGGTCGATGCTTACATGATCCTTGCGCCGTCGAATCCGGAGGTGCACTTTGAACTATGCAGGCAGGTGTTCCCGATGGGGAAACCGACGTATGTAGACAAGCCGTTTTCGTCTGATCTGTTAACGGCACATCGCATCTTCGGGCTTGCCGATAAGTATCAAGTGAGTATTCAAACAACCTCCGCACTGCGCTACACCGAAGTGCAACGCGTGGTTTTGGAAAGTCCAGAGCCTGTAAAGCACATGGTCGCCTGGGCGGGTGGCGATACCTTTGAAGAGTACGGCATACACCCTGTAGAACTGGTCATCAGTTGTATGGGGCCTGATGCGCTGGCGGCGCATTCGGTTGGTGATGAACAGCATCCGGTAATCATCATCGTGTTCACGGAGGGCCGTACCGCGGTCATCGACTTTAATATCGGCACGCATGTGGACTACGCCGCCACTGTGACAACCGCTACAGGCACACAATACATCCCCGTGGGATTGGATACGTTATTCATAGATACCGCCTCGGCGATCCTGGATTTTCTGGAAACCGGCCAACCCACGATAGCGCGGCAGGAATCTTTGATGGTTCGCGAGATCCTGGACGTTATCGCTGATCCCGCTTCACGTTCCGGCTATATCCAACTCGAGCCCAATTCGATATAGCCCCCGTCGCGTTTCTGCGGACGCATGTGACACGGCGATAGCCATACGACTTGCTGAACCTTTGAACGCTACGGCGACAACACTCACTTCAGGTTTCATCTATGACGCTTGACTCACCTCGAATCATTGATGCCGGCATCGTCGGTGTTTACCTGATCGGAAGTTTTGCCATCGGTATCTTTGCCTCGCGTGTGTTGCGCAGCGGCAGTAAGGGGGAGGATGGCTACTACCTTGCAGGGCGCAAGGTGCCGGGGTGGGTCAACGGCATTTCTTATGCGGTCACCGCGATGAATTCCGATGTGGCGCCCGCATATTGTGGTTTTACGGTGGTGGTGGGTTTGTCGGCCGCGTGGTTGTATCTGTCGCGGTTTGGTTTGGCGATGATGCTGGTTGCGATGCTCTTTGCGGTACGCTGGCGGCAGTTGAAGATCAATACGGGGCCGGAGTTCCTGTCGCTGCGCTTTGGTGGGGGGCTGGGGACTTTCTCCCGCGTATATCTGTCGCTCTACAGCGTCGTTGTCGGCATGATCCCCTGGATCGGCGCGGGACTGCTGGGCGTACACATGATCTTCGGCCCGATCTTTGGCATTGAACATAAAGCCACGACGCTTCTACTCGTCCTGCCAATCCTGATCGTTTATGTCTGGGTATCCGGCTACACCGGGGTGCTGGTGACCGATGTGCTACAGACCATGATTATCCTGCTGGCGAACGCGATACTGCTGCTTGCTGTGCTCTGGCAGTTCGGCGGCCCCACGCAACTCGCCGACGCGGTACAAACGGCTTTGCCGGAGCACGCTTCCGATGCACTGTCTATCCTGCCTGTACCCGGGCATCCGGTGATGAGCCCGTTACTTGTCCTTGCCTGGACACTCGTATCGACCATCGGCGTCGGTGGGAACGTCAACATCGATGGCCAGCGCATGATGTCCTGCCGATCTGCTGTGGATGCGGCGAAGGTTGGTATCTGGGGGCAACTGGCCCTGTTCGCGATGTTATTGCTTCTGACACTGCCGACCCTGGGCGCGATTGCTAATCATCCGGAGATGTACACCGCCACTCCCGCCGAGCGCGAGGCTGTCTACGGCATCATGCTCCATGATTATCTGCCGGTTGGCTTATTGGGTGTTGCGCTGGCGGCTCTGCTTGCCAGCGTCATGTCAACAATCGACAGCCAGCTTAACTACGGCTCGCAAACGCTGGTCAACGACGTTGTACGTCAGTTCAAGCCGGATCTGTCACAACGCGTGGCGGTACAGATCGGACGTGTGCTGATCCTTGTGATTCTCGCGATGGGCGTGGTCGTCATGTACGCATCGGACTCCCTGATCGGCATCGCTATCGTGCTGGCGGGGATGTTCGGTTCCTCGCTGGTGTTTGGTTGGGGGCAGTGGTGGTGGTGGCGGGTGAATATCTGGTCCTGGTGCACGGCAACACTCGGCGGGCCGATCGTTTACTTTGCTTTGGGTTTTGCCCTCAGGGCGTGGCCGCTGTGGCAAGCGAAACTCGAAGAGGGAGGCACTGTCGCACAGGGTATGGGCATGTTGCAGGCGGTGATCGCGATGGCTGCGACGACATCGCTGTGGGTCATTGTCACACTGGTTACGCCGCCGCAGGACATGGCGACGCTCAAAGCGTTTTATTGCAGAGCCAAACCCATGGGCGCCTGGGGGCCGGTGCGGCGTGCACTTGAAGCGGATGGTGATTGCCCGGATACACCTCGCGGCCTGATTGTTGGGGGGATGGCTGCCGCTGTTTTAGGTGCAGTATGGATCGCGTTGGCGGTCTTAGCGATCAGTGAAGTGGTCGTGGGTGAGTATCTTGTCGCGGTGCTGCTGGGCGGCGGGGCTGTGGTCACCGCACTTTTATTTAAAAGGGCATTCCACTGGCACATCGCCCGCATGGATGGGTGATGCGTGGGAAGTACTACTTCTATATAGATAATCCGCCCCCGGCTTAACAATCTATAAGTCATTGATTAATAAAGAAATGCTTGAATGGGCCATACTGGACTTGAACCAGTGACCTCCTCGATGTCAACGAGGCGCGCTAGCCAACTGCGCTAATGGCCCGTAAGCGGGGCATTATAACGCTGACGGCTTGGCTCGCCAATGTGCCTCCATCTGCGGCAAAATCTACTCGGCAAAGCGGCGGACAAATCAGTAGCATGACGGGCAACGATCGTGGGCCAAGGGGCCCATTCCTTCCCAACGCCACCGCCAGATTACCAAGGATAACGCCCGATGCAGATCACCATGAAGTATGGCTGTAACCCCAACCAGTCACACGCCAAGCTCATCAGTCCGCTCGAAGACGGCCCACTGACCGTGGTCAACGGCGCACCCGGTTACATCAACGTGCTGGACGCCCTGCGCGGCTGGCAACTCGTGCGTGAACTTAAGAAGTCAACTAATCAACCCGCCGCCGCTTCGTTTAAGCATGTGAGTCCTGCCGGCGCGGCCGTGGCGGGGGACCTGACCGACGAATTCTGCAAAGCCCACTTCTACGATGGCTCCGACATGTCACCCGTCGCCACCGCTTATGCCAAGGCGCGCAGCAGCGACCGCGTCGCCAGCTTCGGCGACTTCATAAGCGTGTCAGATACCGTCGACGTGTCGCTTGCCAAAATCATCAAGCCGGAGGTTTCGGATGGCATCGTCGCGCCGGATTACGAACCCGAAGCCTTGGAAATCATCAAAGCGAAGAAGGGCGGTAAGTATTGCGTGCTCAAGATTGATCCGACTTACGAACCCCCAGCCATCGAAACACGCGTCGAGTTCGGCCTGACGCTCGAACAGTCCTACAACGACAGCGTCATCGACGCGGAGCTATTTAAGAACGTCGTCACGAAGAACAAGACCATCCCCGATGATGTGATGGAAACGCTCATCGTCGCAACGATCACGCTCAAGCACACGCAGAGCAACTCGATCACCGTCGGCTATCGCGGTCAGGCTGTGGGTGTCGGTGCGGGCCAGCAGTCTCGTATTGCTTGTACCCGTCTTGCCTGCGAAAAGGCCGACCGCTGGTTCCTGAAGATGCATCCCAAGGCGCTGTCATTGAAGTACGTGGACGGGCTGCCCAAGTCGGAAAAGGTCAACGCGATGGATCAGTTCGTGCGCTATCACGAGCTTGATGAAGGCGAAAGGGCGGTGCTCGCCAAAGCCCTGGCCGCCGATCCGGACCCGATCACTGAACAGGAACGGCTGGATTGGGCGAAGCAGTTTAACGGCGTCGTGCTGAGTTCCGATGCGTTCATCCCGTTCCGCGACAACCTCGACCGTGCGGTGCGCAGCGGGGCAAAGTACCTGGCGGAAGCGGGCGGCTCGGCACGTGACCAGGATGTGATCGATGCCGCGGACGAACACGGCATGGCGATGGCGTTCACCGGCCTGCGCCTGTTCCTGCATTGATAAAAGTTGATTGACTAAGTCATCACGTTTAGCGGGCGATCGCAGATCCCCGTGCAGCGATGGTATATGTGCACGCCTGGTCGCGATGATTATTTGTCATCGCCGCCTTCAAGCAGAAGCCGGCCGACTTCCTGAAAGAGTTTGCCTTGCGCTTTGCTGTTCAGCAGGCCGAGTTCGTGTGTGATATTGGTCATCATGCCAAGAGCAATAACGGACCAGGCGGTGAGGGTTGCGTCGGGATGATCTGCTGACCCTGCTGTTTCGCGATGGGCTTTGACCTGGCCGATGATGAAGCGGTGAAACTTGCGGTACATGCGTTTGAGCGCTTCGCGGACCTCGGGGTCATCGGCTTCGTTGAGCCCGGCAAAGGTGATGCGGTGCAAGCCGGTTTCGCCTCGGTGTTCACCTTCCCAGTTCAGGATGCGCTCGGCCGGGGAGATATCATCTTCTTCATTAAGCAGCCTGCTCCAGATCTCGGCGGTGTATTCATATAGATAATCGATCGACGCCAGGAACATCGCTTTCTTGTTAGGCCAGAGCCGGTAGAGCTGGTTCTCGCGCAAGCCGCAACGCTCTGCAAGGGCGGCGGTCGTTGCGCGTCGATAGCCTAATTCCGCAAACGCACGCGCCAGCACGGGCACCAGTTCAGCCCGCCGCTGATTGGATAGGTTCGGTCTTGCCATCAGTCAGTCTCACTCTCCATCATGGATGTCGGCTTTTTGGCTTCTATCTCCGATTGCTTTGGCCTGCGGAAGACATAGCGCTGGTACACATATCCAAGCACGATCAGGCTCAGGCCGAGACCCAGCAGGCTCAGCACGCGCCAGAGGTCCTGCAGCTTGAACGAATCAATCGCCACTTTGCCCACCGCAACCAGCATCACCGCCAGCGAACCATACCGCAAAGCTGTGCTGCCTGTTACCAGTCCACCTGCCAGCAGAATAAGCGCCAGTGATACCCACGCCATGGAGTAGCCGTAGCTTTCGGCCTGAGTGATTGGGTGAGTTTTCAGCAGCAGGTCGCTGCCGACAAATCCCTGACGCACTTCCAGGGATACGAATACAAACAGCAGCAACAGCGACACCACGGTCGCGATCGGTTTCATCGGCACTTCTTTGATGCGCGAGGTATAACCGAGCACAGCCGCCAACACGCACGGTAAGCCATACAGATACAAAAGCCAGTTCAACACACGCAGCGAGCCGACGTCCGTCTGGTGGAACAGTGGGTTATCAACACCAAGCGGGCCGACGATTGAAGCGACGAAACCGGCTACGCCGATAGCAACGCCTGCCCACTCGAAGGGCTTCATCTTCAAACGCGATCCGATCCATGACAGAACGATTGCTAAAGTAAGCCAGATCACGCTGTAGGTCGCCCATTCGTGCAGGCTGATGTCGTTGTTCTCGCTCCATTGCGTGTCGGGCCCGGTAAACCCGTGCCTGATCTGCAGCGAAGCCAGCACGAACAGTAAAACGAATGAAAGCGCGTAACCCACCTGCCGCAGCGGGCTGTTTTTGTCAGCGAGTCTTGCGAGCAAAAATGCCAGCAGGGCCGGGACACCGTAGATATACAATAGCCAGTTCAGCACGCGCAGCTCGCCGAGGTTTGCAGATTTGAGCATCGGGTTGTCCAACGCCAACGGCCCAAGCACCGCGGCGGCCAGCCCGGCCCAACCGATGACAGTGGCGGCTTGCCGAAGCGCTGTGATCTTCACCCATCGGCTTAGCCAGAATATGGCTAGCGACACCGCGATCCAGGCTGTGCTGTAGGTGGCCCATTCATGCAGGCCGATACCGTTGTCAAGCCGCAAGGGCATCTCGTCCTGGCCCATGAATCCGTGACGCACTTGCAGTGTCACCAGCGCGAAGAGCAAGACAAACGATACGATGCCCGCTGCTTTCTTAAACGGGCCCGATTCACTTGGCAGCAGCCACGCAAAAAGACCGGCCAACACGCACGGCAAACCATAGATATACAGAAGCCAGTTCAAGATAAGCATGCTGCCAACATCCGCCTGTTTGAGCAGCGGGTTTGAGAAGATCAGCAATTGCAGCACAGACGTGATCAGTCCAAATATCCCAATCCCGATCGCCGCCTTTCGCAGCCCATCAAGCGAAACCTGCTTGAATCGCCAAATCACCACGCTGCCTACCGCAAGCCAGAACCCGGCATAGGTCGCCCATTCCACCAGCGTCGGCGCTGCCGACCAGAGATTTTCAGGATCGAAACCAAGGCGCAACTGAAGGCTGATCGTGATCGTGGCGGTGACGAGCGCCAGCGCCTGGAACGACGATCTCACCCACAACCAGGGGTTGCGGTGATAAATCCACGCGATCGCGGCGAAGCCCAACGCAGGCAGACCGAAGTGCGCCAGCATCGTGTTGAACACCGGCCGCATCGGCAAGTCGTAATGCAACACGCCCGGGTAGATCAGTAGGCTGATGCAACCGGCTGTCAGCCAGCATGTGGGGATCAGCAGCCAGCGGAGGTTCAGCCGCATCCCGACCGCTGCGATCACCACCGCCAATCCGCACCACGCCGGCGCAACCCACGGGTGATCGAAAGCAAACCAGATGGCAAACGTCGCCGATGCCGAGGCCATCAAGGCATACGCGTCGATGACAAGCGTGCCGTGGCGCTGCCGCGTGCGCCAGACGATAGCTGTCGCGATGATGGCGAGCGCCGACGCGGCGGTGTACACCATCCACCATTCAAGCCAGTGAGGCAGGTCATGTCTTTGGCCAAGATGCGCAAGCAATACAAAGACAAGCGAGCTTGCTGCCGACAGCCACGCGAACATGCCGGGCTGTGCGTTCCGCCACAGGCACAGCAATCCACCCACAAAGAACACGGATCCATACCCGATTGCCAGCAGGTAGTACTTTGATGGATCGAGCTCAGCGAATTCCGCCTTATATGCTAAGGGCCAGGCCAGCAGCATCATCCCGCATAAGCCCGCGCCCAGGTACGAAAGCGTGATATACCGCCGATCAAAGCGCGAGAGCACCAGAGCACCGGCCGCGAGCAGGCCTAACGACGAAAGCTCCAACATCGAGAAGTGGCTGTACGCCACGAACATCGCCATCAGCAGGGCGCTGGTGCCAACCGCGCCGAGTCCTAACCAGATACGACCGACCCAGCCAATCCTGCTTTCTTCCTGATCGCTTGCCTTGGCGGCGTTGGTCACGAACACCACAGCCGTACCTAACGCGAACATGACCAGCCACTGGCTGTGGTTTGGGTCCCATGCGAAGAGCGTGTATGCCAGCGTTGTGACGACCGACGCGAGAAGCGTCAGCGCGGATAAACCGAACCACTGTTTCTTCCGCGTGATGACCGACAGACCGACCTCGAGCAGGAGCAGGTACGTAAACGTTGGCCCCCATGCCTTGTCATCACCGCTGATCAGTGTCGGCGTTGCAAAGCCGCCGACCAGGCCCAGCAGTGCAACGAATTGCCCATGCAGCAGCGACATCCCGACCGCAATGGCTGTGATCACCGCCATCAGGGCGAAGCCTTGCCAGGGTTGTAAGACTTCAAAGAAGGCGGTCGCCGCTAACACCGTCGCGAACATGATCGCCACACCCGCCGCACAGACAGCGGCCGCCACCTTGTCGGCACGTTTGCGCAGCCACAGGCTCGCAAGTGTCATAATCGCCCCGGACACACCCGCGATCGACAGTCTTGCCTGCACTGATAACAGCTCGTTATCAAACGAATACTTAACCAGAAACGCCCCGGCCAGCATGAGCGCGATCCCGCCGATCCAGATATACACGCCCGCGCCGAGGCGTTCTTCCAGCGACACTTTCTTTTGCTTGGGCCTGGGTGATATTTTGGCTGGATACCACGGTTTAGGTTGCCGGGGAGGGGGTGTTGCAGCCTTGGAAGCAGCCCCGGTGATCGATGCGCCGCTGAGGGCGCCGCCTTGCACTTCCTTTGCGACTGATGCCAGCCGATGCAACGTTTCCTTCTTACTTGCTTCGGCTGTTGTCGGTTCTATCAGGCTGTAAGTCGCCTCATCCTCGGGTTCGGTTGCTTCTGCTGCGGCGTCGAGTTTTTCAACAAGTGGTTCGCTGACTTCGGGAATCGGTTCTTCAATCGTCGCTTCAGGTGATGCAACAGGTTTTGTGACCAGCGGCTTGTGTTCTGTTGCCGGGACAGAAACCTCTTTCTGAGGTGCGGCAGGTGCTGGGGGTTCGGGTTGGATAAAAGTGGTCTCAACCGGTGCGCTGACTTGCCGATCCACCTTCGGCATGGGTCGCGGCTGAACCGGGGCCTGGGCCGGCGGTTGATTTTGCAGCCGGGAAACGATCTGTTGCAGCCGACTGATCTGCTTCTGCATCTGGCGCTGTTCGATCCAGCCGATGATCGCCAGGAGCAGTGCCACGAAACCCAGTACCAGAGCCAAACTTGCCATCACCTACCCCTTACGCCCGCCACGCTTTCTGTTCTATCGCTTTGCTGAGCGTTAATTCTTTAAAAACAAGTAATTACGCGCTTTAGTACTAAATGGTTGCCTGCTGCGTGAGCGCCTTTACATCGTTGTTTTGTGTCTATCGGCTTGCAATCGTTAAAACGTAAGTGTATACTTACAAAATAAAGTTCAGATGGCCGATTGTCAAGACCTTGTCACAATGCATCCGTAAAAAAAGCGACGCCGAAAGGGTGCTGACATGCCGAGCGTGAACCTGATCTTCGCCTGGTGCTGGATTGTGACGGGGTTGCTCGTTGGAGCGCTTCTGGGGATGGGCTTCCACAAGGAAACGTTCATGGGCGGCTACGCATCCTGGCGGCGGCGGATGATGCGCCTCGGGCATATCGCTTTTCTGGGTACCGCGATGCTGAACATGGGTTTGGCGCTTAGCGTAAGGTCGCTGGGCGTGCCGGATTCAAGTGTGTTCTGGCCGGGGCTTTTGTTGATCGTCGGTGCGGTGGCGATGCCGAGTGTGTGTTTCCTTTCAGCGTGGATCAAGCGCTTTCGTGGGCTGTTCTTTATACCGGTGTTGAGTCTGGTTGTCGGCTGTGGTTGGTTCACAGCCGTGGTTTATTGCCATCAATTCCAATAGCAATCGAAAGGGGGCTTACCATGAGAATCGGATTGATCGCCATGAGTGGTGTGCGGGCGTGTGATGAGGAACTGTTGCGTCTGGGGCTGACGCTTCCCGGTTTCGTCGAACGCAGCAAAACAATTGCATCCTTGCCCAGCCTGGGCTTGCTGACCTTGGCCGGCATGACGCCCGAGCAACATGAGGTTGAGTATCTGGATGTGCAGGACATCGCGGATGTTCAGATGGACTGGGCGACGTTCGACCTGGTAGCTATTTCAACCTTCACAGCCCAGGCGCCGGAGGCTTATGAGCTGGCGGATCAATGCCGGGCTGCGGGCGCTCGTGTTGTGATGGGCGGGTTGCACGTCACCTGTTTGCCGGAAGAAGCACTCGAACACTGTGATGCGGTCGTGGTAGGGGAGGGCGAGTTGTGTTGGCTCGATGTATTGAAAGACGCCGAGGCCGATGGACTACAACGCATCTATAGCGGCAGGCCCAACGAGTTTGACCTGGACGAGAGCCCCATGCCGGCGTTCCACCTGTTGGATATGGATAAATATAACCGCATCACCGTGCAGACCTCGCGAGGTTGTCCCTGGCGGTGTGAGTTCTGTGCCAGTTCGATTCTCTTGACGCCAAAGTACAAGCAGAAGCCGATCGAGAAAGTATTGGCGGAGGTTGATCGCATCCGCGAGCGCTGGGCCAGGCCGTTCATCGAGTTTGCCGATGACAACAGTTTTGTGGATAAGCGTTATTGGAAGGCGCTTCTACCCAAGCTGGCTGAACGCAGGATCAAATGGTTCACCGAGACCGATATCAGCGTCGGTGAAGATGATGAATTGCTTGTCCTCATGCGAGATGCCGGCTGCGCCGAGGTGCTGATCGGGTTAGAAAGCCCGACTGAGCAGAGCCTGCAAGGGCTTGAGCTGAAGACCGACTGGAAGAACAAGCGACGTGAAGACACTATCCGCCTGATCCACAACATCCAGTCTCACGGCATCCGCGTTAACGGCTGCTTCATCCTCGGGCTCGACGGGCAAACCACTGATGTCTTCGACAAGGTCTATGACTTCGCTCGCGAACTAGAAATCTACGACGTGCAGATCACCTTGCAGACGCCTTTCCCCGGCACGCCGTTATATGCCAGGTTGCAGCGTGAGAACCGACTGCTCGAAGAGAATGCCTGGCATCGTTGCACCTTGTTTGATCTGACCTATCGACCCGCGCCGATGACTGCGGACGAACTGGTCCTGGGTTTCCACGACCTGGCTGTTCGGCTCTACAGCGATGAGGCGACCAGTTGGCGGCATGATATTTTCAAACGCAAGTACCGCAGGGCGACGAACGGGTCGATTGCGGGTATAAAGGAGACAGCGTAAGACTCCAGGGGCCGGGGTTTGCAGGAGGTCTTCCCATGTCACGATCTTCCCCGGCCATCAAACCCATCTTTGTCATCGCAGGACTCTATGACGGCCTGCTCGGTCTGGCGTTCCTTTTTGCTGCGCAGAAGATCTACGAGCGTTTTGACGTTACCCCACCGAACCACTTCGGCTACATCCACTTTGCCGCGTTGCTGTTGATCGTCTTTGCGCTGATGTTCTTCGCGGTTGCGTTGGACCCGAAGCGCAACCGCAATCTCATCCCGTACGGGATACTGCTCAAGGTCAGTTACTGCCTGACCGTCGGCTGGCACTGGCTGGACGCCGGCGTGCCGAACATGTGGAAGCCTTTTTTCGTACTTGATCTTGCTTTTATTGTTATCTTCATCTGGGCGTACAGGAAGATCAGGTAGCGGGACGGACGAGGTTATTGCAGTAACTTGCTTGGGATGTTGTGAAGATGAAGCACATGACAGTCTTGGGCCGACGCATGATATTTGTCGTCGGCCTGTATTGTTTGTTGAATAGCGTGCTGAGCGTTTCTGCCTGGGGCCAACTTACGGATAACGACTTCGATCGTGTCCGAGGCCTGCGTCAGGCTGTGGTGGGCAAGGTGCTTAACGAAGAGCTGAACGTGCAGTGGACGGCCGACGGCCGTTGGCTCTGGTACCGTGTGCAGGAACGTGGCGATAAGCAATCCTTCTGGAAAGTAGATACCACCACCGGCAATCGCAGCCCCGCATTCGATCCCGAATCTCTAGCGGTGTTGCTGGAAGAACACTTCGGTGAACCGGGCAATCCGATCACGTTTGATCCACAGCGTTTACCTATTGAACGCATTGTGATCGATGAACACAACCATACCCATCTGTTCCTTGTTCATGACCGTGGTGTGGTGCGTATCGTGGTTCGTGACGGTAAGGCGGAAATCCAAGGGGCACAGGCGGATGATCCTTTCCAGACGCCGATACGTAAAGCCGGATCGGATATCCGTAGTCGCAATAGCTCAACCTCCACGCACTTGTTATTTACGAATCAGAATCCACATGCAGTGCGTCTGGAATGGGTTGACACGGCCGGTCAGTACCACACCTACGCCACCCTCCCACCGGGCGAATCGCATCGCCAGCACACATTCGTTGGTCACGTCTGGCGCGTCGTGACCGAGGCCGATGGGCAGGAACTGCTGCGTATTCGAGCGCGGAGGACATTCGGCGTTGTTGTGATTCCGGGTGAAGCTGTGGCTGAAGATCAAACCGGGCAAGGCCAAGCTCGCCGCGAATCATGGTCGCCGCCCGATCGCGTCTCGCCCGACGGCAAATGGAGAATCGATATCAAGGACAACAACCTTGTTCTCATCGATCAGGAAACTGAAGAGACCTTTGCGCTAACGGAAAGCGGTACGCCGGAGAACACATTTGATCATCAGCTGTTCTGGTCGCCGGATAGCCGACGCCTGCTTGCTGTGCAGACGCAGATCGTAAAGCCACGCAAGGTTCATCTCATCCAGTCTACGCCCCCGGATCAACTGCAGCCGAAGTTGATTGACATCGACTACGCCAAGCCGGGCGATCCGATCGATAAACCGCGACCCCGGTTGTTTGATGTGGTCGAACGTAAAGAGATTGAAGTGGACGATGTGCTGTTTAATGAGCCATGGTCCATCAATCACTTCCACTGGTCTACGGATGGCTCGACTTGTTACTTGCTTTACAATCAGCGTGGGCATCAGGTCATGCGAGTGATCGCCATCGATGCGTCGACCGGTGCGGTCAGAACCGTTGTGGATGAACACAGCGATACATTCATCGATTATTCGAACAAAACCTACCTGAAACACTTTGACGAAACTGATGAGTTGCTTTGGATGTCCGAGCGGGACGGTTGGAATCATTTGTACCTTATTGATCGCAAGACAGGCTCGATCGTTCGGCAGGTCACAAGCGGGCAGTGGTTAGTTAAGCGCGTAAATGAAATCGATATTACTGATGGACATCGCACCGCAACGCTAACCATCCTCGGCCACCCTGCGCACAACGGGCAGGACCCATACTTTGAGCATCACGCTCGTGTCGATATCGATACCGGCCAGCTGACCTTACTCACCGAAGGCAACGGTACACATTCGCTGACCTATTCACCCGACGGCAAGCACTATGTCGACAAGTGGTCTCGCGTCGATCAGCCGCCGGTGTATGAACTGCGGCGAAGTGAAGATGGTTCGCTGGTGTGTGAGTTGTCGCGTGCCGATGAATCGGCGCTGCTTGATGTGGTTGGCAGATTACCCGAGCCATACGTCGCCAAAGGCCGTGACGGCCAAACGAATATCTGGGGTGTGATCCATCGCCCGACCAACTTCGATCCAAACAAACATTATCCCGTCCTTGAACAGATCTACGCCGGCCCGCACGGCCAGCACGTGCCGAAGTCGTTTTCTGCATATCACGGCGCGCAGCGTTTTGCGGAATTCGGCTTCATCGTCGTGCAGATCGACGGCATGGGGACGAACTGGCGCAGCAAAGTGTTCCACAATGTCGCCTGGAAAAACCTGAAGGATGCGGGCTTTCCCGATCGGATTGCATGGATGAAGGCGGCGGCGGAGCATGAGCCGGCGATGGACATCAGCAGGATCGGCATTTATGGCGGATCGGCCGGCGGGCAGAACGCCATGCGTGCCGTACTTGATTATGCCGACTTCTACAAAGCCGCCATGGCCGACTGCGGCTGCCACGACAACCGTATGGATAAGATCTGGTGGAACGAGGCCTGGATGGGATACCCCGTCGATGAAAGCTACATCAAGAGTTCGAACCTTGAAGATGCACACAAACTCGGCGGGGCGCTGCTGCTGACCGTCGGCGCGATGGACAACAACGTCGATCCGTCTTCAACCTTCCAGGTTGCTGATGCCTTGATCAAAGCCAACAAGGACTTCGACCTGATCGTCTTTCCTTCGGGCGGCCACGGCTCGGGCGGCAGCGATTATGGCTGGCGTCGTACAGCAAAATTCTTTGTCGAGCATCTGGGTGTGCCGGAAGCTGCTGGTGGCACGGACTAAAACCATTTGCATCAATTGTGACCGTCGTTGCCGCGGATGCGAGAACCCACGTGGCCCATGAATCCAAAGACGTGGGGCCGCCCTGCACGAAGCTGGCGACAAACGGCAAACGGGTAGGACAAACGATGCAAATAGCTCATGGTCTGGCTCTAGGACATCAAATATAACTTATATTAGATGTCCTATGCCCGGTATCAGTGGGGCTTTTAGGTTGTGGTTGTATGGTGCGTAAGCGGCTCCGTGCGGGAGCGTTGTGGTCGCCAGGTTTGCTTAGAGTGGATTCGGTACGCTCAGAATCGGCCGATCTTATTCGATCCCGATATCTTCATTCCAAAGGTCCGGGTGGTCGCGGATAAAGTCTTCCATAAGTTTGATACAGCGGGGGTTGTTGAGGTTGATCAACTCGACGCCGTGCTGTTTGAAGAGGTCCTCCGCGCCCATGAAGTTTTTGTTTTCGCCGATGATGATGCGCGGGATCTTGTAGAGCAGGCTGGTCCCGGTGCACATGATGCACGGGCTGAGCGTGCTGACCAGCGTCAATCGAGGCCAATCCCGCCGACGGCCTGCATTACGGATGCAGGCAACCTCCGCATGCGCTGTCGGGTCGTGCGTCTGCACGCGCAGGTTGTGCCCGCGTGCCACGACTTTGCCATCTGAATCGGCTAACACCGAGCCGATCGGCAATCCGCCTTCAGCTAGACCTGCTTCCGCTTCCTTGATCGCTTCGTCCAGTAGCGCCTGGTAGTCCATGATGCATCTATCCTCTTGGGGTAAGGTATCCGCAGAATAACAGAATGAATCCAAGTTCCAACCACTTCAGGCCTAACTTCAAATTCAATGACCAGAATGAGGTATTATCCTGCCCATGGGTATTTTGTATCTGATCCTGATCTCCGTCATCCTCATCTGGTTGCTCAGTGCGGCCGGGCTGGTGTATGCGTTGACTCATCCGCGGCGTAAGACTTTTGCCGTGGCATTGGGCAAGGGCGATCCCACGGACCCGGCTGATCTTGAACTGGATGCCCAAGCTGTGACGTTCTCGCTGACCGACAAATTGCGTACGCCCGGCTGGATCATCGAAGGCAAGCAACCGGCCGGGCCGACGATCGTCATCGTCCACGGGTTCGGTGACAGCCGATATGGCGCGCTCAAGCGTTCGCCCCTGTGGCTGGACTTTGCACGCAAAGTTGTCGTCTTCGATATGCCTGGTCAAGGCGAATCCGAATCCCCACGCGGCTACGGCGGGCTGCGAGAACCCGACGATCTGCTTGCCGTGCTCGGCCAGCTCGAACCTGACGACGCCAAACAGATCCTCCTGATGGGCGTATCCATCGGCGGGGGGATCGCGATCGCAGCGGCAGCCAAGGCAGAAGAGCAAGTACGGCAATCCATCCTCGGCGTGATCGCGGAGTCGCCTTACCGATACTGGGACCAGCCGCTGCACAATCTATTTAGGTACCGCAGATACCCGCGCTACCCGATCATCCCGCTTACGGGCGTTTGGCTTGGCCTGACCACGAAGGGCTTCAAAGACTTTGATCGGGCTCATCATGCTGCGAAACTCGGCTGCCCGTTGCTGGTGATACATGGGTCGGAAGACGGATTGTGTCCGCCTCAAGCCGGCCGGGAGATTGCGCAGGCCGCGCCGGACGGGACGTACTTCCAGATCGATGGGGCCGGCCACGAGGACCTGCCTTTCGAGCACGAACAGGCTTACCGGGCCGCAGTTAGCGATTTTCTGCAAAAGCTTTGTGAAAGCGGAGGATCGGTTAAAATAGAAGGCTTGGCTGAGGCGGACCTGCAACCGACCCCAGACGGTTCGCCCATTTAGCCCGACCATCTTGATCGGGTCTGCTTTACTAGCCGGTTTTCATCGATTGTTTTCAGGAGATACCCTGTGGCCGCCTTATCACTGCCCGATCTTTCCAAATCACCCACGATCGACCAGGTCGGTGTGGAGGAGCGGGCCAAACGCTTCCAGACACGCAGCATCAAGAAGGCCTCCAAGATGGACGCCCTGAAGATGGTGCTGAGCATGATCGACCTGACCACACTCACCGGCCAGGACACGCCCGGCAAAGTCAAGCAGCTCTGCTACAAGGCTCGCCACCTGCATGATGCTGTTGCGGGCCTGCCGCACGTCGCCGCGGTCTGTGTGTATCCGACGATGGTGTATGTCGCTAAAAAAGAACTCGACGGCTCGGGAATCCACATCGCTTCCGTTGCGACCGGCTTCCCGACGGGGCAGTATCCGCTCGATGTCAAACTCGAAGATACGCGTAAAGCGGTACAGGACGGCGCGGACGAGATCGACATGGTCATCTCTCGCGGTCGATTCCTTGCCGGCGACTATAACTACGTCTTCGATGAGATCGCACAGGTGAAAGAAGCCTGCGGGAAAGCTCATCTGAAAGTGATCCTGGAGACAGGCGAACTGTCCACCTACGACAACGTCCGCAAGGCGAGCGACCTGGCGATGCACGCCGGTGCCGACTTCATCAAGACGTCGACCGGCACGATCAGCCCCGCCGCGACATTGCCCGTCACGCTCGTGATGCTCGAAGCGATCCGCGACTTTTACTATGCCACCGGCAAGATGATCGGCATGAAACCCGCGGGTGGGATCAGCCAATCCAAACTCGCCATCCAATACCTGGTCATGCTCCGCGAAACACTCGGCCAGGCATGGCTAAGCCCTGACTGGTTCCGCTTCGGCGCCAGCAGGCTTGCCAACGATGTACTCATGCAGATCGTCAAACAAAAGACAGGCAACTACCAGTCCGTCGACTACTTCTCGAATGATTAATTTGGATTAACCACAGAGGCACAGAGACACAGAGTAAAACAAGAATATGGAACAGGGATGCACGCGGATGAACACAGATAATACGATAAAACGTGTGCGAGCGGCCTCTTCCTATCCGTATTTATCTGTGTTCATCCCTGTTAATGAATTGGTTTTCTCTGTGCCTCTGTGTCTCTGTGGTTCAATTAGAATGGCAAGGATATGACCCAGACAGACACACCCAAGCTGAACTTTGATACCGACTGGTCCTACGAGCCTGCGCCTGAATCGGTGCCGGTGCAGATTGATGACCGGTACGGTTTATTTATTGATGGCAAGTTTGTTGAGCCTGCGGAAGGCAAATACTTCGACACGATCAATCCCGCCAACCGTAATCGTCTTGCTGAAGTTGCTGAAGCAAGCGACGCGGATGTTGACAAAGCTGTCAAAGCCGCACGCAAAGCCTACGACAATGTCTGGTCGAAGATGCCCGCTGCCGATCGCGGCAAGTATCTGTATCGCATCGCTCGCATCCTCCAGGAGCGTGCCCGTGAGTTTGCGGTGATCGAAACGATGGATGGCGGCAAGCCTATCCGTGAATCGCGCGATATCGATATCCCGCTCGTTGCGGCCCACTTCTTCTATTACGCAGGATGGGCGGACAAACTCGAATACGCTTTCCCGGGTAGGACCCCTAAGCCGATCGGCGTGTGCGGGCAGGTGATCCCGTGGAACTTCCCGCTGCTGATGGCCGCGTGGAAACTCGCCCCCGCGCTGGCTTGCGGCAACACGGTGGTTTTGAAGCCCGCCGAGACCACGCCGCTGACCGCGCTCAAGCTCGCTGAATTGATACGTGATGCTGAATTGCCCGTGGGCGTCGTCAACATCGTCACCGGCGCGGGCGCGACCGGCGCTGCCGTTGTCAATCATCCGGACGTTGACAAGGTCGCTTTCACCGGCTCGACCGAGGTCGGCAAAACGATCCTCAAATCCATCGCAGGCAGTAATAAAAAATACACGATGGAACTCGGCGGTAAAGCCGCGAACCTGATCTTTGAAGATGCGCCGATCGACCAGGCTGTCGAAGGCATCATCAACGGTATCTTCTTTAATCAAGGGCACGTCTGCTGTGCGGGCTCGCGACTGTTCGTGCAGGAATCCGTCGCAGACACCGTTATTCGCAAACTCAAGGACCGCATCCAAACGCTTATCGTCGGTGACCCGCTTGATAAAAACACCGACATCGGCGCGATCAACTCCAAGCCGCAGCTCGAAAAGATCGAGTACTACCTCAAGGTCGGCAAGGACGAGGGCGCAAAACTCTGGCAGCCCGATACTGCTCTTCCGACCGAAGGTTTCTTCTGTAAGCCCACGCTGTTCCTTGATGCAAGCCAGTCCCACCGCATCGTGCAGGAGGAGATCTTCGGCCCGGTGCTGGCTGTGCAAACCTTCCGCACGCCTGAAGAGGGCATCGCCAAAGCTAATAACACACCCTACGGCCTGTCCGGCGGCGTGTGGACCGACAAGGGCTCCAAGATATTCAAAGTCACCAACAAGATCCGGGCCGGCGTCCTCTGGGCCAACACCTACAACAAGTTCGACCCGACTTCCCCCTTCGGCGGCTACAAAGAATCCGGCATGGGCCGCGAAGGCGGATTACATGGGCTGAAGGAATATGTATCACTGAACTAAGAAGATATTCACCGCAGAGAACACAGAGATCGCAGAGAAGAATCATCGGAAATAGAAACAGGGATGAACACAGATGGACACAGATAAGACATGAGACAATAGAAGTGCAGATAAGTATTGTTTTTTTTTATCCGTGTTTATCTGTGTTCATACCTGTTTCAAACTGCATGAAGAGAATTGATATGAATCCCACGCAATCAGAATCTCAGACTTCCCCGGCCATCGACGCTTCACCGCGCCTTGGTGTGCTCAAGACGTACAAACTCTACATCGGCGGCAAGTTTCCGCGCACCGAGTCGGGCAGGTTTTATAAACTCACTTCAAGTTCGGGTGAGGTGCTTGCCAACATGTGTCAGGCCTCGCGCAAGGACTTTCGTGAAGCGGTCGTTGCTGCACGGGCGGCGCAGTCCGGTTGGTCGGGGGCGACGGCTTATCTTCGTGGACAGATCCTTTACCGCATCGCTGAGATGCTTGAAGGGCGGGCGAGTCAGTTCGCCACTGAGTTGATCCAGATGGGCGCCGAACCCGAGGCGGCGAGGGCCGAGGTCGCTTGTGCGATCGATCGGTTGGTCTACTACGCGGGCTGGTGTGACAAGTATCAGCAGGTCTTCAGCAGTGTGAATCCGGTCGCATCCAGCCACTTCAACTTTTCGTTGCCCGAGCCGACGGGAGTTGTTTCCGTCATCGGGCCGGAGAAGAACGGCCTCATCGGTTTGATCTCCGTCATCGCCCCGATCATCGCTGCGGGCAATACCTGTGTCGCGCTTGCCTCGCAGAGTAAAGCCCTTTGCGCGATCACACTCGCTGAAGTATTGCACACCTCCGATTTGCCGGGTGGTGTTGTCAATCTGCTTACGGGTGATCGTGACGAACTACTCGAACACTTCGCCTCCCACATGGATGTGAACGCCACGGTTTACTGCGGCAGCGATGCGGACCAGATCGAGCGGTTACGCACACACGCCGCCGACAACCTCAAGCGCGTGATCACTAACAAGTGCACCGACTGGATCTCGCCCGACGCCCAGAGCCCCTACGAGATGCTCAACACCGTCGAAGTTAAAACCACCTGGCATCCGATCGGGATGTAAATCGGATTCACCGCGGAGAGCGCAGAGAACGCGGAGTAAGACAAGACATGTAACAGGGATGAACACAGATAAGCACGGATCAGAAGATAATAGATAGTAATACTTCCGCCGCTTTAATTGTTTTCATCTGTGTCCATCCGTGTTCATCCCTGTTCCAAATTCTTCTCCGCGACCTCCGCGTCCTCTGCGGTGAATAGATAGAATAGCCATCATGACCACCAAGCTCCTGCAAGTCGGCCCGGTTTCGATCGGCCCTGGTAAACCGTTAGCCATCATCGCCGGCCCATGCCAGGCCGAGTCGCTTTCGCTTTGCATGGAAGTCGGTAAAGCCATGCGCGACCGCTGCGCTGAGCTTGGGCTTGGTTTCATCTTCAAAGCCAGTTTCGACAAAGCGAACCGCAGCTCCATCCACACCGATCGTGGCCCCGGTATCACTGCCGGCCTGGATATGCTCGCGAAGGTGCGCGATGAACTGAACATCCCGATCACCACCGACCTGCACGAACCCGATCAGGCAAAAGCGGTAGGGCAGGTCGTCGACCTGATCCAGATCCCCGCGTTCCTGTGTCGGCAGACCGACCTGCTTGTCGCCGCGGCGAACACCGGCAAGGCTGTCAACGTCAAAAAGGGCCAGTTCATGTCGCCCGCCGAGATGGGCCACGTCGTCACGAAGTTGAACGAAGCGAATGCTTCCGGGGTGATGTTGACCGAGCGCGGCACGTTCTTCGGCTACCACCGCCTCGTCAACGACTTCGCCGGGCTTTATGACATGATGCAACTCGGCCCGCCCGTCTGTTTTGATGTCACCCACTCCACCCAGCAACCCGGTGCAGCTCCCGATGGCAAATCCACCGGCGGCCGCCCCGACACCGCCCCGACGCTGGCGCGGTGCGCGATCGCCGCCGGCGTCCACTGCCTCTTCATCGAAACCCACCCCGAGCCGACCAAAGCCAAGTCCGACGCCGCGACGATGCTTCCGTTGGAGCAGATGTTGGGTTTGTTGGGGGAGTTGGCTGAACTGCATCAAGTGATACAAATACCCCGCTAGGATGGGGGGACTTATTAGACGGGCCATCTTGGCCCGGTGGTGAGTATTTGTGTCGCAAGGCAGTAGTGAGGACTCGCATATGACCAACGACGCATTCTGGGAAATCATCGGACGAACAAAATCGGCATCCGCCGGTGAACTCGAGGCGCAACTCGAAGCGATCAAGATCGAGCTTTCGGGTTTGCCTGAGTCAGAAGTCGTTGAGTTCGATAGGATATTCGGCGAGCTCAAGGATCGCGCTTATCACTGGGATCTCTGGGGTGCAGCTTACATCATCGGTGGTGGTTGTTCGGACGACGCTTTCATGGACTTTCGAAACTGGCTGATCTCGATGGGACGTGACGTGTATGAAAACGCGCTGGCCGACGTCGAAACCTTGGCTGATCTTGAGATCGGTGACGACTCCTTCTTCGAGGAATTAGCTTATGTGGCGAGCGAGGTCTATGAGCAGAAGACCGGCGGTGACATTCCATACTTACCGCATGACTTCCCGGTCGACCCGGTGGGCGAGCCGTGGGAAGAGAAGGGTGACGAACTTGAACGACGTTTCCCACGTCTTTGGGCGAAGTTTGTGACATCTGAACCAAAGCGTCATATAACACCCCGTCAGAATGGCGAGGCTATAGAAAAGCCGGGCCGTTCTGGCCCATTCTCGCGGACAATTTGCGCGGTTTTCCACTGGTTAAACAAACCCTTTGAATAACCCCGGTGGTACCGGTTTACCTACCGTCTCCTCGCCTGATAGCAGACCACGGCAGGTTATTCAATGGCCTCACACGTCTATTCCGTCTGAAATCACGATTCTGCGGGATTTTTGGAACATCCGCCCCATTCTCGTCGTCTTATCTATGTCTGGGCCCCTTTGGGCGATAAGATGTTGTGGATCAGTAACTCATCAGGAGCCGGCCGATGAATACCGTACACCTTGCGATCGCCCGAACGCGTCGCCGCATCTTCGCCGATACCTGGCTGCGGACACTCGGCTGGATGGCGCTGGTCTGGGTCGGCCTAGCGGTCCTGGTGCTGGTAGCCGACAAGCTCTTTGCGCTGCGGGTCCCGGTCGATCAGGCATGGATTTACGGCAGCCTCGGCGGGATTCTTTTTATCCTCGCCCCCGTCCTCGCCTCGACACGTCAGCCAGTCGAATCCATTGCCGCCACGATGATGGACGACAGGCTTGGTCTGAAGGACAGTCTCGGCACCGCGCTCTACGCTGAATCTATTAAGGATGACCCGTTTGCCAAACAGGTGCTGGCCGATGCCGAGCGGTTGGCATCCAAAACGCGCGTCAATGAAGCGTTTCCCATCCGGCTGGGTACGGGTTGGAGCTATGCCCTCGCCGGGGGGGCGATCTTTGCGTTGATGGCGGTATTTCTGCCGGAGGGCGATCTATTCGGGATCGAAGGGAAGCAGGAACAAAAACAGCAGCAGCTTGCCGAGGCCGAGCAGGTCCAGCGGCAGGTGCTCGAAGCCAACGCGATCCTGCGTGAGGTCGAAACCTCCGAATCCAAACTGGTTGAAGCCAACCCGGACGATATCTACAAGGAACTGGCCTCCATCACCAAGCGTGACCTGACCAATCCTGACTTCCGTAAGGAAGCGATCACCAAGCTCGCGACCATTCAGGAGAAGCTGGCGGTTGCTGAGAAGAACAAGAAACAGGAGATCAAGACCGCCAAGAACAATATGACCAAACTCGATCCCGGCAAGCGAGGCCCGGCCGACCGCTTCGCCGACGCCATGCGTCGCGGCGACTTCGAGCAAGCTAAAAAGGAATTGCAACGCCTCGCCGACGGCCTGCAAGGGATGCCCGAATCCGAGAAGCAAGCGCTTAAGGATCAGCTTGAGGCCATGTCCGATCAACTGGACCAAATGGCTGAGCAGCAGAAGCAGGCCCAGCAGCAGGCGCAGCAAAACATCCAGCAGCAACTGCAAAACGCAGGCCTGACTCAAAATCAGATTCAGCAACTGCAACAGCAAGGCTACAACCAGCAGGCTGTGCAGCAGGCGGTACAACAGTCCTTGCAGAATCAAGGCATGAATCAGCAGCAGGCCCAGCAACAAGCACAACAGACCGCTCAAAACGTCAGCCAGCAGCAACAGCAATCGCAGAACGCCGCCCAGTCCCAGTCACAGTGTCAGGGCATGGGCTCGGGGCTCGGTCAGATGGCATCATCCCTAGGCGGTTCGCAGCCCGGCCAAAATGGGCAGAACAGTCAAAATAACCCGGGCCAGCAAGGCCAGTTCTCTCAAGGCGCATGGCAGGCTCAGCAGCAGCTCAACCAGCTCCAGCAGATGCAGAACCAGCTCAACCAGATGCAGAACGCCCAGCAGCAGATGCAGCAGGCGATGTCGCAGTGCCAGGGTATGGGGCAAAATCAAGGGCAGGGCATGGGGCAAAACCCGGGCCAAGGCCAAGGCAGCAATTCCGGCCAAAACCAGACCGGCAATCCAAACACCCAGAACAATAGTGTCGGCGGACGTATGGGCGGCAGCGGCGGTAACAACCAGGTTCTAGGCGTCGAACGCCAGACCGCGCCTTACAGCACATCAACCGAACAAGATATCCAGCAGGGCCAGGGCCGTGTCATCGCCAGTTGGCAGGAGAACGGCCAGATGGTGGCCGGCGAAGCGACCGTCGAATTCGACAAGACCATGACCGAGGCCCGCAACGATGCCGAACGCGCCATCACTGACGACCGCGTTCCCCGCAGGTATCACAATGCTGTGAAAGACTACTTCCAGCAGATGCCCACGTTAGACGAAGTCCAAAAGGCCCCCGCCGCGCCACGGGGGTGATCTCGGGTATCGGTATTCGGGTCTCGGGTCTTGCAACAGGGGACACAATCATTCTGGGTAACGAATCTGTGATAAGAGAGAAAAAGATGTTTGGTGCGGTAAGTCAGCACATATCCCAAAGCACGTGTATGACTTGCTCATATGACATACGATGGGGTAACGAAAGTCGTAACCCGATACCCGAAACCCGAAACCCGAATCCCGATCAGTGAACTTCATCCGTTTCGATCAACCCGAGTACCTTTGGCTGCTGCTTTTGGCGGTGCCGATTGCCTGGCTTGGGATGCGCAGCCTTGCGGCGCTTGAGCCGGCCCGGCGGTGGACCGCGATCGTACTGCGGCTGCTGGTGCTCGCCGTCCTGGTTCTCATGCTCGCCGGCCTGCAGGCGGTTCAGACGCATGACGACCTGACCGTCATCGCGGTGATGGATCAATCCGAATCCGTACGCCGATTCGCCAAGCCGCCGACCGAACTCAACGGCACGGAAGATGATGTAAACGACATCAGCCAGTGGGCACGTGAATACCTCAAGCAGACTGCGGCCGACCGGCGCGATGGCGATCAACTCGGGCTCGTGACTTACGACGGCAAATCCAGCGTCCGCTCGCTACCCAGCGAAGCGACCGACCTCGACACCGGCACGATCGATCAGCCCAACGAAGGCACCGACACCGCCAGCGCGATCCGCTCCGGCATGGCTTTGTTCCCGCCGGATTCAGGCCAGCGCATGGTCCTGTTTTCCGATGGCAACGACACTTCGGGCGACGTCATCGCCGCAGCACAGGAAGCTGCTGCCGCGGGTATCCGCATCGACGTGTTGCCCGCACCGTACCAGGTCGAGCATGAGGTCATGGTTGAGCGTTTGATCGCTCCCAATGAAGCTCGCGAAGGCCAGACCGTTCCCGTCCGTGTCGTCCTGCGTGCCACTCGACCGGCCGACGGCTTCATCCAGCTATCGCACGATGATGTGTTCATCGACCTAAATGGCGCACTGGAAGGCACAGGCGCACCGGTCTACAAGTCCGACTGGACGCTTGAAGAGACCAGTCAGACGGAAAACTCAACCGATGATCCAACGGTAGAAGATACGAACACCGTCGACGAACCCATGCTCGGTAAATACATCACCGTCCGCGAAGTGGACGTGCCGATGGGATTCACCGGCGTCAACAAGTTCCGCGCGATCTTCGAGACATCCGATGAAGACGACACGATGCAGATCAACAACCAGGCCGAGGCGTTCACGCTTGTCTCCGGCAAGGGGCGCATCCTCTTTGTAGATAACGTCGGCGGCGAGTCGGGCAGCATCCTCCCACGCGCTCTTGCCAGCCGGGGTATCGAGATGGACGTCGTCGGCCCGGAGGGCGTACCCATCTCACTCGATCGGATGCAGCGTTACGACGCGATCATCCTCCAGAACGTGCCTTACGACCAGGTCATCGCACAGCAGCGCCTGATGGCCAAGTACGTGCATGATCTTGGTGGCGGCCTGATTATGCTCGGCGGGCCCGACAGCTTCGGTGCAGGCGGCTGGACCAATTCCGAAATCGATAAATACATCCTTCCGGTCAGTTGTCAGATCCCCTCGCAGACGATCCTGCCTTCCGGCGCATTGGCGCTGGTAATCGACCGTTCCGGCTCTATGGCCGCACCCGTCGGCGGCACAATGCGAACGCAGCAGGAGCTTGCCAATGAGGCGGCCGTCCTCGCGCTGAACACGCTGTATCCGCAAGACCTGATCTGTGTGATCGCGTTTGACGGAAGCGCTCACATGATCGTCAAAACGCAGCCAAACACCGACCCCGTCGCCGTCGCCAAGAAAGTACGCAGCATCCAGCCCGGCGGCGGCACGGAAAGTTACTACGGCCTGGAGATGGCCTATAAGGAACTGGCGCCCCTGACCGTGCAGGATGCCGCCGTCAAGCATGTCATCATGCTGACGGATGGTATGAGCGGCGAATCCATCACCGGCGGGTACGTCAAAATGCTCGGCTTGATGAACAAGCAAGGCATCACACTTTCCACCATCGGTGTCGGTGATGGGCACAACTCTCAACTACTTAAACAATTGGCCAGCATGGGAAGCGGTAACTACCACCCCATCACCAACCCTTCAAACCTGCCGCAGGTCTTCATTAAAGAAGCCAAGACCATCCGCAAGAACCTGGTTAAAGAAAACCCATTTACCCCGACGGTGCAACCTACCGGCTCGCCGATCATGGCAAGCATCAGCAGCGTTCCTGAACTGCGCGGCCTGGTGTTGACCGGCGAAAAACACGACCCGCGCATCCTCATGCCCATGGTCGGACCCGAAGGTGAACCTGTATTCGCACACTGGCAGGTCGGCCTCGGACGTAGCGCCGCGTTCACCTCCGATGCGACCAACCGCTGGGCCACGCAATGGCTATCGTGGGGCGGCTACCCCGACTTCTGGGCACGCACCGTCCGCAGCATCGCGCGCCCAAGCGCCTCGCGCGATACCGACCTGATCGTGGGCATCAGCGATGGGCAATTGAATATCCAACTCGATGCCGCGTTCGAATCCTCGCAAACAACCGGCAACCGCAGGCAACGTGCCGGCAGCTTCGGCAACTTCCTCGACGTTAAAGGCAGCGTTCTCAAGCCTGATGGCACCGTCGAACAGGTCGCGCTCGATCAGATCGGCCCGGGCCAGTACCGTGCAAACGTCCCCGCCGGCCAGACCGGCAACTACGTCGTCAGTCTCTTCATCGAATCGCCCGATGGATCTAGGCGTGCTGTCTTTGGCGGCGCGGGTAAACCGCCCGGCGAAGAGTTGCGCCGCTTCAAATCCAACAACGCCGTCCTCGAACGCATCGCCGAAATCACCAACGGTCGCGTCCTCGACCCGACCCAGCCCCAGACCGCAGGCCTCTTCGAACGCAACGTGCCTTTTGAAACACGTTCGATCCGCCCGCTTTGGCGCACGTTGTTGCTTTGGCTGGTCATCTTCTTCATGCTCGATGTCGCCTGCCGCCGCATCGCTTGGGATCCAGTCGCCATCTGGGAGTGGAGCAAGCAGCGTGTCGATTCGCTGCTTGGCACACTCAAGCCGCGCGAGGTCGAAGTAGAGACCACCCTCGCCGCGCTAAAGAACCGTCAGGCACAAACCGAACAACAACTCGCCGATCGTGCAGCGGGTGTGCGCCTGACCAAGGTCGCAAGCGAACCCGCCGTCCCCGCACCGTCTACCAAGCGCAAGTTTGAAGCATCCGAGGACTTCGTCGCTTCCAGCAACTTTGCCGAATCCGTAGGCGGCGCGACCGACAACCCGAATTCAGCTTACGCATTGAATGACAAGCAATCCGATGGCGACACGGCCGAAGGCGAAGGCATGACCACCAGCCGCCTCCTCGCCGCCAGGCGTCGCGCCCGGGAGCAGATGAATGATGAGAAAGGCAAATAGCCACCGATGAACACAGATGAACACAGATTGGATGCGGGGGCTGTGGTTGACCATGATGCGTTGACTGAACGCATTATTGGTTGCGCGATGGCTGTGAGCAATAGTCTGGGGGTGGGTTTTCTGGAGAAGGTGTACGAGAACGCCTTGGTTTTGGAATTGCGTGCGGATGGCTTGAGTGTTAACCAGCAAACGCCGGTACATGTGTGGTATCGCGATGAAGTGGTAGGGGACTTTGTTGCGGACTTGATTGTAGAGAACAAGGTATTGATTGAATTAAAACACTCGGATGGTATCCACCCGGTTCATGTCGCACAATGTCTCAACTACCTGCAAGCCACAAAACACAAAACCTGCCTTCTCTTAAACTTTGGCACAACTAAACTGGGCATCAAACGTATATCACTATAAACCTCTTATCTGTGTTTATCAGTGTTCATCGGTGGCTAAATTCTGCCACAAGGAGTGAATAATCATGACCGTTAATACCAACGACGAGCAGCAGGTCCTTGAGCAGGCCGATGCATTCCGTAAAGACTACCAGGCTGTGCGCGAGCAGATAGCACGCTGGATCGTCGGCCATGGCGACATCATCGACGGCGTCCTGACCTGCCTGTTCGTCGGCGGACACGCGCTGCTCGAAGGTGTGCCCGGCCTCGGTAAAACGCTGTTGATCCGAAGCCTCAGCCAGGCGTTGTCGCTGGACTTCAGCCGTATCCAGTTCACGCCCGACCTCATGCCCGCCGACATCACCGGCACGACGATCGTCGTCGAGTCGCGCAATGAGGATGGCACGACCTCGCGCGTGTTCAAATTCCAGCACGGCCCGATCTTCGCTCAGATCGTGCTGGCTGACGAAGTCAACCGCGCGACACCCAAGACGCAGTCTGCCATGCTCGAAGCGATGCAGGAAAAAGCCGTCACTGTGGCCGGTGAAACCTACACGCTGCAAAAGCCCTTCTTTGTCATGGCAACACAGAACCCCATCGAGCAGGAAGGCACATACCCGCTGCCTGAAGCCCAACTCGACCGTTTCCTGCTCAAACTCGATGTCGGCTACTCTACCCGTGAAGAACTGCACGAAATCGCCAACCGCACCACACGCGCTGAAGAACCCGTCATCGAGCCTGTGCTCGATGCTGCGAAGATCATCAACTATCAGAAGCTTATTCGCCGCGTCATCATCGCCCCGCACGTTCAGGATTATGCGATCCGCGCTGTCCTCGCGACGCATCCGGACGGTGAATTTGCCGGCAAACTGACCAAACAGTTCCTGCGCTTCGGCGGCTCCCCCCGTGCCGTGCAGGCCCTTGTTCTCGGCGGAAAAGTCAGAGCGATGTTAGATGGCCGCGCCCACGTGTCTGTAGATGACATCAGAGCCATCATGCTCCCGGCGCTTAGACACCGCGTCCTTCTGAACTTCGAAGGCCAAGCCGAAGGCATCACGCCGGACATGGTTCTGAACGACATCATCGACACACTGCCCGTGGAAGCCGAAGGCGTGCCGGTGTAGGGAATGCACGAATGGCGAATGCTCGAATGTCGAAAGAATGACAAATGACGGAATGACAAATGAACGAGCGCTCGTATGACCTAGAGGAACGAACAGCCAGGTTTGGTGAAAATATTATTGCCTTTGCCAAACGTGTAACGCTAAATGAGATAACGCGTCCCATTGTTGGGCAACTGGTACGATCTGGGACGAGTGTGGGAGCTAATTACTGCGAGGCCGACGATGCGGAAACCAAAAAGGACTTTCGGCACAAGATCGCCATCTGCAAGAAGGAGTCCAGAGAAACAAAACATTGGTTGCGTATGATTGTCACAGCAGAGCCTGTGTTGCGTGACGAAGCAAAAATATTATGGCAAGAAGCAAAAGAACTAAATTTGATCTTTGCATCCATTCGCAACAGCACCGGAAGGCGATGAATGTGTCATTTGACATTGAATCATTCGACATTCTTTCGACATTCGAGCATTCATCATTCGTGCATTAACTTATGACCACCCTCAACTCCCAACCCGCCAAGCAGGACTCGCTCCTCGACCCCGCGTTCATGCATCGGCTTGATCGGCTGGATGTCATGTCGCGCAAGGTGCTGACGGGCAAGATGCAGGGCGAGCGACGGAGCAAGAAGAAGGGGCAGAGTGTTGAGTTCGCGGACTATCGCAGTTACGTGATCGGCGACGATCTGCGGTTTATCGACTGGAACCTCTATGCCAGGCTCGACAAACTTTTCTTACGCCTGTTTATGGAAGAGGAAGACCTGTCGGTGTCCGTCGTGCTGGATGTCACCGCTAGCATGGATTACGGCGATCCGAACAAGCTGCTCTATGCCAAGCGCGTCGCTGCGGCGTTGGGGTACATCGGACTGACGCATTACAACCGGGTGAACCTCTACACCTTTGCAGACACGATCACGGACATGGCCCAGGGCATGCGCGGCCGCCGACCCATCCCGCGCATGCTCGAGTTCCTGCAGATGCAGCAGCCCATCTCCGGCGAAGCTGCCAGCGGGAACCTTGCCAACGCATGCAAACGTCTCGCACTCGTCCAGCGACAGCCCGGCGTCATCATCATGCTCAGCGACTTTTTCGATAAGGGCGATCTCAACGAAGCCCTGCGTTACCTCGGCGGCGAGAAGCACGACGTCTACGCGATCCAACTGCTCTCCCCGCAAGAAGTCGACCCAGCTAAGGGCAACGTTCTCGGCGACCTGCGCCTTCGCGACATCGAGGACGGCGACATCGCCGAAGTCTCTGTGAGCCCGGCCCTGCTCAAACGATACAAAGCCAACCTCCAGGCTTACTGCCAGTTCGTCCGCGAACAGTGCCTGAAGCGCGGCGTCGCCTACATGATCAGCGAAACCGACGTGCCGTTTGATACGTTGGTGTTGAAGTACTTACGTCAACGGGGATTGTTGGGATAAGGATATTGGAACAGGGATGAACACAGATAAACACGGATAAGATGAAGCGGGGGTATGTGTGGATCAATATCATGAAATGACTGAGCAGATAATTGGTTGTGCGTATCGTGTCAGCAATACATTGGGATGTGGTTTTCTTGAGAAGGTATATGAAAATGCGTTGGTCTATGAGTTGAGTGAGTCAGAGCTTAAAGTTAGCCAGCAACAATCCATAGAAGTGAATTACGCGGCAATCGTTGTTGGGCACTACATTGCCGACATCGTGGTTGAAGAAAAAGTCATTATCGAGATAAAAGTGGCCAGTAAATTGGATGAAGTCCATGCAGCACAAACCATCAACTACCTTAAGGCGACCGGTTATCCGGTTGCACTTTTACTTAACTTCGGCAAACCAAAAATTGAGATCAGGCGTTTTGTCAACAAGTTCTAATTCTTTATCCGTGTCCATCCGTGTTCATCCCTGTTCCATAAATTGACTCAAAAATGAACTTCATCTCACCAGGCATGGCACTTCTAGCAGCGGGCATCACCGTGCCGCTGTTGGTGTCGCTGTACTTTCTTAAGCTCCGTCGTCGGTTGATGCCTGTTTCATCGACGCTGCTATGGAAGAAGGCGATCCAGGACATGCAGGTGAACTCGCCGTTCCAGAAGATGCGGCGGAGTTTGTTGTTGCTGTTACAGTTGTTAATCCTGGCGGCGCTGCTCTTCGCGATGGCGCGGCCGACGATGGAGACGGTCGCCAATCCCGGGCAGCGAGTCGTCATCCTGATCGATAACTCCGGATCGATGAACGCTACCGACGTCTCGCCCACACGACTCGATGAAGCCAAGAAGGCAGCGCTTGAGCTGATCAACAGCCTCGATGCCAGCGGATCGAATGGCAACGACACAACTTCCGGCGGGGCGATGGTTGTCAGCTTCGCGCAAAGTTCGCAAGTCCGCCAGTCGTTCACGAACGATCCGTCACTATTGCGCGACGCGATCAGAAGGATCGAGCCGACGGACCACGTCAGCCGTCTTGAGCCGGCGCTGCGTTTGATCGAACCTTTTGCCGGCAAAGCCGCGCAGGATGATACCGAGGGACTCGTCGTCTACATCATCAGCGACGGCCGGGTGCGCGACGATGGCCGGGTCCTGTCACTTGCCGGTGCGACGCTTAAATACATCCCCATCGGTGGTGGTCCTGCGGGTAACGCCGGCGCTGCTGATCCTGACAACGTCGGTATCGTCTCCTTCAGCGCACGGCGAGACTTCGACAAACCCGAGATCGTTCAGATCTTCGCCAAGGTCGCCAACTACGGAAACAAACAGGTCAAAACCAACCTCACCCTCTCGCTCGATGGCAACCCCACCCGCGTCCAGCCCATCACCCTCGGTCCCGCGCCGCAAGTCGATACCGAATCATCGACCGAGTCCACGAGCAACAGCCACGAAACCTCCGTCCAGTTTGACTTCGTCCTGCCCGGCACAGCGCTCGTTGAGTTGGCGCATGACTATGAAGATCAACTGCCTGCCGACGACGCCGTCCGTTTGACGCTCGCACCTGCCCGACGTCTGCGTGTCCTGCTCGTGACCGAAGGCAATGCGTTTCTGGCCAAAGGCATCCAAAGTGCAGGCGTGCGTCAGCTTGCGATATGGACGCCCGACAAGTTCGAGAATCAGGACCCCGAATCTCTTAGCCGAGGTGGTTGGGAAGACGCGGGCACATCCGGCCTGGCAGGTGAAGGCTTCGACGTCATCGTCTTCGATCACTACAGCCCAAAGACGATCCCGCTGGTGGACAGCCTTTACTTCGCTGCTGCGCCACCGTTCGACGACATCAAGCGCATCGCACCGGATGAGCAATCCAACGCCCCGTCCGAGCGCATCCTCTATTGGGAGCGCACCCATCCTCTGCTGCGTTACGTCTCGCTCGAAGATGTGATCCTTTCCGACCCGGGCCGGCTTGAAGTTTCGCCGCAGGCCACCACGTTAGTGACCGGCCAGTCCGGACCGATCATGGCCGAAGTCGTCAGGGATGGCGTACGCCACGTTGTCGCCAGCTTCGACCTGCTGCAAACCAACTGGCCGATCAAGATCAGCTTCCCTGTCTTCCTCGGCAACACCGTCCAAACCCTCGGCCTCGGCGGGCTCAGCGAAGGCGCAGGCGTCGCTTACCGCACCGGTGAAGTCGTTTCCATCCCCGCCGATTCGGATGTCACCTACACCGGCCCTGCTACACTCACCGTCCGCCGCACCCAAGGCGCAGCGGTTCTTCCCCCGTTCCCGCTTGCCGGCGTTTACACCACGACCGACACGATACAGCCGCCATTTGATCGGCTGGGAGTGAACCTGCTCGATCCGCAGGAAAGCGACCTGCGCACCATGGATGTACTTAACGTCAGAACCACGGATGCCGATACTGCCGTGCAAACCGCCAGCATCCGCCGCGAGGTCTGGCAGTGGTTCATCTGGGCCGCCCTCGCTGTGATGCTCATCGAATGGCTGATCTACACCCGCCGCATGCATATCTGATCAACTGCATCGAGCACAAACGATTGATCCTGATAGACAACAGCCCCACGCGGAAGCGTGGGGTTCAATGTTCGTATCAACTATTCAGATAACAATCGCTCAATGCTCGGCCGGTGGATCCTCAAATTCACCCACCAGGTCGAGTTGCACGCGGTTGACCTTGAAACCCGTGCGGGTTTGCAGCTCAGTAAGCAGGTTGTCGGGGATATGTTCGAGGATGCGTTTACCCAGATCATCGGGCACATCGGTGATCTGCCCTGTCCTGTCGCATCGCAGGTGCAGGTGGTCTTCACGTCCGGCGTCATACCGTGTTGACCCGTTGCCGCAGCAGCCCGTGATCTTGAATGCCAATCCGGCATTGCACAGCGCTTCGAGCGTGTTGTACACCGTCGCCAGGCTCAGTTTGTCGTCCCTAGCCTTGACCATCTTGTACAGTTCGTCGGCCGTCGGATGCGAGTGGCACGACGATAACGCGCGATAAATCGCTCGGCGTTGTCGGGTGCAACGTAGGCCGTGTTCCGCGAATGCTGCTTGCAGGTTTTCTGACATGTCTGAGTGGTGATTCGCAGTCATGGGTCAAAAAGATCCGGTCCGCAGGGCCCGCCAGAATAGGTCCAGGCAACCAGCGTAGGACTAAACAATAAGGCCTGAACCCGTCCGGGTCCAGTCATATCATCCTATTTATATTCGATTTATCATACCGGCGGCTTTTAACCGCTCCTACGCGGGTTTTACGACAACCCCAACCCGCGTACACTACCGGCCTATGGCCAAGAAAAAACGCCCGTCTACCGGCCTCACCTACGCCCAATCCGGGGTCGATATCGACGCCGGCGACCGCACCGTTGACCTCATCAAGAGCCACCTGCGACGCACATACAACCCCCGCGTCCTCGGCCGACACGGCGCTTTCGCCGGCTGCTTCCGCCTGGACTACAACGAACGGCTGTTTAAACGCAACTATAAAGACCCCGTCCTCGTCGCCTGCACCGACGGCGTCGGTACCAAGGTCCTGCTGGCTGTCCGGATGGGCATCCACGACACGATCGGCCAGGACTGCGTCGCCATGAACGTCAACGACATGATCGTTCAGGGGGCCGAGCCGCTGTTCTTCCTGGATTACGTCGGTGTCCACAAGGTCGTGCCCGAACACATGGAGCAGATCGTTAAGGGGGTTGCCGACGGCTGCCAGCTCGCCGGTTGCGCCCTGATCGGCGGCGAAACCGCAGAGATGCCCGATGTCTATAAAGAAGGGGACTACGACCTGGCAGGTTTTGCCGTCGGCGTCTGCGAACTGAAGCGCGTCATCGACGGTGAACGCGTTGAGGTCGGCGACGTCATCCTCGGCCTGACCTCCAGCGGCATCCATTCCAACGGCTACTCCCTCGTCCGCGCCATCATCGACAAAGCCAAACTCGACCTCGATAAACCCTACCCCGAGCTCGAAGACGACCGCCCGCTTGGCGAAGTGCTGCTCGAACCGACCCGCATCTATGCCAAGCAGATCGTCAGCGTCCTGCGCAGCTACAAACGTAAACGCCCGATCGGCGGCATGGCTCACATCACCGGCGGCGGCCTGCCCGGCAACGTCAATCGCGCCCTGCACAGCGCCGTCGACGCCAAGATCAGCCGAAAAACCTGGGGTATCCCGCCGCTTTTCAAATTCCTGCAACGTCACGGCAACGTCGAAGACGAGGAGATGCTCCGCGTCTTCAACATGGGCGTCGGTTACACGATGATCGTCCGCCCACACTTCGCGGATGCCATCATGGAAAAGCTCACCAAGCAGGGCGAACAGCCTTTCATTCTGGGCAAGATCACCAAGGGCACCGGACGGGTGGTGATCCAGTAAATCTCTGTTGATGGACATTGCTAGTGCCAGTCGGGGGACCCGATGCCAGCAGATGTTTCCAGCTTTGTCGTGTGGCTAAATATCGACCCTGTAAACGCTAACGGGCCGGGAAGTCCTCGATTTGCCACGTGTGTGTTGCGTGGACGCATCATCCGGCCTGAAGCGGCGGCCATAGTTACAGGCGACTTCCCAATTCTTAAATTATATCTATAATATTATTATGTGTTTATGTAATCTTGTCGGATTTCTGGCACATGCCTCAATCGACTGGCAAGCCCCTTGTATTAAGTGTGGCGTCTCACCCAATGATGGGTTCGTGACGGAAAAGGAGTACAGCCATGGATGAGAAGGCATTCCAAGCCAAACTGACCGAACTGATGGGTGAGATCTCGACCCTGCCCAAGGCCGAACGCGAAAAGCTGGAACAAATAGCCCAGCAAACCAAGGAGCGGCACCAGAAGCTGAAAAAGACCGTAGGTGACCTCCAGGAATCGCTCGATTACTTGCGTCTGTCGATCAAGTATCTCGTATTCGACCTGGAAGCCACCCGCCGGGAAAACCGCTACCTCCGCAAAATGCTCGAAGAAGACAACACCGGCCGAGATTAAGCCACAGGCCTCTAGCTTACGAAACAGACCCGATCCTAACCGGGGAAAAACCACTGGTTACTCCAACCAGACCCTTGCTCGACAGACGCCCCTTAAACCAGGGCGTCTGTTTTTTATATGGGGTCTGGGGTCAGGTGCTTAGGGACTGGGGATTAGTCCAAAAAAGCCGCTTGCGGCTTAGCGCGATAGCATGGCGAGCTATTAGCCATTAGCCTTTAACCATACAATCCGTCCGATCCACGATCCTCTGTCTCCTATTCTCCTGAGCTACACTCTCCTGCTCTATCCGGCCCGCCTCTCCGCTGCGCTCAGGACCGGCGCTGGGGGACAAGCCATTAGCCATTTGCGATTAGCAATACAATTCCCACACCCCACGCCCGATCCAAAACCCGCTATCATGTCCCTGTCCGACGATTAACCCCTGTTATGACTTAAAGCGAGATTCACGGATGAATAGGCAGGACCTTCCCCACGACTTCACGATGTCCACTCCCCCCGGCTTCCAGGCCGCGATGCAGGCGATGACCCACGCCGGGCACTACTACCCCAACCCGCAGCTCGCCCCGCCGGCAATGCAACGCTACCGCGAGATGACCATCGATGAGATGCTCCTGGAGAATCGGGTCATCTTCCTCGTCGGTGAGATCAACCACGCCAGCGCCACCGGCATCATCATGCGACTGCTGCACTTGGAAAACACCAAGCCCGGCGTCGATATCAGCCTCTACATCAACTCCCCCGGCGGGGCTGTCGATGACACCCTCGCCATCTACGACACAATGAACCACATCAGTTCCGAGGTCTCCACCGTCTGCGTCGGCAAGGCGATGAGCGGCGGCGCCCTGGTTCTTGCGGCCGGCGAAAAAGGCAAACGATACTGCCTGCCCCACGCCAAGGTCATGATCCACCAGCCCTACGGCGGGATCTACGGCCAGACCACCGATGTCGCCATCCAGGCCGAGGAAATCCTCAAGACCAAGAAACAGCTCAACGAAATCCTTGCCGAACGCACCGGCCAGGATGTCGCTCGCATCGAAGAAGACTCCGAGCGCGACAAGTTCTTCAGCGCCCAGGAAGCCAAGGACTACGGCCTGGTCGATGATGTCGTCGTGAAGAATGAAGAAGCGAACAAGTAAGCTTGCACTACGTGTCGGTGTGTTTTTCATTCAGCGTGCACAAGAATCATTACTCAAGGCCACGATCGTTTGATCGTGGCCTTTGTTAATCTCGGTAATGTAGGTCATCTTTATTCATCACTATCATGTCACTCACTAAATGAACACATTGGTGCGGTTAACATGGAACTCACAAGATAGCAATGGCTTTTGTGTGTTTTAGGCTATTTTTTATTTGAGTTCATTCCCGTCTCACAGTATTCTAGAAAAGTTAGTTTGTATTTATTGAACAAGAGGCGGGTCCGGTTGTTTCAACGTGTGATGTACTTGTCGATCAGTTCGGCCGTGGCGGACAACAAGACCTAACCAATTAACTTGCCATGATCTGAAAGGATTACTCTTATGCTGCGCCGGAACTGTTATCAAGCGGTTGTGTCACTGTCGCTCATTCTGGGTGTGGCGATGACCGCACATGCACAGGACGCTTTCTACACCTTCACCTCAGCCACGGACGGCATCAGTTGGCCCGCCTCTCCGACCGGATTGTTGAATTACGATTCTTTCTGGGCGGATGACACCCTGGGCGGTTACAACCGATTCGACAACTACACTGAAAACAGCGTCTTTTTCGATAGCCAATACCAGGCTGCCGGTAACAGCAGCTTGATCGATAGCGACGCCATGTGGGGCAACCCGATCGATAACTACGGCTACGCAAGCATCGACGTCGATTTCGGCGACGACTGGAACACGATGGCCGACACAGTTGCATTTGATATCGCCCTGGCGATGACCGGACAAGACGCGCCGGACTATATCAGCATCGACTTTTATGACAATTTTGAGAACTACGCCTCAGAAACATACAGCCTCAATGAAGTGTTCAACGCGGGTAGCGCCTTCGGCGGATTCAATGGTTACGCCGGGCACATCAGCGTCAGCGCTGCCAACCTCATCGGCTACAACGGCTCGCTGGCCGGCATCACGGGTATGTCCATCAACCTCTCTGACATCGTTACCCCGGGCGGCACATCGGAGTTCGCCATCGATAACTTCGAGGTTAACGGCGATGGCGTCGATCCCGGACTCGATCCGGAAAACTCCGAAGTCGTATTCAATACGAGCGGCGTCGCCACCAACATGATCCGTAACAAATACGACTTCACCTTCGGCTATGTCGATGTTGAAAATATCGGTACCGGCGGCACGACCTATAGCGTTACCCTCGATCCCTCGTCCGATCCTGAATTCGTCGTCGCCACACCCGCGACCAACCAGATCATCGCAGGCGGCGTGACGATCACGAACGGCTCGGACAATATCGCCACCATTTCCCAATCGACTCTCTCCGGCGATTACCAGGCCAGCGCGACATTGACCAATGACCTCAATCCGCTGGATGCCGACGACCAGGTGACCTACGACATTACAGTCTTCGATCCACCTTCGACAACCGACGACTCAGGCTCGACCGTCCAGGTGGATGTGGACCCGATCATCTATATCGAGAATGCCGCCGCCGGCCCTCACGCCGGGGCTCGCCGCGCGAGTGTTGAAGTGACCAATCGTTCCTTCCCCGCCGACGGATTTTCCGTGGACGGGCTTTACGTCGGCGACCGGTCCGATGCGGGTGAGACCGAGACCGCGACCGTGATGTTTGATCGTTACGGCCGGGTCAACGGCACCTACACCGGCTACTTTGCGGTCAGCTTGAAGATGGCCGATCCCAACCGCAGCTACCTGAACGGTGCGTCGCCCGTGCCCGACATCACCTGGAACCTGGCATATGACCTTGGCACGATCAGCAGCGACAACGCTTCGGTGAGTGTGAGTGATCCGCTTGGGCCGAGTGTCGTGGGTGTGAACGATGCGGCGACGGCGGCGACGATTTTGGACGGGCAGAGCAACGCGAATCAGACGGTTTCGATGGCGCTGACGAGCGACCCAGGCAGCAACGCGGACCTGGCGGGTACGCCGGTAGACCTGATGTTCTCCGGCGGCAGCGCGCAGGGCCCCTACGTGCTGCAGTTCACATACCTGGACGGCAACATCCCCGGCGGCGTCAGCGAGTCGGACCTTAAGGTGCTCTTCTACGACACGCTGGCCGGCGAATGGGCGGCAGCAGTTGACGGCAACAGCGGCGGTAGCGCCACGTTCTACAACGGATCGTATAACAGCTATCTGATGTTCGTCGGCGGGGGCGTGCTGGACGCCGGTGACCTCGGCGTCTTCGGTGTGGATACCTTCAACAACAAAGCCTGGGCGATCATCGATCACGCCAGCATCTTCGCGGTGGGCGTGCTCTCATCCGGTTCGCTCCCCGGCGATCTTAACGGCGATGGTTTCGTCGGACTCGACGACCTGGACATCATCCTCAGCAACTGGAATCAGACCGTCCCGCCCGGCAATCCTTTAGCGGACGTATCCGGCCCCGGCGGTACACCCGATGGTTATGTCGGTTTAGACGATCTGGATGTTGTGCTGTCTAACTGGAACAACGGCACGCCTCCAAGTCATTTATCAAACATCCCTGAGCCAACAACATTCGCATTGATCGGATCGGGCGCACTTTTATTGTTGCGCCGTACACATTGATAAATGTGATGCATGTATAACAGTAGAGATGAACATCTATACAATTGTTCGAACGTTAAGATTCTATATTTTTGTTAACAATAATAGAAATTACTTGTTCAAATCTTGACGTATTGTTATACTCGCAGTCCAGCAAAATGAGGGCGGATCTCATTTTTATTTTCGTGTGATGAGTGTCACCGCTTTCGTGCGCTAATACACGCGCATGTATTCGCGGTCTTGGTGTGCGCAGGTTTTACGCACGCTTCAACTTGTCCTTGAAAATCGGTCAGGAGCTTCAGCAACAAAACTAATTTGTCATACGGCTATGTGTTGCGCCGAACCGTCGCACATGGACGCCGTCCTTTTTCGTTTGGAACTTAGAGCGAATCACTTAACTTAGATCAGGAGCGGATTCATGAAGGATCAGAAATGTACACCGAAGATGACTCGGTGGGGGATCAATCTATCGTTCTTAGCCGTCGCCATGTGCGCCACGACACCTGCGGTGGCGGTCGATTGGGACGACGCCGGCGGCTCAGCCAGCAAACTGTGGTCGGACTTCGGCAACTGGAATCCCGACGGCAGCCCCAGCGGACAGGCCGTGAACATCGGTAACCTCGCCGGCGCAGCCAACGACACCACCATCTTCGATGGCGGTTACCAGATCTCCTCGCTGACCATCACCAACGGCGCCGATGTCGTCAACAGCACCGACAATGGCGCTACCGACGATTTTGAACTCGTCGTCAACGGCGACACCACCGTCAGCGGCTCCGGCAGCTCGATTATCATTTACGGCGGTGATCCCGACGGTCTCGACACCAATAACCTCACCATCAACAGCGGCGCAAGCGTGATTATCAACTCCACCACCGCGCAAGGCACCGCGGTTATCGAAGTGGACGGCGGTTCCGGCACCGGTCTGCTCGATATCAACTCCGGCGGCACCCTCATCGGCACCGGCCGAATCGATCTCGAAGCCGCCCCCGTTTCCGCAACAAACCTGATTTCCAACGACGGCACGATCACGGCCAACACCACGCCTCTCATCTTCGGGTTCGCTCCCGCTGCCGGCACGCTGCAGATCACGGCTTTAAGCACTAACGCACGATTCGACTGGGACGGCAGCAGCGGTAACGGCGTACTTAACGTCAACGGCAACCAGACCCTCGACGTTGATGTCGATACGGGGACTGATGCCTTCAGCGGCACGATGAACCTCTCCACCGGCTCGTCGCTTGATATGGCTAACGGTTGGAGCATGGATACCGGAACCATCAACGCCAACACCCCAGCGTTCGGTCTGATCATCATCGGTCAGGACCCGAACCCCGGACCGGCCGCCGTCATCAAGGGAAGCAACTGGACCATGACCGGCGGTACCATCAACGTCGACGATGCATGGGATACACTGCAGCTTGATACCCAACTCGTCGCCTCCGGCGGAACCATCAACAACAACGGCACGATGGTCTTCAACGGTGGCGCAACCCTCCAGAGCGGTGTCGACTTCAACATGAATAGCAACGACTCCTCGCTCGTGGTTAATTCCACCGTCAACATCGATACCCCCGATTTTAATCTTGATGGCAACGAGGCCGCCGGCAACGTCACCACCATCAACGCCGGTGGCAACCTTGACATCGACGCCGGCGCAGGCGCTGACCTCAGCTTCGGACACACCATCAATATGAACGGCGGCGAACTGGATGTGACCTCCACCACCGCCACCAACTGGGCGCTGAATTCCTTGGGCAGCCTGAACGTCGCAGGCAATGCGACCTCCACCATCAACAGCTCGGGGCTGCCTTTCCAGATCTCCGGCAACGTCAAAGTTGCCGATACGTCACTGCTGAACGTCAACTCTACCGCAGAGTTCTATAGCGCGGTCGATGTTGTCATCGACGCCGGCAGCACACTCAACATGGCAACTGCTACTTATAACGGCGGTAACTACACCGGCAGCGGCATCTTCCGTCCCGGTGTCTCCACCATTGCTACCAGCACGACATGGGGTGTCAGTATTGTCGACTTCGATGACGGCAACACCACTGTCAGCAACGGCGCAACACTCACTATCAACGCCGACAGCATCGAGGATGCCGGCGACGGCATCGATGGTACCACCACCATCGAAGACACCGGCCTGATCCAGTTCAACCTCACCGGCGGCGCCGACGTCATCTTCGACGCCGACCTGACCTATAACGGCGATACAATCAGCAGCAACTTCATCCTGCAGTCAACAACAGGCTCCGCCATCCACTTCCAGGGCAATGTCGCCGACCTCAACATCAACGGCGACGGCGGTTCACTCGAACGCCTCATCTTTTCGGGCGGCTCTCGCCTTAATATCAACGACGTCGCCGAAGACTTCCGCTTAGGTGGCGGTTCGCTTACCGCCGGCAGCACCAACGAAATCGACGGCAGCACCATCAATGGCCCCGGTACACTCCAGGCCAGCACCGGCCGTGCCCTCCGCGGTAACGGCACGATCAACGCCCCGATCGACTTCGACGGTACCGCCCAACTCATCGCCACCGGTGGGACGCTCATCGTTAACGGCGCACTCGTCGATGTCGGCACACTCGGCACCAGCGGCGGCTCTGCTGTCCTCAACGTGACGAATACCTGGAACACCAACGTGACCACTACCGTCTTGCTGCAAGGCGGATCTATCATCGGCTCGACCATCACAAACGATGGGGCCGATGGTATCAACGGCAACGGCACCGTCTCCGCTCGCATCATCAACAACTCCGTCGTCGATGCCGAAGGCGGCAATCTGACAATCAACAATACCACTAACGACTGGGACGGCTCAACCAACACCGGTTTGCTACGAGCCATCACCGGCGACCTCCAACTGATCGACAACGCCGCGTTCATCTTCCAAGGCACCGTCGAAGTAAACAATGGCCGACAGGTCTTCGCCAACGGCTTCGAGCTTGAATTCGATCCGGGCTCCCGCCTGCTGCTGCACGGCGGCACCTACCGCTCCACCAACGCGACCGACATCGGCGGTATCGTGACCGTGGACACCGCGGCCAGCACCATCCAGAACGGTGGTACCACCATCTTCGAATCCACCAGCAGCACGACGCTCAACGCGAACCTGCTGCTGAACAACCCCACGACCCGTGTCCAGTCCGGGGCAAGCTTCTCCGGCGGTTCGACACTCATCAATGCTCAGAACCGAGCGTTGGTGATCGAAGACGGCGCCGATATCGATGTACTGATTCAAAACCGCGGTACGCTTGAATCCGGTTTGGTACTCGGTCAGAGTTCCGGTCTGGACTTCGAGCAGACCGTTGCCGGTACGTGGAACGTCGATCTCAACGGCACCGGTCTCAACGATTACGACCGCATGACACTCACCGGCATCGCCTCACTCGCAGGCACGCTGGACATCGCAGCGATCGGCGGCTTCGCCCCCTCGCTCGGTGACAGCTTCACCATCCTGCTGGCCAGCAACATCATCGGCACGTTCGATAGCGTGTTAGGTTCACCCGGTGCGGGCCTTGAATACGATGTCATCTACAACGCCACCAACGTGACGATCGAAGTCGTCAACGCGGTGCTCTTGCCCGGCGACCTCAACAACGACGGCTTCGTCGGCCTGGATGACCTGGACATCGTCCTGGCCAACTGGAACCAGTCCGTCCCGCCGGCCGACCCGGCTGCCGACCCCTCCGGCGACAACTTCGTCGGCCTGGACGACCTGGACATCGTGCTGAACAACTGGAACGCCGGCACGCCCCCGACCAGCAGCGCCGCCGTCCCCGAACCCGGCGCAGCTTTGCTGCTGGCTTCGATGGGCATTGGTATGGTTGCTCGACGTGGCCGCAAAACCAAAAACAACTGAGCAGGTAATACGCATGAAGTGTTCATGATGGATCGAATAGCAAACACAACCTGATTTTGTCGATCAGAACACTTTTAGCCTGAAGTTCAGAAAACACGTTTATACTCAGCCGTGACCAGGAGATTACTCACGCCAATCTCCTGGTTCACGGCTCTTTTTTTATGTACTTCTTTTTACGATGAAACACATCAAACCAAGCGGTGCTAAGTTTTCCGTCATATCTGTGACGGTATTTTCAAGCTACGAACAAATGCGCTATGGCCGGGCTGCGAAATACACGGACTGTATTGGCATGTCACTGAAACGTTCATATTCAAGCGATGATCCACTCTCACGAGATATTCAATATAAATTTTAGTTTCCTGCGGTCGAAATAGATGGAAAGACTCAGCGCGCTATGTTACGCTCAGTGAGTCAACCGCGGGTCTGCAGACGTCGGTCTGGGGAGCACCGCGGGCGGGATTGGTTCAGTAATTTGCCGATGACAAGTTTGTTGCTCTCATAAGACACTTCACACACGACGCCCCGCGCCCGCCCAGCGAAAAGGGGTTCGTCATGTCGATGCGCTTGCTTGTTGTACTTGCAATCTTTTTCTCAGCCGCGACCGCGCTTGGTGAATATCAACTTATCGAGGATTACAGCGCGCTGAGCCTGGGTGATATCGACGAACAATCAGGCTGGATCGCCTCAGCTGGCACCGCCGAGGTCGCCATCGATCCGGATGATGCGGCCAACCAGGTTATGGCTGTGCATACCAACTCCGGACTCGTCCGTTATCCGCTGACCGTCGCCAACGACGAAACGCACATGCTCTTCTTCCGCCTGCGCTTCGCGGTGCAGCAGAAGTACTCCATCGGTCTTTCGCCATTGACCTACCCCTCAGAGTTCAGCGACTTCGGCCCGGAACTCGGCATGGCCAACGAAAGCAACGACCTGCACGTCTGGGACGACGAAGCCAATCCCAACTACGTCGAACTCGATACGCTCAACCAGGACAACTGGTACAACGTCTGGATGTGGATCGACTCGGCCAACGACCAGTACAAGGTCTGGGTCAACGACGCATCCGAATCCTATGCCGATGCCGGCGACATGTTGTCCGACGGCGACAACGACCTGTTCGACTTCCGTATCTCCGGCTTAAGCGACTTCGTCAAGTTCTACATCAAAACCGGCGGTGGTGGGGCGCCCGGTGCGCCCGACGGCCCGGTCTACATCGATGACCTCTATCTCAACATCACCGACGGCGAATTCAACCTCAACAACCCGACCGCTCTGATCGGCGACGTCAACGGCGACGGCTACGTCGGCCTTGATGATCTGGACATCATCCTCAGCAACTGGAACCAGACCATCCCACCCGCTGATCCACGCGCCGACCTGACCGGCGACAACTACGTCGGCCTAGACGACCTGGACGTCATCCTCATCGGTTGGAACAACGGCACACCACCGAGTTTACTCAGCATCCCCGAGCCGATTACTGTTTTCTTTATGGGGGGAGGGCTGTTGGCTTGCCTTACGTACAGGCGCTAAACCGACTTACAGTCAGACCTGATGCACGGCTTGGTGTGCGAAAAACACGTGACAAGCATTCCAGGTAAGTTGTGCAGCGGTTCATATTGCTATTGTTTGTGGTTTTTGCAACAGGTAGAATAGCTGCCGATCAGCGGATCATTTGTGCATTGTGTCAGGGCGGATCTTGCGCGGCCAATATGCCGCGTGGGGGGTGGAGTTGTGGCATGCACACACACCTCATGTAATGACTTTGTCGCAACTACAGTTGTAGGGCCCCGCAGTGGATTGGGACTTCATGTAAACACCTATTGATACGTGTGCTCGCTGTATTGGTGATTCTGGCCACACACATTGTTCGGACACAACTTTCTCACATTTAACAATCAGGAGTCAACGCGATGAGATCGCTTCGATGCAATTGGTTGGCGACTGTGCATTGTTTTGGCGCTGTCTTACTGTCTACAAGCAATGTTACAGCGACTGAATACACCTGGGACAATTGGTCCGGTGACAGTTCCTTCCAGACCGCGCTCAACTGGTCGCCGGTCGCCGTGCCTGGGACGACCGACACAGCGACGTTCGATGGTCTATTGGGTGGCAGCGGGATCGGCAACAATAACGTCTATGTTGCTGACGGTACGGCCGTCGAGGTCATGAAGGTAATTGACACGGCTATTGTCGACATGATTATCGGTGATGGTACGACCGCCAGTCGGTTCGATATGGAACTGACCAGCGGTAATTCATTGATTATTGGCGACAGCAGCGGTGATACCGCGATATTCAATCTCAAGGGCGGTTGGCTCGATACCTGGCAGACATACGTCAGTGGCAGAGCCAACTTTAATATCGTTGGCGCCGGCAGCTATTGGGATTCAACAGCGGTTCTGATCAGCGGTGACACAATCGCCAGCACCGCCGGTATCGGTGTCGGCCTGTCGGCACAGATTGACAGTAACAGCCAGAATGTTGATGTCGGCAGCGACACGGGAAGTGGTCGTATTGTCGTGGATGGCACGCCGCAGGTGTTGTTCGGTCCGTCGGCGGCATGGGACGGGATCGGCGCGCTGGATGTCGGGCCGACCGGCACGTACGGCTTCAACTTCGGGCAGGTGACGCTTCAGGCCGGCGGTCAGTTAAGCGCGGCTTCCGCCGGCGTGCACGGCACCACCGACGTGCAAAGCAAGATCACCGTCAAGACCGGCGGCGACCTGACTGTCAGCGGCCTGCTGCAGATCGGGCCGTATAGCGCGTTGGAACTGATGAATACCGCGAGCAGCATCACGACCGGGCAACTCACTTCAACCGGGGGCAGTTTCAACTGGACAGGCGGAACACTGGAGATCTCGGCAAGCGAGCTTCATTTAGACAGCACCAATCCGGACAGTGTGTTCGGTAGCTCATTAACAGTTGGTAGTGGTAAAAAACTTATCACTTCAAATCCCAATGCCAGCGGCGCTTTTGACATCGGGCAGGTCGGAAGCGGGACGGGTTCTTTAACCGTGTCCGACGGAGGTATTGTTGAAAGCTACTTTGCGCATGTTGGAGAAGGAAACACCTCATCAGGCACGGCCCTGGTCAGCGGGACGGGATCACGCTGGGATATCAGCACGGATTTACGTATTGGTGATCGGCACAGTGCTACTGGACAACTCACGATCCAGGACCAAGCGACGGTTACGGTCAGCAATCAACTTGCTCTGGGGCGCCAGGATACCGCCAACGGTGATGTGATCGTAACTGATTCGGGCACGTTGTTGTCGGTCAATAAACGATTGGACGTCGCGGGTGGGTGGCAAGGTGGATCGGTATACAGTGACGGCGGCACAGGCTCGTTGACCGTCACCGGTGGCGGTCGCGTCGAGGTCGCATCTTTGCTCAAGGTCTGGAGCGGTGGAACGGTTACGGTTAACAGCCCCAGCACGATTGTCGCCGACAAGGTCGATATCAGCGCGGGCGCGACGTTCAACATCAACGCCGGCGCAGTGCTTTATACCAACCAGTTGATCGGCTTCGGGAACAATCCGGTAATCGGCGGCAACCTGCTGATCGGGCACGCCGACGGACCCACTGCTGCCAGCTACAGCGTCGGCTCGGGGCAGAGTCTGACCACAGGAAGCAATCTCGTCATCGGCGTCGATAAGCCCGCCATGCTGATCGTCAGCGACGGTGGATATGTTAATTCCCTTAACGGCTTCATCGGTGGGATGCCGGGTTCTGATGGCAGCTCGGTGACGTTAAGCGGTTCCGGGTCTGGCTGGCACATCAATGGCGCACTGAACATCGGCGGCGACGGATACAACGTCGGTGGCCCGTCCACGTTACTGATACAAAACGATGCGGCCGTGGACGCGGACGGGTGGGTCACTGCCTGGCCGGATTCGACGATTACACTCAATCTTGGCACACTTCACGCCGCGAACGTCGAACTTGCCGGCGCCGAGTTGATCGGCAAGGGCCCCGTCAATCTTGGCAGCGGTATGCTCTTCAATGCCGGGAGGGTCTATCCTTATACCGGCGTGATCGATGTGGCTGGTTCCTATAGTCAGGGCTCCGACGGTGAGTTGGCCTGTGTTCTGTACGGCCATGCCGGTATGCCGGGCGTGGACTTCAGCCAATTGAATGTAAGTGGGGCAGCCAGTCTGGAAGGTGTGCTGAGGGTGTTTTATCAAACCCCATACACGCCGGCGCTCAGCGATAGTTTCCATATTCTCGCCGCTCCCTCGGGTATCACCGGCAGGTTCGACCAGGTCTTCTTACCCGACTTCGGGACGTTAGGCCTGCGAATCGACTATAACGATCCTTACTCAGTCTATATTCGTGCCGGGTTGACGGGTGATCTGAACGGTGACGGCTTCGTTGGTCTCGACGACCTGGACATCGTACTGAATCGTTGGAATCACAACGCCACGGCCGGTGTGTGGATCGAGGGCGATCCCTCCGGCGACGGATACGTAGGCCTGGCAGATCTCGACATCATCTTGAACAACTGGAACGCCGGCACGCCACCCGCTTCCGTCAGTATCCCCGAGCCGGCTTCACTTCCATTCATCAGCGTATTCCTTTGCCTGACAACCTTACGGCGGAAACATCGCCACTGATCTGACTAAACAATACAACCTGCGGCGGGGGAGAAGGAGCCAACGATGAATAAGCAGTTCCTGCTACGATCGTTTGTGGTTGTCGCCTTGCTTGCTACAAATGTCAACAGCACGCAAGGCCTGATTTATCTTAACTTCGATGAAGATATCTTCACCGCGCCGGTTGGGACACCCCTGATCAGGATCACCGCGACACTCGACCTCGATGGGCAGCACTATCTCTATGGCGGCACTAGCCACGGCTCGACAACAGCCGTCTGGGCCGATGCGAGTTTTACCCTCGGCCCACTGCCCGGCGCAACCACGACTAATGATCAACTCGACAGCTTTAAAGCCCAGATCGGCGACCTGCCCGGACTTGTCCCGCCGTATGAAGATGTGCCCGTGACGATCCCCATCGTCTGGGGTTACTGGCACTTGAACAATTGGCAATTCCCACAAGCCACCGATTACCCCGGGTATATCAGCGCAACCGGCTCGTTTGAATCCCAGAGTATCAGCGACCAGTACCGCGTTGAGTTTTACGTGAACATGCAACCGGGCTACACCGCTGACAATCCCTTGCTGCCCGATGTTGTACAACCCAGTGGCCGATACGACTTCCAACTCGATATGTCAGCAACCGATCTGGGGCAGAACTTCTGTGTGTTCATCGATCCGGTCGCAGCCACGGGTTATCACTACTCGGTTGATCCAGGTGATCCGCTGTTTTCCGTCGTCTATATTCCTGAAGCATTACCTTTAGGCGATTCGGAGTTTGATCTTGAAGTAGCCGGCGCTACTTACCCGATCCTGGCTGGCGTGCCGTTCGATCTGACACAGATCGCGGCTGAAGGTGTCAGTGAATTTACGATCACCGGCATCGACCCCGCTGAAGGACTCGACCCCGCCGATCCGTCTGCGTTCCCGACCGGCCTGATGTTCGCCAGCCCCGGCGTCGCTAACGTGTCGATGATGCCGATCCCCAGCCCGCAAACGTTTGTCTTGTTGGGAGCATTTGCATTGGGTTCGTTGATGCGTCGTCGCCATGCCTGATACATCATTGTCTTCCACAACGCTGCGCCGCAAAGTCCGTTTACAGTTATAGGCCGGTCTCGCTTTGATGTGGGGCCGGTTTTTTCATTGCTATCAATATGTTTATCGGCCGCATGACGATGTCGGTGGTTTTATGCCTTAGCTTAATCGCACAAGTCGATGAGCCAACCGAGCGTATTTGCGCGCCCGCCTCAATGCGATCACTGGCGGAGCGATCGGAGCCTTCGGCCATGCTGTTCAACAGCCTCAACTTTGTCTTGCTCGTTGTGATCACCTTCGGGCTGTACTACATCCCGCTTCTGCGTCGCACGCAGGTCGTGCTGCTATTGATCGCCAGCCTGACGTTCTACGGCTTCGGCCAGCCTTACCTGCTGACACTGCTCGTCAGTTCCGTACTTATCAACGCCTTTGCCAGCCGGGCAACCTATACATGCGATTCGCTCAAACGCGCCCGCACATGGGCGATCACCGGCATTGCGCTCAACCTGCTGCTGCTCGGCTTCTTCAAGTACGCCGGCATGCTCACACTCACCGTCCTGCGCGGCGAACCCGGCGAGCAATCCGTCGGCCACCTGCTGTTGATGATACCGCTACCGATCGGCATCTCCTTCTTCACCTTCCAGGGAATGAGCCTCGTCGTCGATGCCTTCCGCGCTCGCGACGTTGACGAACTCCGCAAAGGGCTCTCCGGCCCGCCGATGCGCCACCTGCTGCACACCGGCTTCTTCATCTGCTTCTTCCCCCAGCTCGTCGCAGGCCCGATCGTCAAGGCCCACGAGTTCATGCCACAGATCAAGCCCAAGTTCATCAAGGACATCGACTGGAACCGCTGCTTTTCGCTGCTGGTGATGGGCTACTTCATGAAGATGGTTGTCGCTGACAACCTCAAGGACCACACCTTCTGGATCCAGCCGCCATACTTCCAGGTGCGCGGTTCCATCGACCTTTTGGTGATGCTCTTCGGCTTCTCGATGCAGATCCTCGCCGACTTCTGGGGCTACTCGTTGATCGCGATGGGTGTCGCCGGATTGTTCGGCTACTACCTGCCGAAAAACTTTGATCATCCTTACATCGCACGCAGCTTCTCAGAGTTCTGGCGCCGTTGGCACATCTCGCTGTCGACCTGGCTGCGCGAATACCTGTACTACCCGCTCGGTGGTAACCGCAAGGGCCGATCACGCACCTACCTCAACCTCTTCATCGTCATGTTCCTCGGCGGACTCTGGCACGGCGCGGCATGGAGTTACGCTGTCTGGGGAACCGTTCACGGCATCGCGCTTGCCACCGAACGCGCCCTGCGCGGCAAAGTCAACCTCGGCAACAGCCTCATCATCCGCACGATCCAGATGCTCTTCGTCTTCCTGATCGTCACGCTCGCCTGGCTTTTATTCAAACTGCCGAACTTCACCGACGCGGTGAACTACATCTATTGCATGTGTACCCGTTGGGACTATCCCTACGACCAGACGATGATGTACTACATCACATTCTTCAGCGCGCCGGTTGTGCTGATGCACCTGCGTTACCTGCTGATACACAGCACGTGGTGGCAAAATACTTCTGTCACACAACCACGCTTGGCCGGCCCCGTGCTCGCACCGGCCTGCTACGGCCTGATGCTCTTGCTCTTGCTTATCAATAGCGGAACCCCCGGCGCTTTTATCTACTTCCAGTTCTAACAAGGTCTCTTCAGCATGCTGATCTATCGATCACTCATCGCGTTCATCGTCCTCGCCGTGGCGTATTCCGTGCTGCTGCCTTACACCGAAATTAACGGCTTCCGCCGCGGCTCGCAGTGGGAGCTGAACGTCATGACCGCGGAAACCTTTGCCTATCAAAAGCCGAAGACTTCTGTCGTCGTCACCGGTTCCTCCATCAGCTACTGGCTTAACGATCTGCCGGACGACTGGTACAACCTCGCCATGGCCGGTGAAGGCGCGCTGACCGGGCTATCCATCATCGACCAATCCGATCTCCAGCCGCACACCGTCCTCGTCGAGATCAACGTGATCGACCGACCTGTCAACGCTGATCTACTCACCGGCCTGTACGGCCCCGGCATCCGGCAAGCCAAGCAGCACCTGCCCATGCTCCAGGAGGCCAACGAACCCTCGCATGTCACGCTCCGCTGTATGCACCTGGCCGACTACTACGCAACTCGCATCGCCGAACGTCTCGGTTACGACCAGCCCGATCCGTCACAATCATCGGAACCCAGCACAACCCCGATCAGGGAAACCGCCAAACTCGAATCCGGCGGCAACATCCTTCGCGCCATCCGCCTCGAAGCCGTCAAGACCGGCTACGATGAATCCCTTCTCACCACCCGCCTGCACACCCTGCGCAGCCTTATCGAGAAACTCGAAGCCCGAAACATCCGTGTCGTACTTTTTGAAGCCCCGGAAGATGCCGCCACTTACGATTCACCCCGTCGAAACCAGTTGCGCCAGCTTACCCACCAGGTCCTCCCGGCCGACAGCTTCACCTATCTCGACACACCGCTGGACCAGACCTACCAGACCCGCGACGGCGTCCACATGACCGCCGAAAGCGCCGCCCGCTACTGCCACTGGCTCGTCAACAACCTGCCCACCCCCAACACCCTCGTCTCCGCCTCACCCTGAATACACTCAGCACGGTCGGGCGACCCACGCCCAGCGCAGCGTGCAATGCACGGGCGCGCGAGCTGGCAGCTCGCGGCTACGGGAAGGTGTGAACGGCGACGTACGCGCTCATTGCTGTCTGTCGCTCAATAGCCGCGAGCTGCCCCCTCGCGCGAATCTCACAATCACCCACCCCATAGCCGCGAGCTGCCAGCTCGCGCGCACCCTCGTGCAAATCTTTGCGCAAACTTCCACTCACCTCTGCACGAACTGATCCACACTCTTCTCACCCACACCCATCTGAACACCGTTCCCCTCACCCCCGATTCTCACTCCCAAACCCGTATCAGACCGATAAACTTCCCATGGTGCGCTCATCGCACATCCTGGAGCTGGCTGTCGTTGCGCTACTCGGTATCGCGGTCATCATGGTCAACTCGGCCGGCGCCCGCGTGGGCTCACCCGACCCGGATCATGCGGGTCTTGTCGCCGGGACGACGCAGATTCTTACAAGCCGGCCCATCATCTACGCCGTATTGGCGATCGGTGTCATGATGCTGGCCAGCCGGATCAACGTTCGCCAGCTCTTTGCCGTCCGTGGCTGGACCAATCCGCTCGCCTTCATCATCGTCGGGGCACTGACGCTGGCAGCGCTCACGCTCGTGCCCGGTATGGGTAAAAGCGTCAACGGCGCCAGCCGCTGGCTGTACCTGGGCCCGAAAAGCTGGGGCCTGAGTTTCCAGCCAAGCGAACTGGTCAAGTGGGTCATGGTCATCGCCATCGCCTGGTGGTGTGCACGCCGGCGCGGCCTGATGCACACCTTCCGCCACGGCCTTGTCCCGCCGCTGATTCTGCTGGGCATCGCCTGCTTCATCGTCGTCATCGAAGACCTTGGCACGGCCGCCCTGATCGGACTCGTCGCGGTCTGCATGCTCATCGCCGGCGGCGCTCGCATCAAACACCTCGCGTGCATCGTCCCGATAGGCATGGTCGGCCTGGTCGCGGCCCTCTTCCATAGCCCGTACCGTATCAAGCGATTGATCGCCTTCCTCGATCCCTGGGCCGATCCCGAGGGCGCGGGCTACCACCCGATCCAGTCCATGCTCGCCGTCAGCCAGGGCGGGCTCTCCGGCAGGGGACTGGGCCACGGCATCCAGAAGTTCGGCTACCTGCCCGAAGACACCACCGACTTCATCTTCGCCATCATCTGTGAAGAGATGGGCATCGTCGGCGCAGCCGTGATCGTCTGTCTCTTCCTGGTGATCCTCTGGGTGGGTCTGGGCATCGTCCGGGACTGTAAAGACACGTTTGGCCGGCTCGTCGGGCTGGGTGTTTTATTAACGGTCGGTCTTCAGGCCGCGATTAACATCGCCGTCGTCGTCGCCGTCGTCCCGACCAAGGGCATCGCACTACCGCTGGTCAGCTCCGGCGGCACGGGCTGGATCATGACTGCTTTTGCCTTGGGTTTGGTCGCCGCACTCGATAACGCCAACTACCTCGAAGCCGAGGAAGAACTGGAAGGCCTCGTCCTCGAACCCGCTTAGCGCGCTTACAGAATCCAACGATTTATTATCACCGCCATTTTCCCCAGCAACCCGACTTACTCAAGCCTCAAGTCTCTAGCCTCAAGCCTCACCCCCAACTACACACAAGACCTCATTCTATTTATACTGACGGAGACATCTGAATACCCCCACACCACTTGGAAAGGCCTTGCGTACCATGACTTCAGCCCCCTCGTCTGTTTCTGCGCCCTCGTCGGCACTGATTCCCGTTCGTTATCAGGTGCTCATCGGGGCCATTATCGTCCAACTCATCCTCGGCACGGTGTACGGCTACAGCATCTTCTGGCAACCGCTGCACGCCGAGGTCTTCCCGCAGGTGATCACTCAGGCCGAGAAAGCCACGATGATCGCCGACAGTATCGATACGTCCGGCATGACGGTCGTCGCCGATGCCGAGGCTGTGAAGGCGCAGCTTGCGACACAGCAGGGTTATCTCAAGTACGCGTTCTCGATCTGCATCCTGTCATTTGCGATCACGATGATCTTTGCCGGACGCGTGCAGGACGTGCGGGGGCCTAGACAACCGGCGATCATCGGCGCGGTCCTGATGGGATTGGGATTTCTTGCCGCATCGTTTATGAATTACCCCTTCGTGTTTTTCATGACACACGCGATGCTCACTGGCGGCGTCGGCCTGATCCTGCTGTTGATCTTTGATGCATTGCTGGGTGGACATGAGACGGTCCGGGAGAACCCGATGCTCCGATACGTGCCGCAGGCGATCATCATCGCTGTCGCCGTTGCGGGTGTTACCACCGGCACGCAGTTTGTCGGCAAGCTCGGAGCGGTCGACAAGATCTTTATGCTTTGGGCGACGGTTGGCTTCCTCGCAGGTGCCGGTATTGGTTTCGCGTACGTCTGCCCGATCGCGGCTCTATACAAGTGGTTCCCCAATGCCAAAGGATTGGTCGGCGGTATCGCGGTCGCGGGCTTCGGTTTTGGTGCATACCTTTTCACAAACAAGACCATCGGTGCGGTTGGTTACATCATGGACCACGGGATCACTGACTTTTTCCTGGTTCATGGATTGGTCTGCCTGGTTGCCGTGACCTTCGGCGCCTTACTGCTTCGGAATCCTCAAAGTGTTGCAGCACCCAGTGCCGCTGGTAGCAGCAGCGATTCAACGTGGCGTGACACACTCAAGAAACCTTCGTTCTACATGCTCTGGCTCATGTTCTTCTCCGGCGCCATGGCGGGCCTGATGGTCATCGGCATCATCAAGGGATTTGCCGGCGACCAACTGGTCTCGGGTGCCAAAGCTGCCGCTGATAGTGCGGGCAAAGTGCTCAGTGATGTTGAGATAGACGAGTGGAAACAGAAGGGTGTTGCGGCGGTCGGTGCACTGGCGATCTTCAATGCGATCGGTCGTATTGTCTGGGGCCTGGTTTCTGACAAGGTTGGCCGCACCTTAGCCATGATGACTATGTTCATCTTCCAGGCGATCACGATGTGCGTCTTGACCCTGGCAACGAACGAATGGTCCATCGCCGTTGTTGCCTGCATCGTTGGTTTCAACTTCGGCGGTAACTTTGCCCTGTTCCCCTCGGCGACCGCTGACCTCTTCGGGGCGAAGAACGTCGGCGCCAACTACGGCTGGGTCTTCACCAGCTACGGTATCGCAGGCGTCATCGGGATCGCGGCGGGTAATATGGCCAAGCAACAGACCGGCAATTATGAACCGGCGTTCTACGTCGCCGCCGTTCTGTGCGTGATCTCCGCTGTCCTCGCCATCGCCCTCGGTAAATCAATCGCCAAGGCCAAAGCCGCCGCAGCATAAACCCCAACGGCGTGGCCGATTCACCGGCCGTGCCCATACCTACATCCTAAACTCACACAACCCCCGGCCCCGAAAAGGTCGGGGGTTGTACAATACGACCATGTCAGAAAACAACAACCAACTCGAACCCGTCACCCTCCACGACTTCCAGCAGTACATCCACGACCGCTACTACGCCACCGACTCGGCACGCGGCACGCCCGGCACGTTCATGTGGCTCATCGAAGAGATTGGCGAACTTGCCACCAACCTCCAGAAGATCAAAGGCGAAGGCGGCAACACCTCCGGCGGCTCCACCCACGAAGACCTCGAAGGCGAATTCGCCGATGTCCTCGCCTGGCTCTGCACCCTCGCGAATATCAACGACGTCGATCTCACCACCGCGATCACGAAGAAGTATCTAGCCGGTGGGGGACCGAAGGGGCACAAATAGGGTGTAGGGTTTGGGGTGTTGGGCGTAGGGTGAGGAATTGATGATTTGTGCTAACGGCTAACGGCTAACGGCTAACGGCTAACGGCTAATCGCTCTACCTCCCCCAACGCCGGTTCTGAGCACAGCGAAGGGCCGGGTATCTTCTCTATCTGTACACCACATCACTCACAAGCGCACCAAACAACCCGCGCAAACCATACGCGATCATTTGCTTCGACCAGCATCGCCCATTTAACTCAAACCGACCGCGTTTCAATCGTGTCGGTTTTCACAGAAGTGCGACCGCGCAACAATTCATTGATCGTCCGCGCGATCCCCTTTGCATCCAATCCCACCTCAGCAAGCTGTTCCTTGCGGCCGGCCTGCTTGATCCACTTCATCGGCAAACCTGACCGCTTGATACCTTGCGTCGACAGGCCCGCTTCATTGCACGCTTCCAGCACGCCTGACCCGAATCCGCCGGCCAGCGCGTGATCTTCGATCGTCAATACCGGGATGCCCGCGCCGATTACCTTACGCAGCAGTTCCATATCCACCGGCTTGGCGAAGCGTGCATCGTATAGCGCGATATCGTAGCCGCCCGAATCCCCGGAAGACTTGTCGTTTAGCATCCGTACCGCTTCCGCCGCCGCGTACACCGGCATGCCGTACGCCAGCACGACCAGGTCCGGCTTCGCTTCCGGCGCGATCACCAGATTTGCCTTGCCCAACTCAAACGCCGGGCATTCGCTTTCTGTCTGTAGCGGCTTCTCCGCCACGTTATCTCGCGGATAACGCAGGAACGTCGCGCCCGCATCGTAATCCTTCATAAACCGCAGCGCCGCTTTGAGTGTCGGCTCATCGCACGCCGCCATCAATACCGCACCGGGCAGCACGCGGAACATCGAGATATCCATGAACCCGTGATGCACCGCGCCGTCTCCGCCGACCAGACCCGCTCGGTCCATGCACACACGCACCGGCAAACCCTGCAGCGATACTTCCTGGAACACCTGGTCCAGTGCCCGCTGGCTGAACGTCGAATACACCGCAAAGAACGGCTTCAATCCCGTCTTCGCGATCCCCGCACACATGTCCATCGCATGCGATTCGCATATCCCCGTGTCGCGCGTGCGGTCCGGATACTTTTCAATGAGTTTATCCACGCCCGTTCCCGGGCCCATCGCCGCGGTCACCGCATAAATCTTCTCATCCTCATCCATCAGTTCGAGCATCGCATCGGCAAACGCGCTGGTGAAGCTGCGCCCGCCTTTGACTAACTCCGCCCGACTTCCATCCACCACGAAAGGTTTGGGCGAGTGGAACGTCGTCGCATCATTCTCGCTGAACTTGAATCCCTTACCCTTGATCGTCTTGGCGTGCAGCAGCACCGGGCGGTTGATGTCCTTCACCTCGTTGAACATGTCCACCAGCGTCGGCAGGTCATGGCCATCGATCGGCCCGATGCACACCAGCCCGAAGTGCTCGAACATGTGGTCCGTCGCGATCGCGTGCTTGAGCATCTCGCCACCACGGTGATAAATCTCTTCGAGGATCGATCCGCCCGGGATATGTTCGAGGACACGATGAGCACGCTTTTTGAAGTCCCCGTACGTCGGGCTGACGCGGATGCGGTCGAAGTACGCCGCCATCGCGCCCTGCGGATCGCTGATCGACATCCCGTTATCGTTCAGCACCACCAGGAACTGCCGATCCAGTGTCCCGGCATTGTTCAGCCCTTCAAAGGCTAATCCGTTCACGATCGACGCATCCCCGACCAGCGCGACCGATTTACGATCCGCTTCGCCGTTCAGTGCATCGCCACGCGCCATCCCGACCGCCGTCGAGATCGCCGTGCCTGCGTGCCCGACCGAGAACAGGTCGTAGTCAGATTCTTCCGGATCGGGGAACCCCGCCATCCCCTCGCGCGTCCGCAGCTTCGGCAGCAGCCCCAACCGCCCGGTCAGCAGCTTATGCGGATAACACTGATGCCCCACATCAAACAGCAGCCGGTCCCGCCCGAAGTCGAACACGTAATGCAGCGCAATCGTCAGCTCCACCACGCCCAGGTTCGGCGCCAGATGCCCGCCCGTCTTCGCTACCTGATCGCAGATCGCCTGGCGTATCTCCTGCGCCAGTTGCGGTAACTGGTCCACCGACAACCGCTTAAGCTCGGTCGGGCTCTGAATCGTCTTGAGCAGGGGGCTGTCCATGGGGGTGATGTTCAATGTTCAATCTGTGCTAACGGCTAATGGCTAACGGCTAATGGCTAAAGGCTTACCACATATTTCGCCATCAGCTATCAGCTTATAGCTTATCCCATTCATCGGCATATATCTTGATTACGGGCCAGACTCGGCCGAAGATCGCCCAATTACCGCTTCCGCACCGCCATGTAATCACATAATTCACGAAGCGGATCCGCTTTATCGTCGAATTCCTCTAACGCATCCGCCGCCGTCGCGTGCAATCGCTCGATCTGCGCTTGCGTACCCTCAATGCCCAGCACACTCGGGTACGTCAGCTTGCCCTGCTCCGCGTCCTTCTGCGTGTTCTTGCCCAGTTCATCAGCCGTGGAAGTCACATCCAATAGATCGTCCACTGCCTGGAACATCAGCCCGATTGCCTCGGCATACCGCGTCAGCGCCGCCAGCTTCGCCGCCGTCCCGCCCCCGCATATCCCGCCCATCCGGCAGGCCGCCCGCAAAAGCGCCCCCGTCTTGTTCTTGTGGATCATTTCAAGCCGAGCAAGCAACGCCTCTTCCTCGCCATCGTCCTCAACCGGAGGCATCGCCAGCGTGTCCTGCACCTGCCCGACGATCATGTCGTTGGTCCCGATCGACAGTTCACGCATCACCTCAAGCGCCCGCTCCGCCGACTTCATCCGCGTCGTAATCAGCTCAAACGCCAGCGAAAGCATCGCGTCGCCCGCCAGCACCGCCATCGCCTCCCCCGCGTGCTTGTGCAGCGTCGGCCGACCTCGCCTTAGTTCATCATCATCCATCGCCGGCAGATCGTCATGCACCAGACTGAACGCATGCACCATCTCCACCGCCGCCGCCGCCGGCAAAGCCTGCTCCGGCCTCCCGCCCACCGCCTCGCAGCAGCGGATCACCAGAATAGGCCGAATCATCTTCCCCCCGCCCAGCAGCCCATACGCCACCGCCGCCTTCAGATTCTCCGGCAACGGCCGATGGCGCAGAAACGCCGTCAGATACGCCTCCACGTTACGTGCAGGCAAGGTGATCTGCTCAATATCCAATCGATTTACATCCACTAAAGTCATTGTACTTTCCGCAAAGGCGAGCCGGGTATTGTACCGGATGCAGTGGGCCGGTTCTACGCCAAAGCCCGTTTCAGCCGGTTACTGGGTGATTAGTAGTGTGTTGTAAGCAGTTTAGGCAAGATAGGGGGGTGAACAGACTCAAGAAAACGCACAGATCACGCCCACTCACCACTGCCCACCCACTCTTTAATGGCTGCGGAGCGTCGCTCCGCAGGCAGTCCACCCCACGCGCCCAGCAACACCCCACATAGCCCGACCATCCTGGTCGGGTCAAAGCCTTGAGATCCAATAAAGCAGACTCGTGCTTACTGTGACTGTCTTTTGATCCGTCCCCTTCGCCAAACCTGTATCTTGCGGATAACGAGTGTTAACAGCAGCCCCCATATATACCATTGGATGCTACCGAAAATATACAACGTCAATACCGCCCCGATATTGGTTGAAGCGGCGGTCGATAAGAATACGGCGAGAAATCCTATTGGGAAGTCAATACACGCCCATGCAAGCCATATCATCGCATCAGCATCTGCACCTGGTCCAGTAATTTTGATTCCATGCCTTTCACAAACGATATAGAACACAGTAAATCCTATCGTTCGCAGCAATATCAAAACAACCGGTAACTTCCAGTATGCCAACAGCGGCCGATTATCATCTTCATGAGTAGCACTACCTGCTGAATTTAGATCTCTACGTGTGTCAGTATACTCAAGATCAGTACCACCACGCATTGCACATTTAACTTGAACGCGTCGCTTTTGCATCCACGTAAATAGGGCAATTGAAACAAGAATCCCGAAGAATGCTGGCAGCGTCAACAATACACACAACGCCACCAGCACATATGGCCACATGGAACTAGACATCATCGCATCAGCAATTGTGTTAGCAGTTATCCAGATAACTATCTGGCTAATGATGGAGATAAACATCCCACCTGATACCGCATAGATCAAGGCCTTGATTGTTCGTCTATTTATACGCATGAAGTGATCCCCGTGAATAACTGATGCGATTAACTATCAACAGATAGATTATACACAGCAAAACAGGCCCGGACCTACAATAAAATCTCTGCCCCACACCCCAAATCCTACCCACCCCTCCCCACCACCTTATCAAACCCAACCCCCGTCATCGTGCTCAACCAGTCCGCGACTACCTGCGCGCCGTCATCCGGTTTAGTGTCGCGCATGATCTGGCGCATCTTTTCTAACTGGTTCTTATTACCCAGCAATGCCTTCAAAGGACCGGCCAACTGGTTCACGTTTTCGATCGGGTCGATGTAGTCCTTCTGCAAAATCGCGGCACCTGCGCTGACTAATGGTTGTGCGTTCAGCTTCTGGTGCTCATCCTTGTGATACGGATAGGGCAAAAAGATCGTCGGCACCGCGTTTGCCCATGCTTCCGCGACAGAGCCCGCGCCCGCTCGGCCGATCGCGATCGTCGCCGCCGCCCACACCGCGCCCATCTTGTTGCAGTACGCATAAGCAAGCCCGCGCACACCCGCCTTGTCGTACGCCGCCTGCACCTTCTCCTGATCATCAGGCCCGGTCAGGTGAATGATCTGCCAACCCTCCAGTGCCTTCCGGTGCTGCGCCCGCGTGCACAGCTCCATCATCATCTGATTGATCGATGTCGAACCCTGCGAGCCTGCAAACACGAGGATCGTGTCGAGGTCGGGGCGCAGGCCTAAATCCCACCGTGCCTTCTCGACCTTCATTGTCCCGATCACCGACCGACGCAAAGGCATCCCGATCAACTGCGCGCGTCGTAACTGATCCGTCGGGTACGAAGTAAATACTTCCGTCGCCTTGTTTGCCGTGAACTTATTCGCCCGGCCGGGCACCGCATCCAGATTCAACATCGCGCAAGGCACACCCGCCTTCTGCGCTGCCGACACCGCAGGTCCGGAAACAAACCCGCCCGTCGACACCATCGCCTTGGCGTCCGTCCGCGCGATCAACTCCAGCACGATCTGTTCGCTCTGCTTATACGCCTGGTAAAACGCCCACAACGCCTTGGGCCGCATAATCAAAGGCAGCGCCGGCAAGGCCGTGTACTGAAGGTTCTCCTTCTGCATGATCCGCTGATCGACCGCACGGCCCGACACCAGAAAATGACACACCGCCTGCGCATCCGCCTCCCGCAACCGCTCCAGCACCGCCAGGTTCGGATAAATATGCCCCCCCGATCCCCCGCCTGCAAACAAAATGGTGCGACGCTTCTTAGCCATAGGCTATCAGCATAACAATAAAGTCGGCTTCACCACAGAGGGCGAGGAGGAATATAAGATGGAACTCGGATGGATCGGATACAAACGGATAACAAGCTGGAAGAGGGGAAAAGGGTAATCACATGCGACCCAATGCAACGCATTCTTTATTAGCCGCGTTGCCACGCAACGCGGGCAGTCGCTTCACACGTGCTCAATTCCGGTCCCTTCTCCCCGCGCAACATATTCGATCTACGCTGTAACCGCATAAACAAGAAGGCAATTAGCCACAGATAAACACAGATGAACACAGATGAACACGGATCAGAAAAGAGCCTGTTTTGAATATCTTGATCAAAATGCTTGTTTTAGCTTTTTAAACCGTGATGAATCTGATGCTACAGAGATTCTCATGTTTTGCATCTGTGTTCATCCGTGTTCATCTGTGGCTAAACATAGTCTGGATACATGCTTCGAGCATAGATCGAATATGTTGCAAGAGGAGAGGGAGTCAACTCAACAAAATCTGTGTAATCACCGCAATCTGCGGATACTTCTTTTTCCATCCGCTTGCATCCGATGCATCCGAGCTACTCAACCTTCTTCCCTCGCCCCTTCATCCAATCCGCACACAACTGAACCACCACCGCGAACACACCCAGCCCGCCGCCGAGAAGTACGCCCACCATCGCCCCCAACACCGTCGCCGTCCCCGTCGGCTCAAGCTCCGCCCAAGGCACCAGCGTCTCGAACAGCTTCGGCGCAAGTAACGCCGACACATACCCGAACACCCCAGCCAACACCATCCCGATCAACGCCGCAACTGTCACGATCACGAACACGCTGACAATATTCAGTTTCATCGCACACCCCTTTAAGAAACAGACTTGAACCACAGAGACTCAGAGACACAGAGAAATGCATTTTAACAGGGATGAACACAGATAAACACAGATAAGAGGAAACAAGAAGTATCCGCAGATTTCGCAGACTTCACAGATTCATAAGTTAAAGCATTCTTCTTAATCTGCGCAATCGCTGTAATCTGCGGATACTACTTCTGCTTCTTTTTACCTCTTATCCGTGTTCATCTGTGTTCATCCCTGTTCCAATTCGCCTTTCTCCGCATCCGTATGCATCCGCACCCATCCGCGTTCCCGATCGATCACCCCTCCGGCGGATACTCCGGCACCGCTTCCGTCTGCGCTTTGCGATACGCCAGCAGTTTCTGTTCGATCTCCTTGTCAGCTAGCGCCAAGATCGACGCCGCGAAGAGCGCCGCGTTGACCGCGCCGTGGCTGCCCATGCTCATCGTCCCGACCGGGATGCCCTTGGGCATGTTGCACGTCGAGAGTAGCGCATCCAGCCCGCCCATCAGCTTGCCATCCATCGGCACGCCGAGCACGGGCAGGTGTGTCCCCGCCGCCATCACACCTGCAAGGTGTGCACTCATGCCCGCCGCCGCGATGATGACCTTGATCCCGCGCTCCGCAGCCGTGGTCACAAAGTCGTGTGCACGCTTGGGCGTCCGGTGCGCGGAGCAGACCTTCATCTCGTAAGGGATGCCAAGTTGATCGAGCACCGCCGAGCATTGCCGCATCGTCTGCGCATCGCTGGCACTACCCATCACAATACCGACAAGTGGTTTATTTTCGCTCATGCCTGTAAGGTATCCAACTCGGCCGGACACGTAAACACGGCCGGTTTTACAGGGAATTTTCAACATATAAAGGGCGGCCAGCAGTATGAAAGGTAAAACCCATCTTAGTCCGCAACATCCAAGCAGCCGACCGTCCCTTATTGCGTGAACGCATCATCCAGTGGTGGGGCGCCGACAAGGTCGTCTCGCGCGGCAGGCTCATCGCGCCCGCCGATCTCGATGGCTGGGTCGTCATCCAGGACAATCATCTCATCGGCGCACTCACCTACGAGTTACACGATAGCGAAGTCGAGATCGTCACCATCAACGCCGATCTGCCGGGTAAAGGTATCGGCAGCGACCTGATCAAACGCACGATCGACCACGCCCGCAACTCAGGCTGCCGTCGCGTCTGGCTCATCACCACCAACGACAACCTGAATGCTTTACGTTTCTACCAACGCCGAGGCCTGCACCTGGCCGCCATCTACCCCAATGCCCTCGAACAATCCCGAAAACTCAAACCACAAATCCCAGAAGTTGGCAGCTTCGGCATCCCGTTGCGCGATGAGATTGAATTGGAAGTGAAACTGTGAATTTGAGAGCTAATCACGATTAATGATGCGTTTACGTCGTAATGACGAATAACGAATTCACGAATGACGAATCAATACCAAATGCTTCAATGTCCAATGGCTAACAACTTACGATGTTCGTCATTGGGTATTGGATATTCTTTCGTCATTCGTGAATTCGTCATTCGACATTTACATCATGTCCTTCCAAGCCTCCGGCAAAACCTGCAGCCAGTACCGGCCGTGGATGCGTTCGACGAAGACCTTGCAGCCGAACGCTTCGCTTAATCGCTCCGGCGTGATGATGGATTCGCACGGGCCCTCGGCGATGAATCGGCCTTGCTGCATCAGCATGACGCGGTGCGTGCGGGGTGAAAGTTCCTCGACGTGGTGCGTGATCATCAGCACCGCCGGCGCGTCCGGCTGATCCAGCACCTGTTCGACGGTTGCCAGCACCTGCTCGCGTCCGGATAGGTCCAGGCCGCCGGTCGGTTCATCGAGGATCAGTAGCTGCGGCACATGCACCAGCGCCCGCGCGATCAGCGCTCGCCGCTGTTCGCCGGTCGACAGCAGGCCGAAGCGGTGGTCCATCCGATGGCCTAATCCGACCAAAGTCAGCAGATGTCTGGCACGGTCGCGCTGCGTGTCCGTGTACCGATCGTAAAGCCCGACGGTTGCGAAAAACCCTGTTATCACAGCCTCAGTGGCGTTTAAGTCCGCATCGACCACCGCGCCGAAGACATGGTAACCGCCCGTGTCGGTCGTGGGATTGACCAGCCCGATGCGTCGGCGGAGCATGCGGATATCCGTGTGGCCCAGTGTTTGGCCCAGCACGGTGACCTTGCCTTCGGTCGCGAACATCTGCCCCGTCAGGCATCGCGCGAACGTTGTTTTTCCGCAGCCGTTAGGCCCTATGATGGCGGTGTACTTGCCGCGCTCAAGCCGGCAACTGACGTTATCCAGGATCGTCGTGCCCTGGCGCGAGACTGTCAGGCCTTGGACGTTCACCGCATCATTGTTTGGGTTCATCGCGTTCACCGGCTAACATCCTACCTTGAACCGAAGCTGATGGAGTACGCATGGACCTCAAGCACGAAAAGTACCTGTTAGAACTGACCGCACTGCCCACCGCCACGGGCCACGAGGACCGTGTGATGGCCTGGGTTGAACGCTGGGCGCAGCGGAAGAAGAACGTTGAACTTACGCGCGACCGCTGGGGCAACATCATGCTCAAGCGCGTCGGCGCGCGTTCGCGCAGGCCGATCTTCTTCACCGCGCATATGGATCACCCTGCGTTTGTGGTTACCGAGCAGATCGGTCCACGCAAGATCAAGGCCGACTTCCGCGGCGGCGTGCGGGATGAATACTTCTTTGGCTCGCGTGTCTGCCTGCACTTAGGCGACATCGGGCCATGCAAGGGCAAGGTCGTGAACCTAGTTCAACCCAAGCCGCCTGCGGTGGATAAGCAGGTCACGATCGAACTCGTTAAGCCGGTCGTCGCGGAGCCAGGAGATGTCGTGACTTGGGATTTACCTGCGCCGAAGATCACGCGCGGCCTGTTGAAAGCCCCGGCATGCGACGACCTTGCAGGTGTTGCGGCGGCGATATCGGCGTTTGAAGTGCTGCTCAAGAGCAAGAAGCGAGGTTTGGATGTGCGTGTATTACTGACGCGCGCTGAGGAGATCGGCTTCATTGGCGCGATCGGCGCTTGCAAGAGCGGGATCATCCCGAAGGGCGCGCGGTTGATCGCGTTGGAGACATCCAAGAGTTTTGCCGAGTCGCCGGTCGGTGGCGGGCCGATCGTTCGGGTCGGTGACAAGACCAAGAGTTTTGATCCGGACCTGACGTATGCGGTGAGTCGCGTCGGGCTCGACCTTGAGCAAGAAGACAAAAACTTTAAGTGGCAACGCAAGCTCATGCCCGGCGGGACGTGCGAAGCTTCGGCCTATCAAACATACGGTTTTACCGCTACATGTTTATGCCTTGCATTGCAAAACTACCACAACATGAACGAAGGTTTTCCACCACTGCACGGGCGCACAAAACCGTCTGTGCGCAAGGCTGTGCGCATCGATTCGGAAGCGATTTCGGTCGCGGATTATCACGGCCTGGTGCGCATGCTTGTCGAGGTCGGCAAGCGCCTGGATGACAAGAAAACGTCGTTATCGTTCAAGGCCAGGCTCGATCCGCTTTTTGCGCGGCGGCGCTCGGTCCTTTGATCGCAATTTCTTTTAAACCTTAGTTATTCCATGCGGTAGAGCAAACGCTGCGTAGGCTGCGGATTCTGCGCGGCCACAGCGCGTCTGGCGAGTGTTGCGCCCGCGCATGGGCTGCGCTATCGGACGCAGGTGTTGCGCCGGGGTGGATTTCGACAGTGGGTTAATCCGTCGGGTTCCGGGCCGTTTCTGGGCAGTTTAAGAAAATTATTAATCGCAGTAATAGCGTTATTTACACGGATCCGGGATGTCTATGCGCGCACGCATTTTCAACGTCTGGCATGCGTGGCACTGGCGTTGCGACTGACCGTCGGGGCGGCGTGCCGTTACGCCGCGCTTCGGTGAGTAGTTTGAGTAGGAAGTATTGAAGATGCGTGAACAAGTCTGGTTGCCACTGATCCGCAGCTCGGAATCGACGTCGATCGGCGAGGCGATCCTCCGCTTGGCGTCGCTGGCCGAGGCCGCGCATCTGCAACAGACATCCGAAGCTTACTTGGCGGATCAATCGAGCGAAGTGGGGTCCGACGGACCGGCCCCGCGGGACGTAGTCGCTGCCGACACCGGCGGCCGGTTGCACAAGGAGGTGGACCGATGAACTACGGCCTGTACTTGTCCGCTTCCGGCGTTCTGACCAATACATATCGTCAGGACGTCTTTGCCAACAACCTGGCGAACGTCGAGACGAACGGGTTCAAGCCCGACGTGCCGATGTTGCGCCAGCGAGATGCCGAGTCTGTGGAAGATCAACTCGGTTTTGATGTATCCAATGAGATCATGGACAAGCTTGGCGGCGGGGTGCTGGCGGCGAAGCAGCGCATCAACTTCGCACCGGGTTCACTCAAAGCCACGGGTAACCCACTGGATGTCGCGCTGATCGAGAAGAACCAGTTTTTTGCGGTGCAAGAGGTGGATGCTTCGGGTCAGGTGTCGGTCGCGCTGACGCGCAACGGGCAGTTCGCGCGTAACGATGCGGGCGAGTTGGTAACAATGACCGGCAAGCGAGTGCTTGATAACAGCGATCAACCGATCGTGATCGAAGGCCCGGGTAAACCCACGATCGATAGCGCGGGCAACGTTCAGATCAACGGCCAGCCTATCGCGCAGCTGCAAGTCACAAGCGTGACGGATCTGGACGGCCTGCAGAAGCGGGGCGAGGGGCTTTTTACATTTAAAGGTGAAGACACCCGCCAACCGGTCAACGCTGAAACGATCGATCTGAAGCAGGGCTACCTTGAATCCAGCGGGACGAATCCGATCACGGCAATGATGAACGTCGTTGCTGCCAGCAAGGCGGTCACGAGCAACGCGAACATGATCCGTTACCACGACCAGGTGCTTGACCGTGCGGTCAACACGTTGGGACGGGTTTCTTAACGGATAACGGATAGTGAGAAACACACCGGCTGATATAGCCGGCAACACGACGAGGTAACCATGGCGATCAACGCACTTCATTCGGCTTCCACAGGACTCAGCGCCCTATCGACCGCGCTGGATGTATCCGCCAACAACCTCGCCAACGCAAACACGATCGGTTTCAAAGCGGCTCGCACCAACTTTGAAGACCTGCTTTACCTGCAGAAGGCGCAGCCGGGCGTTGAGAGCGCTAACGGCGATCGCAGGCCGGCAGGTATCCAGGTCGGTCTTGGCACGCGCGTCAGCAATACGCAGGCCGACTTCCGCACGGGAAGCCCCGTCGGTACCGGGCAGGACTTTGACATGATGATCGACGGCGAGGGCTTCTTTAAAGTCGCGATCCTCCCCGATCAGGGCGACGGTTTCGGCTACACACGTGCGGGAAACTTTTTCCGCAACGTTGATGGTGACCTGGTGCTGGGCAACTCGAACGGGCCACGGCTTGAGCCCGTGATCAACGTGCCCGAAGGTACGACCAATATCAATATCACGCCCGAGGGTCTGGTCTCCGGTTTGGAGCCGGGCGGTACAGAGCCGACCGAGTTCGGCACGATTCTGATTTCGGACTTCGTGAACCGCGCGGGTCTGCAAAACATCGGCAGCAACATCTATATCGAAACCGCCTCATCGGGTGCGGCGATCGAAGCCCAGCCCGGCACGAGCACGCTGGGTGTGATCATGCACAAGTTCACCGAGTCGTCGAACGTCGATCCGGTGACGGAGCTGGTGACGCTGATCAAGACGCAGCGTGCGTTTGAAATGAACAGCCAGTCGATCCAGGCAGCGGATGAGGCGCTGCAGACGATCGGCAACCTGACACGGTTCTAATTCGAGTAAGTAAGCAAGCGCTCCGACGGGCAAGGATGACCGAGATGCTAGACATTGATCCCAACAATACGCCGACGGCAACGCTTCGCAGGATGCTGATCCTGTTGCTGGCGGCGCTGGTGCTGGCGATCGGTCTGGTGGCCCGCGCGGATTCGGTTGACCTGTATGACCAGATCGGTGTCAAGGGCACGTCGGTGACACTGGGGCAGATCGCGGAATTAAAGGGTCCTGCGGCGCTTGAACACGCGGACCTGGTTGTGATGGAGCTGGGTGAAGGCCGAGATGAAAAGACGATCACGCTTTCGACAGTGAGTAAAGCGCTGGATAAGGCGGGCGTGAACTGGGGGCTGGTTTCGCTTCGTGGGTTTAATGAATGTCGGGTGACGCGCCTGATTGAACCCGAGGTGGTCGACAGCGAGCTTGGTCAAGCGGTGAGCGCGAACGTCGAGACGCCGATCGGGCTGAACACATCATTGACGCTGCGCGGCATGGTTGAAGAGCTTCTGGCTGAGCGGGCCGGTGCGACGCTTGAGCAGCTACAGGTCAGCTATTCGACGCGTGATGAAAAGCTACTGGACACACCGATTCTGAGCAAGAGTGTTGAGATCGAACCGACGATGCTGAACACGCTTGGGAACGTTCCGATTGCGGTGCGTTTGTACGAGGGGCCGCGGGTTGTGGAGAGCTTCAACATCACTGCGAAGGTGAAGCGTGTGATGCTTGCGGTGGTGACATCGCAGCGTGTTGCGCGGGGCGACAGGTATTCGCGAGACAACGTCGAGGTGCGTGAGTGCATCATCGACAACAGCGATGTCACGCCGATCACCGACCCGTCCCTGGTTTATGGCCAGCAGGCGTCGATGTCGCTGAACGCGGATCAATTATTGACGGTGCGGGCGGTCCGTCCACCGGTGCTGATCAAGCGAGGCGACCTTGTGACGGTGCGTTGTTTCATCGGCGGATTGATTGTAAAGACCGTGGGCATCGCGAAGCAGGACGGGGCGCTTGATGAAGTGATCGAGATCAAGAACGACACGACACATGAAACGTATCTGGCGACGGTGACGGGACCGAAGCAGGCGGTCGTCTCGATCGGCGGCGGAGCGTCGGATGATGGATCGGTTGCGGTGGCTGAGACAAACCAGGAGGCAGTGAATTGAAGTATGCAAGCATGAAGTATCTGGCAGCCGGCCTGGTATTGATGGGTAGCTCGTTCGCGATCGCGTCGGGGCCCTCGTCGTCGTTATATGTTGCCGATGAGCAGCCGGCATATCGCGCGCCGGGCGAAGAGCCGAGCACGCTTTCGCCCGCGATTGCGCAGAACAGTTTCTACGCGGTGCAGGTGCCCGAACCGAGGCAGTTCGCTCAGAACGACCTGGTCACCGTCATCATTCGTGAGTCATTCAAGACCGACTTGAAGGCATCGCTTGAGACGAAGAAAGATACAAAGGTTGACGGCGAGATAACCGACTTCATTGACGTCAACAAGTTGCTTGAAGCGATTGTCGAGCCGAATACGTTCTCGAACGGGAATCCGGCCGTCGGCGTGAACTTCAGCAAAGACTGGAACGGTGACGGCGATTACTCGCGTGAAGAAAGCATGACGGGTCGGATGACGGCTCGCGTGGCTGATGTGAAGCCGAACGGCACGCTGGTGCTCGAAGCGCGTCAGACCATGATCAACGACAAGGAAGAAGTGGCGGTTGTATTGACCGGCACGTGTCGTGCGGCGGATGTCACGATTGACAACACGGTGCTGTCGACTGAGCTGTATGACCTGCACCTGGATAAGCAGCACAAGGGCGCATTGAAAGAGACAACGAAGAAGGGGTTGATTACGAAGATTTTTGATGCGTTGTTTGCGTTCTGAATCAGTATTGGAAGATCCACGGCGGAGCCGTAAGGGATTGAAGTCATGATGAATTTGCGAAGCATTTTAATGATGATGGTTCTGGGTCTGCTGCTGAGCGTGGCATTGCCTGCGGGGGCGGTGCAGGTTCAGGACATTGCTCGTCTGAAGGGATCGGAATCGAGCAAGATCATCGGTATGGGTCTGGTGGTCGGTCTACCCGGCACGGGTGACGGCGGGAAGTTTGAGCCGGCGATGCGTCCATTGGCGCAGATGATCGGTCGTTTTGTGGACCCGAACACGATGGCCAGTGAGTTGAAAGACTCGAAGAACGTGGCGCTGGTGAGTATCACGGCGGAGCTTCCGGAGAACGGCGTGCGTGAAGGTGATCGCGTGACGGTGCGTGTTTCTTCGGTGGGTCCGGCGAAGAGCCTGGCGGGCGGCACGCTGTTGATGACGCCGTTAATGGCACCGCGGCCGGATGTCGAGTTGATTTACGCGTTTGCCGAGGGTCAGGTAACGATCGAGGATGAAAACACGCCGACGGTCGGGATCATTTCGCAAGGCGCGCAGTTGACACGCGACATCATGACGCGTCACGTGGAGAACGGGCAGGTGACGCTGGTGATCGACGAGGCGCATGCATCCTGGCCCGTTGCTCGTAACTTGGCGCAGAACATTAATGATGAATTGAATCCCGAGGGGACGCCCTTGGCGCGGGCGATCGGGCCGAAGAACGTGACGGTGCAGTTGCCGATGTGGGAGCGTGCGGACCCGTCGCTGTTCATCAGCAAGCTGATGGTGATGTCTTTCCCGACACCGCTGATGCCTTTGGAGGCGCGTGTGGTGATTAATAAGCGCACGGGGACGATCGTGATGTCGGGTGATGTAGAGATCAGCCCGGTGGTGATTTCGAAGAGTGGTTTGACGATCACTCGGATCACGCCGACGCCGCAGCCGGATCAGTTCAACCCGGTGGAGACCGAGGATCGGTTCATCGGTGTGGACCCGTCGGGGCAGGGCGGCGCGAAGCTGGCGGACCTGATCGAGGCGTTTAACCAGTTGAAGGTGGATGCGAAGGACCGGATCGAGGTGATCGAGGCGATCAATGCTGCGGGTCACCTGCACGCGAAGCTTGAGTATCAGCAGAACTAAACCATGAACGTTCAGCTCATCAACAACACGATGGCGGCGGCCTCACTTGTTCGGGAATCCGAGCGGGAGGGGGGCGACTTTGCATCGGTGTTGAAGGGTCAGCGGGGTGTGGCGACGGCTGAAGAGAACTACGGGTTGAGCGAAGAAGAATCGCAGACGATCCGGACAGCGGCTGAACAGTTGGTGGCGACGACGTTTATCAACCCGATGCTGGCGAAGATGCGTGACGATCCGTTTAAGAGTGATCTGTTCCACGGCGGAAGGGGTGAAGAGGTGTTCGGGCAGCAACTGGACACGATGTACTCAGACCGGATCGTATCAAGCACGGATTTTGCGATCGTGGACGCTGTGTATGACCGGATCGCCAGCAGCGCGGCGAAGAACCACAGGCAGGAATCGAAAGTAGACACCCATGCTTGATCCGAAGAAAGCCAACCTGGTTCTGAAGCTTGAGGCGACGCTGAAGCAGCAACTGACCCTGCACGGCGAGCTGCTCGAGTTGCTTCAGCGCAAGCGAGAGGTGTTGCGCACGAGTGACAACGATTCGCTGACGGGTGTTTGCATCCTGGAGCACGAGAAGCTGCAGAAGATTGCGGAGCTTGAGAAGCAGCGGTTGAAGCTGGTGGCGCAGTTGACGCTGCTGGTGGAGCCGGGCGCGCGAGAGCCGATGCGGATGGCGCAGTTGGCGGACAAGCTCGGGGAGCCGGTGCGTGGACGGATGCTGGTGGCGCGGCATCAGTTGCTCGAGAAGATGAAGCAGGTGCAGGCGGAGACGAACATCGTGCGTCGAGCGACCGAAGCGATGGCGAACCATTTGCAGGGCGTGGTGCAGACATTGGGTGCGCTTAGCGCGGGCGTGGCGACGTATGGGCGGCGCGGCGCGTTACCACAGAAGCAAGCGGCGGTGAGTACGTTCAGTGCGACGGCGTGATTGAGAGTGGCTAACAGCGATTAGCTAAAGGCATAGAACCATGGGAATGCTTGGCACCTTACAGATCGGCAAATCGGGGCTGCTCGCCTCGCAGGCGGCGCTACAGGTGGTGGGCAACAACCTGGCGAACCTGGCGACGGAGGGGTATCACCGCCAGAACATCACGCTTGAGCCGGAGACGGCGCAGCAGATCGGGCCGGGGATGTTCATCGGACGGGGCGTGACGATCCAGTCGATCACACGCGCAGCGGATGAGGCGCTGGAAGCGCGGCTGCGCAATGCGATCTCGGATGAGGGCGCGGCGGATGTACGCCAATCGTTGCTCGGGCGGATCGAAGCGATCCAGAACGAATTCACGGACACGGACCTGTCGACGATTATGTCGGAGTTCTTCAACGCGTTCAGCGAGTTGTCGAACAACCCGCAGGATATGTCGCTGCGATCGATGGTGATCGAGCAGGCGGGGACGCTGACGTCGTTTATCCGCGAGCTTGATTCGAACCTGGGCAGCATGGAGCAGCAGACGATCGCGCAGATCGATCAGACGACGGCGACCGCGAATGATCTGCTGAACCGGATCGCAACGTTAAACCAGCAGATCAGCGTACAGAGCCGGGGCTCGGGCGGCGCACCTTCGCTGCGCGATCAGCGTGACGCGCTGCTGGCCGAGTTGTCGCAGTACATGGATATCTCGACGGTCGAGCAGGAAAGCGGCTCGGTCGATGTGTTTGTTGGTTCGCTGCCGATCATCTTGAACAGCACCAACCGGGGGATCGAGGTTGTCAACAAGAGCATCGACGGCGAGACGGTGACGCAAATCGTGATCTCCGCGGACAAGAGCCCGTTGGACCTGACGTCCGGCGAACTCGGGGCGTTGATCGAATTCAAGGAAGGGGATATCAAGGACGCGATCGGCGCGGTGGACGAGCTTGCCTCGCAATTGATCTGGCAGGTGAACCGTCTGCACTCACAGGGCCAGGGTACGGAGCTGTTGGATGGCGTGACGACGGCTTCGTTGGTGAGTGATCCGACGTTGACGCTGGACGATCCGGACAATGGGCTGGCGTTTACGCCGCAGCACGGTTCGTTCCAGTTACACGTGATCCAGCAGTCGACGGGGCAGGTGGTCACGACGACGATCGATATCGACCTGGACGAAATCAATCCGGCGACGAATACGACGCTGAACTCGCTTGCGGCAGATATCAATGCGGTAGCGAATGTGACGGCGTCGGTGAATGCGGCGGGGCAGATCGTGATCGATACGGGCACCAGCGACTTCCAGATCGCGTTCGGCGACGACACGTCGGGTGTTCTTGCGGCGCTTGGGATCAATACGTTCTTCACGGGTAAGGATGCGTTTGACATCGATGTGAACACGGTTGTGGAAGAGAGCCCGGGCCTGATCGCCGCGGCATATTCCGGGCCGGAGGGTGCGAACCCGGGTGATAACAGCGTGGCGCTGTCGATCGCGTCGTTGCGTGATGACGGGTTGGACGATCTGAACGGCCTGAGCCTGACGGAGTACTGGAGCCGACACGTCGGCGACTTTGCGGTGCGTCGGGCGCAGTCGCGTGAGGAGCTGGCGTCGACGACGGTGATCCGTGAAGGATTGGCGACGCAGCAACAGTCGGTTTCGGGTGTGAACGCGGATGAAGAAACGATCGACCTGATCATGTACCAGCGAGCGTACCAGGCGAGTGCGCGGCTGCTGACGGTGATTGATGAATTGATGCAGACATTGATGGCAGCGGTTTAGCAGACGAAAGGATTGTTGCCGTGAGCGATCACGGTCAAGCGTAAGTGGGGTAATTAACCCGACACGGGCCTAGAAGAACATGGCTACCACACCAGCCTTATCCCGGACGACCTCGTTGATGCAGGGCAACCTGATGTTGTCGCGTCTGCGTCAAACGAACTCGAGCATGTACGATCTGCAGCGGCAGATCAGCACGGGCTTGAAGCAGTCTGTGCCTTCGGACGATCCCAGCGCGACTAGCGGGATCATGTTCCTGCAGGACGCTTTGTCTTCCCGGAGCCAGTACCAGAGCAATCTGAATCACGCGTTGGCGGTATTGAACGACATCGACCAGGCGCTGGGTGAGTCGAACAATATCCTGGTTGAGTCGCAGACGATCGCATCGAGCCTGATCAACGCCAGCACGGAGGAGCGCGAGGCCGAGGCTTTGGTGATCGATGCGCAACTTCAGGCGATGATGGACATCGGCAACCTTCAGCTTAACGGTCTGTCGATTTTTGGCGGCAACGCCGGGGCGGCTGATAACGGTCTGATTTTCGAGGCATTTCTCGGCGGCATCCGTTACACGGGGTCGGATGAAAATCTCGCCGCCGACTCGGGCGTGTTGGAAGAGTATGCGTTTACGAGTAACGGTGTCGAAGCGTTTGGCGCACTGAGTGCGCGGGTGGCATCCATTATTGATCTGGACCCCGACGCGACGGTGGATACGAAGATCAACACGCTCGATGGCGTGAAGAGTCTGGGCGTTACACTGGGTGAGGTGAGTCTGACGGTTGATGGCACGCAGGTCATGGTGGACCTGAGCGATGCGAACACGCTGGGCGACGTACTTTCCCGACTCAACCTGGCGATCGACGACATCAATCCCGCCGCGGGCTGGCTCGCTTTGGGTACGACGGGTTTTGAGCTGACCAACACCGCCGGCCACACGATCGTGATCGATGACATTGGCAACGGCCGGGTTGCGACCGATCTGGGCCTTGAATTGACCGCTATCCAACCCGGCGGTGTCACACGCTTCGGTGGCGACGTGCAACCACGACTCACACTCACTACCGAACTGTCGGACCTCGGCCCGGCGATCGACTTGGCCAGCGGCCTGCTGATCACGCAAGGTGAACAAACACGCACGGCTGACTTCTCCTCGGCGAACACGGTTCAGGACCTGGTCAACGAGATCGATCGTTTGCAACTTGGATTACGGCTTGAGATTAACGATGAGGGCACCGGGTTGAACCTGGTCAGCGAGGTCAGCGGCATCAGCCTGTCCGTCGGGGAGAACGGCGGGACGACCGCGAGCGACCTGGGCATCAGGACTTATGGCCCGAACACATCGCTCTCCGACTTCCGTAACGGTCTTGGCATCGAGCCGATCACCGGGCAGGACGACATGCTGTTCACGGTAAACAACGGCATGAGTTTCGGTGTCGACGCGTCGGGGCTCGGGACGGTGGATGAGTTGATCACGGCGATCGAGGACGCGGCGACCGCGGCCGGACTGACGGTGGGCGTCAACTTCAGCGTGGACTACGTCAGCAGCGGCAACGGACTGGTGTTCACTGACAACACAGCCGGCATCAATGGATTCACGATCGAGCGTGTAGGTGAGAGCCTTGTGGCGGACCAGTTGGGCATGCTCAAGGAAGACGGCACCGCGCTAACGTTCACCAGCAGTGATGAAGCGATGGTGCGTGTGGAGAATGTTTTTACACATTTAACAGATTTACGTGATGCATTACTAAATGATGACACGCTTGGCATCACAATTGCTGCAGGCAAGTTGGATGTGGACACCCAACAGGTGACCCAGGCCCGCGCAACAGTCGGTGTGAGGGCTCAAAGAGTAGAGCGACAGATAGAGCGCTCAGAGGATTTAAAGCTCATGGAAGAAACAATGCTCAGCGATTTGCGGGACGCGGACCTGACGGAAGTCATCACGCGTTATTCGCAGCTACAAGTTGAGCTACAAGCTTCACTGCAGATCGGTGCGCAAAACCTGCAGTACAGCCTTTTGGACTTCTTGCGTTAGTAAGCGCAAGGCTTGCGCTACCCGCCGGCGTTACGGCCAGCGGCGGGTAACGGTAGATGGCGGCAGGAGCCGTCAACCCGGGTCGGAGGCCCGGGCTCGGAAATCCAGGACGGACGGCCGTGTTTGAGGACTGTGGTCATGTTGATCAATACCTCGCGATTCGGTGAAGTGGACGTGGACCAGACCCGCATCATCAGCTTCCCCAAGGGGCTGCTTGGCTTTCCGAAGTACAGGCAGTTCGTGCTGATCGAGGCCGGCGAAGACAGCTACTTCTGGTGGCTGCAATCGATCGAGCTTCCTGACCTGGCGTTCGTGGTCACGGACCCGAGCCTGTTCGTGCCGACCTACAAGGTCCCGATGAAGGCCGAGCAGATGCAGGAGATGGGCCTGGAGTCGCTGGCCGACGCCCAGGTGTTTGTGATCGTGAACAAGCGCGGTCAGGTCCTGACCGGGAACCTGCAGGGGCCCCTGGTCATCCACTGCGGCAAGCGTGTCGGTGAGCAGTTGGTCTTAAGCGATCGGCGTTTCACGACCCGTGTTCCTCTGATCGAGCTGGGCGCCCCGGCGGTTACGGCGGCCTCGGCCTGAACCTCGCCGGGCCTTGAGTGTGCGGGTTCGGCTAAGAGAAGACGTGCATTGAATACGAACGTGAACAACAGCGAGACGCGCACGCCGCAAGGATGCGGCAGCTACGCGACAAGGCCCAAGGAAGGAGCCCGAACCAATGCTGGTTCTATCGCGTCAACGCGACGAGACGATCATGATCGGCGACGAGATCGAGATCACGGTCGTGGATATCCGGGGGGACAAAGTGAGGCTGGGAATCTCCGCGCCCAGGCAGGTCCAGGTGCACCGCAAGGAGGTCTACGAGGCCATCCAACGCGAGAACACGTCAGCCACCCGGGTCCAGGTCGACGACCTGAACACTGCGGATCAAAACCTGCGAAAGCACAACGGCAAGCCGCCGGGTGCACGCCAACCATAGATCGAGGCCTAGCCTCAGCGTGGCGAGGGCCTGTCACCCAAGCCGGTTTCCCGGATTTTTAACACGATGTGTACTTCTCGCCGGCAACAAACTAAGCACGGCGAATGACCGGACAATCAAGGAGGATTGTCAATGACACGGATCAACACCAACGTTTCTTCGCTGATAGCCCAGCGTAACCTGGCCAAGACCAATGATGACCTGAGCACCAGGCTGCAGCGGCTGAGCACGGGTCTTCAGATCAACCGCGGAGCGGATGACCCCGCCGGCTTGATCGTCTCTGAACGCTTGCGGACAGAGATCTCCGGCGTCGGGCAGGCTGTGGACAACATCGAACGTGCCAGCAACGTCATCGCGACCGCCGAAGGCGCTCTATCGGAAATCAGCGACCTGCTGATCTCCATGAAGAGCCTCGTGGTGGAAGCGGCGAACACGGGCGCCTTTTCTGATGATGAAATCAAGGCCAACCAGTTGCAGATCGACTCGGCCATCGACTCGATCACACGTATCGCCAACACCACCAGTTTCGCCGGCCTCAAGCTGCTCAACGGCTCGCTGGACTATGTCCACCAGGGCCTGACCGCCAGCCAGATCAGCGACGTCAAGATCACCGGCGTGAACTTCGGCACCAACTCAACGTTGCCGGTCACCGTCGAAGTGCTCAACTCCGCTGAGACCGCGACGATGTACATCTCCGCCGCCAATCCGGCGACCGGATCGACGATCCTCTCCAGCATCAACTTCTCCATCGCGGGGGTTAATGGTGTGGAGGTCTTCGAGTACGTCTCCGGTACGAAGCTGTCGGCGATCGTATTCGGTTTGAACGCGGTGTCCGACGCCACGGGCGTCTCTGCATCGCTGGTGAACACCTCTGCGATCCAGATCAACAGCCTGTCGTTTGGTTCGGAAAATTACGTTTCGGTCAAGAAGCTCAATAACGAAAACCAGAGCTTCCGCGTCGTGGACGCACTGGGCGGTACGGAAATCAACCGTGATGAAGGTGCGGACGTGCTGGCACTGGTCAACGGCAACCTCGCGCTGGGTGACGGCCTTGATGTGACCCTGCGGACAACCTCGTTGAGCCTGGAACTGTCGCTGACCTCCGGGTCCGCGCAGACACTCAATACGCCTTACACCTTCACGATCACCGGCGGTGGGGCGACCTACCAGATCGGCCCGAGCATCAACAGCCAGCAGCAGATCGGCTTCGGCATCCAGTCCGTGGCCGCGAACAACCTCGGCAACTCGGTCGTCGGCTACCTCAGCAGCATGAAGAGCGGCGGCTCCAACTCGCTGGTGCAGGGTTCAGACCCGGCCGACCAGGCCAGGATGGCTGCGGATGTACTCGACGAATCGATCGACCAGGTCTCGATCCTCCGAGGCCGACTCGGCGCCTTCGAGAAGAACACGTTACAGACGACATTGCGAAGCTCGCAGATCGCGATGGAGAACCTGACGGCTTCCGAAAGCGACATCCGCGACACCGACTTCGCCGAAGAGACCGCGAAGTTGACACGTGCCCAGATCCTGCAGCAGGCAGGCACGCAGACACTGGCGATCGCGAATCAGAACGCCTCGAACGTACTAGCACTGCTCGGCTAACGTTCCGCGCCGGCCCTATCGGTGGGGTAGGGCAGCGCGGCGCCGAGTGGCGTGAGTTCGTTGGAAAGGCAATACGCCTAAGGTGACCGGCCCTCACCCCGGCCCTCTCCCAAGGGGAGAGGGAGTAAGCGGTCTGAAGTTTCACCATGGATTTGGACGCCGCGATCCAGTTTGCCGCTTCGGCGCTAAGCGCGGGGCGATTGGCGGAAGCCGAGACAACCTGTAAATCAATCCTGGCCGCTGAACGTGATTCAGCGGTCGTTTTGCAATTGCTCGGGCTGATCAAACACCGCAAGCAACAATACGATGCTGCGGTCAAACACCTCAAGCGTTCGGTTCAGCTCAATCCCGATCAAGCGGTCTGGCACTTCAACCTGGGTGTCTCCTGTCGTGCGGCGGGGAAACTCGAAGACGCCCGGCAGGCCTATTTGCATGCGGTACGGCTCGATCCGACGTACACCTCGGCGCATTACAACCTCGGTTCGGTATTGATTGCGCTTGGTGAGACAGATCAGGCGCTTGAATGCTTTAAAACCACGCTGAAGCTGGACCCTGAGCACGGCAACGCGTGTTTCCATGCGGGGGCGCTATACCGGGATGCGGGTAATAACGGCCGGGCACTGAAGATGCTGCGCAAGGCGGCGCAATTATTACCCGATGATGAGCAGGTCCTACTTGCGCTGGCGGTGGTGTTGATTGATGCGGCCGAGTTGGATGAGGCGAAAACACTGTTAGAGGGGGTGCTGCGCGATAAGCCGGGGTCTGGCGGGGCGGCGACGAACCTGGCGGTGGTTTACGAGCGGATGGGCGAGCCGGCGCAGGCGTGGGAGTTGATCGAACCGTTACTCGGTGAATCGGGTGTGGGGGCGGATGCGGCGCTGGTGTTTGCGGATTTTGCGAAGAAGCTGGGCAAGGAAGGGCGTGCGATCGAGGCACTGCACGATTCGCTTGAACAGGATGATGGGGCAGGCGATCGGCAGATGTTGTGCCACTTCGCGCTTGGCCGGCTGTATGACGAGCGGGGCCAAGCGGACGAGGCGTTTGAGCACTTTGAACAAGGCAACGGATTAAAGCATCGGCGGTTCGATCCTGATGAGCACGAGCAATACGTCGAGATGATCCTGCGTGCGTTTGATGGAGGTTCACTAACCAGGCATGAGCGAGCGACGAACGCGGATGGTCGGCCGGTGTTCATCGTGGGGATGCCGCGGTCGGGCACGAGCCTGGTGGAACAGATCCTGGCGACACACGAACAGGTAACAGGCGGGGGCGAGTTGCCGACGGTGTCGAACCTGGCGCGTCAGCTCGAGCATTTAACGAACGGGGCCGATGGGAAGCGAGCGTATCCGGATGTCATTACGCAAGCGCAGCTAGATGAGATGGCGCGGATATATTTGGCGCAGATCGAAAGGATCGATGCCGGGGCGTCGCGTGTGACGGATAAGACGCCGACGAATTTTTTGTATTTAGGTTTGATCGCACGCATGCTGCCCGGGGCAAAGATCATCCACTGCAAACGCGATCCGATGGCGGCGTGCTGGTCGTGCTATACCAAGAACTTCGTCGGCAGCCATGCCTACAGCTACAACCTCGAGCATCTGGGTCTGTATCACCGCCAGTACCAGCGGTTGATGACGCATTGGCGGCGGGTGCTGGATGTCCCGATGCTGGAGGTGGAGTACGAGCGGCTGGTCAGCGAGCCGGAGACACAGATGCGTCAGTTGATCGGGTTTGCCGGGCTTGAATGGTCAGACGTTTGCCTGCGGTTCCATGAGAACAAACGGCGGGCGCCGTCGGCGAGCTACGACCAGGTGCGTCAGCCGATCTATACCAACGCGATCGACCACTGGCGGCGGTACGAGAGGCATCTTGGCCCGCTGCGCGAGGCGCTGGGTAGGTCGGCGGCGTGAAACGCGGTAGCATATCGGTGTGCTGGCGATAGAGAACCTGCAAATCAGAGCGAATCCCTTTGATGGCCCCGCGCTCATCGAAGGCTTATCTATCAAGGTGGAACGCTACCAGGCGGTGGGGATTGTTGGGCCTTCGGGGTGTGGCAAGTCGACGCTGCTGCGTTCGATCGCGGGGTTGATTGATCCGGTGGGCGGAGAGGTGGCGATCGATGGTCGCTCGCCGATGGAGCTTGGCTACCCTGAGTTTCGTAGGCGCGTGATGCTTGTGCCGCAACGGCCGACCGTGTGGGATGGATCGGTGTGTGACAACCTGCTGCGGCCGCGCAGTTTTGATGCGGTTAGACATGAATATACGCGTGGCGGTTGCGAGGCGATGCTGGGCAAGGTCGGCTTGGCTGATAAGTTGGATGCGTCCGCGGCGACGTTATCCGAAGGAGAAAAGCAACGCGTTTGCCTGGTTCGTGCGGTGTTGGCTGAACCTGACTTTTTGCTTCTGGATGAGCCGACGTCTGCGCTTGATGGCGGATCGGTGGGGTGGGTAGAGTCGCTGCTTCGTCAAGCGATGAGTGATAACGATGGGATGGGGGCGTTAGTTGCGACACATGACCGCGCCTTTGCAGAACGCTTTTGTTCAAACGTGATCGACCTGGCTGATTACATGCCTGCGGGGAAGGTGGTGAGTCATGCTTGAATTGGCGGTCGATGAGTATGTCAGCCACGCGATCGTATTAAGTGGTTGGGACCTGGCGATCGCGGCGGGATTGGTCGTGTTGGCAGGGCTGATCAGCCTCTTGTTGCGTTTGGGATTGGAGGGCCGATTAGCGATTGCGTCGCTGCGGACGGTGGTGCAGTTGATGCTGCTGGGGCTGGTGCTGCGGTTTGTGTTTGACCCGAGTGCGCATTGGTTGTTGGCGGTGGTGGTGGCGGTGATGCTGCTCATGGCAAGTCGGGAGGCGGTGCGGCGGTCGGAGAGCCGGTTCCGTGGGTTGACGCTGCTTGCGCTGGTGAGCCTGACGCTCAGCGCGATGTTCACGACGGTGATGGTGACGGGCGTGATCGTGGGAGTGGAGCCCTGGTACGAGCCTCGCTACATGATCCCGCTGCTGGGCATGATCCTGGGTAATGGGTTGACGGGTGTGTCGCTGTGTGTGGATACGTTGCTTACGGCGCTGCGTGAGAAGCACGGACACATCGAGACGGATTTAGCATTGGGTGCGACGCGCTGGGAAGCGGCGCGCGGGCCATTGCGCGACGCGGTGCGGCGGGGATTGATCCCGATCATCAACAGCATGAGCGTGGTGGGGATTGTGTCGATCCCCGGGATGATGACGGGCCAGATCCTTGCGGGGGCCGATCCTGCCGAGGCGGCGAAGTATCAGATCGTGGTGATGTTCATGATCTCCGCGTCAACAAGTTTGTGCTGCATGTTGATGGCGCTACTGATTTACAAACGGATGTTCAACAGCCGGCATCAGTTGCGTAGTGAGCTGATCGTGAAAGCGGGGGGAAGTTAGATAAGAGTATTAACCACAGAGGCACAGAGATCACAGAGAAGAGTTTATTTAACAGGGATGAACACAGATAAACACGGATACACGATGTATAGGAAAAGCATTTGAAATGCCTGCTTCCTCGCATCTGTGTTAATCCGTGTTTATCCCTGTTCCCAATTGCCTTTCTCTGTGTTCTCTGTGCCTCTGTGGTGAAACTGAATTTTAATCGCCATCGAGCAGTCGGCCGATGCCGCCGAGGATGGAGCCTTCGCCCTTGGCACTGCCGCCGGAGGAGGGGGCGTGCGCGATGATGCGGTCTGCCATTCTGCTGAAGGGCAGGGATTGTATCCAGACGGTGCCGGGGCCGGTAAGGGTGGCGAGGAAGAGTCCTTCGCCGCCGAAGAACATGCTCTTGAGGTTGCCGGCACGTTGGATGTTGTAGTCGACGCCGGGGTCGAAAGCGACGAGGCAGCCGGTGTCGACCTTGAGCGTTTCGCCGGGGCCGAGTTCTCGTTGGATGATGGTGCCGCCGGCGTGGATGAAGGCGAGGCCGTCGCCGACGAGTTTCTGGAGGATAAAGCCCTCGCCGCCGAAGAAGCCTGCGCCGAGCCGCTTATTGAAAGCGATGCTGACTTTCGTGCCGAACGCGGCGCAGAGGAACGCGTCTTTCTGGCAGATGAGTTGGCCGCCATGTTCGGGGAGGTGGACCGGGATGATCTTGCCGGGATAAGGCGCGGCAAAGGCGACTTGTTTCTTGCCCATGCCGTTGTGTGTGAAGTGCGTCATGAACAGTGACTCGCCGGTCAGCGCGCGTTTACCGACGGAAAGGAGTTTACCCATCACGCCTTCGTTAGCGGTTGAGCCGTCACCCATCTTCGCTTCGAAGGTGATGCCGTCTTCCATGTAATTCATGGCTCCGGCTTCGGCGATCACGGTTTCGCCCGGGTCGAGTTCGACGAGCACCATCTGCATGTCGTCGCCGACGATTTCGTAGTCAAGTTCATGGCTTTTCATTGTGTCTCCCTTTGATTGTGCCTGATGCTGTATGTCAGGAATATAGCGGAAATATAGAGTATAGCGTCAGTCTGTCATGGATTTGTGAAATATGTTGTTGGGCGGCGCAGAAGTGGGAAGATTTGTCGCGTTGGTGTGGATTAGTCTGTTGGATCATGTGTAGCGCGTTCGGATTCGGAGCAGATGCCGTTAAGCATGCCGCTGAAGACGACGTGGTGCAGGGGCAGGACGCTGTACCAGTAGAGCAGGCCGATGAGCCCGGCGGGCCTGAAGCGTGCGGTTTGTGTCAGGCGTGTACGCGGTGGTGTGCTATTTCCCGGTTGGTTTTCGAGCGGTTCGATGTTGAACTCGAGCGTCGCTTTTCCGGGCAGTTTCATTTCGGCGATGAGCAGCAGGCGTTGCGGCGTGATCCGTGAGACGCGCCAGAAGTCGAGTGCGTCGCCGGTGGACAGGTGTTTGGGGTCTCGACGTCCTCGCCGCAGGCCGGGCCCGCCGACGAGTTTGTCCATCATGCCACGCAAGCGCCAGAGCCAGTCGGCCGCGTAGTAGCCATGTCCGCCGCCGACCAGGCAGACGGCGTCGAAGACCTCTTGGGGTGATGCGCTGACTTCGATCCGCCGTTCATCGACGAAAATCTTGCCACCCGCCCAGTCCGGGTCGCCGGGGATCGGGCCGGAGTCAGACCATGCGGTCTCGACCTGGTCGCGTTTGACTTTACCGACCGCGGCGCGGATGGCTTGCTCGGTGGTGAGTAGTTCCTGCGGCATCAGACGTTGTGCCTCATCATTTCGACAAACCACACGGTTACGCAAGCCTTCGGCGAGTGGTCTGGCCATGCGGTAGCTGACCGGTGTGACCAGGTGGATCCACATCGAGCTGAGCCTCGGTGTCAGAACGGGCACGGGCAATATCCACCGGCGGGGCAGGTCGAGCGCCTCGGTCATGATGCGCATCAACTCACGGTAGGTCAGCACGTCGGGCCCGCCGATATCCAATGTTTTGCCGATCGTCTCAGGTGTTTTCAGGCAGGCGACAAGATAGTGCAGCACGTTGCGGATGCCGATCGGTTGGCTTTGTGTTGTTACCCATTTGGGTGTAATCATCACCGGCAGGCGTTCGACCAGGTAGCGCAGGATTTCAAATGAGGCGGAGCCCGAACCGATGATCATCGCGGCACGCAGGATGGTGACGGGGACGCCGGCACTTGCCAGCGCTTCTTCGACCTCCCGGCGGGAGCTGAGGTGTTCGCTCAGATCATCACCCAATTCCCCAAGCCCGCCGAGATAGATGATCCGCTGCACGCTCGCTTGTTTCGCGGCCCGTGCGAAAGTCTCAGCCATGATCCTGTCCTGCTCGGCGTATCCTTTACCGACCGCCTGCATCGAGTGCACGAGGTAGTATGCGGCAAAACAGCCACGCATCTGTTGCGTGAGATTTTCTTCATCAAGGATGTCTGCCTGCCTGCAATCAACGCGCGGGTCGTCGGTCCACGGCCGGGCTTGCAACTTGTCCACTGAACGCACGAGGCAGCGCACGTTATATCCCGCGTCCAGCAGGTGGGCGCCGAGCCGACCGCCAACGTAACCCGTCGCGCCGGTCAGGCAGATCGTGTTTTGGGTGTTTGAATCCTGCCCCATGATTTGAACCTGTCTGTAAGAGTATATTCGCAATGTCTGTGTGTTTGGATTCAGGAGGGGGAAGTTGTGGCGTGTATTGACAGAAAAGGCCCACGTTCGGCAAACGTGGGCTTCGTGGGGTGTATTTTATATGTGGCGGGTGATTAGCCGGTTTTTTCGAGTTTGGGGGCGGGCAGGTGAAGGAAGTTGGCGAGCATGCGGGGGCCTTCGAGCGTGAGGAAGCTTTCGGGGTGGAATTGCACGCCCTCGAGCGGTGCGTCGCCAAACACGCCGGGCTTTGCACGCAGGGCCATGATCTCATCTTCTTCGGTCCACGCGCTGATCTCGAAGCGTTTGTCATCGAAGCTGTCCTTGCGGATGACAAGGCTGTGATAGCGTGTGGCGGTGAAGGGGTTAGACAAACCTTCGAAGATGGTTTTGCCATCGTGGTGGATGGGGGATGTTTTGCCGTGCATCAGGCGGACGTTGCGTTCGACGATCATCCCGTGGCTGTGGCCGATGGATTGATGACCGAGGCAGACACCGAGCAGCGGCACCTTGCCGGCAAAGGTCGTGATGATGTCGCAACTCACCCCGGCTTCCTTAGGCGTGCACGGCCCGGGCGAGACGATGACATGGTCCGGCTTCATCGCCAGCGCCTCGTCCGCGGTGATCTTGTCGTTACGTATCACCCGCAGGTCCAGCGACGCATCCAGCTCCCCGATCCGCTGGACGAGGTTGTAGGTGAAGGAGTCGTAGTTGTCGATGAGTAGGATCATGGGGATAGGGTATAGGGTTTAGGGTGTAGGGTCTAGGGTGAAGATCGGGTGTGGGGTTTGGGGTGTGGGGGTAGGAGATTTTTAATCGCTGATCGTTAATCGCTAATGATTCTTTTCCACGCCGGTCCTGAGCGAAGCGAAGGGGCGGGTGCTGTTTCAATCAACTGTAAACACCGGGCTCCAGAATGGCATGATCATCGCAATGGAATAGGTGCATAGAGTCAGACTTACCAACATGGCTACCACCACATTGATAATCAAGCTGGCGCCGTGATGCTTAGTAAGCACAAATTCCTTCACGATGACTACGGCCAGAATCGTTAGTGTGCATATGGTTAATGGTACATACCAACCCAAAATGAACAGAGTTAAAGTAGGCACATCTGTATCAAAGTCTTCGTAGACATTGATGAATACCCGTGTGCGATAATAGACAATCGCAGCCGTCGCTACGCATATAATCATCGCAAGCCCGCAGGTGATGTGAGACAATAAGGTAATTGTGGTAGCTGGGTCTGTTTTTTCGGGTGTGTTGCTCATCATGCCCCCATGTCTTCACCAACCACCAACCACTAACCACTAACCACTAACCACAATATTAATCAACCGCTTCGGCACCACGATCACTTTCCGCACCGTTTTACCCGCGAGGTGTTCGGCGACGTTTTCGTCGGCTCTGGCGGCGGCTTCGATCGCCTTATCGTCGGCATCCGCGGGGACGGTGACTTTGCCGCGCAGTTTGCCGTTGACCTGGACGGGGTATTCGATTTCATCATCCACAAGCAGGGCGGGGTCGGCCTTCGGCCAATCGGTGTTTGCGATGGATGAATCGTGGCCCATGCGCTGCCACAGTTCCTCGCAGACGTGCGGGGCGATCGGCGCGAGCATAGGGAGCATGTTCTCGGCGACTTCGCGCGGGATGGTCTTAAGTGAAACCAACTCGTTGTTCAATTCGATCAGCGCAGCGATTGCGACGTTGAAGGCCATGCCGTTCATCGAATCGGTGACGCGCTTGATCGTCTTGTGCAGCTTGCGTTTCAAGGCTTCATCAGTCTTGTCGGATGTTACCAGCAGCTCTCCGGCGTCTTCGTTGACGAAGTTACGCCACAAGCGTTGCAGGAATCGGTGGACACCGACGATGTCGCGCGTGTTCCAGACCTTGGATTGATCGAGTGGGCCGAGATACATTTCGTAGAGGCGCAGCGTGTCGCAGCCGTACGATTCGCAGACTTCATCCGGGCTGACCGCGTTCTTCAGGCTCTTACCCATCTTGCCGAACTCACGGTTGACGGGCTCGCCTTCGTAGAGGTATTTGCCGTCCTTGTCGTCGACCTTTTCGGCTTCGACGTAGACGCCGCGCTGGTCGGTGTAGGCATACGCCTGGATGTAGCCCTGGTTAAACAGTCGGCCGAACGGTTCGGGTGTACCGACGTGGCCGAGGTCGTAGAGGACTTTGTGCCAGAAGCGCGCGTAGAGCAGGTGGAGTACGGCGTGTTCTGCGCCGCCGACGTAGAGGTCGATGCCGTTCTTACCCATCCAGTAGTTTTCGGCCTCTTCACTGACGAAGCGGTTGCTGTTGGTCGGGTCGAGGTAGCGCAGGTAGTACCAGCATGAGCCGGCCCATTGGGGCATGGTGTTCAGTTCGCGCGTGTACTTCTTGCCGTTGTGTTCAACAACCTTCCAGCTTTCCGGGGCGCGGCTGAGCGGGGTCTGCGGCGGGGCATCGGGATCGTCGCTGGCGTGCGGCTTGAAGTCTTCCATTTCAGGAAGTTCGACGGGCAGGTCTTCTTCAGGCACGGGGACGATGTGGCCGTCCTCCGCGTGGAGGATGGGGAAGGGTTCGCCCCAGTAGCGTTGCCGGCTGAACAGCCAGTCGCGCAGTTTGTATTGGACGGTGCCTTTACCGAATCCGCGGCGTTTGAGCCAATCGGTGATGGTTGATTTGGCATCGGGGGTAAGCAGGCCGTTCAGGCTGACCTCTTCGTTTTCGGAGTGGATGCCCGCGCCTGTGCCGGGGAATGCTGCGCTGAATGTGTCGGGGTGCAAGACGTAGTAGGCACGCAGTTCGTTGAGGTCTTCGGTGTTGCAATCCTTGGGTGCATGTTCCTTGAGCCAGTCGACGGTCGGCAGGACGACGGGCTTGATATCGATCTTAAATTGCTTGGCAAAGTCGAAGTCGCGCTGGTCGTGTGCGGGGACGGCCATGATCGCGCCTGTACCATAGCCCATCATGACGTAGTCGGCGATCCAGATCGGGATCTTGTCGTTGTCGACGGGATTCAGTGCGTACGCGCCGGTGAAGACGCCGGTCTTTTCCTTGTTTTCCGCCTGGCGGTCGACATCCGTCTTCGCGGCGGCTTCTTTTTTGTATTGCTTGACGGCGTCGCGCTGCTCGGGTGTGGTGATCGAATTCACCAGCGGGTGTTCGGGCGCAAGCACCATGTACGTCGCGCCGAAGAGCGTGTCGGGGCGCGTGGTGAAGACGGTGATGACATCTTCAGGGGATTCGGCTGAGCCGTAGGCGAGCGGGAAGTGGACCTCTGCGCCTTCGCTGCGGCCGATCCAGTTGCGCTGCATGAGCTTGATCGGCTCGGGCCAATCGACGAGTTCCAGGTCATCTGCCAAACGTTCGCAGTACGCGGTGATGCGCAACATCCACTGCTTCAAGGGGCGTTTGAAGACGGGGTGGTTGCCGCGTTCGGATTTACCTTCGTTCGTCACTTCCTCGTTGGCGAGCACGGTCCCAAGTGCGGGGCACCAGTTGACGGGGACCTCTGCCAGATAGGCGAGGCGATATTCATCGAGCAGACGTGCCTGCTGATCGGGTTGGAGTTCGGTCCATTTGCGTGCGCCGGGCACGACACCACCGAGCGTGTCCATGACGCCTTCGGCAGAATCGCTGACGAGGTCGCCGTCCGGGCCGATGTCGTAGTCGCCGGCTTCGAGCGCCTGGATCAGTTCATCGATCGGCTCGGCTTTGCCGGCGACAGGGTTGAACCAACTGTTGTAGAGCTGCAGGAATATCCACTGCGTCCACTTGTAGTAGCCGGGATCGGTGGTCGCCAGGCAGCGGTCCCAGTCATAACCCAGGCCGAGGCGTTTGAGCTGGCGGGTCATGTTGGCGATGTTCTTGTCGGTGGTAACGCGCGGGTGCACCCCATGCTCGACGGCGAACTGCTCGGCGGGCAGGCCGAAGGCGTCGTAGCCCATCGGGTGCAGGACGTTGTGTCCTGTCATCCGCTTGTATCGGGCGACGATGTCGGTGGCGATGTAGCCCAGCGGGTGCCCGACGTGCAGGCCGACGCCTGACGGGTAGGGGAACATGTCCAGGACGTAGAACTTGGGCCGATCCGGCCTGAAGTTGTCATCGCTCGGATTGGGTGTTTTGAAGGTTTTGTCGTCGGCCCAGTTCTTCTGCCAACGGTCCTCGATCGCGGTAAAGTCGTAGTTATGGCTCATGATGGAGATAAGGATATTCGCTGGTAGGGGTTATGGCCAGAAGGCAGCCGTTAGCCCTTAGCTGTTAGCCGTTAGCACGGATTCAAGGCTCGGCGCGGGTCTCCCGACCCCGCCGGTATTTTGTGACCGAAGGTCTCCAAGCTTCAGAGCCAGCCAGGCCGTGACAATATTTACGGTTCGCACCATGGAAACCTTCAGGCAGCCGTTTCGGCGGGGTCGGGAGACCCGCGCCGAGCGAGGACATCTAATATAACTTATATTAGATGTCCTGCTTCAGGGGTGGCAAGGGCGTGAGGCAGGGGATGTTGGGATGTTCAAGGTTCAAGGTTCAATGTTCAATCGAATACCGAGCCGCCGTGGGCACACGGCGGACCGCGTCGGGGGCGACGCGGCTCTGCTCGGCGCGGGTCTCCTGACCCCGCCGGTATCTTTGGACCGAAGGTCTCCAAGCTCGAGAGCCAGCCCGACCGCGACTATATTGAAAGTTCATACCATGGAGACCTTCGGTCAGCCGTTTCGGCGGGGTCGGGAGACCCGCGCCGAGCGCAGTGAATGGAAGTGGTCGGGTTACCAGTTGGCGTGGCGGGCGGCGTGGGTGGCTCGGGCTATCTGGATGAGGTAAATCAGCAGGCCCAGCAGCAGGATACCACCGAGCCAGAGGAACAAGATCAGGTCCATGGAGATGTTGTATTGCAGACTGAAGTCCCAGAGCACACCCAGCTCGATAAGGATGATGAATAACGTCAGGTTGACGTGACAGACAAAAGCCCAGAAGACCATGAATCCGCTTTGGTAGCAGGCGGCGCGGATGGCGGCGGGCATGAGGTTTCTGCCATTGCGCCATCCCTCGAAGCAGCCGATCAGACTGGCGCCGAAGCCGGCGGTGGCGATGGTCGCGGCTACAAGCATGCCGCCGATGATCGAGCCAGCCAACATCGTGCCGTACATCATCTCTTCAAAATCGAAGTGGAAACCTTCACGATGCCAGCTTTCAACGCATACAAGTACGATGTATATGACTGCGACGCCGAGAAACGAGCCGATCATCTGTCCGATGATGGTGTAGTTTAAGCATCGGCGGTGGCCGAGGTCCGGGCAGAGCGTGTGCAGATTTTGGCCTAGTTTGGTGGGTTGGACACCGGAAAGGGTGGAACGCTTCAACCACCAGACCGGGCCTGCGGGTTTGTCCAAACCGGGGCGGGTGGTTGGGTCGAGTGATGGGCCGACCAGGTTCCCGCACTCAGGACAGGATTGATCGGGGCGGAGCCCAAGCAGTTGATAGCCGCACTTCATACAGCGGGCGGGCCAGCGTGACATCTCGGCGGGCGGGTCGTGCGTTAATGCCCGCAGGATGATCCACAACTGCCAGAGTCCCAAGCTGGTAAGTAACAGGAAACGACAGGCTTCGATCCGTTGATACCACTCCCAGCCAAGCCCATCTTGAAACTCTTCAGACAGCACGACAAGGATACTTGCGATCAGAAGGAGCACTGCGGCGTGAGGTGTTAACAGAAGCAAACGCTTGAGTGCACGCACGTAGCTGAAGCGGATTTTTTCATCCCGGGCGGAGAAACCCATGAACATTGCCGCGGCAATGAGCCAGTCCACCTCGATAAACAGCCAGATCATGATGGTCAGCGCCCAGGCGAAGGGGTGGCTGAACTCGCGCATCAAGTTCGCAAAAGGAGCATGCATAACAAGGCCGAGGCTCTGGGGGGATGAGAAGAAGTAGTCGTAGTTGGCCACTACGTTTGCAACAAATAGAGCAAGTAAACACATCACCAATCCGAACAGGTGCACCGCCCAGGCTTTGATCAGCGGCATATCATCGGCCCGTTTGACCGTCCTGACAGGCAGGAATAATCCCCACAGGCAGGCCTGGGTGACGGTGAAACATGTTTCAGGTTTATGATGAATACTTCCCACGGGTTGTCCGAATAGCTGCATTTATTAGCGGTGTCGGGGTTTACTGTACCAGATGTCGGGCCGGGGTCGTTGCGGAGTCGGGCGGTTTTGCTACCCTTGCAGGGCTGAATCCGACCTTGGAGATTTGCCCATGCCCGACCGCGTAGAAGTAGCACGCCAGGCCGCACAAGGCCTGCGAAAACTCGCCGAATCCGCCGACCAGACGCCGGTGCTTATCGGTTTTGACGGATTCGTCGACTCGATCATCCAGATTGTGGATAAACGCACGAGCGTTGAGTCATACGAGCCGATCGGCACGATTGATCAGTTCGGCAAGCGGGTTTGTGCCGCGGCAGGCCATAGCTCGAACTTCGAGATGGTCACGACGCTCGAAAAGCTGGGCGGCAACGGCCCGATCATGGCCAACGCGATGGCGACGGCGGGCGTGAACGTGACATACATCGGCGCTCTAGGGTTGCCGGAGTTGCACCACGTGTTCCAACCGCTGGCCGCCAAAGCGGATATCCATTCCGTGGCGAACCCGGGCCTGACCGATTGCCTTGAGTTCGACGATGGCAAGCTGCTGATGGGCAAGTACGCGCACCTGATCGATCTGGACTACCAGGCGGTGGAGAACACGATCGGGGCGGAGACGTTCAAGCAGATCGTCAAGCGCAGCAAGCTGATCGGCATGGTCAACTGGACGATGCTGACGCGGCTGCAGACGATCTGGGAGCAGATGGCGGATGTGACCTTGCCGCAGATCGGCGGGGAGCGTCGGCTGGTATTTGTCGATTTATGCGATCCCGCGAAGCGCACGGATTCGGACCTGGATAGCGCTCTGAAGGTGCTTAGCCGAATGGACAAGCACGCGGACGTGATCCTGGGTTTGAACCTGAGCGAATCGAGCCAGGTGGCGCGCGTGATGGGGATCGAGATCGATGGCGATCACGAAGCGGCGATCGAATCAACCAGCGCGCGGATCCGCGAGCAGTTGGATATCTATTGCGTCGTGATCCACCCTCGCAAATCCGCGGCCGGGACATTGCGGACGGCAAGCGGCACGGAGTCCGGCCGGTACGTCGGGCCTTTCACGCAGAAACCCAAACTCTCGACCGGCGCCGGCGACAACTTCAACGCGGGTTTCTGCTTGGGTCAGCTTGCGGGATTGAACGTCCTGCAAAGCCTATGCTGCGGCACGCACACATCCGGTTTCTATGTCAGGAACGCGCACAGCCCGAGCCTGGAAGAGCTGGCCGCGTTTTTGGATAACCCGCCGGCGGCGGAGGATTGATTGCCAGTAAAGATCACCGTTCAAAGGCGAATGCCGAATCACGCTTGGCTGCGCGCGTGGCGAGGAAGAGGGCGATGACGGCGAGGATTATCATCAGCATGAAGAACGGCAGAAAGTCTCTGCTCAGCCAGCGATCGATACCGATCTCTTCACGAGAACTAAGTGCCATGCCGATTGATAACCAATGAAGTTTCGCTTCAATAATCGGAGGCAAGATAACAGCCATCACGATACCTCCGGTCATGATGCCTGCATAGATAGTGTGTCTTAGCAGGCAGGCCATCCAGACGGCAACGCTGTAGATCATCCAGTACAAGGTGGGCATGACACCCAGGTAGGCATCGCCTGGCAGGTATGCGACGTGGCCGGCAAGTATTTGAGCAAGCAGCCAAGGCAACAGCATGGTCAGTTCGACAATCACCAAGCCGACGAGGTACTTGCTCCAGAACCATAAACGTGGATCGATCGGACGGGACCGCCAGAACGTGAGTATCGCCTGTTGATAGTCACCGACGAAAGTGCCGACACCCACCACCATTGCCAGCACCACCCCGATTCTGGTGCTCCATTCTTCTACCCAGACCGCGAGCCGTCCGGTCAGACCACTGGCGGGAAAATTATCAAAGACACAAAGAAAGTACACGAATATAACGAGCAGCGATAAGCTCAAAATGATCATCGGGAAAGAATCGCGACACTGTTTCCATGCAATGGCAGTGAAAGGAGAACGTAGTGGTTTCGCAAGTTGGATAGGGGGATCGAGATTGGTTGATACTGATGGCGAATGGTTATCCAAGCGTGACATGCTTGCATAACGCAGCAAAGTGTAAGTTATGAGAAGTGTGGCGACAGCTATCTGCGCACCTATTGTTAAACGAAGTTGGTCATAGTGAATATTACAGGCGACAATAGGTCCAACGGGACTTAAAGCCATCATCGCGGATGTCAGGTGTTCTCTGAATTCCCACATGTTCTGGTGAAACTCAGGGACTATTGGCGCCAAATGAAATACAACCTGTTCCATGATCCAATCAAGTACGATCGGCAGGATTGCGAGCGGGATAATCACGCCGATTCCCCATAGCCCTGCTCGTAACTCGGTCCGTTGTCGCAAGCCCACGGCAACCGTCCAGAGATAAACATTACAGCCTATGCAGATGGAAGCTATTGTTAATGCAAGCATTTCTTGCTTATCAACACCGCCTATATCGCTGTCCAGCTTTAGCCAGTATTTGTCGATCTCGTAACCCATCCGGCTTAACTGATAAATGATCAGAAGCCAGATGGTGTAGATTCCAAGTACCAACACGATCGGGATCAACCAGGCGGCGGCGCCGAGGAGTAAACGGATTGCGGCTGCTTTGTATAGGCGAACTGGCAGCGAGCGCAGCAGCTCGAGTGTTCCACCGGCTCTTTCGCCCGCGGCGACACCCATGGCGATGAACAACGCACCCACTAGTGAAAACACGATCGTGAGCCAAAGTGACACAACGTCTGCCTCGGACGGCTCAAAGATCAATGTGAACAAAATCACCGATAACCCGATCGCGCACAACGATGCGCAACGCCACTTCTGTTCGTGATACTCCTTGATAATCAGGCTGCGTATCGGGCCGCTCATGGGTTCTTCCCGGGGAGGTGTGTATTTTGTGCGTTTAGCGGGGCAGTTTTACTGCCCCATACCGGCAGCTTGCTGGCGGGCTAAACGGGGGTGGGTTCCGCCGCATTGGTGTTCCCGGCGACATAGGCTTCGAAGATTTCATCAAGATTCAGGTCGACGACGCGGTGTTGGGTGCCGGCGTGGCGCAGTTGTTCGATGTAAGGCTCGGGATTTTCGAGTGTGACGACCGCTTCGCCGTTGTTTCGGACAAGGTCGAGGATGTTGGGCGGGGTTTGTTGTTCGTTGTAGGTGTCGCGTGGCAGGACGATGCGCTTGACCTGTTCGCGCAGCGATTCGGTTGGGGCGTGCTTGATGATCTTGCCGTCGTGCAGGATCGCGACCGTGTCGGCGATGGGTTCGACTTCGTACAGCAGGTGCGAGCTGTAGAAGATCGTTCTGCCTTCAGCTTGCAGGTGCGTGATCAGGTCGCGGTTAAATTGCTTACGCATGATCGGATCGAGCCCGAGGGCCGGGTCGTCGAGGATGACCAGTTCCGGGCGGTGCGCCAGCGCGAGCAGCAAGCCGAGGCGGACGTTTTGCCCTTTCGAGAGGGTGCGGATTTTGCTTTTTGCCGGCAGGTCGAACTGCTTGAGGTATCGGCTAGCAAGGTCGTGGTCCCATGTGCTGTAGAAGGGGGCGATGAAGCGGATGAGTTGTTCGACGCGCATCCAGCCGTACATCTGCTGGTCCTCGGCGAGGTAGCCGACCCGTCCCCGGACGGGGATCGGATCGACCTGCGGGTCCATGTTCAGGACATTGATGTTGCCGTGCGTGGGTTTGAGCAGACCCAGGAGCATGCGGATGGTAGTGGTTTTGCCCGCGGCGTTTCGGCCGAGAAACGCGAAGGTCTCACCCTGGTTGACGGTCAGGTCGACCTGCTTGAGCACCTGGTGGCTGCCGAAGGTCTTACCGACGTTGGAAAGTTGGATGGCGGGGGTGGTCATGGCGTTGTCTCCGTCGATTCCGCGGCGGAAGGGTCACGTGTTTGTGACTGGATCACGGTTTCAAGCAGTTCATGCAGAGCCTCGGCATTGAGCCCGAGCATCAGGCCTCGGCGGACGAGTTGAGCGAGTTCATCGTTGAGTTGCCGGCGTTGATTGTCGAGTTGAGCGGAAGCGGTGGGTTTGCTGCTGACGTACGTGCCGTCGCCGTGACGTTTTTCGAGCAGTCCCTCGGCGGTCAGCCGCTCGTAAACCCGGAGGACCGTGTTGTGATTGACCGCCAACTCACGAGCTAACTCACGTATGGAAGGCATCTTATGGCCCGCATCGACGATCCCGACCATCACCAGGGCGCGAACCTGGTCGGCGATCTGCCTGGAGATCGGCACGCTGGACGCTTTTTCAATGCGGATGAACACGGTAGACTCCCGGGCAAAGTGACTACATATATATAACAGTAGTCAGTTGGGTTTGTCAAGACTTTTTGCCCACTTCAGGAGAGATATTCCGGGTGATCGGATGAACTTGAGATGAGTCACGCTACCGACAGATTCTCAACGCCTCTTCACGAGTGTCAGTGATGCATTAATGTGAACGTGTCTGGATGCTATGATTCAGTAATTCAAGGAAGATATCCCTCGGAAGTTGCCACTTTGAGTACCGCCCCCACACAATCTGGTTCACGACGACGCCAGCCGATAGAGATTCGGCGGGTGGATGTGTCGAAGCTGTTCGACAAGCTGCCGCCGCACGCGCTGGAGGCCGAGTGTGCGTTGCTGGGATCGTTGATCCTGGACTGGCGTGTCTGCGGCGAGGTGATCCAGATCATCAAGAGCGCGGAGGATTTGTACAAGCCCGCCCATGCCGCGATCTATGAGACGCTGATCGAACTGTACGACCAGGTGCAGTCGATCGATATGGTCCAGCTTAAGCAACGGCTCGATGATAAAGGATTGCTGGATCAGGTCGGCGGGCTGGATTACCTGATCGAGCTGGCGGAGTCGGTACCCTCGGCGGCGAGCGCATCATATTACGCGAACATCGTGCGCGAGAAAGCGGCGCTGCGTCGGCTGATCGAGTCGGCGGGGCAGATCCTGGATGATTGCTACAACTCATCCGAGCCGGTCGGCGACCTGCTGGATAAGGCGGAGCGTGCGATTTTCGAGATCGCGGAAAGCAAATCGAGTACCGATGCGGCCGAACTCGGCGAGCTTTTGCAGGAAACTTACGACCACCTGCAAAGCGATGAAGGCATGCGCACCGGCCTGGAGACCGGGTTCATCGAGCTGGATGAGATGACCAACGGTCTGCAGCCGGGTGAAATGATCATCGTCGCGGCTCGGCCAAGTATGGGTAAAGCGCAGCCGCTGGATGCGAAGGTGCTGACGCCGGATGGCTGGGTTGAGATGGGGGCCCTTTCGGTGGGTGATGCGTTGGCATCGGTTGATGGCGAGCCGTCTCGTGTGCAAGGGATATTCCCACAGGGCCAGAGACAGGTGTACCGCATCACACTTTCCGATGGTCGATCGACGGAGTGTTGTGCTGAGCATTTATGGCGGGTGCATTATCGCGGTTGGGATGAGCCGAGGGTTATCGATACGGCCCGGTTAGTGCAGATGCTGGAGCGTAAGCGCTATCAAAACCGTTTGTGGATCGAGACATTCAGCGGTGAGTTCGGTTCAGATGAGAATCTGCCGATCGATCCATGGGTGCTGGGTTGCCTGATTGGTGATGGAACACTGTCGGGAACGTCGGTCCGCTTTTCAACGAAATCGCACACGGTTTTAGAGCAGATGGCGTCGCGTTTGGATTCGGCCATGACGATCAATCCGGCCGGGGGATACGATTACCGGATTGTCAGGAACGGCGGCGCTCACTGTGCGGGTGTACAGGGGGTGCAGGCAAACCCGGTGAAAGAAGTGTTGCAGGGGCTTGGGCTCTGGGGCTGTGACGCGACACAGAAGTTTATCCCTGCTCGATTTAAAACAGCTTCCCGTTCGTCACGTGCCGCATTACTCGCAGGTTTGATGGATACGGACGGATGGGTTGAACGTTGGGGGAGTATGCGTTTCTGCACGTCCAGTGTGCAATTAGCGCACGATGTGGTCGAACTAATCCGGTCGTTGGGGGGGACGGGCTCATTTACGCGTAAACAAACCACGTATAGTTACCGCGGCAAAACGCTCAACGGGCTACCTGCTTACGTGTGTAATCTCCAGCATCCCGATGCCGGCGAGTTTGTCACGATCCCGGAAAAGCAGACAAGAATTAGTGCCAGGATAAGACAACGCCGATTGAATATTGTTTCAATTGATCCGGTTCGGATTACACAGACTCAGTGCATCGCTGTCAGCCATCCGTCAAGGCTGTATGTGACCGATGACTTCATCGTTACGCACAATACGGCCTTCGCTTTGAACATCGCTGAACACATGGCGGCGACGACGCGGCAGCCTTGTGCGGTGTTCAGCCTGGAAATGTCGCGCCAGCAGTTGGCGCAGCGTCTGTTGTGCTCGCGGTCGGGCGTGGATTCGCACAAGCTGCGGCGGAACATGCTCAACCAGGATGACTTCGGCAAGCTCGCGCTGACGGTGGGTGAATTGTCCGAGGCGCCGCTCTACATCGACGACACGCCGGGGCTGTCGCTGTTGAGTCTGCGCGCCAAGTCGAGGCGTTTGGCGGCACGGCACGGGATCAAGGCGATCTTTATCGACTATCTGCAGTTGATGAGCGCGCCGGGATCGGAAAGCAGGCAACAGGAAGTCTCGAACCTGAGTCGAGGGATCAAGGCGCTGGCGCGTGAATTGAGTGTGCCGGTGGTTTGTCTGAGCCAGTTGAACCGTGCGGCCGAGCAGCGTGAAGGGCATCGACCGCGAATGAGCGACCTGCGTGAATCAGGTTCGATCGAGCAAGATGCGGACGTGGTGATGATGCTGCACCGCGAGGATTACTTCCACCGTGGTGAAGAGGATTACGAAGACACGAACACCGCTGAGATCATCCTGGCTAAACAGCGTAACGGCCCGACGGGCACGGTGAGACTGCACTTCCACGGTTCCACGACCCGCTTCCACAACCTGGCGACGCAACCGGGCGGGTATTGATCACATTTTTAGCCCCCGGCTTGCAGGGGGTGGCTGTGATGCGTTATTCAAGTTTAGCACGCAGGGTCGCGCGGGCTGGCAGCCCGCGGCTATTGGGGGTTCTATTGTTTGGTGAAGTGGGGGACAGTGATTGCACAATCCGTTACACTTCCGTCTCCTAACCCTGAGACGGAGAATGTTCACCCATGCTAGCTACCCCTGAATTTAAAACCGCGGTCACGGCTGTTCGTTTGGCGGCGACGGTGACGCAGGCTGTCCAGCAGAACCTCGTAACCGAAGACACGCTTCAGAAGAAAGACCGCAGCCCGGTGACGGTGGCGGACTTCGCCAGCCAGGCGGTGGTGTGCAAGGCCCTGATGGATGTCTTCCCGAACGATCCGGTGGTTGGCGAGGAGGATGCCAAGGAACTGCGTGAGCCGGGCAACGCCGCCCTATTGGAAAACGTGGTGAATCATGTGATCAAGGCCAAGGGCGCGGCATCACCTGAGACGGTATTGAGTTGGATCGATCGTGGTGGAGCCACACCGCCTGCTGACGGCTCGATGAAGCGGTACTGGACGCTGGACCCGATCGACGGGACGAAGGGCTTTTTACGGGCTGAGCAATACGCGATCGCGCTGGCGCTGATCGAGGATGGGAAGGTCGTCTTTGGCGTGCTGGGTTGTCCGAACCTGCCGGCGATGGATGGATCGGGCACGGGTGTGCTGATGGTCGCGGCGAAGGGTAAGGGGGCAGTCGCCCTGCCGTTGGATTCGGCATCGTTTGATGGCAAGCCGATCAAGGTCAGCGATATCACTGATCCGGCCAAGGCGCGGTTCTGCGAATCGGTCGAGAGCGGGCACTCCAGCCATGATGACGCGGCGAAGATCGCGGAATTGCTGGGTATCACCGAAGAGTCGGTCCGGATGGACAGCCAGGCGAAGTACGCGGCGGTTGCTCGTGGTGAGGCGTCGATTTATCTGCGTCTGCCGACCAGCGCCGAGTACCGCGAGAAGATCTGGGACCACGGCGGCGGTTCGATCGTGGTCGAAGAGGCCGGCGGCACGGTGACGGATGCGTTCGGCAAGCCGTTGGACTTCACGCACGGGCGTAAGCTCGAGCAGAACCGCGGGATCATCGCAACCAACGGCGCGATTCACGACAAGGTCGTGGAAGCGGTTGGGAAAGTGATTGGTTAATTTTGAAGTGTGAATGCTGAATTCTGAATAATGCAGTTATAGGACTGCTTTGTTGAGCCATTCTGATTCAGCGGTGTTATCAGGCTTTGACGTCGAGTTGCGTGCCCATGTGCGGATCTGCGCTGGGCACGGTCTGCTGTTGAATTTCCGCGGCCGCCTGCAAGAGAGAGATGGCGGCATCGCCCTGTGCCCGTGCGGCGTCGAGGGTCTTGGCGGCGACGCGCATGCCGACTTCCTGGGCCAGTTGGGCCTGGCTGAGGCTGGATGCACCGCTAGCTGAGATACTGGACATAGTTTTTATATCGACCGATCGGCGTTTGAGGTTGAATGGTATCCGGTTGCCGCGTTTGGAGATGGATAGAAAAGAAAAAACCCCCGGGCGTTGTTGCCCGAGGGTTCGGAGTTTGTACGAGATTCTGATTGCTAGTTGCTTAGAAGAGCAACTGGAACTGCGAACGTACGGCCATTTCGTCTTCGGTGCCGGTGATCACGCCGAGCATGTTGCTGGTCGGGCTGGCGCCGAAGGGATTGGCGGTCGGTACGTCGTCGTTCAGGTAAACAACATCGGTGGTGAACCGGGCACGACTACCATTGATGTAGTAGTTGAAGCCGGCGGTCCAGGCGCTGAAGTCATCTTCGCCATCGACGTCGCCATCGATGTATTCCCAGCGTGCGAAGATTTCGAATTTATCCGGGACGAGGTCCAGGCCGCCTTGCACCACGACACCGGTCATGTCGCGATCGGAGGCGGTGGATTCGTCGGGATCGATGTTCGCGCCGATGTAGGCGGCGAACAGGTTCACACCTTCATTCTCGTAGGACACGTCGACGGTCCAGGCGTTGTAGTCGGAATCGCCGCCGTTGCGGCCGTCACCCAACTCGTAGTGGTATGCACCACCGAGGACGATGCTGGTGCCTTCGCCATCCCAGCCGGTGAAGTCCTTGGCCTGCTTGAGATCGCCTTCCAGGGCGATGTCGCCGCGGACGGTCAGGGCCAGTTCGGATGTGTCGTTGTCGAATTCGCTGACGTCGGCGTTGGCGCCGTCGCTGAACATACCGCGGACCATCCAGTTATCTTCGCTGTAGGTCAGCAAGACACCTTCGGAGCGGTTGAGTGTGAAGAATTCGTTCATGATCGAGCGTTCAGCGGTGAGCTGGCCGGCGAGGCCGACGAGTTCTTCGCGGTTGAACGGCAGCTTGATGACGCCGCCGGCGACCTTGAGGTTGTCGCTGATCTGATAGCTGATGTCGTATTCGAGCAGGTTGGTGTCGCCACCGTCACGTGTATGCTCGAGCACGACGTGGTAGCCGATCTTCGGATCGGCGACGTGACCGTCGAGTTTCAGCCAGACGGCGCGGCTCTGGAATCCGCCTTCATCTTCATCACCAGTGTTGGTGTCCTGGTTGTTGTAGATGTAGCGGAAGTTCAACTGACCGCTGAAGTACATGGCAAAAGCGCCATCGGGGCTAGCGATGAAGAATCGCTTGCCGTCGTGGCCGGCGACCGCGCCGTCGTTCAGAAGCGACGCACGTGTGTCGGCATCAGAAAGCACTTCCATGATCAGGCCCTTCACCTCTTCAGCGCGACGCTCGTTGAGCCAATTGTCGCCCTGTTCGGATTTGACCTGGGTCAGTTCGGTACGCAGGGCGTCGATCTGAGCTTGCATATCAGCAATCTGATCGCCCTGTGCCGGGGACAACAATCCCAGCCCGGCAATGGTAAACGCGGCAGTGGTCCATTTGGTTCGTAACATGATGATTAAGCTCCGTTCCGTGGAAAAGGAATCTCTCGTACTTAAGGGTCTCTATCGGGAGGAACCCGTCGACATGCTGAATTTTGTGGCAATTTCCACGCGATGATTCTCGCCATTTCTCTGATAGAAGGCAAATCGCTGTGGAAAAGTCGCTTATGAACAATAATCGAAGATGGTCCGATAACCACGATGCCCTGTAAAGCATCACTCAGGGGCGACTTTCCCGGACAACGCGCAAAACATGCGCGAGCAACTCTCCAACTCGGGCGAGTGCCTTAGATCTGCATCGGAATTTTGTGGTAAAACCCGGTTGAGAAGTCGGGAGGCGATCCATTATCGGACATGGCCTTGCCGATGGAGCTGTCAGATCTATCTATATATAGATACGGTGTTTGCGGGCTAGCCGATGGACGTCAATCTTCATCTTCAAAGTCATCGTCGTCCTCTTCTTCCCACTCATCGAGCTCGTCGATTTCATCTTCCAACTCGTCTTTGTCGTCATCCTGGGAATTAGGCTGGGCCTCGGGGTTTTCGGCTTCATCGTTCTTCGCGCGATTGGCGCGTCGGTTGGCGCGGCGTTCGGCCCGTAGACGCGATGCTTCGTCCGGCCAGTCGTATTGCATCTCGCCGGTCTCCGGATCACGCCAGTCTGTGGCTTCTGCATCTGAAGTGATGCCGGTCGGGTCTATGTGATCGGATTCAGGGCGGAGTATGAGGCGGATATCGCCGCCGGCTTTGTCCTGCTCGACGCCGACCCGGCGGGTACGGACCAGTTCGAGTACAGCCAGGAAGAGCCCCACCATCTCGCCACGGCCTTTTCGGCCGATAAAAATCTGCTGCAACGTCATCGGGCCGTCTCGCTTGAGCCGGTCGGCGATATCCTCGGCGTGCAGGGAGATGGGGGTATCGTCGTAGGTGACCTCGACCTGCGGTTTGTGGCCGATCGAATCGAGGATGCGGCCGAATGCCTCGCACAGGTCCATGATGTTGGCGTCTTCGAGGTCGATCTCGGCCTCTTCGGCGTTTTCCGACTCGTCGGGCTGGGCTTTTTTCTTTTCGTCCTTGGGCCGGGCGGTGGGATGAGCGGCGAAACGGCTTTCCCAGTCGCGCTGACGGTCTTCCAGACCGATCGCGGCCTCCTTGAAGCGCTTGTAGGCCAGTAACTGCTGGACCAGCTCGTAGCGCGGGTCGGTCGGGTCCTCGATGGCGTCGGTTGCGACTTCGTCCTCGGTCTGCTCGGTGACGTAGGGGACGAGCATCTGGCTCTTGATTTCAACGAGGGTCGCGGCCATGACGAGGAATTCGCCGGCCAGATCGACATCGATCTCCTGGATCACTTTCAGGTGATGCAGGTACTGCTCGGTGAGTCTGGACATGGGGATGTCGTGCAGGTCGATTTCGTGACGTTTGACCAGGTACAGCAGCAGGTCCAGCGGCCCGGCATAGGCATCGAGCTGTACGCGGTAGTCCTGACTGGTGCCTGTCATCGGCTCACTCCATTAAGCCCGTCTGAGTTTGGCGTGCCAGGTCTGGGATTGCGGACCCTTGGCACGGGGTTGACCGCGGGTACGGTCTTGCACGATCATGGCACTTTAAGCAGGTTTTTCAGAATGGACAAGGCTGCATTGAACTTAAGCGCACAATCCGACCCACGCCAGCAGGCCGACCTAGCCCGGCAGGTACTTGATGCAGAGGCTGATGCGATCCGTCAGATCGAGATCACCGAGGCATTTCACGCGGCGGTCGATGTCATATTGAAAGCCAAGGACGGCAATCTCGTCGTCTCCGGGCTGGGTAAGAGCGGGCTGATCGGGCAGAAACTGGCGGCCACGTTTGCCAGCACCGGCACGCCCAGCCACTTCATGCATCCGGTCGAAGCGATGCACGGCGATCTTGGCAAGGTCCGCAAGGGCGATGTCGTGCTGCTTCTATCGCATGGCGGGAATACCGATGAGGTGGTTTCGCTGGCGGAGTTGTTGATGCTCGACAACGTGCCGGTGATCGCGATGGTGGGAAAAGAAGATTGCGAGCTGGCGCGGATCGCGACGGTGACGCTACTCATCGGCGACATCACCGAAGCATGTCCGCACAATCTGGCGCCGACGGCGAGTACGGCCGCGATGCTGGCGCTGGGCGATGCGCTGGCGCTGGTGGTCAGCCGCAGGCGCAACTTCGGCGTCAGTGACTTCCAGAAGTTCCACCCCGGCGGCGGACTTGGCAGGCAGTTGATGCCGGTCGTTCACGCGATGCGTTTCAAGGCCGGTGACAATCAGCCGTTGATCGGATTAGGTTTGAGCGTGCAACAGGCGTACGCCAAGGCCGAAGAGTTCGCCAACGAAGCGGGGCTGCGAAGAGCGGGGGCGCTATTGATCGTCGATGATGATGGCAAGCTGGCCGGCATCGTGACCGACGGCGACCTGCGATCTGCATTGATCAACAAAGGTCCCGAAGTATGGGGCGGGCCGATCCGCGAACTGATGACGACAAACCCGACGACGTTGCCGCACACATCGTTGGTAAGGGATGCGGTACACATTGTGCGCGAAAGGCGTTTCGATGAGATTCCCGTGGTGGATGGGGAGGGTAAGCCTGTCGGGCTGATCGACGTGCAGGACCTGGCGGCGCTCAAGGTTATAGAAGGTTGAACCACAGAGAAGACTATTGAAACAGGGATGAACACGGATGGACACAGATAAGAATTTAGATTGCTTAACTTCTTATCCTGTTCATCCGTGTTTATCCCTGTTCATTTTATGCTGTCCTCTCTGTGCCTCTATGTCTCTGTGGTAAAAACAAATGTCCAAAGATATCCCTGATATTCAACTGATCGTATTCGATGTTGATGGCGTCCTCACTGATGGTTCGCTGATCTATGACAATACAGGCAACGAATTCAAGCGATTCAATATTAAGGACGGCTTTGGTATCCGTGCGGCGCGGTTCAGTGGTTTGCAGGTGGGTATTTTGACGGCCCGTTCGAGCGAAGTTGTGAAGCGTCGTGCGGAGGAACTAAAGATCGACCATTACTTTGCCGGCTGCAAGGATAAGGCGGCGGGGATCGAAGCGATCGCGGAACGGGCGCATGTGTCGCTGGAGCAGACTGCGTTTATGGGTGATGACATTCTGGATCTGCCGGCGCTGAAAAAGGTTGCCTACCCGATGGCGGTTGCGGACGCGGCGATCGAAGTCCTGGAGGCCGCGAAGTTCGTTACAGAAGCCAAAGGCGGGCGCGGCGCGGCACGTGAAGCGGTCGAGCATATCCTGCGATCGCAAGGGAAGTGGGAAGCGGTGCTGGAAGCGTTTGGGTGAATAAGAAGTTTAACCGCAGAGAACGCGGAGTGCGCAGAGTAAGATAGATCTACTAATCTGATCAGTTTGGGGGATGAGATTGAAGCGCAACAATCCGTTTAGCGGGCGATCGCAGATCGCCGTGTTTTCTATGAATTACCCAACATATCGATGTGTTGATCTATTTGATTGAGTTCCAAGTGTTATATATTTAATGTCGAATGTCGTCAGATATGAAAAATCGAACAGGCCGGTTCATGCGCATGGGTCAGGCATGGAAAATCTCAAAGAAGAGTTCATAGTGTTCACCACGGTCGATGACAATGAACGAAACCGCTAATCCCATCAGTGGAATATCGTCTGCCTTTGGATCATTCGGCTCGGTGGTAAGGGGGATCTGAGCCATGAACCATCCTCGGCCGTTTTCATCCATTGGACTGTATTCCATGTTGGATTCGATCACACCGATCAGTCGATCGTTTGGGATGACGACAGACCATGGATCGTTACCCCCGAAGAAGGTCGTAACTCGCTTCTTAAGTTGATTCGCCTCCCATTCACTGCCCGAAAGGAAGGCTTTTGCCGCACGGTCGTAGCGATCATCGGCCATCATCGACACCCACTGCCAGAATGCTCCCAGGTAGTTTTCTTTTGTGTCAATGCGTGGGAAACGGATGAGTGATGATGTGTCTGAAATGTTTCGGTCTTCAAACACACGACTTCTTACGTTTGTGATGTCATTGGACCGCTTTGAGAATGATCGAAGCCTCGAACTTACCTCATCAACGATCGCATCTGTGATATGAAAACTTCCAAACAGAAGTAGGAACAGGGATATCGCTCCCATTGAGATAACTTCTGATCTTCTCAGGTCCGTTGACACTAAGACGGCTGTGACTGCCGTCCATGCAAGAATGCCGCCACATAGGGCCATGCCTGATGGCAGCATGGAATAGAATAGTACCTCTGCCGCATGGGTGGACAGACATACCCGACACACGATGATGGCTGTGATCCATACTGCCGCTAAGGCGAGCACCACGACAACCACGTCAATGGGTAAGTAATAAATACCAAGGCCGGTGACTAGATATAGAACTGCGGTTGCGGGGGTCCACACCCATACACGCAGATTTCCTGTATTTTTTGGAACCTTCTTCATACCGGTTTGAAGGTCTCATTCAGTGTGATCGAATAACTTCATTCGAATGAAGTCAGCAATTCATTCAACTCACTGATGGCCTTGCCATCCCCGGCGGCGTTGGCTTTTTCCAGGCCTAGCTCAAGCGTCACCCTGGCGGCGGGGGTGTCGTCGAGGGCGTCCTGGGCTTTGGCTTTCTGGTAGTAGGCGTAGAGGTAGTTGGCATCGATCGCGAGGGTTTTGTCGAGCCAGGTGATGACACTCGGGTAATCCCCAGCTTTGACGTGTTCCATCGCGATCATGTAGGTGATGTCAGCATCGGCAGGGTCGGCGGCGTGGAGTTTTTCGAGTTGTTCGAGTCGATCTGGCATGTGGGGATTGTAGCGGGGGGTTGGGGATTCGGGGCTGGGGATTGGGGGAAATCAATAGAACAGTGATGGAATCTGATGCTCTGTGGCATCCCCCAATCCCTAAATCCCAACCCCCAATCCCCAAAATACTTGCGAAAATCGTTCAATTTTCTCATACTTAACCCCCATGAAAATAGGCGTCATCAGCGACACGCATGATCGGCTGCCCCCATTTCGACGGGCAATAGCATTATTCGAGCGGTTAGGAGTGGAGGCGATCCTGCACGCGGGAGATGTGATCGCTCCTTTTGCAGCGAAGTTGATCGCGCAAGATGCGGTGTCCGTGCCGGTGTATTGCGTCTATGGCAACAACGATGGTGAGCGAGCGGGATTGAAGAAAGTGTTGCCACAGATCGTCGATGGTCCTTTGCGGATTGAGCTTGGTGGCAAGACGATCGTGATGCATCACTGGATCGAATGGCTCAAGCCTGCCGACATTGCTCGGGCGGACATCGTCATCACCGGCCACACCCACGAAGTCGTCAACCAGACAAGCGACGGCATCCTCTACCTCAACCCCGGCGAGTGCTGCGGCTGGGTCAACGACCGCTGCACGATCATGGTGCTGGACACGGAGCAGATGAAGGCGGATCTTGTGGAGATAAAGGGATAGGGTGTGGGGCGGTTCCTATTTATGATTTAGGATTGGAGATTTATGATTTGTTCAGATCGGTGTGACTAAGGCAATGCTGGTCTTTTAAATCATCAATCCTAAATCATAAATCCTAAATTCCCTGCCCTTTCGCGGCTGCACCGCGAATGCTACACTGGCTCAAATCCGGTTCGGCTGCCGGATATGTCTACCCCTACCTAAATACACATAAACCATGCCCAAACGTGACGATATCCGCACAATCCTCATCATAGGCTCGGGGCCGATCGTGATCGGTCAGGGCTGTGAGTTCGACTATTCTGGCACGCAGGCCTGCAAGGCGCTGAAGGAAGAGGGGTTCCAGGTCGTGCTGGTCAACTCCAACCCGGCGACGATCATGACGGACCCGCAGTTCAGCGACCGGACCTACATCGAACCAATCACGCCCGAGGCAGTGACCAAGATCATCGAGAAGGAGAAAGGCGGCGACTACGAGATCGACGCTCTGCTTCCGACGCTGGGTGGGCAGACGGCCCTGAACTGTGCGTGCGAGCTGTACGACACGGGCGTTCTGACCAAGCACGGCGTCGAGATGATCGGGGCGTCTCGTGAAGTCATCTACCGGGCGGAAGACCGCCAGCAGTTCAAAGACATCATCGAATCGATCGGGCTCAAGTGTCCGGATGCCGGGGTCGCGAATTCGATGGATCAGGCGTACGAGATCCTCGACCGGGTGGGGCTGCCCGCGATTATCAGGCCGGCGTTCACACTCGGCGGGACGGGCGGCGGCGTGGCATACAACCGCGAAGAGTTTGCCGACATCGCCAAGCGTGGGCTTGATGCGTCGATGAACCACCAGATCCTGATCGACCAGTCGCTGCTTGGCTGGAAGGAATACGAGTTGGAGGTCATGCGGGACCACGACGACAACGTCGTGATCATCTGCTCGATTGAGAACTTCGATCCGATGGGCGTACACACCGGCGACTCGATCACGATCGCGCCGGCCCAAACCTTAACAGACAAGGAATATCAGCGGCTGCGTGACGCTTCGTGTGCGATCATCCGTGCGGTGGGCGTGGAGACGGGCGGATCGAACATCCAGTTCGGCGTGAACCCGGACAATGGGGATGTGGTCGTCATCGAGATGAACCCGCGTGTGTCGCGGTCCAGTGCGCTAGCCAGTAAAGCGACGGGCTTCCCGATCGCGAAGATCGCGGCGAAGCTGGCGGTCGGTTATTCGCTGTGGGAACTGCCGAATGACATCACGGGCAAGACGGTCGCGTGCTTTGAGCCGACGATCGATTATGTCGTGACGAAGATTCCTCGTTGGACGTTTGAGAAGTTCCCTGAAGCGGACGAGACGCTGACGACGCAGATGAAGTCGGTCGGCGAAGCGATGTCGATCGGTCGGACGTTCAAGGAGAGCCTGCAGAAAGGCATCCGCTCGATGGAGGTCAAGCGGTTCGGGCTAGGTCTTGATGCGAATGATAAATGGCTCAATGCCAAGCGTGGTGTGAAGAACGCGGACGGCTCGAATGTAGAATGGCCGATCGAAGAGATGAAGCTCAGTCGCAAGCTGACGGTACCTTCGCAGGGCCGGATGTATTACCTGCGGTATGCGTTCAAGATGGGCTGGTCGATCGACCAGGTCTACGCAGCCACGAAGATCGACAAGTGGTATCTCGATCAGATCAAGCAGCTCGTAGATTTTGAGGAGGTGTTGTGCGGTTTCGAGAAGCTCGAAGATTTGCCGCGCGAGGTGCTTTTCAAGGCTAAGCAGTTGGGGTATTCCGACCCGCAGTTAGCGAACCTTTACCTTGGCAAGATCAGCACGGACACGATTTTAGCAGTGCGTGCTTATCGTAAGTCGCTCAAGGTAGAGCCGGTGTACAAGCTGGTGGATACCTGTGCTGCGGAGTTCGAGGCGGCGACGCCTTATTACTACTCGACGTATGAGACGCCGATCAAGCAGATCGAGAACGGCGCCGTTACATCGGTGTTAGATGATGAAGTCCGCGTGACGGATAAGAAGAAGGTGATCATCTTGGGCGGTGGACCGAACCGGATCGGGCAGGGCATCGAGTTCGACTATTGCTGCGTGCAGGCCGCGTTCGCTGCGGACGAACTGGGCTATGAGTCCGTCATGATCAACTCGAATCCGGAAACGGTATCGACCGACTACGACACATCTGATTTGCTGTTTTTCGAGCCGTTGACGCTGGAAGATGTGTTGAACATCTGCGAAAGGCTGAACGGCGGGGCGTTCGGGGATGAAGATTCGGCTGGGAATGTCCATGGCGTGGTCGTGCAATTCGGTGGGCAAACGCCGTTGAATCTGGCGCACGGTCTGGAGAAGGCCGGCGTACCGATCATTGGGACGTGTGTGGATTCGATCGATTTGGCGGAAGACCGCGAGCGATTCAGCGAGCTGATCAAGAGCCTGGGGATCAAGCAGCCTGCCAACGGTATTGCGTACGATGTGGATGAAGCGATCAAGATCGCAAACGACATCGGGTATCCCGTGCTGGTCCGACCGAGCTTTGTGTTGGGCGGGCGTGCGATGGCGACGGTGTTCGATGATGAACAGTTGCGTCACTACATGGCGATCGCGCTGGGCGCCAGCGACCTGGCGGGCCAGCCGATCCTGATCGACCAGTTCCTGGCCGAAGCAGTCGAGTGCGACGTGGATGTTGTGGGTGACTTCTTTTCCGATACCCGAAACCCGAATCCCGATACCCGCGCTCTCGTTTGCGGCGTGATGGAGCACATCGAGGAAGCCGGCATCCACTCCGGTGACTCGGCTTGTGCGATCCCTCCTTACTCCTTGCCTGCGGATGTGGTGGAAGAGTTGAAGGATTTGTCGCGGAAGCTGGCCGAATCGCTGAACGTGCGGGGGCTGATGAACGTGCAGTGGGCGGTGCGTCGGCCCGGTGATGCTAGAGATAAGCACGAGATCTACGTGATCGAGGTGAATCCACGTGCGTCGCGGACCGTGCCGTTCGTGAGCAAGGCCTGTGGTGTGCCTTGGGCGCTCAATGCCGCGAAGGTGATGATCGAGAAGCAGCTCAGTGATTTGGGCATGACCGAAGAGGTTGTGCCGAAGCACACGTCGGTGAAAGAATCGGTGTTCCCATTCAGCAAGTTCCCGGGCGTGGATGTGATCCTTGGGCCGGAGATGCGGTCGACAGGCGAATGCATGGGTGCGGATACGAACTTCCCGGTCGCGTTTGCCAAGAGCCAGATGTCGGCCGGCGTGTCGCTGCCGTTGAGCGGGAAGATTTTCCTGTCGGTACGAAACAGCGATAAACCTGCGTGTGAACCGATCGCGAAACGGCTGATCGACATGGGCTACGAGGTCTACACCACAGGCGGCACGTACTCGCACTTGGCGGATTGTGGTATCGAAACGAACCGGTTGCACAAGATCAGTGAAGGCAGGCCAAACGCGATCGACATGATTAAGAACGGCGAGCTTGGTCTGCTGATCAACACCCCGACTCGTAAGGGACCGGCCACGGACGAGGGCAAGCTGCGTGCGACGGCGGTTCGGTTCAACGTGCCTATGATCACGACGCTGACGGGTGCGAGTTGTGCGGTCGATGCGATTGCCGCGTTGCGGGCTGATGCCTGGACGGTGCACGCCTTACAGGACTACTTCCCACATACGGCCAGGCGTGTCGTAGATACGGTTGTGTCCAGCTAAGGCTGCTTATTGCCGCGAATGAACGCCAATAAACGCGAATGATTGGGGATGTGATACTGAAGGATCAAGTGATTATTTGCGTAGATTTGCGTTCATCCGCGGCTCAATACCATTTTGGCAATAAAAAACCCCGCGACGAGCGCGGGGCGTGTGGTTCACATTAACGTATTGTTTAAAAGATCAAGGCACCGGGTAGGGGGTAAGGCGGCTGTTGCGGTGCATGAGCATGAAGCGATCCAGATCATCCCATGCGGCGCGGAGGTTATTGTCGAAGATCCGGGCCTTGTCGTTGGCGTACATCTCGCTACTGCGAGTACTAGTCGCCAATTCCGGGGTCATATTGTGGCGAACCTGGCCGGCGGTCACTCGGCCGCAACCGGTCATTGACGCCAGGGACAGGCCAAGCACCAGAAGGCACAACATCTTGGTCATGTGTCGCATGAGATACCACCTAAATACTGGTCAGGAATGAAGGTGCATTGTCCGGATTTGGGGGCCGGTTGTCAAACGGATTCTTGCAATCCCGCTGGGATTGATCAGGGTTCAGTCTGGTCGGGATTATCGGGCGTCTCAGGTGCCGGGGGGCTCTGATTGGCCCCCGGAAGCAGTGTCTGGGCCTCTTCCAGGGCATTCTCCTGTCCTGAATCCAACTTGGGCTTTGGGATTTTGATCCGCAGGGTCAATTCCGAGCCGTAGGGGGGGATCGCCTCTTTATTGATCTGCAGTTGCTGGAAGTCGGTGTCCTGAGTGGTATCGGTCTTGCGGACGATCAAATCATCTCCGAAGTTGACCAGAGATACGATCGTGCCTGCCTCGTTGGCCATGTAGTATTCCCTGCCCTGCCATTCACGGAAGTCCGAGCCGGTAAAGAGCCATTTGCATGGTTCGATCGGCTCACCGGTTTCTTTGTCCAGTACCCAGTCGTAAGCGGGGACTTCCACTTCCTTGCCGTCTTTTTCGTAGACGAAGCTAAGCATGAGCTCGGGGCCGGTCGGCGGATCGGTGAGGATCTTGTCCTCTACCAGGCGGTTTTTCTGGGGTGAGCCGGGTTCCAGGCCCAGCTTGATCAGTTCCAGGTGGATCAGGCTGGGTTCGATATCGATGGTGACGATGGCCTCGTGCTCTCGGCCTTTGGGCCCGGGCGTGGTCGCGACCAGTTCCAGCCATTGCGGTTCAGCAGGGACCATCTTTGCTTTCAGATCGATGACGCGGTTTTCGCGATCGACGGTCATGATTTGTTCTGCTTCGTCGACCGGTGCGGATTCGGCATCGTTCACAGCAGGGGGCTCGGCTTGCAGCACGCTTGCAACCGCCAGGCATGCGGCAGTGGATGTAAACCATCGTTTCAGTCGTTGGGTCATCGGAACCTCCTGCGAGGTATAGTTGGGGGCGCGGGCTTAGGGTAAACTGACGGTTGACAGAGGGCGGTTACTGACGAACGTCTGACCAGTTGAGATACAATCATACCCGGGCAGTAGTCAGGAGGCAGATCAGTGGGCGAAGACATGATTGGCATCGGCTTCATCGGGGCGGGTGGGATCGCCAGGCATCGCCATATCCCTGGATTGAAGGCTGTGCCCGGCGTAAAACTGGTCGCGGTCTGCAATCGAAGTGAAGTCAGTTCGCGAAAGGCGGCCGCGGAGTTCGGTTTTGCAGAGATAGAGCAGGATTGGCTAGACCTGATCGCACGGGATGATGTGAATGCGGTGTTCATCGGGACCTGGCCTTACACGCATTGCGAGATGTCGATCGCTGCGCTCGCGGCGGGAAAGCATGTGTTCTGCCAGGCGCGGATGGCGATGAACCTTGCGGAAGCCGAGCAGATGGTGGCCGCCGCACAGGCCAAGCCCGAACTGGTAAACATGTTGTGCCCTCCGCCGCACCGTATGCCGTATGAACCGTTTGTTCGGACTGCGATCCGCAAAGGGGTGCTGGGTGAACTGCGCGAGGTCGAGGTGGCTTGTCTTGATGCGAGCTGTGACAAACCGGATGTGATTTCCTGGCGGGAGCGGATCGAGTATTCGGGCAAGCAGGTGATGCAGGTCGGTATCTGGGCGGAATTGCTCAACGCCTGGGTTGGTGAGTACGAGATGCTAAAAGCGACGTGCCACACACCCGTGCCCTCGAAAACCGGTCCGGATGGCAGGTCCTACACCATCCAGATCCCGCAGGTGGTGCTCATCGAAGGGCGTTTGGTTAACGGGGCGTCGATCAATGAACAACATTCCGGTGTCAGCCAGGAACCGCCGATGAATTCGATCACCATCTACGGCTCGGCGGCACGCTTGCGTTACCACATCGGCGGGCAGTTGCTGTTCGGCAAGACCGGCGAGCCGCTGAAACCCGCGGAGGTGCCCGAACAATTGATGTGTTCCTGGCAGGTGGAATCGAGCTTCATCGCCGCGGTCCGTGCGGCTCGGGCCGGGGTGCCGCCCCAGCAACGCCGGGTCAGCCCGGATTTTGTGGAGGGTTTGAAGTACATGAAGAAGGTGGAGGCGATTCATCTGTCGGCCCAGACCGGTCAGGCTGTCAAGGTGTGTGAAGCTGGATGAGTGAACAGCCATCTTCCGATACAGGCGAGCCGTTGGATGCGGACAAGCTGACGTGGTCGGTGTTGCTGGGTCGATGGATCGAGTTTGCCCGCGGTGCGTTGGCCTTGCCGGATAACGCACAGGGGCGGGCGTTACGCGATAGCGTGGCTGACATCATCGCACTCCAGGCGGTATGGTTTGCGTTGCAGCACATCGATGAGCTGGATGCGGATGAAAAAGCGTTGGGTCTGGATCGTGCGGAAGTGTTGATCGAACGACACACAGCGTTCATCAACAAGCGGTGGGAAAACCGTGAACTGCCTTCAGAGTTGACATCGCTTATAGCAGATGCGCACGAAGCGATAGCTAAGTCGCGTTCATCATGATCTTTAATTGTTCTAAGTAACATCATGGACTTCGATGTTGACGAATACTGCATAAAAATAAGGTAAAAACGCGAAATAGGCCTTACATTTTCCTCTGACTTTGTTATATTGTTCCGATCATCCCATTTGGTACGGAGGCCATGAATCGGATGCAATCACTTCGGACTTCTTTTTCTTTTAGTGAACGGGTTCTGTCGACGAGGCAGTCGGCAGTTGTGGAGGACATCATCGTAAGAGGTTAATTGTTTACTGCGCGTAGTTGCGCAGCGTTTTTATTTATTTGATGGGCGCTGATCGTGCCCGACAATCCCATATAAGAGCCAAGCCCGGATACCGTCTGCTGGAGGGGAGAGCCAGGAGGGAGAGGAATCGTGGCCGGTCCCCGGGCAAGGATGTGGTGGCAGTGTTGTCACCACGGGACGGGGAGAAAGATACGCACCCCGGTAGAAACCGGCCGGGGTGCTGTTTTTTTTGTACTTGTAGCGGCCGTGTATTTTGAAACGTCAATCAGCAACGGGGCGCGACTAATGGTTGCGGCCTTGCACGGTTATGTGTTTTTGAGGATGTCCAGATAGGCCTTGACGGTAGCAGTCATTCCGAGTTCAAGCGCATCGGCGATCAGTGCGTGGCCGATGGATACTTCCATGATGTTGGGGATGGTGACGAATCGGCCGAGGTTATACAGGTTCAGGTCATGTCCCGCATTCATGCCCAGTCCCAGATCGGTGGCGCAGGCGGCCGCCTCAGCAAATTTTTTGTATTCATTTTCCAGAACGTCGCCGCCTTGCTCATATGCGACGGCGTAGCTCTCCGTGTACAGCTCGATCCGATCGGCGCCGGTCTGAGGAACAAGTTTAATCTGCTGCGGATCCGGGTCCATGAACAGGCTGACCCGGCAACCTAGTGACTTCAGTTCATCTACGATCGGTTTGAGACGCTCGAGGTTGGATGCGATGTTCCAGCCGTGGTCCGAAGTGGACTGATCCGGTGAATCAGGCACCAGCGTGCATTGGTCGGGCTTCACGTTACGGGCGTGGTTCATGAATTCGCCTAGAAACGGGTTACCTTCGATATTGAATTCCCGGCCGTGGTATTCCGGTTCGGCCAGGAGTTTGGCGATGTCCCCGACATCGTGATGACGGATATGTCGCTCATCTGGTCTGGGGTGCACCGTGATGCCGGCGCTACCGGCTTGCAGTGCGAGTCGGGCCGAATGGACGACGTTGGGAGTGTCACCTTGCCGTGCATTACGTAAAAGTGCGACTTTATTGACGTTTACGCTCAGGAGAGTCATGTATTGATTACCAGTGGACCAAGAATGTAGAAAATAACTGAATTATAAAGGGGGGTGGACTTGTAAACCTGTATTTAAGTCCTGTTATCGTATCGTGATGGTACGATTGTGTCTCAAACGTTAGAAAATCAGATTGATTTATCTTTACTTTTAGTGGGACCCGGGATAGAGTGATATCAGTAGTGTAGAGGCCGACCGGGATGACCGGCCCCCGTGGTGCGGCTTGCTGATGCGAGCCAAACGGTGAGGTCGACCGGACCGGGCCAGCGAGACGGCCCAACGCAACGAGCGAAGGGCTGAATGGTGAAGCCGGCCGTGTAGTGCCGAGTGGTTCCTGCCGATAAGGGGTTGCGTCAAGCAACAGGGACCCAACCGACGCTGTGCGGCCGGTCCTTATTGGCAACGACCCCCTTCAATCAATCATCCCGATCTATGCGATACAAGTACGGGTGCGATTTGTTGAACGTTGTAGTAACTGATTCGAGGTAAAACGTTTCTGGCAGATCAGGGCGAAGTTATGACCATCATTTGGAAACAGGGATATACCACGGGTTCACCGGAGTTGGATCAGCAGCACCGGGAAATGTTCGACATGCTCAACAAGCTGGAGGACATGATTGCTCAGGGGGTCTATGAAGGGCCGAAGGTCGACGCACACCTCAAATCATTGGGCACGTATGTCACGCGTCACTTCAGCGACGAAGAGTGCTGCATGGAAAAAGCGCAATGCCCGATGGCCCAAAAGAACAAGCAAGAGCACGAACAGTTCCTTAACAAGTATGTTGAATTAACTTCAAAATTCAGCAAGCATCGATCATTACAATCGCTCAAAGAAGTCCATAGCTGGGCGGAATCCTGGACCCATGAGCATATTGCCTTTCTCGACATTCATCTGAGAACGTGTATCAACCGGGGATGAGGGTAATCCCTCGCATTTGGATGAAGTCGGCTAGCCAGAACCACGATATAGGTTAGGGTCATCGGACGGTTGGCGTCCGATAGTACGTGATGGCTGTACGCCTTGCGTTGCGTGCCGCTTGGGTACTTCTACTACTTTGTACATGGTGAATTGGGCCAATCGTATACGGACCTGTGCAAGGGGTAGCTGATGTCTGTGCTGGATAGTTACAGATTAAATTCGCTTGGCAGGTTCATCGTGCGCTGGCGCGCGGCATTGCTGGTCGCATTGCTGTCACTGGGCGCCACGTCGTTTGTCAGTTACTTGGCATGGCGAAACCAAGTCAAAGATCATCATCGTCAGGTCCAGGAACGTGTGACTCAACTCACGCTTGAAGTCTCAGAACGCCTCAATGATTACGAGATCGCGTTGGAGATGGCGCGTGGTCTATTCATGGCAAGTGATGAAGTCACGGCGGAGGAGTGGCGAAACTTTTGCACCTCTGAACGGTTCTTCAAGAATATCCCGGGGACTTACGGGTTTGCATACGTGGACCGTGTCAAGGCACAAGAGCTTGATGGATACGTGCGGGAAGTCCGTTCACGGTCTGATCCTGACTTCGACGTGTTTGACACGACGCTTTATGAACCCGTTCCGTACGATGATTACTGTGTGATCCGATACAACGAGCCGATGTTTCGTAATGCCAATACGATCGGCTTGAATGTTGCGTCGATCCCCGCATCTCATGACACCATGAGACGCAGTGTTTTAGACGACCGTGTTGCGGTCTCGCAAGGATTCAGTCTGCATCAGACGGGGGCGGCGAAAGTTGGGGTCGTTCTTTATCTGCCGCTTTTTGAGCATAATGCCGACACACGGACGGCTGAGTCACGTTTGGAATCCGTTTCGGGGTGGGTCGCGATGTCGGTTGAGATGTCCGCCTTTATGGCCGGTATCTGGCCTGAAGACTGGGAGGGGGTCAGTAGCGCCCTGGTTCAGCGGGCATCGGGCAGTGAAGATCGGTTGCTTTATCGGCATTCGATGCAAGACCAAGGCACCGACTGGATGAAGGATAAGCGGGGCGGGGGGCTGTATCAGGCTTCCTTGCCCGTCAATGATTGGCAGTGGGTGCTTTACGTACATGAATCCAGCCCAAACGCACGAATCGCGTGGTCGCGTGTGTTTCTTGTGGGCGGTGCCAGCAGCGTGATCAGCTTGTTGCTGGTGTTGCTGGTCTGGTCGCTGACCAGGACGCGTGATCGTGCCAAACAACTGGCGGATGCGTTGACCCTATCACTGCGTGAATCTGAACAGCGGTATGCGCTGGCGGTGCACGGCTCGAACGACGGCTTGTGGGACTGGGACCTTGCTACGGGCAGGGTTTACTACGCGCCGCGGTGGAAAGAACTTCTTGGTGTGCCGGATGATGAGGTTATTTACACACCTGAAGCGTGGTTCAGCCGAATCTCCTCGGGGTGTCTGGCACGTTTCCATGCCAAGCTGACCGACCATATCCAAGGCAAGTCCGAACGGTTTGATATCGAATTGGAAATGCATCACGCCGACGGCTCAACGCGTTGGATGCTGTGTCGGGCGGCCGCGGTCCGTGATGACGACGGTAAAGCGATGCGTATCTCCGGATCACTGGCGGATATTTCCGAACTCAAGCAGGCACAGGATGAACTGCGTGTCCTGGCGCATCACGACCAACTCACGGGGCTGGCAAACCGTTCGTTGTTCACCGATCGACTCAATCATGCGATTGCACGGGCCAAACGCAACAGCTCGTACCGATACGCGGTGTTGTTCCTCGACTTCGACGGTTTCAAAATCATCAATGACAGCTTGGGGCACAGCCTGGGTGACAAATTGCTGTCCGAAATGGCGGAACGCATACGTTCATGTGTTCGCGAGGTTGATACGGTTGCGCGGTTCGGAGGCGATGAGTTCGTGGTCCTCATGGATGGGATTCATTCTGCGGACGATGTTCAGGTTTTATCGCAGCGTCTGCTGGACCACCTGGCGGTGCCGTTCAAATTCGAGACATCCGAAGTCATTTCGACGGTGAGTATCGGGGTGGTGGTCGGTACTGAGAACTATGAAGATGCCGACGAGGTGATCCGCGACGCGGATGCGGCGATGTACCAGGCGAAGGCCGGAGGACGTGCGCAATATTGTCTGTTTGACTTGCAGATGCACACGCAGGCGGTCAGGCGGATGCGTCTGGAACAGGACCTTCGTCAATGCAGTTTTGATGAGCAGTTCCAGGTGTATTACCAGCCGATTGTTGATCTGGAATCGGGAACGACCGTGGGGTTCGAGGCGCTATTGCGATGGGATCATCCCGAGCACGGGCGGATCGAGCCGGATGAGTTTATCGGGATTGCCGAGGAGTCGGGCCTGATTGTTTCGCTTGGTGAATGGGTTCTTCGGGAATCGTGCAAGCAGATGGCGGCCTGGCGAGCACGGTTTGATGATGTGTTAGAGATGAGCATCAACGTCAATCTTTCCCGGCGACAGATGCTCAGCGCGGAGATATTTGACGTCATTGACCGGGTGCTGGTTGAGACCGGTTTGCCGGCACAGGCATTGAAACTGGAGGTGACGGAGAGCGCGGTGATGGATAATCCGCAGGCCATCGTCAGCGTGATGCAGCGCATCCACAAGCTGGGTGTGCGGTTGGCGATGGATGATTTTGGCACGGGGCATTCATCACTAAGTTGCTTACATCAGTTCCCCATCGATCAATTGAAGATCGACCGCAGCTTTATTGAGAACATGCAGGAGCATCGTGAGTTTGCAGCGGTGATGGACGCGATCGTATCGCTTGCACACTTCCTGCGTTTAGAGGTCGTTGCGGAGGGGATCGAGAACGCCGAGCAATTGTCACAGTTGCAGGCGATGGATTGCCAGTACGCACAAGGCTTCTTCTTCGCCAAGCCCATGGCCGCGTCTGTGGCGACAAATTACCTGGCAGGTTTCAGGGATGACGCGATCGAGGCGGCCTGATTCCAATCATACAAGCACGTCGGCAACAAAGCATGGCCGGGTCTTATGATCCGGGCTTGTTCCGCTGTTTGTTGTTGATTTCGATGTGCTGTCCGACATTATCGTCAAGTCTTTCTATAATGCCGGGCTCAACATTCAGAGGAGCAACACTATGGCAGAACAAGATTACAAACTTGCAACCAAGGCTTTGCACGCAGGTCAGGAGCCCGATCCGGCGACCGGCTCACGAGCCGTGCCGATCCACGCGACCACCAGCTATGTTTTCCGGGATACCGACCATGCAGCGGCGCTGTTCGGGCTGCAGGAGTTCGGCAATATCTACACCCGGCTGATGAACCCGACGACCGACGTGCTCGAAAAGCGTCTGGCAGCGATGGATGGCGGGGTGACCGGACTGTGCTTTGCCTCCGGGCAGGCAGCGATCACCGCGGCGATCCTGACTATCGCCCATGCCGGGCAGAACATCGTCTCCGCGACAAGCCTCTACGGCGGGACTTGGACGCTGTTTACCCAGACCTTTAAGAATCTCGGTATCGAGGTGCGCTTCTTCGACCCGAACGACCCATCCAAGATCAAGAACCTGATCGATGACAACACACGTTGTGTGTACATGGAGTCGCTGGGCAATCCGAAACTCGATGTGCCGGACTTCAAGGGCATCTCCGATGCGGCGCACGCCTGTGGTGTTCCTGTTATCTGCGATAACACGGTGATGACGCCTTACCTGTTGAGGCCGATCGAGCACGGCATCGATATCGTTGTGTACTCGACAACCAAATTCATCGGCGGGCATGGCACGCACATCGGTGGGGCGATCGTCGACAGTGGTAACTTCAAGTGGGCGGACAACCCGAAGAAGTGGCCCGAGTTCTGTGGCCCATCGCCTTCTTATCACGGTGCGGTCTTCGAAGAGCATCTGCGTCCAATGGGCAACATCGCTTACAACATCCATATCCGCACGCACTGGCTGCGTGATACCGGTGCTGCGATGAGCCCGTTCGCCGCGTTCCTGTTCCTGCAGGGTATCGAGACACTGCACCTGCGTATGCCCCGGCATTGTGAAAACGCGCTGGCGGTCGCCAAGCATCTGGAAGCGCACCCGAAGGTTGCTTGGGTGAACTATCCCGGCCTTGCTTCACATAAGGATAACGCTCGCGCTAAGCAGTATCTGATCAACGGCCAAGGAGCGATCCTCGGCTTCGGAATCAAGGCGGCAGACAACGACAAGGCCATGGCGGCCGGCAAGGCGTTCATCAACGCGACCAAGCTCTGCTCGCACCTGGCGAACATCGGCGACGCCAAGACCCTCGTCATTCACCCGGCTTCGACTACCCACCAACAATTGACCCCGCAGGAGCAGGCCTCGGCCGGTGTCACCCCGGACTATATCCGCGTGTCCGTCGGCATCGAGGACGTCGACGACATCATCGCCGACATCGACCAGGCACTGGCCGCTGCGGTGGGCTGATCCGCACGACTGGTTACATATTGACATGATTGAGCCCCACCCGGGGAGGGTGGGGTTTCTTTTTGGTTAAGATATAGCTCTGATGACAGACGCCTTCGAAAGTACTGACGATATCCGTTCCGGCTCACCGCTGAAGCATCTTCAGTCGGTGACGTTTGATTCGCTGTTTAAGATGAGGCTGGGTGGGCAGTTGCCGAGGGTGGTCTGTGCCTATGAGACGTATGGCAAGCTGAATGCTGAGAAGTCCAACGCGGTGCTGGTTTGCCACGCGATCTCGGGGGATTCGCATGTTGCCCGGCATGATCCCGAGGATGATCCGGGCTGGTGGGATACGATGGTCGGGCCCGGTATGTCGGTGGATACGGACAAGTTCTTTGTGATCTGCCCGAACATACTGGGCGGCTGCCGGGGTACGACAGGCCCCGGTTCGATCGATCCGAAGACGGGCAAGCCTTACGGCCCGACGTTTCCGGATGTCACGGTCGAGGACATGGTAGATCTTCAGGCGATGCTGCTGGATCATCTGGGGATTGAGAAACTCGCGGCAGTGTTGGGTGGCTCCTTGGGCGGACACCAGGCGATGAGCTGGGCGATCCGATACCCCGATCGCGTCGCGGCTTGTTGTGCGATCGCTACCAGCGCGAGGCTTTCCAGCCAGGCGCTTGCGTTTGATGTGGTTGCACGCAACGCGATCCAGACCGATCCCGACTTCCACAAGGGGCTCTACTACGACCAGCCGACGCATCCGGATACCGGCCTGGCGATCGCGCGGATGCTCGGGCATATCACGTATCTTTCCAGTAAGGGTATGTCGGATAAGTTCGACATCGACCGCCATAAACCTCGGCAACTGGACACCGAGTTTGAGAGTAAGTTCAGCGTCGGTTCGTACCTGGCGCACCAGGGTCAGCGTTTCGTTGAACGGTTTGATGCCAATAGCTACGTGACATTATCGATGGCGATCGATCTTTTCGATCTGGGTCAGACGCATGAGATGCGGGTCGAGTCTCTGAGGCCTGCGACGTGTCGGTGGCTGGTTGTTGGTTTTTCCAGTGACTGGTTATTTCCGCCAAGGCAGTCGCGTGAGATCGTGGCCGCGCTAACTGCGCGTGACCAGCCGGTGACTTATTGCGAGGTGACGACCGAAGCGGGGCACGATGCGTTTCTGGTCGCCAAGGATATTGAGAAGTATGGGCCGCTGGTTGAAGCGGCGATCGATCCACCGGCGCCTTGTTCACAGCCGCAGCAGCTTGGTCTGATAGATGAACGGATTGTGGATTTTGTAACCTCTGGCGAGTCGGTGCTCGACCTCGGTTGCGGTGACGGCCACCTTTTGGATGCACTGCGCAAACGTGGAGCGGGGCGGTTGTGTGGCGTGGAAGTAAAACAAGATGCGATCCTCGCTACCGCGAAGCGAGGCCTTCCCGTGCTGGATTACGACCTGAACAAAGGTCTGCCCGAGTTCAGTGATCACAGTTTTGATGTTGTGGTGCTGTCTGCCACGCTGCAGGCTATCGAAAATATCGCTGAATTGTTCGACGAGATGCTACGCGTCGGCAAACGCTGCATCATCAGCTTCGCCAACTTCGCGTACCGCGACCTTCGTTATATGTATGCCGAGCTTGGTCGCAGCCCCAAGGCCAAGGGTGAATATAGCTACGAATGGTACGACACCCCCAACCGCCGTTTCTGTTCCATCGCAGATGTGCAGGACCTGCTGGCAAGCAAAGGGGCGATGATCCACACGGGCATCTACCTGAACACGCATGAAGGTGTGTGTATTTCAGAAGACAACGATCCAAACCTTAATGCGGATACAGCGATATTGGTGGTGAGTAAGCGTTAGCTACAAAAAGCAACTGAATAATTCGAGGATAACTCTCAAGATACTCAATACCGCATCCGTAACCGCCCAAATCAACTCTAAAGCGACTTCAGCCAAGCCTGTGTATATCGAGCATAGTACGGCACAAATGAAGCATGTCGCGGCAACTGCGGCATAAGATGGCCACCATGTCGCGCCGCAGGCTACACAGATTAATGAGATTATCAAGCCCAAGAACAAACCCGCGATCGCACCAACTATGGCGCTTGTGATTCGACCGAGGGCTTTGAAGAATCCGCGCCATCGTTGTTTTGGCTGATTATCCATAAAGGCCGGCATCCCAAGGTGTTTTGCGATAGCAATCATACACCGACGGCAGCGTTTACTGGTCCGTTTCATCGCGTCCCATGCGAATAACACATGTCGTACGTGCGCGATGATGAGAGTGAAGTGAGGCACTCACAACGTTCGGATCGAGACCGCTTTTCTCGTGGGGTGGCCATGTCCGCCCCCTCCCTCCGTTTTGGGGCCGAATCTTCGCTATCCACTTGTCAAAGAACAAATTGCGCGATGTCCGCCAATCGGGGGCAGGACGTCCGCCCCTGCTTTAATGTCCGTTAAGGCCTAAAGCGGACATGGGGCGGACACCGGTCGGACACGGGTGCGTTCACACGTGACGCGATCAAAAAAAGCATCCTCCCTTATAGGAGGCAACGACGGATTGGTGGGCGCAAAGGGGACGACAGTGAATTGCAACCCCTTACTGTCATCTCCGCGCAGGAAGGTATCTACGTCATTGGATTCATTGAGCGCGTGGATTTCCGCGTGCGCGGGAATGACGAGGTTTGTTACTTCGCGTTGAGACGTGATGAAACTGACCATCAATCGCTACGCTTGGATTGAGATCGCTCTAATGATTGTTGGTCAAATAACGGTGGATCGCCCCAATAAAGAAAAAGCCCACGTTCGATGAACGTGGGCTTCGGGGGGGTTGGTTGAGTTGTCGAAGCGATTGGATTTTAACCCTGTTGCAGTTTCTCGACGATGCTCTTGTCTTCGAGGGTGGTGATGTCGCCCTTGATTTCGTTGCCTGCGGCGATGTCGCGGAGCAGGCGACGCATGATCTTGCCGGAGCGGGTCTTGGGCAGGGCGTCGGTCAGCTTGATCACATCGGGCTTGGTGAACGGACCCAGTTCCTTGGCGACGTGAGCGGCGAGTTCCTTCTTGAGTTTCTCGGCGGCTTCACCGTGCGGGATCGGGATACGCAGGATGACGAACGCTGCGATGGCGTTGCCCTTGAGCTCGTGCGGGAAACCGACGACAGCGGCTTCCGCGACGGCCGGGTGGCTGACCAGGCCCGACTCGACTTCCATCGTGCCGATATTGTGGCCGGCCACGACGATGACGTCGTCGATACGGCCCATGATCCAGAAGTTGCCATCCTCATCCTTACGCGCGCCGTCGCCGGCGGTGTACATGCCCGGGACCTTTGACCAGTAGGTATCGATGAACCGGTTACGGTCGCCGTAGACGCCGCGGAGCATGGCGGGCCAGGGCTTACGGATGACGAGGATACCGCCGGTGTTGGTCGGAACCTCTTCACCTTCGGAGTTAACCACTGCCGCATCGATCCCGAAGAACGGGGTGGTGCAGGAGCCGGGGGTGGTGGTGGTGGCGCCGGGCTTGGGCACGATCATGTGTCCGCCGGTCTCGGTCTGCCACCAGGAGTCGATGATCGGGCACTTGCCAGCACCGATCTTCTCGTGATACCACATCCATGCCTCGGGGTTGATCGGCTCGCCGACCGTGCCGAGGATTTTGAGGCTGGAGATGTCATGCTTGTCGACATGCTCGTCGCCCCACTTCATGAAGGAGCGGATGGCGGTCGGAGCGGTGTAGAACTTCGTGACCTTGTGCCGTTCGATGATGTCCCAGAAGCGGTCTTCGGCCGGGTAGTTCGGGCCGCCTTCGTACAGGATCGAGGGCACGCGGTTGGGCAACATGCCGTAGACGATGTAGGAGTGGCCGGTGATCCAGCCGATGTCGGCGGTGCACCAGAACACGTCATTTTCATCCGGCTTCAGGTCGAAGCTGATCTTCGAGGTCAGGTAGGTGTAGACGCTGTAGCCACCGGTGGTGTGCATGATGCCCTTGGGCTTGCCGGTGGAGCCTGAGGTGTAGAGGATGAACGCGAGGTCTTCGGAGTCCATCGGTTCGGCGGGGCAATCCTCGGAGACGTCGGCGAGCACGTCGTCCATCCAGACGTCGCGACCTTCCTGCATATTGACATCGATGCCGGCGTGCTTGACGACGATGCATGTCTCGATGCGGTCGGTCAGCTTCATGCCGTCGTCTGCGTTACCCTTGAGCGGGACGGGCTTGCCACGGCGCCAGCCGGCGTCTGCGGTGACGAGGAACTTGCTTTCGCAGTTGTCGACGCGGTCGCTGATGGCCTGGGCACTGAAACCGCCGAAGATGATCGAGTGCGGTGCGCCGATACGCGTGCAGGCGAGCATGGTGATCGCCAGTTCGGGGATCATGGGCATGTAGATGGTGACGACGTCGCCCTTCTTGACGCCGATCTTCTTCAGGCCGTTGGCGACCTTGCAGACCTCTTTCTTGAGGTCGTTGTAGGTGAGTTTGATGACGGTGGGCTTGCCGTTGTCGTCGACACCCTCCGATTCCCAGATGATGGCGACATTGTCGCCGTAGCCGGCCTCGATCTGGCGATCGATGCAGTTGTAGCTGATGTTGGTCTTACCACCGACGAACCACTTCGCGTCGGGGCAGTTCCATTCCAGGACCTTGTCCCACTTCTTGAACCAGTGCAGGTCTTCTGCGACTTCGGCCCAGAAGCCTTCGGGATCCTCGATGGACCGCTTGTACAACTGCTCGTACTGTTCGGGACTTCCGATGTGCGCCTTGGCGGCTAATTCGGCCGGCGGCGGAAACTTACGGGTTTCCTGCAGAACCGAATGCATCTGATCGGAGTTACTGTTGGTAGTCGACATGCTCAATACTCCAAGCGTTAAAATGTTGACGGGGTACGTGATACGCCAATAAAAACGGGCGTCCGGTCAGACGGGAGTCCGGGACCGGAACGTCCGAATATATCACAGCTTAATATCATCTCAGAGATAGTACAAGGCACCGCCAAGCCCCCGATTTGCAGCCCTGTTGGGTAAGGCATTGTTTTGCTAAGAGTTTACGTGATACCAACACCTATCTTGGTCATTACTTATGTATTTTATTAGGGACCTTATCCGTGCGATACCTTCTGCCGATATCAAAATGGGTTAATCGCCTGGCGCGTGATCTGATCGATTCAAGGCAGCAAGTGTCCCGTTTTCTTTGGGTTCCATACCGTCTTGAAGCGCTACACGGGTCATGAATGTGTTGGATTGTGAATATCTGTCGGCAACCCAGTCCGGGAGATGTAAAGATGAATTGGGCTGGGGGTGGAGGCCAAACAACATGCTATTCAATCGCTTCAAGATGAAGACCAAGTTGGTCGCACTGTCACTATTTATCGGCCTCAGCTGTCTGACAGCCGTGGGATTGTTGAGCATCACACAGAGCCGTAAAGCTTTGCTGCACGCCAATCAGGATGCTTTGACCGGCATCAGAACCGCACGTGAAGAACAGATCGAGTCTTACTTCAACTTCATCCATGAGCAGATGTTCAACTTCGCTCAGGATCGGATGATCACTGAAGCCGCGTCCAGGCTTATCGAGGCATTTCATTCCGTGCCCGACCAGGTCGGATTGGATGCGACCGAGGGTAGCGAGGTCTATCGTTCGGTGATGGGCTATTACACCCAGCAGTTCAAGCCCCGGCTGGAAGATGCGAACCAACCCTGGCGTGGTGACAAAACCTACATCCCTGCATCGGCGTCCGGCAGGATCCTTCAATCGTTCTACATCGCCAACAATCCTAATCCCGTGGGAGAGAAACTGAAACTTGATCGTGCCGATGCGGAGTGTGATTACAACACCTATCACGCGATCTACCACCCGAAGATCCGTGACTATCTTGAATCGTTTGGCTACTACGACATTTTCCTTTTCGATCTGGAAGGCAATTTGGTCTACTCGGTCTTCAAGGAGACCGATTACGCGACTAACTTTGTTTCCGGTCCTTACCGCGACACGAACTTTGCGACGGTTTACCGCAGGGCCCGTGACGCGTCATCGCCCGGTACGGTCGTGATCGAAGACTTCAAGCATTACGAGCCCAGCTACGGTGCTGGAGCCAGCTTCATAGGTTGTCCCGTTTTTTATGAGGGCAAGAAGATCGGCGTCGCGATATTCCAGATGCCCCTGGATAACATTAACGCAATCATGGGTAGTGGCGCCGGATTAGGCGAGACCGGGCAGACCTACCTGTTCGGCAGCGACGGTTTACTGCGTTCCAACAGCCGGTTCTGTGAAGAGGGCGAAACCACCATCCTGAATCAACGGACCTGCCAGGCGGCAATCGATTCGGCAAGTACTGGTGAATCAACGAACATTATCGCGGATGACTACCGGGGGGAGTCTGCGTTGATGTCGGTCAGCCCGCTGCACATAGAGGGTTTGGACTGGTCGATTGTGGCTGAGGAGCAATTGTCGGAAGTCTATGCTTCTGCGAATTCTTTGCGCAACGCCATATTGTTCGGGGCCGGGCTGATCGCCCTGGTGGTCACCGGTATTGGTCTGCTGTTTGCGCGGTCGTTGACTAAACCAATCCAGGCCCTGGTTGATCGCCTAAAAGATATCGCGGAGGGCGAGGGAGACCTGACCCAGCGCGTTGATCAGGACCGAGCAGATGAATTAGGAGAGTTGGGCAAATGGTTCAATGTCTTTGTTCAGAAGATACATGAGGTAATCAGTGAAGTTAGAGATGCGGCTCATGAGGTAGCGGGTGCTTCTACGGAAATCGCGGCATCAAGCGAAGAGATGGCGACCGGCATCAGCGAGCAGAACACGCAGCTGATGCAGATCACCGCCGCGATCGAAGAGATGTCTACTTCCGTCGTGGAAGTGGCACAGAAGAGCGTAGACGCGGCAAACAATGCCAGCGAATCAGGCCGCGTGGCGGAAGAGGGCGGCAAGGTTGTTGCCGAAACGATCAGTGGTATGAACCAGATCAATGAAGCCGTCAGTGCCAGCGCCGCAAGTGTGTCTGAACTAGGCAAGCGTGGTGAACAGATCGGTCAGATCATCAGCGTCATCAACGATATCGCTGACCAGACGAATTTGCTTGCGTTGAATGCGGCGATTGAAGCAGCACGTGCCGGCGAGCACGGGCGGGGATTTGCGGTGGTGGCGGATGAGGTGCGTAAGTTAGCCGATCGCACAACCAAGGCGACGGAAGAGATCGGCGAATCCATTACCGCCATTCAGTCGGAGACAAGCCTTGCCGTTGAGCGTATGACCACCGGAACGCAGCAGGTCCGGATTGGGGTTGACAAAGCTACGGTGGCGGGACAACGTCTTGAAGAGATCGTCACCAAGGCCCAGGATGTGGCCGGGATGATTCAATCCATTGCCGCGGCGGCGGAAGAGCAGTCCGCCGCGAGCGAACAGGTTAGCCAAGGTGTGCAATCCGTCAGTGAATCCTCTAGTCAGAGTGCACAAGGCGCCAGCCAGGCGGCTCAAGCAGCCGCGCAATTGTCGGGCAAGGCCGAGCAGTTACAAATGCTCGTTGAACGTTTTAAGTTGTAAGCAATGTCGGGGCATAATGATCCGGTATAACCCGTGTCCGGTGAGCGGGTTGTAATTCAGTAGAACGGTTGGGCTAACCAAGAGGCGGATACGTAGAAATACTTAACTTTCGCATGTACAAGACATAGCCGTTTCCTCATACATCATCTCTGCTTTGTTCATCTCGATGAATGACCAATTCGAGCCGGTTTTCAATTTGTGTTGTTGCCAATAAATGCATGTGCTTTCACTACATCCACACCGGCAAACGGACGATACCGCTTTGTGGCAGATCGTCGTTTGCTGCACTGTGGGATCCGGGGTAGGTCCCGCATGGTCAAGTGAATAAGTAGTAATAAGGTCATTCGCTTGAATGGTCGGCTATCCAATGCACTGCAGGATTAAGTGAAGTTTGTAAGCAAAGGTATTTAAAGATGAAGATTGCACAGAAGATGTTGGTTTCTACCCTGATCGCGTTTGTGGGTGCGGGTACGATCGCCGGGTTCGGTACCTATGGTATGTTGCAGCAGCGGAACAGCTCTGAAAACCTCGTCAATGAGCAGTTTGTTCCACTGGTTAATGTGGATTTAAAACGAATCATTGACCTGGAACAAAGTATCGCGCTGATCTTGAATGCGGACCGCGATGCTTACCAGGCAGTACTTAGTGAGCAATTGGTGACAGCCGGCGAGCACACGGATGTATATGATCAGCAGTATGCCGACCATCAGGAGAATATACAGCAGGTCAGTGATCGCCTGGCAAAGGCTTCTGAAGCGTTGCCCGAAGCTGCGAAGCCGGTATATGACCGCTTTGTCAAGGAACTCGAGGCCTGGCGGCAGAGTTCCAATAGGGTATTTGAACTTGTGAAGCAACCGGATGGTTTGGCAGAAGCAAGGCGCCTAAGTGATGGTCAGGCCATGGAAGCCTTCAACACCATGCGCGACACGATCAACGAGCTGACCGAATTTCAGGAAGCAGAGATCGGGAAAACTGTCGAGAATATTAACAAGCGACGAGATGATGCGATCGCGGCGGGGCAGGTGGCTTCGTCATTCGCGTCGAAGATCATCGGCCTGTTTTCTACCGTCGCCATATTTGTCATGGTGACCGCTGTGGTGGCGAACCTTCTCACGACTAAAACGATCCTCAAACCGATCAAGCTTATGGTTGATCGCTTAAAGGACATTGCTGAAGGTGAGGGCGACCTGACACAGCGTGTCGATGAAGATCGCAAGGACGAGCTTGGTGAACTGGGCAAGTGGTTTAACCTCTTTGTCAAAAAGATTCATGGCGTGATCTGTGAGGTGCGTGATACGGCCCACGAAGTCGCCGGCGCGTCGACGCAGATCGCTGCTAGCAGTGAAGAGATGGCTCAAGGCATCAGCGAACAGAACCAGCAGGTGACACAGATCTCCGCAGCGGTAGAAGAGATGTCTACCTCAATCATTGAAGTGGCTCGTAAGAGTAGCGAGGCGGCGAACAATGCCCGTGAATCGGGCCGCGTAGCGGAAGAGGGCGGGCAGGTCGTTGCGGACACGATCAGTGGTATGAACCAGATCAGTGAAGCGGTCAGCGCCAGCGCTGCGAGCGTGTCCGAACTGGGTAAGCGGGGTGAGCAGATCGGTCAGATTATCGATGTGATCAACGACATCGCGGACCAGACAAACCTGCTGGCGTTGAATGCGGCGATCGAAGCGGCGCGGGCCGGCGAGCACGGCCGAGGTTTTGCGGTCGTCGCCGACGAGGTGCGCAAACTGGCGGACCGCACGACCAAGGCGACCGAAGAGATCGGCGAGTCGATCACAGCCATCCAGACGGAAACGGAGCAAGCTGTTCAGCGTATGACAGCGGGTACCGAACAGGTGCAGATCGGTGTAGAGAAGGCGACCCAGGCCGGGCAGAGCCTGGAGCAGATCGTATCCGGCGCTCAAGAGGTGGCGACAATGATCCAGTCGATCGCCGCCGCTGCGGAAGAGCAGTCATCAGCGAGTGAAGAAGTCAGTAAAGGTGTGCAGGCGGTGAGCGCTGTGACAAGTCAGAGTGCCGAAGGTGCCAACCAATCAGCTCGTGCAGCATCACAGCTTTCGGGGAAAGCTGAGCAACTGCAGGCATTGGTGGGGCGGTTCAGACTCTAGAACGATATTAACTCATGGCGTCGTGGTGCCTGTGAGTATTCTGGCATAGCACGACTCTGCGAAGATCATGCTTTCCGGCTGCCCACCTCGTGGCCGGTGTGTTGTACCGATAAATGTTTGATGTCTGTTAACCACGTTTATTCAGATTAACCCGGAAACGACATAGACGGTATGAACTCACAACGTTTGGTATTGCAGCAGGTATTGTCCTGTATTTGTCTGAATACTACGTCGATGAATATATAGGCAACTACCCCAGTTCGTTTGTGTGGGGTGAAAAACAACGTGATGTTTTGGTAATGAAACAAGTCAGAGTAACCCGTAGTTGATGTGGATCAGCGTCGATCCCAACGGGTGTACAGGCCATTGACCTCGTCGGTCTGGCCCCGAGCTACTTGCTGTGGAGATTGCACATGAAACGTATGAATGTCAAGAAAATGTGGATGGCCGTGCTCGCCTCGGCGATGATGCTTATGTCCGCGACCAGTGCTTCAGCGGATGAGGCCAAGATCAAAGAGGCTCTGTTGAGTGGTATTGATGGCAACGAACTGTTGAGTGACACGGCAAAAACATTCGTCAAGGAACAACTGCTTCCGCAGTGTACAAACAAGGTATTTATTGCCGAGACCGAAGCTCAGAACAAAAAGGATGAGTCGTTAGACACGATCAAGAAGATCGATGCCGAGTGGCAGGCGGCGGAAGAACCGCTGGAAATCCAAGAAGAGAAGCTGAGTAATACCACTGCCCAGGAGATCAAGAAGATTGTTGCCAAGCAACAGATCATCGTTGAATCTTTCGTGATGGACAACAAGGGGGCGGTTGTCGGCGAAAACCTGCTTACCAGTGATTACTGGCAGGGTGACGAGGCCAAGTGGAGCAATTCCTACGCGGACGGCAAGGGCGGTGTTGATGTCGGCAAGCCCAAATTCGACAAGTCCGCCAATGCAAACCTTCAGCAGGTTTCGTTGCCCATCATCAATGCTGATGGCAAGGTGATCGGCGCGGTGACTTACGGCCTGAACATCGACAAACTCTAAATGTTTATTCCAGAGCGACGCGGTTGACACCGCGTCGCTTTATTGACCCTGATAGATATCGATCCACGACATCTTATCCAGAAAGTTAGAGGCTTCAGCCATGCGCGTGATGACAAAGATCGGACTATTGGTAGCGGCTCCTCTGCTGAGTCTTACGATAGTGGGAGGTCTGGGGTGGTACGAGATCGATAAGCTGAATGACGGCAGCAAAGAACTGGTTCATGAGCAATTTCTACCGTTAGTTAATGAAGATGTCGCTCATCTGACTGAAGACCTGCAATCCAGTATTGCTCAGATCACCGAAGCCAGTCGAGAGACATTCAGGGTGGTCGTTGCGGAAAAGATGAGCCTTGTTGCCAGTAGTGATGAAGAGTTCAAGGCCGCGGGTGCGATCCACGATCAGGGGATCAGCCGGGCGCGTGAATTATTGGCAGAGGCTAAACATGCATTTGAGACCGAAGAGACCAAGCAACTGTACGCCACACTGATGGAGCAGATTGATTTATGGGAGGAGAAGTCGCAGAAGGTTGTAACCGGCGCGATGGATCCCGCTCGCGTGACGTTCAGCCGACGGATGAGTAACGGCGGGTCAGCCGAAAAAACATTCCAGGCAATGCAGGAAACACTGGCCGCTCTGGAGCAGGCCCAGAAGGCGCAAACCCAACAGTTGCTGGCAAAAGTTAACAGCAAAAAAGAAACAGTTGAGAACCAGGCGATTGAGGCTGAACAACAGGCCAAACAGTTGATCGCATTCTTTGCCGGTGTGGTTGTTATTTCGTTCGTGGTTACGATTCTTTTAGCCGGTTGGATCGGCCGTGCGCTGGTCCGCTCCATCAACGCGCTGGTTGTCAGTCTTAAGGACATTGCTGAAGGTGAGGGCGACCTGACACAGCGTGTCGATGAAGATCGCAAGGACGAGCTTGGTGAACTGGGCAAGTGGTTTAACCTCTTTGTCAAAAAGATTCATGGCGTGATCTGTGAGGTGCGTGATACGGCCCACGAAGTCGCCGGCGCGTCGACGCAGATCGCTGCTAGCAGTGAAGAGATGGCGCAGGGCATCAGTGAACAGAATCAACAGGTGACGCAGATCTCCGCAGCGGTAGAAGAGATGTCTACCTCAATCATTGAAGTGGCTCGTAAGAGTAGCGAGGCGGCGAACAATGCTCGTGAATCGGGCCGCGTAGCGGAAGAGGGCGGGCAGGTCGTTGCGGACACGATCAGTGGTATGAACCAGATCAGTGAAGCGGTCAGCGCCAGCGCTGCGAGCGTGTCCGAACTGGGTAAGCGGGGTGAGCAGATCGGTCAGATTATCGATGTGATCAACGACATCGCGGACCAGACAAACCTGCTGGCGTTGAATGCGGCGATCGAAGCGGCGCGGGCCGGCGAGCACGGCCGAGGTTTCGCGGTGGTCGCCGACGAGGTGCGCAAACTGGCGGACCGTACGACCAAAGCGACGGAGGAGATCGGCGAATCGATCACCGCCATCCAGACGGAAACGGAACAAGCTGTTCAGCGTATGACCGCCGGGACGGAGCAGGTGCAGATCGGTGTAGAGAAGGCGACCCAGGCCGGGCAGAGCCTGGAGCAGATCGTATCCGGCGCTCAAGAGGTGGCGACGATGATCCAGTCGATCGCCGCCGCTGCGGAAGAGCAGACGGTTGCCGGCGAAGAGGTGAGTCGTGGTATTCAGCAGGTGAGTGCGGTGACCAACCAGAGCGCCGAAGGCGCCAGCCAGTCGTCGCAGGCGGCGAACCAGCTATCGGCCAAGGCCGAGCAATTGCAGCTTCTGGTGGGGCGGTTCAAGCTGTAGAACTCTCAACCCGAACTGGGCAACTTGATGTTGACTTGCGCGGTTGATCGCGGTTTATCGGATGCGGATTGTCTGCCCGTCTTCCCGTGTCGGATGCGGAAGTGCCCCGTGTAATGCCATTTTTCCAGCGACGGGTACGGCACCGTTAGCAGGAACATCAGCACAAACATCGTGATTGCCGGTACCAATGAGATCGGCGTCAAGCGCATTGATAGCAACGCTTCGGTGATAGCTATTACCGTTATCAATATCAGGATCGGTGCGATAAAGACCCGGTCGTATCCCGGGATAATCCACCGGCCTGTCGCGATCCGACCCCGCAGGCTGATGGGGGGGTGGGTATTCTTGGTGTACCGCCCCAACTTCGCAAAAGCGCAAGCGAGGGCCCCGAACAGCACAATAAAGCGATACATCCAAAGCAACGCTTCGGGTTTCATACCTTCGTTTTGCTCATGAGCGATAAAGTCCGTAAAGCTTAGTTGGCTGTCTCCGATATCCAATAGAAAGTTTGATTCAACCGTATGCAAAATGGCAAATGTCCACCAAGCCATGATAGCGCTGGCGGCTAACGAACTCACAACAGTTATATGTTTGTTATTGCCAACCGCCGGACCCACTTCGCGGTACGGCCAGCCGAGAATCCCGGTGTTGATGATGTCTTTGAGCATCCGTTGCCGTGGACTTTCAGTCCATTCGGGTCGATTCCACGGGAAGTTGCCGAGTGTGCGTTGCAATCCGAGTAATACCAAGCCATAAATAACAACAAGCACCCCAAACCCGATCCACACGTTATGGTGTGGGTAAGCGGTCAGGGGGACCAATGCCAGCACAAACCACATAACCACCTCATCGTCACTGATCATAAAAATGAGGCTGATGACGTAGACCACAAAGTAAACCATGCCCAATGCGATTGCAGCCTGCCACGGTATAACATCTTCGAAGATTGATTTTGAGTTGGTGCCGATCTGGTGACATAACCAGAAACCCAAAGCCGCAATCCCGCCACTGATCAATACAAAGATCAAGTCATTCCACTTCAAATGAATACTACCAAGCGGTAACGGCTTGCCATACGACCATGGCGTATACGCCAGCCATTCCCGATACCGCTTGTTTGCGTAAGGATGCCGCCCTGCGCCCCGACCAATCGCGACGATGACAGCCACGAGAAACGGCAACAGAGCGAGAGTGAGGGAGATCGCTAATGTGGCCAGCTTCAGCGTAAGTTTGAGTATCGGCAAGCCTATCAGGTATGCCATTCCAATCATGATTAGTACGAATGGGAGGACACCGGCGATCACGACCCATGGACGCAAAATTGGTTGTGTTTTGTCCTGAGTATTCACTACTGACTCACAGTCTGGAAGTATTTTTCCAGGTTCTTTTTGCCCTCAGGATGCAACAACTGCTCCAGGGCTTCGCTCAGCGTGTCAGTGTTGGTCTGTTGTTGAAGGATGTCCGGGGTATTGCAGTCAAGAATCTGGCCGTCCTTGATAATTGCGACACGGTCGGCCAATCCTTCCACCAACTCCGGGACGGGTACGGCCATCACGACCGTGACATCATCACGGTCAGCCAGGTATTTGAGTACCTGCTGAAGTGCGAGCAGGCCCGAAGAATCCAAGCCCCCTGAGAACGGCTCGTCAAGGATCATGATCGGTGCATCCGTGATGAGCGCGGAGCAGAGCCCAATTTTTTTCTGTTGGCCCGTGGAGTAGCTGCTGATTGCTCGGTCGCCTTTTTCCGCAAGGTCGAACAGGTCCAGTAGTTTCTGTGCATGGTCGAACAGTCGATCTTCATCGACGCCGTATAACCTGCCGACACCGAGGATGAACTCCCTGCCTGTGTTGCTCGTCGGCAGCCATGGTGTATCGGGCAGGTAAACAACCTGTTCGCGGATATTTTTTTCGTTATCGATCGAGCTGCGTCGACGTAGGCCGTTGATCTCGACATAACCTTTGATCGGCGCGAGGATGCCCGCGATGACGCCCAGCAATGTGCTCTTACCCATGCCGTTAGGCCCCATCACGCAGAGCAGTTCTCCCGAATCAACCGTAAGATTGATATCGCGCAGTGTCGGGCGGATGCCGTAGTGATGCCAGATATTTGAGAGCGTAATCATCCCGGTCCCCGTCAGGTGTTTATTGTGGGTGGACCCTGTCTGCTTTTCATCAATTGTACTGGATTACCCCATCGTAGAAACGCAACCACAGGGCATATTGGTCGCAGTATTGGGAAGGGTTTACCAGTTCAATCTTCCGGTTTTTCTCCGGCCGGCGCCATCTTGACCAGTTTGGGATCGAATCGGGCGATCGGTTCGACCAGGTCCTGCTGCCATGACATGACCTCGTCGATATTTTTGTAGACAACCGGGGCCTCGTCGATGCCTGCGCTGAGTAGTGTTACGCCTGCCTTTTCAAGCATCGGGCGGATGCTGTGCCAGCGATAGGTGTTGCGGGCCTTGGTCCGGGACATGACACGACCCGCTCCGTGTGCGGCCGAATTCATCGCGTCGGCCGAACCCTTGCCGCGCACGACATAACACGCGCTGGCCATCGAGCCGGGGATGATGCCTAGCACGTCTTTGCCTGCGGGGGTTGCGCCTTTACGGTGAACGATGACTTGTTTAAGTTCGCCATCCACTTCGTGTTTTTCCTGCCACGCGAAGTTGTGGTGGTTTTCAATGGTCGTGATAGCTCGGGCGCCGAGGCGTTTTACGATTGCGTTGTGAATGCAAGCATGGTTGGCCGAGGCATATCGACCCATCAGTTGCATGGCCTGCCAGTATTCCTGCCCTTCGTGGCTGTCCATATCGAGCCAGGCCAGGTGGCGTGTTTCCTTGTTCAATTCCGGGTGCAGCGTCATGGCGATCTGCGAGTAGTGGCTGCATACCGCGGCGCCCGTGCCCCGGCTGCCGGAGTGTGACAGGATTGCCAGGTATTCTCGTTCAGCTTCCAGCCCTAACTCACCGGCATCATCGCCCGGCTTGAACACGCCGAATTCCACGAAGTGATTGCCTGATCCGCTGGTGCCGAGCTGGGTAGCTGCCTTTTCACGGTTGTTTTTCGTGATGGGAGATACACCCCAGTCCTCATCCATCACCTCGTGTTCTCGCAACCGGCCTTTGAATTCGGCGCCGATCCCGAAGCGTGTTTCTTCTTCCAACGACTTGATTAAACGGTCCCTGTGTGATTCGAGCGACTTGGCGGGCATGTCGAGGACGGTGAGTTTAACTCGGCAGGCGATATCCACGCCAACCGCGTAGGGGATGACCGCGTTGTGAGTAGCCAGCACGCCGCCGATCGGCAGGCCGTAGCCGACGTGTGCATCGGGCATCAATGCGCCTCGGGCCGCGACATTAAGATGGCAAGCGGCATGCATCTGCTCGACGCTCTTGGTGTCCAGATCATCTCCCCATTGTTTGTAGGGGGCGGGCTTTTCACGCGGAACGTAGCTGGCTTTAGCAGCAGCTTCGACTTTCTGATGCAATGCAATCTGCGCAGCTAACTCGCCAAAGTGTTCGTCGTCTCGATACTTGTCAGGATTTTGCCCGATATCACGCAGCGTCTGTTGAGCGACTTCACGGTCAACCCCCGCTTTACGCGCAGCCTGGGCGGTCCACTTGGCCATCTGGGCCAACTGCTTGGGGATACCGAGCTGTTCCAGTTGCCTAGCTTTCATATGAGTATTCTAGATAAAGATCAGAGATGTGCCGATTGATTGCTCACATTATTTTGCCATGAAGCGATCGTTGTTCCGCGACAGACCGGACAAGCTGATACTGACTGATGGGTTCGCCACACTCCGGACAACTTGTCCCGCGTGCTTTGAGTGTGCCGATCAGGTTATAGCCGCAGTTTCGGCAATCAGTGTATGGGGCTTCCGGGGCATTCCCGCGGTTCTCCAGATAGTAGTGAAGAAGAAAGTGGATGATTGGGAACAACAGGATGCCCAGGATGGCAAGTGCCTGAAACCACGGATGCTCATCATGATAATTCAGCAGCATTCGTATCGTTTCAAGCATCTGAATTACCAGGATTGTTAACAATACAAGCCAACGGCGCGAATCAACACGAAGTAGTGCAACCACTTCGAAGGCGATCAACATATAGGCTAAGAATCCCCAAAGCTGAAAGATGCCGGCTACAGCTATAAAGAACCAGATAAAGAAGATCAACCACGACAATCCAATACTGTCCTGGTCCACGATCAATCCGCCCAGCACACACCCCAGTGTCAGGCTTAAGATAAGCCCGGCCACGAGCGAGATCGCCAAGCCGACGCCGTCCATGCAATAGCCAAGTAATGTGTGATGGTACCCGGGCATAAATATAGTTTATCAGGAGGAGGCAACCATAGGCGATAATATTATTTGTAGTCTTCCCTGAAACGTGAATATGAATCGAATACCCGGATTTTCATCCTCAAAATCCGTACTGGTTGCTACACTTCTGACGACACCAGACACCAGACACCAGACACCAGACACCAGACACCAGACACCCGACACCCGACACCCGACCCATGCCCCTGATCATCGATTGCTACAACGTGTTGCACGCGGATAAGCCCATGCCCTTGGCTGGGCTGGGGGAGGCGTCGTTGTGCTCGTTACTCATGGATAGTCCTTGGGCGCGTGGGGGCGTGACAGTGGTGTGTGATGGGGCGCCGAAGCCGCACTCGCCTGACCCGCGTGATGTAGAACCTGTGGAGTTGCTGTTCTCCGGCGCCGGCCGATCGGCGGACGATGTGATCATCGGGCTGATCGATGTGGCATCTGCCCCGCGAAGACTCACAGTCGTATCCAGTGACCGCACGATCCGCAAAGCCGCCCGGCGAAGGCGGGCCCGGGATGTCACCGCGGAAGCATTTCTGGAAAAACTTGCTCATGTGCTCCGGCAGGGAGGGGCAAGTGGGGCGATCGCTCCCGGTAAGCCCAGCATCGGCCCATTGCCGGATAACCACGTTGAACGCTGGCTGGATTGGTTCGGCATCGACGCAGATAACACGTCGGGTTCAGGAAGCCCGCCCACTGATCCCTACGGCCTGGCGGACATGGATCTGGCAGATATCGCGGATCTAGACGATCTGGACGACCTCAAGGACCTGTAAACCCCATACGGGCCAAGTCTTGATAAGTTTTGTAGGATACCCCTCCGGAGCGATGGATATCTCCGGGTGGACCACGAGACGTTTTTTCAGGAATACCCGATGCCCCAGACAAGCGACGACAAGGATTCGAAGCCTCAGACCGGTCAGCCGGTGTACAAGCGTGTGCTGCTGAAGATCAGCGGTGAAGCCTTCTGTAAGCCCGGTGGTTTTGGGATCGATGGGCCGGAGCTTGATGTCATCGCCAAGGAGATCGCAGAGGCGGCGAAGGTCGGGGCGGAACTGGCTGTTGTTGTCGGTGGGGGGAATATCATCCGAGGCGCGACGTTGGCCGAGGAAGGCAATATCAAGCAGGCGACCGCCGACCAGATGGGCATGCTCGGGACGGTCATTAATGGCTTGGCTCTAAAAGAGACTTTAGAGAAACTCGGTCAGCCGGCGCGAGTGCTCAGTGCGTTGAACCTGTCATCGGTTGCTGAGACGTTCATCCGGGGCCGGGCGCATCGGCATCTGGAGAAGGGGCGTGTCGTCATTTTCGTCGCCGGGACGGGAAATCCGTTCTTCACGACGGATTCGGCTGCTTCCCTGCGTGCCGCGGAAATCAACGCGGATGTGTTGCTCAAGGCCACGAAGGTCGATGGTGTCTACGATAAGGACCCGATGAAGCACGCCGACGCCAAGCGATACGAAAAACTCACTTTCCGGGAAGCGATCAGCCAAGACCTGAAGGTGATGGATGTGACGGCTTTTGATATGTGCCAGAAGCGAGGCATCCCGATCATCGTGTTTAATATGAAAGAACCGGGCCACATCGCTGAGGTGGTTTCGGGCAAAACGATCGGGACGAAAGTCGTGGTAGAGTAATTGGGATTTTCAATAATCGATGCTGAATGTTCAAGCTTGATCTTTTTTTGACATATTGAACAATGTACATCGCATATTGAGCATTTGGGAGCTTGCACAATGGATATTGATGAGTGCCTACTTACCTGTGAAGAATCGATGGACAAGACGGTGGACTATCTCAAGAACGAGCTGCGCGGTGTTCGTACAGGACGCGCTTCCACGGCTCTGGTCGAGTACATCAAGGTCGATTACTACGGTGCACCGACGGAGCTGCGTCAGCTTGCCATGATCAATGTTCCTGAACCGACGCAGATCCTGATCAAACCCTTCGATGCCTCCTGCACGAAAGAGATCGGCAAGGCGATCGAAGCGTCCGGCTTGGGTCTGAATCCGACCGTCGAGGCTAAGCAGGTCCGGTTGAACCTTCCTCCGTTATCCGGCGAACGGCGCACCCAACTGATCGGTTCGATCAAGCAGATGGGCGAGCAGGCTAAGGTCGCCATCCGAAACGCCCGTCGTGATGCGAACAAACACATCGACCAGGCGATCAAAGACAAGAGCCTGCACCACAGCGAAGATGACGCCGAAGCTGCCAAGAATGATGTGCAGGAGCTTCTGAAGAAGCACGAGGGGCTAGTCGACGACTTAATCGGTGCAAAGACTAAAGAGATCCAGGAAGTCTGACACTCATCGCTGTGTCTGCCTGGATTGACTATCTATAACGCCCATGGATGGGGGTAGATCGGCAAAGGAATCTTGCCGGGGAGGCCGACGATGGGGCGGTATCCATTTTGCTATGTGTTGTGTTGCCTGTTGTGTACCGCTTTGTTGTTGCAGGCAACGTGTTTGCATGCCGATGTCGCAAGTGACGCTGCTTCGCGTATCGACGCTGCGTTCGAGCAACTCATTAACGAGGCGAACGACCTCGGTACGGTCAAACAGCCGGAGCACCGTGCGAACTTCAAACGCCCGCACCGCGCCGTTCGTGCATTAAAAGCTCAAGACGGTCCGGTCATTCTTGAACGCATGGCCGGCAAGCTTGCCGGTGATGATTACGGCGACACATACATCCGTTGGCACCTGATGCCTGCTATTGAAACTTGGCTCGGATCACGTGCAACTTCCGCAGATGAATCTTCTGATGCTTCTCTAACTGTTCAGCAAGTCAAAATCATTCAGGACTTGTTCCGCAGCATGCCGCCCGAAGCGGAACCACGGTATGTTTCGCCGTACAGCGACGAGGGCAAAGAGATCAATAAACGTCTTGCTCAGCTTCGAGCCAAGACACGTATCACCGTAGGTGTACCGCCATTTGAAAAGACCTATTCGGGTCGGGCGGCGTTACCCCACATGACGCCTGCCGCTCGAAAGAAAGCCGAACCGATCGTTGAAGAAATCGATCGCTTGCAGGATCAGGTCAAGGGGATGCGAGATCGCGACATCGAGCAAGTCAACGAACGCTACCGTGAAGTTGCCAAGGCAATGCGCGAGTATCGTTTTGACCTGGGCTACATGATGGTTCAGAGCGGTAATCAGAAGCTATTGAATGATGTTGGCTCAGCCGTGGGTACGTTGATACGCCGGCGTCAACGTGCAGGCTTTGATGTGACGCAGGCGATCTATAAGGCGATGCATGACGGGTATCTGAACCAATACGACGATCGGGCGTTGGCTTCCTTACGCGAGAATCTGATGAAGACTGCCGCCTCGACGCGGTCATATGAAACCTATCTGCGTGGCAACGAGCCGATGCCTTACTACATTCAGCCTGAATTGCGCTGCTACGCCGGTTATGTGTATCAGTTGACCGATCTATTGGCGGAGCCTACACGATTACGTGCTTTCCGGACTGTCGCAGAAGAAACCGAGCCGGATATACCTCCGCTTCCCGTTGGGCCTTTTGAACCCGAGTCACTTTCAATCGATGATATCCGCGCCGCGATACGTGCCGCGGTGCATGAGCTATACACAGCAAGCCGTCAGCCGCAGCGCGATGAGGAATACGCGCCCGGGCCGGTTTTGCCAAATGAATTCATTCGGCATGACAGTTATTACTTCTATCTGAATCGCTATCGCCAGAAGGACCCGGTCTATCAGGAAGTGATTTATGAAACAGGCAACCATGCGCTGGTCGCGTCCGCGATGCTTGCTGCGGGTGAATCCTATCAGGACCCAAGGCTTAATCGCCGCATCAGCTGGGTACTCGCCAGCGACACACCTTTTACCTACGACCGCGGGATGCGGTTGATGATGTTATCTCGCCTGCCCACCGGTATGTTCGCCGAAGCAGCGAAACGCGATGCAGCCTGGCTCGGTTCGGCGGTCACCGATATGGGCAACTTCAATGAATCGTACTACTACGGCCAAAGCACCGGTTTCGGCGATCACGGCAGCGGATTCTATGGCGTACTCGGTCTGTGGGGTGCGGACCGTCTCGACATCGAACTAAACGAAAAGAAAGTCTGGAGCCCGATCGATAAACACTGGCGACTGACTCAGCAGAAAACACCCGGCGACCAACCAGCCGGTTGGGCGGTCGGCATGCTGCACGAGTTTGCCATGCGCGATGCGGATCAACCCATCACGACGAACTCGCGCACAACGGTAACCGGCCCGATGACTGCGGCAGGTGTCGCCTCGCTCACCCTCACCGAACGTTATCTCAACGGCCCAACACTTACCGAGCCCGGCAAGGACAATGTCTCGGTCGAATTACGCAAGGGTCTGCGCTGGTTGGATGAAAACTTCGATCCAGCCCAGAGCCCCGGCGCGGACTGGTTCTATTACATGTGGACCATTCAGCAGGTAGGCAAAGCAAGCGGCCGACGCACGTTTAACGGGGTCGACTGGTTCCGCACGGTTACCGCCGAGATGCTTAACCGCCAGGGGCCGGACGGCCTATGGGAAGATCCGAACGGTCAACAAGGGAAGCTGCTATCCACCGGTTTCGCGTTGCTCTACCTGGCCAACGCACTTGAACCGATCGCTGTATCCAAGCTGAAGTTTGATGGGGCATGGAATAATCGTCCCAACGATCTTTGGAACTATGCCGAGTACGCATCGGATGTCTTCGAGGTCGATACCGCCTGGCAGATCGTAGACTTGGATCAGACCTTGTATGAGTTGGCAGATACGCCGCTGATTTACCTGGCGACACACGAACCGTTTTCACTCAGCCGGGACCAGGTCGATCGTCTGCGTCAATATATCGATATCGGTGGCATGCTTCTGATCAATCCCGAGGCTCCGATCGGTCGATTGCAGGCAAGCATCGATGCGCTGATCGCAGAGTTATATCCGGATAAGGCGCTTGAGCCGGTTGCTGAGTTCCATCCGTTTTATGACCTGCATACAAAGCTGCGGCCGACCGTGCAGATGCAGATGGTTCACAACGGTGTTCGTCCCTTAGTCGTGGTGTTCAATCGTGACATCAGTCGTGGCTTACAGACCAACGATACAAAACGACAAGCCGATAGTTTCGCGGCGTTATCGAATATCTATCTTTACGCAGTTGGTACACAGGCCCAACGCACACGGCTGTCATCCAATTACATTCTTCCAACGGACGAACGCCCAAACGACAGCATCGCTGTCGCTCGCATCCTACATAATGGCTCGTTCAATCCTGAACCGGCTGCGCTAACGCAACTCGATGCTTTCATGGCCCGCGAGCATGGAATCGATCTGGACATTCAGATTCTGGAGCCAGGCCAACTCAAGGACCAGCGTATTGCCTTCCTGACCACATCGGGTGATGGCGAACTATCGGATGCACAGGCGAAGGCCTTGCGCGATTGGGTTGAGGCCGGCGGCACACTTTGGCTCGATGCGGCGGGTGGCACGACCAAGGCGGTCCAGGCCGCCAACGCCATGCTCATGAAAGCCTTTCCCGACTACCCAGTGCTACCGCTTGAGCAAGATTCACCGATCATCACCGGAGAAAATCTGTTCTTCGGTCCGCACGACGTCAGACGCGTGTCTTACAGCAGGTTCGCACAACGTCAGATGGGCCAGATGACTACGCCGCGTCTGCAGGCGATCAAGATCGATGGACGCGTTGCCGTGATCTTTTCTCCCGAAGACCTGACCGCCGCCCTCGCCGGCTGCGAACACTGGGGTCTGTTCGGCTATTCTCCGCAATCCGCAAGAAAACTAATCGCCAACGGCATCCTGGCAACGGTGCAATAGGTCGCTCATAGACATGTGGTAACAGAGAGCGGGTATCGACGGTAGAATACCTTTTCGTTTCTCTTTACCCTACACCCAACACCCTAAACCCTACACCCTCCCAAATGAACTTCTTCAGCCAACCACGAGAACGCTTTGCCACCTTGCCCACGCCGTTAGAGTTTCTGCCACGCCTGACGGAAAAACTCGATGGGCCGCGCATCTACATCAAGCGCGATGACCTGACCGGTCTTGCCTTCGGCGGAAACAAGACACGCAAACTCGAATACCTGATCGCGGATGCTAAACGCAAAGGCGTGACACACTTCATTACCGAAGGCGGTTGGCAATCCAATCACGTGCGCCAAGCCGCGGCCGCCGCACGTTTGGCGGGGATGCAGGCTGTGCTGGCGTTGAACTGCCCCGAGCAGCAGCCACCTTTGCAGGGAAACCTGCTGATCGATGACTTGCTCGGTGCGCATTGTCATTATGTTGCGACGGGTAAGGACCGTAAGCCGAAGATGAAAGAGCTTGCTGCTGAGATCGCGGCCGAGGGCGGCGTGCCATACGTCGTTGTGGCCGGCGGATCAGACGCCATCGGCGCACTCGGTTACGTCGGCATGGTCCTGGAGATGAACAGCCAACTTGTCGAGCAGCAGGTCAGCCCGCGCTGCGTGTATGTTGCCAATGGCAGTGCCGGCACACAGGCGGGCATGGTCCTGGGGCAATCTATCTTCGGCGGGACGTATACCATCAAGGGGTATTGCGTCGTGCCCGGTGGTGCTGAGGAAATTACGCAGGATACATTCACATTGGCAAACCAGTGCGCGGCGCACATCGGCGTCGATCCGGTCGATAACTCACAAGTGATCTGCGATGACTCGCAATTCGGCGAAGCCTACGGCATCCCGACCCCTGCTGCGCTGGATGCTATCAAGTTGCTCGCCGAAACCGAAGCGATCCTGCTCGATCCGGTCTACACCGGTAAAACATTCGCCGGCATGCTCGCTGACATCGAGGTCGGACTCTACGGCAAAGACGACACAATTGTCTTCGTTCACACAGGTGGCGCACCGGCCCTCTTTGCAAAAGTGGATCTGTTGCAACCGATTTTATCCAGGTGAGGGAGAAAGAAAACTAGAAAACTAGAAAGCTAGAAATGCGGGAATACTATCCTTCGATCCCCGATACCTATGAAGAGGCCCGGACCTTCGCTTCGCTCAGGACCGGCGTTGGGGGGGAAGAGCCATTAGCCTTTAGCAATTAGCCATTAGCACAAATCCTAATCATCAATCCTAAATCATAAATACAATTCCCCACACCCCACACCCCACACCCCACACCCCACACCCCACACCCCACACCCCATCCCATGCTCAATCCTCCCTCCATCACCCCGACCGAACTCAAAGCCATGCTCGATCGTGGTGATGAGGTCGAATTGATCGATGTCCGAGAGCCTAAGGAACTCAAGATCGTGCAGATACCCGGTGCTATGCACATCCCGCTTGCCAGTCTACCGGACCATGTCGAAGAGCTTGACCCGGACAAGCAATGTGTTGTCTTCTGTCACCTCGGCCAACGCAGCGCCGCGGCCGTCGCTTACCTGATCGAACGCGACTTCGAGGCCCTCAACCTCGCCGGCGGCATCCACGGCTGGGCCCGTGAGGTCGATCCATCTTTGCCGATGTATTGAAGCATGCCACCTCTCTACTTGTGACGATCGACCATCATGGGCCTACAATCCCTCCTATGACTACGATGCATTCGACGGATGGCGGGATACTGGCCAAGGAACTGGACATCGACGCGGTGATTGCCGGCGAGGGGAGGTTGTCGCCTGAGCAGGCGGTACGACTGTACCACGAGGCTTCGATGCACGACCTGGGGCGTTGGGCCTCGGCGGTGTGCGATCGTATTCACGGCCCTGAAAAGCGCACTTACGTCATCGACCGCAACGTCAATTACACCAATGTCTGTTCCGCCCGCTGCACATTCTGTGCGTTCCGTCGAGATGGTGATGAGAAAGATGCATACACCCTCAGCACAAAGCAACTGCATCAGAAGATTCAGGAGCTGGTGGATATCGGCGGGACGCAGGTGCTGCTGCAGGGCGGGATGCATCCGGACCTGCCGATCGAGTTTTATGAGGATATGCTGGTCGGCATAAAAACCAAATTTCCGGGGGTGCATGTGCATGGATTCAGCCCGCCGGAGTTTGTTGAATTCGTCGCGGTTTTTGAGTTGGACGGCTTCCCCACCACGAAGCCGGGCAAGAGCCACGAATTGCCTGCAGATGTCTGGAACGAGAAGCTGGATGTCATCCTTAAGCGGTTGGTGAAAGCGGGGCTTGACACGATACCGGGTGGCGGCGGAGAAATTTTTCCTGAACATGTCCGTCGACGTATCGGCATCGGCAAAGCGACCGCCAAGCAATGGCTTGATGTCATGGCGGCCGGGCATCGGTTGGGCATGCTCACCAGTGCGACGATGATGTTTGGCCACATTGAAGGTATTGCCGATCGCATCATGCACATGGCAATGATCCGAGACCGCCAGGACGAGGCGATCCGCAGCAACGGGTCGGGCAAATACATCAGCTTCATCAGTTGGCCCTTCCAGCGTGAGAACACACCGCTTGGCCGGGTGCCTGATTACGATCTGGCAAGCGATGAGCCGTTTCCCGGCGATGTCCTGGCGGACATGGTTTTTGCCGGCAAATTGGATGGCTTTGATAAAGCGGCATGCGACAAGGCTGTGTCCAAGGCCGGCAAGCTCGTACGGATGGCTGGAGCGAGTGAGTACCTGCGGATGCAGGCGATCAGCCGACTTTTCCTCGACAATATCCACTCGATCGGTGCTTCGTGGGTCACGATGGGTCCGAAAATCGGCCAACTCGGCCTGTTCTACGGCGCCAACGACATGGGCAGCGTGATGATGGAAGAAAACGTCGTCAGCGCCGCCGGCACGACGTATTGCCTCAATGAGCCGGTGCTTTGTCAGTTGATCCGCGACTCCGGTTTCACACCCGCTCAGCGCGACAACGGCTACAAACTCCTGAACATCCACACCGGCCCGGATTCACCCGATCTTCAGGTTACTGACTGGTCGGAGCACCGCGTGCAGAAGCTGCACATTGAGAAAGGCGGATGTACGGAACATGCATCACCCGGTGATGAAAGTGTAACCGTGCCTTTGACGATAACACAGGATTAACACGCAATCGCAAGATTCTTCGGTAAAATAGGTTAATTAGACAGGGTTCAAGAAAAGACTAGAATATCTCATCTGCAGTCCCCCCCTGGTTTTTCTCACCCTCAACATATTGGATATCCCCGTGAGTATCCGCAACTTAGATGCCATTTTTAAGCCTAAACGTGTAGCTGTTATCGGTGCAAGTGATTCGCCTTCAGGCGTCGGCTACGCGGTCCTTCGAAATATGGTCGGCGCAGGGTTCGACGGTGTCGTGTATCCGGTTAACCCCAAGCGCGAGAGCGTTCAGGGGATCGCCGCATATAAGAGCGTCAAAGAGGTGCCTTTCACGCCTGACCTGGCGGTGATCTGCACGCCGTCAGCGACGGTGAAGCCGCTCGTTCAGGAGTGTGCCGACGCCGGCGTCAAGGGTGTGGTGATCATCACCGCCGGTTTCCGTGAGACGGGCGAGGAGGGCTTGAAACAGGAACTTGAGATCGCTGAGATCGCCCGTAAGGCCGGGATGCGTGTGGTTGGTCCGAACTGCCTGGGTGTTATCACACCAAGGCTCGGGCTCAACGCCAGCTTCACAGTCGGCATGCCGAAGGACGGCAACATTGCATTCATCTCGCAATCCGGGGCACTAGGCACAAGCGTATTAGACTGGGCGGTCCGCAAGGGTATTGGTCTGTCGTACTTCGTGTCCGTCGGTAACATGATGGACGTCGGCTTCCCGGCCCTGATCGACTACTTCGGCCAGGACCCGCGCACCCGATCGCTGATCCTTTATATCGAATCGATCAAGGACGCCCGCCGTTTCGTCTCGGCGGCACGTGCGTTCAGCAAGAAGATGCCGATCATCGCCTACAAGGCCGGCCGATTCGCCGAATCTGCCGCCGCCGCCGCGTCGCACACCGGTGCCCTGATGGGGGCTGACGATGTGCACGACGCCGCGTTCCGGCGTGCGGGTATCGAACGTGTGTATGAGATCGACGACCTGTTCGATTGTGCCGAGTTGCTTGCCAGGCATCAACCGCCCAAGAGCAGTCGACTGGCGATCGTCACGAATGCCGGCGGCCCGGGCGTCATGGCGACCGATGCGCTACTGGCTCACGGTGGCGAACTGGCCAAACTCCAGCCGGAAACCATGGAGAAGCTCAACGCCTGCATGCCTGCCGCATGGTCGCATGGCAACCCGGTCGACGTACTGGGTGACGCGACCAGTGCCCGTTATGCCGACGCCGTCAAGATCGTCAGTGAAGACCCGAACGTCGACGCGATGCTCGTCATCCTTACGCCCCAAGCCATGACTGACGATCAGGAAACCGCGCGTGTACTCGGTGAAACCTGTGGCAACATGAGTAAACCCGTCCTCGGCGCCTGGTTGGGTGGTACATCGGTCATCAAGGGCCGCGAAATCCTCAACCGCTACAACATCCCATCGTATCCAAGCCCCGAGCGTGCCATCCGCGGGTATATGCACTTGGTCAATCACGCCAAGAACATCGAGACGCTTTACGAAACCCCATCGGCTGTCCCGATCCACGATACCGTCAGCAAAGACCTGGCCGGTTCTTTGAGAGATATGCCGAACCTGACGCTCAGTGAGATCGAATCCAAGCAACTGTTCAAGGACTTCGGTATCCCGGTCGCGATGGCTGAACCTGCATCGAGTGCGGATCAAGCGGTGAAGATCGCAAAGGAGATGGGCTACCCCGTCGTTATGAAGATCCGGTCACCACAGATCACGCATAAGACCGATGTCGGCGGCGTGGCGTTGGGTCTTGAAACCGATGAGGAAGTTCGAGGGGCTTACGAACGCATCACCGAAGCTGCTGCGAAGCTGAGGCCGGACGCTGATATCCAAGGCGTTTCCATCCAGCCGATGATCAGCAACCGCGACGGCATCGAAATGATTCTCGGTGTTAAGAAAGACCCGGTCTTCGGAACCGTGCTGCTTGCAGGTATGGGTGGCGTGACCGCTGAACTCTTGCAGGACCGCGTGCTTGGTATGCCCCCCCTGACAGAGGCGCTGGCCCGCCGGATGCTCGAATCACTGCGATGCTGGCCGCTGCTCAATGGCTACCGTGGCAAACCACCGGTTGATGTTAATGCCCTGCTGGAAGTGTTGATCCGCATGTCGCTGCTGGTCGCACAGACGCCTAACATCGCGGAACTGGACATCAATCCGCTTGTCGTCACACCCAAGGGTGCCACCGCGCTGGACGCACGCATCATCACCGACAACTCTACTGGTATCCCGGACGAGCACTATTCACACCTGGCAATCCGGCCCTACCCGACCGAGTTTGTCGACAAGGTCATCCTGCCTGAAACAGGTGAAGAGGTTACGTTCCGCCCGATCCGTCCCGAAGACGAACCGCGCTGGCACGACCTTCTCGCCAGTTGCTCAGCCGAGAGCCTGCGTGCGCGTTTCTTCTCGACGATCGGTAAGAGCACGCACGAGATGGCTAAGCGCTACTGCTACATCGACTACGACCGTGAAATGGCGATCGTCGCACTGGTCAAGGATGGCAACAACAAGCGGATGGTGGGTGTCTGCCGACTTGTTGCCGACCCCGACCATCTCGATGCGGAATACGCCATCCTCGTCGCGGATAAATGGCAGGGCGTCCGCCTTGGCACCTTGCTGACTTCATACTGTCTGCAAGTCGCCAAACGCTGGGGCATCCGCCGTGTCTTCGGCGGCACCATGATCGACAACCGCCGTATGATCGCCACCTTCCGCGAGCAGGGATTCGATGTCGTCACCGAAGATGAAGAGGGCATCGTTAAAGCCGAACGTACGACAGATGAAATCCCGGTCTAATAAAGTGCAATTGAAGTGACTATCAAACCACAGCCCCGAGTGAAAGCTCGGGGTTGTTTATTGTCCAAGTACATGGAATTAGTTGTTTAGTTCATCAAGCAATAACTGGGCGGCTTCGGCTTCATCCGAATCCGGATACTTTGTGATCAGGTTTCGTAGTATTCCAATTGCCAGGTCCTTGCGCCCGGCTGCCATATAGTTTTTAGCAAGCGCCAAATCCTCTCTGGCTTTGTCAATCTGAGGCTTGTCAGATTCAGTGCTTTCAAGGGTCGGTTCTGTTTGCGGCAGCTCAGCGAGTGCATTATCTAATGCATTTTGTGCCAGCGGTGCGTAGCTTGTGTCGTTGTAATCACGCAGTAGTTCCCGCATTGCTTCGATGCCGTGCGGTTGGCTGCGTCGTAATGTGTCCTGTGCCCGTTCAAATTGTATGCCCGCCTTCTTTTCACGACGTTCGCGGATCTCTGCAAGCGGTTTATCCAAGGCTCCGATCCCCTTGGCGAACCAGTCATTCGGCGGAAGCGCGTGGCCCATCCCCGGCACTTCCAGGTAGGTCACGTGTTCAAACTTGGCACGCTGATAGCCGTACTGATACGTCGTCAATGTCTGGATGCGGTTGCCATCGGTCTCACCGGTCAGCAAGACGTATCGGCCGTCTCGCTTGGCGCGTCGAAGGATATGCGGACTCGGCGGCATAAACGCCGGCGCCCAGAAGACGAGACGGGTGGCCGTGCTGTCTTCATGCGGAAGCCGTGTGAAAAAGTCCACGCCAATGATCGCAAACATCCCCGCAAATTCATCCGCGTAGATCAACCCGACACGCGACGCACTGCGTCCGCCGCCGGAAATACCGCTGATGTACATCCGCATCGGGTCGATCCGGTACTGCTGTTTGATGTTGTACATCCCATCCAGCGCAAGTCCCGCACGATGCCAGAAGTTCCGATCATTCCCCGAATTGTTCGCGCCTACCCAGATCAACTTGTAGTGATCGAGTACGACTCGGTATTCCTGGGGTGGTTCACCCTGCGCCCCGGCGTTGATCCACACGAGCAGACCGTACGGCTCCGTCCCGTCATAAGCTTCCGGCACATAAACCGAAAACGATTCTTCGGCGAGCATGTAATCTGATAATGGCTGTTCCAGCTCGTATCGGAAACGTTCAGTAATCGCTTCAACCGAGCTTAGTGGGCTGCGTTTAGTGAATGTTGTGTCATACAGACCGAGTTTCGGCTTGGTTTCATCAACCAGATCATCGGCCGGATCAACCTGCGCAATAGCCACACCCGCCGCGGACAGCCACAACGCGCACATCGAGATGGCGATCAGATAACGCATGATGGATCATACGCATTCTACCGCACAAGTTTCAGTTTTCGCCGTTTATTCTGCTCGGCCAGGTATACAAGCACCTGCTGCGTGATCAGGCACTCGCTGGCGGTGTGCTGCAGTAGATGAATCAGTTCGAGCACCTCGTCTGCCTCGGCCTTGCCGTCACGGAACGCGGCACGCAAGGATTTGAGGCTTTGGGCTGAGCTGTGGACCGCTTCGATCGAGGCGTCCAAGGCGTCAGAAGCATCGATCTTGCCGTCGGCGTTCACATCCAGTTCGAGGTCCGGGCAGGACAACTGCCATGTCGTCCCCATTGTAAATGTCTTCAACAGCGCCTCCTGCGCTTCTTTATTTGGCAGATGCCTGACCAGCAGGCGGATCGAGTCGAAGTCCGGCTGACTCTGCCCGGCGATCCAGCGATACACTGTCGACGTCGATACCCCCGCCATCTCCGCGATCTCGCGGGCCGTCGTCTGCTTCTTCTCGATCATCCGGTTCAGTGTTTTTGTCAGCATGGTCTTTTACTCCTGCCCGCCACGATTTTCGCAAGTTTACCGCAAAATCTGTCCCGGAGTCGAGAAGATGGCCCGCGGCAACTGCGAAATTGGGCTGGGGAATGGAAGACAGCAAAAAACGCAGAAAACAGGAAATAAAACCCGATACCCGATACCCGTCCCCTGCTCGACTTTCTACTGTTCTAAACCCGCCCGGACCTTCGCTGCACTCAGGACCGGCGTTGGGGGGAAGAGCCATTAGCTTTTAGCCATTAGCCATTAGCACAAATCCTAAATCTTCAATCCTAAATCCTAAATACAATTCCCCACACCCCATTCACTCATTCCCCGGCCAGCCGTCGAACACGAACTTGCCGTCCTTGGAAATAACCTCACCGTCGACGGTAATCGTCCCGCCACCCGCTTCCTTGCGCAGGTCGCAGACCATGTCCCAGTGCAGGCCCGAGGCGTTGTGGTTGCCGGTTTCTGGATAACCTGCGCCGACAGCGATGTGGAACGTGCCGCCGATCTTCTCATCGAACAGCGTGTTCTTCGTGTATTCCTGGATCTGGTAGTTCGTCCCGATCGCGACTTCGCCGACGCTGCGCGCACCGGGATCCTGGTCCAGCATGTCGATCAGGAAGCCTTGATTCTTTGTTGCTTTTGCTTCGACGACTCGACCCTTTTTGAAAATTAATTCGATATCGTCGACCTCTCGTCCATGATAGACAGCGGGGAAACTGTAACGGACAACACCATTGACGCCGCCGTCCTTCGCTTTCAGATTAGGTCCGGTGAACACTTCACCGTCAGGGAAGTTCTCATGTCCACAGCAATTGATCCATGTCATGCCCTCGACGTCGACTGTCAGGTCCGTGCCGTTCGCTGTCTGGAAGCGGACGATCTTCTTGCCGGTTAAGTAATCCACGACTTTCTGCTGACGCTCTTTGATCTCAAGCCAGGCCGCGACCGGATCGTCCAGGTCCAGATGACCCGCTTGGAAGACGAAGTCTTCATATTCGGTCAGGCTCATCTCAGCATCCTGCGCGCTCGCGGCCGTCGGGTACTGTGTGCCGGTCCACCTTAGCGGTTTGACACCCTCGACTTCTTCAGGATGGCTCGCCGCGGCGGCGCGGTCCATGAACACCTGCATGATCGGCTTACGCGCCGCTGATGCAATACCCTGTCGTTTCGGGTCCACGCGTGACATGCTCTTGGTATTCGTGTCCGCCCACAAACCTATCGAGACGTCGATGGTCTCGATTTCGTGAAGTGCCAGCGGGTTGACATATTTAAGCTGTTCTTCATTCGCATGATCGAAGAAGATATTGCTCAAGGTTTCGGGTGTACATTTGACGAAAGGATGAGCCCCGGCCTTGATGACAGCCTCGTACAGTGCCTCCAGCAGCGGGATCGACACCGGTGCACCCCCAAGGCGGACCAGTTCCCCGGGCTTGATTCCGGTGGAATATTCAACCAGGACACGGGCCAGTTTATCAAGTCGTGGATCGCGCAAATCAGTCTCTCCGCTGGGTAAATACTTTTGATCCCTGATTTCGGGTAGTCCATATCCTAATCGGTCAGACAGCCTTTTTCACAGCGATTTATCACGTCCGTCATTCTCCAGCCGGACCCGCCTTGCCACGCGGCCGGATACCGCCTAGTTTGTATCCAGCGGATGAATTCAGAACCAGAGACACAACTCAATGCGGATACGCCGGTCGACACCCCGGCCAGCCACGAGGCTGCGCCCATCCCGGGCGACATCGTCGCCGAGGGGCCGTTCGGCCAGATGCTCGAGCCCGTGCTCCGGTCCGTATGCGAAGGCAGGCTCTCAGAGATCAGTTGGTTCCGGACCGACTGGCAACGCGGCGGTGCGGCGACGGGGCACGCCACTTTCAAAGACGAAAATGGCAACGATCAGCCGGTCGTGGTGAAACTGCCTGTTCCGCCATGCGAATTGCAATGGATGCGGGTATTGCAGGATGTGCCGGACGTCGTGCCAAAACTATATGCCGGCAACGACACGCTCGGCGGCTACGACTTCGCCTGGCTCGTGATGGAGCGTCTTCCGCACGGCCCGCTCAGTTCGGCTTGGAACGGCAACGAATTCAAGCTGCTCATAGAAGCGATCGGCCGATTCTACAAGGCGGTCGAATCCATTCCGACCAACACCGAGCACAAACACCGCGACTGGGACGCTATCCATCATCACGCCCGCAAGAGCGTCCGCGCACAAGGTTTGCCCGAGGCGACACGTTGGAACAAAGTCCTCAAGAAGTCGCACCGTAAATATAAAGAATGGGTTGCTATCTGGGACGATCGGCCGATGTCGCACTGGTGTCACGGCGACCTGCACTTGGCAAACGCCATGACACGCAACGAACCACCCAACGGCCCGGCCGTGCTGTTTGACCTGGCCAAGGTGTGCGTTAGCCACTGGGTCCAGGACGGTGTTTATCTGGAACACCTCTACTGGGGACGCCCGGGTGAATTGCACGGCCACAAGCTCTGCAAGGAACTGGCACACCACCGCAAGGAAGTCGGCCTTCCTGTCGATAAGGGTTGGTCCAAACTCGCTGAAGCAAAACGCGCACTGCTGGCCATGAGCGTGCCGGCTGTTCTGGATATCGACGGCAACGCCCGCTACGTAAACGGTGCATTAGAAGTGCTTGAGAGAGCAGTGGGGTGATTGATCTGTATTGTTCAATGTTCAATGTGTATGTCTTGAGATTGAACATTCCACATCGAACATTGAACATCCCCTCAGTGTTTGTACTTCCGCGCCAGGTCTTTGCTTAACCGACACGTGATCTCATACGGGTGTGTTTTCGCCAGCTTTGCAAGGTTTGGCACGCTGTTCGGCGCACTTGGATCATCACTGATAATCTGCACGGTTTTGCCCATCATGCAGTGCATATCCCAGTCGGCTTCGCCGTTGGACGCATCGGTCAGATCGATCGTAAGCTGGTCCATGTTGACTCGCCCGAGTACCGGCGCATCGATGTAATAACCTTCGTCATTCAATATCACGCGGACACTGGATAGGTTGCTCAGCGCGACCGGGTAACCGTCACCGTAGCCGATGGGCACCACACCGACGACACTGTCGCGCTTGAGTTTATGTGTTGAGCCGTAGCCGACCGGCGTCCATCGCGGATAACGCTGCACGTGGTTGATGCGTGTGATCCATCGGACGGTGTGTTCCAGCACGGGCACGTTGTCGACGATTGGACCGGGAGTAAGCAACTCCGGGCCGTAGCCGTAGATCGAGAGCCCCGGGCGGATCATGTCTTGGTGGAATCGCCGGTCGCGCATCGTCGCGAAACTGTTGGCGACGTGCTTAATACAATCTTTAGGCAGTTGCGCCGCATGCTGCGCGTGCGTATTTTCAAAGACTTCCAACTGCTCGTAGGCAAAGTCAGGATTGTCATCCGCGGTAGCCATGTGCGTGTATACACCCGCGACACGGACGTGTTGCATCTTGTTCAGGTCCTGCACGACCTGACCAAACTGCTCAGGATTAAATCCGGATCGGCTCATGCCCGTATCAAGGTACAGATGGATCGGCATCTTGATCCCGAATGTTCGGCTGATCTGGTTAACCGTATCGAGTTGTTCGAAGTCGTGGATCGACAGGTGCAGGTTACCAGCTACGGCAGGGCGGTATAGCGCATCGGTCCGGTTCAATTCACGCACGGGTGACAGCAGCAGCAGCGGGCAGTTGACGCTCTTATTAATCAGCAGCTCGGCTTCTGCGGTACTGTAGACTGCGAGCATGTCGCAGCCAGCCTTGACCAGGCGATGGGCGACTGCCGCCGCTCCCAGGCCATAGGCGTCTTTCTTCACTACGCAGCAGACCTTCGGTCGCTTGCTCGGCTTGTTATCGGAACTGGGTGTGACCAGATTGCGCAGCGCCAAAAAGTTGCGTTCCACGGCTGACAGGTCCACTTCAAACCAACTGGTTTCAGATGCCATCGGGGCCTCGACACGGACGGGGGATTTAATTTCTAACGGACCACGTATTTGTACCACGGGTGGTATCTCCCTAATATCTGACAAGCAGCCGGCTTACCAGCCGCAGATCGTCCGGAAAGCAGCCCGATGGGCTCAGATGTAACCGGATGCGATCTCGGCAGGGACGGTGCTGCGTGACGAGTGCTTGGCCTCGATTAATCAATCTGGTTTAAAATCATTATACAGCCAGATTTATGTCGACGCCCAATATTCATCCCGCAGCGCCACGTCCCTGTCTTCTGACCGCTGGTCATCGGTCGGCTGCCTGATGTCGGGCGATATTTTCCCCCGATATCGGCGCGGGTTTTGCGCGGCCGCCGGCCGCCGACCGACGCTGAATGACACATACCCGCCCATCGTTTCCCAACGATAGGGCGGTGCGGGCGATCCCCACCATGACCAACGATCTATTTGACACCAATCAAAGCTTTACCGATCTCGGCCTGCGCAACAGCGTCGTGAAAGGCCTCACTGAAGTCGGTTTCGAGCATCCAACCGATATCCAGGCCCGGCTCATCCCCGAGGTCCTCGCGGGCAACGATGTGATAGGCCAGGCACGCACCGGTACCGGTAAGACCGCGGCCTTCGGCCTGCCCGTTTTTCACATGGCTGATCCCGATATCAGCATGCAGGCGCTTGTTCTGACACCTACCCGTGAACTGGCGACCCAGGTCGCCGCCGAACTCGATGTCCTCGGCAAGTACACCCCGATTAAAACCTCATGCATCATCGGCGGCGAATCCATGCGGGCACAGAAAAAGTCCGTCGAAAGCGGTGGTCACATCATCGTTGGCACGCCCGGCCGTGTGATGGACCTGTTCGGCCGAAAGCAGATCCACTTCGATGATATCCGCTTCGTCATCCTCGACGAGGTCGACCGTATGCTCGACATCGGCTTCCGTGAAGACATCAAGAAGATCCTTCGCAACGTCAAGCGTGAACACCAGACGGTTTTCGTTTCTGCCACAATCGATGACGAGATCGAAGCGCTCGGCCGATCCTACATGAAGACGGATGCCAAGAAGATCACCACCGTGTCCGGCTCATTGACGGTTTCGATGGTGGATCAAAAATACCTACCCGTCGAGCCGTGGGACAAACGAGCGCTGCTGTTGCACTTACTTATAAATGAGAAGCCCGACACAACCGTCGTGTTCTGCAAGACCAAGGCAACCGTTCACAAGATCACCAAGTACCTGCGCGAAAAGAATGTCGGCGCCCGTGAAATCCACGGCGACCTGCACCAGCGCAAGCGCAACCGTGTCATGGATTCGATGCGCCAAGGCAAGCTCGATGTGCTGATCGCTTCCGATCTGGCCGCACGCGGGCTCGATGTTGAGCATATCACGCACGTTATCAACTACGACCTGCCGGAGGATCCCGAGGTTTATGTCCACCGTATCGGCCGGACCGCGCGAGCGGGTCGGCGCGGGATCGCATGGAGCTTTGTCAGCCCCGACCAGGGCCAACTCTTAACCGAGATCGAAAAGTTGTCCGGTGCTTTGATCGAGAAACTGGACTACCCCGACTTCAAGCCCGGCCCGATCCCCCAGGACATTAAAGAACTGCGTGATGCCGAAGCTCGCCGTACATCCGCGCCCGCCCGTACGCTCGAATCCCGCGCCGGTAGCGCCATCGACACCTCCGGCTATACCGAAGCAGAACTCAAAGCCATGTTCCCCGATGGCAACATACCCAAGAACCTGCCTAAGAAAGGCCTGGGCGGGAAGTTCCGGACACGCAGAGGATGAGGTATTTATGATTTGTGATTGATGATGAAGGATTAGCAAAACAAATCATCAATCACAAATCTCACTTACTTCTTCTTGACGATTGCGCGCCAACCCGTCACCGGCCCAGGTGTTTCGGGTCTGCGATTCATCACGGTTTGTCGCACATCTTCGATCACGATCACCGCATCTTCGTCACAGCCTTTGATAATCTTCACGATCTGGTTGGTTTTCTTTCGTGGAGCGATGGCAAAACACATCGCGACCTCGCCCTGCATGCCACGAGCTGGGATCTCTGTCACCATGTAGTCCGCCATGCGTAGCGCCATCGCGACTGAGTGGCTGTAGTGTTTGCTGATGGCAATAATCCGTTGCTGCCCGATCGCCAGCATCCCCTCGATCCAGATGCCCACCGCATTGCCCATCGCGAATCCCGCCCCGTAGGAAATGATCTTGACAAGATTAGGATGCGCCAGCACGCCCGATACCGCGGACACCCAGACGATCACCTCAATAAACCCAAGACCTGCCGCAGTCCATCGTCGGCCGCGCACGACAAAGATCGTGCGGACTGTGCCCACCGACACGTCCGTGATGCGCGCAAGAATAATAAAGAGCGGCCAAAAGACCGGGTACGTATCAAGCCATTCGGTGACGTGCTGCATCCGCGTATCGTCGCATAACGCCACAGGATCGCAACACGGCGCAAATGGCCGCCCGATTTAATATCACCGGCACCGGATACGCAATCCCACCAAGGGCTAATTACTATCGATTTCCCACACCTCAAAGCCGGTCCTGAGCGAAGCGAAGGGGCGGGTGACTTAAATGTTCAATCTTCAAACTGCAATGTTCAATCTGAAGTCCGTGCTAACAGCTAATGGCTAACGGCTAAAGGCTCATATCACGCCCACATAATCACGCCGAACATCGCGACCCATACCACCGCCAGGAAGTGCCAGAACAGACACATCTGTTTCAACCTTGCCCCGCCGTGTTCATCAGCGATCTGCGTGTACTTCTTCTTGCTCAGCACGAGCAATCGGCCGATTCCAACAAGCACATGCAGGCCGTGCAGACTCACCAGTGCAAGCACCAGCACGTAAGGGGTCGCCTGCACGCCCTCAAGCCCGTGGTGCCCCTGCACCAGCTTCACCAGGCCAGGGACCTGTAGCAGCAGGAAAATAATCCCCAGCACGGTCGCCAGACGCAGTGCCTGCTTTGCCACCGTCACCCGTCCCATCCTCGCTGAGAGGTACGACCAGTGCAGCGTCACGCTCGAGACAAGAATGAAGAACGTGCTGAACCAGAACCACACCGGCACCGGCGGGCTCGGTACATCCGACTTCATCCGCGTCACCGTGTACCCGAATAGCAGCCACGCGAACGCCACCGTCAGTCCGGCAGTGAACAGCCACGTGCCCAACGTTCCCGCGCCCGGTGGGGCCTTGAACGTTTCCAATGCGCCTTGTTCCGGATTATCCGCCTGTGTAGAGGTGAGGTCGGCAGTGTCCATGGCAAACCTCCAAGTGAATGAGGGTGTTCTTAACCGCATTATATCTTAATTTTCTCGCCTAGCCACGAAAAAACCCACGACGTTATTCGTGGGTCTCGATTGCTAAATAGCATATGAATTGTGGGTTATTCAACTCTTAACCGGCGCCACCACACGTAGCGGGCCCGCGGACACCACCACGCCGCCCGGCTTCTCGACCGTGATCGCAAAGACTGTTGGCTTGTTGACGTGCAGTTTTGCATCGATTGGGACGATCACTTCACCATCTTCATTGACATCGAACACGCCGCCGTCCACCGGGTGACTGTCGACATCAGGATCGACGATCCAGAGCTGGTACTGTTGCACATCCGGGTCATTGACGGGCATGCCGACCAGGCGCATGTATCCTTGCTGTTTGTTATCCGACCAGACGACGTCGCCCTTGACCTGGCCATAGACCGGGTCATCAGATTCGACCCATACGCTGCGGATCAAATCATCGGCTTGTGTCAGCAACTGCTGGCGTTGGGACGCGAAGCCGGAAGGCGTCTGATTGACCGACATCGCCAGCCACGCCGTTACTGAGATCGCGAGCACGGCCGCTGCTGCGAGCCAGCCCCACGCCGGATGATGCAGCCCGCTCGATGTCTGGGCTTGATGTTTCTTGAACGATAGGGCAGGTGCTCGATCTGCTGTATCCGACTTCGACGCTATTTTCGCTTCACCCACCGCGATCAACTTCTCGCTTAGGGATTCGGGCATCGGTTCCAATTCGATTTCAGCCTGCATATCAAACACCTGATAAGCCGCCGCGGCCGCCAGTTCCAGCTCCTCCAGGTCCTCGCCCGATTCCGCCAGTTCGATCAAGGCATCCAGTTCTTCAACTTGTGATACGTCCAGCCCGGCTCCGGCCTGTTCAGCCAGCAACTCAAGCAGCCGTTCCTCATGGTTGTGTGCATGGTTTGTCATGCCGACACCTCGCTTCCCATGACCGTGTCTGCCTGGATCGCTTCACGGAGTTTGATTAGCCCCCGCCGGGCATGGGTCTTCACCGTCCCGAGCGGGATCCTTAACTTCTCTGCGATCTGCGAATGCGTCAGACCGCCACAGATCGAATGCTTGATGACCTGCTGTTGTGCTTCGGGCAGCGTGCGCATCGCGTTTTTTGCTTTGCGTACGGTCTCGTCCTTCTCAAGCTTGTCTGAATCCGATTCGGTGACTTCACTGGAAGCATCCAACGGTACGGTTGGCACCTGTCTGCCTTGTTTTCGTAGCCGATCAATCAGACGCCGTCTTGCGATCATCACCACGAACGTCTTTTCCGATGCCTTGCTTGGATCGAATCGTGCCGCCTTCTCCCATAGTTCAACAAAAACGTCCTGTACAGCGTCCTCCGCCTCGGTCCGACTAGGGCTGTATCGCCTGGCCAGCGACCAGAGCAGCGACTTGTACTGAACAACAAAAACGCGCACCGCGGACTTATCGCCCGCGGCTACGCGCTGTAATGTTGTTGACACGGTCTCGGTCAAGTTTCTGCTCCGTGGCCCGCCTGACTGTCGCATGCTCCTGTCAATAAGCATGCTTGTGTGACTGGCTAATGATAGGCTGGCCATTGTGAAGTCTTACTCGCTACGCATGGTCATGGCGCTGTTCGCACCGGCGTTGGCGGACTTGGCTTCCGGCAGGATCACCTTGTTGATCACATGAATCACGCCGTTGCTCGTGTCAATGTCCGCAGAGACAACTTGTGCGTCGTTCACATAGATCTTACCGTCTTCGGAGCGGGTCGTGATGCTCTGGCCTTGAAGCGTGTCCACGGTAGCGCCCTTCGCGGCCGTATCGGAGAAGACCCGGCCAGGCACGACGTGGTACTTGAGTACCGCCGTGAGTTTGTCCTTGTTCTCAGGCATCAGCAGGCTCTCGACCGTGCCCTCGGGCAGTGCCGCGAATGCTTCGTCGGTCGGGGCAAAGACCGTGAATGGCCCGTCGCTCTGTAGCGCCTCAAGCAGGCCCGCAGCCTTCAGTGCCGCAGCCAGTGTGTTGAACGAACCGGCTTCTACCGCTGTTGCAACGATGTCGCTGCTGCTCGGCAAAATGACCGAATCGATCACATGCACCGTACCGTTGCTGGCCTTGATGTCGGTCGCGACGATCTTAGCGCCATCGATGAAAGCGCCATTATCGTTGACCGTAATGTCTACACGCTGTCCATTGAGTGTGTCCAGAGCGTCTGCCTTGGTCACTTTCTTAGCCTTGAGGTCTCCCGGTACGACGTGGTATGTCAGGATCGAAGCGAGCACGGCCTTGTTCTCGGGCTTGAGTAGTTCCTTGATCTTCGCATCACCTAGCTTGGCGAAGGCTTCGTCGCTGGGGGCGAAGACTGTGATCGGTCCGTCACCCTTCAGAGCATCGACCAACCCGGCTGCCTCAGCCGCGGCGAGCAGTGTGTTGAAAGTTCCTGCTTCGGAAGCGACTTCTACGATGTCGCCACGATCTGCTTCAGCTTTGTGTGTGCTGGCGGCAGTCTTCTCGTAGCTGCTGCATTGAGCCAGGCTGGGGCTGGTAAATCCTGCGATCGCCAGGCCTGCAATAGCCGCAACGAGCGCACCGGTAGTGTTGTTCTTCATAAACATTTTCATCTCCTGATTCGATTGTCGTTGTTAGTGCCAAACCCGCTTGGGATGGCTGTCGGGTATATATTCGCTCGCATCACCCGATCGGATTCAAGCAACCCTAAAAATCTCTGCCTTTGGCCGGGCGAGTGTATCACATCAAAATTTCATAATAACTACGCATTTTGGCTGTCATAATCCCATTCGGCCCCCGACTTCATGGGTAACACCGGTGAGTTGCCGGTGAAGTCACAAACAAACACACGTAATGAGTGGGGTTAATCATGGAAAAGACAAATACTTACAAGAAATTATTCATCGCTGGCTCGGTCACGATCTGTGCCGCGTTGGGGTTTTATCTGGCCGCTGACCAGCTCGTGCCGATGGCGGACACCGCGTTACGCTCGGTCTTTGCCCCGATCCCGGTGCTCTGGATCGCGGCTGGCACGATCACCGCTTTGACGCCCGTCATTACCGGAGTCGCAGGGGGCCTGATGGCCCGCAAATTCAGCCGACGTCGACCCAAGCCAGCCTCCGAACCGACCAGGCAGCACCAGCATAACTTCGATCCCATGCCCATTGGGACCGCCGCCTGATTTAAGCAATTATTTGGCGGGTATTTGCTCGAACCAGCCTAGACACACAATCCTCCCAGCCGGGTCGGGCGACCCCTGACGTTGCCCCGGCCCGGTCAGTCGTTATCATGATCCGCCTATGGCAAGCGGAACACGTGAAATCAAGGGCCGGATCAAAGCAGTCGGGAATATCCAACGCATCACCAAGACGATGCAGATGATTTCCACTGCTCGTTTCCAGGCGATGCAGAAACGGGCGACCGAAGCCCAGCTCTATACCCAGCGGATCAGCGAGATCGTCAGCGAACTCGCCGCCACACTCAGCCAGTCCGGCGAGGTGTCCGATCCACTACTCAGTGCGCCAAAACCCCCGGTCGGCAAGCAACTGATCCTCGTCATCAGTTCCAACCGCGGACTCTGCGGCGGCTACAACGCCAACCTGCTCCGCACCGCCATCGCCGAAATCAGGAACGCTCAGAACGCCGCCGTCGAAGTAGTCGGCAAGAAAGCCAACAGCTACTTCAAGTTCACAGGCATTCAAGTTGACTCGTTCCACAGCCACATCGACGACAAGCCGGAATACGCCGATGTCGAGCGTCTGGCTGAGCAATACATGCACGACTTCACCGAGGGTAAATACGACTCGGTCAAGGTGATCTACACCGCATTCGTGACGATGTCCCGCCAGGAACCTCGCGTGCGCCAACTGCTCCCGATGGAGCCGCCAGCTGCGGAAGAAGGCGAAAAGAAAGCCGCTGGCCCTGAGATTGTTTATGACTTCTCACCCGAGCCGGAAGAACTGCTGGCAGAGCTTCTGCCTATTACAGTCAAGACCAGCCTTTTCCAATGCTTCAACGAAGCGACCGTAAGTGAGCAGCTCTCACGCATGATCGCCATGAAGGCCGCGACCGACGCCGCCGGCAAGATGCAGAAGTCGCTCAAGCGCAAGTTCAACCGCGCTCGCCAGACGGCCATCACCACGGAACTGAGCGAAATCATCAGCGGCGCCGCGGCATTAGGATGATCCGTACCCCCGTTTAGCGGGCGAGCTTGCTCGCCCATTGCGGCGCAAGCCCTGCGGCTATCACCATCATTATCAAGTCCGCCCGAACTGTTTTTCCAGATCCTTCAGGCTCAGCCGCAGCGTTGTCGGCCGGCCGTGCGGGCAGTTACTGGAACGTTCGATCTCCTGTCGCTTGGCCAGTAACGCAGAAAGCTCTTCTTCGGTCATCTTGTCCCCGGCTTTGACCGCCGCTTTGCACGACATCATGTCCAGCACTTCGTGTAGCGCCGCTTCTTCCGCGTTCGGGTTGCTGATATCCAACTGACCCGACTCGGCCTTATGGACAAGATCATTGATGAAAGGCTCTGGCTCAACGTTACGTTCAAACAAAAACGATGGAAACGCCTGCACCGCCACCGCGTCCGGCCCGACCGAACCCAACTCGACGCCAATCTTCGCAAGCAGCGGCTGCATCTCTTCAAGCATCGCTTGCTTTTCGGCGTCCGCATCCAGAATCACCGGCATCAGCAGACGTTGACTTTCCAACGGCTTGCCCTCACCCAGCACACGCTTACGCAAAGTCTCAAACATCACACGTTCATGCAGCGCGTGCTGATCAACAATAACTAATCCATCATCATCCTGGGCTACCAGGTAGCTTTTGTGCACCTGAAGAACGGACTGAGACCTGAGGGGTGATGCCTGGCTGGGTGTGTCAATGGTGGGGGGGATGAGAGGTTCCTCTTCATCGTTAATTGCTGACGGGTCCTCTTCCACCAGCGCCTTGCGCACTTCCTGATAGGCAAAACCCTTCTGCTTCGGGTCCATCCGCTTGAAGAAGTCGACGAACGCGTCGGTGGTCACCTGAGGCGAAAGGTTTGAATCTTGAGCTGTTGGAGACAGGCTTGAGTCTTGGGGTTTGAAGCTCGGGTAGTTGCTGAAACTGGCCGAGGGCGTCAGGTCACCGCCTAATAAACGTTGACGTACCGCCGAGAGCACCAGCCCGTGTACATGCGATGGATTGCGGAAACGCACCTCCGCTTTCGTTGGGTGTACGTTCACATCCACCGCGTGCGGATCGATCTCTAACAGCACCACCGCCACCGGGAACTTATCCATCGGCATCAACCCACGGTACGCTTCCTTCACCGCGTGTGTCAGGTTGCGGTCCTTGATCGGTCGGCCGTTCACGCAAAGGTACAACCCCTTGCCCGTCTGACGTGCAATCGAAGGCTGTCCCGCCAAACCCCACACCCGCGCGCCGCCACGGTCCGGCAAATCGATGTGCTCAAACTCCATGAACGCATCTTCGCTGTCCTTACCGCCGAGCAATTGCGAGCAGCGCTGCGCCCGGTCGTCGTCGGTCGGCATGTCGTACGTCGTCTTGCCGTTGTGCGATAGTTTGAACGCAACGCCGTGATGCACCATCGCGATGCGCGTCAGTGTGTCATTAATATGGCCGAACTCGGTCGGCGCGGTCCGCAGGAATTTTCGACGTGCCGGTGTATTGAAGAACAGGTCACGCACCTCAATCACCGTGCCCGGCGAACCCGCGCTCGGTGTAACCTCACTCACCTGGTCGCCCACAACCTCCAGCGCCGCTGCCGCCTCATCCGTCTGCCCCTCGCGCGTCGCCCGGCTGGTGATCTTCAACCGACTCACGCTCGCGATCGATGCCAGCGCTTCACCGCGGAAACCCAGCGTTCCGATCGCCGCGAGTTGTTCGGCCGCGGTCAGCTTGCTCGTGGCGTGTGGCTCAACCGCCAGCGTCAACTCCTCCGGCGGGATACCCGTGCCGTTATCGCTGATACGGATCAGTTGCCGTCCGCCGTCCTCCACCGCGACTTCGATCCGTGTCGCCCCCGCATCGAGGCTGTTTTCCACCAGTTCCTTCACGACAGACGCGGGCCGTTCAATCACCTCCCCCGCGGCGATCTGATTGATGAGCATTTTGGGCAACTTACGAATCGGCATCGGGGTATCGTAGCACGCCTAAGCGGCCAGCGATATACTCCCGAACATGAAGTTAAAACCCGGCTCTACCGTCCTTTTTCAGGGTGATTCCATCACCGACGCCAACCGCGATCGCAACCTGAAAACCCCCAATGAACCCGCCGCCCTCGGACACGGCTACGTCTTCCACGTCTCCGCCGAACTGATGTTCAAGTACCCCGATCTGGATCTTAAGTTCTACGATCGCGGCATCAGTGGCGACAAGGTCTTCCAACTCGCCGACCGCTGGAAAGAAGACTGCCTGGACATCAAGCCCCACGTCCTCAGCATCATGGTCGGCATCAACGACTACTGGCACCTGCGCACCAGCGGCTATGGCGGAACCATCGAAGATTATGAAACCAGCTACGATAATCTTCTAGAACGCACGCACACCGAGCTGCCCGATGTGCAATTCATCCTCGGCGAACCTTTCTTATTAGAAGCCGGCGACTTCCAACCAGAACACCTCGAAGCATTCGCCGCCTATCGTCGAGCCGCACAGCGCTTAGCAAAAAAACACAACGCCATCTGGGTGCCATATCAACAGGCGTTTGATGATGCACTCAAACAAGCCCCGGGCGACTACTGGACACGCGACGGCGTCCACCCGACCCTGGCCGGCCACATGCTCATGGCCAAGACATGGCTCGATACCGTCGATCTGTAAAACTACTTATTTTTACAACCCTCGAGTTTTTATGCTCGCATTTTGATGGGCCCTTGTGCTACAATCGGAGCACCGAGGATTTTTACTTCTTCACCTACAAGGGGGCACTTATGTTCCGATCACTTTTCGCAGCCGTATCTGTTGTTGCACTTTCTCAACCCGCATTTGCGACGATCACGATTGATGTTGATACCACCACCACGACCGGTATGGTCGCCAACGATCTGCTGGTCACCACGACGAACAAGTGGTTTGGCGCCCAGATCGTGGTGGATCTGACACAGGGATCGGTGATCAATCTCCTACCTACGTCCGGCGGGATTGATACAGCCCCCATAATCAATCTGCCCACTTTTGACTTCGATACCTACATCGGTCGAATCGGAACCACGACCGAGCCGATGGGTGGCGCGGTCGAGTTGGGTGGGGGTGATTTTGATCTGATGGGCCCCAGCAGTATCAGCGCCTCCTGGTATGAGAAAAGCTCAACCGGGCCTATCTCAAATGCCAGCGTTGGCCAGTTCGTTTTTAGCGACGACGCCCAAGGCACCTGGTCGCTGGGTGTGCTTGAAACAGACACCTATCAAGTCAAATACTTAGGTGGCACTATTCAAGACGGCGTGCTGCGCGCCGACTTTAATCCCGGGGATATCAACCTCGACAACTACGTCGGGCTTGAAGATTTAGACTTCATTCTGGATTATTGGAATACGATCCCGGGTGATCACCCAACGATTTACCCACCGCTCGGTGATTACATCGGGCTTGATGACCTTGACGTTGTCCTCAACAATTGGAATGCGGGTGAACTTCAGATGCCTTGGGACCTACCGCAAGAACTGCCGGGTGATCTGAACGGTGATGGTTTTGTCGCACTAGATGATGTGGATATCATCTTACAACATCACTACCGGTACGTGACGCCGGGCGATTTATTGTCCGGTGACGCCTCCGGCGATGGCTTTGTCGGGATGGATGACTACAACATCGTCCTCGCTCATTGGAATTCCGGCAGCCCGCCAATCACTGTCGTACCCGAGCCGGCTTCACTTGCAATATTGCTGGCTGGTGGGCTTGTATTCTGTAAACGCAAAGTCTGAGCCGATCCAAAATCACGCTATGCTGTAGCGTGTATGGCCCAAACCCTTAACGACATCAAGAACCTGCTCGCCGCGCACGGCCTGCATCCGAAAAAACGTTTCGGGCAGAACTTCCTGCATGATGGCAACCACATGCAGCGCATTATGCAGGCCGCCGACATCAGGCCCGGCCAGCTTGTTCTTGAAGTCGGCCCAGGCACCGGCGCGCTCACCGAACGCCTGCTCGAAGCCGGCGCAGATGTTCTTGCCGTCGAAATAGATGAAGATATGCAACCGATCCTGCAAGAGCGAACAAAACCTTACGCCGACCACTTCCGGTTACACCTCGGCGACATCCTCGAATCCAAACACACTCTCAACCCCGACGTCATCGAACTACTTGAATCATTTTTTCCCGATACCCGATACCCGACACCCGATACCCGATCCTACAAACTCATCGCCAACCTTCCTTACAACATCGCTTCACCATTGCTTATCAATCTCGCGGTCGATCACCTGCAGATGACGACTGCCATCATCATGGTCCAGCGCGAAGTTGCCGACCGGATTACGGCTAAGTCAGGCGGTAAAGACTACGGCCCGCTCAGCGTGATTCTCCAGGCCATGTGTGAGGTCGACATCGTCGGCACGCTTTCGCCCGCATGCTTCTGGCCCGCGCCGAAAGTCGCTTCCGCGGTCGTTCGGATGATAAGACGGGCAAACCCGCTGACGGATGATCCCGGCAAACTCAGCAATCTACTGCAAAAACTCTTCCAGAAACGCCGCAAACAGCTCGGAGCGATCCTCGGCCGAGATACCGCGTTACCCGAGGGCATCGATCCCAATGCCCGGCCGGAATCGCTTTCCGTGGAACAGTTTTCAGTGCTCGCCGGTTATTTGGGTTGATCGGCGGCGGCGGGTCGCCTACCTTTAAATGCTTGGCCCAAACCTCCACGAGGACACCGTATGCTCGTATGCAATGACCAGCCGCGAATCATCGTCACCATCCCGGTTTACAACGAACAGAAGTACGTCAATCGCGTGTTGGAAAAGGTCCGCGACTACGCTGAGCACATCCTCGTGATCGATGACGGCTCAACCGACGACACGCCGACGCTGCTCGCCAAACAACCTGTCGACGTCATCCGCCACGCTGAAAACCGCGGCTACGGCCGTTCGATCCGCGACGCCTTCCGACACGCACAGTGCTACAAGTACGATTGGCTGATCACGATGGATTGCGACGAGCAGCACGAACCGGAAAGCCTGCCCGACTTTTACGAAGCCATCAAACAGGATGATGCCGACATCATCTCCGGCAGCCGATACCTGGGATGCGAAGGTTGTGGAGACCCGCCGCCGGAAGATCGTCGCGCGATCAACACTCAAATCACCGGAATGATCAACCGCTGCCTCGGCCTTGAGCTTACCGATGCGTTTTGCGGGTACAAAGCCTATCGCGTCTCCACGCTCAAGTACATGCACATCGACGAGACCGGTTACGCGGTACCGCTGCAGGCCTGGGTCATGGCCGCCGCCGCCGACCTGCGCATCAAGGAGATACCGATCAACCTGATCTACAACGATCCGAATCGCAGTTTTGGCGGACCGCTCGATGATGCGGATCATCGGCTTCAACATTACAAGGAAGTCTTCCGAACCGAATTGGCCAAGCACCCCGACAAGTTCGCCCCCTGTACCGCTTCGGTATGAGTTATCCCGATCCCAGCGCGCGTGTTGAACCGGCGATCGATCGATGGTCGCTCGGGGATCATGCACACGATCTTGGAGAACTCATCCAACGCATCAATCAACGCGCTGAACGCTTGGGCACCGCGACCTTACCCGATCAACCTACGCCACTGATCGCGACCGGCCACCAGGCTCAACTCTGGCACCCCGGCATCCTCGCTAAAGATGTCGCGATGTCTATCGCCGCACAGCGATACAAAACACGCAAACTGCACATCATCGTCGATCAGGACACCAACGAAGCCTGGCGGTTGGAAGTTCCGCACATCGAACAACAACGCCTACAAGTCAGCGCCTTGTTCCTTGCCAATCAGAAGCAGGATGTACCCACCGGTTTTCAGGCGCCGGCCGATCCCCAAGTTATCCAGAATCAACTCGTCACGGTCGATTCGCCATACACCGATCTGCTTAAACAAGTGCTCGCCGATATGCCGGTTTGCAGCAGTCTCGCTGAACAGATCGCGGTGGTTTTGCACCGTCTTAAACAGCCATACGTCGGCAACGTCCCCGTGATGTTTGTCAGCGATCTTGCAGGTTTGCCCGCCTACAAATCGATTGTTAATCGTATGCTTAACGATGCCGCCAATTGTGCTGACGCATACAACCGGGCGGTTTACCGGATACCCGAAGCAGGTATGACACCGCTGATCTTTAGCCGTGAACTCGTTGAGTTGCCTTTGTGGGCGGTGTGTTGGAACCAGCCACGCCGGCGCGTGTTCGCCGACCTTGCAGACTCCGAACCGATATTTGTTTTTGAGAACGGTGAACTTGTTGACCGCGATACCTATACCTTGTTGCCGCGTGCGCTATTGCTCACAGCCGTGATGCGCAGCAGCCTGTGTGATCTATTCATCCACGGCACGGGCGGCCTGACCTACGACATGATCACCGAGCGATGGTGGGAAAGCTGGACAGGTAAATCCCTCTCGCCCATGGCGGGTGCTACCGCGAATCTCTATCTCGATCTGGACGTTCCCGTCGCCGACCGCGCCCAAGTCGATCGCGCTGTCTGGCATCACCATCACCTGCCCTGCAATATCGACCGCGAACTGAACCTCGATAACGAAGCGACACGTGAAAAGCGCGAATTACTCGTCCACATGAACGACGACCGCGATCGCGACCGCCGACGCAACGCCTTCAAACGCATCCACCAGCTCAATCAACAGCTTGCAGAGCAAAACCCCGGCGTGATCGAAAGCGCACAGCAAGAACTCAATCGTGCCAGACTGGGCCTGCAAAACGCCCGGATCGCCCGCAAACGCGACTGGTGCTTTGCTCTCTACCCGCCCCAGAATCTGCATCATCTTTACACGTTGATCGCCAACCATCCGGTACAATAGCCCACATGAACAAGACCCACACAATCGTTGCGGTGCTTACGACGCTGCTGTGTCTGTTTGCTTCACCGGCCAGGACCTGCGCCCAGGATCAGGCCACTACCAACTTCGATCGCTGGTATGTGCTTGAGATCTCAGAGCAACGCGCCGGTTACATGCATGTCACCGAGCGCCAAAAAGAAGATCGGATCATCACGCAGACGGATATGCAGGTCACCGTCAAGCGTGGCGATGCGGCCATTACGATCTCGGTTGATTCCTGGTTCGTCGAAACCGCCGAGGGCAAACCCGTCGAGGCTTCGTCAAGCATGAAACCGGGCGGGATGGCTATCGTTCAGCACATTAAGTTCAACGATGATGGTGTCGAGATCACGACCGGGCAAGGCGCGGGCAAACGCACCACCACGCAACCGCTGCCCGATGAGAAGTTCCTCCCGCCCGCCGCCGCTCAACGTGTAATCGAAGCCGCTATCGATCGAGGTGATCAGGAAGTCTCCGTCGGTATGCTCGATACCAGCATGGGCCTGAACCCCCTGATGATGAACGCGAAAGTCGTCGGCAAGGAGAATGTCGAAGTTTTCGGCAAAGTCGTTCCCGCTATCGTTTGGGAAGCCACCATGTCGAACATGCCCGGCATCGCAGTGAAAGAGTTTGTGGATGAACACGGCAGGGCGGTAAAAACAACCGTGCAGATCATGCCCGGCATGGACATGGTCGTCGTCGAAGCGGATGAACAACTCGCCAAAGCGAAAATCGATCCGCCTCGCATCATGGCCCAGACACTGCTGCGGCCGGATAAGCCGATCCCACACGCGCGCCAGTCGCGCAACGCGATCTACAAGATCCGGATCAAAGGCAACGGCGACACACCTATCAATTTCCCACGCACCGGTTATCAGCGCGTCGTCTGGAACGACAAGACCACCGCGTCGGTTATTGTTGATCTGGATGAACCCGTGAATGTCATCGACGATCTGCCGACGGATGACGACCTTGAGTCATCCGAGATGATTGATTTTGAGAGTGATGCTGTGCGTGATTTGCTGCAGGTGGGTATGGCCGGCATCAACAAAAAAGATGAACCTGATTATGAGACCGCCAGCCGGCTCCGCGCGTTTGTACACAAGTACATTCAGGAGAAGGACCTGTCTTTCGGCCTCGCCCGCGCCAGCCAGATTGCGCAGACCGCGCAAGGCGACTGCACCGAACACGCGGTGCTCCTTACCGCACTCTTGCGGGCCGAGGGGATCCCCGCACGCACGGTGACGGGCCTTCTGTATGTAGATGAATTTCTCGGCCAGCAGGGCGTCTTCGGCTACCACATGTGGTCGCAAGCCTGGCTCACCGACACCGAGCAGGGACCCGAAGGCGGACGCTGGGTCGACCTCGATGCGGTCCTCGGTGATCGAGACTTCGACGCCGTGCACATCACGCTGTCCGTTTCTTCCATGGCCGATGGCAAGCTGCTCAACGACATGGTCGATATGCTGCCCACCTTCGGACGTATGGATATTCACGTCCAACACAGCGAATGAATCGGGTGCTGGCCGCAGCGGTGACCGATTTGGGGATCGGTACGAGGGGATGTGCGTTGCGGCAAGACCGTGCTAGCATGTCCCGGAGTACCTGGCCAGGGTCGCCCCGGAAACCGACCCGAACCGGTGGATTAAGAATACGGTGGCCTCCAACCAATCAGTGCCATATGTATGGCACCGACGGCCAAATTGGTTTGTGAAATATACAAAAAGTTATTACTGCTTATGTCAGATGCACTTCAAGACATCCTCGTCCGCTACCAACAAGGCGAATTGACGCCCGAACAGGCCCGGCAAGCGATCCTGGCACAGCGTTCGGAGTCGCTGGGTTTTGCCACGGTAGACCATGATCGCCGCCGTCGTTGTGGTTTTGCTGAGGTGGTCTACGCCGCAGGCAAGAGCTCTGACGAACTGGTCGCGATCATCAACTCGATCCTCGAGCGTGAGTCCTGTGTACTGGTGACACGCACTGACGAGCAGCATGTTCAGGCAGTCAAGCGTGCCCTTGCCGAGAAGCCGATCGAAGTTGGCACACGTGGCCGCACGCTCATCGTCGGCTCAGCCCCCGCTCCCGCCGAGGGATTGGCCGAGATCCCAATCATCACCGCCGGCACGAGCGACCTGCCTGTGGCTGAAGAAGCCCTGCTGACCTGCAAAGCCTTGGGACACCCCGCCGTGTCAGTGAATGATGTCGGCGTAGCCGGCTTGCACCGGATCGAGCCGCACCTGCCCATGTTCCGCCGGGCACGCGTTTTGATCTGTATCGCAGGGATGGAAGGGGCGCTACCCAGCGTGATCGGCGGTTTGGTAGAAGCGCCTGTGATAGCCGTGCCCACCAGCGTCGGCTACGGCGCGTCCTTCGGCGGGGTCACGGCGCTACTTTCCATGCTCACAAGCTGCGCCTCCGGCGTTACCGTCGTCAACATCGACAACGGCTTCGGCGCTGCCTACAACGCCTGTCTCATCAACCGCATGGCTGCCGGCTCCCACAACCACCATCCACCGCACGAACACCACGAATCATGAGCGACCTGATTACCATTGACAAAGTCCCCGACGCGCCCGATCGCCCGCTGGATGCCCACAAGGGCACCTTCGCCGCCATCATCGTCGTCGGCGGATGTCAGACGATGATCGGGGCGCCCGCGCTCTGCGCACGAGCCGCGTTCCGATCCGGTGCAGGATTGGTAAAAATCGCAACATCATCTGACGTGCTGCCACACACGTTGACAATCGAACCCAGCGCGACAGGCATCCTCCTCGATACCGATGACTGGTCTAAAACGATTCGCGAATCAGACCCTGATGGCAAAGCAGTACTCGCTGTCGGGCCGGGGATGGGGCTGGCCGCAGGGAATCAGCAGCGCGTGGTATCGCTGCTTCAACTCAATCGGCCGACGGTCCTCGACGCCGATGGTTTAAACCTGCTTGCTAAGACCGCTAAGCCCTGCCCGGATCGAAACAATGCGCCGCTGATCCTCACGCCGCATCCCGGCGAGTTCGCGCGATTGGCTGAACCCCTGGGCATCGATGAATCACCAACCCATCCCGACTCGCGCCCACAAGCGGCGGCCAAACTTGCTCGAGCACATCAAGCCGTCGTATTACTAAAAGGGAAAAACACCGTTGTGACAGACGGCAAACACGTCTACATCAATGACACAGGCAATCCCGCGCTGGCGACCGCAGGCAGCGGGGATATCCTCACCGGGCTCATCGCGGCTCTGCTCGCACAACACATGCCCGCTTTAGACGCAGCGATACTCGGCGCATACCTCCACGGCTACGCGGCCGACCAGTGGGCCCATGAATACAGCCCGCGCGGCCTGCGTGCTCAGGAACTCGCCGATCAACTTACCTCAGCTATTTATTTACACCAACTGCCGCCGTTTTAAGAAAAGATGAGATTTTTATTTGTGGGGTTCGGCGGCATCTACAGAAGATTTTTGATTCTTTACGTGGGGTTTTGGAACCTCTAACTTGGACATGATCTCAGTCGATCCCGGGTCTTGATATCGCATCAGAGCCTTGCGGTGCATCTGCTCAACTTTGTCTCGCAGTTCCGGGGGTTTCAGGACCAATACCTGGTCGGCGTAACCGCATATCCACCACGCGATCTCATTAAGACCGTCAACCTTAAACGTCATCCGGCACCGGCCGTCCTTGAGGATCTCGTGTTCTTGACTGGCGTGCCAGCGCACCTCGCTGACGTTCGTCGCGACCTTCTTGCTGAATTCCAGCAAGACCTCGTATTCCTTGCCCTCGGGTATCAGACGCCAGGCCGATCCGAGTTTGTCTTCGGCTTTGAAGTTCTTTGGCCGCTCGAATGCTTCGTCCGTTATCTCCAGTTCATTAATCCGTGTCAGCTTGAACATGCGAACATCGTCATGCACATCCGTGTAGCCCAGCACATACCAGGCGCGGTTAACGAAGTGCAGAAGATACGGATTGAGCACGGCATGAGTATCGTCCTGATCCACCGGACTGCGGTAAACCACTCGGCAACTGCGCCCTTCATCTATCGCACGTTGCAGCAGCATGTGATAACGCATTTCCTTGTCGCCGATCGGTTGTGCGTCCGGCGCCACTGAGACATTGGACATTAATTCCTGACACACGTCGCGGATAGGGTTCGGCACAGTCGAGATCAGTTTATAAATAGCCGACAGTGCAGAGCCGACCATCGGTCTTTCTCGCTGAGCGATCGCGGCCTTGGCGAACATCATCAGCCCTAGTGTCTCCGGCACGGTCAGGTTGATAGGCGGTAAATGAAAACGTTTATCCAGCCGGTAACCCAAACTGCGTTCGTGTTTGTAGGGGAAGCCGGCCTCTTCGAGTGTGCGCAGGTCCCGGAACAGGGTACGGCGACTGACATCCAAATCTTTCATCAACGATTCGGTGGTGTTGGGTTCATCGCGTTGAAGTACCGCGATAAGCCGCAACAGTCTTTGGATGCGTTCGGCCGGCATGATTGAATATTGTAAAGTTCAACCACGATAATCCACAAGTTATTTAACTTGTTAAGTTCAAAATTGTGTTATTTTTATTCTAAAATTTAGAACGAGTCGTATTAACTAACAAACTACTTATTTGTCAGATGTGAACCCTGAAACACGTAACATTTCCATGAGTTGTCCGGTGAAAACGAAGTTGTGTTCCGGGAAGGCCAGCCCCGCCATGTTGTGATCGATGTGGCTGAACATCAAAGTGATCTCGGCTAATGGGCTAGCCTCTTGCGTGTGCGGATCAATCAATTCGCACACGCCTTGGGTTGAGGCACCCGCTTTCGAATAATTATCCATTTCCGCAGTAAATCGGATGCTATAACCCGGACGCGCAGCGTTATAGAATTCTGCCTTGGTAATTTTGGCAAGAATGACTTTTTCTTTGAAGTCCCCTGCATGCCCGACCATGATCCCCGCCGTCTGCGCCATGCCCTCGATGATCAATGGATTAGGCAACACGGGCATCGCCGGCCGATCCCCTTCAGCCGGGAAGTGGTCATGCAACACCTCTTCGGCCGCGCTGACGTTCTTGATCGTCACGCACCGCTTGCCGCGCTCCAACTCGAGAATACGGTCTATCCAGATCCAGCGCATGGGTATCGGGTATCGGGATTCGGGATTCGGGTATCGGGAAGACATCTCTGCCGAAACCCGATACCCGATACCCGATCCACGACTAAAGCTTACTCTCAACAAACTTCACCATGCTCTCGACGGTGAAGATGTTAGGAAATTCATCGACCTGACGGGATTCATCGAACGCATCCAGATCGGCGTGGGGCAGTTGCTTACGCAGTTCTTCCATGCCCTTGTCCGTGACCTTACCGTCCTGCACATACTGCGGATCGCTCAGGACGTTGTCCGCCATCAGCTCGGCCTGGTTGATCTTGATACCGAACGCCTTCTCCAAACGGAAGACGATGTCCAGGTAGTCGATCGACTCGGCGCCGAGGTCGCCGCCCAGCGTCGCTTCGGGGGTTACTTCGTCCTCGTCCACGCCTAAGGCATCTTCCAGGACCTCACGGACTTTTTCGAATACTTCGTCATGCGTCATCTTGGTTATCTCCGATCGTGCGTCGTTTGCATCTGGTCGTTTATGCCACGTCCAACGGCTCAAGCCTGAACCGGCCCTGGACGGCCAACTGTCCTTCCACCGTCCCCTCGCCCTGGAACTCAAAGCCCGTTTCGTCCTGTTTCCGCAGGCTGACTTTGACCTCTAACGCCTGGCCCGGCCGGACCATATTACCGTAACGCACGTTTCGCACACGCGTCACGACCAACGGTCCACCCGGCGGCTCGTCAGATCCGGCCACAAACAGACGTCCGGCCTGGACCATCGCCTCCAGCATCATCACGCCCGGCAGCACCGGGAAGCCCGGGAAGTGGTCCGCGAGGTACTCCTCCGCGGCTGTCACCGTCTTGATGCCGGTCAACGAGTCCGCCTGACGGTCCAAAATCCTGTCTATTAACTCGAATCGCAATGTTGCTGTTCCCGGGACCTGGGGTCCTCAACGAAAACGGCGAGTGTAGTAACGCGCCCAACGGCCTGCAACAAGACCGCTTGATTCTCTGGGACCCATCCACAATCCCCGGCTTCCACGCTACAATACCCCGCGACCTACCCTAAAGGGCGCCGTTTGGCTTGTCGGGCCCGTCCCACAAGACGTTTTATGCACATGAGCGACCTGATGATCTATCTCAACGGCCATTTTATTCCCAAAGATGACGCCATAATCAATGTAGACGAATGGGGCATGCTCTACGCCTACGGCGTCTACGAGGTGCTGCGGTACTACGCCGGCAAACCCCTGGGCATGGACCTGCACCTGCAGCGGATGTGCCAGAGCCTGGAACGCATCCGGATCGCCCAGCCCGCCGACTTCGATCGCTTTCCCCAGATCGCTCAGGAACTGCTTGCCAAGAACAACCAGATCGACGCTCGCATTTACTGGCAGATCACGCTCGGTGTCGCCCCACGCAAGCCCAGGATATCCGAGGACATGATCCCAACGGTCCTCATCACTTCCAACCCCATGCCCGCGCTGGATATGGATGAGCAGGTGGTCACCAAATCCGCGGTCTTCGCCCCGGACGAGCGGTGGAGCAACTGCTGGATCAAGTCTCTGATGCTTTTGCCCAACGTCCTGGCCGCCAACAAGGCTTTCGAAGCCGGCTACGATGCCGCCATCCTGCACCGCGGGGATGTCGTCACCGAGGCGACCAACGCCAATGTCATGATCGTCAAGGACGGCCAGTTCTTCACCCACCCGGCCGACCGCTTCATCCTCAACGGCGTCACCCGCCAGCTTGTGCTCAAACTCGCCCGCAAGCTCGATATCCCCGTCCGCGAAGAGCACTACAGCCCCGATCAACTATTCAGCGCTGACGAAGTCATCCTCACCGGCACGACCGTCCACGTCGCCGCCATCACCCACGTCGATGACAAGGTCATCAGCGACGGTAAGGTCGGCCCCGTGACTCAGCGCCTGCATGATGCATTCATCCAGCTCATCACTGATGAATGCCTATCCAAACAAACGGTGTGATCACGAGTAAAAACCCGGCAAGCAAGCCGTGCCATTCTCCCGGCTGTGCTTTATCATGTACCTATGCCGGAACCGCTGATCATTGTTGGCAGCTCGGTCCGTGCCGCGGCCCAGTCTGCTGTCCGTGCAGGATTTGCCCCATGGTGTATCGACCGTCGGGGCGATCGCGACCTGCGCGAGATGCCCGGCGTCACCGTCCGTGTGGTCGGCAAGACAGACTACCCAAGCGGCATCGTCAAACTGCTGGATGAAGCACCGGGGCAGGCGAAAATCCTGCTGGCAGGCGGGCTTGATGGTGAATTCGACCTGCTCAAGGCCATCGCATTCGAACACCCGTTCCTTTCAAGCCCACCCGAAGCTGTCCGCAAAGTCCGCTGGCCCAGCGCGCTGGCGACCATCCCCACCACGCCCGGCCTCAAGCACTGCCAGACACTCACCTCCATCTCATTCCTCCGCAGACTCTGGCGGCTCGCGTTCGGTTCGTTCGGCAAAACACGCTACCTGCTCAAACCGCTTAACTCCTACGGCGGACAAGACATCACCTGGTGGCAGCCCGGCCAATCCATCGGCGCAGGTCAGTACCTTCAGCAATACGTCCGAGGCATGCCCATCAGTGCCGTCTATCACTGCGACGGATGGTCCTCCATCCTCCTTGGCGCGACCGAGCAACTCATCGGCGAATCCTGCTTCGCCGGCGCCGGCTTCGCCTACTGCGGCTCCATCGGCCCCGTCCAACTCACCGAACGCAACCGCGAAGCGCTCTCGCACCTCGGCGTCGTGCTCACCCAACGCTTCGACCTGCGCGGCATCTTCGGCATCGACCTGGTCATGGACTTCAAGGGCGATCTCTGGCCCATCGAAGTCAACCCCCGATACCCTGCCAGTGCCGAACTCATCGAAAAAATCACCGGCGCGCACGTCCTCACACCAACCGACGGCTCGCGCAAAGAAAGCAAACAACGCCCCCTGCAATTCGGCAAGGCCATCGTCTACGCGAAGAAAGACTTCAAGGCCCCGGACTACTACGCCACCTTCAGCCGCGACCAGATCGCCGACGTCCCCGAACCCGGCCGCGAAATCACCCAAGGCGCCGCCATCTGCACCGTCCAAGCCTCCGCATCATCGCGAGACGAATGTTTCAAAAAACTCAAATCGCTCGCCGAACAGGTGTACGCAACTTAGCCCCCGGCTTGCCGGGGGTAAACGTACGACTTCTCATTAACCGATGCGCGCGAGCTGGCAGTTCGCGGCTATTAGATTCATGTAAACCTTCGGACATCACTAGCCGCGAGCTGCCAGCTCGCGCGCCACAACAAGCAAATACAATCTCACCAGCCACCAGCCACCAGCCACCAGCCACCAGCCACCAGCCACCAGCCACCAGCCACCAGCCACCAGCCACCAGCCACCAGCCACCAGCCACCAGCCACCAGCCACCAGCCACCAGGAAACCCGCCCCTTCGCTGCGCTCAGGACCGGCGTTGACGAAACATCAGCGATTAACGATTAGCAATCAGCAATACAATCCCCACACCCCACACCCTACTCAACCACCGCACCGAACTTCCGCTTGCGGCCCGCGTACGATTCAAACGCTTTGTACAACTGCGCTACATCAAACTCGGGCCAGCAGATGTCCGTCACGTATAGTTCAGCGTAGCTGATCTGCCAGAGCAGGTAATTGCTCAATCGCATCTCGCCGGCCGTGCGGATCAGCAGATCCGGGTCGGGTAAACCCGCTGTGTACAAGTGCTGTGCAATCGTCTCTTCACTGATCGCGTCGGGTTCGATCTCGCCGGCCTTCACCTTCTTCGCGATGTTGCGCACCGCGTCGGTGATCTCCATGCGCGAGCCGTAATTCAACGCAAGCGCAAGCGTCAGACCCGTGTTGTCTTTGGTTAACGCTACGGTTTTATCGAGTTCTTCCAGAACGCGATCCGGCAATCCCTCTCGCCTGCCGACCTGAATGAAGCGGATGTTGTTGCTGTGCAGCTCGCTGCGTTCGCCGATCAGGTACTCGACATACAGATCCATCAGGAAGTCGATTTCTTCCTGGGCACGCGTCCAGTTTTCAGTACTGAAGCTGTAGAGCGTCAGCGCTTCAAGCCCGAGCTTGGCGCACTCGGTGACCAGCGGACGAATCCGTTCGCCGCCTTCCCGATGCCCGCACGTACGGTCCTTGCCCTGCGCCTGCGCCCACCGCCCGTTGCCATCCATGATGATCGCTACATGGCGAGGCAGGTTCGCAATCGCTGATCGCTGATCGTTAATCGCTAATTTGGTTGTGGCATCGATGCCTGACATGACCTTAAACCTCTTCACACATTAGCAATTAAAAATCAGCGATTAAACATTCTTCAAAACCGTCTGGCTTCGACGTGGCCCCACGCTTGCCAGTACGATGGGAACACCCACGAACTGCTCGATCTTCTTGATGTACGCCTGCGCGTTGGCGGGCAGATCATCGAAGCCGCGGCATTCCTCGACCGAGTCTTCAAACCCGGCCACCGTCTCGAACACCGGCTCCACAGCGCTCAGTACGGCCGCATTGGCGGGGAAGTTCTCGAGAACCTTGCCATTGTGCTTATATGCCGTGCAAAGCTTCAATTCCGGCATCCCGGCCAGCACATCCAGCAGCATCAACGCGATCCCCGTCGCGCCGCTTAGCTGGGCGGTGTACTTCAGCGCCACCAGGTCCAGCCAGCCCACACGCCGCGGCCGACCGGTCGTCGTGCCATACTCTTTGCCGACCTCGCGGATGCGGTCGCCCGTCGCGTCGAACAGCTCCGTCGGCATGGGGCCGCCGCCGACGCGTGTCTGGTACGCCTTGACGATCCCCAGCACGTTCGTGACCTTGTGGCCAGGTATGCCAGTCCCCGTATGCACGCCCAGCGACGAACAGTTGCTGCTGGTGACGAACGGATACGTCCCGTGATCGATATCGAGCAGCGTCGCGTTCGCGCCTTCAAAGAGCAGACGCTTGCCTTGCTTCATCGAGTTGTGCAGCAGGTGGGCGGTGTCGCAGATGTGCGGTTTGAGCACGGCCGCAAGTTCGAGTGTGTCCTTCAACACCTTTTTCGCATCGAACGGCTCAAACGCTTCGCCGCACTGCTGGGCCAGCGCCGCCAGGATCGTGTTCTTGACCTGGATGATCCGCGTCAGCTTCGCTTCGAGTGTTTTTTCATCCAGCAGATCGCCCACGCGGATCGCGGTCGAACGCAGCGCCTTGTCCGCGTAACAGGGGCCGATGCCTCGTCCGGTCGTGCCGATCGCCGCATCATCGCCCGACACCTTGGCGATCGCACGCTCGTACAAAGCGTCCTGCACCTTGTGATATTCAAAGACCAGGTGCGCCCGGTCGCTGATCTTGAGGTTGTCGCCAATCTTGATGCCGTCAGCCCGGAGCGTGTTGATCTCTTTGACGACTTGTGCCGGGTCGATGACGACGCCGTTGCCCAGCACGTTGATGGCTTTTTCCGACAGTACGCCCGAGGGGATCAGGTGCAGGGCATACCGCTTGTCGCCGACCTGCACGCTGTGCCCGGCATTCGCGCCGCCGTTATATCGGACAACCAGGTCGAAACATCCCGCCAGCAGGTCCACGACCTTGCCCTTGCCCTCGTCACCCCATTGCAGGCCGACGACCGCACAGTGGCCTGTCTCCAAGCCAAGATTTTTCAGACTCTCAACGTCGGCACACACGGGGGGCTGGGCGGTCATAGCTGAACTCAATTGGGTTAGGAATGGGGTCCAAAACCGGGATTCTAGCAGTTTCCGGCCCGGAGAGCAGAGCATGTTATCAAATGATTATTGCATCAAAAGTTTTTACAACCTATAATTCTCCTGTTGCGATTCATTATCAAAATTGGGCCAAATCCACAGTACCACGGAACTAACGCATGATTTATTCAAATGCCTGCGCATACGCAATACGTGCGATGACCCGCCTCGCGATGCTTCGACCGGATGGCTACGTCCTTTTAGATGAGCTTTGTGAAGGCACCGACCTGCCCCGGCACTTTGTCGCCAAAATCTTCCAGGATCTGGTCCGCAAGGGCCTGCTCACCAGTGCCAAGGGACGCGGCGGCGGCTTCGCCCTGGCAAGCCCACCCAGCCAGATCACCCTCTACGACATCGTAGGGCACGTCGACGGCGTCGAATCCCTCGATTCCTGTGTCGTCGGCATGGCCAAGTGCAACGGCCAGCAGCCCTGCCCACAGCACGACCAGTGGGAACCCATCCGCAGCGAACTCAAGAAGTTCCTGCTCTCGACCACCCTCGAGAAGATGGCCACCACCCTCAACGAAAAAATGAGCCTCGTCGGCGAGGACATGCCCAAACTCCAGAGCAAATCCAAGCCCCTGGCTCGTGGGTAAGTTTTTTTAGCCGCGAAGTGACGCAAATCAACGCAAATATCTCGACCGGGTCCTGTTAATAGCAGGGCCCGGTTGTTTTATCGAAGCATGCTCGAACCATCACTGACGGGCAATCAGTTACGGCTTGCAGGATCAACATGAGCAGGCCTACCTTTCGCCCCGGAGGGGCATAGGGTTGTAGCCATGGGTGGAGCGCAGCGCAACCCGTGGAAGAGGTGGTGCCTATTGAGACTCACCCCGGATGGGGTGAAGGTATTGTTAGCGCCGCCCCTTTCGGGGCGGATTCTCAAAACAACAACTCGACTTCCACGCGTTGCGCTGCGCTTCACACGTGGCTACATGCTTTAACCCCTGCGGGGTAGCGAGCCGCATGACAACGTTCGCAGAGTACGGGTTACGACGTTTGCGGAAGATGTCTGAAAACTGTGTGGTAAGGTAATATGCCGGTGGTACTAAATCCGGCCTACCCGGGAACCTCGTTCAATCACGTGCCGTAATGCCCATACATGTCAGAAACGCTTCCGGACCAGACCGACGCCAGTACCCGCCTAGACCGGGACCTCGCCTGCCACGCTTGCGGCTACAACCTCCGCACACTCAAGCCCGAGCAAACCTGCCCGGAATGCGGTGCTTCGGTTCAAACATCGATACAGGCAGATGTACAACAACAACGCTACCCCATCATGACGCTCAAGGCCTTCGGCATCTTCACACGCATCATCTATGTGTTGTTGGGTGTGGTTTTGCCGATTGCGCCTTTCCTTTTTGTAGAAAAAGAAAGCAGGCCCCTGTTTGTGTGGCAACAATCGCATGGCCTGCTTGGCTATCTGAGAATCCTTGTCGGTGGGATTCCTGCCCGCCCGTTTTACCCATTGCTGATCTATCCGTGCGTCACGCTGTGCTTCTTCGTCGCCAACCCCGAACGCTTCGGCAAGATGCGATGGATTCAATTCGGCCTCATCCTGGGCATACTGATGGGATTCCAGTACGCCATGTTGTTGTCCGTAGCGGGTGCCGTCATCGGGGGATTCATCGGGCTTGTTGTGTTCGCAATCATCTTAATGATCGCAAACGCCTTTTGGGACGGCTCCAGTGAGTTCGAGCACGGTATCAAAGGGATTTATGACGGGATCAAGATCGTCCAGGTTATCCTTGTTTTCATATGTGTCATGTGCTGCTACATCTACACGTTCGGTGATGATCGGCATATTTACGCAGCCTTCGTAGCGGCTCTGACCTTCCTTGCCTCGCCTTTCATTTACATGCATATCTATCTGCACGCGATCATCCGTGTCGTGCGGGCAAATGACGATCCGACCTCGCCGGACTCGATCCGCTGCGGATCCGCCTGGTGGCATTGGTTGATCGGTGGGGGATGCATCTACCTGATCGCGTGGTCTATCTCGATCGTGCTGGCGATCAATGAATACGCCAAGTTGCCGGTCAGGTACCCGTGAAGACACGAGCCGTCGGCTACCGCATATTCTCACCGCTCCAACCACAGATAATTTTGCCGCAAATAAACGCCAATCCACGCAAATAAAAAACCGGACCCCAATCGCTCAGGGCCCGGCCTCATTATTTGCATCTATTCGCCTCAATTAGCGTGCATTCGCGGCTAAAACACTCTCCGCCTCCGCGCTCTTCGCGCCTTCGCGGTTCATGTCCGTCCGCTTCACGCCTCTTCCGCTCCCAGCTTGATCGCCGCCGCCTTCAGGATGCCCGGCTTGCTCTTGAGGCTCTCGATCAGGTCGGCGCTCGGTTCGCTGTCCAGCTTCAGCAGCATCAACGCGGTGGCGTCGCGGCGGCTGATGGTCATGTCCGCGATGTTCACGCCGGCTTCGCCGAACACCGAACCGACCAGCCCGATCATGCCGGGGCGGTCTTCGTTCTGCAGTAGCAGCATCTGCCCGGCGGGGACCATATCCATGTAGTAGCCGTTGATCTCGACGATGCGAGGACGCAGGTCGTCGTACACGCGGCCGACAATCTTGCGTGTCTTGTCCGCCGGATGCGTCTTATTGTCCACCGAACCACTCGGGCCGTCGATCTGGAACGACAACTCGCTGCCGCGCGGCCCTTCTTCATCCACCAGGACCGTACGGACCTTGATCCCCCGGCTCTCGGCGACCTGTGTCACATTAATGATGTTCACCGGATCGCTCAGGTGATTCTGCAAGAGCGTCACCAGCGCGATACGTTCGATCATGCTCTGCCCTGCCGACAGTTCGCTGCCGACCAGTTCGATCGTCACGGTGCTGATCCCGCGTGTGATCATCGGGCTGATCAGTTGAGCCATGCGTTCCGACAGATCGACGTAGCGCTGCTGCATCGGGGAAAGATCGATCTTCAATCCGCCGGCGTTCACCGCGCCTTTCACACCTTGACCACGCAGGTACGTCAAGCAACCCGCCGCCGCATCCACACTCACCGCCATCTGCGCCTCGGCCGTACTCGCACCAAGGTGGGGCGTATGCAGAATCTTCGGGTGCTTGCGGATCGGATCGTCCTCGGCCGGCGGTTCTTTCGGATAGACGTCGAGCGCCGCGCCGGCGCACTTGCCTGATTCCAAAGCTTCCAAAAGATCCTTCTCATCCACCACGCCGCCACGCGCCGCGTTCACGACGTAGAGCCCGCCTTCTTTCGCCTTGGCGAACGTGTCCTTGTTCAGCATCGAACGTGTCTGGTCATTCAAAGGCACGTGGAAGCTGACGATATCAACGAGCGGCACGAGGTCCGCAAAATCACGCACCATCTTCACGCGGCCCTCGCACGCCGTCTCCTGGTTGTAGAACGGGTCGTACCCGATCACATCCATCTCAAACGCCAGCGCACGCTCGGCAACCGTCCGGCCGATCCGGCCCATCCCGACGATACCCAGCGTCTTGCCGGCAAGCTGCCTGCCCTGGTACTTGCTGCGATCCCACCCGCCTCCGCTCATCGTCTCGTGAGCCGGGCCGATGTTACGCATCAACGCCATCATCAACGCAAACGCGTGCTCCGCCGTCGTGATCGTCGACGCCTCGGCCGTATTGATGACCAGGATCCCTTTGGCCGTCGCGGCTTCGAGGTCGATATTGTCAACGCCCACACCCGCACGGGCGATCACCTTCAGCTTCCCCGGGTTCTCCAGGATCTTGGCGGTCACCTTGATCCCCGACCGTACGATCATCGCATCGTGCTCGCCCACGATCGCGGCGTATTCCTCTTCCGAGAGCCCCGGCTTATTCACCAGCTCACAGTCCGGCTGGTTCTCAATAAACGCCAGCCCCTCCTTGTGGAGCTTGTCGGCGGCCAAAATCTTAAAGGTCTGGGTCACAGCATCAGTGGCAGCAGTCATTGTGCTATCTCTTTGCAGGGGTTAAAGATACAAAATCCATCCCAGCACCCGCACCTCACAAGCCTGGGCAAAAGAAGATTTTAGTCTCCGAGGATGATGCACACAATGCGAAGTTCAATGCAATGAATGCGAAAACATGTCGATCCGCCAACCCTCCGCATGCATTTTCCCAACCATACATCCCCCAACCCACCCAGTTTAGCTCCGCAGCTCGCTGCAGAATCGGGCGGCAAGCAACTCGGCCAGACCATGAATGATTACCCTCCATCGGCCCGGGCCTGACCTGACATGTACACTTCATGAATACCAGGTCAGTATGAGCATTCAGTAGCGACTACAAGGATATGGAAAACCACACGAAAGCATTCTGGAAGCGAGCCGCGACTCTCAGCTTAGCCAGCATCTTTCTGTCGCTAGCAACACTCTTCATCGTCCCGGGACTTCTCACGGTTCTGTACGCGCTTGTCATGTACCTGGCAGATGGTTATTGGATCGGCGAACCCGAGTTGTTTTTCGTTCTGGGTGTTGCGAGCATTATTGGAATTATTTGTGCGGTATTCGTATTGCTGGTCGGAATAGCACACATGTTTGAAGACCTACCAAGCGAACGTCGAAGACGGCAGTAAATCCGGTTTTATCATGGATACTTGTTAATCCTCGCCGGAACGTTCTTTCCAGTATCCTGCCCACTGATCAATGGCTTGATTGCGATCATCAAAATTTCTGTAACTTCGAAATCCAAAATCTTGGTTATGAATTGTTCGCAAAGCGAAGCTTGCCATGTCCGCAATTGTCATCGCATGCAATTCATTGCTTTCCCAAGGCTCCACCGCATATAGGCTTGATACGAATGTTGACTCGGGGCGGACTGTATACTCAAAACCGGTCTTATCATCGCACTCCAATAATTCAATAAGTAAGGGTGTCGAATCTTCACCAATCTCGATGAGCCTTTGCAGGTGATACGGCAGATTGGCTGGTCGTACAGCCTGCGGTATTGGAGTAAACAAACGAAAATCGCCTTCCAGCAATCTATTGGCGTGATATGCTGCAGGGATGAGATGGGGATACTTATAGGTCGGGGGTTGTTTTTTGCCGGATATGTATACGGTCCATTCCCGCTCGTTTTCCTCAAAACGCGTTGTATGTCTATTCTCGCTGCACCCAAGCAATACAACCAGCGAAAATGCCAGCATCAGAATGAGAGCATATTGTGCCCTGGGCTCTGAGCTATACATACATAGCATTCGGTTTTGACGCCGCTTGTATCCGCCTGTGTCAGTAAGTGATTTGTGCATCGTGTTGATCCCGGTATCTGTCAGTGCCACAAGGCGGCTCGCCTGGGCCAACTCAGACTTATGGCCCACATGAATCCAGTCTACTTCGTCGGCTGCAGTGTCACGGTTAAAGGCCAAATGGCGGGCACTTCAACTGTCGCCGTTTGGTACCCCGTTTTACTTACTTGCACCCATTTTTTTTCCTGTACACCGCTTGGCACACGTGCCCAACCGTTTGCATCGGTGCGTTCTTTTTGAGTATTGATAGACAATGACACGCCGCAAACCTCTGCATCCCGGACCGGATTGCCCGAGGTGTCGACCACCCGCACCATCTGTTTCTGTGTGCATGCAGGGATTATCACGATCAAAGATGTGAGTATCAACAAGCCCAATAAGAACAATGCATCAATCTTTTTGTGTGTCATCTTCAACGCTAACCCTCAACTCTTAACCTTCGCGCCTTCGCGGTAAACAACTACTCAACACGCACCGCACATTCAAACGCTTCCCTCGCCACCTCCACCGTCTTTTCGATCGCCGTCTTATCATGTGCCGTCGACACGAACCATGCCTCGTACTGAGCCGGCGCCAGCATCACGCCGCCATCCAGCATTGTGTTGAAGAACGCGGCGTATCGATCGGTTCGGCAGTTCACCGCTTGCTCGTAGTTGGTCACCGGTTGATCAGAGAAGAACACGCACAGCATCGAACCAACGCGCGTGATGTACACAGGCACATCCGCGTCTTTCGCCGCTTTTCGCAGACCCGTTTCCAGCTTCGCTGATAGTGTTTCGAGTTGTTCGTAGACGCCATCTTCCTGTAGCGCCTCAAGCGTTGCGATGCCCGCGGCCATGGCTAACGGATTCCCGCTTAACGTGCCCGCCTGATAGACCGGCCCATCCGGCGCGACCTGCCGCATCAGATCTTCCCGCCCGCCATACGCAGCGCAAGGCAAACCCCCGCCGATCACTTTGCCTAAACAGGTCAGGTCAGGCTTCACGTTGTATAGCGCCTGTGCCCCGCCGAACGCGACGCGGAAACCCGTCATCACTTCATCGAAGATCAGCAGCACATCAAACTCATCGCACAACGCACGCAGGCCTTGCAGGTAACCATTGTCTCCACTTCCGGGGGAGCTTCCGGGGGCCGGGGGCACCACACCCATATTCCCCGCGACCGGTTCGACCACAATGCACGCAACCTCGCCCGCATGCTTCTCAAACACCGCTCGCACCGCTTCCAGATCATTGAACGGCACAAGCAGCGTCTCACCCGTCACGCTCCCCGGCACGCCCGGCGAACTGGGCACGCCCAGCGTCGTCGCGCCGCTGCCCGCCTGCACCAGCAGCCCATCACTGTGCCCGTGATAGCACCCCGTACACTTAACAATCTTTGATCTCCCGGAAGCTCCCCTCGCCAGCCGGATCGCCGACATCACCGCCTCGGTACCGGAGTTAACGAACCTCACCAGTTCCACCGAAGGCACCGCATCGACGACGATCTGCGCCAACCGCGTCTCCGCTTCCGTTGGCATGCCGAAGCTCGTGCCTTTCTGGGCTGCTTTGGCAAGCGCGGTAATAACTTCTGGGGGAGCATGGCCCAGGATCAGCGGGCCGTAGGAGCAGACGAAGTCAATGTATTCATTGCCGTCGACGTCGGTGAGGATTGCCCCCTTGCCCCCGGCCACGGTCACCGGCTCCCGGCCGACCGCCTTGTACGCCCGCACCGGCGAACTCACACCGCCCGGCATCAGAGTCCGCGCCCGTTGAGATGCCTTGCCCGATCCCGCGTAACGATCCATCCCGGTCCGGCTGCTTCCACTCATGCGCGTAGTCTATCACCGCTGTCACACGCCCGCCCGATTAAATCGTAAATACCGTAAATAAAGCCAATTAACAATGCCATTGGCCCCGGTCCTCAACTCCGAACCCCCAAACCCCAATCCCTTGCACCCGACATTGCTACCCCCTCAGGATTCTGCTAGAATCCGGGGCTCAATACTGAATAGGGAAAACCAACGCACGCCTTCGGCCGAAGGCAGCGGCCTTTGGCCACGAGAGAACATTATGGCGATTACTGCAGAGAAGAAGACGCAACTGATCAGCGAATACCGCCGCGAAGAGAAGGACTCCGGCAGCCCCGAGGTCCAGATCGCTATCCTCACCGAGCGGATCAACAACCTCACGCAGCACCTGCGCGACCACAAGCACGACTTCGCCAGCCGGCGCGGCCTGCTGAACATGGTCTCCACACGTAACCGACTGCTGCGTTACTTGGCCAAGACCAACCGAGCCAGCTACCAGACGCTCATCGGTCGACTCGGCCTCCGTAAATAAACCAACTCGCACGCCGTCCCGGCACCTGGACCCCGGAAGGCGTGTCCAGGGTGGACCCAGACGGCAGGCGACCCGCGACGCCCGCCTCAGCTATCCATTTGAGGTAACGCCTGCTCACAGGCCACGCGTCACCGGCCATCTGCCCTCTGCCTCCTCTACTCGGGACCGGCGGACTCTTTTCATCCAGCCTACTCCTCACGGCTCAACTCCAAGGAAGCAGAAAAATGACCACCCACCGCGTAGAACTCGAACTCGGCGGACGTACGCTCAGCCTCGAAACCGGCAAGATCGCAAAACAGGCCGAAGGCGCTGTCATCGTCCAGTACGGCGAAACCGTCGTCCTCGGCACCGCCGTACACGCCGCTCCACGTGAGGGCATCGACTTCTTCCCCCTCACCGTCGACTACCGCGAAAAACTCAGCGCCGCGGGCAAATTCCCCGGCGGCTTCCGCAAACGCGAAGGCGCCCCAAACCAGAAAGAAATCCTAACCATGCGGAACATCGACCGCCCGCTGCGGCCGCTGTTCCCCAAGGGTTACAAGGACGAAGTCCAGATCCAGTGCTGGGTCCTCGCCGCCGACGGCCAGAACGACCCGGACGTCCTGGCCGGCATCGCCGCCAGCGCTTCACTGGCCATCAGCTCGATCCCGTTTGAAGGCCCCGTCGGCAACGTCCGCATGGGGCGCGTCGATGGTAACGTCGTCGTTATGCCCACCGTCGCCCAGAGCGAGTTCTCCGACCTGGACCTGCTGCTGTGCGGTCACAAGGACGGGCTGAACATGATCGAAGTCGGCGCTCATCAATTGTCCGAAGACGTCGTCGCCGACGCGATTGAGCAGGGTTTTGAGCACGTCAAGGCCATCGCCAACCTGATCAACGAACTGGTCGGAAAGTGCGGCAAGGAAAAGGTCAACAACACCCCGCCTGTCCCCGAAGACATCATCAAGACTGTCCACGAAAAACTCTCCGGCCCGCTCAAGGCCGCCAAGACCACCGATGGCAACAAGCTCGATCGCCAGGAAGCCGTCAAGAAAGCCATCAACGAATTCCTCAGCGCCGAGTTCCCCGAGCCCGGTGAAGACGCGACCTACGCCGCCCACAAGAAGGCTTCCGCCCGCCGCAACATGGCCAAGGAAGTGATCCACGACCTGGAAGAAGTCATCACCCGCGAAATCATCCGCAGCGGCAGCCGCACCGACGGCCGTCAATTTAATGAGCTGCGCAACATCGACTGTGAAGTCCAGGTCCTGCCCCGCGTTCACGGTTCATCGCTGTTCACCCGTGGCGAAACTCAGGCACTGGTCACCTGCACACTCGGCACCGGCAAGGACGAGCAGATCGTCGACGGCCTGCACGAAGAGTACTCCGAGAAGTTCTACCTGCACTACAACTTCCCGCCGTTCAGCGTCGGCGAAGCCAAACGCATCACCGGACCCAGCCGTCGCGATATCGGCCACGGCAAGCTTGCGGAAAAGGCGCTCGCGCCGGTCCTGCCTGAAGTTTCCGAATTCCCCTACACCGTTCGTCTGGTCAGTGACATCATGGAATCCAACGGCTCCTCGTCCATGGCATCGGCCTGCGGCGGCACCCTTGCGATGATGGACGCCGGCGTGCCCATCAAGGCGCCCGTCGCCGGTATCAGCATCGGCCTGATCAAAGCCGATGAAGCCGGCCAGGAAGATGTCTACCTCACCGACATCCAGGGCGAGGAAGATCACTTCGGCGACATGGACTTCAAGGTCACCGGCACACGCAACGGCATCACCGCCATCCAGCTCGACCTCAAGATCCGCGGCCTGAACATGGATCAGATCCGCAAAACCTTCGAACTGGCTAAGGAAAACCGCATCCAGATCATCGAGAAGATCGAGGCCTGCATCCCCGAATCTCGCAAGGAACTGAGCGTCTGGGCCCCGCGTCTACTCACCACCAAGATCCATCCCGACAAGATCGGCAAGCTCATCGGCCCGGGCGGCAAGCAGATTCGTGCCCTCGAAGCCGCGACCGGCGCCAAGATCGAGATCGAAGAAGACGGCACGATCTACGTCTCCGCCGTCGGCGCAGGCAAGGCCGAGGCCGCCATCGAAGAGATCGAGAAGATCGGCGCCGAGGTCAAGGTCGGCCAGATCTATACCGGTAAGGTCTCCACTATCAAGGACTTCGGTGCATTTATCGAAGTGATTCCCGGCCAGGACGGCCTCTGCCACATTTCCGAGCTTCAGGACGGCTATGTCGAGAAGGTGTCGGATGTTGTGAAGGTCGGCGACAAGGTGCGGGTCAAGGTCCTCCTGATCGACGACCAGGGCCGCGTCAAACTCTCCCGCCGGGCTGCCATGGCGGAAGAAGAGGCGAAAAACGAAGAAAATGCTTCCGTTTAGGTTAAAAATCGTTTAATATCGGACATATATTGATCGGGCTTGGAGGACCCGTGTTGAAATTGACTTTGCGCACATGCGCAAAGATGGTAAATTAGGCAGCGTCATCGGGATCATCCTGTCCCAATCGGGCCCCGATGTGAGTTTGGCTCAAGCGGTTCTCGTTCGTGTTTGCTCTAGCCAAACAGACGGAATGAAGTGAGTCACTTCTTTTATGAGGCAGTGGGTGTGAATTCACCCGGTTGAGATCACAGCGTCTTTTGGTATTTGCTGTAAAGCAACACCTCTATTTCTTGGTTCCTCGTTCTGAGTGAGGAGTTCGACAATGCCGATGGTTCAAGGTCAAGTCAAGTGGTTCGATCCGAAGAAGGGTTACGGCTTCATCACGGGGCCACAGGGTCAGGATGTTTTTGTGCATTACAGCCAGATCCAGGGTGACGGTTTCCGTTCCCTCAAGGACGGTGAAGATGTTCAGTACGACCTGATCGAAGGCGAAAAGGGCTGGCAGGCTCGCACCGTCGAGCGGGCCAAAGTCCACGAGGCTGCTCGCTAAGAAAGTAGCAGCTCTCGTCGTATCACAGTGGGGGGGTGCCACATTTTTGGCCTTTTGGGCAAAGTGTGGTTGACCACCGGACCGCCGCGACGCGGCCAAAAACGTGGCACCCAACTTGGATGATCTGGAACAGACGCTGTTCCTCACATCTCCTGCTACCGCTCTACGCCGGTACTGATCCCTGCGAACAACCTCTCCAGCGCCGCTGCAGGTGACACCGCCGCGACGCACCGCTATCTTGCTATCACATGCTCTGGTCGCACCTGTTCATTGGTTTAAGCATCGGCGTCCTGCTGTCTATCCCTCTCGCCGCGATCTGGGGTAGACGCACCGAGCTGCGCGTACGCAAGCTCGAACGCCGCGCCCGCGCCGCCGAACGACTCGCTGAACTCGGCACCATGACCGGCGGCCTCGCGCACGAAATCAAAAACCCACTGTCCACCATCGGGCTCAACGTCCAACTATTGCAGGAAGATGTTCACGACCTCTCCCAGGATCAAGGGCTCAGCGAATCGCACCATGAAGGTTTAGGACGCGTGCAGCGACGCCTCGAATCGCTCAGCCGCGAAACCTACCGCCTCCGCGACATCCTTGAAGACTTCCTCCGCTTTGCCGGCCGAGTCGAACTCGATCCGCAACCCACCGACCTGCACGTCATGATAGAAGAGCTGATCGACTTCTTCGAGCCGCAGGCCCGTGAAGCCAAGGTCAACCTCCGCAGCCAACTCGCTGCGACTGACGCCATCGTTCCCGCCGACGCCGGCCTGCTCAAACAAGCCATGCTCAACCTCATGATCAACGCCGTCCAGGCCATGACCCATGCGCGTGAAAAGAACCAGCCGCACGGCGGCGCTAACGAGCTGATTATCCGCACCGAACGCTCTCGCGCCACGACCGGTGGCAACGGCCCCGAGTTCCACATCCACGTCACCGACACCGGCCCCGGCATGACACCCGAAGTCGCCGAAAAGGTCTTCCAACCCTACTTCTCCACCAAACGCGGCGGCTCCGGCCTCGGCCTGCCCACTTCCCGCCGTATCGTCGAAGAACACGGCGGCTCCCTCACCGTCCACGCCGACCCCGGCCGTGGCACCGACTTCACTCTTTCCCTCCCAATAGACAGGGGCTGACTCCGTTTCCACCGCAGTGATTTGGAACTAGTACGTATGTTGCTAGAGATAGAGGAAATCCAAAGGCGGCTGAACGAGCAGTTCCTTCCACTTGAGCCGATGCTGACTGGATTCAGATTGGTTGGCGCGGTCAACGGTGAGGCTGTGGTTGAGCAGATACAACACTGTTTGAGGATAACTCTGGACGGGGCATTTGCGGGCCTCATCCGCAGCTATAACTTCGGCTCCCTAACGGTAGGCCCCATCACCTTCTGCAACACCGGAGACTTCGCTGCGTGGTTCGTAGACCGAAATATAGATGACGAGTCTCAGGAGTACCCATGGTGGGGAGATGGCCACAGACCAGACACACTGCTACTGGTGGCGGGTTCTGATCTCTACGCGATCGTACTTGACAACTGCTCGGGCCGCGTTCTGGCCTTTCAGAATGGGCAGCCGTGGAAGAACGCGCTCGTCATCTCATTGGGGTTTAGAGAGTTTCTGCAAGGAATTGGAACGGTCTTTCTTGATCGTGATCCTGAAGGTGACAACCAGAAGATTTCTACCGATGTTGCTACTTATGCTGGGGGAATGGACGGAGCTGCCTTTTGGGACTGGCTAGCTAAGTGAGGGAAGCCGGGTGCCCGTCTTTGACCCGAAGGGCAAAGGCGGCACGCTCGGCGCGGGTCTACCGACCCCGCCGCAATATACGACCGAAGGTCTCCACCGCCCTATGTGATAGGTATCAGTCTGTAAGCCTGGACCTACTCAAGCCAAAAGAATAGCCACGAAAAGTCACAAAAATCACAAAAGTAAATGCAAAGAAAACGAATCAACCACAGCCTGCCTGATCCGTGCTTCCAACAAGCCGCATTTTGTGTCTTCTGTGCCTTTTTGTGGCAAGACCTATTTGAATATAAGAGAAACGGGGTGGGACCCCGCTTTCACGTTCCCGCTTCGTCTTGCTTGCCTTGGTGACATCTTGCGAGTGATCCATTACCATCTGCCGGGTATTCCTGTGGGGGGAACGCCGGCGACCTATCAACCATGACACTGTGGGGACATCAATGAAGATTTACATCGTTGCCATGCTCGTTTTAGTCATCACGGCTTGTGACAACATCAACAATTCGGCTTTTCAAAGCACGCTGTTGGAAGTGGATGGCAAAGGGATTGTCCCCGACTTCGTGATTGACAACCTCTACGGCTGGGAGGTCGAAACCGAAACGGTAGAGTCTGCCAAGCAGGAAGGGATACTCTACCTGGACTGCAACGATGAGCAAGCGGACGACCCCGTCTTCTCGCTGGTGTCACTCGAAGTCAACACCGCCCCGATCGATGATGCCACCACCCCCGAACAGTTCATCAAGGAATATTATGAGTTGAACGTCTTCGATGATGCCAGCCCGCTAGCAGTCAAACCCGTCTCGTTCACGCACGAAAAAGGCTGGACCTACCGGGACGAGTATTCGATCGACTTTACTTCGATCGTGGATGTGTACTTTTTCAAGGCCGGCAACACGATGTTTATCGTTAACGCAACGTCGACCGAGGACCTTCACGATTCGCACTCAGTGCCGAAGTTCGAGGCGATGCTCAACACGTTCGATATCAAGTGATAGCAACAGAACCATAACCGGCATCCGCCTATCACAAGATTAACAACCGGCCCCTGCTTGGGCTGCCCACCAGCCGCCGCATCGTCGAAGAACACGGCGGCTGCCTCACCGTCCACGCCGACCCCGGCCGTGCAACCGACTGCATCCTATTGCTTGTACCATAAACCTGCTAAGGACATGTTATTGCGTATTTTTCTGTTCGGGCGAGGCACGACTCCTGTGTACGCATATGGTCCCTTTTTTAGCGCAAATTGCTTGTTTTTTCTCATTGCATCTGCGTCTTGCCACGGTAAACTTAAAGCATGTCTTAAGCAGTTTGTGCTGGTTTTGCACATAAAGGAGGAGAGGGCACAAACGATTTAGCATCACGTCATTTGGCCTGCGGTACGACCTCGGTTGGCTGCGGCATTGGATTGGTGACTTCTTCTTCTAATCACGCTTTTATTAACATTTCATAGCACTCGGAGGTAGAGAATGATTGATAAAAAGTTTGGCATCATGACAACAGCGGCGCTTCTCGCGGCCGTGTGCGCCTCGTCGGTGTATGCCGACACCAACTGGACAGGCGCTGTCGACCAGGACTGGAATAACCCCGCTAACTGGAGCAACGGCATCCCTGTCGACGACGGCGTCCAAGGCAACGCATTCATCAATGACGCCGGTGTCGGTGTGTTCCCCATCATCAGCGCACCCGGTACCTACAGTGCCGATGTGGACCTTTGGATAGGCCACGGTGGCGGCACGGGTCGTCTCGACCAGAGAACCGGCTTATTGAGTACCGGTGACCCGGGCTGGATGTTCCTCGGCCAAGGCGGCGCCTCCGCCAACGGCACCTACAACCTCGCCGACACCTCCGGCGCAGGCGGTACGTTCACCGGCTTTGCACAGGGTGACGGCAGCCTGAATGTCGGCGGCGCTTCGCAGGCTGGCGTCTGGCACATCGGCATCGATGGCGCGACGGCGCTTGTGAACATCAATACCGAAGGCACCGTGGCGGCCGGTGAAATCAACACCGGTAATACCGGCGCAGGCGGCATCACCACGTTCAATATCGACAACGGCACGATTAATGTCGGCCAGTTCAGGATCGGCAGCGACTTCTGGGGCAGCAACGTCGCCAGCGACAACGACTTCAACATGAGCGGCGGCCAGGTCAACGCCACCGGTGAAGTCTGGATCGGCGGCATCGGCGTCAGCAACAGCCAGATGACCGGCGGAGAGCTTAACAGCGGCCAATGGCTCGCTATAGGCCGCAACAGGCCCGGCACCAACAGCGTCTTCACCGTCACCGGCGGCACGATCAACGCCGCACAAGCCGGCGGCTGGCTCGTCGCAGGCGGTTTCGACGGCGGCGCCGGCACCATCAATGCCAGCGGTGGCACCATCAACTCGCTGCTTTCAGGTATCTGGATCGGTGAAGGCGGCATCGGCGCCGCCAACCTCAGCGGGATCGCCGATGTCAACAGCGGCTGGCTGCGTATCGGTGGCAACGACGGCTCCGTCGGCGATGTCAGTGTCCTCGGCAGCACCGTCTCCGTGGACATCACCGATCTCTCCATCGGGTTGAATGACGTGGGCGGCGACACGACCGCGCTGGGTACGCTCAGCTTCGTCGCCGACGCGGCAGGCATCAGCACCATCCTCGCGACCGGTGATGTGAACCTCAGCTCGCCGGACGGCGACATGCTGACCGTCGACCTCTCCGCCTACACCGGCGCGCACGTTGACATGCTCCTGATCGACGGCACCACAAGCCAGGGTGAATTTACCGGCCTGGCTCAGAACGCGCTGGTCACGACGGATGGCAATGCCAACCCGTACTACATCGACTACAGCACCGCAGGCGACGTCTGGCTGCGTACCGTCCCCGAGCCCGCCAGCCTGGCGCTACTCGGCCTCGGCGGCCTGGCCATGATTACCCGTAAACGCTGAGTGCGTTAACCACGTTTGAGATAACCTCCGGAAAACCCAACGCCCGACGGCCAACAAACCGTCGGGCGTTTTCGTTTATTCAATCCTGACTTCTTTTTAATACCTCTTCCGTGACATCATGATGTCAAATATCTAACCAGGATTTATCTTCAATGATACCCAGGTCGTCTATTGGTTCTTCCCCGATACTTGTCAATGCTGATACGAAAGTGTCAAGAGACTCCCATTGATGAACTATATGTCTATTGTCATCAAGCAGAAGGATCGAATTAGTACGAATATCCAGACAGATGACATCATGCCAATCTCCATAAAACGGCATAAGATAGTCTGCAATATCCCATTCTGATAAAATTTCTTTGGCTTGTTCTATGTCACTCATTTTCCAGAAACAATGGTATAACGGTTCCGTCGAGCCGTTATAACAGACGGCGTTGAATTGAGTGTTGTAAGCATCAACACCTTCGAGAAATCTTGTCTGTTCTTCAGTCAATTTCATATTTGAACTTAATGCAAATTTTATTACGAGATGGGGTCAAAGTCCTGAGTCTATCTAAGAATGATACATGCAAGATGTCCCTGATTGACAAGTAGGATGAATCAACGCAGGTTATGTTGGCAAACCTACTGCTCCGCCGCGTCCTGAATCCCCTCGCCTATTTCTTCCAGGTCCTCACCGATCCCGTGCAGCGTGTTGCACCCGCTCATCGCGGTCATGTACATCGTCAGTAGCACCAGCAGCAGTATCTTCTTGAGCATCAATCGAATCTCCAGCCCGGCATTGCATTGGCTAGAGATTCTTATCGGACATCCCGCCCCCGGAACTCAAACCGGCCCACGGACTCAAACGTTCTGCCGCGCCTTCGCCTGACGCACCGCCTCGACGAACGCCATTGTGTGATCGGTCAGGGCTTGCCAGTCGCCCGCTTCGATCAGGTCCGGCCTGAATAGGCTCGTGCCCACGCCCAGGCACACCGCGCCGGCGTCGATCCATTCCCCGGCCGTTTCCAGCCGCACACCACCGGTCGGCATCAGCTTCAGGTGGGGCAGGGGGGCAAGCAGGTCCTTGATGTACCCCGCGCCGCCCAACCGGTGGGCAGGGAACACCTTGATGATGTCACCGCCCAGTTCCCACGCGGCCTGCACTTCCGTCGGTGTCAGCGCGCCGGGCATGCAAGGCAAATCCTTCGCGTGGCTCGCCTCGATCACCTCCGCCTTCGTGATCGGGCTGACGATGAACCTCGCTCCGCTATCGACCGACCGCTGCACACCTGCCGCGTCCAGCACGCTGCCCGTGCCGATCACGATCCGATCCCCCAGTTCTTTCGCGATCGTCTCCACCACGCCCAGCGCGTTCGGCGTCGTCAACGGCACCTCGGCCACTTTCAATCCACCGTCCGCCATTGCTTTGCACGCATCGACCAAACCACGATCGTTCGGCGCTCGCAAAATGGCCACGATCCCTGTTGCTTCGATATCCGCCACCGGTTTTTTCCTTGAGTCAGCCATTACCTGCCCCTGTTATTTCCGAAGGTCTGAAAACCATTACTTTAAGGCTTCCAGCTTATCCCATCGGCGGTTAATACACGGCTTGTCGCATCGCCACACCACCAATTCGCACTCACTCTATAATTGTTCGTCATGGCTTGCGAGTCATCACCCTTGTTGTGAAAAGACCACACGGTCATGTCTGAATAGGAGCCACCATGCGTTTACACAAACTCGACTCTCTACTCATGGCATGCCTGTTTCTGCTTCTCTTCATCACGCCCATCATGGGTCAATCTATTCAGGATGTTTCCACGACACTCCGTGACGCGGCAGGCGATCGGTTACTCGTCGGCACCGCCATCATGTCACACGACCTGCAGGATCCAAGGCACGCTCATCTGATCGCCAAGCAATTTACCTGCATCACCCCCGGCAACGAAATGAAGCCCGATGCCTTGCAGCGCGTCAAAGGCCGATTCACTTTTAACCGTGCCGATACAATCATCGACTTCGCACGCGCCCACGACATGCAAGTCATCGGCCACACACTCGTCTGGCACAACCAATCCCCCCGCTGGCTCTTCGAAGACGAGCAAGGCCAACCCCTTCCACGCGAGGTCGCACTCGCCAACATGAAAGCCCACATTACCACCGTCGTTCAGCACTTCAAAGGAAAAGTGAAAGGCTGGGACGTCGTCAACGAAGCTATCCCCGACGGCCCCGGTGAACTGCGTGATACACCCGCCCACCGCGCGATTGGCGACGACTACATCCTCAAAGCATTCGAGTATGCACACGAGGCCGACCCCGATACCGAACTTTATTACAACGATTACAACATCGCACAGGATTACAAACGCGATCGAACGCTACGCCTGCTCCGCCGCATCCGGGATGCCGGCCTGCGCATCGACGGTGTCGGGGTCCAGGGCCATTACATGCTCAACCACCCCTCCATTGAAGAGATCGAACGTGGCATCAAAGCCTATATCGACGAAGGTTTCAACGTCATGATCACTGAACTCGACGTCGACCCATTACCACGTGCTGGCCGAGGTGGCGCAGACCTGAACGCCTCCGAACGTAACGGGATCGATCCCTACAAAGACGGCTTCCCGCCCGAGATGCAACAGAAGCTGGCGGATCGTTATCGCGAACTGTTCGAAGTCTTCCTTCGCTACCCTCAGATCAAACGCGTCACTTTCTGGGGTACGACCGACCAACACAGCTGGCTCAATCACTACCCCATCCGAGGTAGAACCAATCACCCCTTGCTCTGGGATCGACAATTCAATCGCAAGCCTGCCTTCGATGCTGTGTTGAACGTACTTCAGCCCTCACAGGCAACCGCTGCAACACGGCAACAACCCAGCCATGCCCTGCCCGCCACACTCGCCTGGACAAGCAGTGATGTGCTCGTGCCGCCACCGAGTGATGCGGAGCATGAGATTCTTGCCATCAAAGACCCCTCGATCGTCCGCTACAACGACCGCTGGCACATCTACGCCACCACCGCAAGCAAGCAGGGCCAATGGCAGATGGTCTACCTCAGTTTTCCTGATTGGGAAGATGCAAAAGACGCAAAACCATATTACCTGGATCAGAATCCCAACCTCCGGGGCTACCACTGCGCTCCGCAGGTTTTCTACTTCACACCACACAAAAAGTGGTACCTCATCTACCAATCACAGCACCCGCAATACTCCACCGCTGATGACCTCGCCAAACCTGAAACATGGACCGCCCCGCAAAACTTCTTCGATGAAAAACCCGCAACCGTCGGCAACCTCTGGATCGATTACTGGGTCATCTGTGATGACACGCACGCCTACCTCTTCTTCACCGGCGATGATGGCAAGTTCTACCGAAGCAGAACCACGATCGATCAATTCCCCAACGGCATGAGCGAACCCGTTGTCGTGCTCGAAGAAAAAAACCGGTTCGACCTGTTCGAGGGTAGTGCCACGTATAAACTGAAAGGAACCGATCAATATCTCACCATCATCGAAGCGCTCGGGCCCGACGGCGTACGGTTCTACAAAGGCTTCACCGCCGACCGACTCGATGGTGAATGGAAACCCTACGCGGTCACATGGGACATCCCTTTCGCCGGCATGAACAACGTCACCTTTGCCCCGGGTGTCGAACACTGGACCAACGACATCAGTCACGGCGAACTGATCCGCGAAGGCTACGATCAGACCATGACCGTCGATCCGTACAACTTTCGTTTGCTGTATCAGGGCAGAAAACCCAGCAACGAACAACTGCCGTACCACCAACTCCCATACCGTCTGGGCCTGCTCGAAGCACGATCCTTCAATCAAAAACCAAAATAAATCAGATTGATCCCACCCACCCCAAAGCCGCTTGCGGCTTAGCGCTCTTGTTCAACTACTCAACCGAAAGTATCTCTCCCCCAACACGATAATAATCAAAATCCACATATCCCCCTGCGTCTATCGTCGCAAAATTAAACAGCGCAAACCGGTACCCCATAAAGTGCGGCAACGTGTATTCCATTCCTAACGCCGAACCAATCCGAGCCCAACGATTACCATCCAGACTGTAGTAAAAGTGCGCCTTCTCCGGCCATCTCCGAAAGTCGCAATCTACACGTAGATACACAACATCCTGTTTAAGTGGCACTGATTCAACCTCAACAGGCTCTTCAGTTTCAGCATTGATCATGACGATTGATTTGTCATTACCCACCACCTTTACGCCGACAAAACCATACTTTTTCTGAAACGCTGACAATCCCGCTACGTCCCCATCTTTCATGCCGCTGACATCGATCATCGTCGTGGCAGAACACGTCGGCCCGAACGTGCGTTGCGTCAGTGTGTTCCGCGCTTCTGGCAGACTCGCATCCACTCGCCCCGTCGTCAGCCGCAGAAAGCCCGGCCGATCCGTCAGCGACCAGTATCGATTGTCCGGGTTGTGATTCCACTGCCACGCCAGCGAGAACGCCCCGCGTACATAATCGTTCTCGCCACGTTGTTTCTGCTTTAACAACGCCAGAACCTGCGCGGATCTTTCAAACTCATCATCCGCGATCAGGTTCCCCAATCCGCTTTCTTTAATAGGGATATCAAGCACCAACGGCGCCTTGCCATCCTCGCCCAACACGGGCCAACCATCTTCCCACTTCATCGGCACAAGGTACGGACAACGCCCGACCGGCCCGCTGTCCTTGAACAAATACGCATACCACTTCCCGTCGGGTGTATCGATAAACCCTCCCTGCGCAATCCCCTGATCGTGCAGGATGACTCGCCCTTCGTATGGCCCGGTGATCTTCTCCGAACGATGCACGATCTGTGTCCGCATATCGTTCGGCGGCCAGGTGATGTTGCATACGTAGTACTTACCATCCACTTCGAACATCTGCGAACCCTCGGCCGGCAAACCCACACGCGGGGCTGCGATACGGCTCGCATCACGTATCACTACTTCATCAAATCCGCCGGGCTGTATCCCAGACACATCTTTTTTTAACTCAGTTAATCGCAGGTCCCCGCCACCGTGCAGCATGTACACCTTGCCATCATCATCAAAAAACAAAGTGTGATCGTGCAACGATGGCTCAAACGCCACCGCTTGCCAAGGCCCGTCCTCTATATCATCCGTCGTAAAGACATGTGTCTTACCCGTCGAACTCGAAAACGTTGAAACATAAAACTTCCCGTCGTGATATCGCAAACTGCTCGCCCACGACCCCGCCCCGTACGCGTTTTTGCCGTTCTTTAACGATAGCGCATCATTATCTTCCAGGATGTCATACGCATAATTCACCAGCTCCCAGTTCACCAGGTCGTTCGACTTCATGATCGGCAAGCCCGGACACATGTGCATCGTCGTGCTGCTCATGTAGTAACGATCGCCCACGCGGATCACCGAAATATCCGGCACATCCGCGCGGATGATCGGATTGCTTGCGTGTTGCTCAGACTCGGCCGCGTAGACGCTGTTGATCATGCAGATTCCCATGTAGGCCAGTACCGTCAGACAGCATGAAGTAATACGATTCATAGGACCTACATTTTTAACAGAATGAACGATCCGCATCCCACGATGCTTCACGGATTGGCGCCGATTTTTCAGGGCCGTACCCGCGTGTTAAGACCACTGATTACCGGCTTTTTACTTTATTTATGAATTAATTGTCATTTACCCCTTGAAATCCGCCTTCGCCGGGTGGATATTACATGGTGGCAGAATGAAGCAGTATGCTTCAAGTGCATGAAAGGACAAGTTTTATGTCTTGCTTCAAAATGTTTTGCGTCCTGCTCATCGGCGTTCTGGCAGCCACGGCCGTTGCCAACGCACAGGAGCACCGCTCGGCCTGGATGTGGAGCAGCAAAACCAGCCCGTACGGGGCGGGCAAAATCATCAGCGATCCCTTAGCCACGGTCAACATGATCCGCGATTTTCAATACTGGGGATTCGACCGCATTTATGCAACCCTCAGCACAAACGATGACAACATCGCTGCCTGGAATGCCGGCCTCGATGACGCGGGTATCCAATCACAGTCGCTCATGGGCGACGCCCATTGGATCTTCCCCGGCGATTCACGCGACGGCCTGCTGCAACGCATCCAGTCCACCATCATCGACTTCAACGAAAGCCGATCCGACCCGCGCGAATGGGTCGATGGGATTCACCTCGATATCGAACCGCACGCGCTTGAGGAATGGCAAACCGGCACCTTCCCCGAACAGCAGCAAATGCTTTGGATGCTTTCCGATACCTATGCCGACGTACGACAATACCTCGATGACAACGGCCAATCACAAGTCAAGCTCTACGCCGACGTGCCCGTCTGGTTTGATATGGCGTGGTACCCCGAAGAACGCGACCTGTGGTACGCCTCCGTCGGCGAGTCGCTCGACGGCATCAGCATCATGGCGTACAGCCGACCAAGCATGACGCAGATTATCAATGATGTGCAGTATGAAGTCGACAACTTCAACGGCGAAGTTCGCATCGGTCTGGAATCCGCCTCCGGACCGGGTGAAACATGGGCCACCCACCAGGACCTGCTGGACATGGCTGATGCGTTAGAAGATTACTACGGCGAAGCCATCGGTGGGATCGACTTCCATCCACTTATCGCTTGGGCGGAAAACGCCGAACACGCCGAGCAGATCCCCTTCATCTATGGCGACATCAGTTGTGACGGCTACGTCGGCATCGATGACCTGGACATGATCCTCAGCGCCTGGAATCAAAACGTCAACCCGGGAACCCAACTCGACCCCTCCGGCGACGGCTACGTCGGCCTCTCTGACATCAACGTCATCCTCGACCACTGGAACGAAGGCGCCGTCATGACCGCGCCAACAATCATGGTGCCTGAACCGGCAGCGGCCGGCATCGCTCTATTGGCAGCCGTTGGTTTATCACGACGGCCATAAAGCAAGCATCAATACGACCAGTTACTTTCAAAATAAAACAACGCCGCTTGAATGTTCAGGCGGCGTTGCTTCATATTGATTAGTTTCACATCGTTATTGTCGGATCACCTCAACGCCGCATCATCACCAGCCCGCCTATCACAACTAGCGCCAGGCTTGCGGGCTCCGGCACCATCTGGATGAAACGGACTTCAGACAGTGCTGCCGTGCTGGCGTATTCATAATGCGTCGAGTCAATAATCAACTGGGCCGACACCACATCCGCAGTGTTGATCGCGAACAGTTCGGAGTAGTCCTGGTAAAAGTCGGCATTACCGGCCGGTTGCGCCAGCACATCGTCGATCACCGTGACATACTCATCCCCACCTTCCTGCTTCACAAGCAGGCGGAAGTCCTTGCTCGCCTCGCCGCCGCCGAACCACATGTTCAGGTTCCATATCTGGATCGACGCCAGGTCGGTCGGATCATCGAAGTCGAACGTCAGCGTCACTTTGCCTTCACTGTCTTTCGCACCTGCCCAGCCGGTCTCGCCGAGCGCCCCGCCGTTATGCCATTCATGCGAGCCGTAACCGTTTTCGTGCAGCCCGTACCCGTTAATAAGCAATTCCGTATCGCCCCGCGTTGTTGAAGAAGCGGTGACGGAGAAGTTGTTGTAATCGACATCGGTCGCCTGCCCGGTCGCCGTGCCGTAGTAACGCAGCTCGGAAAGCCCGACGACGCCGTTGACGGTATGCCGATACCCCCAGTTGTCATGAATCTGCAGTTTGACAAATCGAGCCGACGTGTTGAGGTCAAAAGTCTGTGGCGGACACGGCGCATCTTTCACCGTCACCCCGCCCTCAATGTAATGCCCGGTCGCTTTCGCAGCTTCGAGCATCCCGCTGATCGACGTGTAGTTCACGCCGTCATTGGAAACCATTATCTCAAAATCTTTAACGCCGATGTTGGTGTTGTCGATGTCCGACCACTTGTCGTTGAAGTTATAGAGATCGAGATAACTCAGTTCATAAACCTGCCCAAGGTCCACCTCAAACCAGCCCGCCCAGTTGCCCGGGGCGAACACGGTGTTCCACATCGTGCCCGCCGCGTGGGTGCTGTGGTCCTGAAGGTCCACGCTCAGCCCGGCCCCGTTGATCGCATAGACAGGGAACAAAGAGTCCGAGTGATACGATGAAGCCCGCACATTCGTCGGGTTCACCCACGTATCCGCATTCGCAGAACCCACCAGCGCCGCACAAGCTAAAGCCGCTGCACTCACAGACGTACCCATTAACCGATGACTTGTCATCTTGTTCTCTCTCCTCCGAAGACCAACCCGAACGCGTCGGCCTGAAGTGCCCGATTGTAAAAAGACAAACTGAACCAGATATATAAGATACCGAATATCGCTGGTCTTTCGCAAGACGAATATGATGTCAAACCGTGAAAAATGGCGGCTTTCTTCGCACGAATCTGCCTGCAGACGCCCCGACAGAAGATCCTTGAGCAGTTTTACGCAAGATATATTCAAGGATTTAATAAAATTAACGATCAACGAAGATGCAAAACGTATTATCCGCTCGCGCTTGTTATCCGCGGGATTCATCATTCCCGAGGGCTCGGCACACCAACTTGAGTCAAACGCAGTCAACGTACAGCGACATTTTAAAAACGATCGCATCAGTCTTCGCCGGTACCGCACATCCGATCGAGGTCGAACACGAACAACCCGCCGTGATTATGCGCTACCACCAGCAAGTTGTTGTCGACATAGCGCGGTGCCATGAAGCCCCAATCGGCTTGTTCGTTGGGATGCAACATGTTGATCTGCAGCAGATACGGACTAAACCGTTTGACCGGCGCTTCAGGATCATCCGGCACGAATACCAGTTCAGCTCCGCAGTAGAGGTAACCGTTGCTCAACCGCGTCAGCCGCTCCGGAGAATATTTATAAAACCGAGGCATGCGCGTTTCGACATCCCGCTGACACGTTTTGCCGTCATAGGTCCAGACCTGCAAACGGTCCTTGGGAAAACCGCTGAACACAGCAGCCAGTGTGTCGGGGCCCCCGGCGATCATCCGCGCGCTATTGGGCGAGCTTCTAGGTTCGTCCTTGATACGAAAGCCGCTATCTATAAGCATCCGCTTCGGGCGCAGTGTAGGTTCGTCCACCTCGTAGATCCCGCGTGATTGTGGGCCGAAAGCAAACCACCCGCCGGGCGTCTTGGTAACACGGAAGTGTGTGATCCCACCGAGTAAGGGGGGATAAATCGTCACCTCGTCTGTTTCCGGGTTATAGGCTTTCGAACCACCGTTCGTGTCAGGGCGGATATACACATCACCATGCCGGATAAACCAGTTGTTCGCTATCGTTGCCCGCGTCCATTCACTCGGTGCGCCTTTGGGATTCTTCTGGCGTAGCAACGGATCGTCTTCTTCCAGATCGGGGGCGATCGTGAACTGGCGTACAGGCAGCGTATGTCGATCAGCCGTCTTGGCCATCAGTTTGGCATCTTCCCACCAGAAGTCTTCGATCCCCGCGGGGTGTTGTGTGGTTTCGATAATGCTTTGCGAGCCCGTGTCATAGCTGATGACCGTTCCGTCCTGCCCGCCCACCAGCACAATGCGTCCAGTTGAAACGATGGGCGCCTTGATCGCCGCCGTCGGCAGGCGGTCGATCAGCCCGAGTGATTCACGCAGTCTTTGCGATTCTCGTTGCCCGGTCAGCTTCATGGCGATGCTTTGCGCACTGTCCGCCTCCACGGGAATATTGTTCGCGAGGTAGACTTCGGACCGCAGTTGCCACAACGCCGGTTCGGAAGGCGCTTCGCTTGTCAGTTGCGAGCAGTACGACATGGCATCGACCGACCGCTCAAGTGCCATCATCGCGCGGACCCGTAGCCGCGCCTGCTTTATGAACGGGGCATCGTCGGCTAGGTGTTCCGAGAGTCGTTCGGGATGCAATGCGCGGATACCTTGATACCCGGCGATGATGACCAGCCCGTCTTCCGTTTCGTGTACGGGCGCAATCAGCGGCTGGCCGATCTCGTGCCGATACTGAATGATGCCGGTCTCCCAATCCAGCAGAAACAGCCCACCGTATACCCCTGCAATTGGCAGGCAATCCGCCACCAGGTCGGCGGTGTTACTGCCATGGTCGCCGTAAGTGCCGTTGGACTTCTGTGCGTGTTTCGCGGAATAGATCGGTTCAGGCAAAGCAGTAACCCAACGCACCGTGCCGGTCGTACCGGATAACCGATAGACAAAACCGTGCCCTCTTGGTCCACCTGATAATGCAACCACATCCTGCCCGACCCAGAAGGGGGGATCCGATGCGTAGCCTCGCGTGTCCAGTTTCCAGATCGGTTCCTGGATATCGCGCACCGAGGCAGGCACGAGCTGCACATACGTCGTCACATCGCTGGGTGATTGATGCAGTGCAATAGCAAGTTTATTCAGTCCGTTCGGGGAAAGCAGCTCCGAAGCGACGACCTCTTCCAGCGTGTCTTCATCCAGGTTGTATTCAATCCGTTTAGGCAGCAGCTTGTGGGTATCTTGTAGATCGCAGAGGTGGACCTTGCCGATCCGCAGGCCGTTCGCATTGCTGTCTGTGTGTCGGTGTTGCTGAATCGTCCCCTTACGCTCGATCTCACCGTCGGGTGAGATGCGAAAGATCGGGCTGACCTCGTGCCTGGTCCACACCCACAGCGCATCATCATCCGGGTGGATTGCGGCCCGTGCTTGATAAGGCAGCGCATATGTCCATAACACCTTCCCGGTTTTTAGGTCGATGCACGAACCCTGCCATACCGGTTGGCCTTTCAGGTTCGATTCATCCGCGACCCGCGTATTGGTAACCCCGAGGTGCGGCGGGGATTGCCTGGATTGCAGCCCGCTTATCAGATAACCGTAACGTTTACCGAGCTTGACCTTCTCCATCGCCGGGCCGCTGAACGTCGTATGCCACACCGTCGGCCTTTCATTGGCGGGCAATTGTGAGGCAAACCCTTCCAGCAGCACCAGCGCTTGCTCGGTATCGCCTGAATCCAGCAAACGTTGAGCATCTTCCAATGCATCTGCCAGCAGCAGCGCCGGCGACAGGCTCAGCCAGGCAAAGGCAAGGCAGGTGAATAGGTTGGTTATCCGTGATACTCGCGGGTTAGTCTGTCTCGCTTCGGTCATTGTCAGTATCCCCCGTTTCGGAGACTTCGCTTACGATGATGAGTTTCGGATTACTCCTGATCTGGGAACGTTCTCGCTCCAGTTCACTCACCCGCTGGGTAACCCTTCGCAAATCTTGCTTGTTGCTTTGTAGAACCGCGTACAGTTCGGTCCGGTCCTGCCCGGACTCAGACTGTTGTGCATCGGGCTCCGTTGCTTGTGCATCGATCACTTTAAGTGCTTCAAGTTCGCTTTCGGTTTGCGTTAACTCGATCCGCATATCGATGTAACGCGCTTCCCACCGGTCGAGCTGTTCTTCGAGCGATCCACGTTGTAGTTTTGCCAGTTCATAACGAGCCTCCGCGAGTTCTGCCTTTGCCTCCGCCAGCCGGACCGTGTCGACAGGCTCCTTCGCTTCCAACGCCTGAACCACACTCGCCCTTGCATCAATCAACGCCATCAACGGTGCGTTGTCCAGTGGCGCCAGCGACGGATCATCACGGACCTCATTGATTCCTTTCCGGATCGCATCGAGCTTGATGCGCTGTGTTTGTACTAATTGGTTCAATGCCCTGATCCTGATGGCACGCTCGTTTCTCTCGTGCATCGGGTCGCCCCCCGCGTCCCGGCTTAACGGCGGCATGTCCTTCAATTTGAGTTCGATAGCGTTGATCTTGTCGGTCAGTTCATCGCGCATGGCGACCTGCTCTTCGTACTCCGCTTCCAGACCCTCGGTCTGATTCACGCTGAGGTTGTTGAACGCCTTGGTCACACGCGAAGTCAAGGTGTTCAGAACCTTGACCGCGGCATCGGCGGGTTCATCGATCTGTCCGCCCGGAAGCACCGTGACACGCAGTTGCGATGCTCTCTGGCCGACCGGCGTTAATTCGATCTGGATAATGCCGGGCCAGGCGTCGGGTTCGAGCCCGGTCGCTTCCTCGATCGCCGGATTTACAAACTCCGTGCTCAAGAGCATGGCCTCCACGACCTTCATGTCGAATCCGCTGCGGATCTGCCCGGTCCCCGTGATAGCGAGCAGTGTGGAGACACGCGCGGGTTTGGCCTGTTGCGCCAGCAGCGTGTTCGGCCAAAGTGACACCAGGAGGGCAAGCAGACATAACACTCTAATACGCCATAGGCCGATTGGGTTTGTCTTTTTTAACAGTTGCATGAGAACTCCCGTCATAAACGCCGCAAAACAGGGGCTAAAATGAACAGCAAGCCCGGGCTGTTGTGTAAATATAACTACCAACCTTGGTACGTGACATCCTAAGATGGCAAATATGTCACCATCCTGCAAGCAGGCCGGTTCCATATACCATGACACTGCAGGGCCAGCGCTTCTACGCTGGTATTGACAGCAATTGAATAAGACAGCCAGGATGCTCTGTATCGAATACGAACCTGTTATTATCCGATGATTATCATGTTCTGTGTGATATGCTGCGGATTCTGCTTAACCTCACGCTGCGAAACACAAACCCGTCCCATTGATTAGAATTATCCTCATGACCGCATCACAGAACCAATCTGCTGATTCCAAACGCCAGCCGCCACGTGTCGCGATCATCTGTGGCCTGGCCAACGCCTACGGCCGCGATGTCACCATGGGCGCAACACGCTACGCAAACCTCAAGCGATCATGGGACCTGCGCATCGATACATGGAACGGCCAACCCCTGGACCACTTGCCCCCATGCGAAGGTGCCATCGTCGCAGGTGTCGGATCAGCCGAATTCGAAGTAACACGTGCCCGATGTAAACACGTCGTGCACTGCACAGGCGAGGGTGATGTCAGCACATGCCCCGATGTGTCGACCGACGATGTCTCCGTCGGCGAGTTGGCCGCAGAACACCTGATCGGGTGCAACTTCAAGAACTTCGCATACTACGGCTGGCCCGAGACAGGCGCAGGTTTCGACAGGCGCCGATATCAAGGCTTCAGCGGCTTCGTTCAGAAGCACGGCTACGAATGCCACGTTTGCCCCATCCCCTGGCCTCAGTGGCACATGCGCCTTACACACGAACACCACCCACAGCTGGTGCATTGGCTCGAATCCCTCCCCAAACCCACCGGCATCCTCGCCGTCGATGATATGTATGCCAGCGACCTGGCCAGCGCCTGCCTCGGCGCTCACATCCCCGTCCCCGAGCAGATCGCGATCGTCGGCGTCAACGACGACAAACTCCTCTGCGAATCAGCCTGGCCCCCGTTAACCAGCGTCGATTGCGGCACGCAACGCATCGGCTATCACGCCGCAAAATTACTCGAACGCATGATGGCCGGCGAAACCCTGCCCGAAGACGAACGCTGGCTGCGCCTTCCACCGATCGGCATCGTCGAACGACAAAGCACCAGCGTCACCGCCGTGGAAGACCCGATCGTCGCTCAAGCCCTGCGCTTCATCCGCGAACACGCCTGCGATCCCTGCACCGTAACCGATGTCCTGCGCGAACTGCCTGTCGCACGCCGCTGGCTTGAAAAACAATTCAAAACCTACCTCGGCCGCACACCCCACGATGAGATCATCCGCGTACGCATGGTAACCGCCCGCCGCTTGCTGTTAGAGCCCGACTTCACCATCCCGCACGTCGCCCAGCTATGCGGCTTCTCCTGCGTCCAAACCTTCACCAAAGCCTTCCGAGACACCGTCGACATCACCCCCGCCGCCTACCGCCGCAACAGACTCAACCGCAAAGATTGATCCCCGTCGAATCACATCACCCAACAGCCGCGACCCGCCGGGTCGCGCGCCGTTGCGTATCAGCTACGCATTGTCTATAGAATGTCATCGAATCAATCTTGTCAATAAACAGTGCCGGCAGTTCCGAACCTGCAAACCGCGACGTTTCGTGAGCATCAAATGGCGACATCGGACGACAGCGTAATTCGAAAGGTCAGGCACGCGGCCGGCCGTCGGTCACGCAACACATCCGGCCCCCGCGTATGCCTGTTCATTTTATTTACTTGCCTTACCGGTTATCCCGCATCAGCAGACGACGTGTTCGTCAAAGTGATCGCACGGCCCGGCGAGATGACGTCTGCACAGCTTGAAGATGGATGGGTCAGGCCCGCCGCCACTCAGGACGCCGAACCGCGCTGGGGCATCGAGGACGGGATCCAGTTCGGCATCTGGCCTTCCGGTGGTGGCCCGCGCGGGTTGATCCGTGTCTACGCGCCTTACCTCGGCTTCCCCGATGACCGCGTCGTCAACTTCATCGCGATCGAACCGATGAAACGCAACGCCCGTTCCTTTTCAGAACTCGAAAGGAGCTTGCTGGATGACGTCAACGGCCTGCGCTTCTGGAGCGAAGACTCGATCGAAGCGATCGGCGAACCCAAACTGCCGTGGCGCCCGGCGCAAGGCCAAACCCGCTTGATCCCCGACGCACAAGGCGGACACGTTCAAGCCCTGACCGTGGTGATCGTGACCGAACGCTTCCGCACCGGCACGCAGGCAGCGGTCGAAGTGACCATCCGTCAAGATCGGCCTCACGAACTGCGCTTGCGAACTTTCATACTCGGCAATCAACGCGATATCGATGCGTGCGTGCTCACCGCCACCATGGGTAACTTCATGCGCTTACGCAAACTCTGGCTCCGCGATGAAGTCGTGACAAGCCACGGCCTATTCCCGAACCACCGCGGCAACAACTTCACGCCGCACCACGCTTTCGACCTCGATCAACTGTTCCGCACGCCCGACGGCGGGATGCTGCTTGTCGCGACCCCGGACGAACAAGACCTGACCCAGGCCGTCTACGACCCCGCCGTACACCACGTATGGCGCTACGCAGGCAGGCCCGGCGCGCAGTATTGGCGCATGCAAAAACAGGACATCACTGAGACCCTGCGCGCCCAGGTCAACGCCCGCTTCACCTACTGGGCCTCAAACGCCCCGATCCCCGGCGGCGTCAGCTTTGAAAACTTCGAGCTAGTCGATCAATACCACGAAGGCCAAACATTCATCTTCGGCATATCAGATGTGCTGCCCAAAGACGATCTGCACCACGCCTATCAGCCATACACCCCGAACCAACCCCGCGGGTTTGATCGATGATAAAACAACGTGAAACGGGGTATAAACAGGGGCAGAACCCGATATTGTCACACCCATAGCCCGTTTAGCTCCGCAGCTTGCTGCGGGCACAGACCGTCCCGGCCTGATCAACAATAAAGTTCGGCTTAACCCGCACCCGGTTATAATGAATCCACCATGAAGCAACCGGGGAAGTGCTACAACCCGCGCCAGGTAACATCTTCTCCACGCGTCCCATTAATAAGGCAGGAGCGGCCGTCATTATGAATGCACGTTTAGTACTGATACTCGCTTTCTATTGTTTATGTGGCTTTGGAGCGGGATGTGATGCGAGGGAAGATGCATCGCTGACTATGGAAGCAGAACCATCCTATACAAGTTCCTATGTGATTTCGGACGTGTCAAAGGAACATGCCGCCGCAATCGGGTTGTTTCAATTATACCCATCCGATTTTTCCAAATACTATGAGGTTTCACTTAAGCCGGCCAGGTTGTTCTGGCTGGAAGATCGTCAATGGCGTGCAATTGAGTTGCCCAGCCCGTCGCCGTTGAATGTTTACTACATGGATAATGCCTCACACGCGGTCGTGCCGTGCACATCCGGCATATTGATCGTCGATTTGACCCATAAAAAGTCTGACTGGCTCTGGCAGAACGGGGTGCTTAGATCCGTGAACCAAATGGATCGTAACCGTTCTCATATTGCGGTTGTGGAATACGATGAATTGGAAGAGGGGTTGAGGATTCAACTGATCCGCATTCACGATCGGCGTGTATGGACCATCCTGATTGATTATTCGCCGACCAGCATATATCTAACGGACAAAACATTGTTGACGCTTGCAGATAAGCAGATACGAACGTACACATGGGATGTTCTTCCGGACAATACAGAACTTGCCTTGGATAGCACCGTTAGCAATACCGCCGTCAACGCCGATGAAATAGTAGGCACGATCGATGGGGCGGCCGTTCTGTTGTCACGTGATGAATTGAGTTTGGTACTGCCCAATCACAGCATAGAATTTAACAACGAAGTCATGGCAACATATGTTGATGACGATCATATCGTCGCCGCTCTGCAAAACGGCGAGGTGACACAAATCGATGCACGCAGCCACAAACAAAACGATTTATTCACAGTAAATACCGAGATCACCAATGTGGGGGTCACCGATACCGGTGTATGGATTGCTTTGGATGATAACACAATTAAATATGTTGATGCTGAAGGCCACACTTCCAGTATGACATTGCCGCCATACCCGCAATTCACTCTTGAGTAAGCCGGGTGCCCCGCTTTGACCCGGAGGGCAAAGCGGGATGGTCGAGCAAAACAAGTAGCAACCAGGATGGGCCGCCGTCTTGTAATGTGGTGCTGAGCGAATCGTACTCCACATAAAAACATCAAAACCAGGCAAGAACACTAATCCCCGCTAATCTACACTAATCTTCTTATTAGCGAAGATTAGTGTAGATCAGTGTTCCCATCCACGCTCGGCGCGGGTCTTCCGTCTCCGCCGTCACGTTTGACCGAAGGTCTCCAATTAGCAAGTAGGGTAAATGGAGTAATGCGACGGCTTCAACAACGCTCAGCGTTATTCCCACCTTCGTTCAGATCGAACGTATAAACGGCTGCCTTTATCAACCCCTTTTCTTCCCCAACAGTAAAGCGATCCTAATAAACACGCCATCGTGCTCTTATCAGCAACAACACCGTCAGTTGATATTAGAGATGCAACATCTATGTTTTGCTGGCCGCGAGCAATAAAACGGGTGGGCGTCTAAGCGTTTCTTCCAGTGAGGGACGCACTGCTAAGTACTCGGGCAACGGTCTGGGTTCGCCGACATGATTGATCCGAAAGCCTGTTGCCAACAATGTGTTGATGTAGGTCTCAACCGTTCGGTGATACTTCATCACATCGTTTACAAACCAGGATGTTTTGCGTTCGCCCTCCATCTGATATCTGTCCACGGGCCAGTGAATACATGTGCCTGATTCATCTTGCACCCATCCTGCCGGGTGCGCTGTGCAGATGGGGTGTTCAACGGAGAATATAAATTGTCCGTTACGCTTAAGGGCTTCAAACATTTTACGAACAGCCGCCGCGTAATCGGCAACGTAGTGTAACGCCATCGAAGACACAACCAGATCGTAGGCCTGGCTTTCAGGTGTGTATGCCTCGATCGAGCCGAGCTGATAATGTATCTGCTCATCCGTCGTTAAGCGGATTGCTTCTGCGATCATCTTTTCCGAGACATCCAACGCTGTAACGGATGCCGCCCCTGCATGGCGTGCGTAACGTGCAAAGTCACCGAAGCCACACCCAAGATCAAGAACGGCAAGCCCTGACAGATTAGGCAACTGTGCTTGAAGCGCAGGCACCTCAAGAGGACCATTCAGCCCCGTGTCATTCTGACGCAGTTCCTTATAGCCCTCATAAAAACGAGGATTATCATAAATATTTTGAGGCAAATGCTTCTCGACTCGATCCATGATAAACGTAATGATCCTCGCTACGAATACCTGTGCAATCTCGGTTATTCACACAGCCTAGTCCGACAGGATGGGTAGAGCAACGCGACGGCCTCAACAACGCCCAGTGTTATACCCACCGTCAAACAGGTTGATCACGTCATAGCGCAACCCATGGTCGCGGCTTTACAGTTGGTATTCTGTCGGGTTTATGTGTTTCGGCCAGGTCGGTCATCTGGCCGGCATCCAGGAATTTACATTCTGTTGACTCGACTCGTGCCGTCGGCGTCTGATCGGCGCACAATCCCGGCCGTCGGCCCGGTCCGGATCGGGTGACCCGACCGGTTCGACTCGACCTGAAAATGACAAAAATCCGATCACCTTCATCGTGCGCGCGCGGTCCGATCGCGACAGGGCTGTGCGCCCGTTGAGTGGTGGATAACGGTGCCCGGGGGGTGGCGGGTTTGCCTGGGGCGGGTCGCTCGGGTAGGCGATCAGGATGTGGATAAAAAAACACCCCCGCGCCGAAGCGCGAGGGCGGCTCAGTGACACTTGGTTGCAGGCTCCGCCCCCGGACCCCCGGCCCCCCGGATGTTCAACCCCCGACCACGGTCCACTCAATCAGGCGATCGTTTCAAAGATCGACTGGGTACGCAGGACCAGGCCGCTGGAGCCCAGCAGGTGGTAGCTCTGCATGTGGTATTCACGCTTGTACTTCTGCGTATCGAGCACGGACAGGCAGGCCACGCCGTCGTCGTCGGCATATTCGTGGGCCAGGCTGCCGGTCTCTCGGGCGAAGTCGCGCATCTCGCGGAGGGTCGCGGCGTAGAGGTTATCCGTCAGGGCCTCGGTCTGTATCGTCGTGACATAGCCGATCTTATCGTCCGGCTTGGGGTCGTATTCGAACTCTTTTTCACCCAGGCAGGGCAGGGCATGGACCAGGCCATGCTCGGGCAGGTGATCGGCGTTCTCGATCACGGCCTCGGTCAGGACTTCGCCGGCGTAGGAAAACCGTACCAGGTGCCCTGCGGGGGTGACCCAGTTCTCGGCTTCGTAATCGCCGTGACGGTCGATCCGACGTGCCTGCAGATCAAATAACTCCGGGTGCAGTGGTCGGTTATAGACCATCAAACGGAAGGCTTGTGTACTTGCTGATTTATGACTAACGCTCATCACCGACCCCTGACTTTCTCATGGGTAAAACAAGGTTCATTTTGTACTAGGAACAACAAACTACTGGGCGGGGGTGTGGGCGGATTATAGCCCGCCAGATGGGGTATTGGAAGCCTTTTTACGTAAATTTGAACCACTATTTTTTGTGATACCCCCTTGGTTTACAGCCGTTTGGAGCGATGGACCGATAATTCTTACAGCCGAGTTGGCTAACTTAAGGCCTGATGGGTATCGGGCGGTGGTGTTTCTATGTCGAAAGTGCAGGAAATACATAACTTCCTACGTGCTAAGGCCGATCCGTGCGTGGACCAGGCCTTCGCGCAGGCCCTGCCGACTGCCGATCTGACCAGCCTGACATCCATCGCAACGGCCTTGCTGCAGCGTAAACACGCTTTGGGCAATGTCTCATTGATTGAACAATATCACCGCCTGCCCGAGTCGACCCAACGGGCCATTCTTCATGATGCACCGGAGCTGACCAAGGCCTTGCGGATCGCGATGAGCGAACACAAAACCGCGGCCCCGGCCAATGCGCTGCACATCATCCACCAGTCCGGGTCGGTCCGACTCGTCTACCTCATCCCCGATCAGTTGCGCCACGGCCCGTCCAAGCTCAAAGATGAAGCGGCCAAGTGCTTGTTGGAAATGGCGTTACGTACGACGTCCGAGGGCGCGGGCGGTGGGGCGGCGCTCGATGCGGTGGAGGCGGGCTTTGTCATCACGGCCGTGCGCGACGCGATACGGTTCTTCGGCCAGCACCAGCGTAAAGATGTGTTGCTAGCGATGTTATCGCTGCCGCTGCATGCAGTTACGCAGTTATTGAAGTCGCTCGAGCCCTTGGGTAAGGACTGGACACACCCGACGGGCGTCACGCTGACCCGATCCGATACGCTTGCCTCCCGTCAGGCATTGCTGCCGGCCCTGAGTGTCCAGCCGTTGCACCCGTTTGCACTGGATGGCATACGCATCTGCCAGGATACGCATACACTTGCTGATGCGCTTAAGCACTGGCATTTATTGAAGTTACGCCGATACCGGATCGCTGTTAAGCGTATCAGAAACAAGGAACAATACATCCCGGATGCTGCCGCGTATAAGGTGGAAGGCCCGGCCGGGCACACCGCGGGACTGGTCGCCTGGCTGAGCGAGTTACCGATGGAGTCGGCGGCGCTGGTTCGTGAGTTGTCTGCGCTGAACCAGGCAGCAGGCGATTACACCAGGTTGTTGGCATTACGTAAGTTATTGACGTTAGCGGAAGGTACGAAGCCGGAGGATTCGGTGCATCACGCGATCGCCGGCTACTGCTCCGACAAGTCGCCGCAGATCGTCCGCGTCGCGCTGACGCACCTGATCCGCTGTCATTACCCCGACATTACCAAGGTGTTAGCACAATTAGTCAACTCGCCTGATGAGCAGATCCAGCGGATCGCCGGCAAACGCCTGGCGCCGGTGGCGTTCGCCAAGCTCTGGGATAGCTGGCCTAAACTCAGCCGCGAACAGCAGATAGCCGCCGGCCGAGCGCTGATCAAGATCGATCCGAACTTCCACGCCCAGTTGCACGACAAGATGTGCCTGCCCGATCCGGAGCCGAAGATCCGCGCCATGTCGATCATCAGCGAACTGAATCAAGGCCTGCTTTTAGAAGATAAACTCCGCCAACTCAGCCGGGACAGCAATCCGCACGTAGTTGCCTCTGCTATCAAGGCTTTAGGTTCCGCCGACCCGGTGCGTAACATCCCGCTGATCGAACGCGCGCTTGAATCGGATGATGATCGCGTTCGCGCTAACGCGGTCGAAGCATTGGCGAAACTCGGCATCGGCCAGCACGCTGATCTGTTGGTTCGGATGACGCACGAAACCGAATCGAACCGTACGCGCGCCAATGCGATCCACGCGCTGATGCAGATGCAGGCCGGTGATGCGCTTCAAGCGTTGTCACGTATGTTAAACGACACGCGCGCAGCGCATCGCGCTTCGGCGTTGTGGCTGGTTGAAGAGATGGGCGTAACGCAGGTTGCGCGCGATGTGGCGGAGATGTCGATCAGTGAGCCGGACAAGAACGTTCGTAAGAAAGCGGCGCGCGTGATCAATCACATCATCGATCAGATGACGCAACCGCTTCCGTTTGAAGTTTCACTTGATGATGAAGAAGGCGGACAAGCGCCTGCACATCAAGTGGCGGCTGCGCCTAAAGCAACGCCTGGTGATAAAGCAGCGGGTAAATAAGCATGTTTGATATAAGCGTTCCAATCAGTTTACTCGCGCAAACCGCCGCGGATACCTCGGCCCCCCCGGATGCCGCCACGACGGGCACCAGTGTGGCGCAGCTCAAGGAGATATCCAAGAACCTGAGCAGCGAAGGTTTGATCTCGTCACACTGGTTGATCATCGCGGTCGGCCTGGTCTTGCTGTTATTAAGCACGCTCTCCATTCTGCAATGGTGGCAGCGCCGCCACGAACAATCACACCCCTGGCTCGTGTACTTAAGCACCGCACGCTTCGCAGGCCTGGGTTTACGACATCAATGGGTCCTGCTCTGGGTCGCACGCCAGCAGAAACTGGTTTCACCCATCACACTGATGCTCTCGCCCAGCACGTTTGATATGCATGTCAAAGCGTATCTCGAATCCCGCTCGGGTATGCGGCAAGAAGGGCTGCGTAGAAAGCTGCAGGAAGTGCGCGATATTCTTTACGGGGATGTAGTCACAGTGAGTCGGGTATTAGAAGCGGGAAGCGCTGCATAGTACTTGTGATTTTAATAGGTCCGGATCCGCCCGGATAAAGCGCGTCGATACTTGGTCAATGTTTTCGACATCAAAGTGTTGTACCACGGCAAGTAGCGGAAGTGTTTAGCCACAGATGAACACGGATGTACACAGATGTAAAACATGGTGTTGGAAGTGTAGTAGATACATCGGGGTTTAAGAAGCAAACAACATCTTGAAGTGGGGACGTGTTTGGGAGGAACGAGGATGTGCTAAGCCGCGTGCGACTTTGGGGGAATGGTCTCAGATACTATTGAGTCAGCACACTTTGTGAGTTCGTGGTCGGGGTACACGGGTAATGCGTTATGATTGTTGTATAAATGCCAGAATTATTTGAAAAACAAACATTCTCGTGGCCAGTGCGCCACATGCAGGACTGGGTTTTCAGCGACATGGTGTTCCGACGCTGCAGCCTTGATGGTGGTATCGTTTGCGATGATGCTTCGCGTAGAGCGGTTATTCGCCATATTGAACTCGATCGTTGTGAGCAGTCGGGAGGCGCTATAACTAAAGGTGTAATATTTGAAGACATTGTTCTGAAAGGAACAAGTCGCTTGCGTAACGCCATGTTTTATGCGCCCGCACTTAAGCACGTCAAGATATCCGGCAGGATCGATAAGCTCTGGCTCCTAGATCTCTGGAAAGGTGATCCAGGGCATCCTCTAAACGCTGAATTCAAGAAGGCTAATGCTGATTATTACAAGCACGTCGACTGGGCGTTAGATCTCAGTGAAGCTGAATTTTCTGGCGAGTGCGACATCCGCGGTATACCTTGGCAGCTAATCAAGCGTGATCCGGAGACACAAATAGTAGTTACACGCCAAAAAGCTGAGGCGATGAGCTATGAGTTAGAACAACTGAATTTGGATCTTACAACATACTGGGGAACTGCTATCCGCTCGATGCTGAAGCGCGGGGATGACGGTGCAGTATTGGTTGCCTCCAAACGATCTAAAAAATTTCGTGACTACCTAAAAGGTTTGCACTTATTGCGCCAAGCTGGCATAGCTGAGCCGGATTAATATGTCGGATAGGCTCTGCTCAGATACGAAATCTTACCGTTTGGTATTCGTCATGAGTACAAGCGTTTGAAAGACTTCGGTTGGAAGAACCACACCGCGCGGGTCTGGGAATTGGGAACACTGATCTTCACTTATCTTCGCTGATAAGAAGATTAGTGTGGATTAGAGAGGATTGGTGTTCTATTTGGTTTTAAATTTGTGGAGGAGGATACGATTAGGTGGGGCGGAATGCGCTAAGCCGCGAGCGGCTTTGGGGGGTGTGTTGTCAGCCATCATTGATCAGGGGCGTGTTTGATGGGCTACGGTCCGATAAGGCCGTGAGGCAGGGGTGTTCATATCAATTTGTCTTGTTGTTTATCTTCAATAACTTTATAGTGATATGGGATCGCGCCGAAGCAGGTGTAGGCCAGTATCGATCGTTCGGGAACCAAATCAATTGAAAGGGGTCAGTTTTGAAACGCACGCACTTCCGGTTGGCAGCATTTGCATCGCTGGTTTTGATGTTGGTGGGGGGGAATGTGTTTGCGGGCTGCACGTTGATGCTTAGTCATCACTCCACGCTAGATGTGTCGGGCAGCACTTTGTACGATGTGCCGGACGGCACGATATTCACGGTTTATGATACGACTGTTATAAACAACACCATTAGCATCTACGATGACGGCGGTGTCGGCATAGTCGATTTGGATGATTGGCTGAACAATTGGAACGCTGGTCCGCCACCGGGAGCGGTGATTCCCGAGCCGTCCAGTGCGGCGGTGTTGGGTGTGATCGGTGTTGCGGGTGTTTGCCGACGTCGGCGTTAGCTTGCATGCATAGACTCAACAATCTTTTTGCATTGTCCGGGCGGGCCCGTGAGACTCGCGCCGAGCGCTGCCCCTCATAACGGGGTCAGACCTCTATATACCTCTGACCACTATGTCCTTTGTATGTTTAAAGGCTCTATCTATGGTTGACCTGACGCAATCCGATGAATCGCTCGTGATCCGTACCGACTTCAGCGATGATGCGGTTTGGAACGAGTTGAAGTCTGCCATCACGCGGGAGGACCCGGTTCACGGCTTTCAAGCTGACGTGGCGTTTGTTGATGATGCGGCGTATGCGGGGTTGACTATCGAGCGCGTGCTTGAGTTGTTCCCGGAGGATTCTGAGCAGCCGTTTGTGTTCCTGGTTGATGGTGAGGCTATCAGCGGCGCTGAGCATCCTGTCGTGTGTGTTGATCTTTTTGATGAGCGTGGCCGAACGTTCCGTGTAGTGCCTTCCGAGATGTGGTGTGTCGAGAACAACCTCGCGCTCGCGAACATGGACTTTGCAGAGTTTGCGGACAACGTTGATGAAGACGGTGTGTTCCGTGGTTTTTCCGGGTAGCTGTGAAGTGGTCTATTTGCGGACCGAGCAAGCATCATCCGTTTATTGAAAAAAATACGGGGAAGTTTCCCACAATGATGCCCGCATTTCTTTGTATGTCTGGGTGTCTGGAGACCTTCGGTCGGGGGTTGCGGCGGGGTCGGGAGACACGCGCCGAGCGAGCGAGTTTGTATCCAGACTATTTTTAGCCACAGATGAACACAGATGGAAAACAAGCGTATCCAAGTGGCATCAGATTCATCGCGGTTCGAGAATCTAGAACAAGTATCTTGATCCAAGATATTCAAAACAGGCTTTTTTCTTATCCGTGTTCATCTGTGTTTATCTGTGGCTAGTTACCTTCATCATTATTAAGTTACAGCATAGATCGAATTTGTTGCGGGGGGAGAGGGAGTGAGAGCAGGTTGTGATTGATAGGTGCTAAGCCGCAAGCGGTTAGTATCAGGGGTTTTCTTGAGGGCGTGTTTGTTGGGGGTTTGTTAACAGGTGTTGGACTTTTTCGGCCATGAGTTGGTGGCCGTTTTCTGTCAGATGGGCGAGGTCAGAGGTGGTGTCTTTGCTTGAGAACACACTTACCATGACCCGCTTGGGGATGAATATGACACCGTGCTTGATGGCTAATTCTCGTTGGATACGGCTGTATTGCCATTGCCAGGGGAGGACGGGCAATTCGAACATGGCTACCTGGTGGCCGCTGCTTTTCAGTTCTGTCAGGATCGAATCCAGATCATTGCGAAATGCTTTGGTAGGCGTGGGGCCGAACAGGTCGTTGCCGCCTATTTCCAGTAGTACAAGCTGGTGGTCGTTCGGCACTTTGGGGATTTGCTTGTGCAGGGCGCTATTGACGGTAGCGCCTGATACCGCCAGATTGAGCACATCGATGCCGGTATTTTCCGAAAGCACCTTGGGCCAGGTTCTTTCAGAAGGGCCGCCGATACCTTCGCTGATTGAATCACCCACAATACAGATGCTTTGTACATCTTCTGGGAAGGTGGGCAGGGCGATGCGGTAACTGAACGAAACCAGCAGGATTGCAATGACAAGCAGGTTTACGATGCTGTAGCCTCGAAGCAGTTTTATCGAGCGTTTCCTGATATACCAACTTCCGGCGGGCCAAACGGCAAACAGGATAATTACGAGGCTGTATGCAAACAGAGCTGGTCCCCAAATCTTGGACAGCCGGTTGGCCTGAATAAGGTGGGCCAACGGGTTTATGCCGCGGCCAGCGGCGGTCCGGTTATAGGTTTTCCATCATACGCTTCGTCCGGCGTCCGTCCAGCGAGTGTCGAGTGCGGACGCTCGGTGTTGTAGAACCGCAGCCATTCATTGATCCCGGCGCGAGCTTCGCTGCCTCTGTCCCACGCGTGCAGGTACACGCATTCGTACTTCAGGCTCCGCCACAGACGTTCGATGAACACGTTGTCCATCCATCGGCCTTTGCCGTCCATCGATACCTTCGCGCCCGCGCTCTTCACTGTTTCGGTCCATTCCAGGCCGGTGAACTGGCTGCCCTGATCGGTGTTGATGATCTGCGGCGGGCCGTGCTTGCTCAGCGCTTCTTCCAACGCCTCGACGCAGAATGACGCTTCCATCGTGTTGCTCAATCGCCAGGCCAGCACCTTCCTGCTGTGCCAGTCCATGACCGCAACGAGGTACAAAAAGCCGCGTCGCATCGGGATGTATGTGATGTCGGCGCACCACACATGACCCGGCTGATCAATCTTCAGATTCCGCAGCAGGTACGGATACACCTTGTTTTCAAGGCATTTGACGCTGGTCTTCGGGGCCTGGTAGATCGGCGTCAAACCCATCTGGCGCATCAATCGACGCACACGCTTGCGGCCGACGTTGTAGCCAAGCCGACGCAACCAACGCATCATCTGCCGGCTGCCGTAGAACGGCGTGCACAGGAACTGTCGGTCGATCAGACGCATCAGCTTCAGGTTCAACGGGCTCTCGCCTTTGCCTGAAAAGTAAAACGACGATCGGCTGATCGACACCAGCCCACACTGACGCACGATGCTCAGCTCGGGGTGCTTGGGTTCGACCATGTCGCAGCGGCGGCCGTGGCTCAAAGCCCCAACCCTTTTTTTAAAAAGTCCTTCTCGATGGTCAGCTCGCCGATCTTCGCGTGCAGCTCTTTGATCTGCTCGTCGGATGCCTGCGGGTCCTTGCCGCCGCCACGGGCAAAAAGCTGGGCCGCCTCCTGTGCCAGCAGCTTCTTCCACCCGCCGATCATGTTCGGATGCACGTCGTACTTCTTGGCGATCTCCGCCACCGTCAACTCGCCACGCAGCGCCTCCAGCGCCACCTTCGCCTTGAATTCAGCCGTAAATCGTCGTCGCTTGCTCATCAAGTAAGTCCTTTCAAATCTGCAGACCAGCCCACTTTAACCGGCTGTCCAAGATTTGGGGACCAGCTCTAACAATGGGAATGACATGCCGGACATTGCCAGGAGTATCAATCCGACCAGGATGGCTAATATCGCGCTGGATGAGCTGAGGCGGCCCTTGCTGCACAGTAATAAAAGGATACTTGCTGCCAGGCATACACAGCCGATGGCGAAGGAATAGCCTGCTGCGCAGAACCATATGAATTGCATTAGCATTGATTAATTATGCCTGGTCGTGGTCAAGGGGTGTGGTGTTTTGAGGTAACGCGCGACATGAAAATTGTTACTCATATTGTCAGCTTGGGTGTGTTAGCAGTTGTTGTTCTTGCACAGATCGTACACATGTCCTTGGAGGGTTCATTTTATACGCCTGGGAATGTAGGCGGGCAGAATTATGGTATTCATGACTTTATTGCCCAGTTATTTGCACTTGCTGGATTAATATTAGTCTGTATTTGGTTTTATGTCACAATCAATTCTATCGGTTCAAAGTACAAGTATGCACTGATTGAAAAGGTTGCACTTTTTCTCAGTGTACTATGCTTTGTTACTGCTGCGATATTAGATATATTGCGATCGCAGTAAATTAATTTATATATATGCATAAGATGACTGTGCCATTCGACACACGTGAGATCGCTAAGCCGCAAGCGGCTTGGGTTTGATTGATGTGAGTTTGTTTGGGAGGGGTTTTAGCCTTCTTCGGGTGGTGCTTCTTCGGCTGGTGCGCCGGCTTCTTCGGCGGCGTGTTGCATTTGGGCTTTTTTGTTGGCTTCCCAGGATTCGCCGTAGCGGAAGAGGATGAGTTTGCACTTCTTGCAGCGCCAGCCTTCCATGCGGTTGGGGCGCATGACGGCGTGTGTGCCGGGGACGTCTTCGGCCATGATGCTGGCGGAGGGTTTTCGGCCGCGGACCCAGTGCAGGCCGTCGGAGATGGGGAGCAGGCCTTCTTCCATGATTGCGTTACATTGCGGACACCGCATCGGTGAATCCCCTGTGTTTTGTTGTCTTGTTATGACCAATTAAACATGATTTGAATGTGTTTGGAAAGACGGGTTGTGGTGGGTGTTGTATGAAAAACGTTTATGTATGCAAGATGAGTGATTGTTGCTGTAATTATCTTTTAAGGTGGTTGTTTGATTAAGTTGCATTCGGCCCTCACCCCGGCCCTCTCCCAAGGGGAGAGGGGGTAAGAATTATGATTCTAATGTTGTGTTAATCATCGGCATTGAGCCTATTTTATCTTGTTTTGCGGGTGGGGGGGAGTTAGACTGGGGAGGGTTTCAGCGGTAGCTGATACTTTTCACATTGGCCAAGGGGGCATCATATGAAGCGGATTGTTGATGGCTGCATCGCGCTGGCGGCTGTTGTCTTGCTGGTTTGTGGTTCGGCCGCTTTTGCTGACACTATCACACTCGACATCCCCGAATTGGTCGGCACGTTCACGCACGGCCAGGAGCCGGTCCAGGTTGTTGTGGACTTCGGTACGGACTTTCAGCCGTTGTGGGGCATCACATTAGAGATTACCGCGACGGGAATCCCCTCCGGCTTCGGTTGGGCTGGTTCGATTCCTGCCGAACTGCTGGTCTCGGTAGTGGGTGGCTTTGAGTGGTTGTCTCCCACGTTGTTCGGGCCCTATGGTGAGACACCTACGACCGACAGTAAATTGGCCGGGTATGGGTGGCCAGCTATCGACCCGGCCCCGATTACCAGCGGTCAGGCCGTTATCACCATCGACACGCCATTGGGGGAAGAAGATGAGTCGTCCCCGGCCGAGATCGAGATCATCTCCGCCACAATCACCGCTGACTTCTATCCGGCTATCGTCGGCTATGCCGACATCAACGACGACGGGTTCGTTGGTCTAGCGGACCTGGATATTCTGTTAGGCCATTGGAACCAGATCGTTAACCCCAGCGACAGGATGGCGGGCGATCTGACAGGCGATGGATTTGTGGGATTGACCGATCTGGATATTGTTCTGGAAAGGTGGAACGCGGGTACGCCGCCGGCGGTGGTGGTTCCGGAGCCTGGGATGGTTCTTATTGCTTTTATTTATGGGGGGCTGGTGACGCACCATCGCCATCGATAAGTTGTTTGTAGATGCCATAGAACGAAGCAACCGTGGTCGTCGCCCGACACTTTTACCTGTTGGGTCAACGGCTGTCCCGTGCTGTAATGGTTTTCGTTAGGATTCATGAAGTATATTTATGACGTGTATTCAAGTATTCCGTGAGTTGGTTTAATCTGACATTGATTGATAAACGATCGTGATGCATCTTGAATCAGCGGTGCGGTCACGATGATATCCATTCATAGACTTGATGTTCATCCTATCGTGGGATGAACGATATCCGTGTAGGTTTGTCTTCCATGCACATGCAATTCATCATCCACTTATACAAGGAAGCTGCAAAATGAAGACACGAATTTCGGCTGGGAACGGTTATTTGTTGATTGCGATCTTACTGTCGGTGATATGGGTTACAGGCAAGCCTGCCCTTGCAGTGGTTCATATCGAGTCCCGCGCATTGTCGGGGCAGGTCGCGCCGGGTACGGATGAGTTATTTGATGTTTTTGGCTATCCGATGATTGATGATACAGGTCACGTTGCGTTTCGAGCGATCACGCCCGGGTTCAATCGTGGTCTGTGGTATGAGGAGGCAGGCACCTTGAGCCTCGTTGCCTATGAAGGGATGGATGCTCCGGGTACGGATGGGCAGTTCACCTTTCTGGATACCTTGACGCTTAATGGTGCAGGGCAGATTGGGTTCGGTGGTTCACTTATACCAGGAGTTGGCGATGTGACAGCGTTTAATAATAGTGGTGTCTGGACGTATGGGGCCGGTGGCTTAGGCCTTGTTGCACGCAAGGGTAATGTTGCGCCCGGTGCTTCGGGAGCGTATTTCGGTAGTTTAAATGTTCCCCTGTTCTTCAATGACGTGGGGCAACTCGCATTTGCTGGGGATATGACTTCCGGCGAGGTAATTGAAACTCATGCGATAGGCAGAGGGATTTGTTACGGAACGCAGGGTTCACTGACACTGGTGGCGGGTTCCGGGCTTGCTGCGCCGGGTGCATCTGTCGATGAATATTTTGGTGATGCGTTTGATATTGGTGGTCTTAATGACAACGGTGTGATCACTTTTAAAGCGAACCTGGATGGGCCGAATGTTACTGTCGAAAATGAAAGTGGTATCTGGTCGGGATTTGCGGGTTCGTTGAATCTGGTAGCTCGCGAAGGCGATACCGCGCCCGGGGCGGGTGGTGGTTGTTACGACTTCCTGTCTGCTAGGCCTAGGATCAACAACGCCGGCCACATTGCTTTTGGCGGTTCCCTGGTTGCCGGGACGGGGGATGTAACGGCCGACAATAATGCAGGGATATGGTCTGACCGTTCGGGTTCGTTGCAGTTGATCGCGCGCAAGGGGGATCTTGTGCCGGGTTTATCAGGGGAGGAATTTGATACGTTCGGGCGCATACTTATTAACGGGTCCGACGAGATATGCTTTCTCGGTCTTGTCACCGGTCCGGGCGTTACGTACAGCAATAATGAAGGCATATGGTGCGAGCGGACGGATGGGCTGCAATTAATTGCACGTGAGGGTAGTGCTGCAGCGGGTACGGCGGGTGTATTCAGCAGTCTTGATTCGCAGGCCGGTAGTCTAGCGATGAACGGTGTGGGGCAAGTGGTGTTTCTTGCAATGCTTCAGGGAGGAGTAGGTGGTATTACCGTCGATAACGATCAAGGGCTCTGGGCAACGGATACAAATGGGCAATTAATATTGGTTGTTCGAGAGGGCGACGTTATCGATGTGAATAGCAATCCCTTGATTGATGACTATCGAACGATCAAGTCTATCATTTTAGGTCTGCCACAATCCGGAGGTGAAGACGGGCTGGCCAGTCCGATTAGCGATGCCGGTCAAATTGCCTTCTGGCTGACGTTTACCGATGATACTTCAGGCATCTTTGTGGCAATGGTGCCTGAGCCGGGTAGTGTGGGATTGATGATGCTTGGATGTGCGGGACTCACTGGGAGGCGGTGGGTTTAAGAAGAAAGGGTGATGGGCCAGAATGAACATGGATGAGTTGACTGTGTTGATGATTGCGTGAGGTTGATTGTAAAAAATGAAAAGCGTGGTCGTTGAGTCGACCACGCTTTTTGTTTGGTTGGGGTGTAGGGCACGGCCGCTGAAGCGGCCTCGCCGTGATTCACATCAGTTGAATTACTTCGCGTATTCGATGGTACGCATTTCGCGCAGGACGGTGACTCGGATTTCGCCGGGGAAGGTCATTTCTTCGCTGACACGTTTGGCGATGTCGCGGGCGATGTAGCTGCATTGCTGGTCGTCGACGTTGTCGGGATCGACGATCACGCGGACCTCGCGGCCGGCCTGGATGGCGTAGGCATCTTTGACGCCTTCCATGTCGGTGGCGATGCTTTCGAGTTGCTCCAGACGCTTGACGTAGCGTTCGAGTGTTTCGCGACGCGCACCGGGTCGTGCGCCGCTGATGGCGTCGGCGGCCATGACGATGGGGGTGTATGGCGTGGTCGCGGGGATGTCGTTGTGGTGTCCGCCGATCGCGTTGAGCACGGCTTCCTTTTCGCCGAACTTCTTGGCGAAGTCCATGCCGATCTGCGGGTGTCCGCCTTCGGCTTCGTGGTCGAGTGCTTTACCGATGTCGTGCAGGAAGCCGCAGCGGCGCGCGAGTTCGCCGTCGAGGCCGAGTTCATCGGCGATGACCTGGCAGAGGTAGGCGGTTTCCATGGAGTGTCGGAGGATGTTCTGGCCGTAGCTGGAACGGTAGTAGAGCCGGCCCATGGTTTCTGAAAGCTTGGGGTGCAGGCCCTGGATGTCGGCTTCGATGCAGGCGTCTTTGCCGTACTTGATGATGCGCTGGTTGATGTCTTTGGTGGTCTGCGCGGTGACTTCTTCGATGCGCGTCGGGTGGATGCGGCCGTCCTCGATGAGCTTCTGCATCGTCTCGGCTGCGATGGCTCGGCGTACGGGGTCGAAGCAGGAGACGACGATGACGCCGGGGGTGTCGTCGACGATGACATCGACGCCGGTCGATTTTTCAAACGCACGGATGTTGCGGCCTTCGCGGCCGATGACGCGGCCCTTCATGTCGTCGGAAGGGATGGCGATGGCGCTGACGGTGGAGTCGGCGGTGTGCTCGGAGGCGTAGCGCTGGATGGCCTGGAGGGTGATCTTCAGGGCGGTGTCCTTGGCTTCTTCCTCGGCCTGCTCGGTGATCTTCTGGATGATCTGGCCGGCCTCGTGCTGGCACTCGCGTTCGACGGCCTTGAGCGACTCGCGCTTGGCATCCTCCTCGGAGAGGTTGGCGAGGCGGAGCAGGGTCTGCTTCTGTTCCTGGCGGCTGGTTTCGAGCAGTTCGCGGCGTTCGGCGATCAGGGCGTCGAGCTCTTCCTGCTTGCCGAGGAGTTGAGCTTCGCGTTTTTTGACGCCGGCGTCGAGTTCGTCGAGGTATTTTTCCTTGGTGGTGAGGGTATCGAGCTTGCGGTCGAGGTTGTCTTCACGCTTGGTGAGGCGTCGCTCGATTTCCTTGACCTCGTTGCGTTGCTGGTTGATTTCTTCTTCGAAGGTTTCGCGTCGTTTAGCCAGTTCGTTGAGACCGTCGAGTTCGGCCTGTTTCTTGAGCGTTTGAGCTTCGCTTTCGGCTTTTTCGATCAGGTCCTGTGCCTGTCGTTTACTCTGGCTGATGGTCTGGATGCCGATGAGTTTGGTGATGATGACGGTGAGGATGGCGCCGATGATGGCGCCGATCAGGCCGAAGAGCAGCCAGCCGCTTCCGCCACCGCCGTGGGGGGTTTGAGTTACTTGTGCCAGTAGATTGATGTGGTACACGAATCACGCCCTTTATGCCGGCCGGGAATGCGTGGTACGCATCGACCGGTTGGGTTTAGGGCACGATCACGGTAAGGCCACGATGGATTAGATCGTGTGCATCAGCGCGGGATGTCGACCGATCAGGCTCAAGGTCGCCGTCGGTCCGGATCGTAAGTCAGTTACTCAACTCCCATAAGGGCGGTTCAAGTAAGTGGCCTATCGGGCGCGGGTCGAGAGCAAGGGATAGTTCGGCATCTAAATTCAAGATGCCTCCTCCAGTGCCCCGGGTACGAGCGTTGATCCAGACTTTCATCACAGCGTATTGAGCTTATTCAATCTATCCGTTTGTCAGAGACAAGCGGCCGAGGGTTCTGCCTGTGGCAGAGCGTTCGGAAGATCGGTCAACGATACGGGCTGATATTTCTGCCCGGATCGTGCCGGGTAAAGCGCCGCAAACGCGGCGGTAACACGGACAACAAGGCGGCCACGCCGCCGAGGGGTTCGAGGGGATGCAACGTAACCGCCGCAAAAATCCTCAAACCAATGTATCCTATGATCTTATCCAAGAAACAGCATTTTCGTCAAGTTTCCACACATCCCTGACACAAACCTGACATGGTTATGGGACAATGCGCGATGCGCTGCATTTGTGCGTATCTGGTGGGAAGTTCAACTGTTAGCGTATTTTGCCTGTCTTACACCCAGCCAGACGAGCACTTCAAACCACATCATCGCGACCGCAAAGCACAGGACCATGAGGGCCAGGGATTGCCAATACTCCCAGGCGGGCAGCAGAGAGGACATCCAGCGGTCGATGTTGCCGTTGTTCAGTTGAGCCAGCGCCCAGAGCATAATCAGGGCGGCGGGGACCCAGCCGATCGAGCTGTAGCAGGCGATGCGTTCGGCGAGTTTGAAGGGTATGCGCCAGCCCCGGCGTCTGCTGAAGTACACCACGCCGATCGCCTCGATGTAGGTCAGGATGATGGTGATGTCGCAGGCCAGCAGGCCCTGGATCATGGCCCAGGTGGTGCTGCCGTTGGACATGCTTCTACCCCACACGGCATAAAACCAGATCAAGGCGATAAACAGGCAGGTCAATAGCAGGAACAATCTCGCGGTCACGTTTGAGCCGTCGACCCGCATCATGCGGAAGAACTGGTTTGGTTTGAGCAGTAATTCGATGCAGACTTCGAGAGCAGTTGTGGGATTTGGCTGAGCGTGCCAGCGGGGGCCGGTGCGTTTGGTGGGGGAGGATTCAACGATAGGCATGCCGCACTCGGGGCAGTTGCCATCGGGTTGCAGGCCGTTGAGCACGTAGCCACAGTCTTCGCAGAGCGAATCGGCGTTGGGGAAGGTGGGGGATGATGTTCGATGGTCGATGTTCAATGTGCGGTTACATGTTTTTCTCCCTCTGCCCTTGGGAGAGGGTTGGGGTGAGGGCCAAGAACCTTATGCGTTCCATTCAGTTGAGCTTCTTTAGCCGCGACCCGCCGGGTCGCGCGCCATATACAAACGATCACACAATCAATCCGGCCCTCATCCTAGCCTTCTCACAAGCGGAGAAGGGACCGGAATAGACTTCGCATTGCACATTGAACATGGTACATCCCCGATCTATTCCATCAGCGCCAGGCGCAACTGGTGGGCGAGGTCTTTGGTTTGGGGACTTGGGGCGAGGTGGAGGTTTTTGTCGGCATGATCCAAGGTTGTGGCGGGGCCGGACTGGGGGGTGATGATGGGTTTGTTGTGTTGCAGGGCATGGCGGAGGCTCAGGCCGCCGGCGTCCTGGCCGAGAGCGAGAACGGCGTCGCAGGCATCGAGCAATAACCAGGGCGAGCTGATGCGCTGCTCCTGCAGCAGTTTCAGATCGATCGGCTGTTTTTCGATGAAGGTTTGAGCACGTCGGCGGTGCAACTGCAAGGGGTGTATCAACAGCGTAACACGGACGGGCTGGTTAAGCTTGTCGGTCAGGGTTGCGCAGCCGAGTACAGCGACTTCCGCGGCGTCGATCGCGTCGGCGAGAGCGGGGTGGTCTGACAGCAGTACGACGACACGCTCGGTTGACTTGGTGACGCCCCATGAGGCACGCAACTCGGTGCGCTTTTCATCGGATAGTGGTGAATCGTGAGCAACGCTAAGTGCGATAAGTTTGGCTTCGCAGTTGATGCCGAGGTTTTGCAGATGTTGTGCGAGCGCCGGTGTATCCGTCGTGATAAGCGTATCGGGGTATTTGTTTACATTGCTCAGACGCGAAAGCTGTTTGATCCAGCGATGATTCGGCGTGTGTACAAGGTTGAGTCGTCGGGGTGTTTTTTTGCAGAGTCTTGTTGCAGCGATGAACGCACCCGGCGACCAGCATTGTGTCTTCGTAAAGGTTGGTCGTTCAGCGATCCATCGCCGCAGCGGCAGAAGTCCGAGGACGGCTTTGCTGAATGGGACAGACAGGCAAGATGCCTGATCGGGTTTGATGCCGGCTTGTAACGCGATCGAGAAGTGGGCGCGGCTGCCGAGGATCAGCAGATGATCAACGGGATTGTTAGATGCGGCCATCATTGCGCGGATCGCGCGGTAGACCGTGGGGCAGGCCTGTGTGCTGTCGCCATCGATCAGGTGTAGGGTCGGCATCGCTTGATGAATACTTGGGTAACGCGTCGGGTGTTTACAGCGTCAGGACACCAACTCATAATCGAAGTCGACGTGATCGAAGAACAGGCCGGCGACTTCCAGCCCGATCCGCTCGGAGAGGGCGCGGGCGAGATTGGACATGGCGTGGCGACGTGTGCGGTCGACGGTTTGCTTGTCTATGGTGACGGTGAGCGTTTCGCCCGGTTCGTTCGGTTGTGCCATTTTGTTTTCCGGGCGCGCGGGGAACAGACGCTGGCCCGTCTGAACATCGATGACCTTGACCTCGCAATGCGCGGTCGGTTCGTAGTAGGTGTTTTTATCGGTGAGGTCGACAGAGCGGATGAGCACGTAGATGACCTGGTCGGCTTTGAGCCGTTTGCCGACTTCATCGATGGGTGTCGACTGGTAACGGTCCCCCATATTTGCGGCCAGCACGGTCAGGTGGTCCTGCGCGATAATCATCTCGGGCGGTAATACGCCCTTGTCCTGCATGTGGAAGTTTGCGTTAGCAGCGATGACGGTCGGATAGTTCAGGTCTCCGAGCAGATTTTGCGGATCATCGACGATAACGAGGGTTTGGCGCGGTTCGAGTTTGTACTTGGCTTTGATCTTAGGCGGCCCGGCGATGACATAGGCAGCGAAGTCGGGCGCTTCACAACTGGCGCAGCACAGGCACAGCGTTACCAGGCACAACAAGGCGGAGTAGTGGCGGATTCGGTCACGCATCAATCTTCGACCTCTTCCTGGTGGTCATAGAACAGGCCGGCACCTCTTTCGGCAAAGAGGTAAATCATACCGAGCTGGATCGACTCGTTGTCGGCATCGATGACACCGACGGTGCTGGATTCGGGGAACTTGGCGCTGATGGTGTTCTGGAAGACGAAGTTGTCCGGGTCGACCCCGTTTGCGTTGATGACGCCGATATTCCCGGTGATCAAACCCTGCCAGATGTGCGCGTTGCCCGGTTCGTGCGTCTGGTACTCGATGAGGTCGACGAGCACGACCTTGTCGACGTTGAGCTTTTCAGCGAGTTCGCTGTAGCGCATGTTCATCCAGTAGGGATTGTTATTCTGGAAGGTTTCGATTTTTTCAGGGATGGTGGTGGTGACACCCGGCACGTTTTTGGCGATACGGCTGGTCATGGCGACGCAGACGTACTTACGTGAGTCGGGATATTCATACAACAGATGACTGTCGGCGGCGACGATGACGGCGACGCGCTGGTTTTCCAGGCCCAGGTATTCCGCCTGCACATCGACCTTCTTCTTCTCGCCTGGCATTGGTTCGCAACCGAACAGGGTCTGGCCAAGAAGGATTGCGACCAAACAGAGGGTGAATCGATAGACAACTGACTTCATAAGCCGGCTCCGAGTATTCCGGTGTGTACGATGATTTTATAGATCCAAGCAAGCACGAGTATGACCGCACCGATGACCACGTTCTTGGGGCGCCAGACGATATTGCCGATCGGCCCCAGCCTCATGCCGGTGATAAATGCGTAGCCACTGACGAGGGCGGTCATGGTGGTCAGCAGTGCGAGTAATGCCCCGGCGGGCTGGTTGATAAAGGCGTTGACGAAGTCACCGTGGGCTGCGTAGCTGAAGCTGGTGGTCATGCCGCAGGTAGCGCAGGGGATGCCGGTTGCGGCTTCGAGCCCGCACGGCGGCAGGCCGAGGCTTTCGTGCGTACCGACGCCTCTGACATCGGGGTGCAGCATGTAAGCGATGCCCATGACGCCTGCGGTGACGCAGAACAGGATCAGCGCGATCAGCCGGTTCTCCAAGGCCGCTTGCCTGGAGGACTTGGCGCTGGTTGGTTTGGGGATGGAATCACTTGCCACAGACTGCATGTATTAAGGATACCCCCTTGGGGGGGCGGGGTAAATTATGGTGTGCAAGGTTGATGCGGTGGGGAGGTGGCGTGTTCGATGGATGAGATTCAAGTGCTCGTGAGGGCCGATCTGACGTGTGTCTTGTGTTTTGTGCGGGATTATGGGGCGTTGCGGCGAAACGATGGCTTGGGCGAAACCCTGCTAAGATATTGTCATGCCTTATCGTTTAGTTGAAGACCACGAACGGGTTGATGAGCCGCGGCGACGCCGGCCCAAGCGAATCCATCGGCGGATGGCTCGGCGTGGCATCGCGGTGCTGCCGACGCTGTTCACGCTGGGGAATCTTTTGTGCGGGTTCGCGTCGATCTTTTATGCGTCCCGGGAAGCGCCGCCGGAGAACGATCCTTTGCCGTTCGGCTGGTCGCCTCTAACGCTGGCGGCGGCGCTGGTTTTCCTGGGGCTGGCGATGGACGGGCTGGATGGGCGGATTGCCCGGCTGACGCGCAGCTTCTCGGATCTGGGCGCTCAACTGGATTCGATGGCGGACATGGTGACGTTCGGCGTGGCGCCGGCGTTCATGATGGTGCAGTTGATCGGGGTGCGTGCGCCGTTTGTTTCGGAGATGCATCCGACGGGAAGCGTGTTGTTTGACCGGCTTGTGGTGATCACCGCGGGGATTTACGTCGCGTGTGTGGCGCTGCGGTTGGCGCGCTACAACATCGAATCACCTCCGCCGGGCGAAGCGGACCGGGGCATGTTCAAGGGCCTGCCTTCACCCGGCGCTGCGGGGACGGTAGCGAGCCTGATCCTGCTGCACCAGTACTGGTTGATTCAGTACCCGGCGGATGATCTGCTGATCCGGATTACCGCGGTGGGCATGGTTTTTATCAGTCTGTTGACGGCGTTGGCGATGGTCAGCCAGTTCCGTTACGTGCACCTGATGAACCGTTACGTCCGTGGGCGCGCGCCGTTCGGCACGATCGCCAAGGGTGTGATCATCGGTCTGCTGCTGTTTGTGAGTGTGCGCGAAACGCTGGCTGCGGGTTTCGTGATCTATGCGTTGTCGGCGCCGACGATCTGGGTTTATCACCGGTTGACGCGATGGTGGGGGGCGGGGGAAAGCAGGAAAGCAGGAAGTTAAGAAAGCTAGAAATCGGAAAAGCAGAAAACGCAGAAAAGCAGACAATAAGATCCGATACCCGATACCCGATACCCGATACCCGATACCCGATACCCGATACCCGATACCCGAAAACCACCCGGACCTTCGCTTTGCTCAGGACCGGCGTTGGGGGGAGTAAAGCCATTAGCCCTTAGCGATTAGCCATTAGCAATACAATTTCCTACACCCTACACCCTACACCCTACACCCTACACCCTACACCCTACACCCTACACCCTACACCCTACACCCTACACCCTACACCCTACACCCTACACCCTACACCCTACACCCTACACCCTACACCCTATTCACTCTTCGTCGAATTTGCTTTCGATGAGTTTGACGAGGGCGGCGACGGCTTCTTCGGCGTCGGGGCCTTCGGCTGTGATATTCAGTTCGGTGCCTTTGGTGGCGGCGAGCATCATGAGCTGCATGATGCTTTTGCCATCGACGATCTGGCCGTCCTTAACCACCTGGATATCGCTTTTGAAGCCGCTGGCGGTATCGACAAACGACATCGCCGGCCGGGCGTGCAGCCCAAGCTTGTTGGTGATCGTGACCTGTGTCGATGCGGTATCCAAAGCGCAGCTCATTTCATGCGACTGGTTGGTTTGGGTTGTGATTTTCAGCCGGCCAGTTGCTGGGTGTCTGCCTCGTGCAGCAGGTCCTTGATTTCTTCGGCGGTCGTGGCCTGGCGGAGGAACCGGCGGAAGTTGTCTTTCTGCAGGTTGGAGAAGATGTTTTCCATGGCCTGCAGGTGTTCGTCCGGTTTGTCGGCGGGGGAAAGCAGGAGGACGACCGAGTAGACCGGCGCCTTATCGAGGGCGTTGAAGTCGACGCCTTTCTGGCTGACACCGATGGCGGCGACCATCTTCTTGATCTTCTCGTGCTTGACGTGCGGGACGGCGACCCCCTTGCCGAAGCCGGTCGAGCCGTGCTTCTCACGGCCGATGATTTCCTTTATCAGCGCATCCCTGTGCGTCTTGGGTACGCCCCCGGCTTCCACGGCAGCATCAACCAGTTCGCTGATCACATCGTCGCGCTCGGTTGACTTCAGATCGGGGATCAAAGCGTCAGTTAATACAAAATCCAGCAGCTTCATCGGGAGATTCCAGGGGTGTCATTCAAGAAGGCGGACCGTCCGCCGGGGGTCGTATAGGATACCTATATTAGTGTGTGGGGTTGTGCTTGTGGTTTTTCACTTTTTGTTTGTGCTCGCTGAGCTGGCGTTCCAGCTTGCTTTGGGCCTGATCGATCGTGGCGTAGAGGTCTTCGCCCTGGATGGTGGCGATGAACGGCTCGTGGTGGCCGACGTGGACGATGACTTCGACTTCGTACTGGTTAGCCTGGGATTTGTCGGCGACCACCTCGATACGCTGGATCTGGTCGTAATATTTATCCAGCTTACTCACTTTCTGGACCGCGTATTCGTGGATCGCATCGGTGATGTCCAAGTGCTTGCCGCTGACTGTGATCTCCATCGTGTTCTCCGAGGGGTTGATAAAGTCTGAACCTACGAGGGCGTGTCACCCGTTTCCGCCCGGCTTTTGGGTGATTCAGGTTCATCGGTCGATTCGAACAGCTTGGGATTGTGACCCTTGATCTGCTGTCCCGGAGGGATCAATACCCCGCCCGACACGGCGAACTTGATCGCCTCTTCTATTGTAATCGGTAAATCGATTGTGTCCGCTTTGGGCACAGTGATCACGTATCCCGTGAATGGGGTTGGACTTGAAGGGATAAATACGGTCAGGCAGGGTTGGCCGGCTCTCTGCTCGATCAGCACCATGGTTTCACCGGTTACCAGACCCACGGACCACAGGCCCTTTCGGGGGTATTCCACCGCCACGACGGCGCTGAACTGAGGTCGTTTCTCCTGGCCGACGAAAAAGTCGGTCACCTGCTTGATCGCAGGGTAAATGTTGCGGATCACCGGGACGCGGTGGATCAGTTCCTCGCCCTTGTGGTAGAGGCGGCGGCCGATAAAGCTGCCGACCAGCAGGCCGACGATGTAGATCAGGATGATGGCGATGACCAGGCCGATCACATCCATCACGACCCACTTGCCGATGGTGTAGGACTCCCACCAGCGATTGACGACGGCGGTGCGGACCGATTGCTCGATTTCCGGCTGCATCCGCATCCACTGGCGGCGGTACTCGATCCGCTTGGCGGCGTTGAACTTCTCAGGGCCGAGGCTCGTGGACATCTCGCTGTCGGCAACTTCCCAGGCATCTTTCTGCTGCTGGGTCATTTTTTCGACAGCATCGTCGTAGTCATCATCCTGAGCCGCCGGCAGGGGGGAATAATGGACCAGCAGGAGCTTAACGCCGTTGTTGATCGGCCCGGCGAAGTTTTTCTGGACGAAGCCGTAGGCCCAGACGAACAGCCAGATGGTCAACAGCGTGGGCAGCAGGATTGCCAGACCACGCAGGAAGAATCGGCGGAAGTTGCCCCCGTGGCTGGGCGCGGGCTCAATTTCAGGCGGCGGAACGTTTTCGGTCATAGTCAGTGGAACAGTCTATCTTGGGGGACATGCAAGAATAGAGATGTAACTGTCCGAGGTCAAAGAGGTGTTTGGCGATTCGTGGCTGGTGGCTGGTTTGGGGTAGGAAAGCAGAAAAGCAGAAAACGCAGAAAAGCAGGAAATAAGACCCGATACTCGATACCCGATACCCGAAAACCACCCGGACCTTCGCTGCGCTCAGGACCGGCGTTGGGGGTGGGAAAAGCGGGAAATGCTCAGGACCGGCGTTGGGCAGCATATTAGCGATTAACGATTAGCAATCAGCGATTAAATTCGCTACACCCCACACCCCCGTCACTCGCCGAAGTCCATACGATGGACTGCCCGGATCGGGGTGGGGACGGGGACGCCCAGGAATGGGGCTTTGACCTGGCCGCCCAGGACGTAGGCGGCGTTGTTGTAGACGAAACCGGCGGCGTCATCGTGGGCGATTTCAGTGGACGGCAGGACGTTGACGGAGAGGGCGACGGGGTCCAGCCAGAGGGCCTCGGCCAACTCGGTGTCGTGCATGTGGTTCTCTGATTCGCCGCCGACCAGCAGGTAGCCGCCGTTAATTTTGAACAGCAGATGATCCGCGACACCCGCGGGCAGGCCCAGCGCCGGGCCGTCCTCGATTTTATGACCGGCTTCGTCGTCCAACGTCAGGAGCCAGGTCTTATCCGTGGTGTGGCCGTCGACCGATTGCCCGCCGATGATCCAGATTCGGCCGTCGGGCAGTTGTGTCACGGCAAGATCGTCCAGCGACAACGGCAAATGGACATCCAACAGCGTGGATTCACCCGCTTTTAGATCGACGCGCTCGAAGGTGGTTCGGCCGATCCCGCCTGCGATCAGCAGCATGCCGTCGCGGAGCATGATCGAGTCTTGCCCGCGTCGCGGCTGATGCAATGGGCACAGCGGCTGCCATGTCTCGGTCGCTGGATCGTAGATGCAAACGAGCAGAACGGTTACTGCGACGACTCGGCCGTCATCGAGCAGGTGCAGCGTGGGGGATTGGCTGGGCTGGGGCAGGTCGGCGGTAGGCTTACATTGCGTGAGGTCGGCGGATATCAGCTCGCAGCTTGCGGTTGGATTTGGCTGGGCGGCGGGCAGGCGCGTTCGGCCTCCGACGATGAGGATGCGTCCATCCTGGAGCGTGATCTGTCCATGCTGATAGCGAGCCGTATTCAATGACAGGGGCAGCGACCACTTGAGCGTGTCGAGGTCAAGTGTCTGGATGGTGGTTGTTGCACCGCTACCGAGCACGACCCCACCGCTGACGATGGCTTTGTTACCCGTAACGCTGACCGCCGGCGCCGCGGTGGCGACGGGCATTTCGGGCAGACTCTCCCATTGAGGGGGTTCAGCCGCGGATACGAATGTGTGGGTGAGAAGAAAAGACAGGAACAGCAGCCGCGAATGAACGCGAATACACGCAAATAAAGCGTGAAACCAATCAGATTGATTGATGGGTGCCACATTGTGTCCCGCAGGGCAAAATGTGCTATGTGGCAACACGCTTTGCCGCTGCGCGGTCAAAACGTGGCACCCGTCGCCGTTGGATTCGCAACGCTTTTGTAGATGACAAGCTGTTCTCGTTGCGCGCAATCCGAATCCTCAATCAATTTGTATTGATTCGCGTTTATTGGCGTTCACTCGCGGCTAAAACCAGTTTTCACTTCACATCAAACCGGAACAGCCGTTTCTTGCCGGCCCGCACGAGCACGTAGCCATCAGCCACATCATCGGCATTTACCTGCTGGTTGATATCGTTGACGACGGTGTCGTGCAGCTTGACGCCACCACCTGATACGAGGCGTTTGGCTTCGCCGTTCGATTTAGCGAGGCCTGCCTTGACCAGGAGCTGGATGATGCCGATCCCGCCGGCCAGTTCGTCGGCAGGGAGGTCGGCGTGGGGGATGGCTTCACCGGTCACATCCTGTGCGGCGCTGAAGGCTTTTTTCGCGCTATCACGGGCGGTCTCGGCCTCGGCTTCGCCGTGGATCAGCTTGGTGACCTCATAAGCGAGGATCTCCTTCGCTGCGTTCAGTTCCTGGCCCTCCAGCGAACCGAGCCGATTGACTTCCTCGACAGGCAGGAAGGTGAAGAAGCCGAGGTATCGGCGAACATCCATGTCGGGGGTGTTGCGCCAGAACTGGTAGAAGTCGTACGGGCTGGTACGTTTCGGATCGAGCCAGATGTTGCCTGATTCACTTTTGCCGAACTTTCCGCCGTCGCTCTTGGTGACCAACGGCATCGTCAGCCCGGCAAGGTCCGCGCCGGCGATCCGCCGACCCAGCTCGATGCCCATCACGATGTTGCCCCACTGGTCCTGCCCGCCCATCTGCACGGTGCACTTGTGGGTCTTGAACAAGTGCAGGAAGTCGATCGCCTGCATGACCATGTAGTTGAACTCGAGGAACGTCAGCCCGCTCTCCGCCTCGATACGGCTCTTGACCGAGTCCATCGTCAGCATGCGGTTGACCGAGAAGTGAGGCCCGTAGTCGCGCAATAACTCGACCCAGCTTAACTTCGTCAGCCAGTCGGCGTTGTTGACCATCCGCGCGCCGGTCGGCGAATCGTTGAAGTCGACGATCGACGATATCTGCTTGCCGATGCACAGGGCGTTGTGGTTGATGTCTTCGATGGTGAGCATCTTGCGGGATTCAGTCTTGCCGGAGGGGTCCCCAACGAGCCCGGTCCCCCCGCCGACCAGCGCGATCGGCCTGTGCCCACACCGCTGAGCATGCGCCAGCACCATGATCGGCACGAGCGACCCGACATGCAGGCTGTCAGCCGTGGGATCAAACCCGATATAACACGTCACCGGCTTCTGAAGCCGCTCGCGGATGTTTTCGTCTGTCGATTGCGAAACCAAGCCTCGTTCAGCGAGGACGTCATATAAATTAGCTGTGGTGGTAGATGTACTCATAACGCTACAGAGTGTACCCAAGAAGCCCACGTTCGCCGAACGTGGGCTTCGGACGCTCATGGGGTCTTGCACTTCAGGATGCAGCGTAGTTCGCTGTTATGGTCCTGAATGCTCGTAGTATGATTGTCCACCCTCACCACCCCAGTCCACGAGCAGGTACTCCGGGAGTTGGCTCAGATCTCCGATAAATGTTTTGTCGTCTAATTGCACCGACAGGCTGCCGTTTTCATATTGGTACGTTCCGCCATAGGTTCTGTCGTCTGGTCGATTGAAACCATAAGCGTCGGGGTTGTGATACACGTGGATGGTGTATGTGCCGTCTCGGTTGAAGGTGAGGGTGTGCGTGATGACTGTCAAAGGATTGTCGTGACTATCTGGGACGACCTCTTGCTCAGTCCAGTAGCCGTAGAGCGGTGATGATGCATCCAAATCAAGCGGGGGGCGGTTGGGATCATCACAGCCGTTAATCAGTAATAAAATCGAGAATATGGCAATAATCCACACGCGATGAAGTGATGCGTATATAAGGCCCACGGTATTGCTCTCCGACCGCATGAACAATAGCAAATAAGAATTGTCCGGATCAGTATATCCGCTTCGAACGAAGTTCGGTTCTTTTCTTACCCCCTCTCCCGCTGGAAGAAGGGACCGGAGCGGATGTTAAACCTCTGCCGCCTCGCGAGCCTTTGCCGCTCGTGAATCACGTCGGCGGTCGCTTTCCTTCAGCATCCGTTTGCGCATGCGGATTGCGCTGGGTGTGATCTCTACGAGTTCATCTTCCTGGATGTATTCGAGGCAGGCTTCCAAAGACATTTCGCGTGCGGGGCGCACCCGTGTCGCGTCGTCGCTGCCGGAGGCGCGGACGTTACTGTGTTTCTTGTTGCGGGTGACGTTGGCGATGATGTCGTTGTCTTTGCAGTGTTCGCCGACGACCTGGCCTTCGTAGACGTTATCGCCGGGCTTGACGAAGAAGATGCCGCGGTCATACAGGGCGTCGAGGGAGTAAGGCATGACCTGGCCGGCATCGCTGGCGACAATGACGCCTGCGGGGCGTTTGGGCACTTCGCCACGCACCGGTTCGTAGCGTAGCAGGTTGTGGTGCATGATGGCCCGGCCCTGCGTGGCGGTGAGCATCCGGGTTCGCAGGCCGATCAGGCCGCGAGCGGGGATGGTGAACTCCATGTGCACGTAATCGCCTGCGCCGGCTTTCGGGTCCATCTTCACGACCTCGGCCCGTCGATCGCTGACCAGCGACATCACGGCGTTCTGACATTCGGCGGGGCAGTCAACGACAAGTTGTTCGATCGGCTCGTGGACCTTGCCATCGATGCGTTTGAGGATGACTTCGGGTTTGCCGACGGCCAGTTCGTAGCCTTCGCGGCGCATGGTTTCCAGCAATACGCCCAGGTGCATCAGACCTCGACCGGAGACGTTGAACGCTTCGCCGCCACCGGTTTCGGAACGTGAGGCACGCAGGGCGACGTTGGAGTGCAGCTCTTTTTCGAGCCGGTCCCAGACCTGCCTGCTGGTGACGAATCGGCCTTCCTTGCCGGCGAAGGGTGAGTCGTTGACACGGAAGGTCATGCTCAGGGTGGGTTCATCAATCGCGACGCGCGGCAGGGCGCTGGGCAGATCGGGGCAGGCGATGGTGTCGCCGATATCGATCTGTTCGAGGCCGACCACGGCACAGATGTCGCCGGCTTCGACTTCGGGGACCTGTTGTTTGCCCAGACCCTCGAAAGAGAAGACCTGCTGAGCGCGTTGCTGCGAGCCTTCGCCTGCACGGTTGATGACGGTGACCTGCTGGCCGCTCTTGAGCCTGCCGCCGTAGACGCGACCGATCGCGATTCGGCCGACGTAGTCGGAGTATTCGAGCGTGGTGACCATCATCTGAAGCGGAGCGCCGAGGTTGGCTTCGTCCTTTTTCGGAGCGGGCACGTGCTTGAGGATGGCTTCAAACAGGGCGCGGACGTCGGTCGGTTGATCTTCAGCACCGACCTTGGCGTGGTCATCCGTCGCCCAGCCGTTCTTGGCTGAGGCATAGATCACCGGGAAGTCCAGCGCATCATCAGGCGCATTAAGACTCGCCAGCAGGTCGAAGACCTCGTTGACGACATCATCCGGCCGGGCGTTGGGCTTGTCGATCTTGTTGACGACGACGACGGGTTTCAGGCCGTGGCCGAGCGCTTTTTCGAGTACGAAGCGGGTCTGAGGCATCGGGCCCTCGAAGGCGTCGACCAGCAGCAGCACGCCGTCCGCCATCTTGAGGACGCGTTCGACTTCGCCGCCGAAGTCGGCGTGGCCGGGCGTGTCGATCAGGTTGATCTTGTAGTCGGCGCCGTCGAGCCCGCGGTAGTTCACAGCACAGTTCTTGGCGGTGATGGTGATACCACGTTCGCGTTCCAGGTCGCCCGTATCCATGATCAGGTTGTGCTGTCCGCCGGCGAGCTTATCGAGTTCAGCCTCGCGGAACTGACCGGACTGGTATAGGAGCTGGTCGGTCAGGGTGGTCTTGCCGTGGTCGACGTGTGCAATGATCGCGACGTTACGCAGGTGGTTCTGGGCCATGGGGATATCGGTTTTCGGGTTTCGGGGATCGGGTATCGGTCTGGACAATTGGGAATGCTTCGCCCAACGCCGGTCCTGAGCAAAGCGAAGGGCCGGGTCAAGAGCGGGTTGAGGATTATAGCGGGTTATTTGGAAAGGGAAGTTAAGGGGGGATTCAGGGATTATGTGGGGATGGGGTGCTCTTGTATTTTCTGTATGCCCTTTGCCATGAAATCACGGAACTGTTGGGCGCTGGTGATGTCCTGAATGTCGCGGCGGAGGCCGGGCCAGGGTTGCAGGTGGGGGCTGTACCAGCTCATGCGGCGTTTGATGGTGTTCAGCGCGATGCGTTCATCTCGCATGGAGAGCAGGTTTTCAAAGTGCTGGATAACGAGCCTGGCGCGATCGATACGGGGGAAGGGCGGGGGGAACTGGCCCGTGGCGAGGTAGTGGGCGGTGTCGCGGAAGAGCCAGGGTTGGCCCAGCGCGCCGCGGCCGATCATAACGCCGTCGCAGCCGGTCAGGTCGATCATGCGTTTGGCGTCGTGAGGGGTTTTGATATCGCCGTTGCCGATGACGGGGATGGTGTATCGTTGTTTGACCGAGGCGACGACATCGGCGATGCCCTCGAGACGGGCGGTGCCTCTGAACTTCTGTTCGGTGGTTCGGCCGTGCACGGTGATGGCGGCGATGCCGATGTCGGCCAGGGCGGGGGGCAGCGTGCTGGTGATGATCTGAGAGTCATCCCAACCGAGGCGGATCTTGGCGGTGACGGGGACTTTGACGGCGTCGACGATCTGCCTGGCGAGTTTGACGGTGTTGCGCGGGTCGCAGAGGAGGGTGGACCCGCCGTTCTTCTTGGTGACTTTATCGACGGGACAGCCCATGTTGATGTCGATGGTGGTCGCACCGTGGGCCTCGGCCCATTTGGCGGCCTCTGCCATGATGCTGCCATCCGCGCCGTAGAGCTGCATGCAGATGGGCTGGTCGTCGGGGGATGTTGCGGCGAGCCAGAGGGATTTTTGGTTTTCGTTGAGGACGGCCTGCGGGCAGAGCAGGTCGGTGCAGGCGAGGCCGAGCGTGCCGTGACCGGCGTAGTCAGGGACGGAGCGGACAACGAGCCTGAACGCCAGATCGCAGTAGCCCGCGATCGGGGCAAGCAACAGATTTGTCTTTAGTTGGACATCACCTATCTTTAACACGGCATTATTATAAACCCGGCATCTATCCAGCCGCTTACGGCTTAGCGATCTGTTAAGTCTCTAAACCAGTTCTCTCAACCCTTCGATATACTCCTGCCATGCAAGAAACACGACGCACCAAGATTATTTCGACGATCGGACCTGCCACGAACAACCCCGCAATGATTGAGAAACTTGTCGCGGCGGGGGTGAACGTCTTCCGGTTGAACATGAGCCACGCCAGCCACGAGCAGGCGAAGGCCGATACGCTGGCCATCCGTGCCGCTGCCGAGAAACTCGGCAAGACGGTGGCGGTATTGATGGACACGCAAGGCCCGGCGATCCGCACCGGTGAACTGGCGACCGAGTTAAACCTCGAACCGGGCCAGGTGATCGCGCTGACCGTGCGCGGCGAACATTCCGAAGAGTACACGTCCGTTGATGTCAATTACGATGACCTGGTCAACGATATCGCGGTGGGCGATGTGGTGGTGGTCGATAACGGCACGATCAAGCTCAAGGTACTCAAGAAGAAACACAACCAGCTTGAGTGCGAAGTGTTGACCGAAGGCATTCTGGGTTCGCGTCGGCATATCAACCTGCCGGGCGTGCGCGTGAACCTGCCGGCGCTGACGGACAAGGACATCGATGACATCGAACTGGGTATCGAGATCGGCGTGGACTGGTTCGCGATGTCTTTCGTCAGGCAGGCGGAGGATGTGCAGCGGCTGCGAGCGATTCTGGATTACCGCAAAGCACCGCAGAAGATCTGCGCCAAGCTGGAAGATCAGCAGGGGGCCGCGAACATTGATGAAATTATCCGTGTTGCTGATGCGGTGATGATCGCGCGTGGGGATTTGGGTATCGAGGTGCCTTACGAGGAGTTGCCGATTCTTCAGCGTAAGGTTGCCAAGCGATGTGTCTCCCAGGGCAAGCCATTTGTGATCGCGACACATATGCTGGAGTCGATGATCGATACCCCCTCGCCGACACGTGCGGAGGTGACGGACGTGGCGAACGCGGTGTTTGAGCAGGCGGATGCGATCATGCTGTCGGGGGAGACGAGTGTCGGCAAATATCCCTTGGCGTGTGTGGATGTGATGGACCGGATCGCACGACGGATCGAGCGTTCGGGTGCGGCGGGTTTTGAAAAAGATGCAGTGATCGAGGACCCGGACGCGAAGATCGTGCGTCAGGCGGCGGACGTGGCGCGTGAACTGAAAGCGACCGCGTTGGTTGTATTTACTCGCACCGGCCGCATGGCACACCACGCCGCATGGACGCGCATGCTGGACTGCCCGATCTTTGCGTTTACGAATAATCCCACGTTGCTACCGCAGCTTGCGCTGTTATGGAGCGTGCATCCGACATATTTAGACTTCAACGACGACCCGAACCAGACCGTGCACGATGCCGGCAATATCCTGTTGCATCGCGAGCACATCGCCGAGGGTGATACGGTGGTTTTTGTTTCCGAGGCAACGATCAAAGACAAACGCGTGGACACGATCCAGATCGAGCGGTTGGGGTAATGATGTGTTAAGTCGCGTGGATCGCTGAAGCGACCACGCCGGGGGAGTCAATACTAGGGTTTTATTGAAGAAAAACTTTATTCGCTTGGCGCTTTGAGCTCGTCCCGGTTGTCGCATTCAAGCCACTTCATGGTCGGCTCGGTCCAGCGACGGACGGCTTCGAGGTCGGCGGGGTCGGCTTCGTCGAAACGGCGGTTGGGGACGTTGCGGTTGAACTTGGATTCGGCGTATTCGGTCAGCGGATCGCATGGGCTCAGTTCGCAGAAGTCCAGCAGTTTTTTGACGCCTTCCATTGAGAAGGTTTCAAGGCGGAATTCACAGTAACGATCGTTCGGCATGGTTCGGCCGTACAGGCACGCCTGCTCCACGCATGCGCGCCATTGCATGGCACAGATTTCCATCAATGGCAGTTCATTGAGCATCCCGCGCATGCCTGGCAGGCGTGGGCCCCAGATATTGGTGCCGACCAGGCCCTTAAACGGTTTGGGCATCGATCGGCGGATGACTTCCATGCCATAGTAGGGCAGTCGGCTAAGTTGAATTTCTTTCAGTCGCTGCGTGATCCGCCCCTTGGCTAAGCCGCGCATCCCGCTGGCGTGCCTTGTCCACAGGTCGTGGATCGCCAGCGTGCCCGAGACGCCGTCGCGGATCATGTGGATGATCTTGCAGTCGGGCATCACGCGGTCGATGAAGCCCAGCCGTAGTGAGTTGCTCGGCGTTTTTTCAAGCAGCCGGCTGCGGCCTTCTTCTTTGACGGCCTTTGCAAACGTGTCGCGGATATAGCGGACAACCTCCGGCCGAGCGTCCGAAGGCTGGAACTGATCGGACTTGCGGTCGTTGCCATAGCGCCAGGTCAACCGTGGTTCTTCGACATACAACACGTCAGGATGCTTGGAGAGGATGTCCCCCATGAGCGTTGTACCGGATCGTGGGGCGCCGATGATGATGATCGGTTTATAGAGAACGTCTTTCTGGTCCGACTGTGTTGGGGTCATGCCCATATCCTAGCAATTCCTGCTCATTCGACCCCGGCTTAACGATCATGAGAAAGCAGGTTTACGGCAAATTAATAACGGGCTCATTTTACAGGCATTTATCTTGGGCGCACAAATGGATTGCGAGTCGATCTCATGCATGATTCCTGCATATACGCGCTGAATTTTCCCATCCTGACACCGCGGGCATCATGCAATGTCGGTTAATGCCAGGTTGTCGGGTCCTGTTGGTAGAAGTCTTTGAGCAGGTCATAGAGGGCGGGGTGTTTGTGTTTGAATTGTCTGGGCTTCTCGAAAAACGCTTCTGTGATGACAGCGAAAAATTCGGCGGGGTTGGTTGAGCCGTAGGCGTCGATGAAGGTTCTGCGGTGTTTTTCAAGATCGTCACGCAGCACGTCGTACTCGTGTTGCATGATGCGTGCCCAGGGTTTGTACATGCTGCGTTTCGCCAGGGCGGGGGCACCGTCGGTGTCGCCGTCTTCGTCGTCGAGTTGGTGGGCGAATTCGTGGAGAGTGACGTTTCGGCCGTCATCGGGGTTGTATGCGCCGTGGCGGACATCATCCCATGAGAGCACGACGGGACCGCGGTGCCAGGATTCGCCAAGTCGGGTTTGTTGCGCTTCGACGACGATGCCGGCACCGATGTGCTGTTTCTGGATGGAAGCGTACTTGCTGGGGTAGACGAGGATGGTTTTCAGGTGCGGGAAGTAATCGGTGTCACGGTGCAGTAAGAGCAGGCATGCCTGGGCGGCGATGGTGACGCGGACTTCGTCTGTGATCTGCTGGCCGGCGCAGCCCTCGAAGCGTTTTTCGTGGAGGAAGATGCGGATGTGGTTTTGCAGTTCGGCTTTATCTTCGTCAGAAAGTTGGTTGTAGATCGAGACGTTCTGCTCGAGGATGCGCAGCCACTTCGGGGGGAAGGGTTTTTCGCAGAGGCGTGCGCGGCGGCGGTGTTTGAATCCGAACATGAGGGGATTGTATGGGGAAGAAAAAGCCCACGTTCGACGGACGTGGGCTTCGGGGTGGCTGTGGTTGTGATTGTTACGAATTACCTTCTTGGTCGCGGCTTGTTGGCGGCGTCCTGGAAGTATTTGCGGGCTTCACCGGCGAGGTAGAAGCTGCCGGTGATGATGATCAGGTCCTCACGGCTGACCGCACTGGCGGCGAGCTTGAGGGCGTCCTTGAAGGTGGACGCGGTCTGAACCATCTTGCCTGAGATCTCGTTGAATTTAGTCTGCAGCTCTTCCGGCTCAACCGCGCGGGGGTTGCTCTTAGCGCGGGTGAAGATGATCTTGTCGGCGCCAAGCGAAACCTGCTTGAGCATGCCGGGCACGTCCTTGTCCTGGCCGCAGCCGAAGATCATCACCAGCGAGTCGTAGCTGATGTGAGCGCCGAGCGAGCGGATCAGTGCCTGGATTGAGTGGGCGTTGTGAGCGCCGTCGATCAAGACGCGGGGCTGGTCCCAGACCTGCTCCATCCGGCCGTGCAGTTCGGTGGCGGCGAGGCCCTCGATGACTTTTTCTTCCGGGAGGTTGAAGCCGTGACTTCGCAGCTTATCGAGCATCGCCAAGGCAAGGCCGCAGTTGTAAGCCTGGTGTTCACCCCGCAGCGGAACAGGCAGGTGCTCGAACCGGCTTGTCGGTGTGGTCAGGCAGACGCGCGTGTGCGGGCCCAATTCGCGGTTGGCTTCGAAGCGATAGGAAAAGTCGATCTCTTCGCCGGTCGTTTCCAGCGGAGCGCCTACGGCTTCGGCGGTGCTCTTGAGCACTTCCGCGACCTCCGGCTCCTGGGCAACGGTCAGCGAGGGGATGTCCTTCTTGAAGATGCCTGCTTTTTCGCGGGCGATCTCGGGCAGCGTCTCGCCGAGGATGTTCATGTGGTCGTAGCTGATGTGGGTGATACCGCTGACCAGCGGGTCGACCACGGTCGTGCAGTCCAGCCGACCGCCTAGGCCGGTCTCGAGTACGGCGACGTCAACCGCCTGGTCCGCGAAGTAGCGCAGGGCGGTAGCGGTCATGATTTCGAAGAACGTCGGCGGGGTCGCGCCGAGGACTTTTTCCTTGGCGGCAATCAGCTTGAAGATCTCGGCGACCTCGTTGTAGCTGATCATGGTGCCGTCGATGGTGATGCGTTCGCGCAGGTCGATCAGGTGCGGGCTGGTGTAGAGCCCGACGGTGTAACCGCAGGCGCGGAGCATGCTGGCGAGCATGGCGCAGGTCGAGCCTTTGCCCTTGGTGCCGGCGACTTGCACGGCCTTGAGCTGCTGATGGGGGTTGCCGAGGACATCCAAAAGCCGCCGCATCCGCGCGAGGCTGAAGGTGCGCTCGTCATACTTGACCATCCGCATGCGCTCGTGATCGATGTGCTCATAGAGCCACCGCAGGGCGGTGGTGTAGTTGGTAATCCGAGTACTCGATGCAGGCTGCGCGGCAGGTTTACGGGCCGGTTTGGCGGTAGACCTGCTCTTTGTGGTTGTTTTCGTAGCCGTTGTCTTATTCGAGCCCCTGGACGTCTTCGCGTTTCGACGCGTTGAGGTAGGCATGGCATCATGATAACAAGAAACACATGCTGCGTCAAATGACAAAGTCTAACTTATTTATATACAAGCATTTAGGCGGGTTAGTCAAATTGGTCGCGGAGGGGATAATTATATAATATAACGCTTTACTTAACCTTCTCGATCCGTTCCTGACCGTTCATGTAGGGACGCAGGGCGGCGGGGATGCTGACGCTGCCATCCTCGTTCTGATATAGCTCAAGGATTGGAACAAGGATGCGCGGGCTGGCGGCGACCGTGTTGTTGAGGCTGTGGCAGAAGACGGGCTTCTTGGTTTCGGGGTCGCGGTAGCGCAGGTTCAGGCGTCGGCACTGGTAATCATAGAGCCGGCTGGCGGAGTGGGTTTCGCCGTAAGCGCCGGTGGGTCGGCCGTTCTCGTCTTCGGGGCCGCGGCCGGGCATCCAGCTTTCGATATCGATCATGTCCGCATTCTTTGGTCCCAGGTCGCCGGTGCAGCATTGCAGCAGGCGGTAGGGGATTTCAAGGCGCTTAAGCAGCGTCTCGACGAAGCTCATCATTTTCTTGTGCCAGTCGCGGGAGACCAGTTCGCTGGCTTCGCAGATGACGACCTGCTCGACCTTGTCGAACTGGTGGACGCGGAAGACGCCGGCGGTGTCTTTGCCGGCCGCGCCGGCTTCGCGACGGAAACAGGTGCTGACCGTGGTGTAGCACAGTGGTAGTTGATCTGCGTTTAGTAGTTCACCCTGGTGGTAACCCATCAGGCCGACCTCGCCGGTGCCGGTGAGGTAGAGGTCGTAGCCGCCGCCGCGTTCGGTTTCCTTGACTTCGTAAGCCTGGTCTTTGCCTTCGGGGAAGAAACCGGTGCCGACCATGCACTCATCGCGGACGATGACGGGCACGCTTAGTGGGGTGAAGCCGTTTTCGTTGATCATGAAGTCGAAGGCGAGGCGGAGGATTGCCTGGTGCAGGCGCATGCCGTTGCCGGTCAGGACGTAGCTTCGGCTGCCGGCCATCTTGACGCCGCGCTCGAAGTCGAACAGGCCCAAGGTTTCGCCGAGTTCCATATGGGCCTTGGGAGCAAAGCCCTTGTTCTGCTCGAAGCTTTTAGCCGGATCGAACCAGTCGGGGTGCCAACTGCTGAGTTCGACGTTGTCATCGGCGCTTTGGCCGACGGGGACATCCGGATCAGCCGGTTGAGGGACGCGCATCCACAGTTCGAGTCGCTTCTGCTCGAGTGCGGCGTTTTGATCGGCGAGCTTAGCCAACTCTTCGTTGATCTGATCGGGTCGGGCCTTGAGTTGTTGCATCTGTTGCTGGAGAGCTTCGCGTTCGGCGGCATCGGCTTTTTTGAGCTTGCCGGCGATCTGCCCGATCTGCTTGCTGATCTGGTTTTTCTCAGCGGTGAGTTGCTCGCGCTGGGTGATCAGCGGACGCAATTCGGCATCGGCTGCCAGCAGGTCTTCCACCAGGGAAGCGGGGTATCCCTTCTGGGGAAGGCCCTTGCGGTACTTGTCGGGGTTGGCTCGAAGGTCTTTGAGGTCGATCATGGCGTTTACGTCTGGTAATAATCGGGGGTCTGGCCCGCATTCGGGCTTGGTCTGGCTGTCATGGTAGCCGGGTAGCGCGGGATGTCGAACCGCAGGGCCTTTCGTGCGTCTGATATTGGTATGGTCGGCAATCGGACGTTTACTCGGTGAGTAGCGTCGATTGACTCGGCCTGCCGATACCAAAACGGGAAGGTGCTTGAATATCCGATGATTATCGGGCACACATCGCCCGTTTGGGCGGATACAATAATCGGTTCTCCCAACTTTGCATCTATGAACGGTTTGATCATGATACAGCGAACGATCAGTGGACAATATCAGCGGACCTTAGCCACACTGCTTGCCTGCCTGATGGTGGTGTTGAGTATTGCGGGTAATCAGCGGGCGATTGCTCAAAGCGACAGCTTCACGCCGCCGCAATCATCGCCTGTGACCGAGGCCTGGTCTCGGCTGACATCGGATGGTCTGGGTCTGGCCGAGCGTGCGACTGCGGCGACCGAACTCTTGAACATGAACAACGACGAGGCGACCAGCGCGCTGGCGCTGGCATTGACGACGCAGCAGAGCAAGATCGGCTGGCGTGCAGTGATCCAGGCAGTGGCGATGTATCCGGAGAATCCGCCGAAGGAGTTGGCCTCCCCGCTGATCGGCCTGTTAGGTCAGGTGGATCCGGCGTTGTCGGAGGACTTGGCTGCTGCGCTAGGCAGGTTTGATCAATCAGATGTGATCCGGCAGTTACAGAAAATCGCTGAAAGTGACCGCGAAACGATCGACCGTCGGTGTGGTGCGATTCTGGCGTTGGGCCACGACCGTACGACGCAGACCGCGGGCCTGTTGATGGAACTGACAGATCCGAGCGAGCCGGAACAGGTGCAGCAGACCGCGTTCAAGGCATTGGGCATCCTCACCGCGTTGGATCATTACGACGCGGACCGTCAGGCGTGGGAAGCTTGGTGGAAGAAGAACAAGGGATTATGGGCCAAGGAATGGACGGAACATATCCTCGAGAATTTTGAACGCCGTGAGTCAAGGCGACGGGCGCGCGATCATCAACTCGAAGACAAGCTGCTGGAATCGCAGCGAGCGTTGTACCAGGCTAACTCCCCGCAGGGTCGGCCGGACGTGCTGGTGTACATGCTGCGTGATCCGCTGACGCCGATCCGGCAACTGGGCATGGACCTGACGCGCCAGCGTTTGCTGGACGATCTGGAATTCGCCGAGCCGTTGCGTGAGGCGTTGCGTGGGCGGTTGACCGATCCGGTGCCGACGATCCGGGCCGATGCGGCGCTGCGTTTACGAGACCTGGCGGATGCGAAGTCTGCACAGATTGTTGCCAGCCGGTTGGGTCAGGAGCAGGAACAGGTGTCGTCGGTATTGGTTGCGTTCCTGCGTCTGATGGCGCGTATGCCGCAGGCGGAGGCGGTGGACCCGGCGGTCGAGTTTTTGAATGACGAGGCGTTGCGTGCGGATGCGGCGGCGTCGCTGGCGGCTGCGTTCGATGCAGGGTTGATGAGCCGATCGCAGATCAATCGTGCGGCAAAACAGGCTCGAAAGTATGTTGTGGATGGTCAGCCACCCGAGCCGTCGGTGATCACGTTGATGGGCAAGGTGGGCAACCAGAAGGACTGGGAAGACATCGCGGTCTGGGTGGATAATCAAGATACGGCAGTGAAGCAGGCGGCGGCGCGAGCGTGGGCGGATTCGGATCGTCCATTGAATCACCTGGCGGATCGGATTACGGACCCGGTGATCGAGCCGATCCTGATCGGGGCAGCGGCCCGCCGGGGCACACGTGCCTATACGCTTAATGCTCTGACACAGAACCGCCCGCAACGCGACAGCAATAACGAAGCGTGGCGGCAGGCTTTGGTGGCGATGTCGGGACGCGTGCCCGCCGACTCCGTGCTCATTACCAATCGGCAACTTGCGGATATGGGCGAGACGACACAGTTGCGTCTGGATGTTCTTTCAGCAGCGATTAACCGGGAGCAGCAGGAATCGATCACGCCTGCCGATCGGCTCGAACTGCTATTAACGCGTGGTGAAGTATTACTTGAAGCGGAAGACCCCTCGTCTGCACTTGCTGACTTCCAGACGGTTGAATCACAAGCCTCGGAGTTATCTGCAAAACAGAATGACCGATTGGGGCGCGGCTTGATCCGCGCTTACCTGCTGGTCGGGCAGATCGATCAGGCGTTTGAAGTGGCTCGCAGGGTGCTGGGGGCTGAAGGCAGCGGTATCTCGCCGACCGATGACCGGATTGTCGAACAGTTCATTCAGACCGCTCAACGTCTGCGTCAGCAGAATCGTAAGGAAGAAGTAGCGAAGATCACGACTCAACTTCGCGACCTGCTCAAACCCGCGATCAAGCCGGAGGTCGGCGCTCAGATTGTGAATCTTGAAGCCTGGCTGAATGGATCGGGCGCCGATACGCCGCCGTTGAGTGCTGCGGACGATAGCGAGGCGGGCGGCTCATCAGATAGTGATAACAAAGCCGAATAAGTCTTCATTATCAAAATTGCAGATTTACAAAGCATCGCTAAGCCGCAAGCGGCTTCGTGGGACTTTATGTGGCAGTACCGGTTGCTCACCAGTCTTCCATGGGGGTGTTCTCAGACATCCAGCTCCACTCAACATCGGTCATGAACCATGTGTAGGCTTCCAGGTCGCTGACGTTCCAGTCGCGGAATTGCTGGATGTTTTCGTATAGTGTGGAAGCGGTTTGAGAACTGGGTTGTTTTAGCAGTGCATCCAGTTGCGCAATCAGGTTGTCGGGCTTTTCTTCGACGATTTCCAATGCGCGTAACAACCATTTGTGATAGGGGAACAGCTTGCGGTTGTATGCCAGGATCAGCCGGCTCGAGAATAAGGCGAGTTGGGTGGCGGCGCGCATAAGCGTGTAGCGGTTGTTGTGGCGCTGGGCTTCGTGGATCAGCCAGTGGTTGATAAAGGCCATGCAATAAAAGGCCTTGATCCGTTCGTCGTGCCCTAGCTCGGGGTAGACGGGGATCCGTTGAAGCAGCGCGTCGAGATCGGGGATGTGTGAGTAAGCAGCGAAAGCGCCCTCGAAAGCAGCACGCGACGGCTCATTGCCTTTCTCGGCTACCGCTTTAAGAAATGACAAATTGATAATCTTGCCATCCACGTAACCGCCTTCGTAATCACACAGATCACGACGGTTGATGAACAGGTCGCGTTCCGCTTTTCGCTTTTCGAACTCGTCATCGGTTGCGACGATCATGAAGTCCACATCCGAGTCCGACCGGGCATAGCCTTTGGCGACAGAGCCACCGATGATCAGCGCAAGGAAACGCGGGTCATCTCGGTAAGCGTCGGCGAGACGGTCGATGGTGCGTTGGTGGTGGGGGAGGATACTCACTATGGCAGTATACTATTCAATCGGGTGTTACTCCGACTGCTCCCAATGTTCTCGCGTTGAGTAAGGTGAAAGGTCGTCGATGATCTGCCAGACATTCTGAAAAGTACGGAACGCTTCGATTTGAACTTTCTGGTATTGGCTGGGTTTTTCTTTCATATCGTATTCGATAAAAAACAATGCAAGCGTTTTCGAGAGAGATATGGATGGGATTGATAGGTGTACCGTAGCGGCGTCATCAATAATGAACTCCTTGTCAATCTCGTCCACTTGAAATGGGTCAATTAACTGGATTGCTGTTTCCAATTGTGAAACATCACTCGGATCTATGACACAGGTCTTAAGTATCTGGTCCACATTGCCTGTCCAGTTGTAGCCGGGTTTATATCTTCGGATGGCTTGCTCGATCTTGCCGTCTTTATGAACATGTGTAATCCAGGAAGTCAAATCACATGAGAAACCCGGACTAAATGAAACCGCTACAAGAACGTCTTCTGGAGGAGATAGCGGGTCAAGCAGCGGTTTAATGCGTTTGCGTGGAGGAAGTGGGGGTCCCATGGCTCGGGCGATTTTATCAGCGCATGGTGCGCAATAGCCGCCCGTGCGATCTGCGGTGGACTGTAGGAATTCCACACCGCACACGGGGCAAGTTGCTTTTTGTGGCGACATAAGTCACCTGCTTGTGAGTTTGGCAGATCGCGATTTTAGTACGACTTGGCCCAGAGCACGCGGGTGGGGCTTTCTTTGCCGGTGAAGATGCATTTGCCGGGGCCGTCTAGACCGGGCAGGTCTGCGTTCTGTTGGGGGATGCAGCGGATGGTGACACCCAAATCCTTCTGGACTTCGTCGGCAACGGCTTCGTCGCCGCACCAGTGTGAGACGGCAAATCCGCCGTGGATTTCGGGTTGTTCCGCGTTCTTCGGGGTGAAATACTTGTAGAACTTGTCTTTGGCGTTGATGACGCGCGTGTGTTCGGTGCGGTAGGCCTTGGCGTTGTCGAAGAGGGTCTGCTGCATGCCCGCGAGGATGGACGGGACTGTCTGGAGGAATTCGCTTCGCGTGATGCTCATCTTTTCCTTGTGTGGCAGGTTACGCTGGCCCATGAAAACAGAGTCGGCTTCCATGTCGCGCGGGCCGACCTCAAGGCGGATCGGGATGCCTTTCTTGATCCAGGACCAGACCTTGTCGCCGCCCTTGATGTCGCGGTCATCGAGTTCGACTTCGATGGGCCGGCCGTCGTAGTATTGCGATTGGATTTCATCGCGCAGCTTGTGGCAGTAGTCGATCACGGCGATCGGGTCTTCGGCCTTGAAGGTGATGGGGATGATGACGACATGCGCCGGAGCGAGGCGCGGCGGGAGGATCAGGCCGTCATCATCGGAGTGGGTCATGATGAGCCCGCCGATCAGGCGTGTGGAGACGCCCCAGCTTGTGGTCCATGCGTGGACGCGTTCGCCGTTCTGATCGAGGTACATGATCTCCTGTGCCTTGGCGAAGTTCTGGCCGAGGAAGTGGCTCGTGCCGGCCTGCAGGGCTTTTCGGTCCTGCATCATGGCTTCGATGGCATAGGTGTTGACCGCCCCGGGGAAGCGTTCGCCGGCAGTCTTTTCGCCTTTGATGACCGGCATGGCCATGTAGTTCTCAGCGAAGTCGGCGTAGATGTCGAGCATCTGCTCAGTTTCTTCGATCGCTTCTTGTTTCGTGGCGTGTGCGGTGTGGCCTTCCTGCCAGAGGAACTCGGCGGTACGAAGGAACAGACGTGTGCGAAGCTCCCAGCGGACGACGTTGGCCCATTGATTAATCAATAGCGGCAGGTCGCGGTAGCTTTCGATCCACTTGGCGAAGCTGTAGCCGATGATGGTTTCACTGGTGGGGCGGACGACGAGAGGTTCTTCCAGTTCGCCCGCAGGCTTAAGTCCGCCTTGACCGTCGTCTTCCAGGCGGTGGTGGGTGACGACGGCGCATTCCTTGGCAAAGCCTTCGACGTGCTCGGCTTCTTTTTCTAAAAAGCTCTTGGGGATGAACAGCGGGAAGTAGGCGTTGCGGTGGCCCGTCTCCTTGAACATCTTGTCCAGCGATCGCTGGATGTTCTCCCACAGCGCATAACCCCACGGCTTGATCACCATGCAGCCGCGCACGGGCGAATTCTCCGCCATGTCAGCAGCGCGAACGACCTGCTGATACCACTGCGGGTAGTCTTCGGAGCGGGTGGGGGAGATGGCGGTTTTAGCTTGTTTGGCCATTTTGAAACTCTGGGGTTTTACCGCGAAGGCGCGAAGAGCGCGAAGTATGAAGAGGTATATCCGCAGATTGCGCAGATGAGAAGAAGATTATGCCCTTGTCTTAAATCTGTGTCATCTGCGTAATCTGTGGATACTTCTTCTTGTCTTTCTTAGCGATCTTCGCGCCTTCGCGGTGTGTTTGTTTTTAGTATTCAGAAACGGGTAACTGTTCGAGCGGGCCCTTGGCTTCGGTGATGTCGTCGCTGACGTCTTTGGCTTCGGCGCCGATGGCTTCGATGATGGCTTCGAGGTCGTCGGGGACCGGGATCGGGCGGTTGGCGATCTTGCCGTGCGGGTTCTTGCGCGGAGCCTGTTCCTGGACAGCCTTCATGTCGATGCCGGTGTGGTACTTCACGGTGGCATCCGGGTCTTTCAGGACGTGGCCTGTCAGGATGCAGACGACGCGCTGGTCGGGCTTGATGAGCCCTTCCTTGATGAGCATGTGCGCCCCAGCGACGCTCGCGGCGCTGGCGGGTTCACTGCCGAAGCCGTATCGGCCGACCATGGCCTTGTATTCGAGGATGGTTTCGTCATCGACCTCGCGGGTTACGCCGTCCATGATGTCCAGCGCCCGCAGGGCCTTGGGCAGATTGACGGGCCGACCGATCTCGATCGCGCTGGCGATGGTCTTGGCGTGGTAGCCGGCGGCGTCCTGCTCAGCGTAGTAGTTCTTGATCAGGTCGTGATCGAACCGTCCGCCGTTCCACTTCAAGCCATGTTTGTTGACCAGTTCAAAGAGCGGGTTCGCGCCCTTGGCCTGGATAACGGCGAGGCGTGGGATGCGGTCGATCAGGCCCAGTTCCTTGAGCTCAGCGAATGCCTTGCCGAAGGCGGAGCAGTTCCCGAGGTTGCCGCCGGGGACGATGATCCAGTCGGGCACATCCCAGTCGAGCGCTTCGAGGATGCGATACATGATCGCCTTCTGTCCTTCGAGGCGGAAGGGATTGACGCTGTTCATCAGGTAGATGCCCAGTTCGCGGCGGTCCTTGGCGATCTGGCGGACGCGGCGCAGGCAGGCGTCGAAGTCGCCCGTGATCTGAAGCGTGCGGGCGCCGTAGTCGAGGGCCTGGCTCAGCTTACCGTAGGCGATCTTGCCCGAGCCGATGAAGACGATGCCGGTCCGCTGGGATAACGACGCGAACATGGCAAGGCTGGCGGATGTATTGCCCGTCGATGCACAGGCGACGCGCTTAGCACCGATCATGTTGGCGTGGGTGAACGCAGCCGTCATGCCGTTATCTTTAAAGCTGCCGGAGGGATTGAGTCCTTCGTACTGCAGGAACAGGTTGCCGGGCTTTATACCGAGCTGGCGCGACAGTAGCTGAGCATCCTGGAGGTTGGTCCGGCCTTCACCGATCGTGACGATCTGGTCTTCGGTATCGAAGAACTTCATTAATTCACGGAACCGCCAGACGCCGGAGAAGTCCAGGGCGCCTTGGCCGTGCTCGCCCTTGGTCATCCAGCGGTGCTCGAAGGCCTTGAGGCTTTTGGGTACGTCCGGGCGGTCCCAACTGTACCTGATATCCAGCAGGGACTGCTTGCCCTTCTCGGCACAGGCTTCGCAGGCGAGATGGACCTCTTTGATGCCGTAGGTCTGGCCGCAGTCGGGGTCAATACATTGTTGATAAGCGTGTTGCATGGGGTTCTTCCTCGAGCCGTGCATTGTAGCATGCGCTGGTATGAACGTGCGGCTACAATCTCGGCCATGAAACCACTGATCGGCATCACGTTGGACCGCGTCGAGAACGAGCTGCACAAGCACGGGGTGTACCAGATCGGGCCGTTTGTTGCCCGGTCGGTCGCGGCGGCGGGGGGCGTGCCTGTGCTGATGGCCGTTGATCCCAGCCTGGCGGCAGATTACGCGGAATCGTGCGATGGTTTCGTTTTTACAGGCGGTTTCGATCCCGACACGACCCGGTTCGGCGAGCCGATGCACCCCAAGGCCCGGAAGATGGACCCCAATCGCCAGGCGTTTGAGGTCGCACTACTGGATGCATTGAAAGATCGGCGGGACAAACCCGTCCTGGGAATCTGCCTGGGCATGCAGATGCTGGCCCTGCACGCGGGGGGCAAGCTGAACCAGTACATGCCCGAGACGCTGGAGAACGCCGAGATCCACCAGAAGTGCCAGGATCATCCGATCAAGGTGACGGCCGAAGATACCTGGATCAAGCCCGGCGATGCTGAGGGGCACGAACCGATCTGCTCATCGCATCAACAGGCGGTCAGCGATCCCGGGAAGATGCGCGTGGTGGCGATTGCGCCCGATGGGACAGTCGAAGCGATAGACGCGAAGCCGACCGACACTGAGCGTTTCTATTTTGGCGTTCAATGGCATCCGGAACGCGGCGGCGACGGCCCACTTAATCTTGGGCTTTTTCACCAGCTTGTTTCTGCGGCGCGTGACGCCAGGTGATCCAGACGACGAGGATTACACCGAGCAGCAGCGAAACATCGGCGAGGTTGAAAATCCAAGGGTAGAGCCCGCGTGCCCCGCCGGGCCAGGTGAGACCGAACGGCAATTCCCAGTTCGGGAACAGGTGCAACATATCCCGCACCACGGCATAGACCATCCGGTCGTAGAGATTCCCTAATGCCCCCGCCAGGATCAGGGCAAGCGAGATGTGGAACAGCTTCATCCGCGCATCGCTCTTCCAGAACACGCGTCCGACGAAGCCGGTTGCGAAGAGGCTGACGACGATGAAGACCCATCGGCTGCCCTTGCCGATACCGAAGATCGCGCCTTCGTTAGCGGTCAGTTGCAGGTTCAGGATATTGGGGATGAGCACGGTCGGATCGTGGTGCGGTACGCCGAAGTAAGGGGATTCGTCGGAGAGTACGACCGGTGTGTCCGCAACGTGCTGGAAGGCGTACCACTTCAGGGCGAGGTCGAGTCCTAACATAGCAAGTGTGACGGCGATGAACATCACGATCAGCGCGGGTTTTTTTCCAGCCGTGATTGTCACGGTAGTGGGGGCGTTCTTGGATTGGTCGTTGTCCCGCTGATCCATGGTGAGGGATTGTACGGTATTCTCTTGATCCATCATCAGCCCCGGTCGGAAGACCGGGGTTCGCGAGTAAAGGGTGCGGATTAAACAAAACCCCGGTCTTCCGGCCGGGGCTATTGGGCGTTGTAGTAAATTGTCTTGAGGTCAGAAGCTATGCAGGCCGCGTTTTTCGCGTTCGCGGACGATCTCGATGCTGTACTTGGCCCAGGGTTTGATCTCCAGGCGAGCCTTGGGGATCGGGTTGCCGGTGATGACGCAGACGCCGTAGGTCTTGTTTTCGATGCGCTGGAGGGCACGATCGATTTCGACCAGGAGTTTGCGTTCGGATTCGACGAGGCCGAGTGTGAATTCCTGCTCGTAGTTGTCAGAGCCGATGTCTGCCATGTGCAGGGGCATGTTGGAGAGCTGGCCGCCGTTGCCTGAACTGCGGGATTCTTCCATGCCGGCGACGTCGCCGATGATTTCGGCACGTTTTTCCAGCAGTAGCTGTTTGAACTCGTTGAGTTCTTTTCGCGACAGGCCGGACTTGATTCGGCGGAGTTTGGCGTCGCTGAGCGGTGTCCAGTCGTCATAGTCCTGTTCGGCCGGTGGCGGAGGGGTGGGACGGACGACGCGATGGATCTTGACCGGCGTAGGCTTGGGGGCGACGTTGGCGTCGGCCTTGCCGTTGTCGGACGGATTGACTTTTGTATCGACGACCGGCTCATCGGTAGCCATAACTTCGGCTTTCTTTGTGGACTTTTTCGTCGTCTTCTTGGTTTTAACGCTGTCGGCCTGGGTCTTGGTGGTCTTCTTCTTGGTTGCCGACTTTTTGGTAGTGGGCTTCTTGGCGGCCGACTTGGTCGCCGACTTTTTGGTGGTGGCTTTGCTCTTGGTCGTCTTTTTGGTGGTCTTCTTCTTGGACGCACCGGACGAGGCCTTGGTCTTACCGCTGGTCTTGGCGGCCTTCTTCTTGGTTGTTTTCTTGGCCACTGATCACTCCGTCGGCTCGGGCCGGGGATTCCCGGCGGGTCATATTAGGCCGGACTTCGGCCAGGTAATTAAGAAGACTCACTGATGGGGACGCGGGAGTTTATCGCCCCTAGCGACCCCGGGCAACATCTGTTTCACAGACTGCCAACCTGGCGCAATACATGCAGGTTTTCTGCTCGTGAAACGACTGCGGGGGCTAATCCCCGTGTTTCTGGCGCAACCGGGTGCTCAGTCGCAGCAGCAGTTGCACACGCTCAAACTCATCCAGCCAGTCGGCCAGGGTTTGGCTCAATTCATCATCGGGTATCGGCGCACCCGGCATTGGGCATGCCCCGCCCAGATTTTTCGCCGCCATGGCCCGATAACGCGTCAGCGTCCGGTCGCCGTACCAACCCACGAACTCGTAGTCCTCTGCACAGAAGATCAGTGCAGGCACACGGTTACCCGCGTTGATCCGGACCTTTTCCTGAAGGTCGATGTGTTCGTCTCGGTCAAGCCAGCGCAGGTCGATGTTTTCTGAAGCCTCGGCGATCCGCTGGATCAACGGGCCTTGCTGGACGCAGTCGCCGCACCATGTGCCGGACAGGCCGATGACGTTCATTTTCCGTGAAAACGAACCAAGCAAGGCCTTTTGGCTTTTCGAAAGGCTGATCTGGTCGTAGATCGCCTGCCAATCCTGCTGCTTGTCGGGCTTGCCGGTCGCGACGTAGTCGGCGTAGGACAGCCCCGCATCATGTTTTTCTTTCAGATAGCCCGCCCGCATGGTTCTCCTTATTAAACGCGACAAGTCGCGTCGTTTCCTAGGTTTTAGCGTTCGTACACTATTTGATCATGCCGGCTTCCCGGGCGTAATCGAACACGCCGCCGGCGTCGATGATGGGCTTGACATCACCAAGCGGTTTGACGCTGTACGTCTTGCCGCTGCTCTGGTTGGTGAGGGTGCCTGCCTCGATATCGAGTGAGCATTCGTCGCCGGTCTTGATCTCTTCACAGATGCGAGAGTCGGTCTCAACCGGCAGTAAGTAGCCACCGTTCACACAGTTACGGTAGAAAATACGGGCATAAAACTCGGCGACCACGGCCTTGGCGCCGGCCTCGGCGATAGCGAGGGGGGCGTGCTCACGGCTGGAGCCGCAACCAAAGTTCTTGCCGCCGATGACGATGGCGTATTCGGTGGTGAACTTGCCTTCGTCGACAAAGCGTATGTTGCCCTTGGGCAGGCCGCTGGTGGCCCGGGGGACGCCGTTCATGGCATACATACCGAAGTACTTGCGTTCTTCCGGGTTTGTCGGGTCGTAGGACAGGAATTCGGCGGGGATGATCTGATCGGTATCGATATCATCACCGAGAACAAAGGCCTTGCCCGAGATTATATTTGCCATAACTCTTTCCCTGCTGATAGTTAATGGGATTGGTGGGGCGGTGGGGCACCTGCCCGAGCCAAGCATTATACCACGGTTATGGCGTCCAACCCAGTCAATCGGCGAAACGTAACAACGTTACAATCGTACAACATACGATTAGGAGGCTAACAGTATGCGCTCATACAAGTTGTGTTTGATGCTCTTTTTGATTGCGGCTACGGCGGTGCCGGTATGGGCTGAGGAGCCTGAAGCTGAAAGCACCGGCCGGATGATGGCAGTGGTTTCCGAGGACCTGCTGCCTTCGGAAGTTCACACGATCCGGCTGTTCGAAAAGGCGAGTCCTGCAATTGTGAATATCAATACGCTTGCTCGCCGGATCAACATCTGGACCCGTGATGTCCGCGATGTGCCGCAGGGGTCCGGCTCGGGCTTTGTCTGGGACGATCAGGGCCACATCGTGACGAACTTCCACGTCATCCGCCGGGCGAACAGTGCGCAGGTGATCCTGTATGACCAGTCGCGGTATCAGGCATCGCTTGTCGGTGTTTCGCCTGATCACGACATCGCGGTGTTGAAGATCGAGGCGGACCCGGAGCTGCTCAGGACTTTACCGGTCGGACGCAGCGACAACCTGCTGGTCGGCCAGAACGTCTACGCCATCGGCAACCCGTTCGGCCTGGACCACACACTGACGACCGGCATCATCTCTGCGCTCAACCGCCAGATCGATAGCGCGACCGGTTTGCCGATCGAGGATGTGATCCAGACCGATGCCGCGATCAACCCCGGCAACTCAGGCGGACCCCTGCTCGATTCATCCGGCCGACTGATCGGCATGAACACTGCGATCTACAGCCCAAGCGGCGCATCGGCGGGGATCGGTTTTGCGATACCCATCGACACGATCAACCGTGTTGTCCCCCAGATCATCGAGACAGGCACGTACCGCCGGCCCGGCATCGGCATCCGTGTCAGCCAGCGCGCCAACCAGGTGATCCTCGGCCGGCTTGGCGTCAAAGGTGTGCTGGTGATCGATGTGCAGGAAGACAGCCCCGCCGAGGCCGCGGGCCTGCGCCGCTCCAGCGAAACCCCCGAAGGCAAAATCGTGTTAGGCGACATCATCACCGCCGTCGACGGCCAACCGATCGAGGACAACGACGACCTGTTTCTCTACTTCGAAAAGAAACAGCCAGGCGACACCGTGACGCTGACGCTGAAGCGGTTGGATGAGGATCAGCAGGTGGAGGTGGAGTTACGGTGAGGCGTCTGGTTCTTCTTCTTCGGACTTACTATTTAACGCATCGAGGTCCTGGTCCCCGTCCTCTTCTGACCAGTCCATTTCATATTCGTCGGTATCTATGTCCCACACGTGGTTGGGATTTACCAAAGGTGTCGTGGCAGGGCGGTTACGCTGATCGGGGTTGAGTAAGACGAAGCGTGAGTCGTCTGGATCATGATTCTGCCAGCGTGGATCGTTTGGATCGTAATCATCGTAGTCATCTTCGCCGATACCTGAGTCGTCAATGCCGTTGGCTCCGATGCTGTAGACGCGTACTTTGTCTTTAAGCACGATCATTTTCAGTTCATGACCATAATCGCAGGTAGGTGTCTCGTCGTAGACCTCGTTGAGGTCCTTCGGCCAACGGCCTTCACGCAGGCGGAATCGCTCGACTTCCAGAGCGGCCTCTGTAGCGGCTAATGTTGCGCGCATCTGCATATGTGCACGAAGCGTGACCTGCATGCTGCTGATAGCAGGATAGGTAGTGTCTTGCTCGATCAATTGCAGTAGTTGCTGTGGGCTCAGGTTGGGTTGGTTTAATTCGTCATAGATTTCCAGGTATTGTTCGGCCTGAGCGGCGGTGTTCAACTGCGATTGGCCGGGACACCAGAGCGTAAAGGTCCGGCCGACGGTGTGTTTGAACCGCTTCCAGTATGAATCATGCGCATCGAATAGTTGGTCGAACATACCACTTATAAACGTGTATTTTGATGTTGGATCATTGAGTATGGCCACGGTGATCTGCCATGAACTGTAGTCATCACGGGCTGTGTGCCATTGGGGATACTTCAACGACTTGGGCAGCGTGTTGAGTTCGGACATTAAGACGGGGGCGTAATCCAATTGGAATCGGTTGTCACGGATCGCATTCGCTATGGCCACGAGTTGCTGGTCCGTCAGTTCCGCGCGGCTGAGCAAATCTTCGATCGCACCTTTACACAGACCTAAGTGGCCGATCCGTACCAGTGAGATAATGGAGTAATGCTCCTGCGTGAGGTGGTCGGCCAGTAACAAGACGGCCAGGCAATCCGCGACAGCGCGGTCCGTATCGTTCACCGAAGATGCCTGATATGAATCGAGTTTGAGCCACCGAGCAATTCGCCGGGACTCCCCCAAAATCTTCAGGTATGTATAGTCCTCGTTCGTGGGATCAAGATCGAAGTCGACCGTATCGTTGGGGTCGACGCGACGCAGTGACTGGAAAGCGAGTTCATTTTCAGTGATGACCTGTTGCAGCAGGTCGGCTTGTTCTTGGGAGAAGCCTTCTCCGAAGAGGGGCCAGTCCGCCATGCCATTTACCGGCATGATGTTAAATAACTTCGGGTCGTCGGTGAATAATTCCGCGGCAGCATGGTAGAAACGAGAGGCGTTTTCATGTTCGGGCGGGGATTCGGGTGCTTCGGCGGGGATGCCTCGAGATGCCAACTCCTTCAACATTTGATCCGCCGCGCGTTGGCCGCGGATGTTGGTTATGACGATGTAGCCAATCCCCAGCACGACAACGATGAAGGTGAACCACTTGGTGACGCGCCAGGATCGGCGGATGTATCTGCGGGTACGGCTTGATTTTTCAGGTTTGTTTTCGGGCATGGGCCGGATACTCATGCGAAGGATTGAACGGATTATTGCATTGAATGCATCTTAACCGGATCGAGTGTTCGGGTGTGAGATGCGTATGGGAGTTTGTCGCGTATGTGAGACGATGTGCGTGGATTGCTCAAGCGGCCACGCCGGGGGCGCGGTTATTGGGTGTGTTGTTTGCCGCCTCGGTTGTGTTCGTTTAAGACTTGCTCGTAGGCTTGGATATAACCATCAACCATCTGATCGATGGTGAACTTTTGCTCGACGTGTTCGCGGCAGGTTTTACGGTCGATGGTGTGAACCTTTGCGACTGCTTCGGCGGCTTGTTCGACGGTGTCGACGACGTAGCCGGTCTTTTCGTGGTCGATGACTTCGCGGGGAGAGCCTTTGTCGAAGGCGATGACGGGGGTGCCGCAGGCCATGGATTCGGTCATGATCAGGCCGAAGCGTTCGGGTTGCATGACAGGATGCAATACGGCCAAGGCATTACCCATCAGCTCATCGCGTTGTTCGGCTTCGACGTGGCCGATGAACTGGATCTGTCGGCCATCGATGTAGGGCTGGACTTTCTGCTTGAAGTAGTCTTCCTGCTGGACGAAGCCGGCGATGGTCAGGTGTTTGCCTGACATTTGGGCGATTCTAATCGCTTCGGCGCAGCCTTTTTCGTGGTGGATGCGGCCGATGAAAAGCAGGTCTTCGCCGCCCCTATCACGGAAGGTGAATTGGGAGAGATCGATGCCGTTGTAGACGGTTGCGACGTAGTCGAGCTTTTTGTAGCGGTCGGAGTTGCTGATCGAAACGTACCAGGTGTTGGCGTTGTACTTTTCGTAGGCGGGGTAGATCGAGGGGCTGCTGAAGCCGTGCACGGTGGTGAGGACGGGCGTTTTAACCAGGCCGGCAAAAACCAGGGCGCGGAAGTCGCAATGGTTGTGGATCAGGTCGAACTCATCGGCGTGCTCGAAGCACTCGGCGATGTGCATCGGCATCCAGACATCCGGGTTGATCGACTTGTCGAGTTCGTACGGATGCGGGCAGATGGCGTGGAGTTTGCCGGCGGTGTGAGAGTCGGCGGTGGCGAAGAGGGTGACGTCGTGGCCGTGCTTGATGAGGCCTTCAGCAATGTTAGACGCGACCTGTTCCCACGGGCCGTAGCCTTTGGGCGGGGTCGGCCAGGCGACCGGTGAGAGTATCGCGATCTTCATGCCATCCCCTGCGTTTGTTACGGCATATCAACGTAATGCAGCAGCTCATCACGATGCAGTTGATATTCGCCGTTGGGTAGAGGTTGTTTGTGCATGAAGATGATATCAAACGACTTGATGTGTTCAGAGGGCGAATGAGCTTCATCGTACGACCTGGCAAGGTATTCAGCGAAGGGATGCAGGTAGTACTTGAAGTCCGGCTTGGCGAGGTTGCGCAGGTATCGACGCCAGCGCGTGCCGGGATCATGCCAGACCTGGCCTTGTGGATCAGACCAGTTGACGGGCCTGCCTGTGAAGACGTCAATATGTGAACCGTTTGCCAGTTCAGCTGGCATGTAGAACCAGCCGTCGTAATCCAGGGCTTCGGCCTTGGGAGAGATCATATTCCAGCCCTGATCCATACGAAGCACATCACCGCCTACGGCGACCTGCACCGGCACGATCGGCTCATCACTCACGGAGTTGAGCCATTGCAGGTTCCAGACCACCACGTAAACCAGCGCAAGTGAAGCAACGACCTGCTCCCACCCGCGGGCCCGGATGCCTTGCTGGCGGTCGGTCGGGATATCAATCAGGACATCACCGGTACCTCGACGGGAGATGGATAAACCGGTCGGCAGCCAGTTGAGCATGGCAAACCACCACATGGACCTCGGTGGGCTGGCCCGTAAGCCTTTGTTTCGTCGGCTGCGGTTCTTGATCCAGTCCCACCACTTACTCGGTACGAAGATGAGCCAGCTCAGTGCGGCGACATACGGCAGGAGCCCGAGTTTGAGGCTCATCGCCAGTGCCAGGTGCGTGCCGATCATCGCGACGATCACGAGCATCCGTGTCCAGCCGGTCCATACGGGGCAGAACACCAGCAGTGGCGCGGCGATCGCTAGCCCGAACGCGGTCCAGGTCAGGATCGGAAGCAACCAGTCGATCTGGCGGACCCACAGGCCGAAGGATGTGACGAGTTGGTCGACGTTGAGTGCGTAATACGCCGCGTCCCGGTGCCACCACATCGGGTGGTCTTTAAAGGTCGCGGTGAACCAATAGACCAGGCACACCTGTAGCATTATGGCGACGCCCGCGACGGAGAGCAGGTTGTTGTCTTTGCGATGACATAGTTTCAGCGGGCCTGTGGTTGCGTCGATCGACCACCGCGCCCCCAGCGGCAGCATCATGCCCCAGAAGAGCATGAGCCGTAATAATGCATCGCCGGATTGCAGGACGACCGGATTGCGATGGTGCAGACTCAGCAGCAATACCCATGATGCGAAGGTGGACAGTCGTGTGCGGATACCCAGCAGCAGTTTGAAGGCAAAGTAGCCCGCCAGCAGAAACAGGGCGACCTGCCAGTAGGCTGACCCGCTGATTACATGCAGGGAGAGATAGGAGCGTAACCCTTCGGTTTCAAACAGGACGGACCGGGGCAGAACCCCCATATCGGTGTAATGGGCGACCAGGTCTTGGCTCCGGCCGATCAGGTCGATGATTAACAGCGAAGCCAGACCGATCCGGATTGCCGCCAGGGAGCGAAGATCGACACGGCAAAGGTCCGCGACCTTGGCGATACAGGCTGCCAGCCATATAGCGCGGGGACGCGCCGGCGGACACACCGCTGCTACCGCGTTGCCCGTAGCTTCCCCAATGCCCGGCGTCCCGGACTTCAGCCCTTGATCCCTCAAATCGTCCAACACCCGCCTCCGACGGTTACCATACAGTATTAGCGACGCTTCGACCTATCTCATCGGCTAACCGTGTGTCGCCTGCCAAAATCTCTCTGCAAAACCCTCTTGGTCAGACATGCCCGCGGTAAGACTGAACGTGATCTGACGTAACTTCCAGACAGACACTGTAACGCAACCTTGCAATAAAAAACCCCACCAATAGGTGGGGAAGGCTGATTTTGTGCAAATTTTTATATAACCATTATTAGGCCGAGGCGGCCATTTTTTGGTTTAACTTGGCTGTTAAACGTGACTTATAGCGAGCGGCCGTATTTTTATGCATGGTGCTGGTGGAAGCAGCCTTGTCCAGCAATTTGTAGAGACCGTCGAGCTTGGTCTTGGCATCTTCATTGCTGCCGTGGAGGATCGCCTCGCGGTAATCCTTCATGGCTTCACGGATTCTGCTTTTGCGCCAGCGGTTGACGGACCGGGCTTTAGCGTTTTGACGGATACGTTTGCGGGCGCTGACTGAATGTGCCATTTCTGGTTTCCTCTTTGTGGCTTAGCCGGTGATATCCGAGGCGATATCCCGGGGCCGGGGTTATTTTGAGCCATGTATTATGCCGGATGTTCACGGATCAGGCAAATTAGACGTGTAGTGTGCCGCTAGCGGAGTCTATCCCATGGTGCGTGTCTGCAGCGGATTATCCACAATGCTAATAGTTTCTAAATCTTGACATGAAGCGGGGTTTGACTAAGCTTAGGGGTTCAATCCGGCATGGTGCCGGATTGGCCGGGGAGAGTGTGTGCCTAAGGCAGGAAGCGTTATGCGGCAGAAACAGGCCAAACTTTGGAACGGGGCGGCGGTCAAGTGATGGGCTGGCCCCATCAGTACCGTGTGCCCGGCATGCCAGGGTTCGGAGGCCATCCCGAGCGGATCACACAGACGGTCCGCGGAGAGGGGGTGGCGTTGCGGGTGTAGCCCGTGTTATGTCGCATCCTGCCGACCTCGGTGGAGTTTATTTTATGCTCCCAGCCGTTGGTCAGTTGCCTGGGCCACGAGCGTGTTGACGCTGCGTGGTTTTTTGTTTGGCAAGACGGCACTGTCTCAGTAGTTGGATTCTTAAAGGCCAGTGTCCGCCGGCCTGAAAAAGCGCGGACGACAATTTGGCAAGCACCGGGCCTCAAAGCGAAGCGGGCGGACCGCAAAGCAGGTCTGGGATCAGAGCAATCAGGAAAGTAGGACATCATGAGTATCAACAACGCTGAAATGCTTCGGCTGATCGATTCCATCTCACGTGATCGCAACGTGGACAAGGAATCCCTGTTCTCGGATATCGAGCAGGCGATGGTTTCCGCTGCACGCAAGCACTTCAACGCTTTGGATACCGACGAATTCTCTTCCGAGGTCGATCGGCTGACCGGGCAGATCCGTGTCTGGCGCGGTGATGATGAGATCGAACTGGAAGAACTCGGGCGCATCCCCGCGCAGACAGCCAAACAGGTCATGATCCAACGGTTCCGCGAGGACGAGCGGGCCAGCATCTATAACGAATTCATCGACCGGGTCGGCGAACTGACCACCGGCATGGCCCAGCGTTACGAAGGCGGCTCGCTGGTCGTATCAATCGGCCGGGCCGAGGGCTTCATGCCGCGTAGCGAGCAGATCCCCGGCGAGCAGCATCAGCCCGGTGAGCGTGTGCGTTGCCTGATCCTGGATGTCCGGGATGCTGGCAACCAGGTGAAGATCGTGCTCAGCCGAGCGGACGAGATGTTCATCCGTCGTTTGTTCGAGATCGAAGTGCCTGAAGTAGCCGAACGCATCATCGAGATCAAGGCCATGGCCCGCGAGCCAGGACACCGCACGAAGATCGCGGTCAGCTCGATCGACTCGAAGGTCGACGCGGTCGGTGCGTGCGTCGGTGTACGAGGCAGCCGAATCAAGAACATTGTGGATGAACTGGGCGGCGAAAAGATCGACATCGTGCGTTGGAACGAGTCCAGCCAGATCCTGATCCAGAACGCGTTGAAGCCGGCCGAGGTGGTGGAAATCTCGCTGTGCTTTGAGCTCGGTCGCGCGACCGTGGTGGTCAATGAAGACCAGCTCTCGCTGGCGATCGGCAAGCGTGGCCAGAACGTGCGTCTGGCAGCCAAGCTGACCAACTGGGATATCGACATCCTGACGCCGCCGGAGTTCACCAAGAGCCTGGACATCCTCGAAGCCTGCCTCAAGAAAGTAGAAGGGCTGGAGGAGGACCACATCGACAAGCTGGCGGCACTGGGCGTGATCAGCGTGTTCGACGTGGAAGAAGTCGGCGCTCCATACCTGGAAGAAACGCTGGGTCTGGACGAAGAACTGGCCGAGCAGATGGTCAACACAGCGACCGAACGGGCGAAGGAAGTGGCCGAGGAACAGGCCCGCGAGAAGGAAGTAGCCGAGAAGGCTCGCCAGGAAGAAGAGCAGCGTCTGGCGTCGATGCCGGGCGAAGCCCAAGCGGCGTCCGTGCTGGGCGATCTGCTGCCTGATACCGGCGGCTCGATCGTGGAGATGCTGGAACAGCGCCAGGAAACCGGCGCGGATGTGGATGTTGAGGAAGCCGGTGTTGTCGTTGAGGATTCGGCGCAGCCGTCTGAAGTTGCCGATAGCGCTGTTGAGGGCGAGGGCGGCTCGGATGATGAATCAGCGGACGGTGGCGAAGAGCAGAAGTAAATCTGCCTTGAGACAAGGTGGATAAATGATTTACGACGTGCCAAGGGGTGCGTCGAACCTAAGGCCGGCCGCGAACCGGGCCGGAAGGAGTTGGACTTGGCCAAAGCCAAGCGCGTATTCGAATTAGCTAAAGAGCTGGGTGTCAAGAGCAAGGCCATCGTTGAGAAGTGCCAAGCCGAGGGCGTCCCGGACATCACGAATCACATGTCGACCGTGAAGGTCGGCCTGGCGGTGACTATACACCAATGGTTCAGTGAAGAATCATCCGATGCTGACACAGCCGTGGAGACCGCCGAGAAGGTGGACCTCACCAAGGTGCGTAAGGCCCGTAAGAAGGCTGTGTCTAAGAGCGAATCGAAGGATGAGGATTCGTCAGCCACGGCGACCGCGACCTTGGACGCTCCGATTACGGCTCCGACGAAAGAGTCAGTGGATGAGACTTCTGAGACTACCACCAGCCCAACCAAAGCAACTAAAGCCACCAAGGCAAAGAAGATCCCCGCTCAGCCCGAACCCAGCGAACCGGCTCAAGAACCCGTCGTCGAACAGAAGCCGGCCGAATCTGTGGTCGAAACCCAGCCTGAGACTCCGGTGGTCGTACCCGCTACCGAGCAAACAACCACAATCGAAGAAACCAAGCCTCAGGTACCTGCGGACCAGGACAAAGCCGCCTCAGCACCGGCAGCCGCTGAGGAGGCGCCGCCTGTTGCAGCCGAAAAGAAGGCTCCTGCACCGCCTGAACCGCCCAAACCGGTTGGCAAACCCAACGTCCCGACCAGGCCCGATGTGGTCAAACCCGCCGGCGAACAGTTGGCCAAGCCCCAGCAGGTTCAGCTCAAGGGCCCGAAGGTATTGCGCATCGAGAAGCCCGAACCGGAGCGACCGCCCAGACCACGCAAGCAATCCGGCGGTGGTGGTTATGGTGGCGGTGGAGCGCCGGGGATGATGGATGACGACGGCGTCCCGGGCATCACCCGTACACGCGGTCCGGCTCGTGGCCGTGGCGCAGGTGGCGGTGGTGGTGGTGGTGGCGGTGGTGGGGATCAGCAAGGCCGGCCGAACAAGCGGCGTGGCATGAACAGCCGCCGTCAACGCGGTGAAGTCTTGCCTTCCGGCCCGACGAAGTTCAGCCAGGCCGACATGGAAGAACTGGATGCCCGGCTTTCCGGCTCTACCGGTTTCCTCAAGCAGCGTCGGCGTAATCTGCGTAAGACCGAACACTCGGGACAGGCCGCTCAAACGCCCATCGTTACCGGCGGGAAGGTCGAGATCCAGGAACCGATCACCATCAAAGCTCTAAGCGCCGCGACCGGTATCAAGGGAGCTGACGTTGTTAAGTGGTTGTTCAAGAAGGGCATCATGGCCACGATCAACTCGGCGATCGAGACCGAGGCCGCGATGGAGGTTGCCTTGGAGTACGACATCGAACTGGAGGTCAAGGAACAGCAGACTGCCGAACAGGTTGTTGAGCAGGAATTTGCCGAACGTGATTCGGTCGATGTCCGTCCTCGCCCACCAGTCGTTACCGTACTCGGTCACGTCGACCACGGTAAGACTTCGCTGCTGGACAGGATCCGCCAGGCGGACGTTGCTTCTCATGAAGCCGGTGGCATTACTCAGCACGTCGGTGCGTACCGCGTCACCGTCAAGGGCTCGGATGAGCAGGATAAGACGGTTGTCTTCCTGGATACACCCGGCCACGAAGCGTTTACCTCGATGCGTGCACGTGGTGCAGGGATGACCGACCTGGTTGTGCTGGTTGTCGCTGCCGATGACGGTGTGATGCCACAGACGGTTGAATCGATCAACCACGCCAAGGCCGCCGGTGTTCCGATCATCGTCGCGTTGAACAAGATCGATATCCCACAAGCGACCGAGGAAAACATCCAGAAGATCTACGGTCAGTTAGCCGAGCACGGGCTGAACCCCGTAGACTGGGGCGGTGAAACGGAAATCATCAAGACGTCAGCAGAAACTGGCCAAGGTGTCCAGGACCTCCTGGAAGTCCTGGACTATCAGGCTGAACTGCTCGAACTTAAGGCCGACTACGGCGGTCCCGCTCGTGGCGCCGTCATCGAAGCCGAGATGCAGCCCGGCCGCGGTTCCGTTGCTCGCGTATTGATCCAGGACGGACAGATCAAGGTCGGCGACTTCATCGTGATCGGCCGTGCGTTTGGTCGCGTGCGTGACATGACCAACGACCGTGATCAGTCGATCAAGGAAGCCGGCCCGGCGACCCCGCTGGAACTGTCGGGTATCGACGAGATCCCGGACGCAGGCGACAAGGTCTACGTGACCCAGACCCTTCAGAAGGCGGAAAGTGTTGCCCAGCAATACCGTGACGCCGAACGTCAGAAGATGCTGGCAGCCCAGACGAAGGTCACGCTGGACAACTTCGCCGCGACGATCAAGGCAGGCCAGGCCAACCAACTGCGTGTTGTGCTCAAGGCCGACGTGCAAGGCTCCATGGACGTGCTTGTCAAGACTTTGGAAAAACTCGGCAACGACGAGGTCAACGTCAAGGTTATCCACTCCGCGGTTGGCGGCGTGACGGAAAACGACGTGCTGCTGGCCGATGCATCCGATGCGATCGTGATTGGTTTCCACGTCGTGGCGACCAGCACCGTCAGGGAGATCGCCGAAGCCCGCGGTGTGGACATCCGGCTCTATCGCGTGATCTACGATATCACCGACGACGTAACCAAGGCGCTGGAGGGCATGCTTGCCCCCGAGACGCTGGAAGAAGTACTCGGCCAGGCCGAGGTCAAACAGGTGTTCAAGATCGGCAAGGTCGGCATGATCGCTGGCTGCCTGGTGACCGAGGGCACGTTCCAGAAGTCGGGCAAGGCGAGGCTGGAGCGGGACGGGATCGTCGTGACCGACAACCGCGAGGTCGAGAGCCTGCGGCGTGTGAAGGATGACGTCAAGGAGGTTCGCTCCGGCACCGAGTGCGGCATCCGGCTTAAGGGCTTCGATGACCTCAAGCCCGGCGACACCGTTGTTTGCTACAACGTCAAGCAGGTGAAACGGAAGCTGGAGTAGGATTCGTGACTGGTGGCTAGTGTCTGGTGGCTGGCCGGACATGCCATGTGCCGCTTGATAGACCAGCCACGAACCACCAGACACCAGCCACCACCTATGGTCATCGGGATACTTCAGGTTGAATTGACGATCGATGGGGCGGACTCGCTTAAGGACAAGCGTCGTGTGGTCAGCAGCCTGAAAGATCGGCTGCACCGGGAGCACCAGGTCTCGGTGGCCGAGGTCGGCACGCAGGACACGCACCGAACCGCGACCCTTGGGCTGGCGGTGGTCAGCACCGAAGTACCGCACTGCCAGGGCGTGCTCGACGGGATATTAAACAAGCTGCGAAACGGTCGAGGCTTTGTCCTGGCCGATCACAAAGTGGAAATACTGTCCGGGAGATAGATGGAAAGGTATTACTGGATGATGGATTAAAGAATGAAGAAACTCAGTGATAGCCAATAAGTTTGTTTGCTATGTCTATCCCAATTCGGCATTCATGATTCGGATTCCATACTAAAAATGTCACACCGCATCGCACAAGTTGAAGCCACGTTGAAGAAGGCGGTTGCCGAGGTATTGCAGCGAGACCTGTCCGACCCGCGTGTGGATGCATTTGTCAGCATCACCCGTGTCAAAATCTCGCCCGACATGGCATACGCGACCATCTACGTCTCGATCATGCCCGAGGAAAAGCAGAGCAAGAATATCCATGGCCTGCAAAGCGCTACCGGTCATATCCGGAAACTGGTGCTAAAGAAAATGGCGACCCGCACGGTACCGAGAATCCGGTTCGAGTTGGACGAGTCATTGAAAAAGCAGGCCGAAGTATACGCCGCCATTCAACGCGGCAATGAGAAAACACCACCCTTAAAGGGTGACACCCCCAATCAGACCCCCGCCGACGAAGGCGCAGAGGACGAATCGAAGTGAAGCACGAACCGGCGCAGATTAAGAAACTCAACAGCCTCATGAAAAAGCTGAAGACCCGGTACAAGAATCCAGAGGACCCGGGTTACGAACCGACCACGCAACTGATCATGGCGTTTCTTCAGGCAGACGCCTCGAGGCGCAAGGCCGAGCAGGCATATGACGCATTAATGGAGCACATGGTTGACAACAACGAACTGCGGGTCAGCCATACGCAAGAAATCATCGAGGTCATCGGCGATAAGTATCCGCGCGCGCATTGGCGTGTCGAGCGGATGCGTGAATCCCTCAACGAGGTGTATCGTCGCGAGCATGACATCAAGATGGTCAAGGCCGCGGGGATGAACAAGAAGGACCAGCGTCATTACCTGGATACTTTGCCGGGCATCACGCCTTATGTGGCCGCGAGCGTGATGTTGCTGAGTTTTGGCGGACACGCGATCCCGGTGGATGACAAGCTGGCGTCGCTACTGGCGAGGGAAGGTGTTGTTGACGAGGGTGTACCGCCCGCCGATGTCGAGGCGCTGTTGCTGCGTCAGTTCAAAGCCGGTGAGCAATCGGTCGAAGCACACCTGCTGCTCCAGTCATGGTCCGATGCCTGTAAAACACCGACATCGGTAACCAGCGCACCCGAGCCCTCGACGGTTAAGGCTGAAAACGTACGTGAAGATCAGAAGCGCGAATCCGTCAAGGTGGCCAGCGTCAAGAAAACACAAGCCCCGTCGTCGACGAGCACCAACAAAAAAACCAAGAGTACAACCAAGAAGACCGCATCACGGTCCAAGAAGAAGTGAATTGAGGAAGATGAATACAAAGCTTGATGAGGCGCTATTGCGCATCGGTATCCCGAAGGGGAGCTTGCAGGATGCAACGATCGACCTGTTCGATCGTGCAGGATACAACATTAATGTGTCCAGCCGTTCTTACTTTCCAAGTATCGACGATCCAGACCTTGCCGCGGTGATGTTCCGCGCCCAGGAGATGAGCCGATACGTTGAAGACGGTGTGATCGATATGGGTATCACCGGCCATGATTGGGTCGTTGAGAACGGTTCGGATGTACACGAAGTCTGCGAACTGAAGTACTCCCGTGCGACAAGCAGGCCCGCGACTTGGGTCCTGGCCGTGCCGGAAGAATCAGATATCCACGGACCGGAAGATCTGTCCGGTGGCATCATCGCTACCGAACTGATCGGCACGACGGAGCGCTACTTCAAAGACAAGGGTATCCAGGTCAAGAAAGTCGAATTCAGTTGGGGCGCGACGGAAGTCAAGGCCCGACTCGTTGATGCGATTGTTGACATCACGGAGACCGGCTCATCACTACGCGCCAACAAGTTGCGGGTGATCGATACGCTGCTGACCAGCACGACCCGTCTGATCGCCAACAAGCAGGCGTGGGAAGACCCCAGGAAGCGCGCTAAGATTGAAGACCTGGCGCTGCTGCTGCTGGGTGCGATTGATGCGAAGTCGAAGGTCGGCCTGAAGATGAATGTCCCCAGGGCGAAGCTGGATGGGGTACTGAAGATATTGCCATCCGAACAGTCGCCGACGGTTAATGCGTTGGCCGACGAGAACTGGGTTGCCGTCGAGGTCGTACTGGATGAGCGGGTCGAACGTGATATGGTGCCTGCATTGAAACGTGCCGGGGCGACCGCGATCTTCAGCTACCCGCTCAAGAAAGTGATCCCCTGACCGGGCGCCTGAATCCCGGGAATGAGTATGAACGTAAGTCGTATCATTCTGTACTCGGCCCTGTGCCTGTCGGTCACAGCCGGTTGTCAGTCGGGTAAGACGACTCGGCCTGCGGATCGGCCTTCACGCGTTACCAGCTTCTTTAACCGGGACCTGCTCAACGCGGAAATCGAACCGCCGCCGGGCATCAATGAAGAATTGATCGTTCCATTGCGTGGTGAAGCGCTATCAACAGCCAAGCTTTCGTTAAGACGTGTTCTCGCTTTCCAGCCGCGCCCGGCGTATCTGGACGCTCCGTCGACCTCACCGGTTGGCGGCGATCTCAATACCGAGCCACCTTTGGGGGCGCAACTGGCTTACGTTAAAGCGCGTACCGCCTGGCTTGAGGGGGATACGACCCAGGCCAAGCAGCAACTTGAGTCCGCGCTGCGTCTGGCGCCGAACGAGCCGACACTCTTACGCCTCCTGGGTGAGGTGTATTCCCGGACCGGCAATCGTGTCAAAGGTGCTTACTACTTTCGGCAAGCGGTTGAAATCGACCCAAACGACGCACGCAGCATCTACATCCTTGGCCGATTTGCCGTCGAAAAAGGCGAGCACGGCGAAGCGATTGTTCTTTTTCACGACGCGCTGAACAAAGCAGAAGATAATCCCGCGCTCACCGAATTGACGTTGCACTTCCTGGGCAACTCGCTGCGAAGCAGCGGCTATGTGTCGGCCGCGATCGAGCAGTTTGATCGCTACGTTGCTTCGACTGATGAGCCGATCCAGGCGTCACGATTTGCACGCGATCAAACCTTGCTGCGTCGACAGATCGGGATCACCTATCAGCTTATGGGTGACCTGAACCTGTTGATGAATCGACCCGCGATAGCGTTACAGGCGTACGACAAAGCGCTAGCCGCCGGCGTGCCTGACCCGGTCAAGGTCGATAAGCGTCGCATTTATGCATCGATGCTGAACCGTGACGCTGATCTGGCGCGTGAACTGGTGATCGAATTGCTGCGTCGGCAGCGGGGGGATGCACAATCGCTGGCGATGGTCCGTTACGCGGTCAACCAAGGCCTCAATGCACCCATGCTCGCCGGGGCGATCCAGGAGGTCTACCAATCCGAAGGCCGACCCGCCAATCTCGCAATCGCCGCGTCGGACATCCTCGCAGAGCCGGAAGCCAAGGCACTGCTGATTGCACATCTTGAGGAGAGCCCGGAAGACGCCCAAGTCTTTCAACGCTTACTCAAGTACTTCATGCTTCCTGTTGAACAGGCGCCTCACGATACGCAAACACTGGCGGAAGCCGCGGACTTGACCGCTCGCTTGATGGGTAAAGCCCCGGGGCTTGCGGATGAATACGCGTCTGCATTAGTGACACACGTGCCTGACGCACAGGCGCTGCTTGAAGCAATAGGTGATGCTGTACCAGATCAGCCCGACACCATGCGCACCGTGCTGCGTGGCTTGTGTCTTGCGGTGCAAGGCGACTTCGCTGCGGCTCAGCAGCAATTCGAGCTGGCTGTCAAGGATGCACCGGATTTGCAGGTGGCTCGGATCGAGCTTGCCAAGGCGCTGATTGTTCAGGATCAATTTGAACAGGCGGCTGAAGTCCTGGCGCCGTTGTCGGATTCCAGCGATACGGGTGTCATCCTCTTGCGTTCCCGCGTGCTTGCTGAGACGGATCGAGCGGAGGAAGCTGTCGATCTGATCGATCGGGTCATCCGGATGACCGGCGGGGACGCCAAACTTGTTATTTCCAAAGCCAACCTTGAGATCAAGCTTGGGCGGATCGAAGACGCGGAGCAAACCCTGCAGGATGCGCTCAACGCCCAGCCGACTTCCGAGCCGATCTACGAGGCGCTGCTCAGCTTGTACGATCCGGCCCCGGGCAAGCCATCCGTGGTGCAGGATCAGACAGCCAAGTGGCGCATCCTGGTCAAGCGTTTGCTGGGGACGATCCCCAATAGCCGAACCGGTCGGCTCGTGCAGGCACAGCTTTATGATGCCAGCGGTCGCAACTATGACCGCGCCGCCGCGATCCTCGAAGGCTTGCTGGCGGAGAACCCCAACGATGCCAAGGCGTTAACGCAGTTACTCGACACCTACCACGCAGCCGGCCGGACCGGTGAGGCGATCGCACTGCTTGAATCCCGGCTTGAAGCCAGCCCCGAGAACCCGTTACTCCTGCAGATCGCTTTGCGTTTCTACAGCCAGGCACGTGACCAGGAACGGCTGTTTGATATTCAACAGCGGCTGATCATGCTGCAGCCCGACACCCCTCAGCGCGCGGGTCAGCTTGGTTTGCTTTACGTGCAGGCAGGCAAGTACGCCGAGGCGATCGAGCAACTGGAATCCGCGCTGTCGGCAGATGATGTAGAAAATCCGGTGCTTCTGTTGAATTTACTGGCAAATGCCCTCACGGAAGTGGGGGAGCTGGAGCTTGCTGAAAAACGCATCCGTAAGGCGGCGGAGCGCTTCCCAGAACATGAGGCGCAACTGCTATACCTGCTGGCGATGCGGTATGTCGATCAGGGTGATCAGAAAGCCAGTGAACAACTGCTCCGCGATATCCTTGCCAAGCACCCGGACCACGGCCCGTCGAATAACGGCCTTGGCTACGCGATGCTGATGCGTGATGAAGATCCCGGCAAGGCGCTGCAGATGATCCAACGTGCCGTCGACAGCGATCCGGAAAACGATGCGTTCATGGATTCGCTAGGCTGGGCGTACTACAAGCTGGGCAAGTTTGAGGATGCCGAGGTCTGGCTGAGTAAAGCCAAGGAAGCGGCGATGCTCCGTTATCGCGCCGAGTCAGGCCGGGTTGGGTCCGCCACGCTTGCTGTGGTCAACGATCATTTGGGTGATACGTTGTATCAATTGGGTCGTGAGGCTGAAGCGATGCGTAGCTGGTCCGAGGCGGGCGGCCACATGCGTCGTGTCACGCCGGAAGAGAAGCAACTGGACCCCGAACTGGAAGACCTGGTCCAACGGGTGACCGACAAGATCAAAGCCGTACGCGGCAAAACCCCCGTGCCTGTTGCGAATGTTCCCGAACCACCCAAGAAGGAAGTAGCCCCCAAGCAAGCCGACAAACCTGAGCAGGCAAAGAAGCCTGCTGCGCAACCGGAACCCGAATCCAAACCCGAACCAAAACCAGAAGCGAAAACCCAGCCCGAACCCAAACCTGATCCGAAGCCTGAAGCGAAACCCGAGCCGGAATCCAAACCCAAGGCCGACGAAACGTCGAGCGAGTCCAAGCCCCAACCCGAGCCGGATAAAGCGCCTGAGCAAAAACCCGAGTCCAAACCCCAACCGCAGCCTGAACCGGAACCCGTTGCGGAGCAATCACCGGCTCCTTCAACAGATACCCCTGAAGCACAACCGGATGTCCAGCAAAAGCCAGAATCTGACACCGAGGCTAAACCTGCAGACGATCCGGAGAAAGCACCCGCAGACGAGGCCGAACCTGCCCCCGCATCGTCTTGATCCGATCCTCCAAATCATCGCAAAATAAACGCTTGGCGAAGCCTTTTCCGCAGCCATAAAACAGCGGACAAGCCCCTCTTTCTAGGGCATTTTTCACCCCCTTGGAATTGGTCGACAAGACCCATTTCTGGTATCATTAACAAGCTCGAAAACACCTTATTTCACAGGGGTAAGCCGCTTTCAGGCCGCCCCCGTTCGGCTGATAAAAAGGCAACGAATCATGGATGACAATTCGACCGTTAAGGACCCTGCTCCACTGGCGACAGCGCCCCAGGCGCCAAAGCCTAAAGGTGAGTATTCCGAGCAGAACATCAAGGTGCTCGAGGGGCTGGAAGCGGTTCGTAAACGCCCCGGTATGTACATCGGCGACACCACGCCGCGCGGGCTGCACCACCTGGTCTATGAGATCGTCGACAACGCTATCGACGAACACATGGCCGGCCGGTGCGACCACTTGGAAGTCAAGATCAATGCCGACGGCTCGGTCAGCATCATCGACGACGGCTCGGGTATCCCCGTCGGGCCTTATCAGCACAGCAACCCGAAACTCAACGGACGGCCGACTGTCGAAATCGTCATGACCGTCCTGCACGCCGGCGGCAAGTTCGACCATGATTCGTACAAGGTCTCCGGTGGTCTGCACGGCGTCGGCGCCAGTGTCGTGAACGCGCTCAGTGAATACCTGGAAGTCGAAGTCGCACGTGACGGCAAGCTCCATGCGATGAGCTTTGAACGCGGCGTGGTCAGCGAAGAACTGCACGTTATCGGTGAACGATCCAAGACCGGTACGAAGGTCACCTTCAAGCCCGATCCACAGATATTCCCCGAGATTGACTTCCGCTATGAGACACTCGCAGGCCGACTCAAAGAGCTTGCGTATCTCAATCCCGGATTCAAGATCACGATCACCGATGAGCGCAACGAAAAGTCCCAGGCCTATTGCTTCCCGGACGGCATCGCTTCGTTTGTCATCGCACTGAACGAGGGCAAGAACACCATCCTCGATCCCCCGATCTACTTCAAGACCGAAGACGAAAGTCAGAGCCTGGTCTGTGAGATCGCGATCCAGTACAACGATTCGTACAACGAAGCGATCCTGTCATTCGCGAATAACATCAACACGATCGAAGGCGGCACGCACCTTTCAGCGTTCAAGACCGCGCTGACCAGGACGCTCAACAACTACGCCCGCGCCAACAACATCCTCAAGAATGATACCCCGCCGACCGGCGACGACCTGCGCGAAGGGCTTGCCGCCATCGTGTCCGTCAAGGTGTCCGATCCCCAGTTCGAGGGTCAGACCAAAACCAAACTGGGTAATGCGGAAGTTGAAAGCTTCGTCAACACCAGCGTCGGTCAGCAACTCAGTGCCTGGCTCGAGGAACACCCGGCAGATGCCAAGCGGATCTGCATGAAGGGCATCATGGCCGCCCAAGCCCGTGAAGCCGCTCGCAAGGCCCGTGAGTTGACACGTCGTAAAGGCGCGCTCGATTCCGGTGGCCTGCCCGGCAAGCTGTACGACTGCACCAGTAAAGACGTCGGCGAATCCGAAATCTACCTCGTCGAAGGTGACTCGGCCGGTGGTTCTGCCAAGGGCGGTCGCGACCACAACACCCAGGCGATCCTCCCGCTCAAGGGTAAGATCCTTAACGTTGAAAAAGCACGCCTCGACAAGATTCTCGGATTTGAAGAAATCCGCACGATCATCCAGGCGCTTAACTGCGGCATCGGTGCGGATGACTTCGATATCAGCAAGTTACGCTACGGCAAGATCATTATCATGACCGACGCCGACGTCGACGGCAGCCACATCCGCACGCTGCTGCTGACGTTCTTCTTCCGTCAGATGCCCGATCTGATCCGAGAGGGCCGAATCTTCATCGCACAGCCGCCGTTGTACCAGGTTATCCGTGGCAAGAAGAGCGAATACGTGCTCAACGAAAAGCGCATGCGCATGTTGTTGAGCACCCTCGGCTCCGGCGACGCGACGCTCGTAGCATTCAACGACGATCGCTCCGAACAGGTCCGCCTTGACTACGATAAGCTGTCCGAGGCGATAGAGGTGCTTGAGCACATTCAGGAGTTGATCGGTGTCGTCGAACGGCGAGGCCTGACCTTTGAACAGTTGTTGGCTCAGCGGGTAAAAGATCCGGAAGGCCAGGGCCGATTGCCGCGCATCCATCTGTTCGCCCCCAGCATAAATGGCGCCAGCGGCGATCACTTCTTCTGGTCCGAGCAGCAGGAAGACGAATTCCGCAAGCAGCACGGCATCTCCGAGACCGATCCGGATATGGACAAGGTTATCGGTGAAGATGCCGACGACGCCCCGCAATCCACACGCAAGGAACTGCACGAGGTTAAGGAACTGGAGCGTCTGTTCAAGCACCTGGAAGATTTGGGCCTGAACATCGATGACTACAGCCTGAAGCAGACACAGAATGTGACGGGGGCCAGCGGGCCCACCAAGTTCGAGCTGCATGCGACCGACAGCAAGGGCGAGCCTATCGTCGAGCCTATTGTCAATCTCAACCAGGTCATCCACGCGATCCTCGACCACGGCAAGCGAGGCATGGATATCAAGCGATTTAAAGGCCTCGGTGAGATGGATGGCGAGCAACTCTGGGAAACCACGATGAATCCCGAAAACCGCGTGCTATTGCGTGTGACCTGGGACACCGCCAGTGAAGCCGAGCAGCTTTTCAGTATCCTGATGGGTGAAGACGTCGAACCCCGCCGCAAGTACATCGAAGATCACGCGCTGGATGTGAAGAATCTGGACGTATAAAACATCCTGTTTTCTGGATGCAGCAGGTGGGTCTCGATCTGTGCGCTTGAGGCGCTCCACACTTTGGGCCTTCATTTTTCATTTACATCTGATAATATCTGACTGACACATCGGCTATCGCATATCGGGGCCGGTGCGTTATGATGCTCGCATATGATCTGATATTAGGGGACATTGAAAATGCAAGAACCCGGCCACTTTAACGCCTTTGACACCTCGCCCGAACCATCGCCGCAGCGTAAAGGGATGCCTTGGTGGGGGTGGTTGATCATTACAGGTGTTGTCGTCATTGTGTTGCCTTGCTTCGGTTGCGTTGGGTGGTTTGCGTATGTCGTTACCGTCGCACCGGAAACGAGCGTATACACCGGCAACCAGGTGCCCCAGCGCTTTCTTGATACGGCCGCGGATGTCGGTGCGCTTGAGCCTGATGAGAAGATCAAGTTCTTCTACTCCGATGCGATATCCGATATCCGTGATGGTTTTTACTTTGTCAGTAATAAACGGGTTGTGATCTACAGCGAAGACGATTCGACACAACCACTGACGGTCGTCGAGTTCGACCAGATCGAAGAGGCCAGCCTGGTGCGTGACACATCCTTCATCAATGACAGCACGATATACATTGACCTGAAAGATGGTACGCCGATCTCGTTCCCGGTTTCCAGTGAGAATGACGGCGATGTCCGTTTCTTCGAAGCCATCGAGGATAGCTACGATGCGCCGGACAATTAAGGTGCGTTAAACCACTTCAGGGTGAGAAAGGCTTGCCATGCGTCTGGAAACAACCGACCGGGTTTTTGAATCGATCGACGATTACACCATCACCGAGGCGGTGAACGCTGTAGCGGAGATGAAGACGGAGTTTGCGATCCTGACGCTGGACGACGGCTCATTCATGCAGACCGCCGGCGGGACCAAGGGCATGGTCCTGGAATACCGCGAAAACCAAAGCGACGAACACTTCACCGCCAGCGGCGAAAAACTGTCTGCTGAAGATGTGATCGCAGCGTTTGAGTCATTCGCCAGTGGTGACGATGCATACAAACAAGCGGCCGACTGGCAACCGCTTGAAGAAAAAGCCACAGGCTGCGGCAGCGCGGTCCTGCTGCTGATTGCGTTGCCATCGCTGGCGTATCTGTTGAGTTAAATCACATCTAAGTCAGGCCGGTTGTGTTCCACGCTGATATCGCACGATCTCACGCGACAGGTCGGCCATGGTTTTGAGGCCTTCGATCTCGACACGAGTTGGAGGCAGGTATGAACTGATCCTCAACACAACCGATATGACTGTGAAAAGTATTAACCAGTTTACCCAACTGATCAATGAGAAACCGAGAAACCAGCAGAATAAACTGAGTAAACCGCCCGACAATGTTAACATCCACAATGTGCCTGCAAGAGCGTTCAATTTTGAATAAGAGATCCTTAATCGAGATGCCAGTTGAGGGTTGATTTTAAATAACGCTTTACTGAATTCATCCGGGTTCCCACGTGCGATACTGTTGATTGTGTCGGAAGGTCTGAACTGATAGGGTTCATGCATTGGTTTGGTCATGGCTAATCTGAAAGCCAGAAAAACCCCTGCCTCTTCACATGTCTGGCCAGCGATCCTTAATGGCGTGGGATCGAGTATCCGCACATTATGCTCTACAGCAAACCGACAGACATCTCGAATCGTTTTTTGTTTGGGTTTGTTTACAAACGTATACCACGCGTCAATATCGCAGTCCAAATGATAGTAATCGTGTAACCACTCGTACATGCCCGTCAAATCGAAGTAAGGCCCCCAAATATCATTAAAGGCATCCGACCAGTGATGCAAGCTCATTTCAGGGCCGAATGTGTGCTTGGGATTGGGCACGAAAAAGACGCTATGCGTCGCTGCCTCAAACGCAGCGAAGATATCCGCCTCGGTTGCAGGTCGGTAATTAAGTGGATAGTTGTCCCAGGTGGCTGGCATGGCGGGCCTCCTTTGGATTCAGGATAACGATATGTTGGACACAATCCAAGCTAAACATGGCGATCTGCGATCGCCCGCTAAACATTGCGTCATTATTGCTTTTCTGTCATAGCCGCGTTGCGACGCAACGCGGGCAGTGAACCAAGCGTATCGATTAACACATGCCAATAAAAAATCCCGCCGAATGAATCCGACGGGATCGTGTGGTCTGGTTTGGTAAGCGTGATTAACGCTTGGAGAACTGGAAGCGACGGCGGGCGCCGGGCTGGCCGGGCTTCTTGCGTTCGACTTCGCGGGGGTCGCGGGTCAGCAGGTTATGTGAACGCAGCGTGGCTTCGAGCGTCGGGTCATAACCCTTGAGGGCACGGGCGACGCCGAGGAGGATGGCCTCGGCCTGGCCGGTGATGCCGCCGCCGCTGACGTTGACATGCACGTCCAGCTTGCCGGCGGTGTCGGTGACTTCCAGCGGCTTCTGGCAGGCAGCCTTGTGCTGCAACTCGGAGAAGTACTCGTTGACGTCACGCTTATTGACGAGGAACTTGCCTTCGCCGGGCTTGACGCGGACGCGGGCCACGGAAGATTTACGTCGGCCGGTGCCCCAGACGAAGCCGCCCTTGTCAGGCTTGGCGGGCTCGGACAGCGGGCGTGTCTGCTCTTCAGCGGGGGTTTGCATCAGTGTCGAGGTCAGTTCTTCAGACATCGGTTGGGGTCTCGGGTGAGTTTAGGGTCTAGGTCGGTGTTGGGCCGCGTGCTGAAGCACGCTCGCCTCAGATATACCGGGGCCGGGGGTTACGCGGATTGCAGTTCCAAGGGTTTGGGGTCTTGAGCCTGATGCGGATGTTCCGGGCCGGCGTAGACCTTGAGCTTCTTGAGCATCGCAACGCCCATCTTGCTCTTGGGCAGCATCCTGCGGACGGCTTCGACAACCAGCAGTTCGGGCTTCGAGTCAACCATCTGACGATAGGTGAAGGTCTTCTGCCCGCCGGGGTGGCCGGAGTAGGTGCGGTAAAGCTTCTGGTCGAGCTTGTTGCCGGTCAGCTTGATCTTCTCGGCATTGGTCACGACCACGAAGTCGCCCACATCGTGATGCGGCGTGTACTGCGGCTTGTGCTTGCCCATGAGGATAGTTGCCAGGCGGGTCGCCATGCGTCCGAGCACCTGGTCCGTGGCGTCGACGATGTGCCAATCCTGTGGCACCTCGTTGTTTTTAGCGTGGAAAGTCTGCCGATTCATCGGTTTAAGTCCGTATCTATGCGGTTGGATAATCGAATCGGTCATTGTAGTGAGCAGACCGGTGCTGTCAAACGTGGATGGGCGCGGTTCAGTTCCATCCCGGCCGGCTCAAGATACCTAACATAATGGTAACAAATAGGTTTATATTGCCGGTTCGAGTTCTTGAGAGTCACCGGCCTGGTCGAATATCTCGGTGCCATCTGTGGGTGGCGTGGGGAAAGATGCCCCGCAATGCTCACAGGCCATGCGGTCGACCCGTCGGGGCTTGCCACAATCCTGGCAGCGTAGCCGGGCGGGCCAGTCCTGCATGCACAGCATCAACAGGATGCCGCAGGGCCCAAGCAGCAGGCCAAGTACCGCCCAGACTGTCTTAGGCACAGCCGCCAGCGCATTACGATGGCCGATCCACAAGTTACCCACGAGACCCGCGATAGCTCCAATGAGCATGCACAAACCCATAACGATGTCGAGAGAGTTTTTCAGCAACGCTTGCGTGTACCCGATTTCCGTATACATGTACGTCGGCAAGGCAGTAAGTAATAACAGGGGCGCGGGCGGTGAGATCAACCCCCAGTATGGCTCGATGGTGGTGTCTATGTTTGGCCACCTGTAAAAAGTGCGCGTGTCTGTGGGTAGTTCAAATGAGGAGATCAAACCCTGATTTACATCAAATATCTCAACCCTGTAAGGAGGGGTCGTGCTTTCCTTGTCATCTTCATCAATCGCATCCGAATCGGGGTTGAACCAGAGCACATAGCGATCCGGCTCGTCAAGCTTGTAGATATGCATCCAGCCATATGTTGCCGTATCAACTTCGGGCACATGCCTGGCGAGTATGTTCATGTTGTTATCCAACAGGATGAGCCCATGGTTGGTTGAGATGGCATAACCCGCGTACTCGTAGTCAGTCTCCTGAGCTTCCATACCCATCCCGTAGCCACCCATCATGCCATAGGGCGAGTGGTTGATGTATTTTACGATACTTCCGATCTGAATGATCTGGTCGTTATCTTCGGGCTCAAACAATTCTATGGCGGTTCTCAGTGTGAGATTTACTTGATAGATTGCTTTGGTTGTGGCAAACAATCCGAAGATAGGTCCTTCCGGATTCTGCCACAGCCGTTCTCCAGCAAACCGATCGGTTCGTGTTTCACCCGGCTTGGCGAAGCCTTCGGGGCCGATACTGCCAATCAGCGTTCGAGTCGGGATGTTGTATCCCACGAAACGCCCGACGTCCGGCAGGTAATACCAAGTTTCCTGCTCAACCGTCCCGAGGTTGGCTCTCAGGTGGCGGATCTGATACCGGTAACGATAATCGCGTATTCGGATATCTGATGGTTTGATGATCAGGGTTGTCTGGGGCGGCGTCAACTGCTCGAGTGGATCTTTTGCACCGGGTATTGGGATCATGTCGGGGATCGGATTACCTTCCTTGTCGTCAACAGCGATGCGCTCTGTGCCAAGAGATTTGATCACAGCGATACGTCCGTCACGTAACGGCTTATAGGAGAGTCGCTCCATCGGTTGCATCTGTGTATCGGTATGCGGGGGTGCAGGCAGAAAAGAAGCCACGGTGATGACGATGAACACGCCGGATAAAACCAAGCCTATAAGCAAGACACACGTTAGTGAGGTTTTGGAGAAAACACCTTGTGCGCGTATCTCACCACCTTTGATGAACGCCCCACGAACCGAGGTAACCATGACGATGTCGAATACCACGATGGTCAGGATCGCCAGCTTGGCAATCGGTATAACGAGTACGAGAAATGTACAGAACAACGCCGCCACAAGCGGCAGACACCGGCTGGCGTACCAACGAGCGGATCGGCGTGCCACCAGCATCCCGGCGAAGTAGTAGGGCGTGCCCGCGAGGATATCTATGCATCCCGGAATAGTCATCTGCCAGTAAAACGGTCCAGCAACATTCCCGGGAATCTGCACCCAAACGACGCACAACATGAACGGGATCAGCATGGCGGCAAAATAGAGTGACAGACCCGCGACGACCTTGCCCATGAACAACCGCTCGCGGCTGATCGGCCTATGCACCAGCACCGCCCAGTGGCCTTGACGCGTTTCGAAGATGACCTGTAAGAAACCAATAGCCGTGCCGATGATGGCGCCGATGCACGCGATCAATCCGGTGAACTCGTCCTCGGCGATTGTCTCCTGGGTGCGCACATTTTGGGCCAGCACCAACGTCATCATCAATCCCGCACCGATCATCCCCAACAGCGCCCAGCCAATGTTCTCACGCCATTCTTTCCAGAGGATCGTTTTCATTGTGAGGCCCCCACCTTATCGAAGAAGGATGTTCGTTCGCCCTTGTCACCCAGATAAGCCAGGAACGCTTCTTCCAGGCCCAGCGGGACCTGTTCGATTGAGCTTGCGCCGACATGGTTTAATGCTTCATCTACTTCACCGTTGGCGTTAACCAGTGTCAGTTTCAGTTCGTTGCCTATATGCACACAGTGCAACATGCCCGGCATGCTCATAACGCGAGCCGAGTCAATGGGCACATCTTCGTAGCGCAGAATCACTTGACGAATCTGCTTACGGAAGGTCTCGACGCAGCAACAGGCTTTGAGCACATTGTGGTCCAGCACCGCGATGCGGTCGGCGACGCGTTCCACATCGGATAGCAGGTGTGATGAGAAGAAGATCGTGCATCGCTTTTCACGGGTGACGTAGATCATCGATTCCAGAAACGCGTGTCTCGCAACGGGATCAAGCCCCAGTGCCGGATCGTCAAGGATCAACAGTTCCGGCTCGGTTGCCAGCGTCAACGCCAGGCACAATCCGGCTCTCATGCCGCGAGACAGATTCTTCACCTTGTCATCCGGCCCGATCCCAAAGTGCTCGAGCACGGCCTCGAACAGGTCCTTGTTCCATTTTGGGTAGGTCCCGCTCTGAAAACGTCCGGCTTCCTTGGCTTTCATCCAGCGGTAGAAGGGGTGGCCCTCCGGCATATAGCCGATCTTACCGCGGACATTGTCCGGTAGTTGTTGACTGTCGTGGCCGAAGATTGTTGCGCTTCCCCGTGTCGGGTCCAGCAATCCAAGCAGCATGCGGATCGCCGTGGTCTTGCCTGAACCGTTGCGCCCGAGGAATCCGAACACGCAGCCGCGCGGCACCTGCATGGACAGTTCCAACAATGCACACTTGGAGCCGAAGTACTTCGTCAGCCTGTCAGTCTGAATGACGGTGTCGGTCATGGCTTTTCTCCGGAAGCAGGAGGTTTGCCCACCTGTTTCAAGGCTTGATCGAGCCGTTTGTGAAGTTCGCTGTTGTCCAGGTCAAGCATCACGGACTGCTCCGCCAGTGCGTCAAGAAGTGGTTGAATCCGTCGCACACGCTCGGACTTGGTCAAGACGTCGCGCTTGTCTGTAATGAACATGCCCCGGCCGGGTTGGGACTCGATGACGCCATCGCGACGCAATTCGTTGTAGGCCTTGGCGACGGTATTGGGATTGATGACCAGCCGTTCGGCGAGCGTGCGGACGCTGGGGATGGCGTCGCCGGGTTGCATCTCACCGGTCGCCGCCGCCAGGCAGATCTGATCGACGATCTGGCGGTAGATCGGTGTGGGCGAGCCGGTCTTGATGGTCAGGTTAGGTTTCATAGTATAACTGTACTAGTACGACTAGTACAGTATTGGCCTGTCGCAGCCGGTTGTCAAGGCAATTCCAGCTAAACTGTGAAAATGGTTACTCAACAAACACTACGGATACAGACAAGCCGTCACGGGCAGATGCACGATCTGACCGGCGAGGTGGCCGGGATTGTCCGGGCGTCTGGGATCAAGATCGGGACCGTTACTATCTCTAACCTTGGCTCGACCGGGGCGATCGGGTGCATCGAGTTTGAGGACGGGCTGATGGAAGACCTGCCGGCGATCCTCGACAAGCTAATTCCGCCGTCACGGGACTACGGACACGAGCGGGCCTGGCATGATGGCAACGGGCATTCGCACCTGCAGGCCACCTGGTTAGGTCAATCCCTGACGCTGCCGATCACCGACGGCCAACCCAACCTCGGCACGTGGCAGCAGGTGTTCCATCTTGAATGCGATGTGAAACCACGGACGCGCACGATTGTGGTGACGGTGATGGGGGAATGAGCTTAGCCGCGAATGGACGCAAATAGACGCGAATAGGAAGAATCGGTTTAGATTGATTCATATACATTTGCGTTGATTCGCGTTCATTTGCGGCTATGAAGTTTCCTATACCCGCAGGAAGATCTTCTTCTTGTAGAGGAAGTAGAGGAACAGCCACTTCAGCGTGATGACGGCGAGGGTGATGACCATCGGCTGCCAGTCTTTATCGAACAGTGAAGCGGTGCCGGTGAAGAGGAATTCGGCGGCGTGCTTGAAGTCGATCACGCGCGGGGCCATGTAGATGGTGATGGCATTGAGCCCGATGACACGGAAGAAGAAGGTCCACTTCTTGCATTCCCAGACATCGATCACGAGATAGAAAAGCGCCAATAGCAGCAGTGAGATGCCACCGGCCTGCAGGTTGAAGGTCGTGGTCCAAGCGGCTTTGATCGGCGGGTACCACGGCGCGATTGCCAGGCCGATACCGAGGAACACGATGCCTGCCACGGCCAGTTGCCAGGTCTTGCGGATGCCTGAGACATCAGGGCGACGTAGTGCGTGGCCGGCTAACGCGCCCAAAAGCGTGATACCTGTAGCCGAAACGACACAGAGGATGCCTTCGGGATCGAACATCTGTACGCCATCGACCTTGCCGTAGAGGTTTCCTGGCAGGAGCATGCGGTCGATGTAGCCGTTGATACAGCCTTCGGGTGTAAGGACGCCCGCCCCAACACCCGGGACCGGTACAAATAGTTGGATGGCCGCGTACCCGATCAGGATGCCAAACAACCATGCCATGCGGGACATGAATGACTTCGTATACAAAACAATCAGCGAGGCAAACAGGTATGCGATCCCGATCTGGCCCAGCACACTCGGCCATCGCATTTCGGCGAACTTAAAGTTCAGGATATAGTTGCACACCCAACCAAGCAGGACCAACACGATCGCACGAATGACAACCTTGCGGACGATGTCTGTTTTACTCGCACCTTTCTGTCTGCGTGAACCCTGTGCGTAGGGGATCGCCACTCCGGAGATAAACATGAACAGCGGGAAGACCATATCCATGGCTTGCAGGCCTTCCCAATCGACATGTTCCAATTGCTTATTCATCGCATCCGCCCAGCCCCAGTCCGTATTACGGGCGATGTGGTGGAAGATGCTGCTGCCCCCGATGATCCAGAACATGTCAAAGCCACGCAGCGTGTCCAGGGACCACAGGCGCTTGCTGGGCAGGTCGGTTTGCAGAACTTGGGTGTCTGACATCAGGGCGTCTCCGGTGGAATTGGAGGCGCAGTATAACGTCAGCAACAGTCGGATAGGATTATTGGGGATTATTCCTCATCATTACCGCCGGGGGCCGACCAACCGGTCGGGCTCTCCAGGATGGTCATATCCGGTCCGTTCTCGACGCCGAACATGCTCTGCGTGCGTCGCAGCCAGATACGCATGATGATCCAGAGGAACATGCAGACGGTCAGCAGGCCGCCGAAGATGGCGGCGGAGACTTTCAGCCGATCGTCGCGCACGGGTTCGGGGCTGCGTGTTGCGGCACGGGCGATCTGGACCGTGTCTCTACGGTTATTCAACCGGTCTTGCGCCAGTTGATGGCCAACGATCGCGCGGCCAATGGATTCAAGCACGGGCACACACACCTCCTTGTCGGAGTTGGTGTATTTCATATCAATACGGCCCGGCTTGCCCGAGATCGTCAGGTTTGTGTCAAGATGCTGCGCGAGCATGTTTGTGCTGCTGAACAGACGAACACCGCGTTGCTCAAGCTGAGCAAGTGATTCTTTGAGCACCGGTTCGCTGGTGATCGTTTGTCGAGAGCTGTTAATCCATTCACCCTCTGATGGTGCTTCTTCACCCTCGGGCAGCGTGATCTGGATGGCCATATCGCCTTGCCAGGTCGGTTGCATCACCTTGTGGCCGATCGCGTAGCTGAACGAGGCAAGCAGGATCGTCGCGATCACCATGCCGACGACCATGCTGGTCGCCTTGCTCGTGGCCCACTTGCGGATCATTTCGGATTCGGAGACCTCGAGGAACTTCTTGACCTCGACGAGCATCTGCCGTTCCTTGTTTAGACCGGCATATTGCTGGCTGCTGGAGGTGACGCGTTTTTCCTCATCCTTAATCTTTTGTGACTTCTCGTCGAGCGATTCCTTGGCCTTGGCCAGTTCTTGCTCGCGTTTTGCGAGTTTGTCGCTTTCGTGTTCCAGTTGCTTGGTTTGCTCGGCCAGGGCCTGTTCTTTTTTCTTCAGGCTCTCACGCTCGTTGACCAGTTGTTCCTTGCCTTGAGCAAGCGTCTTCTGGAACGTGGCGAGTTTGGTCTTCAACTCGGCTTCACGCTTCTCGATCTCCGCGTTCTTGCCTTCCAGATCCTGCGTCTGCTTGGATTCGAGTTGGGCCTGTAGCGAGGTCAACTCTTCATTGAGCTGGTTGGCCTGCTCTTCGAGCTTGGACTTCTCTTCGACAAGCTGTGAAGCCTTACTTTGAAGCTCGGACTTTTGCGATTCAAGCTGATTCTTTTCGGATTCGAGTTCGGTCTTCTGGCTTTCGAGTTCGCTCTGGCGTGACTGGGCATCGTTCAGCTTGGTGCGCAGCTCGTTGATCTGCTCGCTGAGCTGGTTATCCGCTTCACTTTGAGATTGTTCCTGTTGCTCCGCCTGTTTGAGGCGAGCGGCGATGGCAGACTCACGTTGTTCCAGGTCAGACTGCAACTCATTGAGCAGCGACTTCTGTTCTTCGAGTTCCTTGCTTTGGCTGGCGTGTTCCTGCTGTTTTTCCGCGAGTTCGGATTCACCGGCTTCGATGGCGGACCGCTTGGCTTCAAGCTCTTTGCTCTGAGCCGCGATGAGTTCACGTTGTTTGTCCAGCTCGGTGCGGGTTGATTCCAACTCGGTGCGTTGCTGCTCGATCTGTTGGCGCTGTTCTGCCAGATCAGCTTGCTTGGTCTCGAGTTCCTGACGGGTCTGCTTGAGCTGTTCGCCCAATTCACCGGCTTTGCCGGCCTCGGCACTGAGCTGGTCGAACTCGGCCTGAAGCGTTTCCTTGCTCTGTAGCGCCTGCTGACAAAGTTCATTGGCTTCGCTGAGCTGATTGCGAACTTCATTCAGCTCACGCTTCAGTTGCTCAGCCTGTTCGTAGTTTTCTGATTTGGAAGCCTCAAGCGCTTCGCGTTCTTGTTCGAGCTGCTGTTGTTGAGCCTTGAGAGATTCGGCCTGCTCCTGCAGTGCTTCGTCGCGTTGGTCTATCTCTTCAGAACGGGCGGCCAACGCATTCTCTGCCTTGTCGAGCTTGGCGTGTTGTTCGTCCAGCTCGTTGCTGAGTACTTCGTTGGCTTCGGCACGCTCTTCGACCCGAGCGGTCTCCTGCTCCAGGCGTTCGCGTGCGGCGTCCAGCTCTTTGCGCTGCTCGGCGAACTTCTCCTGTAGTGATTGGGCCTCATGGAGCTTCTGCTCCGCGGCCTTGACCTGCTGCTGGGCGGATTGCTTGAGTTGGTCGGCTTCCTTGCGTTGATTGTCCAGATCCGCCAGGGCCTGGTCGAGTTCAGCCTGTTTTTGATCCAGTTGCTGTTGGCGCTGCTCGATAGCCTGCTGGTTAGCCTCGAATTCTGATTGGCGTTCCTCGAATTCGGCCCGCTGCTCATCCAGCTCGATCTGCTTGCGTGCGGCCTGCTCGGCTATCTGCAGAGCACGGGCTAACTCATCTTGCGCATGATCAGCCTGCTGACGCACCAGTTCCATCTGGTGGTCGCTTTCCTTTTGCCAGTTCTTGAGTTGTCCCAGCCGTTCTTCCAGCTCGTTAAGCAGGCCTTCCACCTGGCTGGTGTCTTCCGCCGGGTGTTTGATTGGCTGTGGATTGTCCTGCACCATGTGCTCACACCTTATGCGCTGGTATCGTTGGTCTTATCGGGTAGTTCCAGGCCCTGCGTGAGCTTGAAACGGGTAGAATCGTTATAAGCCGTACGGCTTGTCCGTCACAGATGTTGCAGACAGGCGAATATAGGCTGATAACACCGTGTGGACGTTGCCTAAATGTCAGAAACAGCGCAAACAGGCCAGAGCATGCAGACCGATCCGTCGGCAGGGAACGGCGTGGTGTCGTTGCGTGATGTGACGTTTGGCTACGTGCCCGAGACGCCAGTTATACGGACTCTGAACGCTGATTTGATCCCGGGTCGCGTCTGTGCACTTATCGGTCCGAATGCTTCGGGTAAGTCCACACTGCTTAAGCTCATGCTCGGGCAGCTATCGCCGTGGTCAGGATCGATCGAACTGGGAGGGCGGCAGGTCTCGGAGATCGCTTATCGAGATCGGGCCAGGCAGATCAGCTATGTACCGCAGCGGGGTGTGATGAGTTTTGCTTTCACGGTCCGTGAGGTTGTGGCGATGGGCCGGTATACGGTGGGCGATCCGGCTGGGTATGTTGATCGGTCTATGGCGTTGTGCGATCTTGCGGACATACAACAGCGGATATTTTTTGAGCTGTCAGGCGGGCAGCAGCAGCGCGTTCTCTTGGCGCGGGCGATCGCTCAATCAAGCGGGGCGGGGCGAGTGATGCTGCTGGATGAACCTGCGTCCGGGATGGACCTGAAACATGTGCATCAGACGATGCGTCTGCTTCGCAGTATTGCAGCCGGTGATTTGTTGGATACGCATACTCCTGGTCCGGCTGTGCTGGTCGTTTTGCATGATGTGAACCTTGCGGCCCGCTATGCGGACGATATCTGGCTGCTGGATCGGGGAGAGCTGGTCGCATCAGGCGATTGCCCGCGGGTCATGCAGCCGCAGCGGCTAGAGGCGGTGTATGGCGTCAGGTTCACGCAGATGGAGGTTCCCGGAGGCGGGAAACGAGTAGATGAAACTCCCGTGTTCTGGGTCGATCCGTCCGATATAATGCAGTAGCATGACTAGCGCCAGCCGTCTTCTTCAAGCAAAGCGAGATTGCCATGTTAAACAATCCGACACTCACACTTGCCATCGACTGGGCGGACTGGATATGGCTTATCTTCGTCGGCGCGGTGATCATCGGTGGCTGGATCAAGAGCCTGAAACAGTCGAGCGACGAGCAGCGTCGACGGGATGAGGGACACAATCCCGAAGAACTGGAAGAGATGGCAGCCCGTCGTCGCGAGCAATTACGGCAGGCGGCTCGCAATCGTACGCAGATGTCAACTGGCGGGGCGGCCCGTAGTAGCGGCGGAACGGGTGGAGATGCCGGCAACCTGACCATGGCTGAGCGTATCGCCAGAGCCAGGGCCAAGGCGCAGCAGGAACAGCGAGTCCAGCAACCACGACGCCAGCCGCAACAAACTCAACCCCAGGTGCCAAACGAAGCGCAGCGTCGGGCGCTGGCTCAACGCCAGGCTGAGCTTGAACGCCGACGCCAGGCTGAACGAGCGCAGCAGCAGGCCCAGCATCAAGCCCAGCAGCGAGCACGCCAACAGGCTCAACAACGGGCTCGGCAACAACAAGCCCAAGCTCATGCCAGGGCTCAGGCTCTTGCGCGTCAGCGTGGAACACTTATTCACGATCACGTTGTGACGCCGGGTCCAACTGAGTCCACGACGCGTCGGACAACCACAGCAGCCCAATCTCGAACCACTCGGGCAGCCTCGCCCATATTGACACCGACGGTGATCAGCGACATATCGTCTGAAGGACTCACACTCGCCGATCTGCGAAAAGCGATTATCATGAATGAGGTGCTAGGCAAACCGGTTTCTCTACGCGATGCCGACAGTTATTAAACCCTTCAATTGTTCATGATTCTTAAACATGCAGACACTCGATCGTGTTGAAGTTCTGACTGCTGATATCACGACGCTCGAAGTTGATGCGATTGTGAATGCTGCTAATGAATCCTTGCTTGGCGGCGGGGGGGTGGATGGCGCGATCCATCGTGCGGCCGGCGGCGAGTTACTCGCTTACTGCAAAACATTAGGTGGCTGTCCAACGGGTTTAGCCAAGATCACGCCCGCGTTTAACCTGGAAAAACAAGGTATACGGCACATCATCCATACTGTTGGTCCGGTGTGGCACGGCGATGATTCGCTAAAACTCGGGTACACGCACGAAGACACGCTACTCGCGTCCTGCTACCACCAGTCACTGACGCTAGCGACCGAACATGGTTGCAGGTCCGTTGCGTTTCCCAATATCTCCACCGGCGTTTATCACTTCCCCAAGTTACGAGCGGCGAAGATCGCATTCGGGCATGTCTATGGCTATCTCGATAAGCATGAGATGCCGGAGCGTGTTGTGCTGTGTTGTTTCAGCAATGAAGATGCGGATATCGTCAGGCAAGCGATCGAAACGCGCGAAGACTGGATGATGAACCGTCGTCGGATGGGCTGATTAGCTTCCCAACAAACCAGCCTTCAAACTCGCCTGCGCCAGGATGATCGCGGCGGCATTGGATTGGTTGTAGCTGCGGATCTGCCCGAGGATCGGGATGTTCACGCGTCGGTCCGGCCAACGTTGCGTCCATGCGTCCGGCAAACCCGTGTTTTCGTTACCCATGATCAACACATCGCCATCGCGGTAGTCAGGTTGATCAAAACGTAATTCACCGAACTTTGTGATCAACCATGGACGGCGGTCACCCAGCCATTCAAGAAACATCTCATCGTTTTCGTGTTCGGTAAGCCGGACGTGAGGCCAATAGTCGAGGCCTGCTCGTTGAACGGCATGATCAGTTATCTCAAATTTGTAGGGTTTGATGAGGTGCAGCTGTGTCCGAAAGCCGACAGTTGTGCGCGCAATGCTGCCCGTGTTTTGTGGAATGGAAGGATGATAAATGGCAATATGAAGCATGTTTATTGGTAACGAGGTAAACGTGATATTATTCAGTGTTCCACCACTATCTGCCTACTATAGCGGCCTCTTGTAAGACCGGCCTCACCAACAGTTTCCGCAGTACCGCCAGCAACGTATCCGCCGGTTCGAGGTAATTGCTCGGTGGACGATAGTACACAGTGGATTCGTCTAAAACGCTGACCCGCCCGGGTGCTGCGCTGAATACCTGCTCGAGTTTCTGTGGTTGTTTGGTTGTAAAGATCAGATCCGGGCCTTCCAGTTTTAGCGTGTCGATACCTAACGTGCTGGCGGCGATGCGGACTTCTGTGAGGTTGATCAGCGTCTGCGCTTGCTTGGGTGCTTCGCCGTAGGCATCACGGATACTCTGTACGACTTCTTCGAGTTCCTTGAGCGTCGCGGCCCGGCTGATGCGCCGGTACGCTTCCATGCGGTGCTTATCGCTTGGGATGTAACGCTTCGGTAACGCCCCGGCGATCGGCAATTCCAGGTGTGTCTTGGCAGGTTCGATGACGGGCTCATGTCGCAAACGCTTGGCGGCATGATCGAGCAGCGTGCAGTACATCTCGTAACCGACCGCCGCGATGTGTCCGGACTGCTCGGCGCCGAGCAGGTTGCCCGCACCTCGGATTTCCAGGTCTCGCATCGCGATCTTGAAACCCGCGCCCAGCATGGAGTACTGCTCGATTGCCTTAAGACGACGCGCTGCGACTTCAGTCAACGGACGGTCCTCAGGCAATAACAAATAACAATACGCACGGTGTTTGTACCGCCCGACGCGCCCACGCAATTGATGCAGATCCGCTAATCCGAAGTGATCCGCGCGATTGATAAACATCGTATTCGCCAGTGGATTGTCGATGCCGGATTCGATGATCGTTGTCGAAACAAGGATGTCTGCTTCGCGTCGCATAAACTTGAGCATTACTTTTTCAAGTTCACGAGAAGGCATCTGCCCGTGGCCGATGATGATCTTCGCATCCGGAACGAGTTGCTGGATATCGTCTGCCACACTCTGGATGTTGTGCACACGGTTGTGGACAAAGTAGACCTGTCCGTCGCGGTTCAGTTCGCGGATGATCGCCTGTTTTACTCGCTTGCGATCGAACGGTACGACCTCGGTCACAATCGCACGCCGGTCGGCGGGGGGAGTTGATAACGAGCTGATATCACGCAACCCGATCATCGACATGTGCAGCGTGCGTGGGATCGGCGTCGCGGTCAGCGTCAGGACTTCGGCTGTCAGGCGGAAACGCAGCAACTGGTTTTTGTGTTCAACGCCGAAACGTTGCTCTTCATCGATAATAACCAGGCCAAGGTCGGCGAAGTGCACATCCTTGGAAAGCAGGCGGTGTGTGCCGATGATGATGTCGATATTGCCTTCCGCCAGGTCCTTGAGCATCTTGGTTTGCTCGGCCCCGGTCTTGAAGCGGGAGATCGACGTGACACGGAACGGGTAGTCGGCCATACGTTGAGCGAACGTGCGTCCGTGTTGTTCAGCGAGCACGGTCGTCGGTACGAGGACCGCCACCTGCTTGCCGAACTCCGCTGCTTTGAACGCGGCTCGGATCGCGACTTCCGTTTTACCGAAACCGACATCCCCGCAGACAAGCCGATCCATCGGCTGGTCCTTACCCATGTCTTGTTTAATCGCGGAAATCGCGGCGAGTTGATCTTCGGTTTCGTCGTAGGGGAATTCTGCTTCAAACTCACGTTGCCATGCTGTGTCGCCGGGGTATCGTGTGCCGGGCTGAGTTTGCCTCGCCGCTTGAACGCGTAACAGTTCCGCCGCCAGGTCTTTGACTGCATCGGCGACCTGTTGTTTCTGCTTGTTCCACTTCTTCCCACCGAGCGTCGATAACGGTGGACGGCCTTCAAAACCACCAACATACTTCTGCACCAGGTCGATCTGAGTGGCCGGGACATGCAGCAGTGCGTCACCTGCGAACGCAAGCGTCAGGTATTCCTGGCTGAGCCCGCCACGCCGCATGGTTTTGATGCCGGTGAACTTTGCGATACCGTGATCGACGTGGACCACGTAATCCCCGACGTCCAGGTCGAGGAACGCATCGCCCGCCTGTGCACCGCCGGTGATACGCCGAACACGTCGGCGGATGTGATAACGGTGGAATAGTTCGTGGTGGGGAACAAGGTGCAGTGTCGAATCTGACACGTTCCATGCGAATCCGCGATGCAGGTAACCGACTTCGAGTGTGAATTCGTTAAGAGCTTGCGGTGCATGTTCCTGGATCAACTCACGCAATCGGTCACGCTCCGCAGGCTTCTGGCAGAGGACTACGACCTGTTGATCTTTGTCTTGCGCAAGTTCGCCAAGCTGCTTGATTGCACCTTTGGCGTCTTCGTCAAAAGTTGTGAGTTGTTCGACCGGCAGCGACATGACACCGTCCTGCCCGGCTCCGGAGGAGTACTGATTACACTCAATATGCGGCCGCGCGTGGATCTTGCTGAAGATGGTGTTCGGTGCATACACACCAACCGCGTTGGTCAGCCGTTCGTAATACCCGCGTGCCTGCTCCGATAGCTCCATCACTTCGTGCAGGATGAAGACAGTATCTTCAGGCAGAAGGTCGATGAGATTGGCGGTGCTTTCGTTCTTTTGAATCTGTTCCGTACTTGCTCCGATGATGCGAGCCGAATCGATCGGACCGGCCGAACCCATCGTGTCGGGGTTGATACGGTGGATCGATTCAACTGTGTCGCCGAAGTAGTCGAGTCGGATCGGGCCGAGCAGTTGGTTGTCGGATTCGCTGTCCGTAGTGGAGCCGGCGGGGGGGTAGATGTCCAGTATCCCGCCGCGCGAAGCAAAATCGCCCGGTTGTTCGATCGCATCCAGCCGTTGGTAACCCGCAGCCGTCAGCCATTCCATCAATTCGCCCGGCGGCAGGTCTTCATCCTTACGGATCACCTTCGAGAACGACTGCAACGACTCCGGCTCAGGTACGCCTTGCATCAACGCCTGAATCGGCGCGACGATCAGGTCCGGCACATCCTGCTCGACGAGCCTGCCAACGACGCTCAACCGTTCGGCCAGCAGTTCCAGACTGACATTCGACTCGCCCGGCAACACCTCCAACGCGCCAAACCGAACCGCGTCCAACGGTTGACCCGCTTCGGCGAATAACGCAAGGTCGTCCAGTGCGTCGTCCGCTTCATCCAGGTGAGCCACCACCATCACGATCGGTCGACCCAGGTTTGTTCCCAATGCTCCGGCGGTCAGTGTAAAGCTCGATCCCCGGCTGCCATGTGCCCGGATCCCGCCTTTCCCGGGCTTATAGGCGCGCAGCGACTCACTCAGCGCAGCGAACTGCACCGACCCGATGATTTTTCCGAGCCAAGCGTGGGCGTCTGGCATGTCTGTGATTAGGGTAACAAGGGGAGCGCGTGGATGCGAGTATTTATGAATTCAGTCATCATCTTCCGGCGGAAACGGATTGCCGTTACGGGCGCCCAGGATCGTCGGCACGATGTACTGATCTATCGGCGGCGGGGCGGGTTTGGGGACGGCCAGGTCCGGCACATCCTCCAGCACCAGCGTCATCGCGATTTCGTCACACGCCTGATTCTTCGGGCACCGTACACACTCGCTCCAAACCTTCAGCGGGAGCTTCTGCCGGTCTACGACGGCAAAACCCAGCCGTTCAAAGAACACCCGTTCATAGGTCAGTGACATGATCGTCCGGATGCCGAGTTCGCGGGCCTCATCAATGCAGGCTTCGACCAGCTTCCGCCCCAGACCCTTACCCCGCTGATCCGGGGCCACTGCCAAGGCACAGACTTCCGCCAGGTTTGCCCAGACGACGCTCAGCCCACAGACACCGACGACGCGATCGTCGTCTTCCGCGACGTGGAATTCACGGATATTTTCATAGAGTGTCGACATCGAGCGCGGCAACATCAGGCCGAACTCGGCACAGTCATTGATGATCTTGCCCATCGCGGGCACATCGGCAACCTTGGCACGTCTTATCAGCATGGTGCAGATTATAGGGCGGCTGGAGACCGGGGGCTTGTGCGGGGTCACAACCTCGGAAACCTGCTCAATGCAGCCCCAATTACGGTCATTGAGATGTTTTTTTGATCTACCCGGGAACGAAACACCTCATCGCCGCGTCTTACTTAGCATGAACAATGTCCGGGCACGATCTATCAACCATTCTGGAGCATTCCGATGAAGACACTTCGACTGGCACAACTGGTTCTCATAGCGATCATCTTGCCTTGTATGACCGGCTGTATCATTGTCCATAAGCATACCGAGCATAAATCATGCCCGCCACAAGTTGTCGAGCCGTGCGGCGATGGGGCTGTTTATATCGATGGGGAAAGCACCTCTGCTGAGATCGAAGCGGTCCGCTCGCTCGACTTCAGTTCTGAACGTGCCGAACACCTGAACCGTATCGCGCGACGCCCCGGCATTAATCCTGATGCACAAGTTCACCTTGTGAAAACCACTTTTGAAGTGCTCGACTTCGAAAGCGAAAAAATGCAGGTCCTGCAAACATTGATCAAGAACCCGACACTGACAGTCCAGGGGAAGAACTGCATCCTCCATCACCTGAAGGAACTGGACTTCAGCAGCAACCGCAAAGCCATCCTCGATGCCCTGGATAAACACGGCCCGGTCGTACAATACGTCGAGGAACCGGTTGTATACCAGGAAGAGATCATCATCGAAGTGCCGGCTAATCAAGCAGCGCCTGAAAAGCCGGATACGACACTACAAGACTAGATGTTAATTTCGGATCAGCTTCATCAACGCCTGTTCATCCCAGACTTCAACACCTAGCGACTCGGCCTTACTGAGTTTGCTGCCTGCTTTTTCGCCGGCCATGAGGATGTCCGTGCTCTTGGAGATGCTGCCGGTGACTTTGGCACCCAGTGCGGTAAGTTTGGCTTTCAGTTCATTGCGTGTGAAGCCCTCGAAGCTGCCGGTGATGACAACGGTTTTGCCGGCGACGGGGGAGTCGGCAGCACCAGGTAGGGGGGCGGTCTGCTGCTCGGTCAGGTCAACGTCAGCCTGCTTCAATTCATCGATCACGTGCTGACCCGCATCACTGTTGAGGAACGTATGTATCGACTCGGCGGTGATCGGGCCGATATCTTCAACCTCGGCGATGGTTTCTGTGTCGGCATCCTTGATTGCGTCGATGTTGCCGAAGTGTTGGGCGAGTGAGTTGGCGGCCGATGCGCCGACGTGGCGGATGCCAAGCCCGGCTAAGACCCGACTCAGGCCGCGCGATTTGCTGGCTTCGATCCCGTTGATCAGGTTGTCGACCTTCTTCTCGCCCATGCGTTCGAGCTGGAGCAGGTCGGCTCGCTTGTTGTGCAGGTTGTAGACATCGCCGAACGTCTTGAGCAGGCCCGCATCGGCAAGTTGATGCACTGCTTTTTCACCGAGCCCATCGATATCCATCTGGTTACGGCCGACGAACCAGATGAGTTTTTCGCGGAACTGGGCCGGGCACTCCGGGTTTACGCAACGGTGTGCGACTTCTTCTTCCAGTTTCTCGATTGGCATATCACAGCTTGGGCACTTTTTAGGCGCAGTGATCGGCTTGCTTGTCTTAGGCCGTTTTTCGATAACGACACTTACCACCTGCGGGATGATCTCGCCCGCTTTCTCAATCACGACAGTGTCGCCGATACGGATATCTTTGCGTTCGATCTCATCGAGGTTGTGCAGCGTGGCGTGCTGGACGGTTGTGCCCGCCAGGAAGACAGGGCCCATTGTCGCTCGTGGTGTGAGTTTGCCCGTCTTGCCTACCTGCCAGACAACCTCCTTTAAAACGGTCGTGGCTTGCTCGGCTGCGTATTTGTATGCGATGCACCAGCGGGGGGCTTTGCTGGTTGCACCGAGCTGTTCCTGTAAGGCGTGGTCATCGATCTTGATGACCACGCCGTCGGTCGCGTAACCGAGTGTGGATCGTTTGTCCTGGAAGGATTCAATGAACTTCCAGGTTTCGTCGAAGGTATCAACACGTTTCGTGTTTTCGTTGGTCGGCAGACCCAGCTTGCGCAGCAGGGCGAGAAAGTCGTGATGGCTGGCAACGGAGTCGGGCTCGAGTTCGCCCCGGCCGTGCGCGTAGAAACGGAGCTTGCGCTCGGCCGCCACCGTAGGGTCCAGGCTCTTGAGCGTGCCGGCGGTTGCGTTGCGAGGGTTGGCGAAGCGTTCGATGCCTTGTTCTTCACGGGCCTCGTTGATCCGCTGGAACTCGGCGTCCGGCATGAAAATCTCGCCCCGCACTTCCAGTATGTCAGGCACCTTACTTTTACCTGCTTCGAGCGTCAGCGGGATGCTGCGGATCGTGCGGACATTGTGTGTGATATCGTCGCCCCGTTTACCATCACCACGGCTCAGAGCCCGGATCAGTTTGCCTTGCTCATACCGCAAACTGACCGCGACGCCGTCGATCTTTGGTTCGAGTACGAGTCCGGGCTGAGGGAGGGCTTCATCGGCAAACAACTTGTCGTTAACTGAGTCTGCGTTATCAGTTTGAGCCTTAGCGATGGCCTTGACCGTCCGGTCATACCACTTTCGTAGTTCATCCTGGTCGTAGGTGTTGTCGATCGACATCATCGGCCGACTGTGTGCGAGTGTCTGGAAGCCTTCGATGGGTTCGCCGCCCACGCGCTGGGTGGGGGAGTCGGGCGTGATCAGATCAGGGTGCTTGGCTTCGAGGTCCTGCAACTCGCGCAGCAGGGCATCGAATTCCTTGTCAGAGATTTCTGTTTTTGCTTCGACGTAGTACAACCGATTGTGGCGATCGATCTCACGCCGCAGTTCCTCGATGCGCTTGGCAGGTGTAGGCATGAGGGGATTATACGGATTTATGATCTGGGAATTATGATTTTGGATGTGTCTTATTGTAGGCGTGAAGTATGAATCCAAGAGCGTCAGGCGCGCGGTACATCATAAATCATCAATCCTAAATCATAAATGAAACCCTGCTCACTGCCGGATCGCGCGTTCCAGAGCGGTCTGACCGGCGAGGATCTTGCAGCGGGTGCGGGCCTCGATGAGGACCTGGACCTTACCGTTACGCTTGAGGGTGCGGACGAGATCCTTCAGGTGCTGGTCGCGGTTACGGGCGAAACGGGCAAAGGCCTGTTCGAGGTCGTGGCGGGTGTACTTGGTCAGCGGATCGTTCAGGCCGGTCTGCATGATGGCCCAGTCGATCAGCGGCCGAGGTTCGGTCGTGAATTTATAAGTATCCATGGTTGCCATAAGACGCTGCAGGTCCGACGAGAATACATCGGTCAGCGCTTCGGGCAGGTCCCACAACTCGTTAGAGTTGTTCCTGGATTGTTCGAGTTGATCGAGCCAGCCTCCGCTGGTTGTCATCGAGGAACTCATGGTCTGTTTCAGTCCTTTCGGCGCCAACGGCGCTACCGCAGTGTTGATCACAACCCGGCCGCGGTTAACAAATTCAACGTTCAACCGCTGCGCGGAACTACCTTCGTGGACGATGGCTTGGGCTGCCTTGACCACGCCCTCACCCCATTCGGGGCGGCGGGGATGCGTAACGACATCCCCTTGCTGATAGCGATTGATCGACTTCACGGGAGCTTTCGTAAGAACCTTCACCGGCACTGACTGTAACCGGGGCGGCTCTTTCTCCGAGGCGTTGATTACGAACCCACCGCGGGCCGTGCCCCACGCCATACATATCTGTATCGTTCCCGAGCCCACGGTCTCCTGACCGGCTTTCGGGACGGCATTGATGCCCGATCGCTCCTTCGATCTACCGGCATATCAAATGATTCTCACCCGGACGCGCCTCACAAGCCCCGACGCGTCTTGACTGGGTCGGCCCAACCGGGCCCACATTCTAAACCATATATCGACCGCCTCTGGCGTGCAACTTTGGCGAATGCTTTTCGTGGAAAACTGCGCTGGCTATCCCCCCACGCAGACATGCACGACAACCCGATTATAGCCCATCTCGGGTATGGGTCAAGGGTTTTATGGGGTCTGCCTCAATCACTTTATCGCTGTTAAAATCGGGTATTTACGCGATATCCATGCTAAATGACGCATCCGAAGTGGTTAACCACCTCATAACGGCTCATTGCCGCCGATCCCGTGATCCTCTTCGTTCACATCGTCCCGGTTCTGGCTCTGATGTTCCTCGATATCCTCGGTCTGTTCTTCCGCTTCTGCGATCACATCCGCATCAGCCTGGGTGACCGCGGTCGCTTCAAGCAGCTTGTTGATGCGTCTACGCACAAGGAAAATCAACGGCACATGCGGTATCCGGCGCAGCTCCGATCGCCCGGTTGCCGAGTACACGATCAGCGTGCCCGAGCCGCAGATCAGCAGTTCCAGCAGGTCCGGATATGTGCTGCGGACCCGCTTTGCCCCGCGCGCCAGTGAATCGTCAGCCCGGCCAAACGCGTAATGCTCGAACTCATTGTGCGTGATCCGCCAGCGGTGCTGCATCCGCACCCAGACGATCATCGTCAGGTAGGGGATCAGCAGCAGGATACTCATCGACAGCCCGAAGCCCCGGTTGTATTGCACTTCCTGGTCTTCGAAAAAGTTGAAGATGTTGCCGAACAGCGTGAAGCCCGACCGCTCACTGAGCCAAAGCCCCAGGAAGAAGAACATCGCAAACGCGACCGCCCAGAACACCGCGTAGTTTCGCTCGATATCCACGCCGATCGTCAGGATCACCACAGCACAGGTCAGCAGATAGACCCAGCCCAGCGATTCCTGGTTGATAAATTCCCAGCTACCCAACGGCCAGAACAAAAAGCCGGCCACGATGATCGGCCAGATAAACAACAGCTTCGGATAGGTATGAAACACCACCTCATGGACTTGCCCATCGGGCCCGGTACGCTTTTTCCATGGCAGTCTCATACCCATACTGTAACACGCCGGTGGGGGCTATGTCTCTAACAATAGGCATAGTCGTAGCCAGGCCGCATGTATGGCATTGGAGCCGATACGCGGATCTGCATTTGATGTCTGGGCTGATTTAGTGTTTCAAACGTCTAGCCAGGCAGGGTAGTCCAAGCAGGATAACCAATCCCGCACCCGGCTCGGGGATGTTGGCTCCCGTAAATGCCGGGGGCGTGCCTGCGTTCCAATTGTCCAGTACGGCATCCAGATCACCAAGGCCGACGTAGCCGTCGCCATCAATATCACCCTGCAGTAATACACCCGCTGTTACATCCTGATTCCAATATTGCAGGACGATATCGAGGTCTGACAATCCGACAAAGCCATCGCCATCCAGGTCGCCTGGCAGGGCGTCGCCATAGGTCGTGCCGTTGATCGTGAATGAGCCGTTGGAACGTGTGATCGCTACGGTGTCGCCGCCGGGGGAGTAGATGCCGAGGCGCTCGCCGCCTGAAGCAAGGTTGCCTGCGGTGTAGATATTGCCCGCGAGGTCATGGGTAATCGGTCCACGCGGATAAAAATAATATGTGGGTGGCGCTGTAACCACATTCAGACCTAAAAAAGGATAATCCGAGGCAACCAGGATCGGTATGCCGTTCTCATCCAGTTGAGCAATGAAAAAGTTGAGCTGCCCCCGATACCGATATACAAGTTGTTTGCCGTCGGGTGACACACTCACGCTTATTGCGTTTGAAAAAATGTCTGATCCGTCGATATTGTCAAGGTGATACTGTCGGGAATTAAACAGAATGGTTGTCGCGGTTGGATCAAGGATGATGATGCCTCCACCAACCTCATTGATGATGAAGTTGTTTGTCCTTGGGTCGATCGTAATATCGGCATCAAGAGCGGTAGTGTAACTGGTTGGATGAATGCTGTTGTTGATGTCGCTCAGGATACTGGTTCCATCAGAATTCGAACCGAGCGTGCTTGCATCAACTATAAGTGTGGGCGATCCGTCGTACTCCGAGACGCCGCCGATGTCATAGCGCCAGATGTGACTACCGGTATCGGGCACACTGCCCGGCAGGTCCTGGTCGATCGTATAAAGCGTCAAATCACCACCTGCCAGAGAGCCGGATACAAGCGGTGTGCTGATGATCGATCCATGGTTTTGATCGGTGATCGGCTGCACTCCGCCAAGCCCGGCAAGCAGGTTGCCGCCTGTGGATACATCCGGGTCGGTGTAGTAGATACCGCCGTGGATGTCGGAGGCGTCGCTGATATAGAGCGTATCATCCTCACCGACGGCAAGCCGGAATGGCGAATTGTCACTTCCACTGAAGTCTATCCCCGCAGTGCGTGCGGTGGTGGGATCGTTGGGGTCGGTGATACCAAAAGCATCCGTCGCGTCGGCGTTGAAGACGTAGATGCCATCGCCCATCTGTCGGCCGGCAAAGCTAACAGTGCTGTCACGCTGCGATACATAGAACCGACCAAAATTCGGGCTGCCAGGATTCTGATTCACCGCAACACCGTTCACCCGCTCAAAACCGAGCATCGGATTGTCAATGCTGGTCGAACTCTCTGTCCATCCCGCCGGTGCGCTGTGGCTGACGGTGATCGTGTAATCGCTGAAACCGGTCATGTCGAACGTGTGCTGGCCTGATGCCGCATCACTGAGCGTGATCGCATTACCGCCGTCACGCGTGATCGTCACCACATCAGCCGGTTCGTTGAGGATAAAGCTGACCGTATCCCCTACACGTTCCACGCCGGAGGCATACGGCACCGCGTTGGCGATATCGATCGTACCTAATAGCGAGACAGCGCAAACGGCAAGAACCGGCAGGTGTCTTGCTGAAACAAAGGATTGTTGAGGCATCAGGATTCCCCGAACTATTACAGTTGTACTACAGCCCTATAACAGGGGTATCCCTGTTAAACGTCGACTAACATCCAGTATACATGATCAAAGACGTTTGCAGCCTGAGATATTTCAATTACATCGCAGGTTTCCTCGGCCAAAAACTGCCAGGATTGCCCAAACCCCCAATATGAGCAGGCTGTTCGGTTCGGGTATGTTCTGCGTCTGGGTCGGCGGCGTCCCCGCGTTCCAGTTGTTCAACACCATATCCAGATCGTCCAGCCCGACATAGCCATCACCCGATGGGTCGCCCTTTAAAGGATCACGCGCCGCAACAGTCTGATTCCAATGATCAAGGATCAGGTTCAGGTCATCCAGCCCGACAAATCCATCGCCATCCAGATCGCCCTCGATACTTGTCTGCGGGATTAACCTGAAGATCTCACCCGTGCGCTTTGTGATGATGTAGATCTCCCCATCATTATCAACGCCGAAGCGCAGGTCGGCCCGTGGCGGGTCTCCGATGATTTGCAGCAGTGTCTGTTCACCGCCTTCATGAAAGATCGTCAGTTCATGCACCACGGCCTGGTTGCCCAGCACCATCTCATCGACATCCGTATAGAAAAGTCGGCCGTTAACCAGGTCGCCGAAGATGTATTTGCCCTGAAGTGTTGAGATCGCCTGTCCACGATACACAAAGCCGCCGACGATCGCGTTGCCTTCGTCGTGATCGTATTGCGCGACGGGGTAGGTGTAGCCAAACAACGCATCATTCGCGGGCAAGAAGTTGAGCGTGCTTTCGTTATATGGATCGGTTGCATAGATTCCTTCGCGGTCGCGCCAGCCATAGTTTGCGCCGGACACACCAAGGTTGATCTCTTCGATACTTGCCTGCCCGATATCTGAGATAAACATGTTGCCGGTGCCGTTCAGGCCGGTGTCCCAACTCCAGCGATGTGGGTTGCGCAAACCGAATGCGAACAACTCGTCAATCGTTTCATCTGCAGGTGTGGTGCTTTCATCGATACCGAGTGTGAACTGCAGATCAGGATCGCCTACAAAAGGATTGTCTGCGGGAATACCGTACTGCCCATTGGCACTGTTGGTGCCGAGCGGATTGATACGAAGTATGGAACCAAGTGGATTGCTTGTGTTCTGCCCGTTTTCATAGGGATCGGTCGGATTCGCTGGGAAGTTGTTGCCGCCATCACCCATCGATACATACAGCATGCCGTAGTCCGCGTCGCCCGCCTGAGCCAGCGGATTAAAACCTATCTGCTGCATGTTGTGATCCGCAAACGGCTGGCCGATGCGCAACAACTCACGCCGACTCGATGTATCGATTGCGTTGGGGTTCAGCGGATCAACCTGCCACTCGATGATTACGCTGTGATGCACGGTTGAACCCGGGCTCGGATAATCAGGCGCGGGTTTGCCTGAAGGATTATCGCTATGCGCGGTATAGACCTTGCCATAACCATCTGCACCGGGTGTGGCGTAATCCGGATGGAACGCAAAACCGCCCAGTCCACGCTGGCCATAGTTACCAATCATGATGTCAATATCGTTCTGCCCTGCGACACTCGGCGCAGTGTTCAGGTTCAGGAAGATGTCCGAAGAGGCAACACCATTATCGATAATCCGGACGCCTCCACGTGAGTCCATCACGAACAAACGCCCCGAATCGTCAGGCGATTCAAGCAGATAGTTGATCCCATCACGCATCTGCGGCTGCGAGGCTGCGGGGAACTGTACGAAGTCTACAAGTTCAACAGCCAGCCCCGGCTTATCAATCGGCGGTAGCGGATTTGCCGCAGGACATGTACTCCCCAAACTGACCATCCCGGCGATGAACGCCAGTTGAAATCGCACACTTCGCATATTGTTCTGCCCTAACAAGAAACGAAAGTAACACAGATACGTCACGAAAAGTCGGATAACATGTTCACCCGAATACAGCCAAAGGTAACACGGCAATTATAGCACGCGTGTTTGTGTGTTAAAGAAGTTAGATATTTATGGGTGGTAACGCTTTATTTAAAGAGCGTATTGAGTGAATATCGATTTATGCTTTAGGTGAATGAAAATCTAATGAAGTGCGGCCCTCACCCCGGCCCTCACCCTGGGGAGAGGGAGTTAATGCAAGTTTTAAACGTGTGTGTGCAGGGGTTAATCGGCGCAATCGCAATCAATCGCTCTGAAAAGCGCTTCGCCTAAGTGCCGGCCGATGCGATGAAGGTTCGCCAGCGTTTCACCGGGTAGATACATCAATTCAAATGTCATGCAGAATCCGGGGTTCAATTCCTTAAACGCGAACGTTTCCGTCGATGGGTGCTCCCAACCCGAATCCCAACTCGCCAGGCCCGGTTCGAGTGCGAGCATCGCTTTCCAGAATGGATGATCCCAGTAGCCTTCCTCTTTGCAGAGGATGCCGACGTGGTGCGCGGTATCTGTCCAGCAGTGCACATCGATAAAGATGTCGACCTTGGCGTTTGTGTCTTTGAGCAACGCTTTGCCGAGGGTTGCGATATCCGGCATGTCCTGCCATAGATCGTTCCGCCAGAAGCGGTTTGCATCGCGATCGACATGCTGGACCGTGCTGCGGTTGTACCCCGCCACCCGGCCGTCCGGATTCGCCATCGGATACACAAATATGTTGGCTTTACGACGCAAAAGCGTAGCATTCACCGAATCGCCGACTAACCAGTCAAGCAGCGTTTCGAGCACGTGGTTCGCAAGCGTCTCATTGGGATGCACACCACTCATCAGGACAATAGTTTTCTTGGTTCCCGTGATTTGTGGATCGGTTACCAGGTAGCCAAACAGCGGATTCGGTTCGATCGTTCTGCCAAGATCGTCTACGCCCCCGGGCGACATGCCGAGTATCAGCTTGTCATCCGAACTTGGCGTCGGCGATACGTACGGGCTCAATGCCATCTTCTTCGTATGCGAGACGATCTGAGAAAACGGATACGGGAATCCATACGCCACCGTCACCTTGTCGGCCTTGAACGGCTTATCATTACCAAAACGGAACAAACTCTGTTCGGTGTCGTGTACATTGTTATCGAAGTAGCGCCAGCCGCTTCCATCCTCGCAATACACCATCTGCAAGTGGTCCAGACGTGCAGGCTCGGTGTCGAAGTTGTCATCGATCTGGAAGGTCAGCTTGCGCCCGGCCACGCCCGTGGCGGTGAAGTGGATCCACTTCCAACTGCCTGTGTTAAAGTTGTCGCGCCCGGCAAGCAGGACGGTGTCCCCCTCTATCGAGCATTTGGAAACAACCAGCGAACCGCTGTCAAAGTCCGCATCCAATGTAATAGTTGAAACTGACATCTCGGTATCGTAGCGATTTGTCTTCTAACACCCAACCGCGCCCGTAGGCAGTTGCCCGGCTACAATAGGAGATATGCAGATTTTCATAAACATTTTGGAAAACACCTGGTCGATGGCGCTTGCCGCCGCCCCCTGGCTGGTTGTCGGCCTGATTGTTGCCGCCTTGATCAAGGTCTATGTCTCTTCCTCCTGGATGAGTCAGTTCCTCAAGGGAAAGGCCGGTGTTGTTAAGGCTGCGTTCATTGGTGCGCCGCTGCCGCTCTGTTCCTGCGGCGTGATCCCCGCGGCACTGGCGATCCGTCGGCAGGGGGCATCAAAAAGCTCGGTGATGTCTTTCCTGGTTGCGACGCCTGAGACAGGCGTTGACTCGGTTGCCGTTTCTTATGCACTGCTGGGCCCGTTCCTCGCGGTCGTCCGCCCGATCTCCGCCATCTTCAGCGCTATCGTCACCGGCCTGATCGGTGCCTCTATCCCCGAATCCTCAGCATCCTCCGCGGCTGAGCCCGATTCATCGACCGGTTCTGGTTCCAGTGTTGGTTCAAGCACTTGCTGCTCCAGCAAGCCCAAGAAGTCCTGCTGCGAATCCGAAAAACCCAGCGAGCCCAAAGCAATCTGCTGCAGCAATGAATCGCAGCAAGCTGAAGCCAAGCCCGAATCCTCGTGTTGTTCTTCCAAGGCTGAAACGCCAGAGCCGCAATCATCCTGTTGTTCGTCAAAAGCCGCTTCTGAGCCAAAGTCATCCTGTTGTTCATCACAAGCCAAACCCGAGCCGGCATCATCCTGCTGCTCTTCCAAGCAGGAAGCTAAACCCGCTCCCAGTTGCTGTTCATCAAATCAGTCACACGCGGGTGCCAACAAACCCGGCCTGTTTGTCTCCATGATCGACGCCGCCGGGCAGATCATGACCGATACCGCAAAGTGGTTGCTCATCGGCTTGTTCATGGCCGGCATCATCAGTGTGTTCCTGGATGACGGCACACTCGCCAAACTTGGGTCGAGCATTTGGGTGATGTTGCTGATGGTCGTGGTCGGTATCCCGATGTACATCTGCGCCGTCGCTTCGACGCCTCTGGCTGCGAGCCTGCTGCTGGCGGGTTTGTCGCCCGGCGCGGTGCTGGTATTCATGCTGGCAGGACCCGCGACGAACATCGCAACGCTCGGTGTTGTCAGAAATGAACTGGGCACACGCTACATGATCGCCTACCTCATCGGTGTCTCCGCCAGCGCGATCATCTGTGGCCTGGCGACCGACGCCATCGCGAGTGCAATGGGTATCGTCGCGTCAACCCAGGCGGCACATTCCCACGAGCATGAGATGATCCCCGAATGGCTGGCAATCACGTGCCTGGTGGTACTCGTCCTCTTGGCGATCAAACCGCTTCGCATGAAGCTTACCACCCTCTCGCCGCAACCAGCCTAAAATGTCTGGCGGATGTCCGACCGACGCGAAAAACTCGACGAACTGTTGGCCAAGGCCCACAAGCTGCCTGCCGTCCCGGGTGTGTACCTGATGAAAGACGCGGCTGGGGTCGTGCTGTACGTTGGTAAGGCCCTGAACCTGCCCAACCGCGTCAGCAGCTACTTCGTCCCGTCGGCCGACCTCGGCCCGAAGAAACAGCCCATGCTCGAACTCGTCGAGGACTTCGACATCATCGAGTGTGAAAGTGAATGGGAAGCACTGCTGGCAGAAAACCGGCTGATCAAGGATATCCATCCACGCTTCAATTCCCGCCTGACCGATGGCAAGAGTTTCCCGTACCTGGTCATCACCATGCGCGACGACTTCCCGGGCGTCTTCATCACGCGCGAACCCACCGCCCCGGAATTCAGAGGCGCGAAAGTACTCGGTCCTTTCACGAGTGTCTACGCCTTGCGTGAAAGCATCCAGCTCGCTCAACGCGTGTTCAAGTTTCGCACCTGTCACCTGGATATCCGCGAAGACGATGATTCGCGCAGGCATTTTCGGCCATGCCTGCTCTATCCGATCAAGCAGTGTACCGCCCCGTGTGCCGCGAAGATCAGCAAGGAAGCCTACCGCGAAGATATCCGTCGACTCGTGCGCTTTCTGGAATCCAAGCGTTCGGTGATGCTGCGCGAGATGCGCATGCAGATGCAGGAAGAGTCCGATGCCCAGCGTTTCGAGCAGGCGGCCGTGCTGCGCGACCAGATCAAAGCACTGGAAAAACTCGACGATCGAGGCAAAAGAGGGCAAGGCTGGCAGCCCGAGATCGAATCCTTCGTACAAGACCCACGCAAAGGCCTCGAGTCTCTTGCAAGAACACTCGGTATCAACGAGCAGATCCGCTGCCTTGAAGCGATCGACATCGCACACTTACAGGGCGGCGAAACCGTCGGCTCGAAAGTCTGCTTTGTTGATGGCCGCCCGTTTAAGAACGCTTATCGACGCTATAAGATCAAAACCGTTGAAGGTGGCAACGATGACTATGCCTCCATCCGTGAAGTGGTCAGCCGACGCTACCGCGATGCCGGCGCAGGCCACGAACTCTATCCCGATGTGATCCTCATCGACGGCGGACTTGGCCAACTGCACGCGGCGATGGAAGCCTTCGACCAGCTCGATGTCAAACCCCCGATGGTGATTTCGCTTGCGAAAAAAGAAGAACTCATCTACACGCAAGCCAAGAGCGAGCCTATCCGCTTGGGTCGCGAGAACCCGGGCCTGCGGCTGTGTCAGGCCATCCGCGATGAAGCCCACCGCTTCGCCCAGCACTACCACCACATCCTGCGGCGAAAGAAAACGGTGGGTGAGTAGCTGTTTATTTATAGCCGCAAATGAACGCGAATCGACGCGAATAAAAAATCAGAATTTAATGTGCAGCAACTTTATGTCACCGAAGTATGGATGATGAATCTTCCTGACCAGCCACTATCAATAAATGGAAATCGGCCGGAGTCTTCAATGATGAGTTCCAAACTTAGTATTTAGGCTAAATACTATGTTCCAATCCTCAGTACACATGATCCGTTTGCATCTATCCGAATCAATTTGCATCTATTCGCGTTTATTAGCGTACATTTGCGGCTAATTCACCTTCCCCCGAATTCAGGCCTCCCCCGGCATACCCGATGAACAGGTTGTGAGCGCAACGACCGGTCGTATTGTGATCTTATCGGACACGCACCTTGGCAAGCCCCGAGGTGGTGCGGGGTCTGCACTGGCGTTGCGTCCACTGTGGCAGGGAGCCGATCGGCTGATCATCAATGGTGATGTCGCCGAGATCCATGATGCCACCTTACGCACCGAGGCCGCGCGACAGGTCATGCAGATCGAACAGATGTGCGAAGCCGACGGCGTTGAACTGACGCTGATCTCAGGCAATCACGATCCGCTGTTGACCGACCTGCGAAGTGTCGAACTGAACAATGGTGAGGTTTACCTGACCCACGGAGACGCTCTGCATCCCGCGATCTCGCCTTGGACCGATCACCGTGACCGCTTGCGCTTTTTAAATCAGCGTACGCACGATGCACTCTCTCCAAGAGAGGCAGGCTCGACTGAAGGTCATCTTGCCGCGGCGCAGTATGCCTCACACTTTACCTGGGATGAGATGGCCAAAGATCACCATCAACCCTTAAGCCGTTGGCAGTGGATGATGCAGAAGGCGATGCAGGTCATGCGCGTGATATGGTATTGGCAAACCTTGCCGCGAGCCGCTTCACGTTTTGCCAAGCAGCACGCGCCGGACTCACGGTTCTTCGTATTTGGTCATATTCATCGCACCGGTATCTGGCGAAAAGCTGGACGCGTCGTAATCAATACCGGTGCTTACGGCTTCCCGTTCCGGCCCCGCGCAGTTGTGATCGAGAATGGTGAACTTGCCGTTTGGCCGGTCATCGGCCCGGATGAAGAGGGCACATTCCACTTCGGTCGCAAACCGATATCAAGTTTTACACTACAACGTGATGCAGCCTGAATAGGTCAGGCTGCGGCCGATTTGGTAAAGTCCCGTGTCAGCAGTGGCCGCGTATTATTCGCGCTGACCGGTTCGCTGAACAGATAGCCCTGGCCGTACTGACAACTCAAACCCTGCAATAGCGCTAATTGGTTTGCTGTCTCGACGCCCTCGGCGATCACCGCCATGTCCAGGTTCTTCGCCAGTTCGATCACCGAATGCAGGATCGCGCCGTAGTAGCGTTCCTTGCGGCCGACGCTGTTGATGAAACTGCGATCGATCTTCAACACATCGATCGGGAACTTATGCAGGCATGTCAGCGAAGAATGGCCGGTCCCGAAGTCGTCCATCGCCAGGCCAACACCCAGCTCTTTCAGTTCACCCAACACTTCGGCCATATGTTCCAGATCGTCCATCACCATCGATTCGGTGATCTCAAGGCGCAATTGTCCCGGCTTGATCTTTGTCTCCAGCATGATGGCGTTGACATGCCCGACCAATCCCGGATCGCGTAATTGTGTGCGCGACACGTTCACATTGATGAATTCAGGCGCATAGTCCGGGCATTCTTCGCATAGCTTCACATAATCCATGCATGCCTGCCGCATGATCCATCGGCCCATCTTCCCCATCAGACCAAGCTCTTCCGCGATATCGATGAAATCGCCGGGCGATATCTCTCCACGCCGCGGATGTGGCCAGCGGATCAGCGCCTCCAGCCCATGCAATCGACCCGTCATCAGGCACACGATCGGTTCATACACCACCTCGAACGCTTCGGTTTCCACCGCGACACGCAGTTCATTCTCCAGCGTCAGGCGGTTCACGATGCTCTTATGCATGTGTTCATCGAACACGACGTAACGCGCTTTGCCTGCGCCTTTCGCCTGGTACATCGCCGTATCCGCGTCACGCAGGATATCATCTGGTTTGGTATAGCGAGGATCACTGACCACGATCCCGATGCTTGCGGTTGATGTCACTTCGTGACCCATGATCTGGTACGGTTCTTTGAATGCATCAAGCAAACGCTGCGCAACAATCGCTGCCGAATGCTCATCACGCACACCGTCCAGTAATACCACAAACTCGTCGCCCCCTAAGCGCGAAGGCAGGTGCCCGTTACCTAGGCGGGCCATGGTGTCCAGTTTACGCAGGTTTTCATGCAGACGATTCGTGATATTCAAAAGCAGTTGATCGCCTGCTTCGTGCCCGAGGCTGTCATTGATGATCTTGAACCGGTCGAAGTCCAGAAACAGCACTGCAAACTTATATCCCTCTACCCGCTCCGCACGATGCAGTGCCTGGATCAGATGTTCGGTCAAAAGCTTACGGTTCGGCAGCCCCGTCAGGGCATCGTGGTACGCCGCGTGTCGAAGTTTTTCTTCACTCCTGCGTTGTTCGCTGATATCGTCGAACGTGATGGACAAACCATCGCCGAGTTTCACTGCTGTGTAGCGATACCAGCGCTTGTCATGCTCGAGCTTCTGAGTGTCTTCACACGGCAAGCCCGTCTCGACGACAGAAACTGCCTTGTCGAACAACCCTTCCGAGCCGAGGCATGGCAGTGTTTCTTTAAGGCGCTGCCCGACTAATTCTTCCGTGCTTCGACCGAGTAGATGTTCCGAGGCCGGGTTGGCCGTCTGGATCAGGAAGTCCGTGATCTTGTCCATCCCGTCACGGATCGCCTGAAGGATGAGCACGCCACCAAGTGCGCTTTCAAGGATGCTGTCCAGGATCAACGTTGAATCCCGCCTGTCCGTATTCCCGATATTCAAACGTTGAGCATGACTGACACGCGTCTCAATCCCGGGCCGCTTCATCAATCGGATCAACGCGAAGACCAGCACGCCGACACCCATGAGCATCACGGGTTCGCTGATATAGTCCAGCCACGGCCGGATACTTGCCGGCGGATGGAGCAGGTCCCACCAACCCAGTTGCGTACCAACATGCAGCAGCATACCGAGCAGGCATAATGACAACCCCGTAAATAGCGGGCCGATCCCGGAGGATGTGGGTGTGATCTTTTCCCCCTTTTTGGGTATACGCGTGCAAGCGCCTTGCCGAAGCAGACGCTTGGCAGCCGAAAGTGGCAGATCGACGAATTGCAGGCCCACCAGGTAAGCCCGGAATCCGATCCGCCGACACCAGACGATACGACATTTGACCCCCAGTTGATCCTGGTCCCCGAGGTCAAAAACAACTTCTATCTGACCTTTGAGTCGCCGCTTCGTGAAGATGCGTACGCCCCCGGCTGACAAGTCAATCACCGTACCCGCGCTGCATGCAATCCCGGGGCCTTTTAGGCGGCCGTAACGCCTGTTCTCAATGCCACTACGGGATTGGTTCATGCTTGATTTATACCTGTGCGATCGCAAGGGTTTGCTCTTGGCTCATCGACACGCGGTAAGCATGACTTAATCCGTTTTCTCATAGGCACGTGGGAGAAATATATTGTTTATCACCCGGCCCAATATCCGGCAGTCGTGATACAGTTATCGGTCTCGTAAAGCAAAGCGATAATCATGACCTCGGCGACGCCGATCCACCTCGACCGGTAACTGTTCTCGACGCCGGCACGATGCCCGGCAGGCATTGAGCAACATGAAACCAAGAATCAATACAAAGCCCCCGGCCATGAGTGCCAATAACGGCTCGGTCACGTCCGCAGGTGCGCCGCCGCTGATCAGTTTCATTGCTTCCACGAATGCAGCCATCAACGCCACCGCCAGCATCACCAGGCTCAGCGCAACACGTGTCCTGCCACGCATCAACATCAGCATCAGCATGCCGCCAAGCAGGCAGTACACGATCAGCGATCGGCCAAGCAAGACCGCCGCCACATCGTACGACCGTGCGAACTGCTCACGGAAGGGCACCAGTTGCAGCACGCGCTCGCTTTCGCCCCCGTGTACGCTCAAGTAATACCAGCCGCCGATAAGAACCGCGTTGATCAGCGCCACCAGGAACATCAGTGCCGGCCGATACCTCGGCTCGCTCATGCACTGATTCATCGCGATCCGCTGCTTCGCCGACTTGCGGTAGAACAGGAACGCCGCCGCACGCCAGACGCTGTTGATCTTGTGCCCCAGCAGGACGCCAACGATCCCGCCGAGGCTGTTGGCGATAATGTCCTGGATGGCCGCAACGCGACCGGGGATCAGGCTCTGCGTCGCCTCGATCATCCAACTGATCGCAACGACCGATAACCCGGCGGTAATGATCTGCACGATATGCCTGCCGGTCACACGAGACATCGTCAGACGCAGCAACACGCCCAACGGACCATACAGCAGCAGATTCAACACCAGGTCGCTGGCCCAGTTCGGTACGCCATACGATGACACTTCGTATTTGACTTGTACCCACTGCGGGCTGCTCAGCCACGCAAGTACAGCCGGCCAAACGCCCCCGGCCTTATCCGTCAGGCCCGAGATATCCAAGCCCCACGGCAAGAGCGACCCGTACACCACCAGCGCGAGCCAGAATAGCGCCAGCATCGGCGCGCGCATCCAGCCCGGCCGTTGCCACAACGGCGGGAGGGGGGATGGGTCTACCTCCTGCGGATGGTGCTTGGTTTGGCTGAACATGCACTGCTCCATGGGGTCCGCTAGAACTCTATGATACCTTCACGCATGACACACGCCGGTTAGCGATTTGTCCTTGTCTCTCGCAATACCCGAGCCGGTACAATCGCTGCGATTGACACAAACGTTCAGCGAGTCGAACCCATGGCCGATCAAAATCCAATCCGTGCCGCCCTGGAGCCATCCAACGACGCAGTGCTGCTGCGGATCAAGGTGGTCCCCGGCGCCAGCCGCGACCGCGTCGTTGGCATGCTGGGAGATCGCCTGAAGGTGTCTGTTTCCGCCGCGCAGGAGGGGGGCAAGGCCAACAAGGCCGTCTGCAAACTCCTGGCAAAAGCCCTGAACATAGCGCCGCGTGATGTCAGCGTCAGCGCCGGTCAAACTCAGCCGATCAAGACGATCCACATCGTCGGCATTGACCTTGGCGCCGTCTCCCAACGTCTCGCCCAAGCCTGCTGCGGTTAAGGTTGCTAGGCCGCTTCAGACCCGTCATGATGGGGGTGATATGACCACCGCTCTTATTTATGACGACCGCTTTCTGAATCATAAGACCGGCCGTGGACACCCCGAAAGACCTGACCGACTCCGGGCCATCATGGAGGGGCTGAACGTCGCCGGGCTTATGAGCAAGCTCCGCCGGCCCGACTTCAATCCGGCTGACTTGGAGATCATCCACCGTCTGCACGAACCCAGCTACGTCGAGCACTGTTTCGATGAGTGCCGCCGCCGGGCCGAGTTCATTGACACGCCGGACTCGGCTGTTTGCCCTGAAAGCGCCAATATTGCCCAGCTTGCTGTCGGAGGCGTCATCGAGGCCGTCGACCTGGTGATGGCAGGCAAGATCAACAACGCCTTCTGCGCCGTCCGCCCGCCCGGTCATCACGCCGAGGCTGCCGAATCCATGGGTTTTTGCCTGTTCGGCAACATCGCCATCGCCGCGGATTATCTCATTCAACATCACGGCCTGGACCGCGTCGCCATCGTTGACTTCGATGTCCATCACAGCAACGGCACGCAGCATATGCTGGAGTACCGCTCCGACATCCTCGTCGTCAGCATGCACCAGGAGCCGCTGACGCTCTTCCCGCACACCGGCTACATCAACGAGACCGGCAAAGGCGAAGGCAAGGGCTTCACGCTCAACTGCCCGTTTGCGCCCGGTTGCGGGGATAGCGAGTACATGGAGGTCTTCGATTCATTGATCGTACCCAAGATCAATGAGTTCAAGCCGCAGTTCCTGCTTGTCTCCGCCGGCTTTGATGCTGCTGTTGAGGATCAACTCGCTGATATGAACCTGACGACTGCCTGCTTTGAGTGGATGTCACGCCGACTTGTCGACCTGGCGAAACAGCATTGCCAAGGCAAGATCGTCTCGGTTTTGGAAGGTGGCTACGCACTCGACGCCTTGTCCCGTGGTGTCGTCGCACACGTCAACACCCTGCTGAATCCGTAAAGCGTATTACCGGGCTGGAAACTCTCATAATCGATTCAACACGAGGGAAAGAATTGCCCTACAATCGGACGATGCAGGAAGTGGAGAGCGAAAAAGTATGGTACGCGGACGGCCTGAGCTTCGAATGCACGCAATGCGGCAACTGTTGCACGGGTCCGCCCGGATTCGTCTGGTTCGATGAGCAGGAGGGCGAGGCCATGGCCGAGTACCTCAACCTCTCAGTCGATGAATTCCACGAAAAATACTGCAAGAAGAAGCAGGGCAAATGGTCGCTGGACGAGGTCTCTACCCGAAACGGCTTTGACTGTGTTTTCCTGCGTCGTGATCCGGAAGGAAAATCCCTTTGTTCGGTCTATCCGGTCAGGCCCACCCAGTGCCGTACCTGGCCCTTCTGGCCGGAGAACCTCAAGACACAACGCCACTGGGCCCGCGCCGCCAGGAACTGCCCCGGCATGCAAAAAGGCGGAACCTTCTACCCCGTCGAACAGGTCCGCATCATCCTGAACCAGAACAAGGGCTGAGACCGAACAGTATCGTTGTGCTAACTCCCTCTCCCCCTGGCAGAGGGCCGGGGTGAGAGCCGTCTTTCCTTGAATGTTGAGCTTCACATGCCATCCGACGCCCATCTCTGGCAAACCTGGCAAGATGCCGCGGCGAATGAGCATGTAATCACCACGCTCAACCATCTGCTCGAACACATCGACCAGCAAGTCGCATTGTCCGGTTTCACCTGTCAACAGAGCGGCCGATGCTGCAAGTTTGAATCCTTCGGCCACCGGCTCTACATGTCCGGCCTCGAGATCGCCGCGTTCAAACTCCGGGCCGGGAATCCGGTTAAAGCTTCACAAACAGAAAGCATCCCGCTGCCCCAGTTCGATCCCAAACAGGATGGCTGCCCGTACCAGATCGACGGCCTGTGCAGCGTGCATCAGGTCCGTCCGTTCGCCTGCCGCGTGTTCTTCTGTCAGGAAGGCTCCGACGACTGGCAGTCACAGCAATACGAAGCCTTTCAAGAGAAGATCAAGAAGCTGCACGAAGAATACAGCATCCCATACCGCTACCTGGAATGGCGGCAGGGCCTCGCCGACGCCAACAACCACGGCCTCTAAAAAGCTGCCCGTGGCTTAGCGCTCTTGTTTTTCATTTGTTCCTTCACGCCCCATCTATCACTCGAAGTAATCCCATCGGCTCGTGAATCACAGCGTCCGCGCCGTTCTCATGCAGCGCCGATTCCGGGCGGAACCCCCACGTCACACCCACGCTCAGCATCCCTGCCGCTTTGCCTGTGGCCATGTCCTCACCCGAATCCCCCACGAACACACACTGCTGCGGCTCGACGCCCATCAACTTGCAGATATCAATCGCCGCGGTCGGATCTGGCTTCAAGGGTACACCATCACGTTGGCCGAATACATGCTCAAACGGCCAGCGATTAAAGATTTGGCTCGACAGCTCCATTGTTGCCGGGTGTGGTTTATTACTAAGGATCGCCAGCCGCAATTCTCGTTCGACAAGCCCATCCAATAACTCGGGTATATCCGGGTACGGCCCCGTGTGATCGAACTTGTGATCGTTGTAATACGTCAGGAACAGCTTCAACGCTTCATCCAGGCCTGCACCTTCAAGGCCGGTCAGGCGGTTCAGCAGGACCCGCGCCCCGTTGCCCACCATTTTCTTACATTCGGGAACGGTGATCGGTTTTTTATCGTGCAATGTAACGACATGATTGCAGGCGCAGGTCAGGTCTTCCAGAGTATCCAGCAGGGTGCCGTCAAGATCGAAAAGGATAGCTTGGTACTTCATATCCCCGAGTGTAGCGAACATGATAAATCGATGCTTTTTTAAGCCTTTGGCGTTGCGGGTTCTTGCTATAGCGTTTATTGTTTAACGTTGGCTTGTCGAAGGATTTGGCGGATGCGAACGAAAAACCCACACCCTGAACTGGACCCCGAAGTACGTGAGACGGTGGGCCAGGCGATGGGCCGGCTTCCCTCAGGTATCTTTGTCTTAACGGCGGCCTGTGGCGAGAAGCGGACCGGCATCATCGTCAGCTTCGTCCAGCAGGCCTGTATCAACCCGCCCATGGTCACTGTCGCCATCCGCAAGGGCCGGCCGATCATGCCCCTGATCAGTGAATCCCGGCAATTCGCCCTTTGCCAGCTTGCAGAAGACGATCGGCTGATGCTCCGTAAGTTTGCCAAGTTTAACAACGCCGCCGTCACCGAAGACCCGTTCCTCGGCTACGAACTGTTCGAAGGCACGCTCCCCAACCTGCCCATCCTCGCCAACACGCTTGCCTATCTGGAATGCGTCCTCGTCACCCATATGGATATCGAGGGCGATCACGACCTCTTTGTCGGCGCTGTCCGTGGCGGCGCCCTGCGGCAGAGCAGTACCCAGCCGCACATCCGCCTGCGGGATAATGGGCATGATTATTAAGTGGAGTATCGTGCGTGTCTGTTTCTGATCTGCAAGTACGTCTTGTCCCCATGCTCGCTTCGGACCTTGCTCGTGTTGCCGAGATGAATCAGCACCTGCAGGAAGATGAGGGCACGGACATTATGACGATCGAACAGATCGAAGCGAGACTGCATCGCTGGATCGATTCCGGCTGGTACGGCGTTGTCCTGATCAAAAACGAAAAAGATGTCGTCGGTTATATCCTCTACGCTACCGAACCGCTTGAAAGCACTTCCATCTACATCCGCCAGCTTTTCATTGAGCGGGATCACCGCCGTAAAGGTTTCGGCGCCGCTGCCGTACAAGCCTTTGCCCGGGATCACATCGAACCGGGCCGGCCGATCGAGATCGATGTGCTGACGGTGAACGAATCGGGCCGGGCGTTCTGGGAAGCGATCGGCTTTCTGCCCTGCCATACACGGATGCGGCTGGACCGGGTAAACTCTGCGGATGGCTGAAGCCGAGGCAAAACCCGCCAACATCAAACGCTACAAGCTGCTGATCGCTTACGACGGCTCCGCGTTTCACGGCTGGCAGAAACAGGAACCGCCGGACGCACCGCCGCTGCGCACCGTGCAGGGCGTCGTCCACGACACCATCGTCCGCGTTTTGCGTCAGCCTATCTCGCTCATCGGTGCGAGCCGAACCGATGCGGGCGTCCACGCACGTGGCCAGGTCGCACACTTCGACGCCGACTCACCCGTCCCCCTCGAGCGTATGGCCCTGGCGATCAACAGCCGACTGCCCGACGATGTCGAAATCCGCAGCGTGGAAGAGGTCTCGCCCGACTTCGACGCCATCCAGCACGCAGTCACCAAGCAGTACACTTACACGATCCACAACTCCGACCATCGCCCGCTCGCGCTGCGGCACATCGTCTACCACTGCTGGTACGACCTGGATGTCGACCGCATGAACGCCGCAGCCGCACGCCTCGTCGGCGAGCACGACTTCGAAGGCTTCAGCGCCGCAGGTCATGGCCGCGAGTCCACCGTCCGCACCATCCACCGCTGCGATGTTTCGCGCAGCGGCGAGCAGGTCATCATCACCGTCGAAGGCAGCGGCTTCCTCTGGAACATGGTCCGCATCATCGCCGGCACTTTGGTGGAAGTAGGGCGAGGCTTGTTTGAGCACGAGCGTATCGACGAGATACTCGAAACCACAGACCGCCAGAAAGCCGGCCCAACCCTGCCACCGAACGGCTTGTGCCTGGAGTGGATTAAACATCGGAATTTATGATTTAGGATTTATGATTTATGATCTACTTTACGAAAAACGTGATCAATGCGAGTAAATGTCCACAATATCATCAATCATAAATCACAAATCATAAATTCTTCCCATGCGCATCCTCCACATCATCACGCGCCTCATCCAAGGCGGAGCACAACAGAACACCGTGCTCAGTTGTGCGGCACAGGTGAAGGTGGGCCACGAAGTGCACCTCGCCTACGGCCCGATCTACGGCCCCGAAGGTTCACTGCTCGAAGAAGCCGAAGCAAGCGGCGCGACACTGCACGAGATTGCATCAATGCGCCGGGCGATCAATCCCTGGCACGACATCCGCTGCTGCTACGCGCTGCGGAAACTCATCCGTGATGTGGAACCGGACATCGTCCACACCCATTCAAGCAAAGCCGGTATCATCGGCCGTGCAGCAGCTTGGGCCGAGAATACACCTGTCGTACTCCACACGGTCCACGGCCTGCCGTTTCACGATTATCAACCGAAGTGGGTGTATAAGCTCTATGTCGGCCTGGAAAAATGGGCTTCTAAACGTTGTCACCATCTTGTCGCAATCACACCGGCCATGGTCGATGCGTTCTGCGAAGAAGGCATCGCGGACAAAGATCGTTTCACCGTCATTCATAGCGGCATCGTCATCGAAGACTTCCAGCCGATGCTTGACTATATCCCGATCCTGCTTGATGAACTCGATATCCCAAGACACTCAACCATCATCGGGATCGTTGCTCGTCTCGACAAACTCAAAGGGCATCATGACCTCATCGAGATATATAGGCAGTTAATAGAGTATATCCCGAACTGTAAGCTGCTTTTTGTGGGTGACGGCAACGACTTCAACGATGATTCGCGGGGGCAAATCGAAGTACATGCGGGCGGTATCACGATGACCGGGCTTGTGCCTCACGATAAGATCAGCCGGTACTACTCGCTGATGGATGTATGTGTATTACCCTCCTATCAGGAGGGCCAAAGCCGCGTCTTAGCAGAAGCCCTGCTCTGTGGCTGCGGCATCGTCGCCTACAACGTCGGCGGCATCCCATCCATCTGCATCGACGGCGAAACTGGCAAACTCGTCCCCGTCGGCGACAAGCAGGCCCTCGCTGATGCCATCGTCTGGATGATCCGGCACCCAGACCAGCGTCGGCTCATGACCGCCAAGGGCCAGAAACTCGTCCGCGAAAAATTCAGCGCCGACCACATGACACGGGAATTAGAATCGCTGTACCTACGTTTATTGAAAGACAAACAATAAGCCGCTAAAGAATGCGAATATACGCGAATGAGGACTACACAATTTCACGCCGTATTCGCGTCCATTGGCGTCCATTCGCGGCTAACATACTTCGCGCCTTCGCAGTTAATCAGGATTTATTCACATGGCTAACATACTCGTAGTAGGCCCGCACCCCGACGATCAGGAACTGGGCATGGGCGGCACGATCATCCGGCTCGCCAAGCAGGGGCACAACGTCCTGCTGCTCGATGCGACCAATGGCGAACCCACGCCCTACGGCACCCCCGAGCAGCGCGAAAAGGAATGGACCGAGGCTGCGAAGATCATGGGCGTCAAACGCCAACTGCTCGGCCTGAAAAACCGTGAAGTGCAACACACCATCGAAGCCCGTCACAAGATGGCAGGCGTCATCCGTCAGCACCAGGCGCAGATCATCTTCCTGCCGTTCGAGGAAGATGCCCACCCCGACCATCGCGCTGTAACGCGCATCGTCGAAGATGCACGCTTCGATGCCAAACTCACCAAGACCGACATCCCCGGCGAGCCGATCTACCCCAAATGGCTCATCTACTATTACTGCACCCACCTGCGCTGGGTCGCCAACCCGACGTTCTGCCTCGACATCTCCGATGAGATGGACGACAAGGAACGCGCGATCAAGGCCTACCACACCCAGTTCGTCGTCCCCGAAAAGAACCGTCGCGTCGTCGAATTCGTCCGCGAACTCAACGGCTACATGGGCTCCCGCATCGGCGCCCGCTACGCCGAACCGTTCTTCACCAAAGAACCTCTGGGACTAAACGCGATCGATGGCTTAGTGATGTAAAAGTTGCTGACTCCCTATCCCCTCGGGAGAGGGCCGGGGTGAGGGCCGTTTGTCATCTTATGATCGGATTCAACAAGATCGCATTTTCAACCCGGCCCTCATCTAACCTTCTCCCTAGGGGGGAAGGGATAAGAATTCACCGATACTCAATATCCTGCACCAGGTTCCCGTCGTTGTCGCGGGTCCAGACGAGGGTCGGCTCGGGGCGCAGGCCGGTGGCGGTGATGCGGGCGGGTAGATCGTCGCGCGCCGGTTCGAGCAGGCGGAACAGGCCGTTGGTGCCGTTGTTCCGTTCGTAACGATAAAGCTGCGGGTCCTGGGCATCCATCTCAATTGTGATGCCATGCGACTTACGCGTCAGCACGAAGTGCCTGGCTTGCAGCGTGTCTCGCAATTGGTTCAACGATCGCGGCGTCTGTTCGCCGTTCTGATAGATGTACCGTAGCGCTTCGCCGAGGAACTCCATACGTGTCGCAGCCTGATTGATCGGGTCAGGCGTCTGCTCCGATGCGAAACTCCGCCATCGCTTTTCAAGCCCATCCAGTTCAGAGCTGCCGAACGCTTCGCGGTACGCCGTCGGGCTGTCTCTTCCCGTCCCGACCTTACGCAGGTACGTCCCGAATGCAGACTGATACTTCTGGTCGTCGCCGTGGATCAGGAAGTAGACGATCGACCAGGATTGTGCGTAGAGGATCGCCGCCTTGTCCGGGTCCGATCTTAGTGCATTAGACCAGTCATCGGGCACAGTCTCGACCAGTTCTTCAACTCGAAACGCGTTGCCTTCCTTCAGCGCCAGTTTCACTTGCTCGACCCGGCGGGCATTGGCAAGCCCCGTCGTCATCTTGTCCTCAACGATGATCGCATCTTCAAAATATTGTGCGAGCCCTTCGTTGATCCACGTCGGCAGCGTCTGCCCGATGTAGTTGAACGCGAACTGGTGGAACCCCTCGTGCTGCATCACCTGGAACGTCTGGCTTCGGCTTCGCCCCTGCGTCCATGTCGCCAGCCCCTGTCCCTTCGGCGAGAAGAAGAACATCCCGCCGGTGTTCGTCGCGTCGATGTCCTGCGTCTTCATGAAGTCATGGTACTGCTGCTCCGTGCGGAACAGGTACAACGGCATGTAAGGCTTGCCCCGCGCATTAAAGTCGCGGAACCGTGCCTCATACTGATCGAAAACCGTATCCATGTGCTTGCCGAACTCACGCACCTCGTCGCGCGTCAGGTTCGTGTGGATGTGGTAAGACTTGCTGCGGAACTGCTGCAACTGCAGGACATCCGCATGCGTTGTGGCCGTGAATAGACAGGCCAACAACACCCACGCCGTCATGAGTATGTGGATTCTCCCGTTCATGCCGTACTTCGTACTAAAGTGGTTCTGCGCCGACACCATCCGGAACACACCGAAGCTAAAACCATGTTCAGGTACGCTACTTGCCGGCGTAGTCGATGATTCGGCTGATCTCGCTTCGCATCGCATGCCGATGCACGACACGGTCAACAAAGCCCTTCTCCTGAAGGAACTCCGCTCGCTGGAAGCCTTCCGGCAAATCCTGACGAACCGTATTCGCGATCACGCGCGGCCCGGCAAAGCCGATCAACGCTTCACGCTCCGCCAGGATCACATCGCCCAGCATTGCGAAGCTCGCCGTCACACCACCGGTCGTCGGGTCGGTAAGTACGCTGATAAACAGCCCACCCGCATCGTCCAGCCTCGCCAGCGCCGCAGACGTCTTGCTCATCTGCATCAGCGACAGCGCCGATTCCTGCATACGAGCGCCGCCGGACGTGCTGACGATAATCACAGGCCGATCAGTTTCGATGCCCAGCTCGATCGTGCGTGTGATCTTCTCACCGACCACAGCACCCATCGATGCCATCATGAACCGGTTATCCATCACCGCCAGCGCAACGCCACGACCCTTGATAAAGGCCTTACCGCATTGCACCGCGTCCTTCTGACCGGTTTTAGTCTGTTCGCCTACCAGACGGTCCTTGTACGGGATGCGGTCGACGAACCTCAGCGTGTCGCGGGGTGTCAGGTTTTCCCACATCGGCTCGAAGCTGCCGGGGTCGCACAACTGCTCGATACGCTGGATTGCATCCAAGCGATAGTGATAATCACAGTCCGGGCAGACGTGCATATTCTGCGCGACCTGCTTGGCATAAAGCATCGCTTCGCAGTTGGGGCAGCGCTTCCACAGCCCCTCGGGGACGCCCGTGGCCTTGCCGTTTGTTTCCTGCTTCTGGTCCAGCCAACTGCGGTCACCAGTCGGGGTGGCGCTGACCTGCACGGGCTGTTTAGGTAGCATCGTTGCTTTCAATTTATCTTCCGTCAAAATGGATCCCTTCATGGGCCCTGTTACCAATAACCCCGCCGCGGCGGGGTGTGAGAATTATATCGGCAAATAACCACGGGATACACCAGCTATGAAAATCGTTCGTTTTTTAGATGATGGCAATAAACTACATTATGGCATAGATTTAGGCGATGGGTCCGCAAAAGTTATCCACAGCGACCCCCTCTCAGAACCCCCAAAAACAACCGGCATAACCGCTACCATCGGGCGCAGATTAGCACCCATCCAGCCCGTCAACATCCTCTGCATCGGCCGTAACTACCTCGAGCACGCCAAGGAGTTCGATGGCGGGGGGGCTCCGCAGCGACCGATCCTTTTTATGAAACCCACCTCCACGCTCAACCATCCCGGCGAGCCTATCCGTCTGCCAGCCTGTTCTCCCCAGCCCGAAGTCGACTTTGAGGGAGAGTTGGCCGTCGTCATTGGCACAGCGGGTAAGAACATCCCACGCGAAAAGGCACTCGACCACGTCCTCGGTTACACCGTCGGCCACGATGTCTCCGCCCGATGGTGGCAACACCATGGTGGGGGAGGGCAGTGGGTCCGAGGTAAAGGTTTCGACACCTTCTGCCCGCTCGGTCCGGTCCTCGTCACCGCAGACGAAGTCCCCGACCCGCACAACCTCAACCTCACCACCACGCTCAACGGCAAGGTCATGCAGCAGGGCAACACCAAGGACCTCATATTCCCCATCGATGAATTGATAGCCTTCCTCAGCCAGGACACCACCCTCCTGCCCGGCACCGTCATCCTCACCGGCACCCCCTCCGGCGTAGGCGGCGCACGCAAACCCCCCGTCTTCCTGAAGCCCGGCGACGAAGTCACAATCGAAGTCGAAAACATAGGCAAACTCACCAACCCAGTCATCGCCGCAGACGCATGACCAACTGACCCCCCCCGAAGCCCACGTTCGCCGAACGTGGGCTTCTTCATTTGTCTACTCATATGAAATGACCACCTCTCCCGAACAATTCATCTCCGAACCCATCACCCCCGTCCCGGGCACGTTCGACCCGCGCGGGATCGCCCAGGGCGAACCGGGCTTACCCACACGCTTCACATGGCGCGGCGAAGAATATACGGTCGACGAAGTCCTTACCGTCTGGAAGACCAGCACCCCCGAAGGCGGCAGCGGCGAGGTCTATCTCCGCCGACACTGGTGGGAACTGCGCACCACCACCGGCCACATTATGAAGATCTACTTCGAAAGACAAAAGAAACACAAGAACGCCAAGAACCGCTGGTTTGTGTATACAGTCAGGGGATGAAGTGCAATGTTCGATCTTCAATGTTTGATGTTCAATCTGCAACAAATACATTGAACATCGCACATTGAACATTCAACATCACTCAATAGCCCCGATCATCCCTTCCCCCGTCTCCGCATCGATCGTGATCGTGATGCTTGCCCCGTCGCAGCCCAACGTGATCGTCGCATCGGTTGCCTGATCCAGTCCGCCGTAGACATCGAAGCCTAGTTCGTCATCACCGTCAAGGCTATAGCTGTCGATGGTCACGCCTTCGAGGCTCTTGGCTGTACCGTTGCCGTAGTCGATCAGGTATGCCTGACCGTTGATCGGATTGGTGATCGGCGTTGTTGTATCACTTTCCGCAGCGATATAGTAGGTATCGTCGTCATTATCAAAGACCAGCACGCGCTTATCATCGCCATGCGCGACTGTTTCGATCTGAGTAAACGATACATCTGCAACAAGCATGCCCGCAGCGCCGCGCAGTTTGCTGCCCGATGTCTCACCGAGCATCGGCACCACCAGCGCCGCAGCGATCGCGATGATCGACACGACGATCATCATCTCGATCAGCGTAAACCCCGCCGGGTTTCTACGCGCGCGGATTGATTCGGTAATTTGCCTCACTTAGCTCACTCATCGGTCTGTTTTGGCATCTTATTTGGCACCAAGGCAAGACAACCCGGACCGATAACACATCCGAAAGCCGGTTGGACCATTAAGTAGCCCCTGACTCATGACGAAGTAAAAGGTGGTACCGCGCATAAGGTCTGCGCGGTTGGTTCTGGTTTTCAAAGCAGGAGTGGGAGATGGCGTCCCGGCAAGCGGTTCGGTCCAGGCAGGCCGCCGGCTTAACCCTGATGGAAGTGATGTTCGCCCTGCTGGTGCTCAGCTTCGCTGTCGCCGCGCTCACGCAGGCTATCGTCTCAGGCCAGTCCCATACCTACGAAGCCATGCACGCCTCCCGCGCGATCACGCTCGCCGAGGCCATGATCGATGAAGTCCTCTCCAAGCCCTACATTGATCCCGACGGCCACATCACCGCCGGGCCTGACAGCGGCGAATCCAAACGTGACAAGTTCGATTGTTCCGACGACTACGACGGTTACTTCGAAGACTTCGGCGATGTCGAAGACCAGGCCGGCGATACCTACCCCGATCTCTACCAGCAGTTCAGCAGAAGCGTCACCGTCGACTACGTCACCGAAAACCTGCCCGATCTTGGCGGCGATCACAACGGCATGTCCGTCACCGTCACCATCACCGACACGAACGGCCGCACCTGGACCCTCTCCCGATTCATCCAGGAGCCCACATCATGAATGTCGCTTTGCATTCAGTACACAAACGCTTTCATAGCTGCCTTGCAACGCAACGCAGGCAGTATCCATTAACCGCCCCCCGCACAGCACGCACTCAAGCCTTCACCATCGTCGAACTGCTCATGGCTTTGGCGATCACCGGCCTCATCGGCGCAGCTGTCGCGTCCATGCTCACCGCTGTGTCCTACGGCACGGACAGCAGCCGTGATATCCGCACGCTTGTTGTTAAAAACAAAACAATCAGCGCACGTATCACCGCAGCGATCAGGGAATCCACCCAACTGCTCGACGCCGACGATAACTACATCATCCTCTGGACCGACGACATCAACGACAGCGGCGCCCCCGACCTGCTCGAACTGCGTCGTATCGATCTTGACACCGGCACGAACGAGTTGATCGACTACACGCCCGACCCAGACGCTGTCGATGTGGCATACGACCTTGAAGCCAGCAACTTCGACGCTGTCACGGTTTCGCTGATCAATTCAGACAAACTCTTGGGGACACTATGGGCGACCAATGTTGCCGCCATGACCGTCTCACTTGATGAGTCCGACCCGCTTGAGGCGACGTTGATCAGCTTTCAGGTGACGATCAGCGAAGGGGCCTTGTCTGATACCTCGGTGAACGCCGCTTCGCTGCGCGATTAAGGATAGACAACCACCATGATGTGGCAGACAACACGATCCAGGCAATCCGGGAGACAAACGCACAATGCATGTACGCAATATCATCTTGCGCGCAATCCCCGCCGCTCCGGCGTCGCCATGATCCTCGTGTTGATCGCCGTGTCGATCGCTACCATCCTGTCATTGAGTTTCCTCGCCTCGCAGGCAACGACCCATGGCGTATCCCAAAATATCCAGAACCAGGCTCAGGCGCGCAGCGTCGCGGAGTCCGCGCTCGTCGCCGCGATCAATTATGTTCAGAACAACAGCGACTTCCGTGATGTCAAGACCAACGGGCTGTGGGCAAGTGATGTATCTTTCAACGGCGGCACATTCGATCTCTACGGCTACGACGGCGTCGATACCGACGATGATGGTGTCGTCGATGACACCGACGGCGACCTCGCCGATGACAACACCGACCCACTCACACTCACCGTCGTCGGGCACTACAACGGCGTCAGTCATACCGTCCACGCTGTCGTGACGGTCGGCGCGGGTGTGCCGGATAAAGACATCCTGATGATCGTGGATAATGACAGTTCTTTGTCTACACTCGAAACACAACGTAAAGAGCTGATCGAGAGCTGGGGGTGGGCTGTCACGGTACTGAGCGATTCTGCCACCAGCTCGGAATACGACACGGTGTTGGAAGAGGTCGATGCTGTGCTTGTGTCCGATTCGGCAAACGCGGGATCGGTCAACACCAAGCTCCGTGAGGCGACCATCGGCGTCGTCATCGAGCAGCGCGGCATCCTGGATGATATGAAACTGTCGACCGGTTCCAGCACCTACAACGGTATCAGCATCGATATCGTCGACGCCAATCATTACATCACCAATCCGTTCGGCAACGGCACACTGACGCTGACAGCGAGCAACGTTGCCTTGGGTACGCCCAGTGGTGGGCTCGCGACCGGCCTGACGACGCTTGCCGAACGGCCCTCCAGCAGTACCCCCGTTGTTGTCGTGATGGAAAGCGGGGCGCCGCTCTACAGCAGCGGTATTGCCGCCGGCCGACGTGTCTGGATCCCGACAGGGTCCATCCCGGTCAGTGACATGACCGCCGACGCCAAGACCCTTTTCGAGCGAGCCATGCTCTGGGCCTCGGGCGGTGATGCCGATCAATTCATCAGCGGCCACTGGACCTTCGACGACGGCGTTGGCCAGGTCGCTTACGACTCAAGCGGCAACGCGCAGCACGGTCCTATCACCGCCGGCTCGCCCAGCACCACATGGACCGCCGGTATGGTTTACGGTGCGCTGCAATTCGACGGCACGGGTGATGGCTTTGTTCGCATCCCCGATTCCGATGTCCTGGACCTTTCCGAAGAAGGCACACTCACCGCCTGGGTTTACCTCACCGGCTATCAGAACTTCATGGGCATCATCCACAAGGGCGAGGACAAAGATTGGGACGACGAAGCCTATTCACTTCAGTTCTGGACCAGTCGCAAGCTTGCCTTGACTTTTACCACCGCTTCCGGTCAAAAAAGAATTGTCGGCAAGGGCAGTCTTTCAAACGGCCAGTGGTATCACGTCGCCGGCACCTGGGGGCCCAACGGGATGTACCTCTACATCAACGGCGAAGAGGACAACAGCAACTCGATCACCGCCGTCGGCGTGCCGTCAACCGGCTCGGTACAGATCGGCTCGCAGCTCTCGGAATACTACAACAGCTCATACAGGAACTTCCCGTTCCGCGGCCTCATCGATGACGCACGGATCTACCGGCGCACGCTCACCGCCGGCGAAATCAAAGCGATCTACGACGAAGCCACCGCCAACCACGACGCGCCGCAGCTCATCGCGTTGTACGAGTTCCAGAAAAACATACCGGAACCGCCGACCATGCTCGCACATTGGCCGTTGGACGATACCGTCAGCGGAGGTGGGGCGGGGTTTGCGGTAGCAATTGGTGATCAGTTGTCCATGTATGTAGATACCGTCATCGACAGCTATGCTTCCTCGAACGGTGCCTATGGCGGAGCCAATGTGGGTTCAGATGCTTACGCCTCAACAAATACGACATCATCTAATCGTGTTGAATTAACCGGCAATGCTAAGATCGCCGGCGACTTCGATGTCGGGCCGGGAGGGAATCCTTCTACGGTGATTCAATCATCGAGTTCCATAGGGATCACGGGTGCGACCGGTACGCTTACTTCTACTGTCAGTTATCCTTCGATCTCAGTACCCTCCGGCCTGCCTTCAAGCTCGGGTAATCAAACATATAATGGCGGTAGTCATACTATCAGCTCTGATACCGTTTTTCAGAATCTGACTTTTTATAACTACGCGACGCTTACAATCAATGGCGACGTGACGATACAAGTCATCGGCAATCTGAACGTAAGCAGTGGCTATATCGTTCTTGCGCCGGGGGCGACACTGCGTATGTATGTGGGCGGTAACGTCACAGTCTATAACAATTCCTATGTCAATAACGATTCAACCCGGACGTCGGACTTCACGTTGTACATGTATGGATCGAATAAGAAACTATCCATGACCAGCAATAATGTGATGAGCGGTTTAATCTACGTTTCCGGGGATGCTGAGTTATATACTAATGCAACGGTATACGGTGCTATCTTCGTTAATGATGATCTCACGATGTCCGCTGATGCGGCGATCCACATCGATACGAACCTCGCGGGCAAATCGCTTGTCGCTACCGATGAAGTCAACGGCAACGACGGTTCCGACAGTGGTGGTGTAACCTCGGGTGTCAGCGGCTGTGGTGACGGCGGCACCGCTTTTGAGTTCGACGGTTCAGACGACTACATCGCCATCGCGCACGACAACAAGTACCTGCTGGATAACGGTTCGGTCAGCCTCTGGTTTAAATCCGACAACCTCTCCGGGCACAAGGCGATCTTCTCCAAGGATTCCAAGAACTACGACACCGGCGGGCATCTGCATATCTACACCGATGGCTCGACACTCAAGGCACGCCTGCAGAGCACCTCCTCCGAAGTCACGTTGACTTCATCGGGCCTGTCCACCGGCAACTGGTACCACGTCGTCGTCTGTTGGGGCGTAAGCGGATTCAAACTCTTCAAAAACGGTGTCGAAGTCGATAGCGACAGCTACGTCGGCGGGCTTAGTTCCACCTCCGGCGGGATCGGCAACTATGAACCAATCGCCATCGGCGCAGGCACATGGACCAGCGATGACAAACTGATCACACCCATCACTTATCCGTTCGATGGGGTGATCGACGATGTCCGTATCTACGATCAGGCTTTGAATGAAGACCAGGCCGCCGAACTCTACAACGGCGAAGAACCTACCGGCGGCCTGCCCGCCACCGTCTATGACACCAGCGCCGTCGGCATCCCCGTCGACCTGACCATACAGGACCCGGAGAATGTCACGTGGGTCTCGGGTGGCGGCCTCACTATCGATTCTCCGACCGTGCTCTCCAGCTCGGGCGCTACCAACAAGATCTACAACGAACTGACGACGACCGATCAGATGGCGATGGAGATCGTGTTTACACCAGCCAATGTCAGCCAGACCGGGCCCGCGCGCATCGTCTCGCTCTCCGGCAGCGCCTCGTCACGCAACTTCACCTTCGGACAGGAAGGTAGTACCTACGACTTCCGCCTGCGTACATCCACCAGCACCAGCAACGGCTTGCCGGCGATCGTGTCGTCACCTGTGCTCGCTGCTGATGCTCGCGAACACATCGTCATTTCCTACGACGGCGAGAAGGTAGACATCTACCGTAACGGCACGCTCGAAATCTCTGAAGAACGTACAGGCACTTTCAACTGGGACAGCACGTTCCAACTGCTGATGTGTGATGAAGCCGGCGGCGGAAGGGAATGGCTCGGTACGCTCCACCGTGTCTCCATCTACAACAAAGCCTTCAACGCCGTTCAGGCCGGAAACGTCTTCATCGGCGACCCGCCCGGCAACGGCATTGCCCCCAGCATCGGCGCCACCAACTGGGTCGAACAATAAACCTGAACCCCCAAAGACCAACAAGCCGCGGGCTGCCAGCCCGCGCGCACCTAACCACGCCTCTTTGTTTAATCAACCTATAAAAAAAACCCCAAGCTAAACACTTGGGGCTGCAAGAATACACTCGACTATTCATCTACGCCGATCATCCGATCGGCTCGATCAGCATCAAAGGTCCGACGGATCGTACACCCACTTTTCGATCGTGCGATCCACATCCGTCAGTTCTTCCTTCGTGAACCAAAGCGCCAGTTCGCGCTCGGCCGACTCGGGGCTGTCCGAGCCGTGGATCATGTTGTACCCGCCGGACATCCCGAAGTCGCCGCGGATCGTACCCGGGTCCGCCTTGCGGCCGTTGGTCGCACCGATCAGCGTTCGGCAAACCGTTACCGCATCCAGCCCCTGGATCGCCAGCACCATTACCGGCGAGCTGGTCACGAACGCCAGAAGCCCGTCATAAAACGGCTTGCCCTTGTGCTCCGCGTAGTGCTTCTCGGCCAGTTCCTTCGGCACCATCATCAGCTTCGCGCCCACGATACGCAGGCCCTTGCGCTCAAAACGCTGAAGGATCTGGCCCGCCAGGCCGCGTTGGATAGCATCGGGTTTCAGGATAATCAGGGATGTCTGCATGGTGGATATCTCAATCTCGGGGTTATCGGGGACCGTGTTATCCCGGATATGCCCCAAGATTTCAAGCCGAGTATACAATCACGTTAAAACATAATGGCCTCGAACTTAGCCTTCCCACAGCCCCAGCATCGACCCGACAATCTCTAGCGCAACGCCGATGAACCCGCCGGCTGCCAGGCCGGGTCCCGCTCCATCAGCCAGGGGGTTTCTGCATCCAACACCATCTTATCCTGCATGATCCAGAGCATGCTCCTGTCCGAGGTCGTGCTGCGCCATAGGATGTTCGTTCGACTATTGAATTCGCTTTTAAAGACCCCGGCAATCTGCCAGCTATCTGTTTGTGAATCATCCCGCAGAGTGAGGTCCACATAATTGCCGGTGTAGTTTTCACGGATGATGTTCACATCCGATTGAAACTTATAGTCGCCATAACTGGCGGTCTCAGAATACGACCAGCCGGTTTCACCAAGCGCAGAGATGTCGGATCGCTGTTTATAGTTCAGCCGATCCATCTCCCACACGCTGTTCAAACCGGTCCTGCTGTTCCGCCACAGGATGTCCTGGATGCCGTCGCCGTTGAAGTCGTCCACGCCACCGACCTGCCACTGCTGGAACGCAAGGTCTTGAATCATGTGGCTCGCGGTTAAGTTCGTGCCATCCATCTCCCACACTGCGTTACGCCCATCCTGGCTGTTGCGCCAGAGGATGTCCTGCTTTCCATCGCCCGTGAAGTCGCCCACGCCGGCGATGTGCCAGGCTTTGGCCCTCAGGTCCTGCAGCAGATGACTTGCCACGAAGTCCGTGCCGTCCATCTCCCACACCGCATTGCGTCCGTCCTCGCTGTTGCGCCAGAGGATGTCGTTCTTGCCGTCACCGGTGAAGTCACCCGTGCCCACCAGTTCCCAATCGATATCGCGCAGCCGGCGCAACCTGATCGGGTCGTGCTGCTGGTCCCAGGTGATCTGCCACAACTCGTTCTCACCCGTCTGCGTGTTATGCCACAACATGTCGGTCCAGCCGTCGCCGGTAAAGTCACCCTTCACCGCTTGCGGTGGTGCGGATTCAGGCGGACGGTTCGAGATAAAGTTCCCGTCTTTGATTGAACCGATATCAAACCAAGTTATGTCGCGCCTGGAACGGTTCAGCCTGACCGACCACGTCCCTTCAGCATCATCCGAAAGCGTGATGCGTGCGATGTCGATATGGTCCGAACCGTAGTAATAGTAAAAAGCATCAAATGCGACATTGATCTGCTCAGAATCGAACTTGTAGTAAGGATTCCCGGGGCCACCGGTCAGGCCAATATAGCCGTCCCGGAGGTCACCGTAGTACATGTCAATACTGCCGGTATAGGTGTCGAACTCACTCGTGGGATGATAATCTTTTAACGTATGCGGGGGTGCCATGTCCAAACCCGCCGGGTCCTGATATATCTCACCCTTGGTCAGCTTCACGCGCAGGGTGGCCGTGTCCCAATAGTCTGTGGTCGGGGCAACCAGGTCGGTGGTGGTGTATCCGCTGAGCTGCGACGTGTTGTCCACCAGCGTAAAGTCGATCCCCTCTGAACCCGACAGCAACAGCCTGTCCTCGAGCGACTCCAACCGAGCAGGTATCTGATCACATTGCTGCAGGATCAGCGCCTCGCTATTCCTTGCCAAGCGCCCCTTACGCGAAATCCAGAACTTCATCGTGACCTCCCGGCATCCGGTGAATCCGGACAGTGGTAAACCGTCCGATAACGTATGGCCTTAATACGCGCCCATGTTTACAGAAGTATCGGATTTATTACAGGTTAGGGAAAGTCAAAATGCGGCACCCCCGTATCAATAGGGCTTATCGATACGGGTCCGATCGGTTAGTTGGATTAGATGACAGTCAACACCCAACAATCGGCTGCTTGCTGCTTTATGACCGATAAGACCTTGCTCAGGCTTCCCACAATCCCAGCATCGATCCGGCGATCTGCCAGTCCTGACTCGCCTGGCTGGGCAGCCAATGAACGCTCTGATAGCTGCTGCTATTCATCTGCCAGATCACGTTTTGACCGGTCGAGGTATTGCGCCACAGGATGTCCGTCTTGCCGTCGCCGGTGAAGTCCGCCACCTGCGCCATCTGCCAGTTCTGGTCTTTGACGCGTTTGATCTGCTGGTTGCTGTCGTATTGCGTGCCCTGCATATACCAGACAAGGTTGCGGCCGTTCTGCATATTGCGCCAGAGCAGGTCGGTTTCGCCGTCAGCATTGAAGTCACCAGCCCCGACGATCTGCCAGTCTGTACTCTTGACACGTTTTAGGCTGTGTTTCTGTTGATAGCTCGTGCCGTTCATCTCCCATACGACATTCTGGCCCGTGGTCGCATGGCGCCAGACGATGTCCAATTGTCCATCACCCGTCATGTCCGCGACCGCAGCCACCTGCCAGCGTAAGTCACTGACTGTTGTCAGATCATGATGCACGCCGCCGACGCCGTCTTCGGTCTGTTCGATGTATATACGCCCATCAGCGGTATTGCGCCAAAGCGTATCGGTCTTGCCATCGCCAGTGAAGTCGCCCACGCCCACCGTGACCCAGTCGGTATCTGCGGTGGCGTTGGCCAACGCGCTGGAAGATTCAAACGTCTCGTCGTCCATCGACCAGATCACGGTTTCGCCCGTGTTGCCGTTGCGCCAGACGATATCGACATCCCCGTCGTAATCGAAGTCGCCAGCCACGTTCAGCACATCCGGATCAGGACCGGGACCCGGCGCCGTTATCTGAAGAACACCCGACTCAATCGTTCCCGAGCCCGTCGCATCACCGCTGAATGTGTAGTACGACCACGTCCCGACCGCATCATCACTCAGCGTAATGCGCGCAATAGCAAATGTTCCGGTGTCGCCTGCACTGGCGTTGAACCAGGAAATACTCAGCACCGAATCATCAAATTGAAGCGCGCCACCTCCCAGGTCGCCCGCACCTCCTGCAACAGAGACATTACTCACATCTCCACCCACCGACGTGTCGAACCCCAGTGCAGGTACAACATCGACTACTGCTTGGTTTGGTGCAGTGTTGCTGCCAAGCTCATGCTGATAGATCGTGCCCGATGTCAGTTCCAGCAGTAGCGCAGCTGACATCCAGTCCGAATCGGTTGTGACTTGCAGGTCGTAAGTGTGATAGCCCGATAACGCGCTGCTGTTGTCGACCTCGACAAGCGCGACAGAGCCCGACAAGAGTACCCTTGGCTCCAAGACATCAAACGTCGGTACGATTTTCGGATATGTCCCGGAACACTCGGATCGATCCCCGTTACTTCTCAGCACAGCAAAACTCCCCTGGCTGGTGTTAGCGTGTGTTATAAACATACACAATATGAACAGGCATCGACCAGCCATCTCTTCAGCATTAGGTTAACTGTATTGATAAGACCTGAATTATCGGTGTGGACTCGGTTTTGAGGATAAAGCAGGCTGGATAACGCACTTGGATATGTTCTACAAGGCTTCACAACATGCGAGTAGCTGCGCCCGATAACAAGCGTGATCGGTTGCAGCGTGATCGGCCGATCAGCCTTCCCACAGCCCCAGGATCGGCCCGGCCGGCTGGTCATCAAGGTCCACCCGGGATGGTAACCACAACACGCCCAGGTAGACCTCGTTGTTCATCTCCCAGACAAGGTTGTCGCCGTTACTGGTATTACGCCATAGGATGTCCGCCTTCCCGTCACCCGTGTAATCCGCGATCCCCGCGACCTGCCAGGAAAGATTCTTCACACGCCTCAGCGCCGAAGCCGCCGAGAACGTTAAACCATCCATCTCCCAGACGGTGTTCCTGCCGTTGTCTGAATGACGCCAGAGGATGTCATCCTTGTTATCGCCGTTGAAGTCACCGACGCCGACCGCCTGCCACTTGAGGTTGGTCAGTTCGTTGATGAAGGTTGCTGTGACAAAGTCGGTGCCGTTCATCTCCCAGACAGCGTTTTTACCGTTACCGGTATGCCGCCAGAGGATGTCCTTGCTGCCGTCGCCGTTAAAGTCGCCGACGCCCGCGACCTGCCATGCTGTGTACGCCAGTTCTTTGAGGTAAATCGACTGAACAAAGTCTGTCCCGTCCATTTCCCAGATCGCGTTGCTGCCGTCGGAAACATTACGCAGTAGTAGATCGTTCTTGCCGTCACCCGTGAAGTCACCCGTGCCGACGACCTTCCAATCCGTATTGAAGATGCGTCGCACGTCGTGCTCAACCGTGAAGGTCGTGCCATCCATCTCCCAGACGCTATTTTCTCCACTGGCGGTGTCGTGCCAGAAGATATCCGCCTTGCCGTCGCCGGTGAAGTCGCCGTTGACCGCTTCCGATGCCGGCGGGTCCGGCGGTTCAGCCAGTTCGCCATTGCTGAACGCCATATTAACGACTACATACTTTTCGCTGGCATTATTCAATAGTTTCAGCGACCACGTCCCGACCGCGTCATCGCTGAGTGTGATACGTCCGATTGTGATCGTGCCGGTGTCAGCACCTGTGGTGTCGAACCAACTGATATCCAGCTCTACGGTATCGAATTGATAAGCATCGCCCCCGACATCACCCGCGCCCCCGGCAATGCTCGGTGTCCCTCCGTTTGCCGAAACGTAAGTGTCATACTCCAGCGTCGGGAACGTACCAAACAACCCGGCATTCGGTGTCGTGGCGCTGCCCGCCGCGTCCTGGTAGATCGATCCATGCGTCAAGGTCAACAACAACGCCGCAGCTGTCCAGTCGCTGCCCGTTGTCACCTGCAGGTCCGCGGTCGTGTAGCCGGTCAACGCATCCGTGTTATCCACCCACACAAACTCCGCGGTCATGCTGCCGGACAGCATCCACCTCGGCTCAAGCGCTTCAAAACCACCGCCCGCCTCTCGGCAACAGCGTGGTCGAGTCAATTCAGTTACGCAACGCTCATGCATCATGTCGTTGAACCAGGCCCCCGATCCAAACACAAGCCGTCCGACCCATCCATCGCTGGATGCAGTCCACCCTCAAGCATGCCCGAAGAATCCACCCTGACAAGATGCAATCGTTAGATTCCCCATGCGCTAGGTCATATCCCAAACCGCACAAGCTCTACGATCACTACTATCCGTGTATCCGTACCGGTAGCCGTCGTCGTCCCCAGTGCCCGGCCACGTCCTCGAAGACCCCGGGTATCTTCGTCCCGCATCCCGGACAGCACCCGTCCTTAAGGTCGTAGACACCAAGATCATACCAGTTCCGTTCGATCAACAACATACCGCACCCCGGGCAGTATGTGCTTTCATTCGTCGGATCGTGAACGTTCCCGACATACGCAAAACGCGCCCCCGCATCCAGCGCGATCTGCCTTGCTCTCAGCAGCGTTTCGTGCGGCGTCCTGGGCGTGTCCATCATCTTGAAGTCCGGATGAAATGCTGTGAAGTGCACCGGTACATCGGGGCCAAGTTCATTAACGATCCAATCGCACATCGCACGCAACTCGTCATCCGAATCATTCTGCCCCGGTATCACAAGTGTTGTGATCTCGAACCACACATCCGTTTGCCGCTTCAGATAAACCAATGTGTCCAATACCGGCTGAAGATGCGTCTGTGTTAGTTTTCGATAAAACGTCTCGTTGAACGCTTTGAGGTCGACGTTCGCCGCATCGATATGATCGAAGAACTCGCCCCGTGCCTCTTCGCTGATATACCCCGCCGTCACCGCCACCGTCTTCAAGCCCGCCGGCCGCGCCGCCTTCGCGATGTCGATCGCGTACTCCGCCCAGATCACCGGGTCGTTGTACGTAAACGCAATGCTTCGGCTGCCCGTGTCCTTCGCCGCCTGCACGATCGCCTCCGGCGTCGCCAGTGATGCCAGCGTGTCCATCTCCCGGCTCTTGGAGATGTCCCAGTTCTGACAGAACTTACACCCCAGGTTGCACCCCGCCGTCCCCAGCGACAGCACCGCCGTACCAGGCAGAAAATGAGCTAACGGCTTCTTCTCGATCGGATCAACACAGAACCCGCTGCTTCGGCCCCACGTCGTCAGTACCAGCTCGCCCCCGTGATTCGCCCGGACAAAGCAGAATCCACGCCCGCCATCCGGGATCTGACACGCCCGCGGGCACAGCGTACACACGACCTTGCCCGTCTCCGCGTGCCTGTGCCACCACCTTGCCGGGTAATCCTGATCCGGGGACATGACTCACCTTTCCAGCGTTCATTCGATTATATGTCCAGCAATCTACAGATAAACCGATCCGCTCAGGACTTTGGCCCGTAATACAACCTCAAGCATCGAGTAGAAAAGGCCGGTTACCGCGCCTAGTATTCTATTCACAGCCGTTCGCGGCTTATTGCATTAATTATTGTTAATACTGATTTTACGGCCAATCTCCGGCCCGGACTCATCAGAGGGAGATCAAAAGAGATGCTCAAGATCGAAGACGCTTGCGACCTGAACGGCAGAGCCCTGCAGCGTGGCGACACCGTAACCACCGTAGGTGGGGGGACCACCGGCAAGATTAAGGACATCGTAGATGACGACGGCGCACTCTTTGTCGAGCTGCGCCCCCTGCATCGAGCCTCCGGCAAGGGCGTATGGCACGCCGCCGACCGCCTCCTGTTTCTCTCCGCCGCCAACGGGAAAAAAACCTCCTCCACGACCGATCAGAATATCCCTAAAGCCCCAAAACGCAAGAAGTAACTAACCCTTTTCGGACCGCTTGCGGTTAATACTTTAAATTTTACCTAACTTTACATTGTTATCCGGCACCTGACCCGGTAGCATATTCACTTTCAGTAATACCCACCGTCACCCTCAAGCCCGTCTATGTTGCCGGGCCCAATGATATTCACACGGTCAGGGAACCATGCGATCCAGCTACAGCTCAACCCGACCCAGACGACCACTCAGCCTCGGTGAAGTGGGTCTGTTCGCGTTCTTGCTGCTACTCGTCTTTGGCTTCGGCCTCTACCGCCCGATCGGTCACGCCGCCAACTCCTCGCACCAGCCCGGCCTGGCGCTGATGAATATCGATACCTCCGATCAACCGGTTGCTTCGCGCACTGCTCAACCACTGCCCACACCGCCCGCAACCATCGCCAACAACCTGCCCGCAACCGACGAAGCGACGACCGAATCCCAGGAAGAAGTTTTCACCTTCGACGGCAGGCCGCTTCGCAAAGTCAAACAACTCACCATGCTCACCACCGCCTACAGCCCGGACGAACGCTCCTGCGGCAAGTGGGCCGACGGCTTCACCGCTAGCGGGTACAGCGTCTGGACCAACGGCATGAAACTCGTCGCCGCCGACACTCGCATCCTCCCCTTCGGCACACTCGTCAGCATCCCCGGCTACAACGGCGGCAAACCCGTCCCCGTCCTCGACCGCGGCGGTAAGATCAAAGGCAACCGCCTCGACCTGCTATACCCCACCCACGAGTCCGCCTTGAAGTGGGGCGCCCAACGCCTCACCGTCGACGTCTGGGAATACGCAGACTGATCCCACGCAACCTGCTCTGTTTTCATCTTCTTTATTAGCCGCATTGCAACGCAATGCGGGCACTCGTTTCTTACGCACATCCCCTCTCCCCGCGGCAGCCCCCGGATGAGTGCAAGGGGGAGGGCCGGATTGCTTACGCATCCAATCACACCTCGCACGCACAATCTCCCACGCAACATCGTTCGCCAATTCCCAACATACCACTTCTATTCCTCCCCCCAACCAGCTATCATGCACCCAACGTTTCCGGCCCCGTCAATGTTGTCACTATTTGATTCATGATGTCACCATTAATTGCCTTATCCACGACGCTCGCACAATTCAATCAACAGCCGTTCCAGCAACCGCAGTTCGAGCCGATGCACCTGGTGGTCCAGTTGCTGCTGCTGTTGTTGATGGGCGCGATCTTCGTCTTCTCCATCGTCGTCATCTGCTACAACGGCCGGGCTATCAAGCGAGTGTGGCGCATCGGCCTGCTGTTCGCTTCTGTCATCTTCCTGCTCAATACCTGCTCGACGATTATCAATCTCTACTTCATGGACATCCAAAGCCTGCCCGGCGTCGGCCAGGCAGACGGCGACCTGGCGCAGGCCGTCTTCTACACCATCATGATCTGCGCCGTTGCCGCGGTTCTGTTTATTCAGTTCGCCTGGTACACGCTCGTTTTTACCGCAAGCTTCGGCGAATGGACAAAAGCAGGCTTGCCCGGCTTTGCCGTACTCATCCCGCGTAAACGCAATATCAAAACCGGCGTCCGCATCGGCGCTATCTTCGGCATCCTCGCCGGCGTCGTCAGCACCGTCATCTTCATCTGGCTCAACATCGGCATCGGCCCTATGCTCGCCGAGTTTGAATCGCTGCTCATCAAGATCGAACAACTGCCCTTGCTCTACCGATTGATCGTCTACAGCATCCTCGTCGTCGGCCCGGCCATCACCGAGGAACTCACCTTCCGCGGCCTCATGCTCGGCTTCTTCATGCGGGTATGTAATAACAACAAACTTCAGATCGCGTGCGCCTACTTCATCGTCTCCATGCTCTGGGCGTTACTGCACATCCCCAACACCGACATGCCGATCGTCAAGGTCTCGCAGATCTTCCTGATCGGCCTGGTCCTCTGCGAACTCGCCCGCCGCTTCAGCCTCGAATCCGCCATCGCCGGCCACATCCTGCTCAATCTCTCCGCCGTCGTCTGCTCCGTCTTCTATGAATAGCACGCCACATTCAGTCCCCAGCTTGCCGGGGGAAACCGAACATTTACTCAAGATCCACGTGTGTTTTTCAAAATCTCCCACAAGCACAATAATCCAGGTGAGTCACAAATGAAACCATCACGATTCATCATTTATTGTCTGTTCACAAGCCTCATCATTTCAACACCCATCTTTGCCGAACAGACTGATCCCATCTCACCCAAGGAAGACGGATACCGTGGCATCTGGTTCACGCTCGGTCAACAAAGTGAAGCGTATGGCGACAAGTACGCCGGCGGGCTCGGGACCTACACCGCCAAGCACATCCCGATCGCTGTTTATGCACCCCGCGCAAACAAGACGTTCTTCGTCTACGGCGGAACCATCAAAGACAAGCAACACCTGCTGATCATGGCAGGCTACTACGATCACGAACAAGGGGTCGTGCCGCGCCCTACCATCGTTCATGACAAGCAAGGCGTTAAAGACCCGCACGATAACGCCAGCCTCTGCCTGGACGATCAAGGTTATATATGGGTCTTTGTCAGCGGGCGCGGCCGGGCAAGACCGGGTTTCAAGTACCGCAGCAACGTGCCATTCAGCATCGATAAGTTCGACCTGATCTCTACCGAAGAATTAACCTACCCTCAGCCCTGGTACGTTTCAGGCTCAGGATTCCTGCACCTGTTTACCAAGTACACCAAGGGTAGAGAACTCTACTGGGAAACCAGTGCGGACGGCGAGTCCTGGTCTGATGACAACAAACTCGCCGGTTTCGGCGGACACTACCAGTCAAGCCGGCAACGTGGTAACCGCATCGTGACCGCGTTCAACTACCACCCCAATGGTCAAGTCGATAAACGCACTAACCTCTACTTTCTTCAGACCGAAGACTTCGGCAAAACCTGGACTACCATCGAAGGCAAACCCGTAACCACCCCTTTGAATGCAGTTGATAATCCTGCGCTGGTTCGCGATTACGCTGCCGAGGATCTGCTCGTATATATGAAAGACGTCAACTTCGATGCCGACGGCAACCCCGTCATCCTTTACATCACCAGCCGCAAACACACACCGGGCCCGGAAGGGGACCCACGCTATTGGACCATCGCACACTGGAACGGATCGCATTGGCAATACAACAGGATCACACGGTCCGACCACAACTACGACATGGGCTCGCTTTACATCGAAGATGATGGCAGTTGGCGCGTGATCGGTCCGACCGAAGACGGCCCGCAGGTATACGGCACGGGCGGTGAGATGGCGCTATGGATAAGTGAAGATCAGGGGCAAACCTGGCGAATGGAAAAACGCATCACTTCCAACAGCCGCTTCAACCACAGCTACGCGCGACGCCCCGTCTCGGTTCATCCCGACTTCTACGCGCTCTGGGCCGACGGCGACGCGTTTAATCTGTCTGAATCAAGACTCTACTTCACCAACCGCACCGGTGATGAAGTGTTTATCCTCCCACCGACTATGTCCCATCCCTTCGAGAAACCGATTCCATACCCGCAACACGCTGAGCAGCAATAAGTGCCATCGGATTGGATAACAAACCCTTCAACACACAGCCTCAGGGTTCTCAAACCATCCGGTTGATCTCACCGCATCGCTAGTATTTTCGGCTTCAAAACCCACCTCACGCCCTTTCAGGCCCGATTATCTCTGTATTCGCCTCGATCAACCCGCTCGTATTGACCCCCCCTTCATTTGACGGCCTATACTTAACAAGACATGATGGTCCACTTTTAAAATCGTGAACGATACAACTTTACATATACACGGCGGGAAATGAGTACCACTTGCAAAACACAACAGCCAACAGCAGGCGACACGGCCTGTCACTGCCCGTTCAGCAACGGCCCGCCAACGTGCATGCCGCGAACGCGCAAGACATCACGCCACACCCGTTAGGCAACAAGGCGCGCGTCCTGCTTACCAGCGTCTTCGGCCCTTACGCACAAGACGATGAGTTCGGCAGCCGATCCATCAACCCGATGGAGTTGTACCACAACCAGGTCACACGCACGCAAGGCCCGTTTTCGCTGCGCATGTTCCACCGTTCGTGGGGGCTCATGCTCCTGCAAGCCAACATCACCGCGCCCTGCACGCTGCTCGACTTCCCCACACGCGACCGCTTCGTCGAAGAACTCAGCCAGAACCAATACGATGTCATCGGCATCACCGCGATCATGCCCAACGTCGGCAAGGTCATCCACATGTGCCGGCTGATCCGCGCTTATCAACCGCAGGCCACCATCCTCATCGGCGGGCACATCGCCAACATGCCTACCCTCGCCGACAAGGTTGATGCCGACCACATCGTCCGTGGCGAGGGCGTACGCTGGCTGCGACGCTTCCTGGGTGAACGTGAAGATCAGCCGATCCATCACCCGCACATCCTCTCCGGCATCGGTGCGCGGACCATGGGCATCACGCTCCGTGACAAGCCCGGCGACGTCGCCGCGACGGTCATCCCTTCCGTCGGATGCCCCGTCGGCTGCAACTTCTGCTCCACCAGCGCGATGTTCGGCGGCAAAGGCAGGTTCATCAACTTCTTCGAAACAGGTGATGAACTCTTCGAAGTCATGCAGGACCTCGAACAGAACCTCAAAATCAATTCGTTCTTCGTCATGGATGAGAACTTCCTGCTGCACCGCAAGCGCGCACTGCGCCTGCTCGAACTGATGGTACAACACGACAAAGCCTGGTCGCTCTACGTCTTCTCGTCCGCTAACGTTCTCAAGTCCTACAAGATCGAGCAACTCGTCGGCCTCGGGATCTCATGGGTATGGATGGGTCTGGAAGGCAAGCAAAGCCAGTACGCAAAACTCAGCGGAGCAAACACGATCGAGCTTGTCAAAACCCTGCAATCCCACGGCATCCGCGTCCTCGGCTCCACCATCATCGGACTCGAAGAACACACGCCTGACAACCTAGATACCGCGATCGATTACGCCGTCCGCCACGACACCGAGTTCCACCAGTTCATGCTCTATACGCCGATCCCCGGCACCGCGCTGTGGGAACAGATGAAACAAAGCGGCAGCCTCACCGACCCCGACTGCCACGAAGCCGCCGACGCGCACGGCCAGCTCAAGTTCAACTATCATCACCCGCACCTCAAAGACGGCATCGAAACCCAAGCCATCATCAACGCGTTCGACCGTGACTTCGAAGTCAACGGCCCAAGCATCGTCCGCGTCATCCGCACCACGCTTGCCGGCTACAAACGCTACCGAAAACACGAAGACCCTCGCATCCGCAAACGCTATGCACAAGAAGCCAACGAACTGCCCACCACCCAGGCCGCCGCGCTCTGGGCTGCAAGAAAGTTCTACCGCAAAAATCCCGCGATACGCCAGCGCATCAACGCCGTCCTAAAAGACCTCTACCAAACCTTCGGCCTAAAGGCCCGCCTCGCCGCACCCCTCGCAGGACGATACGTCTACAACAAAATCAAGGATGAACAAGCCCGCCTCAAACTCGGCTGGACCTACGAACCGCCCACCTTCTACGAACTCGCCCACCAACCCGACCCGACAACAAACAACACCAAAGCCACCACCCCCGCCTGGCTACAACTCACCGCCCCCAGCGCAACATAACCACGCACCCACATTAACCTTAAAAGCCCGATCATAGCCCAAAGGGCTGTGGTCGGGGTGCTGTATAGCTTCCTCAAACCTCCCCCGTAGGTCCGGGCCCGCCCGGACAATCATGACTAGCTTTTCTTTCTATTAATCTCATATTCATGTACCGCGGTCTGTAGCCATTGTTCGCAATCTAGCTCTTTAGCTCTTTCTACCAACCGATTGTAAACCTGATCGGCTGGAAACTTGGTAAGGGCACTCGGTACATTGTGCAGCAAATGGCTGATCTTGCTTATTGCATCAAAATGCGCCCTTTTTCTCGCGGCATTGCGGATGTCCAGCAAACCTCTACCGAGAATGTAAAGGACTTTCTTTTTATCTTCAGTCATATGAATGCTCGCCAGGATTTGATTGGTGGATAGAACCACAAGAGAAGTGTCATAAAAGGTGCCAGAAGTCTACAGCCACACCGACTCTTGGCCCCTTATTCTGAGTGTGTGTCGACACGCCATCACACCGGCGGAGCGACGTGTTCGATCAGGTCGTCCAGGAGTTCTTCGAGTCCGCCTTCGAGGACGCCGAGGCGGCCGGCGATGGAGATCATGGCCAGGCCGTGCAGGGCGATCCAGAACCGGCCGGCGCTGGCGCGGGCGGCGCGGTCGAGGTCGATGGGCGGATCGGCGCTGTCGTGCATGCGGCTGCGGACTTTGTCGAAGAGGTTCTGGAATCCGCCGTGCAGCAGGTCGTGGTCTTCGGCGGCCATGAACTGATCAAACATCAACTTATAAAGATTCGGGTTCTCCAGCGCGAAGTTCAGATAAGCTCGGGCGCCGCCGCGCCAGCACTTGCGGGGGCTATCGGGGTCGGTGGTGTCCAGGGTGGAATTGGCATCACAGCCGGTGTGCAGAAGCTGGAAACCGCGGCGGACCATCTCGCGGTGCAGGCCGCTCTTGCCGTTGACGTAGGTGTAGAGCGTCATGGCTCCGATACCCAACTGCTCGGCGACGGCCCGCATGGTCACGGCGTTCAAACCCTTTTTGTGTAAGAGCTTAAGTGCGGCATCCGTGATCAGGTCACGTCGTTGATCACGGCTGGCTTGTTGCCAACGGCGGTTTTCCGATTGGGCGGTGTTGTTGGGTTTGGGCATGATGCGGTTAATAACGGACGAATTCGGCTTGACCCGATCTTGCGGGTGTATTAGACTTCCACGATATCGTACGATGTACGAACACGCAACCCGCAAACCCCAGAATTTTAGCTGAATATGCCATCAAAACACTTATATATCTCTATATCGTCGTCCGTCATCGCGGTCTGCGCGGTGGCCCTGGCCGTGGTGTTGTGGGTGACGATGCCCCAAGCCGGCGGCTCTACACCAGGTGCGGCCCCGGAGCAAACCGGCGGCGGGGCGCATGCGGGTTTTCCACCAGCAACGGTGCGCACAGGTGTAGCGCGTGTGGAGCATGTGCGCAAACGCGTGTCGGTGATCGGCCGGCTCCGCGAGCTGCGTCGGGCGACCGTCGCGGCGGAGGTCGAGGGCAAGGTATTGAAAGTGCCTGTCGAAGAGGGCGACCGGGTCGTGGGCGGCAAGACCGTGCTGGCCGAGATCGACGGCGTGTGGGTGAAGCAAGATCTCAAGCGGGCCGATGCCAATGTTGCGGCCGCGCAGGCGACGCTCGATCAGTCCAAACTCGACCTGCAATACCTCGATGAGCTGAACCGTCAACAATCCGCCAAGCCGAAGGAAGTGCAGGACATGCGGGCGCAGGTCGCGTCCGATGAAGCGAACCTCAGCGCCGCGATCGCCGAGCGTGATCGTGTTCAGCGTGAAGTGGAACGACTCGTCGTGCTCGCGCCGTTCGATGGCGCGGTGACTATGAAGGAAACCGAAGTCGGCCAATGGGTGCAGCCCGGTGATGACATCGTGGAAGTGATCACGTTAGGCGATCTTGATGCGATCGCGGACGTGCCTGAGAAGATGATCGATCACATCAAGGTTGGTGACGTGGCAGTGGTGTTGGTCGATCCGTTAGGCATCAAGGTGCAAGGCAAGGTGGTGACGATCAACCCGAACGGGCGCAACTCGGCGCGGACGTTCCCGGTGATGATCAGGCTCGACGATCAGGGCGGTCGGTTGAAGCCTGGCATGAGCGTGACGATCAGCCTGCCCGTCGGTGAGCCGGGCGACTTCCTGACGGTGCCCGAGGATGCGGTGTTGTATTCGCTTGAGGATGTAAGCGTGTGGGTTTCGACGCCGGCTGCGGAAGGTTCGCCGATGCCCAGCGCCGCGCAGGTGCCGGTCAAGGTGTTGTTCAACGAGCAGGGGCGCGTTGCGGTTGAACCGGTCAGTGCATCGGACAGCCAGGTGCTGGTTGACGGCGCGGTGGTTGTGACCGAAGGCGCTGAACGATTGATGCCGGGCCAACCCCTGATCGATGTCGATAAGCCGCAAGGCCCACCGGCGCAAGAATCAGCAGGAAGCGCTGATGCATCGCAAGCGGCCGAGGGCGCTTGATACACCGAGCGATTCCGAGAATTCAAGACAACCGATGCGCGTGTTTACGCGTTAATTCACAGGGTTCTGATGCGTTTTCCTTACGCCAAGCCCTGAATCCCGAACCCTGAACCCAAGACCCATAGCTTATGGACATCATCCGATTCGCAATCAGTAATCCGGTGAAGGTATCGGTCAGCGTGCTGCTGCTGATCCTGTTCGGTTTGCTGTCTTTGTTGTCGATCCCGATCCAGTTGACGCCGAACGTCGACCAGCCGCTATTAACCATCGATACGAGTTGGGTCGGCCGCAGTCCCGACGAGGTTGAGAGCGAGATCATTCAGGAGCAGGAAGACAAGCTCAAGAGCGTATCGAACCTGCGGAAGATGACGGCGACGGCGAGCACGGGTAACGCGTCGATCGAGCTGGAGTTCTACGTCGGCACGGACATGAACCGCGCCCGCCAGGAAGTGTCGGACAAGCTGCGTGAGGTGCCGGAGTATCCGGACGATGTGGATGAGCCTGTGATCGCCAGCGGCGATACGGGGCCGGACCGTGCGATCGCCTGGTTGATCCTAACCAGCAGCGACCCGAACTTCAATGTTCAGGGCATTGGCGAGATGGTCGAAGACCGCGTGAAGCCTTACCTGGAAACGATCGAAGGCGTGACGCAGGTCAACGTGTACGGCGGATTGAACCGCGAGGTACACATCCAGATCGATCCGCGCGAGCTGGCGCAGCGCGGCATCACGTTTAACACGTTGCGTAACGCGATCCAGGGCGAGAACGTGAACGTCTCGGCCGGCGATCTTGAAGAGGGCCGGCTGGATGTGCGTGTGCGGACGGTGGGTCAGTACGACAACACGCAAGACGTATTAGAAACCGTCGTGATGGATACGGACGCAGGTCCGGTGCGCGTCAAGGACCTGGGTGACGTGGAAGAAACGCTGGAGAAGCGGCGTTCTTTCGTGCGTTCCAAGGGTTCGGACGCGTTGGCGATCCCCGTATTCCGTGAATCCGGCGCGAACGTGATGACTGTTATGGCGGAACTGCACACCCGGCTCGATGTGGTGAACGAGCAGATCCTGCCGACGATCGCGCCTAATTTGACGATCGAACAAGTCTACGACGAGACGTCTTATATCGAGCAGGCCATTCATCTTGTGCAGAACAATCTCTGGCTCGGTGGTTCGCTGGCGGGCCTGGTGTTGTTATTCTTCCTGCGGACGATCCGGCCGACGATCATCGTGGCGCTTGCTATCCCGATCTCGATCATCGGCACGTTCGTGGTGATGACGGCGGCGGGTCGTAACCTGAACGTGATCAGCCTCGCGGGGCTTGCGTTCAGCGTGGGTATGGTGCTGGACGCGGCGATCGTGGTGCTCGAGAATATCGACCGCCACCTGTCGATGGGTAAGCCGGTGCGTCATGCGGCGTACGATGCGGCGAAGGAAGTGTGGGGCGCGATCCTGGCGTCGACGTTGACGACGGTTGCGGTGTTCGTACCCGTCATCTTCCTGGAAGAAGAAGCGGGGCAGTTGTTCCGCGACATCGCGATCGCGATCTGCGCGGCGGTGCTGTTGTCACTGGTTGTGTCGGTTACGGTGATCCCGACGGCGGCGGCGCGCTTCCTTAAACCTCACGACCTGGAAGCGGACAAGAAGTCGTTCAAGTCACGGGCGAAGAACCTGTTCGGCCTGGGCTCGATTTTTGGTTTGATCCCACGGGCTTATTCGGGTTTGATCCACGCGATCACGGTGCCGAATGTGTTCGGTGTCTCGGCGCGTTTAGGGATCGTGCTATTGATGACGGGTGTGTCGTTGTTGGGCGCGTGGTTGTTGATGCCGCCGACCAGTTACCTGCCGAACGGCAACAAGAACCTGGTGTTCGGCATGTTGCTCAAGCCGCCGGGGTACAACATCCATCACGTCAGCGAGATGGGCGATCAGATGGAAACCAAGCTGAAGCCTTATTGGGAAGCCAAATCGTATGACGATCTGAAAGACCTGCCGCCCGCGATTCATCCGTTTACGCAGCAACCGATCGCTCATGTGCCTCCGGTGGCGAACTTCTTCTTCGTATCGTTCCGGGGCATGGCGTTCTACGGTGCGATGAGCGGTGACGATCAGAACGTCGCGCCTGTGGCGGGCTTGCTGATGTCTGCGGCGTCGGGGATGCCGGCAACATTCGGCGTGGCGGCACAACAGGGTTTGTTCGGTCGGGACCTGCTCGGTGGTAATACGATCGATGTGGAAGTCACCGGTCAGGATATGGATTCGATCCGTGAAGATGCGGGTGTGTTGTACGGCACGTTCATGGGGATGTACGGCCAGAACAGCGTGAATCCCGAGCCGATGAACTTCAACCTGCCCAGCCGAGAGGCGCAGGTCAAAGTCGACTATGTCAAAGCAAGCGCGCTGGGTATCCAGGCGGGTTCACTTGGTGCGGCGGTGCGCGGCCTGGTTGATGGGTTAACCATCGGCGATTACCGGATGGGTAGCGAGAACGTCGACCTATTGCTGGTGCGTCATCCTGACCTGCCGTTGGAGACCGAGACGCTGTCGATGATCCCGGTTGCGTACCAGGACAAGGACGGCAACACGGGTGTCGTGCCGTTGTCGCACGTGGCGGAAGTGATCCAGACGACATCGCCTCAGGAGATACGCCGGATCGATTATCAACGGGCGGTGACGCTGAACGTGGCGGCGCCGGTAGGGATGCCGCTTGAGCAATTGACCACGGATGTACAGACCACGATCGACCAACTGCGCGATGGTGGGCAATTGTCGGATAAGACCGAGATCCTTATCTCGGGTACTGCTGACAAGTTAACGCAAGTTCGTCACGCATTACTTGGCGAATGGCACGGATTCTCGCTGGCGAGTGCCGAGAGCCTGATCTCCAGCCGGATGTTCCTGGCGCTATTGGTGACGTTCCTGCTGATGGCAGCTCTGTTTGAGAGTTACCTGTACCCGTTCGTGATCATGTTCAGCGTGCCGTTGGCGACAGTGGGCGGATTCCTCGGGCTGGCGGTGATGCGGTTCTTCGATCAGAACCAGCAACTGGATACGCTGACGATGCTTGGGTTCGTGATCCTGATCGGCATCGTGGTGAACAACGCGATCCTGTTGGTGCACCAGGCGCTGAACTTCATGCGAGGCGTGGGCGAGGGCGAAGATGATCAGGTCGAAGCGATGTCGCCGCGTGAAGCGATCAGCGAATCGGTCCGTACGCGTATCCGGCCGATCTTCATGACCACATTGACGAGCGTGTTCGGCATGGCGCCGCTGGTGCTGATGCCCGGTTCAGGCAGTGAACTTTATCGCGGACTGGGCAGCGTGGTGATCGGCGGGCTGATCGTGTCTACGGTATTCACACTGGTGGTCGTACCGTTGCTGTTCAGCCTGGTGATGGACATGCGAATCGCGTTCTTCAAGATGCGGGGCAAGGTGGCACCGGAGCTGCGCGAGGCGGAGTAATGATCGCAGTTTCGGGAAGCCTGTTTTCGGGCCAGGATTTAGCCACGGATGAACACGGATGGTTGAGAATGACGAATGCACGAATGACGAATGTCGAAAGAATGTTCAAATGACGGATGTTCAATAATTCACACCGGTACATTCGTCATTTGGGCTTCGACATTCTTTCGACATTCGTGCATTCTTAATTCGTGCATTTGCAGTCATCCTGACCTTACCCTTGCCCTCTGGCGCGGGGAGAGGGGATGGCGTGAATGACTGATTCGCCTATCTGGGTAAGTTGCGGGGATGCGAAGTATTTTTGAGATTGACTTTCACCTGTAAAAACAGGTTAAGCCTACTTACATTACATGCGGCCTGTGACGAATGAAACACAGGGGGATTATCGAACCTGTTTTTGCCACTGTTAGAGGCCTATGTTTTTGAATCTGACTTAGGGATTACGCCGATACTTTGGTTGGCCCGGAGTGATGGGATGTATTGAACTGTCCATCGGGCGTGCGTGCGGCGAGGTGGTAAGCGTAGAACTTTTTACCGAGATTGAATATGACGACAGAAAACGCATCCATGTCCTCGGCCGTCGTCCTCGAGTCTGAGAAGAAGGTGTTCTCGCTGGAGCACGCGAACCGTGCGTTGCCGTATATCTCTCGCATTGTTGATGATATCACGAGCGTGTATGCACGGATCATCGAGTTGCGTCGCAGCGCGGATAGGCCCGGCGGGGCGGATATCGAGACCGAGCGAGCGTATGAAAAGACGATGGACCGGCTCGGTGAGTTGGTGGATGAATTGCACGCGGTGGGCGTGGAATTGAAGGATTTTGAGCTGGGATTGGTAGATTTTCCCGCGATCCACCAGGGCCGGGATGTGCTCTTGTGCTGGAAACGCGGCGAGAAGACGATCGCCCACTGGCACGAAGTCGATGCGGGGTTATCCGGACGTCAGTCCGTGAACCTCTTGCGGGAGCCTCGCGCCGCATAAAGCGAATACTGTTTGGAGCTTAGCGGTTGGGGATGCCTTTGGGCATCCCTTTTTTATTTGCGCGATATTTGCCACAGATGAGGGTAGAAGTACGAATGCACGAATGACGAATGTTGAAAGAATGACAAAGCATAAATGACGAATAGTTTGGTGTGAACCATTGGGCATTCGTCATTTGTACATTCATTCGTCATTCGTGAATTCGTCATTCGTGCATTTACAGACATCCGGCCCTCACCCCGGCCCTCTCCCGGGGGGAGAGGGAGTTTCGTTAATGTGTTTTGCATTTCGGTTAACCCATGCGAGGGTGAGGATGGTTCCGATAATTTTGGAACCGGCTTTGGCGCTGCCGATGAGTGAGCCGGAGATCTTGCTTTTGCCTGAACGTCGTTTGCGATAAGGGACATCTATCTCAACGACGTTCATGTTCAGTCGGGCGGTTTTGAATTGCATTTCCACGGTCCATCCCCAGGTGCGGTCCTGCATGTTGAGTTGTTGAAGCGATTGATAGTTGATGATGCGCATCGGGCCGAGATCGCGAAAGCGTTTTTTCGTGGTGAGGGTGATGAGTTTGCAGGCTAACCAGTTGCCGAAGCGTTGGTGTGGATCGAGTGCGCCGGGGTCGGCCAGTCGGGCGCGGGTTCCGATAACCAGGTCGGCGCGGTGTTCGAGGACGGGCTGGCAGAGCTTTGGCAGTTGTGATGGATCATCGGAAAGGTCGGCGTCGAGGAAGGCGACGGCTGCAGGGGCGTTTGCCGAGCCTTGGTCGGCGATCCATTTGAGTGCGGCGAGGCAGGCGGCGCCGTAGCCGGGTTGGGATTCGTGGACGATGATTGCGCCGCGGTCACGGGCGAGGTCGGCGGTTTGGTCGGATGAGCCGTTGTCGGCGAGGATGATGTGGCGGAAGAAGTTGACGGGGATCGCGTCGAACAGGGCGGGGATGTTGGATTGCTCGTTCCGAGCGGGGATGATGAGGTCGATGCTGGGAGGTGGCGATCCGCTGGGCATGTCGGGTGTTTGGGGGCTGTGGGGCTGGGTCGGCCGCAAGTTAGTTTGCGGTTGCTACCATATCTACCATGCACATACAGGACATATTCCAGGCAAGTACGCCGACATTTTCGTTCGAGTTTTTCCCGCCGAAGTCCCAGGAGGCTTCGCAGAAGCTATATAACAGCATCCGCGAGCTGGAGGCGCTGAAGCCATCATTCGTGTCGGTGACGTACGGGGCGGGTGGCTCGACGCGTGACCTGACGCGCGAGCTGGTCATCCGAGCCCGGCAGGAACTGAATGTGACGACGGTGCCGCACCTGACTTGCGTGAGCCATAACCAGGCGGATATCCGCGGGATATTGGAGCAATATGCGTATCACGGGATCAGCAATATCCTGGCGCTGGGGGGTGATCCGCCGGCGGGCAAGAACGGGTACAACAAGGCGGACGATGCGTTCCAGCATGCGGCGGACCTGGTGCGGTTTATTAAGGCGTTTAATGAGGAGGGGTTGCACCCGGACAAGCGGGGTTTTGGCATCGGTGTGGCGGGCTTCCCGGAGGGGCACCCCGCGACGCCGAACCGGCTGCTCGAGATGGAGTATCTGAAGGCCAAGGTCGACGCCGGGGCGGACTACATCTGCACGCAACTGTTTTTCGATAACCACGACTTCTACGACTTTAGAGATCGCTGCAAGCTGGCGGGGATCAGCGTGCCGATCATTGCGGGCATCATGCCGATCACCAGCGCCAAGGGTATGAAGCGTATGGCAGAACTCGCGGCCGGTTCACGTTACCCGGCTCCACTGATGAAGTCGATCCATCGAGCGGGCGACGACCCTGAAGCGATCAAGCGCGTCGGCATCCACTGGGCAACCGAGCAGTGCCGTGACCTGCTGGACCACGATGTAGCGGGCATCCACTTCTACACGCTCAACCAGTCAGACGCGACGCGGCAGATCTTTTTGAACCTTGGGGCGCGTGACAGTTCATCGCTGCGTGATACGTAAGCGTTATACAGCAATAAAAATAAACTATTTACGGTCTTGGGACCGTGCGGTATTATGCCCACATGAGGCGGCAAATATACGACGTGATGAAGTGGGCACATGTGCAATCCGCATTGATCGCAGCGCTGTTCTTGCTGGTTGGTGTGTCAGCGGTGCAGGCGGAAGAGTCCATAGTGCACATGCCGGGCACACAACCTTCGGAGAACGGGATCGAGATCGCGAAGGTTGCACAGTGCATGATGTGTCACAGCCAGACGCCTAACGGTGAGTCTGATCCATATCAGTCCTGGCAGGGCGGGATGATGGCGCAGGCGGCGCGCGACCCGGTCTTCCATGCGGCAATGACGATTGCGAACCAGGATGTGAAAGGTGTCGGCGAGTATTGCCTGCGCTGTCACAGTACGCGCGGTTGGCTCGAAGGACGATCGGTCCCGGCGGACGGTTCTGCGCTGAATGTCGAAGACAAGCAGGGCGTCAGTTGTGATGTGTGCCACCGCCTGGTTGATCCGTTGTCTGACGAAGCGAAGCTGTTCGCCAAAGAGATCCCGCCGGGGTACGGCAACGCGATGGTCGTGGCGGACCCGGGCAATATCGTGCGTGGGCCATATGGCGACAGCAAGGGCGCGATGCCGCATAAGCCGATCAAGTCTGAGTTCCATGCGTCAAGCGAACTGTGTGCGAACTGTCACAACGTATCGAATCCGTTGCAGGCCGAGGATGTCAACACGCAGCCGCCCTATGCCTATGGCGTGATCGAGCGGACGTACAGCGAATGGCGACTCAGCGATTTTGCCAAGCGCGGCGCGGAGGGCACCTGCCAGTCGTGTCATTATCCTCAAGCGGAAGGCGGCGGGCAGGCGTCACGGTTTACGCCCACCCATCGGGATTACTTCCCGCAGCACGGCCCGGTCGGTGGTTCGACATGGGTGCAGGACGCGGTCGTCGAATTGGCGGGGCGACGTGAAGTGGATGCGAACGCGCTTGCGATCGGCAAACGGCGTACTGTCGAGTTCTTGAAGACCGCGGCGAAGCTCGACCTGACAATCAACGCGCCCGACAAGGCGACGCTGCGCATCACGAATCTGACCGGGCACAAACTGCCTACCGGCTATCCGGAAGGTAGACGTATGTGGATCCACGCGACTTTCATCGATGCCGATGGCAAGGTCTTGAAGGAAGTCGGGCGGTATGGTGATAAACAGGACACGCTCAAAGGCGAAGCCGTCACGGTCCCGACACTGCTTGATGAGCAGGCCACGCGCGTGTACGAATGCCTGCCCGCGATCAGCGCTGAACAAGCGAAGAAGTTCGGGAAAGCGCCCGGCAAGTCGTTCCACTTCGTGCTCAACGATACGATCGCGAAAGATAACCGTATCCCGCCGGAGGGTTTCAGTAATGAAGCTTTCGCCGAACACCTATGCCAGCCCGTCGACGCGACCTACGCGGACGGCCAGTACTGGGACGATGTCGAATTCGCACTCCCCGCAGGCACAGCCAGCGTGAAGGCACAACTGATGTATCAATCGGTGTCATGGGAATACCTCAAATTCCTCGTCGAAACCAACACGACAGATGACACGGGCCAGCGGCTGTACGATGTGTGGACCAAGACGGGCTACTGTGAACCGACGGTGATGGCTGAGGTTGTGGCTAAGGTGGGCGGTTGAAACAACATGCTAGCACATCCTGAAGTGATGGATCAATGGATTGTTCGCTATCAATAACTTTCGGCTCTATCTAACGTGCCGATACGCATTTTCCATACTGATCCAATCAGACGCGGTCCGTAGATTTGTATTTTTATCTTTGGGGTCAGAAATAGCGCTTCAATACAGGATATGGAAGTGTTATACTGATTTTATTCCGGTGGCACGAAAACTGATGCAGGAATGCCATGATCGCGGGTGTGTTATGTCATGCGACGATCTATCATTGAATCCCGGCGACGGGTTGTTCAAGACTGTTGTGGCGGTGAGTTTGGTTATCACGGCGCTGCTGGCGTGCACATCAGGGATCTTGTGCCAGGTTGTTCCTCACATAATCGAGCCCTTTAATATCGAGTATGCGAGGCCGGATGACATGATCGCGCATGCAGGCCTGGCTACTATCGCGGCAATTTTCCTGGCGGTGTTTATCTTAAACTGCCTGCTTATGTTCGTGCCGAACCGGCGGCTTGCGGCCGTCGGGAGCCTGCTTGTCTTTTTGCCGGCGGCGTGGTTTCTTGGTTCGGTCACGCTGATGCTGCTGGGAGTCTTCGTTCGCCTCGCAGCGCCTTGGGGCCCGGTCATGTAATGTGTGTGGTCGTGAACATGCGGATACACTTCTTTGGTTAAGGTGTTATGCTTAAGGCCTGAATATTTCATGTCCGATCGGCTATCCTTAGTCGGACTTGCTGACTATTATGAGTTCTCAACTTGCTGGGCTTTCATTGGAGACTCAAGATGACCTACCGCATACTTGGCCGGACGGGCGTTAAGGTTTCGCCGATCTGTTTGGGGACGATGAACTTCGGGGGGCGAACGGATGCGGACGAAGCAGGGAAGATTCTGGATGCGTACGTCGGGGGCGGCTGCAACTTTATTGATACCGCGAACGTGTACAACGAAGGCGCGAGCGAGTCGATCATCGGGGATTGGCTAGCAAGATGCGGCAAGCGCGATGAGGTCGTGCTGTCGACGAAAGTTCACGGGCGACGGTCGGATCATATCAATGATGCCGGCAACCACCGCTGGCACATCGTGCGCGAAGTCGAGCAGTCGCTCAAGCGGTTGAAAACGGATCGGATCGATCTGTACCACATTCATCGGCCCGACCCGGACACGCCGATCGATCAGACCCTGCGGGCGCTGGATGATCTTGTAAAGCAAGGCAAGATCCTTTATGCAGCAAGCAGCACGTTCCCCGCGTGGGAATTGGCTGAGGCGCACTTTATCGCGAAGGAACTGAACACGGTCCGCTTCGATGTGGAACAGCCGCCATTTAATATTATTGATCGTCGGATCGAGAAAGAAGTGTTGCCTTTCTGTATCCGGTACAACGTCGCAACGATTGTGTGGGCGCCGCTTGCGCGTGGCAGACTTGCGGGGACATACACGCGAGGCGGGCGCAAGTTCCCCAAAGGTTCGTGGTATGAATCGACAGGCAAGTCAGACTTCCCGCCGGCGCAGTGGCCTTTGATGGAAGCGGTCGACCAGTTGGCGGACGAACACGACATCACCAGCAGCCAGTTCTCGATTGCATGGTGTTTGAAGATCCCGGGCGTGACGTGCGCGATCATCGGCCCGAGGACGGTGCAGCAGGTGCAGGACAATATGGCCGCGGCGGATGTGAGTTTGAGTAGGGCAGTGATGGAGCAGGTGGACAAGCTGAACCCGCCCGGCGAGTTGTGCCGCGATCCGGGCTTGGGCGCGGTGCCACGGTAAGCGAGGAAAGCTGGAAAGCCGAAAACCAGAAAAGCAAAAAACGCAGGGAATAAAATCCCCGAACCCTGCCTCATATTCATACATTTACACATTATTGATGGAACCTGATACGACCGGATCAATAACCCGCTACTATGTTTGGTAATGTCCACATGGTCCACAATCAAATTCTGGGTGCCTTTCCGCCGCTGGCATCGTACGGAAGAGGACATGTTGCGGCAGCAGCGGTGGGTACATCGACGTGTCGATCATCGTGAAGAATCGATCAATGCAGTGACCCACGCATTGGGCCTGGTGCTCAGTGTGGCGGCGGCGGTCCTGTTAATCGTTGTCTCGGCAAGGTTTGGAGGGGCATGGGAGGTGAGTGCCTGTGCGATTTACGCGGCGACACTGATCGCGGTGTATACCGCTTCGACGCTTTCGCATGTCATGCGTCGGCCACGCACGCGCCATACCTTACGAATCATCGATCAGGCGGTCATATTCCTGTTTATCGCCGGCTCATACACGCCGGTTGCGTTAACGCATCTGCGCGAAGGGCCCTGGTGGATCCTGCACATCCTGCTCTGGGCGGTTGCGTTGTACGGCTTCTTTGCCAAAGCGGCGTTTGTTCATAATGTGCGTTCGGGGGATGTGACGACCAAACTCTACCTGGCGCTGGGGTTACTGCCCGTGATCGCTTTTGTGACGTTGCCTTTGAATATGATGTTCTGGTTGTTCGCGGGAGGAGGGTGTTATTTGCTTGGGATTGTCTTTTTCCATTACGACAAGCGTATCCGTTACTTCCACGCGATCTGGCACCTGATGGTGATTGCCGGCAGCACTTTTCACTTCATGGGTGTACTTTTGTACTGTTCCGGAGCTTGATTCGGATATCTTGCCAAGTCTGATATGAATCGGCTTTATGTCTTGTGATTTAGTCATAACCCTAACCGGGCTTAATATCGAACACATGAATGCTGTTCGTTCATGCCTGACGAGTTAGCAGACACGCGGCACGCAGGCAAGGTTGAAGTATGCCGAGGTCGAACACATCGTCGGGATCAACCGAATAATCCGTGTTTAATCCGCGTCTGTGTGATGTTCAACAAGCTGGATTGTGGCACATTATGAAATAAAAAGTATATACCGCTGTTCCGGGTGGAGGATCGCCACTACAATACGTGCGAGCATCTACAGGCGTTCGGGGTGGTGAGATCTCTAATCACCACCGGTTTAACAGGTAATCAGACAATATGGAACTTCCTCGACGTGAACGGGGCGATGAATTGCTCGCACCCGGTGCGATGACAATGCTCCGCCAACGATTAAGGGCCGTGGCGCCACGTCACGACCTTGTTACGGTTGCGGCATGTGCGTTCGATCACAGGACGCGGATGTTGCCTTTTATTTTTGCAGATACCCGGATGGCGCCTGCGGGCATCCGTGAGATCGGTTCGGCCCTGGTGGATAGCGGGTTCGAGAAGACCCGCCTTGTCCTGCAGCAGTGGAACCGCCGGTTCAGCCCGTCGCAGATGCGGTTGGACGGGCGGATCCCCGATATGTTCCTGGTTTCCAGCATGGGCATGCATGAGGCGGCGTGTAAGGCGCTGGTGCGAGATGCCCGGAAGATCGATCCCGCGCATCGGCCGTTGATTATCGTCGGCGGATCGCACGCGGTGTACGAACCTTTCAAAGTGTTCAGTGCAGACCCTGAAGACCCGGCGGGGCCCGATGTGGTCGTGACGGGTGAGGTTTTTGTATTCCTGAGTCTGCTCGAAGCAATCCTGTCGTTGCGCGCGGACGGTGAACCGATGCGTTCCGCCTTCGTGCGGGCTCGCGACTCGGGTGCACTGGATGAGATCCCCGGGCTGGTTTATCCGCTTGGTGCGCGTGACGGTGTGGCTGAAAAGCTTATCGACACCGGCACACAAAGATTGCTTGGCGACCTGGACGAGTTGTCGCATCCGGTAATCGGTTACAGCATATTGGAGGCCCCTAGCCGAGGAACAACGCTTGCGCCCAAGGCGCTGCCGGCTAATCGCATCAGGCGCTACAGCCCGATCAGTTCAATTGTTATGACGTTCGGCTGCAAGTTCGCCTGCCCGTATTGCCCGATCCCGGCTTACAACCAGCGGCAGAACCGTATGAAGAGCCCACAGCGGATCGCGGACGAGATGGTCCAGCTCGGTGATAAGTACGGTATCAGGTACTACTTCGGCACGGACGACAACTTCTTCAATGACCATAACAGGGCGCTGGCGATTGCCGAAACACTGGCGAGTTCAAAGGTTGATGGTCAGTACCTGAAGAAACGCGTGCGCTGGGGCACGGAAGTGACGGTTCATGACACGCTGAAGATGAAGGACCATCTGTCGCTGATGCGCAACGCCGGCTGCCGCGGGCTTTGGCTCGGTGTTGAAGACATGACCGCCACGCTTGTGAAGAAGGGGCAAAGCGCGGACAAGACCACCGAGGCATTTCAGCGTCTGCGCGCCGCGGGGATCTGCCCGAATCCCATGATGATGCATCATGACTCACAACCGCTGTTTTCACGCAAGGGGAACTACGGCCTGCTCAACCAGGTCAAGCAGCTACGCAAAGCGGGCGCTGTCACGCTTCAGGTACTCATGCTGGTCCCTGCGCCGGGCACGAAGCTCTACCACGAGACGTTCAACTCCGGGCAGGTGTTCGACGAGGTCGGGGGCAGGCGTGTTGATCCTTACATGCATGACGGTAATTATGTGATCGCCTCGCACCACAAGCGGCCTTGGATCAAGCAGTTGAACATCCTGACCAGTTACGCGTACTTCTACAACCCGTGGTGGGCGGCAGTCACATTCTTCCGCAAGACCAACGTTGGCGGAAAGCCGTTCAACGCCCAGATATTCGGGATGCTGGGTAATACGCAGAACATCCGCCGCACCTTTGGCTGGGCGATCCGGCTGATGTTCTGCAAGATCAAAAGGCATACAAAGCCACCGACCAGCGCGATCCCGATGAAGAGCGTGGAGGGGACCAAATCCATCCACACCATGCCGACGGTGACGATCACGATCGATCAGGAAAGGAAGCCAGCGAAGGCAGTGAGTGTCGCGTCGTAGGGGGGAAGCAGGAAACGCAGGAAATTTAGAAAGCAGAAAATAAGATTTCCCGATACCCGATACCCGATACCCGATACCCGGGAAGAAGCCCGGCCCTTCGCTGCGCTCAGAACCGGCGTTGGGGGGAGGGGAGCCACTAGCCTTTAGCAATTAGCCATTAACACAAATCCCAAATCATCAATCCCAAATCATAAATACAATTCCCTACACCCCACACCCTATCCCACGAATCATCGACGACGCAGTAGCGCCAAGCTGCTGAGGCTGATCAGCGTCATTGTGCCTGGTTCCGGCCAAAGATATATCTGTGATGATGCTGAGTTCTGTGCGATCCAGTTATTGCCGCCGTCCACGCTTAACTCCGTGAATACATCGAAGAAGCTGTCGATAAAGTACCACCCGCCGCCCGAGTCGGCGATATACATGGTTCCCTGAGAGGATGCGGTTGGACTTTCCCGCAACACGATCGGGTTGGAACCGGCCAGGCCCGTCAGGCTCATCGATACGATTTCAGTATCAAACGTACCTGTGGTATTGCCAACCTTGTCTCGTGCAATGACCTCCATCACACCGTTTAATAGCAATGGGCTGACACCCATGCCGCAGTCGTATTCTCCCGTCAGGCTGACCGAGACGACGTTATGTTCGTCAGGGCCGATTGATGACTTCACAACGTCGTCGCCTGTGGTTAGATCAAGGTCAGTAAAAACACACCATGAACTACCGATGTCATACGACATCGGTGTGACCATATACTCCGCAAGCCTGACGTATCCATCCGGGTACGGCGTCATAAGCGGGCTATAGGCCAATACGCACGAGCCAGACAGCATGAGAACCGCAGTCGCGATCGAGACGATAAAGCACTTGTGGTACATGATGCCCCTCCTGTTCTTGACGGACCCGGGGATCGAACGCGACCGCCGCGGAATCCATCCGGGTTCTTCGATTGACAACGCCGTTTTGCGCAGGCGCGGTTGCGCTCGTTTATCACGGTGTCTTAACGTGTCAGCATCGACCTGCTGCTCCTGAAGCAGATAACGACGTTGGTATGCCAACAGTCGTTAGCGGGGGGGATCGGGATTGAGAAGTGCTGTTTCTCCCTCCGCCTGATCGACTATATCCCCGAGGGCATTAGATCACAAGTTAAATGCAACTTTTTATGTGCTGCCGGATTTGTCGGGCGGGGCCAGCCATCCGGCACTATCACACGACATGTATTGACGTTATCATGTTCTTGACTTCGTGTACGGACCCCCATGTGGGGCCGGGACCGCTTGGGGATTTATAGAAACCCGCCCGGCGACATGATTTATAACACGTTTCACGCCGCGTCTCGCGTCGGCGTGTGTTGTTACACGGAGTCGTTTGTCTATGGCAGGGTCAATTACACCGCTTCCGGTGATGCTTGAAGAGGAAGAGGATCGCAAGGCTTACGCGGCGCTGGAGCCGCCGAAGTCGATCGTGGTGCGCTACGGGTATCAGAAACTCGTCGCGGAGCTTTCCTACAGCGGCGATGACAAACCCGGCTGCGGATCGAAGATGGTGATCCGCACGCGGCGGGGCACTGAGCTGGCGGAGATGCTCACGACGACCTGCCCGAACTCGGGCTGTTCCAAGAGCGTCTCCCGAAAGGACATGCTCGACTACATCGAGAACTCCGGCGGGAAGGACTTCCCGTTTACCGACCAGGGCAAGATTCTGCGCGTCGCCGAGGTGGCGGACCTGAACGAGCAGGCCCGGCTCGACGGGAAGAAGCCCGAGGTGCTCCGGCTGACCAAGCAGTTCGTGAAGGAACTCGAGCTTGAGATGAAGCCGATCGAGGCTGAGCTTTTACTGGGCGGCGAGCGGATCATCATTTATTACAACGCGGAGAACTGGGTCGACTTCCGGGAATTGGTCAAGAAACTCGCGGCCGAGCTTCAGACGCGGATCGAGATGCACCAGGTCAACGACCGCGAAGAGGCCCGGCTGGTTGCCGACTATGAGCGTTGCGGACAGTACTGCTGCTGCAAGAACTTCCTGAAAGTGCTCAAGCCGGTATCGATGCGTTCGGCAAAGGTGCAGAAAGCGACGCTCGACCCGCAGAAGATCTCCGGGCGCTGCGGCCGACTCATGTGCTGCCTGCGCTATGAAGATAAGACGTATGAAGAGCTGCGCAAGAAGCTGCCGCATCGTAAGACACTCGTCGAGACGGAAGACGGCATCGGCCTAGTGTTGAGTTCGCAGATCCTGACGCAGCTTGTCCTGGTCAAGATCGCCACAAGTCCGCCTGCGGCGTACCCGCTTGAGAATATCCGCGTATTGAACAAGGAAGAGTGCGCCGAGTTCCGCAAACAGGAGCAGGAACGGGCCGAGCAAGCGGAGAAGAAAGCTTTTGCACGTCGCTCGTCCTCCGGCAGAAGTCGCGACGAGGAAAGCGACAAGCCGAAGGAAGAAACCGCGCCGCTCGAAGAGGAATCCGTTATCGAAACAGATGACAACGTAGAAACCACGGACGATCAGCCGAAGAAGAAACGCCGCCGTCGCCGCAACCGCAACAAGAAGAATCAGGACGATCAGAACAACCAGGGCGGCGAAGGTGGTGGCTACACCAACGATAACCAGGCATCACAGCAGCCGGGCGAGCAATCGCTACAACAACAAGACACCGACAGCGACCAATCGCAAAACGGCGGTGACGGTGAAAGTAACGGCGAAGGCAAATCCAAACGCCGCCGACGCAGGCGCAGAAGAAAGCGCAAGTCCGGCGGGGGCGAGCAGGGGCAGGGGGGGAATGACGGCGGCGATGGGGGTAATGGTGGTGGATCGGATGATGGTGCGCCGGCGGAAGAGTGATATCCAGTTGTTTTTAAGTTTTCTCGTTGCGCCTCTGTCACTTTGTGTTCAAAAAACCAGAAATGCACTATCTGGCGTTTATATTGGGGTGGTATAATCGCAATAGCATGCAGAATAAAGAACAGGCTATTATATCGTGTAATATGCTTGCAGGCTTAGTTACTGTTCCATGTATTTTCCTGTTTATTCCGTACTGCTTACATCCAATATTAGAGATATACACCAACTCGACATTCTCAATCAGTGTTGTTACGGATACGATCTTTTCAGCTTGTTCAATCTTGGTTGGTTGCATCTTCTGTGCCGGCATCTTTTTTGCCATACGTAGTGCACTCACTTTTGCGATTGTTAAAAAAAGAATGCATGAAGCAATCGTCGGCAATCGATGTTTGCCTAAAAATTTCATTCGTGTTCTGGTGGTAGTAGCAACGATGTCCTTCGTGTTCTTTTGGATATTGGGATGGCGATCCATCAGGCCGTATGGTGATTGGCCTCGAGGTTTTCCAGATCCCGACGGATTCTTGATATGGTTGGAACGCACAATTGATCATGCACGCCCTGCAGGCCCTGGGCGTATCAAAATCGAAGGTGAATGGCCAATCATCCGTTACTCGATCGGATTGGGCAATCTTATATCTTTGAGCATGATGATTGGAGGGATGCTTTTACTGAATTGGAGCAGATTGGTCCGGTGCATATGGAAGATTCAGAACTCCCGCAAGGAAGCTTTGGCTACGAAATGCAAATCCCAGTCGTTTTAAACAGCAAGTATTGTGAAATTGGGGTGGTGAAAGATATTGTGAGAAATAATCTTGTCGTTGATTACATAATCCACCCGGCCCTCACCCTTGCCCTCTCCCGCGGGGAGAGGGGATATGTGCAGGTTGTTACTTTGCGTGTTGTGAAGTGCGGGGCGCGTAAGGTATGACAAGACAACCCGACCAGGATGGTCGGGCTATATGGGGTTAGTTGACGGGGATGTTGGCGTCTTCGGGGGTGCGGTCGAAGGGGTCTTCGATCAGGGAGATGACCATGAGCATCTGGGTGGGTTGGCCGGCGCGGATGCCGGTCATGAGGGATTTGCCTAAACCTTCGGGGACCGGTGGGATTCTTTTGTCGACGACTTTGAATTCGGGTTTTTCCGGTTCACTCGATTCTGATTCGGTTTCGCTTACCGCTGTATTCTTCTCCGCGTCCTCTGCGGCCTCTGCGGTTACAGATGTATCTTGTTCCGGCCAGGGGCGGTTGAGGCCGATGATGATGGCGGTGTCGGTGGTGATGGGCAGCAGCGCGGACAGTTCGCGGAAGACGCGGCCGTCGAGTTGTTTTTCCAGGGGGCTGCGCGGGATCAGGTCGGTTTTTTGTTTGTAGTGGTGGGGTGTGAGTTCGACGAAGGCGAGGCCTGTTTCGGATCGGCCGATGCGGATGAGCAGTTGGAGCCGGCCGTCGATGGCTTTGTATTCGGTGGGGGACTTGGGCGGGACGGTCAGGTCGACCATCACGGGTTCGAGCAGGCGTGGCGTGCTGCGTGCGGCGGTGGGGTAGTGTGAACTGTAGAGCTTGGCTTGCGATTCGCCATAGATGGGCGGCAGTGCTTTGGCGAAAGCCTCGGCGTTTTCCGCGTGCAACACGCCGATGCGCAGGCCGTTGGCTTGCCACAGGCCGTGCATGAGTTTGGGGACTTCCAGTTCGTCGACCTGCGCCCAGCAATCATCGAGCGAGACGTCCAGGGGCATGTCGAGGCGGTTGATCATCGCGCCGACTTCCTTGTCAACCGTCGGGTCGCCCATAGCCTGGGCAGGTGTCGGGTTCGTGACGATTGGTTTGGCTTTATTCGCGTTTGGCGAGGTGGTTTCGCAGGACAGGAGGCATGTACACAGTGCTACGGCTAGCAGCGTTGTCAGCAGGCGTCGGGCTGTCCTTGTGCGATTACTCATCCTTTAAGTACGTCCTCCAGTAAGTCGAGGCCTTCATTGAACAGGTCCTGGTCGATATTCAGAGCCGGTGCGATCCGCAGGACGTTAGCCTGAACGGCGTTGACCATGACGCCGCTGTTCAGACAGGCCTTGACGACGTCGCCGCCATTAGTGAATCGGCCGTTGTACGCCTGTGTATCCAGTTCAACGCCTATGTAGAGGCCTTTACCGCGTACCTGCTTGATAATCGGGTGATTTTGTGCAAATTCATTGAGGCGTTTGGTCGCCATGTCGCCAAGGGTTTTGGCGCTTTCGATGAGGTTGTCGCGGTCGATGACCTCGAAGACTTTGGCAGTAACAGCCATGGCGATGCAGTTGCCGCCGAGCGTGCTGGCATGGACGGCGTGGCCGTGCGTGCGCCAGTCGAACAGCTCGGCGAACTTGGGGCTGATGTGCGAGACACCCACGGGCAGCCCGCCGCCGACACCTTTAGCTAGGCTCATAACGTCAGGCTGAACGTTCCAGTGCTGGTAGCCGAAGTATTTGCCGGTGTGACCGACACCCGTCCAGACTTCATCGAAGATCAGGACCAGGTCGCGCTCATCGCACAGGGCGCGGAGGTCGGCGAGGTATGAATCGTCGGGGACATTGACGCCGCCCTCGCCCTGGATCGGTTCGACGAGTACGGCGACGGTTTCATCATCGATCGCGGCTTTGACCGCGTCGACATCATTGAACTTGACGTGCACATGCCCGGGGCCGAGCGGGCCGAAGCCTTCGTAGACTTTGGGTTGCCCGGTTGCTTCCATTGCGCCGAAGCTTCTGCCGTGGAAGCTGCCGAGTGTGGAGATGACTTTGTATCGTCCACCTGTGGTTTTGCCTTTGTTCTTTTGGCCGTAGAGCCTGGCGAGTTTGAGTGCGGAGACGTTGGCATCTGCGCCGCTGTGGCAGAAGTAGCTGCGCCCTTCGAAGGCGTGTTTGCTGATGGCTTCCGCTGCGCGGGTCTGCGGCTCGGTGTGGAATAGGTTGCCGACGTGCCAGAGTTTCTGAGCCTGTTCGTGGATAGCGCTGACCAGGTCCGGATGACAATGCCCGAGCACGCCCGCGCCGAAGCCGGCGAACAGATCGATGTAGCGTTTATTGTTGGCATCGAACAGGAATGAACCTTCGCCACGCACGATCGCGATGGGGAATCGGCCGTAGTTAATCGACATGTATTGGTCGTGTCGATCGGTGATCTGTTGTGTCTGCATATCGTTATCGGTAGTGGGCACGTCTGTGTGACTCCTGGTTTGTCGTGCGCGTTGGGCGTTGGATTTACATGGGAGAGACGACGGCTGAAGCCGTCTCCGCCGATTGTGGTGTGTGTGTATATGTTACCAGTGATGTGGTATGCGCAAAAGAGAACCCCCGGCTTCGGAGCATGCCGGGGGTTCGTTCATTTGCCGTTGTTAGTTAACTCGGCAGATCAGACCATTTCCTTGAGGTTCTTCAGCGGACGGATGCGTACCGTCTTGCTGGCGGGCTTGGCCTTGAACATCATCTCTTCGCCGGTGAAGGGGTTGATGCCCTTGCGTGCCTTGGTGGCGGGCTTCTTCTTGACGACCATCTTGCACAGGCCGGGCATGTTGAACACGCCGTTGGCCTTGAGGCTCTTCTTGATGATGGGTTCGAGTTCGGCGAAGACGGCGGCGACGTCGCGCTTGGCCAGATCGGTTTTTTCAGCGATCTGAGCGAAGATTTCGCTCTTGGTCGGAGCCTTGCTTGCGACGGCTTTCTTCTTGGTGGTCTTCTTCTTGGTGGTCTTCTTCTTAGCCATGGTGCTCTCCTAGCGGTTTGGGGTTGATCTTCCATGATCGATACATGGATCGGAGCCAACCCGTGGTTACTTTCACCCCTGCGGGGTAAACGAATTATCGCGATTTTTACGCGGTTTTCTGTACATTTCAACTCGAATACGCCAATTGTGGGTAATTTTTCCCTTATTTTTTAGGGGTTCGCGGTTTTTAGGGGCCATTTGACAAGGAAATTGAAGGGGTTTGGACACCTTCGTGATTCTCATTTTGCCCGATATGACCGAGCTCATGTGTGACCTTGTCTTGCCAATATGGCAGTCCTGTCAGGGCGGATTCACCGGCTGGCAGACCATCATGTGAGTAGATGCCCTCAGGACGGTTTGAGCGTGGTTTGGTTCTGGCATCGGGTTTGCGTTTTGTACACCGAGCCCGTCGTATGCCCTGAACGCAGCGACGGTCCTGAGCGGCACGCATGGGCGTGGATGCGAATAAAGCCTGATTTAAGCATTACATAGAGATTCAGATAGCAGCGAGGTAACCATTATGTCCAAGATTATCGGCATCGACCTGGGCACGACCAACTCCGTCGTCGCCGTCATGGAAGCCGGTCAGCCGAAGGTGCTGATCAACAGTTCCGGCAACCGCGTGACGCCCTCGATCGTTGCGTTTACCGAGAAAGGTGAGCGTCTTGTCGGCCAGCCCGCGAAGCACCAGCAGGTGACCAATCCCAAGAACACGGTCTTCTCGATCAAGCGTTTTATGGGCCGGCGTCACAAAGAAGTGCAGTCGGAAGAAAAATTAGTGCCTTATGGCGTGGTTGGCGGCGATGAAGAGCTCGTCAAGGTCAACGCGCGCGGCAAAGACTACACGCCGCAGGAAGTCAGCGCGATGGTGCTGGGCGACCTGAAGAAGACCGCTGAAGACTATTTAGGCGAGAAAGTCGACCGTGCGGTCATCACCGTCCCGGCGTACTTCAACGACTCGCAGCGTACCGCGACCAAGGAAGCGGGCGAGATCGCCGGCCTGAAGGTCGAGCGCATCATCAATGAGCCGACCGCCGCGGCACTGGCCTACGGGTTGGATAAGAAGGCCAACGAAAAGATCGTCGTCTTCGACCTCGGTGGTGGTACGTTCGACGTGTCCATCCTTGATATCGGCGAGGGTGTGTTCGAGGTGCTTTCGTCCAACGGTGACGGCCACCTCGGTGGTGACGACTGGGACCAGCGCCTGATCGATTACCTGGCCGATGAGTTCAAGAAGACCGAGGGTATCGACCTTCGCAGCGACGCGATGGCGCTGCAGCGGCTTAAGGAAGCGGCTGAGAAGGCCAAGCATGAATTGAGCACCAGCCAGGAAACGACGGTCAACCTGCCGTTTATCACAGCGACGCAGGAAGGGCCGAAACACCTGCAGATTTCGATCACCCGTGCGAAGTTCGAGCAGATCTGTTCGGACCTCTTCGACCGCATTACGGGTCCGGTCAAGCAGGCGCTGGCGGATGCGAAACTGCAACCGTCGGATATCCAGGAAGTCGTACTTGTCGGTGGTTCGACGCGTATGCCCAAGGTGCAGCAGATCGCCAAGGAAATCTTCGGCAAGGACCCGAACAAGAGCATCAACCCTGACGAAGTGGTCGCCATCGGCGCCGCGATCCAGGGTGCGGTGCTTCAGGGCGATGTGAAAGACATCCTGCTTCTGGATGTGACCCCGTTGAGTCTGGGCATCGAGACGATGGGTGGTGTGAATACCAAGCTCATCGAGAAGAACACGACCATCCCGACCAGCAAGAAGGAAACCTTCTCTACTGCCAGCGATAACCAGACCGAGGTCACCATCCACGTGCTGCAAGGCGAACGCGACTTCGCAGCGGATAACCGCACGCTCGGTCGGTTCAACCTGACGGGGATCGCTCCTGCCCCACGCGGCATGCCTCAGATCGAAGTCGAGTTCAACATCGACGCCAACGGTATTCTTCAGGTCTCCGCGACCGACAAGGGCACCGGCAAGAGCCAGAACATCGAGATCAAGGGCTCCAGCGGTCTGTCGGATGAAGAGATCGAGAAGATGAAGCGTGATGCCGAGGCGAACGCGGATGAAGACCGCAAGAAGCGTGAGCTGGTAGATGCCCGCAATCAGGCGGACAACGTGGTGTACCAGACGCGCAAGCAGCTTGAAGAGCACGGCGACAAGGTGAGTCCGGAAGTGCGTGGCAACATCGAGTCGGCTGTAAGCAACCTGGAAGAAAAAGCCAAGGGCGAAGATGCCGCGGCGATCAAGGCGGCGCTTGAGCACTTGAACAAGCAGGCGATGGAGCTTGGCAAAGCGGTGTACGAAGCAACCGCAGCCGAGCAGGGCAAGGCGGCCGGTGCGGCGGGTGCGGCAGCCGGTGCGGCGGCTGGCGGATCGAGCAATTCATCCAATGATGATGTGATTGATGCCGAGTACGAAGTGAAGGAATAACCCCTTAAAAATACTGCGACGCAGTTTCAATATCCCCAATTCCCCACCCGACCCCGTGGCAAGTTTTCCACGGGGTTTTTTCAATTCTTACAACAGACCTAAATGTCTTGACAACAGTGGTGTACCATCTACACTGCAATCTGTGTTGATGGATGAACCCAGGGCCCGTGAAAAGGGGGTGCGGTTTTGTGCCCCACCGCTGAGTTCAGCTTGCAGGTATACCGGAAGCGATGGCGCATCCTTGGACAAGTTCAAGGTGTGGGCTATCGGCCGTTCGTGTACCGCCAGGCGCGGGCCTCGGGGATAAGTGGATATGTTCGGAACGACGACCGGGGGGTAACGATCGAAGCCCAGGGGTCGGCAGCTCAACTTAAGCGGTTTTCACGGGCCCTTGACGCCGAGCGGCCGCCCCTGGCTTCTATTGATCAGGTCATTGTAGAGGACATCCCGGTGTGCGACGAGCCCGTTGCCGGCCGGTTTTTGATACTCGATAGCAACATCCTGGACCAGGCCCAGGCGGCCAGTAGCGCCCGTGTCGGCATCACGATCGACTCGGCGGTGTGCCCGGCCTGTCTGCGCGAACTATTAGATAAGAACGATCGCAGGCACCACTACGCGATGACCAACTGCACGGACTGCGGGCCGCGGTACACGATCATCGACCGCATCCCGTACGATCGGCCTAACACGACGATGCACGGCTTTGAGTTGTGCGATGCGTGTCGAAGCGAATACAACAATCCCGGCGATCGGCGTTATCATGCCCAGCCCATCGCCTGCCATGACTGCGGACCAAAACTTGAACTGGTAAACCCCGTCGGTGGAGTGCTTTCGGGTGACCCGGTTCCGGTGGTTATGGGTTTATTGAGTGAGGGTCGGGTTGTGGCGATCAAAGGGCTGGGGGGGTTCCATCTTGCGGTGCGCGGCGATGATGAACAAGCCGTGGCGCGATTGCGGCGGTGCAAGCAGCGGGACGGCAAGCCGTTCGCGTTGATGTGCCGTTCGCTTGAAGTGGCGCACACGTTGGTGGAACTCAGTGAATCGGCCGGGGCGCTGTTGTGCTCTCCGGCCGCGCCGATTGTTTTGGCAACACGGAGGCCCGACGCTCTTGTCGCGCCTTCGGTTGCACCGGGTAGCCACCGCCTGGGTGTCATGCTGCCTTACACACCGATCCATCATTTACTATTTGAATCGCTGGATCCTTCCATAGATGCGCTGGTGATGACCAGTGCCAACGCGTCGAACGAGCCGCTGACGATCGACAACGATGAAGCACTTGATCGGCTTAAGGGGCTGTGTGACGCGATGCTTTGGCACGATCGGCCGATCCGCAGGCGGGTGGATGACTCGGTCGTGCTGGATATGCAGGATGAAAAGCCGCTGCCGATACGTCGGGCGCGTGGTTACGTGCCGAAGTCGATCTCGCTGCCGACCGAGAGCAGGGTGCACGGGCTTTGTATTGGCGGCGAATTGAAGAACACGATCGGGTTCGTGCGGGACGGTCGAGTGACATTGAGTCAGCACATCGGTGACCTGGGTTACACGTCGGTGTTTGATCACTTTAGACAGAACATCGACGACCTGGTGAATCTGTTTGATGTTCAGCCGAAGTGGGTCGCGCACGATCTACACCCGATGTATATGGGCACGGTATACGCCAAAGAGCTTGCCAAGCGTTGGGATGTGCCATTGATCGGTGTGCAGCACCATCACGCGCATGCGGCGTCGGTGATGGCGGAGCACGGCGAGACCGGGCCTGTGCTGGCGGTCGTGTGTGACGGCGTCGGCTACGGCGACGACGGCATGAGCTGGGGCGGTGAACTTCTGCTGGCTGATCTGGTGGATTACGAGCGGCTGGCGCACCTGAAGCCGATCGACCTGATCGGCGGGGATGCGGCGGCGCAAGATACCCGGCGATGCGGTTTGGCATTACTACAGCAAGCCTACGGCGAAGCGTTTGCGGAGCATCCGGCAGTTACAGAATTGATACCGGATGAAACCGAACGGCAGATGTTCATCGGGATGCTGCAAAAAGGTTTGAACTGCACGCCGACGACGGCGACCGGCCGATACTTTGACGGCATCGCGGCGCTGCTTGGCGTCTGTCAATACAACAGCTTCGAGGCGCAAGCGCCGATGCGGCTTGAAACCGAAGCCTATGCCAATGAAGCGGCGTTGCCTGGCACGCCGCTTTATCGTATCCACGAGGGCGAGCCGCAGGTGATCGATTTATCCGCGCTCGTCGCAGGTATCGTGGAGGGTAAGGCACAAGGCAGAAGCGCCCAGATGCTGGCGGCGATGTTCCACGATCAACTCACATGGGCGTGGGTGGATGTGGTGGACCTGGCGGTACGGCGATTGGGGATCAAGACCGTCGCGCTTAGCGGGGGCGTATTCTGCAACGAACGATTATCACGCAGCCTTACCGAAAGGTTGCGAGCACTTGGAGTGAGAGTTTTGGCCCACCGTGAAGTCCCGGCGAACGACGGTGGTCTGGCGTTAGGCCAGGCCGCGGTAGCGTGTGCACGCCTGGACAAAGGGCTTGTTTGAAGAAAGGGCGGACGGATTATGTGTTTAGCAGTACCAGCAAAACTTGTTGAATGTGAAGGCGGTCAAGGCGTGGCCGACCTGCATGGTAACCGCGTCCCGGTGCAGACAGTGTTTGAACCTGAAGCGAAGGTTGGCGACTGGGTGTTGGTCCATGCGGGATTCGTGATCAAGCGACTTGAAGCCGACGAAGCGGAAGCGACCTGGGCGGTGTTGGGCGATCTGGCGCGCAGCGCAGAGGAGGTCGACCAATGAACCAGGCGCAGCAGATGACAGCCAAAGCGCTGAAAGAACTGCACGAAACAGCGGCACAGGTCGACAAGAAGATGGCGTTCATGGAAGTGTGCGGCACGCACACGATGGCGATCTTCCGCAGCGGCTTGCGCAGTCTGCTTCCTGAGAACGTGAACCTGCTCAGCGGGCCGGGTTGCCCGGTGTGTGTCACGGCTCAGAGCGACATCGACATGCTGATCGCGCTGGCGTGCGACCATGATGTGACGATCTGCACGTACGGCGACATGATCCGTGTACCGGGTGCACGCGGCAGCCTGGAACAGGCACGCGGCGATGGGGCGGATGTGCGCGTGGTGTATTCCAGCATGGATGCGGTTGATATTGCTCAGAAAGAGCCGCATCGACAGGTCGTGTTCGCGGCGGTCGGTTTCGAGACCACAGCGCCCGCGACGGCGGCGGCGGTGGGCCGGGCGCATCAGCTTGGTCTGGAAAACTTCAGCATCCTCGCCAGTCATAAGTTAGTGATGCCGGCAGTGACGGCGTTACTGGATGGCGGGGGCGTGAAGCTGGATGGGTTTATGCTGCCCGGGCACGTGTCGGTGATTACGGGTTGGCGTGAGTTTTTGCCGTTATCTGAACATTACAAGCTGCCTTGCGTGGTTGGCGGATTTGAAGACGAGCAGATGGTCGTCGCGATCGCGGACTTAGTGCGCATGGTGCGCGACGGCAAGCCGGGCTTGATCAATCAATACCCGCAGGCGGTGAGTCCTGATGGGAATACGCTGGCGCTTGAGATTCTGAAGCGCGTGTTCGAGCCGCAGGATGTGCCTTGGCGTGGCCTGGGTGTGATCCCGAAGAGCGGGATGGTGCTTCGGGCGGAATACAAGCAGTTTGATGCTCAGCAGAAGTTTGGCTTGGAACGTCCGCCGGACCGTGAGCCTAAGGGCTGTCGGTGTGGCGAAGTGATCAGCGGCGCGGTGACGCCGGCCGAGTGTGTATTGTTTGATAATGGCTGCACGCCGACACATCCGATCGGGCCTTGCATGGTCAGTTCGGAAGGGACGTGCCAGGCGTGGTTCAAGTACCACCGGGTTAAGACCAGTGCGCGGAAACCGGGGCGGGCGGATCAACCTGCGGAATGCGAGGTCGTGTCATGACGCAGGCTGCCTCGCAATCCGGTTCCACATCCAAGAACGGCAGAACATCGGGGCCACGCGGTCGGATAACGCTTGCACATGGCGGCGGCGGCCAACTTACTGATGAACTGATCCAGAACGCGATACTGCCCAGGCTGGGCAACGACATGCTCAATGGGCTGCTGGATTCAGCGACATTACCGGCTAGCGGTGAAGAACGACTGGCGATGACAATTGACAGCTACGTCGTGCAGCCGTGGCGGTTCCCGGGCGGCGATATCGGTCGGCTCGCGGTCTGCGGGACGGTGAATGACCTTGCGGTCTGCGGCGGCATCCCGATGGGCATTGCGCTGAGTCTGATACTGGCAGAAGGCTTTGAGATGTCTTCGCTGAACCAGGTGCTTGATTCGATCGCACAGGCCGGTGAAGAGGCTGGTGTTAATATTGTCACCGGTGACACGAAAGTGGTCGGCCGGGGACAGAGCGATGGGATCTACATTACAACCGCCGGGGTGGCGCGCGTACCTAAGGAAAGATCACTTGGACCTTCGCGTGTCCAGCCCGGCGATGTTGTGATCGTGAATGGTCCGGTGGGCGAGCACGGTTTAGCGGTCATGCTTGAGCGTGAGTTGCCGCAGGTTAAGAGCGTACTTAAGAGCGATGCGGCGCCGTTAAATGGTTTGATCGCGAAGCTGTATGAGGCGGTGCCGGACGTTTTGTTCATGCGTGACGCGACGCGATCCGGGCTGGCGGGGGTGGTATGTGATTTGGCACGTGATTGCGGATATCGCGTGACGTTGGATGAATCGTTAGTCCCGGTAAGGCCCGAGGCGCAGCACGCCGCGGACATGCTGGGATTGGACCCGTTAGAAGTTGCTAATGAAGGGAAGGTCGTAGCGTTGGTTCGGCCGGAGATGGCGGACGCCGCGATAAATGCATTGAAAGAACATCCGCTGGGCGGGGCTGCCTGTATCGTCGGGCAAGTTGGCGAAGTTGATGACGGATTATGTGAGTTGCGTACGCTCATCGGGGGCAGAAGGATCATCCAGAAGCCTTACGGGGAGCAATTGCCGAGGATCTGTTAGACCCAGTGGAAAGGAGTCGGAATGTCGATCGACGATCAGACGATTCGTGACGTCTGGTTCCTGACAACACAGGGACTGGACGCCTTAATCCGTGCACTTCAGGAAAGGGGGTATACCGTCATTGCGCCGAGGGTGCGTGACGGCGTGATCGCGTTTGGCGAGGTCACGTCCGTCGATCAGATCGCCCACGGTGTCCGGGATGAATTAGCGCCCGGGCGTTATCGCCTCGTGAAAGATCAACTAAGTCGCCATTTTCATTACGTGGTCGGGCAGGACAGCCCGAAGCGGTTCTTCTTCCCGCCGAAGCTTGAGCTTGTTTCGCTTCACGTGGAGGGTAAGAAGTTCGTGTTGGACCGCACTGCGCCCAAGCCGCCGAAGCTGGCGATCCTGGGTATAAGGCCTTGCGATCTGGCAGCGATCAAGATCCAGGACCGCGTGTTCGGGTATATGGATGGCGAGGCTGCTGAGCGTTGCGAAACCGACACGTACTACCACCAGGCGCGTAAGAATTCCTTGCTGATCGCTGCAAACTGCACGCAGCCTGGCGGGACGTGTTTCTGTGCCTCGATGGGCACGGGCCCGCAGGCCAAGGAAGGATTCGACCTGTCACTCACGGAACTGGGCGGCGGTTTCATCCTGCGCGTCGGTTCGGATGCGGGTGCAGAGTTAGTCAAAGGTCTACCCGTGCGTGAACCTTCGCCTTCCGAGATTGAGCTTAGTCAGCTTAAGATCGACCAGGCCAGTGAGCGGATGGGGCGTAAGCTCAATGACACGGGTTTGAAGCAGTTATTGTTCGAGCGGATCGAGCATCCATCGTGGGACGAGGTCGCCAAGCGTTGTCTGGCGTGCTCGAACTGCACGATGGTGTGCCCGACGTGTTTCTGCTCGACCGTGACGGATTCCAACGACCTTGCGACCGGCACGCTCAGCCGGACGAGAAGGTGGGAATCCTGCTTTACGCATCAGTTCAGCTACACGACAGCCGGTCCTGTGCGCAGCACCGTTCGCGCGCGGTATCGGCACTGGATGCGGCACAAACTCGGCACGTGGTGGGATCAGTTCCACTCATCGGGCTGTGTCGGTTGCGGCCGATGCATCACGTGGTGTCCGGTCGGGATCGATATCACCGCGCAGGTTGAACGCCTGCGCAGCAACGAAGCGGGTGAGCAGCCACAACGCTCCAGCCGTGTATCGAGGGGGGTGCTGGTATGATTACACTAGCGACTTCCAATCGACCCGCACCGGTCTGCGGCCTGGATACGTGGGTGCCCGTGCCGGCTGAGATCGTGGATATCCAACGCGAAAACTTCAACACGCTGACTTACAAGTTGCGTTTCGTTGAACAGGTGCATCGCGACAACTACCGGTTCCTGCCCGGGCAGTTCAATATGCTGTACATCCCCGGCGTCGGTGAGGCGGCGATCTCTATCAGCAGCGATCCGGAAGAGACCGAAACCATCGGGCACACGGTGCGCGTGGTCGGTTCGGTGACACGCGCGATCGAGCGTATGGGTGTCGGCGGCGTGATCGGCCTGCGTGGCCCGTTCGGGCGCGGCTGGCCGCTGGGCGCGCTGCGTGGTCAGGATGTGGTGATTGTGGCCGGCGGTATCGGGCTTGCGCCGATGCGGCCAGCGATCTACTCCTTGCTCAAGCATCGCGAAGAGTTTGGGCGTGTCATGTTGCTTTATGGTTGCCGATCTCCAGACGACCGCGTGTTCGCACCGGAACTGGAGAAGTGGACGGCCGATGAATCGATCCAGGTGCTGGTCACGGTGGATAACGCGACCGGCGGATGGGTCGGGCCCGTGGGTGTTGTGACGAACCTGTTGCAACGCATCCGGGTGAATGCGGAGAAGACGGTGGTCATGGTGTGCGGCCCGCCGATCCTCAACCGTGTGGCGGCGTGGCAGTTCCTGCAACTGCACGTCCCGCCGGACCGCGTGTACGTCAGCCTTGAACGCAACATGAATTGCGGCTTCGGACGGTGTGGCCACTGTCAGTACGGCCGGAAGTTTGTCTGCACCGACGGGCCGGTCTTCGCTTTCAGCGAAGTCGCCGACATCTTCGGAAAGGAGGAGATCTGATCATGTCAGCTATCAGTATCCCCGCTAAGACAGACAAACCCAAGCTGGCGGTCTATAAGTTCTCGAGTTGTGACGGCTGCCAGTTAACACTTCTGAACCTTGAAGATCAGTTGTTGGATATCGTTGGTGCGGTCGAGATCGCTTTCTTCCTGGAGGCGAGGCGACGTGTGTTACCGCCGCCGTATGACATCGGGCTGATCGAGGGCAGTGTCTCGACGCCCGAGGAAGAGGAGCGTGTGCACCAGGTCCGCCGGGACTGTAAGTACCTGATCGCGATCGGTGCGTGCGCGACGTCCGGCGGTATCCAGTCGTTACGGAACTGGTCAAACGTCAAGGAATTCGCGGACCGTGTGTATGCCAGCCCCGAATACCTGAGCACGCTGGAGACGTCGACGCCCGTCGCGGCCCACGTGTTCGTCGACTTTGAATTGCGTGGCTGTCCGATCAGCCCGAATCAATTGCTGGAAGTGATTTCAGCGTTGCTCGTGGGTCGTAAGCCGCGCATCCCGTCGTACAGTGTTTGCATGGAATGCAAGCGTGCCGGCTATCCGTGCACGCTGGTATCCAAGGGTGAACCCTGTCTGGGTCCGATCACGCAGGCCGGCTGCGGCGCGTTGTGCCCGAGTTGTTCGCGCGCGTGCTACGGCTGCTTCGGCCCGATGGACCAGCCCAATATCACTTCGTTAGGCAACAAGATCACAGGAGAACTCAATAAGACCAACCGCGATATGAAGCGCATGCTGCGCACGTTCAATGGATATCTCGAACCCTTCAAACAAGCGAGCGATCACTATGAAAGACTCGAAAAGCGATAAGGCGGGAACACGCACGATCCGTGTCGGTGCCCTCGCCCGAGTCGAGGGTGAAGGCGCGCTGCACCTGGTCATGGATGGCGACCAGGTGGAGAAGGTCAACCTGGAAATTTACGAACCGCCGCGGTTTTATGAAGCGTTTCTGCGCGGCCGGGACTTCATGGAAGTGCCGGACATCACCGCGCGTATCTGCGGTATCTGTCCCGTTGCCTACCAGATGGGCTCCGCCCATGCACTGGAAAAGGCGATGGGTGTCTACGACGAGGTGACACCCGAAATCCGCGAGCTGCGTGACTTGCTGTACTGCGGCGAATGGATCGAGAGTCACGTCCTGCACATGTTCATGCTTCACCTGCCCGACTTCCTCGGCTATGAAAGCGCGATCAGTATGGCCGCCGATCATGGCGAGACGGTCAAGCAGGCGTTGCGTATCAAGAAGCTGGGCAACGTGATCATGGATGTGACCGCCGGGCGGAGTGTGCACCCGGTGAATGTCTGTGTCGGCGGGTTCTATAAAGCCCCCGATCCGGACAAGCTCAAGGCGCTACTGCCCGAGATCGAAGCATGCCTGGACCTGATGTGTCAGTTGACTTTGTTCCTGGCAGAGAAGATCGACTACCCGGACCTCGAGCGCGATTATGAGTTTGTCGCGTTGTGCCCGGATGAGGGGTACTCGATGAACCTCGGCCGGATCAAGAGCAACAAGGGCCTGGATGTCGATCAGCAGGAATTCGGTGCTGCGATCGAAGAACAGCACAAGGCACACTCGACGGCGCTGCACTCGATCATCAAGGGTCGGGGTGAATACCTGGTCGGTCCTTTGGCTCGGTTGAACCTCATGCATGAAGGTTTGCATCCCAAGGCGAAGGAGTTGGTGCCGAAGGTCTGCAAGCTGATTGGTAAGAACCTGCCCTGGCAGAACAACTTCCTGAGTCTGCCGGCCCGCGGGATCGAGACGGTGCATGCACTGGCGTTAGCGGCGGATATCATCCGCAACTACACGCTGCCGCAGATCAGCCGGGTGCGCATCACACCACGCGCGGGCTATGGGGGCCACGGCACAGAAGCGCCGCGTGGCGTGTGCTGGCATGAGTATGAAACCGAGGATGATGGCAGCATCAGGACCGCTCACATCGTGCCGCCGACGGCCCAGAACCAGACGACGATCGAGTCGGACCTGCGTGAACTGGCCCGGCAGGTGGTGGCACTTTCCGATGAGGATGCGGCCCTGAGATGTGAGCATCTGATTCGGAATTACGACCCGTGTATCAGTTGTTCGGTACACTTTCTAAAATTCAAAAGGACCTTAAAATCTTGATCTTGGCCCCCGGCATCCCGGGAATATGAAAGTGATTGATTTATAATGAGTTACAGCCAAAACAACCTGCTAATCGCCACGTGCGGCAATCTGATGGCTTCGGATGACGCCTTCGGGCCGATGGTGGCTCGGGATTTAAGGCAGCTAAATCCGTCGGGAATCGAGGTCGTGGACCTGGATATCCGGCCGGCGGCGCTGCTGGACTACCTGCCCGGCAGGACAGGGCTGATTCTTGTGGATGCGGTTCACGCCCCCGGCTTAACGCCGGGGCGCGTGCTTGACTGGGACTGGTTCTCGCCGGATCGGCCTGAACTGGTCAATGATGACACGATGAGCACGCACGGGCTGAGCCTGGCGATGCAGATCGATATGGCGGATCAGCTAGGCATGCTGCCGTCCTACGTTCGACTGATCGGCCTGACGATCGATCCCACGCTGGCGGTCGGTCAAAAGGCTAGCCCGGACCTGGTCCGCAACGTACTGACCGCGGCGGACCTGATTCGCATGCATGCGGAGCACCGAAGCGACACACCTCGGGAGCCGCAGTATGCATGAGATGTCCATCGCAACAGCGCTGGTGGGGCTGACCCGTGAACACGTCCCGAAGCAGGCGCAGGTGCGGTGCGTGCGGGTAAGAGTCGGGCCGATGCAGGCGATCGAACCGGAGGCGATGACATTTGCCTGGGAGGCGGCGACGGGCGGGACCGAACTGGAAGGTGCGGAACTGTCACTGACGTATGTGCCCTGGTCGTTACACTGCCGCGGGTGTGATCGGCGGTGGGAGCACAGCGACTGGCCCGTGATCTGTGATTGCGGAAGTGCCGATGTTGACCCTGCGGGCAGCGATGAATTGACCTTGTTATCGATTGAGATCGATGACGAGCAAGACGACGATCAAGAGCCGGTTAACCGTGAGACCGGATCTGTGATAAGGAAAGGAGTTTGACTATGGCGGAAGTCAAAGTTGTTCAGAACGTTCTAAAACACAACGACGAGATCGCGGCGATGAACCGCGAGACTCTGAAGCAGGCGGGCGTCTACTGCATCGATCTGATCGGCGCGCCCGGCTGCGGCAAGACGTCGTTGCTGGAGGCGACGCTCGAACAATTACATGACAAGATGAACATCGGGATCATCGCCGGGGACCTGGCGACGGATCGCGATGCTCAACGCCTGCACGCCAAGGGCGCCCGGGTCGTGCAGGTCAACACAGGCAAGGGCTGCCATCTTGATGCCAACCAGGTCCGACACGCGATCGATGGGATCGATCTGAATGGTCTGGACCTGTTGGTGATCGAGAATGTCGGTAACCTGATCTGCCCAGTGGGTTTCGACTTGGGGCAGGCGGCGAAGGTCGGGATGTTCAGCGTATGCGAGGGCGATGACAAGGCGGCTAAGCACCCGCACCTGGTTTACGCCGCCAATGTGCTTTTGCTGAACAAGACCGATCTGATGGAACATGTTAAATTTGATCCCAATATTTTCCGCCAAGACGTCCAGCGGCTTAATCCGGACGTGCCGGTGATCGATATCTCGGTCGCCCGGGCACAACTGGACCGTTGGCTGGACTGGCTCACTTCCAATACACGTGCGGCCCAGGCCGTTTCACCCGTGCCGACAGGCAATAGTTAAGGAGTAACAGTAGATGTCAGATGGAAAAATGATCACAGTTGATGGCAACGAGGCCGTGGCGCGGGTGGCGTATCGGCTCAACGAAGTTGCCGCGATCTACCCGATCACCCCGTCGTCCGCGATGGGTGAGCACGCCGACGATTATGCGTCGAAGGGGATGGTCAACCTATGGGGTTCGGTCCCCAGTGTTGTTGAGATGCAGTCCGAGGGTGGCGCTATCGGTGCGATCCACGGTGCTTTACAGGCCGGTTCGCTGGCGACGACGTTCACCGCGTCGCAGGGCCTTCTGCTGATGATCCCGAACATGTACAAGATCGCCGGCGAGCTTTCGAGTTTCTGCATGCACGTCGCCGCACGTACAGTTGCGACCCACGCGCTGTCGATCTTCGGCGATCACTCGGACGTGATGGCTTGCCGGCAGACGGGTTTTGGCCTGCTCAGCTCAGGCTCGGTTCAGGAAGCGCAGGACCACGCCGCGATCTCGCAAGCCATTACGCTCGCAGGCCGCGTGCCGATGCTGCACTTCTTTGACGGTTTCCGTACCTCGCACGAAGTATCCAAGATCATGCCGCTGTCGGATGAGACACTGCGCGAGTTGATTAAGGATGAATGGATCGCCGCCCACCGTGAACGTGCCCTGACGCCTGACCGACCGCAACTGCGTGGTACGGCCCAGAACCCGGATACGTTCTTCCAGGCGCGTGAAGCCAGCAACCCGTTCTACATGGCGCTGCCGGGCATCGTGCAGGAACAGATGGACCGCTTCGCGAAGCTGACGGGTCGGCAATACAAGCTGTTCGACTATGTCGGCCATCCGGAAGCCGAACGCGTCATCGTGATGATGGGTTCCGGCGCCGAAGCCGCTCACGAAACGATCGAACACCTGGTCAAGGCCGGCCAGAAGGTCGGTCTGGTGAAGGTTCGTTTGTATCGGCCTTGGTCAGCCGAGCACTTCTATCAGGCGCTGCCGAAGACGACGAAGAAGGTGGCCGTGCTCGATCGTACGAAGGAACCGGGTGCGACTGCCGAGCCGATGCACCTGGATATCATCGCCAGCGACTACGAAGCCGAAGGCCAGGTCAGGCCTGTGATCGTCGGCGGGCGTTATGGTTTGAGCTCGAAGGAATTCACGCCGGACATGGTCGTTGCGGTCCTGAAGAACCTCGAAGCCGACAAGCCGAAGAACCACTTCACCGTCGGCATCATGGACGACGTCACCCACCTGTCGCTGCCGATCGAAGACGATCAGGTTGTCGAACCCAAGAACGTGACACGAGCCATGTTCTTTGGTCTCGGTGCGGACGGCACCGTCGGCGCGAACAAGAACTCGATCAAGATCATCGGCGAGTCGACCGACTTCTACGCTCAGGGCTACTTCGTGTATGACTCGAAGAAGTCCGGCGCGATGACGGTGTCGCACCTGCGTTTCGGTCCCGAGCCGATCCGTGCGACGTACCAGATCAAGAAGGCCGGTTTCGTGGCGTGTCACCTGTTCACGCTGCTTGAGAAGGTTGATGTGCTTGAGAACGCCGAAGAAGGCGCGGTCTTCCTGCTTAATGCTCCGTATGGACCGGACGAGGTATGGGATCACCTGCCCGCTAATGTTCAGCGTCAGATCATCGAGAAGAAGCTGAAGTTCTATACGATCGACGGCTACGCGGTCGGCGAGAAGGCCGGCATGGGCCGCCGCATCAACACCGTGATGCAGACATGTTTCTTCGCGATCTCCGGCGTGCTGCCGCGTGACGAAGCGATCGACAAGATCAAGAAGGCGGTCGAAAAGACCTACGCCAAGAAGGGCGAAGAACTGGTCCGCCGCAACTTCGCTGCGATCGACCAGTCGCTGGAAAATCTGCACGAAGTGAAGGTGCCCGCCAAGGTTACCGCGGCGCAGAAGGTTGCCCCGATCGTTCCGGAAGACGCGCCGGACTTTGTCCAGCGTGTGACGTCCGTGATGATGAGTGGCCACGGCGATCAGTTGCCTGTCAGCGCGTTCCCGCCGGACGGCACCTGGCCGACCGCGACGACCCAGTACGAGAAGCGCAACATCGCTTTGACAGTGCCCGAGTGGGACCCGGAAGTGTGCATCCAGTGCAACAAGTGTGCCCTGGTTTGCCCGCACGCCGCGATCCGCACGAAGGTATATGAACCGGACGCCCTGAAGGATGCACCCGACACCTTCAAGAGCGCGGACTACAAGGCCCCGGATTACAAGGGTAAGAAGTTCACGATCCAGGTCGCGACAGAAGACTGCACGGGTTGCACGCTCTGCGTCAGTGTATGTCCTGCGAAGAACAAGGCCGTGCCGAAGAACAAGGCCATCAACATGGTCCACCGCGACGGCGATGCGACGCTGGCGCAAGAACACCGTGATTACGACTTCTTCCTGAACATCCCGAACCCGGATCGTTCGCAGATCAAGCGTATCGACGTCAAGGGTTCGCAGTTCATGCTGCCGTTGTTCGAGTACTCCGGCGCCTGTGCTGGCTGCGGCGAGACACCTTACGTCAAACTGCTGAGCCAGCTCTATGGTGATCGTCTGATGATCGCCAACGCGACGGGCTGCTCGTCGATCTACGGCGGTAACCTGCCGACCACGCCATACTGCAAGAATGAAGACGGTCGTGGCCCGGCTTGGTCGAACTCGCTGTTCGAAGACAACGCTGAGTACGGCCTCGGCCATCGCGTCTCGGTCGATCAGCACATCCGTCAGGCGAATGACCTGCTGTCTGAACTTACCTCGCAACTCGACGGTGGGCTTGTCAGCGAACTGAGGAATTCGCCGCAGGAATCGGAAGCGGACATCGCTGCTCAGCGCGTACGTGTGTTGAAGCTGCGTGAAGCACTCAAAGCGATCGATTCATCCGCAGCACGGCGTCTGGAATCCCTGGCTGATTACCTGGTCAAGAAGAGCATCTGGATGCTCGGTGGTGATGGCTGGGCGTACGACATCGGTTACGGCGGTCTGGACCATGTCCTCTCCATGATGCGTGACATCAACGTGATGGTCATGGACACCGAGGTCTACTCCAACACCGGTGGCCAGGCTTCGAAGGCGACACCGCTCGGTGCCGCTGCGAAGTTTGCTGCTTCAGGTAAGAACATCCACAAGAAGGACCTGGGCCTGATGGCGATGAGCTACGGCCACATTTATGTAGCGAGCATCGCGATGGGCGCCAACGATGCCCACACCGTCAAGGCCATGCAGGAAGCAGCGAGCTACGAAGGCCCGTCACTGATCATCGCGTACAGCCACTGTATCGCGCATGGTTACGACCTGTCGCACGGTCTGGAACAGCAGAAGCGTGCGGTGGCGGCGGGTATCTGGCCGTTGTATCGCTACGACCCACGTCGTACCGCGCAGGGTCTGCCGGCGTTGCAGCTTGATTCCAAGGCGCCGTCGATCCCGGTTGGTGAATACATGAGCCAGGAGGCGCGTTTCCGTATGGTCGAGAAGATCAACCCGGATCGATTCCGTGCACTCGGCAAGGCCGCACAGATCCATGCGACTCAGCGCGTCAAGCTGTATCAGCACATGGCGGAGTTGAGCCTTGGTGAGACCGGTGGTAACGGACAGCAGAACTGATTCTTGAACATTCATACCCCCCCCCACGTTAAGTGGGGGGGACATTTATACGGAGTAAAAAAGATGGACCTTTCCACAAAGTATATGGGCATCGAAATGTCCCACCCCCTGATGGTCGGTGCGAGCCCGCTTGCCTATGACCTGAGCACAGTGAAACGGCTGGAAGATGCCGGCGCCAGTGCGATCGTGATGCCTTCGTTATTCGAAGAGCAGATCCTGCGTGAACAGTTAGCGACGAACGCCAGCCTGATGGCACATAATGAATCGTACGCGGAAGCACTGAGTTACTTTCCCGATCCGGAAGAATTCAAGCTTGGACCACATGAGTATCTCGATAAAGTGAGTGCGGTGAAGAGCCACACAAGCATGCCCGTGATCGCGTCGCTGAACGGCATGCGTGACGGGCACTGGCTTGAATATGCCAAGCAGATCGAACAGGCTGGTGCGGATGCGCTTGAGTTGAACGTGTATTACATCGCGATGGACCCGAAGGAAACCAGTGATGACCTGGAAAACCGAGCGGTCGATATGGTCAAGCAGGTGAAGGCCGCGACGAAGTTGCCGCTGGCGGTGAAGCTCTCGCCGTTCTATACATCGCTTGCCAATGTCGCGCAGCGGCTGGTTGATGCCGGCGCTGATGCGCTGGTGGTTTTTAACCGCTTCTATCAGCCTGACATCGATGTGGAAGAGCTTGATGTGATGCGTGTGAATCTGTCGAGCACGTCGGAACTGCTGCTGCGTCTACGTTGGCTGGCAATTTTGTCGAGCCAGGTTAAGGTTTCGCTGGCGGTGACTGGCGGCGTTCATACCGAGGTGGACGCGGTGAAGTCGGTGATGGCCGGTGCAGACGCGGTGCAGATGGTTTCGGCGCTATTGCAGAACGGGCCGGAATATATCACGACGGTGCGTGAGGATCTTGAACGCTGGCTGGTCGAGCATGAATATGAATCGCTGGCCCAGATGCGTGGCAGCATGAACCTGCAGAACAGCCCGAACCCGGCCGCGTATGAGCGGGCCAACTACGTCCAGGTGCTGCAAAGCTGGACGACATAAAGTGGTGTCGGTTAAAAATACGTGTTTTCCCTTGTGTTGACGCGTATTTGGGTTGAAAAAAAGACCCAACATTGGTATAAAACAAATACATATTTTGTACAGGGAGTTGTCTCTTTCGGGGCATCTCCCTTTTTGCTGCATACACGGGGCTAAGGCTTTGGGCGGGCCGTGGGGGTGAAAGTGGGGGTGTGCTATGCACGTCGAAAGTTATCCGTCTGTTGACAACAAACCCCAATCCCTTCTTGTGTTAGTTGACACAGTGACACAGTCTTTTCATGCGCAGTAGTGAATACACGTACCACGTTCACTACTGTGCCTGTCGTTCGGTTCACATCTGTAAACAACAAAAGGAGTGATTCAAGATGAAATGGAGCTTCGTGGCTACCGGTTGTTTAGCCGTTATTGTCGCAGCCCCCGCCTTTGGTAATGAACCCCCGCCCGGCCAGGCCGATCCGATTTCGCTGACGCGCAACTCGCCCAGCGTTATCCTCTTCGGCAACACGCCGGCTGATATCTACGGCGAAGTGATTGGCGCCGCAGTGGGTGGATGGGATGTTGGGGGGCCCGGACCTGTGATTCATGTGCCTGATATGAACTATGGTCTACAGCCGATGGCTGACAACAATGATGCTCATTCCAATGGTGAGCAGCAGTTCTCTGATCCGGGTATGGAATTGGTCATCTACTTTTCGGGTGATGTCAGTTCGGTCGGCATGCCGTTGACCGACTATGACCATCAAGCCCAACGTAACCAGGCTGCGGGAGATCGATTTGTTTCAAACGGCGCGGCTCAGCCTCCCTCGTTTGTGATGTTCAGTGGGGCTCCGTCGCCGCTGATCAATGGGCCCGTTTTCCCGGGCGCATTCGGGACCATGTCGCCCAACATACTCAGTGCCAACCAGGACCGTTACAACGAGATCCCGACCCGACCGGCGATGATCTACAACAGCTATGTGCCCCCGGCCGGATCGGGTGCGCTGAACATGGATGACATGGACGCGCTGGAACTGATGCCGTTTGATATCAACGGTGACTTGATGCACGACACGCCGGTCTACTTCAGCCTCGACCCATTAAGCCCAAGTCTGGGTCTGGGCGCCGGCAGCCCCGCTGACATACTTGTCTCGCTGCCAATGAGCCCGGCCGTGCAGCTTTTTGCCCCAGCGCCCCTGATGGGCTTAACGATGATAGATGATGTGGATGCGTTGGCCGTGTGGGATTATGCGAACCCACTGGTAGCTGACGGGCAATTAGACTACGCCCTGTTCTCACTGGCGCCCGGATCACCCTCACTGGCGGGGCCCGACGGCGCGTGGGGGACGCTGGATGATTACTCCGCGGCAGATATCTTCGTTACCGACTTCAGCGGCGTGCACGCGCTGTACATGACCGCTCAGTCGCTGGGTATGCAGTTTAGCGACAATATCGACGCACTCGATGTCGAAGCATGGGAAGGCCCACAAAGTGTTGAGGTCTTCGAAGAGATCTGGGCATTGCCCGCGATTGAAGGGGACTTGGATGGTGACGGATTTGTTGGCCTGTCCGACCTGGATATCATCCTCAGCAACTGGAACCAGACGGTGCCGCCTGCCAATCCACTGGCTGACCCGAATGGCGACGGTTATGTCGGGCTGGATGACTTGGACATCGTGTTGAGAAACTGGAATAAGGGTGTCCCACCACCGGTAGCGAACGTCCCGGAACCGGCGACACTCGCCCTGATCTCGCTTGCCGGTTATGCATTGCTTACCCGTCGGGCCCGTTAAGAGGTCGCGCCAGATCGTCCGGGAGAAGGGGGGGAAATCAGGAGGGGAGCGTGCCTCGGACTGGTGGGGTGGGTGGCAAGGTGATCACAACGACACCAAGCCACCTGCCACACCAGTTTTTGCTTTGGTTTTGAATAGCCGGAATCAATCTTGAGCATGACGTACTCACCAGGATGCTTCAACTGCCTGAACCATAAACTTCAACAGGTACAGCAACCATATGATCGATTGCTGAGATTGTTCGACGCAGTCGATCGGCGAACACAGTTAATGCTTCATTACTCAGTGCGGTGACATACGTTTCCAGTGGTTTGCGGGCCACGGTGTAGAGTTGGATCAACTTGATCTGGCAGCCATGCTCAATCAGGTCTTTGATCCGCATCATATAGGCATCAAATTCGATATCGGGGATCGGTTCACCATGCAGTTGCATCAGCATGGTCTGGATTATGATCGGTCGCTTGCGTCCGCATGCCTGGATGTTGTCGAGCACCTTCGATAACGGCACAGCGGAACGGTCAACGAGTTCGTAATAGGCTTGTGTGCCCGCGTCGAGTTTGGCCCAGACCTCGCCTTGATTGGCATCGAGTGTTTGTATCGCCTGCTCGACGTTTGGCCGATTCAGCAGGGTCGCGTTGGTGATCAGGACAATCTTGGTTTCGTCCAGCTTGTGTGCATTTTTTATACTTACAACCATGTCGACCACGTTGTTGAAGCATTTTGCCGAAGTCGGTTCGCCGTCGCCGGAGAATGCGATGTCATTGAGTCGGCGTAATGCCGGGTCGACATGTGCGAATCGCGGGTGTGACCATATTCTGCCACTGACGACGGCATGGATCAGTGTACTGAGTTCCTGATGCAGTTTTTGCGTGTCCACTGCGATGGGTTTTGCAGGCAGGATCTTGTCAACCTGACAGTAAACGCAATCGAAGTTGCAGATGGTATCGGGGTTCAGGTTGACGCCGATCGATAGCCCCTTGCTGCGTCGACTTACGACGGGGTAAACATAACTGAAGCTTTCCCAGTGCCTGCTGTGTTCTGCAAAGGGCGAGGGGGTGTGTTTCGCGTTAAGGTAATCAGTATCGTCGGTCATGGTTTTGCCGTGAAGTTTCCGCAAGGCATCATAGCGATGAATCGTCGTTTGGTGGAATGGTATTGGATTGCGCAATAAAAACCCGGACGCCGTGGGAGCGACGTCCGGTTTCAGTGTTTGACAACAAGAAAGGTTGTCAAGGTGTGATTCAGCCGTTACTCCGCATCACACCCCACATTATCAATTTGATTAGCGACGACGGAGCATCGCGAGGCCACCCATACCGAGCAGGGCGAGGGTAGCGGGTTCAGGCACGACGGAAGCGGCCGGCGGGGTGCCAGCGTTCCAGTTGTTCAGGACGGTGTCAAGGTCTTCCAGACCGACATAGCCATCACCAGAGGGATCCGGCTCGCTGCCGGGAGTGACGCTCTGATTCCAACTGCCGAGGACCAGGTCCAGGTCGTCCAGGCCGACGAAGCCATCGCCATTCAGGTCGCCTTCGAGGGCGGTTTCAGCCGCGATGATCTCGAGCAGGATGTTATCGAAGGTCAGGCCGCCGCCGGCGGAGCTGATGCCCGAGGGGCTGCCGAAGCGGATGGCGTTGAAACCGTCTACGGTGGAGGGCATATCGAAGTGTTCGATTTCGTAATCGAAGACACCGTCATAATCGAAGTCGACTTCGTAGAGTACCGACTCGGACTTGATGGTGGCCTGGAGGGTGTACCAGGCGCCGCCACGGAAGCGGTTCACGGCCAGTTCGGTTTCGCCGACCAACTCGGTACCCATATCCCACGCCTGCCAGTTGGGGTTGGCAGTCCCGTTGATCGAGTCAAACAGGATGCCTCGGTAGGACAGGTGCATGCCGGTGGAGTTGTAGACACCCAGTTCAACGATGTTGGCCGGGGCGTTGGAACGCAGGCCGAGGCTCATACGCTTATTGCTGGGATTCAGCGGGAAGAACGGGTCCAGAGAGGTATCGTTGTCATAGATATCGACCTTGACGCGGATCCATTCTTCTGTGGTGGCATAAATGGGAGAGGCCAGAAGCAGTTCATTGACACTGCCACCGGGATGGTAGGCGAAGTTGCCGATACCGGACACTTCCGGGGTGCCGTCAAAATCGTCGTCGATTTCATTCGTCAGCACACCATCGAAGCCAGCCCAAACAGCAGCCATTGCAGAGGTGCTGGCGTAGCTTTCAAAGTCTTCATCAACGACCACGCCGATCGTTGCCCAAGCGCTGCTGGCGGCGCCTAGCATAGCTACACAACCTAAACCGAATGCAAACTTACGCATGTCTCATTCCTCCCTTTCAGATGGGTATGGTGAAATAACAGTTTTAATGGTCTCTGGTCGAATTACCACGAGCTATACACATGTGATTATCAAAGTACCAATTTGATTATATAACAAGAGTGTGGGTTGTCAACGAATATCAGGGATTCCTGATTAATTAACGCATATGTAATCATGCCCCTGATTTCCAACTGGGATTGGTTTATACCCGCCTCCCACGGCTTTCTTACAACTGAATCATAGCTCATATATCAGGAAATGCGATTTTTTTTATAATTTGTTAAATATCAATATTATATGAGACTATAGGTGAGGGTTGGTGATATTGCATAATTAGGGGTCGGCGGGATGGCGGCTTCATGCTGCCGTGGCGGGGTGGCCGGACCGGCTTACGCCGCCGTGATTTACTCATCGCTCAAGATTCTGGTGTATAACAACTAGAAAGTAGCCCTTGGAATCATTGGTATGGATGCCGACATCAATAAAGGTTCGTTCTCGCCTTGGGGTGATTTGCCTAAAATTGATCTGCGTCATCTGTTGAAGATGACGGATGATACGGGGCTGTTTCAGCATGCACTTTATTCCGTACCTGATCCGCATCATGGCTACTGCATCGATGACAACGCTCGAGCCCTACTGGTTGCATTGATCCATGCGGAATTGTTTGGCTATGACGAGCATATCGTGCCGTTGCATCGTTACCTGATGTTTATGGCTTATGCCTTCAACAATGACACAGGCGTCTTCCGGAACTTCATGTCGTATGACCGGCGATGGCTGGAAGATGCCGGCAGCCCGGACAGCCAGGGGCGTGCCATCTGGGCCTTGGGCACCGCAGTCGCGCATGCCCCTGATGGCGACACCCATGACCTCGCATCTGAGCTCTTTCGTAAAGCTTTACCGGGAATCAGTGCGTTTGAACACCTGCGTTCCAAGGCTTTTGCGCTGATAGGGTTGAGCGAATGGCTGGCTGTTGAGCCGGGGGATCAATCTACGCAGAGTCTGCGTGACCGTTATGCCAATGATATCTACGAAGCTTTTCAACAGCACGGCAGCGAAGATTGGCCTTGGTGTGAACCGCTGGTGACATATGACAACGCAAAGCTGTGTCACGCATTACTGGTTTGTGGTGCTGCCATGTACAACAGCGAGATGATCCAGCAAGGGCTTACTTCCTTACGCTGGCTCTTGGATGTGCAACGTGCGGACCGCGGTCATCTGAGCATCATCGGCAATGACGGGTGGCTGCCTCGCGGTGGTCAAAGGGCGCGGTTCGACCAGCAACCACTCGAGGCGCATGCACTGGTGCATGGTTGTCTGGCCGCGGCCAAGATCAGCCAGGACCGGTCCTGGGCGGATGAGGCTTGGCGCTGTTTCCGCTGGTTTACGGGTGAAAACGACCTCGGCGTATCGCTCTATGCCGAGGAGTCCGGCGGATGCATGGACGGTCTTCAGGCTAACGGTGTTAACCGCAACCAAGGCGCGGAGTCTACGTTAGCCTACCTGTTAAGTGTCTTGGAACTACACTGCTACGTTGCCTCTCTAACTTGATCATCCGCGATGGATCGTCTGCCTATCCCGCACATCCGATAACGTTTACCAAGCAATCGTCGTCTTTTTACATCTGTGCGCTGAGTCCGCCATGGGTTATATCCGACGATAGATAGTCGGGAGCCGTTATGGGACGGGTTCCGCCTCGGTTAGGTGCGCTTAAGTCGGATGTGAAAGCCGACGATGACGATCAAACCGGCTGTAACGTTTGTATCGATCGGCGAAGCCGCCCGTAAGCCGGACAGGAGCGACCAAGATGTGGTTTCTGCCAAGTAGCAAGCAAAACAGTGCTGTGAACGAAGCGATCAATGCGCCCGAGCCGGAGGTCGAGGTTGCTGTACGTCCTGACCGCGTGACGCCACTGCCTCAGGCACGGGCCAAGTCTGAGTATGAGGAATCGCAGGCGGTGTATGTCACGCTGATCTTCTTCGCCGCGATCACACTGCGCATTCTGTTTTTTGTGCTTGGACCCTATGGCGACAGCGAACGTGCGATGTACCCGGATTCCTACCGGTACGTGGAGTTGGGCGAGACATTGGTCAGCGATGGCGTGTTTGGGATAACCAGTCCGGAAACCGGTGTTGTCCATGAGCCGCTGTATGAGCTGCGTGAAGAACTGGGGCAGTTGGAGCCTTCGATCGATGGCGGGCTGCGGCCGGAGATCATGCGGACACCCGGTTATCCCGCGCTGCTGGGATTAGTCGCGTGGTCGGGAGTGGGGATCAACGGTTTACTGATCGCGCAGTGTCTATTCGGAGCGATATCGGTTGTCCTGGTGTATGGCATCGGTAGGGTGCTGTTGAAGCGGCCCGGTCCGGCGTTGTTCGCGGCAGCCATTGTTGCGATCCACCCTGCGGCGCTTGTTGCGCCGACATCCGTCCTGACCGAGTCGTCTTTTACCTTGTTGATACTGCTTGGCCTGTGGGCGGTCGCGGATCGTGAGAAACGTGGTATCGGCAGAACAACCTTTGGTGGCATGATGATCGGCCTGAGTGTGCTTGTTCGGCCGGTTTCGATCTTCCTGGGACCCGCGGTAGCGATCTGGATGTTTGCTACGGATCGGCGGTTTAAGACGGCATTCCTCGCGATCCTGATGCTGGGTTTGTCATTGGCGCCCGCTGTCGGATGGATGGCACGGAATAACTCGATCGGCTTCGGCTATCGTCTGAGCAGCATCCCGTATATCAATACCTACTTCTACACCGACGCTTACATGCGAATTACCGAGCAGGGCGGGGACTGGAAGCAGGATTGGCCCGCCACCGTCGACACGCTTATGGGTGAACTGAAAGCAGAACAGAATCTGAATCCGCATCAAGATGTCTACGTCACGATGGAAGACCTGGGCGTTCAGGCGATCAAGGACGATCCCGGGCTCTATGGCAAAGTCATGCAGGAGAGCATGATCAAGTTCTTTACGGATCATTCATTGGGTGGGATGTATCAGCAGCTTGGTTTGACGTACACACCGTCAGGCCTGCGGGACAAGTTGATGTCCGGCGGTTTCTCATGGCAGAATCTTGTGGATACCTTGAAGAATCCTACGGGCTGGCTGGCGTTGAGCTGGTCGGCATTCAATGGTTTATTGCTCATCGGGATGATCCTCGGCAGTGTGATGCTATTGGTTCGTCGCCATTGGCCGGCATTCCTGCTGCTGGGGGGAGTGATGTTCTACTTCGCCTTTGCTACACAGGCGACGGGGCTTGAGCGTTTCCGCCTGCCGGTGTTGGGCATTCAGGCCCTGCTGGTTGCGTCATTGTTTGCTCCACGTCGGCAGAAGCCGCAGAAGAGCAAGGACAAGACTCCTAAGCGCCGTTGGTACGAGCGGGCCGTAGATGGTGATGAGCCGGACGATGAAGCAAAGTCGGATAAAACCACACCGACGCTAGAAGCTGAACCGGAACCGGAATCACTGGCTCGGCCGATTTGATGCGTCAACGCTCATCAATTTCAGGTAGATCTCAGCGTATACGGCCTCACTGCTAGCACAATATCGCTATCACGCTCCGGTTCTATGAATGGCTGTTAGCAGGCACATAAATTATGGGACCTATACGACAAATCGACCGGGCTGATGGTTAACTCACTCACGCCAGACGTAGCTTTCTCACGCTTTACAGCAAGTGATTTTATCGCACCTGTCTCTCTTATAGGGGCTTAAGTCGTCCCCCTTTAGAGTCGATACAACTTGTGCCGATCGTAACGGTTGTAACGTCTGGGCGCACCGCGCCTTGGATGTGGTGGTCCGTCAGGAGTTAAGGTTTGTCCAGCACACCGATCCCAACGCAGCTATTTGCCGGCCCGGATAAGGCCGAGGCGTCACTCGTGACGGTGATCAAGCCGCAGCGAGGTCTGTGGGCATTGGACCCGGTCGGACTGTGGCGTCGTCGTGAGCTGGCGTGGGTGCTTGCATTGCGAGACCTGCGCGTGCGGTATAAGCAGACACTGCTCGGGATCGCCTGGGCGGTGATTCAGCCTTTGGCGACAATGGTGGTGTTACACATCTTCTTCGGGCGCGTGATGGGCATGGCAGAGAAGGTCGGCGATGTGCCTTACCCCGTGTTTTTGTATGCGGGACTCTTGCCTTGGACATTGTTCTCTAATGCGGTGACTGCATCGAGCAATAGCCTGGTCGGCAACGCGCATATCCTCAGCAAGGTTTATTTTCCCCGACTGTTGTTGCCTTTATCCGCCACGATCGTGCCGGTGATCGATTACTGCATCGCTTTTATTGTGCTGGCAGGATTGATGCTCTGGTTCCAAGTGCCTTTGTCTTGGGACATGGTCCTGTTGGCGCCGCTGGTGGTCTCGACCATTATCGCGGTGCTTGGGGTTGGGATTCTGCTTGCGAGTCTGACCGTCAGCTACCGGGACTTTCGTTATGTGGTCCCGTTCATGTTGCAGTTGTGGTTTTTCATGACGCCGGTGATTTATGGTCTGGACTTCGTGCCGGAGCGTTACCAGTGGCTGATGAACCTGAATCCGATGGCGGGCACGATCGATGCCTTCCGCGCGGTTGTGTTAGGCCAACCAGTGAACTACGCGGCGTGGCTGGTTTCGACGACCTCTGCTGCGTTGACGCTGGTGATCGGTCTGATGTGGTTTGCCAAGCTCGAACGGAAGTTCGCGGACGTGGTGTGATTAGGTATTACGTATGAGCCAACCGGCGATCCAGGTTGAAGGTTTGAGTAAAAAGTACCGTCTAGGTCAGACGCGTACGCTGCGCCAGCGTTTGGCTTCGATGTTGCGTGCAACGAATACAGAACAAGCGGATTCATTGCAATCCGGGACATTCTGGGCGCTGCGTGATGTATCATTCAGTCTGCAGCCGGGGCGCGTGCTGGGAGTGGTTGGGCACAACGGAGCGGGCAAGAGCACGCTGTTGAAGTTGCTTTCGCGGATCACAGACCCGACTTCAGGATCAGCCGCGATCCGTGGACGGGTTGCTAGCCTGCTGGAAGTTGGCACGGGATTTCATCCCGAACTGACGGGTCGTGAAAACATCTTCCTTAATGGTGCGATCCTCGGCCTGAAGCAGAACGAGATCAAGCGGCACTTTGAGCGTATCGTGGACTTCGCTGAGGTGGGTCGTTTTCTGGATACGCCGGTGAAGCGTTATTCAAGCGGTATGTATGTACGGCTTGCTTTTGCTATCGCGGCACATCTTGAGCCGGAAGTATTGATCGTCGACGAGGTGCTGGCGGTGGGAGACGCATCTTTCCAACGCAAATGCTTAGGCAAGATGGGAGATGTAGCCAGAGGTGGTCGTACGGTTGTGTTTGTCAGCCACAATATGGCGGCGGTCCGCAATCTGTGCCATGAAGCGATTCTGTTAAACAGCGGATGTATCGAACGCCACGGCAACACTGATGAGGTCATTGACGCCTACCTGAACCGGATGTTTGCCGGCTCATCTGATGATGGTGAAATTGGTTGGGACCTGCCCGACGCGCCGGGGGGCGAAGAGGTCCGTTTGCTGCGTGTTCGGGCAATCGATGAGGCGGGATCGCCGCGTGGTGTGTTCGATCTGTCCGAAGATATCCGTGTTGAGATGACTTACCGTGTGCTCAAACCCCTTGAAGATATGCGCTGGGTGATCAAGGTGATTTGTGACGATGGTTCGATCGCCTTGGCGACAACGGATCACACTCAACGTGAACCTGGCACAAAGCCGGGTGTTTACTGTAGCACGTGCATCATCCCCAGGAAGTTACTCAATGCCGGGCGGTACAGCTTGCGGATCAATGCGGGATGTCCCGGCATCAAGGAGTACGTACCGGGGCAATCATTCATCCGGTTCCAGACAACCCGATCGACGGATCATGGCTCATACTACGCTGAGAAGTGGCCGGGTGCAGTTGCTCCTTCCCTTGAGTGGGAGCAGCAGACTGTTGAACAGGCAAATGCTGATGAGACGATCCGAGAAGCCGCTTAAGGAAGGGTTCGCGATGCGTTGGATCGATAAGTTATGGCGATCGGAGCGGGAGTTTGAGCAAGACGGTAGCACTGCGCGCCCCAGGATATATGACGATGACCTGTTTCTCGTGTCTTATCCGAAGTCGGGCAACACGTGGATGCGTTTTTTGCTGGCGAACCTGATGCGCATTGATCTCGAAGGGTTTGATGCTGAGCCGATTGACTTCAATTCAGCGGTTCAATACGTGCCGGAATATGAATTGCATACTGATGCAGTAGATGCCGCAGCCCGACCTCGGATCCTCAAAAGTCATACGGAATATGATGCGAGCTTCCCGCGTGTCGTGTATCTGGTACGTGATCCGCGAGATGTTTATGTTTCATATTACCATTACCTTCGCAAAAGATTGCCGGAGGGTTTTACCCTTAATGACTTCTTGCAGAAGCAAGACCTGCACCCGTGTCATTGGCATGAACATGTGACGGGTTGGATCGATCAGCCCAACGTGTTGACTATCCGGTACGAAGACATGCTGGCCGATACAGCGATGCAAGTGCATAATCTCGTGGCTTACTGGCGTCAACGCGGTTTTACAGATGAACAAATCGATGTGGCCGTGAGTCGCTCTTCATTCAATAACATGAAACAAATCGAACAATCCGGCGGTCGACCATTCCGTAGCGAGCGGCACCGCGAGCTTTCAACCCCCTTCATGCGAAGTGGAAAAGCCGGGGCCTGGATGCGGCATTTTAGTGAAGGTGACCATCAACTACTGATAGATCGGATGGGCGAGCAGATGGCTCGCCTTGGCTACGACACCGAATATCCAAGCAGTAACTTGGAAGTAGTTAATAATGCAGTTTGATTCTACTGAGCGCAAGAGACAAGAATAAATTGTGGTTGAAGTGAATAATGCTACAAGAACTTCTACATGACACGTTGACAATGACATCTGTTGTAGGTAGAGACCTGCGACGGCGTTGGCTGTCCTCTGTCATGCCCAAGAAGCCGACCACGATCAATCTACTGGTCAACGATATCTGCAATTCTCGTTGCGTGATGTGCAATATATGGCAACAGAAGCGAGATAAGGAATTTACCCCCGATCAGTTGGCATCCATCCTTATGGATGAACTCTATAGCCGGGTTGAGTATGTGGGTGTATCCGGCGGCGAACCGACACTGAGGCGGGACCTGCCCGAGTTGTTCAGTGTAATCTGCCGAAAATTACCGAGCCTCAAGGGTACGGGCATTATTACCAACGCGATACGTGACCAGGATGTGATCGAACGTGTCGAGGCATCCGCCAAGATCTGTGCCACAAGGCATATCGACTTCAATGTGATGGTATCGCTTGATGGTCTCGGTGATGTGCACGACCAAATACGCGGTAAGAGAGGTAACTTCGAATCCGCGATCCGTGTGATTGAAGACTTCAAGAGTCGATTGCACCTGCCCTTATCGGTTGGGTGCACTGTTACCAAGACGAATCTCTGGCACGTCGGTGAGTTACTCGAGTACTGCAAGGCTAACGATATCTACGCCCGCTTCCGCATCGGCGAGTTTGTGCAAAGGCTGTATAACTTCGGACAAATGGCCCACATCCGTGGCTTCAATGATGATGAGTCTTATCATCTGGCGATGTTCTTCACGCAACTCGACCGGGAATACGAGACGCGAAACGCGGTTCGTAGAACGTATCGTAATATCGCCGGTATGCTGCTAGGGCGGCCGCGTCAGACAGCCTGTCCGTATCAGGATCAGGCGGTTGTACTTGATTGCCGGGGCAACCTTCAATACTGCGCGCCGAAGTCGAACACAATCGGCAACGCTTTAGAAGATTCATCTTTTAAAGTGTTTGTCCGCAAGCTGGATGAACGAAATCGCATCCGTAAAAAGGATTGTGCGACCTGTATCCACGATTATCACGGGCGGCTTACCCGCGGAGAATGGCTAGGCGAAGTGACCGCCAAGTATTGCGGCCGGGCGCTCAGTATACGAAACGCTTTACGTCTGGCGAACCGTTTGCCTGCTCGTGAAGGGGAGGCCCCCTCTGACGGACCCGGCAGCATTCTGATCACTGGATGGTACGGCACAGAGACGGTCGGAGACAAAGCTATCTTGGGTAGCATCGTCAATGACTACAGGTCGCGTTATCCGGAAGCACGTATCAGTGTGACGAGTCTGTATCCTTTCGTGACTGAACGCACGTTGCGAGAGCTTGGTGTCGATGCACAGGTCATACCCGTGTACAGCCCGCGATTCTTCAAGGCGTGTGCAACGCACGATGAACTGGTCATGGGTGGCGGGCCTTTGATGGACCTTGGTGAATTGGGTGTGATTCTGGCTGCATTCGCTATCGCTGCTGCTGCGGGTAAACGGCGTGTGGTATATGGCTGTGGGCTCGGACCGTTGAAGGATGCTTCCTGTATTGAGGCGGTAAAGCGCATTCTGGGATTAGCGGACGAGGTGATGCTGCGTGATAACGCCAGTGTCGTATGGGCGATGGAATTGGCCGGCCGTGATGATATTCAGCAAATAGCTGACCCGGCAGCATCCTATGTCACCCATCGCCGTGAAACACTGCCGAGCGTGGTTAAACAGCCTGTGCTCGCATGCTTTCTGCGTCAGTGGCCTGCTGGGTACCGCGGTTCACGCTCGGTTGATGAATATGAGCAGATGCGCGAGCAGTTTGAGCAAAGGCTTGGAGAGCAGGTGCATCAAGCATGTGAATCGCTTGGGTTGAGACCCGCGCTCTACAGCATGCATACTTTCTTTGAGGGGTGTGATGATCGTCGCTTTAATCGCAGCTTTGCAGACAGGTATCTGACAGAATTAAATCCAATCGTTGATATTCGTCCGTCTAGCGTGGATTCTATTGTCCAGGCAATGCTAGGTGCGCAGGTGTGTTTATCAATGCGATTCCACTCGGTTTTGTTTGCTTACACTCTCGGCAAGCCATTTGTTGCAATCGACTATACTCAAGGCGGTAAGATCAAAGGCTTCCTGACAGATCACGACGCATCGGATCGGATGGTGTGTCTGGACGATGTGATCAATAGTGATGCAGCACTACTGACAAACCATTACGCAAAGCAGGGTGTTGTGCCTCGAGTTGCCCCAGAGGGGGTGGCTGCATGAGGGTGCTGATTCTTTGTGATGTACAGCGGAAGGGTGGTGCTGGGATCGCCGCGCACAGGCTTGCCTCTGCGCTTACTCTGTATGGTCATGAGGTGCACTGGGCGACACCTTATCCCACTTCCTCGTGTGACATCACGACACACAATTGTCGTGAGTATTCCACGGGTGCGCGTGTTATACACAAAGCTCTCAACATGTTGCAGCCTGCCAGACGTCAGACTTTCGAGTCACATGCGATTGTTCGTCGCCTGAAGCAGATTGTCAGCGATATCAAGCCGGATGTTGTGAACGTACATAACCTTCACGGCGCATCGTTGCCTGCCACTCTCCCGGCCGAATTGTCGCAGATCGTGCCTGTTGTGTGGACGTTACACGATATGTGGGCGTTCACCGGCACATGTGCGTATTCGATGGGTTGCCGAAAGTTTGAGTCATACTGTGATAGTCATTGCCCGATGGCGGATGAGTATCCAAGCAGCCCGGCCTCTCAGGTGGGGTACCTCTATGAACAGCGCAAGAAAGCTTTGGCGGAAGCGGGTCGGTTAGCATTTGCCACCCCATCCCAATGGCTGGCTGATGAAGCAGTCAAGGGGATGCTGAATGGTTTTGATGTTAGGGCGATTCCCAACTGCATCGAGTTGGACCAATTTGTCCCGGTTGATAAGGATGCCGCACGTCAAGGATTGAATCTGCCGCTTGGTCGGCCGGTTCTTGTTACGACAGCTACGCCGGGTGATCCACGCAAAGGTGCTTCTGTTTTGTATGAGGCGATGAAACTGTTGGGGCGCCCGAATACGATCATGCTTCAGCTTGGCGGTGATTATAAAAACGGTGTTGAGCATTGGGACCATCGCGTGCTTGAGGGTGTAGATGACCCCCGACTCATGCGCATTGTCTACAGCGCCGCCGATGCACACATCCTGCCGACGCTTGCGGATAACCTGCCTAACACCTTGCTGGAAGCAGCCGCCTGTGGCGTGCCAAGCATCGCGTCGGATGTCGGAGGTGTGGGTGAAGCGATCATCAATAGCGAAACCGGATGGCTGGTCCCTCCATCAGACGCAGATGCGCTGGCTCAAAAGATCGGTGTCGCGATCGACCTCAACGTCAAACACAATCAGGCGATCCGTACCAGATGCCGGGCATTTGCTGAAGCCCAATTCGCTCCTGCGATTCAAGCAAAACGTTACACCGAACTATTTGAGCAGACGATCAATCAAGATCTGGCTCAAAATGACATTCTTACGCAAATCAGTTCAATGAGCGGGGAGGCTGCGTAATGTCCAATACTGTTCAGCAACCAAAGATCAGTGTTGTCATGGTCGATGGCGCGTTCCGTGAGCGGTACGACTCGATCGACTTCATGGCAAAGCAGAACCTGCCTGCTGACAGATACGAACTGATCTGGGTTGAGTACTTCGACAAGATTGATCCTGACTTGCAACAGCGGATCGACACTGCGAGTAAGACGCATAACTTTCGAACAATCACGCTGGGCCGGAAGGGGCACTACCATTCATCGTATTGCTTCAATCGGGGGATAATCGAGGCGAAGGGTGAACTGCTCGTCATCCCCGACGCCGATGTCATTGCCGAGCCTAACTTCCTTGAAAAGGTATTACAGGATCACGCCGGGTATGACCGGCTTGTGACATATTATCACCGGTACAACGAGCCCGAATCACAGCGGGCAGAACAGGTTGATATCGAACATCTACGAGATGTCTGCGAACTGACGAACCCCTCAAACCATGGGGCATGCATCGCGACACGCCGCAAGTGGTTTATCGAGATTAATGGCTACGAGCAGAGCCCCATCTTCGCAACAGGTTTTCACGCCAATGATAAAGATGTCTATGCACGGCTATGCAGTCTTGGCCTGATGGTTCGTTGGAACCCGGATGTGAAACTCTATCATCCCTGGCACGCAATGACCGGTGAACTCACACCACACTACAAGCCACAGCTTGATGTCATCAGTTGGCGCGGGCGAACTTTGTCCACACGGCCATTCCAGGGCCTGGTTACATCGCTCAACACGATCCCACCGCAGCGTTACATCGATATTGAGAACTGGTTGAAGTCTATTGATGAGCCCAGGTGGAAGAAGGTCGCGGGTAAGTTACGCAAGATCGCGGGTATCGAAAGGCGGGCGGCATGAGTGAAGTTAATCCTGGTGCTGGCGGCAAACCAAGGGTGTCTGTGTTGATGCCCGTCTATAATGCGCAGGCTTATCTTGTGGAAGCAATCGACTGTATCCTCGCACAGACCTTTAGCGATTGGGAGCTGATCTGTGTCAATGACGGCTCAACCGACGCCTCACAAGCGATCCTCGATAGTTACGCCAACAGGCATTCACGTATCCGAGCGATACATCGGCATAATACGGGTATTGTCGGTGCACTCAACGATGCGTTGGATGCGGCTAACGGCGAATACATCGCGCGTATGGATGCTGATGACTGGTGCGCGGAAGTCCGCTTTCAGCAACAGGTGAAGTACCTAGATGAGCACGTTGATTGTGTCGCTGTTGGTACGTATGTGCAGCGGACTGATCCTTACGGCTCACCGGCCGGTTCGCAGGAGCCGCCAACCGATCACGAGACTATTGATGCGGCATTACTCGCGGGTGATGCCAGTGCATTGGTGCATGCGAGTCTTATGATGCGCGCCGATGCACTCCGATCGATAGGCGGCTGGCGAGAGGGTACGGATTGGGTCGAGGATCTGGATCTGTTCTTACGCTTGGCAGAATACGGTAAACTCTCAAACCTGCCACAGTATCTCTATATCTACCGCCGACATGCACAAAGTGTCTGCTTCAATCGGTATGAGTTGATGTGTCGGCGGTTGAAAGAGGTATTGAGAGAAGCCTACGAACGGCGGGGCATTATCAAGCAATACGATGAGCAGATGATCCGCCCGGACCTGGCGCCGAAGCAGTCGGTAGCAGAGCACTACCGCAACTGGGCGTGTTATGCGATCCATGCTGGCAACGGCACACTGGCTCGCAAGCATGCGATCGATGCACTGAAGCGTTCCCCGTTATCACCACGAACATGGAAAGTCGCTTACTGGGCTTTGGCAGCCTGAAGCCGTGAGGTATCTGATGAGCCTGAAGACAATCAAACAAGCCTACTGGCGATTGCTGAATGCCTGGAACAAGCGCCGGCATCCTGTCAGTGTTGACTATTCGCCGCACCCGTTTCTCGATGGCATCGAGCGCAATCTCCCAACGGATCATGACGGAATCGTGATGGTCGATGGTGGAGCGCATGACGGACAGATGGCCAAACGTTTTGTCGAGCGATTGCCGGGCTTACAGGTACATTGTTTCGAGCCTAACGCCGACTTGTTCCCGAAACTGCAGCAAAACCTTGCAGGCATTCCAGGTTCGCGACATCAACTTGCACTATCCAGCAAGACGCAGACGCTGAAGATGTTCATCAATGATTCTCCGATGACAAGTTCCGTGTTGCCCCGCAATGAGAACAGCGAACGATACTTTGATGCCGTCACACGGATTAAAGAAGTCCGTGAACTGAAGGCAACAAGTCTCGACGACTGGTTCGATCATTCGGGCTTGGACCACGTCGACATCATCAAGCTGGACCTCCAAGGCTATGAGCTTGAGGCACTCAAGGGGGCCAGGCGTCTCTTAGCACGTGGCGTAGCTTGTATCTATCTCGAAGTGAATTACGTGCCTTTCTATGAAGGCTCCGCAACGTTCGGCGAGATCGATGTCTTCATGCGAAGCTGCGGTTACAAGCTGTTCAATTTATACAACACATGCACGCACTTGCCTGAAGGGCACATCGGGTCGGGTGATGCGCTATACGTGTCGGATGTTACAGCGAATGTACAACAGCTCAGGGAGGCTGCATGAGTCGAAGCGCCTCCATTCCGCCGCATCCACCCGTGACAGCGATCGTGATCTATCGAAACGAGAAGCGTCACCTGGAAAGATGCCTGCTCGCGTTGCGCTGGTGCAATGAACTCATCGCAGTTGATATGGAATCAAGCGACGGCTCGCGAGAAATCGCACAGGACCTGGCTGACCGTGTCTTGAGTGTGCCACAGTGTCCGATCGCAGAGCCCACGCGTGTTGCGGCTGCGAGGCTGGCAAAGAATGACTGGGTTCTGCTGGTCGATCCCGACGAAGTGATACCGCCGACGTTATCTGATGATATCCGTGCTGCTTTGGCGGCGAATCCGAACGCCGGAGCATTCAGTCTTCCGATGTGGTTCTACTTCAAAAGCAAACGGCTCACAGGAACGGTCTGGGGCACGCTGACGTTCAAGCAGCGTCTGATTCACCGTAAGCGTTGTGACCTGTTGCCGCTTTGCAATCGGATCAGCCAGATCAAGCCGGGTGAACAGGATGTCCGCATCCAGCACGACGGCGACAACCACATGCGGCACTACTGGTCTGATTCGTATCTCGATCTGCTGCACAAGCACTTCGTGCGCTATTCGCATACCGAAGCGGCCGCGATGGTCGCACAGGGTAAGCTGTTTAATCTTAAGCTGGGTTTCATTGCACCATTTGTAGAACTAAGAAGGACGCTGAAAGACTTTGACGGCTGGCGTATCGGGTTCCGCGGCTGGGCGCTTAGCGGTATTTACTTCGGGTATGTCCTGGCAAGCCATTGGTTGACACTGTATTACCAATGGAAGGGCGCACCACCTGAAAAACCGGAATTACGCGACCTGCCGGTGTTGACCGACATCACCGACAGGCCGACCACGGAAAGGGCGGCGGCATGAGTAACGCACCACACCTGCCAAGCATCACGATCATCACGCCAAGTTTCAATCAGGCAGCGTTCCTTGAACAGACGATCCAGAGCGTGCTCAGCCAGGGATACCCGGCTCTGCAGTACGGCATCATTGATGGTGGATCAACCGACGGCTCCATCGATATCATCGAACGCTACCGCAAGCAACTCGACTTTGCGGTGATTGAAAAAGACAACGGCCAAACAGAAGCAATCAATAAGGGGCTAAAACAAGCCAAAGGCGAGATCGTTGGATGGCTATGCTCTGATGATACACTGCTGCCGGGCGCGCTGCAGACGGTTGGGACGCACTTCATGCATCAGCCTAAGGATGATTGGCTTGCCGGTGCATGCGCCATGATCGACATCGATGGTAAACAAGAGAGCGTCATCCGACCCGGCGGCGTGTTCACACTCGAAGGGATCCTCTTGCGCAGTGATGAACATCCATTTAACCTGCCTCAGCCCGGTGTGTTCTGGCGTCGAAGCCTGCATGACCAATTGGGACTTCTGGATGAGTCTCTGCATTACTGCATGGACTTCGAGTTCTGGCTGCGCCTGGTATCCGCCGGTTACCGCCCGACATTGATCAACGATACCCTCGCCACCTACCGTCTGCATGATTCGAGTAAGAGCTGCGCCGCACCGATGGGCTTCATACGCGAACACATCGAGGTCGAAGGGGAATATGCCAAGTCGCTGCCGTTAATGCAGCGGATGCAGGTTGCCAGGCGCTTAGGTTACATGCATCGTGCGAGTGTTTTAAATGCGGCCGGCTGCAACCCATGGAGCGAAGTCGCCCGACGGCCGTGGTGGCTCCTTTCGCAGCAGGTACGTGAAGCGCTACGCCACGGACCGCGTAAAGCGGCTTAGTCCATCGACTCGCCGTATTATCGGCCTCAGGATCATCTTGGCCGACTATTCGCCAACCCAAATCAGATACTGCCTGATTGAGGCGTTCAGCCTTCAATCGCTGTTGTTATCAGTCGCCCTTGCGCCTGTTCGCTGTTGCATAGGGATATGACGGTTGTAACGATTGTGCGGATTATGACGGTTATGACAATTGTGACAATTTTCTTGTCTGGGTAGTTAAGTCGCCCCCGCAGTATGACGATCCGGTGTGTAACGCATCAGTGTAAGGATGAGCCCATGCTGCAGAACATCGCCAATAGCCTTCCTCGCATCACCGTCATCACGCCCAGCCTTAACCAGGCTGAGTACCTTGAACGCACGATCTGCAGCGTGCTGGATCAAGGCTACGAGAACCTTGAATACATCGTCATGGATGGCGGCTCATGCGACGGCAGCGTGGAGATCATCAAGCTGTACGAGGACGATCTTACCTACTGGCAGAGTGAGTCTGATTCCGGGCCGGCTCACGCGGTTAACCAGGCGCTGGACCGTGCGACGGGCGACATCATCGCGATCCTGAATGCTGATGATCTTTACCTGCCGGGCACACTTCACGAAGTTGCAGCACGATTCCAGAAACAGGACGCTCCCGCTTGGATCATGGGACACTGTCTTCGCATCGGTGAGATGGATGAGCAACTCGGCCAGATCACAGCGGTGCAGCCGAAGAATCTAGCAGGCTTCCTGATGGACGATGTCGGACACATTCCAATGGCGGCGTCGTTCTATCGTAAATCAATCTTTGAAGCCTACGGCCGATTCGATGCCGATCTGCAGTTTGCCTGGGGCTATGAAATGAGCTGCCGTCTGATTGCTCAGGATCAGATGCCGGCACTTTTGCCGCAGATCGTTTCAGCTCATCGTGAGTATGCCTACAGCAAGATCGCTCAGAACACACTCAGTTGTGGTCCGGAATTCAGTGACGCAGCCGCACGTTATGCAGATCGTTTGCCGTTCGAGCGGCGTGCAGCGTTGTGGGAAGGCATCGAGCAGCGCAGGCAGATCTTCGAGCTTGCGAAGATCGAAGTTGCGTCCCATCCATCGCGTCGGCAGTTATGGAACCAGTTATTACGCCGACCCTGGTGGCTGGCGAACGACCGGTACCGACAGACTTTACTTCGGGGCATCACGCATCCCGAGTGTCCGGCTCTTGATAAGAGCAGACAGCCTTTGCGAAAAGCGGCATAAACGGAGCAACAACAGACGTATGTTCCACTTGAAGAAGAGCCTCATGGAAGAGGCTCTTTTTATTGCGCATTGTGCATAAGCTCGGTGGCTGTTATTCCTTCTGTTTCAGGACTGGCCAGCAGGCATTAATCGACCTATTGTATCGGCATGAAAGCCAAGTTGACTCCCGTTGTCATCTTTGTCCTTATCGCGGTGATGGCCGTGCCGCTGTTCACGGGCCTGATTTCTTCCAGGAACATTGATCCGATTGAACTTGCCAGTCTGGACGTCGGCCCCGGTCGCGTGATACGGATCACTGTTGAGCAAAACTCTCAGCAGACGCTATCATTGCATTATTACGTTGAAGCTGATGGGCAAACTGTGATCGATCATGCTTTCTTCGGCACACTGCCGAGAACCGCTACGCCACCGTCCTTTGTGGTATATACCCCGGCCTCTGGAAGTGGGGGGATTGTCGGCATCGCGCAGGTAACGGTGCCTGATCGCATCGTCATACTTCACGACTTTGATTCAGGCGAGAGTTATCCGTATCGCAATGCCACATACAAAGATACCGATCCGGATCATCTTTATCCTTACTACGAAGAGCAGGAATCGATCGAAGCCAGAGGCGAAACATTGTTTGTGCGTTTGCAGGAAGCACTGCCGGATACGGAGCTAGACCTGCTGCGTACTATGGGACTGCGGCCGCTTACATTGCCCGATGTCCAGCCAGAAGCCGAAGGTGCCGAGTAAATCAAATGCTGTAAGGATCACACTCAACTGATCCCACGCGCTTCCAGTTCACGCACTTCACGCGACCAGGCATCACGCTGTTCATCCGTAACATCGGGATCGGGCAACAGCGAGCGGCGTGTGCAATTTATCATCGCCTGAAGCGTCTGATACCGACGGGTCGAGGCAATATCCGGCGGGAGCTGGTCGTGTATCACCGCACTGATGTCATCGAAAGCCAACGGCTTTGATATGGACCGTGCTTTAAGGTTGGAACGCAGTGAGGCAAACGCCGCGGCTGAGTAACCTTGTGTCAGTTCATCGATGCGCTTGATCTGTCCATCGTTGAGTGTTTCTTTTAATACGCTTGATAGCACCCAACGGATAAACGCCGCTCGGTCTTCATCTTCAGGATCGAGCACGGGGATAATCAGGTCGCCGACACGCCCGGGGCGACGGATATCGGGGCTGAGAAGGTGGATGCGTGCGGTCATGAGAAGCCAGATGACGTGGCCGCGCAATGCCGGGTCGGACATCATTTGCTGCACTTTGCCTGTCAAGCGACGTTCGGTCGCGTGTGCATCCGGACCGACGCCACCGAATTGTGTGTCCGCTTCATCGACGAAGATGACGACCTTGTCGAGAGCCTGAAGCACCCGGCGGAGTTTCTCGAAGATGACATCGGTTTGCCCGAACCATTGGCTGCGGATGTTTTTCAGTTCGAGGACGGGCAGGTCAAGCGCGGCCGCAACCGCTTCAAAGATAAATGTCTTGCCGCCACCGATAGGACCAGCCACGGCAGCACCGGGCAAAGCGTCCGCCCCCGTCGATCGGAAGCGGGGCAGCAGTTCATCACGCACGAAGTTTTTCAGTTGAGTAAATCCGATCACATTATCCAGCGAGTGTTCCGGCTTCTTGAACGCAACGACATCTTCGCCAAGCTGCGTCTGGATGAACGATTCAACCTTGGCAATCACATCCTGCTGGCGCAACGGCCTGCCTGAATGAGCGGACGCGATCAGCATCTGACGCAACGCATGGATCGAAAGGCCTGCGGAGAATCGTGCAAGGTCATCGATCGATCCCCAGAGTTCGACCGAATGACCTGAACCGGTCGCGGCCTTGGGCTGGCGCATAAACCAGTCGATGTAATGCTTGCGGTTGTCATAATCAGGTGCGCCGACATCGACGCTAAGAACGCTCGGTAGCTTTGATACACGCGGATGCACCAGGCCGACGGATTCACTCAGAAGCAACACGGTGTCGTCACCGTTGGTAAAACCGGGATCGGAGAACCAGTCCTGCGCGATACCGATGCGGTGGCGGTCAGGCGAGCCGAGGTTCGCGATGTCGCCGTTGCCGGCAGGCAGTGCAAGGTCCGCCGCTTCGATCACGATCAACAGGTTGTCACGGATAAACGATTTACCTGATGCGTCTGTCGAACGCGAGCACAACGTCAACTGCCGAAGAAACTCAAGCGCGAAGGTAGGCCGACCTACGACCTCGCGCAGATTGCGATCGAAGTCCTGCTCCCAGTGTTGCCGTTCACTTGCGCGGTTTTTGTCGGTTAATGCCTGCAGCACAAGCGTGTCATGGTCAACGCCCGCCTTCCACGAGACCCAGCCCTGGCGCAGCATGTCCCAGCCTTTGTTCGCGCCCATCGTGCTCTGCAAACGGACCGGGCCGTTCTGTTCGTATACAAGAATCGTCAAGCCATCCATCCGGCAACGGTCGCAGATGTAATCGACCAACGGAACGTACGAGCCGGTGCTGTCGGCGGTGGGGCTGAAGAACAGGTCATGCACTTCGCCGGCAAGGATGATGCTACGCGATTGTCCAGCATTCACGATACCCGCGAGTTTATTGAAAAACCTCTTAGCGGAGACATTCGGATCAACCGCGTTAGTCGCTGGCCTGGGTTTCTCCGAACCTTCATCGGGGAGCATCGGCGAATCGTGTTTGGCTGTACTCATACATTCACACTGCCCGCGGTTTGCCGGCGGGTCCAGAAGTCACGATGTGTTTCAGGATCAGGTGGATTCTCGGGTTCGAACACGATGTTGCGAATTTCATCACGCTGTGCGACAAACTGCTCAAATTCGCGCGGTGTGTTCGGCTCAAACGTGGGCGCTGCACGGTCGTACACAATCGTCGCTCCGGGGCAGCTATCATGGCCCGCGCCTTGATAGTTCCAATACTGGCTTAAACCCAGCACACGGTCACAGATGTACAGCGCTTCGTTCAATTCATGTGTCACCAGCAGGATCGTATGCGGCGGAGGCTTGCCTTCGATCTTCGCCCGTGTGTTTTCCTGGTATAGGGTCAGGACCATCCGCTGAAGGTCTTCGCGTGTGGCTTCGTCCAATGCGCCGAAAGGTTCATCCAATAGCAGAAGCTTCGGCCGCATTACCAATGCCTGTGCGATCGCGACACGCTGGCACATCCCGCCTGACATCTCCGCGGGGTACTTATCCATCGCATTACCAAGCCCGACTTTTACCAGCAGCTCTTCCGCTTGCCTGATGTGATCCTTCTTCATCATCCGCCACGTTCCCCACTTGAAAACGCGGAAGGGGATCGTCGTGTGGCGAAGCATCAGGCCGAAGGCGACGTTCTCACGGGCGGTCATGAATTCATACAACGAGTAGCGCTGGTAGACGATCCCGCGGTCAAAACCCGGGCTCGTTACGACCTTGCCGTCCATCAACACACTGCCGGCTTTCGGCGGGTGTGTTCCCAGGATTGCACGCAACAGAGTTGATTTACCGCAGCCCGACGGGCCCACGACCGCCACCATCTGACCCCGCTCGATGCTCAAGTTCAGATTGTGCAGCACACGGTTCGTCCCGAACCAATGGCTCAGGCCGTCCAGGCGGATCACGATGTCGCTGCCGTCGGGTGGATTCATTTAGCTTCTTACCGCCCAAACCAGGGGCACAGTTTTCGACGGGCCGTCAACAAGGCATAATCGATCAGGAACCCGCTCGCGCCGAGCAGGCCCAGGTAAAAGTACACGATATTGAAGTTAACCTTTCGTCCTTCCAATCGCAGGCGATACCCGAAGCCCACATCTGCGACGACATACTCAGCTGCGATCAGGAACACCATCGCCGGGCCGATCTGCAATCGCACCGATTCGATCAACCTTGGTAATACCTGCTTGAAGACGACATTCCAGATCTGTTCACCCTGCGAAGCGCCGAGCGTCGCCGCTTTATTAAGTAACTCCTCCGGCACATCCTTCTTCGCGGATTGATAGATCGCCTGAGCCAGCGTCGGTGTGACGCCGAAGACGATCATCGCGATGAAGAAACCCTGGTTGATCCCGACGAGTACGAAGAACACTGCAAGCATTGCGGTGGGGGGGATCTTTGCTGCTATGGATAACGGCGTTTGCAGCACCGCTTCCACCGGCGCGTAACACCCCATCGCGATACCGAATACCAACGCCGCGCCGACCGCAATGAACAACCCTTCAAATAGCCGGACATAAGTCGCAACACCATCCTCCCACAGGATGATCTCACCGCTACCGGGCTGCGGCGTCACTGACTTTTTGATCCCCTCGCCGATCTGGCTCCACGTGGGGATCGTGGTGTCGTTGGGGTTCTTATGGTGCTGCCTTACCGACAGCAACGTATAGATGCCGCACAATACCAGCACCGACACGATCGCCAGTGTAATCCGCGTGCCGGGCTTGATCGGCCGACGGATCATTCGCCGGCTTCCATGACAGCATCGATATACTGGCTGGTGAAGGTCAGCGGCTCATCTTTACTACCGCCGTACGCGATCGCGGGTACTTTTTCGATGATCTTGTAGTCCTTGCAGAAGCCGGTGACCTTATCCATCGTTGTGTGAAGTTCCTGGCTGTCGAACAAAGCTTTAGCCTCGGCCGGCGTCTTGTAGAACTTGGTCTGCTCCACGACGACCTTCATCTTTTCGAGGCCCAGGCTGGAGAACTTCGAGCCCAGCGCGACGAGCGTCTCATCGCCGGTTTCCGGATCTGCCAGCATTTCGTTGAGTTGATAGAAGGTATCGATCACCGCTTCTGCGAAGCGATCACCACCCGGCTTATCCAGTGAATCCTTGGCGGCGACGACCATGTCGATGATTTCACCGGGGATCTTCGTTGAATCGAAGAGCACTTTCGCGTCACTCCGCTGCTTAAGCGTTTCGAGCACGAACGGGTTCCAGACGACGATAGCGTCATAACCCGCCTGCTGCGTGATCATTGCCTGCGCAGCGGCGGCAGGGTCCATATTCGAGAAGATATAGTCGGCAGGATTCTCGCCCGCGATTTCAAGGTTGCGCACGAACGTGTACTGCGACACGCTGGCTTCCAGGCCGTAGGCTTTCTTGCCTTTCAGGTCCTGGATCGTGTCGATCCCCGTGACGATGCAGGCATCGGCGCCGAAGGATGTCGAGGTCGGCAGGATCGCAACCGCGGTTCGGCCCATGGATGGATTGAGGATGTCCATGTTCGTGATGCAGACCGCATCGACCGCGCCGTTGGCGTACATGTTGATGCACGTGTCGTAATCGGTTTCGTTCAGGACGATGTCGACGTTCCACTTCTTCTCGACCGGGCCGAGTTCACCTTCCTTGCCGTTGATCAGGCCCTTCATCTCTGCGACGCCGAAGACCGACCATGATGGATATTCGCTCCAGGCCAGGCTGAAGACCGGCGGAGCTTCATCACCCGCATTCGTTGTGCTGCCGGCTGAACTTTCCGATGGCGAAGATGAGTTGTCGCAACCGCTGGTTAAAGCAAATGCGCCGACCGTCAGAGCGGCCGCACAAGTTGTAAACAGTTTCGTGGTTCGTGAGTTCATGGTATGGATTCCCGAAAAGTATTCTTTGGGTATTCAGTGCACGTCTAATTGGTGGCTCAGCCCTCGGGCAGTTTGGTTTCCGGCTTATCGATCATTTCGTTCGGCATCTCGGCCGATTCCTTGCTGTCGGTTTCACCGGCCAGACCGATCAACTTGTTGAACTCGTCGGTCGCGACGTTGGTGCGGGCGTATTCGAGGAACTCGGCTTCCTGTTGCAACGTATCTGTGCCCGCCATCTCGCGGGAGATCCTCGCTTCGGCCTTCTGTTGCTGACGTAAGTCACGCAGTTCCTGCAACTCCTGCGAGGTGCGGTCCTGGCTGATCCCGCTGATCATGTCGGCGACCTCTTCCTCTTCTTTCGCGGTAATCATGTCCGCTACTGCTGAGGAGGATTCTTCCTTCAGCTTGTCCAGATCACGCAGCAGTTGCTGCAACTGAACCTTATGCCCGCCGATCGTGTTGGTCAGTTCAGCGACATCGCTTTCCAGTTCGCTGATCCGGTCGCTCTTCTCCGCGATTGTGGAAGTAAAGTCATTGAACGCGGTCATGCATTTGAGGTATTCCTCGTTCTGCTTGATCTGCTCAAGCGACATACCCTGACCCTTGAGCTGCTCGACGACCTTCCTGGCTTTCGCGGCCGCGCCTTCCTTGAGCTTCTCAAGATGCGATACCTCCTGGCTGAGCGATTTGACCTTGGCCGCCTTCTTCTCCTGCTGACCGATCATGCGGGAGACCGCTTCCTTATATTGATGGATGCGGTCGCGCTTCTCGCGGATGATCCGGTCGTAGCTGGCCTGCACGACGTAAGGGTTCTTGCTCAGTTCCTGACGTGCGCGGTCGATCCGCCCGGTGACGAGGTAACCCAGGGCCCGAATGTATCTGCCGATGGCTCTAAACACGTTTACGCTCCTATCGGTGGGGGGCGGTCGTCCGCCCGGTGTTCTAGCTACTCGCTATCTCTGATGCTCGGATTCAGTTCCGTTTCCAGTTCGTTCATCCGCCGTTCAACGCGCCGTGCGACGTTGAGGTTTTCTTCCAGCTCTTGCCGCATGCTCGCCAGGTCCGCGCCGGGTGTGGTTGTATCCAGCCCCAGCGTGTGCAGGCCGTCGATTGTCTTGGCGATCTGCGTGATGCTCTTGTCTACCTCGACTAATACTTTCTCTCGCTTTTCCAACACCTCGCGTCTTGCCGCTTCTGTCAATACTTTTTGTGACGTCTCCCACAGCTTGTACGAACCCTTAAGCGACTGATACGACGAATCCAACAACCTCTGTACTGTACCAGCGATCTCGACCGGTGGGGTGCGCGGCGTCTTGCTCGGGTCCATCAGGTCCCTGAACCGATCCGCCAACACCCGCAGCGTTTTCAGAGCCTGTCCCGTCCACGGGTCCTCGTCTTTCTCCAGCTGCGCCGCTAGTTCGTCCAGTTCACGTTCCTTTTGGGCAGCCATCTGTTCGTGTGCCCGAAGAAACACACGCTTGGCGATCTTGTCCCTGCTTATGATCCATCGTGTGACCAATGCTCCGGAGCCGGCCAGCAGGCTCATCACACCCGCGAAAGCAAGCAATTGTGTCGCTGCGCCTACCGCCCATGAAACCAGTAATAACGTCAAACCCAACGCGGCGGGCAACAGCACAAACGGCGACATCGCCAGATCGAGCAAGACCTGTTTTCGGAAGCTCGATCCGTCCATAACTCCTCAATGATCAGTAGGGTGTTTGTCCAAGAATAAAACGAACGGTCTGGGCTTCACCGCCCTCGGCCTCGGGCTCTGTCCCGATCGCACGCACACGCTCGACGGCGATGCCTTTCTCGATCAGGTACGCCGCTGCCGCCTCGGCCCGGCTCATCGCCAGCGCCCGGTTGGCTTCCGCATCCCCTTCGACCCGCGCCGATCCACGTATCGACACGTAGTAATGAGGCCAGGTATGCAGCGATTCGGCCAGCCGATCGAGCTCGAACTTGCTCTGCCGGGTCAGTATAGCGGTGCCCCGCGCGAACACAATCGGTCTGACACGCAGCGTGCCCACCGGACGCAGCTGTTCCCATTGCTTGTCATTGAGCGCTTCAACCTTGAACGATCTCGCCTCGCCCGCATCCACATCACCGGGCTGGCGGACCAGCGACGGGTGGAAGTCGCTATCGCGCATCGTTTTCAGGATGCCGTCGTAGTACAACACGCTCGGATTACTCACCGAAGACGCCGAGTCGATCGCCCCCGTCTTCAGCAGCACCGATGCAATGTTCCGGATCACTTCATCCAGGGGCTGAATCTCGCTGGCCTGTCCGCTAGACGTCAGACCCATATGTGCGTAGTTTTCCTGTGTGGTTTTCCACCACACCCCTTCGACCAGCTTATCAGCTTGTTTGGCGGTCAGCGGTTCACCGCTTTGTTTCGCGTCTTCCCGAACCGCTTGCGCCAATCCGCCACCAGCTCGACGCTGGTCATACAGCGTCCGCAGGTAGGTCTCGACGACCGCACGGACTGTGTCTTCATGCTCCAGTAAAAACTCACGGCTGACGACCAGCGTATCCACGATGTATCCGCGGAATCGAGAACTGTCGATCAGGATATGAGCGCCGTCTTTTTCCAGGGCTTTGCTGACGTAAGGCTCCCACAAGACATAGGCGGCCTTCTGTGATCGATCCGCCTTCTCAAAGCGTCGCAGCACATCGGCTGCGCCATCCGCCCGGACGAACGGATCGCTCGGTAGCTTGTCCAGTTGGAAACTCGCCATCACGACTTGCGCCAGTGTCGTGCTGGGCGATTCGGGGGTGGCGATGATCTTCGCGGTGGGGGAGTTCAGGGCATCGATATTCGGGACAGCTGATTCGTAGGCAACCATGGCATCCGCGCCGGTGGTTTCATCAATAATCATGACCGCGGTCACAGGCGCTTCACCCAGTTTAGCGGTCGCTTTTACAAGGCCGTCGAGTGTGAACACCGCCATCGGCGCTTCGCCGGTGCGCAGGGCTTTCATACGCTGGCTGTAGTCGGCCTGATCGTCTACTAAGTCAAGCTCGATGCCGCGCAGGGCGAGTTCTTCTTTAAATGCTTCGCTACGGAAAACCCAGTAGCCGGAAAAAGCGTCCAGCGATAAACGCAGCGTCAGTTTCTTGCCGCTATCGCTGACCTTGACGCCGGTCAGACGCAGTTCCAGTTCCTGTGCCATCTGTCGGAGTGTCGCGGCGTCTGCGCCTTTGGGCGCTTCGTCGGGTGTGAGGCCGCGCTGCCGAGCCAGCTCGCATAGCTCTTCATAATCCTGCAATTGCTCTGCGACATCCTCACGCTCGTGCATCCAGGGCGAGACGATGAATTTATACGACACCGCCGCCAGCGCTACGATCACGATCCAGACGATCACAACTTTCAACAGACGCGCGGAGCCGCCACTACTCATGATGACGCTTTCCTCACAATGGCCACAAAGATTTTCAGTGCTACCATCAGCACAACCACCCAGATGATAATGGCAAAAAACCAACTACCTGCACTCGTGCCGCCACCGCTGCTGTGATTGGTGGTTGTGGTATGTGTTGCGGCGGCATGGTTCGTATTGTGGGTGTTGGAAGTAGCCGTGGGATTCGTCCAGGCTTTTGAACTTTTGATCGGCTCATTGTTGCTCGTGGTCAAAGCAGTCAGCAGGCCTTCCGCCATGTTGTCGGGCAAGGCGGCGATCAATTCGAAGCTTTCGTCGTCTGTGGCCGTGTCGTCTACAGCCGATCCGATCTCCGCGACCGATTCCATGATGGCTTCACGCAACGCCTCGGCGTCATTAGCCCGACGGTAGTTGTGAACGCGGGTCGCCAGGGCATGATCGCCATCCATCGCGACACCGATCACATCGATGACGATGCCGCGCGATAGCGCATCGGGCGTGAACTGCTGCACCTTACCCGAATCGCTTGCCTGGCCGTCCGTCACAATCAACAGGCGGTACGTACCGTAACCGTGCTGTTCGGTCCGTTTTTCCAAGAGCCGATCGGCGCCGATCCGGATGTATTCGCCTAACGGTGTTCCGCCATCGGGCCCAAGCCGCATCAGGTCTTTGGAAAACGTGCTTTTATCCAAAGGCCCAAGCGGGTAGACCCAGTCGCTTTTCTTGTTATTTCCGCTGAATACAAGCAAGCCGACGTGCGTCTTCGGCTCGACCTGTTCCATGACATTCAATAACGCTTCCTTGGCAACTTCCATCTTACGTTTGTTGCTGCCGGGCATCATTTCCGCCATCGAGCCCGAGGCGTCCAGGATCACCACGATGTTGTCCACAGCATCTTCGTCAGGTGTATCCTGACCAATAGCTGCTGTGTTAAACAACATCACAACCACGCAGGTAAATATCGCCCACAATCGGTTGTTCTTTTTCAAGAGCGTGCTCATCATCCCGGATCCCTTCTTGTTGATGCACATCAATTAGAAGTCGAAGTCACTCGGCCGAACCGCCTCGGCGGGCACCTTGATCAAGCGGAACTCGACTCGCATGTTCTGCTTGGCTTCGTTGAGATTCGTCGGCTTGGCGATCAACGGCTCGGAAACGCCCACACCCACCGGCTGGATCTGGCTGGCGTCCAGCGTCAGGCCCTGCGCCTTGGCGAAAGTCACGATCGCATCACGCACGGCTACCGCACGGGCCCGGGACAGGTTCAAAGCCGCCTGCATCGTTTCACGCGGATTATTCGAATCGCCATCGAATGCGCCGCTTTCAATCAGGTCGACAATCTTCTGGGTGTCCGTCAGATCGAGCGGGCGTTGATTGAAGTAATACTGCCAGTTCCCGCTTGAGCCGGACCGTTTGAGGATGCCTTTGCTAAGCCCCGCTTTCACCAGGTCAGACAGTGTGCGCGTCGGATCGGAGTGGCCGCGGATCGCAATCACCGCGTTGCCGAACGTCGAGGCACTTTCCACCGCACGGCGGAACTCCGGCCCATAGACATCCGCGCTGAACTCGTCCTGATTCGGCTCGAAGCTGATCGTAAACGCAACGATGACGTTCTCATCACCCTTGGCAAGATCGGGAAAATCTTCGACCGTCTCCGCCAGGATGCGGCCCTGTCCCGAACCGGTGACACGCTCAAGTCCGCCGAGTTTCGCGATCTTGTTGTAATCGAAGCTCGGTCCGAAGAAGCCCGCACGTTGCTTGGCATAACCCAGACTCACCGCCAGATCGAGTGCGGCACGCTGTTTGGCTTCGAAGCCCGACAGGTTGCCTTCATCTTCATAGAAAGAGATGTTACCCGGCAGGCCGACAAACGTGCAGTCCAACAGCAGGCCGTGTGCATCGACTTCCAGCGTCGGCAGCACTTCTTCACCGAGGATCTGCTGTGCAAGTTTCAGCGTATCCATGTAGCCGTCTGCGCTGCCGGTTTCCTCGAACTTGTTACGCATCGCTACGAGCTGCTCGGCTCCTTTGAAGTAGCCGGCGACAAACTTCTCAACCAGCTCACGATTCGCATCGAAGTAATCTTTACGCACCGCATAGACATCCGCGATCGATCGACTCATCTGCGCGGTCGAGATCAGCACGTGTGCGCCTTTGATCGTGCCCTCCGCGCCGCTGCCGGTCTGTTCCAACCCACCGGTCAGGCCGATCATGTCCGGCGTGATCACGCAGCAGGCGTCGATCGACTTATCCTTACGCATCAACTCCGCCGGTCCGTTGGGTCCCGACAAATCGTCAACCCAGACAACTTCGATGTCGTCCCATGTCAATTGCGCAACACGCAACGCATCGTCCAGCATGCCAACGTGTGGCCCGCCCTGTTGCAGCGCGACCTTGGAACCTTTGAGTTGTTCGAGCCGTGTCAGGCCTTCACGTGACACGATGTGGTCACCCGCTGACCACGTCAGTTGCATAAAGACGACCGGCTTGGTCCGTGGATCGGAACCCAGCACTTCCGATGCCTGGCCGATCATGCGCAGCGTCCCCCGGAGGAACGGCGTGTCACCTTGCCGGTATCGACGGACCTGCTCGATAAAGTCGTCGCCGTTGACCAGCTTGAGTTTCAGCCCGAGTTTGCCGTAGATGCTGTCGGATGATGTGGTCACGCCGCCGTTGGCGTAGAACGTCGCCACGTCGCCGCCCCAGGTGATGAAAGGCACCTCGATGGTGTCGGTATTCTTGACCGAGCCCACCCGCACATCACCGACCAGATCGGAGAACGGCTGGGCGTTTGCCAGCGAACCGGTAATCAGGAATTGGACAGCGAGGCAGAGGACGACAAGCTGACGCACAAATCGCATCGGTGTTTCCTTTCCCGCCGGGCGTTGGAATCCCCTTGTAAGTCGATATGGGTCCCGACGATCGGGCATCATTGTATCGGAACTGGGCAAGCTTTGAGGCTGCTTTCGCATGTCTAGAACACGACGGCCCGGTTTTGTCAGGAATGAGACGTCGATGCTGTAGCATTTCACGGAAGTGGCGATGCGACATCCCAAAATTGGACCAAAGCAGATACATAACCCGGAAACGGTTCTGGAACTGAAAAGCGGGTGAAGGGGCTCGAACCCTCAACATTCAGCTTGGGAAGCTGACACTCTACCATTGAGTTACACCCGCATGGCAGGGATGTGATTCTAGCACCTGTCATGGCGGGGACGCAAGGCTTATGTGTGCGGGTTTAATTATCGGGGGAACGTGCTTTTGCTGTCACTGCCACGAAATCAGGCAGATTCTCCCCAAGTTATGGATTTTTCTGCCCGCAAGTTCAGCAGTTACTTGTGCTCGATGATGTCGGTCAGGAAGCTGAGATATCCGCCACTGATGTGAGGCATCAGGCAGTAGTCACAAGATCCTGGCAACGAAATGGCCGGGGATGTCGGCCTTACACCCAAACGCTTATAAACAGCGCATCCTCGGTCCGCTTGCCGACCAATTGCCCGATCGATTGACTGACGAACTTCACTTCATATTCCGGGTGGTTGTCCAGCCAGTTGTTGACCTGTTCATCCAGGTGTTCGATCGCGTCCAACCGCAGCTTCGCGACAAAAGTCTTGACGTGAATCGCGCCGGTATTGGTTACATTCGGCGTGCGTTTCCAATGTTCGACATGCGGCTTGCGCGTGTCGAAGGTGCGGATCTTGTTTGATCCAACGATGCTGGAAGACTCGGTCGGCACTTCGTCCAACTCGATCGGCTCCATGGCGTCGGCATCGTGGTCCGTCGTGTCGTTCTCTTCCGCTTCGTTGATATCGATCGGGATCGCGTTAGCCAGTAATTGTTCCTCGCTGACGTGTTCTTGAGAATGGGACTGGTCAGTCATCGGAACCTCCCTTGAGTTGAATCTATCCGAAAAAGAGGTGCTCTATGGCGACTTGCACCTTTACTCTATCCCCAACCAAGGCCGCCTACAAGCATTAATCGTGTTTCCAGACCGTTTTACAACAAAGATCAAAAGACCACACGCCCGCGCCAGTTCATATCCGTCTTCTGCATCAATTCGGTCTGTCCATCAAAGCCCTGCATGTGCACATCCAGCAGCATCCGGCCATCGCGCCAGAGTCTGATTACCACACTACCTTGATCAACGCGTATCACCGATCCACGATTTCCACTGATCGGCCCTTGATATGACAAATACGCACGCCGATGGGTTGGCAACTCCATCAGGTCGAATTTTTCAGCCCTCCGCCATGACCTGCTTGGTAGTCCAACCCTCGCGGTCCACAGACCGCTAGCCGGATCACACACATAGCCCGGACTGCCGATCAGCCAGTCGTAATGGCTGCCGGAGCGTGTCGTGTGCATCAGCAGGGCGGTAGGGACGGTGAGCATATCCGTGGATCGTCCGGCAAGCAGGTCCTGCGGTCAATCTCAGGCCCGATAGCTCGCGTGGCTTGCCTAAAACGTGTAGAACGGCGATCTTATTCAGCATCTGCCGATACTATTAGTCATCGGCTGCTCGAAATACGCTACGAACCTTCCTCTAGAAGGGATTATTCATGACGATCAGGGAAAAGAAGACCATTCACGCCACACGCCTCACCGCGATTCTCAGCCTCTGCCTTGGGCTGCTGCTTATTACCGGCTGTCGCACCGCCTTGGATATCCGCAATGAGGGCGTCGCCGCCCTGAATCGAGGCCAGAACGAGCTGGCTGTGCAGAAGTTCACCGAGGCTGTGGAACGTGATCCCAGTAGCGCCCGCAACCACTATCAGCTTGGTCGGGGTTATTTAGCCGTAAACGAGAACGTCAAGGCCCAGTATGAGCTGGAAAAAGCCCTCGCCTTACGCCCGAATGAACCCGAGTTGACCCCCGACATCCTCGATAGCCTGGCAGAGGCCATTTATCGCCAGGATATGACCGCCAATCTCTACGCCTTCCTCGAAAAGCAGGTCAAGGACTTCGGCACCACCCGCGATTACCTGCGTCAGGGTAAGTATCTAGCCAAGGCAGGCGATCCGGACGCCGCACGCCTGGCCTTCCGTAAGGGGGCATACTTCGCCGCCCCGAACGACCCCGAGCCCTACATCGCCATCGCTGACTTCTACACCGCCATAGGAGACCAGCCCGAGGCCGTTACCGCCCTGCGATACGCCAACTACGTCGATCCCGGCAACCGGGATGTCGCCGAGCGACTGCGCCAATTCGGCATCGTCCCCGGCCCCACGGTGACCGAGGCCCCGCCGAAGCCGGACCTGCTGAAGTAGGTTTTGGGCCTCGTCTGCGTTGCGGACGGGCTGTTGTGTTGAAATTGTACATTTTTCGGACAGTGTTCTACTTCAAAGTATTAGCCCGTCCGCAACGCGGACGAAGTTATGAATAGGGGGGCACATGCCGGTATATCTGTTTACTTACCATGCATATGGTTCGTGGTTACCGGACCGTAAACGTGGCTATACGCGCAAGAAAGAAGGCGTTCTCCCGCCCGATCCGGTTATGGCTAAGCACTACCGTGAAAAGATGTCCCAGTCTCCGGCCAGTTTCTCAACCAGTATTCAAAAGATTCAAATCGAGGAATTGATCATTGCCTGTGATTGTCAATGCTACGAATTGAGAGCGGTTGCGACCGACTCAAGCCACCTGCATGTTCTGGCCAGTTGGCGTACGACCCGTTCCTGGCGACGTGTTCGTTCGGGCTTACAGCATTCACTGAGCCGTCGCTTGAATCAAGATGTCTGTAAACGTACATGGTTCGTGGCTCATCCAAGCCGTAAGCGTGTCAAGGACAGGCAGCACTACAATTATCTGCTGAGTACGTATTTACCTGACCACCGAGGCTGGAAGTGGGATCGCAGGCGTGGGGCTTATCGTTAGGGGCCTCGTCCGCGTTGCGGACGGGCTATTGTGTTGAAATGGTACATTTTTCGGACAGTGTTCTACTTCAAAGTATTAGCCCGTCCGCAACGCGGACGAGGCGATTGTAATAAACTGCAAGATTATATAACCGCATGAACCTGAAAGGTTTAAAGCGAAAACTATTTATATATTGTCCGCGGCGGTTCGCCGCGCGTTTGACGAAGGGCTACCATACCGGCTTGTGGATCGGCTCACGGATGGGCCGCCGGGAATCCTTTAGACCTGGGCTTGAAGCGGTTTCATGAATATCGTCATCTGTGGAGCGGGTGAGGTCGGTCGGCACTGTGCCGAGGTCCTCGCCGCACAAGGCCACAACATTACCGTCATCGATCAGCTCAACGAGAAACTCGAAGAGCTCGACGAAATCCTCGATGTCCGCAACCTCGAAGGCAACGCGGTCCACGCTGATATCCTTCTGGAGGCCGGCGCCGCCAAGGCCGACCTCGTCATCGCCGCCATGGACAGCGATGAGTTGAACCTGCTCTCCGCTTCCATCGCCAAGGCCCTCGGCGCCGCCAAGGTCATCGCCCGTATCCATCACTCCGCCTACTTTGAACGGCGTGGCATGGACTATGCCCGCCACTTCGGGATCGACCACGTCGTCTGCCCCGAGTTCTCTACCGCCTTGGCCATCGCCTCCACTCTCCGCAGCCCCGGCTCTCTCGCGATCGAGCAGTTCGCACGTGGGCAGGTCGAGATGCAGCAGTTCCCCGTCTCCGACAGCGCCAAAGCGATCGGTAACAAACTGGCATCCCTGAAGCTGCCCGCCTCATCCCGCCTCGCCGCGGTTGAACGGCAGGGCCAGGCCTTCCTGCCCAGCGCGGACACCATGATCGAAAAAGGCGACATCGTCACGCTCATCGGTGAGGCCTCCGGCTTCGACAAGGCCCGGAAGATCTTCGACACCGAAACCAGCAACAACCGACGCGTCATGATCCTGGGCGGCACCTCCCAGTGTGTCTGGGTCTGCCGAGCCCTCAAGGACCGTGGTTTCTCGATCCGTGTTTTTGAAACCAATGAAGCACGGGCCGAGGTGCTTGCTGAGAAGCTCGACTGGTGCACCATCCTGCACACCGACGCGATCAACACCGACGCCTTGATGGATGAGCGTGTCGACCTGGCCGACGTCTTCATCGCGCTGACCGAAGACGAGGAGCGAAATATCCTCGCCGCCGCCCGCGCCAAGAGCATGGGCGTTAAGAGTGCGGTGGCCCTGCTGCAGCGCCCGACTTACCAGCACCTGCTGGGACACATCGGCATCGACAAGTCCTTTAGCCCGCGCAGCAGTGCGGTGACCGAAGTCCTGCGTCTGATGGAGACAGGGCCGATCAAGCACCTGGCGACCATGGCCGAGAAAATCGCGGAAGTGTACGAATTGAAAGTCCCGGCCGGGGAAGGCAAAGCCGTCAACCGCCCGCTCAAAGAGATCAAACTACCCGCCAACACGATGCTTGCCGCGGTTCAACGTGACGACGAGGTTTTCATCCCCGGAGCCGACAGCCAGATCGAGCCCGGTGACACCGTCATCGCCATCGCCCCCGCCGCCGCCAAGAAAGAACTACGCAAACTTTTCATCGGCAAGTAGAGACACAAAGCAGTTAGCCATCAGCCCTTAGCTAATGGCTTCTGTCTACACCCTACACCCTAAACCCTACACCCTGCCCCATGAACATCCGTTACGTCATCCGTGAACTCGGCCTGGTCATGATCGTGCTGTGCCTTTGCATGATCGCGGTCATGGGCTGGTCTGCATGGGAGTGGGCGGGGGGCAACTCAGAAGAAAAAGTCGCAACACTTTCGATGCTGATGGGCGCAGCGCTGGGTGCGGTGCTGGGTTTGTTCTGTTGGCTGTTCGGCAGTCGAAGCGGTAAGGATTATCTCGGACAGCGAGAGGCTTTGCTCCTGGTGACGACATCCTGGTTTCTCGCCGCGGCCGTTGCCTGTCTGCCGTATTACCTGTGGGCATGGCTCGAAGAAGGCGCCGGGGCAAGCCACCCCTTCGCTTCGTTTATCTCCTGTTACTTCGAGTCAGTGAGTGGCCTGACAACCACCGGAGCAACCATCCTCAGCGATGTCGACATGATTCCCAAGAGCCTGCTGCTCTGGCGTGCAACGACGCACTGGCTGGGCGGGCTTGGCATCGTCGTGTTATTCGTCGCGATCCTGCCTACGTTGGGTGTCAGTGGTAAACGACTGTTTCAGGCGGAAGTCCCCGGACCGCAGCAGGACGGCGTACGCCCACGCATCCGTGAAACCGCTCGCATCCTCTGGCTGATCTACCTCGGCCTGACTATCGTGCAGGTCCTGATGTTGAAAGTTGCCGGCATGAACTGGTTCGACTCGATCTGCCACACCTTCGCTACACTCGCCACCGGCGGCTTCGGCACACACAACGCCAGTGTCGGCTATTACGACAACTGGAAGATCGAGATGATCATCTTTGTCTTTATGGTGATCGCGGGCATCAACTTCGGTTTGTATTACAACCTCGTCCGGGGTCGCTGGCGCATGGCGGTGCGCGACCCGCAGATGATTGTCTACCTCTGCATGCTGGGCGTATCCATCGCGGTGATCGCCGGGTATCTCTACGGCCATACCATCACACTTACCACCGGCCAGGAACGTGAGGTCGGCGTGCTCGGTGCACTGCGTTACAGCTCGTTCCAGGTCGGCTCGATCCATAGTGATTGCGGCTTCGCGACCGCGGATTACGATCAATGGTCTTACCTGCCGAAAACCATTCTCATGCTGGGTATGTTCTTCGGCGGTTGTGCCGGTTCAACCAGCGGCGGACTGAAAATCAGCAGGCTTATCGTGCTGTTCAAACTCATCGCGGCGGATATCGAGCGTGCGTTTAGGCCGAGTGTGGTTAGAACCGTCCGGGTCGGCGATGATGTGGTAGACCAGGCTGAACGTCAATCGGTTTTGATGTACACCGTTCTGACAATCTTGGTGCTCGGTATCGCAACCATTGTGGTTCGAGTGGTCGAAGATAGTGCAGGGCTCAGCCTGACCGAATCCGGCTCAGCGGTATTAGCCTGCTTCACCAATTGCGGGCCGGGGTTGGGTATCGTTGGACCGACGGGGAACTTCGGTGTACTGCATTTATTCACTCAGGCATTACTCTGTATCGTGATGGTGTTGGGTCGACTCGAAGTCTATGCGGTACTGGTCCTGCTCAGGCCCGCATTTTGGCTGGCTGACTGATTACGAACGAATCATAAAGTCTTAGCTTAAATATATGAACATCCGTTACGTTATCCGAGAACTTGGTTTGGTTCTGATCGTGCTGTGCTTGTGCATGGTTGCGGTGATGGGCTGGGCGGCCTGGCAGTGGGCGGATGGCAACGCGGATGAACGCCTGGCCATGCTCTCGCTTTTGATGAGCACCGCCGCCGGCGCGATCCTCGGTTTATTCTGCTGGCTGTTCGGCAGCCGAAGCGGCACGGACTTTCTAGGCAAACGTGAAGCCTTACTGCTGGTCGCCCTCTGTTGGCTCATCGGCGCTGCCGTCGCGGGCCTGCCTTATTACCTCTGGGCATGGATGGAGCAATCCAAGCTCGCCGAGCACGCCTTCGGCTCATTCAGCTCCTGTTACTTCGAATCCATGAGCGGCCTGACCACCACCGGGGCGACCGTCCTCAGCGATGTCGACTCCATCCCCAAGGGGTTACTGCTCTGGCGCGCGACGACGCACTGGCTGGGTGGTCTGGGTATCGTCGTCTTATTCGTAGCCGTGTTGCCTACTCTCGGTGTCGGCGGCAAGAAGCTTTTCCATGTCGAAGCCCCAGGCCCGCAGCAGCAGGGCGTGCGTCCGCGCATCAAGGAAACCGCACGAATCCTCTGGCTCATCTACCTCATGCTCACCATCATCCAGACCGTGTCACTGCGCTTGGCAGGCATGGACTGGTTTGATGCCGTCTGCCACACGTTCGCAACGCTCGCAACGGGCGGATTCAGTACACACAACGCCAGCATCGGCGGTTACAACAGTTGGATGATCGATATTATCACGATCGTCTTCATGATCCTGGCTGGTGTGAACTTCGGCCTTTATTACCAACTCGCTCGCCGCCGGTTCGACATGATCTGGAAAGACCCGGAGCTGCGCGTCTACCTGGGCATCATCTTCGTAGCGACCGTACTGATCTCGGTCAGCATCTACGGCAAAACCACCACGTTCATGGACGGCTCCAAACACGAACTGGGCGTCGCCGAATCTGTCCGCCATAGCGCCTTCCAGGTCGCTTCCATCCAGACCACGACCGGCTTCTCCACAGCCGACTTCGATCTCTGGGGCTTCGTCCCGCAGGCGGTACTCGTCACGCTCATGTTCATCGGCGCTTCGGCGGGTTCGACCGGCGGCGGCATCAAGGTCATCCGTATCATCATCGCCGCCAAGGTCATGTACGCGGAGTTGGAACGCGTCTTCAGACCGAATGTCGTGCGTACGATCCGCATCGGGAAAAGCGCGATCGATCCCGAATTGAAGCAGGGCGTTCTGGTTTATGTGCTGCTGATCCTGCTGCTGTTCCTGGGCGGGACGGTCGGGTTGATGCTCATCGAGCCGGCGGGATCGCTGGACTTCGGCTCCGCCGCCACTGCCAGCGCCGCGACGCTCAACAACATCGGCCCCGGTTTGAGCAAGGTCGGGGCAACGCAGAACTACGGCTTCTTCAGCGCGCCGGCCAAGATACTTTTGAGCATGCTCATGGTCCTGGGCCGGCTTGAAGTCTATGCCGTCCTCGTGCTGTTGCGTCTGGCTTTCTGGACGGGTGATTAGTCTGCCACCCTTCGACAAGCCCTCAAATCATTTACAGCAAATAGTTGACGTGCTCTGCCCGGCGAAGGATACTTCCTGCAATCTTTAGCCGAGGGTTCTACCTTATGATCATCGTCAATACCGAAACCATCCCCGGCCGCGAGGTCTCGCATATCCTCGGGCTGGTTCAAGGCAACACCATCCGTGCTAAGCACCTGGGCCGCGACATCGCTGCGGGTTTCAAGAACCTGGTCGGTGGTGAACTCAAGGGTTACACGGAACTGCTTACCGAAGCCCGTCGAGAAGCGGTCCAGCGCATGATGGCACAGGCCGAACAACTCGGCGCCGACGCCATCGTCAACGTACGTTTCACGACCAGCGCCGTCGCGCAAGGTGCAGCAGAACTCTACGCCTACGGCACCGCGGTAAAACTCGTCTAAACCTATACGGGAACAATCGTGGACACCCTCATCGCACTCATCTGGCAACTGATCGCACTACCGACAGCGTTCTTCATCGGACGTTTCACGGAAAGACGCCACCTGCGAGACCTCGATGAACGCGAGAGCCGGTCCGGCGACATCATCGTGACGAACCTCAAGACCATTGCCGATCCCGCTTCCGTGGAAGGGGGGCGGATGGTGATCGGCCACGTCGTGATTGCGACCGACTACTGGAAAAGCTTTGCAACACGGATGCGCAACCTCGTCGGCGGGGAAATGAAGTCCGCGCAGTCGCTGATGATCCGTGGCCGGCGCGAAGCCCTGATGCGCCTTATTGAAAACGCCCGTGAATACGGCGCGACCGAGGTCTACAACGTCCGCTACCAATTCTCCAACATCAGCATGATGCGCGGCAGCAAGGGTGGGGCGATGCAGGTTGAAATCTTAGCTTACGGCACAGCCATCGTACGTCGGTCCCAACAGATCGCCTCCCCGTGACCAGACCCGAACACGATCCCGGTATCGAGTTTGAGCCGCACCTGAACGCCGGCCACTCACATACACCCGATCCATCCGAATCCAAGGCTGAACAAACCATCGAGCGTGAAGCACGCCGCGGCGGCTTCGAACGGCTCGCCGCCATGCACGCCGTGACCGAAGAGCCATTTGTCCTGAAGCCTACGGACGAAGCAAAAAAGTTCAGTGCAGGCTCATTCTGTGCTCAATGTGGTTACGACATGCGCGGAAGCGCACACACCGCCTGCCCTGAATGCGGTTTCGACCCGTCAGGCGGGTTCGGCCCCTATCTGAAAAAGCGTATCGAGCAGACTCCCCCGGGTACGCAGTGGCTGGTCTTCTTGATCGCCCTGGCGACCGGCGGCATCCTTTCAGTGCTCGGTTCACTGTTCGGGCAGTTGATCCTCAATTCCGATGTCGGCCTCGTTGCCTATGCGGTCACGACACCGATTTACGAAGAATTCATGAAGGTCATCTTCATCCTCATGCTCATCGAGCTTCGGCCGTGGGTCTTCAAGCATGCCTGGGCGATCTGGGTCGCCGCCATCGGTAGCGCCGCCACCTTCGCCACCCTCGAGAACCTGCTCTACCTGAACGTCTATATCCCCAATCCCACCCCCGGCATCATCCTCTGGCGGTGGACCGTCTGCTCTGCATTGCACATCGGTTGCACCACCACCGTTACCTTCGGCCTTATCCGTATGTGGCGAAGCAGCATCACTCGCCTGCGTCCTCCGGCCGTGTCCGATGCCTACCCCTTCATTGTCGCCGCCATCGTCGTCCACGGCACTTACAACGGCATCGTGCTGCTCTTAGAGGTCTTCGGCTTCAGCTTCTGATCAATCCGTACCCCGCCGCTTGACCCCGGCACGTCTTCGCTGAACAATGCTCTAAACCAGAACCAGAACCTCGATATAAGACCATAGACACCGATATGCCCATAGCTGACCAGGACATCGTCAACGTCGATATGCCCAAGCTGACCCCGGCTCAGGCCTTCTACCTGCCCGAAGTCTTCAAGGGATTGGGCACCACCATCAAGCACGTCGCCAAGGCCGTCGCTCGGGGTAAGGGCAACCTGGCCATGGCCTACCCCGAAGAACGCCGCGAGCACCTGCCCGTCGAGAAGGGCGGTATTAACGTCGGCAACTTCCGTGGCGTTCACCGACTCAACCGTGACGAACAGGGCCGCGTCCGCTGCGTCGCCTGCTTCATGTGCTCCACCGCCTGCCCCGCCCATTGCATCCATATCGAGGCCAGTGAAGCACCCTGGGACGACCGCGAAAAGTATCCCGCTAAGTTCGACCTCGACGAGCTACGCTGCATCTATTGCGGCATGTGTGAAGAAGCCTGCCCCGTCGACGCCATCGAACTCACCCAGACCTACGATATCGTCGGCCTCAGCCGTCAGGAAATGATCTTCGATAAGCAGAAGCTGTTGGCCGTCTACGACGCTACGATCGAAGGTAAACCAATGTGATGTCTTGTATCAGATCCATCAAGCCGGGTTTTAATATTTTTAAGCAGCGGGTGTGGGTCACTCATATCCGATTCTGGATCATCATTGTGATGCTGCTCATAGGCTTCATGGTGACAGGTTGTGCATCCCCCAGTTCAGGCAAAAACGCCGTCGGTACAGCCCGCCTCACCGAGGCTGAACTGGCCGATCAACTCAACGAGTTCTCTGACCGTTTCACGACTCAGATCACTTCCACCGCCAATAGGATCAGCCGGGATAGCGAAGACCGGGCTATCCAAAAGATATGTTTGCTCTGGAAAATCCGTTCCTCGACCATGATCCAGGACGCAATCTTAGCTAATCACCCGCAAAAAGCTTTTCTTGACGCGGCAACGCTGACCGTGCAGATGCGCAAGTTCCTGGAGAACCCGAATTCCACCGGCGCTACTCTCCTCGGCGATCACCAACAGGCAGCGCTCGATACCGCGGTTCGGCTTGAAAACGACATCTTTCAGATCGGCGGCCTGTTCCTGAACGCGGAGCAACTCGAAAATCTCAAGCAAGATATTGATACTTACACCGACGAAAACCCAATGGCAGGCACGTTCAATTTAGCTGCGGTCAGGTCTGGCAAAGCTCAATCATCTCAGATCCAGATGTTCGACTGGGTGACCGCGATCCCCATGGCGCCCTTCCGTGCCCTGGAAGGTATCGATTCCGGCGCTCAGGCCATCAGCGCGTTTAACGTGATCGCCAGCCAGTTCTCACGGATCGTCGAAGACATGCCCGAGCAGACACGTTGGCACGCTGAGTTGCTTTTGTATGAACTCGAAGAACGCCAATTCACGGTTGATGCGCTTGACAGCTTCAACAAGGTTGCACTCAGCGCAGAATCTTTATCCAAGACAGCCCAAACCTTGCCCGCCGATCTGCGCAAAGAAGTCACACTCGCCTTACAGGATTTTGAAAACCAGCAACAACAGTTGCAGCAAACGCTCAACACGCTGGACGGCACGATCGAGCGCGCGACACTCATGCTCGATTCGGTCTACGCCGCCGGAGACAACGTCGCTCAGGCCGGCGAATCCTGGCGAGAGGTATTCCAGGCGATCGGTGCGATGGGCGGGGATAAGTCTTCTAAAGATCCTTCCGAACCCTCCCGCCCGTTCGATATCCGCGAATACACCGCAACCGCCGAGCGCCTCACCGAAGCCGCCACCGAGTTACGTTCGCTGGTCAACGAAATCAATCAGACACTCCAGAACGAAAAAGTCAGCACGCTGCCCGCTCAGGCATTACAGGACGCCGAGGCACGCGGCCGCAGCGTTACCGACCACGCCGCCTGGCGCGTGCTGCAACTGATGGCTGCCGCGTTCATGCTGATGATCATCTACCGGCTGATCAGCCACCGCCTGATCGGGCGTAAACCATCGGCCTGAACCCCGCATTCTCTGACAAATACTTTGTCAATCGATGTCTCGTGGTAAGATGTGTCTTCTGCAGGAGAATCCACTTGACTTCACCCATCGACGCCCGTGCACCACGCCCCAACCGCCTTTCCATCGCGCGCGATTGGCTGCCTCGCTATACCGGCATGCCTATCGACCGCTTCGGCGACTACATCCTCCTGACCAACTTCCGCAGCTACCTGCACAACTTCGCAGATCGTTTCAACTGCGATATCGTCGGCGAGGAACGACCCATGCAGGCCGCGACCAACAACAACGGCCTGAGCATGATCAACTTCGGCATCGGTTCGGCTAACGCCGCCACCATCATGGACCTGCTCAGTGCGCGTCAGCCCAAGGCCGTGCTCTTCCTTGGTAAGTGCGGCGGGCTTAAACACTCCACCGAAATCGGACACTTCGTCCTGCCCATCGCCGCCATCCGTGGCGAAGGCACAAGCGACGACTACTTCCCGCCCGAGGTCCCCGCGCTACCCTCGTTCAAACTGCACAAGTTCGTCTCTGACAAGATCGTCGCGCGTGGTTATGAATACCGCACTGGTGTCGTCTTCACCACCAACCGCCGGATGTGGGAGCACGACCAGCGCTTCCTCGATCGACTGCATGCCGCCAGCGCACTGGCCATCGACATGGAGACCGCCACCATCTTCATCGTCGGCCACTACAACCAGATCGCCCGCGGCGCACTGCTGATGGTTTCGGATGTCCCCAACACCCCCGAAGGTGTCAAGACCGAAGCCTCCGATATCAAGGTCACTACCGAGTGGGCACGACCGCACCTTGAACTGGGCATCGAAGCCATGAGCGAGATCAGCGAAAAGGGCGAACACATCAAGCACTTTACTTACTAGGGTGTGGGGTTTGGGGTGTAGGGTGTGGGGTAAAAGGCAAAGACCATTGGTACAGGATCTTTACCGCGAAGCCCACGTTCGCCGAACGTGGGCTCTTGCACATGGGGGGAGAAAACAGAAAACGCAGAAAAGCAGAAAATAAAATCCCCAATCCCCAATCCCCAATCCCCAATCCCCAATCCCCAATCCCCAATCCCCAATCCCCAATCCCCAATCCCCAATCCCCAATTCCAAAAATCCATCCGGACCTTCGCTTCGCTCAGGACCGGCGTTGTGGGGGGGATCTGGAAATCTGGAAAACTAGATAGCTGGAAATCAGAAAAGCAGGAAATAGAATTCCTACACCCTACACCCTACACCCTACACCCTACACCCTACACCCCACACCCATATCAAATCCATGCCATAATCTCCCACAGCCAACGACTACCCCAAGGGGCGTACTATGCACATGTATTCTGCGATCTTTGGTGCCGGGACGGTGGGGCCGTTTTCGTCTCGTGCGTTTGTACCCGCGTTTATCACGGCGCTTTTGCTGCGCTTCGCCCCGCAGTGGGCGTCGTGGATGCCTCAGGACATAGCCAGCATTGCCGACCAGGCCCCGACATGGTTTACATGCAATACGTCATTGATCATCTTCGGCCTCCTCGCCGCGCTCGAGATCGCTGCCACCAAGAGCCCTGACATCCGCGCTGCCTACCAGGAAGTCGACAAGTACGCCAAGTCGATCGTCGCCTTCATCACCTACATGGGCATCGCCAGCGTGCAGGATGTGGGTTTCGTTGAAAACGCCACGAAGATGGCCGGCTGGGCCGACGGCTTGCCGGCGCTTTTGATCGGCGTGGGTGTGTTCTGGCTCGGCACGCTCAGGCAAAGCGCGCTATCTGTCATCACCGATGCTGATGAAGACGATGACATCGGCGTGCAGAACCTGTTCAGTTGGGCGGAGGATGTCTGGAGCAGCTTTGGCATCATCCTGCTTCTGATCGCCCCATTTATCATGCTCATCCTCGTCGGTATCGTCGCGGGCATTCTCGTCCTGCTTCGCCGACGTGCTGAGAAAAAGGAAGACCGCTCCAGGATCGCCTGTGCAAACTGCGGCCAGATGATCTACGGCTCAGCCGTCCAGTGTTTTGCATGCAAGACGCCCGTACAGACGCCGAACGCTATCGGCATCTTCGGCACGTCGTTAGATGTGCCTGCCACCGATCCCGCTTCGCATCCGTATAAACTCGTTCAGAAAAAACGATGCCCCGTCTGTGCGACCCGTCTTGAAAAACGTACGGTATATCAAACCTGCAAGGCCTGTGGCCACGAACTGTTTGCCGATGCCGCGTTCGCAGATGCCTACATCGCGCGACTCGATGCACGCCTGCCGATCGTGCTGCTGGTTTCCGCCGGCTTCAGCATGATCCCCGTCATCGGCCTGATCCCGGGTGTCATCTATTACCGACTCACACTCATCGGCCCACTACGCCGGTATATCCCCCGCACGCGCACGATCCTGCTGCGTTGGCTCGTTCGCATCGCGATCTTCCTGCTCATCATGCTCCAGTGGATCCCCGTCGCCGGTATTTTTGCCGTTCCAGCCATGGCGTTACTCAATTACAGCGTTTATCGCTCTGCTTTTCGCGGCATGCTCAAATCCGCTTGACTGGCGTGCTATGATCTGCAGAAGCGGGCATTGAACGTTTATCCATGGACCGCATGCAATGTGGATGCGGTGTGTTCGTTTTTGTATTGAGTGACATTCGTTCTCACTGATCGGGACGCCTGATGCCAAGTAGGCCGATGAGCTTCGCCTCTGCCATGAGCGATGTGGTTTCCACCACGGATGCGCTCAATGAGGTGCTGTACCTGCTCTGCGATCAACTCGGTGATTCGCGACCGGACCTTTTGGTGATCTTCGCAACCATGCATCATCAATTGGAGTTCCGACGGATCTGCCAGGAACTTGACGACTCTTTAAAGCCGCGCGTCATGATCGGCTGCACGTGCAGCGGCGTCATCGGCATCCGCCATGAACAGCAGCAAGGCCCCGGCTTGTCCGTGCTGGCGGGGGTGATGCCCGGTGTCGCGTTGCAGGGTTTCAGCTACGAGCAGTTCGACTGGCCTGCGATTATCGATGCGCCATCAGCGATGCACGACACGATCGATCTCTCAAACGATCCCCGACATCCAACTGATGAGCCTGCAGCGATCATTTTACTGGCCGATCCTTTCAGCACACCGATGATCAAACTCCTGCCGACGTTTGCCGCGGCATTCGGGCCGATCCCCGTGATCGGTGGGATGGCCAGCGGCGCACGCGCGGCCGGGCAGAACCAGCTCACGCTCAACGGTTCTGTGATGAGCGAGGGCGCGGTTGGCGTCGCAATCGGTGGGGCGGTCGACCTGCAAACCACGGTCAGCCAGGGGTGCCGGGCCGTCGGCGAACCCATGCTCATCACCAAGAGCCATCGGCATATCGTCCAGGAACTCGGCGGCAAGAATCCGTTGCTGGCGTTGCGCCAAGTCGCCACGAAACTATCCCAAGAAGATCGTGCGTTGATCGAACAGAACGGCCTGCATATCGGGCGCGTCATCAACGAGTACAAATCACACTTCGGACGCGGCGACTTCCTGATCCGAAACATGGTCGGCGTCGATGCCGAGGAAGGTTACATCGCCATCGGCGACCCGCGCGTACGCACCGGCCAAACCATCCAGTTTCATCTACGCGATGCCCAAAGTGCCGAAGACGATCTTCGCATGATGCTCGATGCGCAGCAGGTTCACGGCGACGCCAAGGCGGTGCTGCTGTTCAGTTGTAACGGTCGGGGTGTCAACCTCTTCGATCATCCGCACGCGGATGCAATGATGGTGCATGATGCACTGGGCAACGTACCACTTGCAGGCTGCTTCTGCGCCGGCGAGATCGGCCCCGTCGGCGACCAAAGCCACCTCCACGGCCACACCGCATGTCTGGCAGTGTTTAGGGAAAGGGTGTAGGAAAGAATATTTTTGATTTCGGATTGATGATTTATGCTAAAGACTAGACTTTATTCGCGATTGTTTCATCAACGCCGGTACTGATCGCAGCGAAAGGCCGGGTATCTTCCGCCCGCGTTGACCAGACACACACCGTGATCAAAACATCCACGAGTGCCACCCATGTGGCATGCTTGAAACCTCTATCACAAAACGGCAGAAGGTCAAGAAAAAGACGACTCTATACGTAAAAAAAGGCAAAAAAATACGATAGTGGATAAGTCTACATTTTATCGGCTTGCAGGATTTTACTTGGAATCCGCGAACCATCTCGGCATAATGGGTGTATTAGCTTGTGTCAACGTTTCCTTTTTTCAGAATCGGAGTCGACGCATGCAGATCAAAGTAGTTGGCGATCACCTGGACGTCACCCCTTCACTGGCCGAATACGCCAAACACCGAATCGAGCTCAGCCTGGATCGTTTTGCGGATCACATCCGCGATGTCACCGTTCGTCTCGATGACATCAGCGGACCGCACGGCCCCGGCACGAAGCGATGCCACATGGAAGTCACCCTCTTCCATCGTGACCCCGTTATCGTCGAGCAGAAGCACGCCGATATCTACACCGCGATAGATAAGGCAGGCTCACGGACCAAGCGGACCGTTCGTCGGCACATCAATCGTGTTCGTGATGCTCGTCGTTCTTCTACCCAACGGGCGATTCACCGCGCTGCGGTCGCCTGACTTGGCCGGGTTTGCCCGGCATATCTACATAGTTTCAGCTTAAAAACCCGGATCGGTTGCAGGCGCTGTACCCCCCGCGAGGGTGAATCAGACCTGAGACTTAGCACTCTTTGGCTTATGCCGAATGTGTGGCGCTACGTTTGCGACGGATCGACTTGTTTAACTTGCTTGATCGTAGCAACGATCGGCCCATGATCCGTCTTGGGTGTTGGTGCTTATCTATCGATCTATCATGAAGCAGTGTCAATCGTGGCACATGCGGTGCATACGGATCGGCAGGGCAGTTGCTGGCAAGATGTGCCAGCAGCCAGGTGGTATGCCGCGATTGTGATGGCTCCAGCCGGCATAGACCATCCACAATTTGCTCACTGAGTAAATCGGCCCCGACAACGGTCCCGCCCGCCAGCCTCTCAATCGATTCGCGGATCAGATGCTGAATCCGATCAAGACCACCCTCTGACCCCAGCACCAATGTGACTCGACGCTGCGGCCCGTCCGGCACTCCATCTGATCGTCCCGCGCGTACGCTGTCTCTTTGAAAAGGTCGACACAACAGGACAAGTTGAATGGTCCGAGTCAGTGACTTCATAGTTTAAATAAGAGGACACCGGCCCGGCCCTGATCGAGTGCGGCCAAACGCCCGTGTCCATAGGGATAAGAATAAGGGTCCGATATTAACAGGATTCAAACAAAATCCAAGGGTTAAAATGGGCAAAATGGAAAAAAGAATAAAATTCTTATGACTTCTGGCAGGTTCGGGCCTGCGCGGGTGGGGCGGTGATTTCATACCCACGACAAATCGTTTACCCTCTTGGGATTAACAATCACTTTGAGGGTGACACATCATGTTCAAGCCTGCCTGCTTCGGCCTTCTGATCGCTTCTGCCTTGTCGATATTCGCAATGCCCGCTCAATCGCAGCCGGTCCAACGCCAGCAGCCGAACATCCTCTTCATCTTTACCGACGACCACGCCAACGCCGCGATCAGCGCCTATGGCTCAGCCGTCAACAAGACCCCCAACATCGACCGCATCGCCAACGAAGGCGTACGCTTCGACAACTGCCTGGTCACAAACTCGATCTGCGGCCCGAGCAGGGCGGTTATCCTCACCGGCAAGTACAGCCACATCAACGGATTCTGCACCAACAGCGACACCTTCGACGGCAGCCAGCCCACCTTCATCAAGATGCTCCACGACGCCGGTTACTCCACCGCCATCGTTGGCAAGTGGCACCTCGTGTCCGAACCCACCGGCTTCGACTACTGGAACGTCCTGGTCGGCCAAGGCACCTACTACAACCCCCGTTTGATCGACAACGGAAAGGATGTCCAACTCACCGGCTACACCACCGACCTGCTTACCGACATCTCCATCGACTGGCTCGAACACAAACGCGATAAATCAAAGCCCTTCGTCCTGATGTATCAGCACAAAGCCCCGCACCGTGCATGGGAACCCGCCCCGAAGTACCTGCATATGTATGACGACGTCACGATCCCCGAACCTGCTACGCTCTTCGACGATTATGAAGGCCGTGGCACACCCGCTCGCACGCAGGAAATGACCATCGCCCACCACATGAATTCCAACGACCTGAAACTCACCGACAGCCGAGCAGGCCTCAACGAAGATCAACTCGCCACTTGGAAAGCCGCGTACGATCCGAAAAACGAAGCCTTCCGCAACGCCAACCTGCAAGGCGAAGACCTGGTCCACTGGAAGTATCAACGCTACATGAAGGATTATCTCCGCTGCGTAGCTTCAGTGGATGAGAACATCGGCCGTATGCTCGATTACCTTGATGAAGCGGGCCTCGCTGACAACACCATCGTCGTCTACTCCTCCGATCAGGGCTGGTATCTGGGCGAGCACGGCTGGTTCGATAAACGCTGGATGTACGAGCAATCCCTCAAGACCCCGTTCCTCGTCCGCTGGCCCGGCGTCACCAAGCCCGGCACGATCAACAAGGATATTGTCTCCAACCTCGACTTCGCCGAGACATTCCTCGACGCCGCCGGCGTTCCGATCCCCGATGACATGCAGGGCCGAAGCCTCGTCCCCGTCCTCGAAGGCAACACCCCCGACGACTGGCGCGACAGCTTCTACTACCACTACTACGAATACCCCGGCTGGCACATGGTCCAACGGCACTACGGCGTCCGCACCGAACGCTACAAGCTGATCCACTTCTACCAGATCGACGAATGGGAAATGTACGATCTGCAAAAAGACCCCGACGAGATGCACAGCGTCTACGACGACCCCGCTTATGCAGACGTTCAGGCCAAACTCAAGAAGGAACTCAAACGCCTGCGCAAACAATACAAGGTGACCGAAGACACCATCGAACTCAAAGATAGAGATGTCTACCACCAGCACCAGTAAATTCTCGGACTGACGCAAATTCAGCAGGTGATCTGATACACAAATATCCCGTCATATCCTGCGCTATCCGTGTGTACTGTTCGTGAATACCGATCAAACCAATCGTTACGGCTGTAACGATTCTCCGATCCCCTCCCACCCCAATTCGCGGCGAACCTATCCCCCGGATTGGCCCCAACCCCTGTTGTGTTGTTTGTTTAGGCAGGCCCACGAACGGGCCACCTTGATAACCAGACTCCACGCTAGGCGGGCACGGATCGGTCGGGACGGTCTCGATCCTTCACGTTGTCAGCCAACCTTTTTCCCCTCCTAGTCGGCGTTCCTCCAATCGCCGCCGCCCTGCATGTGCAACCGGGCGGCGGCGGAACGCTGCTGCGCCCACTTACGCTCAACCCCACAACTCCCTCTCAACACACCAACTCCCCACGAAGCCCACGTTCGCCGAACGTGGGCCGGTTGTTTTTAGTGATAAAGCAGAAAACGCAGAAAAGCAGAAAATAAAATCCCCAATCCCCAACCCCCCAAAATCCACCCGGACCTTCGCTTCGCTCAGAACCGGCGTTGGGGGGGCAAAGAGCTGGTCCCCAAATCTTGGACAGCCGGTTAAAGTGGGCTGGTCTGCAGATTTGAAAGGACTTACTTGATGAGCAAGCGACGACGATTTACGGCTGAATTCAAGGCGAAGGTGGCGCTGGAGGCGCTGCGTGGCGAGTTGACGGTGGCGGAGATCGCCAAGAAGTACGACGTGCATCCGAACATGATCGGCGGGTGGAAGAAGCTGCTGGCACAGGAGGCGGCCCAGCTTTTTGCCCGTGGCGGCGGCAAGGACCCGCAGGCATCCGACGAGCAGATCAAAGAGCTGCACGCGAAGATCGGCGAGCTGACCATCGAGAAGGACTTTTTAAAAAAAGGGTTGGGGCTTTGAGCCACGGCCGCCGCTGCGACATGGTCGAACCCAAGCACCCCGAGCTGAGCATCGTGCGTCAGTGTGGGCTGGTGTCGATCAGCCGATCGTCGTTTTACTTTTCAGGCAAAGGCGAGAGCCCGTTGAACCTGAAGCTGATGCGTCTGATCGACCGACAGTTCCTGTGCACGCCGTTCTACGGCAGCCGGCAGATGATGCGTTGGTTGCGTCGGCTTGGCTACAACGTCGGCCGCAAGCGTGTGCGTCGATTGATGCGCCAGATGGGTTTGACGCCGATCTACCAGGCCCCGAAGACCAGCGTCAAATGCCTTGAAAACAAGGTGTATCCGTACCTGCTGCGGAATCTGAAGATTGATCAGCCGGGTCATGTGTGGTGCGCCGACATCACATACATCCCGATGCGACGCGGCTTTTTGTACCTCGTTGCGGTCATGGACTGGCACAGCAGGAAGGTGCTGGCCTGGCGATTGAGCAACACGATGGAAGCGTCATTCTGCGTCGAGGCGTTGGAAGAAGCGCTGAGCAAGCACGGCCCGCCGCAGATCATCAACACCGATCAGGGCAGCCAGTTCACCGGCCTGGAATGGACCGAAACAGTGAAGAGCGCGGGCGCGAAGGTATCGATGGACGGCAAAGGCCGATGGATGGACAACGTGTTCATCGAACGTCTGTGGCGGAGCCTGAAGTACGAATGCGTGTACCTGCACGCGTGGGACAGAGGCAGCGAAGCTCGCGCCGGGATCAATGAATGGCTGCGGTTCTACAACACCGAGCGTCCGCACTCGACACTCGCTGGACGGACGCCGGACGAAGCGTATGATGGAAAACCTATAACCGGACCGCCGCTGGCCGCGGCATAAACCCGTTGGCCCACCTTATTCAGGCCAACCGGCTGTCCAAGATTTGGGGACCAGCTCTCAAAGCCATTAGCCTTTAGCAATTAGCCATTAGCAATACAATTCCTACACCCTACACCCTACACCCTACACCCTACACCCTACACCCTACACCCTACACCCTACACCCCACACCCCACACCCCTCGCAAGCCTCACTTCTCAAGCCTCGAGCCTTTTCCCTATACTGCTTTTCTCAGCCATCCACTTTGGAGTCCCACACCATGCGCGCCTCGCTCGTCCTCACCATCCTCGGCCCGGACCGCACCGGACTCGTCGGAGCTATCGCCGACACCGTCGCTCAACACGACGCCAACTGGCTCGAATCCAGCATGGCAAGATTGGCCGGCAAGTTCGCCGGCGTTCTTCGCGTCGATGCGCCGATCGAAAACATCCAGCCTCTCACCGATGCGCTCAATAAACTCCGCGCTCAAGGCCTCACCGTCGTCGTCGAATCAACCGACGATCAAACCGCCGACGCCGAAGCACGCGTACTCAACCTCCACCTCATCGGCCACGACCGCCCGGGCATCGTCCGCGATATCTCCCGTGCACTCGTCCAGCGCGGCGTCAACGTCATCGACTTCCACACCGAAGTCATCAGCGCTCCCATGACAGGCGAACCGCTTTTCCAGGCCGACGCCATCCTCCACGCCAACCCCGACACACCCCTCGACGACCTGCGCGACTCCCTCGACCGCATCGCCAACGAACTCGACCTCGACCTGCACCTCGAAGAAGCCGACTGATTGAAGTTCCACAACACAACACACAACAAAGTCCACCCACATCCCCGTGGACTTTTTTCATGCGCACAACCTCCACAACTCACCACCCCCGAAGCCCACGTTCGCCGAACGTGGGCCTTCCCCTGCAACAACCACACAATCCACCTTCCCGATGCGCACAACCTCGTCCACATCCCCATCAATAGAACCTATTCACCAACCACCACAACACCCCCCCCCAAAAAAAAAACACCACGCAAAATCCCACCAACACCCTTGTTCAACCAAAGCTGTTGTCTGTACCCTACACCTCATGCCCTGTTATCTCTTCACCTTCCACGCATACCTGTCGTGGCTCCCTGATCGTAAACAAGGCTACGTCCAGCGCCACAAAGGCATCCTCCCACCCGATCCCGGCAAGGCCGATCAATATCGGCGCAACGCCAAAGACAGCCCCGTCTGCTTCAATGCAACCATTCAACGCATCATACTCGCCGAAACGCATCGCTCCGTCGAACGCAGCCGCTTCCGTCTCCACGCCATCGCCCTCGATCCTTCCCACGCCCACATCCTCATCAGTTGGAACGACACCCGGCCAGTCAAATCGGTCCGATCAAACCTGAAGTCTTCTTTGTCACGCAGATTGAATAAAGACCTGGGTAAACGCCAATGGTTCGTCGCCAACGCAAGCCAGAAACGCATCAAAGACCAGACACACTTCGACCACCTGGTCCACACCTACCTGCCCGATCATCGAGGCCTGTTCTGGTCTGAAGGCAAACAAAAGTCTTGACGACACAAAAACCGTCGCGTGTGACGCGACGGCTATTTAAATATTGCATATTCACTTCACCCGCAATTAGACTTCACCCCCTGCAAGTTCTTCCATTCACCCCCCGCATCACCCCTTAGACCGTTTTCAAACCAGGTGTAGCGTTCCATGAACCGTGTATCATCCCCTTGCTATGACAAGCACTGCTATTGATCCTTTGCATAAACAAGTACCATCATCCACGCGCCCAATGAATCCCCGGACGTGGATCCCCGCGTGCGCGGGGATGACATCAAACAGGGCGGTCAAACGATACAGTTGGATTGAAAACGCTATAGCCGCCGCGTCACACGCGGCGGACATGTCATACGCGACGGACTCCCCCAACTTCCCCGAACCCAACCCCACCCCAATCTCCACTTCCCCAACTCACCCGCGAGCCGCGACGTGCCGTCGCGGTCTTTATCTGCGATACATCACAACACTCGTCGCCGCAGCAGGGCTGGGACAACAAACGTTAATAGCGAAAATGACGTAGGTTCGGGGATGGTGAACTTGGCTAGGAAGGCATCGTGGCCTCCCGCGTTGGTCCCGCCGAGGTTGCCGTAGGTTTGCCCACTGATGTAGACGTTACCTAATGTGTCCACATCCACAGAAAAGCTGTTATCGAAACTCGCCGAACCGATCTGCGTGGACCACAGCTCAGTTCCCGACGGATCATATTTGACCAGGAAGGCGTCACTGCCCGACGAGCCGGAGCCGCCAAGGATGCCGGCGGTCCACCCGCTGATGTACGCGTTACCTGTTGGGTCTACGGCCACGGCATAGCTGCCATCAGGTTGTGTCGAGCCGATCTGAGCAGACCACAACTCCGTCCCTGATGGGTCGAACTTGGTCAGGAAAGCGTCCACGTCTCCCGTGTTAGTCCCGCCCAGACTCCCTTCGGTGTACCCGGTGATAAAAGCGTTGCCTGCCGAGTCCACGGATACAGAATAGCAGTTGTCATAACTTGGCGTGCCGACCTGCGCAGTCCACTCGACTTGATACGGCTGTTCTGTGGCATTGGCGTGCGACATCGTACCCAACCACAGGACCAGGCAGGTGCCGACGATTAACAAGCCCCGTGTCATATTCATCCTGTTTTCCCCGCATCAATAAGTAGATGTACTTCCGTCAAGTGGATTCACTTAATCCTTAGATTAGAACATGTTAGGCCGAAATACTATGGTTTATTGTTGCTCGTGTTATTCTGATTGAGTGAAACTGGGTAAACCACTGCACCACGTGATGAGTTTATATCCCTGATACCTCACTCTGACAGCCCTCGAAGCCCACTTTCATCGAAGGTTGGCCTCAAAAAACCGCGGCGACACGCCGCGTCTCGCAGGTGAGTATGTTTGCGTGTGTATGCAATGCGAGCCGCGACGTGTCGTCGCGGTGTGATCATTTACACCCCTCACGTCAATGAATAAAATGTCCCCATCATGAAACAGCACCTCGATCCGGCGAGGACCACCTGGCACATCACCTTTGGTACTTACGGCACACGTCTACATGGCGATATCCGCCCAACCGTCGACCGCAACCACAACAAGCCCGGCCAACCCTTCATCCATCACGACCCCGGCCGCGCCAAAGACGAACGTGACAAAATGAGCGGCGATCCGATCCACCTCACTGCACCCCAGCGTGCCGTCATCGAAACCATCATCCCCGAAATCTGTAAACGCGGTGGCTGGACCTACCGCATCTGCGCTGCACCCAACGAGGCCGATCACGTTCATGTTTTGCTTGATGCCGAGCGTTCAATAGACCCGGATCGAATCATGATGTGGCTTAAACGCTGGCTCGGTGAAGCACTCACCAACCGCTGGTCCAAACCCCTCAGCGGCACCTGGTGGGCCAAAGGCGGATCAACACCGCCGGTTAAAGACCAACAATATCTCAACAACGCCTACCACTACATCCGCCGCCAACGCACCCTCCCGCAATCCGAATAAATCGCCTCAACGCATCACCACAACACCGCGGCGACACGCCGCGTCTCGCGGGAAAACATATGTCTGCACGTAATGCGAGCCGCGACGTGTCGTCGCGGTCTTCTGCCTTCAATCGGCTTGTGATTTTCAAATGAAAATGCCCGAACTGAGGAAGTGGGGCGGCAATACCATTTTTTACACCCGACACCCGACACCCGACACCCGACACCCGCGAGCCGCGGCGTGCCGCCGCGGTCTTTGCCCTCACCACACTCTCCCCCTCACCGCGTCCCCCGCCTCCCACGCTTCTTACCCACCCCCAGCGGCGCCACCAGCTTTTCATACAACCCAAACAAATACTCAAACCGTCTCCGCTCATCCGGAAAATCTAATATCGCATGTGAATTTATCAGGTTATACTCAAGCTATGATCAACAAGCCGCCTCACTTCATCGTTGATGAAAACGATCCGTTCGACGGAGACCCGCTTGATCGGAAGTTATGTGCAGAAAACCTGACGCGATTGATCGCTGGTAGCGAGACACCTTTGGTGATGTCTGTCAGCGCACCCTGGGGACAAGGCAAGACCACTTTCATCAAGATGTGGCAAGCACACCTAAAACTCCAGGGATATACAACGATCTATTTTGACGCGTGGGAAAATGATTTTGCCGATGACCCGCTGATCTCATTCATAGGCGCGTTGGATGATTTGGTTGAACAGGCAGGCGATGGGCCAACGGTCATTAAAGCGGCGTATGACAAGGTCAAAAAGGGGATCGTTAAAGTTGTCAAAGCCTCTCCAAAAGTTGCTTTAAATTGGGCACTCAAAGGAGGGATGCATTACATCACGGACGACGATCCTAACGCGGCCGATGAGATTGAGGCGGTATCAAGTCTGGCCGCCAATATGATGGTGGCAGAGTTAAATAAGCAGAAGTCTGTTCGCAAGCAAATAGACGACTTCAAAAAAAGCCTCGCCGAGTTTGCTGCGGTCGCATCATCCAATGGCAAGCCACTCGTTGTATTCATTGACGAATTGGACCGCTGCCGGCCGGATTACACAATCGAACTACTCGAGCGAATCAAGCACCTGTTTTCAGTCGAAGGCGTCATCTTCATTCTTTCGGTTGACCGTGACCGCCTCGGTTGCGCTGCAGCGAGCCAGATCGGATTCAGTAACGCTGACGGTGGGGCGGATGCTGACGGGTATCTCAGGCGATTTATAGATTTGGATTACTATTTACCTGAACCTAGAAGCGCACAGTATTTCAGCTACTGTGGTGACAATATTGCACTTAGTGATTGTTACAAGGGCTATTTTTTAGAGGACTGGAAATTCTATGGCTTGTTTGCAAATTATCTTGGCTTGAGTCTTCGTGTTCAGCAACAAATCGTTGGGCAACTGAAGGTTGTTTCAGATGCCTATCCTGATATAGGTGAGTTGTATGCTAAGACGGTACTATTATATTTGCTCATTTCTACGCAAAATCGGGGGCTTGCCTACGATGCTTTGCATGATCGAAATAACGGTTTATCAAGAGTCGATGATATGTTGAACAAGTTCATTAAATCATTTGCCGAGGACACGCGAGATAGGGCGGGCGCTGAGTGGATAAAGTACACGAATGATCGAGTGATTAAAGGCGAGGCCGGGGATAAGGAGGTTGTTCTGATGCCAATACGTCCACAAAAACTCGCCAATACACGAGAGATGCTATGGCGAATGATAGACTTCAGTGAGCAATTTCGATTGTAATTGTCTGTCTTTGTGGGTAAGGATTGCTTGGATCAAACCTAATCGCTTACATACACCCCGCACCCGCGCATAAAAAAACGACAACCTCGCTGTGGGCGGCAAGGCTGCCGATAGGGGGAATGATTTGCCTGGAAGGGGGTTCCAAGCGGCCCGGAAGATTTTGGGGAGGGAGGGATTCGGTAGGGGGGGTATCCGGGGGGGATGGATCCCTGACAGGTGAACAGTTGGGTACTTTCGCATCATGTTGCCATGGTGCTATCCGGCGAGGCCGGTTAAGAATGCGTTGACAGATTCGTGTCACAGATCGCTCTGTGAGCACGATCTAAGGTATCCCTTAGAAAGGAGGTGATCCAGCCGCAGGTTCCCCTACGGCTACCTTGTTACGACTTCGTCCCAGTCACCGAGCTCACCGTCGACATACCTGAATTGGTACGGCTTCGGGTGCTCCCGGCTCCCATGACGTGACGGGCGGTGTGTACAAGGCTCAGGAACGTATTCACCGCGTCGTAGCTGATACGCGATTACTAGCGATTCCAACTTCATGAGGTCGGGTTGCAGACCTCAATCCGAACTGGGGCATGGTTTGTGCGATTTGCTCCACCTTGCGGTATCGCGTCGCTCTGTCCATGCCATTGTAGCACGTGTGCAGCCCAGGGCATAAAGGCCATGAGGACTTGACGTCATCCCCACCTTCCTCCGGTTTGACACCGGCAGTCCCGCTAGAGTCCTCAGCATTACCTGGTAGCAACTAGCGGCAAGGGTTTCGCTCGTTAAGGGACTTAACCCGACACTTCACAGCACGAGCTGACGACAGCCATGCAGCACCTGTGTACGTTCCACCAAAGGCGTCACTTCCCTTTCAGGAAGCTAATCCGTACATGTCAAGCCCTGGATAAGGTTCTTCGCGTTGCTTCGAATTAAGCCACATGCTCCACCGCTTGTGTGAGCCCCCGTCAATTCCTTTGAGTTTTAGCCTTGCGACCGTACTCCCCAGGCGGTGTACTTAATACTTTTGCTCCGACCGAGACGGTGTCAAAACCACCTCGATCTAGTACACATCGTTTAGGGCGTGGACTACCGGGGTATCTAATCCCGTTCGCTACCCACGCTTTCGTGCCTGAGCGTCAACACCGGCCCAGCAATCTGCCTTCGCCTTTGGCGTTCCTCTAGATATCTACGCATTTCACCGCTCCACCTAGAGTTCCGATTGCCCCTGCCGGGTTCAAGACCCGCAGTATGCCCTGCAGTTCCACGGTTGAGCCGTGGGATTTCACAAGACACTGACGGGTCCGCCTGCGCACCCTTTAAGCCCAGTGATTCCGATTAACGCTTGAACCCTCTGTATTACCGCGGCTGCTGGCACAGAGTTAGCCGGTTCTTCCTTTGGGTATGGTCATTAGTTTCCTAAACCCTGACAGAAGTTTACACACCGAGGTGCTTCATCCTTCACGCGGCATTGCTCCGTCACGCTTTCGCGCATTGCGGAATATTCGTTACTGCAGCCTCCCGTAGGAGTCCGGGCAGTGTCTCAGTCCCGATGCGGCGGGTCGTGCTCTCACACCCGCTACCCGTCTTCGCCTTGGTGAGCTTTTACCTCACCAACAAGCTGATAGGGCATTTCCCGATCCCGAGGCAATAAATCTTTGCCCGCAACAACATACGATGTCGCGGGGTCATCAGGTATTAATCCAGGTTTCCTTGGGCTATCCCTGACCTCGGGGCACGTTAGAAATGTATTCCTCGCCCTTTCGCCACTGTCCACGGGCCGAAGCCCGCTTCTCGTTCGACTTGCATGTTTTAGCCATGCCGCCAGCGTTCAATCTGAGCCAGGATCAAACTCTTCAATTGATTATCGTTGACACCCGCTTACGCGGGGAGGTCTTCGAATAGAAGGTTTGGTCCGAAAATCCTGATAAATCAGGACCGGTCCAGACATACCTGGATAAACCAGGTACGCCGTCCATCGGCGGCAAACCGATGGTTGTTCGTCCGATCCTCAATATGCTTTGCAGCATTCACAAGGGATCAGACATGCCTGCCGGGTGAAGACCGACAGACATTGGGGGTTTTAACCTCACGACCTGGCATGTGAGCACCAGGCCCTAAGGCCACATTCTTACAGCATTCCCAACTGTTCACTTGTCAAAGATCGATCCGTCGTCGTTACGACGACTGGCCCTTGTCTTACGACTTGAGGGCCGCGTAGTTTAGACATCTTTTTCAAGCTGTCAAGGCCAGATCGTTGCCGGGCGGCAACTTTCGGCAGTGCCATCGGATACGTGTCCTCCAAGCGGGGCACCGTCCAAGGCAGAAAGACTATTAGAACACGGTTCAGATGACGTGTCAAGTCGGTCAAGACGCCATAAACCCGCATGATTAAAGATGTGTATAAACCCGCCGCGTGGCATATAATTTATTATAAATTAAGTATTTAAATGCAATTAAGCGTGTGCTGAAATGCGCCGCCCTTAATCACGGACAGATTATCGGCTTCACCCACGATTCGATTCCAGATAAATGCATGATTTGAAGCTGATTTTTTTTAAGGTCTTTGACTTCCGCATGACCATGCTTCGAAAACAACATAAACACAAAAAACCGGCCAAAGCATGAGCTTGGCCGGTTCGTGTCTTAAAAGCTGCCGCAGGGCTTATCGTTACTTCGTGGTTTTGTACTCAAAAGCATCAACGATGATCTCGGTGCCCGACGATCGATCGTGCTTGTCACCGCGTACGCGGATCATCAGTGTGTGTTCGCCGTGCGGCAATTCTTCGGATTCATACACCAGCGTATCGTAGCCCGTGTAGTCGCTGAAGCAGTCCGCGGTATGCACGAGCTTGCCATCAAGCAGGATGTCGACTTTGCCCAGGTCGTTTCGCTGATAGCCGAAGTAACGTATCTGGCTGCCGGTGAAGGTGAACGTGGCGGTAGCGTCCTTGCTTTCGCTGTAGTGTTCGGAATAGTTATAGCTTGGGTTTTGCGTATAGGTTCCCCACGTGCCTTCGTAGACCACGCTCTTGTCGGTATCATCGACTTTGATCCACTTGCCGGGCGAGGTGGTGATGAATGGGGTCATTTCACTTCTATTGCCTGCCGCATCGCGTGAGGTGATCGCGTAGGTATAGTGCTTGCCGACCTCAACGTCTTTGTCGATATATTGTGTATCTGTAATCCCGGTAGCAACCGCGTTAAACACATCATCATTCTCAACTGCGCGGAACACGTCATAACCAGCCAGATCGATCTCGTTGCTGCCGGTCCATGTCACTTTGATCTGATCCAGATCTGTCTCGACAGCTACGCCACCAGGTGCAGCAGGCGGAGTCTTGTCCGGCTCATCTGATAGCACCTCAAACACATCGATAATCCCCCGTGCATCAAAAGCCTTGGGATTTTTTCGACCGGTCAGTTTGACGGTGATCGTGTGCTCGCCGTCCGACAAATCGGTTGCTTCAAACAATCGCATGTGTCTGCGCAAGCTGCCGTGATACGCATCGACCTCCGCGACGGGTTTGCCGTCGAGCGAAACCTCGAGGATGCCCATCGTGTCACGGATGAAGCCGTAGTAGCGGATGCCCCGCCCTGTAAACGTCAGGCTCGCTTCGCTGCCCGGCGTCTGGCTGACATATTCCAGCCAGCGGTCGCGCGGGTCGGTGCGCCACTCGCCCGAGTATTCAATCGCATCATCACGGCTGGAAACCCGCACCCAGTTAGCCGGGAAAGCGGTCTCTTCATTGCTGAATGCGCTCTTGTTACCGGCCATGTCAACGCTGCGGACGACGTAGTAATAACGCGTTTGTTTCTCGACCGTGCTGTCCGAGTACGTGAAGGTTTTAACGCCGTCGGCGATCAATTCATAAGGCCCGCCTTCCTTTGTGCTTCGGTGGATCTCGTAATGATCGAAGTCGGACTCCGGACCGGTGCTCTTCCAGTCCAAGCGGACGATGCCTTCCGCTTCGCGCGCACGCAGCCAGAACGGCGCATCGGGCGCCATGTTGTCCGTCTCGCCGACTTCCGCGCCCGGCAGATAAGGTTTGATTACACGCCACTGCACATCGGCGCTTGGCTCGCCCGGTGTTGCCAGCGTGAGTTGTTCGTCGCGCTGGTTGAAGCAAAGTCGTTTCCCGCTGGCTGGATTCTCAAGGAAAAACCAGCCGTGCTCATGCGGCGTGAAGACCCATTCAACACTTCGACCACGTGCATCCTTCGGGAACATAGCCGGTGCATCACCCTTAACACCAAGCCGCTTATCGCCGTCACGTGAAACAATGTAATACCGTTCGCTGCCCGCATGCACCAGATACCAGTTCGTGTCCGGATGAATGTCCGTGATCGTTGTCATGCCTGGTTCGCCATCGGTCACGTTGAGTCTTTGATTGCTGGCCTTGTTGTGCAGGTAATACCACATGCCGGGGTGTATCCCCGTGTCCGCATCCCATGCGCCATACAGCCTGCCAAGCGGGCGCAGTGTCAGTCGATCGATCTCCCACGGCGCGCCCGGTTTGCCGTTCGGCCAATCCACCGCGAAGGGGAAGAAGAAGTAACGATCGATATGTTCAGCGTTCTCCATGCGGTACACGACTTCAGACATCCACGTATACACCTGTTCGTCAGTCCACGGCGCGGGCCCGCCCCAGTTGACGATGTTCCACTCCGTCAGCCAGATCGGTTTGTGATAACGATCGTATGCCCCACGGACATGGTTCATGAACTGGTTGGCGAATGGTCCGCTTGTGATGTAGTAATGCACTGCGGTGATATCAAAACGGTAGTGGTTTTGTTCAGCCGGCGTAAACCACTGATTCGCCCAGCCGTTGTTCCAGTTCGATGGACAGAGACTCGCCAGCGGTAAGTCAATCGCTTCAAGCGCGCTCCACATCTGCAGCGTCCGCTGAACCGATAAATCAGACTGGTCCGTATGGTCCGGCTCATTGAAGCCCATCAAGTAAACCGGCTCAGCGGTAGAGTACCACTCAGCTTGGCGCAGCGCCATCTGCTCCCAGTGATTGTTGCCCCAGAGCATCGGCTGATGTTGTAGGTTCGGCGGATTGTCCCCGGCCGGCTCAAGCCCCCAGTTGTAAACACTCGCCGCACGCATACTGTTGATGTGCGGGCCCGCCCCTTGCTCAGCAAGACCCTTCTTCGGATAGTGATTGTAGTAGACGATCTTCCACGTGTTCTTTTTGTCTTTCTTAACCGGTTTCTGTACGAGCCTCTTGCCGGACCCATCGACCGCTAGCGCCAGGCCACTGTGAACATTGACCAGTTGTTTTAATTCGTTGTCCGCATCCTTAATTGTCCATAGCTGATAATCAAGTGCGTGGTATTTACCTTCACGAATCGCCGCGCCCGACTTCATGGAAGCATCCGCAACCTCCAGGCATTGATTGGTGCCACGATTGACAATGCGGTAGTAGTCAGTGCCAATCAGGTTAAGCAGATGGTACTGCTGATTCTCCTTGCCTTGAGATGCATCTAGCACCAGCTTGTCGTCACTGAAGCTGATGATCTTTCCGCTCTTCGGTTGTGTAATCAGATAAAGGTCATCATCGAAAGTGCTGTATCGTGTCTGGCTTGGCGGAGTGACGGAAACTTCCGTACCCGCCGGATAACCATCACCATTATTCGGCGGCAGCAGAACCAGTTCCTGAACCTTCACGCTGCCATCATCATCAATCACAAGACGGATGCCTGTCGTCTGAATCGGATCGAACGCAAGTTGGACGACGTCTTGTTCATTGTTGGCAACTTCGGTATTCGGCACCATCTTCCATTGCTCGTTCTCCAGATATTCCAGATGGAAGTTATGCAGCGCATCATCATTTTTACCGGCATAGACGTGCGCGTAGCCAACGCTGCGATCGCTCTGGAATTTGACTTCCAGCCAATGTGGATCATCACTCGCTTCGCTGACCCATTGCGAAGCCGGATCGACAATCCCGTCGGTTGCCAGGAACGGCCGGTGATCGCCGGGCAGTTGAGAGCTTGCCGTGACGAACGGAACAAGGCCGACCTCAAGTTCAACCGCATTATCGATCGGGTAGTTATCACCCTCATTGACAGGGAATACCGCGAGTTCCGCCACACTGATCGGCCCATCATCATCGCAGACAAGCCGGACGCGATCTGTCGTGACGGGCTTATCGAATGAGATACGGAGTTGTGTCTTGGCGTTGTTTTCGATCTTTGCACCCGGGATGGTCTGCCAGTCGTCGCCGTCTCGGTATTCAAGCGAGAAGTTGGCGACCGCATCTTTGCCGAAGTTACCGGTGAAGACATGGGCGCTACCGATCTCGAATCGCCCCGGAAGTTCGACTTCAAGCCAGTGGGGGCCTTGCTTGCTGACCCATCGTGAAATCGGGCTGACCATCCCGTCGGTAGCAAGATCGGCAGGGTAGTCGGCCTGCTGTCCGCTGGCTGTGGTCGGCATGTAGCGCGTGAGGTTCATGCCTTGCGCGCAGGCGTGATCGATAGTCAGCAACAGTGTCAAGAGCAGGGCCACGCACAGGCCGAGGGCGGTGCAGCATGGATGAACGCTTCGCTTGGTCATAATTTCCTCACAAGTAATCCTGGATTCCTGATCGACGATCAAAAATGTAAAGTGTCGCCTTGTCGCTTCTTTTTAAGGCCAAAACGAAGCAACCGCGCGTATGATATCAGACGAAGTTTGCATCGGGACACCCGAATCGATGTAATAGGTATTTACATTGCTCCATCAGCCCCCATGATCTGATCCTGCAATGTGGGCGTGTAACCTGATCGGTCTTTTCAAGTAAACAGCACGGCAAACATAATGAAGGAAGGCATCATCATGCGGAGATTCAATGGCTGGACAAAGACATGCGTTGTCTGTCTCGTGACGTGTCTGGGGCTGACGATAACGGGTTGCTCGAAAGAAGAAAACAAAACGCCGCAAGACACGGTTAAAAATGCGACTGTGAAGGTAGATGTCTACCACCTGCGAGGCCGGCTCGTTTCGCTGCCCGATCCCGACAACCCGGCAAGCGAGTTGAAGATCCATCACGAAGCGATCGACGACTTCAAGATGGGCGATGGCGAAGCCGCGCCGATGAATTCAATGACGATGCCTTTCACGCCCGGCGAAGATGTTTCATTTGATGATTTAGCGGTAGGTGATGCGGTCGAGTTCACGTTTGAAATGCAGTGGGAGCCCGCCGCCGAGATGCGCGCCGTTGACTTCAAGAAGCTGCCCGCCGACACGCAACTATCTTTCGAGAATAAAGACGACGAAGCCGGTGATGATCAGCACATGCATGGCGGACATTAAGCCCGGCGCGTTTTAAAACCCATGCGTCGCCGACAGCATCAGGGCGCCGAAGCTGTGGTAGCCGTCCTGATCTTCGAACTGGCTGGTAATGAAAGTCTGCGAGTAATTGGCTTGCAGGTCCCAGCCCTTGAATCGGCCGTAAACCGCGAAACCTGCCTGGGCCTCGCCCACAAGCGGCTCGGTATCGACGCTGTGGCTGTCCTTGTAGGTATTGCCTTCCAGGAAAAGGTCGTGCTCAACCACGCGGCCTGAAACACGAACGAAAGCATACGCGCCGCCCTGTTCTGACTGTATTACTGTGGCGTCGGCAACATCTTCAAGCCGGCCCGGGCCGAAGTCGTCGGGCATATGGACGCCGACGCGGTAGGTCGCGCCGAGCGCGATGTTACGGTACACCGTACCAAGCGCCAGGTCTGCCTGGCTGATGATCTGCTGATCCAACGTGTGATTCCAAAGCTCAAGCGTGCTCATCTCATGCCGCCACTTGCGACGAAGCGAAAGCTGAGCCGTGAATTCATCGTGCAGTTGATTGTCCCAGCCACGCGGTTCATCCGCACGGAATGTGCTATGGATGCTGTATTGGAAGTGGTCTGCCTGTGATGCCGGGCCGGTCGTACCTAGATCGAGTTGGATGTGATCGAAAGTGTTATCATTCGATCGCTGAAGGTACATCCCGCCGAACAGGTACCCGGCGTAAGGCCGATCATCGTCGAGCAGCCTGCGGGCTCTTATGTTTTCAGGTGTAAAAAACTGTTGAGCGAAGATATAGCCGGCCGCCGTATCGTCAAATACTTCACCCAACGTAACCGTGTCGGCAAAACCATCAGCCCAGTCAGGCTGATGGGCAATCGTTGCCGCCAATCCGTTTGTGTAGTAGCGATCGGTAGCACGGTTGGGCTTCAGAAATGAACTGTCGTTCTCCCAGTACACCGCGAACGTAAACGGATGAGTTTGCTCGGTCTGTTCATCAAACGCTGTTGTATCCTGACTCTCCGCTTGCAACGCAGGCTGACCGACGCCGATCATCAAGCCAAAACAACTCATGATCGCAACGATTGTGTTGGTTCTCATCGGTTTTACACCACACAAGACGCACAGGCGTCTGGTTACATTCAGGGTATTCAGTCACGGCAAGTCTTACTGTATCAGATTGTGACTCAACCGGGTTGCCGTGCCACTGTTGCCATCTCAGTATCCGCCAGTGATCGGGGTTCATGATTGTGAGATTTGACGTATTGGATCAGTTGGGGGAAGAACTCATCAAAGTCATCCGCAAGCGCTTCGTTTAGTTCGGGTAGATCATCCACCGCACTCACCAGGTCGACCGGCCTACCCAGACGCTCCGAGAATCGTCCGGACATCATCCCGAGCACAACCGCCATCCCCTCCGCCGTGGCATAACACCGAAGCCAGCCTTGCTCGATCAGCCTGCCGATGATCGGCCGCATCGGCTCGGGCATCAGGTCGTAGTGCTGAGCCAACTCGTCATGAACCAGGTCGATAAACGTATCCAACGGCTCGTCATGGTAACGCTCCCACGAACGTGCCAGTATGTGGTCATAAAACAGGTCTGTCAGGATGCCGCTGAATCGGCCGTGACGCTCACGAAAACGGCCGCGGCTGCGCAGGAACACGGGGTGGGTATCGGTGAACGCATCAATACGTTTGTGGTTTTTCGCCCCTGCCACAACAACGGGATGAAGCCCGTCCGACAACGGCCCCGGGGCCATGTCAGGCAGCAGGTTCCCGATCCGCGAAGCGGCAGTCGGTTCGGCTAAATACAGGTGGGCAAGAAAGTTCACCATGGGAGTGTGGCGAAGCTAGGCGGGGATTGCAAACATGGTTGGTGCTGGAACACTGTCAAGCCAACTGTAGCGGGTGCCCTGTTTTGACCGCGCAGCGGCAAAGCAGGTAAAGCAGCTCTACGGAATCAAGACGGCTCGCAGCGGTTTATACTTTATGGATGCATGGAGAGACAGAGATCAGCAAGGCGCCACGGATCAGTTGGGGGATCGCGCATGCCCTGTTGGTATTGCTTGCCGGCTTGCTTTACACCCAGGCGGGGTCGCAGTGGTGGGGCGGTTTTTGGGGTATCGAGCGCGCGGGTGATGAGTTGCGCCGGCTTGTGCTCTGGTTATTCGGAGTAACGCTCTGGCTGCGGATGACCTTCACCGGGCTGTACTTGCTGCGTCGGCGTTTTGGTTGGGATGAGTTCTGGCCGGTGCTTTTCGCTTCCGCGATCTATCAGCTTGGATTTGCCTTGCTGGGCACGACTGATCCCAAACCCTTAGGTATGCTCGATGCACTGGGTATCGGTTTGTACTTGTTGGGCAGTTTCCTGAATACTTATTCAGAGTTGCAGCGCAAGCGGTTCAAGGATCGGCCGGAAAATCAGGGCAGGCTGTTTGTCGGGGGATTGTTCAGCCGAATCCGCCATGTCAATTACCTGGGCGATTCGCTTTGGGCGCTTGGCTGGGCGATCCTGACCGGCAGCGTGTGGGCCCTGATCGTACCCCTGCTGTTGACCGTCGGCTTTATCTTCTACTTCATCCCCACACTCTCCAAACACCTGCAATCCAAATACGGCGAACCCTACAAACAGTGGGTAAAACGCTCTTGGGCCCTCATCCCATTTATCTATTGAGGCTTGGATTAAGAAGCACCTTGCATGTGTGCGGGGCGAACTAACGAGGCCTGAATTCGCGTTCAGACGATGTTGGGTGCGCCCGGTTAAGCATTACAAGAAGATAAGTAGCCACAGATGAACACGGATAAACACAGATGAAAGAGTTATCCACAGATTACGCAGATTGCGCAGATTTTCGAATACGAAAAGCGATTGAATCTTAAATCTGTGTCATCTGCGTAATCTGTGGATACTTCTTGTCTTCTTCTTATCTGTGTTTATCCGTGTTCATCTGTGGCTAAATATTGTCTGATTGCAGGCTGCGCTGCGCTCGGCACGGGTCTCCCGCCCCGCCGTGGTCGCTGACCGCAGGTCTCCCAGGTTTTCAGGCCAAGCTCTAAAGCACTCACATCAACCATTGCCCGTTTTTTTACGCCTGTGAGGGGGGGACACCAGGCGGCGCGGCTGCGAATGATGCAAATGGTTTTAAGGCGCTCGCCGGCGCGGCTCAGTGATCGGTAGCCGCGCCGACGAGGCCGAACAAGGAGCATAAAGGCTGCGACCCCTTGGCCGACTGGCGAAGAATCCGTTTCCCGCTTGCGGGCCACCCACCCTTCTCCTCCGGAACAGTCCTCCCCGGAACAGTCCTCCCCGGATTCACCGGACCTGCCACCCGGAACCGGAACTGTCCGCAGACATGCCCCTCGGATCTGACCCCGTGTCTACTCCCGGTACAGCTCCGCCCCGCACTTACCCCCGGACTTACCCCCGGACTTACCCCCGGACTTACCCCCGGACTTACCCCCGGACTTACCCCCCGGACTTACCTCCGGATTTACCCTCGGATCCAGCTTCCTGATTGGCTGCACTTGGATCAATCACCCCCGATAGCTTGTCTCCGGCCCGATTTCTTAACTGTTTTGTTCCGATCTTGGCTGGCCCTCCTGGCTGTGATCCTGCCCCCGGACTTCCAATAATCCATCAAGCACTCCCCGGTGGCTGTAAGCTATTCAAATCCTTTTGGATATTGGTTTTATGATTATCTGTCCTGTTTGAGATCGCACCTGGTCCATGAGCCTGAACCGATCAATTCGCCACCCATCCTCGGGTCATTTTTTTAAAAAGACCGATCCGGCAAGATCATGCGGCGATGGCCTCGCAGGCCGGGCTGTAGGTCTCGCGGGTCGGGTCGTCCAGGCTGGCCATGTGGTAGAGCTGGGCTGTGTCCTCATCCAGGCGGTCGGCCCGTTCGTCGAACCAGGTCATCAACTCGGCAAACCGGATGCTCTCGCGGAACTGGGGCAGCCGGGCCAGTAGAAACAGGACAAAAGCGCTGGTCAGTGCCCGGTCCTGCTCGGTGCGGTCGTCGCTGTGTCTGAAGAGTCCCTCGTCATCCTGCATCGCTGAAAGGCCTACAAAGGCCCGATCCAGTGCCTCAGCCGATGGGCTCTGCATATCCGCCTGATGTTCCCTCAGCGACGCAGCCAAGCCCGCCGCCGCAGCAGCCGTGGTCAGGGGGTCCCGGTCCACGCAGCCGGCAAATGTGCCATCAGGCAACTGGGACTGGATCAGCGTATCCACCATGGCTCGGCTGAGGGACGTCGGGCCGTAGATCAACTCACAGAGCCGACGCAGGCCCAGCCCGATGGCGGCGGCGGGCTGGCTCAGCCTTGCCTGCAACGGCAGAGGCAGGGCGGCCCCGTTCTGAGCCAGGCACCCGATCATCCGTCCGTGGTCGCCGCTATCAAAAAGCTTCTGGATGTGTGTTGCGCTGAGCATATCGGTCTCCGTTGTTGAATACGGTCTTTGTTAGGACCTAATATATGCCGAACAAGCGGGCGTGTCAAGCATTTTGTTGGGGTAAAGTTTGGGTTTGTTCGGTAGGTGAAATCCCGTCCGTCCGCCGTTTCCAACAGGTCCGATAGTTGCCGTGACACTCAGAGCGAGCCGTGCCCGGCCGGGCGAGAGAAGCCTGTCAATGGAAGGGGAGTATGGCTCGGTAAGGCGCAAGAAAAAACCTCCGCCACAGGGCTCCGATCCTGTGGGCGGAGGCGCGCCACGGCTAACGGTTGAAAGCGTCAGACCGATCAATTTACCATCCGGCTCTTATCGTATCGGTTGGATTCGGCCTGTGTCAACGAAGGTTGTTGAGAAACGGTGGATTGTGTAAATCATTGATAAATAATCACATAATAATTTGACTCAGAATTGATACACCCGCTCGACACCTGTAACTTGCCTAGCGGAGCGAGTTTGTGATTGGCCGCTTAGAAACTGCGGTTTGTCAGAAATTTCTTATTTCGCATTACCGGTCCGGGTTCAACTGACCGCTGAACAAGCCGCCCTGTTCAAGCCTTATCGGTCCGTCGATGGCGAGCGAATCCCGCCCCCAACACGACCGCCAGACAGCACAGACTGCTCGGTTCAGGCACCTGCAAATCCGCGCCCGTCGGCGTCCCGTTGTTCCAATTACTCAGCACGATGTCCAGGTCATCCAATCCAACGAAGTTATCGCCGGTCGGATCGGCCGAAGGATCCATCTCAGGTGCAGAAAGGTTCCAATTGTTGAGCACCAGATCAAGATCATCTAATCCAACGAAACCATCACCGTTCAGATCACCCTCGGGGATCGAGATGATCGGTTCCAGCAACACGAACTGCAATGCCGTCAGCATCGGCGACTTAAGGATCGCAGCGATGTAACCGTCATCATTGATTGCATTGGCTTGTCTTAAGTCACTTGAGATGCTCCAGTCGATCAATTCATCCAGGAACCGCATCCCCGAAACGCTGTCGTAAATAAAACCTCTGCGATCGGAACCCTCGTAATACGCGCCGACTGTTGTGCCGTGGTTGTTGATATCAAAAAGAAATGTCTTGCCCGTGACGGACCCGATCCCCGCCGCATTGCCGTGAAAACGCACGACCTCCTCCGAGCTTTCGTTGGATTCAAAGTAGCCGTTGCTGTTCGCATCGTCCCAATCGAAAGCGTTGTCGCCGTCAAGGTCGGTCCAGATGAATGCGACTTCGTTGTTGTTCTCGTTGCGCATCGTCCCGCAGACCTGTCCCAACTCATTGATGCCATACGCGGCACTGATGCTGCTGACCGCACTCATCGCCGGAACCTGCGTGATCTCGATCGCTTCAGCAGACCCGCTTGCATCCAGGTCTCGCCAGATATAGCCCGCATCCGATGTCTGGAAGATCACATCCCCCGCATCGTTGATCTTGGCGCTGAATACGCTCCCGCTGATGTACACGCGCGGCGCGGTTTCCGTCACGACGCCATCATTCAAACTAAGTGACGCCATATATAACCCGCTGTCGCCATCGATCAGTACCTGGCCGTTGTTGTTCACCGCGATAGCAGACCCATAGCTCGCACCGGGATTCAATGCCAGCTCGTGCATTTCCCCGGCCGTTCGTGCGTTGTTGCCATCATCATCAAACCAAAGAAATGGCCGATTATCACTGTCTTCAGTCGCGGTAGTCGTACTGCTTATGCCCACGACCCAGCCCAGATCGTTCAACCCCATGCCCTTGCTGATGTCATTGCGCGGCGACACCGATTGATCCGCATAATCACCTGTCAGATCACCCAGATTCGCGACCGTTTGCCCAACCGGATCATAGAAGAACGGACGGGCATCCTGCCATAACTCGTCGATTCCTGCATCTCCCGTCCCGGTCATCTGGCCCGAAGCATTGATCGCACCAATACTCGGCCGACTCAGCGACAGGGCGGGGCGGCCCTGTGAGATGTCATACGCGGGCTGGTCGGCATTGAATAACAACAGGGTGTTGTATTCAATATCAGCACAAGCCGGGTTCACAAACGACACACAGCCGATACCCAAACCCCAGACGACCATGACGCGCGGTTGTAGATACTTGCCCCACATGGATTGGCATTGTAGTGAACACGCTCTTGTTTCTGAACCTTTTTTTTACAAATTAACAGGGAATTCTCCTCAAACCTCATAGATATATCCGCGCATGAAAAAGGCCCGCCACGATCTGGCGAGCCTGGGTGGTCTGGGTGGTTTTCCAGCAATCGCGATTATTTATAAATCGTCGGCGGCTGGGTGATGTCCGGTTTCGGCTCGGTCGTCGGCGCAGCCGGTGTATCGGCTGCCGGTGCGGCGGTTGCTTCCGGTGCAGCGCTCGGTGTGCTGCGTGCAACCAGGTACAACTCGACACGGCGGTTGGCTTCCGCGCCGCCTACGCCGTTGGGCACGACAGGCATGAACTCGCCGTAGCCCGCCACGCTCATCCGCGTCTGCGGCACGCCCGCCTTCGCCAGCACTTCCATCACCGCGATCGCACGGTGCACCGACAGGTGCCAGTTCGTCGGGTGCTTCTCACGGGTGCCCACGTTCTTGATCGGCACGTTATCCGTGTGCCCGACCACGCGGACCTCATACTGCGAAGCCGAAGGCGAATTAAAGATCCGGGCAAGGCTTCCCAGCGTGTTCGTAGCCCCGGCACTCACCTGGGCCGAACCCAACGCAAACGTCAGGTCGCTGCGGAGCTTGACCATGCCACGCTCTGCGTCGTAGCTCATGAGCTGCGGGTTCGCTTCCGCCAACCGGCTCAGGGCGTCGTCCAGTTCCGGCGGCAGAACCACCGCACTGGCGTTACGCAGGCGATCTTCAGCGTCATCCAGGGCCTTTCGCAGCCGGTCACGCTCGGCAATCGCCTGGGCCAAAGCGTCGGCCTCGCTGCCGGCATCGCCCTGCAACGCCGCAATACGGGCCTGGGCCTCCGCCAGCCTTTCCTGCAGTTCCACAACCTGCTCTTGACTGTTACGGTAAAGTGTCTTCAGGTCGTCGGCCTCACGTTGGGCCACGCAGCCCACGGCGACCACTGCCAGCAGCGCGAGAATCGTCCATGTTTTCATCAGTCTCATTGGGAGCCACTCCTTGTCTCGTTTTTTGTTAGGCCAAGCGGGATTGTAACGCGTCGGTTAAGGTGTGGGAAGTCTACACCAGCCCGTTACACTACCTGTCCTCGGGTTTTAAGGTCATCGGCATGAAGCATGACAACGTCACAGTTTATCGGGCGGCCGCCATCCGTGACGCCCAGGGCACAAACGCCCGCCCAGGCGCCGTTGCCGTCAAACACGGCATGGTCGTCGCCTCCGGGCACCCTGATTCGCTCCCCAAACGCCTCCTGCGCAACGCCACCTTCATCGATCGGCCCAGGGACCTGATCCTCCCCGCCTTCGTCAACGCCCATACCCACCTCGACCTGACCATCCTCGGCCCCATCCCGCATGCCGGCAGCTTCTCCGATTGGCTCAGCAGCGTCATCCAGAATCGCCCGATCGAGCCCAAGCGGATCATCGAGTCCGTCAGGAAGGGCCTTCGGCTCAGCCGCGAGGCAGCCACCGGACACCTCGGCGACATCGCCGGCTCCACCGCCGCCATCATGGCTCGTCGCCAGGCCCCCAACGAAGCCCTCATCCCCGGCGTCAGCTATATGGAATGCTTCGGGCTCGGCGATCAGCAGAACGCCTCCATCGTCCGCGTCGAACGCGCCCTCAACGACCTGCCCTTCGAGACGCGCATCGACAACCACGACCGCGGCGCAGTGCTGGGCCTCGGCCCGCACGCGCCGTACTCCACAGGCATCGAGGTCTACAAGGCCGCACGACGTCTCAGCCACACGCGCTTCTACCGCCTGACCACTCACCTCGCCGAGTCGCCCGAAGAGATCGAGTTCGTCCGCGACGCCACCGGCCCCTTCGCCGACCTGCTGCGCTCATTAAACAAGTTCCCCGCCGACCACGAACCGTCAGGCCAACACCCCGTCCACTGGCTCGAACCCGTCCTCAAACACGCACGCTGGCTGCTCGCACACTGCAACTACGTCGAAGATGAACACATCGAGATCATCCAGCGCACCGGCACCAGCGTCGTCTACTGCCCCGTCGCCAGCGACTACTTCGGGCATCGTGACCACCGCTACCGCGACATGATCGACGCCGGCGTCAACGTCTGCCTCGGCACCGACTCCATCCTCTGCCAACCCCCCGACGAACCCCAACCCATGGGCATCCTCCCCCAGATGCGCCACCTCTTTAAGCGCGACGAAACCGACCCCAACCTGCTATTAAAGATGGCCACCACCAACGGCATGCTCGCCCTCGAATTCGCCGAAACCTCCGCCACGTTACAGAAACGAGCCCCCGCCAAGTTCGCCGCCATCAAGATCGACCCGAACGATCCACTCGATCCGCTGGTGCAGGCACTGACGGGGGATGAACAAGTTAGGTTGGTGGATGGGACGAAGGTGTTTAGCAATGAAGGATGAATTCTTAATGTGATAAGTATGATTTTCGCTTTGAATTCTTTGATATCCGACATGAGACGATTTGAATTTTAGTTTTTTATGTAATCTCACCTAAGTAGGGGGTAACGATGGCAAGTCACGTTGTACGGTTTTTCCTATGCGGGTTGGTGCTTCTTGCTACACACACGGTCTCATGTGCTGAAGAACCAGGCGGAACCATTCCCGCATTGCCTGAAAAGGCATTGTTGTCTGGCACTAACTTTGTGATTTGGATCGACACGCAAGCTTTAACCGGGAAGTCGATAGAAGACACCAAGGTCACATTAGAAGCGGTTGGATTAATTGATGCTGAAAAACTGACGCCTGAATCGGTGAAGCAATACGATGTATGGCTATCTGAATTCGTAAGTATTCAAGAAAATTTCGTTGATCAGGGTGTCAATAGTATTGTCATGTCTTTTGGGACTAAAGACCTGCTGGTCGAGCCGGGTGTAATCATGCAAGAAGAATCGGCGGACGAAGATCCTGATGCTGAGGATAATGACAATTCAATCCAGCCGGCTCAATTGTTTTTTAATGTAAAACCGGGCTGTGATCCATCTCATCTGAAGGCCGTGATTATCAGGAGCGTTGAAGAGACCGGTGAAGCAGACGATGAAGCACTGGCTGATCTGCGAGAAGCCGAATTCCATGCAATATCAGATCGATGGATAGTAATGGTCAATGACGACTTGTCCATGCCTTCGACGTCTGATGAAACCGCCAGTGAGGAAGTTGTGAAACATTTTCTTGATGTTCTTGTGCAAGAAGATGGCGCGGCTATTCGCATGGTATGGATAGTAAACGAAGCAGCTAAGCAACAGATCAACGAACTACTGCTTGAACCGGAGGCATTTTTCATCTCAGGTTTATTACAACCTATGCGGTCGCTGGATTCAGGTACCATCGCACTGTGGCCGGGAATAAACCCGAAACTCAAAGTTTCAATGCGTTTCGCATCACCTGAATATGCCGAACAATTTCAGTCTGGTGTGAATGGCATTCTGATGTTTGTTTCAAATATGACAGCCTTGGCGGCTAATGCTGAAATGACCGAAGAGCAGAAGCTGGCCCAGCAACAGGCGCTAGAACAAACGAAAGTCATGATGACCTTGTTGATGTTTGATCGGAACGATGCCGTACTATCGAAAACCGTAGATACGGTCATTTTAAAACGTATGGCTGAGGTGGGAATTACGTTTAACGGGACTGATTCTGAAACCAACGAGTAGCTTAGGTGCCACACTTTGACCCGCAGGGCAAAGTGTGTTGTCCCCACGCGTCCTTCATTAAACCGGCTGATGTGATGCGATGATGAATTTTCAAATATTAGATGCGTAAGCTATTGGTGAACGTAATGCACGAAGCTTTTGCAACAATTAAGTTTGGCCCTTTTCATACGGAGTACCATCGTAGAGCGGTGGATAATGAGTTCAAAGAAGCATTTAGCAACTATCTTGAGACAGAATTACTGCCGCAAGTCGATGAAGCATATGAAACGACCGAGGGTGCAATAACCTCGCTTGTAAATGAGGAAAAATTCTGTGGCCCCAATAGCCTTGTTAAGGATGTCTATCAATTTGAATTTGCTTTCATCCGTCAAGGTTCACGAGATGAAGTCAAACTGGAGATACGTCGCGATCTTAAAAACGATGTGTTTATACCAAGGTATCGCCATCGCACACTTTATTTATGGACACAGCGAAGAAAGGAAGAACATGATCGCTTCTGCCAGGCCATAAATGATATGGTGAAGCGTATTCTCGAAGGCCAAGCTGGGCAGTGGCATTGTCCGGAGTGCAACGCGGCGCTTAGTCTTGTTGATGCCAAAGCCATGTTTGACCTGCGATGCCCCTCCGGCTGTTTCAACTATAATTACCATCGTAATCCGGAAACAGGCGGATTCTTGCACGGTCACTTTTTTGCTGATCCAAGCAGCAAGTAGCCGGGGTGCCATCTATGAGAAAGCCGCCTTTGTCAAGCAAGTAGCATGGATCATCGCCCCGTAGCAAGTAGCATGGGTTCCCACTCCAACGTAGGGTGCGGTTAAGCGCAGCGCAACCCACCACGGATACACATTTACTCTCACACTGCCATTCATTGCAAGCCAAACGCGCTGCTGCCAATTTACTTCGTTGATCATTCGTGGCAATTCAATAGCTTCCGGCACACGCCCCGTAACATCGCGGTAAATCTATATTTGTTCGCCACTGCTCAACTGTGGTGGGTTACACTTCGCTTATAGCCACCCTACAAACCACGAAGTCCTTTGGTTCGGACTTATGGGAAATCCAACTTTCTCACTCTCCCCCCGGGAGAGGGCCGGCGTCCTTATACGAACATTTTCAATAAACACACGAAATCAATCCAGCCCTCATCCCAGCTTTCTACCGAGGAAAGAAGGGGCCGGACAATGCGATTCACTTAGATGTTGCGGATTGGATAGAATGAGCGTGAGGCGGATGCAATACTGTTGGGAACACGAATCGACACTAATAACCATAAATCATCTTTTATGTGTTAATCAGCGAAGATGAGTGTTCCCTGTATCCTGTTACTACATACAAGGAAATCGATCAGGTATCATTGAACATTTTGAAAGCAGATTGTGACGAAGAAACAAATAAAATGGACAATCAGGATCCCTTTGTTTGTGGGGACCTTCATCTCCTTGTTCTATGTGCCATGGATTCTGATCTGGGCATGGATCCTGCCGCTACCCGATACGGTGCAGCAGCAGGTGGATGATGCGATAGGTCTGGGTCTTGATGGGATCATTGTCTATGTGGACGAGGCGGGCAAACCGCCGGCGTTTTATGCGGCGGGCTGGCACGACCGGGCGAACAAGATTCCCGCCGATCCACATGCGTTATTCAAGATCGCCAGCATCAGCAAGTTGTATGATGCGGTGGCGATCACCAGATTAGTCAGTGATGAACGTTTGTCTTTGGATAAAACGCTGGCCGATTACTTTCCCGAACTCGTGGGAAGGATCGAGAATGCTGACAGGATTACGTTGAGGATGATGGTGCAGCATCGAAGCGGCATCCCCAACCTGACGGACACGCCGAACTTCTGGGTTGATCCGCCGAAAAGCAGTGAAGAAGCGCTTCAGCTCGTGTTGGATATGCCCGCCAACTTCGAGCCGGGCGAAGACTATGAGTATTCAAATACGAATTATCTGCTGATCACCATGCTCATCGAAAAGACCGTGGGCACCAGCAAATTCCAATACATCAAGGAAGAAGTGCTGACGCCGCTGAATCTGACACACACATACGGCTCGCTTAGCGAAGTAAATCTGGACGATCTGATGGGCGGCTACTACGTCGGTATCGAAGAAGACATCAAGACAACCGACTACGGCTCAATGATCGCCAGCGCAGAAGATGTAGGTATATTCCTGCGGGCATTAAACGATGGTTCATTATTGAATGAAGAAGAACAGACAATCTATTCTTCCATTTATAAGTTTGAGCATACAGGCCTGATCCCCGGCTACCAGAGCAGCGCGAAGTACTACAAAGACATCGACACGGTGGTCGTCGAATTCAACAACACAACAAACTTCGATGGCTACACCTGGAACCTGTTGGGTATCGTCAATAATCGTATCGTGAAGATACTGAGGCGTAGCAGAAACTCGTAATATACTGTCATGGCATTGCTGGTCCGAGCCGATTCGACCGCCCGACGATCTGATCATCTCGGTATGTTCTGCGGCTTTGCGCGCTGCTTGATCAAACGAACCGTACCCGTGCGCGCGCCGTCCAATCGCGACAGGGTCGTGCGCCCAAAAGGTGGTGGAAAACCGGTTGTTTGAAAGCCGCTGATTTGCCCAGGCGGATCGGAACTGCTAGCCGGCACTTCAATCTCGCGCCACATTCTGCAAGCCAGTCAAGATTTGTCTTGACTACCCGGACAAACCGGTTAGGATCGACACATCAAAAGACTACACAAGATTATGAGAGGTTGGCTATGAGGCGTTCGTTGTCTGTGCGATCGTTGCCGGCGGTGGTTGTCTGCGTGTTGAGTGTTGCGTGGAGCAGCGGGGCGTGTTGGGCTGAGTCGATCGTGCTTGAGTCTGCGCAACTCGGGACGACGGGGCACACTGGCGGCACGAGTATCACAGCCAATCAGCACGTCGGTTGGCGTTTTCATATCGACGAACCTTTGGTCGTCGATCAGGTTGGCGGACATCTGTTGGCGTATTCATCCATCCTCGGCGACATCTATGCCGCGCTGATCCGTTTGCAATCGATCGACAGTTTCCCGCAGGGTAGTCCCTATACTGCAGAGGAAGTTGTCGCGGCGACAACCTTTCGGCCGGGATTTCCCAGTGACGAATACTTCACTCCACTTTCAGCGTTGCTAATTCCCGGTGACTACGCGCTGGTGTTTGGTTCGAACGAGTTCGGCGCGACAGGTGAAGCGGCGATGCATAACGGTCTGGACCAACCCGACATCCCGCCGACGGACATCTCGTCATACATCTTCTGGGGCATCCCCGGGCCGAACAAACCGCCGACATGGCGGACCAACCTTGCGTATGGTTTGCGCTTCATCATTGAGGGACACAGCCCGATCGATGGCGATCTGAACGGCGATGGTTTCGTCGGCCTGGATGATGTGGATATCGTGTTGATCAACTGGAACCTGAACGTAACCGCAGGTGACTTGCTATCGGGCGATCCTTCCGGCGATGGTTATGTCGGTCTGGATGATCTGGACATCGTATTGAACGATTGGAACGCGGGTACGCCAGCAGACGCAATCGTCTTTATCCCCGAGCCGACGACACTGATCCTGTTTGCTTTTATGGGTTTGATCGGGCTGGCAGGCCGATCATCGTAGATCAGTAAGAAGCAAGTACCATGACATGTTGCCGTAATTGGTTATGCGAATTGCAATTCATCGCGATAGTGCAAGCGATACTCAAACCTTCAAACTGATGCACGCATTCGCAACAAGCGGGGCCGACCTTTCTGCTGCACGGGGATATTGCGGATAAGTAATCCGAACGGGTTTTTTACAGCCTGGAGCAACGACTAAAGATATTTACTACTCTTTTCACTGTATGTACGAGCGAGCAATCTGCGAAAAAAGGTTGTAAGCTTGAGGCAGATACGATAGATTGCGTGTCACGCATGAGTATGCGATTGGGCAGGATATAAAAATCAACTGGCGGAGGAGAGAAAGATGCGTCAATATTTATCAGCTAAGTTATGCGCCGCGCTGGTGGCGGGCCTAATGGTTTCGCAGGTGCAGGCGGATGTCATCAGCACATTTGATACGGATACCGACGGCTGGTTCAAACTGCCCGGTAGTGACGCCGGTTCGTCCGTGCAGTGGGTGTCCACCGGCGGCAATCCCGATGGGTTCTTGCAATATAACGAGGTGGGTTCCGGGTTCCTCGACTTTGTGGCTGCGCCTGCGAAGTTCCTGGGTAACAAGGCCGGGTACTACGGCGGCACCCTCAGCTTCGACATCAAAACCAACACGCTATCCAGCCCGACTAACCGCAACGACCAGGTCAAGCTCATCGGCGACGGCATCGAGCTGCGGTTTGAGCTGCCCAATCCTTCGCCATTGAACGAATGGCATGCACGCAGCATCGACCTTGTCGAGACGGCGGGCTGGATCAATACCGGTGACAATCAACCCCCGTCACAAACCGAGATGCTCAGTGTGTTAGGCAACCTGACCGCTTTGCACCTGCTGACCGATTATCGCAGCGGCACCGAGAAGCCGTCATACGACAATATTAAGCTGGTGCCCGAGCCGACCACGGCAGCACTGATCGGCATGGTCAGCCCGCTTGCATTGATACGTCGTCGCCGTCGCGCAAAGGCGTAGCAATCAACATGGTTATTGTGGATTGCGTTTGGGCAAGCCACAAACCATCACGGCACGGCAGTCAGGATCGTAAATCAATGGAAGGCATTGTAAATCTGTGCCTGCACGGTTTGATCTGCGTTGTTATGGTTCGATCGTTGCGATGAACAGGCCCATGGTGCCGTCCGTGAAGGATAGCCGCATCAGCAAATCGCCGCGGTCATTAAAGCCGATCGGTTGGCCGTCTTCGCCACAGCCGCCGGGATACAAGTCGACTTTTGCCACGGTACGAAGATCCTCTACCTCCGGATCGTTATTCACATCGATCGAATCCCATTGACGGATGACCGGCGACCATGTTCCCTCTGCCGACCTGAACCAGACACCTCTGTCCGTGTCTAGCCACGTGTCTGGATCGTGTAGTTCGCACTGAATGACAAACTGATCGTTGTGGTTCATATACGCCAGAAGCGAATTCATCGAGTATGTCTTCGCTTGTTCGAGAGATTGTTTGTCAGTATCGAGCAAGATCGGCTCAAGTACGTTCGAGCCGGCTTCCAATCGCCAGATGCCGGGCAGGTACTTCTTACTTTGTGACGCCGGGTCATGCATGGTTCCGACGATCACGATCCGTCCTTGGCTGTCAGACAATAGCTGGGTGCAAAACGACATCGAAAGTACTTGTTCGTCAGGCTCTTGGCCCAAGGTGAAGCGGTCGAACTGCTGTAGTGTCTCCCCGTTCCAATACCAGAGGATAAAATCCGGCGGATCGTTGTCCGGCTTAGTTACAAATGCCAGGTTGCCTTGGTTATCAATCGAAGTGCGACCTGGAACGGGCCTGATGAAGTAATCGTCAGGCATGCCGGGCACTATCTTCAGCGATTCACCATCCCATACCCACATGCCTCTTCGATAGTCTTTATATTCCTGCGATTTGGCACCGGCCATTGCCTGAAACAGAACCTGCCCGGAACGTGTGATCATGGGAGCAACTTCAAATCCACGGAACTCGACTCCCTCGTCCATGCCCGGCGCCGGGCCACCGGTGCGAGCCAGCAACTTGACCTTGCCGTCCTTGATAAGCCAAATACCATCTAAGACTTCGCCCGAAGATATATCTTTAAAGCCGGCTTTACATGCGATCTGCCCTGAACGATTTATACTTAATGAATTGAATGCAACATCGGTATCACCGAGTATATTCCCCGGCCTTGAGTGAACACCCACAAACGACAAGTCCTTATAGCCCGGCACTGGCGCCCCCGACATACTGAGCATTGTCAGCCTGTCCCCGTCAACCTGCCAGATCACATAGCCTTGGTATTCCTGTCCGGTATAACGATCCCTGTCTACAAAGCCCCCATATCCCGACACGTTAAGGCTCGCCGCATCGCTTTTGGGCTTCATCTTGCTCAACCCGCCCAAGAACATGACCTGTCCATCATCGGTCAGGTGCGGGACGCCGAAGCCTGCGCAATAACTCGAGAAGCGAAACTCGTCGGCGTAGCCTGCCGGTGTATGCCCGTTGAAAGCAATCAGACGGATACCTTGCTGCGGGTCCCAAAGCCAGATGCCATCATCGTCGATCGTAGCATTATCGCTTTGTTGCCCCCATGCACTGCATAAAAACGCGCACTGTCCTTGGGCATTGAGCACAGCAAAGACATCCAGGTCGACACGCCCGTCGATTCCGCCGAATCCGCCGCCGTATCCGCCGTGGCCGTATCCGCCGAACGGGCCATGCCCACCATATATCCACGTAGGATCGCCAAACACCCAGCCCTCCGGCGCCCCGGGGACCGGATCACTGAGCATGATGATTCTTCGGAAACGTACCTCTGCGTGTGAGAAAGTCGTAATGCCTAAGAGACAGATCACCGCAGCCAGCAAACCGTACGATCGAAACATATTGGCCCCCACGTCATTGTGTGCATACCCGGATTGATATTCCTTATTAGAGTGCAGATGCACAACAATTACAAGACATTTATGCTTCGGTGGAGTTGTTTTTTCCCTCGCGCCTCGACAGGGGCAGCGCAAAATCACTTACGGCCACCGTTGCGGCGGAGTCGGGCGACTCGCGCCGAGCGCAGCCATACAAATAGGTTTTGTTTACAGGGTTCCGTACGGATTAATTGCGCGTGCGGATCTTATTGAATGCGTTGCTGAGGCGCATTACCTACATGCATACGTGTTAAGAAAGACGTTTCCCGGCAGACCACCCGCATATCACAGCGCGGATGATTCCCCAACCGACGAACGCCGGGATCACTCCCAGAATGGGCGGCAGTGAGAAGTTTGCGTTGCAGCCGAAAAACAATCCCAGCCCGCCCAGTATGACAAACACAATAGCTAGGGCGAATGCGAGAACCGCACAGAACTTGTCGAATAGATTCACTCTTTAAGCCTCCACTTGCCTGATGAATCACGGCACGGACGCCGGTCGGCCATAGCAGCAGGCTCCCAACCGGAACTGCTATTGTATGTTGTGAGTTTTGCGGATCAAACGCATCTGACTGAACCCGCGCCGAGCACAGCGTGCCAGTGGATTTCTACATATCCAGCAGCAAACAAGATAAAAAACTCTTGAAAATTTGGGTTTGTCGAGTTACATTCATAATCGACAAACACGGTGCCATATCCGGCACAGGAGCATGTGGCAAAAGAGGGATGGAGGGAAGACCATGCGAAAATCTATGATCCTGGCTGTCATGCTGACTGTGGTCAGTTTCTGGGCGGCTGCCGTCAGTGCATCGACGATCACCATCTACACAGATAAAACGCTTTGGGAAAACGCTCTGGCGGGGCTGGTGTTAACGGAGGACTTCACTGACGATGTACTCAACGATGGCGTCAGTTTCGTGTCCAGCGAATCCGGCCACATCAATACCGCGCTGGGTTACTATCACGATGTTTTAATGTCGACCAGCCAGAATGAACCGATGGTCACGTGGAGCTTTACGCCACAGATCGTCGCGTTTGGCGGGAACTGGACATTGGCGGGCCCGGGCGGTTCGGGCAACAACCTGCAGGTTACTATCGTCGATGGTTCTGAGTATGTGGGATCCATCATCAGCAGTTACTACGGCGAGTTCTGGGGTTTCATCTCGGACACCCCGTTCACCTCGGTTCAGTGTGTCGGCGGACTGGGCACCCATCAGCAGAACTACAGTCTGGACGACATGGTCTATTCACCGGTTCCCGAGCCGACCACGCTGATCCCGCTGGCTTTGGGTGGGCTGATGCTGATTCGCCGTCGCTGAACTGAGTTGAAACAAAAAGTAACTGTGGCTTCAGCCCCGAAGTTAAACCGGGCGGGCGATGTCATTGCGCTTGCGCTGGGTGCCACACTTTGACTGCACAGCAGCAAAGTGTGCGTTGGCGGAACACACTTTGCCCTTCGGGTCAAAGTGTGATGCCATGAAGTAAGCCTCCTTTGTGTAGACTCGGGATCGGATGTTCCACGTCCCATACATCAAAGGAGGCTCACATGTACTTCGTTGGATTGGATGCACACCATCGTACGTCGAGTTACTGCATGATGAACAGTCAGGGCCAGGTGGTCAAGCAAGGGACGATCCGCGGCGGGCAGGCGGCGGTGGCGTGTGAGTTGGCACCCGTTACGGTTGGTTTGAGAACACTTTAAATGGTAATTGCATCTTTTACCCCGAACTCTGACCGGGCGGGCGATGTCATTGCGCTTTCGCTTCCCAGCCGTACACGACATATTGGTTGTGGAATGAGCCGTCTTCGTAGAGGTCTATCAGTCCGTAGCCGGGTTCACATTCCTGGTTGGCGCCTTTCCACCATGCGCCACAGACCGCGCCGTTGCAGCGGTAGGCGACGCCGTTGTAGCTGACTTCGTCGACAAGATGTATGTGGCCGGAGAGGCAGAGTTTTACGTTCGGGTGCTTGAGGAATAAATCTTTGAGCTTGCGGGCATCGAGGTGCATCCACGCACCGGGGACGACCCAGTCGCCGGTCTTTTCGTTATCGCCGTCGAAGTAGGCGCAGGCGGCGAGGATCGGGATGTGCGAGAGGATCAACACGGGTGTGCTCGCGGGGGTGTTTGTCAGATCGCTTTGCAGCCAGGCAAACTGTTCATCATCGAGTCGGGCCTTGTAGTGGCCGTCATCTTGAGGGGCTGTACTGTCGAGTACGACAAAGTGCCAGCCGGCCTGGTCGAAACTGTAGTAACGCGTAGTCATGCCGAAGCTATCCATCGCCCAGCGTTTGCCTTTATCTTGATCCATGCCGAAAACATCGTGATTCCCGATGCAGTTGCGGTAGGGCAGCGTGCAGTGCTTCTGCATGACTGTCCGCCAAACCGCGAGTTGTTCCTCGGCTCTTTCAACAGTGCAATCGTGTGCAACCTCCATCACGTTGTCGCCGCCGAAGAGAATCAGCTGCGGCGGATCGTCCATATTATGTACGTGTTGAAGACACGCTGTTAACCCATCGCCGGCAGAGCGTTCGGGCTGAACGTGAACATCTGTCAGATGAGCGATGCGCATGACACGACGGGCACTTCGTTGCGGGGCGGGATGCGGCTGACCAAGCGCGAGATTCGCATTGCTGCCGATCCACGCCGCGATACCGACGCCCATTGCGGTCTGTTGGACAAAAGTTCTTCGGCTGTAACCTTGTTCGTTCGGATCGGAAGGGAGGAGGTTGGTCATATCGTGCCTTGGATGGAAAGTGGTGTGAGAACGTGTGCATTGTACAGCTTTCATGGCGGGGTCTACTCGGATGAGCAGTCGACATCGGGAAAAGGTATGGATATGGGGGGGGGATGAAGCCCAGCCATTGCATGGCTGGGTGTCCCACAGATGGAATCTGTGGGCTTCGGTGTGCTGTAGTATCCAAACTGAACCATTGCGCGCCGAGCGCAGTCACCGTTTCATTGGTTTGCCGTCCTGTAACAACTCAATCTCGGGCAGACTCATTGTGAGGTGGTCGACGATATCGGTATGTTTGTTGAACAGGTACCAGCTGGGTACACAGAGATGCGGACCATCGTGTTTGAGAATGCGTAGATATATCCCGTGTTCACCCTTACAAACATCGATTGTTTTAATTTGTGAGACTTCGACATCCCACCGCTTGACCCCACTGCTGTAATTCCTGGATCGCCACCAGTACAGGTGTGATTCGTTGATTCCCACGCCGCGTTTTTTCTCCCAGATGAAACCCGCAGCGATTGCAATCGTGCCAAGACCGGTGAGTAAGGCAAGAAACCAGCCAAACCCACCCGCGGGGCCGAATATCGATAAACAAACGCAGGCTAGTGATATTGGCAAGAGAATGAAGAAGGTAACAACCATCTCGGTGCTGCGCGATGATCCTTCAAATTCAAGATGAACGCCCCCGTTGCCTTCGCTATTCATGGGCCAACCCCCAAGGCTGAAGTTTGTGTATTTACGATCTGCCCATCTACGTTAACGGATATTGTCATCTGCCGCGGCGCATTATTGTATCAATAGCCTGGCGGTTTCGGACCTGTTCAGTTGCTCTGAATCATGATTCTGCGAATGCATCACGACATAGATCAACAGCTTGTTTGATCCATGCGCGTCGTTGTGGTTCGCTGCTGGTTACAACCGGGGTGAAAGTTTGGCGGTGGAAGTTCCGGACACCGCAGAGGTCGAAGATGCAACTGCGCCAGATGTTTTCGAGCGGGTCGCCGAAGACGGCCTGTTCACGGGCTGGTTCGGTATTGGAGGTGTTGAGAACCACAGCGGCGCGGGCTTTGAGCAGGCCGATGGGGACGCCTTCACCGCTATCGCCTTCATCGAAACGGTAGGCCATGCCGGGGCGGACCACACGGTCGACCCAACCCTTGAGGATGGCCGGCGGCATGCCCCACCAGTTGGGGTGCACGATCACGATGCCGTCCGTGGCACAAAGCTGTTTGCAATGGCGTTGAAACTGCGGATCGACCGGGCCCGATTCGGGTATCTCCTGGGCTTCGATGAGTGGGTCAAAGCCTTCAGCGTAAAGGTCGTGGAAAGTTACATCGTGGCCGACTGCTATCAGATCATCACGGACTGCTTGAGCAATGGCGTGGTTCAGGCTGGTGGGTGCGGGGTGGCCGAGGATGATGAGGATGTTCATGATGTTTCTTGATCGGTGGTTACTGAATATTAGTTTTTGAATGTGAAATGATACTGAAGTCAGAGAAGTTTGTTATGGGTGCGGTTCCAATATATGGTGCGTGCTGATGCAGGATTGTTTTGTGACCCGTGCCGGAATAAACCTTGGCAGGCATATTTTTTGTAGGAGAAAGCCGAGTAGAAACCGGTTCAATCTGATTTATTGCGGCCGGCCAACTTCACTTTGTGGCTTCGGATGCGATACACTTAGAGCATGATGCTCTATCCAATCCTAACGTTGGCCCAGGATGCGGAAGCTGCGACACCTGATGCGCCCGGTATGTTCGACGGGATCGGGTACGGCTGGCGCATCCTGATTATCCTGGCGATTGCGGTGGGGGCGCACCTGCTTGTTCGGCTCATCCGGATATTGCTTCATACTTTCGTCAAGTCGCGCTACGGCGGGCGCGGCCGGACCAAGGCGTTGACGCTTGCTCACTTCAGCACCAGCGCGCTGGTTTTCATCATTTACTTCATTGCTTGCGGGATGATCTTCGCGGCGATCGAGATCTCGCTGACTGCATATCTCGCCAGCGCGACGATCATCGGCTTCGCGGTCAGCTTCGGTTCGCAAGGGTTGATCCAGGATGTCATCACGGGTCTGACGCTGATCACATCCGACCTTGTAGATGTCGGCGACATGGTTGAGATCGGCGGGCAGGCGGGGATCGTGCGGCGGGTCGGCATGCGTTACACCGTCATCATGAACTACACCGGGGCCGAGGTGTTTATCCCGAATCGAAACATCTCCAATGCTATCAACTACCGTAGCGGTTACATCCGCGTGTTCCTCGATGCGTGGCTGCCTGATGATGAGCAGGTCTCGACTCAAGCGATCGAGCGGATCAAGGCAGTGACGCAGACTATTTCCGATCAGTTCAGCGGATTGATGCTGGGCGAGCATGAAGTCATCGGCGCGCAGAAGACGGAGGCGGGCACGAGCTATGTCCGTATCAAGTTCCGCATCTGGCCGGGGCAGAATTCGCTGATCGAGTCGGTGGTAAAGCAGGCGGTTTTGACGGAGCTTAAGTCGTTGAAGCCGGACTATGCTGACTGGATGGTGACGGTGCAGTACCGCGTCGATACGCTGGCGAATCACTGAATAGCCCCTAAGATTCAGAAAGTCTTATCGCGATGGCTACAAAGCTGTAACAATCAGCACGGCCATCGCGTATAGTTTGATAACAGCCGATACCGCTATCACTCTGATGGCTCATCTTTGCCCGGCTGACAGGAGAAGAAACGTGAAGTATTTACCGGCGTGGGTTTTCTGTGGGTTGCTTCTGCTATGCACGCGTTACGCTGTCGCGGCCGAGCCTGTCGAGGATGTGTCGGGCGTGCTTGAGCGGTTCGTGGCTGAGCCGGATGATGCGTTTACCTATCGCGAACGATCCAGCATGGTGATCGGCGATGTCGAAGCGCGCGAGCTGGAACTGGTATCGCAAGTCTGGCAGGGTACGGCGTGGCGGCATCGGTTGATCCTGCTCAAGCCAAAGGAATTGACACATCCCAAGCAAGGGCTGCTGCTGGTTGTCGGCGGATCGTGGCGCGGCGAGGAAGAGCCGCTCTTTGGTCAAGGGCGCAAGCTGCCTAAGGAAGTGAACATGTTCCTGGGTACGGCCCGTGAACTCGGCTCCGTGATCGCGGTGGTGACGCGCGTGCCGTTCCAGCCGATGTATGAAGGGTTGAAGGAAGACGACCTGATCGCGTTTACGATGGATCGTTATCTTGAGTCGGGCGATACGGATTGGCCGCTGCTGCTGCCGATGGTGAAGTCGGCGGTGCGTGCGATGGATGCGACGCAGGCGTATTCGCAAGAGACGTGGGGTGTTGAGATCGAACACTTCACGGTGTCCGGCGCTTCCAAGCGTGGCTGGACGACCTGGCTGACCGGCGCGACGGACAAGCGCGTCAACGCGATCGTGCCGATCGTGATCGATGTATTGAACATGCAGCAGCAGATGGACCTGCACGTTGCTGCGTGGGGCGCGCCGTCGCGGATGATCCGGCCTTATACCGAACGCAATATCCTCGAGCGTTTCGATTCGCCGCGCGGCCAACAGCTTATCCAGATGGTCGATCCTTATGCGTATCGCAACAAACTCGAACACCTGCTTAAAACCGTCCTGCTTGCGACGAACGACCCGTACTGGCCGGTCGATGCGGCCAACCTGTACTGGGACGGTTTGCACGGCGACAAGCGCCTGGTCTACGCGCCCAACAGCGGGCACAGCATGGACCGCGGCATCCTGCACGTCGTCGGCAGCGTGGTCGCAACACACATCGCCGCGGCGGAAGGACTCACGCTGCCGAACCCCACGTGGACGTTATCCAAGGATGACACTGCTCTGCACGTCGATGTGACATCGCAGGAAAAGCCGACCCGCGCCGCCTTATGGTGGGCCGATTCCAACACACGCGACTTCCGCGATGCTAACTGGCAGACCAAACCGATTACGGTGAATGGCGAAAAGATCACCAGCGATGTGCCGCGTCCGACTTCCGGTTACCGCGCTGCGTATATCAGCATGACGTACCCCGGTTTGCCTACAGGTTTCCAGGTGAGTACGCAGATTGGGGTGTTTGCGAGTGATGCGGCGGGGGACCCGATGGAAGTGGGGCAGTTTGATGATTGATTATGTAGGTCCGGACCTGCCCGGACCTACGAAGCTGACTTGTTGACTGACCAACTTGTTGCTTGGATGATGGTCATTCATGAGCAGGGGTCGTAAAAAGCGGGGTTGGGTCTATCGGTCGGGGCTTGTTCTGGTTTCGATAGCCGCATTGGCTATGGGTGTTATTTTGATCGGGAGTTTGTATTGGCGTGCAGGATTCATGATTGGGTTGCCGAATGATCGCAGATTTAGCGTGAACTTGATGCTTGGGACGATGCATGTTAAGTACTACAACAATCTCAAGACCTCTAAAAACTCCTATGGTGTGTCATACATCGAAGAAACCTTTATGGTGCCGACGGCGATACGGCATCGGGAATTTGAGTGGTTTAATTTTGACTATTCTGATGGCGTTCTGCCAGCGTCTTTCTTAGGCTTTCCGATCCGTATCAGGCATATCGCGTTCCCATTGTGGGTACCGTTGATTCTTATATCCATATGGCCCGTGCTTACAATAATTACCTGGGCGCGATTCCGTTTCCCACCCGACCACTGTTCCGCCTGCGGCTATGACCTGCGAGGGAGCAAGGAATCAATTGCGTGTCCCGAGTGCGGGGAGGCGATCCAAACAAGAGCATGTATAAATAGCGAGTCAGGATGTAGGTCCGGGCCTGCCCGGACAATAGCAATGATTAAGTGTGATGTCCGGGCAGGCCCGGACCTACGAAGCTATGATTAGGTTCGGCTTCCATTGAAGGGGAATTGATCGATGCAAGCGTTACACGCGGTGACCGGGGCGTTTGGGTATTCGGGTGGGTATATTGCCAGGCGGTTGCTGGAGCGGGATCAGCGGGTTTTGACGTTGACCAATTCGCCTAAGCGGGTGAGTGACTTGGTGGGGCGGGTGGATGTTGCGGGGTTTAACTTTGATCGGCCGGGAGAGTTGGCGGAATCGCTTAAAGGGGTGCGTGTTCTTTATAACACGTACTGGGTGCGGTTCAATCACAAGACGTTCAAGCACAACGAAGCGGTTAAGAACACGTTGGTTTTGTTTGATGCGGCGAAGACGGCGGGGGTTGAGCGGGTGGTGCATGTGAGTATTACGAATCCGGCTGAGGATTCGCCTTTGGAATACTTCAGCGGGAAGGCGGAATTGGAGCGTGCGTTGATCGGGTCGGGCATGTCGTATGCGATCCTTCGGCCGACGGTTTTGTTTGGGAAGGAAGATATTTTGATTAATAACATCGCGTGGGTGTTAAGGCACATGCCGGTGTTCGGTGTGTTTGGGGATGGCAAGTATCGTTTGCAGCCGATCCATGTGGACGATCTTGCTGCGCTTGCGGTTGAGCAGTGGGAGAATGACGAGGATGTGATCATAGATGCGATCGGGTCGGAGACGTTTACGTATCGTGAATTGATCGAGATGATCGGGAAGATCATCGGCGTGCGTCGGCCGATTGTTTCGGTGCCGCCGTCGTTGGGTTATGTGCTGGGCTGGGTGATGGGCAAGATCGTGGGCGATGTGATCATCACACGCGAAGAGATCGAAGGGCTGATGGCGGATCTGCTTCATGTCGACAGCCCGCCCGCGGGGCAAACGAAGCTGACGGAGTGGGCGACGCGGCATGCGGATACGTTAGGTCGCAAATACACCAGCGAACTGGCGCGGCGCAAGGATCGGACGAAGGCGTATCAGAGCAATTGATCTTCTTGTGCATATTTATCCGCAAACGCTTGTATAAGTATGCTCTATTGGTTAATTTGATTGTTAACAAAAACATCAGATGGCTGATTGGATAGCTGTGTGATTGTTTGGGCGGAGAAGCACCTCAAATCCATATTGATCCATATCTACAGGAGGGCGGAGAATGGCCAAGGAGAATTTTGAACGTAGCAAGCCGCACGTGAACATCGGGACAGTGTCGCAGATCGTCACCGACACGTCGGGACAACTCACGCTAAGCGGTGTCGGAGATGAGTTTGTCGGCAACGATGCGCCGAGCACGAAGCTCTACATCAGCGCGCCGGGTTCGGGTGACCCGCAGAGTTTCATTGTTGCGTATCCGTTCGATGCGGACTTCACGTTTGTGCCGGACGATGCCGCGTGTTGCAGGGAGATGTCGATGGACTTTGCGATCGACATGCTGCCGCTGGATGTGACCGGCACAGCCAACCTCGAAGTCACGCTCGCGATCCTTCAAGGTGAAGTGTTTGTCGCGACGGGGCACGGCGGATCGGTTGTGCCGGGCGCGGGCTGGATGACGGTCAGCGATTCGGGTTTGATCGCGAGCGACTTCTTTGAGGTGGATGGCGGTTCGAGTCACCCGGACTTCACGCGCACGTTCCAGTTCGGTTATGCGTTCATGGGCGATTATTCGACGGACGGGTTGAGTGTTGAGCTGAATGTCGACAACATGCACGTGGGCATCAACAACGTCCCCGAGCCGGTGACAGGCACGATCGTGCTGGTGCTGATCGGGGGGGCGTTGATGTGCCGGCGTGGTCTGATCCCGACAATGCGATAAGACAATTGAAGGTGATGTATTCTCAACTATTTCAAGGAGATTCGATCTCTGGCGGCTATCGGTATTGAAAAATCGGATCAGAAATGTATATGATGAACCTCACGGTCGTAATAACGGGGACTTATCTGGGAGGTTTCATCATGCAGAATTTGATGCGCGGCGCACTGCTGGCAGCTTTGGTGGGTTGTGTCGGTACAAGCAGCGCGTTGGGAGATAGTTATACGTTGTCGTTGACTGAGCTGGAGGGCGTGCGGTTCAGTTATGGGGATTCGATCACCACGCCGATCGACTTTGGGCAATCTTTTGCCCAGATCGATGAGATCACCGTAACGATCACGGGGACGGGGCACACCGGCTCGGCCTATGTCTCCGGCAGTTGGGGGGACCCCTGGAATCCCAGCCTTATTGTTGTCGATCTTGACGCCGAGTTCATCGTGTTTATTGGTGATGATGGCGAAGCCGATTCGGTATTCTTCAATGACTTCGGCGTTTTCGGGGAAACAACCACCACCAATGAACACACCGAAACCGAGACGCAGCCACTCTTGAACGGGATAGGTAGTCTCCGGCTGGAAACGAACTACATCTTATCGATTGGTGGAGGCGGAGCGCTACCGATCGAGCTGTCTTATGTTGATATCGAATCGGCGAGCGTCACGGTGACGGGGACAACGACTGCCAGTTTTGGCGATCCGACCGCTGACGGTTTTATTGGCTTGGACGACCTGGACCTGGTGCTGAAGCATTGGAACCAGATGGTGACGCCGGGCGATATCTCGAAGGGTGAATTGACCGGTGATGGATTTGTGAGCCTGGAAGACCTGGACGTTATCTTGAACAACTGGAATATCGGCACGCCATCTTATCCTACCACGTTGCCTGAGCCGGCATCTGTGGGGATGGCGTTGATGATGATTTGTGGTGTGCTGACACGGCGGATATAAGTGTTGATGCAGATATATTGGCTGTTCATTTTTGAAGCACGGTGTTATGACAAAAAAGCCCGCAAAACATGTCGATCAGGCATTAGTAACTGCGTGGTTGGACCGTTATAACGAGCTTGAAGCACGTTTGAGCCAACAGCCGGACGGGCAGTGGGCGTGGCTTTGGCGGGTACGTCGCGACATCTTGTTTTATCTGCTCAGTCAATACGGTCCGAGTGATTGGTCAACTGAGCACCGCAAGCAATCAAGCGAATCGGGGCAGGATAACGCAGCGACTGAAGAATCCATCTCGAGTTATGTGCAGCAAGCGGCGGACATATCAGCCGGGACCGGCGCGAAGTATCCGCTGCGCGATCAGGGCGCTTTCCGATCGCGGTTGCATCATCTGCGGTCGATCAACGATAAGGTCCGTGCGGAATATCCGGTTGATATGAATCCCAATATCGGTGTCGATCCGCGTGCCCTGATTATCCGCACGACTTATCCGGAATCGCCCCGGAGTTATGAGAATAAACGGCATAACGAAGTTCTGCTGGAGGTATTCAGCCGGGAGCTTGAAGGGATCCGTTCGTATCTGCAAGAGAACGGCCACAGTGTGCCGGAGGATGCACCATTAACCGAGAATGATGTGTTGGCTATTCTGCTTGGCGATGAAGCAAACGAAGCCGACAGGGATTGATGGTTCGATCTTATATACAACAGAAACAGCCCGCCGGTTTATGTCGGCGGGCTGTAATCGATTTGATCAAACTTGATTGTCGAATCTGTATCAGAACCAGATTATCTATTACGTCCGGCATTGACCTTGAACTGGCCCACCAGCCGCTGCAACTGTTCAGCCTTATTGCTGAGTTGCGCCGAGGCGGTGGCCGCCTGGTTGGCGCCTTCAGTCGCTTCTTGTGACACGGCATTGATCGACTGGATGCTGCTGCTGATCTCTTCGGCAGCGGATGACTGCTGCTCGCTGGCGGCAGCGATCGAACGGATCATCGACGCGACATTGCTTGCGCTGCCGACGATCTGATCAAGCGATTCTCCCGCCTTTTCTGCCAGTTCCACGCCTGCGCTGACACGTTCCGTGCCGGCACCCATACGTTCGACCGCCAGCTCGGTTTCGCTCTGGATAGCGCTGATGGACTCGCCGATTTCTTCGGTCGCCTTGGTCGTGCGGTCGGCCAGTTTGCGGACTTCATCCGCGACCACTGCGAAGCCTCTGCCGTGTTCGCCGGCACGCGCTGCTTCGATCGCAGCATTCAGAGCAAGCAGGTTCGTCTGATCGGCGATGTCGTTGATGACACCGATGATCTGCCCGATCTGCTCGCCACGCTTGCCCAGTTCATTGATCGCCGCGGCCGATTCATTGACCACGTCGGCGATGGCCTTCATGCCATCGACTGACTGATCGACGACGCCGCCGCCTGCCTGGGCCTGGGCACCGGCATCTTCAGCGCTCTTGGCGGCTTCGCCGGCCTTACGCGCCACTTCGGCGACGCTCGCGGACATCTCTTCGATGGCGGCGGAGACCTGTGTCGCCTGTTGCGACTGCTGCTGCATACCGGTTGCCATCTCCTCGGAACTTGCCGCGATCTCGGTCGACGCCCCGGCTACTTCGTGTGTCGCGGCTGCGACTTCCACGATCAGGTCGTGGATCTTTTGCACGAACACATTGAAGCGGTCGGCGAGCTGGCCGGTCTCGTCCTTGCTGTCGATGCTCAGGCGTTGTGTCAGGTCGCCGTCGCCTTGTGAGATTTCATGGATCGCATCGGTGACACGTTTGACACCGGCACCGATACGTCGGCCCAGGAACACGGCACAAATGCCTGCGATAACTACGAATATCACGGTAGCCATAATCATGAAGTTACGTAATCTAATCGCTGCGGCGTTGTATTCATCCGCATAGGAACCGGCGGCAATGATCCAGTCATAAGGCTCATAGTATTCGTAAGCCGTAAACTTCAGACGGCCTTCCCAATCATATTCAACCCAGCCGCTCTTCTTTTCCTTCATCTCCGTGCAGAAGTCGTACTTGGACAGGTCGGACCCCACCTTTGCGGGGTGGATGACCAGGACGCCGTCGCCGCGCATGACGTAGACATAACCGGTATCACCCAGCTTGATCGAAGAGATGGCATCGCTCAGTGCGGTGAAGTCGGTGTGGGGTTTGGCCAGGCCTACCGCCGCCACAATCTTGCCGTCCGAGGAACGGATCGGTGAATAGGCGCCTTCATACAACTCGCCATTGATAAGATTAGTACCCGTGTAGTCTTTGCCGCTCATGATCTGTTTGTAGACCGGCGAGTTTCGATCGACTGCTGTTCCTGTGATGCGTTTACCGTTCGCATCAAAAATGCTGCTTGATGCACGGACCAGGTCACCGTTGGTTACGATGAACAGGGCGGCGCCGCAATCGGTCGATTGGGTGATCGCATCAACCAATTTGTCATTGCCAATCAGTGACAGATCACCAATTTTTACTTCGGGCACCGTGTACTGGCCGACCCGCTCGGTTTCGCCCGTCAGTTCAGCGCCGCTGGCCCAGTTGTCCTGGTTGCCGCTTGACATCTTCATGTAGCTTTCAGCCAGCGCCAGGTCAGACTTGAGCTTCGATTTAAGCAGCTCATCCTGAGTCGCACATATTGCGCGGGCTTGTGATGCCACGTGTTTGAGGTCATCGGCCGCGACATGATTCAGTGCGTTTTGAGCGTGGTACACAGCCAGGATGCTTACCGCGATCACCGGGATGCCCGTCAGGATCGACGCCATCACGGCTACCTTCTTTGAGATGCTATTGAATTGTAATATGCCTTTAAACATGCTGAGACCCACTCCTATCTGTTGTCGTTATGACAGAATTCTGTGCCCCACCGGGTCTATACAGAACGTTTTCACTTGGTTAGAACAGTAATTGAACCTGTGTCCGTGCCACGATCTGTCCATCTTCATCCGTCGAATCGGTGCGCCAGCCGGTCAGGTTGCTCGAAAAAGTAGCGGGGACGGGCTCGGTGCCATAGCCGATGTCTGCACTGATCTTGACGCGGTGGCCCTGCACGTAATAGTTGCCGCCGAGGGTTACGATCCCCAGGTCATCCTGCCCATCGGTTGCCACTTCGAGGTCCGCCCATTCGTACCGGCCGAAGACTTCCAGTTTATCGGTCAGGAACAGGCCGCCCTGAACCATCACACCGAGACGATCGATCTCGGCCGTGTCGGATTCCTGATGGTCACCGATCACCGCGACGAACACGTTGGCGCCACCCAGGCCCCACGTGACGTCTGCCGTCCACCGCGTGATGTCGGATGTCTCAGCGGTTGTGCCGTTTTCACCCTTCTGATAATGGGCTGCACCGCCGACGACCAGCACGGGCTCTTCACCCCGGCTGGACATCCAGTCGCCGTAATCCGCCCACTGTCCATCAACCAGCCACTCGGCACGACCGGTGAACGCGAAGTCGACGTCGGTAGCGCTCCAGGTTGTGTTAATCCCCCCAAGCCCGTCGTTAAATGACAGCGTCAGGTGGATGTTGTCATTCTTGTAGTCGGCCATGATGCCTTGTGTGTAGCTGCCGGCCAGCCCGTTGAGCAACGAACGCTCAACCACTTGCTGCGACTTTTCGGAAACCAGCCATTCACGCCACATCGGCACCTTGAACTGACCGGCGGTCACGGACCAGCCGTTATCGAAGACCTTGGTGATGTAAGCATCCAGCAGCAGATCGCCGCCGGCGTTGCTGTGGCCGGTCCAGATCACGTACTTCCACGTGGGATCAATCACATTACCAATGAACCCGTAGCGGATACGTGAAGCCTCGAAGCCGCTGACCTCGTCGTCGGTCGGGGATTGATCCTGCGTGTTAAACACGTGCCGGATCTGGAGCATGCCGGCGACCTTCAGCAGGAATGCGCCGTCTTGCGATCGGATGTAGAAGTTCTTGCCGTCATGCCCGGCGGTAACGCCTTCATCTAACAGGTTTGCCCTGGCGTCGGCATCCGAGAGCACTTCGCGGATCAGGCCCTTGACCTCTTCCGCCCGCCGCGCGTCCAGCCAATCGCCGTCGTTGACAGCCATGCGGCTAATCATGGCTTGTTGCTTTTCAAGTAGCGCCTGTTGTGCTTCGATCTGCTGACCTTGTTCCGCGATCATCTGTCGCAGCTCATTGATGTCTGCATTGCTTGAAGTGGTTTGGGCCTGTGTTGTCGCGCCGAACGCGAAAACGGTAGCCACCAATAGTTTGCCAAATGTATACATGTTGCCTCCACTGTTGTTACCCGATCCACTTTTGTGGAACTAGGTATTTCCAGTAGATCGCATCTTTTTTAGGCGTGATTAATCATCTTTAACACTCGCAGCCTCATCCGGTGATGATTGCTGTACCGTTCGTAACGATTACGGTCATTAGTTTGCATACCGTTATAAATGTAAGTATTTAGTAATGCCAAGCATGCGACAATATCTGACGTTGACAATATGCCGATAATTAATCAGGTTAATCACGTATGTTTTGATTGAAAAAAACGTCCCAATAACTTGGTTACTCTGCGGTCAGCGCACGCGCCAACATCACTCCCACCGGCCAAGAGCAGTAGCATCCCCGTCTATTCAGGCTCCTGGTTAATAACAAATAACTAACAAAACAGTTTAACCTCTTTTTAATCAGATTGGGTTTTCCCCGTCAAGTCCATCGGGCATGTATCCGATGCTGCGCAATGCCTGACTTTTGTCATGCAATACAGGCGTTACATAGTGACGCGCTGGTGTTGGCCCATTTCGTTCAGGGACTCAACCATTCATATTGCAGGTGTGATTCGTGACTAATTGGTCAGTTTTTTTATTGCCGTAACCCTCTATTAAGTAGTTTGTCCAGCTTCATGACCCAGGAGAACTAACATGCGATCAATGACGAAGTGGTGTGCTGCCTTTCTTGCGATGACGATGGTGGGTACGGCTACGTCCGATATCCACGCGGAAAATGGTGTGACGGATTCAAAGATCATCCTCGGCCAGTCTTGTGCCTTGAAGGGCCCCGCGGCGGGCTTGGGGCAGGGGATGTCGACCGGATTGAATGTTTACTTCGATAAGGTAAACGCCGCCGGTGGTGTAAACGGCCGCACGATCGAACTGAAGAGCCTCAACGACGGCTATGAACCGGATCGTGCTGAGCAGACAACGAAGATGTTGATCGAGAACGTCAAAGTCTTCGCACTGATCGGAGAAGTTGGCACACCCACATCCTCGGTGGCGGTCCCCATCGCCGAAGCGGCCGGTGTCCCATTTATCGGCCCATTCACGGGCGCCGAATTCTTACGTAATCCATATAAGCCTCTGGTCGTCAATGTGCGTGGCAGTTACTACCAGGAGATGGAACGTCTGGCGCAGTACCTGGTGGATGAAAAAGGTCTGGATAAGATCGCCTGCTTCTACCAGGATGACGGCTACGGCCGCGCGGGACTCAGCGGGATCAATATCGCTTTAGAGAAGCGTGGATTGAAGCTTGTGGCCGAGGGCACGTATAAGCGGAACACGACCGCGATCAATGAAGGCCTCAGTGCGATCGAAGGCAGTCAGCCGCAGGCCGTTGTCATGGTTGGTGCGTACAAGCCCTGTGCTGAATTCATCAAGTCCGCCAAGACCAATGCGAACCTCAAGGATGCATACTTCTGCAATATCTCCTTCGTGGGAACCAAGAATCTGGTCTCAGAACTCGGCGATGCCGGCGACGATAAGTGTCTGATTTCGCAGGTCGTGCCTTATCCCTGGGACGAGAGCAACGGCTTGGTCAAGGAATACACCGAAGCGATGAAAGCGGCCGGTAAGGCCGACGACATCGGCTTCATTTCGCTGGAAGGCTATATGGTTGCCAAGTTCTTCACGGAGGCGATGAAGAAGGTTGATGGTGAGCCGACCCGTGAAAAATGGCTTGCGGCCGTAAGTGAAACAGGCACATTCGACCTCGGCGGTACCGTTCTGGAATTTGGCGCTTCGGACAACCAGGGCATGGACAAGGTGTTCCTGTCGCAGGTGTCCGGCGGCAAGGCGATACCTCTGGGCTCAGATAGCTCCGTAGCAACTGCAGAATAAACCTACGATCCCTGGCGGTGGGTGACAGTCCATCGCCAGGATTTCCCTCCTGTATTGATTATGTGTTGTGTGAATGGACCGGTGTGATTCAGGAGCATGTGCCGGATCACGCGTAACTCGGAGGTAGCACACATGGCGCTGATTCATGTCCATTCGATACGTCAGAAGATCACGATCCTCTGTGGATTATTTCTGGTTCTGACCGTTGCTTCGATTGTCACGTACTCCGCGATATCAGTCCGAAAGTCTGCAATCGAGAACGCGAAGAACCAGGCTTTAGCAACCGCCCACGAGCAGGCCGCCAGTGTCCGTGGCGAATTGGATGAAGCGCTCGACTCCGCCAAGACACTTGCCAGTACACTCTCGGCGGTAAAGGACGAGAACGTACAGCTTGACATCACGCGAGAGGCGGTCAACGGCATCCTGCGCATCATTCTGGAATCCAACCCACGCTTTGTTGGCGTCTATACATGCTGGGAACCGGATCGTTTTGATGAAATGGATGTCGGGTTCGCTGATACCGATGGCCACGATGCGTCGGGACGGCTCATTCCCTACTGGTATCGTGATGCCGATGGGTCGTCCGTATCGCGCCCACTCGTTGGTTACGACAATGAACAGGCTGATGGTGAAGGCAAACGACCCGGCGATTACTACCTGATCCCCAAGCAGACGATGCAGGCCTGTATCCTGAATCCGCAGTTGCGAGAGGTTGAAGCAGATGGCCAGCGGTTGATCCTGCCGCTGTCGGTGCCGATTATTGCCAACGATACGTTCCACGCAACCGTCGGTATCGACCTGGCGATGGATCAATTGCAGAAGCATGCTGACGCCTTGGATATCTACAACCATTCGGCACAAATATTCGTATTCAGCCAGGACGGCACGCTTATCTCCGCGACCGGTTCGCCGAACAAGGTTGGCCAAAAGCTGGCCACGGTTTTTGAAGACGCACCCCAGGTTATCGATCAAGTGCAGCGCGATGAACAAAGCGCTGAGTTCGTTGGTGATTGGCTGCGCGTCACGGTCCCGATCGACATGGACCAGGCCGCGGACAACTGGGGTATTGTCATCCGGATCCCGCAGTCAAACATCCTGGCAGATGCCTCCAGCATGATGTGGATGCAGGTCTGGTTGGGGGTTGGTTGTGTGGCCGTGACAATTGTCCTGTTATGGTTGGCCGCTACGTCAATCACCCGCCCGATCCGCCGCATCAATGAGTTGCTTAAGGATATCGCTCAAGGCGAAGGCGATTTGACACGGAGGCTGGCGGTTAATTCCAACGACGAGATCGGCGAGCAGGCCAAGTGGTTCAACACGTTCGTACAGAAGATCCATGATGTAATAGTTGAGGTGACACGCTCTGCGGACGAGGTTGTCCAAAGCGCTACCCGTATTGCCGCATCCAGCAGCGGGACCGCGGAGCAGATGCGCGCCCAGGCCAATCAGGTTCAAAGTGTTGCGTCCGCGATCGAGGAGATGGCGGCGTCCGTCGAAGAGGTCGCGAAGAAGTCAACCGAGGCAACAGAAACCGCGCAGCTTTCACGTGACAAAGCCGCGGCCGGTGGTGATATCGTCGGTGAGACGGTTCAGAGCATCAAGTCTATTTCTGCAAGTGTGGAGGAATCCGCCCTTGCGATTAACGAACTCGGTAAGCGCGGCGATCAGATAGGCCAGATCATCGGGGTGATTAACGATATCGCCGATCAGACCAACCTCCTTGCATTGAACGCTGCGATCGAAGCGGCCCGCGCCGGTGAGTACGGAAGGGGCTTCGCTGTGGTCGCGGATGAGGTCCGCAAGCTCGCCGATCGCACGACAGCCGCGACGGCGGAGGTCGCGGATTCCATCAGTGCCATCCAGGACGAAACCAGCAAAGCGGTACAGCGCATGAATACCGGCTCCGAATGCGTGGAACACGGCGTCGGTATGGCGGAAAACGCCGGACAATCACTCAGTGAAATCGTCTCCGGCTCCGATACGGTCTTGAATATGATCCGTTCAATCGCCTCTGCCACTGAGCAGCAGTCGGCCACCGCCACGGATATCACGACGAATGTCGAATCAATCAACAACCTGATCGGTAAATCCACCGACGCCACGGTCTCGTCTGCCATGGAAGCCGACGAAATGAGTTCCAAGGCACAGCACCTTCAGCAACTCGTCAGCCAGTTCAAGGTCGACAACAGCCGGAATACAGGTGGAAGCACGTTCGAATCAGAAGCCGCCGATTGATGCTAAAAATCCGGGATGCAAGGGGGGGGTTCTGCTACTCGATCCCGGCTGCCAGACAGTGAATGGGCGATATAGGACTCGAACCTACGACCTCACGGGTGTGATCCGTGCGCTCTAGCCAACTGAGCTAATCGCCCTGCGGGGCAGGGTTAGGCTGCCGAATACGAAACGATAACCGATCGTGGGTTCTGGTCAAGTAGGGGGGTAGGGCTGCCGGCTTATTCAGCGGTGGCCAGGACGACCAGGTCGTCGGCTTCGAAGCCCAGACGGACGTTGGGGTTGCTGATGCGGTGGGAGCGTCGACGGGTTTCATCGACCTGGATTTTGACCTCGTCGCCGAAGCGGAAGTCGTGCCGCAGGCCTCCGCCGCGGAAGATCGTTTCGCAGTGGATGCCGTCTACCATATTCGCTGCCTGGTCCGATCCATCCAGTAGCCTGATGCGTTCCGGGCGGATCATGCAGGTGACCTTGTCGTTTTTCTTGTGTCCGTTCATGGATGCACGCAGGTGTCCCAACGGCGTGGAAACGGTCGTCCCATCCGGGCCGCTTTCCTGAACGACGCCGCAGACAAAGTTCGCCGAGCCGAGGAAGTCGGCGACGAAGTGATTGACCGGCCGATCGTAAACCTCTTCCGGCGGGCCACACTGAATGATCCTGCCCTTATCCATCACCGCGATGCGGTCGGCCATGGAAAGCGCTTCTTCCTGGTCGTGCGTGACATAAACGCTTGTTGTGTTCGTGGTCTTGCAGACCTGACGGATGCCGGAACGCATCTCGGTACGCAGCTTGGCATCGAGGTTGGATAGCGGTTCGTCCAGTAGTAGTACATCCGGGTTCACCACCAACGCACGTGCGAGCGCGACGCGCTGCTGCTGACCGCCGGAGAGTTGTCCGGGCTTGCGGTCGGCCAGGTGATCGATCTGTACGGTCTTCATGATCTCGTCGACGCGCTGCTTCTTTTCGTCCGCTGCGACCTTCTTGGCATCGAGACCGAAGCCGACGTTCTGACGGATGGTCATGTGAGGCCAAAGCGCGTAGTTCTGAAAGACCATGGCGCAGTTGCGTTGGCCTGAGGGCATGCGGGTGACGTCGAGGTCCCCGAACAGCAGCTTTCCGCTGGTAGGTTCAAGCAGACCGGCGATCATTCTTAATAGCGTCGTTTTCCCGCAGCCGGAAGGCCCGAGCAGGAAGAACAATTCGCCCGGCTCGATACGCACATCAGCGTGATCCACCGCGTGCATGTGGCCGTAACTTTTCGTCAATTTTTCAGTGATGATGGGTATCATTTCAGCGGATATTGTAGCCCCGAGGCGGAGCGCGCACATGCGTTGAATTGTTAATGTTTGGTTAGCAAAACGTGAGTGGATACGGCAAGTCGCAGGACGACGATATCTTGTTCCACGAAAACGTAAATGAGCAAAATACTTCCTCAAGTGTTGGTGCTGTCGTTGCTGGCTCTGCTGATCGGAGCTCCGGTGCTGTGGCGTCCGGCGGAGTCAGTGCCGGCTGCGGATGCCAAGCGGTTGGTCATCTTTACGCCGCACAACGAGCAGATACGCCAGGAACTCAGTGTTGCTTTTAATGATTGGCATATCGAGCATTACAACCAGCCGGTCGAGATCCAGTGGCGCGTCGGTGGTAGTGGTGAGATCCAGCGCATCCTTTTGAGCCAGTACCAGGCGGAGCTTGAGCAGGCTATCGCCCTGGGGCGGGATATTGAGCCGGTCGGGTATGACATCGTCTTGGGCGGCGGTGACTACATGTTTGACAAGTACTTCCGGCGCGTCGGGGTGGAGGTGGAAAATCCTGACGATCCGGAAAACCCCTATCACGCTTCTGTGACTCAGCCGATTGAGTTGCCTGAAGATCTGATTGAACGCGTCTACGGTGACGGAATGATCGCCGATGCAAGGACGTATGATCCGAACGGCCATTGGTGGGGGGTGATCCTCAGCAGCTTCGGGATCGTCTACAACAACGATGCGGTCGAATCCATCGGGACCGGCACGCCAAGCGGCTGGAGCGACCTTGCGGATGAGCGTTACTTCCGCTGGCTGGCGATGGCGGACCCATCGTACTCCGGGTCGGTACGTGTGACGTATAACGCCATATTGCAAAGAGTTGGGTACGAGGAAGGCTGGCAGATCCTGCGCCGGATGTTTGCCAATTCCCGTTACTTCGCCACCTCCTCGACGAAGATACCGCTGGATGTGTCGGCGGGTGACGCGGCGGCGGGCGTGTGTATCGACTACTACGGTCGATGGCAGGCTCAGTCGGTGGGGCACAACCGCGTTGGATTCATAGCGCCTGCTGATACAACAGTTTACGCGTGCGACCCGGTGGCGGTGCTCAACGGCGTCAAGGGCGAGCGGCTGGAATTATCGAAGCATTTTATTGAATTCTTGCTGTCTTACGAAGGTCAGGCCCTGTGGAACTTCAAAGCAGGTGACCCGGATGGGCCGCTGCATTACGAACTGAGGCGCCCCCCGGTCAGCCACCAGTTGTACACGCCGGAACTGATGGCTCGCATGGTCGACCCGGTGAACTACTACGACATGGCCCGTCCGCTCAAGGATGGGACGCCGAATTACATGGGGTCTGTTTCCGTGGTGCTGCACGCGATGGCGATCGACACGCATGACGATCTGGTCGCCGCATGGCGTACGATCATGGCTGAACAGGACCCTGTGCGCAAGCAAGCGATGCTGGATGTTTTGGATCAGATGCCGTTTACCCAGGAAGAGTTGGCAGCGAGGCCCGACGCATGGGATCAGGATTCCGATCTGCGTGAACTGGACCGGATCGCGTGGACGCGGTTTTTCGCTAAGCAGTACAAGCGGATCGTGGAGGGTGACATTTGAAAGAGCCACGCGTCCGTCATTATGTTGCATTTGGTGCGTGCTTCGCCGTGCTGGCTTTGTTCCTGCTTTGGCCTATCAGTTTGACGGTGATCGGCGCATTCAAGAATAAGGATGGCAGTTGGACGCTGTTGCATCTGTATCGCATCATCGAAGACCCGATCTTGCGTGAGGGTGTGGTCAATAGTTTCATCATCGCGTTCTGGGTGACGGGATTGAGCATCCTGATTGCCGGGCCTTTGGCGTGGTTAAGCGCGCGATATGAATTCCCGGGTAAGAAGCTGCTGACGGGATTGGTGTTGTTGCCGTTGGTGTTGCCGCCGTTTGTTGGTGTGATCGGTTTGCAGAATATCCTAGGCCGATACGGCGCGATGAACGCGCTGTTGGTGAACCTCGGCATCATTGACTGGAATAACCCGATCGATGTGTTCGGCAACGCGCGGTTGACGGGCGTGATAATTGTCGAAGCACTGCACCTGTTCCCGATCATCTACCTGAACCTGATCGCAGCGATTGCGAACCTCGATCCGTCTATTGAAGAGGCGGCGATCAACCTGAACGCCAGCCGATGGATGCGGTTCCGCAGGATCATTTTCCCCCTTATTTTGCCGGGTATTTTCGCTGGCGGGACGATCGTATTCATCTGGAGCTTTACTGAGCTGGGCACGCCGCTCATGTTCGGGTTCAACCGTGTCACGGCGGTGCAGGTGTTCTACGGCGTGCAGGAAATGGAAACGAGCCAACGGCCTTACGCGTTGGTTTTTGTCATGCTGACGATGGCGGTGCTGACGTACTGGGTCGGCAAGATCCTGTTGGGTCGGCAGACGCACACGACGACGACACGCGCAATGCGTGCGGCGACGCCGATGAAACTGAGCGGCCCCGCGACGCTTGGGGCGTTTGGGTTGTTCCTGTTTGTCGGTGTGTTGGCGCTATTGCCGCATGTTGGTGTGGTGTTGACGGCGTTCAGCCCGCCGGGCGGTTGGTATCAATCGGTGTTGCCCGAGGGGATGACGATCGATCACTTCACGCGCGCGATGACGCACCCGCTTGCCGCGGCGTCGATCCAGAACAGCTTGAAGTACGCGATCATTGCGACGCTGCTGGCGATGGTGCTCGGTGTGTCGATCGGGTATTTGAACACACGGTTCAAGCTTAAAGGCCGGTGGCTGTTGGATGGTCTTGGCATGATGCCGCTGGCGGTGCCGGGCATCGTGATGGCGTTCGGGTATATCGCGGTGTCGATCGAGTTGCAGAAGTGGTTGCCTGACGGTTCGGTGCCTTCTCTATTGCAGGTGTTGGGGGAGAATGCTGACCCGACAGCGTTTTTGGTGATCGCGTACATGATCCGTCGTTTGCCTTACGTGTTACGTTCGGCGGTGGCGGGCATGGAACAGGTGCCGATCGAGTTGGAAGATGCGGCGTCGGTGTTCGGTTCGAGCTGGATCGCGACGATGCGAAAGATCGTGATCCCGCTGGTGTCTGCGAACCTGCTGGCCGGGGGCGTGCTGGCATTTAGCTTCGCGATGCTGGAAGTGTCGGATTCGTTATTGCTTGCTCAAAGCGAACAGTACTTCCCGGTGACGAAGACGATTTACACATTATTCGAACGGTTAGGTGATGGTCCGCAGGTCGCAAGCGCGTTGGGCGTCTGGAGTATGGGATTGCTCGGACTGACGCTGATTTATGTGTCGCTGATCTTTGGGAAGAAGGTCGGTTCGATATTCAGGGTGTGAGGGAAGCCGTTAGCCGTTAGCAAAGAAGATGCGCTAAGCCGCAAGCGGCTTGTTTATGAGTGTATCGTCAGTGGTGGAGAAGATACCCGGACCTTCGCTGCGCTCAGGACCGGCGTTGGGTTGGATGACTACCGTCATCGAATTAATAAGCTTCAATCCCCAATCCCTACTCATAACCAAGTTTTGTGGGCAGGTTGCTGGCGGCGGCTTGGTAGGTGGCTATGTTGGAGTCGTCGAAGTGGTTTTGCCAGTCGCCGATGACACCTTTGCGGAAGAAGGATGCTTTGTCTTCTTCGCCGCGGGTTCTGCCTTCGGTGAGTTTCTTGAAGCTGCCGGCTTCGAGGCATTTTTCTACTGTATCTTCACTGTCGTCCATCCCTAGGAAAGTCAGCATCGCGTGCGTCTGGTTGATGGGATCGGTGTGTAAATCTTCGTAGCGAAGTTCGTGGTATTGCTCGGGGTGTTGTTGGCCGAATTGCTGCGCATGTTGGATGTAGGGAAGCCAATGCTGTGTGACGGTGTATTGGATGTAGGTGTTGAGGTTGGGGAAGTTTTTAAGGAAGCTGGGTTTGGCCTGGCGCTGGTTGTGGAACCAGCCGGAGACGCAGACATCGCGGCCGTCACGTGTGATGTGGATGAACTTCGCGTTGGGGAAGCATTCGTAAAGCGGGTTCATGCACAGCGCGTGTTCAGGTGTTTTTTCGCCGATGGCTTTGACTTCATCGTCGCCGACCCAGCGTTTGAAGCTCAGGCCGACCGCGGTGCGGAGTAGTTCACGCAGGTCATCGTTGTTGAATAAGCCTTGCTCACCGGCTTTTTGTTTCTGGTTATACGCTTGAACGACTTGTTGCAACAGCGGCATCATGACGGGGCCGAAGTAGGCTTCGCCGTGGCACCGGATGTCGGGGTGGCCGTTAAGTAGGCGCTGCACCCAGGTCGTGCCGGACTTCTGGCAGCCGACAATGAAGAATATCTGCTTGTTGAGCAGCTCGTCGATGCGCTTGAGTGTAGATGGTTTGTCGGGTGCGATGGTAGAAGTCATACGGCAGTGCTTTCCTGCACTCTGGGCAATGTGATTTTAGGTTTCAAAGTAGGGGACTTCTGAGGCTTTCCCAGGCAGTACCTGTATTCCGGTTTGTGTTTGTGCAGGAACAGGTCATCGATCACACGGTGCATGTATTCCAGGTCGTATTCTGCAAACAGCGACTTCTTCTCCCGACCCGCGCTGCGCACTTTAAAAGTTTGTGGATCATTGGGATCGATCGGCGCGATGACCGTGCCGGCATATTCAGGCGTTATTGAAAGACGTTTCATGTTCTCGAAGCCGGCGTCTTCGACGACTTGCTCGAGCAGGTTTTCATCGACGCGCAGGTCAAGTGATTCGATGACGCGGGTAAAAACGGTTTTGGGGTTTTCGAGCAGTTCTTCGTAGGCGAACACATCGCATCTGGCAATATCAGGGCGGATATATTCCAGGATGTTGTAGAAGGTGACGAGTTTGATGATGCCGAATCGTGGGTCGCGAAGGAAGTCGCTGGGGGTTCCTCGAAAGACCTTGATACGGTCGCGTGCCTGGAAGTACGCACTGGTGAGTGTCGACTGGAAGTTACGGGTCAGGATCAACCATGGCACGCGTTGCATGGATTCACCCAACCGCCAGCCGCCCATGGCCCAATAGGGCAAGCAATCGATCATGGCTCCCGAAAGGTGCGTCCACTCGATCGGATGAACCTTCTTCAGTTGATTTTCGGCTTCAAATACGTTCGAGCAGTTCAGATCAAAAACCCGGCACAGGTAGCTGTCGACCATGAATCGCAGCCAAGTTCGGCCTGACTTCGGGTAAGAGAGAATGATGTGCATAGGGCGACTCTGTGGGTTTGAGGGATAGTGCATTATTGTTATCGGTCATGCGGCGGGCGTCCGGTGAAAATCGATGTGTCTTGTAAGTCTTTTATATGTTAGAGTTAAGGTGTTTTAGTAAAATCACCTCCGGCAGAGTGTTAGCATTCTGCCGGAGGTGTGTCGGTGGATAATCAGTTTTTATCGCGGCTGAATAATCCGCTTAATCGAGCATGGATGAGAACGCTGCCAGGTGGTTGTATGAGCCGTTGAGCAGGTTTGTGTAGACACGTTTGATGTCGGATTTGGTGGTTTCCGCGATGAGGATTTTCAGGTCGTCGATGTCGAGTTCTTCGATGGCGACGCCGACCTTGTAGGCTTCTTCGACGGATTGGTTGCCTTGTGCGACGAGTTGATCGAACAGTTCGGTGAAGACGGGATCGGTGAATTCACCGATGCCGTTGCCCGCAGCGGGGTCCGCCAGGCCGTACTTATCCAGCAGGTTCTTGACGGCGTCCATGTGGCGCTGTTCGGAAGCGGCGATGTTGTCGAAGATCAGCTGGTTCCATTTTTCGCCGAGTGTGAGGTAGACATCGCGGGCCAGTTTTTCCTCCTCGCGCATCGCCAGCAGGCCGGCGGTTTCGGCGTCGGTGAGGGCTGGGGTGCTGCCGCTACCGCCACCACCGCGTTTCTTTGCGGCTTCGGTGAAGGTAGACATGCTGGCGATCACGACGACGATCAGAGCGAGGTAACCCAGACGTTTCATTACTGCATCTCCTTGATATTGTTGTGTTAACAGCGATCAAGCCCATCGGTTTTGAGCCTGGAGAAGCGGTGTCTTCTCATTGGTTGATACGACTGGCTAGGGTTTTCCCTGCTGTGGTATTTAGAATATTTTTAAGTTTTGGATTTTTGACCAGTGGTGGCTGGATCAGGTTGGGAAGTGGGGGGGGCGAAGTGCGCAAATAGAAACGGCGACCGTTTCCGGCCGCCGTTCCGCATCAGTGATCGGATGCCCCGCGTGTTTCGAGGCGTCCTACGATCTGTTTACTCGGTTACCCGAGCAAGGAGAGTACTGACTGTGGTTGACTGTTGGAGATACTCAAGACATTGGTTGCCGCATTGACCAGGATCTGGCTGCGAGTCAGTTCCGCCGTCTCTGAGGCGAAGTCGGTGTCGCGGATCGAACTTTCAGCGGCGCTGGTGTTCTCAAGGGCGACGCCCAGTGAGTTGATGGTTGCGCCGATGACGTTCTTCTGGAACGCACCGAGTCGTCCACGCAGGCTAGAGACCTGAGTGATTGCATCATTGATGATCTTCTGACCCAGTTCGAGGTTGCCGTCCACGACGTTGGCGGTCTTGGAGGAGCCGAGATCGTCGAGGTAACCATTTTCCAGTGAGCCGAGGTTACGCGATGCGACATTTTCGATGCCGATGCTGACCTGGTTCTGGATATCGACGTTGGGGCCGAGGTTGAACTTGGCGCCGCCGCCGGTGATGGTCATGGCGCTGATTGAACCGAGCGTTTGTGCGCCGGTTGTGGTCAGATCGAGTTCGACATCGAGGAAGTCGGAGACGATCCGAGCGGTCTTGCCATCCGAGGTAGCGGCGATGCCGTTGATGATAGCGCCGACGTCCTGTCCGTCGTCACGCTTGCCGCCGTCACCCAGGTCACGGACTGCCGTGATTGTCTGGATGTTGGAAGCAACGGTGCTGAACGTGTTCTCGTCCGTTGCCGACATGGTCGTGAAGCTACCGGCCTGGCCGGCATCATCCTTGACGACGATGCTGACGAACTGGTCGGAGCCGAACTCCGTGCTCTTGAAGACGATGGCACTGGTCTGCGGTGCTGCGGCGGAGACACCCGTGATGGAACTGAACGTGTTGATCGCGGCGACGATGTCAGCCATCGTGGTACCGGATGCAAACGTGAATTCGCGGGATCCGAGAGCGCCGGTGATCTCGAACTGGAACTGCGCGGTGGACGCGGACAGGTCCAGGGCGGTGCCGCCGGTTGAGAGCACGAGTGCGGCGTGCTGCGCCGAGTTGGTCACGAGCACTTCGACGTCGCGGTGATCGCTGCCTTCAAGTTTGGCGGCATTGATCTGGAAGTCCGCAACGGATGTTGACTGTCCGGAGACAGTAAAGTCGAAGGTTCCGTTAAGCAGCTTGGTGCCTTGGAAGCTTGTGGCCGAGGAGATCCGGTCGATCGTCTGGAGGATCGAGTCGATCTCCAGCTGATTGGCCTTTTTCTCTTCATCACTGAGACCGGCGTCGTTGGCCGAAGCGCCGACGAGGCTCTGGATCTGCAGCAGCAGAGAGTTGATTTCCTGCAGGCCACCTTCGGCGATGTTGATCACCTGGTCAGCGCGTTCGGCGTTATCGATGGCTGCGGTGATGGACGCCTCTTCCGATCGCAGGTTTTCACTGGCGATCAGGCCGGCCGGGTCATCGGCGCCGCGGTTGATGCGGAAGCCGGTGCTCAGCCGTTCGAGCGACGTGCTAAGAGAGTTGTTTTGCTGGGTCAGGATTCTCTGAGCCAGCAGTGAGTTAACGTTTGTGTTGATACGACTCATGGTGTCGATCCTCCGTGAAACACGCGGTTCTGTGGTTCACCCTTAATCGGGCGCCTGGCTCCTGCCTGGTTACGGTCACAGATCTCCGATCCGATGTGATGCTTTTTTGAACGTGGGTAACAACGCGTTACCCGGTACTTTTTTTAACTTGTTGTTCAATGCTTTTGACAGATTTTGTTTTTTATGTCATCTGCTCATGTCACCGCTCCTTTCTCCATCCTTGGAGCACGGGAGCCGGGCGGTGGTCTACCACCCGAATGGATCGTGGGGCTGTCTCGCTTGGCCGACCCTGGCCCTCGATGCAGCCCCGATGCCTGACCAAATTCGGCGGGCCGGGTCCGCTTTCGCCACCCGGTTATCGAACTTGTCTTATCGGAACAGCGGTCCATTGCGTTCTCCGTTCGCATCCGGGCAGAGGTTTTTGACCCTGCCCGTGCAACCGGAGTGATCGTCATAACCGGAACACGGCTTAAGCGCCTCATAATCGGAATAATCGGCCCGCCGATAATCTGTGGTGTGGCGCGCACCAAACCGTGAAAAGGGGTCCAAAAAAATCGTGATTATTTCGGGCAAAGACGCTGAAGACAGGCTGTCTACGGTAAAGACAGGGCGGCGCGCCGGGTTGAAGCGCGCAAAAAAAAGCGGTGACCGAGTTCACGGCCACCGCTTGGAGTTTTGTTTATACGGACCTTACTTCGTTTACTTACCCGATCAGGGCCAGCACGTTCTGGGGTCGGCTGTTGGCGATCGCCAAACTGTTGGTCGCCGCGTTCACCAGGATCTGGTTCCTTGTCAGGGTTGCGGTTTCCGCTGCGAAGTCGGTATCGCGGATGGCACTTTCTGCCGCGGTCATGTTCTCCAACGCGATGTTCAGAGAGTTGATCGTCGATCCGACCACGTTCTTCTGGAACGAACCGAGTTTGCCGCGGAGGCTCGAAACTTCGTCGATGGCGTTGTTGATGATCCGCTGGCTGATGCTCAGGTCACCGTCATCAAGGTCAAAGAGCTTGCCGGAGCCGAGGTCGTCGAGGTTATAGGACACACCGCTGACGTATTCACCGCCGAGGTTGCGGGTGGCGACGTTGCCGATGCCCAGACGTGTCTGGTTGGCGATGTCGACTCGAGGTCCGATATTGAATTCGGCGCCGCCGCCGGTGATCGTAAAGGCGCTGATGCTGGCGATGGCTTGTGCGGCACCAGAGTTCAGCATGATGGTGGCGTTGAGGCCTTCGGTATTAACCGCGAGTTTCAGGCCGTTGCCTGCGGCGGTGTTGCCGTTGATGGTGGCGGCCACGTCCTGGCCGTCGTCACGGATTGCACCATTGGCTGCGGCGAAGGTGGTATAGCTTGCGGCTTCGGTGGACACGGTGCTCTCATCGGAAGCCGAGGAGAAGTACACACCGGTGTTACCGGCCAGGCCCGGTGCCGCGTCAACATCGACCGACACGAAGGCGTCTGAACCGAATGCCGTACTCTTAAGCTGCACACCGGTGGTGCCGTCGGACGCCGAGACGCCTGTTACGCCCTTGAAGGCATTGATGGCGGTCACCATGTCGGCCACCGTGGCGCCTGAGGCGAAGCTGAACTGGCGTGAGCCCAGCGTGCCGGCGACTTCGAAGGTTAGCCTGCTGTCGGCATCGTCATCGAGTTCCAGGGCGCCGGCGGTCGACAGGAAGATCGAACCACGCTGGGCGGACTGGGTTACGAGGACGGACACGTCGGTGTTGGTGCCGTCGGTGAACTTGGCCGCATCGACCTGTACGTCCAGGACGGTGGTCGCCTGGCCGGAGATCTGGAAGTCGAACGAGCCGTTGAGCAGCTTGGTGCCCTGGAAGCTCGTGGTCGACGCGATACGGTCGATGGTCTGCAGGATCTGGTCGACCTGCAATTGGTTGGCTTTGCGCTCTTCTTCGCTCAGGCCCGCGTCGTTGGCACTGGAGGTGACCAGGCTCTGGACTTCCAGAAGCAGGTTCTGGACTTCCTGCAGGCCGCCTTCAGCGACGTTGACGACCTGTTCAGCACGCTCGGCGTTGCCGATGGCGGCTTCGAGAGTCACTTTTTCTGAGCGCAGTTTTTCACTGGCGATCAGGCCAGCCGGATCATCGCTACCTCGATTGATCCGGTAACCCGTGCTCAGCCGCTCCAGCGACTTGGTCAGGCCTTGATTCTGTTGGCCCAGGATGCGTTGGGCGATCAGCGAGTTAACATTGGTGTTGATCCGACTCATTTCTCCGGTCCTCCAGTGGTGCCTTTCAGGCTTCGTTCCAGGGGGACTGACTCGGCCACGTGCCGTGTCAATTGGGTCCTGCTGGTCGACCCTGGATTGCCCACCGATTCACTTTTATGTGCCCACGTATCATGGGACGACAGGACCAGACATCGACCCGAGATGTCCGAATCATCAGCTTCTGCATTCATGTTGGGTATTATTTGCCGATCATGCGACCGACCAGACGGCACAATCGGTACAGCCGGACCATCGATTGGCCCCTATGAGCCTTGACAGGCGGACGAGGCCAATCCTGGAAAAGCAAGGGATTCTACGGATTAGTGATAACAAGGTATGTGCGGTTTGACGTTTAGTCTGGTTATCGGAAACGATTGCACATCATTACTGAAGAAATCCCCAACAATATTAAAGTGCCCGGTTCGGGGATAGAGGAATATATAGTTGCACCAGGAGGAGTGTCGGTGTTCCAGTTGGCCAGTAATAAATCCAAGTCATCCAGCCCGACATAACCGTCGCCGGTAGTATCACCGGCGGTGAAGTCCCAGGGGGTGACGGATTGATTCCAGTTATTCAAGATGATGTCCAGATCGTCGAGGCCGACGAAGCCGTCGCCGTTGAAGTCGCCTGATGGGCGGGTGTTGGCGACGAAGATACCGGACGTACCGTCGGTGAAGGTTAGAGTGAATGCGAGCTGGCCGGCATTGTTAAATGATGGCGGCTGGCCGTTATTACCGGTATCGCTCGCAGAGAGGAAAGCAAATGAATCGATGGTCTTGTACTCTTCAATAAATGGATCGTCGTTGACATCGAATAAGTCATCCTCTCGAACGATAAGTTGGAGCGTGCCCGTACTGTTGATAACCCATAGACCACCATCATTCAATTCAGTGATGCCCGGGCCGTTAAGCAAAGCCCCGAAGGCAACCTGTCCCACGTCATTGAGCAATAGTGAGCTAGTGAAGTCACCACGGAAGACAACTCCCGGCTCGAAGCCCGGTGCGGGTTGGCCGGTTCTGATAAGAAGCTGCGGTGCATCACCTCGATCAATCCAGATGCTGCCATTGTTCGTCTGATCGACGCTGTCGCCATGTAACCTGGCAGTGAACACACAGTCCCCATTGCTGTTGATGGCGGGATTAGAAAAATCGAAGAATCTGACGCCGGCTTCGGTGCCGGGGGCCGGCTGACCTCCGCGGGCAATGAGCGACAAGTCATCACTTCGTTGCGCCCATAGGCCCCATTTGTTGAGATCGTCAACATCTGGTCCAGCCAATACGGCGCGGAAGACCACATCGCCTGTGTCATGAATCACAGGTTTTGTAAAGATGTAGTAGTACTCGTCAGGCGCTGTTCCCGGGGCATGCGTCCCCTCCCGGGCAATCATAGAAAAAGCACCTGAATTGCCTGCCCAGATGGCTGTGTCATTTGAAGGGTATACCCCGTTACCCGTCAGTATGCCCAGGATTGCAGCTTGCCCGTTGGTGTTGAGTGACACGTTTTGTTGTTCATAGGTTAAATAAAACAACGCGTGCGTTGCTGAATCCACGACGGGATCGCCTGATCGGGAGACCATGTTTAACGCACCCGGTTCGCCGTACCAGACGCCCATGCTGTTGTCAGCATTCACACCTGCGCCAATCAGCGACGCCAGGATTGTGGTTTGGCCGGAGGCATTAAATGAAGTTCCTCGTATGGTGTTGAATTCTGATCCGGTACCGGGAGCGATATCGCCAATCTGAAGAAGTAACTCGATGTTATTGTTGGCAAGACGCCACAAACCTTGGCCGTTGCTCAATGGGCCGTATGTCTGGCCCCCGAGCAGAAAGTCACCCATATTGTTTATCTTCCCGCCCACACTTGTAAAGTAAGTGCCCGGCTCTGCACCAGTTGCCGGGTCGCCGGTTTGAATGACAAGTTCGATACCATCTTGGGATGCAAGCCATAGCCCGGCTGAGTAAGTGCCGGCCGGGATCGAAGGCCCGCTTAATTCACCTCGGATCAATAGCTGTCCGGCATCGTTGATCGTGGGGTTGAATAATCTGGAAAAGACAACATCCGGATCGGTTCCCGGTGCGGCCTGGTCAGTCATCACAACCGTTTGGAATGTGATTGCTGCTTGTGTGTTGCTACTGAACGCAAAAGAAAGTACCAGCATCGCGCTCGTCATTATCGACAGCGCGCTTGTATATCTCGTGTGCATGACCTAGCCCCCTATATAAAGAAACTGTCTTCGGGGGCGATGTTAACAGTTGGGCTAAGGCGTTTCAATGCATATCGATTCAACAAGCCTGATATTGACATCCTGTACCATCCCTGCATCAATCAAGCGATCTGTTCCTCGTACAGAAACCCGGCATGGCATGTCTTTCAGCGCATCAAAATGCGCGATGCGATTGTTTTAATGGAATGCGATACGTAGAGAGATGTCTGACTGGCATGGTTGGGTAATATAGGGATTCAAAGCTCAATCGTAACGCTACTTGTTGTCCCGGCCTTCGATGCGTTCGATGTCTTTGATGTAGGCTTCGGTGCGGTCGAGTTCGCGCTTCAGGTGGCGAACGCGCAGCAGGCTCTTGACGCGGGTGATGAGTTCTAGTTTGTTAACCGGTTTGGTGACGAAGTCATCGGTGCCGGACTCGACGCCGCGTTCGATGTCGCCCAGTTCGTTGAGCGCGGTCACCATCATGATGGGGATGGTGCGTGTCTCGGGGTCGTTTTTCAGCCGCTTGCAGACGTCGAAGCCTGACATCTTGGGCATCATGACGTCGAGCAGGATCAGGTCGGGGGTCGGGCGGTCCGGGTCTTCGATCAGCTCGATCGCTTCCAGGCCGTCGTAGGCGGTCAGGACCTGGCAGGGCATGTCGTCGAGGTAGGCCTGCATCAGTTCGACGTTCTGCTGGTTGTCATCAACGACGAGGATGACGGACTGGCTGAGGTCGATCTGCTCCTGGTCGGCGTTGGCGATCGTATTGTTGCCCGTCTGGTCGGGACTGTTGGTATCTGTCATAGCTGAGAATCCTGAGTGATCATCTCCAGGCGTTGTGCCAGGCGTTTAAGTGCCGGCTCCTCGGCCGACTGGAGTCTTTGCCGCAGTGCTTTGAGGTCCTTGACGTCGTCTACATCCTGCCAGGTGGGCAGTTGCTCGAACGTCAGGCCGGCCTTTTGTGCGGCATCACGCGTCTGATGGTACACCGCAGTGGTGCCCCAGTCGATGCCGGCCAGCAATTCGGGGGTATATCGTCGAGCAGCCAGGCACCAATAACCTCCATCATCCACCGGGCCACACGCCGCGTCGGCTGACTGAAGGGCGATGGGGATGCTATCCAGGTGTGATTTCGGCACATCCGGGCAGTCCACGCCGAAGAACACAGCCGATCCAGATCCGATCTGACGCCAGACGTGGTCCAGTCGATCACCGAGTGAACCGGCACCTTGGTCTATAACTGTAGTGTTTTCAGGGATATCCAGTGAAAGTGCCGGGTCATCGTGGGAGAACGGGGCCTCATGGTCATTTACAGCTATAAATAGTTGTCCCAAAGAGGCTTGGGTTAACCTCTGGACCGTGCATCGCAGCAGATCGGTATGGATGATGGCGGCTTGATAGGCGTTGAACTGGCCGATCAAGCGGGTTTTTACCTGTCCCGGCACGGGTCGTTTAGCCATGACCACACAGCTCAATACGTCCTTGCGCAAATCTGTTGGACGGGTGTTAGGCATTGTAATTACTGAATTTATGGCTATTATTGCGGGAACAGTGTTTGCGGGAACAGTGAATAATGGCTATGATGCGGGGCTACGCCATTATCCGCAAATATTAATAAACGCGAATCAGATCGGCACTTGTGCGTTGGGCAATGCGTATGGGCGGCCTAAGATTTTCGGGCAATACAGAGAATGACAGCTATGGCAAAAATTGAGGAATATAAAGTCAAGAGCCCGTGGGAAGACCGTTGGGTCCAGCCGGAGCTGGCGCAGTTGCTGAATCCCCTGGATGAGCAGCGTCGTAAGATTGTGGACATCCTGATCGAGAAGATCAACGAGTTTCCGGGTGTCCACCAGGGCCTGATCTGGCACGGTGCGGCGTGGCGCTGGACGCTGGAATTCTCGCTTTATGACGAAGATGGCAAGCTGCTTGAAACATTGGCGTATCTGGTGCCGAATCCCGAGACGCCGGTGTTGTGTGTGCCGATGAAGTCGCAGATGGTTGAGAAGCTGCCGATCAAGCGGCTGAACCGGTACATCCGTGACGGGATCCGTGTTGCCAAGCGTGCGATGGATACCCATTGGGCGGTATGGACACCGACGGCCGTGACGGAGACCGAACACCTGATGGATTTGATCAAACGTCGCCACAAGATCCTGCTCGCTGAGCGGACTGAGGATGCGGCGTGACAGATATCAGTTGTGCGCTATAACGGGCATCTGATTGTTACATTTTTCGGACCTTGTCCAATCCAATTACCTGTTCATGTAGATAAACGGATGCAGGTCATCTCGGTGGGTTAACTTGTGCGCGAAAGTGTCAGAAAAAAGTTAGAAAATGATTGACCTGGCGGGGGTGTAGACGATAATTAGGTTGTCGACCGAGCCTGCTGATAGTAAGCGAGAAAACCTCTCTGAATGTCAGTATGAGCGGAGTCGACCGAGCATCGGATCGTAGACCCCTGCGGCCGATGAGCGCGGTGCCCCGGTAAGACGTTACGGGGCGGAAAGACTCCGGCGGCCACGGGTCGTTCGCATACGGCAACGACACGAGATGGTGACGGCTGGGATTGGCTCTTTTCAGAATGGAGGTGATCCTTGGATAACGACTGTATGAGCGTCTGGAGTGGGCTGCGTTAGGCAGCTCGACGGGGCTGTAGAGCAGCTCCCACTACCAGACCATCAAGCTATGCCCGCCCCGATGCGTTGGGGCGGGCTTATTTTTTGGGGGTAGCGATTTTTAATCGCTAATTTCGAATCGTTAATCGCTAATGTTTCTAACCCAACGCCGGTTCTGAGCGCAGCGAAGGGCCGGGTATCTTTCTGTGATTCGGTGAATTTCATTTTCTGCATTTTCTGCTTTTTTAATTTCCAGTTTTCCTATTCCCCCTCCGCCCGATTACACTCTTGTCCATGTCATCCCGGGAACATGATGCACTTCTGGCTCTAACACTTTCCGAGGGTTTCGGACAAGCCACGATTCAACGTTGTGTCGAAACGTTCGGCAGCGCTGCGGGCTCGCTCGATGCTTCGGCTGAGCAATTTGCACGTCTCGATCAAGTGGGAATGCAGCGTGCACGCAAGTTGCGGGCGGCGCTCGATCGAACTTTACAAAGCGGGTTGGTAGAAGCTGAGCGGGAATTGATCGCATCGCATGATGTGCATCTGATTGCGTTTGGTGATGAAGAATACCCGCAGCTACTGAAGCACATCCCCGATCCGCCAACACTGCTTTGGGTGCGTGGGCGGATGGTTGAAGAAGATGCGCTGGCGCTTGGGATAGTGGGTTCTAGACGTTGTTCTCACTATGGCAGAGAGCAGGCGGATCGGTTTGCGAGTTTGTGTGCACAGAGTGGGTTGTGCATCGTCAGTGGTGGGGCACGCGGGATCGATGGAGCGGCGCATCGCGCGGCTCTGCGCATGGGTGGGCGGACGATCGCTGTGATCGGTTCGGGGTTGGCGCAGCCTTACCCGCATGACCATAAAGACCTGTTCGATGAAATCGTGGCCTCAGATGGCGAGCACGGCGCGGTGATCAGTGAGTTTCCGATGTCAACGCCGCCCAGCGCACAGAACTTCCCGCGGCGGAACCGGATCATCTCGGGTTTATCATTAGGCGTGCTGGTTGTCGAAGCGGCGCAGCGGAGCGGGGCGCTCATCACGGCGAGGGTGGCGGTCGAGGAACATCATCGGGAGTTGATGGCGATCCCGGGGCGTGTTGATTCGCAGGGTTCGGCCGGCTGCCACAAGATCATCCGCGAGGGCTGGGCGACGCTCGTGACGAGCCCGGCGGACGTATTGGATGCGCTGGGTGAAGCGGGACAAATGCTGAAGGTCGGGCTGACGAAAGAAGAACCGAAAGAGGATCAGAGCCTGTTTACGGATATCGGGTTGACTGAGAAGCAGAAGCAAATCCTGGAAGCAATGAACGGGACCTGCAGCCTGGATCAGATCGTGGCGCACAGCGGATTGCCGATCGAGAAGGTGCAGGCGGAGCTGACGATGCTGGAGCTGCGGGGGCTTGTGAAGCGGCGGGGCGGGTTGTTTACGCGGAAAAAAGGGTAAGAATCAGGCGAAGAACGCGAGTAAACTCGCTCGCTAAACGGGGGTGGGGTTTTGCTACAATACGCGGCTCGACTGCGCCGAGTGTGGCGTGGTTTGTTTAAGCAGACGGAAGGTGCAACATGTTCCCGGTTTATGATCTTGGTACACCCGACGGCAACGCGGGGCTCGACGCTTGCCTTGAACGTTTACGCGCTACGACCAGTGCCGGCGGCGACGCTGCGAAGGTCGTGACAGATATCCTCGCGGACGTGCACGAGCATGGCGACGAGGCGCTGGTGCGCTACGTTCAGCGGTTCAGCGATCCGGGATTTACGATGGACCGTCTGCGCGTCAGCAGCGAAGACCTCGCCGGTGCTGCGGCTAAGGTTGAGCCTGCGCTGCTCGATGCGATCAAGACGGCGATTCAGCAGGTGCGTGAATATCAGCAGCACGTGATGCCTGAGCCGACGCAGCCGATCACGATCGGCGGGGCGGAGTTGGGCTTGCGTTTCTCGCCGGTCGATAGTGTGGGATTGCACGTGCCGGGCGGGACGGCGGTGTTGTTCTCAACGTTAATCATGCTCGCGGTGCCTGCGATCGTGGCGGGTGTTGACCCGAAGAAGATCAGCGTGGCGCACCCCTTACCGACACGGCGAGGTGATGCAGAAGGCGCAAGCGACATTTCGCCGATCGTGCTGGCTGCGGCTCACATGCTGGGGATCGACAAGGTGTACCGCGTCGGTGGGGCGGAGGGTGTGTCCGCGCTTGCCTACGGCACAAAAACGATCGAGCCTGTCGACTTCATCGCGGGGCCGGGCAATGTTTACAGCCAACTCGCCAAGGCACAGCTCAACGGGAAGGTCGGCATCGACGGGTTCTATGGCCCAAGTGAAATCGTCACGATTGCAGACGAAACCGCGGATCCGGTGCGCATTGCCGCGGACCTGATCGCACAGGCGGAGCACGACCCGGGCAAGTGTTTCCTTTTAGTCTGGTCGCGCGATGTGTTAGAGAAGATCACAGCAGAAGTTGCCAAGCAGATCGAGCAACGTAAGCGCAAGGATGCGATCGTGCGTGCGTTTGAAAATGAATCCTGCGCTGTGATCGTGAAGGATATCGATGAAGCTGCGGAGATCGCGAACCGATTTGCCGCTGAGCACGTGAACTTGGCGGTTGCCGATGTTGATGCATTGCTTGAGAAGGTGCGTCACGCCGGTGAGGTGTTCCTGGGCGACACGACCCCCGTCGCGTCGGGCGATTATTACGCGGGACCGAGTCACTGTTTGCCGACCGGCACGACAGCCCGCTTCACCAGCGGCATCAGCGTCTACACGTTCCTGAAACGCACCGGCACCGTTGCCTACCGCAATGCCATGCCCGCCATCGCCATCGACCACATCGCAAAGATGGCCGAGGCCGAGGGATTGGATGGGCACGCACATTCGGTAAGGGTGAGGGGTTGACAAGTATGTATATCGTGGGCTATACTTGTGTTGTTCCAATAGAAAGGAGCGACAGCGGTCACGCCCTAGATAGTTTGCATACTCAAACTCTTACTGCACGAAAACCTCATTTTCAGGCGTGGCTGTGTTAATATATTTTCCGGGGTGATTCGTGGAAGGTTTTCGTGTGGTCGGAGTTTATCCATGCCCAGCGATGTTCCCTTTTCACAGGTCAGAAAACTACTTGAATCACACGGATGGACATGTAGTCGGGTTCGCGGCTCGCATCATGTTTTCACCAAGGAAGGCGAAACGCCGATTATTATTCCGGTCCATCGTCGAAAGGTGAAGTTTGGATATGTCCACCGGATCAAAAAACAACTCGAAGAAGAAGGCAAAGGGCAAGGCGATTGATGCGCCGTTTGACCCCAAGCTCTGGAAGCAGGCGGCCGAGATCGCTTCGACCTATCGTTTGATTATTGAGAAGGAGCCGGAGGTAGGGGGGTACCTGGGGCGTTCGGTGGAGATGCCGATGGTGATGTCGGATGGGCCGACGATCGCCAAGTGTGCGACCGAGACGCTTGAGGCGATGACGCTGGCAGTGGCGACGATGCTTGAAGACGGGGAACGTCCGCCGATGTCCAGCAAAACTGAAAAACGCACGGCCCAGGTCAACGTGCGGTTGACCGAGGAAGAAAAACTTCGGTTGGAAGAGGCTGCCAAGCGGCAGGGGTTTCGGGGTATTTCGGATTACATCCGGTCGGCGGCGCTTAAAGAAGCAAGCTAAACCTGAAAGTGAACGCTCTAAGCCGCAAGCGGCTTTGGGCTAGCTTTGGAAGTCGAGGCCCAGGGCTTTGGCGGCTTTTTCGCATGCGCCAAAGTCGTCGCAGACGAGGAAGTAGATGATGTCGCCGCTGCGCCAGATGAGCATGGGGTGGTCGGCGTCGGGGCCGGCGGCGATGGCGTGGTGGCCGTCTTCGAGGTCGATCTTCCAGGGGGGCAACTGAGAGAAGAGGCTGATGAAGTCGCCTGTTTCGGTGGACTCGTAGAGCAGGTGCAGGGTCTGGCCGCCGGGGACGTGGCATGGGCCTGCGCCGGCGAATTCGTAGCCGATGGATGACAGGTCGGGGGTCAACACCGGTTGCGACATGAACTTTTCCGCAGCCGGGCCGAGGTCGGAGATGGAGCGAGGGAAGTCCGGGTCGATGAAGTGGTCTTCGAGCGTGGAGCATGCCAGGTGCTTATTGGTGACCGACTCGGCGAGTTGGGCGAGGGTGTAGGTTTTCTTTTCCTGGATCGGGCCGAGGTTTGTGTTTGAGTTCAAGCTCATGACATAGAGCGATGCGCCGACAACGATCAACAGCATGGCTGCGACAGCAGAAAGAGTGGTCCACCACGGCCAGGCTTTGTGCCGCGTCGCGCTATCATTGATCGGTTTGGCCTCATCATTGAATGGTATGGGCTCTGAATCGATGTCAAGATTGGCGATCATTTGACGGAGGCTGTCGGGCGCTTTGGGGGTGGCGCTGTGGATGGCTTGCCGGGAGGCTTTGCGGAGTTGGGTAAGTTCGTCGAGCCTGGTCGCGAGGTTCGGGTGCTCGGCGAGTGCGCGCTGAACCGCCGCACGGCGATCTTCGTTTAATTCGCCGTCGACGTATGCCAGCAGTTCTTGATCGTGGATAGGGTCACTCATTTTTTTTCGAGCCTGTTTCGCCCCTGTGAACAATGCGCAAGCCGGGTTCTTTGTTCACATCCTCGGAAGGTATTTTTAGTGTATCGATCAGTTTTTTTCTGGCCCGGGACAGCCTGCTCATGACGGTGCCGATCGGGACTTCAAGTACATCCGCGATCTGGCGATACTTCATGTCTTCGGCGGCGAACAAGAGGAAGGTCGCACGCAGATCGTCGGGCAGATTGTGGATGGCATCTTTCAATTGATCGTCCACCTGCTCCCAGTCTATGCTCGAGCCTTGCTCGTGTGTTGGTTCATCCCATATCTCGGTTTCGGTCTCCGGTGCGATGACCTGCTGCATGATCCGGCATTCGACGGAAGAGCGTCTAAGCCGGGCGAGAAAGAGATTGTGGAGTATTTTAAACAGCCACGGCCGGATCGAGCTGGTGTCATTACTGAATGTATCTGCTGATCGGAATGCCCGCAGATAGGTTTCCTGCACCAGGTCTTCCGCTTCCAGGCCGTTGCGACACAGATGCAGCGCGAAGCGGTAGACGGCATCGAGTTCCGTCATCGCTAGTTCTCGGAATCGCTCCTGATCAAGCGGCTTTACTGGTTGGTGTGTGTGCGGCATTCGCAAGTGCGTTTTATTTGTTATTCAAAAATCACGATCTCCAAGTGAATAACCATCAACGGCTGCGCATATTCCAACTAAACGCACGAGTTGAAAAACTTTTAGAGGTAACGGCCTGCCTCGTGCGCGATCCCATTCCCTACTTTTAGAAGGAGAGACGTATGAAGTATCAAACAATCCTAGGTTCGGCGGCGGCATGTGTGACATTATTAGCCGGTAGCGCTGTACAGGCTGCCCCGGTGCAGGTGAAGGTCACGATCGAAAATCTTGGGCCTTCGGACAGCATCGCCTTTTCCCCGTTCTTTGTCGCGGCGCATGACGGCACCTTTGATGCGTTCGATGCAGGATCGGCTGCGAGCACGGGTGTGCAGAACATTGCCGAGGCGGGCAACGGCGCTGATTTGGCTACCGCGTTTGCAAGTTCCAATCCATCCGGTGTATCCGGCACAGTGGTCGCGACTTCCGGCGGCTTCGGCCCGGGCATCTTCCCCTCCGGTGCAAGTGGTTCACTTATCCTGAACCTCGATTCAGATCAGCATCGTTACTTCAGCTTCGGTTCTATGGCGGTTCCCAGTAACGATTACTTCGTCGGCAACGAATCCGGTACGCAGATCGAGTTGTTCGATGCCGGGGGCAACTTTGTCGGTTCAACCGTGACGCTGACCGGCGCTGATATCTGGGATGCCGGCACGGAAGTCAACGGCCTATTCGGCGCTGCCTATGTGGTTGGACAAAGCGGCGGCGACCACATTGATGAAAACGGCGTGGTGACACTCGGTGCCGACTTCAGCACCTTCTTTGGTCAATCGACACCGACCGGTGCGACGTTCAACTTCAATCCCGGTTCGGGTGACCAGATTGCACGGATCTCGTTCAGCGTCGTGCCGGAGCCGGCTTCGGCAGCGTTGATGGTCGGCGCATTGGGATTGGGGCTGGTGCGTCGTCGCGTGGCCTGAAAACGTAGCTAATTTTCTGATCGCTAAGCCGCAGGCGGCATGATTATGTTCGCTTGCGGCTTGGTTTTCAGTGTCGGTAGCGGTGCAGCGTCTGGACGATTTTCTGATGGACTTCCATGGGGTGGTTGAGCATCAGCCAGAAGGTTTCGCTGATCGCTGAGCCGGCGGTGGCGAAGCTGATCGTGCCCAGGCTGAACACGCTTTCGCGTAAGGTGATGATGGTGTTGGTGTGCTGGATGTTTTTCAGTGTCGTTTCAAATACGACCACACGCAGGACACCGGAGACGGTGATGATCCGTCGATCGGTAAGTACATAGACCCGTGAAAGCCATTCAAGGAATTGCCAGAACAGCCGCACAAGCATCAGTGCCAATCCAATCATGACGATGTTCTGGCTGTGGTAACCGAGACCTGCCCGGGTGTTGATGCCGTAAGCTACGACGGTGAAGATGAGGATCAGCGAGAGTGTTCGCAGAGGCGCCAGGAGGATGAACCAGACGCTGGGTTTAAGTAGCAGGATGATGATCTCACCGGGTTGAAGCAGTTCGGCCGGGAGCATCCCCGCCGCCTGTGCGGTGATATCACCGGCGCCGGCATCTCCCGTCAGGTCCTCGGCGAGGTACCGGTCCTTGAGCTGCTTATGCTCGGGCAGCGCGCGCTTGGTCGGGGGTGGTTCGACGGTGATTGGTGTCATATCGAAGTACTATCGTCAAGCCTGTTCATAGACGTGCTGTTTGAGTGTAACGATGTCGGGCAGGTTGCGGTAGTAGTCGTTGAAGTCCAGGCCGTAGCCCACGACAAATTCATCGGGGATGTCGAAGGCGACATAATCCACATCGAAGCTCATGGCCGACGGGATCTTTTTACGCAATAAGACGCAGGTCCGGAGGCTGATCGGATTACGTTGTTCGATGGTCTGCTTGACCAAACGCAGGGTATTCCCGGAATCCAGAATGTCATCGACGATCAGCACGTGGTTGGAGCTGAGGTCCTCTGGCAGCTTGGTCAGGGCGGCCTCGATACTGGCGCCTTTGCTGCTGGTGGCAGTGCCGGGGTAGCTGGTGACGCTCATCACGCGGATCTGCATGGGCAGCGGCAGCCTGCGGATCAGGTCGGCCAGGAAGATGATGCTGCCGGTGAGGATGGGTACGAGGGTGATCTCGCCGGGGCTTCCCGAGCTGTTTTTACCCGATTCTGACTCGGTTTCGGCCTGAAGATCGGCGGCGACCTTCTTGGCAAGCTCGTCCAGCCGGCGGCTGATGGTATCTCGGTCGATCAGGATGTGGTCGATGTCGTCTTGCATGGGCCTAGTGTAACAGGACAGCCCATTTCAGGTTAACGCTTGACCCGGGCCGGAGCTGGGGCGACAATAACCTTTTACCTGACCCGTATGTATGACCGGCAGGAGTAATATGAAGCATCATCAACGTAACGGCGTCCGACCGTCCCGATCAGGCGGCCGGCGATGGGTTGTTCGATGGCGTGGGGCGGTTTATAGCGCTCTAGCCTTGGCTGTGTTATCGCTGGCGCTGATGCCGGGGATGGTGGGCTGCGATACGAACAAGCCGCGCACCCGCGCGCCCGGTGTCGCCCCGATGCCGACCTACACGGGCCCGGCCTACCTGCGGGGAACGATCGGGTCGCTGACACGGCTGCGCCCGGGTACCGAGCAGCCCATGCTGGTCAACGGCTACGGGATCGTGGTCAACCTCAACGGCACGGGATCAACGACCGCACCCCCGGCCCTGCGGCAGGCCTTGATCAACCAGATGAAGAAGTACGGCCTGGGCAGTGCTAATCTCAAGACATTAGATATGACACCCGAGCGTGTGCTGGCCGATCCGAATACAGCGGTCGTCCGCATTGATGGGTTGGTTCGGCCCGGAGCTTTGCCGGGACAGCGTTTTGATGTGCTGGTCAGCGCGATCGATTCGCAGACGACCAGCCTCGATGGCGGCACGCTCTGGACATCCACGCTCGCGGTCGGCGGGGCGCAGCAGGCATTTAAGTATTTGCGGGAGCAGGCCACGGCGTATGGCCCGATCTATGACAACCCATATCGCGATGAGACGAACTCCGATGGGTCGCAGGAATTCGGCCGGGAACAGGCGATTGTCGTGGCGGGCGGCACGGTAACTGCTGCCCGTGACCTGGAACTGGTGTTGAATCAGTCCAGTTACACACGCTGCCGAGCCATCGCGGACCGTATCAACGAGCGTTTCGGCAAGACGACGGACGCCAAACCCTTGGCGCATCCAGTAACTGACCAGCTCATCGAGATCAATGTTCCGCCGCGATACGCTGATGATCCGGGCCAACTGATAGAGTTGATTATGCACCTCTATTTGCAGACCGGGCCGGGGTTTGAGGAACAGCAGGCGACCCGTCTAGCGGAGATATTGCGTACTGATCCGGAAACAGAGCGATCGGTTCGTCTGGCGTGGCAATCGCTTGGCAGGCCGACCGTGCAGGTGCTTCGGCAGTATTACAACGATCCTGATATGCACGTCCGATTAGCGGCTTTAGAGGCCGGGGCGTGGCTGGATGATGAACGTGCCAGCGAGTCGCTATCTGAGCTGGCGGAGAATCCTGATCCTGCTTTGCGCATCCGAGCAGCCAGGGCGTTGGTGAGTCTGCCTCGGTCCATCAAGGGATCCCGGGCGCTCAAGTCGCTTCTGGATGATGAAGAAACTGCTGTACGCATCGCGGCTTATGAGTCATTATCAAGCATCAACGACGGGGTTATCAGCGAGGGGCGGGTTTTTGTGACGGATGAGCTGGGTAATGACCTGAAGTACATCATTGACGCGGTGCCCTCGGAACGGCCGCTGGTTTATATCACGCAGGTCGGTGTGCCGCGTATCGTGATCTTCAAACCCGATCTGGGGTTCAAGACGCCGCTACTTACGCATATGTGGGATCACCGGCTGATGCTGACAATGGACCCGGGCCAGAACTATTTGAATCTCTTCTACCAGCCGGCATTCAAGACGAACCCGGATGCACCGTCATCGATCAAGCTCAAGACCATGCCGGACCTGAAAACCCTGGTCTACGTGCTGGGTCACAAGCCTACGATCGAGCAGCCCAATGAAGGGCTGGACCTGACCTACAGCCAGGTGGTGAATGTGGTTTACCAGCTATGTCAGCAGGGGGATGTCGAAGCCCCGATCGAGGTGGTGGTCAGCCCGTTGGCGAAGCAGGTCACTGATTTTGAAAAGGCCGATACCGTGCCTGATCGCCTAGAAACACGGCCGGAAACGTCGGGACCTGATGATGTGAGTCAGACAGACCCCGGGGCGTCCCCCGGAGTGGCTCCGGTGCCGACATCCCGGCCTGACACAACTTATCCATCCACCGATACACAAACGACTTCCAGTCGCTAAACTAGAGGACCCCGTTTCATGGTGTTGACGAAGGGGAGCAACATTGCCCGTGCTAGTTTGGGCGGGCCCACGGAGTCCGAGCCTTTTGGAGTAGGGCGGGTCCGGTGGTCGATGTATTTAGAGTCGACATGGAGGTCGATCGTATGCGCTTAGCTAAGGTAACCCTGGCGGGTTTCAAATCTTTCGCCGACAAGACCGAGATCAAGTTCGATGCCCCTGTGGTGGGGATCGTCGGACCGAACGGTTGCGGTAAATCCAATATCGTTGATGCGATCAAGTGGGTGCTCGGTGAGCAGTCCGCCAAGAGCCTGCGCGGTGGGGCGATGATGGACGTGATCTTCAACGGTTCGTCCAACCGTAAGCCTTCCGGCATGGCGTCGGTTACCCTCAGTTTTGAGAATAAAATCCGCGAAGACGGCACGCGGCACCTGGCGATGGACCAGGACGATGTGTCCGTCACCCGCCAGCTTTATCGCGACGGCACCAGTGAGTATCTGGTCAACGGTCAGCGTGTCCGGCTCAGGGACATCCGCGAACTGTTCATGGATACCGGCGTCGGCACCGATGCGTACTCGGTGATCGAGCAGGGCAAGGTCGATGTGCTGCTGCAGTCCAATCCGGTGGAACGCCGGGCTATCTTCGAGGAGGCCGCCGGGATCAGCCGGTTCAAGGCCCGGAAGAAAGAAGCGATCCGCAAACTCGAACGCACCGAGCGGAACCTGGAACTGGTCCGCCAGCGTTTGGAAGATACCGAACGGCGTTTGCGCAGCGTGAAGATGCAGGCGGCCCGTGCACGTTCTTACCAGGAACACACGGCACGGCTGCGTGAATTGCAGTTGAGCTATGCACTTGCTGAGTACCACAAGCTGCGGACGGAGCTGCAAGGGTTAGCCGATCTGCTGGAGCAGGCCGAGGCCGATCGGGCGCAGACCGCGCGTCACTTACATGAACGCGAGCAGGGCGTAGCCGATGCGGAACTGGAACTGCAATCCATCCAGGGCCGGCTCAAGCACCTTGATCACGATCGGCTCGAACAGCAATCGCTCAAGGATCAGGCGCAGCAGCGTATCAACTACGCCCGCAGCAGTCTGGAAGAAGCACAACGACAGGCGAAGCGCGACACCGATCGTCTGGCTGAGCTTACCGAAAACCGTCAGCAGCTTGAAAACGATCTGCATGAGCAGAACGAACTGGCGGAGAGTCTCGAACAACAGCAGGGCGATTGCCAAAGACGCCTGGAAGAAACGCAGCGTGCACACCGCGAACTGCAGCACGAACTGAACGAGAAGCGTTCCCGGCTGGAAGACGACAAGGCGGGCATCATCAACCTGATGCGCCGCACCTCGCAGCTTCACAACGAAATCAACGCGCTGGATGCGTTTGAAAACAGCCTTGTTTCGACACGTGACAAGCTCAATCAGCGGGCGGACAGCGTTGCGGAGCAACTGGAAGAATTGCTCAGCTCTCGCGACAAAGCCTCTGCCAAGCACGAAGAGGTCAAAGAGCTGCTCGCTGCTGAAACTGCCCAGCTTGATCAGCAGAAACAGCTTGCTGAAAAGTTCGATACCGAGCAACGCGACCTGACCCGGCGTCTGGGCGATGCCAAGGAAAAACGATCCGGTCTTGAATCACGCCGCTCACTCTTGCAGGAAATGCAGGATAAGCAGGAAGGCGTTGCAGACCCGGTCAAGGCAGTGCTCGCCCGAGCCGCTTCTCACGATGGTGAAGAACACAATACCTTCGGCTTTGTCCGTGGTTTGTTGGCCGAGCTACTTGATACCGATGTCGAACAGGCGGCGATTATCGAAGCGGCGTTGGGTGACTATCAGCAAGCCCTGGTGGTCAACAAGCTTTCGGATGTCTGCTCGGACAACGGCGGGAAAACCGCGATCGAATCACTCGCGGGCCGCGTGACGTTTGTCGCACTCGATAAGCCGCCGCTACCGGCTAACGTGGGCAGTGAATTGCGAAAGGTCGGCGATGGCAAGTTCGTCAAGCTGACTGCCGCGATCGATCTGGTGCGCTATCCCGACTGGGTGGGGCCGGTTGTCTGGCGTCTGCTGGGTCGGACCTACGTGGTGGGCAACCTGACTGAAGCGCATTCCCTGCGATCGCAGATGCCTGATGGATGCCGGTTTGTCACGGAGAACGGCGAACTGCTGGAAGACGACGGCCGCGTGCTGGCGGGCCCGCTTAATGGTGCTGCCGGCGGTCTTATCAGCCGACGTAGCGAGTTGGCGATGCTGCAGGTGCAAATCGCTGAACTCGATAAGACGATTCATTCGGATTCACAGATGCTCTCGGAGTTGTGCGACCAGGCAGCCCACGCCGAGCGTGTGTGTGATGAACTGCGTCAGTCGATCCTGGAAGCCAAGTCGATGTCTGCCGAGCTTGGCAGTAAGGTGGAATCGCTCGGTTCGCAGATCGCGAACCTTGAGCGTGAACAACCCGTGCTCGCTGCGGAAACCGAACAGGTCCATCGTCAGCTCAAGGAAGCGGACGAGAAGCGCAGTGGGCATCAGAGTGAAGCCGATCGGCTTGAGCAGGATTCGGCCGAGCGTCAGCAGCGAGTGGAAGATGCGCAGGTCGAGATCGATGAGCTTGCCGGGCGTGTTGAGAACGCCAGTGAAGCAGTGACCGCCGCGCGTATCGATTCGAGCAAGCTCGCAGAGCAGTTGTCCGCAGCACAGCGGCAGGTCCGACAGATCGAGATCGCCTCGGCGGACGTTGAGCGTCAACGCACGCTGCTGGAGGATCAACTCGCAGGTTACCGCGAGCGTATCGCCGGCTTCGAGGCCACCCAGGCCGAAGCCGAGCAGCAGGCCAAGGATGCGGACCACAAGCTCAACGAACTGATCACACAATGCGAACTGGCGCAGCGTAAGGCCGACCAGGCCGAGACGGCGCTTGGTGAATTGAAGAAGTCGGTGCAAGCGTATCGGGCCGAGGTCGAGCAGGCGGACAATGCCTTGCATAAGTTGCAGGTCCATCAGCGTGAACTCGAAGTCAAGATGGACAGTGTGCGTCAGCGAGGCCACGAACAACTCGATCTGGACGTGACCGAAGCATACGAACGAGCGCTACAGGGCATTTCTGTTGACGAGGAAGAACCGACCGATGCGAATGCCGGCGGTGATGAAGAAGATCAAGCCGACCTGCGAGCGCTGGATGGCGATGAAACCGTAGCGGAAACGGATGAACAGGCGGAAGAGGAAACCGCCGACCCGTTCGACATCGACTGGCCGGCGGTTGAATCCGAGATCACTGATCTGCGTGGCAAGATCGCACGCCTGGGTACGGTGAACATCGACGCCATCGCCGAGCAGGATCAACTGGAAGGCCGTCAGGACCAGCTTGCCGACGAGGTCAACGACATCGCGCAGGCCAAGCACGATCTGGAGCAACTGATCCAGCAGATCAACGAGGATTCACGTAAGCGTTTCGAGTTGACCTTCGAGACAATCAAGAAAAACTTTGCCGGGCAAGACGGCCTGTTCCGCAAGCTTTTCGGCGGCGGACGTGCCGACTTGTTCCTGCAGCCGGATGAAGAAGGTAACGTGGATGTGCTTGAATCCGGTATCGAAATCCGTGCCAAGCCCCCCGGCAAGGAGCCGTGCTCGATCAGTCAGCTTTCCGGTGGTGAAAAGACGATGACCGCGGTCGCGCTATTGATGGCGATCTTCAAGACGCGGCCCTCGCCGTACTGTCTGCTGGACGAAGTCGATGCGGCGCTGGACGAGGCGAACGTCGAACGCTTCACGCAGGTGATCCTAAGCTTCCTGGACCTATCGCACTTCATCGTGATCACGCACCACAAGCGCACGATGCAGGTCTGCGACATCCTCTACGGCGTCACGCAACAGGAACGCGGCGTGTCCAAGCGCGTGGCGGTCCGGTTCGATCAGGTCGCCTCCGACGGCCGGATCTCCGATGATGCGGTGCGCGAGCAGGAAGAGCAAGACCAACTGCAAGCCGAGATCGAACCCGAACCTGAGCCGGAAGTGGATGAGGCGCAGCCACAGATCATCGAGCCGGTTGAAGAAGCAATGGAAGAGCTTGAGCCGGTTGGTGTGGCCGCTGAATCCGGATCGAACGGCAACGGTAACGGCAGCAACGGCAACGGGCATCTGGAAAAGATGACCAAGCGTGAGCAGCTTGCATCGATGCTCTCCGAGCGCGAGCCCGTTGAGGTAGAAGCTAATTGATACGCCATTGAACGTCATCCACGTAGCCGATGTTGATGATCCACAGTTGCGGCCATACACCGCGCTGAAAGATCGGCAACTGGCTTCGGAGATGGGGCTATTCATTTGCGAAGGCGAGCATAATGTCCGTCGCCTGCTTGCGTCGACTATGCAAACACATTCGATCTTGATCGCAGAGCACAGGCTAGCCGAACTGGCGGATGCGATACCTTGTGATGGCCCGGTTTATGTCGTGGATAACCCGATGTTGTCGAGCATCGTCGGGTTCGAGTTTCACATGGGCGTGTTAGCCTGCGGCGTCCGGCCGGTTGATCGACCCCTGGCATCTTTGTTGCCGGCACAAATGTTGATTGTGTTGCCTGAGGTAAGGATTGCTGAGAATCTTGGATTGTTGATCCGGGCGGCGCATGCATTGGGTGTTGATGGCATGCTGTTGAGTGATGTCGGTTGTGATCCATTTACACGACGGGTGATACGTGTGTCGATGGGCTCCGTGTTCAGCCTGCCGATCGTTCGGTCTGATAAGCTCGAAGATGATCTGCAATGCCTGCGGGAGTCACATGGTTTTTCGCTTCTGGCCTCGGTTTCGGATGCAGACGCGATTGCTATTCATGACTATGCAAGGCCAAGCGGTGGGGTGGCTGTATTATTCGGAAACGAGCCGGAGGGTCTGGATAACCGTTGGGTGAAGCTGTGCGATCAGCGCGTGACGATCCCGATGGTTGAGGGTGTTGATTCCTTGAATCTGGCCATCGCGGCGGGGATCGTGATGCATCGATTGGTGAGTCAGAACGACCGGTAATCTTTGCTTATTTAACTGGCCCTTGAATTATGTCGATCCTGCGGGTTGTAAGGGTTACTAACACAAGGGGCCGGTTATGGAAACGCAACCCAGGTGGAACGGGGAAGAACGACGGGCCACACCGCGTGTCGCCGGTCAAGGTGAACTGAAAGCGGCGGTGCTTGATGCACATGGTCAGGCACGCAAGGTGCTTGAACAGGCTCAGGTCGTCAACGTCAGCGGCGGCGGTATCGCCTTTACCTCGACCGAAGCTTGCGAGATCGGTGATCAGGTCAACATCACCACCATGAGTAATAAGTACGCCAAGCCTTTCAGTGTCCGCATCGTCGGCGCGAACCGTCGCGGCGACGGCCGCAGCGAACTGCGTGGGCAATTGGTTGAAGGTTCCGTCCCGGCGTGCCTGATGTACGGGTGGTAATCGCTCGTAATCTTGCGTACAGATTCAGAACGAAGAAGACGCGCACTGTATCAGTGCGCGTTTTTTACGTCGTATTCGTTGATGCGATCGATCATCATGCGCAACCGGCCGTAGGCTCGCTTGGCGAAGACGAAACGCAACCGTGGTAAATCACGGTACCGACGTTCCTGTTCTAACGGGCCGGACTGTTCGATGCGGCCTTCCTTGACTAGATCAGCAAATTCTTCGTTCAACGCTTCGACTTGTTCATCACGCAGGGGCCTGCGCATGCGGAAGACGAGGATGTCGTTGACGAACCGCTGGGAGTGGTAGTTGCGGTAGAAGTCCAGCACGTGTTGAACCGCCTGCAGGGGATCGTCATACACGCGGTATAGTGAAAGGTCTTCTTCGCTGATGAGACCTGAAGCAAGCAGCTCCTCACGGACGTATTGGTCCCAACGCTTCCAGTAGGTTCTACCGGGTGCATCGACCATCACGATCGGGATCGTGGGGGCTTTGCCTGTCTGGACCAGGGTCAAGGCTTCGAAGCCTTCATCTTGTGTGCCGAAGCCGCCTGCGAAGAGAGCGATGGCCTTGGACTGCCACATGAACATCAGCTTGCGCGTAAAGAAGTAGCGGAAGTTGATGAGTTTGGGGTCGCCGACGATGTGCTCGTTGGCGTTGGTTTCAAAGGGCAGTCGGATGGAAACGCCGAAAGACGCCTCGCGGCCTGCGCCGCCGTTGCCTGCCGCCATGATCCCGCCACCGGCGCCGGTGATGACCATCCAGCCGCTTTCAGCCATCAGCTTGCCGAAGGTAAGACAGGCTTTGTAAGTCGGGTCGTGTTCGGGTGTGCGAGCGGAGCCGAAGATCGCGATCTTGGGGATTTCCTGGTACTCTCGGAATACCTTCATCGCGTAGCGCATCTCTTTGAGGCTGCGACTTACCAGTTTAAGTTCGCCACCATCCGCGCCATCATTCATCAGTTTGGTGGCGGTGTGGATCATTTCACCGATGCGTTTGCCTTCCCAGGAATCGGGATCGCCCCCGGCCTCCCTGATCACATTCTGCATCGCCTGCACCAGGCCCGGATTGGCGGGTTGTATGTTAGTTCTTCCATTTCCCCGATCGTTGGTATTCAATGTGTCCGTCTGTCTATCCGTGTCGTTCGTCTGCTTCATCATCCTCTTTCTGTCTGTCAGTTCATCGTTTTTCATCAAATATTGTCAGCCCCGTATTGTAACATGCCCGGCGTTATCACCAAGCAGAATCCGCAGATTTGCTTGACCACCGATTGGAGCGGCGCAGATAGCAGCAGCGTGCGAAAATACAGCAAACTTCTTGTGCAGAAGTGACTTACCCGCTTTGCTGGTGTACGAAATAAACTAGAAGTTGCCCGCAACGATCGCTAAAACGATGAAACCGATAAACAGCAGGGCAAGCAGCAGTCCGACGATACCGCAGACCATGCCGGCCGTGGCCATGCCGGTGGAGGCACCGCCGGCTTCGCCGCGTTCAACTTGTTTTTTGGCCATGATCGAAAAGACGATCGCCAGCGGGCTGCAGATCAATGTGGGGAGCCCATAAAACATACACATGGCAATGGAACAAATACCCAGCACCATCGAAGCCACGGCTTTACCCGAGGTCGGTAGTGTCGGGCTGTGAAAAGATGGCGCAACCATTCGTCCACACTCAGGACAATGTGATCCGATCGCGACGCCGGTCAGGTTGTAACCACACTGGATGCAAAAGACCGAGGTCGGGCTGACGCGCGAGGACGTATGTGATGGATGCGGAGCTGGAATCGGTTCTGCCTGGGGTTCATTTGCCAGATCGTATTGCTCATCCGGCATGTCATGGCCTTGCGGTTCGCGATCAAAGTCATCCATGTCAATTATCCTTCAGCCAAGTCTTGCCGGCATTAAATTCCTAGGAGACGGGTTCAAAGCTGATGCCTTGCGATGTGACGACGGCACAATAGCAATCGATATTGTCGAGGCCGGTCGCTTTTTTGACTGCTTCAGCGGCACGGATGACGTCGGCATCCTGCAAGGGACGCAATTCATGGGTTTTGATACCGAGCTTGTGCTGATAGAAGCCGCAATCGTCATGCTGGATCAGGATCACTCGCTCAAGCTGGTGCGCCTGTACCAGGAAGGTTAATTCATCCAGAACCGCGTTATCGGCAAATGCAGGGTCGTCGTATCCCGCGAGGCGGGCGGGGCCGCCGGGGACAACGATCAGGTCGCAACGGTCGATCCCCAGGCCGTGACGCAGGAAGTCCGCGCACTGAGCCTCGAAACGCCCATCGCTGCAATAAACCGCCGCGACGCGGACGCCGTGATCCTGATACCTGATAGATGACTGAAATGCCGACTGAGATCCATTGAATGTGTCCATGGCTTTGATTGTAGCGAATGTTTTACGCCGGTAATAGTGGGTTGCTGGGCTTCATAGACACGATTGATACAGGTAATCAATCGCAATTCAGTTGGCCCGTGAGGCTGCTACGGCACCTTGTCCAGGCGATCGCCATCGCGACATCGGTCTGCCACTTCCACGTGGTGTAGGCTTTGAAAGAAAATTCCAGGTTCTGCTTGAGTTCCGGCCGGTTCTCGGTTGAACGTATGGAGGCCTGCTTCGCCAGGGCGACAAGATCAACTTCCTTCGCTGAGAGCAGCAGCGTGGCAAGATAAGCATTAGGCAGCAATCTTGACCAGTCGAGGATGAAGTGTTCAGCCATCAGCATGCCCGGTTCATCGAACTCATCAACTCGGCGGGATGTCGTGAGTAAGCCCGGCAGCATGTAAGGATTATCCGGCAAGGCCTCTGCCACCTCGGGCCAATGCATATTCACCGCCAGATCAAGATCGATCCGGTTGGGAGGCGAGAAGTGGTGCTCTGTTCTGGCTTGCTCGATAAGTTTGCGGCGGACCTTTTCCTGTCTTTCGGCCGGCCATGTGCGTAACACCTGATACTCTGGGACGTCGTCATCCGATTCGGTATTTTGAACCTGGCCGCGTTGGAAACAGGACTCGTACCGGATCGCGGTGGGGTCTCCCAGCTTTGCTCGCTGCTCGGTGTTTGCAATCCCACCATACGAATCGACGAACACATACTTCGCGACTTCGGGGAACTTATGCCGGTAACGCCATACGATACCCACGAGTGCGTCATCGATATTTTCGTAGCCTTCGACTTGCGACATCAGTTGTTGAACCGCTTTGTCCGCGCCCGGATCATTTGCATCGAGAAGGATGGTCACCGCGGTAGGTGAGGTATAGGATTCCTTCATTTCCTGTTTGGCAAGGCCAACCCATTCGTCTTGCGAACACCAGGAATCGATAGCGGGATCGTAGTATCTCGGTTGGTGGTAGTACTGGAGTGTGCTGGTACTATTCTTGAGTGTCGCAAGTACATCAGACACAAACTGATCCATGGTTTGGATGCGTTCAGGTGTCGGGTCCACCAATAGCGATGTACTTCGTGTAGCATCCGGTGGGTAGGGGCGCAGCGATACTTCTGCTGGGGCGGTGGCGGGAGTAAGGTCTTCGCTCAGTCGACTCACACAGGATTCGGCGAAGTCCGGGTGGTCGGTAAAGATGGCTCGCAGCGCCTGGTCCGGCGTGTTTTTCTTCAAGGCATCGGTGAGTGTCCTGCCGGGATCAAATGCTACTTCTTGATAGACATCACCTAGCCATGTTGTTTTTGCATCATGGGAGAACGGCAATCCTTTGAAGTTGTCGCATGACCAGTTGCGGTCGATCGCCGCGGTCCAGATGGCGTTCAGAACGCGCGTGCGTGCGTCATCAAGCCGTTGGTATTGTTCGGCGAGACTATCTGCGGCCTGATCGATGCCGTGCTCTGATATCTGTTTCGCAACTTCGCGCGACTTTGCAGCAACCGCAAAGCTATCGTATCTATCCGTGAAGTTGATCTGTAACTCCCCCGGCTTAACCATATCGATCCATGCGTCGTGTCCGGGCAGTAACTGATCGAGCTTGAGCAGTACCTGCTCAATTCGGCCTTGTTTTTTGGGTCTATTCCTGAATGTCTCGAGATCATCAGCTTCGGCCAGCAGGTCAAGTTCTCTGCATGCAACAAGGGCTCTCGCTGCCTGGGCGATGCTTTGTGTTTCGTCGTCACATTCATCGGACGCTGCATCGTTTCTTGTTTGGAGGTCAACATCCAGGGGCCGTTCGTTCTCGGGTGGTAACGGCATGCCGAGGTAACGATTCATGCGCTTTACGGATGGGCCCTTACCCACGAAGTGATACTTCATCAATTCGATCAGGCTTTCCCGTACATCACTTTTTTGTTGAACGATCCTTGTGAGTGCCATGCCGACTTGGATCGTTGAGCTTAAGCCGCCTTTTGCTTCCCAGTGCCAGTCGCCGCTGGGGCATCGGTTCACGCGGATATTCTTTTCCGCCAAGTGATGGCGTACAGCATGGATGACCTGGCCGCGTACGCGATCGATGGTTTCGAATTCAGCGATCAGATCGCACTGCGGTTCAGGGCCTTCGGGGCCGCACACAATAGTCGAGAACACCTCGCCGGGTAAGACCCAGAAAACGTCGCAGCCGTCAGAAAAGCCTATACCAACGCCCATTTGCGTGTCATGTACTTCCAATCCATGGGTTTTTGCATAGCCAAGCAGTTCTGTTTTCCAATCGTTCATGTGATCCTCCGGATAGTCAATCTGATGTGCAGGCATCCAGTAATACTTGCTAATTGCTGCTGCACGAAGAGTGCGGCATCGTAACGAGCCCGAATGATGTACGCCAGTTAAGTGCAGCAATCGACATCTAACTGCTTATTTTACAGATTTGGATTGACAGGAAGCGATTGTTGTCACTCAGTGCCGAGGTGATAAAGGTTCGGCACGTATCGCTGGGCGGACTTGGGTGGTCGGCGATAGTCTTCGTCCTGCTGTCGCTCAGGCAGCTTGATCGACTTCGGTGGGGCAACCTCATAAGGGATCAAACTCAGCAGGTGCCTGATGGTATTCAATCGTGCCTTGCGTTTGTCATCGGCGTCGACCACGTACCAGGGCGCGATGCTCGTGTCGGTGTACTTGAACATCTCGTCCTTGGCTTTGGAATATTCCACCCACTTGGTGCGTGACTTCAAATCCATCGGGCTGAGCTTCCAGCTCTTGGTTGGATCGTGGATACGTGCCTGGAAGCGTTTTTCCTGCTCTTCATCGCTGACCGAGAACCAGTACTTGATCAGTTGTATGCCGGACAACACGAGCATACGCTCGAACTGTGGGCAAGCGCGCAGGAATTCCTGGTATTCTTCTTCGGTGCAGAAGTTCATGACGTGTTCGACGCCGGCGCGGTTGTACCAGCTGCGGTCGAACAACACGATCTCGCCGGCGGCGGGTAGGTTGGCGACATAGCGTTGGAAGTACCATTGTGTCTTTTCGCGTTCGGTCGGCGTGCCGAGCGCAACGACCCGGAACGTACGCGGGCTAACCCTCTCGGTGATCCGCTTGATCACACCGCCCTTACCGGCGGCGTCACGGCCCTCAAAAAGCACGACGATTTTCAAACCCTGATCACGTACCCATTCCTGAAGGTGGACCAGTTCTACGTGCAGTTTTTCAATTTCCTGTTCGTAGTAGTCTCGCTTAAGTTTGCCGTTGGCCTTGAGTTGCGGTGAATGGGGCTTGGGCAGATCAGCAACTACCGCCTTGCCCGCGTTTTTATTATCAGTCTTATGCTTCTTGGAGGATTTATTCTTAGACATGGTGCGTGGCCTCGATAGGGTCATCGACACAAGCCCGTGTCAGCTTAATCCAGGTCGCGGATGTGTTTGGCGATCCGTCGGGAGACATAATACACCCGCTTGATCTGACCGCGAACCTCGGATTCCATGCGGTAGAGTTGTGCACGTCCCGGGGCATCTGCGCCGAGACGGTTGGCGAGATGGTGGTTCAGCTCTTCCGCTTGGCTGTAAATGTCCGCTTTCATCTGGATCACCTGCTCCGCCAACCCGACATCACAGGCCTGCAACGCATCAACTGTCTGATCCACCGCGGATTGTGTCACATCATGCAACGACCAGAGCAGCGACTTGGTTTGCTCGGATACCACCACATTCTGTTTGTTCATGCCCGCGACCGCGGCGGCTAGATCGTCGGCTATGATCTCGGCCAGGCTGCTGAAGTGGCTGGCGATCGCGAGTAAGGCTTCACTTCTTAATCGCAATTCTTCCGGCAACTCTTTGCGGGATACTTTTGATAGGTAAGCCAACACATGGTCATAGAGCGTGTCGACTTCCGCTCGGTTTCGGGTCAATGCTTTGGATGCTTCTACCGCGTGGCTACCGATCAGTTGCGGGGCCGCACGGAACATACGGGCGATGCGTTCGCCAAGGCGTGACAGTTCCAGGCGAGCATAGTCCAAGGCTAGTGATGGCGTATCCAACGCATCCCTATTCAAATACTTCGGTACAGCAATCGGCGTCTCGATGCTTGGACGATCCGGGATGATCCTGGTTACCAACCACGCAAGCGGCGTGATCAGCGGGAGCACGAGCAGGGCATTGATGATGTTGAATAACGTATGTGCGTTAGCGATCTGGCGCGGGGCTTCAGCGGCAAACCTGGCAGCGCCTTGCAGGTCCGGCTTGGTTGGTGATATGTCTCTGACGATCTCAGCAAACTGCGGGATAAACGCGATCCAGATCAACACGCCAAATACGTTGAAGAGGACATGAACAATTGCGACTTGTTTGGCGACGCGTGGTTTGCCAAACGACGCCAGCAATGCGGTAAGGCATGTGCCGATGTTCGCCCCAAAGGCGAGTGCGATGCCCGCTTCCAACGTGATAGCGCCTTGGCCGGCAAGCACGATAACCATCGCGGTGGTTGCGGCAGAACTCTGGATGATGGCTGTCACCATGGCGCCAATCAGTACGCCCCAGACCGGATTATCCATCCCGCTCATCAGATGGATAAACGTCGGATGACCCCGCAGGGGATGCGTCGCCTCGGACATGAACATCATCCCCAGGAAGACAAGCCCTAATCCCAGCATCATGGTCCCGAGGCTGCGTATCCTTACGTGGCGAGAGAGCATTTGTGTGAAGAAGCCGACCGCGATCATCATGGGCACATAACGATCGATATTGAAAGCGATAATCTGTGCGGTAAACGTCGAGCCGATGTTGGAGCCGAGGATCACTCCTATGGATTGAGACATCGATATCAGCCCGGCCGAGGCAAACCCGACCAGCAGCACGGTTGTGACGGTTGATGATTGCGTGAGTCCGGTGATCACGACGCCTGAAACGGTGCCCATGAACCGGTTCGTCGTGAGTTTGGCCAGCATTTTTCGCAGCCCGTCACCCGCAGCGGACTTCAGGCCGTCGGTCATCACCCCCATACCGAGCAGGAATATCGCCAGCCCGCCGGCAAGGTTAATGATGATCTTGAACCAGTCCAGGCTCTGAAGCGAAGTATCAGCAAGCAGGATCGTCGGCACGTGCGGTCTCCATCGAAAGTGTCATATACCATTATCGGCTTGCCAAGCCGATCGCGACAGGTTTAGATATGCCCCACACTTCCGTCCAGGGCGGGCGGCACAAGGAGGTTTGGCATGTCGATCCCAAGGATCGCGCCGGTTTTTACGTTTGACGTTAAAGGCCCGGCCGACGAAGTCTGTAAGCGGTTGCGCACATTAATGAATCAGGAGACAGGGGCCTATGAGGGCAGCGTGGCCGGGAACCATATCACGTTGACGATCCGCGAGGGCGAACGCCACTTCTGGTCACCCTGGTTGCACATCGAGCTGACCGAACTGGACGATATGACGCATATCCGTGGCCGATTCACACCACACCCGAACATCTGGACAGGTTTCGCTTTCAGTTATTTTTCACTGATTACCATTGCCGTATTCGCGTTGATCTGGGGCATGAGCCAATGGATGCTGCAGCAGAGCCCGACAGCGCTGTGGGTGGGGTTGATGTGTGCCGCACTGGTAGGTTTACTTTGGTGGATGGCTCAGGTCGGGCAAAAGTTGGCGCGGGAGCAGATGCATGCGCTAAAAGACGCAGTCAGTGCGATAAATATCAGTGTTTCATAGTTACTACGGTAGCGACGCGACTTGTCGCGCTACTCATCATACGGAACAGTCATCTTCCAGTACTGTCTTTTGAATCCAGCTTTGATGGGGTTCTGATCAACATAACGGATGGCGGCACGCATATGTTCTTTACCACGAATATAGGGTGCCCAGTAATTTCTTGCCCACGGCGAAGGGAATGTGCCATTGGTGCGTGGATAGTCGGCCAGTGGGTGCAGGTTCTCGCTGTTTTGTTTAGCGGTGGCTCTGGCTTTGAATTGAGCTGATATCCGGTCAATGTCTGTCTTATCCCAACACATCAACAGGTGCACATGATCCGGCAGGATAGCCAGTGCATGGATAGCGTAGTTTTGGTTGCGTGCAACAGTAGCGGAACCATTGGCGATAGCTCTTGCCTGTTGTCCGTTGAACTTCACGGGCGGATAATGCAGTGCCTTTTTTGCTTCGCGGCGTTTTATGGAATCGTGGGGTGTGGCGGCAACAGATCGAGTTGTTTCGATCTTGGTCGCGGGGCCATATTTGAGTAAGTCGAATTGACGGATGGTGGTGGACCATAAACCGCGTGGATCGTTGGGAAGCCAGAAACCGTAGGCGCTGAAGATGAAGTGGAACCCCAGGGTCATGATCGAAGTATATGTAAATCTTCGATAACGCGACAAGTCGCGTCGCTTCGTTGGGAAGTTGAGGGGATTCCGCGAAGCTTCGCGACTTGTCGTGTGTGTCGGTTTTTTTAAAAAATCAATCCATATGCTTGATAATAGCATCCCCGAACTCACTGCACTTCAGCAGGGTTGCGCCTTCCATCAGGCGTTCAAAGTCATACGTCACGGTCTTGGCGCCGATCGCGCCGTCGATGCCTTTGATCACGAGGTCCGCGGCTTCGGTCCAGCCGATGTGGCGTAGCATCATTTCGCCGGAGAGGATGACGCTACCGGGATTGACCTTGTCCTGGCCAGCGTACTTAGGTGCGGTGCCGTGGGTGGCTTCGAAGATGGCGTGGCCCGAATCGTAGTTGATATTGGCGCCGGGCGCGATGCCGATACCACCGACACATGCGGCCAGTGCGTCTGAGATGTAGTCGCCGTTGAGGTTCAGTGTCGCGATCACGTCGTACTCAGCAGGGCGCGTGAGGATCTGCTGAAGCATGGCGTCGGCGATGACGTCCTTGATCGTGATCGTCTTACCATTCTTTGGGTTCTTGAATGTACACCACGGCCCGCCATCCAGTTCCGTTGCACCAAAGTACTGCTTGGCACATTCATAGCCCCAGTCACGGAACGCGCCTTCGGTGAACTTCATGATGTTGCCTTTGTGTACGAGCGTGACCGAGTCGCGTTCGTTGTCGATGGCATACTGGATCGCGGCTTTGACCAGGCGTGTCGTACCTTCCTTGGACACCGGCTTGATACCGAAGCCGGTCGTGTCGGGGAAGCGCACCTTCTTATAAGGCTCGGGGAACGCATCGGCGAAGAGCTTGCGGAACTTCTCGCAGTCTTCACTGCCTTGCTCGAACTCGATGCCGGCGTAGATGTCTTCGCTGTTTTCACGGAAGATGACCATGTCGGTCAGGTCAGGCCGTTTGACGGGGGAGGGCACACCCTGGAACCAGCGCACGGGACGCAGGCAGGTATACAGATCGAGGATCTGGCGCAGGGCGACGTTCAGCGAACGGATGCCGCCACCGACGGGCGTGGTCAGAGGGCCCTTGATGCCGACGCGGTAGGTCTTGAAGGCTTCGAGCGTTTCTTCAGGCAACCAGCTACCGGTCTGGTTGAACGCTTTTTCACCGGCAAGCACTTCCATCCAGGCGATGGATTTTTCACCGCCATAAGCCTTTTCCACCGCGGCGTCGAAGACCTTCTGGCTGCCCGCCCAGATGTCCGGCCCGGTGCCGTCACCTTCGATGAAAGGGATGATCGGGTGGCTCGGAATGCTGAATTTGCCGTTGGTGAATTCAATAGGCTGGCCCTGACTCATGCTGATTTGCTCCAATATTTGTTGTCTACTGCCCTGATCCTGCGATCCCAGTGTCAAACTGGGGTATTTTGGCATGCCTGATAAAAATCCAGGCATCAAAGGGCCGCGTAGTATAATCAATCAGGTTGATCTATTCTCGATGTGGGGTTTATTTACACTGGCCCCGGGCCGTGCGGAGAGGTGAATGAAAAAGATACAACGGGCTGTTTATGGCGCGGTGGTGTTGTCTTTGACACTAGGCGGTCGTTCCGCGCTGGCGGTTCAGGAGTCCGTCGAGGTGGTCCGGGCTCTGCCAAGTCAACTCTTGGACTACCAGATCGACGGCAACGCCCTCGACGGCTCCGGCATCATCATCGCGGATCTCGATACCCAGATCGATGCGGAACATCCGGCGCTGGCTGGCAAGATCATTTCACAGGCTGATTACTCCGGGGAAGGTCTACTTGATCCGGACACATCGTTTTATGCCTATCGCAGCACAAACGGCGAACGGGTATGGCTGAATGATTTACACGCCACGGCTGTTGCCGGCGTCATGGTCAGCAACGGTTTGGATAGTAATGGCACGCAGACCGGTCACGTCGGCATCTCTCCCGGCGCATCAGTAGCGGTCGGGAAGTTTTGGGAGAGTAATCTGGATAAGAGTACTGATGGGGCGATTGAAGCGGCGTTTGATCTGACAAACGCGACCGCGAGTATCCTGTTGATCGAGGATCAGGGGATTGATACATACGCACGGGGTGATTCAAGATTCACGTTGGCGGTTGATTACCTGACTGAAACGCGAGATGTGTTGGTGGTAATTCCTACCGGGAACACCGGGCCGAACAATATCGCATTTACCATCCCGGCTGATGCGTACAACGGCCTGACCGTCGGCGCGACCGATCCGAGGACAAACCGTGTCGCTTCATTCAGTACGACAGGTCCGACCGATGATATCGGGACCGGCCGATCCAAGCCGGACCTGGTTGCCCCGGGTGTGGGGATGGTCGTGCCGTTCGGCGGTTGGGAAGACGATGACGGCCGGGATTCGAGCAGCGCCATCAATTACAAACATGCAAGCCTCCCGGCGGATGTGACGCAGTTCATGTCACCCAACATCAGTACTGAAGATGATCTGGACCCGGATTGGGCTACGGTTTCCGGCACCAGTTTTTCCGCGCCTGTTGCTGCTGGGGCGGCGGCGTTACTTCAGCAGTGGGGCAACTATCGGGGCATGGATACTTCCAGTCAGACGATGCGAGCGGTGATGGTGAACTCGGTGAACAAGGTGGACGGCCTGCTGGGGATGAGTCTGACGATTGAAGATCGTGAAGGATTGAACTGGCTTTCCAGCGAGGCGTACACCGATCAGACAGTACCTCTCGATAACCAGATGGGCGCGGGGCAACTGGACGTCTCACGGGCGTTGACGCAATACGATGCTGGAGAGCAAGGCCCCGGTGTGGTTGAAAACATCGGTTGGGATAGTCATTTTGCTTTGACCGAGGGCGATTACTTCGATTACGAATTTGAGGATTCATTGTCAGCCGGTGACTTCATAAGTGCGACGCTGGTCTGGGATCGCTCGGTGTATTTTTTAGACAACGGCATCCTTGGTTCTTATGAGTCGGAAACGGATTCCTTCTTTGGACTTCCTCTTGATAACATGGACCTTTACCTGATGCACAGCGATGACACGCTGACGGAGCAAGCGGTCTGGAGTTCGATCAGTGAGGTAGATAATCTCGAGCATATCTTCTGGCAGATCGAGCAGTCCGGGGTATACAAACTAAGAGTTGTTTTCACTGAGGACACGACCTTCTATCCCGGATTCGAAACGCTGCCGGACTTCACCTTGGCCTGGTGGGCGGGGGTACCGGAGCCGGCCAGTGGGGCGATACTGCTGTTCATGGGTCTTGGTTTGGGACGACGTGTTGGTCGAAATGAATAGAAACTCATGAGATTCTGCTGGATGGCCGATCCAAAGGGTTGACAAGACCGCTGGGAACCACTTACGATACGTTGCTCATGAACCACCGCAATTCGCCTATTACCGCTTCCAAGTTTGTAGGGCTGCTTCTTAGCCTCAAGCTTATGGAGTGCGCCGGATAGGGTCCTGCGAAGGTTTCAACAGACACCAACAGCCCTGTCCGGCCAACGCCGACAGGGTTTTTTTGTTTAGAAAGCCACTAACCATTAACCACTAGCCTTTAGATTATTCACAGCCGCTTGCGGCTTAGCGACGGAGCACAACCATGAGCCAGTCCACTGAGAACGATTCATCCTCACGCACCCCGATCCGTATCTTCGATACGACACTGCGCGACGGCGAGCAGTCCCCGGGTGCGAGCCTGAACCATCACGAGAAGATGGAGATCGCTCGTCAGCTTGAGGCGCTGGGTGTGGATGTGATCGAGGCGGGCTTCCCGATCACCAGCCAGGGTGATTTTGATGCCGTGCATGCGATCGGCCGTGAGTTAAAGCGGGCGACAGTGGCGGGTTTATCACGCTGCGTGCCGCGTGATATCGACCGGGCCGGTGAAGCATTGAAAGGCGCGAACAATCCACGTATCCACGTGTTCTGCGCGACAAGCAAGATCCACCGTGAGCACAAGCTCAAGAAGGCATTCGAAGAGATCATCAACTTGTCCGTGGATTCGGTCAAACGTGCCCGGCAGTTTGTAGACGATATCGAGTTCAGCCCGGAAGACGGATCGCGTACCGAGTTGGATTATCTGGTCGACATTACCGGCGCGGTCATCGAAGCCGGGGCGACGACTGTCAATATCCCGGATACGGTCGGCTATGCTGTGCCGGAGGAATACGGGCACATCTTTGCTTATGTCCGCGAGAAGCTACCGCAGATCGACAGAGATGGCATCATCCTCTCATCGCACTGCCATAACGACTTGGGCTTGGCGGTCGCCAACTCATTGGCTGCTGTTGCCGGCGGTGCGCGCCAGGTTGAGTGCACGATCAACGGGATCGGCGAACGTGCCGGTAACGCATCGCTGGAAGAAATCGTGATGGCGTTGGCTACACGCGCAGACTATTACAGTAAATATCAGACCAACATCGTGACCAGGAAGATTTATCCCACCAGCCGAATGGTCTCGAACCTGACCGGCTTGCAGGTTCAGCGGAATAAGGCGGTGGTCGGTGAGAACGCCTTTGCACATGAGGCCGGTATCCATCAGGATGGGATGCTCAAGAACCGCAATACTTACGAAATCATGGACCCGGTCTCGATTGGTGTGCCTGAATCCAAGCTGGTATTGGGTAAGCACTCCGGTCGTCACGCCTTGAACGACCGCGTAGTCGAGTTGGGCTATTCGCTGGACAACGAAACGCTCGACAAGGTCTACGAAGCATTCAAGAAGCTGGCTGACAAGAAAAAAGATGTTTACGACGAGGACATCGAAGCGATCCTGGATCAGGAACTCGAATCGGGTCGCCAGCTGTGGGAGTTGGTCGGTTTCCAGGTCACCAGCGGTACGGGCATCATTGCTACCGCGACCGTGACGTTGCGAGATTCTTCGGGCGAAGAGCAGACCGACGCTTCAACCGGTGACGGCCCGATCGATGCCTGCTATTCCACCATCCAACGCATTACCGGTGTGCGCGTCACGCTGGAAGATTACTCGACCCGCGCAATCACCGGCGGTAAGGATGCACAGGGCGAAGTCTCCGTCCGTATCCGTCACCGTGACCGCAAGGTACGTGGGCGCGGCCTGAGCACGGACGTGATCGAAGCCGCTGTCAAGGCATACTTGGCTGCGATCAACCGCATCAAGACCACGGATGAAAAAGAAGTTAAAGCAACCACGATGAATGGAGACGATGACTCCGGCGGGAAGGCGGCACAGCCATGAGCCTCTTTCCTCCAAAGACGGTGACGCTCCGCGATGGAGCGCAAGTATTGCTACGCAGCCCAGAGGTTGAAGAAGCCAAGCAGTTAATCGATTACCTCGATGTTGTCCGCCACGACACTGACTTTCTGATGTGGGGCCCTGATGACGAACTACCGAGCCTGGAAAGCGAACGTGAATGGGTCAAAGCACGTCGCGATGAAGCAGCAGGCGTCACGATTCTCAGTGAAGCCGATGGGCAGGTGGTATCCATCTGCGGCGTGGATAGTCACGGCCCGTTTTCTCGAGTGCGCCATTGTGCAGAGTTGGGTATTTCCATCCGCAAAGACTGGTGCGATCGTGGGCTGGGCTCGATCCTGCTGGGCGAGTTAGTCGATTGGGCCGAAGTGTGTGAGAGCCTGGATGTTGTCTCGCTCAGTGTGATTGATGGTAATGATCGGGCTGCGCATCTGTACAAGAAACACGGCTTCGAACCTACCGGCCGAAAACGCTGGCACATCAAACGCGGCAATGAATACGTGGACGAGATCATCATGAGCCGATGGGTCGGTGATCCGAAAGCGGTGCCGTCATGAATATGCCCGCTCAAAAGCTTGTTTGTTTACGTGACGGCCGTGAAGTGTTGATACGTCCAGCGACGCCTGATGATGCCGACGGCTTGGTCCAATACATGCAAGAGGGGCTGCCTGAATTTACGGATTATGTCTTTACCGCCATAGGTGAATTCACAAATACCGTCGAGCAGGAGAGAGAAAGGATCGCATCGCTCGATCATGCCAGCGGCAGCATGCGATTGATTGCGGTGGCGGGTGATCGGGTTGTCGGCAGTCTCGGTTGCAGTGCGCCGAAACTCCGGCGGATCGCGCACGTGGGACATCTGGGGATGGCAACCAGGCAGGCATACTGGGGCACGGGCCTGGGATCAGCCATGATGGCGTATGTGATCGCGTGGGCGATTACGCACCCTGTATTGGAACTGCTTGAACTCTCAGTCTACGCGGACAACACCCGTGCGGTCAGGTTGTACCAGAAGTTCGGCTTTGAGGAATCGGGGCGTGTGCCCAGGAGCACCAAGTTTGCGCCGGATGTCTACAAGGACAATATTCACATGTATCGCCGGGTTGATGTGGAGATGCACGCATGAGTTGTTTTCACAAGATCGATGATGAACTGCATCTGAGGCAGATCGAGCTGGATGATGCCGAGCGGTTATTCGCTGTCATCGATACGAACCGCAAAGCGATCTCGCCCTGGATGCGCTGGACGTGCCAGGTGTTGGATGTCGATGCCATGCGCGACATGATCGGGCAGTGGCTCAAACAGACCGCAGAGACGGGCTGCATGAGCCTGGGGATCGAATTGGACGGCAAACTCGTCGGTGCGGTCTTCCACCTTCGGCCAGACATGGTCAACAGCCAGGTCGAGGTGGGCTATTGGCTTGCGGAGTCGGCTCGGGGCAGGGGTGTGGCGACGCGTGCGGTTCGCTCGCTTCTTGATATCACGTTTGATAAGCTCGGTTTCAACCGTGTGAACATCCGCATCGCACCGACCAACGAACCGAGCCTGGCATTGGCGGCAAGGCTTGGACTGGTACGGGAAGGTGTCACGCGGCAGGCATGGAAAGTAGGCGACCAGTACATCGATGCGATTGAGTTCGGTGTCCTTGCAGAGGAATGGAAGGGGGGTGCTTTATGACCGTGAAGTCTTCCGTAGAAGAAATCCGCGAACGTTTTGATCACGATGTCGAACGGTTCAGCAATCTTGAAACCGGTCACCAGGCGATGCCCGGTTCGCCGCACATGCTGGAGTTGATCGCCGAAGCCGCATCGGTTGTGTCGCCGGATGCCAAAGATGTTCTGGATATCGGCTGTGGTGCGGGGAACTACAGCCTGAAGCTCCTAGAGCGATTGCCCGACCTGAACTTCACACTCATCGATCTGAGCCAGCCGATGCTTGAACGCGCTCAACAGCGAGTTGGCAGAAAGACAAGCGGCCGGGTCGAACTATTGCAGGGGGATATCCGCCAACTGGACCTTGGCGTCAATCAATACGACATCATTCTGGCCGCGGCGGTCTTACACCATCTGCGAACGGATGCTGAATGGGAAGTCGTATTTAAGAACATCTACCGTAGCCTTAAACCCGGCGGCTCTTTCTGGATCTCGGATATGGTTGAGCATTCTCATCCAGCGATACAAGCCATGGCCTGGCAGCATTTTGGTGACTACCTGGTTTCAATGCGTGATGAAGCCTATCGTGACCACGTGTTCGACTATATCGAGAAAGAAGATACACCCCGGTCGTTGATGTATCAGCTTGAGCTGTTGCGCCGCGTCGGCTTCAAGGATGTCGACATCCTGCACAAGCACAGCATCGGGGCTGCTTTCGGCGGGATCAAGGACCGATAACTGGTTTACGTGGATGAACACAAAGTTAACACGATGCGTATAAAAAGTGCTGGGCCAGAGGCTTGCAATCAACAGGCCAGAAAAGTAAGCCTGCTTTTAAATTAGCCCGATACATACCTTTAGAGGGGACGGACCCAGATTCATGAGTACAGCGACACGCCCGCCATCGGCCGGAGAATCCAAGGTGACCCAAAAAGAGCAGGACCGCGATAAGTCGGTCAAGCACTTCGTCCTGGATACGAACGTCCTGTTACATAATTCCGCTGCTTTGTACATGTTCGACGACAACGAGGTCGTGATCCCGTTCACGGTCCTGGAGGAGTTGGACAAATTCAAAGCCCAGAATGATGACATCGGACGAAGCGCCCGTGAGGTGATCCGTCAGCTTGACAGGCTGCGCGGTAAGGGACAACTCAACAAAGGCGTGCAGTGGAACGGCCACGGCGGACGTATCCGCGTGGACTTCTCGACCGATGAGCGTCCGCCTTGGATCCGGGAAGACAAGCCCGACAACCGTATCATCGGTGTCGCCTGGGGCCTGAAAGAAAAAGGCCTGCCCACGATCCTGATCACAAAGGACATCAACGTTCGCCTTAAGTCCGATGCCATGGGTATTCAGACTGAGGACTTCGAAGCTCAGAAAGTCGACTCGGATAGGCTTTACAGCGGCTACCTCAACCTGACCGTACCTTCCTCTATCATCGACAGCCTGTATCAAGAGAAGCAGCTTGATACCGAAGAACTGGGACCGCACCTGGTCGAACACACCGAAGACGGTGATGAGATCAAGCTGGAGCTGTTTGCCAACCAGTTCCTCGTGCTTAAAGACGCGGTCGATGAATCGCATACCGGTATCGCCCGACGCCTGGCCGATACCGATCACGCCATCCCCATCCACGGGCCTCGCAAGCCTGTCTACGGGATTATGGCACGCAACGTCCAGCAGACGATGGCGCTCGATTTGCTACTGGATGATGAGATCAAGCTCGTTACGCTGCTGGGTTCTGCAGGTACGGGTAAAACCCTACTTGCCATCGCGGCCGGCATGGCCAAGACATTCAGCGAACAGCGTTACGACAAGATGCTGGTTGCCCGCCCGATCATGCCCATGGGCAAAGACATCGGCTACCTGCCCGGCGATAAGGATGAGAAACTCAGCGCCTGGATGCAGCCGATTTTTGATAACCTCAGTTACCTGATGTCCACACGCGGCGCCGGTGCTCAGCATGCCGACTCCAAGCCGGCCGAACAACGCATCAACGCGCTGATGGAATCCGGCCAACTCGTGCTCGAACCATTGACCTACATCCGCGGCCGAAGCATCCCGCACCAGTTCATGGTCGTTGACGAAGCTCAGAACCTGACGCCACACGAGGTCAAGACGATCGTCTCGCGTGTCGGCGAAGGTACGAAGATCGTTCTGACCGGCGACATCGCCCAGATCGACAACCCGTACCTGGATGCTTCCAGTAACGGCCTGTCGTACATGGTCGAACGACTCAAGGGCCAGCACATGGTCGGCCACGTGACGCTCGCCAAGAGCGAACGCAGCGAACTTGCAAGTGTTGCCGCCGAAAAACTATAAGCCGCTCGCGGCTTAGCGATCCAATCCATTCCCCCAATCCATCGCCGCGGGCTGCTGGCCCGCGCGCAGACGGTGTACCTCACGCACCCGAAGCACGAACCCCCGCGCGACCCGGCGGGTCGCGGCTATGGGATTGTTATCAATTGGGCGTCATGCCGCCATCTGATCCATCCCTGAAACCCTTAGCCGCAGGCTGCCGGCCTGCGCGAATGGTTGCGGCGTAATACAGCGTCAGTAGGTCGGGCTGCTAGAATATATTCATGCACCTCAAACGCACTTTCCTCCTGGGCGTGATCGGATCACTTTCGCTGGCGGCGTTACTGGGTATCTGGGCGTTTGTGTTTGGTAACTTCGGGCATACCGAAGTCAAGATCATCCTGACGACACTGACCGCTGCGCTGTTCAGCCTGACATCACTTGGTGCGGCCGTGGTGCTTGAGCGCGGTCGATGGCGTCTGGCCATGATCAGCACTTTCGTGCTTAGCGGCCTCAGCCTGATTGTCTACCTGATCGTGATCTGGTACGAACACATCTGGCGGGTCGTCGACGACGATACGTTGGCAAAAGTGATGGCCTGGCTGGCGACGTGGGCCATCGCGTTGCCACACATGGCCTTGCTGTCGCTCCCTTCATTTAGAGGTTTTTATCTCTGGATCCGCAGGGCGGCGATCGGCATGGTCTTACTGCTTGCGTTGTCAATCACAATATTCGCTTTGCTTGAAGGCGAGCCGGATGATGACTTCTGGGTGCGCGAAATTGGTGTGTTCGGCATCCTGACCGCGCTGGGCACGATCACCGTGCCGATCCTGATGAAAGTCGCGGGCATCGAAAAAGAAGCCTCGGTTGAGTCCACCTCGTTAGATATCAAGATCACCTGCCCGAGGTGCTTGACAGAGCAGGTGGTAACCAGTGGCCATTCACGGTGTTCAGCGTGCAAATTGCGATTCGAGATCAAGATCGAGGAACCCCGCTGTCCGCAGTGCGACTATTTATTACATAAGTTGGCCTCGCCGATCTGTCCCGAGTGTGGCTACTATCTTGGGAAGAGTGAAGTGGTTGAAAAAGCGGATGAACCTTCGGCCGGAGACGTGTGATGGCGGTTCAAACAAATAGTCAAACCGAAAAGAAACCTGAATCAGCCCCGGTGAAGCGTCGCTGGCTACGGCGTGTGGTGGTTGTTCTGTGTTTGCTATTGATCGTCGTGGTCGTTCTGGTCGCACTGCTGCCGACCTTACTTAGTACCTCAGCCGGCAAGCGGTTTGTGATGAGTACGGTCAGTGACCAGGTTGCCGGCGAGGTAGAAGCGGACAGCATGAGCCTGAGCTGGCGGGGGGGGCAGCGCGTGACGGGGCTGCTCATCCGTGATCCTACCGGCAGTGAAGTGGTGAAGATCGGTTCAATCGATCTGCCCGATGTATCAATCCTGGGTTTGCTGCGAGGTGGTCTTGGGTTGGGGCAGATAAGTATCGAGCAGGTCCGTGGCGATGTGATTGGCTATGAGGACGGGACGACCAACCTTCAACAGGCACTGGCTTCCGCAACAGGCAAAAGTGCCAGTGCAAAAACAAGCGAGCCGGCTGCCGACCAAGGGCTCTGGCCCGAAGGTTTGTCTTTCGCATTTGACCTGCGTGATCTCGATGTGACTTACCGAGCGCAAGACGCCAAAGAGCCGATTCGTATGGTGGTTTCGCAAGCCCAGCTCACCGCGAATGATCCGACACAGCTGATCGCCAAGCTCAGCGCAAGCGTCTGTCACGGCGTTAACACCGGCTCTGTTTCGGCGGATGCGAAAATCGACCAGCTGTTTGACACCGACGGCAACCTGCAACTTGCCAAGGCCGTCGCACACATCGATAGCCAACTGGTAGATCTGCCGATCGTCTCGCTCGATGCGTTTTTACAGGAAGACGGCAGGCTTGTGACACTACTCGGTTCGCGGCTCAACGGCCAGGTCGTCGCAGATGTCACGACAGCAGGCGGCACGGCACACGTGAAGTCCGACACGGAACAATTGCACGTCAATACCAGGATCGCCTACGACGATGCCGGCCTTCGCCGTGAGGATGAATCGACTATCCGCTACACGCTGACACCGAATGCCTGGGTGGTCATCAATACGAAAGAAGGCGTTGCCACAAGCAAGCTCCAGCAGCCGGTTGATATCACGATTGCGCTTAACAGCCTGAACCTGCCATTTACCGAGCAGGGCGTGGACCTGTCGCGGTTGAGCATGGAACTGGCGCTTGCTATTTCAGATACGAAGCTGGATATCAACAACGTCGGTGAGGTCACGCTCGAATCCACAACCGGTTCATTGAAGACTTCACAGTTGAGTCAATCATTAAATGCAAACTTCAACACCACCAGCGGTCTGAACAACAAGCCCGGACAGGTGGCGCTCGATATCCAGCTTAAGGACCTGATGAACGCGGAGGGTCAGTTTGATGTTGCACACATTTCGGCCATGGTAAACGCGCAAATCACCAACGCGCCGCTTGCCGCGATCCTGGATGAGCTAATCCCCAATGTCACGAAAGGCCTGGCGACACGTACTCTCGGCAAATCAATGGATACGACGGTTAGCCTGACTACCCAACCCGATAGGGCTACCAACGGCATGACGGGGCGATTTGAAGTTGATGCCTTGACCGAAGCAAGCGAGACCGACCTGAATACCACACTCATCGGTTCGTTCGCCTACAGCGACCAGGCTGTCCAGGCGACATTGGCTGATGGGTCTTACGCCAAGCTGACACTCAACCAGAACCTGCTTGATGACCTGATGCAAGCATACACAGAACCTGCTACGGCCGAGCAAGTGTCTGACGCGCCGCAAATCACACTCGGTGCGCCAGCAAAAATCAGGCTGGATGTCACACAATTCAAACTGGCGTTGAAGGCTTTGGCTGAAGGCGGTTACGCACTCGATCCTGATGCATGCTCCGCGGCCGTAAAACTCGTCAGCCCTGAAGTCCGTGTCATGCAGGATGGTGAGTATGTCGCCACCTTGAGCGACTTCCTGGTTGATCTTGTTAATCATGGCATGTTCAGCGATACGCGCCTCGTTCTGAACTCAGCGATTACGTATCCCACGGGAGAAGATGAAGACTCGAAGAACGGCAGGATCAAATCCGATACCACCATCAAAGGCATCGCCCGAATCGATGAGAAGTTGTCGTTTGCCAATGCAACCTACATGACGGATACCGAAGTCCGCCAGGCCCCGATCGATCTGGTCGATGCCCTGTTCGACATGGGTGGAGAACTCATCGCCGCGGTTGGCGCCCGCGCTTACCTCACGCTCAATGGTGAATACAGCCCGGCTGAAGAGGGCACGACCGGTGGTTTGGATATGGTGATGAAAAACCGCTACTGCTCTGCCGACCTGAAGCTTCTGGTCGAAGATGATCGGTGGATACTCAAGAACGACGCACCGATGTCCTTCCGTGTAACACCCAGTTTATCCCAGGTCTTTTTGAAAAAAATCAACCCATTCCTGGGTAGCGCGATATCAGCCAAGTTGCCTGTCAGTGTGACCGTGAAGAAAGACGGCTTTTCGGTCCCGCTGCGCGATGTGACGCTTAAAGATGTCAACGCCAACGTGGCATTGGACCTCGGCGAACTGAACCTGAGGGGTGAGGGTGATCTGGCAGAATTGCTTTCACAATTCGGTATCAGCAATCGAAACCTGTTGAACGTTGATTTTTCGCCGTTCACGTTCTCTCTGGATAATGGCAAGCTCTCCTACCAGGACCTTGTCATGAGTATCGATGAGGTCAAATTCGGATTCTCCGGCAAGGTCGATCTGAATAGCCGGGCGCTGGACCTTCAGATGACGATTCCGGGTTCAACCCTCTCTCAAATTTCATGGCTTAAGGGCAAGATCAATGCGGATCAGGTCATCGTGATCCCACTCACCGGCACGTTCGATGAACCCAAGCTGGATATGAAACTGCTGACGGGCGAACTGGCTAAAGCCGCTCTTCAAGGCCAACTGGAAAACGAATTAGGCGGGACACTGCGTGACAAACTCGGAGAAGAAGCCGGCAGCGCGGTAGGGGGGCTGTTAAATGAGATACTAAAGACCGGGAAGTTGCCTGAAGCAGACCAGAACGACAATGATGACCAGGACCCCGAGGCAAAAAGTGATGAGGACCCAACTGGTCAGGAATTGACTGCCGAGGAGCGTGAAGCCCGAAAGGAACGCCGCCGCCTCCGTCGCGAACGTCTTGAGCAGGAAAAAGCTGAGCAGGAAGCCCAGCAGACCCAGTAGTCAGCGATGTAACAATCGTTTCATGTCTGGATTCACGGAATCGCAATCGTGGAAGGCTATACTGCTGTTGCTATACTTCCATCAATGACATGTTGTATGTTGCTAACCACGATCTAACACATTCGATCAGACCATGACTACCACAACGACCGGCACCGACTTCGATCCCACAACCGTCAAGATGCAATACCGCCGATTTGGCCGAACCGAACTGCAAATACCTGTCCTGAGCTGCGGGGGCATGCGCTACCAGGAGGGCTGGAAAGACAAGCCGATAAATGAGATCGGCAAAGAAAACCAGGCCAACCTTGAAGCGACTATCCACCGCTCTGTTGAGCTGGGTATCAACCACATCGAAACCGCACGTGGGTACGGCCCGAGCGAACGGCAACTCGGTCTTGTTCTGCCCAAACTCCCGCGAGATAAGATCATCGTGCAGACCAAGGTCGGACCCGAGGAAGATCCTGAGGAATTCCGCAAGAACTTCGAGCAGTCACTCGAACGCCTGCAGTTGGATCACGTCGAGTTACTGGGCATTCACGGGATCAACGATCGCACACGCCTGGAGCGTGCCATCCGTCCCGGCGGCTGTTTCGATATCGCACAGGAATTCCGCAAGCAGGGCAAGGTCAAGTATGTCGGTTTTTCAACGCATGGATCGCTCGATGTCATCCTCGACGCGATCCGTCACGGCGAACCGGAGGTCGGCAAGGGCTTCGACTACGTCAACCTGCACTGGTATTACATCTTCCAACGCAACTGGCCCGCCATCGAAGAGGCGATCAAACGCGACATGGGCGTATTCATCATCAGCCCGTCGGATAAGGGAGGTAAGCTCTACTCGCCTTCTGACAAACTCGTTGAACTATGCAACCCGCTGCACCCGATCGTCTTCAATGACTTGTTCTGCCTGAGCCAGCCCAAGGTGCATACGATCAGTATCGGCGCCGCTCGACCGAGCGATTTCGACCTGCACATGCAAGCAGTATCCCTGCTTGATGAGGCGGAGCAACACACCGCTCCGATTATCCAACGGCTTACACAAGCCATGCGCGACGCGACGGGAGTGGATCATCCGGAAGCGATGGGCAAAGACATGCCGCAGTACACCGAAATCCCCGGCGAATTGAACTACGAACTGATGCTCTGGCTGCGCAATCTGGCTGTCGGTTGGGACATGATCGAGTACGGCAAGATGCGTTTTAACCTGCTGGGCTCGGGCGATACATGGTTCCCCGGTGGCAAGCCCACGAACATGAACGACATCGATCCCGCTGATCTCATCAAGGCGGCAGGCAACTCACCCTATGCCGAAAAGGTGCCGGCGATGTTGCGCGAAGCGCTGGATATCCTCGGCGGTGAGGAAGTGAAACGCCTCAGTGAAAGCGAATAACGCTCGCTTACGGGAACAGCGAAAAGAGGTAAGGCAAACAAAAAACGGTCAGCACAGCTCGCAACATGAAGTTCGTGATAAACATGAGTGCGGTGGCGACGCTCGCTTCTGTCGGGTCAAGATCGAACAAGCCCGAAAAACCCCAGAAGTATAAGCCGAAGTAAATCGGCGCGACCAGGAAGATACCTGGGAAGTGCCACGCGAAGGGACCAAGCCAGAGCGTCATGAGGTCGCCGAATATCTCCGGCGCGACGATGATTGCTGCCAGTTTCAATAACGTCGTCAACAGCGTCCCAAACGTGGTTGACATGATCATCGCTATCAGGATCGTGCCGATAAACATGATAGGCAGCACAAACAAGGCTTCGATAGCTGTACGTGCGATCAGGTACCCGGTCCCATGGCCGTCCGCGAGGATATCGACGCCTACTCGCCACAGCAGGCCCACCGCCAGAAGGATGGCAGGGATAAGCACGTCCTGCCATTTATTGTCGGTGGCATCATCCTCTCCTTCTTCAAGCGCAAGTAAGACCGAGCTGCTCCCGATCCCCGGCATCCCTCCCCCCGGCAAGTTGCTGGTATCGACCGGCGCGTCAGGGTCGGTGACGGCGGTCTGCATCCGCTTACCTTTTTTCAGGTTGTAGCCACACTTGATGCAGATCACGGCCCCCGGCTTGATCGACTGGTTGCAGGCTGGACACCGGCCGGTCTGGGCGGCGGCCTGTTGGGCGGGGGTCGGTGGGGGCTCGACGATCGTCTCATCGATGCCGGTCAGGTCCAGCTCGTAGGTGTTGGATTCGTCTTTGGCTTCGGGTTTGGGCTGCTCAGGCAGGGGATCGACAGCCTCGGCGACCCTTCCCGGGACGGTTGGAATACGAATGCGCTTGTGACAGCTGGGACACTGGGCCTTGCGGTCCGCGATCTTCGTGGTCCACTGGAACCGCTTGCGGCAGTGTGGGCATGTGAAGGTTTGTCTGGCGCTATGGCTCATCCGTACCCCGTTGTCCATGGTAGATAAGACTTTAGACTCTCGGGACGTCGCATTGTTGTCAAGTTTTGGTCTCCGGGGCCCAATTTTGCGGACCCGCCTTGGCTTCCAGACCACGGCAGACTATCCTCTGTGCCTTAGACACAAGGAAGTGCAGGATTTCCCTATGACAGTACCTCTATTAGATCTCAACCGTCAGCACGAAACCCTCATGCCCCAGATGCGGCAGGCCTTTGATGAAGTGACCCGTACCGGGCAGTTCATTCTCGGCGAATACGTCAAGCAATTCGAGCAGCAGTTCGCAGAGTACTGCGGCGTCAAGCATGCCTTGGGGGTCTCCTCAGGCACAGACGCGCTGGTCGTGGCCATGATGGCGATGGATATCGGCCCCGGTGACGAGGTCATCACCACGCCGTTCACCTTCTTCGCCACCGCCGGCAGCATCGCTCGACTCGGCGCCAAGCCGGTCTTCATCGACATCAACCCACGGACCTACAACCTCCAGGCCAAGGATATCGAGGGCGCGATTACCGACAAGACCAAGGCGATCATCCCCGTCCATCTTTACGGGCTCAGCGCCAACATGGGCACCATCATGGAGGTGGCAAAAGCCAACAACCTCAAAGTGATCGAGGATGCCGCCCAGGCCGCCGGTGCTCGCTACCAGGACAAACTGGTTGGCTCGATCGGCGACGTGGGTTGCTTCAGCTTCTACCCGACAAAGAACCTGGCGGGCCTGGGGGATGGTGGAGCGATCACGACCAACGATGACGAGTTGGCACAACGCATCAAGCAATTACGCAATCACGGCGCGGATGTGCCCGACCACTTCCCGAGTGTCGGTGGCAACTTCCGTCTGGATGGTATTCAGGCCGCGTGCCTTTCCATCAAGCTGCCGTTCCTGGATGAATGGTGTGAAAAACGCCGTCAACACGCCGACCACTACGGCCACGAACTGGAAGAACTGGCTATCACGACACCGTTCGAGGTGGAAAACCGGCGTCACGTGTACAACCAGTACACTGTTCGTGTTCGCGGTAAGGGCATGCGTGATGGGCTTAGTCACCACCTGACCGCCTGCGGGATCGGCAACCGGATCTACTACTCCCAGCCGCTTCACTTACAGCCATGCTTTAAGCATCTGGGATATCAACCGGGCAGCCTGCCCTTCGCCGAAGAGGCATGCGAGCAGGTGTTGAGTTTGCCGGCGTTCCCGGAAATGACACGTCAGGAACAGGATGAAGTGATTGGTTGTATCCGTGAGTACTTCCTCGCCGAGTGAGACCGCACGTGACCGATCGGCCGGACAACACGACTCAGGGCACGGATGCTCAACAAAATGGGCATGACGAGCGTTTGGCCAGCGGCACCGGTTGGCGGCCATACCCGGCGACCATGCTCGGCCCCGATTCCGGTACTGCCCTCCGTGCACACCGTGCCGGCGGTGATACGCTGGTCCGGCTCGATAACGTCTACAAGAGCTTCGGGACATTGCGTGTCCTTAACGGCGTCTCACTCGATATCAAACGCGGACAGACCACCGTCATCATCGGCCCGTCCGGTACCGGTAAAAGCGTTCTACTCAAACTCATCGTCGGCCTGCTCACCCCCGACCGTGGCGAGGTCTACTTCGATGAAAAACGCATCGATACCATGCGGCCGTCCGACCTGGTCGAGGTCCGTAAGCAGATCGGGTTCCTCTTCCAGATGAGCGCCTTGTTCGACTCCATGAACGTAGGCCAGAACGTCGAGTTCCCCCTGGTTGAGCACACCAAGATGTCCGCCGCAGAGCGTGACGAGCGGGTGGACCGCGTGCTGCGTATGGTCGGGCTCTCCGGCCTGCAGAATAAGTGGCCCTCCGCGATGTCCGGCGGGCAGAAGAAGCGTGTGGCCCTGGCCAGGGCGATCGTGCTGGAGCCCCGGCTGGTCATGTACGACGAGCCGACCACCGGACTCGACCCCATCCGGGCCGATCTGATCAATGAGCTGATCATCGCCCTGAACACCAAATTCGGCATCACCAGCATCGTGGTGACCCATGACATGGCCAGTGCCGCAAAAATTGCAGACCGGATGCTGCTTCTTTACGATGGAAATATCATCTGTGACGGTGACCCGGAAACGTTTTTACGGAGTGAAAACCCACTGGTTCAGCGATTTATTCAAGGCCAGGCCGACCAGATCGAACTGGAGTCGATCCAGGAGGGCCTGGATACCACGAGCCAGCATGGGGCGTAATCGGCCTATTAAGCCAGACCATCAGTGTGGCAGGCAGAAAGCCTGACTTCAGCAGGGAGGCGACGTAATGAAGGAAAGCACACGAAGCACAATCGTTGGGGCAACCACGCTTGCCGGCATCCTGGGCTTGGCATTCCTGCTTTTCAAAGTAGGCGACCTCCAGGACATGATCGAGACCGGCTACAACGTCACGATCGAGCTGCCTACCGCCGGCGGTCTACACCCCGAGAGCCGGGTGATCTACAACGGCATCGACATCGGCAGGATCGAGACAATCAACTTTCAGACAGCACCCAAGGAAGGGGTCGTCGCGGTTGCGCTGATCACGAACCAGGTCGTGCAGTTGCCGGACGATGTCGTTGTGACTTCTCGCTTCCCGTCGCTGCTGGGCGGTTCCGCGGTTGCGGATATCGGCAGAAAAGACGATCCAATCACCGGCTATCTGCCCAAAGATGGCTCGGCCTTGATCAAGGGTGAACCCGCGGTCGACTTCACGCAGATCGCTGAGGAATTGCGCACGGCCGTTCGAGGCCCGATGCAGGAGTTTAAACGGATCTCCGACAACGTCGATACGCTCAGTAAAGAATGGACCCTCGTCGGCCAGAATATCAACCAACTGGTCGAGATGCGTAGCACCGGTGATGTCGACAACGGCGACGCGATCGGCAACATGGCGACTGTGCTTGCTCGTACGGACCAGCGCTTGGCCGAACTCAAGGAAGCTGTCGCGGGTGTTAACCAATACGTCAACGATGAAGAGCTTCGTGAAGATGTCCGCACCACCGCCGCCAATGCCCGTGCCCTCAGCCAGCGGTTCAACGACAGCCTCGATACGCTCCGCGCCCGGTACGTAGCCGTCGCCGATGACATGAGCGTCACCGTGCAATCGCTCCAGAAACTGGCGGATAAAACCCTCGAAGGCGGCGGTACCCTCGGCAAGGCCATCAGCGATCCGGCTCTGTACGACAACCTCAACGACGCCTCCGAACGCTTGAAGCTCGCGCTCGACGAGATGCGCCTGCTGGTCGAAAAATGGAAAGCCGAAGGCCTGCCTGTACAATTCTGATCTGACTTAAACGAAACCCAGCAGCTTGCGGCTTAGCGTTTCTAAGCTGAAGGCTAAGGGCTAATGGCTGACAGCTTAAAAAACATGAAGTACGTCATCATCATCCCCGACGGCGCTGCCGATCTGCCGGTTCCGGACCTCGAAGGCAAGACCCCGCTCGAAGCAGCCGAAACGCCGAATACCGATCGGCTCGCCAAGTCAGGCCGACTCGGCACCGCCGCCACGACGCCGCAAGGCATGCCCTGCGGCTCCGACGTCTGCACGATGTGTCTGCTGGGCTATGACCCGGTTAAGTACCACACGGGCCGCGCCCCCCTCGAAGCCGCCGCACTCGGGATCGAGCTGAACGACACCGACTGGATCTTCCGCGTCAACTTCGTCACCGTCATTGATGGCAAGATGCAGGACCACTCCGCGGGCCACATCTCCGACAAAGAAGCCCGCCGCCTGCTGACCGACTTCGCCGAGCAGATCGAGCTGCCCGACGCCACGCTCTACCCCGGCGTCAGCTACCGAAACATCCTCGTCGATTCGTCAGGCCGCGACTGGTCCGAACTCGTCACCGTCCCGCCGCACGACATCCCCGGCGAACCAATCCTCAAACACCTGCCCATCGGCGGTGAATTCGCCCCCTTGCTGCATACCCTGATGGATCGCAGTGCCCAGCTTTTCGAGAAGCACGAAATCAACCTGACCCGCCACGAGATGGGTGAATCACCGGCAACGCACCTCTGGCCGTGGGGCCAGGGACGCAAGCCCGTCATGCCCAGCTTCGAGTCACGCTTCAATCTCAAAGGCGCGATGATCACCGCCGTCGACCTGCTGGCGGGCATCTCGCAATTCATCGGCTGGGACCGTCTGGATGTGCCGGGCCAGACCAGCTACCACGACAACGATTACGTTGCCACAGGCAAGTACGCTGTTGCCGCGATTGATAACTACGATGTCCTCTGCGTCCACGTCGAGGCCCCGGACGAAGCCAGCCACGCCGCCGACGTCGGCACGAAAGTCGCCGCCATCGAAGCCATCGACAAGCACGTCGTCGGCCCGATCCACGAAGCGCTTCTCAAACGTGGCGAAGACTGGCGCATCCTCCTGCTGCCCGACCACTACACCCGCGTCGACAACCGCAAACACCATCCAACCCCCGTCCCGTTCCTCATGGCCGGCAAAAACGTTCGCGCCGTCCGCGAAGTCCCGTTCAGCGAAAAGAACGCCGATGAAGCCGACCTTCACATCGAGTTCGGCCACGAGTTGATGGAGTTCTTCCTCCAAAGCGGCCTGAAGTAACACGCAATAAAAAGTAATTTATTAAAAACGATTCTACTCACCCCCAACGAAACGCCGCGACTTGTCGCGGCTTTTTTCTTATACCCCAACCACATCCCCCCTGATAACCACCTTCATGCGCACCAACCCGTCGCCACCCCCTATAAGGGACGACGTATTTTTGTTGATAACGTCTCACGTGTCCGCCCCATGTCCGTCTTACGCCTCAGCGGACATTAAACAAAGGGGCGGACGTCCTACCCCACACAGGCGGACATCGCGCAATCCGTTCTTTGACAAGTAGATAACAGAAATACAGCCCCAACACACGGGGAGGGGGGCGGACACGGACATCCATGCGACAACTGCCGTTCAGCACGCGCAGGCTTTAAACACAAAAATCGATGTGTTATGGACCGTTTAGCGCCGCGACTTGTCGCGGCATGATTCGCCATTGATATGGCGAATACTTCTCATTCACCGTCCCCAACCGCCCTTGGATTCCTCATCATCCGCCTCTCCAACAATCACAGCACTACTGCCCATCGCGTATAACTGATCGAGTTGGCGTTTGCCGATGCGCACGCTGAGCGTGACGGTGTCGCCTTCGTAGTTGCGCTGCAGCACGTTGGCGCGGTTTTCGATGAAGTGGATCGCTTTACCGTCGGCGCTGGATAGTTGCAGGTTCAGATCAAGCGTGCCGCCGCGTGCTTCGTTGCGCACGGCTTCGATCACCTTATCCAAACCTTCCTGTGTGATCGCACTGAGCGGGATGCTGCCCGGGTGTTCCTTTTGAATCACCAGCAGGTCGGCGTTGTGCGTCAGTTTGTCGACCTTGTTCAGCAGAAGCAATCGCTTCGGCTCAGTCGCGCCGATGTCATCGAGCACATCCATGACGGTTCGCAATTGCTGCTCCGCCCGGGGGTGTGACACATCCAGGACGACCAGCAGCAAATCAGCGTGCACCGCTTCTTCAAGCGTTGCTTTGAAAGACGCGACCAGGTGGTGGGGGAGGTTACGTACGAAGCCGACGGTGTCTGAGAGCATCACCGTGTCGCCACCGCCCAGGTCCCACTTGCGTGTGCGGGTTGAGAGCGTGGCAAACAGTTTGTCGTCCGCATACGCACCACCTTCCTGCCCGCTTGCGTTCTGGATCGCGGTGTTAAACAGCGTACTCTTGCCGGCATTGGTGTAGCCGACGAGACAGACGGTGTAAAAATCCTTGTTACGGGCTTGCACCTCACGCGTCTTGCGCCCCTGCACATCAGCGATCTCACGCTTAAGCTGAGCTTTCTTACGCTGCACGATCCGGCGGTCGATTTCGAGTTGTTGCTCACCCGGGCCGCGTGTACCGATACCGGTCGGTGCGCCGCCGGCGATACGTTCCAAGTGGCTCCACATCGCACGCAGACGCGGATATGTGTATTCCAGTTGGGCCAGTTCGACCTGCAGCCTCGCCTCATGCGTCCGCGCACGGGCGGCGAAGATATCCAGGATCAGCTCGCTGCGGTCCAGCACCTTCCGCTCGATCACTTCCTCGATGTTGCCGATCTGCGACGGGCTCAGGTCATTGTCGAAGATCACGACCTCGGCCTTATGAGCGTCGCACATCATGCGAAGCTCCTCGACCTTCCCCTTGCCGATGAACGTCGCCGGATCGGGCTTGGCCCGCTTCTGCATCAGTTGATCGCAGCAGATCGCCCCGGCCGTATCCGCCAACGACCGCAACTCCGCCAAAGGATCATGCGGATCCGATCCGTCATCCGGCAACAGCGCCGCGACCAGGATCGCCTTCTCCTGCTGCACCCCGAGTTGTTCACGCTTCATCTGCTCCATAGATCAGCCATTCTAGCGGGGATTGGGGGAAGTGGATGTTCAATGGGCGGTGTTCAATGTTCAATCGGGAAGCCATTAGCGATTAGTTGTTAGCACGGAGAAGTACACTTTCACGTCCACGCCTTAGGCTACGCTTGCGGTTTAGCCCACAACCCCGAAAACCACCCGCCCCTTTGCTCCGCTCAGGACCGGCGTTCGGCTCATTCTTATTTCCTGCTTTCATTATTTCCTGTTTCCCTGCTTTTACACCTCTTGATTATCCAGTTTGTACGGTATATGTTAGGTATTTATGGGTCCGCTCAAATACCTCTTCCTCGACATGAACAGCTTCTTCGCCTCGGTGGAGCAGCAGGACGATCCCAAGCTCAGGCACAAGCCGGTGGGGGTCGTGCCCACTCTCGTCGCGACGACTTGCTGTATCGCCGCCAGCTACGAGGCCAAGGCGTTCGGCGTCAAGACCGGGACCGGCGTCCACGAGGCCTCGCGTCTGTGTCCGCAGATCCAGCTCGTCGAGGCCAGGCCCAAACGCTATGTCGAGGTCCACCACCAGATCGTCGCCGCGGCCGAGAGCTGTCTGCACATCGACCACGTCGCCTCGATCGACGAGATGTACGGCAGGCTCCTGGGAGACGAACGCACGCCCGAAAAGGCCGCAGCCATCGCCCATGCCGTCAAACAGGCCATCCGCGACCGGGTTGGGCCTTACGTCCGTTGCTCCATCGGACTGGCGCCTAACACATGGCTCGCCAAGGTCGGCACCGACCTCGAGAAGCCGGACGGCATGGTCATGATCCTGCCCGAACAGATGCCCGAGAAGATCGCCCACCTCAAACTCACCGACCTGCCCGGCATCGCACGCGGCATGCACATCCGCCTGCAACGCCACGGCGTCCACAGCGTCGCCCAGCTATGTCGGCTCAGTAAGGCAGACCTGTCGCTGATCTGGGAGAGCCAGGTGCTCGGCGATATCTGGTGGCATCAGCTCAACGGCCGCGACCTGCCGTTCCGTGCGACCCATCGCCGAACGGTAGGCCACTCGCACGTGCTGGCGCCTGAGTGGCGCACCGACGCCGGGGCACGGGCCGTGATGGTCCGCATGATACACAAGGCCGCCGCCCGCATGCGCCGCATCGACTACGTCGCCACCCACCTCACCGCCCACCTGCGCTACCTCGACGGCCCCAAGTGGAAGCGACGCACGCCCATCGGCCTTTGCGGCGACACACTCACTATGCTCCGCGCCTTTTCCAAAATCTGGCCCGAAAAACCCCTCGGCACCCCGCTGCAGGTCGCCGTCCACCTCGACGGGCTGATCCCCCTGCACGCCGCGCCGTTGCCGTTATTCGAAGAACCCCAACACCTCGCCGACCTCGCCAAGACCATGGACAACATCGACGACAAGTACGGCAACCACACCGTCTACTTCGGCGCCATGTTCGGCGCACAAAAAACCGCCCCGACAAGGATCAGCTTCACCCAGGTCCCCGAAGACCAGGAGTTCTAATCCCACTAAGCCGCTTGCGGCTTAGCGCGCTTGTTTCTTTTTGTGTTTGAAAACTCCGACACTCCCGTCGACGCCCACCGTGCGTGGCACGGCGGCTATGAAAATCAACGACAACGCCGACGCAACATCAACCCCGCGCCTGTAACGAATAGAGCAACCGTTCCCGGTTCGGGGATCGTCGCAACGAAAATGCCTTCGCTGTCGTCGGTAAATCGCAGCCAGAACACAAGCTGTCCGACGTTGTTGAATACGATGGGCCGTCCGTCTTCTCCACCGGATAGAACAGTAGTGTTAAATCCAAAACCACTTACAGTACGCAGGTCTTCGATCAACGGATCATTATTGACATCGATAACGTCACCCAGACGTACTATGAGCTGTAATACATCGTTTGTATCGGTCGCCCAGATCCCAGCGCTATTCGAAGAGTCCAAACCCGATCCGGTTAATCTAGCTGAGAATGCAACCTGCCCCGCTCCGTTGAGCGTGTATGTGTTAAAAGAAGGGCCAAACAGTACACCGGTCTCGGTGCCGGGTGCTTGATTACCTTCACGGGCGACTAAACGTAAAGAGCCAACCTCACCAATCCATATACCTTGATCGTTAGATGTGTTTACGTTTGGGCCGGTCAGACTACCAACGAATACAACCTGCCCCTTGCTGTTCAGTACTGGTGAGCTGAATTGATAGTTCGTTATACGATTACCACCGAACACGTCGCCGGGAGTTGCGCCGGGTGCGGGATCTCCTTTACGGGCTATTAGATGTAGCGAACCAGAATCTTCCAACCAAACGCCGATATTATTTGTGCTGTCCACTAGCGGGCCCGTAAGGCTACTAACAAATGCTGTCTGGCCGGCATTATTAATTACCGGCTCTTTTACATCATCGCCAAAGCTACCAAAAACCGTGCCTTCCCCCGCGCCTGGAGCGGTACTGCCTCTTTGGGCAACTAGATGTAAGAATCCGCCACCTTCAGACCAGACACCCAAATTGTTGGAGGTGTCTATGCCCGGACCAGCGAGCACAGATATGAATGCGGTTTGTCCTGCATCATTTAGTGTGGGAGTACCAAAAGCAAAGTATCCATTTGAGCCAAAGACCACACCATCGGGTGTGCCTGGAGCGGTATCGCCCACACCTGCAATCAATTCTAATGTACCGGATCTATTGGACCAGATACCCGAGCTATTGGTGTATGGGATTATGGTCAGGCCTGAGACTTCTGCTTTGAATGCAGTGTGCCCCGAGTTATTGAACATCGGACCTGCGTAAGGAAGGCCCTCGAACAGCGCAAATACCACACCATCAGGGGTGCCGGGCGCTAAATCACCTTCTCTGGCTACGAGATTAATGGAATTCAAACCACCAGACCATATACCCCAGTCTTTTGCGTTCGTTACAGTCGGACTCTCTGAGAGTATCCCTATGTACGAAACCTCTCCAGTATCATTAATCGCAAGAGCAGTAAACGCTCGGTAATATTCCTCTGGTGCAATACCAGGCGCAGCCCCACGAACGATTAAACTCAAATCTCCGGTTGATTCCGACCATATGCCGGATCTGTTTAAGTTATCCACATCAGTATCTGTGACGATGCCGCTAAATGCGATTTGTCCAAGATCGTTTATCGCTGCATTCCCAAATGATTCGTATAGGAATGATGTGCCTGGGGCGATTTCACCTGTTAAGGTGACCGTGCGCATCGATACATCTGCGCGACCGACATTAGTCAAAATCGATAAGGTTAATAAAACAAATGTAGGAATTCGGATATACGTCTTAAATAACTTCCCGGGCATTTGATTCTCTTTCTCAAATAGATTCTCAGTCCAGTTGCTACAGCGACCCACTGCTTTCTCCGCTCCTTACGGAATACCTGGCTGATGATCGTTGCCGCATTCAACATCGCTGCCGTCGCAACATCAACCCCGCGCCTGCAATCACTAATCCAATCGTCCCCGGCTCGGGGATGAACAGTAGCTGGATGCCGTTGATGAAGCCGTCCGCGGGGGAATAGATGTCAAGCGTCAGGCCTGTTTCTCTGACGTATACCTGGTGGATCGAGTGGGTGATGCCTTGTTCCAGCTTGCCGTCATAGATGCCGGTGTTTATGGCAGTCAGTGTTTCCCAGCCGAACGGGGTGACGGTTGATTGATGGGGGTAATCCTGTCGGCCGGTTGTGTAGACGATGACGTAGTAGCCGCCGACGGGCAGGCCCTGGATGTTAAGTGTGAAGTTGTTTCGAACGCTCACGAGATAATCGCCGAGCAGGGGGGTCTCTTCCTGGCCGAAAGGTTGAGAATGGGGTGTGACGTCGAACAGGTTCTGCGTTGCGGAGAGTGTGATGCTGGTCAGGTTGCCTGATTCGTCTCGGATACCGCCCCGTGGGGTGGAAGTAATCGCATCAATCACGTTCCAGTAGCCTGCCAGACCTGCGCCGGCATAACTGCTGTTGGGCCCGGCCCCAAGTGCGCCGAAGTCGATATTAACGGTACTGACGGCATCGGTGATTACTGGATCAGTCGATGAACTTGCCGGCATAATACTCGCGACGCGGAACCCGAGGTAATCGTTGGCAAATGATTCTTCCGGGCTTAGATAACGCGTTAATGCATGAAGCAAAGAACTGCTGTCGCCTGCTGAACCCCCACGGACGATGCGTCCACTTTGGAACCGCGTCTCGGTCCATTCCATTGCGTTGCCATTCTGATCGTATGTCCCGTACGGGCTGGCGGCTTCGGTATAAGCCCCCACGTTCGTGAAGGGGACCACACCCGAGGTGGAAGCTGTGCCTGATACGGCATACCCGTCATTGAAGCCGTTGGCGATACCGTCATCATAAAAAAAGTTGACGGCTGCCGGGTTATCCTCGGGGCGATCACTGATGGGTCTTTCGTTACTGCCGGTAGCGTATGAGAAGTAAGTGGGGTTTGTATTGGCGGCGTTATGGTATGCCGCTTTATACCACTCGTTCTCGGTCGGTATAAAGTAATCAGCGTCTGCATGGCGGGTAATTTGATCTGCCGGCAGGGACAGGTCATAAACACCCGATTCGGTGTTGGCATCGCCTTGTCCGTTTTGCAGCCAATTGATGAAACGCGCGGCGCTCAGCCACGAAACGGCCGTGACCGGGTGATTTTCCCTGCCTGATTTTGAAAGATATCGAGGGCCCGAAGTCGTTAATTCGGTTGCGAGCCCGCCTGTATTGTAATAAAGCATCTTTGGGTCGACCAAGCCCAAATCGTAAGCTTCTTGAAAACCCACGGCGTTGAGAAACTCAACGTATTGAGCGTTGGTGACTTCGTATTTGCTTATGCTGAAGTCATAGTCAACCGCGCCAATACCACGGTAGTCGCCGGTGTTCCCGGCGTTGTCGACTTCGACCCAATTAAAGGTGACCTCGGCCAACGCAGCCTGATGGCCGGCGGCAACAGTTAAAATAAGAATGGCGCAGAAGGCATATGTTTTTAACAGCTTCCCGGTCATTTTCAGTTTCCCCACTAATTAAGAATCTCAGTCCAGTTGCCACAGCGGCCCCACGGCTTTCTCCGCTCCCCGGATTGCCGGGGCGGGCTCGGCACAACCGGCCTGAATTAAGACAGGCAATGAGCCAAGTATCGTCGGATCAGCGCACCTGTCAATCATTATTTGCGCAAATTTTGTGATAGAATGCACTTAGCTTGCCTAGATTGACATTGATGGCTGGGGATTCGGGATTGGGGACTGGGGGGAGAAGGTGCTGGCTTGCATCCTGATTCGCCCCTCCATACACTATTGGGCTCGATACGAATCGATTTAGATGCAATACCCCGCTTGAGAAGGGCTCATGCCATGCCACGAGTTTGTTCATTAACCGGCCGCCGTACCTCCACCGGTCGAACCTACACCCTCCGCGGTAAAGCCAAATACCTCGGCGGCGTCGGTACCAAGGTCACCGGCAAGACCAAGCGTAAGTTCCGCCCGAACATCCAGACCGTCACCGCCCTGGTCGACGGCAGCCCCAAGCGGATCAAGGTCTCGACCAAGGCCATCAAGAGCGGCCTGGTCGTCAAGCCCCTGAAGCGGAAGTACGCCTACAATCCTGAAGCACAGGCTGAAGGCAGCAAGTAATTCCATAGCTCGTACATTCCAGGCGCACGGCCCGGCCGTGCCGCCTGTATTTTAATAGCTCGAATAGGTCAGTTTACCCTTGACCTGAACACACAAGACGCCAATCCTACTAGTAGATCAGGCATCGGATCCGGGGGGCAGATCACGCGGGAACGACAATCGACGAGGCCAGCGAACCACCCACCGGCCCGATTGAAACAGTTTTCCCAACGCCGGACGTTTACATCGCAAAGACACACGACCTGCCGACGATGCCCACCCGTCGGCCGGAATAACGCGCATGGCCATCCGTGAGGACATCAAAGATCGCGTCCAGCAGGCGACGGATATCGTCCGCCTGATCGGCGAGCAGGTGGCGCTGCGTCCCAAGGGCAAGGAATTTGCCGGCCTATGCCCGTTCCACGACGATAAAAACCCGTCCATGCAGGTCTCGCCCGCCAAGCAGATCTACAAATGCTTCAGTTGCGGGGCAGGCGGCGATGTCTTCAGCTTCGTGATGAACTATCACAAGATGAGCTTCCCCGAGGCGATCAAACACCTGGCGGAGCGAGCGGGGATTGAAGTTGAAGATCGGGTATCGGGTTTCGGGGATCGGGATTCGGGCCCGAGCGAGCGGGATCAGTTACGGGAAGCAAACGGGCAGGCGATGGAGTTTTTCCGCATACTGCTGAAACACCCCGAACACGGACAGGTCGCACGGGATTACATCGAACGTCGCGGGATCAGCCCCGAAATGGTTGCCGGTTTCCAGATCGGCTATGCCCCGGATCGCTGGGACGGGCTCGTGCAGATGATCCAATCCAAAGGCTGGGCAAACCGAGGTTTCGAACTTGCCGGCCTAGTCAGCCAACGTGACTCCGGCGGCTTTTACGATCGCATGCGCCACCGTCTGATCTTCCCGATCTTCGACGCGATCGGCAGACCCATCGCCTTCGGCGGTCGCAAGCTGCGTGAAGAAGATGAGCCCAAATACCTCAATAGCCCTGAAACCAAGCTCTTCAACAAGTCCACCACGCTCTACGGCCTGCACCTTGCCAAGAAACCCATCATCGATCAAAAAACCGCGGTCATCGTCGAGGGTTATACCGATGTGATCGCCTGCCACCAGGGCGGGGCATGTAATGTTGTAGCCACGCTCGGTACAGCCTTAACGGCCGGGCACGTCTCGGAGCTTCGCCGGTATGCGGAAAAGGTCGTGCTGATCTTCGATGGCGATGTGGCTGGGCAGAAGGCGGCGGACAGGGCGGTGGAACTGTTCCTGACCGGTGATCTGGATGTCTTTATCGCGATCCTGCCCGGCGGGCTTGATCCTGCGGACCTATTTGCCCAGGAGCATGGCCGCCAGCAGTGGGATGATGCGATCAGTAAGGCACAGGACGCCCTCAGCTACCAGTTTGCCCGTTTATCCGAGCAACTGGATGAAGCCGGCACACTGACAGGCCGGCAAAACCTTGCGGACGGTTATATGACTCGGCTGGCCCAACTCGGTCTGTCAAATACCGGCTCGATCCGGCGGGCCTTGGTAGTGCAGCGGTTGGCCCAGATGCTGCACATGAGCGAGCAGGCGGTCAGCGAACTTCTGACACAGAAGGCCCAGACGGTCCGGCGTACTCCGATACCGCACACACCGTCCGATAACGAACGTGAAGATAGGCAATTATCAAATCATGGGATAACCGAGGAATCGGCCCTATTTGAAGTTGCCCCGGCCGATTCTCGGCGTAAACTTAAGGCGTTGGCACTGGCGGAACGGCAGGTGATCGGATGCCTTATCCGAGATAACCAACGCTTTACAAACGTGTTAATCGACGGCCGACCGTTCGATGAAGCGGTCACGCTGGCCGATTTTGTTACGCCGGAGAACCGCAAACTGTTCGAAAGGATTTATAGCCGTCTCGCGGACGGCCAATCGATCACGATCGCGGGCATGCTCAGTGATCTGGCATCGAATAATGAACAGCCTTTGTCGAACGTGCTTACCCAGGCTGATGCCGAGGTCGAGGCTTGCTCCGGCGGGAAGAACAATCAGGAGGAGGAGTTGCTGATTACGGCCGCGCAGGCCTTGGTTCAGCATCAGAGGGAGGCGACCTATCAGCGGAACAGGCAGACCCTCAGCAATGACATCACTGTGGCGAGCGGCGAACAAGACGCGGCCCAGCTTTTAAGGCAGATGATTGAGCACCGAAGAGACAACCCCTCACCGGTGCGAATTGCCAGAACACGAAAGTGATCGGGGATGGATTCAAGTGAGGGGAGACTGCGGTCATCGAAGGCAAAGGAGGCCTGCGATGGACAAGACAAGGACGTGAAACCGAGCTAACAGCTTCGGCATCAAGAGACGCGGCCGGCATAGGGCCGGCACAAAGAGGCACAAGCTTTGATTAACGTATTACACCCAGCGGTTCTCGAACTCATCCAAGGCGGCCTTCAGCGTGGATTCATCACGTTTGATGAACTCAACGCGTTATTGCCTGACGAGTACGTCGATCCGGACAAGATCGATGAGTTGCTCGCGCAGTTCCTGCGTGAAGAGATCAGGTTGATCGACAATATCTCGGTTCCGCAGGAATACAAGCCCAAGATCATCCGCCCGGACATCGTCGAGCCGGACCCTGTTTCGGAAGAAGAAGCCGAAGTTCAAACCGACGATGAAGGCGAGACGCTGCTCACCCCCGAGCAGGCCAAGGCCGAGTTCGCCCAGGCATTGCAGGACGCGGTCAGCAAGCGTATCGACGACCCGGTCCGTATGTACCTGACGCAGATGGGCGAGATCAGCCTGCTTACCCGCGAAGAGGAAATCCGCCTCGCCAAGAAGATCGAAACGACCCGCATGATCTTCCGTCGACAGGTGCTGGAAAACGACTACTCCATCAAGAGTTCCGTGGAAGTGCTCGAGCAGGTCCATGAAGGCGATCTGCCGTTCGACCGCACGATGAAGATCTCGACCGCGGAAGACGACGCCAAGGGCAAGATCGCCGCCCGTATCCCTGTGAACCTCAAGACCGTCAAGCGGCTGCTTGAACTGAACCGTCTGGATTGGGAAGAACTGGATTCAACCGGCCGAATCTCCAAGACGCGTTCAGATGCCATCCAGCAACGCATCGCCACCCGCCGCCGTAAGATGGCGACGCTTATCGAAGAGTTGAGCCTGCGTACCAGCAAGGTTCAGCCGCTGCTCAAGAAGCTGCGTTCGATCGCCGCAAAGATGATCGAACTGCGTGACACGATCGAAAAGGCAGATCAGTATCCAGATCGCTACGATCCGGAAGACATCATGGTCATGCGTGAAGAGCTGGCCGGGATGCGCAGCCTCGTGCTATGTGAGCCCGATGAACTGATGCAGCGCGTCAGGATGATCGCCATGGTCTTCGATGAATACGAACAAGCCAAGCGCGATTTGTCCGGCGGCAACCTGCGTCTGGTCGTCTCCATCGCCAAGAAGTACCGCAACCGCGGCCTGTCGTTCCTCGACATCATTCAGGAAGGCAACACCGGCCTGATGCGTGCCGTCGACAAGTACGAATACAAGCGTGGTTACAAGTTCTCGACATACGCGACTTGGTGGATCCGCCAGGCGATCACCCGCGCGATCGCCGACCACGCCCGTACGATCCGTATCCCCGTGCACATGATCGAGACGATGAGCAAGCTGCGCAACATCGCCAAGAACCTGCTTCAGGACCTTGGCCGCGAGCCAACCATCGAGGAGATCGCGGAAGCCGCGCAGATGCCGGTCAGTGAAGCACGCCGTGTGATGAAGATCAGCCGTCATCCAATCAGCCTCGACCGCCCGGTCGGCGAGAGCGAAGATTCCTACTTCGGCGACTTCATCGAAGACGAAGCGGCCGACAACCCCTCGGAAACCGCGACCAGCGACATGCTCCGCGGCCGGATCGAACAGGTCCTCAAGACACTGACCTACCGCGAACGCGAAATCATCAAGCTGCGTTACGGCATCGGTGACGGCTACACCTACACACTCGAAGAGGTCGGCCGAATCTTCAAGGTTACCCGCGAACGTGTGCGACAGGTCGAAGCCAAGGCCATCCGCAAACTCCAACACCCCGTCCGAGCCCGCAAACTCCAGGGCTTCGTCGACGGCACACTCGAAGAGGAAGAAGTCGTTCGCAACTGATCGGAACAAAACCGAACACGCAACCTTATTAAACAACAGCCCCACCCGGAAGGGTGGGGTTTTTTCGTGTGATTTTTCAACAGATATTGTGTTTATAAACGACTGAGCCGTGGTGCCCTCACCGCGGACCGCGTCGGGGGCGACGCGGCTCGGATAAGTGAAACTACTCTGCGAACATTGCGTCCACGAACTTCGCGGGATCGAATGGTTCGACGTCGTCCGGCGTCTCGCCCACGCCGATGAACTTCACGGGCAGGTTCAGTTCTTCACGGATGGCGATGACGATACCGCCGCGGGCGGTGCCGTCGAGTTTGGACAGGAAGATGCCCGTGACATCCGTTGCTTCGGCGAAGACCTTGGCCTGGTTAATGCCGTTCTGACCCGTCGTCGCGTCGATCACGAGGATGACTTCGTGCGGTGCACCTTCAATTTGTTTGGCAACGACTGAGCGGATCTTGGTTAATTGCCGCATCAGGTGATCTTGCGTGTGCAGACGTCCTGCTGTGTCCAGCACGAGTACGTCTACGCCGCGCGATTTGGCTGCCTGAGCCGCGTCGAAAGCTACTGCCGCAGGGTCGCCGCCTTGCTGGCCCTTGATGACCTGCACGCCTAAGCGTTCGCTCCACACTTCAAGCTGCTCGACTGCCGCGGCGCGGAAGGTATCGCAGGCCGCGAGCATCACGCTCTTGCCTTCATCGCGCAGGCTCTTGGTGATCTTGGCGATACTTGTGGTTTTCCCCGCGCCGTTGATCCCGGCGACCAGAATTACCGTCGGCCCACTTCCGGGGGGTGCGAACTTCAGGCTGCGGTCGATCTGCGGGTAATACGCACGCAACTGATCCTTGAGAAACTCAAGCGCCTGATCGCCCGACTCGATCTCGCCACGCTCGTAGCCGGCCTGGATGTCCTTGCGGATTTCGATCGCGGTCTTGATCCCTATATCTGCCTGGATCATCGCCCGCTCAAGCTCCTTGAGCAGATCCGGGCTCAGCTTTTTGCCGGTCAGGATTGTCCGCACCGTCGCCGCCGACCCGCTGCGCGTCCGCGCCAGGCCTTGCTTGAGCTTGTTGAGTGCAGATTTGAAGATGCTCATAGGGGTGGGTATCGGGTATCGGTGTTCGGGTATCGGGAAGAATGATAGAGGAATTTGCCAGCTCATGATGCAACACGATTCATCGCGTTACAAAAAGCTAATGGCTAAAGGCTTCAAATGCCCCCTCCGCCCAATGCGTCGTCTAACCAGACTTCGGCGCTGGGCTGAGTCGCATCGGCTGAGGCCGGCTGAATCTCGACCGGTTCGCCGGCCTGCATTTTTGCGAGCTTGTCGAGGATACCATTAACGAACGACGGGCTCTGCTCGCTGGCGTACTGCTTGGCAAGCTCGACCGCCTCATTGATCGCGACCTTCGGCGGCGTGATTCCTGAAACAATCTCGTGATACGCCAACCGCAATATCGCACGGTCCACCGGCGGCTGACGATGCGTCGGCCAGTCCGGCGACAACATCTCCACCTTCTTGTCCGCCTCTTGGTGATCCGTCCAGGCTTTCAGCGCCAAGTCCACGCCTTGCTCTCGCACTGCTTGCTTATCAAATTCGGTATCCAGCCCGTCCAGCAGCGTCTGCCGATCGGCTTCCCCGCTGACGTCCAATTGATACAACACCTGCATCGCCAAGCGACGCACGTCTCTTCGTTTTCCTGTTGTCGCGTCCTGTTCCGTCATGTTTCCTGTCACTTCGTGAAGCCATTAGCTATTAGCCGTTAGCCATTAGCAATACAATTCATACTTCAAGCCTCAAGCCTATTTCCCCAGCTTCTTCATCAAATCCGCCATCTCGATCCCCGCCATCATCGCGCTGCGGCCGGCGTTGCCCATTTTAAGCCCCGCCCGGTTCACCGCCTGCTCGACGTTGTCGCAGGTCAACACGCCGAAGATGCAGGGGACGCCCGTCATCACGCCGACGTCCTTGATGCCCTTGGCCGTCTGTTCGACGACGTGGTCGTAATGGTCCGTCTCGCCACGGATCACACAGCCCAGGCAGATTACAGTTTTGTACTTGCCCGATTCCGCCAGCTTCTTGGCCGTCACCGGCAGCTCAAAACTACCCGGCACCCAGATAGTGGTCAGTGCATCCTCAGAGCCGCCCAGCCGGGTCCATGTATCCACCGCCCCGTCCAGCAGGTGCTTGGTGACAAACTCGTTGAACCGGGCCACCACGATGGCGATCTTCATATTGTCATCAGCGACCAGGTCGCCTTGGATAGTCTCTGACACGGGATTCTCTGGGTTTATATCTCGTCCGGGATGGACAACGCATTCTATCGGAGCTTGCGAGATGCTGCCAATGGACGGGCCTATGGTGATTTTTCTATATCAGTGATAAACATACCTTGTCCCGATCGCGTTTATGCTTATAGAGACGTCTTCCCGAGGGTCTGCTGAATGGATATGTCTGACAACTACCAACGCCACATCGAGCCGATCGAGGACCAGATGATCGGCGTGATCTGGCGGCTGTTGCGAGACCCGGACGATGCCGACGACGCCATGCAGGATGCGCTCGCCCGAATCTGGTCCAAACGCAAAAAAGTCTTCAAGCACCCGAATCCCAAGGCTTTGATCCTGCGGATCTGCATCAATAGCGCCTACGACAAACTCAGGCAGCGAGCGAAACAGCATCGTGATCAGCAAAACTTGCGAGCCCAAGCCAAGGAAGGTGTAGAAGCGTCCAGCGACTCGGCCATCCAAAACCAAGAGCTGCGGTCGCAGGTTCTCAGGCAGATCGCATTGCTCCCCCGACAGCAGGGCGTCGCGGTCTTGATGCGTTTGGTGGAGCAGCAGCCATACCTTGAAATTGCTCAGTTACTGGGGTGTAGCGAAGCGACCGTCCGGGTCCATGTCACGCGAGGACGATCAAATCTGCAGGAACGACTTAAACATCTGAATCCGAATAATGACAGGTGATACATAATGAATCAGGACAATCGCAAATATACGAGAGTCGAAGAGGTATTGGGAGCAACAGAGGACACATTGTTGTCGCTTGAAGTTGAAGCGCGATTACGCACCCGATTAAACAAGCTTCGCCAAAAGATGGAAGCTGAATGCCATAACCCCTGCGTTTGGAAGCGGCAGTGGTACATCAGGGGCTCCTTCGGAATAGCCGCATTGGTTGCTCTGAGCCTGTTGCTTTTGCCTGTCTTTACCGGTAATGCGCAGCAGTCACTCTATGCACAAGTTCGCGACGCTATGAGCAGACAGGATGTATTACACATCACTGTCCGGTTCGAGGCAGACAGTGAATCCGGAAGTAATGAACTGTGGTTCCAGAGGGGAACTGGCTTCTATTGGGAACAGCACCCTGCAAATGAGACTGAGATTGTAGTTGATAACGGTGTTAACTCATGGTGTTACTCATCGACAAGAATACTCGATGGTAATTACCCAGCAGGTACGGTCATTAAAGGCCCCAGTGTGCTGGCGTCAATAGTTGAAGAACTTCTTTCGGAGATCACAGAGGTCCACGAATCTGTTTTGACAAATGAACAGTATGTAATTGAAGGCGAACAGGTCATCGATGGTGTCAAGTGTAGGCAGTTCCGAGATGTTATTGGTGAGAACTGGCGAGAATCGGTCTGGCTTGATGATCAGAATCGCTATCGTCGGGTAGAGATACAAGTACGAAGAGACGGGCAATGGCAAACGCAGAGTCTGACCGAGTACCAGTATGATGTTGCGGTTCCTCCGGATATATTTGTGCCCAACCTACCAGACAACGCACTTTGGCTGCTGAAGATTGAGCCCGATCAGAATCAGAGCAACAACTAGTTCATGTCAGCGGGTTTGCGTGAAGTTCTCGAAATCGATCAGTTGCCAAGCGGACATTGGTACGCTTCCAAGCATCGACTCACCACCTACGACGACCCCGAATCCGTCACAACCGGTTACTCTGTCACCTGGAATGTCGATGTTCGGGTGCTTGATGAGGGAAGTTTCCCGGCTGATTTCTTTGACGGCCGAAATCTGCTGGAACAAGCTAAGGAGGCGGGGGCAGACATCGAAACGCAATAACCCGCGGACAGCATTATCCCCTTGCTTGAGCGCCGCCGCAGCTTGGCTATCATGGCGGGTCTACCCAGAACAACCACCCCCTGAACCCTCAAATCAAGGACAAAAACCATGCCTAAGCGTGCGAAAATCTCTGTTATCGGTGGCGGCAACGTCGGCGCTAGTTGTGCCCTCTGGGCCGCGAGCAAGGAACTGGGCGATATCGTCGTTCTCGATATCCCCGACGCGGAGGGCATGGTCAAGGGCAAGATGCTGGACCTGGCCCAGTGCGGCCCGATGGAGCGCTTCGACTGCAATATCACCGGCACCGCCGACTACGCGGACATCGCCGGCTCGGACGTCGTCGTCGTTACCGCCGGCATCCCGCGCAAGCCCGGCATGAGCCGTGATGACCTGATCGCGACCAACGTCAAGATCGTCAAGAGCGTCAGCGAGAACATCAAGAAGTATGCCCCGGACTCGATCGTCATCCTGGTCAGCAATCCGCTGGACGCGATGGTCTACACCGCCTGGAAGACCACGGGCTTCCCGACCAGCCGCATCATCGGCCAGGCCGGCTGCCTCGACGTCGCCCGCTTCAAGACATTCATCGCGATGGAAACCGGCTTCAGCGTCGAAGACATCAACGCACTATTGCTCGGTGGTCACGGCGACACCATGGTCCCGCTGCCGCGCTACACCAACATCGCCGGCATCCCCGTCACTCAATTCATCAGCGAAGAACGTCTGAATGAGATCGTCGAGCGAGCCAAGGTCGGCGGCGGCGAGATCGTCAAGCTCATGGGCACCAGCGCCTACTACGCCCCGGCGCTCGGCGTCATCGACATGGTCGAAGCCATCGTCAAGGACAAGAAGCGCATCCTCCCCTGCGCCGCCTATTGCGACAAGGAATACGGCGTGGGTGGTTTCTTCGTCGGTGTCCCGATCGTTCTTGGCGCTGCCGGTGTCGAGAAGGTACTCGAGATCGACCTCAACGCTGAGGAACAGAAGCTGATGGACGAATCCACCAAGCATGTGGCCGAGCTGGTCGAAGTCGTTCAGAAGACCTTCCCCGAACTGGCGTAACATTCTAGGTTTGGCCAAATTCGTATTGAACAAGTGCTCGGACCCTTACGGTTCGAGCACTTGTCAATTAATTGCTGTAATAAACCGAGATGATGTTGCCAATCAACGGGTTCGCCTGAGTGCGGCAATGCTGCCAACAATGAGAATTGTAAAGGATCCTGGTTCCGGCCCTGGTAAAATATTTAGATAGGTCTTTGCGGTCGTGTAGACATGAAAGCGATTTCCGCTGGTAGCAGACCAGATATCATCGTATGAATAAAACCAGTATTCTTCAGGGTTTTCATTCAAATAACGATAGTAGCCTATACTGAATTCTGCGGTTACTTGTTTTCCAGGAGTGAATAATTCATTGTAGATTGGATCATCGGGCAAGATTGTAAGTTGGACGGTGGATTCGCCTATTGGGACAAAGTCGTAGCGGGTATCTCCGAGGATTGACCACATACCACCAGCGACCGTACTCGCTACAGGTTCCCGTCCTAGTAAAAGATCAAAGGTACTTGGTAGTGGAGGTGGTATTGACTCGTCGTCAAAACTGGCGATGGGTTCGGGGATGGATGTGTAAGATAGCGGTAGGGAGCCAATCGAACTTGCATCATAACTGGCGGTAATCTTCACCGGGTGGCCAAAGCGTATGTTATGTTCAGGCGAGATTGGTTCAATCGGATGAGTAGACTCGTAATACCAATCATTGGAATAATTGTCGTCAACAATACTGAGGGTCGATTGTGCCGGTTGGATAACTGAAAGGCACATGAAGGTTGCCATTAACAATGGCAATAGGTGGAGATGTTTTCCCGGATACATGAAGATGCTACTCCAGTAAGCTGATTGTGTGGAAGGTGCTTTTTTTGTGAATAAAAAAAACGAAACACCATCATTGCTTGATCGACTTTGCCATATACAAACGGCGGCGGATGACAAGCAGTCCCTGATATATTAACTGGCAACCACTTATAACACAATGCCATCTTAATATTTGGCATATTTTATTCCTTCCCGGATAAATATCTGCTATTCGTCGTCTTGATAATGTAAGACGATTAAATACCCAGATACCCCGAGGGGTGTGTGTCAGACAGGCTTATTCGAAAACTTGACCAGCTATACCGGACGCACCGTGACCAGATGTACTTTTATGCGCTGGGGATCACTGGTTGTACCGAGCGGGCTGAGGACGCGGTGCATGATGCGTTTGTGAAGCTGTTCAAGCTGACAAAACAGCCACGGCAACTGCGGGCGTATGTATTCCAGGCGGTGCGTAACGCTGCGATAGATCAATTGAGAAAGGCCGGCAACGAGAAGACGGTTGATGTGGATTGCACGGGTCTGTATGTGCTGCCGGAGAACCGGGGCGAACGGGCCGAGGTACAGCAGCAGATTATCCAAGCGATTGAAGGGCTGGACCCACAGCGCAGAGAGGTTGTTGTAATGCGTTTGAATATGGGATTACGTTTCCGTGAGATCGCCAAGGTGTTGAATATCCCATGCGGGACGGTCGCTTCGCGTTATCAGCGCGGCATCGAAGATATTCGCTGCAAGCTGAAGGAGAACGGATATGAGTAAACGTGACATCACGCGCGATATTCATGAACTGAAAACCGTCACGCCCTCGGCAAAGTTGGATAGGCGTATCCAGCACGCCAGAGATGCGGCGATACATACACAAACTCCGTCACATCCCATTCGATTTGGTTGGGCCGCGATCTTTGGCATCGGCATGGGAGTAGCGGGTTTCGGGATCGGGTTTGTCGTGGCGTTGAACCTGGGCAAAGAACCTGTGCCGACCGAATCTGTCGAGGTGCCCGTGCAATGGGTTTCGCAGCCGGTCGACCTGAAGTCATTCGACTTAACCCAGCAGCCCGATCCGCCATTCGGGCGTTACTTTGAACGGATGAACAACATGGAACAAGGGGTTCAGCAATGAGGTATTCAATCGCTTTCGGATGGTTCGTTGCGTTGGTGGTGTTATGTACTTCGAATGTGGCCGTTCTCGCGCAGGAGAATGCCGAGGCAACAATTGAGCCGTCAACCTCCAGACAAAAAACCTACGTCGTCGAATGGCGGATTACGCAACTTAACGCCTCGATCAGTGGGCAGACCTCACTTACCGAGGATATTGGCCTGCGTGATGAGCAAGGCCACCTTGTCGCGATGTCAGGCCCTTTTACGTTTTTTACACAGGCGGACCTGACCGTCGGGGATATGGCATTCAAGTTTGATCAAAATGGAGAGAAGTGGGACGGCCAGAAGATGCCCACCCATTTTGACCAGGCGAAGGTGTTGACTACGCCTATGGTGGTAACCCTGCCGGACCATGAATCGGCCATATTTATCGGTGGAACCGAGGCATTTCAATATATGCAGCGTCAAGCGGACGGGCGGTTTGCGCTTGACAGCGTGGCCTTGGAAGTGGGGATCAAGATTGCGTTTAAGGTAATCCCCGAAAAGGATAAGTGGGTGAGGTTGTCACCGCTGGTGATACAGGTCTGCTCGGTACAGGATCGTGAACCTATCGATGGTGTGGACCTGAATATCGGAAAGCCAATCGTGACTAAGGAGGAATCTGAGTTGGATCTGATGGTCGAGAAAGGCAGGCCCTACGGCATCCAATGGCGGACCCATGGTCGTGGCGTGCTGTTGATCACGCTGAAAGTCACAGAGGTTGATGAACCGGAGAAGTCGCAAACCGAACCAGGCCGCTAACCTCTCCCGGGAATGAACATGTCTGATGATCAGCGGTGTAGTTGATCGCGATCAAGTCTTCAGAAGCCGAGGTGCCTGAATCGTCCGATAACAACTAAGTTGCTTGCATGCACCATCCCCCAGCCGAAATGAATAACGCCTGCCCAGGTAAGTGGGGCAGGCGCTTTTTTAATCAACCTGTTAGGATCGGGTCCCGTTCGTCGATCTAGCAAAGGGCCGCGAACGTTAAGAACGCAAGGATGAGGATCTTACGGCGTTTGGCGATCTGATCAGCGTTCATGACAAATACGGCACTTAACATTGGGTATCTCCTCGTAAGGACACTAGGATACCATCAATGGCCGTGCCAATGTGGTGTAAAAGCCACGTAAATATTATTAATCCTTATTTGACAATAATATGAAAATTTTGAATCTGGTTCATAACAAGTCCGATAAACGCTGGATGTGGTTTTTGGGCAACAGCAAAACCACTCGTGTGGGGCGTCAGAGCGTCGTGTGGATGCAACATGCATTATCGGGCCTGGTACTGCTGATGCTGCTGGCTACCACAGCAACCGCCCAGCAACCTCAAGAAAGTCAGATCGAAGCGCCGCTTCTGGATGTGTCCCATGGCCTGCGGGCCTACCACCTTGTTGAGGACCTGCTCGCGGAGCAGCCTGACCAATCCGTTAATACCAGCCCAATCCCTGTAACCGGCTTACTCGGCGTCAAACTCACGTTGCGTACCCAAGGCATCGTCGTCGGGCACGGTGAAGCGTACCGGCAGGATATGGGCCTGGAATTGGATCAGCCCACCGGATCGATCGATCTGGTTCCGCTTATCCGCCAAGCCACGCAGCAAGCCAAGGCCGAGGTGGTTGAAAACCTGAATGATGCTCGGTTGCGGGCGCTGCTGGAAGGGCGGTCCATCCCGGACCCGGTTGAACTAACCGTGGCCGACGTCCATAGCCGGATCGTCGTGGACCTTGAACTGGCCTACGACCTGCAGCAGATCAAGATCCCTAATGATGCAAGGCAGGATGCTGTATTTGCTCAGTTTGCCCCGGGCTATCACGGCCTGGCATTTGTTAACCAGGCCACCGGTGCGCGGGCATGGATCTGGCCCGGTGAAGTCATCGCACGCAATATCGCCCCCGCCAGTCAACTGATGCTCGGGCTTAAGCAGATCGGCATCGACCGTTCATACGTCAGCCAACTGGCGAAACCCGACGGGCTTGCTCTCGCTCGATTCAAGACGATCCTGCTTGTACGACCGGCACCGGGGAAAGAACCTGTGCGGATCATCCGAAGCGGTGTCGATTCGCCGCGTTATGCATTGGAAGAGCGGCAACTCGAAAGTATGAGTGACCGCTTGATGCAGCACCTGGTTCAACGCTTTACTTCCGATGCTCAAATGCGCGGCACGTATCATCCCACCAGTGGCCGGTACGATCCGGATGTCGCAGCCGATGAGCAGGCGGCGCTGGCGTGCTATGCAATCGTGCATCATGCGAAGTACCTGACGGACATACGTCCGCTTGCCCAGTCACATCTTGGTCACGCTGGGATCGCTTTGGATGCCGCCACATTGCTTGCAGGCAACGCCTTAGCCCAACAAGACCCGGACATACGTGTGCTGTCATTAACTTTACTGACCATGCTCGAAGCGCCGCCCGGCACCGCAGACAATGCATTGCGGGATCAGATCGGTCAACGTTTATTGAAAGAGCTATCGCGTCCGAACAAAGATGCCGAGGACGATTCACAACTTAACAGTGGTGCTTCCGCATTGGCGGCTGCGGCACTGGCGGGTTGGTATGAAAGAACCCGAAAGCCCGAGGTCGGCCAATTGGTCTCACAACTCATCGATTCGGTCTGGTCTGATGCACAGCCCGTCCCGAGTATCTCTGCACTGCCGTGGCTCATGCTGGCACAAGAGCAGGTTGGTGACCTGCTGGTCACGGATGATCAGGCACAAACTCACGATCAGCAACTTAAGCAACGTCGAACAGTCATCGCCCATGTCATCGATCAATTATGCCAGTATCAGGTGATCGAAAAACCCGAGTTCGGGCCGGATGATGTGATGGGTGGTTTTGTCCTGAGCCCCGGCCCCGCAGGCAGCCCGCCAAACCCGGATTGGCGTAATGCTCAGCCTTTGATGCTGATTGCGATCGCACTGCGCGACGACGCCCTGACAGCCGACAACGACAAACTTGGCTGGATGATTGCCGTGAGTTATTCGGCGCGTTTTGTCGAGCAGTTGATGATGAAGGATGTGAGTTGCTTCTACGTCCGTGATCCCGTCTCGGCTTTGAGTGGCGTCCGGATGGCGCCGTGGGACAACCGTTTGGCGTTAGCACCCACCGCGATGAGTTTGCTGGCGATCACCGAATTACAGACTTCGTTGCTGCAGATGCGCGGCGGGCCACCCGTTCAAAATCAAGAAGGTGACGCGAACGACGCACCAGAACAAACGTCAGATGAGATTCAGACAGATAACGCTCCCGAATCTGTGATCACGCCAAACGGGCCATGAGCCATAGCACGATCGTTCACATGTACCCCGATCAGCCGGCGGCCTCAATCGCGTTTACTTTTTCCAGGCGTCGGGCGTGACGTTCTTCATTGGAGAACTTCGCGCCGACGAACGCCTTGACCAACTCGAACGCAAGCGATTCACCGATGATTCTCGATCCCAGGCAGAGCACATTCATGTCGTCGTGCTCTACACCTTGCCCCGCCGAGTACGTGTCGTGACACACCGCCGCGCGTACGCCGCGCTGCTTGTTCGCGGCCACACACGCCCCAACCCCGGAACCGCAAAGCAGCACGCCACGGTTCGCCTGCCCGTGCTGGATCGCCTGCCCGACGTAGCGAGCAAAATCCGGATAGTCATCCTTCGGATCGAACTCGTGAGCCCCAAGGTCTAATACCTCGTGGCCAAGGCTGCGGATCAACTCGGCAAGAGGTTGTTTGAGAGGGTACCCACCATGATCAGCGGCAATAGCGATTTTCATAATAGTCTGATTCTCTTTGTGCTTATATCCAAACGGTCAACGGCAGCATTATCGCCAGGCCGCACATGATAGCAATCGCGTCCGATAAGTGCTTGCCTTGGTAGTGCAAGCAGATGTTTCAAACTTCTGTTCCATCGGTGACGGGTGTAGCATTCAGGTTGAGATCGATTAAACCTAACATGAGATTTGCACTACAGGTTAACTCCAATCTTGCCGAATTTATCACCGACGCTGAAAGTAAACATGAGAAGCGTCGTGTTGTTTGTTGTGTGTACTGGCGGGGAGACATGTACCTACACGGACCAGGGCTGTTGTTTTTTTCTTCTTATTGACGTGGAAGGTCGGTAATGGATCATCAATTATTGGGGCGTATTCTTGAATGCGAGCGGTTGCCAAGTTTCCCGGCGATCGCCGCACGTGTCATCGAGATGTGCAGTGATCATAGCGTGAGTATCCGTGAACTGGGTGAGGTGCTTTCTCACGATACCGCGATCTCCACCAAGATGCTGCGCACGATCAACAGTAGTTTCTACGGCCTGCGCCACCGGGTGACAACCGTCGAGCGCGCTACCGCCATGCTCGGGATCAGTGCGGTGAAAATGCTCGCCCTTGGCTTCAGCCTCGTACCACAACTCAAAGGCATGAACGGTGAGGACTTCGATCCCACCATCATCTGGAAACGCAGCCTCTTTGCATCGGTCGGCGCTCACACCATCGCGCGTGAAGTCAAATTCGATCACCACGAAGAAGCATTCATCGTCGGCCTCCTCCAGGACCTGGGTGTCATCGTCATGCTGCAGTCGCTGCGCGGCGAATACGTCAAGGTGATCCAGGATGTTATCGCAACACACAGCAAACTCATCACTGTCGAACGTCAACAGCTTCACCTGGATCACGCTGAAGTCGGCAAAGCCTTGTCGGAAAAATGGGGCCTGCCTGAAATACTCGTATCGTGTATCGGTTCGCACGAGGACCCCGAGAAAGCAGTGCCCGATTATCTGCCTCTGGTGCAATCGGTTGCTTTAGGCGCCAAGGCTGCGGACTGCTTCATTTGTCCGGAGGAACACCGCACTTCCAGCCTGAAGCAATATCTCTACTTTGCCAACAAGTGGTTCGACCTGAACAACGACGTGGCCGGCCAGTACCTGGAGCAGATTCAGGAAGGCACACGTGAGTTGGGCAAACTCTTCGAAATCGAAAGTACGACAGAACAGTCAGCGTCCGACCTGATGTTGCAGGCCAACGAAGCATTGGCCGATCTCTCTGTGCAATCCATCCAGGAAGCACAGGAACTCAAGTACGAAAATGAAAACCTCAGCAGCCAGGCTCACTACGATCCGCTGACCAGTATCCTCAACCGTGGGGGTCTGGAACACATGCTCGAAAACGAATGTCAGAATGCCTTTGAAACGAGTTCGCCACTGTCTTCAGTTTTCATCGATGCCGACAAGTTCAAGCCAATCAATGACACGTACGGCCATGCCACGGGCGACAAGGCATTGCAACTGATCGCGGCCTACATGAATGAATGTGCGCCTGAGGCCGGTCGTGTCGGCCGCTACGGCGGTGACGAATTCATGATGATCCTGCCGGGGATGGATGGTACTCAGGCAGCCGTGATCGCGGAGAAGGTCCGTCAGCGTATCCAGCAAGCCAGGATCGAAATCGAAAGCGGCGAGCAGGTCGGCCTGACCGTCAGCATCGGGATCTCGAGCTATACCGGATCATACGGCATGATATGCCAGGGCCGTGATCTCAAGAACGCGGCAGACAAAGCAATGTACGCCGCCAAAGGCGCAGGCGGAAACAAGATCTATCACCTGCCGCCGATCGATCAGCCCCAACAAAAAGCAGGCTGATTCAGTCGGCTGGATACAAATCGGGATGTGCCCAAGCGCTAAATCTTCTTGAGCATGGTGCGGTGTGGCCCACCATGTGGGACGTTGAATTCCTCGGATACCGCTACCCAGCCGAACTTCTCATAAAACTGGATGGCCGGTACACATGCGTTGCACCACATGTATTGGTACGTGTCGATTTGCCGTAAGCGCATCTCTGCAAATGAGAGCAGCGATCGGCCGATCCCGCCGCCTTGATACAACGGGTCAACCGCCATCCCGCGCAACTGCCAGGCCGGTTCTCGCGTGAAAGGTCTGTCCAGGATCGTCAGGCAGCCCACCGCGTTCTTACCGATCATCGCGCCGATGTGCATCGTCGTCATCTCGGCATCCCCTTCAAAATGCGCGTGCTTGCGGTGCCTGCCCCGGCAAAGGACAGCGTGACGCAGGTCGATGATCCGATCGACATGAACCAGACGAATTTCCATGTAACTTCTGTTCCTTCAGGCTGGGCCGTGGATGCAGGCCAACCATATTCAAGCATGTTTACCCGCAAGATTCAATCTGCCCCCGCAGGTTATCCAGCACACGTATATTGGACAGGCTGTCTTCGGCCGATATCACTGGTTCTTTGCCGTCCAGCACACACGCGGCAAAATCATCGGCCTCCATCCCGTACAGCGTGCCTGTAAATGGCACATGTACCTCGCGGGGCCCGGATTGCTTTGTCATCCCGCCATCCTGCCTTGGCGGCGTCATCGATTCCACGATGTATCCCGCGCCGTCCACCGGAGGTTTCCAGGGTACGGGCACACGGATGTAGCCTTCGTCACCACAGATCAATGCCGCGTTATCCGTCTGTACGCTCATCCCACAGCAAAACGACGCGATCACGCCATCTGCATAACGCAGCGTGCCACAGGCGTATTCATCGATACCTGATTCGTGCAACTTGGCGGTGCAATGAATCTCATCGGGGTCATGCTTCGTAATAAGTTGTGCGAAGTCCACGCAGTAGCAACCGATATCCATCAAGGCGCCACCCGCCAGTTCGCGGCTGAAACGGATGTTGCCATCCACCTTCCGCGTGCGGTAACAGAAGCTGGTGCGGATCAGCTTCACACGCCCAATCACGCCGTCACGTATCTCTTTCAGCACAGCCCTGGTCTGCGGATGAGACCGATACATAAACGCCTCGATCAGCACTCGCCCATGACGCTCTGCCGCAGCGTACATCGCCTCGGCTTCTGAACTGCTGCAGGCAATTGGTTTCTCGCATAAGACGTGCTTCCCAGCCTTTAACGCCTTGATCGTCCACTCATGGTGCATCGAATTGGGCAGCGACACATACACCGCATCGATATCGGCATCACCGAGTAACGCCTCATAAGTCCCATGCGCGACCGGGATTTTGTATACATCTGCAAATGACTTAGCGGTCTCTGATCGTCTGGACCCAACCGCCCGGATCACGCTCCGCTGCGATCCCGCGACACCATCGGCAAACTGACGCGCGATGTTCCCTGTCCCGAGTATCCCAAATCGTAATTTTGCTTCGGCCATCCAAGGAGTTTAACCGATCCCCGCCGGCTGAGTGTTTGTTAGAATTAGGCGACACAATGCACCGGTACATGCTTCCATTCTTCAGGACACGATTATGACACGCTTTGCCATCTACCTGATTGTTCTCGCTCTGGTCTTCCAATCTGCTCAAGCCGAAGGACCTGTCGTTGAACAGGTTGCGACCGGTTATAGCTTCACGGAAGGCCCGGCCGAGGCACCCGATGGCTCGATCTACTTCACGGATATCCCTAATAAACACATCATCCGGTTCGATCCCGTGACTGGTTCGGCTGAAGTCTTTCGTGAGGATTCAGGGCGAGCCAACGGTTTGATGTTCGATGGACATGGCCGGCTGATCGCGTGTGAAGGCGCAGCCGAGAGCGGTCGGCGTCGTGTCTCCCGTACAGAACCGGACGGTTCCATCATTACCCTCACCGATCAATGGCAAGGCAAACCACTGAACAGTCCGAACGACCTGGTAATCGATAAACACGGCGGGGTCTACTTTACCGATCCACGCTACGGCAACCGCGACGATATGGCACTCGATGTTGAAGCGGTCTACTATCTCAAACCCGACGGAACACTCACGCAGATCATCACTGACTTGCAGCGCCCCAACGGCCTGATCCTCTCGCCAGACGAAAAAACACTCTACGTTGCGGACAATGCTGCACAGAAACTCGTCGCCTACGATATTACCGAACCCGGCAAGCCAACCAACCCCAGACAGTTTTCACAAATGGGTCCGGGTCACGGTGGGGGGTGTGACGGCATGAGCATCGACAAACTCGGTCGTGTCTATGCGACCGGCAACGAGGGTGTTTATATCTTTGCGCCCAACGGTGAGCAGGTTGCGTTGGTCAAAACGCCTGAGCGCCCAAGCAACTGCACACTCGCCCGAGACGGCAAAACACTCTACATCACCGCACGTACGAGCCTGTACCGCGCGGTGTTGCCATCCAACTGAGGTATCACGATAGGGTACTGCCGCCATTCGCACTTCTTACGATTTCCTGACATGTCATACCTGCGCACGCGGGTACCCACGCGTTTGGATTCATTGGTCGCGTGGGTTGCCGTTTGCACGGGAATGACAGTCAGAAGTGATGTGAATGGTTTTAGTTGCTGATAACTTCAAGCAGTTTATCCGCGGCCGCCTTCTCGAATCGTTGGCTGCAGAATTTATCTCGCAATCGCTTGAAACCTGCGATCTGATCCCTGCGTGCCTGACTGTCGCGTAATAACGGCTCGATCGCACGTACAAGTGCTTCCGGGTCGCCGAAGTGTGGCATCAGTTCCGGTACGATCCTGCCCATATCCATCGATTCGCTGATCAGGTTCGGCAATGACATCGTGCGTGTATTGATCAGCCATCGGCCGGCCAGTTCCCATTCGTACCGTTTGACGTTGTAGAACACGGCCATGGGCGTGCCGTGTGCCGCTGCGTGCAGTGAAGCCGTACCCGACACGACCAACGCCGCATCCGCCCAGTTCAGCACGGCATCGGCATCCCCCGCGAGCATGTGCATCGATCGCGGTAACACGCCCATCGGCGATGACGATTCAATCTGATGCGCGCGAGCCGAATCACTGGCGGCGATCACCGCCTTGAGATTCTTATGCGTTGCGTGCAGCCGGCGATATGCGTCCAGCATCGTCGGCCAGTTGTGCTTCACCTCGCCATGCCTGGACCCGGGCAGCAAGGCCAGCTTGGGCCCTTCCGTCTTGGGCAGGCTGTCCAACGGCGGTGTCTTTTCGGCCGGGACCTGATCGTAAAGTGGGTGGCCGACAAATGTAGACGGTACACCACGCTCGCCAAACCACTTGGGTTCAAAAGGTTGAAGACAAAGCACGTGATCTGTTAAGCGGCGCAGCTTCTTCACCCGCCAGGGCGCCCACGCCCACAACTGCGGGGCCACCAGGTGCACGACTTTTGCTTCCGGCTGATAGCGTTTGACCTTGGCACAGATCGACCAGTTCGCTGCCGGGCTGTCGGTGGGCACGACCGCCGCGATCTTGTTTTGCAGCAGCCACTTTTTCAGCCTGCCCAAGCGCTTGATGTGCGCAATCGCCTGTGTCGCGGCTCCGGCAAGCATGATGGCTCGGTCGGTTGTCGATTCGATCAACACGGCACCGCTTTTTTGCATCGTCGGGCCGCCCATCGCAAAGATAGGCCGATCCGGTTCACGACGCTTCAATTCTGCGATCAAAGCGCCAGCGATGTGATCTCCGCTGTGCTCGAAAGCGGTAAACAAGATGCCGGGTCGTTGCGACATGGGCGTAGTCTATGATCTTGACCTGACTTACGCCTGTTTGATGGGCGTCTCTCTTTTGTGATTTAGAAGGATTCTATCCAATCCAGTCGTAATACTTCTCACCCTGTTTGCATATGATTCTAAATCGCAAATTCCTTGGATATAGCACAGAGATATTTGCGATGCCTGTTATATAGGCATCATTAAAACGTTTAGTCCAGTTCCGCATACGACTTACACATAAAAAAACCAGATTGGCTTATGTTCAAAAATCAACACATGTGCACATTACTGTAAAACTCTATTTTAAAGCTAGTTGTAGGGATGCATCAAAAAAAGATGTTGTTATGATAATTGCGTAGTGCATAATCAACCATTGAACTTTGTCGTCGATCTCTGCGTGTTCTTGGGGAAGTATGGCGTAATCGTGGACTAAAATAAGCCGACCTCAGCCCTCAGAACTGAATGAGACATATCGCGAAAGTCAATCAGGCAAGTGCCGCGAAGCACAACCGAAGACTAACCATCCAATTGCTTCGACAGTTTGGTTCGCTGTCTCGCAGGCAATTGGCGCAGATCACCGGTCTGCGTACTTCCACCCTCACCTACATCGTCCGCGACCTGATGAAGCAAGGTGTTGTTCGACCTATCGGTAAAGCAGAATCTAAAACCGTCGGGAAGAAGCAAACACTGCTGGAAGTGAATCCCGCGCTTGGCTGGGCCGTCGGCATCGGATTATCTCACGGCTTTGCCGAACTCATCTATCAGGACGCCTCTGGTACCCAGATCGGGCAGGGCAAGATTGAAATCACCTATGACCTTGGTCCCTTGCCTAAACGGCTGCATGATGAAGTAATTAACTGGGCCCAGAAAAACAGCAAGGATATTAACGCACTGATGGGTATCGGCATCGGTGTGCCCGGCATCGTGGATAACACGCACGGCATCGTTCAGCATTCCGGTTGGTTCAACGCGATTGACCTGCCGTTGCGTGAAAAGTTCAACGAGCACTTTGATACTAAAATCGTCATTGAAAACGATGTCAATCTGGCCGTGCTGGCGGAGTCGCGAACGGGAAATGCCGGTGGGTTGACCAACTTCCTTTTCTTCCTGATTAACGCGGTGCCTGAAGAGGGCCAACAGGTGATCCGTGCGTTCGGCTCCGCACTGTTTCTGGATGGCCGTGTCTACCGTGGCTCACATTACGCCGCCGGTGAAGTATTTTCGCTTGTGAAAAATGAGGAGTGCACTCGCACCTCAACTCAAGTCATCCAATCTCTTGCTGATCCCGATACGCCGATGAATGACACCATGCTTGGTCTTGCTCGGCATATCGCAAAGATCCTCATTGCACTTGTGGAAGTCATCGATCCTCAGGCTGTCTTGTTAGGCGGCAATCTCAACATCCGAAGTGATGCGATGATCACCGAGATCCAGAAGCAGTTGGACCAGCAACTTGTGGTTCTTACCAAACGCAAAGTCAGCATTCGACCGTCCGTCTTAGGTAACAGCGGGGTCGCAATAGGCGCCGCCATTGCCACGATTGACGAGGTGCTCATCGGCGATGATCTCGCCCAGGAAGCCTTGGAGCAGCAGCAGATCCTCCGCAAAGTCCTGGGGGACGATCCACGTGTGCCGATCCCCTGAGCACTACCAGCTACCGGTCATTCCATCCTTTGCATATCTTCTGCACAATATCCCGCATCGTGTGGTAAATTACCCCACCGAAGCGTCACGTATCACCGTGCTATACGTGACGCTGAACCACACATAAACCGCGTTGAAAGCTTGTGTTAACCCATGATTATCCCCAAACCACTTGAGTGTCAGCAGGTAGATGGTGCGTTCACTTTCCCGGCTCAGCTACCTGTGATCATTGCGTATCACCCCGATCAGGGGTACGCCCACTTTGTTGCCGAAGAATTGGCTCAGCAGCTCCGCGTAGTCAGCGGCGCTTTCGTCACCATTAATGAGGGTGAAGCCGGGTCTAAGCCCGGCACGATCCTGCTGACCGATCGTGACGCTCAGGCCGATCTCGGCCCCGAGGGATATCAACTCGACATCTCGCCCGAGTGCATCCGCCTGTGCGCCGGTACGAATGCCGGCCTGTTTTATGCGCTACAGTCGCTATTACAGATACTCGACCACGAGCGAGCCTCGCTCGTGGATGATGCGCAGCTTAAGAGCCTGCCCTGCATGTCCATTAAGGACAAACCGCAGTTTGGCTGGCGGGGTTTCATGCTCGATTCGGCGCGTCACTTCCAGCCGATCGAGGTGATCTACAAGATCATTGATCAACTCGCCGCACTCAAGCTCAACCGCTTCCATTGGCACCTGTCAGACGACCAGGGCTGGCGGCTTGAAGTGTTGGGCTTTCCAAAGCTGACTTCCGTCGGGGCATGGCGCAATAACGGTAAAGCGCGATACGGCGGGTTCTACACACGCGAGCAGGTGCGTGTCCTTGTCGCCTATGCCCATCAAAGGCATATTACCATCGTCCCGGAAATCGATATCCCGGGCCACAGCTTCGCCGCGCTTGCTGCTTATCCAGAGTACGGTTGTCCCGGTAAGGAATACACCGTCCAGAGTGGCTGGGGCATCCTGCAGGGCACGTTCTGTGCCGGTAATGAGCAGACATTCCGTTTCCTAGGCGAAGTGTTCGCGGATATGGCGGAGGTTTTCTCAGGCCCGTACCTGCATCTGGGCGGCGATGAACGCAAGCCCGGCGTCTGGGAAGCCTGCCCGAAGTGCTCGGCCGCGATGAAGAACATGAACTTTGACGAGGAAGCCAAACTGCACCGCTGGTTTATGGAACGTGTTTCCAAGCGCGTGCACGAATCGCTCTGCCGACGCACAATCGCCTGGGGCGACAACATCGAAGCCGGCGGCGTGGATGGTCAGATCGTCCAGGGCTGGATCGCCGGTCAGAGCGTCGCAGCCGCCAAACAGGGATTGGATACCATCAATTCCACCAATACCTGGGTTTACTTCGACTACCCCGAATCAGAAGAAGGTATCGGCACTACCTGGCCCAAGTGGATGAAGCCATTGCCGATCGAAATGGTCCACGCGTTTGACCCGATCCCCGAAGACCTCGACCCGCAATTGCATAAGCACGTGCTTGGCAGCGAATGTCATCTCTGGACCGAGCATGTGCCTGATGAAGCCACGATCCGCCGACAGATCATCCCACGTATCCACGCTTTCAGTGAGGCTGTGTGGACACCGACCGAAGGTCGCGACTTTGACGACTTCAGCAAGCGATTAAAGCATCAGCGCACGCTCTTTTAATGCGTGAAGACATTGAAGGTAAAGCGACATGCTCTTAATAAGGGATGTTTATGCTTGCGAGAGGGAAACTATCATCCCGATGATGAACAATACAACGAACAGTAATCCTAAACCTAAGCCGATGTAGCCGCAGATCATTCCCGCCGTGGCCAAACCCTTTGAACTCGGATTGCATTCGCCCATGCTGATCTGCTCATAGGCGCCTTTAGCAAAAACGACCGCCAGAATCCCACAAACGAGGGCGGGGATGGCATAGAAAAGGCAGGAAGGGATCGAAACAATCCCAAGCACCAGAGATGCAATAGCTTTGCCCGAGGTGGGTAACTGCTGATTGCCGGGGGTGGGGATCTGGTCGAACTGAGTCATGTTGAGGCTCCCGATCAATTGTTGATTGTCAGTTTCTTTATCGGCGAGAAAGGATTAAATGTTCTTAATTTTTCAATGCGTGTAACTTTGGCTGGACCGGATTGGGTCCGAAGTGTTATTAGAACTAATCAAAACAACTCGGATTCAAGCCCGAATCTGCTTCACAGCCTGACCCACATCTTTACCTTCGACCACTGCGCCGCTGGACTTCAGGTGCTTCATCGCCACACCCGTCGCCTGCCCGTCGTTACCCGCAGCCAGCACGTTTTCCTTTATCGGCTCCAGTGCCGCGATGATCTCATCCACGGACAGTGTCTTGGGCAGCAGCGATTCGAGAATCAGAAGTTCCGCCTTCGTCTTTTCGATCGTTTCGGGTCGATCGCTCAGTTCGATCATCTCCTGGCTGGATTTGACCAACTTCCGCACGATCCGCTGGGCCTGGTCGTCGCTTAATTCCTCACCGGATCGGGCCGCCTCGGTCTGTAACTCGCCCAGCACGACCTTCAGCAGGTCCCGTCGGGCGGCGTCCTTGGCTTTCATGGCCTCTTTGATCTGGGCTTTGACGTCGTCGATGAGCATAGGCGGGCCTTTCCTGAGGATTTCGACCGACATCATACGCTTATACACCCGATTGGGGCCAGTGCGGGCCAGCTTCCGCCTCTTCTGCTATGCTAGCCCGTCTTGGGCAGGCCGATGGAGGACCTGATTGCCCGTGATTTAACCATATGAACCCTAGCTTTTACGAGGGATAATCCATGCAAGTAAATGACGCACTGAACCTGGTCCGTGAGAAGTTCACCGCCGAAGCCCAGGGCCAGACTGAAGGCGAAGTGGCTGACAAGTATCAGGACGCTTTCAGCGACTTCCCCGTGACCATGGAAGTGGCGACCCACATCTTCGCCGTCCAGCTCATCCAGCACAACATGGCTCAACAGATGCAGGCCCAGCAGCAGGCCGCCGCTCAGAAGCAGGCCGAGCAGGGTGGCGAAGCCCAAAGCTGATCCGGCTCATCAAAAAAGTACCCACCACGTTCAGCCCGGCTGCTTGCAGCCGGTTTGCTTTACGTGGAGCATTTACACACAAACATGTTCCTTCGGAAAGGCGGTCTACATATGAGACGGCGTATCTCGGCGTTGGTGTTTGTGGGGTGCATATTAACGTGGTGGGGCGGTAGCTCGCTTTTCGCGCAAGAGGTGGCTATGGCTGACAAACTCGCATGGCAGTCGATTGATATCGATGTAAACACCATAGGCGACCGTGAGATGACGCTCTCACTCGGCAGGCTCGATCACGCGCTTCGACTCAAGCTCAACATCGAAAGCGAACAGACCGCTGTCGGCCTGCTGGATATGAATACCGGTCGGCTTGCGATGCTCCGTGCCGATACGCAGTACTACGCCGCCAGCGTTCCCAAGATCGTCATCCTCCTGACGTACTTCCAGACGCATCCCGAAGCCGCAACATCGCTCGATGGCACGACGCGAGAAGAACTCGGCCGGATGATCAAGGTCTCCAGCAACGAGATGGCAGCGAAGTACAGCAAGATCGTCGGCCTTAAAGCCATCGCTGACACCGTCACCAGCCCGGCCTACAAGCTCTACGATCCTCTGCACGGCGGCGGACTCTGGATGGGTAAACACTACGGGCCTAGTGATGAACGTAACCGCGACCCGCTGGCCGGCGAATCGCACGCCGCCACCGTCCGTCAACTGCTCCGCTATTACCTGATGCTCGAGCAGGGCAGGCTCGTCAGCCCCGAAGCCTCTAAAACCATGCGGCAAATCTTCGAGAGCCCGCAGATCAACCACATCCAGTCCAAGTTCGTGGTTGGGCTCAAAGACCGGGATGTGCAGATCATCCGAAAGAGCGGTACGTGGAGCGAGTGGTTCGCCGACACCGCTGTCATCAAGGGTGAAGGCCGTTACTACATCCTCGTCAGCCTCACCCATACCGAGCACGGTGAAGCCTACCTGACCGGCCTCGCCCGCAGCATCGACGACTGGGCCATCCAAGGCTTTAAGGGCGACGCCCCCGTCAACCACGCCACCGAAAAAGACGAACAGGAAGACGACAACGGATAGCGCCTATCATTCCGGCATAAGCATACGATCCCAAACCCACCCCCCCGCGCGGCTGAGGCGGCTTCAGCCGCCGGCCCACCATCAGGAGCCCCCCATGTTCAAGACATTCACCCACCCTTTGCCCTGGATTTCATTCCTGCTCGCATGCCTCGTCCTCTTCACGCCTGTGCTGAAAGCCGAGGAATCAGCGCAGGAAGATGAAGCCGACGCCCCGGACAAGGCCATCCTGCTCGATCCAGATAACGACATCTGGTCACGTAAGGCTCCCGAAACCTTCCAAGCTAAGTTCCAGACTAACGAAGGCGACTTCGTGATTCAGGTAAACCGTGACTGGGCTCCGCGCGGCGCAGACCGGTTCTACAACCTCGTCGACAACGGCTTCTACGATGGCTGCCGGTTCTTCCGCGTCCTCGACGGCTTCATGGCCCAGTTCGGCATCAACGGCGACCCCGAAGTCTCCGCCGTCTGGCGCGAACAGCAGATCAAAGACGATCCCAACAAGCAGTCCAACACCCGCGGCCGCGTCAGCTTCGCCATGGCCGGCCCCGACACCCGCACCACCCAACTCTTCATCAACTTCGGCGACAACAGCGGTCTCGATTCCCGTGGCTTCTCGCCCTTCGGCGAAGTCATCGAAGGCATGGACGTCGTCGACAAGCTCTACTCAGGCTACGGCGAAGGCGACCCCCGAGGTAACGGCCCCGCACAAGGCCGCATCCAACACGAAGGCAACCCCTACCTCAACGCCGAATTCCCCAAACTCGACTACATCAAACACGCCCAAATCGTGAAGCCGGAAGAAAGCAAAGAATAAGCACGACCATGCGAATAAGAACCAATGCCCCCAACAGCCCCACGCGGAAGCGTGGGGTTTTTCTTACCATATAGCCCGACCATCCTGGTCGGGTGATTTCTCAAACAATAGTCTCCAACATCAATCTGAGGTAGCAGAAGTACCCGATTCTGTCGTTTCATCCGGTGAAGCGGATTTGTATCTGAGCCGATACTCTACGTGAACAGGTATATCCATCGCGGAAATAACTTCCTTCAGATCGTCTTCAACATCTTGATCTTTGACCCAACCGATGATTTGCATGCCACCGCCACCACCGGTGTATCGTCCAACCTTCAGTTCTGCGAATCTATCATCAAGTTCCAGCAATGATTCAACAGTGGGGATCAACGTCTCAGCAGTCCTCAGGTTTCTGCTTTGAATACCCGCAGGGCTGAATGGCCAGACGATAACAAACAGTAGTATCACAAATATAATAACGGTTATCACGATCTTCAAAATGCGTGGCATCATGATTATTCGTTTATGTGGTTTATTCATACATCAACACCGCTTCACGCACGTCGGCGAACACTCTGAGCTTCGGAGCATATAGCCCGACCATCCTGGTCGGGATCGACTTCCTCCGTCACACACTCAATCGCAATCTGTATATCCTAGATATTCGCCACAATGCAGGCACTGGAAAAGATACGCCGTCGGCGATCCGTCTTTGTCCAGCGCCCGGTAAAACGCGTCCCACTCCGGCCCATCTTCCAGCCCCGTCTCATCTTGAATAGCTTTCGTGGCCTCCGGACCCCGCGCCTGCAATTCAGCAAAGCCCACCCTGCCTAAAAACGCACACGCATCGCCGCAGTGCGTCGCCCATCGCTCCTGCTGCCATCCGGCAAAGCCGGGCGTCCTGTATGCAACTTCGTCAACAACCTCTTTCGGAACATCCTCCCACTGCCCGCCGCCTCCGACACCTGCCGCGTCGGTGAACTCAGCGCCTAACTTACTGCTTGCCGATCCATCCGCGATACACCACGGGCAGATACAGTCCTCGTATTCCCCCTCGGCATAGACCGGTCCACGATAGACATATCCACGCGGTTGCTGACAACAGATGCAAACTTCATCACTGGGAATCACGCACTCTGATGCGATCGGATCGGGGTGGTACTTGAAGGTGGGTAATGGTTGCGGGGCAGGGGGCGCAGCCAACACTTGTGGGCCGTGCAGCACCTCGTTTAATGCATCCGCATCGATCTCAATCCCCGCGCCATGGGCCTCGGCCAGCAGCTTGCTGATGGCTTTTTCCCGGCCCTTGACCTCTTCTTCGTTATACACCACAAAGGTATTCGTGTAGGGGAATTGGATCGCGTTGATGATGAACATCAAAATGACCCCGCCGACCGGGAAGAGCAGCACGATCAGTCCCAGACTTTGATAGAGCGCGTAACTGAGCGCGACCGACACAATAATCGGCGACAAAACCACGATCGCGATGATCTGTGTCCAAGGTTTCGCATCCGTACTGATGCGCATCAGCTTCGCTTCACAATGCGGGCATATCCTGAACCTCGATTCCTTCGAGCTCCATTCCTTGCCGGCACCGATTTTCTCACCACACTCCGGACATTTGGCCATGTACTGCATGTCGGGCCCCCTGTGTAATAAACCTTTTTGATTATCAAGCATCACTCATACAACAACACAGCTTCGCGCGCCTCAGCAAATGCCTTCAGCTTCGGGTCACGCCGCCACTGAGCCACGATCTCGTCCGCAGGCCTGCGGTGTTTGAGTGCATCGATCACCCACTGGGCCCCGATCAGTCCGCGCAATTTATCGACGCTGTAGCGTTCCGGATGCACCTTCAGCAAAGCATCCAGCATGTGCACGCCTGCTTCGACAGGCTTCACAGCACGCCTGTCCGTCACGACAAACCGCACGCCTTCACAGACCTCATCAATAAACTGATACGGGTAATTCTTACGGCCTGTGATGTCCGTACCCGAGGGGATAAACGTCGTACGCATTACCCAGATCCCCGGCAGGTTACGGCTGCGAAGCTCTGCGCATAACGCGTCGCCATCCACCCACGGCGCGCCCAGGTACTCGAACGGCCGATCCGTGCCCCGGCCGACCGACAGGTCCTTGTTCGCCTCCGTCTGCGCCACCATCGTGTACAGAATCTCTTCATCCAGCGATCGCATGTTCGGCGAAGGGTTCACCCAAGGCAATCCTGTTTCATCGAACATCATCCCACGTTTCCAGCCCTCGCACTCGATCACTTCCAGGTCGCAGCCGATCCCGTAGTGGCCGTTGAAGAGCAGGGCGAGTTCGCCGACCGTCATGCCGTGCAGCGTGGGCATCGGCTTGTACGCCGTGAAGTTACCGACCAGATCATCATCCTGGATCGGCCCGTCGAAGTCAGTCCCTCCCAGCGGATTCGGCCTATCGAGCACGTAGATCTTGATCCCGTGTTCTTTCGCCGCCTCCATGCAGAGCCCGAGCGTGGAGATATAGGTGTAGAACCGTGCCCCGATGTCCTGGATGTCGTAGACCAGCACGTCGACGCCTTCGAGCATCTCGTCGGTGGGCTTACGTGTCTTGCCGTAGAGGCTGTAGATCGGCAGGCCGGTCGCCGGGTCTGTATCGGAATCGACGTGGCGGTCTTCGGTGCCCCGGATGCCGTGCTCGGGTGTGAAGATCGCAACAAGCTCAACGTTCGCCGATGCGTGCATCAGGTCGAGGATGTGCTCGCCTTTAACGTTGATCCCCGAGTGGTTGGTGATCAGCCCGACCTTCTTGCCTTTGAGTGCAGCGAAGTCGTCCTGCTGCATCACATCCAGCCCGGTACGCACACGCGCTTCAGCATAAGCGGTTGAACTCTGGCTAAGAATCAGGCACATGCACAGGCAGGTGAACAGGGCGGTTAAATACTTTGGCATCTCGCTTAGACCTTTCTTTTTCACTGCGAATCAAGGTTCGGTGGGTTTACGTCGGAATGATTTAGTTTCTGATCGGTGGCGTTTGTTGTCCAATCGTCGTTGGATCGCGGCCCGGCTGGGTTTGGTCGGCCGGCGACGCTTGGGCCGATTCATCGCTTCGATTATCATCTGCCGCAGCTTTGCCAGGCAGGCCTTGCGGTTTGCATGCTGGCTGCGGCTTGTTGAATCCGTGATCTGTATGCGTTCACTGTCAGCAGACAACCGGCTGCCGGCATGGATCAGCAGGCGCTTGATCGCCCATTCCGGCAAGACCGCCGACAGATCGGAAACATCCACATCGAGGATCGCCTTGGTATTCAGCTTGTTCACGTTCTGCCCGCCCGGCCCGCTGCTGCGTGCAAACGAAAAACGCAGCGCCGACTCCGGCAGCCACAAACCCGGTGCGATCGCGAACTGATTGTTCGGCTCCTCCTGCTGCATCGGGGCATTGTGCCGTGATTTGCCCGGTATGTCGAGATGACCGACTAATCCCTGTTCAGTTGCGACTTGATTGCCAAAAATGGGAGGCCCCCGGTAAAAAGTCGCACAACCTGAATCACCGGTTTTGTTACACTTTGGACCATGAGAATCTCAGTTATCGATCCGATCGGTCGTGCCTGGAACCGAATGGTCGATATTTTGTTCAAGCCATTCGATATCACGCTGTGGTTCTGTCTGGGGTTTACCGTCTTCCTGGCGAACCTCGGCAGGGGCGGCGGTTTTAACTTCCAATACCGAGGTGGCGGTGGTGGCGGCGGTCCGAGCGGCCCGCAAGCCTGGGACATGATCCATGAAGCGATCCAATGGGTTCAGGACCATGCAATCCTGGTGATCAGCCTCGCTCTGCTTGGCTTCATCCTGATTAATGCCATTACCGCCGTGATGCTCTGGTTACGCAGCCGCGGCATCTTCATGGAGATCGACAACCTCGCCTTCGGCAGAGGGCTCGTCGTCAAACCTTGGCGCGAATTCCGACAGCACGGCAACAGCCTGTTTATTTTCAACTTCGTCGCCGGCTTTATCGTGTCTCTGTTTACGTATGCGGTGATGGCGCTGGCCGGCTACATCATGTGGCCCGATATCATGAATCGCGTCGTCGGCGAAAACATGATCTGGGGATTCATCGTACTGGTTGCGATCCTGCCCCTGACCTGGGTCAACTATGTCATCATGGAGATGTTGTTGATCGACTTCATCGCCCCGACGATGTATCTGTTCGATCTACGCGTTGGCGATGCCTGGAAGCTCTGGTATCAGCAGGTATTCAGGGGCCACTTCTGGGTTCTCTGCCTCTTCTACCTGATGAAGATACTGCTGGGGTTCGCAGTGATATTTGTCGTGCTTTTCGCGTTCTGCATGACCCTTTGCATCGCGTACTGTATCGCAATCATACCTTATATCGGTACGGTCATGATGCTGCCGATATTCGTCTTCCAACGCTGCTACACGCTCTACTTCCTCGAACAATTCGGCGAGCCCTGGCGCTTGTTTGTCTATGACCGTGAATCCCAACTGTGCGTGTCATGCGGGTACGACTTGCGTGGCAATCCAAACGCGACCCACTGCCCGGAATGCGGCATGCCTTTAGTTAAACCGGAACAGAACACGGGGCCCACGACTGAAGGATACAGCCCTGTCGAACCGGACTGATGCTATGAATGCTCTTATTAAGGCTGGCACCGTATGTCACGCGGTCAGTCGTTGCTCGTGCACGCCAAGGATATATTCCGTAGCCTTGTCGGTGCTCAGTGGCCGAGAGAAGTAATAGCCCTGGGCGTTGTCGCATTCTAATGCCTGTAGTTGGGCAACCTGTGCGGCGGTCTCGATCCCCTCCGCGACCACGCTGATCCCCATCGTGTGTGCGAGCGTGACAATCGCTTGAATCACAGCGGTATACTCGATGCGCTGTTCCATGTTGCCGATGAATTCCCGATCGATCTTCAAGACGTTGATCGGGAACCGGTGCAGACAACTCAGGGAAGAATGTCCCGTGCCGAAGTCATCCATCGCCAACTGCACACCCAGCGAGCGTATCTCTTCCAGCACCGGCGTGATGCCATGACGGTCGTCCATGATCACGCTCTCGGTGATCTCCAGCTTGATATCCTTAGGATCGATTCCGGTTTCTTCGAAGGTGGTGATCAGGTTCTTGACCACCCCGGGGTGTGTGATCTGCTTTTTGGAGATATTCACATTCATGAACAGATCGCGAGCCTGTGGGTAGCATTTTTTCCACTTGTGCAGTTGCTTGCAGGCTTGCTGTAACACCCAACTGCCGATCTTGATGATCTCGCCTGTTTCCTCCGCGATCTCGATGAACAGTTCGGGTGAAATCGGCCCGTTGTCCGGGTGGTCCCACCGCAGCAAAGCCTCGAATCCCAGGAGCATGGCCGTGTCCAGGCTGACAATGGGTTGGTAGACCAGCTTCATCTGTCCCAGCGCGATCGCGGTGCGCAGGTCCTTTTCCATGGTCAGCCGCTGAAGCGCCTTGGCATGCATCTGCTCATCAAACACGACGTAACGGGCCTTGCCCGCTGCCTTGGCGTGATACATCGCTGTGTCGGCGTCGCGTATCACCTCATCGGGTTTTTCGTACTGGTTGTTGTTCAGCACGATCCCGACGCTGGCGGTTGAGGTGACATCATGCCCCCCCAGGTTGTGCGGTTTGGCAAACGCCACCATCAGTCGTTCCGCGACCCGGATCGTGCCGTCAAGCCCGTCAACACCATCCAGGAGCACTACGAACTCATCGCCCCCCAACCGTGCGGCCGTGTCGACCGTGCGTAACTGCACCCGAAGACGCTGAGCGATACTGATCAGCAGCATGTCCCCGTATTCATGACCCAGGCTGTCGTTGACAATCTTGAAGCGATCGAAGTCGAGGAACAATAGCGCAAATGTGTACGACTTGTTACGCTTGGCTCTAGCCAGCGCCGAACGCAGCAGATCTGTGATGTATGCACGGTTCGGCAGGCCCGTCAGCCTGTCGTGACGCGCCTGTTTGATCAGCTCGAATTCTGATTGCTTCTGTTGTGTGATATCCGATAGCGAGCCCGCAAGCCTGGTCGGCACACCCTTCTCATCACGAACCGCTACCCCCCGGCACAACACCCAACGCTCCTCGCCCTCACAAGTGATGATCTTGTATGTGCAGTTCAGCTTGTCTGTCCTGCCGCTCAGATACATCGCCAGGTCCGCATCAAATTGGGCTTTGCTGTTATCGCTTATCCGCTTGCGCCAGTCTTCGAATGTCAGGTCCGACGCATCTTCCGGGTAACCGAAAATGCTCTTCCAACGTGGTGAGTAATACACCTCATCGGTGATCAAGTCCCAGTCCCAGAGCCCGTCGTTGGAGCTTTTGGCAACCAGTGCATAGCGCTGCTCGCTGCGTGCCAGCGCCAACTCTGCTTTCTTGCGCTCATCGAGTTCGCGGATGATGACCGCCGCCGCGACAACCTCGCCACGCGCATCCCGTACAGGCGCAAGCGTGAATGAGGTATTGATAAGCTTGCCATCCTTACGGACGTTCACAGTCTCGATGCTGTCGGATCGCTCCCCCCGTTTGACTTTCTCCATAAACGACAGGACATGGTTCCCATCTTCTTTCGGATACATGATGTTAGCGGGTTTACCGATCACCTCCTCCGCCGTGTACCCAAACAGCTTTTCCGCAGCCCCGTTCCAGGTCAGTATGATCCGGTCAAGCGTTTCGGTGAAGATCGCGTCCTCGCTTGTCTCCACCACGGAGGCGATCTGACGCAAGTCATGTTGGGTATTGAGATGGAAGCGCCTTTCGATCAGGCCGGCAATCACCAGCATCAGCAGTTCGAATTCCTGTTGCTGGATGTGGGGAGCGGATGTAACCGGTTCGCGTTTGAGAAAAATAAGTGTGCCGATGATGTGTCCGTCGATCCGAATCGGCATGCCGCAGTAGTAACAACATTCCGGCGGCAGCTTGTCAAACAATTGCTGGTTCGTTGTGTGCTTTTTCAGAAACGTAAACGCATCACGCTCGATGAGTTCGAGGCACGCGGTATCCTGAAGGTCAAGTGTTTTGCCCGGCGGGAAGTTGTCGCCCCATGGCTCATGCGAAGACAGGATCGTCAGCACATTGTCTTGCAGGCTTGTGGCAACTCCGACGTCCATCCCGAAACGTCGGCAGCCAATCGATAACAGCTCGCCAAGTTGCTGCTGGGAGTTTTTACCCCCCTCACTGGCAAGCTCAAAAATCGATCTTAGAAAAGCCTCGTGGCCGTTCAATGAACTTTCCCGTCGTCGGCTACTCTGTTTACCGAGCATCGGCCCACCTGGCTCGTCTGACGCCTCGGTAAATCACACATTGAAACTCCCAATTGCACAGCCTAAGTATCTTCGGTATCAGAGCATGTGTACTTAATCCCGATTGCCTAACTCGCTTGTGGTGGGAGGCTTGGATTCACCGCCTATAATCAGCTTTCGGTCAACACCCCATAACAACCGCGAGCACAGCCCAATGCGACACGTCCTCTTAGCCCTGGCCATCTACCCGCTGCTTGTTATCTGCTGCTCCGATAACAACACCTACGCTACCGAACCGCCGCCGGAGACAAAGGTCGGCATCAATCTGCGCGACCTCATCGAGTACACCGACGGGCGAACCGGCGACACGCTCTACCCGGTCAACGTCAATAACTGGTGGGGTTACATGAACCAGCAGGGCAACCTCGTCGTCTTCCCGCAGTACGAATGGACGGATTACTTCGACGATGGACTGGCGCGAGCCGTTATCAACGGCAAGACCGGCTACCTCAAGAAAAGCGGCAACTGGATACTCCCACCGATATACCCCTATGCCGATCGTTTCGCCGAGGGACGCGCTGTGGTCGGTGACGGCGCACTCTACGGCTACATCGAAAAGTCCGGCAAACTACTGACGCCCATTCAGTATGAAGCCGCTTTGCGATTCAGCGAAGGCATGGCGGCGGTGAGTAACAATGGGCGATGCGGCTACATCAATCAAACGGGCAAGTTGGTGTTGCCCATGGAATATGTTCAAGCCAGGTCGTTCCACGACGGTAAGGCGGCCGTGGGTTGGCTTGTCAACGGCAAAACCATCTTCGGCTACATCGACCGACGCGGCCGCGAAGTCTTCGTGGACCACTCCGGTGAAGTCGAAGCGCTCGGCGACTTCTGTGACGGCATGGCGCGTGTGAAGGGGCGTGGTAAGTGGGGGTATCTGGATAAGACAATGAAGCTCGTTATTCCCGCTCGTTTCGATGAAGCACGCGACTTCACCAACGGCGTCGCGGCCGTCCGCGTCGAACAGCAGTGGGGATATATCGATAAATCGGGCAGGTTTCTTATCCAGCCGGTATATGAAATGGCGGATGATCTGGACGAAACTCTCGCCATGATCACACTCAATGGAAAGATCGGTTACGTGAACAAAGCGGGGCAAATGATCATCGAACCACATTTCTCATTTGGTGAACCATTTGTTTTTAAATACGCGCGCGTGGGTGAAACGAACAAGTTCGGCTACATCGATCGTCAGGGATTGGTCAAGTGGGACCCGGAAGTTGCGGTGCAGGGATTTATCAATCGGCGCCCGAAAGAATACCTCACCATCAAGACTGATCCTGAACTGATATACAATCGTACGGTTGATGCGCCACCCTACCGCGAGCCAGCAAAAACGCTATACCCACCGGAATATTTGAACGATCAATCCTTGCCTATCGAATAGAAACAGCGCAAAGATGTTTCTGTTTTGTTTGAAATATATACATGGATTGTAGAAAGGTGTTTTTCGTCCGTTGAGCACGGCTTCATATGTATGACAACTTGTATGTACATCAACGCGAAATTGAATGCATGACTTCTTGGTGAAGTTTTCGACAATTTGTCTCGATTTTTAGATGTTCATGCGTATGATGGAATTGTGTGGGGTTAAACATTAAGGAGTAATACCATGTTCAACTCCGAACCCGATCCCAATCAGATGCCGGACTTCGAACCCGATCACGAAGCTGATGATGGTCAGTGGATCGATCCAGAAGACATCGATCCCCAAGACGCTGAGCAACGGATCGAAGTGCCCGACTACTTCCCGGATGAGTTACCACTCTTCATGCCCGGGGCGCTTGTCAGGCATCGGCGCTACGGTTACCGCGGCGTCGTCGTCGACTTCGACATGACCTGTCATGCCGACGACGAGTGGTACAACGCCAACCCCGCACACCCTGATCGTGACCAGCCCTGGTGCCACATCCTGGTGCATGGCTCCACGATCAACACCTACGCCGCGCAGGAAAACCTCGTCGCCGACACCACGGGCGCCCCGATCGATCACCCGCTTGTCCAGCACTTTTTCCGTGATGTGGATGAGCAAGGCTATCGTCGCAACGACGAGCCTTGGCCTAACTTTGATGAATGAGTTTGCGCATCAACGTGACGCCGAACAATGTCCATGATGTAGCGATTGACCGTTTCGGGGTGTGAGAAAACCAGAACATGCCGGCCCTTTGGCAGGATCGTGTCGGGATCGCCCTGATGCAGGGGAATGATTGCGTCCCGCTTGCCATGGATCTGGTAGATCGGTGGGAAGTCCGTCTCGCTGCGAGGATCAAATTCCCAGTCAGCGCAGGCGTACCCGCCCCAACGGAGGCGATACGCATCCGTATCCGCCGCCATACGCATCATCAGTGCCCGATGGGGGCCGTCCATCTGGTCAAGCCATGCGATCCACAGACCTCCCGCGGCTCGCAGCGTTCGCCCGAGAAGCGACTGCGGGATACATGCCCCTACCTTCCGTGCGACCTGCCAACGGTCCGGTTTAGCAAACTTACTGCGACAACTGCCGATCAGGATCACCGCCTCCGGTCGAAGATGACGCGCCATCTCCAGCGCGATCATCCCACCAAACGACACGCCGCCGAGAAATAGCGGCCGCGTGTCGTCCGGTTCAGGATGTAACTGTTCCGCCCAGCGTTTCGTGTAGTCGTCTAACGCCTCGTCCGGCACAGGCTCAAGCCAATCCGGACACTCCAGGTCGTCGCCAAGTAAACGCTTCTGCCGCTCGAACATCCGAGCGTCCGCACCAAGTCCCGGGAATAGCACGATCCGCGCGGGGATGTAGCGTTTCACCAACGCCTCCATCAGACCGCGATGCCCGGACGTGGATCCGAGCATCGCGCTGGTTCCAATGCAAGTTTATTCGATGCCAACCAGTTCGATCTCGAAGATCAGCGCCTGGTTCGGACCGATCGATCCGTCCTGATTGCCGTACTCGCCGTACGCCAGGTCCGGCGGGATCACCAGTTCCCACTTGTCGCCGACCTTCATCATCTGAAGCGCTTCAACCCAACCGGGGATCACACGCCCGACCGGGAAGCTGACCGGCTCGCCTTCATCCGAGCTATCGAACTCCTTGCCGTCGATCAGCGTGCCCTTGTAGTTCGCCTGCACCACATCTTCAGCGGTCGGTGTTGCGCCGTCGCCTTGCTTGATCACCCGGTATTGCAGGCCGGAGTCGGTGACCTTGACACCTTCTTTCTTGGCGTTTTCATCCAGGAAGGCCTTGCTGTCAGCCAGGTTCTGCTGCATCTGCTGCATCATCTTCTGTTGCATCTGCATCTGGAACATGAACATGGCCTGGCTCATCTGCTGCTCTGTCAGACGCGATTCACCACCGCCCAGGCCGGCCCGCAGCCCTTCGATAAGCTGTTCGGTATCGAAGCCGGCGTTGCGCTTGCTCATGTCTGAACCGATCGTGTAGCCGATCGTGTAGCTGATGTCTTCATTGCTGAATTCCGGCAGTTCCAAACCCGCCATCGGGTCCTGTGGCATCGCTTCTTCCGCGGTCGCCGGCGCCTCGGCTGTTTCCGTCGCCGGCTCTGGCGCCACTTCTTCAGCGAAGCTGGGCAGGGCTAGCGTTGAAAGGGTCAGGCATAGGGCAGAGGCCCCGTAGATCTTCATGGATTGCATCTTGAGGTTCCGTACAAGGTTATTGCTTAACACGCGCAATGGCATAAGCCAGCCATCATAGCGGATTACCGCCATCGATGACGCTTACGACCATACATCATAGACGCCAAAATCGGTGTCAGGTTCTGACACCCCCGGGGTTACTTTGCCCATCTCGGCGCGTAAAACAGGCCCGCCGAGGGTGGGGGCATCCTCTACTGCGGGCCTGAGGGGGGTGGCTGCATGAATCCGGCAACTGATTGTTTGTTTCCGCCTCTAAACGAACCGACAAGGGCTCTTCCTTATTCCTGCGTGGCATTATATCCATGTACTTTTTAGATTTCTTCACTTTCTATAATGCGAAGGATTTAATTTCATCAGCCCGTGAGTCGTGACATGAACCATGATTTGCCTGAAACAGCCCATACCCATCCGCCGAACCAAGTCAGAGTCGTTTTGCTTGTGGGGCACTGCGGTTTCGATGAATCTTCGCTGGCGCGGGCTGTCGCCGGTGCCTTGCCGGACATCGATATCCTCTCCGCCGCCGGCCGGCAGGACCTCGACCAGCATGCGAATCCCGGTTCGCTCTGGCTGATCAACCGTGTGCTTGATGGTCGGTTCAAGGCGCGTTCAGGTGTCGAGTTGATAGCACTCTACGCCCAAAATGAACAGGGGCCGCGGATGATGCTGATCTCCAATTACGCTGACGCCCAGGCCGATGCCGTCCAAGTCGGCGCGCTGCCCGGTTTCGGCAAGCAAGCGTTACGTTCGCCCGAGACAGTCGACAAACTCAAAGCCGCCGCGGGTAGTAGCCATCAGTAGCATAAAGCCCGGCGATGGCATGGCCGGGTTGCCCACAGATGCAATCTGTGGGCTTCAAGCACCCAATGAATTCGACAAACGCACCGTCCAGCGCCGTTTCCCTGCAAACTCGGCCATCCTCGAATATCATCGTCTCATTCACGCGGCATGTCTTTTCGTCGTGAGTTACTGGCAGGGCAGTGGTTCGAGGTGATTATGGGTTCAAGTCGACGGACATCATTACGGCTTAACGGGCTGCGCCAATGGGTGCAAAAATCCGATGATGCGCTTTTAGACATGCGTATGTGTGATCTGGGCGTGACCGTTGAACGCCCGCCGCTGAAACGCCGCGTCAAACGGCTCTACGGCGAATTGGAACGTAAAGGGCTAAACTTCAAACCCCATGTCTGGCTATCCAGCGAGTGGTTCAGCCCCGACGGCGTGCCCGGCATCGCGATCCCGTTCTACCTGGCACATCCCCGGCTGATAAAGCTCGAAAAATCACGCATGCTTGAGGTGGAAGGGGGGAGCGAATCGCAATGCGCCAAGATCCTCCGCCACGAAGCGGGCCACTGCATCGATACCGCTTACCGTTTGCATCGCCGTAAGAAGTGGCGCGAGTTGTTCGGCTCGTTCGCTGAACCCTACCCGCAGATGTACAACCCCAAGCCCGGCAGCCGCAACTACGTGCTGCACCTGGATTGGTGGTATGCCCAGGCGCACCCGGCCGAAGACTTCGCCGAGACCTTCGCCGTCTGGCTTACGCCCAATTCCCGCTGGCGCAGCCGGTACAAGGGCTGGCCCGCACTCCGCAAGCTGCTGTACGTCGATGAATTGATGAAAGAGATCGCCGGCCAGTCCGCGCCCGTTCGCTCTCGCAGAAAAGTCGAGCCGCTTTCTCAGCTCAAAACCACGCTGCGCGAACACTACCGACGTAAACGCCTTTATTACGGCGATGAATGGCCGGACTTCTACGATACCGACCTGCGCAAACTCTTCTCAGACGATCCACGCTACCGTGACAAGCCAACCGCCGCGGCGTTTCTGCGGAGCGTGCGCCCGCAGGTCCGTGAAGCAGTCGCTCGATGGACCGGCACCCATGCCTATACCGTCGACCAGGTCCTGCGTGACATGATTGACCGTTGTAAGGAACTCAAACTCCGATTGGCTGTGCCCGAACGTCTTGCCAGGACTGAAGCGATGATGATGGTTTCGGTTCAGACAATGAACTTTTTACACACCGGGCGCAGGAGAGTTGCTCTATGAGCCGATTCCGCAAAAAACGCGTCGCGGTCCTGCTTCACGAAGACCTCGTCCCGCCAGATTCGATCGAAGGGATGACTGACGAGCAGATTGCACCGTTCAAGACCGAATTTGATGTCGTTGCCACGCTGCGCGAAATGGGCCACGACGTGATCACGCTTGGCGTTTCGGATGATCTGGGCGTGATCCGCCGGGCAATCGAGCAATCCAAACCGCATATCTGCTTCAATCTGCTCGAAGAATTCCATGGCGTTGGCGTCTACGACGCGCACGTGGTCAGTTTCCTGGAACTGATGCGTCAGCCTTACACCGGCAGCAACCCACGCGGCCTGATGCTGGCTCACAACAAGGCATTGTCCAAGATGATCTGCCGATATCACCGCATCCCCGTACCAAGCTTTGCCGAGTATCCGATCGGCCGAAAGGTCCGGCGGCCAGGCAAGCTGAAGTTCCCGTTGTTGGTCAAATCACTGACCGAGGAGGGGTCGGTCGGTATCAGTCAGGCGTCCGTGGTCTACGATGATGAACACCTCGTTGAGCGCGTTGAGTTTATCCACCGTACGGTCGGCACCGATGCGATCGCGGAGCAGTACATCGAAGGCCGAGAGCTGTATGTCGGTGTGCTCGGTAACGATCGGTTACAGGTCCTGCCCGTCTGGGAGATGGTCTTCCCCAAGTTGCGTGGAGACGCTCCGAAGATCGCTACGGGTAAGATCAAGTGGGATGCGCGGTACCAGAAGAAGATCGGCCTGACCACCAAACCCGCCAAGGGCCTGGACGAATCACAGCAGCGATACATCCAGCACCTGTGCAAGCGCATCTACCGCTCGCTGGGATTGTCCGGTTATGCGCGCATGGACTTGCGACTTGCTCCCGACGGCCGAGCCTATCTGATCGAAGCCAATCCGAACCCGAATCTCTCGTATGGCGAAGACTTCGCCGAGTCCGCCGAACGCGCCGGGATGGATTACGATGAGTTGCTGCACAAACTGATCAACCTGGGTTTGCGCTACCGCTTGCAGGGCCAGGCGTAAGTCCGGATAACCCAACCCACCGGTAGAACCCTGTGCGTCAATTCCGTGCTTACGGATTTGTCATCCTCGCGCAGGGGCTTTATGCACTACGTTGTCGGATCACATGGTCACGTGCGAGGCGGATCAGGATTTTGGCGGTCACGTAAGGTTCAACACGTCGGCCTCGCACCCATGGCGGCAGGTGCGTCAGGCCGCCGCCGAAGTTGCACAGGTTGGCCAGGCGTGTCTCGACCTGGCGGCGTGTGGCGAGCAGTCGGCGGATGAACGGTGAAGGCGAACGCATGCGTTGGATCATCGCCACACGGTGCTCGCTGTGTTGGCGTGACTGGCCCAGGCCTTTGGCGCGTCGGAAGCGGCGCGGCGTCACCAGGACGCGGCCGGCTTCGGCGGCCTGGTCATAAAGCGGGTTGGTTTCGTAGTTGGCGTCGGCCAGCAGGTAGCCTTCGCCGGGCGGCTGCTGGTCGATCATCTGCTTGGCGGCGACGCGTTCGTCGACGTTCATCGGCGTGACGCGGTAGGCGACGGGACGGTTATTATCCGCATAAATCGCGTGATATTTGTAGCCTTTCTGGAACCCGCCGGCCCCGCGGCCGATCGTCGCCCGACGGTCGGCGCTGTGCTTGGCAACGGGCAACGGCTTGCCATCGATGCGCAGGGTCAGCGCTTGTTGGGTTTGTGGTTCGAGTCGATCCATCAACACGTCCAACACTTTGCGTGTCTCGTGCCGGGCGAGTCGTCGGCTCATCGTCGATTGATCCGGCAACACCGCCGGCGGCTTGACGCCGACCCAGTTGCGACGATCACACGCCCAGTACACCGGCCGATCATGCAGCACCGCCCAGAGATAGACACGGACGATGCGTGTAACCGGGTGCGTGAATCGGCCACGCCGAGTGCAGGTTGCCAAGTGAGTGAGGTGTGTTGCTAAGATGTGCCACAGTTCGCGTTCCATGCTGGTGACTCCTTGTCGAGTAAGGTCGAGTAAGGCTCTCACCAGTATGGGCGCAAACGTACGAAAGCGCCAGCACTTAAAGCAAATGGCGCATAAAGCCCGTGCGCGGGGATCCACGTAGAGGGATCCATTGAGCGCATGGATTCTCGTTTGTAGGGGAATGACGGCCAGGAATGATGCAAAGGGCTCTAAGTACAGGTATAGGCAATAGTAGGGGGGCGCAAAAAAAGAAGGCGACCCGTTTGGGCCGCCTTGCTTTTTAATGGAGCTCCGAGGCGCTTTTTCAAAGTTTCTGGGCCCCCTGTCCGCCTTCATTCGGAGCGGCGGGTCGGGCCCCTGATCAATGGCCGCGTTTACGTCACGGCCGTTAAGTATTACCCGAGGGCTACACTCACTTCTTCTTCTTGGTGGCCTTACGTTTGGCTTTCTTCTTGGTGGCCTTCTTGGTAGTTTTCTTCTTCGCTACCTTACGTTTGGCTTTCTTCTTGGTGGCCTTCTTGGCTACCTTCTTCTTGGTTGCTTTCTTCTTGGTGGCTTTCTTCTTGGTTGCCTTCCGCTTGGCAGCCTTCTTCTTAGCCTTCTTCTTCGCCATGGGCTCGGTCCTTTCAGTTAGCCCTCGGAGCTGTGGGTCAACTGGAATACAGATAGTCGGCGAACATATACAACCGCCGATTGCCAATCCTATCGGCACAGATATGAGTGCACCTTGAGCAATATTCACTTGTCACGCAATATCCTACATCACTTAATACAAATTTTTCAAGTCCCGACGTCAAGAAATTCTTTGCACAACATGTTTGTGGCACTCTTGCGAGACTTCTTACACGCATATTCGTTCATCGTGATGCATCAAACAACACACCACGCAACAACCAACCAGCACAGCACAACACATCGTCAATGCACGTCCAATCATCACGCGCCAATCACATGATTCTGCGTTGATGTTCGCCTGGCAATAACCGGCTCGGACATGCATTGCTCGTCCTATGCACACGCTTTTGTATCGTTACCCGCGCGAGATGTAAGCCTTTATTTTTAAAAGTACTTGGCGTGTTTAGCATACGCTCGTCAGCACAGGATGAAGTGTTGAAAAGCAAACCGCCGCCGCGTGGCTCTTGAACCTCGCGGCGGCGGCTTGAATCGTTGACTTTATCGTCTCGGCTCGTGCTTAATCTTCGTCCGGTTTCGGCTTGTACTCGGCGATGATCTGCTGCGCGACATGGGTCGGAACCGGATCGTAATGGCTCAGTTCCATTGAGAATGTTCCCTGGCCGCCTGTGACAGATTTTAATTGCCCTTGGTAGTTACTGACCTCGGCCAACGGCACGATCGCGCGGATCATCGCCATATCGCCCGGCAACATGTCCGTACCCTGGATGCGGCCACGCTTGCCCGACAAATCGCCCGTTACATCGCCCATCGCGCTGCTCGGGACGGTCACTTCCATGTCCACAACGGGTTCAAGCAGCGTCGGCTTGGCCTTATTCACCGCATCGATGAACGCACGCTTGGCCGCCGTCACGAACGCGACTTCCTTCGAGTCCACCGGGTGGTGCTTGCCGTCATAGACGCTGACCTTGATGTCCTGCATCGGGTAGCCGGCAATCGCGCCCTGCTCGATCACCTGACGCACGCCTTTTTCGATCGCCGGGATGAACTGGCCCGGGATCGAGCCGCCGAACGTGTCGTTGGCGAACTCAAAGCCGGCGCCGCGTTCCATCGGCTCGACACGCAGATACACCTCGCCGAACTGACCAGCCCCACCGGTCTGCTTCTTGTGACGGTGATGGCCTTCCGCCTTGCCCTGGATCGTCTCGCGATACGCGATCTTCGGCTGCTTGGTGTCCACTTCCACGTTATCACGGTGCTTGATCTTCTCGAGGATAATACGCAGGTGCAGGTCACCCACGCCGTGGATCACCGTCTCGTGCGTCGTTGCGTCACGGGTCACCTTGAACGTCGGGTCTTCTTCCTGCAATTTGTTCAACGCATCGGCGATCTTCTGCTCATCGCCGCGGCGCTTGGCCTCGATCGCCAGACCCGCCATCGGGACGGGGTAGGGCAGGGGCAGCAGGTGCAGGTTGTCTTCATCATGCGATTCATGCAGCACGCCGTCGCGGTGTACCTCGGCAAACTTCGCGATCGCCGCGATGTCGCCGGGGATCGCTTGATCGACTTCCACGTGCTTCTTGCCCTGCAGTTTGAACAGGTGACCGATCTTGATCGGCTTTCGGCTCTCACCGTCGTGCGGATCGCTGATGAACACCTGCGTTTCTTTCGTCAGTGTCCCGCGATGCACACGGAACATGCTCAGCTTGCCCGCGAACGCATCGACACGCACGTTGAATACATGTGCCAGCACCGGCGCTTCGGGGTCCGGCTTGACGTGAACGATCTCATCCTTGTTGCTGCCGGTAATGAACGGCCGGGGGTTGCCCTCGATCGGATTCGGCGCCAGCTTCACGATGATATCCAGCAGCTCCTTGATGCCGACCGGGTTGTCCGGATCGTTATGCGGATGCGCCGCTGTGAAGCAGATCGGGACCAGATGCCCTTCACGCAACGCACGCTCGAACGGCTCGTGCAACTGCTCGGGCTTGACCTCGCCTTGTTCGAGATAGATCTCCATCAGCTTCTCATCGACTTCCACGACCTGGTCGATGATCGCGGTGTGCGCTTCCTCGACCGAGCCGAAGTCGCTCTCACCCGACGGGCTGAAGAAGCAGTCGACCACCGCCTTGCCGCCCTGGGCCGGGAGGTTGATTGGCAAACATTCGCCGCCGAACGTTTCTTGAATTTGAGAAACCAGTGCAGGCAGGTCGACGCCTTCCGCGTCGATCTTGTTGATCACGATCATCCGGCAGAGCTTGCGGTCTTTGGCGCGATCCATCATACGGCGCGTCAGTGATTCAATACCCGCCTGGGCGCTGATCACGATGGCTGCCGTCTCGACCGCGGGCAGCGCGCTGATCGTCTGGCCGACGAAGTCGGGTGAACCGGGCGTATCGATGAGGTTGATGTGCCGGCCATCGTGGTCGCCGTGCACGATCGCGTTGAACAGGCTGTGACCGTGCTCTTTTTCCTCGTCCGTGAAGTCACTGAGCATATCACCGCCACGGCCCATCGCCCCGATTGCCCCCGCCTTCCACATCAAGGCCTCGGTTAACGTTGTCTTGCCTGAACTGGCGTGCCCCACCAGGGCGATATTACGAATGTCGGAAGTGGTGTAGCTGGCCAACGAAGTGCCTCCTTGTGACGAGTGGTTTCAATCTGCCGGCCGATGCCCGGCGAGCAACACAGTATAAGAGGCTTTATGGTGTTTACCAACCTCGCGCTTAACCTCTTGCTAACCCTGACTTCCACCGAACATCTTATGTAATCAGCGCCTTTTATGACCCATTTACTTGGCACCGCTTTTCCCGGCCGCCGCCCATCCACCATCCGCTATTACAATCCCCGCATGACCGATACCAAACGCCTTGCAAAACTCGACCACCAGCACGTCTGGCACCCGTTCACCCCCATGAAACAGTGGCGCGACGAGCAACCGCTCATCATCGACCGTGCTGAAGGCTTCCACCTTATCGATACCGAAGGCAACCGCTACATCGACGGCGTCTCCAGCCTCTGGTGCAACGTCCACGGCCACCGCGTCGGCGAAGTCGACCACGCCATCCGCAACCAACTCGACAAAGTCGCCCACTCCACCCTCCTCGGCCTCGCATCACCCCCATCCATCGAGTTCGCCGCCAAACTCTGCGACGCCGTCAACTCAAGCCTCAAGCCTCAAGCCTCACCCCTCAGCAAAGTCTTCTACTCCGACGCCGGCGCGACCGCCGTCGAAGTCGCCTTCAAAATGGCCGTCGGCTACTGGCACCACTCCGGTCATCCAGAAAAAAACAAATTCATCGGCCTCGCCGGCGCCTACCACGGCGACACCACCGGCTCCATGAGCGTTGGTTACTGCGACCTCTTCCACAAACCCTTCGTCTCCATGGTCTTCGACGTCAAAACCTTCCCCGCCCCCGACGCCCCGCGCGCTTATGGGATTGAAGGATTGCAGATTGATCAAACACAAAGCCCGGGGATAGCTATCCCCGGGCGTTATCCCAGTGAGGATGAATCTCTCACTGATGCACTGAAAAACCACTGCCTCACCAAACTCGACGAACTATTAACCGAGCAAGCCCACCAGACCGCCGCCGTCGTCATCGAACCCGTCATGCAAGGCGCAGCAGGCATGATCTGCCAGCCGCCCGGGTTTGTGCGAGGCGTGCGCGAGCTTTGCGACAAGCACAACGTCCTGTTCATCGCCGACGAAGTCGCCACCGGCTTCGGCCGGACCGCCGAACTGTTCGCCTGCGCCCACGACCAGGTCACCCCCGACATCCTCTGCCTCGCCAAGGGTATTACCGCCGGCTACCTGCCCCTCGCCGCCACCATCACCACCGACGCAGTCGAACAAGCCTTCTGCGGCGAACTGTCCGACCGCCGCACCCTCTACCACGGCCACACCTACACCGGCAACCCCCTCGCATGCGCCGCCGCCATCGCCAGCCTCGACCTCTTCGAGAAAAACAACATCATCAACCACGCCAAACAAAGCGCCACAATCATCGCCGACAAGCTCAACGCCCTCCGCGACCACCCCAACATCCTCGACATACGCCAGCGCGGCCTCATGGTCGGCATCGAACTCTGCAAAGACCGCACGCAAGCTGAATCCTTCGACTTCGCCGCCCGCACAGGCGCGAAGCTTTGCCGAAACATGCGCAATCAAGGCCTCATCATCCGCCCCCTTGGCGACACACTCGTCCTAATGCCCGCACCAGCGATGCATCATGGCACGCTTTCAGAGATACTCGACATCATCATCAACACCGTGCAGGGTTGGTCGTTTTAGGTGAAGCAAAAGCTGGAAAACTTGAAAACTCAAAAGCTGGAAATAAAAAGCGGAAAGGCGAGATGCCGCCCCTTGTGTTCATAAGGTGCTCATCCCGCCTTTCCGCTTCTGGTTTTAAATCAGCAATTAAAAATTAGAAATCAGCAATTCCTCTACTCCCCATACCGCTTCGGGTCCTCCGGCGAGGTCGCGGCCTCGATTAACTCGTTGAATTCACCTTCATCGTGGATCGCCTCGAAGCTTCCATCCCCGAACATCACCGTCACCACGCCGGGCCAGGTGTCGAACGGCTCGTGGAGCATCACCCGCCCGATGCCATTGGGCAGGTTTCTGGCGATGTGGATGTACACAAACGGCGGATCGGCATCAGGATGCAACGGGTTTTGCATCGCTTCACGGGTGATGTAACCGCCCTCAATAAGCTCATCCAATGTTTGCGGATGATTCCAGTTGTGGTCCGGCTTGTATTTATCCACCGCATTCTCGATATCCCGCATCACCCTTGTCATCTGCCAGTGCGCCTGCGATGTCGCTTCATCATCAAACCCGCGCGGCAACCCTCGGCCGTTTGTGGCGGTGTAGGTGTATTTACCGACCGCAGTAGGGGGGAGGGCGATGGTTTTGCTGGCCTGTTCCTCCGTGCTGACCCGCCGTGATTGCAGTGCTGCATACGGATTGGCAGGCTGCGGCACACCCTCGGGCCAATCGAAGAACGATCCCGCCGCCGCACCTGGGCCGACCAGATACGTAAACCTCGGCTCAAGCTCCGAAGCGTGCGGCAACGGATCATCGCTCGTCCGCGTGTACTTGGCAACCTGCTTCGGGTACCACTTGCCCTCGATAGTTTGCGCAAGGCCCAGCACAAGCCAGCCCTCGATGCGATCGCCATATTCCCGTTCTTCGCGACGGATACACAGATGATCATGTGCGGCATCGAACGTATAGCGGACATAATTCCTCGAATTGGTATCCCGCTCTGCAATGACATCGATCCAATCCGGATGCGCCTCGTCTTGCGGCAGCAGACGCCACTGCAGTAACGGCTCCCGGATACTTCGACCATGCGGGTGCAAATTTTCCTCATCCATCCAGTGAGGCCAGGCGATAACTCGCAGCACTTGCCCCCAGAAGTTGTCGTAGCCTGCGCTCAGTAACGTCGGCTGCAACTGCGCACTGATCCTGGGCCCGCGCCCACCCGAGCCGTAATTCACCATCGCATACCGGTCGCCGAACTTAATCGCACTCGACTGAAGCTTGAAGCCCGACCCCGTCATGGCAGACCATGCCTCAGACATCACATCCCCAGGCTCAATATCACGCGCCTCCGCGAACGCCTGGAATGCATTGCTCGTCCACTGCAGCTCATCTGCCCGCCACTGTTCGCCTTTCCGAGATTCCACATAGATCGGCAGCCCCCAGCCCTGCTGGCGAGACCAGATCAGTGCGCGGTAATCCCCGAACGTTTCCCGGGCCGCCGCCGCTTTGTCATACACATCCCGTACGTCTTCGGGCAGCCTCGCACGCAAACCGTCACTGACGTTGACATACCCCTCCGGGGCTTTCACATCGAACCAATCCGTCGGCAACACAGGCTCAAACTCAACCGTCGCGTCATACCACTCACCTGCATAGCCTTGCTCGCTGCCCGCAGCGGTCATGCGCTGTAATGTGTTCGATTCCTTGTCAAACCAGAACGTCAACGCTTTAAGCATCGGCACACCAAAGTTTTGCTCAGGATCAACGGGCTTTAGCTGATACCCACGAAGGTCAGGATCGATAGGGTGTTTGTAATTGACCGGTTCGAAACTTACCGGAGTCTGATTGATGTCGATCTTCGCCCCGGGCGTGTCCATCTGGACCGTCATCCCGAGAAGTCCAAGGATCGTCTTCGCCGACGACGCCGGTGCGACATACGCATTGTCCGGCTCGACGTGTTCCGCCACACCGCTGGACGCGTTCCAACGCACGCCGCCCTCAGGTGTCACGATCGCGCCTTCAGTCTCGACCTCTTTGCCATCTTCATATTCGTACTCATGCAATCGCAATGTCGACGGCGCTTGCAAATACATCTCCTGCCGGCTCTCAAGCGTTTTGCCTTGATAGGAACGCACATCCAGCTTCGCGACGCGCACATCTTTCGTCTGCTTGAGCACATCCGCCCATGTCGGGTTCGTCAATCCGCCTTCAGGACCGATCGCCATCCAGATGAACATCACTACCAACACCATCGCCGCTGCTGCGCTGATACGCATGAGCCACCTCCGGGAACGAGGAACGTTTTGAGAACCGCGCTGGCTTTGCTCAAGCAATAGCTTCGCCTTGTCCAGCGCACGCGTGGCGTCCTTCGCATCAGGCTCATACCGAGACAGCCCATCCAAAGCACGCCAGGTCGGCGACTGTTCTTCGTGGGGATTATTCCGGGGGTCATTCGGATGATTGTTCCGGGGGTACTCATTCATGATGGACCTCCGATCCCGTTCAAAACCTTGTCGCCTTCCTCTCCCAAAACGTCCTGCATCCGCTCGCGCAAACGTCGCACCGCGTGATGACACAATCCTCTTGCCTGGTTGCCTGTCTTTCCGATCGCCTGGCCGATGTCTTCAAAAGGCATCGCGTCCATAAAACGCATCACGATCAGGTCCCGGTCGCGCTCCTTTAAGTGTTCCAGCTCATCCAGCATCCGATCGATCAACTCCGCTTGTTCCAGTTCGATTAGCGGATGCCCATCCAATCCCTCCGGCCGCGCGTTCACCGACTCGCGCTTATGCCGCGATACGTTCCGCCTGCGCCAGTCCATCGCCAAATTCACCGCCGTCCGCCGCGCGTAGGCATAGGGATACTCAGCCCGGCCAAATCCATCCGACTCCGCCAGCCGAACCGTCAAATCCTGCAACAAATCCTCCGCCACATCCCCGCGCAACGTCAGCCGGACCAGCAGCCCATGCAGCCGCGGCCCGTCCGCCTCCAACAGTCTCAATACCCTCTCAGCGTGCCTGATTTCGACGCCTCCACACTGCTCAGCCATTAGCCGTTAGCCATTAGCCATTAGTATCCGCGAAGCCCACGGACTCCGTCCGTGGGACCGTTCCTACACACCCCCCGGAATTGGTCTAATTCTTCACCCTACACCCAACACCCTAAACCCTACACCCTCTTAATAAACGCACTCAACCACCCCGCGCAAACCCCTCCCACCTGCCAATTCGACACCATATATATAGTCTCCCGCCCACCCCGGCAGTCTGCCCCCGGGAGCCGTATACGGGCATATTCCATAAATGCTTTAAATAAATGTAATTATGCCAGTAATCCAAACTTCCGGGGGCTTCCGGGGGTGGCACCGCCATTGCAACTGTTCTGGCACCTGCGGGTAGCGTCTATCCGCTGAGAATGACCATGGCAGACACAACGCCACAACCCGACCCCCGGACCCCCAGGCCCAGCGCCCGGTTCAACGTCCTGCTCACCGAGGACCGCGACCACGCGCCCGGCCACTGGACCCGGCAACTCCCACGCCTGCTCCAGCCCCAAGGCGTCCAGGCTTATGTCGCCCGCACGGGTAAAGAGGCCGTCGCCCTCGTCAACGATGTCGAAATCCACGCCGCACTGATCGACCTCGCCACCCCGCAGGACGACCCCCGGAATTTGACGGGTAGTTCCAAAGGTATCGCACCCGGCGATGCCCAAGGCCTATGGGTCCTCGAAGTGCTGCGTCGCCTGCCCAACCGTCCGCCGGTCGTTGTCGTCAACAGCCGCGCCATCGCACGCGGTGAAGCGCAGCGCTGCCTCAACCAGGCTCTGCGCCTCGGCGCGTTCACCGTCGTGAACCGACCCAGCGACATCGAAGACATGCTCAACGTCATCCGCCGACTCATCGACCGCCAATACGAAGGAGCCTGGCCCGCGAATTGAAAACACATTTAGCCTCGGGTCGACGACCCGGGGCTTAGCCCCACGTCGTCGACGTAGGGCTAAATACAAACGAACCACCAACCCCTACGAAACGACGCGACTCGTCGCGTTTTCCAAACTAACCAACAACCCTTAACTATCAACAAAACCATTAACGCAACGGAGAACATACCCATGAAAATCAAACCCCTCGGCGACAAGATCCTCGTACAGCGTCTCGAAGCCGAAACCAAGACATCGTCCGGCATCTTCCTGCCCGAATCCGCCAAGGAAAAGCCCCAGCAAGCCAAGGTCATCGCCGTCGGCGAAGGCAAAGCACTGGACAACGGCGAACGCGCCAAGCCCACCGTCAAAAAGGGTGACACCATCATCCTCTCCAAGTGGGGCGGCACCGAACTCAAAATCGACGGCCAGGAATACCTCGTCATGTCCGAAGACGAAGTCCTCGCCATCGTCGAGTAACGCAGTCATCGCGAGCCGAAATGCATAACCGCGAGCCGCAACACGTAACCGCGAAACGCAAAACATAACCGCGAGCCGGGATGTCCCCATCCCGGCGCCCCCGGGCAACCCCAAACCGCCCAATATCACGGACGCACGATTCTCGTAAATCGAATCACACCGCGACGCGGACGTCACGGCTCGCAAACGACACGAAGTACACAAGTAACAAAACAATAAAACCGTAAACCCATAAGGAAAGAGAAATGCCCGCTAAAACCATCACATTCGATCAAGAGGCGCGCGAAGCAATCCGCCGCGGCGTCGCCAAGCTTGCTAAAGCCGTCAAAGTCACACTCGGCCCGTCCGGCCGCGTCGTCGTACTCGAAAAATCCTTCGGCAGCCCCACCGTCACCAAGGACGGCGTCACCGTCGCCAAGGAAATCGAAGTCGAAGACCCCATCGAAAACATCGGCGCACAGATGGTCAAGGAAGTCGCTTCCAAGTCCTCCAAGGACGCCGGCGACGGCACCACCACCGCCACCGTCTACGCCGAAGCCATCTTCACCGAGGGCCTCAAGAACATCACCGCCGGCGCTAACGCCAACCAGATCAAGCGCGGCATCGATAAGGCCGTCGACGCACTCGTCAAGGAATTGACCAAGACCTCCAAGAAGGTCGCCAACACACAGGAAGTCGCGCAGGTCGGCACGTGCAGCGCCAACCAGGACGCCGAAATCGGCAAGATCATCGCCGAAGCCATGGACAAGGTCGGCAAGGACGGCGTCATCACCGTCGAAGAAGGCAAGTCCCTCGACACCAACGTCGAACTCGTCGAAGGCATGCAGTTCGATAAGGGTTACCTATCCCCGCACTTCGTCACCAACACCACGGACATGGAAGCCGTCCTCGATGACGCTTACGTCCTCATTCACGAGAAGAAGATCTCTTCCGCCAAGGACCTCATCCCCATCCTCGGCAAGATCGCCGAGTCGGGCCGCGCCCTGCTCATCGTCGCCGAAGATATCGATGGCGAAGCGCTGGCGACCCTCGTCGTCAACAAGCTGCGTGGCGTCCTGAAGGTCGTCGCCGTCAAGGCCCCGGGCTTCGGTGACCGCCGCAAGGAAATGCTCGGCGACATCGCCACCCTCACCGGCGGCCGCGCCATCATGGAAGAACTCGGCATCGACCTCGAAAAGCTCGAACTCGCCGACCTCGGGCGCGCCAAGAAGATCGTCGTCACCAAGGACGACACCACCCTCATCGAAGGTGCCGGCAAGACCGCCGACATCAAGGGTCGCATCGAAGCCATCAAGGCGCAGATCGAACGCACCACCAGCGACTACGACTCCGAGAAGCTCCAGGAGCGCCTCGCCAAGCTCGCCGGCGGCGTTGCACAGATCAACGTCGGTGCCGCCACCGAATCCGAAATGAAGGAAAAGAAGGCCCGCGTTGAAGACGCCGTCCACGCCTGCCGCGCAGCCGTTCAGGAAGGCATCCTCCCCGGCGGCGGCGTCGCCGTCCTCCGTGCTCGCAAAGCCCTCGACAAGATCGAAGGCCTCGTCGGCGATGAAAAACTCGGCGTCGAAATCGTCCGCCGCGCCGTTGCCGCGCCGATCAAGCAGATCGCCGCCAACTGCGGCCTCGACGGCTCCGTCGTCGCCAATAACGTCGAATCCAACGACAAAGCCAACTACGGCTTCAACGCCCTCACCCAAACCTACGGCGACCTGATCAAGGACGGCGTCATCGTCCCCACCAAGGTCGAACGCATCGCCCTGCAAAACGCCGCCAGCATCGCCGGCCTGCTTCTGACCACCGACGCCGTCGTCAGCGAGATCAAGGAAAAGAAGAAAAAGTCCGCCGGCGCGGGCATGGATGATATGGATTATTAATAATCGCGAGCCGCGGCCCATCGCCGCGGTTCAACCTGATCGACGTGCATTTGAAACCCCAACCCGTTTAGCCCCGCAGCTTGCTGCGGGCACGGGCCGCCAAGGCCCGATCAATAAAAGGCTTCGGTTTAATAAACACCCGGTTATAATGGAAACATCATGAAGAACCACCCGGGGCCGGGATACAATCCGAAGTAACCGCAAACGGCGGGACGGCTGAAACGCTGTCCCGCCGTTTTATATTTAGGAGATTAATATGGCAAAGAAACGTACAGTAAAAAAGAAAACTTCAAAAAAGAAAGCCGCGAAAAGGGCTGCGAAAAAGAAGCCAGTGTCAACGAGCTCACCAAAGCTACCATATACGGTCACCCCAAATGCACTTAGGAAATTTTTAAAATTTGTTCCAGAGAAACCTAAGCCAGAGAAGGTAAACAATGAATTACTGTCGGCATGGGAATTAGGTGGTAATAACGCGAATTCAATTATTCGGGTTCTAAAAGCTATTGGATTAGTATCGTCGGCAAATGATCCCACTGAGGACTACGAATTATTTATGCACCGCCAAGGTGGTCCTCAGCATTTAGCTAATCTTGTACGAGTAACATATAGACCATTATTTAATGCATCTCATAATCCACACCAGGAATCCGACGATTCGCTTAAGAATTTGTTTAATATTCACTCTGGTGGATCTGAGGCTACGTTGCAACACCAGATTGCCACGTTTAAGACGCTCTGCGAGTTTGCTGATTTTTCTAGTGCCATTCCAGAGGGAGCGGTCGAATCAAGTGCAGCCGTCTTGAGTGATACTGGAGCTGCTCAGGCAGGCTCCAGTGGTATTGGGAACTCCGGCGGGGCAACGATTCACATAGATTTGCATATTCACTTGCCTGAAAACAAGAGCGCTCGAGACTACCAGGCGATATTCGAAGATATTGGCCGATACATTTACGGTCATGTGGGGTCTGCTGATGAGTAGTCAGATACATCCTGAAGTAGTACGTTTGTGTGCTGATGCGGCTGAGATTCGGAAAAAGTATAGTTGCCAGGAAGTTAGATCGGAGATGGGTGACGTTAGTGATATTGTTAATGCATTAAATGAGTTTCAAGAATGTGTTCGATATCTTAATACACGCAGATCTCAAGGTGCTGTGCTTCATCTAGATTCGGAGGCTGATGTTCAGGATGCGTTATATTTGATGTTGCGTCCATGGATACCAGACTTATTAGAAGAAGATCCGGGGAGTCGGATTGCAAGCCGTTATACGATCAAAGATTTCGTGTCTGCACATTATAGAACTGTGATTGAGGCAAAGTATATTCGTGATCAAACTCATGGGAAGTCTATATCTAAGGAGTTGCATGATGATATCGAGACGTATCGTCACCACATTAACTGCAGGCATCTTGTATTCTTTATATACGACCCAGATTCCTTAATCCCAAATCAACGATCACTGCGTGAGCAAATTGAAATATCACGCACGCATGGATCAAAAACAATTTACTGCCACCTAATTGTGAAGCCATAGCCGCAGACCGGGATAGGAAAAGGTGTCAGGGGATAGAGAAGAAACGGGGTCAGAGAAGAAACGGGGTCAGACCCCGTTTCCCCCTTACATGGGGCACAAACGGGAGAAGAAACGGGGTCAGACCCCGTTTCCCCCCTTACATGGGGCACAAACGGTGTCAAACACCTTATGCCCACCTTATTCCCAAACAAAGGAGGTAATCATGGAATTGAGTAATGCGGCCGAATCTAAGCTTCGCGATTGGTGCGGGCCTAATACTTGGCATACATCACATGACAGTGATATGGATCGGTGGTATGACTTTGTAGATCAATATCAACGTGATCATGGTTACACCATTGATGAAGCAGCATTGCCGGGTGCCACACTTTGATCCGCAGGACAAGGTGTGAAAGATGGGCAGCGACATATGGCAACATCAAATAAACCATCAGAAGCACGTATGTTTATGAGGTTGTTGTGGACAATATTTAAGAAGAAACGGGGTCAGACCCCGTATTAGGATCCGGGTAAGTAACAATCCGACAGGCCAATCAAAGACAGGGACGCATTATGCGAATGATCAGTGCCGGGTGCCCGCCTTTGACCCGCAGGCCAAAGTGTGCGATTGTGGGGACACAACATAAGAAGGAGATTGTCTATGGGATACGATTTACACATCACACGTGCGGACGATTGGTCTGAGAGTGAAGAGCATGCTATCACGCTTGATGAATGGCTGTCATATGTTGCATCGGACCAGGAATTGCATTTGCAAACACATGCGGAAGTTCAAACGCCTACCGGGACGCTGAGCTGCGATAACGAGGGGCTGGCGATATGGTCGGGAACCCAAGCAGGTGGTGCCGATCCAGAGAATATTTGGTTCGATTATCGACGTGGCCGTATTGTTGTAAAGAATCCCGAAAAGCATGTCATAGCCAAAATGATAAGAGTCGCCGATCAACTGAAAGCAAAAGTCATAGGCGACGAAGGCGAACAATACAGCTAGTGGCAAGAAAAGGGGATAAGTACATTTAAGAGGGCTAGGGGGCGCGGAAAAGGGGCCATTCAACTTTAGTGCGTCGAGAAAGCCGGGGGCGGAAGTGGGTTCTGATCCCGCCCCGCGGGGCCGATACTGTTTCACTCAATCGGATACACTTATATAGCCGAGCGTGCCCCGACGTGGTTGGGGTTACATCGCTCCGTGTCGCACCATACTGCCTGAAAGGGCGTCCGCATGGCCAACAAGGATCAAAACAAGCGCACCGACAATAAGAACAAACCCAAACTCACCGTCAAGGAAAAAAAGGAACGAGGAAGAAAAGGTGTCAGGAACCAAATCGACGGGAGATGAAACGGGGAGATGAAACGGGGTCTGACCCCGTTTAACTCACAGGATCAGCCGCCGCGCCGGCCTGTATGGCAAGCCGGCACCGAAGGGTGTATGCAAGATGCACAACACAACAAAGCACAATCTCTTTGAACTGCTAGGCGATATCTGCCTGTCTGTTGCTGAATGCATTGTCGACGTCGTTACGCTATTATAATTCGTAGGTCCGCACTGCACGGACACTAAGTTCTAAAAAGGTTGTATGACGTAACAGGAACACATCATGCGAATGATCAGTGCATCGATATTCATGTTGGCATCGGCCGTGTTTTTCCTTGCGGTGCAGACGGCCGTGAGGCAGGATGAGTTGTCGCTGATAGGCGTCGGCGCTTCACTGATCTTGGGCATCTTCGGCGTCACGGAATACATCGTAAGTCTGGTGGAGAGGGTAAGAAAAGGGGGTAAGAAAAGGGGATAAGTACATTTAAGGGGGCTAGGGGGCGCGGAAAAGGGGCTATTCAACTTTAATGCGTCGAGAAAGCCGGGGGCGGAAGTGGGTTATGATCCCGCCCCGCGGGGCCGATACTGTTTCACTCAATCGGATACACTTATATAGCCGAGCGTGCCCCGACGTGGTTGGGGTTACATCGCTCCGTGTCGCACCATACTGCCTGAAAGGGCGTCCGCATGGCCAACAAGGATCAAAACAAGCGCACCGACAATAAGAACAAGCCCAAACTCACCGTCAAGGAAAAAAAGGAACGCAAAGCCCGCAAGGCCGCGGAGAAGAACAAGTGAGTCTGGTGTCGTGAGCCAGGTGTCGGATACCGGATCCACTCCCGACTTTTGCCATTAGCTCCCGAAGCCGTTGGCGATGAATAACTTGTAGTATAAGTTCGTGGCGTTCGGGCCAGGCCCGTTAATCCACATAGGGTGGTTACATGAAAGCCGGGTGGCACAATGTTTCGATGGCTCTACCGGACCGGACTCATCCTGTTCATCATCGCAATGTTGATAGTGATCGGCCTCTGGGTAAACAGCTACCGACGTGCCGACGCACTGACATTTCTTTTGCACACGGACACCAGCTACCGACTCCAGGCCGACCGCGGGCGGTTCGAGGTCTATACCTTTCCGCACCTTGGCGACAAAACATACTGGTACAGCTTCACACACTACACACCCAAACCGGGCGCAACGCGTCTAGACAAGCGGTGCACCCACCACGCATGGGGCTTCGGCTACACCGGGCAGAAGCAAGCCGGCCACATCTGGCCCGGCGGTGGTGATCGCATGGTCGACATCTTTCAACTCGTCGTCCCCGCCTGGGCGATGTTGGTCTTTTGGACGCTGCTGTTCGCCGCCTACATCGCAGCCGTTCGCAGGATTCGACGCACACACCGCCGCCGCCACGGCCTCTGCACCCGCTGTGGCTACGACATGCGCGCAAGCCCCGACGCCTGTCCCGAATGCGGAAAGAGCAAATAGGATATGAAACGGATGGACGAAACGGGGCCAAACCCCGAATGGTTGAGCCAACATGAGAGGCAATTTATAGGGGAGCGGAAAAGGGACATTTTACTTTTAGCTAGCAAGTAGCATGGGTCCCATTCCGGGGCAGGGTGGGGAGTAAGAATAGGGGATACGTACATTCATTTGACAGCGTAAACTGATTATCTTCTGCTGTAAGTACAACGATCGACCGGACCCCCGGACCCCCGGACCCCCGGACCCCCGGACCCCCGGACCCCCAACCCAGGGAATGCAGGCACTGGACATCACGCAAACTATTCTTGTTGCTTCGGCACTGGTGTTCGCCTGCATGGTGCAGGGCGCGGTCGGGTTCGGGGCGGGGATGTTTGCGATCCCGTTGATGGTCTGGGCGGGTGAGAGTTTGCCGGCGGCGATCACCATCACGATGGGCGGCGTCATCGTGCAATGCGGGTGGAACCTGTATCGATATCGCGGCCACGTCACGATGCGTGAGTTGATGCCGTTGACGACGACCCGGTTGCTGACGCTGCCGGTGGGTGTGCTGCTGCTGAGCGTCCTGGTGGGTCTGGGGACGGACCGCGTGAAGCAATGTGTCGGCCTGATGCTGTTGCTGGCACTATTGACGCAGTGGCTATTGAAGGTCAGGCCGCGTGAGCGGGTAGCATGGGGCTGGACGCTGTTGGCAGGTGGGGCGAGCGGTCTGATGGGTGGGATGGTCGGCATGGGTGGGCCGCCGGTCGTGTTATGGGTGATGGCGCATGACTGGCCTGCGAAAAAAGCGAGGTCGTTTTTATGGGGCACCTTCGTGCTGCTGATCCCATTCAACCTGTTGCTTCTTGTGTACAAGTTCGGCAACGAAATTGGGTGGGCGTTGCTGCTGGGTTTGTGCCTGGCGCCGCTGGTGGTGGCGGGTTCGGAACTGGGCCAGCGGATCGGCGGGCTGATGAACCGCCATCGCTTGCGAACCGTCGCGCTCGGCTTCCTGCTGATCCTGGCCCTGGTCTCCGTGTTCGGTCCGCTGCTGCGTTAGGATGCTTCTGGATAAGGAGCAAAAGCTTTCAGCAAGCAGCATGGGTCACATTCCGGCGTAGGGCGGGTGTAGCGAAGCGACTGCTTCAATTGATGTTTCATGTCCGAACCGCAACGCACCATTATTGCGGGCATCACACATGACCGTTATCGAAACCGGCAAGGCCGACCCCACATCGTCGATGCGGGGCTAAATAATTAGCCCCCCGTCGACGACCGGGGGTTAACGGGGGTAATCCGGGGGCGCGGGGGTGAACAGGCCTTGGGCGTTCGTGGGATTGGGATGAATAAGCGATGCCATGTGACACGTTGCCACAATCAGTTTACGATTGAATTGTGATCGGATTGGCTACAGCAAGTAGCATACGTCCCATGACGCGATAGCGGCGTGATGTAGTTGTAACGACGCGACGCCTTCCACAACGCTACGTGTTATACCCACCGATCCGACAAACGAGGTACTTCATGAACGATATCACCGTGGGACTCTTGCTTATTACGATCATGGCAATGACGTCGTCAGCCGTACACGCTTCATGGCGTAAGAAACACAATCGGGTAGTAGATCATCTGAATCAACAGATCGATGACCTGAAGGCAGAGATCGAACGATTAAGACGAGGTGTGATGTGAACAGGCTTGTGATCTGGTTCGGGCTGTTGCTGATGTGTGTTGTTTGTCCGGCAGCGGGAGAGGGGCCGGCGCTTTCGCAGCTGCCGCCGCTACAACCTAAACCTTACGCCATCGGCATCGCGCCCTCGCATATCACGACCGATCCTAACCCGATGTTCGCATCAACATCGCAGTGGCAGAACGTCGCCGAGCATACCGACCTTTACAAGTACTACGGCGTGCAACTGCTCGATATCGACTGGTCGACGAACCTCGACGCCAAAGCATTCGTTGCCTGCATGAAGCAGCAGGAAATCCGCATCGGTTGCGAGTTCGGCAGCTTCGGCCTCGGCGGCGACACGATCCCCGACCCGGCGCAAGCGGCCTTCAATGAAATCGACCCGATCTACGACGCCGGCGGCGAAGTCTATTCGCTGCATCTCGACGGGCCTATCCGCCGAATGATCAAAGGCTTTCAGGACCATCCCAACGCGCAGAGCATGGACCAGATCGCCGCCCGCCTCGTCGACTTCTACCAGAAAGTCCACGCCAAGTACCCCGACATCCGCATCGGCCTGATTACCAACTTCCCCAACTGGGACTACACCGCCGAACTCGTCGGCTACAACGGTCACTACACCGATACCTCCGGCGTCACCTACGCCCAGGCCCTCGACACGCTCTACGAAGCCCTTAGAAACGCGGGTGAAAAGATCGCTTTCATCGAAGTCGATTGCCCCTACAACTATTACAAGGAATCACGCACGCGTAACAGCGACGCGCCGCTCGATAACGCGACGAAGTTCATCAAGCTGCAGAAGTGGTGCAACCAGCGCGACATCCGCTTCCACATGATCGTCAACGCAGAGCCGCGCGGCACGGGCGGCAAGGGCTTCCACGATATGACCTGCACCTATATCAAACAACTCCGCAACGACGGCATCTTCCCCGATCTCTTTCTCATCCAGTCCTGGTACAAACAGCCCGAAGAACATTTGCCCGAATCCGAACCCAACACCTTCATGAACACCGCACGCGACGCGATCGAGTTGTTGCCTTCATCTGCAAAAAAGCAACGGTAGTGGTCCTGGTTTGATAATGGATGAACGTTAGTTAATACTGATGATTGTCTGGCCTAGTAAAGCAAGTGGAGTATTCAGAACATCTGATTAATGAAGGAGCGTTCGATATGACGACCCTGGTACTTGCTAAGTCATTTATTGTCCCGGCAATGATCCTTGCGATGATCGCAGCGGTTGTTGCTTTGGCGATCCATCATCGCTGGCGGCGCCTGTGGCTGGGTTCGGTGGCGGCGGCGGTTTTAGGGACCTGTCTGTGGTTCGCCATTACGTTACCGCTGTCGCTGATGGACGGCTGGTCAGGCTTCACACAGGAGTGGCCTTACATGCTTAACGCGCTGCTGATCTGCGCCGCAATAAACTTCCCGATCGCATTAGGTGTGGGGCTGCTCGTTCGTCATCATCGAGCAACGCAGCACATTGAAACGACCGGCGGCGCTACGTGATGCGTAGATAAAATGCTTTTTTACGCATGGCCTCGTCAAAAAGGGATGAAAGAGCATTGGTGCTTTTGGTACCATATCTTGTCCTGCCAATGTCTGAGGGGTGTACTCACAGATGTGCCGGGCCGATCGGGACACCCGATTATTTGCAGTACCCATTTGTATACATGAGTCTTCTTCATACTTATTCTTCTGTGGAATATGGAGGTTGGTTATGACGCGTTATACAGGTATGACTGATAACAACCATTTGATGTGTTTCTTGTTTGCCATGGCTGCTGCGCTGTGCATCGCCACCACAGCACCGGCGGTTGTCATCGACGACTTTACGGTCGGCCCGCAAAACGTGCTGCTGCAGGATCAGAGCAGTGACCTGTCGCAAACGAGCCTGTCGGGCGATCACGTCCTCGGCGGCCGGCGCGGTGTGGATCTGTGGGGCAACGGGGGAAGCACTTCATTAGTGATCGATACCACCAACGGCGGCAAAGCGATTGTTGATGTGGCCGACGGCTGGGGATATCTCGCGCTGACATACGGCACCACTGAAAACCCGCTCAACCTCAACCTTGCCGCCATCGGACACGACACGATCCGCCTGCGCTACCGGATTTCAAGTGTCAGCGGAACCACTTACGTCCCTGGCTGGTACCGCGTCTATGGCACGGGCCAGCAGATCGACATCCCGTTCGCCAATACCGCCAGCGACAACATCATCGAAGTTATCAGCAGTATCCCTGCAAGCAACGACCTGACCGACATCGATAAGATTGAAGTCAATATCCTCCGCATCCCCGCCGGCACGACTATTGAACTCATTGACATCATCACCGTCCCCGAGCCCACGTTCGCGCTGCTATTGCTTACGCCGATGTTGTTAAGAAGGAAGTAAAACGCATCAGTTAGTCCTCGGTCGACGACCGGGGGCTGTTTGTCCTGCATCTATCCATATAGTCTCGAAACAGATCGGATTGGTTCGATCGCATGCAAGAAGTGATGGCAACTTTGCCAATTGCTGGTCAAAACATCATGCCTGTTTACTTATACGAACGGTGATGGATATGCAAGCCGGCCTGCCGGAGTGTGCGCGACAGGCCGGGCGTACGACTGGCTGAACGCCGGGGGTTGTGAGTCGACCCACAACGTGCGCACGGCTACCGATCGCGACAGAACCGTGCGCCCAAAGAGTGGTGGATAACTGACGTCTGGCGCGAGGCCGATTTGCAGGTAAGAAACTATTGATGTAGTTCGCTCATGCCCGGCGTCCCGACCGAGCAACGGCGCGGCCGCGAGCTTGATAAACGACGACTTGGTGACATCACTAATGAACTTGATGAAGATCGGCCAAGTCCGTGCATGTCATGATGATGGTGTGCAGAAAGACTCGCAACACAATTGTCGTACAACCATATCAAGGCGCAAGTAGCTACTTCCACTCAGCATCATAAAACATAGTGTTATGTCTTATGTGCTTGATGAAGTATTTCTTCTTCTTGTTGCGAACAAGTATGCAAAGATAGTGGTGGTAAACGGACGCATTCAATGTATACTGGCTCTTATCTGGTCAACGACCGGACGGCGGCGGTTATATTGACATATCATGAAAGTGGAGGGAGTTCGAGCGGTTCATTATGGGTGGTTCACTTCTGAACGCACCATTGGGCGGGTTAATCATTATCTACGTATGTAGCGTTATCGCGTTCCTGATGCGCGATATCTGTTTAACGACTATTTAGCTTAATAACAGGCTATGTGCCTGATTCATTACTTATACACAATTCAAAATGGGAGAAAGAACATGTCAACAAAGCTTTCCTGCACTCACGCCATGATGATCGGTGCCGCATTATCGATGTCCGGATCACTCACAACACAATCGACACAAGCGGACGTCGTCGTAGAGCAGCGTATCAACACGAGCAGCCTGGTGATCCCGACGTTTAACACCGCACTGGGGACGCTTCAGAGCGTAGATTTGCAAATCACTATGTTGCCGGGCACGACCAGCACGGTGGGTCAGCATTCGCACATGCCGGCCCAATCGCAGGTAACATCGGCGAACACAATCATGGCTGATTCGGTGAGTCCCTTTGCGCCGCAGACATTCCAGACGAACTTTGGCGGCGGGCATACGCACCCGACGGCCTCACCCGGTTATAGCGGCGGCGGGCTGACGATTGCGCCTTTCAATCTAACTATCTCCTCCGATACATCGCATGTGCATGATGTCACGATCACCTATGGCGGCACGCAGACGGTTGATCAAAACGTATTCGGGCCCGACGAGCTGCGCGTCGTCGCCAACATCCAGCCGACATCAGGAAGCGGTCTTCACAATCACAGCTACGGCTCTTCAAATCAGAACCTCAACTACAGCGGAGCGCAGGTGTCGCCTTTCCTGGCGGTCGGCGATATCGTGATCCCGGCCTCAACGTTCAACACGATACCAAGCAGCCCCCATACGCATTCGTTGGCTCCGTTCAGCTTCCCTGTGAATACCGATGAAGGTATTCAGGTTGTTCAATTCTCCGGCATTAACTTCAACAGTTACGCTATGCAGGGCCATCAGATCGATCCATGGTTTACCACAAGGGCGACGTTTACATATGAGCCGGTCCCTGAACCCGCGAGTGTTGCGCTGATTGGTTTGGGGATGCTGGGGGTGTTGCGACGGGTTAAGAGGCGAGGATGAAGTAAAGACAAATGCGCGATTATCGAATGACGAATGAATACCTAAATGACCAAGTGCAATAATAGTCGTTGATATTTGTGTTTATTTCATATGTCTTTCGTGCATTGATTAGCGTCCGGCCCTCACCCCGGCCCTCTCCCCGGGGGAGAGAGAGTGAGCGTATGTTTCATACGTACATCTTTGTAATAAGTGGTAGTGTGTATTGGTTGAACGTGCATGTTCATACTTAGCTTTATCACGGCAATAGGATGAGGGGTGGTGGCGGGGATGTTTTATGCGTTTTCTTCATTCATGATGAAATCGCTTGGTAATCTTCAGCCGGCACGTGGGACCGAGGTGATGTGTAGCTAGTTCGTTTCGGCGCGGTATGATATGGACTCACACTTTTCACGGGAGGTGGTTCATGTCTGACTCGAGCATGATGCTGATCAAGTCTTCGGTAACGGAACAGATGGGCGCGTCTTTGCAGATGTTGCATGCGTGTATTGTGAAGTGTCCGGATGCGTTGTGGGAAGAGCGTGTGGGCAAGTGTGCGTTCTGGGAGGTGGCTTATCACATCGCATTTTATGCGGATCTATACCTGACGCCTCACCTGGATCAGTACACGGGTGAGCCGAAGTGGGCGTGGCCTCACGCGGCTGGTTTTGGGCACAGGATGGAGCCGCCATTCGATGTGTTGAAACCGGAGGAGGTTGGGCCGGTGTTGGATCGCCAGATGGTGGCGGCGTATGTCAAAGGGATCATCGGGAAGCTTCGTCGCGTGATGGAAGCGGAGACGGCAGAGACACTTGCCGGTGAGTGCGGCTTTTTCTGGTATCCGATCAATCGCTTATCGATGCATTTGAATAACATACGTCACGTCATGCATCACACGGGGCAACTGTCCGCGGTGCTGCGTCGGGCTGGGGTCAATATCGACTGGCTGCAAAAAGCGGCGGAATAAGGATATTTCGGTCTGCCGATGTGTATATTTGTCCCAGAATTGCAGATTTTTATGTCTGGATTCTTCCTTTCAGTATAAGAATAGTCATAGACTTATTGTCGAACCGTGGGCGCTGCGCAGGCGTAGATGCGGTATGGAAGGAGGTTCCCGGATGGACCTGACTATTCGTAACGATGGATTTGAGATGAGTGAAGCGATCGATACACATGTGCGTGAACGAGTGTCTGCTGCGCTCGATCAGCACAGCAGCCACGTGCGTTCGGTGGCGGTGACTGTTCGTGATGAGAACGGCCCGAAGGGCGGGGTTGATAAATCATGTCTGTTGCAGGTGGACCTGGACTTCCGCCACGAGCCTGTGATTATCAAGAAGCTGCACGAGGATATCTATCTGGCTGTGACCGAAGCCGCCGACGCTGTGAAGCGCACGGTGGGGCGGCTGGTGAATCGGTTGAAGGATCACCGGTAAAGTAAAGGCTTGAGTCTTGAGGCTTGAGTGAAGAAGTGATAACGCGTTCAGTAAGTGGCTGGCAACGCCGCGAACTCTGATCGTGGTGTGGCTGAATGTTCAATGTCCGATGTGCAATGTTCAATCGGCAATCCATGCTAATGGCTACGAGCTAACGGCTAATGGCCCAATCAATTTAACCTCCCAAGTCGCGGGTGTGGGGTTCAGACATGGACTCCACGTTCCCGCGTTTTTTTGTTGGCGTTTGCGGGTGGTGGTTATGATGCAGACCCGACCAGGATGGTCGAGCTATAGGATTGAAGCATTTGTCATTAGCCATTGGTCACAAGAAACCCGGATCTTCGCTGCGATCAGGACCGGCGTTGGGGGGGGGAGAAAGCCACCACCACCAGCCACCGGTCACCAGTCAGAGGCGTTGAATGTTTTGTGGGCCCTTGATGCGGTAGCGGATGCTGCGCCAGGTAATGGTTCGGCCGAACGCGGCACGCAACAGTAAAAGCAGGTTGATACCGAGCCAGAGTGGTGTGGTCCAGCGTTCAAGTTTGAAGGTGGGGTTGAGTTGCTTGACGACTTGTGGTCCGAGCGTGACGCGGACGGCTTTCTGTCGCAGCGTTGCGCGGACCTGGTTGGAAGTGAAGACGAGCAAGAACGCGCCGATCGCGATATACCGTTCATGAGCGTTATTCGGCGCAATAAGCAGCACGGCGGCGGAGGTCATGCCTGCGAAGTAGAGCGCGTTGATCAAAACAGCGAGGATGAAGACCAGCGGCGCGTGTATGCGTGTGATGAGGTACTGGCGGTAGGCGAAGTCGAGCAGGCCGGACATGTCGTAGTCAACGGGCGAGGCGACGAGACATTCGGGCACGAAGTAGATGCGTTTGCCGAGTTCACGGGCCATGCGTGTAACCTGGTAGTCGTCACTGATCGCGCCGCGCCAGTGTCCGATGAGGTCGGCTTGTTGTGCGGTGGCAGCACGCATGGCCATGGACCCGCCCCATGCGTGGGTGTATCTTTCGCGTCGGATCAGGGCGGCGGTAGAGCTGTTGAGGATACTGGCGATCTTCGCTGCGAAGTTGACTTCGGTCTGTCCCGGCTTGGAGACGGGCACGAGCCAGCGGAAACCGGTGGTGACAGCGGTGCGATCCTGGCAGAGCGGGCCGACCAGTTCGCCTAACCATGCGGGGCCCGGTACGGCATCAGAGTCTGCGAAGACCCAAGCCTCTTCGCCGAGTTGTGCTTGCTGCAGGTGTTCGACGGCGGCGATGAGGTTGTGGACTTTCTGACCTTCATTGGGTCCGGCGGCGCCGGCGGTGATGATGGTCGCTCGGCGCTGGGGATGCTCCGCGATCGCTTCGAGCAGCAGGGGGTATGCCTCATCTTGTTCATCCTCGACGATCAACAGCAGGTGATAGTCGGGATAGTCCTGCGTGAACAGGCCGTGCAGGTTGCTGCGCAGCGCGGGTTCGACGCCCTTGAACGGGACGATAAGTGCGGCCTTGGGGCGATAGCCTGAGTACCGTTTGGATTGCGAATGTGTAACGGTATCAACGAGCTTGAACTGAGCGACCGCTGCGTACGCCGCCTGTACCGCCCAAGCGACAGTCAGGCCTAACAGGATCCAGCCAACAAGCTCGTTCATCCGTACGGGTTCCGCGGCGTTTGCGTGACGGTGACGGCCCGAATCAAACCGTCACCGTTTCCAGCAGGCTCACGCCCGTCATTTCTTCCGGCTTCTCCAGACCCAGCAAGGCAAGCACGGTGGGGAAGACATCCGCCAATCGGCCGTCTTCACGCAGGGGCGTCTCGGTGGAGAGGTCCGGGTCGACGATGATGCAATCGACATCGTAGAGCGTGTGAGCGGTGTGCGGTGCGTTGGTGGTCGGGTCGAACATCTGTTCGGCGTTGCCGTGGTCGGCGGTGACGATGAGTTTGCCGCCCTTGGCCAGCGTCGCATCGACGATCTTTCCGACGCATTCATCGACGGTTTCGACGGCTTTGATGGCGGCGTCGAGTTTGCCGGTGTGCCCGACCATGTCGCCGTTGGCGAAGTTGACGATGATGACGTTTTCGCCGTCTTCCGCGTTGATGCGGTCGAGGACGATGTCGCAGATTTCGTAAGCGCTCATTTCGGGCTTGAGGTCGTAGGTCGCGACCTGCGGGGACTGCGCCATCTTTCGGCCTTCGCCTTCGAACGGTTCTTCACGGTAGTCGTTGAAGAAGAATGTGACGTGCGGGAACTTTTCGGTTTCGGCACAGCGGAACTGCGTCAGGCCCTTGGCCGCCAGGTACGCGCCGCCGATGTTTTCCATCTTGGGCGGTTTGGGGAAGGCGACGTTAACCATCGAGTTCAGCTCTTCCTGGTAGGCAGTCATGGTGACGTAGTTGATGTTGAGCTTGGGCCCGCGGTCGAAGCCGGGTTCGCCGGAGTCGGGGGACTTGCCGACGTTGCCGTAGAACTCATCCATGACGAAAGCGCGGGTGATTTCGCGGGGGCGGTCGCCGCGGTAGTTGTAGAAGATGACGGAGTCGCCGTCCTTGATCGGATCGGGATCGCCGACGAGGCGTGGGGTGATGAACTCGTCGCCTTGCTGGCTGTCGTTGGTGGGGTTGTCGTAATAATCCTGGATCGCTTCTTCAGCGGTCTCGAATTCGGGGAGGTCTTGGCCGCGTTCGGTGAGCAGGTCGTAGGCTTGCTTGACGCGTTCCCAGCGGTTGTCGCGGTCCATGGCGTAGTATCGGCCGCAGATGGAGGCGACCCAGCCGGCACCCAACTCGCTGCATTTGTCTTCGATCTGGCGGACGAAGTCGATGCCGGTGAAGGGCCCGGTGTCGCGGCCGTCGGTGAACAGGTGCAGGGCGACGTGGTTCTGGCCACGCTTCTTGCAGGCTTCGATGCATGCGTAGAGGTGGGTCATCAAGCCATGCACGCCGGCGTCGGAAGCGATGCCCAGCAGGTGGACGGTGCCTTCATTAGCTTTTGCCTGATCGATGGCGGCGTTGATTACCTGATTATCAAAGAAGGAACCGTCCTCGATGGCGACACTGATACGGACGGATTCCTGGTAGACGATTCGACCGGCGCCGATGTTCTGGTGTCCGACCTCGGAGTTACCCATGGTGCCGTCCGGCAGGCCGACGTTTCGGCAGCAGGTGTGGATCTGTGTCATGGGGTATTTGCTGAGCAGCTCGTCATTCCGCGGGGTGTTGGCGAGCTTGATCGCGTTGAACTGATCGTGCTCCGGGTTGGGGTTGTGTCCCCAGCCATCACGAACGATGAGCACGACAGGTTTGGGTTGAGTGGACATAGCAAAGGTACTCAGTAGTGCGGGGTTAAAGCGGCGTCGGTCACCGCGGACGCCATAAGGGTGGGATTGTACGCGATTATGGCGACCTGTTGGTGCTTTGCCAAGTTAATAAGGATAGGTTTAGATACGTCGCTATGGACAAGATCAAGGAAAAATTCTGCAGCCGCTGCGGATACGACCTGACGGGTCTGGATTTTGAGGGGCGTTGTCCGGAGTGCGGCGGGTACTTCAGCCAATGGTCCGGGGAGGGGCTAAAAGACTTTGGGCCCATGGCTAAGCATCGGCGGGGGGAGAATGTGGTTCGGATTGTCCAGATCGTGGTGTTGGTGTTTCTGGCAGTGGGTCTGATCGGGTTCGGCTCGCTGTATTACATGTGGTATGGTGAGTACAAGCCGCTTTTCTTCACCAGCGTCGTTGCACTGATTTTCCTGGTGTTCGCCGGGGTGACGGCACTGTCGCTACTTAAGAAGTGATCGTTGAACCTCTTGCACGCCGGAGTTACGTGTTATAATCCAGGCACGAACAGGGACGCCGAGGGCGCCATATCAATCGAACTATTTAAACAAAGAAGGAGAGCAGTCATGCACAAGATGAGTCGTCAACTTGTTTTGGTGTTGTTAGCGGTGGGCTTCATGGTGGTACTTGGGTGTAAGACGGATCAACCGGGCGTGACCAACACCGCAGGCACGATCAAGGCCACGCTTGCCTCGAACCCCGATAAGGTGACCGAGGTATCGAAGAAGGTCCTGGAAGATATGGACCTGGCCATCATCAGCAGCGGTTCGACCTCGATTGACGGTCAAGTCGAAGCCCGCACCGCGCAGGATGTCAAAGTCAAGATCACATGCAACAAGGCGGGCGACGACGTCACGGACATCTCGATCCGCGTCGGCACACTCGGCGACAAGCAGTTGAGCATGACCATCCTGGATGAAATCAAGAAAGAACTGGGCGTGAAGTGATTTTTTGGGGTCTGGGGGTAAAAGAGCCGTTGACAGGAGAGCAGGGGAGCAGGCGATGTCACAGTCGCAGTGCTCTACTGCTCTTCTTTTATTTCACCAGTTCTGAGGATTTGGGTGACGGTAAAGCAGAAACGCAGAAAATATAATCCGATACCCGATACCCGATACCCGATACCCGATACCCGATACCCGATACCCGGGAAGATACCCGGCCCTTCGCTTCGCTCAGAACCGGCGTTGGGGGGGAGGGAAGCCATTAGCCTTTAGCCGTTAGCCATTAGCAATACAATTCCCACACCCCACACCCCACACCCCACACCCCACACCCCACACCCCACACCCCACACCCCACACCCTATCCACCCTTCGCCCATCCGGCCTTCGGCTCGGTACCTTCGCGCAGGCGCTGGATGTTGCCGCGGTGGCGCAGGGTGATCAGCAGCGCCAGGATGAGCGTTACCACGGTGTAAACGATGGTTTGGCCTATGCTTCGGCCCCATGCCAGGGCACTTGCGATGGCGAGGGCGGGCAGCGAGCAGGCGGCGGCGACGCTACCGAGGCTGACGTAGCCGGTGATTTTGACCATGGCGACCCAGCCGAGGCCCGCGATGATGCCGGGGATGGTCAGGACGGGCCAGAACCCGAGCAGGACGCCAAGACCGGTGGCGACGCCCTTACCACCTTTGAACTTCAGCCAGATTGAGAACACGTGACCCAGGACGGCCGCAACCGCGATCGCCAGCCATTGCATCAGCGCTACCGCATCCCCCGAACCTCCTGCCACTTCTACACTTGGTGGGTTTAAGCACGCGAGGCCTGTCCATAGGCCGTAACTTAGTGTGGGGCCCATGCCTTTGCCGACGTCCAGCAGGAAGCAGATGATCCCCCAGCTCCGGCCAAGCACGCGTCCGGCATTGGTCGCCCCGACATTACCGCTGCCGGCTTTCCGGATATCCACACCCTTCGTCAGCCCGATCAGCAGCCCAAACGGGATCGATCCCACCAGATACGCGCCAAGCAACCAGATGCACCATGCCAGGGTTGGATTCATGGGTAGATTGTAATGTTTAGTACAGGAGATAGGAGAACAGGGGAGCAGGAGAGGCGGAAATCGGAAAACGCAGGAAACGCAGAAAATATAATCCGATACCCGATACCCGATACCCGATACCCGATACCCGATACCCGATACCCGATACCCGATACCCGATACCCGATACCCGATACCCGATACCCGATACCCGGGAAGATACCCGGCCCTTCGCTTCGCTCAGAACCGGCGTTGGGGGGGAGGGGAAGCCATTAGCCTTTAGCCATTAGCCATTAGCCATTAGCACAAATCATAAATCATCAATCCCAAATCATAAATACAATTCCCCAATCCCCAATCCCCAATCCCCAATCCCCAATCCCCAATCCCCAATCCCCAATCCCCAATCCCCAATCCCCAATCCCCAATCCCCAATCCCCAATCCCCAATCCCCAATCCCCAATCCCCAATCCCCAATCCCATTTACACACCGCCGCCCGGGGCCTATCATGTTGTGTATGAAATGGATACCGATACCAGCGGCTGTCATAACGTTCCTGTTGTCTGTCGGACCGGTGCTGGCGCAGAACGCGACCAAGGCCCCTGCGCCCAAGGATTCGATGGCCAAGCCATGGGCTTCGATCGTGGTGGCATTCTTATTGATGGTCCTTGTGGCGGTCGGCAGCTTCCTGAGCGCCAAGCGCGGGCACCAGGACTAAACGCATCGACATGGTTCGGCTGAGGTCTTCCGGCCTCGGCTTTGTTCATACGGAAGGATTAAGCATGAACAAACGATCACTTGCGGGATTGATTCTCATCAACGCGGTGCTGCTGGCGTCGCTGGTTGTCACGGCTTTCAGCCCCAAGGAAGCGCAGGCGCAGTTCGGCGGGGGCGGCGGCCAGTACCTGATGATCGCTGGTGACGTGACCGGCCGATCTTCGCAGCAGGCGGTGTACATCATCGACATGCGGTCCAGCCGGGTCGCGGCGATCATGTTCAACGGCTCGAACAACTCGCTGGAGATCATCGCCGGTCGCGATGTCCGTCAGGACGCCTCCAGGCCCGCGGGCGGGCGCTGATACGCCAAGGCGTTAGTTCTTCTTTTTTTGACTTACATATACATTCGGGAGTCCACCGATGAAACGGATTGAAACCGCTTGTTACGCCTTGATCGCTTCGGCGTTCGTATTGGGCGGGTTGCTGATTACGCAGGTCGCCAATACACCCAACACCGCCGAGGCCGGCCTGGTCATTTCGCGTGATGACTTCACGCTGCTCAGTGCCCGGACACGTTCGGGTGAAGAATCCTTGTTCGTGATCAACAACAACACCAACCGCCTGTTGATCTATACGCTGAACCTGACCGGCAATCGAATCGAACTGGCAGGCGGGGCGGATCTGACCACCCTGTTTAATACCGGTGCCGGCGAAGACAATGATGCCGACGACCGTCGCCGTCGTTAACTCAAACAATTGATCCCGATTCAGGGCGGGACGCGAATCAGGGATGATCGCTGCATGATTCAACCGAACAACGAACCCAGGGCCGACCGGGTCGCCGCGATAGCGCAAAAGGTCCTGGCCGGTGAAGCTATTAACCGTGATGATGCCGTCACGCTGACGCAGGTCAGTGGGGATGATATCTACGACCTGTTTTTCTGGGCGAACAAGATCCGTATCAAGTTCGTCGGGAGGCAGGTCAAGTTCTGCTCGATCGTAACCGGCAAGGTCGGCGCGTGCAGCGAGGATTGCGGGTATTGCTCGCAATCCAAGCATCACCAGACGCACGTCACGCCCGACAAGATGACGGTCGACCAGATGCACTCGGCCGCGGACGAGGCGATCCAGAACGGGGCGTCGAGCTTCGGTATCGTGAACTCCGGCCGCGGGCCGACGGATCGTGAACTGGATTGGATGGAGCCGTTCTTCAAGAAGACAGCGGAAGAAGGCACGATCCGCCCGTGCGCGACGCTCGGTGAGTTGACGCTCGATCAGGCGCGTCGTCTCAAAGCGATGGGCGTTCAGCGCATCAACCACAACCTCGAAACCAGCGAACGCCACTTCGCGAACGTGATCAGCACGCACACCTACGCCGACCGCAAACGCACGATCCAGACAGCCAAGGCTGCGGGTCTGTCGATCTGCTCCGGCGGGATCTTCGGGCTGGGTGAAGACTGGAACGACCGATTGGATATGGCGTTTGAACTGCGCGAACTGGGCGCGGACGTCGTGCCGATCAACTTTTTGAACGCGATCCAGGGCACACCAATCTACGGGAAGGTTGAGAAGCTTTCGCCGCTGGAGGCGCTAAAGATCGTAGCGGTCTACCGATTCATTTTGCCAGATAGAGAACTGAAGATCGCCGGCGGGCGTGAGAAGATCCTCCGAGATATGCAGAGCTGGATGTTCTTCGCAGGCGGATCAAGCTTCCTGATCGGCAACTACCTGACCACGTTCGGCAGATCGCCCAAAGACGATCACCAGATGCTCAAGGACCTGGGCTTAAGCTACACCACGTTCGACGAGATCGAACACGAAGCCGAACCAGCCACCGCAACCTCCCACGGCCCGGGGCATCCGGTCAACGCGCCGAACGCGCTACTGTCTCGCAAGCATGATTCACTTCTGACATTGCCGGTGATGCAGGGGGAGTGAATTACGTATGCAGTGGTTTTATTCCTGCAATATGCGATCACCCCGAGCAAACCCGGGGCTAATTGGGGGCATGTCTGTGAAGCGGTATTACGAGCAGTCGAAGAAAGCGGTGCCGGTTGAATTAGGTCTGATCATTGCAGCGAGTTTGGCGTTCTATGCCTTGTCGTTTTTCATACATGTCCCGCTACCGATCATCGTGATCGTTATAGGATTGTCGTTATTCACACTGTTGTGTGATGTAATTAACATCATTCACTACAAGATGAAACAATCAAAGAGTTGAGTGTTAAATCACGCATTCTCATGTTGGTTCGAGTCTTTGCTCGATGCAGACGGGAAACCCGCGCCGAACGATGTTACTTATGTTGTGTGCAGTGTTGAATTGTCAGAAACACGCCCGTTACTGCGATTACCGGCAACAGGGATGAACCAAGTGAACTAATCACCCATGGCCAGCCGAGTTCATGCCAGATGGCATCTGAAATCGGATCGAACCAGCACTCATTGATATTGGCGTACGTCAATAAGCCTGAAACTGCGATGCTCAGGATCAGCATGATCCAAGCGACAACTCGGTTAATGCAAGCGATGACGGCGAACATGACGGCTATGATGGCCATCGTGATCCACATCCCCGGGATGGTTCCCATTTTGTCCGAGATTTCCCCGAGTAAGAACATGCGTTGCATTTTAGACGAGATTTTTGATGGCTGAATATATGCATGTTTGCAGTTGTTTGCTGGCCAGACCTGGATGGTCGGGCTATATGGGAAATGCGTGAAGTATGGGCCGGATCGCGGTTTAAACTGTTTAAAGGCTGTATGCAAAAATGATTATGATTGTTATACTAAGGGGCTCCACGGGTTATGACGGACTCGTGGTGGGGCGGATATGACCCGATGTCTATATTAGTAGCTTGTGATTGAGGAGCATGCATATGCGTCATAACAAATTTCCGATTATCCCCGAACAGCCTGCGGCCCCTGAGCTGGTGACCTCGCTTCCCGGGCCGAAGGCCAAGGCGCTGGTGGACCGCGACCAGGTCGTGACCAGTCCGTCTTATACGCGCGATTATCCATTGGTAATGGAAAGCGGGATCGGGTCGGTCGTGATCGATCCGGACGGAAACAAGTTTCTGGATATGGCGGCGGGCATCGCGGTGAACGCGGCGGGGCACAGCCATCCTTACGTGCTTGAAGCGATTGTCGAGCAAGCGAGCCGTTTCCTGCATATGTCCGGTACCGACTTCTTCTACCGTGCACAGATCGAATTAGCGGAACGCCTGGCCAAGCTCGCGCCGATGTCGGGTAAGAACCGTGTGTTCTTCACGAACTCCGGCGCTGAGGCGCTTGAAGCGGCGTTCAAACTTTCGCGTTATCACACGAAGCGTCAGAACGTGATCGCGTTCTGGGGCGCGTTCCACGGCCGGACCTACGGCGCGATGTCGCTGACGGGTTCCAAGGCGATCCAGCAGAAACACTTCGGCCCGATGGTGCCCGGTGTGTTCCACGTGACGTATCCGAACCCGTACCGCCCGGCGGGCAACCTTTCGCCCGAGCACGTCGTTGACTTCACGTTCGACGAGATCGAGCGGATCTTCAAGCGTAAGGCCGACCCTGGCACGATCGCGGCGATCTTTGTTGAGCCGATCCAGGGCGAGGGCGGTTATATCGTTCCGCCTAACGACTTCTTCCCACGGTTGCGTGAGCTTTGTGATAAGCACGGCATCCTGATGGTGTGCGATGAAGTGCAGGCAGGCTTCGGGCGAACGGGCAAGATGTGGGCTGTGGAGCACTACGGCGTTGAGCCTGACATCATCACGAGTGCGAAGGGTATCGCCAGCGGTCTGCCGCTTGGTGCGATGATCGCGAAGGAATCGGTGATGGACTGGCCTTACGGGGCGCATGCCTCGACGTTCGGCGGCAACCCGGTCGCGTGCGCCGCGTCGCTATCGACGATCGACCTGCTGGAAGCGGGGCTGATCGAGAACGCGGCGAAGGTCGGCGATCACCTGCAGGGCAAGCTGCGTGAACTTCAGAAGTCGTGCCCGGCGATGGGCGATGTGCGTGGTAAGGGCCTGATGGTGGTGGCGGAGTTCATCCAGACCGACGGCAGCAAGGCGGCGAACCCGAAGCTGCGTAACGACATCGTGATGGCCTGCTTCGATCTTGGTTTGCTGGTACTCGGTTGCGGCGAAAGCGGCATCCGCTTCAGCCCGGCGCTGACGATCAGCGAAGCGCAGATTGATAAGGCGGTTGAGCTGATGGGCCAGGCGATCAAGAAGGTCGGCGCCTGATCCACGTCCCTATAACGCAAGGATTCAACGAGCCCGTTTTTGACGGGCTTTTTTATTGGTCTATGCGCGGTTGTTATAGATTAAGTCGCACCATTAATGACACGATACTGCATATAGGGATTTTGAGGGCTGTGCGGTCTGTGCGGGTTATGCCGTTATGGGACTGTTCAGGGATGCGGCCGAGTCGGCATGGTTGCCGGCGGCTGCATGACAGGGATGCCGAAGGTCGTGTTGAAAGCGAGTACATGTCGGCGCTTCGTGTTGTGTTGGAGTGCGGTGCTGTTGATATGCGCGGCACTGCCTGTCGATGCGGCATTGACGTTCAACTTCAACGTCCCGGACGCGGGCAAAGCGCCGTCGGCTCAAGCGCTGGCGGGGTTCAACGAAGCGGCGGCGGCGTGGTCGGCGATCTTCACCGATAATGTGACATTGAATTACGACCTGTACTGGGAGCCGTTGTCCGCGGGGGTGCTTGGGTCGGCGAGTTCGGAGTTTGCCAGTTTCAGTTACTCGTCAGTGAGTTCGGCGCTGGTGGCTGATGCGACGAGTCCTGATGACTCCACCGCAACGAGCAACCTGCCCGGCGGCAGCTCGTTCGACATCTTCATCAACCGCACATCCAACAATCCCAACGGCGCGAACAGCTCGACGGGTTATGTCGATTCATCCACCACCGACCTTGATGGTGACAGTCACAGCAACAACAACACCATCCGGATGACGCGCGCCAACGCCAAGGCGCTGGGCTTGATCTCCGGCAGCGACGGGAGCCTGGACGCAACGATCCGGTTTTCCAGCACGTTCTCGTTTGACTTCTCACACGCATCCATCGACGGCGACAAGATCGACTTCGTCGGTGTGGCGATGCACGAGATCGGTCACTCGCTTGGGTTTACCAGTGGCGTGGACATTCTGGACATGAACGGTTCGGGTTTCCTGGATGACCAGTTCGATTATGTGTCGACGATGGACTTGTTCCGCTATTCGCCGGGGAGTGTTGCGGCGGGCGGTGTCGGGACGATCGACTGGACCGCGGGTGCGAGTGAGAAGAGCTTTTCGCTGGATGGCGGATCAACACGCGTGACCGGTGTGACATTTTCAACCGGCAGCACACTCGGTGACGGGCAGCAGGCGAGTCACTTCAAGGATAATCTCGGCCTGGGCCTGATGGACCCGACGACGGGGTTTGGCGAGAAGATTGATCCGGGAAACAACGATGTGCGCGTATTGGATGCTATTGGGTGGGACCCTGCGAGCCCGTTATCCGGCGCGGCGACGGAGACGCTTGCTTCTGAATCGGGTAGCGGCGGTGGCGGTGCGCCGGAACCGAGTGTCTTGCCATACCTGACGCTGCCGGCGGTGGCGCTGTATCTGACAGGCCGATCGTCGCGATCGCGGGTAGTGGAGGAGGGCGATCGTGCTGCGTGAATCAGCGACTAGCTGTGAAGTTGTGCAGGCGGACCGCGAAGATGTGGTGCGATGTTCTGTCATGCGCAGGTTAGCGGCGAACTGGCGATTGATCACGGTGCTGCTGCTGATCGTGGTGGCGTGGTGGCAGACGTTTGAATGGATGTGGCTGCGCTGGTATCCGGGGTGGTGGGTGTCGGGGCTGAGTTGGGTTGAGAAGTTCAGGGTGGGGGATTCATATTACGCGCATGGGCCGATGGTGGTGCTGGTGAGTCTTGCGTTTGCGGCGTTTGCGTACAAGCGTGTGGGATTGCCTGTGAAGCGGACGAGGCTGACAGCATTTTTCGGCGGATTGTTTTTGATCGTGTCTTTACTCGTGCATTTGGTGAGTCTGCAAGCGGGGGTGATGTTCAGTTCCGGCTTTGCGCTCATCGGCGTGCTGCTCGGGATGTTGCTGCTGTGCGGCGGGTTGCCTTTACTCAAAGCGTATGGCGCGTCGGTTTGGCTGCTGGTATTCATGGTGCCGCTGCCGATGGTGTGGATCGCGGATGCGAACTATGCATTGAAGATACACGCGGCGGAAACGGCGGTGGCGTGGGTGAATCTGTTTGCAGATAGCCCCGCGACGATGCACGGCAGCACGGTTGTCGTGCCCGCTCCGGACGGTGTATTTCATTCGCTTGTCATAGAGAACGTATGCAGCGGGTTGCGCAGCCTGATCGCATTGACCTGGTTTGCTGCGATGATGGCGGTGGTATTGCGGGTGCGCAGCGGGTGGCGCTCGGCGGTGGTAGTGTTGGCACTACCGTTAGCGGTTGCATGCAATATTGCACGGATCGGCCTGCTGCTGCTGATCACGCACCGGTGGGGCGCATCGGTGGTCGCGGAAGACACGACACTGCACCAGTTGATCGGCGTCGGGATGTTCGTGGTGGCGATCGCGGGGCTGCTTGGCTTTGAGAAGTTGGTTTTGCTTGTCGGGAATTTACTTAAACGCGACTGGTCGGACCCGGGCGTTATGGGGTTCTTGAATCGGATCGAACGCAGCGGCGTATGGCGCTCTCAGTTTGTCGGGATGGGAACGCTGAGTCTGTTGTTCGTTGTCGCGGCATTGAGCGTATGGTCCGGGTATCAATCGGCTGATACAGCGCCACGGCAAGTCACCTGGGTAGGTGTGCCGGATGCTATCGAACTGGAGCAGGGCGTTCTTCTTAGTCGGGATTTACCAGTTGATGGCAAAATGCGGTTGCAGCTTGGCACGCCCGATGTGCTATCGCGTTGGTATTCAGCAGCGAGCGATCAGCATGTTGCGCTATTTGTGGTGCATCATCAAAGCGATCGGCAGGCGATCCATCCGCCGGAGGTTTGCCTGGTAGGTGAAGGAGTGCAGGTGTTGTCGCAGAGTGGTTGTGATGTGGTGCTGGCGGACGAACAGGTGTTGCCGTTCAAGGAATTGATCACCGCGTCGGCCGGCCGCAAGGTGGTTCATCTTTATACGTACCGCATGGGCGGGACGTACTCGACGAACTTCACGACGCAGCAGGTGCGTGCGATATTGAATCGGCTGTGGGGTGATGATCGATCCGTGACGCTGATCCGTTTCAGCGTACCTGTAGTTGAAGATGATGTTGAAGCGGCACGCGGGTTGGCGCTGGCTGCGGCGGGCAGGCTTATGCCGCACGTCGAAGCGGAACTGACTCATCCGACGATGCAAACGGTTCGATATACGCTGGCTCGTTAGCATCTACCTCATCAGCGAATTTAATCGTCATATCTTCTTCAATGGTTACTTGTGAAGTTGCTTGTTCGCTTTCTATCTTGAGCACCGTATCCGCTATCAGACGCAAGCGATACATCTTGCCCGCCATGACACCGAGGATGGAGATGTAGAGCCAGGCGAGCGCGAGCCCGGTCATCAGGCCGGTGAACGTCAGCGAACGCAGCGGCAGCCAGAAGTACAGGCAGATTACTAATAGCAGCATGCCCGGTGAAAGTACGATCCCCAGCCAGGGCTTGAGCGTGATGTATGGCTGAATCAGAAAGCCCATCACCCAACTGCCCACAAACAGGCATGCGGGTAACAGGGTGATGAAACCCAACATCGCGGCGAGCAAGGGGTTCCAGGATTCAGAGATCGGCAGGTAAGCGAGTTTGACCACGCCGACGTACAACACGAGGCTGATCATGAAGCCGGTAAACGCACAGGTCAGCAGTGTCGCATAACGTTTGAAACGCGGCAGCAACCGTGGCGACGGCGTCACGCCCACACTCGAACGCATCGATTGGTGGAACGGCCTTCGGCATGACGGGCATCGGTTAGCCTTGATTTCGTTGAGGATGTAGCCACACTCCAGGCAGAAGTGGGTGTAGTCTTCTTGGATCGGCCTGGTTTTCACTTTTCGGACCTTGTGCTTACCGCAGCGATACATTCGTAACCAATATCACAAGACGCTTAATCGCTACAGGTGCATCGCACGAATCGGTCTGGGACTTTATATCCAATGTCTGGATATCAAAAAACAGGCTTTGGCATGAAGCGGGGCTGTACGGTTCGGGTTAGCATGCAGACCGGAAGAGCCTTAATAGAAGGCCGCCGCCATCTATGAATGTTGCACCATAACCGCTGAATATCTTTTAAACAGAAGTCAGGCATTTTCTGTCATATGGCTTGATGAGGGTTGACGATGCCGGCGCCCATGGGACAATGGGCGTGTCTACTTGGGCGGGCGTTTTGAACATGTATTCATATTGTTGATTGCGCCTTTTCTTGTTGTTGCATTGCTGTTTTACAGGCATGTTATTTCGGTAACTGCCTCCACACCTCGTGTTGGAGGGGCATGATGCGGATACATCGACGGGTAGCGCTGGGGTTGGCAATGTGTTTGGTTTGCGCCTCGCAGACGCATGCCATCAACATCGTTCCGGTGTTCAACAGTACGGACAACCAGACGCCTGCATTTGATTTGTTTAATGGGGGCATCCAGGACCTGTTCGCTTATGCTGAAGATTACTACGAAGACATCTTCGAGGATGCGGGCCACACCCTGACGATTAACTTCTGGTATGAAGATCTCGGCGGCGGATATCTAGGCGTATTCAATCCCGTGACCGAGACAAACGGGCGGATCACGGAATGCAATATCCGTATCGATACGCAACTCGATACCGGTGGAAACTTCCGCAACTGGTACATCGATCCGTTCCCGGAAACGGATACCGAGTTCGAGATGGAAAAGACCGTGTGGGGCACGTTCGGCCCTGTGGGGGTCGGATGGAACTCGACGGGAGATGTGCCGGCCGGTCTTGAGATCGGCTACCGGGGCTCGGCTGTGGACGGCGGGGTGGCGGACCTCAAGTACGACATGCTTTCGACGATCCTGCATGAGTTCGGCCACGCGCTGGGCATTCGCGGCGGTGCGACCGAGAACGATGACGGTGACTATGACCTGAACCCCGGCATGATCTTCGGGGCCGATGTGTCGGCGGACATCGACACCAAAGACTTCGATCCCGACCCCGGGCACATGCGCCCGGATGATCTATTGATGTGCGGCGAATGCGGCGCTTCGAGTGTCCGGCGGCGTCCGAGCCATGCCGACCTGATCGCGATGGCGACAAGCAACAACTACTCACAGGTGGACCTGCCACGCAGGGAATTTCTCGGCGGCGGTGTTTTCAATTACGCGCCCAACTGGTCAGGCGCCCGCACGCCTGATGCGAATGACGAGGCTTTCGTGCGCGGTGCCGGGATCGTAACGATGAATGCGGACGATACCGTTGCGGGATTGGCGATCATCGATGACACGACGCTTGCGGTCGGTTCATACACGCTCAACGTGAACGGCGAATTCTCTGTGGGTAGCCGGTTCAGCAATGCGCCTGCGACGATTGTGGTCGCTACCAATGGCTTGCTCCTGGCTAACGATGTTGTCCTGCACCGTAACGGCGTTCTCGATTTGGCGGGCGGCCTCGTATCCATCTTGGGTGATCTGACCACAACCGAACTGGTGTACGGAGCGGATGACGAGGGCACGATCACGGGCAACGGCAGCGTCAACGTGATCGGACAGGTGAAAGGTGTCGCGGAGTATCGGCCGGAGGGCGGCGTGCTTACCATCACCGCCGGCTCGTTCGACCTGGACGGCAGCTCCGATCAGTTCGGCTATACCCTGATCAACGCGACGCTCGGCAACATCATCTTCAACGGCCCGCATGTCGATACTTTCAAAGATGTTGTCGACATCGGCTTCGGCAGACTCGTCACCTTCAATAACCCGTGGACACTCGACGCCGACGGGGATGTCAATATCACCGATGGTGGATTGATTAACAACGCGACGTGGCAAGCAGACGGCAACGTTGTGATCGATCATACCGTGCCGTTCGGCGTCGTCGGTATCGGCGGGACAGGCGCGATGGTTCAGGGATCGGCCGGCCACATCACCACGAGCGGCATCGTCGACTTCCTGGGTCAATCAACTATCGGCGGCGCTGTGAATGTAACGAGCGAAGCGGTTCGTTTCAGTGCCGGTGGGACGTTTGCGGATACGGCGGATGTCGTGCTCGATGCGGGCACGGCCATGTACCTGATATCAGCGAATACCTACACCATTCAATCCGGCGCGACATTCAGCGGATCGGGCACGCTGGTGATCGGTGAGCAGGCATCGCTGGTTTTGCAGGACAATGCTGAGGCTAACGTGCTTTTGCAGAATGACGGGCATCTAGAGATCGGTAACTCGCCGGGCGCTGCATCACTGTCTGCAGGATTTACGCAGACACTGAGCGGCCATGCCGCATTTGAGATCGGTGGATTGACTGCCGGCAGCGACTTTGATCTGCTGGATGTCACGGGAGCCACGGCCAACCTTGACGGCTCACTCGAGCTTTCGCTGATCAACGGCTTTATGCCAGGTCCCGGCGAGTCGTTTCAGATCATCACAGCGGACAGTGTGATCGGTTCTTTCGCTGATGTCACAGGCACTGACATCGGCGGGGGGCTGATGTTCGAAGTGGTTTACAACGCAACGAACGTCACGCTTTACGTCGTCGGCCAACCGATCCCGGGTGATTTGAACGGCGATGGTTTTGTCGGGCTAAGCGATCTGGATATCGTGCTGGCGAACTGGAACCAGACAGTGCCGCCCGGCAACCCGCTTGCCGATCCGTCGGGGGATCATTACGTGGGGCTGGATGATCTGGACATCGTACTCGGGCACTGGAACATGGGCGTTCCGCCTAGTGCGCAGGTGAATGTGATACCGGAACCGGCGAGCGCGTTGTTTATGTTGTCGGGATTATTGATGGTGGGGTATGGACGGAGGGGTTAGCGCGAACACAATCCTACTGTAGCGGGTGCCACGTTTTGACCGCGCAGCGGCAAAGCGTGTTGGTCAGCGCACACTTTGCTCCTTCGGAGTCAAAGTGTGGCACCCATCTCGCCATGCCTGGATTGTGTTCGCGTTAGTTTTCGTTCGAGTCCGGCGGGACGGGCATGCTTCGACCGGCGGCCCAGAGGATGCCGCGGTGGACGTGCGAGATGAACGCCGGCTCGCTGAACGATTCTTTAGTGTGCCCGATCGCGGTGTAGAACGACCGGCCGCCATCGAATTCGTGGCACCAGATCAATGGATGGTTCTCGCCCATCTCACCGCCTTCGTAAGTTGATTCATCAACGGTCGCGAGCATGGTCAGCCCGGTCTGCACATCTTTGAAGTTGTACCACTCATCGGTGCGCACCCAGGGATTGGGCACATCGTGCATGCATATATGCTGCGGCGAGGTGATGTTGATAGTCGCTTCCTGGATCGCGGGGTGCTTGGTGAAGACCGCACCGACGAGTTTGCCGTACCACGGCCAGTCGTATTCGGTCGCGGACGCGCCGTGGATGCCGACGTAACCGCCGCCGTTACGGATGTACTTTTCGAACGCGAGTTGTTGTGTGTCGTCGAGCACGTCGCCGGAGGTGCTGAGGAAAACGACAACATCGAACTGCGCGAGTTTTTCATCGTTGAACTCGGTAGGCAACTCGGTGTGCTCGACGGTGTAGCCGTAGAGCGCCGCGAGGTCGTTGATCATCTTCACGCCGTCCTCGATGGACTTGTGGCGGTAGCCGGCGGTGCGTGAATAGATGAGAATATTCAGCGGCGTCGCGATCGGCGGATCGACGACATCGCCATCGGCCGGGCCGGCCGGATCATCTTCACCGACGACCGGGGCGGTGAAGAGAAAAGCGAAAACGAAAAGAGCCAGCACGGACACGATCGTGAGGTGTGGAGATTTCATGGGGGTATTATAGCCGTGCAAGTCAGAGGGGAGTTAGCCACAGATGAACACGGATGAACACGGATGAAGAGATAAGAAGGTTTTGATGTATAGCCGCGACCATTGGTCGCGCCGTGGGGTATATACAGAAAGCGAAGAGCGCGACCAATGGTCGCGGCTATACACGGAGCATGAAAGTAAGTTCACATCTGTTCGATCAAGCTGTTTTTGTCACAGCTTGTTCATGCCCGCATTCCGGGCAGATACCGGAGGGGGTGGCTCGCAGGTCGTAGCCGCATTTACGACAGATATGTTGTGTGAAGTACCGGCGTTTGATGTGGCGTGCGGATGCGATTGCGGGCCAGAGGCCGAAGAGGAGGGTGGGGAGCCAGAGGGGGAATCGGAGGTAAAAGTTCGTCCCATATCGATAGACGCTTGAACCCCAGTTACCAATGCTCAGTACGAATTGTGATTCGCCTTTCATTGGCGGGCCTATATAGTTCTCGGGCCATGTAACCAACATCAGCTTGTCATTTTTCTGAATAACAAAATCAGTACTCCAGTTTTGAGGAGCGTATTGTGGATGGATTCGATCGACCATTATGAGGCTACAACGTCCCCAAGACACACATACTTCCATGGGTGAATTTGAGCCAGCACACGGACCGCTTGAATAAATGCAAACGTAATAGGATACAAGCCATAAGATGAGCAAGGCGATGGCAATGAAGGTGAAGCTGTATCTAATCCATCTCATATCCGGCCTCGGAAGTACAGCATAACAACCCCGGGCAAGCCCGGGGGGAGAGGGGGTCAGCGTATGTTGCATCTGTTCAATCAAGCTGTTTTGGTTACCGTTTGTTCGTGCCCGCATTCCGGGCAGATGCCGGAGGGGGTGGCGCGCAGGTCGTAGCCGCATTGACGGCAGATGTGTTGTGTGAAGTATCGGCGTTTGATGTGGCGGAAAAGTGCGATCGCGGGCCAGAGGGCGAAGAGGAGGGTGGGGAGCCAGAGGGGGAAGCCTATTTCAGTGACTCTGTAGTGACTGCTTGGGGTTGAAACCGGTGAGTGCCAAAATTTAAACGGAGGAATGGTGGCTGGATTCTTCGCATCAAACCCGGAGCCTGTGAGCATAACGGGACCAAAGATGTAGTACCACTCATGAGGTGGCTCATAAGGTGATTCAAAACGAAATACACAATTTTGATTTGTATATTGAATCCCATAATGAACAGTCACATTGACGTTTCCATAAAACACATAGCAATTCACATCCGTTTTTAGTTTTGAACTCACCGCTCTTATGTGGATCATTGAATAGTATGAAGCAATCCAAGCCAGTATCAGGATTGCCACAATCAACACGAAGCTATTTCTGATCCATCTCATGTGCGGCCTCGGAAGTACAGCATAGCGAACCCTGCAAAGCTGTGGCTATATGGACAATGTGCGATTGGTTCAATTATCCCACATGAGCTTGAAGCCGTAGCAGAACTGGATCAGGCCTAAACCAAAAGCGCCGTAGGTTGCAATTAGAGCGCTGCCTGTTGTGTTTTTGTACGTGATGATTGCAATGGCGATGCCGCCGAGGCACCACAGTACGCTGAAGGCCATGTTGCGAATTCCAGCTTTTCGGTAGGCTGCTTTACGCAAGCGGATGACTTCATCCACAATCTCACACGCTCTCTGTTTTGCTATGCCTTGGTTGACAAGATTGTCCACGATCTGAGCCCGAGAGTGGCTCTTGAGCAACTGTTGCATGACACCGTCATAGACCGCTTCTACTAGAGCGTCTTCCAATCTCATGTAGCATACCCGCAGCTGCGGAAGTAGTTGCGGCACTCGTCCAGGGATACCGCACGCAACGCCCGACCGATCGCCTCAATCAGTTTGTCGTGGGTCCGTGCGGCGGCGGCACGCAGCAGGGCTTTGACCTTGCTCCACATCTTCTCGATCGGGTTGAAGTCCGGTGAGTACGGCGGTAAGTACCACAGGTCACAGCCCGCCGCTTCGATCGCTTCACGCACCCCGCGCACCTTATGCGACGCCAGGTTATCCATCACCACGATCTGGCCTTGCTTCAGCGCCGGGGCCAGGCAACGCTCGACGTAGCCTCGGAACAGCGCCGCATCCGTCGCGCCGTCGAAGGCCAGCGTCGCCCGTTGGATCACACCCTCACAACCGATCGCGCTGAGCATCGTCGTCGTACGCCAGTGGCTGTGCGGCGCCGCGGCGTCCAGCCGGCAACCGCGTCCGGCCCAGCCCCGCAGGCGGGTCATGTTCGTCCTCGCGCCCGATTCATCCAGGAAAACAAGCTGCTTAGGCTCGATGAACCGTGTGGCGATGCGGAAGTTCACACGCTGCTGCTTCACATCCGCGCGGTCCTGCTCGCTGGGCCGTAATGACTTTTTTTAAACGTCCACCCCAGCTTCCAACGCACCGTCCGCCACATCGTGCCCAGCCCGCAACGGATGCCCAGCTCACGCTCACAACGCACACGCAACGCATCCAGCGTCGTGTCCGGCTTCTGCTTGAGCATCGCATGTACACGCTGCAGGTCTTCGCCGGTGAACCGGCTGACGTAGTCGCCGCCCTGAGGCCGCGGCGAGATCCCCTCGCCTTCACGACGCCGTTGCTTGAGCCGACGCACCCACGAGGCGCTGACCGAGAACCGCTTGGCCACCTCACGCGTGCCGTGCCCGGCATCACACGCCGCCAACACCCGCTTCCGCAGATCCATTGAATATGCCTTCATCAAAGCCTCCTTGCTTGAAGGCACAGCATAATCACTTGTGTACAAGGGCGCTACAGTGGCGTGGAAGATGCTCTAGCTGTTCGGGGGTGAGATCCTGCTCTTGCATGTTGTGATCCCAGAAGCCAGCAAGATTTATGAATGCCGGTGGAGGGACTCGAACCCACACTCTGTTTAACCAGAAGCGGATTTTGAATCCGCCGCGTCTGCCAATTCCGCCACACCGGCGTGGTGTAGACAGGGCAAGTTACTCGGGTTACCGGTTCTCGGCAAGTGCCCGAGAGTCCGGGGCTTATGGTCGGGATTATCAGGGCGACAGAAAAATCTTCAAAAAATCTCCAATCGCGCCATAAATGCGCACGGCGTTCGACATCCAAGTAGCGGATACGAGATCCGCGGAGCCCGGTTGCGATTGTAAATCGTTTACAAAAGGAGATTTAAGATGGTATGCAAATGGGTAAAACGTGGTGCGATCGCCACTGTGGGCTTGACCCTGGTCGGCGGTCTGTTGTTCGGCGATGACCTGATCAGCTATGTCAAGAGCTCGGCCAACGCGATCCAGGGAACGGTCAAGAGCAACGTCCCGATCGAGTTTGAACTGACTCGGGCCAAGGACCTGCTCGATGAGATCATCCCTGAGATGCACGCCAACGTCCAGCGGATCGCGACCGAAGAGGTCGAGCTGGCGGCACTCAAGCAAGACATCAAGGAAAGCGAAGAGAGGCTGGCCGAAGAGCGTGCACGTATGGCCAAGCTGCGTGATGTGGTCACGATCGAGACCGCCAGCTACCGGATCGGCGGCAAGAAGTACTCACACCAGCAGGTCGTGGACGATCTGAGCCGTCGGCTGGACCGTGTGAAGGAAGCGGAAGTCGTGCTGGAAGGCAAGAAACGCCTGGTCACCCAGCGTGAAGCGACACTGGCTGCTGCGGAACAGATGCTGCAGAAGACGCAGTCTCAGAAGGCGCTGCTGGAAGACAAGATCGAATCGCTGGCAAGCCAGCACCGCCTGGTGCAGGCCGCAGCGACCACCTCGCATGTCAAGCTGGACAACAGCAAGCTCGCTCAGACCGAGAAGCTGATCAGCGAGATCCAGAAGCGCCTGGATGTGGCGGAGCGTGTCCTGGCCCGTGAGAGCGATTTTGTTCAGCCGATCGAGGTCAGCGTGGTGGATGAAGTCGATCTGCTGGCCCAGGTCGATGAATACCTGTATGGCCCCAGCGACCTGGCCGAATCCACCAAGGACAAGGAACTGGAGCCGGAAGCGCGTCTGGATGATGCCGAAGTGGAACGTTTGGCCGAGGCGCGACGTCTTAACTAATACAGCTGATGCGGTCCTCGTGCCTACCGGGTTGCGGCGTAGCGCTTGGGGGTGCGGGGGCATTAAATAAACCGTCCGGTCAGTGAAAGCCGATCGGACGGATTCGAGAGCGAAAAGGGCGGATAACTAGCCAGGAGTTGAATGATGAATGCATCAGAATCCAAGCTGCTGGCCGAGGCCGACCGGATGAGTGAATCGATGCTGGTCCGCCTGGAAGACTGGGAACTGGCCTATCTGAAGGCGGCGATGCTGCATCAGCTCGAAGAAACGCTCAGCGAATCGCTTCAACAAGATCAACAAGGTCCCACCCTTAGCCCCGATCGGGAGGCAGTGATCCAAGGCTGCACTCCCGTGCGGGGTTATCCTCACAGCCAGATTGCGGAGATGAGCCGGTGAACTTCTTGCGCATCAAACAAGCGCAGTGTGCCCTGGCCGACGGTCGGCTGGATGAGGCGCACAAACTGCTGAGCCAGGAATCGGTGCGTTCGCATCGTCACGGCCAGCGGTTGGCGACGAAGTTGATCGCTGCCTACGTCAAGCGCGGGCAGGGCCATCTCGATGCAGGCCGACTGCATGAAGCATTGGCGGATTGCGAAAAGGCCAATTCGCTTGGCGGTCATGGTGCGGAAGTTTCTGAATTGCGTCAGAAGATCGCGAATCAGATGAGCGAGAAGCGGCACAATGTTGAACTGCATAACGTTGCACTGGGTGCGGCACGGCAGCATGCAAACAATGGTTTTCTTTCTCGTGGGATCGCTCTATTAAAGACAGCGAATAATGACAGCGCCACCGTGTTGCAGGCTGAACAGGAAATCGAACTGCATCGCGTGAAAGCAGAAGCCGCGATCGAACGCGGCGGTGCGGCATTGGATCGTGAAGACTGGGCGGCGGCCGGGCATCATCTGGCCGAGGCCCGTCGGTTGCGTCCGTATGACAAGCAGGTCGAGGAGCTTGCAGGTCGTTTGACGAAGCAGGCATCGGCGCGTGTGCGTGAATCGCTGAACCGTGGCCGGGTCGATCAGGCGGAGGCATTGCTTCGAGCGGTCGGGCCGGCGGCGGGGGATGACCTGGCGATCCGCGAGCTGCGTGAAGCAATCAACTTGATCGTGAAGACGACGGATGCACTGACATATGGAGATGCACGGACCGCGGGGCGTGAGTTACGGAAGATGAAGGCCTTATTGCCTGACGCCGGCTGGATCGATGATGCGATTAAACATGCAGACAGCATCGTGACCAGCCGCGAAGCGTTAGCCGGTGGGCCGCTCGGGCTGATTTCGGATGGGTACGCATCCGCAGCCCGCAGCGCCCCATCTTTGCAGGATCGGTCAAAGAAAGATTCAGGACCGGTGACGCCGATCGCTTACAATAACGGTGTGAACGTGCGCAATGATGCCATCGGGAGCCTGGACGTGTTGCCGGATCATTTTCTGATCCAGGTGGACGGCTGCGGCGCGTCGTGGGTGACTGAGAAGTCGGCCGTGAGTGTCGGGCCGGTCAGTTCGGCGGAGCGGCCTGATGTGGGCCTGATCGCCGACCCGAGCGCCCCGACGATCACGATCCGACGTGTTGAGGACGATTATTTTCTGCGAGCGCCACGGCCGGTGAATGTGAACGGCAAGGCGGTGCAGGAAGGATTGCTCAATGACGGTGACAAGATTGAATTGTCGCCGCGTTGCCGGTTCAAGTTCCGGATGCCGCACGCGGCGAGCACCTCGGCGGTGATCGATCTGTCAGCCGGCGCACGGATGGCGCGGGCTGATGTCAAGCGTGTTGTATTGCTTGACAAGCAGATCGTGATGGGCGCGGGGCCTGCCTGCCAAGTGCGAGCCGATGCGGCGGAGCAGCCGATCATTCTTTGCAAGCGTGAGGGCAAGCTGGTTTGTCAGACGCGAGAACAAGTGGAAGTCGGGGGCGAGGCGTGTGACGCTTCGCAAGGGGTCCCGGTGGACAAGTCTGTGTGTGTAGGATCGGTGACGTTCCGTATCACGCAAGCCTGAGAGGTTTTTGAGGGCAGTCATGGCCGGCTGACAGCCGGTGGGGCAAAACGATGCACACTTACCAATACCAACCCGGTGACAAGCCATTAGAAGGCTACACCATCAAGAGCGCCGCGGGGCACGGCGGATTCGGCGAGGTGTACTACGCCGTCAGTGACTCCGGCCGGGAGGTCGCGCTCAAGGCGGTGCAAGGCTTTGAGCAGATCGAATTGCGTGGCATACGCCAGTGCATGAACCTCAAGAGCCCGCACCTGGTCACCATTTTTGATGTCAAGCACAACGACAAAGGTCAGCCGTTCGTTCTGATGGAATACGTCGCGGGGCCGTCGCTGCGTGACCTGATCGATGAATCTCCGGGTGGATTGGGCGCTCAGAAGGCGGCGTTCTTCCTGCGTGAAATCGCCAAGGGTTTGAGCTACCTGCATGACTGCGGGATCGTTCACCGCGACCTGAAGCCTGCGAACATTTTCTATGAAAACGGCTACGTGAAGATCGGCGATTACGGCTTAAGCAAAGCGATCAGCGCCGATCATCACCAGAGCCAGACCGTGACCGTCGGGACGGTGCATTACATGGCTCCCGAGGTCGGTGCGGGCAAATATGACCGCAGTATCGATATCTATGCACTCGGTGTGTTGCTGTATGAAATGCTGACCGGGCATGTGCCATTTAAGGGCGATACGCCTAGCGAGGTGTTGTATAAGCACCTTTCGTCGACGCCTGAGCTTGATGAAATTGAAGAGCCTTTCCGGGCAGCGATTAGCAAGGCGATGGTCAAGGACCCGGCCGAGCGGTATCAGAGCGTCAACGACCTGGTCGAGACGGTGTTCGGCGAAGAGCGGATGAAGCAGAGCATGGCCAGCTTCAGCGCGGCCGATTTGAGCATGGTCGCCGGTCAGGTGGCTGCGAAGGTGCGGCACAACGCGGGCCAGGACGCCGGCGGCGGGGCGGCGGTCGCGACGGCGGATAGTAAACCGGGCAGTACCGGCAAGGTTCCGTTTGAGCACCTGGCCGACACGATCCAGCACCGCATGGAACACGTCAGCCGAACGATCGACAACAAGCTGTTCACACGTGGGAAGTACCAAGGTGCCGCACATGGTGGTTTTGGTGATCCGGCGCGTGATCCGATGGGCGCGTTTCAGCGGAAGCTACTGGCATTGATCGCGCTTTGCCTGGTGACGTGGGGCGCAGGTTATCTTTCGGGAATCGATTCGGGTAAGGCTGGTTTCTTTGCGATGATGGCCGGCTTGGGCGCGATGTCCGGGCTGGTGTTTTCGCAGTGGAAGTTGATGCCGGGATTAAAGAACGAATCGGGCATGATCAAGCGTCTTGCGCTGGGTGGGTTGGGCATCCTGGGCGCGGGTTTCATGGGCTGGATCTTGGCGATGGGCAACTACAGCCAATATCGCGATGTTTTCAGTTACACATTGATCGCGATTGCGGTGCCGCTGTTCTTGATCGACTGGTCGAAGCAGATGTCCTGCGGGCGGGCAGACCGCTTGTCTTTAGGTTCTGCGTTAGGTGCGGGGTTGTTGGGTTGGATCGCGTCGTGGTTCATGCATGACGCCAGCGGGATGCTTGCGTTCGGTATCCCCGCGGCGATCGCGCTGGCGGTGCAGGCGATCAGTCCGTTCGATCCGACGACGATCGAAGACTGGGCGCTGGATGACGATGATGACATCCCTCCGCCGCGAGATACCCAGGCGCGTAAAGCGCCACCGGCCCCGGGCGCCGGCGGCAAAGCCTCTTATTTACCGCCACACGCCCGGCGTAAGCAGGCGGCGCATCGCACCGAGCAGGTGAACGCGTACTCGGCCGTGGTGACGAAGAACTGTTCTGATAAGAGCCGGTTAGCGGCGCTGCTGCTGGCGTGTATGTCGTATCTCATCCCGATCTGCGGCCTGCATCGGTTCTATGTCGGTAAGGTCGGCACGGGTATCCTGTGGCTGCTTACTTTCGGGTTGTTCGGCATCGGGCAGCTCATTGATGTGATCCTGATCGCTTGTGGTTCGTTCAACGACGTAAACGGTCGACCCATTACGGAATGGCAGCCGGACGGCTCGCGCACCGTTGTGTCTACGCCTAAACCGCATGGACACGTTGTTTCCAGTAAAACTCAGCCGCATCTTCATCATCCGGAGAGGCGGCATTCGCAGGGGTTCGTCGGTGTCTTGCTCTCGCTGGTCGCGACGATCATGATCTTTCTAGGGATGATCCTCGTGCTTGGGCTTAGCCTGGAGCTGCCTGAAGCGATTGCGGCGAATACGTTCGGCAGCGACATCGGTCCGTGGCTCAACAACGCGCTGGGCTACGATGATGTTTCCAATGCGGCGGGCTGGCCCGAGTTGATGCAACGTGTCAGTTTCCCGTTGGCGATCATGATGTTGATCTTCGGCGGCGTCCTGTTGGCGGTCGCGCGGCGACGGGAAGGCGTGATGCATATGTTCCGCGCCTTGTTCGGTGCGGGCGGCATGCTGATCGCGGTGGCGATCTCGACAGAGATCCTCAACCATTCGCAATCGCTGGACCAGCTTTGGCGTCCGGTGGCCGACCACATCCAGGGCGGCCGGGTCGGCCCGGCGATCGAAACTTTCATGCAACACACAAACAGCGAACCGTTTGTGTTCTCGGTGATATTCCTGGTCGGCTCGATCCTGATCCTGGCCTGGCCGGCCAAGCGGCGCGACGCCGCGGGCCCGCGGCCAATCGGGGAAGGAGCGTAAGTCATGAGTTCCAGACTCATTTTCATGCCGTTTAGTTTTGGCATCCTCGAACTGATCCTGATCGCGGTTCTTATCGTGCTCATCATTAAAGCTGTTACCGGCGATAACCGCGGCGGGAAAGTGATCGTGGGGATCCTCGTCGCGATCGGAACGATTCTGCTCGTGCCGGTATTGATCCTGGGCCTGATGTTTGTAGCAAGATCGAATACGCAGACTGTTGTGTATAACCAGCAGCAAGCCGTTGCAATTGACGCAGCGGAACAGGCGAAGATGGAAGCCGAGCGTGTGCGTCTGGATACGCAACAGATGGCGGCAGAAGTCCAGGCCAAGGCGGACGAGATCCGTCAACGCACTTCGGTCATCGTCGATGATGTGGCTACGGTTACGCCACACATCAATCCGCCTGTTATCGCGACACCCGATGTTGCTGAAAGCTACATTGAACCGCCTGCCGTGTATGAAGCACCTGAGATTGTCGCCCCACAGGCTGTGAATGCGGTGGAGATGAACGATCAGTCGATTCTGCATTCATATGAAGACCCGGGTACCGGGCGAGTCAGTACGGTTGCGGTTTCAGCCACCAGAACCTCGGGCGATGCGGCGAGTGTATCTGTTACGGAGCACAGTGCTGCCGCAGCAGGCACGACGCAAGTCGAGGTCCAATCGGGCATGACGGTCGCGGGTGTGCCATGGACCGATGCGATCGAGGAGTACCAGGATTTTGAAGCGGATATCTACCCGTCGATGGAAGACGCGGCCGAGGCGCTTGGTAGGCGCGTGGGTCAGCGATTGATGCAGGACCTTGGGGACACGGAAGCGGAAGGGGCGGACGCCCCGTATGTATACGTCTGGCGTGATGAAGCCGACGGGGGCGATGCGGCGTTCATCTCGCGCGATGTGCTTGAAGCAGTCGCGCGTGGATTGAAGCAGAAGATGTTCGACCCGGCGTATGTCTCGGTGGAACGGCCGGTCAATGGGACATCGGTAGTTGTGGCGATCCAGGAACTGCGGTTTGAGAACCACAACCGTTGGCGCAAACAAGTGGAATCCAAGATCGGGGGATTGGCGCTGCGGGTGAAGACAGCGGATGATGCGTTCTCCATCTCGACGCGGTTTGCAGATAAGCCCTGGCTTGTCGACCGTAGCGGTTTTACGCACGATTTTAATAACAATCCCTGGCTCGTCGCGTATTCCGACAGCACGCATACCCAGCAGAGCGACGCGTACTGGGATGCGGTGCACAAGGCGGCGGACGCGGTGTTGCCTATGGCTGAGGCTAGGATCAGTCAGCTTTCCGGTGCCGATCAGCAGCGGTTCCACCAGCAGCTTGCCAAGAACAGCAACTGGCTGCGTGACCGTGTCGCGGATGAGTTGGTGTCGCGGAACCTGGTGACGGATCAATTCACACAGCAATTCGATAAGCCGGCCTATACGGTCTGGCGGGATGCGGTGCTCGTGAATGCAACGCCGCAGCAGATCGAAGAGATCGCGCGGTCATTGGTGCAGGGGATTAACGTACAGGTGCAGCACAAACGCAGCGTAATCTTTTCTTACATGGCGCTGGGTGTGCTGATCTTAGGCACCTATCTGTTCCTGAACGTGGCGACGAAGGGTTACTATACTTGGTCGTTGCGTCTGGCATTGATCATCAGCCTGGGCGTGGTCGTGTTTCTGTTTATGAGCCTGGCTTGAATCGATATTTCAACCTGAGAGCAAGGATACACGAACCCCATGATGCGATCCGGGAACAAGCGACTGGTTGTCTTGCTCGTGATCGCGGGGCTCGTGCTGGCCGGGGTGTACGGTGTATTCCGGTTGTTCACTTCAAACGTGCCGGCAAGTGTTGGGCTCGATGTTTCAGCGGGCAAGATCGAAGCGAACAATATCACATCAACAACAAGTAAGACGACTACCAGCGAGAACGATGTATTTTCAATACGTCGCATCGCGATCATGGTTGAAAATGAACATCCCGTGCTCGATCAGGTCGCGGCCGCGCTGCATGACGCCTTGCTTGAATTGAAGTACGTCGATGAAGTTGATGTCTATACCGACGGCCGGACGCCTGAGTACGGCGGCAGGCTCTACGATTCGTACATGGCGTTATCGATCGATGTGACTCAGGACAGCAAGCCTCTGCTTGAGCGCAATTTTAAAGCCAAACTCACGATCACCGCGGGTAATATGCCTTACGTCAGTCATTCGGGGTATACGGATCACCTTGGCCCGCCGTTGGCACGTTATGCGCTGACATGCCAGCTCGAACACAGCAGCAAGAGCACGCAGGTTGGCACGCCATACAAAATGATCGGCGAGAATATCTCCGGGGAGGTTGCCAAGCAGATCACCAAGCAATTCAACACGTGGAATGAGCAGCACGGCGCGGATGTCGACTGGCCCGATGAACTGATGGGACAGTACCCGGACGATACGGATATCCCATGGCCTGATGGGGTGGTGTTGGAGAAGATCGTAGATGGTTACGGCCTGATGTCAGACCGCCACGCGATGTGGACAGCGGTCACCGATGAGCCGGAGCAGATCGTTCGGGCATTTCATCAGACCTACACCGATGCCGGCTGGCGGATCGACCACGGCGCGATCATCGAAGACAACGAGCACCACGAACGCCTGCACTTTCGGGCGTGGAACGACAGCCCGTACATGCTGGAGGTGTTCGAGGTTCGTGATGGTTACGGCGAGCGAAAGCCGGGGGAACAGAGCCGTGTTTGTGTTCGCTACCTTGAGCGTTTTGACAGGCCCGAGTTCCAACCCATCATCGACGCGCTCATGCAGGACCCGGCCAATGAGAAGGTGTTGGGGTATCTGGCCAGGCATATGAGCGATGAGCAGGAAAAGCAATACTACGACTCACTGGCTCAGCGAAACATCAGCGATCCGAAGGTTCTACTGAAGCTGGTACGCTATCAGCACAGAGTCGGTGATGATGAGCTTGCGAGACAGAACCTGGTCAAGGCTTACTTTGCTGCCGAACGGGTGCAGGGGCTGGAACATTTAACTGAGCAGATCGAGAAGTTCGGCGAAGAGATCGGTGCTGAGGATATGAACGATCTCGTGTTTGATCGTGATGTGCTCAACAGCATGGGGTATCAGCCGATAGAGGAGGCGGTCGGTCAGAAGCAAACGGTGGGGATCGATGAGCCGTTGTCGGTTTATTACATGTCGGATGGCAGGCTTCAAACGACAGATTGCTGGCTGTCGCGGGATATGACGGGAGAGAATGAGCTTCAGTGTCGCGAGTACACAAGAATGTCCATGGGGGGCAGGAGCTGGTCCAGCCATGGGGTGTCGGGCGATAATCTATCCCTCGCCGCAAACCACCATGTGTCAGCCGATACCGGCGAATATTCGATCCAATTCCGTGCGGTGGCAGATGAAGCGGATCAATATGAGGTTGAAGTCATAAGTCAATCGGGGGCGGGTCCTCCCCGGTCGTGATACACTTCGTTACGGTTATAATGGGCGTTAAGCGAGAGTGCTCTACATCATCATCCGCAAGTGAATCATGTTAAGACTGGTTGCGCAGACTTATGAACGCATTATCCGAAGCTGAACAATACCTGCTGGATGCGGTACGTCGTGGTGATGAGCAGGGCTGGCCTAAGCTGGTGGAACGGTACCAGGGACGGCTGTTAGCCTTCGCGCGTAGTCGGGTGCGCAATGCCAACGACGCGGAGGACCTGGTACAGGAGACATTCATCGGCTTGCTGCGCGGGCTCGAACGATTTCGGGGCGAGTCTAGTCTGGAGACATACCTGTTTTCGATCCTGCGTCGGCGGATCATCGATTCGCATCGGGGTAAGAGTAACCGTGCGTGTCTGTTGAGCGATACGATGGGCGGCGGGCAGGTCAGTGACAGCAGCGTCGGGCCGGAGGCAAGGCTGGCGTCGAGCGATCCGACCGCGAGCTGGTATGCAAGGCAGGAAGAGAACCGCCACGAACTGCACAGCGAGCTGGCGGCTGCGATCAATAGCCTGGTCAGCGGTTATAAAGAATCCTTGAACTTCCGGGAACTACAGATCATCGAACTATTGTTTTATGCGCAACTGAAAAACGCACAGGTCGCCAAGGCGGTCGGTGTGGAAGACGGGCACGTCGCGACGATCAAGCACCGCAGTTTGTCGCGGATCCGCAAGCAGTTGCTCGAAGCGATGGGGGATAAGCCGACGCACACGTTTGATCCACCGGACGCGTTATTGACCGAGGTCTGGGAAGAGCACCGATTGAGTTGTCCGAAGCGCAGCACGATCGGTGGGTATCACCTGGGCACGCTCGACCCTGCCTGGCACGAATACGTCGACTTCCATCTGAACACCCTCGGCTGCCGATTCTGCCAGGCGAATCTCGACGACCTGAAGCAGAGCGAAGACCGCGCGAACCTCGACAGCCTGCGTCAGCGCGTGATGCAGTCGACGGTGGGATTTTTCAAGAAGAACTGAAAACGCGTCGCAATTCTGAAAAATACGTCGAGCATATCAGGTAAAAGCTGTGAATATGGGGGGATTCTTTTTATCAAGCGGCCGCTTGTTCGTGGCTGTTTTTTCCGGGCTATTGTTAATTATCTCTTGTAGCAATCGTGTGACCGGTTAAAATAGCACCCGCAAGTATTTTTATTGCGGCGCGGTTTATTCTAACGCGCCTGTTTCCGCCACACATCATATTGCGGTCAAAAAGGAGGATATTGGGATGTCCACATGCACGAACCATGCACGGTTTACATCGCGGTCAATTAATACATTTATCTTCCCATGTGTGGTTTTGCTTTTTATGTATTTGATGTTCAGCGTATCTGCAACAGCGCAGACGACGACATGGATCTACGACGGCGGCGGGAACTGGAGCACGGATTCAAACTGGGATGCAGGAGCCCCTGCCGCGGGGAGCCTGGTGGTGATCGATGAGGGGGACTGGCCGGTTCAGGTTGTACTGGATGTCAATCCCAAGAATCCGATCAGTGGGCTGACAATCGGTAGCGACGACAGCCTAGTCATGCAGAACTTCGTTCTACCTTTCAATGCCGGTTCGACGATCATTAATGACGGTGAGATCCAACAGCTTGCGTTGATTTCTTCCGCATCGACTATCCGGTTCAGCGGTGACGCGACCGTGACCGGCACCGGGGTGTGGACCCTGTCGGACAGGACTTTTAATTACATCGTAGCCACGACCGGCGTTCTCGGTGCGGTCCTGACACAAGAGGCAGGCCACACCATCCACGGCGGCGGGACGATCGGCAATCAAAACATGGGGATGATCAACTACGGCCTGGTCGAAGCGGATAATCCATACGCGACTAATAATGTGGCGTTAAACATTGCCCCCGGCACGGCCATTGATATCGGTGCGACAGACGTAGACACGATCAATCACGGTACATTCAGCGCTTCCAAAGGCGGCAGGTTGATCCTGCGTGACGGCGTGTTTGATAACACGGGGGGCACGATCCAAGCGATTGATGCAGACTCGATTGTGGTGATTGAATCGGCGGAAGTCCGGGACGGCGATCTGGTGACCGATGCGGTCGGTCGCATCATGCCAAGTAACAACAGCCTGTTGACTGATGTGACAGTCACCGCCGGCAGCACGGTGCAGATCAATAATATTTCGACAGCCATCTCGGGCACGATCACGAATAACGGCACGATCTATCAGATCGCGGGAACCTTTTCCGTATCCGCGGTCGAAGTTACAGGCGATGTCACGATCGATGGTTCGGGCGCCTGGCAGACGACCAACAACTCGCTGAACCGTATTAACGGAACGGGGAACAACGTGCTGACGAACGGTGCCGATCATACGTTCCGAGGTACGCCGCAACTGGGCGGTAAGAATCTGGGCTTAATCAATAACGGCACGATCATCGCCGATGAGCCTTATGCCACCACTGGTTCGAGGTTGATGATTTCGCCCGGTTTAGGCGTCAACATCAATGGGGGCGATGCCGATGCGATCAATTACGGCACCTTGCGTTCGGAAAACGCGGCGATCCTGCATATCCGTGACGGTGAGTTTGAGAACTTCGGTATCGTTGAAGCTCTGGACGGGTCGCATGTGGAGATCGACAGCAGTAACTGGGGGGTCACGTTGAACAATCAATCCGGCACGCTGGTTGGCGGGACGTGGCGCGCCATCTCGAGCGGATCGGGCGCGTTGCTTATGCTCAGCGGGAATAACATCACTCAGATCGCGAGCGGTACGGTTGTGGAGATAGCAGGGACGGGATCGGTCGTTCGAGTGAACGCCACGCCGATCGAAAACACGCTGACAGGCAACGCCGGTGAATTGATCGTCGGTAATGGGCGTTTGTTTGTCCTGGCTAACGCGTTAAACAATACGGGCCGGTTGTCGATTGATGCAGCGAGCCGGGTCGATATGGGGGCAAATGACATAACCAGCAGCGGAGCGTTGGAGGTCGGGCTGGACAGTTCATCAGCGATTTCGAAACCTGCGGTGAAGTCGACCGGAACGGCAACGCTGGCCGGCTCGTTGAGCGTGACTTTGGAGTCGGGATTTGAGCCGGGCGTGGGGGATGTGATTCAGATCATCGATGCGGGCAGTGTGGTTGGGGCGTTTGATGATGTGACGTGGCCGGTGATGATGGGTTCGGTCGGGCTCGGTCTTGAATACCAGGCGAGTGGTGTATTAGTGCGTGCCGGTCTGCCGGGCGATCTGGGTAATGATTCATTTGTTGGCTTGTCGGATCTGGACATCGTCCTGACTAACTGGAACCAGAACGTGACCGCGGGTGTCTGGCTGGAGGGCGACCCGTCCGGCGATGGCTACGTCGGGTTGGACGACCTGGATATCATCCTGGAGAACTGGAACGGAGGGTCGCCGCCGGCAACGACGGTGCCTGAGCCTGGCAGTGTGTTTGTTTTATCTCTTCTGGCGATCATGCCAACATATCGACAGCGATGAAGTGCAGGGCCACACATCGACGATGTGCGGCTAAATAGTGGTCAGCGGTTGGCGGCCGTGGGCTTCGGTACGGCATGATTTGCGTACAATCTGGTCATGGATGACCGTGTGACAAAAGTTGAAGAGAAGATTGCCTACCTCGAGCAGTTCGTTGGCGAGCTGGATGGTGTGGTGCGTGAGTTGCACGATGAGCTTGCGAAGGTGCGGCGGGAGATGGGATTGCTGCGGGATCGGGTCGAACAGCAGCAGGAGCAGGGGGATGATCCGAACGATCTGGAGGCGCATAAACCGCCGCATTATTGAGGGAGATGGTCGATTGCGCGGATGGTTTTGTCATTGATGCCGCAATCAATCCGGCCCTTACCCTAACCCTCTCCCGCCCCCGGAATAGGGAGAGGGGACCGGATGTGTCACGGCGATCTGTGATCGCCCGCTAAACGTGTCGAGTTGTTGCTGTCACTTAATCGCGGCGGATGATTTATGATGTCTGGTCTATGGCGGAGCGTGAGCGATCCATTGCGAAGGGCGTTTTGATCTGTGCCAATCCGTTCAGTGGGTCGGGGCCTAACCGTAAGCTGGTGGATGATCTGGTTGCGGAGCTTGAGCGTCGGGGGTTTGAGCCGAAGCTGGTTTGGGATATCGACGAGCGGCAGGCCTGCCTGTCGGATGTGAACCTGTCGGGCTGGTGCCGGTGCGTGCTGGTGGCGGGGGGGGATGGTTCGATCAGGGCGGTGCTGAATGAGCTGTACCAGGCGAGGCGTAAGGGTGGGGATGTACAGGGGCAGGTGGTCGCGCTGGCGACGCTGCCGATGGGCAATGAAAACCTGTTCGCCAAGTACTTCGGCTTCACACAGTCGGCAAAGCAACTGGTCGACGCGATCGAGGCGGGGCAGACCAAGCGGATCGACCTTGGATTGATGAGCACCGAAGGATCGCGCAGCGGCGGGTGGGTTTTCACACTGATGGGCGGGGTGGGGTTTGATGCGGACGTGGTGCACCGGATGCATCGTTGGCGTGAGACGCATTCGGGGTTGCGTCGGGTGAAGCGGGTTACGTATATGCCGAGGGTGCTTTCTTCGCTGTGGCGGTACCGGTATCCGAAGCTGAAGGTTGAGGTGGATGGTGAAACCTATACAGGATCGCACCTGTTCGTATTCAACCTGCCTTCCTATGGCGGGGGGCTGAAGCTCGCGCCGGGGTGCTGCGTTGAGGATGACGGGAAGCTGGACTGGGTGTTGTTCGAGCGGCCGGGGCTGATCTCGCTGGCGAGGTATGGGGTTTCGGTGGCGATCGGTCGGCACCTGAAGCGGAAGGATGTGAAGTGCGGGCAATCGACAGCGATCCGGGTGGTCTGGCCTCGGGGTATGGCGGTACAACTGGATGGCGATCCGGCGGGGCTGGCGCCGGTGTCATTTAGCGTGGTTGAGATACCCGGACTTGAATTGTTGATAACTTAAGTGGATCATAGGGTCCGATCGGCGCGATCCAAGATACGGCAGCGTTTTTGTCGATCTGACACGATCTGTGTTATTGCGCTGTTAATTAAAGGCTTATGATGAAAAACCCACATTTTGCACGCAAAGTCAGGACCAGAACGCCTGATAACATGAAATTTTTACGGAACCCGGGTTGTGGAGTGACTTAAAATTGTCTATTATATTCGGTTCGCGGTGTGCGAAGCGATGATCGGGAACCCGTAAGGTCAATTACTAACTACACTTACCACTCGCAAGATCGAGGACATCGATGCTGCTGAAGACGGTGCGCGACTACTCCAAGCGTGGAGATGCTTTAACAATCCCCAATCTGGTTGATGTTCAACAGGCCGCTTACGAGCGGTTCCTCCAGCAAAACGTCGGTTTCGACGAGCGCGATGCTTACATCGGGCTTGAGTCGTTACTGCGTGAAGTATTTCCGATCGAATCATACGACGGGAATATGCAACTGGAGTACGTGCATTACCGGTTGGATGAACCCCGGTACACCCCAGACGAATGTCGGGAGCTGCGGCTGACCTACGGCCTGCCGTTCCGCATCCGTGTCCGCCTCGTCCGCAAGGACGTGCCGGAGATCCCCGAGGAGGATATCTACCTCGGCGAGATCCCCGTGCTGATGGGTGGTGGTGAATACATCATCAACGGTGCTGAGCGCGTGATCGTGAATCAGCTGCACCGCTCGCCCGGTGTGGACTTCTCGATCGCTTCGGCTGAGGCCGACCGCCCGCTGCACTCGGCCCGCATCATCCCGGACCGCGGTTCGTGGATCGAGCTGGAGGTGTCCAAGAAGGATGTGCTCCAGATGCGGATCGATCAGTCGACGAAGATCCCGGCGACCACGTTCCTGCGTGCGATCGACGAGGCTTTCTCGACGACCGACAAGCTGCTGCGGACGTTCTACGACGTGCAGAGCATCAAGGTCAAGGACCTGAAGCCTGAGAATTATGTTGCGGCCCCGATCATCGACACCGAGACCGGCGAAGAGCTGGTCCCGATCGGCGGTCAGGTCGGCGAGCATATCGACCAGGTCATGGCCAGCAGCCTTAAGAGTGTCGACATCATCGCCAACCCCGGCGACATGCTGATCCTTAATACGATCGCGGACGAGAAGCAGACCGAACTGGAAGGCGTCACGCTGACCGAGTACGAGGCTGCTCTGCTGGCGCTTTATGCCCGGCTGCGTCCCGGCAACCCGCCGCAGGTCGACAAGGCCAAGCAACTGATCGATGAAAAATTCTTCGATGAGAACCGTTACCGCCTGGGCAAGGTCGGCCGGTTCCGTATCAACCGTAAGTTCGACCTGGATGTCTCCGAAGACGAAATGAAGCTTCGTGCCGAAGACTTCCTGCAGGTCATCAAGTACATCCTCGACCTGCGTAGCAACCGCAACAAGGCGCACATCGACGACATCGACCACCTTGGCAACCGTCGTCTGCGTACCCTGGACGAGTTGGCTGTCGAGGAAATGCGTAAGGGCTTCCTGAAGCTCAAGCGTACCGTCCAGGAACGCATGAGCGTCAAGGACATGGACGAACTCAGCAAGATCGCTGACCTGGTCAACTCCAAGAGCATCAGCAGTGCGATCGATCACTTCTTCGGCCGCGGCGAACTGTCGCAGGTCGTGGACCAGACGAACCCGCTGAGCCAGTTGACACACGAGCGTCGTCTTTCGGCGTTGGGTCCCGGCGGCCTGAACCGTAAGCGTGCCGGCTTTGAAGTCCGTGACGTGCACATCTCGCACTACGGCCGTATCTGCCCGATCGAAACGCCTGAAGGCACGAACATCGGCCTGATCGCTTCGCTGGGCTTGTACTCCAAGGTTGATGAGTACGGTTTCCTGCAGACGCCTTACCGCGAGGTCAAGGAAGGCAAGCTGACCGGCGGCATCGTTTACCTGCGTGCTGATGAAGAAATGAAACTGACACTCGGCCCGACCGACTCCATCGAGGATGATGGTTCGATCCAGCAGGGTATGGTCTTGGCGCGTGTCGATGGCGACCTCGCGCAGGTGCCATCGAGTCAGATCGATTATGTCGACATCAGCCCGAAACAGATCGTGGGTGTGTCGGCGGCGTTGATCCCGTTCCTCGAGCACGACGACGCCAACCGCGCGTTGATGGGCTCGAACATGCAGCGGCAGGCTGTGCCGCTGATCAAGACCGAGCCGCCGTGCGTGGCGACGGGCATGGAGAAGCACATCCCCGGTTACTCGGGCATGGTGGTTCGTGCTCGTAACGCCGGCGTGGTGACCTACGTCGACGCCAAGCAGATCGTCGTTGATAACGCGGACGAATACGATCTCCGTAAGTTCGTCGGCCTCAACGAGCGTACCTGCCAGAACCAGAAGCCGATCGTCCGGCTCGGTCAGCGTGTTGAGCAGGGGCAGATCATTGCCGACGGCGCCGCGACGAAGCAGGGCGAGTTGGCTCTGGGCAAGAACGTGCTCGTGGCGTTCAATACATTCGACGGCTACAACTTCGAAGACGCGATCGTGATCAGCGAACGCCTGGTCAAGCGTGACACGTTCACCTCGATCCACATCGAAGACTTTGATGTTGAAATCCGCGAGACCAAGCTTGGCCGCGAAGAGTTCACGTGCGATATCCCGAACGTCAGCGAAAAGATGCTTTCGATGCTGGACGAAAACGGGATCATCCGCATCGGTGCTTACGTGAAGCCCGGCGACATCCTCGTCGGCAAGGTTTCGCCCAAGAGCAAGAGCGAACTGACCCCCGAAGAGAAGCTGTTGCACGCGATCTTCGGTCGGGCCGGTGAAGATGTGAAGAACGATTCGCTGGAAGTGCCCGCCGGCACGGAAGGCATCGTGATCGGCGCGAAGCGTTTCAGCCGCCGCATGCACCTTAATGATGAGCAGAAAAAGCGGCTCAAGCGTGAGATGCGTGAGTACGAAGCGTCGATGGACGACCGTGCCGCCGAACTGTTCCGCCAGATGGTTGAGCAGATCAATGAAGCGACCGGCGCGCCGATGGTCGACCCGTCGACGCGTCAGAAGGTCGGCGCCAGTGACATCACCGAGGTTATCCTCGAGCAGATCGAAAGCTTCGACCTGAAGTGGGTCAAGGGCAACAAGGAAGCCAAGGACGCCGGGACCGCGGTTTACAACCAGTTCTGGCCGCGTATCGTCGCGATCGAGAAGGAAAAGCAGCGTAAGCTCGCTCATATGAAGCGCGGCGACGAACTTCCCAGCGGTGTGTTGGAAATGGTCAAGGTGTACATCGCGACCAAGCGTCCGCTGAGCGTCGGCGACAAGATGGCCGGCCGCCACGGTAACAAGGGTGTCATCGCCCGTATCGTGCCGGAACAGGACATGCCGTTCCTCGAAGACGGGACGCCGGTTGATGTGTTGTTGAACCCGCTGGGTGTGCCTTCACGTATGAACGTCGGGCAGATCCTCGAAACGCACCTGGGCTGGGCCTGCGGCGTGCTTGGATTCCAGGCGGTGACGCCTGTGTTTGACGGTGCGACCGAAGGTGAAATCCATAAGGTGCTCGAAGAAGCCAACGAGTACGTGGCCAACCGGCTTGCAGAAACCGGTGGCAACCACGGCCCGGACGAGATCCTGGCCAAGATGCCGTACGGCGGCAAGATCCAACTCTACGACGGACGGACGGGTGAACCGTTCGATGAGAAGACCACCGTCGGTCATATGTACCTGATCAAGCTGCACCACCTGGTCGACGACAAGATCCATGCCCGTGCGACCGGCCCGTACAGCCTCATCACCCAGCAGCCGTTGGGCGGTAAGGCCCGCACCGGTGGCCAGCGCTTCGGTGAAATGGAAGTCTGGGCGCTCGAAGCCTACGGCGCCGCTTACATCCTTCAGGAACTTCTGACCGTCAAGAGCGACGACGTGGAAGGCCGGACCAAGATCTACGAATCGATGGTCAAGGGCACGAACACGCTCGAAGCCGGCATGCCGGTTGCGTTCGACGTCTTGTGCAACGAGGTCAAGGGCCTTGGCCTGAATATCACGTTGGAGAAGGTCGAACTCGAGGGTGGCAGCATCCTCTAAGGCGTATGCCGGGGGGTGACTCCGGTTGGCCGGAGAAACGTGCCCGGATTGGAAGCTGGGCTCGGACTTAAAACTATCACGCTCAAAGCTGAGGAGCGTTTGAACTATGGCTGAACTGATGTACGACCGTGTGAACGACTACGCCTCGGTGAAGATCACCCTCGCGAGCCCCAACGACATCCGCTCGTGGAGCTTCGGTGAGGTGAAGAAGCCGGAGACGATCAACTACCGAACCTACCGCCCTGAAAAGGACGGCCTGTTCTGCGAACGGATCTTCGGGCCCGAACGCGACTACGAATGTGCCTGCGGTAAGTACAAGGGCACGAAGTTCAAGGGCATCATCTGCGACCGCTGCGGCGTGAAGGTGACGCACTCGCGCGTGCGTCGTAAGCGAATGGGCCACATCAACCTGGCCGCGCCGATCGTTCACATCTGGTTCTTCAAAGCGATCCCCAGCCACCTGGGCAACCTGCTCGGGATGAAGACCAGCGACATCGAGAAGGTCGTTTACTTCCAGGACTACACCGTCATCGAGCCGGGCGACACGCCGTTGAAAGAGCGTCAGCTCCTGACCGAAGACGAGTATCGCCAGGCCCGTGAGCAGTACGGCCACGAGTTTGTCGCGATGATGGGCGCCGAGGCGATCAAGGAACTGCTGGTCAAGCTCGACCTGAACGAGACGCAGGCACAGCTCCGTGAGGACCTTGGCAACACCCGCAGCAAGCAGAAGATCAAGGACCTCTCGAAGCGTCTGAAGATCGTCGAGCAGATCCGTCACTCCGAGAACAAGCCGGAGTGGATGGTGATGGATGTGGTGCCGGTGATCCCGCCGGACCTGCGCCCGCTGGTGCTGCTCGAGTCGGGCAACTTCGCGACCAGCGACCTGAACGACCTGTATCGTCGAATCATCAACCGTAACAACCGTTTGAAGAAGCTGATGGACCTCAACGCCCCCGAGGTCATCATCCGCAACGAAAAGCGAATGCTCCAGCAGTCGGTAGATGCGCTGTTTGATAACGGCCGCTGCCGCCGCCCGGTGCTCGGTTCGAGCAACCGTCCGCTGAAGTCGCTGACCGACATGATCAAGGGCAAGCAGGGCCGGTTCCGTGAGAACCTGCTCGGCAAGCGTGTCGACTACTCGGCGCGTTCCGTGATCGTGGTCGGCCCGGAACTGAAGCTGAACCAGTGCGGCCTGCCCAAGAAGATCGCGCTGGAACTGTATCAGCCCTTCATCATCCGCAAGCTCAAAGAGCACGGCCTGGTCGATACGATCAAGAGCGCCAAGAAGATGCTCGAGCGGCGCGACCCGGAAGTGTGGGACATCCTCGAAGAGGTGATCTTCCAGCACCCGGTGCTGCTTAACCGTGCCCCGACGCTGCACCGCATGGGTATCCAGGCGTTCGAGCCGGTGCTCGTGGAAGGTAACGCGATCAAGATCCACCCGCTGGTCTGTACCGGCTTCAACGCCGACTTCGACGGCGACCAGATGGCGGTCCACCTGCCGCTTTCCGTAGAAGCCCAGGCCGAGGCGCACGTGCTCGTGCTGTCTACGCACAACATCTTCAGCCCGGCGAACGGCAACCCGATTATCAGTCCGTCGCAGGACATCCTGCTCGGTGCGTACTACCTGACGATGACCCGGGCCGACGACTCGATGGACCCGGCCGATTGCCCGAGCTTCCGCGATCCGTTCGAGGCGTACATCGCTTACGACCTGAAGAAGATCCACCTGCACACCCCGATCCAGGTGCGTCTGCCGAAGGGTCGATTCGGCGACATCGTCAAGGACATGAAGAGCCAGCCCGAAGCGCTGCCGGCGAACAACCGTATCGTGACGACGGTCGGCCGGCTGTACTTCAACGAAATCCTCGCCGAGGGGATGCACTTCTACAACTTCCCGCTGGGTTCCAAGGCGTGCAGCCGCGTCATCGACGATACGTATGCACGCTGCGGCCGTCCGGCTACGATCGATCTGCTGGACAACCTCAAGGCCATCGGGTTCAAGCACTCGACGACCAGCGGCCTCTCGTTCGGCCTGACCGACCTGCGTATCCCGCAGAAGAAGCAGGAACTGATCGACGGCACGCAGAAGAAGGTCGACCGTGTCGAGAAGGCGTATCACGCCGGTGCGATCACCGAACGCGAACGCTACAACCAGTTGCTCGACCTCTGGACGCACTGCCGTGAAAGCGTCACGAAGGAACTGCTGAAGGAACTGAAGAACGACCGCCGCGATGCGGACGGCAAGCCGTTGCCTGCTGAAGGTAAGGAAGGCTTCGCCTACATCAACCCGGTGTTTGTCATGAGCAAGGAAGCATCCGGTGCTCGTGGTAACGTCAGCCAGGTCCAGCAGCTTGCCGGCATGCGTGGTCTGATGAGTAAGCCGAGTGGCGAAATCATCGAAACCCCGATTAAGGCCAACGCCCGTGAAGGCCTGAGCGTTCTGGAATACTTCTCCTCGACGCACGGTGCCCGTAAGGGTCTGGCCGATACCGCCCTCAAGACGGCGGACTCGGGCTACCTCACACGTAAGCTCGCCGACGTCGCTCAGAACGTGTTCATCAGCGAACACTGCTGCGGCACGAAGCAGGGCGTTACCAAGCGTGCGATCTACAAGGGTGAAGAGATCGACGTGCCGTTGCGTGAGTGTATCGTCGGCCGTACCGCACGCGAAACGATCCGTAACCCGATCACCGACGAGCTGATCGTTGAAGAGAACCAGCTCATCACCGATCAAGCAGCGCTGAAGATCGAGGCGCTGGGCATCGACGCGGTGATGGTCCGTTCGGGCCTGACATGCGAATCGAAGCAAGGCATATGTGCAAGCTGCTACGGCCAGGACTTGTCGACCGGCCGACTGGTCGAAGAAGGTCTGGCGGTCGGCATCATCGCAGCCCAGTCCATCGGCGAACCCGGCACGCAGTTGACCATGCGTACCTTCCACACCGGTGGTGTTGCAACGACCAGCCTGATCGACAGTACGTATCAGGCGTCACAGCCCGGTACGATCGAACTGCGTGACTGTAATGAAGTACCGACCCTTGACGAAGACGGCAACGAAACCCTTGTCGCCCTGAAGCGCAACGGTGAAGTGCTCGTGCTTGACGATAAGAACCGCGAACTCGAGAAGTTCAAGGTGCAGTACGGTGCGTACATCCGCGTGAAACCGGGTGAACAAGTCAAGAAGGGCCAGATCCTGGTCCAATGGGACCTTCACCGTACCGCGATCCTGGCCGAGAAGGCCGGTAAGGTTCGGTTCGAGGACATCGTGATCGGCGAGACCGTACGTCCTGAACAGGAAAGCGGCGCCTCCAAGGGTAAGAAGAAAGCCAGCGACGGCGAGAAGGCCGAGAGCCTTGTGGTCATCGAGCACAAGGGCGAGATGCACCCGCGAATCGTCATCGAAGGCCCGGACGGCAAGATCCTCGACTTCCACTACCTGCCCGCGAAGGCTCGTATCGATGTGGAAGAAGGTCAGGAAATCCAGGCCGGCCAGATGCTCGCACGTCAGCCGCGTGAAGCGACCGGCTCCAGCGACATCGTCGGTGGTCTGCCTCGAGTTACCGAAATCTTCGAGGCACGGCGTCCGAAGGATGCGGCCATCATGGCTGAAATCTCAGGCGACGTTGAGCTGCGAAGCGACCGCCGCCGCGGCAAGATGACGATCATCGTCAAGTCTGAAGCCGGTCTTGAAGCCGAGCATCACGTGCCGCAGGACCGTCACCTGCTGGTGCACACCGGTGACTATGTCAATGCCGGTGACCCGCTGATCGACGGCCCGCTTGTTCCGCAGGACATCCTGCGTGTTAAGGGTGAAGAAGCCCTCTACAACTACCTGCTGGAAGAAGTGCAGAACGTGTACCGTGCACAGGGTGTGCCGATCAACGACAAGCACATCGAGATTATCGTGGCGCAGATGCTGCGTAAGGTCCGGGTCGAGAACCCGGGCGATGCGGACCTGTTGCCGAACGAGGTGATCGACAAGTTCCGCTTCCGCGCCGCAAACGAGGAGGTGGCCCAGAACGTGAAGGTCAAGGAAGCCGGCGCCAGCGGTCTGCCGATCGGTACGATCATCAGCCGCAACGAGGCCAAGGACATCAACGCTCGCCTCGAAGCCGAGGGCCAGGAGCCGATGAAGACCGGCAAGTGCCGTCCGGCCAACGCCAAGACCCTGCTGCTGGGTATCACCAAGGCCAGCTTGCAGAGCGAATCGTTCCTCTCCGGTGCCAGCTTCCAGGAGACCACGAAGGTTCTCACCGAAGCGTCGCTGGCCGGCAAGAGTGACCCGCTGGAAGGCCTCAAGGAGAACGTGCTGCTGGGTCACCTTATCCCGGTCGGTACCGGTTTCAAGAAGTACACCGGCATGAAGGTCGTGAAACTGGCCGAGCCCCCGGCTCAGGAAACCCTCACCCGCGAGCAGGAGGTGGAAGACGCCACCGCCGTCGCCGAGGCTGCCGGCGCTGTCACCCCCGACGAGATCGAAACCACGGTCGGCGAATCCCGCCTGGTTGCCCAGCTTCTCGGTGAAGAATTGCCCGGCGGCGGGAACAAGAACTGATCGCCGCGGCGCAACTGATATAAACTCTTTAAACACCCCGACTTTTCGGGGTGTTTTTTTATACATGCCCGGCGGCTTCGGATTTTGTAACAAAAGACCTGGCTGAAGATGTAATACATGTGCAATGAGTGGGTGATTTAGCCATTAAAATGTAAGGCGTTATTTCATCTAAATTCTTGATATCACGACATTTTTGGTTGACGAATATCGTCTCCCAGACAATAATTTCATGATCTGGGTGGCTGTCCGGTATGCACCAGGATGGGCATGCCACAATTGCCGGCCAGGTATAGTTTTGGCGTCGAAGACACTGATCAGGGCCGCGTTTGGTGTTGTGTACCACGCTGGGCTGGGTGTCTGTTCAACCAAAGAATCATCACATCGGCAATCCGTCTAGTGACCTTGTTGCCGAACGGTTTGAAGGAGGAAGATTTGAAACCTGTCTTTGCTCATAAGCGTGTTAATGTCCGCTCATCTCGTCTTGCTTTGGGATTCACGCTGGCGGGTCTCGCTGTTACAGGCACGGTCGCGCAGGCACAGTCGTGGAACATCAACTTTGCCGGCCGGGATGCCACCGACGAGTACGTCACCGTGGCCGACGGAACCGACCCGATCGGCATGGGCGGCGGTACGTGGAACAACCTCATTTCGCCCGGGGGCAGTTGGAGTTGGGACCCGTCCTCGCCGCTTTCGATCGTTGAAGCCGATGGCGGCACGTCGATCAACCTCGATTGGGGCCCCAGTGGTAGCCTTAGGGACCACGATGCCAATATCAGTGGCACGTACACTGACCTGAATAAGGGTTGGTTCGGCCACTGGGATAACTTCGAGCAGACGCTGAACTTCACCAACATACCCGCCGGCACGTACGACGTGACGGTCTACTTTACGTGGATATGGAATGAAAACAGCGTGGACTACGAAATCACTACCGGCACAGGTAGCGACCTGGGTACGAAGACGCTCTACCCCGATCAATCCACCGCAGCCAGCTACAACCAGTACGTAGAAGGCAACAACTTCCTCGTCTTCGAGAATGTCAGCCCCGACAGCGGCAACCTTGACCTGCACATTTTCAACACCGAAGACGGTGGCATCAGCGCGATTCAGATTACGACACGCCAGCCTACACTCACAGTCGTGGTCAACACGATCACCGGCGAAGCCGAACTGAAGAACATGGCTGACGAGGCCGTGACATTCGATTATTACCTGATTGGTAGTGCTGCGGGCGCTTTGGATGCAAACACGTGGAACAGTATGGACGATCAGGAAGCCGACCCCGCGGGCTTCGGTTGGGTCGAAGCCGGCGGTTCCAATGACACGCAACTGGCTGAATTGAACCTGACCGATGCAATCACGCTGGCGGCGAATGAATCCGTATCGCTGGGTGATGCGTTTGATACAACGGTGTTTGGTTCGGGCATCGATGGCGACCTTACGTTCCGTTACGGCGTTCCCGGCAGATCAGCGCTTGGGTATGGCGTTGTGACCTACGTCACGAGCATCCCCGGCGATCTGGATGGTGACGGGTTTGTCGGCCTCAGTGACCTGGACCTGATCCTGAACAACTGGAACATGACTATTCCCGATGGTGATCCCGCAGCCGATCCGAGCGGTGATGACTTTGTCGGTCTGGATGACCTGGACATCGTCCTGAACAACTGGAACGCAGGCACACCCCCGACCGTTGCGGTACCCGAGCCGGCGAGCATGGCGATGGGATTGTTAGGCGCGGGGCTGTGCGTTCTTCGCCGGCGATGACCTGAGCGAATCGAATGATCCCTTTGAGACGAAACGACGCCAGGGAGGCGCGAGATGTGTAAGCACATAACCATACTGGCCACGCTATGCGGGATGTTATTCAGCATCAGCGCTGTTCAAGCCCAGAATATGGGTTATGTCTACGCTTATTTTGAAGGCGGTTGGCCTGACGGCGGGCACAGCGGTGTTTACCTTGCCTACAGCGAGGACGGCTACACCTTCCACGATATGAACGGCGGTAACGCGGTCCTGCAAACCCAGGATATGCCCGGGGTCGACACGGATGAAGATCAGATGCGAGACCCCTCGGTGGTCTACGGCCCGGACGGCAAATTCCACATGGTCTGGACCACCTCCGCTGTCGAGGTGAATCGCAATATCGGCTACGCATGGTCCTACGATCTGAAGACTTGGAACGATGTGCAGCTTATCGAGATGTGGGACGCTGCTTCCACACCCAACATCGAGCACACCTGGGCTCCTGAAATCGAATATAACGGCAATGGTGAATACGAAATTATCTTCACCGCTAACCCATACAATGGCCTATCCGGCTACGACGGTTATCTTTATCTCTGGTCCACCACGACGACGGACTTCGTCAACTTCACGACACCTGTCGAGGCATATAACGGTGGCGTGAACGTAATCGATGGCGACAAAACCTACAACCCCGCCACCGGCACCTACTTCATGCCCATGGAAGATGCTGTTGCGGGGCAACCGAACGATATATCTGTCGCCACGAGTCTCACGGGCGAACCGGGAACGTGGACGCGTGATGACAGTCTGACGATCGATATCTTCAGCCAACCCACGGAAGGTCCGTCGCTGATTCAGATCGATGGTTTATGGCATCTTTACTTTGATTACTTTGGCGTTGGTGTTCTGGGCTTGGCGACCTCGCCGGACCTGGTCAACTGGACCGAAAGCTCCGACCAGGCAACGCTGCCCGCCGGCCGGCACGGCACCGTCTTTACCGCCCCGGTGGACGTTATCGCGTTTGACTACCTGCCTTACGGCCGAAGTGATTTGGACGGCAACGAAACGATCGACATCAACGACTGGATGATCTTCACCGCGAATCATCTCACAGACCTATCGGGCCTTACGCCGGAGCAGCAAGCGGCGCTGGGTGATTTGAACGGTGATGGATTGAATAACTATCTCGACTTTCGTCTGTTCAAGGATGACTACAACGGATTCCACGGCGACGGCAGCTTCGAGCAGATGCTCAGCGTTGTTCCCGAACCGGCATCCGGCTTGACGCTGATCGCACTCGGTATCGTGATGACATTCGGCAAACGAGTGCGATAGATCGACACGTACACGCGACGGCAAGTGTGAATCATGGCAATGTTGGATATGACGATGAACTTTCGGACGACAACCGGTGCTTTGATGATGGCGCTGACGCTGGGTCTGGGTACTGCCCCGGTCCACGCTCAGAACACCGGCTACGTCTACGCCTACTTCGAGGGCCCGTGGCCGATCGGCGGCGAGTCCGGCATCTACCTCGCCTACAGCGAAGACGGCTACAACTTCCAGAACATGAACGGCGGCAACGCGGTCTTGTCTGTCGAAGGTATGTACGACGAAACCGAAGACATGATGCGCGATCCGTCCGTGGTTTACGCCGACGGCAAGTTCCACATGGTCTGGACTACCTCCGCACTCGACGTGAACCGCAATATCGGCTACGCCTGGTCCTACGACCTGAAGACTTGGAACGATGTGCAGCTCATCGAGGTCTTCGACGAAGCATCGACACCCAACATCGGACATACCTGGGCGCCGGATATCGAATACAACGGCAACGGCGAGTACGAGATCATCTTCACCGCCGATCCTTACGGTGATCACCTCGCGCTCTGGTCCACCACGACCACCGACTTCGTCAACTTCACCACACCCGTGTCGGCTTTCGATCCCGGCTATCAGGCCATCGACGGCGACAAGACCTACAACCCGGACACCGGCACGTATGTGATGCCCGTGGTGACGGACCAGGGAAGCCCCATCCACATGGCCACCAGCACCACCGGCGAGCCGGGTACGTGGGTTCTGGACAACAACCTGACGGTTGACGTCTTCACGGGGCCGACGGAAGGCCCATCACTGATCCAGATCGACGGCCTGTGGTACATGTATATCGACTACCACAGCGTCGGGGTCCTCGGCTTGGCAACCTCGCCGGACCTGATCAACTGGACCGAAGTCTCCGACCTTGCCACGCTGCCCAACGGCCGACACGGCGCCGCGTTCGCCGCACCGTTGAACGTCATCGCTTTCAGCCTCTTGCCTCATGGCCGCAGTGATCTGGATGGCAACGAAACGATCGATGTCAATGATTGGTTGATCTTTACTGCCAATCATTTGGCTGACCTGTCGGGTCTGACATCCGAGCAGCAGGCAGCGAAGGGCGATCTGAACGGTGATGGATTGAATGACTTTAGTGACTTCCGTTTGTTTCAGGATGACTACGATGCGTTCCATGGTGATGGTGCGTTCGCGACCATGCTGATAACAGTTCCGGAACCGATGTCAGGCGTATGCCTGGCAATCGTCGGATTAGCTTTATTCACTGGTTATCGCAGGAGGTTGTCGTGACGCGTCGATGTATTTGCAGCGCCTTAGCTATCAGTCTGGCATGTTGTGGGGGCGCAGCTCGTGTTCAAGGCAGCACGACCGGCTATGTTTACGCCTACTTCCAGGGCGGCTGGCCTACGGGCGGCCACAGCGGCGTGTACATGAGCTACAGCGAAGACGGGTTGAACTTCACGCCTATGAATGACGGCAATCCCGTGTTTGTTCCACCGGACGCGTGGGGCAATGACACGGACACCGATGATGAAGATCAGGCTCGCGACCCTTCGGTGGTCTACGCCAATGGTGTGTACCACATGGTCTGGACATCGGGTATCACCACACGTTCGATCGGCTACGCATCATCGACGGACCTGATGAACTGGACCGATGTACAATTGATCGATATCTGGGACCAGAGCACGGTCGTCAACCACACGTGGGCGCCCGAGGTTTTCTACGACGAAGCTAATTCGCAATTCCAGATCATCTTTGCTTCTGACCTGGATAACGGGGATCACAAGCTGTACTCGATCACGACGACCGACTTTACAAGCTTCAGTTCGCCAAGTCTGTATTACTACAACGGCGTGACAGTGATTGATGCGATGATCGCGTATGACGAGTTGAACAATCAGTACCTGATGGCGATCAAGGACGAGCAAGGCGGGCAGAAGAATGTTCGTCTGGCGACCGCGTCAAGCGCCCAGGGCCCGTGGACGACCAACAATCCGATCATCGTCGGGCCGGGTTCGGGTATCGAGGAAAATGCGACCGAAGGCCCATCTATCATCAAGATCGGTGATACCTGGTACATGTATTACGACGCCTACGGCGCGGGTTATCTCGGCGTAGCGACCACGACCGATAGCGATCCGACCAACGCCGGTTCGTGGGTCAATGTGACTTCGCAGTCCACGATGCCAAGCGGCCATCACGGCACGGTGTTCGCCTCGCCTGTCAGTTCCATCGCCTTTGAGTATCTGCCGTATTCCCGCAGCGATTTGAATGGTGATGAACAGATCAGTATCGACGACTGGCTGATCTTTACCGCCAACCACCTGGTGGATCTGTCCGGCCTGACAGTCCAGCAGCAGGCGGCGCTGGGTGATCTCAATGGTGACGGGCTAAACGACTACAATGACTTCCGTCTATTCAAAAGCGATTTCGATGCGATCTATGGCGATGGGGCATTCGTGACCATGCTCTCATCGGTACCAGAGCCCGGGACGGGGCTTGCACTAGGAGCCATGACGATCGGCTTGGCCGCGGCCCGTAAGCGCCGATGTTCATGAACGGAATAGACTGACTAAACAAAAAGCCCGCATATTTAAGCCGCGGGCTTTTTGTTTGGTGTGATCGATTCTGTGTAATAATTAGAAGTCAAACACCACGGCACCATAGTATTTGACATCATTGTGTTTGGAATCGCCTTCGGTTTTTGATCGGTATTCGTTATCAATACCGAACTTGAGCCTCATGCCGTCGGCCTCGTCGATCTTGATCGACCATGCGGCGCCGGCGTTGGTGCGTGATTCACCAAAGTCACCCAGGTCCGGATACACGGTGACGTAGCTGGAAAGCTTCTGACGGTCGCTGATTGTGTAGTCCCATTCCAAGCCCAACAGCGCCTCGGGCTTCAGCTCATCGACATCGCCGAATTCATAACTGGCACCGAGACCGGCCCGACCGATGACACTGTGCTTATCGTTTTTAACCATCTGCTTGCCAACACCAGCAAAGAGGCTTGCCCGCGTTTCCCAGTCGGTGAACTCGTCGTATTCCAGTTTGCCGGTGACGAATTTGAACCAAGGGCTGTCCGGCATGAGCCAGTCATGCGTGAATCCCGCATTAGCTTCGTTGCGTGTTGTGTTGCCGTCGTCATCGCTGCGGTAATAGTTCAGGTTGAGCTTGGTGCGCTCTTCATCATTCTCACGCATCGCGGCGAAGCCGACCAGAACATTTAAGGTCTGGCTGTTGCCGTCCGATCCGTTGAAGCCGGCTTCGAAGTGTTTTTCCCAGCCGGGCAGGATCTTGTTGGACCACTCATTGGCGGGTTTGGCTTCCGGCTCGGGGGCGACCTCGACAGGCTCCGCCTTCGCTTCATCCGAATCGACGTTTACGGCTTTGATCTGATCTTTCGTGAACGTGAGTTCACCGAGCAGGGGGTGGGTGAGTTTGACGGCCGAGTCTGATTGTTCGGTGACCGTGCCGTGGAGCAAGTCGCCCGAGTTCAGTTCTACGGTATCCGCCGATAGCAGGGAGGTAGCGATAGAGACGGCTAGCGCCGCTGATAGAAAGCTGCGTGTCATGTATGGTCCTCTGATCAGTAAGGGTCTGAACAAATATTGCTGTCAGATATTGTACAGTTCTGGGGTATTTACTGCCATCCCCCTGAGGTGGGCTTTGCCCTGAATAGAGGTCCAATAAAAAACCGCCGGGCGTCAAGCCCGACGGTTTGAAAGACTATGCTGGATATCAATTTAGCGACGACGGATCATCGCCAGGCCGCCGAGGCCCATCAGCGCGAGGCTGGCGGGTTCGGGGGTGACAACGACATTGTCGATCAAGGTAATATTCAACAAGTAGTCGTTGGGGTCCGATGATGAACTGCTGTTGGTGTCGGCGTGACCGAGCAGGAAGTTGCTACCGCCCAAGGTCAGGGAGCTTGTATCCACGGTAGCGATCAACAGGCCATCGATCGAGAACGTGGTTGTGTTGCCCGCAACAACCATTTCCACCGTGACCCATTGGAAAGCGGTCTCGCCGCTGTCGGTGACACCGGTTTGGGCTGGGTATAGCAAGGTTTGCGCCGCAGGAGCAGATGCCCCGCCGAACACGGAATAGTAGGCAGCGCTACCATTCCTTGCACCACCCGGAGCGGCAAACACGGGGTCACCCTCTGGGTAGCCTGTAACGGCTGCAGAAGAGTACGCACGGTAATCAACCGAAGACCCGCCATCCAGAGTTACGCCGAACATAACACTCTCAGAAACCACGCCCGGATAGACGGCTGAGGAGCCGGAAGTGCCGACGCCCATCATGGAAAGTTGCGTGGTGCCGCTACCGCCGGCGCCTAAGGGGCCGACGTAGTTCTGCCACATATCGAACGTGACAGTGTAATTCGTGCCGAAGCTTTCGCCTGTTGGCGAGACACTGAACCCGCCGAAGACGGCGGCGCTGTTATTCGCAGTCATCTTCAGCCCCAGGGTGTCGCTACCGTTGGCTGAGGGCACGCCGATGGCAGAGTAGTCGTATGAGAAGTCTACCAGGATGTCGGTAACGCCTGGATCGTTGATGGTCCAGTTGGCACTGTTATCGACGTTGAAGTCTTCGCTATACAGGGCGCCAAACGCGCTGCCTGAGGCCAGGCACAATGCTGTAAGCGATGTCAGGCACAAACCAGTCTTTTGTTTCATCTCTCCGCTCCTTTAAATGCCGAACACAGCGCATACAACTCACAGCGGTATGCCTGTAAACGGGGTTTTGGTAAATTATTTTGGAAGGTGCTGGCCGCTAACAAAGCAGCTTAATAGAAGTAATGTGGTCTTTCTCCCTTAGCCGGTAAACGAGCCGGCCGACAATCTCGACTTCATATAATACATCATGCCAGTAGAAGTGTTTAAAGTCAACAGAATTGCACATTTTCAGGGAATCTTGACGCCAGTAGTGACGGTTGTTGGTAGATGATAGACATAAAAACCGCCGGGTATTAAACCCGGCGGTTTTAGAGTCTTAAAGGATATTCAGCTTAGCGGCGACGGATCATCGCCAGGCCACCGAGGCCCATCAGCGCGAGGCTGGCGGGTTCGGGGATCGCTTCGACGTTCAGGTTGTCATAGATGATGAACTGAGCATCGGAGACGGAGCTGAACGCATCGTGGTAGCCGAGAGCGACCTGGCCATCGCTGACGATAGTAGGCGTACGGATGATCGCAACACCGTCGAGGTAGTAGGTGACGTTGACGGGGTCCACTTCGATCGTCAGAGTGGTCCACGAGTTGCCTGGGGAACCGGGGAAGTCCGTGTCAGGATAGATTTGCTGATAGGTATCACCGGTCGCATTGGTGGTGTTCAGGTCGTTCCAGTAGGACGGGTCGCCTGAGTTAACCGGGGTGCCGGGCTCGATGAAGTGCCGGTAGTCCGAGGAGCTGCCGCCTTCACCGGTTATGGACAGGAAGTGGCCCGTGCCGCTGATGGGGGTGAAGATCGAGTTGGAGGTTGCGCCATCACCGGCGACGCCCACGGTGGCGAATTCGGTGGTGCCGGCGGTGCCTTCAACACCCATGTAGATGTCGACGCTCATCCGATAGGCGGCTTCGGTGACTACGATGTTGTTGAAAGCGGTCAACGTGTTGGAGGCGCCAAGGCTGTTGTTGACAGTCATGTACAGACCGCTCATGTCACCAGCGGTCGAGTTCGGAGCCAGTGCATAACCAGCGGTCACGTAGTCATACGCGAACACGATGGTGCTGTCCGGGCCACCTTGCTCAATCACGGTGTAGCTGGCCGAAGAATCAACCTCGAAGTCATCGGCGATCAGGGCGGCCGAAACCGGGGCCGTTGCGATGGCACCGGCCAGAACGGCCAATGTAAAACCAAACTTTCTCATCTCTCCATCTCCTTTAGTAATGGGAACAAGCCGTAACGTATTACTTAATCAAGGGCAATACAGGATTAACACAAGGCCCTTAAAATATGAATAGATAGATATACTATCTCCGCTCCTTTTGGGCCAAGATCGGCCCTCATATGTCACAAGCCTGGCGAAAAATATATCCGCCCGCATACCTATAGCATGCATCATTTAGCGCATAATGTCAAGCGCAAAGTTTCATAATTAGGGAAATCAAAACTGCGAAAATAAAGCCATAAGTATCGCAATATCAGTATTATATGCGATTGTTATATGTTCGCTGCATGCTGTGCTCTTGAATGGTTGTCTATGGGTATCCACTTGGGTGTCATGATCTGAGAACTTGGGTAAAAATGATCGTCTATACCACCATTGACACAACTGAAAAGACCGGCCATCCCAGTTAAGGATGCCCGGCCTGTTGGTTGTCGAGATGCTTGAATGTTGAGTGAGTATCCGGTCGGTTACGTGATAGATCAGCCGCGTCGAAGCAACGTGTACGCTCCCAATCCAATCAGGATCAGTGTGGCCGGCTCAGGCACGATCGAGGCCGGTGGCGTCCCGGCGTTCCAGTTGTTCAGCACCGTGTCCAGGTCTTCCAGACCGACATAATTGTCACCCGTCGGATCCGCGGCAGGATCGCCCGGTGGGATGGTCTGGTTCCAGTTGCTCAGGACGATGTCCAAGTCGTCCAGGCCGACGAAACCATCGTTATTCAGATCGCCTTCCAATGAGCCTGCAAGCAGGTCGGTTGCGGTGGTGATGACAACGTTGTCATAAATGACGAATTGATCCTCGGGGAAAGCGGATGACCCTGATCCCGCATCGAACAAGCCCAGCGAGACCGAGCCGCTTGTGACGCCGCTGGTGTTGGCGACGTTCTGATTCAGCGGGTCAAAAAACAGTGGGTCTTCGAACGGGATTTCCGCACCGTCGATCCAGAAGTTCAAAGTATCGGCGTCGGCGTTGTACTGGATGGTAAATGTTGCCCAGCCATTGATCACAGCACCGTTACCGACTGTTTCAGGATCAACACCGTAGGTATACGTTGCGCCCAGATCGGGATCGGACATGGTTGTCAGACCGTCGGTAGGTGTGATCGAGTCGCGCAGGATGATGTCGCTGCCGACGTCACCGTCCACCGTGTGGAACAGGTAGGTGCCCGAGACCGTGTTGCCTGAGAAGTAGCTGGTAGCGATGCCGGGCGTTGTGTTAACGCCGACATACGCATGTTCGCTGGTACCTGCGCCGGGACCGTTGCGAGAATAGCTCATCCACACATCGACTTCGAGCTGATAGGAGCCGGTAATTTCGGTTATGGCGCCGCCGGTCAGCGCGCTGATATCGAGCGTGGTTTGCGCCGAGTTCGAGCCGGTCGACACGGGGTTGTTGGTGTTGGCGATCACCTTGATGCCCGTGCCCGAGATGCCGTCCAATCCTGTGTAAGCGAAGGTATGATCGATGGATTCGTTGCCGGGGTTCGCGCCCGGGTTTGAGTCGAGCGTCCACACGCCGGATTGGTCGGTTTCAAAATCCGAGGAATACAGTGTGTACGCGAACGGTACCGGTGAGGCGGCTTGTGTGTGTCCTATCACCGTACCTAATAACGCACAGCCAATCATAAACGTTGTCGTCTTCCGCATCATTCGCCTCCTAATCATACAAAGAGAATTGTTTACAGACGTATAGTTGAATCTGATGCCAGCTACTCAAAGATTGGTATTGGTTTCATCGCCGTTGCCATCGAGTGTCCAATGATTGTTGTCGTGCGACCTGGCGTCGCTTAGTTCGTGTTCTTCATAACCATCGGTGTCATAACCGCCACTGCGAGGCGCGCCGTACATTTCTTCACGCACGCTCGGGATCGCGGGCTGATCTTCGCCGTTTGTCAGCTTAATACTGTCGCCGTGGCCGTCGGCATAAGTGATATTGACCGCGAGCTTGTGGCGAGGGTGGGGGTTGCCATAGATCTGATTGCCGTTGGAGTTGTCGTAGACGAAGTTCGAGCCGCGGTGGTCATGCTTGCTGTACTTCTCAACGGAGTCCATGAAGTAGAAGGTGTGAGATGCTTGCGTAAAGTCGCCGATGCGTGCCGAGATGGCGAGGCCGATCGCCATCTGCCCTTGTGTCGGACCCGATGGAACCGTTCCGCGATAGGTATATTCGTAAATATTGAAGTGGGTTTTGCGCTGAATGATGCCGATGTTGCTGGAGTTCATGCCGTATTCGGAATACGCCCAGGCGGCACGTTGTGGGTTTTCAGGGTCTGCTTCAAGTATCTCTTTCTTGGATTCAAGCGACGGGCAGGTAAATCCTTTTCGATCCGGCATGTATCCCTGGTTAAAAAGCGCCGAGGTCCACCATGAACCATGTGAAGTCCCGGGGTAGCTGCCCGGTCTGTACACCTCACGATAGCGCACAAAGAACTCTTCATTGTCTGCTGTGTACGTTGTCGAAGCCGTCCCGATCTGCCGGCAATTACTCAAACACACAAGAGATTGAGCGGACTGCCTGGCAGCGCCCAGAGCCGGCAACAGGATGCCGACCAACAACGCAATTATTGAAATAACCACCAGCAATTCGATCAGAGTGAAACCCGCGCCGGAGAATCTGCCACGAGATGTGGACATAAAGATCACCTCGGTAAAAGATGCGATGTCGAATGTCACAGCCGACAAATCAAAAACTACATGTTGTACTAAATGGGTGCGGCCCCAATACCACACATAAGACAGCCAGCTTGCCTAACAGGTGATGCGTACCTTTATGAAAGTTGCACAAGCCGTAATTATGGAATTAACCTAACGAAGTCATTCAAAAAGTGCAACAACTTTTTTTAAAATTAAAGTTGAGGTATAGCACACTTCTTTTGTGGAAAAGGCGGGTGAATAATACTTTACTTGCCGCAGGGTTCGGAAGTCATCAGCCAACGTGTGCTGATCTGTTCGGCTGACAGGTCGGGTTGGTGATGTCGGATCGCCGCGGCAACCAGGCCCATGAACATCGGTTGCGGCCTTAGCGGCCTGCCCGTCAATTCGGGGTGGAATTGCGATCCGATGAAGTAAGGATGCGTCGGCAGTTCGAGGATCTGCATGATCGGTTGTTCGGGGTGTCGGCCCGAGAATACGAGGCCGGCTTTCTCCAAGATCTGGATGTACTTCGGATCGACTTCATACCGATGACGGAATCGTTCGCGGATGGTAAAGGGTTGTGTGGCTTCGGGTTTAACCAGGAACGATGCAAGTGTGTTTGGCTTAACCAAGACATCCTTGCCACCGAGGCGCATGTTGCCTCCGAGACCTTCGATCTTCTTTTGCTCGGGCAGGATGTCGATGACAGGTGCTTCGGACAGTTGATCAAACTCGGTGCTCGCGGCTTCGGGTAATGATGCGACGTTGCGTGCGTACTCGACGACAGCCATCTGGAAACCTAAGCAGATGCCCAGGTAGGGCAGGCCGTTCTCTCGGCAGTACTTGACGCATGCGATCTTGCTTTCGGTGCCGCGTACACCAAATCCACCGGGCACGATGACGGCATCGAGGCCCTTGAGTTTTTCTGGTGCTTCTGCCGGCTCGAAGCGCGTGGTATCCAGCCAGTCGGTTTCGATATTGCAGTTCAGGTGAGCGCCGCAATGTTCCAGGGCTTTGTCGATTGAAGCGTAAGCATCGCGCAATGACGCGTACTTACCGGTGATCCCGATCTTGACATCGAACTTGCGTTTGGATTCGAGTTTGTTCACGAAGCCCTGCCAGTCAAGGCGTGCGCGGTCTTCGTGGCCTTGGTTGACCCGGCTGTGCAGGTTAAGCATGGTCAGGACCTCGCGGTCGAGTCCGGCCTGTCGCATCGAGTCGGGGATCGTGTAGATAGAGTCGCGGTCGTGCATGGAGAACACGCGGTTCAGCGGGACGTTACTGAACATCGCGATTTTTTCCGCGGCGGACGACTGCACCGGGTTCTTCGCACGTGCAGCGATGATGTGCGGTTGCACCCCGGCTTCCATCAGTTTTTTCAGACCAAGCTGTGCGGCCTTGGATTTTTGTTCGCCCAGCGCCGGTGGTTCGATCACATAAGTCAACGCCACGAAACAGACCGCACCGGGGCCTTCCTCGAAAGCAAGCTGGCGCATGGCTTCGATGTAAAAAGCGTTCTCATGATCGCCGACCGTTCCGCCGACCTCGACGAAGACTACATCCGCCTTTTGTTTGATCGCCAGTTCACGCAGCAGGTACTTCACTTCGCCGGTGACGTGGGGGATCATCTGTACGTCGCGGCCGAGGTAGCCGCCGTGCCGTTCCTTATCCAGCACGCGTTTATATATCTGGCCGCTGGTGGTGTAGTTATGGCGTGTCAGGTTTTGGTCGAGCATGCGTTCGTAGGTGCCCAGGTCCATGTCGGTTTCCAGGCCGTCATCCAGAACAAAAACTTCACCATGCCGATAGGGATTGAGCGTGCCGGAGTCGATGTTGAGGTAGCCCTCCATTTTGATGGGTGCTACGCTCAGCTTCTTATCTTTCAATAGTTTGGCGAGGCTTGAGGAAAAAATCCCTTTGCCCAGACCGCTCATGACCGTGCCCAGCACGATGACGTACTTATGGCGTCCAAGCTGGTAGCCCGGGGGGACGGGGTTGAAGAATTCGGACTCGTGGGTGGCGTGGCCGGCTTCAGCCAAGAGGTCGGCGGTGCTGGCGGAGGGGTCAGAAACGTCTTGTGGCGTGTTTGAGGGGGGCATCCCCGTTTGTACCACGTGATTTAATAAGAATCAAGCAAGGTCGGCAATGCTTTGGGCCATTTAGACGTTAGAATTATGAGAGCCCTTCAGTAAGGATGGATTTTGCGACGCTCTTACGCTCGCCATCTGGCAATCTTCTTCCCGGCGATCCTCGTCGTTGCTGTCTTCATGCTCATCAAGCCCAGCACGCGGTCGCAGAACACCTCCGCTTCCGATCCTAAGCCCGAGCAGAATACGAACGAGTTTCCGCGCCGGTTTGATTCTTCCGAACGGGAGAAGGAACGAACTCGTCGATGGGAAATCAGGCGTGAACTACTCATCGAAAAGGGATACCTGACCGAAGGCATGTCGGAAGATGAAGAACGCGCCGTTTTCGATGAGGTGTTGGGCCGGTTTGGTCCCCGGGACCCGTCGGAAGACGATAACAGCGAGCGTGCCGAATTACGCAAAGAACTTGAGTTGCGCTACCTGGAAGAAGGCATCGGGCACCGACGCTGGCACGGCCGTGGCATGGGACAACCGCGACCGGGTGAATTTGGCTACCAGGGTGTGGGTATTTTCGAAGGCAGGGGATTGACGCTTGGCGATACCGTTCCGCCCATGCAGGTCTTCGATATCAACGGCCAACCGGTACAGTTGTCGCAAACCTGGCAGGACCGGCCCGTGCTTCTTGTTACCGGCTCAATCACTTGCGGTTTTACTCAGGAATGCATCGCGGAGCTGGACGTGTTAAGTCGACGTTTCAGTAGCGACATCAATGTTGTATTGCTCTACACACTCGAAGCCTTGCCGAATGATGAAGAAGCCCCTGGCCCGGCAGGTGAAGCGCTGACCGAGCAATACGAATCAAGTGATATCCCATCCTACCCGCAGCCAAAATCACTTCAGCAACGCCTTGAACTTGCTAAAGCCTTCCGTGACCAATGCAATGTCCAGTCGACAATCCTGGTCGACACCATGAACAACGACGGCTGGCAAGCATTCGGCCAGGCGCCAAGCATGGCGGTCCTGATCACACCTGGCGGCAAGGTCGCTCATAAAGAGGGCTGGTTCAACGCCTATGTCATGGCGGATGAGATCGAGGCCGAACTGCGGCAATAAAGCGTAACAATATTCTGGCTCAAATCTCTTTATTTTCTTTAAGTCTATTTTTATACTATCTATTAAGCTGTTGTCGCGCTGTTCAGTTTAAGATGCACGATTAGTGTTTTATATGACCGGGAGGTTGTCATGTCGGTTAAGAATATTCTAGGGTCGCTATTCGTAATGTCTTTTTTCTTCAGCCAGTCTGCCATGGCAGGTGTGGTTTACCCATATTCACCACCTCTGGATATGGAATGGTTTGCGGATTACGGCATTGGTAGCTCATCGATTCCGGATGGTTCGGGTTCATATGTATCCGGGCTGTACTTCGGCTATACAGATAATCCGTCTTATGCTTCGAATCGATCACTCATTCCGTTATCGCCGAAGTATTCAGTTATCACACTGAACTCGCCAGATGAGTCGCCATGGTGGCTTGCATTTGATGCTATTCTACCACCTGAGCTAAACGATTATCTGGATTGGTCGACTTGGGAATACAGCGAAGCCGCCGCGTATGTACCCGTGGGGACCGTGTTGACTTTCCCGGAAGATAACCCTTCTGACGGTTGGTATACCGATACGACGTTATACCGTGACGTTGATGGTGTTCCGATGCCGATCGAAGAGTTTATGCCGTTTATCGGTGACGGAGCGGGCCAATACGTTTTGGATCAGGAAGGTCAAATCGACCTGGTGGCGTTTAGTTTTTTTGTCTCGGTGACATATGATTCGCCAGGAGCGCCGGCTATCCCGCGTTTGGTTCACATCCATGTCGTGCCCGAACCGGGCTCAATGATTTTTGCCTTAGGTCTAACGGGTCTTGGATTGCTCCGCCGATTGCGGTGATGCTATCGCACGTCACTTGTAACGTGTGTTGCTATCAAACTGACCGGCAGTAAAGCCAACAGGATTAATCCCTGCCACCAGAGCCCGGCGGAGAGAAGCCAGCCAGCGTTAAAGACGATCAGCCAGAGTGTTGCCAGGCGGGTGAAACGTCTGGCGGTGGCACGCTTGGCGCGTGGATGCAGCGTCGATGGGCCGAGGATCAGCCAGAGGATCAGGCCAAACAACAGCGCCGCTGCAGCCGGGCCGATCCAGATGAGTTGGATGCCTTCGTATTCAATACCCTCGCCGCGTGCCCGGATCATCATGAGCACGACCAGGCTCCAGAAGACCCAGCCGACGATCACCCCCCAGCCGTTGTTCGCAGAAAGAGCGGGACGCTTGACAGCAAGCCAGTGCCGGAGCGTGGCGCTGGCCATCGTGTGTGTCATCATCAGCAGGATTGGCCAGGCGAAAGCCAGCTTCGGGTTCGGGATCAGCGTGGTTACGCCGACGATCAGGCCGAGTGTGACGATGCCGACCGCGGGGACGAACCGCCCGGCCACGTTGTAAAACACGATCGCGCCGGCGGCGATCAGGGCCATGATCATGCTCAGCGAGCCGAACGGGATCGTCGCACCAAGCGCCACCAGCAGCCCCAGCATCGACAGGCCGAAAGCCGAGCGCTGCGTGACGCGTCCTGAGGGGATAGGGCGGTTCGGCTCAAAAGCCCGGTCGTGCCGGGCGTCCAGGGCGTCGTTCAACGCCATCATGAATATCCCCAGACCCACCGCGATCAGGGCGGTCAATCCCAGCGCCCCAGCCACCCCCAGCCCATTTAATGGGATATTACGACGTGTTTCCGGCTCGATGTAGAAACCCAGAAGCGTCATGACCCACAGGCCGCTGACCAGTGCGGTCATCAGCTCGGGTCGCATCAAACCCATGAGGTTCTTGAGTTTATGTGGCTGATCCGTCATACGCCATACTTCCCCGGCAAAGGGTGAGGTTGTCAAGGCTCACGGGCCCAGTGTCCGATATCCATGCAGGACACAGCAGACCACGATACACTTTTTACATCATGCGAACCAAACGTATGCCCCAATCCACCGCTTGGCGAATCCTGTTCACCCTCGTGCTATTCAATCTCACTGCCGTGGTGGGGGGGTGTGCCGGGCCGAATAATGATGCTGACATCTTCAGCGGGATGCTTGAAAAGGTTCTGCCACCGAGCCCGTCTAAGGTGGCGAGGGAAGCTTTCAACGTCTATGACGCGGACCTTCGAGCCCGTAGTGTGGCCCTGCTGTCCAGCTCGGACTTCGGGCATGAAGAGCCCTACGTGCGGATGTATCGGTTATTGATCGACGACCAGGACCCAACCGTTCGCGCCGCCTGTGCCCACGCGCTGGGGATGCACGGCACGGCAGAGGATGCCCCGACGCTGATTGGGCTTTTAAAGGACGACACCAGCTTTGTCCGGTGGGAAGCGGCCAAGGCACTGCAGAAGATCCATCACACGGATGCGGTTCGGCCGTTGATGGATGTGATGAATGATGATGAAGATGCCGACGTCCGTATGGCCGCGGCTCAGGCGTTGGGACAGTACGCCGCGCGACCGGTGTTTGATGCATTGGTTGGTGCGCTATCCGATCACAACTTCGGTGTGGTGCAGGCCGCGTCCGAATCACTCGCCGTGTTGACCGGCCAGGACCTGGGCACCGATGGCGGACGCTGGCTGGACTTTGCATCGCAGAATCCCGGCAACCTCTTCCAGCAGCAGCGTCAGTACACTTACATGCCTTACCAGAAACCTCCGGGCAAGCTTGATGGAGTCAAGTTCTGGAAAGAAGATCAAACCGTCAGCCCGAAGACACCGGTCGGTGTGAATAATGTCGAAAGCCCGGAATCCGGCGCGTAAGGATCAATCTTCGTCCACCCGCCGGGTCCATTCTTCTTCCAACGGCGTCAGTTCCGCTTGAACCTTCTCGCGTTCATCCTGTAATGCGCTGAACCGCTTGTGATCCTTGTACACCTCCGGATCAGCCAGCACCTCGTCCAGTTCCGCGAGTTTCGCTTCCGCCTGCTCGATCGCCGACTCCAGCTTCGATTGACTCATGTGCGAAAAGCGCGACTTCCTGCGTTTGGGCTTCTCACCTTTGGGCTTCTTCTGCTCAGCTGCTTGCGGCTTAGCGCTCTTCGCTTTGTCGGCTTTCTTCTTAACCTGCTCCGTATCATCCTTGACAACCGCGACCGCGTCCTGCGTTTGCAGGTATTCGCTGTACGTCCCGAGGAAGTGCTTGACGTTGCCCATACCGTCAAAGATCAAAAGTTGATCCGCGAGGTTGTCCAGAAGCATGCGGTCGTGGCTGATGATCAGCAGCGTCCCTTCGGGGTTGCGGTTCTGGCCGTACCCCGAGGCTGGGGCGCAGAACTGACGCAGCGCTTCTTCGAGCCGTTCACTGCTTGGGATATCCAGGTGGTTGGTCGGCTCGTCCAGTACCAGCAGGTTATGACCGCCGGCCACCAACCCCGCTAATACAGCCCGGCTGCGCTCGCCGCCCGACATGACCCCCAACTGCTTATCCTGATCCAATCCTGAAAACAGGAACGCCCCCGCAAGATCGCGCGACTCCTGTTCGAGCTGATTCGGCGTGAATGGACGCAGGTACTCAATCACCGTGCGCGACATGTCCAGGTGTTCGTGCGTTTGTTTGTAATGGCCGATGCTGACCTGTGAGCCGATCTTCGTTTCACCCTTGGTCGGCTGCTGTTCACCGAGCATGCAACGCGCTACCGTGCTCTTACCCGAGCCATTGGGCCCGATGATGCCGATCGTGTCGCCGCGCTTGATCGTGATAGACAGATGATCAAATAGTTTGCGCGTCTCGTATTCCATGCCGAGTTCGTGCGTGATGATGACGTTGTCGCTCGAGCGAGGTCCGGACTTGAACGTAAGCTTCATCGTCTCAAGTTCGATCGGCTTCTCCATCGCCTCATCGCGCTTGAAGCGCTCCAGGCGTTTTTCCCGACCCTTTGCCTGCTTGGCACGCTGACCCGCTTTGTATCGCGCGATAAACGCCTGTTCCTGTTTGATCGCGGTCTGCTGCTTGTCGAACGCACGCTGCATCGCAAGGTGGCGCTCGGCACGGAGCTCGCGGTACTTCTGGTAATTCCCGGGGTACTCGACGAGTCGGCCGTCCTCCATCTCGTAGATCTTCGTCACCACGCGGTCCAGCACCCACCTGTCGTGACTGACCAGCAGCACAGCCCCGCTGTATGTAGCAAGGAAATCCTCAAGCCATTGCCGGCCCGCAATATCCAGGTGGTTGGTCGGCTCGTCCAGAAGCAGCACATCCGGGTGTGACAGAAGCAGCTTCGCCAACGCAAGCCGGCCCTTCTGCCCGCCTGACAGGTCACGCACCTTGATCCCGAACATATCGTCGGTCAGCCCCAGACCGTGCAGGACCTGGTCGACCAGGTGGTCCGTCGCATATCCCCCGGCCGCGTGCATCTGCACCTCAAGCTGCTCGTATCGCTTCATCAGCCGGTCAAGCTCGTCCCCCGAAGCCTCCGCCATGTCGTGGCTGACCCGCTCGACCTCCTTGTGCAGCGCCTCCAGCTCCGCCATCGCCGTGCCGGCCTCTTCACGCAGCGTGTGGCTCGGGTCCAGGTCGTGGTCCTGCGTCAGGTATCCCACGCTCGCCCCCCGCGCGACCTGCACCTGCCCGCTGTCGGGTTTGAGCCCGTACCGCCCAGCGATCAGCTTCAGCAGCGTACTCTTGCCGCAGCCGTTGCGCCCGACCATACCGACATGCTGGCCCGCCTCGAGGGTGAGGTTGACCCCGTCGAGCACACGCCGATCACCGAAGCTCAGCACCAGATTGGCAACACCGACTAACGCCATGAGCCGCGTAAGGTATCACGAAACCCCCGCAAATTCACCGCGCCGGTTCCTCTGCCCGCTTACTCGGCAGTGGGGGGCTTTCAGGTTATTGCCGGTGGGTGGTGTGTTTGGTGCGGTAATCCCGTGGACTCACACCCTTGACCGTAAGGAACACCCGGTTGAAGTTCGACAGGTTGTTGAACCCGCTGGCGAAGCAGATGTCGGTGATCGAGCGGTCGGATTCGATGAGTAGTCGGCAGGCGTGGCCGATGCGTAGTTCGTGGACGTATCGGCTGTAGGTCATGCCTACACGTTGGCGGAAGAACCGGCTGAACGCCGGGCCGCTCATGCCGATCAGGTCTGCGGCTTGCGATTGGGTGATCGGTTCGGTGACGTGGTCGTTGATAAAGCGGCAGACGCGATCGGTCCGGCTGTCGGCAGTGTGTCCGCTCGGATCGTACGCGGGGCTGGCGAGCGACTTCGTACCCCGGCTACGTGCGAGTTTTTCCAGTAGCGAGATCAGCGACAGTACGCGCGGCATGCCGTGTTGTTTATTCATCTTTGAGAGCACTTCTGCCGCGTGCTTCTGCGCGCGGCCGGTGAAGCGCAGGCCTCGTCGGCTCTTGTCGATCAATGAAAGGATGGCGCTGGCTTCGGGCGTATCTGCGAGCATCGCTTCAAGCCAGTCCGCACTGAACTGGATAACGATTGCCTTGTGTCGTTTAGCCGAGTTATCGTGGGATGCCCATGTGTGCGGCAGGTCGGGCCCGAGCAGGACCAGGTCGCCCGGTTCGTATTCATCGATGTTGTCGCCGACAAAGCGCTGTCCCGTGCCGGTTTCGATCAGCGTCAGTTCGCATTCCGGGTGTTGATGCCACTGGAATTCAAAGCCACGGCCGTTGCGCCGGCCAAGTCGGAACGAGGTTTCCACATCGCGTTGCAGCTTCTCTCGGATGGGTAGCATGATGATATTATAATCAAGATCATTACGTATTTTACATATCAAGTTAAAATAATATCAAAATTGGTGTACTTTCAGGTAGTGTCAAGCTGTTTTGTGTCTAGGATAGGCGTTTTACCAGGCTAAGAGCCGGAATTGAGGACACCATGACCACCGCAACACAACCCTATGATCTTGCCAAGCCGTATCAACTGACCCCTGAGCATATCGAGCGCTTCCGCGAGGATGGTTTTATCAAGCTGAAGGACGTGTTCTTGGCTGAGGAGTTGGCGTACTACAGCGAAGAGATCACACGGATCGTCATGGATCTCAATCCACGCAAGGGGATCCCGATGGAGCAGCGCAATACCTACGCAAAGGCGTTCATCCAGGTTGGCAACCTTTGGACGAAGTCGCAGATCGTGAAGCAGTTTTCATTCAGCGAACGGCTTGCACGCATCGCCACCGAACTACTCGGCACCGACGGCGTACGGATGTGGCACGACCAGGCGCTCTACAAAGAGCCTAGCGGCGGGTTCACGCCCTGGCATGTCGACCAGCAGTACTGGCCGATGGCGAGCGACAAATCCGTCACTGCATGGATCCCCTTGCAGGCCACACCGATCGAGATGGGCCCGTTGTCTTTCGCTGCAGGGAGCCACAAGAAAGACATCGCGCACGACATGGCGATCAGCGACGACAGCGAAAAAGCGATCCAGGATGCTGTCGATGGTGAGAAGTTGGAAGTCGTCTATGAGCCTTACGATCTTGGCGAAGTGAGTTTCCACTACGGCTGGACGCTGCACCGTGCCGGCCCGAACACGACCGACAAGCCGCGAGCGGTACACACCGTGATCTACATGGACCGCGACATGAAGCTCGCTGAGCCCGCCAACGATTATCAGCGCAAGGACTGGGAAGTCTGGACACCCTCCACCAAGGTCGGCCAGGTCATGAACGATGAACTGAACCCGATCCTGTATGACCGAACGCGCTGAATGATCGCGAGTATCCACCGCGAATCCCGTTTAGCCGGGCTGTTTACAGCCCGTATCCGCAGCAAGCTGCGGAGCTAAACGCGTGTGTTGTTTTTGGGGCGTGAGACTGTGTTGAGCAGCACTTATAGATCGCCGATCCGTGTGATCACCATCGGCTTGCTCATGTCGAAGAACTCATGAAGGTTGTCTTCTGTGAACAGGGCATCAAGTGCTGCCTTATCGCTTTCGATTTCGAGCGTGTTGCCGTTTTCTTCAAGCTCGCCCTTGATTTCGCCGGCCTCCAACGCCTCTTTGAACCTGTCGAACTTCGGGCCGGCCAGCACGAACACATCATTGTCGCTGCGTATGATCAGGCCGCAGATGAGCCATTCCTGTTCGTCGGTATCAGCGTCGTCGTCTTTGCCTTCGCCTTCATCGTCCCCATCATCGTCGGCGTGTTCATCATCATCGACGTTAACAGCAAACAGGAACCTGGCGTCGCCGTGTTTGGTGATGAGCAATCGGATCTCATTAACCTCGAATTTATCATCTTTCCACTCCACGCCCGCCGCGACGAGCATGCCGTCCTCGATCTGTTTGACGTGGATGACGTCTTTTTCCATTTTCCAGACGCCTTGAAGCTCTTGTGCGTCCTGAGCCGCGATCGGCTCGCCGATGTATTGTTCGGTTATGATGGACTTACAGCCGGGCAAAAGACAAATCAGTAAAGCGGCCAGAAGCAGGGGGGTAAACCGAGACATGGACCGACTCCTTTGTAGATGATGCTGAAGTTGTTATGAACCAGTCATGCGGTGCGGTGTTTGGGTGTGTCTTGATCAAGCGACGACCGCGACACGCTCGATCAGGCTGTCTTTGATAAGTTCTGTTTTACCACCGTCGCGCGTGATGTGCCAGACCTTGACGCCGTTGGTGTAGACAACCGCCCCGTCCGGTGCAAGATCGTAATGCCCGACGTTGGTCGCAAGTACTTTTTCATCACCCTGTTTAGTTCGACGGACAAGTTCCCATGTGTCCGGCACAACAGCGGGTGCGTTCTTGTTTTTTCGCTTGTTTTCCTTTTGAGCCTCGATCACCCGGCCGTAAAGGATCAGTTGCCGTGTGTTTTGTTTCTCCACCTTTGGCCCGCCAGCAGCGGTCAGAGGTTTTTTGCTGAAAAACAGGGAGAACATGTTCAGGAACCAGAATACAGCGACCAGCAACCTGACGGGAAATAAAAGGATGTCCTTGATCAGTTCCAAAGGCCCGCGCGGCGTGTACATTGTTTGATAAGGTCGGCGGATGTAGTAAAGCGTTCCCTCTTGATCGATGCGCGGCAGCAGCAGGTCGTGTGTGTCCGATTCAACCAGCACCTCATGCTCATTGCGATCGAAGTCCAACCGCTCGATACGGAACGTCGACAAACCGTAAATAAATCCGTGATGATCGCGACCGACGCCGGCCGACTGATAGACGATTGCGTTGTCCGCATCACCAACCCAGCTCGGTGCCTGGTCGACCGAATCACCTTCCGTGACTTCCGCCAGCCGTCCGCCGCCGGGCCGCATCGTGGCGAGGTTGGCCGTACCATCGGGGTAAGCGAGAGATGCGATCAAGCGTTCATCAGCCGGGTGCGCATCCAGTTCGCCGATACGGAAGTCGGTTCGATGCGCCAACCGACGCTCTTCATCGGATGAGATCGTGTACTCGAACAGCCCGCCGATCGTGTCGGTCTGCAGCGCGTAGAGCATCCGGTCTGCATCCAGCGAGACCGCGGTGATCATGTTGACCGCACGCTGGTTGGCTTGCAGCTGGTTCATCATCCCAAGCGAGACAAGTTCCGGCGGGGCGTGCGTCGCGTTCCACCCGAACGAGCCGGACTTCCACTCATTGCGTTGCCGACGGGACTCTGCCCGGTCGAGCAGGTCCTGCGCAAACGGGCTGGTTACCTCACGCTTCGAGCCGTCAGGCTGCAAGACGTAAAGCTTGCCCCCCGCGATGTAGGTGATGCGAACGCCGGATTGTGTCGTTTCAATGTGCCCCGACATGCCAATAATCTACTCGCTTGCGAGCAATTCGTCGAAGAACGACTTCATGTGCTGCCAGGACCGCTTGTCCGCCTTTGCGTTGTACGCAACCGGCGGCATGCCGTAGCTGTCGGCGTCTGGATTGGTAAAGGCGTGCTTGGCGTAGGCGTAGCGGATCAAAAGCCAGTCCACGCCCTTGGCATCCAATGCATCCGTTGTCGCATCCAGTGATTCATCCGATACCAGCGAGTCCGCATCGCCGTGGCAGATCATGATGCTCGCATTGACGTTGTCGCTCGCCATCGGCGGGGCGGGGTTGCCGTGGAACGCGACGACCGCCGCCAAGTCCGTCCCGGTATACGCCAATTCAAGCACCGTCGTGCCGCCGAAGCAATACCCGATCGCGCCGATCTTCAAACCGTCGGTCTGGCCCGTCTTCTTGAACGCATCCAGCCCCGCCATTGCTCGCGCCCGGTACTCGGCTTGGTCTTTTCGTACAGCACCGGCCCATTGCCCGGCCAGAGCGGGATCATCCGTCACCCTCTGCTTGCCGTACATATCCACCGCAAACGCAACGTAGCCCAACTCCGCCAGCATATCCGTACGCTTCTTCGCGTAGTCATTCAATCCCCACCATTCATGCACGACCAGCACCGCCCCGCGAGGTTCGCCTTCGGGGATAGCGAGATAGCCTTCGAGTTCTGCGTTGTCGTGGGAGTAGGGGATTGATTCGTTAGCGATTTGAGCAAAGCACACATTGCACGTGCCCAGGACAACAAGAAGCAATAGGTGTGATAGCCGTCTCATAGTATAAGCCTTTCAATCCGCGCGTTTAATTTCAGTGCCGTGTAATAGTGAATACCGCCTGTGTTGTGATTCTTGATCACGTAATATCAGCGTGTCGTCTGTTACATCAACCAGATCCCACCCATAGTTTATTTCGGGCAAGGACCACAACACTTCACCATCTGTATTTAAACACAACGCGCCTGATTCATAAATTAGCAGCAGACGCGTGTCTTTTCGAACCAGATGTGTCCACATAAAGCCACGATCTCCATCGCGGCGATGTTCTAATTTGTGGCTTATTCTGAATCCGGGGCGCTGGGCATCAAACAGAAATAGTTCGTCGCCAAACTCGCCCATGATAAATACACGGCCAATCTCTTCTAAGAGTTCGAAACGTAGATCGAATTCAGATGCGAGCGGATGATCTGAATACGTGATAGCTTCATATTCTGCTGATATAAATACCAAGTCATGTTCACCACGCCTGAAGTCCAACACGCCATGCGGCGGAACTTCGATGTGCTTGCTGCCCAAGATTTGATTTTTCAGGTAATTGTCCATGACGGACGGCCATATAAAGAAGTAAAAGTTGTTTATCTTGCTCGCAATAATTCTATCAACTCAAAGTATTCAGGTTATTACATTAAGACAACAAAAAGCCCGCGGCGGTAACCGCGAGCTTTGTGAGTTTTATTATCAGGCGAACCTGTTGTCTGATTACTTGCCGGCGCCTTCGAGGATTTCCTTGGCGATGTTGCCGGGGACGGGGCGGTAGGTCAGCGGTTCCATCGCGTAGCTGGCGCGGCCCTGGCTCATGCCGCGGAGGGTGTTGGAGTAGCCGAACATTTCCGACAGCGGGGCCTCAGCGGTGACCACGCGGGTGTTGCCGCGTTGCTCGGTCTCGCTGATGATCGCACGGCGGCGGTTCAGGTCGCCGGTGACGTTACCCAGGAACTCGTCCGGGGTGGTGATGACGACCTTCATGATCGGCTCGAGAAGTTCCAGGCCCGCCTTGCGGGTCGCTTCCTTGAACGCCAGTGTGCCGGCCTGCTCAAACGCGATCTGCGAGGAGTCGACGTCGTGGAACTTGCCGTCTACGAGTGTAACCTTCACGCCCAGCAGCGGGTAGCCGGCCAACACACCGCTCTTGGCGGTCTCGCGGCAACCAACGGCCACTGACGGGATGTATTCCTTGGGAATCGCGCCACCGATGATCTTGTTCTCGAACGCGACGCCGTCCTTGTATTCCAGTTTCTGTTCTTCGGCCTGTTGCTGTGTGATGGGCTCGACGAGGATCGAACAGTCGCCGAACTGACCACGGCCGCCGGTCTGTTTCTTGTGGATGCCGCGGCCTTCAGCCTGCTTGCTGATCGATTCCTTGTAGGCCACACGCGGGGTACCGACGTTCACGCCGACCTTCATGTCGCGGATGAGCTTGGTCTTGATGATGTCCAGGTGAAGTTCACCCATGCCGGCGATGATGGTCTGGCCGGTTTCTTCATCGTAGTGGCTCTGGAACGACGGGTCTTCGCGGCGGATGGTGACCAGCGCGTTGCCCAGTTTTTCCTTGTCGGCGGTGGTCGCCGGCTCGATGCTCATGGAGATAACCGGCTCGGGGAAGTCCATACGCTCCAGAACGATCGGGTCGTTTGTATCGCAGAGGGTTTCACCCGTCATCGAGTTCTTCAGGCCGACGATGGCGACGATCTCGCCAGCCCTGGCGGTTTCGCGGGCGATGCGGTCCTTGGCGTGCATCTCGAAGATACGGCTGATGATCTCACGCTTGCCGTTGTTTGAGTTCAGCACGCGGCTGCCTTTTTCGAGCACACCGGAGTAGACGCGGACGTAGGTCAGGTCGCCGTGGGCATCGTTAACGATTTTGAAGACGAGACCTGAGAAGGGGGCTTTCTCGTCGTGCGGACGGGTCAGCTTCTTCTCGGCGTCCTTGACATCGGTACCTTGCACTTCCGGCACTTCGGTCGGGTTCGGCAGGTATTCGATCACGCCGTCGATCAGCCGCTGCACGCCGATGTTCTGAAGAGCCGAGCCGCAGTAGGTCGGGTGGATCTTGCGGGAAATCGTGCCCTTACGCAGAGCCCGGCGGATTTCATCCGGTGTCAGGTCGTCATCATTCAGGAACTTCTCGGTCAGGTCATCATCCAGCTCCGCGGCCCGTTCGACCAGGTCGTGGTGCCAGAGGGTGGCCATATCCTTGTAATCGTCGGGGATTTCTTTTTCTTCGACGACCGCGCCCAGCTCTTCCTTGGAGAAGTAGTAGGCTTTCATCGTCAGCAGATCGATGACGCCTTCGAACTCGTTGCCCGCGCCGATGGGGATCTGCACGGCTACGGCCGGAGCGCCGAGGCGATCCTTGATCGTCTTGAAGCTGTATTCGAAGTCGGCGCCGAGCTTGTCCATCTTGTTGATGAAGCAGATGCGCGGGACGCGGTAGCGGTCGGCCTGACGCCAGACGGTTTCCGACTGAGCCTCGACGCCTTCCTTACCGTCGAAGACGACGACCGCGCCGTCGAGCACACGCATCGACCGTTCGACTTCCATGGTGAAGTCGACGTGGCCTGGGGTGTCGATCAGGTTGAGGATGTAGTCCTGGCCGTGGTGTGTCCAGGGGCAGGTGGTTGCGGCGGACTGGATCGTGATGCCGCGCTGCTGCTCGTCTTCAAGGAAGTCCATCGTGGCGGTGCCTTCGTGGACTTCACCGATCTTGTAGCTCTTGCCCGTGTAGTACAGGATGCGCTCGGTGACGGTGGTTTTGCCGGCGTCGATGTGGGCGCAGATCCCGAAGTTACGGGTGATCGCCAGGCGGTCGGCCATGTTCTTCTTGCTAGCGGTCGCGGTCGTCATGGTAGTTACCTTCTATCGGTACGGTCTGTCAGGTCTTCACCCCGCCTGGCCATGAAGCCGGGCGGCGTCAGACTTAGCCATCTGTTGGTTAAGGTTCAGGAACGTTGGGGTTGGCGGTTGTATCCCATGCGAATTATCGCCTTTCCCCGTCTCGGCACCCCTCATAGGCCCGCCTCGATGCCGGCAAAGACCCTTCGAAGAGTCTATAAGCTCGGAGTCGAGAAAGAATAGCGTCTAAATACGTCCCGTCAAGTACTTACTCGGCAAGAGCCGTGCCACTAATCCAAGGGGTGAACCCAATTTCTACAACAAGCCCACCCAAAAGGCCTGTTTTGGCCATATTTAGACCAATAAACCTTTAATATATTTCTCACACATGCCCTGAACCTTACTGAACTACAGCAATCACTCACCAACTGTCGCGTTCCGTGGTCCGTTTCATCGCGTCGCCGTGCGAATAAGCAGATATCGTCGTTGCCGTGTGTGAGGTGATAGCTGTGAAGTGCGGCGCTCGATACGTTTGGGGCGAGGTCACACTGTCGTGGTGTGGCCGTGTCCGCCCCCTCCCTCTGTTTCGGGGCTGAATTTCCGCTATCTACTTGTCAAAGAACGGATTGCGAGATGTCCGCTTCCCGGGGTAGGACGTCCGGGCCTGCGTTTAATGTCCGTTGATGCATAAGGCGGACACCGGGCGGACACGGGGAGGACACAGGTCATACACCGGTCAACACAGGACGGACACAGGCCGGGCACCGCTGCGGCCATACGTGACGCGAACAAAAAAAAGCGTCGTCCCTTATAGGCTGCGACGACGGATTGATGCGCACAATGGGGGATGAGCGTGAAGTGAAGCACTGGCTATGTTCGGATTGGGAACGCTCTAAGAGATCAAACCGCAACCATCGTGCTGACTTGCTTGGGCATGATGACCTCTTGGGTCCATTCCGCTCGCTGCTTGTACCACTGTTCCAGGCTGTGACGGACGCCTGCCTCCCGGGCCGCATGCGACAATGACTTGAGTCTTGCAGGCTCTTGATAGAGCCGCCCCAGCTCAACCGCAGCCGCCTCTGTGTCACCGATCTCCACCAGGCGGCCCATTTGATCGCTGTCTACCCGGTATTCAAGGAACGGAATCTTACTGCCAACCAGCGGCAGGCCCGCGGCCATCGTGTCGTAGAGCATCCGGGGCGTGTCTTCCTCGGTCGGCATGAACAGCAGCAGATCGTATTCCGCCAGCTTGCTCAGGAACGTATTGTCATACCTGACAAAGCCGTGGAAGATCACTCGATCCGCGATGCCTAAAGACTGGGCTTGGGCTATAAGTATTGTTTGCTCAGGTCCCGAGCCATAAAGATGATACTCCACGGGCACACCGTGCTTGTTTGCCTTCGCTACCGCCGCGATCGCATCATTTAAGCCTTTACGCGCAACAAACCGCCCGGCATAGACGGCTCTCAGTGGCCGACCAGGACCAAGCTGTTTAAGTCGTGTGCTCAACTGCTCGACACTGATCACGTCCGCCTCTTGATGCATTGAGTGGCAGAACGACTCGATCCGTTTTGCGTACTGCGCATAGCGATCGTAAACAAGTCCCTGTTTGAAAAAACAGATATCCGCTTCGCCGGCAGTCTTGCGGAGCATCCGATCGAACATGGCACAATACAGCTTGCCCTTGACTCCGGTCTGTGTCACGTGCGGGTCCATGTCCGGTCCGTGCAAGACGGTTGGGATGTTCGCTTTGACTGCGGCCTGATGCGCCTGATACCACATCGGCCTAAACGCTTCGCCCGCTGAGCAGTGCACGACTTTTGCTTTATCAAACGTGCTTTGCAGATCGGCTACCCATTGTTTGCCTTGCGCCCGCCAGTAGTCTCTCGTCCGGCATCGCAAATCGAACGACGCCACCACGTCTATGCCGTCATCCCGGCCGATCTCGTCCAGTTGCATCACACTTGCATCCGCCTCCGACCTGGGCAGGGAGGGCGTGACTAAAGTCAGGCCGCCATAGGCTTCGGCCAGCCAATCCCGCACCAGCAGCAGGTCCTGTTTCCACGAGACGTCCGTGTAGTAGCGGCCATCTTCTACATAAGTCGGGATGTGGATTGGCAGCACATACATGGTGGCTAATCGTGGTCTTGGTTCTTGGAGTATCTCGGTACAAGGCCAAGAGCCCGTAGTACGGTTCGTATTGTTGTTAAGTAATCCCTCGACGGGCGGATTATATGAACCTGATCCATACAAAACAACGATAATTTTTGATTTGTTGAATCAGGCGTATGGAATTGGTCAGCGCAAGCAAGTCGCGCTGTTTTTTTAAGCTTGTCTTAAGACAAAGGCGTCGTATTGTTCGGGCGTGTCGATGCCGTGGTGGCGGACACGCGTCTGGATGATCAGGATCTTGTAGCCATGCTCCAGTGCGCGGAGTTGTTCGAGTTTTTCTGCTTCTTCCAGTGGGGTGGGGGGCAGGGTGACGTACTTCAACAGGAAGTCGCGGCGGTAGGCGTACAAGCCCGGATGCTTGAGGTAGGCTTGAGACTTGAGGCCTGAGGCTTGTGTATCACGATAGTAGGGGATGAGGCTGCGAGAGAAGTACATCGCGTGGCCGTGCTGGTCGACGATGAGCTTGACGATGTTGGGATTGCTTGGGTCTTCGTCATCGGCAAACGGGCTGGCGAGTGTCGCCATCGGCGCGTCCGGGTCGTCGGCCAGGCCCTGCACGAGCTGATCGATCACGCCGGGCTCGATCTCGGGTTCATCACCCTGAACATTGACTATGAGGCTTGAGGGATGAAGCTTGAGGGGTGAGGCATCAAGCTGTTCGACCGCCTCGGCAAGTCGGCTCGTTCCATTAGGATGATCTTCCCGGGTCATGACCGCTTCACCGCCGAAGCCGATCACCGCGTCGTAGATACGTTGATCGTCCGTCGCCACGATAGTCCGGCTGATCGTTTCAGCCTTACGGACCTGCTCAACAACGTGCTGTATCAGTGGTTTCCCGGTCTTGTCTGCCAGCGGTTTACCGGGGAATCGGGTCGAGCCGTAGCGTGCTGGGATGATGGCGATGGCTTGCATGGCTTTAGCCGTCACCGTTCTTAAGCTGCTCGATCAGTTGCTTAATCTCTTCCATGCGCTCGCGGATGTCTCGGTAATTGATGTCGGCCTGGAAGATGCCCGAAGCAATCTGCTGTGCTTCTTTTGCATGCTCAATGTCATTGTTCTTACGGGCGAGCTTGATATGCGCGTCCATCTTCAGGTAACGCAGTTCCAATGCGAGACGATCATCGGGGATCTTGTGTGCATCAATGCCCTGGGCAAGGGTATCGACGGCCTCTTCAAGATATTCCTTGTTGATGTAGCAGCGGCCTAGGAATTCGTGTGACATTGCACGGCGTTTTGGATCGGCCTTGGCTTGCTGGAACGCGCCGATCGCGTCGTCATATTTACCCGCTGCATACAAGCGTCGGCCAAGCTCGTAACGCAGACCCATGTCCGTCGGATAGTTCTTGCAGCGGTCGGTGAATTCCTGAAGCTCGAACAGCAACTGTTTCTGCTTGCCCGCCTGGAACTTCTGGATGAGTTCCTGGTTCTGCGGCTCCTTGTCGATCTTGGCCTTGATCTGACGCAACACCCGGTTGAACTGTTTCATCTGGATGTCGCCCATCCGCACGCGGTGGCGGTACTGGCCCGTCTCTTCCCAGCTCTTCTTCAGCAGCTCGATCGCTTCTTTTTCGGTTTCGGCACTTTCGCGAGCGACCAGTGCGTCGACCAGCTTCTGCATGCGGTTGACGTCGCTTGGGTCTTCTTCATACTCCGCCCGGCGGCGTGCAATGATCTCGTCGCCGGCGCTACCGCTCTTACGCAACTGCAATTCCTGCTGGATCGCTGCCTGGGCATCGCTGTCCTTGAGGTTCTTACGGAAGCCACCTTCTCCCTCAGAATGGTAGTGTTTCTCCGCCATCATCTGCTCGGCCTGAAGGTCTTTCAGCTCGCTGAGCAGCTTGCTGTCGTTGGGGCTTAAAGCGGCGGCTCTCCGGCAGGCTTCAACCGCCTTGTCATACCGGTTCAACCTGACGAACAGGTCCTTGGCCTGGATGTACTTCTTGGGGCTGGGCTTCTTCTGCTGGCTGATCATCGGCACCCAGATCTCGCCCACCCAGAACGCGACATCGCCCAAGCCAAGCTCATCGTCGATTTCGTCAAATGCATCAACGGCCGCCTTGAACACATCCCCGGCCAATCCCTCATCCAGCGGATTCTTCGCCCAGAGCTTCTCGGCATGCAGCATCTTGTCCACCGGCGTATTCCCAGAACGCTTCATCCGTTCACCCATGCCGGCCGGCTTCCCACCACTGACCTTCCGACGCTTGGCGACCTCGTACAGCGCCTCGTGTTGCTTCAGGTTGCCCGGGTCGTACTTCAGACCGCTGATGTACAGGTCCACTGAGTAGTCGTAGTTGCTGGCGTTGGCTGTGGTTTCGGCATGCTCGAAGAAACGACGGGCCTTGCGGGGATCGGTCTTGTATGAGACGCCGCCCTCACCGTTATCGCCACCGTCGCCGTTACCGCCGCCGTCGTCTTTGCCTTTACCACCTTTGAACTTATCGAGAAAACTCAAAGCTATGCTCTCAGAGGGGTTGTGGGATTATTTACTCGGGATATTTAATTGTAGTAAAACCAACGCGATCTGACCATCCGCACCCCCTGAAAACCCGTATCCGGCTTGCCCGGATGTATCCACGGGTTTAAGGTGGCGGATTACGGACCCTTGGGCCCAAACACACTGATACTATCGGTCTCTACATGGCCGGCCAGACCAGAATCACAGGACGAATTTCATGATTCAAGTAGCAATCAACGGGGCAGCGGGGCGGATGGGAAGGCGATTGGTCGCCCTGGCCGGGGCGGACCCGCAGCTGGAACTGGTCGCCGCCTTGGAGCACGACGGCTGTGATCTATTGGGCCAGGATGCCGGCCGCGTCGCGGGGGAGGCCGAGGCCGGGGTGGCGATCACGACCACGCTCGATGCCAAGCCCGATGTCATGATCGACTTCAGTGTTCAGCCTGCGGTTCAGGCCGCCGTCAGGCTCTGCGTCGATCGCGGCATCGCCCTGGTCTGTGGCACGACCGGCCTGACCGACGCCGATGAACAAGCCCTCCAGGCCGCCAGCCAAACGATCCCCGTCCTGCAGGCCCCGAACATGAGCCTCGGCGTGAACCTCCTGTTTGCGCTCGTCGGCAAGGTCGCCAAGCAACTCGGTGACGACTACGACATCGAGGTCGTCGAGGCCCATCACCGATTCAAGCAGGACGCACCCTCGGGCACGGCCATGGGCCTGGTCAAGTCCATCTGCAACGCGACCGGCAAGGACATCAACAAAGACGTTAAGCACGGCCGATCCGGCATGGACCCGCGCAAGCCCGGTGAGATCGGCGTGCACGCCCTGCGGCTCGGCGACGAAGTCGGCCGTCACACGGTATCATTCGCCACACTCGGTGAAGAAGTTCAGCTCTCGCACAAAGCCTCGACACGTGACACGTTTGTCAAAGGGGCACTCAGAGCCGCCATATGGCTGGCCGGGAAGCCCGCCGGACGTTACGGTATGAGCGACGTGCTGGGGCTATGATGGGTTTTCCGGTGTTGTCCAGGACCCGCTTGCCGCGCCGTCATTATCAATACGATCACAAGCGCGTAATGAAAGGTACTATCACATGAGCACACAAACACAAACCGCCGTCAAGGCTGGTGTCAGCTATGAAACCGGTACGGGCCTGATCCGCCGGTTCATGGAATCCAACTACCTGCACTTCAACAGCCGGGAAGTGGTCGCCGCTGCCAAGGGATATGAAGCCCACATCAACGCAGGCGGCAAGATGCTTGTCTCTCTGGCCGGCGCGATGAGCACCGCCCGCCTCGGTAAGACACTCGCCCGTATGATCCGTGATGACAAGGTCCACGCGATTTCCTGCACCGGTGCGAACCTGGAAGAAGACCTCTTTGTGTTGCTGGCCGGCGCCGAATACGAACACTGCCAGGACTGGCAGGCATTGACCGCCGAGGATGAACAGGCCCTCTACGACCGCGGCATGAACCGTGTGACGGACACTTGCATCCCCGAAACCGTCATGCGTCACCTGGAAAGCCGGCTGATCAAGCAATGGAAGTCCGCCTGTGACGCCGGCATCCGTCGATTCCCCTCGGAATTCCTTTACGAAATCATCCGTAGCGGTGAATTGGAAGAGCATTACCAGCTCGATCCCAAAGACTCATGGATGCTTGCGGCCTGTGAAAAGAATATCCCTGTGTTTACCCCCGGTTGGGAAGACTCGACCACCGGCAACATCTTCGCCGCCAACGTCATGAAAGGCACGGTCCCGAATCATCAATGCGTCAAGAGCGGCACCGAGCAGATGCAGGCCTTGGCCGAGTGGTACATCAAGAATATGGCGGGCGCCCATGCCGACTCTCCCAGCGTCGGTTTCTTCCAGATCGGCGGCGGCATCGCGGGCGACTTCGCCATCTGCGCTGTGCCCATGATGATCCAGGACCTGAAGATGGAAGACACACGCTTCTGGGGCTACTTCTGCCAGACCTCCGATGCTTGCACCAGCTACGGCGGGTACTCCGGCGCGGTGCCCAACGAAAAAATCACCTGGGGCAAGCTCGAAGTCGACACGCCCAAGTTCATGATCGAGTCCGACGCCACGATCGTCGCGCCCTTGATCTTTGCGTATGTGCTGGGCGACTGAACGCGCGTGCTTTCGATGCGTGCAAAGTTGTAATCGATGAACAGAATAAACAACCCTCGGTGTTACCCGAGGGTTGTTTTGTGAATGCGCCAATTTGCATGCGCCGTATTGGCTAAGCCGCCTGTGCAGCATGTTCGTCAATCTTGAATTGACTGACGATCCGTAGCAACTGTTCGGACTTGCTGCTGAGCTGAGCCGACGCACTGGCGGATTGGTTGGCGCCTTCCGCCGCCTGACTGGTCACCGCATTGATCGATTCGATACTACGGCTGATCTCTTCACTCGCCGCGGACTGTTGTTCGGCTGTGGCGGCGATCGATCGGATCATATCCGCAACCACTTGTGAACTAGCCACGATCTCTCTGAGGCTGTCACCGGCTTCCTTCGCCTGTGTGACACCCAGGCCCACCTGCTCGGTCCCCGCGTTCATGCGGTTCACCGCTTCCGTCGTTTCGGTTTGAATAGCGCTGATCGATTCGCCTATCTCTTCGGTCGCTTTCGTGGTGCGGTCTGCCAGCTTACGCACTTCATCGGCGACCACCGCAAACCCGCGCCCGTGTTCACCGGCACGCGCCGCTTCGATCGCGGCATTCAGTGCCAGCAGGTTCGTCTGATCGGCGATGTCGTTGATCACATCGATGATCTGACCGATTTGCTCGCCTCGCTTGCCCAGTTCCGAAACACTTGCGGCACTGGCGTTCACCGCTTCACTGATCGCGCTCATGCCTTTGATCGTTTCTTCCACAACATGGCCGCCTCGCGTTGCGACCTCGCCCGCCTGATTGGCGTTGTCCGCCGCTTCCATGCTCTTGTGGGTCACTTCGCTCACACTGGCGGACATCTCCTCCATCGCCGAACTGATCTGGGCGATCTGCGATGACTGCTCCGTCATCCCCGTCGCCATCTCCTCGCTGGCGGCCGCGATCTGGGTGGACGCGCCCGCGACTTCCCGTGATCCCTGTGCGATTTCAACAATGATGTTGTGGACCTTGGCGACAAAAATGTTGAACCACGTCCCCAACTCACCCAGTTCATCATGCCGGTCCTGGTCGACACGCTGGGTCAGGTCGCCTTCACCTTCCGCGATATCCCTCAGACGTAGCACAATATTACGGATCGGACCAACGACGGAACGTGTGATCAGTAAGCCGATCCCGATCGCCAGAATCGAAGCTACGCCGAACAAGATCAAGGACATGCTCGACATCTGGGCAAGACTCGACTCAACCGCATCGCTCTTCTTGCTGGCTTCGGTCTCCAACTCGCCACGAATGCCGTTAAGTTCATTTTGCACCGTCTGTAGGTACTTCGGCGTTTGCTCCAGGAAGATCGTCTCGGCTTTCGAACGGTCCTCGCTGCTACCCGTTTGACACAACACATCTATCTGCTCTGCGGACTGATGCAGGCGATTGTGCTCAGGCACGATATCCTCCAGGTGCTCTGCGATCTCGCATACTCACCCGAAAGTTGCTTGGCGTCTTCGCTGCTCAGCCATTTACCCAGCCCGCATTGCGTGGGGTCAAGCTGAACCTCGACACGATCTTTTTTGTATGCAAAGGTTCCATTTAGGCCGTCGAGCCACTTGTAGTGGTCAACTACTTTTTCAACCATGAACTTCGAATCACTTTGCAACCGCTGCGCGTCATGCTCAGCGGTCTTGACCTCCGCCATCAGGTACCGGTTCACCCCGTAACTGACACCCATAAGAACAATAACCACACCAAATCCAATCGATAGTTTTCGACCAATCGTCAAACGCATGGCGTTTGCCTCCTAGTCCCCCTTGTTTGATGTAACCCCAATGTCTGAAAATGCCCAGGCATTGCCCATTATTCATAAACATCAAGTGTGCAGCCCAACACACACTTTGACAGCATTACCTTGCAAGCCGCAAGTAACTGTCCTGCTGAACTATCGTGTCTTAATAAGACACGGTTAACCTGAATATGGGTATAAACACCCATTTTTGTTTCTTGAAGAAAATGTGGGGCCGATAAAGCAACTTTGCTTTATTCATATAACCCGAAACGGCGTTCTACGAGCATCATTCTTCTCAGGCCTTTGGGGTCCGTCACCCTTTTCGTCTCTCCTATTACCGAGCCGCCCCTGATAGCGACTTCACCCACCAGGTTGACGCTGCCCGTGGCGGCGCCGATCTTTGCGTGACTACCATCACGCTTGCCGGCATCTCTCTGATCGCTGGGAAGGCTTGACTGTGTGCTTGATCACGCCGGTTTTCCCGCTGATACGCCCACTTGTGCCAAATCCGATTATCTTCGCTATACTCTCGCACATGGCTGAACAGACACTTACCATCGAAAGCGTTCCTTCCATGCTGAAGGAGCTCGAGGCGCGGGTGGAAAGCATCCGCGACTCTCTTTAACTGCGACCAGAAACAGGCCCGGCTCAAAGAACTGGAAGCCCTGATGGGCGACCCCGGTTTCTGGGACAACCCCGACAAAGCAAACGAAGTCGTCGCCGAACTCAAGACGGTCAAGGCTATCGTCGGGCCCATCGCCGCCGCCACGCAGCGGGTCGAGGACGCCGTGCTGCTGTTGGAAATGGCCCAGGAGGCCGACGATGCCGACACCAAGAACGAAGTCCTTGTAGAAGCAAAGAAGCTCGAGGCCGAGATGGATCGCCTCGAAACGCTCTCGCTCCTGTCCGGTAAGTACGATCCGCGCAACTGTTATCTGTCCATCTACTCCCGTGAAGGCGGCACCGAAGCCCAGGACTGGACAGAAATGCTCCTGCGCATGTTCATCTATTATTGTGAGAACATGGGCTGGGACGTCTCCGAGGTCGATAAGACCTACGGCGAAGAAGCCGGCCTCAAGGATGTCACCCTCTACATTAAGGGCCCGATGGCCTACGGCTACCTCTCGTGCGAACGTGGCACCCATCGCCTGGCACGCGTCTCACCTTTCAACGCCCAAGGCAAACGTCAGACAAGCTTCGCTGCCGTCGACGTCGTACCCGAGTTCCCCGACACCGGCGGCGTCGAGATCGACGACAAAGACCTGGACGTCGTCAACTTCGCACGCTCTTCAGGCCCCGGCGGGCAGAACGTCAACAAGGTCGCGACAGCCGTACGCATTACGCACTTACCGACCGGTATCCAGATCGTCAGCTCCACCCACAAATCCCAGGAGCAGAACCGCAAGCAGTGTATGAACATCCTGCGCGGCCGACTGGAACTGCTCGAAGAAGAAAAACGCGCTGCCGAAATGGACGCCGCCACCGGTGGCAAACTCGACATGGGCTGGGGCACACAGATCCGCTCCTACGTCTTCTACGACAACCGCGTCAAAGACCACCGCACCCACTACGAACAGCCCAACCCCCAACGCGTCATGGATGGCGACCTGCAAGGCTTCATCGATGCGGAACTGAGGCGACGCAGACGTGCCAAAGGATAAATCGCACGGTTCTGTATAAACCTTTGAATTTCTTGTATTTATCGCCGGATAATGCGAAAACGCTTGACTTTTGTGATCATCGGATGAGACAATCCGGTAAGGCTGTTCCTATCGCCGGGTAAATCAATGGGTACTGCGATAGGGGGGGTGATTCAGTCGTTTTTGTACCTGTTCATTCGATCCATTTCGAGGAGGCGTTATGAAACGATTCTTCCCGTCGGTCGCATGTCTTGTTTCGTGTTGCGTCACGATACTACCTTGTGACAAAACGGATGCCGCCAGCATTCAGGATATCGAGTCACTTTTTCGTCCGATCATCTCTGCCGATGGGTCGGTGGTTGTGGGCTTGTCGAAACCCGATAGTACGTTCCAAGTCACGCGCTGGACAGAGGCCGGAGGGACGGCGTATTTGGGTGATGTTACGGGGGCATACCATAATTGTTATTTGGCTACATCAGCCGATGGCTCTGTCATTGTGGGGCGTGACGTACCCAGCTATGGTTTGGGAGGAATAATTTGGACCGAAAGCAGTGGTTTGGTACGTCTTACTGAGTACTTCCCGGATCACCCACTGGTTCCATACGACATAACCGATGATGGCAATCTGATCGTCGGCACGGAATATGATTTTTCAGATGATGGATCCAACCAGGCATATATGGCGGAACTCGGTGGAAGTATTACCTACTTGTCTGGCTTAAACGGCGCTACATCAGCTTATCCCGAACTTGTATCGTCCGACGGCTCAGTGATTGCCGGGGCAACCTATACCGAAGACGAATCCTCGGTCGCATATGCAGGCGCACGCTGGACCGCTGACACGGGATGGGTTCCGCTCGGTGACTTGCCGGAGGATTTTTATTATGCACTGCCCAAGGCCATGTCTTCGGACGGTTCAGTTATCGTTGGATACAACTACGATTCTTCGAATCTGCAGGCTTTCCGTTGGACCGCAGACACGGGTGTGGTTGGACTAGGTTTTGAGATTTCCGGCGGGGCGATTAATATCTCTGCGGACGGTTCGATTATCGTGGGGACCAGCGATCATGTGCCATTCATCTGGACCGCGGATGGCGGCATGCGCTCATTGGAAGATGAACTAACCAATACCTACGGCCTCGATCTATCCGATTGGTATCTTTATTCAGCCAACGGCATATCCGCCGACGGCATGCATATCGTTGGCACGGGCTACCATATAGGCCACACCCCCGGCGAAGGTTCCACGACCTTCCTGATTACGATCCCCGAGCCGGGAACGCTGATGTTAGTCATGACCGGGTTTGTGTGTGTATTGCGTCGATGATGAATTCCCCGAATCCCGCGGGGCGTTATTGTTCCTGAAATCTAAGTATTCAAATATCCATCACAGAAGCGACACAGATACGCAAAGGGGAAGACCAGTAGATTTACGGCAATCTAATCAATTGCGATCGTATTTCGATTGCAATTTCGTGCTCATTTTGGTTAAATAGCGGCTCATACAATCAGGAGGAGAGAATCATATGTTCAGTTCACGCCGGGTGGTTGTTCTGTTTGCCTGTATCCCGCACCTACTCATATCCGCATTGGCGCCCAGCGCATCGGCCGAAGTGTCTTACAGGTCGGTGGCAGTTACCGGTACGCAAGCGTCGGATACAGATCTGGATACTGAGTACATTTTTTTTCTCTGGAATCCAGTCATTAATGATTATGGGAAAGTCGCTTTTCACGCTTTTCTCACCGGACCCAATGTAAGTGCCGCAAATAATAACGGCATTTGGCTTTCATCATCGGATCATACAAGCTTAGCGGTTCGTGCCGGAGACCAGGCTATTCCTCTCAATTCTGACGTCGTCTTTAGTGGGGTCGGCGCACCGAATATTAATTCATCTGGTGATATCGCATTCATCGGATCACTAAACGGTTCCGGGGTATCGCCATCAAATGACTCGGGTATCTGGGTTCAGGATTCAAGTGCTACACGGTTGGTTGCTCGGGAAGGAGGTTTAATCCCCGGGACCACATCAAGTGAGGTGTTTACATCATTCAGTTCATTAGTCTTCAATAATGATGCAAAGACTGCATTTATTGCTGATTCTCAGGTCCCCGGAGATCTTTCCACTTCCAGGCAGGGCATTTGGTCAGAGGGTTCCGATGCGTTGAAAGCGGTTGCGGTACAGGGACAGTTGCCGCCCGGCGTTGTTAATGGTGTGGAATATACCTCACTAAGCGGATTGGTTATGAATGACCAAGGACAGACCGCTTTTCATAGTCAATTGTTATATCCGCCTGCATTAGATAATTACGGCCAAGGTGTCTGGTCCGAGGGCACTGGAAGTTTATCACTGGTTGCATTAAGGGGAGAAGTTGCTGATATACATGAACCGGGTAATGTCATTCTCGGGCTAAGCCAGCCCGTGATCAATAACGCCGGTGATACGGCTTTTGCCGTTGTTATCGATAGGCCTCAGTTGAGCGATAGTGGGATCTTGCTTTATGACGGTGATGCTGTAGACACTATCGTGCAAAGCGGTGACTACGTCCAGGACAGTGAATATGGAATCAAGTTTGGTCAGATTCTGGCTGAACTTCAATACTCGAATGTGGTGATCAATGCGAGCGGTCAAACGGCATTTTTCGCCACGACAGCATATAGTCGGCATGGGAGCTTGACCGGTATTTGGAGAGAAGATCACGGGGTGATTAAATCAATCGCATCTGTGAGTGATGATGCACCAGGCGCGTCATACCGAGAGAAGTTCGGCTTTCATTTTGGCCCATCTTCTGACTACTACCCCGTCATCAACGCGAGTGGACAGGTTGCTTTCATGGCCCAGGCACTTGACCCTGATCGGCCTGATCAAGCGCGCGATGGGTTATGGGCAACCAACACAGATGATGAGCTTGAATTGATCGCTTTGGTGGGTGAACTATTTGATGTCAATGATGATCCTTTGATTGAGGATTGGCGCATCATCAGCTCGGTTGACTTCGCCAACGGATCCGGAGGTGAAGACGGGCTCCCCAATTCATTCAATGATGCCGGTCAACTTGTGTTCAAGCTCGGTTTTTCTGATGGCAGTTCGGGGATCTTTGTCGCAACCGTGCCTGAACCCGCCACAGCCTGTATATTGGCAATTAGTGCTGTAAATCTATTGCGACCTAGGCGCTGATATTTGTACGAAGATAAAAAGAATATTGACGCAAACTCAGGCCCCATCGCCACCAACCGCCTCATGTGGGACGACCGTGTCGAAGCGCACTGGAAGTCCGCGATGTATCGCGCGGATGCGGACGCTTTGCGTGGTGGGGGACATTGCCTTTACCCGCATGTCGTCGAAGCGGTGGGGGGTGTGGCGGGCAAGTCGCTGCTTCAACTGCAATGCCACATGGGTATGGAAACGCTTTCGTGGGCGCAGCTCGGCGCGGATGTTGTAGGGCTCGACTTCTCGCAACCTGCGATCGATAAAGCCAAACTGCTGCGCGATGAACTCGCTCTTAATGCTGAATTCATCTGTGCCAATTTTTACGATGCGCCGAAGGTCATCAACAAACAATTCGACATCGTCTTCCAATCCATCGGCTGCCTCTGCTGGCTGCCGGACCTTGAAGGCTGGGCGAAAGTCATCGCCGCAATGCTCAACGAAGGTGGCCGGTATATCCTCAACGAATGTCACCCATTCTCCGATGTGCTCGAACAACGTACCGGGGCTGAAGGCACATCACATCTTCAAGCGGTGAATCCCTATCTCGGCAACGAACCCATCGAATTCAACGATGGCGGCACCTACGCCGACCCGCACGCGACATTCACCCACAACCGCAGCATCGAACACATCCACCCCCTCGGCGACATCATTACAAACCTCATCGAAGCCGGCCTGACCCTCGACCGCGTCAGCGAGTCCGACTTCTGTCCCTTCCCCCGCTACGCCATGATGCAGCAAACCCGCCCGTTCCAATGGGAACTTCCAGGAACCCTGCACGGCAAACTCCCCATGACCTTCACACTCACCGCCCACAAGTAACCCCATATAGCCCGGCCATTCTGGTCGGGTTCTTCATGTAAAGCCGCGACCAGTGGTCGCGCTTGCTTGAATTCGTTACGTAATCAACCCGGCCCTCACGCCAACCCTCTCCCGCGGGGAGAGGGGGTGAATGCTGTGGCACCGCAGATATTCAACGTGAAGAGCCCATATAGCCCGACCATCCTGGTCGGGTTCTTGCCATGTCTGGTTTTGCTGGAATCCGTACCATACAACGGTCCGATAATATTCAATTCAACACTGCATATTCACACAATTTCTTCGCCATTCTCAACCCCATCCTTATTAACGCACACCCGCTCGCTTTGACGATATGTCAAATTACCGGCCCCTCGTGGGTGGGTGTTGTTGTGGCTGATAGCCATGAGCCATTAGCCGTTAGCCATTAGCACAGATAAGTAACTATATAGATGAGTACACAAACACACACGACTAGCGACCAATCACTCGCCACCAGCCACCAATCACCAGTCACCACACCCCAGCCCGTCATCAACCGCCGGCTGGTCATCCCGCCTAAGCGGTTCAAGGTCGGCGAGCTGGTCAACGCGACCGGGCTAAGCCGGCAGACGCTGCACAACTACACCAAGTGGGGCTTGATCGGTGAGGCCGGCTGGACCAAGGGCGGGCATCGGCTGTACGACGAATCTGTCTTCGCCCGGCTCGAACGCATCATGGTGCTCAAATCCCAGCGCACCATGGATCAGGTCCGCGAGATCCTTGAACTTGAAGACAAGGAGCAGGCGGCGTAACCATGGCCGAAGCCCCTCCGACCCAACCCGACGCCCGGCCGCCAGGCGACCCGGATACGCCGGATATGTCGCGCGCTGATGCAGGCAATGAAGAACTGCGCTGGTCGCAGGTCTGGCAGTTGCCCATGCTCCTGTTCGGCATGGGCCTGCTGGTGATCGGCGTTTTCATGGCCATGCCCTCGCAGGACCCGAACGAATTCCATGGCCGACTCGCCAACGCGGATACCTTGATCCAGAAAGAAAAGTTGGATGAAGCCGAAACGGTTCTTGAAGAAGTCAAGGAAAGGATCGCCGAGGCCCCGGATGTTGAGCAGGGCTACTTCTGGCAGCTTTACGCCGACCTGAACTTCGAGAAACTTCATAAAACAGACATAACCCTCGATGCCGCCACGCCCATCAATGAACGCATCGTTGAATACTACGGGAAAGCCCAATTAAAAGGCCGGGAATTGCCCGGACTTTCCAGGGTTCATCACGTTGATTCGCTGGTCGCGTTGGGTAAAGACAAGCAGGCGCTGGCGATCCTCGATCAGATGACCGGTTCGGAAAGGGTGTATCGTCACCAGATCCTCCGCAGGATGATCGAACGCCGTCGTGCTGACAGCCCGAAGATCGATCAGGCAGTGCTGGATCAGATATCCCCATTGATGGATCGGTTCCGCAACGACATCGAAACTTTGCCGGACAAATCACTCGCTCGCAAGCAAGAGATATGGGCGGACAGCTTCCAGGCATCATTGATGTTGCAGGCCGATCACCCGCAGGCCGCGATCAACTATCTGTTGCGGCGCATCCAACGCCTTGCGGCCCGTGGTGGCGATGATGATCTTGCCCCGTTGAGTATCAAGCTCGCTCAGGCCTACCAGGCGGTTGAAGATGTCGAAAACGCTCAGCAGCTCTACCTGCATGCCCAGCAAAGCCTCAACCCCACCGACGAACTCAACGCGGATATCCTTGTCGGCCTCGGGCAACTCTCGTTAGCACAATCCAACGGCCAGAACATCCAGCAGGCGCTGGAATTCTTCCGCGAGGCCGAGGAAGGTTACCCCTCCTACGCTGATGCACACATCGCCGCACTCGTCGGCCGGGCCACCTGTGAAGCGCATCTGAACGATCATGCAGCAGCCGTCCGCTACTTCGAGCTGGCTGTGCGTGAAATGATCGAACGCACCCGCGCCTGGGACCCGCGCCGCCAAGAAGCCAACATCGCTATCCGCACCCAGTATGAACGCGCCGTCGATCTGGACGACTACGACCGTGCCAAGGATTATCTGGATGTACTGGCCGTGCTGGAAGGGGATAATCCTTCGCCGCTGCTTTTGCTGGACCTTGCGGTGACGTGCCAGAAGATTGGTGACCTTCGTCTTGCCGAAGCACAGCACAGCGCCGAGCGTGCCCCGGGTCAACCCCAGCTAACTCAGGAAGCTCGCCGTTTGGCGAATCAGCAGGCCGCCTCCTACTACGCCAAGGCCGCGGAATATTACGAGCAACACGCCGACCTTGTCACCATCCAGGACAATGAACTGCACGGCCAAAGCCTCTGGAACGCCGCCGTCAACTACGACCGTGCCCAGCTCTGGCCTCAGGCGATCCGCGTCTACGATGAATTCATCCGCACACGCGATGGCGACCCCAAACGCCTGCGTGCGATCCGCAATATCGCCCAGGCATACATGGCCAATGGGCAGTACCTCCCGGCACTCGAGAAGTTCCAAACACTTGTCGAAGAATATCCACGCAGCCCCGAAACCTACAGCAGCCTCGTCCCCATGGCCCGCTGTCTTGATGAGCTTGGCAAGACACAGGAAGCGATCGACAAACTCACCATCGTGATCGACGATCATGAAGCGATCACACCCGACAGCGGCGAGTACCAGCAGGCGCTGATTAACCTGTGCAAAATCTACCACAGGCTGGGTGATGAAGACCCCGTTCAGTATGTCCGCGCGATCGAACTGTTGACCGAAGCGGTGCAACGCTACGGCGACACGCCAGACGGCCCGGTCCTCCGCTACCTGCTGGCCGACTCGAACCGCCGCAGCGTGCCCGGCATCGAAAAGCAGATCGCAACTACGCAATCCCATGCAACCCAGCTTGAATTGCAGGATGAACGCAAAGACCGCCTAAGCCAGGCGCAGGTCCTCTACAACCAGGCGATCAGTGGCCTGGAAGCCAAACGCAACAACGGCGAGATACTCACCCCGGTCGAAGACATCTACCTGCGAAACGCCTACTTCTACCAGGCCGACTGTGCCTATGACCTTGGCATCTACGCCCAGGCGATCCAGCTCTACAACACCGCCGCCAATAATTACGCCAACGACCCGGCGTCCCTGATCGCCCGGGTCCAGATTGTCAACGCCCATTGCGAGTTGGGCCAGTTCCAGCAGGCACGCGTCGCCAACGACATGGCCCGTCGCCAACTGGAGCGCATCCCCGACTCGGCGTTTGATGATGAGAACCTGCCCATGAAGCGAGAACACTGGGAAAATTGGCTCCGCTGGACCAGTCAGCGAAACCTGTTCAACAGCCAGGCCAGCGCCGACGGGGTTGGCGGGTAAGGTAGGTTTGCATGTCGCCGGGCGGGTGACAGGCTTTTTTTGCCCGGATCGCCGAAGTTGACCCGGTAAGATTTGCGCTATCGGCCCCGAATTGCCGATAGCACGTATGCCAGGGCAGGATGCCCGGCGGCCGCGGCACCGAGCCGTTACCAAAAGAGAGGTCATGGATGACCGTCATGATGAAAGACACCCCGTTTCAGCAGGTCTCGAACATGCTGAGCCTTCTAAACGGCCAGCGTGATCTTTACCACCAACTCAAAGCCCTCAGCGAGCAGCAGACCCGCTGTATCCGCGAAGGTTCCACCGAACAACTTCTCTCCGTTCTCTCCGAACGGCAGGCGGTGATCGAAGCGTTATCCCGTTCCAACGCCGAACTCGCGCCATACCGCGACAAGTGGGGTGAACTGACCGCCACCGCTGATCCACGACAGCGTCAACAGGTCCGCGAAACACTCGACGAAATCGAGCGCGTGCTCAAGGAAGTCGTCGAGCAAGACGAGCGCGATCGGGTCGAACTGAAAGGCGCTCAGCAGCAGATCGGCGCCCAGTTGACGCAGGTTAATAAAGCCGGCCGGGCGATCAGTGCCTACGGCCCACCCCAAACCAGGCCTCACGTGCCAACCTTCACCGACAAGCAAGGCTAACCCGGATCAATATGAGTATGACCTCGCAAACTCAGCAATCCGTTCCTGCTGCTCAAGGCGTCGATGACCTGGCGGAAATCATCCGCGCCTACAACCAGGTCACCGATAAACTCCAGCGCAGTCACGAGGCGCTTCAGTCGGAAGTCGTTCGGCTCCGTCAGGAGCTGGCGTCGGCTGATGCTCAACTGCAACGGTCCAAACGCCTCTCTGCGCTCGGCGAAATGGCCGCCGGCATCGCCCACGAAGTCCGCAACCCGCTGGCTGCGATCCAGCTTTACGCCTCTATGATTGTCCAGGACCTTAAAGAAGTTGGCTCCGACGTCAAAGAACCGCTGCGTTGTGCGACTGAAATCGCCTCTGCCGTCCGCGGACTCGACGGCATCGTCGGCGACGTCCTGAGTTTCGCCCGTGAGGTCGAGCCCAAGCCGTCACCTCTGATCGTCAGCGAAGTCTTCGACCGCGTGCTTGCCACGCACCGTCCTGCCATCGAGGCGGCCGAAGTCACCGTCAGACGTATCTATTTAAAGAAGGCCGATCTGGTCGTCTTGGCTGATCCCGAACTGTTGCACCGGGCGCTACTGAACCTTGTGCGCAACGCCGTCGAAGCCATGAGCCAGACCGACCTGCCTCGCAAACTCACGCTCGATGCCTGTGAGAGTGACGACGGCCTGAGCCTCAGCGTCCGTGACACCGGGCCCGGCATCGATCGCGAAACGGTCGACCGGCTTTTCAACCCATTCTTCACCACACGCGCCACAGGCACGGGCCTCGGCCTCGCCATCGTCCACCGCATCGTCGATGCGCACAGCGGGTCCATCAGTGTCACCGACAACCACGAAGCCGGCCGCGGCGCAGCCTTCGATCTGTGCCTGCCTATATACAAAATTACCCCTGCTGATCCTTCTGACGACACCGTTTTTGCCGGAGCATGTGCATGAGCAACAAGGTCCTTGTTGTCGATGATAAACAGATGATGCGCGATAGCGTTGGTTCAACGCTGCAACGCGCGGGTTACAGTGTGGTCGCCGCGTCGGATGGCGGCTCCGCGCTGAGCATGGTCGCCAAGCACCGGCCCGCCGCCGTCATCACCGACCTGAAAATGCCAGAGATGGACGGCCTGGAACTGCTCAGCCGTCTCCGTCAGGCCGACGATCAACTGCCCGTCGTATTGATGACCGCCTATGGCAGCGTCAACGACGCCGTCGCCGCGATGAAAAAGGGCGCGTTCGACTTCATCCAGAAGCCGTTCGAAGGTGATCAACTCGTCATGGTCATGCGTCGTGCGGTTGAACACAGCCGGCTCCTGCGTGAAAACGCGGCGCTACGCACCGTCACAGTCCCGCAGGGCGACACCCCCGTGCTTGTCGGCAAAAGCCCGGCCATGCGGCAACTCGCCCAGCAGATCCATCAGATCGCCAACTCCAACGGCACCGTCCTGATCTGCGGTGAATCCGGCACCGGTAAAGAAGTCGTCTCCCGCACGATCCACGCCCACAGCACGCGCCGCAGCAGCATCATGCTTGCCGTCAACTGTGCCGCACTCTCCAGCAGCCTGCTCGAAAGCGAACTCTTCGGCCACGAGAAGGGGGCCTTCACCGGTGCCGATCAGATGCGCAAAGGCCGTTTTGAGCTTGCCGACGGCGGAACACTCCTGCTTGATGAAATCAGCGAGATCGGCCCCGAGCTTCAGGCCAAACTCCTGCGCGTCTTGCAGGAACAGAGCTTCGAGCGCGTCGGTTCCAGCCTCACTATGAAAATCGATGTGCGTGTCATCGCGACGACCAACCGCGACCTCACCGCCGCCGTCGCCGCCGGCGACTTCCGCCAGGACCTGTACTACCGCTTGAACGTCCTGCCTGTTGTCCTGCCGCCGCTTCGCGTGCGTACCGATGACATCCCGCTTCTGGTCGACCACTTCCTTATGCAGCTTGCCATGCGTGACGGCCGTGATCCCAAGAAGTTCGACGCCGAATCAATGATATTGATGCAGCAGTACACCTGGCCCGGCAACGTCCGCGAACTGCAAAACATCTGCGAACGCGCAAGCGTTCTCAGCCGCAGCCAGGTCATCAAGGCGGGTCTCATCCAGCCATGGTTGTCCAGCCCCGAGCCGACCGTGTCCATCCAGCCCGCCCCGGCCATCGGCGCCGTTGCTCAAGCAACCAAAACCTCCATTCAACACACCATGCAGACCGCGCCGACCCCGCCCGGAACCATACGCAGCCTCGAAGAAATCGAACGCGAACAGATCGTCCAGACGCTCGGTTACTTCTCAGGCAACCGCATGCGGACCGCCAAGGCCCTTGGCATCGGCGTGCGTACCCTCGGTCTCAAACTCAAGAAGTGGAAGGAGATGAACCTCGTTGCTCAGTCGATCTGACAACATGATGTCGCGCAAAACAAAACCGCGATCGCGCAACGCCTGCGCTGTCGATGCGCAAATGCTGCGCAGTCATTGCGATCCTTCCTCCATCTGCCGCACGCAATCCACCATCCACTACTGGAACATGGATTGCTACAAGATTCACGTAGCGCCCGGTGTGCGGGTGTCCTGTGTTGTGGAGGACGGGCGATGATCAGCAAGCTCTTTACAAACGGTTCCATGCAGGCCGTCGAAAAGCTCGTTGACTTCACCAGCGCGCGGCACAAGGTCCTGACCAACAACATCGCCAACTTCGAGACGCCGTTCTATCGCAGCCGCGACCTCGATCCCGTCGCATTCCAGGCAAACCTCCGAGACGCGATCGAAGACCGCCGCAAAGTACTCGGCGGCACGACCTACGGTCGGCTCGAACTCGACGACACCGACCAGGCCCGCTACCGCGATGATGGCACCGCGATGTTTATGCCCGGCTTCGACGACACCGGCATCATGTTCCACGACCGAACCAACGCCGACATCGAACGCACGATGCAGCACCTGGCCGAAAACACCATGGCCCACAACGCCGGCCTCGAAATGCTGAAAAACCAGTTTGAACTGTTGAAAACCGCGATAAGAGGCAGGGTGTAAGCAAAGCCAATAGCTTTTAGCCGTTAGCCATTAGCACGGACATAAAAGACGACAGCAGATTGAACATTAGAGATTAAACATCAGAAATTAGAGATCAAAAACCCCCAAACCCTAGACCCCACCAACATGTTCGGATCACTAGACACCTCGGCATCAGCGCTCGTCGCACAACGCACACGATTGGAGACCATCTCCGCGAACATCGCGAACGCGAACTCGATCGAAGGGCCCAACGGCGAATACGCCCCCTTCAAGCGACGCATCGCCGTGTTCGCGCAAGGAGATCCCAGCACCGGCAGCAACCAGGGCGTGCACGTCAAAGAAATCCTGCAACTGCCCAAGTTCACGCAGAAGTTCGAGCCCGACAACCCCTATGCCGATCCGGAAACCGGCATGGTGAATTACCCCGACATCAGCCCCGAAGTGGAAGTCATCAACGCGATGGCGGCCTTCAGGGCCTATGAAGCAAATGTCACCGCCGCGGAGGCGACAAAGTCAATGATACAGGCAAGCCTGCGTTTGCTCGCCTGATATATTGATCGATACGGACGAATACGATGGCCGACCCATTAGGTTTAATCCCGAGTTCAAATGGCATCTCGTCGATCGGCAACGCCGCGAGCGGCACGCAGCGCGCAGGCGCCAAAGACCAGGCCAACGGCGCGAGCTTCAAAGATGCGCTCATGAAGCAGATTGATCAGGTCAATCGCTTGCAGCAGGATGCTGAAACAGCGATTGAAGATGTCGTCTCCGGTAAGCGGGACGACCTTGACAATGTTATGATCGCTAAACAGAAAGCGGATATCGCTTTCCAGATGCTTTTGCAGGTGCGCAACCAGATGATGGACGCCTACGAGGAGATCAAACAGATTCGTGTATAACACCACAAGCCGCGCACTGCCGACCGGAGGTCGGTTGTCGCGGATCAAATAAGCGCGGAGCGCTTCATAGCCAATAGCTCATAGCTAAAAGCTTCTTCGGCATGGAGGCCGATGATGGAGTTTGCGAAAAAATCCTGGGCCGAAATTGTGGCCTACTTCAACGGTGTGTCAGCACTCACCAAGGCGTTGCTCGCCGCGTGTCTGCTGATCCTGATCCTCTTCGTCCTGCTGACGATGGTCTACGTCAGCGCCGAGGAAACCGCGCCGGTCGGCTTAGCCGGTGCAGACCCCGGCGAAGCCATCGCACGTCTTAACGCCGTCGGCATCGACGCCAAAGTCGTCGACGGCATGATCCAGGTCCCCACCGGCAGCCAGTACCACGCGTTCCTGATCCTCACGCAAAACGACCTGCTCGGTGAAAGCCCCGCCGCCGCAATGGATCGCATGCTCAGCAACGCCTCGCCCTGGGAAACCGACAAGAGCCGGACCGATCGCATGAATACCGCCCGCGCCCAGGTGCTCGGGATCATCCTTTCCAAGATCAACCGCATCAAAACCGCAGACGTCATGTTCGACCCCGGGCAGGACGGTATCGGTTCACGGCATGTCCCCGCCAGCGCCAGTGTGACCATCCTGACGACCTCCGGCCAGGTGGATTCGGAAATGGCCGACGCTGTCGCCAGCGTTGTTACCGGCGCAATCGCTCGTATTGATATCGAGAACGTCAAGGTCATCGATGCCCGTACAGGCAGGCGCATCGCGGTTTCTGATCCGAACAACACGCTGCCTTCCGATGCACTGGAAGTCAAACGCGATATCGAAGAACGTAAACGTCACGAAATCGAAAACATTCTTGACTACATCCCCGGCGTCCGCGTGGGTGTGAATGTCCTGATGGACTCCGTCGCTTCACAACGCGAGCACCGCCGCGAGTATGAGAAAGAGCAGCTTCTGGAAAGCGAAAGTCGTGAAGAAACAAGCAGCCGCGACATGGCAGACGCCGGCGAACCCGGTCCCCGCTCAAACGCCGGCCTGTCAATCAATGGTGCCGGCGCCGCCGGCCGTGAGCAGACCTCCAACAAGACCGAAAGCCGATTTTACGAAAGCAAGCCCATCCTCCTCGAAAAGGACACGGTCCATACCGGGCACCAGGTCAAGCAGATCAACGTTGCGGTCAACATCCCGCGCAGCTACTTCGTCAGCCTGTTCAAGCAACAGAATCCCGAGGCCGAAAACGAACCCACCGCGGCGGACCTCACACCGCTTGTTCAAACCGAGTTGCCTTCCATTGAGAAGAAGGTGCAGGTCCTGACCCTGGCCGATGTGCAGGGCCAGGTCACCGCCGACATGGTTCCCGATCCGCCGGTCCTCGCGATGGCTTCTGACACCTCAACCATCGTTCAGATGTTTGACGGCGGTTGGGCAAGCAAGGGCGCATTGACGGCGCTGGGGCTGATCAGCCTCGCACTGATGCTCAAGGTCTACCGCAACGCCACTCGGCCCGAAACCTTGCCCAGCATCGAGGAACTGGCCGGCGTCCCCCCGAGCCTGCCCTCTGATGAAGAATTGATCGGCGAGGCCGAGGAATCCGAAGCCACCATGCCGGGTGTCGAACTCAATGAAGAAGACCTGCAGGCTCGACGTATCGCCGAGCAGATCGGCGACCTGGTCCGCGCCGATCCGGCCGAAGCCAGCAGGCTCTTGGGTAAGTGGGTCTCCGCTAACGACTGATCACGGAACTATTGAATCATGCCACTAGCGCAAGATGCAGCTACAGACAAGACGGAGGAACTGTCCGGCGTACAGAAGGCAGCCGTTCTCCTGCTTGCGCTTGATCAGGAAGCCGCTTCGATGGTGTTAAGCCGGCTTAACCCCAAAGCCGTTGAAGAAATCACGCGCGAACTGGCCAGCACCTCCCGTGTGCCGGAGGGCATTCGTGATTCGGTGCTCAATGAGTTCTACGAACTGGCCGTTGCACAAAACTGGGCACGTGAAGGCGGACTCGATTACGCACGCGCCTTGCTCATGAAGAGCCTGGACCCCAAAGACGCCGAGCGCATCATCAGCCAGATCAGCCAGCAGGTCCGCCGCACGCCGTTTGCCTTCCTACAGAAAGCCGAATCCACCAACCTGTTGACCTTTATCCAGGATGAACACCCCCAAACGATCGCGCTGATCGTCAGCCACCTCGCACATCACAAGGCTTCGGAAATCCTCGCCGGTCTGCCCGGGCCCAAGCAGATCGAGGTCGTCAAACGTGTCGCCAATATGGAGCAGACCAACCCCGAAGTTATCGCCGAGGTCGAGCAGGGCCTGGAGGCCCGTTTGGCGAACATGCTCAGCCAGAGTTTCGAGAAGATCGGCGGTGTCGAAACCGTTGCCGAGATGCTCAACCTCGTGGATCGCACAACAGAGAAGGGCATCATGGAAGGCCTCGAGGCCGAGGACCCCGACCTGGTCGAAGAAATTCGCCGCCTGATGTTCGTCTTCGAAGACATCAACCTCGTGGACGACAAGGGTATCCAGGCTGTGCTCAAGGAGGTCGAGAACGACGAACTGGCTATGGCGCTCAAGGCCGCCAGCGACGAACTGAAAGAAAAGATCTTCAAGAATATGTCCGAACGTGCCGCGACCATGATCGCCGAAGACATGGAATACATGGGCCCGGTCCGCATGAGCGACGTCGAATCGGCGCAGCAACGCATCGTCGATATCGTGCGCCGTCTGGAGGATGCCGGCGAAATCATCATCACCGGCCGCGGCGGCGCAGGAGAAATGGTCGTTTAACTATTGCATGCTAACGGCTAAAGGCTAACAGCTAAGGGCTCATTCAATGTCCGTCATCAAAGCAGATAAGAACATCGGCTTCACCAAGGACGCCATCGTCCTGGACCTGGGCGATCTGGGCAGGCAAGCCGCACGCATCCGCATGGCCGCGGAAGACCAGGCCGGCAAAATCATCACCGCGGCCGAACGCAAGGCCAAGGAAATCATTGCCGCCGCCGAGAAAACCGGTTTCGAGGAAGGCCAGGTCGCCGGCTTCGATCAGGGGCTTAAGGATGGTCGCGAACAAGGTCGCCAGGAAGCGCTCGCAGAATACCGTGAACAACTCGACCAGCTCCAGGCCGCATGGTCCGACGTCGCCACGCAATGGGACGCCCAGACCAAGAGCATGACCATCGAAGCTCGCCAGGTTATCCTTGAGTTCGCATTGAATATGGCAGAACGGCTGGTGCACCGCGTGATCGAAGTCGATCCGTCGGTTGTTGTCGACCAGGTGGCCGGCGCGTTGGCGTTGGTGCTCAAGCCGATGGATGTATCGGTCAGTGTGCATCCTTCTGAATTGCCCGTGATCTCCGAAGCGTTGCCCCAGCTCATGGCCGAATTCGACCACCTCGAACACATCCATCTCACCGAAGACGCACAGATCAGCCCCGGCGGATGCGTCGTGTCCTACGGCCAAGGCCAGATCGACGCCACCATTGAGAAACAGATCCAGCGCGTCGTCGACCTGATCCTCCCACCGGATGAAAGACAATCTCAGCAACCGGTGGATACGTTTGACCAGCTCCCACCACAGCAGGCGCCGGACGAACAGGATTCATCGTCAGACGCCGAACCATTCGACGCCGGCTAGCCCGTCCGTGGCGTTTTTTTGTGGCACGTCTTTCGCAGGGTGAGGTATCGAATGAGTGTTTTGACCGAACAGTTGCGGATTCTCGACTACGCGGCCCCGCTGGAATTGCGCGGTACCGTCTCAGAAGTGCGCGGTCTTGCGCTACGCGTCAACGATCTGCCCGCACCGATCGGAGCCATGGTGAGTATTTGCGAAAAAAATTCGCGTCACCACAAACTTGAAGGCGAAGTCGTCGGCTTCGACCGCGAGCAGGCGATCGTCATGCCGCTCGGCGCTACAACAGGCGTCCGGCGGGGTGACCGTGTCATCGCCGATCACTTCGCACCCGTCGTGCGCGTCGGCGATACCTTGTTAGGCCGCATCCTCGATGGCATGGGCAGGCCGATCGACGGCAGAGGCCCGCTGACCGATTCCGTCATCCGCCCGCTGACTCCAAAACCTGTCGACCCGCTCGATCGACCGCTTATCAACGAACCACTTGCGACCGGTGTTCGCGCGATCGATTCATTGATCTCGGTCGGCCGCGGCCAACGCATCGGCGTCTTCGCAGCACCGGGTGTGGGTAAGTCAACCTTATTAGGCACGATGGCACGACACACCGCCGCCGATGTCAGCGTGATCGCACTGGTCGGCGAACGTGGCCGTGAAGTCCGTGACTTCATCGATAACATCCTCGGCCCGGAAGGCCTCGCTCGCAGCGTCGTCGTCTGCGCCACAAGCGATCAGCCGGCTCTGCAGCGCATCCGTGCCGCTATCGTTGCCGCCGCCATCGCCGAGTACTTCCGCGATCAAAGCCTCGATGTCATGCTCATCATGGACTCGATCACGCGCTTCTGTCAGGCGCAGCGACAGGTCGGCCTCGCCGCAGGCGAACCCCCGGCTACCAAGGGCTATCCGCCCAGCGTCTTCGCCATGCTCCCGACACTGCTCGAACGCTCCGGCCGAACCAGCAAGGGATCGATCACCGGTATCTATTCCGTGCTCGTTGAAGGTGACGATATCAACGAACCGATCTCCGACGCCTGCCGCGGTATCCTCGACGGCCACATCCAGCTCTCGCGCGACCTCGCTCAGCAGGGCCACTACCCCGCGATCGATGTGCTTGCATCCGTCAGCCGAGTCGTCGATGACGTAACCAGCGCCGATCAACAAAGCGCACGCCGTGCCGTTCTCAAGCTCGTACACAGTTACCGTCAGGTGGAAGATTTGTTGAACATCGGCGCGTATGCCCCCGGGTCGAATCCGGACTACGACCTGGCCATAGCATGCAAGCCCGCGCTCGACCGCCTGCTGCAACAGGGCCGAGGCGAAGTGCGCGGCGCAGCCGACTTCAACATCGCGAAGAGTCAATTGCTCGCCATGATGCAGCAGATCCAGCAGGCACAACAGGAAGTCAGTAAGAGGACGCGTCAGCCCATGCAGGCGGCGCGATAAACCATTCCCGGCCCGGCGGAGCCAGGCCCAGTGAGAATCCGAGATGGCAAAGTTCCAATTCCGATTCCAAACGTTGCTAGCGCATCACCGCAGGGTGGAAGACCAGCGGCAGCGCGACCTCGCGCAGCACCTGCGCACACGCATGATCCTGCACGATCAGATACGTGACATGCAGGACACCATCCGTGACTCCAAACGTTCCATGGCAGACGGGCTCATCGGCTCCGTCGACCTCACACGTGTCGGACAGTTTGCTCGATACTCCGGCCACGCCGCGCACCGCGCACGCCAGATCGTCGTCAAGCTCGCCGCACTTGAAAAAGAAATCGAGGCCGCACGCCAGCTCCTGCTCGAAGCCACCAAGCAGCGCAAAGCCCTCGAGCTGCTGCGTGACAAGCACGAGGCGCAGTGGCGCTACGAGCAGAACCGCCGCGAGACCAACGAACTAGACGAGCTGGCCACCACTCGCTACGCACGTAGCATGATGATCGGGGGCGCTCAATGAAGTTGATCTGGAACGTCATCATCGGTTTCATCCTCATCAACCTGCTCGCCGTAGTGGTGTTTGTTGCATGGATGTATTCCGACGGCCGGATCAACAAAGAACGTATTGACAAAGTCGTTGACACCTTCCGTATGACCATCGCTGAAGAAGAAGCACAGAACGCCGAAGCCGAAGTGCTCGCCGAGCAAGCTCAAAAACAACTCGAACAGCAGGCCCGACTCGAATCCACCGCCAACGGCCCGGTCACGCTACGCCAGCGCCTCGACCGCGAACAACAGACCGACGAAATGGCCCTGGCGAAGCTGCAACTGTTCAACGATCAGAACAAGGCCCTACGCGACGAGATGGCTCGTTTCCAGGCGGACTACAACAAACGTTCCGCAGCACTCGAAGCCGAACGCGCCGCTTTCGAGAAGTGGGTTAAGGACTACGCCGATCAGACCAAGGATGAAAACTTCCTCCAGGTCGTCTCGCTCTACGAGAAGCAGCCCCCGAAGCTGACCAAGCAAGCCTTCCAGACGCTGATGCAGAGCGGCCAGGAAGATCAGGTCGTCGAATATCTCGCCGCTATGTCTTCCCGAAAAGCAAGCACCGTGCTTAGCGAGTTCAAGACGCCTGCCGAAGTTATGCAGGCCGCATCACTTCTTGAAAAACTCCGCACACGCGGCGAATACACGATGGACCAACAAAACACAACGACTGAGGACCAATCGTCATGAGCATGATGCCCGTACTCAACCAGAGCGTCACCGAGATGCTTCCGTCGCGCAGGCCGGAGCAGGCTGTGACGTCGAGTTCCGAGGGCTTCGATCGTGAACTGAAAGACGCAAGCACACGCCTCGATCGGCCCAAGCCCGTCGAGGAGCCGCAGCGCACCACCAACGAAACACAAAAGCCTGAGCAAAAGAAAGACAAGCAAGTCGAGGCCACCGACAAGCCTGATAAGACTAAGTCCGACGAGCCGGTCAAGAATAAGGACACGCAAGCCAAGACAGATGAAACGTCCGAACCTACCGAGTCCACGGACGCCACACAGGACACGCAGGCCTCGACCGACACCGAGCAGCAAACCACTGATACGCAAACAACCACCGACACCGTCACGACCGACACCACCGTGGTTGCCGTAGCCGATGCGCAGCTCGTTGAACAGTTCGCCGCAACTTTAACGGCCGACACCACGACGCAGCAGCCGCAAGCCACCGAGCAGGTGCAAACCGCCACAACGCAACAGCAAACACAAGCGACCGAACAAGCCGCGAATCAGGTCGTCACCGAAGCCGTCTCCGCACAATCTACTTCCGAGCAGGAGGCCAAGCAGGTCGTCACCGTTGCCCAGCCACAACAGCAGCAGGCCAAGGCCGAGAATACTCAGCAGAACCAGGCCGCCACGCAGGCGCAAACATCCGTCAGCGCCGAACGCATCGCGTTTGTCAGCCAGGCACGCCAGGAAAACGCCCGGCAATCGTCTACCGACGATGCCGATCAACAACTGCAAACCGCGCTCAAGGGTGACAATAAATCGCAAACTGCGGCCACATCGACGCAAACTTTCTCAACCACGACCACCACGGCGTCCACCATCGAAGCCGTGACCTCTGCCACGCGCGCCATCACCGGTGCGGAAACCACTTCCGCGCAGGCCAACGCCGCCAATGCGCAAGCCGGCCCGACCGCTAACCTGCAAGCCTCCGACAATACGGAAATCAACACCGCACGTATCACACGCGGCATTCAAAATGCCGTCCAGCAGAAGGGCGGTTCCGTCACGCTACGACTCACCCCACCAGAAATGGGAACCGTTCGCATCCAGTTACAGATTCAAAACGGCACCGTCAACGCACAGTTCCACGCCGAAACCGAATCCACACGCAACATGCTTCATCAACAGATGTCGCAACTGCGAAGCGCCCTTGAAAACCAGGGCCTCGGTGTCGAACGCCTGGGCGTCCATTCCATGCAGTCCTCGTCCAACACCTCGATGCAGCACAACTTCTCTTCTGACCAGGACACGCAAACAGACGACGGCCGAAGCCGCGGCGGCTTCACCCACCAGGGCGGACGACAGGATCAACCGTCCGACACAAACGAACAGCAACAAGCCTTTGAACAGGAATTATCCAGCGCGGCATAAGTACCCGGCGTATGACGCCAACCGCTTAAGGATGGAGTAATAAGATGTCCAGCGTTAGTTCGACAACCAGCAGCACGACCGCGGCGGCATCCGAAGTCAGCAACAATGCCTTTGCCGAAATGTCCAGCACAGAGTTCATCGGTATCCTCGTCACCGAACTGACCACGCAGGACCCGTTCGAGCCGAACGATTCCGCCGCCATCCTCGAGCAGCTCTCCAGCCTCCGCAACATCGAAAGCCAGGCCAACCTCGCCGAGCAACTCGAGACCATGGTCAGCCAGAACACGGTCACCTCCGCAACCGGCATGATCGGCCAGTACATCACCGGTACCGACGAGAACAGCTCGGAAGTCGAAGGCGTCGTGCAATCCGTTTTGATTGAAAACGGCGAACCCATCCTCAAGCTCGCCGACGGCAGCCGCGTCCCCGCGGACAACATCACCGATGTCCAGAGCCTCGGTGATTACGACACGCAGATCGTCCAGCAACTGCTGCGCAACCTGATCATCCTCAACTCCAGCGCACTCGTCGGCAAGATGGTCAGCGGTTTTGATGAGAACAATAAATACATCCAGGGCCTGGTCACCAGCGTTGTCACCGAAGACGATGACCTCATCCTCGAACTGGATAACGGTAAGTCCCTCTCCGCCGGCTCGGTGACTCGCTTCGCTGACAGCGATGCAGAGTTCGAGAACCCGGATACCACCGACGATTCGGATGATTCCGAATAACCTTGAACCAGGAGCGCAACACACGTGTCCAACAGCGGCGACTTATTAAGGATGCTCATGCCGGCCGTCACGCCGGTCCCGACATCCAACGCGCCACGACCGGATACATCACAACCGATCGAATCACGCAGCTTCGATTCGCTGCTCGCTGAAGCCCAGCAATCCGAATCCACCGAAGCCACTGATGCGATCGAACAGACACAGCAAAATGAAAGTACAAAAGAAGCACAACCAGCCAACCTTTTACCCGGCCTGACCGGCATCAGTTCGATTCATAACGCGTCGCTGCGACAGATCATCGCCGGCGATTCGCAAACATAAGTTTTTGTTACATCAGTACCACGCCCGGTGACCGGGCGCAACCTGCAGGAGCACAACCATGGCGTTACAGACCGCTCTCTTTTCCAGCCTCACCGGTATCACGTCCAACTCGAAGTTACTCGCGGTCAGTGGTAACAACATCGCTAACGTCAACACCACCGCCTACAAAAGAAGCCGCATTACCTTCGAGACCGAAATCTCCCAACGCCTCACCACCGGCTCCGCGCCCACCGCAACCCTCGGCGGCACAAACCCCTCGCAGATGGGCCTCGGTACCCGTTTCTCCTCCATCACACGCGACTTCTCCACTGGTTCCCTGCAGACCACCGGCGTCAATACCGATATGGCGATCGACGGCAACGGCTTCTTCATCGTCGAACTCGAAGGCAACACACGCTACACACGAACCGGTAACTTCGTCCTCGATCGCGACTACAACCTCGTCAACACCGACGGCGGACTCGTCCAGGGCTTCGGCGTCGATGAGAACTTCGATGTCGTCGACGGCGTGCTACAGGACCTCACCATCCCTATCGGTGTGCTCACGATCGCCGAAGCCACCGAGAACGTGAAGTTTGCCGGTAACTTCAACTCCAATGGCGACGTCGCTACCGTCGGCAGTATCAGCCAGAGCGAAGTACTCTACTCCGATGCCACCGCCACCACGCAACTGCTCGGCACCGACTCTCTCGCTTCGATCTACGACGCAGACGGCAACCTCCTATATAACGCCGGTGATGTCATCACTATCTCCGGTGTCTCCAAGGGCGGTGCGACACTGGAGGATCGAACCTTCGAAATCAACGCCACCAATACCACCGCCAGCAACGACAACGGCACCACCGTCGACGACTTCCTCGACTTCCTCGACGATATCTTCGGCATCGATACCACGCTCACCAGCGGGACCAGCACGCCCGGCGTCACACTCGTTGGCGGACAGATCCAGGTTGAAGGCAACACCGGTGAAGCAAACCATATCGAATTCGCCGCGTCCAGCGTCAAGAACGATACCGTCGTGACCATCGGCTTCACGACCACGCAGGACGCCGTCGGCGGATCGGCCCGAACCTCCTTCGTCGGCTTCGACAGTCTCGGGACCGAGGTCACCGTCGACTTGCGGTTCGTCCTCGAAGAAAAAACAACCAACGGCGTGACATGGCGCTACTACGCCGACTCCGCTGATGACACCGATGTCGATGCCTCGGTCGGTACCGGCACACTGACTTTCGATACCGAAGGCAACCTCCTGTCCGTCACCAACCCCAGTATTTCGATCGATCGCGAAAACACCGGCGCCATCACCCCGCTGGGTATCACACTTGTTTTTGACGATCCCTTCGCCACCGTTACCTCGCTGACCGATACCACAAGCTTCGTCGCCGCGCAGAGCCAGGACGGCTCGCAGATCGGCACGCTTGAAGACTTCAGCGTCGGTGAAGACGGCACGATCTCCGGCGTCTTTTCCAACGGTCTGCTGCGAAACCTCGGCCGCGTCGCGCTCGCCGTCTTCGCCAATAACAACGGCCTGGAAGAATTCGGCGGCAGCCTCTATCGCCCGACCATCAACTCCGGCATCGCCACCGTCGTCAACGCCGGGCAGGGCGGTTCCGGTCGAGTTATCGGACGCAACCTCGAACTCTCAAACGTCGAACTCGCCGAAGAGTTCATCAACCTCATCAGCGCCAGCACCGGCTTCAGCGCCAGCTCACGTGTCCTGACCACCAGCGACGAACTTATACAGGAACTGCTCGCTTCCGTCCGATAACTATTCAGGCTTGAGACTTGAGCGGTGAGGCTTGAGCAAAAACCGCTCAGCCCTCAAGCCCCAAAACTCAAGCCTCAAGCCTCAGGACTCAAGCCTACCCAATGATCACCGTCACGCGCCTCAACGGCAAACAATTCGTTGTCAATGCTGAACTCATCCGCACCGTCGAAGAGAACCCCGATACAACGATCATACTCGTGAACGGCGATCACTTCATCGTCAAGGAAAACATGAAGCAAGTCGTCGATCTCGCCGTCGAGTACGGCCGAAGCCTGCGCAAACTCCTGCCACCCACGTAAACCACGTCACAACACAACATATAGTAATCCACACTTTGTTCTAATAAACAAAGTGTGCTGTGCTTTTTTAATTGGTGGCTGGCAACGGGTGGCTAGTAAGTTCAGTAGAAGTTGGTATGTGTATCGAAGTCCTTTTAATGATAACTAAGACTCCCCCCAACGCCGGTCCTGAGCGCAGCGAAGGTCCGGGCATCTTCAAATCCAATCTTCAATGTTCAATCTGTATCTACACAGACAACGATCCTTTGTTCACCAGTCACCAGTCACTAAACATCTTAAATATTCACCGCCCGATGGACCGATAAGCTTTGCATGGGCTTTCAACTAGCCACGTTTTGAGGTGCGCTTATGGATCTTGGCATCTTATTTGGATTTCTCGGCGTGTGGGTTCTGATCCTCTGGGCGCTATTCGGTAGCGGTGACATCAGGATGTTCGTTGACACCAACAGTGTCATCCTGGTCATCGGCGCGTCCAGCATGATCATTTTCTATGCCTTCCCGGTGAAGAACGTGAAGTCGCTCATCAAGGTGATCAAACGTGCGGTGTTCTACAGTTCGCCATCCATCCCCAAGCTTATTGAAGACATGGTCTCCTATGCCGAAGTCGCACGCCGCGACGGCATCCTCAGCCTGGAAAGCACCACGAAGGATATCGACGATCCATTCATCGTGCGCGGCATCCAGATGGCGGTCGACGGCACGGACCCCGAACTGATCGAACAGGTCTTGAATAACGACCTGGAAAACCTCGCAGAACGCCACGATGTTGGTAAGGCGCTACTGGAATGTATCGGTAAGTATGCGCCGGCTTATGGCATGATCGGAACGCTCGTGGGCCTGGTCATCATGCTTAAAAACATGGACGACCCCGCAGCCATCGGCCCCGGTATGGCGGTTGCCTTGCTCACCACCATGTACGGCGCGATCATCGCCAACGCCTTTGCGCTACCCCTGGCCGACCGACTCGGCAGGCGCTCCGCCGAGGAAGTGCTCTACCGCACCATCATTATCAAAGGCGTCATGGCCATCCAGAGCGGTGACAACCCGCGTATCGTCGAACAGAAGTTGCGTACTTACCTGCCCCCGAGTGAACGGCCGAGGGAAGAGGACGCCAAGGATGCGGCGTGATAAAAGCCGTTAGCCTTTAGCTCAGAATCTAACCACTAACCACTAACCACTAACCACTAACCACTAACCGTCCTCCTCATGGCAATCGAGAAGAAATGTCCGCCGGTCGGTGCTCCCGAATGGGTATTAACCTTCGGCGACATGATGTCTCTTTTGCTGACCTTCTTCATCCTTCTGGTGTCGCTTTCCGAGATCAAGAAAGAAGATGAATGGAAAGCCGTGGTCGAAGAGGTGAAGAAGTCGTTCGGCATGAAGGGCGGCGGCGGCCGGTTACCGACCGATAACGATCCGGCCCTGACGCTCGTACAGATCCTCGAGACCGTCCAGAACCAGCAACGCAAGGAAGAACACACCTCGAACACCGATGACCCCGGGATGACCGGCCGAGATCAACGCGTTACGACCGTCCGTGAAGGCGACTTTATCCCTGTCGGGGGCAAGATTACGTTCCAGCCCGGATCTGCCGATCTAAGCGATAGGGCTAAGTCCCTGATACGTGCGTTCATTGAGAACGAGGAGTTTGATATCCGTGGCACGAACTATATCGTCGAGCTGCGGGGACATGCCGCGACCGCTGAATCCGACCTGGTGCAGGAAGGGACCGACTTATGGGACCTGAGCTACCTGCGGGCCAAAGCCGTGATGCAGTACCTGGTCAGTGATGAGATCGGGCTCAAACGTGAGCAGATCCGCCTGATCGGCAACGCCGACCGTGAACCGCTTGAGAAGCAGGCGTATACCTCGGCGGAGCAACAGGTGAACCGGCGGGTGGAAATCATGGTCAGCGAGAACATCATCAAGGATTATGCGGTGACCCGCGGCACGACAACCTGGTAGGAACCTGAGGAAGACCATGGCCGACGAAAACAAAGCAGCAAACGCCGATGCCCAGAATGAGCAGAAGAAGAAGCCGCCGCTCAAAACCGCGATCGTGTTGCTGGCTGCGCTATTGATCGAAGGTGTTGCGATCTCTGCGGTGTTCATCTTCGCCAAGGGCCCCGAGCCGATCAAAGCCGACGCGACGATCTCGCAAGAGCTGATCGATGAAGAAAAAGAAGTCGAAGTGCTCGTGATCCAGGACAAGTTCCAGAACACCCGCACCGGCCGCAGCTATCTATATGACACAGAGATATACGTCATCGTGCGTAAGAAGCATATGAAACAGATCGAGGGTGATATCGAAAGTATGAAAGCCCAGCTCAACACGGAGGTCGCGACGATCTTCCGCCGGGCCGAGCCGTCCTACCTGATGGAGCCCGACCTGGCGACCCTTACCCGCCAGGTCAGTGCCGTGCTGACGGAGAAGCTCGGCGTGGATACGGAAGGTGAACCCTATGTATTGGGCACCCTGATCGAGAAGTGCCTGCGGATCCGCGCCGACATGTAAACCGGCGTGGCCGAAGACTCAAGGATGAGCTATGGCAGACGAAACCAAAGACAACGAAGCCAAAAGCGCAGCCGAAGCCGAAGCGGAGGCTCAGATGCTGGCTGCGCTGAATGATGCTCAGTCATCACTGAACCAGATCAAAGACTCTGCCGAGAGCGTGGACAGCGTGGACTTCAGCGAAGCGGCGTTCAGCGCTGCGCCGACCGGGTTGGAAATGCTCGGCGACGTCGATCTGCACGTTGCGGTTGAACTCGGCCGAACGGAAATGCTTGTTGAAGATGTATTGAAGCTGTCGTCCGGCAGCGTGGTCGAGTTGGACAAGCTCGCGGGCGATCCGGTTGATGTCTACGTGAACCAAAGGCTGGTCGCGCGTGGTGAAGTGCTGGTGTTGAACGACAACTTCTGTATCCGCATCAGTGAGATCATCGCAAACCTTCAGGAAGAGACGCAGCAGGCCACACAGGAACAGAGTTAAACGGTATGATGAGCGGCCCGCAGAGGCGGGCATAGAAAAGTGAACCCGATGGGCAGGATGCCCTACCGTGGCGGAGCCGCGGACGCAAGGCCAGGAGGGCCGAGTGGTGTTCAGGAATGCGTTTTCCACCGTCGTTTGTGCGCTGGTTCTTGCCACGTTGGTGACAAGTGCGCACGCAGACGACACAAAAACTCCCACTTCCGGGACATCTGCGAACGCATCCGAGACCGACGCGCGGCTGACACGTCTTGCGCACAAACTTGCCGATGACCAGGCCGAACCAGACGCCCGAACATCCCTGGCAAGCGCCGCCGAGTCGGTCGAATCATCCGATGCCTCTGACACGATCGATGAGCCGGCGACCAAAGGCACGCCGATCGTCAACGAGCGGACGAACCTCGCGCGGACGCCGCTGCTGCGTGGCGGCGCGGACAGTGAGACGCTAGCCGAGCGCGCGGATGGCAAGTCGTGGTTAATGCAGACGCTCATCGCGCTTGGCATCGTGGTTGGTTTAGCACTGGGTGTGCGGTTCATCTATGCACGGATGGGCGGTAAGGTTGCGGCCCATTCAAGCCCGGTCGTGGAAGTGTTGAGCCGAACGACGGTCGCGCCGCACAGTCATGTGATGCTGCTGCGTGTGGGTTCGCGTGTGCTGGTTGTCAGTGATTCATCTGCGGGGATGCGAACGCTTGCGAATGTTGATGATGCCGAAGAGGTGGCGGACATCCTCGGCGCGGTCAGCGCGACCAAAAACAACAGCATCACGCGCGGTTTCAGCCAACTATTGCATCGTTTCGGCGAAGAGCATGAAGACGATGAAGTTGCCGCGTTAACCGGCGAGCAACCGGCATCGGTGCACAAGGTGCGAGACAGCATGTCGAGCCTGCTTTCGCGTGTGCGTTCGATGGGGCGCGAAGGGGGTGGGCCTGGATGACGCTGCACCTTCGACATCATTGGGTCTGGTTGATCGCGTTAGTTGCCGCGATCTTGTTGCTTTTAATCACCGCTACGCCTGCACACGGCCAGGGCGTGCCCGAGAACTTCAACGCGGAAAACGTCGGTTCGGTCGTCCGCGCCGCAAGCGAAGCGTTCCCGGATACGGATGGTGACGGCAACTATCACGTCACGATCTCGATCGTCCTGCTGCTGACGGTCCTGACACTCGCGCCGGCGATCCTCGTGATGTGCACGAGCTTCACGCGGATCATCGTCGTGCTGGCACTGTTGCGTCAGGCGCTGGGCACGCAGGCGCTGCCGCCATCGCAGGTGCTGGTAGGTTTGTCACTGTTCATGACGATGCTGGTGATGGCGCCGACGTTCGATCGGATCAACAACGAAGCGATCATCCCACTTACGGAGCAGCAGATCAACGAGGTCCAGGCTTGGGAGATCGCGAAGGTTCCGATCAAGACGTTCATGTTCGATCAGATTCAGTACGCGGGTAACGAAGCGGACATCTTCATGATCCTGGAATACCGGGGCGTGGATACGAGCGAGCCGCAGAAGCTGACGCTTGAAGATGATGTGGACATGATCACGCTTGTGCCGGCTTTCATCCTGAGTGAGTTGAAGGTCGCGTTCTTGATGGGGTTCCAGTTGTACCTGCCGTTTTTGATCATCGACATGGTGATTTCGAGCGTGTTGATTTCGATGGGCATGATGATGTTGCCGCCGGTGCTGATTTCGCTGCCGTTCAAGCTGTTGCTGTTCGTGCTGGTGGATGGTTGGCTTCTGGTGGCGGGGAACCTGTTGTCGAGCTTCGCGGTTCCCGGCGTTACTACGTAGAAAAAGTTTCGGCGCTACCGCTGCGCGCAGATGGATTGAGCGAAAGGGCATGACGATGGCGATGACCGTAGAACAAGCGATTGATGTGGTGCGTGAGACGCTGACATTGATGTTGATGCTGTCGCTTCCGATCCTCGCGGCGGCGCTATTGATCGGCCTGGCGGTGAGTCTGCTCCAGGCGGTGACGCAGGTGCAGGAACAGACGCTTAGCTTCGTGCCGAAGATCATCGGGATGGGGCTTGCCGCGATCTTCGTGCTGCCTTGGATCACCGCACAGATCATGGACTTTGCCACGCGCATGTTCGGCGGCGCTTAACGGAAACGTTTTTGTGTCAGCAGGCAAGCGGGTGGAACCCGCTTAACAGATAAGGGCAGGAGGCCCGAACCTTGATCGGCGATTTTGGACCATTACTCGATCACTTACCGGCATGGCTGATGGTCATGTTCCGGCTGACGGGTATCTTCCTGCTCGCGCCGATCTTCGGCAGCGCGACGATCCCGCGCACCGTCAAGGTCATGCTTGTCTTTACCTTGACGTGTTGCATCTACCCGATGCTGCTGAATCCGGGTAATTCGTCCGCGGTGATGCTTGCGCCGGTGATCGATCACGATCTGAACCTGTGGCTATTGCTTCCTTACATCGCGATGGAATTGATGATCGGCCTGGTGATCGGCTACTGCGCGAGCCTGCCGATGATCGGGATGCAGCTTGGGGGGGATGTGATTGATAAGCAGATCGGCATCGGCTTTGCCGACATCGTGAACCCGGAAACGGGCGAGCAGTCGGGCGTGATGGCGAACTCGCTGTTCATGATGGGGCTTGCGATCTTCGCGATCCTCGGCGGGCACCGGATCATGCTGCGTATCCTCGTCGGCAGCTTTGACATGATTCCGATCGGCGGATTCGCGGACTTCGCGAAGGTCGAAGGTCTGGTCAACCTGGTTTTGGGTTTGCTGACCGTGATCTTCCAGATGGGGTTCCGGATCGCGGCGCCGTTGTTGTGTCTGATCTTCCTTCAGACGGTTGCATTGGGTTTCATCGCGCGAACGGTTCCGCAACTGAACATCATGAGCGTGGGTTTCACGATCCGTATTTTGAACGGCACGACGATGATGATCGCGTTCATTGCGATCGCCGCGTGGCTGTATGCGGATCAGATGATGGGGATCCTGACGGAGATCGCGAAGTTTTTCGATTTGGAGTTGTTGTTTTAAGCCATGGCTGAGAATCAATTTGAAAAAACCGAAGCCCCAACGCCACGGCGCAAGCAGGAAGCGCGTGAGGATGGCAACGTGGCGCGCAGCACAGACCTGACTGCGGCGATCATGTTGCTGGCGGCCATCGTGGCGTTGAACGTGCTGGGCACACGGATGATTCAGACACTGGGCCATGCGACACGTGTGCTGTTGAGTTCAGAGCACCACCCGAACCCGACGCGCATCGATGGGCTTGGTGAGAGCGCTTACTACAGCGTGTACATGTTTGCGATAGCGCTCGGTCCGATCGTGTTGGCGATCATGGCGGTGGGTCTGCTGGCATCATTGGGGCAGGTCGGTTTCTTATTAACGCTTAAGCCGCTTCAGCCTAACTTCGGCAAGCTGTCGCCGATCAAGGGCGTGTCGAACCTGTTCAGCGCCCGTGCGGGGATGCGGCTGGTGATGAGCGTTTTGAAAGTGATCCTGATCGCGACGGTGGCGATCTGGTTCGTGATGGGTGACATGCCACGCATCCTGCATATCGCGGAGATGGAGGCGCTGCAGGCGTTCGCCGCGGCGGGCACGATCGTTTACGTGCTTGCGCTGAAGCTTGCTCTGCTTCTGCTGGTGATGGCGATCCTGGATTATGCGTTCCAGCGCTATCAGCACGAGCAGGATCTGAAGATGAGCAAGCAGGATGTGAAGGAAGAGATGAAGCGGATGGAAGGCGATCCGATGGTCAAGCAGCGACGTACACGTGTTGCACGTCAGCTCGCGATGCAGCGGATCGCTCAGGCGGTGCCGAAGGCAGACGTCGTGGTGACGAACCCGACGCATTACGCGATCGCGCTGCAATACGATTCGCAGACGATGCGGGCGCCGAAGGTGATCGCCAAAGGCGCAGACTTCATGGCGATGCGTATCCGCCAGATCGCGATAGCCAACGGCATCCCGCTGGTCGAGCGCAAGCCGCTGGCGCAGGCGTTGTACAAGCACGTAGAGATCGGCGATGAGGTGCCGCCGGAACATTACACGGCGGTGGCGGAGATTCTTGCTTACGTTTACAGGTTGAGTGGGAGGAAGTCGGCGTAGCGACAAGCCATTAGCCATTAGCCGTTAGCCATTAGCTAGAAAGACGTATGGGACAGACTTCACGAGATTATGCGAAGCTTCAGGTGTGGCAGAAAGCCCACGTGCTGACGCTGCGCATCTACGAAGCAACTCGACGTTTTCCTGCTGATGAACGGTTTGGTTTGACCAGTCAGATGCGGCGATCGGCGGCCTCTGTGCCGGCGAACATTGCTGAAGGCTGTGGGCGTGGCGGTGAAAGTGAACTGGCCCGGTATCTGCAGATTGCTCAGGGCTCCGGATCGGAGCTGAGTTACCACCTGCTGCTAGCTCGCGATTTGGGCTTTATGAAAGAGGAGATCGCAAACGAACTCATTAGGTTGTCGCGTGAGGTTACACGCATGCTCCAGTCCTACCGTTCCAAGCTAAGGGCTAATGGCTAATGGCTAATGGCTTAAACACCACCCCCGCATGGCTTCTACGGCTGTACAAGTACCGGCCGTTGTTGGTGCCTATTGCTTTTATCGGGATGTTGGCGATGGTGGTGGTGCCGATGCCGCCGATGTTGATGGACTTGATGATCTCCATGAACATCGCTCTGGCGGCGATCATTCTGCTGACGACGATCTTTGTCGAAAGCCCCTTGGACTTTTCCGTGTTCCCGTCGCTTTTGTTGGGTACGACTCTGTTCCGGCTTGTGTTGAATATCGCAACGACGAAGATGATCCTATCGGCCGACCCGACAAGCCCGCAGGCGGCGACGGCGGCGGCGGGGAAGGTGATCCAGGCGTTTGCCGAGTTCGTGACGGGTTCGTCGATTGTGGTCGGCGTGGTCATGTTCTCGATCCTGATCATCATTCAGTTCGTCGTGATCACCAAAGGTGCGACACGTATTTCGGAAGTGGCGGCGCGTTTCACGTTGGACGGGATGCCGGGCAAGCAGATGGCGATCGACGCTGATCTGAACGCCGGGCTCATTGATGAGCAGACGGCCCGCATGCGTCGTGAAGCGATCGCACAGGAAGCCGATTTTTATGGAGCGATGGACGGTGCTGCGAAGTTCGTTCGCGGCGACGCGATCGCGGGCATCATCATTACGATCGTGAACATCCTCGGCGGGTTTGCGATCGGTGTGTTTATGAACGGCTGGACGATCGCGGAATCGGTCGATGTGTTTACCAAGCTGACGGTGGGTGATGGTCTTGTGTCGCAGTTACCGGCGTTTGTGATTTCGGTGGCGGCGGGTTTGATCGTGACGCGATCCAGCAGCCGACAGGACCTGGGGACGGAACTGACGGGGCAGTTGACCAGCCGAAAAGCGGCGCTGGGGATCACATCAGGATTTCTGATCTTGCTGGGGCTATTGACGCCCTTGCCGACGGCGCCGATGTTGTTGCTGGGTCTAGCGTTAGGTGGATTTGTGTTTATGACGCACCGGTCGGCGGCGCAGGTGGCGCAGGTCGAAGCGCAGAAGGCTGCCAAGCCTGCGCGTGCGGATGAGTCGCCGGTCGAAGAGGTGATGAAGGTCGACATGCTCGAGCTTGAAGTGGGGTATGGCTTGGTACGTCTGGTGGATCAATCGCAGGGCGGAGATCTGTTGAACCGGATCACGATGATCCGCAGGCAGTTGGCGACGGAGATGGGGCTGGTGATGCCGCCGGTGCGTATCCGCGACAACATGCAGCTTCAGCCTAATGATTACCAGATCAAGATCCGCGGTAACGTGATGGCGCGCGGTCAGGTGCATCCCGGCAAGTACCTGGCGATGGACTCGGGGCTTGCCAGTGAACCGTTGAAGGGCGTTAAGACGGTCGAGCCTGCGTTCGGGTTGGAAGCGGTGTGGATCAGCCCGGGCCAGAAGGAACGTGCCGAGGCGCTCAACTACACGGTCGTCGGCGCGACGGATGTGTTGGCGACGCATATCACCGAGGTTGTGCGTAACCATGCACGCGAACTGTTGACGCGCGAAGAGACAAACAACCTTATCATCCAGTTGAAGGAACGTGCACCGAAGCTGTGCGAAGAGGTGCTGCAGCCGACGGGCGACAAGCCACCGCTGGTCAAGCCGGGCGAATTACAGCGTGTCTTGCAGAACCTGTTGTCCGAGCGTGTGCCTGTGCGTGATCTTGAAGTGATAGTGGAAACGTTAGGCGATTGGGCGACGCGGACAAGAGATTTAGATGTTTTGACAGAATATGTACGAAATTCACTTAGTAGGACGATCTGTAATCTGTACACTGTGTCAGAACCATCGGGTGATGGCACGAATCCAGGTATGACGTCGAACAAGTTATATTGTGTAAGCCTGGACCCGGCGATAGAGGATCAAATCAACGGCTATGTCGAAAGGTCGAACGAGGGGACAAGCATGACAATGCCGCCGGCGGTTGCGAACAAGATAACTGGGGCGATCCTTGAAGAGTTGAATCGTCTGACTCAGATGGGTCATCACCCGGTGCTGTTGGCGTCGCCGCAAGTCCGTGGGCCAGTCAGGCAATTGATCGAACCGCACCTGCCGACGGCGGCGGTATTGGGATACAACGAAGTCAGTAAGGGGGTCGAGGTCGAGGCGCTGGGTATGGTGCAGATGCCGCAACCACAGCAGGCCGGCGGCCGCAGGGTTGAAGAATTACAAGGGGCAGTTAATTGAATCTGAAGACATTTTCCGCGGAATCGATGGCACAGGCGTTGGCGCTGGTCAAGCGTGACCTGGGTTCGGACGCAGTGGTGCTTCACACACGCAGCTATAAGCGAGGCGGTGTGCTGGGGATAGGTGCGAGAACGATCGTGGAGGTGACGGCCGGGAAGGGCTCGGAGGTAGCGCGTAGTCGCCGGCGTGCGGCGGGTACAACACGTGCCACGGCATTACCGAAGCGCAGGCCTGCGATCGCGCAGGCCGATCCGAAACAGCACGCAGCGGCGGGGGACCTGATCCGCCGGACCTATGCCGCAGCGAAAGCGGAGATCGAACAGTCCCGTCAACAGGAGTTGCAGGAAGCGGCGACCGCGACGTTGGAGCCACCGGTCATGGTGACTTCGCCGGCGATGCCTGATCCGTATCAGTTGGCTAAAGAGATGAGCGAGGTGAAGCATCTTGTTTCGTGCATGATGCACCAGCAGCAATGCAAGGGCGAGCCGACGAGTCTGCCCAAGGGTTTGAGCCAGCAGTATGCGACGCTGCTGCAACAGGAAGTGGCGTGCGAACTGGCGGATGAGATTGTGAGCAAGGTTCGCCGAGAATTAAGCGACGAGCAGTTGGCTGATGAAACAGCATGCCGGGACGCGGTCCGCAAGCATCTGGCTGGGTATTTGCCTACCGAAGCGGGGGTCGAGGTTGTGGACGTGGCCAAAACCGAGGACGGCCGGCCGCGGACGATTGCGCTGGTCGGGCCGACGGGTGTGGGTAAGACGACGACGATCGCCAAGCTCGCAGCGACATTCAAGATCAAGCAGAAGAAAAATGTGGCGCTGATCACGCTGGACACGTACCGTATTGCGGCGGTGGATCAGTTGAAGACGTATGCGGGGATCATCGGCGTGCCTCTGCACGTTGTGCTCAAGCCGGAGGAGGTCGAATCGACGCTCGCCAAGTGCTCGCGCTACGATGTTGTGCTGATCGATACAGCCGGTCGCAGTCAACGTGACGATGAGCGGCTGACACAATTGTCACAGTTTTTGGCTGAGGCGAGGCCGCACGAGACGCACCTGGTGCTGTCCTCGACGTGCTCGCAGCAAGTGTTGATGGAGACGGTGGATCGGTTCAGTTGCGTGAAGACGGACCGGATCATCTTTACCAAACTGGATGAAGCCGTTACCTTTGGGGTGTTGTTGAATGTTCTGGGCAAGGCGGACAAGCGCCTCAGCTACGTGACGACGGGGCAGGAAGTGCCACATCAGATCGAGCGGGGGTGCCCGAACCGGTTGGCCGACCTGGTTTTGGGCAGTGTCTCGGGAGGGAGAAGTGATCGCTGATCAAGCAGAAGCACTGAGGGAACTGGTGGCTGAAGACCAGGCCCGGGGTCCGATCGCCCAGACGATATCACTGGCGCCGGCCCCCCCGCGCGCGATAACTATAGCCGTAACAAGCGGTAAGGGCGGCGTGGGCAAGACAAGCGTGTCGGTGAACCTGGCGGTTCAACTGGCGAAGATGGGCAGGCGGGTGATCCTGATGGATGCCGACCTGGGCACCGCCAATGCCGACGTCATATGCAATCTCAATGCCCCGCGGAATCTTTCGCACGTGGTTGCTGGACGATGTTCACTGCATGAGGCGCTGGTCGACGCGCCGGGCGGTTTCAAGCTGATCGCGGGGGCGTCGGGGCTGAGCCAGATGGCGGCGCTGGGCGAGTTCGAGCGTGCCCGGCTGATGGACCAGATGCGGTACCTGGAGGATGAGGCGGACCTGATCCTGATCGACACCGGTGCCGGGGTTGGCCCCAATGTCTTGGGATTTCTTGTGGCGGTGGACCAGATTCTTGTGGTCACGACACCCGAGCCGACGGCGATCACGGACGCCTATGCGGTGATCAAGACGGCCAGCCGTCAGGCGGATGACCTGGACATGCGCTTGCTGGTGAACCAGGTTCGCGACGAGCGCGAAGCGCGCGCCGTTTACGATCGGGTGGGTGGCGTGTGCCGTCGTTTTCTGGATGTAACGCCGCGTTACGCCGGGCATGTATTGAGCGATCCGCGCGTGCCGTATGCGGTGCGTCGTCGTCAACCTTTCGTGCTTGAACATCCGGCGAGTCCGGCGAGCATGTGCATGCATCGATTAGCGCACCGCATTGATCGTCACGCATCGACTCCGCGTGACCAGGGTTTGTTACGGCGCATGGCGGCGTGGCTTGTTGGTTGAAGAACTGCGCATTTTTTGCCGATTAACCTGTTCAAAAAATTTTTTTTATTGACTCTGACTTTCCCCTTCACAGGCGCGCGCGATCGGCTATACTCGCAGTTCAACGGATTGGATTGTCTGAGCAAAGGAGTGCTCCACCATCCCCGCAAGAGTGATCGCATCCTGTTTCGCGCTCATCAGCTTCGCCGCTGCATTGGTTGTCGGTTTGCACGTGGGTAACAGCACGTCGACCGTCATCTTCCGCGCGTCGTGTGTGATGCTCGTATGTTGGGTCGTGGGGTACATGGTTGGTTCGCTCGCGCAGTGGGCGGTACTCGAACACGTGAAGAAGTACAAGCAGGATAATCCTATCCCTGAGGACAGTGTGCCTGACTCGTAATCGGCACGCCGGTGAGTAACGCCGGATGTTTGTGGCGGATGTGTGCTTTTCAATGCACCATGAATGAATCAAGACCTGAATGAGAAACACAACACGCCGTGCACGGATAGCACATTAAGGCGTTGAGCCGGTCAAGGAGTAGACGATGGCGAAGTCCAGGCAGTCGGTCAAAACAGCCTCACAGAGCGATCCCCCAATCCTCGATGTGTGGAACGAATACAAGAAGCTCGGCACCGAGCCCTTGCGCAACAAGCTCATGGAGCATTACCTGCCGCTGGTGAAGTACAACGCCGAACGCATCTACGCCAAGCTGCCCGATGAAGTCGACATCGACGACCTGATGAGCGCCGGCATCTTCGGCTTGATGGACGCCATCGACGCGTTCGACATGGAGCGCGGCGTAAAATTCGAAACCTACTGCGCTCCGCGTATCCGCGGCGCGATCCTCGACGAACTGCGCTCGATGGACTGGGTCCCTCGCCTGGTGCGCAGCCGATCCAGCCAGGTCGAGCAGGCGCGTCGTTCGCTTCAGATGGAACTCGGCCGCAAGCCAACCGATGACGAACTGTGCAAGAAGATGGGCGTCGACGATGAGGAGTTCGCCAAGATCCGCAAGGATGCCGGCGCGGTCGGCGTGGTTTCGCTTTCACGTAAATGGTTCGAGACGGATTCCAACAAGGACGTGCGCGAGATCGACGTCCTGAAAGATGCCAAGCAAGTCAACCCGTTCAAGGCTGTGCAGAAGCGCGACCTCAAGGATTTAATCACCAAGGGCCTGAGCCGGGCCGAGCGCTTGATCGTCATCCTCTATTACTACGAAGAGATGACGATGAAAGAGATCGGCGTGACGCTTGATCTGTCCGAATCGCGCGTCAGCCAGATGCACAGCTCCATCCTCGCCCGCCTCAAAGCACAGCTCCAACATCGTGGCGCGGACCTGCAGCAAGAGGCGGTGTGAGTTTAGGGTGTCGGGTGTAGGGTGTTGGGTATAGGGTAAGAACAAAGCTTTGAACATGGATAATGCACGAATGGTCCGATTGTTTTCGGCATTCGTGTATTTTCATTTGTGTATTTACGGCTTGAGACTGTCAACTTGACTTAAGCGTACGATTGCCCGACCCTGTCGGGCTTATGTCAGATATTCAACAGACACTTGAGTCGCTATTAAGTAGCGCTGTGACCGACGCGTTTGGCCCGGAGTATGCCGATGCGGACCCGATCCTGCGCCTGGCCGGGAACCCGAAGTTCGGGGATTACCAGGCCAATTTAGCGATGGGTTTAGCCAAGAAGCTGGGCCAGAAGCCGCGCGACATCGCCGAGGCGATCCGTGAGAAGCTGCCGATCGGTGGCGTCATCGAAAAGGCGGAGGTCGCCGGGCCGGGGTTTATTAATCTGACACTGTCAGCGAAGCTGCTCAACGATCAACTCGCCACGGTTGCCGGCAACGATCGGCTGTGTATCGATAAAGCTGAACCGCCCGTGACGGTGGTCATCGACTACGCGAGCCCGAACCTTGCCAAGGAAATGCACATCGGGCACCTGCGGTCGACAATCATCGGCGACGCTATCGCGCGCGTGCTCGACTTCCAGGGACAAAACGTTATCCGACACAACCACCTCGGCGATTGGGGCACGCAGTTCGGCATGCTGCTCGAACACCTGATCGATACCGGCTGGGTGAAAAGCGAAGACCACACGATCGGCGACCTGAATACGCTTTACCAGGAAGCGAAGAAGCGCGACGACAGCGATCCCAACTTTGCTGAGCGAGCGCGCAAGCGCGTGGTTGCTTTGCAGGGCGGTGATGAGCAGTCGCTTGCGATCTGGAAGATGCTCATCGGTGAATCCGTCCGGCACATGAACGACATCTTCACTCGCTTAAACGTCGGCCTGACCGACAGCGACCTGAAAGGCGAGAGCTTTTACAACGATCGGCTTGGTCCCGTTACCGAATCCCTCAAGGAAGCCGGCGTCGCGCGTGAAAGCGACGGCGCGCTTTGTATCTTCGGCAACAACGAAGACGAAGCGCCGCTGATCATTCGCAAGAGCGATGGCGGATTCGGTTATGCCACGACCGACCTGGCGGCGCTACAGCACCGTATCGGGGATCTTGATGCATCGAGGTTGATCTATGTCGTGGACTCAAGGCAGCGCGACCACTTCAACAAGTTCTTCGCCGCAGCCGAAAAAGCCGGCTGGGTCGGCGACGCCAAGCTCGATTACGTCCCGTTCGGCACGATCATGGGCCAGGACCGAAAACCCTTCAAAACCAGGGAGGGCGGCACGGTTCGGCTCGTTGATGTGTTGGATGAAGCGATCGAACGGGCCGGCAAGGTGATCGCCGAGAAAGCACCGGACTTATCGAGCGATGAACGCGATGCGATCTCGCGCGTCGTCGGCGTCGGAGCGGTCAAGTACTTCGATTTGTCTAACGACCGGATCAAGGACTACATCTTCGACTGGGACCGGATGCTCGCGCTGGAAGGCAACACCGCGCCATATCTGATCAACGCTTACGTGCGGATCAAATCCATCTTCCGCAAGGGCGAGATCGACCCGGTCACGATCACCGGCGACATGATCAACCTTGAAGAGGACGCCGAGCGAGCGCTTGCATTGCATTTATTGCAATTGCCACGCATCGTGGGTTCGGTCGCGGACAGCCTGGAGCCGCACCGGTTGTGTACATACCTGTACGAACTCGCCGCCGGCTTCCACAAGTTTTACGAGAAGTGCCCTGTGCTGACAGCCGAAACTGATGCGCAACGCAGCAGCAGGCTGGCGCTGTGTGATCTTGTTGCGCGGACGTTGAAGCTTGGGTTAGGATTGCTCGGGATCGAGACGGTGGAGCGGATGTAACGGTACTATATGGCGGATGCCTGATTCAAATACAGTGCGGCATTCCAAACAAAACCGGCGGCAAATCTGCCGGAGTAAATATTGGGTTTCCCCTCGTTCGCAGTTACCACGACCTGCTCGTCGGGCAGGTTCCTCGCCTAAAGCGCAACAAACGATCTGGGAAAAAGACTTTGCAGGCCATGAAACGTGCTGGATATCTGATCCAGTCCGGCATATGTGGCCGTACCTCATATTTACGTTTTTCATTTTTTGTCTGTGGGCCTTCCTGATCTTTCTGGCGATCTATGATATGTCATGGGGTTTACTTGGTTTTCTTCCCCTGATCTTCCTGTTTGCATGGTTCTTGTGCATCTATGTGCCTGATTTTTATCATGCTTTGCGCGTTGGTAAATCTGTACTTCACTTTGAATCGTTCCCTTATGTTCCGGGGAAGTCGTTTGTGGCAGAATGGGTATCGCCGCGTCGGTACGATGATCCCGATGCCTTGGTCTTCACGCTGCGTTGTGTCGAGTCTGTCTGGGAGACGGTGGGCGATAGTGAAACATGGGTGCTGTATGAATGCTGGTCAAGGGAGGTTGAGGTTAAAGAGATACATACCAGGAATACCGGCACGCATGCCAAGCTCTACTACCAATTGCCGCACAAACTTCGTTCAACTCGGTTGCACAGCAAGGCGCCACGTCATTGGGAACTTGAAGTGAGTGTCAGAGGCACGGAAGATAAACCCGTCGCCATGCATCGCGTACCCATTTACCGAAAAACAAGAAACCACGGTAAGTCATCTGACTAGGCTATACGATCTTGTCGCACGGACGCGACAACATTCTCAATCCAAGTGTAGTGATCGCCACACTTAACAGTCATCCCCGCGCAGGCGGGGATCCATGTACAGGGATTCATTGTGCGCGTGGATTCCCGTGTGCACGGGAATGACGACCTCTGTTAACGCGAGTATTTTTCGTCCCCGAATGCTACGAATCTTCGGGCACGAAAATCATAAATCCCAAATCCCAAATCATAAATTCAAAGCTTTCCTCAACTCACTTGCGATCCAGGCGAGTTCGTTGTTGGATAGCTGGTTAAGCATGGTAATCATTTTGCCTTGTTTGCAATTGATCTGCAGATTCAGGATGGGCACATCGTCGCTCTCTTTGCCGCAATATTCCAAGCGGATGGATTCGATGTTGTCTCGATGGACCTCCTGCTGTTTTATCTTGAAGATGCTTTGGTGCGAGATCAGTAGTGTCTCGCCGACGACGTCGATGATGGCTCGGCGCTTGCCGATATTGATTGCCGCGATCAATGTTGCGATACCGAGCCCCCAGAGCGTAGTGAGACACATTAGCACAATGTAACTATTCCAGCCTTGTGTGCTTCTGTGGCCGGCAAACCATAAGCCGGTAAATAGTGCCATGAACAGGTTCCACGACAATGAGAAGGCTAATATGCCTTTGGATCCTTTGCGTATGCCAACCGATGGGATGGTGAATGTCAGACCGTTTTTGTGAAGTTCCAGCCTTACATCTGTATATGTAGGCTTCGGTGCGTTTACATCCGGTCCTTGCGGGATGTTTGGAACGTCAAGCGGTTTTATTTTCTTGTGTGTTAACTTCCCCAATCCTTCGATCAGACTCTCGGGGTCGGACGACTGTTCTTCGATCGGGATCGATGCGTGTCTGGGATCGAGTAGTGTGATGTCAACATGTAGTTGAAAACGTTCTGTGAGATGCTGGGCGAGAGCTTGAAGCGTGTCTCTGTGATATCCCCATGCAATGATTCGTCGTTGACCACCGACAAGGTCGGCTTTGAGTGTCCCGATCATCGGGTGGATCCCGCTCAGTTTGTTTCCGGGATTACCTGTCTTAATCTGGAACGTGCGAATATTGTTGATCAGCATCTTTCGCCACAGCCGAAGCGGGCCGCTATGGTGGGCGGCGATCAGCCATTCATTGTGAACTTCGATTGTATTGTGTCCGCCAATCATGAAGCAGCCGAGTAAGACAGGCAGAAGCATGATGAGGAACCAGACGATGCCGAAGAGCACAACGAGGGGGCCTGTGCTGCTGCTTCCGTTTTCAGAAGTGGTGAAAAGCCCGCTGCCGATCAGTGAGATGTATATCCCGAACACCGCGTTGAAAACGGAAAATATTATGATGGGCCAAGCCGCGACACGCAGACACCCGACATGCCGTTGCGGCAACTCATAACGCTCACCTGTCGGTATCGGGATAACCTTGATCTCCGGAGGCAGGTTGGCGGGCATGGCTGTATTTATAGCAACCTCGTATTCGGCATGCTTTGGAAGCGGGGCGGATGGGGGGAATCGCTGAACTGTAATCGTTAATCGCTGATGTCCGCGCTTTCGCAACTCACATTAACAATCAGCAATCTATCCCCATGGCCTTCCTTAACTCACTTGCGATCCAAGCGAGTTCTTCGTTTCTTAACTGGCTAAGCATGGTGATTTTTCTGCCTTGTTTACGGTGGATCTGCAGGTTGAGGATGGGGATGTCGTTGACGCGGGTGCCGGATTCGTCGCGGCGGATGGAGGCGATGTTGTCGCGGTGTACTTCGTCCTGTAGGGTTTTGAAGATGTTCTTGCGTGTGATGAGCAGTGTGTCGCCAACGACGTCGAGGATGGCGCGGCGTCGGCCGGCGTTGATGGCGCCCAGCAGCATGCCGATGCCGATCAGTAGGAAGATACCGAGGAAGGGGATGATGAAAAGCAGGTCGGTCCATTGTTTGAACGCGCCGACGAAGATCATCACCGTGATGATGATGGCGATGATGAGATTCCATACGATCGCGAAACCGAACAGGCCTTTGCTGGCTTTGAGGATGCCAACCGGTGGGACGGTGATGGTGATGCCGTCGCGGCTTTTTTCGAGCGTGGCGATGGCGCTTGCGGGGCGGGGCAGATCGTTGGATTGATTGGCTTCGAGGTCCTGGCTTGCATCGCGTGGTTTGGCTAAAACGCTGCGCAGTTCGCCGGCGATCCATGCCAATTCATCGTTGGACAGTTGGCTTAGCAGTGCGATCTTCTTGCCTTGTTTGCGGTGGATCTGAAGGTTGAGGATGGGCACATCATTGACCTCGGTGCCGCTTGCATCGCGGCGGATCGATTCGATCTCGTCGCGGTGGACTTCTTCCTGCCTGGTTTTGAAAATGCTTTTACGTGTGATGAGCAGTGTGTCGCCGACGACATCGAGGATAGCGCGGCGTTTGCCGGCGTTGATCGCGGCGAGCGCCATCCAGATGCCGACAGTCCAGAAAAGCGGGACTATCAGCCAGACCACCCAAGCGTCGGGGTCTGTCATCGCACCGCCTGCAATCGTGCCGATAGTGAACACAGACATGAACAGGTTCCATATGATCGAGAAGCCGAACATCCCTTTGGAACCTTTGCGCATGCCGACGGGCGGGACGGTGATGGTCAGGCCGTCGCTGTTGTATTCAAGCGTTGATACGGCATCGTCGGGGCGTGGCGGTGTTTCATACTGGTTTGATGGTTGTGGTTCGTTATTGCGGTGTTGGCTTGCTGACCTGACGAGATTATCACCGAGCGTGCGCTCTTCGACGGCAATGGAGGTTTGGTCGCTCTCGAAGAGGGTAGCGCCGGCCTGCTGTTCGACTTGTGCCGAGATATCGGTGGCGAGGGCGAGCAGCAGTTCTTGTTTATAGCCCCATGTAAGGTTGCGTGTTTTGCCGTCGGTGAGCGTGATGTTAAGCGCCGCGGCGATGTTTGAAAGAAAGTCAGGCGCTTCGCCGGGGCGGGCGGTTTTGACTTGGAGTTTTTTGATTTTACTGATGTTGTATTTCCTGCGGCGGCGCAGCGGGCCCGAGCCTTGGGTTGTGATGAGTTGATCGCTGCGCAGTTCGATGCTGGTTTTTCCGCCAGATAGGAATCGGCCGAATTTGAGCAGGGGGATGCCGAAGAACAGGCAGGGCAGCGCGAAGAAAGCGCCGAACAGATTGGTGAAGTCGTAGCTGCCAGCTTGTCCACCGCTTGACCATTGGTCCATCAACCACGTGTACAGGCCGGTGGGGAAGAGGATCAGGTAGAGCGCAACGCCGATCAGAATCAACCCGATGAGCGTGAGCAGGTTTGCGATTTTTTTAAGCCAGCCGGCTTCACGTTTCGGCAGCAGGTACATCACGCCGGTTGGCGTGGACTGCACGGTGACTTCGGGGGGCAGGGGAGTTGGCATGATGCTTTTATATCGGCCGTTGTGGACGGATGCTGGAATTGGTGATTGTTGCCACGAAAAGGCACAGATATGGGTCTGGGGTCTAGGGTCTAGTCAGAAACTTCCGGGGCAACGCCGGTCCTGAGCGAAGCGAAGGGGCGGGTATCTTCATGTTCAATGTTCGATGTGCGATGTTCAATCTGGAAGCGGCAACCAGTAATCCGTGCTAATGGCTAACGGCTTAAACAACTCATACATTTCGAAAGGAAACTTTGGGATAGCCACGAAAAGGCACAGAAGGGGCTGGTGAATTGACTCGGGTTGATTTAGATGCTTGCCGGCATCATCAACCGTCTTAAGACTTCGACTAGCCAGACGAGGTCTTCGGTCTTTCGGCCGTGGAGGAGCCTGAGCTGTTTGCCTTTGTGTTGATCGATGACCAATTCGTATTCGGATTGGTTGTTACGCTGGACTTCAGTGTCTTTGAGCGTGACTGATTTGATGTTGGTGCCGGGGATCGAAGTTAATGAAGTGCGGCCAAACCGATGACGGTAGATCAGCAGGTGGGGTTCGTCCGCTTCCATTTTGATGATGAATCGGTATTCGCTGAGCAGGCGCTGGAGTGGTAGGAAGACTAACATCGTGAACAAGCCGGGGCCGGCTCCAATGAATACAAGCAGGCATAGCCACGCGAAGCCGTCCTGGTTCCACTTGCTGTAGTGTGTCAGTACGTGTCCTGTGCCGAACAATGCGCCGCTCGCCGCGACACTGCCGAATCCTATTCTTAGAAAGTCAGAAAGCGTCGGCTTGGGCCTGAAGATACGCACTTCCAGTTGATCGGCGGTTTCGCTGTAATAGAGTTCCGATCCGTCGGGTAGTGGTGGCAGACGTGACTCGTAATCGGGTTCCGTGCATTCGGATGCTTCGGCGACTTTGAGGCCGTACTCGTTGATGAAGTCGAACGCAAGCGGCAGAGGTTGATGTTGCATTTGCAATTGATATGCAAGCGGAACGAGCCAATCGGCGGGGTAATCGTTGGCGATGATGAAGGGATTGCCAGATTGCCTTGTCACTGTCAGCGTTGCGAGTGCTGGTCGTTTATTAAAACGCTCGGCGGTTTGCTTTTCCAGCGCGCTATGCGTTGGCTGGGTGATTCTCAGGCCGGTCAGTTCAGTGAGTTGGACGTGTTTGCGTGATCTGAATGGCCCCCGGTGGATGAGGGTGTATAACCGATCGTTGTCTGACGAGACTTCCAGCCAACCGAAGCTTTGCAGCAGGAATTTATCCGTGTTTATGAGTACTGGGATCAATGCAATCAGTAGTGGCACAAGTATTGAGAGAGCGATCGCCAGAGCTCGGGAGGTGAGTGGTGGGCTTGTCAAAATCACCCAGGTCATTCTGCCGGCAAAAGGGAGGATTGCCAGGATGACTAACGTGTAGAACAGGTGAGTCAGCAAACCTGTTTTGTAAGGTCGAGGGCACAGCACGAAACGATAGCCGTCGGAGGCGTCGTGGCGTTGAACCGCTGGGGGCAGTTCGGTTGGTCGCTGAATGCTGTCGTCGGCGTTATCCCGGTTCATGGCACCATTATGCCATGGTTACGCGACATGTGGTTAGGATTAGCAGCGTGCCCATGTCTGGTATGTCAGGATAGCCATGAAAATGCACAGAAGACACAAAAGGGGCTGCGTAAAGAAGACCTCTGTGTGCCTTTGAATTATGTGTGTTTTGTGCCTTTTTGTGGCTAGATCTTAATGTTGAGCTTACGCGGCTTGTGGTTGTAGTCGGCGGGTGTTGAGGGCTGAGCGGAAGTGTGTCCAGAGGCTTGTCGTGCCGACGTAGAAGTAGCCGGTGGCGAAGAGGCAGAGGAAGGGGAGGCTGACAGCGCGGTGGCCGGTGTGCAGGGACAGCCAGAGGCACAGCAGCATGTACGCTCCCATCGCCAGTTCGAGCAGGCAGACGGGGCGTTTGATTTGCGGGATGTGGATGATGCGGTCCGTCTTTGCGGTGTTGTATTTAGGTGTGCGGATGAAGGGTGAATCGTGGCCGATGAGCGCTTCGATACAGGCGATGGCGTTGTTGAGTGCGATGCCGATGGTGATTGCCATGAGGAAAGGGATCTGCACTATGGTTGATAGTATGCTGCGTTTGAGGACTTTCTGGCTTGCGATGTAGAAGACACTGGCGGAGACGGTGCCGAGGCAGAACAGGCTCATGCCCAGGATCAAACCGAGCCAGGCGCTGTTGCCCGCAGCTTTAACGTTGAGCGAGATCACTGGAAAAAATAGCAGCGCGAGCAGTGTGACATATAGGTGTACCATCGGCCCGGTGAGGTGGAAGAACGCTTCGAGCTTGATCTTCTTTGAGACATTGGCGCGCATTAATGTGGGCAGGAGTTTTAGCGCGGTCTGGATCGAGCCTTTGGTCCAGCGGTGTTGCTGGCTTTTGAAGGCGTTGATTTCGGGCGGCAGTTCGGCGGGGCATTCAACCCAAGGCAGGAACAGAAAGTTCCAGCCGGCAAGCTGGGCGCGGTAGGACAGGTCGACATCTTCGGTGAGTGTGTCGTGCTGCCAGCCGCCTGCGGATTCGATGGCCTCACGGCGCCAGAGCCCGGCGGTGCCGTTGAAGTTGAACCATGCGCCGTTGCGGTTGCGTGCGGTGTGTTCGATGACGAAGTGGCCGTCGAGGAAGATGGCCTGGCCGCGTGTGAGCAGCGAGTCATTGCGGTTGAGGTGTGCCCAGCGCGTCTGGACCATGCCGAGGGTCGGGTCGGTGAAGTAGTGGACGGTGCGTTTGAGGAAGGAAGGGGGCGGGACGAAGTCTGCATCGAAGATAGCGATCAACTCGCCCGTCGCGGATTGGATCGCGGCCTGAAGCGCCCCGGCTTTGTAGCCCGAGCGGTCGATGCGGTGCAGGTATTGGATGTCGATGCCCTGCTGGGCCCAGTACTCGACGCGTTGTTTGGCGGTTTCGGTGGATTCGTCTGTCGAGTCGTCGACGACCTGGATTTGGAGCCGATCGGGTGGATACTCGAGCCGGCAGGCGGCGTCGATGATGCGCTCGACGACGGTCCCTTCATTATAGATAGGCAGTTGTAGGGTCACGCGAGGCAGGTCGGCGAAGCGCTCGACCGGGCGGGGGATGGTGCGGCGGTATTTATTGAAAAGGTAGACCAGCCAGTAGCGGTGCAGGCCGTAGATCGCGATCAGGGTCATGATGGCCAGGTAGAGGCCCGTGACGACCCAGCGCAGGATGGGTGAATTCAGCCAGCCTGTGAGGTCGTTTGTTGTGGATAAGAGCAACTGGATCATCGGCTGATATTCATGGTGCATTTATCGGACCGGGGCATTTATGAGCTTCAGACAGGTCTGTTTTATGTAGATCAGCGATCTAAGCGTGGATTCTGCCCTCTCTGGTGTGTCCGGATAGTTGTTGAGCTAAGTGTCATCCCTTCAAGTGCTTTCGCGTGGCGGTCCGATAAAGCATCTATGGGCTTCGCTTAAGCCCAGAGGACCCGCTGCCCCGATAACGGCATAGCGGTGTTCACGACTTACGAGTTTGGAACCAAGGTGGGCCATGACGTTTCGTAACCTCACGCAAATAACTGCCTTGGGCCTGTTTTTATTCGCGACGGGTGGCTGCCATCAGTTCTACACCGGCGGATACGGGCTTAAGAGCGGCGACCGGGAAGCTGTTTTGGCATATGAAAAGGCCAAGCAGGAGCGTGCGGAACAGGTGAAAGTGGCCGAGCTTGAAGCCAAGCGGACCGGCCCAATCGACTTCCAGTCCGGCGGCCAGAACATCGAAACCGGCCCCGTCCCGCGTCCGGGCTACACAGTACAAAACACGGCCAACAACGTGCCGATCAACCAGCGGGCGACCGGGAATCTCGGACTCTACGGTCACATCCCCAACGCCAAGCGGCCCCGCACCAGCGCCCTGGACGGGCTGAACAACCTTAAACAGGTCACTTTCACCACCGAGGGTGCGGATTTTGATCCAGATATCGACCCGACCGGCAACTGGCTGGTCCATGCCTCGACCCGCCACCGCGTGACGTCGGACCTTTACATCAAGAGCGTGAACGGTCAGACGCTGCGGCAACTGACGGACGATCCGGGCAACGAGGTGATGCCGGCGTTCAGCCCGGACGGAACGCGGATCGCTTTTGCATCCGATCGGTCGGGTAACTGGGATATTTACATCGTCGACGTCAATGGCGGTCGGCCGGTGCAGATCACCAACAGTCCGAGCGACGACATCCACCCGAGTTTCTCTCGCGACGGGCAGAAACTGGTTTACAGCACCTACGGCTCACAGAGCGGGCAGTGGGAGATGGTGCTGGTGGATTTGAACCATCCCGCAGACAAGCGCTTCATCAGCAACGGTTTATTCCCGAGCTGGTCGCCGACGGAAGACAAGATCGTTTTCCAGCGGGCACGTCAGCGTGGGACGCGATGGTTCAGCATCTGGACGATCGACCTGGTCAATGATGAAGCGATGGCTCCGACAGAGATCGCGGCGAGCACAAATGCGGCGGCCATCACCCCGGACTGGAGTCCGGACGGCAAGCAGATCGTTTTCTGCACCGTGATCGATCCGGATGCAACGGAACAAGAGGGTCCGCCGCAGGCAGACATCTGGCTGGTGAATGCAGATGGATCGAACCGTGTTCGCCTGACGATGGGCCGATTCTCAAACATCCAGCCGACGTGGGCGAACTCTGGGCAGATCTACTTCACCTCCGACCGTGCGGGTGAAGGGATTGAGAATGTCTGGTCGATCAGGCCTGACCACGCCCAGCGCATGGCGATGAATCCCGTGAATCCCATGACGATGCAGGCTCATAACGAGGCTGCAGATACAGAGAGTCAAGGAACAGAGGCCATGGTGCCGACCCCATAAGGACCGATTTGTTGCTTTGCCCCTGGGTATCCCCGGATACGCCGGAGGTCTTCGGACCTCCGAAGTGAGGCGAGCGGAAACTGAATAGAACCCCGGCAGCGGAGGCTGCTGGAAAACTCACGGCAGGACGCCATGAAAAGTGAACAGGCCATGTGGATGGTAGTGGCGCTAGCCGTGTTAGCGGTTGGCTGTCAGTACCGAGGCGTCAAGAAGACCGAAGGCTTAAGCGCCCCTTACGAGGAGCGGCAGGTCTGGGCGGTGGCTCCGTTACGTAACGAATCCGGCAGCTTGTATGCCGACGGCTTGCGTACCGCGGACAAACTCGCCCAGCGGCTGGAGACGGTCGTCGGCGTGGACACGATCCCGGTGAATCGGGTGCTTGCAGCGATGCAGGCCCAGCAGATGTCGGCTGTGACCAGTGCGGATGATGTGTTTCACTTACGCGAGCTTTTGGGCGTTGATGCGATCGTGATCGGGTCGATCACGGATTACGATCCGTACGATCCGCCGAAACTCGGGCTGACCATCGAGCTGTACTTCAATCCAAAACGGGTTCAGGCGAACGCAACGAATCTGCGTAAGCTGGTCACCGCCCCGACGGGCGATTCGACCGTGCCCGCCGAACCCGCCCGCCCGTCTCCGCCGGTCAGCGTCGTATCCGGTTTCTACGATGCCGCCGATCCGGGCGTGCATGAACTACTTGTTGAATACGCCGAAGCCAGGGACGACGCGGTGCGTGACGATCCGGCTCGCGGCTGGCGCCTCTACCAACTGGACATGGACCTGTACACCGAGTTTGTGACTTACTTGGTGAGTCGGCAATTATTGCGGGTCGAAGAACAACGACTCGCACCACCGCCGCTCGCCGCAGAACCCGCGACCTGACGGGTCGGCACGTAGCCGATCCCGAAGCGGGATCGAGAGCGTGCCGTATGTCAGAACCCATTGAAGACAACCAGACGGGCCCGGGCCCAAGCCTGCACGAGCAGGTCGCCGCCGACGGCGGCCGAGAACTGCTGCTGATCAAGCACGGTCAGCGTTACGTGTTCCGATGCGCGCACGGCCAGGAGCCGCAACTGCTCGATCAGATCATCGAAATGGCGCGTGATCCGGAGTCGGACATCCAGTGGTTCGACGCGGCGATGTTGTCGCATCAACTCGGCTCACGCATCGCGGATCAACTCAACCGTGTCAAGCAAACACATGACCCGTTAGGGCTTAACGAATAACCCAAAACCATGATGCGGGCGTGATGTCCGCAAACTGTCCGAGAAAACGTGCGGTGTGACAGCCGCAACGGCCGATGAATAAAGAGGAAACGACCATGGCAGCACAAAATCAAACTATCGAACAGTTCGTCAATTACCTGCGGTATGAAAGGCACTTCAGCCCGTATACCGCCCGCTGCTACGGCGCGGACCTCCGACAGTATGCCGAGTTCCTCAACGGCGACGCTCCGGGCCAGCAGCCTGACCCGAACATGCAGCCCGGTGAGAACACTATCGAACGGCTCGAACAGCGTTTGAAGAACGCAGACGCCATGATCATCCGCAGCTTCCTGACACACTTGGACGGCTTCGGCTATTCACCGGCAACCACCGCACGCAAGATCGCGACGCTCCGCAGCTTCTACAAATGGCTGCTGAAGCGCGGCGAGTGCACGACCAACCCGATGCTGCTGATCCGCACACCCAAGCAGACCAAGCGCCTGCCCAAAGCCATCACCGTCGAGCAGGTCGAAAAACTGCTCAGCGCTCCGGACAACCGCGACACGCTCGGCGCCCGTGACCGTGCGATCCTCGAAACGCTTTACTCCACCGGCGTCCGCGTCAGCGAACTGGTCGACCTCAACCGTAACGACCTGGACCAGACAGGCCAGACTTTGAACATCCGTGGCAAGGGCAAGAAAGAACGCATCGTGCCGCTTGGTTCGCACGCCATCGCCGCCATCCGTCACTACCTGACGCTGCTCGAGCCCGATCAGCGTTTCACCGCACTGCGTCAGCAGTCGATGTCGGATCCGGCGATCCCGCTGTTCGTCAATAAGAACGGTGGCCGGCTCTCGACCCGTTCGGTGCGTCGTAAGCTCGATAAGTATCTCAAGACCTGCGGCCTCGACGCGACGATCAGCCCGCATACCTTGCGTCACAGTTTTGCGACCCACTTGTTGGACAATGGCGCCGACCTGCGCAGTGTCCAGGAACTGCTCGGCCACCAGTCGCTCTCGACCACGCAGATCTACACCCACCTGTCGAGCATGCGACTCCGCACAGCCTACGATGAGGCACACCCCCGCGCTGTGTGATGAGGGCACGAGCCAGATGGACCCGGGGAACAGGTCGGACAAACACAACGCCCACGCACGGAGGTGTGGGCGTTTTTTATTTAGAGCATTAGCCGGGGAAAGCAGAAAGCAGGAAACGCAGAAAATTAAGACAACTGCTTTGTACGATTTTCCGATACCCGATACCCGATACCCGATACCCGAGAAGATACCCGGCCCTTCGCTTCGCTCAGAACCGGCGTTGGGGGGAAGAAAGCCATTAGCCTATAGCGATTAGCCATTAGCAATACAATTTCCACACCCCACACCCGATAACCATCCCCCTGAAACTCACACACGTAACCTGATACCCTATTACCCATGGCCGCATCCGTGGAACATCCGACAACTGTGGCCCTGCCCCGGACCGGGATCCGGTCTGTTTCGGTCCACCTGATACTCACGGCGATCAGCATGTTGTTGCTGATGTTTTCCTTTGCGCCGTGGGGGTGGTGGTGGCTGGCGTACTTTGCACTGGTTCCGGCGGGGATGCTGGCGGCGCGGGCGTCGAGCGCCAAGCGGCTGCTTTGGACGAGTTTCGCGGTGTTCTGGGTGGGCTGGCTGGTGATGATCCAGTGGATCATCCCGATCTCGTACTTCGCGTATGCCGCGTTATCCGCGTTGATGGCGTTTTACTGGGCGCTTGCGCTGGTGCTGACGCATCAACTGCATCATCGGTATCGCTGCGCGATGGTGGTGCTGTTGCCGATGGCGTGGGTGGCAAGCGAATGGGTGCGGGGGCGGTTCCTGGCGGGGGGGTTCAGTTGGTTCATGCTCGGGCATTCGCAGGCGGATTACGAGATAGGCCAGCCGGCGGGGCGGTTGATCCAGTTTGCGGATGTATTTGGTGTATTGGGTGTGAGCCTGGTGGTGGCGATGACAAGCGGGCTGGTGATTGATCTTTTGACCCGGCCGATCATGAAGCCGACCGGCAAGGGCAAGCACAAGATGCATCCGACGGCGCGCGGATCGATCGTGCTTTGGCTGATCGTCACGGTCGGCGCTCATTTTTATGGCGAATACCGCATCGGGCAGTGGTCTGTTACATCCAGCCCCGGGCCCCGCATCGCGGTGATCCAGACGAATGTCCCACAGGACAACAAGATTTTCCGCACACCCGAGCAGGACCTGCAGGACTGGCGCGATCTGGTGGCATTGACGCGTGAAGCGGCCGCCACCGAGCCGACGCCCGACATCATTGTCTGGCCCGAGACGATGGTGCCCACGGCCATCAATCCCAAGGCGGTTGAATACTTCATTAAGAATGACACCGGCGGGGATGTCTATCACGAATCGATCCGACAGTTGGCGCTTCAGACGGGGTGCAACCTGCTGGTCGGGGCGGCCGCGTATGAGGGATTTGTCAGCGAAACACTGGATAACGGCGAGGTCGTTGACATTCCGTTGCCGAGATACAACTCGGCGTATCACTACTACAGCGACGGCGAACAGGCGCCTTTGCGCTATGACAAAACACACCGCGTGCCGTTCGGAGAATACATCCCGTGGGTGGGCGCGGTGCCGCCGTTGAAGTCGCTGTTCATCAAGCTGTTTACGCCTTACACGCAGGATTATTCGTTAGGTCAGGGCGAGGCGCGGACGGTGTTTGAACTGCCGGTGATGGTTAATGCGGAATCGGAAGATGAGGCAGGCAAAGCGCCGCCGACGGTCGTGCGCGTGGTCACGCCGATCTGTTACGAGGATGCGGTCGCGCGGGATGTGCGCCGTCTGGTGTATGAATCGGACGGCAGCAAACGTGCGGACCTGATAGTGAACCTGACCAATAGTGCGTGGTATTCCGGGCACAGCCAGCAGCCGCAGCACCTGCAGATCGCGACGATCCGCTGCATCGAGAACCGCGTGCCGATGGCGCGGAGCGTGAACGGCGGGATAAGTGGGTTCATTGATTCACTGGGGCGGGTGAGTAAGCAGGTGGAGGTGGGGGGCCAGCGGCAGTGGGTGTCGGGCTTTGCGGTGGATGCGCCGCGGCTGGATGACCGAAGTACCGTGTATGGCCGATTAGGGGACGTGCCGGCGGGCTGCCTGGCACTGGTGGCGGGTCTTCTGTTTATCTGGGGTAAGATTGTGCCTCGGAAACACAGGGATTGACCCAACCCGGGGCGTGTTGTCAACGTATTGCAGGCAACGTTACATAGATTTGAAAAACCCAGCGACTCAGCAAGGAGCGATGGACTGATGCGAAACGACGACTCCCGAACAAACAAGCAACTTCTGTTACGAACGGTTCTGGCGGTACTGGTCAGTGTCTGTTGTGTATTGAGCGTATCCCGCGCCGCAGAGCATGAATCGGCTGAGTCGATCCCCACGCTAGTGGAGTTGAAGGCTGAAGCGATCCGGCAGGTGCAGATCGCGGCGCGTGACGAAGACCCGTTCCTGCGTGCCAACGCAATCGAAGCGATGCAGAGTGTGCCTGACCGTGCGTTGCCTGTGGCGCAGCTTGGTATTGATGATGAACACCCGGCGGTGCGGTTCACGGCGCTGGTAACGATCGGCAAGATGCGGTTGCGTGAGCTTGGACCGGCGTCGCTTCGGCTCCTGAATGATCCGGACCCGTCGGTGCGTGCCGCGGCGATGTTCGCGGCGCGGCGCTGCGGCGAAGAGGCGGACATCAGCGAGATGGCGGAAATGCTCGCTTCGCCGAACCCGTCTGTGCGTGGCAACGTGGTGATGCTGCTTGGGATGATGGGGGACCCCAGCGCGCTGCCGATGATCGAGGCGCAGGCGAAGGTGCCGATGTCGGATCAGCGGGTGAACAAAGTTCGTCGGGCGCTGGTGCACGTGCAGTTTGCCGAGGCCCAAGCCATGCTGGGGGACCCGGAGGCGATCAGCCCGCTGCGTGCGGCGATGTATTCGGAGTTCGGCGAGGTGCGTGTGATGGCGGTAACGATGCTGGGTCGGCTTCGGGACGTGTCGGTGGAGGGCGGTTTGATGGCGATGGTGGAGCGGTCGAACCAGCCGATCGAGCTGAAGCTGGCGGCGGCGGAGGCGGTATCGCACTTCGGCGGCCGGGCGACGATCAAGCTGCTTCTGGAGAAGTCGGGCTTCGTGATGGAGTGCTGCCGGTCTGAAAACCCGGTTTTACGCAGCCAGGCGGTGATAACGCTGGGCTCGCTGGACAGTGCCCGGCGGCGGGTCTACCAGGAATTGCTGCCCTCAGACCCGCCGACGGTCTGGCGGCTGTTTGAAAATCGGGCGATGGTGGGCGAGATGGCCCGGCTGCTGGAGGACCCGCATCCGCAGGTGCGTCTGTCGGCTGCAGCGGCGATTTTACGGGACCTTCAGGCCAACCCGCAGGCCCCAGCCCGGGCGGTGGCGGCCGAGTAGCCGCAAGGTTGACAAGCCCAGTCCCATCAGTAGATAATGACGTTCCGAGTGAGGCGTCCTGCACACCTCATTCCCGTGCCTAATGTGTGTTCCCAATTCTCGCTTTGAGAGGATGTACCCTTGAGTCCGCTGACCAAAGCCTTCGTCGTGCTGGTAACCGTCCTGTCTGTTCTTTTGGTTGCACTGGTGGTGCCTTTTGTCGCTAAGACGGAAAACTCCTCCGCTACCATCAAACAGCTTCAAACCGACCTGAATGTGGCAAAGGGCCAAGCCTCCGCACTCCAGGCCGAGATTGATGCAGTCCGCCAAGGCATCTCCGAGGAATCGGCGTTGCTCAATCAGCGGGTGGTTACGATGACCAAGGAAATGAGCGACCTGCGGACCCAGGCCGCCGAAGCCAAGGCTGAGGTACTTACCGCTAAGCGTGAGAACGAAACGCTCCAGGCCGAGCTTTCCCGCTTCTCCGCAGCGGCGGAACAGGGTTCGAACCTGCTGACGATCACCACCAGCGACCTGAAGCAGACGCGTCAGAACCTGGTCGATTCCCAGACAAAGCTCGTGCAACTGGGCGACCGCAACAACGAACTGGAAAGCCAGCGTGACAGCCTGACCCGTCAGGTGCGTCGTCTGGGTGAGAAGATGGTCAGCCTTGAGCAGGACAACGTCGAACTGCGTGGCCTGCTGGCGAAGGTGCCCGAACAGTACCGTCAGGAAGTCAGCGCTGATGCACAGACTCAGCCGTTTGAGCCGGATGTCGCGATTGCTGGCAAGATCACCGATGTGCAGTCCGCTGCCGGCACGACGCTGGTGCAGGTGGATGTCGGTTCCAAGGACCGTGTTGAACCCAACATGAAGTTCCTGGTTCACCGTAATGATCAGTATGTCGGCACGTTCGTGGTTGACCGCGTTGAGACCGCTGTTGCGGCAGGCCGTATCACCCTGTCCAGCGGTGCCGTGCAGGTTGGCGACCAGATCTACGCCGGGCCTTATTGATCGAACACACGCGGGTCGAAAATCGGCCCATGCCCCTGTTAATCCTTGCCGTGACGAAGCGGTTGAAGTTTACGGAGTGAATCCACGATGGCAGAATCCTCCTCAAGTGGAAGCGGCGAAAGTATCTACACCGTGTTGGTGTTTGTCACGCTCCTGGCGCTGCTGGCAGGCGTTGGTTACGTCTGGTACCGGGGCAGTCAGGTATTCGGCGAAGCCATGTGGTTCCTGCCCAAGTAATTATCTTTGGACGGCGACCGGACGATCGGCACGGATATTCCGATAAAACTGATACCTTTCGACCCGGATTTCCGATGTAATCACAAGAGAAGTGGGCGTTTAGCCCAATTCGGCCACCGCCGCACAAACCGGCGGCGATTGGTACAATTATGCCCGGACCGGATTAGACACCGTTACGTCGGGCCGACAGGGGTCGCTTCGTTTGAATCTTGACAGCCTATTAAGCTGGTTTTCCGTCGATATGGGGATCGATCTGGGCACATGCAACACCTTGGTGTGCGTGCGCGGCGAGGGGATCGTGCTGAACGAGCCCAGCGTGGTGGCAGTCCGCAAGGGGACGAACCAGGTTCTGCAAAACGGTAACGCTGTCGGCTGGGTCGCCAAGGAAATGCTCGGTAAGACGCCCGGCAGCATCACCGCGATCCGCCCGCTCAAGGACGGCGTCATCAGCGACTTCCAGATCACCGAAGCCATGCTCGGGTACTTCATCCGCAAGGTCAACGGTAAACGTCCGTTCGTGAAGCCGCGCGTCGTCATCGCTGTGCCTTCGGGCATCACAGCGGTCGAGAAGCGGGCCGTGCTGGATTCTGCCGAGCGTGCCGGGGCACGACGGGTGTATCTCGTTGAAGAGCCCATGGCGGCGGGTATCGGGGCGAACCTGCCGATCGTCGAAGCGACGGCGAGCATGATCGTGGACATCGGCGGCGGTACGACCGAGGTCGCCATCATGTCGTTAGCGGACATCGCGCAGTGCGAATCGGTGCGTGTTGCCGGTGACGACATGGATGAAGCGATCATCAACCATATGAAAAAAGCGTACAACCTCATGATCGGCGAGCAGACCGCCGAGCGGATCAAGATCGAGATCGGCTCAGCCGCGTCTGATGGTGACGACCGGTCGATGGAAGTGCGAGGCCGGGACATGATCTCGGGCCTGCCCCGCAAGACCGTTATCACGAGCGAAGAAATCCGTGAGGCATTGCAGGAACCGCTCAGCGCGATCATCGAGACGGTGACGCGGACGCTGGAGCGGACGGAGCCGGAACTCGCCGCCGACCTGGTGGACAACGGCGTCGTGTTGGCCGGCGGTGGCTCGCTGCTAAGGGGGATCGATACCGTCATCAGCAACGCGACCGGGCTGGATTGCCGCGTCGCCGACGACCCGCTGACCTGCGTCGCCCGCGGGACTGCGATCTACCTCGAACACCTCGAGGAATGGAAGCAGACCATGGAAAGCGACATGGATGAGGCATAGCATGTCCGTCCGCTTGTCAGACCCCAACACGCGAAGACCAACAACCGAGGCGATGTGGGTATGAACAGGCCGCCGATTAATGCCAAGCGCGTGCTCATCTTTGTGACGGTGGCGTTGGTGATTTCCAGCCAGCTGCCGGTGCGGGCTGCGACGTGGATTTCATATCTGCCACATTCATTTGTCTCACTGATATCCCAGCCCGCGGTCCTGCTGACGCGCGCATCGACGACGCTACGGCCGCCGCGTGATGATACGGACGAGGTCATCGATGATAAGGACCTGAAGCACAAGTACGCCGAGGCGCTCGCCTACATCGACAACCTCGAACAGCAGATCATCGAGCTGCGCAACCTCAGCGAGAGCTTAACTAAAATCGATCAGTTATTACAGCTTGAAGATATCCAGATGGCCGGGGCGAGCGTGATCGGGTTCAACGGCGATAAGGAAAATCCCATCCTCACGATCAACATCGGCTCGGATGATGAGGTGCGTGACGGATTGGCGGTTGTCTGGGGCGCGAACCTGGTGGGGGAGGTGGTCAGTACCTCGGCAAAGACGTCTGATGTAAAACTGATCACCGCGGCGGATACGGGCTTCCAGGTTCGTTTTGCCGGGCATTCACCCGATGGCTCAATCAACGCACTAACCGGTTATCTGGAAGTCGGCAAGGACGGCCGGTCGTTCTACACCGAAGCGTTTTCCGTAGACGATCCGGTGAACGTGGGCGACCTGGTTTTCCTGGCCGATGATACCTGGCAGTCGCGTGCCAAGGGTTTTATCGTCGGTGCGGTGGAAGTGGCGGAGCCGCACCCGGACAGGCCTTACTTGAACAAACTGGTCGTGGTGCGACCGATGCTGGATTTAGCACACCTGCCGCGCGTGGTGGTGTTGGTGCCGAGGGACTGAATGAACTGGCTGTTGTTTGCCATCCTGACGTATATCTTCCTGCTGATGCAGGTCGGCCTGAAGCCGCTGTTGGGGATACCCAACGCGCAGGGGGTGTCGCCGGACTTTCTGCTGATCTTCGCGGTGTTCATCGGGATCCACGCACACAGCCGGTCGGTGGCATGGGCGATGCTGACGATCGGGCTCATTGCGAACCTGCTGCCCGGGCCGATCGCGGAAGGGCCGATCCTTGGGCCGGAAGCATTAGGTTACCTGATGGGCGCGTTTGCGGTGCTGCAATTCAGAACACTGGTGTTTAGAGAATCAGTTGTCTCGCTGGTGATCATGGTGGTGGTCGTCGGGATTTTCATCCAACTGGTGACGATCCTGCTGTACACCGGGCGGGGGATGCCGCTATTTCTCGGTACGCCCGTGCCCAACTGGGACGTGTGGGACGAGATGTTCTACCGCTTCCTGATGCTGCTGTATTCGGCTGTGATGGCGATCCCGGTCGGGTTGGTGTTGTTGAAGCTGTCACCCGCATTGATCTCGCCACCGAGTCAGCGGGGGTAGGGGCTGGGGTGTAGCGATGCAATCGCTAATCTCTGATCGTTAATCGCTAATGCCTCCCAACGCCGGTCCTGAGCGAAGCGAAGGGGCAGGTGTCTTTATGTTCAATGTTCGATGTGGAATGTTCAATCTGTGCGGATTATCGATTGAATACATCGACTTCGAGCGTTTCACCCTGTCAGAATGATTATCAATCCACCGATGACGGCGGCGCTGATCAGGCCGATGATCGCCCAGACGACAAACTGGAAGAAGCGTCCCCTTTTGGGTGTCCATGTTGTCGGGGTTTCGTCCTCAGCCATCACTTGTCACCGTAGCCATCCGGGTGGTTCTTGAACCAGCTCCAGGCGGATTCAATCGCCTGGCGGATGTCGGTTTGCTTCGCGCTCCAGCCCAGTTCGTTCTTGATCTTGTCGGCGTTGGCGTAGAGCATCGGCGGGTCGCCGGCTCGACGCGGACCTGTCTCAACGGGGATGTCGCAGCCGGTCACCTCACGTGCCGAGTCGATCAGTTGCTTGACGCTCGTGCCCTGTCCGATGCCGAGGTTGTAGAAGCGTTGGTCGCCGCCCTTCAGTGCATCCATCACCACGGCGTGGGCATCGACCAGGTCTTCAACATGGATATAGTCACGCACGCATGTGCCGTCCGGCGTGTCGTAATCTTCACCGAACACGGTCACCTTCGGCACCTTGCCAAGCGCGACATTTAAGAGCACGGGTATGATGTGCGTTTCAGGCGTGTGATCTTCGCCGATGCTGCCATCGCTTGCGCTGCCGGCGACGTTGAAGTAACGCAGGGCGGCGAAGGCGAAGTCTTTATTCGCATGGGCGTAGTCTTTGAGCACGCGTTCGACGAAAAGTTTCGACCAGCCATACGGATTGATCGGGCTCTGCGGCATGGTTTCGACGATGGGCATGGATTCCGGCTCGCCGTAGGTCGCGCATGTGCTGCTGAAGACGAGGCGGTTGACGCCGGCTTCGTTCATCGCCTGCAGGAGGCTGACGGTGCCGGCGGTGTTGTTGTCGTAGTAGGTCAACGGCTCGGTCACGGATTCACCGACGTATGCCAGCGCGGCGAAGTGCATGACGCAATCGATCTGGTTGCCCTTGAGTGCGGCTTTGACCTTGTCGGTTTCGCGCAGGTCGGCGTGGATGAAACTGACATTGTCAGGCACGGCCGCACGGTGTCCGCGGTACAGGTTGTCCAGCACGGCCACCTTGTGCCCGCCGGCCAGAAGCCGACGCACCGCGTGCGAACCAATGTAACCTGCACCACCTGTCACCAGAACGTTCATCTACTACTCCTTCCGAAGCGAATTACTTCGGTTATATAGCCCGATTGTCCTCACCGGGTTCGGTATTTTTCTCGATTTTCTTCGACGAAGATTTGCCTCCGCCGACCTTGTCTACGAGCAGCGTAACGAAAAATCCGACAACTATCAGGCCAACTGACGAACCGGCCTGTACAACGGTCGGTGTGAAGACCTCGGTCGGGTAATCATCCGGCTCAACGAGTTTACCGGACTGCTCGAACATAAGTTCGCCCTCGCCGTCCATGAGCACGGTCTGGCCTTTTAACGTTGAGCCGACCTCAGGTGCAACCCCTTGCTGGAAAGGCCAGAGCCCGACAACCGCGCCGAGCAAAAGACCCAGCAGAACGCCGAGCGTGGGTTTTTCACACTTCTTCAGCAGCAGCCGAAGCACGTTACTCACCGCAACCACGCCGACAACTACACCGATACCGACGGGCAATACGACATGCAGGGCGGGGTCCATCAACGCGCCGACATCGCCTGCTTTGGCTGCGTCTTTGGCCATGGAGATACCGCCTAGGATCGGGACATACACGCCCAACACAAGCAGCAGGTACCCGCCGCTGACACCCGGCAGGATCATGGCGCTAGCGCCGGCGACGCCCGCGACGAACATCATGATGACGCCGGCATTTTCTCCGCCGCCCCCGCCGCGCATCTGGAAGTAAGCAAGGATCGCCATGGCGATGAAGCCGAATACGGCCGCGAACCAGACACTTGCGCCGGCTTCTTTACATAAGCCGATCAGACGCATCACCACAGGCACGCCGCCGAGCGTCAGCCCGATGAACAGGCTGTACATGATCCAGCGGTGATGCACGACCAGGTCCTTGACCGGTCCGGCCAGCAGCACGATCGCAAGCAGTGCCGTGCCGATGACGGAGGTCAGTAAGAGCAGCGATGATTTGCGGAATTTGAATGTCGTGACTTCGCCGATGGCGTTGATGAATTTGGGGTACACCCCTGCGGCCAGCAGCATCGTTCCGCCGCTGATGCCGGGTACGAGGTTGGCAAGCCCCATCAGGATGCCCCCGATCCCGCCTCGCACGGCCAGCAGGGGTAGGGCGGTGGTATCCGCATCGGTGGGCGGTTGTTGATCGGGTGTGTTCATATAGGCTCTACATGGACGGCTCAGATGTCGGAGCGGCCTTGTTTAGCCGTCGATGATCCGGGCTTGGGGTTCATACGGCTTCATCTCCCCGGTGTTCAGCCGTTTAATGTAATCCTTGGCAAGTCTGGAGACCTTCCCGGAGAGGAAGATCATACCGAGGATGTTTGGATATGCCATCGACAGGATCAGCAGGTCGGTGAAGTCGATCACGTTTCCGAGGCTGACCATGGGCCCAAGGAAGACGAACATCAAGAAGACTGTCCGGAAGGGCCAGATGCCCCAGTGCCCGAAGAGGTACTCACTGGCCCGTTCGCCGTAATAACTCCAGGAGATCATGGTGGAGTAGGCGAAGATGAAGACGGCTGCCATGAGCAGGTAGGTAAGCCAGGGGGCGAGGGAACTGAACGCAGCGGCGGTGATCCCGACGCCTTCGTTTGCAAACTCGGCGCCGACTTCCTTGGTGTGAGCGTTGGTGATGAGGATCGCCAGGGCGGTCATGGTGCAGACGATGATGGTGTCGATGAAGGGGCCGATCATGGCGACGACACCCTCGCGGATGGGCTCCTTGGTCTTTGCGGCCGAGTGCGCGATCGCGGCCGAACCGAGCCCCGCTTCATTGGAGAACGCGCCTCGCTTCACGCCGACGACTAACACGCCCATGATGCCGCCCCAACTGATCGCTTCCTTGGAGAATGCGCCGGCGAAGATGTCGGTGAGTAATTGTGGCACAGCCGGCAAATTGGCTAGCACAATAATCATGCAGACCCCGACATAGAACAGACACATCGCTGGGACGAGTTTGCTGGTGACCTCACCGATACGTTTGATGCCACCGACGATGACGATGCCGACGAGGATGGTCATGATAAGCCCGCCGACCCATGCGTAGGCATCTTTCTGCTCGGCCTTCAACTCACGAGCCGCCTGTCGGGCTTGCTTCAGCTCAGTTGCCGCAGCGGCATCGCCGACCTCGACACGATCCAGCAGTTGTTCCTCATTTTCAATCCGTTGCTCGAAGATGATGTCGCCGACGATGGCGAAGGTCTGGTTGCCCTGGAACATGTTGCCGCCGCCAAGTGAACCCATAATGGCGAAGAAGGCGAACGAGATGGCGAGCACCTTGCCGAAGATGCCGCCGAAGAACTTGCCGAAGATCTCTTTCATGCCTTCGGTCAGGTAGACCATGGGGCCGCCGAGTACGTGTTCACTTTTACCGGGCAGGGCGGCATGTGAATCGTCTGCCGAGCCGTGGTCCTTGGCTTCCGGGGTGATCCGTCGATAGAGCTGCGCGAGCGTGCAGGAACTGAATTTGCTGCTCATGCCGAAGAAGGCGACAACCCACATCCAGAAAACAGCACCTGCGCCGCCTTGGCTGATCGCGATGGCAACACCGGCGATGTTACCCAGGCCGACGGTTGCGGATAGCGCGCTGGTCAGTGCCTGGAAGTGACTGATTTCACCGTGGTCGTCGGGGTTGTCGTATTTGCCGCGGATGACCTGTATCGAATGTGCGAACAGTCGAAGGTTCACAAAGCCGTAGCGGAATGTGAAGAAGATGCCCCCTGCAAGCAGGAAGACGATGATCAGTGGAACCTTGTAGACGCGTTCGGAAGCTTTGGTGCTGATCGTGCCGTACGCCGCATTGAGTTTGTCGGTCAGTTTGTCGTTGCGTTGATCCCGCGGCAGGGCCTTGTAGTCCTTGAGCACGACTTTGGCGCGGGGCAGATCGGTTTCGATGGCCTGCTGCTTGGCTTCGAGCAGATTGACCTGGTCTGTCAGGTTTTTGGCCGCTTTGGTTTTTAAGCGGAGTTCGCGTTTGTCGCGTCGATCCTCAGGCTCGGTATCGAGCTTCGCGAGGTCTGCCCGGGCTTTGGCAAGGTCGGCTTTCGCATCGTCAAGACTTGGGTCGAATATCCCGAACGCGGTGTCGTAGAACAGCACGGGCACCATGTACGCGTTGACTGTGCCGAAGATGGAGTCGATCTTTTTCTGGAACCGTTCATTCGCAGGAAGGGCGGAATCGTCTTCGGGCTTGGGTTCTTCGGGGGCCAAACTTGAGAGCCAAATCACCTCGGCTCGCAATGATTCGTCCTGAATTTTGAGTATCACAGGATCGGCAGGTGTATCAGATACTTCTCCAACAGCTTGAGTAGCTGATTGTTCCGATTCGGATTGAGCAAGTGCGAGTTGGCTAAGTGGGCCGCACAGCAGTAGAAGTGAGAAAACAACGAGATAAGAGATCAGGTCATGACGCCGAATGCTCAAGGTCCGTCTCCTGCCAGAATGGATGTATCACAAGCCCGCCAGCCCCGGTTAGGCACATGCCCAGTAACGTTTTATACAACAAGCCTTGCTAATCCGCTCGAACAAATCGCGGCACCCCGAGGCTCTCACTGACCGCGATATTCACCAGCCGGACCGCGTTGACGATTCCCTCTTCATCCCGGGTCGCTGTAAATTTGCCACGCAGGATCGATGAGCCCAGCGTGTCCTGGAAACCCTCACTCTTATCTGAAAGATTCAATGTGGCCTGCCAGAGATTTGCTTGCAGCGTCTGGCTGCCGAGGTCGTTTTCCGGATAAAGGAAGCCGCCGCCGGAGTAGATACCGACCGGTGGCGTGTCTGTCCCTCGATTAAACACGATGTATTGAACGGTCGCGTTGGTCGCGGTTTCATCCAGCGGCGTGGCGGCTGCTTTGGGTTTCCAGAACATCCGCACGATCAGGGCGCGGTTGGGCGCTTCGACCGGGCCATCGGTCAGCAGGATGGTCAATCGGCTCGGGCCGTCCATGCTGTAGATACCGCGATCGAAACCGCCGACGGCGATGTCTTCGGGATTGGTTCGGCTCTGGATGGTCAGGGCCTTGTCCGGCGCGCCGCCCGTACCGGCACAGCCCAAGATGAGGGCGGTGAATACGACCAGTAGTACGAGTCCACCCAACCTGTTAAGCGATATGGCTGGCATCATGCCGAGTCTGCGTCCTTGAGAGAATGGGCTGAGGGGATCTGCAGCGTTTCATGGGTTGATGATGATTCATCCTCGGCCGTGATGTCCGGTTGTGAGATGCCCAGGCATTGTAGGGCGTCCCGTTCGACGATCGACCGCAACTGTTCACGCGGGATACTCGGCAGGGGGGTGCCTTGTGTGAACGTGTTGATCGAGTAGATCGAAACGATCGCTTTTTCAGGCCCACAGAACGGGAAGTTGCTTCCGAAGAGGATACGGCTGGTCGCGCTTTGTTGATGCGCGAGGATCAATGCGTTGTATAGCTGCCACGGCCTTACCGCGAGGTCGCTTAAATCTGCGTAGACGGTCGGGTGTTTTTCGATCAACGCCAGGCACTGATGGACCCACGGATCACCCAGCGAGGAAACAACGATCTTCAAGTCGGGGAACGAACGAGCGACCTCGTCGAGCAGGTAAGGCTGAGCGAATTCGAGCTTGGCATCACGAGCCAGCAGCGTGGCGGACTCGAAAAGGATGGGCATGCCGGTCGCCTGGCACGCTTCGTAGAGCTCCATCGCGTTAGTGTTGCAGGGGTGGAATGCTTGAGCGGCGGGGCTGACGGTCACGCCGACCAGGCCCAACTCGCGGGCACGTTCGAGGCTGCGGACAGCATCACCGCGCATCGGATCGATCCCGGCAACACCGAGATACTTGGCCGGGTCTTTGCAGACGTAGCCTGCGACCTGTTCGTGGGTGATTTGGGCGTCGAGGTACTTGCTGTCGAAGCCGAGGATCAGGGCGTGGCGGACGGGGCTCATCGCCTCATGGTGGGCATCCGGGCAGGCGTCGGGCCTCTGCCAGGGTTCGACCGGCTTGCGGCGCAAAGTCTCCTCGGCCCGGCCGAGTTGGTTGGCACTTTCCCAAACCCGGGTATGCACATCAACGATCATAGGGTCTGCCTCCGGCAGGTATAGACAAGGCGCGTTCCCTCGGTGCCTTGTATGGGGTTCAAATCCATGCCATATCCTAACCGTTTGGCGGATTGAGCGCCAAGCGGGAGGGGAAAGCAGAAAAACAGGAAAGCAGGAAAGCAGAAAATGAAGACAATAGGGGGATATATAAGCCTTTAAAGATCAGTGACTAGCCGGATTTTACGATTGGACATGGCACATCGAAGATTGAACATGAAAATACCCGGCCCTTCGCTGCGCTCAGAACCGGCGTTGGGGGAAAGCCATTAGCCTTTAGCGATTAGCCATTAGCAATACGATCCCCAGACCCTGGACCCATCACGCCCCAATCTTCTGCTCGTAGTCAGCAGCAGACAGCAGTTCATCGAACTGGGCAGGGTCCGATGGGCGAATCTTCACGATCCAGCCGGCCTGGTAGCAGTCGCGGTTGATGATCGAAGGGTCGTCGATCACTTCCTGGTTGACCTCCACGACCTCGCCGGCGATGCCGGTGTACATCTCGCTGGTCGCCTTGACCGACTCGACCTCACCGAGCGTATCCCCCTTGCCGACCTCGCCCTCAGCGGTGATCTCGATGAACGTCAGGTCCGTCAGTTCATCGACCGCAAACCGGCTGATCCCGATGGCAACGAGGTCGCCCTCGAGCTTGTGCCATTCGTGGCTTTCCAAATAACGACGATCATCGGGTGCGGACATCAGGTGTGTCTCCATACACAAGGATTGGGCGGACGAATGCCCGCATCATAGAGCGAGGTCCTTCGCGGTTCAAAATCCCCCAATTCCGTTTAGTGGGCGATCGCAGATCGCCGGGTTTGATTCCTAGCACGGTAACGCGCGGATCTTCGATCCGCCGCTAAACGAGATGCTAACTATCAAGCAAACAAAACCACTGCCCTCATCGGATTGTCAATTGTGCTGAAGCATTACAACCTCTAAGATTAAATGAGATAAACACAATATGATTCCGAGGTGAAACAATGGGTGTACTTACTGACTTCTTTGCGGCAACCGAATCTCAGTTAGCTGAAGTGTTTGTAGGATGGCATACTGTTTCAAACACACCAATTCAGAGAGAAACAACTAATCCCTTTTCGGGAGAGGCGATAATTGTTAATGATTGGCAACCTGGGCCACTCATTCGGGAGGGGGAATTGGTAGATAGCCCCGCCATTGAAGCACTTCCCCATAGTCATTTTAAAGGCGTCGACCATGTCAAACTTGGAACTCTGTACAAGCTGGTTTCAGGTGATAAACACGAACACTTCATTGATACCCTCAGTAAACCCGCGCTGATATATCCAGAAGGTGAAGATATAGGGCTTCATCAAATCCCATCAGCACTCACAAGTGCATTGGCCACACTGAGTGAAAATAAGCATGCAGAAGTAGCTATGAAGTGGCAACTAACCGAAGAATGCCAACTTGATAGATTCACGGTTGATGACTGTGAAACCGTGGTGAAGGAACTTCATAGCCTTGCCCAGGAAGCAGTGAAATTACATGGATCGTTGTATTTTCTATGGTCTTTATAGAGTTTGAAATCTCGCTGTAGCAGATTGATTGTCTTGAGCACAACGAAAACCGCCGACCCTTTCGGATCGGCGGTTGTTGTTTTAATCAGGTTGTTGCTTGCTCGAAGTTTACTTCGCGCTGGTGGCCCACTTGATGAGCACATCCGCGACTTCGGGGCGGCTGAACTCGGCGGGGGGGCGTTCGCCGTTGCCGAGCATTTCGCGGACCTTGGTGCCAGAGAGGAAGACCTGGTCGCCCTGGATCTTGGGGAAGGTCTTGCCGGAGACCATGCCCTGAGCCTTGTGGCTCCATGCGGCGTGCTCGAACTTCAGCAGCTCGATCTTGATCTCGCCATCCTCGAATTCATCGAAGATGTTCTGGGCATCGTAGGTGCCGTAGTAGTCGCCGACGCCTGCGTGGTCGCGGCCGACGATGAAGTGGCTGATGCCGTAGTTCTGGCGGGTCAGGGCGTGTTGCACGGCTTCGCGCGGGCCGGCGTAACGCATCGCGGCGGGCATGACGGTCAGCATCGTGCGTTCGGGTACGAAGTAGTGCTTGATGATCGTTTCGTAGCATTCCATGCGTACATCGGCGGGGATGTCACCGGGCTTGGTCTCGCCAACCAGCGGGTGGATCAGGATACCGTCGGTGATTTCTTGGGCGCACTTGCACAGGTATTCGTGGGCACGGTGGATGGGGTTACGCGTCTGGAACGCGCTGACGGTCTTCCAGCCGGCCTTGGTGAAGGCTTCGCGGGTCTGCGCGGGGGTCAGGCGGTATTCGGTGAACTGTTCGCCCGGCTCTTTTTCGGGGGTGACGGTGATGACGTGGATGTCGCCGCCGACGCACCAGTCGCCTTCATCCATCACAGCCTTGACGCCGGGGTGGGCTGGGTCTTCGGTGCGGAAGACGTTGGGGATTTCCAGCTTCTTGTCGTGAGCGTAGATTTCTTCGACATCGATGACGGCCAGCAGCGTGCCGTCGCTGTGATAGAGCGCGGCCTGGCCGCCTTCCTTAAGCGTGGCCTTGACATCGTCCTTGACGGCCAGCGTGATCGGGATGGGCCAGACGGTGCCGTCGGCCATGTGCATGTTCTTGCAGATGCCTTCAAAGTCGGCCTTCTTGACGAAGCCGGTCAACGGGCTGAACGCACCGATGGCGATCATTTCCAGGTCGCAGGCCTGTTTGGCGCTGAGGGTGATTTTCGGCAGGCTGGCTGCGGCAGCTTTCAACTGCTGGGCTTTGTCTGCGTCTACTATACGGTTGACGAGTGTGCCGCCATGCGGCTGAATCAGGTGACTGGACATCTTGGCTGAATCCTTGTCGAAACGGGGGTTAATAGGGAAAAGGATAGTAGTGACCCCAGCCCATGACTGCAAACGCCGGCAAAGGCGTGGACATAAACTGCGTATGATGGATAAGATAGGGACAACAAATCCGGAGTAATCTCATGACTTCATTGCGTTTATCTACGTGCCTGTCGGCCATTTGGTTCGTATTACTTGGTCTGGTCTGTCAATCCGCGTTTGCCGCGCCGCCCCCTCCGGGCGGGCAGTTGATCGATCGTGTGCTCGATGCCTACCGCAAGACACAGCAGTACGACGCGACGCTCAAGCTCTCGATCGACCAGACGCTCGGGCGATGGACCAACAGCCAGCGGGGGGAGTTCTACATTGCGCTGGATCGGCCCAGCAACCGTCTGAGTATCGATGCGCCGGATTACCTGCTGGTCACCGATGGAGACAAATTCTATTTCCGCACAAACCGTATCCCCGGCAAGCACCTGGAGATCGACCTGGCAAAACCGCTGACCTGCGAATGGATCATCCAGCAGGCGCCGGACATGGTCTACCCCGCGACGCCGACGGACTTCGCGTTCCTGCTGGCGACCGATCCGCTGAAGTTTGTCAGTCAGGGGGCGGCGGGTGACCCGGCGATGCTGCCCGCCGATCCGGATGATCCACTCAAACGGCCTCGCATCGAATGTGCGCTGCAGGCCGGGACGCTGACGATGACCATCAATCCGAAGACGTTCCTGATCGACAAGGTCGTGGTGGATGTCGATACGGTTCAGCTCAATCTAGCCTTCGGCACGAAGATGAGCTACACGTACGACATCGAAGTACACAGCACAGATGTGCCTGTCGCAGACGATCGGTTTGCGTTCGACACGACGAATTCAATACCGTCTCAAACGATGCAGCACATGATGGCAAGCGGGGCGAATCTACCGCACCGTTTGCAGGATAAGCCCGCGCCGCCGCTGAATCTGCCGACGATTGACGGGATCGATCACGACATCGCGGTGGATGACAAGGACGCGAAGGTGATCGTGCTGGACTTCTGGGCGACGTGGTGCCCGCCTTGCCGTGCGGCGCTACCCGGGCTGCAAGAGCTGTACGCCTGGGTGCAGACCGACGGCAAACCCGTCGCGATCTATGCAGTCAATCAGGGCGAAACGGTGGAGGAGGTCAAGCAGTTCTGGGCGGACAACAAGCTGTCCATACCCGTATTGATGGATGAGAACTTCATCGCGGCCGAATCCTACGGCGTCAACGGCATCCCGCAAACCGTCATCATCGCCAACGGCAAGGTTCGGCACGTTCACGAGGGCTATTCCAACGGACTGGAAGAACAGATCAAGGCGGAAGTCGAAGCGCTGCTGACTGAGCCTTAATTCTACTCACGCTCGTCCGTAGTCGATCTCGAATGGTGAGAATTGTTGCCAGAGCGATAGTAAGTGCTGCTTAGTGAGTTCGGAGCTTTCGCGGATGCATACTGGGGTGAAAGAGTCTTCGATCGTTTGAACAATTTGTTCGCATTGCCCGGGTGAGATTTGCACATAAAATGAGAATTCAAAAAGCCAAACCCGGGCTCGAAAATCTCTCACATAAAACCATAATACGCCGTCGTCCCAGAGCTTGACTTTAACTCTCGGATTGGTCAGAAACATCTCGGTGGTTACGGCTTCCTGACCATTTGATTCATCATTGTGTGTAACTTCACATATCCAGACCTGTGTCCGGTATTTGATAGCTCTACTACGTTTGCGCAGAGCGTCCAGGAATGATGACAACAGGAGTGATTCGACATCCGGCCAATCTGGGACACGTTGTTTTGGCATGACGGCTGTGATTATATCTACACGAATGTCTGCTAGTATCCATTCGACTTCTTCATCGATTAATCGGAAGACTTCATCGATTTGTCGATGGTTTGAGTTGCCTCTCATAAAAAAACGGCTGCCCGCGTGATTCACGGGCAGCCGAGCAATGAACAAGGCAATCTGTTTGTTGTCGCAGCGAATCAGCGACGACGGATCAGCGCCAGGCCGCCGAGGCCCAGCAGCGCGAGGCTGGCGGGTTCGGGGACGTACGTGGCTCGCCAGCGGCCGTTGGACAGGTCGATTTCGAAGCGCCAGATATCGTTATCGTTGGCGACGTCGATGCTGTTATTGGCGGCGGCGTTGCCGGTGTCGTCACCGATCGAGAAGTCCCATGAGCCGACCGCGTGGAACTTGAATTCCTGCGTGCCGGCGGGCATGGCGAATTCGCCGACGTGCAGGCCGTTGCCCATGTCGGTTAGGATCAGCGAACCGGCGGTGGGCCAGCCGTTCATGGAGCCTGCCAGTTCCCAGTCGAAGTCGCCTGGGTCTTCCCAGCCAAGGCGTGGCTTGGCGTCGGGCATCCAGCCGTCCGACCAACTGGAGCTATCGAAGAAGTTGAGGTTGATTTCGCCATTGGCGTCGGCGGGGATCTTGGCGTTGCTGCCCGGGGCGGCATACGACCAGTCGTCCGTGGTGGCCTTGAGTTCATAGGCCTGGCCCGGGGTCAGCCCGGTGACGGTGTAGGTGTACATCCCGCCGCCGGCGTCGATCATCGGGTCAGTCGAGTTGTTCCAGCCATTAAAGTCACCGCGGACGTAGTACGTCGGCGCCATCACAGCCATGGCCGACGATGCCGTCAGAACCACGGCAGCAATCGCTAACAAGCTTTTCATTCGCATATGTCTTCCTTCCTCTCCAAAGTGGTAATTCGAACAGGGCGCCCAGAGGCCCTCTGAGTCTAAATATAGCAGTGTAAAGGCCGAATACAAGACAAAACCGGCACTTGGTGAAGCGTTTTAACAGATTTTCTGGGGCTTCTTGGGCTAATAGGCAGACAAATCATGCTAAACCATGGGGATGCAAGGGTTAAACGGTTATACGATGGAGGGGCATGCAAATTACCCAGTTTAACACTTCGGTTTTTTATTGACTATTGACCACCCTTGGACTGCTTGGTTGTCTTTGCCTTTGCTTTGGGGGTCGAGGTGTCAGATTTGGTGGATTTACCCTCGCCGCCGGCTTTTTTCTCGTTCTTGGTTTCCTTCTTTGGCTTGGTTGATTCCTTCTCAGCCTTGGCGGCTTCTTTATAGCCTTCGGAGCGGTAGTCGGTTTCGTAGAAGCCGGAGCCTTTGAAGATGATGCCCGCGCCGGTGCCGATCAGGCGCGTGAGTTTGTTCTTGCCGCATTCGGGGCACTTCTTGAGCGGCTTGGCGGTGATGGACTGAAACTCTTCCATCTCGTGGCCGCAGGCTTCGCAACGGTATTCGTAGGTGGGCATGGTGGTCGGGTATCGTACTTCGGGTATCGGGTGTCGGTTTTATTACGCCGGTCCTGAGCGAAGCGAAGGGCCGGGTGGTTTTAATCACTAATCTGTAATTTCTAATCTCGAATGTTCGATCTTCAATGTTCCATCTGCCGCTTGCTGTCCGTGCTAAAAGCTAACGGCTAAAGGCTAATGGCTAAAGGCTAACGGCTTCTACTCCGCAATACTCACCTTCGCGGGACGAATCGTTTTGTCTTCGATCACGTAGCCGGGCTGTAGCTGGGCGGTGATGTGGTCGGATTCGATCTCGTCACTCGGTTGGCGCATCAGCGCTTCATGGCGGTTGGGATCGAACGGCTCGCCGGGTTCTACGTCGAGGCGCTGGATGCCGAAGTTACTCAGGACACGCAGCAGTTCTTCGTGCACGATGCTGACGCCTTTAAGCAGGTCCGCAGAAGAAGTCTTTTCCGGATCGGCGGCGAGCGCGTGGTCGAAGTGGTCCAGCACGCTGACAAGCTGCTTGGCAACATCCATCAACTGCTGCTGGCGTGCGACGACAACGTTCTGCTCGGCGCGGCGGGCGAAGTTCTGGTAGTCGGCCATGGTGCGGCGGAGCTTATCCTCCATCGCATCACGCTCGGCCTGCATCTCTAAAACGGGGTCTGACCCCGTTTCTTCGGCAGCGTCCACATCAGGAAACTCGAGCGCTGCGTCGGCCTCATCCAGGTCGAACTCGCTGGGTTCGGTCACATCTTCGGGTTTTTCTTCGTACTCGCTCATCATCAATCTCTTCAGCAGGTTTTAACAGGGATGAACACAGATAAACACGGATTTGTAAAGGAGGTTAGGTTTAAACACACTTTTCATGCGTTTCTCTCTGTGTTAATCCGTATTCATCCCTGTTCCTGTATTTCTAACTAACTGATATACGACTTAATCTTGTCCCAGAAGCCGCTTGTGTGTGGCATGACTTCACGGTCTTCGGTCTCGGCGTATTCACGCAGCAATTCTTCCTGCTTGTCTGTCAGCTTGGTCGGGACTTCGATCATGAGAATGATCGCCATGTCACCGGGTCGACCGTTCCGCAGGTTTGGCAATCCCTTTCCAGGTGCGCGGATGATGTCGCCGTGCTGCGAACCGGGCTTGATGGTGATCTCGTGTGTGCCATCGATGATCGGTACTTCAAGCGTCGCGCCGAGTGCGGCCTGCGTGAAGCTGATCGGCAGCTTGAGGATCAGGTGGTCATCCTCACGGGTGAACAGCTCGTGTTCCTGGACGCGGACGACGACGTGCAGATCGCCGTGCGGTCCGCCGAGATGACCGGGTTCGCCCTCGCCGGGAACGCGGACGGCTTGGCCGTCATGGATGCCTTTGGGGATCTTGACGCTCAACACACGGCGTTTGGGTTGGCGACCATCACCGCCACAGGTTGTGCATTTTTCTTTAACGACTTTGCCGCTGCCGCCACAGTTGGGGCAGGTGGTGACCATGCGGAACATCCCACCGAGGCCGCTCTGTGCGACCTGGCCCGCGCCGCCGCAGCTTACGCAGGTAATCGGTTGAGCGCCGGGGGCTGCGCCGCTGCCTTTGCAGCTTTCGCACAGGTCCTGGCGGGTGAACTCGATTTCTCGTTCGACACCGGACGCCACTTCTTCGAGCGTGATTTCGGTCTGTGTCTGCAGGTCGTAGCCACGTTGCGGGCCTTGACGTCCGCGACGACGTCGTGAACCACCGAACGGCCCGCCACCACCGCCGAAGATCTCCTCGAACATCGAGAAGATGTCGCCGGCATCCATGTGGTTGAAGTCGTGTCCCGCCTGGCCCTTGAGTCCGGCGTGGCCGAACTGGTCATAGCGGTTGCGTTTGTCGGCGTTGGACAAGACCTCGTACGCCTCGGCCGCTTCCTTGAACTTGACTTCAGCTTCTGCATCACCCGGGTTGCGGTCCGGGTGGTACTTCATCGCGAGCTTGCGGTAAGCGCGCTTGACATCATCCTCGCCCGCTTGGCGCTCGATCCCGAGTACCTCGTAGTAGTCGCGTTGTGTGGGCATTGTTTATACCACAGAGGCACAGAGGCACAGAGAAGGCAGGAAGAAACTAAAGAACAAAGCGCTTGATGCCTTCCTTTAAAACAGGGACATTGAAGTTGATGAGGAGTCCTACGGGGTATTTGCCAAGTTTCATGTAGGTCAGCAACTGAGCTTCGTGAACCGGTAATATCTTTTCGATGGTCTTCAATTCGATGACCAGACGATCTTCTACCAGCACATCAATCCGTAGCCCCTCATCTAACTTCAATCCCTTATAACTTACAGGTAAATGCACTTGCCGTGCATACTTCAGGCCGGCTTGATCCAGTTCATAACAAAGGCAAGACTCATAGATCGATTCCAGCAGGCCGGGGCCGAGTTGGCGATGCACTTCAATGGCCAGGCCGATGACCTACTGGGTTAATGGATCTCTCTGTGTCTCTGTACCTCTGTGGTTCAAACCTTTTCCTTACGCCACCGCGCCGGGGACCGGCTCATCGTCGTCCTTGAGTTCGGTGATGAGGACGTTGGTTGTCAGCATCAGGCCGGCGACGCTGGCGCCGTTGAGCAGGGCGGTGCGTGGGACGAGTGCCGGGTCGATGATGCCGGCCTTGACCATGTCCACGTATTCACCGGTTGCGGCGTTGTAGCCCTTGTTGCCCTTGGCGTTCTTGACTTCTTCGACGACGACGTGGCCGTCAATACCAGCATTCGCCGCGATCTGCTGAAGCGGGGCTTCGCAGGCAATCGCTACAGCATCGAAACCGAGCTTCTCATCGCCCTTGGCCTTGCTCTTTGCTTTTTCGATTGCTTCGATCGCACGGATCAGGGCGACACCGCCGCCGGGGACGTAGCCTTCCTGGGCCGCGGCTTTGGTGGCGTGCAGCGCATCGTCGACACGATCCTTACGTTCCTTCATGGCTGTCTCGGTCGCAGCACCGACGTTGATGATCGCGACGCCGCCGGTCAGTTTGGCAAGACGTTCCTGCAGCTTCTCCCGGTCATAGTCGCTGGTGGTTTTCTCGATTTGCATCTTGATCTGTTCGATGCGGGCGTTGATGTCCTTCTTCTTGCCCGCGCCTTCGATGATCGTGGTGCTGTCCTTGTCGATGACGATCTTTTTTGCGGTGCCGAGGGCGTCGAGTTCGAGTGTTTCGAGCTGTATGCCCAGGTCTTCACTAATGAAAGTCGCGCCGGTGAGGGCGGCGATGTCACCGAGCATGGCTTTACGACGATCGCCGAAGCCCGGAGCCTTGACGGCAGCGATCTTCAGCACGCCACGCAGACGGTTGACGACCAGCGCGGCCAGCGCTTCGTTCTCAACATCTTCCGCGATAATCAGAAGCGGCTTCTGCGCCATCGCGACCTTGTTCAGCAGCGGCAGCAGGTCCGGCAGGCTGCTGATCTTTTTCTCGTGCACGAGGATCAGGCAGTCTTCGAGGATGCACTCGGTTGTTGCCGGGTCGGTCATGAAGTAGGGGGAGAGGTAACCCTTGTCGAACTGCATGCCTTCGACGTAGTCGAGGGTGGTTTCAGCAGCCTTGCCTTCTTCGACTTCCACGACGCCGTCCGCGCCGACCTTGTTGATCGCTTCGGCGATCAGTTCGCCGATTTCAACATCATGGTTGGCGGAAACAGTGGCGACCTTTTGCAGGTCGTCCTTGCCTTTGCACTTCTGGGCGGACGCCTTGATTGCTTCGCCGGCCGCATCGGCAGCGGCGAGGATGCCGCGCTGGATGGCGATCGGGTTAGCGCCGGCGGTCACGTGACGCAGGCCTTCGTTGAAGATGGCTTCGGCCAGGATGGTCGCGGTGGTCGTGCCGTCGCCGGCTTTGTCGGAGGTCTTCTTGGCGACCTCGACGACCATCTTCGCGCCCATGTTCTGGAAGGGTGCTTCGATTTCGATTTCCTTGGCGACCGAGACGCCGTCCTTGGTGACGGCCGGGCCGCCGTAGGACTTCTGCAGCACGACGTTGCGGCCGGTGGGGCCGAGTGTGACTTTCACCGCCGCCGCGAGCTGCTCAAGCCCTTTTTTTAGTTCGACCGCCGCTTCGGCGCCGAAGATCATTTGTTTATGTGCCATCGGATGAACTCCGTTTATTTATCTGGTGTTGGGCCGGCCGCTGAAGCGACCTCGCCGCTGGTGTTTATTTAATGTACTTACAAAACTTCCGGGGGCGGGGGTTACTTTTCGATGATGCCGAGCAGTTCGCTTTCGCGGACGATCATGTGTTCGACGCCGTCGATATCGACTTCGGTGCCGGCGTACTTGCCGTAGATCACGGTGTCACCCTTCTTGACGGCGAGGGCGGTGCGGCTGCCGTCGTCGTTGAGTTTGCCGGGCCCGACCGCCACGACCTTGCCGGTCATGGGCTTTTCGGCGGCACTCTCCGGCAGGTAGATACCGCTCTTGGTCTTGGTTTCAGCCTCGGTGGGCTTCAACAGCACGCGGTCTTCCATCGGGCGAACAGTCGTCTTGCTCTTGGTTGCGGTTGCCATCTCTATTTATCTCCAGGTTTATTGTTTAGGATTGTTTTATTCTTTTTATGTGATGAATCACAGGGGAAACACTTCCGGGGGGGGACTACATCATCCCGCCCATACCACCCATGCCCATGCCGCCCATGCCACCCATACCGCCCATGCCGTCCATGCCGCCGTGGGCGTGAGCGGGTTCTTCATCCTTGGGCGCTTCGGTGACGATGCAGTCGGTGGTCAGCAATAGCGAAGCGACGCTGGCTGCGTTTTGCAAAGCGGTGCGGTCGACCTTCGCGGGGGTGATGACACCGCGTTCGACGAGGTCGCAGTATTCGAGCTTGAGTGCGTCGAAGCCGTTGGAACCCTTTGCGGCCGCAACCTTGTTGACGACAACCGAGCCGCGCTCGCCAGCGTTGTCAGCGATGGTGCGCAGCGGCACTTCCAGGGCCTTGGCGACCAGAGCGACGCCTGCGGCTTCGTCCTGGTTCTTGGTTTCAAGCTTCTTGAGCTTGTCGATCGCTCGGATGAAGCTGACGCCGCCGCCGGGGACGATGCCTTCTTCGACGGCTGCGCGGGTCGCGTGCAGTGCGTCTTCAACGCGTGCCTTCTTTTCCTTGAGTTCGGCTTCGGAAGCGGCACCGACATTGATCTGAGCGACACCGCCGGTCAGCTTGGCAAGACGTTCCTGCAGCTTCTCACGGTCGTAGTCGCTGGTGGTGGTTTCGATTTCCTTGCGGATCTGTGCGATGCGTGCCTGGATATCCTTGGTCGAGCCGGCGCCTTCGATGATCGTGGTGTTGTCTGCATCGACGGTAATCTTCTTGGCAAGACCGAGCTGGCTGAGTTCGACCTTGTCCAGGTCGATGCCCAGGTCCTTCATGATCGGCTCGGCGCCGGTCAGCACGGCGATGTCCTGAAGCATGGCCTTGCGGCGGTCGCCGTAGCCCGGTGCTTTGACGGCACAGATGTTCAGAACACCTCGCAGCTTGTTCATCACGAGCGTCGCCAGGGCTTCGCCCTCGACGTCTTCAGCGATGATCAACAGCGGCTTCTTGGCCTGCTGGACTTTTTCCAGAAGCGGAACAAGTTTCTGGATCGAATCGATCTTGTCTTCGTGGACCAGCACCAGCGCCTTTTCGAGAACCGCTTCCATCTGGTCGGCGTCGGTGATGAAGTTGGGAGAGAGGTAGCCCCGGTCGAACTGCATGCCTTCGACGACGTCGAAGTACGTGTCGAGGCTCTTGCCTTCCTCGACGGTGATCACACCGTCCTTGCCCACGCGGTCGAAGGCGTCGGCCATGATCTTGCCGATCGTCGGGTCGTTGTTGGCACTGATCGCGGCGACGTTGGCGATGTCCTTCTTGTCCTTAACGGGCTTGGACAGTTTGGCGATCTCGTCGCACACGGCATCGACGGCTTTTCGCATCCCGCGAACGAGGGCGTTGGCCTCGGCGCCGGCGGTGATCTGACGCAGGCCTTCCTTGAAGAGGGCCTCGGCCAGCACAGTCGAGGTCGTCGTGCCGTCGCCGGCCTTATCCGACGTCTTGCTCGCGGCTTCCTTCACGAGTTGAGCGCCCATGTTTTCGTTCTTGTCACGCAGCTCGATTTCCTCGGCGACGGTCACGCCATCCTTGGTGACGGTCGGCCCGCCCCAGGATTTGTCCAGCACCGCGTTGCGGCCACGGGGGCCCAGGGTGCTCTTGACTGCTGCTGCCAGTTTTTCAACGCCCAGCAACAGGCTCTTGCGGGCGTCCGTCTCAAACGCCAGATCTTTAGCGGCCATATCTTCTTATCTCCAAAGTATTAAAGGTTGCCACTGGTTGTCTCGATCAACTTTCCCCGAGCCGCGAGAGCCTGGTCGCTATCACGGCTGCACCGCAACACAGGCCTGAACCCATCGCGCGGTTGGCCTTACTGTACGCAAGTCACGTACCGGTCTGCCAGAATGTGCCATTTGGGAATTTTAGATTATAAGATGTTTATTAACAGATAATTGTATTCATTATGACGTGTTTGGCTTTCAGCATGATCTCCCACGCACGCTGTCAACGTGACAGTCCGCGGTCCGCACGCATGACAGTTTCGCCGGGATGTGGGTGGTCGATGAGCTTAAGGAATCTGAAAAAGGAGTAGATGGTTTTGTGTAAGTTATTGCTAATTCAATGATTTAGGGGTTGGATGTCGCCGTTTGCGTTGGTATATTGTCCGAAAATGATCAGGCGTCACCTGGTCATATGGGTGGATTTCACAAACATACTTGGAGGCGGGGAAGAATGATCGTATTCGGTAAGCAGTTTGTTGGCGTGGTTGCGACCGCATTAGTGATTGGTTGGTCTGCCTTAGCGTCGGCTGGGATTATTACCATCACCGAGCGAGAAAGCAGGGGGAACCTCAGTCTATTTGCAGGTTCCGGTGGCGCGGTTGACCAATATGCAAACGAAGATGTGAAAGCTGATTTAACCGGGGCTTTTGGCTTCGGCGATTCCTGGGATGTTGCGATTGATGAAAGCCAGCCGTATTCGCTAGGCACTGCCGGTGCTATTGGTTCGATCAGCGTCAGTGACAACGTTACTCAAGTTTCACCGGGTACGCTCGTGCTGACAGCGACGCGTTCAGCCAGTGGGGCGGCGTCCGTCATCAGCGGCGCCAGCAACGCCAGTTCCACACAGGGCCAGACCTTCCGCGTGCGATTTACCACCGGCGCAGATCCGGTTAACTACACGCTCACAGGTGACTTCGATCCGGGTGCCATTACTGGCGTCATCGGTGATGCTCGCACGATCAGTCTTCGCCGGCCGTTCACTGCCAACCATCCTGTCCTGATCGAAACCGCGATGTCCGGCATTTACGAAACCGGCACACTGCCTGCGAACCAGACATGGGAATTTTTTGTGAAGATGACGGATATGACTATCGCTAACGCCGGCAGCCCTTATGCAGCCGATTCAAGCAGCCTTGATATCACACTCACACTCACATCGGTGCCCGAGCCTGCGTCCGTGTGCCTTCTGGCAGGCTCTTCATGGGTATTGTTAACCCGTAAGCCGCGACGGCCCGTGAAGTGATGAATTTGTTGATGTAGGATTCGATTGTGTGTGATGGGTTTCATCAGCCGGTCTCGGCCATCCGATCACCATGTAGTAGCCAATGAATCGCCTCTTGCTCATCCGTAAACAATCTGAAGTTATAGGCTGAGTTCTGCATGACGGTTTCGAAGAAGTTGAACGAGGTATCGCCGGGATCCCGGAGCATTGCGATACGCCAATCACGTGTCAGGCCTAGTGCTGCGGCTTTGGTATAGGCAAACTCGTACTTCTCGGTGACACTCACATTGCTCGTTGTGCCGCGGAAGTCGATCAGGCAGGCTTTGATGTTGTGCTCTGTGCCTAACGCCACGCATGCTTTGGTGATCTGGGCGGCGACCTCCGGCGTTGTCTTGACGCTCAGGTTGCGGAAGTAGACATATTTGCCATCGGGCGATGTGCCTTTTTCAAAGGGCTCGAACATCTTACGGCTCCTTCCTGAAGTTGAGCCTCTGTGTAAGTACACTAGAGGTGTCAAACAACTGCGTTTGCAGCATGTCTGACTGTTCCACGCCACGCCGGCCCTAATAGTAAAGCCAAATGGCGTGGTAGGTATCGGGGTTTAAAACACATGCACCAGCCAACGTCACAGCCTTCGTTGTGAAGGTTGGAGGAGGACTACATGGCTGATGTTCTTTGACAGGCCGCACTGAAACTAAATAGCCTGTGCATCACGATGCCCTTGTTAAAAAAAATGCATTGCGCATTGTAGGCATCGTGTTTGCCGCCGGGGCCCGATCATACGTGCTGAGTAACAAGCGGCGTGGGCGACTCACGCGGGGTACAGATATTGCTTGTTTGGATTGCACGTAAGTACGGCCGCAGCCGTTCGGGGGCGATCAGTATAGTTATTAGTGCTTAGCAGGCAAGTGGGTATTTTAAAATCTTGCTTAGGCCATAAGGTGATGTGGGATGTAAGTTATTTGTAGATCAGATACTTGCCGGGATTGTTGCCTTTCTCAGAATTAACAAATCATTTTCCGCAAAGCTGTCCTATTGATAGTTCATCCACCATGACAAGCAGATTCTGGGCATAATGGGTGTGATCGGGAGGCCTTATGCCCATCGGCTATGACTACAAGTGCAAGAAGTGTGGCAGCGAAAGTTGTGTGGAATGCTATCACCTGTCATTCAAATTTGATGGGCGCGATATCTTTTTGCCGCACACGACCGAATCGACAGTTCTGAAAAAGTACGACTACACGCAGTTGCAGGCCGAGATGGAAGGGCGCTTGTTTCGCAATGAAGCCTATGCGTGTGATGCATGCAAACGGTTGTTCTTCATGCCGAGTCTGGAATTGCCGAAGGACATGCCACCCAGTCGAAAATCGAATGTGATTTTTGGCATTATTATTTTTCCCGTGATCGGCTATATGACTTTTTGTAACTATGGAACCTTGCTAACGCTGGGGATCTGCTTGCCGATCGTTATCGCCTATGTCTTGATTGTTTCAAAGCTCGAAAAGCGGCGGCTTCATCGGCGGCTCATCGCTGAGCACAGCCCGCCTGAAATTAATCATTGCCCGCATTGCGGATCGGATAAGATCGCACGGCTATCAAGTTTGCATCTGGATGAAGGGGATGCTTTCCCGGATAAGTGCTCGGAGTGTGGCGGGCATGAACTGGTGATTACTGGCGAATGGTTTTCCTGATTCACTTCAAATAAAAACCGCGGCGATTTGCCGCGGCTCGTGAGTTGACGGTTTGGCTTGCGGGAAGCTTATTCACCAGGGATATAGCTGATTACGCCGGACCACGGGCTGCTGGCGGTGGCGTAGAGCTTCTTGGGGATGCGGCCGGACAGGTATGAGAGTCGACCGGCTTCTAGGGCGTGGCGCATCGCGTGGGCCATGCGGACGGCATCCTTGGCGTGGGCGATGCCTGTATTCAACAGCACCGCATCGGCGCCGAGTTCCATCGCCTGGGTGACATCGCTTGCAGCGCCGACGCCGGCATCGAGGATGACTGGGTAGTCCGGGTCGCCATCCTTCAGCAGTTCGAGGATGATGCGGATCGCATTGGGATTGAGCACACCTTGACCCGAGCCGATCGGCGAGCCGGCGGGCATCACGCTGGATGCGCCGGCCTCCTTGATTTTCACCGCCATGACCGGATCATCCGAGGTGTAGCAGAGCACCTTGAAGCCGTCCTTGACCAGTTCCTTGCAGGCCTCGAGCGTGCCGACGGGGTCAGGCAGCAGCGTCTTCTTGTCCGCCAGGACTTCGAGTTTGACCCAGTCTTTGCCGGGATTATCGAGCTGGTCGAGGATCTCCCGGCCGAGTCGAGCCACGCGCACCGCATCTTCAGCGGTGAAGCAGCCAGCGGTGTTGGGCAGGATCGTGTATCGGGACGTGTCAATGAAGTCCAGCAGCGACTCGCCTTTCTCGTTGACGAGCCGTTCACGACGGACAGCTACGGTGACCGCCTGGGTGCCGCTGGCGTCAAGCGCCTGCTGCATCGTGGGGTAGTCAGCATACTTGCCGGTGCCGACGATCAAGCGTGAACTGAGCGTTCGGCCGGCAACCTGGAAGGGGGAGTCAAGTGCTTCAACGGTATCGGTGGGAGGATTCATTTTTGGTGGTGTATTCAAGTTAGTGGTTGGTTACTTAGCCCCACGTCGACGACGTGGGGCCTGCCCCGAGTCGTCAACTCGGGGCTAAATACAATTATGGTTCATCCACCTCCGACCAGCGTCACCAGTTCGATGGTGTCGCCGTCTTTGAGGGGGGTATCGCCATGCAGCCGTTTGGGGATCACCTCGCGGTTGACCTCCACGGCCACGGCCTGCTTCTCCAGGCCCATCATTACCAGCAGTTCGAGGACGGTCGTTGCCTCGGTTTGCTTCAATTCGCCGTTAACAGTGAGATTCCGGGTCATAACTGCAATAAAGTGTACTGTACTTGGGTGTTCTCATAAAAGAGACCAGCAACTGATCTGGTGTACATGATCCTAGGCATGGCGGACAAGATGATGCAAAAATGGATGTTATTGTTTTTGATGATTTTTGGTTTGGGGCTGGTGGGTTGCGATCAGCAGACTGCCGCGACCAATACGAATGAATCTGCTGTAACTGAGCAAAAGCCGGCTCCGGATGGTGGCGACTCTATGGCAGAGCCGGTCGATCATCTGCAAATTATTGATGCAGAGGGCATTAAAGCAATTGTCGCTGAGACGGCGGCTCAGGATAAGGTGCTGGTGATCGACTTCTGGGCGACCTGGTGTGTGCCTTGCGTGCAGATGTTCCCGGGGATTCACGAGGGCTTGGTTGCTCGGGGGGAGAAGGTCCGAGCGGTGTCCGTCACGCTGGACGACCCCAGCCGGGAGGCCGCTGCCATCAAATTCCTGGCAAAACATGACGCATTGCATGATGCCTACATCATCAAGAACGATTCGGACGCCCAGCAGGAGCTGGTCGAGAAGATCGGAAAGAGGTGGGACTCACTGGTCGTCCCGGCGATCTTGGTTTACGATGCTAAGGGTAATCTGGTCGGTGAATTCCTGGAAGGAGGAATGACCGACGCGATACTCGAACAGGTAGATGACCTGCTCGCATCAGGCCAGGAACCGCAATCATGAAAATGACTGAAGAGGTCACAAGCCCGCTCTATGACTTGTGGTCGAAGTTTTATGACTACACGTTTGGTGCGTTAGTGCATCAACGCCAGATCAAAGCCGTGCAACAGCTCAAGCCTAAGCCCGGCGAAACCATTCTGGATCTCGGTGTCGGCACAGGCATGACACTGAAGTATTACCCGCGCGATATCAATGTTGTGGGGATGGACCTCTCCGAGGGGATGCTTTCCAAGGCCGCCAAAAAAATCGAATCCGAAGGCTTGAAAAACTGCTTCCTGATACAGGGCGACGCGATGAACCCGCCTTTTGCGGAAAACAGTTTTGACCATGTGATGATTACACATGTCGTGACTGTCGTCAGTGACCCGGCCAAACTCATGGCCTGGGCGAGGCGGATGGTTAAGCCCGGCGGGCGTATCGTCGTGCTGAATCATTTTTTGAGCACCAATCCCTTCATCGCCTGGTGGGAGCGTGTGACCAACCCGATCTTTGTGAAAATCGGCTGGCGCAGCGACCTGTCCCTGGAGGATTGTTTGAAAGACAGCGGCTTGACTGTGCAATACAACTTTAAACTCGCCCGGCTGGACCTCTGGCAGATCGTTGTACTGGGTGAGGAGGGTAACCAGCAGGGCAAGCCTTTTCAGCCCAGAACCGACGATGTTGTGACCGATGACGGACCCGCAGGCAAAAGCCATACGGCGCTGGCGATAGACTGATTGTTGTCACGTTTCAACTGCTTGTGAATCCAGATGATCCAGTGGTTTCTTGCCGCTGTCAGCACCTCGACGTATATTCGCGGCAACCTCGATTGGGGAGTGTGACCTTATGGATCAACGCACGGATCGCGTCTTGGGTGACTACGCCCCGCGAGTCAGAAAAACACATCGTTACTTGCAGGCCCTATGCGCTTGTATCTGCGTGCTGCTGTTAGGCGGCATGTTCATGCAATCGACGGTACACGCAGCCGACGGGGATGTGTCTACCGCTATCAGCAATCCTATTGCTGACCCTATCGTTCATGGGGAGGCTGTATTCTTCGCCCGCAAGGTTTCGGCCTGGAAACAAGGCGATGAACAGTGGCTGTTACTTGAAGGCGATGCCGGTTTCTCGATCGGCGTGTATGGTTTCCGAGCGGACAACGCCGTAGTTCGTGTCGTGACCGATCCACAGCCAGGTCGGACGATCCGTCACCTTTCAGTTTATCTGGATAACGCCAAGCACCTGCGCGGCACGGGCCCCGTTTCCGCTGAGGCCAAGCGCCTGCTTGTCACCGCTTCAACCACAGGCAAGCTTCAGGTTCAAAACGACCTGTTCGTCGAGTTGGATCAGCAACCCCGATCCGAACTGATCACGGATGCCCTCGCTCGGATGCAGCGCTACGAGCAGGCGCTGGCCCGTGTCACGATCGAGCCGCCGACCGAGCCGCTATACGATCCGCAGATGTTCGGCCCACGCTACGCGGCCAAATACACCCCCAGCGAAGACCGTCCCGTCGAACGCAAACCCGTCGAAGTCCATCCTGTAGATACTGTAGCGACAGGCACGGCTGTCGCGAACGAAGCCAGCAATCTTCCTCAACCGGTCGCAACCCGCGCGCCTGAGCCGGATAAGGGCACCGTACTGCCGACGCAAGGCACGGTTCTGTTGAATGCGGACCGTGTGGTGTATGACCCGGGCGAAGATGAATCGAGCATCATGCTCATCGGCAACGTACGTGTGTTCTACGACGACTTCAAAAACGACCGACAGGTGTCCTTGCGATCCGAACGTGTTGTTGTTTTCGTCGACAAAAAACAAGACGGCGCAGCCATCGCACCCGCTTCGGTTCAAGCAGATACGGTTCGAGGTATCTACCTCGAAGATAACGTCATCGTGGCCGATCGGGACTTTACGGTCAGGGCCCCGCGTGTGTATTACGACGTGCGTGAGAACAAGGCGATCCTGCTCGATGCTGTGATCTACAGCTACGACGCCTTGCGACAACTGCCGCTATACATGCGTGCCGAGACCATCCGTCAGACCTCGGCCACCAGCTTCAACGCTCAGAACGTGCAACTGACGACCAGCGAATTCGCCGAGCCACACTTCGCCATCGGCGCCGCTCGATTGACGCTCGACAAGGAAGATGTCGAGTCCGCTAATGATACGTACAAGTTCACCGCGTCTGATACGACCTTGCGTGTCCGGGATACGCCGTTCTTCTACTGGCCGTACTTGGAAGGCAAGCCGACAGAGGTGCCGATCAAGCGTGTCAAGACCGGCTACGACAGCGATACAGGCTTCGAACTGGAAACGGTCTGGGATGTCTTCGCCCTGGCGGGTCGTGAAGCGCCGGACGGTGTGAGGCTATTGGGTAAAGCGGACTGGCGGGGGGATCACGGCCCGGCCGTCGGGGCCGACCTTGAGTACGGCCTGGAAAACATGTTCGGCCATGCCGAGACTTACCTGCTGCTTAACGACAACGGCACCGATACCGTCGGCGGACGGCGTGACATCGAACAAGACTCCGAAACTCGCGGCTACTACCTGTGGCAACACCGCCATTACCTGCCCAACGGCTCCGAACTGTCGCTGGAAAGCGCGTATGTCTCTGATGAAACCTTCCTCGAAGAGTTTTTCCGGGACGAGGCCTACCAGTCCAAGCCATACGAGACCTCGCTCTACTGGAAGAAGCAGAGCGAAGACCAGGCGCTGACATTCCTCACCCGTTACGACCTGACGGACTTCACGCCGCAACTGGCCCCGCTTCAAACGCCCGGCTACACGGTCGACAAGGCCCCGGAAGTCAGCTACTTCCGCACGGGAACGAGCCTCTGGGATGACAAGCTGACCTGGTTCAGCGAAAACCGCGCAGGATTCGTCCGGATCAGGCCGGGTGAAGACACGCCATTTGATCGCGGTTTCAGTAATCGGGCTTCGATGACTTTGTTCGGCATCCCCAACACAACCGCGTTTGATGATGCGGTGTTCGCAACGGGTGTACCGGACGAGTGGGTTTTCCGCGTGGATTCACGGCAGGAAGTCAACATGCCGATCGAGGCTGGCGACTTCACGATCGTGCCTTACGCGGTCGGCCGGGTCACTGCTTACGACGAAGACTTCTCCGCCTATGCCGGTGAGGCCGACCAGTACCGCCTCTGGGGTTCGCTGGGCACGCGCGTTTCTACGCAACTCAGCAGGACGTTTGATACCCAAAACGGAATGCTTGATGTCGACGGCATCCGCCACATTGTTGAGCCCAGCGTCGATGTATTCGTCTCCGGCTCAAGCCTCGATTCCGAAGATATTCCGGTGTATGACTACGATGTCGAATCGCTCCAGGAAGGGGAGGGCCTCCGGCTGGGCCTGACCAACACGTTCCAGACCCACCGCGGCAGCGGCGCCCAACGGCGTGCGGTCGACTGGATCGTCTGGCGGACAGACCTGGTCTTCAATAATTCCGATGCCGATGTGGATGATGAAATCGCTCGTTTCTTCGATTACCGCCCCGAGTACAGCACCGGTGGCGATCACCTGTACACCGAACTGCTCTGGATGGTCACAGATACATTTGGCATCACCGGTGAGTTAACCCACAGCATGGAACACGACCGCATCGTGCAGTGGCGTGTCGGCGGGTCCCTGCAACACACGCCGCGTTTTACCTCATTCGTCCGCTATGACGAGATCGATCTGCTGGACAGCAGGCTGCTGTCCTTCGGCTTCACATACGTCCTGACAGTCAAGTACCAGATGGGCTTCCGGCAGAGGCTCGATTTTGAACGGGATGAGTCCCAGTCGGTCGACGTCTGGCTCGAACGCCGAGTACCCAAGTGGCGTATCCGCCTGACCGCCAGCGTCGACGAGATCGACAATGCCCAGGCCATCGGCATCGTCCTGATCCCCGAAGGCTTCGGTGGCGGGATCAACCCCCTGATGCAGTAAAAAAGCAGGAAAAATTGAAAAGCAGGAAAGCTGGAAAGCAGAAAAGCAGCAGATTAAGAACTTTTGGTTCTATGGCCGGCCCAATGGGCAGCCAAACCCGGGATCATCCATGTTTTCTGCTTTTCTGCTTTCCTGTTTTTCTGCTTTCCTCTCCCCCTGTATACTGATCGGCTTGCAATTGTTCCCCGGATTCCCGTATCGAATCCAACACGGAGACCCTCACGGTGCTCAAGTTCTTTAGAAAGTACAACAAGTGGATCCTCGCGGTCGGTGGCGGTCTGCTGATGATCGTGTTCCTGATCCAGCCGGTCATGCAGATGTTCCAAAAAGACCCGAACACGGTCGTGATCGGTACCTTTGATGGCGGCGAGGTCACGCGCGGCGACATCATGGCCGCCGACGGCCAGATCAGGATCGTTCGCCAGTTCGGCCTCTACCTCGACGGCGGACGCGGCAACGAAAGCGAAGACAACATCCGCTGGGCTCTGATCCTCAAGGATGCTGAGCGACTCGGGCTCAGCGCCAGCCTCGCGGAGGTGGAGCAGATCAAGCTCAACGCGGGCCGGTCCGCGGCGGATGTCGAAATGATGGCGTCCCAGATGAACGCGACCACCGGCTATATCAATATGGCTATCCGCAACTGGTTGATCATCCAGCGATACAAGGAACTGACCGCCGGCCAGGCGCACTTGGCGGGGGTTCAACGCGCTGCGCTCGCGCAACAGAGTTTCGCCAACAAGGATGCCGCCGTGCTCCTGCAGGCGATGGCCTACGGTAACTCGCGGATGAGTAAGCCCCTGATCGAGCACTTCATCCAGGACCAGGGCGCCAAGGTTATGGGTAAGGCCGTGCTGATCGACGCTGAATCACTGATGGATCAAACCCCCAAACCCAGTGAAGAAGACGTCAAGACGCTGTTTGATGAATACAAAGATGCACTGCCGGGGCAGGGTGAACCCTATGGCTTCGGCTATCGTGTGCCCAACCGTGTCAAAGTCGAATACCTCGTCATCGCGTCTGACGAAGCGAAGCAACACGTCAAGATCAACGAGGCCGACGCTCTGGCTTACCACAGAAAGCATCCGGAGCTTTACAGCACTGCCGGCTCACAAAATCAACTGAAGCCTTACGAACAGGTACGCGATCAGGTTATCGAAGACCTGACTACCGAAAAAGCCTACGCCCTGGTCGAGAAAATGACCAAAACAGCGTTCGGCCTGCTCTACGAAGACACACGCGGGATGGATAAGGTCGACGATTACCGCGTGATCGGCGATATCACCAAACTACGGTCGATGCGTGAGGTCGCCGACAAACTGGAGGATGAATACGGCTTTCGTCCCGAGGTGGTCAAAGGCAACAGCGGTGGCTGGGTGACGGAACAGGAACTGTGGATGTTGCCCGGCATTGGACAGACCGTCCTGGCGGATAACTACAACGTCACATTCGCCGAGTATGTTCTTAGCGCACGTGAGTTGAAGCCCGGTCCGGACAACCGGCTGTTGCCGCGCCGGCTACAGGTCGGCCTGGCGGGTGCGCCCATGATGGATATCAGCCGCACGCAGTACATCTTCCGCCTGACCGACGCCGAACCGACACGCGTCCCGGATTCTCTGGATGAGGTTCGCACTCAGGTCATGCAGGATGCCTGGCGTCTGGCGGCTTATAAGAAATTACTAAGCGCTTCTGATACCTGGCTCCAGGAAGCGGTTGATGGCGGCTTGGAAGCAGTGGCGAACACTGCCGACTCCACGGTACTCGAGTTACCCGCCACGTCACGACGCATCCAAGTGACTAACGGCAAATTGGTGATCCCGCCTTTGCCGGGTATTGGCCAGAGTGCCAAGTTCATCGATGCTTTCTTCGCCACCGCGAACAGCGTCAAAGCTACCGGTGATCTCAGCAACGCACCGGCTGAAGATGTCACCGGCGTCGTCGGCGTTGATAAAGAACTGGCCTTGGCGGTCTACCGCGTTGAAGACTACGAGCCGATCACCCAGCAGGCGTATCAGGCATTGTCCGCTGACATCCGTTTACCGGTCCTGATCGAGATGTCGATGCTTAGCTCGGTAAGCGTCCCGAGCCCGATTTCGTACGATGCGTTGGTCGAACGACTGAACTACGACAACGGTTCTACAGATCAGCAGCAGGAGGCCGAAGCCGCAGCGGGCGCTGCCGCGAGTCCTGCGGATGAGCAAAATGGCGCAGCAGAAACCGAGACCGGCGAAAGCACCGACGGCGCATCCTGAGTACCTGGAAGTCCGGAATGCGTGAGTTAACCGACGGTCGAGCCCGGCGGGACCGGTTTGGACGGGTTGATCACCACGACATCGGTCAGTTCGTCGCCATCTTTCGCGCTGGCGGCCAGCAGCATGCCGTTGGATATCTCGCCGCGGATCTTGCGCGGTTCGAGATTCGCCACGACCACAACCTGTTTGCCGATTAGCGTTTCCGGCTCATAGTATTGCTTGATCCCCGCACAGATCTGCCGTTGCTCAAAACCCAGGTCGATCTGCAGTTTTACCAGGCGGTCGGCGTTGGGGTGGGGTTCCGCGGCGATGATGGTCGCGACCCGCAGGTCCAGTTTCAGGAAGTCGTCGATTTGGATGGTCGGCTTCGGGTCCATATGATCCTCATACTTACTAGTTCGGTTGGCGTTGGGCCGAACGAAGAAGATAACGGATATGCCACGCCTTTGCCTGCGGATATACCCGGGCCGGGGCCCCGAGACACCGGATTGTCGGCCGAGAACGGGAGCACAACAGGACGGCTGTGCGAAACAACACCCAGACAAACCGAAGCTCATACAAACCCAAAGCCCCTCCCATGAAGCGCTGGCTGCGGCGTTTTCTTTTCCTGTTTGGGTGCTTCCTGCTCCTGGTCGGCGTCGTGTCTTACTTCACACGGCCGGCCAGGCTCAACCGCGTCCTGGTCGACATGATCGAGCAGTCGGTCGGCTGTGAGGCGACGGTCGGCAGGGCTCACCTGACATGGGACGGCCTGTTGACCGTGGATGGTATCGAGCTGACCGTGCCTAACACCGAGGGCGACTTCTCCAAACTCCTGCACACCGACCGCGTCGCCGTCCAACTGCGCCTTTTACCGCTATTAATAGGCCAGGTGCGCGCCGCCTCAGTGGCATTGAATCAGCCCAAGCTCTATCTCACCGAGGACCTGGACAATAACAGGTCCAACTTTGAGATGCTGCTGGCACTTTCTTCCGACGACAAGGCGAAGAACAAGCTCCCGGACGCATTGCCTGAACTGCGACTCAATGGCGGTCAACTGTGTTTCGGCCAACAATCCAACGGGACTTACCGTGTCATTGAGTCGCTGCAATTCGATGGCAAACTCAATGCCGATCTCGATGACTGGGGCGTTTACGATTTTGAACTCCGTCAGCGAGAACCGGCCGCAGGCTCGAAACAGCTTGCCGGGCCGACCGTGCAGGGGCAGATCGATCTGAACCAGCCGATGGTTCACTTTGAGGTTCAGCGGTTTTCATTTGATGGGCCTTACAGCTACCTGTTACCCGAGCAGACGCGCCGCTGGTGGAAGCAGCTCTCGCCACGAGGTGATTTGCAGCGGGTTGAATTTCGCGCCCATCGGGACGAGAACCAGCAGGTTCTACTCGCTGTTGAGATGCAACTGGACCAGTTCGGACTATCTCTGCCGCTTGGTGCGGAGCGACCCTTGGAACTGACAGATGTCGACGGCACGGTTATCGTTACGGATAACGGCGTCAGCTTCAAACAGATCACCGGGCAAGTCGAAGGCATCAACTTCCAGGCGCACGGCGAGCTTCTCGGTTTCGTTCAAGACGCCCCGTTCCTGATCGGTCTAAGCACGGACCCGTTCGACGTGCCTGTCGAAGGTGGCATATGGGACAGCCTGCCGCAAGCCGTCAGTAAGTATCGTGAACGCTTCAATCCACAAGGTACCTATCAGACAAAGATCGAGCTTGAACGAGCGGTTGCCGACAGCGAGATCAAACTGCGCGGCCACCTCGACCTGATCGACACGAAGTTCATGTATTACCGCTTCAAGTATCCCGCCAATCAACTGACCGGCAGGATCTCATTTGAAGATGACAAGATCGTTCTTAATGATCTTGTCGGTGTTGCTCCATCCGGCGCTAAGGCCATTGTCAGTGGGACAATCGGTCCGCCGATCAAGGACGGCACCGTTGCGATCAAGATCCAGGGCGATGACATGCCTCTGGATGAACACCTCGTCAACGCACTGAAACCGAAACGCCGTGAAGTGCTGGATATGTTCTTCAGCCGGGAAGGCTACGAACAACTGCTCGCTGGTGGCGTGATCCGTGCTCCGGGTGAAACCGTGAGAATCCTTGGTCAGGATGTCGTCGCCAAGGCCAATGACGCGGTATCGCTACAGGACCCAGCCGATGTGCCTGTTTTCGAGCCCGGCGGCTCCGCCAGCATGACCGTGCACATCAACCGCCCGGAAGGCAAAGACCAGAAGTACAGCGTCACGACCGACCTGCAGGCCAAGGGACTCAGCAGCCTGTTCAAGTTCTGGCATTACCCATTGGTTGCTGAAAGCGGACGAATCGTGATATCTCCCGACAATGTCGTGGTCGATCAGTTAAAGCTACGCGCACTTAACGGCGGGGGGGGCACGATCAATGGCAGACTCATCCTGCCGGACGGCGACGAACCGCTCAAACCCAATCTGCAATTGACCAGCATCTACCTGCCGGTCGATTCGATCCTCATCGCTTCAATCCCCAAGCCCAAGGATCAGTGGGTCCGCTCGTTGAACCTGATCGGTGAGTTGTTCGGCACCGGCGAGGTATTCGCTGATGCGACAGGCGAGGTGCTGTTCAGCATCGATGCCCGCATGCGTGACGGCCGCGCTGTACCCAACGGTGGCCGATACGTGCTGGACGATATCACCGGCTCGGTCACGATCGAACGCACACGCATCCAGTTCGAGGACTTCACCGGGCAGCACACCCACGGCGGCAAGATATCACTTAACGGCGAGGCGAATTACGGCGAGTCCGATGTGGGCGTCGACCTGACGTTCATTGCCGACCAATTAACACTCGAACCGGAGTTGATCGACCTTTTGCCGATCGAGAACGAGGGGCGGCCGCTGCTTGAGCGGATGTTCAAGCAGTATAAACCCGAGGGGCACACGGATGCGGTCCTTGTCTATGAAGGCGGACGCAATGCACCCGAGCATTTTTCGTTACAGGTCCAGCCCAAAGACCTGGACTTCGACTACCACAAACAGCGCATCGAGCTGACTGGCCTGTCCGGCATGGTCGAACTGACGCCGGAGCTGGCAACGTTCCACGACCTGGCGGGTGGCTTTGCCGACGGCACGTTCAAAGTCAATGGTCAGGCGCGGCTGGCCGAGAACCCGGGTTTATCATTGACATTCAAAGTGAATGCCGATCGCATCGACGCCCCGGTCCGTGCGGTCATGCCCGTTGCTGTGAGAAACCTGGTCGACCGTTTAGATGTTCAAGGCCCGTTCATCCTCGAAGATGCGAGGCTACTGACATGGCCCGAGGCCATGCAAGGCCCGACCGGCATCTTCGAAGGCCGTGTCGAATTGCATGGCGCTTCCGCTTCATTGGGTGTGCCTGTGACTGAGATGAACGCCCTGATGGATATGCGCGTCGTTAACTTCGTCGACCAGCCTTGGCCCCATACGGATATCCGGTTCACCGCCGACAGCCTGCGTGCTCAGGACCGGCTCGTGCAACGCGTATCCATGCACGCCGAGACAGGCGACCAGCCCTGGCTGATCAACTTCAATAACCTCAAAGGCACGGTATACAACGGCACGATGGTCGGGCGCGGCCAAGTGGACATGTCGGACAGACCCGTGTTCGCCTTCGACCTGACACTCCAGGAGGCCGAACTCGAACCTTTCCTCATGCCGCTTGGCGAAAAAGCGTCGACCTATTCGGCTGAATCCGAATCAGATGCCGATGCGATGCCGATGCGCGATATGTCGTCGGGATTATTGTCAGCAGGTTTATCCGTGCGTGTCCCATCTGACAAGAATGAGCCGATTCAGGGCAGGGGCACCGTCACGGTTCGGGATGCCAAACTTTATGACAGACCGCTGACGCTCGCGTTATTGCAGGCCGTGAGTCTGAACCTGCCCAGCGAATCCTCCTTCGATCGTGCATCCGCGCGCTACCTGATCTACGGCAACAACTTACTGTTCGACGACATCCGCCTGGAAGCCCCGGCGTTCATCATCTCGGGCACGGGGACCATGAGTTACCCATCGCTCGAACTGAACCTCCGGATGGTGACACAGAATCCCGGTGCTTTGAATCTCGGTCCGGTCTCCGATCTCGTCCGTACATTCAAGGATGAACTGTTAGCGATCGAAGTTCGCGGTACACTTGGCAATCCCAAGGCCAACGTCGTCCCCCTCGATACAGTCTTCCGCTCATGGGGCAGAATCTTCGGCAACACCCGAGCCCCCGGCGCTACCGTACACACCGAAGAACCGGTAACGGAAGAATGAGATCGGGTGTGTGGTGTGCAGCTTTTTAATTGCTAATCGTTAATCGCTAATGTTTCCATCCCAACACCGATCCTGAGCGAAGCGAAGGTCCGGGCTGTATCGATGTGAAATGTTCAATGTGCGATGTGCAATCGGTTTCTAAACCCGAACAATCACTCCGCTCCCACCAGCCGCTTCATCACATCTGAAATGCCGATCCGGTCCACTTCCGTCTGGGCTTGCTCGGTGATCGGTTCGTAGTCGCGCACGTCCGGACTGTTTGTTAAATCCACAGGATCGTTACCCATTGAGCGTGCCAGACCCAGCGAGCCGTCACCTGTGACAGAGACAACCCATCGGCCCTCGCTCAGTTGACGGTAGACAGCCTTGCCATGCGTCGCACCCTGGCTTTCCCAGTCGACTTCCGCCAGCTTCGGATCGATCACCACGCCCTGGCTCGGTGGGGTCTTGGCATCGAAGACTCGTCGCATCCACAGCCGGCCATCCAATACCACGTAGTCGACATAGATTTCTCCCGACGGATCGAACGGCGTCGGGATCGACTTCACTTCACCTTCCGCGTTGCGGATCGATACGCATAGCTTGCCTTCATCGACAACCAGTTCCGTCACCGCGGTCCGGCGGACGGCCTTGTTGTAGGTGTCCCGCAACTGATCGAAGTCGCTTTCCAGCGCGATCAGTCGGTCGCGATAGATATCCGCCTTCAGGTTGGCTTCCAACAGCCGATACCCGACGAATCCCGCCACGAGTATGAACACAACCGACGCGATCCCGGTGATGCGATTCAGCATGTAAAAACTCCCAAACCTCAGTATCTGCCCCCGTTATAAATCGGCACACTTACTTGTTATCGGCTATCGGACCCTCCCCGATCCAGTAGCCGCCAAGTTCCGTCAGGGCATGAGATTGTAGGCGGCCCCTTCCTGCGGTAGAACAATGCCATGCAAACCAAACACCTTTCTATCCGGCTTTCTCACTTCCGCACGTCTACCATCCTGAGCCTGCTGTTATTCACGTTGGGTATCCTGATGGGATCGGTCGCTGTGGCCGAGGTCAGCGTTCCCAGCATCTTCTCCGACCACATGGTGCTTCAGCGCAACGAGCCGCTACCGATCTGGGGCTTTGCCGATCCGGGTGAAAAGGTCAGCGTCGCGATCGCCGGCCAGCAGATCGCAACCATTGCTGATGATGCAGGCAACTGGCGTGTCGAACTTGATGCACTCAAGGCCGGCGGACCGCACCGGTTGAAGATCAAAGGCAACAACACCATCAGTATCGACGATGTCTACGTCGGCGAGGTCTGGCTGTGCTCGGGTCAATCAAACATGGAATGGCAGGTTGCGTCTTCCAATGATGCCGAGGCGGAGATGGCGGCCGCCGACTTGCCCATGATCCGGATGTACACCGCAAGCCACACACTATCCGCGACGCCGCAACCGGATGTCTCAGGCCAATGGCATGTCTGCACCCCGGACAACGTAGGCCGCTTCAGCGCGGTGGGCTACTTCTTTGGCAGGTCTCTACACAAAGAGCTTGATGTACCGATCGGCCTGATCCACAGCAGTTGGGGCGGCAGCCGCGCTGAACCTTGGACCCCGCGCGAAACACTACTCACCAACCCTCGCTACACCGAGCAGATCAAGGAAGTTGATCGACTGGTCGCCGCGATGCTCGAAAACAAAGATCAGGCTATCGCTGATTACGAAGAAGCGATGAAGGTTTACCGGAAGGCCTTGATCTTATGGGTGCACGACATCAATAACGGCGGCACCGGGCTGAATGAGAATTGGGCGTCGGCTGAGGGCGATGATAATGATTGGCATCCCGCCAAAGTCCCCGGGGCTTGGGAAGCCTGGTCCGATGGTGAGTTGACAAGTTTTGATGGCGTCGTCTGGTTTACACGCACGGTTGATATTCCCGAAGCTTGGGCAGGTAAAAATCTTGCACTGCACCTCGGCGCGATCGACGATCTGGATAAGACGTTCTTCAACGGCGAAAAAGTCGGATCAACAGGATTGGATGTGCCTTGGCATTGGGCAACTGAACGTAAGTATGCCGTGCCCGGCGAATTGGTCCGCGCTGGTAAAGCAACGCTTACTGTTCGTGTCATCGATACAGGCGGTGCCGGTGGTTTCACCGGCCCGGCTGAGCAAATGACGCTGGCCCCGCTTGATGATGAAAACGCACAACCGATTAAGCTGGATGGTGAAGGTTGGCGATATCGCGTTGACTTCTCAATGGCGAAGTCACCACGACCGACTGAGCCCGCCGATCCCAGCCAAGCTGGCGCAACATTCACAACACCCGCCGCCATGTACAACGCCATGCTGCATCCGCTGGTTCCCTACGGTCTGCGCGGCGCGATCTGGTACCAGGGCGAATCCAACGCCGGGGAATCCGAAGCGTACCGTGAGTTGTTGCCGTTGATGATCCAAGGCTGGAGAGATGTCTGGCATAAGCCGGATATGCCCTTTGGTATTGTGCAACTTGCCAACTACATGCATGCGACCGACAAACCTAACGAGGGTGGCTGGGCTTTCCTGCGCGACGCACAGTTGCATACGTTCAAGACCGTTGACAACACCGGCCTCGCCGTAATCATCGACATCGGGCAAGCGGATGACATACACCCACGCAACAAACAAGACGTCGGCGATCGCCTCGCCCGCTGGGCGTTGTCGCAGGTCTACGGCAAGTCACTCGTCTGGTCCGGGCCGATCTACAAAACCATGCAGATCAAGGATGGCAAAATCTATCTTGACTTCGACCATGTAGGCGGTGGTTTAAAAACCAGCGACGGCAAGCCGGTAGGGGGCTTCGCGATTGCAGGCGCGGATGGTCAATTTGTCTGGGCCGATGCCAGAATCGAAGGCGATCAAGTCGTCGTCTGGTCCGAAAGTATCAAAGAACCTGTCTCGGTCCGATATGGCTGGGCGAATAATCCAGACCGGGTGAACCTGATCAACGCCGAAGGCCTGCCCGCCTCACCATTCCGTACAGATGAGTAAATGGTTAAAAACCAGCTGCCGACCTGGATATGTCCCGAAACTGGGCAAGGTCTTTTAACATCAGATCGCATTTTCACCGCTGATCGTGCTTATTCGTTTGGCCTGATCGCTGATGGGTTTGTATCATGTTATTGCTAGTGGGGTCCGTGGGGACCATATTATGAATGAGCACCTATTCTGGTGGAAAGGGCATTGACATGAAGGCATTTCTTTGGGTCGTTTTGATTTCGTTTCTCGGTTTATGTGGATACTACTACTTCAAAGCGTTCATCATCCCGGATGAGACGCAGATGCTGTCCATCGCCTTCGGCAACACAACGGATGATGAAGTTGAACTGCACGTCGAAGTGACATTGGTCATGGCGCAATTGGATGTCTTCCCCTATATGTCGATGAACGGCGGGACAGATTGGAAAGCCTGGGCGAACGACCATTACATCGTGAAGGATGATGCCGGCAACCAGGTCGAGTTTACCAAGCGGATGAAAAGCAATGTCATCAGCGAACGTGATTCTCGCGTCGTGGCGGACGGCTACCTCATCGCGAAGCTAAGCCGGGCGCCGAATACACTTTTGAGTATATCCCCATCATCAGCGAACCTGAAAAGTTCCTCTATGAATTCAGCGCGCCGACCGAAGACGCCAGCCGAGTCTTTGTTACATTCCAACCGAACTTTTAAGTAACGCGACTTGATTTTTAACAGAGGCAAACCATGGCCATCGAATTTTCATGCCAGTGCGGTAAGCAGATCAAGGTGTCTGAGAAGTTCGCCGGCCGACGCGCCAAGTGCCCCGGCTGTGGTCAACCCATCACGATCCCCGAAGTTGACGCGCCTCTGGATGATATCGACGGCAACCTGCTCTACGAAGCGATCGGCACGTCCAGCAACGAACCGGAGCAGGTTGCCTGCGCCAACTGCCATCAATCCATGTCGGCCACCGCTTCGGTCTGCCCGCACTGCGGCTACAACCGTGCCCAGCAATCGCACTACCAGATGGCGCAAGCCATGGCCGAACCTGAAAAACGCGAGGGCAGTCGGCCGCTCTTTTCGATCCTCGGCATCGACATGTCCATTCTCAAGCTCCTGGTTGTGCTGGTGCCGCTGATTGGACTTCCCGGCTGGTATTACATGTTTCCCGGCAAATCGATGCACGTGCGCCAGATGCAGGTCGTCAGCCTTGTCGAAGCGGTGAAAAGTGGACAGGTGCAGAAGCCGGTCAGCACCAGCGGTACCCTTTTGAGCACGATGCTCGAGCACGTCAACAAGGATAGTAAACCCCCGACGTTTGAAGAAGCTCACGAGGCTTCATACACGCTGGGTTCCAGCGATTCGCTTGTGGTCAGTAAACCCGACGACGACGGCGATCACATCCTTCTGAAAGTCGGCCTGCGCCAGCAAACCATCAACGATAAAGGCAGCACCGCGCTCTACGACACCATCATCCGCGGCGACGACTTCAAACTCGAACCCGCTGCCGGCGGCCCCGATGTCGACGGCGCTCAGATTCTTTATTACCAGTTTGAAGGTAACAGCAAAGAGATCGACCTGTTCAGTTCCGATACCTCCAGCTTCCAATCGCTGTTCCCCTGCGAACCCACGCAGATCGATACCGAAAAAGCGGATGGCGTGATTGACGGAACAGCCGTCTGGAATCAACCCACCGCCAAGGGGCAGATCAAGTTCCGCTCCTATTATTCTACAGGTGACTACCCCTCGCAGACCGGCCTCAATGCAGAAGGCAAGCTCGAAGTCTTCAATGAGCAGGGCGCGACAGTCGATATGTTTTACACCGGTGGTTCGCTGGATGTGAAGTGGGATTCGGATTCGACCGGCTGGTGGACTCTCAAGCGTTACGATGAGACGTCCCACGATTGGCCCTGGTATCGCTATGAGTTCGGCCTGCTCTTCGAACGACCGCAGGCGGGTGGCAAATACAACATCACCTACCGCGATTCGAAAGTTGGCACGATCTACCTGGAAGATAAGCCCGTGCCCAAGCCGCCGCCGGTCTCACCGATCAAGCGCGTTAAGAATCCGGGTTCGAACAATATCGATCCCAACAATCCCCTTGCTTACTTCGAGATCCTGGCCGATGCGCGTAAGTCGGCGCAAGGTATCGTTTCTGCCAACAACCTCCGCCAGATCGGTTTCGGCCTGCAACTGTATCTCGATCAGAACGCCCAGCAGTGGCCCGACAATATCGACCAACTCAAGGGTGTGATCAACGACTATGACCAGATCATGGTCAACCCGCGCACCAAGACACGCCCCGGCTTCATCTACATCAAACCCGATCGCGGCGCCGACCCCGCGACCACCGCCGTCGTCTACGAAAACTGGCAAGGCCAACCCGACCCCAACGGCGCCGTCCTCTACGCCGACGGACACATCGAGTAAACACAGTCTACCGCGTTTTGGGCGGATTCAGCCGCCCGCCCCAGCCGCTTCGTTCGTATCCTGCTTCTGCTGATACAACATAATCACCGACTCGCGCACCAGTACGATGATGGTGAACACGCCCAGGATCGTGCCGAACGGCATCCACAAGCAGTTGATCCCCGCGATGACAAGGCTGAATATTCGTGCGCGTTTGCGCTGAATCATACGACCGGACACGATTGTCAGGATGCCGAACGTCCAGCCGAAGATCATCGGGCACGTTCCCATGATGGCAAACATCAAGCCGATCGCTCTGGGAGGTGCATCACCATCCGGCGGTTCAAAAGCTTGCGGATTGATCAGCATGACCAATCCAATCACCGCGTGGACGATGAAAATCGAACTGAAAAGCATCATCATCCCCGCGCAAACGTAGTGGAAGATGCCCAGCAGTTTCAGGTGCTCTTCATCGCGATTGTAGACAGGCCGATTGTCTTCCATCTGTTCCCCCTTGACATGTTCAATAGATCACAAACGTGACTTCAATCCAGCGATCAAGCGATCGAACACCACATCCGCTTCATCCCGTGCGTCGATCACCAAATAGTGTTCCGGATCATCCTTCGCCTGGTCAAGATACCCCTGTCGGACTTTCTTATGGAATGCGGCGCCTTTGATCTCCATGCGGTCGTGCCCGGCGTCGAATTCCTTTTCGCGCAGCAAGGGATTCATCCGCTGCTGCGCCGTCGCCAGATCGACATCGAAGACGACGACGAGGTCGGGCCAGGTCTCACGCAGCGCGATACGTCCGACGCTCAGGATATGCTCGATCGGCACGCCCCCGGCTGCGCCCTGGTAGGCCAGCGTCGAGCTGATGAAGCGGTCGGCCAGCACCAGTTTGCCCTCGCGGATCGCCGGATTGATCCGCTCGGAGACCAGTTGGGCACGGCTGGCCATGAAAAGCATCATCTCGCAGTAGACGTCGACCTCGTCGGTGTTCGAAGGATCCAGCAGCACCTGTCGGACCTGCTCGCCGATGTACGTCCCGCCGGGCTCCCGGACCTCGCAGACCTCGATCCCCGCGCTCTTGACCAATTCATCCAGGCGGACGAACTGCGTGCTCTTACCGCTGCCGTCAGGCCCATCAAAGACGATGAACTTCCCACGCAACTTATCCAACCACTTCATATCACCTGATCTCATGACTGCGAAGATACAAGATTCTTTTGCATCGCACACCTTACGCTTGAGTTGCCTAAGATATCCCCATGTCCGACGAATACCTCGAACCCTACCGCGATGCTCATGACGACTTCGGCAACGACTTCCGCGTGACCCTCTGGGCCAGCACACGCAGCCAGGAACAGCGATTCAAGGTCTTCACCCAGATGTGTTACCTGGCCGGTAAACGCCTGCTCGATGCCGGTTGCAGCAGGGGGGACCTGGCCGACTATCTTGTCCGCCACAAGATCGAATACAGCTACTACGTGGGCATCGATGGCCTGCCGGAGGTGATCGACTTCGCCCAACGCCGGGGTCTGCCCGATTCCGAGTTCCACGCGGGCGACTTCGTGGCCGATCCCAAACTGCTGAAGATCGGCAAGCCACAGATCATCCTGATCTCCGGCACGCTCAACACCATGGATGACCAGACGGCCATGGGCTTGCTGGAGTCAGCCTGGAAAGCCTGCTCCGAGACACTGATATTCAACTTCCTGTCCAGTCGCAGTACGACCGAACGCAGAGAGGAACTGGGCCCGGCCCGTCGGCTTGACCCGCTGAAGTACTTGGACTGGGCCATGCAACACACCACCGCGGTCCAATTACGACAGGATTACTTCAAGAAGGGGCACGATGCCACCATCAAAATGGAGAAAATCGCTTAGAAATGGGTCTGCTTCAGCATGATTTATCTTTTTTATTTTCGTGTTGGTGCTGACTTCGGTGAGGTCTTTAGGATATTATTATGTTTGAATGGTTATAAACATGACTGCGGTTACTACCGCCTGTTGTTTTGTAACCGGGCGGGAAGTGGTACCAAGCGGCGGATTTTCCACAAACCAGCGAACCACGCACGCCATCATGGGGCCTGAGAGCCTGCAAGCAACCTTGGAGGGCGAGTTGTTGCGAACCAATCTCAATATGTTTGACGGGTGCTACACAGACGCTAAGCTGTTAACACTCCAATTGAGACTGGGTATCAGCGTCGGTGCCCAGACGAAACTACGCAACTGTTGGTCAATTTTGATGAATTAGGAGCCAACGGTCATTAAACTTTACTGCTACACGTGATTGTTACCGGTAATTATTTGTCCCTGCTACCCGCCGGTTCTGACACGATCACCTGCCGCAGTTTTATTTGTTAAACATCACCGAGTTTTCGGAGGTGTTCAGGGCATGGGGACGAAAGGAGAGGTGAAATGGTATTTGGGAAGGTTATGAACTCAATGTTAGCTTTGACTGCGTCGCTTGTGGCGGTATCTGCTGTGCATGCTGCCACGGTCCCCTTTACCGAGGACTTCGTTGCGACCAACGAAAACTGGAAAGACAACGCCAGCGCCGACCTGACCTACGTATCCTCCGGCGGCCCGGACGGCAGCAGCTATGTCGCCACCGGCTTCAACTTCGCTTCGGCAGCAAGCGGTGACACGCCGGTTCTGTTCCGTGGCTACGACAGCTTCGATTCCAGTTCCGACGCGTTCGTCGGCAACTACCTCAGTGAAGGTGTGAACCAGTTCAGCGCTTACGTCTACCACGAAGCTGCCATGCCGCTGACCTTCTTCGCGCGTTTCAGCAGCTCGGTCAATTATCCCGGCGCGACCGCGCTTCAGTTTGTCCCCGTGATGCCCTACACCTGGACGCAAATCGTTATCGATATCAGCCCGACGAGCCCTCAGTTTATCTCCTTTGAAGGCACGGACTTCAACGCCGTCTTCAGCGGTATCGGCAACATCCAGATCGGTGTCTCGGTCCCGGATCAGTTGGCCGGCGTTGATTCTTCGATCGAGTTCGCATTAGACAAGCCGACGATCACGCCCGAGCCGGCGTCCTTGTCGCTGCTGGCGATGGGTGGCCTGGCGCTGCTGCGTCGTCGCTGAGTTATTGTTACGGGCGGGGCCGTTAGAATCGTGTTTTTGTTTTTAAGTGAAAAGGACTCACTCGCATGAAGCCTGATAGCACGAAGCTGGTTGCCGCGATCGCCTCGGTAGGTTTGTTGTGTATTGCTGCGACGGTAGACGCCGCGTTTGTCGAGCCGGATTCGACCCCCAGTGGTGCGGCCGCGTTCGCCAACTGGACGCGGGGTGATGCCGGTTCCACGTACCAGGAGTGGCGCGGTACTGCCAATGGCGGTTCGCCCTCCCTGGCCGGCGGCGGTGAAAACTTCACCACGCTCTACGGCCTCAACCAGCCCGACGATAACTACATCAACCCCAACGGGATCGCCACCGCCCAGTACCTGGACGGGACGCGTAATTCCACAGGCAGGACCTACGGCTTCCTCATCAGTGGTTCGCAGAACATCTACAGCTTTTTTGCTTCCGCTGACTGGGAACTGTTCGTGCCGGATTACAACCTCGGCAGTGGGGCGACCACCACGGTCATCCTCCAGCTCGACGTCTCCGGCAACGAGATCCTCGTCGGTGACAGCACGTTCGGTCATCCGACCGCGCCCAACACCGTCAAGATCGATGGTTACGACTGGGTCGATCACGTCGAACTCGCCCGCGCGCCAAACTCCGTCGGCGGATTCGATCTTTACGACGTGACGCACTGGTTCCGTTTCGAGTTGCCTGCCAACATCGATACCCATCTTATCGAGTTCGACTCCTACGATCCGTCGCTGGGGGAATTCGATCCTGAGGGGATCAATTTCGGTCACGTGAGTATGATTGGGATCTCCGTTGACACGATCGTTGGTGCTTCCAGTATCCCGGGTGATCTGGACCACGACGGTTTCGTCGGCCTGGATGACCTGGATATCGTCCTCAGTAACTGGAACCAGAACGTTCCCCCGGCTGATGCTGAGGCCGATCCTTCCGGCGACGGATTCGTCGGCCTGGACGATCTGGACATCGTGCTTGCCAACTGGAATGCAGGCACGCCCCCAGCTCAGGCGCTGGTTCCCGAGCCGAGCGCTGTGCTGATCTTTGGATTAGCCTGTGGCGCTGCCGGTATGTCACGGCGTCGATGATGCGATAAAATTCCCGGCTGCCCGTTTGACGACGGGTGGCCGGTTTTGCCGAAGTGCACGGAAAAGTTGGCGCGGAAAAATGGATTCGGATGAAGCACAACGGACTCAATCATCGCCATGCCTTCACGCTCATCGAGCTGCTGGTTGTGATCAGCATCATCGCACTACTGATCGGCATCCTGCTGCCGGCCTTGAGCCATGCACGTAAAACCGCCAGGGCCGTGAAGTCCAAGAGCGACCTTCGGCAGTTGATGATTGGGTACACCGCCTACCAGCACGACTACAACGGCCACTTGATGTTCGGTTACCCGCCGGATTCGCTGTTCGGCGAGCAGTTGACCGTTGAATTTGCCGGCCACGTATTCGTCCCACCGACCAGTCAACGCTACCCCTGGCGCCTGCTGCCTTACGTCGCCGGTGTGTGGGATATGATGCATAATCATGAAAACCCCCCGGATCTTCCCCTGACTACGGATTCGCCTACGGAAGCCGCCAAGAAAGCCTATTTATTGAGTGTCTTTCCAACCTACGGGTTGAATGACATCTACTACGGGGGCAACAAAGATTTTGGCGGATTCCAAAAGAATCAATCAAATCAGAATGTACCCGTCTATAACGAACACGTCGTTTTTTATATCGACGAAGCACGGCGGCCATCCAGTTCGATCATCATGGGCGAGAGTCAGTTCAACTACGCCACCGAGCCGCTGCAAGGAGAGTTCCGACTGACCGCGCCCCGGGCAAGCGGCCAGAAGTGGGCAGTCGTCAACGGCGAAATCGAAGCCCAGGTTCAAACAGCGGTGGGTATGCCCAAGGGCCGATACAGTTCCAACACCCAGATCGCCTTCCTCGACGGCCACGTTGCCGACATGTCCCCCGAAGACCTGCTGGACATGCGATACTGGGCGAACAAAGCGACGAGCGAAGACTACGACTTTGTCCTCAAGCCTTAGTCTTTCCCGTATCCAACATTCGATACTGACGGTTAATAATGCCGGATCACCGCGCCCGCGGTATGCCCGGCAAAACCCGCGGCAAACACAGCGTGTGTGCTGGTAGGCTTGAGGCTTGAGGCTTGAGGCTTGAGGGGCAGGGGGGTGTCGATCGGGTTTTCAAGCCAGGGCATTGGCGGCCGTTGCCGTGTTTTGGCGCATAAGCATGCAAGCACCAGTGCCGACAATCCCGCTGCGCCAAGGCCATGGCCGATCGCACCTTTGCAGGCGTACACATCCGGCATCGGTGCGCCGGTTTGTTTGATCGCTTCGGCGTAAACATTCAACTCCGCTGGATCGTGATCCAATGTCCCCGGCGCGTGCGGGTGGATCATGTCCACTTCTCTATCATTGAGCAATTGTCCTGTGATCCAGCGCAGTGCGGGCATATCGCTGCTGGGGCGGATCAGGTCGTACGCTTCGGCGGCGGTCGCTGTATCCAATAGTTCGCATTCACCGGGCATCGGTTCGTTTTCGATCGGCACGCGCTTGAGCACAACCGCAGCACCACATTCACTTAACACGAAACCTTGCCGCGTTTCATCCATAGGTAATTCGCCGTAACCATCAGGCGTCTGCGGCGCAAGCACACCGAGGCGTCGGTAGCTGTGGATGAATAACGGCAGCAGGGAGGCTTCGCTGGTGGCGACGATGATGTAGTCGTTACTTCGGGTATCGGGTATCGGGTGTCGGGTATCGGAAGAACTGTAAGGCCGAGTAAGTAATTCAGTAAAGCCATAGTGCAGCGCGATCAGGCTGGAAGCGCAGGCGGCGACGTGGTGGTGCACCCGATTCAATCCCAAACGTTTTGTTAGATGATGGTTCAGATAGCCATGCGGGCCCAGTGCGACGGCGAGGTGTGCATCGATCGGCGGCGGGGGGCTGAGCGTCGGATGCCTCGCCCCCGGGTGCTGCGATTCATACGCGGCGCTCATCGCATGCACCGCCCCCTTGCTCGTTCCCACATAAGCATCCAGCCCGGCCGACTCGATCCCCGCCATCATCAACGCCTCACGCGCTGCCCGTTCCGCCAGATCGATGGCCGGGTCCGTCGCGGTGTGTTGAGCGTTGATCACCGCACCGGTCGCCCTCAGCAGATCGGTCACCGCGATATCGCTGGGCAATTTTCGGGCTCGTTCGGCAAGTGTTCGGCCCTTCAATAGTGACGTAAATGTTTGCCAGGCCGAGCCTCCCAGGGGTGTAACGAGGCCAAAACCCGCGATCAGGACACGGAAACGCCGTTTTTTCGGATTAGGTTTTTTGTCGCTCTTCATCTGGGTAGGAAGTTATAGCCAATCCGGCCGGGTTACGCGGCCTCAGCCCCCGGCTTGGGGGGTGGAAAATCTTTGCCCGACACCCCTGCTACGGCCTATAATGCCCGCCAATACGACCATGACCCAGAGGGCGGCGTTGGCACTTGAGATGCGTAACGCGGTACGGGCCCGGCTCGGTGTCAGTTACGGTCGAGCCCAGGATGGGCGATTCGAGCTAGGAGGCTATATGTTCGACCACCGCGACCCGTTTCAAGAAGTCAACCCGTACCGGAAGCTGATGCTTTCATGAGACCCATTGATCCACGCTTCACGCAGAAGGCAGGCCCCGCCGTCTTCAGCGGGAATGAACTGCTGGTTAAAGGCGCGCTAGAAACCGAGGGCGGCGTACACTTATTGACCGGCTATCCGGGCTCCCCCATCGCGCCGTTCTTCGATACGTTGCAGGCGCTGGGGCCGCTGTTGCATGAGCACGGCATCGTCGCAAAACAGTCCAGCAACGAGGCGTTATCCGTTGCGATGGTGAACGGCGCCCAGATGGTCGGATGCCGCGCGATCACCGCTTTCAAAAGTGTGGGCCTGCACGTCGCTTCCGATGCGCTCGCGCTCGGCGTCCTCGCCGGGACACGCGGCGACTCCGGCGGCCTGATCGTCATGGGCGATGACCCGTGGTCCGATTCCACGCAGGTCCCCGCCGACTCGCGCTTCCTCGCTGAACACGTTCGCCTGCCCGTGATCGAGCCGTCCACGCCCCAGCAGGTCAAGGACTGGATCAATCTCGGATTCAAACTCGGCCACGCCGGCGGGATCTACATCGGTTACATGCTCACGGTCGCCAACGCCGACGGCGGCGGCACCGTCGAGTGCTACCCGAATCACTTCCCCAAGGTTAACGAACATCAGAAGGCGGCCCTGAGCTACGAGAAAGATATCGAGCCGATGCTCGAGCAATCCGTGCTCCTGCCCCCACGAACCTGGCAACGCGAAATTGCACTGCCCACGCAGTTCGAAAAGCTCAAGACCGAAGCTCGCAAGCTCGGGATCAACCGCATCCAGGACAAGCCGCAGAAGGGCCTGGTTGCGCCGCTCGGTTTCGTCGCCGCAGGCACAGCCGCGTCTTATCTCGACCATGCGCTTGAAGAGATCGGCCTGACCGGACGCTTCCCGATCCTCAAGCTCGGGATGACCTACCCGGTCGATCAGGTGATCGTCACCGAGTTTGCCCAGCAGTGCCAGCAGATCGTCATCGTCGAGGAACGCCGCAGTTTCGTCGAACGACAGATCGTCGAAATCCTCAACCCGATGCGCCAGTCCGGCGAACTGAAAACCGAGATCTTCGGCAAGAAGTTCCCGCGCGAATTGCCCGGCATCCCCGAATCGCGCGGCCTGAATCCATCGGTCCTGATTCAGCGATTGATCCCGCTGATCAAGGAGCACGCCACCCTCCCGATCGAGCTGACCAACGGCCACCTGACCGAACACCTGGAACTGATCCAGGGCACCGGCGACTACCAGATCGATATCCCGCTGCGCACGCCGACGTTCTGCCCCGGCTGTCCGCACCGCGATTCGTCGAACGTCCTGCTCGAAATCCGCCGTGACCTGCTCGACGCCAATTACATGCTCGAGCATCACAAGCGCAAGCCCGTCGACATGATCGCGCACGGCGACACCGGCTGCTACACCATGCTCATGTTCGAGCCCAACAAGCCGCTCATGCACAACTACTCCGGCATGGGCCTCGGCGGCGGGACCGGCGCGGGTGTCGACCCCTTCGTCGAAAACAAGCAGATCGTCTTCATGGGTGACGGCACCTTCCACCACTCCGGGCAGGTCGCCATCAGCCAGTCGATCTACAACGGCCAGGACATCACCTACATCATCCTGGATAACAAGACCACCGCGATGACCGGCCACCAGGGCCACTCCGGCGTCGAGTTCGACCTCACCGGCAACCCGATGAACGCGCTGGATATCGAACGCATCGTCATCGGCCTCGTGCCCAAGAAGATCAAGAAAGACGTGCGCATCGTGCGGATCAACCCCGCCGATCGCGATCGCTACCGCAAGCTCATGGAGCAGACGATCCTCGCCGACGGCGTGAAGATCGTCATCGCCGACAAGGAATGCGGCATCACCTACAACCGCCGCGTCAAGTCCGGTGAACGCGCCCAGCTCAAGCAGCACGGCTACCTGCCCAAGAAGTCGCACATGAACGTCGCGACCGAGGTCTGCGAGTTCTGTCTTGAATGCACCAACCAGACCGGCTGCCCGGGCCTGAAGATGGTCGGCTCGGATTACGGGCCCAAGGTCCAGACCGACATGTCATGGTGCGTCAACGACGGCGCATGTGAACGTATCCACGCCTGCCCGAGTTTTGAAGAAGTCACCATCACGCGCAAGCAGCCCAAGCGCATGGGTGATGAATACGTCGAACTCGGCGACCTGCCTGAACCCGAGCGACCGATCCATGCAGACCAGCCGACGTGGCGCGTCCACCTCGGCGGTGTTGGTGGTATGGGTATCGGCGTCGCGACCGCGATCCTCGTCAAGGCCGGACACGAGATGGGCTACCACGTCCGCTACCTCGACAAGAAGGGCCTTGCCATCCGTAACGGCGGCGTCTTCTCGCAGCTCATCTATTCCCGCCCGCAAGCCAACGGCGAGCCCATGCCGATCACGCCGCAGATCCCCTACGGCACAGCCGACCTGCTCGTCGGTATCGACATGCTCGAAGCCGCACGCTCGATCGATCCGCGATTGCCTTACCGCGTCGCGTCACCCAAGCGCACCGCCGCTGTGGTCAATACCGCCAAGACGCCGACCATCCTTTCCTTGATGGGTCGGGACGACTTCGACATCAACGACGTGCAGAACGCGATCAAGAAGTACACCGATGAAGAAAAGTTCTTCGGCTTCAACGTCGGCGATCTCTGCGAACGCATCCTCGACACCAAGCTATACGCCAACATCATGATGCTCGGCATCGCCTTCCAGAAGGGGTACCTGCCCCTGACCCGCGAAGCCATCGAGCACGCGATCATCGAAGTGACCCGTGGCGAAAAAGAACGCAACCTCCGTGCGTTCACCATCGGCAGAAAGATCGCCGTCCGCCCCGACCTCTTCGTCGTCGAGGCGCAGCACGAATACGAAACCGCACGCCAGGCGCTCCGCCGCAAGACCAACACGCTCGAAGCGTGGTACGGCAGCGAATGGGTCGGCCGGATCATCGACCGCAACAAGGGCGAGCGCGTCGCCAAGCAGTTCCGCGTCCTCATGCGTCAGACCTTCCGGGCAACCCGCGGCATTCATGTCGACGATGAGCTGATGCGCGACGTCATCATCCGCGCGTTCGACTGCTTCCTGTGGGGCGGTATCGAATACGCACGCACGTACTGCAACAAACTCGTCGAGGTTTTCCAGAAGGATGATCCCGAGAAGGGCTTCAAAGTCACGCGGGCCGTCGTCTGGAACCTCGCCAAGGTCATGCTCATCAAGGACGAGGTCTACGTCGCTTCGCTCTTAACGAGCCCCGAAAAATACCGCCGCGATCGCAAACGCTACAACGTCATCCCCGAGCGTGGCGACAAGATCACCTACCGCCACCACAACCGCCCCGAGTTCGATATCTTCGGCAGGCGCGTCCGCTTCGAGTGGAAGAGCACCGACTGGCAGCTGCGCATCATGTCCAGTTGCGCCTTCCTGCGAAAGATCCTGCCCGGCTGGCACGAACGCGAACGCAACTTCCGCGACTGGTATATGCAGCTCGTCGATACGATCGAATTCCAGGGCGACAACGACTATGCACGCTGGGCCGCGATCCTATCGACCCCGCAAAACGTCACCGGCTACCGCGAAGTCCGCTACCCCAAACAGGACGCCGCCCGCAAACTCTCCGAACGCCTGCTCGCCATGGACCCGGAAGAATTCAAGGCCGCTGCCCCCGTCGTGCCGGACCTGGAGCCGGTGATCGTCAAGCTTCCGGTCGTGCAGCACAGCTCGATTTGATGTTCAATGTTCGATGTGCAATGTTCAATCTGATGTCGATGCGCACGCCTTTTTTACACTGAACATCGAACATTGAACATGTAAATCACGCCGCTTTGCTTCCGCCCGCGCACACATGCGCCAGCTTGTTCAAGCCGTTGTACGCCGCGACCTTGTACGCCTCGGTAAGCGTCGGGAAGTTGAAGACCGTATCAACAAAGAACTCGGCCGTTCCATCCAATGCCATCACCGTCTGGCCGATGTGGATCAGCTCCGTCGCGCCCGTTCCGATCGCGTGAACGCCGAGGATCTTCTTCGTGTCCTGGTGGATCAGCAGCTTGAGCATGCCGGTGTCGTCACCAAGCAAACGTCCGCGTGCGATTTCCTTGTAATGCGCGATACCAGCTTCGTAAGGGATCGCTTCTTCCGTGAGTTGTTCTTCGGTCTTGCCGACCATCGAGATCTCCGGCACCGAGTAGATGCCGAAAGGAAATAGCTGGTTGAACCCTTCAATATTCACACCGAACGCGTGACACATCGCCCGCCGTCCCTGTTCCATGCTCGTGCTGGCAAGCGAGGGGAAACCGATCACATCACCCGCCGCGTACACATGCTCCGCCGATGTCTGGTAGTTTTCGTTGACATGCAGCCGGCCGCGATCGTCGTATTCAACACCGACATTTTCTAACGCCAGCTCGCCACACACACCCTGTCGGCCAACCGAGTAGAGCAGCGTCTGGGCGCGTAGCCGTTTGCCGGACTCGAGCGTCGCCTGCACCTGCGAGCCGTCAGCTTCATCGCCGTTCAGTGTTTCGATGCCTTCGACCTTCTCGCCCATGCGCAGCGTGATCCCGTTGTTACGCATGAAGTACTGGAACGCCTCCGCGATTTCCTGGTCCAGGAAACCCAGAACACTGTGCCGGCCCTCCACCAGCGTCACACGCACACCCAGCGTCGCCATGATGCACGCATACTCACAGCCGATCACGCCGCCGCCCACCACGATCATCGACTTCGGCAGCTTCTCAAGCTTCAACAACTGGTCCGAACACAACACCGTCGAACCATTAAAAGGCACATGCTCCGGCCGCGCCGGCCGCGTCCCCACGCCCAACATGAACTTGTCGGCCGTGAGCATCTCCGTCTCATCTTCACGCTCAACCTGCAAAAGGTTAGGCCCTTCAAAGTGCGCCGCGCCCCAGATAAGATCGATCCCGTTGCGGTCAAACTGATCGCGTATCGTCTCCCACTCATGCCTGATCACCTGCTGGCTGATCGACACAAGGTCCGCGATCGTGATGTCTTTCTTTACCCGGTACGACTGGCCTAACAGCCCGCGCTTCGATGCGCCTGTCAGGTGCAGCGCCGCTTCACGCAGCGCTTTAGAAGGGATGGTCCCGGTATTGATCTGCGCGCCGCCGAGCACCTGGTTGCGCTCGATGATCGCCACACGCTTACCGAGCTTCGCCGCCTGGATCGCCGCCTTCTGCCCGGCAGGCCCCGTCCCGATCACAACACAATCGTAATGCTTCATGCCGCCCTCGATTCATCCCTGGATTAACCCGCCCTGCAAGATGGCGCAACAACATCCATAACACTTGCAGTCTCATGTGCTGTATCGGTAAGTGGGACAGGACGGCTTAGTGCGTCGATGGCCGATAACAACGGGTGGCGTAATCAAAGCAGAGAGCCATACGTGAAAACCAAGAGTTACTTTTTTCTTTGAATTCCTGCCTGGTAAATGGTAGCCTGACACTATCAACCGGGCGGATAAAAGGAGCCGGGAAATGAAGGGGATCACACATCAAATCATGAAACGCCACACAAAACTTTGGGGAGCATTGGTCGCGATCGTTGTCGGCCTGGTCGTTGGCCAGCCGCCACTTTCGGCAGGGACTTTGGATGTCGATGTTTATTCACCGACCTTGCCCGCTACCGAGACAGACATCATCACGCTCTGGGCGTTGACAAGCGATGAGGTTTTGCCGTCGACATCCTACCAGACCGTTACGATGGATCTCGTCGTAAATGGCTTTGATATTCAATGGGATATCATCAGCAACGACACCGGGCTGGGAGGTGCTGCTGTTATGACTCGCGCTGGCATATTAGAAGATATTGGAACCTTGCCTGCCGGCACATACAACGTGACCGCGACATGGGCCATGTACGACTTTGTATATTACGGACAACCTTCTCAAACAGAACTTGATTTCTGGCTGCTTACTCATGCGCCACAGGTCGGGCCACGCACCGGGACATTCCAGTTCACCGTCGTGCCCGAACCCGCCACTTTCGCATTATTCGCCGCGGGCCTGGGTTTATGCGGCATCCGTCGACGCTGATAACTCACCATGATCAAACAAAAAAACCGGCACACCTATGCGTGCCGGTTTTTTTATTTGTTTTTTGGATCAATCTTCTTACTTCGCCACGGCAAAGTTCTTCGAGACCTGTTCCCAGTTGACCACATCCCAGAAAGCCTTGATGTAATCAGGACGACGGTTCTGGTAGTTCAGGTAGTAGGCGTGTTCCCACACGTCCAGGCCGAGGATCGGTGTGCATGCACAATCGACGTACTTCGTGCCCATCAGCGGGTTGTCCTGGTTCGGCGTCGAGCAGACGCAGAGCTTGCCGTTCTTGACACCTAACCACGCCCAGCCGGAGCCGAACCGTGTCGCCGCCGCGTTGGCGAAGGCTTCCTTGAACTTGTCCATCCCGCCCAGATCCGAGTCGATCGCCGCCGCCAGCTCAGCCGACGGGGCTCCACCCTTGCCGACCGGCGCCAGCACCTGCCAGAACAGGCTGTGGTTGGCGTGTCCGCCGCCGTTGTTCCGCACTGCGGTCCGCTTGGCTTCGGGGATCGCGTCCAGGTTCTGGATCAGTTCGTTGACATCCGCCGGGGCGTCCACGCCTTCCAGGGCATTATTCACGTTGGTCACGTAGGCGTTGTGGTGCTTGCCGTGGTGGATTTCCATGGTCTTGGCATCGATCGCGGGCTCGAGGGCATTGGTGGCGTAAGGCAAATCAGGCAGTGTGTAGGCCATTGTTTTATCTCCAATCAGGATCAAATGGTTAGCTGAACTCATTAAAGAGAACGTTAACTCTTATGCATCAAAGAGTTGTGTTGGTTTTGGGAGTGTAGGCAGGGGGATAGGGCTGGTCAATCTCACCCGGATCCGCCCGGCATGGGTGTGCATAAAGCACGTAAATATCTTTCATTAATTCATTTACGTTTAATGTCTGAGGAGAATTGTAGGCATTTATTGTCAGTAAAGCCATCAATCCGCACAAAAAAAGTACGGAATTTGTTGGAAATGTTCTAAATACTTGAACCAAAATCGGACCTTCGTGCGTATATATGGGTAAGAACCACGACCACCGCTGTATACCAAACCAATCAGCGGCAGCATCAGGGCCCATCACAGGAAGACGGAGCCCGGTCGATCCAGGGGTTTGAAAAGTGAGGCGCACCATGATGGAACTGACGCGTCCGGATTCACCATTAGCGCGAGCCAATGGCCGGCAGCGGGTCAAACTGACCCCCTCCACAAGAGCACTCAGTAAGGAAGACCAGGCACGGGTCCACCGTGTACTCCATGAGAAGTACGAGTACGTGGACAACGAGTTGTTTCAACTGCCCGACGATGAAGCGATCGAGCAGATCATGATCCAGCCCGAGGCTATCCCGCGCCCGGATACAAGCTGGTATCAGCCGGTGATGAGTAGCTCAATCAGCACGGATTACAACCGAAACGTCGGCTCCGTCCTTCTGACTGCCGCCCAAGAACGTGTAATCTTCCTGCAGTACAATTACTGCCGGTTCCGCGTCTGCCTTCTGCGTGACGACCTGCTCTCCGAGCCCACGATCAACCCCGATCAGGCCCGCGAGATGCTCGCTTGGGACACCAAAGCCGGCGAACTGCGCGATCAGATCGCACAGATCAACCTCGCGCTCGTACTGGCCATGGCTAAGCGCACCCGCATGAGCGAGATGGACTTCGGCGACATGGTCAGCGAAGGGAATATGGCCCTGCTCCGCGCCATCGACAAGTTCGATGCCGGCCGAGGTTTCAAGTTCTCGACCTACGCCTGCCGCGCCATCCTCAAAGCTTTCAGCCGCGCCGGCGTGAAACTCAGCAAGTATCGGGGCCTGTTCCCGACGGACTTCGACACGGACATGGAACGCTCGGACTACTACGAAACCAAGCGTTCCGAACACGAATTGGACTGCGCCGACGAAGTTAAGATCATTGTTACAAACAACATCGCCGACCTGACCGACATCGAGCGCGAGGTGATCGAGCACCGGTTCAATATCAGCAAGCCGCGCCCGGAAGGCACGCAGCCCGAACACAAACCGCTGACGCTCGAACAGGTCGGCAAAGTGATCGGCGTCACCAAGGAACGCGTCCGCCAGATCCAGAACAAGGCTCTGGAAAAGATCCGCTTAACTTTGGAAGAAGGTTATCTGGCGTAGGAAGCTGGTAGACGTTAGCACACAGCCCGCATTGGGTCGCAATGCGGCTAGTAAAGAAGCTGTTAACCATTAGTTCAAAGAAGAAAACCCTCGACTCAACGCCGAGGGTTTTTTCATACACCTGTTGTGTTCTGTCTACCCACTCTTTATCAGCCGCATTGCGACGCAATGCGGGCGTTTTCAGTAAAACAGCTTGTCGATCAAGGTCCGAAGCATATTAAATCCCAAGGCATCTTTTTATTGCCTGATTTACTGACAATATTCAACATGAAATATTCTTCTTCATCTTGACCTCATGTTCAGTTTGTAACGTACAAGCGATAATTACGTTTAGTCTTCACCTACTTCATACGACGCGCAGCAGACGAAAGCTGCATAACCGGAGATCACTCCGTAATGACATGCTTCTCAAGGTTGTCGCGGCGTTTATTCGCTTGCTGTGTGATCCTCATACTGATTGGCCTGTCGCCCGGTCGTGGTGTTGCATCAGCGACAGACAACAATCCTACTACCGAACCATCTGCCATCTGGCTGACATGGGCGGGTGATCCTTGCACCACGATGGTGATTGCCTGGCTGACTGACAATGATACTCACATCGCGGACGATTTGGCCTACCACGCTTCAGACGCTCCGAATACGTCCTGGACCGTCATGAACGCAACGACGCACCCGATGCCCGGCAATGCGTACATCATTCATACCGCCAGACTTTCCAACCTGACGCCCGATACAGACTATACATTCAGACTCAAAGAAGCCGGAAAATTCCATCGGTTCCGCACCATGCCGATGCATCTGGATCGACCTGTGAAAATGGTGGATGAGGGGGACCTTGAAAACGATATGCATTTGCTCCTCCCGTTATGCGAGCAGGTAGGGCGGGCAGACCCGGACTTCATCGTCCTGGGCGGCGACATCGCGTATGCCAGCGGTCATCCGGAAAACGCTAAGCGCTGGGTCGATCTGCTCACGCTCTTTACTCAGAAGTTCGTCAGTCCGGATGGTCGCCTGATCCCGATCGTCCCTGTCATTGGGAACCACGAAGTGGCGAACGGCGGATACGATCGGACCAATGACGATGCGCCTTTCTTCTACAGCCTCTTCGCTTATCCAGGCGATCGTGGTTACGGCGTCCTGGACTTCGGGGATTACTTATCACTCATAACACTCGACTCCGGGCATACGCATCCGGTTGAAGGCGAACAGTCGGCCTGGCTCGAACGGACATTGGCAAGCCGGCAAGACATACCCAACCTGGCGGTGTCTTATCACGTTCCCGCCTGGCCCTCCGCGAGGCCGTTCAACCTCTCGATCAGCGAACAGATCCGAAGTTCTTGGGTTCCACTGTTCGAATCTTTCCATGTCGATGCCTGCTACGAGCATCACGACCACGCATACAAACGAACGTACCCCATCCGCAACGGCAAGGCCGACCCGCATGGTGTGCTCTACTTCGGCGACGGTGGCTGCTCCGAGCCAAAGGGCCGTATCCCCAAACCACCCGGTTCAATGCTGACCGGCGGTCGATGGTACCTCGCCGAATCAGGTAGCGTGAATCACTTCCACTTACTCACCATCGTTGGCAACACCCGGCTGCACCAGGCGATCGACATGAACGGCCAGTTGTTTGACCAGATCATGGTCACCGACGGTGCACCCATCATGATGTTGAACGTCCCCTATGCCGTGACATGGTGGCAACTGACAACATTGCTGCTGGCCGTGCTCTTGATCGCAATCGTTACCCCCAAGCTGATCAAACGCATCCGACATGCAGTCCTAAGAAAGCCACCTGCCCCGGTCAGCGCATAACGTATATATATAAAAACCCTCGGCTCCACACCGAGGGTTTTTTATGCGTATTTTGTATTCTTTTCGTCTTCTCTTTACTAGCCGCATTGCAACGCAATGCGGGCAGCACACCCTATGCCGTCAGCTTCACTACAACCGACTGAATCGCGACAGCAAGTCCGTGATCTTCGGCTGCTGCGGATTAAGCCGAATACTCTTGCGCCACGCGTTCAGCGCTTCATCGCGGATATCCGTATTCGTTCGTCCGCCCTGGATGTATTGTGTCATCTGACAGGCCCCCAGGCCGTTCAGCGTTGCGGTGTCTTCCGGATCGAGTGCGATCGCCTGGCGGTACTGGAATAGCGCTTCCTCAAACTGCCGCATCTTGAACTTCACGTAACCCAGCCGTTCGTACGCCGTCACCGACGGGCTGCGGCGGATCAGTGCTTCCAGCACGTTCATCGCCTGCTGAAGGTTCCCAAGGTGGATGTGGGCATCCGCCAAACCCAGCAGCACCGGGTCGGCCAGGTCGCCAAGCTCCGCCGCCTGACGGTACGTGTCTACTGCTTCCTCATACCGACCGAGCAGGTTGTATGTCGCTGCAAGGTTGCACCACGCCGCCTGGCTTTCCGGATCGAGCTTTGTCGCGATCTGCACGAACGTCAGCGCCTCGCCGGGCCGGCCCATCTGAAGGTACGTCGAGCCCAGCTCGCGGTTGACCTTGAAGTCATCCGGGTTCAAACGCCACGCCGTCTTGTACGCCTGTAACGCCTCGCGGAGTCGACCCAGCAACTGCTTCATCAGGCCAAGGCTGTAATGGGCCTCGAACTTGTTCGGCTCGACGATCGTCGCCCGCTCGTAAGCTCGGCTGGCAAGCTCGTAGTCCCCGCGCTGCTGGTAGATGCTACCCATCCCCATGTGGGCGTCAGCGATGTTCGGGTTCACTTCCAGCGCCAGGCCGAACTCCGCCAGCGCCGAGTCCAGCAGGCCCATCTGCTCGTAGGAGGCTGCGCTATCCATGTGGGCCGTGGCGCGTTCGTTCGTGGAACGCGTACGGTCAACCGCACAGCCGATGATCATGACGGCCACAGCCGCCCCAGCAATCAGGTGTGTTAATCGCATGATGAAATATGATATCGGCTCTACACGCTCCGTGTTGAGAATTACAGGCATCTATAGGACGCGAACCTGCCTTCGCCATACAATCACCGGTTTATCCCGGATAATCCCCACCCATTTTTGGAACTTCCCATGCGCGTCGCCCTGGCTCAGATCAACCCAACCGTCGGTGATATCGAGGGCAACAGCCGGCTGGCTGTGGATGCGATCCGCCGCAGCCGCGAGCAGGGGGTCGAGCTGGTCATCTTTCCCGAGCTGTCGATCATCGGGTATCCGCCGAAGGACCTGCTTCTAAAGCCAGTTGTCATAGGGGCTTGCCGGAAAGCGTTGGAAGCGATCGCTGCCGAATGTAAAGGCATCGCCGCTGTGGTTGGCCATCCGTGCCCGTCCGATAATCCGCGTGGCCGCCTGCTTTACAACGCCGCCACGCTCTGCTTCGACGGCAAGCCGCAACACCGCCGGGTCAAAAGCCTGCTGCCGACCTACGACGTCTTCGACGAGCACCGATACTTCGAGCCGGGTCCGGATGTGCAGATCACCGCGTTCAATAACCTCAAACTCGGTATCAGCATCTGTGAAGACCTCTGGAACGACCGCCACGTCGTCTCCCGGCAGCTCTACCACGACAACCCGATCAACGAACTGGCTAAACGTGGGGCGGACCTGTTCATCAACTGCTCCGCCTCGCCGTTCACCATCGGCAAGCAGGCGTTCCGCATGGACCTGATCCGTAGCGCCGCCAAACGCCACAAACTCCCCGTCCTCTACTGCAACCAGGTCGGCGGCAACGATGAACTGGTATTCGATGGTGGTTCCTGCGTCGTCGACGCTAAAGGCGAAGTCATCGGTCAGGCTAAGGATTTTGAAGAAGACTTATTGATCGTTGATGTGGCGGTAGGGCAGGGGGGCGGTAGCGGCAAAGCGCCCGCTCAACCGGCTCGCATGGAGTCGCTGCAAACCGGGATCGCTTCAGCCTACCACGCGCTCGTGCTTGGTCTGCGTGACTACTGCCGAAAGTGTGGCTTCAAGTCCGTCGTGCTCGGGCTCAGCGGCGGGATCGACTCGGCCGTGTCCTGCGCCTTGGCTGTCGCAGCGCTAGGCAAGCAAAACGTGCGCGGCGTCACGATGCCCAGCCGATATTCCTCGTCCGGCTCCGAATCCGATGCCGAAAAACTCGCCAATAACTTGCAGATCCAGTTCGACACGATCGCGATCGAACCCGCACACAACGCCTTCGAACAGATGCTCTCACAGGCCTTTGAAGGCACGGACCCCGGCGTCGCCGAGGAAAACATCCAGGCGCGCTCGCGCGGCGTCCTGCTCATGGCGATCAGCAATAAGTTCGGCTCCATGCTCGTCACGACCGGCAACAAGAGCGAACTCGCCGTCGGCTACTGCACGCTCTACGGCGACATGGCCGGCGGCCTCGCCGTCCTCTCCGACGTGCCCAAAACCATGGTCTACGAACTCGCCAGGTGGATCAACGACGATCCCGAATCTCCCCTGCGCAAGCTCTACAACAAACCCGTCATCCCGATCGACTCCATCACCAAACCCCCCAGCGCCGAGCTGCGCGAAAACCAGACCGACCAGGATTCCCTGCCCGATTACGAAGTACTCGACGATATCATCGAACGCTTCGTTGAGGATGAACAATCCGCCCAAGAGATCATCGACCAGACCGGCTACGACCGCGACCTCGTCTTGAAAATGGTCCGCTTGATCGACCTGAACGAATACAAACGCAAACAAGCCGCCCCCGGTCTGAAAATCACCGGCCGCGCCTTTGGCTTCGGCCGTAGAATGCCCATCGCACAACGCTACCGCTGGGATAACGATGTGGATGGCGGGAAGTGATTGGGTAGGGTGTGGGGATTGTATTTATGATTTAGGATTGATGATTTAGGATTTGTGCAAATGACGTTCCTGATTTTCTGATTTTCAGTTTTCTAAATTTCCCGCTTTTCCCCACCCAACGCCGGTCCTGAGCGTAGCGAAGGGGCGGGTATCTTCATGTTTAATGTTCGATGTTGAATGTTCAATCTGAAAACTGCACACACAGACTGTTCAGTTTCAGTTTTCACGTTCAAGTGTGATGCAATTCTACCCCCTCTCCCCGCGGGAGAGGGCCGGGGTGAGGGCCTGGTTCCCTGTGTGATCTGTGTTGTATTGTTTACACAATCAACCCGGCCCTCATCCTTGCCTTCTCCCAAGAGCAGAAGGGATGAACGTAATCAGAATCTGTAATGTTTGGGGAATCAGTCGATGTTTCGTCGATACAACCCGGCACTTCGCTGCGCTCAGAACCGGCGTTGGAAAATATTAGCGATTAACGATTAGAAATTAGCGATTATCATCGCTACACCCCACACCCTATCCAATCACATCCGCCAGCGACTGCCCCTGTGCTTCGCGCATCTGGGCGGTGTGCAGTTGTGCGACGACGCTCGTGCCTGTCAGTGTTGCGCGGTTACGTTCGCGCATAGCGGCTTTTTCGGATAGGTCTAACAGTTCATCGATGCCGATGCTTTCAGGCGGTCTGGCGAGTGTGTAGGCGGGTACGCCCGGTTCGCCGTGCTCGACATGGTGGATGATTTTAGCCTGGGTCAGCATGTCGATGATGTTGGCGATCGCGCGGTTGGGCAAACCCGAGGCGGTTTGCAGCTCATTCATACGGATCGGTTCGCCCTTCTGGAAGCTGCGCCCGATCATCGCCGCAAGCGGGATCATCCAGCGCGGGTCGAACAGCACATCCCGGTCTTCGGAGTTGCGCAGGCTCTTGAAACGCCTGCCTTTCATGGATTGGATCGTGTAGGTGACTTCGACACCGAACAGGACGATCAACCATGTGAAGTACAACCACAACAGGAACAACGGCAGCAGCGCCAGAGCGCCATACAACTTGGATGTCCCCAGGCCGCGCACGTAAATCTTGAAGACTTCGATCAACGCGATCCAGCCCACCGCCGCGACAAACGAGCCGATCGCCGAAGCCTTTGAACTGACTTTGGTGTTAGGCAGGAACCGGTAGAGCAATAGCAGCACCAACCACGTTGTTGCGAACGGCGTAAGCAGGGCGGTCAACTCACCCAGCCAGCCCACGCTCTGACCCGTTACGGTTGCAGCCTGCTCGATCCACCCGATGATCAAAGTCTGGGCGTACTGTCCCGCCAACACTAAAAGCGGTGCGAAGGTAATCGCTGTGTAATACAAAGGCAGCCTGACATACAACGGCCTGCCGTAAGGCGCATCGTAAATCCGGTTGAAGCTGTGTTCGATGGTTGATAACAGTTTTGTGGCGGCAAACAGGAAAAGGATCACACCCACAATACCGATGCTGCCGAAGCTGATATCTTCAAGTTTTGCGATCAGGTCCTGAATGTTCTGCGTTAATGCCAGGCGAGCGTTTTCAAATTCGGATTGTGCATCACCATCTGCGGGGCTGTATTCGCCAGGTGGCAACGGCCCCTGCCAATCTTCGGGCAGCTTGACCCTGTCACCTTCATCCGGTTGAATCCATTGAAGCGCAAAGTCGACAGCGTTCTGTTTCAGATCTTCTCGCTGTACCTCGCCGACAAACATCTTCATGACAACCAGCATCAGCACGATCGTCGGAAGCAGACTGAACAGCGTGTGATACGTCAGCGCCGCCGCCATTTCTCCCGCCCGGTCGACACGCAACTCACGCGCACAATACTTGCCCAGGTCCAGCATGTACCGCACCGAGCGCTGGGCGCGCGTCAGCTCCTCCATCGGCTGGGTCAGAAGCCGATGCGTCTTGTCTTGAATGTTATCGAGGAGTTTCATGCCCAAATACTCAAGCAGTCACGCAGGATTGTCAATAGACGCAGCCAATTATCCAACCGATTTATCGGTCAGGCCGGGTCATACCCTGAGCCGCCGAACGGGTTACACCTTGCGATACGCTTGATGCCGCGCCACGTGCCCCTGATCGGCCCATACTTGCGGATCGCTTCGATCATGTACTGGCTGCACGTCGGCTGGAACCGGCAGTGCCCGCCCATGAAGTAACCCAGCGTGCCTCGGTAAACATATACCAGGGCGATCAGCAGACCGCTCAGGATGTGGCTGATCCATCGGATCATGATTCGCTTTTATCCTTTTCCGAACGTTCAGCACCCGAACGTTCAGCGCGGCGCTGCGCCAGCTCGTGTATCTGATCGAGCGCCTGGTATAGCTTAGCCCGGTATTCCGCCACGCTCAGCCTATCATGCGGCCGAACCACGACAACCAGATCGTAACCGACCGGCCCGTCATGTTGCCCTAACCGAAACGCCTCGCGCAGCCGTCGCTTGATCCCCGCTCGCACCACCGCCGTACCGACGCGCCTTGGCACGCTCAATCCAAACCGGTTGTAATCCAATCCGTTCGCACGTCCGCACACCGCGATCGGCCCCATCGACTTACGCATCTTCGCATCAAACACCGCTGCAAATGCGCGGTTGCCATGTAGCTTCTGGCGGTGTCGAAACAGGAATCGTTGTTGGTTTTCGCCCATCGAACTGACTCGCCGCGGGGCTACTTCTTCTCTTCCAGAAGCCGTGCGTTGTACGTGGCCAGTAAATCCTGACGCCGCAGCAGCCCAAGCACCTTGCCCGGCTCGTTCTCATCTACCACCGGTAACTCTTCATACGATTCAAACACAAACCGGCTGATCGCGCTCGATAGATCCATCTGCAGCGTCAACGGCTCAACACCCGGCATCGCTAAATCCTGCGCAACCGCCAGGCTCCCCGCGTCCGATTCATACAAAAACTGCCGGATGTCGTGCAGGCCGAACAACCCGTAATACGAGCCGTCATCATTGATCACCGGAAACGACGCCTGCCGCGTCTGCGGGATCAGGTGTGCCATGTCATCCAACGGCATGTTCAACGGCACGTTCACAAAATCACGCGCCGCATCGTGCAGCGCATCCCGCACGCTCAGGCCCTGCAGGATATCGACGATAAAATCCCCGCGGTGCGCCGGCGATTCCAGACGGTTGGCGACCTGCTCCCGGTAGATCGTGTAGTTACGGTTTAAGAGGTACGCCAGTGCACAAACCCACATCGAAGGCAGCAGCAGCGTGTAGCTGGCGGTCATCTCCGACACCATGATGAGCGTACTTACGGGCGTGCACGCCGCCGCAGCAAAGAAGCTCGCCATCCCCAGCATCGCAAACACCGGCACCTGCTCCTGCGCAACAATACCGGGCATCCACTGATGAAACAATAGCCCGACCACCGCGCCCATCGATCCGCCGATCACCATGCTCGGCCCGAACACGCCGCCCGATCCGCCTGACCCGATCGTCAACGACGTCGTCAGAATCTTGCCAAGTCCCACAGCGATCAGAATCACCACCGTCAGGTTGTCCGGGTTCTCCAGAACATGCTGCAAGAAACCATAACCCGCAGATAAAACACTCAGGCTGTTATATGCTTCAGCATCTCGTCCGTACGCTACAAAAATGTAGTACAAGCACATCGCAAACAAGCCCGTCGCCCCGGCGCCGATCGCCGGCTTGAGCATGTTGGGGATCTTCAGCTTATGGAACAACGCTGTGATCCCATAGAAGCACTTGATATACGCCCACGCCAACACCACCATCACCCCGGCCAACACCGTTAACGGCAACAGCAGCGACGGCTGATTGAACGGGATCGCCTCCACCGCGAATAACGGCTTGAATCCAAACGCCAGACAGAACACGCAATACGCAATCGACGTCGAGATAAACGATGGGATCAACGCCTCCGCCTCGAAGTCCGGGTCGCGGTACAACACTTCAACGGCAAAAATCGCCCCGGCCAGCGGCGCATGGAAGATCGCGCCGATGCCTGCCCCTAATCCCGCCGCCATCAAAACACGTCGCTCCGAGTCCGTCAGCTTCAACTTCGTTGCCAGGAACGAACCAAACCCCGCACCGATCTGCGCGATCGGTCCTTCTCGGCCGCCCGACCCGCCCGTGCCCATCGTGATCGCCGATGCGATCATTTTCACGATCGGCACACGACCACGCACCACACCGCCCTTGTTGTGATACGCATCGATCGCCGCATCCGTCCCGTGCCCCTCCGCCTCGGGGGCGTACTTGTACACGATAAACCCGCTGATCAGCCCGCCAACTGTTGGCACGATCAACAACATCCACGGCATCAAGCCGCGATGGTTCAAACCGCTGCCGAATACATCCAGGAACTCCATCTCGTTCCCGGCCCCGCCCTGGTGATATCCCACACCCCATTCCAGACTTACGTGTGTGATCGTCAGACACATCAAATGAAAACCGATTGCCCCCAGCCCCGCCACGATACCCACCACCGGCGCAAGCATGATGCTGCGGTTGGTCCTCGGGATGAAGTTTCGTAATCGTTGAAGCAATGTAACCATGACAAGCCACGTATCATAGCGGATTTATAGATTCGATCAGGGGCCGGCACAGCAATGGATTGCAACCCGAGCCATTTATCCACTGACCGTGAGAATCGTGCGGTTTTTTATGTGAAATACTTCCCCTCTCGCATTTTCGCTTGACGGCTGGCATGGGATGCTGTGAGAATGACATGACACATCTTTTGGGCGGGTAACCAGGAGGTCATCATGTCCAAAACCCCAATCTTCTTAACCGCGCTTCTAGGCGCCAACACACTCTTTGCAGAAGTAACCATCGACTTTGCAGTCGTCGATACATCAGCCGTTCCTCAAATGGCCGGGTATGTCTCGCAGGACATACATGTACTGTCCACTCAGGATTGGACCACCGCATCCATGTCCGTTTCGCTGACCAGCGGGTCCATCTACCAGGACACATCACCCTATGCAGGCGATACCGCGCCGCCCTCAATTATGATCCAGTACTTCCCGTTACTGGCATACGACACCTACGTCGGCATCATCGACGACACCACGATGCTCCTGCCCGGCGCTATCGACATCGGCGGCGCTGAGCACGCCACCTACCGATTTGATACCGAAGCCATCGATATCACCTGGCACAACGAAACCCCGACAGACTACGGTGAACTCGAGACCGGACGCCTGACACTTTCTGACGATGCACAAGGCACGATGGGGTTCTCCGTCTCTGAGGGCGGTAAGTTTGTCGTCGTCTTCAACTTCAACATCGTCAACGGCGTAGTAGAAACCGACGTCTGTGCCGGCATCCCCGGCTGTAACATCATGGGCCTCGATGAACTGGATCGCGTGCTCACTCACTGGAACCAGAACGTGCCCGTCGGAAACGAACTCATGGGCGACTACCAGCATGACGGCTACGTCGGACTGGACGATCTTGATGCCGTCCTTCACTTCTGGAATATCCAAACCACCCGCCCGACCGTCGACCTGACTTACGATCACTTTCCGACCTGGGATGATGGGAAAGTGGACATCATCGATCTTACACGTGTGTATAGCAATTGGAATCACTACGTCCCACCGGGTGATCCGGACGCGGATTATGTTGGCGTCGGTTACATCGGTCAGGACAACCTCAACGCCGTGATGTCGAATTGGCTATACGAGGAACCCGTTGTAAGCAGTGTACCCGAGCCGGCTTCGCTGCTGTGCGCCGGCCCGATCCTGCTGTTGTGTTTACGACGCAGGTAATAAAATAAGCAACCTGTTATTACCAATTCCACCTATATGTAAGAGCAACATAAACAAAAAAAATGAATGCGGAGCAAAGTAAATCTTCGCACCGTAGTTGTTATCTATTGAAAATAATCGCAAAGAAGTGGATAATCAGTGTGTTCCTGGGAAAACACTTAACCGGAGGCTTAACATGTCTAGACTCACTTCCGTTCTGATTGCATTCACTTGTTTTTCTGCTTCGGCACACGCTGACGTCGCGGTTAACTTTCCTTTAGTCAACAACTCATCCGCGCCCGAACTTGCCGGCTATGTCACGCAGGACATCCAGGTCTATACCTCAAACGACTGGACCGTCGCCGGCATGATCCTCGAACTTACCAACGGTTCGATCTACCAATATACGGACACGTCTTTCGACTTAGCACCCCCCGCGTATCTAGCATCTGTGTACCCCGCAATTGCCTTCGATACCTATGTCGGCATCGTAGATGGTGGCGCCGGCGGAATCGCAGGCCAGTCCGGCGACCTCGGCAGTCCATTGACCGGGTGGAACTACCAACTCGATACCACAGGCATCGACGCCACCTGGTTCAACACATATACCTACAATTACGGCTTTAACACCATCGGCCGAATCAGCCTCTCCAACGACGCCCAAGGCACTCTACGCTTCGCGCTCTCCGAAGGGCATCAAGCTTTCGTGGAATATGAGCTTGACATCATCGACGGACAGATCATCCCCGAAGCTATCTGTGACTTGCCGGGCGATCCCAGCTGCGGGGTCGACTTTATCGGCTTGGATCAACTCGACAACGTCCTGACCCACTGGAATCAGAACGTCCCCACTGGCGACCTTTCACAAGGCGACTACGACCACGACGGTTTCGTCGGCCTGAATGATCTCGATGTCATCCTCACCTTCTGGAACATCCCCACCTACCGATACACCACCCCCATCCAAATCATCGGCGACCATTATGACCCGTTCGGCGATGGCTTCGTTGGATTAGACGACCTCGACTTGGTGCTTCAGCATTGGAACCAGTCCGTCGCGGTTTCCTTGAAGGGAGTCGATTACAACGGCGACGGCTACGTCGGCCAGGATGACATCAATGTCGTTCTCTCCGACTGGAACGCCGGCACACCACCAACCGCCGTCCCCGAACCGGCTTCCATCCTCGCCATCATGCTCCCAGCCCCGCTACTGCTACGAAGTAAACGCACAGAATAGCAAGGCGTAGGATTTGGGGTGCAGTGATTGTATTGCTAACAGCTAACAGCTAATGGCTAATGGCTAATGGCTTTCTTCCCCCAACGCCGGTCCTGAGCGCAGCGAAGGTCCGGGCTTCTTCATGTTCAATCTTCATTATTCAATCTGAAAACTGCACTGACTGCCTGTTCAGTTTCAATCTTCACGTTCAAGATGTGATGCAATCCAACCCCCTCTCCCCTCGGGAGAGGGCCGGGGTGAGGGCCGGATAGATTAAATCTACGAATGTCCAAAGAATGCTTCAATGCCAAATTCCAATTGACCACACTCAAAACACTTCGTCATTCGATTTTCGACATTCTTTCGTCATTCGCCCTTCGTGCATTCGACATTCACCTAAGTCCGTATTTATCCGTGGCAAAACACCCCGCCACTAACTCACTCTGCCCGCACCGTCCCCGTCGCTGTCGGGTTGCCGAACAGCGTCCTGCGGATCAGCTTCGGGATGTCCGTGTTATCCATCGTGCCTTGGACGTACTCGGCGTTGAAGCCTTCGGCACGCACGACCACACCGCCGGATAAATCGTCCGTCGCCGCCCACACGATCTTGAACGGCAGACGCCGTCCGTACTGATCCGGCATCGCAAGGAACGGCCGGCCCCCCGTGCCTTCAACGCCGTCAATCATCGAACCGCTGCGATCACGCTCCGGCAAGGTTTCCGGATACACGCCGTTCGTCCCGATACGGATACCCATCATCCTCGCGCCCCCGGCATCCGAATCCGCACACGTCATCAACAGCGTATTCGGATTCTCCGCGATAAACTTCCTCGCCACCCCGAACGCTTCATCCGCACGACGCAAACCCTCGAGCATCCCCGATGCGTTGTTATGGTTGCCGAAGTTGTCCGGCCCTTCCTCTTCCACCACCAGCAGGAATTGGCGATCGCCGTGCGACAATAGCTTCAGCGCCTTATCCGTCATCTCCGCCAGCGTCGGCGCATCCGGCTCATACATCGGCAAACCGTTCGCCGCCAGCTCTTCTTCGGTCAGATCGTGGAACGTATGGAAGTCCGCAAACAAGCCAAGCACCTTCTTCGTGTCATCCGACAGTGACATCAACTCATCACGCGTATAAATCACCGTGTACCCGTTCGCCTTCGCTTCTTCGACGAGATTCTTGTTGTCTTTGCGCGTGCCCTTGCAGTGCACACCCTGCACGCCTTCAGGCAGGAAGTGCCGTTCGCCGCCGCCGAGGATCACATGGGCGCCGGACTTCATGATGCCTTCGGTGATTTCGTCGTAATTGTTGCGCTGCGTCGCATCCGTCAGGAAGATGGCTGTGCCCGGCTCGATCGCTGTGCCAGACTGCACCACGCCGACACGCAGTCCCGCGTTTAATGCCTCGATCGCCACCGAGCGATACCGTCCGTTCGCATCGAGAATCCGCGGCGCATCTGCGCCCTGATCCATACGACCGAACGCGTGGTAACGAGGCCGAACGCCCGTCGCATGGGCCGTCGCGCCGCCATTGCTGGACGCGGTCAGGTTGTCACTCATGTGCCCGCGGTACACCGCCACGTGGGGTAGCTTGTCCCATTCCAGTTCGCCATCCGGACCAACCCATAGCGCCCGCGCCGCGGTCCACGAACCGGCCGACGCGCCGTCGGGGTGGATAAAGATCGCATTACCGACCGTCTGGGCGCTACTGTGTGCGGCGATCGACAAGACCAGCCCGAGGCCGGCCACGGCTAGAAAGAATCTGTTGATCATGCGAACTTTGTACATGATCTGTGTGAGTATTCTGTTACGAACTTTCCCCACACTCAGGCGCCGGCCGGATGGGTCATGTGGCGGACCTGGTCCATCGTCTCGGCCAGTCCCACGCCCAACGCACAACCCACCACGCCCGAAGACGCGTACTGGATCGGTAACGCCAACGCCAGCTTGAGCAAACCGCCGGTGTACAGATCATCCAGGAAGGCATCGGCATTGGAGTAGCTGCCCAGCATAAACAGGTACGCACCCAACGCGACCAGCAGCGGACTGACCAGGATCACGATCGGATTGTTCTGAGCCACGGACATCTGCGAGATCATCGCGGCAACGCCGAAGCCAAGCAGCAGCGAGCAATTGACCTGTCCGCCGTCCGTCGTTTTGATCAAAAAGCTGCACAGTACGCCGCCCACGACTGCCGTGACCAGACCCCCCAGCAAGGCTTTGACGTCAGGCAACCACATCCGAGTCCGCTCACCAAGATGATGCTTCACCGCGAGCTTGCTCAGGTTCGGCCGGACCTTCCTCTGTGCCATATCAATCAAAATAAACGCGGCCGCCATTAGCACGAGCCAGATCACCGCTTCCACCGCTAGCGCCTTGTACCCGCCCGGCAACTCCACACGCTTCAGGTAGCCATCGATTGATCCACCCAATGCACCTAAAGGCAGCAATGCAAAACTGATCGTAAACGCACCACTGAGCGGGTTACCTGTCGAGGCCGCGATCAGCCCGGCAATCAACGCCGGGATACCCGCCACGATCAAAATCATCAGGGCCGCAAACATCCCCGCACGTGCATCCATCAGGCTCAAACCCGTCGATCCATCCACCGCAGTCAATGGCCCACGCGCAAACAGCCAGCACAACGCCCCGATTACCAGGACGATCCCAATCACCAATCGATGTTTCAGCGGTGGCAGCATAATGTTTTAGATTCTAACGGACCCAGTTAATCATTTCCCAAACAGTAACCTTTTGCGGTTTAGCCCTCTTGCATGCCGTTTGCGGCTTAGCGCCTACTCATCCCCCTCGCTCCCGTCCTCAACCGTCTTCCGGAACGACACGCCCATCACCAGCAGGCCCAGCTCATACAGACCCCAAAGCGGTAGCGCCAACGCCACCATACTTATCGGATCGGCCGGCGTCAGGAACGCCCCCAGCACGAAGCAGGCAAAAACGCAGTACCGCCGGTATTTACTTAACATCTTCGGCTCAATCAGCCCCGTCCATCCCAGGATCATCATCAAGACCGGTAACTGGAACGACACGATCACCGCGACCCCCATCATTGTCACGAAACTGATGTACTGGCCTATCTCGATCATCGGCGCGACCATCGATTGGTTTTTCGGCCTTGTGTCTTGTTTCTCCTGGGGCACAAACGTTAAGGTTCGGCCACCCGTGTGGTAGCGTATAACGCCATCGGTTTGATTGAACCATATCTGCCCCTCGACCGGCTCTGTGGGATCGGTTTGGGTCGCAGGTATCTGAGATAGAGTCAGCGGTACTTTATCCAGCCCTGTGTCGAGAGGATGCTCTTCGACCGGGTTTTCCGCTTCTTGACCCGGGGGTGCGTAAGGGCTCAGGATGATCCCCATAAAACCTTTGGGCTGCGTGTCCTGCATATCCAAAGCGGGGTAACTCACCGTGAAATAGATCAGGAAAGCCAAAGAAATCGGCAGCAGGATGTAGTACATGAACAGCACGCCCAGCAGTGACATGACGCCGCTGAACGGCGCGACCAGGTACGCCGCCTTCTTCTCATGATCGTACAGCCCGCTCTCAACGAACTTCCATATCTGGTACACCACCCACGGCGCAGCGATCACCAGGCCGGTGATCAGGCCGACCTTCATGTAAACCCCGAAGCCCGTCGTCACCGCAAGGTTGTAAGTCTGAGGCGGCAAGCCGAAGTAAAGCTGCACCTCCGCTAACGGCTTAACCAGCCAGCCGATGATCTCACGCCCGTAAACCAGACCGAGGATACTCGTGATCAAGGGCCCCGCTAACGCAAGGATCAACCGCCGACGCAGGTCTTCCAAATGATCGCCGAAGCTCATCCGCACCTCTTCGACGCGTCTCTTGCTGGGCTTCGGTTCATAATCAATCTGGTCGAGTGGCATTTGCGTGATTCTACGTATTTTAGGTAATCAACGTTCTTTGTTAGCAGGTCAGACGATCAGCATGGCGTCGCCGTAGGAATAGAATCGGTAGCCTCCCTTGATCGCCTCGCGGTACCAGCCAAGCAGCCTGTCGATCCCGACCCCCGGCAGCGCCGCCACCAACGCCAGCAGCGTCGAACGCGGCAGATGGAAGTTCGTCATCAACCGATCCGTGAACCGGAATTCAAAACCGTTGTCCGGCGTGATGTAAAGGTCCGTCGACGTCTGGTAGCCCGATGCCAAAACCGCGCCCAGGTCGGCCGGCAGGCTCTCGATCGCCCGCACCGTGGTCGTGCCGACGGCGGTGATAGCGTTGCCTGAACTTCGCGCCCGCTTGATCGCATCGACCGCGCTTAACGGGATCGAGATCGATTCACTGTGGATCGGATGCGCGTTGACATCATCACAACGGATCGGCATGAACGTGCCGAGCCCGACGTGCAGCGTGACCTCCTCGCGCTGAATACCCATGTTTTGCAGTGTTTTCAGGAGCTGCGGCGTAAAGTGAAGCCCCGCGGTTGGTGCCGCAACCGATCCGGCATCTTGTGCGTACACCGTGTTGTACCGGCTCATATCCGTGTCGTTGACTTCACTTTGCTGTAGCGCCTTACGCGCCTTGCGGATGTAGGGCGGCAACGGCACCTTGCCGATCCGCTCAAGCAAACTCAGCGTGTCATCATCACCGCAAAATTCCGCTAACCATTCGCCGCCGCCAAGATGCTCGATCAGCTTCAGTTGGTTGTGTTGATCCAGGTCGATCAACTCGCCCGGCTCCAGCTTGCCACGCGATTCGAGCATCGTCCGCCATCTGCACGATGCATCGATTCCTATAAATAGTCCCTTGATTTTGCCGCCCGTGCCGCTACGCACGCATTCGTAATAGGCTGGTAATACCTTGCTACGGTTCACCAGCATCAGATCGCCCGCCCGGAAGATGCCAAGATTGGGCAGATCGGCGACGCGGCGGTGGCTGACCTTGCCGGAATCACGATCAATAACCATAAGTCTAGCATTATCACGAGGTTCTGCCGCTGTGGTAGCGATCAGGTCGGGCGGCAGGTCGTAATCCAAGTCCTTGGCGAGCATCGCGACATGGTAGGGCGTTGACATTCCCGGGCAACAGGGCTGGGGGATTCGGGCAACATTTGATACAGATCGGCGAGTCGTTCGCAGGATCTACGCGATGTAAGTATCTGTTAAAAAATGAAATACGCGCCATCGTGCGATCTCCGCCGTGCTGGATCGGCTTTCGCATCTCCCAAGGTATGAGGTGCGAGCCCCATGAGAATCTGATGATCTGGTCGATCCGATACGAGCACTTCGGCCCGGGTCGGTACGACCAACATCACCACCGCTGCGATGTCCCGGAAGTGAGACATTGTGAGCCGCGGCCGTGCGCACTTGACGCGCATCGGCGGCCTGATGCGCCCAAACGTGTCGTCGAGCAGACGCACGGCCTGTCGCAGGTAGATTGCTACGCCCTGAGAGGGGGCGAAGCGACTGGGTCTCAGCCGGCGGTGCGCATGAACTGGCCGTGGGGCGTTTATGCGCTGCCGATCGTCGACTACATCACCGTACCGGCCGACATCGCACCTCCCTCCGAGCCCGGCGCGATCCAGGGCTACATCTACGGCCAGGCCGTGCCCACCCACGGCAACCTGCTGGACATCCTGGCTTGAATCTGCATATCTAAACCGCTCCAGATTGATCCGACCGCGTCGGCCGCTACCCTTACGGGATGGTTTACGCGATTTTCTTCCTGTTGATGCGTTGGATCCACGTCGGCTCAGCCACGCTGATCATCGGCGGCCTCGCGCTGATTGTCCTAAGTAGCGGGCCCATCAAGGCATTGACTCGTAACGACGAACTCGACCAAACGATCAAGCGTATCGAGTCGCGATATCGTTGGGTCCTGCTGGCGGCGGTCATTGGGCTTGTCATCAGTGGCGTGTACCAATGGGTGATATTCGGCCAGCTTTACCAGGAAAACGGCCCGTTAATATTGATCGTGCTGTCCGTGAAGGTGCTGATCGCCACCACGTTCTTTGCACTTGTATGGGCTTTCCAGGTCGATTCGATGGTCAGCGCCGAAGCACGTACGTGGCGGATCGTGAACCTGACGCTTGTTGTGCTCGTGTTGATGCTCGCGGGTGTTGTCAGGTATTTGAGGATTGAAGCGATGGAAGTAGTTAGCCATTAGTCGTTAGCTCTTAGCACGGATTTGAGATTGAACATTGACGATCGAAGATTGAATATGAAGAGAAAGATACCCGGCCCTTCGCTTCGCTCAGAACCGGCGTTGGGGGGAGAGAAAGCCGTTAGCCATAGCCTTTAGCCATTAGCAATACAATTTCTACAGAGCTGGTCCCCAAATCTTGGACAGCCGGTTAAAGTGGGCTGGTCTGCAGATTTGAAAGGACTTACTTGATGAGCAAGCGACGACGATTTACGGCTGAATTCAAGGCGAAGGTGGCGCTGGAGGCGCTGCGTGGCGAGTTGACGGTGGCGGAGATCGCCAAGAAGTACGACGTGCATCCGAACATGATCGGCGGGTGGAAGAAGCTGCTGGCACAGGAGGCGGCCCAGCTTTTTGCCCGTGGCGGCGGCAAGGACCCGCAGGCATCCGACGAGCAGATCAAAGAGCTGCACGCGAAGATCGGCGAGCTGACCATCGAGAAGGACTTTTTAAAAAAAGGGTTGGGGCTTTGAGCCACGGCCGCCGCTGCGACATGGTCGAACCCAAGCACCCCGAGCTGAGCATCGTGCGTCAGTGTGGGCTGGTGTCGATCAGCCGATCGTCGTTTTACTTTTCAGGCAAAGGCGAGAGCCCGTTGAACCTGAAGCTGATGCGTCTGATCGACCGACAGTTCCTGTGCACGCCGTTCTACGGCAGCCGGCAGATGATGCGTTGGTTGCGTCGGCTTGGCTACAACGTCGGCCGCAAGCGTGTGCGTCGATTGATGCGCCAGATGGGTTTGACGCCGATCTACCAGGCCCCGAAGACCAGCGTCAAATGCCTTGAAAACAAGGTGTATCCGTACCTGCTGCGGAATCTGAAGATTGATCAGCCGGGTCATGTGTGGTGCGCCGACATCACATACATCCCGATGCGACGCGGCTTTTTGTACCTCGTTGCGGTCATGGACTGGCACAGCAGGAAGGTGCTGGCCTGGCGATTGAGCAACACGATGGAAGCGTCATTCTGCGTCGAGGCGTTGGAAGAAGCGCTGAGCAAGCACGGCCCGCCGCAGATCATCAACACCGATCAGGGCAGCCAGTTCACCGGCCTGGAATGGACCGAAGCGGTGAAGAACGCGGGCGCGAAGGTATCGATGGACGGCAAAGGCCGATGGATGGACAACGTGTTCATCGAACGTCTGTGGCGGAGCCTGAAGTATGAATGCGTGTACCTGCACGCGTGGGACAGAGGCAGCGAAGCTCGCGCCGGGATCAATGAATGGCTGCGGTTCTACAACACCGAGCGTCCGCACTCGACACTCGCTGGACGGACGCCGGACGAAGCGTATGATGGAAAACCTATAACCGGACCGCCGCTGGCCGCGGCATAAACCCGTTGGCCCACCTTATTCAGGCCAACCGGCTGTCCAAGATTTGGGGACCAGCTCTCTACACCCAACACCCAACACCCAACACCCAACACCCAACACCCAACACCCAACACCCAACACCCGAACCCATGCCCAAACGTTCTTCCAACTCTGCGATACCCGTTGATACTTACCTGCGTGGTCGAGGTAAACGGCGTTGGGTTTACATGGTGTTTACTTTGGTGATCGCGCTGCTGCTGGTGATCGCGGATCGGTCGGGATTGTTGTTGGAGACTTCGAACGATGAGGCGAAGTACAACGGGCAGTGGGTGACGGTAGTGCGGGTCGTGGATGGGGATACGTTGGATATTGATATGCCGGACGGCAAAGAGTCGACGACGCGGATTCGGTTGTGGGGGATCGACACGCCGGAGATGGCCCACAGTGACCCACCTCGCCCGGCTGAGCCTTTTGCGGAGGCGGCAACACAACGGGCCCGGGAGCTCGTGGAAGGGCGAAAAGTACACCTGACGCTTGAGCCCAGTCGGACCCGCGGCAACTTCGGGCGATTGCTGGCGTTCGTCGAGTTACCGGACGGCGTGATGTTGAATGAAACATTGATTATAGAAGGACTTGCACGCGCCGATGACCGATGGAATCATAGACATCTCGAAGACTTCAACCTGCTCGAACGCGAAGCCAAAAAAGCGGGCAACGGTCTTTGGGGCGAGTCCGCCGATAAGCAGTAAGCAGGTCCATGCAACCACGGCTTACAGATGTTGTATAATCAGGTGATTAATTGACAACCACTTATGGAGGATTATGTCTTGTTCTCAAGGAGGACGGACAAATCACTGAGAGACTTGCGATTCGATCGGGATCAGATGATCGCCGAGACGAATGCGTTTTTGAATTGGGCGCTTGCCGAAGGGCATGGCCTGCCGCGTATCCCGCGCCGACGTGTGGATGAAGGTGGCTTCACGGAGTTGATGCGTCGGCCGTTGGCACGCGTGATAACGACACACTGGTGGCGACGGGCCTTGGAGCGTGTAAACCTCTAGCGGACGTATCCGTTTAACAGATCAGGACAAGACCAAGGAACCGGGTTAAACATTCATGGCGGTAAGAGCAAACATCAGCAAGGGGTACATCTGGCGTCCCGGATTAATCGGACTGGCGGCGCTGATCTTCAGCGGTTGGTTCCTCTATGACGGGATGGTGAAGTACCCGTTGCAGAAGGAGCAGTTTGAAGCGCACCAAAAGGTCTACCAGGAGCACCCCGACCCGACCGAGGCCGGCCGCATCTGGGAAGAACTGGCACGCGAAAAAGGCTGGCCGACCACCAATCCCACGCAGAAGACCGACAAAGACATCTTCACGCAGAAACTGCTTGCGGGCATCTGCGCGCCGATCGGGCTGGGCTTCCTGTTCGTGTTCCTGACCTCGCTGGGCAAGTGGGTGGAAGCCGACGAGCAAGGCCTAAAAGCCAAGGGCGGCAAGGAAACGGATTACGAATCGATCACCTCGATCGACAAATCCCGCTGGCAGAGCAAGGGCATCGCGGTCGTCTATTATCAATCCAACGGCAAGTCGGACCAGATCACGCTTGACGACTGGAAGTTCGAACGCGAACCGACCAAACGTATCATGCAGGCGATCGAAGAACGCACGGGCTTCGGGATGGACGACGCGCCGGCCGATACGGATGATGAAGAAGATGACGGCGAAACACCGCGCGATGTGTGACGCCGGAATAAGGGGATCAACAGATTTAATTTGTGGTTTTGTTTGGGGGCGGTTGTTGCGCGCGGGTGTTGTGGATGTTGGTGTATAGCCACGACTAGTGGTCGCGCTTTGTCTGGGGTGAGGGAGCAGGAGTGCTAAGCCGCAAGCGGCTTGGGGGAAGTCAGATCATCCAGAGCGCGACCGATGGTCGGGGCTTTACAGGGTCAGTCTCGGACGCCGGAGGTTTTTTGGAAGCTTGGGGCGGATTGGGTGCCGGCGACGGAGGATTGTCGGCCGGGGATGGTTTTGGGTTGGTAGGGTTTGCTTTCGGGCATGCCTATCTGGCGGTGGACGTACATGGGGGCGTTGACGATAAGCCTGCCGTCGTAGTATCGGGCGGAGGCATAGAGGCCGCCGTTTTCCTGCCAGATATCAGGCTCGATTGTTTCGCGGATGAGTCTTGCGAGGTTTTCGCCGCGCTCGTTCTTGGTCAGTTCTTTATCTTCGCTGTTGTTTTCGTTGTCGTTGCCGAAGATGCCGGTGGACGAACCGCCGCCTCCACCGCCTCCTCCGCCACCGCTGGAACCTGATGAGTTGAGTGCTTCACCGAGGTCCATGCGCGGCGCGTTGGTGAAGTTGGGGACCTGCATCACCATGTCGGCCACATCGTAGACACGCACGACGGTGTTACGGTTGGCCTGACGTTTGGTCATGACCTGCAAGTACCAGGGCGTGGATTCGAAGATGAGTGTTTCGTTCGGTGAGGCCTGCTGCATGAGGATCATGAGCAGGTTTTTTGCGGGGATGGATTTGAGGCTGATCGTGATAAGCTGATCGGGATTGATGCCGTCCAGTTCCATGCCGTTCCAGTCGATGGCCAGTGGGATATTGGTGTTGCTAGACCACCACTCGAAAACATCGCGAGCAGGCATCGCATCGAAAGTCACTTCGTCGAAGATCTTCCGCAGCTTCAGCGGGATCTGCTGGGACTCGGGCTCCTGCGTGGCAGGCTGCTGCTGCGATGCGGGCTGCTGGCGCTGTTCACGGACGATCTGGATGCGCTCCTGCAGGCTCTGGGCTTGTAGGTCAGAGACGAGGATCGAGGCAGCCAGGCACGCTAGAACGATCGGCAGGCGCTGCATGATGTGTTCCTTTCGGAATGGGATGGCGAGTTTCCCCGGGTGGTTGTTGGTTTATTGTATGGGGTTGGGGGTGGGGGTGGCAAGGAAATTTTTGGGCGGAACCATTGGCTGTTAGCTCGGATTTTGATTGGACATTGAAGATTGAACACGAAGAAGCCCGGCCCTTCGCTTCGCTCAGAACCGGCGTTGGGGGGGAGGAAGCCGTTAGCCATTAGCCATTAGCAATACAATTCCCACACCCCACACCCCACACCCCACACCCCACACCCCACACCCTACACCTAAGCCCCATCCGCATTCTCCCCGGCGGCTAGTTTGTGGAGTCTGGGGAGTATGACTTCTTTTGAGAGGATTTTGATGCAGGCGGCGGTGGGGATGGCGATGAGCATACCGAGCAGGCCGGCGAGGGCTCCGCCGATCATGACGGCGACGAGGACGGAGACGGGGTCGAGGTCGGTGGCTTTGCCTTGGACGATGGGCTCGACGACCCAGCCGTCAAGCGACTGAGCGAGGACGTAGACGAAGGTTGGCCAGATGAGGACCCAGATGCTGAAGGTGCCGCCTGCGAAGGAGTCGATGACAGCGAGCAGCAAAGCGACGACGAAACCGATCACGGCGGCGAAGGGGATGAGGTTCAGTGCGCCGGAGAGGATGCCTAATAGCAGCCAGGACGGGACGCCGGCGAGCCACCAGCCGACACTGAGGACGAACGCCATGACGGCCGCCTGGATGAGTCTGCCACGGATGAACGCGGCGATGGATTTATCCATCTGAACCATGACGCCGAGTACTTCACTGCGGTATTTGGCGGGGATCAGCGGTATGAACCAGGCGATAATTTTGTCGAGCTTCCAACTGAAGAAGAAGAAGCAGAAGGCGATGATGACCGCGGACAGGGCGATGTAGCTGGTGAGGCTGATAGCGGAGCCGACGACGCCGACGCCTACGTCGAGTGAAGACAAGACAACGGATGTGGTCTTGCCCCAGTCGAGTGTAGCGAACCAGTCTGCGGCCTGGGCGAGCAGTTCAGCGGCGCGCTCGGGGCCGAGCGCTTCGTCGATCATAATTCGAAGGTCGTCGATCAGACCTTCCTCGGTTTTGGTGGTAGCGACTTCGGGTTCATCTGAGTCGATTGCGTTGGCGTCTGCAACTTGGTTGTCGGTGGAAGTTTCTTGATCGGTGGTTGTGTCGGCGGCCTTGTCGGTTGCGTCTGTGTCGGCTTGAACTGTTTCAGACGAGTTGTCTTTGTTGGATTCGGTGCCCGGAGATTGTGGGAGTGTTGCGTTTTGTCGGGCGCTTTGTTCCTGGACGATCCGGCTGATTTTCTCGGGATATTGTTTAGCCTGATCGATGAGGCCGATGCCTTGGCTTATCAGTGGCGGCAGGATCAAAAGTGAAAGGATCAGGACGATCCAGCAGGCGGCGATGAAGACGACGCCGGTGCCGGCCCAGCGTGGCAGCTTCAGGCGGCGGTGCATCCAGGTGACGATCGGGTTGAAGATGTAGGCCAGGCCCAGGGCGATGACCAGCGGCAGCAGCACGGAACGGATGGCGTAGATCAGGCCCAGCAGCCAGGGGACGGCCAGCGAGGCGACGGTGAGCAGGACCAGCGATCCAAGCAGTATCTGGAACCAACGCTCCATCCAGAGAGGTTTTTCCCGGTGTTGTTCGGCCATCCTTGACCCTTTCGTGTGTATGCACGATATCCCGGCCGGCGCGCAAAGCGAGCGGCTATTGGTTTGTCGGTCGGTTGGGGGGTGGGGAGTGAGAAAACGCAGGAAAGCAGGAAATCAGAAAAGCCATTGGCAGTTAGCTAGTCGTATGGGCATTTTCAGATTGAATATCGAAGATTGAACATAAAGATGACGATACCCGGCCCTTCGCTTCGCTCAGAACCGGCGTTGGGGGGGAAGAAAGCCATTAGAGCATCTTCCACGCCACTGTAGCGCCCTTGTACACAAGTGATTATGCTGTGCCTTCAAGCAAGGAGGCTTTGATGAAGGCATATTCAATGGATCTGCGGAAGCGGGTGTTGGCGGCGTGTGATGCCGGGCACGGCACGCGTGAGGTGGCCAAGCGGTTCTCGGTCAGCGCCTCGTGGGTGCGTCGGCTCAAGCAACGGCGTCGTGAAGGCGAGGGGATCGCGCCGCGGCCTCAGGGCGGCGACTACGTCAGCCGGTTCGCCGGCAAAGACCTGCAGCGTGTACATGCGATGCTCAAGCAGAAGCCGGACACGACGCTGGATGCGTTGCGTGTGCGTTGTGAGCGTGAGCTGGGCATCCGTTGCGGGCTGGGCACGATGTGGCGGACGGTGCGTTGGAAGCTGGGGTGGACGTTTAAAAAAAGTCATTACGGCCCAGCGAGCAGGACCGCGCGGATGTGAAGCAGCAGCGTGTGAACTTCCGCATCGCCACACGGTTCATCGAGCCTAAGCAGCTTGTTTTCCTGGATGAATCGGGCGCGAGGACGAACATGACCCGCCTGCGGGGCTGGGCCGGACGCGGTTGCCGGCTGGACGCCGCGGCGCCGCACAGCCACTGGCGTACGACGACGATGCTCAGCGCGATCGGTTGTGAGGGTGTGATCCAACGGGCGACGCTGGCCTTCGACGGCGCGACGGATGCGGCGCTGTTCCGCGGCTACGTCGAGCGTTGCCTGGCCCCGGCACTAAAGCAAGGCCAGATCGTCGTGATGGATAACCTGGCGTCGCATAAGGTGCGCGGGGTGCGTGAAGCGATCGAAGCGGCGGGCTGTGACCTGTGGTACTTACCGCCGTACTCACCGGACTTCAACCCGATCGAGAAGATGTGGAGCAAGGTCAAAGCCCTGCTGCGTGCCGCCGCCGCGCGGACCAGCGACAAACTGATTGAGGCGATCGGTCGGGCGTTGCGTGCGGTATCACTGGACGAGTGCCGCAACTACTTCCGCAGCTGCGGGTATGCTACATGAGATTGGAAGACGCTCTAGCCTTTAGCCATTAGCAATTAGCACAGATTTGAGATTGGACATCGAACATTGAATATGAAGATACCCGGACCTTCGCTGCGCTCAGGACCGGCGTTGGGATAGATACATTTGCAATTAACGATTAACAATTAGCGATTAAAATCGCTACACCCTGCTACGCATTTTCGCCCAGGAGCAGGTGGTTGGAGAAGGCTTCGTCGAAGCTGAAGACGTTGATGAAGTCGTCGAGGGTATCGTCGGGGGTTTTGTGCATGAGGCCGGCGTCGACCATGGCGAAGACGATGCGGCCGAAGTCCTCGCTGCGTGTGATGCGCCAGCGTGCCAGGACGCTGCGAGCGAGCAGGCCGTATTCTTTTTTGGCAAAGTCGCGCAGGCCGAAGCAGAGCTGTTGGCCGCTGACGTGTCGCGTGGCGTGATGGGGTTCATCGAGGTCGGCGGTGACGCGAGCGGGCTCTTCGCCGTGGATGCGTTTGACGGTGAAGTCCAACCCGCGCTGCACGAACAGGAACGCGTCGACGGTGTAGCCGGCGTTACGCGCGATCTCTTTGATGCTCAGGGTAGACACGGCAATTCACTCACATTTCTCTCATCCGGGGGGCACGTCCGGGTGGGGCATCCGGGGCAACAAGCCTGTGACGGATCCATTATAAGCTTATGCTCGCTACTTCGGTAAGGCCAGCCCGATTTAAGCAGTAAAGTTGCAGAAAAAACCACCTGGATTGCCTAATTATTGAGAGTTAATTGCAGAAGTGGGACGGTCCACATGCAATGAAAAACCCGGCAAAGTCGCCGGGCCAATCGGTTCGGTGGTATTGCGCCTGCCGGTTATTCTAGAAGCCGCCCATCCGCATCTGGTCGAGAGATGGGGGGAAGGGGTAGCGGGCGTAGACGCCGGTGGGCGCCGATTCCCACATCCAGGGGGCGGGGTAGACGTCGCCGGCGAAGCCTGCTTCGTGCATGGTCCGCAGGACGGTCTCGAAGCTGGGCTCCTTACCGTGCTCATCGACCAAAGCATTGGCTTGGGCGCCGAGGAAGCTGACGGAGGCGGCGGGGTTTCGCAGGTTAGGCTTGCGGCGGATCATCTCGGTGGCGACGGACATGCCGTGGGCCAGGTCCTTGAGGGTCAGGTGGTTTTGCTTGGTCGGGCGGAGCAGGCCGAGGACCTCGACGGTGTCCATATCGAACTTGATGACGGTGACGGTTTCGCGGTTGGCGAACATCTTGGTATGGCTGGTGATGGTCTCGGGTGACCACTGGCTGGTCTTCACGAGGGACGCCAATTCGCTGATGATGCCGTGGCTGTTGTCGTCGGCGTTGACGGCACAGACGAGTGAACGGTATCGGCCGGCGACGACGTCGTCGAGCATGTGCTGGCCCCACATGACGCGGATATGCGGCGAGGAGTCGACCTGCTTGCTGGGCGAGCCGTCGGGCAGGACGATCAGGCGGTCCTGTATCTGGTGGTCGATCATGAGTTGATCGCCTTCGCCGTCATAGATGCGTGAGGTGTGTGTGCGGGTGTGCATGGTGTAAATCCTCCATGGGGTAGTCAATCATTCCCTAACAGGATTATACAACCTCTTTAATAGGACGTGGGTCTTGTTCACAGCGGGGGTGGCGATTAGGATGCGTCGACCTGTATGGACCGGCAGAAGCCGGGGCGGATGATTAGATGATAAGAGCGAACAGCCTGCCGATGATCGACCCGGCCGTGTTACACCAGCGGCGGGAACGCGTGTTTCTGGTGATGGCGGGGCTGTTTCTTGGCACGCTGGCGATGCTGAACATCCTGGGGATCAGCCGATTTATCGTGCTGGCGAGTTGGGGGGAGGTGGACGGGCAGACGGTGTTTCAATGGGGGACGCCGAACTTCCATCCCGATGCGTGGATATTCGCGGTGGCGGTAGGGGTGTTGCCATACCCGATGACCTTTTTATGCACGGACCTGATCAGTGAGTTCTACGGGCGCAAGCGTGCGAACTTCGTGGTGCTGGTCGGGCTGCTGTTGAATATCTGGGTGATTTTTATTTTGTGGATCGGCGGCGCGATGCCTGGTTTTGTGCCTAATGATGGGCCGGGTGGGTTCCCGGTTCAGCCGGTTTATGATGCGGTCAAGGATGCGTACCCCGAGACGGGCTGGACGTTCTACCAGATCCGATACCTGGCGTTCGGGGCGGTGACGGCTTCGATGATCGCGTACCTGGCGGCGCAGTTCTGCGATGTCTATGTCTTCCACTTCTGGAAACGGCTATGCAACGGCAAGCACCTGTGGCTGCGGAACAACGGCAGCACGATGGTCAGCCAGATGATCGATACGTTTGCGGTGATCACGATCACGCATTTTTATGCACACGCGCTGCCGGTCAGCGACGACAAACCGATCTGGCCTCAGTTGTGGTTGTTCATCGCGACCGGGTATGCTTTTAAGTTCGTGGCGGCATTATTGGATACACCGATCATTTACGCGGCGGTGTATCTGTTAAAGGGATATTTGCAGATTGATCCAACGGCCGAGCACGTGGCGGATGAGGAAGAGGTCACGATGTTCTCCAGAAGCAGTACCTGATCCGGCTGCGACTCACAGGGTGGGGATTACACGATGTCAATCAACAAGGTTGATTTGCGGCGTGAGATGAAAGCGAACCGGGCGAAGATGTCGGCCGACGAGGTCGGCAAGGCGTCGGACACCATCCGCGTGCGCTTGCATGGCCTAAGGCAACTGCGCGAGGCGGGTGTGGTCTTCAGCTACGTCTCCATGTTCAACGAGCCCGACACGTACAACGTCATCCACGACCTGCTGGATGTGGGCAAACACATCTGCGTTCCACGGCTGGACGATCACAACCAGATGCAGGCGCACCGTATCCGTCGGCTGGATGAACTCAGAGAAGGGGACGGCAAACAACTGCACATCCCCGTCCCCGCAGCCAATGCACCGATCCAGCAGCGCATCGACGTCGCGATCGTGCCGGGATTGGCGTTTACCGAGTCCGGCGAAAGGCTCGGACAGGGCGGCGGGCATTACGATAAGTTTCTCGCCGACCACCCGGATGTCATCGCGATCGGTCTGTGCTACAGTTGGCAGATCGTCAAAGCACTACCAACCGAACCGCACGATCAGTTCCTGGATATGGTGGTCACCGAACGGCAGATCTACACCTGCACTGACTGATCGTCAAACTCGCCCGGGAGGATTCAATGCACCGTCTATTTACCATCGCGCTCGCGTTTGTGGTTTTACATGTCCTGTTTGTTGCTCCGATTCATGCGGAGGTTGAACTGGAGATCGGCCCGGACACGACGGTGATTGATGGGCCGTTGAACGAGGATGGGACGATTGACTACCTCAGTTATGTGAATGGGAAGCTTCGAGAAAAAGTGAAGCTGGAGGACAATTTTGCGGTTGTGCTTCTGCAGACCATACATCCGGAAGATTGGACAAGTGAAAGCGTTCGGCAGCAGTCTCTTGCATGGTTGGGTGTTCAACAAACTGATCCATCCATGTACTTCCGACGTTACCCGACCTTCATGAGAGCACAGGCTGGCGAAAGTTCAAACCCTTCAGATTTCAACATAACCGATTCGCCTTGGTACGGGGAGGTTCAGAGGACGGCAGAAAACCCGTGGTCTGAAGAGGATTATCCCGAAGTCAAGCGTTGGCTTGACGAATCAGCAAGCAGCATGGACATGATTGCTCAGGGGCTAGATAGGAACGGCTTCGCGATACCATTCTTTGTAGAAGAAGGCAAGGGTGAATCGTTGTGCATGGTTCCGTTAGCCCACTTAGGACACATCAGAGGTCTGGCGAGGGCTTATGCGTCACGTGCCGAGTTGAAGATTCATGATGGAGATATCGATGGGGCATGGATGGATGTCGTGGTGATACATCGGCTGGCACAAATAACAGAAGAACAGCCTGTTTTCATTTCACGGCTAGTGGCTTATTCAGTACATCAGTTTGCTATAAAGGTGAGTCAGGACATACTAAACAGTTCAGACGCATCGATTCAACAATTGCGTCGTGGGGTGAAAGAAACTCAAGCGATGCCGCGGATTTTAGAACTTACTGATGCGGTTGATACTGATTCAAGGCTCATGATGGTCGATCTGCTGCTGCGTTGCCGAATCGGGCCGATACCTGACTTGCAGTTGTCGGAGAAAACCTACCAGTTTGTTGGTCATGAACTGTTTGATATCAATTTTGCACTGCGGGAATTAAACCGTCTTGCGGACCTGCAGGTTGAGATGTTTTCAATTGAATCTCCCAAAGATCGTCTAAATGCGTTGGAGCAGTTTGAACAGGAAGTCGGACAACGGTGTGATCAGGCCGAGTTAATGTTCAAGGGGAATCCCGAGGCGATAAAGGCGATGCGAGGATTGATTGAAGAAAGCAATATTTATACTGCTGGAGGATTGTACTTATTCATTCATGATGTTTTCCCCAGACCCGCAATGTGTGAACAGGCGAAGCAGAGCATCCAGATGGCTCTAGAGCTGGAGGTTGTGGCATTTGCGATAGCTGCATATCACGCCGATCGAGGTAAATTCCCGCCAGATTTAAATGCACTGTCCCTGGCGTATTTGCTGAATTTACCCGTGGATTTTGCGACCGGTGAGTTGCCGGTGTATCGCGTGGAGGACGGGGTGGCGGTGGTGTATAGCTTCGGGGCCGATCTTGATGATGACGGTGGGGTCGAGGGGAATAGCGAGGATGGGGATATTGTAATGCGGATTTCCCGGGAATGAGGTCGGGTAGATGATATCCTGTATCTTGTGGAGTGCCCGAACCACTTTTCCTGGGAGGTAGCTATGGCACGTTTCTACATCATCGCGATTTGCCTGGCCATATCTTTTTCGCAGGTGATTGCTGAAGTCGAGTTAGAGATCGGCCCGGACACGACGGTGATTGATGGGCCGTTGAAGCCGGACGGGACGATTGACTACCTGGCGTATCTGAATCAAAAACTGGTCGCGAAGGTGAGGCCGGAGGAAAACTTCGCGGTGGACGTGGTGCGTACGATGCCGGCCGAATTTTGGTGGTCGGCGGATGTCGGACGGAAGACGCGCGCGTGGCTGGGGCTGAAGGATGAGCAAGACGATGCGGTTCTGTTCCGGTCTTTTACGGACTACATGGCCAAACTGGGTGAGAAGCGGGAAGGATCGAAGTGGTCGGATGATGAGATTGCTGCATCGGAAAACCCCTGGGCGGAATCGGAATATCCACAAGTGAAGCGCTGGCTGGACGAGCAGGCGGCGGCGATGGACCTGATCGCGGAGGCTTCGGGCAAACAGCAATATGTGATGCCTTTGATCGTGGGGGATGAGCAGCAAGCGTTTCTTTTATTGGTATCGAAACGGCACGTGGCGCAAATAGCGTTTCTGACGCGAGCGTTTGCGGCCCGTGCAGAACTTAAGATCAACAATGGAGATCTCACAGGCGCCACTTCAGACATCATGGTGATGCATCGTCTGGCAAATCTGACCTTACAACAAGAAGATGTGATGTCCTGGTTGTATGGTGCGACAATCCACGGACGAGCCATGAAGGTATGTGATGACTTGCTGGCCAGCAATAAAGCAAAGCCTGAAGATATTCGCCAGCTGATTGATGACTACACTTCTATACCCCGTCTTAAGGATATTGCGCCGGCTATCGACAGATACGAGCGGTTTGGTGCGATTGAATACCTGTTGTTCTTGCATGAGCATAAGGAAGAACTGCCCGAGATTTGGGAAAAGAACCATGTGTATATCAAGCACGATTCGTTTGATGTGAATTATGCTTTAAGGCAGATTAATCACTACTACGATCGGATTGTCGAAGCTCTATCCATTGAAGATACGAAACAACGTGTTGTCGCAACGAACGCGATCGAAAGAGAACTGGATAAGCTGTATGAACAAACCAATTTAATGCTTGGTGGGGACGAACAGGCGATTGACGCAATGCGGGGGGTGATTGAGGCATCTAATCTTCATACGGCGATCGGTCTGAACCTGTTTCTGGCTGATGAGATCAGAAGTAAGTGTGAGTTGGCCGGAGCGCAATTGCGGGTGCAGATGCGATTGGACCTGCAACCAGTCGTATGTGCGATCGCGGCGTACCACGTGGAGCACGGCGAGTATCCGCCAGATCTGCAAGCGCTGACGCCCGTGTATCTCTTGGATTTACCCGTGGATTTTGCGACGGGGCAGTTGCCTGTCTATCGCGTGGAGGACGGGGTGGCGGTGGTGTATAGCTTCGGGGTTGATATGGATGATGATGGCGGGACGGATGGGGGTAATGAGGATGGGGATATTGTGGTTCGGGTGGATCGAAGGTGAGGTTGGATGTTCAATGTTCAATCTATTATTTGTGCCAATAGCTAATAGCTTCTTTCTCCCCCAACGCCGGTTCTGAGCGCAGCGAAGGGGCGGGTAGCTTTGGGGCTGGGTGAGTTTGCTTGTTAAGGTGCGCGCGACCCGGCGGGTCGCGGCTGTGGGGGGTTGTTGAATTATGCGCGAGAGGTTTCGGTTGAATTGAGCACGTGAGGTATTCGGCCCTCACCCCGGCCCTCTCCCGGGGGGAGAGGGGGAAAGGTGCGCTGACGCGGGATCGTTGGTGGGCGGATTAATCGTTGTGGATTGGGTGGACGGTGGCGTGGATGAGGCCTAAGCGGGAGGGGATGTTGAACCAGCCTTCGTTGTGGTCGTAGGTGATGGTGTAGCCATCGACCTGGGGCAGGTGGACGGGGCGATAGGTGGTGTCGTAGACGGGCAGGTAGATGCGGCCGGCGGCGTCGGTGATCTGGTTGGGGTAGATGAGAACGAGGCGTTGGTCGAGTTTGGTTTTTTCTTCGATAACGCGGTCGCAGCCGATCTCGACGGTGCCGACGTTGAGATTGAGCAGGGTCTGGCCCTTGGGGTTTTTGTATTCGATGATGAGAAGCTTGGGGGCGAGGTCGATGGCTTGTTGGAAGTAGTCTTTGGCGGCGGAGGGGTCGTTGCTCTGTTGATGCCAGAGGGCGAGGAGGTAGTGGGGGTAAAAGTATTGGGGATCAGTTGATGGTTGGTTTTCGGATGATGTGCCTGCGTGCTGAAGCACGCCTCGCCGCGTTAGGATTTCGCGTGTTTCGTCCGAAGCGAAGTCATCACTGCGGGCTAAGTCGGCGCAGGTGAGGATGGCGGATTCTTCTTCTTCGGGGATGACGAATTTAGGGTCGCGGTAGCGGGGTTTGTTGTAGGTGTACTGGGCATTGGCGGCGTTGGGTTTGACCAGCGTGGTCTCGATGACGGAGGAGGCGGTCCAGTCGGCGCGGTCGGCCCAGAACAGGTGGGTGCGGTCGAAGTGCACGCGTTTTTCGACGCTGCGCAGCGAAACCCATGTGAGGAAGAAGAGGACGACGCAACCGATCGCGGTGCCGAGCAGGATCATTTTGCCGGACACGACGGGGTGTGCGGGGTGGCTATTGGCGGGTGTTTCGTGGCTGGTCATTTAGATGAGGTTATGCATCTTGAGGTGGGAAGTCATCTGTGAAGCGGGATCGTTTTGATCGGTGACTTGCATGGCGTGCCAGCCGCGTGCTTTGGCGGCTTCGATATTTTCGGGTGCATCGTCGAAGAAGAGGATCGCCTCGGGCGGTTGGCCGGTGGCTTGTTCGACGTGCTGGTAGATGCTTAGATTGGGTTTACGGTCTCGCACGAGGTGGCTGGCGAAGCGGTGGTGCAGTTTTTCGAGCGGCAGGTTATTGGGATGATCCGGCGTGGTCATGGCCTGCCAGTGGTTGGCATTGGTGTTGGAGAGGCAGGCGGTCTGGAAGCCGGCGGTGTGTAGCGTGTCGATGAGGTCGTCGATGCCGGGGTACGCGCCGCAGAGCCAGGCGTCGGACATGGCCTTGGCTTCTTCGGGGGTCAGGCCCAAGTGCGGGGCGGATCGTTCAAAGAACTCATCTTTACTCAGTGCGCCGACTTCTTCGAGGTGGACGAGTTTGATGACTTCGTCTTTGACATCATCCGTAAGCGATTTGGTGGGTGTGACGCCGGCGAGTTCGCATGCATGATCCCAGCCGTCGCAGAGCCGGATGAGTACGCCGCCGAGGTCGAAGATGATGAGTTGGATGGTGTTGGTGGGCATGGGTAATCATTTAATAACGCGACAAGTCGCGTCGCGTCGTAGGGTGTTATCCGCGTGTTTGGCCGTTGCCGTAGGCGATCCATTTGTAGGTGGTCAGGTCGTCTGCGCCCATGGGGCCGCGAGCGTGGAGTTTGTCGGTGCTGATGCCGATTTCCGCGCCCAGGCCGTACTCCCCGCCGTCGGAGAAGCGGGTGGAGCAGTTGACGAAGGCGTTGGCGGTGTCGACACGCTTGACGAATTCGTCGGCGGCGTCGAGGCGTGTGGTGACGATGGCGTCCGTGTGTTGTGAGCCGTAGGTGTTGATGTGGTCGATGGCGGCATCGAGTGAATCGACGACGCGCATGGCTACGATCATGTCCAGGTATTCTTCGTACCAGTCATCTTCTGTGGCGGGCTTGGTATCGGGAAGGATTTTACATGTCGCTTCGCAGCCGCGGATTTCGGTGCCTTTGTCGATCAGCGCCTGGCCGATTGTTTTGAGCAGGCCACGGTCGGCGGCGGCTTTGTGGATGAGGATGGTCTCGGCCGCGTTGCAGACGCCGGTGCGTTGCGTCTTGGCGTTGATGCAGATATCCAGCGCCATCTTGTCGTCACAGTCGGCATCGACATAGACGTGGCAGTTGCCGGCGTAGTGCTTGATGACGGGGATGTGCGACTGTTCGACGACGGCCTTGATCAGGGAGGTGCCGCCACGCGGGATGCAGATATCGATCTTGCCGACCATCTTGAGCAGTTCGCCGACGACAGCGCGGTCGGTGGTGGGCACGAGCTGCACGGCGTTCGGGTCGATACCGACCGCTTTGAGTCCGGCCTGCACGCATTCGGCGATCGCCTTGTTGGAATGCACCGCTTCCTTGCCGCCACGCAATATCACGGCATTGCCGCTTTTCAGGCACAGTGCAGCAGCGTCAGAAGTGACGTTCGGGCGAGACTCGAAGATGATCAGCACGACGCCGATGGGCACGCGGACTTTCTGCAGGTTCAGCCCGTTGGGCAGGACGCGCCCTTCCTGGACCTTGCCGACGGGGTCGGTCTGTTCGGCGACCTGGCGTACGGCTTCGGCCATGGAGGCGATACGCTTGTCATCGATCTTGAGTCGATCGAGCATGGCGCTGCTCAGGCCGTTCTTTTCGCCGTCGGCGAGGTCGAGGGCGTTAGCCTGCTTGAGCTTGTCGGCCGAGGCGAGCAGTTGATCGGCGATCTTGCGCAATGCTTCATCGCGGACGCGGCCCGGGACGGTACAGAGGCTACGGCCGGCCTTGACGGCCTGGTCGGCGAGGGTGTTGCTAAGCGTGGTGATGTCGGGGGTGCTTGTCGTCATAGTGGCGACATTGTAGCACGTGGATTTGGCTTGGAAGGCGCTACGGCGTGGTTTCCAGCTTGGTCGCGGAGTAGGTAATCGTCGTGATATCAGCGGGTTTGGTGACGGTGTACTCAACACCCGTGGGCACGTTGATGATCAGTGTGGCGCTGTGGACCGTGTCGTCTGTGAGGTCGGACAGTTTGATATTGATCCAGGCATTGACGAGGCTTTCGTTTTCCCGGATGCTGCGGATGGCATTGGTCGAACCGCTGAGTGTAAGCTCGATGAAACGCTGGGACTCAGGATCGATACGGATATTGTATTTGCCGGTCAGTTCGTCGGTGATCAGCAGCTTCACCTGTACTCTCTCGAGTTGCAGCGTTTCGGTTTGCTTACGGATGATGAACTTCACCCGAACACTATCCATGTTGAGTGAGACGAAGGGCTTGTTCTGCAACTCGGGGGGCAGGTCCAGATCAACTAGGTAGTTTAATGGGACGCCTGGAGTCAACGTGCTTGGATCGAGCTGATCCAGATTCGCGATGAGCCTGAGTTTCTGAGTTTTCACGAGATCGGCGAGTTCGACGGGCATCTTGACGCTGATCACGCTGATCGGTTCGTCGCCGCTTTCATTAAAGATAGTCGGCATTTCGTTAGGTTGATCAGATAGTTCCAACGAGCCTCGTTCGATCCGGATGCCCATCTGAACATCTTCCAGTGACTGAACACGGACTTTCACAGTGTCCTTTTCGACTTCCTTCACGAAAGCGTTGAGGTGATCGAGCTGGGACAGGTTAAGTGCGTCTTTGAGATTGATTGTCTGATCTTCTGATAGTGCTGTGCCGGGGTCGGCGACTTCGATATCGATGGTGTTCTGACGCAGCCAGTCATTGATCCTGGCCCAGTCGCCACGTGAGGCCTGGATGGTGGCGTCGACCTTGATCTGGTTGGTAGCGTTTTCCACTTGCGTGACGTCGAGAGTGGAAACCACAAGGTCCTGAACGGGTGCGACGAACCTGACGGTGATCTTTTTGCTCTGCGTACTGATCGTTTCGCCCTCGGCGTAGAGCCAGATCAGGCAGCTGATCACGGTCACCACCACAATCGTTTCCAGGATTTCGAGCAGTCGGCCTTGCTTCATGGTTGGTTGGGTGTGGCTACTTGCCGAAGTTTCCGTTCATATCTGATTCGCCGTTAGGTTCTGCGGACGAACCGTTGTCTTTGCTGGTCATCGAGACGGTGCCGAAGGCTTTGCTGAGCACGGGCCTCAGGTCGTCGGGGGTCAGGCCCCGCTTGAGTTCGCCACGTTCAGCGACGCTGATCGTGCCGGTCTCTTCGCTGACGATCAGGACCAGTGCGTCGGCTTCCTGGCTTAACCCGATGGCGGCGCGGTGGCGTGAGCCCAGTTCCTGCGGCAGGTTTTCACCGTCGGCCAGGGGGAACTGCACGCCGGCGGCGATGATGCGGTCGCCCCGGATGACCACGCCCATGTCGTGCAGGGCGGAGCCGGGCCAAAAGATCGTGTCCAATAGCTGCTTGGTGACCTCGGCGTCGAGGCGTGTGCCCAGCTCGACGATCCCGCGCAGGCCGACACGCCGTTCGATGGCGATCAGGGCGCCGATCTTGTTCTTGGACAGGTATTCAATCGCGGCGACCAGCTCCTCGATGACGCGGGCACGTCGCAGGCCGCTTTGGCGGAAGAAGCGTGCCTCACCCAGGCGGACCAGGGCCCGGCGTAGTTCGGGCTGGAACACGATAATCAGCGTCAGCGATATGATCGGCAGGGTCTTGGCGTAGAGCAGGTTCAAGCGTTCGAAGGCGCCTTCACGGCCGAAGAGGATGATCGTGATCACGCCGAGGACGAGGATCAGGGCCACACCCTTGATGACGCGTGCTCCGCGCGTGCCCCGCAGGAAGCGGTAGATGATCAGCACGACGATCCAGATGACCGCCAACTCAACAGCGACCTCCCAGGGGCTTTCCTCGACTTGGCCCTGGACACGTTCGAAGAGTTCGGTGAGCCGGTCAAACTGCAAAACGGGTTCCTGTCGGGTGCGGGGGCATGGGCCCAGGCGCGGAACGACCGGTTGATCGCTCTATTGACGCGCATTGGGAAATATCGGCCGGTTCCGCCTGTGGCGGCGAAAAGTCCTGGCGCTACTGATCGGTCCTTGGTGAAGACCGATAATGCCCAGACCCGGCTAAGGCAATCATAGCCTCCTACTGTTATACTCGCACAAAGTTTCTCTAGTTCTCGGAACCGATCTGATGCAGGCGTTAGAACGATTACGCAGCAACATCCAGAAGTGTTACCTGGGCAACCAGGCGGCGATCGATAAGCTGATCGTCTGCCTGCTGGCCGGCGGGCATATGTTGATCGAGGATGTGCCGGGCGTCGGCAAGACGATGCTTGCCTCGGCGCTGGCGCGCAGCCTGGACTGCTCGATGTCACGATTGCAGTTGACGCCGGACATGCTCCCGTCGGACGTGCTGGGCGTGACGGTGTGGGATCAGCAGAAGAGCGAATTCGTCTTTAAGCCCGGGCCCGTATTCTCGAACATCCTGCTGGCCGACGAGGTGAATCGCACCACGCCGCGGACGCAGTCGGCCCTGCTGGAGGCGATGAACGAGGCGCAGGTCTCGATTGACGGGCAGACCCGCAAGCTGCTGCAGCCGTTCATCGTGATCGCGACGCAGAACCCCTTTGAATTTGAGGGCACATACTTCCTGCCGGAGAGCCAGCTTGACCGTTTCCTGATGCGGATCAGCCTGGGCTATCCGAGCCCGGACGATGAGTCACGCATCCTGACGCTGGACCCCTCGCGTAACGAGCTGGGCTCGCTTCGGCCGGTGTTGACCGCCAACGAGCTGGTGAAGCTGCAGGAACAGGTGCAGGATACGAAGATCGATCCGGTGCTGGTGGATTACGTCGTTCAGATCGCCGGGGCGACACGCCGGGATGAGCAATTGCAGACAGGCGTATCGACGCGCGGAGCGCTGTCCCTGATGCACGCAGCCAAAGCGACGGCCATGCTCAATGAGCGGGATTATGTCATCCCGGAAGACATCACCAGTAACGTCGTGTCGGTGTTCTCGCACCGCGTGATCCCCAAGAGCTACACGCACGACGGCGACAATGTCACGGCCTCACGCATCATGCAGCGGATCCTCGAGACGATCCCGTCTCCTGTTTGACCGTGACTTCGTTTTAACATTTTACTGACTGCGCTGGACACGGTTCTTATTCAGCCAGAGCGTTGTTATTGAAGGAAGGCCCGGCCAGGTGTGGTCGGGTTAGATGGGGGTGAAGTGCGGATAAAAAACAACCCATGGCACTGGCCATGGGTTGTCGTAGTGAAGTTGAAGGCTAATTAACCGATCAGACGATGTGGCGGCGACGTAGCGCCAGGCCACCGAGGCCCATGGCCAACAGGGTCGGCGTGATGGGTTCGGGGATCGGGTTTTCGGTCGGCTCGACACCCTGTGTCTGGGCAACACCGGCGGTGATGATACGGATCTGGTCGGTGATGCCACCTACGTAGAACGAGAAGTCAAGCCGCGTACGGTTGTTGCTGATGCGGAAGTAGTCACCATCGGACTCTTCGAGGTCCAGGCCGTGGCCGGCGGCGGTTTCATAAGCGGTTCCGGGAGCGCCGAGCAGGGCGTCGCTCAGATCGAAGTCGCCAAAGATCACGCCGAGGATTGTATCGTTGAAGGTAATGCTACCGGTCATCATGGTAGGGACGTGGTTTTCGTCGACATCGGCGTGCAGCATGAAGCTGGTCACGGTGCGGCCGGCGGCGAGGGTACGTCCAACGGCGCTGGCGGAATTATCGTAGGTTCCGGGCAGGAACGCTTCTACGTACAGATCGCTGGCCAGAGTCACGTTGCTCTGTTCGGTGAACAGTAGCGCCTTGTTGTTGTTGATTCGGTCGCCATTCTGAACGGAAGCGGGGGCATAAACCATGTTTACGTCGCCACTAGCGGACATAGCCGAGGCCTGAGTCGTAAAAGCGAACACGGTGCCGGCAACTGCAAGAGATGTGATGATCGACTTCATAATATTTATCCTTCCTTCACTGCTTGCTGGAACGTTCCAGCCAGTTCCACCTGATTTTCCAGCCACCTTACAGACATCGGAGTCTGGTGCGGCTACACGGTTGGTCTATATACAAGCCGCGTGCCGAAACCTCAGTATGTGAGTGTCGCAAAGTTCACTTTGCAGACGAATTGCTTTTAACCCCGTCTTTGATTGACTTTACACACACAGCCGAGTCAGATGAATTTGATGACCATTATACCGATAATACCACCTGTTGTCCAAGGTGCACATACGGATGCTTTAAAAAAACAACATTTTTCTAACGCAACCCCCATATCTTGGTCCGATAAGCGGTTACGGGTGTTTCACTTGCCCCCCAAATGGCATGAAATCGACCATTTCTGCCCCTCCCAGACCTCTGTACGAGCCGTCGAGCAGGGGGAAGACTTGGGGTTATCCCCTGTGGACCCCGTGAAAATGCCCTTTTCAGATTTAATTGTGGGAAGATTGGATGATTACTTCTCAAGACAGGCACACCGACAACGCATATGCTGTAGCTGATGGAGCTGTGTGTTTGTGTCGCATCAGGTTTACCCGCCCGGGAGTAGATTATGGCTAATTCACGTAACGGACTAGGACTGGCCCTGCTTGGAGCACTTCTCATTGGCCTGTTGATCGGCCCGGCATTCGCCCAGGCGGTCGAAGATGCCAAAGAGACAACTGAAGCTGTCGAAACGACGGCTGATGCTGCCGAAACGACGGCGGATCAGGAAGTCGCGATGACGCCGGTCGTCGGCTGGCTGACGCTTACCGAGTCGCTGCGCGACGGTCCTGTGCCATATGCCTGGATCACCACGGAAGAAGCCGGGCCGTCCCTGGGGAATGTCCTGAATCAACTGGATTACGTCGCGGAGAACAAGGAGTATCTCGGCGTCGTGATCTATATGGATCAGCCGGCGCTTCGGCTTTCACAAGTGCTGGCGCTGTCGGACAAGATCGCGGAGGTGCGTGCGGCCGGGAAAATGGTCATGACGTATGCCGAAGCGTACGACATGATGGACTACATGCTCGCCAGCAGCGCGGACATGGTGCTTTTGCAGCACAAGGGCGAGGTCCAGCTCAACGGTCTTGCGGTTGAGGAGATGTACCTGGCGGGCCTGCTTGAGAAGATCGGCGCCAAGGCGGACATGGTGCAGATCGGCAAGTTTAAGGGCGCGGACGAGCAGCTTACACGTACCGGTCCCAGCGAAGCGTGGAGCCAGAACTTCGATGCACTGTTGGATGACCTTTACGGGCAGATCGTCGGCCGGATCGCGCAGAACCGTGGCATGACTACCTCCGAAGTTGAGAAGCTCATCGAGGATAGCTGGACCATGACGGACACGGACTTTTTGCGTAACCGTGTCGTGGATCGTTTGACCGACCGTGATCTGATCGACGTGACCGAGGTGGAGTTCGGAGACAACTTCATCTGGGACGACTCGATGGGCCTGGGTGGTGGGGCGGTGCAGATCAACAACCCGATGATGCTGTTCGGCTTGTTGTTCCAGGAGCAGAACCTGCGGACGTCCGGCCCGACGATCGCGGTGATTCATGCAACCGGTCCGATCCATTCCGGCAAGTCCTCACGCGGTGCGGGGATGTTCGATTCCGAGTCGATCGGCAGTACAACGATGGTCGAGGCGCTGGGCCACGTGCGCGACGATGACAACATCAAGGGCGCGATCCTGCGGATCGACTCGCCGGGCGGTTCGGCGCTTGCCAGCGAGATCATCTGGCAGGCGGTTCGCGACTTGGGCGAGACCAAACCCGTGTACGTCAGCGTGGGGTCGATGGCGGCCAGCGGCGGGTATTACATCGCCTGCGCCGGTGACGAGATATACATCAATCCGGGCTCGATCGTCGGCTCGATCGGCGTGGTCGGCGGGAAGATCGTGCTGGGCGGGCTGTATGAATGGGCGGGGATCAGCATCCACCGCCGGGCTCGCGGACCGATGGGCGATATGTTCAACAGTGTCGATCCATTTACAGACGAGCAGCGGGCGACGATCCGGCAATCGATGCAGTTGGTTTACGATCAATTCATTGACCGTGTCCAGATTGGCCGAGGCACGCGTTTGCCGAATGTCGGGAAGGTTGCGGAAGGGCGGCTGTTTACCGGTCGGCAGGCGGTGGAGAACGGCCTGGCGGACAAGCTCGGTGGCGTGGAAGTCGCGATGGCGGACATGGCGACGGAGCTTGGCCTGAAAGAAGGTGAATACGAAGTGCTTCACCTGCCGCCGGCGATGTCGTTGCAGTCGTTTATCAACAGTGTGTTCGGCGCCAGCGCGCCGCAGGTGCAATCAAGCGAAGCCCCGGCGATCCTGCTGACTGTCAAGCAAGTCCTGGGCCCGCGTGCGTGGGAATCGGTGAGTACGACGATGCAGGGGCTTTTGCTTCTGCGGGATGAGTCGGTGCTGACATTGATGCCCAACGCGATTGTCATCAGGTAAGGGATGTTCAATATTCGATGTTCAATGTTCAATCTGTTAAAAACAGATGGGATATCGAACGTCGAACGGTGCGATCAACATTGAACATTACACATTGAACATTGAACATGAATCAACAGCTAAATATTTCCGTGATTCTTCCCGCAGCCGGGGCCGGTTCGCGGTTTACGCGTGGCCAGGCCGGGATGGGGCCGAGCAAGGTCGAAATGGTGCTGGCGAACAAGCCGGTGTTTCTGCACGCGGTGGACCTGTTCGTGAAGCGCAGTGATGTGGGGCGGGTGATCGTCGCGGTGTCGCCGCAGCAGTTGGATGATTTTCGATTTCGGTGGGGGGATAAGCTGGGTTTCCTTGGCGTGAAGGTAGTGGCCGGCGGTGAGAAGGAACGCTGGGAAACGGTAGCGAACGCTCTTGAAGCGGTGGACGACGATGCGACGCACATCGCGGTCCACGATGCAGCCAGGCCTTTAGCGAGCGATAAACTGATTGACCGTGTGTTTGAAGCGGCGGCGAAGTACCCCGCGGTGATCCCGGGGTGCGATGTCGGCGCGACACTCAAACGGGCGGCCGAAGACGATGCGGCCGGCGATGAAGTTGATCCGCTGGATGCGATCCTTGGATCGCCTGTTGACAGTGGGGCGGCGGTGCGGAAGGTTGTTGAGACGGTGGATCGGCGCGGCCTGGTCGCCGTGCAGACGCCGCAGGTTTTTGAAGCAGGACTCTTGCGGCGGGCGTATCAGCAGATCGCCGATGGGAAGCTGAATCCGGATGGGATCACGGATGATGCACAGTTGATCGAAGCGCTCGGCGAGACGGTGCGTATCGTTGAAGGCGAATCGACGAACATAAAAATCACGTACCCGGAGGATGCGGAGTTAGCTGAAGCATTACTTGGCAAACGTGGCGAATCCCAGGCCGCGGAGCTTGCCAAGAAGCGATTGTTTGGGGATGAAGACGATTAATCCGGGGCGTCTATTAGAAAGCGTTTGGCGGGAGAGTCGGGATCGATTTCCAGTGCGCGGCGGGCGGCGGCGTCTGCTTTGTCGGGTTCATCCATGCGCGTGTAGAGCGCCGCTAAGCGGAGCTGGTGCTGAGCACGATCGGGCTCGATGAGGCTTGCGGCGTAGACTTGTTGCAGAGCCTGCTCGTTGTTCTGCTTTTGCAGGGCGATGGTGGCGGCGAGTTCGCGATAGCCGGCTTGATAGGGTTCGCGATGCAGGGCACGTTCGATCGCGTTAAGCGCTTTGGTGTAGTCGCCTTGCCGGCGGTAGGCCTTGGCCAGTTCAAACGCCCATCGGCCTGAAGAATCTTCGATGTTGTCCAGGTATTCAAGTGAATCGAGGGCTTTGCCTGTGTCGCCTTCATCAAGTGCGATCTGGACCAGTGCGCGGTGCGGCCAGGGATCGACCGGTCTGCTTTCGGCGTAGCGGATGACAGCGATGCGTGCGTTTTCAAGATCATCACCCTGCATCGCGCGTTCTGCGATCAGGCGCAGCAGGTCCGGATGGCCCGGGTGTTCGGCGGTCAGGTCGACCAATTCGGTATCGGTTACGCCGGTCGGGTCTTTGAGGACTTCGGCGAGGCGCTTGCTGGTCGGTTGTTGATCCAGGCCCCACTCGGCGACCTGTTGTGTTGCCCACTTCTTGAAGCCGGTCATGAATTCGTCGGTTGTTACGCCGGTCGCTTGCGTGAGCGCATCGATATTGGGGACGCCGTCGTGGTAGAGGGTCAGCATGTTGATGAGCGTCTGGTGGCCGAAAGTTGCGTCGATGTACTTGACCATCCAGTCGGATTGTGCGTATGCCAGCGGGCGGTCGGTCGGCGACTTGGGGCGGATAAAGCCCCAGTTGATCTGATCGAGCGGGAAGAGTTTATCGTTCTGCAGAGCGCCGGCGAGCAGTTGGCAGGTATCGTAGCTGCGCGGCACGGTTTCGGAAGATACGGCACAGGCTTCGGTGAACCAGTGGGGTATGCGGTTGCGTGTCTGATCGAGCGTGACGGTGTGAACGAACTCGTGGCGGATGACGTTAGGCCAATCGTATCCGCCGGACTGTTTGCCGCCTTCACGCGGGGGCGTGAGGGCGATGCCGTCACCGGTTGCGGCGGCGATGGTCCAGATGTCAGGCAAGCCTGTGATGCGAACCGCGAAGTATTGCTCGTCCGGCATCAGGTCGATGCGCGTGATGCGTGCCGGTTCATGTGAGAATCTGCCGGTGATGTCGCGGTAGATCGTTTCGAGTTGCTCGGGCATGTCACGGGCGAGGGCTTCGTCGATGCCGGGCTTGTAGCGGATGACGAAGTGGTCGGTCTCGATGCGGTCGTAGGTAAGCAATTCCTTGAGCATGGCAAGCTGGTTGGCGGCACGCTTGTTGAACGGGTCCAGCCGTGTGGCGGCGGCGAGTTCTTCGAGGGCTTGCTCATCGTGCGATGCCTGCAGCAGCAGCAGACCCAATTCGATGCGTGGCGACGGCCAGTTCGGGGATTGCTCGACGGCTTTACGCAGCATCGCCTCGGCCCAGTCGTACTGGCGTGCGGCGGAGAGGTGCACGCCGACGGTATACGCTGCGAGCGGGTTGCCGGGCGAGACGGCGTCGAAGCGAGCGAGGGCTTTGTCGGTGGCTTGCTGGTCGTAGTTCAGCGCCTTAGCGGAAGCGTTGAGTGCGAGCAGTTCACGATGCTGCGGGAAGCGTGATAGGCCTGCGTCGATGATGGCCTGGGCGCTGGTGACGTCACGCTGCTGCAGCAGGCTGCGCGCCTCGATCAGGTCGGCGGCGGGGTGCGTTGGGTTGATCTCATGCAACCGGTCGATGACGGCAGATGCACGATCGAAGGCATAGCCTCGCACGGATAGCCTGCCAAGCCGGTCCCACGCTTCGCTGCAATTGGGATTCAGGCCGAGCGCTGCGGTGAGTGCATCGACGCCTTCGCGCGAGTTGTCTTTCTCGATCAGCAGGTCGGCCTCGGCGATGAGCGCGGGCCAGTAGGCGGGGTTCAGGTCCTGGCGTACTTTACCGAGCAGGTTGAGCGTGAGTTGGTAGTCCTGAGCGGGGCGGCCTTCCAATCGGGCGAGGGCTGCCAAAGCCTGTGCGGCGGCGGTGAGTTCGGCGGGGTCTTCTATGGAATCGCCTCGCAACTTGTCACGCCAGGGGCGGAGCGTTTGCACGGCCTGTGTGACCTGCCCGAGGTCTTCGTAGGCTTGAGCGCGCAGTAACGATGCCTGTGCCGAATCCTGGTCAGTCAGCAGATCGATCGCAGCGGCGGGTTCACCTCGCTCGATATTTGCCTTGGCTCGCAACAGCACATCGACTTCAGGATCATTGAAGATCGCGTTATCCCAGTCGGCTTTCTGCAGGGCGAGGCGGGCACGCTGATTGGTGGTAAGCTCGGTTTCGGCGGGCAGGAGTTCCCACTGGCCGAGGAAGATCTGCAGGTTGGTGCGGGCAGCAGCATCGTTGAGTTCATCATCGATCAGGGCGCGGATCAGCGGGGAGGGTTCGATCTCGGGCAGCAGGTTCTGCTGGGCCTCATGCGGATAGGCTGGGGCGGCAGCGAAGAGCAGGGCCAGGAGCGTCAGGCAGGTCTTTAGCGATCGATTTATCATGTGCTTTTCCGCTGGTTTCTAATTCAATGATCGGTTTATGTTATGCAAGACATTCAACTGGACCTGGACGCGACCTTCCCGAACCTCCATGAGATGGTATTCCTGAATCATGCCGCAGTCTCGCCGATCAGCGGCCCGGCGGCTGAGGCGATCCGGGAATACTGCCGGCAGGCCACGACGATGGCGTTCACGGATACCGGCTGGTACAGGCGTGCCATCGAGGTCAAGCGTGCGGCTGCGAAGCTATTGGGGGCCTCAGGCGGCCACGAGATCGCGTTTATCCCTAATACGTCAACAGGCTTGTCTTTGGTAGCCAACGGCCTGGACTGGCGGCCTGGCGATAATGTGGTCATTACGAACGTGGAGTACCCCGCCAACCGCTATCCGTGGGAGAACCTTCAGCGATTAGGCGTTGAGCTGATCGAGGTGAAGCAGGCTCCAGACGGGCGGGTGTATGTGGACGATGTCTGCGATGCGATCACGGACCGGACGCGTGTGGTGTCGATCTCGCACGTGCAGTATGCCTCGGGATACCGGATCGACCTGAAGCCGATCAGCGAGATGGTGCACCGGGTGGGGGGGTATCTGTGTGTTGATGTGATCCAGAGCCTGGGCGTGGTGCCGGTGGACGTGCAGGCGATGGGAATCGATTTTTGCGCAGCGGACAGTCACAAGTGGCTGCTGGGGCCTGAGGGTGCGGGGGTGTTTTACTGTAAAGAGGAGTTGTGCCCGTTATTGCGGCCTTCAATCGTTGGCTGGATGAACATGGTGGATGCTGAGAACTACAGCGATTATCGGTTCGAGTTTCAGCCCGATGCGAGGCGGTTTGAGCCGGGCAGTTGGAACATCGCGGGGATATGCGGGATGGGGGCGAGTATTGATTTGCTGCTGGAGGTAGGTGCGGACACGGTGTGGCAGCGGGTGCAGGCGTTAACGACGCATGCGTGTGAAGGATTGGCTAAGAAGGGTTATGAGCTATTCACACCAAGGGATTATGAGCACGAGTGCAGCGGGATTGTGATCTTTAATGCACCGAAGCGTGCAGGCGGCCGGGATGCGCATGCGAAGATTGTGAACGATCTGGATAAGCAGGGGATCAAGATCGCGCTGCGCGACGGCCGGATGCGTGTGAGCCCACATTTTTATAATTCGGTGGATCAGGTGGAGAGGTTTTTGGAGGCGCTGCCGTAAGTGGGGGGATGTGTGAGATACAAACAGAAGCCCACGTTCGTCGAACGTGGGCTTCGGGGGGGCGATGAGTGTTCTTTATTCTTCCGGCGCGAGTCTGTTTTCGTCGAGTTGCCAGCCGGGTTCCTGGGGCAGGTTTGTATCGAACTTTTCTTCGAGCAGTTCTTCGTTGATTGCGATTTTTGTCAGCTTCACGATCGTCTGCGTCTGCGACTCGTCGATGCTCGAGACAAGCACGGGCAAAACCGTTTCCTTGTCGAACCAGAGGTCGATCTGCGTCAGGTCGGTCTCGTAATCTTCGTGGGGCGTGAGTTTCAGGTGGATGCTGTCTTGCGGATCGTCCTCGGCCGGGTCTAGCAGTTCAACGTCGAACTTCGCGAGCACCTTGTCTTTTTTCAGGTTCAGCGGGATCGGGAAAGGCCCTTCGCCAAGCTCCATCTGGGCCTGTGCTTCTTCATCCTCCGGCACGAGCTGGTAGCGCACAGCCGACTTGTTTTCTTCATCGCGCTTCAACAGCCAGTGCCCATCGTAGATGTAGTACAGGTTCGGACGGGACTGGAAGCCATCCACCATTTTCATATTGAAGTGGATGATGAACTTGGGTGGCGGGCCTGCCTGGTAATGCAGCGTGCCGAAGCGGCGCTGTTCGTCGCCGAGCAATAGCTGATTGTTGTCGTAGCGCAGCGTGGCGGTGAGTGTTTCGATGTCGGCTGCCTTGTGCTCGACTTTTTCGAGCCAGTCGTGCGCGGGGTTGGTTGCCGCTTCAGCTTCGGCCTCTGCCGGCGCAGGCTGATCGGCCGGCGGTGCTTGCTCTTCGGCAGTACAAGCGGTCGTCAGGCAGGTCAGTAACAGTAAGGCCAATAGATATCGCATCAGCGTATTCTACTGCTGAACAGGCAACGGGGTTCTGAAAGGTTAGTCGCACAAAATGCTGAAAAGTTTCAGCAGGCCCGTGGCTCGGGGAATCGGTGGAAAATCGTGTGTGTCGGGTCTAGCGACTTGATGCGCTCGATCACCGCGTCACGCGCATCGCCAAGATGCCCGACGAACCAGCCGGCGAGGCACGGGTGGGCCGCGAGCCGGTCGACCTCATCAGCGACTTCGATGCTCGGTTTACCCATCGCACTGATCGGCACGGACTGGATAAGCAGCACGCCCGCTCGGTCCGCCGCTTCGTAGAGCAGTTCCGGCCCGTAGTGGTCGCGGATCAGCAGCAGCGAATCGCCGGTCGCGGGCAAGAGGGTCTTTTCATTGACCTTGTCGACCATGACGATGGACTGGACCTGGAAGTGCTGGCCATTGACGAGGAAGACGGGATGGTTTTCGTCGTGTGACTCGCTGTCGCGCCGCACGCTGGTCAAACCGAGCGTGATGGTGCGTTGATCGAGGATGCTGTCGCCGTCGATGAGCCGCAGCGTCAGCTCGTAGAGCGGCTGTTCGCCCATGCCGGCAGGCCACCAGCGTTGGGGGTGTATGACTTCGAAGCGGAGCGACCCTTCGCCGTTGTGCACGGGTATCCTGGCTTCGCCTTCATCAAGGAAGCCGTCGAAGCCTTGGATGGTGATGTGCACATCGGTTTCGCCGGTGAACCCGGCCGAGGCCCTCGGGATCGGACCGACCGCATGGAAGTGGGTTTCGATGACCGCCTGTTCTTCGTCGACGTAGCGGATCAGCGGCCGTACAGACTCGAGGCGCAAGTCACTGGACATGGCACTACTCCAATCCGGGCGGAACAAGCCGAGCCGCCCTATTAACTGTATTATCGCACAAGCCAATAGAAAAGCGCCATGAAAAAACAGATTATGAACGCAATGAGAGGCTGGGTGGGTTAGGCGGATTACGCGGATTAGATTAGCCCATCGCGGCGGTCAGGTTTAATATCTATCGTCTTTTGAAGTAATTAACACATGATTCAAACCGTGGAGCGGAACAGCATGGTAAGCGTCCTGGGATTGAGTGTGCATGGGATCGGATTGATTTTGATGGTGTTATTCGTGGCCGGCTTGATGGCCGCGGAGGTCAGCGGGGCATCGAACGCCGAGCCGAACGAGCGTGCGGACGAGATACGCCGGGGTATGCCGGTCCGCCCGGACGGCAAGAGCCGAACGCAGGTGTTTTTAGAAGACATCGCGATAACGGTGCAGCCTGACCTTAAGGGATTGCCGGACAAACTGGATTTGTATGTCAAACACTTCCGTACGGCGGCGCTGAACGATCAGCGGTTGATCCCGTTTGATGCTCATGCACAGTGGGACGCAGCGCGGGGTGTGGTGGTGTTGAACGGGCATGTTGAATTTCAAGAGCATCGCGACACGCTGGAAAAGTATCTGAACGTGTTAGGCTTTGAATCGATCGAGAACACGATTGCGTTGATGCCGACCAAAGCACTGGGCAATAAGCCGTTTGCGGTGGTGTCTGCAGATAGCGCCTTTTTGTTTGCTTCGCCGACTGAGAAAAGCGAGAAAGTGACCCAATCGCACAAGGGCGATGCGGTGTTCCTGCTCAAAGAAGCTTTTGACGGTTTCTATTATTGCCACGGTTGGGACGGCTACGTCGGGTACATCGAAGGCTCGAAGATAGAGCGCGTCGATGCGGCCGGTTTGGCCAAGGCGATCCCCGCCCCGACACATCGCAAAACCGACCCGGCGATTGAAGCCGGTTCCAAGCTCAAGGGGACGCCTTATAAGTGGGGCGGTACGACCTCGGAAGGGATCGACTGCTCCGGGCTGACGCGCTACAGCTACCGGCATATCGGCGTTGTCCTGCCAAGGGATGCCGACCAGCAGGCGCTGACGGGCAAACTCACCGCGACACGCTACCACCGTGACAACATGGCACGCGGCGACCTGATGTTCTTCATCAACTCACGCGGCCGCATCAACCACACCGCCATCTATCTCGGCGAGCATCTGTTCCTCGAATCCGGCGGCCCCGGTGTACGCATCGCCAGCCTCGATCCCAACTCACCCGACTACAACAAACAGCGCGACGAATCGTTTGTGTACGCCAAGCGTGTGCTTGAGTGAGTGTGTTGATGCTTGAGCTCCGGCGTTGCTTTTCTGTGAAGATCACCAACATTTTCAGTCGGTATCCATTTATCTCTTTAATTACAGGAATTCTTCTGTAGAATGATGTTGTAGCAATTGACCCGGCAGGCGCCGGGCCTTGTGCTACGCAACTATCATGAAGAATACTCACCACAGGGTCGCTATCATTGCGCTTGCGTTGACCGTAAGTACAGTGGTCAACAAGGCAGAAGCCTACATGGCAATGCGTGTCGCTATAACCAGCAATCTGCTTGTTTATCACGACCGTGTTTACTTTACGCAAACAGATCACGGGATGACCGTGCTTGATCTGGCGACGGGCAAAATTATCATGCGCAAGCACGACAAGCAATACCACGGGCACATGTGGCTACACCCGCGGGGTATTGTCATCAACGGCTGGCAGGGGACATCACTGCTTGATGCCGACACACTCGAAAGCATCTGGACTGTTCAAGGCGGATACCCCGAGTATGTGAGTGAAACCTGTTTCCTATCATGTGATGATGACAATCAGATCAAGCGGTTGGACCTGGATACGGGCGATGTTTTGTGGACACTGAGACTGACGGCTGATCCACACCTGATTGTGGCCGGAGAACGCGCCCTTATTGTCTGCCGGTCTTATTCAAATCACTACACAAAACTTTTACTTGTAGATCTGAAAAGCGGCAAGGTGTTATACGAACGATTGCCGAAAGAAGATGAAAGCTTTGAGGAGGTCTACTTCGACGGTGAAAGGACGTATGTTCTGGCATGTACGGATAGTGTCCGGGATGATGAACAAGCAAACTCGAATCAGCACAGGTCAGGGATGAACCGGGCGGTGCCTGATGCTCTTTTGATCATTGATACGACGGGTTCCGTCATCGAAACCGTGACAGAAGTACCCATTGATGTAGGGAACAATGGCTATTACAGCAGAGTGTTTTCCTATGCGGGAATGGTTTTTCAGGAGGATGGTCATGTCGTGCCGTTTGAGCAATATGTAGACACGACAGGGCCCGGGACTGTATTCAGCTTGCCCGATGGTATGTTGACTATCGAACAAGTGGCGGATTCAAAGTCATCCAGCCTGGCGGTAGCTGTCTGGCAGTCTGATACGGCACAATGGCGCGCTTATCTACCGCACATGGATGGGCGTTGGTCGGTAACAGATGCCGTAAGCGATCGCGGTTTTGTGGTTTTGGGAACCGACCGGGGGGTGGTGGAATGTATCGATTCGACGAGTGGGCGTAGCCAATGGCTGTATACATTCCCGACCCATCTCGGGACGGTGTCGTACACCTCGCCAAACGGTATGCCCCCTCATGCGACCAGCCTGCAAGCCGGGTATGAGCGCGATAACCGGTTAGCTTTGAAGACAAGGCCGGCGGTCCTGCTGCCGGCTGAATGGGATATGAATCAGCTAAGGCCAGACAAGCTGCGATCATTGCCCGGCAACACGAGCAGCCTGATTGTGCTTGACCCGGACCCGTTTGATCCGTTCGACTGGCTGCCGCCGTACGTCCGAGCGGTTTGGGGGGCGGTTACGTTGACGGTTTTATTATCTTTGGGTTTATGCCTATTGCTTTATCGCGGCCGCAGGCGTTTCATGACGTTTGCATTGAGTTCGATCGTGCTGGCCTGGTTGCCGATCGCGGCGTTGTATTATTTAGGGCGTGTCAGTTGGCCTGCGACGTTATGTTTGAAGTTATTTGTATTGATCTTGCTCGTGCTGTCAGTGGTCCATATCGTCCGCGCGCTCATCGAAAGACGTGGTGTTGGCCGTGTGTTCATGGGGGGCTTGACGTTCGTGATTGTGATGGTTGCCGGGAACTACGCACTGCCTGTTCTGCGATATGCATGACATAAAACGGCAACATTGTTGGTGTCCATTTATGTGTCATGATGAGTGAGCGCGGAAATTTATTGATACGCGAACTTCATGCAGATAGAACGTGCGGGCATGGCACCTTGTCGCATAAAACAATGTTACTACATCACTTGCCGGATACATGTCTTCTCATGGTGAGCAAATTGTCCCGCGGTCCGATAGCCTGTCTTTTTTCTAAATCCTTGATTTTCCTTAATCAACACATCTCTGTGACCGATAGTCGAATCGCCTGTATTGATTAGGCAAAAGACTCCGGAGCACGCCGCGTCGGCGAACGCTCAATAGTTCATAGTTGAGAGGCTTCCTCAGATGGCAAGCACCACAAGCAAGAGCAAGCGTAGTTCGGCCAAGTCAGCCCCGAAGCGCACCGCTCGCAAGACCACGGCCAAGGCCAAGACCCGCAAGGCAACCCCGAGCAAGGCTAAGACCCGTAAGCCCGCGACCAAGGCCAAAGCCAAGACCGTCAGCAAGGCGAAGGCTAAGCCCAAGACCTCGGCCAAGAGCAAGGCTCGCAAGACGACCGCCAAGGCCAAGACACGCAAGACCACCACTTCCAAGGCCAAGACCCGTAAGCCGGCGACCAAGACCAAGGCCAAGAGCACATCCAAGGCCAAGTCAGCCACCAAGGCCAAGAGCCGCAAGACCACCGCGAGCAAGGCCAAGACCCGCAAGTCAACAACCGCCAAGGCCAAGACGCGTAAGCCGGCCACCAAGGCCAAGAGCCGTAAGTCGACCGCCGCAAAGGCCAAGACCCGCAAGAGCAGCTCGGCCAAGAGCCGCGTGCGTCGCACAACCCGTGCCAAGAGCACCGGCGCCAAGACCTACAAGTTCAAGCGTCCCAGCGGCGGCGCCCGCCGTAAGGCCGCGTAAACCGAACGCCACGGAAGGGAAACCAAGCAGCGCTGGCCGAAAGGCCGGCGCTGTTTTTTTATGGACATAATGCCCGAATCAATCGTTCTTTTGTACGATAGGCAAATCCGCGGGGTAAATGAGTGGGTATCTGAATGCAAATTTGTCCATAACTTTTTTAATGATGCATTTTCATACTGACCTGAGTCGGATACAGGAGTTTGTTGAATGAACCCAAAACCATGGCGAGACCATACTGATCTACATGGGCGATTTGCTTCTGAATATCCCGATGACACACAGATCCTGATTCATAACGGTAGTCCACGTTTTAGTAACCAGGTTCCGGAGTTGGTATGGGTTCGTGTCGAGTCACTGTCACAGCACGAAACTGGGATCGATGTGTTTTGCGGCTCATTACTGAACACGCCGAATCACCTGAGTGTAATTCACAAAGGCGATACGATTGAGTTTATCTCAGGACGAGGTTGCCCCTATCCAATTATGGTCACAAAGACTTACCTGGCCGAACGCGCCGTATGGAATATTATTCCCTGTGATAAGTGTGGTTGTGCAGAGTTATTCGATGCGCCTTCTGAACTGTTACCAAAGGTGTTTCCCAACCTGCCAGACGGTGCGATATTAGAAGCCTTCACATCATTCTGCCCTTTATGTGGTGGGGCACAGGTCGTTTCCCACCCCGACACTTTTAACGGCGAATCCACTGCTACTACCACAACCAAGCGATGGTGGCAGTTCTGGAAGTAGCAGGTGGTTGGTTCTACCAGTCAAAAGGCTCTGACCTTCAGTCAGTAGGTCCGGGCCTGCCCGGACACAGGTCGCAGCCGATCAATATGTCCGGGCGGGCCCGGACCTACTGGTCAATCTGAAAAGTAGTCACTCACAACTCCGTATGATTCAAGTGAGTTATGCACTTTCTTGCCTCGGTAGGTGGCCGGATTGGCTCAGTCGGCGGAAGTCTTTATCATGGCACCGCTTGATCGGAAATTAGGGCGGATTCGACGAATGCACCGAGAATAGGCCTAGGAGCCCGACGCAACCCCATAAAAAGCAGGGGGTGGTCTTTTTGTTATCATGCCCCGCTTATGACGGACAGATTCACGATGGAGTGTAACCCATGAGCCAGACCCCCTTATCTCTGCCGCAACAACGCGGTATGGGCCAAACATCCCGGAAGGACGCCTGGTGGCTTCAGCCGCTGGTCGTGTTCCTGGGGTTGAGTGCGTTCGTGGTCTACTCGACCTGGGCGGCTTTCCAGGGGGCCCACTACGAGTTCGGCCCGTATCTCTCGCCGATGTACTCACCGCTACTGTTTAACGCAGGCACAGCCTTCGGCGAAGCCAGCCTCGGACATCACACCTGGTTTGGCGATTGGCCGGGCTGGATCCCGTCGATCATCCCGGCTTCCCCGGCGCTGATCATCCTGACGATTCCCGCCGGCTTCCGCTTCACCTGCTACTACTACCGCGGTGCATACTACAAAGCCTTCTGGGCCGACCCGCTGAACTGTGCGGTCGGCGAGCCGCGTAACGGCTACCGTGGCGAGCAGTTCTGGCCCTTGCTGATGCAGAACATCCACCGCTACCTGTTCTACTTAGCCGCGCTTTATATCGTCATCCTGGGCTACGACGCCTGGGTAGGCATGTGGTACCACCCTGACTGGGCCGAGAAGGGCGGCAAGATGCTGTTCGGGCAGGAATTCCGCGAGGGCTTTGGCATCGGTGTCGGCACGCTGGTGCTGATCCTGAACGTCATCCTGCTGGGCGGTTATACCTTCGGCTGCCATTGTGCCAGGCACTTCTCCGGTGGCTTTAAAGACAAGATCACCGAAGTGGCCTGGGGCAAGAAGCCGTATCACTGCATTAGTTGTTTGAACCGTAACCACATGAAGTGGGCGTGGTGCAGCCTGATTTGGGTGGGCTTTACCGACTTTTATATCCGCATGGTATCGATGGGCTTTTGGACCGACTGGAGACTATTCTAAAGATGCGCGAATTCACGACACACGAACACGACGTGCTGGTGATCGGCGCCGGGGGAGCGGGCCTGCGAGCTGCCATTGAAGCGTCCGCTCAGGGTGTGAGTTGCGGCCTGGTCTGCAAGTCGCTGCTGGGTAAGGCCCACACCGTGATGGCCGAGGGCGGCATGGCCGCAGCGCTGGCGAACGTCGATGAACGCGATAGCTGGACGACCCACTTCGCCGACACGATGCGCGGCGGACAATACCTGAACAACTGGCGCATGGCCGAGTTGCACGCCAAGGAAGCACCGGACCGCGTCAAGGAACTGGAAGCCTGGGGCGCCGTCATGGACCGCACGAAGGATGGCAAGATCCTTCAGCGTAACTTCGGCGGGCACAAGTACCCACGCCTGGCACACGTCGGCGACCGCACGGGTCTGGAAATGATCCGAACCCTGCAAGATCACAGCATCCATCAGGGCATCGACGTCCACATGGAAGTGACCGTGATCGACCTCTTAAAGGACGGCGATCGCGTCGTCGGCGCGTTCGCTTACGAGCGTGAGCACGGTCGATTCATCGTCTTCAAGGCCAAGGCTGTGGTGCTCGCCACCGGCGGGATCGGCCGGGCCTTCAAGGTCACCAGCAACAGTTGGGAATATACCGGCGACGGCCACGCGCTGGCTTACCACGCCGGCGCGGACCTGATGGATATGGAGTTCATCCAGTTCCACCCGACCGGCATGGTCTGGCCCCCCAGCGTGCGTGGCATCCTCGTGACCGAGGGCGTCCGCGGCGAAGGCGGCATCCTCAAGAACAGCGAAGGTCGTCGGTTCATGTTCGACGACATCCCGGATGCATACAAGAGTTCGACTTCGGACAACGAAGAAGAAGGTTGGCGTTACGTCACGGGTGATAAGACTGCCCGCCGACCACCTGAACTGCTGACGCGCGACCACGTCGCCCGCTGCATCGTCCGTGAAGTCAAAGCGGGGCGAGGCTCACCGCACGGCGGCGTGTTCCTGGACATCGCGTGGATCAAGGAGCACATCAAGGACTCCGAAAACCACATCAAGAAGAAGCTGCCGAGCATGTACCACCAGTTCAAGGAGCTGGCGGGCTTGGACATCACCAAGGAGCCGATGGAAATCGGCCCGACGACGCACTACGTCATGGGCGGGATCAAGGTCGACAGCGACACGCAGATGTCGACCGTGCCGGGCCTGTTCGCCGCGGGCGAATGTGCTGTCGGTCTGCACGGCGCCAACCGTCTTGGTGGCAACTCACTGAGCGACCTTGTCGTCTTCGGCAAGCGTGCCGGTGAATACGCCGCGAAGTATGCCAAGGAGAACTCGGCCGGCATGATCAGCCAGGATCAGGTCGAGCAGATCGCCAACTGGGCGGAAGCCCCGTTCGATCGCGGCGCCGATGCTGAGAATCCGTTCACGATCCAGAGCGATCTTCAAGTCATGATGCAGGACAAGGTCGGCATTGTGCGTGAAGAGAAGGAGCTGCTTGAGGCGTTGGATGGTCTTGAGAAGTTCAAGGCCCGCGCCGAGCATGCCGCCGCCGATGTCAACCGCGATTACAACCCCGGCTGGCACACGGCGATGGACCTGCGTTGTCTGCTGACCGTGTCCGAAGCGTCGGCACGGTGTGCACTGGAACGCAAGGAGTCCCGCGGTGCCCACACCCGCCTCGACCATCCGGATAAGAGCGAGCAAGAGGCGAAGGTCAACAACGTGGTACGTAAAGGTCCGGACGGGCGGATGCAGATCGAGCGTGTTCCGCTAACGCCGATCCGTGAGGACCTTCAGCAGATCATCGAGGAGAACAAGTAATGGCCAAGGTCACCTTCAAGATATGGCGGGGGACCAAGGATGAGGGGAAGTTCCAGGACTTCCAGACCGAGGTCACCGAGGGCATGGTGGTTCTCGATGCGGTGCATCAGATCCAGGCCGAGAGCGCCCCGGACCTTGCATGCCGATGGAACTGCAAGGCCGGCAAGTGCGGTTCGTGTTCTGCTGAAGTCAACGGCATGCCCAAGCTCATGTGCATGACCCGGATGGATACGATCGACACATCGCAGCCCGTGACCATCGAGCCGATGCAGACATTCCCGCTGATCCGCGACCTGGTTACGGATGTGAGTTGGAACTTCGAGGTCAAAAAGAAGATCAAGCCGTTCAAGCCGCGTAAGCCGGACAATGAAGACGGCACGTGGAACATGCAGCAGGACGATGTCGACCGCGTGCAGGAGTTCCGCAAGTGCATCGAGTGCTTCCTGTGCCAGAACGTCTGTCACGTGACGCGCGACCACCACAAACACGCAGAATTCATCGGCCCGCGCTTCTTCATCTACAACGCCCAGCTGGAAATGCACCCGCTGGATACCGAAGACCGCCTGGGTGATCTGAAAGACGAGAACGGCATCGGCTACTGCAACATCACCAAGTGCTGCACGAAGGTCTGCCCCGAACACATCGCCATCACCGACAACGCCATCATCCCACTGAAGGAACGCGTGGTGGACGAGTACTACGACCCAATCCGCAAGCTGTTCAAGATCTTCAAGCCGAAGAAGCCGGACAAGGAAGCCGGGAAGTAGGTTACTACCTCATTGATAAGAATCACGATTAGCCCCACCCGGAAGGGTGGGGTTTTTGTTGGTAATTCAATTATGCATGAACTCTCGCATAGTATGTGCCTGACTTCTATGATGATGAATAATGAAAAAGAAGCTCATCTATCGCGCCGGGATAATATTCATCCTCATTTTTACATTTGTGGTTACAGCGTTTTTTCTGTTGTTTACACCAAAGAAAAATATTGAAAGGATGCTTGGTGCCTCTCTGCCATGGGATGCACAGGTTCTTGAGTTTGAAGATCATGCGGGTATGTTTGGTGGTGAATATTATTTTTCAGTGGCAATGAAGCCCAATGAATACGAGGCATACACACTTGCGGTTGGTCTATACCATGACCCGGAATTGCTGACGCAATGGCCGGATGCCTTGTCTCTAACTCCACTACCCACGTGGTGGACAAATAACACGAGCGTGAACGAGCAGACTCGATATGTGGATAAGCCTGACCAATCAATGTGTGTTGTTACACAGTATGAAGATGGTGTGATGTATTGCAGGGTTCAGGTTTATTAGCGTTTGGCCGATAGCGCAAGAATGTTGAGCAAAGATTGATTAAAAGAAAACCCCACCCTTCCGGGTGGGGCTATTTTGTGTAATGCTGTCTGTATGCAGGTCGTCGTTACGCCGTTGGTCATTATGACATCATGAGCTGGGCGCCAACGGCCTGATTAATGTCTGACGTATAGCCCAAGGTGGGTAGAGGACAATAAAAGTAGCAATCGTTAGCACTGCACCCATGGTCAGCCATCCATCGAAATTCATGCCACGGGTGAAGTCATCTCGTAACGTTGCAGTGAGCACAGCGGCGAATGTTGGCCCCCAGGCAAAGCCGATTACCAAGGCAATTAATAAGGCAAAGCGATATAGTTTGAATGATGTCATCAATGCGATAACAACCAAAAGTAATCCACCAAGATAGAACAGGGGTGCTCCAACTTGTATGGGAAGCATCATCGTCACATTCAAGACGATAAATGAAGTGACGAAAGAGGCGGTCATAGCCAACATTAATGTGACTAGAGCCTGTTTCAAAACCATATAGTTTCTAAACTTGCGCCCTTGGCGCACTTATGATCCAATCGGCCATGGGAAGGAGCCCTTTTCATGGCACGACACGATTCAGAACTCACGGACGAACAGTGGAACAAGATCGAACCGCTGCTGCCTAAGGTTAAGCCGTCACCCAAAGGCGGGCGTAAACGCGTCAGCGATCGGCGGTGCTTCGAAGGCATCTTGTGGGTGCTGCGCAGCGGCGCGCGTTGGAAAGACTTACCCGCGCAGTACCCGTCGCCGAGCACGTGCTGGCGCAGATTACGCGATTGGGAAGACGCCGATGTCTGGCTCTTGATCTGGCGTGCATCCCTGGGCGAGTTGGATGAACAAGGCCGACTCGATTGGGAAGAAACATTCGCCGACGGCAGCTTTGCCCCGGCAAAAAAAGGGGCCTGTGCGTCGGCAAGACCAAACGCGGCAAGGGTACAAAGTGGATGGTGGTGGCAAGCGGCCAAGGTATTCCTCTGGGAGTTCAACTCACCTCGGCGTCCCCGCACGAAGCGACGCTGATCGAGTCCACGCTTCAGCGTGTGGCCGTGCCGCGTGCGGGCAGAGGCCGACCCCGCAAGAACCCCAGGCGACTGGTTTACGACAAGGCCGCCGACAGCGACCCGTTGCGCAAGCGTCTCAAGCGTCGTGGCATCGACCTGATCTGCCCGCACAAGACCAACCGGATCAAACCCGCGACACAGGACGGACGCAAGCTTCGGCGGTACAAGCGCCGCTGGAAAATCGAACGCAGCATCGCCTGGATCGGCAACTTCCGCCGGCTGGTCGTGCGTTACGAACGGCAAATCAAGATGTATCAGGCGTTCTTCCACGTCGCATGCCTACTGATTACACTGAGACAGTTTTGAAACAGGTTCTACTAGTTCTTTAACAATTGTTGGTGACCGAGGACTAAGGTTGTATGTGATGTCATTATTTAGATCATAGGGACGTTTACAGGATGAGCATTGACCCGTTGGCTTATCAATCAGCCTCTGGCCGCACTTCATGCAATAATATTTGACATCATCCCCCATAGATCATCCCTTGTGGTATCACGCTGTCGGGCGCTGCGACATTGTCAGTTGAACGTAGCGGTTGCGCAGTTCGTACAAAGTCGTGGCGAGCATGTCGGATTCTTCTTTGCTGAGGTTGCCCTTGGTTTTTTCTTCGAGGACGGCGAGCATGTCGATGTGGTGGCGGGCGAGGTCGAGGTGGGCGATGCGTTGGCCGGTCTGGGGGTCGGGGATGGCGCCCATGGCGAAGAGGGCCTGCGTGGTCATCGTGCTGACGAGCGATTCGAAGTTGGCGGGGGGCAACTGGTAGCCGCCTGCACCTGCCTCGGAAGCGGCGCTAGCACCGGTACCGGCAGTGTTCGTGGTGCTATCCTGCTTGGCTTTGGCTTGCTGAGCGAGTTTTTCCTTCTCGGCCTGGGCCTGGGCTTTCCAGTCGTCATCCACAATAATCTTCGGGGCTTCGTCTGACATTGCTAACTCCTGTTGGTCGAATCTTGGGGTATTTTAGCAGATTAACCGCGAAGGCGCGAAGAGCGCGAAGATGCGGCGTAATAGCCGCAAATAAACGCGAATATACGCTAATACGAATTAAGAAGCTGTTCTTCTATTTGCGTCTATTAGCGTTCATTCGCGGCTAAGTAGTTGTGTTTCCTGCCAACACACGCAAACTCACCGGTAGATTGAAGCTCATGTTTTCTTCGATGATGGTGGCGTTTTCGATGGTGCCGCCGTGGTTGTGGATGAGGGTTTGGACGATCTGCTGGACAAGGTGCTCAGGGGCGCTTGCGCCGGCGGTGACCAGGACGGTGTTGACACCTTCAAACCACTCGGCGTTCAATTCGCCGGCATCGTCGAGCAGGCGTGCGGGCGTCCCTACGTTCTTGGCGATCTCGGTCAGGCGGACGGAGTTGGAGCTGTTCTGTGAACCAACGACAAGGACGAGGTCTGCATCGGGCGATAGTTCGCGAACCGCACGCTGACGATTCGTCGTCGCATAACAGATATCTTCGCTCGGTGGTTCCTTGACCTGCGGGTAGTGCTTGCGGATCGCGGCGATGATGCGCTGGGCATCGTCGACGCTGAGCGTGGTTTGCGTGAGGTACGCGATCGGGTCGTCCTGCGTGAAGGGAAGCGCCGCGACGTCTTCGGGGCTTTCGACGATGGTGATCGCGCCGGGTGCTTCGCCGACCGTGCCGACGACTTCATCGTGACCGGCGTGACCGATCAGGAGGATGTTGTAGCCTTGCCTGGCGTAGCGCAGCGCTTCCATGTGGACCTTGGTGACCAGCGGGCAGGTCGCGTCAATCATGGTGCAGCCGCGTGCCTTGGCATCGTTGCGTATCTGCGGGCTTACGCCGTGGGCGCTGAAGACGACGGTGGCGTTTTCAGGCACGTCCGCGATGGAGTCGACGAAAATGACGCCTTGCTCGACGAAGTGTTCGACGACGTGGCGGTTGTGGACGATCTCGTGGTAGACGTACAGCGGTGTGCCGACGATCTTGACCGCCTGCTCGACGGTCTGGATCGCCATTTCAACACCGGCACAGAAGCCGCGCGGGTTTGCAAGGATGACCTTCATCGGTGCATGGTAGGGGGGATGGCTTGAGTGAATCAAGCGGCGTGTTTACCCCCTCTCCCCTCGGGAGAGGGTCGGGGGTGAGGGCCGGTGTCTTTGTGTGAACAATCTAAAACTGGGCGATCAATCACCCGGCCCTCATCCTAATCTTCTCCCAAGGGGAGAAGGGACCGGAGAAGATATGGTCAGGGGCAGGCATCTGTGACAGTCTGGACATCCAGCCAGTTCATTTCGGCCGGGGCTGGTGGGGCGAGGATGGTGACGGCGGGGCCGACGGGGGCCCACATGGTGGGGTTAGTCGGGCCGAAGAGCGCGACGGTCGGCAGGCCCATCTGTGCGGCGAGATGCGATGGGCCCGAATCGTTGCCTATGAAGGCGGAGGCGTCGAGTAATGTGGCGTGCAGTTGGTCAATGGATTCGAGGATGCGTGCGCCGAGCTGATCCCGCCAGCGTTCGAGTTGATCGGCGGGCCAATGCTCGACTTCGGTTTCGCCAAGTAATGGTAAGACGGTGCGGCCGTTGTTAATGAGTTTGTCGATCAGTTCTTCAAACCTATCAGCCGGCCAACACTTGGTGGGGCTGCCGCTGCCGGGATGGATCACGATCGGGCCGTCGGGATTGGCGTAGGTATCGGGCTGTTTCGGTGGGGCGAGGTCGAGGCCTTGCTGCTGGGCTTGCTGAGCGTGCCAGTTAGTGATGTGGTTCGTGAAGTCTTCGGCGGGGCGGGGATCGATGTAGATGCACTTTGCTTGCGGGGATAGTCGAGCGACGTTGATTGCCCAGTCGTCCTTGCCTGTGCTGACGAAGCTGATGATGTTATCTGCGGTTTCGAATAGTTCGCCGACCGCGGGGCTGACGGAGGTGGGCCCGCCCTCTGAGTGCAGACGCATGAACTCCCACATCTGGATGTCCATGGTCGTGATGCCGTCGATCATTCGGCCGGCGACGGCCCCGCGCTGCCAGGTTGTTAGCAGTGTGATCGGGCGGGTTAACCGGCGGATCAGCGGGAGCGTGAGGATGAAGTCTCCCAGGGCGCCGTAATGGAATAGCAGGTTCATCGTGATCGCTTCGGTTTAGCGTTGTCTTTGCGTCATCATAGCCGCTGAAAATCCGGGTGGCTGCTTCCGATAATAACGCGATTCCGACTGCTGGGTGGAGCCTTCCTTAAGCGGCGAGCCGATCGGGCCGACCTCTATCCCGGAGCGGCGTGGAAGGCCCCGTTACGTTTGGGGCAGCGTCCGCCATAATCCTGATCCACGGCGAAATGGCTATGGCGAGTAAACGTGTCAAGAGTGGCTTGGAGATCTACCTTAAACAGATCGATGAGTCCCCTCTATTGACGGCGGACGAGGAGAAAGAACTCTGCCGCAATATTATCGAAAGAAACTGCATGGCCTCGCGCGAGCGGATGGTCCGGTCGAACCTGCGCCTCGTCGTTTCCATCGCCAAACGCTACATGAATCGCGGCCTGCCGTTGACCGACCTGATCGAAGAGGGCAACATCGGCCTGATGAAAGCGGTCGAAGGTTTCAATCCCGATATGGGGGCGCGTTTCTCGACTTATGGCACGTGGTGGATCAAGCAGGGCATCAAACGCGCACTGATCAACGCGGTGCAGCCGATCCATATCCCTGCATACATGGTGGAATTGATCGCCCGGTGGAAGAAGACTTCTTCGGAACTGGAAGAAGAACTCGGCCGTCAGCCTAATATCCATGAACTGTCTGAGCGGATGGAACTGCCTGTGAAGAAGGTGCGCATCATCCACAAGGCGGTGCGTGCGTTCCAACGTCCACCACAGACCGGCGGCAGCGGGGCGGAGGGTGATGGCCCGACGTTGTCGGAAATGCTCAGTGATGAACGTGGCCTGACGCCTGACGAGCAGGTGCTGCTGGATGATGATCTGGAAACGATCGCTATCCTGCTGACCGCGATCGACGACCGCGAAGCAACAATCCTGCGTCTTCGTTACGGCCTCGACGGCAACGAACCTTTGACGCTCAAGGAGATCGGCAAACACGTCGGGCTGACGCGAGAGCGCGTGCGACAGATCGAAGCCGAGGCGCTGCGCAAACTCAACGCCAAACTCAACAGCGATCGCCCGCTGGCTTCGGTGAGGCCGGAAGGCAAGCCGGGGAATCGCCGCACGGCGTGATCACTTCAATTGGCCGCAAAAGAACGCAAATGCACGTGAATTCAAGGTGCATTGCGCTCTTGTGTATTGGTGCTTAATATTGACTTGAGTTCAATCCACATTCAGCCACGCTTGTAGAACGGTAGCTTCACCACTTCCCCGTCGATCCGGCTTGAGCCGACCGCAACGATCACGTTTGAGCCGACATCACATGAACCGGTTTTCACGAAGGCCATGGCGATGGGGTAGCCGAGGGTTGGCGAGAGGCAGCCGGAGGTGACGGCTCCGATTTGAGAGCCGTCGAGGTGGACGGCGTTGCCTTGGCGGGGGGTGCGTCGGCCGGAGAGTTTGATACCGATGAGCGTGCGCTTCGTGCCTTCGGCTTTTATCTTCTTGAGCGCATCGATGCCGATGAACGGTTCGCCGTTTTCGTCTTCGTCTTTATCGAGGTTGATGGCGAAGTTCAGGCCGGCGGTGATGGGGTCGATTTCCTCGTCGAGTTCGTGGCCGTATAGAGGCATGGCGGCTTCGATGCGCAGTGAATCACGAGCGCCGAGGCCTGCGGGCTTGATAGTTTCGTTTTTATCTTTGAGTAGCAGTTTGACCGCCATGTTTGCGACCTTGGCGGGGAAGATAACTTCCACGCCGTCTTCGCCGGTGTAGCCGGTTCGGCTGATGAGCGCCTTGATCAGCACCATGTTCTTTTCACAGAAGGTGTAACGCTTGAGCGCGGGCACTTCCTTGGAGAATTCACTGATCAGCGGGATCACCTTCGGGCCCTGCAGCGCGACCATTGCGGTGGATTCGGTTTTGTCGTTGATCTTGACTTTCAGGTCACCCTTGATGGCTTGGAAGTGGTCCAGCAGTTTGAGGCGGTTGGATGCGTTAACAACAAGCATCCACTTGTCGGGGAAGCGGTAGACAAGTACATCGTCCTTGACGCCGCCTTGCTCATTGCAGACGAGGCTGTACCGGCAGGTGAAGTCTTTCATATCACTGACGCGACGGGTCAGCAGGCGTTCGAGGAATCGGCGCGCGCCCTTGCCGGAGAACTCGACCCGGCCCATGTGCGAGACGTCGAAGAGCCCACCGGAATCGCGTACCTGCTTGTGCTCTTCGATGATCGAACCGTAGCGGATGGGCATTTCCCATCCGGCGAAGTCGACGAGGTTAGCGTCGTGTTCCTTGTGGAATCCATGGAAAGGGGTTTGCAGCAGAGTCGGGGATTCATTTTCCATGGAGATCGTCGAGCCTTTTACTGAGTATGTGGAGTCATTTAACTGGCGTTCAGGCTAGCCGGTGCGCAGTTGGTTGACAAATGCGGCATGTTTACTGGTGGAGGACGAGGCTGTGCTCGGAGAGGTCGGCATCAGATTTGGGAGGCACGCCAAGGTACATCAGGCTCTGCTCCATAACCTTCATGACGGTGGGTGCGGAGACGGTGCCTCCGTAGTGGCCGATGGATTTGTCTGGCTTCGTGATGAAGCAGCCAACGATCAGGCGGGGGGCGTCTGCCGGTGCGCCTGCGATGAAGGAGGAGACGTACTGATCCTGGTAGTACCCGCCCCTCTCGAAGTTCGGGAGTTGCGCGGTGCCGGTCTTGCCGAACAGGTCGTAGAGATCGGAGTCGGCTTTCTGGCCGCCGCCTTCGAGAACCTGCCGGCGGAGGACGGAGCGTGTGTAATCCGCGACGTCTTTTTGGAGTACGCGAGGGCCTTGGGGGTACTGTGCGCCGTCGGAATAGTCGATGGGGACAATCGTGGGCGTCGGGAGGATACCGCCGTTAGCGATTGCGCTGTATGCCCGGATCATCTGTAAGGGCGTCACGCTGACTTCCTGACCCATGGGCACGCTGGTGACGGAGTAGTGCGTCCACTTATTGAGCGGATGAACCACGCCGCCGATCTCGCCGGGCAACCCGGAGCCGGTCGGTTTACCGAAGCCGAAGCGTGTCATGATGTCATAGAGGTCTTTAGGTTCCACCCGTTCAGCGACGATGGCCATACCGATGTTGCTGGAGTACATGAGCACTTCGTCCCAGGTGATCAGGCCGTGGGCGTGTGCGTCACGCAGGCGTCTGCCTTTGCTGGTGCGGTAGACACCGCTGGTGGTCGTGTCGATCTTTTCATTAGAGCGTGCGGCTTTGAGTTGCGTGAGTCCGGCCCAGATGATCGGTTTATAGATCGAGCCAGGCTCGAAGACGTCGGTGACGACTCGGTTACGCTGGATTTCGGGTTTGGCCTTATTGAAGGTGGCGGGATCGAAGGGCGGGTAGTTGGCGATCGCCAGCAGTTCGCCCGTCATAGGGTCCATAACAACGAGTTGGCCCGAGTCGGCGTTGAAGTGTTCAACGGCTTCGGCTAGCCCCTTTTCTGCAAAGGACTGGATCACCGCGTCGATCGTGAGCCGGATGTTTTCGCCATCGGTTTGTTTCGTGTAACTCTGCTGCTCGACCCACAGCGCCCGACCCTGCCGATCGCGCAGGTAGCGGACTTTGCCCGCAGTAGCGGCCAGGCGTTTGTCGAAGACCTGCTCAAGACCGGCTAAACCGTTGCCGTCCATCCCGACAAAGCCGATCACCTGGCCGGCCAATCGTCCTTGCGGGTAGTCACGCACCACTATGGGATCGGTTGCCAGCCCGGGTAGCGTCAGGTCTTTCAGAGCATCCACACGCTGGTCGCTCAAACGCTTATCCAGCACGATGTATCGGCTTTTGGGTTTGGCAGCAATCGCCATGTCGATAGTGACCGGGTCGTAGTCCAGCCCGTAGCCGACTTTCTCAGCGAAGGTCGAGTAATCTTCGATGAGCATGGGATCGATAAAGAGCTTCCTGGCGACGCGTGTGGTCGCCAGTGGCCTGCCCCGGCGGTCCAGGATCATGCCGCGTCTTCCCGGCAGCGGTTGAGTGCTCCGCTGGGAATCGATCAACTCGGCGATCTTCGGCGAGGGGGCGGTCTGTAGCATGACCACGCGGCCCAGCAGGATCACCAGCACGCATGTGATCATGATGATCATCACGCGGCCGACCAGCAGCACACGTGCCGGGCTTCGGTCGACCTCGATCACCTCGCCGCAGGGACGCAGCGTCGGGTGAGGATCGTGTTCGGTATAGAGGCGTTCACCTTCGCTCATAGTGTGCGTTGGTCATGTGTGGGTTCTGAGGGACTTCGTGTGGGATGGATTGGGCGACGGCCGGCTCCATGGTCATGCCCGCACGCACCAATGCATCCTCCAGCACATCCGGCTGGGTGCGCAGGGCGATGCGGACCTGGGTGTCCCAGGTTTCCTGGCGGTCCCGGTTCATCTGTCGTTGCAGGTCCGTCACATCGTGCATCAGTTCCAGCCGCTGCTGGCGGAGGTTGAAGATGCTCGCCCCGATCACGACCGAGATCACCAGGGCCGTCAGCAGCTTGGTGAACATAGCAAGGCACCGGTGAAGTTACGGGAAACAATCTTGGTCACGATCAAACAGCACGGCATCGAGCCGCAGGCGAAAGTGCATTAACTGGGTATGCGTAGAGTCTGTCCGACCTTGACCTGGTCAGGGCTGTCGAGTTTGTCGCGGTTGGCTTCGAAGATTTCGCGCCAACGATCGCCGTTACGCAGCGTTATCTGGGCGATTTTGGTGAGGTTGTCGCCGGCCTTGACGGTGTAGGTTTTGCTTGGGCTATTGCTTGCTTGTGTGCGTGCGATCGCCGGTGCGGGATTGTTGGTTCGGTCCACGCGAGCATCTTCAGGCATCTTCAATTTCATGCCGACCTGCAGATCGGTAGCGGTTTCAAGTTTGTCACGATTGGCATCGAGGATTTCGTCCCATCGCGAAGCGCTTCCCAGGTACTTGGAAGCCAGTTCGGAAAGCGTGTCGCCCGCTTTGACTTCAACCGTTCTTTGCCGACTAATCTGAGCCGAGGGTGTGTCGACCCTGAGTACCGATTCGCGAGCGGCCGAATCGATGCTCATGCCTACGATGGCGTCTTCACGTTTGGGGATATCCAGAACGGCGCCGCTGCGGACACTGCCGTCCGGCCCGACCTTGTCTGGATTCGCCCGCATGATCTCCCGCCAGTAGTCGCCGTTGCCGTAGTATCGGCGTGCGATCTCGGTGAGGTTTTCGTTGGGCATGACGGTGTGCTTGATGACGGATTGTCCCGGCGACGGAGTGGCGTGCGCTTCACGGATCGCGTTGCGGACATTGTCGAGGATTTGCTGGGCTTCATCGATCCGCTGTTGTTCAAAGGCGGGGGTCGCCACATCGGTGTCGCCGAAGGTCAGCGTCGGGACATCATCGATCGGTGCGTTCTGCCGGGGCTGATCGGCATTGGAAGCCAGCACGGGCAGGTTGATGATGGCCGGGCCGGTGTTTTCAGTATTCGCTGCCTGCTGCATGCCCATTTCTTCACGGACATCATTGGGGACCAGGAAGTCCTCGGGCTGATTGGCAGTGGTGTTGTTTTCCGCCGGGGTGCCGGTGGGGCGGCCGGGCGTATAGACCTGGCCATAGCCGGGGGCGGGGGTGGCGTCGGCAGGCTTGATGGCGCGTTGTGCATCGCCTGCGAATTCGGTGAAGTCTGCGGGTTGGCCTTGCTGACGCTGAGAGATCTGATCACTGAGGATGATCCCGATCAGAAGGATAACGCCCAGTCCCAGCAGCAGCCCGATCTTGGTTTCACGTGTCATGACCTGTGTCCGTCCTTGTGTCAGGTCCAAGCCGTCATCCATAACGGCCGGAGGTGTAGTCTAACGCATACTTTACGGGCCGTCACCCGCTCATGTTTCCGGTTTCTCGATCACCCGCATCTTGGCACTTCGGCTTCGGGGGTTGGCTTGGCATTCATCGTCACTGGCGGTTACCGGTTTGCGCGTCAGCAATTCGTAATCCGCGTCCTGCTTCAGTGCCAGGTATGCCCGTTTGACCCGCCGATCTTCCAGCGAATGGAAACTGATGATCGCCGCTCGTCCACCGGGGGTCAGCAGCCTTGGCAGGTCGGCCAACAGGCCGTCCAACGCCCCCAACTCATCGTTCACCGCGATCCGCAGCGCCATGAAAGTACGTGTCGCCGGGTCGATGCGGTGACCCCGTCCCGATGCCCGTCGATTGCTCCCTTGTCGGGGGCCATGTTTCCGGGAAAACTTCCGGGGGGGGTACGCTTTGCGGACCAGCTCCGCCAATCCGCTTGTGGTTTTTATCGGCTCAATTTCGCGTTGTTCGACAATTTTGCGTGCGATCCGCCGACTCAACCGCTCCTCGCCGAATTCGTAGATCAGATCGGCCAGTTCCTTCTCCGGAAGCGTGTTGATAAGAGCCTCCGCCGTCAGGTCCTGCGTGGTATCCAGACGCATATCCAGAGGCCCATCTTCACTGAAAGAAAGCCCACGCGCCGGGTCGTCCATCTGGTTGGAAGCGAAGCCAAGGTCGGCAAGCAGGCCGTGGACCTCACGGATCTCGAGCTCATTCAAAACCGCTGGTGCGTCGAGGAAGTTGGCGTAGACAATGTTCAGTTTCACGCCATGTTTTTCAGCGATCGGCGTCAGGCGGGCCAGGCTGAACGCGACGTTCTCGGGATCCTTGTCCAAGCCGATATAGCACCCGCCAGGCCCGAGTTTGGGGATCATCATTGCCCCATGCCCGCCGCGTCCGGTGGTGCAGTCCAGCACGGTCTGCCCCGGCTTGGGTGCCAGGTATTGCATGACCTCGCTTGGGAGGACAGGCAGGTGGCCGATCGGCTGGTCCTGTTCGAGATGACTGGACGGTTCTGACATGCGGATGTTATACCGCAGTCAGCGTTTTTGGGCTTGAATCAATGACTACAGATAAACATCGCGCCTGGTGAGTTCCGATTCCTGTCAGCATGCTTTTCGGCGGTTCAGCATCGCCATCCCACCCAATCCCAACAGCAACAATGAGGTCGGCTCCGGAACGGCTGCAATGACATCCGAAACCTTCACAGCACTGACAATTGTTACAGGTAACGGTTCATCAGGATCCGTTTCTGGATCGAAGTCGTAAGAAAGGTTAAAGCCCATATTGGTCGTGTTCACCGTGTAGTTATCTGCAGAGCCGGCCGGTTTAGTGTTCGGATCCGTCACAGACAGGTTGCCGTTGGCATCCAGGGAAGTCACCGTCAGCCAATGAGTGACGTCGTTACCGTCGCCATCCTTGCCTTTAACAAGAATATTGAGCTTTTCGCCATCTTCCCATTCTTTCTTGAGCCAATCCCATGTCAGTGATTCGCCTGCATACATGGGGCAGTACGCTACGGTGCCGGTGAAACCATGGGCCTTGAGGTAGGCCTTGGTTGCTTCAGTCATCTTTTCATCGGTGAGATTATTCTCTGTTCCGACTTGTGGTTTGCATAAGTTTTCCACCGCTGTCTTCAAGGCATCGATGTTAGCAGGGTTTTTAACTACGCCATTTATTGAGTGATTCCACTGCAGTAATAAACTGCTCATGGCAATGGTTCCGCAATTCTCGTTATCACGTTTGTTCCCTTTGCTGTCATCCCATTTCAGATCGTTGATAAGGCTGGCGCCGCAAGGCGAGGTGATTGAGCCGATCAGTAGAAACAGAAACGTCGAAGCAAGAAGCTGGTAAAGGTGACTCCTTTTCATGGTTTTCTCCTTTGCTGATTACCCGAAGTGTGGGTGAAACGAAGTGAGACCATATTGTCACAATCGGTTGCAGTCGGGTCAAGGCAATAGCAGATAATTATGTCCGCAAATCATGTCGCGGTGGATTAGGGGGGTGGCGGAGACCTTCGGTCGTGCGTTTCGGCGAGGTCGGGAGACCCGCGCCGAGCGCGGTCCCGCTTTCGGCGATGTTTTAAGCTCAGCGCTTGTGATCGCGTCTTGTGTAGAATGCAGAAATGAACCAGACATTCCACGCTACAACGATATTGTCGATCCGCCGGGGTGATTCGGTTGCTATTGCTGGGGACGGGCAGGTGACGCTCGGGGACGTCGTCGCGAAGGCGGACGCGGTGAAGGTGCGCAAGCTGGAGAAGGTCGGTGCCGATGGGGCGGGGGTGCTGGTCGGGTTTGCGGGGGCGGCGGCGGATGCGTTTGCACTTTTAGAACGGTTCGAGACGCACCTGAAGGATTCGCCTGAGAACATCAAGAAGGCGGCGGTGGAGTTGGCCAAGCAGTGGCGGATGGACCGGGCGCTGCGTCGGCTGGAGAGCCTCTTAATTGTGGCGGACAAGTCCTGCAGCCTGCTGGTCTCGGGGACGGGGGACGTGATCGAGCCGACGGACGGCGTACTGGCGATCGGGTCGGGTGGTTCGTATGCCACGGCGGCCGGTCGATCGCTGGTCCGGCATACCGAGATGCCCCCGGCCGAGGTCTGCCGGGCGGCCATGGAGGTGGCGGGGGAGCTTTGCATCTACAGCAACACCCACATCACGGTGCTGGAGATCTAGATTTCGTATAAGAATTCACCGCAGAGATCGCAGAGAACGCAGAGAATACCTATTCAGCCCCGCCCGGGTTAAGGCTTCTGCCTCTGCGCTCTTGGCGTCCTCTGCGGTGGGATTGAAATCGGGTTTTTGATTCAGTGAACCATCCGGCTTGATCGTTACGGCGAACCGGCTAAACTGTCCGGTCTCGACACACAGCCCGTGTGGCGGAATTGGCAGACGCGCTGTCTTCAGGTGGCAGTTCCGGCAACGGAGTACAGGTTCGAATCCTGTCACGGGCATCAAGCACCCATTTGGGTGCTTTTTTTATTTCCATATACTATTGGCATTACTAGTAGTTATATCAAATAAGACATGCCTGCATAAAGCCTGCATAAATCCATTTCTTGAATGCCTGCTATTTGCCTGCTATTCTGAGCATGTATCAGCCGCAAAAAATGGGGGCGCGCATGGCACGAGCGACCAAAACCGGCAAATTGCTGAGCTTCAATACATCCCGAAAATGCTGGTGCAAGAATTATCAGGACGAGTACGGCAAGCGCAAAACCGCATACTTCGGACGGGGTGCCAGTTCTCGAGACACGAAGAGTTATGACGCGGCACTTGAAAAATACCATCCTTGGAAACGCGAACTTGAGGCCCGTCGGCAGCTGGTAAAGATACGAATTATTCACAAGGCGGTACTCGAGGGGAAGCTGCCAGTTTCAGCATTGGGTAATTCGCCCTGGGCGGCAGGCTTAGTCGCGGGTTGGCGGCTACTCGGGCAAGTCACCGATGAGGACTATTTTGATCGCGGACGTCTGGACACGGGCGAAATCGTCGAAGGCAGTGAATCGGAATGGGTCGAGGTTGAGCTTAATAAGTCGCTGCCTGAGCCTGACCTTGAGGCAATAAAGGCCAAGCTAACGACAAAGGCGAGCAAGCCACCGAGGCCGCGCACCAACACCATACAGGATCATGTCGATGCATGGCTCGCCAGCGAGGAAGCTAAGCATAAGGCCAATCCCAAGGATTTATCCACCTCGGCTTTGCGGGACAAGCGGCAGGGGATCAAGACGTTTTCAGAGACCGACTTCGACTGTTTCGGGGCTGGTACAAAACGCTTCGGTTCGCCTGCTAAGGTCGATCAGCTCTGCCTCGATTACAAAGCGTGGCTACTCGAGCGTATGCTGGATAAAGAATCGAAAATAAATAAGCCTAACACCGTCAACGATAAGACCAAGTTTGCTAAGCAATTTCTCGAATGGTGTTGGACTCGCGGCATACTGAAAGATATTCCTCGTACGCTCAAGGAAATGGCTAAACGGCTTTATGTCAAACGTGGTGGCGAACCGCTCGAACTCGACACGCTGCGCAAGTTATGGGATGTGGCTGGTTCCCGCATGAAATGCTATATGCTGCTCGGACTCAACTGTGCTTTTAAACCCGGTGACATTACTGCGATTACCGGCGACATGATCCAGAGCAACAGGTTGATCGGTACACGTAAGAAAACTGAAAAGCATATGGTCCCAATGAACTATCCATTGTGGCCGAGTACATTAAAGATGCTCAAGCTCGAACGCGATCGCAAAGGCGATAAAGAGTTATTATTTGTGAATACTCAGGGCAACCGGATTACAACGAGCACTTTCAGTAGCCTGTTCCGTAAGGTCGCTGACAAGGCGGGGGTAAAAGCTAAGTTTGAGCAGCTACGAGACACAAGTGCCCAATTGGTTGCGAATGAGCTTATGCAGAACGGGTACGACCTCGCTTACAAGCAAATATTTATTGCACATAAAGACTCGAGCACCGCATCATATTACCTCGATGACGACCCGAAGCACCTTAAGACTCCGCACCTCGATAAGATCGTATTAGGGCTTGAGAAAACCTATGGGCTCAAGCTGCCCAAGCCCGAACCCAAGAAGTAACAACGCCCCCACTAGCACGAGGCCGGCGGGAGCGCTTCCGGGGGCTGATTTGTCTACCCATATTATCTCTTCGGCTAGGCCGATTTGAAGGCCGAAGGTCTAAAAAGCGGTCGGATATAGAAAGTCGAGCGATACCCCGGCAAATTCTTGAGCGAGTACGGACGGTCGGGGTCATACTTTGCTTCAGGCACCGGCAACCGTCCCACGGTATCGTACGCGTTCACATTTGGTTGATGCGGCACGAAACGATCGAGGTCATCTATCATGCATGCTATGGCCTGCACTTGCTCAGGGTGCCATTCACCTCGGATAGCCTGACACGTGAAATACAACGGAAGGTGCGTTGTACCTTGTGGGAGTCTGTATGGCACGTGATAAAGTGTACACTTCGCGATGGTGTCATTACGGAGCAAAGCACCATGTTTGACGTATTCGTCAAGCCTCTCCTGGACGTACTTGAATTGCTGGCGGAATGGAATTCGACCGTAATAGACCGCTCGGGCGAATTGATAAGACGAGAAATAATCACGATCTCGCATCAGATCCAGCACAACATCAAAGAGTTTCAGGCGATCAGGCCTACGATTTCTTACAAATGAGTTCATATTAAACTTTGCGCTTTTTTGCGCGGTTAAGGTTCATGACTCTTGCCTCGGTCGACATTGACCGACTGCAAGGGTCGGGATAAATAAGTTGGTTCAGTATCAGGCGGACCATTTCTTAATCGGGTGATGTATCGAGTTGCAGCTAGGGTATGTCGCCCGCTTAATCGTTAAACCGGTCCAGCCGTTGTCGTTGCCATTGGGGCCGCGGCCATATCGTTCGCGCAGATTCAACACCGTGTTCAGGTACTTCGAGACGGTCTGCTTCTTCTTCGGCTCAATGCCCTGGATCTCGGCCCACTGCTTGTAGTAGGCGTACACGTCGGCGCTGTAAATGAAGTCGCCTCTGCCCGATTCGTCGGGATGAACTGTGACATAGGCACCTGTCCACTCGGCCAACGGGTCGGAGTCAACCTGGTAGTTGTCGGTGACGGTCTGCGCCGCGGTCGGCATGCTGTCGAGTGCCTTTGGATTGCTTGCATAGCGCTGAGCACCGCGGACTAACCACGCTAACACACCCGCTCGCTCTTCACGGAGTTTGTCCAGTAATTGCCGATCCTGCTTTTCAACAGGGATCTTGTTCTCGAAGGGGATCGGCCGCATCCGTCTGAAGGTGCCGGCGTCGTTATCAGTGATCAATGGCAAGTGGTTGCTACATAGCCAAAGCGTGTGTGTCGCGTCGAAGTGGACATCGTCCTTGTGCTTGACTTCTGCGCTTAGCTTCCGTTTGGTCGTGATCTCCTTGACGGTGGCGGCGTTTAGTACAGAGCCTTCATCGGTCTCAGGTATCAGCGCCATCCTGCGTCCCTTCAGGTTGACCTTCTGGAATCGGTTCTCGTCACTGTTCCAGGTGCGCGTTGCCAGGGCTTTGGAGACTTGTGTGCCGTACTCGCCAAGGATTTCCTCCTGGATAAACTCTACGAGGGTGCTCTTGCCGCAGCCGGCGGCACCGATCAGGATAAAGAAGACTTGCGCTTCAACCGTACCGAGGCAGGAATAGCCCAATGCGAGCTGGACATACTTTTCGATGTCTGACCGGCGGTCGCCCTCTACAGTAGCGCAGACCTCTTTGAGGAATTGCATGAAGCACGGGCAGACGGCATCGGGATCGTACTCGATATCAACCAGTCGGCTGTGCATCGCCTTCGGATCATGCTGCTTAAGTTTACCGCTACGCAGATCAAGAATCCCATTCGCCAGGTTCAACTCATCCGGTCGCGCATCAAACTCTGCGGCTAACACCTTGGCGTGCTTCGCCGCGAGCGCGAGGACGTTGCGGCACTTGTTGTGGTTGTCGAGGCTTGTCACAAACGCCCGGAACATCTGTCGTGCGGTCTTACCACGAAACGGTAACTTGTCGTCACCCTTGCTTTTCATTGCGTCACGCTGAAGCTTAGCAAGGTCCGCCTGTATTTCAGGATCGTTGATGTCATCGCCGGGGACCATGACGATATCAGGCACGAGGTTAGCGAAGGCCTTCAGCTCGCTGTTGAGGAACTGGTCCCAGTACTGGGTGTAAACACGATCAACATCGTCGCGCTGCCAGCGTTTCTCGTCCCAACAGTACCATGCCTCTTCTTCGACGCAGTAGCACAGTTCGTCGCCGAACGAGGTGATGAAGAACCGGGCCGCCCAGCCCTCGGTGGTCTTCCATGAAGCGCCAGAACCTTCCGTAGTCATTAAGGGATTGTCTGCCAGACCGCTGAGCAGCCTTCCAGCCAGTTCTGATATTCTTCGGATAGCTCCCAGGTCACAGACCACCGCGCCAGTGATGAGGACGAAGCCTGCATCCGAATTGATCTCGGGGATTATCGTTGACACATCAATATCGTCGTAGGGGCCGGGTTCATCGTTATCCTCGTCAGGTGGTCGGCCCTTCACGATTGTTAATAGTTTCTTATCGCTTGTCTTCTCTGTGTAGCTGTTGAAGAAGAGGATCCAGTCGCGACGGTTTGGCGGGCTAACTTCTCCATCGGGTTTGACGATGGCCGGCCATTCGATTGCTGTGTAGCCGTGGTCTTTACTAAGCGCAAAGCCGAGTCGGCAACCGGCGCTATCGTCTAACAGTTCTACCGCCTCGTTGAAGCTCAGCCATGTACTCGGTTGATCGGTATACGCTTGCTCACCGTCGTGCCCGAAGATGAACGGTTCGGTCGCGTTGGGATTATCCTGGAGTATTACCCAAGCGTTCAGCTCCTTCAGTTCTGCAGGGACGTGTTCGATGAGTCGGCGGATACGTTCCGTGTCGGTCGATGAAGGGGCGGGTATTGCTGTGTCTGTGGCGGGGGCGTGGGTGAAGTCTATGACTAGGGTTTCTGACATTCTTCAAGATCCGTCGGCGCAGGGGATACCTGCTTCTGCGGGCGCGGCGGCAGCCTGGGATCGGGGGCGCGAATTCTCGTGACGTCACGAAAATTGGGCGGGTCCGGGCAAGCGCCGGTCCTGGGTTGTTATTGGGCCAGCAAAATTGGCCGGCAGGAGAAAGACACACGCTGAAGAACAGGTCCACCGAGGACGAGTTAGCGTCGGTCTACCTTTATTATACCACAAACAATTACCCCACTGTGCGCACGTTGTGACCGATGAATGAGCATGATTGACCCATCGGTGGCATGGCGAGGGGCATGCGATTCTCGTCGGGTAGATATGCAGGATTGTGGACAAGCGGAAGCTTAAAGGAAGCTGAGCGGGAGGTGAATCGGCCAACCTTCCGTAGAGAATATGCTTTATTTATAGTGATATATGTATATATACGGAAGCACGGAAGCTACTCGGAAGATATACATGTAGTCCGTTTACTTGTGACATCTGACATCACATGGATGGCCAATATATATATCTGGGGAGTTTCTTGGAACCTGCTTCCGTGCTTCCGGCATCTTGCACTTGGCCCTATGTATATAAGCACTTAGCGCACGGAGGCAGTTCTCTCTGAGCATCCTCTCAGGTACCGGTCTGCTTCCTGAGACTTGTATACGCCCTGTTGTTGCGCGCACAAGAGAACCCGTCACCAAGTTAGCTTTGTCACTTATGTCAAAGGGATTCAAACTTCTGGTACAATAAAGGTATGGCGGTATGACATGAGTCCGCACGATCCATAGCGCGCAAGCGCAAACGCGGATCAACCGCCACATGCAAAACCCACAGCGTCCTGTGACCCAGCCTCTAACTGGCTTGATGGTTCTATGCGCGCAGCGAAGCAGGAGATATCTATGTACTCAACCCGTAACCGTCGGCCTGATCGGTTCCATCTGGTCCATCATTGCCTAGCCCTTTTGCGCGACCGAGGCTGGTTCAGCGCAACACAACTCGCGAACATGTTGTATTACGGCTCGGGCAAACCCCACCAGGAACAACGTAAGCGCGTGCGCTGGATGCTGCAGCGTTACGTCGACGCGGGCATCATCGAAGAGCACGAAGCCGCCTGCAAGATCTACCGCCACCGTGACGTAACTGAAGACGACGTAAACAAGAACTTGCTACTCGAGTTTGAGATACACGCCTGTCGCCGTTGGTCGAAGTCAGACCAGATGTTTCTGCGATTGGTGGAGGACAGGCTGGATATATTGATACCGCCTGACGCCGACCCGCTGCGATTCACGCCGCTGGGTAATCTGATGCCCCACTCGATGCTTGATCCGGACTGGGATGATTGGGGACGACCGGTAGAGAAGGGGCCGCCCAGCGCCCTGGCATATGTGCGAAATCCGGTCACAAATGTGCCGTTAGATAAAAAAGCCGTGTCGTAAGCTGCGCCTCCTCCAAGATCATTATCCGATCTTTCGGCTAGGATATCATACCGGGGAAGTTAGAGTCTGATTCATTTAGAAGATAAACAAATCCGGCAAGGTCGGGGTTTCGACCGTCTGCTATGATGCCTGCGAAGGTAATCAACATGCGGACGCCAATCATGGAACAGCGGCAACTCCAACCCGAGCGCATGGATGATCCTACACTGGATAGTAGCCTGCACCGCCAGGCTCTCCGAGGCCTGGCACGGATTAATTGTTTTTCGCGCAGCGCCGCGATGATCTGGAATCCATTGCGTGCACAACTGGCCCTTCGCCACTGCAATGTTTCGGCTAAGCGTGTGCTAGACGTCGCCTGTGGTGGCGGTGATGTGACACTGGAGCTGCAGCGGCTTGCTGATCGCGATGATGTGAATGTCCGCGTCGATGGTTGCGACATCAGCCCCATCGCCGTCCAGACTGCGGCCCAATTGGCTGATAAGCGCGGTACCCGCTCCACTTTCTTCAAACACGATGCGCTATCCGGATCGCTGCCGCAGGGCTATGACGCGGTTGTCTGCAGCTTGTTCCTGCACCATCTAGACAACGACCAGATCGTTGATCTTCTCAACCGCATGGCTGAAGCCACAAACGTGATCGTGGTCAGCGATCTAGAACGCAGTCGCTTCGGCTATCTCGCGGCAAAAATCGGGACACATGTGCTTAGCCGATCTTCCGTCGTACATTACGACGGACCCGTTTCGGTGCAGGCGGCGCTGACCGTCGATGAGGCGCACCGCCTGGCGTTCGCGGCAGGACTCGATGGTGTTTCTGTAGACCCCATATTCCCATGCCGCTGGCTCTTGACGTGGAGTCGGCCATGATCGGTGACTTCGACGCGGTGGTGATCGGGGCAGGACCGGCTGGTTCGGTCTCAGCTTATACGATGGCCCGTCGTGGCTCGCGTGTCCTGCTCGTTGACAAGGCGTCGTTCCCGCGCGAGAAGGTCTGTGGCTGTTGTCTTAATGCACGGTCACTGGCGATACTGGATCGGCTGGGGCTTGGCGATCTGCCGTCCAGGCTTGGGGCTCGTACAATCAAGCGTTTACTTCTGAGCTATGGATCTCGCCACGCCACGATACCGCTTTCCGGCAGCGTCAGTCTCTCGAGGCTTGCACTGGATCAGGCGCTGATCGAACGTGCCCAAGAAGCTGGCGTCAAGTTCTTAGACAAGACTTGCGCCGCAGTAGGCCCTGCAAGCACCAAGTCACGCAGCGTCATGCTTCGTTCGAGTGAAGTGGGGTCCGTGAACACGAACGCGAGAGTTGTCCTGTTGGCCGACGGACTTACAGGTACGGCCTTGAAGAGCGACACGTCGCGCCTGAACCAGGTCGCATCTTGGTCGCGTATGGGCGCGGGGGTAGTCATTCGGCATGCCCCCGATGCTTACGCGCCGGGCAGTGTCTACATGGCATGCAGTCAAGATGGTTATGTTGGGTTGGTTCGTCTGGAGGATGATCGGCTGGACATCGCGGCGGCTATGGATGTGGGCTACTTGCGGGAGGCAGGGGGCCCTGGTCCGGGTGTGGTGTCGCTTTTGAAAAAGACGGGAATGCCGATGATCTCCGGCCTAGAGGAACAGCGGTGGCGCGGCACAGGCCTATTGACGCGGTCCAGACTTCATGTGTATGACGAGCGCCTACTCGTGCTAGGCGACGCAGCGGGTTACGTCGAGCCGTTTACAGGTGAGGGGATTGCTTGGGCCCTCACTGGTGCCGAGGCGGTGGTCGACATAGCGATAGAAGGTATTAACTCTTGGCATCCGACATTGGGTAAGGCATGGGAAAAACGGTACCGGAAGCTGGTCCACCGTCGCCAGACCCGCTGCCGGCTTGTGGCGTTTTGGTTGCGTCACCCGACGCTGAGCGCACCTGCTGTCGCCTTGCTTGGCCGTTCACCGCAACTGGCTAAACCATTCATCCGCACGCTGACGCAGATCGCATCCGCTTAACACTCTGGAGTTGCTCATGCAGGCAGACATACTAGGCATCGCGACCGCTCGCCCCAAAGGAGTTTTTAGCCAGGAGCAGGCCTTGGCTATGGCTTGTAACCGAAGCACCCAAGACTCCCGCCAGTCGGACTTGCTTAAGCGCATGTACACCAATAGCACGATCCGCCAACGCGCCAGTGTATTGGTTGAAGATGTCGACAACCCGCTTGAGTCACTGGAACGGTACTACCCCGTCCCACGCGACGGCAACGGGCACGGCCCGCCGGTCTCCCAGCGGATGCAGCGTTACCAGCGCGACGCGGGGTCACTCGCCTGTCAGGCGTCAAGCCTGGCGCTTGCGTCGGCCGGCATCGAGCCCGACACAGTAACGCAAGTCGTGGCTGTCTCATGCACAGGTTTTGTCTCACCCGGTATCGACACCGCGCTGATCCGCGGGCTGGGCCTGCTTTCCACCACTGGCCGGACGATGATCGGCTTCATGGGTTGTCATGGGGCGATTAACGGCATGCGGGTCGCCTCAGCGTTGGCAACCGCTTCACCGGAGGCATGTGTGCTGCTATGCGCGATTGAATTGTGCACACTGCACTTTCAATACGGCTGGCACCCTAGTCGGGCGCTTGCCAATGGGCTGTTCGCCGACGGCGCCGCTTCGGCAGTGATTATCCCGACGAATTACAGCAACCGTGCATCTGATACATGGCGAATCCATGCAACCGCATCGTGTTTGCTCCCGGATACCGAAACAGACATGGGCTGGTCAATCGGTGATCACGGGTTTGAGATGACACTGAGCCACCGTGTACCCGACCGGATTCGTGAACACCTGCAGGGCTGGTTAGCCGGGTGGTTGATGGAACACAACCTCGCTATTGGCGACGTAGCGCATTGGGTGATTCATCCCGGAGGTCCCAAGATCATCGATGCCGTCGAGTCTGCGCTAGGTCTGTCTCCGCACGACACGGTTACCTCACGCGAGGTCTTAGCCGAGTGTGGCAACATGTCATCTCCCACAGTGCTTTTTATCCTGCAACGAATAGCGAAAACGCAAGCGGAGTGTCCCTGCGTGATGCTGGCGTTCGGGCCGGGCCTGGTCGTAGAGGCGGCACTGCTTTTATAGGGCCCCCCCAGCGCCCTGGCGTACGTGCGGAAACGTCAGTAAGAAGACTTCGATTTATTGTCTGGCATCATCATCTACGAGCCCCCACGTCATGCCTTTCAATGCGTAAGGGCGGTTCTAAAATGTGTTATAATGAAGTTATGAGAGTGTGACTTTGGTCATGTCTTCGGGGGCCTCAAGCCGGGTAGACAAAATTCTAATCGTTATGAGGTCTTTCGTGCTGTGACTAAGCACTTTAGGCAGAGTGTGATCGTATGCGCGGATCCCGAGTCAATGCATGAATGAGAACAGAGTATTTTAGAAATCGCCGCCGATTGTTTCGGCCGCTTAAGGAGAGTCGGTATGACATCAAGAATCGAAACCTTCAACTATGGAACCTTCATATGGAGTAATGGATACGATGGGCATTAAAACTAAAATTCAGTGGACGGACTCGACCGTGAACCCGACGATGGGCTGTGACGGTTGTGAACTGTGGTGTAATCAGAGACGCAGTTGCTACGCCGGCAAGCTTCATGATCGCTGGGGGAAAACAAATAAGGGTCTCTCTGATACCTTCGATCAACTGGCTTGTTATCCAGGCCGCATGGAAAAGGCAGCCAGATGGTCGAGTTTGGAAGGACGCTTGAGAGAAGGCGAGCCGTGGAAGATTAAACTGCCGCGGATGATCTTCGTGTCGGATATGTCGGATGCTCTTTCTAAAGATGTTTCGTTCGAGTATCTGAAAGAGGAGGTGATTGATGTGGCCGCCTCAGCAATGGGGCAGCAGCATAACTGGCAATGGCTGACCAAGCGGCCGGAACGTATGGCGGAGTTTGCAGTGTGGCTCGCCGACATGAATGAGTCCTGGCCCTCAAACTTGTGGGCGGGCACGAGCCTGACGACGAACGGGACACGATCACGGATCGCTCCTCTGTTGAAGGTGCCGGCCGAAGTCCGTTTCCTGTCGGTTGAGCCTCAGATCGAAGACATTGATTTGACCGGCTATCTTGGTGGGATCTACTGGGTGATTCAAGGCGGCGAGTCAGGTAACGACGCGAGACCCTTTGAGGTAGAGTGGGCAGATAAGATGCGGCGGCAGTGCGAGGATGCTGATGTGCCGTATTTTCTAAAACAATTAGGAGCGTCCGCCTATGAGCACGGTGAACCGATCGAGCTCAAAGACGGCCACGGCGGCGACTGGATCGAATGGGACGAGCGGCTGCGTGTGCGGCAGTTCCCTCGATTCTGATCATCGAATTTTCGATACGTATCGAAAATGTTCATATGCAAGGAGGCGGGCCGTATGGTCCGCCTCTTTCTATCAAATATATTTAGCCATGTGCTATTTTGACCTCACTCTCAGCAAGAGCTGCAGCAACATAGTTGAAGGTTCGAAGAGGGGCTGGGTAGTTGGTAAGTTTCACGCAAACTGAATCCGAAAAAATATAATCGCACGATATGTCACACGCAGCTAGTTCCATTTGGGCTCTTGATCGTAATAACCTTTCGATAATCCAAGTCACCACCCGCTGAGCCGTCTATGAGCAAGCCGTTGTCAAGCGGGCCTAATCTGTGGGCTGGATCCAACCATCTATCCGGCATCGATCTCATGGGTCGTGCCACTAGTCTGTATACGTAAACCCGCCTCATTCACCACAGCAAGGTCCAGATTGGCCTTACGGCCCAGCTCGAGGTCGGGTGTGATCTGCCCAGCAGACCCCTGTTCGGATCTATCCACCACTACGTCGCCCAACGCCAAGTCTCGCCGCTGCGCAGCATCGCCAGCATGCAACGAAGCAGCTTGTGTGCGGTTGCCACCACGGCGATCTTCTTGCGTTCCGGCTTCCCGTTCATGACACGATTGAAGTAGTCACGCATCGCCGAGCACTTCCTGATGATTTGCCAAGTCGCTTCGACCAACAGCTTCCGGACTGTTGAGGGCCCCTGCCGAGTGATGTGACCCAGGCGATTGACCCCGGCGCTGGCGTCCTGCGAGGGCACCAACCCGAAGTAGGCGCCGATTCGATTGATGCACGCAAAACGTTTCGGGTCGTCGATGTATGCCAGCACCGCCTCCGCGATACGCACACCCACCCCCGGGATCGTCGATAGTAACGCAATGCCGGGGTGGTGTTGCGCCAACCGGTCCAGGCGATCCGTCACGGTAGCCACGGTCACGAGAGAGCCGCAGGCGTTGTAAGGCGTATCGAGCTTGTCACGCTTGGCGTTTTCCACGGCGCGGTACCAGTCTTTACCGCTGCGCAGGTGCATCAATTGATCGACGGACCAGCGGTCGTTGGGGCGGGCGCCGCGATCAGCACGTGATAACGAACCAGACCACCGAGCGTCCACACTTCCACCGTGAAGAAGTCGGCTGCCGCGAGGTGTTCCCAGTGCGCCTTGAGGAAGGTCTCCCAGCTTCCGCGTTTGCTCCGCTCCGGCGACGGTTCGATCCCGTGCGCCTTGAGAATCCGGCCGATCGTTGTGTCGCTGACCCGGTGGCCCAGATTCAATAGTGCGCCTTCGATACGGTCGTAGCCCCAATCCTTGTTCTCCGTCGCCATGCGCACCAACAAGGCCCGGATCTCTTTCATCACACCTGGACGGCCTGGGCCGCGGTTCTTGCTGCCATCGTACTTCCTGGCGATCAAGCGTCGGTGCCAACGCAGCAGTGTGTCGGGCGTAACCAGCGTGCCCAGTTCTCGCAATACCTTGCGTCCCAACACCTTAGCTTTGACCGCAAGCCGCCGCCGCTGGTCATCGGTAAAGCGCAGGCGCTTCTCACCAAACTGCTCGCGAAGAACCCGGTTCTCTTCTTTAAGGTAGTCAATCACAGACTGCTGCTGGCGATTGATCCAGACCTCTTCGATAAGGTCCAGAAACTCCTTAAGCTCAACGGTAGAACCGGCGGTGCGGAGGACCGCAACAAGTACGGGGCTATCCTGCGCGGGCTGCTGCGGTGCAAGACCTGCGGGACCGCGATGAACCGCGCGTTCGGTTTGCTGGCCAAGCGGTGGAAGAACTTGACGTCTTCCGGTATGCAGCGGTTGAAGTTATTACCCGAATACCGGCTAGCTTGCGCGCGAATTCATAGTGTGATCCGTATTTCACCCGCGCCAGTAAGCCCCACATCTGTGGGACGTTGATTATTCATCCGCAAGCCGGACCAATTCCGCTTCTACGGAGTCAAACATGTAACCGATCATCAGCGCCCGGCGTGACGGCCGGATCATGCCGGAATAGACGCGCTCGTACTCCTCGCGCAATGCCCGCATCTGTTCAAGAATCCGCGACGCCTGATCACGGTGTGCCTGCGGGTCAAAGCCATCTGTCCGGCTCAGCAGAATGAGCTGCGACGCCTCGGCCCGGTTAGTCAGGTTACGCGCGGCGAGTTCCCACAATTCCAGTCGGTATTCACCTTTCGAGGTAACCCGCATGAGCGATCTGATCTGATCTAGGCTTCTGGCGTAAGCCCGCCGCCGTGCACGGGCGGTCTCGATATGTTCATCGAACCCACCTTCTGCAATGATAGAGGCCAGTGTCTTCTCGACGTGGTCCGCGGGCACGGGCAGGCAAGCCTTGCCGATCCCAAGCGATTGCGTGTGGGTGAAAAGGCAAGGTTCAGACAAGCCCTCCACCGCTTCCCAGAAGCGGTCATCTTCTAAGCCGTAGGCGCACTTCACGTACCGGTCTCGGAACTCGGCCATAGTAGACTCGGGGTTCTGTGACAGGAAGCCAACCGCGGCGATGTGGGCGTGCTGTAACTCCCAAGGGTGAAGGTGGACCGACCAGCTTGTCAGCACCGTGCCGCACAAGGCGGGTGTCTTCAGCCCCTTCGCAGCCGAGTCCCATGTATTGTGCAACTGGCGTTTGTGTCTGGGCGAAAAGACATTGTCGCCGTCGCAACTTGATCCGGGGCAGGTGACAACCTTAAAGCCCTTGTCGGCCAGGAAGTCGGCTGTATAGAACGTTTCCGGGTCGACGCCGGGCGCGTCTCCGTTTGGGAACAAATATTTGCCAAACAGATCAAGGTCTTTTGGTGTAAACTCGTTCCTGTTTCGCAAGCCCCGCTTGTCACCCCAGATATATACCCTGCCGTTGCCGCGCCAGACGTCATACATCCAGTCAAACAGCATCACATCACGCGATAGCTCATCGATCGCACCGTTGTGGTGCAGCGCCATGTCCGCCCAGATGATGGGTGTTGCGCCGCGTTCGATCAGTGGCTCAGATATCGTGTTGACATGCTGAATGAATATCTGTGAGACACTCAGGTCGTGCTTGTTCCTTGCACTCTGTTGCACATGGTCAAGTCGGCGGGCCTCGTCGCAGCCGATGTGGAAATAACGTACTTCGCCGAAAAGATCGAGGTACTCCGCTATCCAGTCGTGCAACAGCAGTACGACGGCCGGGTGCAGCGGGTTGTATTGCGTCGTGTCGTCAGGATGGGCGCGGAGGCCGGCGTACTTTTCGTGCCGCAGGACGTACTCCGCATGGCCGAGCGTCTGCAGCAGCGGAATGTTGTCGAGGCCTAATCCTTTGGCATGCTCGAGCAGCTTGCGGAATTCATCCTTGGTCAGCGCATCGGGCTGGTGTGCCTCCGGTATAGTCTGCCACTCGATGCCGCCTTCCAGCTCCCAGACGACCGTGTTGTAGCCCATCTCGGACAATGTTGTCAGCCAGGCCTCAAGATAGTCTGCACGGTACTGCGCCATATTCATGTCGATATGGAAACCGATGATACGCCTTTCAATCGTCTTTAGAACCATCAGTATCGACTCCGAATAAGCGTCGCTGGACCCGAAACCCGCCGGTCATAATGCCAAGGTGGCGCATCATAAACAGGCGTTTTCTGGCATTAGCATAGCAAATCCCCCAATCACTCGACATACATGAGTCCCTGGTGTTGTTTAGCGTAAATCGTGGTCAGCCGCTGCAAATCGTTGCCGATGATAGCCCCGCAGCTTCAATGGGATTATCACGCGTCAAAGCGAAGTTATCGTGGCGGGTCTGAACGGGTAGAAGATGCTGATGACTTACGCGTATCGCCAGTCCGGTTCATCGAACCTGCTATCGACGGTGATGTTAGCGGTCGCATGCCGGCAGGCATAGGCGGGCTCCGCAGATGGTTGCCGTGTCACCGGCGCGTGGCGACAGGCAGTCAACGCGAGGGTACACGTTGCGACGGTGGACAGGATGAGGACTTTACCCAACATGAAACGGTCCTATGTCGTCGGTGGTATGGGCGTTTGGGTGGACTGGCCAGCGCCGTTGGTAGGGGGCTCGGACAGCGGTGTATCGTCGTCGACCGGTCGGGTGACAATGCCGGTGTCGTTGAAATCGCGTTTGAGTGAACCGAGCGTCATGAAGAGCCTGCGTGTATCGATGATCCCGCCGATCAGGAACCAGATGATCGTGCCTATGCCCAGGACCAGCATCAGGCCCAATCGCCATTCCCAGTACATCACCCAGTCGTCCTCGGACATATGGCCCCAAAGGCCGTTACGGGCGCCGATGAACTGCACCGTGCCGACGATGAACACGATGAACCAGATGATGGTCCAGGCGAGCTTGCCATAGTAGATGAACTTATCTCCGAGGCTGAACTCTCCGGAGGGCAGGATGGCGCGTAGGCCGGAGACAGGCTTGACCACTTCGCCGTCGTGATCGACCCTGATGGCGTAGCGACCGCGGTGCAACATGCGCTCCATGTTGAACGCCGGCCGCCTGGCAACCAGCCATGCCAGCAGCGAACAGGTCACGTACCCCACGATCGACAGGCACATGGCGAAGAAGTTGACCCACTGGCCATCCAGCGGGAACTCATCAGGGCCGACCTTCCAGTTGATCCCCCAGACGCGCGTCGAGACGCCTTCAAGCCCTGTCCTAACCAGGTCCAGCAGCCAAGGGGCGTCCGTAACCATCCAGGGATACAGTGAGTCCTTCCATAATAGACGCAAAATCATCCCGCTGACTGCGACGACCCACCCGGTGGTCAGGGCGACCCACGCCCCGCTGGTCGAACCACGCTTCCAGTAGAGCCCGCCAATGATCAGCGAGCCCGCACCGCCGATGTAGATCGCGCCGGTGATGGCGAAGAACATGAAGATCAGGTCATTCTGCTCATACAGCAGGCTGAAGAAGAAGATGAAGACGGCTACAAAGAAGATCGAGAACCGCAACATCCGCATGTGTTGTTTGGGCGTGAAGGGCTTCTTGCGGAACGGCAGGATCACGTCCTGAATGAACATGGAGCCCCAAGAGTGCAGGTAGGTATCGTGCGTGGCGGTGTTGGCCGCCAACATGGTCGCGCACAGAAGCCCGATCATCCCGACCGGCAGTGCCTTGGACAGTACGACAGGGACGGTCATCTGCTCGCGGATCTGCGGGTTCTCGATCCCGTCAAGCACACCCATCGCGTTGGCAACGACCTGCTCGTACCCGCTGTGGTGCATGATGACGAAAGCCCCGATCGGCAGGAACATGGCCACGACGGTGAACACCAGCCCCCGCCACTCACCGAGGATCCCGGCCATCTTCGCCTCATGCGCCGTCCTGGCCGAGGCGTTGTAGCCCTGCGATCCCTGCCACGCCTTCCAACCGTAGACATAAGTGAAGGCGCCGATCAGGAAGAAGAAGATGTTGAATCCCTCGACCTTGGAGGTCTGGAACGGCTGAATCATCGAGGCGTCCTTGGGCGCTTCTCTGAGCGTGTCTATGATCGTCGACCAGTCGAACATCCAGAAGATCGCGCCCAGAATGACGATGAACACGATATTGGTGAAGACGCCCTGTATGAAGTCCGTGACCATAATGGCGATCTGACCACCGATGAACACGAAGAACAGCGCGATCCCCAGCATCACGACCATGACGCCCGCGTAGACCAGATCGATGTCGCGCCCCAGGATGTTCACGGGGTAGTGCGGGAACCCGCAGAAGTAGATCATGAACCGCGCGCCTACAGCGGGGAAGATCCCGAAGTTGATGATGCCCGCGAGCCAGCCGAGGATGCCGGCGTAGACCCGGATGCCCTTGCTGTAGCGCACCTCGAAAAACTGCGCCATCGTCATCACCCGCGTTTCACGATATCGATAGATCACCCACCCCGACAGCGCAATGATCAATGCCAACGGCGTCATGATGAGGTGCCACCAGTCGGCAGTGAGGCCCGCCTTGTAGTACATCTCGAAGAAAGCGACGATACTGATCGACCCCAGCCCGGCGGTCCCTTGGGAGATGCACAACAGGTAACGCCCGGCGCAGCGATTGGCCGCCAGGAAGTCCGCGATGCTCTGGATGCACTTCTTCGTCGAAATCGCCGCCGCGACGATCCCCACCAGCAGGCCCAGGACGATGCACCAGTCGATCCAGTGCATGTTTGAAGCGAATACGGCCAAGCTCGGGGTCGGCATGCTGGTTGGATTCCTTCCTGGCGGCTATGCAGATAAGGATGACCGGATGCGACCGATACGTTCAATCGGCGGCGTCGGAGTGCGTGTGACTCACGGTTCTGTCGGGGCTGGCCATGATCTGATGCTGCATGGCCCGATCCGGATCTCGTCCATCCTGTGCAAAGAGTTTGGCCAGCCATAGGTGCGCCAGTTTGTAGCCCGGCGCCATCGACACGCAGGTCTCCAGTGCCTGGATCGCCTGCTCGGTCTTGCCGGTTTCCGCTAGTGCGACACCGAGGTTGTAATGAGCTCTAGGGAACTGGTGCGTCAGCCCGACCGCACGCAATGCGTAGTCCACCGCCTCATCGTAGTGTTTTTTCACGATCGAAACACGGGCCAGCCCGTTGTATGCGACCGAGCTTTCGTCATCATTTCCCAGCAGCTTTTTATACGCACGCTCCGCATCGTCCCACTTCGCAAGCTGGCCGTAGGCCTGTCCCAAGGCCCCGAGCAACGCCTCCATATCGGGCGCAATCGTCTCCGCCCGTTTGAGGTATTCAATCGCCTCCTCGGGCTTTTCCTGACGAAGCTTCACCTGCCCAAGCGTGGCTAGCAGGACGGCGTTAGTGGGGAATGTTTCAAGCAGCTCAAGGAGCAGCGGCTCACACAGGTCCGTCTGGCCTGTCAGCAGGTAGCAGCGCGCCAGTTGGAATTTGTATGCGACGGCGTCCTCCTCGTCCTGGACCAGCAGCTCCTGCCAAATGGGAATCGCCTGGTCTGCTCGCTGGCTATCCGTCAGAGCCTTGGCAAGGTTAATCTTCTGGTCGAACATGGCGTGTTGAACGCTTTTCTGGACATCGTCGCTCGGTGCATCGATATAACCGAGTTCCACCAAGTGACGGATCGCTTCGGCTGAGGCGACCGGGTCTTCCCTACAGTCCTCCCCGTGCATCCCGTCATCGCCTTCGACCTGGTCCCAACTGATGATGTGCTCGGCCCGTATCTCCTTGTCGAAGATCTCCAGCCATGGTCGTCCGTCCATATCCGCACCGATAGGCAGGCCGAACAGCGACAGAATGGTCGGCGTGACGTCCAGCACCGTAGCGCCGTAGACGTGGGTGTCTTGCTTGATCCCGGGCCCCTTGGCGCAGACCACACCGAACGGCCGGTGCCAGCTCTCGGGGTCTTTGAACCCGTCGGAGTCACTTCGGCCCTTGCCGCTGTGGAAACCGTGGTCGGAAACCAAGATGACGGTGGTATCGTCCCCAGCGTAGCTTAACATCGCCTCGAGCATCATGTCGTGGTATCGGTAACAGCCGTTCATCACATCCTTGTACAGATCGGCGTCACGCTCGCTGACGCCTTCTATAGCGGGTGGATGGAAAGGCATGAAGTAGTGCCCCATCAGGTCGATCGCGTCGTAATAGACAGCCATGAAGTCCCACGGCTCGTTGTTCATCAGCCAGCACGCGGCGGCGTGAACCGTGCTGGCGCGTGCCAGCAACCCGGCGAATGTACCGAGTCGATCGTCCTTCGCCGTATCAATCTCCGCGGCGCGGGGGATGAAAGGCAGGATGGCCATGGCGTCGAGCTGACGAGGGTCGACCCGCAGTTTCAGCAGGTCACCCGCCAGGCGTTCCGGGTGGAACATGCCGTCGCTCGATGAGGGTGCTTGCTGATCCGGGCCCAGACGCGTCACGTAGCGTTCGGTCACGACCGCGCCGTTGATCGGCTCGGCGGGGTGGCTGGCGTACCATGTGACGACGTTGGACTTCATCCCGCTCTGAGAAAGGATGTTCCACAGGGCCTTGGTCTTGCGGCTGGTGCTGCTGACCGGGCGGATGCCGCTGCCGTCAGGCAACGGTTCGGTGAAGCCGTAGATCCCGTGTTTGTCCGCACGTTTGCCCGTGGCGATCGAGTTCCAGAGCATCGGCGACAGGATCGGGCGGATCGTGGCGAGTTTGCCACTGACCCCATCCTTGATCATCTGTTCGAGTGTCGGCATCAGGCCCTGTTCGATCAACGGCCTGATCATGACCCAGTCGGCGGCGTCCCAGCCGATCAGAAGGACCTTCTTGGCTAACCGTTGTGTCATCTTGATCCCGATTTGGATTCTTCGGTATTAGTAAGTAAAGGGCCAGGCCCACGGTTACGCAAGCCCAGCCCGAGTGTTGAAACCGTCACAACAGCATCCGTGCCGGGTTACGCCGAGCGGCGGCGCAGGCCGATGGCGCCGAGGCCGGCAGCGAGCAGGCCCAGCGACGCCGGTTCGGGAACCGCGCCGGCAACGATGTCGGTGTCCACAGCGCTCTCGTAGGCGTAGTCGTAGGCGATAAGGTGCGAATTGTACTGGCTCGTGCCGGTGATTTTCAGCCGGATCCAGGCCCAGTGCAAACCCCCACCCGCGTCTTCCAGTTGAATAGCCGCGTACTGCGGGTCGGTCAGGTTGCGGAAGTTGGTATAGGAGACATGTAGTCTGTCGAGGGCATTGGATAACGGCGACACGTTCGGGTTGGATGATCCGATGATGTCACCCGCACCGAACGACCGGACATAAGCGTTGTTGCCCTTGGAGATGTTGGTCATGGTAGTCGTGCCGTTTATCCCAAAGCACCTCATTCGCGCGAACCACCCAGGGCTCGAACCCGGCGCGTACGCGTCGGTGTGTTGGATCAGCAGGTCATCGGTACCGTCACCATTCATGTCCAAGTAAAACCCAGGATCACCTGTGACCTGGTCGACATCGGGGACAATGTCACCATAGATGATCGCCGCCTGCGCGCCTTGAGCGGCGCCGAAAGCACCCAATCCTGCCGCGGCCGAGTAGGCCATCAGTCGCTTAACACTATCCTGCTTCTCTCTGGTCTCCATCTGCTTTCTCCCATCAATAAGGTGTGAAAATAGTATTCGAACAAACACAATGGACAACATACATCGAAGTTAAACTGTTAGGTTCAAGACGTGCGTCCTCCTCTCTAACAACCCCCGTTTCTTGTGTGAATCACATGCTGTGTAGCGGGGTATTAGGCCGGCCGTAACCGCCCCCGGAGGTCGGGGCGGTTGCAGGCCGGATCGAGTTTGATCACATACGCCGGCGACGCTTACATGCCATGGCGCCGAGACCCACGGCGAGCAGGCCCAGCGTGGCCGGTTCGGGAACGGCGGCGACGGGCGGCGTGCCGTTGTTCCAGTTGTTCAGCACAATGTCCAGGTCGGATAGACCCACAAATCCATCACCCGTGGGATCGCCTTCGCTCCATTCGCCCGGAGTTACGTTCTGGTTCCAGTTGGTCAGAACGATATCCAGGTCGTCCAAGCCGACGAAGCCGTCGCCGTTGAGGTCGCCGTCTATCGAGGTGACACCCATGTCACCGGCAAGAATCCCGGTCACGTTGTACAGGTCGGTCTCGTAGGCGTAGTCGTAGGTCGTCAAGAGAGAATTAGTTGAGCTGGTGCCGGTCACTTTCATTCGGATCCAAGCCCAGTGCAGGCCCCCGCCCGAATCCGCCAAACGGATCGCCGCGTATTGCGGATCGGTCAGGTTACGGAAGTTGGTATAGGCGACATGCACCCGGCTGAAAGGGCTGATGCACAACTGCACGTCTGGATTGGAGTTGCTGATGTCATCACCCGCACCGAACGAACGGACATAATAGAGGTTGCCCTTGGAGGCGTTGGTCGCCACGCGCGTGTTGCCTAACGGGTAGCACCTGAACCGCTGGTACCAACCGGAGCTCGCGGCCGGCGCGTAGTTGTCGACATGTACGATCCTCAAGTCATCGATACCGTCACTATTCATATCCAGTAAAAACTCGGGATCATTTTCGGCCTGGATGATATCGGGGTTGATGTCGCCATAAATGACTGACGCCTGAGCGCCTTGTGCGGCGCCGAAAGCACCCAGCCCGGCCGCGGCCGAGTAAGCGAGAAGTCTTTCCAGCGTATCCTGAGTCGATTCATTCTTGTAATTTGACATACTTTTCTCCTCAATGCAAAAAGGTAAGACGTGCGGTATTCACATAAAAAAACCAAAGATTCACAATGAATTGGTTTATCAGATTGTGTAACTCGAGCCTGTTAGTTGATCAAGGCAATTAACACCGCAAACAAATGACGGCGCGTTGGGTTGTTTGGGTTGACTGGCCGGCGGATAATCTTGGGCGAGTAATTCAGACCTGACCTGGAAGTCATGGTAGTCGCGCATCTTGCGAGGTGACCAGAGGACTTCACTCAGAGCCAGTAACCTCGGCATAACCTGACGGATCAGTTGCTCATATGTCTTGATGCATTCTGTCCAAACCGGTGCTTCCCCGCCCAGCACCAGGTCCGCCGCCACCGTCTCCAGGCCCTCGGGGACCGGCTCAAAGCCATACACTTTTTCGACCGGCAGCAGCGGCATCCAGTCGGGCTTACCAAGTCGGCTCTCTTCGCAACAGGGGTAGTCCATGTAAACATACTCATGGAATGAGTTGATCGTCTGCCGTCCCAAACTCGCAGCCATTTCGCTCTGGCCCTCTAGCCATCCCTGAATGATCTGGCCGTCCGGCATCCCCGCCTTCTTGAGGTTGTCACCCCAGCCGATCGTTCGGACCTTTAGTTGTTCATGGACATAGTTAGTGATCTGCGAAGCAAACCAGAACTCCAGTTCGTCTTCACTCTTAAGTCCCAACTCATGCATACGTTTTTTACATGACGGGCACTGACTCCAGAAACCAGTCGGCCGTTCGTCTCCTCCGAGGTGGATGTACTGCGGTTCAAACACCTCCGCGACTTCGGCCAGGACATCCTTAAGAAAAGTGAATACCTCGTCACGTCCGGCACAGTACAAACGACGACCGCCGTCACGTGTATAGGCATTCAACCCGCCGGCCGCATCAACGGTTATGGATTTGCCGGAGCAAGACAGGCTCGGGATTGCATATAATGCCGAGTTGCAGTGGCCGGGCATATCGATCTCGGGGATCACGATGATGTGACGATCATTCGCGTAAGCGACAATGTCACGGACCTGTTGTTGCGAATAGAAACCACCGTAGCGACTGTCGCCCTCACCACGCCAGGCGCCCACGGACGTCAGTCTTGGATACTTCCGGATCTCCATCCGCCAGGCTTGATCGTCAACGATGTGCCAGTGGAAGCGGTTGAATTTCAATGCAGCGATTCGGTCGATGATGCGTTTGATTTCCGAAACACTTTGCATATGCCTGGCGGAATCAAGCATAAAGCCGCGCCATGAGAACCTGGGCCGGTCATTGATGTGAACGCATGGCAGGTACCGAGATCCGCCATGATTGGCGTCACCCGTAGCGAGTTGGAACAAGGTCTGTACGCCGTAGAACGCACCGGCTGGACGCCGTGCCGTGATGCTGACACAGTCCTCATTCACAGTCAGTTGATAGCCCTCGTCGCCAATATCACTCAGGCCGGGGTCCTGTATAAGCCGTATCGATCCGTCACTTTTCGATCCCAGCGGGTTACCTGATCTGATGCACACATCGGCACCCGACTCGGAGTCGATCCAGTCGGCGAGATATCGTCCGAGCCAACGATACCGTTCGACATCATCGACGATCTCCAGGTGTATCACCCTCACGGACGCCAGGGCGAACTGGCCTGGACAGCGCTTGACTTCCACGGGTTTGGGGATCACAGCAAGCCGCATGAAACATTACTCCGATTTAATCCCGGACAGCACACCGTCCTCAACACTCGACAGCGCGCGGTCAAGCACGGTAAATGCTGCTCCCATCGCAACGCCGTGATCCCCCAGTTCCGAGGCCAATACAGGGATATGCCGATCGGGTACCGGTACGAGACCCCTATTCAATTCCGATTCAATTAGGTCGAACAACCTTTTGTTACAGAATGCAGTATTACTGCCGATGATCACGGCTTCCGGATCGAACAAGTCGCAAAGAATGGCGAGCGTGCGACCCGTTCCGATGGCAAGTTTGTGCAGACCCTCAGTCATGTCTGCTTCGGCCTGTCCCATAAGGAGGACTTCCTCGGCACTGTAACGCTCGACTGACACGATCTCACGCACCAGCTGATGGACTTCACCCGCGGCGAAGTGGGCGCCACGGTCAAGCTTGCCCCCCACGTAATGCGTTGAGCCGACGCTTATGAAATCGTAAAAACCGCCTACCGCACTGATATGCAGAAGGATATAAATAAAGTTCTTCAACGGAACACCGCAGCCGATGCGGCCTTCGGCAACGGCCGCAAAATTGACGTTATTATCCACACGGACATGGGTGTTGAACTGCTTAGCCAATAAGCTTCCTATCGAATACTTATGTAGCTTGAGCATGGACGAGAACACAACCTGGCCGGTACGCGTGTCCACAATACCGGGGATGCCAACACCCACACCCAGCATCTTGCCTATCGCCTTGTCACGACGCGAACCCCAATCGGTGATGCGATCGCCTAGCGTGCCGAGGATATGGGGCAGATCGTGATCGATCTCGAAGTAGTCGTGTTCAAGCACGTTTCCGGCCATGTCCAGGTATGTGATAAAGCCCCAGTCGGTACTGATACCGAGTCCGGCGACCCATCCTCTGCTGGGATTGACTTCCAGAAGGACCTGTTTTTTGCCGACAGTATTGGACGCACGCTTACCCATGTTGCGGATAATGTTGGATTCCAACAAGTCGCGGACGATATAGGTCATTGTGGACCCGTGCAGACCGGTCATCTCGGTCAATTGCCGGCGTGACAGTGGTCCGTTACGCAGGAGTTGAAGAATCTGCCGACGGCTATGAAGTGCCGCATTAGTCAGGTTGGATTTGTCGGGTGGCGTCATGATCTAATTATTAAAGCAGGCAAAATTACAGTTCACAAAATGTTCCATCGGTCTCTAACGTATGAGCAACTGGATGATGTTCATATCACCCGCCATCGCGTAGATCGCACGGCGGTTGTTACGGCCTCGGGTCGATCAGGCCGTCCCAACGGATGATGTCGTAATCGATATCACTTGGTGACTTGCTGTCAACGTGGCTGTCCAGATAGAGAATGTTGCCAGTGCCCCTGTGACGTTCGGGATCGGGGGTGATGCCATCCAATTCGCCCCCCATCTTTGTCTTGGAGGCGTTATACCACCAAAAAGCATGCTTGCCGTTTTCGGCCGGGGTACTATCTATGTCCATTTTGAGCCGGTGGCCGTTACTGTCCCAGAACAATGTATAGTTGCTGGCGCCCTTGACTGCGTCGATCTTATCACCCGCCCAAAGCTCGATCGCTTCAAAGCCGCCGCCATACTGCCCGCCACTGGCAGTAAAGATTGTTTGCCACTGGCCGGTGGTTCTTGGGCTGGCATCCGTATGGCCGGGCCCGAATTCGTTAATGTCGTTGTTGAGCATGTAGCTGCCACCGGCCTCGATCGTTTTGACTGCGGGAAGGTCACCTCCGAAAGCGTCCGTGATGGGCTCGGCATCATTGGGGCAGATCAGGGTTGAATCGGCAAGGTTGCCATTCTCACCTGGTGAGGCAATCTCCGAAGGATACCGATCCGTGAGCAGTCGTGACCAACGCTTGGCCATGGCTGTCCTGACAACAGCCCGCCGGTCGCTGTCGCCCAACCAAAGCTCATGGGCAATCCCGACCTGCTTGAGCTTGGCCTTACAGACCATGTTCTTGGCACTCTCGCGTGCGGCCCCCAAAGCAGGCAGCAGGATGCCAACCAACAGTGCAATGATGGATATGACGACCAGTAACTCTATTAATGTAAATGCTTTGCGTGACATTTCGGGACACTCCCTGGTTAATCCTGCCTAGTTCCGTATGTAACCTGACTGACATGGGCTGATATGGTCGGTTCACTCATAGTGCCAAGCCATCTGCATACAAGATTAATCGCGACCATTCTGCCTGTCAATATTAATTAGTTAATATTAATAAATATTTATTGACGGGAGTGAACGGCCTCACTAAAGTACACGCAATGAAAGACATACTTCTATTGGGGCTGACCTGCATGCTCATGGTGTCTTGTCAATCTTCTGTATCTGAACGCCAGATCCCGGGAGAATTATCACAAACCATTGTTATTGATGAAATTAAAGGTGAAACAACCCCATCGGGCATACAGGGAATGTGGGTCTGGAGACCCGACGAGATCAACACCGACCAGGCCCAGGACGAACTCTTGAACTTCTGTGAGCGATTCGGTTTCAACCGGTTACTCGTGCAGATTCACCAGGTGGATGATCGGTCGCCTGTCTACACGATCAAGTATCCGCGGGAATTGACACGGCTGGTCGCCCAAGCCACGGAGCGCGGCATCAAGGTTGAGGCGCTGGATGGCGCTAACGACATGGCTTTCGCGGCGAACCAACTCCGATCACTGGAGGGCCTCGATGCACTTATTGATCTGAACCAATCGATGCCCGAAGGCAAGCGGTTCATCGGCGTCCACTACGACATCGAGCCCTATACCAGCGACTTCTGGAAGTCCTCTCAGCACAACCGCGATATTGCGATGTTGGACCTTCTTACATTCTACGTCATGGCAAGGCAGAAGCTCGATGATCGTGGTTCCGGGATGCTTTTGGCGTGCGATATTCCCATGTGGTACGACACAAAGACCTCCCCGGACGACAACTGCATCGTCACGTTCAACGGCCAAACCAAGAATCTGCACGAGCATATCCAGGATCTTTGCGACTACGTCGGTATTATGTCGTACCGACAGAATGCGGTGGGCCCCAACTCGGCATCCGAACATATCGCCGGTGAACTGGCCTACGCGGAGATGATCGGCAAACAGCTGTGCGCAGCGCTGGAGACGGTCGAACTTAAGGATACGCCCGAGATCAGTTTTTACGGGAAGTCACCGGATGAGTTCTGGCGGCAGGTCACGCTGCTAGAAGAACAACATGCCCAGAGGCCGGGCTACGCGGGCACGCTATTGCATTGCTACCGAGGCCTACGCAATCTGCTGTTGGATCGCCCTATTCGCCCTGACGGTTCACCAGCTCATGCCCCATGAAATATCGTCGTCAGACGGAACATTAACCACGCGGGCAACCATTTGTCGTTAAGAAAGCCCGGCAGTGTTGTCGGACAGAGGTCGATAAACAAGTATCCGGTGGATAGGAGACCACGTAGCCATGCGTTTGACAATACCAATCATGATTGCAATCACCACCACAGCCTTGATAAACCTTAGCCTTCTCGTGTCTTGCGCGCAGGGTGGTGAACCACAGTATCAGCGGTCGCTGGAGTTCGCGGGCCGGCCCTGGCTTGTCAGAAACAGCGATCAGTTGGTGGGTCCGGGCCCGAACTTCTTCTCGGATGAACCCAGCCAGGTCTGGGTGGATGATCAGGGGCATTTGCACATGTCGATCAAGCCACAGGACGGCCAATGGCGGTGCTCTCAGCTGCGATCGGACTGGCCTGTGGGGTACGGCGTCTATGAATTCCATTTGGCCGGCGGCGCTGATCAATTCGATCCCAACGTCGTGATCGGCCTGTACACGTGGGACAGCAACACATCCAAGACCGACGCCAACAGCGAGATCGACATCGAGATCACGCGTTGGAGTCGCACTGATGAACAAGCCCCGAACCTTTACTACACCGTGCATCCGGGCTGGGGTCCCGACGGCAAGCATGAGGAACGGGCTGACAAGTTACTGATGTCGCTCGATGGCGAATCGTCTACCCACATTATCACCTGGCATCCGGACCGGATCACCTGTGCAAGCTACCGGGGGGACTTGCCGGATCCGGACAATCTTATTGCCGAGTGGGTCTTCGACGACACCAACCCACCCCGCGTCAAGAAGATCTCTGAGGACCAGACCACCGATCCTGTTTTGATTCCCAGACCAAGCCCGACGACTCACATCCAGATGAACCTTTGGCTGCATAGTGTGCCGCACGTGCAAGGCGTTCCGCCGACCGATGGCAAGCCCGTGGAAATGATCGTGACCGGGTTCCGGTATACCCCAGCGGAGCAGGCGGAAATCCCCGAACCGTGAAGTGTCCGTCCTACTAGTGGTGTTCGTCAGAAATCTTGGAACATAACCGTTGATCGAATTCCCGGGATATTGAGCGTAGTCTGCATTAATGTGCCATGTAATGCTAGGATTTCGAGTACCCGGATAACTTACACACCGTTAGTCGGGGTATACTAGCTGATGCTGAAAGAAGCCGGTAGCGTAGCCCGGCAGAGGTCGTGTTGGCAATATTGGTTCACAGAAGTACTGATTACTCTCGCTTGACGAGGCCACGTAAGACCTACAGCGACTTGGAAAGCTTGGCCCGATGATGCCCAGAGACTCACGCTCCATACGGACCAGCTCAAGGTCAAGACCAGAAGCAGCGGAATTCACATGGACTCTGGTATAAAACGTGAGGGCAGGTCAATCGTTGCGGAAGGACTGATCAAACGGTTCGGCGACCTGATCGCGGTTGACGGAGTCTCGTTTGAACTCCGTGCGGGTGAGACCTTCGGCCTGCTCGGTCCCAACGGCGCCGGCAAGACGACCACCATCCATATGCTCATCGGGGCGCTCGATCCCGACGGCGGGCGCGTCGTTTTCGACGGGCAGGACATGTCCCTCGCCATCCGCCGGCGCATCGGCGTCGCGCCGCAGAGCCTCGCCCTCTACGAGAACATGAGCGGCCAGGGCAACCTCCGATTCTTTGGCTCCCTCTACGGCCTGGCAGGCTCGCGGCTCAGCGAGCGAGTCGACCTGGCGCTTGAACTCGCCGGTCTCGTCGACCGACGACACGACAGGGTCGCAACCTACTCCGGCGGCATGAAGCGACGGCTCAATCTCGCCTGTGCCATGGTCCATGGCCCCGACGTCATCTTCCTCGACGAGCCTACCGTCGGCGTCGACCCGCAGTCACGCAACCACCTCTTCGACGCCATCGAGCGCCTCAAGGACAACGGGCTCACCGTCCTCTATACCACGCACTACATGGAGGAGGCACAGCGACTCTGCGATCGCGTCGCTATCATGGATCACGGCAGGATCCTCTCGCTCGACACCGTCGACGCACTCATCGACGCTCACGGCGGTGGCTGGGTTATCCGCGCGGAACTCGCGGACATCCCCCCGGACACCGCATCGATCCCTGGCACGCTCGACGGAACCACCCTGCGCATCGAGACCGCCGATCCCTCTCGGACACTCGGCGACCTCGCCGCCTCCGGCGTTCACCTTACCGATCTCTCGCTCGAGCGACCCGACCTCGAGCGCGTCTTTCTCTCACTCACCGGACGAACACTAAGGGATTGAACCTCGATGCTTGCCAATGCCTTTCGCATCGCCGTCAAGGATCTCTCGCTCCTCTGGGGCGACAAGATGGGGCTCTTCTTCGTCCTCGCCTTCCCGCTCATCATGGCGCTCTTTTTCGGCTCCATCTTTGGCGGCGGCGGCGGCGGAACTACCGAGATGGGCATCGCCGTCGTCGACCTCGACGGCTCCGAGGCCTCGCACGACTTCGCACGCCTCCTTGACGAGTCCAATTCGCTGTGGGTTTGGTCACCCACCGAACCTGACACCGACGTACCTGTCGAGGTCACCGAGGAACTCGCGCGCCGAAAGGTCCGCGCCGGCGAGCTTACCGCTTATATAGTCCTGCCGGAGGGCTATGGGGGCGATGGCCCGTTCGCCGGGTTCGGCGCGGAGATCCGCGTCGGCATCGATCCCTCCCGCCAAGCCGAGGCCGGATACCTCCGGGGCCTGCTCATGGAGGCCTCGTTCCGACGTTTCCAGGACCTGTTCACCAACCCCGATGCCATGGCCGAAGAAATCGACAAACTCATCACAGACGTCGACGAGTGGAACGTCGATCCCGCCCAGAAGACGGTCTTCAAGGGTTTCTTCGGCGCGTGGAAGGACTTCTTGCAGAAAGTCGATCCCGATGTCTATGGCCAGAGCCCCGGCAACGCCGGGGCGGCCGATGACCAGCTACTGGATGCAGGAACGGGTGCGGCAGAAGATGAAAACGCGGTGAGGGGAGGCTTCAGTCCCGTCACCATCGAGATCGAGGAAGTCATTCGTGAGGGCAGTAACCCGCGCTCCGCCTTCGAGATCAGCTTCCCGCAGGCGATGATGTGGGCGGTCATCGGCACATGCGCCACATTCGCAGTCACGCTTGTCCGCGAGCGCAAGGAGGGGACGCTCCTCCGTCTCCGTGTCGCGCCCCATCCGGCCGGCGTCATCCTCGCCGGCAAGGCGTTCGCGTGCTTCAGCACCTGCGTGGGCTCCCTCGCACTGCTCACCGTCATCGGGCACTTGGTCTTTGGTATGCGCATCGAAAGCTACGGGCTCTATGCGCTCGGCATCTGCTGTACCGGCGTCTGCTTCGCCGGCATCATGATGGCTATCACCACGCTCGGTACGACGGAGGAGGCCGTCGGTGGGGCCGGGTGGGGCGTCCTCATCATCGCCGCCATGCTCGGTGGCGGGATGGTCCCGCTCTTGGTCATGCCGCAGTGGATGACCTCACTTAGCATGCTCAGCCCGGTCCGTTGGGCGGTCTTCTCACTGGAGGGCGCCGTCTGGCGCGGCCTCACGTTCGAGCAACTCCTCCCCGCCTACGCCGTGTTGCTCGGCGTCGGCATCGTCGCCTTCGCCCTCGGTGTCTGGGTCTTCCGTTGGCGCGAGGGCTGAGCGCTCCGTCAACATTCTGAATATCTGTTGGGGTGTGATGGCCCACCAGCTTGTTGTCGCATGATCGAGGCATCTTCAACGGTGTACTGAATCTATGAGCAAGCCTCCCGGCAAGGTACGCTGATCTTTTGATCAACGACCTCTTATCAAGGAGACTTGTCATGGAATACGTTGGCATGGATGTTCATCTACATACTTCAACGCTGCATATTCTGGATGGACAACCCACGGCGCAATGTGCGCCGCAGGCGGGCGATTAGTTTGAGATGATGTTGGTGGCCCACCTATGCAGCGAACACACACGCGCTGGCCTGGCCTTTTACACAGCGTAGCGCCAATATCATACCGATGCTCAATCCGAGACACCGACACAGACCGACCAACTCTCAGCCCACTCCTTACGCAGTTGAGACAACCGGGCAGGGCTGATCCCGAAACGCTTGGCTACACGCTTCGCCATCTCACCGGCCGCAAGCGACTCGATCATCTGCCGGTCGCGGGTCTGCAATGAAGCCAGCCAGCGCCCGCCATCAACCCGGAGTGCTACTTGTTCTGGGATGGGTGTCTCCCGGTCTGCGACCGCCTCGTGCAGCCAGCCGGAATCGTGTGTGTCATCAGCAGATTCAGCATCCAGACTCTGCACACTTCGGCCATGACGCCTACGCCCCAGGTCTGACATGATGTCACGGCCGGCTTGCGAGTTACCTACACGACGACCCGCAACTACGTGCTTCACCGCATTGCGTGCGAAACCAATGGTGCCGATTAGTTTGAGTCGGCCACGCCGCTTCATGGAGAGGTATGCCTGGAAGCCGGCGGCGATCGCTTCAGCCACGGCGTCTTCACGCTGTTCAGGGCGCAGATAGGCGAAGCGTCTTCGGGCCATATGCGAGACACGGGGCATCACGGCTAAGAATGAGTTGTGTTCGTCGGTTGAAGAGGAAATATTTGTTGTGATTGTGGTCATGGGGACGCTCCTTAAAGAGACCGTCCCCATGCCGGAGACGGTCGTTGTTGAAAACGACCGCCCCGGTACGTGCGGGGCGTGCACAAGATTGATGATGTGGATTAGCCGGCGGTATATAACCGCTAATGATTAGGTGTAGGTGAATGACAAAGCCTCACCAATATCGACGATGTGGGAGCGGGGCTTTGGTCGATGGGGAAGGGCTATACCGAGATTTTAATTGTGCGACGGCACGATGAGAACGACCCGTCAATAGACGCTGGGCGGAGCAAATGGCTCGCGCCGCGGCAAGGGATCGCTTGGGTGACTTGTCACCGATGGTTAAGATCCTCACTATATAATGGCACGTTTTTGAAGATAATTAAGCACCGGGGCTGACCAAATAGAGCGGTGCCAGCAAGAACCGCTTGCCGGAACCATCACAGATGGTTCCATATTCAGAGAGCTCCACTTTGAAAGCGCGTTCATACCGCCGTATGCGTTGCCGAAGCTTAGCCGGCTCTTTGGGTAACTCGTACATCAAGCTTGATCCGTCGTCTGATGAGCCTTCATCATAACCTGGTGGCATGTAGCCTAGCCGACACTGATTACAGGTGGCGAGTACTCGTACACCCAAGTGCAGAATGTCGTAGTAGATAGCACGGCTTAAGGCCTTGCATGTCCGGCGTTCGCTGACGCTGTCGTGCACCAAACGACGTACCTTCTCCATTGATTAGAGGGCTGAGGACGCCTGCTAATTGCCTGCATAAGTCGAAAAGTGTAAAAAATAGCAGGCAATTCTGATATAACATAAGCATTTAATATAAAGGTAATTATGGCAATAAAATAATGTTGAACAAGGCCTGTCACGGGCATTAGCTCCCTTCTGCGGGGAGCTTTTTTTATGGCATAATGTCATCTCAACTGGTCTTGCAGCCCTGATGATCTCGTAACATGGCAGATACCAGCCTACTTTCCAGGATTCCGCTTCGTATCAGCGTTCCGTTGATGCTGGTTACCCCTGTCCTGCTGGTGGCGGTGGTCCTTACCCTTATTGCTTACGTCCAAGGCAGCGCGACGGCACGCGAACTGACACGCGGGAACCTGGACCAGATTCACAAGCGGATCGAGGCCCATGTGGATGGGTTGCTGGATACCCCCGCAACCGCCGTCGCGATGAACAAGGCGTTGATCGAGCAGGGGCGTCTGCCGATAGACGACCTGCCGGCCTGGCGCGACACGATCATTTCCCAATTCCACGCCCAGCCTATCCTCAGCTCGATCGTTTTCGGCTCAGCTGACGGCCGGGCAACCTGGGTATGCAGATATGAGGGGGATGACCTACACACTTACTATGCGGTGAATCCACCGGGGGACAACACGCAACTTGCGGAATACCGCATAAACGCCAAGGCAGAATCCTCCACGCAGCCCACCAACACTTTTCCGTACGACCCGCGTATCCGTCCCTGGTACAAGGCTCCGACCGAGGCGGGTAAAGCGACATGGTGCGAGCCATTTGTCTTCGTCGGTGGGGCTGACGCGGAATCGGTGACACTCGGCATCAGTTATGCAGAGCCCCTGTTTGATTCGCAGGGCAAGCAACTTGGCGTGGTCGACGCCGACTTGAGCTTAAACGATATATCGCATTACCTGGCACGCCTGAAGATCGGTGAATGGGGGCAGGTCTATATCACCGATTGCGATGGGTTGATCATCGGGTCCTCTATGGGGGCAAAGCTGGCGGATGATTCAGGGGAACGGATATCTGCGACTAAATCGGAGCACGCCTGGGTGCGTGTATCAGCGGACCATATCGGCCACGCGTTCAAGTCATTGCATAGCATTCAATCGCGTTACGAAAAAACAATTGATATCGAAGGGCATCGCTTCCTGCTGGTGTGTTCGCCTTATGAACATCCGACCGGCATCAGTTGGATGATCGTGACACTGGTCCCGGAATCCGACTTCCTTGCGGGCGTGCAGGCAGCCAGGCAAAGAGGTCTGATTATTGCTGTGGTCGCCTCATTATTAACGCTGCTGCTCGGGATAGCCGCTGCGATGTGGATGGTTCGGCCGATGATGCAATTGAACCAGCATGTCAGGCGGATCGGCGAAGGTGATCTCGATCAGGAGATCCATCTCAACCAATCGCCCGAATTGATCAAGCTTTCCAACGAGATCAACGAGATGACGGCCGGGCTCAGGGACAGGATGCGGATGCGGCATTCACTGGCGGTCGCGATGGATGTTCAGCAGGCATTACTCCCGGATGGTTCGCCCAAGGTCAAGGGTGTGGACATCGCGGGGCACAGCACGTATTGCGATGAGACCGGCGGCGACTACTACGACTTCCTTGATATCACGGGCTTGGAAGAATCCTCTGTGTGCGTAGCGCTCGGTGACGTGATGGGCCACGGCGTGGCGGCGGCGATGCTCATGGCTACCGCGCGAGGCATCCTACGCAGTCATAGCAGCGAGCCCCGCTCGCTTGCAGACCTGCTTTGTCATCTCAACGAATTACTCGTGCCGGACACCGGCGGCAAGCGTTTCATGACCATGCTGCTGGCGACACTGGATGCTAAAAACCGCGTATTACGCTGGGCTTCTGCGGGGCATGAACCGCCTTTCTATTACGATCCGCAATCCGGGACCTATCACGAGTTGGATGGTTCGGGTCTGCCGCTTGGCATCATGCAGGAGGAGGTGTACGAGGAGTACACCTTTGACGACGTACGTGAAGGGCAGGTGTTCTTCATGGCGACGGACGGCGTATGGGAAATGCAGAACCCGGATGGCGAGCAGTTCGGTAAACAGCGCGTGCGTGAATTGATTGAAAGCCATCACACTGAATCCGCCGAGCAGATCAGCCGTCACATCCGGGATGCACTGATTGCTTTCCGTGGAGACGATTCACGTGATGACGATGTGACATTCGTTATCCTGCGCGTGATGTCGGTCGGGTAGGGGGGCACATTCATCATCATGAACAAAATGAAAAGCCGGCGAACCCATGTCCGCCGGCTTGGTATGAATACACAACCCCGAAGGGCGTGACTATTACGAGGCGTGACGACGTCGCAGTAAGGCCAATCCGCCCAGACCCAAAAGTGCAACACCTGTCGGCTCGGGCACAGCTACCTGCGGCGGTGTGCCGGTGTTCCAATACGCCAGAACGACGTCCAGATCGTCCAGTCCCACAAAGCCATCACCGCTTGCATCACCCTGTGTCCAGGAACCGGCGTTGACGCTCATATTCCACTGGTTCAGGACGATATCCAGGTCGCCCAGCCCGACAAAGCCGTCGTGATCCAGATCGCCTAGCAATCCTGCAGCGATGGTGACGTTATCTACGCCGTATTGCACATCCAGACCGAGGCCGGTTAACGACGGCAAAGTCACCTCGTCAAAACCACCAACCACGCTTGCAGCACTGATGATCTGGAAGCTATCTCCGGCAGAAAGAACCAACGCATCATCAACCGTCAACGCAAGCGTGCCGCCGAGATTCGCGGCGCCGGTTGCTGTGACTGCCGGGTCTGTTGTGACCGGGATCGTGTCGAACGTGACAGCTAATGCACCGTCGGTCTGGTTGTAGCTGCCCGCAGCCAGGCCCGCGGTTGAACCCGACCCGACCAAAGCAGCGCCATCGGTGACATTGAACTTACCGACGGTTCCCATATCGAGCCGATCGACGACGACAATGCCGTCGGTATCGACGACCACGATGCCGTCACCCAGGCCGAATGAAAGCTCATCGACATCGAGCACGCCATCCGCACTCACATTTAATCGGCCGACAGATCCAGCAGTGGACGCGATACGAGCGCTTGGGCCTGCGAGCGTACCATTGATGACGGTCAGGTCGGCGTTGTCCGTTGCGTCCTGGCCGACGACGATCGCGGTTGTCGCGTTTTGTGCGGCGTTGGTGTAGGTGAAGCCGCCGAGGTCGTATGTCACGGTATCGATCTTGATGACCGCGCTATCCGTCGCCACGTTCGTACCGAACTGCACGGTGTAGCCCACCGCACTGCCGAGGTTCCAGATCGCCGAGTCCGAACCTAATGGCACGAAGCCGTCGCTCCAGTTAGAGCTGACGTTAAAGTCACCACCCAGGTTGTTCGACCACTGGAAGTCCAGCGGCACCAGTTGCAGGTAACCATCGTCATACGCGATACGTAATTCACCCACGCCGAACAAACTATTCAGATGCACCATGGAGGATGTCAACGCATCGTAAGCATAGACATTGATGCCGTTGAGGATCAGTGCCGAATCGTTGAGGATGCGTAAACCATCGGGGCCGCCCAGGCCGTAAAGATACAACGCTTCGGTCCCTGAACTGCCGCGGTTGCCGTTATCGATGGCGTCGATCAGGTCCACACTCGTGCGTTGTGTGGTCTGCCCGATCACGAGCTGGCCGATACCGAAGTTCCCGGCGGAAGAACCGGTTACGCTCAAATCTTCACCACCGACTTCCAGTAGCTGCCCACCGGTACCATCCATCCGTACAACGCCGGCATCAAGCACAACGTAAGACTCGGTTGTTTGCTCGAAACTGAAGTCCTCACCGATGTGAAGTTCAGCACTATTGGATACGGAAAGTGTTGAGTTGGGGCCAAGCTTCAACGAACCGGCAACGTCAAGCGTGCTGTCCAGGTCGGTCGCCGACAGGTTGGCATCAATATTCACCAACGAGCCAAACTTGATTGTGCCGCCTGTATTCGCCACGAAACGTGTGTTATTCGTTTCGGTGGTCAGGCTGGACAGGTCAAGTGTGCCATAGGTCTGTGCGGTGAACTCGAGATAATCGGTGCTACGAGCACCCGCCACAGAAACCAGCCCCGACAAATCAAGTTCGCCATAATCACGGGCGGCGATGGTATAGACGGGTGAACCCCCCAGGTCCTGGTAGAAGTCCATGGTCTGGATACTCGATAAATCCAACCGCGTACCCGTACCCGTTGCACTGAAGAAGTCACCTGTGCTGTAGTGTCCAAGCGCATCGTAGCTGCTGGCGGTGATGCTCAGAGACTGGCCACCGTTGAGATTGATCCATGAGCCATCGATGTTGGCCAGCGTACCAAGGTTGAGTGTCTGGTTGGCCCCCAGCGAAATCTGTGTACGCTTGATCGTATCGAGATTGGGCGCGTTGATCGTGCCCCCATCCGGCGCGGCAAGCGTTGAAGTGAATGAACTGCCCGCGCCATCCGCGCTGACCAGCGAAGGCAGATCAAGCGTCTGACCGGCCGCCAACTCAAAGACGTAGCCGCCCTCAATGGTGGTCAGTTTTGGCAGGTTCAATGTCGTCCCATCAGATGTGAAACGCACATTGCGATAACCCGTGACGGATTCAAGATTGGATATATCCAGCGTGCCACCGGTTGATGCTTCGAAGCGGACGGAATCACCATACCGTCCACCGATCACCGTCTCCAGCCCGGATAGGTCCAACTCGCCGCCATCACGTGCAGCAATGGCGAAGATCGGTGAACCACTAGAATCCTGATCGAAGTCGATACTCTTGATGCTTGACATATCCAACAGAGTTCCTGTTCCGGTTGCGCTGAATACATCGCCTTCCCCGAAGTAATCCAGGGAGTCATAGCTTGTTGCAGTGACCGAGGTAAATGTTTCGCCTCCGCTGATATGGAAACGCGAGCCATCGATCGTGGCAAGCGAGCCTGTCGTCAACGTCTGACCGGCTTCAACCGTGACCATCGTGCGGGTAACGGATACAAGATTGGGTGCATTGATGGTACCACTATCCGGCGGCGCTAATTCACCAGTCAGGCTGCTGCCTTGGCCGTTGATTGTGGTCAGGGCCGGCAAATCCAAAGTCTGACCCGCCGCCAACTCGAAGAATACCGCCGAGTCGATCGTCTGAAGTTCTGGCAGATTCAGGGCTGTGCCATCCGAGGTGAACCGCACATTACGGTTACCCGTGATGGATTGCAGGTTGGAGATATCCAGCGTCCCACCGGTCATCACTTCCAGGCGAACCGAGTCACCATAACGCCCGCCAACAATATTCGTCACACCCGACAGATCTACGTGACCGTTATCCCTTGCAGCGATGGCGTAGATCGGGCTGCCACCCTTATCCTGGTCGAAGTTCATGCTGGTCAAGGTCGACAAATTGAGAACAGACCCTGTGCCGGTCGCGGTGAAGAAGTCACTGCCGCCGTAGAAGTCCGATGAGTCGTAGCTGGTGGCTGTCACAGCGTTGAACACCACGCCACCACTGACGTAGATACGCGAGCCGTCGATATTACCGAGACTGCCGATATTCAGCGTCTGCCCCGCGCCAAGCGTCAGTGTGCCTTGTGTAAAGCTGTTTAATGAAGGCAGGTTGACCGTGCCGCCGACTTCGATGGAGATATCAACATCATCCATCTGTGTCAGGTTGTTGGCCGAGATGCTTCCGCTTGCAGGTGCTTTGAAGGTCGACTCATAGCTGCTGCCCGTGCCGTCGAAGTTTATTAACGACGGCAGGTCAAGTGACTGGCCCGTAGCTAATTCAAACGTCACCGCCGACTCGATCGTCGCAAGACTGGGCAGCGCAAACGCGGTCCCGTCCGAAGTGAATCGCACGTTACGTGATCCGGTGATCGAAGCCAGATTCGTCAGTGGGATCGATCCGCCGTTAGTGACACTGAACTGGAGTGTGTCACCATACAAACCACCAATGATATTGGTCAGCCCGGACAGGTCCACCACGCCGCCGTCACGCGCCGCGATCGTGTAGACCGGTGAGCCACCTTTATCCTGATTAAAGTCGAGACTCGTCAAACTCGACAGATTGAGGACCGAGCCGGCCCCTTCTGCTGTGAAGAAGTCGCCACCGCTGAAGTAATCGAGCGTGTCATAGGTTGCGGCCGTGACGCCGTTGAAAACGTGACCGCCGCTGATGAAAATGCGTGAGCCGTCGATGTCGCTCAGGGACCCGGTCGTCAGTGTCTGACCTGCGCCCACCGATAGCGTGGTGCGCTGCATCGTGGTCAACGAAGGCATATTCAAGGCACCGCTGTCTGGCGGAGCCAGTTCGGTTGTATAGCTTTGGCCTGCACCATCGACACTGGTAAGTGACGGCAGGTCGATCGTCATGCCGTTGGTATACTCAAAAAGTACCCCGGCGGAAATGGTTTGAAGTGCCGGTAGATTCAGAGCGGTTCCGTCTGTTGTAAACCGCACATCCCTAGACCCCGTGATCGAATTCAGGCTCGAAAGGTCAAGCGTTCCACCAGTTGCGACCTCGAATCGGAGTGTATCGCCATAACGCGCGCCGACGACATTAGTGAGTCCCGAAAGATCGAGCGTTGCACCATTGCGAGCCGCGATCGATGTGATCGGAGAACCGTTCGAATCTTTGTCATTGTTGATCGTCAGAATGCTGGATAGATCGAGCATTGTTCCGGGATCAGTCGCTGAGATCAGGTCACCGCTGGCCAGACTTGTGTTGGTATAGGATGCTGCATTGACCACCACGGTTGCGCCGCCTGATGCAATGATGCGTGACGCCGTACCTGAGAGCTGTGATGCCGCGGAACTGGCGGTGAATGTCCCGTTGCTGGTGGTCAGCAAACCCGCGATATTCGCCGAATCGGTTACCGCCAGATCGCGCCCCGGATTAACCGTCAGCGTCGCCCCCGATCCGAGCGTCAACTGGTACACCGTGTTCCCAACCGTCGGCACATCGAATGTCACCGACTTACTTGCCGGGATGTTGACAACGTATGTGTCAACCAGCGTATCGATCGGCACGACACCGATATCCCAGTTCAGGGGATCGTTGTAACTCACCCCATCCCCGCCTCCGGTCCAGTTGGCGTTGAATACCGCCGCCGAAGCCTGTGAACAGATCAGGCTGGCACCCAATAGAAGACAAGCGCACGAACCGCTACGTAACGTCCTTGGTCGGCCGTTCATCGTTGTAATCCTCCTTCTCCAAGCGATGAGTTGTGAATAGCACGTTGAATGTCAACCGCCTCGATAGGTGGCGGCCAGATGATGCTCTATGGTCAGAAAGGCTGATATTCAATCCGACTGATTGGCCTCCCCCCACCGACGACATAAAAAGACTCAAAAGGTGTGAAACGTCTATCAATGTACTCAATGCATGGACAGAAGCCAAGCGCATTGAGCCAAACTGTCCGATAATAAATGGTTTATGAGATACTGGGACATGCTTTTTGTGCAGATTCGCGATTCGATCTTGTGATTGAGCAGCAGTATTCGTCAATGGTGTTGCTGAGAGTTCAGATTAATAGCCGAGGCTTCATAACACCCTTTTTGAACAATAATAACGATCAGCGATGAGGATACAGACCTTTATCCGGTAAGCGTTTTATCAAACAACACTGCACGGTCGCCTCGTGATAGCATCATGAGGTACAGCAGATGGGCCCGCAGTTAGAAATCTGTCAGATTCGCCCAGACGCCTAAGCCCTTCGTGCGTCTACATTCACGGACAAGGACAGCACGGCTCAAGACATGACAGACACCCAGCCGGATTACGCTGAAGATGGTGACGCCGTTATGCGGGTCGGGGCTGTCAGCGCTTCCGGTGGTCCGGCGGAAAGCTCCGGGGATTTGCACTTGACCGGCAGCGTTGATGCTGTTGAGAAAATAACGGAGTTCGACACGATCGTCGCCGACCACGAGTCGGCCCTGCTGCGCTACGCGCGGCACCAGTTAGGCAAAGGCTTTGAAGGCAGGCACCACGATGCACAAGACATTGTCCAGGAAGCATTGCTGCGTCTGCACAGGCAATGGAAGCAGGACGGCCTGGCGAGCCTGCAGAACATCCGTGCCTGGCTGATGCGCGTCACGCACAACCTGGTCGTGGATGCAATCCGAAAACGCAGCCGGCAACGCGAAGCCAGGCTCCGGCTGCACCAGGACGCCGTTGAAACGAGCGCTGATTTGAGCAGCAACGCCAACAGCCTGGAAACCATGGAAAGCCACGAAGCGAAGGACCACGCGCTTCGGCTGATGCACGACCTGCCCGACACCCAGCAACGCGTCCTGATGCTAAGGCTCAACGACCTGACGGTACGTGAAATCGCAGAGGTATTGAACATGAGCCCGGGGAACGTCGGCTACCACATGAACCAGGCGATGATGACCCTCACCCGGCAGATGAAACAGGCCGGGCTCGTATGAATGAAATGCCCCGCAACCGAGGCGGGAGAACCAAACCATGAACCGCGAACAAGCCGAATCACTGCTGGCCCAACTGCTCTTCGACGACCTCGAAGAGCCCGCGCGCTCGCAGTTGCTCGAATATCTCAAGACCGACCCCGAACTGAGCGAACAACTCGGCGACATGCGCCTGACCGCCAAAGTCCTGCGCGATGCGATGCAGGAAGAAACCGAACCCCGGCTGGATGCGCAACACAAGGCAGGCCTTCAGAAGCAGATCGAAAATGACCGGAATCGCACAAAGATCAAGGCGATCCTGACGCATCATGTGGGCAATCGTTGGGTTGCGTATGCCGCGATGATCGTCATCAGTGCTTTGCTGGTTGGCGTGTTTTTGCCGGCTTTAGGGGTTGCCAGGCGTCCCACCAGTCGGGCGACCAGCGCGTCGGGCGATTTCGCCCTTTCAGAATATGCCGCCGAACCGCACGAACCGATGCAAGCATTTTCCATGCCCTACAAGTCAGAATCAGACATCGCCTATGCTGAAGACCAGTCACGTGTTCAGACGGCACACAAGAAGCTGGCTCGCCAGAATGATGAGCTTTCATTCGTGCAACAGCAAGATACACCGTTATTACCAGGTAGCTTGCGTGTTAACTCGATGACCACTGAGCCAGAAATAACTGAACGCTTCGCCGGCCGGGGCTACGCCTTTGCCCGTGGTTCAGAGACAGCGCCCGAATCTTCCAATGAATACTTCTATAGCAGTTCGTCCAACCGTGGTGATCTTGCGGCCGAGACTGAAGAGGTTCGCCGCAGGCGTGATGCGCGTTTAAGTCAAAGTGGCTCCGTGAACCAGACGGATGAAGCCGGCAGAGAAAATCTGGCAGGGGGGTATGTCCTGGGCCGTGAAGTAGCAGGACTGGAATCGCGTAGTGAACTCGACATGCTTTCCAATAACGACTTCGCCGAATCCGCAGGCAAACCAATGGGCGGTGTCGCCGGCGGTTATGGTGGCGGTTATGGCGGATACGATATCAAGGCGGGAGCAGAGTTCCGTGCACTGAATGATGCACCGGATTCCAGCGCATCTCCTGCTACCGCCGGGGAACCAGTTGCGAGCTACATCGGCGATAAATGGTATGCCGACGAATCAGGCACAAGCCGCTCCAGCTCTGTAAACAGCCGCGGCTTTGTAAGCGATTTAGAACCGGCCGCTGAACAAAGCAGTTCACTCACGCCACACTTTGGCCTGCCGGGCTCGCCTGCTGACACACTCGAGCGACTCCCCCAGCAGCGCGTCGAACTCACTGACGGTGCGTTAGCTTCTGTGGATTCACTGGCAACCGGCTCCAGCCCTTCGACGGTCGCGTCCGCAAGAACATCAACGCCCGATCAGGACAACCTGTGGGCGGCCGGCCGTTTAGGTGTCACGCCCGCGACGAGTGAACCAACAAGCACGACCGGGTTGTCAGGCGAAGCCGTCGCCCTCAACGCGACGGATCGTGAAACCATGGTCCAAGAGAAGCTCCGCATGGCTTTGGATCTACAAAGAGAGCAGAATTATGACCAGGCTCTTGATGTCTTGAAAGAGGCGGAGTTCCTCAAGCCAAACGATGTGGCGGCCAACGCCATCACCGAGATGGTTGAGGAAGCTCGTATTGCTACGAATGCCCGCGATGTCTATCGACGCCGTGATCAGGGGATTGCCCGGCAGAAAGACACAGAAGATGCATCAATACCCGAGGGGGAAGTACAAGTACTCAACTTTCCCGCAGATTGGCCGCAAATCACCTCCGGAAAGTTGCAAGCTGACAACGCTGATGCGGTCGACTCCTATGCCCGTGCTGTACAAGTAGTCCCGGAACGTGTGGCCAAAGGTGTCGAAAAAGTACCTGAAAAATCCGAACAAGAAGTTAAGGCTGACTTTAAACCGGTGGATGTAGTGGAGGGCGTCATCGTTCTTGGCGATCAACCCGTACCCGCTGAAGAAGCGCCGCCTGCACGCAAGCCGAAGCTGATGCCGGTCAATCCCTGGGTGATGACCGCCGATGATCGGCTTTCGACCTTCGCGCTCGATGTGGATACCGCATCTTACAACATCGCACGCCGGTATATCCACGATGGGTTCCTCCCGCCGAAGTACACCGTGCGGATGGAGGAGTTTGTTAATAACTTCGATTACAACTACCCGGCCGGGCAGGGCGACAGCGAAGCGTTCACCGTGCATGCCGAAGCGGGCCCGTCGCCGTTCGGCCAGGGCACCGTGCTCGTAAAGATCGGCGTGCGTGGCAAAGTCGTCGGCCGCGATCAGGCAAAGCCCGCGAGCCTCGTCTTTGTCGTTGATACTTCGGGATCGATGGATCGTGACGACCGTTTGCCGTTGGTCCGTAAGAGTCTTGCGATGGTGCTCGATCAGCTTTCACCGCAGGACCGCGTCTCCATCGTCAGCTACGGCACGAAAGCGAACCTGCTTATCGAAGCAGCGCCCGCCAGCGATAAGCAGCGCATCCTCAATTCTCTGGAAAACCTTCAAACCGGAGGCTCGACCAACCTGCTCAGCGGCGTCGAACTCGGTTACGAAGTCGCGCAGCGCCAGTTCATCACCAACGGCGTCAACCGCGTGATCCTCAATTCCGACGGCGTCGCCAACGTCGGGCCCAGTGAATCGGATGAGTTGATCGATCAGGTTCAGACACTGCGCCGTCAGGGTGTATCGTTCACCAGCGTCGGTTTCGGCGCAGGCAACTATGACGACAAAATCCTCGAACAACTCGCTAATAAGGGCGACGGCGATTACATGTTCGTCGGTTCGATCGACGAGGCCAAGCGTTTGTTCGTCGATGACCTTGCCGCCACACGGCCCATCATCGCCTACGACGCCAAGATCCAGGTCGACTTCGATCCCGCGCGTGTGCGTCGCTACCGCTTGATCGGCTATGAAAACCGCGATATCGCGGACAAGGACTTCCGCAACGATACGGTCGATGCCGGCGAAGTCGGATCAGGCCAGTCCGCGACCGCACTCTATGAAGTGGAACTGCTCGGCCCGATGTATGCAACACAAAATGAACCCGATCTCGGTACGGTGTATGTTCGTTACCGCGATCCCGATACGCAGCAGGTCCGCGAGATCGAATCACGCCTGACCAACGATCTTGTTACCAACCGCATCCCAAGCGAGGATGAACGCTTCTATCTCGCCGCCTGTGCGGCTCGTTTTGCGGAAGTATTGCGCGGCAGCGAACACGTGCAGGATCCGGAAACGATTCGGAACCTGCTGCAGCTTCAAACCGTCTTAGATGTTGTGGCCTCGCGTCTGCCAATGGATCAATCTGTGCAGGACTTCAACGACCTGGTCCGCCGCGCGATCGGTCTGCCACAGGCTCAATAACGTATGACTTTCCAAACCCACTGCGGGGTATCTCCGATGAAACAAGCATTTTCGTTGACCGTCCTGACCGTCCTGATGTGTATATTAGGTCTTGCGTTACCCGCCCGCGCTGACGTTGAGGTAGACAACGCCGCTGTGCTTGCCGACATCGACGGATCGAACCTGACATTCACGGTGCGTTTTGAAATCACGATCAAGCAGCGTGATCAGTGGGTCGATGTGGCGGTGGGGGAGCTGGTGCTAGACGAGGTGCATTCACCCGAGGGTGGATACACCTTGGAATACGACGCTGAACGAAAGGCTTACCGCATGGGCTTCGGGTCAGCCGGGTCGCGATCTGTCGAGCTAACGCTTGCCGCGAAGCCCGTGCCGGTCGGAGAAACAGGCTGGCGTGAAGCGAGTTTCGAGATGCCCGCATCGCGCGTGCGCGAATTGGAACTGACATCCGATCGCACGGACCTTGAAGTAGAACTCGTCGGTGCGGTACGCGTAGATCGTAAAGTCGACGATGGCAAACTTCACATTACAGGCGTACAAGGTGCGGACAAGCGATTTATCGTCCGCTGGAAGCCGACCGTGCGCGACCTGGATGCGGAACTGGTCTTTGCTACCGAACTGAACACCATCGCGAGTGTGCAACCGGGTGCGATCCGTCTGGATACGCTTGTTATCTATGATGTCGCCCAAGGCAAGTTGCGAGAGCTTTCGCTTCATACGCCCAAGGGTTTGTCGATCACACAGGTGCTGGGCAACAACATCCGCGACTGGCATATCGAATCGACGCCTGCCGATGAGCCCGACATCCTGCGTGTCGTCTTGAGTCAACCTCAAACAGGCCGGTATGGCTTGCAGGTTGTCGGCGAGTCGATGGTCTCTACGTTCCCTACGCAAACCAAGCTGCCCGTGATCGAACCGATCGGCGGGACGCGCGCCGGCGGGCGACTGGCGATCGGCACAGATAGCGCGATCTCGCTACTGATCAAGCAGGCCGGGGGCCTGTCACAGATCGACGCTACAGCCATGCCGCAGATCATCCTGGATAATCAGCACCCCAGACACACACCGACAAGCAAGGTGTTTTTCTACAGCTTCGCCTCACCAAACTATGAACTGTTGCTGGGTCTGGACCATGTCGAGCCGACGTTTGATGCGCTTGTCCGTGTGCTTGCAAACATCGGACAGGATGAGATGCGGATCAACACCCAAGTCGAACTCGATATCCGTGACGCGCCGTTGCGACAGGTGGACATCTCGATACCGGCAGGGTTAACACTGGTGAACGCCACCGGCGCACAGGTGGATGACTATCGGCTCATTGAGGGTGACAACGAAGCCGATGAATCAGTACGTGTCAGCTTCGCCCAGCCTGTGTCAGGGCACGTCATGCTTGACCTGCGTCTGGAACTTGGCAGGCCGCCGCTTGATCAGACGCTGAAGCTGTATGGCTTTACTGTCAACGATGCGAGGAGTATGCGCGGTTTCCTTGTGTTGTCATCCGATCAAGGGGTTGAACTCGGGCAGATCACTCACGACCCGCAACAACTGCGAGAAGTCAACGTCGCTTCGGTGCCGATCCGTGTCGCCTCGGCGCGTTACGCCTTTCGTTTCAGTGACTCGGACTGGGAGGCTGCGTTTACACCGAAACAAACACCGCCCAGTGTTCGAGCCGAAGCATTCCACCTGATCTCGCTCGGTGAAGGTGTTGCCTACGGCAACGTCGTGTTGTCCTACTACATCACCGGCTCGCCGATCGATACGTTGAGCTTCCACGTTGAGCCGAACCTGAAAAACGTCGAGTTTGTCGGCCGGGATGTCCGCAACGCCAAGCAGGATGATGCCGACCCGAGTTTGTGGACGGTCACACTCCAGCGGCGCGTGATCGGCGATTACAACCTTGCGGTCACGTATTCACAACCCGCAGCCCGCGACGGCGACATCCTCGCAGGCGGCGTGCAGTGTGTAGAAGTCGAATCTCAGTCGGGCTATCTCGCGGTCGCCAGCCACCTCGACTTAAGACTGTCTCCGCAGAATCCAGCCGAATCGGGTTTGATCGAACTGGATCGCGAAGAGCTGCCGGCCAACTACCGCCTGCTTGTCTCGGCACCGCTGATAGCCTGCTACAGCTATGCAGGTGAAGTAACACCGATGACGATCAAGATCGACGCTTACGATCTCGGCTCGCTCTTGCCGGCCGTCGTCGAACTGACGGAACTGGATACGCGTATCTCAACACAAGATAGCGGAGAAGCACAATCGTCCACCACCATGACCTTCAAGGTCAAGAACTCGTCCGGCCAATTCTTATCGCTTCGTCTCCCTGAAAATGCAGAAGTCTGGAGTACTCGCCTGGCCGACGGGTATCAGACCGATGAACAGGGCAATCCAATCCTGGATGAGAAGGGCGTGGCGATCGGTAACTTTAAACGCATCGTCGCTTCACATGACAAAAAGACCGGCGAACTGTTGATCCCGCTGCCCCGGCCGCGCGATCCGAACACACCCATGACCATCGAGCTGATTTACGGCCAAGTCCATCCCGACCTTGGTTTTGCAGGCGATCTGACATTGCAGGGGCCGGTCGGATCGGTGGCGTCAACGTACGACAATTGGAAGGTGACGGTGCCCCCGAATTGGGCGGTTCACTATAAATCAGGTGATCTGCGTCCCGAACCACGCGCTGAACATCACGGCAGCGTCTCGCATGTCTTGCGTTACGTGTTTGATAGCTGGGGGTGGGTGGTTAATCGGGTTACGGTTCTACTTACGATCCTGGGTGCATTGGCGGTGGCATCTATTGTTCTATTGGTTGTCTGGCTAACCGCGCGCGGCTACTTTTCGCAAGCCGTTGTGGGCTTGTGCCTGATCCTTCTTTTGCTGCTTGGCATCAGCGCATCAACGGCTCCGAGTATTACCGAATATCTGTCGCAGCCTGACGACCTGACTACGTTGCAATTCAACCAGGTGATGTCCACAACACAAGGCGAAGCGGTCACCATGACGTTGCGCGTCACACCTGCATGGCGGCAATATGCGTCGGTATTCTCGACCATCATCGTGCCTGTTGCGGGTTTGCTGGCTATCGTCGCATCGGCCTTTGTATCACGATTCCGCAAGCTGCTTATTGCTGCGGGTCTGGCTGCAATCCTGTGTGCTGCTTGCCGGCTGCCTGTCCTGAGTCAGGCTTTGGGTCATCTGTTGACGTGGGGTGTCCCCGCGATACTGCTTGCAGTGTTTGTCTGGCGCGTCTTTATCCCCAAGCTCCGAAGTGTTAAGCAACTCAAACAGGCTGCGGCCGTCGCGACTGTTTTAGCATTATCGCTACTACTTTTAACCGGCTGTGCTTCGTCAACCAAACCGCCTATCACCTCGGACGGTTCGATTCTCAACCGTGTTGAACTCGACCTGTCTGTCGAAGATGACGCCATGGCGGGTGAACTGCGCGTCGATATCAACACATCGCAGCCCACGCGGATCAACATGCTGCAACCCGGCGCGATCCTCCTGTCTGTTGAACCCGATACGGACGCGATCTCGCTTGAATCGGTCGATGGCAGGTATGACCTGGTTGTTAAGCACCCAGGCAGTTATCACGCAACGATCCGCTTCCTCATGCCCTTGCCGGTGGCTGATCCACAACTTGCCCATACTTTTCAGATGTCTTTGCCACCGTCTTTGACGAACCATGTCGCGTTGACAATCCCGGGCACCGCTTACGATGTGCGTTGTCCGTCGGCTGTGCGGCTAAGCAAGACGGAGGCTGACGAGCAAACCACGGTGCAGGCGATCATAGGCCATTCGGAACCACTCGTATTTAGCTGGCGGCCTCGTGCTCGTGAACGCTCGTTAGAAAAGACCGTGCTGTATGCCGGCACAACCGAACTGGTACGCTTCGACACCGGTATCATCGAGCAGGTCTCACGCGTTCGGCTTGACATTGCACAGGGTCAGGTCGAAACACTGTCGCTGCTAGCCCCCGAAGGCATGACCGTCACCAGCGTGCAGGGCGCAAATATCGGTACATGGCGTTTTGATCCGAAATCAAGACAGGTCGAAGCGAAACTCACACAACCCGCCACCGGTTCGTATACCTTTCTCGTCGTGATGCAGCAGGCCGTAACCGATCTGCCTGCTAATGTGAAGTTGTCCCGCCTGCAGGTCATCGGCGCGGAAAACCAACGCAGTATGATCGGTCTGGCACAGACCGCCAACGTTTATACCGTGGTTGAAGAACATCCCCAGCCAATCAACGTGGATGACTTTACGCGTGAAGCGTCCGTGCTTATCGCGCCCGTAGCCCAGCAGTTATCCGGCGGCGTGAAGTCGGCTTACCGCGCCGGTGAAAAAGATGAAGTGGATGTCACGGTTCATCGCGTTCGTTCCGAACTGCGCACAGCCGAGAACGCCACGTTCGCGATCATGGATGAACGCCTCGTTTACAACGGCACATTCACATTATTAATCAGCAAGGCCGGTCAATTCAGCGTCGACCTGATGATCCCTCAGGGCTACGACATCGACGCGTTGACCGCGAGCCAGGTAAGCCATTGGGATGAAGCGGAAACCGATAACGGCCGAGTTGTTACCGTCCACTTCCGCACGCGTACGATCGGCCAGGTTGATCTCGCCCTTGCCTTGTCACGATCAATAGGCTCGCTGCCGGACTCGCTGGAAGCGCCGCGTGTCAGCGCGGTCGATGCGATGAAGCACACCGGGCAACTTGTCGTGTCTTCCGATCAAAGTGTGCGTATTGAAGTAGATAGCCGTACGGGCGTCAGTGAAGTCGATCCCGTGGAGATCGGCGTCAGGACGCCGGGCACGCTGGCGTTCAGGCTATTGCGCCCCGAGTGGTCGTTGAAGCTGAATACGGAAGTGATCGACCCGGTCATTGATGCTGAGCTGCTTCACACCGCGCGGGTCATGGAAGGGGTTGTACGTCATCGTTGTTACATCCGCCACCAGATCCGCCACGCAGGTGCGAAGGTGTTCAGCGTGCGGTTGCCCGAAGATGCGACAGCGGTGGTCGTCACCGGTTCAGAGATCGCACGCATCAGCCAGCCTGATAACAGTGATGCATCGTTGTACCAGATCGAATTGACGCGTAAACAATTCACACGCCCGTACCAGTTAACCGTGCAATACGAGACGCCGATCCCCGATGAGGCGCAAACGGTCGTCATCGAACCGGTGATCGTCCCAGGCGCAGAGCGTCAACGCGGTTTTGTCACCATAACGGCCGGGCCCAGGATGGAGCTTGCCGAGGTCGGCACGGACAAGACCATGCAGCCCGCAGAAGCACGCACGATCCCGCGCGAATTCGGCGCGGGCGATTTATCTGAAGCTGCGCTTTGTTACATCACATCCAGTAACGATTACCACTTGGACCTTTCGATAACACGCCACGAAGCAGCCGAACTGTTGGATGCCAACATCCGGCGAGTGAATATCGAATCCGTCATCAATCAGGCCGGGGCATCGATCAATCGAGTGAAGGTTGAATTGACGGTAGGGGGGAAACGTCACCTGCGAGCAATACTTCCGCATGACGCAGAGGTGTGGTCACTGATGGTGGGCGCGAAGTCGGTTGTGCCTTCCGTATTGCCATCCGGTTCAAGAACATCATCTGCTCCGGTCTACCTGATCCCCTTGAGCCCCGATGCCGCAGGGGATATGCCCGTTGAGATTGATCTTGTTTATGCGAGTAAGCAAACCCCAACCGCATTGAACGATTGGACGAGTCTGCAAGGACCGAGATTCGACCTGCCTCTGCACAACATCACCTGGACGATCTACGCGCCGCCCGGATTCGTGTACGACAACTTTGAAGGCACGCTTGGCTATGAGGAGGCTCAGGCCGTTGAGCCGGACGTTGTGCACTTCACGGCAGGAGCCTACCAGAAGCAGGTCCAGCGCATGAACGTCAGGAATCTCAGCAAGGCGCTCGACCTTCAAGAGATGGGCGATGCCCTGGCCGCCAAGGGCGATCAACGCGCCGCACGTCAGGCGCTGGAGTCTGCCTGGTACTACTCATTGTCTGATCCGGCGCTGAATGAAGATGCACGTGTGCAGCTTCACCGGCTTGCCGAGGAGCAGGCCATGGTCGGGCTGGTCGGCAACCGTGGCCGGATCCGCCAGCAATCTGGCGTTCAGCAGGAAGTGAGCCAATCGGAATCGATCGGCGAACGTTTCGATCGAGATCAGGCCCGCAGACTGCGTAACACCCTAAGCAAGGCCGACAGCGAAAACCTTCAGGCCATCATTAACCGGATGATCGAATCACAGGAAGCCGCCACGGTCGCCGGCGTACCCTTACTGGTCAACCTGCCGATCCGCGGCGTCCCGCTTCAGTTCTCACGTTCGATCCAGGTTAATCCCGATGCCCCGATGTGGGTCGCGTTTGACGCCAAACCACCGATGACTTCGCGATTGAATAACGACCTGACCTGGTCGATCGCGACCTTCCTGGGGCTGCTTTTCATCATCTCCATCAGCGTGATGATCGGGCAATGGGTGCGATCAAACGGATCAGCGATCAAGCCAACTGATGCATGAAGCTTCGGGTGGCGATCATCGGTATGTATAAATGGTGAAACTGGTTAAGAAGGGCTGTCTGGTTATGGCATAAAAAACATATCAAACCATACGGAATCAGACCGGAATCGGTTATAATAGTTAGTCTGGCTATTATTTATTCACCACTACAGTTTTTGGGGGCGGAGAGACACCGTATGGCATTTTCTAAGTTCTGGTCTGTAATCGCGTTAGCTGTTTTGTTCACGGTATCGTCAGCTTCGGCTGATGCTTATGATCCCCCCGCTAGCTACTACAGCTCCGCGACCGGCACGGGTGCGACGCTCAAAAACCAACTTACGACCATCATGTCCACCGGGCATATTCAGCGCACCTATGGCGACTACAGGTATGCAGCCGCCTTGTTTGAAGCCGATCCGAATCATTCCGGCAACATCCTGCTGGTTTACAACCGCGCCTCTGTTAGCGCTACCTGGGATGGCGGTATAACCTGGAACCGCGAACACGTCTGGCCACAGTCGCTACAACCCGGATCGGTCAGCAATAGTTCCAAGGGCAACCTCGGTGATCATCACGCACTGCGTGCCTGTAATCCGAGTATTAATAGTTCCCGCGGTAACGATCCTTATGGCAACATCGATTCCTCCGGTTCCTACGGCGCGGTGACCGGCGGTTATTACTACCCCGGTGATGCGGATGCCGGCGATATCGCACGGGCATTGTTCTATTCCGATACACGGTGGACCAGTCTGGGTTTATCTTTGGTTAATACTTATCCCACGGGTTACCAGATGGGTAATCTTGCTTCACTTATCGAATGGAACTACGCCGATCCGCCGGATGAATTCGAACGCCGTCGCAACCAGACGATCTACAGCTCAGCCCTTAACCCGAGCTACTATCAGAACAACCGAAACGCTTACATCGACCACCCCGAATATGTCTGGTCGATCTATGGCGGTGGGAACAACAACAGTCAGATTTCCGTCGGTGGTGTTGCCAACGCCGATGGCAGCTCTGCTGTTACAGTGGACCTCGGTCGTGTCATCACCGGCTCGGCCGTCCCTGCCGCTCAATCCGTTAGCGTCATTAAATTCAATAGCAACCCAACCTATTACGAGGTTACGACTTCGGGTGACGCGACATCCAGTATCACCGGCAGATACAACGCGTTCGTTTCAGGTGTAGGCATTACCAGTCTTGACGCAGGGCTTAACACCTCCACCGCGACAGCCGGGCTCAAATCAGGCACCATTACCGTCGACAACATCGATATCACCTCCGGCGGCACCGGCATGGGCTCCGCTGATGCCGACGACATCATCACCGTGAACCTGGATGTCGTCGATCACGCCCAGGCATCTTTTGCCTCCGGCCTGGATCAGAACCTGCTTACGATCGACTTCGGCAGCGTCAATCTCGGCGGCACGCTCGATACAAGCTTCGATATTTTCAACCTCGAACAAACCTTCGGTTACACCGCCGACCTCGACTTGGATTCGATCCTCGGCTTCGGTGACACCTCGATTCTGACGACTAACCTTTCAGCCTTCAGCGGGTTGACCGCCGGTTATTCCAATGACTTCCTGGCCAGCTTTGATACCAGCACGATGGGTTCGTTCAGCGCAATGTACACCCTGACGCTTTCCGATGAAGACATCACCGGTGCGACAAATCAGGTGCTAACCCTGCAACTGCTCGGTGAAGTCACAGGGCTTGAAGGCGATCTGGACGGCGACGGCTTCGTCGGCCTGGATGACCTTGACATCGTCCTGGGCAACTGGAACCAGAGCGTGCCCCCGGCTGCCAGCAATGCCGATCCATCGGGTGATGGTTTTGTCGGACTGGACGATCTGGATATCGTCCTGAACAACTGGAACGAAGGCACCCCGCCCGCTACGGATGTCGTGCCCGAACCGACGATGGCTTGGCTGTTGGGCCTTGGTATTACAGGCCTGATCGCTCGCCGAAGGGCCGCCTGATCGACAGAATCACGCATCCAGAAATCAAAAAAGTATTGCTAATTTACGTTTTGTCACTATCGTGAGATGCGGCTGGTATTCATCAGGAGCATCCCATGAGTAGGTTTTCGCATGGTTCCGCTGCGTCTGCTCGTCTATGTGGTTTAATCCTCGCGATCTGCACCGGTGCTGCCGGGGCAACCGTCAGCCTCGACATCGACTTCGACAGCGGTTCACTCGACCTCGCTGCGACCACTATTTCATCCAGCGGTAACACCATCAATCTTGTCGGCAGGGATAACTATTATGGCGGCGGCCAGTGGCGCTGGTTCTACTTCCGCGCTTCGGGGATCGATGGCAAGACACCTTTATTTAACATCAGTGATGACTTCGCCGGCGGCGCATACACCTTGCCTTACCACGCGATGTGCTACAGCTACGACAATGAAACCTGGTACGAATTCGACAACAACTACCTGACATCTTCTTCCTGGCGTTTTCAGAACGATTCACCATTCACGCAGGACGAGGTCTACGTCGCCTATAGCTTCCCGTATCCCTATTCGCGCACGGCAGACAAGGTGGCGCAATGGAAGCTCAATCCGTACGTCAGCCCCACTATCAGCTCGAACGCCGATCTCGTGATCGGCCAATCACCCGGTGGGGTGGATGACCTTGGCCGAACCATCGCTCCCCGAGATATGTGGGCGTTCAAGATCACAGATGACTCGGTATCCAGCAGCGGCAAGACAAAGATCGTCTTAGACGCGTCTATGCATGCCGGTGAAGTCCTTTCTAACTGGACTTTGGAAGGCACGGTCGAGTTCCTGATCAGTGATGATCCCCGTGCGATCGAGTTACGCAAACACGCCGAGTTTTTTGTCTATCCACAGATCAATCCCGACGGGCGATACGCCGGCAACAACCGTTCAACCATCAACAATCCTAATGTCGATCCAAACGGATACTGGAAGCCGTACAAATGGACCGATAAACCCGATCTGCAACTCACCGGCGAAGCCATGCTCGCCGACCTGCAGATCGATTCCGGCGGCAGCGCCGACTACTTCATCGACTACCACTCTTCGATCTGGGACCCTATCGGTGACGACTGGATGTACCTTCACGAGCAACTCGGTCATGTCGATGATCCATTCTGGCAACGATTAACAGGCCTGGCCCCCGAGCTTGAATGGGCGCAGTCCGGCGGGATCAACAGCTCCACACTCGCCGCTTTCGGCCGCGACTATCTCGGCGCTCACTTCGATGCGACTTTCGAGACCATGTTCCTTTCGGGACGAAACATCGATCATTACACCACGCTAGGTGAAAACGTCGGGATCGCTTTCTACGAAGCGCTCGCCCGACTCCAAGGCGACGTCAACGCCGACGGCTTCGTAGGTTTGGCAGACCTAGACATTCTTTTGAATAATTGGAACCAAGCCGTCCCACTGGGCAGCATCGATCACGGCGACCTGGCCGGTGACGGTGACGGCTACATTGGCCTGTCCGACCTTGATGTCATCCTGAACAACTGGAATGCAGGCTCCCTGCCAATGGCGATTGCCATACCGGAACCCGCTGCATTAAGTGTGTTCATAATCGGTACTGGTTTACTCACCAAACGCCGTTGATTAGCACATAACCCACCAACACATAGCCCGACCATCCTGGTCGGGTCTTGATCCTATTTGGCATCCATCACCGTCAAATAAAAACCGCCCTTCTCCCGATTTGAATTCGAGAGAAGGGCGGCGGGGTATATGCCACGTGGAATCGGCGTCAGGCCAGTTTATCTTTCTCCCATGTGCTCCTTGATCCGTATTCCACGTTTAAATAAGCCTGCCTGTCGGTTCAGCGACGCTTGAGGATCGCCACGCCACCGAGGCTCAGCAGCGCGAGGCTGGCCGGTTCGGGGATGGCGTTATTGCTGGCGGAGGTCGGCGGGGTGCCGGCGTTCCAGTTGTTCAGCACGATGTCCAGGTCGTCCAGGCCGACAAAGCCGTCACCCGAGGGATCGGCAGCCGGATCGGCCGGGGGCACGTTCTGGTTCCAGACACCAAGGATGATGTCCAGGTCATCCAGGCCGACGAAGCCGTCGCCGTTCAGGTCGCCCGGGAGGCCGCCGAAGTATGCCTGGTCCAATGCGTCGGTGATGCCGTCGCCGTTGAAGTCGCCGCCGGCCCAGCCCAGGCCGCTCAGGCCCAGGTTCGTGGTCACGATGCCTTCGTCGGTCGTGTCAACCACGCCGTCGAGGTTGGCGTCGCCGTAGGCGGTTTCCAGAACCGTCTCGATAACCCAGTCAACATCGTCCTGACCGACGACCAGGTTGCCGTTCATGTCCGCGCTCAGGTCCATGTAAACAGCCTGGTCGAGGATCGAGAAGTCACCGAAGTTGGCGTAGACATAGTCGATGTCCATCGCGTCAACGATGCCGTCGCTGCCGGTCGGCTTACCGCCCATGCTCACGGCGTTGCCGGCGATGTCAGCAGCGCTGTCACCGGCGTCATAGGTGCCGTTGGCCAGCGTCGTGCCGAAGAAGTTCGCGCCGTACTCGGTGTCGACTGCTTCGAAAGCGGCGCCGCGGTTGAGCTTGCCGCCGTCGATATACAAACCGTCGGCGAAGTAACGGACGTCGTCTTCGTTGAAGTTACCGTCGCCGTTGAAGTCGCCGATGATTTCGACAACCAGCCCTGTGCCGGTTTCGGGCTGAGCGACCGAACTCGGCGAAGCGCCGAGGCCGCGATAGTTGGCCCATGCCATCATCTTGGCAACGTCAGCGGTCGAGCGAGCGCCGTCATTGTTGAAGTCGCCGGCGATGTGGTTGCGGGCCGACAGGCCGCTGGCGCCATAACTCACGGCGTTGCCGTCAACGTCTAAGTATTCGTCGTTGATGTTGCCGTCGGTGTAAGTGATGCCGCTGGTGCGTGTGGGGACACGGCCGGCGCCGACGCTGCCGGTCGCATCAACACTGCCAAGCGTGGAACTCAGGGCGCTGAGGCTGGCCGAGTTCACGTTCGCGTTGTACACAGGATTGGTCTGGCTGAAGTCGATGCCGTCGACAGCGATACGCTCGATGGCAGCTGTCAGGGTGTAGTTGCTGACCAGCAGTTCACCGGGCGAGCCCTGGTTGTTCGGGTCACCGGGCAGGCTGACGAAGTTAGCGATCGAATCCACAATGTTGTTGATGTAACTGGCGGCGGTGTCGTTCGCCATCTTAGGATTGGTGGTGTACAGCGGGTCGCTGGGGTCGCGGCTGGCGTTTGGATCGCCTACGGTCGCGAACGTTTCCGAACCACCGACCTGCCAGCCATCGTTTACATCAGCGTTGTTGATGATGTTGTCGGCACTGGGGCGGACATAGGTGTTGCCGTCCGGATTGCCGTCGCCGTCACCATCGATGTCCTTCATGACGTTAAGCAGTTCGTACTTGCCGCCTTCCATATCGGCGATAGCGCGGCTGCCACCGAGTAGACCCGTGTAACCCACAGCAAGACGACCGTTCTGGACGGTACCTTCCATGCGGGAAGAGCCGCCGAGCGCGTCGGTTGTGTAGTCCGGACCGAGGATGTCATTGACATCCGAGTCGGTCTTGGCGCTCTGGTTGTCGCCGCGGCCGAAGGAGGGATCGACGCCGATGGAGTTCATCGCACCGTTACGCGTACCCGAGCCCGAGTCACGGGTCGAGGCCTGCAGGTTTTCACCATTAGGCATACGGCCGGTAACGAACAAGTGCTGAAGCTCGGTCATCTTGACATCTTCCAGGCCGGTGCCGGGGTTGGCGATGAAACCGATGGGCACCCAGGCGATAGTTGTGTCGTAGACGGTGTGGTCGTCCGGTGAAGCCATGTTGGTGTTCAGGGGCGTGGAGGTGACGCCATCATCCAGGCTCTTGAGCGTGTTGCCCTGGCCGGTTGTGGTTTTCAGAGAGTTGGTGCCATAGGAGGCATCACCCGGGCGGGCACTCCAGGAGGCAGCAGTAGCCGTCGGGTTGGCTACGAACCAACTGGTCGGGACGTCCATAACGCCGATGTCGATGGAGGTCTGGACGACGGGTGAACCACCGGGGTTCGAGGCGTTGCCGACACCGGGGACAATCGCGCCGGTCTGGTCAACGTAAGCAACTTGGTTGATGATGCCGCCTTCAGCCGCGAGGCTGGTGGGCAAGCCACCGGTGCGGCTGTCGAGACGAGCCAGCTGGTAGTTACGCATTTCCGCCAGGCCGTTACCCGAGCCGACGCCACGGTAGTTGAAGGTGTAGAACGTGCTGGAGAATGCGGCGGTGCCGTATTCCTTAGCGAGCTGCGGCGGGGGAAAGGTACCGAGTGAGCCGGCCAACCCATCACCGTCGACATCGATGTAGTCGTTGGTGGAAGCGGCGAAGGTGAAGAAGTCATAGAACAGGGTCGCGCCTGAGACGTTGACCTGGCCGGAAGGGTACTGGGCGTTCGCCTGACCCGTCAGTGCCAAGGCCGCCGTGCATGTCAGCGCCGTAGCGAGAAGATGCCGAGTGGAAAACATTATTAATCTCTCCTTTTCCTCGTTGAGTGGACCCGCACGTGCGAGTCCTGAAGTTAAGACGATGCTTGAAACGCTGGGCGCACATACCGCGCGGTACGATCAACGCCCGTCATCCTTCTCTCATTTGTGGGCGGTAAAAAACGCCGCCGGTACTGATTAGTGGTTAATGGTTATTCGTTGTAGTCATACACACCGGTATCGCCACCGGTCACGGAATACATCCGGTCTCCCCACTGACGATTCTGCATGGTCTCCAGGATCGACTCACGCTCGACGTGGCCGTCGGCGAAGAGGAAGTTGCCACTGCCTTCAGCACCCTTGCCGCCGCCACCGCCACCGCTGTGGTGCCGGCCGACCGCGTTGATATTGGGACCGCCGCTGGAGATCTGAGAAAGCGCACCGGTGGTCTGTGCGAGCAGTGTGTCGTAATCCTGCAAACCGAATTCTTCACTGCCGATATTCGCCGGGTCGTAGAACCAGCGGCCGCGTCCATAATTGCTGTCCGGTTCCGTATGGGCAGCCAGACCGGACAAACCACGCAACGCCACAATCGGGCGGTGACTCTTCGATACGGATTGATCGCGAATCAGGTGCGTGTTCTCGCTGTATTCCGCGGCAAGGATCGTCTTGCTGACGTTGGTCACGTTGCCGACGTTCACCAGTTGGTTCTTACGAGCGGTCTGCGAGTTGAATTTGTTACGTGGGATTAGCGCCGAGTTGCCCGCATAGGCCATACGTGACGCCTGCAGGTCCACCGGGCTGTTGGGCGCGTTTTGCCAGTCGTCTCGGTCCTCGCCGGGGTAGGTCCGTGGCATCCCGCCGTTTTCCATCGCCGGGCACTTGAATGCGTCGTCGCCACCATTCTGTCGGCTGTACACCATGAACGACCAGTGCATATAGCGGTTGTATGGATTGGTGTTGATCTGGTCGCTCCACCGCCAGCCGCCGTTATCGTCGTACGGATACACATAACTCGGTGGCAGCAGGTCTTTGCCGTCCGCTGTGTAGCTCATCATCGCCTGTCCGACGCTGCGCTGATTGCCACCGCAGACGATCGCCTGCGCAGATCGCCTTGCTGCGCCTAGCGCCGGCAGCAGGATGCCGACCAGCAGGGCGATGATTGAAATCACCACCAGCAGTTCGATGAGCGTGAAGCCTTTTTTCCGGACATCCGTTTCCAAGGTGGAGCGTCTCCGTCGCATCGTCATAGCCATATACCCCTAACTGGTTGTTGCGTGACAATGGCAGCCGCGCTGCCGAATGAATGGCGCGTAGTAGAAGGGGTGCGTGTTAAGTGGGGATGTCTGGCGTGTTTGAGTTCAGTAAGAAATGCGTGAATAGCACTTATTACACCTATTATGTCGTTATAAATATAAACATATAAAATAAAATATGTTAGACATATGGATATTATCCTATCTTTCAGATTTTCATTTCAATAAAGCTATTACCAGCAAACTTATGCATGGAAATTAACATTGATGTGGATAACTCAATGCCGGCCCTTGGAATCAAGCCACGACGCATGCAGAAAATCAGATAGATGTGCTCAGACAAGCAAGCAACTGGCAGACAAGTTCGCACTGGCCCGTCTTAGTGCATGTGAACAAACACGTCCGAGAATCAAGATTTGTGAACATAATTCTTGACCAATTCGAGGTATCAGGGTTAACATACATTAGATGGATTGGCCATTCGTGACACTCGTCAGATGTGTAGCGTCTGGCCGCCCGGGTAGTGGGGGATTCCCGCTTTACCCCGGAAGCTGTTGATTCATCCCATTATTTACGACAGGTCCATCCGAACGGTCAACATGCAAGTAGACCACACGTCGCAGGGTTAGCCAAGATCGCGCTCCGACCCCCGGTTGTTATGCCATGGTCGGTGTTCCCAACCCACGTCGGCGATGTGCGTTAAGATGTTCGGCGTATCTAACTGTGGAGGTCCGTCATGGGACGAAAAAATGACAGTTGGGGCATCGAGGTCGGTGCCAATGCCATCAAAGCGGTACACCTGACAAGTACCGGCGGGTCAAAGGGTAAGGTTCAACTGGTGAGCCACGAGGTCATCCCCTTTAAGAGGGTCCTCACCACGCCCGACCTGAATGTTGATGAGGCAATCCAGGTCAATCTCGATCAACTTCTGGCAGGTCACGACCTGAGCAAGAGCACGGTCGTCATCTCCGTGCCGGGGCACATGGCCTTTGCACGTTTCGCCAAGATGCCACCGGTCGAACCTAAGAAGATCCCCGGCATGGTCATGTACGAGGCCAAGCAGCAGATCCCCTTCCCGATCGAGCAGGTCGAATGGGACTACCAGATCTTCCAGCAGGAAGACCTGCCCGACGTCGAGGTCGGCATCTTCGCGATCACCAAAGAAAAGATCATGAATTACCTGAGCAACTACAACGCGGTCAACCTGCGTGTAGATGCGGTAACACTCTCGCCTTTGGCGGTATACAACGCCTTTGTTTACGACAACGCGGATGACCCACCGGACGAAGGCGTGATCTACATGGACATCGGCACGACAAGCACCGACGTCATCATCGTCGAAGACGGCGGCATCTGGCTGCGAACTCTGCCTATCGGCGGCAACACCTTTACCGATGCGCTGGTCAAGGCATTCAAGCTCAGCTACCACAAGGCTGAAAAACTCAAGAAGGAAGCCGCCACCAGCAAGTACGCAAGGCAAATCTTCCAAGCGATGCGGCCGGTCTTCGCAGACCTGGTGCAGGAACTGCAACGCTCGCTCGGTTACTACCAGAGTCTGAACCGTGACGCGAACCTGTCCAAACTCGTCTGCGTCGGCTCGACCTTCAAGCTGCCCGGCCTGCAGAAGTTCCTCAAGCAGCAACTGTCGATGGATGTGGAACGCCCCGACAGCTTCAAGCGTATCTCCGTCGATGACAAACATGCCTCGGAATTTGCAGACCAGGCGGTCAATCTCGCCACGGCCTATGGCTTGGCGTTGCAAGGCCTCGGGCTCGAAACAGTCTCGGCGAACATCATGCCCTCGCATATCCTCAAGCAGCGGATGTGGAAGGCCAAGCAACCCTGGATCGGTACCGCGGCCGCTTGCTTTGTATTGATGGCCGGTATCGCCGGTGGTGTAGCCTATAAGACCGATGGGGATTACGGAGAAGCGATCGCGGCTTCTGAGCCTGTCTTTAATCGTGTAGATAGAGAGGCAAACGCTCTGAAGCAGAAGTTCATGGAGATCGACACCAACTCCGATCCAAGACAGCGCATCGAAAACCTGCGCAGCATCCTCCACGGCCGTGACATCTGGCCGATGCTGATCGAAGACATCACCAAGGCTACGCAAGCTCTTGATCCACAGGGCCAGCAGGCCGTTACGCTGACCAACAACTACGAGCTTATCTCCAAGATCCCACGTAACGAGCGTAAACGCATCTATATCAACTCCATCACCAACGAGTACAAGCCCGGTGGTGAATCCGCCACCGAAGAAACGACGGACCCGATGCAGGGCGGCATGGGGGGGTACGGCGGTGAGATGGGTGGTTATGGTGGTGAGATGGGCGGTTATGGCGGCGAAATGGGCGGCTATGGCGGCGAGATGGGTGGCTACGGGATGGGTGGTGAGATGGGCGGCTACGGCATGGGCGGTGGCTACGGTATGGGTATGAATACCGGCGAAGTCGGCCAGACCTACACCATCGACGACTTCTTCGGGCCGGAAAAAACACGACCCAAGTTCATCATCACCATCCGAGGCACCACGCCCAACAGCCAAGGCTCACAGTTCCTCGAAGAAAACTTTGTCGGCTGGCTGAAAAAGAACGCTGACGATAAAAATCGACCCTACAAATTCCTGCCTGAATCAATCGTGGTAACCAAGTTTGGCCAGGTGCAAGTCGCGACTCCGGACGGCGCTGCAGGCGGTTACGGCGGTGAAATGGGCGGTGGCATGGCCGGGGCCTACGGCGGTGAAGCCGGCAACTACGCAGGCGCCAAGGCCGGTGGTTACGGTATGGGCGGTGAGATGGGCGGTTACGGCATGGGCGGCGAAATGGGTGGCTACGGCGGCGGTTACGCTGGCGGGGTCGGCGCTACCAACCTCGCGATGCTGCTGCCTCAAAGGCCGCTTGCAGAAGAAGACATCTCAAAAGACTATCAGTTTGAAGTCCAATTCGAGGTCGAACTGCGCAATCCCGAAGGCGAAAAGGCTGCGGAAGCAACCCCGCTCGACGGCGACATGCCCGGCGAAGAACCGATGCCCGATGACGAGCAGCCCGGTCCCACGGCTGTCCTGCCTCGCTCTGATGAAAACGAAAGGGGCGCATCATGAAAAGCGTCATTGGATGGATCAAATCGAATGTCGTGATCGTTGTCAGCATCATCCTGATGCTCGCATCTGCCGGTGTGATCGGCTGGTCGGTCATGAAAGGCCGGGCCGCCGCTGATAAGGCGTCCAAAGATATCAACCAGATGGTCGATAAACTGCGCCGTTACGAAACGAATACTGTCCCGTTCCCGCCCGCTGATGTTGACGCGCCGCCCGAGGACATCTCTAACGTCGTCATCAATCAGGCGACGCTGGAGCGTCTTGATGATGTCTACGGCAAGATGGACCGGGAATACAAAAAAGTCTTCCAGCCCATCATTGAACGCAACAAGAAGGGCCACGACCTGCTCGTTCCCGGCGTGCTGCCCTCTACCGATGCCAACTTCCTGCGCCACGAAACGCGTACCAAGTACCGCCAGGCGTTCATCGATATGCTCGAGTCGTATGACGAAACGCAGCCGTACGCACCCCGGCTTAACGCGATCACGCCGCTGAATCCCGCCGAGTTGGAATTTGAATTGCGTCGCGTTGAAGAAGGTTTCCGCCCCAGCGGCTACGGCAATGTAGCAACAGGCGGCGGTATGACGGAGACCGATCGCAAAGCCCTTGAGGATCAAAAGGCCGAACGTGCTCAGGAAATGCTCGTCGATCGTGCCCGCTCGGCACATATCTACACCGACATCTACATCCAGAGCCCCGGCTTCCCGTTCCAGGTCCAACCCTGGAGCCTGGCGACAGGCCTGCCGACCTACAAGCAGATCTGGGATGCCCATACCGAGCTATGGGTACAGCAGGATATCGTCCGTGCTATTGGCCTGGCCAACGATGTCAGTGATGCGGATAAGAGCGTGATCGATTCACCCGTCAAACGGCTTATCTCGATCACCGTGATCCCCGGCAACGTCGGCACCAGCACGATGGGCGGCATGGGCGTCGCCAGCATGGACAAGAGCGGTAACGCCGGCGGGGGCATGGGCGGCTACGGCGGCTACGGCATGGGCGGTATGGATGGCATGGGCATGGGCATGGGGATGGGGATGGGTGGCGGTGCTGCTGCCGAAGCGCCCGTTGCATCTTCAGGCAGCGCCGATGAGAAGCTCGGGGTTGACTTCCACACCGGCCCCAGCGGCAGGATCTCCAACAGCATCTACGATGTACGCCACGCACGCGTCCTCATGGTTGTTGATTATCAGCAGCTGCCGAAGCTCTTTGACGCTATCAACTCCGTCAACTTCATGACCGTGCTCGACTGCAAGATTCAGGATGTCGACGAATACCAGGCGCTGCTCGAAGGCTATGTCTACGGCAGCGCTGACGCGGTTCGCGTTGATATGCTCATCGAATCCATCTGGCTCCGCGAGTGGACCGTTCCCTGGATGCCTAACTCCGTCAAGCAGGAACTCGGTATCGCCGATGCGACCGGCACGACGGACACCGCGGACAGCATGGACGGTAATGGTAATTTTTAACTTGTGTGATCGGTCGCATGGCCAGGCCATGTGTATTTGTATGATTGGCTTATCCGCCGCGTTTGAAAGGGATGAATCATGAACCCTAAAGACTCAGGCTTTATTCAGAAGTATGTTGAAAAGCTCGTGCTAGGCGTCGCTGTTCTATGCTTGCTCGGGACCGCTTACTACTTCGTCGTGAAGGACCCGTTCCCCGTCAAGGTCGGCAGCAGCAAAGTCGGACCGGATCAGATCACCAAGAAGATAACCGATGCTGCTAATCGTCTGGAAAGTAAAATAAACTCCGACGAAACGGCCTTGCCCGACCGTGGGATCCCCTCGTATTCCGAAGCGTTTGTCGCGGATTTGCAGGAAAAACCCACGACACTTGATCAACTCACGCTCCTCGCCGGACCCGGTCTCAGAGACGAAGACATTGATGGCGGCTCAATCATCGTTGAGTACGACCTGCCGCATCCGCCCATCGCGGAAGACATCCTTGTGCGTAAGGGACACGCCGTGCTCGGTGACAACATCCCCACGCGTGAGATGGAAGGCCTGATCAAACTCGTCGGCAACCATCAGCCACGCGACTTTGCTTACGTCAGCGTGGCCGGCACCTTCGATATGGATGAATGGATCGAACGCCTGCAGTCAGGCGACAAGGAAACACGCGTCCCGGACCGCTGGTGGAACAGCATGATCGGCATCGCCGGCGTGATGCTCCAACGCCAGGAACTCGACGAAGAAACAGGCGAGTGGGGCAACACCACCCTCATCGATCCACTGCCCGGCCAATTGGCTTCCATGCCCGGCGTGAAGTTCTCCGCCACGACGCAACAGGCCAAGCAGATGATCCAGTTGATCCGCAACAGCCAGGAAGCCATCGCCCGGCCCGACTTCCCGCAGACCGCGGGTAACGTCCTCTGGAGCCCGCCTAACGAAGAACAGCAGGAACTCGATGCCGAAGGCCAACGCAAACTGGCTCGTGTCAACTCCCGTATCCTCAAACTCCAGGAGCAGATCGAAAACCTTCAGGAGCAGATCATCCGTCAGCGTGAGGCGGAAGCTGAACGAGCCGAACGTGAACGCATGACCGGCGGCCGGGATCGGCAACCAGCAGGCGGGCGTCGTCCTGCCGCACGCCCCGGTGCCGGTGTTGGTGGCGGGGAGTTTGGTGGTGGTGGCTATGATGAAGGTGGTGGTGCACGTCAAGGACGCGCAACACGACGCCCGGCAGGCCGTGACGCGACCAGGCAACCGGATGCCGAAACCCCTGAGCAGCGCATGCAATTGCTCCAGGATGACCTGGTCGCCGCCAAGATAGAGCGCAGCGAACTTCTCGGTATCGAACCCGACGTGCTCAACCAGCAGCGTTACAGCGGTGCTGCAAGAGGCATGGGGGGCTACGGCGGCGAGATGGGCGGCTACGGCATGGGCGGTGAGATGGGCGGCTACGGTATGGGCGGCGAAATGGGTGGCTACGGCGATGAGATGGGCGGCTACGGCATGGGCGGTGGCTACGGAATGGACCCGTACGGCGGCGGCTACGGCGGCAAAGGCATGGGCGGGTACGCCCCGGGCATGGATGGCGCGAATCCTCAAAACGCTGAGCCCGAGTCCCGCAAGCTCAAAGTCTGGGCTCATGACCTGAGCATCGAACCCGGAAAAACCTACCGCTACCGCATCGTCGTGACCGTGTTGAATCCGCTTTACCGTCAGAAACGTGTTGCCGAAGAACAGCGTGAAGCTAACTATGACCTGATCGCACTGGGACCCGATGAGAACGAACTGACCGCATCGCCCTGGTCCAAGCCGGTCACCGTCGATCAGCAACACTACTTCTTCATGGTCAAGGGCTCCACGCAGACAGCCCGTGTGGAAGTCTGGCACGTTTACAACGGACAGTGGTACAACAAGGAGTTCGAGGTGCGCCCGGGCGACCCGATCGGCCAGAAGGTCATGATGACCGTCGCCGGTAACCAGGAAGTTGAGTTGGACATGAATGTCGGCCGCATCGTCGTCGACCTTGTTCAGTCAGCGGGGACCGGCACCTTTGGCGCTGCTGACGTTCGGATGCTCTACCTGAACCCGCAAGAGAACAAGATCACCGACCGGAGTATCGAGGAAGACCGTGACAACCCGGACCTGATCAGGCTCCGCAACGAAAAAGCCCTCCAGGCCGAGCTTGCCTTGACCTCTGCGGGTACCGGCGCCCCTCGGGACTTCTAACCGGTTTTCAAATCATCTGTAATTGTAAGCGGATCGGTTGCGTGCCGGTCCGCTTTTTTTTGCATGATCCGAGCATCCCGACCATGAATGCATGAGCAACCTGATGCCACGGACCATCCCCGGATTACGAAAAGTTTGCCTGGAAAGTAGGCGATTGTTAGTCTTACACCGTGCCGCTTCTTGATGTGGGGTCTATCTGTTGATCAATCTGGCGAGATATAAAGGCATAGTACTTGTAGGCTTAGGGCTTCTGTGCGCCTTCTTTCTTGTTAACGCATCCTTGTTCGCGTTGTTTGGCTCAGACCCCGAAGTATTCAATGACCCCGAGCATCAACTCGTTTGGGATCATCTGGAACGCACGGGCCAGCAGATCGCACGTGCCGAACTTATATTAAAAGACGAATCACCGGACAAAGATCGGCCGCTCGGTGTGGTGCTCGGGCAATCCACCACGTTACGAGGCATCGATCGCAAAATTCTCAATGCGCAGGTAAAGCCCCGGCACCGCTGGTTTGTGGTGACCGGGTACGGCAGCAGCTTCGTCAAATTACGTTATTACGCACAAACACTGATCGCCAGCAATCTGCACCCGAATACCATCGTGCTCGGTTTGCATGAGACCATGCTTGTAGGGCTGGATAAAGCCGATGATGAAGCGGTGGAGAACGCCATGATCGCTCAATCGGGCCCCCAGGCTGATCCCGAAACGTTCTCAGGCATGTTGTCGCGGATGATGTGGGTCACATCGCAAAGAAGTAACGTCAGTTATTACGTCAACATGACTTTCTATGAAACACGTCTTGCATTGCACTCCGAATTAGGCACAGGTGCGGTTGGCATATTTGAGCCGGCTGATAATGCATGGGTGACATTGCAACGCAACCGCTTGTCGAAGCGCAGGCCGGACCGGTTCATCGAAAGCAAGAAGAACCTCTGGCAGTCATTTGGCTGGTTCGATCCTGAGAACTATACCACGACAAACCGTCACGCGGATGCTTTTCGCGATTTGATTAAGGACCTCAACACACTTAAGCCCCGTCAGATTGTCGTTGTCATTATGCCGGTCTCATCCGATCTCAGGCAATGGGTTGGACAGCAGCCGGTGCAGGTCCTCAAAACGATAATCGATGATTTGGATTCAAACGCACCCATCCATACCATCGACCTGCGCGACGCTATGGCCGACGAGTACTTCACGGATAACGCGCACCTCAACTACGAAGGCCAAAAACTTTTCAGCGAGATGCTGGCTCAAAAGTTGACTGCGTTGAAGTTGAAAAAGTAGGGGGGGGGCGAATACCACTTTGCACTGGACGGCTTGCCCCGTCATCGGATCATCCCACCAGGCGTGTGATGTCGTTGTACGTCACAAAGAGGAACACGCACAGCAGCAGCACGAGCCCGACGACTGTCGCGGCCGTCTGGAACCCGACGCTTACCGGCGATCCCTTGATCTTCTCGATCGCCAGGAACACCGCCTGCCCGCCGTCCGTGATCGGGATCGGCAGGAAGTTGATCACCGCCAGGTTGATGCTGATCAACCCGAGGAAGTAAAGCAGGTACTGCCAGCCGCCCTGTGCGATGATCGTGCCCTGATGCACGATCCCAACCGGCCCGGACAACTCCTTTGCAGGCACGGTCCTTTGGAATAAACGAACAAGCGTCATGTACGTGTTCGTGATCCACTGATGCGTCTTCTTGAAACCCAGTGCGGCCGCTTCCATCGGGTTATCACCGACCACCGGCACACGCAGCAGGTCGACCAGGATGCCCTCCGGTAATTGTGGATACCAACTCGCTTCCGCAAGCTGCTGCTTCATCGACGACGTCAGCGCAACCTTCACCGTCTCCTGCGGCTGCTCCGGCAGATTCAATGCATAGGTCAGCTCGACTTCATTTTGATTTTCTTGCGCCGCCAGATCGGTCAGCTTCCGCTGGAAGTCAGCCCATGATTCGATAGGCTCGCCGTTCAGCGAAACCAGCTTCGAGCCGCTGACCAGCTTCCCGTGTTCGTTGACAGGGGAGTCGGGCAAGGTGTCGGCGATAACAACATTGTCGTAAGCCTGACCCATGCCGATCCCCAGCTTGCCTTTGCGGCTGAGTTTGATCGGCTCCATCTCGATACGCTCGCCCTTGCGTAAGAGAACCAGACTGACCATGTTGTCGCCTTTATGTGCTTCCTCAGCGACTTTGACGACTTCATCAGGGCTGGGCCAGACTTGGCCGTTGATGCTTTCGATCACATCATTGCTTTTGAGGCCGGCTTTTTCGGCGACACTTTTCTCAGAGATAAACGAAATCTCCGTCGGCGGGACAAGCCCCAGCAGGTTGGCCGGTGTTTTTTCACCGCCGTCCGTCGTCAGCGATGGGGCCGCGGCGGCTTGCACGTCGATCGTCTTGCCCGATTCCGTATCAGTGAGCGTTACCGCCACATGCTTGCCTCGGGCTTCTCTGACCAGGTCGGAATACTGCGAGGAGCGTTCGACCGGTTTGCCGTTGACCGCGGATATCATCATGTTTTTCGTGATGCCCGCGGCTTTGGCTTCGCTGCCTTCGACCACCGCATCCACCTTCATCGACAGCGGCGACTCGATGCCGATGTAGTACAGGCCCGATGCTTCATTAACTTCAGGCTGGAGCACATAGTGCAGCGGCTGCTCGGCCCCGGCACGTTCGATCGTCATATCCAGCTTCGTCTGGTCATTGGACAGGATGGTCGCGTACTTGACGTCCATCATGTCGTCGACTTCTTTGCCGTTGATATGTGTGATCTTGTCGTCAGGCTGCAGGCCGAGATACGCCGGGTCGTTTTCATGCCCCTGTGCGTAAACGACAGCGGCGGGGGAGTCGTCCGCGACACTACCTACCACCGCCGGTGGGAACTTCACGCCCGACATGAACGCAATGATGAAGAAGATCATCCCGAAGATGACGTTCATGATCACGCCCGCGGAGATCACCGCGAAACGTGCCGAGACGCTCTTGTTGTTAAACGCGCGCGGGTCTTCGCTACGGGCCGAGGGGTCCATGTCCTCCTGCCCAAGCATCTTGACGTACCCGCCCAGCGGGATGTAGTTCAAGCGGTATTCGGTTTCGCCCAATCCTAACTCAGCCGCGATCTGGTCCGTCTGCTGGACGGTCGGTGGGGCGGGGTCCGTCTTGCCATCTGCTTCGCACTTGGCTTTGTACGCGTCCTTGATCCGCTTCTCATACTCCGGCTCGGTTGTCCCGACGCGGAAGCCCAGGCCCTTACGCCAGGTCAACAGCGAATGCCCGAACCCGATCGCGAATTGCGTTGTCTTGATCCCGACCAGCTTCGCTACCACGAAGTGTCCCAGCTCGTGGACGAAGATCAGGAAGCCAAAGCCCAGGACGATCAGGGCAAAAGCGAAGAGGCTGTTTTCCATGAGGTATTGCATATTGGCGTCCGTCTTATTCTTATTCGATGCGTTGGTTTGTTTATTTAGCGTGTGGTGGGTAACGGTTCTTCCGCCAGCCGATCCGCAACAAACTCACGTGCCTGCCGATCCGCCTCCAACACGGATTCCAGGCTGTCCAGGTCGCTGATCGGGACCTTGTTCAGGGCTTCCTCGGCTAACTCTACGATACGTCCAAAAGCGATCCGGCGTTCGAGAAACGCCTTGACCGCCGCCTCGTTCGCCGCATTGAACACCGCCCCGGCCGTGCCCCCGGCCTCGATCACTTCATAGCCTAGACGAGGAGCCTTAAACCTTTGAAAATCCACGGGTTCAAAGCTCAACCCTCTTAACATCGACCAGTCCATCGCGTCGCTGCAGCCCCCGGCCCGCTCCGGATACGTCAACGCATACTGGATCGGCGTCCGCATGTCCGGCGGGCCCAACTGAGCCAGCACCGAGTTATCCGTGAATTCCACGAAGCTGTGCACCACCGATTCCGGATGCACCAGCAGGTCGATCTTCTCGCCGGGCAACTTGAACAGCCAATGGGCCTCGATCACCTCCAGCGTCTTGTTCATCATCGTCGCCGAATCGATCGTGATCTTCGGCCCCATGTTCCATGTCGGATGCTTCAGCGCCTGGTCGGCCGTCGCCTGATCCATCTGCTCCTTCGGCGTCGTGCGGAACGGCCCGCCCGATGCGGTCAGCACGATCCGTTTCACGCGCTGCTTCGCACCGTTGTGGGTATTCAAACACTGGAAGATCGCAGAATGCTCCGAGTCGACCGGGATTAACTCCGCCCCGTGCTCCTTGAGCATCGGTTGCACTAGTTGACCCGCCGCGACAAGTGTTTCTTTGTTCGACAGGCTGATCTTCAAACCCTTGCGGATCGCTTCGAGTGTCGGGGCAAGTCCCGCCGCACCAACGATCGCCGCCGCACAATCCGTAGCAGGCACTTCACGCACGAGTCGTGTCGCCGCATCATCTCCCGCAAACACCGTGCAGTCAGGCAGCGCATCGCGCAACGCCTTTTCCTGTGTGAGGTCCTGAATCGCGACGTGCTTGACTTTAAACCAGCGTGCCTGCTCGATCAGCGTGTTTGCGCTACCGCCTGCGGACAACCCGACGACTTCAATCCCCACGCCGGCCGTGCGGTTCAGGTGATCGACCACCGCCAGCGTGTTCGTCCCGATCGATCCGGTCGATCCCAGCACGATCAGCTTTCGGGTTGTCGGCTTCGTTGAACTCATGCGGACTCCGCGTCGGGATTCGAAATAGCCACGACCTTGTTGCTATAACCCTTGGAAGGTTGATTCACGGTGGTGACCACATCTGACTTAGCCTTGGTGCTACGACGCTTGCGCTTCTTGGTTTGCTTTGTCTTACCGGAAGCCGAGTCGGTCGGTTCTTCCTTGGCTTTGTCTGCGGGCACTTCCGCTTTCTTGTTTTCTTCGGCAGTTTCTTCCTTGGCAGTGTCCGAAGCCTGCTTCTTCTTGCGGCCTCGTCCACGCCGGCTCTTCTTCTTCACCGTTGTCGCGGCTTCGTCTGCCGACGGCTCTGCCTTCGCGGCTTCTTCTGGTTTAGCTTGTTCAACCTGCTTTTCTTCAGGCTTCACTTGCTCGGCATCAGACGCTGTTTGCTCGGAGACCTCGCCTTCCGCCTTCTTCTTGTTCTTACCCCGGCCACCGCGGCGACGCCGGCGTGACTTCTTCTTTACGCCCTCACCTTCCGCTTCACCCTCGGTTGGCTCGACCGCCTCCGGCTCTGCCGCTACGGCTTCTCCGCTTTCCGCCTCCTCGCTCTTGACCTCCTCGATCACTTCCGCAACCGCTTCAACACCGGTGGCCGGCTCTTCGACCTTCTCGGAAGAACCCCCCTTGCCACGACGCCGACGCCGACGCTTGCGCTTCCGGTTCTTCTCTTCCTGCTCGGGTTGAGCGCCCGCGATCAGGCTCGGTTCGTCCTCGCCGAATACTTCATGGCTGACGCCCTGATCTTCGCCCTCATCAAGGTCCAGATCATCGAGTTGATCCAGCGCATCGCCCTCGACTTCCACAAACGTCATGTCCGTGGGCTCGGCAATCCCCTTCAAGTCGCTTAACGAATCGAACTCCATCTGCCCGCCGCGCTCATCGAACAGGCGGATGTCGACGTAATCCACGCTCGAACCGCCGACACGCACCGTGACGGGCTTGGTGTATCGGTTCTCCAGTTCGACCAGTTGTGCACGCTTGCGGTTCAGCAGGTGGAACGCCGCATCCGGGCTGATCACCAGCTCCGCCCGCACGACTTCGGAGCGGTGCAGCACCAGCGCCAGCCGACGCATCACATCCAGCACAACCGATTCCGGGCTGCGCACGTGTCCGCGCCCTTCGCACGCCACGCAAGCCGACGACAAGCTTGATGCCAGCGACGGCCGCATGCGTTGACGCGTCATTTCAAGCAGCCCGAACTGGCTGATCGAACCCACACGCGTCCGTGCACGGTCTTTCTTCAGGTTATTGCGGAACCGCGTCTCGACCTGTCGGCGCTTCTTGGTTTCACGCATATCGATCAGGTCATTCACGATCACACCGCCGAGGTCGCGCAGCCTTAGCTGGCGGCAGATCTCGTCGACGGCTTCCATGTTCGTGTTAAACGCGTTGGATTCCGCGTCGCGCGCGCTTCGGCTCTTGCCGGAGTTCACATCGATCGCCACCAACGCTTCCGCCTGGTCGAATACCAGTGAACCGCCACTCTTCAATGGCACCTCGCGTGCGTTGATGCTTTCGATTTGCCGTTCGATGTCAAAGCGGTGGAACAGCGGGACGGGATCGTTGTAATACACAACCTTCGGCCGGGACCGCGGGCTCGCGATCACCAAGAAGTCGTTCGCTCGCTTGGCCGCATGCGGGTTATCAATCACCACGCGCGAGATGTCATTGGTAAACACGTCACGGATCGTGCGGATGATCAGATCCTGCTCGGTGTAAAGTTCGCCGACATTTTTAAGCTCTTTTTTCCGGCGTTCGATACTCTTCCACAGACGCACCAGGTACGCCAGGTCGCGCTTCAGGTCAGTCTTTGTCTGACCGATACCGGCCGTCCGCACGATGAAGCCAAACCCATCCGGCGGATTCAACTCCGCCAGGATCTTCTTCATCTCACGACGCGCATCATCATCATCCACTTTCCGCGACACACCCAACCGCTGCATCTGCGGCATCATCACCAGGAACCGGCCCGGGATCGACAGGTAACTTGTCAGCGTCGGGCCCTTCGTTCCGATGCCTTCCTTGAGCACCTGCACGAGGATGTCCTGGCCTCGCTTCAAACACTTCTGGATTGGCGGCCGCTCATGGCGCGGCGTCTTGCTGCCGACTTGCTCTGTTTCTTCGTGGTGTTTGCCCGAAAAGTAGCTGGGGTGCAGGTCCGTGATATGTAAAAAGCCGTTACGCCCCTCACCGAAGTCGATGAACGCCGCCTGGATCGACGGCTCGACATTCGTCACTTTACCCTTGTAGATATTCCCAACCAGGGAGCCGGCGCTTGCGCGTTCCTGGTAAAACTCTTCCAGGCTCCCGTTCTCGACGATGGCAATCCTGCACTCCTCGCCGGGAACGTAGTTGATCAGCATTTCTGTTTTTGGCATCGGTATCCCGGTCGCCCGTCAGACATCTTCCGACGGCTTGCCCCATCCCGGCGCACCGATACCCGGCGGCTGGTTGCCGCGATCGATCGGATGCAGAATCGGTATGGAGTCAAGTCCTCTCACGAATGACTAACGACCACTTTCCATTTTGTTGCTGCCTTCACGCTCCAGCAGGGGTGTTCTAGAATCTGCGAGCGGTCCGGCTGCGGTTTCGTTTTACCCGGCGTCAGTAACCGATGGAACGTCCATCGAACACGCCCGGCATGATTTTGCTTATCTGGTCACGCAAATAATTGGCGACCTCTCGGTCCGAATCGAACGTAATCGCCTTGCGGGCGACTCGCCGACATTGGTCTATGGATACGGCCCGGATGATCTGCTTGACCTCCGGTACGGCTGGAGGGGTGATCGATAACGACCGCAGCCCCAAGCCCAACAACAGCATTGTATACTCAGACCCGCTGGCCATCTCGCCACACAGGCTGATATCCACCTTCGATTTATCCGCCTCCCGGACAACCGACTGAATCAGCGTCAAAACAGCCGGGTGGGCCCCCGAATACAGGCTGGCGATCCGCTCGTTGCTGCGGTCCACCGCCACCGTGTACTGGATCAGGTCGTTGGTCCCGATCGACAAAAAATCCACCTCGCGACAGAACGTCCGGGCCTGAAGCGCCACCGATGGCACCTCGACCATGATCCCCACCGGGATATTCTCGCTATACGGAATGTCCTGCTCGTCCAGGTCCTCCATCACGTCCCCGAGGATCATCCTCGCCTGCCTCAGCTCCATGATGTTGCTGATCAGCGGGAACATGATCCGCACAGGCCCTTCCGTCGACGCCCTCAGGATCGCTCTTAGTTGCGTCTTGAACAACGGCAGATTCTGCAGACACAGCCGGATGCTGCGACAACCCAGGAACGGATTCCGCTCCGTCGCCTCGATCCCGGCCGTGATGTTGTTGTCCATCTTGTCCGCACCAAGGTCGAGCGTGCGGATGGTCAGCATCTTCCCGCCGAGGTTGCGGATCGCTTCGACGTACGTCTGGTACTGTTCTTCTTCCGTCGGCACCGTGCTGGAGGCCAGGAAGAGAAACTCCGTGCGGTACAGGCCGATCCCGTTCGCACCGTTATTGAGCGCCTGCGCGATCTCATGCGGGAACTCGATATTCGCCTGCAGGTTGATCGCCGTGCCGTCTTTCGTCTCGGCCGGCAACTCGCGGATCTCACCAAGCTGATCCTCGAAGGCGACCATGCGGTCCGCCTCTTTACGCGAGAGCATCAACTGCTCAGCGTCCGGATCGATCGTGACGATGCCGCTCTGGCCGTCGATGACGACGGTATCGCCCGTGTTCACTGCACTGGTGATATCCTCTAAACCAACGATCGCCGGGATACCCAGCGCGTGTGCGAGGATCGCCGTATGGCTGGTCATGCCGCCGGCGTCGGTTGCGATACCTTTGATCTTGCTACGATCGAGTGACGCCGTCTGACTCGGTGTCAGGTCATGCGCGATGATGACTGCGCTGTGTTGAAGCTGACTCAACTCATTGCGCGTCTTGCCGATCAGGTGCCGAAGCACACGCCTCTCAAGGTCCCACACATCCGAGACACGCTCGCGCATGTACCGGGATTCCGCCTGCAGCAACTTCTTGCCCAACGCCTTGAACACCACGTACACCGCAAACTCCGCGGTAACACGCTGCATCTGGATCGTGGACCGCACCTCACTGATCAGCGTTTGATCGGCCAGCATCCCCAGGTGGAAACCGAAGATCGCCGCCAGTTCCTGGCCGACGCTTTCCGCGGTTTTATCCTTGAGTAGCTGGATCTCCTCCATCGATGCGTTGATCGCATCATTCAGCCGTTCCAGTTCGTGATCGATCTGGTCCGGTGTAACCGTGCGGCGCGGTATCGCCTGGTCCTCGCCATCGAGCACCATCGCCGGCGCGATCGCGACGCCTGGGGATACCGGGATGCCTTTTTTTGTCTGCATAGGTCCGCACGGGATAGGAACGCCGTATTCTACGCTACTACCGTCCCTGCGGCTCTCCTAATTTGTCGGTTCCGCCTGATCGGTGGGGCGGTTGCCTTTGTTTGTTTCCGGACAGTCGACTACTTCGCGGCCTTGGCGAGCCGATCGGCGCGGTCGGTCTTCTCCCATGAGAAGCTGCCGTCCTTGCCGGGCTGGCGACCGAAGTGGCCATGCGCCGCCGACTTCTTATAGATCGGCTTACGCAAACCCAGGTGTTTGATGATACCTGCGGGGGTCAGCGGGAAGTGTTCTCGGACGAGTTGGCAGATCTTGCTGTCGCTGATCTTACCGGTCTCAAAGGTCTCAACGTGGACACTCGTCGGCTCCGCGACGCCGATCGCGTAGGAAAGCTGCACTTCGCAGATATCCGCCAGATTGGCTGCCACGATGTTCTTGGCGATATATCGGGCCATGTACGCCGCAGAGCGGTCGACCTTCGACGGGTCCTTGCCCGAGAAAGCTCCGCCGCCGTGACGACCGCGTCCGCCATACGTATCCACAATAATCTTCCGCCCGGTCAGGCCCACGTCACCGTGTGGCCCGCCGATTTCAAACTGGCCCGTCGGGTTAACGTGGATAGTCACCTTCTTCGGGTCATACATCTTCTTAGGCATGCAAGGCTCGATAATGTGCTTGATGACAGCCTGTTTCAGCTCGGCTTGCTTCTTCTTGCCGTTCCAGATCGGCGAGTGCTGCGTCGAAAGCACGACCGTGTCGATTCGCACCGCCTTGTGATTGGCATCGTATTCAACAGTGACCTGGCTCTTGGCGTCAGGCCGTAAACCCTTGATTTTGTTGGCTTCACGGACCTTGGCGTGCAGCTCCACCAAACGGTGGGACAGGTCGATCGGCAAAGGCATCAAACGCGGCGTCTCTCGGCAGGCATAGCCAAACATCAGCCCCTGGTCGCCGGCGCCTTGTTCCTTATGTAGACCCGAACCTTCCGTCACACCCTGGCTGATATCCGCCGACTGCGAGTGCATCGTCCGAACCACGCCGCAGGTATCGGCATCAAATCGCATCCCGATGTCGCCGGTGTACCCGATCGCTCGAATCGTGTCGCGGACCGTGTCCTCGGCATTGTTCAATACTTCGATGGCCTTGGCGTTGTGCACGGTGATCTCGCCGCCGACGATCACAAGTCCTGTTGTACACATGGTTTCGCACGCCACTCGAGCGTTCGGATCGACCTCCAGCAGAGAGTCCAGGATCGCATCCGAGATCTGATCCGCGACCTTGTCGGGGTGGCCCATCGAGACCGATTCGCTGGTGAACAGGTAGTGATCGCTGCCTTTCATCGTTGCCATCTGCTTAATTCCTAATGATTTAAATCAATTCTAGTGTGAAGTTGTCCAGAAGCTTCTGCGGTGACGACCATCGCATCGGGCAAGTGAAAAAATAAGCACTTACGAGCTTCCAGCCTCCGTTCGAACGAGTCTTTTTAGCGGCATATTAGGTAATTAGCAAACCCGGGCATGAATCGGGTAGCCAGGTTAACCGATCCTGGGAATGCATCTAAACATATATTAAACTTATAATTATACTTATATTTTTATCGCGGGGAAACGGCCTGCTTTAATCCATATTCAGTTGCCGATAATCCGCGCCTGCAACTACATTAGACACATCCTCACTTACTCGCCGATGTACGACAGGCCGGACCCGACGTCCGACATGCTAAAGCCCGTCTCAGGAGCATGAAAGTGAGTGACGAATACACACAAGGTCAACCGTTTAACGCCGGCCCCCAGTTTGGTCTCAAAGGCTCGGCCGCCGAGATCGAAACGGTAATCGAACGGGTCAAGGACGAACGCCTGCGACTGATCAGGCTTCTTAAAGATTGCGAGACACGCTTCGGCACCACTGGCGTCGTCCCGCCCGCCGAAGAGATCGCAAGGCTCACCGGCAAGGTCCGCGCGATCGATGAGGCCGTCCGCAACCGCTATATGCAACTTCGCCACGACGAATCAATCGTCCAGAAGCGGGCCCAGCAGATCGACCAGATCCGTGAGTGCGTGCAAGACCTGACCAACCAGGTCGAGAAGCAGATCGCACAGGCCAAGAGCATCAGGCCTGATCTGGCTAACGCCCGCCAGTCGGTACAGCAGGAAACCGAACGCGTGCTCGACCAGGCACGCCTTCAGGCTGCGCAGATCAAGCAAACCCTCGCGGACCGGCTCGAAGAATACCGCAATGCCCAGAGCATCGGCCAGGAACAACTGCGCGAAGTGCGCCGCGAAATCGAGCAGTCCTTCAAGGATATCGACAACCGACTCGCAGCCGCCGCCGGCATGGCACGCGACGAGGCGCAGAAGCTCATCGATCCGATCTTCAGCCAACTGGAAAACCACGCCACCGAGTGCGGTCGACGCATCCAGGAGATGGCCGGTGCCGTTGACGATGTGCTGCGTGAAAAGCTTGAAGAACTGCCCACCAAGGCGCAGCAGGTGCTTGCGCCTACACGCGAATCAATGGAAAGCATCATCGAAGACGCCCGTGATGAAATGGCGTCGATTAACGATGCGCTGCGCTCACTCGACCAGAGCGTGCAGGAGTTGTCTGATAAGGCGCAAGGCGTCGTCAATCAGAACATCGAACAAATGGCCGGCCGCATCGATCAGGCGATCGATGCCCGTTTAGCCGAAAAACTCGCCCAGCAGCAGGAAGCGATCGACCGCCAGCAAGCGGCGTTCAACGATCACCTGCGCAAGCAGGATGAGCAGTTCACGCAGTACATGCTCAGCCGCGAGAAGATGCTGCATCAGAGTGAACAGGAAGTCACCGACAAGATCGCCGGCATCATGATGGACAAGCAGGCCGAGATCATCGTCATGCTCGATGACCAGATGTCATCACAGGCCGACCGCCTGCTGGCTCAGCAGGAAGACAAGATCGACAAGATCCTCAACGATCGTATCGAAGCCGCCTGTTCCAAGCTGATCCGTCGTATCGAAGAATCGATCAACGGTGCTGAAGAAAAAGCCGAGCAGACCGCCCAGCAGATCAAGGAAAACCTTGTTGCTTCCATCGATCAGAGCCGCGCCGAAGCCGAAGATGCGATCAGCCAACTTATCGAGCAGGTCACGCAAGAGAAGGACCGCATCAATCATTCCATGACCTCGCACCGCGACACCGTCACCGCCGCGATCAACGAGATCGAACACAAGGCGCGCGAGGTAAGTGAGAAGGCGCATCGCCAAGCCGAGGACGTCGGCAACATGATCGAAAGCAAGCTGCGCGAGCAGGTCATCGGCGCGATGAGCCGGGCCGATGCACTCAGCGATCCGCTCAAGGCCCGTCTCGACGAGTCGCTTGAGGAAGTCCGCCGTCATGCGGATGAATACCTGCAAAAAGCCGAGATCGAGCAGAACGAAAAGACCAAGGCCCACTGGGAAGCTTTCCGCCAAACCACCCAGGCCGCGCTCGAAAAGCAGAAGAACGACCTGGATGTTCAGACCCAGGCAACCGTCGACCAGTCGCAAGAAAAGATGCGCCAGCGCGTGCAGGAACTCTGTGCCTCCAGCCAGAGCATGGTCGACATGATCGAGCAGCAACTCGTGCGCCGACTCAAGGGTATCGAACCGCAGAGCACACAGATCCTCGAAACCATCGAGAAGCAGATACACGGCCGACTCAGTCAGCTTCGGCAAAACGCAGAGGCCATGGTCCAGCTCGTCGAAGATCAGCTTTCCAAGCGTGTTTCGGAACTGCAACCCAGCGCGATCAACGCTGCACGTGATGCCGAGCGAGAACTCAACGAACACATGGACCGCATCCGCCAGGAAGTCGAAGCAGTCGTCGGCCCGTTGCGTCGGCAGGTCATCGAGGAACTCAGCCAGATCGCCGACGTCGGCAAGACCGTCCGCGGTGCGATCAAACACGACGTCTCTCATCACGTGACCAACGCTGGTGTGACCGAGCCGCCGATCGTTGATGCCCGCCGTCTCATGACCCCGCTACAGGAGATGGCAGCCCGCATGAACAAGAAAGCCGCCCAACTCGTCAACACCAATGTCGAGTCCTCGGATACCGCCGAAGCCGACGACAGCGAAGACGAAGCCGATCGCAAGGCCGCGTAATACCCTTACCCACAACAACCTAAAGCCCGGTCACGGCCGAAGGCCTTGACCGGGTTTTCTTTTCAATTCCTGAGTTCATATCCTCGCATATTTTCCATCAAATCCCCAATCCCCAATCCCGAATCCCCCAACCTACGTTGCACTCCGCCCCGAATTCGGTAGATTCGCACCGTCACAAGACGCCCCCACGCAACATCACCTGGAAGATTGATAACCATGACTACTAACACACGTATCGAAAAAGACTCCATGGGCGAAATGCCCGTCCCCGCCGACGCCCTGTATGGCGCTTCGACCGCCCGGGCCGTCGCCAACTTCCCCATCGCTAATAGACCACTTCCGGGAGCCGTGATCCACGCCTTTGGACACCTCAAGGCCGCCTGCGCCCAGGCCAACGTCGAACTCGGCAAGCTCGATAAGAAGCTCGCCGACGCCATCATCGCCGCCGCAAATGAAGTCGCCGAGGGCAAGCATGATGCCCACTTCCCGGTCGACATCTACCAGACCGGCTCAGGCACCAGCACCAACATGAACGCCAACGAGGTCATCGCCGCAGTCGCCAACGACAAGCTCGGTCTCGGTGCGACAACCAAAGCCGAAGGCGGCGTCCACCCCAACGACCATGTCAACATGGGCCAGTCATCCAACGATACTTTCCCGACCGCGATGCACATCGCCGGTGCACTGGCGATCAAGAAGTCGCTGTGTCCCGCGCTGGCAAACCTGCAGTCAGAACTCGACAATAAAGCCAAGGCCCTCGACAAGATCATCAAGACCGGCCGAACCCACCTGATGGACGCCACGCCCATCCGCATGGGCCAAGTCTTCTCCGGCTACGCACAACAGGTCAAGCTCGCCAGCGATCGCGCAAGCTGGGCCGCGAAGGAAATGCTTGTCAATATGCCAATCGGCGGTACCGCCGTCGGCACGGGCATCAACACCTTCACCGGATTCGCTGAAAAGGTCTGCCAGGTCCTGTCCAAGAAACTCGGCGTAACTTTCAATGAAGCGGACAATCATCCCGAAGCACAGGCCGCGAAGGATTCGTTCGTCTCCGCTCATGGTCACCTCAAAACGATCGCTACCAGCCTCACCAAGATCGCCAACGACATCCGCCACCTCGGCTCAGGCCCACGCTGCGCGATCGGCGAACTCAACCTGCCCGCCATCCAGCCCGGCTCATCCATCATGCCCGGCAAGGTCAACCCCGTCATCTGCGAGTCCGTCATGCAGGTCGCCTGCCGCGTCATCGGTAACGACGCAACCGTCACCATGGCCGGCCTCGGCGGCGTCGGCTCCCTCTTCGAACTCAACGTCGCCATGCCCGTCATGATCGACGCCTTCCTCGAATCCACCTCGCTGCTGGCCAACGTCAGCAACGTCTTCGTCGACAAACTCCTCAAAGACCTGGAAGTCAACGAAACCCGCTGCACCGAACTGCTCGAAGCCTCCTTGATGACGATCACCGCCCTGGCCCCCGAAGTCGGCTACGACAAGTGCGCCGCACTCGCCAAGCAAGCCCACAAGGAAGGCAAAACCATCAAGCAGCTCGTCGGCGAACTCAAGCTGATGCCGGATGAACGCTTAGCCGAGTTGATGGACTACGAAAGCATGACCCACCCCGGGTGATCAAGGTCGAACGACATGTAATACATCAATCTGAACGGGGTCACGTATGAAGCGTGGCTCCGTTCGCTTTTAGATACAGGTTTTGTCATACTGTGATATACCATGGTAAACCGGGATCAACCACTACCAGCACCTGAGAACGTTCCCGATCAATGGGAATTCTACTTGGCAAAAGTCGATCATCGTCCGGCTTCAATCTTATTTAATGACTGGTACAAGAATCATCTCCCGATTGCTGAGTTGCCGGTTTTATATTGGTGTCGCATCCAGATGCGCGATGCCGCTGAACATGGTATGGGCGTCGGTGAGGATGCTGAAGCACTGACTCAGTTGGAAGATACCCTGAATGACGAGGCCTCAGCCCACGGTTTATATCCAGTTGGCCGTTTGCGAAACGATGGTGTCTGGCAAATTGCCTACTACGGCCCTAAAGGTAAGGATATCAAGCTGATCGCTTCCCTCTGGCTGGATCCGGTAGAGCGCGAATACGAAGTTGGTTCATCCGACGACCCTGAATGGTCATACTACATAGACTTCCTGCTCCCTGACGAAGAACGCTCGCAGTGGATCGCCGATTGTCGAGTGATTGAAAACCTTCGTAAGCACGGCGATCCACTCTCTAGCCCAAGGCGTGTGGATCATTGGGTTTTCTGCAATGATGAGGCTTCAAGAAGTCGGTTCCGCGATGACGCGGTGAACATGGGTTTTTCAGTTGAAAATGAATGGATAGATAAAGAGAATTCTCCCAGCCAGCCATTTATTATTCAGATATATCGAACTGATGTCGTTGAGTTAGAAGAAATTCATGCTGTCATCATGCAGCTTGTGAACCTCGCAAAGAGTGTTGATGTGACTTATGACGGTTGGGAAACCTTTGTAATCAAGCCTGATCAAAAGTGAACACCGCATTCTGCACAACTAAGACGTAATCAAATAATCAAATGCTTTACAGGCATACAAAAGGGAGACCGATATGTATCGATATGCATTAACAGCGCTATTCCTGTGCATGGTTACAACTCTTTCCCACGCCGAACTCACCGTTCAACCCATCGCGCTCACTGTTGGCTCGCCTTCCATCGCTGACATGGACTTCCACTTTAAACCCAGCGGCGTCAACGCAGGCACCAGCGTGCAACTGCTGATCGGCGGTTTTGAAAAAACCGTCGTCGACATCGACAAAGAAAACAGCACACTCGATAACGTCACCGACTCAACCAACAAAGACCTGCTCGAAAAACCACCCGCCAAAAACAGCGGGCTTACTTTCACCCAAAGCCCCATCGGTCCGTTCCCAAAGATCAGCGAAGAAGGCAGCAAACTCATCGTTGAACTTATCACACCACAAGCGCCCTCTATCGGTGCAACCAGCATCAAGTATCAGGGAACACTCTCCGTGATCGTTGCCGAAGGCACCAAAACCATCAGCGCAAATGATGTCGCCACCGAGCCCGGTCAAGTGCAGATCGGCGATCAATCCTTGGAGATTACCGGGTTCGGCCCAAGCGACTGGCAGAAAGGCAAGTTCAAGCTTTCCATCAAGATGACCAGGCAACTGCTCGACCAGATCGCGTCATGGAAAATCACCGCGGCCGACGGCACTGTGCTCTGCGACCACCCAAGTTCCACCATGACCATGAATACCACCGCCAATCTCGACCTGATGCTTGCCCAGGAACTCGACAAGATCAACATCGCAATCGAACTCTACGACGGCATGCAGAAAATCGAAGTCCCCATCGACACCAAAGTAAGCCTCGGTATCGAGTAAGCCTTACCCCTTCTACCCGTTTAGCGGCGGATCGCAGATCCGCGCGTCCGCCATGTTTTCACGACCCAGCCAACACGGCGATCTGCGATCGCCCGCTAAACGATCACGATCGACCCGATGAGATACGACACGGCGCTCGGGCTATAATGCCCCGCTTATGCCGACCGGCAACGACTACAACGTGATCGTCATCGGCGGGGGCCACGCCGGCGCGGAAGCCGCCTGGGCCGCCGCCAATCGCCTGCGCGCTGAGTTCGACGACTCCAAAGGTAAGTTGGGTAAAGTCGCCCTGATTACCATGGACCCGGCCAAGATCGGCACGATGAGTTGCAACCCGGCGATCGGCGGGCTCGCCAAGGGACAGATGGTCCGGGAGATCGATGCGATGGGGGGGCTTATGGGCCTCGCCGCCGACGCCACCGGCATCCAGTTCCGCATCCTCAACGCCAGCAAGGGCCCCGCCGTCCGAGGCCCACGCTGCCAATCCGACAAATACGCCTACGCCCTGGAAGTCCAGCGCCTGCTCAAGACCCGCCCCAACCTCGACATCCTCGCCGGCGCAGTCGAAGACCTGATCGTCGAAGACGGCCGATGCGTCGGGGTTGTCTTCTCGCCCCAATCCCCAACCCCCAATCCCCAATCCCTACGCGCCAGCGCCACCATCCTCACCACCGGCACCTTCATGCGTGGCCTGCTGCACACCGGCGACGCCCAAACCCCCGGCGGCCGCATCGGCGAAGCACCCGCCGTCGGCATCAGTTCATCACTGAAAAAACTAGGCTTCGAACTCGGCCGACTCAAAACCGGCACGCCCCCGCGCCTCGCCGCCGAGTCCATCAACTTCGACGCACTCGAACTGCAACCGGGCGACGACACTCCCATCCCCTTCAGTGAAATGACCGGCACTGATATCAACGATTCATCTGTTCCCCTTAGCCGCGACCTGCCAGGTCGCGCGCAAGGTGAAGTACAAACCGACCACGCGCACGCTGGCAGCGTGCGGCTAAACAATCATGATGTTTACCGCGTCGTCCGATCCCGCTTCCCCGTCCTCGAACAGCGCCCCTGCTGGATCACGTACACCACGCACGAAGCACATGAACTGATCCGAAACAATCTCGACCGCGCTCCACTATTCAACGGCCAGATCGCCCGCGATAGCACCGGCCCTCGCTACTGCCCGTCCATCGAAGACAAGGTCATGCGTTTTGCTGATCGGCAGTCGCATCACGTTTTCCTTGAACCCGAATCGCTTTCGACCAACGAGATCTACTGCAACGGCATCAGCACCTCGCTGCCGAAGGATGTGCAGGAATTCGTTGTCCATCACCTGCCCGGCTGCGAGAACGCGAAGATCCTCCGCTATGGCTACGCGGTCGAATACGACATGGTCTGGCCTCACCAGATCGATGCAACCTGCATGACCAAGCGCCTGCCGGGCCTGTTCCTTGCGGGTCAGATCAACGGCACGAGCGGTTACGAAGAAGCGGCAGGGCAGGGGCTCATGGCCGCGATCAATGCGGTGCAATACAGCCGTGGCGTTGACATGATCCGCTTGCGTCGTGACGAAGCGTACATCGGCGTGATGATGGATGACCTTGTTACCAAGATCCCGCGCGAGCCGTACCGAATGTTTACCAGCCGCGCCGAGTTCCGACTGATGCTCCGCGCTGACAACGCCGACCAACGCCTCACGCCTTTTGCACGCAAGCTCGATCTTGTTGATGATGCACGTTGGCAGCACTACCAGGCCAAGCGCGATGCCCACGCCGCGCTCAACGACTACATCGACAACCGCACGCTGGATGGCCAACCGATGTCGCGATGGATCGCACGCCAGGAAGTCGACGCCGACGCCGTCCTCGAAAATCTCAACGGCGATCCGCTGCCGGAACTGGCACGCGACCGCCGACTCATCAACGCTTACCTGGCCGACCTGCGTTACACCGGATACATCCAACGCCAGCAGAAGCAGATCGATCAACTTGCATCGCAGGAAGCCACACCGCTGCCCGGCGAGCTCGACTACACCGGCATCAAGGGCCTGCGCAACGAAGCCGCACAAACGCTCAACCGTTTCCGCCCCACAACCTTAGGCCAGGCCGGTCGCCTCGCCGGCGTCAACCCCGCCGATATCATGGTCATCAGCGTCGCGCTATCGAGCAGAGGTCAATAAACAATGCCGCTATTTTCCGGGAATCCTGACAAGCCGCGTATCAAGCTACGCATCCGCAATTACAAGGCACTGAAAAAGTATGCCGAGCACCCCAAGTGTTTGAACTGCGGCTACGACCTGCGCGGTCAATACATGGCAGGCCTCTTAAACTGCTCGGAGTGCGGCCAATCCTGCACCCATGAAGACATCGCCGACCTCATCGCCGGCCAGCGCGCCGGTTACATACCCGTTATTACCGAGATGCGCGGGGGCGTAAAGGTAGCGTTTTGTTATCCGTTGATCGTGCTTGGCCAACTGATGTGTATTTCACCTGTTCAGTGGTACTTGGAATCCAATCTTGTCATCGTCGTGACAATCATGTTGGTCATCAACACATTGATCTACCTCGCCTGGCTTGGGTTTACCCTCTTCCGTGCGTATCAGGTCTTCGGGAACTGGAGAGGCATACTGCACTGGCTGCTTTCATTTATCTATGCATCAGTATTCCTCGTCGGCCTGATCCCGTTGATGATGACTACCGGCTTCTTGATCGTCTACGTCGTCAGCTTCTTTGATCGACACGGCAGCCGTGAAGAAATGAACGCGGTCTTCACCTGGGGTTGGCCCTACCTGATGATCGTCGGCGCGGTGTTGCTGATCATTATCAATGAATGGTGGTCAACCAAGTGCGTCATCAAACCCTGCCGCAATCGCTGCCGCGAACTGGTGCTGGAATTACTACCGCCATTGCCCGAAGTAAAGCAGAATAGCTCAATCCAATAACTCGGCCAGGTTGTGTGAGTTGCTGTATAGTTAGCTAAGGTCCACACACAATCGGGTGCTTAGAGCGATTTGCACCGTTTGTGACCGCCCCATTTGCCGGGCTATCAATTATGAATATGGCCTAACGTGAAACACACCAGCAAAGCATCATCCTACCGAAAGCTGCAGAAGTTCTGCCGCCAGCCGACCTGTCTGAAGTGCGGGTATGACCTGCGTGTTCAATTGCTCAAGCGGCACGAGCATTGCCCGGAGTGCGGCCAAGCTTGTCATATCGATGACTTGGCCGATCAGATCGCAGGCCAACCGTGGCAATCGCTGCCCGTCGTGTCGGAGTTGTTCACAGGTCTGATCACTTTGTTAGCACTTCCTTTCGGAATAGCAGGTGTAATCATGGTGCTATCATCGATCATCTACAACCTTGACATTGAGTCGGGTAAGCCAACGATCGTTCTGGTGGTCCTTGGTGTTGTCGTATGGTTGCTCGGGCTATGGGGTTCAATCAAATCCGCATACCAGGCGTTCGGATCACTTAAAGGTGTGCTGTTGTGGTGCCTGTTGCAGGTCCTGCTTCTGCTCTATCTATTATCAGTTCTTATGGTCGGATTATGGTGCCTGTGGCTGTTGGTAGTCTTTCTAAATGCGGTCTTCAAAGATGCCAACTTCAGGACCATCACCTCGGCGGGTTGGGCTCAGGTTATTCTGTTGATTGGGGTATGCGTCTGGATCGCGTGTAAGATTCTGATCTCAAGACTCGTCATCGAACCGTCACGCAAGCGATGCCGGGAGCTATCCATGCAATGGCTAAGCGAGTATCAGGCGTCACTCGAATCACAAGAACCGTCTAACACATCCAACGTATAAAAGTTATTCACATCTCACGGCTGTGGTTGATTCTGCCACATCTTTAGGCTTTGATATGAACATGTCACAAGCCCTCCCCGCAACCGATTGTCTGATCATCATCTTCGGCGCCTCCGGCGACCTGACCAAGCGCAAGCTCATCCCCGCGCTGTATCACTTGTGGGATACCAAGCAGGCACCGGAAAAGTTCGCCATCCTCGGCATCGCCCGCTCGAAGTTCACGGACGATGAATTCCGTGACGCGATGTATGAGTTCTCCTCTAAGAGCTATCCGGATCAGGATAAGTGGCAAAAGTTTGCCAAGCGTATGCACTACCACGCGGCCGACTCAACCAATCGCGAGGATTGGCAAGGCATCCGTGCACGCATCGGCTCGCTCGCGGAAGACCACGGCACGGGACGCAACCTGCTGTTCTACCTTTCCATGGCCCCGCAGTTCTTCGAACCCATCATCAAGAACATCGGCGTCAGCGACCTTGTCACCGAAGGCCGCCTCTTCTGCAGCATCGGCGAGAACAAGCCCTGGCAACGCATCGTGATCGAAAAGCCTTTCGGCGCAGACCCCGAATCCGCGGTGCACCTGAACAACGTCGTGGCGGAAGTCTTTGATGAAGAGGCGACGTACCGCATCGACCACTACCTCGGTAAGGAACTCGTGCAGAACATGATGGTGCTGCGCTTCGCCAACAGCATCTTCGAGCCCTTGTGGAACCGCCAGTACATCGACCACGTGCAGATCACCGCCAGCGAAACCGTCGGCGTCGAAGGACGCGGCAGCTACTACGACAGTGAGAACGGCGGCGCGATGCGTGACATGGTGCAAAGCCATTTGCTTCAAGTATTATCCGTCGTTGCGATGGAGCCACCCGTCTCGATGGCTGCTGAAGATATCCGCACGGAAAAGATCAAGGTCTTCAAAGCCCTGCGTGTCCCCAGTGAAGGAGAAGTACCTCATATCGCGGTGCGAGGCCAGTACGGCGCGGGCTCGATCAACGGCGAAACCGTTCCTGCTTATCGTAATAACGACGGCGTCGCGCCCGACAGTCAGACCGATACGTATGCAGCGATGCAGTTCAACGTCGACACCTGGCGGTGGGGCGGTGTGCCGTTCTACCTGCGCTCGGGTAAAGCGATGGCCGCCAAGCGAACGGAGATCGTGATCTACTTCAAGCCGACGCCGCACTGTCTGTTCCGCGAGCAGGCGAAGAAGTACAAGCAAAACCAGATCGTCATCGGCATCCATCCCGATGAAGGCGTCCGCATACGATTCGAAGGCAAAGTGCCCGGCCTCGGCATGAACATCAAGGACGTCGTCATGGACTTCAACTACATCCAGCAATGGAAAGTCGAACCGCCCGACGGCTACGCAACCCTCCTGCACGATACAATGCGCGGCGATCAGACGCTCTTTAAACACCGCGACGAAATCGAATCCGCCTGGAACGCCGTCCAACCCGTGCTCGACTATTGGCAGCAAAATCCGCAAGACGACCTGCCCAACTACAACGCCGGCACATGGGGCCCCAGCGCCGCCGACATCATGATGGCCCGTGACGGCAGGTATTGGCATAATGATTAGTCGGGTATCGGGTATCGTGATTCGGGTGTCGGATCTCATACGTAACCAGATTGTCGTTGGTTATATTGGTGTGTAATGATGAATAAAGAAGTGTCTTCCGAATCCCGATACCCGATACCCGATACCCGACTATACCTCCCCGGCTCCGTCCACATTGCTAAAGACGCCGACACACTCTTCGATGATCTCGGCTACGCATTTACCGCCGCGGCGATCGAAGCGGTGAATCATCGTGGTGTGTTTCATGTTGCGTTATCCGGCGGTTCAACGCCTTGGCCTTTCTATCATCGATTGTTGATCGATCCGCGTTTTCGTAAGGTTGATTGGCGACGCACGCATATCTGGATCGTCGATGAACGCCGTGTATCCGAGGATGATGAATTAAGTAACTTCAGGAGTCTGCGCGAATCGTTGCTTGAGGATATCGACACGCCTGCAAGCCAGGTGCATCCGATGCCGGTGATGCACGTCGATCCGGTCGGTGTTTACGAAACAAAACTCCGCCAGGTTTTCGGCCTGAATGTTTCGGTGCCGCGCTTGGACTTTGTATTACTCGGTATGGGCACCGACTGTCATACCGCAAGTCTGTTCCCAAACAGCGACGCCATACATGTCACCGACCACTGGATCGCAATCAACGAAGGCCCAAACGTCACCCCGCCCGACCGCGTCACGATGACGTATCCGCTATTGAACGCTGCAAGAAAACTCGCTGTATTATGTGTCGGTTCCAAGAAAACCGAAGCGTTGCAGCGCGTCGTAAACCAAATGAAAATCGGCCCCGATCCCGTAAACGTACCGATCACCGGCATCCAACCAACAGATGGTGAACTGGTTTGGTATCTGGATAATGAAGCGGTGGGTCAATAACGCAAGTGGTGATTAATACGGCTGTCGGGTTACGATTTTTGTTGGTAAGCCTTGAGTAAATCTGTGACCAAGATGCCGTCGATCGTCATGCCGGTGTAGTTTGCGCAAGTGATCTTTGTGTTCGACAGATTGATATCGTCTAGCACGACGTTGGACATATTGATGTTATGAAAACGCGCGCCGCTTAGGTTCACATCATCAAACTCGGTGTTGCCAAGGCATACATCATGGAACGTTGAGTCAGTGAGTCTGGCATGCTCAACGGTGTATTTACCGCAAGGGATGGTTAAGGCCATGTTGTTCTCCCGGGTTAGTGGATGGGGTCAGGTGATTTCCGTCCAGAGTTTACCACCGATGTGCGTGTTTGCCATATTGATTTGATCGAGCCCATTCTGCACCGAATCCTCACAAGCTGCTGTCAGTTCGCGGATCGCTTGCTTGCTACGCTTGTCTTTGCTGATGTAATCATCGAGCAGGATCGGCTGGTTGAAGTGGACCATCGCGCGGCGTAAGCCGATCGGCTCGATCATCTCGCCGTGGACATCCTCGACAAGTTTTTCGACCGTTTCGCTGACCCGATCGAGCGTCGGGCTTTCGACGACATAGTCCGGCAGGTAGCTGGCGATGCGGAAAGCGAGCATTACCATATCCGCCCATGTTCGTGCAACCACGTGGTCGACTTTTCTACCATCATCGGTGCGCACATCATGGACCAATCGGCGCGCTGCGCGCACACGGTCGACCAGACTTGTCCCATCTTTGGGACGGATTTCGAGCTTCGCCTCCAGGTCGTCCAGGACCGCGCCGGCGGAGTAGTTGATCAGCTCGGAAAGGTCGTCCGAGTCCGGCGGAGTCAGCCCGCGCTGTTGGAGATTGCGACGGATCGCTGCCCGGCCGATCTTCACGATCGCCTCGCGCGGCGGCTGACCCGGCGCGTGCTGCACATCCGGAACGGCCATCGACTTGGCGAGGTTCGCAAGCAGTTGATCGAGTGCCGATCGGCAATCCGTCAGGTGCGTGAGCTTGATCGATACCGGAACCGCAACGACACGCACATCATGCTTGGCAAGTTCCTTGGCTACGCGGACCGCGATGAATGCAGCGCCGTCGTTGAACGGCGTTACGCGATCGTTGCGCAGATAGACGTTGCCTTCGGGGAAGATCGTCAGCGCGTGTTTGCCTTTGGCGAGTACAGCCGACGCGTCTTTCATCGCTTGCTGATCACTGCCTTCACGGTCGACGGAGAACGCGCCCATCTTCTGCATCACCCACGCATCGAGCTTGCCACGCAGGAATACGTCGTACGCGGCCATCATCTGCGAAGTGAAACCCGCCTGTCGCAGCGCTTCGAGGAAGACGGCTGCATCGGCGTGGGTCGGGTGGTTGGGCAGGAACAGGATGCGGTCGCGCCTTCCGCCAGTGCGGTTGATGTTTGAGATCAGCGTGTCGTTACCCGAGACTTCGACGCTATCCACTTTGAGCTTGTTGGGCAGGCGGCGTGTGCGGTTGAACACACCGATTATCCAGGCGATCAGCGCGTTGCGCTTTGACGGGAAGTACTGGTAAGGCTCATCGGAGAAGTCGAGCATAGGTGTAGATATCGGCTACGCGGATGTGTTCGGATGATTGCTGGATCGCGGTCTTAGTTCTGTTTAGGCGGGCGTGCGACCAGCCAGATGAGCAAGCCGATCGGCCAGAAGAATGCGACGAGGATGAAGACCAGGCAGCCGGATTTACCTCGTTTGCGGGCATCCAGCGTGCACCAGATCACACTGAGCACGTAGATCAGGAACACACCAAGTACACACAAGACTGAAATACCAAGCATAATCAGCCCAACAATGTCTTCGCCGCCGCTTGAGTTCATCATGCGTGTCTCCTTGATGTGATTGACGCTATGATAACACCTCGAACCGATTGCGCAACACCCGTTGTCGATCATTGGCTAAGCGTGTTAGATTATCCGTTGATTGGAGAACTCGATGAAACGTATCGCATATTGGGCCGGTTTGTGTGGTTTGATGCTGGTGATTGCGGGTTGCGGGCCGACGCCTTTGGAAAAAGCGATGAGCCGGCTTGACGATCGGCCGGACTGGGAAGACTTCCCGAAGATCAACGTGCCGCATCATCCCGCGGAGAAGTACCTGAAGGATATGGAGATCGTGCTTGATCCGGGTCACGGCGGGCAGGCACATAAGAAGGGCTACAAGCGCGGTCCGACCGGCGTGCGTGAAGCCGAGATGAACTGGCGCGTCGCGAAGCTGTTGGAAAAACTGCTGGTCGATGCCGGGGCGCATGTCACGCTGACTAGAGACGGCGATGTCTTTGTTGATCTGAAAGATCGTGCCCAGATCGCGAACAATCTCAAGCGGCATGACGGCGGGACGGGGGCGGACCTCTTCATCAGCCTGCACCATAACGCTTCGTCGCGCGAGTCGGCGAACTTTTCGAGCGTGTGGTATCACGGCGAGTGCGACTGGTCCGAGGTCTCGCTGGATGTTGCGAAGTACGTCGGACATCAGTTAGGCATGCAGATGCGGACGCAGGTGGCACACACGTCACCCCTGATGAGCGATCAGTTGATGTACAACTCCGGATTCGGTGTGCTGCGTCAGTGTAACATGCCGGCGTTTTTGACTGAATCATCATTCTTCACGAACTACGAGGAAGAGCAGCGGCTGCGCGATGCGGATTACAACCTGCGCGAGGCGTACGGGATCTATGTCGGCTTGTGCGAGTATGCCTATGGCGGCCGGCCGACGCAGAGTTTGCCGACGGTCGAGCGCGAGGGCAACACGCTGAAGATCAGCACGATCCTTGATGACGGGCTGGACAAGGGTTGGTGGGGCCACGACCGAGACAGGTCGCTGAGTTCGACGATCAGCGTGTACCTGGATGGTCAGCGGATCGATGCGGCGTACGACTCGGCGAGCAAGGTTGTGACGGCCGAGGTCGAGGTGGACCCAGCCAAGCTGAGCGATGGGCAGGGCATAATAATGAGCATCCACCACGCGAATATGTTCAAGCACCATAATTATCCGCAGCGGTACAGCCTGAGCGGGGGAGATGATATTGTGGTCAAACCGCTTGGTCCGAAGCGTGCGGAATAGGTGGGTGTAATTTCTTTAATAAGTGCCGGCAACATCTAAGACCCGTATTGCAAGGCATTAACAGGATGCTTATGGTGATTATATAATCTTAAAATGCTTGCATTTCTGTTAATCTGGCGTGATAATTACAGTTGTTAGGGCGAGCGCGACGGCGTTTCATATTTATACGCTGCGAGCCCAATCTGGAACGTTCATCTAAGGGCTCGATGGGGCGCAGCGTAAGGCTCCAGGATGGCCGAGGCACACGCGGGGGCTGATTATTCAGCACTACCTATGGCAACTAAGCACAAAGAAATCGGTCCTGTGGTCGCCCAGCCCGGCCAACCCCTTTACGAATCCGTCAAGCAGGCGCTGACCGAAGCCATCGACAGCGGGCACTACCAGCCCGGCAAGCGGATGCCCAGCACAAAGGAGCTGAGCCGGCAGATGTCGGTCTCGCTGGTCACCGCACACCGGGCACTGCAGGAGCTGGTTTCGATCGGCCTGCTGGAACGTACACGCGGCCGCGGCACCTACGTTGTTGAAAACCACCGCGATGTGAAGCCCAAGCTGCGCATCGGCGTATTGATCCATCGCGATGTCGTGATGTCGGATGTTTACCACAGCGGCATCCTCGAAGGCATGCACCGGGCGAGTGTCGAGTTCGGCTGCGACCTGCTGCTACTGGGTGATGAGGTCGATGCCCGGCAGGATGTGCATGCGTACGTGCTGGTGAACCCGGCTGTGAATCAACTGGAAGTGTTGCTGGACCAGTCGTTTGGCAAGACGCCGATCGTCGTGGTCGGGGCGAGGTCGGGCGATAAGTCGATCCCCTCGGTCGATACGGACAACCGCGACCTGGCGACGCAGGCGGTGAACCACCTGTATCAGCTCGGGCACCGTCGGATCGGCTGCTTCATCGGCGGGTGCAACTTTGTACACAACCGTGACCTGTGCGACGGCTTTATCCAGGCCTGCAAGGTGCTTGGGATCGCTGACAAGAATCGGCCGATCGTCGAGGTGCAGGGCACGAGCATGCGGTCGGACGACAAGCTCAAGCTCAACCGGATGCTCAATGAGGACGGGCTGACCGCGGTCTTTGCCGGGGCGTATGACCTGGCGCTGGAGGTGTACCAGGCGGTGTCGACGATCGGGCTGCGGATCCCGCAGGACCTGTCGGTCGTGGGTGTGGACGATCCAGCCAGCGCATCGCACCTGAGCCCGGCGTTGACCACGTTGCGTCAGCCCTTAGCCCATCTTGGGCATGCCGCGATTTCCGGCCTGGTCGCCCACCTGAGCGACGATGAGCCGCCGCTGAAGCGTGAAGTGCTGCGAGCGGAACTGGTGATCCGCCGATCCAGCGGTGCGCCGGTGCGGTAATCCTGGGAATCGCTGATCGTTAATTTTTTAATCGCTAATTGGTTGGTGCATAGGGGGTTGCGATAGGTTGTTCTATTTCTGTTCCCACATCAGCGATTAACGATTAGAGATTAGAGATCCTGTTTTTGATCATATAAGGTGTCTTATACGTGGATCGCTGAAGCGACCACGCCTGGGGGATTCTGTGGATGGGCTGGGGGATCCGCCGATTCACTTAACTGGTGTAATTTGGGGTGTTAAGGCGATTGCTGCGGGCTGAGCTTTCGTTAACGTGGTGATTGTTATATAAATATCCCTTCCCGGCCGGGTATTGTTCGCTATCCGCGTGGCGTCGGCCCGTCCTGTCCTGGTGCTCGGAGATTCACATATGCATTGGATGACCTTAGCGGCGGTGGATACTACCCAGAACAACGGGACGCTGGCGGGGCACTTTACGCTGCTGGATTGGGGGGTGATGATCGGTTACCTGCTGCTGGTGAGTATCCTGGGGGTGCTTCTGGCGGGTAAGCAGAAGGGGATGGAGGACTTTTTCCGGGGCGGTGACAAGCTGCCCTGGTACGCGGTGTCGGCATCGATGATCGCGACGACGATCTCGGCGGTGACATTCGTGGGCGTGCCGGCGATCGCGTTTGCGGGGAACATGACCTATCTGCAACTGGGCATCATCGCGGGGCTTCTGTCGCGTGCGTTCGTGGCGTGGGTGTTGATCCCGGCGTATTACCAGAAGCGCATCTACAGCCCGTACGATTACATGGGCAACCAGCTCGGGTCCAGCGCGCGGAGCGTGACGACGGGCCTGTTCACGCTGGGTGGATTGCTCGCGCAGTCGGCGCGTGTGTATCTGACAGCACTGGTGTTGACGCTGGTGATGTCCGATCAGCTTGCCTGGATTCAAGAACACACTCAGTTTGCCTTTGATTTGTCGGCGAAATATGAGATTGCTTATGCAGGGCTTTCACCTTTAGCCTCATCGATCATCATCATCGGGATCATCGCGGTCTTGTGGACGATGCTCGGCGGTATCGCGACGGTGGTGTGGACGGACGCGATGCTGTTCCTGGTGTTTGTCGTCGGCGGTATCGCGGCGATCTGGGTGATCATCAGTGCGCTGCCGAACGGCTTCTCGGAATTTATGGAAGTGGGGCAGGCGGCCGAGAAGTTCAAGATATTCAACATCGATAGAGTGGCAGACTTCACGACGCCTTACACGTTGACAGCGGCGGGTTTTGCGGTCGTGCTGGGTAACATCGGCGCGTACGGTACGGACCAGTTGCTCGCGCAGCGTCTATTTACCTGTAAAGGCAAGGGCAGCGCGCAGGTTGCGATCCTGACCAGTTACGTGGCGGAAGCGGTGACGGCGTTGATGCTGCTGGTGGGTGTGGGCTTGTTCGTGTTCTACACGGCGTTCCCCGAGAAGCTGGCGGGTGAAGCGGCGGTGCTTGCAGCGAAGGAGAACGACAAGATATTCCCGATCTTTATCCTTCAGCAGATGCCGGTCGGCGTCACGGGGCTGGTGATCGCGGGGATTTTCGCGGCGGCGATTTCGAGCCTGACTTCGATCCTTGCGGCGCTAGCGCAGACATCCGTGTCGGCGGTGTACCTGCCGATGCGTGCCAAGACGCTGGGTTTGAGTAAGGGCGAAGAACAGGAAGCGATCGAAAAAAATCCGGAGGAAGGCAAGCGCGTGTTGTTGGTATCGCGCTGGCTGATTGTTTTCTGGGGGGTCGCGCTGTGCCTGGCGGCGTTTGTGGTGGATGGATTCAAAGACGCGACGGGCGTGCCGATTCTGGACCTGGCGCTTGGTTTGGCGAGTTACATCATCGGCGGGTTGTTCGCGGCGTTTATGCTGGCGTGGCTGCCGATGAAGATTACGGGGCGCGGCCTGGTGTGGAGTGCGCCGCTGGGTGTGATGAGTGTGTTCGCGCTGCGATTCCATGAGCCTTGGTCGATGTGGTTCTGCGGCGCCATCATGGTTGTGTTGCTGGTGACGTGGCTCGCATGTGCGTTCAGTACAGTGGACGGGGCGCTGCGGACCAAGCGGATACTCAAGACGGCGTGGTTAGTTATTGGCATCGGGGTGGTGATGTCGATCATGTGGCGCGGTTACTTCCATGCGTATGAACCGGTAACCGGCAAGGTCGTGATGGCTTACCCGGCGGTGATTGATGAAGCGACGGGCAAGCCGAAGCTGGATATGGAAGCGGAGCCTGTTTACCTGGTGCATCCGATCACGAAGGAGCCGTTGGTGGATGCCGATGGCAACAAGATCGAGAATGAAAAGGCTCGGCCGGTGGTGCGTGATATGAGCAAGGGGGCGCCGAAGGTGGTGCCGATCGCGTGGCCGTGGTATGCACCGATCGGTGCGGCGATCGCTTTTATCTTTGGTTATCTTTTGGCGGAGCCGAAGCGGGATTAGGGGGGCGTTGTGGGGGTAACGCCCGGTTGCTGAAGCAACCTCGCCGATGTTGTGGGTATGATTGAACCCCACGCTTCCGCGTGGGGCTATTGGTGAGTGTATGAGTGTGAATGACGAAACAACGCGAAGTGGCGGCTGGGCGCTTGGGATTGATATCGGCGGGTCGAGTGTGAAGCTGGCGCTTGTTTGTGAGGGCAGTGAGCCGCACACGATGCGGGGCGATCCTTACGAGATGCCGACGCTTGAGGTGTTGACGTCGCGGATACGGCAGACGTTTGATGCGTTGTTGGAAAAGTCGGGGGTTGGGCGCGGGGCGGTGGTGCGTGTGGGTGTGTCGGTGGCGGGGCCGATGAATAAGGCCGGTGTGCTGGAGGGGGCGGCGAATCTGCCGCACCTGGTGGGCATGTCGATTCCGCAGTGGACAGAAGAGACGCTGGGACTGGGCGTGCCGGTAAGGCCTGCAACGGATGCGAACTCGGCGGCGGCGTGCGAGCATCGACGTAACCCGATGCCGGGGCGGACGCTGTATTTATCGATGGGGACGGGCGTCGGTGGAGCGGTACTCGATGATGGGCGGCCGGTGATTATCACGCGCGGCACGAGCGGGCACTTCGGGCATATGGATGTATCGGGCGGCGAAGCGGATGCGCCTGCGACGCCGGGCGCGGGACGCGGCGCGTTGGAAGCGTATGTTGGATTTCGAACGCTTGAAGCGGACGGCGTGCCGGTTGCATCGGATGAAAGGTTTGAGCATCCGACGATGAAGCGAGCGCTGGCGGCGTTAGCGAGGGGGATTCGGATTTTACTAGCGCTATATCGGCCGGACCATATCGTGCTGATGGGCGGGACGGTGGCGATCTATGAACCGGCGCTCGATCAGGTCAAAGCGATGGCCAACGAGAGCGTGACGAAAGCAGCGCCGGAAAACTGGACGCTGACCGTAGGCGGGGCGGACAACTTTGCGGCCGCGATCGGGACCGCGACGCTGGCGATGATTGATTGAATCACGAGAAGTTCACCGCAGAGAGCGCTGAGGGCGCGGAGAAAGACAGGAAGAAGTAACAGGGATGGACACGGATAAACACGGATGTTTATGCTGTTGGCATCTGCATCTTGTATTGAATCTGTGTTGATCCGTGTTAATCACTTTTTTGTGGTTGTATCTTGTTGGTTCTAGATTGAGGATATTCACTGCGGAGGGCGCTGAGAAAGACTATTAAGAACAGAAAAGGATGAACACATCTAACCGTGTTCATCCTTATTCATTTTTTCTTCTCTTCTCTGTACCCTCTGCGATCTCTGCGGTGAAACGCTTTCAGATCATCCGCCGTTGCCGGCTTTATCCAAAGGTTGGGTTGCCTTGGCGTCGGCGGGGATGCTCAGGGGGGCGGTGCGGTTGTTGTCGTGGTATTGGATGGCTTGCTGTTGCAGACGCATGCGTTCGGCGAAGTCGTCCATCAGGTACCAGTCGCGCCAATCGGTGATGCCGGCGGCCTTGGCGGAGGCGGGGTCGATGACGCGGCCCTGCTTGATTTGTCCGGTTTCAGGATCGATGCCACCGCCACCGAGCGTGATGGGCTTGCCTGTCTTGAAGGCGAGGCGGTAGGCGTGTTCGACGTCGGTCAGGCCGTCCTTCTTGACGCTGACGTCAACCTGCGGTTGCGTATCTTCCGCGGCCAGCGCGTGGATGTTGCTGTTAATGGGTTCTTCGTAGAGCGGCTGCGGTTCGTCGGCGATCGGCTTGGCAGCGATCACGGGTTCGGGGCCGGTGGAACCGCTTGAGGTCAGGCGCGTGTCGGTCAGGCCGGCCTGGATTTCGCGGCGGATGGTGGAACGCATCTCGTCCATGCCGGTGATCGACTTGGATCGGATCTCACGCAGAACCTGACGCATGGCGTCGCTGTCTTCGCCGAGGTCTGCCTTGGCGAGCATGTCGTAGATCTGATCGAGACGTGTATCCGCGGCTTCCTGTGCAAGCAGGGCGAGGCGAAGTTGTTCGATCAATTCCTGGCTGGTATCGGTCTGTTGTGAAGCGTTATCCAGCGAGCTTGCGATCTGCTCGAGCAGCGGCCGCGTGGTGTTCAGTTCTTCGGTGACAGCCTTGACGACCGAGTCGGCCAGCTCTTGCGAGGACGGCGCGGTTTGTAGTTTGAGCGCCAGTTCGTTGAGCAGCTTGACCGATTCGGGGCTTTGCCCGCCGGTTTCGATCTGCTTGACCGCGGCGAGGACCTTATCGATGTCTTCCTGCGTGGTCAGCTTACCGAGGACGGCATCGACGGCGGCAGCGGTTTCACTCGGCTGAGCGCGGATGAGCGTGCTGATCTGCTCAAGCTGCTCATCCGTCTTGTCCTGACGGGCGAAGGCCTGGCTGATCATCTGCTCGGTGGCGCTACTTTGTTCGGCGAGCGCTTCACGCAGCGGGGTGATCAGGGCTTGCGTATCGGGGTTGTCGGATAGTTGGCCTTCGATGCGGGCCAGCAGTTCGTTGGTTTTTTCCTGCTCTTGAGCGAGCGCGGTGCGGACCTGGCTTGCGACCTGGTCGGCCGTCGGGCGGGCCTGCAGTTCGGTGACGATCGCTTCGAGTTGATCGAGGATGTCAGCGTCGAGGTCCGGTCGGGCCTGTGCGAGTTCGATCTGATCACGCAGGGCGTTGAGCGCTTTTTCGTTCGCCTGAGCGGTGGAAGCAACGGCCTGGAGTTCCGGCAACAGCAGGGCGGCCTGGTCCTGCTGGTTCTGCATGGTGTCCTCGACCTTGGCAAGCGCTTGCCACTGATCGGATTGCGATTCCATACTGGCGAGGATGGTATCGAGCGTGGTCATGCTCGAGTTGTGCATTTCCGCAAGGGCGGTCTGGATATCGTTGAGCAGGACGCCGTTGCCTTTTTGCGACTGGACCGATGCAAGGATTTCTTTGAGCACGGGTGTGCTGCTTGAGTTCAGCGATGCTACTTCGTTATAGATTTCATCGGTGCGATCAGCCAGGGCGAGCTGCGATTCGGTAGCCTTGGTCTGCGCGTCGACGGCGGCGAGCTGCGCTTCGGTCGCGCTTTGCTGAGCGGCGCTGGCAGAGCGGACGTCGTCACGGATCGTCGTGCTGACGTTGCTGAGGTTCATGTAGAGGTAGGCGCTGCAACCGATGGCGAACGCGGCGGCGGCGAAACCGGCGGCGGTCGATGCGCGGGGGATGTACCAGCGCGTCTTGGGCATGTCACGCCAGACTTCACCGCGGCTGGGCTGATCACCGAGCAGTGCGGCGCGTTCGGCCTGCTCCGCGGGCATGCGTGCGACGACCAGTTCGGTCCGGCCGAGGCGTACACGGTCGCCATCGCGCAGCGGGGTCTTGCCCTGCGTGCGGATGCCGTTGACGAGTGTGCCGTGACGAGATGCGAGGTCGCGAACGGACCACGTGCCGCCTTCGCACTTGAAGCGTGCGTGCTGGCGCGAGGCTTTGCCGTCGCTGAGGCGCATGTCATTGCTTTCACGGCCGACGATGATGGTCTGGTCGTCGGACCATTCGTATATCCGGCCCTTATCCGGGCCCTCGGAAACGATGAGGATCAGCACAGTTATGCTCCTGGACTAATGAGCGTTGAGTCCAATAATTAGCGGTCCAATAATGTATGTCGGAGAGGGGATTTACGCAAGAATTGCGCGGTAAATGAACCTGATTCAGCCGGTATTTTTCAGACAATGCCGACGACGTAGGCGACCCAATCCTCCCGGGCGGGCAGCTTTTCGACGGGCTTGTACTTGCCATCGCTGGTGCCGGTGTCGGGATCGAAGGTGTCGCACCACACGCCGACACTTCTAAACCCTGATTTTGACATAATTTCGACCAATTCGGGCAGGGTCCAGAGCCGCCAGTTGTAGCGGAAGGCGTTTTCGAAGCGATGGCCGTCGGACAGGGTGAAGTGGATACGGCAGTCCGTGCGGTGGGTCAGGGCGTCGAAGCTGCGCTGCTCCCAGTGGTACTCGAAGCCCCGGTCGGTCTCGTCGTATTCGTTTTCAGGGGGGACGTGGCGGGACTGAGTGCCGACACGCATCGCGCCGGGGCCGCCATAGGCATCCATGACGAAGATGCCACGCTTTTTCAGGCCACGGTAGGCGTTGACGAAGTATTCGGCTAGTTCGTCCCGATCGTGGTAGATGAAGGTGCTGAAGTTCAGGGCACAGGTGATGTCGACGCGAGGCTCGTAGAGGTCCATGACGTCGGCCTCGACGATGTGCAGGTAGATGTTGTCGGTGCCCAGTTCCTTGAGGGCGGTGCGCTGTGCCCAGCGGACGGTCGGGCCGTGCTTCTCGATGGCCATGGCTTCGTAGTTATCGCGCAAGTTGACCCACATGCTCGAAAGCGCACAGGTGCCGGCAAAATCCTCACGCAAGAGCTTTGCGCCGTAGATCGAGTAGTGCTCGTACACGCGCTGTAGAAAGGTAACTTCAGCGAGCGGGTGCTGGACAGCCCGGCGATAAAGTTCGAGCTTGTGCGGGCGACGTTTGCGTGGGGCTTTTTTACTTTTCACTTGCCGACCTCCGCTTCTTCTTCTGCCGGGTTAGCCGGGTGTGTTTGTGCCTGGACCATCTCGCGATACTTACCACTACGAGACATCAATTCTTCATGTCGGCCGTGCTCGATGATCTGGCCGTGATCCATGACGAGGATCTGATCGGCGTGTGTAATGGTACTGAGTCTGTGTGCGATGACGAAACTCGTGCGGTCTTTCATGAGGTTTCGCAGGCTGGATTGGATAAGCCGTTCGCTTTCGGTGTCGAGGTTGCTGGTGGCTTCATCGAGGATGAGGATACGCGGTTTAGCAAGCAGGGCACGTGCGATGGCGAGTCGTTGTCGCTGCCCGCCGGAGAGTTTGACGCCGCGTTCGCCGATCCACGTCTCGTAAGTATTAGGCAGCGTGTCGATGAAAGCGTCGGCGTTCGAGAGTCGTGCTGCCTCGGTGATTTCCTCTTGTGTCGCGCCTCGCCGGCCGTATGAAATGTTGTCAGCAACCGTGCCGTCGAAGAGGAAGATGTCCTGTTCGACGATAGCGAGTAAAGCGCGATAGCTTTCGACGTGGACGTCGCGCAGGTCGTGGCCGTCGACGCTGACGCTGCCGTCAACCGGATCGTAGAAGCGAGCGATCAGGTTGCAGAGTGTTGTCTTGCCCGCACCGCTTGGTCCGACGAGCGCGACGATCTGCCCGGGTTCAGCGGTGAAGCTGACATCGGTCAGTGCGGGCACCGGCGCCTTGGGGTAGGTGAAGCAGACGTTGTTCATCTCGACGCGGCCGTGTACGGATTCAGGCCGGAGCACGACCATGTCGGGTTTGGCCGGGCTTTCAAGGGGCTCTTCCATCAAATCGAGCACACGATCGAGCCCGGCCAGCGACGTCTGGAAACCTGCGGCGCTGGACGCGAGCATGGCAAGCGGTTGCAACAGGCTCGCGAGGTACCAGATGAACATGAACAGGTCGCCGACGGTCAACGCTTTGTTAGCTGCGAGTGTGCCTGCGGCGACGGCGGCGCGGTCGTTGATGATTCGGACGCCGGCGTAATACAGCACCGCCGCGAGCGCGATGGGGATAAGCATCCGCCAGACGATGTCGATCGCACGGTTCCACCACCAGCCGAGCAGTTCCTGCCGCGTCATGAAGTGTGTATCGGTGGCGAAGTTGGTTACCTCGGTGCGTTCTCTACCGAAGGTGCGCACGACGCGCACGCCGCCGAACGCTTCGGTGACCCTCGCATCGATATGCGAACGTGTAGCTCGGATGTCGCGCCACAGCGGACGGATCCGACCGATCCATGTGCGGTGTGTCAGAAAAACAACCGGCAACAACACGACCGCACCGAGCAGTAGTTTCCACTCGGTAACAGCGAGGATGACGAGGATGCCGATGAGTTGGATGATCGCACCGGCGGGGTTATAGATCATGGAGAAGACAAGATCACCCACACCGCCGGCATCTTCACGGATGATGCTCGATGCGCCGCCTGACTTGAGTGAGAACACACGGTGCAACGGCAGCCTGACAGCGTGATCGAACACGCGCCGGCGCACATCGACACGCACGCGGTGTGTGATGCGCGTCGCTTGCCAGCGCCCCCAGACACGGATGAGGATTGAGCCGACATTTAATAAGACGACCGCGAGGAAGAGGAACAGCAATAGTGTTTTGGGATGCTCCTGCGAGGGGAACCATCTTGCAACTTTGCCGATGACGCCATCGCCGAAAGGCTGGCCGTCGATGACGTTATCGATCGCGATCTTGGAGGCGACAGGCGGAATGAGATCGAGAAGTGTGGAGATGCTGAGCGTGATGACCGCGAGGAACAGTGCGAAGCGGTGACCGCGCAGCAGGGCGAAGAACATTTTGAAAAGTGTGAGGAAGCCGCGTGTGCGTTTACCGGTCAGTTGTCGGCCGCGCGGCACGCCATCGTGGCCGTGGGCTTTTTTCTCCGCGGCTTCGCCGTGTTTACGCCTGCGAGCGAAGTCTTCGCGGTAGGCGTGGTATTTTCGGTTGCTCGAACGTGGGGGACTCATACAGCTAGATGATAGCGGGGATATGAGGGTTTAGGGTGTAGGGTTTAGGGTGAAGAGCGTGGATCGCTAAAGCGACCACGCTGAAGAATATGAGAAGCGTGTGGAATTGGATAGGGTCAGCCTGCTGCGCTGTCGGCGTTGGCGGGTTGGGGCTGCTGTTTGGGTTCGCCTTTGGAGCCGCCGCCGGGGTAGGCGATGCGGCCGTGGTAGACGGCGCAGAGTGTCTTGACGATGGATTTTTCGATGCGGTGCAGCTCGCTGAGCGTGAGGTTGCACTCATCGAACTGGCCGTCCATCAAGCGCTTTCGGGCCATGTTGTTGACGACCTGCTCAAGGCGGACGGGCGTCGGTTCGGGCAATGCACGTGCAGCACCTTCGATACCGTCACACAATAGCATGATGGCCGCTTCCTTGGTCTGCGGTTTAGGACCGGGGTAGCGGAACTCGAACTCGCTGGGTTCGGGCTTATCCTGCTCGGACGTCTGCTTCTTGGCTGCGTGATAGAAGTACTCGACGAGCGTCGTGCCGTGGTGCGACTCGATGAAGTGCCGCAGCGTCGGGGGCAGGCCGTACTCGCGCGCCATCTCGATGCCGTCCTTGACGTGACCGACGATGATCAGCAGTGACATGGCGGGGGTGAGTTTGTCGTGCCGGTTGGGGCCGCCGCCCTGGTTTTCGATGAAGTACATCGGTTTGTTGATCTTCCCGATGTCGTGATACATCGCGCCGACGCGGCAGAACAGGCCGTCGGCGCCGATGGTGTCGGCGGCGGCTTCGGCCATGTCCGCAATACGCAGTGAATGCTGATAGGTGCCGGGCGCTTCCTGGGCTAAACGTTGCAGCAACGGGTGCGACGCGTCGTTGAGTTCCTTGAGCGTCATGGCGGTGGTGACGCGGAATGCTTTTTCGATCGCGGGCAGCGCCCACTGGACGAAGCCGACGGCGAGCACGCCGGTTGCCACCATATAGCCAGAGCCCCAGAAGATGCGCCACATTTCGTTAGGCACATTCAGGGGCCTGCTGATGACCGAGACAAGGAACGAGGTGACAGCCATGGCGAGTCCCGCCCACAAGCCGACGGTGACCAGTTTGGATCGGCTGCGAACCTCGTGAAGCAGGCCGACGGCGACACCGACACCGGTCATCATGACCAGGATGTATTCAACACCGAGGTCAAGGCTGAGTAGGATGAGCAGGCCGACGAATCCACCCATCGCAAGCGCGAATCGCTGGTCGTAGACAATGACCAGAACAGTAGCTGCCATCAGCACCGGGAGTGTGGAAATCGCGAGCATGAGTTGCGGGTAGCCCCGGCCGAAGAAGACCGCCAGGAACTGGCAAAGCAGCAACAGTGTCGTCAACGCGAGGCCGCGCATCGGATTGCGTACGATCCGTTCGTTGCAGAAGAAGATATACGACCAGATGGCGATACCGACGAGCAGCAAGATGCCGATCCGTCCTATATAGAAAAGAGCGAGTTTGTTGTTACCAAGACTGGCGCGATAAGCAGAGTGTTCTGCATGGATCAGTGCGATATCGTCGCGTGTCAGTTCGGTGCCGGTCGGTAAGAGGACGGTATTGGGCTGGTATGTAATGATCTGCTGTTCAACAGCCGCTTCGGCCTCATCGCCACGGAGGCTGGTGATTTGAGCGTCATAATGATACGTCGCCTGCGGGTGCTGCATGACTAATGCGACGATCGACTTGCGCAGGTTTTCCCCTTTGAAGAAGCGTGTGGCAAACTCGACTTCTCTTTCCAGCCGTTCGGTATCGTTCAGAGGCATGATGCGCCGAGCGAACAGGCGCTGCTCTTTGGTTTTACCGGCAACGGGCGATGGGTGGACGATCGTGATCTGTGTGGCCCCGCCGATAAGGTCATCCGTGGGATGATCATCGGCAGGATCGAGTATGGCCAGGTCGAACAATTCTTGAAGGAAACGGTGCGTGTCGGCTTTCCACTGTGGGGTGGGCTCGCCATTGGCGACGTAGCGTTTGAGTTCGTTGAGGACCTGCTGATTGAGATTGATCTGCTCGCGGTAATCCTCCGGGGTGTTATCGATGGAATCCGACTCGGCGAGCGTGAGCAGGTCGTTGAGCCTGTTTTGCAGTGATTCAAAATAGACCTGGTCGGGCAAGTAGGTCGGGGGCAGGTTTTGCCGGGCTTCTTTGCGCATTTCCAGGGTGCGCTGGAAGTCTTCGCGCTTGAACTCGACCCGCGAGATGATGGGCCTGGTCAGGACCTGCCCGGGGTAGTAGTGGATATGCCCACCAAGCCAGAGGGAGATCGGGCCGGCAATCGCAGTGAGCATGGCGATAAACGCGCAGGCCCAGAGGACCTCGCGGCGGCGCAGCGTCTGTAACCACCACGGACCCGGCCGAGGGACGTTCTTACGGACCTCACGCCGTCGCGCTGTGGTTGAGGATTTGCTTTTGCCGTTTGCCATGCACACTCGCTTGGGGTGTTGGTAGATAACCGGGGTACGTCCGCAGTCCCCTGCACGGTCATCGACCAGTCATACGGGCCACTTCGCTCGGGGAGCGGGCTCGTGTGCAAGACGTTATGGGGCCTTCCCATCCGCCTCGGTGTCCAAGATTTTATCAGACGAGTCAGCCTCTGTGGCAAATCTTTTTTCAGAGGGTCCCAAAAGGCGGTTTTTACCCTCGCCATAGGCCTCGACAATCCGCTGTACGAGGCTGTGACGCACGATATCAGCCCCATCCAGTGTCACCATGCCCACACCGCGGACATGGCGTAATCGGCGTACGGCGTCGATCAGACCCGATTCCCTGGGGTCCTCCAGATCGATCTGAGAGGCGTCGCCGGTGACGATCATTTTGCCGCCCATGCCCAGGCGGGTGAGGAACATGAGCATCTGGCCCTTTGTCGTGTTCTGCGCCTCGTCGAGGATGATCAACGCATCGTTGAGCGTTCGGCCGCGCATGAACGCCAGCGGGACGATCTCGATCAGGTCGCAGGCCATGAAGCGTTGGATCTGATCGAACTCCATCATGTCGTGCAGCGCATCGAGCAGGGGGCGCAGGTAGGGGTTGACTTTCTCTTGAAGATCGCCGGGCAGGAAGCCGAGTTTTTCACCGGCCTCGACAGCGGGGCGGACAAGCACGAGCTTGCGCATCTGACCGCGTTTGAGCATCGCGACCGCGGCGGCGACGGCGAGGTAAGTCTTACCCGTGCCGGCCGGGCCGGAGCAGAAGGTGAGGTCGTTTTTAAAGATGGCGTGCAGGTAAGCGCGTTGGCCACCGGTCAGCGCTTTGACACGTTTGCCGGGCAGGTAGACATCCATGCCAAGCGCCATATCTTCAACAGCGGGTGTGATCCCGCCGGAGCCAGGCGCGATAGCGGAAGTCGTTTGCGGCAGGCTGGTGACGGTGGCGATGACGTCGATGACCTGCTTACGGCTCAACGGTTCGTCACGACGTGCGGCGTCCATGAGTCGTTCAATGACGCGCGTTGCGGTGCTGACCATGTTGTCATCGCCACTGATGCGCAGGTGCCCGTTGCGCGCGATCATACGCACGCCGAGGGCCTCCCGGATAATCTTAAGATTCCGCTCCGCCGGCCCGGTGACAGAGATAGCCTGTTCGTCTTGTGGTAGTTCGAGGGTGATGTCCATTGGGTTCTATGATACCCGGCCAAACCGCAAGCGTTGTTGGGGACGCAAGCGTGTTGGGATTACAGCCCACCCCAGATGCGTCTTAGTTCCTGGGGGGTGGTGGCGAGGTAGGTGCGGCCGTCGGTCATGCGGCGTTCAATGAGGCGGCCGGTGGGGCTGAAGGTGGCGACCTGTTCGGTGCGGTCGGGGGTGGGGCGGTCGAAGACGCGGTAGGAGCCGCCGGGCAAGGGTTCGATGCGCAGGGTTCGCAGGGACAGCTTGTGCGAGGTCTGGTGGAAGCTGTAGAACGCCAGTTCGGTGGGTTTGTCGTGGGGCAGCAGGGCGGGGAGGATGTACATGTTGACCTGCGACATATACGGGTAAGGCGGGATTTTCCAGGGTAGCTTCTTGATGCTGGTGGGTGTTTCCTGCTGGACTTCCATGCCGTCGGCGTTGCGCAGGCCGGTTTGTCGCCAGTTCTGCGTGACTGTTTCGGGCGTTGTATTGGTGCCGTGGATGACGCGTTGCGGGATGCGCATGGTGGTGGTGATGGTCCAGAACTCAACGACACGGTCGTCGGATTCGAAGAACGAGGCTTCGGTGTCGTAGGTATTGGGACCATCCACGATGTGAGATCGCACAGCAACGCTCGTACCGGGCGGGACGTGTTCGGCTTCATCGTGCTGGCGGATGCGCATGTAGCCGACGTCCTTGCCGTTTTGCGTGATGCGCAACCACTGCTCGGCGATCAGGGCGCCTTTGATCTTGTCTTTGTTGATCGAGTCCAGCCAGGTTTTGGCGTTGTTGATACGTTCGGTCCTCTCGCGGTCAAGTTCAGCGGGGTCGGCGAACGTGACAGAATTCAGCATGGTCTGAAAAGTCTTGAAAGATGAATCGAACACGTCGGCGTTGCATTCGAGTTGATAGACGGCGATGGTTTTCGGATCGATCTGCACGTAAACCTGGCCGAAGACCCAGTTGCCTTGTTTCTCATCGGGTACGAGCAGGAACAGGCCGAGGCTCTTTCGTTCGGCAACGGTGATCGGCTGCTGGTCCTGGACCATGGTTACCGCGGAGGGGTAAGCGAAACTGAATTCGTTAGTGGCTTTGGTTTTGACGGCGTCCAGTATCAGTTCGTTTTGAGATTGGCGAATAAAAACACTGATGGTGGCACGCTCTTGGGTGATGAATTTGATGCTGGCTCCATCATCAACCTGCTCGATCCATGCCGCGTCGGGTGGGGCGGTGAGTGACATGCCGTAGGCGTGTTCCTGCCAGCGTGAGCGACCTTGTTCCCCGCTATCGATCTGCGCAAGTGCGGGCTGTGTGATGAAGATGCAGGCGATGAGCCAACAGACAGTCCAGCAACATAATAACCTTGGCATGAATGACTCCCGCCGGGTGAACACTATTTTTTGACAATTTTGGCAGACATATACATATACTGCAGGTGATTAATATTCACGCTCAGCAGGTCGTCCTGGTTTTCGCCGGGCTCCACGGTATCGGTGAGGTAGACCCACCAGAACAGCTTTCCGTCGAGGGTAAGACAAGCGAGCATGTGCAGGCGTTTTTCGCTTTCTGTTCCGTTACTGGTGCCGATGAACTGGATACCTTTCAAGCCGGTGTCGGCAACGGTGATGCTCATCGGGTCGCTGATCAGCTTGAAGCTTTGCAGTTCAGCTTCATCAATATGTTTTGCCAGGAACTGCTTGGCGGCCTGGATCGGGTCGTTCTGCTCGCCGGCTTTGAGTGTGGCGAGTGTGATTTGCCTGTTGGGTTTCGATGGATCGGCGGTGACCAGGAGGCCGTCCTCGCTGTGGATGGTTTGCCAGTCGCTGGGTGTCTGGATGGTGATCGCCGGGCTGTGTTCAGTGCGGTCCACCTCGGGCATGGCCTGCCTTCGGTTCATCGGGGTGTTCAGATAGGCGGGTCGGTCACCGGCCTGTAGTTTTGCCAAGCCGGTCACGCCCAGCAAGAGAGTGCCGGCGATCACCGCGACAGCAGCAAACTGAACACGTTCCGATTTAAACAGGGGTTGCGGAGGCATATATCGATAGTAGACCGGCCAGGTCGCCTTCGCAATTGTGAGCTTGAGATTCGCTGATCGTCAGGCCGCGTGTTTGAGCGTGGTAGGCTTGACGTGCAGGACCGTGGGGGTGGGGGCTTCCACGGGGATTTGAGCGCCCGCGAAGAGCAATGACCATGCCTTGGACACGGTCTCATCCGGCAGGATGAAGACCTTGCCGCCGGCGCCGGTCAACGCTTTTGCCTGCTGGGGTGTGGCGACCAGCGCCCGATCACATGCGGCGATGATCTGCGCTCTCCTGGTGGCAGTCAGTTCGACCTGTTTTCGTGGCCAGAGGCGCTGATACAAGCTGGTAATGGTTGCTTGTGAATCGGTCTTGTCAAAGGTGAAGTCGCAGATCGCCGTGCTGATCCTGCCGGGGAAGACGGCCGGCCATGCTTGCGGATTGGTTGCGAGCAAGGCGTCGAAGTTCTGGGTGTTGGTCCAGGTGATAACGTCGCCGGAAAACGGCGAGGTATCTTTCCATGGCCGCTTCGGTGCGGCGATCTGTACCCGGTCAACCCGCTTGGCGACGCGGCGCCAGAGGCTGAGGTTGACGGGTTTGTCAGCAACGGCCGACAGGTAGACCCGGTGAGTTACCGATGCACAGCAAAGCAGACGCCAGGCCCGGGTAGCGCGCTGGTCGCCATCCGGGTCGGGGAATCGATCGCTAAGCATCAGCAGCGTCGGTTTTTGTTGTGTGGTTTCAAGACGCATTGTTTTGATTCCACCGGGTCATCCTGCCGGTCTTCTCTCCCGTCCGCCCCGTCTGGCGTTTACATCCTGCAAGTCATCCGTGCTGTCCATCCTTGTTGCTTTCTCCCACTCCGCCCCGTCGTCGCAACTATGACGTTACCCGACATAGTGCAGATCTTCATGGGTCAATCCTTACTCAAGAGCGTGTGTTACTAATCAATCCTTATGCGGCACGTTTAGCGTAGTATCGGTACCGGTATCGGTAGCCGTATCGGTAGTAGTGGTAGCGGTTGCGACCGCGTTCCTGGTCGGTGGCGATGACGCCTGCGACAGGCGCGTTGTAACTGCGTAACGCACGCAGGGCCTGTTCGATGAGCGGCTTGGGTGTTCTGCTGATGCGTGCGATGAGCATGACCTCGTCGCTGAGCCCGCCGATGATGCCGGCGTCTGCCAGCTCGATGACCGGCGGCGTATCGATGATGATGTGGTCATACTTCGTACGCAGCTTTTCGAGCAGCTTTGTCATGCGGTTGTTGCTGAGCAACTGCACGGCGTCGTTGCTGGCGCGGCTGCCTGCCTTGATGATGTGCAGGGCCGTGCCTTCAAGCTTGGTGATCACCTCGTTGAGGGAGACCTGGCCTCGCAAGTACTCGATCATCCCCTTGGATTCATGCAGGTGCAGTAACTTGTTGAATGTGGGCAGTCGTAGGTCAGCTTCGATCACGATGGTTTTACGGTTGCGCAGCTCTGCCAGGCTCAGTCCCAGGTTCAGGCTGGTGATGGTTTTGCCTTCTTGCGGTGTGGCGCTGGTGATGGTGTGTACCAGGTGGCGTCGGTGTTCCCAGCGTGCGAGCAGGGTGGTGCGGATGCCGCGGTATTCCTCGGCCAACTGTGAAGACGGTTCGGTCAGTGAGACGAGTCGATCGTCGATGCTCTGCAGCCATTCCGACGACAGACGCAGTCGGGGTCGTATGGAAACACCGGCAGTGACATCGCCCTGTTGCTCTGTGGTGTAGCTATCGGAAGTCGAGATCGTGGATTCCTGTTCGGCGCGTGCAGCGCTAAAGTTATAGACCGGTGCGTCTTCTTCCTCGGGTTCAGGTTGCCATGATGTATCCGACGCCTCGACATGCGGCGTCTGCTCGACGGGTTCGGTGGGTGGGGTGGCGTCTTCGGCGCGTGGTCCCACCTGCGGCACCTCGACCGGTTCGTTGGGGGTCTGCGATTTGTTCGATACCACGTCCTTTTCGGGGCGCGGATCGTCATCGCTTCGGTTCATGGCGTCAAATACATATCCCATCACTATTTCCCTCAGGCCGCGAGACTCAGCCTCGGTTGGTTGGTTCGCGCATCGGTGTCCTCACCGAAGCTTGGCACCATGTCATCCAGGACTTGCCGCACCATCAGCGGCGTAACACGACGTACTTCCTTGACGAATCCGAGCAGCAGGCAGTTGTCGCAGACAACATTGACGAGGCGCGGGATGCCCCGGGTTGCTTCGTACATTGCCGAGATCGAATCACCGCTGAAACTGACTGCCACATTACGCGGGTCTTTGCTTGCCGCTTTGAGGCGGTGGGCGATGTACCCGGCAGTGTCGTGCAGGCTCAATGGTTTGAGCTGTTTGGCCATGACGATCCGCTGACGCAGTGCGCTGAGCCTGGGCGACGCGATGTGATCGCGCAGTTCGGGTTGCCCAACGAGCACGAGTTGCAGGAGCTTGGTCGTGTTGGTGTCGAAGTTGCTGATGAGGCGAAGTTCTTCCAAAGCTTCGGTTGAGAGCGTTTGGGCTTCGTCGATGAACAGCACGACCGGGCGGTTGGCGTCGGCCTGGGTGTTCAGGTAGAGCTCGAGCCTTTCAAGCAACCGAGCATGGTCGTCACGGTCACGGGTTCGCACGTTCAGCGCCCGCAGCACGTGGCGGATCAGCTCGCTGGATTCACGGTGGCCGTGCACGAGACGGACGATCGTCGCGTCCTGGCCGCAGCGTTGGAGCATGGTGCGGCCGACGGTCGTTTTGCCGGAGCCGATGTTGCCGGTGACAAGGACGATACCTTTGCGCATGCGGATCGTGTACTCGATCGCTGCCAGCGCCTCACGGTGTTGTTCACTGGCGTAGAAGAAACGCGGATCGGGCGTGTTCTCGAACGGCATCGTGCTGAAGTTGTAGTACTTGTCGTACATGTTGGCTCATCCGTGTCCGTTAAGCGGTTATTCCTTGGGTTCAATCGCTTCCAGGTTGGGTGTCTCAGAGGCTTCGGCGGAAGGCATCTGGAAGACCCACGAGGCTTTGGCTTTGAGGTTGTCCAGGACGTCCGGTTTTTCCAGGTCCAGGTAAAGGATCGTGACCATCCCGATGAGTGCGGCGGCCATCACGGTTGCGTTGGTCGGGTACAGGATCAGGTTCCGCATGCGTCGGACCTTGCGTTGCTGACGGCTGATCAGTTCGCTGACCGAACCGAGCAGGGGCAGGTCGAAGGCACGTGCCAGTTCATCACCTGAGGCGAATGTTTCGTCGGTACGGTGAGCAAAGAAGACGCTGAGCGAACCGGCCATCAAGCCCAGGCCGATCGCGGCCATCAGGACCTGTGCCAGATTCGGTGAAACGGGTTTGACATTGACGGTGCCGGGACGGACGAAGTCAAGTTCGATGCCACGGTTACCCGATTCGGCCGCGAGTGTCATCTCGACACGGCGAAGGTTTTCTTCCCAGAAAGTCAGTTGACGCTGAGCCTGGTCAACCTGGCGGGACAGCTTGCGGTATTCACTGCGGACCGGGAACATGTCGTCGGTCTGTGCCGCCATCTGTTCGACCTGGCCGGTGACGACCTCGATCTGACTGGTCAAGGCTTCTTCTTCTGTGATCGCCTGGGTGTATTGCAGCTCAAGTTCGGCGAGTTTCGGATTGGCCTTGTGTTGCTCCTGGGCAACGATGATTTTGTCTGTGTTGTCAATAGTGATTTGAAGGTCTGCGATGCGCTGCTTAAGCGTGATGACTTCGGGGTGGGCCGGCTTCATCTTTAAGACATCGGTGTAGTTGGTAAGCTGGTCGGACAGCGACCGCATCTTGTCTTCAAGGCGTGTCAGCTCGGGATTGGGGGCCGTGATCTGTTCGGGGATCGTTGCGGGCGTGTTTTCGATCGCGGTTTTCAGGTTGCGGGCACGTACGATGGCGGCGTCGCGTTCCGCGATAATGTTCTGCAGTTCGGTCTCCCGATTACCGAGCCGGTCCTGCATGCCGTTGGCACTTTCCGGCAGCAGATCGCCGTTGTTGATTTCAAACTGAAGCAACCGGGTTTCCAGGTCTTCAATATGATTGCGGCTATTAGAGACTTCCTGTTCGAAGAATTCGGCAGATTCGTTGAGCCGCTGCTCCATAGCATCCTTGGTGCGGCGGATGTAGTTCTTCACCAGGCCGTTGACGACCAGCTTGGAGACTTCGGGATCCGGACACGTGTATCCGACACGCACACGGTCCAGGGAGCCGGAGGAAACGTCCCAGTGAACGATCGTGCCGCGCAGGATATTGTTGCGCAGGACCTGTCGATCGAGGGTGGTGCGGATCGTACCACGGGCGATCAGTTCCGGTTCGATCTGTTCTAACAGTTCATCGACGGCGCGATGGCCGGTGATTTCTTCGACCAGTGAGTTGCGGGGCTCCTGGAAGTTACGTGTTGCACCCTTAGCGGTCATCTCGGTGAGGACCATATCGGTGCGCCGTTCGAACATCGCCTCGGAGCTGTACTTTCGGGGAAGCATCATGCTCATCCCGAGTACGCCCAGTGTGATCGCGAACGCTGGGAGGATAAACCGCCACCGGTAGCGAAGCAGCAGCTCCCAGAGTTCAAGAACGGCATTTTGTTGAGTGTTTTTTTGACTCATATCACGCTACTTTCAACACGACGGACTACTCTTCTGCACGTGGGCCGTAAGTCGAATAGCCTCTGGCTTCGTACTGGATATCCCCAGGCCCTGCGATCGTCGAGGCGATCGGCTGGAAGGGCAGCAAAAGCTGCTGGAAACCCAGCGCGACGGACGCCAAAGGTGTCGGCGGGACATAGATGATGTCACCTTCCTCCATCACCGCGTTGAGGAGTGTGTCGCCTTCCTTGACCATCTTGTCCAAGTCGACTGTCATCTTGCGGATCATCTCACCGTCCGCATTAGGGCGCATAACCTGGATCTTCGTGGGGTCGGCCAGCCGCGTAGGCTGGGCTTTCGCCATGGTGCCTAAGATGGTGTTTGCACCGTTATAGGCGTAGGGTCCGGGGCGTGTGACTTCACCGAACACGAAGATCTTCTTGCTGGAGTATTCAACAACGCGCACCGAAACGTCGGCGTCCTCGTAGTATTCCTGTGCCAGAAGCGTGAGTTCGGCCTCAACTTCCTCACTGGTCATACCCGCGACGTAGACGCGGCCCAGCAACGGCAGATTGATCTTGCCGTCCGGGCTGATGGTTTCGGTGTGGCGGTGGATCTCCCGCACACGCTTGGAGTAAATCTGTACCGTGTCGGGCGGCGCCATGCGGTATTCGGTGGCCGTCACCACGGGGCGTGGCTCATTGATGAATGAGCTGTAGTCCGTGTAGGTTTTGGCACAACCGCTGAGCATGAACGCGCAGACCAACAGCAGCAAACCGGCAATCGGGCCATGATTTTGGGCCATGCTATTTCGCATCGGCAGGCTCCTAACGGTCTGTCGGGACACCGACGTCAACACGCCGTGGGGTCCCAGACCCTCGGTAACGTTTCGAGGATCAGCTTTACGTCTTTTAACAGGCTCCGATTACGCAGGTAGCGCAGGTCGTAAGCCAATTTTCGTCTCATTCCCTCAACATCATTGCTGTAGCCATTGCGGACCTGTGCCAGCCCGGTCAACCCCGGGGCGGCGGCGAGACGTCGCTCGATGCCCGGCAGGTCCTGGCGTAGTTCTTCGATGATCTCCGGCCGTTCCGGTCGTGGACCCACCAGGCTCATATGACCGAGCAGGATGTTGACCAGTTGCGGCAACTCATCGACGTGGCTCTTGCGGATCCACTGGCATCCGGGCAGAACCCTGGGGTCGCCGCTGGTTGCACACTGTGCGCCGTTGACTTCGGCGTTCAGGGACATCGTGCGGAACTTATAAAGCCGGAACAGCCAGCCGTTGCGACCGACACGCCATTGCCGGTACAGCACGGGGCCGCCGTCCACGAGTTTGATCCACAGCCCACAGGCGACCATGATCGGCAACAGGGCGATCAACCCGATCGACGATGCGACGATATCAAGGACCCGTTTCTCGGCCTCGAATCGCCACCCGGGGTCGCGCAGTGAAAATGCCTTGGGGGCGTTCTCATTGGCTTGGCTGGTTTTTAACTCGTGACTTTCCATACGCATTCACAATCTTCCGTAAACAGACTATGAGAGCCTGTCCTGAACGCTATCGGTGTGTCGGTGGCGCTACTTAATCAAGCTGGGCGATTGGTGAGGGATATAACGCCGGTACGGACCGGAACGGGTGAAACGGGCGAGCCTATCGGACGGACATTGCCGGTCAAAACAGATAAGAGCAGTTAAACGTTCAGTTAAAACAGGTACCCACACGTTTGGTCGATGAATAGCCAGCGGTTAGACTTATCTTTTCGACAATGGTCGAACCGATTCGGGGCTGAAGGGTGCGATGTATTCAACCATCCGGATCTAGAGGGCAATAAATGACTTGGGAAGCTTGGGTGACGCTGGGGACCGTGCTCCTGATTGCGCTGGCGATGCTGCGCGGTTTGGCTGGGCCTGACACGGTTCTGCTGGCAGGTCTGGCGCTACTCATGGTTTTCGGACTATTCTCGGACGCGTTTCCCAGCGAGGCACAGGCCGTGGCGGGTTTCGGCAATGAAGCGGTTATTACAATCGCTGTTCTTTTTGTCATTGCCGAGGGATTGAATCAGACCGGCGCGATGGGATTGGTCGTGCATCCTTTATTAGGGCGGCCCAAATCCATCACGTCCACGATAATGCGTCTGACGATTCCCGTTGCCGGGCTCAGCGCGTTCATGAATAACACGCCGATCGTCGCGATGTATTTGCCGGTGGTTAATGACTGGTCCAAGAAAATCGGGCTCTCTCCGTCGAAGTTGTTTATCCCCCTCAGTTATGCGGCGATTCTGGGCGGGTCGTGCACGCTGATCGGCACGGCGACCAATCTGTTTGTAGCCGGCCAGGTCGAGAACGCACAGCAGCAGCGCGGTGAATTGATGGACATCACGATTAATATGTTCACAAACACCAAGCTGGGTTTGCCATGCGCTTTGGTGGGATTGGCTTATCTCTTTTTTATCGCCCCGCGTATGTTGCCTGACCGCCGTACGCCCGTGCAGGCAGGTGGGGATAGCCGGCGTTACACCGTGGAAATGCTGGTCGAATCGAAGAGCCCGATCGCCGGCAAAACAATTGAGCAGGCGGGCCTGCGATCGTTACCCGGCGCGTACATCGTCGAGATTGATCGTAACGGCGAACGTATCGCCGCTGTCGGTCCGGAGCAGGTTTTACATGCAGGCGACCGTTTGATTTTCGCCGGCATCGTTGATTCTGTCGTGGACCTGCAACGCACCCGAGGCCTGGTGCCCGCTACGGACCAGGTCTTCAAGCTATCGGACCCGCGGCCGGACAGACGCCTGGTCGAGGCGGTGGTCAGTGATACGTGCCCTCTGGTGCGCAAGTCGATTCGTGAAGGTCAATTCCGTACCGTCTACAGCGCCGCCGTCATCGCGGTGCACCGTGCCGGGCAGCACCTGGGTAATCAGAAGATCGGCGACATCGTGCTCCAGCCCGGCGACACCCTTTTGCTGGAGACGCACCCACGTTTCGTTGACACTCAGCGCAACCGCCGGGACTTCTTTCTTGTGTCTGCGGTTGAAGGGTCCAAGCCTATCCGATACGAGCGGGCATGGGTCGCGCTACTGTTGCTGCTATCGATGGTGATGGTGGCTACACTCACGCCGATGAGTCTGGTCGCTGCCGCGTTGGTCGCCTCGGGCCTGATGGTTGTGACCGGCTGTTGCACTCCAGGTGAAGCAAGGCAAAGCATCAACTGGCGCGTCATCTTGACAATGGGTGCGGCGATCGGCGTGGGCGAATCTCTGGATTCCACCGGCGCCGCCCGACATGTCGCCGAGTGGATTGTCAGTATCTGTCAGTCACTGGGGCCGCGTGGCATTCTCCTGGGTATCTACATCATCGGCATGTGCCTGACCTCCCTGATCGGGCCGATCGGCACGGTCGGGCTTCTGTTCCCCATTGCCAAGGCGACCGCGTTGGCGCAAGACCTCAGTTTCATGCCTTTTGCCATGTCGCTCATGGCGACCGCCACCGCAAGTTTCGCTTCACCGACCGCCTACCAGACCAACCTGATGGTTTACTCCGCCGGTGGGTACAAGTTCACCGATTATGTCCGAGTCGGCCTGCCGTTGAACATGATCATTATGGTCATCACCATTATCCTTGCGCCGATTATCTGGCCGTTTTAGAGCAATTTGCATGCTTTATGACCGTCATTCCCGCGCACGGGCTTTATGCGCCATTTGCTTTAAGTGCTGGCGCTTTCGTACGTTTGCGCCCATACTGGTGAGAGCCTTACTCGACCTTACTCGACAAGGAGTCACCAGCATGGAACGCGAACTGTGGCACATCTTAGCAACACACCTCACTCACTTGGCAACCTGCACTCGGCGTGGCCGATTCACGCACCCGGTTACACGCATCGTCCGTGTCTATCTCTGGGCGGTGCTGCATGATCGGCCGGTGTACTGGGCGTGTGATCGTCGCAACTGGGTCGGCGTCAAGCCGCCGGCGGTGTTGCCGGATCAATCGACGATGAGCCGACGACTCGCCCGGCACGAGACACGCAAGGTGTTGGACGTGTTGATGGATCGACTCGAACCACAAACCCAACAAGCGCTGACCCTGCGCATCGATGGCAAGCCGTTGCCCGTTGCCAAGCACAGCGCCGACCGTCGGGCGACGATCGGCCGCGGGGCCGGCGGGTTCCAGAAAGGCTACAAATATCACGCGATTTATGCGGATAATAACCGTCCCGTCGCCTACCGCGTCACGCCGATGAACGTCGACGAACGCGTCGCCGCCAAGCAGATGATCGGCCAGCAGCCGCACGGCGAAGGCTACCTGCTGGCCGACGCCAACTACGAAACCAACCCGCTTTATGACCAGGCCGCCGAAGCCGGCCGCGTCCTGGTGACGCCGCGCCGCTTCCGACGCGCCAAAGGCCTGGGCCAGTCACGCCAACACAGCGAGCACCGTGTGGCGATGATCCAACGCATGCGTTCGCCTTCACCGTTCATCCGCCGACTGCTCGCCACACGCCGCCAGGTCGAGACACGCCTGGCCAACCTGTGCAACTTCGGCGGCGGCCTGACGCACCTGCCGCCATGGGTGCGAGGCCGACGTGTTGAACCTTACGTGACCGCCAAAATCCTGATCCGCCTCGCACGTGACCATGTGATCCGACAACGTAGTGCATAAAGCCCGCAGGCGGGAATCCACGCGCCCAGTGAAATCCTGGAGCATTCTTAGTGCAACTGTTTTGGGTGCCACACTTTGACCTGAAAGGCAAAGTGTGTTGTGTTAACGCACACTTTGCTGCTGCGCAGTCAAGGTGTGGCACCCCGAAACACGACGCCTGGATTATGAATGACCTGGACGTGGACCCCGCGTGCGCGGGGATGACAGCAAATGGAGCGGACTCAAACGATGCAAATCGCTCTAAGCCAACCGCAGCGAACGATTCTCTCTCTCGCTTAGGGAACAGAGCCTGTTTGTGTGTAAAATGTGCGATCCTGTAAGGATGGATGGTAGGCCGTCCGAGATATAAGTGGTGAAAGTTGACGTAAGAGATTTAAAGGATAACGGATGACGTGGGAAGCCTGGTTCACGATAGTGGTGGTGGTGTTGGTGCTTGTGGCGCTGGCGCGGAACTGGTCGGGGCCAGACATCATCCTGTTAGGAGGTCTGAGTCTGCTGGTGACGGCGGGCTTGTTCTCCACCGATGGCAAGCTGCCCACCGCTGGCAAAGCGTTTTTGGGTTTTGGTAACAGTGGGCCGATTACGGTTGGTGTTTTATATGTCGTTGTAGCCGGGCTGGTAAAAACCGGTGCGATGACACTTATTACCCAGCCGCTGCTTGGGATGCCCAAGACCGCGCTAGGCGCCCAACTCCGCCTGCTGTTGCCGGTCGGGACGCTGAGCGCTTTCCTTAATAACACGCCGGTGGTGGCGATGTTTATCCCGGTGGTGCAGGACTGGTGTAAGAAGACGGGGATCAGCCCGTCCAAGTTGCTTTTGCCGTTGAGTTACGTCTCGATCTGCGGGGGGATGTGCACACTTGTTGGCACGAGCACGAACCTGGTTGTCAACGGCCTGCTGGTCTCGGACGCAGACATGAAGATGCCGCAGGGGCTGGGCATGTTTCAGATCGCCTGGCTGGGTTTACCGGTAGGGGCGGTATGCGTGACGTATCTGTTATTAGTGTCCAGCAAGTTGTTGCCCAGCAGGCAGGCTGCGCTCAGTGCATCGGACGATCCCAGGCAATACACGGTAGAGATGACGGTCGCGGCTAACGGACCGCTGGTTGGCAAGACGATTCAGGAAGGTGGATTGAGACATCTGCCCGGCCTGTTTTTGGCGGAAATCGATCGCCAGGGGCATGCGTTACCGGCGGTGGGTCCTAACGAAAAGCTTCAGGCCGACGACCGTCTGATCTTCGTGGGGATCATTGACTCCGTCGTCGATCTGCGAAAAATCCGGGGTCTGGTACCGGCCGAAGACCATGTATTCAAACTCAACGAATCGCAAACCTACCGCACGATGATCGAAGCGGTGGTGTCGGATAGTTGTCCGCTGGTGGGCAAGACGATCCGCGAAGGGCGATTCCGATCGGTCTACAGCGCGGCCGTGTTGGCTGTTGCGCGTAACGGCAGCCGGATCCGTAACCAGAAGATCGGCGACATCGTGCTGCGTGCCGGTGATACGCTGCTGCTTGAGGCCGGGCCGGGCTTCATCGACCAGCAGCGCAACAGCCGGGACTTTTACCTGGTCAGCCGGATCGAGGATTCTGCGCCGATCCGTCACAACCGTGCATGGATCGCGCTGGGAACGCTTGCCGCGATGATCGTGACGGTCGCGTTTGGCTGGCTGAGCATGCTGCACGCCGCGATGCTGGCGGCCGGCGTCATGATCATCTCACGCTGTTGCACAGGCACCGAGGCTCGTAAGAGTGTGGACTGGCAGGTGCTGCTGGTGATCGGCGCGGCGCTGGGCGTCGGTAGCGCCATTGAATCCAGCGGCGCTGCATCCTTCATCGCGGGGAAACTGATCGGCCTGGCCGGCGGGCATCCGTGGTTCGTCCTGTTGATGGTGTACCTGGTGACGACGCTGTTCACCGAGGTGATCACGAACAACGCCGCCGCGGTGATGGTGTATCCGATCGCCAAGGCCAGTGCGATTGGGATGGATGTGAGTTTCCTGCCCTTTATTTTTGTGATCATGATCGGTGCATCCGCGAGCTTCGCCACGCCTCTGGGTTACCAGACGAACACCATGGTCTACGGCGTCGGTGGCTATCGCTTCGGGGACTACATCAAAGTCGGTCTGCCTATGAACCTGCTGGTGATGACGGTGGCGGTGATCATCGCACCGATGATCTGGCCTTTCTGACGCAGATTCTTGGCCTGAAGAATTAAGCTGCTACCATTATCCGACCGTCAATACGGGCGTTGGTTTCATTTTTACTCATACAAGGCAGCACCATGCTTCCCAAAATCGATACACGTTACTTGGCGCGTTACCGCGATATCACCCGGCTGCTGATGCGGCACGGTGGACGAGAACTTCTGCGTCTGACCGGTTTGGATTCATTGCTGAAACCGGAAGACGAGGAGGCTTTAAAGGCTGACGCGGCTGAACTGGCGACCGACCTGGAGCAGATGGGGCCCACGTTCGTGAAACTCGGGCAACTGCTTGCGGGGCGTTCGGATGTTCTGCCCGAGGCGCACCTCGAGGCGCTGCGTCGTTTGCACGGCCGGGTTAAGCCGTTCTCTTTTGAAGAAGTGCAGAAGATCATCCGTGAGGAACTGGGTCGCGACATCGACGATGTGTACGCCAGTTTCGACTCTGAGCCATTAGCAGCGGCGTCGATCGGGCAGGTGCATGCCGCCACGCTCAAGAGCGGCGAGAAGGTGGTCGTGAAGGTGCAGCGACCCAAGGCACGTGAAACGATCGAGCTGGACCTGCGTGCGATGGATCAGATCGCATCGCTACTGGATGAACACACCGACCTTGGGCGTAGGTATCACTTCCAGGCAGTGCTTCGGAACCTGGAGCGTTCGCTTAGAAGTGAATTGGATTACACCAACGAAGCCGACAATCTGAGGGTGATGCGGGAGAATCTGGAAAGTTATGACAAACTGCTCGTGCCCAAGGCGTATGATGAGTTAACCACCCCGCGCGTGTTGACGATGCAGTTTATTCACGGGCAGACACTGGATTCACTCAGAGATCAACCGAGTGGGTCACATGATCGAGATGAACTGGCGGATCAGTTCCTCAGCGCTTACCTGCAGCAAATCATCGAAGATGGTGTCTTCCACGCGGACCCGCATCCGGGCAACCTGATTCTTGCAGAAGATGGCAAACTCGCGCTGATCGACCTGGGGCTGGTCGGGCGGGTATCCACCGGCATGCAGGAGCACATCCTTCAGTTACTGGTTGCGCTTTCAGAGGGGCGGACCGAGGATGCGGCCTCGGCCTGCGAAGCCTTGGGCGATCGTTTGGAAGATTTTGACGGTTCGGCGTATCGCAGCAGCGTGCGTGAAGTTATCACGCAGGAGTACGGCCGAAGCGTCAGCCGAATGCAGTTAGGCCAACTCGTGTTGCGTATGACACGGATCGCGGGCGAATCAGGCTTGCGTATCGCACCGGAAGTCATGGTGCTGGGCAAGATGCTCGTGTTGCTGGATGAGTCCGGTCACCTGCTCGCGCCGGACTTTGATACGAATGCCGCAATGCGCCGCCAGGTTTCCAAGCTGCTGAAGCGCAAGTTAGCGGGTAGCGTTAGCCTGGGGCAGACGATGGTGACGGCTCTACAGACCAAGCAGTTCATGAGCGCATTACCGAACCGTATCAGCAAGGCGTTGGACATCATTGCGGACAACGCGTTTCGTGTGCGCGTCGATGCGCTGGATGAGAACCGGTTGATCGCGGTGATCGAGAAGATCGCCAACCGTGTGACGATCGGGCTGGTTGTCTCGGCGATGATCCTGGCGGGGGCGCTGCTGATGAACGGCGATGCACCACACACGATCTGGGGCTACCCGGCGTTTGGAATGATCCTGCTCCTGATCGGGCTGGTGATCGGCACGTTTGTATTGGTGCGTGTGATATGGAACGACTTTATCAAGGGGAGCTGAGCGGGGTCGCGTGGATCAACGTTTGTCATCTGATGTGCTGATTTTCAAATCGACACGACGCAGTGCTTTACCTTTGTGTTGCGTGATGAGTTGATCAAACACGCCGCTGCGCAATAGTCGGTCCAGTTCGTAGAGTCTGCCGCTGGAGTCGACCGAGACATGCAGGACGCCGCGGTTCAGGCTTTCCAGTTGGGTGTGCGCTGCCAGCTCTTGCGGGATCAGCTCCATCCAGATGGCGGATAGATCACCGAGCTGCTCGAACGGTTTTTGCACCTCGCGTTTGAACTGGTTGCGCAGAAACCCCAGCGACAGGTCCGGGTCCTTGCGGTTGCGGTGCTCTCGCAAATTATCGAGGTGTGTCTGGTAGGGGTCTTTGGCCATATTTATCTATGATACACATCCCACACCCGAGCCCCAATCCATTACAATCCCGCCCATGAATCTAATCCTCTTCGGTTATCGTGGCTGCGGTAAGACGACCCTCGGCAAGAAACTGGCTAACCAGCTCTGGAAAGAGTTCGTGGACGGCGACGACGCCGTGCGTAAGCGTTTTGACGGCCGGACCATCGCGGATGTCTGGGCCAACGAAGGCGAAGCCGAGTTCCGCCGGGTCGAGGCGGAGGTGACGCAGGGATTCTGCAAGCTGGAAAACCACGTCATCGCGCTGGGCGGCGGGGCGATCATCAACGATCAGACAAGAAAAGTGATCAAGGCCGCACCCGATACCGTCAGGTTGTACCTGTACTGCGAACCGGCGGAACTGTGCAGACGCATCCACGGCGACGCGACAACCACCACCGAACGCCCCAGCCTGACCAACCTGGGCGGCGGCGTGGAAGAAATCAAAAAAGTGTTAGCCGAGCGCGACCCGATCTATCGCGATGGAGCCGATCACGTCTTTGATGTGACCCACACGGGCATCGACGAAGCGGTACGGCATATCGTGGCGAAGTTTTTGTGATTGGGAAGTAGCCGCGAATGAACGCGGATGCACGCAAATATGAGTTGCTGTTTGATTCGCGTTGATTGGCGTTTATTTGAATTGTTGGCAGCATGAGAATGGGGCATTCGCAGCGATGATTCAAGTGCGGGAAGCGTCTGCAACCGAACAATCCGAAGCCGCCTCGGTTTCGTACCAGGCTTTTGCGACCACCCGAAACATCTACAAGATCAAGCCAGATGTTGTTGCTGCCACTAATGCAAATCATGATACGTTGACACGGCTGGTTGCTGTGGATGACGGCAACATCGTCGGGACGGTTAAATACCGAATCAACCGGAGACGCCTGCACATTATTGGATTGGGTGTATTGCCTGATAAGCGGCGGCAAGGCGTCGCCAGATGTCTGATTGATGAGTTATTCCGCTTAGCCGCGTCACACGATTGTTCTGTGATGTCTTTGTTCACCATCAAGCAGACTGGGAATGTGGCTGTGTTTGAGCGGTTGGGTTTTAGTGCAGTGCGGGAAGAATTCGACACACTGGCGGTGAGTTGGACGGGCGGACCATTGATCGATGTGTATATGGAACGGCCTATCGTGGCGAAGTTTTTGTGTGTGAGATCGCTATTGTTCAGTCTGACAATCTTCAAAATATCAACGTTTAATAACGAGAGACACTTCAATGGCTACTTCACGGAGACGGTACTCCGATCTGATAAGAGGATATTGTGAAGCGAGAAGCATTCAGATTCCGATCGGCTTCAAAGGGAAGTCTGCAAGCCGGTACGCCATCATTTACCTGGAAGATCCTCCGAGGCTGGTGGCAAGAACATGGACTGTTCAAGCGGACGTTGTTTATTACCTGAACAATCTCGCCAAGGATGTGCCTATGCAAATACTCGACTTCAAGGAAGGTGTTGAGATGATCTATAAGGGGGGCAATCACTTACATCGTGATAAGCCGTTTATGGATTAATACGATACGGTGTCCAAGAATACCGCGCATAAAAAAAGCCGAGTGAGCTGGGATAATGGATGAAAATAACGATAAGTACTGATCGATCGGTTTGCCTCACTCGGCGTCTCGAAGTTCAAGATGTGTTATCACGTGGCTGACGGCCTCCTTTCGTTTCTCTGTCCATCTATATTGTCGCCTGATTCGGGGTGAAGTCAAGAAAAATCCTCGTTATTTAGCCCCGGGCTTGCCCGGGATGGCCGTACATTGCTCTAAAGCCGCACGTTTTTCTGCAACTGCGTAATCACCCCCGGCAAGCCGAGATTAACGGGGCAGGACGTACAGCGTCGCGGTTTGGCCGACGGTATCTACGGGTTGCCAGCCGGTGGCGATGAGTTGGTTGAGGGTGGCGTGGGTGACGTCGGGGTCGTGGCCGTAGGTGTTGTGCAGGCGGTCGAGTTCTGCCCAGTGGACCCAGATGTGGGTGATGCCTTGGCCGCGCAGCAGTTTGTTGACTACTTGCGGGTCGCCATCCGCTTCACGGATGAATTTACCCAAGGGTGCTTCGTCGAACGCAGATGCGTAGACGATAGTGGGTTTGAGATAGAGCAGGCCGGAGTTGTCGGCGACCAGCAGGACTTTGCTGTTTTCGGGCAGGCGGTTGATCGGGTGGTCGGCTGAATCCAGCGGCGCATCGACCGCCATCCATATCGGTGTTTGCAGCGGTTCGCCGGTGGCGGGATCGGGGATGGTTCGTGTCTGGGAGGCGAAGGTAGTGTAACTCACCGCGATGAGTGCGATCAGAACGGCCGAACCGATCACGGGTGCGATGGTGGGAGCCTTGGCTTTAGTCAGCGTGGTTAAGCGGTCGTAACCGAGACCCGCCAAGAGGCAGGCGGGCAGTAGCGTGGGGATGAGGAATCGGCTTTGCATGTGCGTGGCAAACAGCCAGAAGCCGACCTGGATAGTAAGCATAAACAATAGTGCAGCGGCCAATCGGCGTGTGCTTTTATTGATAAAGCAAAGTATGGCAGCAACCGCTACCACGATCCAAAGGATGGGGACGCCGCCTTCGCGATCAAAGCGTGCGATGTTTTGCGTTTCGCGTGGTGTTATCCGCCCGCCGACCGCGCCGTAGCCGGTATTAAGAAGCCACTGACGGGTAAGGGCGGTGGGTTTGCCTTCGTGTTTGGGCGATAGGCCGTGCGCGGTGTCCCAGCGCTGGACAAGCTGTTCATCCCAGTGCCCGGCCCCGAGCGTTTCAGCAGCGAAGGGGAAGATGGGATTGCCGGTCTGAGAGTAGTTGCGGATGAAGTAGGGGCTAAGCGTAAGCGAGCCGACGATCGCGGCGATGAGGGCGAGTTGAACGGCATGAATACGCTTGGCGTCTTGCTGTTCCGCTGTAGTTGATTGGGAGCGATTTAGGTTGAACAGCAGGATCAGACCGATGGGGATTGCGAACATGGCGCCTGCGGTGAGTTTGCATAGGGTGGCAGCGCCGACGAGCAGGCCGATGAGCACAGCGCCGCTGCGTGTATTGCCGTGATTGCTGAAGAGTATCAGCATGGCTGCGGCGGCGAAAGCGAGCACGCCCATTTCGTTGTAGGCCATCGAGGCGGTGATGAGGATCCACGGCACGGCAAGGAACATCGCGGCCGCACCAACGCCGGCTGTTGTGTTGCTGCGATTGGCGACCGTCTTCCCGATCGTGGCTGCTGCGAGTAATCCGAGTGAAACGTGGAACAACTGGCAGGTGTAAACCGCACTGACGACGGAGCCGCTGAGCACGCCGATCAGCAGGTAACCGCCTTCGATCAGGCTGGGCAGGAAGCTGTAGACGTTGTGTTCAAGTCCGAGCATCTTGCTAGAGGCGAGCCATTCGCGCGGCAGTTGCAGGTGGTAGCTGGTGACGTCATACCCAAAGGCTTCGACACGCCAGAGCGTGCCCGGCGGACAACACGCGGCGACAAGCAGCATGGCCAAGCCCGGCATCAGAAGTACCACGCTCCACGGGATAGTGAACGTCTGTCTTTCAACGCTTTTCCCGGTTTTACTCGGCAGGAACTTCAGCAGGTTGAGCAACGCACCAGCCCCGAACACCGCAATCGCACCCGTCTGCGACAACCAGCCGCCCCAGGCGACGATCCAGTTAACCAGCAGCAGGCAAACCATCCCGATCGCCAGTTCTTCGATGAAGTACCGTCCGGGTTTATGTATACAGAGGCGGCGCAGGGCGTAGCCGTAGCCTGCGGCGCCGATCCACAACGCTGCAAGAACCGGCAACGCGCCTGCGATCACTTTAAAGACCGACATGACAGATTCGGGATGCTCAGGTGGTAAGCCGTTTTGTGTGGTGAACCACAACACGAGCAGGAATGTGATCGTGGACGCGATGATGCGCTGCAACACGGTGGAGCCGGATTTTCGCTCAGGATTACTCACGCGAAGAGTTTACATCAGTCGCATAGTTTTGGTTAGCTGCGGTGCTTGATTGATGACTTGATGAGCCATCGGCATCCTGTTGCTCGACGAGGTCGAACAACCGCCTGATGGCGGCGGCGTAAAAGCCCAGCGGGGCATCCGGCTTATGACGATCAAGCTGTTCCAGCGGCAGGTGAAGGAATTTATTGATCAGCCGGCGGGTGTGTTCGTTGAGTGCTTCCTCGACCTCGCCTGGATCACTGTTCTGCGCCAGCTTTCGCAGTGTACGTTGGCTTTCGATGTCACCCATATCGTGGAGCTTGGTTCGCAGCCTGCGGATGAGCTGGCCAAGGTCGGCGTGGCGGACCTGGTTCATGCACACAGCGGCCGCATGGGTGATCAGTTGCTCACAGGCTTCGGCTTCACGATTGCGTTGGCCAAAGCCATGCTCGATCTGCTCCTTCAGATCATCGAGGTTGTACAGGTAAACATTGGACATAGACCCCAGCGCCGGATCGATGTCACGCGGCACCGCCAGGTCGATAAAAACAATCGGCCGACCACGACGGTGTTTATGGATATGTGTAAAACGCCTGGTAGTGAGGATCGGTTCGGTAGCGCTAGTGCTGCATATCACGACGTCGGCTTCTGCGAGCAGAGCGTCGAGTTGATTCCACGGCCGAACGCCGCCGACCGATTCGTGCAGGTTGATGCTTTGTGATAATTTGCCAGCTATTTCTCCCGTCCGGTTAACGAGCCAGAGTCGGTGTGGCTTGAGGGCAAGGATGTGCTGTAGCGTCAGCTCGGCGATCTCACCCGCGCCGATGCCGACGATTGTTTTGCTGTTCAAATCAGGGATGACCTGTTTAGTAAGGTCTGCCGCAACGGAACCGATGGAGACGCGGCCGGCATCGATCCCGGTCGTCGTTCGCGCCTGCTTGGCGGTAGCGATCGCTTGCTGGAAGATACGATGCAGGACGGGGCCGACGTAGCCTTGGCTCGCCGCTGATTCATAGGCACGTTTGACCTGCCCGAGGACCTGCGCCTCACCGAGCACCATCGAATCCAGGCCACAGCAGACGCGGAACAGATGTGCCACCGCCTGCTCCTGTTCCCTGATAATGCAGGCCGAGGCGAGTTTATCGAACGGCAAGTCGAAGTATTCAGCGATGAATGCTCTTAATGATTCAGGTTTGGGTGGGCTGTAGATCGGGCGTGCGATGTAGAGTTCGTAGCGGTTACACGTAGATATTGCGGCGGCTTCAATCCCGGGATAGCGATCCCTTGCAGCTTGCAGAAAAAGGCTTGTGTCGCCGGCTTCAGCGAACCGTTCGCGCAATTCAAGCGGGGCGTGGTGGTGGTTTATACTGATGAGTATCACACGCATCGCTGAGGCTTTCCGCGGTCGACTTCCCGAATACTATCGTTGTGTTACTGAGAAACTGCCCGTTTTGTCCGTAATCGCCTTACGCTAGAGCGTTTCATAATACGCGCGTAACGCGTCCTCGCCCGAGCCTTTCAGGATAGCCAGGGCTTTGTCATCAGACAAACATCTGAGCTTTTTTTGCCTGAGATCGGCGTCCTGTACCTGCTGCTGGATTTTAGCGCGGTAGGGCTGGGCACAAGCCAGCAAACGCAACCAGTCCTCGTCCAGATGCGATAGCACTTGGTCCCGGATCGTGGCGGATGCAGCGGCGGAGATGCCATCGGTACTGACAGCGAGCATGATCGGACCGCGGTAAGAGTGGGCCGGGATGATGAAGTCGCCTGATTCGGGTGCGTCGACACGGTTGACCAACGCGCTATCTGCACGGGCGTCATTTGCGACGGTTTCATTCACTTGCGGGTTGTCTGTGGCGGCGATGACAAGGAATGCGCCTTTGGTGTCACCATGTTTGTAAGTACGTTGATGAAGTTCAATGGGTAATGTCTGGAAGTCGGGCTCGCAATCTTCTGCGACAACAGCCACAGCAGCGCCGGCTTCAAGCAATGCACGGGTTCGACGTAGCGCGACCGGCCCGCCGCCGACAATCAGGCAGCGTTTATCCCGGATGTTCAAACAAAGCGGCAGGTTCGGCATCACTCACCAGTCTAGCGACTGATAGAGAAGTTATCGCCAATCGCTGACCGCTTACTACATTTGGGCCTGTTCCCTACGCTCCAGTTCTTTTGTGATGTTGGTTCGGCGGTTCCGCAAGCCGGGGGGTAGGCCAACATCGCGCTGGCGTCGGTCCGTAACCCTGAACTTGAACTTCTCGGCCGTGCTCGCCGGCGCGGGTGGCCTCGATGGCGGCATTGAGCGCCAGCAGGTTCGTCTGATCCGCGATATCGTTGATCACATTGATGATCTGGCCGATCTGTTCGCCACGCTTACCGAGTTCAGAAACGCTGGCGGCACTGGCGTCCACCACCTCGGCGATCGATTGCATGCCTAGGATCGTGTCTTTAATCACCTCGCCACCTTCCGAGGCAACACGCCCTGAGTCCTCAGCGGACCTGCTGCCTCGGTGCTCTTGCCTCCAACTTCGACGACACTGGCGGACATCTGCTCCACCGCGGAACTGATCTGCAACTTCTGGTTTGCCTGCGTCAAGTGTCTGCTTCAAGTCAGCCAGCAGAGCCTGTGTGTCAAAAGTACCCTCGTTATTCAGTCGTGAGGTGTGGTTTTTGGCTTCATCGGCGACGGCGGTGAAGGACGCGGCTTTCTCGACCAGGCCGGCTTCCGGGGTGTGGTAGTACATATTCGCTATCACAGCGTAGTTCACCGCAACGAGGGAAAGGATCGCAAGCACGACGATCGCAATGATTCTGGTCCGTAGTGTGATTGAATGAAGGAAGTGACTCATACTCAAACTCACCTTTGCTGTTAAAGGCTTACCCCGCCCAGGAGTACTTCGCATCTGCAACGCTAACGCGCGAACAAGTGATCCCGCAGACAGGGTTTGGATCGGGTCTGGATATGAAAGACTTAATGCTATATTTGTTGATGTGGCGTGAGGTTATCTCGGGTATTGAGATCGGCAAATCTGTACTAACCTGTGGGTCACTCAGGTGAATCCACCTGCACTTCACGCTTGCAAATACAGTGCTATCATGATCTTTATGCCCGACCTGTGGGAGCAAACCCGTCAAAAGCATCTCGTCGCCGCCCAGCCGTTGGCGGTTCGGATGCGTCCGCGCAGTTTAAAAGAATTTTCCGGCCAGCAACATTTTCTGGGTGAGGGCAAATTGTTGCGACGGATGCTTCAGGCCGACAGACTAACCAGTGTCATCTTTTACGGCCCGCCGGGGACGGGCAAAACCACGCTCGCGGAATTGATCGCCGCTTATACCAAACGCCACTTCGATCGTGCGAACGCGGCCGCGATCGGCGTCAAGGACGTACGCGAGGTTCTGAATCACGCCAGACGCCGGCTGGAAGCGGACGGCAAACGCACGATCTTTTTCCTGGATGAAATCCACCGGTTTAACCGTGCACAACAGGATGTTCTTCTGGGGGACGTCGAACGCGGCATCATTACCTTGATCGGAGCGACGACGGAGAACCCTTTCTTCGCGATCAACTCGCCGCTGGTAAGCCGGTCCCAGGTTTTTCAGTTTAAGCCGCTGGATGAGGAGGCGGTAGGGGAGTTGGTCCGTAACGCGCTGAATGATGAAGAGCGAGGTTACGGCAAGTTGAACATCACGATCGACGACGACGCCATCGCGCATTGGGCGATCGCCTGCGATGGGGATGCCCGTCGTGCGCTGACGGCGCTGGAGATCGCGGTGTTGTCGTCTGCCCCCCAAACTGATGGGCCCGACCAGCAGGCGGCCATCCATATCGATCTGGAAGTGGCCGAGCAATCGATCCAGCAGAAGGCCCCGGTCTATGATGGCACGGGGGACGAGCATTACGACGCGATCTCGGCGTTTATCAAGTCGATGCGAGGCAGCGACCCGGATGCGGCGCTGTACTGGCTGGCGAAGATGCTGCATGCGGGGGAAGACCCCATGTTCATCGCCCGGCGGATCGCGATCCTGGCAAGCGAAGATGTGGGCAACGCCGATCCGCAAGCGATTCAGGTAGCCGCCGCGGCGTACGAGATCACCCACCGGGTGGGATTGCCTGAGTGCCAACTCACCCTGGCTCAGGCGGTTACCTATCTGGCGACCGCCCCGAAGAGCAACGCAGTGACCCTGGCGATTGGGGCAGCCATGGAGGATGTGCGTAACAACCGGACCGTCCCCGTACCTATGGCCCTGCGCGACGGGCATTACAAGGGCGCCAAGCAGCTCGGGCACGGCCAAGGCTACCAGTATGCCCACAACAGCGAGACCGGCTTTGTGGACCAGGACTACCTCGGCGTTGAGAAGTCCTACTACCAGCCGCGGGAGCGGGGGTATGAGCGGACGATCCTGAAGTACATGCAGTGGATCGACTCACAGCGTGTCAAGCCACGGCTGCCCGGCAAGAACGACCAGCAGCCGTCCGAGGATTGATACGCATATCGCCTGCTCGCCTGTTCCCCTGCTCTACCAACTCACACCTGCCAGTTTGGCGTAACAAAGCCTATCCTGCCGATGTAGATAGGGGGGATTGCGCCCTCAAAGCTGTATGCTGGCCTGAAACAGGCCTATAGTCGACAAGGAGGTCACTCTTATGGTGCTCAGTTCACAAACACCCCGCGCAGGCATGTCCAGGATGTACATGTCCTCCAGGCGGAAGTCCGGTGCAAAGTGGGGCTGGTTGTTTTTGATCGGTGTGGCATTGGTGTCATTGTGGATGTTTGGCGTCTTCTCGGGCGGTGATTCCGGGGCAGGCACGGAACAAGGGGGGATAAGCCCGGCCAGTGCCAACGCCGATCCGGGCGCGTCAGGTGGGATGGCTCTGGATCCAGCCGAAGCCGACTCGCGCCGCCCCCAATCCGTAAATGAACTACCGCCTGCCAGCAGCAATCCGACGCAAGCCTCAGAGCCAGTCACGTTGACTATCGGTGTGGGAGAAACCCGCAACGCCACGACCACAACTTCTCAACCGCCAAGACAGTCGGTTGCTTCCCCGAACACGTCGGATCAATCCAACCGGTCGACGACACGCACTTCAAGCAACGCCGGCACCGAACTGAATCGCGGCATGAACCTGATCCGTGAAGGCCGGCTCGTTCAAGGCCGGCGCGTTCTAAGCCAACTGCTGACCGCTGATAGCGGGAGCCTCTCGGCGCTCGATGCCCAGACGGTTCGCGACACGTTAGCCAGCGTCAACAAGCAACTGGTCTTTTCCGATGAAGTGCTGCCCGGCGATCCGCTGGCCGAGTCCTACGTCGTGCAACGCGGTGACTACCTTTCGCGGATCGCGCCGAAGTATGGCGTTCCTTATCAGTTCATCGAGTTGATCAACAACACCCCGGCCGAACGGCTTCAGGCCGGCAAGGCGATCAAGCTGATCAATGGGCCTTTTAATTTACGTATCAGTAAACGTGACTTCCGGATGGATGTTTATGTCAATGATAAAGACGGCACGCCGTTGTATATCCGAAGCTTCACTGTAGGTCTTGGTGAAGCGGATTCCACACCGATGGGATCATTCGTTATTGCACCCGGTTCGAAGGTGGAAAATCCTTCTTGGCGCAACCCACGCACGGGTGAATTTTTCGGGCGTGACGATCCGAAGAATCCGATCGGTGAATACTGGCTTGCATTAAAAGGAACCGACCCGCAGTCTGAATCGCTTAGTGGTTACGGCATTCACGGCACGATCGATCCGGACTCCATCGGACGCGAAGCCTCGATGGGATGTGTCCGTATGAGCGACAAGGATATTAAACTTATTTACAATATGCTTGAGCCCGGCAAGAGCACCGTGCAGATCACCTGGTGATGAGGTTGTCGCCGACATTAGATCAAGAGCTATGGTGATTATAAAAATGTCAGGCTGGTTAAACTGGGTTATTTAAGGCCGTTAATCCTGATTACTCAGTAGTTTCCGGTCGGCGAAAAGAGGCTAAAAACAGCAAGAAATTGCCCGCAAACGGTTGCTTTACGGCACCGCAGGTTATATATTAATAATGCAGATCGCGGAGGGTGAACGGAGGAGGAGAAACCACCGCCCACCTTAGCCGAGAGTGTCGTGTCTGAAAAGACACGTTTATTTTCGTGCTATCGCTGACTGCTGCACCACTGCTTGGAGGGGAATCCGTATGGTAGTGGTGTATTCACACGGCCCAAAACCGTGTGCAACAGGATTCCGTGATACAAGAGCCTGGGTATCTAAGCCCGAGGTTCGTATCCCGAAATAAGCTTTCTCCCCTCCGTGGTGACCGGGCGCGATGCATCGCCCCGGCCGCCTTTTTTTATGCGCCGACCACACTCATTCCCGAAGCGCTTTGTTGATGTAGGTATATACCCTTAGGTGCGCAATAGGTGCATATTTGGATTTGTGGAAATAACAACAATTCAACGGCAAGCTTAATCGCCCATCAGCACAAGTTCGTTTCGGATCGCCCGCAGCACCTGCAGCTGCTCAGACGACCACGCGGTTGGGGATGGCGTTGGGGATGGCTCATCATCATACCTGTCGTCACCTAAGCCGGCGGATTTGGTCGCTTTGAGTTTGACCATGATCCGGTCACGCAACGCCCAGGCGTCGGCGACGCCCTCGACACGTCCCTGATTGAGCGCGGCTTGTGATTGGTCCTGGCCGCCACCCGAGCCGGCGGTTTCTACGATCAGGTCAGCGATACCGAAGTGGCGTTGGAGCGGGCCCTGGACGACCTTGACGTTCTGAACGTTTTCAAACGTGAAAGTCATTTCGTGGATGATCCAGATGCCCCGGCGGATACGCAGGCTGCGGTCACTCATCACGTACCACGTCGTGTCGTACTTCAGATGAACCGCGACATAGGCGACGATGTCCGGCAAGACAGCCAAGGCCAACGCCGGTATCGCCAGCAGTATGCCCGCCACTGGCACCGCTATGGTTAACACCAGCCAGCCGATGAAGATCGCGATGTCAATAATGAGTAGCCCGATCCAGAACCAGAGCTTCAGATACTTCAAAAAACCTATTGCGGGTTTGAACGCGTCCGGTTCTTCCCCGGGCTCGGTCGGCAGGGTGGGGGGCGTTTGAGGCACACGGAACCAGTTGGACAGAATCTGCCAGGTCCCGGTGTACAAAAACTCCGCCGCACGTTCGGTCTGTTTTTCAAGCGCTGCCATCGGTCACCTCCCCACTTTGACGTTGTGACCGCATGGCTTTGACCTGCACCAGGATTTCACGCAACAGTTCAAGTGCTTCATCCCGGCCGGATTCGGCATGTTGTTCGGTTGTGGTTTCAGATTCAGCGGATTGTTCTGCGGTGGTTACCCCTCGGCTGCCGCGCATTTTTGCATAGAGGTAATCCCGCAGGCCCTGCGGGTCGCCGATGCCTTCGATCGCCATCTGTGCGCCGGATGAACCCGATGCGGTCTGCACCGAAACCGTCGCCAGGCCAAGCTGGCGTTGTATAATGCCGCGGGAAACATGGATGTCCTGGATACGCCGATATGTCAGGAATATCTCCCGTCTGAACAGCACGCCCCACGACATGGTGATGCCATCATCATCGAACTTGTATCGCAGTGTGTGGTATCTGAAGATCAACGGCAGGATGAAAAAGGGAAAACCAACGACCGTTAACAGCGAGACAATGATGTAGTAATTCAACAATGCCCGGACCGGTCGGGTGGTTGTCTTTGGATCGAATGGTTGGGTGGGTGTATCCCTGGACATGATGGTAGACCTCCAGCGGGATGAGCCTGTCAAAAGGGCCCATTGTATGGATAGTCGCCCCATGCGGGAAAAGATCGCACGTGGGATCATTATTTTCGAGCAATCAAGAGCTGATCCGACTGAATCGGCGCCTTATTCGATCGCCCTTTTGCGGTTCTGTGTCGGTAGCATCTTGGGGATGCCAAGGACGTCGGGCCAATAGGTCAGTTCGACCGCTTCGAGGACTTCTGGATCGAGTCGGCCTCTCTGCGGCTGAGCACCGATCTCGGCGACTTTCGGCACAACGGCAAGCGATCGGACGCCGGTGAGTTTTTCAAGCCAGATGCGGTTGCCTGCGATCGAAGGGTCGTCCGCCTTGGCAGGATCGGGGATATACCCATTAATCACCAGGCCCGCCACTTTGCAGCCGGCCTGTTTGAGCAGTGCTACCGTCATCGCGGTATGGTTGAGCGTGCCCAATCCCGCACGGGCAACCACCACCACCGGGTAACCGATCGCCACGATCAGGTTCAGGACCGTGACTCTCGGGCGTAGAGGATCCAGCGGCACCATCAGCCCGCCGACGCCTTCCATCAGCACGGCATCGGAAGTCTGCTCCAGGAGATTGATACTGCGGGATAGTGTTTGCCAATCGATTGCTTCACCCGCTTCCTCGGCCGCCATCGACGGGGCAAGGGGCGCTGTGAAGCGGATCGGATTGATAACGTTTAACGGTTGCTTGCAGTTAGCGAAGTGTGCCAGTGCTTCGGCATCCTCACTGACCAAACCTTCCCGGTCTTTGCGGCAGCCCGAGGCGAAGGGTTTACTGATACCCAGGTTGATCCCGGGCAGTTGCCGGCGCAATGCCGCGGCAATCGCGCAACTGACCACTGTTTTGCCGACTTCCGTGTCGGTACCTGTGATGAACAGCCCCGGTGTCGATCTGTTTTCGGTTAATACCAGCATCCAAGCATGATAGCTCAGAGCCGGTAGATAATCTCAGTTGATACGTTCACAGTTCGCCAAGCTGTTCTTTCAAGAGGCCCAGTTTGCCTTGCTGGCGACGGTTTGACCAAAGCGATTCGACCAGCGTGTAGATGACATCGAGTGTCTTCTCGTAGGAGGTGTTTTCCGCCCGCTCCATCAGTTCGGCGGTCCTGCGTACTAGCCGCCAGGCGATGTCCTCGCTGAGACGATCCGCCAGGAAAAGAGTGCGTGCGCGTTCCAGGCGGGTTTGCAGTGCCAGTATGTCGGATTCATGTATCACTGGTTACCCTGATATCGATTGGCAATGTTGATGACTATATCCGTCCTGTAATTGGACGATCCACATTGTCCGTCCGCCATGATAAACCCAAATGCTGAATGATGTGATTGAGGTTTGTGTGGATCAGGATGAATAAACGGATCGTAACGTTTGTAGCGGTTGTAACGATTAGTGATTCGTAAGGCCGATAACGCTCGGGCTTATCGCACCGTGTCTGATGCTTGTCTTCCGATCAGGCATATTGCCGATCTTCTTGAGGATGCATGAACCCCCACGGGAGTCCCTTAAACAAGGAACCGCAAGATGATTGAACAACGCGATGTCGATGAACTGCTGGCTGAACTGGAAGCAATGCGGGTCTCCCTGATCCGTGACCGTGAAGCGATCAAGCCGAAGCTTGAAGAGTTGGTCAACAAGGCCGGCATGATGCGTGAGAGGGCCGCTGGCGGCAAATACGAGGCCTCGGTCAACAGCGTACACGGCCTGCTCGAATCGCTGAGCGCCGGCGTCCGCGCCCAGGAGAAGCTCAACCGGGCCGCTGCCTGATTACCGATTGATCCAAACGCGGGTAAACACCCCGTAGATCCCACAAGTGAAACCACACGGCGTCGAGGGATCGCTGCGTGGTTTTTCCATGCGCTGGGCGGGTATTGTTGAGAGTGTCTGCTCTTGAGAGTAGCAATAGATTGGTCATAGCGGAGTGATGCGCTAGTATTAGGCCTTATGCCTGGCACTTATAACCACGTTATGCATCCTCACGCGGATGAACTGATTAATCCTGACGGCTCCTGGAAGTACACGAACAGCCTGACGGATCAGACCAGCCCGTATCTGTTGCAGCATGCGCATAATCCCGTGGATTGGCATGCATGGGGGCCGAGGGCTTTTGAGTTGGCAAGAGAGCGTGACGTGCCGATCTTTCTGAGCATCGGTTACTCGACCTGTTACTGGTGCCACGTCATGGAACGGCAGGTCTTTGAGAACCCGCAGATCGCACAGCAGATGAATCAACAGTTTGTCTGTATCAAAGTCGATCGCGAGGAGCGGCCGGATGTTGATGATATCTACATGACGGCAACTCAGATCATGACGCGCTCGGGCGGCTGGCCGATGAGTGTGTTCCTGACGCCACCCGGTGTTCATGGCAAAGATGATCCGGGGCTCAAACCTTTCTGGGCGGGGACGTATCTCCCACCGATGCCGCAACTCGGTCGGCCCAGTTTCCCGCAGGTATTGCAGGCATTATCCGATGCATGGAAAGATCAACGGCCTGACGTGATCCAGCAGGCGGAGCAACTGGTTGCCGCGGTCACACAGGCGCTATCGCAGAAGAGCGAGCCGGCAACGGTCAATCCCGAATCGATCCGCGAAAGCACCGATCAACTGCTGCGCATGTACGATCATGAGCACGGCGGATTCGGCTCGGCGCCGAAGTTCCCACAGCCGACTTATCTCGACTTCCTGTTGCGTGTGTATCATAACAACCGCAGCGATTCACTCTGGCAACTCATCGGCCACACGCTTCAGCAGATGGCCTACGGCGGGATGTACGATCAGATCGGCGGCGGATTCCACCGTTACTCCACCGATGAACGCTGGCTTGTCCCGCACTTTGAGAAGATGCTCTACGACAACGGGCAACTTATCGAGATGTATGCACGTGCACTGTCGTTGAAGCCTGACGATGCGAGCGCAGCGTTGTATGAGCGGGTCATCCGTGAGACATGTGATTACGTACGGCGGGAGATGACCGACGCCACCGGCGCGTTCTGGTCGGCTCAGGATGCGGAGGTGAACGCACGCGAGGGCGGCAGCTACATCTGGACCGAACAGCAGGTGCGCGAAGCGATCGGTGATCCTGAACTGGCGGAGCTTGCACTGCATATGTACGGCCTGACACTTGGTGCCAACTTCCAGGACCCGCACGATCCATCCGCCGAGCAGGCGAATGTGCTTTATTTGCCGAAACCGCTCGCCGCTTTGGCTACCGAGACCGGGATTGATGTTGAGTCGCTTTTAACCAAACGCATCGAGATCAACCGAGCGTTGAAAGCGGCGCGTGATAAGCGGGAGCAGCCCGGCACGGATGACAAAGTGCTGGTCAGTTGGAACGGCATGATGATCGCGGCGTTTGCCGAGGCGGGGCGGGTGCTGGGTGAGTCTGCGTATGTCGATGCGGCAGTCAAGGCTGCCAAAGCAATTCTCAAATACATGGTTGATGACAGCGGCGGGCTTTGCCGCACCATGCGGGGCAGAGAGGCCAGGATATCGGCCTACCTTGAAGATTACGCATGGTTCGTCCACGGCCTGATCGCTCTGTACCGCGCTCAACCGGGCGAATCGAAGTGGATCAAGCTGGCAGCACAATTTACGGATATCGCGGCCGACCGCTTCGCTGCCGAGCACGGCGGGTACTACGACACATTGGCGGACCAGAAAGACTTGTTCGTACGCGTACGTGGCACATACGACGGTGCGGTCCCCAGCGCGAACGGGCGGATGATCCACAATCTCGTCTCGCTCTACGAACTCACCGACGAATCAGCCTGGCTCGATCGGGCGCACCGTGACCTTGCAAGTTTTGCCGACGCTTTGAGTAATAACGGTGCAGCGATGGTGCAGATGCAAGGCGCAATGCTGCGTGCTATCGAGATCGATCCCGCTCGCTTTACCGATGCGTCGACGGGGCCGCAACGACCGGCAACGGACAAGCCGGTTACCGCATCAGTTAGCCCTGCGATCCGCATCAATGATGGGACAGGCGAATTTACCGTGACGCTTCAGATACAGCATGGATATCACATCAACTCGCATGAACCGAGTGACCCGAGCCTGATACCGACGTCAATTGAGTTAAAGTGGGCGGCGGGTTATACGCTTAGCGTGACATTTCCGCAGCCGCAGATGCAACGATTCGGTTATGCCGACCAACCGCTTTCGGTGTTCACCGGCGATATCACGATCAACGCCAGGCTGGAACCGTTGCCGGATAGCGATGCGCGATTGCCTGCCGATGCTGAACTGCTGTTGCGTTTCCAGGCATGTACCGATCAAGCGTGTATGGCACCGGTCACGGAAAGGCTGCCTCTGGTTATCAAAGATGAGGCAAGCTAAGCAAGCCGCTATGATCGTGACATGATTGATACCCACTGCCATCTGACGTATGACGGACTGCACGAGCGGGTCGATAAGGTAATCAGCGACGCGGTAGCGGCCGGCGTCGACCGGATGATCACCGTTGGCACGTCACCCGCCGACGCCCGTAAAGCCATCGCACTGACTAAGCGCTACAACAACATCTACGCCACCGCCGGCCTGCACCCGCACTACGCCGCCGACTGGCCCAGCCCGACCATGCTCAAAGATGCCTTGCGTGATTTGATAAACGAGCCGAAGGTTGTCGCCCTGGGCGAGATGGGACTGGATCGTCACTATCCTGATCCGCCCATGGATACCCAACGAGCCGCGTTCGCCGCCCAACTTGAATTGGTGCATGATCTCTCAAGCCTCTCTCCTCAAGCCTCAAACCTCCCCATCATCATCCACAACCGCGAAGCAACGGACGACACGCTTGCTATGATCGCCGACAGCGGGATTGCAGGTCAGCGTTTTGTTTTCCATTGCTTCACCGGCACGCCTGATGAAGTCGAGAAGATCCTCGCCATCGGCGCGATGGTCAGCTTCACCGGCATCGTCACCTTCAAGAACGCCAAAGCGATCGCGGAAGCCAGCGACCTGGTGCCGTTGGATAAATTGATGATCGAGACGGATTCGCCGTACCTCGCGCCCGAACCGTACAGGAAAGTAAGACCCAACGAGCCGAAGTACGTGGTGCACGTCGCGGAGTTTCTGGCCAAGCGACGAGACATGATTTTCAACGACTTCACCACCGCAATGGATGCGAACGCGGAGCGGTTTTTTGGGTTGAATCGCTGATCGTAAAACAGGCGGTTCTCGCGGGCGCTACGATAAATGCTCTTTATTAGCTGCATTGCGACGCACTGCAGGCCCGCGAAGCGTCGCTTCGCAGCTAGTAAAGAAGTGTAAAGGTTGATGCCAACGCGGAGCGGTTTTGTGGGCTTAGTTTTTCTTAAGTCCAGCGGTCACATTGTCAATGATGTTCACCATGTTATCCGGCAGAGGTATGTTGATGGTGCTTTCATCACCGGCACTTACTTTAAATGTAACTTGCTGGTTTCCATCTGTGGGGTATTTGCCAACAATCCTGGAATAAGGGCTTTGCGTATCAGTACCGGTATCTTGATGCCTGACGCGCGCCTCAATCATTCTGTATTCACCAACCGGTAGAAGCAGGATGTTCCCGGTTGGGACATCGATACTGCTATATATATCTGTTATTGGATCTCTTAACTCAGCTGAAGTAATCGCGCCATCTACTACTGCTATGGTCCATTCCGACTGATACCACTCCGTTTCGGACTTTTCGGGCTGCATGGGTTCAAAGCGATACATGATCCGCATTGTTTGGTCGGGCGGGATATCGGGCCATATCAAGTCAAATATGGTTGGAACCGTCTCCGGTTTGACGGGATTGTGAATAGTGAGAACTTTGGATTCACCCGGTTCAAGGAAAATATCGTTAGCGAAGTAGTTCCACCCGTAATTGCCATCGGTAAAGATGTCATAGGCTGTGCCGGTTCGGATGGGATCGATGTTTAGTTGGCCGTTTTCATCGGTGCGCAGATCGCGCTTGATCCTGGCGTCAGTGCTGTACATATTGCCTGCTACGGTGACCGGCCAGTCCGCCATCGGCTCGCCGTCAGCGTCCAGCAACTCGATGGTCAGCGAGCCCCACTCCAAGTCGACCGGGCTAATCCGTGGTACTAGATTGGCCTGCGCAGCCTGCACATCACGAAGGTCCTTGATAATTGCGAACAGCATGAACAATGTAAATGTGCAGAACAGGATCAGTACAACGAATGCAGAAATTCCTAGACTCCAGAGTAAGCGTTTTTTCATGATTCGCTCCTTCATCGCGTCCCACCAGAGCTGGCGGGCGATGGTTTTCAGGTCCCCGAATCGGTCGAGAGCAGCGCGTTGTGCTTCGTCTTCATCCTTACCGCTCAGCATTTTCTGCCTCGCAGCACATTCCAAGTGATCGTTCAGTTCATCGATGATGTCTTGGCGCAAACTGGGCGGTTCGTCGTCACGCTGCGGCGGCAGGCTGTCGGCAATCCCGGCGTCGTCACTCATGACTCTACCCCCAGCACGCTATTCACGCTCTTGGAGAATCGCGACCACTCCTCACGCTTCTGCTCCAGCGTGCGTTCGCCGGCCGGTGTGAGTTTGTAGTACTTGCGACGTCGACCCTCGTCCGATTCGCTCCACGTAGCCTTGAGCAGCTTCTGCCGCTCCATGCGGTGCAGCGCGGGATACAGGCTGCCTTCCTTGAGCTCGAAGTACCCGTCTGATCGGGTCAATACCGCCTGGGCGATCAGGTAGCCATACGTAGGCCCTTCCGACACGACGTCGAGGATCAGCATTTCCACCGTCCCCCAAAGTAACCTTGAATCCATGGGCTTGCTCCATACCTTGTGCGTCTAGGTATAAGGATAGAGCGTCTAGGTATGTGTGTCAAGGGGAAGTAGCTGGTTGGTTGCATATTGTGTGATTGCATGCGGATTTGATTCGGGGCATTTTGCGGATGTTCTTTGCTAGCTGCAGTGCAACGCACTGCAGGCCTGTGGCACGGCGGATCGCGGGTCTGCGAGGTGCGATCAGGGGGAACGGCGATCTTCGATCGCCCGCTAAACGGTGCGTCAAGATTATGAGGCGCAATTAAAAAACCCCACCGCGATTGGGTGGGGCCTTTTCCAAGTGTCTTGATTATTGTTCCGCTTACGCTGCCCGCATCCCGCTGTGGTTGAGGTAGATGTTCAGGCGTTGGCGGTCGATGTCGTGGTTGAAGCGGGTGAAGGTCATGCCCATCCGGCAGGGGCCCATTTCTTCTTCGTCGTGCATACGGACGATCCGGCCGGTGGCGTGGAAGGTTACCTGGTGGCTGCCGGGCAGCATGCCGCGGACCTCGACCTCCGTGCCTGCGGGCAGGGGGGCGTCCAGTTCGAATCGCATACCGCTTTGGCTGATGTCGTAGATGTGTCCTGTCCACCGGTAGCGTTGATCGCCGGTCTGTCTGACCCGTAAGAGCGTGTACATTGCCGGAAGTTTGAGTCGCGGATTGGAGCGGGCTTCGGCGTTGGATTCGACGTGCTCGGGCATTACTGCCTCCTGGGTCTTAAGATGTCCGGTTGTAGGGATGACATCGGCCGGTCGGAGGGGGTGGTTTAGGTCGGATAGGTCGAGAAAGCGTTCCTTTTTGCATTGTTTGCAGCGCATTGTCCGCACTGGCCGATAACACAGTTCATGCCACCGGTTAGACCTGCTGCGCCCGTTTCGATTGACCTTTCTCACCAGAGCCCGGCTGCGTCGCATGAGCGTGCGCCGTTGGAAGGGCCGGTCCTGTTGATCGGAACCCGACGCAGTGTCGCGCAGATCGAACAGGCGCTTCAGGGGCTCTCGCTTCGACCGAATCTGATCGGTTGTGTCCTGCTTGATCCGGATGCAAATGCACGGCCTACCCAGAGTCCGGTATTGGGTGGCTTTGACCAATTGGCCACGATATGCCAGACGCGCAAGGTGGGATTGGCCTTGGTTAGCCTGCCACAGTCCATGCCCAAGCGAACGGCGGTCATCGTGGATGTGCTGGAGCAGATGGGGATCGCGTGGCGTTTCATGCCGACGCTGGCGGATCAGTTGGCGGGCTTGACGCCGCCTGCCGGGGTTGCCGTTCAGGCGGAGCCGGTGGCGAGCGGTGACCACGCCTGCCACATCGACCTGGCCCGGCTGATCGATCGCCAGCCGCATCCATTGGATGAGGGGCCGATCCGCAATTACCTGCACAACAAGATTGTCCTGATCACCGGCGCGGGCGGGTCGATCGGCTCGGAACTGGCGCAGATCGTCTGCCGATTCCATCCTGAGAAGCTGATTATGGTCGAGCGGTCCGAGAATGCGCTCTTCCAGATAGACCGCGAGATCGCACGACGTTATCCCGACCAGCCGCGCCATGCAGAATTACATGATGTGACCAACGCGCCGCGTACGCTGGACCTGGTCGACAGGCATCAGCCGGATGTGATCTTCCACGCCGCGGCGCACAAGCACGTGCCGATGATGGAGGATCATCCGTCCGCTGCCTTGGAGAACAACTTCTACGGCACGCGTTCGATCGCCGACGCGGCACACACCTGCGGCGTCAGCCGATTCGTGATGATCTCGACGGATAAGGCGGTCAATCCCTCGTCTGTGATGGGGGCAAGCAAACGGCTGGCAGAACTGTACATCCAACATCAGAACCGCTTGAGCCCGACGATCTACTCGATGGTGCGATTCGGGAACGTGCTTGGTTCGGCGTGCAGCGTGCTGCCGATCTGGAGCAGGCAGATCGCGCAGGGTGGGCCTGTCACGGTGACGCATCCGGATATGACGCGGTACTTCATGACGATCCCCGAAGCGGCGTCGCTGGTCCTGCAGGCCGGGGCGTATGCACGCGGCGGCGAGGTGTTCCTGCTGGATATGGGTGAGCCTGTCAACATCCTGCAACTGGCCAAGCGCTATATCCGCCAGCATGGCCTTGAGCCGAACGAAGATATCCAGGTCGCCATCACAGGCGTTCGCCCGGGCGAGAAACTCTTTGAGGTGCTTGCTTACGATGGCGAGGATATGACGCCGACGCCACATCAGTCCATCCGCATCTGGGAATCGCAGCCCATCGACAGCGCCAGGTTGCAGCAGATCGTGCTCATGTTCGACCGCATGCGCGACGGCGGGGATGGCGATCAACACGCATGGCGGGGTGTGGGTCGAGATTCGATCATGAACGCATTGCGCAACGCATTGCCGGAGATGATCGAATCGGCGGCGGGGTGAGGGGGTGTTCGATGTTCGATGTTGGATGTTCAATGTGGGGTGTTTCTGTGCGCCGATGTTGTGGGCTGATTGATTTTCGGTGGGCGGTTTTGGGGTTGAGTTGAGTTGTTGTGCGGATCGGGCGGGTGGCCGTGTCCGCCCCCCGGGGGGTGTATTTGTGCATAAATGCTTGTAAAGTGTTTGATTGCAATGGAATGTGCCCGTGTCCGGGAAAAGGGTGTAGGACGTCCGCCCCTTGTTTTTATGCGCCAGGGCCGGCTGTGCGGACAGAGACGGACAGCGGGCGGACAGGCTTGCAGTGGTGGCGGTCATGATCTGGTCGGGGGCGGTCAGGTTTTGGGCGTGGGTGGACATGGTGTCTGTAAAGGTCTTCCGTATGTAGTGCAGGGATGGGGCGAGCTCCTATATATGTGTGGAGCGACAGGCATGTGCGCGCATCACAAGTGTGCGTCGTGATTCGATCATGAACGCATTGATCAATGTACTGGTGGAGATGATCGATTCTGCGGCTGAATCAATCATGTGATACTTGTTCAACGTGGCAAATGCATCATATCTCGTTAGTATTGCTGCTTAAATGGTATCCCGCCCTAAAGCATTTCTGATATGCGCGACCACAGTTCTGACAAGCATTGTTGTTGCTGTCATTACGCCTTTTCTATTCGCGTTTGGTTGCTTGTTTGTACGAACGGCGCTTGGTTCTAGGGAAACGGATTCTCTTGCAGATGCTTTCTTTTTCTTGGTGGGGATACTTGCAGGTATATGTATTTTCGGCGCTGGTATTGGCCTGAGTTATCGTATCTGGTTACGGTTGCGGAGTGCTGCCGTTGGATGTTGCACTGTCTGTGGGTATGACCTTCGCGGCAATCCGGCTGCTCCGATCTGCCCGGAGTGTGGTGCGAAGCACAATCCCGGCGAAGCCGGAGCAGCGGATGAATAGGCATCTGTATGCATGTCGAATAGATTCTGGGACATCTTGTAGATCTCATTATCCATACCACTTGGGTGTGCTGGTATTCTCATTACATTCATCATTACCTTCGGGGTATGCGGTGTGTTGTTTGATGCAATCGGGCTGGGAAGTCTGGGCGGGATTTTTGCATTTCTACTTGCGATCGTTGTCTGCTCCGGGATGGGGTTTGTGGAATATCATGTTCTGTTCAAGCAGTGGGTCCAGGATTCGAGACCTGAACCGGGGCATGGATACTGCATCCGTTGCGGCTACGACCTGCGGGGCTGCCGAGATGCGCATGCGTGTCCGGAGTGTGGGAAGTGGCAATACATTCCTCGCGAGCCTGAGGTAGGGCAGGGGCGGAAGAAGAATAAGACGGTTTAATCTCGTGAAGTCTGCTGCCGATGATTTGTGATAAGTTTGTTATAGGATTTGTCGCGCACGGCAGAGGTTGTATGCTGGCGTGACGATCGGCCGCATAAGCAGCTTGTGTCGCGTGCGGCGGGCGGATCACAGAAAGGAAATAATCATCGACAGCGTCTTTCCCAAGCCGTTTTACCGTTGGCGTCCACACCCCTGGCACGGGCTCGAGCCCGGGTTGGAGCCGCCGTTACGGATGCAGGTGTATATCGAGATTACGCCGTTCAGCTCCGTGAAGTATGAGATCTGCAAGACGACGGGCTATCTGCGAGTGGATCGGCCGCAGCGCAGCAGTGCCCAGCCGCCTGCGCTGTATGGGTTCATGCCACGGACCTATTGCGGCGATCGGGTGGGGGCGCTATCTCCCAAGGCCAAGTGCGGTGACCACGACCCGTTGGATGCCTGCGTGATCAGCGAGCGGCCGATCAATCGCGGTGATGTATTGCTGAACACCCGCGTGATTGGTGGCTTGCAGTGCATCGACGGCGACGAAGCGGACGACAAGATCATCGCTGTACTCGAGAGCGACAACATGTACGGGGATGTGCACGAGCTGGAAGACCTGCCCGAAATCCTGGTCGAGCGTTTACGCCATTACTTCAGCACGTACAAGATGGAACCCGGCGGGAAGTCCGCGATGTCCGTCGAAGAAATCTACGGCAGGGACAAAGCGGCGAAGGTTATTGAGGCATCGATGCGGGATTACGCGGAGTTCTTCGGCGGGCATTGAACTTCAGTATAAATGGTCAGCAACATAATTCATTGGCTACGATGTCGGTATCTTACGGCATTGCAGTTATTCATTTACACTATCTTCGTTTGATCATGCGCCGTAAGGGAGTTTATCATGGGGCCTAAAACAGAAGCGTTGATCCTTATCGTAGTTATCATGGTGGCATCGGTCATTGGTATGCCTGTTTCTGTATTTCTTTTCATGATGATCGGTGAGCTGATTCAAAGATTGCGGGGCGTGGAAGGTCCTCTGGATACTGACCCAATTCTCTGGTTAGGTATGTTGATTGGAGTGGTCGTTGGTATTCTCGTTCTCGGCCTGGGGATATTAATGTCAGTTAAAATCTGGAATAAAGCGATGAAATCGTAAAGCTATTTATTATAAGTTGGGTGTTTACTCTCTAAGCGAGCCTGTTTGCCATATTGCGTCGAACCTGTTACCAACTGGGTTATGCCAACTAAAACCATGATACGAAAGCGTAACGACCTGCGGCCGACGACGATCAAGAAGTATCCGACGGCGGCGGCGGGGTCGGTGATTATCGAGGTGGGTGGGACGCGGGTGCTTTGTACGGCCAGCATCTCGCAGGACCCGCCTAAGTGGCTGCCTAAAGATGATGAGGGGAACTACAAGAGCGGGTGGGTGACGGCAGAATACAGCATGCTGCCGGGTTCGACGCCTGACCGTAAGCGGCGTGGGCCTGATTCGCGCGGGACGGAGATTCAGCGGTTGATCGGGCGTGTGCTGCGGGCGTCGGTTGACCTGGACAAGATGCCGGGTGTGGCGATCACGTGCGACTGCGATGTGCTGGTCGCGGACGGCGGGACGCGGACAGCGTCGATCACCGGGGCGTGGGTAGCGTTATACCAAGCGATCGGGGAAGCGAAGAAGCAGGGGGCGATCAGGGATGAGCCGAGGCTTGGGCCTGTCGCGGCGGTGAGTGTGGGGATCGTGGATGGCAAGCCGGCGCTTGATCTGGATTACGAGCTGGATGTGCGGGCTGAGGTCGACATGAATGTCGCGATGAATCACAAGGGGGACTTCATCGAGGTGCAGGGGACGGGCGAGAAGGGGACGTTCAAGCGTGAAGAATTGGATGAGCTATTGGACCTTGCGTGCAAGGGGATACGTAAGCTGATCCGGATTCAGCGTGTGGCGGTGAAGTGAGTGAGCTGTTACGGTTGCTGGTTGGGGACGGGATCGATTTGGTTGGGTTTGGGGACACCAGAACCGAGCAGCAGCAGGATAGCGCCGGGGGTTGAAGAAATTACCAGGCAGACGCCGGCGAGCAGAGACATCGCCAGGACGGATTCTTTCGGTGCGCCGTAGAGCGCGAGCAGGCTGACAAACATGGTTTCGCGAACGCCCCACCCTGAGACGGAGATCGGGATGAGCATGACGAAGATGACGGTGGGGACGACCACGAACAGGGCGCTGACTGGCAGTTCGAGCCCGATCGCCCGGGAAGCGGCCCAATAAACCGAAATCCTCAGCACATTGAATAACAGCGACTGGAGCATGCCCCAGGCGAGCAGGCCCGGGCGTCCGCGGTAAGCGTCAAGGCTCTGGTAGACCTTGTTCTGTTTGTCGCGGATCATGCTGAAGATCTTCAGCAAGGTTTTTGAGAATAGATGCCATACTTTGGCAGGGATAGTTTTGCATGCATTGGAATCTGATGTGTCGTTCTGTCCTGCGCCAGAAATTGATGCGGCGTATGCTTCGAGTTTGGCGAGGATCCAATCCGTCAGCGATCGGAACTTTGGGTTCATGATCGCGAACCACATAGCGAGCATGAAAATCAGCGCGCCACCGGCAACTATTTCGATACCGGGCAGGATGCCGCGCGTTTCCATGAGCAGACCCAGGAGGATCATCAGCGCGAGGCCTGTGAGTCCCAGCAACCTGTCCATGAGGATGGAGGTGAAGGACATAGCCAGGTCACTGGTGTAGCGCGCCAGGCCGTACATACGGACGAGTTCGATGCCGACGGCGCCGAGGCCGACATTGCCGATGAAGGCGCTGAGGTATCGGATGCGAAGCAGTGCCAGGAAGGGGGTTTTGCTGTTGGTGTGGTTGAGCAGGATCATCCACTTGTAGGTGCCATGCAGGTGCTCAAGGAACATGATGCCGAAGATGGCGAGGACCATGAGCGGATCGGCATGGATGATAGCGTTGAAGATGTTGGCCGGGCCGACCTTGTAGAGCAGGAATGCGAGCAGACCGACACTGACCACGATGCGGATGATGCTGGCGAGGGGGCTGTTTTTTTTAGTTGAAGGCTGACTCGTCAAACGTCACATCCTGCGTGGGGAGGCTGAGAGTATATGCATGGAACGACCTTCCCGCATTTTGGCGGGTTGATTATTTGATCGACCGGTTGGGTATCTTTGCTTTGAGGATAAAGGGGGGTGTTGTCATGTCAGATAAAATCTTACATTCCAGAGAGTTACAGCCTGTTTAGTCCGATTATTCACTCGACCTGCCGGGGCCCATTCCTTTTATACAGAATAGTGCACCGGGCAATACGGAGATGGTTCCCAGAATACCCACCAGTATGGACATCGCGGCGACCTTCTCGCCATCGGCTCCGTAGGCAGTGAGGATCTGGACGAACATCAACTCTCGGACGCCCCAGCCGGCGATGGAGATCGGGATCAGCATGACGAAAATAATCACGGGAACAGCCACGATATAGCCGGCGACGGGGGCCTGGACACCGATCGCCAGTCCGGCTGTATAGCACACCGAAATACGGATGCCGTTGTAGAGCAATGATTGCAGCATCGCCCATGCCAGCAATCCGGGTCGGCTGCGGTACTCGTCCATACTGATGTAGACCTTGTTCTGTTTGTCACGCACGACTGCCAGGAGGTGGTGTGAGAGCATCCAGTCTGTCATGCGCCGGAACCATGGATTCATGATGGCGATCCAACCGCAAGCGATCAGGACAAGTGCACCGGCAGCCCAGTATTCGATGTTGGGGATTGACTCTCTGCCGACAAGAAAGACGCCGATCAGAATTGTGAGGCACAAGCCTGTCAGCCCCAGGATGCGATCCATCAGGATGGATGTGAATGATGTCGCAAGGTCTGAGGTGTGTTTAGCCAAGCCGTACATGCGGACGAGTTCGATACCGACCGCCCCGGGCAGGAACATGCCAACGAAGCCGCTGATATAAGTCAGTTTGAACAAGGGCCAGAATCGAACGTTGTGATCGGTATGTTTAAGAAGTATCAGCCACTTGTATGTGCCGTGCAATCCTTCAACGAACATGAGAAGAAGTACGACCAGTACCCAGATTAGTCTGGTATCACGTAGGGCATCAATCGTGTTTGCGAATCCAAGTTGCCGCAGTACCAGGGCGAGTAATCCAAGGCTGACCAGTGCGCGGGCAATTGCGAGGCCTTTTTTGAGAAGAATGCGTTTTCGGGATGTTGGGGAGGAGACCTCGTTCATAGCCTGAACTTCTTATTGAGATGTGGCTTGGGTCTCCGCTGGTCAGCTGCAATCATCTGCAACGGCCACATAAGCGCTTGGCCGGTTGACGCCAAAGTATAACCGCTGGACGATCGGGTTCTGATGGGCCCATGCCATGAATCCATGATACGCCATGTGCAGGCTTGTTTTCAGGCAAGAACGCGAGACGCATATGCGTTGCAACGGCTGGATATCTTTGGCGATATGCCTTTTGTAAGATTCATCGCCCTGACCCAGATCGAAACTTTTCACTCTGGGGTCCATGTGTGCAGCTTCTATGCTTTTTAGCATGGCAAGAAAACCCGGGCTGAAACGCAAAACATCCGGGTTGTTGTCCATCCCGCCATTGTAGGCTGTGGCGATGTGATTGAAGTGGAATATCAGGTCTATGTTGAATGTCTTGCTGTTGACTTCCAATACATGTAACTGGAGTGTGCCTTCATCAAGCATTGCCTTGAATAACCGTGTGAAGACAGTAATACGCTCGGGTGTTCGGAACATCCCGCGTTGTCCGCGTTCGACCTGTCGCTGCTGGTGTAGACGAAACAGGTCCACAAGCAGGTTATCGATATTCTGAGAACTCGTGACTCGTCGGAATACGACGTCACCGCTATTGTTTAATCGCTGCCAGTAGCGTCGAAAATTTTTACGTGTGGGTTTGCTTAATTGCATGAGGTAGTTGTCGAAGCATATGCCGATTGAGATATGCCTGGATTGGTCATATGTCTGTACATCTTTGCAGAATGACCCCAAGGTGTCCGGCAGCAGATCCCGATGATGCTCCCACAGATGTGAGTTTTGGGGTATTTTTAATAACTCAAGCATGTCCAGTCGGCACATGTTTTCACGAAACCACCTTGATAACAGACTGACCGCGTTTTGACGGTCAGCATCATCAGCAATCAATATGTCCTGGTAATCACTCAGACTTTGACCGAGTAAACGCAAGACCCGTGCGCCCAGTTTCCCTAAACGTTGTTCGATTACGAACGGGGCGAGCGCATCGATCCTGCCCTCGGGGTTATAGACAGCAAGCAGGCATAGCCTGGCGTGGGGGGTGGATTCCAGTTGCCACAAGTGCGACAGCCACGTGTGTGTCTGGAATACGCCACACCGGCTGTCTCTTGCCTCCAGTGACTTCCAGTCCTTGTGCAGACTGTCAAAGGCTGATGTGTCGGTGAAGACAGCCAGACGGCCGTGCGGTTCTGAAAGTTTGCCGGAATAGACGGCATTCATCGTTGTCATCTTGGTACCCCTCCAAGTGGATTCGACTATATGCCGATGAACTGGACATGATTATAACCTATTACCGTATCTATTATGCATGATATTTGCCAATCCGATGCGCCCTTTACCGGGTAATCTTCGTACAAATTCTCCGCTGAGCCGGACGATCATGTCGGGAAAGGTGGAAGGGCGGTTGATCGGGCGGTGGGGCAGGACACCCCACCAGAAGCCGCGGTAACCGAGCTGCTTGGCGGTCTGTATGGCCAGGGGCGTGCCGTAATATTGCGGGAACGCCAGGTGCTGGGTGTTTTTGGATAGTGTTTGATCGAGGGTGGCCTTGGCTTGTTTAAGGTCCTCATCCAGCGGGACGGGTTCGGGCCTGCGCAGGTTGGCTACTTCGTTGTCCACGCCGGATAACTGCAGGGGCTTGGGCCAGTCGGGCACGTAGCGGTGGCTGTTGGTGTGGGGCTGGAAGTCGATGTGGCCGCTGTCATGCATGTGACGGATCTGCTGCCAGTCGCACAGGCCCCCGTGCGAGTCATGTCCGTTGGCGACATTGTTTTCATCCGGTTCGCGGTGCAGTGCGGGGCAGATGAAAGCGACGGCCTTGTGGTGGTATTCTTCGAGTAAAGGGAACGCCACGTCGTATAAAGTGCGCTGCCCGTCATCAAAACTCAGGACGACGCTGCGTGGCGGGGCGGGCACGACGTCACGTTTTGGGCCGGGCGTATTATGTGGCAGGTGGTTGAGCAGTTGGTCAGCGGTCAGGGTTGTGTAACCGTTGTCCGAAAGGAACTCGAGGTCTGCCCGGAAGGTGGGTTCATCGATGACGTGGTAGCAGAAGACGGGCACTTCATTGGTCAGTGGTGCAGGGGAGCGTTTGAAAATAAAGCCCGGCAATCCACCTGTAAGTCCACAGTGGATCTCGGGCCAGTTTTTACGCCAACTGTCTCGTATCGCTGTAAACGGATGGCTCAAGGCTTATGACCAAAAAGATGGTGGGTTTGACCAGGCGACTTAAACGCGTTCCAGAGAACTTTTATCCGTCTGAAGCGTTTGGCTGGTCAATTGTTGGCTTTTATCCGACTCGTCAGAATGCAAGGCTTCAAGCGGCACGACAGTTTCACCTGCCGCTAATGCACGGTAGATCGAAGCAATCCGGTCGATGTGTCGCTCGATATCGTAGTGGCTGACAGTTTCGTGAGCCCCGTGCGTGATGATTTGAGTCAGTAACGGGTCGGACAGAACTGAGATCAATGCTTCGGAAAGAGCTTGGGCGTCGTTCGGCCTGAACAGGACGCCGTTGACACAGTGATTGATTGTTTCCGCCAGACCACCTACCGCGGAGGCGACCACGGGCTTGTCCAACGCCATCGCTTCCAGCAGTGAATAAGGTAAGCCCTCTCGCAACGAAGGCATCGCGACCACATCGATCGCACGTAAGTAGGGGCAGACATCCTGGACCTGGCCGGTGAAAGTGACGTAGCCGTACAACCCCAGTTCGTGGACACGTTGATTTAAGCGTTCGTGCTCTTCACCTTCACCGACGATCATGAGCCTTGCGTTGGGGAACTTAGCCAGCACACCGGGCATGGCTCGGAGCAACGTGTCGTGCCCTTTCACCGCAGCCAGTCTGCCCACGATGCCGATGACCTTGTTATCAGGGAATATGCCTAGCGACTCACGGCACTGCTTGCCCGCTTCCTGGGGGGTGCTTTGAAGCTCATCCAGCACAATACCGTTGTGCAGGACTTCGGAGCGAGAAGGATTGATACCGAGTTTGAACTTGCCGTGCTCCTCAACATCTTTCGAGACGGACAGGTTCCATGAGTTGAACCGGTTGGTCCATCGCAACATTCTCTGGACAGATCTGGACAATGGTTCGCAGTCGTGCAGGTGTGAGACAACCGGGACACCAGCAAGCCAGCCCGCGATGCGTGACGCCAGGATACCTTTCATCCCCGCGCAGTGGATGACCTGGATCCTTTCACGGCGAACCAGTCGGTATACATCTAACGCGGACAGGGGATTCCTTTTGGCACGGCCGAAGAAGACCGGCTGGATACCTTTACGTTTAATCTGTTCGGAGGCGGGGTGTTCACCACGCAGGAATGCGACATGCAGATCGACATCACGCTGAAGCAAGCGTGGCAGCACGGTCAGAAAATACCGTGTCGCGCCATGGATAACACCTCCGGCATGGCCAAAGTGGTCACTAACGAACAGCACGCGCAGCTTTTTGTTGGTATCAGTGTTCACGGGTGGTCCCCCACCTCCAAATGGGTGAGTTATTGATGCGTGCATACCACATGGTGTGCCTTCCTGGCGTGGCCAATAACTCCAGATTGAGTGTAGCACGAACCAAGAGCTCTGCAATGGTTGCCGAGGTCAAATTTCACTTTTTACGTACCAATCTCATGAATATATGATTCGGCATATGAAAACACAGATATCACTACTGGTATATCTTTTACTTGGTTCTACACTGCAGGGTTGTATGGCTCAGGCAAAATCGACGGATCCGAGAACTGAGCAATTAACCGGGGTCGACGCCGTGGTCGAGGCGGCGATTGAGCGTGGCGAGGTGCCCGGGGCCGTGCTGATTGTGGGGGACGGCGACGGGGTGTTTTACCGCAAAGCCTACGGCAGTCGGGCGATTAAGCCCAAGGTCAGCCCCATGACCCCTGATACGGTTTTTGACATGGCCAGCCTTACCAAGCCCACCGCCACCGCGACAAGCATCATGCTCCTGATCGAACGGGGGCAGTTGAAACTGACTGACAAGATCGCCGACTACATCCCCGAATTCGGGCAGAACGGGAAGGATAAGATCACCGTCGAGATGTTACTGCTGCACCGTGGCGGGCTTACGCCGGATAACTCGTTAAAGGACTATGTCGGCACCCGCGAAGAGATGATCGATCGGATCAATGCGTTGCCTACCTTGTGGGAACCGGGCACAACGTATAAATATACGGATGTCGGCTTCATCGTGCTCGCAGAACTGATAGAAAAAATCACCGGCCGGAACGTCGACCAGTTCTCCCGGGAAGAGATTTTCGTTCCGCTGGGTATGAACGAAACCACATACAAACCGACCGGCGACCTGGCAGCCCGTTGTGCGCCGACGGAGTTCATCGATGGCGAATGGCGGCTGGCTGAGGTCCACGACCCCCGGGCCTACCGTCTTGGCGGCATCGCGGGACACGCCGGCCTGTTCTCCACCGTGGACGACCTGTCACGTTACTGTCGGATGCTCATGAACGGCGGCGAACTCGACGGCGTACGCATCCTCAAACAAGAAACCGTCGACGAGATGACAACACCGCGCCCGCTGGAAGGTGATGACAACGGCTGGCGTACCTATGGCTTCAGCACCCACACCTCCGACCAATCCGCCCGCGGCGCGGTCTTCGACTACGAAACCTCCTTCGGCCACACCGGCTGGACCGGCACCTGCTACTGGATCGACCCGACCAACAACCTCTTCTACATCCTGCTGACCAGCCGCTGCCACCCCAACGGCGACGAAGGCTCCGCCGGCCCCATCCGCCGAGAAGTCGCGACGTATATCGGCGAGGTATTGATTGAAGGGAAGAACCAGGGTGAGTGAGGCGCATTGACCAGTCGAGTATGCGTATTGGGAGGCAATATGGATTCTCGTCTCCGGTACTGGCTACGTATTACTATCTGGTTGGGCACGGCGTTCGCCTGGTATCTGCTTTGGTTGCATCGTTCTTACGGTAGAACGGGGATGATGGGATATGGGATTCCATTCAACTTTTATGAACGGTATGGTTATCTTTGTTGGTTTGAGATTACTACACCGGTAACACGGACGAGGTCAGCCCAGGAGGTCTTTGTCCATGTCGGTACACCAGTCTATGGCATCCATACAACTGAACTATATGTGACCATCCTCTTGTCGCTTGTGTTTACAGGGCTCGCCATCCTGATCATTAAGTGGTTACCCAGACCCGTGAATTATGCCGCTTGCCACGAGTGCGGTTACAACCTGACTGGCAATGTAACAGGCAAGTGCCCGGAGTGTGGTGCGGATGTTTTGATTGATGAGACATCATCGGATCGGTCCCCTCTCCCCCCGGGAGAGGGTTAGGGTGAGGGCCGGAGCAGGAAAGATGTTGTTACTCACCCAATAAGTCAACAAGACAGTAAACACACAGTGGGTGGTGTCCGTTAACCATGATGCGATTCGATCGCACCAGAATCCATTCAATGGTGATGGGCATCGGATTGATTTCGTCAGCGAAAGCAATCAGTACCTATAAGGCAGCCGGCCCTCACCCCGGCCCTTTCCCGGGGGGAGAGGGGGTAAGAGGATGCAGCTACACTGCGATAGGTTCTAGCAATGCTTGCGGTGTATCGCAGATCGGTGTGTTGCCGCCTTTGATGCGGTCCGGGTCCAGGGCGAGTTTTACTTCACCGCCCACGATGGTGGTGATCGCACGGCCGATGACGTTCCAGCCGTCGAAGGGGCAGTTGCGGCTCTTGGATGCGAACTTGTCTGCTTCGATGGTCCAGGCTTGCTTCGGATCGATCACGGTGACATCCGCATCGGCGCCGATGCTCAGCGATCCCTTGCCTGTCAGGCCGCAGAGGTTGGCGCCGTTGATGGTCATCATCTCGATGAGTTTGGGCCAGCCGATGGCTTCGGATTCGATCAGGGCTTTGATATAAAGCGGCAGGGCGCATTCGAGACCGAGGATGCCGTAGGCGGCGGCGGTGAATTCGACTTGCTTATCTTCGAGGGTATGCGGGGCGTGATCGGTGGCGAGGATGGTGATTGTGCCGTCCTTGATGCCTTCGATGATTGCTTCGATATCCCGTTTGGCACGCAGTGGCGGATTCATCTTGAAGTTGGGCTCGTAGGTAGCGCAATCTTCTTCGGTCAGCAGCAGGTGGTGCGGGGAGGCTTCTGCGGTGATGGTGGCCTGCCCGATGAGGTCGGCTCTTGCCCGGCGGACGAGTTCGACGCTGCCGCCGCTGGAGATGTGCTGGACGTGGTAGCGTGTCTTTGAGCCTTGGGCCTGGTTGAGCATGATGTCGCGCTGGATCATCAGCTCTTCAGCGACACGTGGCCAGCCGGAGAGGCCGAGTTTTGTGGCTAAGGCACCGGCGTTCATCGCGCCGCCACCGAGCTGCGGGTCTTCGCAGTGCTGCATCAGCACTTTGCCGGTCATGGCGATGTAGGAGAGTGCCTTAGCCATGACCCCCGCGGAAGCGACGCCGACGCCGTCATCGCTGAACCCGACCGCACCGCTGGCGGCCATCTGGGCGATCTCGGCCAGTTCCTCGCCGGCTCTGCCTTTGGTGATGGCGCCGATCGGGAAGACATTGGCGAGGTTCGCCCGTTGGGCCTGGCGGTAAACGAATTCGATGCGGGAGTCGTCATCCAGGGTTGGCTGCGTGTTGGGCATACAGCAGACGCTGGTGAATCCGCCCGCCACCGCTGCGGCGGAGCCAGTCGCGATGGTTTCCTTTTCTTCCTGTCCCGGCTCCCGGAAGTGGACGTGTACATCGATCAGGCCCGGGCTGACGATGCAATCCGAGGCGTCGATGACGATATTGTCCGCTGAAGCGTCGGGATTGGCTGTTTTGCCGATAGCGGCGATTTTGCCGTCGGCCAGCACGATATGGGTGATTTCGTCGATCCCGTTACCCGGGTCGATCACCCGGCCGTTGATGAGTGTGACGGTTGGCATGGCCGGTAGTTTATACAGATTCCTAACTAAAATCTGGCTAAAACCTCAAAATTGTCTGATGAAAGACATCTTGCAATTTGAACGGGGCACATGGTACAATGCAGTCACTGCGCTGCTCGGCTGTCGAGCGGCAGACCTTGAATTGTGATGCCCGTCTCGGCCTCCAGCCTTGATTGTGCCTCACCGACTGGAGACCGATTGATGAAGATTTACGTAGGTAACCTCAGCTTCCGTACGACTCAGCAGGAGTTGGAAGACTTGTTCACGAACTACGGCAGCGTGCAGGAAGCCGCCGTCGTGACCGACCGCGAGACCGGCCGCAGCCGTGGCTTCGGTTTCGTGACCATGCCCGAAGACAGTGAAGCCAATGCCGCCATCGAAGCCCTCAACGGGACCGAGATTGAAGGCCGCACCCTCACCGTCAATGAAGCCCGTCCCAAGGCCGACCGTCCGCGTAGCGGCGGCTACGGTGGTGGCCGTGGCGGCGGCGGTGGCCGCGACCGCTGGTAAATAATTCGTCGGCTCCGGCCGGCTTATAGCTGATAATCAATTAACACCCCGTCGATAAACCGGCGGGGTGTTTTTTTCGTGTCAGAACACATCTCACGCGGCGGTCTGGTATCTTGAAACGATGCAAGTTGTCCTTTGCCAGTTCGACATCGCGTGGGAAGACCGTGAACAGAACCACGATCGGATTACTTCGCTGCTGGCACGCCAGTCGATCCGACCGGGTTCATTGATTGTCTTGCCGGAGATGTTTGATAGCGGTTTCACGAATCATGTGGATAAAGCGATTGATGCAGAGGGAAGGAGTCGTCGATTCATACGCGACCTCGCTCAGAAGTATTTGAGTGCTGTGGTGGCTGGGGTGGTGTGTAAACACACGGATGGAAAAGGATTGAACCAGGCGTTGGTGGTCGGGCCGAATGGCAATGAACTGCTCCGGTACACCAAGATGCACCCGTTCAGCCCGGCAGGTGAATCCGAACACTATCTTGCAGGCGATAAGGTCGACACGTTTCAGCATGCAGGTTTCACGATCGCACCGTTTGTGTGTTACGACCTGAGGTTCCCCGAACGCTTCCGTGAAGCTGTCCGTCTGGGCGCCGAGGTCATGATTGTGATCGCCAACTGGCCCGGCACACGAGCGTCGCACTGGACCGCGCTGCTTGTTGCCCGTGCCATCGAGAACCAGGCATACGTCATCGGTGTTAACCGCGTCGGGCAAGACCCGAAGTTAAGTTACCCGGGGCTTAGCATCGTGGTCGATCCTAAGGGACGCATCATCGCTCAGGCCGACGATCGACCCGTCGCATTGCAGGCAGAGCTGGATCGCGTCTCATTGATGGAATATCGAAGACAATATCCGTTCCTGAAAGACATGCGGGAGTAATACCGTTTGGTTTTTTTGATAAATCGATGCAAGCGATCAGCTTTCTGGTAGATCAAATGTCTTTGCTGCATCGTTGATCAGGCCGGGCGGCGGTTCTTGTCCTGTAATAGACTGCGCAATCTTCGCAACGTGGGGATGGCAGTTTTCAATAAACAGGCGGAAGTTCTTCTGCGTTCCCGCAGCGGCGGTGCCGGCGATGTAGAGCCCGGGTATGTTGGTCATCATGGTTTGCGGATCGTACTTCGGCCCGCGGTTTTCGCCGACCAGTTCCACGCCGGCTTCTTCCAGCAGCGAGGTATCCATGCGGTAGCCGGTCATCAGCAACACGAAGTCGGCTTCGACATCAAACGGTTCGCCTTTGGAGGAGTCCGGCTCGCCGGCGCTGTCAGTCGGCATCAGTTGAACGTGTTGTTCAGTGATACGCTTGGGGAGGGTATTCGGATAAAACTTAATCTGTCCGGATTTGATTGATGACAACAGTTCGGGCAGAAGCCAGTACTTGACGTGTTTATCATCGAATTGCTCTTTGCGATAAGAAAGCGTGACATGAGCCCCTGCCCGCGCGCAGCGGATCGCCGCCTCGACCGCGGAGTTTCGGCCACCAACGATCAGCAGTTTTTGTGCAAAATACTGATGTGGTTCATCGAAGTAGTGGCTGACATGGCTGAGGTCTTCGCCGGGGACTTTCAGCATCTGCGGGTGGTGCATGTCGCCGATGGCCATGACGACATGACGAACCTGGTAGGTGTGTTCGTCCTTTCCCCGGCGGGTTTTGACAATGAACTTCTCATTGTTGGGGCAGATTCTGGTTACGCGCTCGAAGGTTCTAATGGATAACCCGAACTGCTGGACGATCCCGCGCAGGTAGGCCAGGTATTCCTCGCGCGTCGCTTTTTCCTGGTTGCTGGTCGCCAAAGGGACGCCCGCGATGGCGATACGTTCCGGGCCTGAGAAGAATTTGACCTGTTTGGGGTACCAGAAAATCGTCTGGCCGACCTGGCCCGCATCGACCTGGATGTAATCCACACCCATGTGTTTTAGAACAACCGCCAATTCCAGCCCGATCGGCCCGGCGCCGACGATCAGCACGTCTGTCTGAACTTCCTGATTCATACAATCCATGCTACCGGTTGTTGAGGTTGGCGGACAAATCTGATGTTAAATTTAGTAAATCAGTACTTGCATTATCGGCCCGTGACGCTCATACTAGGGCATAGTTAGGTATTATTATTTTCAAATGGGGGTCTATATGACATCTTTCTTCCGACATGTCGCATTCTCGGCATTGGCTATCACTTTTTTGACTTCTAGTTATGGCATAGAGGCTGAGGCCGCTATTGTCGATGGAGTCATAATGGAAATTCCGCTGAATTATTCCATCAATCGTGTGACCAGCAATAACGTCTCGGATCGAAACTACTATATCGATGGCACCACGATCTATTGGGAGCGGTTCGGTGGTGATGAGGGCGACTCCGAGGTATTCAGCTATGACGTTGTGACCGGTGAAAAAAAGATGCTGACCCGGAACAACATGGAAGACACGCTCTATGGCCCGGGCTTGTGGATCAGTTCAACCATCCGGTCGGAATACTCGGATTCACTTCGAAGTAAGCTCAGGATATTCCCCAAGCTCCAAAAACGATACCAGAAGAAGACGATACGCGAATATCGCAATCGAGAGGTTTATTGGAACGGCCAACAGATCACAGACGACGCCCGTTTTGAGAAGTCGGCATGTGCGGGTGATACGCCAAGTGACGGTATTGTCTGGCTAAGCAAGCGAATGCCGCTTGACAGCAATTCCGTTCCTTCCATGACCGAATACTTCGACGTCATGTGGTACAACCCGCAGACCGGTGAGACAAACCGTCTGACAAAGCGTCGCTACAACGGTAAGCAATCAAAGATCCGCTTTTTCAGTACAGAGAATGCCAACACGCTTGTTTTTGACGGTGATTGGGCAGTCTGGACAAGTGGGCAGATTGTGATGAATAATGTCAAGACCGGCGAATACCAGACGCTGGATACCAATTCTGCCGCCAGGCGGATCGAGGTCTCGGATGGTTATGTCAAGTACGAAGAACCGCAGCGGTGGGACTTCGATCGCCGCATTACCGAGCCTTTAGATGGGGGACTCACCCCTGTCGATAGTGGGCCAATAGTAATTGGGGACACACAGAGTAACAGTGCATTTATTAGTGTCCTTCCAACGGCGTCAGAGAACATCGGCGCTCGTGTGAAAGTGTACGACACCGCAACGCAAACACTGATGACGATGGGTGAAGGCGCGGGATTGGACTACTACTCGGATTCCAATGCCGTGTTAGATGGTCACTATGTTGCGTATGAGCGATCGTTCGTCTACCCAAGACTCGGCGGCGTTTGGTTGCCGTTCACAGATGATTATGAACCGCCGGTATATGATCCAAACCAATTACGCCTCTTCGACATCGAAACACAGGAAGACATCCTGATTACCGATGCGGGCTCGTTCGGCGGTCTTTGCATCGACGGCTATAAGCTTGTCTTCCACATGAGGGACCCCGCTGCAGGCGAGGGCACGGACGGGGATTACGAAATCTTTGAATACAATATCCTGACAGAAGAATTGCGCCAGGTCACCGACAACGACGTCAACGACATGTCGCCAAAGATCAGTGGCAATACGATTGTCTGGAGTTCATTCTCGGATGACTTCGAGAGAGATATCTTCTGCGAAACCAACGCCCTCAGTATGTTCCCACATATACCTCCTACGGGTGTAACAAATGGTCCCGCCGCAACTGTCGTTATGGTTCCGGAGCCAGCCTCAGCGATGTTACTGGGTCTATCAGGTCTGATGGTGATCCGTCGAGGCCGAAAGCACTAATAGATAGACGAAGCGATAACACAACAAACACATCCACGATTAGCGGTGTCATTACGCTGCTAATCGTGGTTTTAATAGTGGCGCTTTGTGAGGTGCTTGCAGTTGCTCGATTTGCACTGCGAGCGTTCGATCGATCTTCGCGAGTCTTTTACGGAACCCTTTATACTTCAGGTAGGGGATGAAGCCCATCTTTCTGCAGATGATGACGTAGGTCTGCATTTCACGGATGGTGCCGCGTATACCTGTCAAGGTTTGGCAGACCTTGTCCGCATCATCGACACCGTCGGCCTCGGCGATCTTGGCGGGGATGCCGGTCACCGTCCGGCGCATCGTCGCGGCAAGCCCCGACTTTTCATCCGCGGGAAAGTCGCGCGTCTGTTGGTAGACAAACTGCACCAGCTCCACCGAGTGCTGCCAGACGACGAGTTTTTCGAAGTGTTCAGCCATCTCAGCCTTCATATCGGCTGAATCAACTGTGCGAATATTGGGTGTTGACGAGGGCCGTGATTACCGGCAACTGGCTTGGTTACCGGACGCGATAACGCTCATTCTGTGAGTGGGAGCATCAGTAACTGGTGTGTTCTTATTCTTCTTCCTCAGCCATCCCGGGCAACCATTCAGCCCAGATCAGTTGACGCTGGGGGTCCATGGTCAGTCGGAAGTTCTTCAGGAATGCGCCGCCGATCCGTCCGACCGGCCGTGCCTGGCGGTCGAACGCCTCGGGAGCCTGCTCGAACTGGACGGGCATGTCATTGAGCGTCAGACCGAATACTTCGAGTGTGTTTAACCATGTGTAGGTGCTGGCTACCGCGCCGCCGACACCGGCGCTGTGGCCCGAGCCTGTGCCGGGTGTTGAGATAATACTCGGCCAAAGCGTCAGGCACTTACGTGGCAGCGTCAGCTCGTTGTCGGCGCCACTGTCCAGGATCAGCCAGATTTTCCGCCCCTTTCCCAGTTCCGCGTTAACTACCGGCAAGCCCGCAAAATCAAATCTGCCACGCACGGGCTTGACATCCTGCGGGGGCGCGAAGTCCTGCCTGCGGTAGACGGTCAGCGTGTCGTTGCTGTAATCCAATGTAAACGGCAAGCCACCCAACTCACGCACACCGATCAAACCGCTCACACTCGTGCCGATTCCCCGGCTCATCGGGTGCATACTGATCGCCGCGGCCCGTTGTCCTTTTACTTCCAATCCGCCAAATTCAAGCGAATCGTAGGTGCGGTACTTGAACGCTTGTGTACCACCGACGCCTACGGCTTTACTCGATCCTTCCGAGGCTAGTTCCAGCCTGCCCGCCAGACCGGTCGAGATCACCGTCAGATTGCTTCCTGTATCGAACATAAACATGCCTGCCGCTTGTCCATTTATTTTGGCGGGCGCAAGCAGGTAGCCGTTGTGGTTATGCAGCTTAATTGTCAACGATGCCGGGAGGTTCGATGGATCGTTTACCGAGAATGTCCGTGCCGGGGCGGTAACCGTAGCCGCTACGACAGGTTCATGAGCGGTCTTTTGCCCGGCACAACCCGCGACAACAACAATCAGAAAAGCCAGGCTAATCCGGCATAACCGCAGGGGCACACGTTGTGGGAGAGCTTGATAATCCATGGATAAGCGTTTCGAGTTCTAATTCACGAGATTTTAATATCGTTATGCGGTATTTTAGCTCAGGACGATCCCGTGTGCCTTGTATCTATTCCTATTCTTCTCGGACCCTTCTGGTTCGGATGTTTCACTGATTAAAGCACAATAATCCAGTTGCTGAAATTTGTCGAAAACAAAGGTGATAATCAACTTTCCATTCCGGTGAAGATAGATTTATGGCAAACGAAGGCTCCAAAGAAGTAATCGACACATTGCACCTCACGGAGGCGCAGTGGAAGGCTTTGGCCGAACGTCTCAATGACACGGAGCCGTATCAGATGGGCAGACGCCGGCACGAGCGGCTCAGTTATCGCAAACTTATTCAGATCGCCGTGGCCATCCAGCTGCCTAACGGCCAATGGGCTGCGTACGCAGTCCGTTCACGTAATATCAGTGAAGGCGGGATCGGATTCATCCACGGTATGTTTGTGCATACCGGCACAGCCTGCCGCGTCATCCTCAAGACAAGTGATGGCGATACCGTTTGTGTGGAAGGTGTCGTCAAATGTTGTGTGCTTCTCACAGGCAACGCGCATCACATCGGCGTACAGTTCAACCAGGAAATCGATATTGAGAAGTTCGTGATCGCACCCTCAGTTGCTTCAAATAAAACAGACGAAGCGACCTGATCATGAATATTGTGACATGCTTCCGACACGGCATGTTTACATCTGTATTCGTCTGAATCACTCCCACTCGATCGTTGCCGGTGGCTTGCTGGAAATGTCGTAGACCACCCGGTTCACGCCGCGGACCTCGTTGATGATTCGGTTGCTGATCTCCGCCAGCACGTTGAACGGCAGACGTGCCCAGTCGGCGGTCATGAAGTCCTGGCTTTCTACGGCCCGAACCGCAATGACCTGCTCGTGCGTGCGGCCGTCGCCCATCACGCCAACTGCTTTGACTGGCAGCAGCACGGCGAAGACCTGGGCGGTCTTGCGGTAAAGGTTGTTTGCGACAATTTCTTCGAGCAGTATTTCGTCGGCTTCACGCACCAGGTCGAGTTGCTCCTTAGTGACTTCACCAAGCACACGCACCGCTAATCCCGGGCCGGGGAACGGATGGCGCCAGACCATCTGATCAGGCAGGCCTAGTACAGAACCCAGTTTGCGCACCTCGTCTTTGAAGAGGTTGCGAAGTGGTTCGATCAGGTCGAATCCCAAGTCTTCCGGCAGACCGCCGACGTTGTGGTGCAGTTTGATATTTGCCGCTGCGCCGGAATAGCCGTGGCCGGACTCGATGACATCCGGGTATAGCGTACCCTGAGCCAGGAAGCAGACACCCTCTATATCCGCCGACGCCTGCTTGAACACTTCAATAAAGCGGTGGCCGATACGTGTGCGTTTTTCCTGAGGCTCCTCAATTCCCTTCAGGTCATCAAGAAAATCCTGTTCAGCATCGACGACGCGCAGGTCGACATCGAAGTGGCCCTTGAATGTCTGTTCGACAAGCTCACGTTCGCCTTTCCGCAAAAGGCCGTTGTCGACGAAGATACAGGTTAGTTGTTTGCCGATCGCCTTGGAAAGCATCGCAGCGACAACGGAGGAATCGACACCGCCGGAGAGCCCGCAGATCACGCGTTTATCACCGACGACTTTGCGGATGCGGTCGACTTCGCTATCGAGAAAGTTACTCATCCGCCAGGAACCGTCGCACTTACAGGCATCGAACAGGAAGTTCGTGAGGATATCGGTGCCGTGGGGCGTGTGCGTGACTTCCGGGTGGAATTGCACGCCGTAGAAGGGTTTTTCCTTGTGGCGGACCGCTGCGTACGGGCATGTGTTTGTTTCCGCCAGCGATTCAAAGCTGTCGGGCAGACTCTGGACCTGGTCGCCGTGACTCATCCATGCTGTCATGCTGGTGGGGATACCTTTGAGCAGATTGGCGTTATTGGTGATTTTGACGCGTACGCCACCGTATTCCCGTGCCTGAGCGTTACGGACCTCGGCCCCCAGCAGCATGCAGCCGATCTGCATGCCGTAGCATATACCCAGCACAGGGACGCCAAGCTCGAACAGGCGGGGATCGCATGTCGGGGCGCCTTCTTCATAGACGCTGCTGGGGCCACCGGAGAGGATGATCCCGCGTGGTTTCAGAGCAGCCAGAGCTTCAAGGCTGATATCAGGGGAAACCAGCAGACTATAAACCCCGGCCTCACGGACGCGGCGAGCGATCAATTGAACGTATTGCGAGCCGAAGTCCACGATCGGGATGACTTGCCCGGCAACACCTGCGGGCAATTCGATCGGTTCCGGGCCGGTTTTGGATTGGGTCGCACTGGTCATGGTTTTCCGTCCGTGTCAAAGCTTGGCAAAACGGGATGATAGCGAAAATATGCCAGGTCGGTAGCACGGACAGCTCTGGCGATTACGGAATAATCCGGCTTGATTTGGTCTACGATTCACCATTTTCGCCGAACCTATGCCAGCTAAACACTTACAATGCACCGCATGTTCACGCATTTGCTGATTATGCTTTCTTTGGCTGCCGTGCCTCCTTTGACACCGCAGCAGCAGGCACAATTGGAAGCGGTCCATGACGATACAACGGAGTTGATTGAGCCGGGTCTGGATGCACTTCTCACGAACATCCTTCAATGGGAGTCGGCAGATGAGGCCGGTGCACGCATCCCCGATTATGACGGGCTTCTTGACAATCCGGCTGACGCCAGGGGGGATCTTTTTCTGGTTGAAGGGCGGTTTGCCGGCAGGTCCAGGCGATACAAGCTACGTGAGGCCAATCCCTGGATGGGGGACGCACTGACCGAGTGGGTGATCCTCGTCCGCGAAGAGCCCGAAGAGGTGGCGGTGGTGTACTTCCTCGACCCGGAAGGGCTCATGGAAGCTCCAGGCACGGGGGCGGATGTGCGATTGGTGGGTCGGTTTTACAAAGTCTGGGCGGATACCGACCAGCAAGGGCAGTCGACACGTTACCTGACATTTGTCGCCCGATCAGCCACCGTGGCGGGGCAACGCGTTTCCGGCGATGGATCGATCCTACCGCCCATATGGCTCATTGTGGTGGTCTTAGGTATGACGTTTTTTTTCTTGCGACAGCAAATCAAGCGTCGGACGCCAAACGCGCCAAGACGCGTTATGCTGTCCGGTCCGGCCGGTCAGGATCAAACCGATCAAGACCCGGCCGAGGCCCTGAAGCAGATGACCGAGCAACATAAAGACATAGATAGAACAGGCGAGAATCATGGCGACCGTTGAACTCATCCTTCCGCATCACCGCTACGACGTCCGCATCGAGCCGGGCTTGTTATCTGAGCTTGGTAGGCTTGTCCATGACCTGGCTCCGCATCATCGGGCAGCGTTGATTGTGGACGACAAGATCACGGATACGCATGGCAAGAAGGCAAAGACGTCATTGATCGTTGCCGGCTACAACCCGCTTTTCACGACCATGCACGCGGGGGAAGACCACAAGAATCTTGCTACGGTCGAGAAGCTGTATCACGAGCTTCTAAATGAAAGGCTCGAACGCAAGAGCCCGGTGATTACCGTCGGCGGGGGGATCGTCGGGGATACCGGCGGATTCGTCGCCGCCACTTATCTGCGTGGTGTTCCGTTCGTGCAATGCCCGACCACACTGCTTGCCATGGTCGATGCGTCTGTCGGCGGAAAAGTTGGTGTGAATATGCCGCAGGGTAAGAACCTCATCGGCGCGTTCCACCAGCCGGTGCTTGTCATCATCGACACGGACACACTAAAAACGCTCAATAAACGCGACTTCATCTGTGGCCTTGCCGAGTGCGTGAAACACGGCGTAATCCGTGACCCAGTTCTCTTTGATTGGATCGATCAGAATGCGGAATTGATCCTTTCACTGGATTCCGATTGCCTGGTTGAGCTGGTCGAGCGGAACGTACGGATCAAGGCGGCTGTCGTGATGGAAGATGAAAAGGAAGCGGGTGTACGCGCTCACCTGAACTTCGGCCACACCTTTGCCCATGCGATTGAAGCCGGGACGGAATACGGTAAATACCTGCACGGTGAGGCTGTATCTCTAGGCATGGTCGCGGCCGCGAAGCTTGCCGCGGATACCGGTCGATGCGATATCGTAGAACCGCTGGTTACGCTGCTGGACAAACTCGGCCTGCCGACCAAAGCATCCGACCTGCCCGCAACAGACAAACTCATGTCCATCATGCGTAGCGACAAGAAGGTGGCGGACGGGAAGGTACGGCTGGTCCTGCCGAATTCACTCGGTACGGTATCGATCGTTACTGATACACCCGATGAAGTGGTCACCGCAGCTTGGGAGTCTTTGCGCTGAGAGTGCATGGCACTGAAAAAGTCCACGAAGATATCTCCGTGGACTTTCGCGCTGCATTACTCAGCGGACTAAGTTGGTTTATTTGATTAACCGCAGGGTTATTGGATAGCGGTATGTCTGGCCTTCATTTGCTTTCATGCAGGCCATGATCGACAGGATCAAAGCGCCGACCCATGCCGCCAGGGCAACGAAAATGGGGATCACAAAGCACGAAGTCGCAGCGCATACCACGTAAATGATCAATAACGTGATCTGGAAGTTCAATGCTTCTTTGCCTTGGTCATCTACGAATGGCTCTTCATCCTTTTTGATCAGCCATATGATCAGGGGCCCCAGGAATCCGAGTAGAATTCCGAGCAGATGAGCCAACATCGCCATGGTTTTGGCATCTTTGGATAACGAACTGCTGTCAAAAGAGGTGGATGGTTCGTTTGGGGTTTGTTCTTCGTTCATGGGTAGTTCCTTAGAAGTCGGATGCTCAACAAGACTTGGTTATCGGACAGTTTACCAGCTTAACTCCAGTATTGTGAAGCGCCTGCCGTGGCTGGGTATTGTATTTGTGGGCCGTACAGACTGCAGGCCCTATAATCTGCATATGCGAGCCGCCCGCCGACATGACCTGTCACCACGAGTCGAGATCATGCCCCTGATCGACGTGGTGTTTGTGTTGCTGACGTTCTACATCTATGCCATGGTCCTGATGGTACACGCCGAGATCCTGCCGGTGCAGTTACAGACGCTCTCGACCGGCCGATCCGCGGAGCCCGCCTCGATCCTGGCGATCACGGTCGACGTCCGCGGCGGGTTGTATCTCAACCGGGCGCCGGTGACGACGGATCAACTGGATGAGCGGTTAAACGAGATCGCGGAGCTTGAAAATCCGCCCAAGCTGTTCCTGGCTCTGGAAGACAATCCGCCGGTTGTGGACACATCATCTGAATCGGAGTCGGTTGCAGGTTCGCCGACAGTCGATCGCGGGCCGTTACTGATTTCGCTCATTGAACGTGTCAGACGTGCAGGGCTGGAAGACTTCAACATCGTCGGGGAGAAAGCAGGGCGGTAGGGGGGAAAGCAGAAAATGCAGAAAACGCAGAAAAGCAGAAAATAAAATTCCTACACCCTACACCCTACACCCTACACCCTACACCCTACACCCTACACCCTACACCCTACACCCTACACCCTACACCCTTTCCCATGCTCGACCGTGAAACCATCCCGCCGCTGATTCTCGGGGCTGTGGTTGCGTTGTGCTTACATATTGCGATGGTACCGGTGTTGGGTTGGGGTATCACCAGCATCCCGAACCTGCCGGATTGGACGCCGCCGCTGGAAGAGAAGAACGTGGCTGAGCCGCAGGAGGCGGACGTCGGCAAGGCGCATGCATCGATAACCAACATTGCCTGGATTTCTTACGACGATTACCAGGAGTTGTTAGCCAAGCACTCGATCGTTGAGCAGCCTGCGCTTCAGCGTCAGCAGGACCCTGTGCCGGATGCACCGATCGAACTGGACCCGACGCCGCCTGCACCGGTCAGCCCTACGCCTTCGCAACCCGATGAAGATGAAACGCGGCCTGATGCGGTGACGGTTCCCGTCAGTCCGGTGGGGCCGGTGCCATTGCCTTCACCTGAAGAAGAGGGGCAGATCCCTCACGCCCCCGACGGGCTGATGCCACGCGATGCCGAGGTCGTCATGCCGGACTCGGCTGAGCCGCAGCAGGCGGAGGATCGGCCCAAGGAAGACAAGACCGAACAACCGGGCCAACCCGGCAAGCCCGCCAAGCCGACGTCTGCGCCGCGTGATGCGGGTGAATCCCCGCCGGTTACCATCATCCCAGGCATCGTGGAGGTCAAACCCGGTACGGTGCTTACCGCTGACGGTATCGAGATCAAAACAGTCATTCCACGCCCCTCGGTAATCGCCATATACAGCACCGTACCCAAGAATCCCGAGGCGGAGCTATGGTTCAACAAGGAGGGGCGTATCACGAAGGTTGAACTCACCCGCTCCACCGGGGCCGACAACTGGGACGACCCCGTCCGCTCCGCGCTGGAGCAGTGGACCGCGACGGGTGAGCGGATCGAAGAACTCGAAGGCGAACTCAAACTTACCGTGAAGCTGTTACTCACATCACACGAATGAATCGTTTGTTTTTGTACGTGTATGACACCCATCCAACGCAAACGAACAAAGCTCATAATAACCGGGGGGATTCTGTATACGGCGACGTTAACAGTATCAGGATTCCTGGCCATCCTGCCGCCATTTGTAGCGGGTGTGTATCCCTACATTTTTATGAACGGGATGAATGAGACAGGCATCTTCCTGTACATGGGGTTTGGCGTGCTGATCGGTTTGGGCTCGCTTCTGATCGGCGTCCTGTGGGTTTCAAAGTTCATTGCTTCACATTGGAAGCTGGCCGAATACGATTGCCGAGCATGCGGCTATGATTTACGGGGAAGCCTCGACTCTGAAAGCAAGGCCTGCCCCGAATGTGGTGCAACGTTCAACCAGACGATAGTTAAGGCGAAGTAAATGCAGCGACAAGAAGACGGTGGGATCGTAATCTCTTGCGACTTTTGCGGGACCGACTGGGATGAAGTGATCCCCATGATCGAAGGGCACCGGGGCTCGGTGCTGTGCTTATCCTGCCTCAAGACCGCACTCGATCATAATCAACCTGCAAGTGAAGCATTCGACTGCACGTTGTGCCTTAGCCACAAACCTGCTGAGATGAAGCGTTGGATTCACCCGCAGCCACAACCATCACCGGGGCTGAATCCCGAAGCCATGCTCTGCTGGGACTGCATACGACTAGCGGCCAAGGGATTCCACAAGGACGCGGAAGTTGACTTCCGCTGGGATTCCTCGAAGTACCCGCCCGACTAAAAATGTGGCTTTCACACGCTGGATTTCGGCGATCTGATTCTGTTGCGACATCACGCAACATCATTCGTAAAGTCGTTCCTCGATCTGCTCCGCTAAACGCAGTGCCGCTTCATAGCGCGGGTTCAACGCAAGCGCCTGGTCGTTGTAGACGTTGGCCTCGGTCGGATCGTTCAGCAGGAAGTGACAGACCGCCAAGTGGTGCTGAGCGTCGGCCCGTTGCGGATAATCGCGTGTGACTGCATCGAGGGTGTTAACCGCCTGCTTGAGCAGCTTCTGCATCGTGCTCTGGCCGGGATAATCCGGCAGTGCTTCACTGAGCCCTTCCTCCATCGCCAGTGCCGCCGCGGCATGCTGCCAACACATCGCCAACATCTGCTGACGCTGCCGGCTGCCGGTAATGCTGTTCAATTTATCCAGCGCGCGGTTCGCCAGTTTAGTCCGTGCACAAGTGCGTGAAAATACAGCCAGTGCAGCCCAGGCTTTGACGGATTGCTTGGAGACGCGAATCGACTTCCATGCGCTCAACGCTGCGGTGTCAAACCGACCGGCATGGGCGTGGGCAAACGCCAAGGCTTCATAAGCTTCACCACGGTATTCACTATCAATCGAAGCAGCCTTTTCCAGCCGTTCGATGGCGACTTCGTCCGCCCCCATCTCGTCTGCTAGCCGGCCTGCTTCCAGAAGTAGACCCGGATCGTCCGGGCAACTGTTCAGGATCGTACGGTACAACTCATCCGCATCAGCCAGTCGATCCAACTCCCTGCATTGCCTGGCTGCACGCAGCAGCACACTCGGCTCCTGTGTGTCGGGTTTACTGGTAAGCAGCAGGTCCAGGCCTTCCTGTGGATCGCGCTGCTGTAGTAACTCAGAGAGCAGTCGCCCGGCCGCCTGATCCGAAGGGGACAGCCTTACGACGTTGCGCAAGGTGTTGATCGCTTCGTTGAATTCCTTGAGCTTGACGTGCAGACCAGACAGCATCCGGTAGGGGCGCACATCATCCGGCAATTGCTCTGCAAGCTTGCGCAGTTGTGTCTCAGCGATACGGTCAAAGCCACTTGCGCTTAGTGCCTCAGCCCGCAGCATCGCCACTTCAGGCGTTTCCGCATGCTGGGGCGCTATTTTCTCGTGCGCGCGCAGTGCCGACATCGCCAGGTTCGGGCGGTTCTGTTTCAGATAGATACCTGCCTGCAACACGCGTGCAGCGACGTTTTGAGGATCAAGCTCGATCGCACGGCGGATATGACTTAGCGCTTGGTCGTACTGCTTGCAGTGATACGCGGCCTTGGCCAGGTCCAGCCGATCCATCGCTTGCTGTTGTTTGTGGATGTTGATACTCATGCCGCGATCTCCTTACGCAGCGCCAGCGCGTGTGGCGAATAAGGCTCACGCTCCAGCCAATCGCGCAGCCGTTCACGGGCTTCGTCCAGCCGACCCTCAGCGGTTTCTCTGCGGATCAATGCCGACTGCACATCGGGATAGTCCGGGTACTGGGTCGCGACGCACAGCAAAACCGTGCGCGGCGGCAGTGTGGTTCGGCCGTCGTCACGCAGACGGTCGATCAGCAGGGCAAGTGATGCACAGTAAGGGTCTTCTTCCAGGCCGCGGTGCGCCCAACGTTGAGCCTGCGCATGATCGCCGGCCAGCACGGCTAACTCCGCCATGGCTTGACAGACCATCGTCATCTGGTGCGGATCATTCTCGAAAAGCGGGATGATCTTTCGGATCGCCTGACGCAGCAGGTTCACCGTCGTCAGGTCGCGTTTGTGCTTCTGAGCATAAACCAACGTCTGGATGGCCTTGGGCTCTTGAGCCAGTTCATTGGCTAATTCATCGACGGGGGCGTGGCGCTGGCCACTAAGGTTCTGCGAGCCCGGTGCACTCATCTCGTAGAGCCAGTTGGAAGCATCGCGGCCGAACACTTCCTGATACGCCTTACCCAACGCCTCGGCCTCAACGATACTTCCCAGCGAAACAAGCACACTGATTGTCAGCTTGATCTGGCTCGGACTGCATTGCTCGATCGATTTGGGTGTTACGTGACGTAAGACAACATTTGCATCGTTGTGCCGGCCACGGCGCGCAAGTAAGGCCGCGAGCACGACCTTGATGTAGGGCGGGCAGCCCGCACGACGGTACACGCTGTGCAACTCAAGCTCTGCTCCCGCGCACTGGCCGGTAAGGCACATCTCGCGTACACGTTTGAGCAGATTCACATAGTCTTCGTTAACACTCATCCCTCGTTCCCTATCGCTGCTTGGTTTTCCCATGGTGGCATAGCAAAGCGGACCGGCAATAACACGGTCTAGCGATCGGATCGGCTGTTATGTCTGGGAGGTTTAGATGAGATAGTGGATTGGTGCGGATTACCGGGCTGGTTGGTGCAGGTTATCTGGACCTTAAGTTTCAAGTGGTTTGAGAAAAGGTTAACCTCACCACCACTTCTCCGTCTCTGATCTCACCGGTAGGCACAAAGCCATGCTTCCTGTAGAACGATCCGGCGGAATCGTTGTCAGGTTTATACATCAGGTATATGTCCCTGCTATCAGGTAGCTTTTGAATATGATCGATGACAAGTTTTATGGCTTCGCTGCCATAGCCTTTGCTTTGGTATTTGCCATCGATCATCAGGTGCCAGAGATAGTATGTCACCCGGCCATCGATCGCGTGCATATGCTCCGGCTCAGCGATGAACAGCATCACGAGTCCGACCACGTCATGCCCGGCACAGATCGCACGCACCCACGCATTCTTTCGATGAACATAGGCTTCTGATAACGCATAAGCGTTGTCGTCAATCAGTTGAGTTTGATCCGGAAGCACCTTCAACGCCACAACGTCAGCGACATTGTCCTGGGTGAGTTCACACAACCTGACCTTCTGCGGTTCCATATTGATGAATGAAACGGATCGCTCAACCCAAAACAACAAGGTTGTCCTTATGGATCACCTCATCGTAGGCGGCGTTACCGAGCAGTTTCTCGAACTGGCTGGAGCGTTTACCCATGATCAGTCGCAGCTCTTCAGCGCTGTAGTTGGTCAGGCCGCGCGCCAGTTCTTTGCCGGTTTCTGATCGGACCAGCAATACATCACCCCGCTCGAATCGGCCGGTGATCTGCGTGATGCCTGTCGCCAGCAGGCTCTTGTGGCGTTCGCAAATGGCTTTGGCGGCGCCGTCATCGATCTGGATCGTGCCCGACGGACGGGCGGTCAGGGCGATCCAGCGTTGTCGGCTGTCCATCTTACGTACCGCAGGCATGCAGACAGTGCCTAACCGTTCACCGGAAAGAATACGTGTGATCACATCTGGTTCCCTGCCCGATGCGATCACCGTCACTTCACCGGCATCCATGACCAATTTGGCGGATTCAAGTTTGGTGCTCATCCCGCCCCGGCCCCATTTGCTCTTGCCGGATCGGCTCAGCCCCTGGAACGCAGCCATATCGTCGATCAGATCGATGACTTTGCCGTCTTCATCAAGCAAACCGTCCACAGCCGTCAGCAGCAGCAGGGCGTCGGCCCGAAGAGCGTTGGTCGTCATCGCCGCCAGCAGGTCGTTATCGCCGAACCGCAACTCCTCAACCGCGACCGTGTCGTTCTCATTCAAGATCGGGATGCAGTCCAGCTCGTGCAGCTTGTTTACGCAGTTGCGGATATTTAGAAACCGCACGCGGTCGTCGAAGTCGGTCCGTGTCAGGACCACCTGTCCGACAGACATCTTGTATTTAATAAAAGCTTTGTGCCATTCGGTCATCAACTGGCGCTGGCCGACAGCCGCGACCGCCTGCAATTCCGCCAGGTCTGTCGGACGTTTTTCAATACCCAGGCTAACGCACCCCGCACCCACCGCACCGCTGGAAACCAGCGTGACCTGTCGGCCTTCCTTGCGCAGACCAACAATCTGCTTGGTAATCCGACGGATAAACGCCGCGTCCAGGCTCGGTTTGTCGCCGTCCTCGACGGTCAATAGCTGCGTGCCGATTTTCACGACCACGTTGCGGGCTTCTGTCAGCACGGTTTGTCGAAGTTCAGTGGAAGGCATACGGATTAGTGGTTAGTGGTTAGTGGCTGGTTATTCTAGCTAACGACGAAAGGTTTTCTCCTCCCAATGCCGGTCCTGAGCGAAGCGATGGTCCGGGTATCTTAGGTCTCCTTCTACCCGTTATCGCTCAATCCGCGAACAACTCAGCCCCGGGCTCCACAGGAACTTATTCAACACGGACGCGTGCCGTTTTGTTGAGCCTTGGCGTGACAGGATAACCTCGCGGCCGCACTTAGCCAGTTCCTCACGTTTCTGGTTGTTATTCAACAGATCACTGATCGTTTCACCGGGTTTGTCCGTGACGATGATCCCGCCGCCTTGCTTAAGGGCAGCGACCGCATCGGCAAAGTTATGATGGTCCGGGCCGATCAGGGTGGGCTTACCCAGGGCGACCGGCTCGATCGGGTCCGACCCGCCCCAGCCGTTGAAACTTCGTCCAACGATCACGACATCCGCCAGGCTGTAAGCCTTACCCAGTTCGCCCATCGTATCCAGCAGGAAAAGCCGCTTGCCCGGGCCGACGGAATCCGGCCTCGTGCGTCTGACAAAGTCATCCGACAGGGCGGCAACCTCCTCGAAACGTTCCGGTTTGCGCGGCACCAGTACTAGTTGCACATCCTGCGGGCACGCATCGATCAGCATTTTTTCTTCATCCGTGCCGGTCGAGCCTGCGACGACCAGCGGTCGACTTCGGTCGATCCCCAGTTCTCGAGCCAGGTCTTCAGCACCATCAATGTGATCGATGATCTTCGCAGCGTCCCACTTCATCGTATCCAGCACATGCACCCGACCGGCTGGAACGCCCATGTACTTGAACCGCTTGGCATAATCCTCGGTCTGTACGCATGCTGCTGACAACGATGCAAACATCCTGCGGAGTATCGGGCGGAATCGTTTGTAGCCACGGAAGCTGTTGGTGCTCAGTCGGCCATTGATTACCACAACAGGGATCCTACGTTTTGCACAGGCCTGTGTGAAGTTCGGCCAGACTTCCAACTCTGTTAATGCTACAAGATTTGGACCCACTCTATCCAAAAATCTGCTAACCGCTCCACTGAAATCAAATGGATAACGCACTACTTCATGCCGATCCCCATAGAGTTGGATCGCTCGCGCATATCCAGTGTTCGTTGTCGTGCTGATAACCACCCGCAAGTTAGGATAAGTATAATTCTCGTCAAAGTACTCGACCAAAGGTTTGATCAGACTAACCTCCCCAACAGATACGGCATGGATGAGAATGCATCCCTGCTCGCCCGGGCCCTGCTGCATTGCTCTAGATGCGGGAGACTCATATCCGAACCGGCCCCGCCAGTCGGTACGCCACTTGCCTGTGCGCAGCAGCGAATAGCCCCAGAACGGACTGCTAAGCACTGCCCCCACGAGATACACTACGTCCAACGCTTTACCCATGCCAGACATTCTAATTCAAATGACGCGTCATGATGCTGCCCACCCCAGTTTAGCGCCGCAGCTTGCTGCGGCATGGGGCAGCAAGCTACCCCGCTAAACGGCGGATTGTGCGTATGCCGCCTCGAACCCGTACAATCCCCGCATGGCAAACAAGTTCTACGTCAGCACGCCGATCTACTACGTCAACGATCGGCCCCACATCGGCCACGTGTACACGACATGTGTCGCCGACGTCGTCGCACGCTATCACCGCCTGCTCGGGGATGACACCTTCTTCCTGACCGGCACGGACGAGCACGCCGCCAAGGTCGTGGATTCCGCCGCCGCCAACGGCGTGACGCCCATCGAATGGGCCGACCGCAACGCCAAGGCCTTCCAGGACACCTTCACCCGGCTTGGCTTTTCGCATAACGACTTCATCCGCACCACCCAGGACCGCCACAAGAGCCGGGTCGAAACCTACGTCAAGCAACTGATGGACTGCGGTGACGTCTACCTCGGTGAATATGAGGGGTGGTACGACGCCGGGCAAGAGGAGTACGTTCCGGAGAATAAGGCCAAGGAATACGACTACAAGTCCCCGATCAACGGCAAACCCCTGGTCCGCAAGGCCGAGAAGAACTACTTCTTCCGGCTCAGCGCCTACAGCGATGCGCTACTGCAACTGCTCGGTTCCGGCGAAGTTTTTGATGTCAAGCCGGCCGCACGCAAGAACGAAGTCATCGCCCGAATCCGTGAGGGGCTCAACGATGTGCCGATCTCCCGTACGGGTAGCGGCGACTGGGGCATTAAAGTGCCCGGCGATAATGAGCACACCATCTACGTCTGGATCGACGCTCTGATCAATTACCTTAGCACGGTCGATACCGATGAGCGGCGTCAGTATTGGCCCGCCGATGTCCACTTCATCGCCAAGGACATCCTCTGGTTCCACGCCGTCATCTGGCCGGCCATGTTGGCGTCATTGGCCAAGCAGCCTGAGTATTCGTGGGTCAAGCTGCCGCGGCTGGTTTACGCTCACAGCTTCTGGATTTCTGAAGGCCAGAAGATGAGTAAATCCCTCGGCAACTTCATCGACCTCGAAAAGATCGACCACTACGTCGAAGTGTTCGGCCTTGATGCCCTGCGCTACTTCCTTGCGACGCAAGGCCCGATGGGAACGACCGACTCCGACTTTGCCGAATCGAAGTTCATCGAGACTTACAACACCGACCTCGCCAACACACTCGGCAACTGTTTCAGCCGCGTGTCCAACATGACCAGCCGATACTTTGAGGGCAAACTGCCCGAACCGGGCGAAGAGCCTGAGTCGGCCGCCAAGGTCGAGCATGACCGTGTTGCTGAGAAGGGTGTCCGCGAATACCGCAAAGCGATGGAAGACCTGGACCTTGCCAAAGCGGCCGAAGCCGCGATGAGTATCGTCCGTGCGGTCGACAGCTACATCGAGGCGACCCAGCCGTTCAAGATGGCCAAGCAGGAAAGCGAACTACCCAAGGTCGGCACGGTGCTTTACAACTGCGCCGAAGCGCTGCGTGTCGCATCGGTCTTGCTCTGGCCCTTCCTGCCGGAAAAGTGCGAACAGCTTTGGCAACGAACCGGCTGCGGCCAATACGCCGAAGCACTGGCTGATAAGGGAACCGGCGACCTGGAGGCCTGGGCTCAATGGGGTCAATCCAAACCCGGTTCAGCGCTGCAGAAGAGCGACCCACTCTTCCCACGCTACCAGCCACCGAAGGCATAGAGTTAGCCACAAATAAACGCCAATCAACGCGAATAAAGCCATCCTATTCGCGTCTATTTGCGTTCATTCGCGGCTAATTTGTATTCACTCCACCCCAACCTGCGGACACGACTTCAGTAGCGCACAATCCTCGCACTTGGGATTGCGTGCTTTGCATGGCCCGCGGCCGTGGTGGATCAGCAGGTGACTTAGCATCGTCCAGTTTTCCTGCGGGATTAACGCCATCAAGTCCTGTTCGACTTTTTTCGGGTCTTTCTGTTTGGTCCATCCGAGTCTGACACTGAGCCTGCCGACATGGGTATCGACGACGACACCGATGTTCTTGCCGAACGCGTTACCGAGTACGACATTCGCGGTTTTACGTGCGACGCCCGGCAGTTCGAGCAGCTTCTCCATCGTGTCAGGTACTTTGCCGCCATGATCCTGCATGATCGCGATGGCTGCGCCCTTGATATTCTTGGCCTTGTTCCGGAAGAAGCCGGTGGTCTTGACGAGTTCTTCCAGATGCTCGATCTTCGCCTCAGCCATCTTTGCCGGGGTGGGGTAGGCCTTGAACAACGCGGGGGTGACGATGTTCACCCGTACGTCCGTACACTGTGCCGAGAGGATCGTCGCGACCAGTAGTTGGAACGGACTTCTATGATCCAGCGCGCAATGGGCTTGCGGATACAGTTCTTCCAGCTTCTTATAAACCCGCGCCGCCTGTCGCTTCAAAGCCGGATCGACCTTGGACTTTTTTGTTGTTTTCTTCGCCATGACAGACAATCATAGCGATCGAAAGCCGTGTCGCCGAGGTGGAGGTATAGCCACGAAAAGGCACATAAACCACAAGATGGCTGTCTCTTGACACCCCAAAGCACGCAAGCATAGCCAGCGATTTTTAAATGAGTCCTTTTTGTGTCTTCTGTGCCTTTTCGTGGCAAAAAGATTTACCGCTCAGCCAGCTTCAGCGCCGCAAGGTAATCGATCCGCTCGATCCGGTTCAGCAATGAAGGCAGGTCATCCGCCGCCAGGAACAGGCCGCGACCTATCAATACCGCTTCGGTGGATTTACCAAGCACATCGCGCATCGCGTTATTGTCTTGTCCGTTGATAACCGGGATCGATTCGCCGCAAAGCTCCAGCCGATCGCTGCCGGCCTGCATCTTCAGCAGCGTTGCGATCTTGACCGATTCGATCTCAGCCGATGCTTTCAGTAATGCGCCGTCTTCATCGATATGTGTCTGGTAGACATCCCGGTGCGGTTGCCAGAGATCGGTAGGCAGGTTTTCTCCTCCGTGTACATCCTCGCCGCCGATGTCCACGCAGGTCAGGTCGTCCGGCTTCAGGTCGATTCTGCGTTTGCCGACCGGCGTCACCAGATAGCGTCTGCGGTGCAACTCGCTGCAAAGCATCCCGTCGGCGCCGATGATCCAGCCCCGGGTCCACAACTGATTGATCGCCTGACAGAACTGCTCGCGTATTGCTTGTTCATCCATTGTTTATGCATCCGTTCGCATGATTCACCCCACTCATCTGCCCGGATCGGTCCGCGCAGCACCCATCAACAAAGGTTTCCCCATCTCGCCAAACCTCTCGCTTCCAGATCGGCAGCTTCTGTTTTAGCGCATCGATCAGGAAACGGCATGCTTCAAACGCTTCGCCACGGTGGGGTGTTGCCACCTGAATCACAACACTGGCTTGACCCGGCTCAACGGCTCCCTTGGCATGGACGATTCGCACCGCATGGCAACCATACCGCTGTATTGCCTCTTGAGCCAATTGCTGGAGCAGCTTCTGAGCCATCGGCTCATATACCTCGTATTCCAACCTCAGCAGGGGGCCGAATTCGGCGTGCTCATCCTCCCGCGTCCTGCCCAGAAATACACATTCACCCCCGCAATCCCCCGGCCAACCCATCTCAATCACCGATACCGGCCCATTCTGAACCGCTACCGTGATTTGTGGATCTGTTTTTTCTGGGGCTCCTGCCATAAGCCCCTTATTGTATACCAATACAGCCCTTAACACAGTTTTGGGGGATTTCGGCCCGCAGCGCAGGACAAAACCGGCCCGCCGGCGTAGGGGACACGCCGAACGGGCCGTGAGGGGGGTTAGGAGGATGATGATTGTGTTAGTAATACGTTCAGATGGGCTGTTTGGTTCGCTAACTTGAATCCAGCAATACAACTATTCAGATACTGTTGCTAAACGCAGTACTTACACTACACAACAACACTTATCCCGGCTTCTCCGCTTTGTTATGCATTTCACGCAGCAATTCGAACGCCTGCATCGGGCTGATGGTGTTGATGTCCAGACTCTTGATCTCGTCAATAAGCGGGTGCTGTACGTATTCGGTAAACAGGCCCATCTGTTGGTTCGCCGCGGGCTTGACCGCTGCTTCGGTTACGGGGCGTGCGGCCGTGCCTTCGTGGCTGACGGACAATTCACCAAGTAGCGCATTGGCGCGCTTGACCACTTCCGGGGGAAGGCCCGCGAGTTTGGCGACGTGGATGCCGTAGCTTCGGTCGGTCGCGCCGGGCACGATCCGGTGCAGGAAGACGATCTGGTCCTGCCACTCACGCACACTGACGTTGAGGTTGGTCACGTTCGGGTACGTCTGCGGCAACGTTGTCAGTTCGTGGTAATGCGTCGCGAACAGCGTACGCGGGCCAAGCGCCGCGAGGTGTTCCGCGATCGCCCAGGCCAGGCTCAGGCCGTCCAATGTGCTCGTGCCCCGGCCGATCTCATCGAGGATCACCAAACTTCGCTCGGTCGCGTGATGGCAGATATTTGCGGTCTCCGTCATCTCGACCATGAACGTCGAATGCCCGGCGTGCAGTTCATCGCTCGCCCCGATACGCGTAAACACCCGGTCGCACAACCCGATCGTCGCGCTCTCGGCGGGGATGAACGAGCCTGCGTGGGCCATGAGCGTGAGTAGCGCCGCCTGGCGGATGTAGGTCGATTTACCCGCCATGTTCGGCCCGGTGAGTAGCGCTAGGGTGGGGCGGGTATCGGGTATCGTGCTTCGGGTATCGGCAGGATCGGTTTCTGTTTCTTCCCGAGACCCGACACCCGAAACCCGACACCCGAGTTCCACGTTATTTGCCACAAACCGGTCGCCCAGCAGTTCATCCAGTACCGGATGTTTGCCCGCCTGGATCGAAAGCACCGGCTCATCGACGATTTCAGGCTTAACGTAGCCACGCTTCACCGCCCGACGTGCAAAGCAGGCCAGCACATCCAGCTCAGCTACCGTCTCGGCGAAGCTGTGCAGCGCATCGAGCTGCGCCTGTGCTTTGCTACAAAGGTCGGCGAAAAGCGATTGCTCGCGTGAGATCGCTTTGCTCTGCGCGGAAAGTGCCTTGTCTTCGTAATCTTTGAGTTCAGCCGTAACATAACGCTCAGCGTTTTTGAGTGTTTGCCGACGGGTCCAGGCTTGCGGGGCTTTATCTTTGTGTGCCGCGGTGGTTTCGATGTAGTAGCCGAAGACTTTGTTGTAACCGATCTTCAATGATGGAATATGCGTCTCATCAATCAGTTTCTTCTGATATTCAGCTAACCAGCTCCTGCTGTCTCGCTGCAACGAGCGATACTCGTCGAGTTGCTTGTCGAAACCGTTCTTGATCAATCCGCCATCTCTTAGATGTGTTGGCGGACCGTCAACACACGCTTCGGTGATCTTCCTGCCAAGTTCATCAACGACCGGCAACAGCTGCGCAACTTTCTCGTGATAGGTCTTGACAGTGGGGCGGTCCAGCAGTTGTTTTTCGATACCGCCGATCGCTGCGGCACTATTGCCTAACCCGACCAGGTCGCGAGGCGAAGCCCTGCCGACCGACAGCCGAGCGGTGATCCGCTGAATGTCCTGGACATCATCTAGCGCTTCACTCAAGCCCCGTTCAAACCGCTGATCATCCACCATCGCCTGCACGACGCGCTGCCGTTGCTCGATCTGCTCCCTATTGCAGAGCGGGTAACACAGCCAGTGCCTGAGCATGCGTTTGCCCATCGCGGTCCGGCAGTTCTGCAGTACCCCCAATAGCGAGCCAGCCGTCGACTCGCTGCGCATCGTTCGTTCAATTTCAAGACTGCGCAGTGATGTCTGATCGATGACAAGGTGTGCTTCACGTGCAAATCGTTGGGGTGGACGCAGGTGTGCGATCCGACCGTCTTCATCTGCACGCTGAGTCTCGAGCAGGTAATGCACGACCGCCGACGCGGCGCCCAAGGCCGGGTCGTTTTCATCCAGACCGAATCCACCCAGCCCGGCTACGCGGTATTGCCGCTTGAGCGCTTCTATCGCCTCGTTGTGACGGAACTGCCACGCGGGTCGGCCGACCGGTTCCTGGTCTAGCGCACGCCCTGCGATCGCAACCCGTTCCGGTACATCGCCTGTTGCGGTTTCGCAGTACAGCAACTCACGCGGATTGATCCTGGCAAGCTCATCGCCAACCGAAGTTTCTTCAAGCGTGGTGATCGTAAAGGAACCGGTGCTCAATTCCGCCCACGCCAGCGAGGCTTTGCCATCACTATGAAACTGTACCGCAGCCAGCGGGTTTTCGATGCCATCTTCAAGCAGCGATTCATCCGTCACCGTCCCGGGTGTGACGACACGCGTGACATCTCGCTTCACCACGCCCTTGGCCTCGGCCGGGTTTTCGACCTGGTCACAGACCGCGACGCGGTACCCCGCCTGGATCATCCGGCTCAGGTACCCGTCCACCGCGTGGAACGGCACCCCGGCCATGGGTATGCCCTTAGTCCGCTGCGTCAGCGTGACGCCCAGCACCTTATGCGCCAGTTCGGCGTCCTCGTAGAACATCTCATAGAAGTCGCCCATCCGGAAGAAGAGGACGGTCCCCGGGTACTGCTGCTTGAAGGCGTGAAACTGCTTCATCGCCGGGGTCTGGTGTGGATCATTCGCCTTGGCCATAGACGAGACAGTTTAACCGATCGGGGAAGAAATTTATGATTTGGGATTTATGATTGAGGATTTCAGTCAAGTGGATATGTGGTGGGATAATCCTGAAGTTAGATTGAGCCTTCACATCATAAATCATAAATCCCAAATCATAAATCCACTCCTCTTATCCACCCGATTCAGCCAACATCCCTATACTTTCCCTATGCCCGATCTGTTCCAGTCCGAGCCTGCAACCAGCGGTGCGTTTGCCGTGGTGGCGGTCGAACGTGGTGTGGACGCCACGGGGGCGGGGTTGACGTATGCCGTGCCGCAATCGCTGGCGGACCTGGCGGTGGGGGATCGGGTGGTCGTACCGCTGGGACGCAGCAACAAAAGAGTCCACGGCTTTATCGTCGAACTTTCAGATACCAGTACCTACTCAAAGAGGCAGGTCAAAGCCATCCTGGAACGAGCGCAGGGCGGCGCATCGTTGCCAGCCGACCTGATCGAATTAGCACGCTGGATCAGCGCCTACTACTGCTGTCCGTTGGGGATGGTGTTCGGTTCCATGATGCCCGCCGCTGTAAAGCGGGGGACCGGTTCGGTCAGCAGGCAGGTTGTGCGATTCGCCAAAGAGCCTGATGAAGAACAGAAACTCTCAAAACTCCAACGCACGATTCTTGAAACCGCCAGACAAAAACACGAAGCCTCGGCCGGCTCGGATTGGATCGATACCAAGATTCTTGCCGACCTCGCAGGCGCTAAGACCGTCGGCCCGGTCAAACAACTCATCGATAAGGGCCTGCTCGAAGCCGACGTGCAAAATCGTGTCGAGTCGGACCTTGATCTTCGCGCGCAAGAGGAAACGGGCCCACTTGGCAAACTCAACCTCAATCAATCCCAGTCCGATGCGCTCGACCACCTGACGAAACATCTTGATGAAGGCTTCGGCGTTCATCTGCTGCACGGGGTAACGGGCAGCGGTAAGACGGAGGTGTACTTACGACTTATTGAGGCGGCGGTATCGGGTCTGGCAAAACATCAAGCTTTGAGTTCTGAACTCCGACCAGATCCTAGACCCCAGACCCAAGACCCGCCCCCTCCGGGGGCCATCGTCCTCGTCCCCGAAATCGCACTCACCCCTCAAACCGTCGGGCGATTCATCGGTCGGTTTAACGACGTTGCTGTGCTGCATTCCGGCTTAACCCCCGCTCAGCGCCACGCCCAATGGCGTCGTATCCGTGATGGCCAAGCAAACATCGTCGTGGGCGCGCGCTCGGCCGTCTTCGCGCCGCTTGCTGACCCACGCCTGATCATCGTCGACGAAGAACACGAATCCAGCTACAAGCAGGATCAACTACCACGCTATCACGCACGTGATGTGGCGATCAAACGCGCGCAGATGCTGGGTATCCCCGTCGTGCTCGGGTCGGCGACGCCGAGTTTGGAGAGTTATTGTAATGCTGTCGGATTTCGGGATTCGGGTACCGGGGCTCGGAAGCATGATTCAACAACGCAGGCTGCCCGAAACCCGAACTACCACCTGCTCCGCCTGCCCGACCGTGTGCCCGGGATGCGGCTGCCTGATGTTACCGTCGTCGACATGCAGGAAGAACGACGCCATCGACGCGGTATCCATCTATTAAGCCGACGTCTCGAACAGGAACTTGAACGCGTTCTGCAAGGCGAACCCGGCACTACACCCGAGAGAAGGGGTCAGGCCATGCTCCTGCTTAACCGCAGAGGTTATGCCAACTACATCGCCTGCCCGGATCACCGTTGCGGCTGGATGATGCGCTGCGATCATTGTGACGCGACCGTCGTCTATCACAAAGATCAACACTTACCCACCGGTGGATACGTGCGTTGCCATCATTGCGATGCCGAACAGCTGCTCATCACCCAATGCCCCGACTCAGGGCACAAGATCACGGTGTTTGGCCTGGGCACGCAAAAAGTCGAAGAAGAACTGATACAAAAATTTCCCGGTATCCGTGCCGCACGCATGGATTCGGACACCATGCGTCACGCCAGCGACTACCAGAAAACGCTCGACCAATTCCGCGCCGGCGAAGTCGATGTATTGCTCGGCACGCAAATGATCGCGAAGGGCCTGGACTTCCCGGGTGTACGTCTGGTCGGCGTGATCAGCGCGGACACATCGCTGCACCTGCCTGACTTTCGCGCTTCAGAGCGAACATTCCAGTTAATCTCGCAAGTAGCGGGGCGGTCAGGCCGTAGCGAACAGCCTGGCCGAGTCGTCGTCCAGACCTTCAGCCCGAACGATCCCGCGATCACGCTGGCCGCGGCACACGACTACGAAACCTTTGCCAGCCGTGAGATCGCATTGCGTGCAGAAGTCGGCCTGCCCCCGATATCGCGCATGGCCAGGATCGTCGTGCGCGATAAGGACCATCTTGTCGGCTATGAAAACGCGAAGAAGCTTGCACACCATCTTGAAGCCGCGAACCGTGAATTGAAAACCGAGGTCCGTTTGCGGGGCCCGATGCCGTGCCCGATCGCACGTATCGCAGACTTCCACCGTCAGCAGATCGAATTGATCGCCGCGCCGCCCAATGCCGCGGGCAAATTACAGAAGTTAATGACCGCGCTGCGCAACAGTCAGTTGCTCATCTCCGATGCCAGAACCGCGGTGGATGTCGACCCGGTAGCACTTCTCTAAATTATCAAGTCGAACTTTTTTGCAATAAACCATTAACATACACGTTCAGCTTCAACACAAGCCGTGATTGGAGACGCGTCGTACGGGCCGCAAGGGCTCGGATCTCTGGGCATCAACAACCGCAAAAGCAAAGCGAGAATATCATGAGCAAGTGGGGAACCACGGCCGTGGAGGCTGTACTACTGACTTTGGCGACGAGTAGCCCCGTATTGGCCGGCAGTTACAGTATTGTCGATACAGGGCAGAACCTTACGTATAGCAACACGACATCTATTGCCGCCCCCGCACTTGGCGAAGCTTTCTGCGGCCAGGACGCTCAGAACGAAGGCAATGAACCTAGCTATACCACCAGCGCCGACGGCCTGACCGTACTGGACAATGTCACCAACATGACCTGGACGCAAGGTGCTGACTGGAACGCTGACGGCATACTCGATGCTGACGACAAAATGACATACGCTGATGCTCTTGCTTACGTCGACACGCTCAACGCATTGAACTACGGTGGCTACCACGACTGGCGTGTCCCGAGCATCAAGCAATTGTATTCCCTGATCGATTACCGCGGCACTGATCCCAATCCCATGGCCACGTCTGTGGGTAGTAACACACCCTTTATCAACGACGAAGTTTTCCAATTCGCCTATGGTGACACAAGTGCCGGCGAACGCATCATCGATTCACAATGGGCGACAACAACGCTCTATGTTGACACCGTCATGGACGGACAAACCGCGATGTTTGGCGTCAACTTTGCTGATGGGCGCATCAAGGGATACCCCACGGAAGACGGGCCGGGTGGCGTAACCAAGACCTACTATGTTCGTTTCGTTCGAGGCAATGAAGACTACGGCACTAACAGCTACACAGACAACGAAGACGGTACAGTCACTGATAGCGCGACCAACCTGATGTGGTCTCAAGACGACAGCGGGGTAGGCCTGAACTGGAAAGATGCACTTGCATGGGTACAACAGAAGAACGAAGAAAACTACCTCGGCCATAACGACTGGCGCCTTCCCAACGCCAAGGAATTGCAGAGCATTGTCGATTACACACGTTCGCCGGATACGACTAATTCGGCCGCGATCGATCCCGTATTCAACGCCACTTCGTTCTTGAGCCTTGCCGGCGAGACTGACTATGGCTTCTACTGGTCCAGCACCAGCTTCCTGAGCTTCACCGGTTCAGCCGACAATGCTGTCTACATCGCCTTTGGCAAAGGGCTAGGTTCGATGGACGGCCTGACCATCATCGACGTCCACGGCGCGGGCTGTCAGCGCAGCGACCCCAAGGATGGCGACGAAGCCGACTACCCCGACTGGGGCCACGGACCGCAGGGTGATGTCCAACGCGTGTTCAATTACGTCCGCCTTGTCCGCGATGTGGAAGCCTCCACCATGATCGGCGACCTCAACGGCGACGGCTATGTCGGACTCGACGATCTGGACATCCTTCTAGCCAATTCGAACACCGGCACGTCGCTGGCTACCGAGACAAACGTGGGGGTTCCCGGACCCGCTTCCACGGTTCTTTTGCTGACGCTGACCGCGATGCACTCGCTGCTGCGAGGATATTGAAGCTGAACATGAAATTTGATTCAGCCGTAGCGAAGGTATAATACTTACCGACCGGCGAATCGCTGCCAACGCGCAGGGCGGCGCTTCGACGATCAGCTCCTCTGGAGCGGGTGCGCTACTAAATGCGCGTGGGTGGGCCGATGGGCCCAAGGTCATCTGAACCGATGTCTTCTGATCACTTGACCAGTAAACCCGCACCCGTCGTATTAGACCTGCCGATCCTGCCTCAGCCGGATGATACGACCTGTGGCCCGACCTCCCTGCACGCGGTCTACCGCCACTACGGTGAAGAGGTATCCCTCAACCAGGTCATCAAAGAAACCGGCAAACTCACCGGCGGTGGGACACTGGCTGTCATGCTCGGCTGCCATGCGCTCGAGCGCGGCTACCATGCCGAGTTATTCACGTTCAACCTGAACATTTTCGATCCGACATGGTTCATCCCAAAGCCGATTACCGATCTGCCGCAGCGCCTGCGACTTCAAGCCGATGCCAAAGCGACCTACGATCCCAAACTCGGCGCCGCCACGCAGGCGTACCTGAACTTCCTGGAGATGGGCGGACAAATCCGCTATGAGGACCTGTCCAGCCGATTACTGGTCAAACAGCTCAGGCGAGGCAGGCCCGTCCTTGTCGGGCTGAGTTCGACGTATCTCTACCAAACCATGCGGGAGTTCGGCCCGAAGGATGATTCAGACGATATCCGCGGCGTCCCGATGGGGCACTTCGTCGTGATCTGCGGATACGACCCGGCCCATCGTATGGCTCGTGTAGCCGACCCGCTTATAGATGAGACCGGCAAACGTGAACAGATTTACGAGGTGCCGATGGCCAGGCTCGTCGCCGCCATCATGCTCGGTGTACTAACCTACGACGCAAACCTGCTGATCGTCTGGCCCAAAGAGGCGAATCAGCCTAAGAACCAGCCGTGAACCACATACTTATCGTTGACAATCCTGACCGTTGGCCGCTGAACATCCCCGGCGTAGAGGTCGTCGCTGCCAAGACATACCTCACCGAGCCTCGCTTCGCCACGATGGATCATGCAAAAGCGTACAACCTCTGCCGCAGCTTCAAGTATCAGACGGCCGGCTACTACGTCTCATTGCTTGCTACAGCGCGTGGTCATCAACCATTGCCTTCCATCGAAACCATCCAGGACCTGAAGCTGGAACCGGTGATCCGCGTCGCGGGCCAGGAGCTGGATGACCTGATCCAGAAGGCGCTCAAGCCGCTGAAGTCTGAGCAGTTTGAGTTGAGCATCTACTTCGGACGCAACACCGCCGCCAGATACGACAAGCTTGCCACCGCCTTGTTCGGCCAGTTCCCCGCGCCGCTTTTGCGTGTGACCTTTGAATACACCGACCGTTGGGCAATCGACAGTATCCGTGTCATCGGCAGCCGAGATATCCCAGACGCCCACCGTGACTTCTGTATCGAGCAGGCCGAGGCATACTTCAATAAACCCGCCCGTGCACGACGGAAAAAAGCGTATCGTTATGACCTGGCGATCCTGCGTGATCCCGAAGAGCAAACGCCGCCTTCCAGCGAAAAAACGATCGGTTTGTTCGCTTCGACTGCGGAGAGCCTGGGATTGCGCACAGAACTGATTACAAAGTCCGACTACGGCAGAGTGGCCGAGTTCGATGCGCTGTTTATCCGCGAAACCACCGCTGTCAATCACCACACGTTCCGCTTTGCCCGCCGTGCTTCAGCGCAAGGTGTGATTGTCATCGACGATCCGGAATCCATCCTACGCTGCACCAACAAAGTCTTTCTCGCAGAATTACTGACCCGCCATGACATACCCACACCGAGTACGGTCATCTTCTCAAAAGACAACTGGGAGCAGGTCATCGACAGGATCGGTTTCCCCTGTGTGTTGAAGCTGCCCGATAGTTCTTTCTCGGCCGGTGTTGTCAAGGTTGATGATGAAAAGGCCTATCAAGAGATTCTGCCGCAGATGCTTGATGCCTCGGAGCTGATCCTGGCTCAGGAGTTCGTACCGACCGCGTTCGACTGGCGCATTGGTGTGCTGGACGGCCAGCCTCTATACGCCTGCCGATACCACATGGCCCGGAAACACTGGCAAATCATTAAACGTGATGACGGCGGTAAAGTCCGCTACGGCCAGTCCGACACGCTGCCCGTCCACCAGGCACCGGCCAAGGTCGTCCGAACCGCGGTCAAGGCCGCACGACTCGTCGGCGACGGGCTCTATGGCATCGACTGTAAAGAGATCGACGGTAAACCCATGATCATCGAAGTGAACGATAATCCAAATATCGACGCCGGGGTCGAAGACAAAGTCCTGGGCCCGATGCTCTACGAAACGCTGATGCGCACCTTCATCGCGCGGATCGAGAGCCGCCGACGATGAGTGATACGCAACCCCTTTCACAATACCAATACCCACTTGGCCTTTTCGATCGCTACGGCGTCGAGCTCGAATACATGATCGTCGATCGGGATACGCTGAACGTGCGCCCGATCTGCGATGAACTGCTCAAGGCGGTCTGCGGTTCGTATGAATCCGAGATCCAGCCGGATGGTGAAGATTCTCCTATCGCCTGGTCCAATGAGTTGGCTCTGCATGTTGTTGAGTTCAAGACCAACGACCCGGCCGAGTCGTTGAATGGGCTGGATGGACTACTTCATCAGCACATCAAGCGTGCCAACACGCTGCTTGAAACAATGGATGCCGTGCTGATGCCGACCGCGATGCACCCGTGGATGGACCCGTTCGCTGAATTGAAACTCTGGCCGCACGAGGCCAGCCCGATCTACGAGGCGTTTGATCGTATCTTCTCCTGCAAGGGACACGGCTGGGCGAACCTCCAGAGCACACACATCAATCTCCCGTTCGCCAATGACGATGAGTTCGGCCGACTCCATGCCGCCATCCGCGCTGTCTTGCCGTTGATCCCCGCGTTGGCTGCCGCATCGCCCATCGTCGATGGCAAGGTGACCGGCCATTCAGATACACGGATCGATGTCTACCGAACCAACGCACGCAAATTGCCTTCGGTCAGCGGCAAGGTCATCCCCGAGCCTGTTTACACGCGCGATACTTATGAAAACGAACTCCTCGCAGGGTTGTACCGCGACATCGCTCCCTTCGATCAGCAAGGCATACTCCAATACGAATGGCTGAACGCACGCGGCTGCATCGCCCGTTTCGATCGTGGATCGATTGAAATACGCCTTCTTGACATTCAGGAATGCCCCAAGGCAGACCTCGCGATTACTGCGTTGATTGTGGAAACCGTACGGGCATTAACCGAGGGCCGTTGGATCGATCAACACACGCTTAGAGTATTGGATATGCAAACTTTAGCCGATGTCCTCACGGGTACGACGCGTGATGCCGAACGGACAGTGATTCAATACAAGCCCTTGCTTCATGCTTTAGGCTGCCATCAGGACAAGATCACCGCTGGGGAGTTGTGGGAATACCTGATTGATGAACTTGTTCCACACAACTCGCCTTGGCTCGAAACGTTAGAGGCGATATCCACTCATGGAACGTTGTCCACACGTATCCTCAAAGCAACAGGCGCACAACCGGAGCAGGGATCGATCGCGCAGACTTATCGCAATCTGATCGATTGTCTGAAGAACAACAGACTCTTCCTGCCCTGATTACGGCTGCCTTTTATTAGCGGCGTCGACATGCGAATAAACCCATGCCCGCCAGCAATGCAAACGTTCCAGGTTCAGGCACCACACTTGATCCTGTCGGCGGCGTGCCCGCGTTCCAGTTATTCAGCACGATGTCCAGATCATCCAGCCCGACAAAGCCATCTCCGGATGGATCGGCGTGCGAATCAGCGGGCGGGACGTTCTGATTCCAATTGCCAAGCACGATATCCAGGTCGTCCAGGCCAACGAAACCATCGCTATTAAGATCGCCTGCCAGTCCGCCGCCGATCAGGTACTGCTCGATCCATACCTCAGCTAAGGTCTGGCCTTCTTCATTCACAACGGGCTGATCGCCCTCATAAATAATCTGGTTCTGCGTATTGCGTTCATAATCTGCGTTAAATAGCAGGTAAACAGGCTCGCTATCGGTCAGACCGGACATCTTCAACTGGATGCAGACCAGGTAAAATCCATCCGCAGCATACGCTCCACCTGCTCCGCGTGCGGAATAGCTGATGTGCTTGTGCAACACGCCGGACGGGCTCGTGCCATCCAGCACAAAACCCGCTACATCACTGGATGAACCATCCACCGAGATATTGGTAGCACTCGATAACCGGAACTGAAGTGTATCGCCACTAACCGGCACGCCGAAGTCCACATCACCTTCACCATCCCAGTACAACAGGTTGTAATCGATTTGCGATATGGGGTGTGTGATCGCCAGCGCATCAAAGCCCAGATCGCTTGAAGCAAGCAGGGGGTATTCATCATTGCTGAAGTACCCAGGCGCGGTGCTGCCATAGATGCCTGAGTAGATAATATTGAGCGTTTCTGTGAACAGGCGCACGCCGGTGACGGTTGTACCACTATCAACGTCGACATAGCCGGTGTCGAGGGAGCCGTTGTCGTTGTATGCAAGGATATCCACGTGGGCCGCTTGTGCACTGATCGAGCTTAAACAACTCAGCAGCAGGGCGGCAAATATCGTGTGTCGGGCCTTCATGAGAGGTCTCCAATGTTGAGTGGTTTGATAATCGGCGCACCGACAGAATTGCCGGTGCGCCGAACTTGCTTTTGATTAACGACGGGCCCGACGAACAGGCAGATAACTCACTGCACCAATTAGCAGCAGGGATACAGCGCCCGGCTCGGGAACCAGGTTTGTTTCAACCCATTCTTCCGCCGCTTCGATCGCTTCATCCAACGCCGGTTCTTCCAGACCATAGCCGAAGACAAAGTAGATCGGATCGGTGGATTCCACGTTGGAAGCACTCAGCGTCAGAGATAACAGGTACACACCCGCAGAGGCATTGGCATCCAACGCGTTCAGCAGGAAGTCCATGTGGCCATGGCCGATGCCATTGCTGTCTGATGTCCATGGACTCACCGAGCCACTCACGGCGCTGCTGCTGCCGCTGACGGTGATGCTGTTGAACCCGTCATCGATGCTCAGCGATTCGATCGCTGCCGAGAAGTCGACGCCGCCGCTACCGTCCCAGTATGCGAGGCTGCTATCCAGGTCGGGCAGCATGTTCGCGGTGACTACCAGCGCGGTGTTGGCCGGGAAGACATAGTTCTGCCCGTCCGGGTCGGCGGCGGATTCACCGTCGGTGACGATGCCGGGTTCGTGACCCCCTGGCATCCCGCTGCCTTCCCAGTCGGCCTCCAATTCGCCGACGTAGACATAGGTCGGCCCCGTGTCGGTAACCAGGCCGGTTCCACCGTGGGCGTCATAATGGCCGGTAACGAGCTTGCCGTTATCAACGTAAGGCATGAGTCCACCCAGACCGCCGTGCGCGAGAACCGAGTTGGTAAAAACGCCACAGGCAAGCGTTGCGGCAGAAACAATAAGCGTTTGTTTGTACATGATGAGACTTTCCTTTTGCCCCTCCGGGCATGAATGTTTATGAATGAAAAATATGAATAATTACTGAAGCCCCGGATTGAATAGGTTTTCTGATTCGCTGCGGAAGACATCACCAAAGGTGTTGGTTTCCGCGTGGCCGTCGAGGTAGCCGTAGTTCGAACGGGCATTAAACGATTCCGCTTCACCGCCGTGGGCATCGATCTGTACCTGCTCATTGGCGATCTTCGCAACGACATCGCCGCCGACACCGAATACGTCCCAGTTTTCCGGGTGCGGGTGGTCGGCCGTGGCGAACTCGCCGTCAAATGCCATGATCAAAAAATGCACCGTCTTGGTCGGCGCTTGTACACGATCCAGCCGGTTCCATGCCTCTGCGCCATCGGGGCTCCTTCCGCTCTGATTCACATCCGCCAGGAACGTATTGATCCCGTAGCTGGTCCTGCGGTAGGTGTTCCCGCCTGAAACATAAGGCGACGGCTCGTCCCAATACAGACATTCATCCACCGGAGATCGCAGGATCATGTCTTCGCTGTAATAGCTTTCGAGTGTGTTGATCCATGCGATCCCCTCGTTGGGGGCGACCGTACCGTGGGGCAAGCCCGCGTTGATCAGCCAGCCGTCGTTGCTGGTGATGTATGCGTAATGGGCGATCTCCAGTTGACGCATCTGGCTCAGGCACTTTAATGTCTGGGCCGACCGCCGCGCCGCGCCAAGGGCGGGCAAGAGTATCCCCACTAACAATGCGATGATCGAAATCACCACCAATAACTCGATGAGCGTAAACGCCCGTCGGTTCTTCATGACAAGCCTCCACGAGCATACAGGCTCGATTGGAACACGTTCCGATTCAATTCTGCCCGGCTGCAACAGCGCTGTACCGTGCGGTTACAGGTAACTATCGCGCCACATGGGCAGTGACAACAAGTGAATGTTTTTCAACTACGGCTAGTGTTAAAGAAGAATCGGCGGGCCGCGCGGTGATGCCTCGGACGGCAAGAAGTGGGGGATGAGTAAATCGACAAAAACCGCCGCACTACCGGCCTCATCCAGGCTCAATAACGGCTCGGTATCAACCAGCACCGCCGTCGGCTTGTTCACGCCGGTAAGCATGTCGCATAGCCGACAGTCGTGCTCCTTCGGCGTGCTCGGTTCCGGCGTGTCTTGCTTATCACTGCAGTCGGACGAACAAGCATTCGATGCCTGCGTGGTCGGTGAATGCTCTAGTTGTAAGTGGATACCCAACGCCAGACCGCTGACGTAGAACAACATCGACGCGGTCAGCAGCACGCTGACCATCAAGTGGCGAGTTGCTTTAGCACGTGTCCACATCAATTCGCACATGCCTCGCATCGGCCGTACAGGACTAACTCGTGACTTTCCATCACGAAGCCTGTCGGTAATAGTTCCTTGAGGTGACCCGGACAACCTTCCACATCGAAAACCTTCCCGCAGCTTCGGCACTCAAAATGGTGGTGGTGCGCCTTACCTGCCATTTCATACGCGGTCGATCGCTCGCCGGGCAGGTGTACTTCGGTTAACCAACCCGATTCAACACCCGCTTTCAAAGCGCGGTAGACAGTAGCCGCTCCGAGCCCCGGGGTGGTGCGCCGAGCACCGGCCAGGATCTCATCTGCGCGCACGGGGCGGTCGACTTCTTCCACAAATCTGCGGATCGCTGCCTTTTGATCTGTGCGTCGTTGTATCATGGTAATGATAATATGTTATCAATAGAAGGGGGACTGGTCAACACAAGCTGAATAAATTCTAGCCACTTTATCACAGATAAAAAGAATAGCCCCCCAGTTTTAATAACTGGAGGGCTATGGTTGGGCTTTATATTGTTTTTAATCTTTCAATAACCGCCGTTTACAGTCAGAGCATTGAGCAGTTCAGACATGCTGGTAGTCGCGAATGTCGTTGCCGAATCACTGACCGCATACGGGATCATCAGCAGATCCCCGTTGAGCAGCGCCCCACATGTATAAACAACATTGGGTACGTACCCTTCACGCTCGTTGGCTTCAGGCACGATCAGCGGGTCACGCAGATGTCCGATCACCTTGGATGGATCATCCAGATCTAATAGCGATGCTCCGACACAGTACTGACGCATCGGGCCCACGCCGTGGGTCAGCAGCAGCCAGCCGGCTTCTGTCTCGATCGGCGGGCCGCAGTTGCCGATCTGCACGAATTCCCATGGATAACGCGGTGATTGCAGTTTGACCGCCTCGTTCCAGAAGTGGGGGTTGTCACTTTTCATCAGGTACATGTTCTCACCATCCAAACGCGAGACCATGTTGTAGAGGCCGTCAATCCGGCGGGGGAACAGGGCCATCCCCTTGTTCTGGACGTACTTGCCGTTAAGCGTATGGACCTTGATGTCAGTAAAGTCATCTGTTTCCAAAAGCTGTGGCAGGATGCGGAAGCCGTTGTAGGCCGTGTAGGTCCCGAAGTACGTCACCCTGCCATCATCCTCGACGAAACGGGTCATCCGCAGGTCTTCGATGCCTTTGGATTCATTCTCCGAGGTCGGGAAGATCACGATCTCGTTCGGATCAGCGTCAGGTGGGACCAGCAGATGGTAGTTGCTGCGTGCCAGCCAGAGCATGTTCTCCGCGGTCTCGTTAAATGTGCCGTTGTTGTTCGGCCTGTCCCTGAGTTGAGCGACCGTGTGATCGAGGTCTCGGTAGGTGAAGTATTCGGGCAATGCATCGAGGATATTTCTGGCGGTCTCGTTATACGCCGCCATCTCGATGAGCTTGTAGAAGAACAGGTTCTTCTCGTATTCCTGATCGGTACGCATCCGCAATCGAGCCGCGTATCGGCTCTGTGGATCGAAGGTGATTTCGCCCTTGGTGTCCACTTTGCCGGTGCGGAACACGATCGAGGATACGTGCCCCTCGCCGGTCGCGCGCAGGCTCATGATGAACCGTAGTTCGCCCTTTTTCAAACCGTCCTGGTTGGGGTGTGGAACGATAGAGGGATTAAATAACGCCGCCGCCTCGATCGAGTACTCCATCGTGAAGTAGGAGCCGATCAGCAGTCGACGTTCCCTGGTTAACTCGTCAGGTTTTTCCAGCAGGGGACGGATGTAATCGAAGTGGTGTTCCAGGATATCTTCGATCCGCCGGTGCCTGTCGCCAAAGTCCTGTAACACGCGCTGCAGAAGCGAATTCACTTCCGCATGATCCAAGGCAGCAATACGACGTATTACCGTCATGACGCGGTTCTCATCGCCGAAGCGGAAAAACCGTGTGATGACCCGCCGATCATCGGAGATAAAGCGGTCCGGGTGCCGCGTGACGTTGATTTGTGGAGTGGCTCGGGCAGGCATAGGTACATCGCTTATCGTCAGCCTGTGCAGCCGGCTTGATATTGGTTAGCCGGGGCAGGGGAGGTCCGTTGAAGTCATCTGGTTTCAACTCGGGCCGCCCCGGCAAACTGATCCGCCCGTGTTAATTATTCCTGTTCTCGCCGAATAACGCCCGGCCGATCCTCAGCACATTCGCGCCTTCTTCGATGGCCATTTCCATGTCGTCGCTCATCCCCATCGAGAGGATGTTGCATTCGTTGCCACCGATCTTTTCTCGCCGTATATCGGCAAGAATGTCCGCGGTCCGTGCAAAAGCGGGGCGGGCGTCTTCCGGGTTACCCGTGTTCGGGCCCATCGTCATCAGGCCTCGCAACCGCAGGTGCATCATCGTGTCGATCTGCTCGGCCAGGTGGATCACTGCCGGGCCGGCGACGCCCGTCTTGGTCGTCTCGCCCGTGACATTCACCTGGATCAGGATGTCCGCCACCACATCCATCCGCGCCGCGTAGTTATGGATCTCTTCGGCTAACCGAAGGCTGTCTACGCTGTGGATCAAGCCCACCAGCGGGATGGTTTGCTTGACCTTGTTCCGCTGCAGGTGACCGACCATGTGCCAGCGTACTTTTTCCGGCAGGCCGTCGATCGATGCCTTGGGAGCGGCGCCCGCCAGCGTCTTCTTGCGGCCGAGGAATTCCTCCATCATCGCCACGCGCTGAGACAACTGCTGGACCTTGGATTCCCCGAGTTCTGCGTGGCCCATCTCCACTAGTGTGCGGATCTGGTCCGGGCTGGCATACTTGGTCACGGCGACCATTTGCACGTCCCGACCACGACGCCCGGCTCGCTCAGCCGCTTCGTGGATACGGTCCTGCACTCGCCGGTAGGCATCCTTCAACTGTGTCGGGCTCATCAATCCTTCCATGGTTTATCAAGGTTAGGGCGTTTGACTGGCATATGCAAGGGCGTTTGTATCCTGTTCGTAAGACTTAAGACATATTTACTTCGCATCCAAACGCTTATTTAAGAATCTCTTGCCGAAAATGATGCCCAGGATAATCAGGCAGATCACGATGATGACGCCTTTTTCGCCGTTGGCGACCCAGAGACGCACCTGCTCCAGGTACTCTGCGAAGTAGTATGCCAGCCCCAGAATAACAGGTACGCTGATCAGCGCCGCCCCGCCATCGTAGGCCAGAAACTTCCAGTAAGGGACCTTGAAGTTGCCTGCAGTGAAGATCGCCGGGGCACGCAGCCCGGGCAGGAAACGTACCGCAAACATGAACTTACCACCGTGCCGGTGCAGCATCGCCTCGGTCTTGGCCAGCCTTTTTTCGGTCAGGAACCGTCTCATCAGCGGTAGCTTCGGTACGTGGTGCCCGTATCGCCTGCCCAACCAGAACACCATCAGATCCGCTCCAACCACAGCGATGAACGTCAGCGGGAACAGTGCCCAAGGGTCCGCATAGCCGTGATAGGCCAGGTACCCCGCCAGAATCAGCGGCACATCTTCAGGAATCGGAAGACCAAACCCACTTAACAGAAGCAACCCCAGCACCACCACGTAGGGCATGTATGGCGTGGAAGACCCGAGCTGCGTCAGTGGTTCAAACAGTTCGTTCATAAAATCGCAACGATCCTACCGGGATACCGCACTCCTGTCTTGGCAGCCGTATATGCAGGGTGACATGGGGATTGGCAAATCATGGTTTTTAATTTGGGTGTCAACACAGGCAGGCGTAAACGTTCAGCCCGTATGTGTCAGAGTTCGTAGGTGTGCTTGATCCAAATTAGCGCCTCTTCGCGATCCATGACACGTTTTTCTAATTGGGCATCATATACCGCATCCAGCATGTCGCCGATCTTAGGCCCGGCCGGGAATCCCATCCCTATCAGGTCATCACCGCTGACAAAGGGATTGGGGCAAACACCTTCCTCCCACAAAGGTTTAGAGTCCTGCTCAATCTGCCTGACGACCTGTTCGGGTCCAAGAACCTGGATCAGTTTCCAGGCATCCGCCCATGCGGGTCGCGACAGCAGACGCTTACGCTTGGCCACGCTCAGTGTCGACCAGATCGACGCCTCAGGTAATACATCCAGGATCTGGCTCAGCAGGTCCCGTACATTGTTGCTCAGGCACAGGGCTTTGCGCCACTGGCCGGCTTTTTCCTTGCCGTGTTGCTCAACGTACTTCGCAGCGTCGGCCAGCGTTGCACTGGCGCTGCCACGATCCAGCATCCATGCCGATAACACCAGGCTGTAGGAGTGATCGATGCATGATTGTGTTGTTTGGTTGTTCGCGCTGGCAGACACGGGCAAATCGTAGAACCTGGTTTGGAACAAACCGCCAAGTGCATGAAGTTCAGCATCAATGTGAGGTTCTTCCAGCGTCGGGGCGTCGAGTTCCAGCCTCTGGATCAAGCCTGCGGCCTGGACCGGTTGATTGCTTGTCAGCATCAGCATCAATTCCTGGCCGATCCTTTCGCGACTGATTTTTGTCAGTTTCGGTGCCGACTCACGGATCGCCGATTCGGTCACCGGGTCAATGGTAAAACCCAGCCTGGATGCGAACCGCGCCGCTCGCAGCATGCGCAGGTAATCTTCTCGGAAACGCTCGTTCGGATCGCCGATCGCACGCAACACCTGATCTTCCAGATCTGCCCGGCCTCCCACAAAGTCGATTACACGTTCATGGCCCGACTCGACCGGTTCAAGTTGTTCATCCAGAGGATCGGCAAACAATCCGTTGACAGTGAAGTCACGCCGCTGTGCATCGTGCTCGGCATCCGTGAAGTTGACCCCCGTCGGTCGGCGTCCGTCTTCATAACCCCATTCGGTTCGGAACGTCGCGACCTCAATGCCCGGCGCGAACCGCCCGCCTATGTAAACGAGCACCACACCGAATGCTTCCCCGACATACTGGCTGCGGCGGAAAAGCTTCCGCACCTTTTCCGGCCGGGCTTCCGTGGCGATGTCATAATCCTTGGGTTCCAGCCCGAGCAGCACGTCGCGCACACACCCCCCAGCCAGATACGCTTCGTACCCGGCCTGCCGTAGGGTACGCACGATCTTGATCGCCCGGTCCCGCTGTTCCTGTCTTCGTCGCTTGGTCATTGCCAAAAGTGTAACCGAGACTCAGCCAAACATAACGCTGAGTCTCGGTCCACTCTGGTAGACGTAACCGTATTGTGATTCTGATCGTGAAATCAGGTAGTTGCAGGCCATCGTTTCAGCCAGCAATACATGACGGGAGGGATCATCACGATCAGGCTGCCAGCCTCGGGTAACGCTGCCAGATTGGAGGGTGCGGTGCCTTGATTCCAGTTAGCTAGGATGAGATCCAGATCATCCAGGCCGATGAAGCCATCTCCATCGGCATCACCTGAGAAAAAATCGCCGGATGTGACATCCGTATTCCAATGGGTCAGGATCAGGTCCAGGTCGTCCATGCCCACGTAGCCGTCACCGTTCAGGTCGCCGGCGATGTAATCCGCGAAGATGACCGAATAAATCCATTCCAGGTAGTCGCTGACACGTGTTGCCCCCATGATGTCGCCGTAGTCTGAATCGATGTTCCCATCGGTGGCATAGCCGAAGGAGGTGACGCCGGCCAGATAACTCACGCTGTCTTCTTCAATGAACCATCCGCCGCCACTATCGCCCGGTGCAGCGAGATACTCCAGGTCCAGACAGATCGCTTTCCCGGTGGCGTTCGGATCAGGATAATCAAAGTCTGCCATAAGGCTGTGTTCGGAATACCCGATCACATCACCGAGTCCGCCGATGAGGTTGTTACCGGCCCGCTTTGTACCCGCATCGTAGATATAGCCAGTCATCCCCGTACCTGTTGCACCATAGCCAACGATCGTCGCCTCGCTGCCGACTTCGTCATCGCCTGTGTACAGCAGAGCAGGGATGACTGAATCAACAACCTCTTCAAGACGAACCAATGCCAGGTCACCCGCGATCGAGACGTCCCCCGTCCAGCCGTCATACGCAATCATTTCAGTGACGTTGTACGTAGTGCCATCAACCGTGAAAGTCATACTGTCGACGGTTGCATCATCAATCACATGCCCGGCGGTCAAGACCCAATCACCCGAGATGAGAGTGCCCGATGCTAATCCGCTGCTGCCACCATCGAGCGACCACAGGAACATCCCGACCGCGTCGTAGGCTTCCTCGGCCGCCAACGCGGTGTAGAGCGAATCGGATACGTCATGGCGGATCGTTCCCGCTTGGGTGTTTTTTGCTGCGAGTAGTGCGAATGTTGTAACGACTGCCAATAAAATGCGATTATGTAAAGACATACGATAACCTCTCTAATACGGGCGGCCCCGTTGTTAGCAATGAGAGTTTTAGGTTGTGTCTTGTGCTTACTAACAGGTAGTCGCCACCCACCTGCCAATCACAAGCCGGGGGCCACGACATAGCCAAGAAATGTCGGATTACACCGATTACTCACACTTGAGGAGGATAGAACGGCCTTAACCGGCTTAACGAGCCCGTAACGCCAGACCGAGCAGGCCCAGCAGGATCAATGTGGACGGTTCAGGAACGACCGCGGCTGCAGGTGTGCCTTGGTTCCAATGATTCAACACCCAGTCCAGATCGTCCAGACCAACAAAGCCGTCGCCATTGCTGTCACCCGCAGGCGGATTAAGGGGGCCGGTGTCAGCGTTCCAGTTGTTGAGCACGGTATCCAGGTCATCCAGCCCGACGAAGCCATCGAGCGAAAGGTCGCCCGCCTGATGCGTGATCTTGAATGTGACGTTCAACTCATCCACAGCAAGTGGATCACCGGAAGCATCCGTGAGCACGGTATCAGTACCGAGGTCGAATGTGTGTTCACCAACGGATGCGTCAGTGTTGATGGTGAATTTGAAGTATTGAAGATCGCCCACTTTGTTTATGACCATATTCGCGGGATTTACCAGTCTGCCCGATGCTTCACCGGGCGCAAGAAGTGTCTCGAACACCATCAAATTGCCCTCAAAAAAGTCACGGCCTGCATCGGGTTTGTCATACGCCGCACCGAGACCGCCGGGAATCAACTGCATCCAGTCCGGCAGATACAATGAATACTGAGCGCCCCATGTAGCCTCGCCATTTAACGGCCGATTGTCAGCGAACACCCACACTGTGTACACCGTCGTTCCGTCGGCAACCATCACGCTGTTTTCCGCATAGGTACCGACGATCGCGCTGCCGTGAGCTTGCGGTATCAACAACCATGACATCGCACAGACACTCAGACAGCAGACAAAAACAACACGCCGGGTCAGAACGGAAGTTGATTGGCCTTGCATTTTTCTCCCTCCAGCTAACCAGATATGTGAGCACCGCAGTCAACGGGCTTGTTTCTGCGATGTGATTTGTGCCCCTTATTATCCAGAGCTCGACATCATCGCTCAAGAAAAAAATGACCGAACTGTCTCTTTAATAACAGATAGAGGGTAGAAACAGCGATTTTTTTTGCTTCTCAGGTAACAAAGTTTCAAATGGCGGCTGTTACAGGTCTCGTGGTAAAACCTGGCAGAATCCGGCTGCATACGCAGCATCGTTTGCCGGTTAACAAGTTACTGTTTCAGTGAAGTTCTCCAGGTTGCCCAAATCTCATAACTGTCTTTTTCATCTGGTCTTGCTAATTAAAATCAGGCTGTTGAAATCGGGCAATATCGTGGTATGACATGCTTATCCGTGTTAAACTTATGGCGTATGTGCTATGGAGGGACTGCGTGCAATTTAAGAAGTTATCTGTTGTAAGTGCTGTGGTCGTTTCCTCGGCTATGCTGGCGTTGCCTGCCTCATCTGTTGCTGAACAGACGCTTCTCTGGAGCGACGAGTTTGACGGCACGTCGCTGGATACCACCAAGTGGGACGTCGTCGACCAGGAAGACTGGTACGACGCCTGGTACGCGCCGCACAACGTGGAAGTCTCCGACGGCACACTCAAACTGCACTCTCAGGAAGAACTCTACAACGGCAAGCACTGGACCGGCGCTAAACTCGAAGGCACGTACCACCCTGAGTATGCATACCTCGAAGCCCGCGTCAGACACTCAGCCGCCGATGCACATATCTGGTCCGCCTGGTGGACCATCGGCTGGGAAAACAATACCTGGAAGTGGCCCCCGGAATTCGACATCTTCGAGTTCGGCACGCAGTTCGGCGACAGCCCCTTGCAGACCTACCACTGGGACGTCGGCTACGGCCACGATCAGGATGGTAACTTCACCTACCTCGACGAAACCGAATGGCACACCTACGGCGTCTACTGGACCGAAACACAGTCCGCTGTGTTCTATGTAGACGGGCAGATCTCCTACGTGGTGAACGGTCCGGCTGAAGGTGCGCAGATGCCAGCGTTCATGCTGCTCAGTTCTTCACCCAACCGTGATGATCACTACAGCGGCAACCTGCTGGCCGACCTCGAAGTTGATTATGTCCGCGTGTACGATCAGCCGCCTGTGCAGCCTCAGCCCGAAGAACATATCGCATTGAATAAACCCGCGGTCGCTTCTTCGACACAGGCCGGCGACTTCAACGTATCCAACGTCTTCGATGGCGATACCTCCTCACGCTGGGCAAGCGACTGGAGCGATCCGCAATGGATCCGCGTCGACCTTCAAGACACGTACGAAATCGATAAGGTCCGCTTGTTGTGGGAAACAGCGCTCGGCAAGGAATACAAGATCCAGGTTGCGGACGATCCCAACGGGCCTTGGACCGACGGCATCCATGTGACCAACAACGGCATCGCCGGCTGGGTCACGCACGAATTTGCACCCGTGACCGGCAGATACGTCAGGTTCTATGGCATGCAACGCGGCACCGGATGGGGCTACTCGCTCTACGAATTCGAAGTCTACGGCGACCTGGCCTCGCAACTACTCGGTGATATCAACGGCGACGGATTCGTCGGCCTGGACGACCTGGACATGATCCTCAATACGTGGAATACCACTGTTTCCGCAGGTGATGCGGCTGATCCCTCAGGCGACGGTTACGTCGGGCTTGATGACCTGGATATCGTGTTGAGCAATTGGAATGCGGGTACCCCGCCTGCTGACAACGTCCCCGAACCCGCCGGTTTGGTTCTGCTGGGTATCTCCGCTTTGTTGATCAATAACAGGCGTCGCTGAATCTCGGAAAAAAGAAAATCAAAATACACGTATCAGCGAGCTTCTTTGTTCGCCGATCACTTTGCCATTTTCTTTCTGGATGAGCGTGACGCCGTTGCCCAGGTTGTAGGGGAACTTCTCTTGCAACTCGTGGATACGCGGGGCGTACGTGTCGTGTGTCCCGGCTGAGACAAACGCTTGCTCGTAGCTGAACACGCCGATCGCGATGATCGAGCGGAACGGCCCGTGGTAGTAGTAGGCCTCATTTCCTTCTTCACGCAGCGCTCGTGCGGCTTCCTCCGCCGCGGCTCGGAAGTCGCCCTCATAATTCTTGTCATAGAAACCGATCTGCAGTGAGTAGTAGCCTACAAATTGCGCCAAATCCAGCGGATCGGAAATGACACGCCCGGTCCCTATTAGCGGAACGAGCTGAGCATCTTTGAACGGCTTCTTGTCATTGATCTGCACCGACTGGATACGCGACAGCGTCGGCCGGATCAGCGGGTCTGAAGCGCTGTTGAACCTGCCTTGGAACACACTGGCCACCTCGCCCGTATCCTCGATCCACAACTCCGCAACAGCCGCGCTGTTCCTGATCTGCTCGATTGATTCGCGTGCATTTTCGATACGATCCCGGCCGGTGAATTCGGCAACCTGGATGGACCAGGTATCGTTCTGTTGCCCGCCATTGCCTTGGGCGTTTTGCCTGGGTTTCGGATCGGCGGGGAAGTCGTCCCAACTGCTGCGGACTACCCGGATCTCCGGTTCGCAGCCTGCCAGCACAAGCAGGATCGCCAGACACATCAAAATCAGGGGGCGGTTTTTGAGCATATTGCGTTTTGCCGGCTTGCGGCCACGGGGTGGGTTACCCGGATTCTAACACTGTTCCATCCATATGTCCGCACCGGCCGAAAAAGTTGGACTTGACCTGCCAGCCAGTCGATCTATTATTTAATCCGGATTAACTGATGGATGCCCAAACCACCCAACCTGACACCCTTCTGGGCTGGATGGCCAGCCTGGCAGACGCTACCCGCCTCCGCCTGCTGAGGCTTGTGGAGCGCCATGAATTGGCCGTCTCCGACCTCTGTGACGTCCTGCAGCTGCCCCAATCCACCGTCAGCAGGCACCTGAAGCTCTTGGGAGATGAGGGCTGGACCGTCAACCGACGTCGGGGCACGACGAACCTCTACCGCATGGTGCTGGACGAATTAGGGCCCGCACAACGGCAGATGTGGCTGCTGGCACGTGAACAGACCAAAGGCTGGGCTGCGATCGAGCAGGACAAGTTGCGCGTCACCGAAAGGCTGCGCCAGCGCAAAAGCTCAGCCCAGGACTTCTTCGCCGACGCCGCCGATCAATGGGACAAGCTCCGCGAGCAAATATACGGCCCGACGTTCGGCATGCATGCGCTGCTGGCGCTATTACCCGACGATTGGATCGTTGCCGACCTCGGCTGCGGCACCGGATCATTAACCCTTGAGCTGGCGCGTCACGTCAAGCAGGTCATCGGCGTCGACAACACGCCTGCCATGCTCGAAGCGGCACATGCACGCATCGCTGATGCAGACAATATCGAACTGCGCGAAGGTGCCATCGAATCGTTGCCGATAGACGATCAGGCATGTGATGCAGCGCTGATGGTGCTGGTGCTTTCTTACCTGCACGAGGTTAGCCCGGCATTGAACGAGATGTGGCGGATCATCAAACCCGGCGGCAAAGCAGTGATCGTCGATGTCATGCGCCACGACCGCGATGATTTTCGCCGTGAGATGGGACAACACTCAATGGGCTTCGACCATGATGAAGTCTGCACATTGCTGGAAGAAGCGGGTTTTGCTTCACCGCACTGCACACCCATCCCCCCACACCCGGATGCGAAAGGCCCCGCATTGTTGTTAGCGACAGCGATGAAGCCAACGTAATAACAACGCTGGCGCGCCGGCCGGCAGCCGGCGGCTATTGAAAAAGAAAATAAGTTTCTTGCACCCTACACCCTAAAACCAAGACCCCAGACCCAAAGGATTTACCCATGACAGCGACCGCGACCGAGCCCTGTTCGATAACCAAGACAGGCAACCTCGAATACAAGATCAAGGACATCAGCCTGGCCGAGTGGGGCCGCAAGGAGCTGGACCTCGCCGAAGCCGAAATGCCCGGCCTGATGGCAGTGCGTGAAGAGTTCGGCCCCAGCAAGCCGCTGGCCGGTCAGCGCATCATGGGTTCGCTGCATATGACCGTGCAGACGGCCGTGCTGATCGAAACACTCGTCGAACTAGGCGCTGATGTCCGCTGGGTCTCCTGCAACATCTTCTCTACGCAGGACCACGCCGCCGCGGCGATCGTCGTCGGTAAGAACGGCACGCCTGAAAACCCGAAAGGAATCCCCGTCTTCGCATGGAAGGGCGAAACCCTCGAAGAGTACTGGTGGTGCACCGACCAGGCGCTGCGCTTCCCCGGCGGCTATGGCCCGACGCAGATCGTCGATGATGGCGGCGACGCGACGCTGCTCATCCACAAGGGCTATCAGTTCGAAGAAGCCGGCAGCGTGCCCGGCCCTGAGACCACCGACAACGAAGAGTTCAAGGAAGTACTCAAGCTCCTCGGCCGATGCTTCGAAGAAGACCCGAAGCGCTGGCACAACGTCGCCGCTGCATGCAAAGGCGTCAGCGAAGAAACCACCACCGGCGTTCACCGGCTCTACGAAATGCAGAAAAACGGTACACTCTTGTTCCCCGCCGTCAACGTCAACGACTCCGTCACCAAGAGCAAGTTCGACAACCTATACGGCTGCCGCCACTCGCTCATCGACGGGCTCAACCGCGCCACCGACGTCATGATGTCCGGCAAGGTCGCCGTCGTCTGCGGTTATGGCGACGTCGGCAAGGGTTGCTGCCAGTCCTTGAAAGGCCAGGGCGCTCGCGTCATCGTGAATGAGATCGACCCGATCTGTGCCCTGCAAGCCGCGATGGAAGGTTATGAAGTCAAGCCGCTCGAAGACTGCCTCGACTTCGCTGACATCTACATCACGACCACCGGCAACTTCAACATCATCACCGCCGACCATATGTCCAAGATGAAGGACGGCGCGATCGTCGGCAACATCGGTCACTTCGATAACGAAATCGACATGGCCGGCCTCAAGAAGACCCCAGGCATCGTGAAGAAGAACATCAAGCCCCAGTACGATCAGTGGACATTCAAGGACGGCCACAGCGTGCTCATCCTCGCCGAAGGCCGCCTGCTCAACCTCGGCTGCGCGACGGGCCACCCCAGCTTCGTCATGAGCGCCAGCTTCACCAACCAGACGATCGCTCAGATCGACCTCGCCCTGTACAGCAACGGCAAGGAAACGCTCTCCGGCGTCAAGTACGACAGCAACGCCGTCTACGTTTTGTCGAAAGTTCTCGACGAAAAAGTCGCCCGCCTGCACCTGGACAAGCTCGGCGTCAAACTCACCAAGCTGACCCAGCAACAAGCCGACTACATCGGCGTCCCGATCGAAGGCCCCTACAAGCCGGATCACTACCGTTACTAAGCCAATATTTGCTGTTCAGTAAAAAAAACAAACTTCCAAGCCCGAGAGCAATCTCGGGCTTTTTTTGTGTCTTAAGATATGCGATACTGGATGTGTGATTGATTCTTCTTGATTAGGGGGTTTGTTGTGTCAGATTCTTCATGTCAGCAATTCTCAGTTGTCCGTGTCATCATCGGTGCGGTTGTCGTTGGAGCGTTTATTATCCTCCTGCTTCCTACCATATTCCAAGGTCATGGTAATGATCATCCTCGTGTATATGACTTATCCAACGTACGACAAATCAATGTGGGTTTAACCTGGTATGTAGTAGATTACAAAGGTCATGGTTCCGGAATCGATATGGATGGCATCCTGAGCGATCCGAAAGTCGAGAACCGCTACAGCCTGATCATGGAATACATCGGAACGTCTGATTGCCTTATCAGCCGATACGAGTACGACGAGAAAATGCCTTGGTCTTCCGGTCCGGTTACGAGCGACCATTACTCCTACGCCATGCTCCAACTACCTGAATCAGGCGGTCGCCTGTCACTGTGGAGCGATCAAGCTGGCAAGGATGTCGTATGGATTTCCGGCAGGAATACCGGCAACAACGCCAACTCGCAGGTTGATAGCCTGCAAACAGACGATCCCGGTTCCTGGCACGGCCCCGTCGGTTGGGGAGACGGGCATGTAACACAAGAAGAAGATCAATACGTGGACACGAGATACACGGTCGGAAGCAATACCCCGTTATACAAAGACGACAACCTCTTCGAAGCTGTCAGCGAAGACGACGCCTACATGATCTACACCGGCAACTGAGCTTCAACCTATCGCTACACAATCACAAGCCAATAGCCGCCGGCTGCCAGCCGGCGCGCACCTCTTAACCTGCACGCACTTCTCAATACAACCAACAACACCGCAACATTAGCACACAAACATAACTTAATATATCCTGTCGTTTTTCCATCCCGGAGGATCATATGTCAGAGCAGATAGACTTCAAGTTTCACTTTGTCGACAACAATGGCAACAAGCAGGGATTCCTTGCCAAGAAGGGTTCATTCGATGGATCGGTGCTCAAAGTTGACGGCAACGACATCCCGATCGCTGCGATCGGAAAAGCACTGCGTCGGTTCGATCGTATCGCGGTGACCATCGCAGCGGGCGGAGGCAAGACTCAAACATTCGTGATGGCTGTGTCCGGCTCGCCCGGCAAAAAGCTGCATACGTTGATTAACAAGGCCGCCTCTCAACGGCACGCCGAGGCACGCAAAGAGGAGTTGGTCAAGGCCGGCAAAGTGGATCGCTTCCGCACAGAAGTCTGCCCGCACTGTCAAGCCACCGTGGACCTCTCCGGCTTTGAAGTGACGCCGCAGCTTTATTGCGACTACTGCGACACCATCATCACACGCGACGGCTCGGGCCCGAAGGATGCGCATACCTTCCAGCTCTGCGATCGGTGCGGCTACTACAGCCAGCCCAAGGTGTTTACGGTTCTCTACTTTTATTTTCTGCTGGTCGTGTATGGCTGGCAATCCCGGCAGGTCCACTTCTGTAATGCTTGTATGCGTTCTGAAGCATGGAAGATGCTGTTTGGGAACCTGATTTTCATCATCGGCGTCCCGGTCGCGATCACGCAGTTATGCAGAGCGTACTTCGGCGGGTCGGCGCGCAGTGAATCGTTCAAGGGACTCGACGGCGCAAACGCGCTGGCGGTGAAAGGAAAGGCCGACAAAGCCAGCGCGATCTACGACCAGATCGCCCAGCGTGTCGGGCCCGCTGCCGGCATCCATTACAGCCGAGGCCTGGCGCTGCTTCATGCCGGACGAGTCGAGGAAGCCATCGTTTCATTCGAAAGGTCTCTGGCGGATTGCGGCAATTATCACGCAGGCGCCGAGAAACTTTATATCTGCTACAAGAAGAGCAATAAGCCCGAACAGGCCGAACTCATCAAGGCGCTATGGACCGGTGATGATGAAGCGATCGACGCCGCGCTGGATAAGATCGCCGCGGCTTCGTCGTGATCAGCAGAGTCAGCTCAGCTTGTCTCACTCAGGTAATGGGCTGGGGGATACGTTCGTGTAAGGCGTTTCACCCCGCAGTCGTTTCGCCAGGTCCGCGATGATGCGTGGGTCGTGATACGCGCCGCCGTGCGAGCGTGTGAACAGTTCCGGTGCGAGCCAGTAGGGCGTTTGGGCCGGCGGGGCGGTGTAGTTGTCGCCGACGGTTTTGTCGTTGAGTCTTGTGTAGGCGATGATGGGATAAGTCTCTTCAGCCCGGCCTTCATTTAACATCCGTAGGAATTCGCTATCCGGTACCAGGTCACGACTCAGCGGATCAATCGGCTTGCTGTCTTCAGCCAGCTTAGCGCCCTGGTGTGGCGTGCTGATCGTATACAGATGCGCGATCTGCAAGCGGGGGATCGAAGGCTCGGTAAACGCATCCGACGCGGCGTACCTTGCCGTGATGCCGCCCATCGAAAAACCGATCACATCCACTTCGATCGTCTGCGACGGATCATCGCTCGGGTAAGTATCCTCGAGTTTTTCGATCACGAGTTGCCTGCAATCTTCAAAAGTCACACCCACGCCGCCCGGCACGCTGATGATGCGATCATCCCCCGTCGCTTTGCGCAGTTGCTCCGCCAGGTACGCCGATGCAATACCCATCACATCACCCCAGCCGCTGATCACGACGACGGGCCGCTTTAGCGTCACCGGCTCCTGACGCATCTGCTTCAGTTCTTTGCGGGCCTGGCTTGAACTTACATCGAACGAGGGGTTGACTGTCTTGTCCATCGTATAGGCAGGCACAGTCAGGCTAAGCAGCACGACACCCACGGCCAGGTTCTGTCTGATCGTCAACTTGGTTGGATTGAGCATAGCCGGACCCTGTCTTATTGGTTGTTGACCGTCGTTAATGCTTCTTCGCTCGCATCTATTTCGCCCGGCAGTGGGGCGGCAGGTTCCGTGGTGTACGGCGATTCCCCACGCAGGCGCTGCGCGATGTCCGCCACGATGCGCGGGTCGCGATACGCATCCATGTGTGACCGCGTAAACGGCTCTGATTCCACCCACCATGGATTGCGATCGAACGGCGAGGCATACGCATCACCAACAATCGCATCATACCGGCGCGTGTACGGGAAGACCGGATAATCGGCAGCGTTCAGTTCTTCATCGAGCTTCTGCATAAACTCCGAGCCCGGCCGCATGTCCCATGCCAACGGCCCCGGTGCGATGATCGACGCGACCAGCGCGCCACGGTGCGGCGTACAGATCGTGTACAGGTTCGCGATCCGCAGCCTCTGAGTGTCAACATCTTCACCCTCTGCATCCGGATGCATCGCTTCCTGCGAGGCTGCCGAGTAACGGGCGACGATCCCACCCATGGAAAAGCCGATCACATCGACCTCTCTCGTCCAGTCATCGCTGTCCGAGGGGAACGCTTCATTGACATGTTTGAGGACTCGATCCCGGCAGCCCTCGAAAGTGACGCGCCCGCCAAAGCCGACCGCGATGATCCGATCGTCGCCGGTGACCAGCCGCAGTTGCTTGGCCAAGTGGGACGGCGGGTATCCGATCACATCCCCCCAGCCGCCCAGCACGATGACAGGTCGCTTAAGCGCCACCGGCTCCTGCTGCATCAACTTCAGGTCGTGCTTCGCCTGTTTGACCGATAACGGGAATGAAGGATTAGCTGGTTCTTGCGTGCTGCAACCGTTGAGCAGGGCGACCAACGGCAGCAGCCCGATCGCCAGCCACTCGGCCGTTGCCTGCATGCGCCGGGGTGTTCTACGTGTATTTCGGGCCATGTTCATGGTAAAGTCGTCCCGGTTGGATAAACATGACAAGGCACAGCTTGGGGTTGCAGCATGTGCAGGATATGCGAGGATAAGCATTCAGGATAGTCAGGACCACAAGACCACGGCCGGCACGAAGACTTATGGATGAGCAAGTACATATAGGCCAACCCCTGACAAACCCAAACGATACACAAACCTCGTCGGCTCAGAAGGTGCAAAGTAACCATGCCGGCAGCATCCTGGCCTTGCTGCTGGTGCTGTTTATTTCTGCCGTGCCGATGCTCGTCGCCGTCGGGCAGTCGGACTCCAAACGGACGATGGAGAATATCGCTGTCCTCAGCGCCCAGGAAACCTGGCTGCGTCAGCACGGATGGCAGGACATTCAACCGGACCCGGAAGCCTGGCTGATGCCCTCGCGCAACGGCAATCCTCGCATCGTCAAACCCCCATTGGTCATCTGGCTGGACATGCTGGCGTGGACCGGCCTGACGCCTGCCGACTCGACCGCCCAGCAGCTCATCACCCGCTCTCGCTACGTCTCCGTCGTCATGGGTTTGATGGTCGTCGCCGGGGTTTACTGGATGGGTTGCGTGTTGTGGGACCGCAAGATGGCGGTGATCGCTGCGCTATCCGCCGGGACCATGCTCTTCCTGACACGGCAGGCCCGTATCGCCTCCTACGACATGCACATGACCGGCTGGGCGACGCTCGCCGTGGCGTCGGCGATCTGGGCGATGAGGCCGTTCGGCCCACCGCAAACCGTCCTCAAGGCCGTTCTCGGCTGGGGATTCGCCGGGGTCGCGCTTGCAGGCGCGTTTATGAGTAAGGGACCGTTGGCGATACTGGTCGGCGCTGCGCCCGTGCTCTGTACGATGCTGATAATCAAGAACAACTGGCGTCGCAATGTGATCGGCCTGATCGGCATGCTCATCGTCGCCGCGGTGCTGACCGCGCCGTGGTACTTGTACATCATGTTCGAGATCCGCAACGCCGAGGGAACCCTCCTGCATGAGTACAAGGCCGAGCGGATGGAGTTCCAGACGCCGTTTTATTACCTGGGGCTGCTCGGACTCGTCCTGCCCTGGTCGATGTGGCTTGTTGCGGGGCTCATTCAGCCGTTCATGCGCGCCGAGGGAGAGCAGCGGCGGCGGCTGATGATCGCCTGGGCGTGGTTCGTCCTGATCTTCGTCGCCTTCTCGATCCCCGGCGCCAAGCAGCAGCGCTACATCCTGCCGATCGTCCCAGCGGTAGCATTACTCGTAGGTCAACTCTGGCGCTATCACGAACAGCTTGCCGAGCAGGGGGAGGTCGATCCCGGCGTGAACCTTTTGCGCGTGCCGCATTGGGTGTGCCTGATCGCGGTGTCCTTACTCATCTGGCCGTTTTTCACTTCACAAAACTGGATGCTTGCGCATGGCTGGGTGAAAGAGATGCCGATCGGTACACTCTCACAGTGGGTGCTCATACCCGCCGCACTGATCTTAATCGTGCTGTCAATCATCGGGACGATCTGGCACTTCCAATGGAAACCGTTGCGGGCCGGGATCGTTACCGCGCTATGGTCGGCCGTGTTGCTCACAATCACCTGGTACGCATGGGCCACCGGTGAACGCACGATTCACCCGGTTCGTGCAGATGCCGAAAAGGTCGGCCAGATCGTCGATGGCGGGATCTTTGGCATCCTCAAGCACAATAAATACAACACCGCGCCCAACGAGGAGTTCCTGCTCTATTCACGACGCATCATGCCGCCGGTCCGCCCGCGCGAGTTGGCAACCTTCGGGCAGGATTACAGCTCCGTCTACATCGCTGCCCCCCAGCAGCGCGAAGCTCAGCGTGCACTTCGCCGTAACGGCTACGAACTTGTCATGCCGTTCCAACACGATTACGACGAGGTGCTCGATCTCTGGAAACGTAAAGACAAACCAGCCGAAACGGATACCGAGTCATCCGACAACACACCAGATATGGATGAATAATCACATCTGATTATCAAGCCGGTCTTCGGCGATGCATCAGCCAACCCATCGATCCGATCAGCAAACACGCACTCGTAGGTTCGGGGATGAACGCCAGCACTTCAGCCGGTGGCGTGCCCGCGTTCCAGTTATTCAGCACGATGTCCAGATCGTCCAGCCCGACAAAACCATCACCGGACGGATCACCCAACGTCCATACACCGGCCGTGACGTTTGAGTTCCATCCGCTCAGCACGATGTCCAGATCATCCAATCCGACAAAGCCGTCACCATTCAGATCGCCCATCAATCCGGCGTTCAGCGTCACCGTGTTGCTGGCATAGCTGATCCCCAGCCCGACATTCGGCACGACCGGGAACAGAATATTGCTGAACGTGCCCAGTATGCCTGATCCCGCGGTGAATATCTCGTAGCTGTCGCCGACGCTCGGTGTGTATCCACCCCAAAGCAACACTTCCAGCAGGCCGTCCAGCTCAGCGTTGTCCGCGACTTTCATCCAGTCAAACGTCACGCCTTGCGTCAGCCCCGCCAGCTCAAACTCGATCTGCCCGCTTCCGGTCTGGATGTAATCCTCCGTAACCAGCGTGCCCGGGGATGAACCCAGCACGACCGCGCCGTCATTGACCACTTCCACACCGATCTGTGCGCCGTCAAGCGCAGTCATTGTCGTGCCGTTTGAAATCTTCAAAGAAGCCGAACCGTTGATACCGGCTGTCGGACGCACGAGCAGATCGCCCAGCATCGTCAGGTCCGCGTGGATGGTCGTGCTGCTGCCGTTCTCAAATGTGGTCACCGCTTTGATCTGTGCCGCATCGGTGCTGACATTCAGCAAGGCGAACTGATTCAGCGCCGGCGCGATAAACGATCCACCGCTGAAGTCGATTGCGCCATGGTTCGCCAGCCCGCCGAAGTCCATGCTGAACTGCTGGCCCGTGCCGATGTTCAACGTGCCGCTGAAACTTGCGATGCCGATGTTCTTGCTGACACGCACATCACCGCTGATCGCATTGATCTCACCCGTTCCGCCCGCGCCGTCCAGGTCCAACCCGCCGGTCGGGTTCAACACCAGCACGCCGCCGTCGCCGGTCAGTGTCCCGCTGTTGCTGAATCCCCCGGCCGTGGCGATCGTCCCGAAACCGGTCGTTAATCCCGCGTTTGTGATCGCCGCTCCCGTCACTGAGCCGCCGTGTAATTCCAGCGCTTGGAACGTGCCGGTATTCCACGCATTCGTAACATTCAGCACGCCATCCGTATCGTTCGTCCCGATCCGGCCAAGCGTGGAACTTAGCAGCGTACTGGACACATTCAGCGTGCCGTTATCCGCAAACAACCGACCGCCCAGACCGATCGATAAATCATCGGTCGAAATCGTGCCGTAACCCACCAGACGTTTGTTTGTCCCGACCGCCAATCGCCCCGTGCCGGTGATCGTGCCGCCTGCCAGCAGGTTGTTATCCACCGCATCGCCGCCGCGGATAGAGAACACGTTCCCCGCACCGTTCACGTTCACCGTCCCGCTGATCGTGGCTCGAGCGTCCCAGCCGGTCCAGCCATTGATACTGGTCGTGCCGGACATCGTGAAGTCCTGCCCGGCGATCGACGTGTTCGCGCTGGCAACCGCGTGCGTGATATTCAGCGCACCTGCCATGGTCCACGGATTAGGCGTATTCACGGTCAACTGCGCAAAACCGCTGTTGATGTTGATCGTACCGTTGTAAATATCATTGGTTGTATCGATATTGTTCGCGTTGATTGTCAGATCATCATTGAGTGTTGTGCTCGTTCCCCCGGATGTGCCGTCCATATCGAAGATCGCAATATTGATCGTCGTCGCCGCATCGATCGTAGCGCTGCCATCCTGCTGGATTGTGCCGTCGCCGCTGTAGTTGCCGCCCGCGTACGTTGTCGCACCGTTCAGTTCAAGCTCTGAGCCGGCATCAACACTCACCGTCGCGCTAGAACTGAAACGCGTCGGTGCATTGATATAAGACTGCCCACCGGTTACGACGATATCCCCGTCGACATCCATCTGCTGGCCGCTGACCGTCGGATTACTTCCGCCCGTGTTCGTCAGGTTCATCGTGCCTTGCATGCCCCAGGCTGCCGTGGTGTTGACCGCCAGTGTGCCACCGTTGACATTGACCGTGCCGTCGAATCCATCCGTGCCGTTGTCGATAATGCTCGCGTTGATCGTGAACGTCACGCCGTCATTGATATTCGTGACTTCCGTACCGCTTGTGCCGTCCCAGTCGTACGTGCCGATCGCGAGTGTTGTGTCGCTGATAACTGTCGCGGTGGCGTTCTGCTCCAGTTCGCCGAAGCCGACAAAGTCGCCGCCGTTGAACGTGATCGTGCCGTTGAGCACTAACCGGTCTGTTGAACTTGTGATCTCTGTATAAGCAGTCGGATGAAACTCCACCGCCGCGTTGATCACGCCTGACCCGGTTGCTGACACAGACACGGAGCCGGTGATATTCACCTTCGAGCCGGTCAGTACCGGATTGGTCCCGCTATCAACAAACACCAGGCTCCCCGCCATCTCCCAGGGATTGGGGAAGTACAGCGGTAAACCGGTCCCAAGATCAATGGTCGTTCCGGTCGCGACATTCACCGTTCCGGAATTGATCGTGATCACACCGTTGTGCGCATCATTGATCGCCGCTCCCGTGATGTTCATCGTAGCCCCGGGCTCGACCGTCGTATCACTGATCGGCCCACCGTCCCAGTCAAACGTATTCACATCAATATTCACTGTGCTCCCGGCCGTTACCGTCGCGTCGCCGTCCTGCACGAGCGTGCCGCTACCCGTAAACGTCCCGCCGTTGTAGGTGATCGTGTCGCTGATCGTAACGCCTAACGATAACTCGTCGTCCACATCGTTGATCGTGACGTTCGCCGTTGAGTAGAACGTGATCTGCCCGTCCAGTTCACCGAGCTTGTCGACATCGATATCACCACGGATGACCGCATCGCCCTGGACCTCCGCTCGATCGGCTGTCAGGGTTCCGCCGTCCAAAGTCAGTTGGCCGCTTGAACCCAGTTCCCAACCTTGCGCGAAGTTGATGTACTGGCCCTCACCGACATTCATCTGGCCGTCAAACGCATCGCTCAATGTACCGCTGGCAAAATTCATGCTGCCGTTGATCGCATTGATGATCCCGCCGCCGCTGCCGCCGTCCAGGTTCCAGACAGCCCCACCCGTTGTGGTGAATGTCAATAACGCATCGCCGGTCGCGGTGATCGTCCCGTCATTGCTCAAATTCGACGCAACATCCACCGTGCCCGCACCAATAAGCAAACCCGGATCGTTGATGTCAAGCGTGTTGACATCGATCAACCCGCCCGTCTCCGGCCGAACCTCGCCCTGGTTCTCTATCCGCAGTGTCGCCGCTTCCAGTTCACCACCACTGCGGATAAACAGGTCCGTATCCACATCGGTCACCAACACCGTTTCGGTGACATCGAGTTTGAAGCTTTCGGTATCGACATTCCCGCCCTCAGCGACGGTCAGGTTGTTCGCATAGCCCGCCGCAGTCAGGTTTGCGGTCACCACCGTTCCGGGATCGCGCACGAATACATCATCGTTGAAGTGCGGCACCGCGTTGCCGGACCAGTTGGCATCGTTGTTCCAGTTGGTTCCGCCGTAAAACTCTCTGCGCGGCACGTCGAGATTGGTGTAGTTATTGCTCGCCGCCATCGAGAACAGGTCCGTATGGCTGGGCATCCGCCGTAAACTCACAGCCGCGCCACCCCCGAGCATCATGGCAAAATCGTCATCAAGGTGTGCGATGTCACCAGACATCGTCTCGGACGCGATCGTTTCACCAAAGACCCACGCCGTGTCAAAATCGTAATCCGAGTCGACACCGGCTTCATTGGTTGAGGCGGTTGCCGAGGTAGATAAACCCAGCGAATGCCCGACCTCGTGCAACACCGTCGACAGCAGGTCCGCGATCCCGTTTGCCGGGCTGCCCACCGGCGCGGTGCCACGGAAGCCGACCTCGAACGTCTCCGGGATGTCCGCAGCCGTATAGTTGTTGTAGAAGTCAGCCTGTTGTGTGGATGTCAGATCACGCCACAGCGTCTGGGCCATATCAAACTCGGAGTTGTCCTCCGGCGTCGGATCGATAAACCACGTCCGGTCGTTGTCCAGCCGGATATTCGCCTCCACCTCGCGCCAGTTGCCGCTGCTGTTGTTTTCATCCACCAGCGAGTGCATGCCCCACGTCGTCGTGCTGCGCCAGTCCAGGTCCTCGTACCAGAAGTTGATCGTGATCGTCGTGTTGGAATCAATATCCTGGAAGATGTCTTCGTAGTAAGACTCAGCGAACTCGAACATATCCTGCAGGCCGGTCGCGCTCGAGTCTTGCGCCGGGTTGACCGATTGAGCGTTGTCGTAGTTCAGGACGATATTGATCGCCGATGCGGGGCCGGCCGTGAGCATGCCTGCCAGCAATCCCCCGATCAAGTGAGTGGTTGCAGCTTTGCGTTCGTATCCCATGACAGCCTCCTTACCGGTTGAGGTGACGAACTGATAAACACAGCGAGCCTATCGCGCAGCCTGACACTGTTTGTATCTGTGATTGAAAGAAAATGAAACCTCCCCACTCCGCCCTGAGCCCAGAGGCGAGATCCTATCTACATGCTGGTTCTAGAGATAATCGAGACCCCCGCACCTGTCAAGGTTTATCTATATTAAATCTGATTTAGTTGTGACAACTTCCCGGGTAAAAAAACAACCGGACGCCGTGGGTGGGCGCCCGGTTTCAGTGTTTGTTAACAAGAAAAACGTAAAACGATTCTTTCGCATGATCCCGGGCCGTTACCTCCGGTTTCACACGCTTAACTTTTGATTAGCGGCGACGCAGCATCGCGAACGCGCCGAGGCCGACCAGGGCGAGAGTCGCCGGTTCAGGCACGAGGGCCGGCGGCGGAGGCGTGCCGGCGTTCCAGTTGTTCAGCACGATGTCCAGGTCGTCCAGCCCGACGAAGCCGTCACCCGAAGGATCAGCCGCGGCGTCAGCCGGCGGTACGTTCTGGTTCCACGCGCCGAGGATGATGTCCAGGTCGTCCAGCCCGACGAAGCCATCGTGGTTCAAGTCGCCTTCAATACCCTGGGTAATGGTCACGAACTGGTCACCAGCGATCGCGGAGAGATCGACGCCGGCCATCGAGCCGGTCCAGCCGCCTGCGCCATCGCCACCGGGATTGCCGGCGAGGATGCCCGTACCGCTGAACTGGTTGGATGCATAATCATGACCGCTGCCGTTGATGAACGCGGTGACCTTGATGTTACCGTTCGTGTTGCCGATCGCGTCTAGCGGGATGGCAAACTCATAACCGGTGGTCACCTGACCTGCCAGCACATCGTAACCGTCGATCGACGCGTCGTTGGTGTTGCCGTTACCGATCACGCCGCCGGCGATCGGTGTTGCTACCGGATCACCGCCGTCATCCGCGTAAGCGTTGACGTTGTTCGTGCCCATCAGCAGGCCGATGACGTTTTCCATATCACGGTGGTTCAGTTCATTGTCCGGATCAGACAGGGCATCCCACGGCTCAAAGAATTCGTGCAGCGGGTTGCCGATCGGATCGTTGTTGTTCTGGTCAACCAGTTCACCCTGGCTCAGGCCGGGCTCCAGGCCGCCGGCGTTGAGCTGGCCGCCGAGTGCGTAGACGTTGCCGCTGGAGCCGTTGCCCAGCTCCGCATAGTGAGCGGTGACGATCCAGCCGCTTGTGCCCAACGCGCCGCCGGCATTTTCCGTGCCGTGCGAGATCGTAATCAGGTAGTCGGCATTGAAGCCGGTATCAAAGGTCAAACCGTCCATACGCTGAAGCGCGCCGTCGGTCGTGCCGAAGCCGCCGCAGCAGAACGCATCCACCGCGACCGGCAGATTCGCACCGTCGATGGTATTCACGCCGCCATCCACCGAATCGATGAAGATCTCGAGCTTGTTGAAGTTGCTTTCCAGGTTGCCTGCGATCATCAGTTTCAGGTAGCCGTTCTCGACGATGCCGTAGATGGCGTCGATTTCCGAGCCGTTGCCGAAGATCGGATCGGCAAGGTTGCTGTCGCCGAAGCCGGTGTTGGTGTTCTGCACCGACAGGGCGGCGCCGTAGCCGGCATCGACGGTGCCGTCGATAACGACCTGCCCCTGCGCGACACCCGCCGCGAGAAGCGAGATGGAAAGGGCTGATGCTAGGTGTTTCACGTTCTATCCTCCTGAGTGAAGTAAAAGGGCGAAATCAAAAAGTAAGGCAAGCCCCTCGGAATCGGTCATGAATGTGCTTGCTGTCAGGTAACGAATGACACTCCCAATGCTTTGATTGACTGTTGTACTTTAACAACGCTTAACCGATTTAGCAATACTTAATTCCAAGACGGCGCCATGAAATGGGGCCCGCCCCAGTTCATTTATGCCTCAATATTGTGGAAAAACCAGTCTTGGCAAGGAATTATCTCAGATATTCAATTTTATTTAGCACGACTCACAACTGGGCCCACAATCCGCTGGAAATCCGAGGCTCAGCCGCGGCAGTGTTGTGAATTATATGTAAATATCTATGGTAAAATGATTTAAAAATATGGGTGATTGCTGTTAAATAAAAAAGGTTGACCTTCCTGTTTCTGCCGATATGATAAATAAGGCTGTTGTGGTGGCGCAGAGTCCTGTTTTAGCCCCACAATAGAACCATCCGGCGGGGTTTGGGCCGTTTCTGTTCTAGCCCCGCCCCGTTGTTGGAAGTGCCGGCTTGCCGGTTTTTTTTCAAAGGAATCGTTAAACCGGTTTAATAATCTCGCTGATCTGACACGCAACGCTTGGAGGCTCGCATGGACCGCATCAACCACAACTCACGCCCCCCGGTATCAACCCCCCCGCAAACCAACACACATGCCGGCTTCACACTCATTGAGTTGCTGGTCGTGATCTCGATCATCGCGCTGCTGGTCGGCATCCTCCTGCCCGCCCTCGGCGCCGCACGACGCACCGCCCAGAATTCGCAATGCCTTTCAAACGTCCGGCAGATGGACACCGCCGCCATGTCCTTCGCCGCCGACCACCGCTTCCACGTACAGATCTCCAGCTCGGATACCCTGTGGGTACCCGGCCCGCTTCCAAGTGAACTTCGCGGCAAACAAGCACAGTACACTGACCAAACCGGTGGTAATCAAGGCCGCGTTAAAGATTGGGCCAGTGCGATCGTGCCGTACATGGGCGGGGATCCGAATTCTGACTTCGAAAATGCCGATCCAAAGGTATCTAAAGCCTTTATTTGTCCAAGCGATGCGGGACAGGAAGCGGGTGCCGAGGGTTACCAGATCTACAACAACATCACCGGCGGCGTGGGTAAGGAAAACGAACCCATCTCCTACGGTGTGAATGCGGACACCACCACCTACAACAACAATGGTTCTGCTGATGGTGGACTGTGGGCTTCCGGATTTACGATCAGACCTTTCAAGGGTGACGTCACTAACGGCAACTTGGATTCTATCCGCACAACCTCCAGCACGATGATGTATGCGGATTGCGGCACCGCCCGGGGGGTTGGCCAGCCCCTGCTGATTGCCGGTGATCAACTGTTCTATTCCGCCTCAGCTCCACTTAACACGGACCCGAACGATGAAGTCTCCGGTACACTCGGAGCGGTGTATGAGAATACCCGTGCCCGGTATCGCATGCCGCTAGCAGAAAACGAAACACCTGAAGGCCCCGCCGACCGCCACGGCGACAAGATCAACGTTGCCTTCGCCGACGGCCACGCCGCAGGCTTCGGCACCGGTGACTTCGATCAGGTCTACCTCTCGCCACACAAATAAACCATGTACCGCGGACATTGCGGCCATCAACCAACAAGCCCCGGTTCGCACGCCGGGGCTTTTTTACATCCATCTTGTGTTTGTACTGGATCGAAGACATGAATGACTTCGATCAATGCCTCCCGAAGGACTCGAACCTTCAACCCGCTGATTAAGAGTCAGCTGCTCTGCCAGTTGAGCTAGGGAGGCGGTAAAAATACCGTCGAGTCACGGATTCTAAACACACTGCGTGGGGTGTCAAGCGGCCTCGGGTATCGTCGTTCGGGTATCGGGCTTCGGATATCGGGTGTGGGCACTAAAAATCCCTGATTGCTAATCGTTAATCGCGAATGTCTCATCAACGCCGGTTCTGAGCGAAGCGAAGGGCCGGGCAGTGGGGGGGGAAAGCCGTTAGCCATTAGCCGTTAGCAATACAATTCTCACACCTCACACCTCACACCTCACACCTCACACCTCACACCTCACACCCGAAAACCACCCGGACCTTCGCTTTGCTCAGGACCGGCGTTGGCTGAACAATGAAATCCCATCCCAACCCCCAATCCCCAATCCCACAACCCCCAACCCCAACCCCCAACCATCCGCCACTTTGCCGCCATTTGCCCACTGACTTATGATCTGACCGACCGACACTTTATCGTGACAGGTCTGGAGCAACGGATGCGACAGAATGCAAAGACAGATCAGGGACGGCCGTGCCGTTGGCTCGGTGGGCTGGTATTGCTGGTGATGCTGGTGATTACGCTGCCGGCTGCCGCGCAGCAGCGATATGAGCTGGAGGATGATAGCTGGGTTCGTCAGCAGCCACCGCCGGCCGGTTCTGCTGAGGCCGAGTTGCAAGCGATCCGCAAGCTCATCGCTCAGGGCAAGGGTAAGGAAGCCAAGCACCAGGCTGATGACTGGATCGAAGCCAATCCCGACCACCAGCTGATGCCCGAGGCCTTGCTCATCCGTGGTGACGCCAACGTCGCTCGCGAGCACTTTTTCAAGTCGCTGTTCGATTACGAAAAACTCATCCGCGAGTACCCCGGCTCGGAGCAGTTCCACACCGCGTTACAGCGGGAATTCGAGCTTGCCAAGCTTTTCATGGCCGGGACCAAACGTCGGTTGTGGGGCATGCGGATACTGCCCGCCAAAGACGAGGCCGAGGAAATCCTCGTCCGCATCCAGGAACGCCTGCCCGGTAGCGAGTTAGGCGAAGATGCAAGCATCACCCTCGCGGACTACTACTTCGACAAGCCGCAGATGGATAGCGCCGCCGACGCCTACGACCTTTTCCTGGTCAACTATCCCAACAGCTCGCGTAAAGAGTGGGCGATGCTCCGGCTGATCCAGGCCAACCTCGCCCGCTTCAAAGGCCCACGCTTCGACGCCACCGGGCTCATCGAAGCCGGTCAACGCCTCAAGACCTACCGCGTCGAGTATCCCGCCGCCGCCGAACGTATCGGCGTTGATGCGCTATTGATCCGCATCGATGAATCTCTGGCGATGCGTGACATGGTCGCCGCCGACTGGCACGTCAAACGCAAGCAACCGCTCAGCGCGATCTATCTCTATCGCCGGGTCATTCAGGACTTCCCGCAGACCGCCGCCGCCCAGGACGCCATCAAGAAGCTGGCCGACCTCGGCGCCGAACCCATGGCCGTGTCTGCGCCTTCCGATGAAAGCAAGATCACCATCGAGCTTGAGCCGCAAGCCGATCCCAGGCAGATGCAAGAGCCCCAGCCGATCACCAATCCCGAAACCTTCCCCGGCCCGACGCCCGCCGGGGTGCCCCGTCCGACCGAGTCCCTGCCGGAGTAGCCCTAATGGTTTATTTTCTGAAGTGCATGACAATCGGTCGGCTCTGCGGCCTGCTGCTCATCCTCATGGTCGGCTGCCTCTCGGGCTGTGGCTACAGCAGCAAGGAACTGTTCCCCGAGCAGTACAACACCGTCGCGGTGCCCATATTTGAGAACCGCACGTTCTACCGCGGGATGGAGTTTGAACTGGCCGAGGCCATGGTCAAGCAGATCGAATCACGAACCCCATACAAGGTTGTCTCCCCCGGCACCGCTCAGACGATCCTCGAAGGCACGATCACCGACGTCCAACAGGTACAACTGAGCCGGCGTCGGCCAGGCGGCGTGCCCCAGGAAGTCGAACTCACCGTCACCATCGACTTCGTCTGGAAAGACCTGACCACGGGTGAACTGATCACGGATCGGCGGGGATTCGCCGCGGTCGGCCGACACATACCGACAGCCGGCATCAACGAGCCGTTTGAGGTCGCTCAGCACGCCGCTCTGCAACGCATGGCCGAGGACGTCGTCTCTACCATGCGATCGGACTGGTAAATCAGCGGATAATCCGATCCCTGAGAGGGATGATCGATCCAACGGCCGGTAAACAGGCCTGTGTTGTATTTTTTATACTTTCCGGATAGTTATCCGGGCCTAAATCGGTGTCGGTGAGTCGAATAGCCGATACAAAACAGGCACTGGGCGGATACCCGGCCTACAATACCACCGCCCAGACGCGACCGGTTCGTGCGGACCGGCGGCTTCCCGGAATATGTGAGAGACGCATGCCCGATCCCAAGAACTCCGATCCCAGTGGACCCAAACGCGATAACGGCCCCGGCGGCAACGGTCAGCCACCACACGGCCCGCGCAATCCCGGCCCGTTCTCACGCAGCATGATCAGTTGGATGCTCATCGCGGGTGTGGCGATCGCGCTGTTCCTCATGTTCAGCTCACAGCAGAACCGCCCGTCGATGAAAACCTGGCATGAGTTCAAGGATTACATCGCGCAGGATGCGTTCGACGGCGCTGTCACCGTAGAGACCACGCAGATCGTCGGCGAGCTGAAAGAAGAATTCAGAGGCACATTGGCCGAGGGCGCCCCGAACAACCGCGTCGCCTTCGCCATCGACGGACGCAGCGAAAGCCTCTTCATTGCCGAACTCGACCGACTCGGCCAGAAGTTCGAGATCAATACAGATAGCGGCCTGTTGGTTCAGTTCCTCATGAGCTGGGGCCCGTTCTTCCTGATCGCGTTCCTGATCTACTTCTTCGTCTTCCGCTCCCTGCGTAACGCCGGCGGCGGTCCCGGCATGCTCGGTAGCTTCGGCCGATCCAAGCACAAACTCGTCAACAAGGAACACTCCACCGTCACGCTCCAGGACGTCGCGGGTATCGAAGAAGCCAAGGACGAGATCGGTGAGATCATCGAATTCCTCAAGAACCCCAAGAAGTTCCAACGCCTCGGCGGGCGCGTCCCGCGCGGCGTGCTGCTGATCGGTTCACCCGGCTGTGGCAAGACGCTGCTCGCTAAGGCTGTCGCCGGCGAAGCGGACGTGCCGTTCTTCTCCATCAGTGGTTCGGACTTCGTCGAGATGTTCGTCGGCGTTGGTGCGTCGCGCGTCCGTGACCTGTTCAAGCAGGCCAAGGACTCCTCACCATGCATCATCTTCCTGGATGAAATCGACGCCGTCGGCCGCCGACGTGGTAACGGCTACTCCTCCGGTGGACACGATGAACGCGAACAAACCCTCAACGCCATCCTCGTCGAGATGGACGGCTTCGAGTCGAACGACCAGGTCATCGTCATGGCCGCGACCAACCGCTCCGACGTGCTGGACCCGGCACTGACGCGCCCCGGCCGATTCGACCGCCAGATCACCGTCCCGCTGCCCGACGTTAAGGGCCGTGTCGAGATCCTCAAGGTCCACAGCCGCAAGATCAAGATGAGCCCGGATGTCGACCTCGAGAAGCTCGCCCGTGGCACGCCGATGTTCTCCGGCGCAGACCTCGCCGCGATCATCAACGAAGCCGCCATCGCCGCCACGCTGCTTAATAAAGACTTCGTCGAGCAGGACGATCTGGAAGAAGCACGCGACAAGGTCAAGTGGGGCCGGGCCCGCAAGAGCCACCGTGTCGAGGAAGAGGAAAAGGTCGCAACCGCCTGGCACGAAGCGGGCCATGCCGTGGTGCAGTACCTGCTGCCGCACGCCGACCCGCTGCACAAGGTCACGATCATCCCGCGCGGCCAGTCGATGGGCGCAACCATCGGCCTGCCCGAAAAAGATCGACACAACTACACGCGCAAGTACATCCACGACACCATGCGTGTGCTCTGCGCAGGACGCATCGCCGAAGAACGCAAGACCGACGACGTCTCCAGCGGCGCAGCGATGGATATCCGCATGGCCACCAGCATGGCCCGCCACATGATCCTGCAGTGGGGCATGAGCGAACGCCTCGGCTTCATCGACTTCAGCCCGCAGGACGACGGGACATACTTCCCCGAGAAGTCCTACTCGCCTGATACCGCTCGCATCATCGATGAGGAAATCAAATCACTCACCGACGATGCCTACAAAGACACCGAACGCATCATCGCCGAAAACTGGCAGAAGGTATGCGACCTCGGCGAAGCGCTTTTGAAGTATGAAACGCTGAACAAGGACGAGGTCGGCAAGATCATGAGCGGTGAAAAACTCACCAAGGCCACCGTCAGCGAACTGCTCCAGGCGGAAAAAGAAAAATCTGAATCCGCCGGCGAAAAGCCGAAAAAAGAGCCCAAGCCCGACCTCGATGAGGGCCCCTCCGGCGTCATGCCAAGCCCGGCATAAATTCCGCCATACACTTTCAACAACCCCAAGCCCATGCAAACGCATGGGCTTTTTTCTTTGGCATAATCTGCCTGATACAACATGTGTTTTCACTGACCTCAGCATTCTCCGTCATCCTCGCGCAGGCGGGGATCCATGTCTTTGGAATCATTGATCGCGTAGATTCCCGGTTGCACGGGAATGACGGCCACAAAGAACGCAAAACGTGCAGCCATCCGCTATATTGCAGCCGGAAAGGTTACGTATGGAAGATGAAACCTACGACCTGATTGATGAGCCGCAGGAAGAGTTGCTTCCTGCGCCCCAAGCCGACGAAGGTCCGATCGATCACGACCTGCCGTGTCGGCATTGCGGCTACAACCTCCGGGGCATGACCGCCGACAAGCAATGCCCGGAGTGCGGCACGAACGTGGGCCTGTCGCTGCTCGGCGATCAACTACGCTACAGCGACCCGGCCTGGGTGCGATCACTCGCCCGTGGCATGACCTGGATACTCTGGAGCATGGTGATAAGCCTCACGTTTGCCGTAATGAGTTTGGCTGTCCCCTTCGTGTTTTTTACGCATCAGCCCGGCCCACCGGCGTATCTTGAACCGTTGCTTCAGGTCATCGGGCTGATACCACAAGCCTTGTTTCTTGTGGGGATCTGGTTCTTGACCATGCCCGAGCCCGGCGTGATCGAAAAATCGGACTGGTCCTTACGCAACGTTGTCCGATGGACGGTGATCTTTTCCGCTGTTTTCGCGATGATCAACGCCGGCTTCTCGATGACATCAGAGCTAGGCTCTGCCGTCGCCGGCCTGCTGGGCGGGATACTGGGGCTTGTGGCTTACATCACCCTGTTTGTCTTCGCCCGACGTCTGGCGTTACGCGTTCCCGACTATGACCTCGCCAAGCAAACCCGCATTGTCATGTGGGGCTTCATCGCCTGTCTTATCGGCTTCGTCCTTGCCGGCATACTCGCCGTCGCATTGGCAATCGCAAGTGCGGGAGCGGGATTCGCCGTCGCGCTGATCCCGGTCTGCCTGGTGTTTGTCGCCTACCTCGTCTTTGTCGTCTGGACCCTGATCCTCGTCATCCGCTACCGCCGCGTCTTCTACGACGCCACCGAAGACGCCGAAAACACATGGTCAAGCGGCGCAACTTTAAACCCGACAACCTTCACCTGATCCCACGCGGCACATCCCTCGCTGAAGGTCCCCCCGACGCGCTCGGCCCGGCTCTCCCGACCCCACCGCAAGACTGACCGAAGGTCTCTACGACTATCACCCCCCGCACCCACATAAATAGCCCCACGCGGAAGTGTCGGATTACCAACCACCCCTTCGGGGTACCAACTCGCGCCAAGCTTCGTCATTCATGTCATAATCCACCCATGGACAACCCTCCGGCGGACATACCAACTCCTGAAGAAAACGTAAACGATGATCTGGTGTTGGACCAATCACAAGTAATCGATCACGACCTGCCTTGCCGACAATGTGGCTACAACCTCCGGGGTATGGCTGCTGACAAACTCTGCCCAGAGTGCGGCACAGAAGTGGGGCGGTCGCTACTTGGTGATCAACTTCGCTACAGCGAACCTCGCTGGGTCCGCAAACTTGCGCGCGGGCTGCGTTGGATATTCATCAGCGTGATCATGCTTTTGCTGATGATTGCCTCGGGCATGTTGATGCTGCCGATCATGATCTTTTTAGGCGATCAATTCGGTCTGATACCTTTCTTTATGGCAGCACTCGGTTTACTCATGTTTGTTTGCCCCGTTTGTTATCTGCTGGGTGTCTGGTTCCTCACATCCAGGGAACCACTCGTGATCGAGCCTTCTGAATTGAACGTACGCAGCATCCTGCGTTGGTCGGTCGTACTGGCTGTCCTGACCGGTTTTATCAATACGATGTTGCTTGGCTCGGTATCCATCACGTCGGGTATTTTCAGTTACGTACCCCTTGTCATGCATGTGGTCGGTGCGATCTTGCTGTTCATCTACACACGCCGACTGGCCCTGCGCGCGCCGGATTATGAACTGGCCAGCCAGACCCGCAACGTCATGTGGGGATTAACCGTGACCTTCGTCGGCATCGTCGGCTTCCAGATGCTCGAAACAGTATTGAGCGGTCCGACTACTTCCAACAACATCGTGATGTGGTTGAGCATCCCCGTGTGTATGTTGACCATAGGGCTACTGGTGTTTGTGATCAGGACGTTTTTCTTACTGAACTACTACCGACGCGTATTCAATCAAACCATCACGGATGCCGAACAAACATGGGCTGGCGAAACACCTTTACCTCCCGCATCCGATTGATCCAAAGCCCGCCCAAGCGACAAACCAACCCCGATCGCGCATAATCCACCCATGGACAACCCTCCGGCGGACACTACGATACCTGACGATGGTATAAGCGATGATGTGGTGTCCCAGTCACAAACGAACAACCACGACCTGCCCTGTCTGCATTGTGGCTACAACCTGCGGGGCATGACCGCTGACAAGCAATGCCCGGAGTGCGGCGAAGAAGTGGGACGGTCGCTGCGGGGCGATCAACTACACTTCAGCGACCTTCACTGGGTCCGCAGGCTTTCGCTGGGTGTCAACCTGATCGCATGGGGTGCAAACACATCTGCCGCGACGTTGTTATTAAGTATCCTTTTAATGAGTGATCTTGCCAGCAGGCAGTTCATTGACCCGCAGAGTTTGCTTCCGCTGATGCATGTACTGTTACTGCTGGCTGGTTCATCCTTCACTATCGGCGTCTGGCTTATGACCACGCCCGAGTCCGGCGTGTTGGAAGCCTCAGCCTGGACGCCAAGAAATATATCACGATGGGCTGTGATGTTTGCCGCTGTGATCTGCTTCTTAAGTGTGAGTCTTTATCAAGCGCTCTCTGTTTATTCAAATGTTCTGGTCTTTATTGGAATAAATGTCAGCTTCGTGGGCATCATCTTCTTGATGATTTATGCCTATTCATTGTCGGTACGTATGCCAAACCATGAGTTAGCTGTACCAACCCGGATCGTCACTTGGGGCTACGGTGTTTTTATTCTTATTTTTGACCTGATAGTCATTTTACCCGTCCTCATGCAAAACAGCCTATCCAGAGGCAAACCCGACTGGATTATGATCTTTGCATGTCCTCTATTCATTGCTTTTATTGTGCTGCTGATATGGTCTATGATTCTGACGATCCAATACTACTACGCTTTCCGCAAGGCCGTCGAAACTGCTGAACTCATACGGGCCACTCAATCGCCTCAATCTCATGAAGCAGGCTGACCAGTACACGGCAGCGCTTGACGCGTATTGGGGATTGTAATAAGACATCAAATATAAGTTATATTAGATGTCTTTTTGCTGGGCGTGAGCCTCGCTACTGCGCATCGCTCGCTTCGGGGCTCCCGAAAAAGCGTAAAACCTGGGTGAGGGTCGCTGCCGTTTGATGTCGCATCACACATGCATCAACAGCCTCACGCGGAAGGGCGGAATGACTATCTCGCGCTCGGCGCGGGTCTCCCGACCCCGCCGCACAACCGACCGAAAGTCTCCATGGTGTTGTGCCCGCGTCATATGCATCCACAAACCCCAGCAGCCCAACGCGGAAGCGTGGGGTTAACATCCGTGGTGCCGAGTAACATGAATCATGCCATAATCCCCCCCATGGACCCTCATGCGGCGGACACAACAACGCGTAACAACGAAAGGCTGAAGCCCACACGCCGCATCGACATCGACCTGCCTTGCCGTGAGTGCGGCTACAACCTGCGTGGGTTGCAATCGGTCGGCCAATGTCCCGAGTGCGGCGCGGCGATCGGCCGATCTTTGACAGATGACCGAATCGCCAACAGTTCAAAAAAGTGGTTGCGCAATATCCGCCTGGGACTTTTGCTGATGGCCGTTTCGTTGATCCTGCGCTTGCAGCAGGTCGCGATCTGGTTCCTCGGGTATTGGGGCTTCACATACTGGCCCGGCCGAGAATGGTACCTGCACCTGCAATGGATCGCGTTCGGCTTGGGCGCCTGGCTTGTCACAATTAGCGAGCCCGGCCGCGCAGCCATACATCGTAAAACGCGGCGCATCACACGCATCTGCATCATCGTCGTGGCAATCACGGGTGTTGTCGAAGAATCCCGGCTACTGAACCTCGACTTTTGGCGGGCAGTTGCTTTCTTCCCTCTCAAGCACAGCTTTCTGCTCGCTGGGATCGTCGCCTTGTTATACCACCTCTATAAACTGACGCTCCGCCTCGGCCCAACCACCTTACCCAAACAGACCAAATACCTGGGCATTGTCGGCAGCTTCCTGCTGGCGATGCTCTTGCTTAGCACGCTCTTGAACGCGATAGATTTAGGCATTCATCAGTTCTTCGGATCGTACGACAACGCAACAACCATGTATCAGATCCATCGAACCATCTTCTTTCTGTTCTACAAACTCTACACACTCTTTCAGTTGTACCTGAGCGTGTACTTCATCCTGATATTGTTAGCGATCCGCCGCGCAGCACGTGAGTCTACTGCTTGAATGTTTAATCTGTCGCCCTGCGCAGAAGCGTGAGGGGACCAAGGATGCACATCCTGATTGCATGTATAGTGTTGCGCGAGTCTAATGATGACCACTATCCGAACCAATCACGAATCATCCGGTGGCGGGGTCGTCGACAAGAACTTGCCCTGTTGGGGATGCGGCTACAACCTCCGCAGCATTGCGTACGACAAGGCCTGTCCTGAATGCGGTGCATCCGTCTCCCGATCTTTACAGGGCGATCGACTTGTATTCAGCGACCGCAAATGGCTGCGCCGACTTGTGATCGGTACGAACTGGCTGTTGGCCTCGTCTACGATCAGTCTTTTCTTGGCGGTTCTCTGGATCACCAGGTCCTTGTTCCGTATCGATATCGATACCTTTATAGAGAGCCTGCAGATCGCCTATCAAATCAAATGGATCATCATGCTTGTCGGTGTCTTTCTGGTGACATCATCTGAATACGGGCGTGGATCGAAACAAAGTATACTTAGGGTCTGGGCCAGATGGTTGCTGTTGGCGGCCAGTATCTTTGGCACGATCCTGTTTGTTGCACACTTCGCTTCATCGTTTGTATCACCCGCGATCACTTTGCCACTAAGCTCGTTACGTCAGATTATCCATACGTTGGGTGGCATCGCACTCATTTTATATCTGGGGGCACTGGCCGGCAGAGCGGAATGGCCAGGCCTCGTGTTACAGACGCGACTCTTGTCTGTGGGTTATGTCATCAGTTTGTTTGTGGGGCTGCTGATCAATCTGACTCACATGCTCCTGGTTTTTGATATCATCGATCATCATAGCTTGGTATTTCAATTGGTCGGCTATGCCAGCTTTGCTTACACGTACTTTCTCTATAGCGGGATGATCATCTGGGAACTGATCTTCTTGCTTATACTGCGCCGTAGTCTGGTTGCGTTGCATAAACTCACAACAAGCAACGTTGAACATTAACGTACACATAAAAACAAACGCACCAACCGGTGCGCTTGTCGTGTGTTCTATGTTGTAGATAAGCGATGCAAATTACGCAGCGCGCGATTCGGCAAGTGTCTCTGCCGTGCGAGGGGAAACAGGTTGTTCGACTTCAACGGAATGGTTTGTGGTTATCGGGCGCATCGCGCGTCTTCGACTGCTCTCGCCTCGCATGATTCGCCTCATCCGCCGGCCGGTGTACAGACGTACCGCCATGTACACGCCCCACAACCAGCAGCAACCAAGGTAAACACCTAACGCGTAAATCAGCAGCGTCATCATGCGAAGCACTCCCACAACAGGCGAACGGCCGACTAGCTCTTACTGATTACTCTTCGGCCGACTCACGTTGGTTTTAATAGTTTTCGCGCTTCTACTCAGGCGGCGCTGATCGCGCCTTCTTGTTGTAAGTCGTCGAAACATAGCAGGTTGCCTGCCTTGACGGGGCGGACGAGAAATTTTCCTGTAAGACTTTTTAGCTCGCTTGCGGGGATCCCCGTCCCAGGCCGCATTACCGTCAGGTCCTGTTCGCTCAACCGATGCCCGGCCGGCAGGTCGCGCGCGGCCGCCACACTCTGCCGGGACACCGTCCTGACATCCGCTTCCACATCCAGCACCTGCTTGGCGATCGGCCCCAGCATTGCCTGCGTACGTCGAACCTGCCTGACGTATTCGCTGAACTGATCCGGATCGGCGCTGGCCGCGTGGTCAGGTCCGTCGGCTTCGCGGTCATAAGTCAAGTGTTTTTCAAGCACAACAGCACCCGCCGCCACCGCCAACGCGCCGGTTGTTACCTCCTGTGTGTGGTCGGAATACCCGACCGCCACGTCGAACCGCTCGCTGATGGCTCTAATCCCGCCCAGCGCCGCGTCACCGACCGGTGTCGGGTAACTCGACACGCATTGCAGCATGCATCCGCCGGCCTGGTGCTGCCTGAGCAGGTCCGCCGCGGGAGCGAGTTCATCCAGCGTGCAGGTGCCCGTAGAGATCAGCATGGGCTTGCCAAGTCCAGCTACCGCTTCGAGTAACGGCAGATTCACCGCGTCCGGCGAAGCAATCTTCACCTCATCCACACCCAAATCCGCAAGCTCAGCCACATTCCCCAGGCTGAAAGGCGTCACAATCAGCTTCAAGCCCAGCAGCCGCGCCCGCTCTGCTAACTGCCTGATCTCGTCCGGCTTCAGCATGAGGTCGCGCAGTAACGCTTTAGCATTACATGCTTTACCGACTTGGTACGAAGCCAGCATCGACTGGCTCGACAGCAACTGATCCGGATCAAAAAGCTGCAGCTTTACCGCATCCGCACCCGCCGCCTTCGCCACCTCGATCAGCATCCGCCCACGGTCCACCTGGCCATCATGGTTCACTCCGATCTCCGCGATCACACCCACCCAAGATGCCCGAGCCGTATCAGCTTGCCAGTACCAGCATTTCTGTGCTTCCATGCACTTTCTTATCGGCGATGTTTGACCCAAACCGACACACACGATACCGTTTCTCGCTCAACACCCGTTTGTTCGGCCCCCGGAAGCACCCCCGGAAGCCTGGAAGCCCGTAAGCCCCGAAGCTTTGAAGCGTTTGACCCCGTATCGCTTCCGCCCGCACCTGCCGCAACAACCGGGTCAAAATACCCCTGGTCGGGTAGCTCAGTTGGTAGAGCATCGGCCTTTTAAGCCGCTGGTCCTGGGTTCGAGTCCCAGCCCGATCACTTCATGAACAACCGCTCAAGCCACCAGGCAGGGCGGTTTTTTTATTGGATGAAAGGTTGTTGAAGTGGGGCGGTTCGGCCGAACCGTGATTGCGCGCACGGGCCGCATACACGACAGGCCTGTGCGCCCATGCAGTGGTGGAAAACTGAGCTTCCCGATGCGCCTGATTTGCACGTCGGCGTGTGGTGGTTTAGGCCACGAATGAGCTTTTGCGCTGGCTTGTGAATACTGCCTGACCGCGCGGTTATTGGAGGAAATATTTAGCCACGGATGAACACAGATGAACACGGATTAAGAATCCGTTTTGATGAGCCAAGTATCTTGCACCCAGTGACCGTAATAACTATGGTTTGTTGCACTTACTATTTGTCTAATGCGATGGTGATGCGTAAAGGCTGCAACCATGACAGCGAAACAGTCGACCAAGGCCTATGCCATCGCAGGTTTGATCGGCTTGGTGATTGCCGGGATTAGTTTGTTAATCTTGTTCGCATTGGTCAGCGAAGGGGAGGAGGCAGTGCTTCCGGGCTTACTGATTTATCTGGCGCTAGGCACCGTTGTTTCATTTGTCGCGGGAGCGGCGGCCGTTGTCTTCACCGGTCGAGAAACGTGGATGATAAAAGGTGTGCTGGCATGTCCGGTGATATATCTATTGTGCGTGATCTGGATCGGTACAGCGATTGCGAGCGACGATGTTGGTTCAAATGATCCCGCTCGCTGGAATTTTATGATTCCATTATTGGTGTCGATCTTGTTCAGCGTGCTCGGTGCGGCCGCTGGAATACCTATCATGCGGTATCGAGAAAAGCTGCCAGCACAGGTGAGAAGTGAAGATTAGCACGTTATCATCGTCAGGTTGATGCCATGAGATATAAGATCAGGTGACCTTTCCCACGAATGGTGGATACGGTCGGGGATGTCGATCAGATCGGCAGACCGCGCCGAGCGCCGGGGGAGAGAGCGAAGCGACGATAACACATTATGGTGTATGACTTATGAGCATAGATTTATACGTAATCATTCTGATCGATGACAATACACCGGCTGGAGGTCGGCCTTTTGAAAACGATCCTTCTATCTGGTCTTTTCGTGAAGACTATGGCTTGGTTGGGTGCAAAGATTATTTGTTTATATCAGCAATCAGTGGCATCCGTTCACAAGGTGAATTTATTCCTCTATACGCTATGCGCGGCTTGCCGGATGACTTCGCATTATCAAGCACTCTGGGTGACAAATATCAGCTTGATGGGCATACGGGTTGGTTAAACGCATCTGAATTAAAATCGGCGCTTGCGCATGCGAAGAATGACTACAAGATGTATGCAAGACCCGTGCGTGTTCTTCTAGAAGTTATCGACCTTCTGGCAAAAACGTATGGATCAGATCGTGTTCGACTTGTTTTCGACATACAAACCTGATTGGCGTCAAAGGTGGATGGTTCGACAAGGTGGAGATGTTTAGCCACGGATGAACACGGATTATTGAGGCGGTTGTAAGGGGGTGGGCGGCTTTGTGGCAGTCCAAGGTCTCAGCTTAGATGCTTGATTGAGAAATGGGGACATTCTACATTTCAATCCCTGCCGGGAATGCGGTAATATTATAGATGAGTAGATACATATGAAGAAACACTCTACATACAAGGCAAATATTTTTATCGCATATGTATTATGTACGATATCTATCGTACTCTCATTATTGAATTACTATAACATCTGCTCAGACGTATGGCGTATTGTGTCTATTATTTTTTTGGCAATATCGTTTTCTATATTTGGTATCTATGCCGTACTCGCAACTAGAACCTGTTTCAAAACTGTCTCAGTGTAATCAGTAGGCATGCGACGTGGAAGAACGCCTGATACATCTTGATTTGCCGTTCGTAACGCACGACCAGCCGGCGGAAGTTGCCGATCCAGGCGATGCTGCGTTCGATTTTCCAGCGGCGCTTGTACCGCCGAAGCTTGCGTCCGTCCTGTGTCGCGGGTTTGATCCGGTTGGTCTTGTGCGGGCAGATCAGGTCGATGCCACGACGCTTGAGACGCTTGCGCAACGGGTCGCTGTCGGCGGCCTTGTCGTAAACCAGTCGCCTGGGGTTCTTGCGGGGTCGGCCTCTGCCCGCACGCGGCACGGCCACACGCTGAAGCGTGGACTCGATCAGCGTCGCTTCGTGCGGGGACGCCGAGGTGAGTTGAACTCCCAGAGGAATACCTTGGCCGCTTGCCACCACCATCCACTTTGTACCCTTGCCGCGTTTGGTCTTGCCGACGCACAGGCCCCTTTTTTTGCCGGGGCAAAGCTGCCGTCGGCGAATGTTTCTTCCCAATCGAGTCGGCCTTGTTCATCCAACTCGCCCAGGGATGCACGCCAGATCAAGAGCCAGACATCGGCGTCTTCCCAATCGCGTAATCTGCGCCAGCACGTGCTCGGCGACGGGTACTGCGCGGGTAAGTCTTTCCAACGCGCGCCGCTGCGCAGCACCCACAAGATGCCTTCGAAGCACCGCCGATCGCTGACGCGTTTACGCCCGCCTTTGGGTGACGGCTTAACCTTAGGCAGCAGCGGTTCGATCTTGTTCCACTGTTCGTCCGTGAGTTCTGAATCGTGTCGTGCCATGAAAAGGGCTCCTTCCCATGGCCGATTGGATCATAAGTGCGCCAAGGGCGCAAGTTTAGAAACTATATGGTTTTGAAACAGGCTCTAGAAGAAAAGAACAGAATATGGTGGAATGAAAGATTATCACAAGAGGGGAAGAAGGTAAGAAAACAGAAGAAAAGGAGGTATTCTACTTTACTAATAATCGTCGGTTTCGTATCCGCCGAAATGAATGCCTGTAAAGTAGAATGTCCCCTTTTCTGTCCCACAATCCTCTTGGCCGCTACAGCATTGACGACGAATCACTTGCCGCCTAAGTTGACGGCGTTCGTCCCTGACATCTTTGTCGGCCCCATTACTTACTCACACCAATACCTTTCACAACACCATCTTCAACTCCAACAAAAAAGCCATCATAAGCAACCAATTTCTTCCCGATAAGTTGCGCATCATGTACATTGATCGATCCCACACCATGGACTTTCTGAACATCTGTCATCAAACTTCCTATCTGAAATGACCCATCTAACATTTCATATTCAACATTCTCGGTGTAAATTGCAAATACTTCTTTAGTCGCATCGGCATAAATGTAGACGCCGTCTTCTGTTATCTTAGATTCGACTTCGGCACCCAACTTCCAAGATCCAATCGATTCACCAGGAATGATCATATTAGTTGATGGCTCGTTGCCGGGGTTTGAGCATGCATTAAGCAAAAACAAAAAAATCATGACCAGATTAAACTTGAGTAATGTATTCATAGTACACCCTATCTTAATCGAGAAGACCTACATACTCTAAGGTATTTATATTGAAAGCAACAATATCTGCGGTCACCCCTTGAATCCCTTCTTTCATTCCGCCGTTGCCGTGGCTGAAAAGGGGACATTCTACTATATTGTGAAAAGTAGAATGTCCCCTTTATCCTCCACGCTACTTGCTACAAAACAGTAATCCATGCAGCTTGCTTATGCTGCCGGCCGACGTAGTACTGCCAGACCGCCGAGGCCTAGCAGCGTGAGGCTGATCGGCTCTGGGACGTTGCTTGTGCTCGGGGCGGTGCCAGTGTTCCAGTTGTTTAGAAGGATGTCCAGGTCATCAAGACCGACATACCCGTCGCCGGTTAAATCTCCAGCCTGTGGATTACCGATTCCAGCGTTTTCATTCCAGTGGTTGAGGATGATATCCAGGTCGACGAGGCCGACGAAACCGTCGAAGTTGAGGTCACCCGTGAGGGCCGGATCGATCCTCAGAATCCGATCGTTACCCAGTTCGGATACGTAGAGCGCCCCGTCGGGGCCGAACGCGATCGTGCTGAAAGTCAGATCAAAACCCGTGCCGATGATTCTGGAATTGCCCAAGGCGTCGTATCGAAGCAACATACCACCCGACACAGCGTAGAGGTCGTATCCGAATGATCCGCCGTTGCCAAAGTCGATGATGGACCTGGCGGGATTGGTTGCGAATGAGTCGTCTATTAGCGTACCGTCTGAATCATTTACCGTGATCGTGCCGTTTTCCATACCAACAACAATACGGTCCGATGGAGTGACCGCGATCGACTGCGGTCTTAGTGTTGAGGGAAACGAATAAAGTGTCGTGGTGCCCGAATCCGAGCCGACCGTTATGCTATGCAAGCCCCAGTCGGCAATCAGCAAACGGCCGGTACTGTCAAACAGCATATCGTTCGGATTGCCTGTTCCCGTGCTGTACAGATCAATGACCGATTCGTCCGGGAGGATAGCCCACAGATGGCCGGTACTGGCCCCGTATGCTTTGCCGCTCACAAGTATCGCTCCCGGTGTGCCTGAAATCGTCCCATCTGCATCGAACAGAACATTGTCAGGGTCTGGAATGGCCGTGTCACCGTACTCGGTGACCGTCGTCCCACCTGGTCCGACTCGGTGAATCCGTACGGCATCCTGATTATGCCCGCCGGACCCGATGTTATCCCTCCCAACAAACAGGTTGCCGTCGTCATCGAACGTGATGTGCATGGGATCGGTCACGTCGGCATAGACTTGTACTTCGAAGCCCCATACGTTGGGCAGGTCCGTAGCAGACGCATGCGCCTCACTCAAAACCAGCGCGATCAGCACCATACAGATTTGACGCACAAAACACCCCCTTGCAGGTAGACGCTAAAACTTCACCGATACTTCCCATTAGGTCTCAGTCCGACTACGACGCCGGGCACGTTGATACCAATGTAACGCCTTCCACCCCAAGGTCCAAGACCATTTAACCCGATTCTCACCGCACTTTCCATGATTCTTACTGCGAATCGACGTTCCAGCAGTCCGCACCATGACCCAGGAAGTTTACCCATACTGACATCGGTATGCCCATGTTTCACCCCAGCATATAGCGTGGGTTTCGTATTGTGGGGTTGTGCTTCGCTTAACGCCACTCTACGGCAGAGTGGGGCCCTTGCTACTTACTGATCACGTGTTTGTTGATCATGTTTGTGCAAGGTTGTCGGCCCTCACCCCGGCCCTCTCCCGGGGGGAGAGGGGGTAAGGCGGACTTTTCTTTTACTGTCTGAACGTGCTGGCTGTGGTTTTCTTAACGAGCGTTTAATCATTGCTCGACAGCGCGATTCAGGTAGCTTAGTTTTGCGATGCGGCCGGGGCGGTTGAAGAGGATGTAGATGCTGCCATCCGGGGCGCAGGCGACGTCGCGGATGCGGCCCAGGTCTTTGAGGATGACTTCCTGATGGATGACGCGGTCGTTGTCGAGTACGAGGCGGCGTAGTTCTTCGTGTGCCAGTGCGCCGGCGAAGAGGTTGCCTTGCCAGCGGGTGAAGGGGCCATGGTTGTATGCGTCGAGGCCGCAGGCGGCGATGGAGGGGACCCAATACAAGACGGGTTGGTCCATGCCTTGTTTTTTGAATTCATCGGTGATGATGGTTCCGTTGTAGTTGATGCCGTAGGTGATGACGGGCCAGCCGTAGTTGTGGCCGGGCTTGATGAGGTTCAGTTCGTCGCCGCCCCTCGGGCCGTGTTCGGTGATCCAGAGTTGATCGGTATCGGGGTGGATGGCGAGGCCTTGCGGGTTGCGGTGGCCGTAGGAATAGATGGAGGGGTAAACGTTACCGCCTTCGTTTACGAAGGGATTATCGCTGGGGATAGAGCCGTCGCGATTGATGCGGTGGATCTTGCCGTTGGGTTTGTCGAGTCGTTGTGCATCGTCGCCCGTGCCGCGGTCGCCGATGGCGAAGTAGAGGTAGCCATTTTTATCAAAGACGATCCGGCAGCCGTAGTGATGGCGGGCGCTGAGGTAGTCTTCTTTGCGTGCTTCGAAGAGTGTCTGCTCGTCGGTCCATTTACCATCGACGATCTTGCCGCGGACGATCTTTGTCATGCCGGGCGCTTCGACGCTGCCGTCTTCGGAATGGCTGAAAGCCAGGTAAACCCAGTCATTTTCGCCGTCGCCGTAGTTTGGATCGATGTTGACATCGAGCAGCCCGCCCTGGCTCGCGTAGCGCACAACCGGCGTGCCCTGGATCGGGTTCGGGTCGAGTTTGTCATCGACTAACCAGTACAGCTTTCCGACTTTGTCCGTCACCAGTGCGCGGTTTTCATCGACAAACGCGATCGACCAGGGCTCTTCCATACCGCCATCGACGATGACTTCGAGCTTAACTTCGTAATCGCGGGTTGTGATCTTGTCGGGCAGGCCGTGCTTGGGGGTTTCCAGTTTGGCTGGGGCGTTCTTGATATAGCTTGCCAACTCGCTGATTTGTTCATCGTTTAGCAGTGCACCGAACGGGGGCATGCCCTTGTCGAGAATGCCTTTGTCGATGCTGCGTTCGATGTAGTCTTGATCTTTATCAATGACCCACTTCTTATCGAGGAACGACGAGCCGCTGCCGCCCTGGAGGAACTGGCCGTGGCAGCTTGCGCAGTAGCGGATGTAGGTGTTGCGGATGGGGTGGTTGAGGATGTACTCGCTTTTGGAGGGGTCGAGTTCGTCCTCGGTTTGAGCGAGCGCGGGTTGGCCGGTGGTTAATGTGAAAGCGAGTAGCGCCAGCGCGATAATGGAAAGCCGGTGGGGTGTCGTGTGGTTGTGATGCATGTTCCGCCTCTAGATCAAAGTGAATCTATATAGGTAGATGCTAGGTGCGGATGGCGGGTTAGACAAGGTGGGGGTGGATGGGGAGACCTACGGTCGAATGATGTGGCGGGGTCGGGAGACTCGCGCCGAGCGCGGGCTGCAACAAGGCGACCCGTGCTACTTGCTGCGTCAACCGCCTTTGCCCTGCGGGTCAAAGACGGGCACCCGGCATTGGAGTCTGAAACGGGTCAGACCTCAAAACGGAGACCTTAAAACGGGGTCAGACCCCGTTTTGACAGCCTTTCAGCGTTCCAGAATCAATGCGTGGATGGTTAGTACTCCGGCGCCCTGGTTGCCGTCCCAGGTCAGGCCGAGGGCGTGGAGGGATTGCATGTCGATGCGGTGGTTGCCTTGCTGGTTGCCCCATGAGCCGCGCGGCAAGAGTTGGGTCAGGTCGATGGTGTAGCGGTGTTTTGATCCCATGCCGCGCAGTGGGACGGAGTGGTAAGCTTCGCCGTCGTCGGACGTGTTAATGTGGGTGTAATCGTCGGCGGGGGACGCGACGGCGGCTTCATCGACGATCAGGTTAAAACGGAAGTCCTTGGGCATCGTGGCGACGAGTGTGACTTTGCTGTAGCCGGCGAGGTCGGTGCTTTGGGCAGTTCCGCCTTCGATTGCCATGCGCTTGGGGCCGAAGATGGCGCAGCCGCCGCCCCAGCCGGTGCCGCTGTCGTAGGTGATATGCAGAGTTTTACCACGGCGCGTTAAAGTCACACTGGCGTCGGTATCGTTAAACACCGCGGGTTCGGCGGTCGGCGTTTCGGCGAGGATGCCGATGCGCGGCGGTCGGTCGGGATACTGGCCGGTGAACAGCGTAACCGGCGCAGATGTGAGCAGGTCGGTGGGGATGGCGGTTGAACTGTTTGCGTGGATCGCGTCGGCTTGTTTGTTGGTTTGACTCATCGCATCGAGCAGCACATCGTAAGGCTTGTGCTGGATGTCGACGATACCGTAGTTCGAGTCTTCGCCGTCGAATCTGCCTTGGGGCGGTTCGTCGGCAAACTCGAACCAGTGTGCGCCGATGACGATTGGCTCGGTTAAAAGTGCTTCAACGTATTGCTGATAGTTGTCTGCTCTATCCTGCTGGGTCGGGACCACTGCGCCTGCGCCGCGTGTATTCGGGTTGCCGCTGTTGTTTTCGGCTCCCCGCCAAGAGAACTCCGTCCGCATGATGGGCTTGCCACCCAGTAACCAGAAGCGTGCGAGTTTTGACTTGTCCACCTCCGGCCGATGCGGGTAGTGGTTCACGGACATGACATCACAATACTTGCCGCAGACCTCGATCACCGCGTCCGGCGCATCGTTGGCGAATCGTACGCCAAGTATGAGCGCGTCGGGGGCCAGCTCGTGGATCACCGTGGTCGTCGTCTTGAAGTACAACTCGGCGGTGTGGCGGATGAATGCTTCACGGTCCTTGTTTGCTGTTTCCGTGTTTACACTCTCAAGCATGGCATCGGTGATCTGATCCCATGAAGTGATCGGATCAAGTTGCCAGGCATGGGAGAACGAAGTGACATCGTCGTCGTAACGCTCTTTAAGGAAGTCGATGGCAGCGTGACGGGCGGTGTCATCTGCGGGCCGAGATAATGCAGATTCGAGCAGGGTGTAGGTCGGCTCATAGACCCAGGGCAGGCGGCCGAACCACGCGGCTTCGTTGTCGATGAAGTATCCAAGCACTTTACTGCGATCGGGCCAACGCGACAGTTCTTCACTGACCCGCTTATTTACACGTTGCTCAAACCCCGGGCGCAGGCTGTCGAGTATGCGGTCCTGCCCCCAGCCTGCGGCGTAGAGTATGACCGTCTCGTAGGCTCCGCATCCGTTCAGCGTCGGATCGCTCCACGCGCCCACCGTGTTGAACCCGCCACGCTGAAGGATCTGTTTAACTGACGCTGTCCAGGCCTCGGTATCGCCGGCGAACTGATGTTTCAGCCCGTCATAGAAGGGAGTGCCTTCGTTTGCACCGACGTGCCCGGCGATGTGGTTTACGCCGAGCGATAGAAAACGCTGGCCTTGCGCATCAGCGAACCAGAACTTTCCGGCTTCGTCCTGAATCACGCGGTAATTGCCCGGTCCTGCGATGGCGATTGATGAAGTGAATAGAAGCCCGATGAAAGCCCCAAGTAAAAGTCTTGATTGGGCCAATGCTGTGGGCTTTACCATGAGGCCTCGCAGGAAACTTGTCCTTTGGATGATGTGTGACCCGATCATAGATAAGGACTCCATTATGGTTTCTATGATAATAAGCAGCCCCGGTCTTCATTGGTAATGCGTGGTCAGCTTGATACGCCACGGCGTGTAACATCCGTTACAATCTGGAGACAAGCAATCCCGGGGTCCGGTGGTGAGGTCCGGGGGAGTGATGCGGGGGGTAGAATCCGGTGGGGATCCGGAGGCGGGGGCTGATTGACGCATTGCATGGAGGTTCGCGTTTGTCGGAGATGCAGCAGGACAATCTTGAGGCCTTGGCTGAGCTGGCGTCGGACCCGACGGAGCAGCTTGGTGCGCTGACGTCTACGGAGCAGGAAGATACGGTAACGCGGCTGATGCCCTGGGGGTTTTCGCTTTTATTGCATGCGGGGCTGGTGCTGCTGGCGCTGTTCGTGGTGTGGTCGACGGTGATCCTGACCAGCGACGAGCAGATCATCATCCCGACGGCCAGGCTCAGCGCGACGCCGGGCGCGCCGTTGCAGATCAAACAGACCGAACGGCTGAAGACCGACCCGCTGGCGCGGCGGACCGTTTCGCCGATCCGCAAACAAGCGCCGATCCAGATGCAGACGAATCCTATCAACGACGCGTCTCTGGTCGGTGTGCTGGGGGCGAGCGGGGAGGCGAACCCGTTCGAGACGGCGCTGGCGGGCGGGGGTGAACTTCGTGCACAGTTCCTCGGTTCCGGTGGTAATGCGCGGCGGATCGCGTTTGTGATCGATGCGTCGGGGTCGCTGATCGACAACTTCCCGTTTGTGATCCGTGAACTGCAGCGATCGGTTAATCAACTCAGCAGCCGACAGTACTTCACGGTGATTTTCTATCAGAACGATGATGTCATCGAAATCCCCCCGGTCGGTATCGATGCCAAGCGTGCGACGATTACGATGAAGGAATCGATCAATCAGTGGCTGTTACCCGATCAATACAACATTACACCTGGAGGCAGAACTAATCCTGTCCGGGCACTTCGTCGTGCGTTTAAATATGAGCCACAATTGATCTTCCTGCTTTCTGATGCGATCACGGGCCAGGGGCAGTACGAGATCGATCAGCGCAAGCTGCTAGATGAGATCGATCGGATCAACCGGGCGGGGACGAAGATTAATACGCTGCAATTTCTGCAGGAAGACCCGTTGGTGAAGGCGGGATTAAAAAGCACGATGGAACAGATCGCCACACAGAGCGGCGGCGTGTATACCTTTGTATCGAAGGAAGATTTGAATATCGATTAAGTGAACATGGATGAGGTCGATTGCTGCGAAGCAGAACGATCCAGGGGCAGACGATGAACATGAGACACAGCCGAACGACAACCTGCGTGATGTTAGTTGTGTTGCTTTGGTTGCCGACGATGGTTTCGGCGCAGGCGGATGCGGTGAAGCTGTCGGGCATGTGGATCGAGCCGGTGACGGTGGTTTCGATACGCAACGGTCTGATTGAGTACGAGACCGATCAGGGGGTGCGGATTTCGCGTTCGCTTGATTTACTGGAAGGCCTCAAGCTGGAGCGTTACCCGGTGTTGAGCAGTGCGCAGGAGGCGCTGGATCGCGGTGACGATAAGACGGCTGCGATCATGCTCAAGCAGGTGATCGAACAGGCCCATGAGGACTGGCTTGAACATTACGCGGCGTCACAACTTGTTGGTGCATTAGAACGGCTGGACAAGGCGGAAGCGGCGGTGCAGGTTTATATCGAACAGATGATGGATAATGCGGACCTGGTTTATCTGCTGGATCCCCCGGTCGACGGGTTGGCCCGTGCGGATGCGGCGGAGCGGCTGCGCGCGATCGAGTTGATTAATGCGGTCAAGGGTTCGCTGGATGAGCAGCGGGCGGGGTTGTTGCAGAAGCTATTGGATGCGGCCGGGCAGCCCGAGGCAGTCGTTGCGCCTGCTACGACTGGCGAAGAAACACCTGCGGGGACGGCAGATGAGCAATCGGGTTTTCCGATTTCAACAAGTGCGCCGCCCGGCTCGATCGTGAACTTCTACCGCATGGGGCAGCTCGACCGTGCGCTGATCGCGGTGGATGAAGCGCTAAGCCAGCCGGGGCGTACCTCATCGGAGCTATATCTCAAAGGCATGATCCAACTCACGATCGCGGAGCAGACGAATGATGCGGATGGATATAAATCGGCGGGGCTGAGTTTCATGCGTGTGGTGACGTACTTCCCTCGCAGCGCGGTGGCGGGGCCGGCGTGGCTGGAGGCGGGGTACGTGCATGAGAAGATCGGCCGACCTGACATCGCGCTGAAACTGTATCGGCGGGCGCAGCCGTTGATCGATGAGAAGGAAGACCCCGCCTGCTACAGGCGTTTAACTAAGTTATTAGCTGGTTTGGATACACAAACGGATGATGAAGAATAAGCAACTGGCCGAGGGAGTGTTGATGAAACATAAAAGCAGCGTGGCCGTGTTCCTGTTGGCGTGGCTCGGGTTACCGAGTCTTGCCCTTGCGCAGGAGCAGGCGCAAACAGTGAGTTTATTTCGGATGTTCCTTTTGCCGGACGACCCGGTGGGGGTGCTGATTACGTGGATGCTTGTGATGCTGTCAGCGCTGAGTATCGGATACACGGGCAGCCTGGTGCTGCGGTATCAGCGTAAGAAGCTGTTGCCGGAGGAGACGCACAAGCAGGTCGTGCGGATGCTGGACGGTCGGCGGTTCCGCGAAGCGATCGACTTCGTCGCCAAGGATACGAGCTACCTCGGCAAGGTGATCCACGCGGCGCTGAAGGAAGCGGGCCACGGCTTCGGCGCAATGGAGCGCGGCATCGAAGAGGCGGGCGACAGCGAGACGACCAAGGCGCTGCGGCCGATCGAATACCTCAACGTGCTGGGCAACATCGCCCCGATGATCGGGCTGTTCGGCACGGTGTACGGCATGATCCGTGCGTTCGATCAGTTGCAGGCAAGCGGCGGCAAGCCCGACCCGGCGCAACTGGCCGGCGGCATCTCGACCGCGATGATCACCACGTTCTGGGGCCTGATCGTCGCGATCCCGGCGCTGGCGAGTTACGCGCTGATCCGCAACAAGATCGACGCACTGACCAGCGAAGGGATGTTGATCGCCGAACAGATCATCGCCCCCTTCAAACCCGTCCCCGCACAGGCCCGACAGCAACAACAGCAAGCCAACCAACAGCAACAAGCAAATAACCAACAAGCACAACCAAACGATCAACAACAATCCCAGCCACCAACCACGAACCACCAACCGCCCACAACAGATTCCGGCTCCGAGCCTTCGGCCTCGGACCCTAAACCCTAAACCCAACACCCTAAACCCTATTCCATGTCCTCCACCATCTTCCAGCGCGGCCCGACGAAGCCTCAGATGAATATCACGCCGTTGATCGACGTGGTGTTCCTGCTGATTATCTTTTTCATGCTCGTGAACAACATCATCACCGAGCAGAGTGTCGAGATGATCGTGCCGCAACTGGATGAGCCGACGACGCGCGAGATGGACGAAGCGGGTCGGTTGATCGTGAATATCGCGCCTGCTGAGTATGCATATAAGGAACGCAAGGACGATCCGCTGATGTTCGACGGCGAGGCGCGATTCATCCGCGTGGGTTTGCAGACGTTTGCGGCGGATGACCTGGAGGGGGTGACCGCGGCGCTGACGCAGGCGAAGAATGACAACCCTGATATCCAAGTGGTTTTACGCAGCGATGGTGCGTTGTATTACGGCGTGGTTCAGCCCGTGATGGGTGCGATCACGCGTGCGGGGATCGATAAGGTGAACCTGGTTGCGTACATGCCCGAGCGCGGCGTAGCGGTCGAGCAAGCCCCACAGTGATGACGACGTGAGTACAGAGAACACGCCACAATCTGATGCGACGCGGAACGATCGGCCCAACGGTAACGGTCAGACGATCCATCATCGTGCATCGAGCAAGCGGCACGGCCGACCTGTTTCGAACATGCAGCCGAACCTGTCGTCGATGATCGATGTGATCTTTCTGCTGCTGATTTACTTCGTATCGACGGTGAACTTTACACCTGACGAGGGCGTGCTGACCGCGAAGCTGCCACAGGGGTCGGGCCAGCCGACGACGACGGACCTTGCGCCGCCGCAGCGGCCGTTGAACATCCTGTTGCTTGCCGCGGGTGAGACGGATTGCCGTATACGGATCGAAGGCTATCCGCAGGCGCCGACAAACTTCACGGAACTGGCGGCGTTTTTAGTGCAGTTGCAATACGACCCGGCACAGGGGCTGAACAGCGGTGCGTTTAAGCCGGACAATCCCGTGGTGATCCGTCCCGATGCGGGCGTGCGCTGGCAGCATGTGGCCAATGCGTTCAACGCCGCGGTGCGGGCGCGGTACACGAATATCAACTTCGCACAGGTCAGGCAGTGATGATGAGGATGAATCTAAAACTGGTGAACCGCGAAGGCGCGAAGAGCGCGAAGAAGATGAAGAAGCGTTTGAACATCAAGGCGCTGCTGGCGGTTTCGTGTTTGAGTTTTGTCGTTGGTTTGCCATGTATTGCGGCGGATGAGGAATCGGACCTTGATAAGGGGATGCTCATTGATTCGCTTGCCCAGGAAGGGATGAGCGAACTGCTTCTGCACCTGGTCGACACGGAGAAGGCCGACGATCCGGTATTGAATAAGCAGGTCGAGATCGCGGGGTTGCGGATCGATTATCAGCGGCTGCTGGTTGAATCCGGCCAATTGGCGCGGACGAACCCGGTGCGTGCAGAAGAAGTACGCGACCAGGCGACACGCGCGTATCACCGCATGGTCGAGGCGATGCGAGAGCTGATCAGGACGTATTACGATCACGATCAGCGCCCCATCTGGCAGACGGATCTTGCGCAGAGTCTGATCCTGGATGATCTCTACAGCCTGAACCAGTCGGCGCCGTTGTTTGCGGACTTCGGGGTGACGACGCGCGAGCAGCGGGAAGCACTAGCGCGAGCAGCGCCGGAAGCGCTGGAGCTTTTGGTTGATGCGCAGTTACGTTTATTTAATCTGCGAGGTGAGGTGGGACGCGACCCGCAGCGGTCACAGCAGTTGCAATCAAGCGGGCTATTCTTCCGCTTGTTTGATGAATACGATCAGCGTCGCACGCCTTACTTCCTGGCGAACGCGGCGTACCTGGTTGCGCAATTGCCCAGTGATTCGCCTTACTACACCGATCCTGACGCGACTTCGATCCCCCATCGTGAAACGGATACGGATGAGGAAAAGGAGCGTCTGCTGACGCTTGCTGACAGTGAATTGAAAAAGGTCACGGCCAAGCTGACCAACTCCCTGAATATCCGCGACGCATCGACGGTCTTGCAGGGGCGGGTGTATCTGGCGCGAGGTCGATACGCCGATGCGCTGGGAGCGGTAGAGGAAATCGCGCAGAGCAGTCAGCGTAATCTGCACTGGCTGACCGCGCGGTTGATCCAGGCGGCGACGACGCAGCGGCAGGGCAAGCCGGACCAGGCGCTATTGATGCTCGATGAGTTGATGAAAGAGCCTGCGGTCGTTGCGGACTTGCGTTACAGCCTGCTGGTGACGGACCTGACGCATCGCGTGCTGCGTGATGAAGCGGACCTGCTGCCGCCGACGCATCGCGACGAGGCGATCACGCGAAGCTATCAGCCTTACCTTGACCTGCTTTCCGGGCCGTTGACGGGCACGCAATCGCAGGGGCTGCGCGACTTTATTTATCGCCGATGGGAAGCGTCGATCGCAGAAGATGAGCACATGTCGGATACGCTGCCCGCGATCGTGCGGCTGGCGATCAGCCAGGTGATTCGCCAGCAGGCGCAGGCGACGATCGATCGGCTTGAAAGCGGGGATATAGAGCCCGGCACGGACACGGTCGCGCTGCGCAGCGAAGCGAGGGCGAAGTTTAATGAAGCGATACGGCTGGCGAAGTCGCTAATCGGTGAAGATGTGCCATCGGAGATCCGTTCCGAGGCGATGTTCAACCTTGCGCTGGCGATGCACGGCAAGGACCCGAACAATACGTCCAATCGTCTGGACCTGACGGCAATACTTACCGACCTGGCGGACGACATGCCCAGCGAGCCTGTGGCTGAAGATGCGATCAGCGGGGCGGTGGGGCTGTTGCGCGAGCTGCACCAGGTTATCCCGACGCCGCCCGGTGTGGAGAAGGCCTACGAGCGTGCGGTGCAGGTGCTGTTTAGCAAGTTCCCCACCAGCGAAGCGGCGGACAACGAACGGCTGTACTACGGCTACGCGGTGCTAGCGCAATCAGGCCGGTACCGTGAAGCGGTCGACATGTACAAGCGTGTCCCGTTCGATCACGACGATTATTACCCCGCGCAGCGCCAGGCGATGCTGAGTCTGCTGGCATATGAACGCGAAGCCGATGCGACCGCGAAGCCGCGCATCTTGCGGGAGCTTGATGCACTGATGTCGCGTGTCCAGGCCGAAGCGGCGCGCGACCGCGAGAGCAGAGTCAATCCGGATCGTGCGATGACCGCCCGTCGGGCAGAAGCGACCGTGAGGCTGGTGCATGCGGATTTAGCGATGGATAGCGGGGATTACAACAAGGCGATCGAGCAATTGGACGGGTTTGAAGCGGATTATCCTGATCAGCCCGACCTGATCGCCGAGTCGCTAGAACATCGTGTGATCGCTCTGGGTGATTCGGGCCGACATGAAGACCTTGCCAAGGCAGCCCAGTTGATGGTGCAGGACTTCCCGGACCAGGCAGCGCCGGTGATCGACCAGGTCTTGACCAAGGTTGAAAAGCGTATCGAACGATTGCAGATCGAATCCGCGGAAGCAAGCGCGACCAAGCAAGCGGCGCTCAAGAAGCAGGCGGATGAACAGGCGAAGGCCGCGGCGGTGCTTTCGCGTTACTTGCTTGAATGGGCAGGGAAACAGGACTACGACACCGAGACGATGATGCCCTTTGAGGTTATCCGCGCCAAGACGCTTAGGCTGTCCGGCAAGGCAGACGAAGCGTATCCGATCCTCGCACGCTTGATCCAGGCATTTCCCAACGATGCGGAAGTCATGCTGCAATACGCGGAGGTGCTGTACGCCAAGGGCGATGATGATTCACTCGTCGAATCGGTGCGCTACTACGATCGGCTGATCACCGGGCTGGGCGCACCATACCCGGAAGAATGGTGGATCGCCTGGATGCGCCGCTTGCAGATCAACGACAGACTCGGCGAAGGCACGGAAGAGATCCCGCTGCGCGTCCGGCAACTGCGCATGACCAACCCCGATCTGGGCGGGCCGATTACGAAGATGGAGTTGGAGAGATTGGAGAGGAAGTATGGGAGGTAAGTGGGGGTTGGGGATTAGGGATTAGGGGAGAGGGCAGGAAATACGAACCTTCCATACCCGATACCCGAGAAGATACCCGGCCCTTCGCTTCGCTCAGAACCAGCGTTGAGGGGGAGAAAAGCCATTAGCCTTTAGCGATTAGCCATTAGCAATACAATATCTACACCCTATACCCCACACCCCACACCCGAACTCCTAATCACGCCTGACGTACTACCAACATGATGAATGATTCACAAGCAACAACCGACAGACCGCTCCTCTATGAAGGCGTGCGTTTCAAGATTCATGGTGTGGAGGTCGCGAAGCACAGCGGTGGGACGAAGCGGCGCGAGATCGTTGTGCCGGCCAATGCGGTGGTGATTTTGCCGATGCTGGATGAGAAGACGGTTGTGCTGATCCGCAACGAGCGTTTCGCGGTAGGCCAGACGCTGTGGGAATTGCCGGCCGGGACGCTGGAGGCGGGGGAGGACCCGGCGTTGTGTGCGGGGCGTGAACTGATCGAGGAGACCGGCTACGCCGCGGCGGAATTGATCCGTCTGATCGAGTTTTTCCCCACGCCCGGCTTCTGCACCGAGTTGCTGACCGCGTTTTTAGCCCGTGATTTGTCATTTGAGGGCCAAAACCTCGACGAAACTGAAAGGATCACAACTGAAGCGGTCCCCCTGGATCGGTCGATCCAGATGATACGGGACAACACCATCCGCGATGCGAAAACGATCGCGACTTTGTTGTATTATCAGACGTTCTTGAGGATGAAACCGCAATGAGCTGGCAAGACCGAGCGTACAACAAGGAAGAGGCCGGATTCGGCGGCTATGACGGCGGGCGCAGCGGTATGCGTTTCGGCGGAGGGATGGGCGGCTATTCGATGGTGATGTGGCTGCTGATCATCAACTGTGTTGTATTCTTGTGGGACATGATCTTCGGCGGGAGCCTGCGTGGCAGCGCGTTAGCGATCGGGCCATACGGTTACTTCAGTGTTGAAAAAGCGATCTTTGGCGGGCAGGTCTGGCGTTTTTTCACGTACCAGTTTCTGCATGCCGGCTTCTTCCACATTTTCTTCAACATGCTCATCCTGTACATATTCGGCCCACGGATTGAGCAATGGTGGGGCAGTAAGCGGTTCCTTGCCTTCTATTTATTCTGTGGTGTGAGCGGCGCCCTGGTGGCGTCTGTGCTGGGCGCGATCCCCGGGATGCACATTTTCCCAACTCAAGCCAGGCTGGTTGGCGCATCGGGTTCGATCTTTGGATTGCTGATCGCATCGGCGATGTTATTCCCGAACATGCGTGTGATGTTGATGATCCCACCAATCCCCATGACCATGCGGACGATGGCGCTGGTGTTCTTGGGCATCGCCGTGTTGAGTGTTCTGGCTGGTTCCGGCAATGCCGGCGGCGAAGCGGCGCACCTCGGCGGTGCACTGCTTGGTTTCGTCCTGGTCAAGTTGCCGCGCACGCTGGACTGGGCGGACCGCATGTCGCCATCGGCGATACAGAACGGCATCAACAACGGCCGATACGAACGCAAGCGCAAGCAGGAACTGGCCAACCGGGCGGAGGTCGACCGCATCCTCGACAAGGTCCGGGAGAAGGGGCTTGCCAGCCTGACGCGCAAGGAAAAGAAGATCCTCAGCGAGGAAACCGAGCGCCAGAAACGGGCGGGGTGAAAATTGCTGATCTGTCATTTTTAATCGCTAATGTGGGTTAGATTCACCTGCAAGTTGCGACTTCCACATTAACGATCAGCAATCAGCGATTAGCGATTTATCCTACAATACCCCGCTTATGCCCGCTTTAACCTACGAACAGAAAAAACAGGACAGTGAGTCCAACGCACGCCTGGGCGTGGTGAACACGCCGCATGGCTCGTTTGATACGCCGGCGTTCATGCCGGTCGGGACGCTAGCTTCTGTTAAAGGATTGCAGCCCGATCAGGTCGCATCGCTGAACGCGCAGATCATTCTTTCCAACACATACCATCTCATGCTTCGGCCGGGCTCCGACCTGGTCCAGCGCATGGGTGGGCTGCACAAGTGGATGCGCTGGAACAAGCCGATCCTTACCGACTCCGGCGGTTTCCAGGTCTTCAGCCTGACCGACATCAACAAGATCAACGAAGACGGCGTCACCTTCCGCAGTCATATTGATGGCCGAAAGATCGAACTGACGCCCGAACGTTCGATGCAGGTGCAGAACGAGCTTGGGGCGGACATTATTATGGCGTTTGATGACTGTCCTCCGGGGGAAGATGTCGGGGCTCGGGTATCGGGTATCGGGGATCGGGAAGAAGACAATTCCGAAACTCCGGCCGACACCCGAAACCCGAAACCCGATACCCGAACCACCACGGCTCGTCATCAAGTACCACAGGCCGAATACGCCGACCGCATCAAACTCGCCAATGAACGCACTGTCCGCTGGCTGGAGCGTTGTGTGAAAGCGCATGGCCGGAAGAACGATCAGGCTCTGTTTGGGATCGTGCAGGGGGGGACGGACCTGGAGGCTCGGAACTGGTGTGCTGAGCACGTGACCCAGCACGATCTGCCGGGCTATGCGATCGGCGGGGTCGCGGTGGGGGAGGGATTCGACCAGATCAAGCGTGTGGTCGAGCATACAGCCCCCTTGCTGCCGACCGATCGGCCGCGGTACCTGATGGGGGTGGGGTATGAACGGGATATATTGATGGCGGTCCGGGCGGGGGTGGATATGTTCGATTGTGTGCTGCCGACGCGGAACGGGCGAAACGCCTGTGCATTTACGCCAAACGGTCAGATTCGGCTGAAAAACGCCCGGTTTGCCGAGGATCAGCAGGTGATTGACGGCGAGTGTGACTGCCCGGCCTGTGGCGGGGGGTTCAGCCGAAGCTATTTAAGGCACCTGTTCGTGGCCGGGGAGATGCTGGGGCCGATCCTGGTCAGTGCCCACAACATCCGGCACTTCCAGCGGTACCTATTGGACATACGCCGGGCTATCGCTCAAAATGACTGGTCTTTGATCCGCCGACGCTGGCCCGTTGCCGATAAGCGTTGATGATGGCAGAAATTGCATGCGATTGACTAGAGAGGATGCACTTTGCAGATGACTTTTGATAACTTCACACTCGTCCTGGCCCAGCAAGGCGAAAGCGCCGCCCCCGGTGCGCCTGACAATACTTCGCAGACCGGAAATGTCGAAACCACCGGCGCCAATGGCGGCCAAATCCCGCAGGACCCGAACGCGGCCGGCGGCGCTAACGGCACGGGGGGGGGTGGAGGCAATCAGGGCTTAGGCAACATGTGGCTATGGATGCTGCCCTTGCTGTTGGTTTTCTTCATGCTCTCGATGGGCGGCCGAAAAGAAAAGAAGAAGCACGCCCAGATGATGGCGTCACTTGCCAAGGGTGACCGCATCCGCACCAGCGGCGGCATACTCGGCACCGTGCTGGAAGTCCGCGATGATGAAGTCGTCGTCAAGGTCGATGAGAGCAACAATACCAAGATGCGATTCGCCCGCGCATCGATCGCAGCCATCCTCGAATCCAAGAACGCGGAATAAAAACCCTACCGATCTTCCGGCAATCTCCCTACGAATAACGTCTGACTAGCCCCTAGTCCCCAGACCGCAGACCCTACAATGACAGCCATCACCATCATTATCCTTATCTACTTTGCCGTACTGGTCGGCTTGACCCTCTTCTTCTCGGTCAAGGAAAGCCAGCTTTGGAAGTCCACACTTATCGTGCTGGTGCTGTCGTTGTTCGGCATGGCGCTGTACTTCCCCGGCGCGGACGGCTACACCCCGAAGGATCGCCTGATCCCCGGCCTTGACCTGAAGGGCGGCACGACGCTGGTCTACGACGTCAAGGTTCCCGTGGACAGTGACGCGGAGCGCGTGATCGATGAAACGATCGCGATCCTTTCCAAGCGTGTGGACCCGACCGGCACACGTAACCTTGTCTGGCGACAGGTCGCGGGCAGCCGGCTTGAGGTGCAGATGCCCTTGCCGGACCCGGAAACGATCCGCCGACGCGACGTGTATCAGGAAGCCAAGACGGCGGTGCTGACCGGCAACATCTCCGAGCAGGAACTGGATGCGAAGCTACGATCCAGCGGGGATCAGCGGGAAGCGGACCTGCGTGCGATGGCCGGGGATAACGCGGAGCTGGCCTCGGCGATTGAAAAGCTCACGGAGGCCTATGACATCCTGAACTCTGCGGCTGATCAAAACCAGGCGGCCCAGGAAGCCTACGACAACGCAGAAGCGGCGATCAAGGCGTTGCCGGCGACCGCCAGCGAGGCAGAGATCGCCAAGGCCCGTGCCACTGCCGACGACTTGCGTAAGGAACTGCAGGACAAGGCCCTGACCTACCTGGATGCCAAAGACATCTACGATGCAGCAAAGAAGGCGGTGCTGGATCAGAACATCACCGAATTGGAGTTAGACCGTATTGAGGAGCTGCCGCTGCCGGACGATCCGACAGCTGTGGGGGTTGAGAATCTGCGTCGCAATGCGACGGATGAACTGATTGCTGAATGCCCGAACAAGAAGGACGCGATCAACGCCTGGTACGATGCGTATGCGGCGTACGAATCGAAGAAGGGCCAACTCGACGACCCGGAAGACCTGATCAAGCTGCTACAAGGCTCGGGTGTGCTGGAGTTCCGCATTGTGCCACGGACGGACGACCCGGGGCTTGATGTCGAATCTTACGTAGAGCAATTAGAAGAATTGGGTCCACGTGCCGGCCGCGATCGTGCCTGGGTCTGGAGCGAGATCGACGATCTGAGCAAGTACGTTGATAATGCTGAACAACTCGCGAAGGCGAAGGCAAATCCTGCAACTTACTTTGCCGGCCTGAGTTACCCGCAGATCGTACGACAATATGCGGACAAGTATTACATCCTGCTGGCCAACGTGCCGAGCATGGCGATGACGCAGGACCAGGACTGGGCGCTGAAGGGTGCCAAGGAATCGCGTGACCAGTTCGGCTATCCGTCAGTGGCGTTCTCACTCAATGCGTTAGGCGCCGAGCGGATGAGTCAGATCACCGGGCCGAACGTCGGCAAGCCGATGTCGATCCTGCTGGACGGCAAGGTCATCTCCAGCCCCATATTGCGGAGCAAGATCTCCGCAGGCGGTGAAATCAGCGGCGGCAGCGGCGGCTTCTCTCCGGATGAACTGAGCTATTTAGTCCGCACGCTCAAGGCCGGTTCGCTTGAAGGTGAACTGAGCAAACGCCCGATCAGTCAGAAGACGATCGGGCCCAAGTTCGGGCAGGACAACATCAACAAGGGTTATGAATCGGCACGCGATGCACTGATCATCGTGGCGCTGTTCATGCTGGTGTATTACCTGTTTGCCGGGCTTGTCGCAGACTTCGCCCTGATCGCGAACATGGTCTTGATCCTGGGCGTGATGGCGGCGCTGCGGTCGACGTTTACCCTGCCCGGTATCGCCGGTATCGTGTTGACGATCGGTATGGCGGTGGACGCGAACGTGCTGATCTTCGAGCGTATCCGTGAAGAATCCGAACGTGGGGCGGACCTGGCGACCAGTGTCCGGCTGGGTTTTGAAAAGGCGCTATCGACCATTCTCGACGCCAACATCACGACGCTGATCACCTGTCTTGTGCTTGGCTACACGGCGACAGTGGAAATCAAGGGCTTCGCGGTGACGCTGGGCATCGGCATCCTGGCGACGCTGTTCACAGCCCTGTTCTGCTCACGTGTGTTGATCGAGCTTTACCTGGTCTTTGGTAAGGCCAAGAAGCTGCACATGCTGCCGACGCTCATCCCGGCGATCGGTAGATTGTTCTCACCCAAGATCAACTGGATCGGCCTTCGGTATATCTTCTTTATCTTCAGCGCAACACTAATCATTCTGGGCATGGTGGCTGTTTACGAACGCGGTCAGGACATGCTCGATATCGAGTTCCGTGCCGGCACAAAGGTCAGTTTCGAGCTGGCGGAAGGCAAGCAGTTGGCACTGCCCGAAGCCCGTACGCGATTACGGGCCTACGGCGAAGCCGGTCGTCTGATCCAGGAAGGCAAGCCCGCGACGCCTGAATTGCAGGACGTCTACCAGGCGCTCGAGCCGATCGTGGAAGCTGCTAACCGAAGGTATGAAGAGCAGATGAAGCGGTACGAAGAGGCCCACAACGACCCGACCATCCGCAACATCGCGTTGCCGACGAAGGTTGACTTCACGCTGTTTATCAACGCGGCGGACGGTGGCATCATCACGGAAGGTAAAACCGAGATGAATGCGCAAGGCACCGTGATGGCGACGGGCTTCGATGTCTCCACGCTGATCGAGGATTCACAGGTTGTCAGTGCGGTGATCAAGGCGGCTTACTCGGATGTGCTGGATACGACCCGGCCGATCGAGTTTGCCTCTATCGAGGTCGATGAGGTCAACCTCGCGCCGGCGTACCCGATCCGCACGGCGGTGCTGGGTGAAAATATCAGCAGGCCCGGCGATGTGCGGACGAATGTGTCTGAGTACATCGGTGGTGTTGCGATCGTGATGGACGATTTGAGCCCGCGCGTTACGCAGGATGACCTGTCGGAGCGCGTTAAGCGTATGCGTTCGCTGCCTGCTTACGAAGAATATGGCGGCCGTGAGTGGCGCGTCATCGGGATCGACGCCGAAGGCACGAATGATAAGGGTGAAACGCTCTATCGCTCCGCTGTGATGGTCAGCCACGATCAGCAGACCAACTATGTCGAATCGCCGGAAGATTTTGGTGAAGCCAACGGCTTGGCGAATACGGAGTGGCAGATCGCCCGTGACGCCTGCCAGCGAGATACGAGCCTCGGCAGTGTGTCCAACTTCTCCAGCCAGGTCTCCGGGACGATGAAACAGCAGGCCATCGTCGCGATGGGGCTGTCCCTGCTGGCGGTCGTGGTCTACATCTGGTTCCGGTTCGGCAGCTTCACCTACGGCCTTGCTGCGATTATCGCGCTCGTACACGACGTGACGATCTCCATGGGCCTGGTTGCGGTCAGCGGCTGGATTTACCAGGCCATGCCGGGTGCTTTGATGATCGAACCGTTTAAGATTGACCTGGCGATGGTCGCCGCTTTCCTGACGATCGTCGGTTATTCGCTGAACGACACGATCGTGGTGTTCGACCGTATCCGTGAGAACCGTGGCCGATTGTCGTATGCGACGCCTTCGGTGATCAACGACTCGATCAACCAGACGATCAGCCGAACGGTGCTGACCTCCGGCACAACGCTGCTGGCGGTCTGGATGCTCTACGTCTTTGGCGGTGCGGGCGTGCACGGCTTCGCCTTCGCGATGCTCGTGGGTGTGATGATCGGTACCTACAGCTCGATCGCGATCGCCAGCCCGATCCTGATGTTCGGCGGATCAAGGCACGTGCAGAAAGACACACCCGGCAACACCACTCCTGCAGTGACTGGCAAGTAATTCGCATAGTACAACTTGAACCACTTCATAACCCCACCCGGAAGGGTGGGGTTTTTCGTTGCATACGCCGATAAGGGTGGGGTTTTTGAGCGATTCGCATGATTTGTGGCCGCACCGATTCTCGTCATCTCCGCGCAGGCGGGGACCTACGTACAGCGATTCATTAGGCGCGTGGATACCCGCGTGCGCGGGTATGACGGTCATAAATGATGTGAATCGCGCTAGAGACACGCGTTGATTTGATCGCATCGCCCGGCACAGTGACCTGAGCCCGCCCCGGCTCTCGGCGCGGTTCAGCCACCACGGCGTCCGGATGAAGACATCTAATATAAGTTATATTAGATGTCTCCGGTGCCGGTGTTCAGGGGCGCGGGGCAAGGCAAATGCAGGACAACTTTGCCGCCGCCCCTGCGGGGCGGATTCGATATAAACACCACTCGATATCCAAGAGTTTCGCTGCGCTGTACTCGTGGCTACATGCCGTTAGCCCTTCAGGGCATTCGTTTTTGCGGCAGTTGGATTAGCTTCTGACATTCCGTACCTGCTGATCTTCGTATCAACAAATACGCTCTAACGGCTAACGGCTAACGGCTAACGGCTAATGGCTAATGGCTAATGGCTAATGGCTAGCGGCTAACGGCTAACGGCTTGCCCCCGTCACATACACATCAAACCGTAGACTCTTGCCTTTATGGACAACCGTGGGCTGCGGGCCGGCTAAAGCGGGGGATCTTAGCGGGCGCTTGACGACGACGCGTTTGCTTGCGGATGTCAATGCACCCGCCAGCAGGTCGTCCGCATCGGTGTCATCACCGCTGTACATCCGCAGCACGCGCATCGCCTTGCGTTCGGCTGTTTTACGACCCAAAGGAAACATCGGGTCCAGGTAGACGACGTCCACCGGATTGTTGTGAGTTTCGTTAGCGGATTCGCGAAGGATATCCAAGGCGTTACCCGGTAAGACTGTTATACGTTTGGCGATATCCGGCCGTGTTTGTCGGGCACGGCGCAGGCCGTTCTTCAACAGGTAGAGCGTCAACGGCTGGCGTTCGTAGCCGGTGACCTTACAGCCCAGTGATGCGAGGATCCAGGTGTCTTCGCCTAATCCGACAGTGGCATCCAGCACAGTGGGCCTGTAGTGACTTCCTTTTTTAATCCCGACGGCTTTGATCAATGGTTGTTTAAGGCTTCGGCCCGGGCCTGATTCGGTGTCGATAGCGGTGAGGTCGCAGTAGATTGGATGACCGCCAACGATCGATTTATCGCCGCTCAAAACGTGCAGTTCCGCGCGTTCATTCGTCTGGACAAGGGCGAGACCGAATTCATCTGATTCCGGGATGTGATCGAAAACAGGAGCGTTATAGTCAGACGCCAGCGTCCGGGCGCGCATGGCATGATCCGGATCATCGGTCTGGATGACCACACACAACCCGGAGATCGGATCGGGCAAATAAGGATCGCGTTCAGCCATACCAGAGCTTACCGCAATCATCTGTGGCCGGCATCAGTCACTTCTTGCGGCTTCGATCTCGCTGACCTGCTGTTCGTAACGGGTGCGGTTGGTTCGGCTATCCATCAGGACCATCACACGCTCGTGATGCTGCTTGGGGATCCCATCGTAGATCATCTTGCGGGCTTCTACGATGTGTGTCCGGCGGGAGAGGTGCGTGAGGATGACGGCTTCGGCCTTGGAGGCTTCGAGAAGCTGGATGATGTGCTCCAGGTGCAGGTGCTTACCGACGTCCGCACGGTCACGGTGGCCCGGATCGAGGAACGTACATTCCGTGATCAGGATCTTGGCGTTCAGGACGTCCGGCCGATCGAAGTGCTCGCCCCACATCGTGTCGCCCGTGAAGCAGACCAGCGGGATCTCGTTGATCCTCGTGATCTCGACGCCTTTCTCTTTGAGTTCGACGAGTTTGGCTTGTTCCAGACCGACGTATTCTTCGCGGAGCTTGCTGCGTTTTTCGATCGCGACGTAGCCTAGGGAGGGCACGGTATGCCGGGTGGCGAAACCGCGCAGCACGATGTTGTTCTTGATCTCGTGTTCCTGGTCCGGCTCGAGCGGGACGATGTTGTAAGGGGTGCGCTGCGCTTCGAGATCGACCCAGGCGTTCATGACGTTGTGGATCGGCTTTTCCAAGGAGGGGTGGCAGATCACGGTGCCTGTGCCGACGCCCTGGAAGTGGCGTTGCGAGAAGTAGTACGCCAGGCCGGCTGAGTGGTCCATATGCCCGTGGGTGAGCGCGACAAAGTCGCTGCTGAGCACCGCGCGGGGCGAACGTCCGATGTCAAAGCAGACACCGAGTTCCGGCACCTGGACGAAGGTTTCTTCGCCGGCGATGGAGATGCCCTGAACGCGGTAGGGGTGGACGTAAAGGAAACCCAGTTGAGGCCTGCGTGGTGGGGGATTGGGGATCATGCTTTGGCTCCGCCAGTGCGTGAATGAGGATACAGCATCAGCACACGACGGCGTAGAGCAAAAAATGCCGAAAGCCGCCCAGAAAACCGGTCGGATGGGTTTTCACCCACCTCTGTTGCCAAGGGTTACAATGCCCTAATGCACGCATATCACGAGTGTGTGCAGACTCGTGACGACCCGTTACCCGGCCATGACGCCGAGTTAGCGTATCGTTAGTATGTCCAGCGATGACGCTCAGGTCAAACAGCACCTGTGGCGAGCGATCCGAAACCGTTATTCTAGCAAGTTTGCTATATCACTTATGACTAAAGCCATTTGCCCCGCATTAGCTGATATCTCTAAACCGATCATCGGGATGCTCCACCTGCCCGCGTTGCCCGGCAGCCCCGGATACGGTGGGGATATGCAGGCGGTTCGTGAGCACGTCTTGCGTGATGCCCAAACGCTGCAGGCCGGCGGGGTCCACGCCCTGATGCTCGAGAACTTCGGCGACGCCCCGTTCTTTCCCGATAACGTGCCGACGCATACCGTCACGCACATGACCGCGTTGGCGTTGGCTGTCCGTCAGCGGTTTGATCTGCCGTTAGGCATCAACGTGCTGCGTAACGATGCCCTCTCAGCGATGGCGGTCGCTCAGGCTGTGGGGGCCGACTATATCCGTGTGAATGTGCTGTCCGGCTCCTACGTGACAGACCAGGGCGTCATCACCGGCCAGGCGGCGAAGCTGTCTCGTTACCGCAAGGAAGTGGCTGCGGATAATGTAAAAATCTTCGCGGATGTGCGGGTCAAGCACGCTGCACCCCTGGCTGAGCGACCGATCGAGCAGGAGGCTGAGGAGTTGATTGAGCGCGCCGGCGCCGATGCTTTGATCGTCTCGGGCACGGGCACGGGTAAGCCGACTGATCCGCAACGCATCGCACAGATTCGTAAGGCCTGCCCGGAAGCACCGATCCTCATCGGAAGCGGCGCTACACCGCAAACGTTGGCGACATTGGCGGTTGATGCCGACGGCTTTATCGTTGGCAGCTACTTCAAGTCCGGCGGCGTGATCAACAAGCCTGTGGATAAGGATCTGATTGCTGAATTGATGAGAGCGTGGCGTGATCTTTAATGCAGCGATATACCGTTAGGAGTTCCGTACCCACTTTTTCATGTTAAACCCAGTCTGTCACGCTGTTAGTGTCGGAAACAGCCGGATGTGGTACCGCCCATTTTGCCTAAATTACCATAATTAAAAGCGAATTTTTTAATGAATATTCTATGAAAATAGATTTGACATTTAAAAAACCCTTGACAGTTAGGCGGTAGTCAACTACAAAGGAGATCATATTGGGCAATTTGTTCTGGGTGATGTTCTTTCCCTGGGCCCAAAAAAGCCTTGTTTTATAGGTTAAAAACGGAGTCTGGAGAAAGTTCAAAAGGGAAACCTAGGATCCATACATCAAATTCTTGATGACGGTCCAGGAAAATGGAGAGGAGAAAGGACCATGGGAGTAGTTAAGGACTTCATGCGAGCGACACGGACGGCCGGGCTCGCCCTGGGTATCGCATGTGCCCTGTCAGCCGCTGGTTCGGCACAGGCTGGGGTGCTCAACGGTCACGCCGGTGCCTTCGATGACGGCACCGATGTGTGGACCGGCAGCAGCTCGTTCAGCAACGCGTCCGGCCTGTCCGGCACCGTTGACTGGGTCGTCTTCGATCGTAACGACTTCCCCTATTCGGGCTATACCCCGACAGCCGGTGAATTCGTCTACGCCTTCCAGATCTATTCAACGGGTTCGGCTGCGATCCACTCGCTGACGCTCGACGATCCGAATGCGGCCGCGAACAACATCGGTTCATTCGCCGACCTGACCGGTGAAGCGCCGACCTCGGCGGTGATCGGTTCCCAGATCGAATGGAACTTTGCCGGCCTTGATGCCGGTGAGAACTCGATCGGTTTGGCGTTCTCGTCGAACAACCTGCCGACCAATCTTTTCGGCGTCGTCGTCAATGGTGGCAGCTTCGCGGTTGCGGTTCCGTTGCCGGTTCCCAGCCCGATCGTTCCTGAACCCGCCTCGCTGGCGTTGTTCGGTCTCGGTGCTGTGTTGATGCTCCGTCGGTCCTGATAGGCGTGTCGCCTCTCAGGTGCAGTAAATAGCCATCGGCTTACTGTGTAGTTGCCGATGCGCAGCAGGCGACAGGATGACCTGGACGCTGAGGGGAAGTTTTTGCCAAGGCGCAATGTAGTCATTAGTCACTGCAAGCGTGTGTCATGCGAAAACTATGAGTCAGAAAACTCATTAGAATCAGGGAGAACTAGGATGTTTATTCGAGCGTCGTCAAGGATAGGCGTTGCAGGGCTGGCCGTCGCTGCTTTCATGGCTTCTGGGCTCGACGCTCATGCCGGCTTGCTTTCGAGCAGCAGTGGTGGGGCGATGCCCGGTTACACGGGGTCGATCGTCTTCAGTGGTGATTCATTGACAGACATCGGCTTTGCCGGCTACACCGTTTCCGCCAATGTCGATTACGCGGTCTTCGCCCCCGGCACGTTCGATGCCGCTTTCCCGGGACAAGACCCCAGCGGTGGTACGGAATACGTCTACGCCTACCAGATCGATAATCTCGATACCGATATCAGCAAGTTTACGGTTGGTCTTGACGGCGATGAACCCCTGGGCACCATTGGGTTCGTGTCGGCAATCGGCTTGGTTGATCCGACAGCCTCCAGCTTCATTGGGGCCGGACCGACCTCGGCCGCGTGGGACTATACCGCTCCCGGTGCATTGACCAATGGCAACAGCAGCGCGGTTCTGATCTTCACCAGTGCTGCGGCTCCTGAGCGGGATACCGCCACGGTTGCTGCGGACTGGTCGAATACGCAATACCTGCCGAGCCCGGCTCCCGAGCCGGCTTCCCTGGCACTGCTGGCCTTGGGTCTGGGTGTGATCGGTGTGCGTCGCGTACATTAATCGAGCGTGAAATCTTTCCAAAGCTCTCCCCTCGCTCGAACGGATTGGTAAAATAACAATCCGACAACTGGCTCTATGTGGGTCTGTTCGGGTCTGCTTGTTCACCGAACAAGTCGATCCCTTTGTGTGGGAGAAGAGGTTTGGTCCTCAATCTGTTGCGCCTGCTCGCCTGTCGGTTCCGGCAGGTAGTTGATGTCTTCCTAGTTATCTCATTGATGTTACTCCTGAGCATCCAGACCGCTTATGGTCTGGATGCTTCTAATGTCATGGTGCTCTACAACAGCGAAAGTGCTGATGGTCTGCAGATTGCTCAGTACTACACTCAGTTACATCCGGGTGTGAGACTGCTGGCAATTGAAGATGTCGAGGTTGCCGAAGAAGTATCTCAGGAAGATTACCTGAAGGTGATCCGGCCTCAGGTGCTCGCCGCCCTTAGCGATGAGATCAAGGTTATCGTCACAACCAGGGGGATGCCGCTGCGTATCCATAACGAAGTCGAAAACCCCGGTACGTATGATGGCTGGCGCGGTGAAGACTACAACGTCCCGATCTTCAATGATTGGTGGAAAACTTATTCAAGCCTTGAGAGTGAGTTGACCCGCGTCACGTTGATCAATTCGGCCGAGATGATGGGCGATCAAGCGTCGTTTTTGTCTCCGCCGTCTTTTCCGTATCAGACGCTTCATCATGCCGCGAATCCCTATTACTGTGCCGATCAGGCGTTCGATTCCAGCACACCCGGTTACGACGGTATGCGCCTGACATCCCGGCTTGATGGCTTTACCGTGGATGATGTCCTGGCGAGTCTGGATCGGGCTCAGAATGCTTGCATCATTTCAGATCAGCACGCGGTCATTGTCGATGACGATCCTGATGTGCCGGCCACCAATTCGGACATGATGCCTGAATTGGCTTTGGAGGTGCTGCCTTTCTATGACCAGGACGTGATCTACGATTCCACGGAGATGGATATCTTTGACGCCGATGAACCAGTGATTGGTTATGTCGGCCACGGCTCGCATGCCGCCGGCTCCCGATACATTTCCAAGTTTGAATTCGAGCTGGCCGACGGCGCCATCTTCCAGACATGGGAAAGCTTTAATGCTTACAGTTTCGTCGAGGGCAATAACCTCCATGGTCAGGCGCTGATCGGTGAATGGTTACAGGCCGGCGGGACAGCCGCCCTCGGCCATGTGGAGGAGCCGGGCGGTATCGGTACACGTAGTGTTGCCCGGGAAGACATCTTCTGGAACATGCTGCTTCAAGGGTACACCTTTGCGGAAGCCGCATGGGCAGCAACGCCGCAGCTTTCATATGTCAACACGGTAGTGGGTGATCCTCTGATGCAGTTGAAGTATTACTGTGTAGGTGATCTAAATCGTGACGGTATCGTCGGATTGGATGACCTGCATTTAGTCTTGATTAATTGGAATACATGGGTAGTCGATGGATACGACCAGGGTGATGTCAACAGCAATGGATTCATCGGCTTGGATGATCTGGATTTGATATTGGCGTACTGGACTTCCAGCACAGAACCACCACAGATGGTCATCCCCGAGCCCGGCACACTTCTATTCACGACCGTGATTTGCAGTATCGCAATGATGCGCCGTCACTGATCTGCCAGCACCAGTAACCCGTTATACCACCGCAGCGCCCACGTTATTGCGGCGTTCTTGTGCCAGGTCCATCTGCTCCCCGGTCGGGCTATTGCCCGTGGTCATCATGTCGATGAAGCAGTCGAACAGGTATCGAGCATCATGCGGGCCGGGGCTTGCTTCCGGGTGGTACTGCACCGCAAAGATCGGCTCCGAGCCGTGGCGGAAGCCTTCGAGCGTCCGGTCGTTGAGGTTGATGTGAGTCGGTTCGCCGCCTGCTTTTTTCAGGCTGTCGATATCGACCGCGAAGCCGTGGTTCTGGCTGGTGATCTCGACCTTCTTGGTATGCAGGTTCTGCACCGGCTGGTTGCCGCCGCGGTGGCCGAACTTCAGCTTGAACGTCTGGGCGCCCATGGCCAAACTTAATAGCTGATGCCCAAGACAAATCCCGAAGATCGGCAGCTTGCCGCGCAGTTGTTTGAGGTTCTCGATGGTCTGGATCACCGCCGCCGGATCGCCCGGGCCGTTGGATACGAATAAGCCGTCCGGCTTGTGTTCGAGGATCGCAGAAGGGTCCGCATCGTATGGCAGGACCGATACATCACATCCTGAGTCAACAAGGTTGCGCAAGATGTTCATCTTGGCCCCACAATCCAGTGCCACGACCTTGAACTGCTTGCTGGGGGCGGGAACGGCACCCTGGATCGGCGCCCAGTCGCCTAGGTTGTCGCTCCATTGGATCGCCTGGCAGAGACTCACTTCTTTGGCAAGGTTAGCGCCGACCAAGCCCGGGGCGGCCTTGGCCTTGGCGACAAGCTCCTCATCGCTCAACTTCGGATCGGTCGCCAGCACGCCGTTGAGCGCGCCCTTGGTCCGCAGCTTCCGTGTCAGGGCCCGTGTGTCGATCCCGGTGATACCGGTCACACCCTGCGTCGCCAGCCAGTCGCTGAGTTCGCTGGTCGCCCGGTAATTGCTGGCAATGTTGGCTAGTTCACGCACGACAAAGCCGCTGACCTGGGCCCGAGCGGATTCGAGGTCGGCCTCGTTCACGCCGTAGTTGCCGATCAGCGGGCAGGTCATGGTGACGATCTGTCCGGAGTAGGACGGGTCGGTCAGGACCTCCTGGTAGCCGCTGAGGGACGTGTTGAAGCACACCTCGGCGTCGATGGCCTTGGGTGTGGTATCACCAAACGCCTCGCCGACGAAGACGCTGCCGTCCTCCAGAGCGAGCCTTGCTTGTTGTGGGGGATTCTTGCTCAATGTTGTTTTTTCGCTATGAACTGGGTTTCAGGAGAGTTTTGCGGGATTCTATCGGGGAATTCAGGCCGTGGCTACACTGAAGCCTCCGTTGCCCCAGCCCTATCTAGGGAAGGCAAAGCGCGAGATGCTTGGGCCGTGATAATTACTCTCATGGGCTTTGATAATATAAACCCATGAATATCTGTAAATCCTTGCTCTCGTTCAGGATCGGGTTATACTTGATACTAAAACTCACACGTTTGGGTGACTTTATTCGTCTAAAGATTGCGGGGATCACATGCACATCACTCGGGGTACTGTATTTGCTGGTATCTGCCTGGTTTTGCCATGGGGCGACATCCAGCAGGTCCATGCCGCTCCCGTGCCCGGCGTGGCGTGGACCAAGCAGATCGGTACGGTGAATTATGACGCTAGCGATTCCGTGGCTGTGGACGCGGCTGGTAACGTCTACATCAGTGGGAGCACCGATGGTGACCTCGGCGGGACCAATGCGGGGGAATGGGATGCCTTCCTGACCAAGTTCGACCCGGCGGGCAATGAGTTGTGGACCAGGCAGATCGGCTCGATGCAATATGACTTCGGCCAATCTGTGGCGTTGGACGCGGCGGGCAACGCTTACATCAGCGGATCCACCAGTGGCAACCTCGGCGGGACCAATTCAGGAAACAGGGATGCCTTCTTGGCCAAGTTCGATCCCGCTGGCAACGAGTTGTGGACCATACAGATCGGCTCGACGGAGTGGGACCGCAGCCAGTCCGTGGCGGTGGACGCGGCGGGTAACGCTTATATCAGCGGATCCACCAAAGGCGATCTCGGCGGGACCAATGCTGGGGGCCAGGATACCTTCCTGGCGAAGTTCGACCCGGATGGTAACGAACTGTGGACCACGCAGATCGGCTCGACGAGATATGACGAATGTAATGCCGTGGCGGTTGACGCGGCGGGGAACGCCTATATCAGCGGATTCACCGACGGCGACCTCGGAGGGCCCAATGTGGGTTACGTCAATGCCTTCCTGACCAAGCTCGACCCGGCGGGCAACGAGCTGTGGTCCACGCAAATCGGCACGACGAGCCGTGACGAAAGTAATGCCGTGGCCGTGGACGCAGCGGGCAACCTCTACATCAGCGGAATCACTTACGGTGATCTCGGCGCAGCCAACGCGGGTTATGGAGGTTTGTTTCCGACCACCGACGCCTTCTTGACCAAGTTCGACCCGACGGGCAACGAGCTGTGGTCCAGGCAGATCGGCACGACGAGTTATGACGAATGTAATGCCGTGGCGGTGGACGCGGCTGGCAATGCTTACATCAGCGGATCCACCGGAGGGGACCTCGGAGGGCCCAATGCGGGTTCCGCCGATGCATACCTGATCAAGTTTGACCCGTATGGTAACGAGCTGTGGTCCACGCAGATCGGTACGACGAGTTCAGACTACGGCGCATCCGTGGCCGTGGACGCAGCGGGCCACGCCTATATCAGCGGGGCTACCTCCGGCTACCTCGACGGGACCAATATGGGGGACAGCGATGCCTTCCTGATCAAGTTCGAGATCCCCGAGCCGGCGTCTGTGGCGCCGTTGGTACTGAGTTTGCCAGTGTTGTTGCGTTGCCGATAAGCCTCGTGGGGTGTCTACTTTCAGTTTTGTTTCACGGTCGATCTCTGATCTTTGTGTCTGGCGCGCGACCAGGAGAGGCGCGGCTATTGAGAGTGGCTCAATCCTCGATCAGCCTCGGGTCAGGTGGCGGTTCGTGTGGCAGCAGCAGCCTCCGGCCCTTGCGTTGGCTGCGGTCACCGTACGACGGGTCCAGATTCAGTTGCTCGTTCGGCGCTGGCAGCGGTTCACCCTTCAAACACTTATCCGCACGCTCGGCGGTGTCTTCCAGCAGCAGTTGTGCCTGCGATCGCATCCGCTCGAATTCTTCGCTGTCGCTTGCTTCTTTGTTCCGGAGGATCGGCCCTTCCAGCACGATCACGATTTTGCCGAACGGCAGGGGGACGCGCGTTTTATCCCAACTCGGTAGATGTAACACGGGCTTACATACGAGATGCGTCGCAAAGATCGGCATGTCGGTTTCCATCGCCAGGCCGATGATTCCGGGTTTCATGATGCGTGCCGGGCCGTGCGAGCCGTCGACGGTCAGGGCGAGAACGACCTCCTTGCGTTTTTTCAGGTAGCTGACAAGTTGTTGGAGTATCGGCGTTCGACGGCTCTTGCCACGTGATGAGCCGCCGCGAAACACGTGATACTTTTGAAGATTTAATACAGCCGTGATGACCTCGCCGATATCGCTTCGGCTGGCGAGCGTGGTGGGGCGCAGTTCGCGGCAGCATCGGCCGGCAAGGATCGCGTTGTCGTGCCAGATGGCGACGACGACGTTGCCATGCTTTAAGACCGCTCTAACACCCCGGCCCATGCCATAACTCTCGACCCGGCTCGTGTGCCAGACCAGGCCCATGTACAGGTAATAAAGCAGGCCGATCACGCGCGCCGTGACCCACACAGCAGGCTTACTGAGCTTTTTACGCGTTTGCCGCGAGTGATACTTGATGTGCCAGAAGATTCTTGGAGCCATGAGTGTGCCGGGAAAAACTCACTCCTTCTCCCCTTGGGAGAGGGCCGGGGTGAGGACCTCTGTTCGTTGTTTGCCGGGAGAGAATACGATCACGCAATCCACCCGGCCCTCACCCTAATCCTCTCCCGGGGGGAGAGTGGATAAGGCAAATGATAACGCAAAAAAAACAACCCGGCCTTTCGGCCGGGTTGCGTGGTGTGCTTGATCGGGGGATCGATTAGACCAGACCGTCGGCCTTGGCCATGTGCAGCATCAGGTCGATGACGCGGTTGGAGTAGCCCCATTCGTTGTCGTACCAGCTGACGACCTTGACGAAGTTGTCGCTGAGGCCGATTCCGGCGCCGGCGTCGAAGATCGAGCTGCGCGGGTCGGTGATGAAGTCGCTGGAGACGACCGGTTCATCGGTGTAGCCGAGGATGCCCTTGAGCGGGCCGGATTCGCTGGCTTCCTTCATCTTGGCGCAGATGGCGTCATAGTTGCCGGGCTTCTCGGTGCGGACGGTCAGGTCAACAACGGAGACGTCGGCGGTGGGGATACGGAAAGCCATACCGGTCAGCTTGCCCTTGAGCTGGGGCAGCGCCAGGCCGACGGCCTTGGCGGCGCCGGTGCTGGACGGGATGATGTTGAACCCGGCGGCACGGCCACCACGCAGGTCCTTCTTGCTCGGGCCGTCCTGTGTCGGCTGGGTCGCGGTCACGGCGTGGACCGTGGTCATCAGGCCTTCGAGGATGCCGAAGTTGTCATCAATCACCTTGGCGACGGGGGCCAGGCAGTTGGTGGTGCAGGAAGCGTTGGAGACGACCTTGTGCTTACCGGCATCGAAGACGTCCTGGTTGACGCCCATGACGATGGTCGGGACTTCATCCGGGGTCTTGGTCGGGGCCGAGATCACGACGCGCTTGGCGCCGGCGGTGACGTGCTTGGACGCGTCGGGATAAGCGGTGAACAGGCCGGTCGATTCGACGACGTAGTCGGCGCCGAGCTTGCCCCAGGGCAGGTTGGCCGGGTCGCGTTCCGCGCTGACGGGGACCTTCTTGCCGTTGATGATCAGGGCGTCGTCCGCAGCCTCGACCGTGCCGTCAAACTTGCCGTGGATCGTGTCGTACTTCAGCAGGTACGCCAGGCTCGCCGGGGGGAACAGGTCGTTGATACCGACAAATTCAATGTTGGGGTTACCGGCTGCGGCCCGAAGAACCAGGCGTCCGATGCGGCCGAATCCGTTAATACCGACTTTGATAGCCATCCGTCGAATCTCCAAAAAAAGAGGCTTATTGTGGGGGTAAACACGCTTGTTGCGGCCACCATGTACGTACGATGACCGTCTTTCAGGCGGGACCGAGACTTTAGTGATAACCGGCTCCGTGGTCAAATCTTCGGACACCCCGCACCGCTGGAAATCCTCCGTCAAACAGGGGCCAGGGGCTTGTCAAGACGTGATGTAACGCTAGACTCAGCCGTCCATAATTCTATAAGAGGCGCGTAGTATGCCACGACGATTAGTACTGTTAACTGAAGGTTCGGCCCGGACGCTGCGGGCGAAGACGGCTGTAAGTCTTTTGCGATACAGGCCCCAGCAGGTGGTTGCTGTGCTCGACGCCGAGGAAGCCGGCCAGACCGCTCAGCAGCTGTTCGATGTCGGCGGGGATATTCCCGTGGTCGGGTCGCTGGACGAGGTGCAAGGTGCTGACACACTTTTAATAGGAATTGCCACGCCCGGCGGATTCCTGCCCGAACCAATGCGGGCCGTGATCCTCGATGCCATCAGCCGGGGCCTGAACGTCGAGGCCGGACTGCACGCATTCTTGAGTGACGATCCGGAGATATCTCAGGCCGCTTATGCTGCGGGTGTCACGCTCAAGGATGTACGAAAGAACCAGGAAAGGCGCGTCACCTCCCGCACGGAGTTGAACGATACCTGCCTGCGGCTGCACACCGTGGGCCACGACTGCTCCGTCGGCAAGATGATCGTTTCGATCGAGTTGACCAACGCTCTCAAGAAGGCGGGCCACGATGCCAAGTTCGTCGCCACTGGGCAGACGGGCATCATGATCGAGGGCGACGGCATCCCGATCGACTGTGTCGTCGCCGACTTCATTAACGGAGCGGCCGAGAAACTCGTGCTCGATCACCAGCATCATGAGATGATCCTCATCGAGGGCCAGGGCAGCCTCGTCCAGCCACGTTACAGTTCCGTCACGATGGGTCTGCTGCACGGCTCAGCGCCGCACGGGCTTATCATGTGTTACGAAATGGGCCGAGAGAAAGTCTACGGCATGGACCACCTGACCATCCCGCCGCTGGCGGAGATCATGAAGCGGTTTGAGTGTGCTGCGGACTACGACTACCCGACGAAGTTCATCGGCATCGCGATGAATACCAAGAATGTCAAGAACCTCGACGCGATCGAAGACGAACGCAAACGCTTGCGGGATCAGTTCGGCCTGCCGGTGTGTGATGTGATCCGTCACGGCTGCGATGAACTGATCGAGGCAGCACGTAAACTGCAGAAAGAACTACGAGGTAGTGGGGTGCTCAAGTGAAACTGACGCTGCACGAAGCCAACATCCCGATCCGCCACCCATGGACCACGAGCCACGGCACGCGGACCCATCAACGCAACCTGATCGTCGAACTTTCCGACGATGGTCTGAGCGGCTTCGGCGAAGGCGCTTCCATCCCGTACTACGGCGTGACGTACGACACCATGAGCGCTGCGCTTGAAGCTGTTCGCTCAAAGATCGAAAGCGCGACGATCGATGACCCCGCCAAGTTCTGGGACGTGTTCCACCCGCTATTGAAAGACCAGATGTTCGCGCTGTGCGCCCTGGATGAAGCGGCGACTGACCTGTGGGGCAAGAAGCAGGGTAAGCGTGTCTACGAGCTTTGGGGCCTGGATATGAGCCTCGCGCCGCTCAGCGACTACACGATCGGCATCGACACGATCGAGAAAATGGTCGCGAAGATGCAGGAATTCGCGGGCTGGCCGATCTACAAGATCAAACTCGGTACCGATGAAGACATCGAGATCGTACGTGCCCTGCGCGAGCAGACTGATGCGGTCTTTCGCATTGATGCCAACTGTGGCTGGAATGCGCAGCAGACGATTGATAATTCCAAGGCTCTGAAGGAGCTGGGCGTGGAGTTTCTCGAGCAGCCGCTGCCGGCAGATGACTGGGACGGGATGAAAAAGGTCTACGCTGAGTCGGTCCTGCCGATCATCGCGGATGAAAGCTGCATCCTCGAAGCCGACGTCGCCAGGTGCAAGGGATACTTCCACGGCGTCAACGTCAAACTTACCAAGTGCGGCGGCCAAACCCCCGCCAGACGCATGCTCGCACAGGCCCGTGAACTGGGCATGAAAACCATGGTCGGCTGCATGACCGAAACCAGCGTCGGGATCAGCGCGATCGCGCAACTGCTGCCCATGCTGGATTACGTTGATATGGATGGCGCTTTGCTGCTTGCCGGCGATGTGGCGGATGGCGTGACGATCGACAAGGGTAAAGTCAGTTTGCCCAATACGCCCGGTAACGGCATCACCTGGCGCGGCGTACTCGAAGCGTGAATATATTCCGGTCCGTTCTCCCCTCGGGAGCCCCCGGAGTTGGTTAGGATGAGGGCCGGGTGGATGATGCGATCAATCAGGTAAAGATCGCATAAATGACTAGCCCTCACCCCGGCCCTCTCCCAAGTGGAGAGGGGGTAAGTGTTACGAACATTTGTGAATGTAATCACACCTGGTCGAAACGCAATACCAGGTCAAACATCTCTGCGTCGATTTCGTGGCCGACGCCGACGTCTTTGATCATCGCCAATTTCAGACTGTCGCAGGTGAACCTGGCATCGTAATTGGTCTCGATTGCCCGGCCCATGCCTTCCAGCACGCACAGGTCCACCTTGCGTCGTGTCACCGCATCTGCAAGGTCCGGGTTGATCTGCATCAGGTCAATCAGCGGGGCCTTGTTGCCGCTGGTGACCAGCTCCAACTGCTGCGACTTCAGTGCGTCTGCGATGATGGTGTCATACTTTGCGATCTTGTCGATCAGTTCAACCAACTCGTCATGCGTGACGTCGTTGAGTGTGGGCGTCTGGTTAGCGGTCAGCACGACGCCGATGTCGGTACGCAATAACTCACGCACAAACGGGACCATCCCCAGCAGCACATCCGGTCCGGCATTGTCAACGAACACCACGGCACAGTTGTACTTCGGCCCGTACAGCCAGCGGTCGGTCCATTCATCCAGGTTGTCATAGAACCACGGCCGATCCTTGAGTTTCTTCAAGGTGACATGGAAGTCGACGCTGTCTTCTTTGAACATTTCGTTGGTCTTGACCGCACCCAGATCGAAAAGGTTGCCGGCAAAGATGCCGCGCATAATCCGCTCGATGCGGGCATTGCCTTCAAGGGAATCGATCTCTTGAAGCACCTTGGGCAGTAGCGCCAGCGCGATCTCGTTTTCCTGCTCCTTGGCCAAGCGGTAGGGGTCCGGGATACGGGCGTTTCGCAGGCTGCGTTCGCGGGCGTTGCAGATCGCCAGCACCGTGAGTCGGCCGAACACATCCGGCTCGGCTTCGATCTGCTTGAGGTACGCACCGAACGAGGCATGGGCCTGGGCGCATTGCGTGTCGGCTTCTTCCCGGGTCAATCCACGGTCCAAAGCATCGACAACCGCCCGGTCCAGCAGGTCCTTGTAGTGGTCGCGGAACAACTGCAACCAGTATTCTCTTCCCTGGTCTGTGTCGCACAGATTCAAACTGCAACAGACGTAGTTTTCCGGGTCCGCCAGCAGGGGGAACGCCACGGTCTTATCTTCGGCCTCGCTAGGTACTAATGTTTCAGGCATGGGGGGAGTTTAGTCGGTAGAGGTTAGTAAGTAGTGAGTGGTGTTTGTAAAGCCGCGACCAGTGGTCGCGCTCTGCATAATCACCATACAAACGCGCGGCCAATGGCCGCGGCAATACATTTATTTATGGGCTTTATAAACCCACAAAGTTCGACAGAATCTTCATCCCCACACGTTGGGACTTTTCCGGGTGGAACTGTGTGGCGAAGATCATATCGCGGTGGACCGAAGCGCAGAAGTCGCCGCCGTAATCGGCCCGGGCCGAGATGTCGGACGTTTCTGCGGGCTGCGCGTAATAGCTGTGGACGAAGTAGACGGCCGAGCCCTGGTCAAGCCCTTCGAGGATCGGGTCGGGCCGGTCCCACTTCAGCCCGTTCCAGCCCATGTGCGGGACTTTTACACGCATTCCGCCTCGTTCATTATCAAACAGCACAACCTTGCCCGGCAAGATCCCCAAGCCCGGCACAAGCCCGTCAGGCGGGGCGTCTTCTTCCGAGCCCTCGAAAAACAGTTGCATCCCCAGACAGATCCCAAGCAGCGGCTTGCCACTTTTTGCATACGCTCGGATCGGATCGGACAGACCCAACTCATCCAGGAACCTGATCCCATCGCCGAACGCACCGACACCCGGCAGGATCAGCTTTTCAGCCTGCTCGATCTGCTGCGGTGTATTGATGATCTGCGCGGCTCCGCCCACATGCTCGATCGCCTTCTGGACACTGCGAAGGTTGCCCATGCGGTAATCAATAATGGCGATGGGCGATGAGTCGGCCATAGGTCTACTGTCTGCTTCTTACTCCCTCTCCCCTTGAGAGAGGGCGGTGCTATCAATTCTTACTCCCTCTCCCCTTGGGAGAGGGTCGGGGTGAGGGCCAGATTCCTCACGTGCTTGGTGTTATTGGGATTACACAATCCACCCGGCCCTCATCCTAACCTTCTCCCGAGGGGAGAAGGGACCGGAAGGCATATCCCACGTATGTGGTAAGCCGAGTATGTACCGGGGGCCGGGGGCTACTCATTAAGCACGACGACGATCTCGACGCGTCGGCTCTTGTCTTTGGTCCCGCGCTGGTGGGCTTCGCCGAAGCCGGCAGCGTACATATTTTCCGCTGCGATCCCTTGGCTCTGCAATTGCCTGTGCACAGCGGCGGCACGTTGCAGGCTCAACTCGAGGTTGTCTTTCCACTTGCTCTTGCGGATCGGGTCCGTATCGGTGTAACCCTCTACACGGATAGTGTTGCCCGAGTATTCGCTGCGGATGACGCCGGCGATCTGGTTGAGCGTGGTCTTGGCTGAATTCTTCAGATCAACCTTGCCCGAATCGAAGAGGATGTCGCCGGGTACACGTACGGTGACGGTCCCGCCGGTGTTGTAGGCCTCGACGCCGGGGATATTGTCGAACGCGGTGCCGACGCCGGGCTGAGGCTGGGCGGCCATCTGATTGCGCAGGCTTTCCAGCTCCGCGAGCAGGGCGGAATTATCCCCGCCGGCACTGAGCGCGGCACGGGCGCGGTCCAGTTCCGCCTGCAGTTCCTGGTTCTGGGCCCAGAGCGCATCGCGCTCGGCTTTAAGTCGATTCGTACAGCCGGTGAGGGTGGTGAACCCTAACACAGCCAGCAAGCACAGCTTCAGCATCCGTGTCCATTTGCCGTTCATGACGTCCCTTTCGCTCGCGATTGATCCCAGGGATGCGGGTTTACGGCCGCATCATGTATTCAGGTATACAAGAAAGAGTTTATCAAAAATCTCTAATAAAGGCCTAATGAACTCCATGATCGGTTCCCGCCAGATCATCACGACCACCGCCGCCCCCGCCAGGTAAGGCCCATAGGGGATGGGCTGGAAGTGCTTTTTCAAGACTGAGGCGATGCCGTACATCATGATCGCCGCCGTCAAACCGAAGAAAGGAGCAATGAAAAAGACCGGGACCGCCTCGCCCGGGCCCAGCACCGCACCAATCGCCGCCAGCAGGTGGACATCCCCGAGGCCCATGGCTTCCTTGCCGAACAGCAACGAGCCGAAGATTCGTGTAAACCAGACCAGGGCGGCCCCTATCAGGTAGCCCTCAACCACGCCCCCCAACACCAGTAACCACCAGGGCCAGCCCATCGGGCCGCGCGGCCCCAGCCATGCACCGAGCAGGAACCCGATGGTCGGGAAAAACACAAACAAGCACTCTTTGAGCACCTCACGACGTGCGTGCGGGTAGTGGAACCACGGCACTTCTTCCGCGTTTTCATGCTCTTTCAAATGCACTTCGTAAAGCTTGTCGTAATCGGCAAAGCTCAGCGGGATGACCTTGAGTTTCAACAGGATCAGCGATACAGCCAACCCCAGCAGCCCAGCCCCGGCCGCCGTCGTGCCAAGCGGCGGCGCGATCGGCATCAGTCCGATGACCAAAGGCGTTCCTTGGAGCCAAGGCGGTAAAGAAGTCTGCTGCTTCGTGTAAATGAACATGAATACCGCCAAAGGCAGCACAATCAACGCAACCACCGTCACCACCCACGGGATGATCGGCGGGATGATCGATAACTTCGCATCGATCACCGTAGAAGCCAGCAGCGCCGCCAGCAGGACCAGGTGCACGATGAATACCGGCCAGGTCGCCGTAAAACCCTGCACGCCGAACTGCGGCCGGAGCATTGTCTGGTAATAGATGACAAACAGCCCCGCGAACATCAGTGCCGTGATCGCCTCAATCAGGGGGTACTGGAAGCTGATCGGCTCCTTGCAGTACCGGCACTTGCCCCGAAGCCAAAGCCAGCCGAACACCGGCACGTTGTCGTGCCACGCCAGACAGTGCCCGCACTTCGGGCAGCGTGACCGGGGTTTGACGATGCTCTTGCCCTCGGGCAACCGATAGATCACGACATTCAGGAAGCTGCCGACGCAGCCGCCGTATGCCGCCAGAAAAATGAGCCAGAACCAATTGGGCACAATAAAACCGGGATTGAAGGATCAGGGATCGGGGACTGCCGCTTGCGGCTTAGCGTTCAGCAAGACCAATGAATAACATCACGGCACGCCGCCGATTTATTCATCGGCATCTTCGTCCACTTCACCTTGGTTTTCACCATCCACCGACAAGCCCCCGTCTGCATCGGCGGTCAATTCCGCGATCTTCGCCTGCGCCCCGTCCAGAATGGCCCGGCAACGCTTGATCAGGGCCGACCCCTGCTCGTATCGCTTCAGCGATTCCTCCAGCCCAATTTCGCCGGATTCGATCTGTTCGATAAGCTCTTCAAGCTGCTCAATCGCATCCTCAAAGCCCAGTTTGTCAGTTTTTGCTGTACGTTTGGTCATGGTGGTATGGAGGGATCGCTAAATGCTAATCGATAATCGTTAATGTTATTCTCAACGCCGGTTCTGAGCGAAGCGAAGGGCCGGGTATCTTGTGGGGATTAGGGATTAGGGATTAGGGATTAGGGATCAGATACTATCATTTCCTGCTTTCCTGCTTTCCTGCTTTCCTGCTTTCCTGCTTTTCAGTTTTCCAGCTTTCTAGCTTTTCCCGTCCCCAAACAACCCCGGACCCTCCGCGGGCTTTTCACGTTTGCGGCGTTTCGGGGCAGGGAGGCTGGGCCGGTCGGCTTCCGGGATTACCCCATCCACCACCGACTCCACCCGTCCGTCAGCCAATACCGTTGTCAGCCGATCGCCTGACTTGGCATCGTCTGCATGCCGCAGCAGCTTGCCGGCCGGCCCGAGCGTGTAGGAATACCCGCGTTCAAGCACGTTCTGCGGGCCCACCGCGTTGAGCTGGCGGGCCAAGGCGTCCAGCCGGTTTTTTTCACTGACAAGTCGCCGTGGCATCGCCGCATTCAGTCTGCGTGAAGTCTCGGTCAATCGCTGAGAAGCGGCGTCCACGAGCCTGCCCGGCTGGCGGAACAGCGTATGCCTCGACGCGGCCGACAGCCGGTGCTCCGCATGCTCCACACGCCTGCGCAGCGTCAACGCCAGACGATGCCCGATCTGATGCACCTGGTGCTCCAGCGATTCCCGGTCCGGCACCAGCGTCATCGCGGCCTGCGTCGGCGTCGCACAACGCAGGTCAGCCACCAGCTCCGCGACCGTCGTATCCGTCTCATGTCCGATCGCCGCTACGATCGGCAGCCGACACTTGTATACCGCATCCGCGACGATCCGCTCGTTGAAAGCCCACAAATCTTCGATCGATCCGCCACCGCGCGTCAGGATGATGGCATCGATCCCGAGTTTCTTGCCATGTTTCGATAGTTGATTGAGCGCCTTGGCGATTTCCGGCGCTGCCAGTTCTCCCTGTACGCGCACGTCGTAGAGATAGAGCTGGCAGCCGCACCAGCGTTGATGGGTTGTGTTGATCACATCCTGCAACGCTGCGGCCGAGCGGGATGTCACCACCGCGATTCGCGTCGGCATCGTCGGGATCGTGAGTTTATGTTCAAGCTCGAAGTAGCCGAGTTCACGCAATTCTTCGATCATCTGCCGAAGCCGCAGTTCCAGCGCCCCCTGGCCGACCGGCTCGATCTTCTCGACGTAAAGCTGCACGCTGCCCTGCGCATCGTAGAAGTCGATCCGGCCCGTACACACGACCTGCATCCCGTCACGCATCGCAAAGCCGACCCGCCTCGCGTTCGTGGCAAAACACACACAACGCATCGCCGCACCGTCATCCTTCAGGCTGAAAAACCAGTGCGTCCGGTCCGAAAGGTTGCTGACCTCCCCAACCACACGCACCTTCCCCGGCAAACCATCCGCCAACGCCCGCTTGATCCGCCCAGCCAACTCTCCAACCGTCATAGGACGATCGCTGGGGGGCGTGGATTCGGTTTGGAAAGGGAGTCTGGACATGTATGCATACTATCCGGTTGGGACGGTCTAGGGGCAATGTCGAATGACGAATGCGCGAATGACGAAAGAATGACAAATGTTCAAATACCAAATGACCAAACTCGTCATTCGTCATTTGAACATTGATTCGTCATTCGTGGATTCGTCATTCGTGCATTGCGCACTCTTTCTCGATCAGTTCCAACAATTCACCCCGTAGCCGCTTCGTCAGTTCACCCGCAACGCCGGCTCCCACTACCGACTTCTCCACCTTCGTCACCGGCAGCACCTGCCAGCTTGAATTGGTTAGGAAGACTTCGTCCGCATCGAGCAGGTCGTCGATACCGAGCATCTGCTTCTTGATGGTTACGCCCAGTCCCTCGGCGATCTCGATCACGGCTGCGCGGGTGATGCCCGGCAGGACCGGGGCGGGCAGGGAATTCTCCACTTCTTCGTCCCGTGCGATCGGCGTCAGCAGTTGGCCGTCCTTGACCAGGAAGATGTTACTGATGCACCCGCTGGCAAGGTGGTTGGACACGTTCAGCCAGATCGCCTCACCGGCCCCGGCCGTCGCTGCCTGACGCAATGTCCGCAGCCGCGCCCAGTACGCCAGCGTCTTGTGGCCGGCTAAGGCGTCAAACGGATTCGCGCCTGGTTGAGCGACCAGCACCGTGATCCCTTCCTCGAAGTAGCGGGGGTCGTACACCGTTGCCTCGGTCGGCTGGATCAGCACCGTGCCGGGGGCGTCGTCGGGTTTGCCCGATGTGGCCAATAGCGACAGGCTGCCGGGGGTGATGGTCAGGCGGATGCGTGCCCGGTCGATCTGGTTGTGCTCGATCGTCAGACGGACCGCCTCAGCGAGGGCGGTGGCGTTCAGATCGCGTGTCAAGCCCAGTGAGCGGGCGGAGATGCACAGCCGTTCCAGGTGCTGCTGAAGGCGGAAAACCTGCCCGTTCTGGGCGTGCATGGTTTCGAAAAGCCCCACAGCGTGCTGGAAACCGGCATCGTCAGCCGCGATCCGGGCTTGGTCGGGGGGGAGTATTTGGCCGTTGAGGAAAATGTTCATGAGGGTTCAGGGTACAGGGTTCTGGGTTCGGTGGGGGAGTACGGTCTTGTTTGCCCGTGGGGGGTGTGAGTCGTATACTACATGGCTCGACCAAGGGTTCCAGTTATGGTCGAGGACAGGCCCCGAACCCCGAACCCCGAACCCCGAACCCAAGCATAGCCATGAAAAAAGATATCCACCCCGAATACCGACCGGTTGTCTTTCAGGACGTCTCGGCTGACTTCGCTTTCCTGACACGTTCCACAGCCAAGGGCCACGGCACGATCAAGTGGGAAGACGGCAAAGAGTATCCCTTAATCAAGGTCGATATCTCCAGCCACAGCCACCCGTTCTTCACCGGCAAGCAGAAGTTCGTCGATACCGCCGGCCGCGTCGAGAAGTTCCAGAAGAAGTTCGCCGGCTCGTACTTCGGCAAGAAGAAGAGCTAGATACCGTACAAACGAAAACCGCAGTGTTTTTCCGCACTGCGGTTTTTCGTGCGCGGAGATAACTGTAAAGCCGCGACCATCGGTCGCGCTCCCTAAAACTCCCCAACCAACCAGACGCGCGACCACTGGTCGCGGCTATACAAAAGATGTCCAACCTGACCGGGAAACTCGATGAGCTTGCCACCCAGTTCGATGAGCTGGAAGCTCAATTGCAGGACCCGGCGGTCATCTCGAACCACGAGAAAGTGCGCACGCTCAGCGTCAAACGCTCTGCAATTGCCGGCATCGTCGAACGCTATCGGCAGTGGCAGTCGCTTACGCAGCAGGCGGATGAGCATCAGCAGATCATTTCTGAAAACGAAGATGCCGAACTGGTCGAACTCGCCAAGGCTGAGTTGCCCGAGCTGCAATCTCAAGCTGAAAAGCTATTGGAAGAGGTCTCCAACGAACTGGTCACCGCGGACGATCAGGCGGTGGGTTCGGTCATCATGGAAGTGCGTGCCGGGACCGGCGGCGATGAAGCGGCGCTCTGGGCGGGCGATCTGATCGAGATGTACCAGGCGTTTGCCCGCCAGCGACGGTGGAAGTTCGAGCCCTTGGAATTCACGCCGGGCGATCAGGGCGGCGTGCGTAGCGCGGTCATTGCATTAAAGGGCGATGCGGTCTGGCAGGGCTTGGGTTACGAGGGCGGCGTCCACTGCGTGAAGCGCGTGCCCGCCACCGAAACGCAAGGGCGTGTGCACACCAGCACAGCTACGGTAGCGGTCCTGCCTGAGCCGGAAGAGGTCGAGGTCAATATCCCCGATAGCGACATCGACATCCACGTCACCACCGCGCAGGGCCCCGGCGGTCAGAACGTGAACAAGGTCGCCACCGCGGTTCACATGGTTCACAAGCCCACCGGCATCGAGGTGCGGATGCAGGAATCCAAGAGCCAGCACCAGAACCGCGAGAAGGCGATGCAATTGCTGCGTGCCCGCGTGTATGAACGCATGCAGGCTGAGAAAGATGCTGAATATGCCGAGACGCGCAGCAAGATGATCGGCACCGGCGGGCGATCCGAGCGCGTCCGTACCTACCGCTGGAAAGACAACATCGTGGTCGATCACCGCCTGGGCCGATCCTTCAACCTCCAGACGGTCCTGGCCGGCGAAATGTCCGAACTCATCGACGCCCTGATCGCCGAAGACCGCGCACAGCGGCTGGCGGCGCTCTGAATCTCGTTTCCTGGTCTCTAAACAGCCCCCCAATGCTCACCTGATCTACCCCCAACAGCCGATAACTCACAATGTGAGTAGTCACCGGTTGTATTTCCACGCGCGTTTCGGGCTGATCCTGGTCCTGATGTTGCTATGCGCTACCGAAACCGTCTGGGCCCAGTCATCGATCATCCGCCCACGTCGGCTGGTCAAGCTCTTCGACTTCGAGGAGCCGGACAACTACGAATCCCTGCCCAAGAACTGGTTCATCATCGGCAGGCCCGCCGAGACGACCGACAACACCTTCTTCCGCGAGCCGCTGCACCACGAACTGATGGAGCGACCGGGCTATCCGTCATTTACCGAGGTGCGTTTTGATCAGACCCATGCCACGTCGGGGCAGCGCTGTCTCTACCTCGGGCTCAACGGCGGCAGCGCCGGGGCGTTCCTGGAAGTGGGCACCATCCCCTCCGTCCCGCAGAGTGATTACCTGGTGACCGCCGCGGTCCGCACCGAAGATTTGAAGCATGCCTCGGCCTACCTCACAGTGTACTTCGTCGACCGACAGGGCCAGCGCATCGAAGCCAGCGTCACCCAGAGCCAGCCGATCCGCACGTGGGGCGAATGGACACAGGTTGCCCTGAAGCTGCGAGGCGATATTGAAGGGGCGGTATGGATCGGCATGGAAGCCGAACTGCGTCAGCCCAAACGCGACCCGGACGACCCACTGGGTGCTCAACGCATCCTGCTCAAGGATATCGAAGGCAAAGTCTGGTTCGACGATATCTCCATCTGGCAGCTTCCCCGCATCGAAGTTGCTACGCAGAGCAAGGTCAACCTGATACGCGACCCGCAAAAACCCGAACTTGCCATCAGTGTCCGTGACCTGACCGGGCAGAACCTCTACGTTCAGGTCGTGGCATACGACTATCAACTCAAACCCGCCGCGGTCGATCGCCGTAAACTCGGTGTCGGTGCGCCGAGGTTCTGGACCTGGCAGCCGGACCTGCCCGGCTACGGCTGGTACCTCGTGGACATGCAGGTGCGTGATGAAAACGCTGCGGCATCCAGCATGCAAACACCTATCGCGCGCACGTTCGGCGCTTTTGTCTGGCTGCCGCCGAACGATGCGCTGAACCCGGTGGACGCCCAGCGATTCAAGCTGATTGCTTCGGACCTGTCTGACGAGCAGATGAACTTTCTGCCGCAATTGCTGGAAGGCTCCGGCATACGCTCGACGGTGCTCAGTGTCTGGGAGCGGTCCACAACATTATCCGGCGTAGAAAAACGAAAAGACCGCCTCGATGAGATGATGCAGTGGCTGTATCTGAGCGGGCGCAGTGCTGCGTTATCGCTTGATCCCGTGCCCAGGTCACTTGCCGATGCGGTCAATATGCCGTCGGTCGATCCGCTTTCCCTGCTTGGCACGGACCGATCGCAGTGGCTTGCTTATCTCACACCCACCTTGCTCAGCCATGGCCAGCGCATCCATCGCTGGTGTCTCGGTTCGCCCGATCAGGCATATGCCTTTTACGATCAGGACCTGCCTGAGATGCTCGACGAAGTTTACGTTCAGTTCTCAACGCTCGCGCCCTCGCCGGAACTGGTCATCCCATGGCGTGCGGACCAGGCCCGACGAAGCGATATGCCCGAATCGACGTACTACCTGATGGACGTCCCTCCGAGCATCGTTGCCGAAGAGTTGCCCACCCATTTAGAGCAGTGGCGCGACATCAAGGACCGATTGACATTGCACCTGCGCGAGCCGCCTGCCAACCATGTATCGCACGCACGCCGGGTCACCGATATGGCCATCCGGATGATGATGGCATGGGAATATCAACCCGAAACCATCGCGGTATCCAGACTCTGGACGCAAGCCGCTCAGCGCGAAACCGCCATCGTGCCGGACCCGCTGCTGGGGGTCTTTGCGAATATGGCCCACGAATTATCCGGCCGACGTGTCATCGGCAAACTCGAACTGGGCGGCGGCCTGGAAGTACGCATCCTCGACGGCCCGGCCGGCCCCGCACTCGTCACCTGGGCGCAGCAGCCCGGTTCGCCCGAAAGCATCTTGAATCTTTACATGGGGCAAAACCCGGTTGCCAAGGATGTCTGGGGCAACCAGTCGCCGATCCCCTTAATCAATGGCAAGCACCAGTTTCAGGTTCCCGAGACGCCGGTCTTTATCACCGGCATTGATGCCGATCTTGCCATGTTCCGCGCCGGTTTTACGATCGACGAGCCGTTCATCGATTCAACCCGAAGCCTGCACGATCGTGTCTTCACACTCACCAATCCCTGGTCAAAAACCATCAGCGGATACATGCGTATCACCGGCCCGCAAGGTTGGGAGTCCAGACCGACCCGTCATTACTTCTCGATACCCGCCGGGCGCAGCATGACCCTGCCCACCGCTTTGACGTTCCCCGTATCCGAAGTCGCCGGGCATCATACGATCACCGCACGCTTCGAATTCAACGCCGACGAACCGATGGAGATCGACATGTCATTGCCGGTTGAAGTCGGCTTGAAGGATGTGCGTTTCAACGGCACGGTTGCGCTCAATCCGGGCGAAGAACCGGGTACCGAAGACGCGACCGCCTCGGCTGTCGTCACCAATACCGGAAGCCAGAAGCTGTCGCTTTACGTCTTCGCCAATCTGCCCGGCCACCCGATCCAGGAACGCATCGTCGCCGAACTCGATCCGGGTGAATCCGCCGTACGCCACTTCCGTTTCCCCGGCGCAGGCCAGGCCCTGCGCGATAACGCCATGCGATTAGGCGTCCGCGAAGTCGACGGCCCAAGAATGCTCAACCAACGTTTCACGATCAGCGAAGAGTAAGTCGCATATCTTTACCCCATCTCCCTCCGGGAGAGGGCCGGGGTGAGGGCCGGATTGATTATGCGTCATGTTTGTAATTGATTGCACGATCAATTCGGTCTTCACAATTCACACAAAAAAACAACGCCGAACCCTGACTGCGGTGCGGGTCCGGCGTTGGCCGTGTTGTTTACAGTGTGTGAGTTTCTTTCGTATGCAGTTTATGTCTGACGTTTACGCATGATCAGGAGTGCCAGGCCTTGCGGCGCCCCCAGTAGTAACGCCGTGGGTTCGGGGATGGATTGCATCACGTTATCCTCGCCATCTTCTTCACTATTCAGGGCGGTGCCGTCATCGATGCCGGGCTCGGTTGCGGTCGTTTACGCTTGAGCCGTTGCTGTATTAACCATACTAAGCAGTCCCGCCAGACCGATCGCGCCTACTGATTGATGCAGCTTTCTCCTCTTCACATCTCCCACGGCATCGTGGGTTATTTAAAGTGGGCTTGCGTGGCTCGCAACGACACGGCCACGCAAGGGCCCGTTCCGGGGTCGCCCCAGTGGGGGTAAAGGGCTTGTCCGGTTACCTGTTAGTCGTTCTGGAGGGGGGGACAACAAGGCGGGTTGTGAAAAAAGAAATAAACACCTTGATCGGTTCGTTATATTGGCACACAATTGGGAGTGGAATCACATGGGGCCCAATGACTGACGAACAAGCCCTACGAGCTTTGGTGGAAGAGAACTGCTGCAAGGCCTTTGCTGCGCTTGTAGACAGGTACTATCGCCAGGTCTTCTCGATCTGCTATCGGCGGCTGAATAACCGTGCGGACGCCGAGGACGCCACACAGGACGTCTTCCGCAAGCTGATCGAATCCTCCGACGAAATCGAACGCGACCTGGGCGGCTGGCTGCGGAGCTGTGCCGTCAATACCAGCATCAGTATGATCCGCTCGTCCTCGGCCCGCCGGCGTCGTGAGAATGCTTGTGACAACGAAGAGTGCTGTGCCGAATCTACCGAACATATCGACCGGGTTGAGTTGGTAAACCGCATGCTCAGCGAGCTGGACGATCAGCAGCGCGAATTGTTGATCCGGCACGTGGTCGGCGGGGTATCCCAATCCGCATTGGCTCAGGAACTGGGCGTCACCCAGCAGGCGGTGGCTTCACGAATAACGACCATCCGCAACCGGCTGCGGGGCTGGCTTGACCTGCGCCAGATCACACTCGGCCTGGGCTTCCTGGTCACGGGCTGGTGGTCCACCGCCAAAGCCGCTGTCATCCGCACCGCGACATCACTGGGCCTGCCCACGACAGGCGGCGGTGTCGGCGTCGTCGGCGCTTCAGCAGGTAAAGGCACGATCGCGACCGCGGTTGCTGTCAGCGTGATCTGCTTATTACCCGGTGACGATCCGCAAGTCCTCACTCAACAGCACAACCGGCCTGATCGCAATACCCAGGCTCGCGCAACAACATACAGCCCGGCAGATTCCCAAACGCGGAACGCGGCTAATAGCTCAGCAACGATCGATCCCAACTTGCTGCTTGTCAATGACAACACATCAAGTTCAGCCGGCCGTTCACTCAGCAGTTTGATGGCAAACGCGGCGGACGTCTCGTTGTATCCACGTACCGTGACAGACCCGCTCCAGTACAACAACACGCAAGTCAGCGAGCCACTGGTAAACGCCGCTTCGACCTCGCCGGTAGCAGCAGCAACGCCCGTAATGACGGTGCCTGCCGCTCAACCCTTTACTTCGAATAACAGCACGTCACTTGCGATCGCAACACCAAACCGGGTCACGCGGGATTCGGATCTATCAGCCGATACGACCGAGACGCGTGAACTCTCGAGCGTCGCTATTACACCCACTACGCCGTCAACGGCCGAGCAGCCGGAAGCCGATATGCCCGTCGAGGTGGTGGATGCTGAAGAAGACATCCCCGCTGTCGGTGGCGGCGCTCATAAAGTGGTTGTTGTTGCAAAGGTCAACCCACACTATGGCGGCGGTCATGCCATGACCTGGCAAATGAATCCCGACCATGCGTTTGTGATCGACAAGATACAGCAATGGGCTGATGCGCGATGGGACCGAACCCAGGCGACCCAGCAGTGGCAGCCGACGATCCCAACTGAACACGTCGATGATGTATCGGCGCTTGCGGGAACCGTCGACTTCAACGAACCGAACGAGCCGGCAGAGCACACCGAACCTTCAAACGATGCCGAATACGCCGACGCCGATGCGCCGTTTGACTTCAAACCCTTCAAGCGACCGCCCCGCGACATGCGCTGGGAGGAAGACCGGCCGATCTTCGCGGATGGTTTTCCTGAGCCCGGGCCGTTTGATGATTTTGACCCGCAGCACGCAATGACGCCGCCGGACTTCGAGCCGTTGACACAATTTGATGGCGAGTATCATCCGTTCGAGCAATCCACCACCTTTGCGGCCATCCTCCCCAACGGTGATAAGCCTGCTGAGCCCGACGCGGTAATCGGTGAAGTGTGGATGCCGATCATGCCTGTTCCCGATGTCATTGCCATCATCAACGCTACTGCCGAACACGACAACGTGCCGGATGTATCGGCAGGCGACGTATCGGATGGATGGGGAGATTCAGAGGACTTAACTGATATTGATCTGGCGGCCGTCATCATCCCCGTCGCGACGACTTTCTCCTTTACCTATCAGCCGGTGATCGTCCCGATGAGCTTCGCCGCCGATTCCGAGCGGTTGGCGTTGAACCAGACGCCGGCGACCCCACTGCCCGAACCGGCGGGCATCCTGCTGCTGGGCCTCGGCTCGACGCTGCTGCTGCGCCGGTCCTGAACAGCACATCCAATACTCAAGCAGATCAAACCACCGGGGCACTACGTAAGTTTGCTGTCAATCCACCGGCCGCGTAGATGATGGCCGCGCTGGCTGTTGGTACACTCTTGGCATGGTTAACCGGGGGTGAACTACGTACAGGGAATTCAACATGCATCCAACGATCCGTCGCAGCCTTTATGTTCTGCTCTTCATCGTCGCACTGATCCCGGCCAAAACATTCGCACAGGCTACCGCGCCGGTCACCAACCACCGCCACGAACATCATCACAATGACAAGCACCCGGTCGTCACCGACCAGAAGCTGATCTATACCAACCGCCAAGGCGCCGAACTCGACCTGCCGACAGATGAGCCGATGTTCACCTTCGTCGTCTTCGGCGACCGCACCGGCGGGCCCAAGGAAGGGATCGATGTCCTCGCCGATGCTGTCGCGGACGCCAACCTGCTCGAGCCGGACCTTGTTATGACCGTCGGCGATATGGTGAACGGATACAACACCACGCCCGACTGGTTGGAGCAGATGACTCAGTACAAGCAGGTCATGAACGAATTGCGCTGCCCATGGATGCCCGTGGCCGGCAACCACGACATCTACTGGCGCGGCGAAGGAAAGAAGCCGGAGGGTGAAAACGAATCCAATTACGAAGCGCACTTCGGCCCGCTCTGGTACGCATTCGAACACAAGAACTGTTTCTTCATCGTGCTCTACACCGATGAAGGCAATCCCAAGACCGGCAACAAAACCTACACCAAGCCCGAAGCACAAAAAATGAGCCCCGAACAGTTCGAATGGCTCAAGAGTATGCTCGAGAAAGCCAAGGACGCCGACCACGTCTTCCTGTTCATGCATCACCCGCGCTGGCATGGCAGGCAATACGGCGACGACTGGGAAAAGGTCCACAAAGAACTCGTCAAGGCCGGCAACGTCACCGCCGTCTTCGCCGGACACATCCACTTCATGACATACGATCAGCGCGACGGCATCGAGTATGTCGCGCTGGCGACAGTGGGGGGGAGTCAGGCCGGTACCGTCCCCGAGGCTGGTTCCCTGCATGAATTCCACCACGTCACCGTACGTAAAAACCAGATCGCATTGGCGTCGATACCGGTCGGGGAGGCGATGGACGTGCGCTTGATTACATCTGACGTTGTCAAAATGGCAAGAGACCTCGCAGGCGTCCATCCCAACTTCGATAACGTGATCGAGGTCGGTGACGACGGATCGGCCATGACGGAGTTTACCGTCACGGTCGACAATCCCGTAAAGTCCGACATACAGATCGAAGTGATGCCTTTCAGTGCCGACAGCCGTTGGGTCGTTACACCTGACCACGCCCACGCACAGGTGCCCGGCAACGGTCAAATGAAACTGCGCTTCCAGGCCTTCCGTCCGGATGATTCGCTTGATGAATACACACGTCCGTTGGATGTCACCTTATCGATGGATTTGCTGACAGACACAGCTCGTTACGCCATCCCCGACAAAACGCAAGTACTGCCCGGCTCGGTCGCGCTGCCTTACCCGCCACAAATGAAAGGTGAAGCGGTTCTGTATCTTGACGGCAACCGCGGCGCAGCCGTCGTCAATCCACGACTGGTCAAACTCGGCGGCGGCCCGTTCACCTTCGAGTGCTGGGTGAAACCCGAATCCTTCGCCGAACGCACAGGCGTCATGGGCGCGCCAGGCTTCGGCATCTGGTTCGACAACGGCCGGCCCGTCTGCTACGTCTACAACGGCAAAGAGTGGTTCAACGTCTCCACCGACGACGGCAAAAAACTCGAACCCGGTAAAGCCTACCACCTTGCAGGCGTCTACAACGGCCGGCAACTACGCTTCTACATCGACGGCATGCTTATCGGCCAGAAGAACGTCGACGGCAAGATCAAACTCGCCGGCGATCCGCTAACCTTCGGCGCCGAAACCACGCCCGGCGGCGAAACCAACACTCTCAACGGCTGGGTCGACGATGTGCGTCTCTCCAACTTCGCCCGTTACCAGGGTGAAAGCTTCAAACCCATCCGCCGACCCCAGACCGACGACCACACCGTCCTGCTCCTTCACATGGACGCCGACCAGAACGGCTACATCTACGATGAGTCGGGCCACAAAGCCCACGCCGAGCTGCGTAAACCCGCGAAGATCGATAGCGAATAATCCTACCCCCTCTCCCCTCGGGAAAGGGCCGGGGTGAGGGCCGGATTCATTACGTGATTGACAGACACCATATAGCTCGACCATCCTGGTCGAGTTATTGCTTGATGCACGGGATTACCGCCACGCTTTAATGCGCATCATCTTCCCGTCTTCCTTCGCCGAGCGCTCGCACGCATCGAGATATGCCTGGATCTGTGCGCCGCGGACAAGGTCCGGCTGATCGTTCTTGCCCGTGCGGATCGATCTGATAAACCGCTGATAAATCGTCGGCGTTGCCTTGATCACGCGCGTCTTCCACTGCACCTTCTTCACATCGCGCCCAAGACACACGCGCAGGTGGTTGTAGTCCGTATCCAGATCGATCGCCAGCGCGCCGTCCGTGCCGTGCACCTCAAGCGCCACGCTGTTGGCATACCCCGTCGCCCAGCGTGTCGTGTTCGCCTGGCCGACCGCGCCGTTGACGAACGACATTTCGATCATCGCTGTATCGTTGGCGTCGAGCTTTTTGCCCCGGTACTTCGCGATGTATGCTTTTTCATTCGGGTCATACTTCAGGAACGTGTGCAACCGGCAACCGAGTTTATCGACATCGCCCGCCACGCCCGTGATAAAGTCCAGCAGGTGGCAGCCGATATCACCGAGCACGCCGCCCGATCCCGCCGCGGTCTGCAACCGCCACAGCCACGCCTCGCCCGTCCAGTGCCCCCAATTACCCGATGAAAGCCAGGACTGAAGGTATCGCCCGCGCACGTGCCTGATTTCGCCCAGCTTCCCGCTCGCCACCAGCTTCGCCGCCGCATGGAACGCCGCCGAATTGCGGTAGCTGAAGTTGATCATGTGGATGATGCCTTGATCGCTTGCTTTGGCAGCAGCCTTCGCCGCCTTCTTCGCATCCGCCAGCGACAGCCCCAAAGGCTTCTCGCACAGGATATGCTTACCCGCCTTCATCGCCCGGATCGCCTGCTCCACATGGAACTTATCCGGTGTCACGATCGACAGTGCATCCACCGCATCCAGCAGATCGTCCGGATCGCTGAACACGTGCTTGAACCCATGGTTTTGCGCATAGGTTTTCGCTCGCTCGTGGTTCACATCCATGCAGCCGACGAACTCGACGCCCCGGATCTTCTTGAACTCCATCGCGTGCAGGTTCGCCATGCCCCCGGTCCCGAGGACGCCCAGCCTGATCTTGTTTGATTTTGCCATAGGCAGTTATCGTAGCGAGTTCTTTGGCTGCGTCATGTTTGGACCTATACTGTTCTGATGATCCGTTATCTGAAGTTTATGACGGCAATCCTGTTGTTTGCCATCGCGACGGTACTTTCCGGGGCATCCGGAGTGTCCGAGGCCTATGGGGATACAGGGGGTTCCGGGGCTGATGATGCCGAAACGTACGAGCTATTTGTGTCACACGCCGAACCCGAAGCGATCGCCGGCGCGAAGCTGAGCGTGCTTTCCTACAACGCCGACATCAATGGCTTTCGCACGGTGGGGGGGATCGATGCCGTGTTTGATCAACAAGCCCGTTGCAACGTCAACCTGCCGCCAGGCCGGTATATCTTTGAAGTCCTGAGCAACCATCAACCGGACACCATCGTTGCCTTGCGCTCAAACCCAATGGCGCTGCGTCGTGGCAGAAAGATCGAAGTCATCGCGAGCCAGCCCGTCCCGCTTGAGGTGCTTGTCGAGCGTAAGCCGGTCACACTGGAAACGGTCATGGTCCGCTCAGCCGCAACCGAAGGCGCATTGAAGTGGCAAGCCAAAGAAGATCAGCAAACACTATCCCTGATCCTGACGCCGAACGAAAACTATCGCCTTGCGATCTTCGCCAATCGAGAAAACCAGCGCTACGCATTCTGGCTAAAGAGCCGATCGCAAGACCTGAAAACCGTCACGCTGCCGATGGATAAGGCCCGACGTCTGAAGTTCACCTGGCGCGATGGCGGCGAGCCGCGTGACGAATCCAAGCCCGCGCATGTCACGCTGTTCTTCCCGGATAACACCTGGCGTCTTGCCCTCGAACCTGATCTTGAGATCTACACCAACCGCCGATACATGGAGATGGCCTACAGCTACCCGACCCCACGCGGAACGTCCATGTACTTCCATCAAAAAGGCTACCTTCTTGAGAAGGACGGCACGATCGAGATCGGCGGGCCGGTCAAAGCGTACGCCTTCATCGCGGTGCAAAAAACCTATCAGTCACATGTCCGATACGAGCCCATGCTCTACCACCATGTCTGGCTGGCAGACGAATCGCAGCACCAGCTCAATCCGGTCGAATCCAAAGCCAACCTTAAATCCGTCCTGCATCGCATCGATGGAAAGGAAGTACCGAGTAATCCATTGCCAGCCGGCTCATTGGATAACCTGCGGCCATTATCCGAACACTTCTACGTCGACATCTCCTACGACCTGGGAACCCCGCAGCAAATCGAACTCGCTCCGGTCGAACCGGTCGAAGTGCATTCCGCACACTTTGTGATGCCTGCCGTCCCCGGCTGGGAATGGCGCACCAAGGTCTATCTTTTACGAGCAGAACGCGCCTATCAGATGTTAGGGCCGGTAAGTGAATTCCCCGCCTCATCCAACGTCATCATCGGATTCATGACCGACACAAGCCGGGCACGAGGCGGATGGAAAGGCAAACGCCGGGGAAGCAAACGCGGCCACATCAATATGCCGTTCCGCCATTACGTTCACGGCTTCGACGCCTTTGCACATACCAAGTTCCTCGTGCATGAAGTCGCTCATACCTACGGCTATCCCCACGGCGAAGCCATGAGCGCCACTCAACATGAGGCCGAACGACGTTACCACGAACACCGCTGGTTTGCCGCGGATAATCCCGATTACATCCCAAGCATCGCCTGGTAGCTATAATGACTGACCATGTGGCGAGGCAATACCATAATCAAACCGAGCGTGAATCGTTGGCAATTCATCCTGCAGCTTGCGTTACTCCTGCCATGCTTGCTGCTGGGAAGTTGCGATGAGAAAGACATCACGCAAAAGACCCTGCCGGAACCGCAAGTCACCGTTATCAAACTCGACATGACACGTCCCGCAGACGCTGACGATTCCGCGGGTGGTCTGACCGTCGCCGATGTCAATGATGATGGGTTGATGGACTACCTTGTGACCATGCCCGGCCGACTTGTCGTATACGAAAACAACGGCAGCAAGCTTTGGGCGATCGATGCCGATATCGTCGTCAGCGCGCAGAGCGAAACCGACGGCCTGCCCGGGCATCACGGGCCCGGCGTCGCTGCGGGTGATGTCGATGGCGACGGGTCATGCGAAGTCATATTCCTTTCACGTGACGGCACGCTCCATGTCTATAACGGCGCAACGGGTAAAACCGACGCCACCGCCAAACCGCCCGTCCCCGAAGGCGCTGAACGCTGGGAACTGGCGATGATCGCCGACCTGCGCGGCAAAGGCGACGATCGCGACATCATCCTCCAGGCTACCAACACCGGCGACTATCGCATAGGCAAGTTCATGGCTGCGTACGCATACGAAGACCTGATCGCCGGCAAACAACCGCTCTGGCAAACCGATACCTTCGATCCCTGTTATCACAACGGCGCTCGACCCGCCGACATCGACGGCGACGGCCGGGATGAAGTGGTCGGCCGTGTCATCCTTAATGAAGATGGTAGCGTCCTGACGCACGCATTACATTCAAAAAGCCACGGCGACGCCATCGCCATCGCGGATGTTCGCCCTGATCTGCCCGGGCTCGAAGTCGTCATGCCGGAGGAAGGCGTCAACCACATCCAACTCATCAGCGTCGCCGGCCCTGTCTGGCGTGTGCACTACAAACACGAGGAGCCGCAAAACATCGCGGTCGGCCGATTCAATCCCGAATCCGATGCGCTCTACATCTGGTGTCGATCGCGCTTCAAGACACATCAAAAACCGTTCGTCTTCGATGCCTACGGCGCATTGGTTACCGAATACGAGATGGATGATGTCAAACCGCGCGGCTGGACCGACAGCGGTGTTGAGGTCATCCATACAATCGACTGGACTGGGCAGTCCACACAACTCGCCTGTGCCAAGGAACGACACGAAGCCGGCGACGTCGCGCTGTTCGAGCCATTAACCGGTCGCTTCGTGTTGCACATCCCCGAACAGGCAGACCGCCTGTATGTCGCGGATGTAAGCGGCGACTGGCGCGAGGAGATCATCGTGCTGTCGCACCTGTCAACCGGAAGCGAGCTTCACATCTACACCAATCCCGCCGAAAATCCGCAACCGGATCGCCCTTCACTTTGGCAGGATCGCAACTATCGAAGACTCAAGCAATGTCACAATTACTACTCGCCCTGATGCGTGCGAATCAGTCTGTGGCGCTGTGAAACAAGTTACTTTTCATAAAAATGCGTATGCCGGCTTGCGTTAACGCGTCGCATCCGAGATAACAGGCAGCACGATCTTGAATCTCATGTCAGGGAGGTTGCTATGCGTTTCCTTTCCGCTGCTCTCTTCGTCGTGTTCAGTTTCTGTTTGCTATCAACACAAGCACAAGCCGAACAAGCGCCTTCGGTCGGGATACACGCGGCTGTTCTGCAAGGCAACCTTGATGCGGTTAAGCAACACATCGAAGCCGGCACCGACCTGAACCAGAAAGATGCGTTCGGCTCATGCCCGCTCATTCTCGCGGCCGTCTTCGATAAGACCGACATCGCTAAAACGCTCATCGATGCAGGCGCAGACCTGGGCATCCGTAACAACAACGGCGGCACACCCCTGCACGTCGCGGCGTTTCTATGCAGAACCGATATCGTCCAGGCCTTGCTGGATCACGGGGCCGACCGACACCTGCGTGATAACTTCGCGAACACGCCCGCCGATTCCGTCGCTGCGCCTTTTGAAGAAGTCAAACCCGTCTACGACAGCATGGCCCGGTCGCTTGCGCCGCTCGGCCTGCAACTCGATTACGAATACATCCAGCAGACCCGCCCGAAGATCATCCAGATGCTGCGGCCAAGCGCGGACGAACTGGCAAAGATCGACTACACGCCACAAGCCGTTGACGGTTGGGAAATCTCCACGCCTGAAGAGCAAGGGCTCGATCCGCAGCTTGTTGCAGAGCTTTACGATGATGCCGCCGCGATGCCCAAACTCTACAGCCTCATCATCATCAAGAACGACAAAATCGTCGCCGAACAATACTACAACGGCGCAACGATTGACCGTAAGACACGCCTCGCTTCGGTAACTAAAAGCTTCACCTCCGCGCTGACCGCCATCGCACTTGAAAAGGGGATCCTTAAAAACATCGATCAGAAAATGATCGACTCGTTCCCTGAAGTGACGGACACCATTACCGACCCACGCAAGAAACAGATCACGATCAAGCACCTATTGCAGATGCGAGCCGGCTTCCCTTGGGAAGAAATGAAGCAAGAATACTGGGACGGCATCCTGTCCGGCGACTACGTCCCGCTCATCGAAAAGACGCCGCTGCTCGGCGACCCCGGCTCGCAGTTCAACTACAGCAACCTCTCCTCCAACTGGTTAGGGATTATCATCGCCCGCGCCGCCGACACCAACCTCAAAACCTTCGCGCAAGACAATCTCTTTAACCAGATCGACATCGAGTGCGGCGAATGGAGCACCGACGCCCACGGCAACAACAACGGTTGCGGCAACCTCCATCTGACCGCACGAGGCGCCGCAAAACTCGGCCTGGTCTATCTCAACAACGGCCAATACAACGGCAAGCAGATCATCCCCGCCGATTGGGTCGAAGCCTCTTTAGCAAACTATTCTCCCGACGCGTGGATCACCAGGGACAAGGTCAACCACATCGGCCCATACTTCCGCGACCTCGGCTACGGCTACCAGTGGTGGTCCGCACAAGTCGGCGACCACGACATCGACTTCGCCTGGGGACACGGCGGCCAACTCGTCATCCTCCTGCACGATAAGAACATGATCGTCGCCACTACCACCGACGCTTTCTTCCTCCAACACGACGACGAAGCCTGGTGGCACGAAAAGTCCACGATCAACATGGTCGGCAAGTTTATAAAGGCTTTGCCGGCGAAATAAGATCAGTAGATAACAATAAATGTATGAATGGCTAGATATCGCATCATTTATGAAAACTGGTGATAAGGTATATCAAGATTAGCCGACATAACAATATGCATGGTATCCACAGAATTTGTGTGGCCCTTATCCTGCTTGCCGCTGCGGCGCCGGTCCTCGCAGGATTCAAACCAGCTTTCAGTTTAGGCTACTCACTTCAACACGCCACACACATCGTGCTCGTGACCGAAGGCGATGTGGTGGATGGGAACCTGGAAGTTATCGAGTCTTGGCGTGGTGACCTCAAGCCGAAGGCGATGATCAACATTCCTGATCTGGCGCAAATGGCTGATGAGAAACTGAACGAAGTCCAATGGTTTAGAGAAGACCTGGTTCATGCGCCTTATGTCCGCAAGGTCACGGGGCAAAGGATCGTGCTTTTTCTGATAGACAAGGATAAAGCGCAGAACGTGCATGATTCGGTAAAGCCGGCCGGCGACTGGTTGCCCGCCAGTTACTATGGTCTCGGTGGATTCAAGACGTCCGCCCTGTGGTTGGAAAACGGTGAAGCTTATGGCTTCTTGCAGGTATTCAATCCGGGCCCCAGCGAGCTACGCCACACATATACCGAAGTTGAAGTCAAAGCCCGCATCTTCGGAAGTAATGTCATAAAGGATGAGTTTGTCAAAGCTGTTGAGCAGAGCGATCCTATCCGCCTCGTCCAGGCAATGACCGCGTATAAACACTCCCGGGACTATGAAGGCATGTTTGCATGCACAAAATCGCTCGGGCATATGGGTGATGTTGCTTTGCCATCGCTACGAAAGTTATTAATGGACCGCACGTACAGCTCATCGCATCCTAAGATCATTCATGCGCTTGCAGAAGCGGGGGGGATTGATGCCGCGCCGGACCTGACATCGCTTCTAAATGAAGAAGTATCATTCTGGAAAGCGCATCCTCCGGATAAGGAAGTTGGCTGGTGGAATAGCACCGCGGAGAAACAGGAACAGCAGATTCAGTGGTACAAGTACCAGCAAGGGATTCAACTTGAAGCACTGCGTGCCCTGAGGCCACTACGCTATGAACCAGCACGCGAAGTCGTGGTCACTTGCAGAGACCTGTGGCAAAAGAACGAAGTACTGAGTGAAATGGGCGGCGACCAGATAGTCGATGCCTGCAACAGCGTGCTGAGAAACCTGGGTACGATCGCAACCGCCGAATAACATGCCATCAGTTCAATACGCAATCCTACCCCCTCTCCCCTCGGGAGAGGGCCGGGGTGAGGGCCGGATTGATTACGTGCTAAGCTTGACAACCAATAAACCGACCATCCTAATCGGGTGTATTGTGTATCAATTCCCAGCTTCAGTTTTGTTACGAACTTTCAACTGCGAATCGGAATACGGTTGACGCGGTGATTGCATCAGCTTATCAACAATCGCTTGTTCATCCGGGTCTAAAAGAATGCTCTTTAGCATGTCTAGCGCATTGTTAGCCGTCTCACGATCGTCTTCTTTCATCGCCCATAGCAGATGTGTGAGTGGTTCCTGGCAGTCTCTTAAGATCTTTGAACGAAGGTCCTGGAAACGCCAGCCGGGATTGATTGTCACAAGGATCATCGCGTTGGTGGTGGGGCCTGATACAGTCAATAACTTGACGTAATTAGTTAGTTGCTCGTCCGTCCACGTGCTTGGATCTTTCTTGATGATGTCACCCGTCAATAAACGAATCGCTTTGATTTGCATCCCCTGATTGTTAATAACCAAAGGTAGCAGTGTTAATACTTCACGTTCATATATGATGTTGAACCGGTTATTTGCGACACCGTAAGCCCCAAAAATCGGCATAAGGACTTCGTTGTTAAACGCTACACGTCCCTCTGCATCTTCAATGTAAGTCTGTTGCCAGTCCGGCTGATCGGTGATGTCCGCGTTATCTGCAATGCGCTTGAGGTTCTTGACGACAGATTTGAATCGGCCGTCTTCATCATCGATCTTTGGGAGATTGTCCCGGTCAGTCTTGGATAGATACGTTAAGTATAAAGCTGCCGCCTTATAGTCCTTCGCGGCCCACTGCTCCGCCGTCGGGAACATGGGCGGTTCTGTCTGAGTTTCCTCTGCAAGTACAGAAGTACAAGGCAGGCAAAGAAACAGTAACACAAGCAGAAGTGTATTAGCCTTGACCGGAACGCTATGAATGGTAATCATGGATAACAAGTATAGGAACTTGAAGCAGTCGTTGGAAGTGCAAGGTTGGGATTATTGTGTGATGATTTAACCAATATCGTGATGTGTACGATCAAACATACGAATGTCGAAAAACATCAATCGCTTGATTGTTCGGGTTCGCTTTTTGGTTTATAGGTGCGACGCGCTTCAAGTTCAGCGACGCGCTGCTCGGGCGGGACAGCAAAGCGCAGGTTCTTCGGCAACACGCAGCCTTTGCGCCCGGGCACGCAATCCGTCTTCAACCGACGGCAGTACTCAGCTTGTTCATCAAAATGCGGACACGACCAGGAACTCATGGGTTCATCCTTTCGATCATGCCCATTATAGCCGGGCTGAAACACCACGCATCGGCTGTCTGAATCTTATCAAGGTTAACACCAGAGTCCGCCTAAACCGATTAACGCCATCATGCAAATCGACAGTATGTACTATGTCAGTTTTCCACCACTCGATCGGCGCACAACCCTGTCGTGAATTGCACTCGTGCGCACGGACCCGGTATTTGCCGGCTGTCATCTCAGGCCTGATGAGCCTTGTGCGCATCAACAAGACTATGGCATCACTATTTCTTTCGGTGCCAGCCCTCGAACGCCGCGCCGTCGCCCGGGCCGGGTAGCTTCGGCCAGCCGTCTGCATCCCATTGCAGTTCGCGGATGGCGAGCATGGGTTTGCCATCCTGCGATCCGTCATAGAAGTGGACACTGACGTACTGCTTGCCATCAACATCGTTAAGTACGCCGACGTGTCCCGGACCGATGAAGTTTGGTTCTTCAGTACCGAGGAAAGGCGAGCCTTCGCCGTCGATCAGCTTCTTGCCGTCATTGTCGATGTAAGGCCCGGTGATGTCGCGGCTGCGGCCGACACGGATGTTGTACGTGCTTTCCATCCCGCTGCAACATCGGCCCCAGTTGACGAAGAGATAGTAGTAACCATCGTGGAAAGTCATCGCTGCGGCTTCGATGGATTGGTACCACGCCAGCGCGTGCATGGGCGAATCTTCCGCGATACGTTTGCCGGTCTTCGGATCGAGTTCGATGAGTTTGATGCCGGACCAGAACGAGCCGAACACCATCCACATGCGGCCATCTTGATCGAAGAGGATCGCCGGGTCGATCGCGTTGTAGTCGTTTGCTTCAGTGGTCTGGATGACGATACCTTCATCGGTCCAGCCGAAGTTGTCTGCTTCGGTGTCGAGCGTAGGCGAAGTAGCCAGCGCGATGGCGGAGGTACGCTTGCCCATCGCGGAGACGGAGTAGTACACCATGTACTTGCCATCATGGTAGATCACATCCGGTGCCCAGAAGAAGCCTTTCTGACTCGGCACGACATCGGTGATCCACTTGGGGTATTCACCTTTCTTGAAGATCGAGCCGGCGCGATGCCAATGAATAAGATCATCGGAGTAAGCGACGATCACGCCGGGCCCCGTACCGAAGACCCAGTACCGATCGCCTTGCTTGATGATGGTGGACGGGTCGTGGATGCCCAGGTCGACCTTACCCGCCTTGGCGAGTTGTTCGCTGACGTCGTCCGCATTGGAAGGCTCGGCCGCACTCGCGAGGCTCATGATACAAAAGGCGATTGGCAAGATCAGGGCGATGTGGGTGAGGATGGTCATCGTGCGGTTATTCCTGATGTATTTGCCTATGACAAAGTTGCGATGCACTACCACTGCGCTTGTGCAACAGTGTATCACGCCACGATGTAAAGAAGCGTTTCAGGCTACGGATATTGAGGTAAAAGGTGTCTGCCTCTTGTGTGATCGTTTGTCATCAACCACCAGCGAATACCGTATCCAGATACAGCTTGCGTACATCTTCGGCTTTGATGTCCGTCGTGACTTCGATGTGCGGCGCATCTGCTGTGGTGATGGTCATGCCACGGGTGTAATCTCCGCGGGTCTCGACACGGACGGGCATCATCTGCGTGACATAAAGCGAGTTGTCCAGCGCCCATGCAAAGGGGAACATGTCGTACATCACCGGCCCGGGTTTACGGCTTTGCGCCGGGTGCCAGAGATCGATGGCTTTACCAAGTGCCCGGCAAACTTCGGACGCGTGATTGCGGAAGATGTCGCATTCCTTCATGGTGAAGAAGAACTGTTTGGTAACGCTCCACGTGCCCATGGTGATGGGGATGCCGCTGGTCAGGACGATGTCGGAAGCGGTGGCGTCTGAGCCGACGTTGTACTCGATCATGTTCAACGACAGTTCACCGCCCATCATATAGATGGCTTTGATCTTCGATGCGATCTGCGGTTTGCGACGTAATGCGCAGGCGATATTGGTCAGCGGTGCGATGCATGCAAGGATGATCTGGCTGGGATATTCTTCGACGGTGCGGATGATCAGGTCGATCGCGTCGCTGGCATCCGGCGTTTCGGGGATGTCCGGGCCGGCAAAGGCGTCGTGATTCATGTACACCTTCATGTCGTGATGTCTGCGCATCTCTTCATCACTGACATGTCGCAAAGGGAACTGCATGCCCGCAGCGACGGGGATGTCTTCGCGTTGCTCGTAACGCAGCAACTGTTTGATCAGCCGAACGCGCCGATCGCTGGGCCAGGTCACGGTAGTGATCGCCTTGATATCAAGCTCTGGCCGACGCAATGCAAACAGGATCGCAAGCAGATCATCGATGTCGGTTCCCGGGTCGGTGTCGATCAGCAGTTTAGGCATAACGTTTATCCTTCTGTATATTCACCCCGATTGTATGCTTCGAGTAAAAGGGCTCAAAGTGCAGTTACTTTTGGTGTAAGCTGATCCTCGATCATTCAGGACAAGAGACAAGAACGAACCAGAAGAATGCGACAACTTGGGGTATCTGCTCCAGACAGAATCTTCGATGGACGGCCAAGGTGTGATTGCACAGAATCTGCAGCGCAAGAAGTGCGGTATCGTCGAACGGTGTGCATGATAGAGCGTGGTTCATGTAACAACATTTACATCCTATTGCGTGTTTCAGGCGTCTCTACTAAACACTGAATATCCTGCGGCAAACAAAGTATTGCGTGTAACAAATCATCCTAAGCGCGATGTATTCTTTGAATACAATGCATGTGTTGTCGAATAACGATATGGAGTGAGTGTTACGTATTCTTAGTATTTACAGTGATTTACCCCTTGACGTTGTCCGCTCGCCGGGTTAACTTTTTCAATGGCCGTGAACACGATGAAGCTGATGCGCTTCGCGGCGCAGTTGGTTCTTCGTGTATCTGTGATGCGTTTAAGCTGCGAAAGCAGATCGGCATTGGCTAGGTGTTGTACCGATGGCTGTGAACACATGATCTATACTGTCAGCACCGGGTGGGGAGATTGAATCCACACTTAAAACTTACGTTTCATTCTTGATTGAATGGTTGTTTAGCGTCCGGCGCTTGTTGTGTCCGGATGCTTGAACGCGGGATGACTTTCCTTGTTTGTTTTATATTAACTGGAGGACCTGATCGTGAAACGAATCAACCAAGCGCTAGTTGCCTGTGGCGTCGCTGCGCTGCTGGCGGGATCGGCTTCGGGCAATATTCTTTTGAATCCGGGTTTCGAATTGGGCAGTGGCGCGGATGCGGCCGACTGGTTGGAACTGACCGGCGCCAGCGGCTCTGTCGAGCGCAGCACCGTTTCGCCACACAGCGGTGACTACCACATGTACCTGTCGTTCGATCACTTCCTCAATCCGCCGGCCGGCGCTGCTTACTTCATCGAACAGAACCAGGGCGCGAACACGATCGATAACGCAGACAACTTCAATGTCTCGTTCTATGCCAAGACGGACACGATGGACTTCACCGGCCTGAATATGTTCTTCCAGGTGCTCTGGCTCGATCAAGATGGCAGTGATGGCGGCGGCGTCAAGGGGGAGTCTCTGACATATCTCATACCCCTTGGCATCAACACAACCTACCAGCAGTTCGGCCTGAGTGATATGGATGCGCCCGATGGTTCTGACTCGTTCCTGCTGCGTATCCAACTCTCCGCCGGTGCGGTTGCTGATATCGCACAAGGTCTGTATGTCGACGATGTCGTCTTCGAGAAAGTCATCCCCGAACCGGGCACCTTCGGCCTGCTCGGGATGGGCGTGCTGGCGATGTTTACCCGTCGCCGCGGAGCATAAGCAATGACACCTTCTCAGCCGATGGCTTGACGGCTGTCGGTTGAATTCAAATTGATGTTCTCCGGTTGGGTGTTCGGTCTTGTGTCAACCGTCTTTGCACTTCGGGTCAAAGACGGGCACCCTGCAAGATAATCATGCGGATAGCACATCGTCAGGAGCATCGCTGATGCTTCTTTGCTGGCTGCATGACAACACAACGCTTGGCTCGCATTGCGTCGCGATGCGGCTATTAAAATGCGACGTGACAGCCGGGCCACGAGATAACGGGGGCTGGCGCCGTTTCACACACCTGACCCCGTTTCACACCTTGATCCCGTTTCACACATGCGCGCAGGCGGGGATCTGCGTACAGGGATTCATTGGGCGCGTGGATTTCCGCATGTGCGGGAATGACGGACAGAAATCATGCGAACTGCTTTGGAGGCTTGTCTCTGTTCGTGCCTATGTGGGATTCGTTTTGAATATGCGCGAAAATCTCACCTTCGCGATCGTAAGATGGCCAGACTGCCGAGGCTCAGCAACATCAGGGACGCGGGTTCGGGGACGGGGGACTTGAAGGCGAGGCCTTGCACACTTACACCCAAGGAGCCGACCACGGTAGCATGGCCGGTGGTGGTATTGATCGTATACAACTTGTTATCCGGTGTCTGTGATGTTTGCGCCTCAACCAAGTAGAGAATGTTGTTTCCGTTATCAAACGCCAGCCCGTTATCAACGGTTATGATACCGAGACTGCCGACCAGTGTTGCATGACCGGTGGTTGTGTCGATGGTATATAGCGAATTGGTACGGCTGTCCGAGCCATAAAGCGTGTTGGTGTTCCAGTCATACGCAAGACCCTGCATGTAACCGTTGGGCACATCGTGTGGGCCGATCAGCGTCGCTGCGCCGGTAATTTTGTCGACCTTGTAGATATTGCGATCGGTGAAACATGAGAAGTAAATCGTGTCGGTCAGGACATCGTAAGTCAGTCCGGCGGCAGAGGTGCTGACGCCCAGTGGTCCGACAGTGTGAGCGAACCCGGTGACGGTGCTGATCTTTACCAGCGTATCATCATCGCGGTCCAGGCCGTAGAGCCTGTCGCGAGCAGGGTCGTAGCATAAGCCGGAGATACCGTAGGACCTGAACGCCCCAACCACGGTGGCTGCGCCCGTCGTCGTATCGATTTCAACTAAATTCCCGTCATGAATGGATGATCCCCACAACACACTCGCCGAAGCAGTGGAGGATGTGACCGTGAACATAAGCATGACACAAGCCGCAGATAAAAGCATGGATTTCATAAGTCTCACTCCCCATTAGAATTGAATCAATCGCTTTTAAATCCTGAAACCGAATCACGCGGAAAAGACGCGGTAAAGGAAAGCAGGATATATGTTCATACCACAGTGTATGAATATAGTCAAGGATAATTTGCGTTCGGTATGCGCAAGGTATAATGATGCGATATGGTCGCGGCAGCGTGGCCGTGACAGGTCGGGCGGGACACTTCGGATCAGGGAGAAACCCATCATGCTGGCAATGGTAAAAAGGTTGGCGGCGGTCGTTCTCGTCTTTGTATTCACAGCTTCAAGTAACGCGGCGTACTTCTCTGGCAATGCTTATTTTTCACAAGCGCCCACGAGTCAGATGGGGCCGGTCGTTTTTAACAATCTCGTGATTAATAACGGGGCTTTCAGTTTTACGGTTTCGGGGGTTCTTCAGGTGCAGGTGCCGCCGGGCGCGGTGTCGGGCACGCTGATCGAGTGGACGGTCGATCGCCCACTGGACCCGACCTATGGCAGCTCGAACATGATCACGACCACCACGCTCAGCGGCTTCTCGCAGCCGCCGGCCTTCGGCAGCTACGGCAACACGCTGGGCAGCAGCTACAGCTACCTGGATCAGTATCCGGGCGTGTCACAATCAACGATCCCGCTTTCCTTGACAAACGGTGCTGCTACCTGGAACCAGATCACGGTGCAGAGCACAACATTCCCGTACACATCAGCCAACGGTTTGCATTATCTGCGCCAACGGTTTGAACTGGATGGCGTGCAGTTCTCCGGTATCGGCGGCAATTGGATCATCGACCTGCCGTTGGAGACGAAGGTGGAAGTGATCCCCGAACCGGCGACGCTGGGGGTCTTTGCGTTCGGTGTCATGGGGATGCTGTGTCGGCGGCGCAAGTAATCGGTTATAGATTGACAAACAGTTAATCAAGGCGGGGCCGGCCAACACCGGCTCCGCTTTGTTTATTGGTAGTTGAGCGAAAGGGGGGAGAGAACCTGATTGCTGGATCAGATGTAGGTCCGGGCCTGCCCGGACAAGTATCCATCAACCTTACACCTGTGTCCGGGCAGGCCCAGACCTACGGAACCGCTTACTGTTGAGAGTATCGCGGATTATTCTGTGATAGCTGCGTTGGGATGCATCGCAGGGTCCGCATTGCGTCGTAATATGGCTGTTATTTTGTCAGGGGGGCGGTTAAGTGATGCCGCAGACCATGCTATTTGCTATCGCATTGGAGGAGGTTATGATACGGCGTCCCGGCCTGAGCTGGGATAAGAACCGAGACGCTCGCGAAGCTCCATTGTCTGGCAGCCGACACGTCCGACTCTCACCAGGAGTTTCATTGTGAAAATTTATGTAGGAAACCTCAGCTTTAACACCACGCAGGAAACCCTCGAAGACCTGTTCAGCCAGTTCGGCGAGGTCAGCGAAGTGGCGGTTGTGACAGACCGCGAGACCGGCCGGCCGCGCGGCTTCGCGTTCGTCACCATGGATGATGAAGGCGCCAAGAAGGCGATCGAAGAACTCAACGGCAACGAGTTTGAGGGCCGCAGCCTCAACGTCAACGAAGCCAAGCCCCGCGAGCCCCGCTCCGGTGGCGGTGGCGGCGGGCGAGGCGGTTACGGCGGCGGTCGCGGCGGCGGCAACCGTGGCGGCGGCGGTCGTTATTAATCCGCGATAATCATTGCACAACATGTTGCCCGTCACTTGTTAGAGTGGCGGGTATTTTCATGCGCGTTATGCCATCTGCTTTCATAGCTGCGTTGCGACGCAACGCAGGGCCCGCATTGCGTCGCAATGCGGCTGGTAAATGCATATTATCCGCGCCGCCAGCCCGGTCCTGCGCAGGGGGGACGTTTTCGATTGTCTTGTTGAGGATAATAAAAGACGTTTGACCATTTGGCGGGAGGTTTGGCAAGCTCCGCTATTGTTACCTTGACGGCGGACTCGGCGTCAGCGTGATTCCATGGGAGGTGGACCAGAACCTGGTACTGTGAATTCAGGTTCAGGCTAATGGAAATGCTTTGAGCGTCGATTCGGCCGGATGCCCAGGAAAACGCGAGGCCGTGTTCTTGAAGATGAGAGAAGTCGATATCTCCTATAAGCCGTTCGGCGGTTCGCTCGGTCGTTTCCCAGTCATGGTTATTCATTGCATCCGCGACAGCGGAATCGTATTGTGAACGAGAAAATGTCAGTGAGTCGACGCCACCTGTTTGGGGGTTGAAGTGATCCCAGGTAACTGTCGTTTTATCACGCATCACATTAACGGTTGCATCACCACAACCAATGACACCACAGCCGCAGCGAGCGATTGTCAGTTCGCCGGAACCCAGTAACGTGCTGTATTCAAAAAATTCAGGTGGGTCTATCCCCAGCATTTCACGATCGATCTGCTCAATGATATCGCGTCCGTCAACGATGATCCTGACTTCATGATCGTTTGTCTCTTCACTGGGACGTATTGTGAATGCGATTTCATTCATGATCGGTCAATCATTGGGTAGCCGGGGATGTTGTGATGCACATAAATCGCTGCACGGTAGAGAGGGTATTGTAAGCGCATGATTTAAGGTTCCTGACACCTTTTCTGACCCGTACGTAGATCCGTCGGGATGATACGGGGCGTGTGCCGCAGAGGAATAGAAGCGATGAGGTCGAACAATGACGAGTATTGGTGGCGATACGCGCGGTTATCGGTGAATGACGGTGTGGCGCGTCAATGTGTGGCCGTGGTGGGTTGCGCTGAGAAGTATGCATTTCGTAGGGTGGGTTAAGCGAAGCGCAACCCACCAGCGTGAAGCAGTGGCGAACGTACGTAGATGTTTCGAGATAATGCGAGGCGGGTGCCGCAGAGGAATAATGCGATGTTGTTGAACAAGGATGAGGTTTGGTTGCGAATCTCGCGGTTATCGGTGAATGACGGTGTGGCGCGTCAATGTGTGGCCGTGGTGGGTTGCGCTGCGCTTAACCCACCCTACAGTCGAATGAAACCCACGCTACTTGCTGTTTTGGGGGTGAGTCCGTGTCAACCGCCTTTGCCCTTCGGGTCAAAGGCGGGCACCCGGCTATTTGGCATGGGAGATTAACTGTGTAAGGATTTTCTTTGTTCGAGATGACGATAGTGTCCTCTTGAGGACAGCAACAAACTTTTGTTCCGAATCGCATTGCAGTCGGCCTGGCCTTCCAGGAACACTAATTTTTAGCGGATATATATCGATTTTGTTAAAAACTGATATCAATGTGTACTCATAATTGTTTAAACGTGGTACACGCACTACTAGTTCTGTTACAAAATCTCCATCAATTTCTTCATTTGTTACTTTACCAATTAATAATCCATTTGTTGCTGTAGATAAAAAGTTAGCCTGTTCCTGTAATATTTGTTTTGGCGTACGGATGGGTTCAATATTGCTAAGATCACCCCACAGGTTGTTAATCGTCATTTGTATTCTCCAGTAGTACGTCGAGATTGCAGATTATTGGCAAATGGTCAGATAGATCCTTTTTGTTTGGCCTGCCTGATTGCGCAAGTAGCGTATTTCCTTGGATATTCGTTATAATCTGAACGGAGTCATTTCGTAGGAAATTTAATAGTGAAGGGCGAATTATAACTTGATCAAATACATTCCAATAGTAATTTAATTCGTTGCCAGAGTTGTAAAAATATGTTCCCTGGGGAGAATTGTCATCACTACTACTGTATGCAAACCACATTGGATTATACATGAAAGTGTAAGTTTCGCCGCTAATATTACGAGATGAAGTTGCAGCGATACGTCTGTCCATGACAGCATGAAGACCTTCGGCTCCGACTATACCACTTGCAAAAGGATTCATGTTGAAATCGCCCATGATAATTGTTCTTGTGTGGCCGACTATTGCTTCTGCTTCACGCACATATCGGGCAATACGTGTACAAATATGAGTTTGATCTCTAGTGTCTTTCCAAAGCAAGCTCGATAGATGTACGCCTACAAATAAGATGCTTTCTCCTAAAGGCATATTGTAGTGCCGTATTGAAAAATGAGGCTTATCCATTATTAGCATAGTTTTTTCGATATTGAATCGTGTCAGGATCGTAAGTCTGTCTGAGATACCAATATCATTGAAATAAATTCGATCAGTATTTTGATTTATAGAATCTGTGAGATCGTGAGTTGGTATTTTGCTTTCAGCTAAAGCAAGTACATCAACGTCATGTTCTAGAGCAAACGCTGATATATGCTCAATGGATACGTTGTTTGAAATGTTCCAGAAAGCGAATGTTGGCATATTGCTGCCAGTATAATTAGTATGTTTGATATTATAACGTAGGAATAACTATTGTTTTTCTGTTTTATTAAGTTCAAGCAACCTCATCGCCTCATCCAAATCCTTATCCCCACGCCCTGAAAGATTGATGACAATCGTCTGATCTTCCGGCATTTCGCGGGCCAACTTCAATGCATAAGCGACGGCGTGGGAGCTTTCTAACGCCGGGATGATGCCTTCGGTTCTTGTGAGGGTGGTGAAGGCTTTGAGGGCTTGGGCGTCGTTGGATTCGGTGTAGTGGACGCGGTGGGTGTCGTGCCAGTAGGAATGTTCGGGGCCTACGCCGGGGTAGTCTAGGCCGGCGGAGATGGAGTGGACGGGGGCGGTTTGGCCGTCTTCGTTTTGCATGACGTAGGAGAGTGAGCCGTGGAGGACGCCGGGGGAGCCGTAGTTGATGGGGGCGGCGTGCTGGCCGTAGGCGGTGCCGCGGCCGCCGGCTTCGACGCCGGTCATTTTGACGGATTCGTCTGCGATGAAGGGGTAGAACATGCCGGCCGCGTTGGAGCCGCCGCCGACGCAGGCGACGAGGTGGTCGGGGAGTTTGCCCATCTGGTCGAGGCACTGCGCGCGGCATTCCTTGCCGATGACGGACTGGAAGTCACGGACGATCATGGGGAAGGGGTGGGGGCCGACGACGGAGCCGATGATGTAGTGCGTGGTTTCGCTGGTGGCCATCCAGTCGCGCATGGCGGCGTTGGTGGCGTCCTTGAGTGTGCATGAGCCTGACGTGACGGGGACGACGCGCGTGCCGAGCAGTTCCATGCGTTTGACGTTGGGCTGTTGTCGGCGGATGTCTTCGGTGCCCATGAAGACATCGCACTCGAGGCCGAGGAACGCGGCGGCGGTGGCGCTGGCGACGCCGTGCTGGCCTGCGCCGGTCTCGGCGATGATGCGCTTCTTGCCCATGCGCAGGGTAAGCAGGGCCTGGCCTAGCGAGTTGTTGATCTTATGAGCGCCGGTGTGGGCGAGGTCTTCACGTTTGAGCCAGATATTGGCCCCCTTACCTTTGGGGCAGTCGGAAGAGTTGCGGACGTACTCGGTGAGGCGCTTGGCGTGTTGCAGCGGCGTCGCGCGGCCGACGTAATCGCGCAGCAGCAGGTCGAACTCTTTCTGGAAGGAAGGATCGGCCTTGGCGTCGGCGTAGGCATGGGAAAGCTGCTCGATGGCGTGTTGGAGCGTTTCGGGGGTAAAGACGCCGCCGTAGTCGCCGAAGTAGCCGGCGGCGTTGGGGACGGATTGTAGTGTGGGTGTTTGGGTGCTCATGGGGGAATGATATAGGGTTTAGGGTGTAGGGTGTAGGGTGTAGGGTTAAAAAGCGGGAAATCAGAAAAGCAGGAAAGCAGAAAAGCAGAAAAGCAAAAAATAGAATCCCGATACCCGATACCCGATACCCGATACCCGATACCCGATACCCGATACCCGATACCCGGGAAGATACCCGGACCTTCGCTTTGCTCAGGACCGGCGTTGGGGGAGAGAAAGCCATTAGCCTTTAGCGATTAGCCATTAGCAATAACATTCCTACACCCTACACCCTACACCCTACACCCTACACCCTACACCTAAATCCACCCGGACCTTCGCTTTGCTCAGGACCGGCGTTGGGGGGAGAGAAAGCCATTAGCGATTAACGATTAAAAATTAGCGATTTTCATCGCTACACCCGAACTACCTTCTGCGTTCCATCGCCTGGCGGGCGGCGGCTTCGCGTTTGAGGGCGTCTTTGAAGACGGGGCTTTCGGGGGCGGGGTAGAAGTTGCGGAGGTCTTTGAAGGCTTCGTCGGCGGCTTTGAATTGACCGCTCTGGAAGCGGAGGATGGCGTCTTCGTATTTTTCGCTGACGCCTTCGGCGAGTCGCTTCTGGAGGATGAAGTATTGGCGCTGGTCGGTGGCGTCGGGCAGGGCGTCGGCGGCGGTGTAGGTCAGGGCGTTGCGGTAGGCTTCGTAAGCGCGGTAGAGCGCATCGGTGCGGCGGTCGATTAAGGCGTAAGACTCGCGTGCCTGGGCGACGGCGGTGTCGGCTTTGCGTTGATCGGGCGGCTGCTTATCGATGGGTCGGTGGATGTAGCCTTCGATCTTTTCGGCGCTGATTGGTTGGGGGAGGTTGTCGCCGGGGCTGGTGGTTGTGGGGTTGGATTGATTGAGCAGGCTGAAGGCAATGAGGCCCAGCGCGACGGCCCAGAAGACGGCGATGCCGATCCATAGCTTGGTGCGGCCGCCGGCGCTTGAGTGGACGGCTGGTTCGGGTGTTGCGGTAGCGGTTGTGTCTGTTATTGGTTGTTCGGCAGCAGCGTGGAGGTCGGCTTCATCAACGATGGGGCTGACGCGGAAGACATCGGTGTCGCCGATGGTGACGGTGGCATTGGCTTTGATGGGTCGCGGCTTCTTGGTGATGCGCTTACCGTTGAGGATGGTGCCGTTGGGCGAGTGATTGACGAGTTGCCATTGGCCTTGCTCGAAAGCGAATTCACCATGCTCGCGCGAGATGAAGGGCTGGTCGACAGGCAGGACACGGTCGGTGCTGCGTCCGAAGCTGATGCGCGTCTGGCGTATCAGCAGTTTACGCCCGGCGTTGGGCCCGATGAGATATTCGACCTGAAGCGCGATCAAAACAGACTCCCCTGCATGCCACGGATAATCATGGGTGCGAAAACGATGATAACGACGGCGACGAGGATCAGCATGGACGGCACGAGGATGCGGAGGCTGGCGGAGGCGGAGAGTTTCTCGGCCTGCACGCCGCGGTGCATCCGGAGCATGTCGGATTGCAGTTTGAGGATGGTCGACAAAGGTGTGCCGAGGGTTTCAGCTTGATTGACAGCGCCGACGATGGAGCGGAGCGATTCGAGCGGGATGCGGTCTGCCATGTGTGCGAGGGCAGCGGCGCGGGGCGTGCCGAGTTCGACTTCGCTTAAGACGAGGGCGAGTTCCTGGTTGAGGTCGTCTTCCGGATCGTCGCGGATCAGCGTCTGGACGGCTTCGGTGAAGGTGGAGCCGGCGGCCATGGTCAGCGCGACGAGGTCGAGCGTGTAGGGCAGTTGCTTGCCGATCTTTCGGCAGCGTCGCATGCCGGCATCCTGCAATGCGTAGATGGGGACAAGGAAGCCGACGACGGTCATGACGGGTCCGACGAATAGCGCGAGCGCACTATCTGCGGCGAAGACGAGCATGACGGAAACGAGCCCGAGTATGGCGGCGCTGACGATGCAGATGGCGAGGTATTCCTGGACGCTGTAGCCGGAGGGGTTGCCGGTGGCGTCGAGGTATTGTCGGATCTTGGCGCGCGTGCCGGGCATGTTCAGGCGGGCGGTGAGCGCGAGGCCGAGGTTCATGATCGGTGCGAGCAGTTGGTTTTCGAAGATGGTTTCTCGATCGACGCCCAGCGCCTTGGCGAAGCGCCGGTGGACCGGGGGCTCTGCGGGCACGGGATAAAGGAACAGCGCGTAGATCGGCAGGGCCACACCGATGAAGATGAACAGACTCACCAGGATTTGAAGGAGTATGTCCATGAGAAACCTTAGATATCCACCGCCATGATCTTGCGAATCCAGAAGAAAGCAACCGTGATGAGTACGGCGACGGTCAAAAGCAGCATGCGACCGGCCGGTTCTGCAAACAAGAGCGAGACGCCCTGCGAATCGATCGTCCACAACAGGGCGAGGAAGACGAAGGGCATCAACGCCATGAACAGCGCCTGGTAGCGTGCCTGGCTGGTGAGCGCATCGAGTTTGCCTTCGAGCCTGCTGATGTCGCGGATGGATTCGGCGATGCGGTCGAGGCTTTGTGCGGTGTCGCCGCCGCGCAGGCGGTGCATCTGGATGGCGGTGAAGGTGAGGCGGTAGAGCTGCGAGCCGATGCGGTTGCTCGCGTTTTGCATGGCCTGGTTAAGGTCCATGCCGAGGCGGTATTCGCGGAGCAGTTGGCCGATTTCCTGTTTGATCGGGCCGACGCTGTTTTGTTCGAGCAGTTCCATGGACTGGACGAGGTTGAGTCCGGCGCGGGCGGCGGCGGCGAGGGTGGTCAGGCCGTCGACGAGCTGGCTTTCGAGTTTGCGTAAGCGCTGCGACTCGAGGTGGCGGATGTACATGTTGGGCAAAAGCATCGCGATCGCGCCGCAGGCGAGTGCAGCGATGACGGACATCGTGATGAGGAAAACGAAGAGGGCGACACCTATGACAAGTCCGGCCGAACCCAGTAGCGCGGTGCGCGGTTCGATGTCCATCAATAGTTGTTGACGCAGCACGCGGTCGTAGGCTTGCTCCTGTCTTGCGATCATTGCGAGCGACCATGCGTAGCCGTAGCGCACAAACATGTAGACCGATGTGAAGGTCAGGACGCAGGCGATGATTAGCAGGAGGGTGGGGGGCATGGGGGGGGTGTGAGTGAAGGTTAGTTAGTAGGACGCCCACGTTCGGCGAACGTGGGCTTCGGGGGGTGGCGCTTTTATAAGAATACGCCGACGTCGAGGATTTTCCTTTCGATGAGTTCTTCGGCGAAGGTTGGGATGTAGCCTGTGTGTCGCAGGCGCGGTTGTTTGGGGTTACGCAGGGTGTAGATGTCTTCCAGACATAGCTGGTGTGTTTCGGGATCGATCTCGGTGGCTTCACAGATGCGCGTGACGCGGCGGCGGCCGTCGGCGAAACGCGCGACCTGCACGACGATGTCGACGGCGGTGTGGATCTGCTCGCGGATAGCGCGGACGGGCATGTCGACAGCCATGAGCACGAGGGTTTCCAGGCGTTTCATCGCGTCGGAGGGTGTGTTGGCGTGGAGCGTGGAGAGCGAACCGTCGTGTCCGGTGTTCATAGCCTGGAGCATGTCGAGCGCTTCGGGGCCGCGCACTTCGCCGACGATGATGCGGTCGGGCCGCATGCGCAGGGCGTTGCGAACCAGTTCACGGATGGTGTACGCGCCGCGTCCTTCGATATTCGCTGGGCGTCCTTCGAGGCTGACGACGTGCGGTTGCGGCAGCTTCAGTTCGGCGGATTCCTCGACCGTGATGATACGTTCATCCGGGCGGGCGTAAGCGCCGAGCACGTTCAGGAGCGTTGTCTTACCTGAACCGGTGCCGCCTGAGATGATGATGTTCTGGCGACCGATGACGCAGCCCTGCAGGAATGCGGCGCAGGTTTCGCTTAGGGAGCCGCGTTCGATCAGGTCGTCCATGGTGAACGGGATCCAGCCGAACTTGCGGATCGTCATGCACGGGCCGACCAGTGACAGCGGACTGATGACGACGTTGACGCGGCTACCGTCGGGCAAACGTGCATCGACAAGCGGTGTGGATGTATCGACGCGTCGACCGACCGGTGAAAGGATGCGCTCGATGATCGACATCAACACTTCGTCGGAGAAGAACGTGCGCGAGGTGGGTTGGATGACGCCGTTCTTTTCGATGTAGATGCGGTCCTTGCCGACGACCATGATCTCGCTGACGCTGGGCATTTCCAGCAGGTCCTGCAGCGGACCGAGCCCAAGGAGGATGTCCTGGATATCTTTGGACACGCTGCGGCGGACGATGTAGCGGGCGAGTTCTTTGGGGATCGAATCGGATTGCTGTTTGTATAAACCGTCGAAAGCTTCTTCAGCCACCGCGAGGTCTTCGCCGACACTGGTCGGGTCGAAGAGCAGCGGCATCATGTCGACCATCGTCGTGACGAGTTCGGTGATCTGCTGCTGACGTCGTGGATCGAGCAGGGCGTCTTCAGCTTCTTTGTAGTCGGTTTGGACTTTACCCTGGCATTGCCGAACAACTTCCGCGTTGATCAGGCGCGACAGGTGCTGACGTACGGCGTGGTCGAGGACTTTTTCATCCAGCGTCTCGACGCGCTTGGTGAGGACCTGGTCCAGATGATGGAGCATCTGCGAGACGAATGCCTGGTCGGACTTATTGATCCTGCCGGTGACGCGCAGGTTCATACGGTCGAGCAGTTCGGCGTGGACCTGCTGCTCAAGCTCCATGAGCTTGGCTTGGAGTTCTTCAGACTCATTACCGATGACGCCGGTGCGGTCTTTGCCGACAGGCGCGAGTGAGAACTGGCCGATCTGCACTTCATCACCGAAGTCGAGGCGTGCTGATTTACCCATCGCGACTTCACGATTGGCAACGCGCGTGCCTGCACGGCTAAGCGCCTCGACGAACATCTGGTTGCCCTTGAGGACGATGCGCGCGTGGCGGCGGGCGACGAACGGGCTCTTGAGTACGATCGCGCAGGAATCATCGCGGCCGATCGTGATGGATGAACCCTCGGCCTGGAGGGTTGAACGCTCGTTCGTGCTGTGATCGTAGAGCCAGAATTCCATGCGGGGCTTATCTCTCGGGTGCGACGACGCCGCGGTCGATCAGTCGAAGGACCTGCGGGTTGATGCCGCCTTCAGGAATCTTGGGCGTGGTGTTATCGTTGGGATTACGCAGTTGAATTTCGAAGTCGCCGATGACCATCTTCTTGATCTTGGCGAGCAGCGTGGCTTCTTCGGGCGTGACCTGGATGCTGATGTTGTCGAACCGGTCGCGGCCGCGCCGGGTTTCCTCATCGGCGATGCTGCGTGTGCCGACGGCGAAGACCTCGACGTTTTCGAGGATCGGCAGGATGTTGACGACGCCGCCGGGGAACTGGGCTTCGATATCAACGCTCATGCCGGGCACGAGGCTGCCGGGCAGCGTTCGGGCGTTGACCGGCAGGGCGATCAGCCGCATGTTGGGATCGATGCGTGTGTCGAGTTCGGTATCGTTCGGGTTATTGAACATATCGAAGACGAGGAACTGGTTGCGCTTGGCGATCTTTTCGATGGGCGTGCCGATGTAGGCGGTCAGCGACGCGTTGCCCCTGCCGGATTCTTCGACGACGAAACCCTCGAAGGATTTGCTGTAGCTTTTTGGCATGGGGACGGCTTCGACGTCTTTTTCGGAAAGCTTGTCGCCGGGCTGGAGCGTGGTGGTGAGGCGGTAGACCGTGAAGCGATCTTCGGCGATGTTGCGCTTGATCATGGCCACGTAGAGGTTGACCACGATGACGGCGGCGACGGCGACCACCGCGGCGATGATGATCAGACGGTTGCTCCCGGGCGGGGCTTGTGTGTTGGGCGTTGCGGCCATGGTTTTGTCACTCGCTTACCGGGGTGTAACGGCCGGGCGGTGCGTGTAAGCCCGTGCCTGGGTTGATTATAAGGTACTGCATCTATCGGCAAAGCGTCGGACCGGGGGGTTAAAACCCGAGGTCGGGTTGCGTGCGGAGGGACCGGGTCAGGGGGTGGAGCCATTTTCCGCGGCCTGTACCTGTTCGAGCAGCTCGCGCACTTCGTCGGTGGTCCGTATTTCGGCGGCGATACGCAATTGCGCTCGGGCGCTGGCGTATTCCCCGGCGGCGATGTAGTTGCGGGCCTGGGCGAGCAGGTGATCGAACTCGGCTTCATCCAGGCGTGCACGGACCTGTGGCGTATCCATCGCTTCCTTGGCGCGGAGGTAGTGGCGTTTGGCTTCGCCGAAGGCGCTGCGGTTGCGGGCCGCGTCGCCGGCGTTTAGGTGGCGTATGTATTCACCGCGGACTTCGACCTCGTTGCGTACGGCCGCGACGTCGGTGTTGTTCGGTTCGAGTTGGCTTGCCTGGATGATCAGTTCGTTCGCCTTGTCGATATCCCCGGTTTCCAGCGAGGCGCGGGCCTGCTTGAGAAGGATCTGCACGCGGATGCCGGTGACTTTATCGCTGAGCGGGTTGTCGGTGCCGAGTTGAAGAGCGTTTTCGTATTGACGCAGCGCGGTATCGTAGTCGCCGTTGGCTGCGGCGGTGTCGCCTGCTTCGATGAAGGCATCACGACGGTTGGACGAGGCGATGCGTGCCAGGGCGTCGCGTGCCTGCTTGTTGTCAGGATCGTAGCCGAGCGCCTCGGTAAACATCTGGTCTGCGCCGAAGGTGTTGCCTTGGGCGAGCATACGCAGGCCTTCCTCGACAAGCCAACTGCTGCGCAGCTTGGTGAGTTTGTCTTTTAGTGATTGGTCGTTGGGTAGCGCCTCGATCGCTTCTTCGTAATGTTGGATAGCCGACTCGGGATCCCCGCGATCGAGCGCGGCCTGCGCCAGAGCGAGCGCCTTGTCGGCGGTCTGCTCGGATTCCAGGCGGTTGAGGAACTCGGTGACTTCGAGTTTTTGCGGACCAGACTGTAGCAGTTTGATCGCTTCGTTACGGTTACCCGTACGTAATAGATCGTTGGCTTCTCGGATCAATTCCTGCACGCGCCAGCGAGCAAGTTGATCTTCAAGCCTCGCGCCTAAGGAGCGCAACGCCTGGTGTTCTTCATCCGATGCCGCGAGGTCGCGCCACTCATCCAGTTCTCTGCGGGCCTGGCCGAACGAATGCTCATCGATCAAGGTTTCGATCTGTTCGACGGTTTGCGCGAAGGCTTTGGCTTGCTGGGTTTCGTCGATAAGGGCACGTGCGTTGTTGCGGTAGTCGTCGCCCAAGTCTGCGGCTTCTGTGTAGGCGCGGATCGCATCGTCGTACTGCTTCTGGTCGAATTTGATGTGTCCGCGGGCGAACAGAGCGCCTGCCTGGGCCCGTTTGCCGAACGCCGCCTGGACTTGCTGGTTCTGATCGTTAGCTATCTGATCGAACATGTTCATCGCGACTTCGTATTTTTCATCGCGATAAGCCTGCATGGCGTCATCCAATGTCTGTCGTGCGGCATCGAGAACGCGCTGACGCTCTGCACGGCTCTGGTTCATCATGAAGAGGCCAACACCCGCTGCGGCGAGGATGACGACGGCCGCAGCGATGATGCCGAACTTCATCGCTTTGCCTTTGGTCGGCAGGGCGGTGGTGTCGCCGGGCGTGGTAGCCTGCGCGGGGACTTCTTCGGGGGGGCCGAAGTCATCGGCGGCGGGGCCTGTGTCTTTACCGTCGAAGTGACGCTTGATCGCGCTGATCAGGTCCTTGGCTGAGCCGACGCGCTGATTGGGGTCTTTTTCCATCAAGCGCTGAACGAGATCGGAGATCGGCTGTGGGATATCGGGTAGCAGGTCGGTTAACGGCGGGGCCTTGGTTTTGGGGTTGGTGTGCCACTTCACCCAGCGCACCGCCTGGTTGCGTTGATCGCGGAGGATGAGTTTGAACGCTTCGTCAAACTTCTCCCTGCCGGCGATCATTTCGTAAGCCATCATGCCCAGTGCGTAGAGGTCTGCCCGGCCGTCGACCTTTTTGTTTTCCAGCAGCTCCGGCGACATATAGCGGACCGTGCCGGAGGTCGGGCTGGTTTGGTTGTCGATGTCGGTGGCGAGGCCGAAGTCACTGATCTTCAGGCCGCCGGTGCGTGGCATGAGGATGTTGGCGGGTTTGAGATCGAGGTGGATGATGCCCTGTTTATGGATCGAGTTGAGCGCCTGTGCGGTGGCGGCGATGATGCCCAACGCCTGCTTGAGGTTCATCGGCAAGGTGTTCTGGGCAAGGATCTGCTCCAGAGACGGCCCACTGATGTATTCGTTGATCAGCAGCAGGCCATTGGGTGAATCCACGACATCCAGCACCTGCACGAGCCTGGCCGGGTCTGCCTCGGCCGCCTTCTGGTGCAGCCGCGCCTCGGTCATGATCTTTTCACGCAGTTGCGCTTCATCCTGGTCCGCGTTAAATAGAAACTGCTTGATCGCGACCTTCTTACCGAGCAGGTCGTCGACGGCTTTGTAGACGACGGATTGGCCGCCCGAGCCGATCTGCTGCTTGATGACGTAAGGCTCGACGTGATCGCCCGGCCGCAGGGCTGCGCCGTGGTTTGAAGACGGGTTGGAAGTCGGATCGGTCATGCGTTCGGGGGTTTCGTGGTAGCGGGGGTGTATTTTAGCCTATTTAGGAGGGGGGAGTTGGAGCCGTTAGCCATTAGCCTTTAGCCATTAGCTATGAAAAAATGGTCCTTTACGATTCAACATTGCACATTGAACATTGAACATCCCCCTTATGTCCATGGCAATTGCAGGCCCAGCAGGTGTTCTGCGGCGGCGAGGATACCGCCGAGGGCGACGGCTGTGCCGAAGGGGACGGTATGTTTTTCGTTTTCCAGATCGGGTTTGACCCTTGCGGCGGCGGAGAGGATCGCGCCGAAGATTCGGCTGAAGGTCTGCTTGATCAGGCCGTGATGGATCATGAGGTAGATGGCCATGAGCATTGCGACGATCAGGCCGTAGAACGCGGTACCGAGCACGACCTGCCAGCTTGCACTGATCGCGCCGACGGCTCCCATGAGTTTTGCATCGCCACCACCGAGCCAGCCTCGCAATGCCATGAGACTGAACGGGACAAGTCCGCAGAGCAATGTGAGGAAGGAGGTGCCGATGCCTTTGTCGCTGCCGATAAAGCCGGCGAGGAACCAAAAAAGAAGCCCGCAGAGCATCGCGGGCAGGGTAAGCCAGTTGTAGATTTTGCCATGCTTGAAGTCGGTCACCGCTGCAACAAGCAGGACGAGAACAAGCATGCTAAAGGCGATGATTGCAAGCACATTTACCCATCTTCAGCATAATCCGGAAGGACCCCAAACCCATAAGGAAACGAAAGACCGCCAACCACGTTCTAATTAATCGAAGGGGCTGGTGTCGTTATTTTCCGCGTCGCTGCTGACATCACTCCACGCGCCCCGGACCCATTCATTGAGCCTGTCACGGAAGACGATGAGCACGGCCAGCAGGGGGATGACGATTGCGCCGATGATCAGCAGTTTTTCCAGGCCTTCAGCGCCCTTTTCGCAGTGGTACAGACGCTTGAGCGCGTCGGCGGTTTTGGTCAGGCGTGATTTGAGCTGTGTCATGGGTAGGTCCTCGTTTTAGTGACGGCGGCTAAAGCCACCTCCGCCGAGGCGGTACAAATTTGTGGGTACGGGCTGGTTTACTTTTTACGGAAACGGCAGGGCGTTGAGTGTGGTGATCATCTGGTAGTGCGCCATCAACGTATTCAGCGCCATCAGGATGATAAAGTAGCTGGGGATGGCAATGGCTCCCAGCAGCAGGGCCCATTCGATGGTGGTCGCCCCGTTTTGGTCGCTCAGCAGCTTCCTCAGGTGCTTCCCATATCGGGTTGCCGGCCGGCTACGTTTCATATCGTCCTATTCTACGCTCGGTTAACAGTTTATTCCATCCCCAAAATTGGCTTGATCCGGTCGGTAATCAGGCTTCTGTGGTCCGAGCCGAGTCGGCCGCCAAGAGCAGAACGCTCGCCGGTCCAGGCTAATTGCATCTGTTTGTCCTTGTTGTCGTCTTCGGTCTGCTTGAGGACGAATATATCTCGCAGTTGGTATCGGCCTGCGTCGTCGACCTGCTCGACCTCGCTGATCTGGGTGACCAGCCGACGGCCGCCGATGTGTCGGCTCATATGTACGACCAGGTCCACCGCCGAGGCGATCTGGCTCCGCAGGGCGAACAGGGGCAACTCGACCTTGCTCATCAGGGCCATGGTCTCGAGGCGGTTGAGCGTATCGGCGGGGCTGTTGGCGTGGAGGGTGCCCATCGACCCGCCGTGGCCGCTGGTCATCGCCTGGATCATGTCCAGGGCCTCGCCACCGCGGACCTCACCGATGATGATCCGGTCGGGCCTCAGACGCAGGCTGGAGCGGAACAGTTCCCGGATGGAGACAGCGCCTCGGCCGTATCGGTCGGGCTGCTGGGCCTCGAGCGAGATCATGTGGGTTTTTTGAAGCTGAAGCTCGGCCGAGTCCTCGATGACGACGATCCGCTGCTCATCCGGGATGAAACTGGACAGGGCGTTGAGCAGGCTGGTTTTCCCGGAGCTGGTGCCGCCGGCGACGAGCAGGTTCTGCTCCGCGTTAACCGCGAGCTTGAGGTAGTCCCGGGCCTGGGCGGTGATCGTGCCCAACTCGATCAGCCAGTCGATGTCGAGCACCATCTGGCTGAACTTGCGGATGGCCATGGTCGTGCCGAAACGGGCGCAGGGGGCCTTGGCGACGTGGACACGCGAGCCGTCGGGCAGGCGGGAATCGACCAGCGGGGTGTTATCGCTGAGCGATCGGCCGGTGAATTGCAGGATGTTATTGATCGCCGCCTCGTACGCTTCCTGATCGTCGAAACGGGCATCGGTGTGGATGACTTTGCCGTCTTTTTCGATGTAGATTTCGTCGCAGCGGTTGATCATGACCTCGGTGACACCGGGATCGTCCAGGTACGCCTTGATCGGCGACAGGTAGTGCTCGACGGTGCGGACGAATAGTTCCTGGGAGGGCATGGGGGTATTTTAGCAGTGATCGCGAAAGGGTGATCCCGGGGGATAGAAAAAGACGGAATTGCTGATGTGTAATCGTTAATCGTTAATTTAATCACGATTAGCGATTAGAGATTCGAGATTAGCGATTATTCAGACCGCTTCGGCGAAGCTCTGGGGGCGGGCGTAGCGGACGGCTACATGCTGGGTGTCGCCGTGGCCGAGGCTGCGGACGATGGTGGCTTCGACGAAGTCTTCGGTGGTGAGCATGCCACGGGTGGGGTTGGAGACGATACCGATCTGTACCTTCTGGCCGGTGCAGAGCAATCGTGGGTAATCGAGCATGAGCATGGCCCCGCCGTCGGAGACGTTGTCGGTGGTCCCGGCGATGTACCGGCCAGCGGACTGGTCACACTTGATCTTGACCGGGTGCTGAGCAGGGATGCGTGGATCTCGGCGTCGTTCAGGCGTGGTCATAACGGAATCACCCTCATGGTTAAAGCTGTAGTGTCTGTATCGGTTACACCGGTGATCGGGCTTCAGCGATCGGGGCGGGACCAGCAATGTAGTGAGTGTGAGTCCGATATTATGTGTGTTTTGATGACGACAGCGTCGGGTTGATCTGCGCAAATAAAAACCGCGGCCAAGTGACCGCGGTCTTAGGCTGCTGAAGTGGGCTTTGGGTATCAAGCCGCGGCGGTGCGTTTGACGTTGCGGCGTTTGCGGCCGACGGTGCGTTGGTCGCTGGTCATGCGGCGTTCGGGGTTCGCCTGCATCTGTTCGACCAGTTCCGTCGGGTCGTTTGCCCAGAGGTCTGCGCCGATTTCTTCGGCCAGGCCGTCGGCCCGGTTGAAGATGCCGCCGCCCACGATCACCTGCACTTGTTCGTTCGCGCCAATCTCGTGCATGCGGTCGATCAGCAGTCGTGTTTCGGGCACGGTGCTGGGCACGGCGCCGAAGATCACGAGCTTGTCAGCCTTGAGTTCGGTGAGTTGTTCGACGACTTCATCGTTGGCGATGCCGCCGCCGGCGTAGAAGACGGTGTAGCCGTCGGCCTCGAGCAGGTCGGCTGCCATCTGGGCGGCCAGTTCTTCAGACTGCTCTGCGCCACTGACCAGCAGCACCTTGATACCCCGGCGGGACGACTGCTCGAGGCGAAGCTGCATCTGATCGACGAGCTGGCGTAGCAGGCGGGTGGCGTAGTTGTAAGCCAGGGGGGTGAGTTGGTCGTTTCGGTGCAGGTTCTGGAAGTGTTCGAGTGTAGGCCAGAAGAGGTGGCTGAGGATGCGGGTTGCCGGGGCATCGGCTTGCAGGGCCTCGTCGACGATGGACCGAGCGGTGATGCGGTCGCCACTGATCAGACTGGTGAAAAAGCGTTCTTGCAGGACGTTACGTCGACTCGCCATGAGGGATACTCCAACGTCGTTCATGGTCATGGCCCGAAGGCCGGTTCGTCGGCAGCACGTCCTTGTGTCTGCGCTGGTCAGTTCACGGTTCGTCAGGGCCTGGGGCCGAAGTCCGCTCCGATGGGCTTCCCGGGAGACTTCGCTGTTTGCGAGGTTCCTGGCGGCGACCTGTAATTCATCGGTATTGCGGTCAAAATCCTGTATCCGTAGGTACCCTTAGCAGTGATCGGACCGTAGTTGTTAATTTGTTGTTTTGAAGGGACTTACGATTTGCTTCTTGTCTGATAATCGCTTGGGGTGTTTTTGGATCGGGTTTTGAATGCGGATTTTTAAATTATGGGACAGCCTCAAGCCAACGATATAAATCACCGAAGGGCAAATTTTGATTTGAAAAAGACAGTTTCCGGACTCACCAGAGAACAAACCCTATTCCAATTCGTCTATGCTTATTGCGGACAGGAAGTCTAGTAAGCAAAGAGGCGAAAGATGAATCTATATAGAACTGAAGTCCGTAACCGGTTCCGAGGTGTGGTCGTGCTTCTGTTGCTTGGCCTGTTCGTGGCAACAGGCTGCACAACCAACCCGGCGACAGGCAAGAAACAACTGAACTGGTTGAGTGCGGATCAGGAGAAGGCGCTTGGTGCTGAGGCTGCGCCCGAGTTTGTTCAACAGTACGGCGGGGACATCCCTTCGCAGAAGGTTCAGAAGTATGTCAGCGACCTCGGGCATCGCCTGGCGGAAGTCAGCGAGCGGCCGGACCTGGATTGGGAGTTCCACGCGGTGAACTCGCCGGTGATCAATGCGTTTGCTCTGCCCGGCGGGAAAGTCTTTATCACACGCGGCCTGATGGAGAAGCTCAACAGCGAGGCGCAACTGGCGGGTGTTCTCGGACACGAAGTCGGCCACGTTACCGCGCAACACATCGGCCAACAGATGACGCGCGCGATGATCATCACCGGCGTCGGTGTCGGGATCGGCGTGGTGGGTGAATATAAAGATGAAGATTGGATGAAGGTGTTAGGCGTGGGGACGGCTGTGGGCGGGGGCGTGTACATGCTCAGCTTCGGCCGGGACCAGGAAACACAGTCCGATGAGCTTGGCGTCCGATACATGACGCGGCTGGGTTATAACCCGATCGGGCAGGTGCAGGTGATGCAGGTGCTCAAACGCGCCAGCGGCGGGGGCGGCAAGGGGATGGAGTTCCTCTCGACGCACCCTTATCCGGATACGCGCATCAAGAACCTCAACAAGCTCATCAAAGAGAAGTATCCGGACTACGACGATCCACAGAAGTACCGTATCTATAGAGACAAGTACAAGCGGAACGTGCTGGATGAATTGGAGAAGCTGCCTCCGGCGGAGCAGGAATGAGTTGGATGTTCAATGTTCGAGGTTCAATGTTCAATGTAAATAAGGGGGCAAAACCAGACACATTGAACATTACACATTGAACATCGAACATCAATCATCACTACAATCTCCCGCATGCCATCCGAATCCCCTACACCCGCCTGGAGCGATGACGACCTTCGGGCAGACGCGAATCCGCATGCTGAGGCCGATAAAGCCAAGCGTGTGGAGCAGATGTTTTCAGCGATCGCGCATGCATATGACCTGAACAATCGGCTGCACTCGATGTGGCGCGACCAGGCCTGGCGGCGAGCGGCGGTGCGGATGGCGGAATTGAAGCCGGACGATGTGGTGCTGGATGTGGCGTGCGGGACGGGTGATCTTACATTTGAGTTTGGTAAAGCTCTGCGTGAGTTAAATAAGCCGGACACATTCGATATGGGGCAGGTGGTCGGAGTTGACTTTACTCATGCGATGTTGGTTCATGCCAAGGATAAAGCTAGAAGTATTCCATGGCCATGGCTACCTAAAGTCAGCCTCTCCAATCCTGTGTTGGTAAATCCAGCCAGATTCAATACCGCGGTGGGATTAACCCGTGGAGATGCGATGCGCTTACCGGTCGCGGATAAGAGCGTGGACGTCATCAGTATCGCCTTTGGCATCCGCAATGTCGCTGATCCGTTGGCCGCGATGGGTGAGTTCTATCGCGTGCTTCGGCCGGGCGGGCGTGTGATTATTCTGGAGTTCAGCACGCCGACGAACCCGGTGATTCGTTTTTTTGATCGGATCTATCGTGAAAAGGTGATGCCGATCACCGCCAGCCTGATCGCGCGCGACAAGAGCGGGGCGTACAAGTACCTGCCCAAGAGCGTCAGTACGTTCATCGATCGTGCCGGGATGGTGGAGATGATGCAGACGGTGGGTTTCAAGGACCCGACGATCAAACCGCTGACGTTCGGCGTGGCGGTGTGTTATCGAGGTATGAAGACGTGAACCGAGCCGCGTCGCCCTCGACGCGGTCCGCCGTGAGGGCACGGCGGCTCGGACGGAACAAGCGTGGCAGGGTGTCGTTAAGAAGGGTGTAGGGTGAAGAAAGTGAGGGGTTGATTCTTATTCAGATTGGGGGACAATAGAGTCATCGATCTTGTCGGGTCAATTCAAGTAAAGGGGGCAAATCATGGGTAGCCGTAAGGAACCGCTGGATACGCACAACGTGGTGTATATGGCGCTGCTGGCAGCGCTGGCGTTTTTCTACATCATTGGGGCAGTGATGTTTTTGCTTATTGTCCGTAGCTCGGATACCCCACCGGAGTCACGGTGGGTATTTCAGATGACGCTGTTTATGGAGTTCGCATACGTGGCTGCGATGGTGGCAACGCTGATATTGCGTGGTGTCAGTTCCAAGGTGGGCCGCGTCGCAACCTTGGCGATGAATATCATCCTGTTGCCCTTGATCCCGTTTGGCACGGCCCTGGGGATTTATGGGCTGTGGAAGGTGGACAAGGTGAGGAAGCAAGCTGAGTTGCCGGGGTGATGGGGATGATGCAGACGGTGGGTTATCGAGGAATAAAAGCATAAACCGAGCCGCCGCGTGCTCACGGCGGACCGCGTCGGGGGCGACGCGGCTCGGACGGGTTATATGTGGTGGTGGGAAGGTGTAGAGTTTGGGGGGGGGGTAAAGACAGAAAGACATCAATCCGTTTAGCGGGCGATCGTGGATTGCCGGGTGTGGTACTACTTTTCATACGGTGTAAATTGGATCGAGTAAGCATGTGGCTTATCGCGTGGAGGCTGCTCAGGCTCAGTTTCATACAATTGTATTTTTCCATCGACCTTGAAACCGATTTCAAACCCAATCGTCTTAGCCATATCAATTGCTTCATCTTCAGAAGTCGACCACACTTTCATTGCCATCCAAGCACGCCCGGACCGAGATGTAAAACCTTCGGCCATATCCCCCGCGATGCCATCAGCAATCAGCGTGTAATGGGTATAGGGCGTCTTCAAGCGGCCATACTTCAATTCGAGTTTCCAATGTTGAGCAAATCCGTCAGACATCGTTGTAAACCAATCACTAAAAATGTAATGATGAGATGCTATCAAGTTGAGCAGGATTGCACTGCGCTTCGCTTCGTGGCGCCTTCGGCGTGAACCTGCGGCTGGCGTCGGCTGCGCCGCCACTCCTCAGAACCGAATCCGTCGCTCAATCCATGAAAAAACCCGCCACTTTGGGCGGGCTTTTTTCATGAATCGGGGCGACAGGATTTGAACCTGCGGCCTTTCGCCCCCCAGACGAACGCTCTACCAAGCTGAGCTACGCCCCGTCGGCGTTGAATCTAAGATTTTAGCTGGCCTTGGGGTGTGTCGCAAGCTGTACGGATTGACCGGAATAGGCTTGGTTCGGCCCCTTCTCCACGAGTGAGTCTCGGAGACTGTTAGGGTGAGGATCGGGTTGATTACGCGCTCGTTGATAAACCGGCTACAACCAAGCACTGGCCCTCACCCCGGCCCTCTCCCGGGGGGAGAGGGGGTTAGAATCTTGAAGTCTTATAGGTTGCGGAATGCTGCCAGGCTGTTGACGAAGTCGTCGGGGATACCGAAGTCGTAGCGCTTGGCGTCGGTGACTTCGAGGGCTAAATAACCTTCGCGTTGGCGTTGGAGTTCCTGGGCTCTGGTGAGTTGGAATTCGCCGTTGTCGCGGGTGTTGTTGCGGATCATTTCTTCGAGGATGTCGTAGATGCTGGGTGCGAGCAGGTGCATGCCGAACCATCCTAACCAGGTGTTGGTGGGGAGGTTGTCGACGTGCAGTTTTTGTTTGGCATCTTCGATGGATGGTTTTTCGATGATGAGTGAGATGTCGATCAGTTGGGGATTGTCGGGGAGGCGGGTGCCGGCGATGGTGCCGTAGCCCTTGAGTTCGTCGGCGCTGATTCGATTGACGGCAGAGACGCTTCGGCCGTTGGAGACAGAGGCCATGCTGGCGAGTTGAGCGTAGGGGCTGGTGGTATTGCCGCGGAACAGGTGATCGCCTAGGCAGAGCAGGACGGGGTCGCCATCGGCGAAGCTGTGTGTCTGGTAGACGGCGTGGCCGTAACCTTCCTGGGTGGTTTGCTCGACGAAGCAGATCATGTCGGCGAACCGACGCATCTGTTTGGCTTCTTCAGCAAGCTCGGGGTACTTGGCCAAGCGTTTGAGGTAATCGTCACTTGGGCCGTTGAGATAATTGTTGACGAGCTTGTCTTCGCCGGGCTGGACGATGATGCAGATCTTCTCGATGCCTGCGGCTTCCATTTCGATCAGGTGGTAATGGAACAGCGCGCGTGCGATGCCATCCTTGCCCACGACGGGGAAGAGTTCTTTCTTGACCGCGTGTGATGCGGGGAAGTGTCGCGTTCCGAGGCCCGCGATGGGGATGACGGCTTTTCGGATGATGGATTGTGCTGGCATGGACGGTTGGGTCTTGCTGAACGTGATTGTGTGATGAAAGGCGTGACGCTTCTTAGCTCATGCAGCGCCATCCGCTGGCGCCGAACGTGTAGCGCAATGCACCGAACTCCATCGCGCCGGTGGAGGTGCCTTCGAAGATGTCGGGCATGACGCCGACACGGCGTGAGTACTCGATGGCGATCTTGGGGATCTCAGCCTTGAGTGCATCGAGTTTGCCGAACACCGCGACGGTGCCGCCTGTGCCGCCGCCTGTGATTTTTGCGCCGTAGAGCCCGCTTTGAGGGCCGCGTTTGCGGACGGCTTCGACGAGGAAGTCGACGGCTTCGGTCGACAGGCCGCAGTTGTCGCGGTAGCTGGCGTGTGCGTCGAACATGCATTGTCCTGCGGTGATCAGCGCTTGTTCGTCACCTGTGTTTGCAGCGGTGATGGCGTCCATGAATCTGATTACACGGTCATTTTCTTCAACCGGGTGACGCGTCGGGCCAACGACGCGGTAAGTTGCGTCGGGCTGGATGTGTGTGACGGGGTCGTCATGTGTCTTGTATTGATCGAGGAACTCTGAGCCGACGATTTTTTCGGGCAGGTTCTTTTCGTACTCTTCATGAAAACGTTTAGGCGTCAGCTCGGTGAGATAATCGAGTGCGCCGCGTCCGGTCTGAGATCGCATGTCATTGATCATGCGCTTGCCGATGAACGCGCCGATGCGTGTGTCGGTGTAGGGGCTTCCGCCGACGCTGTGTCGGACCATGGAGTTGATGCCGACGAACCCCGTGCCGGGCGGGATCTGTACTTCGCCCTTGACTTCACCGGGCCGGCAGAGGATGTGCGTGAGGCAACCTTCACGCCCGCTGGTAATCGCGATCTGGTCCATGATGCCGCAGGGCGCGCCGACGACGTGGTTCTCCGCCATCTGTCCGAGTCGTGCGATGCGTGACGGATTGAGGTTCAACCCGAGGTAAGCATTGAGGCAGGTAAGCGTGCCGATCTCGACGGCGGCCGAGCTTCCGATGCCGACGTTCATCGGGACGGCGCTGAGCAGCAGGAGGTTGAAGCCGTAGGGCAGTTGGATGGATTCTTCTTTGAGCAGCGTGAAGATGCTGCCGCCGATGTAGGACGTCCAGGCGGCGAGAGGGTTGGCGCTACAGATTTCGCGGATGTCGCTGTAGCTTGCCAAGCCGTCGCCTGAGTAGAAGTAGTCCAAGGCGATGCGTGTTTCGACGGGCAGTGATCGTGTCCCGGCCTGCATGGTGCGGATACGCATGGTCCTGTCGGTGCGTGGTTGCAGTGCGAGAAGTACCCCGCGGCCGAGTACGGCTTCACAGACATTCGCGCCGGAGTAGTCGGCAATACCGCCCATGACATCGAGCCGGGCGGGCACGCGGGTGACCCAGATCTCGCCGCTGGCAAAGAGGCTGGCGAAGCCGGTGGGATCGCTGTTGGATTTATTGAGCAGGCGCTCAAATTCCTGAGTTTCGTAGGGTAGTTCTGGGCGGTTCATGGCAACAGTATAAGCAGATACGGGGATTACCCAAGTATGTGGCTACAGGCGGCAATCCTTCTTATTACCGGTAGAGAATCAGTATGCGACAAGTTGTCAGGGCTGCGGGTCAACTGCCCCAGTGCGTGATTTGGTCGCTGTTTCTGCCCGAGGTCTGCACCGCGGCGGCAATAGGCAAAAGTTCACGTACACGCTGAGCCTGCTCGGGGGTGAGATCGACAAACTCAAGCCCCATGTCGTAGCCGTTTCCGTTCGGTCGTGTCCAGGCGACGCGGGCGGTAATTTGCAGTTTATGATCGAGGCAGTTCAGCTCGATGCCGACACGATCGTCTGCGGTATGCTTGGGATCACCTTTGCCTAGCACCTTGGCGCCGGAGGCGGACAAGTTGATCACCTCGCCAAACTGGCAGGAGAGCATTTCACAGGCGACCCGGCCGTGACGTCGGCGTTGTGGTTGGCCGGTACCTACTGTTTTGCCTTCCTGGATTTGCACTTCATCGGGATTGAACATGAACTGATCGTCGATGCGAACCCATGCGCTGTCGCTATCGTTGGCTGAACGTTTGAGATAGAAGTCCAAAACCGCGTTTCGAGTCCTTTGCGGGATACGGCTGCGCAAACCGGACCAGAACTGAAACCGCTCGACTTCCTCAGCGATCTGATGGGAACTGAGCCAACCACTGGGCCACTGCGGGCTCTGCACCAGGTCTTCCATGTCCTGGATGAAGCTGCTGTGACGGTCCAGGAATTCCAGTACTTCTTTGATGGCGTCCATGGTGTGGCTCTCTGCTGGTGGCCGTTTAGCTGATCAGTCTGTTTGGGATATCGACAAAAAAGCAGCGGTGATTGACAGGCAGATATCAGGATGGCTGCGGATGTGCGGCACAAAGACCGGGAGAGAGGCTTTTTATCGGATCGGGGTGCAAAAAGATGTGATGTGGCTGGAGATATGGTGCAGTGACAGATTGTTGCAGATCGCGTGGTTTATAGCCGGATTGGTGCTTGCAGGCACAATCGGTGTGTGAGTCTTATCGAGATGTAATCGGCTCGAATCAGGCGGCTTTCGCGCGTTCTTCGAGCGTGACGATCCACTGGTCGACGATCAATACCAGGCTGGGCAGTTCCGGCTTGGCGATCTGCTGGTCAGCGCCGACGGCTTCGCCCTTATGGCGCGTGTCCTTGGTAATCAGTGAACTGAACAGCAGGACAGGCATCGTCTTGATGCTTGCGGTTTCGCGCACCTTGCGTGTCAGGTGCAGCCCGTCCATGCGGGGCATTTCGATATCCGTGATGAGGATGTCGGGCTTGGTGCCTTGTCCCTGGGCACCGGCCTGGATGGCGTCCCAGCAGTCCTGGCCGTTGCTGAACGCGGTAACGTTTGTGTATCCGCTGCTGGTCAGCACGTTGTACATGATTGTGCGGATGAACTTCGAGTCTTCAGCGATGAAGACATTGACCGAGGAGCGGTCGACGCCGAGTTCGTTATCAACGCTGGTGATGTGCAGTGCGTTCTGCATGGAGACGCTGTCGAAGATCGATTCGAAGTCGAGCATGAGGATCAGGCGGTCGCCGATTTCGGTGATGCCGGTGACGGCCATGTGATCGCTGCCGGTTTCATCGGGAACGGTTCGCATTGCCTGCCAGCTCATGCGGTGGATGTGTTCAACACGTTCGACCATGAACGCGGCCTGTTCGCCGTTGAATTCCGTCACGATGATGCGGTGGCTGGCAGGATCCGTGTTGACAGGTTTGATCTTGAAGTAGCTGTGCAGGTTGACCAGGGGCAGGACGACGCCGCGCAGGTTGAACATACCCATGACGTCGGCGGGTTGGCCGGGGCTTGCCGCGACGGAGACGGGGAGGATGACCTCACGGACCTTGGCGACGTTGACGCCGTAGGACTGGTCGCCTAATCCGAAGATCAGGACTTCCAGCTCATTGGTGCCGGATTCCAGCAGGATTTCGTCGCGTGATTTGGGTGTCGGATCATTGGCGGCCATAGCGTCTCTCCATGGATTGTCGTATATAGAATCGTCCAACTGGGGATTACGCTTAAGGGGGTGAAATGTGTTATCTTGTGTTATCGGCCGCGTTTGACAGTGCCGAGGGTGCTGCATAATCTGCTGCCGCAGGGCGAGCCGGCCCTGATTGTTGGTGACCATAGCTCAATTGGTAGAGCACCGCGTTGTGGTCGCGGGGGTTGCGGGTTCGAGTCCCGTTGGTCACCCTTTCTTTTTAATCGATCAGCCGGGATCGGGGGCGGGTGTCCCGGGAACAGGCAGCTGGGATGCCGTCGCCACGAATACGGATATTCGCTGATGCTGGCACAACAGATCACAACGATCAACCAACGCTTACTCAGTGACTTACAGGGATTTGGGCACTTCACCCGATTCTGCCTTTCCACGATCGGCTGGTTTCTGCGTGGGGCAGGGGGCTATGGCCGGTTACAGTTGTTGATCCCCCAACTCTACCAGGTCGGTACCAAGAGCATCCCGGTGGTTGGGCTGGTCGGTGCGTTCGTCGGTGCGGTGCTGGGTGTAGAGATGTTCGCCCAATTTCAGGCGTTCGGCCAAGAAAGTCGGCTCGGAGGGGTGATCCATATATCCGTGGTTAAGCAGATCGGGCCGGTACTGGCGGCGGTCATGATCGCTGGCCGGGTCGGTGGGGCGGTCAGCGCCGAGCTGGGGTCCATGAAGGTGACCGAACAACTCGATGCCTTGCGTGTCATGGGCAGCGATCCGATCCGGCACCTGGTTGTACCACGCGTACTGGCATGCCTGATCATGGTGCCGATCCTGACGGTGTTCAGCGACCTGTTGGGTATCTTCGGCAGCTGGCTGGTGGTCGTAAAAGGTTTCGGTGTCGGGTCCAATGAGTATTGGGCCTTTTCCAGCCAGTTTGTCGGTAACTGGGATATCTTCACCGGCCTGGTCAAGAGCGTTGTCTTCGGCGTCAGTATCGGTCTCATCAGTTGCTACAAGGGATTCAACTGCGGCACGGGCGCGACCGGTGTCGGCCGGGCGGCGACGGATTCGTTCGTTGTCAGTTTCATCGTCATCATCATCACCAACTTCTTCCTCGCCAAGTTCATGAACGACCTGTACGGACTGATCTACGGCGCGGGCGCACTGACGTCGATTGGATGAGGTTGGATGTTCAATGTTCTATGTTCGATGTTCAATGTATTAAGAAGTGTTCGCTTCAGGTAGATTGAAGATTCCACATTGAACATCACATATCCGGTGACCACAGGTAATAAATCCCAACCGGGGTGTTGAAGCCGGGCATCGTTTCGGTGAGGTTTAACTGCATCAAGTTGATCTGTGTCGAGGCGGGGGCGGATGGTGAATAGGCGTAGGGGGAGGCGACGTAGTCGAGTCGGCGGTGGTAGATGATCAGGTCGGAATGGTCGATGCCTGCCAGTTTTTCTGCTTGTCGATGCGCGATGCGGATGTCGCCGACCATGTCAGCGAGCCCCAGGGCTGCTGCCTGTTCGCCACCGAGCACGCGGCCGTCGGTCAGGTCGGCAAACTTGTCTTCGGGGATGTTCGGCCGGGCTTCACGCACCACATCTACAAAACGCGCATAGAAGTCATCAACCAGACTTTGCAGGACCTGGCGGTGATCGTCGGTCAACGTGCTTAAAGGGGAACCGGCCTCTTTGTTTTTGCCACTGGTTAATGCTTCGGCGTGGATCCCGATCTTGGAAAGCGCAGGTTTGACGCTGATGGTCTGGACGATGACGCCGATGCTGCCGACGACGGAGGTCGGGTAGGCGACGATTCTGTCCGTGGCGCAAGCGATGTAGTACCCGCCGCTGGCGGTGACATCCATGGTCAGAGCGATGACGGGTTTTCCAGTCTCTTCACGGAACTGTTTGATCTCGCGGTACATCATGTCGCTGGCGGTCACACCACCGCCGGGTGTGTTGAGGCGCAGGATGACAGCCTTGACATGTGGGTCGGCGGCAGCGGCTTCGAGCTTTTCATGCAATGCACCGACCGGATTCTCGCCCACCTGGAGCAGCCCGGGCTTCTCGCCGTTCATGATCAGCCCCGAGACGTCGATGATCGCGACGCGGTCGCTGAACCACCGGCCGTCTCTTGTCACGACCGTTTGGGTAAGGGCCTGATCCCCCGGGGACGTGCCGACGGTAAAGTGCATCGGGCCACAGCCGGTGACGGCCAACGCCAGGAAAAACAACACAAACCAGCCTCGATTACAGCGTAGTTGCCCAGTCATGACGGCTCCTGATCTTATCGGTGACGGTGATTCAGAGCATATCCTAACATTGAGATAACCATTTTTGGATAAAAGCATGGAAAGCATGTGGATATATGGGTTATAATCCGCTGATTCATGGCAGCGATCACACTGACAACGGGGTAATCTCATATGTGCAAGATGTACATTTTCGTTCTGATTTTGATTCTGTGTATCGGAAACTGGACTTCATTCGCGGTTGCGCAAGACACATCGGTCAGCGATACCGATGCCGCCCGTGCTGCACGTCTTGCCGAGCATGAGAAGCAGGTTGCCGAAGAAAAGGAACAGGCGCAGGCAGCGTACCAGCAGCTTGCGGATGCATATCTGAATAACCAGTGGGACGAGTTGGATGAATTGCTCCGCACGACGCGGCGGTACCAGCGCTACTTCGACCGCGACCAGCGCATGGACCTGGCTTACATCACGAAGAACCGCAATGACTTTCATCCGAAGTGGTGGGAGAAGTGTTCCAGCCCGTCCAACATCAGCTTCAACGCCGAGATCTGGAATCGGCCGGTGATGGCAAACTATATGCCCACACGCCACCTTGGTTTCCAGGCGGTGCAGGCGCAGGTGAAGCGGGGCTTTGACAGGCGGGGGCAATACCAGGAAGAAGTGGTCGGTCTGACGGTCATCTGCTCCTGGCAGCCGGGTATGGTCAATAGCGATGTGCCTGGTACGGGCAAGCTGGCGGAGATACACAGCCTGACGGAGGGCGATCTTGGCGAGGTGATTGTCTGGCACGAGTTGGGCCATTGTTACATCACCAACAACTTGCCCATGGACCACGTTCTGATCCTTTACCGGGACCATCAATTGCTGTTCGAGCATCTGCAGGAGTTCTATGCAGACCTGACGGCACTGTATCATGCAAGCCCGCGATCTCGCCGTGTCGCGTTGATGCTTCGGCTTGAAGGGTTGGACCACTACGATGACTCGGAAGCACACTCGCGCGCCTCGCACGCGATCGGTTCCTTGTTGTTGCATGAAGTGCTGGCGAATCCGGATGATTGGCCGAGCATGCACTTTCCGCCGGCCGTGCCGAAGCAGCAGGTGGAACTGAACACAATCATCTACCTGTACGAGCACATGGACCCGAAGTGGTCGGTCAAGGAAGCCCGGGCGTTGCGTGAGATGGCGGGCGACTTCATCAATAAGTCGGGCGAGAAAACGCTGCGTGCACGCGGTGTATTGCCCCTGCCCGGCAGGCTCGAGTTCAGCCTGATGCTGGGCCAGGACCATGAACTGCAGGATAAGCGGGATGCCTATGTCAGCAAGCGTCTGGAAGAACTGATCGCCTCCGGCCGCGCCGACAAGCTTGAAGAAGGCGAAACGTATGAACCACGTCTGCGTATCCCCCTGCGCGACGGTGAAGTCTACAAGCGCGATCCTGAGGCGCTGCGGATGGATATACCGAATTGAGACAATTCTTGAACCGTCTCGTGTTGAATTATTTTGGGTGGCGCCACAAACGCAGGCAAGCCGGGATGTGGCCGAAGGTAGTTGAGACGCTCCAAACTCAGCGATACGACCCTCAAGCTACAAGAAACTTTGAGTTATTGTCGGGGGCGTTCTTCTGGTCGGACGAAGTGCCTTCGATTGATCGTATTTCGAAAGAACTATATGGCGCAACGCTATTTCATTTGAAGCCGATATTCTGTTACCGGGCTTCATTAATTCGTGGGGAGCCAGACAAACGATTCAGGGGGAAATGGGAGTTTTTACAGCAGGAATGCCCATCCTGGCCCGGTTTTCGGCCGGAACGGCAGTCGCAAGACTTGCGTGCGGAACTAAAAGAGAGCTGTGAGAGAAGCGCTCGAGAAGTTGAGCGACTATTCAGAGCTTGCGACAAGGCTAAGGGGATCGCAGAAGCACGTCAGAAACGTGAAAGCCTGAAAAGCTAAGGCACCCTCTACAGTTGGATTGAGAACGATCTAATTAAACGTCCCGCTTTGCGCCAGCAGGATCGTGAGTGTCACGGTGATCGGCGAGAGCAGCGTTGAGTAGAACACACTGCGTGCGACGTAGGAGGGGTGGTTGTCGAATTCCATGCAGAGCAGCATGCAGTTCACGGCGGTGGGCATCGCGGTGCTTATCAGCAACACCTGCGCGATCGGGCCGGTCCAGCCGAGCAGTTTCAGCAGAGTGAAACCAACGATAGGGCCCGCCACGAGTCGCAGCAACACGCTTGTGGAGACCGGGCCTTTGCCTTCGCCGCGAACGACGGTCGCCAGTTGAGCGCCGAGTGTTACCAGAGCGATCACGACGAAGCCGTTCTTGGCGTATGTGATGGCGTCCCAGATCGGTTGGATCGCGTTGGCGACGGTTTGCGCTTGTTCGCCTAATGCGTGGCGCGTGATAACCGTGACAAGACCAATCGTTAACGCATAGATCGGCGGGAAGCGCACGATGTGCATCAGGTTCTTTTTCCATCGCCCATCGTGCAGGTCACCCGCAGCGAGTAGGACACCCAGCGAGAAGGTGGAGATGTTCTGGATGATGAGGACGAAGACCTGCAAGCCGGTCGCGCCGGCGCTGCCGAAGGGTGTGTGACGGAAAGCGAGTTCCTGGACGGGCAGGCCGTAGTTACCTGAGTTGTAGAACAGGCTGGTCATGAGCATGGCCCGGCGTTGATCGCGCGGGATGCCACGCAGGCGGGCAACGGTATAGGTAAGCACCGCCCAGACGCACATCGCAGTAAGCGTAAAGCCCACCACCTGCCCGACATCGGAAGCCGACAGGTTAGAACCGATGATGGCATGCAACACGATCCCCGGCACGGCCACGTAAAAGTTCAGCTTCACCATGGTCGGCATGTGCAGGCCGAACTTCTTCTGGATCGCAAACCCCAACCCCACCAGGATCATCGCCGGTGCGACGATGTACCAGGCGATGTGCAGGATGTTCGAGAGGATCGAGAGCATGCCCGGTAGTGTACCGGTTTAGTGGATGGCAGCGAGTATGTCAGATCAAACGACACTACGGTCGGCGGGTAAGGAGTGCAGGGAGCATCAGCAGACCGAGTGCGAAGGATGTGGGTTCGGGTACGGTTCCACCGATCGTTTCGACTTGATCAAGATCAAGTGTAAAAGCTGCACCATTACGATTGAAGATGACTAATTCTCTTAAACTGTTACCACTGGTGTCCAGCCCCTCGCCGTCAAACAGGCTGTCTAGTCGTGTCGTTGGTAGAAGTGGATCACTTGAAAGTGGCACACTCAGGATTGATGAAATTTTACTGTTGCATACGATCCCGAGTTGAGTTGCAGCCGTCGCACCCGCTCCCGGGTTGTCGTATATCCGGAGATTTCCATGGTCGTTCGTATTATCAGTAAAACGTAGGGAACGGCCTTCGATTGTGACTGTGATGGTATAGCCGGTTCCTTGAGCAATATGATCGATGAGGCCTGCACTCGTGCTCGACGATGCCAGGGAGAGAGTTACAATCGCTACCACAATATGTCTTGGGAGCTTTGTGTTCATAGTAGTTGTATCGACACGTCTACGACCTTGGGATCAAGTTTGGTGTGGCGAGGATGCACCGTAAAATACGGCTGATGAACAACAATCGTTCCATCCTGCACGTCGACATGGATGCGTTTTTCGCGTCGGTGGTGCAATTGGATCGGCCGGAGTTGCGGGGCAAGCCGGTGTTGACGGGGCATGATGGGCCACGTGGGGTGGTGTCGGCAGCATCCTATGAGGCGAGGGCGTTTGGCTGCCGGTCTGCGATGCCGATGTCACAAGCCAAGCGGTTGTGTCCGCAAGCGGTGATCGTCAAAGCGCCGGGCGAGCGGATACGCCACTTCAGTTCGGCGGTGTTTGCGATCTTTGATGATTTTACGCCTTTGGTTGAGCCGCTGAGTGTGGATGAGGCATTTCTGGATGTGACCGGTTCGGACAGGTTGCTGGGTGATGCGGTTTCTATTGCGAAGCAGATCCGCAAACGTATCAAGAATGAACTGGGCTTGAACGCATCGGTCGGCGTATCGTTCAATAAGTTTTTAGCCAAGCTCGCATCGGATATGGATAAGCCTGATGGGTTGACGGTGATCATGCCGGAGGATGTATTGCGCATCCTGCCACCGCTGCCGATCGAGCGGATGTGGGGCGTCGGGCCTGCGACGGCGAAGCGGCTGCGGACATGGGGCGTCAGAACGTTTGCAGACCTTCAGGCGATGAGCCTAGCTGAACTGGATAAACGATTCGGCAAGCATAGCGAGCGGTTCTACCGGCTATCGCGCGGCGAAGATGATCGATCTGTCACGCCCGATCATTCGGCGAAGTCGATCGGCCAGGAGCAGACGTTCGGGCAAGACGTGGCGGAACGCGATTACGTGAAGAACATCCTGTTCGGCCAGGTTCAACAGGTCGGACGCCGACTGCGCAAGCACGGATTAAAAGCGCGGGGCATTAACATCAAGATCCGTTTCGGCGAGTTTGAAACCATTTCCCGGTCCACCACGCTTGTCGATCCGACGGATGTCACTGATGAGTTATGGGGCGCAGCCAAAGCACTGTTTGATCAATGGGCGGATCACGGTTTTGTGCCTGTGCGTCTGGTAGGGATGAATGCGGACCGTATCGAATCGGACGGTGATCAACTTGGGCTATTTATTGATCCGCAACGTGAGAAAAGCCGAAGGCTTGATCAGGCGATGGATGCGATCCAATCGCGCTTCGGCGTCAACAGTGTCAGGCGTGGTCCGAGAACAAGCTAATCCTAGACGCTTGCACGAGTTAGAAGGTAGAATCATCAACAATGACAGGCCGCATCACACGACGGACCCTGCTGGTTTCAGCGCTGTTGCTGGGGCAGTTAGCGTGTCTGCTGTTTGCGCTGTTGTGGTTCGGCGCCTGGCTGGAGCGGGGTCTGGGTAATCTCGTTGCCGAGCGTATCCTCATCTCTTCGCAGATGACTGCATCTCAGATCGTCAAGACTACTCAACTGATGGGGATCCAAGATACGACCCCGGGTTCACCGGATTGGGAGCGTCTGCAAAAGCTGGTGGAGGACTCCAGGCTTTCGTTCGGTGGGTATCTGTGTTTGATCGATGCGGAAGATGATGAACTGCTTAGTCACCCGCTGCTGAAAACAAGACCGGAGGAAGCGGCAAGCGAGCGCGATGCGATTCTGGCAGAGATCGATCGAGAAGACCCGTATGCAAGAAGCAAGCTGCCTCCCGGATGGAGCAGGATGCATGATGGCTCATACATGCTTGATCCGATTGCCTTGCCTTGGCTGAATGCCCGGCTTTATGTCATTCAGCCGGAGGAACCCGTGCGTACTGCTATCCTCGCATTCATCATACGTGTGCGTGCGATTGGTACGGTGGTCGTTGTTGTTGTCGTGATTATCAGCGCATTGGTGACGCTTGTGATTGCTCAGCGCTACGAAAGCCGTATGACGCAGATCAACCGCGGTTTGGAATCACAGGTGGCGCATCGAAGTGCGGAGCTGTTGAGAAGCAGAGATGCGGTTATCTTTGGTCTGGCCAAACTCGCGGAATCGCGCGATGGTGAGACCGGCGAGCATCTTGAACGCATCGCACGCTATACCGAGGTGCTGGCGCGGCAGATCTCCCTGGCGCAAACGCCCGGCGGTGATGAGAAGTGGGTGCAGACTTTAGCTTCCACCGCGGTGCTGCATGACATCGGTAAGGTCGGTATCCCCGATGCGGTTCTACGTAAGCCTTCGGCATTAACGGATGAGGAGCGGCAGACGATCGAGAAGCATCCCCTGATCGGCGGGGAGACATTGAAAGAGATCAAGCGGCGGTGGGGGGAGGACCCGTTCCTCGTCACGGCCGGGCAGGTGTGTTATGGCCATCACGAGCGGTGGGACGGGACGGGCTATCCGGCCGGGCTCAAGGGCGAGGCGATCCCCATGGCGGCCCGGATCGTCGCGTTGGCGGACGTGTATGACGCCCTGACCAGCGAACGGGCATACAAGGACGCTGTGCCCCATGAGAAGGCCCGACAGATGATCACGGAGGCCTCGGGAACCCAGTTCGATCCCATGGTGGTCCAAGCGTTTATCGCGGTTGAAGGGCGGTTCCGGGAGATTGCCCAGGCATTTCAAGTCAAAGCCGGACCTCATAACTCAAATGAGTAGCGGCCGTCTCGTTGAATATCAGTAGTGTCTGTTGGGTGATTTAGGCGCTATAATAGTCAGTCAGATTCTTCTAAATTGCTTGTAAACAGGCAATTGTGTGGTAAATTGGAGTTGTGGGGGAGTTTTTCCCGGGCGTGTGACAGACAGATACTTCCATCCACCTTCGCAAGGAGGGACCATGTTCGATCATAAGCACCAACCTGTTACAGCCGTGCGTCTACACGCTTGTGGTCTGCTGGCCGCGATGCTGAGTGTGTCGGTTCTGGCTTCTGACGTTTCCGCTCAGATCTGGACGGACCTGACGGGCGGATTGTCGGTTAACAACATTCAGCTCAATCTTCAGGTCAATACGATTTCGAACATCCCGATCGGCGGGTATCAGCCGTTGGTCGTGACCAGCCTTACGAATGAAGATACCACCGATGATCTGGACTTTTTCGCCTACAACACAGACACCTATCTGAGCAACGGCATCAGTGGAGCACATGCACTGGCGTCCAACGGTTCGCCGTATTACCAGGTTGCATTACTGGATACCGGGGCACAAGTACACCTGCTGACCCAGGAAGCGATCGCCGGTTTTGACTTTGCTGGTAATAACCTGCTTGGGTCGACGCAATTCTCAGTCGGCGGGGCCGGCGGTTCGGAGCTTGTGACGATCCATGATCCACTCGGCCTCTATGTGACCAGCCTCGGGAATGCGACAGGCGGCACAAGTCTTTCCGTTGCTACAAATACGTTAGTTGGTCAGTACAACGTGACCGTGGTTGGGGCGGAGGAGCCGGAGTCAATTTTGCCGGATGTTGTTGGATTACCGCTTGCCAGTCAATACACGACGGTGATACGTGCTGATCAGCGTTATGAAGTCGTTGTGGGTTCACAGACGTATGAGTCGCCCAGTGTGGAGTTGTATTCGTTCGGTGATTCGAGCATCCCGGATTACACGATGTATGCCCCGTTGTCGTTGCTGCCCGGTTCGGCGTTTGCCAGTTCGCCATTCTTCTTCCCGGGTTTCGATAATCTTGAAGACTTCCATGATAACCCGTCGCTACCCAGTAGTGTCGCGGGTGCTTTATTCCTGACCGGTAATCTTGCCAACGCTGGAGAAAACATGGAAGGGATCGATATGTTCCTGGATACCGGAGCGCAGGTGACGGTCATTTCCGAGTTGACCGCTGCGACGCTGGGGATTGATGTGGTGCAGGATGAGCCGGCATTTACCATTGAGATCCAAGGCGCCGGCGGTGTGGTTCAGGATGTGCCGGGCTTCTATCTCGATTCTTTCGAGCTCGTTACGATCGGCGGCGACTTCATACTTTATGATGTGCCGGTCATCGTGCTGAACGTGCTTGATCCGCGTGACGGTGTCAATCCCGTGCCGGCTATTGTCGGGACCAACCTGTTCAGTGACCGCAACATCGTAATCAACCCCGAGGCGGGTAACGCATATCTGGCGATCAGCGATATCGTGACGATCCTTGGTGATCTTAATTCAGATGGTTTCGTGGGATTGGATGACCTGGACATCATCCTCAACCACTGGAACCAGGATGTGACCGAAGGCTATCTGTTATCCGGTGATCCCAGCGGTGATGGATTTGTCGGCCTCGATGATCTGGACATCGTGCTGAGCAATTGGAACGCGGGTACACCGCCGACCGTCGCCGTCCCCGAGCCCGGGACGTGTTTGATCCTGGTGGGTACGGGCTTACTCACGCTACGGCGTCGCGCGGCGTAAACCGGCTTTCGTTACCTCAATTTACAGACTTCTTGGCCACGTGCATGCTTGTGCGTGTATCATGCTGCGCATTGGGTACTTGAACTTTCTGTGGAGTGTGGGCATATGCATTCATATCAACGTGTTCGATCGGGCTGGTTGTTTTGTTTGATTCTGCTGCTTTTCGGCGTGCAGGTAAACGCGGATGTCTGGCCGGGGTTTGAGCAGAGCCCGTTCTTTAATGAGCAGACACGCGAGATGCACTTTGATTCCGGTGTTCGGTTGTTGATTATCGCGCCGGCTCTGGATCGGATCGATCCGGATAAGCCAAACCGTATCGTATTCTTTGCTACACCCAACGGGAACACGATCGAGCAAACACTCGGCGCAAGGATGACCGACGGCCTGGACTGGCATTACGACATCCAACACATCGCGGCGCAGCATCGGCTGTATCAGGAAGCGAACAAGCGTGAAAACCTGGTGCTGGTCTGTCTGCAATCGGATATCAAGAGTTGGCCGAGTTGGCGAAGTCAAAACGAGAACAACGCGGAGCTGATCCGAGGTATCGTGTCGGATGTGCTTGCGGCGATTCCACTGGACAATCCAACTGTCACGCTTGCATCTCACTCCGGCGGCGGCAGCTTCATGTTCGGCTTTATCAACGGCTCAGAAACGATCCCCGGTTGGGTCGACCGCTTCATTTACCTCGATTCCAACTACGGATTCAGCGATGAAGACGGGCACGGCGAAAAGTTTAAACAGTGGTTAGCGGGTGATCCCGATCGTCGCTTGCTTGTGGTTGCTTATGACGATCGTGAGATCACTTACCAAGGGAAAAAGGTTGTCAGCCCGACAGGCGGAACCTATCGCGCGACGCACCGCATGCTGGACAGCTTCAAGAAGTATGGCGATATCGTTGAACACGAGGTGGGCAAGTTCAAGGCATACGATGCGCTCAATGGCCAGGCACGATTGCTTATCCATCCGAACCCGGAAAATATCATCCTGCACACGCGTTTGGTGGGGGAGATGAACGGGCACCTGTATGGCATGGCGCTGGACACGCCGGAAGATGAAGCATTTAGTGATATCGGCGGGCCGAGAGCGTATATGCAGTGGGTGCAACCGTATCCTTACGATCAGGTTGAAGTACAGTCGACGAATGATGTCGGGCTTTCGATCCCGCCTCGCCCGGCCGATGCGATGGCAGGCAGAGCGTTTATGAAAAGCATAGAAGGCCTGCCTGCGGACGAACGCGATGAAGCGATCCGCAAAGAGTTGTTGCGTGGGAACATGCCTGACTTCATGCGCCACTTTGTAGCGATCCACACACGCTCCAAGATCGCTGATGATTCGGAGTTGTCAGCGACGTATGAGGTGAGTCCGGATTACCTGTCGGTTGGGAGTAATGATGATTATGTTCGTGTGCCTGTTACGCCGATGACTGCCCAGGCGGTTGCAGATGCGTTTGGTTGTGTGCTGCCGACACGGAAGATGGTGGACGATATCTACGACCAGGCGCCGATCAAGCTTGCGCCGCTGCCGTTGACAGAAGAGCGTGAGTCTGTCACCTCGTTCTTACAGCACAACGGCCTGATCGAATGGCAACGTGAGGAGGTCCGGGCGCCTTCAGGCGAGTTGATAGCCGGGATCAAGAAAGATGTCGTCATCACCAATCGCCTGCAAGAGCGGCCGAACCGCGTCGCCATCTACGGCTGGCACAGACTCAACGGCAAAGCGATTCAACCTCTGACAATCGTGCATGTCAATACCTATGTCGATTACAGCCACGGCATCCGGCTCGTCAAGAAAACCATGCGCGTGGGTGAAGCCCCCAAGCCGATCGATGAAGTGCTGGCTGATCCGAGCCTGGCGCCGTTGTTGAGTGATGAGGGGACGATAGAGATACCTCACTATTGATCAGATAACTGCTCTGCAACTTGTTGTGCTTCTCGCATCACACGTAGCAGGTTCCCGCCCGTGATCTTTTTGATATCTTCCTCACTATAGCCGCGATTGAGCAGGGCCTGGGTGATGTAGGGATAGCCGGAGACATCTTCGAGTTGTGTTGGGAGTTTGCTGACGCCGTCGTAGTCTGAACCGAGGCCGACATGGTCGATGCCGGCGACTTCGACGATGTGATCGATGTGGTCGATCAGGTCGTAGACGGTACCCGAGGGGTAGGGATTTGCTTCACGCCACGCTTGCCGGGCTTTCTTGTAATCTTCTTCATCCGGGTATTGTTCGTGCAGTTTGCGATTAACCTCGAACATGTCGGCCATCATTTTTGCGGCGGTCGGTTCGACGTAGCCTGAGAAGAAGACGACCATCACGACGCCGTTATTTTCCTTGACCATTTTGAGGACATCGTCGGGGACGTTGCGGTCATGCTGGGCGATGGCGTATGCGCCGGAGTGCGACGCGATGATCGGGGCTTTGCTTACCCGCAAAACATCGCGCATGGCGTCGGCGGAGATGTGCGAGATGTCCACGAGCATCCCGAGCTGGTTCATTTCCAGAACGACTTGTTCGCCGAATGGCGACAGGCCGCCGCTGATCGGCTTGTCGGTCGCGGAGTCGCACCACGACAGGCTGTCGGAGTGCGTGAGTGTCATGTATCGTGCACCTAGTTCGTAGAGCATGCGGAGTGTGCCGAGTGATTCTTCTATCGCCTGACCGCCTTCCACACCGATCATGGATGCGATCTTGCCTTCACCATGGATGCGTTCGATGTCATCCGCAGAAAATGCCAGTTCGAATGTTTCGGGATAGCGCTGCGTCATCCGGCGGATCAGGTCGATCTGTTCAAGGCAGTACCGGGTAGAACCGCCGGACTTTGCATACTCAGATGGTACGTAAGCTGCCCAGAACTGAGCGCCGACGCCGCCGGCACGCAGACGCGGGATGTCGGTCTGCATTTCCGGCTGTGGTTGAGAGATGTCACGTTCGTCGAACGATGAATGGGCCTTGTTGCGCATCTCGTAAGGCAGGTCGTTATGCCCATCGATCACGATACATGCGGCATGAATCCGGCGGCCTTCATCGGTGAGAGTAACATGTTCATCCACTTCTTTCATATCCATCTCCGCATGCACCACGTTTGTGGTGAACAAAATGACCGATGATAAAAACCCAACCGATAGAAAGTTCAAGCCGCCCATGCTTTCACTCCGTTATACAGCCAGAAGGAACCAGTGGTAGGTATGATAGCTGGTTTCGAATGATCTCTCAGTACCTGTAAAAAAGGTGTGACACAAGTGAGCCACACCTTAATAGTTCTAAATTATCAGCTTGCCTTTATCTGCGTCGCAGACAAGCAAAACCGGCCAGACCCATGAAGGCAAGTGTTGCCGGTTCCGGGACCGAGGCATCAGCCAAGGGCGGCAGGGGGGCGCCTGCGTTCCAGTTCATCAGGACAACGTCGAGGTCTGCAAGCCCGACAAAGCCATCACCCGTCGGATCGGCCGCGGGGTCAGCCGGTGGCACGGGCTTGTTCCAGTTGTTCAGCACGATATCCAGGTCGTCGAGCCCGACGAAGCCGTCACCATTCAGATCACCCTTGAGGAACAGGTCGAGCGCGTCCAGTTCGTCGCCGTAGTTGGTCAGTTCGTTTGTTCCGCTACGCACGGTGCCCAGGCCAAGCGCTTCAGCAGCGATGTAGATGCTGGGTGTCCCGGGTCCGCCAGGGATGGGCAGGCTTAGGACATCGCCTTCTTCGATCGGGATGCCGTAGAGGCTATCCGGCTGGCCGATGACAGCCGAGCCACGACGCACGGAGAAGAGGATGCGGTCGCTGTCCGGATTGAATTGACCATCACCGTTTTCTTGGAGGATCAAAGCGTCGAGGTCGTCGGTGTCTTCACCTTCCCTATCTAAACCCAGCAAGGCGGCAGGAGCATATAAGAAGGGTGTCCCACCGACTCGTGATGCGAGTACATCGGCGCCGGAGAAGCCGTTACCCGGCGCGGTGCCAGCGTTGGGAAGTGGTCCGTCCAGCGGGTCCGGGAATTCCGAATCTAGCGAGAAGTAGATCAAGCCTTCGAAGTCCGAAGGCAAGGTGTTAATGTCCAAGGCATCGAGGTTGTCCCCTTCGCACTCGAAGCCGCAGCCGAAAGACATAGGCTCGATCAGGCCAAGGCCACGTATCGGTCCGGCCGGGGAGGGCAGGCCGTTGCCGTCGATGTAGTCCTGATTGCCGGGGCGTAACGCGACCGGAGGCGTTGCTGTGCGTTCAACCTTCCCGCGATAACGGAACACATCCGCTGCGGCATCCTTAACACCGGTCAGCACGCCCTCGCTAAACACATTCGGCGCTGCGGGCGGCAGCAGGAAGTCGCCACCGGCCCATTCATCGACGGAGAACATCAATTCGATGCCGTAATCGTGGCCGTAGGACAAGGCGTCAAGTTCAACCGCTTCCTGTGCGACACCGGGATGGATACCCAGGCCGCCGGGTATGGAGCCCAGTCCGGAGTTGAAAGCTGTAACCATCACGCCGGGAACAGGGAGGACACCGCCCCCAGCAAACTGCGGTACGTTCGGCCCGATTGGTCCTGGTTTGGATGCAGTGAGGATCGAGCCTTCATCGATTTGGGTGCCCGCCCAGGAATCAGGCGTACCGGTGAACGCACCGGGGCCGCCGGCCGTCACGCTCTGCATGTCAATAGAAAACGTCGGACGGACTTGAGCCTGCACGCTTGAAGAAGCGAACAACGCGGATACAACACAGCCAGAGACTAACCCCACGCAAATCATCTGCTTCATGGTGTACCTCCACCCCGGCATTGGTTTGAAGTGCGGTGACCGGCATACACCTGAAGTGAAACTGCCTACACGGCAGTGATCCCCCACAAGCACCCTGATCACCAGCCTGATCGGATCATGTAATGGCAGTATGGCAAACAACCGGGTGAAATTCAAGCATTAATAAACTATTTACAGAATGATGACATGCACATGAAGTTAGATTTCTGATTCATTGCGAAGACACATCACTCTTATGTCAAGGGTGTGTTAGTACGTTGATTGTCTTCCTGTAGGCCTCGAAGTCTACTTGACTTGGCAGTCAGCCGCCTACTCTTTGATCATGTCGCCGTAGTGTTCTTTCAGTTTCTCAACCTTCGGTATGGCTACCGCGCGGACGTACGGTTGAGATGGATTATTCTCAACATAGTCCTGGTGATATTTTTCAGCCGGATAGAACGCGTCCAACGGCTCCAGGGTCGTGGCGATAGGGTTACTGAAACGGCCGCTTTCATTCAAGAGCTTGATGTAGGCTTCGGTCGCGGCTTTCTGCGCTTCGCTGGCGTAGAACACAGACGATCGGTATTGCGTGCCAACATCGTTGCCTTGGCGGTTGACTTGCGTCGGGTCGTGGGCGATGAAGAAGAACAATTCCATCAGCTTCACGTAGCTGACCTTGGTTGGGTCGTAAGTGATCTTGATAGCCTCGGCGTGACCGGTGGAGCCGGTGCTGACCTGGTTGTAGTCGGCAGTTTCGGCGCTGCCGCCTGCATAGCCGCTTTCTACACTGCTAACACCTTCCAGCGGCTGGAAGACCGCTTCGGTACACCAGAAGCATCCGCCTGCAAATACGGCCGTCGCATTGCCGTTCTCATCCGTTTTAGGCTGATAGGCAAACGGGTCCGCCATTTTGCTGAGTTCTTCGCTGGGCGTGAAGTTCAATGATTCGCTGTTGAGGCAGTGACGTTTGCCGGTGGGCGGTGGGCCGTCATCGAAAACGTGGCCGAGGTGACCGTCGCAGCGGGCGCAGCGGATTTCGGTGCGCACCATGCCGTAACTTTCATCCTGGTACTCCGCGATGTTTTCATCGGCGACGGGTGCATAGAAGCTGGGCCAGCCGGTGCCGGATTTGAACTTGGCATCTGAGGAATACAGAGGCAAGCCACAACCGGCGCAGGTGTAAACACCAGCTTCCTTGTTATCCAGCAGCAGGCCGCAGAAAGGTTGCTCGGTGCCTGCGCGGCGAAGGATTTTGTACTGTTCCGCGGTCAGTTGAGCTTTCCATGCCTCGTCGGTCTTGACGACCTTCGGAGAGTCGATCGGGCCGACCAGCTCGCCTTCGGCGTTAATCATTTTAACCTTGATGGTCGCGTCTTCTTCGTAGGGTTGGGCCATTTCGTTACTTCCAGCAAAAGCCAAGCCATTCAACCAGCCGTGACGGATACCTGTCATCAACACATACACAGCCACGGCCAGAACTACCAGCATGATAAGGGGGCGTAAGGTGTTCATATATTAAATAATCGACGAGTAAGGCTGTTTATTCCCGGTCGATTATATGCCCGATATACAAGGTTTTATGTGCTTTGTAATACGCGACTTCTTCGGCTTTACAAATAAAGCACCTGCAGATCCGTCTTGGGGTAGTAATGGGCACAGATTTCATCGACGCTCTTGCCGGTCAGAGCCATGCCCAGGGCTCCGATCTGGCACAAACCCGCGCCGTGTCCCCAGCCCGCGCCGCGCAACGTGATGGACTTGATTGCACCTGCATTGTCGCGATCGATTCTGACACGGAATGCGCTGCTATACAGGAAGCCACGGTGCATGACTTCACGGATAGCGTATTCGGATGTCAGTTCGTGTGATTCGCTGTTACCAGATTCGTCCAGCCAATCCAGACGCAGGCGACTGGCTCGGCCGCTTAAGCCACGTGACAGCACAACAATGTCGCACAGTTCTTTAAGCGATGATGCTGCCGGCAGCTTGTCACGCAGGACGGATTCCAATTCAGAACGGGTGTATTGAACTGTCCAGCGGAAGTAGTCGTCCACTTCATCAACACGGCCGAGGTATTTGCGAATGATGTCCAGCGAGACAACGTGCGTGCTGCAATAGGCTTTGGTGTCCTTGAGCCAGTCGCCGTCGAGGTACGCGTCGAGGTTCTCTTCGGTGACGGGCATGAATTCGCGTACCGGATCATCAGCGGGCGCATCGACGATGCAGTCGATCCCGGGCTTCGGATCACCCCAGACGTGTTCGGCCAGTTCGGTAACCCCGCCACAGCTCTTGTAATAATTGGCATCCAGCACCTTGCCGTCGGGCGCCATCAATACCTGGCCGCGCGTGCCGCTGACCGCATCGATCGCTGCCTGACTCAGGTCATCTGTCCCTTGGTAGCGTTGGCAGCAGTCGTCGTTGCAACGGTCGAACGGATCGTCATCGTGTTTGGCTTCGGTCATCGCCAGCAGCCAGGAGCGTGCGACGACGCACTGGGCCTTAAGGAATTCGACCGGGCATGCACCGCTCATCTCGGCGGTAATTACTCCGACCAGGTAATCTTCAAGGGGTAATTCATTGACCACGACGATCCCCCCCGGCGCTGCGGTCAGGATGAGCGAGCCGGCGTAAGTCTGGTCAACGTGTTTTTGCCAGTGGAAACCGCGGCCGGCGACGACGCCTCGCACGGTGATACCAGCACCCGGTTTCATCGGCACTGTCTCAACCGGGTCCAGGCGGATCTGCTTATAGCCGCCGAGTGCCTTGCCAGCCCATTTAATCGAAACCTCGTCCCCGTGATGATCCACACGCATCGAGACGTTGGACAGGTTTTCGACGACGATGCCGGTTTCACCGCTGATGGTGTACTTAATGTCAGCGGGTAGTTGGACTTCAACCGGGTCGGCTTTATCTTCCGCTAGCACCACGCCGATTTTCACGACCGGTTCAGCATTCGATTTGGGGGTCCACTGGCGGATACTCAGGCTTTGAGGCTGGGGCATTAGATTCTCTTATCTCAGGGGGAATTCACGCATGAGTCACATCACATGCGGCAGAGGGGATTATGGGAAGTGATCCCGGTGGCTGTCAAACAGGAATATTTGGCAATGATGATGTAAGTGCATATTAGCAAATAAATTGCGCTCAACATTTTCGCCGGGAAGTGCTTGAGTCTAAAGATATGTGAGGTATACTTGGTGAACGTGTCTTGAATTCGCATGGCCAAGAAGCAAAGGGCGGGGATTGAGTCCCTTCTAAGGAAGATATTGTGAATCGAGTAAGCCGCTACCGTCTGCTCAGTGCATGTGTTTTGAGCATGCTGTCTGTTTCGTTCTTTTGTGGATCAGCACACGGCTTTGTGGTCGATCCCAACAACACGGTCTCTGGTGTTGTCGCAAACAAACTGATTGCCAATGGTAATGGTGCTGACTGGTTGAGTGCGGCGTTGCTACTCGAACTTGATTCGGGATATGTCTACAACGATCCCACCTTGGATTCGCAGCAGCCGCAACAAAATATCTGGGGCATCTTTCCTGATCTGGAGTTCGATTCATGGGTGGGGGTGCCCGGTGACAGCACATCTTCCATCCTGGGATCGGCAACCGATTTAGGGGATGCGGTCGGGCCGGCGGTGATCGCGAATCAAAAAGTCAGTGTTGCCTGGTACAACACAAGTTCATCGAATACCGGGCCGACACGTATTGCCAACATATCACTGAGCGATGATGCGCAAGGCACATTTTCCATCCGCGCAAGTTTCTCAGGTCCAGAGCCGGTTGTGTTGTTTGATACCGGTTGGGTTATAGACGGTGTTGCCTACTTTGACTTGCCCGGTGATGTGGATGGGGATGGGTTTGTTGGCTTAAGCGATCTTGACATCATCCTTGCTTCCTGGAACCAGACTGTCCCGCCGGGCAGTTCGCTGGCGGATTTGACGAACGACGATTATGTCGGGTTGGATGATCTTGACATCGTGCTCAACCACTGGAATATCGGCACGCCGCCGACGGTTGCGGTGCCCGAGCCGGTGTCTGCTTCGATGCTGGGGTTGGGGGTGGTCTGGATAGCTGGCTGCCGACGCCGTTAAGGGCAGGCAAACGCAATGGGAGTGGCAGGATTCGAACCCGCGACCGAGCGATTATGAGTCGCCTGCTCTAACCACTGAGCTACACTCCCGGTCAGGGGATACAGTATAGCGAACACACAGGGACGTTGGGGGGGTGATGGTTCGGTGATAGAATCAGCACATAGAGATCGCAGGAATCATTTTGTTCCGATACCCGATACCCGAAAACCACCCGGCCCTTCGCTTCGCTCAGAACCGGCGTTGGCTCTGACAAGACCCTAAACCCCAGACCTCAGACCCTATACCCCGACCATGAGCCAGAAAAAGATTATTGAACGCTACTACGAGCACCACGATACGATCCAGAGTGACAAGTTGTCGCAGATCGTTTCGGACCTGTGGTTAGCAGAGGAAGGCACCAATACCACCAAGCTTTGGGGCAAAGCCCAGATCGCGCTGATGCGGATGGGGGTGGATGCCAACCGCGTCGCCAAGATCGTGGGCAAGCGGGACGTGGAGGGGTTGGCGGAACTGGTGAAGGAAGTGGATAAAGAGGGGGCTAAGCCGCAAGCCGCTGAACCGGATGTGCCGAAGAAGGCGGCGGGTGCGATCCCGGTCAATGACAAGCGCACGATCAAGCAGATGCAGGCGGACGTTGCGGCGCGTGACGGGCACGACTCGCTGGACCGAGATAATCTCAAGCGAGCGATGAAGGCGTTCCGTAAGAAGCTCAAGAGCATGCGACGCGACGATGAATCCAAGTTAGGCAACCGCTACACCACCTACGGCAAACAGTCGCACATCACCGCCATCACCCCGCCGAACATGTACCCGACAGCGGTGTGGGAGAAATTGGTGGAAGAGGGACGGCTCAAAAAGGGCGGCCAAGGGACGTATGAGCTGCCGGAGCAATAGGTGTTTGTTCGTTCTAAAAAACCATGTAGTGTAGAACGCATATCAACACGAGCAGGCCTGAAAAGATGAAAGAGATGATCAGCGAAATCAGCAGCACCACCCAGAAGATCGGGTTGATCATCAGGCTGAGTAACGCGAACGAACCGATTGCATCTGATGTGCTGCTGCTTAGCTGGTAGATCTTCCAGAGCACCTTTCCGAAGAAGATGTATGACTTCCAACGCTTGAATAGCGTGAGTCTGCCTTCATTGAGTTGGCTTAATTCCTGCTTATAACCCGAGACCGATTGGATTGCGTCGTCGGCTGTATTCAGGATCACGGACGGTATCTCGCCAACCGCGCTGAGGATCCGGTAATACACCCACAGCACACCGATCGGGACGGCCAGGATAATCAGCGGCAATGGTGTCCACAGCCAGGAGTGGCCTTTGATGACAACAAAGTACCACTGGAACAAAGCGATTGAGGTGATGTTCATCAACGCGACAAGGTAAACAACCACCAGGCTGCGTCGTGACGTACCGGCTAAACGCTCGCTATACCTCACGAGCAGGTCGCGTACCTCGGCGATCTGTTTCGTGTCGAGGCAGACGAACTCGGTAGCCGGCTTGGCCAGATCAGGATTGATCCCTGGAACAGTTCTTGGCTGCGTGGATGTGGTATCTGTCATGGTTCACCGGAAGAATGTGTAAAGTGTAATCCCGTTTATTAAAAGGAAGATGAGCAACACAGGCATACACCCCGATTCTTTGCCTTTTTTCTTTGCATCCCGGTTGTAAGACCAGATCATGGCAACCACGTAAGCGATTCCGAAGATCACCGTGGAAGAGATGATCGCGAAGTACAGCAGGGGATCGTGAAGCAGGTCTTTCATGGGGGTAATGTAGTGTGAATGTGGGTACAAGCAAGAAACCCACGTTCGACGAACGTGGGCTTCGGGTAGATTGATGATTGTGACCTGTTTTACGCTGCGTCAGATGTCGAGCTGCCTTCGAGGTCGACATCAGCGTCGCCGTTATCTGAGGGCTGGTCGGCGACGTTGGGGACGTAACCTTCCTCGATGAGTTTCCCGTCCTTGGTCTTGATTTGCGGAACAGGATTTTCCTTATCGTGCTGAGCCCAGGCTTTTTCGAGTTCCTTCTGCTTGTCTTCTTCGACGGCTGACCATGCCAGGCGTCCGCGGCACTTCGGGAAGGCGGAGCAGCTCAACCAGAGCCCGCGTTTGGAGTCACGCATGTTTAATGGGCTCTCACACTTCGGGCACGGGATGTCCGTCAGGTAGGGCGGCGTCTTCGGCAGCTTCACGCCACCTTTTTTCGGATCGAGATTGACGATGCCTTTACAGGTCGGGTAATCGACACAGCCGAGGAACGGGCCGAAGCGGCCGGTGCGTTTGGTCATGCCTTTGCCGCAGAGCGGGCAGAGGATGTCTGTCATCGCCGGTTCGACGGGATTGCCTTCACGGTCGATCGGTGCGGCGTAGTCGCAGCCTTCACCTTTCTTGATGAACGTTGAGCAGGAGAGGAACCGTCCGTTCTTGCCGAAGCGATAGACCGTGCCGGCTCCACACTTCGGACACTTGTGCGGCGCAGGTTCGGTGACGGCCTTGGCGTGGTCGAGTTCTTCGTGTGCCTTGGCCAGACGATCTTTGAACGGGCCATAGAAGTCGGCGAGCATCTGACGCCAGTCGTGGTGCTCGTCCTCGATCTTGTCGAGTTCGTCTTCCATGTAGCGTGTGTATGCCACATCCATGACCTTGGGGAACGCTTCGGTCAGCATGTCGGATACAACCATACCCAGGTCGGTTGCGGCCAACCGTTTGTCGCGTGGGAATAGCGGCTCGACGTACTTGCGGTCCTGAATCGTTTGGATGATTGCGGCATAAGTCGAAGGCCGACCGATGCCTTCTTCTTCCAGCTTCTTCTGCAGCGACGCTTCGGTGTAGCGCGGCGGCGGGCTGGTGAAGTGCTGGGTCGGGTCGACCTTCATCGGCCCAAGTTCCTGCTGTTCCTGAAGGGTTGGAAGGATCACGTCGTCCCCGCCATTGGGCAGGCCCATCGCCTTGTAGAAGCCGTCGAACGCCAGCGTCCGGCCGGTCGCACGGAAGGTGGCGTCGGGCTTGAGCTGTGAGGCCTTGGCCTTGATCGTGATGGATGTTGAATCCCACTGGGCCGGTGTCATCTGACAGGCAACGAAGCGGCGCCAGATCAGGTCATACAAGCGGAACTGCTGGTCGTTGAGCTTGTTGCGAACCGAGTCGGGTGTGATGGAGACGTCGGTAGGGCGGATCGCCTCGTGGGCTTCCTGTGCGTCCTTATTGCTGGATGAGTAGAAGTTGGGTTTGTCAGGCAAGTAGTCCTTGCCGTAGCGTTTCTCGATGTAGTCACGCGCCATGTTCAGGGCTTCACCCGAGATGTGCGTGGAGTCGGTACGCATGTAGGTAATCAGGCCGGTCTGGCCGCGTGCGCCGCCGAGGTCAACACCTTCGTAGAGGCTTTGGGCGGTACGCATCGTGCGCTGCAGCGGGAAACCGAGACGGTTGGCAGCGGCCTGCTGCATCGTGCTGGTGATGAACGGGGCGCTGGGCTTGGTGCTTGTGCGTTTTGTCTGGATCGACTCGATCTTAAATTCGGGTCGATTGTCAGCCATGTGACCTTGATAGATGCAAAGGTTCTTGGCTGGGCCCTTGCCTTTGGGGTCTTCCGTTTCGATCGTGTCGTCGAGAGCCATACCCAGACGCTGTGCGGCCTTTAGCGCAACATCACGGTTGTCCGGCTTGAAGGCTTCGCCATCGATATCAATCAACTCTGCTTTGAGGCAGGCGTGGTCGCTAAGCCAGGCATTCTGTTGCTTGATCGTCGCGGGCTTGGACTCGGGTTGCTCTGCAAGCCATTTGTCCCAGGCTTCACCCAACTTAACCGCTTTGGCGACCTCGGTGGCGAACAGGCCGGTGATACGCCAGTACTCATCCGGGATAAATGCGTCGATCTCACGTTCACGTTCGACGACCAGGCGGACCGCCACGGATTGCACACGGCCGGCGCTCAGGCCACCCGCCACTTTCTTCCATAGCAGGGGAGAGACCTGGTAGCCCACGATGCGGTCCAGAATGCGACGGGCCTGTTGAGCGTCGACCTTGCAGCCATCGATGCTGCGCGGGCTCTCGAAGGCTCTGGCGATCTCGGACTTGGTAATCGCGTTGAAGACCACACGCTTGGCGTCAAAGATCGGCACGCCCAGCGTGTCCGCGAGGTGCCAGGCGATGGCCTCTCCCTCGCGGTCAAGGTCGGTCGCGAACCAGACGTCTACAGCCTGCTTGGCGGCTTTCTTCAAAGCGCTGACCGTGGTCTTTTTATCCTTGAGTATTTCGTAAGTGGGTTCGAAGTGATTTTCGAGGTCCACACCGGGGACGGGGTTTTTTACACCCTTGGGATTACGCGGAGGCAGGTCACGGACGTGGCCGACGCTCGCCATCACGACGTAATCGGGGCCCAGGTACTTATTGATAGTCTTGGCCTTGGTGGGGCTTTCGACGATAACCAGGTGCTTACCGGTGGCATCGACATTCTCCATGCCACGACGTCCACCCTTTCGGGCCGGTGCCTTTTTCTTGGCTGGGGCCTTCTTCGTGGTCTTCTTGGCCGTCTTGCTGGCTTTGGAGGTCTTTTTCGCCATGGGTGTTTCGGGTACTGATTACGTCGTTTCGGCCAAATTCTAGGCCTCTATTCACACGGATAAATCCGGCGTTAGTCTAGGTCTCATCGGTCCGAATGTGGCCCGACACTTGAACAGCGAAACGTCCCGTTGTCAAGTATCGTCTCTAAGTGGTGTAAAGATAGGATAATATGAATTTGGTTCAAACGTCTCGGAATAGGCCCTAATTACCGATTAGCTCGATTTGAGGGGCTATTACCGGACATAGGCCAGGGATCGTTCAGCCATCTCAGCAGGGCTCATCGCCTGGGCCGGCAACCAACTGACCTGCTGGAAGCGTCGCAGCCAAGTCCGCTGCTGCTTGGCGAACCGGCGAGTCAGGACTTTTGTCCGCTCAAAGGCCTCATCCAGCGTCCACCGGCCTTCCAGATGCTCCAGAACCTGCTTGTACCCCAAGGCCTCTCGGGCCTGCTCGCCCAACAGACCGGCCGCGTGGAGACGTTTGGTCTCGTCGGGCAGGCTCTCACCATTCGGACAGACGGCGGCCGCCAGTGCCGGGTCTACCTTCTCTGGATAGAACATCACCTTAACCCGCAGATTGATCCGGGAATTGATCTCCTCGACAGGCCAGTGCATCCCCAGCATCACAGGGTTGTAACGATATTGCCGTTTCGGATCGTCTGCCCACTGCTGTTGCCTGCTGCTGATCGTCTGGCCGGTCATGTGGTGGACTTCAAGGGCACGGACCAGGCGTTTGCGGTCGTTCGGGGCGATACGCCCGGCTGCTTCGGGGTCGATTTTAGAGACCCGCTCGTGCAATTCTGGGCCTTCGATGCCTTCCAGTGAGGCGCGAAATGCTTCGTCCTGCCCCGGACCTTCGAACATGCCTTCGAGCAGGGCTTTGAGGTAGAGGTTGGTTCCACCGACGATGATTGGCGTTTTGCCTTGGGATTGCAGGTTGGAGATGAGGCTTTCGACCTGCTCCAGCCAGTCGGCGACGGTGAAACGCTGCGTCGGTTCGACGATGTTGACCATGTGGTGGGGGATCCGATCACGCAGGTCCTGGGGTGGCTTGGCGGTGCCGGCGTCCATCTGACGGTAGACCTGCATCGAATCTGCCCCGATCACCTCACCCTTGCCGGGCAAGCGCTCAGCCAATTCCACAGCCAGGTCGCTCTTGCCCCCGGCGGTGGGCCCGAGGATCACGATCGGTCGACATGTCTTCTCACTACTCATCCCGAGCATTGTAGTAAACGGGACCGTCTACTACTGCCATGCTGTCTCGGGTTAGAATCCCCCTATGCCTGAGGCTACATCCGATTCCAAACCGATCCGTCTCGGTTCGAAGGTGCAGGAGATCCCTGGTGTGGGTAAGAACCGGGCGCGGCTGTTTGGTCGGCTGGATATCCATACCGTCAGCGACCTGATCCGGCATCTACCGATGCGGTATGAGCATGAGGCGGAGGAGGGGGGGATCGGTCAGCTCCAAGCCGGCACGATCGGTTCTGCTCGCGGGATCGTGCAAGGCGCACAGTGGGTCAGCGGGGGATACGGGTCGGGCCGCAAGGGGCGTTTTACCGCGACGCTGGCCGACGATTCGGGCACACTGAGTCTGACGTGGTTCAATGCGGGTTACCTGCGCGACAAGTTGCATCCGGGTATGACCATCCGCGTGCAGGGGAAGGTCAAGCTATTCAACAACTACCCGCAGATGGTTAATCCAAAGTGGGAAGTATTAGAGGATGAATCTGCGACGCCTGCCAGGCAGCAGCGCATCCGGCCGGTCTACCCCGCGACGGAAGACCTGCCTTCGGCCATCATCGAGAAGGTGATCGCAGAGGCGCTGCCACAGGTGTTGCCAGATTTGGCGGACCCGTTGCCGGGCGAGTTGCTACAGCATCACGAGATGCCGCCGCTGGCTCATGCGTTTGAATGGGCGCATAAGCCGGACAACATGGACCAGGCGGGCGCGGCACGTCGCCGGCTTGCGTTCAATGAGTTACTGCTATTACAACTTGGTATCGCAATGAAGCGTGCGTACGTGCACGAACGTCTGGCGGCGCCGAGCCTGCGTTTTTCCAAGGCGATCGATAAGCACATCCGTGAGCGTTTTCCCTTTACGTTGACCGAGCAACAGGACGAAGCGGTTAACGAAATCGCCAAGGACATGAAGCAGCCGATCCCGATGAATCGGCTTTTGCAGGGCGATGTGGGAGCGGGCAAGACGGTGGTGGCGCTCTATGCCTTGCTGCTTGCGGTGGCGGACCGGATGCAAGGCGTTTTGCTTGCGCCGACGGAACTGCTGGCAGAGCAACACTTCGGCTCGATCTGCCGGATGCTTGAAGGCTCGGATGTATCCGTTGCCTTGCTGACCAGTACGACGCCGCCCAAGGCCGGGGGAGAACGCGAGCAGTTGCTTTCAGACATCGCGGAAGGCAAGACCGACCTTGTCGTGGGGACGCATGCATTACTGGCAGATCACGTTAAGTTCCACAACCTCGCGGTGGCGGTGATCGATGAACAGCACCGGTTCGGTGTGATGCAGCGTGCAGCCTTCCGTGATGCGAATAGGCACACCAAGACAGGTAAGGACGGCAAGAAGCATATCCCGCATCACCTGGTGATGACCGCGACACCGATCCCACGCACGTTGAGTCTGACACTCTTCGGTGACTTAGATGTCTCGACGATCCGTGGCCTGCCTCCGGGGCGTACGCCGATCACGAACCGTGTGGTGACACGCCAGCAGTCGGATGAGGTTTATCGCTATCTGGCTGCACGTCTTGAACGAGGCGAGCAGGCCTATGTCGTCGTGCCTGCGATCGACGCGGCCGGCAAAGAGACGGACAAGCAACTGACGAATGTGCGTGACCATGCGAAGCTTTTGCAGGATAAGTACTGCGAAGGTTTCAAAGTCGCGACGGTGCACGGCCGACTCAAGACCGAGACACGCGAAAGAATCATGAACCAGTTCCGGGAAGGCAAGATCAATGTGCTGGTTGCCACGACGGTGATCGAAGTCGGTGTTGACGTGCCAAATGCAACGGTGATGATCATCGAACATGCTGAGCGGTTTGGGTTGGCGCAACTGCATCAATTGAGGGGTCGAGTCGGCAGGGGGGATCATGGCCGACGCAGTCTGTGCGTGTTTATTTCTGAACCCACAACGGAAGAAGCAGAAAAACGTCTGAAAGCGATTGCCGCGACGAATGACGGCTTCAAGATCGCTGAGCAGGACCTTGAAATCCGAGGTATGGGCGACTTCTTCGGCACACGCCAATCCGGCTTGCCGCCACTGCGTGTCGCTCGCATCCCCGAGGATATGGAACTCTTGCAGCTAGCCAAACGTGATGCCAAGGAAGTTATCGATGCGGACCCCTTCCTGCATGAAGAAAAGAATCAGACGCTGCGCAAGATCCTCATGCATACCTACGGCGAAGCGATGGGGCTGATCGATGTGGGGTAGTTAATTTACCACAGAGACACAGAGGCACAGAGAAGAAGTGGAACAGGGATGGACACAGATGAACACAGATAGTCTGGATTAAGGACTACTTCTGTATATACACTTCTTATCCGTGTTCATCTGTGTCCATCCCTGTTCCTCCTAAATCTGGTTTAGGTTTCGGCGGTTTGTTTTCGCCGCGCCTGGCCTGGAAGAATGTTTGTAGTACAGCGGCGCATTCATCTTTCAAGACATCGGCTTCGACCTCCAATCGATGGTTGAAACGTGTGTCGGTGCAGATTTCGTAGAGCGTGTGCACGCAGCCCATCTTGGGGTCTGGTGCGCCGTACACCAGTCGAGTGATCCGGCTGTTCACGAGAGCCCCGGCGCACATCGGGCAAGGTTCGAGCGTGACGGCGATGGTGCAGCCGTCCAACCGCCATGTGCCGATTTTCTTTGCCGCTTCTTTGAGAGCGAGAATCTCCGCGTGGGCGGTCGGGTCGGCGGTGCTCTCTCGCAGGTTGTGGGCTTTGGCCAGGACCTCATCACCTCGATAAATCACCGCCCCGATCGGCACTTCGCCTATCGCCGCTGCCAGACTCGCCTCGGTCAGTGCGAGTTTCATCATGGATACGTCCAGATTGTCAGCCATAGGCGCAAGTGTAGCCGACCTGTGAGTCGATGCGTAAATCAGATAGACTGATACGGTGAAGATTCTTTGTGCTCCAGACAGTTTTAAAGGTTCGCTCTCAGCGATGCAGGTAGCACGGGCAATGGCGCGCGGCATCCTAAACGCGGATCCTGATGCCCATATCGATTTATGCCCGATCTCCGATGGCGGGGATGGTTTTATCAGTGCGATCTCACATGCTTGTCATCACACGCAGTACGCTCTGCGATGTCACGGGCCGCGCGGCAAGCAGATTGAGGCGGACTGGTTCATGCTGCACCAGAAAGGCGGCAGCCACAGTGCCGTGATCGAAATGGCGGCCGCGGCGGGATTGCACCTGCTTGCCCCGGACGAGCGGGATGCGACGCAAACCACCACATACGGCGTCGGTGAACTGATTGCCCATGCCATCGGCCATGACGTTAGTGACATTCTGATCGGTATAGGCGGCAGCGCGACCAACGACGGCGGTTGCGGCATGGCCCAGGCGCTGGGCGCACGGTTTTTCGATACTGAGGGCAATGAAATCGACACACCGATCACCGGCGGGATGCTGGAAAGTATCGCAAGCATCGACGTTTCGCCGCTGCGTGAAAAACTACGCGGTGTGACCGTGACTGTGGCGTGCGACGTGACCAATCCGTTGACCGGTTTGAATGGCGCGGCCCATATCTATGGCCCACAAAAAGGCGCGACACCCGAGGAAGTGGAGCAGCTTGATCGCGGTCTATCTCATCTGGTGGGACTTTGGCGGGATCTATTGGGCGTGGATGTTGAAAAGACGCCCGGCGCCGGCGCGGCGGGGGGATTGGGCGGCGGCCTGATTGCGTTCTGTCACGGCGAATTGCGATCGGGCGTGGAGATCGTGCTGGAGCAGGTGCGGTTTAATGAGCGCGTGAAGTTCAGCGACCTGTGCCTGACCGGCGAAGGCCAACTCGACGGCCAGTCCTTATCCGGCAAAGCGGTGCTTGGCGTGGCTAAAGCAGCAGCCAAACACAACGTCCCGACCATCGCCCTTGTGGGCAAACTAGGTCCGGGTTACGAGAAAGCGATCGCGGCCGGTCTGAAGGAAGCGATTGAAATCGGGCCGGGGCTGCCTGCAGAGCAGTCCATGTCACGTGCCGCTGAGCTACTAAGTAGTGTGGCAGCCAAAACCGTTGCGCATTTTATCTGAGTTGGACTATCCGTGAACGATTTTGCCTTGTGCTTTGAGCTTTCGTTGCTTGAGCATAAGCAGGAACATCGCCAGGCCGCCGATGAGTCCGAAACCGGCCATGATGACGTACCAGAAAAGCCAGCCGTACTGTTCCTTGGTGGCATCCAGGACACGTCCGGTGATAGCCAGTGAGATAGCGGCTCCATAGTATTGGAATGAATCGATGACGCCTGTGGCAAAGCCCGCCATCTTTTTGCCGCCAATATCCATCGGTGCGGCGGCGCCCACGATCGAGTGCGTCGAGTTCACAGTCAAAGAGATCATGATCAGAATCGCACACCCGACAAACACACCCATTGGCGTTGGATTAACCTCACCGAGCATCAGCAGGACCGCTGATGTTGTAATGACACACGCCTCGAACAGGTACAGCACAATCGCGACCGGTGCTCGCCTTCCAGCAAAGAACTTGTCTGAAATCATCCCGGAACCAAGTGAGCCGGTAAAGGCAACGATCGGAATGATCGTCATGGTGATGTAGATCGCTTTGGTCGGATTCTCCAGGTCAAGACCCAATTCTTCAACGAAGTAGAGGATCGCCAACTGGTCCGAGCTGTGTCTGACCGCACCTGTGCAGGCGTAGGCCACGGCGTAGAACCAAATCAACGGGTGTGTGAATATCGTCCGGAACGAATCCAAGATCGAGACGGTCGTTCCGGCTGAATTATCAATCTCATCCTCGATCACACCAGAGAAACCTGCTTGGTCGGGTGATGGTGAGGCTGCAAAAGCCATAAATATCACTGCGGCGGCCGTGAATAGGGGTGGAATACGGAAGACCCACCGCCATTCTTCGTTGCTCCCGCCGATCGTATATGCCCCAATGGTGAATCCGGCGATGATCAGTGGTGCAAGGTTGTTAATAGCAACCTGCCCGAGTTGGATCATCCCGCCGAAAATACCCGCGAATGTTCCTCGTTCTGTTCGGTGGAACCAGGCAGCATTGATCTTCACCATTCCAGGCGCGCCGAATGATTGGACATACCCGTTCATCAAGGCGATCAATGAGAACGTGGCAAAGGTGCTGACGAACGACGAGAAGCCGAAGACGAAGTTAATGACGATGGTCGCACAAGCACCGATGATCATCGATGTCTTGCCACCGATCCGATCACTGAGCAGGCCATTTATCAATTGGCCTGTGCCATAAGCCAGGGACCAGATCGCGAACATATCAGCGATCTGCGTCTTGTCGAAGCCGAACTCATCAATCATTCCCGGCGTGGCGTAGCGAAAGTTGTATCGGCACATGTAGTACGAAGCGTACATCAGCCCTAACGCAAACCAGTTTAGTCCTCGACGGGCCCGGAAGCCTTTTGGATGGTGGATCACGTAGTGCTTATCAGACATACTCACCTGCTCGATAGTTAATACCGTGTTGTGGAAGCGTCACTTATCTGAATTGTTAATGATACGTTAATTTCTCGTTAGGCCAAGTACAATCTGTGAATCCACTTCCGATGTGGCCGTGGAAGGAATGAAGTGCTCTGATTTCGTCTGGGCCGGCAAGGATCAGCGATTCTGCAGGATACTCTCCAATGCGAGGCACTCAATATTCTGGATCACAGGAAATATCCGCAAGATATCTGACAGGGTTCAGGCTAAGCCTTCGGGTCCGGGCCATACTGGTTGTCTCCAGTAGTCCCTTTTTTCAGTACAAGCAGCAGCACAAGGTAGACATTGTAGAGGGGAATAATCAACAGCCAGAAGTGCATAGCCGGCCGATTCATATCATGTAACCGCCGGGCTATACACGACGCCTGGATGATAACCAGTGGGATATAAGGTACATACTCCACCACCCATGACAGGAATATCTGTCCGATTGCAGCCAGTGCGTTTGCCGCAAATAATGCACCTAGCCAAAGAACAGCAATCAACAGTGTCCGCCAGAGGAAGCCAAGGCGATTCAATCGACCATCGAACTGTTCTTCGGCCCAGATACAACGGGCTTTCAGCCACAGTTGGTATGAAGATGCTTGCACATGAATGTTGTCCATAATGACTTCCGTTTTAAGGTGAATACACCCTCATTTTGCGTTCTGGCCACACATTTTACAACGTAGCACCACATCAGTTTGCAGCGGTGTTTCAGAGAAATACTATAAAGGCGTGGCGGTAATGCGCAAAGCACTATTCTTGAGTAGCTTGGAAGAATAGGTGTAAATCAACCACTCCGGCATGTGAAACATCAACCATTAGCTTGTGGTTGCTGGTGTATCTACTGTTTCAGTCTCGATATCTGTCAAGGAACTTGATTGAGGGGTATGGGGCGTATGAGCTGAAACGGGTTCCGGCTGATCTTTGCTCGATACCGATGCCAGCACGGTGAGGCCCGCATACACCTTCTGCCCCTGCTGGATGGTGACCTGGGGCTGTTGTTCGGCCGGCAAATACAGTTCGGTGGTGGAACCGAGCTTGATCATGCCGATGCGTTGGCCCCTTTGGACGACGTCGCCTTCGTGGACACCGCAGGCGATGGTGCGGGCGAACAGGCCTGAGACCTGCCGTACAGCCGCGAGGGGGTGGCCTTTGATCGGGTGGTTCAGCACGATCAGGTTGGATTCGTTTGTCTCGGCTGATTCAGGATTCAGCGCGTTTTTGTGATCACCGGGTTTGTGCGTGATGCTGCTGACCTGGCCGTGGCATGGGCTACGGTTGATATGCACATCCAACACGCTCAGGAAAATCCGGATGCACGTGGCGGGGCCGCCGAACGGCTCAAAGTGGTCGACTTCATGTATAGAGCTGATGCGGCCGTCCGCCGGTGCAATAACAGCCCCACGTTGAGAGGGGGTACGACGATTGGGGTCACGGAAGAACGCGAGCAGGGCGGCTGTCACTGGCAGGATCAGCAGCAGGGCCCACCACCAGCCAAGCATGGCACAAGTGACAGTCAGCATCATGCCAACCGCTGTGATCGTGAGCCATTCGTATTTGCCGTAGGAGCTGAGCATCGTGTTCCGTCACGAGAAGCGTGGATTAAAAATCCGCCGCGGTCAATACCGGCGGATGGCCGTCATAGTCATGGCACACACACCCGGCTCAGGGTCGGCCAACATGATCCCGGAGAACAAAAAGCACGTTTAGCTGCTGGCCTTGCCAATCATCATCCCGATAGCGCCCAGGATAATGCTCAGCACGAGCAGTCCGCCGCACCAGACGCCGAACATCATCATGGATTCAGTCATCATGCCGGTGATCACGCTGGGTACGCCTGCCAGTGCCGAGATCGCGACAACCAAAGCGACGACGAGTGAAATCGTCGAGCCCATCAACATCCCGGCCCCAAAGCCACTGCCGGCACCGTCTATACCGGTGTCGTATGTCGCCATGGCAACGCCGGCAGCGGCACCACCCATCGCAGGCACCGGAGCGCCCTGCAGTTCGGTCATGCCGCCGGCCGCGGACGCACCTGTGCCGGTCTCCATCGAGATCGCGCTTTCAAATACGCCGCTGGAGCCGATACCTGAAGCCGCCATTGAACCTTCGCCGGCATTGGTCCCACCCGGATAAATCTCGTCCAGTAACTCCGCGCCGAGGCTGGTGTCGTCGCTTTCACGTGTCAGGTCAAGCAGGCCTGAGCCCGAGCCGACGCTTTCCAGAGACAGTTCTTCCTGGGCCGTGTCAGCCATGGGGTTGGTCACAGCGGTCTGCGCCAGAGGATCGACCGGTTCAACTTCATCCGGCCCGAAGACGCTCATACCGGAGCCTGTACCTGTGCCGGTCTTGCCGGGATCACTGCCGGTGCTTGTCAGGCCGGCTTTGCTGGTCATGTTAGTGTCAGCGAGGCTGATCGCGTCGGTATCATCGCTGGGTACCAGCGGGATGGGGCTGCCAGAATCACTGTCGCCGTTACCACCGGCGAGCGTGTCGATCTGGTCGCGTTTGAACATCAGCCGATCCTTGTCGCGGAACTGCTGAAGCTCACCGTTGGCGGCCATCTCTTTGATCTTCTCGATATTAACACCGAGTTTCTCTGCCGCTTCGTCCAGGGTGTAAAACATCTTGGCCATGATCGACTCCTATGTCCCTAGAGCGTAAGTTATGCCGCCGGCTGACAGTGAATCAGGGGCCGGCCGACACCTTCGCTTGAACATATTAGGATATGGCGTAACTGCTTGCCTGACAAGGCGGCTGAATCCGTCCGGTATTATCCGAGGCGTGATTGGATTAGTAGCTTTTATACTGCTGACGACTCGGAATATGAGATAAGCCACCAATCCCGGTGAATGAGTTTCCAAACCCAGGAACTGCTTGCCCTATGCCGCTGAATTACGGGCTGATCCATCACGTTGATCTGGTGTTGCAGGAACTGCCATCTTCGCTGCAAGGTGTTAAAATAGCGCATCTTACAGATTTGCATATCACCCGGCACACCCATCGCCACGACCGGCTGATGAACCAACTGACCAGCCTGCGGATCGATATGGCGCTTTTCACGGGCGATTACATGCGTCGCGAGGATGACCACGTCGAGGCGGCCGCGGTCCTTCGGCGGATCGTCGATGCTGCCAATCCCCGATTCGGCAGTTTCGGCGTTTTCGGCAACCACGATTCCCGGCCCTTGGTGGACCTCGTCCAGGATGTCGGCATCCACTGGCTGGGAACCGGCAGCCACCGATTGGAACAATGCCCGATCCATTTGTTTGGTCTGGACCCATTGCACAAAGATCGTGAAGACAGCACCGCCATGCTTTTAAATGGCGGGCCGGTTTATGGGCAAGACAGTGCCGGTTACTTGCGATTGATGCTCGCGCACTATCCGAGCTGGCTATCGACCGCAGCAGACCTCGGCATGCACGTGCTTTTCTCCGGCCACACGCACGGCGGACAGATGCGCTTGCCTACCGGCCGAGCGCTAATCAATGCGTGTGATCTGCCTCTGGATATAAGCTGTGGCGTGCTGCGTCACCGCGACACTCTAATCGCCATCTCCCGCGGCCTAGGTGAAGTCGGCCCGCCCGGCGCACGTTTCCGTTTATTCTGCCCGCCACATGTCCCGGTTTACACATTGCGGCAAGGACCAACGCTCGGGCAGCACACGCAGAAGGTAGTGAAGGTAGTCAGTTGGTAGGACTATTGACTTACTATGTCAGGTAACGCCCAGATCCTCGACGAAGTTTGAATCTGGGTGAATTTTCGCACGTTTAATACCCATCTGTTCAGAAACGATCGTTCTTAAATGTTCGAAAACTAATCGGGGTAGATGTGCTTCAAGATTGGCTTGATCCGCAAGCAGATGTTTGACTATCGAATCACGAAGGTCAGCCATCGTCAAAAGATTTTCGGATTCATCATCCGGGATCTTGATACCGAAGTCCCGGTCAACTTCCAGAAGGATTTCAATCGCGTCGAGTCCCACGGGCCAACTCCTCTGTTATTCGTTTGTATTGATACGAATAATGTAATCCCTTACGCACTTTTGAACATGGTTCGATTGTGTTTTTGATCACCAAGGTATTGGTATGAAGTGGGGCGATGCTTTGATGACAATCAAATTGTGTGATTGGATGTCAAATAAAAAGTCCGCTCATTCCGGAGGGAGCGGACGGTGGTGGCAGATAAGGCACGTCAACTTCAGTTTTCTATCGTAGAAGCTACATACCCGAGCCACCAGCCCCAGAAAGGCTGGCATCGTCTAGTCTGGATCACTCGGATAACTGTACGACCAAGTGGTCCCGCGTAATCATTTCCGGTTGCTGCGTATAACCTTTGAGCATGCACTGTTTTGCGTTGAGCATCTGCAGGTGCATGTCTCCAAATCTAATATAGGTGATTTCGATCGGCTAACGCATCCCTAGATTTAGGGAATTTATGAATTATTTGATCAGTCTTGATCTGCCCCGTCACCGGCTGTGAAGTGCCGGATCAACCCGAGTTGGGAGTTTACGTTGAAGTGTCGGTAAATCACCTTGGTGTGGTCATTGACCGTGTGCTCGGAAATAACCAGGGTTCTGGCGATATCGGCGCGCTTGTAGCCTTGGATCAGATATGAAAGCACAATCCGTTGTTTAGGGGTGAGGTCGGGTACGGTTTTACCCTCGTGTCCGGGGATGCCGGCTCGGTGCAGCCAATCGATATTCGAGAGGATGATGTGGCAGATACGGCTCTGCCTCTCGGTGAAGTAGTCGTTACCTTTTTTACGGATAAGACCGATCCCGCTGAATATCCCTTCGGATAACGGGTAGAAAGAATACAAGAAGTCATCCAGACCCCGATCCAACCGGTAGTCTCGCACGGTTGGGTGACCGTACCAGGTTTTATCATCGACCAGTTGACGCCGCATGCGAGTGAAGTGCTTGCCGTCCAGAATAGTATTGGCGAGCAGTTCATCTTCGGGGGGTTTGTCGCCGGCAATCAACGAACCCTCGATGATGCCGTTGAGTTGGTGGTCGCTTAGACCATCGTGGATCAGATTGATTGTCGATGGCCTTGAGTCTCTGGGTGTATTGACCGAGATTGTCCAGAGCCAGCCATCGGCTTCCGTCAGTTCTGCCAATCCTTCCATCAGTGCCCGGCGTCTTACCGGGACCGATGCATCCATCCCTGCAACTTTGCCAATCAGTCGAACCATTGCGACCGTATCTTCCTCACGGATCAGTTGTTCAATCCGGATGGCTGAAGACAATCGCTCAGAATCAGGTTGTCCCTGCAGTTGGCCCATGTGATGCACTCAAGATCGTACAGCACCCCCAATATCCATGTGGTGCATATTGATGAAACAGCTTATCTTGCCAGGCAAGATGTCCTGGTAGCTGAAAAGCGGTATCCCACTAGTCAATCTGCAATGCCGGTAGAAGCATCTTTTGATTAATCAATGTTTCATGATCTACCAAGAGGCTTCGGAAGGCAAGCTATGGGTACTATTATACTAAATGAGAACTTTTTGGGAAATGTATTATCACATCCCCGCGGTCTGCCACTGCTTGATCGCTTCGACGGGCCAGAAAAGCATCAGGACGTTCAGAGTCAGGTTGTCGCGGATCGTGATCAGCATGCCGATCTCTGTTACCACGAACACGGTCAACGACCAGTACCAGCGGACACCGGTGGCGAAGATAAATCCCAAGCCGCAACACGCGATGTCGCCCAAGCTGTTTCCGATGCTGTCGCCTGCATAACCGAGGGCCATGGTGGCTTCGCGATATCGGTTGATCGTGAAGGGTGTATTTTCAAAGACTTCCCAAGCCGCTTCAAGGAGAACCGCCGCACTCAAACGCCAGCCGAACGCCTGCTTGCGTAGCGGAGCGATCCAGTAGAAGACCCATGCGAAAATCAAGCCGTGCAGCACATGAGAGAAACTGTAAGGATCAACGAAGTGTTGTGAGTTGTGGTTGCTCCACACATCACCCGACCAGAGAAAAGCTTCGCCACACTCGCACCACCATACCCGGTCCATCAGTTTTAACGTGATGAGTGTTGCAACAATCACCATCGCTAATGCGATCCATGGCAACATTGGATTTGATTGGGAATGATTCGGATCAGAAAGATCAACACTGTTTGTCATGGCTCGTCTACTTCTCAAGGGCGATTGATAGAATCAATGAACAGTGGGGAGATTATTCCCATGTATCTTCGATTCCTTTCGATAACTCATCTTCCAATTCCGACATCACGCTGGAGATGGTGTCGGGATTAAAACCACGCCGAGCCAGCAGGCCGTAGATTCTGCGGCGTCGGGTCTCGGCTTCAAGTCGTTGCATCGATTGCAGTTTTTTGCGTGCCAACTCAACCGCGCCCGGCGCCAGGTCCTGGGCATCGGTCGCTTCACCGACGAGTTTTTCAATCAGCGATCGGTCGAGGCCTTTCTGGTAGAGCTTTTGTCTGAGCAGTTGAGGGCCGGCTGGTTTTCGGCGTAGCGTCGATTCGACCAATGCCTGGCCGTAGGCCTCATCATCGAGGTAATTCAGTTCGGTGAGTCGGTCGAGAACCTGATCACGGACTGGCGTCTCGTACTCTAGCTCTTTGAGTTTCTTGTCCAAGTCACGCCGGCTCATCGCCCGACGGTTCAGCCGGTTCATCGCCTGACGCAGGGCCTTGTCATAGACAGCGGCCTGGGCCACCTTCGCGGCCAGGGCATCATCCCACATCTGGCCGACCTGCAGCCCGAGGGTCTCGATTTTGCCAAGCGGCAGCGTCGCGACGACCTTCCTGCCGACCCGCACCGTCAGTCGGCCCGGGTTCCGCTGCGTTGGCTTGATGGCGGTGATATGCTGCATGTTGTTATCTTACCGGCTGGTGCCGTGCTCGCGTTATCAGCCGGCTATTTGTTTCAATGCTCAAAACAACCAGAATCCCCGATATCCGACATGGCTCTTATCACCTGTGAATTCTTCTCCGACGCGCTCGAACTCAATGTAACCATGCGTGTCATTCTGCCTCAACCCACGGCCACGCATGCCCATCATTACCCGGGCATCGAGATGAATCCGCCGCATCCAACGCTCTATCTGCTGCATGGGCTGGGCGATAACAGCTCCGCCTGGACGCGACAGTCCAACATTGAACGCTACGCCTGGAAGCGGAATCTGGCTGTAGTCATGCCGGAGGTCCACCGCAGCTTTTATGCGGATATGCTGCGTGGCAACAAATACTGGACCTTCTTGAGCGAGGAATTACCCAAGGTCTGTCGGCGTTTCTTCCCATTGTCTGACAAGCGGGAGGACAACTTCGTGGCTGGATTATCGATGGGGGGGTACGGCGCGTTCAAGCTGGCGTTAAGCCATCCCGATAAATTCTGTGCCGCCGCCAGCCTGTCCGGGGCCTTGGATCGGACTCAGCGGATGAAAACCACTGAAAAGCTGGAAGAAGAGTTCATGAACACCTTCGGGGGGCTGGAGGGGTACGTTGGCTCCGGCAACGATCTGCTGCACCTGGCGACGGAATTGGCAAAAAAAACCGGCCCCCGGCCGGCCCTGTTCCAGTGTTGCGGTACCGAAGACTTCGTGTACCCTGAAAACCTGACTTTCAGAGATCACTTGAAGGATTTGGGGATTGATCTAACCTACGTGGAATCCCCCGGCGAAGACCACGAATGGGGCTATTGGGACCGGATGATACAAGATGTGATAGAATGGCTACCATTACGCGTGGAGGACGGCGGGACCACGGCCCCTCGCGTGTGATGAATGGAGACGCTCGGATGTCTGATATCCATGAGGAACTGGGCAGGGCGGTACTGGAAAGTGCGGAGGAGATGTTCCGGGCGCAGAAGCGTATGGCTGACAGTGCCATACGTCAGATCACCTTCGAGCAGATGCAGTACGAGCCGGACCCCGAGAGCAACAGTGTCGCGGTCATCATGAAACACCTTTCCTGTGCCATGCGGTCTCGCTGGGCGGACTTCATGACGACGGACGGCGAAAAGCCTTGGCGCGATCGTGATGACGAGTTCACGGACAACTACACGAGCCGGGACGAGGTGGAACGCGATTGGGAGGCGGGGTGGAACACGTTATTCAAGGCTATCAGTGAGCTTCGGCCGGTCGACCTCACCGCAACGGTCACCATTCGTGATGAACCTGAAGTCGTAATCGGCGCAATCCACCGCCAGTTGTCACACTACAACTACCACATCGGCCAAATCGTTGTGGCCTGCAGGACGCTGGCCGGGGACAAATGGTCGACCCTGACCGTGCCTCGCAGCAAGCACAAGAAGTAACGGTGCATTTATCTTTACCACCCGTCGCTGTTCTAAGCCGCTTGCGGCTTAGCGATTTTTCTATCTGTTGATTGTGGTTAGCTGCGGCCCCGCCCTTCGCTTCGCTCAGGACCGGCGTTGGGGGAGGGAAAAGCTGGAAAACAGGAAATTTTGAAAGCAGAAAATCAGGTTCTTCCGATACCCCATACCCGCCCGGACCTCCGCTGCGCTCAGGACCGGCGTTGGGATAAACATTAGCGATTAACGATTAGCCATTAGCAATACCATTCCCACACCCCACACCCCACACCCCACACCCCACACCCCACACCCCACACCCCATCCACCCTTGCCCGCGTCCATCCCAGCGCGTATCCTTTAATACGTTCGCTAGGGGTGTCCCGACAGACAGCGGGACTGAGAAAAACCCTCGGAACCTGATCAGCCAACCGTTGCGGCGATATGCGACGGGTAACTGCGTAGGGAAGCGACGCATGCACCTGCTTGCGCGAGCGCTTCCCCGAACTTCAAGGAAGGCTCGCCATGATTAAACAAAACGACTCCCATCAACACGACGACAAGCTCGATACCGAATCGCTTGGTTACAAGTTGCCACCTGTCGGCGATGACCCCGGTACCGAACCTGCCGCCACCACGCCGGGCTCGTTCGCCAATCGCCCGAAGATCGCCCCCGGTCTTGCCGGTGCTCTGACCTACAGCTCCCCCGACACCCCCGGCATGCCAAAGCCCTCCGACAAGACCGCCTGGGACTTCATGCCCGAAGGCTGGTCCACCAGCGATGGTGATAGCGCTGCGAATAGTGGTGATGTCGATGTCTATACATTCGAGCAAGCCGACGGCAGCAAACGGTCGGTTTCCTGCCCGAAGGGGTTCAAGCCCATCACACAACTGGAATCCGCACGCCTGGGCATCATCACACCCGAGATGAAACGTGTTGCTGAGCGTGAGATGCACCTTACCGCTGAGCAGGTCCGTGATGAAGTCGCCGCAGGCCGGATGGTCATCCCCGCCAACAAGACACACCTCGGCTACAAGCTCGACCCGATGTGTATCGGCCGTGCCTCAAAGACCAAGATCAACGCCAACATGGGCGCCTCACCGATCTCCTCCGGCACAGAAGAAGAGATCGAAAAACTCGAGTGGGCCCTGCGCTGGGGAGCCGACACCGTCATGGACCTGTCGACCGGAGGCGATCTGGATGCCACGCGCGATGCGATCATCCGCAACTCCACCGCGCCGATCGGCACCGTCCCCATCTACTCGATGATCATTGGTAAGAAGATCGAAGACCTCGATAAGCAGGCCATCCTCGATACCGTCGAACATCAGGCCAGGCAGGGCGTGGACTACTTCACCATCCATGCCGGTATCCTGAAAAGCCACATCAAACTCGCGAAGAACCGCTTGATCGGCCTGGTCTCGCGCGGCGGCTCACTGCTTGCCAAGTGGATGCTCACACATAACGCAGAGAATCCCATGAATACAGCCTGGGAAGATATCTGCGACATCATGCGTGAGTACGACGTCACCTTCTCGATCGGTGACGGCTGTCGGCCGGGCGGGCTCGCCGACGCGTCCGACAAGATCCAGTTCGCTGAACTTATCGAGATCGGCAAACTCACCGAACGTGCCTGGCGCAAGGGCGTGCAGGTTATGGTCGAAGGACCGGGCCACGTCCCGCTCGACCAGATCGAATACAACATGAAACTCGAACGCACCGTCTGCCACGGCGCGCCGTTCTACGTACTCGGCCCACTGGTGACCGACGTCTTCCCCGGCTACGACCATATCACCAGCTGTATCGGCGCGACCAACGCCGCGTATCACGGCGCATCCATGCTTTGCTATGTGACTCCCAAGGAACACGTGGGCTTGCCGAAGAAGGACGATGTGAAGCAGGGTTGTATCGCGTACAAGATCGCCGCCCATGCTGCCGACATCGCGCTGGGTATCCCGGATACACGCACGTGGGACGATCAACTGACCAAGGCCCGCGCTGCCTTGAACTGGGAAAAACACTTCGAGCTATCGTTCGATCCCGATACCGCACGTGCTTATCACGATGAGGACATGGACGTAGACACCGACTTCTGCGCGATGTGCGGTCACGATTGGTGTAGCGTGCGGATCAGTAAGGAAATCCAGGAATGGTCGTCAGGGAAAGCTGAGGGCTTTGACCGTGGGAAGCCGAAGATCTCCTCCGCTCTGACCGAGGAACAACAACGCATCCTCAAAGAGCGTGGTGTTCTGAGTCCCGAAGAAATCCACAAGCTCGCCCATAAAGGAAAGAAGGCCGTCTGCCACAGCGACAATGTCGCCGACGCCGAAGAGGCCAAGATGATCCAGGAGCAGGAACTTGTGCAACTTGATACACGGCCGGCGCATGGATTGAGTAAAGAGGAGTCGGTGATTTAATCCACACCTACACATTTAGCCCCGGGTCGAGGACCCGGGGCATATTCGCTAACACTGACATAGCAATTTGGGGGTTTATATGGATGTCAAAAAGGTAGAAGTATTTAGCGAAGCAACAAATTATGGGATAGTTCGGTTGCCCGAACGAAAATTCCCGTGTGTCGTGATCCAAGGTGATTCTTTGTCAATCATGCTATCGCTTATTGACTCAATCAAAGAGAGAGTGGCTGATAGTTCCGATGATGAATTAGTCGGTTGCGTTGAGGAGTTAAGAGAATCAATAAGCAGCCGTATTATTCATTATGAGCAGGTCTTAAAGTCCCACGGCATACAACTTCCGTATGTTAAATAGAGCCTTACGCCATTATCAAGATTAGATCTTTGGAGAAACAGGCAACCTAACGATGTCCGAACTCCACCCCATCAACCATACTCTCCTCGACCTTCTGCAAAATCAGCAGGACCGTACGCGCTATGCTCTTGAAGATCTGAATCCCGATGTCTTCAACCGCGATCCCGGCAATGACTGCAACAGCATTCGGTTGATCGGCGAACATCTGATTGCGCTGCGTGCGTTTCAATTGCTGCTACTACAAAGTGATCTGGCTAAGCAGATGCCTTCGCATGACGTGGTAACGGTAGATGAACTGGTCCAGAAACTCGATCAAGCCACGGCTCTTGTTAAACAAGCGATCGAGACACATGATCCTGATGATTGGCACGCGGAGCCGACTGACCAACGTGAAGGCCCATGGGCTGACCTGCCGACGCTGCTGCGCCTTGTTCGGCCCATCAATGACTTTACCAATCACCTGGGCTCGATCCGTACGCTCCGGCGTATGTTTGGGGATCCTGTAGAGCAGACGCAATAGCTCTCATGAGATTCACATGACGACAACGAAAAAACATACCGTTACGTCATACACATGGATCAACAGCCCCGTGGGTCGCATTCTTTTGTCGGGTAATGAATGCGGATTGACGCGTCTGAATGTCAGTACAGAATCTCGACCCGTCTCGCCCGAAGACGGCGCTTGCCAAGATGCCGACCTGTTCCGCGATGCCATCGAACAACTCGAAGCCTACTTTGCCGGTGAGCTGACACAATTCGATCTCAAACTCAATCCGCAAGGCACACCCTTCCAGCAGCGCGCCTGGAAAGAGCTTCAGCGTATCCCCTACGGCCAAACGATCACCTACGGCCAGCAGGCACGTCGGATGGGCGACATCAAAGCAAGCCGGGCGGTGGGGCGGGCGAACGGGGCGAATCCGATCGGGATCATTATCCCCTGTCACCGTGTCATCGGCGGCAACGGTAGTCTCACCGGCTTCGCGGCAGGGGTCGAAGTCAAAGCGTGGCTACTACAGCATGAAGCGGGGCTGTTTGAGCCCGGGCGATGAGGTGCTAGGCTATCGGGTATGAAACAGCAAAGACTCTGGGCACCCTGGCGCATGGCGTACATCAGCAAGCTGGATGACAACGCCCCCGGTCCGGGATCGAAGACCGGTTGCTTCCTCTGCGATGCCGCGGCGGATGATCTTGATCCAGCAGGTATCGAACAGATGCTCGTTCTTAAACGCGATGACCGTGGCATCCTCATGCTTAATCGGTATCCGTACACGAATGGCCATCTGCTTGTTGCGCCTCACACACATGTCGGCGATATCAGCGACCTGAGCAGCGCGCAGCGTTCCGGTTTGATGGAACTCAGCGAACTCGGCGCACGTTTGCTCCGCATGACCATGAACCCGCAAGGCATCAACATCGGTATGAACCTCGGCCGATGCGCCGGTGCGGGGCTGCCCGGCCACGCCCACATGCACGTCGTGCCCCGATGGAACGGCGACGTCAACTTCATGCACACCATAGGCCATATCCGCGTCATCCCCCAGGCATTAGAAGAAAGCTACAAGCTTCTCAAAACCGCGATCGACAGCCTGTAACCCTCTTGAGCATACACATGGCATGGGTATCAGACAGATACATACTTTAATACTCACATATCAGTCATCTCATTTGCATCGATTAGCGTTTATTTACGGCTATATCCAATCCGAATGGTTATCATGTCACCATGCGGATACACGACTTTGCGGATAACCAGCGGTTGCCGATCCTGCTTCGGCTCGTGTCAGACCTGAGCAAGGCGGATGACCCATCCGAAGTGTTGCGTGCATTTGGCCAGGGCTGGACCGAGTTGAACGGGCAGATGGGATACATTTCCTTGTCTTGCCGTGGACTGAAACCGGGTGAGTACCATATCACGCAACAGCTTCTGCATGGTGAACTGGCCATGATCGGACGGGAAATCGAATGGCGGCCTTCACATGACCTGCCGATTCACACCGGCGGATTGCTTGGGCAGATCGTCGCGGGCGGGAAGCCCGTGATCATTCGCGATATTCAAGAATATCACGACCCCATTCTCGGTGATGCACTTCAACAATACGAATCAATCGCTGCCGTTCCGCTCTATGACGACGGTAAGGTTCTGAACTGGTCGATCAATCTCAGTCACGATAAAGACCGTCATAATGAGAAGGCACTCGAAGACATCATCCTGCGGTCCAACCTCGTCGGTGGCACAGTCAAGCACGTGCAGACAGCCAAGCGATTGCGTGAAGTGCATCAGCGTGTGAAGGATGAGGTAAAGAAAATCGCTGATATCCAGCAGGCATTGCTGCCGGATAAATTGCCTGATATCCCCGGCGTCAGTCTGTCGGTGAAATATCAAACCTACGATCAGGCCGGCGGCGACCTGTATTCATTTCACCCATTAGGCACGGGTGTCCGTCATACGATTAAAGAACCGGATGGACGCTGGGCGATCATCATCGGTGATGTATCCGGTCACGGCCCGTCCGCCGCAGTCGTGATGGCGATGGTCGAATCCATCCTTGCTTCTTATCCGGACACACCCAACACGACGGGCCAGGTATTGGATTACATCAATAGACACCTTTGCGCTAAGCGCATCGATGATACTTTCGTGACAGCATTCCACGCGCTGTATGACACGAAGACACGCACACTTACTTACTCCCGTGCAGGCCATCCGCCCCCGATCTGGCGTAAACCTTCTGCGAACGGCCACATCGATATCACGGAACTAGACGCCGTCGGCGGCTTGCCTCTTGGCATCATGGCTGATGAAACATACGAAGACGCCACTGTCCAGCTTGAGCCCGGCCAGACGCTGACGCTCTACACCGACGGCATCCCCGAAACACGCAGCCCCGACGGCGCTTTCTTTGGCACCCCCGGCATCATCAACGCCATGCGCGAATGCTCCGGCGAAGCCTACTGCGCCGTCGACACCATCATGCGACACGTGCGCAGCCACGAAGCAGGATCACGTCCACAGGACGACCAGACGCTGGTCGTGATGAAGATAGAAAACTATATTTCGCCGATCGTGGATAGATAAACTATCAACCCATCCGCGCATGCACTTCGATCAGGTGATAGCCGAACTGGGTCTTGACCGGGTCTGACACCTGGCCGATCGGCAGGTCGGAGAAGATGACCGCGTCAAACTCGGGGACCATATCGCCCTTGCCGAACTCGCCGAGTGAACCGCCGCCCTGGCCCGACGGGCAGGAGGAGTGTTTCTTGGCTAGCTCTGCAAATGAAGCGCCATCGGCTATCTGCTGCTTCAGTTCGAGGGCTTTGGCTTCGGATTCAACGAGGATGTGGCTTGCGCTGGCTCGGGGCATCGGGTCTCTCCTGACATTCGATTCGTTTTTATGGGACGGTTGCCGATTCGGTAAGGGGCATACTGTAACGGACATACGGATTTGATGCGATTACAGCAAAATCAAGGCAAAAAGCCTTCCTGATTTAGACCTACTTATCTACACTGGTTGTCCATGATCTACGTCAGAGCCTTGATCGGCATTGTCACATTGTTGGGGCTTGCCTGGCTGTTATCCAGCAATCGAAAGCGTTTCCCCTGGCGCGTCGTGTTCTGGGGGATGGCTTTACAGATTGGCCTGGCGTTCATGATCCTCGGCACGGGCGTCGGTGTAGGGGCGCTGGAAGCGGCGAAGAACTTCGTCGTGGGTCTGATCGATGTCAATACCCGCGGCGTTGAAACGGTGTTTGGTTCGGACCTTCCCGCAAGAACCGGACCGGAATATATCTTTGCATTCGCCACGCACGGCCTGACGGTTATGATCTTCTTCTCCGCATTGATGGCGGTGCTCTATCACATCGGCATCATGCAGGTCGTGATCTGGGTGTTGGCACGCGTCATGTCGTTCTTCATGGGTGTCAGTGGCGCCGAGGCCATGGCGATGGCTGCTAACATTTTCGCTGGACAAACCGAAGCACCGCTGGTCGTTAAGCCTTATCTCGCAAAGATGACGATGTCGGAAATGAACGCCCTGATGACGGGCGGCTTTGCGACTGTCGCGGGGTCTGTCTTGGCTGTATACATCGGGGTGGTCGGCCCTGAAATCGGCGTACACCTGCTGACCGCATCCCTGCTCAGCGCGCCGGCAGCGTTCGTGATTGCCAAGATCATCCGTCCGGAGATCGACGAACCTGTTACCGGCCGACACCTGAAACTCAAAATTGAACGTACCGCTCATAACCTCATCGAAGCTGCCGCCAACGGCACGCAAGACGGTCTGAAACTCTGGCTGAACGTCATCGCCATGTTGATCGCGTTCACCGCGTTGGTCGAACTGGTCAACTGGCCTTTAGGCGCGATGGGACACGCGTGGTTCGGGATGGGAGAAGGAGAACTATCCGTATCAGCGATCTTCGGCTGGTTCCTGTCCCCGATCGCCTGGTGTATCGGCGTTGAGAACTGGCACGATTGTAAGATTGTCGGCGGACTGATCGGCACCAAGCTCGCTATCAACGAACTCATTGCCTTCTTCGACTTGGGCGCCATGCTGGGCAAGATCGATCCGGAAACGGGTATGCACCCGCAGTCCATTTTTCACGACCCACGCTCCGCCAAGCTGGTGACATACGCCATGTGCGGCTTCGCCAACTTTGCATCGATCGGCGTACAGATCGGCGGCATCTCCCCACTGGTCCCTGAACGCAAAACAGACCTCTCACGTCTGGCACTACGCGCCATGTTTGGCGGCGCACTTGCATCAAGCTGTACCGCGGCGGTAGCAGGGATGTTTATCTGAAGTGTGTTGTTTGAACGCCGCAGAGGGGACGATGAACAGTTCTTAAGGCGAATTCTTTTTCAGATTTACCGGTAGCTCCAGTTGCTGTTCATCTCTAATCAGACTGATGCTGACCGTATCACCGATCTGTTTTTCTCTGACAGCCGTGATTAACTGCTCCATCGAATCTACGGGCTTGCCTTCGATCTGTGTGATGATGTCGCCAGACATGATACCCGCATCCTCGGCTCCGCTGCCAGGCGCAACACTGAGAACACGGATGCCCTCGGTATCATTATCAATTGAAACCCCAAGATAGGGCGTGTTGGCGATATTGATCATCAGGATGATTGCCGCGATCGAAGGCACAAGGTTCAGCCAGAAGTGCGCCAAGATCGGCGAAAGCAGCGTCTTTCGCCAGGCATATAGAAGCGAAAACGCGATCCCGTACACAAAAATAATGACAACATAGGAAGGACTGTACAAATGCGTGAAAGCAAATACTGTTGACTGGAGTATGCAGGCTATGATCAGGCCGAACCTGATGCGCAGGGTTCGGAAGAGGAAGCCTCGATAGAAAAGCTCTTCAGCAATCGGGCTCATGAACATGGCCATGAGCGCGAACGTGATCGTGATCGCGGGCTGCCCGTATCCTGCAATGTCGTTGATTCGATCGGCATTGTTCCGCGATTCGGGCCAGATGGCGTTGATGACTGCGATAAAAATAATCAACAGGATCGCCGTTGCTAAAGCGAGTGAACCCTCTATGACAACGCTTCGCAGGCTGATTGATTTGAACATCGAAGATAATCTTCGGTTTCTTTGCATCCACAAAGAAAAAACGATCATCCAGACTAACGTGATAAAGATGATAAAATTAGATAACCATGCATAGTTCAAATAGGTCGGAACCAGAAAGTGCAAAATGTAGTAGGTCGAAAGGGGTAGAATGAAAATGAATGTATATACCACAACGACGCCAATAACCGCGTCGCTTAGCCTCGGTAATGCTTTCTGCTCACAGATCCCCTCGGGAGATTGTTCCAAACGAATATCCTTTGTTTGTACGTATTATGAAAACCCTGTCAAAGGAAGCGACGTCGGTTAATCTGAATACTGATACAAACCTACATACTTCTATCCAGAAGCCGGTACTGGATCGCTTCCGCGACGTGTTGGTGCTGGATGGCTTCAACGCCTTCAAGGTCGGCGATCGTTCTCGCGACACGACGGATCTTGTCGTAAGCACGGGCACTCAGGCCCAGGTTGGTCATAGCCTCTTTGAGCATCGCCTGGCATATTTCATCCAGCGGCGCCAACTTGTCGAGTTCCCGGCCGGTCAGTGTCCGGTTGGGTCTTAGCGATCCGCCATTTCGGTCGCATTGCAGCTTACGGCAGGCCACGACTTTTTTACGCAATTCCGCACTGCTTGTCCCGTTCGCCTTGGCTGTCAACTGCTGATAGGGAACCGCCGGCACCTCGACATGGATGTCGACCCGGTCGATCAATGGCCCGGAGATGCGAGACAGATACCGTTCCATCTGGCGCTGGCTGGTCTCATCGTCCGGCGTCTTGCCCTTCGGCGTGGGATTCATCGCCGCGACAAGCATGAACCTTGCCGGGAATCGGATCGAACTGTGTGCTCGAGCGATCGTGACGCATGAATCCTCTAACGGCTGCCTTAATGTCTCCAGAACCGTGCGTGAAAATTCGGGCATCTCATCGAGAAACAGCACACCGTGATGTGCCAGGCTGACCTCGCCGGGTCTTGGGATCATCCCGCCGCCGACGACCGCAACTCCGCTGGCTGTGTGATGCGGCGAACGCACCGGCCTTGCTGTAATCAGCGGCTGGCCCTTGGGCACCTGCCCGATCGAAGAATAAATCCGTGTGACCTCCAACGCCTCATCACGCGATAACGGCGGTAAAATCCCCGGCAGCGCCTTGGCCATCATCGTTTTGCCTGTCCCCGCCGGGCCGATCATGATGACGTTGTGCGAACCCGCCGCCGCGATCAGCATCGCTCGCTTGACAGCTTCCTGACCGCGTACATCCGCAAAGTCCATCTGCGCATGGCCGTTGCATAGGATTGTCTCTGCATCAACCTCAGGCAACGGCTCGATCTCGTGCTGTTCGTTCAAAAAACCGACAACACTCGCCAGCGTATCGACCGGGTAAACATCGATCCCGCCGACCGCCGACGCTTCGCTCGCGTTTTCAACCGGCACAATGACGCCATCAAGTTCCAGTTGCTTACAAAGCATCGCCAGGTTGATGACGCCATTCACCGCACGTACTCGTCCATCAAGCGCAAGCTCCCCGGCAAACAGAAAACGCTTGTGCCGTTGTGTCTGTATCACGCGCTCCGCCAGCAGCAAACCCACCGCGATCGGCAGATCAAAGATCGGCCCTTCCTTACGGATGTCCGCCGGCGCCAGATTGACCAGCAACCGCGACATCGGGAAGGGGTACCCCGTATTGATGATCGCCGAACGCACCCGTTCGATAGACTCTTTCACCGCCGCGTCGGGCAAACCGACGATCGTTGTCTTTGGTAATCCAGCATCTGCAATATCGACCTCCACCTCACAGGCGAGGGGATCGATGCCGGACAGCACAAAACTATGGACCTGAGCGAGCATGCACGAAGTGTAGCGACCCATACAAGAACCGTACAGCTATATAACGACCCAGAATCTTCTTAAGTGTGTAACTGCGGTCGGTTTGTGCGGATTAGGGATTTGGCGGAAGGATTCTAATTCAATATTTATACGGTGCTTAGCACTTTTCTGTTTGACCTGCGGGCTTAATCGGTCTATTCTTATCGGGCACCCAAGATATATGACCGCTTTGGGTTGCCATACGGTGAAGCCGTGTTATTAGTTAGGTAACGCGACGTACATTCCGGTGGTCAAAACAAAGTGGGGTAACCGTAGTCCTCGGCCGGTCAGCCGGTGCGAGTTTACCCATCCGCCCAACCTCTAGATAAGGGAGGCGATCAGGTCGATGCTCAACAACACGCTTCAACGTATCAAGTCAATGTGGAACGACAGCGAATCACAGCACGATTCCACCCCGCAGCAGATGCAGGAACTTGAGCCTCGGATGTTGCTCAGCGCGACAACGCTCGGCGCCATACCGGAGGTCTATATCAGCGCTTCGGGTGGCACCACTTCCGTCAACCTGAACGACTACTTCGACGACGATGAGATTTCCGGAACACTCGTCCGTTTTACAACCGTTTACTACGACGCTAACAATGATCCGGTCTACGGCACGATCGACCTGGAGCTATTCGACGACGATACGCCTGTCACAGTAGAGAACTTCCTTAGTTACCTGGACAGCGGCGCATATGACGACACATTTTTCCACCGTTCGGTACGTATCGGACAGACCGAGCCGGGTAGCAGTTCTGCCAGTGGTATCGATATCCTGCAGGGGGGCGGTTTCCGCTATGAATCTCCCGCGACTTACGAATTCATTGCTACCGGTGCAACACCGATATTGAATGAATCTGGGATTTCCAACACGCGCGGCACTATCGCCATGGCCCGTACAAGCGACCCGGATTCCGCTACAAGCCAATGGTTCTTCAATTTAGATGACGCCAATACCTCATTGGATGGCGATTCGTCTTCAGGCTACGCAGTCTTCGGACGAGTCCTCGGTGACGGTATGGATGTCATTGATGACCTTGCCTCAATCCCCATCTGGAATGCCCAGTCAATCAACTCCGCCTTTGGCAGCTTGCCTCTGAGCAACTTTGCCAATGAGTATTACCCCGACGAACATGACCTGGTTACCGTCGAATCGGTAGAACGTCTTGAATCAGAACTCACCTACAGCATCGCCAGCAGGTCTGACCCGACTCGCATCGCCGCAACGATTGACGATGCCGGCGTCGTGACGATCTTCACGATCGGCACCAGCATCCCCGAGACGGTCACGATCACGATTGAAGCCACTGACTATGACGGTAACACCGTTCAGTCGACGATTACCGTCAACATCGGAGCTGCCCAGAACAGCCTCGATAGCAACCGCCTGGCCGATATCATGTGGCGCAACTTCTCCTCGGGCAAGAACACCCTGTATGACATGCGAGGTTTCAATCTTGACACGGTTGTCAGCCTTGATGACGTGGCTAGCAACACCTTCTACATCGCCGCTATCGGTGATATGAACCAGGACGGTGAGAACGACATCATCTGGCGCAATGCTTACGACGGTCGTAACGTTGTCTGGTTGATGGAGGGAACGGACATCTCAGAAGTTGTGGAACTGCAAACCCTCACGAACCGCAAGTGGATCATTGCCGGCGCCGGTGACTTCGATAATGACGGCAATACCGACCTGCTCTGGCGTAATTCGAATACCGGCAAAAATGTTGTCTGGTTGATGGATGGCACTGCCAATGTCGATTCGATGTCACTGGATAAAGTAGCTGATACAAATTGGTACATCGGCGGTGTCGGCGACTTCGATCGCGATGGCGCAACGGATATCGTTTGGCGTAACGACGTTACGGGCCAGAACAAGATCTGGTTGTTGAATGCCGAAGACGGCTCCCTGAAAGAATCTGTCGCCGTGATTACCGAATCCAACACCAGTTGGGTGATGTCAGGCGTAGGCGACTATAACGCCGACAACCAGCCGGATATCCTGTGGCGCAATGTGAACAATGGCAGCGTGATGATATGGGTGATGGACGGCACATCTTACAGGGTCGCTCGCAAGGGGATCGCCAAGGTGCGTAACCAGGACTGGCAGTTGCCCGGCCGGACATCGCAACTCAAGGCCGAAGCACAAGCCCTGGCGAAGATCGAGCGCATCAAACGCCTTACCTCAAAATCAGTTGCAGCAACCACAGCAACGTTGGCGGCGGTGCAAATGTCACAGCAGACCGAATCGGTCCTCAGCATGGTCGAACCGATTATCACACTTGATGATGGCGAAGACGCTGACCTGTTGTAATATGCCGACAATCAATCCAACAATAAACCGGGTGGCGTTTAGCCACTCGGTTTTTATTTGTTATCTGCAACAGGTCAAGCAGGGCGGCGGTATCTCCGTCGAATCATCGATGTTTCCAAGAGTAGCGCCGAACCGAGTGTCCACATCGCAACGACCCCGAGGATCACAGCCATGCGCTTCCAAGACGCACCGTCTTCCATCCGCTGCATAGCTGTGGCAATCAGTGTGCGTATCCATTCAAGCGCCCCGATTACAAGCACAGCCTGCACCAGCCGCACCGCCCAACGCCTGCGGATAAACAAACTGCACGGCAGCGCCAATGAGATAGCAACTAATATCAGATTGTTATGACGCAAGAAGTGCGCCGCCAGCAACAGGCAACTCAGTACCGCCGGGATGAGCAGGATAATCCACATGGTTAGCGGCGATGTGTTAGCCGTTAAAGCACAAACTTGCTCAGGTCCTTATCATCAGCAATCGCCTGGACCTGCTCAAGCACATACGCCTCGTTGATTGTGACAGTCTTCTCGCCTCGCGCCGCCATCTCGGGGGCGTCGAAGTTCACTTGCTCAAACACTTTTTCAACAATCGTCATCAGACGGCGTGCGCCGATGTTTTCAAGCGTGGCATTTGCCTTGGCGGCAAGTTGCGCCATGGCCCTGATGCCGGCCTCTTCAAACACGACCTCCAACCCTTCCACCTCCAGCAACGCTTGCTGCTGCTTGGTCAACGCGTTGCCCGGTTCCGTGAGGATGCGAACGAAGTCTTCCTCGCCCAAAGCATTCAACTCAACGCGGATCGGAAATCGTCCTTGAAGTTCGGGCATCAGATCGCTGACATCCGCAGCATGGAAAGCACCGGCCGCGATGAAGAGGATATGATCCGTCTTCACCACGCCGAAGCGAGTCGTCACGCTCGTACCTTCAACGATCGGCAGCAGGTCGCGTTGCACACCTTGGCGTGATACATCCGGTGAACCGCCGCCACCCGAGCCGGACTTCCCGCCGGAAACCGCGATCTTATCGATCTCGTCAAGAAAGATGATCCCGCCATCCTGCGTGCGCTGAATCGCTTCGGTGGTCACCTTGTCTTCATCCAACAGCTTATCTGTTTCCTGGTCGATCAGGACCTGGCGCGCCTGCGCAACCGTCATCTTTTTTCGGCTGTCCTTGCTCGGGATCATCCGTTCAAGCATGTCCGACATCTGCGGGTCCATCTGGTCGATGCCCATGTTGGCGAACATGACCGATGTATGAGGTTTCTGAGTAATCGTTAACTCGACTTCTTTATCATCGAGTTGGCCGGTATCAAGTTGCTCACGTAACTTCTTTCTGACATGTTCTCGCCGCTCGGTGGAGCTTTCAGTGCTGACATAACCAACCGTCCCGCCTGCGGGAGGGGATGGTTCACTGGAACCGGGATATAAAAGATTCACCAGTCGATCATTTGCTGCTTCCTTGGCTTTTCCCGCCACGTGCACAGCCTGTTCGTTACGCACCATCGATATCGCCTGGTCCAGAAGGTCACGGATCATGGATTCCACATCTCGGCCGTGATAGCCCACTTCCGTGAACTTGCTCGCTTCCACCTTGACGAACGGAGCGTCTGCCAGCTTGGCAAGTCTGCGAGCAATTTCCGTCTTACCCACACCGGTGGGCCCGCTCATAATAATGTTCTTGGGATAGACCTCGGAAGCCATATCCCCGGTCAACTGCCGGCGACGCCAACGGTTGCGGATGGCGACCGCCACGGCCCGCTTTGCCTGGTCCTGGCCGATAACGTACTGATCGAGCTGTTCAACAACTTGTCGGGGGGTAAGGTTATCCATGAACCGCATATCCTAACCGCTGACAAAATCGGTGCTAGCAAGCCCATCCGATAAACAGTTCGGTTTGTCCTGTCTGGGCGGTCTGCAAGGCCCGGATAACGCGGGTAAGAGCTAAACAAGGCCCCGCTTTCAGACGATTGACATCATAGTTGATGTACCAAGCCCGGCGCTGCGGGTGCGTCCGTTCAGATGTATGACGGCGACCGCAGACGGGATTCCGCTGTGGCCCCTTAACACAGGGCCTGGAGGCGAGTTGGACGCATGGCACTGGGCTTTACCAAACCGAAGTACTCACCGATTGCGATTGACTTTGGCGCTGACACGCTGAAGCTATTGCAGGTAACACTGGGCGATCCGCCTCAACTGGTCGCGAGCGCCTGCCGTGTGATCCCGGAACTCTATCGCGACGAGTCGGCCGGACGCACGACTTATATCGCCGATGCGCTGCGCGACCTGCTCAAGTCTCAACCCTTCAAGGGCCGCCGCGCTATCTGCTCGATCCCTGCGTATCAAACGCTTATTCAACAACTCGAACTCGACAAGACCGATGACAGCGAATTCGAACAGCAGGTCGGCCTGCACCTTGTCCAGCGTTTCGATGTAGATCCTTCCCGCATGGTCGTGCGCAGCCATAAGGTCGGCAAGATCATCCGCAACGGTCTGACCAAGCACCAGGTCGTCTGCATCGCAGCGCGGCGCGACGCGGTCATGAAAATCATTGAGCTGGCCAACCGCTGCAAACTCGAAGTCGTGGGTATGCACAGCGAACCCATGGCCATCGTCAAAGCACACAAATATCTCTCCGGCAATCAAAACGGAAGCAGGACGATTTGCTACGTCGATATCGGTGCGGGTTTGACGAAAGTAATCGTCGCACACGGTAACGATCTGGCGTTTGCTAAGGTCATACACGCGGCGGGCAATCAACTCACGCGCGAACTGGCTCAGATGCGGGGTATCGGATTCGATGATGCCCGGAAACTACGTGCCCGCACAGCAGTCCACCATTCCGGTGAGTCACACGCCGCGATTGGTGCACTCGGTAGCATTGGTCAATTATCCGCTGCTGCAACCGAACCGATCTCCGATGATGAATCACCCGACGCCAGTGAAACCATTGAATCCCTGATCGATGACCTGCGTCTATCGCTGCGTTACTACCACAGCACGTTCCCGGATAAGCCCATCAACCAACTGATCTTCCTGGGTGGCGAATCCCAGGACGTGCGGATGTGTCAGACAGTCGCAAAGTCGGTTTCCATTGCGGCGAAGCTGGGAGACCCATTTGCAGGGGTAGACACGCTTGAGAATCAGGATGCCGCCGGCGGCATCGAACCATACAAACCTATGCCCGGTTGGGCGGTACCGCTCGGACTGTGCTTTAGCGACGCAAACCTGTAAGCATCAATGTGCCGTCATGAATGCGACGGATCACACGACGTGTGGAGAATACCATGGCTAGAAATCAGAGCTTCCTCCCCGAGGATTACTTACAGCGAAAGGTCGCGATACGGACCAATGCCATCTGCATAACACTTTTCATGCTGGAGTTGCTCTGCGTGATCGGTGTTCCTGTGGTCATGGGTCGGCAGCGCGAAGAAGTCCGCCAGCAACAGGCCGCGGTTGACGAGAAGTACCGTGAAGCCGCCCTGCGCATCGACCAACTCGAGCAGCTCCAGAAAGACAAGAAGCTGATGATGCAGCGCCGCAAGGTCGCCGAGGTCCTCGTTGAGAAGGTCCCACGCAGCGTCATCCTGGCCGAGTTGACCAATCAGATGCCCTCCACGCTGAGTCTGCTCGAGTTCGAAATGGAGACGAACGTGCTCAAGACAGCGCCTCGTCCCCTGACCGCAATCCAGCGTGAAGCTAAGAAGAACCAGCAGAAGCGTGAAAAACTGGAAGAATCGGATGCTCCCAAGGTCCAGCCGACCGAGGTAGCTCTTAACCTGATCGGTGTCGCGCCTACCGACCTGGAAGTGTCACAATTCCTGGCGAACCTTAATCAGCATGCCCTGTTTGAGAACATCTTCCTCCGTTACAGCGAAGGCACAATGATCCAGGATCGCGAGATGCGTAAGTTCGAGGTCGAGCTGACGCTGAATCAGAATGTCTCACCGAACCGTCTGCACGCCCAGGTGGACCTGCCGATGGACCCGATGGGTGATACGATCCAAATCAACGAACAAGGCGAACGTGTACTGAACGACCCGAAGGTGTCGCCGGTATCGAACCTGCCAAAGGATAAGGAGTAACCACGATGCGTTTCGGACCACGAGAAGCCGTGTTCATTCTGCTGCTGCTGGCCCTGCCCGTAGCGATGTACTTCTTCGTCATCAAGCGTGGCGCGATCGAGATCGCCGAGGCACGCAAGGAGATCGCCGCCAAGGAAGCGAAACTCGATGAACTGGAAACAGCTCTAAAGAACATCGATGACCTTGGCAGTGAGATCGACAGGTTGCGTGAAGCCATCACGCTTGTTGAACAGAAGCTGCCCGCTCAGCGCGATGTCGAGACTGTCCTGCGCGATGTCTGGCGTCTTGCGGCTGAAAACAAGTTGACGCCCAAGAGCGTCCGTACAGACAAGATCGTCGACTCCGGCCAATACGCCGAGCTGCCGATCAAGATGACGATCGTCGGGGATTTTGCGGGTTTCTACACCTTCCTCCAGGAACTGGAGAAACTGCCACGAATCACCCGCACACCCCAGATGAAACTCGAAAAAGACCAGAAGGGCGATGGTGTGATGGAAGCCGAGATGATCCTGAGCATCTACTTTGAGGGTAATAAGAGCCAAGCCAGCGCCAAAGCAGGCTAAACGATAGGGAGATATCGCATGAGCGATTTTCAGGAAGAACAGAACGCACTGATCCCCAACGAGATTGACGACGATGATGCGGTGTCCATGACGCTCAGCAGCATCGGGCGCGGTGACGCTGAGTTGGATAACCTGGATGTCGGATCAGATTCCGGCGGCGGCGGTCTGCTGTCCAACACCACGCTGATCATCGTGGTTGTGGCGGTGGTTGCGGCCGGCAGCCTCTATCTGATGCGCGCCACGCAAACCAGCCTCACCGGAGGCCAGGAAGTCAGCGATATTGAAACCAAGATCGCAACAACTCTGGCTAGGCTCAATTCGCCCACGCTGCTGGAAGAAGGCGACCCGCTCAAGGCTGAAAACCTTAGCGCGCTGCTGACGCCCACCGAGGACGTCACCGCCATCTTCGAACATGACGTACGCGATCAGCAGGTCCCGATCGAGCAGGTCAAGAAAGACCCGTTCTCGCTGGCGATGGGTGACAACACGCTCGAGGCCACACAGGTCAATAACGCCGCCGAACAACTCGACAAGCAGTTGGAGAAGTACCGCAACGAAGTCGGCCGGCTCGACCTGCAATCCATCATGGTTGGCTCAAAGAACATTGCCGTCATCGGCGGTGAGTTTTATAAACAGGGTGATCATGTCGGTAGCTTCAGAATTACCGGCATCGATAAGTTTACCGTCTACCTCGAAGCCAGCGGCGCTCCCTTCGAGCTGAAACTTGACCAGGCAGGACGTTAACAACAACGGATTAATCGATCGCAACGATAACCTCACGGGTACTCAAAAGGGCACGCGATGATGTACGACAACGCTAATGACCAGAACGAAAACTGGTCCGCGATCCCACAATCCGTGGCGTCGACTAATCTCTATACGCCCGACGGTCAGGAGGAACAGACCTCACTTGCCCAGGACCTTGGACACGTTCTGCTTAGTGAAAAAGCGATCGATGGAGAACAACTGACCAGCGCACGGTCTGTGCTTGAAAAGTCTCCCGGTAAACGTCTTGCCGACGTCTTCCTGGAGATGGGCGTTAACGAGGCCGACGTTCAGAAAGCGCGTGCGAAGATCACCGGCGTGAAGTTTATGCACCTTGAAGAGGGGGATGTCGTCGCCGATCGCCAGATCAGCCGACTAGGCTATGACTTCTGCCAGGCGCATGGCGTGCTGCCGATCCGTAAGGACGGACCTCGGTTGATCCTGGGTGTGGTCGATCCCGACCACCTGCCCATCATCGATGAGATCCGCCACAAGTTGAATATGCCTATCCGGACAGTGATTATCTGCCCCGGCGAACTTGGACAGTACATCGAGATGTCCAAGGAGATGGCTAACGAGGCTCAAGAAGAAAACACAGTCGATGAGATCATCGCCGGCATCGAGGAAGACGACGTCGAGGTCGTCCAGTCCAAAGACGAGGAGATGGACCTTGAAAAGATGGCCGGCGAAAGCCCGGTCATCCGTTTCGTGAACTACCTGATCTTCAACGCCGTCAAAGAAGGCGCGTCCGACATCCACATCGAGCCGATGGAGAAAAAGCTCCAGATCCGCTACCGCATCGATGGCGTGATGTTCGACTCCATGAGCCCGCCCAATCACATGAAGGCGGCCATCGTCTCGCGTATCAAGATCATGGCCAACCTCGATATCTCCGAGCGGCGTCTGCCACAAGACGGCCGCATCCGCGCGATGGTTCACGGCCGCAAACTCGACCTGCGTGTCTCCACCCTCCCCATGGTGCAGGGCGAGAAGGTCGTTATGCGTATCCTTGATACCCGTTCGATCCAGGTCGACCTGAACGATCTTGGTATGGATGAAGATACGCTTCTGATGTGGCGGCACCAGATCGATCAGCCGCACGGCATCGTGCTTGTCACCGGTCCGACCGGTTCCGGTAAAACGACCACGCTGTATGCCTCACTCGGCAAGATGGATCGTAGCAAGCTTAATATCTCGACCGCTGAAGACCCCGTTGAATATCACCTTAATGGGATTAACCAGACACAGATCCACGAGAAGATCGGCATGACCTTTGCGTCGGCCCTTCGCGCCCTGCTGCGTCAGGACCCGGACGTGATCATGGTCGGTGAAATCCGCGACACCGAAACGGCTAAGATCGCCATCCAGGCATCGCTGACAGGGCACCTCGTGCTTTCCACCTTGCACACCAACGACGCACCCAGCAGCGTGACACGTCTGATCAATATCGGTGTCGAGCCGTACCTGATCGGTAGCGCCGTAAACGCTACGTTGGCCCAGCGTCTTGTCCGTAAGATTTGTGAGCATTGCAAAACCATGGTTAAACCCGCAGGCGACCTCGCCGACCACCTCGCGATGCACGGCATCAACGCGACGGAAGTCGCCAAGGGCGAGGGCTGCGACAGATGCCGCAACTCCGGCTATTCGGGTCGACTCGGCCTCTACGAACTGCTCGTTCTCGACGACAACATGCGCGACAAGATCGCCGGCAACCCGAACGTCACCGAGTTCCGGCGTATGTGCGTCGAGCGAGGCATGGTCACCCTGCGTGAGGACGGTTTCAAAAAGGTCGCCGCCGGCCTGACCACCGTCGACGAAATCCTCCGCGTCACCGAAAGCACGATCTGACCAAACAGTTTGATGAATACTGATTTACCTGTTTAGCGACGCAGCATGCTGGGATGGGGCCACAAGTGGCCTCGCTTAACGGTATGAGATTCACTTGCCCATCCAACTCCTGATACCATACGGCAATCTACATTGCACCTTGGATTCACGGAGTATCTGCTGATGACAAAACGCTGCATGACTCTCGTAGTGGTTTCGCTCGTATTTATATTAACTTCTGCACTGCCGGCATTCGCCCTCGAACCAGTGGACTCGGATGGCCTGACAAATGCCCTCGACACGCTCATCGAGAACCACCCGGCTAACAAACGAACCACCATCTATCTCAAGGTCGTCGACCTTGAAACAGGCGAAGTCCTCTACGACCGTGGTGGCGACAAACTTCTGGTTCCCGCGTCCAACCTCAAAATCTATACCGCATCGACAGCCTTGGACCTGCTCGGGCCGGATTACCAATGGACGACGGAGATCGTCAGTCACAGAAAGCCCAAGCGGGGAGTTCTGCAAGGTAATCTGTACATCCGAGGTACAGGCGACCCGATGCTTGATACAGATCAGCTCGCTCAGATGGCTGATGAACTGGTCAAAAAATACAAACTTAAAAAAGTGATCGGAGGTGTCGGGGTAAGCGGAAGTCCACGATGGGATAACGTTCCGCTTAAGGGCCCGGGCTGGATGTGGGACGACGATCCTGACTATTACAACATGTCGATCAGGCCCGTCATGCTTAACTTCAATACGATCAAATTTACCATAACGCCCGGCGATGACGGGGCCGTTGTGACAGCCGAACCACCCTCAGACTGGCCCCCATTACAGATCATCCGTGAGACGCCGGACGGTAAACCCTCGGTCCGTTTCGAGAGAGATGACTTTAAGGAGGATATCCGAATTACCGCCGTACCTGCTCCAGACGCAAAGCCCGAAAGCGAGACCATCACGATGCATGATCCTTCCCTCTGGATCGCATCCGTTTTCAAACGCATGCTCGAAGATCGTGGGGTGACTTTTGAAGGTGAATGGGTAATGGACGGGATGGCAGAACAAGTACTTGTTTCACATCAAGGCAAAACACTCACCGAAGCCATGCGCCACTTCCTGCGCGTCAGTGAAAACGCGGTAGGGGAGATGACGCTTCTCAAACTCGCCGAGACCCAAACCGAAGAAGATGTCTCCTGGCCCGCAGGCGCCAAGGTCATCACCGATTGGTTAGTCAATACCGTCGGCCTCGAGCCCGACTCGTTCTACATCGTCGACGGCTCGGGCCTGTCCCGCTACAACCGCATTTCCGCCGATTCGTCTGTCAAACTGCTCGCCTTCATGAAAAAGCACAAGCACTTCGAGCCGTTCTTCGACGGCCTCAATGAGTACGAAGTGCCTTTCCCGCAAGGCGAAAAATGGGAGGGCGTTCCGCTCGCAGAATTCGACAACGAACGCGTCTTCGCCAAATCAGGCGGCATGCGCAGCGTCGCCACGCTCTCCGGCTACGCCCAAACACTGGACGGCCGATGGCTCGCTTTCTCCTTCCTCACCAACGGTTACTACGGCAGCAACAAGCCCGTCTTCGACCTGCGCAGCAAGGTCTGGACGCAGCTTGTCCGGTACCGTCCGGCGCCAGTCACCGCTGTGAAGGATGAGTTCATTGTCCCTTGAAATGTAGGCTTTTCCCAGCCATACTATCTGTCGGCACTGTTGGAACAGTAGGGCAATCACACCCCTTGGGAACGCACGGATGCTCCGCGAACTACACATCCAGAACCTCGCTGTCATCGAAGATGCACAGGTCGACTTCGCGCCCGGTCTCAACGTCTTCACCGGCCAGACCGGGGCGGGCAAGAGCCTCGTCATCGGTGCCTTCGAGATCCTGCTGGGCCTGCGGACGGCCGCAGACATGCTGCGCCCCGGCGCTGAACAGGCACTAGTGACCGGACTGTTTGAGGTGGCCGATCCACAGATCGCATCGCAACTTGCCGCCGTATTGGATCAATCCGACGAAGATTGCGAGCAACTGCTGATCAAGCGAAAGCTCTTTGCCTCCGGCCGATCCAGCGTCTCCATCAACGGCCTGCCCGTGACAAACCCCATGGTCAAACAGGTCGGCCAACTTCTTGTCGACATCCACGGCCAGCACGACCATCAGCACCTGCTCAAACCCTCCAATCAGCTGCACATCCTCGACGCCTTCGCAAAGTGCACAGAAGAACGCCGGCGTTTCGCTGAAGGGATCACGGAACTTCGGCAATTGATCCAGACACGCGAAGAGCTTTCTGCCGGTGCGGACCTGCGTCGCCAGCAGTTGGAGCTATACGAATTCCAGGCAGATGAAATCGATGCCGCCGTACCCGGGGAAGGGGAGTTCCCCGAGTTACAGGCACGACATCGCGTGTTGGCCAGCTTACAGAAGATCAAGCAGGATGCAGGCAACGCTCACGCCGCGCTGTACGAGGCAGAGGGATCGGTCGCTGAACGTTTGCAGGTCATCACCCACCTTCTGATCGACCTGGCGGAACTCGATCCGCAACTTGGTGATATTACCGAACAGGTCCGCACTTCAACACTCGCTCTGCAGGAGGCCGCCTTCGAGTTGGGACGCTACGTCGACCGGCTCGATCACGATCCATCTGAAGCCGCGGAAGTCGATGAACGTTTAAACATACTCAACCGCCTTGTCAGTAAATACGGTGACGGCAGCAAGAGCGATGACCCGGTCCTTCCGGTGCTGGCATACCGCGAGCAGATCGGCGAGAAGATAGAAATACTGCGTTCGCAGGACAGCGATCAGTCCGGCATTGATCAGCATATCGAAGCCTGCCACGCTGAATTAGTCACGATCGCCCAGAAGCTTTCAGTAGCGCGTAAAGCCGCAGCCGCCAAGGTTGTACCACTGGTGCAGAGCCAATTCAAAGAGCTGGGCATGGCTGAAGCCGCGTTCGATATCGCTTTCGAAAAGCTCTCGCTCGATGACAATCCCAGTTCGTCGGGCTTGGACGCGGTTGAGATGCTCGTGCAGACAAACCCGGGTCAACCGGTACAGCCATTACGCAAGATCGCCTCTGGCGGCGAGATGTCCCGCATCATGCTCGCGATCAAATCCGTACTCGCCAGCAGCGACCGGATCAGCGTGCTGGTTTTCGACGAGATCGATGCCAACATTGGCGGACGTCTCGGTACCGTCATCGGTAAGAAGCTCCAGAAACTCGCCGGACACAACGGTCGAGTGCGATCAGGCAATACCAATACGGCTCAAGCAACTGCAGGCCAACAGGTGTTGTGCATCACACACCTGCCGCAGATCGCCGCCTTCGCTGACAATCACCTGCGCATCAGTAAAACCGTCACAGGCAAAGGAAAGTCACGCCAAACGCATACCACGGTATCCCCCGTCACCGGCAAGACGCGCGTCGAAGAACTCGCAGAAATGATGGCGGGTAAAGATGTCACCGACACCACACGTAAGCAGGCCCGTGAATTGATATCTGCGGCAGATAAATAAGTTTATTAGCGTTCTCGGATCAGGCTGCGAGTGAAATGCCCGAGTTGTTCTGACGGATATACTTCTCCGCAACTTCTGCACTCAATGGCTTGGCAAACAGATAACCCTGTCCCCATGTACAATTGATCGATTGCAGCGCGCCTACCACATATTGTGACTCAATACCTTCGGCTACTGTTTGGATGTTCAGATTATCCGCCAGACTGGTGATTGATGTCACTACCGCCAGCAATGATCGGTCACGGTCCAGCACACGGATGAAAGCCTGGTCGATCTTCAGAATATCGATCGGATATTCGTGCAATGCACTCAGCGATGACACGCCGGTCCCGAAGTCGTCCATTGCGATCTTGAAGCCGTTCTCACGTAACTTATGAAGCAGGGGGATCACCTCATCGCGGTTATTCGCGATCGTGCTCTCGGTGATCTCCAGGTGTAACTCGTCATCACCAAGTTGATGCCGCTCTTTGCATGCTAAAATTTCTGGAATAAAAGATTGGCTGAGCAGCTGCTGTTTTGTGATGTTGATGTTCATCGATACCGGTAGAATCAGGCTCAGTTCCTTATTCCACTTGGCAATTTGTGCCGCAGCTGTATCCATCACCCAGCGCCCGATCTCCACGATCATGCCTGTGTCTTCCGCGACGGGGATAAAGTCGGCAGGGTTTACCAGTCCTTGTCCCGGACGATCCCAACGCAATAGTGCCTCGAATCCCTTGAGACGACCGCTCTCAAGGTCAACAATCGGCTGGTATACAAGGAAGAACTGGTTGCCCGCCGTTAACGCCAGTTGCAGGTCCGCCTCCAGACGCATGCGGTCCATCGCTGAAACATGCATGTTCCGGTCAAAGATCGTAACCTGGGCTTTGCCGGCACCCTTCGCCTGGTACATCGCCACATCCGCGTCGCGGATCATCGCATCGGCGTCATCATACGGATGCTCGCTAGTCACCAGACCGATACTCGCCGTAGACACGATCAAGAAGTCATCCAATCGGTGCGGCGCCGAAAGGATGTCCAGCAACGCCCTGGCGGTTAGCTCCGCCTCGAACCAGCTGGCCAGGTTCTTTAACAGCACGACAAACTCATCCCCGCCAAAACGCGCTACGACGTCTTCCACGCTAAGGCACTGACGCAGGCGCTTGGCGATATCGCACAGCAAGGCATCACCCACGCGGTGACCAAGGCTGTCATTCACCACCTTGAACCGGTCAAAGTCCAGAAACAGCACCGCGTATCGGCTGCCATCTTTGTTGGATATCTGCATCTGCTCACACAAGATGTCCATGAACATCGCGCGGTTCGGCAGCCCGGTCAGTTCGTCGGTGGTCGCCGCTACTTCTAGACGGCTCATCACTGCTTCAAGTTCTTTGCGGACCGCCTGCTCACGGCTTAAGGCTGCAGCGAGATTATTGTTCTTACAACGTAATTCGTTTTCTCGCAGAACGATCGTCTGATCGACTTTGCGAAGCGAGGTGTATAGGAACAAGATCAGCAGGACAAAACAGGCCAGCCCGATCCCCGTGCCGATGATCGTGACCTTCTTCAGCCTTGCCATCACCTCGGTGACATCATTGAATACAAATAATTCCCCTACAATACTGCCCGATGCATCAGAGATCGGTTTCGACATGACGTTCCACCATTGGCCGTCCACATGTTCCAGGCTTGAAGGATGTGTGTGTGGCTCAGTGTGGTCATGCGAGAATGACTGGTTTCCTGATTTCAATGGGTATTGCGGATCATCCAGGATGGTCTGTTTCAGCAATCTACCCCAATCAGGTTTACTTTCCATGGAATTGAAGATCAGGACTTCGTCCCGGGATTGCTCCCAGTTCGCATCGTGATGCAGCATCTGCATGCCGCGTTCCCAGTTCTCGCGGTCCAGGTTCTGCTTGTGAATCGATACGGCCATCTCAAGGTTTCGGCCGTTGCACGTCGCCATAAGAACATCTTCGATTTCCTGACCCAGTTCCAGGTAACCGATGATCTGGTTTTCCGAGTCGCGCACCGGTCTGACCACACGCAATGTGAAAGTCCCGAGAGGCCCCAGCTCGATGCCGGAAGCGATTTCGCCGGTAACCATCGCCTGGCGCATCGTTTCTCGATTGATGGTGTCACCAAATCGCTGCGGTTGGTGTACGCGCAGGATATTCACACCCTCGGTGTTGTGATAGTAGAAGTGCGTGATGCTGTGAAGTCGGTTGACATGAGTGAACAGAGGCCCGCCGATCTCTAACAACTTCCGTCGGTCCTGCATCTTGAGCGCGTGCTGCATCGCAGGATCGGTTACATAAACTTCCTGCAAGGCCGTGATCAGTCTCGTCCGATCCGCCAGCCCACGCTCCAGATCATAAACCGCCATCTCCAGATTGCGCTCGCCTGCTTGCCGCAGATTGGCTTGAAAGACCGAATAAAAGGCTGCGGTAAAACAACCCATGATAAGCACGAGAACAACGATCAACGGAATTAACAGCCGCCGCCGTGTTGGCTTGGTGGCGTGTTCCGACGTGACTGTTTCAGATTCATCAAAGACGGCTACTTCGGTATCCGTTCGTGTAATCTGCTCTGTTCGTTGTTCCGCCATCTTGGACCTTCAACTACCCCTGTTACACTTCCGCTATTAGGCTTCAATCGCACTTGCGAGACGAACCGCACAAGTTCTACGCACTTATGACACCAGATGTGCCTGATATCAGGCACCCGCCGATGACGAATAAACCAAACCGCCATACCTGTAAGTACTTTTACTAATCGGCAATAATGTGGCAAAGATTGATGTCAATGAGCAACGAATGCGCCCGGATTGACACAACAGCCAAAGATATCAGACGTGATTATTATTGGTCTCGGATCGGTGTATAAAACCCTATGTATGTGTGGATATTTTGATCAATGGCGTAGATTAACCTGTTACAGAAAACCACGAATATAAGCCGAAGTGTTATTAAGCATCTGCCCCCGGGATAGGCACTTCACAGGAGCATAATGCCATTGCATCTGCACGCGCAAAATAAAACCCCGACAGAAAGCCGGGGTTCGTTGTGGGATTGAAGTCTTTGTTAATCAGCGACGACGAAGCATCGCGATGCAGCCCATGCTCAACAGTGCCAGGCTTGCCGGTTCGGGAATCAGCACGGTGAAGTTGCTCGTACCCGAAGCCGAGTCGAGGCTCGACAGGGTGAACGAGTAGTTGGACTGGATGCTGCTGACCGCGGCGGGGATCACGACGAACGGCGGGTTGCCGTTGTCAGCCGATGTCGAGCCGCCGCCGATATTGATGTTGCCGATCTCTTCGGTGAAGACGACGCTGCCGTTATACATCGCACGGTACATGCCGTTGACGTTTGGTGCCTTGACGGTCAACGCGGCACCGTTCAGGTTATTATCCGTCAACGTCATCGCGGTCGTTGCTTTGCCCAACGGGTTGTTCAGCGTCGGGAAAGAGACCACCGCCGAACTGATCGTGAAGTTCGTGTCCGAAGCGCCGGCGGTCACCGCGAAGTTCAAAATCACCTGCGGATCACCGTCAAGCGTGATCTCCAGATCATCGATCGTAGCGATCACATCATTGTTCGGTCCGCCACGCAGTTCCATGGCATTGCCTAAAGCCCACTGCGCTTTCAACGCAGCGGCGGTCGGCAACGGCGCACTGTAGCTGGCCGTACCAGTGGCGTTGGTAGCCTCAATCGTGATGTAGGAACCAATGAAGTCAGCGCTGGCGGTGCTGATAAACGATGCAACGGCAAATGCAATCGCCGCACTAGTTGCGAATAATTTGCTCATTCGGATTGGCGTCATGGCCTTTCTCCCAAAGGTTGATAACTGCACATAAGAGATCGAGTGCTGCGTTTACTCAACAGCCATGTCTTAACTTGTGTAAATATCTTACCCCATCCAAACTACCTACTCAATAGGTTTTACCTTATTTAACTATAATTTATGAGGGATTCCTGGGTGAGAACGGGTCTCAGAGAGGTTGCGTTTATATTATCCTAAGTCCTGATGGAGCAATATATAAGCAACGTTTTACATCCAGATCGGCCCCTGATTGCACTCCGGGCTTCTTTGAAAGATCATGTTTTTTATGAAACTTCTAACCATCCTCCTGCTCATGGGCCTGGGTCTGACCGGCTGCCAAAGCCAGTCCGCCGCCCGATCCCAAACCGACCAATCAATGCCCCCAGCCACCCTCCGCGTCCTGACTTACAACATCCACCACGGCGTCGGGGACGACGGCAAACTTGACCTGCAGCGCATCGCCGACGTCATCAATGCCGTCAAGCCCGACCTCGTCGCGCTTCAGGAAGTCGACAAAAGGGTCGAACGCTCAAATCACATCGACGAACCCGCCGTCCTCGCCAAACTCACCGGCATGCACCCCGTCTTCGAGAAGAACATCGACTTCCAGGGCGGTGAATACGGCAACGCCATCCTCTCGCGTTCGCCCGTGATCCGACACGTCAACAACAAACTGCCGCAATCCTACGCCGACGAACAACGTGGCCTGCTCGAAGCCCACATCGAACACCACGGCCGACCCGTCATCTTCTACGCCACCCACTTCGATTATCGCGGCGACGATACCGAACGCCTCGCTTCGTCAGTTATGCTCAAGGACTTGATCGAACAACAATCAACCCAAACCATCATCGTCGCCGGCGACCTGAACACACGTCCCGATACCGCGGTCATGAAGAAACTCCGAAAGTTCCTTGTTGACACCCACAACGAAGAAAACGGCCCCGGTTACACCTTCCCCGCCGACAACCCCGATCGCCGCATCGACTACATCATGCACACCCCCCGCGCCGGCCTGAAAGTCATCGAGTCCCGCGTCATCGACGAACCCGTCGCATCAGACCATCGACCGCTATTGGTAGTGTACGAGATGACTAACGATTAGTACGGGCGTGCATCATTACCGTTGCTAAGCCAAATACTATTAGAAGTGGGGTGGCCGGTTCCGGTGTATTGAATATCGGTGGTGTTCCTGCATTCCAATTACTGAGCACAATATCTAGGTCATCCAAACCAACATATCCATCACCAGACGGGTCAGCGGAAGAATCTACCATTGTTACATTCTGGTTCCAGGCCTGTAAGATTGTGTCGAGGTCATACAATCCAACAAAACCGTCTCGATCCAGATCACCGGAGGGGATCCACATCATCTCGGTGATCAGGCCTACTCTACCACCATTGAGAGTTAAGCCAGCATTATCGAATGCATCAAGTAAAGGCAAACCGTGTGGTATATCGATAGACGTGATCGCATCACCTGAATCTCGTAGTGAGACACCCATGGATGATCCGATATTGACTGAGATATCGGAAGACTGTAAGTGGCTCGAGTAGATAATGAAGAAGTCGCCATACATGTAATGATCGTTGGTGATCTGAATACGGGAGTAAGCCTCTGAGCTCAGGATTTTGACGCCGGAATTATCATTGATGTAGCTTAATTGAGGCGCAAGACCTGTTACATCCCGATCCCAATAGTATGCGGTATCACCTGGCTCGCCCCAACTACCAATGTACCAAAGCGGCATTTCTGTGTAGAAGGAAAATGTGCCGTGATAAGTATCACCAGATGAGCCGATTAATGAATTAGACTCCAGATAACCTGCGTAATCATACACATAGACCTCTGCATCAGCGGGTATCGCGATAAGAGCCGTAAGAATAAATAGCAGGGTTCGCATAGGGCCTCCGGATTGGAGAATGAATACGTATTATAGCTGGTGGTACTTCAAAAACAATAAAACAATCTTCACAATTCGGCAATTACGACAGCAGCAGGTAACAACTGCAAGCTACCTGTAGCACCACAATTCCCCAGTAAACCAACTGAAACGACCGCTTCACCGTCTTGTGTCGGAACAGTTGTTGTGCAACCAGCGCTGCGGGTGATCCGCCGATCAGTGCTAAAACATGCAGCGTCGACTCACGCACGCGCCACATCTTTTTACGCGCAGCATACTTGTCATAGCCGAACACTAGAAACGTGGCTGTATTGATGATGAGTAGGTAGATGAAAAGGTAATACATTTATGATTCAGGATGCATGGTTCATGATATTTTCAGTGTCAAATGTTCATAGGCGTCTTCGCTACAAATTAAATCATAAAACAGAACCTCACAAACCATAGACAAACAAAAAACCCGCCGAATGACCAGCGGGTTTATCGATTCCGGATGTTGATCATTTCCATCAACGCCTTCGCGAAATGATCAACAGCCCCGCCAGGCCCGACAGTGCGATCGAAGCCGGTTCAGGGACCAGAGAATCTACCGAGCCCACATCAACCGACACGCTACCGGTAAACGTGCTGAAGGCGTCTGCGTAAGCGGGGGCCCAGCCCGAGCCGGTGCTCAGGCTCATCGCGATGTGCACGATATCACCATCATTGACGATCACACTGAGGCTATCCGTCTGAATCAGTGCGGGGTCCGTGAGGGTGGAACCCAGTTCTGTGCTGGCTAGTACTCCACCATACTCGTAGTAGTTAGCGAGATAAGGATCAAAGATGATGTCTTCTTGAAGAATCATCGCTGCGCCGTAGACGCGCGCCCATGTATCGCCGGGGCGATAAAGGTCGGCGGTCAATGTCATGTCGAACGTGAGTGTCGCGCCATCCGGGCCGGAATATTGCAGCGGGATAATACCCATCGCCGTACTACTGGCTGCGGTCTGGCCCGTGGCCGGCGTGCTGATCGACTTCAGCAGCGGCGCCAAACCCGACAGATTGGAGAACGACTGACCCGTTCCCCGGTTATCCGAAAAATACGCCATCGATGTGATCCCGCCCGGATTCTCATCTGTCATACCGATGTAATCCGTCCAGATGCCTGAACCTAGGTAAGCGGTATACGTACTGGCGGAGCAGGCTGAACCCCACGAAGGCAGCGCTATCATCGCTTCGCTTGCTTGTGTGGCCGTAACCGATGCAGCCATGAACACTGCTCCACACACAAATGACTTGCATAACTTCGAAGTGATCGACATGTTCATCCTCCTTGTAGTTGATAGGCGATAACCAGACGTCTCAATACCGTCTGCACGTAAAAACCAATGGACCGAAGTCCAAGGTACTACTGCACGTCGTAATGAAACTGCTGGTGTCCCTCGATATGACTTTCGGGAGGTCCACCCCTCACTTTGCCGATTAAGGCAGCAATCAGCGTAACAGATGAAGACTGAATGTCCACAATATTCAGCATCAATATGTCTGAATATTCAAATATAAGCTGCCCCCTCACGGCCCGGATACGCGCATGCAACAGCTAGCCGGCTTATTCCTCAATCATTTAACTAAAAGAATCAGCTAAGCCCGATCGTCACCGGCACGGGCTGCGGCTTTACTTCGTGGGTCGGCTGTACGGCAATATTCAGCGGGACGCGTTTGCCATCCGGGCCCTTCGGCGGGATGCCGTCGTTGTCGATGATGCGCTGGATCGCCATGATCCCTTCGATCAGCGTCTCCGGCCGCGGCGGGCAGCCCGGCACATAAACATCCACCGGCACAAACTGGTCGATCCCCTGGACCACGGCATAGGTATCAAACACACCGCCGGTGCTCGCACACGCACCCATCGAGATCACCCACTTCGGCTCGGTGATCTGCTGGTAGATCCTTTGCAGAACGGGCAGCATCTTCACGCTCACGCGGCCGGCCACGATCATCAGGTCAGCCTGACGCGGGCTGAAACGCATGACCTCTGCGCCAAACCGCGCCAGGTCGTACCGGCTGGACGCCGTCGCCATCAACTCGATCCCGCAGCAAGCGGTCGCAAACGGCATGGGCCAGACGGCCGAGCGCCGGGACCAGTTGATCAGCTTCTTGATTTGCGTCGTATAGATCGCGTCTGTGGGGAGTGCTGCTTCGATGCCCATAGGGTCGGGTCCGGGATTCGGGGTTCACGTTGGATCAGGGCCAAAACCAATACTACCGCCCGGAAGTTATCGGCCCAATCTCGGCGTCGTATAAACCGCCCGCCAATCGTCAAAATAGTAGGCGATCACAGCCTTTAAGTAAAAGGCCAAGGTTTTGGGACCAATCCATCCGCCAATCCAGCCATTGACCGCACATGGTCGATATTCAGACTATGCGCCTGCCTTACCAGGACAATACGAACAAGCTGCCCCTGAGTATCCCGACCCGGCTCGCGGTCTTCAGCGACGATTGGGGGCGCCATCCTTCCAGCAGCCAGCACCTGATCCGTGAACTGCTCTGGTACAACAAGATCTGCTGCCGGCAGGGCTGTGCGGGATGCCGGGAGTACCAGGTCGTTTGGGTGAACACGCTCGGTACCCGCACACCCGAACTCTCTCGAGCCGACCTGGTCCGGGCCGCAGGCAAGCTCCGATCCTGGGTTAATCCCCCGAACGCAAAACCTCAGCAGGACAGCGAATTCGGCAGCGACCTGAAAATCGTCAGCCCCAAGATGTGGCCCGGCTTCCGACGCCCCTGGCAACGCAGGCTCAACGCCGCGACCATCCAGTGGCACGTCGAGGATGCCCTCGGCCGCCGCAGCGATGAAGAGCGTATCGCCATCACGACAATACCGATCACCGCAGACCTCGTCGGCCGGCTCGATGTCGACCGCTGGATCTACTACTGCGTCGATGACTTCTCCCAATGGCCCGGCCTCGACAGCCAGGTCATGCAAGCCATGGAAGCGGAACTGGTCGCGAAGGTGGACGACATCATCACCGTGTCGCAGACGCTTCAGGACCGCATCACCCAGCTTGGCCGCGAATCCACCCTCATCACGCACGGCATCGACACCAGCCATTGGAAAAAAACACCTGCCCCCGCAAACCGGCCCGCCAGCTTCCCGGCTGCAAACAAGCCCGTGGCTCTTTTCTGGGGCCTGATCGATCAGCGTCTGGATATGGCCTGGTGCAAGGAACTCGCCCAAGCTATGGCCGTGCACGGCGGATCGCTCATCCTCGCAGGCCCGCAGCAATCGCCCGACCCTGCGCTTGCCAATCTCCCGGCCACCATTTTCCCCGGCAGGATCGCCTACGAAGACCTGCCGAACTGGGCCGCCCACGCTGATGTACTCGTCATGCCTTACACGGATGCCCCGGTTACCCGTGCGATGCAGCCATTGAAGCTTAAGGAATACCTCGCGACGATGAAGCCCGTCGTTGTCCGCGATCTGCCTGCTACCCGCTTATGGTGCGATGCAGCAGATGTCGTCTCGGATAGCGCTACCTTCACACAGCGCATCATCGATCGGCTCGATACAGGCCTGCCCGAGCAGCAAGCCCATGCTCGCCAACGTCTTACGCAGGAAAAATGGTCGATCAAAGCCGATCAGCTAAAAGCCGTCCTCAATACCAAGCTACTACCCAAGCAAGCAAAGCTCGCAGCATGACAGCACAAGCATCATCCAACCCGGCTTCGATCGCCAAAACCGTCGGCCGCACTGCCGGGCTGTTCCTGGCGATCCCGACGATGCTTGGTTATGCCGTAGCGTCACGTTTGCTGGGTAGGCAGCGTGCCTTCGCCTTGGCGAGTGAACGCCTCGCCGTCCGCAGTGGACAACTCGGTATCTACATCCGCCAGGCTTTCTACCGTCACACCACCGCAGGCATCGGCCGGGATGTTTGCTTCGGTTTCATGAGTGTATTCAGCAAACCAACAGTCCGCATCGGGCAGCGCGTCTACATCGGCAGGTTCTGCTCCATCGGCTGGGCCGACATCCACGACGACGTCATGCTCGCCGACGGCGTGCAGGTCCTGTCAGGCAGACACCAGCACGGTTCAACTGCCGAACAAGGCCAACTGCTCCGCGACAACGCTCAGCAATACCAGAAAATCACCATCGACCGGGGCGCATGGATCGGCGCCGGCGCGATCATCATGGCGGATGTGGGGGAGGGGGCCGTCGTCGCTGCGGGAGCGGTCGTTGTCAAGCCTGTCCCGGCCTATGCCAAGGTCGCCGGCGTACCCGCCAGGCCGATCGAATCTCAGGCTGATTCGCACATCCACCTCGCCGCCTGATCGGCTCGCAAACGTCCGATAGCCTTTGTGTTATCTGACCCAAACCTACCGCTTACTTTTTAACCCCGACTCCGCCGATACCAATAAGACGCGGTATTGCGCTATCCTTGCGCAGCGGATTGAGAGACAGCAGTTTATGAACCAGACCCGGGTCATCCATCACGTTGACGAATCCCTCGCTCAGGAGGTCCGCCGGTTCCTCGATAATGCCCCCGCACACACCGGTGCCTGCCACGAGCACGACCCCGGCTGGCTGACCGTTCTGCAAGAGGCGATGGGCCACCGCACATTTGTCATCATCGCCCGATCGCAACAGGATCAATCTATCACTGGTTACCTGCCGCTGGCACTGGTCAGCAGTCGCCTGTTCGGCCGGTTCCTTGTCAGTCTGCCTTACCTCAACCGGGCCGGCATCGTCGCGACCGATCCGCAGGCCCGCGATGAGCTTCTCAATGAAGCCAGGCAACTCGCGGACAAGTTCAAGGTGCAATACCTCGAATTGCGCAACCACGAATGCACGCTAAACAGCCCGATCATTTCGCATAACCGTGATGAGAAGCACCGCATGGTCCTGAAGCTCCCGGCCGACGCCGAGCAACTCTGGGCCGGTTTCAACGCCAAGGTCCGTAACCAGATCCGCAAGGGCGACAAGGCAAACCTCGCCATCCGCTTCGGCGGTTGCGACCTGCTAGACGACTTCTACAGCGTCTTTTCAACGAATATGCGCGACCTCGGCACACCGGTCTACCCACGCAGCCTGTTCGAGTCGGTACTGCAAACCTTCGCCGATACCGCCGAACTCGCTGTTGTGCATCACGAAGCTGAACCTGTCGCCGGGGCGCTGCTGATCCACAGCAATCAGTGCCACTTGCGTGAATCGCAAGTCCCCTCAGCCAGCAGCCTCCGCAGCGCCAAAAGCACCAACGCCAACATGTGGATGTACCACAAGCTGCTGGAACGAGCGATCGAGCGCGGCGCAACGTCTTTCGACTTCGGCAGATCCAGCCCGGACTCCGGCACGTACCGGTTCAAAAAGCAGTGGGGGGCTGAGCCTTTGCCCACCGTCTGGCAATACTATTTGAGGTTCGGCGATGTCGGTGCGGTACGCCCGGACAACCCGAAGTATCAACGCCGTATCGCGGCCTGGCAACGCCTGCCCGTATGGGTGACCCGGTTGGTCGGTCCCAGAATCGTTAGAGGTATCCCTTGAGCGAACTCGACAACAACCAGCCCGAGCTGAACGCCCAGAGCGAACGCACACCGCTGACGCCTGCTGCGATCCTCGGCCTGCTCATCACGCTGCTGCTGCTCGCAGGCGCGTGGTACGGCACGTTCACACGCATCTGGTCGCAATGGTTCCCCGGCTGGTGGATGCGCGACCTGCCGTTGCTCGACCGACTCACCACCGGCGATTCCTACTACACCCACGGCCCGCTGGTCCCGATCGTCTCGCTTGCCGTCGCTTACTACATCTATGCTCGTGTTGGCATGCCGACCAAACGCACGCGAGCTTCAGCTTTCATTGGCTGGGCGGTCTTCCTCTTCTTCCTGCTCACACACCTGCTGTTCACCTTTGCCAGCGTGACCTTCGCCTCAGGCTTCGCGCTATTGGGCGTCATCACCGGCCTGGTCATCATCTGGGGCGGTAAGCCGCTGCTCAAAGCCTACGCGCTGCCGATCGCGCTGCTGTTTTTCATGATCCCGCTGCCGCTGGCGTGGATCGATGGGATCAATTTTGAACTCAAGGTTTTCGCCACAAAGAGCGCGCTGTGGCTGGCGATCCATGTCTTCCGCATCCCCGCCGTGGTTGATGGCAGCTATGTGCTCTTAGCCCCGGATGCCGACGGCCTGCCCAAGACGCTCGTGGTTGAGAATGTCTGCGGTGGCCTGCGCAGTATCATCGCGCTGACCTACTTCGCGGCCCTCTTCGCGGCGCTGTGTCGCGTAACCGGCCTCTGGCGGTGGGTCTTGCTTGTCCTCGCGTTCCCCGTCGCTATCGCATGCAACATCACACGCATCACTTCGCTCGTCGTCGCGGCGCATCATCTTGGCACCGATGCGGCGGGTGAGCACGGCTGGTTCCACGATATCTCCGGCATCCTCGTCTTCGCTCTGGCGCTGGGTTTTATGTTCGCGCTGGAGTCGGCGATCCTCTACACAGGCAAATTCCTCAAACGTGATTGGTCCGATGCCCGCCTGCTCGGTTACCTGAACAATATCCATGGCGTCAAAGGCTTTACGCCCAGCACGCGCAATCCGGTGGTACTCGGTGTACTCGCGTTGTCCGTGGTGCTGTGCATGTACTGGGTCAACCGTCCAGAGCCGGCGCCGATGGGCGGCGTCGCCAAGCAGGTCCTGCCCGCCTCGATCGATCTGGGGGATGCGACCTACACCAGCAGCGAGTTAATGCTGGAGGATCAGGTCCTGGCGATCCTCGAAACCGATGACTACTTCTACCGACGGTTTACCCCCGAGTATCAGTCCGACCGGCTGAACTTCGACCTGCTGATCGTCTTCAGCAAAAACAACCGCCGAGGCACGCACTCGCCCGAGTTGTGCATCCAGGGCAGCGGCGAGCGCATCCTCGACAAGGGGCCCATCACCGTGGAACTGGCCGACGGCCGGTCGCTGGACATGCGTGAAGTCGTCAGCCAGGACAACCGGCGGATGGTCTACTACCTCTACGTCTTCAAGTCCGGCGACAGCTACACCACCAACTACACCATGCAGCAGGCGATGATCCTTCTGCACGGCCTGATCAACCGCGAAACCTCCGGCGCGCTGATCCGACTCACCGTCCCGGTACGCAACGACGACCTCGACGCCGCACGACAACTGGCATTACAGGCTGCCTCGCAGATGATGCCTATCATTGATAAGAACCTGCCTTAAACAAAACCGCCGACCCGGATACCCCGGTCAGGAGTGATTCATGACGACGTTTGACCGCAAACAACCGCAGCAACATACACACACACTGTTAGCCGGTGTCGTGCTCATGTTCTGCTTCCTCGCGCTTGCCGGCTGCGGTGAGAACGACGACCTCAAACTCGAACAGGCAAGAATCGCCCTGGCTAACGAAAAACCCGACCGCGCTATCCTGCTCGTGGACCAGGTGCTGGTTAACGATCCGGCCAACTTTGATGCACGGCTCATCCAGGCAAAATCACAGATCGCGTTGGATAGACTCGGACCCGCCAAGCTCACACTCGACCGCCTGCAACGCGAAAAAGCCGATGACCCGCAACTCGCCGAAGCACTGCTCGATTGGTCAACCAAGACACTTGATACGGTACTTGATAATCCCGCCTTTGCGATCACCCAAGCCGACCGCGAGACTTACGAAGAGGCGATGCAGACCGCGTCTGCCCAGCTACCGATCCTGCAAAAACTCGGCGGTTCGGAAGCGGACGTCCTGTTTATCAAGGCGCAACTGACCAACGGCGAGTTACGCCACGCCCGGATCATGATCAAGCATACGCAGCGTATGATCGATCAGTTCGGCCCCGATGCGGTAGTAGAAAGCGCTACGGCAGATGGTCAAGACAATCCCGAGCAAGAACCCGTCACCTACGCCGATCAGCTTAAGCAATATCAAGCGGTAGAGGAAAACGCGCTTGATCGGATGCTCAGTGAACTCGAGGGCGTGCTCAAGATCAAGCCCGATCACCTTCAGGCCGCGAGTCTTTTCCTGCGCACCGCCGCACTCGAATCACGCTGGGAAAGGCTGCTGACTCAAATCAAAGCCTTCAGTGAACAGGCGGACCTGCCTGTCCCAATCGCCTCGCGCTCGGTCACCATGCTTCTGGCAATGCCGAACGAATTGATAGCACTTGATGAGCGGATCAAGCTTGGTGAAGCGGTCCTGCGGGCGACCCCTGCGGATCAAGCCGACGCCGAGGGCAGACTGATCTCAAGCGCTCACCTCCTGTTTGCTTCCAACCAGGTTGAAAAAGCGCTGCCCATCCTCGCCAAGTTGGTTGAGGGAGGTACCGAAAACGCAAACGCCTACATGCTCTATGCACAGGCACTCTACGACACCGGAGATTACGAAACCTGCCGAAAGATCGTCGAAATGATGATGCCCGAAATGGCGGGTGTCTCGGAAGTTCAACGGCTCTACGGCCTGACGCTCTGGCGGGTCGGTGAAATCACCCAGGCAAAAACCGCTCTGCGCGAAGCCTGCCGGCTCGATCCGGATAACACACTCGCCGTCGACGCCTTCACCAGCCTCATGGCGCAGCAGGGCATGCTCAGCGCAAGCGGTGAAGATGTCGAGGCCTTGTATAAACTCGATCCGGACAACCCGCGCGCCATCCTCTTCAAATTACAACACGCAGCGACCAGCGGTGATCCGCAGCAGGCCGTCGGCATGATCGACGCGCTGGAAAACAAGGCCGACCATACCGATGAAGAATTGTCCCTGCTCTACACCGCTAACACGATGCTCTCAAGGCATCACGCCGCCGAGCAGTGGGCCAAGCGATACATCGAGCGTCATCCGGACGACCAGGAAGCCTGGATGCGCCTCGCCGCCGCACAACTGCGTCAGAACAGCGAACTGAGACTCAACCAGACCCTCCAGGCGATCGTGGAGCGTTTCCCGGGGTTGTCTTCCAAAGCGCAACTGACCGGCGAACTCTACCTGCAGACACAGCAGTACGAACGGGCCGCCGCCTCGCTTGGTATGGCCTTGGAAGATGACAGTGACAACATCAAACTGCGGATCGAACTCGCACGAGCCTTCGCGGCGATGGCACGGTTCAACTCCGCGATGGATGAAGTCAATAAGGTTCTCAACGTGGAGCCCGACAACATCCAGGCATTAGCCCTGGCCGCTCGCATCACCGAGACGCGCGGCGAAAAAGCCAAGGCCGACGAATATCTCAGCAGGATCGACCCGGATAATCCGGACGTCCAAAATGACCCGGCCCTGTTGGCTCAGGTTTATGTCAGTCGTGACCAACTCGATGACGCCGAGGCCGTCTGCACCAAGGCCCTCGCCGCCGGCAACGCCTCACCCGTATTACGCCTTGTCCTTGCCGATATTTATCAGCGCAAGAATGAACCCGAGCGCGCCGAAGAGCACCTTGTCGCTTTGGTTCGCCACTACCCCAACAGCGCCGAAGTCTACGCCTGGCTCGGTCAGTTCTACGCCTCTGCCGGCAAATTCGATCAAGGGATCGAGAAGCTCAAGAGCGTCGAGGTCTACAACGAATCGCTCGCGATCCTCGCACAGGCCGGCCTGTTACGCGCCGCCAACCGGCTCGATGATGCGATCCAGGCATTGGACGCACTGCTTGATCGGCTGATCAGCCGGCGCGACCCGATGGCCCAGACCGTCGCCGACGCCATGGCCAAGCTCTATGAACAGAAGGGCGATGAACTGGCCGCAGAAGCCGTCTATGATCGGCTCTATCGCCAGCAGGCCGCCGCCACATCCGAGCTGCTCGGTGATGTCATCACCTCATGGGACACCGACTCCCCGGCCCAGCGCCTGACCAAACTCGACGCCGCGGCTACACGTGTGCCTTCCGACGACACGCCCGCCATGATCGAACTGAGCCGGCGCTACACCCTGCTTGGTCGGACCGAAACAGCCCTGTCCATCGTGCAGCGTGCATTAATACAGGCGCCCAATAATATCGAACTGCTCGCCGCCAAGGCAGGCATCCTCGTGATGACCGGCAAACCCGATGAAGCGCTTGACACCTATCAATTGGCGATCAAACAGGCGCCAAGCGACAAGACATTGCGCATCCGTTACGCACGCGCATTGTCCGCGAATGGCCAGCGGCCCGAAGCCGAGGACGAACTGTCGCTGCTGATCCGAGAAGGCGGTGACGCATCCCTCAAAGCGCGCACCGCACTGATCGAGTTATACACGCAGCTCGGTCTGCACGAACGAGCCTTGAGTGCCGTCATGGCAGTCATCGATAAACTGCCCGCCGGTCAGGATGCTTCGCTGGACCTTGCCATCGGCAATGTTCTCATGCGTAACGACCGTCATCTGGAAGCGCAAGGCCGACTCGCCGCCATTAATGATGATTCGCCTTACTACCCGTTGGCCCGTATCGCATACGCACAGAGCCAGGCAGCCAGCGGTGACATGACCGCCGCCAAGGCCGAAGTCGCCGCCATGGTGTCCGACCCCGGCTACAGCCGCAGGTCGATCCCCGTACTGCTAGCGATGGACCCTAAGGATCCAACCGACCGCACGCTGCTGATCGCTGCCGATGATGCAGTCGACACTCAGCAGTTGCCTTTCGATCTGGCGCAGCGCTGGCTTTCGACGCGACTGCGATTGGCGGACCTGACCGCGGACTGGCAACGCGCTGATGGTGCGCTGGAGCAGATCGCGCAGACCTCGCGAGACGATCAGGTCACCGCCTTGCGCATCGTGCTTAAGTACCAGCAAGCCAACACCGCCGACGCCTCGAAGCTATTGCGTCAAACGCCCATGCTCGAAAGCTCGGCTACCGGCTCGCTGCTCAAGATCACGCTGGCAACCAGGGACCCGGGAGCAGGCCGCGTTCATCCGATGGCCGAAGTCCTGACCGCGCTGAACCGTGGCGAACCCGAAAGGCTCAAGCAGGTCATGGCTGAATACTACGGCATCCGAACGCTCTTCCTCGACGACCTGCTGACCGCATGCAAGCAGGGCGAGCAGGCTGACGAAGCACACATCCAGACGTATCGTGACCTCGCCGCTGCGACCGTCGCCATGGAAAGCAATTTGCCCGGCCTTGCCGCCGCTTTGTGCGACACGGCCCTGAAGCGCACACCCGACAGCCTGCCCGCATTCGCCATTCTCGTCGGTGCGAATATCGAAAACGATGCCGATGCCACCCAATTCATCGAACGCGCCAGACAGCTTTCGCCCGATGGTTCGTTGCTGTTGATGATCAACCTGGTTACCAGCACCGCGAAAAAGGATCACGAAAGTGCAATCGTCGCGTTGAGGCAACTGACAACACGCAACCCGAACGATCCGTACCTGACTTATCAACTGGCTCAGGAACTCGGCGCCGCCGGTCATTATGAAGAAGCGGCAGCGATCTACCAGCCCATCACCGAGACGGCCGGGCCTTACCAGATGGCTGCGAAAAACGACCTCGCCTATCTGCGCGCAAAGCAGGGCGGCCAACTCGATAGCGCGATCACATTGGCGCGTGAAGTGTATGCCGCGTTGCCCGACGTACCACCCGTGCTGGATACCACCGGCTGGATCGAACACCTGCGCGGCCGCAATCAAGTTGCGCTCGAGCTGCTGGCAAAAGCAATCCCCAGCCTTTCCGACATCCCCGAAGCGCATTATCACATCGGTGCTGTCTACCACGCCCTCGGCCAGGAACGCTGGGCCGGCTACCACCTCCAGCAAGCCGCCGCCGCACCCGACGACGAACCCGGCGTCAAAGAAGCAAGAAAACTGCTCGAAGAAGTCAACCAGAACATCGCGCTGCCTTAGCGCTGCGCGTTTGTATAAAAGTACAACTAACCAACCACCTATCCCACGCTACCTCGGATTACGCGGATTCCCCGACATTACCTCCGGCATCAATGGCGTCGACGTGTTCTCGCTTAATTCAATCGGGATGATCAAGCTGAACGTCGCGCCCTTGCCCGGCACACTATCCAGATCGATCTGCCCTTGTAGCAGTTGCGCCAGCTCCATGCTGATGGTCAGGCCCAATCCTGTTCCGCCGTGCTCCTTGGTCACGCCAGGATCAAGCTGCACAAACTTATCAAACACTCGGTCCTGATCCTCAATCGGGATGCCTGGGCCCGTATCCTTCACGCTGATCCGCACATGCGTCGGTTTCTTACCTTTCTTGGGCTCAACCAAGGCCGCTTCGACACTTACCTCACCACTCGGTGGTGTGAACTTCACCGCATTGGCCAGGAAGTTAAACAGGATCTGCTGCAGCTTGCCCGCATCGGTCACCACCTTCGGTAAGTCCGGCTGCACCTTATGGCGTATCGTGATCTCTCGCTGTTCAGCAAGCGGCCGCATCAGGTTCAGTAATCCCTCAAGCGTATCGCTGATACTCACCGGCCCCGTACGCAACTCCATCTTGCCCGCCTCGATCTTCGCCAAATCGAGCAGGTCATTGATCAGGTCCAGCAACCGCCGACTCGAAGTGATGATGTTCGCCGCGTAACGCCGACGCTTCTCATCCTTCGGATCGTCTCTGCCCGATAGCGCTTCGCCCAGCACTTCCGCAAAACCGATGATCGAATTCAACGGCGTCCGCAATTCATGCGACACGTTCGCCAGGAATTCGCCTTTGATCTTGTTCGCTTCGTAAAGCGCGACGTTCGACTCCGCCAACTCACCCAGCTTCAGGTCCAGGCTCTTGTTGATCGATCGCAACTGGTCTTGGTTGTTCTTCAGGTTCTCGAGCATGGTGTTGAACATGTCCGAGAGGTTTTGGAACTCGTCGCCGGTGTTGATATCCGAGCGGATATTCATGTCGCCCTCGGAAACCTTCGCCGCATAACCATGCAACAAACGAACGGGCGAGAGGATGATCCGCGTCGTGATAAACCAGAACGCGCCGATCGCCAGCAGGCCCGAGACAAGCCCCGCCGTCACGAGATAGATCACGTTCAACGCACGCTCTTTTGGCGCATCGTCATCACGCAAATGAATCAGCAGCACCATCTCAAGCGGGTCCGACAACGCCGATGATCCCACCGTCGGGCTGAAGCCGGCTTCCGTGCCGCCGCGTATGCTGTCCAGGTCCGACTTTCTGATCGCCCTCGCGTAACGGTAATACGTCTGGCCTTGTGCATCGATCGCCGGCTCGAACATCTCCACACTCTTGGGCCGCGTCTGGAAAAGCTGGACCGCCTTGCTGAAGAATTCGTCCGATTCCGACTGACGTTCCAACTGATCGTGATAGATGATCGAGACCGCCTTATCCACATCCGGCGGCAACCCGCCGGCGTCCTGCTGGATCTCGTTCAACTCCCCGCCGAACCGGATCTCATCCGCCAGCCACCACTCCGCCAGGTCCTGCGCGCGTTGGAACGGCCCACGCTCCACCAGCGCCTGCATGCGCAACGCGACCACCGTCAGCGCAGCGCTTAGGATCAGCACCACCGCTGCGCCAAACATCAGTTGGCATTTGCTGGCAAGGCTGATCCGTAGGCGTAGCTGCATTACGTTAGTTTAACCGCAGTTGACGAGCGACCGCTGTGAACTTTAGCCCGGGGGCAGATCGCCCGGATCGATGTCCGGCTGACGGCCCGTGTCGCTGCGCGTCGTCGCGGCCTTGTTCAGGCCCGGCTTGCGCGTCCCGCCGGCGCCACGCGGCATCGCGATCACACCTGTCCTCGCCAGTTCCACGATCCCGTAAGGCCTCACCAGATCGACGAATGCTTCCAGTTTGCCTTCCGTGCCGGACAGTTCGATCATCACCTGCTCTTCACTGACATCCACGACCTTCGCGCGGAAGACGTTGGCCAGCTCGATCAGCTCATTGCGGTGATGGCGCTGTCCGGGTTCCTTCCCGCTTGTGGATACCTGCACCAGCATCAGGTCACGCTCGACAAAGTCGACCGTCGAGTAGTCCACGACCTTGACCACCGGCACGAGCTTCGCCAACTGCTTGCGGACCTGTTCGAGCATGGCCGAGTCGCCGTTGACGACGATCGTCATGCGAGACAGTTCGGGGTTTTCGGTTCGGCCGACCACAAGCGAGTCGATATTGAATCCGCGTGCCGCGAACATGCCCGCGACTTGGGCGAGCACGCCGGGTTCATTGGTCACGAGGGCGGCGATCACGTTACGCATAATGGGGGTATCTTCACTCATAACCGGGCATCATATGTTCGAGCGGCCCGGACCCCAAATCGGACGGCTTGGGATGATATTTTCTTGCTCGCCAAAGTCGTAACAATCGGCTGACAAAAGCGTTGTCGCTCTGATGTCGGGTCGAGCGATCCGCCCTGAGCGGGCTGTGGAAAACGTGTGGGAAAGCCTGCAACGGGTGGGGGGGCAGATTACTCACAGGTGCTTAAAAGACATGGATTCAAAGCGATTGAGTAAAATCGGCCCGAATCCCGTTTATCGTTGTTTTAGATGCAGTAACGACTTGCATAAAACAGATGGCAATATCCGAATAGTTAATGGCGTTAAGGCTCTATTTCTTGGCCCATGCATAGGCAGCGCCTTTCCACGTTGTGGAAAAGGTGCGGGCTGATCATTAAACCATTGTTAAATATGAGCGTTAAGTTAGTGAATGAACCGCATGTCGCCGAAGTTCGGGATCACGCGGTACCCGTCTGTCTTCCACGCGTACGGGGCTGGGAAGTACACGAAAAACGCTCGGCCCATCATTAATTCACCCGGCACGACACCATCTCGACTGGTGTCATTGAGGGCCTTGCCGAAGTAACGTTGACGCACCCATAACGCGTTCGGATCGTTCGGCGGCATCGGCTCCCAGTACCGACCGTCGCTGCTGAGCGGGTTGTTGTCGCCGATGCAGAAGTATTCGTTGTCATACAGCCGCATCGGGATGAAGTCTCGCAGATCGACCTCGCCCACGGCATTACGATTGATACCGCCACGGGCTTCAGCCCCGCCTTTTTCAAGCTCCATTTCACTGGCGTAGTACAGGTCACGATCCAGTTCGACCTGGTGAAGCGTCGCCGCGCCACCACTCAGATCGATCTGAATGCGTGGTCGCTTCTGTGGCATCGGCCGATCGATCAACTGCTCAAACGTCAAATCAGAGTCGTACACATAGCGAAGCTCACGCCGGCCGTTGATCCAGACACTCAGTTCCTGATCCACAGACCAGAACTCGATTGTCGTCGCACCCGAACCGTCCAGCGGACGCGTTTTTTGCGGCTCCATCAGCTTGACCACGGTATTGGTCAGCGGATCGATCGTACTAAGCGTGATGGTCCCGTCCGGATCAACCTTCGCGATGACGGTTTGTGTCGGGCCGGTCAACCGCGTCTGCGTGGTGAATTGGATGGATGTGTCAGCGTTTTCAGATTCCAGCGACGCGGCGATGCGGATGTCCTCGATCTGGTCCGAGTACATCGTGCTGTCCAGTTGGTTGTACGCGTAAATACTGGCAAGGCTTGTGTTCCCGCCACGGTTGAAGTCGAACGCGATTGTTCCTTCGCCACCTGCAAATGCGTAGCTGCGTCGGTTCTCAAGCTCCCACTGACCCTCGGCCACGACCCACGGCACCTCCCAGCGGTGGTTGGCGTTTCGCTCGCCCGGACCCTGCAATTCTCCGTGATCCCGCGGAATGTACTGGCTGTGATAGATCGGCTGCCACACCGCTCGCTGGACCTTCGGCGAATCACCCTTACGCGCGATGTGCCAAAGCTTTTCGCCTTCCTTCTGGTAGTAAACATTCCCGTCCAGCAGGCGGATGGACTCATTCGGCAAACCGATCAACCGCTTGATGTAGTTTGTCTCCGGCTGTTGGGGGGCTTTGAACACCACCACATCCCACCTCCTGGGTTCGGAAACCTGGTAGATATACTTGTGCACCAGGATACGGTCGCCGGGCCCGTATCGGTAGAAGTTCGTCTTCGGGTTCGTCATGTCGATGTTGTAATTGCACATCGGACAGGCTACGCCGTGTTCCCAACGTGCTTTACGAACGATCTGTCCGCTGGTGTTTCGTTGAGGCGGGTGACTGTCAGCACTGAAGTTGACCTTGAATTCGTACCCGCACTGCTCGCACTCGACCGTGTAATGCGCTCCCAGCAGGGTCGGGGCCATCGATCCGGTCGGAATCACGAATGCTTCGACCACGTAGGCCCGGAACACGAACGCCAGGATGAACGCGATGATGATCGACTCGAAGGTTTCTTTGATCGTCTCATCAGCCGGTGGGGGGGGCTTGGGTTGGGATACGCTCGGTTCCGGCGAGGCCGGGGCTTCTGAGGATTCCGAAGGGTCCGGAGAGGCTGCGGAGTCGGGGTTGGTTTGCTTCACGAGTGTGCTGGCCCTAATCTTTGTTGCATGATGCCGGTCAACCATCGTCCCGTAAGGGTTTACGACAGTGAATCGGCGGATTGTAACGGCATCCGGGCGATGATGCCGACGTTTGCCCCCGGGAGACTCGTGGATATCCTCGGATATCCCGGAAGGCATCAAGCGATACCGGTATCATCGGCCGAGGCGGGCTCCTGAAAACACTACGAGCGGACAGTTAAACATGTTCCCCCTACCAGCACAGTTCTTCGTCAGCATGATCATCATTGCTGTGGTCGTCCACATGATCCTGGGGGCGTGTGCGTACCTGATCTTCCTCGAGCGTAAGGTCGCCGCCTGGACGCAGGACCGTATCGGGCCCAACCGGACCAACTTCTCCTTCGGCCAGGACAACATCTGGAAGGCGCTCAAACTCGACTTCATGAACAAATGGTTCTTCTTCGGCCTCGGCCAGGCGCTTGCCGACGGACTGAAGCTGATCTTCAAGGAAGACTACACCCCGCCGCACGTCGACAGGCTTCTGTTCTGCCTTGCTCCGGTGCTCGTCGTCGTCCCCGCCATGATCGGCTGGGCCGTCGTCCCGTGGGGCGGTACGTATGACTTCCCGGGCCTGACGCTGTTCGGCGGGGAAATCGCCCAGGCCGGCCAAGTCGTCGTCGCAGTGGCCCCGATCTCCATCGGTGTGATCTTCATGCTCGCCGTCTCCTCGCTGGCGGTTTACGGCGTCGTCCTCGGTGCGTACGCTTCCAACAACAAGTACTCCTTCCTCGGCGGCTTGCGTGCGACCGCACAGATGCTCAGCTACGAAATCCCGATGGGCGTGTGCGTCCTCGTCGCCATCCTCTGCTTCCGCTCAAGCGACACGACGATCATCGTCAACCAACAGGCCGGCGGCGCGTGGGGCATCTTCATGCACCCGCTGCTGGCCGTGATCTTCTTCACCTGCGTGCTCGCCGAATGCAACCGCGCCCCGTTCGACCTCGCGGAAGCCGAGCAGGAACTGGTCGGTGGCTTCCACACCGAATACAGCTCGATGAAGTGGGCACTGTTCTTCCTCGCAGAATACATGCACATGATCACCGGTTCCGCATTCTTCACCATCCTCTTCCTGGGCGGTTGGGACATCGCACCATTTGCCAGCTACAGCGGATACGAACTGCTCCCGACGCTCGCGGGCGGCGATCAGCCGTGGCTCTTCTTCGGCGAAGGCGGCCAGCCCTGGTGGATGGCGCTACTGATCGTCTTCATCAAGTTCAACGTCTTCGTCGGCAAGATCACGACGCTGCTTTTCATCATGATGTGGATTCGCTGGACGCTGCCCCGCTTCCGCTTCGACCAACTCATGAAACTCGCATGGCGCGGCCTGATCCCCATCACCATCGCGGTCATGCTCGCCACAGGTATCATGATTTTCGTCAAGATCGACCCGATCAAGTACTGGTGGGCCTACACGCTGGCAAACATCGGCATCGGCATTGCCGCCGCCATGATCGGCCCATACCTGCCGGGCCCGAACGTCAACCGACGAATCCCCCTGGAAGGCTCCCGCTTCAATCCACCCGTCAAAGCACAACCCGGCAGTTGAGTACTTACATGCAACACCACTTAGCCCGACCATCCTGGTCGGGTTATTTATTTGGCGAGTAGGCAGATCTCTATATTTTAATCGCTAATCGCTAATCTTTAATCGCTGATGTGCCGGCAATGAAAACGATCGCCGAATGTGAAGTATCCACATTAACGATTAGCGATTAACGATCAACGATTTAAAATCAGCAATCAATCACTTCCCCTCATCACCCTTATCCTGGCGATAAAGGTCGAGGTAGAACTCCAGCAGGTCTTTGCCGTGCATGCTCTTGGTGCGTGTGTGCTGGAAACCGACGTGATCGAACAGCCCGACCGCCGCGTCTTTCTCGAAGCGTGTATCAAGTCGGATCTTCAGGTACCCGTGATGCTTGCAGTGTGCTAAGGCCACTTCCAGCAGCCGCGCCGCGATCGGTGAATCATGATGCCCCGGCTCGACGCGCAACCGGCGCACCTCCGCCGTGTGCGCCTCGTCACTGGCAACCCCGATCATCCCGACGACCTTGCCGTCCACCTCCGCGATCCAGAAGTGGTGGCGATCGCTGTCGAAGTACGCTTCACGCAGGTTGTCGATGTCAGCTCCGGAATCATTGGGCGCGACCTGGCCGGCAAGACGGCCGTGGTCATACAGGTGAAACACAGCTTGGTGATCCCGGTCTTCAAACGTCCTGACAATCAGGTTCGAGTATGCGTTGTCTGATCGCGGATCGGTCATAGAAAGCCATCCCTGCGGCGTTCGACCTCCAACAGCCGAACGCCTCTTTTCTGCGCACCCTATTGTAACACTACTGACGGTTTAGCGAGCCCCGACGTTGAGAAAGGTTAATTCATCTTTGTCAGTGTCGAGAACCGCGACCGTATATCGATGGGCCCTGCACAGCGCCCCGGGGTTGATCACCCGTGTATCCCCGGACCTTGTATCCGATGCCTGATGCGTGTGCCCGTGGCACAGATAACGCACCGGTTTTGCCAGTTCCTGCTTCATCACGCTCGCCTGGTGCCCGTGGCAGAACGCCAACTCACCGCCTCCCACGTCCAGATGCCCAACAGGATGATCGATGACCATCCCCAAGTGCTCCGCATAATCACCTAACGCCTTGGCATCCCAGTCTGTATTGCCGAAAACCAGGTGCGTCGGGATCGCCTCACCAGCCCCGGGGCGCTGCACAGCCAACTCGTCGATCACCTCTACGGTGCCGACGTCTCCCAGATGAATGAGCACATCGATCCCCTCGCCCAGCAGGGCTTGAACGCCCAGACGGGTAGTCACGGCTCGACCGTGCGAATCAGACAGCAGACCGATCCTTGGCAAATCGGAAATCCCCATACAACGATCACAAGCCGATATTCTAGAAGTGTACCGTACAATCTGTCCGGGGAAAACCCCTGTCCCGAGTTTTTTCCACACCTCCGCCGTCAAACCGCTATGCTTTTGGCCTGTAGAGACTTCGTACCAACGCAGGATGGACCCATGAGTGACGTGCTGGCCCGGATTATCGCAGATAAACGCATCGAAGTGGACCAGGCCCAACAGACCCGACCGCTGGAGCAGGTCAAGCAGCAGGCCTTGGCAAACGAACCGCCACGCAATTTTTTCTCAGCCGTGACCCGTCCCAAGGGCGAACTGCGTGTCATCGCCGAGGTTAAAAAAGCCAGCCCCTCAGCGGGTCTGATCCGCGAGGACTTCGACCCCGTCGCCATCGCCCGGGCATACCACGACAACGGCGCAGCCGCGATCAGTTGCCTGACGGATGCCAAATACTTCCAAGGCGACCTCGCCTACATAGCTCAGATCAAGCAGGCCGTCCCGCTGCCCGTCTTGCGCAAAGACTTCATAGTCGATCCCTACCAGGTCTACGAAGCCCGTGCCGCCGGTGCTGACGCCATCCTGCTCATCGCTGAATGCCTCGGCGAGCCGCAGATGATCGACCTGCTCATCCTCGCCACCGAACTGAAGATGACCGTCCTGCTTGAGGTCCACGACTTTGAAAGCCTCATCCAGGTCAAGAGCCACGTCGGTTTTCCACATCCGGGCTATCAGTTACTCGGTATCAACAACCGCAACCTCAAGACCATGACCACCGACCTGAGCCACACACTCGACCTGCTCAGTGAAGTCCCCGACAAAGACATCCTCGTCAGCGAGTCCGGCATCCGCACCAACGAGGATATCCAACGCCTCCGCAAAGCCGGCATCCACCGCGTCCTCGTCGGCGAACACCTGATGAAACAACCGGACGTCGGCCAGGCATTAAAAGAACTCATGGGCGCTAACTAATCCCGCCCGTTTAGCGGGGCAACTCGCTGCCCCATCCCAAGTTTAGCGGAGCAGTTTACTGCTCCATTCGCCGCAACGTGACGACTTCAATGAATCTGGCACTCACTTTGAGGAACCATATGCCCACCTCACCAACCCGTCGTGACTTTCTCCAGACCACCGCCGCCCTAGGCCTCGGCGCATTCGCCACCACCATCCCGGCCTTCGCACAATCAAGCACCAGACCCGCCACCAACGACACGCGTCTGCGCGTCCTTTCCATCGGTGTCACCGGCACCATCGGCGGCACCGATCGCATGAAGGTCCACGAACACCCCAAAGCAGATATCGTCGGCCTGTGCGATGTCGATTCCCAGGCTATCGCCGAAGCCGTCAAAGCGCATCCTTCCGCCTTCACCTGCGCCGATTACCGCGAAGCCTTCGATAAACACGCTAACAAATTCGACGCCGTCATCGTCGCCACGCCCGACCATTCGCACTGCGCGATCATGACCCTCGCACTCGCCAAGGGTAAACACGTCTACGGCCAAAAACCCCTCGTCCACCAGCTCGAAGAACTGCACACCCTCGGCCGTGCCGTCAAAGCGCGACCGCAACTCGTCACACAGACCGGCAACCAGCGCATCGAATCCCCATGCCGACGCGCTGCAGTCGACATCCTCAAGAGCGGCACACTCGGCAAGGTCATCGAAGTCCACATCTCTTTCGGCGCAAGCGCCATCTCCGGCGGGCATTACTTCACCGACGGCGTTCTCCGCGACCCGATCGATCCACCAGCCCACATCAACTATGACCTATGGCTCAACGGTGCGCAGTACGAATCCTGCCGACCTCAGATGGTCCAACGTCAATGGCGTAGCTGGTGGAACTACGGCGGCGGCATGATCGCCGATTGGATCGTCCACCTTGTCGACGTCATGTTCTACGCTTTCCCCGAACTGCAAAGCCCGACCCAGGTCTGCTCCCGCACCCGTTCGCGCGACCTGACACACTTCCACGCCGACCGCGTCTCCTCCACACTCACCTACCCCGTCAACACCGACAACTTCGCCAACAGTAATTGCAACTTCTACCTCTACGACAGCGGCATCCGCCCCGACCGCAAACAACTCGGTATCGGTGAGGGCGACTGGCCCGCGAATAACTTCACCGTCATCGTATGCCAAGCAGGCACAATCGTGCTAGGTCCAAGCGAACCTATCGAAGTCTGGCGCGATGGCGAAAAAACCGACGGTCTACAAATGCCCGGCCTGCCTAACTACGAATCCTTCAACCACTGGCACGCGTGGGTCGACAAAGCCCTCGGCATCGACACCCCACACCACTGGACCCCTTTCGACATCGGCCTGCGCTGCACCGAAGTCGGCCTGCTCGCTATCAAAGCCGCCAAATACCCCGGCCAAATCCTCGAATGGAACGCCGACAAACGCGCTTTCACCAACCACAAGCAAGCCACACAAACCATCGTCCGCCGCCACTACCGCAAAGGCTTCGAACCGGTAAAGCTGTAAACACATCGCGCAGCCACCCTGGTCGGGTGGCTTTCATTCTACACCCGAACGCGGCGAGCAATCCGAACCTGTGCAATACCGGTCAACGAGCCCGTCGTCTGACCAGTACAAACAGTGATCCGATCGCCGACAGTGCAAACGTCGTCGGCTCGGGACATCCCGTGTAAGCCTCCGGGGTTGCGACGCTCATAAAATCATCAATGTTGGTTTCGCAAACGACCTGGCCGACGCCGCCGCCTAATGGCACATCAGCGCCGGATGGATCACCGATGAACACGAACGAGTAATCGGGGTCGGTATAGAAACTGGGTGGTGTATCGTCGCCGGGCCAGACGCCCATGCTGTAGAAGATGCCTGTCGCATCGGTATCGACATCGGGGCCCTCGAACGTCAGATCGCACGACTTGACCTTGAGTTGCTCACCCTTAGGCCCGAAGAACTTGTAGCATTTACCCGCTGTACCGGGGATCACACCGCCGGCCGCGGGGACGGGCACCATCGCGCCGCCGCCGCCGGGACGCACCTGCTGCATCTTCCAATTACCTGTGTTGGGCTTGATCTCCAGATCGTGTGTCTTACTCTTATTCACACGGAAGCGGTAATAGATGACGACCTGACCGCCGCCGCCACCTCCGCCACCACCCGCATTGGGATTACCACCGGGGCCGATGATCGGATCGATCGGATGTACGGTCGGCGGATCGCCCGGCACCTCAGGGCTGCAAATCGTCAGTTGAAAACCCGGGTCCAGCCAGACCACATCGGTCCAATCAGGATCGGAACCGACGTTGATAGGTAGCGCGTAGTTATAAATCGGATCGCCAAACTCATCTTCCTCGTACCAGTTCTGATACGTGGTGCAGTACCGCTGCGCATCCTCGTTCCACTGCCGCGTGACAACATACTTCACATCGTACGACGCATTTGCCGTTTGGATCGGCAGGCTGATGATCAAACCAACCAACGCAAGCATCAATCCCTGCAATAACCGTTTCATCTTTCTTTCTCCATGTTATGCGTTCAATTCGGAACCACCTTGTTTGCGAACATGGGCAGTCAATAGAAGTCTCCACGCATCGTGATTGACATACGCAATCACCTGACGTTGGGGGGAGGCAGACCTGCCATCTGCGGCTGATGTTTGAGAATAAAGCGATAACTCTCCCCACCTGCCTGTGTAGGCACCCATAGATTTAATACATTTTTATCTCTTGTTGTGGCAATGTCAAGAGTTAAAGGTTGATATGGCTGAAATCGCTCAGTAGCCGGTGTCTGTGCGAATGCGTAGGAATATATGTCCTGATGTCTTGACCAAGCAGGAACATATGTCACACGTTATACCGTAAATCCTTGCGGATAATGACAGTTGTGTAACCCAACAACGACAGCATCAGGCGACGGTAAGTACACCAGCAATATCTAGCGGATTGCGGACTGTTGTGTTTCCGAAATGTGCAGCGACTGATCAGCATTGATCATCGAATCCGGGATTGCCGGCAAACCCAGTAGCGACAGCGAAAGATTCCCCCGGCCGGATGCACGCTTCCTGCTTTCACAAAACCCTGATTAAACGATGGATTTCAGTCTACAGGCTTTCCATCAAACACACGATTAATTCACAAACAATTGTATAGCCGCGACCATTGGTCGCGCTCCGGGATGTGTTCGCAAGGTAGGTGTAAGGTTTTCCATGTACATGAAGAGCGCGACCAATGGTCGCGGCTATTCAAAAAAACACCCAGGCAGGTCGGGCGATAGGCAGGTCATTCACTTACCCACTTCAACAACCAACCCGTCATACGGCAGCCTCACACCTTCCGGCAACCGAGGCTCCAACTCCGCATGAGACACATCATGAGCCAGGTGCGTCAGGTACGCACGCTTGGGTTTGATCTGCTCGATCTCGCTAAGCGCCTGGTCGATCGTGAAGTGGGTCGGGTGATGACGGAAGCGCAGACCGTCGATGATTAACACATCAAGATCCTTGAGTAGCGCATAACTCTCCGGCGGGATCGACGACACATCCGTGCAATACCCAAGCGACCTGCCCGCGATATCAATCCGGAAACCGAGTATCGGCAACCGCCCGTGCATCAGCCTGATCGGCGTCCACGTCGCACCGAACAGGTCCAGCACTTTGTCCGGTTCCAGCAGGTTCGGGATCAGCGTCGGGATGAATGATTTATTGACGTTGTGTTCCGAAGCAAAGATGTACGGGAACATATGCCGTAACGATTCAAGCACGCGCTCTTCCGCGTAGATATCGAGCGGCTGTTTCATCACCGCGTTAAACCGACGCAGATCATCAAGCCCGAAGACATGGTCCGCATGGGCGTGGGTATACAACACGCCGTCGATCCGCTTGAGGTCCTCGCGCAGCGCCTGCTGCCGAAGGTCCGGCGAAGTATCGATCAGGTACGCTCTGCAGTTGCCGTCCGGATCGTCATACCGGATCAACACGCTCGTGCGGTCACGTTTGTCTCGCGGATCATCCGACCGGCAGACCGCACACTCGCACCCGATCATCGGTACGCCGGCGCTGGTACCGGTCCCTAAAAATAGAACTTCAAACTTCATGGCTCCGATTCTAGGGCAATGGGATGCTCTTGTCCTGATTGACGCAACACGGGCAAGTCGGTTAGGCTACGCGCCATGAGTCACTACGCCACCCCGGCTAACGGTAATGCCTTCAACCGCTTCTATGCGGCAAGGTATCCGCACGCGAGGTAGGCAAACCAGACTTCTATTGACAAAAGTCGAATCGGCCCGTCTCGTGTGAGACGGGCTTTTTTTATTGGGACTTTTTGGATTACTTTGCAGGAGATATGACATGGACGCGCGTTGGGAAACAGCCATTCCCTACTACAGCCGATCGGGATTGCACATCGAGGTCTACGACACACTGACCGAGTTCTGGGCCAACCAGGATATCGGCTTCATGATCGAACAGGCACGCGAAGTAGGCGGCCCGGTATTGGAACTGGCAAGCGGCACCGGCCGAGTCGCCTGGCCGATTGCACAGGCGGGATTTGATGTGGTGGGCCTGGATATCAACCCGGGCATGATCGCCGCCGCGGAGGCCAAACGCCCGCAATATCCAAGCGAAGTCAGTGATCGCATGCGCTTCGTACACGGCGACATGACAAACTTCGACCTCAAACAGCAGTTCCGCCTGGTGTATATCACGTACCGTTCTTTTATGGCATTGATGACGCCTGAAGCACAGCAGAAGTGTCTACGCTGTATCCATCAACACCTCGAACCCGGCGGCAGGTTGGTGATCAACCTCTTCGATCCAAGGTTGTCGCGTTGCGATGAGCAGATCGAAGACCCGACGGAAGAAATGACGGTAACAAACCCCGTAACCGGCTTGCAGGTCGAGCAACGCGCAGTCGATCGCATCAACGATCCGCTGAGCCAGTCCTTCAAGATGCTATGGATCATCAGTGAACGCGACGCACAAGGCAACACCGTACGCGAAGAACACGAACGCCTGGACCTCCGCTGGACCTATCGCTTCGAGATGCGATACCTCCTGGAGTTATGCGGTTTCGAAGTCCTGGCAGAGTTCTCAGACTTCGAAAAGTCCGCACCCGCCTACGGCGAAGAACAGGTGTGGGTCGCACAAAAGCGTTGAGTTACATATGAGGATGCAAGGGCAATCAAATCGAACCCGACGCAACCGCGGGCAGGTCCAGTTCGTCGAATTCACCGGCCTCGTACTTCGTGTACGCAAGCCCGGCGATCATCGCGGCGTTGTCTAAGCAGTAAGCAAACGCGGGGATGCGTACTTGCAGACCGAGTTTGTCGCCGAGTTCGGCGATGCGCTTGCGCAGCAGTGAATTGGCGCTGACGCCGCCACCGATAACGATGGAATGTGGTGCTTTCTCTTTAGCCGCCATCTGCTTGACGGCGCGCTTCAGCTTCGTGATGACCGCATCAACCGCCGCCGCCTGGAAACTCGCGGCGATGTCGGCGATCTGTTTCTCGGTCAAGTCGTCAGCGCTGCGTTCAAACCTCGCGTTCGGCCCGCGGCCAACAGGATGACCTCGCACGGTGTACAACACCGCGGTCTTCAATCCGCTGAACGAGAAGTCGAGGCTGTCGCGCTTCAGCATCGAGCGCGGCAAATCGTGTGCATTCGGGTCGCCTGTCTGCGCGAGCTTGTCGAGCTTCGGTCCGCCGGGATACCCGACCTGCAGGATGACCGCAACCTTGTCGTAGGCTTCGCCGACCGCATCGTCGATGGTCGAGCCGATGAGATTCAGGTCGGTCGAGTTGGTCATCTGGTAGATGCTGGAGTGACCGCCGGAGACGACCAGGCCGAGCGCGGGGAAGTCGATCGCGGGTGGGGGACTGACCTTACCCGGATCGTGCGCACTGCGGCCGATCACGACAGAACTGTGCGCCGGTAGAGTGGTGGATAACGTGGGGGGCTGTTTGACAACGTCGCTCAAACATGCTGCATGCAGGTGGGCGCGGACGTGGTCGACGCCGATCAGTGGTTTGCCCGCCGCCCATGCGAGTGTCTTGGCGGCGCTGACCCCGACCAGCAGCGACCCGATGAGCCCCGGCCGATGCCCGACCGCGACGGCGTCGATGTCGTTCAAGGTCACGCCCGCCTGCACAAGCGCCTCATGAACCACCGGGTTCAGGTTCTGCAAATGCGCTCGGCTTGCGATCTCGGGCACCACACCACGGTAACGCTCGTGCAGATCGTGCTGCGCCGCAACGACATTTGATAACACCAACCGGCCGTCTTCTACGACAGCGGCAGCGGTTTCATCACAACTTGATTCGAGGCCGAGGATCCGTGTCACTTCTTCTCCGCGGGCTCGGATTCTAGGGCGGGCTCGGTCTTGGGTTCGACAGCTTCCTCTACCTCTGCCGGACCGTCTTTTACCGGCTCTTGCTTGTCAAGCTTCAACTGCTCTTCGGTCGCTTCGCCCGATTCTTGCAGAAGCTCCTCGGGCAGCTTGACCGAATTCGGCTCCATGGCTTCTTCTTCGGCTTTCCCGTCGGCGAGTTCGGTTTCGACGCGCTCGAGTTCTTCCAGCAGCAGCGATCGACGGCGTTGCAATAGCTCGCGTTCGTGCTGGCGTACCAGTTCTTCGGCATCCGACAAGCCTACGACGGGCCAGTCGTCGGTTTCGATCTTGCCACGCACGGCACGCAGCGCCGCGGCCAGTTGCGGGTCTTTCATATGATCTTTGATGTATTCCGGCGTGATCGTAACCATGTCTGCGTGGCCGTTCTCATCACTGATGACGTCGGCGTCGCGGCGTGTGATGATCATTTCTTCGTATTCATCGAACGTCATCGGGACGTACGCGCCCTCGTCCGGATCAACACCCCAGACTTCGGAATTCGGTCGGCGGTGGATGTTTCGGCCGTTCGGCAGATAGTAGTAAGCGTTGGTCATCTTCAACACGCCCAGCCCGTTCTCCAACTCACGCACCTGTTGCACGCTGCCTTTACCGAGTGTGCGTGTGCCGACGAACAAGGCGCGGTCGTTGTCTGTCAACGCACCGGTCACGACTTCCGAAGCCGAGGCGCTGCCTTCATTGGCGAGGATCACCAGTGGTGTGTTCGGCAGGATCGTATCGGCGGATGCGTTGTAAACCTGCTCGGGCGCTTTGCGTCCTTTAGTCGAAACGATGCGTTTGCCCTCGGTCAGGAACATATCGCTGACCGCCACGGCCGAACTGAGCAGCCCGCCCGGATCGAAGCGCAGGTCGATGATCAGACCCTTCACATCCTGAGCTTTGAGCACTTGAAGCGCGGCCCGCAGTTCGTCGGCTGTCGGCTCGGTGAACTGCGAGATACGGATGTAGCCGATCTTGTTGATCGGATCGAGCATGTAGTCGAAGCTCTGATCGGCCTGGCGGCGAAAACCGCGGACGGTCTGGACGTTGATGTGGTCGCGGGTGACGGTGATGTCCAGTTCCTCGCCGGTCTTGCGGCGGACGGTGAGGACGACATCGGTGCCGGGTTCACCCTTGATGTTCTGGATGACGTCGTTCTGGCTTTTATCCTTGGTGGATTCGCCGTCAACTTTGAGGATGACGTCGCCTGCCATGATGCCTGCTTTCCAGGCGGGTGAGTCTTCCAGCGGGGTGACGATGCGTGGCCGACCTTCGTACATGTCGATCTCCGCGCCGATGCCGGAGAACGAGCCGGTGAGTCGGTCGGTGAACTGTCGGGCCTCTTCAGCGGGGACGAACACGGTGTATGGGTCGTCAAGTGACGCGATCATGCCCGCCACAGCCGACTCGACCAACTGCATCTGGTCGGGCTCTTCAACATAGCTGTCGACCAGCTCGTGGCGTATGTCGACCAGCACATCGAGCTGCTTGTAGGCATCGGCCTGCTTGGAAGCGAAGGCATCGGTAAGAACTAACAGGGCGGTGGTTATGGCCAGTATCGGTACCAGGCGCCAGGCGTAGGATTTTGTCATCGGAGATTACTCGGGTTTGATGCTGCTGTTATGGATCGAACAAGGGATTGTAGGCTGGGTGGGGAGGGGGTTCAAAAAGGGGAGGGGGGGGAAGCAGGAAACGCAGGAAATAGAAAAGCCATTAGCCGTTAGCCGTTAGCCGTTAGCACAAATCCTAAATCATCAATCCTAAATCATAAATGCAATTCCCCACACCCCACACCCGTCTCCTGCTCTCCTGATCAACCTTCACCGGCTCTAACCGGCCCGGCCCTTCACTGCGCTCAGAACCGGCGTTGGGGGGGGAGGGGTTTGGAGCGCTGCTGTTAACTGCGTATGCTGCTGGGATGGCTAAGACGCATGTGAGTTTTATTTGCAATAGTTGTGGGGCGGTGCAGGCGCGATGGATGGGCAAGTGCCCGGACTGTGGATCGTGGGATACGCTTGAAGAACACCGCGAGTCGGCGGGGGCGAAGTCGGCCAGTGAGTTACCTGAGTCGGGGGCGACGGCGGCGGTGCCGATCGGGCAGGTGGATACGCAAGGCTCAGGCGTGAGGCGGATGGGGACAGGGATCGGCGAACTGGATCGCGTGCTTGGGGGAACCAGTAACGGCCAAGTTACACAGGGGCAAACTTCCGGGGGGACAACCTCCGGGGGTGGGGGTGGGGGATTGGTGCCGGGGAGTGTGGTGTTGATCGGGGGGGACCCGGGGATTGGTAAGTCGACGTTGATGTTGCAGGCGGCGGATGCGCTAGCGCTAAACCGCAAGCGGGTGTTGTATGTGAGTAGTGAAGAATCGGCGCAGCAGCTTAGATTGCGGGCGCGGCGGTTGGGTGCGGATGGGGCGGATGACTTGTTTGTGCTGGCGGATACGAACCTGGCTCGGATCATGGAGCAGGTGCGTAAGGTTCAGCCAAACGTGGTGGTGATCGACTCGGTGCAGATGATTTATAAGGGCGATCTCGCGGCGGCCCCCGGCAGTGTGACGCAGTTACGCGCCTGTTGCCAGGAGCTTGTTTACTTGGCCAAGGCGACAGGCGTGGCGATGGTGCTGGTCGGGCATGTGACGAAGCAGGGGCAGCTTGCCGGACCGAGGCTGCTTGAGCACATGGTTGATGCGGTGCTGTATTTTGAGGGCGATCGGTATCACAGCCATCGCGTGATCCGTGCGATCAAGAACCGTTTCGGGACGACGCTTGAGGTCGGCTTGTTTGAAATGACGGACAAGGGATTGAACCCGGTTCTGGACGGCTCGGGGTTGCTGGCGGCGGAGTATCAGAATCGGCCGGGCAGTGTGGTATGTCCGGTATTGCAGGGGTCGCGATGTCTGCTGGTCGAGTTGCAGGCGTTGACGGCGACGGGTTTCCTCGGCGCAGCGAAACGCAAGGTCAGCGGGGTGGATTCAAATCGACTCGCGATGTTGATCGCGGTTTTGGAAAAGCGTGGCGGGTTACGGCTTGCGGATCAGGATGTATTCGTCAGCGGTGTGGGCGGCGTGAAGGTCGCGGAGCCCGCGGCCGACCTTGCCTTGGCGATCGCGATTGCCGGGGCGCACTACGATAAACAGACTGAAACCGGCACGTGTGCGGTCGGCGAGATCGGGCTGGGCGGGGAGGTGCGGCACGTGCAGCAGCTAGGCCAGCGCATCATCGAAGCGTCACGGCTGGGGTTTAACAAGATCATCTGTCCGAAGACGGATACGAAAGCGCCGAACGGGGCGCAGTTACTGCCGGTGAAGACGTTGGATGAGGCGATGGGGTTGTTGGATTAGTAGCGTGATTGGCTCGATTGGATGGATTAGGTGTAAATGTCGAATGCACGAAGTTCGAATGACGAAAGAATGTATAAATGACGAATGACGAATGACGAATGATGGTTTACTGTATTTGTCATTGGGGATTGGTCATTGATTCGTCATTCGTGGATTCGACATTCGTGCATTAATATGGCATACGGCCCTCACCCCGGCCCTCTCCCGAGGGGAGAGGGAGATAGGCGAAAGGTTCAGGTTGCGGATGGTCCAGGGATGGATGAGGCAGGTTGTGGTTGGGGTGGTGATGTTTGCGTGTTGCGCGAGTTTGAATGCGCAGATGTTGGCTGGGCCTTGGGTGGTGGAGTCGGAGAAGCGGATTGATGAGGCGCGCAAGACGGATCTGCGTGTGATTGTGTTCGGGGCGAACGGCAAACCTGCGGCGGGGGTTGAAGTCAAGATCGAGCAGACGCGGTCGTTTTTCCCGGTGGGGGTGGTTTTGCCCGGCGCGGATTCGCAGGCGGATTGGCCTGAGAAGATCGGGACGGATGGGGAGCTGTGGCGATGTATTAATGCGATTTCGCTGGAGCGGATTTCAGATTGGCCCGATCTTCAGCCGGCGATGGGTGAATCGTTGAATTACGACTTTGCCACGCGGATCGACAAGGTACTGGATAAAGCCGATGCGGATCGGTTGTTCGTGCGTTGGGGTTCGCTGGTGTCGGCCGATGCGGGGCGGGTTCCGCCTTGGGTTGCGCCGCTTGAGGGTAAGGCGCTGGCGGATAGCGTTGAGAACTATGTTGAGCAGGTGTGGGATCGCTACGGCGGGCGCGTGGATCAGTACGATGCTTATACGGAAACGCTCGGACACAACATGCTGGACAGCCGAACAGGGATGACGGCGGTGCGGCGTTTGTATGAGGCGCTGCCGGCCAAGTGCGACGGGGCGGTGGCGGTGGCGGCGTTTGATGATGGATTGTCATTCGAGCGTGTGCAGTTGATGCAGAAGCAATTGACGAAACTGCAGCAGGCGTTCGTGCCTGTGGGTGCGGTGGCGGTGTCGCAGCGATTCAGCGGGACCATCGAACGGGGGGCGCTTGAACGGATGTTGTCCCGGCTGGACCCGATCAAGCATCCCATCGTCATCAGTTCGCTTACAGTTGGAGGCGACAACGACCTGGACGCGGCGATCAACCTGGAAACCGTGCTGCGGACGCTGATGGAGCGGCCGAACATCTCGGGCATCTGGTTCAGCGAAGTGTCGCCTAACGAGGCGATCGACCGGACAACGGTGCTCTTGGATGAAGAAGGCCAACTCACGCCGGCGGGGCGCGTGGTGGATAGTTTGTTTTACGAGCTTTGGCAGACGCATGTACAGGCGAAGACGGATGAATTGGGTAACGTCAGGCTGCGGGCATTTGCGGGTGATTATGTGATTACCGCGACGCTCCGGGATGGGACGGTGTTGCAGAGCGTGTTAAGGTTGGAGAAGTCAGTTGATCCGCGGGTGGTGTTGGTGGAGCCTATGAAAAACTAGAAAGCTGAAAAACTAGAAAACTGGAAATAAGAACAGATAAATGCGGGAATACAATTTGATTCGGCTTTCACGCTATATGATTTTCCAGCTTTCCAGCTTTCCAGCTTTCCAGCTTTCCAGCTTTCCAGCTTTCCAGCTTTCCAGCTTTCCAGCTTTCCAGCTTTCCAGCTTTCCAGCTTTCCAATCCGAATTCACTTCCCATTCTTGGTTTTCAATAACTCAACAATATGTCTGGACTGTTCGTTGACGCCGTCTTTGATCTGGTGGCGGCAACTGAAGCCGCAGGCGACGACGGTGGTGTCGTTTGATTTTTCGCGGATAGCGGGGAAGAGGCGTTGTTCGCCGATCTTCATGGACAGGTCGTGGTGTTCGTAGCCGAAGGAGCCGGCCATGCCGCAGCAGCCGGAGTCGACTTCGTTGACGTTGACGTTGAGCTGTTTGAGCAGTTGCTTGATGCCGTCGGTGCCGAAGAGTGATTTTTGATGGCAGTGGCCGTGCAGCAGGACGTCCTTGGCGTCGCAGGCGAGTTTGCTTGCATCGAGGTTGCCTGCGGTGATTTCTTCGGCGAGGAACGTGTCGATCATCTTGATCTGTTTGGCGACGCGCTTACCCATCTCGGTATCGTCTACAAGATCGGGCAGGTCGTCGGCCAGCGATGAAGCGCAACTTGGTTCGAGCGCGATGATGGGCAGGCCTTGCTTGGCGAAGACGTCGAGGTTCTGCATCGTTTGCGTGCCGAGGCGCTTGGCTTCCTTGACCAGTCCCTTGGAGATGCGAGGTCGTTGGCAACAGCCTGCCTTGGCGATAGTGACCTTATAACCGAGGCCTTCGAGCAGTTCGACGGCGGACAGGCCGACGTTGGGTTCGTAGTAGTTGGCGTACGTATCGTCGAAGAGGACGACGTGCTTGTTCGGTTCGGGCTCGTACTTCTTACGGCTTTTCAGTAGCGTCGCGAGCTTCTTGCTGGCGAGTTTGGGATAAGGCCGACGTCGGTCGATGCCGGTGAGTTTTTCAAAGAGGACTTTGAAAGGCGGTAAGGACTGGACGAAGTTGGCGATCGGTGCGAGCGGGCCCGATGCGAGTTTGGCGGAGTCGGGCGAACCGCCGATGAGTTTTGCGCCAAGCGGTGTGCCGTGCTTGTCGTAATGCATCTGCATGACATCGCTTTTGAGCTTGGCCATGTCGACGGCGTTGGGGCATTCGCTTTTGCAGGCTTTACAGGAAAGGCAGAGCGAGAGGACATCCTTGACACGGTCGCTGGTCAGCGCGTCTTCGCCGAATTGTCCGCTCATGGCGAGGCGCAGCGCGTTGGCTCGACCGCGCGTGACGGCTTCTTCATCGCGGGTCGCCATGTAGCTTGGGCACATCGTGCCGGCGCCGTTCTTTCGACATGCGCCGATGCCGTTGCATTGTTCGACCGCGAGCGGGAAGCTGCCGTGTTCGTGGTAGTGGAAGTTGGACTTGACTTCGTGAACGTGCTGCTCGTAGCCGGGCACGCCGTGACGCAGGTATTCGTGCATCTTTGGCGTGTCGATGATCTTGCCGGGGTTGAGCAGGTTTTCAGGATCGAACAGGTGTTTGACCTGTTTAAATGCGTTGTAAAGTTGTGTGCCGAAGAAGCGTTCGAGGAATTCGCCGCGGACCAGGCCGTCGCCGTGCTCGCCGCACCATGAGCCTTTGTATTCGATGGTCATGGCGAAGGAAGCTTCGGCGATCTTGCGCATTTTTTCGACGTGGTCTGGCTTGTGCAGGTCAAGTAATGGTTTGGGATGCAGCACGCCGACGGAAGCGTGGGCGCAGAGCGAGACGGGGACTTCAAGTTCGTTGCAGACTTTCAGCAGCCGGTCGATGTATTCGGCGAGATGCTCGACGGGAATGGCTGCATCGTCGATGAAGTCCAGCGGTTTGGCGGAGCCTTTGACGTTGGAGGCGAGTCCCACGCCGAGGCGGCGCAGCTCCCAGATGTTGGCTTTGCCTTGCGGCTCGGTGCGAAGCACGTGGGCGTAGCCGACGTTGCGCTCACGCATGGCGGTGATGAATGCGTCGGCGCGCTGGTTGGCCTGCTCCTGCGTATCGCCCATGAATTCGACGATCTGCACGGCTTCGGGATTGCCCTCGAAGAAGTCGGCCATATGCGCGGTCGATGAGTTATGCCGACCTTCATCGATGATCTGTTTATCCAATAGTTCAACGGTGGACGGGCTGTGCTCGAGCATCAGCGGGACGTGGCGCAATGATTCGATGATGTCATCGAAGTGGACGACGCAGACAGCGGTTGCCTTGGGATTGTCGACGAGTTTGACGGTGGCTTCGAGCAGGATACCGAGCGTGCCTTCACTGCCGACGATGAGGTTGCTGAGGTTCCATCGATTACCGTCGTGGTCCGGTCCACTGTGTGAATTCGATTTGAACTCATCGAGGTTGTACCCGCTGACGCGGCGCATCATCTTGGGGAAGCGTGCTTCGATCTCATCGTAGTTGGCGCGGACGACTTCGCCGACGGTGCGGTAGAGTTCGGCCTCACGTGATGAGCCGGCACTGCGGTCGGACCATGTGTCGGCATCGCAATCATCGAAGGTGAGGATTGTGCCGTCGATTAGCATGACCTTGGTGGCGATGACGTTTTCGATGGTTTTCCCGTAGATCAGAGAGCGTGTGCCGGAGGAGTTGTTGCCGATCATCCCGCCGATGGTGGCGCGGCTGCTGGTGGCTGGGTCCGGCGCGAAGTGCAGGCCGAGCGGGGCGAGCTGTTTGTTGAGCTGGTCGCGAACGACGCCTGGCTGGACGCGTGCCCATTTTTGTTCGGCGTTGACTTCCAGGACATTGTTCATGTACTTGGAGCAGTCGAGGATCATGCCGTGGCCGAACGTCTGGCCTGCAAGGCTGGTGCCGCCGCCGCGCATGGTGATGGGCATCTTGTATTGCGAGGCGATGCGTACGGCTGTGGCGACGTCGGCTTCGTCTTTAGGCACGACGACGCAGGCGGGCATCATCTGGTAATGGCTGCCGTCGGTGGCGTGGATGCCGCGACTGACGATGTCGGTGTAGACCTCGCCTTGGACCCCGGCGTTGAGGGCGTCAGCCAGTGCGTCCATGTCTATTTTCGTTTGCGTTTCCGGGCTCGACATACCAGGTGTTTCCATCGACAGTGCGGCCCAAACACTGACTGCACTGACAGCGTCGGGTCGCCATTTTTGAGTCGCGCATTTTAACGGCTATGCCCGAGACCTGCCGGAGGGGCATTTGCTTATATGAGACGCGGAGTCAGCAAGGGATTCAGCGGACGATCTGGCGGTACTCGGCCCGATACGTCGTCGAGGAGACGTTGTCGTACACCCGGCCGTTGGAGAAGTACTGGTGATCGCGGGTGTAGGTGACGCTGGACTGCACGGTGGGCAGTTCGTAGCCACTGGTGGCGGCGAGCGTCTGGTCGTTGCGGGAGTCGTACCAGGCCAAGCCACGATCGATGCCGCGGGTTTCACGCAGATACTGAAGCAAGGGGGTATCCAGTACGAGGGATCGCGGCACGCCGTCGGTATCCAGTTGCGGGCCGAGGTCGGTCATGGGCTGAGGCTGCTCACAGCCAACCAGCGCCAGACAGCCGCCGAGGCCAAGTACCAGGACAAGAGGGCGTATAGCACGCATCGCTAAACTGTAGTGCGAAGTGCGTGCCGGGGTGGACATATGTATCAGTTATGGGACGTTGATTTGTAATTTATTCATGGACCTATATTTATGAATATGTAATTTGCGCATAAAAAGCCTCGGCAACAACCGGTTGTGTCGGCTGTAGCTTTGAGGCAACGTGTGTGTTGTATGGCGGTAACCGGGGGGGAAGACCGGGGGCAGGGTGGATCGGCAGTGACCCGCTTAGCCGACGGTCACGTGGTCCTCACCGGGGCTCCAGTCGCAGGCACACAACTCGCCGGACTGCACGGCATCGATGACGCGCAGGGCTTCTGGGACGCTTCGGCCGACGTTGAGGTTGTTGGCGCAGGCCCACTGGATGATGCCCTCCGGATCGACGAGGAAGGTCGCGCGCAGGCAGACATTTTCTTCCGGATCGAGGATGCCCAGGTCCTGAGCGAGCTTCTGCGCGGCGATCAGCGGATAGGGCAGGTTTTTCAGGCCGCCGTGCGCCTGGCGCCATGCGAGGTGGGAGAATTCGTTATCCGTGCTGCCGCCGATGATGACGACGTTCTTCTCGTCGAACTGGGCCGCCGCCTTGCCGAACTCGATCAATTCGGTCGGGCAGACGAAGGTGAAGTCCTTGGGGTAGAAGATGAACAGCTTCCAGCGTCCTTCATAGTCGCCGGTCTGGATAGTGGTCAGGTCATCGATGGTGAGGCCCGAGCAGGCGTTGCATTTGAAGGCAGGAAAAGCTTGGCCGACAGTCAGCATCGTAGGAAACTCCGTACTGGTGGTGTGGATAAGGATTTTGGTTGGTTAAGCACAAGCCAAGGGGTCAATTTGCCCCAAGTCACAGGAGCGTAGGCGGTGAAAACACGGCAGTCAAACAGGTCTGATGATCGTAACTTCTTGCTAACAGTTAATTTTCCTTGTATTCAGGGCAATTGGTCGATAGATTGATTGATTAGGAACCCGGATCCTCGCCGGGTGATGATTACACCATAGATGCCTGTTTAGTACCCACGGCATCAAACACCACCATGCAAGGGGGCAAGATCATGAAGAACGCTGCATGTTTCGCGATTGCTGTGTCTGTAGCTGTAGGTCTGAATACGTATCCGGGAGAAGCTCAAACAACGCTCAATGTCAATGCCGGCCAGACGCTGACCGGAGCGGATTTGCTAGCGGGGGAATTTAACGGCCAAACCTTCACGCTCGGGTCCGACCTGACGATCGAGATCAATGATGAGGGTGAGTTGGAGTTAAAGATGGGCAGCCCGGACGTTTCGTTTGCTGGAACGACGGTCAACATCAATGATGGTGGATTATTCAGCCAAACTTTGTCGGTTGACTTTACCGATGCGACGCTGAATATCCTTGAAGGTGGATATGCCTATATCCATAGCCTTGAAAACAATGTCGCTGTCAATGTGCAAGGCGGGTTACTCGTCTCACTTAGCGATATCAATGGCGGTTCAACTGTCAGCATGTCTTCAGGCAGAATGAAGTTTTCCTCTTTGTCAGGTGATTCGACCGGCATGGTGAACATGACCGGGGGCACACTGTTGCGATGTTCGAGAGTACGTGACGGCGCATCGACGACAATCTCCGGAGGCTTGATTGCGGAGAACTTCACCGCCTCGACAGGCGGCCAGGTGATCTTTGTCGGTGATGAATTTCAGTTGAATGGTGTTGATGTGACGGACCTGGAAGCGGGTTTGCCAGAGAACGGTGTGTTTACAGGCACGCTGGCTGACGGCTCGGTTTTCATCTTCAACAAACAAGCGGGTGACGATGATTTATATGGTTCCGGGACGGCCATCACGGGGGATTCTGTCTACGTTATAAGTAACGACATCAGTGACAAGATCGAGGCGGGCACAGTTACACTTCAACAAACCGCGATTGCACCTGCCGACACGACACCGATGACAATCAGCACCGCTTCCGATTTACATGGCCTGCGCAGCGGACAGGACTTGATGCTTGTCAGTGGTGGTGCATTGGGCGAACATTTTGCAGTGGTCGGCGCGACGCTGAGTATCAGCGGGGGAACGATCGGCAATGACCTGCAAGTCGCGTACAGCGATGTCACTATTTCAGGCGGTCAGGTTGGCGACTCCAACAGCATGGTCGGCGACTTTTTTGCTGTGTATGACGGCAGCAATGTGACCATCAGTGGCGGACACTTCGGCGATCGGTTGCAGGCTTTTACTGGCAGCTCGATCGACATCTCGGGCGGTGGGTTTGATGACGGTTTATGCACATGGTCGGGCAGTTCAGTTACGCTGCATGGCGATGATTTTCAGCTTAACGGCAGCTCCGTTTCGGATGTGGATGCGGGAGTTACAGCAAATGATTTGTTCACCGCCACCTTGTCAGACGGGACGGTGGTTATCCTCAGTGGTCGTGAGTATAGAACAACAATCTCCGATGGCGTGACATCGATATCGACAGTTGTTAATGCATATGATCCGATAGCAGCCGATACCACGACACTGTCCACCGGGTCGCTCGGCGGAATTGATACGACGCCACAGTATGTATCCAGCGGTGTCGGTCCAAGAGGGTTGAGGCCCGGTCAGACGTTGACGCTTAGTGGAACGGGGCAGCTTCAAGATCACTTCGGTCTTGTGAACGCTACGCTGAACATTGATGGCGGTACTGTCGGTGATTACATGCGCGTGGCTCACGGCGACATCCAGATGTCAGACGGCCTGGTTGATGGGCGTGTGTTTGTTTATGACGGGGGCACGTTCGCAATGACCGGCGGTGAGGTTGCACAACAAATCAACGCCAACTACGGCGGCCGGGTTGTGATTTCAGATGGGATCGTCGAAAAGGTTTATGCTTATGAAGGCGGTGATGTGCAGGTCAACGGCGGCTTGATTGAATACATCACGATTGATGAGGGCGGGTCGCTTGATATGGCTGGGGGCGAGACGACCTACGGTGTTGATGTAAACAGTGCAAACGCCTCATTCAGCGGGGGCACGATAGGATCCATATTGAGCGTCAGTGGCAGCATACAGTCGCCTGGCCACGCGGTTATTACGGGTGGAGAAGTTTCAACTGTAAGTAGCAACGGATACGCCAATGTGGAATTATCAGATGGTTTTGTTACGACGGTAGCGAAGGCATCGGGGGATTCCCAGATCGATATAACAGGCGGGCAGATAGCCAAGCTGAGAACGGAGAATGGTGGGACTATCAATCTTTATGATGCCCAGATACTGGGAGATGTCTCTGCTCAATTTGCGGGGGTCATTAATATCTGGGGTGGTGATATTGCCGGAGAGTTTCAGGTCAGAATGGGGGGAACTATTAATCTGTACGTTCAGCAATTGATGCTGGACGGTGAGTTGGTTGATCTGACACTCGATGAGCCGTACATCATTACCGAACGGGACAGCATCCTGCTGAACGCGATACTGTCGGACGGCTCGTTGCTTGATATCACGCTCAACGCCATGCCAATATCGGGTGAAGATTACTTCTTGCCGCAATCGACCCTCACGGTAACGCTGGTGCCGGAGCCGGCTTCGTTGGTGCTGCTTTCAACGGGCATCGGGGTGTTGTGTTTGAAGCGGCGAAGTGTGTGTTGAGCCGTGTGATGTCGTGAAATAAGAGGATTTGAGCGCTTCAGGGGGCGTTTGGCGTACAATAGGGGGATGACGTTATCTGATGGGATGAAAACCGAGGCTTCGGCACTGCTTGCGCGGCTGGAAGCTGTCGTGCGCAAGCGGGGGCGGATGATTACGGCGTATTCCGGCGGGGTGGATTCGACGCTCGTGGCGGCGGTTGCGCGGCGGGTGTTGGGTAAGGAAAATGCGCCGGCGGTGATCGGGGATTCACCTTCGCTGCCTCGTTTTGAGCTGGAACAGGCGCGGAAGATCGCCAAGGACCTGGACCTTGAACTGATCGAGGTTCGGCCCGGCGAGCAGGATGATGAAGGATACAAAGCCAACGCGGGGAATCGCTGCTACTATTGCAAGACACATCTCTACGATGCTCTGAAACACTTGTCGAGTGAGTTACAGATCAAGTACATCGCCAACGGGACGAATAAGGACGACCTGGGCGACCATCGGCCGGGACTGACGGCGGCTGAGGAAGCGCAAGTGATTTCGCCTTTGATCGATGCCGGATTCGGCAAGGAAGAAGTGCGTATCGTCGCGCAGGAGCTTGGGCTCGAGAACTGGGACAAGCCTGCAGCGGCGTGCCTGGCGAGCCGGGTGCCCTATGGCAGCGAGGTGACGCCGGAGTTGCTTAAGCAGATCGAGCGAGCAGAGGATGTGCTGCGTGCGATGGGGTTTGTCGGATTTCGCGTCAGGCATCACGACCAGGTCGCGCGGATCGAGCTGCCATTGGATCAGATTGATCGGTTGATGGATGACGAGGTAAGGCAGGCTGTCGCCGAAGGGATACGCGGCGCGGGGTATCTGTATGTTGCGCTCGACCTGGAAGGTTTTAGAAGCGGCAGCGGTAACCTGGCGCTGACGATCAGCGCCAATAATCGACGGGGTAAATAAGAACAACAAGCATCATGGAGGATGATGATGCGATACGTGCTAAGTTCGTTGATCTGCTGTGTTGTGTTGTTGAGTGGTGCAACGGTTTCGTTTGCTGACATGCATGGTCTTGATGCGAGGGACTATCAGCTTTGGGAACGGCACTGGCGTTTCTTTGCTCAGCGTTGCGCCAAGTTTGAGGATGAGTTCATCTGCTGCCCGTCATATCAGCAGCGTTATCCGAGTTCGGCGGGGATCACGCTTCGCGAAGCGCAGGCGAAGCTGACCGAGAAGGTGGATGTCGGCGGTCCTGGGGTGGTGATCACGAAGACGATCAATATGCCAAAGGCTGAGGCGCAGGCGATGGCGCTACCGCTGCCGCGGATGGCGGTGGGGGAGTACGGCTACCTGGAGTCGGTCGAGGTGGAGGAGGTACTTGGCACGACGTCGATGTTCGTGACTGAGCCGACGCTGATCGATACGAGCACGGTGGGCAAGGAATACAAGGCGGACCGCGCCAAGGCCAGGCAGGCGGATGACCCGGACGCGGCCGAAGCGCTTCTTGAATACATGTACAGCCAGCGTGAAGCACTGGCGGAGCGGCAGAAACACAGTTCATTTAAGAAGGGTGAGATTCGGCTTGAAGGTTTTTCGACCAAGGGGCTGAGCGAGGGGGTTCGTTGGGATGGGCCGCGCGGCGGGGGATTGCAGGTGCTGATGGTTCGGCAGGAGGTGTACGGCCCGGAGCGAAGGCCGAAGCTGCGGTTTGTCGCGGTTGCGCTGGACAAGGTTGAATGGGGATTGGATGAACAGCAGTTCGTAGCGTTACTCAAAGAACGGGGGATGAACCCGAAGGGGTTTGTTGACCTGGTGATGGCGGAGATGGCCAAGGCGGACCCGGAGCCGGCACAGTTGGAGGTGTTCCAGCATCTACTGCCGCCGGTGCCCGATCCATCGGAAGAAAAAGACTCGAAGGATTCAGCCAAAGATGAAACCTGATTTTCGCGTCCTGAGGGCGGTTTCGCCGGTGGGGTATTTACCCGGTTAAACAACCCTATTGAAGTGAGAGGCGTGCGGCCCTAGAATCGAGCGCGTTCGCGAAGCGAAAGGGTTTTAGTTTGAAACGTAAGTGCGACAAATGCTCACGTCCTGCCACCCACCACTCGGTGGAGATCATCCAGGGGCAGAAGATCGTGAAGCATCTGTGCGAACAGCACGCGGCCGAGGAAGGGTTGGCGATCAAGTCGATCCACACGCCGATCAATGAACTACTGACGAATTTTGTGAAGGTCCACAGTGCCGCGCCTCCGACGGCCGCGGATATGCCGCTTCAGGGCCAGGTCTGCCAGGAATGCGGGTTGACGTTCAGCCAGTTCCGCAAAGATTCGCTGTTGGGCTGCCCGGATTGCTACAAGGCATTTGAAGATGCGCTATCGACGATCATCGAGCGTGCTCATGAAGGCGGGACGCACCATATCGGCAAGGTGCCGCGTCGTGCGGGGGCCGGCGAGCAACGCCAGGCGCTACTGATGCGGATGCGCAAGCAGCTTGATGATGCGGTGCTGGGCGAGGACTACGAACGAGCGGCACAACTGCGTGACGATATCCGTAAGTTCGAGGGGGAACTGACTTGAACCTGAACAGCTACACCGACCACGCCGGTGAATGGCTGCGCGGGACCGGGCCCCACAGCGACATCGTGATTTCAAGCCGGGTGAGGTTGGCACGCAACCTCGCGGGCTTTCCTTTCGTGAATCGTGCTACGACCCGACAGCGGTACGAGATGCTGGCTATCTGCAAGGAGCGGATCGTCAGCGATCGACTGGCGCCGAATATCCTGTGGGTCGAGTTAAGCGACAGCCCGAAGATCGATCGGCAGTTGCTGGTTGAACGACACCTGATCAGCAGGCAGCACGCCAACGCGCCGGACGATCAGCCCCGGGCCGTGGCGGTGGGCGCGGACGAGACGTTTGCGATCATGGTCAACGAAGAGGACCACCTGCGGATGCAAGTGCTCCGCAGCGGGATGCAACTGAGCGAAGCGTTCGACCAGATCAATCGGATCGACGACATCCTCGAAGACCGCATCGACTATGCCTACGGCAAGCGCTACGGCTACCTGACCGCGTGCCCGACGAATATCGGCACGGGCCTGCGCGTCAGCGTGATGCTGCACCTGCCTGCGCTCAAGATGACGGGTGAGATCGACAAGGTCCGCCGGGCTGCACGGGATATGCATTTAGCGGTGCGCGGGCTTTTTGGCGAAGGCTCCGAAGCTTTGGGCGATCTCTACCAGGTGTCCAACCAGACGACGCTGGGGCGCAGCGAGGAAGAAATACTGGCGGACTTCCAGAACACGATCGTGCCGCAGATCATCGCGTATGAGCATCAGGCGCGGCAGGCGCTGATGAAGCACCGCGAAGCCCAGTTCGATGACAAGCTGTGGCGGGCGTGGGCGATCCTGACGCATGCCCGGGTGATGGGCGGCGAAGAGGTGTTGTCGCTGCTGTCGCAGCTTCGGCTGGCGGTGAACCTTGGCCGCATTAACCGCACGGACATCCGGACGATCAACGAGCTGTTCCTGCTGACGCAGGCGGCGCATTTGCAGAAGATTTCCGGCACGGAGATGGATGCCCCGACACGCCGGGCCGCCCGGGCGCGGCTGCTGCGGCAGCGGCTCGGTGGAGATGCGGAGCATTCCTGAGTCCTGCGGCCGTGTTTTTTCGTGTTGATTTACCGTAAAAACAGCAGGGGAAAGCTTTTCCACAATACGCCGGTCTCCTTTTTCCCTTGCTAACATGCTTAAAGTCCCTAGACTGTTTTGCGATGGTACCTCTTGTCGGGGTCATTCAGGGTAAGGGGATGCTGGAGGTCCCCGGGGCGGAAAAGGAACTTGCCTATGGGTCTGCGCGAATTCATCAGCTATGAAACTGTTGCCGATCTTCACCTGAGGCCGGCGTTGACCGCTGTGCCGGAGGTGAGCCTGCGTCAGGCGATCGAGTTGATGCGGGATAATAAGCTGGGCTGCATCTTCGTCGTCGACAGAGACGGAAAACCACTGGGTAAATTCAATGAACGGCAGGTGCTTCGTGTGACGCGCGACAAGGTCTCGCTTGATGAACCGGTGGGCAATCACACCGTGCCGCTGCCTAAAAGCGGCATCGTGCGGTTGGACACGCCCGTTGAAGAGGCACTGTTTGGCATGCGTGAAAACCGTATGCGGTTCATGTGCGTCGTCGATCACGATGGCAAGGTCATCGCTTTGACCGGCCAACGCGGATTGATGGAGTACGTCGTCGATCACTTCCCCAGACAGATCAAGGTCCAGATGATGAGTACGAAACTGCACCTGAATTCACGAGAGGGGGCATAAGCATGGCACGTAAGCGAAACCCTGTTACTCCCGGTGAATTTGAAGACCCGCTGAACAACTACGACCCGCCGATGTACCAGGACGAGTTGGAACGGCTTTTGTGCGAGACGGAAGTCAAGTCGATGCGCATCACGCCGGTGCATTGCGTCAGCAAAGAAATGACGGTCAGCGCTGTGCTGGACCTGATGTGGGCGAAAGAGACATCGTGCGTCGTCGTGACCGACGAAGCGAACAAGCCGTTGGGCGTGTTCTCGTCGAAGGATGTGCTGTACAAGATCGCGGGCAACGATGCGTTGTATAGCCAGCCGATCGAGGCGGTGATGTCGCCGAACCCGCGGACGGTGTACGCGACGGATTGCCCGGCCAAAGCCTTGAACCTGATGGCGATCGGCGGCTTCCGACATATCCCCGTCGTAGATGTCGACGGCAAAGTCGTCGGCATGCTCGCGCCACGACGGACGACGGAGTTCCTCGAAGCGCATATGCATTAGATTGAGGATTGTTTTAATTGAGTGATTAATAAACAGCCCCATGCAGAAGCGTGGGGTTTTTATGTTTAATGTATAGCCGCGACCATTGGTCGCGCTCTTTGAATAACGCAAAACATGAAGAGCGCGACCACTGGTCGCGGCTATACCGTTGGTCGTTCAGCAGTTCGACGGTTTTGTATTGGGGGTTGGGTAAGCAAGTAGCATGGGTTTCCATCTGACGTAGGGAGCGCTTCGCTTAACGCCACCCTGCCCGTCAATAATGTACTTATCCCGAACGCCACCAACTTAAGCGGCAAGTGATTCATCGTCAATGACTTCGGCGTGGTACTCACTGCGGGGTTTGGTCATCAGGCGATGGCGGTCTTTTCTTCGTTTAATCACGCGCGGCTGATCGCGGTCCGGCCTTCGGGGATTGATCAATAGCTTCGACAGCGGTGCCTGCGGCGCTCGGTAACGCAGCACGTCCAACGCATCGATAAAACTCACACGCTCCGGCTGCACGCCTTGACTGCGCGCCGCTTCGAGCATCAACAGCCTCACCAGGTTGTACACGATCATGTACGACCACAGCTCCTTGATCACGCCGTCACGGCTCCTGCAACGCAGCACATCCATCTTCATCGTCGTCTTCAGGTAACCCAGATTCGTCTCGATCTGCCAACGCGCTTGATAAAGATCGGCCAGTGCTTGCTTGCCATACTTCCGGGGGTCGGTCAACGTCGTCACGAGCGTGACCTGTTGCGTGCGATAACCTCTGCGCTTCACGGCGTAGCGCAACTCACGCACGACCAGCGCCCCCGGAAGTTCGGCGTACTGTTCGGCGCTCATCCATGTCGGGCGCTTGTTGGGCTTGATATATTCGACGAGTTGATCGGACCTGCCGAACCGTTTGAGGTAGCGCGACGCCGGCACACCCTTGCGTTGATCCTTGCGTTTCTGCTTTTTGTGTTTGCGTCTGGGTGTGAAGCTGACGATCGAACGCTGATGCACGCGGAACAGGCCGTGCAATCGGGACTGATATAATAGCGCCAGGTGCGCGTACGAGCCGAACGCGCGGTCGCCGACCAGCACGTCGCCTTCTTGCATCGATGGGTGAAGCCGGTGGGCGTCGGCCAGGTCGTAGCGGTTCCACTTCGCCTCGATGAAGTCAACGATCAGACCCGTCGCCGCGTCGAACACCCACAACACATGCATCACCGGGAAGCCGCAGCCGGCCTTGACATTGCCCGGCTGACCGAACGCGCGTTGCAACCCGGACGTATCCGGCATCGACACGCCCGTGCCGTCGATCAGCAACACACGATGCCCGTGCCACAGGCCGATTGCTTGCGTGTGTTCACGCGCGCGGTGGGTGAGCATCGCCGCGAGATAACCCAGCACATCCACCGGCAGCCGCGCGCGGGCCTTGCAGTAAGCCGTGACGCTGAATCGCATCCCCGCCACCCGCGCCAGACACCGGCACGACACGTTGGCGAACAACACCTGCAGCAGCATCAGACGGACGGTGACGATCGGGTCCAGCAGCCGCCGACGCCAGACATGCCCCGCCGCCGCGCAGGCCTCGAGCACCAGCCGATGATCCAGATGTTCTAAAGGATTATCCTTGAAACGCGCGACGGCCCATGCGATACTGGTCATCCGTGACCTCCTGTGATGTTGTTGTTAGAACACCACCATCATCGCAGGAGGTTCATTATTGCGCCAGTGCGGCGTAACGCGCGCTACAGAAATAACTTACGGCTTAAGTTTGTGGCGTTCGGGTCTGACCCCGTTTATTCTCCGTTTCTTCCCAAATCAACTCGATTGAGTACACTCACAAGATAATCCCCTTCATTGGGTGTAAGACCACGGAATAACAAGTGCCTTTTAATACCGCCCGAAAACCGAATACAGTCTAATCTGCCGAGATATCTTGGGTAATATCTTGGTGTATATTCTATATTTTTGATAGTACTTCTCTCGAATCTATGCTTGAATATAACTTTTATTTCGAGATACCGCTCATTTACCATGAATTCTGTTCTCGACCGGTAAATCCAAACGCCAACAACAAACAGTGGTATTATCGGGATGATTAATCCTAGAGTCGCCAACAGCCATTCCAAATTTAAGCGATGCAATTCTAGCCACTCGTATAAGTAATCCTGAATTATTTCAGATTTATTGAATGTCATCAGAAGCCATCCTAAAACAAATGCAATCAATACCATAATGGATATAACAAATATATATTCAAGGCAAAATGATGCACGTGATACTGTGATTTTCAAGTCATTTCCACTTCTAGTGATAACAATGCAAGAAGGTGGGTGCAGGTCATCGCTTTGGATCGAATCATACATACTGGTTTCCAATATCAGAATGTGATCTGTGGGTTATATTCTTTTTTGCCCCCACATTGGTAACTGATTAGTCCCTCGTATCTATGTATGTTATGTTATCTTCAAATGGATTCACAGCTAGGGCTGTAGTTTCGTATGTAATTTTCTCATCAATTATAGTATCCCATCCATTATTATTATTTCTAACTAATTTTTGCACACGCAGTTCATATCTACCTTCAATATCTGATTGTTTGACAACGTCATACCGTACAAGTACATTTCCGGGTTTCGGATTTAACGATGGCATATTACTATTATATGGCACTGTGATGGCGTTCTTAACATTATCATCAGGGCAGAAAAGGGGATAAGTACATTTATTGAGGTGTATTTTTGGGGGGTCTGCCTCTTGGACGCAGGGTTGATTCAAGTCCCAGTCGCAAGGCGGTACGTCGTTGCCAAGATTCGTCGCCCCAAGGTCGGCCACGTCGGATACATTCACGGATGGCTTTGAGTTCCTTATTGTTTTGTGGCAGATTCACCAGACGACGCCAGTGTTTCGGGCGACCCACCGGCCAATCCGCCTTGCGACGCGTACCATGGGCGTGTCTCCGTTGGGCTTCGAGGACGATTAGACAACGCCATCGTAGCCGCGACGGAGACTTTTCATTGATAAACTATGGATCGCTGTTTTGGACAAGAGTGGGTGGTGATATTTCTTATCCATACTTGTAAGACGGAATTGGGCAAGGAGCGCTTCAGACTAATATCCGTCCTGTTCGAAAACTCCGTTCCGCATAAAACCGGCGAGGAAAGGGGACATTCTGCTTTATTAACGATTTCATCGGCCTTCCCCGCGGTCAAAACAGGGCACCCACCAGCAGTTTTTGAAGATGGAGTCATTCGTAAACAGCCCTGCGCGGAAGCGTGGGGTTGGTATTATTTATGCTTTACCGTTCGTCATTCAGTAGTTCGACGGCTTTGCGTTGGGGGTTGGGCAGGGGCAGGTCGTCTAGTTGGATGAGTTTGCGCCATTGGCCGGCGCCCCGTTTGAGGCGGCCGGTGGCGGCGGTTGCGCGTAAGAGGTGGAAGTGGATGGTGCGGTGGGTGGTCTGGTGTTTGAAGTGGGTGGTGTTGGTGAGGTCGGCGATGGTCAGGCCCAGTTCGTTTTTGATGTAGCGTCTGATGGCGGCGGCGTCGGGTTTGGCGGGTTGATCTTCGAGGGTGGGCAGTTGCCACATGTTGGACCACAGCCCGGTCTCGGGGCGTTGCTGGAAGAGGAATTGGCCTCGGCGCTGGATGGCGAGGATGTGGTGGTGAACAGCGACGGGGGCTTTACGCTTAGGCGAAACGGGGATGTCATCGGTTCGGCCTTGGTCGAACGCATTGCAACACTTTGCTAACGGACATCTCAGGCAGGTGGGATTGGCCTTGGTGCAGATAAGCGCGCCCAGTTCCATCAGTGACTGGTTGAAGTCGCCCGGGCGCGACTTGGGGACAAGCTGCTGAGCCAGTTGCCAGAGCTGGTCGCGGGTGTTGGGTTGGTCGGTTGGTTTATCGATCAGGAAGAGGCGCGTCAGGACGCGGGCGACGTTGCCGTCGAGGATCGGGGCGGGGCGGTTGTGGGCGATGGAGGCGATCGCGCCGGCGGTGTATCGGCCGATCCCCGGGAGTTTTAGCAGGGCTTCGACGGTGTCGGGTACTCGGCCGTCATGCTCATCAATAATCATCTTCGCGGCAGCGTGCAGGTTCCGTGCCCGGCGGTAGTAGCCCAGGCCCTGCCAGAGCCGCAGCACCTGCTGTTCGTTGGCCTGAGCCAGGTCCCGGAGCGTCGGCAGCTCTTGCATGAAGCGATTGAAGTAGGGGATGACCGTGGCGACCTGCGTCTGCTGGAGCATCGCCTCGCTGACCAGCACGTGGTACGGGTTCGGCGTCCTGCCTTTACTGGCACGCCAAGGCATCACACGCTGGTGCTTGTCGTACCACGCGAGCAGACGCCTGCGGATAGTCGCAGCACGCGAGCCGGCGTCGATCGAGCTTTCTGAGTCGATGAACTTTGTTCGTTTGTGTGGCATACAGTGTGTGTTTGTGAGTCCTGTCTACGGATTGGAGGCGAGTACAGCGAACGTCCGATCATCATAAGGCCCCCGCGTGTAGGGGGGAGATAAGCAGTATAGGTCCACCCGTTCACATAAGGCCGATACGTATGGTAGCCAACCGTCAAGCTTTGCCGCCTGTCCGTAATTCAGTGACACACAAGTTCCAGATCATGGGTGCCGAGGGGTACCTGACGGTGGGGCTGTTTGAGAATGGCGACCCGGGCGAGGTGTTCATCAAGATGGCGAAGGAAGGCTCGACTCTCTCCGGGCTGATCCAGGCGTTCTGCCGGGCGTTCTCGCTGGCGATCCAGTACGGTTTGACGCTGGAAGAGGCCTGCAGGCGGTTCAAGGGCATGCGTTTTGAGCCGATGGGGCCGACATCCAATCCCGACATCCCCGAGGCGCTTAGCATCATCGATTACGTCGCCCGCTACCTGGAAATGAACTTCGGGCAGCAGTCTGAGCGACGTATGGGGCAGCGTGATCGGTTGCTATGAGTCGCAAATCTCGGGGGTCATTTATATTTCTGGACGTGTTTGGTGCTATTCGTCGGCAGCAAGCTGCCTCGCTAAACGTGCGAAAGTGCGCTGTTGCGTTGCAGTTTCAGACGGGTAAAACAACGCGCCTTGACCGGGCGGGGCGGGGCCTGTAACTTTCGGCTTTAGTCCACAGGCCCGGTCCTTCAATGGATGACCAAACCAAACATAAGTGTGGCGTCTTCGGCATCTGGGACGACCCTGACAGTGCGCATAAGTGTTACACCGCGCTCTATGCCCAGCAGCACCGCGGGCAGGAGTCAGCGGGTATCGCTGTGGTCGAGGATGGGATCCTCAACGCTCACACCGGCATGGGGCTCGTTGCCGAAGTCTTTGACGATCAGACACTGGCCAAGCTGACCGGTAGGGCGGGGATCGGGCACAACCGATACTCGACGACCGGTTCCAGCCGTAGCTGCAACGCACAGCCGCTGTTGCGTGAATACGTCGGTGGGCAGGTGGCGCTGGCGCATAACGGCAACCTGATCAACGCGGACCTGTTGCGGCGGGAGTACGAATCACGCGGGCATATGTTCCAGACCTCGACCGATACCGAGGTGATCCTGGTATTGCTCGCATCGCATCACCTGGCGAAGGACGACCCGCTTGCGGAGGTGCTGCCGCACCTTCAGGGGGCGTACTCGCTGGTATTTTTGTTTGAAGATCGGATCGAGGCGGCGCGCGATCCGTGGGGCTGGCGTCCGCTGGTGCTGGGGAAGACCGAAGCCGGAGCGCCGTGTGTCGCGAGCGAGACGGTCGCGCTTGATGCGATCGGCGCGGAGTTTGTGAGGGAGATCGAGCCGGGCGAGATCGTAACGCTTTCGGATAAGGGCGTTGAAAGTCGGCGCTTTGCCGAGCCGCAGCCGCCCGCTCACTGCATCTTCGAGCACGTATACTTTGCCAACCCGTCGTCGATGTTGTTCGGCGATACGGTGCAGGTCGTGCGGGAACGTCTGGGCGAGAAACTGGCGGAGGAAGCGCCGGTGGAAGCTGACTGCGTCATCCCGATGCCGGACTCCGGTCGCAGCGCGTCACTGGGTTATGCCCGCAAGAGCGGTCTGCCTTACAAAGAGGGCATCGTCCCGAACCGTTACGTCGGCAGGACGTTTATCAAACCGAGCCAGGCGCAGCGCGAGGTTGCGGTTCGGCTGAAGCTGAACGTGGTCTCCGACATCGTCAAGGGGCATCGGTTGATTGTCGTCGATGACTCGATCGTTCGCGGTACGACAACGCGCTTCAAGATGGCGCAGCTTCGACGAGCGGGCGCAAAAGAAATCCATCTGCGGATCAGTTGCCCGCCGATCCGGCACGGTTGCTACTTCGGCGTGGACTTTCCAGACCCGCAACACCTGATCGCCAACGGCAAGAGCGTGGAACAGATCGCGCAGTTCCTCGGTGTTGATTCGCTGCACTTCCTGTCTTTGGAAGGTATGCTCTCCTGCGTGAGTTTGCCTGCAGACAAATACTGCACCGCCTGCTGGACCGGCAAGTATCCGATCGATGTGGATCATCCGGTCAACAAGCTGGACCTGGAACGACATCAGTTGCGCATGTTCACGCCGGGTAAGGGGTAGACGGTTCTTGGTTGTATAGCCGCGACCATTGGTCGCGCTGCTTGTGTTCCGTGAACATATCTCGGAGCGCGACCAATGGTCGCGGCTATACAGGAATCGAGTTCGCTTATTTGATCGGATTCTCGGCGGCGGTCAGGGGGCCGCGCAGGCGGGCGATGGTTTCGCGGGACAGTTGGAACCAATCCTTGTCATTCGCATCCTGTGAGTTTTGCATGGAGACGGTGACCAGGTCCGAGGCCATGCGGACGATTTTCAGTGTGATCGTTTGGCCGTCGGTGGTGGTCAGTTCGATGGAATAGTCAATGTCCTGCGGCAGCAGGCTCATCGGTTGCGTGTAGCGGTCGGCTTGCAGGCCCGAGAGCGTGTCGAACACGGCGGCGGCTTGCGGCTGGTCGACTTCGCCGTTGTCAATGGTGTATTGCCTGCCGGTGCGCGTGAGGGTGACGGCTGTGATGTCGCTGGCGAGTTTGACGGAACTGATCTGGTCGATGTTCAGGTTGATGACGGTGCGGCCGCGGAACTCGGCATTGAGTTTTTCGATCACATCCTGCGGGAGGACGAACGCGGTATCGATGCCGGTCATCAAGGCTCTACCGGTGTTGGGCGAGGCTTTGAGAGTGATCGGTGCGCCGCCGACCGGTTCGATCGTCCATTCGATCCAATCGCCCATGGGTTCGACCGGATCGCTGAGCCAGGTTGAAGCTTTGAGTGGGTTGAGCAACTCGGGCAGGGCATCGATCGCGTCCTGTTCGACGCTGTCGAAGCCCATAAGTTTCCATGTGATGGATTGATCGTCGTTGGTGGTTGGCTCAAAGGTGAAGACCTGGCCGTCATCGCGCTTGAGCGTCATCTTCGTGATGGATGAAGGTTCGATATCGAAGATGGTCCGGTCGCGCAGGGCGAGTGTTGAACCTAGGAGGGTGTCGAGTTCACCTGCGGGGACGAGGTAGGCGATGGCTTCGCCTTCATTGACGATAGCACGTTTATCGCCTTGATCGTAAACTTTGAACACGACGTCGCTGTCTTGCTCAGCGAGTTTGATGCGGACGGTTGCGGTGGGTGTGCCGAGGGTGCTGAGGTCGGTTACGTAGTCGGTGGATTGCAACTCGCATAGTTTTTGGACCATGTCTTGCGAGGCGATGTAGTCGGCGTTGTAGCCGGGGGCGGGATCGCCGAAGACGTAGCCGGTTTGCAGGTCGCGGACCAGGTGCAGCGTGGTTCGACCGTTCTTCTCGACTGTGAGTTCACGCACGTCGTAGGTTTGAGCCGGCACGGCTTGCGTATCGCAGAAGTCCATCTGCGTCCTCATCAGGCTGTCGATGGTGGCAGCGTTGACCGTAAAGATGACACCGATGGGATCATCCGTCGTAGAGATCGCGGCGTAACGGTTCTTGCCTTCCAGGTCTTCGCCGCCGATGTAGAGCGTGTGTTTGACTTCGGTGTCATTTGCGCCCGGCTCAACGATCTGTAGCCGCATGTAATCCGTATCAAGGCCGTACAGCGCGAGGTTTTGAGGATTATCTTCAACGAAGTCGTTGATCCAGATACCGCCGAGTGACGAGAACCACTGCTGGATAGCGGCTTGGCTGACGCGATGCGATATCTTCGAATCGATCTGCCATTTGCCGTCTTTCTTTTGCAGATGGATATTGTCAGCACTGGTCAGGAACAGGTCAGCGGACGTCGCTTCGGCGGCATCGGGCAGGTCGAGCGAACGCGAGCGCCAGTCATCAACGCTCTGGTCGAGCACCGCCCCGTGCAGGTTGTTCTCGACGATGTAGGCGTCGGGCTCGCCATCAATCTGGATGTAGGCGTGGCCCCCGAGTGTGTGTTTGCCGAGTTTGAGTGTGGTATCGGTGTCGCCGTGGTGGAAGCTGAGCGTGGCGCGCGGGGTGTCCAGGCCCATCTGTTCGGGCGTCGGTGCGTCTTCATCATCGGGCGAGACACGTTCGACATAACGCAGGTTCGCCAGGTTGTATGTGATGTTGTCAGGCGCATGCGTATCGAGCGGGAAGCGAACGGGCTCGGTCTGGAACCAGTTGTCGGCTTCCTTGGTCAACGTGATGCTGTTTTGTCCTCGATCAATCGTGATGCGATCGATCGTGTCGGCATCGAGGTCAGTGAAGATAAGTTCGCCCTCGGGCTGGTCGTTGGTTTGTTTCTGCTTTTGTTGGTGTACTTCGTAGCTGCTGACCTTGCCGAACTCTGCGAAGTAGAAGTACCCACCGACTACCGCGAGCAGGATCAGGAGTATGAGCGTGGTCTTGTAGTTCATGATTCAGTGCCTTTATGCTCTGCGTCGGACGCTCCAGACGATCACGCCAAGGATTAGTGCTGACATGGGCATGCCTACGAGCAGGCCTGACTGGTACCAGGCAAGTTTGCTGTCGGACATCGGTTGAATACGCGGTACGTCCTGCGATCGCGGGCTGGCGGCGATCATGTCTTCCATCCCGGCCAGCCAGAACACGCTGTTGACAAAGAGTTCGCTGTTGCCGGGGACGACAGCGCCGGTTAATTCAGCGGTGCCTTGACCGAACAGGCCCCAGCCGGTGATGTCATCCGTCGCCCAGACCTGTTCCGCGATCGTGACCAATCGCGCGCCGTCTTTTTCGGAGGCATACGCGATGGTGTAAGACGGGGCGCTGTTTTCTTCATCAAACTTGGCGTTGCGGACCGCGTCGGGCGTAGAGAGATCGGTGGTGGTCCAGAGTTTGTCGCCTTTGATCTCGACAAGCAGGTAGTGCGCTGCGCCTTTGTCATCCTCAACCAGGATCGGGCTGGGGCTGTAGAACATCGCCTGCATGCCGTCGAGCGCGGTGGTGATCGGCAGGGCGCTGGGCCAGGTATCGACCGGCATCTGCAGGGATGTCATCGAACGACGGTTTGCCAGTTGTACTTCCTCGAGGATGAGCCGGTCGGTCTGTGGTTTGATGCCCCAGGTGTTGAGCTCGTCGACGATGGGATTGGGCATGCCGTAGAGTGATGTTGGATCGGCGGGGACCATGACAAGTGCTGCATCACCTGCGGCCAGACGTTCTTTGAGCAGGTCGCCGATGTGTTGGCGCGGGTTCATGCCCATCATCATGGGTGTGCCCATCGGTTGGCCGTAGGCGGGCGGGACGATCCAGATGATTTTCTGCCCGGGCTTGGGTTCGGGGCGCGGCAACGGTGGGGTGGGTTGACCCATCGAACTGATCTGGCCGGTGGGATTCCACTGCCTGACATCGAAGTCGGCGTTTTGCAGGCGCTGGGCGACGTTGTTGTAGTTGCCTTGTGCGCCGAGTGCTGCGCCGGAATTGGAAAGAACGAAAACGACCAGCGGCGGCTGATCGATGGTCATGCTCAATAGCGCGCCGGTGAGTTTTTCTTCGATCAGGTATTGCGGCTGGGTTTGGCCGGTCTGCTCGATGTTTCGCAGGTCCTGCCGCCACATCTCGCTGATCGGGATCACCTTGACCTTGTTCGGCCCAAGCGCAACGACGGATGCCCCACGGTTTAACGTCAGGAACACCTGGTTGTACCGCGGCGAATCCTTTGCCTCATCCATCTTCTGCAGGGGTTCAGCCAGCAGGGTCTTTGCCTGCTTGCACAGTTCGATCGCTTCAAGCAGGCGTTCTTTTTCTTCGTTGCTCGTGCTGACGTTTCGGATCAGCGGGCTGCCGCTTTGCGTGATGACGTCAAGCAGCGTGTTGTAGTCGGTGATTACCCCCTGGAGTTGCTCTTTAACACCGGCGTAGTTAACCAGGACCTGGTCCATCAGTTCCTCGGCCTGCTCGTCGACTTGATCGACTCTCTCATCGAATTCCTTGGAGCGTGTGGCAGCGGCGCGGAAGAATTTTTGAGTACCTGTTTCGGGTGTGTTGGGGTCGTTATTCACGCCGGCGGTGAGCGCTTGGGTGAGTTGGGTATTGATCGGACGGACCTGGTGCATGGCATCGAGGCCGAGCGCAATCGCTTCCTTAACGGGCGTCAGTTCGTCGGCGAAGGCATCGACGATCGCGTTGTTCAGGGCCTCAGCTTTTTTGATGCTGCTGCGCGGGTCCATGTGATCGACCGCCAGGTTTTTACTGAATCGGCCGTACACATCGGTCAGGTCTTTCACGTCTTCGTAGACGCGGGCGGTATCTTCATCCGGCGCGCTATCGGGGATAAGCGTGACGAGTTTGTATTCGCCGTCTAGCTTGTTCAGGACGGTTTCGGTCTGCTGCGAGAGGCTGTATCGTCCGCCTTGCGTCGTATCGAATCGGATGTACTGCCGCGCAGCGATCCAGTTAATCAGGATGGTGATCCCGACGGATGCGAGGATGGCGACGACGACGTTTGTGCCGTACTTGATCCTGCGGATCGTGTGGGTGTTAACGGATTTGTGTGGTTTATCTGTCATGTCAATCCCGTGTCGGTCGATCGTTCATTCAGCTTAGCGCCAGCGTTTGCTGTGCAGGGTTTGTGTCGCGAGGAAGAGGAAGAGGCTGATCCCGCTGACGAAGAAGACGATGCGGCTGAGGTCGATGACGCCCATCGCAAAGTCCTCGTATTGCTGGTAGATGTTGATGTAGTAGAGCGGTTGCTGCGCCCACTGCGGGAGCCAGTCTGTGCCGCGCAGGAAACGTGAGGGCAGCACCATCGCGAGGATGATGGTGACGGTCACGATAAAAGCGATGATCTGGTTCTGCGTGGTCGCCGAGGCGAACGCGCCGATCGCGAGGTAAAGCCCGCCGACCAGCAGCAGGCCGAGGTAACCGGTGAGGACCGGGCCGGGGTCGGGGCTGGCGTTGAGGGTGAGGATGAAGGTGAGGATCAATAGCGGCACCATGAGCGTAAGCAGGAAGCCCATCGCGCCGAGCCATTTGCCTGTGACGACCTGCGTATCGCTGACCGGCAAAGTCATGAGCGATTCGATCGTGCCGGCCCGGTATTCTTCGCTTAATAGTCGCATGCTGATCGCGGGGACGAGGAACATCATGAGGATCGATACGGTGCCCATGAGGTTGCGCATCTCCGCGGGTGTGCCGGGCTTGAATTCGATCAGGAAGAACACAGCCGTGCCGAACCCGAACACGCCCAGCACGACATAAGCGATCGGGCTGAAGAACAGGCTGGACAGTTCACGTTTCGCGATGGTGAGGGTTTGGTTCATGCGAGGGTGTAGGGTGTAGGGTTTAGGGTGTAGGGTGTAGGGTTTAGGGTGTAGGGGATTTTATTTTCTGCTTTTCTGCTTTTCTGTTTTTCTGCGTTTTCTGCGTTTTCTCCCCCCCCCCAACGCCGGTCCTGAGCGAAGCGAAGGTCCGGGCGGTTTTAAGCAGGTGAACAGTAGATCACACTCATCTATTCTCCTGCTCTATACACCAACCGCCTCCGGTTCGCGGAACAGTTGCAGGTAGTAGTCTTCGAGGTTGGGTTTGCGTGTGGTGACTTCGCGGACGGTCCAACTGTGTTCGTTGGCTTTGTGTTGCAGTGTTGTAGCTAAATTATCGTTGTTTGTCGGGGCGACTTCGGCGCGGCACCAGCCGGCGTGGGGGGTGACGTCGACATAGCGCACACCGGGCACGGCCCGCAGCGTTGAACTCACAGCTTCCGGGTCGGCTTCGATATCCATGATGATTCGGTCGCCGCCTTCAACTTTGACGCACAGTTCGTCCGTCGTGCCGTCCGCGACAAGCTCGCCTTCCTTGAGGATCAGCACGCGGTCGACGGTCTTTTCGATTTCATGCAGGATGTGGCTCGACAGTAGGATCGTGTGTTTGCTGCGCAGTTCGGCAAGCAACTCGCGGAAGTGTTTGATCTGGTTCGGGTCGAGCCCGGCAGTCGGTTCGTCGAGGAAGAGCACTTCCGGTTCGTGCAATAGCGCCTGGGCGAGTCCGACACGCTGACGGTTGCCTTTGGAAAGCTGTCCTATCAGGCGACGTCGGATTTTCGTCAGGCCGCAGCGGTCGCAGACATCGCCGATACGGCGGGTGCGGTCGGTCTTGGTCATCTTCAATAGCTTGCCGCGGTAATTCAGGAATTCCTCGACGCGCATCTCCGGATACAGCGGCGTCGACTCGGGCAAGTACCCGATGCTGGAGCGTGCGGCATCCGACTGCTTAAGGATGTCATGCCCGGCCACCGTGGCCGAACCCGACGTCGGCGGCAGGTACCCCGTGAGCATCCGCAGCGTCGTGCTCTTGCCCGCACCGTTAGGCCCGAGGAAACCGACGACCTGACCCTTCTCGATAGAGAAAGTCAGTTCACTGACGGCACGGGTAGGCCCGAACCACTTGACCAACTGATCAGCTTGAATCATTTACATACCCCTGCCCCCGGAATCATATTCCGGAGCCTATCCCCGGCTGGTGTCTTTGTTTACTCATTGCGAGCCATATAGTCTCCCCTACGCAGGCAGATGGGTCAAGGTTCGGCAGGATCAGGGGTTAGTGGGGGTTTATATCGGAGATAGGTGTGCGTTTTGGCGACGAGCAGGCTCCGAAGGAGCCAAGGGTTGTAGCCACGGGTGAAGCGCAGCGCAACCCGTGGAGGGTGAATCATAATCATTGACTCGCTCCGGCAGGTGCGAAGGGGCATCGCCTCCGCCCCTGCCGGGGCGGGATATTCTGTGCGTCCTGTTTTCCACGGGTTGCGCTGCGCTTCACACGTGGCTACAGTCCGTCGCCCCGATGGGGCGTAGGAGGACCTACTGCTACACGCGTTCAATCAAATACGTATTGCTCATCGAACTCGATCCCGTGTGCTTGTAGCATCCGGATCAGTTCAGATTTGAAGTCTTCATTGGCGTGATGCTGTGCTTGATTCGCGATGTATTTTTTGACTGCAGGTTCTTGTGATTTACTGACCGAAAAGGCGCTGTAACCTTCCTGCCACGCGAAGGTACCGAGCGTGGGAAATGTCTCGTGCACCCATCGTGAAGATCGTGACTTCACGGTTCGCATCAGGTCAGAAATCGATGCGTCAGGTCGCCAGCGTAGAAAGAGATGTACGTGATCGGCTACGCCGCCGATGTCGTACAGTGCGCCCTTTTCGGCGCGGATAATACCGCCAAGGTAGGGGTACAAACGTTCTGCGAGGTCGGTTGTTATCCATGGTTCGCGGTGTTTGGTTGAAAATACGACGTGTAAGAGAATCTGAGTATAAGTCCCCGGCATACGGCTACCCTTCGTAGATTGTGAGTATATGGATAGATAGGTCACGATACTTCTTCTGTGAATGTAGCGTAAACAGTGGTTGATGCTGTTGCAAAACACCCCGAAGGGGGTGATGGACTGTAGCCACGGGTGAAGCGAAGCGCAACCCGTGGAAGATGAGGGGTGTAGATAATTTTAATTCGCCCCGGCAGGGGTGAAGGAAACACTCCTCCGCCCCTGCAGGGGCGGGATATTTTGTGCATCATATTTCCCACGGGTTACGCTGCGCTCCACCCGTGGCTACAACCCGACGCCCCGATGGGGCGATGACTGTTGACATTTAGTTTCATGCTGAGGTTACTGAACTGAAGTGTGTGATACAAAATCTACTTGGAACAGATATGATGCTAAAAGCATATGAAGTCACAACAGGCTAAAAGCAGATCCGCTTCGTTCACGTTATGGGTCAGTGTATCTATCGTTGTAATGCTTGGCCTTATTGCTGCTGACATATTCTGCCTTTACTGTGCGTACGACAACATTTCAACTGCAAGGAATACAGATGATCTGTTTGCCCTTACGCTCTATACGACTGGTATTAAATGGTTAATAGCTACTGGAGTATTGGGGGCATGTACTTTAGCAGCGATATTAATTGGATTTACGTATTTCTATTACGGCCGGTCAAGCATGCAAAAATGAAGTAAAGTCTGGCCAGTATGGCCTCACTCGACTAATCCGTTGTTCTGACGACATCCATAAACACCTCCCCGTACCGCTTCAGCTTCGTCTGACCAACACCGGGGATCTGCAAGAACTCTGCGTCGGTGGTCGGGCGGTTGCGGGCCATGGCTCGTAGGGACTGGTCGCCGAAGACGACGTAGGGGGGGACGTTCTGGTCGGTGGCGAGTTTTCTTCGCAAGGTGCGCAGGGATTCGAATAGCTCTTGATCGGCGTCGGTTAATGGCGTGTCGTCGGATGAAGCTGCTTTTGTGCTTGATCGCGACTTCAACGGTTCGGCGGCGGCGCGGGATTGGGCGATTTCGACTTTGGTTTCGCCTTTCAGGATGGCGAGGCTTCCGGGGGTGAGGTGGGCGGTGCGGTATTCGTCGGCGGTCAGCGCGAGTTGGTCGTGTTTGATGAGGGTGTGGGCGATGAGGTTCCAGTAGGCTTTGGGTTTGTCCTTGCCGATGCCGTGGACAGAAAGTTCATCGTGGTGGTTTTCGAGAACGCGCTGGGCGCGTGAGCCGCGCAGGACGTCGGTGACGTAGGTCAGGCCGAAGCGTTGTTCGGTGCGGGCGATGGTGGAAAGCAGTTTTTGGGCGTCTTCGGTTGCATCTGACAGGACCGGGGGCTTTCGACAGTTATCGCAATGGCCGCAATCGCCGGGGTGCTGCTCACCGAAGTGGCCCAGCAGGGGGATGCAGCGGCACCTGGTGGTGTGGGCGAATTTCGCAACTTTTTCGAGCTGTTCGTAGGCGTGTTCGCGTTCGCGTTCATCCTGTTTCTGCTCGATGAAGTATTCGATCTTCGCGCGGTCGGCGTGAGAGTAGAACAGGATGCAGTCGGCTTCGAGCCCGTCACGACCAGCGCGGCCGGTCTCCTGGTAGTAGCCTTCAAGGTGGCGAGGCATGTCGGCGTGAATCACAAATCGCACGTCCGGTTTATCGATGCCCATGCCGAATGCGATCGTTGCGACGATGACGCGCGTGTCGCCGTAGATGAAGTCGTGTTGATTGCGTTCACGTTCTTCAGTTTCGAGCCCGGCGTGGTAGGGCAGTGCGGCGATGCCTTGATCTCGCAGCTTCTGAGCCATGCGGTCGACGCGTGCCCGGCTCTGACAGTAGATGATGCCTTCATCGTCGGGATGCGTCAGCAGGTAATCGACGATCTGTCTGAAGGAGTGTTGTTTGGGGCGGACTTCGTAGTAGAGGTTGGTGCGTTCGAATCCGCCGTGATGCTCGGCCGGTTCGCGAAGGTGCAGCATGTTCTTGATGTCATCAGCGACGCGCGGCGTGGCAGTGGCGGTGAGCGCGATGAGGGGCGTATCTTTGAAGCGTCCGCCGAAGTTCGTGCGGAGCGTACCGAGTTGGCGGTATTCGGGGCGGAAGTCGTGGCCCCACTCGCTGATGCAGTGTGCTTCGTCGATGGCGAAACGTGCGACGTCGAGCCTGGCGAGCAGACGACGACCGGCGGCACTCATGAGGCGTTCGGGAGCCATGTAGATGAGGTCGTATTCGCCGGCGAGGGCCTGTTTCTCGCGGTTGGCGGCTTCATGTGGATCGAGCGTGGAGTTGAGCAGCGTGGCCCGTATGCCGTTAGCGCAGAGCAGTTCGACCTGGTTCTGCATCAGGGCGATGAGCGGGCAGACGACGATGGTGGTGCCTTCAGTCAGCAGGGCGGGAAGCTGGTAGCAGAGGCTTTTACCGCCGCCGGTGGGCATGACGACGAAGACGTCCCGGCCGGCGATGACGTCGGCGATGGCCTGATCCTGGATGGGGCGGAGCCTTTCGTGGCCGAAGAATTGCTTCAACGGACCGGTGAGGCTAGCCGGATCGGGGCTATGGCTGGCATCCTGCACTGTGCCATGGGTTTGCGTCATAAGCTAGAGCGTACACGATTGCGGAGGGGTGCACAGATGGGGGTAAAAAACGCCGATGATTTGAATAGATACCCCCCGCCTTGCCGCGAGGCGTAAGCACGGGTATTCTTCCCAATTCGTTTGTACTCAGGAGTATGTGAGGATTGACCGTGCGGCTGACTGATATCCTGCAACCAGATTGCGTGAAAGTGCCGTTAGAGGGAGACTCCAAGCAGTCGTGCATCTACGAGTTGATCGATCTGTTGGTCGATCACACGGAGGTGCAGGACTCGGATGCCCTGAAAGAGGCGGTTTGGCAGCGTGAGTTGACCCGGACGACCGGGATCGGCCACGGGATCGGTATCCCTCACGGTAAAGCCGCTTGCTGCGATGAGTTACGCATGGCGATCGGTCGGCCGAAGGAACCGCTGGAGTTCGGGGCGATCGACGGCAAACCGGTCAATCTCATCATCCTGCTCGCATCCCCGCTGGATAAGACCGGTCCGCATATCCAGGCACTCGCCAAGATCAGCCGGCTGCTGGTCAGCGAGGACCTGCGCGATGCCCTGCAGGAAGCGCCCACCGCGCAGGACCTGTACGACCTGCTGCTGCGGCATGAGAACCAGGCGGCTGTTTAGGGTTCTGGTATCAGCAGCTTCATCAAAAACTGGTGAGTTACACAATCGCTATCCGGAAGCGATCGCTGTTCATTTTATTTGGCGAGAGATTGCTTACGGCTTTGAATCCGGCGGGTAGATACGAATGGGGCCACGTATATCGCGTAGCATCTGGGCTGCGGATGAAGCGTAGCCTTCGTAGTCTTGCGGGGGGTGAATACCGGGGATATTGCTGACCTTTGTGTCAATGAGCAAACGATGTTGCTCGGTTTTTTCCGTAAAGCGGTGGGTGAAGTAAGGTGAATCTTGCGATTGCTCGGGGCGTGCTGCCTCGAAGCGCCAGCCGTCGGGGGGCGTGATCGATATACGGCTTTCCATGGTGAGGCCCTCTTCAAAGGTGAAGGGGGTGGTGCGTGTGGCCATGGCTACGGGCTCGAAGTAATAGCGTTCCCACAGAGCGGGGAGTCGACCGATCAAGTGGCCGTCGACAAGATCGAACATGCGATCGATCTGGTAGTTCATTTTTACGATGAGCGGATTATCGGCTTCATGCAGGTGCTCGATATCTAGCGAAGTTAAGCGTAATGGAGCGTATGACTGCAAGAGGGATTGCAAGTATCGCAGCCGTTCTTCCGGGCGATCCGGCTCGAAGTATTGCCGCATGTAACCGGCTTTCCAGCCCCGCATCGTGAGAGTTTGCTGGATATGCACATCACCGTCTGCTGTGACTTGTAAAACGCTGTCGGACTGGATGTGATTGTCAGCGGGTTTTGTTTCGTCTGTTTTGATCAGGCGTGGGTTGTCCGGATCAAGGACAAAGATCCACATGTTGGCTAGGCCTGGCGGGATGGTGCCGACCATTGGGCAGTATTTGCTGGTGCAGTCCAGGAATTGGCCGCCGTTGATATCGGGGACGTAGACCACCATGTGATTGAACTGATCGAGTGACGGTAATTCGGGCATCAGTTCGTTGTCGGTGTCTACCAGCGCCAGGTGCGCCTTGATGCCCGCGGCTGTCAGCAGTTGCCAGAGGAGCAGGGCGTGGTCTTTGCAGTCGCCATACTTGTTGGTAAGGGTTTGGTCAGTCGCATTTGGCATTCGTCCGCGCGAGCCGAACTCGATGGCCGTGTAGCTGATGTTGTCGCGGACGTATGCGGCGAGGCGGTCGGTTTTTTGTTCGTCATCCGTGGCGGTTTGGAAAGATTCGGAAACGAGCTTGGTGACATCCTCGGTGATGGGAAGACGATCTTCGATCTTTTCCAGGTATTCACGACCGAGTTCGGGCCAACTGGCTGACGCGTCGTTGAGCGTGAGGGTTTCGATCCAACGGCTTAGCGGTGGTTGCAGGACTTCCCATACGTACAGCGGGGCATTATGAATGGCCCATGCTTTGGCTTCGGGGGTGTTCGTGATGTACTCGTAGGCTCCCGTGTCGTGATAACTGATCGTATCCACATCACCGCTGACGTAGAGCAGCCAGTATCGGCGGGGTTGAGTTGCGATCGCGTAGGAACGTTTGAAGGGGAAGCTGTCGTAGTCGGCCAGCGTTTCGGTGGTCACCTGGAAACTCAACTCACAACCCGCGACAAGACCCGGTACGGGGACAACGAGCTTCTTGTCATCGGTGCCCATCTCGTCCTGATGTGTGTCGACGGTGTAGTATGCTTCGAGGTCGCCTGTGGCGAGGAGCTTGCCGTCGGCATCTCGGACCTGCACGTTATTGACGTATAGTTTTTCCGCTTGCGCATCGAATTCGAACTCCAGCGTGCTGTAGCTTTCGATGCCTGCCCGGTTATTGATCTTGATGACGCGTTCGGTGGTTATCCGCAGGGGCTCGTTTTTCTCGTAGTGGTACCCGATGATGTAAGACAGGTCGTAGGTGTCCGCGTCCTGCGGTGGTTGCCAGTCGCGAGACTCCAGATCGGCGATCGCATTCTTGACATCAGCCGGGGGTGTGACGGGATCGATCGGGCTGCGAACGAGCGTGTTGTCACCTTCGCCCAAAATACTCGAGACGTAGTCGAGGTACTCTTTGGTGCTGTCGTCTTTTTGTAATTCATAGGATTTGGCGAATGAACTTTTCGCGCGGCGGTACCAGCTTAAACCGAGCTCCGCTTCCCCCTTCAGGTAGTAGACGCGGGCGGTGGTATAGCCTCTTTCGATAAGGTCCTCGATGACAGCGATCGCCTGGCGGTCCTGGTCGGCGTCGATGTGGATAGAAGCCAGTTCCATGTGCAGGGTTTCATCGAACGGGCCTTGCCCGGCGGCGTCATGGATAAGAGCGATGGCTTCGTCGTATTTTTCCTGATCGCAGAGCAGCCATGATCGCAGCAATGTGAAGTGTTGATTCTCGTGTTTCGCTTCGTATTCTTCGAGAGCGGCTACGGCCTCATCGGTCCTGTCCAGTGCCCTGAAAGTCTGGATGTAATCCACGAAGTAGTCTTCGTCTTCGTAGTCTGTATCGAAGACTACTTTGTAAAGTTCGATGGCCTGCTCGTAGCGGTCTTCTATCTGGCCCAACTGAAAAGCGTAGTTGGCCTTGAAAGCGGGTTCGTCCTGATAGTCATCGAGATGCTGCTCGGTGAAAAGGCGTGCTTCTTCGGCACGGCCCTGATTTTCAAGCGCGTGGATGGTGTTTTCTGCGTATAGATAGTAAGACGGGTCGGTCTTCATCGCGGAACGGAAGGCGGCCTCCGCCAATTCGTATCGGCCGTCGTTGTAGGCACGCAGACCGATCTCGTTCAACAGGTACGATTCGGCTTCAACAAGCCGCTGCATTGTTGCGCGGTCTTGTGTGGGTTCGGCGAATCGGAAACGATCCATCGCGTCGCGGATTTTCGGTAGATACTTTTCATCATCGGATGTCACCCAGCCGACCAGCATGTACGCCCGGTATTGATTGCGAAGAACCCGGATGTGATAGATGTACTCGGTATCCTCATTGACTCTTCTGGCATCGAGGGCGAAACCTTTTGTGCCGTCGGTTTCAATCGGTCCGGCGTCCGTGATTTCCTTGCTGGGGTAGTCAAAGCCGTAGGCGCTGGTTAAGACTGTGATCAGGTCGCGGTCGGTGGGGTTGATATCCTTTAGCGGGATCGTGATAACGGATATCGCGCCGTACTGGCCGTAGAACGCGGATGCGGAGGAGTTGGGATCGTCTTCGGCGACCGATTCCCACGTGTGCCAGGGGCCGCTGGGCAGATTGACCGAGACACCAATCTCCGGTGCGTCGATACGGCTGATCTTGTGAACGATCCCGGAATCCAGCTCTTGCAGCTTATTGACGGCTGCGGTCAAGGCTCCGCCTATGAATATCAGCAGCATCAGGCTTGATAGCGAGATCCCCCAGATAGCTTGTCCACGGCCTTGGACCCAACGCCCTTTTTTAACGGCATACTGAATCAGTCCAACGATGCCCAGGATTAAGGAAGTCAGGAATAAACCACAGATCAGAAAAAGAAGTATTCCGATGATAACCTTTACCGAGAGGTTGTCGATATCTCTTAGTGCGTTGCAGACCGTCGACAGCAACCAGCCGATCAGAACGAACATCAGCGAGAGCACGCAAAGCGTGTTCGTTTCCTGGCGTCGCAAAATCATCACACATTTAATGATGCCTGCGAATATCAACAACCCAAGCACGAGGGCGACGATATTGCTGAATAAAGCCCCTGAGTCGGCGGTCGCGGCGAGGGACCCGGAAGTACTGCCGGAGTAGAGCATATTTTTTCTGCCCAATAATTGAGAAACACTCGGAGCGATCCTCCGGTCATAACACCGGAGACGACAGGTCAAGTGTAACGGCCAGCGGCCAAGTATCCAAGCTGTTAAGCGGCAGATCAGGCCTGAGAATTGTCGGCGTTGTAGAGGCTCATGGTTTTGCCGATGCCGTCTTTGAGCCAGGATTCGATGGCGTCACAGGCTTTATCGAGAGCGGGGTCGAGCTCGGCGAGTTGCTCTTCGGTGAATCGACCGAGCACGAAGTCCTTGCGTGAGGCGCGGGTGGGGGATTCGACGCCGATGCGCAGGCGTGGGTAATCTTGCGAACCGAGTTTAGCTTCGATGTCTTTGAGGCCGTTGTGTCCGCCAGGGCTGCCGGAGGCACGCATGCGGATCGAGCCAAGGGGCAGGGCCGCTTCGTCGACGACGACCATGATGTCTTTGAGTTCGAGTTTGTAGAAGTTGACTGCTTCGGCGACGGTGGTGCCGGAGCGGTTCATGTAGGTCATCGGCTGAGCGAGCAGGCAACGGTGTCCCGCGACCAGGCCGTCGAGCACGCCGGCGCTGAAGCGTGTTTTGACGCCCGTGATGCCGTGTCGATTAGCCAGGCGTTCCAACACCATGAACCCGGCGTTGTGGCGGGTCTTGGCGTATTCGGGCCCGGGATTGCCTAAGCCGACGATCAGGTGCATGGTAATAACTGTCTGTTCGTATCTGAGGGCTTGCTAAAGCAGACAATGGCAGATGGATTACCGGGTGGTATCCATCTGCCATCATCCAATAACTATTCATTATCCACTGACTTACTCGTCGCCATTTTCGCCTTCGGGCTTGCCGATGACTTGCGGTTCGTCTGCACCGGCTTCGGCTTCGGCTTCCTCTTCTTCGGTGGCCTTGGTCACAGACAGGTGGGCGATCAGGGTATCGGGATCACTCACGGCGGTGACACCGGCGGGCAGCGTCAGGTCGGAGACCAGCAGCGAATCGCCGACGGTCATCTCGGACACATCGAGCGAGAGTTTCTCGGGGATCGCATCGGCGCGGCACTTGATCGCGATCGTGCTGGCGCTCTGGTCGAGCAGGGCGCCTGCTTCCTTGAGGCCGGCCGCCTCGCCGATCAGTTCGACCTCGACTTCGACTTCCACTTCTTCGCTCAGGTCGACGCGCGTCAGGTCCAGATGAATGATTTGGCGGCCGAGGTGGTCCCACTGCACATCTTTGACCAGGCAGGGTTCAGCTTTGCCTGCGATGTCGATCTCGATCAGGTGCGCGTTGTGATGCAGGATTTCGATCAGTTCCTTGGCGTCGACGGCGACATGGACGGGGTCCTTCTTATGGCCGTAGATCACGCCGGGGATTTTGCCTTCGGCCCGAGCGCGAGCGGCGTAACGTTTGCCGGTCTTGTTGCGGACCTCTGCTTTGATGTTGGGTTGTGTTGCGGTGCTCATAGGTTTTACTCTCCGTATTTAAAGCGTTCCGTTGTGTTTAAAAAAGGTTTATCTTTTTGTTCCGCCGCCTACCCGGAACAGGCACGAGACGGACTGATTGTGGTGGATGCGGCTGATGGCCTGTCCGAGCAGTTCGGCCACGGACAATTCGACGAGTTTGTCCTGGATCGGGCTGCAGCGCGAGCCGCAGGGGATGGTGTCGGTGACGATGACCTGGCTGATCGGCGCTTCTTCCAGCCGTTCCATCGCCAGGCCGACCAGTACGGGGTGCGTACATGCTGCGATGACGTCGCGTGCGCCCTTGCTGGTGACGAGTTTTGCGGCTTCGCAGATCGTGCCGGCGGTGGAGATCATGTCGTCGACCATCAGGACGGTCTTGCCGTTGACATCACCGATGATGTTGGCCGAGACGACTTCCGTACCGCTGACACGGCGCTTGTCGATGATGGCGATCTCGTCGCCCAGCGCGGTGGCGAACTGGCTGGCTGTCTTGACGTTGCCGACATCCGGGCTGACCAGGCACATGGGCCCGACCTTCTCGCGGAGCTTGCGTACGTAGTCGAGGATGACCGGCGCGGCCGAAAGATGGTCCACGGGGATGTCGAAGAATCCCTGGATCTGTGCGGCGTGCAGGTCGAGCGTCAGCACACGGTCGGCGCCGGCGGCGGTAATGAGATTGGCCACCAGCTTTGCGGTGATCGGTGTGCGGCCGGCGTCCTTGCGATCCTGCCGGGCGTAGCCGAAGTAGGGGATGACCGCGGTGATCTGCCGGGCGCTGGCGCGTTTAAGGCAGTCGATGTAGATCAACAACTCCATCAGGTGGGCGTTGACCGGGTGGCAGGTGGACTGGACGATGAAGCAGTCCCTGCCGCGCACATCTTCCTCGATCTTGACCAGCACCTCGCCGTCCGGGAACAGTTCGGTGTGTCCCTGGCCCATCGGCAGATCGAGCGATCGACAAATGGATTCGCAGAGCGTGCGGCTGGCTCGGCCGCAGAATATCTTCAGTTGGTCTTTGTCAACGTTGCTCATGCTGAGGGGGCTCCCAACGTTTCGCGTGACAGTCTGCGTCGGAGGATCTCGTCGACCTCCTTGAGTTGCTGCGGTGTGTTGATACTGAGCACATCTTCCGGCGGAACGGCCTCGACAACCTCTACACCCCGCCCCTGGTGTTTAAGGATCGTCGGCACGTCCGTGACGTAATACTCGCCTTGCTGGTTGTGCGGCTGCACCTGGTGTAAAGCTCCGAACAGCGCCGTGCTCTCGAAGCAGTAATAGCTGGGATTGACTTCTCTGATCTGAAGCTGCTCTTCGTTGGCGTCCTTCTGTTCGACGATCGCTTCCAATGCACCGTCGCTGGAGCGGATGATCCGGCCGTAGCCTGTAGGGTCTTCGATCACGCTGGTGGCGAGGGTGGCAGCGGCCTTGCGCCGACGATGCACTTCCAGGAGCCTGCCGAGTGTGCGGGCACGGATCAATGGTCCGTCGCCTGCAAGGACGAACAGGTCCGTTGCGGGCTGGTCCTGGAACAGGTGTTCGGTGACCTGCACGGCGTGTGCGGTGCCTTTCGGTTCGGTCTGCTCGGCGAATTCGATGCCGTCAAAGCCGTCCATCGCTCGCTTGACGTCGTCGCCTTTGTAGCCCACGACGACGATGCAGCGGGAGACGCCGGCTTCCTGGCAGGCCCGGATGACCCACCAGAGCATGGGCTGGTCGGCAACGGGGACCAGCACCTTGGGCAGGTCGGCCTCACCCATACGTGTTCCTTTACCGGCGGCCATGATGACGGCTTGGGGGGCCGGGCGTCCGCTGAGGTCGAAGTTGTTCGGGTTTTGAGTCACGTACTTCTCCACCGGTCAGAACCGGGTTGGGGGCTGGCTGTGGAACAGGCCCGCAAGGATTCGAACCTTGAATACCAGTACCAAAAACTGGGGTGTTACCATTACACTACGGGCCTAGCGGTCTGCGAAAAAAGCCGTATTTATTGGCTCTGAGACCCACAGGCGAGCCGTATCTGACGGCTGCTCGGAAGGGGTCCGGCCTTTATACGACGAACTCGAAGGGGCGTACCGCCGGTCGGTTACGATCAAACCCTTCTATTGTCCGTGCCTGGGCGGTTAGGCCTCGTCACGGTCGGCTCTGCCGTTAAAGTCAGCTGAAAGTGTAGGCCTAAGACCGAAGCTGTCAAATGAACGCCCATCATCAAGCATTTTGTAGGCCCGGGCCGGTGAGAATCGGCTACACTGAGCTCTACCCCTTCCGGAGATTCGCCTCATGGGTCTATTAACTCATATCTTCAAGCCGTCGCCTGATAAGTTCGTCCGGATGACGATCAGGCAGCTAAGGCGCGTCGGCATTACGGGTGAGATTCAGTACGACGCCGGTGCGTTTGCGCTGCGGTTTGAGAAGGACGGGGAACCCGCGTGGCTGAACCTGCAGAACATCTATGCCGAGATTTGTGCCGCCCCGGCTACCAAGCGGGGAGCGATGCTTGAGCTGTTTGTTCGCAGTTTCACAACAGGGCCATCGACCAAGCAGGCGACGCTTGATGAGATCAAGGGCCGATTCCTGCCCCGCATCCGGCCGAACGCTTACTACGGACTGATGGATATCCAGACCAAGCTCCAGAAAATGGACCCCCTTAAGTATCTGGCATTGGATTTTGCTGAAGGGGTCAAAGCCGAACTGGTCATCGATTTTGACGACTCGATTCAAACGCTCGGCCAGGAACGGCTGGATGAGTGGGGGGTCGACTTTGAGACCTGCATGACCTGGGCAAGGGAGAACCTCTGGCGGATCAGCAATGATGACTTTATTGAGATGACGCCGGGGCTGTACCGGTCTCCGTGGCAGGATAACCACGATACCGCGCGCGTATTTCTGGAAGACCTGATCTGGCAACTCAAGGTGGAAGGCCGACACGTGGTGACGATGCCAAACCGTGACCTGTTGCTGGTCGGCGGGGATGGTGATGCTCAAACGCTTTCGTTCATGCTGGACGCGACGCTCAAGGCTTACGAACAAGAACGCCCGATGGTCGCGGTGCCTTACGTGCTTGAAGGGCGTTCGTGGACCCCGTTGACACTGCCCGAGGATCACCCGGCCGCGATCACGCTCAAGAAACTGCACCTGACGCAACACGGCCGCGATTGCAATCAGCAGAAGGAAATGCTGGATCGGCTGTTTGAACAGCAGCAATCCGATCTGTTTGTCGGCACCTTGCTGACACAGGAAGACGAAACGACCGGTGCCTGGCGCAGTATGGCTGTCTGGGGCGAAGGTGTAGATATGCTGATGCCGGTCGTGGACGATCTCGCCTTTGTCCGCGAAGGCGCAAGCGGCGCCGATCTGCTCGGACTCGCCCCGTGGGATCGTGTTCTCGAAGTAGCTGGGGATTTGTTTGAAAAAACAGAATACGAACCGACACGCTACCGCCTTCGACACTGGCCAAGCGAATCGCAGCTAGCGGAGATCGGGCCGAAGAAGCCGGAGAAGTAGCAAAAGTAGGTCCGGGCCTGCCCGTACAATCAAGGGACCTTACGTTAACCATGTTCGGGCGGGCCCGGACCTACGGGGCGAAGTTTTACCGGCTCATGTGCAGGATCTTCCCCGGGCTTTCGGGTTGGCCGGTGCGGATACTTAATAGGCAGGCGAGGCAGCAGGCCATGGCGTTGGTGCGGGTCTGGGGGGTGGCGACGGGGCGAGCGAGGGCGGGGCTGTCGAGCAGGCGTCGCCACTGGTGGGCGAGCATGTCGGTGAAGCCGGCGGGGATATTGTCGGTCGTTGATTGATCGAGTGCTTCGCCGTCGGGATTGTGCAGTGAATAAGTTGTGTCGGTGACGCGCAGGGAAGCGCTGTCGCCTTGCACGCGCAGGATGCGGCGGGTGATGGCGGCGTTGTCGCTGACCTGGAGCAAGGCGGCTTGCGAGTCGGGCATGCGAGCGTGGATGGCCATGCCACCGGTAAGTTTGTTGAGTGTTTCAGGTGCCTTTTCGAGCGGGCCGATAAGCGAGGCGTCGATCACCTCGGGCATGAGCGTGTAACCGAGGACGGTAAGCCATGCGTCGTAGAGGCGGGCATATAGGGAGCCGTGTTCGGGCCTGCCTTCACTGATGAAGTTGACGAGGCGTTTGTCGCCAAGCAGTTCGCTGGGATCGGCAGTCGCGAGGTAGCCGGGCGACTGGCTGAAGACAGGGACTTGGACGATGGGGCCGTTGGCTTCGCTACTGCCGAGCGAATCCGCGGCGTAGAGGCCCTGCAGATCGGTCGCGATGGGTTCGAGCGTGAGGACGACGGTGTTCTGGTCTGCCAGTACGTGCAGGTCTTCGGGGGTAACGCCCTGATGACTGGTTAAAAGCAGGTACGCAGCGGGGCGGTCGATGCACATCTTGCGCAGGTCGTCGAAGCTGTCACAGTTCAGGTTCCTGGCAAGATCGCTGACCTCGGCGACTGGTGGGCCGCCGACGCCGATGGGTTTGACGGCCGAGCCCATGAGGTTCATCACGTCTGCGACCAGCGGCGCGTGAAGTGCGTCGGTCCAGGTGTTGACTTCCGGTGCCAGGCGTTTGCTTGCCATGCGTAGAAGATACCAAGATAGTGCGATCGTGTTTGAGAGATTGAGCGTATAATTCACACGTTGGTGTGCGTGCGCGGCCGCGGCGGGCTACAGGCCCGACGAGGAAAGTCCGAGCACGGCAGGACACGGTGGTGGGTAACACCCACCCGCTTAAGGCGCGAGCCTTGAGTGCGGGCCAGTGCAACAGAAAGCAAACCGCCTGGGGAGGCTTGAGGCTTGAGTTGTGAGGTATGAGATGTGAAGGGCTGAGATAGGTTAGCTTGTTGGTTTAGTCTTGGACTCAAGCCTCAAGTCTCAAGCCTCAAGCCTTTAAACTCAAGACTCACCCCTCAAGCCTCCCCAGGTAAGGGTGAAACGGTGCGGTAAGAGCGCACCGCCGGTCTGGTGACAGGCCGGGCATGGTAAACCCCACCGCGTGCAAGACCAAGCAGTGTCGTAATGGGCTTGTCCGGACCTAACCTTCGGGTTGCGACACGGGTAGGTTGCTTGAGCCCGTCGGCAACGGCGGGCCTAGAGAAATGGCCGCACCCACTTGGTGGGAACATAACTCGGCTTACAGCCACACCAACAACAAAGCCCGCGGTTTAAAAGCCGTGGGCTTTGTTTCATTTCAGATTGTGATTGATGCGTTACTTGGTCAGCAACTGCACCGCGTTGGAGGTCGGCAACGACAGGGCGCCGTGGGCACGGGCCGCTGCGATCGCCAGTTCGCCATCGCTGTTCTCTACCAGATCGAGGATGCGGTCGGTCGTGCCGACTTCGAGCATGTTGCCAAAGTAAGTGGCGGATTCGGCAAGGTGATCGAGCATGGCAAGCTGAAGCTGGCCATCAGTGCTGAGAGCCGAGTCGGCCAAGGCGGCCTGGGCATCGGCATCGTCGATCAGAGCCAGCACGCCGGCGGCGGCGACCTTCACTTCGTCTCGCTCGTCCTTCAGGGCCTGGATCAGGGCAGGCTCGGCTTCCATAACGTTGAAGACATCGCTGTCGACTGCGACCTCTCGCAGGAGCCTCAGAGCGGTCAGGGCGAACTGCGTGCTTTCTTCGGCACTGATGGCGCTACCCATGTAGGCGTTGGTCGCGGCTTGAACGGCGGTCGCCAGATCGTCCGTGTTGTCGCTCATCAATGCGGAACTGACGCGGGTGTCATTGGGGCCCAAGGCGTTACCGAGCCGGACCTGTTCTTCCTGGGTCTGCAGCGCGAGGATCGGCACGGAGCCGGTCTTGTAATCGTTGACGGTCTCGTTGCGGATCTGGATGACCATATCCGGCTTAACGGCGGTAACGATCAGGTCGACACCGGGCACTAGATTCAGGTCAGTGGAAACGTCTGCCATGCTCAGGCCGCCGAAGGCTTCAAAGCCCAGGTCGCCAAGAATGGCCAGCAGGTTGTTGACTGTGTCCTGGTCGTCAGCGAGGACGAGGGCGTAACGGGCGTCGCTTTGACGCACGGCTTCGGAAAGCACGGCGGTGACGCGGTGGGCACCCGGGAAGGTTTCGGACGGGCGGACCTTCGCCAGGGCTTCGGCCGCACGGAAACGCACGCGGCGGTCGGGGTAGGACAGGGCGGCGAGCAACGGCTGTTTGGCTGCGCCACGGTTGATCAAGGCATCGGTGCCTGCGGTGTTGGCAAGCGCTTCGATCGCGTCGAGCGCCAGTTCGGCGTCGGTATCGGCAATCGCACGGGCCAGTACGTCGTGCAGACGCTCGGGGCCTGCGAGCATGGCGTAGAAGCCGGCGGGCTGAAGGTCGCTGGAGTAGCTCGGGTCGACCTTGTCTTCGGGCAGGCGGTTTTCACGACGGAGGTTGGCCATGAGGTAGAGGCTCAGGGCCGGATCGAGCGAGTTGTTCAGTTCCAAGGCTTTCTTGGATGAACGCATCGCTAGCACGTCGCCGTAGATCTCGCCGGGGACGATGATCGGGATCAGGCCGATCTTCGGGCCGTAGGTCCAGACCAGCCCGGACTCGATCGAGGCGTCGTAACCGGGGATGTTTTTGTTGGCGGAGGTCGCGGTGGTGTATTGAGATTCACCGAGTTGAAGCAGCCATTCAGCGGCGCTGAGGTTGGTGGGCTGACGGGTGGAAGCCATCAACGCGTCGTAAGCGACCTGAACCACCTGGCGTGCTTCGGGATCAACGGTCGGCGATTCGAGCACCTGCTTCATCGCGGGCAGCGCCTGCGGGTAACCAATCTCTGAGAGCACCTGAGCGATGTGGCTCATGGTGATGGGGTCCAGATCGGGGAGTGCTGCGGACAGCGGGGCCACCAGAGGCTGGCCGATCGTCACCATGGACGACAGGATGTAGGGATGCAGACGCGACTGGTCTTTATCCAGCAGCACAGCGAGCATCTGCGGCGCCGCGTACTGGCCTGCGGAGGCAAGACGCTGCGTCGCGTTGCGGTAAGCACGCTGACCCTGCGAGAGCAGTTCGATGTCCTGCTGGATGCGATCCGGGTTGCGGCTCAGCTCGATGCGTGCAGCCTGGATGCGATCGTCAAGCGTCTTGGCGACGGTGACGAGGTTCGCATACTCGCTGTTGGCTTCACCCATCTTCGATGCGCGAGCGAGGGTGTTGACCCAGTCTTCCCGTTCGCTGGATTCGACGGTAGCGAGCAGCGTCGCGTTATCCGCCTGATCCAGCAGTGCCTGGCCGGTCGCTAACGCGAGGTCCGGCTTGGCGATCAGGACATAATGGTTAAAGTCCTCCCAGAGCGCTTCAGGTGTCTGCGACTGGGCCAATAACGTACTGGGTATACAGGCTAGAACGGACAGCCAAAGACCCAACAACATACGTTGCGTTCCCGACATGGATAAACTCCAGTGTGATTGCAAGTCAGGTAATCACATCAATCTATCGCTGATCCGCGGGAGCGTCAAACGCTGGGAAGGCTGAACGGATGGGGGAGGTGGGCTGGCGGGAATGAGTTGCGGCTGGGGGAGTGCTGAGGGAGGAAGGCTGAGTGCTGAGGTAAGGTTGGTAATGCCAATCGCCTCCTAGCTATTGGATCGTATCAGCCTTTAAATTATTGGCTTATGAACTGCTTAGGGTGTGTAGTTGTCGCTGACTAGACGTAATGCTTCACCCAGTCAAACTCGCCGGGCTCCCATTCCTGGGTGACGCTTTTGGCTTCGTCGAACAGGGCTTCGACCTCGGCCACGGGTAGGGCGGGGGGCTGGGCTTTGATGATGCGGACGAGTTGTTCGAGTTGGGTCAGTGAATCGCAGCCGATGACGGCCGAGTCGATGTCCTGGTTGATGGAGAAGCGCAGGTAGGGCGTGATGTCGGCGGTGTGTTTGGCGCGGCCGGCGCCCATGACTTTCATGCCGAGCACGGCCAGGTTCCGCTTGCGCGCTTCGGGGATGATCTGCTTGAGGTAGCTGTAGTGGTAAGCCTCATTGAAGATGCCCACGGGGATGAGGATCGCCTCGAAGGGGTAGGCGTCCATGGCCTTGATGTGGTTATGCTTGAAGCAGTGGCCTGAGGCGCCGACGTGTTTGATGTGGCCGGCGTCGCGGAATTCTTCGATTGCTTTGAGCACGCCGTCGGGCTTCAGGGCGTTAGCGGTGTCCTGATCGTCTTCGATGCCGTGGATGTAGAACAGGTCGATGCGGTCGGACTGGAGGGACTTCAGCGACTGCTCAATGTCTTTGCGAGCACCGTCGTAATCACGTTTATATGACTTGGTGCAGATGAAGATGTCGTCGCGATGGCCTTTCAGAGCCAGGCCGAGTCGTTTTTCACTTTGGCCGTTGCCGTAGCCGGCAGCGGTGTCGAACGTATTCACGCCGAGTTCGATCGCACGGTGGACCAGCTCGACTGCCTCGGCTTCGGGAATCTGCGTATCCCACTTGACTCCGCCGAGTGTCAGCAGCGATGCGTTCCAGTCGAGACCGCGCAACTCGCGTTTGGGCATGGTTGCGTGCAGTGTGTCTTGTTCGTTGAAGGTTTGAGTGGTCATGTCAATTATGATACCGGGCATCGATCAGCAATCACGCATGAATCGACAAAACCATGTTAAATACATGACGAGCCTATGATGGTAGAGCGTGTAACTTGTTACTTGGGAAAGTGGAGGTCCTCCGTGATCAACTTCTTTGCTGCGGTTCTGGTGATCGGATTTGTGTCTGTAGGTTTTGCAATGGCGGAGTCATCACCAGCGCAGCCCTATCCGGGCTATGAACTGATCTGGCAGGATGAGTTTGATGTGGATGGCCCGCCGAATCCTGCGAACTGGACGTATGAAGAGGGCTTTGTCCGCAACGAAGAGTTGCAGTGGTATCAACCGGAGAACGCGCAATGTGTGGATGGGAAACTCGTGATCGAAGCGAAACGCGTTGATTTGCCGAATCCGAATTACGAAGCGGACAGCGACGACTGGCGCTTGAATCGGCCGAGGATCGAATACACCTCGGCGTGCGTAAGGACGATGGGCCTGCAGCAGTGGTTGTACGGCCGATTCGAGATACGTGCGAAGATCGATATCGGTGCTGGGCTCTGGCCCGCGATCTGGATGCTAGGATCGGCGCGCGGTTGGCCGGGCTGCGGCGAGATCGACATCATGGAGTATTACCGAGGCAAGATATGGGCCAATGCCGCATGGGCATCAGGCACGGGCGGTCGATGGGGTTCGAAGTGGGATTCGTCAGCGACGCCAATCGAGGAACTGACGGACAAGTCGCCAGCCGAATGGGCGTCTGAGTTTCATGTCTGGCGGATGGACTGGGATGAGAATCAGATCAAGCTCTATATCGATGATCGGCTGCTGAACACGATCGAGTTGGACAAGACCGTGAACGGGACCAAAGACGGCGCCAATCCCTTTCACGAACCGCAATACATGCTGCTGAACTTCGCGATCGGCGGGAACAACGGCGGCGACCCGAGCGGAACGGAATTCCCACGGCGGTATGTGATCGATTATGTGCGGGTGTATCAGAAGTCAGAAAATCCCGGACAGAATCGTTGAACGGAATCACATCCTCTGGATACGAAAAACCGCGCCGGCTTCTGGCCGACGCGGGTAAACGTGGAAGGAATACAGGAGTACTATTAGTAGGTCGTCATATGCGATCAGCGACGGCGTCCGCTTGCGATTGCCAATGCGCCCAGGCCCAGCAGCGCGAGCGATGCCGGTTCGGGGACGAGTGTGATGGTCACGCCACCGTTTTCTTCGACAACGCTGAAGGCCGCGGCATCGTTGGCGCCGTTGTACTGGATCGTGTTGTTGCTCAGGAACAGGTCGGCGTCGAGTTCAGCGATCGTGTAGTTCTCGAAGCGCAACGTGCCGGTCGAGCCGGGTAAGAAGTTGAGCGACTTATCGAGTGCGTCGCCGCCGTAGAAACCTGAGTAGAAGGTGGAGCCGTCGAGGACGATCGTGCCGCCCGTGAGTAGGACGCTGCCCGGGCCGTCGGCGAAGGAGATCAGGTTCCCGACAACCATCGTGCCGGCGGACATGGTGAAGTCATCGATCGGTTTGAATTCGTTGCCGACGTTGAGCGTACCACCGAGGACGTTCAGTGCACCGGTGTTGGTCGGGTCATAGATGACGTTGTCGTTGAGGTTAAGCGTGCCTGCCGAGACCTGGAAGACCGAAGCAGCATCACGGATGATGTTGCCGGCCGTGCCTTGGTTGAACGTGCCACCCGCGACATCGACCACGCCACCGGTCATCTGGATCCATGCGATCCCAACGACTTGCGTCCAGCTGCCACCGGTGATCTGAAGCGTGCCGCCGTTGTGCAGGGCGAGGTCGCCGCCGGGGGTGTAGGTGACGTCACCCGCGGTGATCTGTGCGGTATCACCGTTGGCGGTATCAGGCAGGGCGTCGCCGATCCAGTTGGTATTAACGGTGTACTCACCGTCCGTGCCGTTCCAGACGACCACGTCTGCGGTTGCGTAGGTTGAGCCCAAGCCGATTGCCAGGGCCGTTGCTAAAAGTTTGATAGGGGTCTTCATTTTCTCCTCCTGGTAAGAATTGTGCGTAGACAAGATCTTTTTGCGTTCTCTGTTGATGCCCACGAGGGCGGGTAAGTGTTATGAATCTCCTGAAAGTGTCGCGGTGGATTCCAAGGGTTCGAACCAGCAGTCGAGTTTGATCTGCCGGGCTTTGTCTTGCTGGTGGATCAGTTCAAGCAGGTGCTGTAACGCCTTTCGACCGAGCAGTTCTGCATCCTGGCAGACCGCGGAAAGCTGTGGGAAGGAGCCGAAACGGTCGTGCGTGTCGTCGAAGCCAATGACGGATAAGTCGCGTGGGATACGCACGCCCATGCGCAGCGCTTCGTTGCAGAGGCCAAGGCCGAGCGCCGGGTCGGACATGAAGATGGCGGTGGGGCGGTCGGACAGGGCCATGAGTTGGCGGAGTATGGCGCCGCCGCCGGATGGCTGGGCAGGGTTGCGCACGATCCAACGTCCATCGGTGGGGAGTTCGGAACGCGAGAGAAAACGTTGGTAAGCGTCGAGCCGCTTGGCGTGGTCGAAGTCGTCCACGACGTTCAATGCGATCGCGATCTTGCGGTGGCCCAGGTCGACTAAGTGTTCCAATGCCCGTTCGATCGCGCTGTCTGCATCGCTGTACACACAACCGACACGGTCGTTGTCGATACGGTCGGCGATGGCGACGGTGGGAAAGCCTTCCTCCGCCAGTTCGTCGCACATGGTGTGTGTCGCGGTGGTCGTGCGGAGTAACGCACCGGCCACGCCCCGGCGCAGCATCATCTGGCCTAACGACTCACCCGGGCCGCGCCCCCGAGCGGCGTTGATGATCATCAGGTCGTGATCGGTCTGGTTCAGTTCTTCAGCGATACCATGCAGTACGGAGGAGTCGAAAGAGGAGTCCAGCGAGGATTGGCCGCGGTAGACCAGAGCGATGGAAGTCGTGGCCTTACGCGAACCGATCGCGGAGGAGGCCCGCATGCTGTTGGCTGCCTGCAGCACCTTTGCTCGTGCCTTGGGGCTGACGTGCGGCTGGTTGTTCAATACACGTGATACCGTGCCGACCGACACGTTGGCGGTTTTCGCGATTTCTCGAACGCTGGGCAAAGCTCCTCTCCTGGTGATGCAATTAATTGGGACAAGTTCCAATTATGTACCAATATTCTACAATGTCTATCTCCCTGTTCAATGAGGTTTTGGACGATTTCATGAGTTTTCAGGTGTTTCATCCCGGAAACACACATCTGGAGGGGCTGTACGGGCAATCTGAGCCGCCGTGCCCTCACGGCGGACCGCGTCGAGGGTGACGCGGCTTTGTTACAGCAATCGAACAGCACATTCTGTCGTGGTGTGGCCGTGTCCGCCCCCTCCCTCTGATTTGGGGCTGAATTGTCGTTATCTACTTGTCAAAGAACGGATTGCGCGATGTCCGCTTTCCGGGGTAGGACGTCCGGGCCCGCGTTTACTGTCCGTTGATGCGTCAGGCGGACACAGGTGCGGCCATAGGTGACGCGATGAAAAAAAGCGTCGTCCCTTATAGGGTGCGACGACGGATTGGTGCGCACAATGGGGGATGACCGTGAAGTGCGGCAGTCGCTATGTTTGGATTGAGAACGCTCTATACGCCCGTATCGCGGCATCAAGTAGGAAGCGGTTGTTTTTAACTGAGGGGCTTGAGTCAGCAGTATTCGACCTGGACGCGTTTGTGCAGACGTTCCAAGAGCTCGACGTAGCGGTCGATCAGGCCCTTGCGGAGCGAGACTTCGCGGGGCAGCAGGGGGTTCTGGTAGTACTCGTTGATCTGCTGGCCGACGATCATGTAGATGTGGTCGGTTTCGAGGATGGCTCGGGCGAGCATGACAGCACCGTTGTGTTCGTTGGGCAGGCGGGAGATGACCGTGTTGCACTGCTCGATCATCTCGAGCGCTTTGTTCATGGTGAGGATGCCTTCGGTCACCAGGTCGATGCCGGGCAGTTTTGCGATGGGCGGGATGTCCGGGGTCATGCTTTCGATATCGACTTCGGCGAGTTGGCCGAGGTATCGACCCACGATATTGCCGGTGGTGCCGCCGCAGACGACCTTTCGGCCATCGAAGTTCAGGACGCGCTCAGCGATCTTTGCATCGTCGGCTTCGTTTAAAGGCGGGCCGGTGAAGAGGATCATGGCGCTCTTATGCCGAACGAGCATCCCCGCGAAGCTGGCGTCGTCTCCGATGTTATCGCGGTAATGATTCGCGACTTCGTGCATAAGCCCTTCGACGATCCCGCGTGCGACCGGTCCGGCGAGCATGGCCTGTTTTTCCGTGCTCCTGGCGACGTTATCCCAGCCCCAGCCGAAGTCCATCGAAGCGCCGAGGCCGGCGTGCGGAACGCCGTCGCTTAATAGTGCGATGAAGTCGCCGAGTTCGAGCTTGCCCTCGTAGACTTCGATGGTTTTGCCGCTGATCTCCTGCCTGCGGTAGCCGGGTTGGTTGAGCCGTCCCTGCTTGAGGTGGATCGGGGCGGGGTTGTCGAAGTTGGCGATCATGTAATTGAGCGTGCTGTTATCGACAACGATGACGGAAAACGTCGCGTAAGCCAGCAGCCTTTCCTGGCAGACCGGCAGCGTGCTGATGACGGTATCCAGCACATCCTCCAGCGAGATGTTTTCGCTGAGCATGGTGACGAGGATTTCCGCGGTCATGGTGGAGAGGATGTTGGCTTTGACGCCGCTACCCAGCCCGTCGGAGAGGACGAGGACGGTTCTTTCGTTCGTTCGCCTTACGCGCACGCCATCGCCGCAGAGCTCTTCGCCTGTCTTGGTCAGTTGCTTGCTGTGGATGTCGAGGAAGAAGGGCACGTCAGTCAATCTCGCGTCGGAGGGTTTCCATCAACTTGATCAGACTCACCTTGGTTTCGGCAGTGGCTTCACCTAAGAGGCTTGCGATTTCCTGTGCGACCTTCATGTGCTTGTCAACCACGGCCCCGACCTGCGAAACGGCTTCGTCCCGGACGTTACGCAATTCTTCAGCGCTGCGGCGTCTCTCCGTCATGTCGATGAAGATACAGGCGACCACTGTTGGGTTATCCATCTTGAACAGGCGCAAATCGAAAACCTTTGGCGGATTACCTGCACGAAGTTCCTTGGACCAGGTGGTATCTTCACCTCGTTTGAGGCGGTCGAACGTCTGCTCGAACATCGAGGCGTCTTCGAGGACCTCGGTGATCTGTTTGCCTAAAACTTCACCGCGCGTAACGCTGAATAACTCGCAGAACGCCCGATTAACCAGCAGGACCCGTCGGTCGGCATCCACAGCAACGACGCCGTTGGGATCGTGATCCCACAGCTTCTCCCAGATTGATTTGTTGGTTTCGATGCCGCTCATTATTTACCCTTGGCTTCGATCAGTACGAGCAGTTCCCGCTCGAAGATTTCGTCGATGGTTTCGGTTGTGATGCCGGTGGCGAGGTAGCCGTCGTAGTACATGACGATGCCGTCGGTACAGGGGCCCAGGCAGAACGAGCCCTTGAGTTTGACCTTGTCATCGACGCAGTATTTTGCCATGAGCTGCCGCAGGCGTTGCAGGACGGCGTGAGCGCCCTTGTGGTGGCAGGCTGAGCCCACGCAGAGGTATAACGCATCGCGTTCGAGCATGCCTTCCAGGGGCGTTTTCTGGTTGCAGATGGGCGGGTCTTCACTCATGGTGATTGGTGGTGGTGCGGCGTTGCGGTGAGTCAGCGATTATATCGGCAAGATGACAGGGCAGTCTGATACTGGGCGATTAACCCGTAGCTGTGTTATGCTTGTTAGCTGATGCAAGCCATATTTGAGATAGCCAGGGACTTGATGGTGCGCGGCGGCGTGGTGATGTGGCCGTTGCTGGCGCTGAGTCTGCTGTCTGCCACGCTGATTTTCGAGCGGTGCTGGTTCTTCATGTTCTCGAACCATCCCGGGCGGATGGCAAGAGTGCGTTACATGGCCCGGTGCCTGCGCGAGGGCAATCACAACGAAGCTCAAGCGATTGCCAAGACGGACGGGGGCATCTACGGCAAGGTGGTTCAACGGATTTTATTCGAGAAGCCTACGCAAGCCTCGGCGATCGAGGTGGTGGAGTTCTACCGGCCCAAGCTGGAGCGTTTCATGCCGACGCTCTCGACGATCATCACGGTCGCACCGATGCTGGGTATCCTCGGGACGGTGCTAGGGATCATCAGCAGCTTCCAATTATTGTCTGATCCGGGGGCGGTGTCGGACCCGCGGTCGGTCAGCCTTGGGATTGCTGAAGCACTGTTCACGACCGCGGCGGGTTTGGTGGTCGCGATCCTGACCTTGTTTCCCTACAACGCTTTACGCGTGCAGGTGGAACGTTCACTTTCTGCAATCGAGACACTCGCCTGGGCGGCAGTGGATGATGAAAAATCTGAAAAGTCTCAAGATTCTGTGGGTTAAATCCTCACAAGATGTATACAATCACGCCGTAAACCGTTACCGATAACGTATCGGACAGCATTCGTACGGGGTACCCGGTCAGTGGGCGTGAATGTAATCTTAGAATTGCACGAGTATTTACTGCTTATCGGGTCTGTATGGCTTGTGTCTGTTGCCGATATATATGAAACCCTCCGGAAGGTGCGTGGGCTGAACCCGCGATAAGAGGGCGGACCGATAAACACAAGGATTGAAAATGCTCCACCCAAGCCAGGCACGGATTCGTAGTTTTGAAGTTGTCCCGTCACTACCTGAGCCGTTGCGCCCGCTGATGCGCATCGCTAACAACCTGTGGTGGACATGGCATCCCGAGGCGGTTGAACTGTTTGTTCGACTGGATCGCGATCTTTGGAAGGAAAGCAATCACAACCCGGTGAAAATGCTGGGGCTGGTCTCACAGGCCACGCTCGATGAAGCAGCGGCTGATGAAGGTTTTTTGACATCGCTATCGATCGCGGTAGAAAACCTCGAACGTCATGAAGGACGCACCCCCTGGCTGGAATCGGTCAAAAAGGAATCCAAGGGTTACACGGTCGCGTACTTCTGTGCAGAGTTCGGCATGACCGAATCGCTGCAGATCTATTCCGGTGGCCTGGGATGCCTGGCGGGTGATCACCTGAAGTCCGCCAGCGAGTTGGGGCTGCCACTTGTCGCGGTTGGTTTGCTCTATCGCAACGGTTACTTCCAGCAATACCTCAACAGCGACGGTTGGCAGCAGGAATACACACCCGATCTGGACTTCTCCACGTTGCCGGTGGACCCGGTCAAGGATAAGTCGGGCGAGCAGGTGAAGGTGTCCGTTCGACTGCCCGGCCGCGATGTTTCCATCGGCCTGTGGAAAGCGGTCGTCGGGAAGATCCCGCTGTACCTATTGGACACAAACCTGCCTGAAAACCAGGAAGCAGACCGCCACATCACCAGCCAGTTGTACGGCGGTGATATGGAGATGCGTATCAAGCAGGAAATCGTTCTGGGTATCGGCGGCGTGCGTGCGCTGGAAGCGATCAACATCACGCCGGACGTCTGTCACATGAACGAAGGTCACTCAGCGTTCATGGCGTTAGAGCGGATTACGAGGATCATCGAGCAGCGCGGCGTCAGCTTCGACGAAGCCCGCCAGCTTGCCGCAGCCAGCCACGTCTTTACGACGCACACCCCGGTGCCGGCCGGTATCGACCGGTTCCCACCCGACATGATTCAGCGCTACTTCAAGAGCTACCACAGCTCGCTGGGGCTGGATATGGAGGGCTTGCTGGCGCTCGGCCGTGAGAACGTCTTTGATAAGAACGAGTTCTTCTCGATGGCGGTGCTGGCGATCCGTACCAGCCGTTGGGCGAACGGCGTGAGTCGGTTGCACGGGGAAGTCAGCCGGGGCATGTGGAACAACATCTGGCAGAACGTGCCGCAGGATGAAGTGCCGATCACGCACGTGACCAACGGTGTTCACGCACGTAGCTGGCTCTCCGGTGATCTGATCTTCCTGTTCGACCGTTACCTCGGTTCACGCTGGCAGAACAATCCGGCCGACCATGCGGTCTGGCAGGCGGTTGAGAACGTGCCGGATGAAGAGCTGTGGCGTGTGCACGAACAGCGTCGCCGCCACCTTATCAATTGGACACGCGAGAAACTGGAACAGCAGCTTCATGCCCGTGGCGCAAGCCCGGACCAGATCAAGGCGAGTTGCGAGGCGCTGGACCCAACCGCGTTGACGATCGGGTTCGCCCGTCGGTTTGCCACGTATAAGCGCGGCACGCTGCTGCTTCGTGACTGGAAGCGAATTGAAAGGATCCTGACCGACACGAAGCGTCCGGTGCAGATTCTTGTTGCGGGTAAGGCCCACCCGGCCGACGGCGGCGGTAAGGACCTGATCCGTCAGATCGTCCAGATCGCTTCGCAGTCGGATGCGGGACATAAGATCGTGTTCCTTGAGAATTACGATATCAATGTCGCGCGCAACCTGGTGCAAGGCTGCGACGTCTGGCTGAACACGCCACGCCGTGGTATGGAAGCGTCGGGCACCAGCGGCATGAAAGCAGCGCTCAATGGCGTATTGAACTGCTCGATCATGGACGGCTGGTGGGACGAAGCGTACGAATCCGATCTTGGCTGGGCGATCGGCCGGGGCGAGGAATACGCCAACCCCGCGACGGCGGACGACCTGGAAAGCCAGGCCTTGTACGACCTGCTTGAGAACAACATCATCCCGACCTTCTACAGTCGGGATAAGAACGACCTGCCCGTGAAGTGGGTCGCGATGATGAAGGCGTGTATCTCCAAGCTTGCTCCGCAGTTCAACACCAACCGCATGGTGCAGGAATACACCGAGAAGCTCTATCTGCCGGCCCTGGATAAGAGCCGTAAACTTGCGGCAAACAACATCGCCGGTGCGATCGAGCAGGCCAAGTCGATCGAACACCTGCGTGCGAACTGGGGCGCACTGAAGATCGAAACGGTCGAGGCGGATACCACCGAGCCGCTGGGTGTTCGCCAGTCGCTCAGCGTCAGCACCGTGGTCAACCTTGGCGGCCTTCAGCCGGACGAGGTGCGCGTGCAGCTCTATAGCGGCCGGCTGGACAACGAATCCCGGTTGGTCAACGCCAAGTACAGCGACATGACCCACGTCCAGGACCTGGGTGACGGTCGGCATCAGTACACCGGTAGCGTTCTGACCACCACCAGCGGACGCCACGGCTTCGCGGTGCGAATCCTGCCGGGTGGCACATTGTTCGACGGACTGGTGGTCCCGGGCCTGATCCTGTGGGATGTGGCTGAGGCGCCGGTGCCGAAGCAGAAAGTCAAGGCCGAGAAGGTTGCTTGACGGACCTGTTAGCCCAATATTGGATAGACTAAAATAATATCAGCGACGCTCCCGGATCCAATCGGTCCGGGAGCGTTGTTATTTGTGCATGAGGTGACTTGCGGCCATGTCTGGTCGTGGTAGCCTCATAGCGATGGCTGACGATCCCCTGTTCGAGACTTCGGGCGACGAACTGTTGATTAGCGTCTATACCCGTCAGGGCAGGACGCTGGATGACTTGCCGTACACTCCCGAGTTTGAAGCGATCTACGAAGCAATCACAGGCGGCGGCGAACCACCGGTGACACGACAGGCGATGTTCCATCGGCTGCACAACCTGCGAAAAGCAGGCAAGCTGCCACGGCTCGGTAAGGCACATGGATCGCGTCCACGCCTGACGCCGGAAGACGAAGCATTGATTGCGGAACTTGTTTGCGATCAGGTGGGTGAGTTATCCAAGCGGGATCAGCTTCTGTACACACGAGCGTTTGACAGTATCGTTACCAACTTCAACGCCCGCGCCGGGCTGAGCCTGACGGCCCACGATGTCTGGCGCATCATTGCAAAGCTAGCCAAATGATTAGAGCCTGGGATGTAAACGAATCGACTATTACTGCTCAGTTCCTGGAACAGCAGCGCATTGATATGCGTGAGTGCCTTGAGAAGATCGAGCACTGTTTTTCACAATTAAGCGATGAAGATGTCTGGTGGCGTCCCTACGAAGAGCACAACGCGCTGGGCAATATCATCCTGCACCTTTGCGGGAACCTGGGGCAGTGGATTATCAACGGCGTGACAGAGAATCCTGACACTCGAAATCGGCCGTTGGAATTCTCAACACGCGAGCCGGTGCCGAAGGATCAACTGCTGGACTGGTTACGGCAGACGATCCAGCAGGCAGACAAGGTGATCACGGCGCAAAATGAGAAGACTCTGCTTCAACCGCGGACCGTGCAAGGTTTCAGCGTATTGGTGCAGTCGGCGATCCATCATTCGGTATCACATCTGTGTGGACACACACAAGAGATCATCTGGGTCACACGCTTGCGCAAAGGGCCAGAATACCTCTTCCGCTGGTCGCCCAGCACACCGGAAGAGGGCGCAACCGCCTGATCGCCTACAATAGCGCGTATGCGAGAGCTGGAACTACTAGCCCATGTGTATAAGGCCAATCCCGATTTGCCGGGATCGGTATCGATCCCGCCGGGTGATGATATGGGCGCGATTGAGGTCGGCGGGACGATGCTGCTGGTGACTGTAGACCAGGTCGCGGATGGTGTGCATTTTGATCTGACCGATACGCCACGGGAGAAGATCGGCCGCAAGTCGATCACACGGAACCTGTCAGATGTCGCGGCGATGGCGGCCAAACCTGTCGGGGCGGTGGCGGCGGCGTGCTTGCCTAAAGGCTATGGTGAGGGGCGAGCCAAGGCGCTGTTTGATGCGATGCGACGCACGGCCGAAGCGTATGGATGCCCGTTGATCGGCGGGGACATATCCACATGGGATCAAAGATTGATCCTTACCGTGACGGTCTTTGCTGAGCCGGCCGGTATAGAGCCGGTTTTACGCAACGGGGCTAAAATCGGTGACACTGTATACGTCACCGGCACGTTGGGCGGCAGCATCGAAAAGCTGTCGGAGCGGGATGGATACGTGCATCATCTGGACTTTGAGCCGCGTATCGATCTGGCCCGGAAACTGGCGGGTGATCCTGCGACTCGGCCCACCGCGATGCTCGATCTGAGTGACGGCTTAGCCCAGGACCTGACGCGTATTTGCGAGCGGTCGAATGTTGGCGGGCGTATCGAAGTTGATCGATTGCCGATCAGCCAGGCAGCACTTACTGCCGCGAAGAAGTCAGGCAAGCCCGCCTGGCATCATGCGCTTGGTGATGGTGAGGATTACGAATTGTGTTTCACCGTATCAACGCAGAACATGCCCAGCCGGATCGATGGTGTGCCCATCAGTGCGGTGGGTAAGATCGTCGAGAAGAAATCGGGGCCGGCAATAAAAGCAGTGTTGGCAAGCGGTGAGCAGGTCGATATTCAGGACATGGGCTGGGAGCACAGGGATTGACGGACGGACAAGCAATTATCGAGATCGAATCGCACAGCGTTGAGCAGACGATGGCGATCGGGAAAGCGGTCGCCGAGCAGGCACAGCCGGGCGATCTTGTTGCGTTGATCGGCGAACTGGGCGCAGGCAAGACGCAGTTTGTCCGTGGCATGGCTATGGGTCTGAACATTGACCCCTCTCGCGTTTCCAGCCCGACATTCGTCTTCCTGCAGGAGTACGATTCGACTGATGCGGACGCTCCCGTACTCGCGCACGTCGATGCTTATCGTTTATCCGGCAGCGATGATCTTGCTACGATCGGCTGGGAGGGTGATGGTGAAGAGCTTAGAAGTGGGGCGATACTGGTTGTCGAGTGGGCCGACCGGATACCGGATGCCTTAGGTAACGACTATCTCGAGGTTCGTATTACGCATGACGGTGACGGCAGAACACTAACATTCAGGTCCTTCGGCAAGTGGGATGCACACATGCAAGAACTGCGTCAAGATTTCATAGCTACGATACAGTCGTGTACGGAGTAACGAGGATCAAGATGGCTGAAGCGGATAAGTCCAAGAATGTATGCCCAATCTGCAAAGCGCCGGTCAAGGACGACAGCCCGACGTTCCCGTTTTGCAGCGATCGTTGCAAGAAGGTTGATCTTGGCCGATGGTTTGACGGTAAATATTTGATAAGCCGCGCGGTTGAAGAGAGCGACCTGGATGAGGGGGAGTGACGCATTGCTAATCGCGAATGTTTAATCGCTAATCTGAAGTAGACGCGCGAACTCACATCAGCGATTAACGATTAGCGATTAGACATTAAATATCTTCTTCCGCCTGTTCCGCTTGCTGGGCTTCGGGGCTGATACCGTAGATGACGAAGCGGTGGCTGACGGGCTCAAAGCCGTGCTGTTTGCAGAGCTGGTCGCGCAGCTTGGTTAATTCGTTAGCAGAGAATTCGATGATCTGGTTGGTCTCGACGCAGACAAGGTGGCCCATCGGTTCTTTGCCGAAGGAAAGCCGGTAGTGGGCCTGGCGTGAGTCGATCAGGACCTCGGCGATGATATTGGCTTCAAGCAGGTGCTTGAGCGTGCGGTAGATGGTGGCTTTGCTGACGCGGTGATCGGCTTCGCGCATCTCCTGGAGCAGTTCGTCGGCTTCGAATACGCCGGATTTGGAGAGCACGGCGTCCAGGATCAGGGCACGTTCGGTGGTGAATTTGAGACCTTGCCGTTTGAGGAAACGGCGGAAGATCGCACACATCGGCATGATCATCTGATCTTCTTGCGGAGCGTTCTTGGCTTTGCTCATAGGTGTATTGTAGCCGAGGCGAACCGGCCCGCACAGCCGGGCTGGCTGAAGTGTTGACTCGCTGGTATCTTGCCCTGTCCTGAAGCTCTAGGATTCATTTTTAAGGGAGACTTGCCGTGGCAGATTCGGCAATCATCGTAGGTTTGATCGGCTGTGGCACGGTTGGTGGGGGCGTGGCCAAGCTCATCAAAGGCCAAGCGGACCTGTACGCCAAACGTATCGGTAAACCGATTGTGCTGGGCCGTTTACTCGATAAAGAGAAAGACCGTGTCATCGCCTCCGGCCTGGTCGATGCGGATATCGTCACCGATGATGTTGATGCATTCTTCGATACACCTGGCATGTCGATCGTGATCGAACTGGCAGGTGGGACCGGCGCTGCAAGCACATTCGTCCGTCGGGCACTGGAATCCGGCAAGCATGTGGTGACGGCCAACAAGGCGCTGCTGGCGGAGCAGGGGCCGGAGTTGTTTGCGCTGGCGCGAAAGAACAATGTGAGCATCGCGTTTGAAGCGTCCTGCGGCGGGGGGATCCCCTGCGTGACGGCGATACAGTTCGGGTTGATGGCCAACCAGATCAATGCGCTTTACGGCATTCTGAACGGGACGTGCAACTACATCCTTACGGAGATGACCGGTAAGGGCAAGACGTACGACTCAGCACTCGCCGATGCCCAGAAGCTTGGTTATGCCGAGGCCGATCCGACGCTGGACGTCACCGGCGGGGACACCGCCCACAAGATCGCGATCCTCGCGTCGTTGGGTTTTGGTGTGAAGATGACATGCGACCAGGTGCCTAACCGTGGGATAGATACACTCGACCTGAACGATCTGCGTTTCGGAGCCGAGTTGGGTTACGACATTAAGCTGCTAGCTATCGCGGAGCGTGAACCGGGGCAGGACGCGGTGAGTGTGGGAGTCGAGCCTTGCTTCATCTCCAAGAGTGAACTGCTGGCGCAGGTCGGTGGTGCGTTTAACGCGTTATCGGTGTGCGGCCACGCGGTGGGGCATACGCTTTACTACGGCCAGGGCGCCGGCCAGATGCCGACCGCCAGCGCGGTGGTTGCCGATGTGATGAACATCGCGGCGGGCTGGTACGGCCAGGCGTTTAACAGCATGAAACTTACGCCCGACACCCAGGAGCCCGTCAAGCTGGCTAATCCGGATGACCTGGTCAGCCGGTTCTATCTGCGTATCAACGGTCAGGATAAACCCGGTGTGATCGCGAAAGCGACCTCGGCTTTAGGGGATAAAGGCATCAGCCTTTCGGCAGTGTTGCAGCACGAAGCCGAAGACGGCAGCGAGACGGTTCCGATTGTTATCGTGACCCATGATGCAAAACGCGGCGATTTGCTTGAAGCTGTAGACCGTATCGCGTCGATGGATGTTATAGAAGATGATCCGGTCATTATTCGGATCGTAGATATGCCCGGTTAAGACGAACACCGACTTGCCGGGGTAGAGCCATCGTGTGGCTTATACGGCTTTTGTGCCAGTGCGCACAGGAGGTCGGGAAGTTGACTGGAAAACGCGCCACGCGGCATGACACGGTCGGCTCCCACGCCAGCAGCGTCTTCCATACGCTGCACCTCGACATGTGGGGCGAACGCCAACACGCTTGGCGCTGCCTCATGTTGTCTGGCCAATTCAATCAATCCAATGGCCGCATCACCGATCGTCAGGTCCACGATGACGGCGGTGACGGGTTCGTTGGCTTTACCATCATCCACCTGGTCCAGGCGCTTTTGAAGTGCCTCGGCGTCGCGCGCCGGTCGGCAGATCAGTCCGAGCGATTCGGCGGTCGAGTGGATCTTGGTCGCGAATATCAGGTCGTGGCAGCAGTAGACAATCATGAAAGCATCATAGCAGTCGTGTTTATGTGAGCGAGTGATTTGCACAACTAAAGTGAGTTCCGTGTTATGAATCGAGCACCCGAAATGACCGCATACACAAGTGAATCCGTCCAGGCAGAGTTGGGTTTCCGATACGACCCGTCAGACCTGTATCAGCAGGTGATCGGGCTTGTGCTTAAGTCGGCAGAGATACTCGACCTGCCAAGGCACCTCCGGTTGATCATGGCACAGCCTAAGAATGAATTAATCGTTCACTTCCCGGTAAAGATGGACGACGGCAGATTCCATCTGTTCAAGGGTTACCGCGTTCAACACAACAACATCCTCGGGCCATACAAGGGTGGTATTCGCTACCACGAGAGTGTGAGTCTGGATCACGTCAAGTCGTTGGCGGTGCTGATGACGATGAAGTCTGCGCTGGTGCATCTGCCGTTTGGGGGAGCGAAGGGCGGGGTGCAGGTCAATCCCCGTGAACTGTCGCAGGATGAATTAATGCGTCTGACCCGACGGTTTACCAGTACGATCGGTGACAACATCGGGCCCGACCATGATATCCCCGCGCCGGATGTGGGCACCAACGCACAAATCATGGCATGGATGGCGGATACGTTCATCAACTTCGTCCCCGGCACGCAACGCTGGACCGGCCAGGCGGTTGTCACGGGTAAACCGCTGGAGTTTGGCGGCTCGCAAGGCCGTGAAAAGGCGACCGGCCAGGGCTTGGTGTTCGTGCTTGAAGAACTGCTGCCCGAGATGGGGATGCGCTTCGACCAGGTCAGCTACAGTCTGATCGGCTACGGCAACGTCGGTTCCTGGACCGCCCGACTGATGCAGGACCACAACGCCAAGCTTAAGGCTGTCATGGACCATACCGGTTCGATACGTAATGACAAAGGCATTGATGCGCTCGCGCTGGCGCAGTATGTCCTGGTTGCAGGTGGTGTTGCGGGGTATCCGGAGGCCGAAGCGATCAGTGAGGAACAGTTCTACAGAACCCAGGTAGACCTATTCATCCCCGCAGCTTTGGAACAGATGCTCGATGTTGAAAACGCGCAGATGGTGGACTGCAAGGCCGTTGTGGAAGGTGCAAATGCACCAACGACCCCGATGGGGCAGCAGGTCCTGGCCGACCGTGGTATCGAGGTGCTCCCGGCGGTTTTGTGTAACTGTGGCGGTGTGACCGTCAGTTACATGGAATGGAAACAGAACCGTGCGGCGGAATCGTGGAGCGAGGAAAAGGTAGATCGTCACCTGCGTGAACATATGGTTGCGGCAGCCAACCGTGTGAAACTTGCTGCACATCGTTACAGTTGCGACATGCGGACCGCAACGTATTGCGCGGCGCTTGAATACATCGGCAAGGTGTATCAGATCAGGGGTATTTTCCCGTAAAATGCCGCTTGCGGCTTATCGATACAGTTCGTGTTCATGGATGTACTGTTCGACCTTGGGATGTACCAATCCCGCGATGGATTCACCTCGCGCGATGCGCTGCCGCACCTCGGTCGAACTGATATCCATGGCCGGCACATCCACTAGCCTTGAAGCCCATTCGATTCGCGCTTGTTCATCGGGTAGTGATGCCAGCAGTGATTCCCGTGTGTCGGGAGGGCGGACCATAACGATCGGTTGCGCCAATTCGATGATGCGCTGCGGTTCGCGCCATTGATCGAAGATCCTTACTTGATCTGCACCGATCAAAAGGTTTAGCTTGACTTCATTTCCCAATCGAGTCCGCAGAACTGCGAGTGTGTCTACCGTGTAACTCGGGTCGCCCGTTGCTCCACGATCTAATTCATCTGTGAAAACTTCCGCATGCTCCACGTTTTCGAGCGCCAGCCTGAGCATTGCTAAGCGGTGGACTGGATCGGTCTGGACTTTATCGAGTTTATGCGGAGCTTTTGCGGCCGGGATGTAGGCGACGATATCCGCGCCCACCGCTTCTCGTGCGGCCATCGGCAGCATTACATGCGCCACGTGAGGTGGATCGAAGCTGCCGCCGAAGAGGATGATATGCCTGGGGTGCAAGGGATATAGGCTCAAGGTACGGGGTTCAAGGGAACATTGTTCTTGCTGCTATCTAGAAACAGTTCGTCGAGTATATCCCATTCTTCGGGCTGCATCTCCCATTCACTGTAGATCGCGATTCCCCGGTAATTGTCCGGCAAGGTATCGAACTTCATCAGTCCGTCGTGTATCCCGGATAATCCATTACGCAGATTTTCTACAGCGGGGTCGTGATATTCGACATCAGCATCGTCGTAGGCAGGCAGGCCCAGGAGCACATCCGTATTGCCCGACCACTCAAGGACCTCTCGCGTCCATGCACTCATCAGGGATCGATAAAACTTGGCATTTGTCAGTGAGGTGTCATACATCATCACGACGAGTTGATCCGCGTGTGAGGCGACTTCATTGAAGTAGGTTTCTTCCCAATGCACCTCCGGATAAGGGTGCCAGCGGGTAGGTGGGGGATAGGCGGCGACTGACAGAATCTCATCTGGCTTGAGTTGTGCGCGCAGTTCTTCCAGTAGCGTGATAAAGTCCCGGTTCCCACTTGGGCATGGTTCGATATTGATGTGGATTCCGGCAAATTCAGGGTAGTTATCCAGTAATTCGCGGATAGTAATGCAGAAGTTTTGACGCCACGCTTCTTTTTCAGGGAATGCCTGGACACCCCATGCGCCGCCGATCCAAGGCATTACACGAAAGCCTTCAAATTCGTTAAGAAACAATACCGTCTGGTCTTGATCGATCGGTGGCAGTCGGCCGTCACTTTCGGTTGGTGCGACGTGGGGATAGACATCTGTGAAGTGCTTTTCTCGCAGTTGTTCGGCAAGTTTTCGGATATGTGTCTTGTCGCGGAACTCGGGGATGCGGTCGGTTTTGTTGTACTTCTCAAACCAGCCGGCATCGCCTAACCAGCCGTGTTGAAGCCAGATGCCATTGTGGTTTTTGTCGTGTCGGCCGTCGGTAACGGTGGCTCCGGGTGACCAGAGCAGATAGCCCAAGCCCGCAATCAAAAGAAGCAAAGAGGCCGGCACAAGCGTCCGCCATGGCGGTTTTCTTAGCCTGCTGATTATCGAGTTTGTTGCAGGTTTATCACTCATGGGTTGACTTGGTTCACCGGCTTATCTTCGACGAATGCCCTCAGATTGTCCGCGGCGATCTGCATCAGGCGGTGTCGAGGCTCGACGGCGGCCCAGGCGTTGTGGGGGGTGATGATGCAATTGGGGGCGCTGAGCAGGGGATTATCCGATGCGGGGGGCTCGGTACTCAAGACATCAACCGCTGCCCCGGCGATCAGGTTGTTACTCAAGGCTTCAGCTACCGCTTGTTCATCCAGCAATGGGCCTCGGCCGGTGTTAATCAGGTAGGCCGATGGTTTCATCTGTTTGAGCCGATCGGCGTTGACCATGTGTTTGGTCTGCTCGGTCAGCGGGGCATGGAGCGTGATGACATCGGATTGCTTGAATAGATCCTCGATGTCGACCCATTCAGCGGGTACCTCAAGCTCTCGCTTTGTTCGGCTGTGGATCAGCAGTTTCATGTCTAGAGCGTGGCCGATCTTCGCAACGCGTTGCCCAATGTCCCCGGCCCCGACGATCCCCAGCGTCTTGCCGGCCAGTTCGTAGATCGGCCCAAGCGTGAAGCTGAAGTCCGGACAGTTGACCCATCCGTTCAAGCCTGTGCCGTGCACCGCCCGGTCATGTTCAGCCACACGGTTCGTCAGTTCGAGCAGGAGAGCGAAGACATGCTGAGCCACGGCCGCGCCGCTATAACCGGGCACATTTGTCACTACCACACCGGCTTTTCTCGCCGCTTCCAGGTCCACCACGTTCACCCCCGTCGCCAGCACACCGATGTACTTCAATTCGGGTAATTGTGCGATCGTTTCGGCGGTCAGTGGGGTCTTGTTCGTCAGCAGGATCGGTACGTTTTTTGACCGTTCTAGAATCTTGTCATTGGGGGTGCGATCATAAACCGTCAGGTCACCCAGTGCAGCGACAGGCTTCCAATCAGGCTCATCCTTTGGGATTAGTTTGCTGGGCTCGGCGCGGGTGAGTGTGTAGCCATCGAGAACGACAATTTTTTGCGGCATTTCAGTCTCCAAAACGCACATATTATTTAAAGTATGCCGATTTCACGCTTGATCTGCGACCAGCGCGGTTCCTGGCTCTCGTCGAGGATAACGGGTTTGAAGCCTAGCCGCAGGTAGGTCTTGATCGCAGCCAGGCGAAAATCTTCGGTGTTCAGGAACATGTATTGATGACCCTCGTCCCTAGCGTATTGCATGACCGCAAGGCTGACCACGTATGCCAGGCCGCGGCCGCGATGTTCCGGAGCGGCGCAAACCCAGCCAAGTTTTGAAAACGTTCCTGTTGCATCTTTGTAAGCGTATGCGTTGGCTGCTGCGATCGGCTGATCATCCAATGTCGCGAACCAGATACTTTCACGAGGCAATGGATCATTTTCATCCTGAAGCATGCGATTGAGCCTGTCTCGGTTCCAATCCCCAAAGTCCGACACGTTGAGAATGGACAGCCATGCCTGCTCATCCCCTTCGCGGTAGGGTCGTAAGCCATAGCCATCTAACACCCTTTGCTTGGGTAGATCTGATAGCCCGTCCCGGCGCATCCGCAGCTTGCTGACGCCAGATTCGAGCCATAGTTCCCACGTGAGTTGATAGGGCTGCATCGATACCTCGCCAGCGTGACAAAAACAGTCGTGATCGTCTTCTAATCGAGATATTACTGTACCTGTACGCGTTCGGGCTGTCCGGAGCATCTGCTCTGGAAGCAATCGAGGGTTGGCCATATCATGCACACATGGCGATTTATCTTGATGACCAACCTGCGGACCTGGCCGGCGAAAGCCTGGCGGACATTCTGGCCTCGGCAACGGAGGGCCTGGCTGTGGACGGCCGGGTCGTGGTCGAAGTCCAAGTCGATGGGCAGCTCATCGGCGGAGACGACCTGAGCGACCATGAGAACGACAATATCACCGACTCCGAGGTTCGCCTGACATCTGCCAACCCTAAAGAACTGGCTGTCTCGACCCTGACCCAGATCCGTGAGCAGTTGCCACAGGTCGGGGCGCTGCACGAGCAGGCGGCCGAGGAGCTTCAGGCAGATAATCCCACTGAAGCGTTGCAACACATCGCCCAGACCATCGAGATGTGGATGCAGACGCAGGAGGCCGTGCTGGGTTCGGCCGGTGTCGTCGGGCTTGGGCTGGATGATGTGAAAGTCAACGGCGAACCGATGTCCGGATTTACCGAAGAATTGATCCAGCAACTGCAAGGTCTCAAGGAATTGATCATCAGTAAAGACACCGTTGCGCTGGCGGATGCCATGGCCTACGAGTGGCCAGCCATCGTTCAGCGATGGGATGAACTGATTGAAGTATTGATTGATGAGATTGAAGGAAAGTAGAAGCAGGTATCACAGGGGATACAATCCCGATACCCGAAAACACCCGGCCCTTCGCTTCGCTCAGAACCGGCGTTGGCCCCCGGAAGTGCTAGACACCCAGACCCTAGACCCCAGACTCAACACCCATGCCAAAACTAGATCATCCGACACTGCCGATCGTGAAAGAGAAGTTTGCTGACCGCAAGTTGTTTGCTACGGAATTTCGTGGGCAGACGACACTGATCGTGGACAAGGCCGACCTTCTGCATGTCATGGCGTTTCTGCGTCACGATGAGCGTTGCCAGTATGACTTCCTTTCGGATGTGACATGTGTTGATTACATGGACTATCCGGGCAACGTGGAGACAGCGGAAGGTGCTCCGAGTGGGCGGTTCGGTGTGGTCTATAACCTGGTCAGCTACCCGAATAACACACGGCTGTTCGTAAAAGTCATGCTTGATCCGACGCTTGACACCAAGGGGATCGAGGATGATCCCGGCTTGCATCTACCAAGTATGTGTGGGATCTGGCCCGGCGCCGAGTGGACCGAGCGCGAGGTGTTCGACATGTTCGGCATCCGCTTTGATGAACACCCGGACCTGCGCCGCATCCTTCTCTGGGAAAGCTATCCCGCTCATCCGCTACGTAAGGATTATCCGGTCAAGGGCCGACAGGAGCGCGAAGAATACGTGGTGATCGACCGCGATAGCGCGTAGTTTAGAGTAGTTGAGAAGTAGAACAGGAGATCAGTAGATTCTTTCACCTGTTCACCTGCTCACCTATCTTCATCCCGCACTCCGGGCATTCGGTTCTTCCCGCTGCGACCGTGCCGCGCAGGTCGTAGCCGCAGTTTTCACATGAGGGTAATAGCCTCGTGCGACGGTATTTTTCGCGCCAGTAGAGCAGGATGATCCCCGGGCCGAACGCCCATAGTAATACCGTGCCTGCAAGTACGAGCGTCGTATAGGTTCCGCGGCAGCAGTAGCATTCACGCTGTCTCGCTGCCCAGATATGGACGGGCACAGCAATGAACAGCTCCAGGATACTGCCAACGATCAGGGCACGGATCATCTTCCCGAGTTGCGTGTAGCGGTCACCTTGTCGCCAGTAGATGAAAAAGATGACCGCCCAGAAAATCCAGATGATGAGCATGCCCGCCCAGATGTAGAAGACGCCTTTGCCATCATGTGCTTCCATAACCGGTTGCCAGAGGTTGGGTAGCTCCATCAGCAGGGCGATCCCTCCGGTCGACAGCAGCATCGCCATGATGGCCGCGGTGATAATGGCCGTTTTCAGAGGTCGGCCTTCTTGTGTCAGTCGAACGGTGAAACCTTTGCCCGGACGAAGGAACGCCCATTGTGCCAGCATGAGCAAGCCCATGAACAGAACCACATTCACGGCGTATTGCCAATCTTCCAGTTCCCATAGGGCCCCGGGGGTCAGGGGCGTCCCCATCAGGCCGGCAAAGATCGATTCGTGACCAAATGGAGAAGCGCCGAACACATGCTCGCCCCAGTAAGGCGAGGTGATCCAGCCCAATCCCAGGATCACATAGAGCAGCCCGGCTATCAGGATCAGCCGACGCATGCGGTATGCTTTGTGTTGGCAGTGCGTCATCGGCCTCTCCGCGGTAGTGGGGGGCGAGTTGCTATTAAGAAGACGGATTGCCCCTCGTTAAGAATCGGATAAATCAGGATTCCCGGTTGACAATACCCCATTCTGTGCGATACTTTGGGGTTATGAACGAGCGGTACTTCTTTTTTGGCTACTTTTGGTTTGACCGGACGCACGCCGCGTTGGGCAAGATGTAGTCAACCGCCTGGACTTGACGAATCACCACCCCGACGCGGAAGCGTTGGGGTTTTTTAATTGGGTACGAGGCAAGCCGATGATGTGGTATTGGCGCAATATGAACTTTACACGGGCAGGGGCGTACGATGCGCCCCTCGCCCGACAGGAACACAAAGGAGCGTAGCGATGATTGTTGTCATGAGGCCGGATGCGACGGAACAGGAGGTGGACCACGTGGTCCAGCTGGTTAACGAAATGGGACTGACCGATCACGTGATCCACGGTACGGACCTGACCGTCGTGGCGGTGATCGGCGACGACCGCAAGAAAGACGGCTCCGTTCTCGAACGTGCGGCGGGTGTCGACCGCGTGATGAAGGTACTCGCTCCGTACAAGATGGCGGCACGCGAGACGCGCGTCGGCGAAAAGACCAAGGTTGACATCGGAGCCGGTTGCGTTTTCGGTGGTAAACACATTCCCGTGATCGCAGGGCCATGCAGCGTCGAAGATGAAGAAAAGATTCTGGTCGCGGCCCGTGCGGTGAAAGCGGCTGGGGCGCATGCACTTCGTGGCGGGGCGTTCAAACCCAGGACCAATCCCTACGCTTTCCAGGGCCACGGCGAAGACGGCCTGAAGATGCTCGCCGCCGCCCGTGCGGAGACAGGCTTGCCGATCGTCACCGAAGTGTTAACACCTAATGATGTGGATCTGGTCTCCGAATACGCCGACTGCCTACAGATCGGTACACGTAACGCCCAGAACTACAAGCTGCTGGAAGCCTGTGGTAAGCAGCCTAAACCTGTTCTATACAAGCGTGGCATGGCAATGACGCTTGATGAATGGCTTCAGGCAGCCGAGTACATCCTTGCTGAAGGCAATCCCAACGTCATCCTCTGTGAACGTGGCATCCGCACCTTCGAGGACCACACCCGTAACACGTTGAGCCTGTCGGTTGTGCCTGAACTGCACTTCCGCACGCACCTGCCGATCGTGATCGACCCGTCTCACGGCACGGGGCACGCCCGGTTGGTTCCCGCGATGGCGCGTGCTGCCGTTGCTGCGGATTGTGATGGTCTTGCGATCGAAATGCACCAAGATCCTGAGCACGCATTAACTGATGGCGCTCAATCGATCACACCTGAGGTGTTGACGGAGTTGATGGCCAGCCTGCAGCGCGTGGCTGCAGCGGTTGACCGTGAATGCACCCCGGCAACGTCACGTGCTGCCGAGGCCGCAGCGCGATAGTATGGAGGCATGAGTAACAACATTATCCGTCTTGGGGCCGGCGATTTTGACGAGGCCATGGACTTCCTGAACATGGTCTTCAGTGAACATTCACCGCATGACTTTGCCAGGATGCTTTCGAGCATCTATCAGCCGACGAACGAGCTGATGCGGTGCAACTATGCTGTACGCGACGGCGACAGGCTCGGGGCTGTCGTGGGCGTGTTTCCGATCAACTGGCGTGTCGGCGATGTTACGCTACGCGTCGCTGGTGTTGGGGGTGTTTCGGTCCATCCGCAAAGCCGTGGCAAAGGTTACATGAAACTCCTGATGGATCACGCCGTGCAAGAGATGCGTCGGGAGGGGTACGACTTGTCGTACCTCGGCGGCCGACGTCAGCGCTATGCTTACTTCGGCTACGAGGTGGCTGGCACAGCGGTGCGGATCAACTTCGGCAAGGACAATGTGAGGCACGCCCTGCCTGCAAGTGACCAACCCGTGACGTTTGAGCCGTTAGGTGATTCGCCTGATTGCAATGAGTTACTCAAGGCAATGCATGACGCTAGATCAGCGTACTGTGAGCGGCCGGTTGCGACGTTCGATCGTTACCTGCGTAGCTGGAGTTGTGTTCCAACACTGATCAGAGATGGAGCCGGAGATATCGTTGGCTACTTCTGCGCCCAGCACACCGACCCAGTCATCAATGAATTTATCGCCAAGGATACCCACGTAGCCACGGAAGCCGTCCGAACATGGATCGAGGGCGGCAAGGATAAGCTGACCATCATCATGCAGAAGCCGGCTGATGCGATCATGCGTCAATTGCATAGCTTCGCTGAGACGGTCCACCTCTATCACGAGGGGAACTACCAGGTTTTTGACTGGGTTAAAGTGTTGGATGCGTTGTTGAGGTTGAAGCACGCAAACGAGCCGTTGATCGATGGGACGGTCGTGATCCGTATCGAAGATGCAGGCGTTGTTTTAAAGTTAACAGTTGAAGGTGATACCGCGATATGTGAAGCGAGCGACCAAACGCCGGACATCAGTTTTGATGCATTGACAGCGGTGCGAGTGTTATTCAATCTGGCTGGGCCGACATCTGTGTTGGATATTTCTAAGAAAGCGTCCGCGTTGGCAGCCTGGTGCCCGCTGCCGATGGGTTTCTCTTTGCAGGATCACGTGTAGGATCAGCCACAAAAAGTCACAGAAGGGCCGTTCAATTGAAAGTCGGGAGCCATTTTGTGCCTTCTGTGTCTTATCGTGGCTAAAGAATGATTTTCAGTTGAAACAAATCAAACTGCAAGAACGATATCCAGTATCCCTGCCGCGCCAAGCAACAGACTGATGATGCCGTTGACTGTCAGGAAGGCGATGTGAATGTGATGGGTGGACGACCGCCAGACAATCGTCTGCTCGAGTGTGAGTAGAGCAGCGGACAGGAACGCTGCAATTTGAAAACCGATGCCGAGTAGTGGATTGTGGTAGCTGAGTGTGATCAGCAGTGTTGCAGAGATCACGTGCAGAAGCCTGCTGATCCACAACGCTCGATTAACACCAAGCCGAGACGGCATCGAGAACAGGCCCATCGATTCATCGTGTTCGATATCCTGTAGCGCATAGATCACATCAAATCCGCCGACCCAGCACGTGACCACGCCCGCCAACAGCCAGGGGGATGATTGACCGAGATACCCCGGCTCGATCGCGATCGTTGCTGCAATCGGGCTTAGAGCAAGTGCGGAACCCAGATATACATGGCACAGCCAGGTGAAGCGTTTGGTATAGCTGTACCCCGCAAGATATGTCAGCACGACAGGTGACAGCAGGATCGGCCAGAAGTTGTCACGCCATAGCCAGAACCCACCGGCACACACGATCAACAACAAGGCACAAACGCCGGCGGTCGTTTTTACAAATCGTGCATCAAGTCGACCGCTTGGTATCGCGCGCCCGGCGGTGCGTGGGTTGGTGGCATCTAAATTGGCATCCGCCAGACGGTTGATGGTCATCGCAAACGTACGAGCGAAAACCATGCACAACACGATGAGCAAAAACTCGTCGATACCCGGAAGTCGGCCGGCCCAACCGGCGGATAAGAAAGTCGCCAACAGCGCAAATGGCATCGCAAAAACCGTATGGCTCAGCTTGATGTCCCTTGCAACATGCGCAAGCTTGCTCGGAACGCCTTGGACAGCCTGGTCTGTCATCGCGCTACTCACGATGTCTCGGCCCCTCGTTTTGCTTTGTCCTCTGTCAGCTTCTTCTGCGCCCAGCGAATGTCTAGCTCATGTTGTACATTCAAGAGGTCCAGGCATCTACCAACTACAAAGTCGACAAGAGCCTCAACCGTCTGGGGCAGCATGTAAAAGCCCGGGCTGGCTGGGGCAATGATTCCGCCCGCTTCGGTGACCGCCTGCATGTTCTTGATATCAACCAGAGATAAAGGCATCTCACGATGTACGAGCACCAGCCGACGCCGTTCTTTGAGTGTGACATGGGCTGCACGGTGCAGCAGGTTCTGTGCTGAACCATTGGCGACGCAACTGAGGGTATTGGATGAACAGGGGACCACAATCATCCCATCATGCTGAAAAGAGCCCGATGCGATCGTCGCACCGACGTCACGGTAATTATGCAGGATCAGATGCTCGGGGAGATCGGCTTTAGAAGTCAGGCCGGCTAGCTCGGGTAAATCTACGCCTTCCATGCCGAGTTCATCATGTAATAATCTCTGGCCCAATGGTGACACGACCAGGTGCGTCTCGATGTTGGCGGCTATGAGCTGCTGGATAAGCCTCTGTGCATAGATCGCACCGCTGGCACCGCTGATCCCGACGATGATTCTTCTGTGCTGGTGGCTCAAGTTACCGCTCCTCATTAGTCAAGCATGGTAGGCCGCAGAGTCGATTAAGTCATCTTTAGCCTGACCTTTCATTCGGTAGGTTCTGCTTGGATGATAAGCGATACGCTGTCGTCGTCGACCTGCATCCCGATGATCCTGGCCTGACGTGCGCCATCGATCGGCAGGATCGGATCGAATGCCTCTTGGCCCAGCAGCACTGCGATCGTGTGTGATGGCTTTGCATCATTATCGCTTCCACCCGGCAATTGCTCGATGACGGTCTCGGTTGGCAAAGGCAAACGCCCGCCACGGATACCGTCTACGTGCAGCTTCGCCTGGCCGTTCTCAAGGAATTCAAGCGACAGTAACACGCTGAAGACCTGGTCGATCTCGTTGTGCTTGTAACGGAACACGGCCACAAGTGAGTCACCACTGGAGGTTAACATCGGTCCGCTGACACCCGGCGGCAACTCCCTTTTCTGATTGATCAACCAGTCGTTCAGCCGCGTCGCCAACCAGGCGTTTGCCTCTTGGAAGTCCAGATGGATAGTACGAACGCCAAGTGTTTTATCGCTCCCGCTGTTGCCTTGGTACCCGCTCGAATTCGACAGTTCACTCATGACGCGGTTAAACGCGCGATCCGCCATATTGGTTAATTGTGCTTGACTCGTCTGAGTGGTAAACGATTGGTTATTCGTCCAGTATGTCGGCTCACTTCGCCAGAGATGCCTGCCGTACAGGAATAAACCGAGTGCTAGTAGGCCAATAGTGAAAAGCACAACAGCCGCGCAGCCGAGTCGCTTTTTCCAGCGGCCCTTGGGTCTGGTCTGTAAAACAGGACGCATCATGGATTCATTCATGGAACAACAAAACCTGTCATTAACGTATTGAGCGTGCGGCTTTCGCCAGTCGTTGATGCATCTTCTCGTGGTCGGTAAATACCGCAAGTCTTGATTCCAAGGCTTCGAATAGCTCGTTACCGGTCAAGGTCTCGTCGACCTGCGCCAAAGCTGCGTCACCCAGTTGTTCCGTAGCGTCGATAAACCACTGGGCCGGGTCTTGGTCGGCAGCGGGGGGGTTGGTCGTGCAACTCACATCCGGGCCGACGAAAGACTTGAACGTCCAGGTTGATTCATCTTGCTTGTTATCAACAAACAGGACCTCAATGAACTTTTTCGCCAGCCGGGCATGTTCTTGTATGGAGCGAGCATCGACTGCGGTATGCGGGTGCGAAAGTACAAGGCAGCCGGCTTGTTGTTCGTCTAACCAGTTGTAAGGATCGAAACCGGCATCACCGCTGCCAATCTGGATATCACCCGCCGTCGCAGTGATCCGACGTTGTCGACGTGCTTCCTGAAGCGGCAACAGAATCCGCGCGTAGTATCCGAATTGCCCGGCCTCCCTCGCCAAAGCTAACGCCTTAAGGCACTGCGACTCGCACTCCAGGTAATCCATTTTCGCCAGCGCCTGGCTGGCCTGTTCCATGATCGTATTCAGTTGTTCAAGCATGGCCGTCATATCAGGATTGTAACCGTTAGGCAGTCGTGCGGAATCAACTCAGCCACCAGATAATCACCGGTAGCGGCAAAAGTGCAAACAGTACGGTATTTACAAGCCAGAGCGTACTGGCCATCCGGCCGTCCAGGTGGAACAGGTTCGCGATCATCACACTCTGGATCGCCATCGGCATGAATGCCTCGACCAGCACAACACGCTGCCCGAGATCCGCCAATGGGAACGGTGTCAGGTTCACCAGTGCCAGGATACCCAGCGAGAGGATGGGGATGCCCATGAACTTGACCGCCGCCAGCACCGCATGCTCTTTGAGGTATCGCCGGATATCGCCCAGACGCAGGCGCAGGCCGATTCCGAAGTAGCCACCGAATCCACCCAGGTAGAACAGGATTGTGATGATGTAGTACTTGTCGATGACTTCCGGGAATGGCACATTCATGTAAGCAAGGAAGCATCCGACGATCGCGCAGTGGACCATCAACGCTCGCATGTCGAAGAAACAGGTGACGATCAACCTGGTGACGGATTGGTCGCCTGTGTGCTGTTCGCCAAAGTGACGTGCAAGGGGATAGAGCGCAAGCACGCCGAACATTGCCATCAGATTCACCTGCGCAACCGCATAAGCCAAGGCTGCTTCGCTCTGGCCATCAGGACCGCCCAACAGCGTGTAGCAGAGATACGCACCAAGCGTGAAACCGAGATTGCCCAGCCCCGCGCTCGTCGCCACCACGCCTGTCTGTTTATCATCGCAGCCCATCCAGCGTGCGATCGGGATCACCGCGAACGCAGGGATGATTACCAGTAAAGGCTCGATCGCGATCAGCCAGAGATTGGCACGTTCCGGCGGCAGACGCCAGATACTGAATAAAGCGACCCCGCCCCAGATGATGCTGACCGTGACAAAGTGCAACGGCTTGGCAAGATGCTCCCCGACGAGGTTCTTGCGTCGTGCGCCGTATCCTGCTGCCAGGCATAGGGCGTTGAACACGCAGAAAATAATGAACCGGATGGTTTGCGTATCCATGCGTGTCCCGTGATTTACTGAGGATTATCCTACGAACGCCTTGTAAATCGCACGCATTGCTTTCTCGAAGTCGTCAGCATGCACGCCCACGATGATGTTCAGTTCGCTGGAGCCCTGGTCGATCATGCGGATGTTGATCCCCGCGCCCGCCAGCGCACCGAATAGCTTGGCCGCCATACCCGGGATATACGACATACCCCGGCCGACCGTTGCGATCAACGCCATCTCAGGCATGACATCCAACGAATCCGGCTTAACCTCGACCTTTAAGCCTTCCAATAAGTCGTCCAGCTTGTCGCCCAGTTGACTATCTGAAATCACCAGCGACATCGTGTCGATACCCGAGGGCAGGTGCTCGAAACTCACCTGGTTATCTTCCAGTACGCTCAGGACACGTCGGCCGAAGCCGATCTCTGCGTTCATCATCGTCTTTTCGATCGCGATGACGGTGAAGTCCTTGCGGCCGGCGATGCCTGTGATTTTCCCGGAGACGTCCGCCGACCCATCTCCCGGAACGATCATCGTGCCGGCATCATCGGGACGATTCGTGTTGCGTATATTCACCGGGATACCGGCATGACGCACGGGGAAGACCGCCTCGTCATGCAGGACTGTTGCACCCATGTACGCAAGCTCGCGGAGTTCGCGGTAGGTCAGCGTATCGATCGTATTGGGATTATCGATAATCCGGGGGTCCGCCATCAGCAGGCCGGAAACATCGGTCCAGTTCTCATAAAGGTCGGCGCCGACACCACGGGCTATGATCGCGCCTGTGATATCCGAACCACCCCGGCTGAATGTCTTGACATTTCCCTCCGGCGTGCTGCCATAGAATCCGGGGACCACCGCACGCTCTACCCCCTTGAGCTTTTCTGCGATTGCCGCGTAGGTCTTCTCTTCATCGAGCCGGCCACGCTGGTTGAAAAAGATCAACTCCGCGGCATCGAAGAATGTGGCATCGAAGTATTCAGCCAGGATAAGACCATTCAGGTATTCCCCTCGGCTGGCGGCATAGTCAGGACTACCACCCTCGGCCGCGATCCTGGCGATGTCATTCTTTACCTGTTCCATGTGGGGTGGCAGCCCCGGGTCCACCCCCAGGTCCGAAGCGATCTGGTTATACCGATCCGCGATGAGCTTGAAGACCTCATCGAACTTCAGCCCCTGCTTGGCGTGCTCGTGGCAGAGATACAGCAGGTCGGTGATCTTCTGGTCATCTTTCGAGCGTTTGCCGGGGGCCGAGGGCACGATAAAACGCCGGCTCGGGTCGGCCTGGATGATCGACTGGACTTTCCGGATCTGGTCGGCGTCTGCCACCGATGATCCACCGAATTTACTGGCTTTAATCTGCATGATGAGTCCTAACCGGGGGCTTGCCCATAAGAGCGGGGGATTGTACCGGTTCCGGGCGTCTTGGGCACATCAGTACGGCTACGATCGACCGCTTGCGACGTCTCAAAGAGCGGCACTCGACAAGGGCGCATTCCTCCCTATACTGTCTGACTCACCCAGCCCGGGTGGCGGAACTGGCAGACGCGCCGCGTTGAGGTCGCGGTGGAGGTAAAACTCCTTGGAGGTTCGAATCCTCTCCCGGGCATCGGCTCCCAAATCGGGAGCCTTTTTTATGCGCATAAATCACTGTATTTACCGTTAATTACGCAAAATTGAGTCTGACACTTTTTTGACAGGAATACGCGCTTTTCTTGACTGACAGCAATTTGACAGTTATTCTTTGTGCTCGCATAACACCCCCCTGTCTATAAGGAGTCGGGCACATGGCACGCACAATCAAATCAGGCAAAGAGCTGAGCTGGCACAAGGGCACCAAACGCTGGTACAAGACTCACAATGGCAAGCCATACTACTTTGGCTCAGGTACCAGTGAACGTGACAGACGCAGCTATGAGGTTGCAGTCAGAAAGTATCATGCATGGCTAGATGAGCGTGAAAAAACAGAGAAGGCAGCCGGGGTGATACAGCTTATACCTGAGCTCATGCAGCTGCTGCGTCAAGTGGAGTACGGCAAGCAACCTGTGGCAGCTCTCGAGCAGCCCAGGTACGGGAATCTGGGCAAAATCGTGGCTAAAGATATTCGTGACAAGTGGCGTATTGATGACAAGGGCTACACCACCTTAGAGGGTATCGAGTTTGGCCCACTCTCAATGCAGCCACTTATTGATGCCGCACTCGGTGAGGTAGAGGCAGCTGGCCCTGCTACCCAGGCAGACAAGCCAGGCAAGAAGCGCAGCAACATAAACGGACACATAGAAGCGTGGCTGGCTGAAGAGCAGACCAGGGTAGATGCTGGCCAGCTGACTGCTACAGCCCAGAGGGACAAGACAAACGGCATAGCTACGCTGCGTGAGTTTTGCGGTACACAGAGCTTTGGCAAGCCTGAAGACGTAGACCAGCTATGCCTGGACTACAGGCAGTGGCTGATGAGAAAAGTAGCGGCAGGCGACTACTCAGCCAACACTGTGAACGACAAAACTAAGTTTGCAGGTCAGTTTATTGAGTATTGCTGGCAGCGAGCTGTAATCAAGCAGCTGCCACGCACACTAAAAGAGTTACGTAAGAAGCTACACACAGAAAAGAAGGGTAAGCCAATCAAACTTACAGACCTACACAAGATATGGCATGCCGCTGGCCCACGCATGAAGTGCTTTATAGCTATTGGCCTAAATGGAGGCATGAAAAATGGCGACATCTCAGCGCTCAAGGGCAGTAACCTGCAGGGTGATAGGCTGGTGGGCAAGCGCGAGAAGACTAAGAAGAGTAATGTACCCTACAACTATAAGCTATGGCCCCTTACGCAGAAGCTTATCAAAGACCAGCGTGACAGGACTGGTGACGATGAGCTGCTATTTGTGAACAAAAAAGGCGGGCGTATCACCACAGATAGCTTTAGCCGTTTGTTTAAGAGGGTGGCCAACAAAGCAGGCGTAGAGGCTACATTTGAGCAGCTCAGAGATACAGCAGCTGAATACGTCAAGCAAGAGCTATTTAAGCAGGGTGGTGAGATGGGCCCGCTACAAATCTTCTTGGCCCACAAAGACAAGAGCACAGCCAAGTATTATGTGTCAGACGATGAGGCACATCTCGTGGTGCCTAAGCTGGATAAGATCGTGATGGGCATGCAGAAGACGTTTGGCCTAAAGTAACAACGCCCCCGCTAGCACAAGGCATGAGCGCTTCCGGGGGCGTGGTTACGTCGGTATTTTTAATCTGCCGCATTGGTGGTCAAGACGCGACCCCTATTCGCTATGCAGTTCACTGAACAGGTCGCTAGTAGCCGCGAGCTCGTCGTCGCCTTGGGTCTCGCGGTGGCTATTAAACGCTACGAGCTCGCCGTCGTCGTCGTCGGACCACGGCTTAACCACATACTCGGCGGGGGGCTTCCCGACAAGGGCGTCTTCGATGTCGCTGTATAGGTCGCCACCTGCGGTTAGGTCGTCGGGCTCGCCATACTTCATAACGACGTCGGCGTTATTGCGGGTGCCGGTGACGACGGATAGATAATAGGACGGGCTAAACGATCCGACATCATCACAATCAGGGTCGAGGTTATTAGCTATGTTGGCCTCGACTAGCGGCAGCATCGCGTCGATACACAGGCCTAATAGCTTTTTCTTACCACCACGCCTTAGCGGGGTGCCTTCCATCCAGTTACGCAGCCTGCTATCGAGCCATTTCTCGGCTTCACCCTTAATATCGGCTTTGCCCTGAGGGGCGCTAGGCGCCGCGCTAACGGGCTCAGGCTTAGCGGGTTCTATCGGACTGGCTTTGCGCTCGAGGCGCAGCTTGACTGGCTCTAGGCGCTCTGAACGGATCGGACGCTTCCACCTAAACTGCTCGAGCAGATCGAGGTCGGCAGGCTCGGGCGACTTCTTACCATAGACAGCCTTAAACGCTTTCCACAGGTCGGGATGATCTAGGCTATTGACTACATGCTTAACGAGCTCGGGATTCGTGAACCCGCCCCGGAAGATTACTCGGCCGTCATGCTTCTTACCGTCGACCTTGGTCCCGGTGTCGACCTGGCCGTCGCCGAGCATATATGTATTCGAGGTCTGTTTGCCGTCGTCGGTGGCACAGCGGGTAACCGTTAACACCCCTAACCATTCCAGCTCATACAGGGCACGCCGGATAGTGCTAAGGCTTTTTCCGGTACGCTTGGCTATGTTTGCTTGCGTATACCAGCAACAGCTACCAGGGCGGGACAGCTCGAATAAGACGCTAACGTGTCGGGGGGCGAGTCGATGGAAGATCGGGGCTAGCTCGGCCGGTAGGCTGGCATAGCCGGGGGAATACTTACGAGGCGGGGAGTCTTTACGGTCTTTCGATTTCATAGCTAGGCTGGCTCCAAGGGTGCTGAACCCTGCCCGGGAAATTCGGAGCGCCAGCTATGAGAGGCCCGGACAGGGGTTATCAGCGTCAAATTTTAATTAGTGGGGCTGGCGGCTCCATCTAATCCCATCTTAGCGCAAGTCTAAATTTTGGATCGTCGTCTCGCTTGGGCAAAAGGGCGCTAGCGGGCCAGAAACAAGGATATACAAATAGGCCTAAAAAATATTTAACTGTAAGGGGCCTGACCCGGGCATAGGGTGTTCGCATAGGGTAGACATGTAGGGTGTTCGCATGGGATGAACAGGTAGGGTGTTCGCATGGGGTAGACAACGAATATCAAGGGTTAATATCAAGGTAGAAGAACAAACAAGAATAAGGGCTGCGCCGCTTTGTTCTTGTTCTTATTTCTATCTCAAAGTCTATGGGTATTGGATAGTCTATGCCGCTGGACAATCTGCAATAGCTGCCGTCCGCCCTGTTTATTGACTATGCCGCTTGCTAGCCTGTCAGCTTGCCAGCTTGATCTAAATATGCCGTCGTGCATTTGTGCCGCATGTGCTGTCCATGCTGCGAGTAACTTAGATTGTCTATGTCATATGCCCGCATGCCTAATATGTCTTACATGTGCCTCATGTCATGTCCATGCTGCATGTGCTGTTTTTAGACTTGTGCATCATGTGTTTCTTGTATGTGATTTAGCACGGCCATCCACCTTCTTGAGCCAATTTTACGAGTACCCTCTATCCAGACGACCTATCCACGAATATTCGCACGCGTGCGCGCTTTCATGTTGTGAATACTAGTCAGGTATCCTCGCACGAAACCGTGTTGACCGACCATGGTCCAGCGCATGTTATAATGTAGTTATAGGCATATGATGCCTTCGGCCGACCGGATCCTCACAGGGTCTAGGCACACCACGTGAACGGCCAACACCACTCAATCAAGCATCGTTAACCGCGCAACCGTGGGGCATTCCCCTGCGCGCACATGGAGAATAAAATGGCAAAGAAGTACTCCCGCAGATCTAACCGTTACCACCTCACGCACCACGTGATCAAGCTCATGCGTAACAGGCGCTATTTCAGCAGCAGCCAGTGCGCCTTGTGCGTCTACCTGGGCGCACCCGAGGTCTACCCCCAGCAGCGCAAGCGGATCCGCCAGTTGCTTGATAAGTACGTCCAGGCCGGCCTGCTGGAACGGAACGACGATCTGGCAGCCTGTCCGATTTACCGACACAGGGAACCAGTAGAAGACCAGATCGATAAGGCGTTGGTCAGATTGTTCGAAGAACACGCCAGCAGGCATTCTTGGTCCTTAACGGATAAGCTCATGATGGGGTTGCTGGAGAAGTGCGAGTTGGATCGTCTAGCACCGGCCAATCCCGACCCTGCAGACTTTATGAAGGACGGCCGGCTACTGCCCGGGTCTGGCTCCGGAGGGTCGCACTACATGTGGGATCGCGTGGAGCCCGAAGAGCCAGGTGTGTTGGACTACCTCAAGAAGCCGGCTTAACCGTCTCTCGTATCGTAGTGTTATCCGTAACGTTGAAGCAGTGACTCCTCAGCGCGCCCTGGAGGGCTTCTGATGCTTCCCATTGAACACCGCGCCCCTAGCCGTATGCACCTTGTCCACAGCGTCATAGCGCGCCTGCGTGGCCGTGGGTACTGGTCTGCACACCAGGTCGCTCAAGCCACGTTTTGGGGTTGTGGTCGGTTGCATCGACAGCAACGCAAGCGGATCAGGTTGATACTCGATAGATATGTCGATGCCGGCATCTTAGAACGTAACGACACGATCGCGGCATGCCCCCTTTACCGCCACCGAGACGTCACGTTGAAGGATGTGGATCAAGAGATGGTTAAACAGTTCGAGGCCCACGCCAATCGCCGCCGAGTGACGCCCAGCTATGAGATGGACCTAAGAATGCTTGACATGTACTTGGACCAGCTGATCCCGCAGGACACCGATCCCGAACTATTTAATGAGTATGGTCACCTGATGGGTCGAGAGTTGATGGCTATGCAGGATCAGTGTTGGGTAGTGCCGGAAAGGTCCACGGCGTTTGGGGTATTTGGAGTGTGAGTTAGGCTATTCCGTTAATATGGCATCAAAATAATAATTACACCATAGAGTAGTCGCGCATGCTATTGCGACCTCACCCTGAGCAAGGGTACAGCAACATGATCAAGTATTCTCTGAACAGTATCGTATCAGTTCGGATTACCGCTGCCGCGGACTTCATCGAAGAAGGGAGTACTTCCACTTGAAACGCAGGTATCGGCATACAGGTACATGGCGGCAGACCAAGTCTGCCAGTCGCGCCCTATGGGCTTGCCCGTCTGAGCCTTGATCTGTTCATTGAAGCCCCATTCGGCCTGATTCTCGTGCCAAGGCTTGACCAGATGCGCCAGGGCCTTAAGACTTCTAGCCGCGATCTGTGGGCGTTTCGCCGCTACAGCCGCCGCGACGTAGAAGCCGCAGATAAAAGGCCAGACCCCGCCATTGTGGTATTCGCCGGGCCGGTTGAACTTCGCGTACCGGGGACGCCAGTCGCTGTCGTTCTCTTGCATATAAGGGAACAGGCAGGGGGGCAGGTCCACCGCCAATTCGCCGCGCTTTCGCATCAGCTCGCACTCACCCTCGATCCACGTCATTAGCTTATCCGCCCTGGACAGCGAGGCCACGCCCGAGAGCACGGCCCAGGCGTTGCCCAAGAGGTCGAAACGTTCGTTGTGTTCGGTCTTGTAGGAATACAGGGCGTAGTAAGGTTTCTTTGGGACGACTAAACCTTCGTGAACGTGCGGGGGTTTACTCTCTTGCGTTATTTCGAAGCGGTTGGTCAGGTTGCGGAGCATGTCTGCGTCGTCGTGCTGCCCAAACATCCGTAGGGCGGTGTAGTAGACCGTGTTAACGAACAGGCCGTAACCCAGCACCCAGTGCTCGTCGCGCCAGTCGCTGGTGGGCAGTTGACCGATCATCACGCGGTCGTCGGGGCTCTGGTAGCGCATCCAGTTCAGCGCCCGTTGTGCCGCGTCTTCGAAAGCATCGGTCTGGCCCGTCTTTTGGCGGTAGACGCCGACGCCGAACAGGAACAACGGCGTCGTGTCGCTGGCGCCGCGGTTATCCGGGTCGTGTGCCAATGAGGGGATATGGCCGCGGGGGGAGATGTTGCGAGCCAATGCGGATAAGGTGCGGTCCAAGGCGTCAATAAGTTCAGGCCGGCCGCTGACGGCATAGCCCAGGGCCGCGATCATCAGGTCACGGGTGTAGGGCTCGGGGTAGCCCCACCCAGCGGTGCGGGGCAGGCCGCGGTATGGGCCGTGGGCGTTATGCAGCAGGACCTGGACGGCCGCTTCTCGCGCCTCGGTCAGGATGTTCGGCGCGTCAGCGTTCATAGCCCATTCAGTCAATGTTCAGGTGCTTGGAAACCAGATCGATAAAGCGACGTGCGACGGTGTGGTACTCATAGCGTTCGACCGCCCGCCGTCGGCCAGCTTCACCGAGGCGATGCCGCAGCGGTGCATCTGTCATCAGGGTCAGGAGAAACTTCGCAATATCATCAATATTCGCACGGTAGTCAGCGGTCTTCATACTCGGGAACACCACTCGGTGGCCCTCCTCGTATCCCTGGTCTTGGCCCAGCACGGCCGCATGGATCTTAATCTCCTGCGCGACCCGGGCGAGCAAGGCGTTTTCATTGTGGGTCATCGTATCAAGGAACGCCATCGCATTCATAGCGATGACTGGCTTTCCGCAAGCATTGGCTTCGACCTGGATCATGCCAAACCCTTCAAGTCGTGAAGGGGCGGCATAGATGTCGCAGGCCGCCAGCAGGTAAGGCATGAAGTTACGCGACACCACGTTCGCGGTGTATACCACGTTTTTATCGATCCCCAGATGGCTCGCCAGTTGTAGGTCCAGCAAGTTCTGCGATTGTGTCCGCGGCTGTGGCCAAACTTTGCAGACATATTTCCAATCTGGTGCCTGTGTATCGATCATTGCCAACGCTGACATGACTTCCTGTGAACCTTTTGAAGCAGCATCGCCGCCGACAGTGAGGACCATGATCTGATCTTCAGCTATTCCAAGTGACTCACGGATGGCCATTACTTTTGGGTCGTCGCGGTCGCGGGGGCAGAAGTTGTCCGTGTCAATGCCGACCGGCAGGACCTCAATGTTGTCGCCTTTTACACCGTCACGGATGTATGTGTCTTTCACCCACTGAGACGTGACCAGGATCAGCGGCAGTGCGTTAAGGACCTCGTGGTACCCGGCGACGTACCCGTCGGCGACCAGCCACGGCACCGGGGTGATCCCGTAGCGTTGGGGGTGCAGCACCAGGTGTGGGGTGTGCCCCCAATACCCGATCCCCACCACCACGTCCGGCTCAAACCACCGGTAGTACCATTCCTTTTCCTGGGGTGACTCAAAGTTCACCGCGTGGGCATCGACGCCGATATCGCGAAGGCCGTTGTAAAGGTGGTTACCCTGGGTTGCCAGCCCGCCGGGAGACGCGGGGTAATCGTACTGAACTAACACTTTCATGGGCTGACCTTGTGTTTGCGGATACGTTCAACAGCCGATCTCGGTGAATTAAAACACCAGAACCCTTCCTCGCGAGGTGTTACCCTCGCCTCCCAGCTCTCGGGGCTAAAGCCGTACACCTCAGTGATCATACGCTGTTTCTTCCACCACACCTCTTCGGGTAGGCAAACGCGCTGGTCGGCATCATGGCGGACCCTCGGCAGCACCGTGCGGTTATCGTCCTCAAATGCGAACATCCACAAAGCCTCCGCCTCCAGCACGCCTGACGACCAAAGGTCAACCACAGCCCGGCAACACTCTTCGTGGCGTCGGTGCCGTGTGTATTCACCTAACGGGCCATGTGTCAATACGAGATCGTACCGCCGATGCGGAAGCAGACGTGTTATCGTCCGACTGATCTCTTCGGTTGACAATGGATGCTGTTCTGGCCCATCGTCCAGGTCACCCATTGATCCGCTGGCGCCCAATAGATCGCAAATCCGCGCAAACTTTGGCGCGCGGTCCAGATCGCTCTCACGGCAGAGCGTAAGGATATGCCAAAAATAGCAGGTGTCCATCAGGATCTGCCCCCCACACCACAGCGTCTCATCGTCCGGATGGGCAACGATCGCCGCCGCATATTTTACCGGTTCGTCCATAGTCAAGCGTTCCTGATACCCGCAAGTATTATGATTTCAACTGACCGAGTATCTAAAAAGATTCATTGGGAGAGATACTTTGGAGTTTTCAGTATGCCCTGCTTTGTCTACAACAAGTCGCGGTGATTCTAGGGGGAGTAATGCTGACATCAGAAGGGCGAATCACTTTGCAACTGACACACGATAGAGGGGTTCCTTTATCAGTTCGGGAAACCCGAGCATGTAACAGCTTCTTCAGACATCACAAAGCCGATTTGGCCCATGAATCGGCTCCAACAACCGTGGATTGAGCGGAAGTTCGATGGATTATGACGCGGACCTTATACTGGATGCTAACAATACTGGTGATTATACTTGGAGAATACCGAATGGGAAGTATCTGAATTGTTGCATGGGTCTAGAAGACGGATCTCCAGCCAGTTATAATCTGACAAGAACATTTCTGACTAGCGATGACAACGGAGTGTTTCTTAATGAGAATACTGCTTGTCTTCCCCGAATTCGCGGAAAGTTTCTGGAGTCTGAGCCGAGCGCTGGACATCATTAAACGCCAGTCCCTGCTTCCGCCGCTAGGTCTTCTGACCGTCGCCGCGATGCTGCCCCCGGCATGGGAGAAGCGGCTGATCGATATCAACGTGCAGCCGTTGACCGATGCTGACCTACATTGGGCCGACGTGGTGCTTCTTGGAGCGCTTACCATTCAATGGCAAGGTGCGGAGAAGGTGATCGCCCGTTGCAAGGCGATGGACAAAAAGATCGTTGCCGGGGGTCCGCTGTTCACCGCCGCGTACGCGCTGTTTCAGGATGTTGACCATTTCGTCCTCAACGAGGCGGAGTTGACGGTGTCGGATCTGGTATCGGATCTGGAGAGAGGAACCCCCAGGCGGATGTATCGAACCCGCGAATTGGCGGACATGCGAACAACACCTTCGCCACTTTGGCGGCTGGCGAAACTGGACCGCTACGCTCTCGCGGGTATTCAGTACTCGCGCGGATGTCCATTCGATTGCGACTTTTGTAATGTGACCGCCATGCTCGGTCGTAATCCTCGTGTGAAAGACGCGAGCCAGATTACACGTGAATTGGATGATCTATACGCCGCTGGTTGGCGTGATCGCGTCTTCTTTGTCGACGACAATCTGATCGGCAACAAGCCGGCGGTTCGCAAGGAACTTCTCCCGGCATTGATTGCCTGGCAGGAGTCGCACACACGTTTGCCCTTGTGCACGCAGGTGTCGATTAACCTGGCCGATGACGCAAAGATGATGCGTGATATGGTCGAGGCCGGTTTTGACATGATCTTCATTGGCATCGAATCGTCGGACCCCGCAAGTCTTGCCGAGTGTCAGAAGAGACAGAACTGCAACCGCGACATGATTGCCAACATCAAGTCGCTCCAGCGAGCCGGCCTGGAAGTGCAGGGCGGGTTCATCGTCGGTTTTGATCATGATACCGCTGATGTTTTCCAGCAGCAGGCCGATTTTATTGCTGAAAGCGGCATCGTGACCGCGATGGTTGGCCAGTTGCAGGCAGCGCCCGGTACACGGCTGAAAGATCGACTGGCGTCAGAAGGCCGGCTTCAGCGTGGCAGCCTCGGTCATAACACCGACGGCAGCACAAACTTCGAGCCGATCATGGGCTTGAACTTATTGCGGGATGGTCATGCATGGGTATTACGTACCATCTTTGCGCCGCCGGCCTATTACCGCCGGATCAAGACGCTTCTCAAAGAGTTCCCCTCGCCAGCCGTGCGCCGCCCCCTGAGTCGGGGAGACTTCAAGGCCTGGTGGCGTACGATGATCCGCTTCGGCATCTTGGGTGCTGAACGGGTGGAATACTGGAAACTAGTGATCTGGACGCTATGGCATAAGCCGCGACTGCTGGCGATGGCGCTACGCCTGGCGGCAATCGGTCATCATCATCGGCGAATGTCCGATCAACTGTCGGCAATCTTGACCGAAACGCACGAACGGGAGACTTATCGAAGAACAGCACCCGCACAAGTTGTTTAGTGGGTTAACGCCTTCCAGGAACAGTGTTCGCTCTCATACTCCGAATGAATCAACTGCCGCAAGCGGTGCTCGGCGACGAAACTTCTGACCGACTCCCACCCATGTGTAGGTTGATTCGGCGCTCGAGCGGCAACAGCGCATCTTTACCCTTGATCAATACTACCTGCCATAGCTGAAGATCTCCCCAGCGGAACGCGGCTTCCGCTCCTTGCAGGTATAGCCACCACATGCGAGCAAACGATTCGTCGTACATGGACGCGACCTGAACACGCACGGCCTGAAAACATTCCGACCAGCAACTAAGCGTCTTGGCGTAGTGTCGGCGGAGGTTCTCAACATCCCCGATCCAAAGGTCCTCCCCGGCAGCTTGTGAGGTGATCTGCGTCAGAGCCGGCAGGTATCCGCCGGGAAAGATATATCGCCGAATCCAAGGATCGACCGGCTTTGGTGTCATCCGCCCAATGGTGTGCAGAACCGAAAGACCCCCATCAGCGAGCAAATCATGCCATCGACGGAAGAACTCCGGGTAATGTTTCATACCCACGTGCTCAAACATGCCGATACTGATGATCCGGTCGAAGCGACCCGTTACGTCCCGCCAATCGCCACAAATAATACGGACCTGATCGCCTAGTCGTTGTCGTCTGGCTTCTGCTTCGATGTAATCAGCTTGTGCCTTCACCGGCGTGACGCCGACAGCGCGGACGCCATGATGATTAGCGGCATGGAACAACAGCGAACCCCAGCCGCATCCGATATCCAGCAGCGTCTTCCCAGGCCGTAGACACGCTTTTTGGCAGACGACTTCTAGCTTCTGCTGTTGTGCCGTGGCCAGGTCGTCATCCTCATGAAGGAAGTACGCACAGGAGTAGGTCAGCGTCGGGTCGAGCCAGAGCTTGTAGAAGTCGTTGCCGATGTTGTAGTGGTGACGAGCGTTGGATATGGCTTGGCGGCGTGAGTTCCGCCATGAAAAGCTGTGGCACCATTCGGTCATGCAATAGTGCCATTCCGAAGCGATCCCCGGCCATGCGCAATAAAACCCTTCGAGCACGTCCAACAGATGACCACGGACCTCGATATCCCCCTTCATGTAGGACTCGCCGAATGTAAGAGACGGGCAACGCCAGAGCCTCCACATGAGAGTGGGCCTGTGTATGATGATCTCTGCCGCCACCTTGCCTTGACCGAGGGTATAGCACTGGTCCCCGACTGCAACACGTACGGCTGGTCTTGGCCAGTATTTTTGAAGATGCGTAATTACCTGTTTAGCAAACACACGACCTTCCCTATGCCAAATAGTTCAGAACACTACCCCCTGGGTGCGATGTCGGAACGCTGAGACAAAGGCCGGCGACGGTGATCCTAAATGATAGCACTATCATCTTCAAATCCGTACATTCGTTGGGATATGGAGTAGGATGCGAGAGCGTAAAAAACCCAACTACTATGCAATTAATGGGGTTATTCTGGAAAGAAGGCGATCTTTTGACTCATGTGTAACAAAACTCCTCCTATTTCCTCTCAGCCGCTCATCATCATGCCTTCTTGCATCGCCACGCCTGCCATCATCTACCGCAATCCTAAATCAATCTGGTCATCCCCGCATTAATATGCACCATGATCACCCGCAGCTTCCCTATGATCTGCCCCGGCGCGTGTTGATTCCTGGCCATGACCTGCCCGTTCGTTAATGCGTCCGCGATCACGGGATCGTCCCATAAATCTTGGACTGGTATTTAGGGGACATCCCAAATCAACATAATATCGACCCGAGATATCTGGTTTTACTTGCTTTCCTAATTTAACAGTCTATGGTGTAGGCAGTGTTGGAGCCAACGCAGTGCTAGATCGGCTCCGGCACCGGATGACTGGATAAAGGGCAGGCGCTCAGGCGGCAGGCCCGTTAACAAGTAAGCCGATGTGGTTCACCACCTTAGGGTGCGGAACCACATCGGCTTTTTTTTGTCGATTTTCCTGACCGTTCAGGATGCCCACTAAGCAAACAATCTCTTGGATGGGCGGCGTAAATGACATTTGAACACTTTAAGGGATAGACCATGACCACGAAGAGCACACTGGATATCAGCCCATTGGGTACCGACAGCCGCTGGGAACATATCGGGGAGAATCAGGGCTGCGCCAATCACGATCACGACCTCGTGCACGAATTGAGCCGCAGGCTGGATTCAGTCTGGCGATATGACCAGTTCATCGCTAACGCGGAAGGTCGTGAAGCACTTCAGGCCTGCTGGCGTGAATTCAAGGAACAGGATATGCGGAGCATCGTGCGGTTGAAGGAGATTTTGAAGGATGAGATCAAGAATGGCTGCTTCTAAAAGACGCATACCGATCTTTGCGACGATCGAAGAAGGATCTAATGAATGAGAACCAACTAACGATGGCACAACAGGTGGCTCGTGCGGCCAGCGCTTACCAGTTGCGACGAACCGGACATGCCCCGAAAGCGGTGTCGGTCGTCCTGAGTGAAGGAACGCTGGTAATCACGCTTCACGGTGCTCTTACGCCGGCAGAACAGGCCTTGGCCATGAACCCCGAAGGCGCCGCACAGGTGCAGGATTTTCACCGCCAGCTCTTCGCCAACTCCTCGGATTCGCTCAGGCAGGAGATCAAGCGTATCACCGGGGTGGATGTGCGGGAAGCGGCATCGGAAGTCGAAACTTCCACCGGGACCGTGGTACACGCCTTTACCAGCGGCACGATGGTCCAGGTGTTCCTGATGGCTGAAAACCTGACCGCGGAAACATGGAACGAAACTGTGGACATTAGGCAACCCTGACACCGGAGACCTGAGGATGGCGACGTATTCAATTGAACGACCTTGCGATACAGCCGGAATCCACGCGTGGATTGACGGCCCCTGGGAATCGCGCCGCGCTGCCATTTGTGCCGGTCATGCCCCCGGCGTTCTCGTCCGACGACATCGTTCGGCGCGCGTTCGACATCTACGTCAAGAAGGGCCGCCAACAGGAGACCGCGACATGAAAGCTTGACGCTTGCTCGGCTAACAACATCACAATGCGGGGCTGGCGTGATACTGGATCGAAGTGATCACCTGGCGCGAGGTAACTAGGACTACAAGGGCACTACCTGAAAGGAAACGATGATGGACCAACTCAATCAGCTTATGGTCGAGTTCTGGCAATATTTGCCGTATCTCGTTGGGGGCATTGCCGTCTTGGTGGTCGGTTGGATCGTGGCCTGGCTTGCAGGGAGTCTCACCCGCAGGTTGGTCAGTCGGACGCGCGTGGAGGACCGGCTCGGCGCGGCTATTAACAAGCAGTCCGGCGAGCGGACGCGACTTGCCCATTGGTTGGGCACATTGGTGTTTTGGATCATCCTGGCGATAACTCTGATCGGCGCATTGTCTGTCTTACAGCTGGCAGCGATTTCTGACTCGCTTCGTCAGGCCGTCGATGAGGTATTGCGGTATGTGCCGCAGTTGATTGCCGCGGGCATTTTGCTGCTGGCGGCTTGGCTCACGGCTGAAGTCCTGCGCTGGATCATCGTGAAGGCGTTGGAAAAGGCCAACCTGGGGCATCGACTCGGTGCCGCAGGCGGCAGCGTAACCAGAGCAGTGGGGCAGGAGTCGTCTAAAGTCACCGTGTCGCCGGAGGGTCAAAGCAGTGCAGTGACTGATTCCCATGACCTCGCTAAGACAATTGGCGATGTCGTGTACTGGACGGTGTTCCTCCTGTTCCTTCCCGCGATTCTTGGAGCTTTATCGCTCCAAGGCATTCTGGGACCGGTGCAGAGCATGGTGGATAAAGTTCTGGCCTTCCTACCCAACATCCTGGTCGCTGCGGTCATCTTGGGATTGGGCTGGTTCTTCGCGAGCATTCTCAGGCGGGTTGTCATTGGAATTCTGACCGCGTTCGGGGCAGACCGGTTGGGCAATCGGATCGGGCTGAAGGCCGAGGATGGGAGGTCGGGGTCGATTTCTCACGTCGTAGGTTGGACGGTGTTCCTCCTGATATTGATTCCAGTGTTTCTCGCCGCACTTGATGCGTTGCGGTTGCAGTCGCTGACCCAGCCGACAAGCGAGATGCTCGCCCGAATCCTCAACGCGGTTCCGTCCATCTTCGCGGCCACTCTGGTGCTGGTGATCGCCTACGTCTTAGGCCGTATTATCAGCCAATTGGTAACGAAAATTCTGGAATCGGCGAAGTTTGACGCCTTGCCGGTAAAGCTGGGGCTGGGCGAAATGACGCCACAGTCGCAATGGGCGCCATCGAAGATGGCAGGCAGCCTGGTGTTGATCGCAATCCTGTTGTTCGCGACGATGACAAGCCTGGAACTGCTGGGATTCGTGCAACTCTCGGCCATAATGACGAGTTTTCTGTATCTGGCGGGGCGCATTCTGCTGGGGCTGACGATCTTCGCGCTGGGGTTGTTTCTGGCCAGGATCGTCGGGCGCGCCATCACCAGTCGGGAGCACGAGTATGCATCTATCTGGTCATTGACGGCGCGAATTGCGATCCTTTTCCTAGCCGGCGCCATGGCACTTCGCCAGATGGGCCTGGCGGACGAGATCATCTCTTTGGCTTTCGGCTTGACGTTTGGCGCCATGGCGGTAGCGGCGGCCATCGCCTTCGGGCTGGGCGGGCGCGACCTCGCGGGGCGGAAGCTTGAAGAATGGGAACAGCACCTTCGTGAGAGGCAGGAAGAGTCCAAATGAGAATCGGATTGGATACAGGGAGACAGATGCCGCAGGGCACGGATGGATCGTGAATGAGCCGATCCATCCGCCGACGACGATCGAAGCCGCGACCGAGATTCAATGAAATACTCCAACGGGATGAATCCTGTTGGCTTGATCGAGACCAACGAACCGTATTAAGGAACATGAAATGACCCGTAACCCGATTCAGATCGTGACCCTGACCGCCGCCCTTGGCTTGCTTGGCGTATTCGCCATGGGTCAGACTCAAACTACCAGCCCGCCGGACATCGGTGCTGGACAAGGATACAAGTCCGCCGACGATTCCACCGTGAAGCCCGGCAAGCACGCTGATGGCATGAGGGAACATATGAAGGGCATGATGGAGAATATGCCGGATGACACGAAGATGCGCTGTCAGATGCAGATGAACATGGTGGTCAGTCCCAGCGACCCGAGCGCCATCCTGGCCCTGAAGGATCAACTCCTACTCACCACAGACCAGACCACGGAGTTGGATGCCATCATCAAGGAGGCGCGGACCCAAGCGGTTGCCGTGCTCAATGCCGACCAGCAAACAATGTTGAACACTCTGCCGCAGACACCTCATACGATGAAAGTTCTGCACGAGAAAATGATCAGCCAGATGCAACCGATGAGGACAACGACACCGAGCAACAAGCCAATGGATTGTCCCGTGATGCAGATGATGCGGGATCAGGCCTCGTCAACGACGCTGCCAATATCCGGCTCACCGTCTATGGCGCCGACTGATAAGACAGCCATTGAACCCAAAACCGCCACCGATGTCTTGGACAGCGGTGACGCTAACACGGCCAAGGCGGCTACGCTCCTCAGCCAACTCGAGCAATACACCACCGATAACAAGATCGATCTTGCCGAGAAGACACTCAACCAACTCGACGGGATGGAAGGATTGCTCCCCGCATCACTCCAGAGCCAGATCGAGACCGCTCGGACGGCACTGAAAGCGAAACAAGCGGCGGCAACCATGTACTAGTCGTGATACGAACTTGATTCGACGGCCTCAGCTTAACCTAGATGTCGCATGACTACGCGTCGTAATACTCAGATTTTTCGCGCATGTTACTGAAACACATTAACCGCAAAGAAACAAGGAACATGACAATGTCTCGCCACCTGATTGTGACCGTGATTCTAGCCACCACCATGCTTGTCGGCTGCGGCCGCGAGGAACCCAAGTCGACACCGCAGACCAAAGCCGCCGCATCTCGCAGCGCTGTGGAGGATGCGGCCGCTAAGGCCGCAATCGATACAAAGAAGGCAGCGGACGCCAAAATCGCTGCTGATACAAAAACGGCCACTGCCGTAAAGGTGGCTGCTGATCGGGCCGCAGCCGACACAAAGAGCGCGGCAGACGCAAAGATCGCCGCGGATCTCAAGGCCGCTGAAGTTGCCAAGGCTGATGCCGATCAGGCAGCCGCCGACGCCAAAGCCGCACTCGATCAAAAGACGGCCGCCGATGTTAAGGCCGCCGCAGAGGTTAAAGCGGCCTCTGATCAAGCTACAGCAGAGGCGAATTCGCTTCTCACGCAGGTACAGCAGTACATCAAGGACAACAAGTACGAGCTTGCGGAGCAGACACTCGACAAACTCGACGGCATGAAAGGCTCGCTACCGGTATCGCTCCAGAACCAGATCGAAACCGCACGGACAGCCCTCAAGGCAAAACAAGTAGCCGGAATACTGCCGAAGTGATTTGGATAAGTGTTGGCAAATACTGCTTGCTTTGATTCATCTTGGGCGTAAGAACTGCCCAGATACCAACCTTGGAAGACACACCATGAAGGACCATGACATCCAACGAGATCCAGAAAGCATATTAACGGCTCCTAATAATGGATCAAGAAGGTCCGTATCGGACAATCCACCTCAGACGCCGAATGCCGGATCGCATCACGCGATTAAGCAGCGGATGACGGAGGCCGAACAGCGGGCTATACAGCTGTGTAAATTAGCCGTCGAGCTGAAACAAGACAATGCGCGGGATCGCCGGGACCTGGCCCGGGTTCTGCGTGACGACCTCCAGCAGACGCTGGTGGCGGCTTACCTGTGGGTCAGGATGACAAGGACGAAGGACACGGAGCAAGCATTGAAAGAGGCCCTTGAACCCGTGGAAGAATTGATCAGTCAAGGCCTTGTCACCCTGCGCTCGCTGGCCAGTCAATTGAGCCCTCAGCTTCTCTATGAGAGCAGCTTCGTCTCGGCCCTGGCGTGGCTGGCTCGTGAGGCGCAGGCAATGCATGGCATGGAGGTCAGCATCAGTGCAGATCCACATGTCGAGCCAAGCACTCAAGAGGTGCGTTCCGTCCTGTTCCGCGGCGTTAAGGAACTGCTGTTCAACAACGTCAAGCACACACCGGTACGGACCATATCGATCACGGTCATACGGGCTGTGGATAAGCTGCGCGTGACCGTGGATGGCCGGGGCGTAGGTTTTAATCCCACCGGATCTGAAAACACAGCCGACGGAGGTTTCAGCTTGATTTTGATACGTGAATGCCTGACCTATCTGGGTGGGAGCCTGGAGTTGAATGACACTCCCGGGCATGGGACCCGGGCCGAGTTTGTAATCCCGCAAGAACCACGAGAACACAAAACAAGCATGCCTAGATTAGTAGCTAAAGCCTGTGTGGCGCAAAACAGTACACATCATTGTAAGGAATAAAGATATGACGGATCACAACTCGGTCGTAGGTATTTTCGAATCGCACAAAGCCGCCGAAGACGCAGTTAAGGAATTACAGCGCAGCGGAATGAACATCAAGAAACTGTCACTCGTCGGAAAGGACTACCACACCGATCAGCACGTGGTCGGGTACTACAACACGGGCGACCGTGTGATGTACTGGGGCAAGCAGGGCGCCTTCTGGGGCGGCATCTGGGGGCTGCTGTTCGGGTCGGCGTTCTTTTTTATCCCCGGGATCGGGCCGTTGGTAATTGCCGGCCCGCTGGTCAGCATGATCGTGGGTGCGATGGAGGGCGCCGCGGTTGTTGGTGGTCTTAGCGCTGTGGGTGCGGGGCTGTACAGCATGGGCGTCCCCAAGGACAGCATCATCAAGTACGAGACCGCCATCAAAGGCGGCAAGTTTGTCCTGGTCTACCACGGCACGCATGAAGAAGTCGAGAAGACACATGTGATCCTCGATCGTGCCGAAGCCGTGGAAACATCGTTGCACTTGTATGAGCCGGAGACAAGCGCGTTGACACAATGACCGCATAGGGTGCATCACTGTCACCCGTCCAGGATCAGGACTTGAACGTGTAGAAACTGGTATGAACGGATTCACCCAATGTAAGGAGGCAGCATCATGTTGGTGTTATCCCGAAGAAGCCATGAATCGGTGATGGTCGAAAACCCTGACGGTTCGGGTTCCACACTCAAAGTCACAGTATTAAGGTCCAGGGATGGCGAGGTCACACTGGGCTTTGAAAGCCCGGTCCGACTCGCCATTATCCGAAAGGAGGACTGGAACCGGATCCGTAACAATGTCCTGGAAAACTATCCATCCAATTTCCCTCGTCGCAAGAAATTACGGACAACGGTCCGCCGCGACGTTCAAAGCGACCGCCTCTTGTACAAATCATATACATCGAAAGGAAACTGATCATGTTATGGACTATTGCAGTCATTACCGTCATGTTATGGTTACTTGGATTACTCACCTCTCACACGTTCGGCGGTGTTCTTCACATCCTGCTTGTGATCGCATTGGTCACGGTGGTTATTCAAGTAATCCAGAATCGAAGAATATCGGCGTAGAACGGTTATACACATATTTAATGGGCATGTGATATGAAGACAAACAAGAAACAATCAGAGACATCCATGCGTTCAGCCTCGCGTCAGGAGTATCACTTCCCGCAAGCCGGAGTCCTCAAGCCATCTCACGACGATATCAGCCGTCGCGCATATGAGATCTATATAAGAAGTGGCTTCATTCAGGGCCGGTGTCAGCATAACTGGCATCAAGCGGAGTGCGAACTGCAAAGGAACAAATAGAAGGAGCAAAAACCGGCGATAAGTCAGCCTATGGCACCCGAGGCAAATGTCGGTCTACAACCAGGCGGAAACGGTCGCCGGCCTTATGGGGAGAAGAGGCCGGTGCCTCCCGCCTGGTGAATACTTGAAGTGTATAGAAAGGAAACCCCTTATGGGACTGATTCTGCTCATCATCGTGATTCTATTGCTTGTTGGGGCTCTGCCCAGGTGGGGGCACAGCCGGAATTGGGGGTACTACCCCAGTGGTAGCTTAGGACTGGTTCTTATGATCCTGGTTGTGCTGTTACTGATGGGGTATCTGCCCAGGGGTTTTTGAACGACCAACCCCGTATCAGATCCGATTCTCAACATGCCCTAATAAAGGTGACCTATGAAAACCATATTGATTCTGTTTGTTCTAATCATTGTAGTCGGTGTGGGCTTGGGCTATTACCGGGGCTGGTTCAATGTATCTTCAGACAACACTGAGGGCACTCACAACGTTACCGTGTCGGTGGACGCCGGCAAGATCAAGGCCGACAAGGACGAAGCGGTAGACAAGGTACAAGACCTGGGACGCAAATCGGAGGACAAGGCCGAACCAACGCCCAAGACGGGGCAGGAATAAACCGCTCCAGTACAGAAGTACCACAGGCAAGATTGGATCAACGGATCCACGGCCACCCCAAATAAAAACTCTGCACTAACGTAGATCGCAGGATACTGAATGAAACCGGTGAGTCTGGCTGACCAGGCCCCCTGTCAAACAAGCGAAGAAGTAAGCAAACTATGAAATCAACTCTCACCATCATGGCGACGGGTACCATCCTTGTTGCCGCTGGATACACCTCGGCCATGTCCCTGTCTGGCGACGTAAATATGGTTCACTCGCCCGTCTCCGTACAGGATGGCGACCGGACCAACAACCATAAGGCACTGCTCTTCACTGAGCAGAACAATACCGCCCTTGGCGGTAACCTTAAAGTCGAGGCTTACCTCCCAGGCAAATATGATGGCTTGGCTGCCACGGCAGGCCGTACACTCGCCGCGGGACGCACGGTCAGCAGCTACATGCTCCATGCCGATGTCGATTCTGATGGCGTTACGCCTGTAATGATGACAGGCAGCATCAGCTTCAACGAGAAGATCCTGGGTGTGATCTTTGGGAACTTCGATGCCAGCGACGCCCTCTTGGGAGCCCCAGGCACCTCATACGAGTCAACCAGCGGTCACGGGCTGGACTTCAACGATCCCAATGGTGATATGTTCCGCATCAGCAAGAACCGCATGCGGTTTGACTTCAGCTTCACTGTCAGCGGCATCACCGACCAGATCCGTATCATCACCGCAGGCAATACCACCCCGTCGGATTCGAGCGGGAACCCGATCCCTGAGCCGGTTACAACGACGCTGTTGGCCATGGGTCTTGGTGGCTTGACACTGCGCCGCCGGCACATCGAAGGATCGACAAAACGTTTGAACGTGACTCGTACAGCGCCTACATAAAAAAAGGGACAGCCAACTCAAAGGAGGACGGCATGTACAAAATGAAACATTTATCCCCTGGGTCAAGAACTCACGGACGGCAGCCACACACTTCGGGAGTGATGTCCTACCGCCAGATCGCTGAGGTCCTCGAAGAGCTCGAAGGCGAACCGATCAGCGCGGACCGCGTGGCACATATCTGCAGGGAAGCCGAATGGAAAATCGTGGATGCGGTAGAAGCAGACCCTATGCTCGGCAAAAGATTCAGGTCGGTACTAGATGTGAACACCAATTGAGGTGTTCGCGGCATCTGAGTATGTATATCTCAAATGTAAAGTAGTTTGCTGTCAATGTTCATGTCCGTCGCACAACGTTTGGAATTTACCATGAGTATTCAAAAAATAAGTGGGTTCGTCCTTTTTATAATTGGTGTAATCCTGTTGATCAACGGGATGGACACGTCAGGCTCTGTGACTGATCGGCTGAGCAACATATTTACCGGGCACTTCACTGAAGCCACGACGTGGTACATCATTTCTGGTATCGCTTCTGTGGTCGGGGGCCTGATGCTGTTTTTGCTCGGTAGCCGCAAGGCCCTGGTGTGAGTTTCAAGTCGATCCGTCGCGATCGGTCGGACGGTGCGGATTGGTCGCCGGAAACGTATCCGGCGGCATGGATTCAAGACAAAAATCGCTACCCGGACCTTGTCCGTGTGGCGTCAGAATGACTTTGAAAGGTCATGCTATGAAAAAGTATCATATGTCATTAATGTTAGCTGGCATGATCGTTTTGCTGGCACTAAGTGCCTGTTCCACAGCGCCCAGTTCGGTGGCAGGCAAAGCCGACATCGAATCAGATGCAGCGGTGGCGCTGGCCAAGGCTAAGAAAGCCGATACCACTCTGATCAAGGTATTCGATTCGGCCGCAGGTTACGCGGTGTTCCCATCGGTCGGAAAAGGGGCCATTGGGGTTGGAGGAGCGTACGGTAAGGGCGTGCTCTACGAGCGAGGCGTCGCCGTGGGCTACTGCGACCTCAGCCAGGCATCGATCGGCTTGCAACTCGGTGGGCAAGCGTACACGGAGATCATCGCGTTTGAAACCAAAGCGGCCGTTAAGACCTTCAAAGAGGGCAAGTTCCGCTTCGACGCCCAAGCCTCGGCCGTGGCATTGAAGTCAGGCGCTGGGGCGAATGCCAAGTATACAAACGGTGTGGCTGTCTTCACGATGGACGAGGCGGGCCTGATGTATGAGGCCTCCATCGGCGGACAGAAGTTCAGCTACCAGGCCAAGTAACCAGCCACTTCGACCGTCCGGAACCGTTCCCGGGCGGCGATGTTCTGAGCTGTCAAAAAGGAGACGACCATGAATATGCACAAGATTATGATCGCGGTAACACTGCTTGCGGTACTGACAGTCACGTTGTCGTTGACCGCATGCAACACATGGAAGGGAGCCGGTAAGGACGTTGAGAGGACGGGCGAAGTCATGCAGGGCGAATGATCATCCGCAGTAAATCGCGGATTCATTGCAGCTTATAAGCATGTACAACCAGCACGTCATTGCTGCTGTAACCTTGACTTGTACGCATTGACCGCTATTATTGACCGAGTCAAGGAGTCAATATTTTACACGTATACGACTCCAACTTCGGATGACTAGCTAAGGGGCAGGTCGCAAACGGCGACAGGCCCGTTGAAGAGTAAGCCGATGTGGTTCAGCACTAAAGGTGCCGTGCCACGTCGGCTTTTTTTGTTTCGCTGATTTAGTCAGCAATGACTGGCTCTAGAACAATGACAAGAGGATTGGCAACCCGACAAATCCGAAACCTGCCGGTAATCGATACCGCAGGTGCCGTGATCGGTATGATCTCGCTTGGGGACCTGGATGCCCACGACCTCGGCGGCCAGCTGTTGGAGAATCACTATCTGAAGAAGTATCTCTACGCCCGCAATTAATCTTGTACTCAATCAGTTGAGACAAAGCCGCCTATAACACCTTCACACTTATGGATTATATCAATGAACAAAGATAATCATCCCAAATCAACTAACACCGTTACTCAGATCAACACGAATGCGTCTTCGCAGAAAGCTCTGGACGGTTGGGCGACCGACGGTGGAACAATGAAACGGATTAAGACAGCCGGTCGACCTTCTGGTACGACGCACACGATCAATCCCGCTGTTCTTAAATCACTAAACAAGCAGATCCAGCACGAGCAGTGCAACGCACACACCTATCAGGCCGTGTCTTTGTACTTCGGGAGCATCAATCTTCATGGGATTGCGGCATTTATGGAGCATCAGGCCGAAGAGGAAAGGCAACATGCGTGGAAGCTCATCCGGCATGCAGTTGACCGAAAGGCGCAGGTGGAGCTCGGGTCTATACCAGCTCCTGATGTGGACTACGCTTCACCCTTGGAAGCGGCTGTATCAGTTGCGGAACTTGAGCGAACCACGTCACAGATGATCAATCAACTATGTCAACTGGCCCGTGACGAGGGCGACTATGCCTTGGAGGTCCTGCTTCATTGGTATATCACAGAGCAGGTTGAAGAGGAGAAGTGGTCACAGGAGTTGGTGGAACTTATTGAGAGACTTCAGGACAGGCCCGGTTCGCTATACATGTTAGACGACGTATGGGGCAAACGCCTCATAGAAAAATAACACCCATACACGGTAATAACATGCACCTGGTTGGAGACCCGCCCGAGAACCAACAATGATAAAGCGCCTAATATCTATATTCCTTCAGGGATTGATCGCCATCATGCCGCTGGCGGTCACTGTATTTATCATTCTGTGGATGGTATCAGCGGCGGAGCGGACCTTCAGCGTCGCCGTCAATTGGATTCTGCCTGATAGATGGTATACGCCCGGTATGGGTGTGGCTTGTGGTGTCGCCTTGGTTTTCGGGATCGGCCTGCTGGTCAATATCTGGGGCGTGCCGCGTCTAATCCACTTGGCCGAATCGTTCATTGCCCAGATACCGCTCGTAAAGACGATCTACGGGGCCGTGCGTGATCTGCTCGGATTCTTCAGTAAATCAGGCGGACTCGGTGACGGCAAGGTCGTTATGGTCTCGATCGGGAGCACGGATATGCGGGCTATCGGATTGCTGACACGAGACGGTTTGGATGACCCACAGTTGGGCCTCCGTGGCAAAGGATATGTTGCCGTGTATCTCCCCATGAGCTACCAGATAGGCGGCTTCACCGTATTCGTGCCACGCGAGCGTGTAGAGCTCTTGGACATGCGGATCGAGGATGCCTTGCGCTTTATTGTAACCGCGGGCGCAAAGAGTCCGACGTCGACCATGTCATCGAATAGCGCACCTGATGAGTGAGGAAAGCAAAATGTCTTCCACATCACCGACAAGTTCGACTGCCGTCGTGGATATTCCGGATAAGTACGGTATCACACGACTCAACAGAGCCACCTGGAGCAGGGATCCACGTGCAATAAAGTTCCTGCTGGCTAAGGGGGCCAATATCAATGGCCTGGGCTACCACGGGCACACCTTGCTCCAGAGCGCAGCTATCAGCGATGACTTGCCTTGGGCCCGATTGCTTCTGGATTACGGTGCAGATCCAGATGTTTTAGATCCGGGCAACGGACTGTCTGCATTGAATTATGCAATACAAGCCGGACACAAGGAGATTGTTGAACTACTGCTTGCCCATGGCGCTAAACGAGGGCGATCGGTGCCGCACGATCAACCATTGCCAGCAGTTGATTCCCAGACACAAAGATTATCTGAATGAGCAGTCACAATCATGACTTCCAAACCCGAGCGAGAGAGATGCCTTCGTTGGTTCACTATCTTGCTGAACATCAACAGAGCATTACCGGGCCCAGGACCTTGGCCCGGACGTTTACCGATTATCGGCGACTTCTGATATCCGGAGCGGTCAAATTGGTCAGATATGAACATGAGCAAATCCTAAGTATGAACCCAGACAAAGTGAACTGGATCGACGCCTATGAATGGTGGAAGAGTAGTTCTGAAACAATGTCTTGACGACATACGAGATAGGCCCGCCTCAGTATTTGGGGTGATGCCGTTTGAATCACAGAGAGGTGGTGAGCATAAGCTATGCGCTTATTCCTAATCAATCCATCCAACCCGTTGGTGAGCTTGGCTCAACGCAGTCGTTGGCGGAAGTACCGTGTATGGAAGCCGCTGGGGCTTATGGTGATCGCAGCTCTGACGCCTGAAGCGGAATGGGATGTGACAATCATAGACGAGAATCTCGGTATGCCGGACTATGCAAATCTACCCCGGCCCGACCTTGTTGGCATCACCGCATTTACCTCGCAGGCACCTCGGGCTTATCAGATCGCGGCCATATTCCATAACTTGGATGTACCCGTCATCATGGGCGGCATCCACGCATCGATGTGTACCGATGAGGCGCTCGAGTATGTGGACTCGGTTGTACAAGGTGAGGCAGAATCTATCTGGCCGTCGGTGCTCGTCGATGCCCAACACGGCATGCTGAAACGGCATTATGTTGGCGAGTCGGCCGATCTGGCATCCGTACCACCGGCTCGCCATGACCTGTTGACGCATGGCTACGCATTCGGCTCCATCCAAACCACGCGCGGCTGTCCTTTGAATTGTCACTTCTGCAGTGTGTCCGCTTTCAATGGACATCGTTATCGCCATCGCCCAATAGGTGATGTGGTTGATGAGCTTGCGATGATACCAGAACGTATGGTTCTGGTAGTGGATGATAACTTGATCGGTACACGCGATGAGCACATCGTGCGTGCCAAGAAGCTATTCCGTGCAATAATCGACGCCGGTATAAAGAAGAAGTGGATATGCCAGGCCACTATCAACCTTGCTGACGATGAGGAATTGCTCCAATTGGCAAAACGTGCGGGCTGTATCGGTGTGTTTATCGGCTTCGAAACAACCTCAGACGAGGGGCTGGTTGAATTGGGTAAACGCTACAACATCCTCAAGGGTGGCGATCTGCGAGCCAGTGTCAAGCGCATCCACCGTTACGGCATTTCGATCGTGGGGTCCTTCATCATGGGGCTGGACAGTGACCGCGTAGGCGTCGGCCGATGTATCGCCGAGACCGCCAACCACTACGGTGTAGATTTACTCAACCCCGTATACATGACTCCGTTGCCCGGAACGCGCCTCTGGGAGAGTATGAATAACCAGCAGCGCATCGCCGCAAACCGATTCCCGGAGGAATGGAGATATTATACTCTTAGCTTTCCTGTTGCGCGGCATCATAACTTATCATGGGAGGAACTTATAAACGAAATGAATGACTGCTGCCGAAAGTTCTACTCACCCAAGGCAATTTTGCGACGGATGGTCGCTAGCATATCACACTGGAGAAACCCGCTAACTATGTTTGTGGCAAACTTGTCTTACCGGCGGAATTGGCGTTCTGATTGCCAAGCGATGTGCAATACTGACTTAAGCCGCGGGTTTAAATGGAATGGTAGTGCGGTCCAAACCCTTTTCGAGTGTCAAATATCTATATTGTTGGCATAACCTTTGTGAGGTCAAAGGGGAGTGACTTGCCTGGCAAACAATTCTGCGACTACTTTATATATGCTCTCTGAGACTTATTTTATCCGATATCGACCCGGGATGCCTGGTTTTACTTGCTTTCCTAATTTAACGGTCTATGGTGTAGGCAGTGTTGGAGCCAACGCAATGCTAGATCGGCTCCGGTACCGGATGACTGGATAAAGGGCAGGCCGCTCAGGCGGCAGGCCCGTTAACAAGTAAGCCGATGTGGTTCACCACCTTAAGGTGCGGAACCACATCGGCTTTTTTTGTCGATTTTCCTGACCGTTCAGGTGCCCACCAAGAAACAACACTCTTAGGCGGGCGGTGTAAACCACGTTCGAACACTTTAAGGAATAGACCATGACCACGCAGAGCACATCGAATATCAATCTATTCTCAATGTCTCCGATAGCTCATGGTGCGAAGTATGCCGTCGTCAAGGCGGTCAGTGAAAACAGATGCACGTCCGATCGCGTTGAAGATCTCTGCGTCGATTTGCTCGTGAGTTGCTCCGCTGAATCGGCAGAAGCACAACGGCTGACGCGGGTGATAGAAGAACTGATCAGCGGGGCGATGTCCGGAGCCGGCTCATACAACCACACGGTGGTTTATGGCGCGGTTCGTGGGTCGATCCGGGGCGCTTGTGAGATCGGCCTCGACCCGGTATCCGCCGCGATAGTAGCAGTTGAGACCGCAGCGACCGCATGGACCGACGAAGGCAATCCCCTGTTGATCGAGGCTGCTGTAAGAGCGGCGATGTCTGCCGCGAAACAGATCGGTCCACCTGTTCAGGAGGATCTACATCAGTGGCTCAGCGAGCGCATACCACTGGCCGCCTGTTGTTTGAACCTAGCCAGCCCGGGGACTGGCTCTGAGGTAGAGCTAAATAGCGAAAACCCCGTAATCCAAGGAGACTAGAAATGCTTCCCACGTTACTGACCAAACGACCCTATTTTAACGATCCAACCGACTTCCTCCGCCATGAAATAGGACGGTTCTTCGGGCCGGTCGTCAGTGAGGGGGGCGAGGCCCGTCCCGACCTGGTTGGCGCCTACCCCGTCGATATCCGTGAGATGGACGACGTGATCGTTGTAGAGGCCGAGGTGCCCGGCTTCGATAAGAATGAGATCCAGGTCAGCCTCGAACGCGGCATGCTTACCATCACGGGCGAGCGCAAGGCCGAGGAGTCCAAAGGCGAGAAATACCTGACCGAAAGGCGTTACCTGCGTGTTCAACGACGCTTCCAACTCCCCGCGACCGTCTATGAGTCAAAAGTGGATGCGACGTTGAAGAACGGCGTACTGACGCTCGTGCTTCAGAAGACGACCGAGGCTAAGCCCAAACTCATCGCGATCAAGTGAGTACATGAGGGGGACCCGCCGTGGGGCCGTGGGACGCCGCCGCCTCATGCCTTATCCACGGAGGGCGAACTATGAAAACGAAACTGCGTCCACTCGGCGACCGCTTACTCATCCAACGGTTGGAGACCGAATCGACCACCAAATCCGGCATCGTGCTACCTGACAGCGCCAAAGAGAAGCCGCAGCAAGCCAAGGTCATCAGTGTCGGATCGGGCAGGCTGTTGGACGACGGCAAACGGGCACCCATGAGCGTTAAGAAGGGCGACACGATCATCCTCAGTAAATGGGGTGGCACGGAAATCAAACTCGACGGCGAGGACTGTGTCATCATTAAGGAAGACGACGTTTTAGCGGTCGTTGTAGGACGGCTGTTGTGATCAGGGCATCTACCCGCAATTAACAATCAAGGCGACTATCCATGACCGCGAAGACCATCACATTCGACCAGGACGCCCGCGAATCGATACGCCGCGGCGTCGCCAAACTCGCTCGAGCCGTCAAGACCACCCTAGGCCCGTCGGGCAGGGTTGTGGTGCTCCAGAAGAAATGGGGGCCACCCACGATCACCAAGGACGGAGTTACTGTCGCCAGCGAGATCGAAATCGAAGACCCGATCGAGAACATCGGCGCACAGATGGTCAAGGAGGTCGCGTTAAAATCGTCCAAAGACGCCGGGGATGGTACGACGACGGCGACCATCTATGCAGAGGCGATCTTCAGCGAGGGCCTCAAGAACATAGCTGCCGGCGGACATCCGTATGAGATCCAGCGAGGGATCCATAAGGCGGTACAGGCCATCGTGGACGAGCTAAAGCGGATGTCCAAGCCTACGAAGTCTACGATCGAGATCGCGCAAGTCGGTACCTGCGCGGCTAACCAGGATGAGGAAATCGGTCGCATCATCGCTGAGGCGATGGAGAAGGTCGGCAAGGACGGTGTAATGACAGTCGAGGAAGGCAAGACCCTCCAGACCGAGGTCGAGTTCTTTGAAGGATTACAGATCGAGAAGGGGTATCTGTCACCGCACTTCGTGACCAACCAGTCTGATATGGAGTGTGTGTTGGAAGACGCGTATGTCTTCATCCACGAGAAGAAACTTGATTCGGCAGCTAAGCTGGTGCCGCTTCTTGGTAAAATCGCCGAGTCTGGTAAGTCACTGCTCATTGTCGCTGAGGATATCACAAGTGATGTGCTTGCCACGCTTGTAGTAAACCGATTACGAGGCGTGCTTAAGTGCTGCGCCGTGAAGGCCCCCGGCTTTGGCGATCGTCGCAAGGCCATGCTTGAAGACATCGCCACAATTACCGACGGTAGGACTGTTGTGGAAGAACTTGGCCTCGACATCGAAAAGCTAACCCTGTCCGATCTTGGCCGAGCCAAAAAAATAGTGATAGATAAGGACACGACGACAATCATCGAAGGCGCAGGCAAGAAGGAGGCAATCCGGGGGCGCATCGAAGCGATCAGGCGCCAGATCACCTCGACAACAAGCGACTACGACCGCGAGAAGCTCCAAGAGCGCCTGGCTAAGCTGGCTGGTGGCGTGGCACAGATCAATGTTGGAGCGGCAACCGAATCAGCGATGAAGGAGAAGAAGGCGCGGGTCGAAGACGCGGTCCATGCCTGCCGGGCGGCGGTCGAAGAGGGCATCCTGCCTGGCGGTGGCGTCGCTCCTCTCCGAGCGCGACGGGTGCTTGATGAGGTCAAGAAGACCTGCCATGGCGACGAGCATGTAGGCGTCGATATCCTGCGACGCGCCGTCACCGCACCCATCAAGCAGATCGCCATCAACGCCGGCTACGACGGCTCCGTTGTCGCTGACGTGGTTGAGAAGTCGCTCAAACCCAACTACGGCTTCAACGCCGTGACCGAGCAGTACGGCGACATGGTAGAGATGGGCGTGTTGGTTCCGACTAAGGTCGAGCGTATCGCTCTCCAGAACGCCGCATCTATCGCGGGCCTGCTGCTCACGACCGCGGTCGTTGTTTCTGAAATCAAGGCAACGAAGAAAAGCAAGAAGCATGCTTACGCTGGTGAAGACGATGAAATTAGCTATTGACTCACACCCCCGGGGGTTAAAATCTTGGGATATGCACAATAGGAGGATTGATGATGTCAAATGAAGCAGTATGCGCACGTGAAACGATCCATCGACGGATCGCAACCCGTGCTTACGAGTTATACGTACAGGAGGACTACCCGCTCGGAAAAACTCTGGACCATTGGCTTGCAGCGGAAGCAGAGATGCGTAAGCGCGGCGTGAGGGACGAGGCCTCATCGCCAAAGGCCTCCGCCACAATCAAGAAACCCCGCCGGTCGACCAGGCCCAGAGTTATCCCTAACTAACCCTCCCGCGAAAGGATAAAGATGTTACTCGCCACGCGCCTCAATCGTCACGTTGGCGGAGGACGATGGCGATACACCGTGGGCTTCGTGTGTAATGTAGACTGGCAACTGCTGGATGGGAATATATGAGACACAAACGAGATTCCGATAGAGTGCGCGTGTTGTTCCTCAGTGATCACTTCGGCTATGCCGGTGGCGTCATCCACGGCGCAACCCGGTACTTTTTGGCCGTTCTGCCACGCCTCCGATCTCACGGCATTGATCTAACCATCGCGTTTCTGCGTGGCGACCATCCCGCATCGGCCCAGTTGAGGGAACTCGGGCTTGAGCCGCATTTCTTTGGACGCGCCAAGTGGAGCCTCATGCCGATTCTTGACGTGTTGAGGACTATCCGACGTGACAAGATTCAGTTGATTCATGCCTCTGGCATGAAAGGGATCCTTACCGCACGGATCGCTGGAATGATCGCAAGCGTCCCGGTCATCTCACACCTTCACGATCAGATGCCATTCTCCGCCGCATTGGCCAAGCTGATCCGGTGGACCGCGGGCTGGTCCACTCATACGCTTGCGGTTTCGCGAGAGGTAGCGTTGTTTGCTGACAAAAGCCTGCGGATCGATCCCAGTCGTACCGAGGTGTTAACCAATGGTTTGGCAGCAGACGAGATCAGAAAGACACCCGTTGAAGCCGGTCTGAAGTTTCGGGAACAGGTCGGGGTTTCACCGGACATGAAGCTGATCGGTGTTGTAGGCCGGCTGATCCCGGTCAAGGGCCACGAGATTTTGTTGCGTGCGATGCCGGCGATTTTGGAGAAAGAGCCCTCGGCCAGGCTGCTAATCATTGGTGACGGGCCCGAAAGAAGTCAATTAGAATCTCGGGTGTGCGAGTTGGGTCTCAGCGGCTACGTGTTTTTCACCGGCAATGTTACTGATGTGTACGCGGCCCTACGGGCTCTAGATGTCTGTGCAATCCCTTCTCTTAACGAGGGTCTGCCCTATTCGTTGCTGGAGGCGCTGGCGATTGGCAAGCCGGTGGTCGCCTCAGCCGTCGGCGGGCTAGCGGAGGCCCTACGCCACTGCGAGAACGGCGTGCTGGTCAGACCCAATGACGCACAGGCGCTGGCCCAAGCCTTGCACTCTGTGCTGACCGATCCCCTGTTGGCGGAGACTATTGTTCATGGTGGAAGTGAAACCATCCGGGCGTTTGACATAACAAGCCACATCGACCGCCTAATCATAATCTATGGGGCATTGGCGGCGGGTGAATCTGTCCCGCCACGTTCCCAAGACGCGATGATACAGTCACGCCAATCGGTTACGTCTAGCATACAACCGACCCATAACTTGGGTAGGTTGCTAAGTAAGTAGAGAAAACTCTTGTTAATCAGCGAAGATGCGCCCGACATCGAGACCTCGAGTAAAAAATACGCAGGACGCTTCGAGGGCCCGGTCGGGAAGTGGATGCTCCACATGCAGTGGAACGCTGTCAATTGGCTGATTTATGGGACCCCCGGCAAGAGGGTGCTAGAGATCGGCGGTGGCCACGCCCAGATCACAGGCTCCCTCCTCGATCATGGCTACAACGTCACCGTCCTCGGCAGCAACGCCGACTGCGGACGCCTTATCGAGCCGCTCATCGAACCCGGCCACTGCGACTTCGTCGTCGGCGACTTGTTGAGTCTCCCGTTTGCTGACAGCTCGTTCGACACCGCCGTCGCGCTTCGCTTGATGGCTCACATGAAATTCTGGCAACGCTTCCTACACGAAGCAACACGCGTCGCAAGACATACCGTTATCATCGATTACCCCTCATTGTTCAGCATCAACCTGACGCAAAAGCTGCTCTTCAACGTTAAAAAGGCGATCGAGCATAATACGCGGCCTTATCAGTGTTTTACGACACAGACCATCGAAGACACTTGTCAGACCTATGGCTTCAAACACGACGGCCAGGTAAAGCAGTTCTTTATGCCCATGGTACTACATCGCATCATGCGTATTCCCTGGCTATCCAACGTTGCGGAAAACGCATGCAGGAAGCTTGGACTCACGAAATCGCTGGGCTCACCGGCCGTCCTCAGGCTTTCATGTGTGCGCAAGTCGTCCGCCAACAACATCAGACTACAAGATACAGCAGCGTGAATCAGACACCCCGGTGTCCCGCAACATCTAGGCAAGTAGAGAGCACCGATATGCCAACAGTAGCTCTTCAGATTGAGCGACATACGGAGACGCTAAATCCGGATGACCGACGCGTCATCACTCGTTACATGAACTTTGCTGACGCAAAGCGGATCAGGTCTATCACGCGCCGGTTGGAGCGGCTTGATGCCACAACGGTCGACCTGATCTGGGCAAGCGTAATCGAGAAGTTCACCTCACGGCACCGTGACATTGTGGGCGTGTTTGCAAGCCACTATAGAACGGTCGCCCGCTATCTCCGTGAGGCATCGTCGTTGTCCGAACATCACCGCGGATTGATCGGAGCGTATTTTACCTGCGAATATTCCTTTGAATCGGCGGCGCTGTTCAATCCTTCGATGGTGCCACACCCAGACCAGAGCGGCCTGGCGGCCGGCGAGGTCCGCGTATTGATCAGCCTGCGAGCCACAGGTGAGGGGCACCTCTCATCCATCGTTTTCCGACGCGGTATCATTGACAATAACGGCAAGCTTAACTTCGATCCACCACCCCGGTACGCCTACTCGGCACGACCGGAGGCCGGCACTCGTATCGATCGCAACGAGTTCTTCCGTGAGTTGATCGATGCCGATGTGTATCGGGAGTTGGCCCAGCCCATCCTGGATATATTGCCGGACCCATTTACACTGGAAGACCTGGTGGGAGCGATCGACGAACACCAGCGACAACGCAGCACGCCGCGTGCCTTTCGCCGTGTCGCCAAGGAGATGCTCTGGCATGCCCGGACCGAGTACGAGCTGCGATTCCCAGAGGACTGCCGCCCATCGGAGATCGTTATCTTCCCAGCTACGAAGAGCGAATCTCACGGGATGGAGGATCTGCGGTTGGTACGGTTTAGCGACGACGAAGGTGGAGTCCATTATTACGGCACCTACACTGCCTTCGACGGCACGCGCATCACGCCGATGCTCTTACAGACTTCCGATTTCCATAACTTCTGGGTGAGTACTTTCCGTGGCAAGTACGCCAGGAACAAGGGCATGGCCCTATTCCCCAAACGAATCCACGGCTGGTACATGATGGTGGGCCGTCACGATGGAGAAAGCCTCTACCTGCTGCGTTCGGAGAACCTACGGGATTGGGACGATGGAGAGAAGCTCTACGAGCCCACTGAACCGTGGGAACTGACCCAGATCGGCAATTGTGGCTCACCGATTGAAACCGACGACGGCTGGCTCTTGCTCACGCATGGTGTCGGCCCGGTGCGCGAATACAGTATCGGCGCTATGCTGCTCGACCGAATGAATCCTGCAAGAATCCTGGGACGACTCCGTGAGCCACTATTGGTTCCGACTGCGGAAGAACGTGAAGGCTACGTACCCAATGTCGTCTATTCCTGTGGGGCATTGATCCATCGGGACCGATTGATTATTCCTTATGCGACGTCAGATTCATCAACACGGTTCGCGTCAATATTGGCACCGGATCTAATCAAGCGGCTCAAGGATGAGGGACCGTGAACCCGAGACCCGTCGCTACACTCCGAGCGCAGCGTGTGGACCGCTTTACCGGTTCAGGACCAAATTGAGTCCCAACGGGTGCCCCGCACCTAGGCCAACTACGCGTGTCACTTGCTCATCGGTTAAGGTAACGGGCAATTCTGCTCGCTTTACGATGCGACGCGATGCGTCTTGTTCTAGACGCTGCATCTGAATTCGGCGATCCTGTTGCTGCATCGCAGAACGAACAGTTGCAGGCAACTCTGCAAGCCCATCGGTCTGGCTGCCCAAGACAAAGAAAACACCATCGGGCACCTGGCACGGGTCTGGCAGTTCGTTCAAAAGAGAGCGTTCCGGCCGCTGCTCACGAGGTATGTGATCCAACCCGTCGATGAGAATGATCGTCTTTGTGCGATTGTCAGCATAGTCCGCACCCAGCATCTCCAACTGCTTGTGGAAACGCTCCAGCAGTAACTGTCGGTCATAGCTGCCCGCGCTCTGTCCGATGGAAAAGCCCGTGTTTTCAATAGCAAACACAACATCGTGAAGGAAAAAGACTGCCTCCCCACGTAGCGAGCGAGGGTCCGTTGCGTCTGGGTAGATCGCGCCTCACCGTTTTCGAATCGTTCTGCGGTTATGACTTGCCCCGTCGCCGCCGTGAGATTTCTGTCATCTCAACCGCCTAGCGAAGGTTTGCGCGATCTCCTCCGATCGCAACTCGGTCATAAATTCAGATGATGGGGCAGCCCCGCCATCTGCTGGCGCCAGTGTCTCCCAACGAGGTCTGGCATCTGGACCTGGCTGAACTTCGTATCGTGTGGTTCCGCTACACGGTCGCGGCCCTACTGGACGGCTACTCAAGGAAACTCCTGGCACTCAAGGTCTACCCGGGTTCACCGAAAAGCGCTGACTTAGTTGGTCTTATGCGGGATGCGATCCACCGATCCGGGCCACCGCGATTCCTCATCACCGATCATGGATGTCAGTTCAGGAGGCGCTTCCGTACAGAAGTGGGGGATCTGAACGTGAAAGTCGTTCGGGGTCGGGTGCGTTGTCCGGCGTTCAACGGCAAAGTCGAGCGGTTCTTTAAGACCTTACGTACATGGCAACGCCGGACCTTCCTGCCGCTGAGCCTGTCGGGTATTCAGCGGAAGCTGGATGTGTTTCTTTACTGGTACAACACCGAGAGACCACACCAGGGGATCAAAGGGCTGACGCCAAACGAGGCTTGGGCGGGTGAAACGCTGACTGGCTCGATCGCGTTCCGGTCAGCAAGAAGCGTATCGCCTCGCATCCGTATCAGACGGCGTTCATGCCGTGGCGACCCGTGCCTACCGTCGATCCATGTCCGTGTTGCCGCCTAGAAAACCAATCCACGAAGATGCCGAACCTCATCGGATGCGCGGTGGCTGCGTCCTTGCCTCGCCACAGGACTTCTACGTGTGTCAAAGAGCCATCGAAAATGCCTCGATTATGCAGTCACAAACCGTCGGGCCACTACAGAGATCACAAGCCGATGGGTCGGTACATTCCTTTCAATTATCGCAAAGGTTTCGACAGCGCTTCGAAGCCGGAGATCACGTCGAAGAGCTCCTCGTCGATACCGCTCTGACGCATACGATGGAAGGTCCGGTTGAGGCCCTCCAGCAATTCGTCGATGTTCTTCTCGGCACGCTGCATCGCCGCCAAGCGGCTCGCATTCTCGCTCGCGAGCGACTCAGCGCACGCCCGGAAGAGTGAAATAAACAGATATTCGCGGATGAGTGCCCGCAACGTCGCGGTGCCGCCACCCATAACCTCGGGCAAGATCCGAGTTGGCCAGCCGATCTTGGCTAGCCCTTGCTGCCATTCCGCGTCAAGCGGCAGTAGCCGCTGGCTGACCGGCTCGTAGACCGCCCCAGACTTTGGGCGGTTATGAAAGACGTAGATATGCACATACTCTCCTTTGGCATGCTGTACCTCGCTTTCGATCTGGATCTGTCCCACGAGCGGAGTGATGGCTTTGACGGAATTCGGCACCATGAATAGCCCCATCAGCGGCAAGCACCCTGACATCGACAAGGTATTGATCATCGGACCCAGCGGGAATGTAGGCAGCCGAATGATCCCCCGTCTGCTGGACGACGGCTATGAAGTCTGTGCCCTGCAATTCAATAGCCCGGTCAAACCACGTCCCGGACTTGAAGTCGTCCAAGGCAGCACCTTGGACAAGGAGGCGTTGACCAGTGCTGTGGAAGGCGTTGACGCTGTTTGCCACTTGGTCCGTGGTGGAGCGGGCCCCGGGGCTGATTCATGCGAGAAGTGGTTCAACTGCTGTCTGCGCGGCGCAGTGATTCTCCTTGAAGCCTGCAAAGGCAAACCGCTGAAGCGGGTCATCGTTGGCAGCGCCGACAATGTTTTCGGTCACACCCAGATCCACCACCCCGGCCCGATCAACGAGCACCACCCTAAACATGCCGCTGACGGGTACTACGGTCTGTTCAAGATCGCCGAGGAAGAAATCAGCCGTCAGTACTACCTGGAGCACGGCGTGCCGGTTGTCATCACACGATTCCCCCTGATCTGGACCGAGTCCATGGTCGCGGGGAACCTTGCGGGTTGGGTGGATCGTTCTCGGAAGGTGGTTATGCGGAAGCTTGATCGTGATGACCGGCCGTTGGTGCGGCACGATGTTGTCATCGACGATGTCATCGACGGTGTGATGCGTGCTATCGAGCAGGATGTAGCTCTGGGCGATGACTTTATCTTCGCGGGACCATCGGCTTATTCATCTGACACGATGACGACACGGCTGGCGGACAAGCTCGGATGGGATATCGAGGACCAGCCGCTGCCTTGGCATTCCTGGCAGCTAGACGACAGCAAGGCGAGAGGCGTTCTGAACTACCGGCCCGGACACGATGTGCTCGACTGGATTGTTGAGCACATGTAGGCATCAGTCTCTCCCGTTCCATCGCATAGGACACAATCGCGGCCCGAGGGACCTGACCTCGGCGATTCTTTCTTGTTAAATGGGATGTTCTCGTGGATACATAGCCGTCTAGCGGTATAATGTGGCATTGACTTGAGACGGCGGAATGCAAAATGGTGATATGAGCCGTGGTCGCTAGTGACACAAAAACTATCGTATCGCATCTTGAGGTGCTTGCTGGTTTACAGGATTCTGTTGCCGAGAACCTCTCTATCCTTGGCGATATCGGGAAGCTGTGGCAGCCAACCGATTTCTTGCCAGATCTAACTCGGGATGACTGGCAAGAGCAGTTGCACGGATTCCGTGAATCTGCAAAGACAGTGTCGGACGAGTTGTTGGTCGTTCTCGTCGGTGACATGGTCACCGAAGAGGCGCTGCCCAACTATGCTGTTTCACTCAACCAAATAGCATGTGATGACGAGGGCGACTCGCCCAAACCTTGGGCGAAATGGCTTCGCGGCTGGACCGCCGAGGAAAACCGCCACGGCGACTTGCTAAACGCCTATCTTCGGCTCACGGGCCGGGTCAATATGAGATCGGTTGAGGTCACCGTCCAGCACCTGATAAATAACGGCTTTAATTCACGCTCCCGAAACGATCCTTACAGTGGACTGATCTACACATCTTTTCAGGAAAGAGCTACAAAAGTCTCTCACCGCAACGTCGGGCGGATTGTCAATTCACAAGGAGAGTCTAACCTTGCAAAGATTTGTCTTCGCATCGCTGGCGACGAGGCCCGCCACGAACTCTTCTACACCCGCATGATGGATCGCGTGCTCGATATCGACCCACAGGGCGGCATGATCGCGATAGGTAAATTGATCCGTGGCATGATCGCCATGCCCGGAAAACAGATGTTTGATGGTAAAGATCCGGATCTCTTTGATCATTTTTCGATCGTAGCACAGCGATCAGGCGTCTACACCGTCCACGATTATGCTGACATACTCGACCATTTGGTTACGCGCTGGGACATCGCCGGTCGCCCCGTATCCGGCAAGGCAGCGATAGCACAGGAATACCTGTGTCGCCAAGCTGAAACGTACCATAACAAGGCTGAGCAGTATGAGCACCACATCAACCAAAAGCCAAGGATACGCTTCAGTTGGATCCATGATCGTGAAGCATGAATACACGGCGAATAAGTAGGAAGCCCTACAAACTAAGCTTCAGCAATCAAATTGTACCCAAAACCGCAAACTTCGCCCTCGGCGTTTTGGATCTGTCAGACATAGATGTTTGGGGACAAAGACGGGTTCGACAAAGTCGAATCCAGACCATTCAAGCAGCCTCGTAAGGATTTTATAGTCATATTCCTTTATAATGCTCTACGTTCGAATCTCATCACACGCTTTGATAAAGCCCTCCTGGCTAACAGGTTGCGGAGGGCTTGTTCATTGGTTTTTGTACTCTCTTCGATGTGAAATGTCGGGGATGAAATGGAACGACATATCCAGAAAAAGAACGTCAACAATTACGCGGTCCGCCGCGCCGCACGATAGGTCACCAACTCGCCGCGCTCCGTGTCCCACAGGTTGAGGCGCAGGCACTTGAAAATGTCATGCGGCAGCAGCGTCGTCGTCCGAGGCAGTTGAAGCTCGGGCACCACCGCCATCGCCTCCGGAAGGCGATAGAACGGAATCAGCGGATTCAGGTGATGCACATGGTGATAGCCAATGTTACCCGTGAACCAGTGCATGACCCGGCCGAGGTCCATGAAACTCGATGACTCGATCGACCCGCGGTAATACGTCCACTCTTGAGGCTCCAGCACGTGAAGCCCTTCATAGTTGTGCTGCGCGTAGAACAGATACGCGCCTATGGCGGTAGACACGCCGTACGGCAGCAGAAAACTGTAAAGCAGCACGTCGAAACCGAACAGCAGCCACAGCCCCGCCAACAGTGAGCCGTGCAGGAGGATCGCCACCGCGCCGTCCCAGTAGCGCTTCGGTCGCTTCAGCAGAGGCAGCAACGTAATGCTGAACACGAACACCGTCAGGTATGCCAGAAGCAGTGTCATCGGGTGTCGAGCCAGCCGATAATGAAAGCGTTCCCACAACGTCGCGTTCTTCCACTTCTCGACGGTCATCAGCGGAAACGAGCCGAGGTCGGACGTGAACAGCAGTTCATCACCATCCTCGGACTCAACCGGCTTGCCAACGTTGCCGTGGTGGAAGTTATGGCTGAAGCGCCAGTAGCGCGGCGGCGTCAGCATCAGCATGCCGAAGATGTGAAATATGGGCCGGGCAACACGTGAACTCCGCAATAGCGAACGGTGCATGAAGTCGTGATACAAAATGAACGCGCGCACCAACAGTAGCGACCCGATCAGCGACAGTCCCAAACGCACCGGCCACCAGACGGTCATACCAGCCATCACCAGCGCCGCGAGCACCAGCGTCAGTGTCGAGATCACCACCCACCAGCTTCGCACAGGCGATTCTATGGCGAAACTGTGTGTTTGCTTGAGCACTTCCCTGCCCGACTTTTCACCTACGAGCTCAGCGTTGGGCATCAATTCGCCTTTATGCATGCCGGTCGGTCGTTCCGGCTACTATCAAATCTCACGGCTCGCAAATGATTCTAAACATAAATCGCGGTGCGGAAAAGTACATCGTGCCGTAAAACTCGCAGCATTTAGCAAGCCCACCGCCGTCAAAACGTTGGTTGGCATGCAGCAGGCAGCGACTGCACCTACGTCGGCCGGATACCAGGGCTGACCTGCCTCGTGCCGAAAATCATTGAGGCGACCCTTCGTGGTGACGAGTCCGACGGGATCAGCATGGACAAGCTGCGGAAGGACCTGCCGGTGATGTGGGATGATTAGAGGAGGGGTTACGGGCGACAGACGGACGCGAAGTTTGATTCCAGGCGAGCCGACCTTAGGGCCTTGGGGGTCGAGGGGTTAACTGATAGACTGAATGTTTGGAAACTTGATTCTATGTGTGCCGGCGTCGGGGCCTTGGTATGTGAGGGTTTCGCATGGGTCAGCACAAGGATAGCCAGTGGATGAAGACAGACGACGAACTGAACCCATCGATCGATGGGAGGATGAAGGCGGCGCGTTAACGGGCAGCGCATCCGGCCAATCGAGTACGCAGCACCACATTGAAACGCGTTCGCAGCATCAGCCCACTGATGAACGAGGCGAGGCAGACGGGGCGACGTTGAAGCGTCAGCCGGATGATAATCTCCCTGCTGAAATGGCCGACTGGGTCACGAAACCCCTTGCGAGCTTCTTCAAAGTCGAGGTCGCCGCAGCCGTCATGCTGATCATCGCAACCGCTGCGGCCTTGGTGCTGTCGAATTCAGGCTGGGCCGCGCCGTTCGCAGCGTTCTGGGAGACTCCGGTCGGCCTGAGCTTCGGTGACTTCGAGTTCTCTCGATCGCTTCGTCACTGGATCAACGACGGGTTCCTGACACTGTTCTTCTTTGTTGTCGCCCTTGAGCTCAAGCGCGAGATTGTCCTGGGCGAATTGCGCAACATGCGCACCGCGGCACTCTCCTTCGCCGGCGCGCTTGGGGGGATTGTTGTGCCTGCGGTCGTGTATCTTCTGCTCATGATTGGTGAGCCGGGCGTGAACGGCTGGGGGACCGTGACTGCCACGTCGGCAGCGTTCGTCGTGGGCTCGCTTGCGTTGCTGGGTTCGCGCATTCCGCCGGCACTCCGACTCTTTCTGTTGTCGATCGCGATCTTCGACGACATCGGGGCGATCCTGGTGGTGGCGATCGGTTACGGGGAAGCGGTGCAGTGGAGCACACTTGCGGCCGCCGCGCTCGGCGTGCTCGTCCTTGCGGGGGCAGCGCGCGTCGGCATCAGGAGCATCCCGGTGTACTTCGTGCTCGGCATTACAATCTGGCTCTGTTTCGACGCATCGGGTATCCATCCAACGCTGACAGGTATCGCGATGGGTCTCATGACGCCGACGCATCGATGGGTCTCGAACATTCGCATGCGCGCCATCCTCGGTCGCGTGCTTTCTCATCCACACGGCGAACACGCCGGTGGCGATACGATCGAGCGGCGGGATCTGCGGCAAGCCAGTAGAGCAGCGAGGGAATCGTCATCTCCAGTGGAGCGCCTGGAGTTCATCCTCCATCCTTGGGTAGGCTTTGTGATTCTGCCCATCTTTGCCTTCGCCAACGCCGGTGTGGCACTCTCCGGTGCAGACCTGAAACAACCAATCTGTATTGCGATCCTGGCGGCCTTTGTACTGGGCAAACCGGCTGGCGTGCTCAGCGCGAGTTGGCTGGCTGTGCGTATCGGACTCGCCACACGCCCGCCGGGGCTGACCTGGCCGCTCATCGCAGGCGGTGGCCTGTTGACTGGGATCGGCTTCATTATGGCGCTGTTCATCGCCGGATTGGCTTTTAACCCCGAACAGTTTGACGACGCCAAGATTGCAATTCTCTTATCGTCCGTCATCTCTGCTGTGGCCGGCATCGCGGTGCTATTCTGGTTGACATCCAGCAAACGCAATGCGCAACAAAGCCAGGAAAAACTGGAATCGGTCGGGATTCGCAGCTGAGGCAGTTACGGAGCGGGGGAAGCGGGCTGATCGACGTCGAGGAAGCGGTCGTCGCCAGCGATATCCCAGACGAATCGCCAGTGTAGGAGCGCGCCGATGAGTACCGCGATGTGCCAGATCTCGTGCGCGTGGATCATGCGCGGGATCAGGATAACCCAGCCCTTATACTCCATGAACGCGCCTACGGTATAGGCGAGCCCACCGTAGAGGATCGGCAGCAGATAACGGAAGCCGTACCGGCCCAAGATCGGGATTGCGGTGAGGGCGACCGACCAGCCCAGGCCGAGGTAGAACGAGAGCCCCAGCCACTCCGGCAGCACATCGAGGAAAACGACCTTGAGCGTGATGCATGCAGCGGCGACGATCCACATAATGATAAGCGGCACCCATCGAAACCAGCCGTTAAACATAATGCCATGCACCGCGGTGAAGGTGCCCGCGATCAGAAGGAAGATGGCACCGTGATCGAGGCGCTCCATAACGCGGTACGTCGTCCCGCCGACCTCGAACATATGATACAGCGTGCTGGAGATGAACAGGACAATGCAGGCGGCGGAGTAGATGATGAGGAACGCCATCGATGCGCGGTGCGCATGGCCGCGCCGCAGCAGCTTCCACCCGAGGAAGATGAACAGCAGGGCCGCGAGCAGATGGCTGATCGCGTTGAAGGGCTGGTAGAAGCCGGGGAGATGGTAGAGTTCGGGTGGCATGGCGTGACGATAAATTGATAGATGCTATCCGTCGCTAATCTACTAAGGGGCGTGAACAGTTACAGGAATCTTACTATTCATGTACAGGGCAGCGGGTGTTCCGCGTATCTCATCTCGGCCAGCGAAAGGTGGAATGCGAGCGACGACTCTGCGCCTTGGTTTTGATTGACGCGGTCGGGGTGCAGTCCGTCGCCACAACCGCCGGTGGTGGAGTCATAGATCGGCAGGCCGAGGTCATTGCGGCCCAGGAACCAGTCGAAGGCACGCCTTGCCTCGCGTGACCAGGCCGGGTCTTGTGTCATGCGGAAAGCTTCGAGGCACGCGGAAACCATGGCCTGCGCCTCGACCGGCTGCTGATCGAAGTCGGCACGGGTGCCGCCACGGGTATAGAAACCGTTGCTGCCGATCGGCCTGAAATGCCCCGCCTGCGTGGTTTGAAGTGATGCAAGCCAGCGCAGTGATTTCAGCGCGACTTCACGGGCTTGGGGACTTGGCATCCACTGGCCGCTGAGTAGCAGGGCTTGGCAGATCCGCGCGTTGTCATAGGTGATGTTGGTTTCAAACCACGCCCAGTCATCCGTGGCGCATTGTTCCCATCGTGTCAACAATCGGTCCGTGAGAAAAACGCGTGCCTCTTTCACCGCAGCGACATCCGGATACTCGCGCAGATATTCATGGATGCCAAGCAATGTGAACGCCCAGCTACGCGGCGAAGAGAAACATTCTACAACCGTAAGGCCGCACTCAAAAAGTTGAACGGACAGCCTGCGCCTGCCCTCGTTGCGTGAACGCCCCGCGCCGGTGCCCAACGCCCAGAGCGCACGCCCGTGGCTGTCCTCACTACCTACTTCCTCCAGCCAGCGCCGCCCGTGGCTCATGAAGTTGCGAAAACGTCCCGTGTCGCGATTCAAAGCGGCCGCGAGGAACGCGAGATAGCTGGTCGCCAGACCTTCGAGGTCATCGCCTTTTGGCTTGCCGCTCAGATCATCCAATAGATTGCACAGGATGAAGGCCCTGGCGTTATCGTCCGTGCAGTAGCCATGGCTGAAATCGGGCACGTTATAGATCGCGTGTTGGAAAATACCCGTCCCGTCACTCATGCGTACGATGTGATCCAGTCGCGACAGGGGCAACTCGTGAGGACGGCTGGCAAGTGTCCAGTTGGCGAAAGCCGTGCGCGGGGCGCTCTCGCGGTCAGAACACGCGTGCTGAAACGACTCGAGATATCGCTTCGCCACCGCGGGCCATAGCATGTCCCGCCCGAGCCGGTAGGCCGTCTGGCGTGTCTTTGCCATGCGCTGCGGATCATCAAGGAACTCACATACGGCCTTGGCGATGGCCCCCGGGTCGCTAAAGGGCACCAAGATGCCGCGTCCGTCCGCCAGCAATTCCTGCGCGTGCCAATACGGCGTGGAGACCACCGCCTTGCCCGCACCAAACACGTAGGCCAAGGTGCCAGAGGTGATCTGCGCCTCATTGAGGTAGGGCGTCAGATAGATATCCGTCGCGCCGATGAATTGAATCAAATCATCAAGCGATACAAAGCCGTTAAAAAAAATAACATGCTCGCGCACGCCTCGATCCTCGGCGAGTCGTTCCAGACTCAATCGGTAGCTCTCTCCTTCGCGCGCCACCAAGTGGGGATGAGTCGCGCCTAAAACAAGGTAAACAACATTCGGATGCGTTCGCACGATTTCGGGAAGCGCCTCGATCACGTGCTGGATACCCTTGCCCGGCCCCAGCAGTCCGAAGGTCAGCAGCACCACACGGTCCTCAACCCCGAACTGCGCTTTGGAATCGCTCGGGTCGGTAAAGGGGATCTCCGGGATGCCGTGCGGGATGACATCTACCTTGGCCTGTCGCACGGCGTATGTTTCGCAGAGAATCTCCAGCCCCTTCTGAGCCATCACCACCAGGCGGTCGCTGCGCTGCCCCAATTCATCCATCACCTTGCGTTGTGCGGTGTTCGGATCGTGGAGGATGGTGTGCAGGGTCGTCACGACCGGCATCCGCACTTCTTTGAGTAGTGCCAGCAGGTGACTTCCCGCCGGCCCGCCGTAGATACCAAACTCGTGCTGGACGCAGAGCACCTCCGCGTTGTTGAAGTTCAAATAATCCGCGGCGCGACGGTAGGAGGCCAGCTCCTTCTCAACGATCTCAAACCCCACGCGTGAAGAATACGCGTACCCTTCCGGCCGGTCATTGACCACAACCGCGTAGCATTGCGCCGACGGGGTCCACGCGCTGACAGCCTCGCAAAGATCATGCGTGAACGTCGCAATCCCGCAGAGTCGAGGTAGATAGCCGCCCAGAAACGCGATGCGCTTGGGCGTGGTGGGAGGGCTCGGTGTTATCCGTTCCATGGGACATTTCTGCCAGCACATCATTCGGGCCTGCATCGGCCCGGGGCTGACTGGGTGCGTCATGTTGCTACGCCGGCATCACCCGCGCGGTGGCTGTGCTGATCGGCGTGAGATAACCTACCAGATAGTATATCAACTAAGCGGGATAAGCATTTTCGTAGTGGAAGAGCAACGCACTTCAAACTGTGTAGTACAGGCAGGCTCTATTTACCCCACACATTGCCCCCCTCTGGTTCTTTGATCCAGTTGCTATGAGAGAATCGGTGAGTATGTAGATGCTTGCTGAGCCGTAGGGAGGGGCGCAGCCCCGACCGGAGGTTCAGGTGCGCTGGGCATGGATGAGTAACAATGGGGTGCAAGTCCCCAGCGGGGCCTGGCCCCCCAAACGGCCACGCACCTTCTCCACCGTGCGACGCCGCCGCTCGGGGTCTACAAGTTTGGGCGGGAGGCTTCCCGAAGGATCTGGATGTCCAACGCCTGGTCCGCCACCAGCTTCTTCAGCCGCGTGTTCTCCTTCTCCATCTCCTTCATCTGCTTGGCCATCACCGGGTCCATCCCACCATACTTCGTCCGCCACCGGTAGTACGTCTGCTCGCTGATGCCCAGCTGCCTGCAGACCTCCGGCACCTTCAGTCCCTTGCCCAGCTCAATATCCGCCTGGCGGAGCTTGGCCACGATCTGCTCGGCGCTGTGTCGCTTCTTCATCGAGGAATCCTTTCCGGCCCGAGGCCGGCTGGATTCTCTCATATTCCCTGGATCAGGTTTTTAGGAGGGGGTCACACTCTCGGAAGCGCAAATAAATACCCAAAGCCACACCTATATCGGTTAAGTAGGGGATTGTCCTATATCAGATTAGCTGAAAAACCGCCCCTCTGCGTCCCCGATCCATCCCGTATGCATCGAAATACACAAGCCCCGCCTAGACCCTTCGTCGGTGATCTGCTTGTCCTTCTCTACCCCGGCCCTTCCAGGATGCAAGCCGCACGGAACCGATTAGTCCCGCCGGCATATGGGTTCTCCCAATAATTGAACGAGCAGATTCCCCCTTGGTAAGCCCCCTTTGTTTTTCATAATAAATGCAAATGGAGGCCAATGATGTGCCCACAGAAAGCCTGGAGCGACAAAGATGAACGGCAATCAATATAGACACATCAAGCAGAGCCAGATACAGCGGGGCCGCAGCGAGAGCAAGGCCGAGGAGGTCGCCGGGCGGACCGTCAACAAGCACCGACGCGAAAACGGCAGAGCCGCTAGATGTCCGGCCACCATATGTATATGTGCATGTTGTTGGTTTGGATCGATCGCGGGGCGGATGAGGACTGGGGACAGATGTGCTAATGGGGCTTCTCACACACGTTCTAACAAATTACGACCGCATCTCTGCTTCTCTGCTCATGGGGGCGAATCTATCCGAAATCTAACGGGATTGCCCGATGTCGCTTGCGTTCCCAAATTTACCTGCTAGAGTGCAGGCGTTATCGGAGTAGAACTCAGTAACATAGCTGCTCCGGCATCGGATGACTAGGTAAGGGGCAGGTCGCAAGAGCGGCAGGCCCGTTGACAAGTAAGCCGATGTGGTTCACTACCTTAGGGTGTGGAACCACATCGGCTTTTTTTTGTTGATTTCCTTGGCCGCTCAGGGGTAGCGGGGACTGGGTTCGAACCAGCGGCCGCCGGGTATGAGCGATTATCTAGAGGAAAGCCTAATGAAGACCCTGTCAGACTTGAATGATAAGACAATTGCAGATCTCTGAAATGTCGATTGGTTTTACCCACAGAAAAGGAAAACGACAATGATTCATAAACTACTTGCGTGCCTCCTGACAACAACGCTGGCTGTTCCCGTATTCGCCCAGACCCAGCGCAACAACACGACGGTCAACAATTGGGGACCGGAGGCGGGCGATTGGGAGTTCTCACTAGGCGGCGGGGGCACCAACGACAAGAACTTCGATAACGGCGGGTTTAATGTGGATGCGGAACTGGGTAAGTACCTCACCGATGATTTCGCGGTCGCCGTGCGCCAGTCATGGAACTATACCGAAGTGAGCGGAGATTCCGTGTGGTCAGCCACCAGCCGCGTTGCGATTGATTACTACATCCCGCTGTTCGACGACCACCTGCGCCCCTTCATCGGGGCCAACCTCGGCTACGTTTACGGTGAAAACGTCGATGACACTTGGGCCGCCGGTCCCGAAGCAGGTGTCAAGTGGTACGTGAAGGATGAGACCTTCATCTACGGCCGGGCCGAGTACCAGTTTCTTTTCGAGGACGGAGACGACGCGAGCGATAACTTCGACGACGGCATCTGGCTGTACACCGTCGGTATCGGCTTCAACTTCTGAGTAGCCCCAGCGCGGGGTAGAGCAAATGACGGTCGAAGGTCCCATGCAATGCTTAACGACCAATTAAAGGCCCAAAGATGCTCCGCCCCGCATATGTTTACATTCACATGACCGGCAACCAAGTTCGTTCCAGATCCATGAGCAAGCCCATCTGATTATTCCGGGGGCAGGTGACGAACGCCGCTTGTACTATGCTAAGGGCTTGCTATGGATTTTTTATTCCATCCATAAATCGCGACGTGATGCGGCCACGAATGCCTGATCTGCATGTTGTGTTTTGTAACCCGCAACGGCGCAGCGTGCTACGGAAATATATTTTTAATCCAACGTCAGTTACCCGACAAATCGGCCCACCTCCGAGAATGGTCCGCGTCAGTTCGGATACACGTCGCCTGAGGTGCCTTCCAGGTAAACATTGCCACTACAGCCGGGTCGCCGTGACCGGGACCTGCGATATAAAACATATCGATGTCATACTTCTTGAAGGCCGCGGCGCTGGGAAACGTGATGCGGCTGAGTCGGGTTGTGCCCATACGCCCCTGTTGGATTAGGCAAGAACCTGCTTCAGCGCGGCATGGTGTGACTCACGGCCTGACCCCGCCCCGGGCTCATTCGTACGCCGATCGGGGACGGCTGCTATGATGATCTATGGAGCGGGTCACCCGCTGTGGCGGTTTCGCAGCGCGAAAGGGAATAGGTGTATCACGGACAAATCATTTCCCATTGTGGGGATTGGCGCATCAGCCGGCGGGCTGGATGCGATGACCGCACTCTTTGACGCGGGGCCTTCGCTTGCGGGCATGGCGTTCATCATCGTGCAGCACCTGGACCCGAAGGGCGATAGCCATCTCGTTGATCTGCTCTCGCGACATACATCGCTGAAGGTACGGTCGGCGGAGGACGGGCTGACGATCAAGCCGAACCATGTGTACGTATGCATTCCCAATCGCGACCTGGTCGTGAAGGACGGCTATCTACGACTGCTAGAAACCGATGCGGAACGCAGTCAGCGCCGGCCGATCGATCGACTGTATGACTCGATGGCGTCGGCGTACGGCGACCACGCGATTGCGATGATTCTGTCGGGCACGGCGTCGGATGGGTCTCGCGGCATCTCAGCGATCAAGTCCGCAGGCGGTATGGTAATGGTACAGGATCCGGAGACGGCAGAGTACGACGGCATGCCGCGTAATGCGATCAGCACCGCGCTGGTGGATCTGGTGCTGCCGATCGAGCAGATGCCGGAGGTGTTGCAACGGCTGGCGGCGCATCCGAGTGATGATAGCCTTGCGGTCGATGACAAGGAGCACGGTGGCGGGGAATCGGATGGTATGCGCGCGTCATTGCACAGCATCCTGAGCGTGCTGCACGATCAGTTTGATTACGACTTTGCGGATTACAAGCAGCCAACGCTGCTGCGGCGCACGCAGCGGCGGATGAGCCTGCGGAACGTCGATGACATCGATGCGTATACGAAACTGGTGCGCGAGGATGAGAAGGAAGCCGCATCGCTGTATCGCGATCTGATGATCAACGTGTCGAGTTTCTTCCGCGATCCGAAGGCGTGGGAGGAACTGGAGAAGCAGGTCATCGAACCGCTGGTGGCCCGACGCGAGAGCGGCGATGAGATTCGGGTCTGGTCGGCAGGATGCGCGACAGGTGAGGAAGCGTACACGATCGGCATGGTGCTGCTGGAGAAGATTGAACTGTCGGGCAAGCGCATCAGGCCGCAGATCTTCGCGACGGATGTCTCGGACAGTCTCGACGTCGCGCGGGTGGGGGTGTATCCGGAGACGATCGAAGCGCAGCTCTCGCAGGAGCGGCTGGCGAAGTTTTTCATCAAGCGCGAATCGACGTATGAAGTGAAGAAGCACCTGCGCGACCTGATTGTCTTTGCGCGGCATAACGTGATCAGCGATCCGCCGTTCTCGCGGATGGACATGATCATCTGCCGCAACCTGCTGATTTACATCGAGCCGGACACGCAGCGGAAGATTCTGGGGATGTTCAACTTCGCGCTGCGCGACGGCGGGTCGCTTTTCCTGGGCAGCGCGGAGACGATCGGCATGTGGGGGGAACTGTTCGAGCCGATCTCGGCACCCTGCCGCATCTTCCGATCGCGGCGGGTTGTTCATGCAGGACGGTTTGATTTTCCGAGGTTCTCGGTGACGGATCAGCGGCGCGGGGCGCTGGGCCAGACGAGGAGTCACCGGCCGTTGCGTGATGAGTATCTGACGATGGCGCATCGCGCGCTGCTGGACCGGTACGCCCCGCCTTCGGTGGTGATCGACGCGGACCATCAGGTGCTGGTGTACCACGGCGATACATCACGGTATCTGGGGCAGCCTGGCGGTGAGCCGACGCGCGATCTGCTGGCGCTTGTTTCGCCGGGCCTGAGGCCGCCGCTGCGTCATGCGATCCACGATGCGGGCAGTGAGCGGCGATCGGCGACGACCGTGAATGCGTCCATCAAGGATGGCGAGTCACGCCGGCCGGTGAGGCTGACCGTCAGCCCGATCGGTCAGCCGCGCGATGAATCGCCGCTGTTGCTGGTGAGCTTTGAAGAGCCGGCGGAAACGGCGGATGGCGTTGCGCGTGAATCAGAGGACAGCGACAGTCGCGGCCAGACGGGCCAGACGGTCGATCAACTTGAAGAGGAATTACGCCTGACGCGGCAGGACCTGCGCGATGTCTCGGAGCAGTATGACCGGCTGGTCGAGGAGTACAGCACGTCCAACGAAGAGATGCTCTCGATCAACGAGGAACTGCAATCCGCGAACGAAGAACTGGAAACGTCGAAGGAAGAGTTGCAGTCATTGAATGAGGAACTCAACACGCTCAACAATGAACTACGCAGCAAGATTGAAGTGGTCGAGCAGACGAACAACGATTTGAACAATCTTCTGGTCAGCACCGAGGTGGCGACGCTGTTCCTCGACACATCCTACCGCATTCGCTGGTTCACCCCGGCGATCAAGGACGTGTTGCGGCTCATACCATCGGATGTTGGCCGGCCTATCAGCGATCTTGCGTCGATAGTGACGGGTTCGGACCTTGAACTGGCAGCGAAGGCGGTGCTGAAGACCCTTGTCCCGGATGAAACCGAAGTCAATAGCGAACAGGAACAGTCGTATATTCGGCGTGTACTTCCCTATCGCACGACGGACAACCGCATCGACGGTATCGTGGTGACATTCGTTGACATCACCGAGCACAAGAGGGGCGAGCGGCAGCGCGAGCGGCTGATGCATGAGTTGAGTCACCGCATCAAGAACACGCTGGCCACGGTGCAGGCGATCGTGCAAGGTGTGGGTCGACAGTGCAAGACTCTGCCGGAGTTCCTTGCCGCGTTCGAGCCGCGTCTGGCTGCGTTGGCCCGCGCGCATTCGCTCCTGACATCGCCCGGCGATGATCGCATTGAACTAAGGCACGTACTCAAGCGGGAACTCACGCCGTATATCGATGACGATTCCGACCGCGTCATCATCGAGGGCGATGACATCGCGCTCAATCGTGAGCCAGCCATCGCGCTGGAACTGGTATTCCACGAAATGGTCACCAATGCCGTCAAGTATGGTTCCCTGTCCAACGAGACGGGGACCATCACCATTCGCTGGAATCGCACGAAGAACGAGAGCGGCGAGCATGCACACATCGAGTGGGTCGAGTCGGGAGGCCCACCGATTGAATCCAAAGGCAATTCCGGCTTCGGCTCGCTGTTGATCGAGAGCAGCATCGCCCACGATCTTGCGGGCACGATACACATGCAATTCAAGCCGGACGGGCTGCACTGCATGATATACTTTCCCCTCACGAAAGGGCAGGACAATGGCACCCACGAGAAGGTCGACAAAGTCGACACGGGCAGCGCTGCGGGAATCGAGTGAAACTGAATGCGATCGGTTGCTTGCCGGCCTGAGCATTCTGATTGTCGAAGATATCGGCATGGTCGCCAGCGCCCTGAAAACCATGCTCGAAGAGCTTGGCTGCACCGTCGTCGGTATCGCGTCGCGTGTTGCCGAGGCGGAGAGGTTAGCGCGTCATGAACAGATCAACGGTGTGCTGCTCGATCTGAACCTCGGCGGAGAGTATTCGTTCGCCGTCACCGATATCCTGCATGAACGAAACATCCCATTCATCATCATGTCCGGCTACGATGTGGAGCACCTGTGTCCGAAACTCGCCGATGAACCGCAGATGCCAAAGCCCTTCGACCGCGAGCCCCTGGAGGAGATGCTTCTGACGGTGTTCTGTGGTCAGAACCGTCGTAAAAAGCGCGCTGACGCCGGGTCGGCAAGTACGATCGGGCCGCACAAACCCCCGATGAAGACGCGGGGCGAGCTCGAAAGCGCTATCTGCCTCGGCATGACACGCTTCGAGCAGGAGTACATGGGCCGCGGTCCGGCAGATGTGCAGGCACATCTCCTCAATGATTTTCTCATCATCCGCATGAAGTGCTTGATGACCGTCGCCGAGCAGCGCCTCGTGGAAAACTCGTCGCCGGAGAAGGGCCGCGATCTAGTCAAGAAACTGCGGACGCAGATGATGGAAGGTGCCCGCAAGCAGATCGACTCGATGATCCAGATCATCACCGGCGTGAGGGTACGATCACTGCATCACGACATCAGCACTCGCACGGGTGAGAAAGTCGTGATCTTCAGCCTCAGCGAAGAACCGACCTACCGGGAAACGAATCTGAGAGACCGCTAGAGCATCCCCAATCCAATCGTAGCGCCTGTTGGGCACCCGTTAGGTTGCGCTCTTGAGTGTGTGGTTGTAACTTGGTTTCCGCATGAATCTCTTCGGTAATGCCGCTGCTCTTCAGATTATCGACAACGTCGCCATCGTCTTGGGACACGGCCGAACGCGGCACCTCGGCAAATCCGTATGCGGTGTCCGCGGTGGCCCGCAGCTACGACGGCCTTAACCGGATGACACGTGAGAGCCAGAGCATCCGCGAGGGCACCACCCGGAATGTGGATTACGCCTACGACAAGTCGGCCAACGTGCTGACGCTGACGTACCCGGGCGGCACGGTGATCGCGACCAGCTATGACGCGCTGCACCGCGGGGATGTGGTGAAGAAGGATGCCAGCCAGATCGCCGACTACGACTACGTCGGCCCCCGGAATACGTCGTTAGTTCTGGAGGCGGGGCCAACGACGTGACGCTGAGCCTGGCCTACGCCGCCAGCCCACACGCGATGTCCTGGTGCATTACGCGATGTAACGTCAAGGGTCATGCCGATGCTCAATCCGAGACGCCAACACAGACCGACCAACTCTCAGCCCACTCCTTACGCAGTTGAGACAACCGGGCCGGGCTGATCCTGAAACGCTTCGCGACTCGCTTCGCCATCTCACCGGCCGCAAGCGACTCGATCATCTGCCTATCTCTGGCCTTTAACGAAGCCAGCCAACGCCCGCCATCAACACGGAGTGCTACTTGTTCTGGGATGGGTGTCTCCCGGTCTGCGACCGCTTCGTGCAGCCAGCCGGAATCGTGTGTGTCATCAGCAGATTCAGCATCCAGACTCTGCACGCCACATCCATGCCGTCGACGACCCAGGTCTGACATGACGTCACGGCCGGCTTGCGAGTTGCCTACACGCCGACCTGCAACCACGTGCTTCACAGCGTTGCGTGCGAAACCAATGGTGCCGATCAGTTTGAGTCGGCCACGCCGCTTCATGGAGAGGTATGCCTGGAAGCCGGCGGCGATCGCTTCAGCCACGGCGTCTTCACGCTGTTCAGGGCGCAGATAGGCGAAGCGTCTTCGGGCGAGGTATGAGACGCGGGGCATTACGGCTAGGAAAGGCTGGTGTTCGTCGGTTGAAGGAGAAATATTTGTTGTGATTGTGGTCATGGGGACGCTCCTTAAAGAGACCGTCCCCATGCCGGAGACGGTCGTTGAAACGACCGCCCCGGTACGTGCGGGGCGTGCACAAGATTGATGATGTGGTTTAGTCGGCGGTGACTTGCCGCCAGTGTTCAGGTGTAGGTGAATAAAAAGATTCGCCTTGGCCCACGATGGTCCAAAGCGGGGCTTGGGTTGATGGGTGAGGGCTAAAGAGTCCTCATGGGATAGTGACGAGTTCGGGCCTTTAATTCAGCAGACGCTGCAGGGGGCATTATGGTCGACCAGCCGGATGCACAATCCACTCAACGCCGAGCGTGGCGCAAGCGAATCCTTGCGTTTTTATTGGTGCTGGTTTCGTTTGCGATGATCATATTCCTGATACCCTCAACCACGCACTACTCCAACTCGGGCGATCGATGCAGCCGCTGTTATGCCAGCTACTCGCACTACACACTCGACGTTCTGGGCGTCCGGGTGATCGACCGGTACCGGACCGACTGCAAAGGCACGCCCGAATTGAGAACCGCACAGGCTCGTTGCAGCCAACCGGCTTACACTCGCCATGTTTATCTCCGGGGCGGCATCTCATCTTTATATTCGAGAAAACCTTAACGAATTACAGGCTGAGTTTCTGATCGCAAATATTCTTAAAGTCACAAGAACCGTGTTGCCTGCAATCTCAACCTCAGAACCAAACCAGTCGAAAGCGGCGGCGTCAGCGCGGAGGCATCGAACTCGGCCTCTGTCGTGCTGCCGGCGGTGGGGATGATGAATAGACAAGTGATAGTGCATGAGCGAGATCTAAGCATGTTTTCCGGTTCATTTATGAAGAGGCGCGACATCATTCCCGCCCGATTTTCAGGACTGACTCAGATGCACCGGGTGGCTTAGTCCAATCCATTATCTGGACTTCGTCAAAATGATATGGCTTGAGGCGAGACGGCTCGCTGGATAGCCGGGCGAGGATGGCCTTCTCGAATTCTCGAGCCTGTGTGCTGTCGAACTCAACGTAGTTCATGTCCGGATCGACGGCAACAAAGCGAGCATGCGCGTCGCCAACCTTGACAAGCATAAAGGTGAAGGGGTTGAATCGTTCCGCGCTATCGTCCGAGCCGATACACAAAAAAAGGCCTTTTCGCAGCCGATCATAGGAAGAATGGCTTAGAGTCAACGGCGCTGACCGCCCCGGCTCTTTGCCATCTAGAACCGCGTTCGCGAATTGAGCGGCTTCGAGTATGCCTTTTCTTGATACCGTCTGAAAGGGATCCGCTCCATCTTGCTCCAGAAGTCCACAGACTAGAAAGAGCAGGGCGACGCTCCGTCGTGTGTTCATTGCAGGCCGCTGTGTCCCACCCGGTTCATTGCTGTAGATTGACAGCTTTGAGGCCTTATGGCTAATGGCTTCAAACAGATACGCCAGCACCCTGGAATTGGTTGCCGTGTATGGACCGGACGGTGGAATGTCGAAGATCAACTCTGTGCCCTCATCCATATGGTCCAACAGACTGAGCGCAAGATCGAGGGCGTCACCAGTAGTCGATTTGCTGGCCTGAGGTGTGTGTTGTTTCCGTGGCCGGACACGTCGCGCAATGTTGAAGTCGAACAGATCTTTCCCACTATACGACAATTCTGTCGGTGCCTCTGTTTGTACGCATAATTCCTTCGCGACAAGTGGCAGCACATCACGCGGCCAACTATTTGACGCGAACCACACGCGGGCCGTATTGGGGTTGATGTTGTTTGCTTCAGCCCAGCTATTTGGGCTTCGTCCTTCGGCCTGCAGGACCGCTCTTAATACTTCCGAAAGCTTCACACGCTCCCCGGTCTCCTCATAATGCTTTTGGTATGCCACCAAAAACCGTATTCGGTCTTGGATCCTCTCCCCCTCGGCCTCGACCTGTTCACGAGTCATGCCAAAAGCGGTTAGGTCATGGTGGTCCTGATCAACCGCCTCTCCCCGGTCTATTGCTTCTAAGTCAGTTTTTTTCTTAGGATTAGCCACGGTTTGTCACCTGGTAATATCCACTCGGTGCACCCAACATATACATCGGCGAAACGGCCCATAAACTCATAATTCGCTAATTTTAAGCTAATTCTCTTGACATAGCCAGAAACGTCCGGTAATTTAGTCACCAGATGTTTAAAGAGGTTTAAAGATGTTAAAAAGGTGATTAGCATGTTCGTCCATGATCGCAGATTGTGCCGGGTCCATTCAATGGATGAGTACGCGCTGCCCGGTTTCTTCTGTGAGGCCGCCACTCCCAGGCCGCGACCATTGTCAACGGCCCGAATAAATACCCTTGATCGTCTGATTAACCCCCCGATTTAACGCGGGGCCATTTATTTACTTTTCACAAAAGAGCAATTCACTATGGCAAAGCAAACGAGCAAAGCAGGGATGGTAGACGGGCTGACAAAGTCAATAATGCCAGCGGTCGACGGGTACCTGAACGAGACGCCCAGCACGGGTAAACGGGAAAAAGAGATTAAGCAGGCTCTCGAGGTGGTGGCCGAGGAATTCTCCAAATATAAGCAATTGGGCAGGCTGGCCGACGAGGCGATCGACAAAGAATTACCGTCGCACGCGGCTTATAAGAAAGTAAGGCGCCGGGAGATTGCCGAGGCGTTAGTCGATGCGGCCAATTCGCTCAAGCTGCCGGTGCAGATCAAGTCCGCGGGCAAGACCGCTAAGAAAAAGAATGTCAGCAAGAAAGCCAAACCCGTCAAAGCTGCCAAGACTGCTAAGGCTACTAAGAAAGCCAAGCCCACCAAGAAAACAAGCGGTAATCGCAGCCGGATTACTCGCGAGCTCATGGCCCAACGCTGTGAGGCGGTGCTCAAGGTGCTGCCCCCTAAGGAAAGTGGCGACGTCATAGCGAAGGGTGACATCGCCGGACTAACCGACCTCGACGCAGAGGCGGTTCACAACGTGCTAACCAACCTCGCAAAGCAAGGTAAAGCGGAGAACAATAAAAAACGTGGCGTTAATGCCGGTTGGCGGAGGGTGTAAGCATGGGCGACACTACCGATATATCTTGGGCTAAGCACACGTTTAACATGATCATCGGCTGCAATAAGATCGGACCCGGCTGTGATAACTGCTATGCCGCCGATATGGCTCATCGTCGTTCTAATTGGGATGTTTCGGTAATACGCAATGGTAAAGAGATAAAGCTCCCGGTATGGGGCACCGGTCCAAACACCGCTCGCAGGGTCCGCCCCGAATCGGCCTGGGCCGAGCCGCTCCGTTGGAACTATTACGCGAGTACGTGGCGCGAACGGCGTCGAACCTTTTGTATGAGCCTCGGTGACGTATTCGAGAATCACAAGACGGTCGAGGCCCAACTTCCGCGACTGTGGGAGACTATCAAGGCGACCCCGTGGCTCGACTGGCTGCTCTTAACCAAGCGGTCTAAAGCGATCGCTGGCAAGCTCCCTGCCGATTGGGGCAAGGGTTACTTTAATGTGTGGCTCGGTGTTAGCGTTGAAGACAACGACCCCAAGAGATTAAAACGAGTCGACGACCTGCGGAAGGTGCCGGCAACTATTCGCTTTATGAGCTACGAGCCCGCCCTTGCGCCCATAGCGCATAAAGTCAACCTCAAGGATATCGACTGGCTGATCTACGGCGGCGAGTCAGGCCCTAAGCACCGGCCAGATGATCCGCAATGGGCCGAGGATGTCCGGCAGCTTTGCAAGAAGACCGGCACCACGTTCTATTACAAGCAAGGCGCCGCTTTCAAGCAGGGGGCCGACGTCTATCTCAACGGCAAGACCTACCACAACTTCCCAACGCACGCACAAAGGCGCGTGCCGATTCCGAAGGGGATTTAAGTAATGGCAAAAAGAACACCCAAGCTAGCCTATGCCGGGCCAGACAACGCGGTTAAGATCACAACTTATACGAAGCTGCAACAGGTCGCCCAAGACTTTGCTCTCGGGAAACTCGGTAACGTGCTCATCGTCGGCCCGCCCGGCATGGGTAAGACCTATACTTTCAGGCTCGCGGTGCAGCAGTCGTCTAATCACAGGTACGCTTATCTGAATAACCACGCGGCACCATTCGGGCTGTACACGAAAGTATGGCAATACACCGATATGCCGCTCATCATCGACGACATCCGGGCGATCAATTCTAACCCCGCGTCGGTGGGCGTCTTAATGGCCGTGTGTGACAGCAACAAACCTAAGCTAGTGACGTGGACTACAAACAACCTGACGCCCGACACGGAGCCGCCTAGCTCGTTTGAGACTAATTCAGATGTCGCGTTAATCACGAATGCGTGGGATACACTAAATGAGCGCGTCAAAGCACTTGAGGATCGGTGCATGTGTTATCACTTTGTGCCGAGCTCGCACGAACTGCACAGGTATGTTGGCTCGTGGTTCAAGGATCAGAGCATATACGACTGGATGGCGACCCGTATCTATCAGGTTAAGAATCCGAGTATCCGGTCATACGAAAAAGCTATGCAGCTCCGCGACAGCGGGGCGGCTGACTGGCAAGACGACGCGGCGGCAATGATCGGGGTCGACCCCGAATTGGCACTAGTCATCAAATTGGAGCTCGACAAGTCATTAAAGCCCGGCCAGCGCGTTGCTCGGTTCAAACAGCAGACCAAACTTAGCCCAAAGACCTATTACCGTCGACGGATTGAGGCCCAGCGAAATACGCCCGGAGGCCATACCAAGCTCGTACCGCCTAAGTTCAAGCTGCCCAAGCCTAAGAACCTGCCTAAGCTGGTTAATGCTCAGCCGCTTTATGAGGCCGTGCCCTCGCTGGCAGAACGGGCCGACGGGATATACGACATACTCGGTCAAGTTACTAAAAACGAGGGCGAGCGGGCCAAACTGGTTAAGATGCTCGGAACCCGGTCCAAGAAAGCCAAGGCCAAGAAAGCCGCGAAAGCCAATAAGACTAAGGGCAAGGCAGGCAAGAAGAAAAACTAGGCGGTAGGCGTATTCAGGAATAGGCGACAATATGACAAAAACCTAACAGAGTTGTCGGGGCATTGGAGCGGAATTGCATTTAAATACAGTTTATAAACTGTCAAATCTGACAGGAATATGACTGTTAAAGCTCGAAAACACGTATGATTCCTGTCAAATAGTAAAATCTATAATATACTGAAAATAAATAAATTATAGAAATTATAAAACTATATACTCAAGCCTCTCCCGGGCATTGGCACTTTCTTTAGCAGTATTCCGGACTTACCCGCTGATTCTTAGCGCTTGATCGAGACCGCTCCGCAGGTGCCGGGTGTCTGTGGCTGCTCGCTCCAGATTGTGACGGATGCATCGGCTACTTCGACCTCCAGCAGATAGGCCGGGCCGATGAATTCGCAGCGTTGGATGGTGGCGTCGGAATCTCCGCACGGGGTGAAACTCAACTGCTCGGGCCGCACGATTTTGCCTTGGAATGTACTTGCCAAACCGGTCGCTTCAGCCACCGCGGCGTTGGCCGGCTGCCGGTAGACCTCAGCGGCCGGGCCATGCTGTGCGATCTGTCCATCTACCAGCACGGCGGTCTGATCTGCCAGCCGCAGCGCTTCACCGGCGTGATGAGTCGCAATTAATACCCCGGCGTTCGTGTCTTTCAGGGCATCTCGGAGCAAGCCGAACAGGTCCTGGCGAGTGGGGCCGTCCAGATGGGCCATCGGTTCATCTAATAGCAGCCAGGTTGGCTCGATGACCAGCGCCCGGGCGATTGATAGCCGCTGCCGTTCGCCGCCGGACATTTTCTCCGGCCGACGTTTCCGTAAGTTGGCCAGGTTCATCTGCTCCAGCACACGCTCACGTTGTGGGCGATCCGCGCCGACGAGTTTGAGATGCTGCTCAACTGTCAGGTGTTCCCACAGCCCCGGCTGTTGGAAGACCATGCCGAGTTTTCCACCATCGTGTTTTATTTGACCGCTGCTGGGTTCCCACAAGCCTGCCAACAGCCAAAGCAGTGTGGTCTTGCCGCAGCCGCTTGGGCCCAGCAGTGCGCAGACCTGTCCGGTTTGCACTGACAGATTGACATCTTTCAGTACCGAACCGTAGCACAGGGATTCACAGGCCAGTTCACTCACGTTCGCCTCCGGGATATCAGCCAAGCGGTCATGATAATGAAAGGCAGCAGCAGCGTAAGCATCGCAAGTGCCGCGGCGCTGACCTGCTGATCGGGTGCGGTATGGATCAACGTATACAAACGGACGCCGACTGTACTGGAACCGGCGGGCGCGAGCATCAGCGACGACTCAAGCTCGGTTGCGATCAGCAAACCAGAAAGCAGTAAGGCGGTAATCAGGGTGCCACGCCACCGGGGCCAATGGATTCGTAAGAGTCGTGATCCGATCGGCACATCATAGACCTGAGCAGCAATCACGGGCAGAGTCGGCCGCTGTAAACCCGCGATGTACAACATCAACACTACCAGAGGCACAAACCGCACCGCATATGCCGCGTACAATAAAACATCCGTATCCCGCACCAGCACGATCGGCCAACGCGTAGACAGATCAATCAATCCAAGTGCAAGCATGGATGGCGGCGCTGCCAGGTTGATGAGTATCCACGGTATGACTGAACGTTTGCCTGCCTGTTTACGTTCCAGCCAGAGTAACGCCATGGGCCAGGCGATCAACGTACTGATCAACGATCCAATAGCGACCAGCCATATCGTGTGCACCAATTCGGTTCGCATCATGCCGAAGCTTTCGACGTAGGCCGACCACGAGCCCGTCCGCCAGATGACAGCACCGAGCGGCACACCAAGCGCTACCAGAAGCACAGCCATGCCAGGCAGTCGTGCTGCGCGTGGTGGGGTATTTTCATCTTGCTGGTGACGCGGGCGAATCAGGCCGGCAAGCAACAGCATGCCGATCACCGCCGGCGCCAGCATGGGTACTGCAAGAGCGGCCGCGCCGTTTAGATTCTGTAACGCGTTGTATTCGATCAAGACCTGTGTGCCGTAGGTATGGATCAGAAACAGGGACGGCATGATGTGGTCGGCACTACAGAGGATAAACAATACAACGAAACACGCGGACGCCGGTGTGGTCAGCGACATCACGCCCAGCCACCACCACGCATTGCGCAATTTGAAAACACGTGCGGCAGGCCCCCAGCCGACGCGGTGTGTTGCGAAGATCAACGCGGCCAGGCCCGTATACCGCAATCCGACCGCCCCGGCAGCGATCGGCCAATCAAAGACAGTAAGCCAGTCACCTAATGGCCCGGTACGACCAAGCGCGACGATCCATGCCGAACCCATCAGTGAACTTGGCAACATCATCGGCACACATGCCACGATCGACCAGCCGACACCTATACGCCCGATGAGTAAACCAGCCAGCACGCCGATGATCGATGCAAGGCCGGCGAACCAGACCGTATCGAGCAACAGTGACCAGATGCGCGTGTCAAAGCCTTCAGATATGACATTCACCGCCGCCACCAATGCCGTGATCAACGGCAGCAGCAGGGCGATCGTCAATACCCAACCCGCGATCTGCTTCCATTCACTGGTCAAAGCCTACCCGCTTCAACAGGTCTACCGTTGCCTGACGATCACCCGCGGCGACTTCCGGATCGAACGGCATCGCATCACGGCTGACCATCTCGTCCCAAGGCGTTTCATAAGTCGCCAGATCCTTACCAAGAGGGATCTGGGCGCTGCGTACCTCGGCTAACAGTTTTTCAACCTCGGCAGACAGCAGGAAGTCAATCAGTTTTTTGGCCTGCTCAGGATGCTTGCAGCCGGCGATCATCGCGACCGTATTCGGTATCAGCACGACACCTTGATCCAAATCGGGCACGACCACGGCGACAGGCTTGCCATCCAGAATAGCGCCGTAGGCATCATCAGTATCAGTCAGGCCAAAGGCTCGCTCACCGTCAGCGACAAGGTCGCGCACCGGGCCGTTGCCTGCAGTAATGGCGGTGCCATTGGCCTTGATCGCATTGAGCCATTGCTCCAGCTTCTGGTCGCCCCAACTCTGGCGGAGGATGCTCATATGTGTGAACGTGGTGCCGAAGAAAGGCATCCCGATCGCTGCCTTGTCCCGCCACTTCGGATCGGCCATGTCCTGCATCGAAGAGGGTAGATCATCCGGCTTGACCAGGTTCGTGTTGTAGATATACACACGCGCCCTTGCAGCAAAACCTGTCCACAGGTATTCAGGATGTTTGAATTGATCGTCAAACCGTGCCGCTGCCGGGCTTTCGTAAGGTTGCAGTAAGTCGGTTTGTGCCAGGTGCTGTGTTTGCACCAGTTCGTTGTTCCAGAGTACATCACATTCCGGATCGTCTTTTCGAGCAATGATCTGGTTGATCAGCCCGGTCGTCTTGGCGGCCTCCGCATCGTACTTGGCTTTGACCTTGATCCCGGTTTGTTCTTCGAACAGCTTGAGTATCGGCTCGGAATATACCCTGTCCAGGGCGGTGAAAACCACCACTTCCTCGGCCGGTGCCTCGCTTTTACTGCACCCGGAAACACATGCCATGACCGTGCAGCAGAGCACAGCCAATACGCTAATAACGATTCGATTTTGCATAACGCTCCACAATGGTCCTTACATCCCGCTCGAAGCGGGTCCCGAAAATAGAAACAACCAGGTCTTCCCAGAACGCGTCCTGGTTGGCTAACAGTGTTGCGGTGCCTTGGCCTTCTTTAGCTATAGCGGTGAAGTCGCCCAATACACTATTTCGATCCGTAGCCACGTCGATCACGTTGATTGTGCCGTTATATTTTGAGACAAACAGCCTGGCGGCTTTACCGACATCTGAACGACCGCCCGGATGTACGGGTGCATCGCCGATCAACACGATGATATTTTTTGCCCTGTTCCGCCAGCCCATCCGCTTATCGATCGCGACAGCCAGGGCTTCATGGATCGGTTCGGGTTCATCACCACCACCGCTGGTATGCAATTCATCAATAAAAGTACGAACTTCAACAAAGTCGTTTGTTAGAGTCAGTACTTTGACGGCATCCAGCCCGTAGTCGTCGCCGTAGTCTTTGAATGCGACGACACCGAAACGGATATTACGCGGTGGTTGTCCATCCTTGGTAAGCACGCCTGTGATGACACCGATCACATCATGCATGCGTTCCTTGGCCTGCTGCATGATCCCGGCCATACTTTCCGTGGCATCGATCACGAACACGACATCCAGGCCCCGGCCTTGAATCCCGCCGATCATTTCCTGGAAGCCTGGGCTTGTGCCGTCGATCAGTGGATTGTCGCCTTGTCCGGAGTGCTGGGCAGACATCTCGGTTCTGAGTTCGGAAAGTAGTGCAAGCGCCGGGTCCGTCGCGGATGGATCGGAAAGCTCAGCAAACGATTCGGGCGTAGGTTGTGCCCCAACGGTGGATGCAAGGTCCGGCGCGGGTAGTGGGGCGGTTGTTGGGCTGGACGTGGTTTGGCTGGTATTTTGTGCGTTCGGCGCGGAACCGCCGGCGGATTCGGATGCCGGATCATCGAGCCGACCTACCGGCTCCAGTTGCACCACCGCTTCGATTACGGGCTCCTGCACCGCAGCCAGAACAAAAAATCCGAGCAGCAACATGATCAGCCCGTGGACCACGAACGATACGATCCATGAGCCGACCTGCTGACCATGATGTGATTTGGCTGTATCACTCATGGCTGGGCCTCTCGGTTCGTGAATTCAATGATAACTGCTTCATCGGGCTCGCCAGGACAGCGTCCATCCCCGACGCTACCTGCTGTACCGTCAACGTATCGTCTGCATCAATCACGACAGGCACTTTGGGCAAGTTGATCTGCTTCAGTAGCGCGGTCAACTGTTCGTAGCTGTTATTTTGTATCGCAGTATCGCCGACACGTAAGACAACCGAGCCGTCATTGCCCGGTGACATGCGGACCAGTATCGACGCCGGCATGTCTTCGGCCGCAGCGCCTGTCGATTCAGATACATCACGATAGCCCAGGGGCAGGTCTCGCTCGCCGCCATGAAACCGCACGCTCAGCACAAAGAACGCCAGCAGGATGAACACGACATCCACCATCGCGGAGATCTGGAACAGCTCATCGGATTCTTCTTCGGCGTGGCGGTCGAACTTCATCGTCTTCGGCCCTCCGTCGCGCGGATCGTTACGATACCCAGGCCGGCCTCCCGGCAAGCATTCAACGCCTGATCCATCACGCCAAACTGCTGCCGTCCGTCTGCGCGGACAACCGCGTTGATCGCCTGGCCTGCTTCAGCGGCACGCAGTCGTTCAGTTGTAAGTACGTTCGGCAGGTCGTCAATATTTACTGCGCGACCGTTCAACGTCACATCGCCATCAACATTGATATTGATCACCAATTCCGCCGGTTGTAGTTCCGATGTCTGGTTGTTCACCATCTCTGGCAGCAGGATCTTGTCGTCTGTTCTCGCCTGCATCGACTGCATTACCAGCAGGTAGAAGCAGATCAACAGCAGTACGATATCCACAAGCGGCGCCATGCCGATCTGTGGCCGACCTTCATCGGCATCACTGGTTGTAAAGCTCAACGCTTTACTCACTTCTGCTGCTCCATCTTCCGTGTTTCCAGCACCACGCTCATGAGCCTGAGCATCTTCTCGCCTGCCGCGGCAGCTTCATTGCCCAGGCGTGTGATCCGGTTGCGGAAAAAGGCGTAGAAGAACATCAAAGGCACCGCAACGACGAGTCCCATACATGTCGTCACCAGCGCCTGGCTGATTCCCAATGCTAATTCGTCCGGCCGGGCTGCACCTTGTGCTTCTCCCAGCAGCCTGAACGACGCGATCATGCCCGTCACCGTTCCGAGCAATCCCAACATCGGTGCGACCGATGCGATCAATCCGATATACCCGATCCGCTCACGCAGCCGCGTTACTTCCATTACGCCTTGCTGTTCCAGGCCTTCTCGCACCGCGTCGAGACCGAGTCGACCGTCGGATAAACCCGCAGAGATAATGCGTCCCAGCATGCTGTCGTGTGTTTTGCAGATGGTTAAGACCTCTTCGAAACGACCCTTGCCGGTTAATTCGTGTACCTGGCTGACCAGATTGGCAGGGATAAGTTGCTGCTCCTTGAGGCGGAGGAACGCATCTACGACCAATGCCAGGCCGCATAAGCTAAGCAGAATGATCGCGTAACCGACCGGCCCGCCAGCGCGCACCAGGTCAAGCAGCGACCTTTGTGCCGGCTCGGAGTCGGCGCCCTGGGCATAGAGCCCGGATGCACAAATCAATACGACCAAAGTCGCCACGATAAGGCCGGCTCGTTTCATCCATTCAACTCCTTCTCAAGTGTATTCAACGCATCACTCAACCAGACTCGGCCGTTCACCGGGTATAGCGCTTTGGAAACTCGCAACACATCGCTCGCCGCATCGTTTTGACCCAATGCGATATAGGTTCGGGTCAGTAACAGAGTCGCATGCCACCATGTGTCGCTGCCAACGGTGGAATCGCTGCGGGCTTTTCGTGCTTCGATAAGCGTTTGTTCATTACGGTTCAGTTTAAAGAGGCAACGCCCGCGTTCAAGCGCTGCTTCAGGTGAGTCAATATCCGCCAGCAGTTCCAAGGCTTCATTAACCTGCTCTAGCTCACGCAGGATGCCTGCCCGCAGGATAATCGCCCGCGGTTGCTTTAAGGATTCCAATATACGAGACGCGTCTCGTCTGGCATCCACGCGCATCATCAATTCCGCTGCTTCAAGGGCGATCGCTTCATCATCCGGCGATTGGTTAATCGCAGCCGATGCAAGAGTCATCACCTGTGATTGCGTATCGTCACCGACGTTGTCAGCATACCGATCAGCCAAGGCAGATGCGACGAGCAACAGCGATCTTGGTGTATTGCTTTCCGGTGAGGCCAAGACCTGTCCGGTCGCCCGGTCGATCATACCTAACGCGATCCATCGCCTGGTACGCAGCAGGTTTGCCGCGTCCTGCGTATTGTCTTGTGTGCTGAGTATGTCCCAATACTTTTCAAGCACCGCCAAGGAACCGCGAGGCTCCTCTACTTGTTCTGCCCGCATTAATGCTGCCGAGGATTTGAGTTCGGGATCATCCACCTCATCCACAACGGCGGACAGTTCGGATACGACCTCATCTTTATCGAGTGTATTTGATAACACACGGATACGTGCAAAACGCAGGTACGGATCGCTATGGATAAGTGTTTGTTGGTCTGCAATCACATTTACATCGGCATTCAAGCCGGAAAGATAGAACCAGCGACGCAGCGCATCACGACGCAGGTTTTCATCAGCGTCCGATTGCACGATGCTTAAGTATGTCTTGATCGCCTCATCTCGATAGATTGCTTGATCGGACGGACCGGACTGCTCAGCGACTGCTTCCAGATTGACGGCATAAGCCAGCCGCGTATCTAACGTGGGATCGGCTTCTAACGCCTGACGCCAGAGCGCCAGTGATTGGTCGATTCTACCGGTCTGTTGAAGCAATGATGCGTGCAAAGCAGTGGAACCCGGCGGGGGGTCTTGTTCCAGTGTTTGTAATGCCGCTTCATATTTTTTCACCGCCGCCTGTTCTCGTGCCCAGATGAGTCTCTCGTCCGGGGTCAGCACACCAAGTGAGTCAAGCAGTTGTAGCCGGTCGTAAGCTGAAACACTTTTTACAACACCCTCACGCCGGGCAAAATCTGCGGCCTTTTCATTTTCGCCCATCGCGGCAAATGCTCTTGCACGCAGCCAATCGGCAACATCGCCAAGTCCGCCTGCCTCCGCCAGTGCACGCTTCGGATCAATCAGCAGATATGCTTCGGTCGCCTCCAGCTGCGACAACCTGCGTATGCCGTTGTCCGATCGACTGGAAAGCAGTGGTTCAAGCGCCGCAAGGGCTTCTTCGGGGTTACCGAGTTGTCGATACACGCGCGATTCGCCGATATAGCCCAGTTGGCCTGCCGGCAGTTGCAGGTAATCCACCCGCATCGCCCGAAATACATCAAGTGCCTGTTGTGCGTAGTCTTTCTCTGGATCGAGCAATGCCGCTTTGCGAAGCAGTTCGCCTTTCAGAAAAGCATTAGCACATTGTTCATTCGGCGTTTGTGCATTTTCCAGTTCAGCTATCACCGATGAAACGACAGCCTGCACGTAAAGTGGATCGGCGTCACCCTCACGCTGCAACATATCCAGCTCCGCTGCGGGATTCGCAATCACGGAAGCCAGCACCAACACCAGTGTTTTGAGGCTTAATACCATATTTCGCCGAACTGAGGGATCAGGTATTCATACATAAACGGATTGCTCATCCGTTTGTAGGGTTCAAATAGCCCGTTCTTCATTGTGAAGTTGCTATCGATCAGGAATCGCGAGATTTCTGAGGGCTTGTGTTGTTCGAGCAAGCGTCCAATGATTTCAGCCATATACGCCCGTTCGTATGGGTTATCGCTATCTTTCAGGACCGGCAAAATCTGCCCCACAACGCCCTCGGTATGGCATAAGGAAAGGGCCAGTATGACTTCCCGGTTAACGAAGTAATGCTCGTCGTAATAACGCACAAGTATGGGGATCGCTTCGTCCGTACCAATGACACCCAGCGACAAGACTGCTGCGCGTTTGGACATCAAGTTAGTCGTCTCGTCACGTGTAGGGGGCTGGGCCATAAACGCCGGAATGTGGCTGATCAGATTGTGGTCACCCAGCATGGCTCTAGCGAGTGAAACGTATCCACCCAGTAGCTGGCTATTTTGATTCAGTGCATCATGATGATTGACAAGAGTTTTAAGATTAGCGGTTCGTCCGCTGATACCCAAGGCTATTGCGCAGGCCGTGCGAACTTCAATTTTTTCTCGCTTGTCCAGCAATCTTTCGGTCAACAGTTCGATCGCGGAAAGATACGCCGGGGTATCAGAAATACCTTGATCAGCCATGTACGGCCTGGCATAGATCCCAAGCCCAATAGCCGCAAAACCTCGCATCGGAGATTCGAGTTTTTCCTGTGTTTTTAACCGACCATTCTCATCTCGGTCGCTGGCGACTGCTAACAGGAGCGGAAGCCCATCTTTCGAGCCAATCTGCCCCAGACTGATCAGGGCAAAGCACTTGGGCGTGATGTTGTATTCGTCCTCACGTTCTTCAATCAGTAATTGAAGCGTGCGGATTACCTCGGGTTGATTACCCGCTTGCCCCAGGGCAATCACAGCCGAAGTCCGAAGCCGGGCCATATAGATATCTTCGACACCCTTAACCATCTTGAGGTTGTCTAAAAAGACCACGGGACGGTCGGCGGGGTTTCTGCCTTTGGGCGCGGGCAGGTCATGGGGCTGAACATCACTGCGAATTACTTCGGATTTTTCGTCGTAAGGCGTCGGTTCATATGAGAAGAGCCTGCGATGAGCTTGAAGCCATTCGCGGTATTCACTAAGTGTAATCGGCCCGAGTTTATCATTACGCAGTGCAAGCAGGAACTGCCACACCGGCACTTCTTCTATTGCTGTATCGCCGGAAGCGATCACGGTCAGTACCCTTAAACCGATTTTTTCAGCTATGCGTCCTAACGACAATCCCGATTCTGATACAAGCCACGGGTTGTGAGATCCGGCGATCCACTTTATCGCCATATCCTCAGTGATCCCGTTTTTATGCTGTGAAAGCGCCCAATACGCCGCATAAGAAACAGACGATGAGGGATCCTTGCATAGTTCCTGTAATCGAGTGCGCAATTGATCGCTTAATGTAGGCAGGAACCCGCAAGCGATGATCGCTGATGCTTTCATACGTTCGGATTCTGGTGAGTAAGATCCCAGCAGTTCTTCGCTGCGATCACCACCGATCATACCGATCGCCAATAAAGCATGAGATCGGACCTCTCCCATTGAATCGTTTTCTGCTGCTTCGATGAGCGCATCCAGCACTTCATCCGGGGCGGGGCTCCCGATTCGTCCCAACGCTATCGCAGCCGATTTTCGAGCTTCAACGTTTGAGTCCTTCAGCAATTCAACAAGTGTTTTGAATGCTTCGCCGCGCAGGTTATTGCGCTGCTCCTGGCTGATGTCCTGCGTATTGAAACCTTGGTTGGCGGGATATAGATATCGCTCACGATTCGCTTCCCACCAATGGACCCAGGACCAGCGTAGTTCATATACCGGTGGTGGGTATTTGATAACGGGATCAGGCGTTGGTTCTTGTTTTGGTGGCGGCGGTGGTGGTGGGGGGGGATTCCTTCTGGGAGGCCGGTATGGCTCACTATGTGCCAATAGCGGGCCTGCGATCAAAAGGATGGCAAACATCCAGACCAGCAGCGACCTGATCGACCCCGGGATTTGTACTATTGTGTTCAATGTTGATGTAGTATAAACCGATGGCCGGTCGGCACACAAGCCAAAATCGAAAAAAGTCTCACCCTATTTGGTGGATCACCCAGGGCGTGGTTGTGTTGTTGCTTGGTTCGATCATGCTCTGGCTGATCATCCCCGAAACCGATCCGGTTCACCAGGCGGCCGACTCGTCAACCGATCAAGCGGCCCTGGACCGGATAGAAGCCTGCAAGGACGCGCCGCTTGAGTACCTCGTTACGCACACATCCGACACCGACTGGCGTGTCCGGGCGGCTGCGTATGAAGCCCTTTGGGAGATAGCGCCTTTCAAGGATGTCCCCCTGAGAGATACACCACTGGAAAAACGTGAAGCGTTATTGTTGGAATGGCTGGATCAAAACGCACCGCATCTTGCTACAGATCTTTGCGAGTTATACGTATCCCCGCAGCACCTGTGCCTTGGCAAAACATTGGTACAGCGTTGCATGACCTGCCACCTTGGTCCAGAACCTGCACCTGAATATGAGCCCTTGCAGTGTGCTCCATGCCACGAGCAAATTCATCAGCAATGGACCGGCACGGCACACGCCAACAGCCTGACCCACCTGCGTTATATCACGATCGATCCAACCACCCGCCAGCAGGTTCCGCTTGAATTTGAAGGCCGAATGGGATTGTCCTGTATTGCATGTCATGAGGCCACACAGCTGACCCCCCAGACCGATTGTGTTGCGTCTTTCAAGACCCATGCTTGTGGTACGTGCCACAGCCAGGCCCAATCGCAGTGGGAAGTCTGGCGGACATCGGATCGCTACCAGCACGCCAACTGGCCACCGGGTTCGCTGGAAAAGCTGGAAGGACCACCGCAGGGATGTACTGACTGCCACATGAAAGAGCACGAGCATCTTTGGGCCGCCCGTCGCGATCTGGCGTTCCTGCAGTCTGGGATCAAGCTGAATATCAAGCGAATACCTCGGCAACCCACTGTGATCGAACTCTACAACCTGACCGGCCACGCCTTCCCGACCGAGACGACTCGCCGCTCGCTGCAACTCTTCATCCAGACCGACGACGGCGAAGAACGCTTGCTCGCCGAATTGGCGGATCAGATACCGGGCCAGGATTTAGCCGATAATATCGAGCCCCCGCTGGCTCCCAGCGAAGTCCGTCAGTATCCGCTCGCGGACGGCGTTGGCATCGTCCGGGCTCGGCTGGTCTTCGTCCGTAACCGCTTCCAGGAAGGCGCCTACACGATCCAGATCGCGGAAACCGATCGATAGTCAACATCTGGCCCGATTGGCTGTTCAACACGCCCCCGTTTATGCTTTAAGCATGAACGCTGCTGTGTTCCTCGATCGTGATAACACGCTGATCCACAACGACGGCGACCTGGGCGACCCGGAAAAGGTCCGCCTGATCCAGGGCGTCGCCAGTGCTGTCGCCTCGCTCAGTGGGCTGGGTTACAAGGTTATCGTCGTGACCAACCAGGGCGGTGTTGCCCGAGGCAAGTACTCCGAGCAGGATGTCGACCTGGTCCATCGGCGGATCAGCGAACTGCTCGAAGCCAGCACCAGCGGGGCGAAGGTCGACCGTTACTACTACTGTCCGTACCACCCCCAGGGCACCGTCTCGCGGTATCGCAAGGAACACCCGAACCGCAAACCCGCCCCCGGGATGCTGCTGGAAGCGGCGCAGGAGATGGGACTGGACCTGTCGCAGAGTTGGATGATCGGCGACCAGATCCGTGACATCCAGGCAGGCAAGGCGGCGGGAACCCGGACGGTCCTTCTGCGTCTCGATGCCGACCGACTCAAGCCCTTCGATCCTCGCGAATATCCTGGGGTCATTGATGAGTCTGTCGATGATGGCCAGGAAAAGGCCTCGCCCGACTTTTATGCACGCAACCTCGTTGAGGCTGTCCGTATCGTTGCCCAGCAACGTAAGCCGGAGACCAGCGAGACGATTAACCGCGCAGGACGAAGCCAACGAAAGTGGGATGCCGCCGCCGTAGCCAAGCTGCAGCAGGAAAGGCGAACCGCTCAAACCAGTGCATCGACCGACGCCGAAGATTCTGAGCCTCAAGCAGAATCACAATCGAGTTCTCCTGCAGGTGCACAACAGGCAACACAAACACAAGCCATACCCAAGCCTTTCCGACCATGGAACGTGCCGCTCGCTGAGTTGGATGATACTCAAGAAGAAACGGCTGCTGAACCCCAGGTCACGGTGAAGCAGGTTACGCCCGTTGCTAAACCCGAGGCCGCCCCTCAGCCTAAGCCCTCGCCCGCCGCTCCGCCGCCGGTGCAAGAAGACCTTACGCAAGTCGAAAAGACGCTGCGTCTGATCCTTCAGGAACTGCGAAGCCAACGCGGTATGGGTGAGGAATTTTCCTACGCCAAGATATTTGCCATCGTGCTGCAGACGATTGCCGGCGCCTGTCTGCTTGGCGCCTTCTACCTGGGGTCTTCCGACCCCACGACGTTTTCACGTCTGATAGAGTCGGCCATATTTGCCCAACTGGCGGTTGTCACCGCCTTGCTTTGGGATCGCTAATCAGCCGTTGCTATACTTGCCCGGATGCACGTAGACGCACATGAATTGAAACCCGGTCGCCTCCTGGTCGTCATGCCGACCTGGTTGGGGGATTGCGTGATGGCGATGCCCACGCTGCGTGCTCTGCGCGAACTCTATCCCGATGCGCATATCACGGCACTGGTCGGCAAGAATGTTAAACCGATCATCGATCCCAATCCGTGGGTGAATCGGACGCTGACCGCCAGGGTCCGGCGCGGCGGTAAAACCGAGCAGAAAGAGGGTGGGCCGTTCCGACTCGCAGCGAAACTCGCCAACGGCAAATTTGATCTGGCGGTCATCCTGCCCAACAGCTTCCGCAGCGCTCTGATCACAGCTTTGGCGAAAATCCCGCGGCGGCTTGGATACGACCGGGACGGCAGGGGGGTGCTGCTGACCGACCGCCTCATCGCCCGCCGCACGCTCGAAGGTTACGTCCCCGTCCCAACGCGAGACTATTACCTGAGCCTGGCCAACTATCTCGGCGCGATGAGCCCCGATCCACAAATGCAGCTTTTTACGCGCAAAGAAGACGATGAATCCGCGGACAAGCTGTTACGCAAGGGAGGATTCGATCCGCAATCCGGTCAACACCTTGTACTGCTCAATCCCGGCGCCAACTACGGCGACGCCAAGATGTGGTTTCCCGAACGTTACGCAGAGGTTGCAGACAAGTGCGTTGAAAAACTCGGTGCCTTCATCGCTGTCAGCGGAGCCCCGAAAGAGCGGCCGATCCTTGACAAAGTTATCCAATCCGCGAAAAAGCCGATCCTCGATCTCCAGGATGCGGGCATGACGCTCAATCAACTCAAGAGCATCGTCCGACATGCATCGGTAATGATTACGAACGACACCGGCCCGCGCCACATCGCCGCCGCGATGAATACCCCCGTCGTTACGATCTTCGGCCCGACCGATCCGGCTTGGACCGTTATCAGCTTCAAACACGAGCGCCAGGTTATGGAAAAAGTTTTCTGTGGACCGTGCCAGAAGAAGAAGTGCCCCTTAGACCACCGTTGCATGACACGCATCGATGCAGATCGTGTTACCGGCGAAGTGGTCGATCTGCTCAAGACCGTGGAGGCAGGTGCTTGAACATGGCAAACACCGCAGCCATGAAGATCGCGATCATCATCGAGCGATTCGATCCGCACGCCGGCGGCCTCGAACGATCCACGGCGCAGATCGCTACCGAACTTACGAAGCGCGGCCACGATGTCACGCTCATCGCAGGCGGATGTCGAGATACAAACAGCCTGCCCGGCATCACCATTCGTGCGTTCGCCAGACGAAAGGCATCATCTGCCTTACGGCTCTATCGCTTCGTCAAATGGGCGAAAGAACAGATTGATACTGGCCAATTCGATACCACGCTTTCGATGACTACGGCCGTGCCCGCGCGTGTGATGCAGCCCCGTGGCGGGACTGTACGGGAAACACTCGAACGTAACATCGCCATGCGATCCACACCGGCAGCGCGACTCAACAAGCGACTGGCAGTCTTTTTCAATCCCAAGCAGCGTCTGCTGCAATCGCTCGAAAAAAACGCGTTTGAAAACCTGCAGCTTTTCAAAGTCGCCGCAGTCAGCCAATACGTGACACGCCAGCTTGAATCGCACTATAAACTTCCGAGTGACCGCGTTGAGTTGATCCCCAATGCCGCGGTCATGCCCGAGGTCGATGCGGATACACGTCTAGCCTGGCGTCAACGGATCCGTGAAAGCTTCAAGATCCCCGACTCTGCGACGGTATTTCTCTTTGCCGCTATCAATCCCCGGCTCAAAGGCTTCGATCCACTCATGCGGGCGCTGGCGATCCTCAAGGACCGGCGTGTCGATGCACGGGTTCTGTTGGCTGGCGAGTTCTGGCATCAGCACAATAGAGCGGCCGAGAAACTTCGCGTCAGGGACCGCGTCTGCTTCATCCGCCACACACGCAAGATCGAGGCCCTCTACGCCGCCGCCGACGTCACCGTCCACCCGACGTTTTACGACCCGGCCAGCAAGGTTGTCATCGAATCCCTGATGATGGGGGTCCCCGCCATCAGCACCGCCTACAACGGGGCCAGCGACCTGATCGAGCCCGAGAATTCGCCGGCTCGCGGCCGAGTCATCCCGGACCCCTCCGACGCCCTTGCCCTGGCAAACGCCATGCAATCACTGACTGCCCCCCAGGCTCTCCGAGCCTGTCAGGACGCCTGCAAGGGCCTGGAAGCCGGTTTATCCATGAAAGCCCATGTGGATCAACTGGAAGACCTGCTGCGTCGATCCCTGCCTGTGGAAGACGCATAAATGGTTGTTATCGAATAAGATAAGTTGAAGGCAGGGCGGTTGTGGTGGCCATGAAAAGGCAGCGATAACCTTGACCTAATTTGCATATTTTGATGCTCTAACCCTATACTACGCGGCTCGTAACATACGGATATACCAACCAACCCCTGCCCGGAACGGACAGACATGCCAACGATCAACCAACTCGTCCGCAAGCCCCGTCGCACCCCCAAGGCCAAGTCCAAGGTCAAGGACCTTGATGCGTGCCCACAGCGTCGTGGCGTGTGTCTTCAGGTGAAGACCGTCACCCCCAAGAAACCCAACTCCGCGCTGCGTAAGGTTTGCCGTGTACGGCTCTCCAACGGCAAGGAAGTCTCGGCCTACATCGGTGGCGAAGGCCACAACCTTCAGGAACACAGCATCGTGCTCGTGCGTGGCGGCCGTGTCCGCGACCTTCCCGGTGTGCGGTACCACGTCGTCCGAGGTTCGCTGGACAGCCTCGGTGTCGAAGGCCGTAAGCGTGGCCGTTCGAAGTACGGCGTCAAGAAGTCCAAGTAAGTTTGAGCCGTTATCCTTCAGCCATTAGCCGTTAGCTAAAGGCTTGATGTGCAAGCAGGCGGTTGGTTACGAGATAGTCTGATTACTCATTGTTTTCGGAAAGTAATCGCTGAGCCGTGTTGGCAAAGCGGTGAACGATGAGGGAAAGCTGGTAGCTGAAGCTATCGACTCTCACCCCTCGACGATCCGACGAAAGGAAAAGCCACATGGCAGGCAGAATCACCAAAGCTGAAGAACAACTGAAACCCGATCCTCGCTACGGCGACAAGGTCCTCTCACGTTTCATCAACTGCGTGATGAAGGACGGCAAGAAGTCCGTCGCACAGCGCGTTGTCTACGATGCCCTCGACGAGATCGAAAAGCGAACCAAGGGCGACCCCAAGGCGATCGACGTCTTCCACGACGCCATCAACAACGTCAAGCCGGAAGTCGAAGTCCGCTCCAAGCGTGTCGGCGGCACCAACTACCAGGTGCCCATGCAGGTCAACAAGCGTCGCCAGCAGTCGCTGACCTTCCGCTGGATCATCGGCGCCGCCCGTGCCGAATCGGGTAAGCCCATGTACCTGCGTCTTGCCAAGGAACTCATGGACGCCTCCCGTAAGGAAGGCAAGGCCATGAACACCCGCGACCAGGTTCACCGTATGGCCGACGCCAACAAGGCCTTTGCTCACTTCGCCTGGTAAGCAACAGCCAACAATCCGAATCAACGACGACGCCCCGCCAATTGGTGGGGCGTTTTACATGAGCACTTTATCCCGAGATAAGCACATGCATTCCCACGGTATCCGATTGTTTACACTTCTGTATGTCAATTGCAATTGAATTGACTAGAATAAGTAGTGCGGTATCTGAATGATTGTGAAAGATTTTGTTGCTTTGTCTACGCGCGTTATAAAAACGCTTGGAGACCTACGCTGTTCATACCAATTAATCCCGTGTTTCTAATCGATGAGTGTCAATCCTATGTCGCAGCAACCAAGCGATGCAATAAACCAACAGTGGAACTGGCAGCGTCAGCCGGAGGCCGATGCTCTGATCCGAGACCTGGTAGATGAATTCCTGTCTCGCAATCCCGAAGCGGCAACGCTCGCTCGTCGGATGCTGGATGAAACCGCTACGCGTTTCGTCGACTGGGTCGACTTCATCCGCATCCCCACGACTCACAAAGCTGCCGCGCAACTTACCGATACCGGTTACGAACTCAAACCTCTGCCCGGCGCACCCACGCGTTACATCCACGATGGGGCCGTGCTCCCTGCCGTGCTGATCGAAGATGGTCCGATGCGTGTGGGTATCAAGGTCGATTGGGTGGCGGACTTTCTTGCGACATGGAACATCACGCCCGAGACGCCGATCTATGGTGAACCCTTCAGCCAATTACGCATGGCAACCGCGTTCAAAGGCGACGACGCTGAGATGCTCTGTGTCGAAAGACACGGCTACCGCGGCTTCGATCAACCAAAGTACTCGCCGCAACTGGCCGTAAATGCGCAGCGTGTCCTCGAATCGTTCCGCCGCCGCCGTCGGAATTTTGCCACGGATGATGAAGGCATCGCTCACACGCTGACATTCGTGAATAACGCGATCGCCCAACTCGCCGAACACACGGATCAAGACGCCGCACGCAACTATGCTTGTGACCTTTTTTTTCATGCGGAGCGCGACTTCTGGCAGCGGCGCAACACCGCGGCCCGCTGGCAAAAGGCGCGGCAGGACAGCCTCGGCATCGGTTGGGCAAATCACGACCACCACACCTTCCGCTGTTCGCGCAAACTCTTCAAGCGAACGATCGAAGTCTTAGAGACGCTGGGTTTCTATTGCCGTGAACGTTTCTATGCCGGCGGCGAAGCAGGCTGGGGCGCACAGGTGCTCGAACAACCGGTCGCAGGTTTTGTCATCTTCGCCGATGTCGACATGGCCCCCGAAGAAGTCACGCACGACTTCGACCACCGAACCATCGAATCACCAACCGAACTTGGTACCGTCGGCCTGTGGACCGCGCTGCACGGAGACTCCATTCTCAAAGCAGGTATGCACCACCTTGAATGCCAGTTCGACCACGAACGCTTGACCGCAGACCTCGAAGCGTCCGGCCACAAGGTCATGGACAAATTCACCAACTTCGAGTTTCTCTGCCAGGCCTTCACCGCCGGTGAAGTCTGGCAGATTGATAGCGCTCGCATCGACGACCTGCTTAACAGAAGTCTGATTACAAAAGAACAGGCGCAGCGTTTCCGCGAACAAGGTGCTGTCGGCTCGCACCTGGAGAATCTGGAAAGAAACGATGGCTACAAGGGTTTCAATCAAACCGGCGTCAGTGACATTATTCGCCGCACAGATGCCCGAACCGTCGCAACCACATAAACAAAACAGTTGTTTTGCCGCATAACAACAATGCCCCACCAATTGGTGGGGCGTTTTGTTTACCCATATTGACATTCGTGAAGAACGCTTCTTGTTTTCCATAGGGAAAAATGGAAAAGTACTTTAATACACGCACGGAATATTATAGAATTATTGCGTGCCGTGATTCTCCCCACAGCATGCCGTGTCTCCCAGATTTTTTTTTTTATCCTTGGAGGTTGTGTTCATGCTTCCGACAACACGATGGGTTCTTGCCGGCTTCTCCCACTGGCGAGCCCTAGTAACCTGCTTGGTATTTCTTACAGCTACGTTCACCAACGCAGCGATCATCAACACCGCACAGCCCTTTATCGGGGTGACGCATTACCAGATCATCGAAGCTGAAGATGGCTCCACGCTGAACGCAGGTTTATTCAACCTGCCCCGGCCCGTCGTCATCAACATCATGGAAATCGATCCGGATGCTGAAGGCGTCAGCTTCCTGATGCAGCCGGATAACGGCATAAAGCCGGGCGAAGTCACACGCACGACCACCAGTGATTTTGTCGACAGCGTTAACGCACAGATCGGCATCAACGGCGACTTCTATAGTGATGCCGGCTCTTCAGGCAGTGAAAACTACGCCAACCTTACACACACCAACGCTTCCAATGGCATCATTTACTCTGCCAGCTTCGTCAACAACGAGCCTATTTTCAATATCTCTCAAAACAACAATCCAAGAATAGTCACCGCAAATGGTGCTGATTCCTATACAAACAATCAGGGAGTCACGCTCTACAACGCGATCGGTGGTAATCAGCGAATCGTCAAAGGCGGCGTCAACACAGCGCCCAATGACAGCTATACCAACGCGCTGAATCCGCACACCGCGATCGGCATCACCTACGACGGACACGTTTTACTCATGACCGTTGATGGACGTCAGACAAATTACAGCGAAGGCATGCGCACCAGCGAAATGGCTGACCTGCTGATCAACTACTTCAACACCAGGCAAGCCATCAATATCGATGGTGGCGGCTCGACCACCATGGTCATGGATGACAGCAATGACGGTCTCGCTAACACGCGCGTCATCAACAGCCCAAGCGATGGCTCATCCACTTACGAGCCCGGTTACGAAAGGCTCGTTGCCAATAACTTCGCGGTATTCGCAACGCCTAATCCGGACTATGTTCCGTTAGCACAACCCGCCAGACCGGAGCCACCGGGGGCTCAACCATTTATTACCGACCTGGCTGTCTTCGATGACTTCGAGGCTACCAAAGGCCACTTCACCAACACGCCGAGTTTCTCCGCCAGTTCCCACAATGTAGCTGCCAGTTCAACCGCCGCGCTGGATAGCGAATTCGCTCAGGACGGACAGATGTCGCTGCGCCTGGATATCGATAATACAAACGAAACGCCTGAAAGCATGCAACTGCGTCTCGTTTCCGGTACGTCGCACCCTCTGACAAACCTCTACGACGAAGACAAAGCCATGAGCAGCGAGGGATATGTCGGCCTGTTTCTGAGATTAGAGCCGGGTAATGATCCACTCTATATCAGCATGCTGCTGGACGATGGCATCGTCACCAATCACCGCCAGGAACGCGCGGTGTTCCAGGAAGTCATCGCGGACGGCAAGTGGCATCTCTATCAATGGGACCTGTCAGACAGTTCGCAGTGGCAAAACTACAACGGTGGCAATGATGTGATCGATGGACCCAATGCTTTCATCGATTCGCTTTACTTCAGCTCCGCGCCTGCGACTTCAGGCGGCAGCAACTGGTCCGGCACTGTCTGGATCGACACGATCGCATACAACCCGGATGGCGATTTAAGCAGCCTGGTTCCGGAGCCATCAAGCATGATGCTGATGCTAACGGGAATAATCGGTCTTAATATCAGGCGAAAACTTTCATAAATAATGCTTGACCGCAAGCGTGGAAAAGACTAACGTACCACGCACAAAATCCAGCGTCTTATCCAGAGTGGCAGAGGGAATGGGCCCGATGAAGCCACCGCAACCGTCACCGGCAAAGCCGGAAAGATTGGTGCGAACTCCCGCCCGGCCGTTTGGCTGGGGAAGATAAGAGGCGGCCAGGACCTTTACCCAAACGTAAAGCCATGCCCCTTCTTGTCTTTGATAAGAAGGGTTTTTTTATGCACGCGAGCCGACGTGTCCTCACGCCGGTGTCACAGGGATACCTTCAAGCGTCCGTATTCAAGGCGAAAAACCATGAGCTACGTAAAATCACTTCAGTGCAAAGAGTGTCACGCAGAGTACGGCCTGGAGCCGTTAACCGTCTGTGACCACGACTTCGGCCCGTTGGAAGTCGCCTACGATTACGAGGCCATGAAAGGCAAGGTCACACGCGAATCTATCGAAGCCGGGCCGCGCTCGCTTTGGCGTTACAAAGACCTGCTGCCGATCGAAGGTGAACCCAAGGCCGGCTTCAACTCTGGTTTTACACCACTGATTAAAGCCGACCGCCTTGCCGCAGAACTCGGTGTCAAAGAAATCTACATCAAGGACGACAGTGCGAATTACCCCTCGTTTTCCTATAAGGATCGCGTCGTTTCCGTTGCATTGACCAAGGCAATCGAATTCGACTTCGATACCGTCGGCTGTGCATCAACCGGCAACCTTGCTCATAGCGTCGCTGCTCACGCCGCCGCGGCAGGTCTGCGTGCTTGTGTGATGATCCCGCACGACCTGGAAGAAGGAAAGATTGTCGCTACGCTTTCCTTCGGCCCGCGCATGTTCAAAATCAAGGGTAACTACGACGACGTCAACCGCCTCTGTTCGCAAATTGCGGATAAATACAACTGGGCGATCGTTAACGTCAACCTGCGCCCGTACTACACCGAAGGTGCGAAAACACACGGCTTTGAGATCGCAGAACAGCTTGGCTGGAAGCTGCCTAAGCACACCGTCTCGCCCGTCGCCGGCGGAACGATCCTGCCCAAGATCTGGAAGGGCTACCAGGAATTCATCAAGCTCGGTTTGGTCGAAGACAACAGTCCGAAGATTTACGCCGCCCAGGCCGACGGCTGCAACCCGATCGTGACCGCGTTGCGTGAGCAGCAGGAACTGTTCCACCCGCAGAAACCCCACACCATCGCCAAGAGCATCGCGATCGGCAACCCGGCCGACGGGTATTACGTCCTGAAGATCATCCGTGACTGCGGTGGCTGGGGGGAATCAGCAAGCGATCGAGAAATCCTCGATGCCATCAAACTGCTCGGTCGCACCGAGGGCATCTTCACAGAACCGGCCGGCGGTACCACGCTCGCTTGTACGATCAAACTTATTCAATCGGGTCGTATCCCTCGCGATGAATCGATCTGCGTTTGCATCACCGGCAACGGTCTGAAGACCGTTGAAGTCATGCAAGGCCAGTTCGCCACCAGCCCCGTCATCAACGCGAAGATGAACGAGTTCGATGCGCTGGTCAAGGAACTAGAAGAAACACATCCGCATACACCGTCAAAACTTCAAAAGATTTAAGCGACTAGTAGCAACACATTCCGGTCCCTTCTCCCCTTGGGAGCCCCCGGATTAAGGCCAGGATGAGGACCGGATTGATTATGTGCGAGTTAATCCTAAATGCACGCACAACTGGCCCTCACCCCGGCCCTCTCCCAAGGGGAGAGGGGGATAAGCAAAATTAATCCTGGAGAATTAGCAATGTCTTACACAGTTACCGTTCGAATCCCAACCGCACTTCGACCGCAGGTCGGCGATCAGGAATCTCTGCAAGTCGCCGGCGAAACCGTCGGTGCTGTCCTCGGCTCTCTCAACAGTGACTACCCTGACTTCGGCAAACGCCTCTACAAGAGCGAAACCGAAATCAACCGCTTCATCAATGTTTATGTCAACGATGAAGACATCCGATTCCTCGAAAACCTCCAGACCCCGCTAAAGGCCGGCGACGAGGTCTCAATCGTCCCCGCCATCGCGGGAGGCTGATGGGGATGGAACGGATATAATCTACGGATTGCGCGGATAATGCTGATCAGAACGGTTGGCTAATTTGATAATCTGCGTCATCTGCGAAATCTATTGTTCATTCGGTACCTGTTAATTCCGCGAATTTTAAAATGTCTAAGACCACTAGAAAAACCTGGCTGACCTTCGAAGGCGGCAGGCAAAACGAACCTTGCCTGTGGAAGATGGCGACCCGTTTCCCGGGTGTGATGTTTGATATCCGACAGGCCAGCGTGCAGAAGGATATCGGTATCATGGCCGTGCTGTTTGAAGGCGATGAGGACGAGGTCCAGGCCGCGCTGGATTATCTGGTTGAACAGGGCGTGCGCGTCGATCCGGTTGAGGGAGGCAGCAACGTTGCCCCTTAAGCTGTATTGGGAGTATTAACATGCCGTTTCAAATACGCCCCTATGAAGAATCGGACATCACCGCTGTCGTCAACCTGTGGGATCAGTGTGACCTGATCGTACCTCAAAACGATCCGCATAAAGACATCATCGCGAAGACACGTTTTCAGCCGGAGTTGTTCCTCATCGCTCAACTCAACTGGCAACTGATCGGCACGGTCATGGCCGGTTACGATGGCCACCGTGGCTGGATCAACTACCTTGCCGTCGACCCCGATTACAGACGCAAAGGTTACGGCCGCCTGCTCGTCGAGGCTGCCGAAAACCGGCTCAAGGAACTGGGCTGCCAGAAAGTGAACTTACAGATTCGAGGCACGAATAAACAACAACTCGCCTTCTACCGCGCTATCGGATACATCACCGAGGACCGCATCAGTATGGGTAAACGTATGGAATTGTTGGAAGAACAGGATTAGCTACAAAGGCACGCGAAAAACGCAAATCTGACTCATCTTCAATTTACGTCCATTGGCGTTTATTTACGGCTGGAAGATTTAAGATTCGATTTGGGAAAGAGAATGACGCAAGAACTGGAACGCTATCACCGCCAGATGCTCCTGCCCGGTTTCGGGGAAGAGGGCCAACGCAAACTGCTTAAAGCCAAGGTCCTTATCGTCGGCTGCGGCGCGCTCGGTACGGTGATCGTCAACATGCTCGCACGCGCCGGCGTTGGGCACCTCGTGATCGTCGACCGCGACTTCATCGAAATCACCAACCTGCAACGCCAGGTCCTCTTTGACGAAAACGATGTCAAGGAGGCGATCCCCAAGGCCGAAGCCGCCAAACGCAAGATCGCGCAGGTCAATTCGCAGATCAAAGTCGATGCGGTTGTTGACGATGTGAACCACACCAACATCGAACGTCTGGCAACACAACTTCCCGGCGTCGGCAAAGTCGACCTCATCATGGACGGCGTCGACAACTTCGAAACGCGCTACCTCGCCAACGATGTCGCCGTCAAGCACGGCATCCCCTACGTCTACGGCGGGGCGGTCGGTACGGTCGGTGCGTCTTATGCTGTACTACCGCATACCGAAGCGGCTGACACGCCATGGGAGCAAGCAGGCCTCGCGACGCCTTGCCTGCGCTGCATCTTCGAGCAAGCCCCGCCGCCCGGTGTGAATCCGACCTGCGACACCGCCGGCGTCATCGGCCCCGCAGTCTCGATCGTCGCTAACTATCAGGTCGCTGAGGCGCTCAAGATCCTTACCGGCAACCTCGACAAGGTTTGCCCGACTATGCTCAACCTCGACCTCTGGTCCAACATGATCAAGCAGTTCAAGGTCGCACGCGCTTACGACGTAGGCGAATGCCTCTGCTGTAAGCAACATAAATACGAATACCTCGACGGCTTGTTCGGAAGTTCAACGACAACTCTCTGCGGCCGCAACGCCGTCCAACTCAATATGAAGACAGGCGAGGGCGATTCATCGCCCGGCTCCAACAGTTCAAAACTCGACTTCACCGAAATCGCCAAACGCCTCGAATCCCACGGCAAAGTCACCGCCAACAAGTTCATGCTCCGTGCCGATATCACCGACAACGGCGAACCCTACGAACTGACTCTCTTCAGCGACGGCCGGGCGATTGTAAAAGGCACTAAACACGCGAACGTGGCAAAGAGCATCTACGCCAAATACGTGGGGGCGTAATTTAATCAACCCAGGGGTGGGTCCAGGAGTAAACCAATGGCAATCAACAGCACCGTGAAACACAACCTGCACTTTGGTGTCGGCTACCTCAAGATGTTGCTTCAAGGTATCGATGCCGACAATCTGGCGAAGCAGCCGCAACCCGGTATGAATCATCCGCTCTGGATCGTCGGGCACCTTGCATGGACAAATGAATTCCCCGCGGGTCTGCTAGGCGTGACTTACAAAGTCCCCGAAGGTTGGGACAAACTTTTTGGGATGAAGTCCGAGCCTACTGATGATGCCTCGAAGTATCCGGACTTGCAGACACTGCTTGCCGAACTGGATAAGGGTGTTGAAGCCATCGGCCCCGCGCTGGAAAGCATCACGGAAGAACAACTGGCTGCGCAGATGCCCAACGAAGGCTTTCGTCAAATGATGCCGACCGTCGGCGACGGCCTGACCTTCATCCTCAACGGCCACATCACCTTCCATGCCGGCCAACTGTCCGCCTGGCGACGCGCCATAGGTATGCCACCGCTGTTCTGATACCATGGGCTTAAAGTTAGTCGATTTGCACGCTAAAACTGAGGAATTCCGAAATGTCTGAAGTCATCAAAGGCCTGCTCCTTGTTTGGAACAAGAACAAAGACTACGGCCAGAAACTCGTCGCCGACCTGTCCGAGCAGCAGATGGTCGTCCAGCCCGGCCCCGGTGCGAATCACCCCGCCTGGGTGCTCAGCCACCTGAACGCATACCATCCCGCGATCGAGTGCATCATCAAGGGTGAAGCCTTCGAAGACCCGAAAGATCATCCGTTCGGCATGAAAAGCAAACCCGAACCCGATCGGTCAATCTATGCGTCCAAAGACGAACTGATTGCCAGCTACATCAAGGGGCACGACGCGGTTGAAGTTGCACTCAGTACCGCAACCGATGATGTATTCAACAACAAGATCAACCTTGAACGTTGGCTCAAGGTCCTGCCGACAGCGGGTGTCGCGCTACCTTACCTGATGGCGATGCACGAAAATATCCATCTCGGTCAACTCAGCGCCTGGCGCCGCGTGCAGGGGTTACCGAGCGTATGAGGCATTCGATGATCTACTTCGACAACGCATCAACGAGTTTCCCCAAAGCCCCGGGTGTGAACGAGGCGATGGCCAAGTTCCTCGCCGAAGACGCAGCCAATCCGGGCCGCGCCGGCCACCGCATGGCGATCGCCGCCGACCAGATGGTGGACGCTGTTAGGCTCAAACTCGCCAGGCTCTTCGAGGCCGACAACCCGCATCGCTTCGTCTTTGCGCTTAACGGAACCGATGCGCTTAACATCGCGATCAAAGGTGTACTTGCACCCGGCAGTAATGGCAGTGACACACACGTCATCACGACCGATCTCGAGCACAACTCCGTCAGTCGGCCGCTGCAGGCGATGGCCGACCGCGGCGCGATCGAGCTGACGCGCATCACCTTTGATGATGACGGCTTCGTTGACCCCGAGGACATCCGCAAGGCTATCAAACCCAGCACGCGCTTGATCGTCATGACGCACGCATCGAATGTGCTCGGCACGATCCAGGATACCGAGGTAGTGGGGTGGATCGCACGCGAGCACGATGTGCTTTTCTGTCTGGATGCCGCGCAGACCGCGGGCGTGCTGCCGATCTCGGTTAAGCAGATGAATATCGACCTGCTTGCCATGCCGGGCCACAAGTCTCTGCTTGGTCCGACGGGTACCGGTGCGCTCTACGTTGGCGAACGTTGTCCGGTAACGTCGGTGGATGTGGCGGATACCTCACGCTTCAATCCCTGGCGGGAAGGCGGCACAGGCGGCGACAGTGCCACGCCCACGCAGCCCGCGGAGTTCCCGCACTACCTGGAAGGCGGAACCCCCAACACCGTCGGCATCGTCGGCCTGGGAGCCGGCATCGACTACATCAATCAGAAAGGCATCAGTTCCATCCTCAAGCACGAACAGGCTATGGTGCAGACCCTGATCGATCGCTTCGATAACGACGATCGCTTCACGGTCTACGGCACGCGCGATACCACACGACGCGTCGGAACACTCTCGCTGAACATCCAGGGGTACGACGTGCCTGATGTCGGCTCGATTCTGGATGACACTTTCAATATCGCTATCCGTCCTGGCCTGCACTGTGCGCCTTATACACACCGCAGGCTTGGCACCTTCCCCGATGGCACTGTCCGCCTCAGCCCCGGTGCATTTAACACGGATGATGATCTGAACCAACTCATCGATGCGCTCGACCAGATCGCTGGTTGATTGGTGAGTGTTTCTTGTACCCAACGCCGGTCCTGAGCGTAGCGAAGGTCCGGGTGGTTTTCATGTTCAATCTTCGATGTTCAATGTGCAATCTGATTAACGGTTAGAGCGTTCTCGATCCAATCGTGGGGGCGCCACACTTTGGCCCGAAGGGTAAAGTGTGCACTGTCAACGCACACTTTGCTGCTGGGCAGTCAAAGTGCGGCACCCCCAAGCACTACGCTTGGTTATAGAGTGCACTGGCGCCCAAGAAAAAACCCACGCCCGGTAAAGGGCGTGGGTTTGAGACTTCTTTACGAAACGGCTTGGCCGATTAGTATTCCATCTTGATCCCGAAGGTGCCGTAGACGCTGTAATCGTCGCTGCCGGTACCGAAGGCTTCGCTGATATCCTGGGCGGTGTCGCCGAGGAAGATCACGTGGACGCCGGCGCTGGCGGTCCAGTTGCCGTAGTCGGCGGGGATCAGGTCAGCCAGCGGGGTGCTGAACACGGCGCCGATGTCAAGGTAGCCGAAGGTATCATCGTCGCCCATGCCGTTTTCATAGTAATCATCGAGGCTCAGGCCGACCTTCACGGGGATTGTCATATCAACGGTGACGCTGTCGCTGCCGCAGACATCTTTCCAGGCCGGGGCGATGCCGAGTTCAAGGTAGGTACCCTTGTTGGTACCGGCATCCGAACCGCCATCGGTTTCAATCGCCAGGGTTGCGTACGGATTCAGCGCGAAGCCGTCCTGGCCCCACAGGCCGGTGTCGTCGTAGCTGACGGTAGCATCGACTTCTTCCGCGAAGATGTCGCCACCAGAGGGGTTGTACAGAACGATGTAGCGGAGGTCGACCGACACATCACCGGATGTTGCTGTCACGCCGGCGTAGAAGTCGGATTCGTACCAGGCGTCGCCCGGGGTGCTGTCCTGCACGCTGTTCCACAGACCAACCGAACCGGTCAGGGTGTAGTCGTCCTTTTCGATCAGGGTGGCGGTCATGTCAACCCAGGGCTGAAGGATCAGGCCTTCATTTTCCTGGCCGATACCGCGGTACCAGTATTCGGTCACCAGATCGAAGCCGGTGGACCAGGCGACCTTACCGGTGTTAACCGGGGGGGCGTCCTGTGCCTGAGCGGTGGAGGTACCCATGAGCGTCATCGCGGAAACAGCCGCGAGCAGCGCAAAGGTGCGAGGTCGTGCAATGGGAGAGAGGGTTGGTGTCATGGCAGATAGTTCCTTCTAACTGTGACTGTTTTTAACGATGCATCATTATGCCTACCCGGGTAGGCAATGCGTTGCATATTGTACACGCAACTGACGTGCCATTCACATCAGCCGCAACATCATACCGATTACGGTCACCTCTTGCGTCGGCAAGTGTTTAGTGCAAACTTTTTATTTTCTTTTAGGGACAGGCCTTACCCAATCCGGTGCCCAAATACTAGGCAAGACGGGGCCCTCCGGAGTGCCTTTGCTTAAACAGTAATCGGCGCAGATGGGCGGAAAAGGTATACAAATATCCGTTATGCCGGTGCAATGCCCCGTTGCAAATCCTGGACACGTTGCGCCTGCGCCCGGCGGACGTTGTCCAGCGTGATTCGTGCGATCTTGAAGTTCGGATCGTCCTCCGGGCTCAGCCGGCAGTGTTCCTGGATCAGGCTGTAGAGGAACTTGAACGCGTCCCGTGGTTGCTGCATCTGATCCAACGCGTCGATCACCGCATCACGTGTCACGTCCGGCTGGAAAAGGTCCATCAACTGAATGGGTTTGTCGCCTTCATTCTCAGACGTTCGGCAAGCTCGCAGCCGACTCGTGCAGATGTCGTACAACGTTGCGCCTGACCAGGTCAAACGATCCACGACATGCTGCTTGTCGAGACGCGCTTCTTCAAAGAATGCGGGAGACTCACGATGAACAAGATGCCTCAGTTCGATCGGTAGCAGCAGCTTGATGCCCACTCCCTTCTGCTGCAGGAATTTGTTGTCCAGCATCGGCCAGATGATCGCTCGCATGCGATCCGCTTTGCCCTGGATCACCGTCGGCTCATCCACACGATCCACCAGCACGACGATGCCCGCATAACCAATACCGGTTAAGACTTCGATGAACTGACGTGTTAACTGGTACCGGCTGTCACTGCGATCGCTGTCTTTACTCGTCGGAATCGGCTGCCCGGCAATCTCGGATCGACCAAGTACCTGAAGCATCACGGACAGGTCCGCTGTATCACGCTTGATCGCGGGCATCTGTGTCACGAAGTCCTTGCAGTAATACCGCCATCGGAAGTAGTCGACGATCCCTGCGACTCCCGAAAAGATTCCAAATGCAAGCAAAATACCCGCGATGATCACGTAGAAGTTGACCGGTAATCTGGCCTGTTCTTGTTCCTGGAGTAAATATGTGTACGCATACGCACCCCCCAGTGCGACAAGACCAAGAATCGCCATACACACACCGATCCACGCCCAGGGCACGGGCATCTTCCATCCCAATCCTAAGCGTCCGCGCAGCTTCTTCCAGCGGCTGACTACTGCGCCCGCTTTCGGCTGATCGTAAAGCGCTGACAACACCGCCAGATTCACGCGAGTCGATCGTGGCAGCTTTCGCAGTTTCTTTTTCAACTCACGCCAGTTGTGGGCTGGTTTCGTCCCTTGGATCGGGTCAGCAGACTGTTCACCGAGCAGCGCGTCATTCAGTTGTGTCACCGCGATCGACAGGATCGCGTCCTGGTGGTCCTCCAGCCGAAGTTCATCCAGCATCGATTCGACATTGCCGCCGCAGGCCGACAATAGCTGATCCAGCACCGGGTTCAGGTCGTCGTATGGCACGGTCAAGACCAGCTTGTCCGGATGCTCCGCGTTGTGCCTCGCGATCTGGTTGGCGAGCATGATCCGGATCGCCGTCTTACCGCTTCCCTTTTCCCCGAACACGATGCTCGTGCCGGGCTGATCAACCTTGCCCATCACCTTGCCGAACTCAGGATGCGACAGGTCTTTTTCGATCAGACGCTCAAACACCGGGTCCAGCCGGGCCTCCTCGGCGCCGTACGGGTTCTCTGTGATCTGGTAATGTGCAAGGAATGAGTCGATATTCATCCGTGGTTTCCCGTCGACGGATTCAAGGGATGCGGTCCGGGGCCGACCCCTATAGACTATCGGCCAAAGACCGGCCCCCCAAATCGGGCCATGTGCAAAAGTTCCAACGGATCACGGGTAGACCGTCGTATCCGGCCGATGAAACCAGTTATGACGTTTAATCAGCCCGATCTCAATACGTTTAAGCAACTCGCCCAGACCACGCCCACCGAGGGCAGACGCCTGCTCGTGCCCATGTTCCGTCGGCTGTTCAGCGACTCTCTGACGCCCGTGCTGGCATACCGCCGCCTCGTCCGCCCGGATGATCGGCTCGCCCCCAGCTTCCTGCTCGAGTCCGTCGTCGGCGGAGACCAGATAGGCCGATACAGCTACCTCGGCGCTCAGCCGATCGCCGAAGTCATCGCCCGTGACCACGATGTCGAATATCGCGATCACCGGGACAGCTACCAAACCAAGAAGTACCGCAGCGACGACCCGCTTCTGGAGATGGACCGGGTCACCTCCACTTGGCAGCCGGTGAGTGTTCCGGGATTGCCTGAATTTTCCGGCGGCTGGGTCGGCTACGCTGGCTACGACACCGTGCGCTACCTGGAAGGGGAGGTTCTGCCCTCACCGCCCCCGGACGACCGCCACCTGCCCGATCTGCACATGCAACTCTACAACGATGTGGTGGCCTTCGACAATGCGCAGAAAGCCGTGCTCGTGGTCACACATGTGCTGCTGGATGAATACCCCACAGCCGAAGATGCGTATAACGCGGGCCAGACCCAACTCGATAAGATCTGCAAACGCCTGCTCGCGCCCCACGCCGATGAGCACGGCATGGAACTGCCTGCCGGGCACGTCGATCTTTCAACGCCGCCTCGCAAGCTGCCGACTAGCTCGCTGGGGGAGGGCGGGTATCAGAAAGCTGTCGAAGCCTGCAAGGAATACATCAAGGCAGGCGACGCCTTCCAGATCGTGCCCAGTCAACGTTTCAGCCTGAAAACCAAGGTCGATCCGTTCGATATCTATCGTTCGCTTCGCGTGGTGAACCCTTCGCCTTACATGTTCTACATGCAGATCGATGGCGGCATGCTCGTCGGCTCCAGCCCCGAAATCCTCTGCAAGGTCGAGGATGGGCTGATCACGAACCGGCCGCTTGCCGGCACACGCCACCGCGGCAAGACCCCCGAAGAAGACCTCGCACTTGAGCAGGAACTGATCAACGATCCCAAGGACCGCGCCGAACACATCATGCTCGTCGACCTCGGCCGCAACGATGTCGGCCGCGTCGCTCAGCCCGGCACGATCGAACTGCCCGAGATATTGACCATCGAACGCTACAGCCACGTCATGCACATCTCGTCCATGGTCACCGGACGTCTGCGTGAAGGCTTGACCGCGTGGGATGCACTGCGTGTGACGTTACCCGTCGGCACGGTCAGCGGGGCCCCCAAGGTCCGGGCGATGCAGATCATCGACGAACTGGAAAAGACCCGTCGCGGACCCTACGCCGGTGCGGTCGGTTACGCCGACTTCTGTGGCAACATGGATATGGCCATCGCCTTGCGGACCATGGTCATCATGCCCGCCCAAGCAGGGCAGTGGCACGTCCATCTGCAGGCCGGCGGTGGCATAGTCGCGGACTCCGATCCGGATGCCGAACACCAGGAAACGGTCAACAAGGCCGCCGCCCTCGCCAAGGCCGTCGATCTCGCCGAATCGGCCTTTGGGTGATGTTCAATCTTCAATGTTCGATGTTCAATCTGACAAGTAAGTTACGTCAATACAAAGATTGAACATTCCACATCGAACATTGAACATCCCGCATCTATCCTGCCGATAATCCCTGCATGCATACTGACGTCGACACGATCCTCAAGCTCGAAGTACCGCTACTGGTGATGGTCGGCGAATGCCGCATGCCCGTTGAAGATGTCCTGTCTCTGGGCCCCGGCGCTATCCTCGAACTGGAACGACCCGCCGACAGTGACCTGATCCTCATGGTCAACAACAAGACCATCGGCGCCGGCCAGGCGGTTAAGGTCGGTGAGAACTTCGGCGTCAAGATCACCAAGATCGACTCCGCCGTTGAACGCATCAACGCCCTGGGCGGCGACGATGACGCCGCAGGCGAAGCCGCCTGATCCCCCAACTAATCAATATCCGCCCCCTGGCGAGGCTGCTTCAGCAGTCGTGCTCTCACTTGGATATGAACCCCAGCGTAGTGCGATTAAACCCGCTTCACCTTGATCTGCATCCCGTCCGCGTTCACGACCCTCACACGCTCGCCGACTTCAATCAGCCCAGATACAGACAAACACTCCTGCCGCTTGCCATCCAGCAGGCACGTGCCGACCGGTCTAAGTTCGGTCAGTGATTTGCCCTCCGTGCCGACCGCGATCTGTGATTCGTGCGTGGGAATCTCCCGCACCACTTGGCCGTCTGTTTCTAAATCATCTTCATCATCTTCGCTGCCAAGCATCATCGCCTTAGCGATCGGCGTGCTGGGCCAGATCCACAATCCCAACGCAAACGCGAACGGCAACGCAAGCACCGAGACCACAATCCCGATGACCCCGTATGTCGTATCGATCCAGAACAGGCAAACGATCCCACCGATCAGACAAAGCGCCGCGGCAACACCAAGGATCCCGCCCGTCGGCACGAACAATTCCGCAAAAAACAAAACAACCGCCATCCCAAGCAGGATCAACGCCCACAACACGTGGTCGAATCCTATCCCGGACGCACCCCCCGCGCCGCCTGCCTGTGCAAGCATCGCCGAACCCAGAATCGCGTAACCCAAATGTGCCATAACCGTATTATCGTCGAAAATACACTTTCAACCAATAGATCTGACAAAAACGCTACCGATCGAACTGTGCATCAAACGCCAGTTCCGAGGGCTTGAAGTCGATCGCGTTTACGAAGTCGCACGCTTCGGCTGCACCGTGTTCGCGGTCCATCCGGCTGTCTTCCCATTCCACGCTCAGCGGGCCCGCATAGCCCGCATCGTTCAGCGCAACGATGATCTCTTCAAAGTTCACATCGCCGTGGCCCAGCGAGCGGAAGTCCCAGTATCGCCGCGGATCCGCAAAATCCGTGTGCCCGCCGAAAACGCCGACCGTCCCGTCGCCGTGGCCCCACCAGACATCCTTCATATGTACGTGGTACAACCGATTCGCGAACCGGCGGATGAACTTGATGTAGTCCACACCCTGGTAAGCCAGGTGTGATGGATCGTAATTGAAGCCGAACCGTTTATGGTTCTTCACCGCAGCAAGCGCCCGCTCGGCACTGACGATGTCAAACGCGATCTCCGTCGGGTGAACCTCCAGCGCGAAGTTCACATTCACCTTGTCAAACGCATTCAGGATCGGCGTCCAACGCTTGGCAAAATCCTTGAATCCCTTCTCCCAGTAAGCCTGATCGGTAGGGGGGAAGGCGTAAATCGAATGCCACACGCTCGAACCCGTAAACCCGTTGACCACCGCGGGGAAGTCGTCCTTCTTCTTTCGGCCGGGCTTGCAGTCGATGAAGTTCCGACACGCCTTGGCTGTGGTGATCATCTTCTTGGCCGCACGCTTGCGCACGCCCTCCGGCTTGCCGTCGCCCCAGACATCCTTGGGCAGAATCGACTTATGCCGTTCATCGATCAGATCGCACACCGCCTGCCCGACCAGGTGATTGGAAATGCCGAACGCGGTCAGTCCGTGGTCGGTCAGCACTTCCCAGCGCTGCTTGCAGTACGTCTTGCTTCTCGCCGCCTGATCGACATCAAAGTGATCGCCCCAGCAGGCAAGCTCCAGGCCGTCGTACCCAAACCCCGCCGCCTTGGCGCAGATCGTCTCGAAAGGAAGGTCAGCCCACTGGCCGGTGAACAAAGTTACGGGTCGTGACATCGTCGTCTCCCAAGTATGTAGCAGTAATAAACAATCCAGTCTGAGCCTACAGTGTCAGGCGCATCAATCTTCTTGGCAAGCCCGCTCGGATAACGCGAGCATGCGCTGTCGCAGATCGTCCGTGATCTGCCTTGCATCCCAAGCCGGATCAGGCGTGTAAGGCTCGCCGAAGATCACCACCGATCGGCTGGGTTTGAAGATGTGTACGAACATGCTGTTACTTAGCGCCGGGCCCGCGATCCAGACCGGCACAATCGTCGCGCCGCTGCGTTTGGCGATCATCCCGATCCCCGGCTCCATCGGCTGTAGCTGCCGCACCTTCCGCTGCAGCCCGCCCTCCGGGTAGATCCCCACGATCTCGCCTTGCTTTAAGACATCCACCACCTTGCGGATCTTCCCGATATCCCCGTTATCACGGTCCAGCGCGATCGGCTCGATCGCACGCCAGATCGGCGTCAGAAGCGCATGCTTGTATTGCGTCAGCATCAGCCAACGCACCATCCGGATCGATCCGCTCTGCATCAGGAGCGGGTCCGCCGCCGAGGTATGATTCGCCGCGAGGATCACAGGCCCTGCATGGGGGATCCTGTCACGCCCAACGATCCGCACGCGGTGCCACACCAGGCAAAACAGCCGATTCAACCGCCACGCCGCATTCGCGATCCGGTTCGGCATCGGGCCGTGTGACAGGTAGCGGATCAACCCGACAAGCCCGACCAGCGCCAGGATCACGCCTAACCCATACAACGCGTGCATGATGTTGTTATCCGAATCGGGCAACTGCCAGATCATGAAGTAAATCAGCACGCTGAAGATCGTGTTGACCATCGAGTTGATGCCCATCACGCGACCGCGCATATAGTTCGGCGTGATCACCTGCAGCATCGTTTGCACATTAATAATCACCACACCACCGAACAATCCGATCAGGAATGCCGACGCGTAGGTGATCGGAAGCCACGGCACGCTGACAAACAGCAGCAAACATAATCCCACGCAGAACAACCCGCCCAGCGACACAAGTGAGGATTCCTTGCGTGTGTTGATCGCAATAATCGCGGCCGACCCGGCAAGCATCCCAACGCCGAGCGTCGCATTGATCTGCGTGTACTGACGCATCAGGATGTTTTCTTCTAACGCGTAATGGCTCTTGACCACACCGATAATCGCGCTGGACACCGCCGCGGCCGATGCCCAGACCAATACGCCCAGCATGATCAGTGTGATCACGCGCATATGCTTGGAAACATACTTGCCCGCCTGCCAGAAACTGCGCGGCTCCGCGTCCGCCACGATCGGGTCACGTGTCGGCCTCAGGAACGCAAAGAACGTCCCCGACACCAGGTAGAACAACGCCCCCATCATCAAACCCATCCGAACACTCGACGCTTCATCTACCTTGATGATCCGTCCGCCGACCACGATCCCGATCATCGATGCGATGATGTTGATCACAAGGATCACCGCGTTGCCCGCCTGTAACTGCTTAAGCGGCACGATCTGCGGGATGATGGCGTTGCGCGTCGGATTAAAGATGGATGCGAACGTCCCGATCGCAAACAGTGCCGCACACACCTTCCAATGGTGATCCGCCGGAATATCCGCCGGCCCCGTCGCCTGCGCCACCGCAAAGAACGACAGCAAAAGGATCAACCCACGGAATTCATCACAGCACAGCAGCAGCCACTTACGCGGCAGATGATCCGCAAGCCATCCCGCCGGGATGCTGAACAGGATGTAAGGCAGAAAGAAATAAACCTGCGTCGACGCCTGGATCGCCGTGGAGTCAGATGTCCCCTTGACCATCCCCCCCAGCAGCGCCAGCGCCGCCAGCATGATCATCCGGTCCCCGAATCCGCTCGCCGCCGTGCTCGTCCACATCAGCGTAAAGCTGAGGTTACGCCAAAGCGGCCCGGGCCGAGAAGCAGCAGTAGTTGTCGGGGTCGTGCTCATGCATCCAGTCCGTTAGCGACACCAGAACGCCGGGTAGTGTACCGGATGATGGCCATTCGCAAGGGATGGGTGGATATCGCGGCGGATAAAGCGAAATAAGACGATATGATCGCCAGCCGTTAGCCGTTAGCCGTTAGCCGTTAGCCGTTAGCACAGATTGAACATCCAACATCCAACATCCAACCCACCCGCTCCTTCGCTGCGATCAGGACCGGCGTTGGGGATCGAGATATTAACGATTAACGATCAGCAATTAGCGATTTACATCGCTACTACCGCTTATCACGCTCAATGAACGCGTATGCGTTGTGATTGTGAATAGACTCATAGTTCGTGCTGTTCAACTGATACCAGCAGATGCGGTCCTCAGCGTTCAGCGCCAAGGCCAGGTCGCGCACGATGTCTTCGACGAACTTCGGATTATCGAATGCCGCTTCGGTCACGTACTTCTCATCCGGCCGTTTGAGCACCGCGAAGACCTGCGTGCTCGCTGCTTGCTCGCAGATATCGAATAACTCCTCGATCCACATCATCTTGCCCGGCACGAAACGGACGTTGACCTCGATCTCGCACCGCTGGTTATGAGCCCCGTATTTGGAGATTTCCTTTGAGCAGGGGCACAGACTCGTGGCCGGGACCTTGATGCCCAGTACCAGGTCGTCTTTCGAGTTGCTCGAACAGGCAAGCGACACCTCGATGTCGATCTTGCCGACCTGCCCGCTGACCGGGGCCTTCTTGTCGATGAAGTAGGGGAAGCTCAGCTCAAGGTGGGCTTCTTCCGCCTCGAGTTTGTCCTTCATGTCGTGGCAGATCGACAGCACCTTGTTGGACTGGATCGATTCGTGGTGGCTGTTGAGCACCTCCAAGAACCGGCTCATGTGCGTGCCCTTCTGGTGGTGGGGCAAACCCACATACATGTTCACCTGGGCGACGGTGCTCTGCGTCCCGCCCGTGGCCGGGCAGTGGAGCGTGATCGGGTAACGGATATCCTTCACGCCGACCTTGTCGATGGCGATATTCCGGGAATCCTGGCTGCCTTGTACGTCGGGCATGCCTCTGCTAACGGGGTTTTCTACGGGCATGATCTATCCTGAGGGAAGGTGTGTAACACCCTTATTTGGCCAATACTAGGCACACGATCCCCAACTGGCAATCCGATGCCCCTCACGATCTTAAAAACGCCTTTTTCACCAATCGCCCCCTGACTTCCACAACCCACCAGATACGATACACTTGGATCAACCAGACCCCGGACCCGGAACCCAGACCCCGACCATGGCCAGCCGAAAACCTCCCAGCCAGCCCAGCGGACTCGTCGGCGTCGTCGTCGACCACGCGGTCTACCGCAGCTTCAGCCAGTTCGCCCAGACGCAGGCGTGGAATCCCGCGGTCAATATCTACCAGGTCGGCCGCGTCCTGCACGTCTGCGTCGATCTGGCCGGCGTCGACCGTGACAAGATCAATGTCCGCGTCGAGCAGGGCAGGCTTACCGTCAGCGGCGTCCGACACGCCCCCGAACCCCGTCAGCCCGACGGGTCGCTGCACATTGAAATGAAAATCCACAGTATGGAAATCGACTACGGCTCGTTCAGCCGCATCGTCCAGATCCCTACACACGTCGATCTGGACGGCGTCAAAAGCGAATACCGCCAGGGCATCCTCTGGATTACCCTCCCGCTGAATTAGCCGCCGCAACGTTACAACGAATCCAAATAATACAAGCGCACACCAGGCGAAGACCTTGAGCAAGAAGACAACGAAAAAGAAGTCCGTAGCAAAACGTTCACGTAAGAAGTCTCCAGCAGTAGGGGATACCGGGGATTCCGGAGGTCCCAAGCAAATCGGGGCAACTGTTACGCTAGATTCATCGAACCTGATCCCGGATAACAGCCGCGCCGCCATCCCTGAAGTCCTGCCGGTCCTGCCCGTGCGCGGCAGCGTCATGTTCCCCGGCACGATCGTGCCGCTGGGTGTCGGCCGCCCGTCCAGCAGAAAAATGCTCGATGAGTCGCTGCCCAAGTCTAAGATCATCGCGCTGTTCAGTCAGAAGGATGAAGAGGTCGAAAACCCGACCATCGACGACCTGCATCACGTCGGCACCGCCGCGATGGTCCTCAAACTAATCCGCCAGACCGACGATACCGTTTCCGTCATCGTCCACGGCATCGGGCGCATCACACTCGATGAAGTCGTGCAGTCCAAGCCTTACTTCAAAGCCCGTGTCAGCGGGCCGACCGAAAAGCCCGGTTCGGGTAAGAAGTTTGAGGCAGAAGTCAGCCAACTGCGCGACCAGGCACACAACCTGATCGAGCTGTCTCCCAACGCTCCCGAGCAGGCGTTGACGGTCATGATGAATATCGAAGACCCCGGAGCGCTTGCCGACTTCCTCGGCGCGAACCTGGCGCTCGATGTCGAACAGAAGCAGGACCTGCTCGAAGAATACAACGTCGCCAAGCGCGTCCGCATGGTCCACGTACACCTGTCAAGCCAACTGGAAATCCTCAAGCTCCAGGAAAAGATCCAGCAGGATGTGCAGTCTTCCATCGGCGACACGCAACGCAGGTTCTACCTCCGCGAGCAGATCAAGGCGATCCAGAAGGAACTCGGCGAAGACGACTCCGGCATCGACCAGACCGTCGAGAAACTCGCCGAACGTCTGGAAGACGCCGACCCGCCCGAAAAGGTGATGGCCGAAGCGCAGCGCGAACTCGACCGCCTGCGTTCCATCCCGCCTGCCAGCCCCGAGTATTCGGTCATCATGACCTACCTCGAGCTGATCGCCGACCTGCCATGGGTTAAAGCCAGCGAGGACAACCTCGACCTCGACCGCGCACGAAAGATCCTCGACCGCGACCACTTCGACCTCGACAAGGTCAAGCGGCGCCTGATCGAGTATCTCGCGGTTCGCAAACTCAATCCGGAAGGGCGGGGGCCCATCCTCTGCCTCGTCGGCCCGCCCGGCGTCGGCAAGACAAGCCTCGGCCAGTCCATCGCCGACAGTCTCGGTAGAGAGTTCTCACGCATCAGCCTCGGCGGTATACGCGATGAAGCGGAAGTGCGCGGCCACCGGCGAACCTACATCGGCGCCATGCCGGGACGCATCATCCAGGAACTGCGCCGCGCAGGTACGAACAATCCTGTCATGATGCTCGACGAGGTCGACAAACTCGGTGCAGATGTACGCGGCGATCCATCCAGCGCACTACTGGAAGTACTCGACCCACGACAGAACCACGCTTTTGTCGATCGGTATCTCGATGTGCCTTTCGACCTGTCGCAGGTCATCTTCATTGCGACCGCGAACTACATCGGCAACGTCCCGCCGGCGCTACGCGACCGCATGGAAATCATCGAGATCCCCGGCTACACCGACAACGATAAACTCATCATCGCACGCAAATACCTCGTGCCCCGCCAGCTTGAAGAGAACGGCCTGACACGCACGAAGTGCAAATGGCTCGCCTCGGGTATCAAGAAGGTGATCGAAAGCTACACACGTGAAGCAGGTGTTCGCGAACTGGAGCGGCAGATCGGTTCTGTCTGCCGCGGTGTGGCCGCACAGGTCGCCGGCGCTGACAACGGCCGCAAACGCCGCAAAGCCGCGACCGTCGATGACAAGTTTGTACGCGAGATACTCGGCGCTGAAAAATACGTGCGCGACCTCGATACACGCACGACCACGCCCGGCGTCGCGCTCGGCCTGGCATATACCCCCGTCGGTGGCGAGGTCCTTTTCATCGAAGCCACCCAATACCCCGGCAAGGGCAACGTCACACTCACCGGCCAGATCGGCGACGTCATGAAAGAATCCGCCAGCGCCGCGTTATCGCTATTCAAGAGTAGAGCCGAATCGCTGGGCTACGATGTGAAGAAACTCGCAGAACACGACCTGCACATACACGTTCCCGCCGGCGCTGTGCCCAAGGACGGTCCGAGCGCAGGCACAGCGATGTTCACCGCCATCAGTTCGCTATTGCTCAACCGCCCGGTGACCAAGAACCTCGCCATGACGGGCGAGATCACCCTCCGCGGTAAGGTCCTGCCCATCGGCGGCGTCAAGGAAAAAACCCTCGCCGCCGCACGTGCCGGTGTCAAGACCATCCTCCTGCCAAAACAAAACGAGCCGGACATGGAAGAGATCGACGCACAGGTTAAGAAAAAATGCAAGTTCCACTTCGTCGAAACCGTCGACGATGTCCTCAAACACGCGCTAACGAAGAAAATGAAGAAGTAACCACAGAGATCACAAAGAGAACAAAGAAGATTAGCAGGGATGGACACGGATAAACACAGATGAAGATGTTATGAATTTCAATTTGTATAACCATAAATTCTTATCCGTGTTCATCTGTGTCCATCCCTTTTACAACCTCTTCTCCGTGATCTCTGTGTACTCTGTGGTTCATCAAGCAAGGATGTGAAATGAAACTCTACACCCGACGCGGCGACAACGGCGAAACCGACCTGCTTACCGGCAACCGCACGCCCAAGGCCGATCCACGCGTCCACGCCATAGGTGAAGTCGACGAAACCAACGCCGTCATCGGCCTCGCGCTGTGCGCCTGCGAGCCGGGTGAACTCAACGACATCCTCACCGAAGCTCAGTCCCGCCTGTTCGATCTTGGCGCAGACCTCGCCTCCGCTAATTCCGGGATTTCTCACCGCATTACGCAGTCGCAGATCGACGTGATCGAAAAACACATCGACAACATCTGCGCAAAACTGCCCGAGATGAAACACTTCATCCTCCCCGGCGGCACCGAACTCGCCGCTCGTCTGCACCTCGCCCGCACCACCTGCCGTCGCGCCGAACGCGCCTGCGTCGCCATCAAGGAACCCAACCCCAACACGCACGACGCCATCGTCTACTTAAACCGCCTCAGCGATCTGCTCTTCGCCCTCGCAAGACTCGCCAACCAGCAAGCTAACGTCAAAGACATCCCATGGACCGGCACGCAATAACTTGACTCAATACTTGAACCCCCCAGGCGAGCACGCTTCACCACGCGGACCTACCCATCTCCAGGCGAGCGTGCTTCAGCATGCGGCCCACCCACACACCGCAACAAGCCGTGCTTCACCAATGTGAAACGTAGTACCAGTTAGTGTCGTACTTGACCAGTTCAGTGCTGTCCGACTCACTCAAATCGTAGAACAACTTCGGATCACCATTCTCTGGGACATAGAGGAAGCCTGCATAATTGTCGAGGATACCCCGGAAGGTAAAAAAGAGAATGTAAGTATCCCCCTCATGTTTCTCGACAATGACTTCGTTCCCTCCCATGGAGACTGCCGGAGTATCCAGCCCGAGTTTGACAAGGCTGTGTGAACTTGACTTATCCGGTTGAAGTGTACCGGTGAGGATATCCTGCACGATCTGTTCTCTTACCGTTCTATGGCTCGAGAAGTTATACATCAGCCATAGCGATGTAAATGGAATGGTTGTCACCGCAACAATAGCGGTCACACATATCAGTAGTGGGATCACATCTCGCCACTTTGCATTACGTCTGAATACGACGTAAAGAATCGACCACACCATCGCAGACAGAAATACAAGCCCCACCAGGGCCTGAAGCAATAAAAGAGGATATAAGCCAATAAGGTCTACTAGAGTCCAACGAAGTGCGGTCAATAGCAACACCGCCACGGACGACAGGGTAGCGGTCCACAAAACATCGGGTCTTAATTTACCAGCGTCTTCTTCACTCATGTTGCCTGCCTGCTTGATCGGCAGAAAGGCGGTAGAAACTCAAACGTAACACGTTTAAGAAAGAGCCGATGCCTTTGTCATGTTCTGTACAAGCAGGGGATAACACCGAGGGATTTACGAAAGCAACTCCATCAGCTTCTCCTGAGAATGCGCCAAAATGTTCAGCGACTTGAACAGGGTTTTCTCATAAATCGTCTCGCGATTGAGTTTGGTCATCTCCATCGCAAAATCCGTGTCCGCGATCTCCGAACGAGCCGCTGCAAGATTCTCGATCGCGATGCTGCTTGCATTTTTCAGTGAATCGATCGAGTTTGATTCAAACGCCCCGATCTTCCCACGCAGCGTCGAGATATCGTTGATGGCTTTATCCAGGATTTGGGTGGACGATAACGGGATGTCCGCCGCCGCACCCTTGGACGCGGTGTCATCCAGGTAGTACGTCGTCCCGTCGATATCCGTGGCCCCCAAACTGCTTGAGGATAAATCCGGCAGGTCGAGCGTCTCGCCGCCGGCAGATAGCGTGATCGAACCATCGAATAACGCCTGGCCGTTGAACCGGGCGTTGGCGGTGATCCGGTCGATCGACTGGATATTCGCATCGATCTGCTGCTGGATCGCCGCCCGCTCATCAGCACTCATGGCCCCGGTGTTGGCAAGCTGAGTCTTAAGCCCCTGGTTTTCACGCAGCCGCGCCGACACCTCATCCAATGACGCCTCGGCCGCGGCGGCAATATAATGATTACGCTGATACGCCCGGCTCTCCGCTTCGAGTTCCGCCAGCGCCGCATCGAGCTGGGTCGAAATGATCAGTCCAGCCGGATCGTCCGCACCACGATTAATCGACCGCCCGGTCGACAACCGAGCCAACGACTCGTTCAATCGGGCCTGATTAGCCTGGAACCGATGCAGAGTATGCATCATCCCGCTGTTGATGTTATTGGTAAATCCCGCCACAAGGCATCCCTTTTTGGAGACACGTTCGTCACGGCAATTGACCGATACATCCGCCCGCCGGGCCAATTCAGCCCGAGAATATCCCCGCTTTTGATCCCGAAAAACCCCCGACCCGGCATAACCCGACCAGCTTAACAACCAGCCCAAATATCCCCCCAGCGGCAAGGCGTGCTTCAGCACGCCGGCCCACACTTGCTCAATGCTACATCTACTTCCGCCGCATCACCCAGGGGATTCCAACCAACATCACCAACCCCACCCCCGGCTCCGGGATCACATCCGCCACCGGTGGCGTACCCGAGTTCCAATTATTAAGCACCGCATCCAGATCATCCAAACCGACGAATCCGTCACCGCTGTAATCGCCGGCCAAGGCATCACCATAAGCAACATCCTGGTTCCAATGATCCAACACGATATCAAGGTCATCCAGCCCGACGTAGCCATCGCTGTTCAGGTCGCCGGGGATGCTGACCGAAGCCAGAAAGATGCCTTCAGTGCCGTCTGTAAATGTAAGGTGAAATACAATCTGGCCGTTATCGTTGAATGCCCTGGGCAATCCAGTATTATCTCCGGCATTATTCCGCCGCCCTGTTTCAGGATCGGTTTCTTGGCCCACTAATTCGATTTCACTGACGGTACGCAGGTCTTCGATGAGGGGATCGTCGTTGACATCAAATAACATGCCGGTCGCTGTGATCAATTGCGGCAGGCCATTCCGGTCAGTTACGAAGAGACCGGTATCTTCACCTATCGTAAAGTCCACTCCGTCTAAACTTGAAACAAAAGCAACCTGACCCGCCCCGTTCAAATAGAACTGCCTCATGTAATGCAGCGAACCCTCCTCGACACCCGGAATTCTACGGCTGGTCTGAATAATAGGTATCAACTCGCCGTGGTCTTCGATCCAAATCCCAACATAACTATAATCAACTTGCGGGTCATAGAAGGAGCATTTAAATGCAATCTGACCAGCCTGGTTGATGACCGGATTGCCGATAATGCGTACCAGTTCTACGTCCCGCACAAGACCAGGCAGAATGTCTCCGGGCTCCGCGACCAAACGTGTCGAGCCATTTTCGTATTGCCACATCGCCTCATAAGGAGAGGATTGATCGTATTCCGATGTAAATACAACGCTGCCCGTTGAATTGATGGCTACATCTCTGAAGTAGGCGAATACTCCACCCGCATCTAGGCCGGGTGCGGGATCACCTTGGCGTGCGATCAGTTTCAGTGACGAAGGCTGGCCCGCCCACAAACCAAATGTGTAGCCTGACAAACTATCCGGATCTGACATCGAAGCACGGATGATTACTTGTCCGGAATCACCAATCTGCACATGACTGAAAACAAGAATGGTTGACCCATCTGATGTATCCGGCGCATCCTGGCCTCTTCGTAGTACTGTTTGCAGGGAACTGCCGTCATAGATCGATATGGCCCAATCGTTTGTCGTGTCAATACCCGTGCCCGACACTTGGTACTGAACTAGTGTTTGACCCGAGTTCGTAAACAGGGGTGCGTAGATTTTCTCAACAACGACATCCGAACCGAATTCGGGTACAAGATCACCATCGCGAATCACTTTATCCAACCCATCGGCCCCGGTTGTCAAGATCGCTTGATCGTTTGTTCCAACGATACTCGTACCGTAATAAAGTGCCCCGAACGAAATACTTCCTTGATCATTCAAAACCAGATTGTAGCTGCGCCACCGGGAATCAGCGGGTGAGAAGTTATTGCCACCAGATATACTCAAATAGACATCCGATCCTTCACCTGGGACTTCGCTATAGAAGTTGGCGATCATTTCAGGCGACTCAATGTCACCCGCCCACAGGCTGTTCGTCTGGTTCCACGAGGATGTCGAAATAACATAGGCCACCTCGCCGGCATTATTGATCACCGGCAGACTCACGCCCAAGACCGTCGTGTACGGCCCGATTTCAGGCACTGGATAACCAACCATCGAAATCGTCTGATAGCTCACGGCCGCTCCGCATGGTTGCGTTGTGGCAACATTGACCAACAGAACCAGCGAAAGAATGATACAAGTGACGCTATGAATCCGGATTCTAAATACCGCTGACATGTTGGTCCTCCCGGGATGACTGAAGTCCCCGCAGATTCAAAATAGAGAAGTTAGTGTGAGGACTATTTTACCTGCTGTGACATGAAATGCACGCTTAATCCGGCAAAGCCTGTGCTAAATCCAGGTAAACCCCGTCCTTCACCACGTCCCCCTCGTCCGGCCGTTTTCGTAATTCTTTAATCAATTCCCCCAGCTTCCCATGCACCGGCGCGGTGAACGTCATCGGCTCGTTGGTTTCCGGATGCTTCATCCGCAACATCGCCGCGTGCAATGCCGGCGTGTCCATGAGCATGTCGTCGCGCTGCGCCGCCTCGGCTTCCATGCGCTGACCTTCTTCTTTCGATCTCGCAAAAGTCAGGTGCGGTCTTGCTGCGGCGGGGTGGGGCGGGGTATCCAGTTCCGGGTATCCCACCGGCTCGCCGCCGTAGATGATGTCGCCGACCAATGGATGACCGATGTATGACATGTGCACACGGATCTGATGCGTACGCCCTGTTTTCAATTCAAGCTCAACGAGCGAATACCCCTTATACCTTTCGCGCACACGATACAGCGTCACCGAATCACGGCTCGTTGAATCATGACGTACCGCCATCGCTTCGCGGATCGTCGGGTGTTTGCCGATCGGCTCATTGATCACACCGCCCGGCGGCTGCGGGCAGCCGTGCACGACCGCCAGATACACTTTTAAATTCGTGCGATCTTCAAACTGCTTCGCCAGCTTCCAGTGTTGTTCATCCTGCTTGGCGACGATGATGACGCCGGTCGTGTTCTTATCTAATCGATGGATCACGCCCGGCCGAGCATCTTCTTTGCCGACCTCGCTCAGCGCCGCACGCTCTTGCTCATTCTGCTGAAAGTGATATGCCAGCGCATTGAGCAGCGTCCCGTTCAGGTGGCTGCGCGCCGGGTGCACGATCAATCCCGCCTGCTTGTTTACGACGACAAATCCCGGCTCCTCGTGCAGGATCTCAAGCGGGATCGGCTCCGGCTCAAGGTTCACCGCCGGCCTTGGCGGGATCAATACTTCAACACAATCGCCTTGCTTCAGCTTCGTGCTGGCCTTTGGCTGCTTGCCATTGACACTCACCCCGCCAAGCGAGATCAAGCGTTGGATCTGGTGTCGGCTGAACCCCTTGATCCGGTTCTGCAGAAACTTATCCAGCCGATGCTGCGAGTCTTTGCTCAGCGTATAGCTGACGCGCTCGACAGCGTCGTCCTGGAGTTCTTCCGGCAAATCTTGGGATAGCGGATCATCCGGCGCAGCGGGATCGACATTCGGTTCCTGCGGCCCGTCTGGTTCGTTGTGTCCGGCTTTACGTTTGGACATCAGCCTGGGTCGGCCGGGGCAAGTGGATCAAGGCCCGGTAGTTCAACCGGTGCGGTTTCAGGGACCAGCACATCATCAACAGGCGCCGCCGGCATGCTTGGACTGCTGCTTTTAGCGAACACGATCGGCCGGGCTAACTCACCCAGCATACCTAGACGCACCTTCGCCTGTGAAGCGATGGCTTGCAGTTTCGCATCGGTAGCGATCTTTTCCGCCTGCTCCCAATACGTCTTGGCCGCGTCGAAGTCGCCGCGTGTCTCCGCAACATTCGCCAGGCCAAGCGCCGCGTTCGCCTTGTAGACCACCGGGGCGTCGGATTCAAGCACCTGCTTGTACATCGACTCGGCGGCGTCCAGCGATTCTTCCGGCTTCATCATGCCTGAATCGGCGGTGGCGTTCTCAGCTTCGTATTCGATCGCCTGCTTGTGATAAGCCTCGGCGCCGTATAGCCGCGCCAGGTAGGGGATCGCCGGGTGGCCCGGGTTGTCCTGGGCCCGTTCGCGGTAGCTCTGCGGCGTCGTCGTTGAAGCCAGGTCCGACCAGGAGACTTCATGCTTGCTCGCGGAGTAGCTCTGGTAATACCGGTAGCCGAACATCGACGCGACAGCCAGCAGGATAACGATCGAAACGCTGTTGCCGTGCTTGTTCCAGAACGTCCCGAAGTTCTGTAGAAAATCATACAGATCGTTGTCTTTAAGTTCGTGTCTCTCTTTGGCGTCCATAACTAAGTAGGTCCGTCGTTCTTTCTTGGTGTGATTGATAATAGCAGGGGGGATCAACGCGGCGTCATGTAGACTTCGATCGTCGCTTTGCCGTGACGTTCGCTGAGCCGGATGCCCAGCGCCTCGTTGCCCTTGGTGTAATGCAAGCTTGTCGAGCCGTCCTCGAAGGTCTGCCTCTCGACCTTTTGCCAATCAAACAGCGGTAACTGCTGCTGATAGAACAGCACGGTCTCCGCCGCGGCAGCCCGGCCCTGGTAGACATGGGTCACCGTCCGCGACACGCCGTCGAACGAACTGCTGCACTGGCTCTTCACCGCTTTGAATCCGATGGGCATCGGCACATCCGGAATCGGGGACGGGCTCTGCGCCACCAGTCCCGGTCCGGTGCGGTGCGGCAGATATTCGCCGTCATCCGACCACGACACCACCGGCACCTGGAACGGCACCTTCTCGACAGGATCGGTTCGGCAGCCGGCCAGGAACATCGGCGACAGCACGGCTACGAAAGCTAACACTTTTGTTGTCATGTCCATAGGGCTTTTCCGTGGGAGTCCAATACAAAGTGTAAGACCCCACTCGCCCGCGGGCAAACTCACCCCATTTTCACACGACACCCATGTCAGGGATATCTCTTTCACACGCCGAAAAAAAGCCCCCGATGGCATCGCGGGTCTTCCGTATAACGCAGGAAGTAGGTCCGGGCCTGCCCGGACATTGCGGAATTGATATTTGATTTTGTCCGGGCAGGCCTGGACCTACGAATCTTCACCCGTTTTTCGCGGCAGCTTGCTGCCGCATATGCCAACCCGCATAACCATTAATCCCCATCCGGTGCCGTAATCCCCGGCCAATTATCCGTCCGGAACGGCGACGCAGGCAAACCTTCCTTATTCATCAGGTTCGTCCAGCTCGGATTGTCCGCCCAGCCGTACCTGACCGACACGGGCTTCTTGTACCGGTCCGACACCACGATCAGCTTGTCGCCGTCAATCTCCGCCGTCGCCCAGCGGAAACTCTTGGATTCATCCGTAATCACCAGACCGCGCACGGGCCCGCCGTCGCTGGTCGCAAGCCCCGACCCGGCATGATCGAAGTGGATGATGACCTTCTCGCCATCGAATTCCGCCTCGCGATACATCGGGCCCATCGGCACCACATCCTTGCCGTAGGCCGTCCCCAACGCCCATTGTGCCAGGCGGTTGCCCACCGTCAGCTTGTCCGTCGGGTGGATGTCCGTGGGGTTGCCCACATCCGTAGTCACCACGAGACCCGTGTTCGGCACGGTTTGAAGTGTCATCAATTGCGCCTCACGCAGTTCCGGCCAGCTCCATTCACAAGGTGGGAAACGCGGATCAAAGTAATTCGCCAATTGCACGATCCCGAACGGGAAGTCACCCTGGCCCCAACGCGAACGCCAGTCTTCGATCATCACAGGCAGCAGCTTGCGGTATTGGTACGACCGCCAGACATTCGATTCACCCTGGTACCAGATCGCGCCGCGGATGCCGTAGGGGATCAGCGGATTGATCATCCCATCAAATAACCCCGTCGGCTTGTGCCGGTTGTATGCAGAGAAGGGCAGCGCCGGTTCCTTCGGCGGCTCCTTGCCCGCAGCCTTCGCGGCCGCCGCTTCCTTACGCCACTGCACCATCGCGTCGTCGTACGCCGCCTGTTTCTCCGCCTTCTCACGCAGGATCGATTGCAGTTCCGGTTCAGCCGCCAGCGCTTCGGTGCTGGTCCATGCCTGTGCGGGTGTTCCGCCGTAAGCCGTGTGGATCAGCCCGATCGGCACGTTCAGTTCATCATTTAGCTTGATGCCGAAGAAGTAGCCGACCGCGGAGATATCCTTCGCGTTCTCCGGCGAATTGGTCCGCCACTTACCTTCACAATCATCCTCGGGCTTGTCCGCCACGTGACGCTCGACCTTGAACAGCCGGACCTTCGGATACTTCACCGTCTCGGTTAACGCCTCTTCCGCGTTATGCGCCTTGTCCAGCCGAAAGTCCATGTTCGACTGGCCCGTGCACAGCCAGACCTCGCCGACCAGGACATCTTTGAATGTGACCGACGATGCCTTGCCTTCGACCGTCAACTCGAACGGCCCACCGGCGTCCATCGCCTTCAGGTCGACGCGCCATTTGCCCGCATCGTTGGCCATGGCCTTGGCGGATTTGCCGTCCAGGCTGACCGTCACCGACTCGCCCGGATCGGCCCAGCCCCAGACCGGGATCGCGATATCGCGTTGAAGCACCATGTGATCCCCGAAGATCGCGGGCATCCGGACTTCAGCAAGCGTGGTGGTGCAGATAAGTGTCCAAACCGCGAGCGCGGCCACGATAGAGAGGGTCTGTCGTTTCATACCCAAGACTATAACCTGACACTTCCAACAACCCCATGTCCATTTTGGACATGGTCTTTGCAAACATGGATGTACATCCGGTTTGGCATCCCAAAACCGTAGGCCCGGCCCCCGGACATGGGTGCATCCCCTGTTATCTGCGTCCGGGCAGGGCCGGACCTACAAGCGTCCTCAAGGCGGTTTGTTAGCGGCACACTTGGCTGGCGATGAATGGCGGTGTGTGATTCAATGGACATCCGTGGTGGGTTGCGCTTCGCTTGACCGCACCCTATACCGGAGTGGGGACCTATGCTACTTGCTGTCTCCCCCAACCGTTTTCCCGAGCATAGTAACTTCATCTAACAGATAGGTACCCGGTGGCAGTTTCTTGGCTACATCAAACTCATCATCACTCACCTCGGTATTGATCTGAAGAGCGAAGCTCCCATCTTCTTGTTCCAACACGTCGAATTGATGTTGGTGCGTAGCGGCCTCATCTTTCACGCCGAAGTAAGAACGGATCCCCTTTACGGCAAACCATTGGCCGCCGATCTCCGCGACCTCGCTAACCTCATATATCACACGGGGGTACCCTTTCCCAAGCCAAAGCTCCTGCCGCAAAGGAACAAAACCCCTTTCCGGGTCCAGCCAAAGACTCACAAGTTTCCGATCCTTGAGTTCTTCATTGGGATATAGGTCAACCACGTAACACTGCCGGCCGCCAATGGGCTCCATCGCTTCTCGCAGTCGAGCACCTGGCGCACTAAGCCAGGTGGAAGCGCTGGCATCTAGCAAGCTGTAAATATTTTTAGTATCTCCTCCATGCGGAAGATTAAGAAGATTGAAGTTGAAGAACTCACTGTTATACCGATTGGCGGCTTGCGGCCTACTCTTCAAAACAATTGCTTGTGAATTATGCACGGTATAATCAACCGAGCGATTCCCATCAAACCCGACTATCCGATGGAATTTCAGGTTGTCGATATCCTGGCGCCATCCATAGTTCATATCTCTGACTATTTTATCGCCCTTAACTATAGTTGTTTCGCGTTGGTGTACGAGCACTTCACCTTCAGGCACAACGGTTGCATTGTACGTGTACGTAACCGTAAGATTCTCTATCATTGAGCGATTGGCATCAACAATTGCATGTATGTCTGTCAACGAAAGATCGGCTCTAGGATCTACTGGCCAAGCCGGCTCTGCATAAAAAAGGTTTGCTGTTAAAGCAATCATGCACGCTATTAGGCAGCTATTCGCTGTTATATTCAACCGGCTCAGCTTCATAATATTACCTGTTCAGTAATGAATGCTAGAGAATGTATTATCTGCCGCATGTAAGTCATATTAATGGCTATGGATTTAATTGTTTTTAAGCATTGGGTGCCCGTGTTGGGTAAGAGTGGTTCAGACTTGGCCCGCCTTGTAATTTATAGCAGCTAATACCAGCGGTATATACCTTGTCAATTCCGCCCAGCCAACTATAGCATGAGGATATAATAATTATGGGGCACCCGTGATTTGTAATCCTCCCATCCTTATCACATCTAAAAGTAGAGGGTTTCATGCTCCGTGGGGATTAGGGGTGGCGAGATGCCGGGTGCCCGTCTTTGACCCGCAGGGCAAAGGCGGTTGACACAGAGCAGAACGCCCGGCCAGCAAGCAACATGGTTTGTCTTTTCGTAGGGTGGCGTTAAGCGAAGCGCAACCCACCGCAGTCAAGTCGTGGCAGACGGATACAGATTCTCCTCGATGATACGGGGCGTGATCAACCGCGTCTTTCATCATTCGTGCTTGGTCGTTCATTCGGCATTCACGCTTGCCTCGCTCGGCGCGGGTCTCCTGACCCTGCCGAAACACCCGACCGAAGGTCTCCCAATTCGGCATTCACGAATGCTCTATTCCGTGCATTCACAGGTATCCGGCTCATATCCCAGCTAGATCCGGAGGCTTCCGCGGAGAGGGAGGCAGTGAAGACGGCTGTGCCAGGCTCGGCGCAGGGGCGTCTTCTTGGGTGTTCCGGGGGGGCTGGGGATATCACCCATAATTGCATAATATTGAGTCATTTAGACGATTATCAGCAGGTATGGCAGTGGTTTGCGATCCGGCGCATTTTGTATTTGCGACGCTTTGCTTGACCGTTTGCGACGGCCGTAAATAACGTGCTTGCAGGTGTTTGAGCGGCCTGTTCCTGTTAAGATAGTCACCCAAAGATGAGTACCCCATGACTCAGCAGTCCAACCAATCAGTACAGGAGCAGCCGCAGGTCCAAGGGGGCTCGGCCCTGACGCGATTGGGTGAATTGCTCGGACCTCATAAGTACATGCTCGGCCTCGCGGTCCTGATGCTCATCGGGCTGACCGCGGTCAACATCATCATCCCCCAACTCATCGCGATCGTCTTCGACGAGGTCTTCGAGACCGGCAACTGGATGCTGCTGTTCACCGTGCTCGCCACCATGCTCGGTCTCTACCTCCTGCGCAACCTGCTCTACTTCGGCGGCAAGACCATCTCCGTGAGCATCGGTGAGAACCTGTGCTTCGGTTTGCGTAAGCAACTGTTCGAGCGGCTCCAGCACATGAGCCTGCGTTACTACCAGCACCACAAGCCCGGGCAACTTTCCAGCCGGGTCATGAACGACAGCTACGTCATACAGCAGTTCATCCAGAACGAGTTCCCGACGCTGATCCAGGCGTTGTTGCTGTTTCTGGGGATCGTGGCGACGACGTACGCGATGAACTGGCAACTCGCCTTGGCGTCGACGATCCTGCTGCCGCTGCACATGGCGGCGTTCTACTACATGCGTCGGCCTATCAAGAAGGCGAGCCGGGCCGCGCAGAGCCACCTTGCGGACGCCACCGGCAACCTGATCGAAAAGTTCCTCGGTATCGAAGTCGTCAAAGGATTCGTCGGCGAGGAAAGAGAGAACGCCGCGTTCGAAGAAGCGATCGACCTGTCTCGCAAGAGCGAGAAGCGTGGCCAGCAGTTCCATGTGCTACAGAAGGTTTTGGCCGACCTGCTCGTGGGGCTCGGTTTCGCCATGCTGATCGGTTTCGGCGCGTACCAGGTGTTCGGCGTTCCGGCGAGCAGGGCGCTGGCGCCCGGTGAATTCATCGCGTTCTTCTGGTACGTCCGCATGCTCTACCCGACCGTCATCGAAATGATGAGCGGTTCAGCCAAGCTGGCCAAAACCAGCGCGAGCATCGACCGCGTGTATGAAGTGCTCGACCTGACGCCCGATGAGATCCTCGAAGAAGCGCAGCGCGTCGAGGCGATCAAAGGCGGGTTGGAATTCAAGAACGTGTTCTTCAAGTTCGGCGACGGGGCGGATGTGCTCGAGGATATCAGCTTTAAGGTCGAGCCCGGGCAGGTCTGTGCGGTGGTCGGCCCATCCGGCGCAGGTAAGAGCACGCTGATGAGCCTGGTCCCACGCATGAACGTGCCCACGCAGGGTGAATTGCTGATGGACGGCGAAAACACCGCCGAGATGCCGCTGCACCACATCCGCACGACGGTCGGCATGGCGTTCCAGGAGGCGTTCCTCTTCAGCAGCTCCATCCTGGAAAACCTGCGATACGCCCGGCCCGACGCGACACGCGAAGAGGTCGAGAACGTGCTCAAGCGCATCGGCCTGCACAAGTTTGTCGAAGAACTGCCGCAAGGCTATGACACGATGGTTGGTGATGAAGGGCTGAGCCTGTCCCGCGGGCAGAAGCAGATGATCACCCTCGCACGCGCCATCCTCAAAGACCCCAAGGTGCTGATCCTCGACGAGGCGACTGCTTCGATCGACATCGCACAGGAAGCCGCGATCATCCCCGTGATCCTGGACTTCATGAAAGGCAAGACGACGCTGATGGTTACTCACCGCCCCGAACTGCTCAAGCACGTTGACAAGGTTGTACATCTGGAAGGCGGAAGAGTCGTGTACGACGGTCCACCGGAAGGATTCGATGCCGAAGCATTCACGACGTCCAAGCCCCTGATCCTGCCAACGGATGAACGTGTCGAAAATCGCGGCCCACAGCACCGGTCTCTGCGTCCGGGTAGTAGTGCGCTCAACCTGTTAGCGATCGGCCTGCTCAGCGCATTGACCATGTTAGGTGGTACACAACCGATCTATGCCGCCGAGGGCGACGCCGCTGCTGCGCCCGCTGAAACCAAACAAGCTGAGCCCGCACCCGAAGCGAAAAAAGATGAGCCCAAGCAAGAAGAAGCTAAACCACAGCCCGCTGCCGAAAAACCTGCCGAAAAACCTGCTCCGAAACCCGCCGCCGCACCCGCGCCAAAGCCGCCCGTTGGCCAGATGATCTCGATGCCCAACACGAGCCGTAACGAGCTGCGCGAACTCATCGACGTCGTCGCGTCTCGCATCCGTGCCGAGATGGGTTACGAAACTGCCTCCGGCGAGCAGGTCGCCCTCATCAAACAAACCCCCGATAATCTCAGCTCTCCTGTCACGCTTACAAAACAAGACGGCGACAACACCCGGCTCATACAACTCGGCTCCAAGAGCTACCTCAGCCAACCCGGCCAGGTCTGGCTGTTCGGCCAGATGATCACCAGCAACAGCGTCATCGAAAACACGGACATCGCCAAAGTCGTTCCCATGATCCAGACAGCCGGCAAAGCTCAGGAAGAACAAGCCAAGAACATTAGTCTGGCTGATCTGAAGTCGGCACGGATCGAACTCAGCTACATCGAGGCCGACCGTTGCCTCGGCGTGCTTAAAGGCCTCGGCATCCAGACCATCCAATACAAAAAAACCGGTGACGGCATCGGGCAGGCGAAACTCATCGAACCTACCGCGCAACTGGATATCAACAATCTCCCCGCCGTCATGCTCATGCCCGGGCCCGACGGCGTCGGACTCGTCGGTGGCTCACAGGAGATGAAGTCCAAGACACTCACCGTTGCGCAGAGCCTCAACGACATGACCAGCGCCGCGCCCATGATGAACCTCATGGTCTTCTATAACCCGAGCCATCCCGAGCAATTCGCACGTGTACACGACCTGGTCCGCCGAACGATCGACGTCGCCTCCGGCCAGATCGTCATCGAGGCCATGGTCCTGGAGATCTCCGAGTCCGGCCTCAGACAACTCGGAGTTGAGTGGGAACTCGAAACGCCCTTCGGTTCCGATTCATCATTACGCAAAGTCGAATCCGTCCAGTTGGGCCGTCTACCAAGCTTCACCGGCAACCCAGCCCTTGACGCTACTTTCGTAGGCCTGAACAATCACTGGAAAGCACAAATCCAGGCCATGGTCACCTCCGGCCAGGCCGAAATCCTCTCTCGCCCCAGCGTGCTCACGCTCGACAACCGCCAGGCATCGATCCGTGTCGGCGAGGAAATCCCCATCGCTACCAGCGTCACCGGCACCAGCGGCGGCGACAAGGTCAGCTTCAGCTTCGAATATATCCCCGTCGGCATCATCCTCAACGTCAGGCCCCGCGTCAGCGCCGACGGCGAAGACGTCAGCATGCAGATCGATGCCATCGTCTCCTCGGAAGTCCCCGGCGAAGAACTGGTCCTGCTTGATAACAACGGCGACGAACTCGCCCGCGCGCCGCGCATCGCTTCACGCCGCGTCCAGACGCACACACGCATCTCCAACAACACGCCCTTCATCATCGGCGGGCTGGTCAGCAAAGATACGATCAATACCGAAGAGAAAGTCCCGCTGCTCGGCGACATCCCGATCGTCGGCAACCTCTTCAAGAGCAGCACCAACGACAGGCTCAAACGCGAAGTCATCATCGTCATCACGCCTTACGTCCTGCCCAAGAACCAGGTCGTCGGCCGCAACACTCCCGAAGACGAAGACGCCTTCGACAGCTTCGATAACGAGCTGTTCCGCGATGCCTACCGCATCCGCGCTGAAGATGTCTTCGACCTGCGCTTCCTCTTCGAAAACCTGCAGGTCCACAAGATGCTGCGCATGGCCGACCAGATCCTCAACCGCCGGCCCGACTGGGCTTACAAGTATCCCTTCTCCCAGTTCGCGGATAACCGCATCCCCGGCGAGCGCATCCTTGTCTACCGACAGATCTATGAAGTCATCAAACGCCGAGGCATCGATCAGAAAACCAACCCCAGCCGGTTGATCTACTTCAAGGATGCGCCCGAGCAGCCCGCAGGTTTCGAGGTCAAGTTCCTCGAGCAATCCCTCGCCAAGATGCTCGGTGTATCAAAGCCCGCGATACCGATCGGCGATGATTGGCTCTTCGGCAACCTCAAGGATCAGGCCGTCGCCATCACCTTTACCGAGCAACCCTTCGACGGCGCTATTGACGCGCCCACGCAACCCGTGCCCGATGTCAGCCTTGTTGAATGCCACGACCGCGACGAGTGGGGGGCCTTGCTCTGGGAACTCAACCAACCCAACAGCCAGGGCCAGCGCCGATTCACTATCCTCCTCAAGGATGGCCGAGACATCGCACGCCTTCGTCGTGCCGTCGTCGTCAAGCAGACCGTCCAGCTCAACGCCACGCATCAATCGCTGCGTCTGCGCAACTTCACGCAGGGTCGCCTGCTGCTGGTGCCGACAATTAAAGACGATCAGGTATTTTTGATTGACGAAGACGTCGCCCAGTACTTCTTCTACACCGAGCACTACTACCCCGCCCTGCAGAGCGAACTGCAACGCGACATGGAAGCACTGCATAATGCCCTGCAAGACCCGGAATACAGCAGCTACCTGGACGATCCGGATATGGTCAACAAACCCATCCCCTGGCGTCCGACCGGCAGGTAAATCGCGGCAAGCATGTTTAGAATAAAAACTATCCTTGTCCGATGAGTGCTGTTTTACAGGATAATTCTGTCTACTCATGGGTTGATTAAACCCGCAATCATCCTATATTACCCGCGTGTACACCATCCGATTGCAGGGGTAGGGCGGACCAACTCCATGATCGATGCGTGAGAGATCTGACATCCGCTAATCAACTATCGCGAACACTTGAAAGGAATCCCAATGTTTCACGTCACACGTTTAGGATTGCTCGCGGCTGCCTGCGTTGCAGTCCCCGTACTTTCCCAATCGTCCGCTTCTGCGCAGCACGCCAACTTCGTGCTCTTCGGCGATCCGAATCCCGCCGCCGCGAATGTCCCCGATTCGCAGAAGCACGTCCACCCCATCACCACCCCGTATTACAACGAAGACTCCTTCGTCACCTCCGACGTCCGTGCCTGGTTTGTCTACCACGACTTCCCCAAGTCCAGCGTCATCAACGGCGGTAACGCAAAGGTCTACGCCGCTCAGGTCCGCCTCGCCCTGACCGATCAACTCCAGTTCGTCGCCTACAAAGACGGCTACATCGATTGGGACTCCGGCCTCATCAAGGACGACGGCTGGAACGACATCGCCGCCGGCATCAAGTGGAACTTCATCCAGGACTGGGAAAACCAGTTCCACATGGCTGCCGGTATCGGCTACGAAATCCCCACCGGCGGCTCCGATGTCCTCCAGGACGACGACGAGTGGCGCTTCTGGGTCTCCGCCAACAAGGGCTTTGAAGAGCTGCACCTCGGCGGCACACTCAACTACATCGTCTCCGATCAACCCAACCAACGCCTCGGTAACTCCGATCAACTCATCTGGAACGTCCACCTCGACTACTACGTCAGTGAGTTCTTCAGCCCGGTCGTCGAACTCAACGGCTTCCACGTCCTCGACGACGGCGGCGTCGTGGTCCCGTTCTCCGGACTCGACGTGGTTAACCTCGGCGGTAACGAAAACGAAGACGTCGTCACCCTCGGCCTGGGCACGGAACTGCGGCCCAACGATCTGATGTCGATCCGCGTTGCTTATGAAACACCGCTGACCGACAACGACGACCTCTACGGCTACCGCTGGACGTTCTCCCTCGTTTGGCCGTTCTGATGATTCAAAAACAAACATCCCGGGCGGGAACGGTTTGTTGTTAATAACTCACCAGCCGCCCCGCGCACCCACGCGGGGCGGCTGTCTTAGGTGACAGTGGTCTGATAAAAAGATAGACTCCCCATTGCTTTATTGCCGACTTATGTCTCAGGTCGGGCGGACATGCTCAGGGCGGATGGACCAAGTTCAGGAGAGATGCGCCGGTGACAGCCTCACAGACATTGGATGCAACCCCGGATTCACCGGGCAAGCTCGAAAAATTTACCTATGACGACAAGATCGTGAGGGCATTCCTCCTTGCGACCATTGTCTGGGCCCTGGTCGCGTTCCTCGTCGGCATCATCGCCGCGATCGAACTGGCCTTCCCCGAAGCCAGCATGGGCATCCCGTACATCACGTTCGGACGCCTCCGACCGCTGCACACCAACGCCGCCATATTCGCCTTCGCCGGCAACACCATCTTCGCGGGTATCTACTACTCCACCCAGCGCCTCTGTAAAGCGCGGATGGCCAGCGACCTGCTCAGTTGGCTTCACTTCTGGGGCTGGCAACTCATCATCGTCTCCGCTGCGCTCACGCTGCCGCTGGGTATCACCCAGAGCAAGGAATACGCCGAGCTCGAATGGCCCATCGACATCGCCATCGCTGTCGTCTGGCTCGTTTTCTTCGGCGGCAACTTCTTCTGGACGCTCGCCAAACGCCGCGAACGACACCTCTACGTCGCACTGTGGTTCTACATCGCTACGATCGTCACCGTCACGATCCTGCACGTATTCAATAACCTCTGGTTCCCGCTGGTTGCCACCGGCAAGCCCGGCACGTTCTTCGGCTACCTCAAGAGCTACCCCGTCTACGCAGGCGTCCAGGACGCGTTCATGCAGTGGTGGTACGGCCACAACGCCGTTGCCTTCTTCCTCACCACCCCGTTCCTCGGCCTCATGTACTACTTCATGCCCAAGGCCGCCGACCGCCCCGTCTTCAGCTACAAGCTCTCCATCCTGCACTTCTGGTCACTGGTCTTCATCTACATCTGGGCCGGCCCGCACCACCTGCACTACACCGCGCTTCCTGAATGGGCCTCCACCCTCGGCATGATCTTCAGCCTCATGCTATGGATGCCAAGCTGGGGCGGCATGATCAACGGCCTGCTTACCCTCCGCGGCGCCTGGCACAAGGTCGCCACCGATCCGATCCTCAAGTTCTTCGTCGTCGCCGTCACGTTCTACGGCATGAGCACCTTCGAAGGGCCCATGCTCTCCATCAAGAGCGTCAACGCACTATCGCACTACACCGACTGGACCATCGCACACGTCCACGCCGGCGCACTGGGCTGGAACGGGTTCATGGCCTTCGGCATGATGTACTTCCTGCTGCCGCGACTCTTCCAGACCAAACTCTTCAGCAAGCAACTCGCCGAGCTGCACTTCTGGCTCGCGACCGTTGGCATCCTGCTCTACATCATCCCGATCTACGTCGCCGGCATCACGCAGGGCCTCATGTGGCGCGGCATGACCGACCAGGGCCAACTGCTTTACCCCGACTTCGTCGAGACCGTCACGCACATCGTCCCGATGTACTACCTGCGAATCCTCGGCGGCCTCTGCTACTTCGGCGGCGCCGCCATCGGTTTCTACAACTACATCATGACCTGGAAGGCTCGCCCCGAGAAGTACGAAGAGCCCGTCCACCAGGCCCCGGCGCTCAGCGCCACCTACGACGACGGCCCGCCGCCTCATTCTCGTCTCAAGGGTGTCACCGACCTCGGGCACAAGATCGACATCTTCATGCAGATGAAGTGGCACCGCCGATGGGAACGGCTCATGGTTACCTTCACCATTTGGGTCATCATCTCCGTCTCCGTCGCCTCGCTGTTTGAAATCATCCCCACGTTCCTGATCCGCTCGAACGTGCCGACGATCGCAACCGTCACGCCTTACACGCCGTTGGAACTCGCCGGCCGGGATATCTACGTCTCCGAGGGCTGCTACAACTGCCACTCGCAGATGATCCGACCGATGTTCCACGAAACCAAGCGCTACGGCGAATACTCCAAGCCCGGCGAATCCGTCTACGACCACCCGTTCCAGTGGGGCTCACGCCGCATCGGTCCGGACCTGGCGCGTGAAGGCGGCAAGCAGTCGCCTTACTGGCACGTCATCCACTTCCGCAATCCACGTCTGCTCGTTGAGCAGTCCATCATGCCCGAGTACTCCTGGCTCGAGAAGAAGGACGTCGACATCAAATCGATCCCACTCCGCGTCAAGGCCAACCGCATGATCGGCGCGGACTACGACGACGAGGATGTGCAAAACGCGATCGAGCACGCCATGGCTCAAGCCGAACTCATCGCCGGCAAGATCAAGGAAGGTGCCGGCGGCGATACGACCATCGAAGGGCTTGTCATCAACAAAGACGGTAAGCAGCAGATCAAGGAAGTCGTCGCCGTGATCGCCTACCTGGAGCGGCTCGGTGTCGATTTGTTTAAGACGCCGGATGAACCCGCCACCGAAGAAGCGGAAACCGAAACCGCAGATCAGGATCAGGATGTGTCCCAGCCCGTCGGTGAACCCACCGCGATGAGGGCCGACGGATGATCAAGGATGTCCTGCAAAGCGGAAACTACGGCCTGTTCACGCAGATCGCGCTGGTGCTGTTCTTCCTCGCCTTCGTGGTCCTGCTCGTCATCAACTTCCTGCGCCCGCGAAGCCAGACCGACAAGATCGCTCGCCTGCCGCTTGAAGACGACGACAACATCACACCCATCACCCCAAGGACCGCCGAACCGATCGGCAACGGGCAGGGAGACCATAATCAATGAGTGATGCCCCAACCACACCTGAAGTCTATGAAGACCCGTTGACCGATCACGAGTACGACGGCATACGTGAGTTCGACAACCCCACGCCGGGTTGGTGGAACTGGCTGTTCATCGCTTCGATCATCTTCGCGATCTTCTACTTTGTCGCCCACCACATCGGCACCGCCGGTATCAGCGTCGAACAGGCTTATGAAAACCAGAAGAGCGAGGTCAGCAAGCGCATGCTCGCGCTGCTCGGTGACCTGCCGGTGAATGAAGAAACGATCATCGCCAACCAGAAAAACCAGGACCTTCTAGCGGTCGGCGCGGGTATCTTCCAGACGAATTGCGTTTCTTGCCATGGCAAGGAAGCCCAGGGTTTAGTCGGGCCGAATCTGACCGATGACAAATACAAGAACGTGAAAACCATCGGCGATATCGGCGAGGTCTTGGTTAACGGTGCGAACAACGGCGCCATGCCTGCGTGGGGGAACAGGTTACCCTCCACCGAAATCGTCGCTGTGTCGGTGTATGTCGCTTCACTGCGCGGCCAGAACCTGCAGGGTGTCTCAATCCAAGGTGAAGAACAAATCGCTCCGTGGCCCGCTCCGCCCGCGCAGCCGGTGGAAAACGCCGAATAACCCGGCCTAGAATCGGGCCCGAAACCACGAACATGGAACGCAACGGTGAGTAACCTGATCGAGCCCGAAGAACGCGTCCTCTCGACGCTGGAGAAAGACGGTTCAAGACGTTGGCTGTACCCGAGGTTGTCGCAAGGCAACTTCCTGCTCAAGCGACGCATCGTTGCCTACGCGCTGATCCTGATCTTCACGCTCATCCCGTATATCAAGCTCAACGGCAAACCGCTGATCCTGCTCGATGTCATCAACCGTGAATTCACGATCCTCGGTTACACCTTCCTGCCGACCGACACGATCCTGCTTGCCTTGTTCATCGTCGCGGTGATCGTCGGTATCTTCCTGATGACCGCGCTGTTCGGCCGCGTCTGGTGCGGCTGGGCCTGCCCCCAGACCGTCTACATGGAATTCGTCTATCGCCCGATCGAACGCTTATTTGAAGGCACGAAAGGCAAGGGCGGTAAACCTCGCGGACAGGTCGAAGGCTGGCGCAAAATCGCCAAGTTCGTCGTCTACTTCTTTGTCTCCACCTTCCTCGCGCATACCTTCATCGCTTACTTCGTCGGCGTCGACAATCTGATCAAGTGGATGACCGGTTCGCCTTTTAATCACCCCGTCGCGTTCCTCGTCATGGCGGCTGTCACCGCGCTGATGATGTTCGACTTCGGCTACTTCCGTGAACAAACCTGCATCATCGCCTGCCCCTACGGACGCTTACAGTCCGTCATGCTCGACCGCCAATCACTGATCGTCACCTACGACAAGAACCGCGGCGAACCTAGAGGCAAAGTACGCAAAGGCGAAGCGGACGACAAAGGTGATTGTGTTGACTGTCACTTGTGTGTCGACACCTGTCCGACCGGCATCGACATCCGTGACGGCCTGCAACTGGAATGCATCGGCTGCGCCCAGTGTATCGACGCCTGCGCCCCCGTCATGGCAAAGCTCGGCCGCGATCCCGGCCTCATCCGCTACAGCACGCAAGCAACCATGGAAGGGCAGAAGCAACGCTTCATCCGCCCACGCGTCATCTTCTACCCCGCGATCATGCTGATCGTCATCACCTTGTTCAGCGTGTTGTTCTTCAACAAGGGAACAGCAGATGTATTGATGCTGCGCAACTTCGGCAATCCATACACCGTGTTGGAAGATGGACAGATCGCAAACTCGATGCGCTTGAAGATAACAAACCGTACTGGTGATACTGCAAGCTACACCATTGCGCCGGCCGACGAACGCATTACGCGTATCGACCTTGCAGAGAACCCTGTGCAAGTTGAGTCCGGCGAATCGGTTACCGAAGGCGTACTGGTTGTCGTACCACGTTCCGTGTTCACCGTCGGCGCGATCGATGTGAACCTGCGTGTAACGGATGGCAACGACTACGATGAGATGATCCACTGCCGCTTGTTGGGCCCTGTAGGTTCAGCGTCGGCAACAGTTTCGGTTGAGACTGAGGAAGAAGCGGAGATGCAGCCGTGAGTGAGCAAGGCGCGACAGATCCGAAGCCGCAACAGCCCGGCAAACCGCCTAAGTACTGGATCTGGCCGGCGATTATCGTCGGTCTGCTGGCGGTTCATACGCTTGCCATGCTGATCGTCATCATGATCGCGACGAACAACCCGTCCGAAGCGGTTGTCAGCGACTATCACGCCAAGGCGGTCGCCTGGGATGAGCATCAAGCGCAAGTCCGTGCCAGTGAAGCACTTGGCTGGACTGTTGCGGTCGAAGCCTCCCCACAGCCGGACCTGTTGAACCAGCGGACTGTGCGAATCAGTCTCAAAGATGCAGATGCAAATTCGTTGACCGATGCCAAAGTGCATCTCAAAGCGTATCATCATGCACGGGCTGCGGACATCAAGGAAGCGGATGTCGAAGAACGCGCGCCCGGTGAGTACATCGTGATGATCGACATGCGGCGTAACGGCATGTGGGCGTTCGAGATAGAAGCGCACAAAGATGAAGACACCTTCATCACGCGCATCGATCAACAGGTCGGCCCGACCAAGTACGGCACGCCATGACCCTTTCCATCTTCGCCATCCTGATCGCCAGCCTCGTCGGCAGCCTGCATTGTGTAGGCATGTGCGGCGCGTTCGTCGCCTTCGCGGTCGGCACGGATGATAAGCCCGGTTGGCGCAATAAGTTCCTGTTATCCGCTGCGTACAACGGCGGACGCCTGGTCACCTACAGCATCCTCGGCGCGATCGCCGGCACACTCGGCCACGTCCTGGACCTCGGCGGGAAGTACGTCGGCATCCAGCAAGCCGCCGCGATCATGGCGGGCGTCGTCATGATCGTGTTCGGAATCGTTGCCTTACTTAAAGTTAAAGGCGTTCGGCTTCCCAAAACGCCGCTGCCGAAGTTCCTGGTAAAGATTGTTGCGCTAGGACAAGGCCTGGCCATGGCGATGCGACCGCTGCCCCGGGCGCTGACCATCGGCTTGCTGACGACGCTTCTACCTTGTGGCTGGCTCTATGCTTACGCGTTTGTGGCGGCGGGCACGGGCAGCCCGGTGTACGGCGCGTTGACCATGGCGATCTTCTGGCTGGGCACGTTGCCTTATCTTGTCGCCGTGGGTGTCGGGGTGCAGAGTCTGGCCGGTGTGTTAGGCAGGCATCTGCCGGCGGCGACCGCCATATTGATTGTGCTGGTAGGGATTTACACCGTCTTCTATCGGCTGGATCTATCCAACGCGGTCTACGCCCAGACCGACCAGGTGGATTATGAATCGCTGACGCCTGAAGAAGCCGCCGAATTAAATCAGCGGATGATCAGTGAATTGCCACCCTGTTGTGTCACCGATGACGAATCCAAACAAGACTGATCCCCGGGAAGCTTCGCAACCGCCGCTTGACGCTGCGCCGGATAGTACGCTTGTGTCAAACGACGCGCAAGATATCCACCACTCAACGGGCGCACAGTCCTGTCGTGTTTATACCCCGTGCGCACACTGCGGGCTGCCGGTTCCCAAGGGTCGGATCGATCCCGAGGCCGAGGATGGATTGCAATTCTGTTGCGGCGGGTGCGAAGCGGTCTACGCGGTCATCAACAAGCTCGGATTAAGTTCTTACTACAAGCTGCGGCAGAAGCAGGAGGTCGAACAACAACCTGCCAAGACGACCGGCGCGGGTTACCAGGCGTTTGATCATCCGGAATTCATCGAGCGCTGCTGCGAAGATCGCGCGGATGGATCAAGGACAACGAGTTTCTATCTTGAAGGTGTGCACTGCGCTGCGTGTTTGTGGTTGGTTGAGAAGTTGCCGACGGTTGTGCCGGGCGTGATCGAGTCGCGGCTGAACATGGGTAAGTCGCTTGTGCGATTGACGTGGGACCCGAAGCAGGTCGAGTTATCGAAGATCGCTGCGGCGCTTGATTCACTGGGTTATCCGCCGCATCCGGCGCGCGATGTGCAGGCGGATGCGGTGGTGACGCGCGAGAATCGGCGTGAGCTGATACGCATCGCCGTGGCAGGGTCAGCGATGGGCAACGCGATGATCCTGGCGATCTGCCTTTATCAAGGCTACTTCACGGGGATCGAAGATCAGTATGCAACACTATTCCGTTGGGTTGGGATGGGTTTAGCGCTCGTTGCATTAGTATGGCCCGGCGCGGTTTTCTTCCGGGGCGCGTGGTCTGCGATACGCACGCGCACCGCACACATGGACCTGCCGATCGCGATGGGTTTACTCGCAGGCGGCGCAGCGGGAACGGTTAATACGATCACCGGTCGCGGCGAGGTGTACTTCGATACGCTGGCGGTGCTGGTATTTCTGCTATTAGTCGGACGCGCGATTCAACGCAGGCAACAACGACGTGCTGCGGATGCGGTCGAACAACTGTTTCGGTTAACGCCCGTTGCGGCAAGGCGTGTTGAAGAAGATGGCAAGTTGACCGAGGTGCCGATCGAAGCATTACGCGCCGATGATGTGGTGGAACTGCACGCCGGCGAATCCGTGCCGGTCGATGGAAGAATCGTTGAAGGGGTAAGCGAAGTCGATGAATCGCTACTGACCGGTGAATCCCGCCCCGTGAAAGTGAATCAGGATGCATCCGTACATGCGGGCAGCGTGAACCTGACATCGACGGTGCGTATCCGCGTTGAAGCAACAGGCGAACGGACGCGCGTCGGCGCGCTGATGAGTCTGATCGAACAAAGCGCGCAGAGCAAAGCGCCGGCGGTGCAGACAGCGGACAAGATCGCCGGTTGGTTTGTGGTTGTCGTGGTGACGCTTGCGTTTGTGACGTTTGGCTACTGGCTGATGCGCGACCCGGTGCATGCGGCGGATCACGCGGTGGCGCTGCTGATCGTGGCGTGCCCGTGTGCGTTGGGATTGGCGACGCCGTTGACGCTTGCGGTGACGATCGGCCGGGCTGCGGGGCGGGGCGTATTGATCAAAGGTGGCGCAGCGCTTGAACGCATGGCAGAAGCCGGAACGATCCTGCTGGATAAGACGGGAACGGTAACGCTGGGGAAGACAGCGTTAGTTGAATGGCATGGCGACGAATCGATTCAGTCGATGGTCGCTGCGGTCGAAGCACATTCCTCGCACCGGATCGCCAAGGCGCTGGTCGAAGGGATAGGTGAGTATCCGGATGACATCGTCGCAACGGATGTAAGCCAGACCAACGACGGGGGGATTATGGGAACGGTGGGCGGGCATACACTCACTATTGGATCGCTTGACTTCGTTAATAAACATGCGCTTCAGAAACAGGGTCAGCTTCAGAAACAGGGTCAGACCCCGTTTTCGGAGCATGTGCTTCAGAAACAGGGTCAGACACCGTTTTCGCAGCACATTCATGCGTACACCGAGGCGAGTCTGACGCCGGTGTTGATCGCGGTGGATGGTGAGATCAAAGCGGTGGCGGGGTTGGGGGATGCGGTTCGGCCTGACGCGGCGGAGGCGGTTGCGTCGCTGCGTGATCTTGGCTGGAAGGTCGGGATGGTGTCGGGCGATCATGTGGATGTGGTCAGGCACGTCGGCGAAACACTCGGGATCGAGCCGGAGATGATCCACGGCAACGTGATGCCCGAGCAGAAGGTCGAACTTGTCAGACGCTACAGCGAAAAGGAGCCGGTTGTGATGGTCGGTGACGGCGTGAATGACGCGGCGGCGCTGGCGAGCGCGACGGTTGGGATTGCGGTGCACGGCGGCGCGGAGGCGAGCCTGGCGGCGGCGGATATCTATCTTGCCAAGCCCGGATTGAGCCAGATCGTAGGTCTGACGTTTGCGGCGGCGCGGGTGAAACGCAGTATCCGCCGTGGCCTGGGCGTGTCGCTGGCGTACAATGCTATCGGCGTGAGCCTGGCTGCGACGGGGATCATCAACCCGCTGATCGCGGCGATACTGATGCCGATCAGCTCGCTGACGGTCCTGTCGCTGGCGGTGAGCACCCGCGCATTTGCGCGGAAGGAGGCATAAGCATGAACGTGGTCTACGTGGTTCTACCTGTTGCGATCGTGCTCGCCATCGGTTTTGTGGCCGCCTTTATCTGGGCGACGCGAAACGGTCAGTATGATGACATGGACAGCCCCTCGGTGCGTATGCTGCATGATGAGGAGGATGAGTAGGGGGTGGGAAGCACGAATGGCGAAGTTCGAATGACGAATTATTGTCGAATGATTTAATGACTAATGTCGGATCGTTGGTTTTGGACATTTGGCATTTGAGCATTCATTCGTCATTCGTGGATCCGATATTCGCTATTTTGCCGTGTGGGAAACGAATTATCTTGAGACAAACGAAAGCAGACCCGACCAGGATGGTCGGGCTATATAGGCATATACTGGGGTGGTTACAATATCTGTCTTGAAGCAAGCTACTCAACATGCCAGTTAAGAGGTTGCTCTTCATCAGGTCCGATATAGACTTCAAAGTCGATGTTATGCATTCGTAACTGAACTTCCAGATCTTGAAGTGTCGGGTATATCTCGCGGGGAGGTATATACTGGCAATAAAGCATAAATACGATCGGTTTCCCAATGTACTCCTTATATTCGGATATCTGGTCGCTGAATATAAATGCCAGGTATTGATTGATTTTATTGTGTAAATCAGCGATCATTTCTGAGCAGTCATACCAATCTCGCTCCTCATACATCCGCATACAAACACAACCCCTGTTTATATTGGTGCCGATTGCATCGATGACATTTGGATCACTGACAGGCATTGTTTGTTCATTTCAATCGTGCATGTATTCAAACTAAGCGATAAGATAGACCATAATTTTAGTCTGATGCAACCAGCGAGTTGTAAGATGAACTTCTATCTGTAATGTCCATACCCGACCGGGATGGTCGGGCTATATGAGGACGACCCGCGATGGCATCGCGGGCTTTGTGTTGGCAACATGTGTGTATGGATACGGCAATGGCATCCGTGCGATTCCGCCGGGTAAGTTCGGGGTGATGTGGGGCTATATGGGGATGTACCAGGTGGTTACATTTCTTAATTGAAGCGGGAGCGGGACGTTAGGAGGGGGATTCCCCGGCTTTGAAACAGGTTTCACACTAAAATAGCCATTTATCCGGATCGGTTTGTCATATCCGGTCATGTGCTCCGTCTTTGTTGTTGAGGTCTAACCCCTTTGAGGCTCACATCATGAAAGAAAGACCCACATCCGTCACCGTGTTCGCGATCATTAATCTTGTCATGGCTGGAATGGGATTGTTGCTTTGGATTGTCGGCATGATTTTCATGCTCGGATTGATCAAGCTGCCTGAGCAGGCCGGGCCTAATCCTGCGATGGAGATGATGGAGACCAGCACGGGGTTTCAGATATACAGTTACGTAACATCCGGATTTCATCTGCTGGCAACGATCCTGATCATTTCCGCTTCGATAGGGATGTTTACCTTGCAGCCGTGGGCGAGGAAGGGCACGATTGTCTGGGCGGTCTACTCGATCGTGTCCAAGGTGGTGACGACTACCGTGCAGCACGTATTGTTTACGATACCGATGTTGAATGACGTGACGGATGATATCCAGCGCACCGGCATGATTGTGGGTGCGGTGGTTGGGGGTGTCTTCATCCTCATGCTGATTGGTTATCATCTGTTGCTGATTTACATGATGACCCGACCTCATGTGGTGGATGCGTTTACGCCTGAGCCGGAGGATGAAACACTAGTGGGTTGGGGTAATGAAGATTTGCCGGAAGGAAATGAAGCGTGAAGATCATAATCGGCGTGACAATCGGCGTCATCGTGCTTGTCGTGGGGGTAGTCGGCATCGTCGCGATGGTCGCGGGTGGTGCGGCCGGCGACGGCGAGGGCGGCGGCTTTGGCACGAAGGTGCGGCTTGAGAAGGTGCAACAGGGGCAACTGATCGAGACGGTGGTGGCGCCGGGGCAGGTGAAGCCTGCGACGAACGTGGCGATCAGCGCGCGCGTGTCGGCCCGTATCAAAGAGATCCCGCATGATGAAGGCGAGCAGGTCACGAAGGGTGATCCGAACGCGAACCCGCCGATCCCGGCAAGTGTGTTGATCCGGCTGGATTCGGAGGACCTTGAGGCACGTTTGCGATCTGCCAAGGCCCGGCGCGATGGCCAGGAAGCGCAGATCGAGGTGGATAAGAAGCGGATCGAGGCCCAGGAGGCATCGCTGCGGGGGACGCTGGCGACGCTCAACGAGGCAGAGCGGAATCTCGATCGGCATCGTGAGATGGTGTCGGCGGGGGATGTGAGTCAGACGGCCTACGAGCAGGCACAGGAACATTATGACGGACTAAAAGCCCAGTACGAATCTTCGGCAGCGAACATTGATGCAGCGAAGCGGGCGATCAAGGTGTCGGAATACAACCTGATCGCGGCAGATGCGGATATCGAGCAGGCGGAGGATAACCTGAGTTACACGACGATCGTTTCGCCGATCGATGGGGTGGTGACGAAGGTGAACGTTGAGCCGGGCGAGTTGGCGGTGACGGGGACGATGAATAATCCGGGGACGGTGCTGCTTGAGGTGGCGGATTTATCGAAGATGCTGGTTGTTGCGGAGCTTGACGAGGCGGATGTCGGGCGTGTGCTGGAAGGGCAGCCGGCGAAGGTGCGGATGCTGGCGTATCCGGATCGTGTGTTTGACGGCAAGGTGCTGTCGGTAGCGCTATCGGCAACGCGCGGGGGGACGAACTACTTTGATACCGAGATATTGCTGGATACCGAAGGGGACCAGATCTATACGGGCCTGACCGCGGATGCGGAGATCGAGGTGGCGCGTCATGACACGATCATGATCGTACCGAGCCAGGCGGTGTTGGGCAGGCCGATCGAGGAGTTGCCTTTTGATATCCGGGACAACAACGAGTATGTCGATCAGAGCAAGACGATCGTGACGGTGGTGTACCGTTTTGTGGATGGCAAGGCGGTGATCACGCCGGTGAAGATCGGGCCTTCAGATGTGACGCACACGATCATCCTGGGCGGGCTCGAAGAAGGGGAGCAGGTCGTGGTCGGGCCATACAAGGCGCTTGAATCGATGAAGCACGATCAAAACTTGAAGGACGAGCGTGAAGAGCAGAAGAAGGAAGACGAGAAGGCTGCAAGCGAAGGCGAAGCCAAAGCGGATGATGTGAAAGCGAAGGACGCTGAATCTGAGAAGGCCAAAGAGCCTGCGGATGATGAAGCGAGCGATGAGGTTGAGCCTGTCGAAGCAGAAGCGCCTGTGGGCGTGGGGTCTTGAAGCCGATGCTGATCCAATTACACAAACTGACCAAGGTTTACAAGGTCGGCGTGGAGCGCGTTCACGCTTTGGCCGGGGTTGATCTTGATGTCGGCAAGAACGAGTTCGTCGCGATCATGGGTGCGTCGGGTTCGGGCAAGAGCACGCTGATGAACGTGCTGGGTTGTCTGGATCGGCCGACGTCGGGTGGGTACAAGCTGGCGGGCAAGCGTACGGATCGGATGAGTGCGGCCGAGTTAGCCAAGACGCGGAACCAGCGGATCGGGTTTGTGTTTCAGTCGTTCGAGTTGATGCCGAGGTTAAGCGCGTTGTGGAACGTGGCGATGCCTTTGACGTATTCGCAGACGCGTTGGCGTGAGCGCAAGGCGAGGTCGATGGATGTGCTGAAGCGCGTGGGGCTGGAGGATCGTGCGACGCACAGGCCGAACCAATTATCCGGCGGGCAGAAGCAGCGCGTGGCGATCGCGCGGGCGCTGATTAATAACCCGAACATCGTGCTGGCGGATGAGCCGACGGGGAACCTGGACAGCAAAACGAGCGGCGAGATCCTGGAGCTGTTCGTGCGGCTGCACGAGGAAGGGCAAACGATCATCATGGTGACGCACGAGACGGATGTTGCGTCGCATGCAAGCCGGATCGTGCGGATGAGCGACGGGTTGATCGTTTCGGATTTGCCTGCTGATGAAGATGAGCAGACGCGAGAGCTGCATAAGAAGCTCATGGCAGAACGTAAACGCAAGTATGCCGGCGTGGAAGGGGGCGAAGCATGAGTATGATCCGCGCCCCGTTTGCATTGATGGCGTTCTTTACACAGAGCGTGTTGCTTGCGTTGGGGCAGATCTGGTCGAACAAGGTGCGTTCGTTGCTGACGACGATGGGGATCATCATCGGTGTGGCGTCGGTGACGGCGGTGATCGCGGCGCTATCGGGTATGAAGGCGAACATCCTCGCGGACTTCGAGGTGATCGGGAACAACAAGATATTTGTGCAGGCATGGCGCCCTCAGACGGGGCGATTCCGGCATGCATCGTGGCGCAGCATCCAGTTCGTCCCCAGTGATTTTGACGGGCTGCTGGAGCATTGCCCGTCGGTCGAGACGTTTACGCGCATCACGGGGTACAACGCCGCGGTGACTTTTGGCGAGCGTTCGATCGAATCGGCGCGGGTGTCGGGGATCGAGCCGGCGTGGCATGATATGGAGAACCGGTTTGTCATGATGGGCCGGCCTTTCAATCTTGTCGATGAAGAAGGGGCGCGTAATGTCTGTTTGATCAGCGAGAAGACGCGCGATGAGTTAAGGTTGAACCGCGATTGTGTGGGCCAGTCGATTTATCTTGATAATGTGCGGTTCCTGATCGTAGGTGTGGTGGACCCGCCGCGTGAATTTTCGATGATCGGCGGGGGTGGGCCTGACCATGAGATATTCATCCCGTTTACGACGTGCTGGAAACGGTACCAGGGATGGATGGTGGTGTTGCTGGACGCGGTGAAGCCCGAGATGTCGGATGATGCGCGTGCGGAGATCCGGTTTTTCCTGAGGCGATCGCGTGAGCTTAGACCGGATGATGAGGACACGTTCCGGATCGAGGCGGTGGAAGCGTTCGTGCAGATCTTCAGCAAGGTCGCCAGCGGGATCACGATGGTGGCGGGCGGGATCGTAAGCATTTCGCTGCTGGTCGGCGGGGTGGGGATCATGAACATCATGCTGGTATCTGTTTCGGAAAGGACGCGCGAGATCGGTCTGCGCAAGGCGGTCGGTGCGACGCCGACAGCGATCCTTTTGCAATTCCTGATTGAAGCGATCACGTTGTGTTCGGTCGGCGGTTTGCTCGGGCTGGCGGGCGGGCAGATATTGACGGTGATCATGGGGATGATCCCTGCTGCGAACCTGGAGCGTGCGTATATCCCGATCTGGGCGATGGTCATATCGATCGGTTTCTCGGCGTTGGTCGGCGTGTTCTTCGGCATGTTCCCCGCGGTGAAGGCGGCGAGGCTGGACCCCATCGAGGCATTGCGACATGAATAGAAAGCGTTATCTGGGACAACTTGCTTTGCTTACCGTAACATCGGCGCTTTTATGGAGCACGGGCTGCAAGGGGCCGTTTGATGACGATCCGGGATTAGCGGTCAACGTCCCGCCGGAGCGGTTCCGCACGATCGAGCCGATGCAGTTCGAGCCGTCCGAGGACCAGGGCGCGAATTATGAAGATCGTTACGGCAATCCGCCTGCGGAGATGCAGTTAACGATCGACGATTGCCGGGCGCTGGTGATGGAAAACAACCTTGAGTTAAGGGTGCAGCTACTGAGCCCGGCGATTGCCCGACAGAGCATCACGCAAGAGCAGGCGCGGTTTGAGGCATTGTTCTACGCCAACGCGAGCATGATGAAAACCGATACGCCGACGGACACGCAGCTTAGCGGTTCGAGCGTTGAATCAACGAGTACGGACTTCGGCGTGAACCTGCCGCTACGCACCGGTGGCACGCTGACGTTCGATGTCCCGACCAACCGGACCAAGACGGATAATGTTTTCTCCACGTTGAATCCATCGTACACAGCCGACATGGTTATCTCGCTGAGCCACAACCTGCTGCGAAACGCGGGGCATCGCACGAACAGCCACGGCATCCGTGTCGCGCATTACCAGTCACAACAGGTGGAAGCGCAGACAAAGCTGGAAGTCATCCGCGTGGTTGCGGTGGCGGATAGGATGTACTGGCGATTGTACGCGGCGCGCAAAGAGCTTGAAGTACGCAAGCAGCAGCACGAGCTGGCGCTTGCGCAGTTGGAGCGAGCGAAGCGGCGCGTCGAACAGGGTGCTGATGCGCAGATCGAAGTAACGCGGGCAGAGGCCGGTGTAGCGGAGGGGCTTGAATCGATCATCATTGCGGAGAATTCGCTGCGCGATTGGGAGCGTACGATTAAAAGGATGTTGAACAAGCCGGGCCTGCCGATGAACAGCCAGACGGTGATGGTGCCCGCGACCGATCCGGACCCGGTGCATTTTATTGTCGATCCGAAGCAGTTGGTTGAAGCGTCTATGGCCAAGCGGATGGAACTGCTGGACCTGGAACTGCAACTCGCCGCCGACGCCAGCACGGTGGACTACCGACGGAACCAGAAGCTGCCGTTAGCGGCGCTTGATTACAGCTACATCTCCAACGGCCTGGGTGAATCCTATGGCGATGCGTTTGAACTGGCGAACCAATTCAACTTTGAAGATCACCGCGTCTCGATGCGTGTCGAGATCCCGTTAGGCAATGAAGCTGCGGAGAGCGCGCTACGCCGTGCATTGCTGACCCGCCTGCAGCGTTTAGCGACACGCGAGCAGCGCCGTGCTGCGATCGAGCAGGAGGTGCTCAATGCGGTGGATCAACTGGAAGCCAACTGGCTGCGCATCCTGGCTGCAAGACAACGAGCGATCCTAGCCGGGCGCACGCTTGAGGCGGAACTGCGCCAGTTTGACCTGGGCTTGAACACATCGACAGACGTGCTGGATGCACAAGCGCGCTTTTCCAATGCACAATCCGCGGAGGTGCAGAGCCTGGCCGACTACCAGATCGCGCAGATCGATCTGGCGTATGCGACGGGCACGGTGCTTGGCGCAGCGAATATCCGCTGGGAAGAGCCTGAGCCTGAGTTAGATGAGTAGTGTGGCTTACGGCCTATCGGGTGCCACGTTTTGACCGCGCAGCGGCAAAGCGTGTTGGTCAGCGCACACTTTGCTACTGCGGAGTCAAAGTGTGGCACCCATTACGGTGGAATTGAGAATGCGCTAAGTCGTGCGTCGGTGGTTGAGCAAGCTGAATACTGCGGTGGTCAGCAGTAGGGCGGTTGCGGGTTCCGGGATTGAGGCATCTGTTGGTGGGGTGGCGGCGTTCCAGTCGCTTAAGACGATGTCAAGATCGTCGAGGCCGATGAAGCCGTCGTTAGAGGCGTCGCCGGTCAGGCGGTCGCCGAGGATGACGTTCTGGTTCCAGTTGTTGAGGACAAGGTCGAGGTCATCGAGGCCTACGAAGCCGTCGCCGTTGAGGTCGCCGTTGTGGATGCGCGTGAGGGAAGTAATCTCTGTTCGATAGCCACCAGAATTCGGCAGAATCCACTTGTATTCATACTCGGAAAGCTGAGGAAGTTGATCAGGGATTTGAGTTGAGTTAAATACTGAATGGTCGAGGTCACGCAGATGGATACTCACCGAAATGGCAGGTGGTATCGGAAGGGTTGGTGAGTATAGATGATCCGCATACATATCAAACAGATCGAAGGCAGGAATAGAAGGATCAAATGTGTAGTTGTCGTAGATCGAGAGTCGTGTACGAGAAGTGCTGTAAATCGTATGGTCTTGGAAGTATAATTGATAATAGATGCCCGGGGTGTCGTTATAATAATCTCGATAGCCATAGGACACGGCGGAATTCAAGTTCAGATAGACTGGTAGGTCGTCTCTATAGCTGAAGTATCCGACCATTGTCGAGTCAACCGAGGCCCATGGCGCATCGTCTACGACGGTTCCTTCGATTTTGTAGGTGAACACCTCGGCAGGTAATTGCTTTGTGTTTACTAAGCAGGTGATACTGGCGGTGAGTAAACAGAGTGTGGTAGAACGCAGCATGTGACCCCCATTATTTATTGAGTGTGCTGATTGTATCATGCGGGACTGATATTTCGATGTGTTTCTTTGCACAGCGCGAGTCAATCAATCATTTTGGATCACGGCTGTTGGTGTTATAGCAGGGAGACCTGCGGTCAGACATTACGGCGGGGTCGGGAGACCCGCGCCGAGCGCTGGAGTGAACCCCATAAAGCCCGGCCATGGCATGGCCGGGATTACCCACAGATGGAATCTGTGGGCTTCGGGGGAATGTGTGGTTTCATCTAGATCCGCTAAGCCGCGAGCGGCTTTGGGGGGCGGATCGAAAAGTTTGTTTTGGGTGGGTATGCTTAGCATATGGATTTTAATGATGCGGCTATGTTGGCGGAGAGGTTGATGGCGAAGCATGGGTTGCTTCGCAAGGGGTGGCGATTTCGGTTTAACCGGGGCAAGCGGACATTGGGGATTTGTGATTACACGCGCAAGCGGGTGGAGCTGTCGTGTTATTTTGTGGCTCATAATGATGAGGAGGCGGTGCGGGATACGGTGCTGCATGAGATCGCGCATGCGATCGCTGGGGAGAAGGCGGGGCATGGGCCGAAGTGGCGGATGGTGTGCAAACGGATCGGGGCGAAGCCGGAGCGGCTGGATCGGGAGGCGGTGATGCCGCAGGGGCATTGGGCGGCGAAGTGCCCGGGCTGTGGGGCGGTGCATCGGCGGTTCCGGAGGCCGCTTCTGGGCAGAACCTATATCTGTAAGAGTTGCGGTCCCAAGCGGGGGGTGCTTCAGTTCGGCATACCGCGTGAGGTCTCCTGATTGCTAACATAGGTCGTTTTGTCCGCGTTAGTTAAGATAGGTAAAATCGATCATAAAAATCAGGTAAGCACTTGCAGAATCTGGGGCTTAAGTAGGCTATAACTGTCTGAGAGAATTGGGTTTTGCCTTGCCCGTGTCATAGGCGTGGTATACTTGACCAAAGGTATCCGGTCATGCGCGCGGGGCGTTTCGCGGACATGAACGGGTATCCGCCAACAAGGTTTTAGCGGCTGTGGGGGACCACGGACGGGATGGGCTGGGTGTTATCACAGCCCGTCTATTCTTATCAGTACACATGGTTTGATTCCAAGCCGTCAGGAGAACGAAAGATGACCAAGTCGACAAGCTCGCAGGGTTCGAAGCAGCGTTTTGGCAGCCGGCGTGCATACCGCAGGTGGCTGAAGCGACAGCAAAGTGGCGTGAGGACGATGTTATTTAGTCCTGACACACGGCAGGGCCTGGAGGCGCTTGAGCAGCGTGTGCTGCTTTCGGCTTCGCCGGTCTTCGAACTGTCGGACCTGTTAGCAGCCAACGGCGGCGATGGGTCGGAAGGCGTCGTGATCAACGGCGTATCGATCGACGACCGCGCGGGCGTATCGGTCAGCTCGGCGGGGGATGTGAACGGCGACGGTTATGAAGACATGATCATCGGCGCGTTCCGTGATTCGCCCAACGGCGTGGACTCGGGCTCCAGCTATGTCATCTTCGGTACGGCAAACGGGTTTAATCCAACACTGCAACTGTCTTCGCTGAACGGGACCACGGGCTTTAAGATCAATGGTATCGCGGCGGGCGATTACTCCGGTCGGTCTGTATCCAGCGCGGGTGATGTGAACAATGACGGTTATGACGACCTGCTGATCGGCGCGTTCTACGCCGATGGCAGCGCTGTTGATTCCGGCCAGGTGTATGTCGTGTACGGCGGGGCGAGCTTCTCTTCGACGCTTCAGTTGTCGGCACTGAACGGGACCAACGGCTTTACGATCAGCGGCGTGTCGGCGGATGATCATCTTGGCTTCAGCGTCAGCAATGCCGGTGATGTGAACGGGGACGGTATTGATGACTTTATCCTGGGCGCATCGGATTCATCGCCAAACGGTGCAGCTTCGGGTACGGCGTATGTGATCTTCGGGCAGGACGGCGGATTCGGTAGCAGCTTCGATCTGACCACACTCAACGGCAGCAATGGTTTTGCAATCGAAGGTGTTTCTGCGGACGATCAACTGGGTATCGAAGTCAGCGGCGCCGGCGATGTGAACGGCGACGGCATCGGCGACCTGATCGTCGGGGCGTTCCTGGACGATACGAACGGCGGCGACGCGGGTGCGGCGTATGTGATCTTCGGCGCAAGCAGCGGTTTCAGTGCGACGTTTGATCCTTCGACGCTCAACGGCAGCAATGGTTTTGCGATTCTAGGCGCGGCAGCGGGCGACAACGCGGGGCGCGGTGTCAGCGGCGCCGGCGACTTCAACGGCGACGGCTACGCGGACCTTATCATCGGCGCACCCGGTGCGGATGGTTCTTCGGCCGACTCCGGCAGTGCGTATGTCATCTTCGGCAAGGGCACGTCATTCAGCAGCTCGATTAATCTGGGTTCACTCAGCGGAAGCAACGGGTTCAAGCTCAACGGTATCGATCTCGATGACCAGGTGGGCGTATCTGTCAGTTCCGCCGGCGATGTGAATGGTGACGGGCTGGATGACTTATTGATCAGCGCGGATAACGCGGACCCGAACGGCAACCGGTCGGGCGAAACGTATGTCGTGTTCGGACGCACTTCGGCGATGTCGGCGTCGATTAACCTTTCTGCGCTCAGTGGCTCAGATGGTTTTGTGATCAACGGCATCAATAGCGCGGACCGGTCGGGCTTGTCGGTCAGTTCGGCAGGCGATGTGAACGGCGACGGTTATGACGACATGATCATCGGTGCGTTCCTTGCGGACCCGAACGGTTCGGCATCCGGGCAGAGCTACCTGGTCTACGGCGGCGACTTCTCTGATGCCGTGACGGAAGAAGGCTCGCAGGTAAGTGATGCGATCACCGGCACAACGGGTGCGGACGTGATTGTTGCCGGCAGTGGTGATGATATCGTGGACAGCCGGGGCGGCACGGATGTGGTCAACGCCGGTCAGGGTGACGACGAGATCATCATCCGGAACCTGAACTTCACGCAGATCGACGGCGGGCGTGGCACCGACACGCTGACGATCGATGGTTCGGGGATATCGCTCGATCTTTCGACCTTCACGCCGACTCAACTGAAGAACATCGAGGCGATCGACATCAGCGGCGGGGCGAACTCGGTAACACTGACCGTTGAAGACATCCTGAATCTTTCCAACAGCAGCAATACGCTGACGATTACCTATGACATTCTCGGTTCGGTCAACTTCGGCAGCGGCTGGGCGCAGCAAAGCAATGAGACCATCGGTAACGAGCAGCATATCACGTACACGCAAGGCAACGCGACGTTGATCCTTATCATCAAGGCTGATGTGATCGATCCGGTCGTTACGATTGATCCACTGAAGACGGATTCACGCTCACCGCAATTGACCGGTACGGTGTCCGACCTTGATCCGGACGTTGATATTGAGGTAACGGTCGATGGGATGGCTTACACAGCAACCAACAACGGTGATGGCACATGGACGCTGGCGGCCGGCGTGATCACACCTGACCTGGCGGACGGTATTTACAGTGTGACCGTCACGGGTACGGATTCTTCGGGTAATGTCGGCAGCGATCAGACGTCAAACGAGCTGATCATCGACAATGAAGACCCGGTCGTCACGATCGACGTGCTTGAAACGATCGAGGTATCACCCGTGCTGACGGGCACGATCACGGACCTCGATCCGGCGACGACGATCAGTGTGACGGTCGATGGTGTTACGTATGACGCGGTGAACAATGGCGATGGAACATGGACGCTCGATCTGAGCGCAGAAACGGTTGTTCCTGAATTGGCAGAGGGGACGTACGAGGTATCGGTGACGGCAACCGATACGGTCGGGCATACCGGTTCAGACAGCACGACAGATGAATTGACGATTGACCTGACTGATCCGGTCATCACGATTAATGATCCAGGCACGGTGACCACTGCCTCGCCCGTGTTGACGGGGACCGTGACGGACGCGGACACGGAAGCGACGGTTCGTGTTTCAATCGATGGTGTGGTTTACGAAGCCGTGAACAACGGTGACGGCACATGGACGCTGGACCTTAGTGATGAAGAGATCGCCCTGGTCCTGGATGAGGGCGATTACGAGATCAACGCGGCGGCCATTGATGCGGCCGGCAATAGCGCAATGATTGATGCAACCGTCACGATGACGGTTGACCTGGCGCCGGTGGTGACGGTTGATGTGAAGACGACCAGCGACACCACGCCGCAGATCACCGGTACGATCGACGACATGGACGTAACAGCGGAAGTACTCGTCACAGTTAACGGGACGCAATACACGGCGACGAACAACGGCGACGGGACATGGACGCTCGAAGACGACACAATAACTTCTTCGCTTGCGGACGGGGTGTATGATGTTTCCGTACAGGCGACAGACAGCTTCGGCAATATCGGCACGGACACCACGACAGATGAACTGACGATTGATACGGCTGCGCCGACGGTGACGGTGGATGCGTTGATTACCAACGACACCCGGCCTGAGATTACCGGTACGGTCAGCGATGCAGAATCGACTGTCAGCGTTACGATCAATGGAACGACTTATACCGCGACGAATAACGGCGACGGTACATGGACGCTGGCGGATAACATGATAGGCATCGCACTGGCTGAGGGGATTTACGACGTCGAGGTGACGGCGACGAACCTGGCTTCCGAAGTCGGCACGGACAGCACGACGAACGAGCTGGAAATCGATCTCACCGCGCCGACAGTGGCTATCGACACCCTTACCTCGGGTGACTCCACGCCGACCCTGACAGGGGCGGTGAATGATTTTGATGCGGAAGTCGTAGTCAACATCATCGGTGGGGAGTCGTACACCGCGACCAATAACGGGGATGGAACGTGGACGCTTGAAGGCAACACGATGACGGAAGAACTCGCTGTCGGGACGTACAACGTTCTTGTGACGGCGACCGACGTAGCGGGTAACAGCGGGAATAATGACAGCAATTACATCGGTGTGTTAGAGATTATCGATTCACCGTTCACGCTGACGGTGGACACGTTGGAGACCAACGATTCAACGCCCGAAATCACGGGCACGATCGAGGGGGACACGACCGGTGTGACGATCACGGTCACGATCAACGGCACGGAGTACACCGGGGTTACAATCGATGGCAACACCTGGACGCTGGCGGATGGCTCGATTACCTCGGCGCTGGCCGACGGTGTGTATGAAGTGACCGCGACGGGTACGAACAGCGATCCGTTCTCGATCGACGACAGCACGATGAACGAGCTGACGATCGACACGACGGCCCCGACCGTGACGGTTGATGCGCTGACAACGAGCGATTCGACGCCTGAACTGACCGGCACCGTCGACGATGCCTCTGCGACAGTCATGGTGACCGTCAACGGCACCGAATATCAAGCCACGAACAACGGCGACGGCACGTGGACGTTGGCGGACGATACGATCAGCCCGGCGCTCACGGTTGGCACGTACGATGTGTCCGTCAGTTCCGAAGATACGTTAGGCAACAGCGGCTCGGACGCGACGGTGGACGAGTTGATTATCATCGAATCGACGATTGACGTAATCAATCTGGCGGACCTGCTTGCTGCGAATGGCGGCGACGGCAGCGAGGGCTTCGTGCTTAATGGTGAATCCGCCAACGGCTGGGCGGGGGTCTCTGCCAGTCTGGCTGGGGACATCAACGGCGACGGCTATGACGACATCGTCATCGGCGCGAACATCACCAGCCCGATCAGCTTCCAGGACGGCACGGTTTATGTCATCTTCGGTTCGGCGAGCGGGTTCCCGGCGGAGATCGAACTCTCGTCGCTGGACGGTACCAATGGTTTCCGTATCGATGCGATCCTGGCCGGTGAGAACCTGGGCGTTTCGGTCGCGACAGCCGGCGACTTCAACGGCGACGGGATTGACGACCTGATCATCGGCGCCAGCCACGCGTCACGCAACGGCAGCCAGTCCGGTTCGGCGTACGTGGTCTACGGCCAATCAACGTTCTCCGCGAGTTTCGATCTGTCGACGCTCGACGGGACCAACGGCTTCCGCTTCGACGGCGCGGCGATTGGTGACCGCACCGGCTTCTCCGTCAACACAGCCGGCGACATCAACGGCGACGGGCTTGCGGATGTGCTGATCGGCACGACCAAGGCCGACGACGGTGTCTTGATCGACGCCGGCAGAACCTACGTGATCTACGGCTCGACTTCAGCGATGACCTCCGTCATCGAAGTTGGCGACCTCAACGGCACGAATGGTTTCATCCTCACAGGCGCTGCAGCCGGCGAGCGTGCGGGCTTCAGTGTCAGTTCCGCCGGCGACGTCAATGGCGACGGCTATGATGACATCCGTATCGGCGCGCCGGGCCTGGATTCCAGCGACGCGGGACAGACGTATATCGTCTTCGGCCAAAGCGGAAGCTATGGCACGGAGCTGAACCTCGGTGATCTCGACGGCACCAACGGCTTTGTGATCCTCGGTGATCTTGCTCAGAGTTTCCTGGGCTACTCCGGCTCGGGTATCGGCGACTTCAACGGCGACGGCTTCGATGACATCCTCGTCAGCGCCCCGGCAAGCAACCTCGGTTCGGAAGCCGGCGCAGCGTATGTCATCTACGGCCACGGCGGCAGCTTCTCCGCTTCGATTTCGATCGCTGATCTGGATGGTAGCAACGGATTCGCAATCCTCGGTGATGCCGCCGGTGACCTGGCAGGCTTCAACGTCTCTGGTGTTGGCGATGTCAACGGCGACGGGCTCGATGACTTGCTGGTCGGTGTGCCGCAAGCCTCCGGCGGCGGTTATGAACAGGGCGAATCGTATCTGCTCTTTGGCGCGGCTACGGGTATCGGCGCCAGCATTGACCTTGCGACGCTTCCGGGCAACGGCGGGATCGTCTTCAACGGGGTTGCGTCCTCGGACCACGCCGGGCGTTATGTCAGCATGGCAGGCGATGTGAACGGCGACGGTTTTGCCGACTTCATCGTTGCGGCCCGTGATGCTGATATATCAACCAACAACGACGCCGGGCAGATCTATGTTGTCTTCGGCCAGGATTACCTCGGCACCGCGACACAGCTCGGCGACGAAACCAGTGAATCATTCACCGGAACCAGCGGCCGTGACGCGGTCATCGCCGGTGCGGGTGATGATGATGTAGCCGGCGAAGGCGGGCCCGACGTGGTCTACACCGGCGCGGATGATGATTCGATCACCGTGACGGATACCAACTTCGTCCGCATCGACGGCGGCAGCGGTTTCGATACGCTCAACCTCGACGGCAGCGGCATCAGCCTCGACCTGACCGCTCTCGCCGATTCGGCGCTGACTGAGATCGAACAGATCGACATCCGCGGCACGGGCGACAACACCCTGACGCTCGACGTCATGGAAGTCTTGAACATGTCCGGCGCCAGCAACACGCTGCTCGTGCTCGCCGACAGCGGCGACACCGTCAACATGGGCAGCGGCTGGACCTCCGCCGGCACGGAAAGCATCGATGGCAAGACCTTCGATGTCTACACCCAAGGCAACGCGACCCTCAAGGTCTACACCGAGGCCGGCACCGCCATCGACGGCGACCTCAACGGCGACGGCTTCGTCGGCCTCGACGACCTGGACCTCGTCCTGGGCAACTGGAACCAGAACGTCACCCCGGGCGATAAGCTCAGCGGCGATCCGTCGGGCGACGGCTTCGTCGGCCTGGACGATCTGGACATCGTGCTGGGCAACTGGAACGCCGGCACGCCTGCCGCTGTTGAAGCGACCGCGACCAGCGTCAGCGAAGAAACCGCTGCAAGCACGCAGGCTCAGCCCGAAACGGTCTCGCTCGTGGATGAAGTCGAAACTTCCACCAGCACCGCTGCCACGTCTGATGACAGCGACGACGCGGCCGGCTGGAGCTGGATGCACGACAGCGACGCATCACGCTCAGCCTTCGGCGACGCCGATGACGACGCCTCCGACAGCGTCCTGGACATGATGAGTGAAGATTCAGCCTTGTCCCGCCTCCTCTAAGGCGGATTCGATTCACGCACTTGGATGGTTCTACCCAACCCCCTTTCCTGCACGGAGAGGGGGTTGTTTTATGGATGGGAAATGCAGGCCTGGGGGGGAATGTAAATGCACGAATGACGAAAATCGAATGACGAAGGAATGTTCCAATGACCAATTGCTCTCTGGGCGCGGGTCTGCACGGCTGTACTCGACGCAGAATATTTGGACATTGGATCATTCGGCATTCTTTCGTCATTCGTGCATTCGATATTCGTGCATTACATATCCTGTTCACGGGCTGCGACTTTGAAAAATGGCCATCAGGCCCCGACAGTCGCCTGCTCTGAATATCCCGCCCGGTCTGCTATCATGGGGGCCTTGGCGGGCGGTGGTCGCCCGGGTTTTGGAAGGCGTACAGGGGTTTTCGATCGTGGGATATACGGTACTAGCCAGACGCTACCGCTCAACGAGCTTCGCCGGCGTGATCGGTCAGGAGCCGATCGCCGGGACGCTGCGCAACGCCATCGAGCAGGGCCGCGTCGCCCACGCCTACCTCTTCACCGGCACACGCGGCGTCGGCAAGACGTCCATGGCCCGGATCTTCGCCCGTGCCCTCAACGCCCCGGCCACCGTCGAGGATGCACCGCTTCCGCCCGACGCCGATGCCGACGGCGGGTTCCCCCCGGTCGATGTCCAGGAACGTATGGCCGCCGCCATCATGCGCGGCGAGGACCTGAACGTCATCGAGATCGACGGCGCAAGTAACCGCGGCGTCGACGAAGCACGTCAGCTCATCGCCAACGCCGGCCTCTCCCCGACGGGCAACGCCCGGTACAAGGTCTACATCATCGACGAGGTCCACATGCTCACGCGCGAGGCGTTCAACGCCTTGCTCAAGACCATGGAGGAGCCGCCGTCGCACGTGAAGTTCATCCTGTGCACGACCGAGCCGCACAAGGTCCCGCCGACGATCCACTCGCGCTGCCAGGCGTTCGACTTCCGCAATATCCCCACGCCCAAGATCGCCGACCATCTGGCGAACGTCTTGAAGAGTGAAAACGTCGAGGCCGACCATGATGTCGTCTGGCAGATCGCACGGCTCGCCAACGGCTCGATGCGCGACGGCCTGTCGCTGCTCGATCGCTTGATCGCAACGGGTCAATCCCCGTTGACAGGTGAAGTGCTCGAACAGATGTTCGGCCTGCCCGATGCCCAACTCATCAACGGCCTCATCGATGCAATCGCAAGCGGGGATGTCAAAGCCTCACTCGAATCGGCTGCGAACCTGATAACCAACGGCGTGGGCCAGGACCAGATATTCGAGGTCCTGATTGAACGCTTCCGCCAGTTGATGCTCATCAGCGCCTGCGGCGCCGACAGCGACCTGGTCGAACTGTCCGATGAAGCCAAAACCGAGGCCGCCGAGCAAGCCAAGCAGTTTGATGCAAGTGCGTTGACTTACATGATCGCGCTGTGTGAAAGCGTGCAAAGAAACGGCAAAGCCAGCGCCACCCCCAGAGCGCTATTAGACGCCACCATCGTAAGATTAGCCCTGGCTGAGAAGATGGCCGACGTCACCGCTGTGTTGAGTGGAAGTAGTGGGGCGATGACTTCCGGGGGGCAAAAAAAAAAGCTAACTACTAATCCCACGCCGCAGGCGAGCGTGCTTCAGCACGCGGCCCCAACAACACCCCTCACACCCTCAGCATCCTCCCCCCAATCCCCAACCCCCAATCCCCAATCCCCAACCGAAGTCATGGACGCGCTACTCACCCGCGTCGCCACCAAACCCGCGCTCTCCTGGCTGCGCTTCGTCCAGATCGTCAAGATCGACGAGCAATCCGTCATCATGACCCCCACGCCCGGCCACCGCGAGGTCATGGCCTTCGCCAAAGGCCAACGCCTCCAGGACCTCGCCAACGACCTCCAACCCATCCTGGGCCGCCGCGTCCGCGTCTCCATGCAACCCCCAGCCAACCCAAACGGCGACCTCACCTCTTCCGATTCCCCCACACCCAACACCCCAAACCCCACCCCCGGTTCCCCCGGCCCCTCCGGAGCCTCCGCCGCCCGCCGCGCCGCGATGGATTTGCCATTAGTCAAACAAGTGATGGATGTGTTTCCGGACGCGGTTTTGTTTGAGGTGAGGGATGAAGATAGTGTTAGTAAACCACAGTAAGAATTAGTATCTTAAACACATTCTTTCTTTTAATATATCGGGGAATATTGCTTATTTTTGAAAGGTAAAGAATGACTTTAGGTTCATTGCTGACAATTATCGGCTTAGTATTGGCAATATATTCATTAGCAAGCCCATCTCAACGCAAATCGATAAGTCTATTTGTTCCTCTATGGATTCCGTATACTGCTCTCGGTTTTTCTGGGGTACTGTTAATTGTGTTAGAACTACTGATTCAATGGGATATCAAATCACCTCTAAGTATATTTCTTCTAGGTACTACTGCATTCACAATTCCATTAGCTGCAATACTGTGGTCCTTACAGTTATGGCAAAAAGCGATCTTGACAAAGCATTCTGATGCGAAATTCAGAGATTTTATACATAGTTGCATACAAGATGATGCATATAGCGAAGCGGTTCGTATATTGGATAAGAATAAACAGGCATTGGCTGGAGTTCTCAAAAAGCAAACATTCGACTTAATATTCGATTCAAGATTTGTACGAGCGATGTCAAATTCGCAAACGTGGATACACCTAGAACTATTGTCAGATTTTGCCTTATTAGATTCAATTCCAAATTATCACAGTGCGCTAGATAGAACAATTCGCGAGCTTGCTGTAGCGGAGGATTCCGTGCTTCGAAAAACAGCCATCATGAAAGAAGGGGGTGATGAAACTGTATACCTGAGTGAAAATGACAAGGAATTGATGGGTAAGACATTTCAGAATGCAAACTGGTATCACAAATGTCGTGCTGGATATCCTCTGGTTATAGTTGCATGGGAGAGAATTAGTTCTGGAATTATGGATGAGACATATAATCAAGCTGATGCCCTCTATGGCTCTCGACAAGGAATAAGCACTAGATCTCGTTGCCCAGTATTCATCGCAATGAAAACGATTACACATGCATTAGAATATGCCATTGAGCAAAATACATGTGAAGAGAGAGATATTCATGAAGACTCTGTTAGTTTGTGGGATATTTTTAAAACGATCTGTGATCGAAGTGTATATCAAAAAGAGACTTGGGATGAACCGTTTGGATTTGGCGATTATCCAACTCCGTATGGGTATTTATTAGCGGAAATCTTGTATGACTATAAACGTATATGTGATTATGGTCTGAGACTGTGTAATTATGGAAATAAAAGACCAATAAGCTTGTTAGGTCCTGTTATTTATATGTGGGCGCACAGTGTTTTCTATATGTGTAAAAAATACGAGAGTACATCACAAGAATTGCGAAAAAATAGTGTTGTTAATCTCTTGGAAATGATTGTTGAGAGAAGGCAATTTGAAATTAACGTTGTTGAAAACAGAGAAGAGGCTGCCGCTTGGACGCGGTTATTTGTTGATAATACTGTTAATGCGATGAGTTCGATTGGCGATGAAATGCGTATATATTTGTCAAATATAGTTGACAAAATGGACCCGGGTAAACCGCATATCTTGGCGAATCGTGAATGGTTGGTGGGAGAACTTGGTTTAAATAGCAAATAACATGGGTAGCAAGTAGCATGGGTTCCCACTTCGTAGTAGGGTGCGGTTAAGCGCAGCGCAACCCACCACAGCCACACATTGACTCTATTGGTTTATCAAACCGACCACTTCAAACGATGGTCAACAATAAAACATCGATAGGATGCGGGCGCCCCGCGCATTTTGTCGATCGCTATACATCCAGTGGCGTACAGTTAACTATGGTGGGTTGCGCTTCGCTTAACCGCACCCTACGATACTAAGTGATCCGGTGTTGGACGTGGCGGGGGGTATAGCCGCGACCAGTGGTCGCGCTGTATTTTGTGCTGAGATGCGGGGGCGCGACCGATGGTCGCGGCTATACAGGGGGAGTGATTGAATACGTAATCAATCCGGCCCTCACCCCGGCCCCCCCGGAAGTCTCCCGCGGGGAAAGGGGGAGATTTATGATTTATGAATGGTGGTTTGGCGGCGGAGGGTTAGTAACACTGCCGGGGATAGCAGGATGAGTGTGGTGGGTTCGGGGATGGTTGTCGAGCTTGCGGGGGTGTTGCTTCCGGGGGGGATACTTCCGGGGGTGGCGTTCCAGTTGTTTAAGATAACGTCGAGGTCGGTCAGGCCGACGTAGCCGTCGGCGGTGGGGTCGCCTTGGAGGATGTTGCCGGGGGTGACGGTGGTGTTCCAGTTGGCCAGGACGATGTCGAGGTCGTCGAGGCCGACGAAGCCGTCGAGGTTGAGATCGCCCGGGAGTGTGTAGAGGGTATCGAAGAGCGTGGCGGCGGCTTGCTTGGCGAGCATTTCGTGGGCGGCGGTGGTGGGGTGGACTTCGTCCCAGAAGAGGTATGTATCGGGGTCGATGCCGGTGAGGTTCATCGCGGGGGTGGTGACGTTGGTGAAGCCGTAGGCGGTGGGATTGCTGATGGCGCTACTGATGAGGTTGGCGGCATCGATGCGAAAGAAGGTGGCTGATGCAAGCTGCGTTTCGAGTGAATCGAGCGAGCTGGACAGTACGTTATTGAACTGGGTGCTGCGTGCATCGAAGGTAGCTTCGCTGGAGGTGCCGTTGTAGCGCGGGGTCTGGCCCAGCAGCGGGAGGTTGACGACCATGAAGTTGCGAGCGCCGGCGTTGTAGAGTGAGTTGATGTCGGAGACGAGGTCGCCGACGATCGATGTAAAGTTGGTTTGGTTATCGAATAAATTGTTCGCGCCGCCCCAGAGAATGAAAAGCTCATCGCCGACGGGGCCGCCGTCGTTGTTGAGGTAGTCGTCTACCTGTTCGTCGATGTCGTTGATGACCCAATGAGTAATATTGAAGGCACTGGCATGTGTGAACGCGCCGCCGAAGGCGTAGTCTCTGCCGGAGCTGGTGTTGATGGTGTTGGCGGCGGGGGTGGGCAGTTGCAGTTCGTTTGCGAGGTATTCGACCCAGACCGGGCCGTTGGAGAATCGGCCGTCGTAGTAGTCGTCCGGGTCCATCGCGAGCGTGCCGAGCTGGTTGTAGGCATTGCCCATGTCCGAGAGGCTGTCGCCGAAGATGACGAGTTGGCTGAAGGGTTGGGCGGTGGCGGATTGTGTGGCGAGCGCGGCGAGTAAAACGAATGTGATAAAACGAAGCAGCACACTTTGTCGTGTTGCGATCAAAGTGTGGCACCCATCGTGAGTGTGGTATCTATCGCACCCATCGTGCGTGTGGTATCCATCGCACCCATCGGAAGTAGATTGCGTTGCCGGCTGTGTTGTCATCCCATCCTCCTGACTTGCTGTTATGTACAGCTTAGCGTCGGCGGCGGGTGATTCCCAGCATAATCATGCAGACCGCGACAGAAGCGGAAGCGGGCTCGGGGACGAGGCTTTCGAGCGTGGGGGGTGTTCCCTGGTTCCAGTTGCCGAGGACGAGATCGAGGTCGTCGAGGCCGACGAACATGTCGCCGGTCGGGTCGGCCCGCGAGTCGACTATAGGGATCTGATAGTTCCAGTTGGCGAGGACGATGTCGAGGTCGTCGAGACCGACGAAGCCGTCGCCGGTGATGTCGCCGACGGAAGAGTCGCCCGGGAAGACGTACTGGTTCCAGTTAGCGAGGATGATGTCGAGATCGTCTAGGCCGACAAAGCCGTCGCTGGTGATGTCGCCGATGTCGACGGGGTCGCCTGTGAAGATGGTTTTGTTCCAGTCGCCGAGGACGATATCGAGATCGGCCAGGCCGACGAAGCCGTCGGAGTCGAGGTCGCCAACGATGGGTTCGCCGCCGCCTGTTTCGCGGAGGTCGAATTCACCAGCGACGATGCTGCCCTGGTAGGTGCGGTATCCGCTGGTGGAGGTGACCATCATGGTCCATGTGCCGTAGGCATCGTCGCTGAGCGTGAATCGGCCGATGGTAAACGTGCCGATGTTGTTTTGCCCGGCACTGAGCCATGTGATGTCGATGTGGTTTTCAGAAAATTCCTGCACATCGCCGCCGAGGTTGACAGCTTGGCCGGCGATCATGGGTTGCTGGCCGTTACCATCGAGATAGCTGTCGTATTCGAGCTCGGGAAACGTATCGAAGAGCAGGGGATTTGGCGCGAAGAAGCTGCCGTTGGGGTCCTGGTAGATGCTGCCGCTGGTGAGGGTGGCGAGAATCTGCGCGGTGCCCCAGGTATCCCCTGCGGTGGTGTTGATGTAGAGGTCCTGCGTGGTGTGGCTTTGAGCGAGCGCAAGTTCGCTATTGATTTCAACGTTCTCGAAGTAAGCTTGGAGCACAGCCAGCGCATTGGAAGCCGAGAGAGCCATCGCGATTATAAAACAGAGCGTCCGCGTCATGGTTGCGTCCTTCGGTGAAGCTTCGGTTGTCTCGTGTGTCGGTTCATTTTACCCCGACACGGTTGGTCACATCATTGTCATCGCACATGGATGATAGTGTATTGTCAGCGGCGTTTGCGTTGGTTCATGAGGGCGAGACCTGCAAGACTCAGCAGCGTCGCGGCCGCGGGTTCGGGCACGTTAGCCGAAGGCGGCGTGCCGTTGTTCCAGTTATTGAGGACGATGTCCAAGTCGTCGAGGCCGACAAAGCCGTCGCCCGAGGGGTCCCCGTCAGCGTCGCCGGGCGTGACGCTCTGGTTCCAGGCGTTGAGGACGATATCAAGATCATCGAGGCCGACGTAACCGTCGCCGTTCAAGTCGCCTTCGATCGCGCTACTAAGTACGGTGCCGATCAATTGCAGGGAAAGTTGCTGGCTTGCTTCGCCGAGTATGTCTTCATCGGAGAGTGTGATCGTGTAGGTCGCGCTGTAGGAACCGGCTGTGCTGGTGTCGAAGCTGGCTATGAAGCTGTTGGGAGAACCAGCGGCAAGACCAGCGAAGCTGCCGAGGTTTGTCGTGAGGACATCAGTGTCAACACTGCCGAGGATGGCGTCGAGGTCCAGGTCGGCGGTGTAGCCGAGTGTTTGTTGAAGATTGAAAATATCGAAGCCGACTTCAGCCACATCGCCGATGCTAACACTGCCGAAGTCAATCGTGAGCAGGTCCTGGTCGGTGCCTGAGGCAAAAGAGGCTTCGGCGTGGTCGAGGACATCGACATTAACCGTTTGGCCAAGGATACCGTCGGCAACGGATTGACTTGTACTAAGCGCCGCGAGGCCGCCGCTCACGCTGCCGGCAGTACTGGTATCAAACGAAACGGTATGCACATTCCCTGCCTGCAGCGCGTAAGCGATGCCCGACCCGGAGCCTGTGATGTCACCGCTTGTATAGACCGTATAGTCCAGTTCATCCGCGCCGTTGGTGGTCTGTACCGGTGCGACATTGGAGACGGTGATATCGATGTCGAGTGTTGAGTTGACGATGACCGCAGACGGAATCGAGGACACTTCGATGCCCATCTTGGCAGGCAGTTGATAGTCAACGACGACGGGCAGGTGGTCGCTGACATGTGCCAGCGCGTCCAGCACGCTTTGTGAAACCGGGTAGGTATTACTCCAATAGTTAACCGGCTGGTTGTAAGTCGTACCGTTGTTGCCGAAGGCATGGTAAGAGCCGGCGATGTAGCTCATGCCTTCGTTGTCGAGCAATTCACCGGTGACGAGTTGGAAGTCGAAGCGGTCGTCCATACCACCGGTGACCAGGCCGTCGCTGCCGTCGTGCGGGCTTTGCGTGTGTACGGCACGGTAGGTGTAATTGTTGTTCCAGTTGCCGGGTGTATTGATCGGATCGAACGCCTGGCCGTTGCCTGAGCTGAGCAGTGTCTGGTAAGCCGGCTCATTACTGGAATACATGTTGAAGTCGCCGGCGTAGATGATGCTTGCACCTTGACCGAGTGCATCGGCATCTGCACGGACGAAGGTTGCTTCGTAATCACGCCTGTCTTCGTTGTCTGTGCCGGTGCTGGATTTGTAGTGATCGTTGTAGATGTAGAAGTCGGCGGAAGAATCGTATCCGACCGGTCGAAGCTGGAAGCGGGCGCTTTGGCGTGCGGCGTAGTTGCTGCCGGTGGTGCCGAATGCTTTTTCGTGGATAAGCTCAACGGTGTTGGTGTTGTAGATCAGGGTTTGGCGGATGTTGTCGCTGTAGGTCGGCAGGGTGATGACGGTGCTGTGAGCGTAGGTGCCTTCGCCATAGAGATCATCAAGCAGTTCGACGAATGCCTGGGTGGTGGTGCTGGGGTCGTCCTGTTCCTGGAGGATGAGTACGTCAATGGGGCGAGATATCCCGTTGGTGACTTCGTCGCCGATCGCCTGAAGGACAAGGTCCATGCCGGTGCGTGGCAGGTAGTCATTTCCGCTGGGGAATGTTCCATTGGCGGTGTTGTAGTTGACGATGCGTAGCTGCGCAAAGCCTGCGTCTGCCATCGCTAAGACGGACAGCACCGCCATGAACAACGAAATATATCGCTTCATGGTATAGTCCTTCTCCCGGAAGCCTGTGTGGGTACGGCAATTATAGCCTATGCCCGGGTAAATCGGGCGATCAGGTTGCCAATTTCATCGTATAAAATGCATACAGCTTGTACCGGTCAGGGGATACAGGCGGTTTGGAGGTACGAATGTTCGATCAATTGAAGCAATTCAAGAACCTGGCGGGTCTGATGGGCAATTCGGGGGAATTACGTGAGAAGATGGAGAAGATGCAGGAGGAGATTGCCCGCCTGACCGCTGAGGCCGACGCGGGTGCCGGAGCGGTCCGTGTGGTGGTCAACGGCAAACTTCAGGTGCTGAACGTAAGTCTTGATCCTGTCATGATATCCGCCCTGACGGGAGAAGGAACGGACGCGGATCGGGAGATGATCGAGGAACTGATCGTCTCAGCGACCAACGAGGCCATGCGACGTGTGCAGGAGCTGGTGAAGGAAGAATTCTCGAAGATGTCAGGCCTGAACCTGCCAGGAATGGAAGGTCTGCTTGGCGGGTAAGAGATTTATGATTTGGGATTTATGATTTAGGATTTTAAATCCCACTTCCGGCAACTTCCACGCATACGCAGGACATTCTGCACTTGGATTGATTCACATCACCAATCATAAATCCCAAATCATAAATTGAATAAACACCGAGCCGCGGAGGTCGTCAGGCCACCAGTTCAGTGTCTGAGTCATCTGACTTCACGTCAGTGAGGGCCGACTCGGTCCGCGGCTCGCAAGCGGGAGGGCGTGGATCATTTTTACATTGAAACAGGTACGGCTTGTTCCTCGTGTTGAATCATGACATCGGGATGCGGCGAGTCCGGCTCCGTGATGGACAGGCCGTAGGTGCCGCCATTGATGAAGGTGTCACCTTCCGCAGTGAAGTAGGAGAACTGGTAGCTGCCGGGAATTAGAGGCAGGTCCAGCTCCCATTGGTCAGACCCTACGGGTGACATTGGCACCCATGCGGTACTGGCACTGTGGCACTTTTTAACCAGATAGACACGATCCGCATGTGGGCAACACACACGGAAGTGCCAATTCTGCTCAATGTTGTGATTCATGGCTTTCACCTTCCTTGGTAGCAAGACTTCATGGCCTAAGTCTTGTACGTCAAGCCGTGACGTTTGTTCTACTATACCCGTTCAGATTTAAATAACAATAGGAATAATAGGGGTTTTAGGGTAAACCCGGCGATCGATATGTTTTTGTTTTCTGTTCAGTGCAGCAGATACGGCAGGGCGCACGGGTGAACGGTATTCACAATATGTGCATTCCAGCACACAAATCGTGTTACGAAGCGGATTTTTCATGGTGTATGCGAGCGATTACTGACTCGCTCGGACCCACTTTATCAGCATCCTGCATAGGCGGATGTTTTCCGTGTTGTTGCTGCTGCACTTCACGGTCATATGCATTTGGTGAGTACGGATGGCTTCGGGGCAACCTTCCGTAGCGGTAGCTCATTCGAGCATGCCAGAGGAAGCCGACCAGGCAGAGGTTATAGAGGCCGATGATCATGGCCAGACCGAGCAGGGCGAATTCCTTGGGTTGGGCGTCGAGCGAGTGGTGGAAGAAGAACAGATCGCCGATCGAGTGCAGCCAGTTCTCGAAGTTCTTTGAGCCGAGTGTGGCGGCAAAAGGCAGGCTCGTAAAATCTTCCCGCCAGATGCGGGGCATATCGGGGATCAGCGCCCACAGGCCGCCCAGCGTCATGCCGACGGGGATAAAGCGCCAGCCGCGACGCAGGATCAAACAGGGGGCGATTGTCAGTGCGGCGCCGCCACACATGCCCATCGCAAAATGCATTGAAGTCCATGCCATGGAAAAACTCTTTCTCTCGATCTCCAATAAGAATCAGGCGCTTTGTTTAGCGATTAGCGGAACAGGTGGAATCCCGCCTGCAATGTGTTGAGTTACATCGTCCGTCACTTCAACCGATGACAATCGCAGGCAAGCATCCAGCTTGTGTGCAGCTTCAGACCAACTGTGATGCTGGACAATCCATTCGTGGGCATCTTCACGTAGCTGTTTATTCAATAGGCCGTCGTACCAGGTGCGTTCGATCTGGTGAACCCATTCATCGGGATTACGGCAAATGAATAACGGCTTCATGTGCTCGGGCCAACTCAAGCCTTGTACGGCTCGTGGCGAGGCGATGATCGGCAAGCCCATCGCGGCGGCTTCCAGCAGCTTGTTCTTGATCCCCGCTCCACAGCGCATTGGCAGGATGGTGGCCGCGGCGGTGTGCGCATAAGGGCGGATGTCGTCGACCTCGCCGACGAACTGGATCTGCGGGTGCTTGCCGAGTTGACGTACTTTTTCACAGGCGTTCTTGCCGACAATCTGCCAGCGCGTTTGTGGCTGACGCTCGATCAGTTTCGGGAATACCTTCTTCGCAAACCAGCGCACGGCATCGATGTTGGGTTCAAAATCGAGCCTGCCCCAGAAGACGAGTGTGCAAGGCGCGAAGGGTGTGTCGCTTGGCTTATAGAAGTCGGTATCCACGCCGTTGGGGATGTTGATGGCTTGCTTGGCGCCGGTCATGCGCTTGAGCAGTCTGGTATCGGTCGGGCTGACGCCGATGACAACGTCGAGCTTACGGGCGAAAAGACGTTGCAGCATTGCGTAGAGTGCTGCGAGGTACAGGCGGTGTTTGAGCGAGAAGATGCCTTCACGTCGTAGGCACGACATCTGGAAGTTGACTGGTTCGTCTGCTGCGTACCAGACGGTTTTCATCTCTGGCAGTTCGGGCCGCAGAGCTTCCAAGCCTTGCAGCATGATCGGGCCGTGCTGACCGAGCGAGATGATGGCTTTGGGTTTGTATTGTCTAACCAGTGGGATCAGGCCCGCCAATTCACGTGTTTCTAATGCCTGGTGGCGTGCAAGGCGTTTACGCATGCCGGCAAACCAGCCCTTCCAACCCTGCATGAATAGCTCGTGATCGCTGTCGTCGGCCTCAGGCCAATCGACGAGCATGTTCTTGAGCCAGAACTCGCAATGCTGGGTGGTTGGACGGAGGCTGGCCATGCGGACGGTCAGGCCCTGATCGGCCAGGGCACGTGCCATCTGGCAGCCGTGCACGCGGAAACCCTGATCGGGCGGCCACAGCGACTGCTCGCTGATAAACAGGACATCGGTCTGTGGCTTGTCTTGTGGCATGATCGTTCACTCAAGCGGCCTGCTTCAAGCGGCGGCTTGGGTGCTCCTGGTTGACGGCATATTCGATCGCCCGGGCGAATTGCTCGGCAGTATTCAGCCAGGTGAATTCGTTGAGCCTGTTCTTGCCACGGGCGACCAGCTCCCGGCGATAGACCGGATCGGTCAGCAGTTTGCTCATGGCTTTGGTGATGGTGTTGAAGTCTTTCGGGTCGACGATCAGTGCGGCGTCGCCTGCGACCTCTGGCAGGCTTGTGCGGTTGCTGGTGATGACCGTTGTGCCGGCGGCGAAGGCTTCGAGGATCGGCAAGCCAAAACCTTCGGATAAACTCGGGTATACCAGCACGTCCGCCAGACGCAGCAGCTTGGGGATGTCTTCTTCGTCGGCAAAGCCGTGAAGGATGACGCTGTTCTCGGTACCGAGTCGTGCACTGCAGGTGGAAAGCTCGGCTTGTGCTTTGGCGTCGAGTCCGACAACGAGCAGGCGTGCGTGGTTCTTGATGAGCTTGCGTTGCCCGGCCCACGCTTCGATGACGCGACGGGTGTTCTTGCGTGGATCTGCTGCGCCGAAGTGCAGGACGAAGGGCGGCTCGACGCGGTACTTTTCGAATAATCGGATACGGTCTTTGAGGCCGACGGGTCCGGGCCTGCCGAAGTCCGCCCAGGGCGTGACAAAGACGCGGTCCGCACCGGCGTTCATATCATTGATAAGTCGGTTGCGTGTGTAATCACTGGGGCAGTTGATCGCGGAGGCTTTAGCGCAGGCGGTGCGGATGGATCGCTCGAAGCGTTGGGTATGCTTTAGCGGTAGTTCGCCGGGCATGTCCAGCGGGATCAGGTCGTGGATGGTCACGACGGTGGGGATGGGCATCCATTCCGGGCAGTGGTTGGCTGGATTGTGAAGGACGTCGACGCGGTCTTTCCGGCAGGCCAGGGGCAAACGGAAGCGGTCCCATGCGTTGAAGCGGTCCCCGCGTATCTCGATGAAACGTGGCTGGAAGTAATCGCCGGGCAGGAGGGTTTCCAGTTGGCCCTTTGTGCGGTGGTACGCAATCACCTGCCAGTCCGGTCGCACGAACGGCAGGTGCTGATAGAGCGCCAGCAGGCTCTTGCCGATCCCGCGACGTTCGGGGGCGTAGATGGTGCGTGCGTCCAGGGCGATGCGCATACAGGTAAACCTAGTGAATAACCAGCCAGTTACGCTGGTTACATCGGGTGCTGGACGGTGCTTGTTAAGCCCGAACCCGGCCTAATTGGCATAATCGATACAGTCTGACATACCCTGATATTGACAACTGCCTGGTGGGGTACAATCGCTGTGTTTATCGGCCTAAAATCAGCTTGAATGATGCAACTGCTGGATCAGGACATTCCGATGCCGAGGCAGGACCCGCCGACGTGGGCGGGGATGGTCGAAGATTGTCTTCAATGCGTTCGCCAGGTCCGCAAAGAGTTATATGACGGGGAAGATCCAAGCATCGCGTTCGCGGTCGATCAGGTGTTCGCCGCGGATCTGATCTCGCAGCTCTGGCAGGACATGCGTGTGCAGGTGATGGAACACGATCGGCTGTATGTTCCCGCTGATATCGCCAAACGAAACGAGCTGGACCTGGTGCTGATGCGTAAAGCGTTGAGCGTTGATACGGACCGCGGCTGTGATGGTACGGCTCGTGATGGATCGTGCGATTGTTCGAACATGCCCGGCGCTGCGATGCGGCTTGTGGTGCCGGCGTATCAGCAGACGATGCGGGAACTGGTTAAACGGACGGAGTTATTGTTGCGGGAAGGGTGGGATGGGGCGCGGAAGTTGCCGGGGGTTGAACGGCAGGTGTTACTCGGGGTAGTCGTCGAGACGCGTGCGAGGTTGGGGCTGATCGCGCAGCGCGGATATGACACGATGTCACGTCGGCCTGAGATGGGGGGGCTGATGCGCGGGTGGTGGCGGTTGCGTGGGAGGTTTATGTAGGGTTGGTGTAGGGCAAGATCGCTAAGCCGCAAGCGGCTTTGGGGGTGGGGGAAATATTCAACTTTTGTGCGCATGAAAAACCCGCGACGATTGGCCGCGGGTCGTCAGGGTTTGTGACTACAGTTGTGAAGTAGTCCGGGTTATCTTTGTATTACTTACTGACGCGTTTGATGCCGCAGCCCTTGGAGGTTGTCTTGGTGTAGGGCAGTTCTTCGCCGGCCAGGACTGCGTTGATTACGGGTTCAAGATAGTTCTCTTCCATCTCGCCGCACTTTTCGGGGCTGGTGGGGACCTGTTCAGCGCCGCCCATGTAAAGCAGCGTCTGCGCTTCATCATCGTCGATGACGTAGATGTGCGGGGTGGTCTTGGCGTTGTAGGCATCGGCGATCACGTTGTTGGTGTCTTTGAGGATCGGGTAGGGGATGTTGTGCTGCTGGTGGTATGAGCCGACCTCTTCGGTGGTTTCGTTCTTGTTAGCGTTGATGGCGAGGAAGGCAACGTTCTTGTCAGCGTACTGCTGGCTCAGTGGGGAGAAGTAACGCTGGTAGCCGCCGGATTCACGCATGCGGTCCCACGGACAGTTGATGCTCTGGAACGCGATGACGACGACCTTACCCTTGTAATCGGCGAGGCTGACATCCTGTCCGGTGACGACATCCTTGAGCATGAACTGCGGCGCGGCTTCACCGAGGGTTGGGTCGACACGGTCGCCGGCCAACGCTGGCGCAGCAGTAATCGCTAATGCAAGCAGCAAAGAAAATACTTTGGCAATCTGAATCATGGTGTTCTCCTTATGCGGTTGAATGAGGGTTCTGGCTTTTACAACTGGTGACCTTGGCGCATCACCAGCGTTATTTACGTAACGACAAATGCATGGTTCGCCGACTCACGAATAAGCGTGTTATCCCCAACAAGAGAATTTACTGTCGCTTTTAATGCTAACGCCCGATCCAGCCTTTACTGCGGAAGTACCAGAGCAGTCCGCCGACGACAGAGATACAAACCAGCCAGAAGGCCGGATAGCCGAACTTCCAGCTTAGCTCAGGAATGAACTCAAAGTTCATCCCATATATTCCAGCAAGAAATGTGATTGGGATAAAAAGTGTTGCCATGATGGTCAAAACCTTCATGGTCTCGTTCATGCGGTTGGACACAGCGGACATGTGAAGATCGGTTAGTCCGTTGGCGTTTTCGCGGAAGGTTTCAATGATTTCCACGATCTGGACGGTGTGTTCGTAAACATCACGCAGGTAAGTGCGTGTGACCTTGGAGACGGCCGGGTGTTCCGTGTCGCGCATCGTCGCGACGACCTCGCGCATAGGCCAGATCACGCGGCGCAGGACAGAAAGCTCTCTTTTAATTGCGTGGACTTGCGCCAGCGACCGGTCGTCGGGTTCTTCCAGCACTTTCGCTTCCAGCTCTTCCAGCACATCGCTGTAGCGTTCGAGGATCGGGAAGCAGTGGTCGACCAACGCGTCGAGCAGGGCATAAATCAGGAAGCTTGGGCCGTGTTGTCGCAAGCGGGAGTTGTCCCGGTTGATGCGTTCGCGGATCGGATCCCAGACGTCGCCGTGCATCTCCTGGAAAGTAATGACCAGTTTGCCCGACATGAACATGCTTATCTGCTCGGCAAGTAATCGGTCATCGATCAGGCGCATCATGCGCGAGATGATGAACAGGTCGTTTTCGTAAGGCTCAAGGCGTGGGCGCTGCGGTACGTGCAAAACATCTTCGGCTGCCAGTGTGTGCATGCCGACCGCTTCGCGAACCTTGTTGATGACCCACGGGTGCAGGCCATCGATATTGATCCAACGGACACGTGTCCAGTCTTCGATCGGTTTTGCGAGTAGTGCTTCAAGATCATCGATGTCAGCGACTTCGACTTTGTCTTGGCCGTAGTTGATGCATTGAATGCGAACGGTGTCCGGCGGCGGCGGCGTATTAACGTCCGGCTCATGCTCGATGCCGGCGACTGAACCCGGCTTGTAGCTCTGAGCGTGTCGACTACCCTTACGCCCAAGCCCCGGCAGGTGCATCGCGGAACTGACATACTTCCCGACGGTCCCGACCGAGCCGACGGCGTGGTCGATCGCGCCACCGATCAGGCTACCGATCACGTGCCCGGGTGTGCGGTGGTTCCTGCGTCGGGATGGTTCGTTCTCAGCCATCAGTTGTCTGCATTGTCCTTGTTAACCATCCTGACCTCAAGCGGCCGCAGCGTATCCAGGTGGACATCGCGCTGCGGGAAGGCGATTATGATACCTGCTTCGCGAGTCAGTTCATCGAAGCGGAAACGCACATCGCTCTGGATTTTCTTAAGGTCCATCGGTCGGCTCAAACGCGACCAGAAGTAGCCCTCGAAGATCAGCGCGTTATCGCCGAACTCTTCGAAAAGGATGATCGGCTCGGGCGTCATGTGGATCAGTTTGTGTTCATCAAGTGCCTGCCGGAACAGTTTTGCCACCTTATCGGTGGGTGAACCATACGCCACGCCGACGACGACTTTGCCACGCACATCGCGATCGGTAAGTGTCCAGTTGACGACGGGCTGTTCGAGGAAGTGGCTATTGGGGATCAGCACATCTATACCGTCGGATCGGCGTAGCGTGGTGCAACGATTGTTGATCGCTTCGATGATACCCTCATGGTCACCGACCTCGACTATGTCACCGAGTCGGATCGGCCTTTCGAGCATGATGATGAGGCTGGAGATCAGGTTGTTAAACAGGTTCTGCGCCCCGAAGCCGATGCCGATGGCAACCGCACCGCCGATGACGGTAAAGATCGTGATCGGTATGCCGGCGATGGGCATCGCGGACAGGACTAGGATGACCGCCAGGACATTGAAGACAATGTTTTGTATTACGGCCGCGGCGTGAGAGTCGATGCGCTGGATGCGTGAGATGCGTCTGCGGACCAGAACCGAGACACGCTTACTAACCCAGAGCCCGACAAGGATGATCAATAACGCCAGTACGATCTGGTTGAGCTTGATCGGGCTCCCGCTTGCGCTGAACAGCTCCGCCCGCCAGATCGTCAGCAATACACCAACGATGGTCCATTCCTTGGGCTGCTTCTCAGCACTGCCGGGTTGTTCTTGAGTTGGTTGTGGGTTGGCAGATGGCGTCACCTCACCGGAGGCATGATCGCTCATCTCCAGCACGGGCGGGACTTCGGAACTGACAGAAGTGCTGTCGGGGTTCTGATTAACCTGGGATGTGGGAGCTGTCTCGGTCTGCTGTGCGAGTGTGAGTGAGTTTGCAGCAAGCAGCAACAAAATGCCCAGCATGACTGGCAGGGCAAAAATGGACTGACGGCAGATCGGCTTTATTCGCTGACGCATGTTAGATGTTTATAGCTCAGGTTGACTCGGTAAGAAAGATGGCGGATTGACCTGCCCATGTTGTAGGTTGCATTTTACACGAATGTTATAATACCGGGATCTAATTTGTCTATTGACCCTACAGTGGCATAGTATTTCCTCATGAAACGTCTACGCGTCGCCTCATTACAGTATTACATGCGTCCGGTCCAACGGTTTGAGCAGTTTGTGGACCAGGTTGAATCCCTTGTCTGGACCGCCAGGGACTACAACGTCAAGCTGCTGGTGTTCCCGGAGTATTTCACCGCACAGTTGCTGACGTTGAACAATATCAAGATGCCGATCAAGGAACAGATCCGCCACCTCGCTGAGTACGAGCACCGTATCGTCGAACTGATGAAGCGGTTGGCCAAGGACAGCGGTCTGTACATCGTCGGCGGGACACTGCCGGCGATGGACCCGCCGGACACCGTTACCGTTTACAACGAGTGCTACCTCTACAGCCCCAACGGCAACTGGGACGTACAGGGCAAACTGCACATGACCCGCTTCGAGAAGGAGGAGTGGATCGTCAGCCCGCACAAGAAAATGAAGATCTTTGACACCGAGATCGGCAAGTTGGCGATCACCATCTGCTACGACGTCGAGTTCCCCGAGTTGGCGCGGGCGGCGGCAAGACAGGGCGCCTACCTGCTGATTGTTCCAAGCTGCACGGATGACCGCCAGGGATTTCTCCGCGTCCGGTACTGCGCCCAGGCCCGGGCCATCGAGAACCAGATGTACGTCGTCCACTCCGGCACGGTTGGTTCATTGCCCATGGTCCCGGCGGTCTCGCTGAACTACGGGCAGGCATCGATCCTGACCCCCAGCGACTTCGCCTTCTCCCGTGACGGCATCCTTGCCGAAGGCGTGCCCAACCAGGAATCCGTGGTGATCGGCGACCTTGATATGGATAGAATTGTGGAAACCCGTGAATCAGGGACTGTGCTCCCCCTGACCGATAGCATGAGCACAGCTGAGGTGACTTCAAAACTCGAAGTCGTCAATTTATGAACCCCCACAGATCCTCTTCAAACATCATTATCCGCCAGGCATGCCCCGAAGACTTCAACCAGATCATTGAAATGGGTCGGCTGATCTACTCGGACCTTGGCACCTGGTCGATCAGGCATCTTGAATCACACCAGAAAATCTTTCCCGAAGGCCAGCTTGTTGCCGTCGATCAGGACACGGGCAATCTGGTCGGGTCATCCTCGAGCCTTATCGTGCTTTGGGACGACTACGACCTGCGCGATTCCTGGCACGACTTCACCGACCACGGGATGTTCACCAACCACGACACGCAGGGGCATACGCTTTACGGCGCTGACGTGATGGTCCATCCCCATCAGCAGGGCCGGGGCATCGGTAAGCTCATCTACAAGGCCCGCCGCGAGTTGACACGCCGGTTGGAGCTTCGTCGTATCCGCGCCGGCGCAAGGCTACGCAATTATGGCAAGTTCAAGGATCAGATGTCGCCCGAGGATTACGTCCTGCGGATAATCTGCGGCGAGATTGGCGATCCGACCCTCTCGTTTCAGATCAAGCAGGGCTTCCGCGTGTTGGGTGTTGTGCGAGACTACCTGCATCATGACGAGGAGAGTTGCGGCCACGCCGCGGTCATCGAGTGGGTCAACCATCAGGCCGCCACACGCAAGGACACGTACGGCCGGGATCGCAAGTTCGCCAAACCTCGCAAACGTTCTATGAAACCCATGTCCAACATGCAAGACAACGACGACGGGCACGATATTTAGTCTTCTTACGATCTGCCTGTAAGGCCGTACCCCGGTGAAGTGAACGTAAAGGCCGGTATTGCTAGCCGCCTCGCTACATGCTGGAATCGGCTTCAGGTGCGACCCACACATGTGACGTGTCTCCTGTGGTATGATTCGCGCCATGCCGGCCGTATCTGTTGAACATTTAAGCAAAACGTTTGAAGTCGCAGACAAACTCCCGGGGCTCATGGGCACCCTGCGCCACTTCGTGCACCGTAAGTACCGCAAGATCGAAGCGGTCAAGGATGTCAGCTTTCACATCGAGCCCGGCGAGGTGGTTGGCTTCCTCGGGCCGAACGGCGCCGGCAAGACCACCACACTCAAGATGCTGACCGGCCTGATCCATCCGAGCTGCGGCAAGGTCGATGTGCTCGGGCAGGAGCCGTTCAAACGTCGACCCGACCTGCTTAAAGAGTTCACGCTCGTGATGGGCCAGAAGCAGCAGATGATCTGGGACCTGCCGCCGAGCGAATCCCTGCGGATCAACGCCGCGATCTATGGCATCCCGGAGAAAGAAGCACAGCGACGCATCGATGAACTTGCGGGCATGCTGTCATTGAGCGATGAACTGACCCGTCCCGTTCGTAAGCTGTCGCTCGGTGAGCGTATGAAAAGCGAACTGATGGCGGCGCTCATTCATTACCCGAAGATCCTGTTCCTGGATGAGCCGACGCTCGGGCTGGATGTGAACGCCCAGACCGCGGTGCGTGCTTTCCTGCGTGAATACAACAAAAAGCACGGCGCATCGATCCTGCTGACCAGCCACTACATGGCAGACATCACCGCACTGTGCGATCGTGTCATCATGATCCACCACGGCGGCCTGCTCTACGACGGCAGTCTTGCGGGTGTGATCGAGCGCTTCGCCCCGTTCCGTGAGGTGAAACTGGAACTCGGTTCGGAAGCGGACGAGAACCTGATGACGCGGTTTGGTGAAGTTGAAAGCGTCGAGGGCAGGGCGGTCAGGTTGTTGGTCCGCCGAGAGGAACTGACAGCGACGGTTGATCGGTTGCTGGATGAGTTGGAAGTGACCGACCTGACGGTAACCGACCCGCCGATCGAGGAAGTGATCGGCCGGGCGTTTAATACAGACAAGGACGAGATGGCGGCCGTTGATGCTCGCGGGGGGGCGGACCAATGACCGCGGCGACTAGCGAAAGCGTCGGCTTGATTTCTAAGTTCCGTGTGATGTTCAGCGTGCATTACGCGGAGATGCTCACGTACCGCGCAGAGATCGCACTGTGGGCGGTCGCCACGATGCAGCCTTTGATCATGATGGGCATCTGGTCGGGGGCCGGGGCGTCGGGGCATTTCGACTTTGACCAGATTGGTGTCCAACGCTACTTCATCGTGGTCTACATCATCCGCCAGATCACCGTCGTCTGGACGATCTTTCACTTCGAGTGGCTGGTTGTCACCGGGCGGCTCAGCCCGATGCTGCTGCACCCGGTCGACCCGAGTATTCGGTTCATCCTCATGCATCTCGGCGAGCAATGGACACGCCTTCCATTCGCTCTGTTGTTCGCGGGGCTGTTCCTCGCGGCGTATCCCCAGACCGTTACCGGCGGGCCGGGCGGTGAACTGTGGTGGCCCGGTGTGGGAAACATCCTGCTTGCGATCTTCTTCAGCTACTTCGCCTTCATCCTGCTTTTCTATATGCAGTACACGTTGTGCATGGCCGCCTTCTGGTACGAGCGGGTCGCCGCGATGGATTCGCTGATCTTTCTGCCGTACATGTTCCTCTCGGGCATGATCTTCCCCTTCGAGGTACTGCCTGATACGGCACGTGAGGTGTTGCTCTGGACGCCGTACCCCTACATGGTCTGGTTCCCCGCGTCGCTGGTCGTGCACGGCGAGGCCCCCGTTATCAAAGGCCTGCTCATCATGACCTGCTGGCTGGTCGTGTTCTATGGCTTATCCAGATGGCTCTGGCACAAAGGACTCAAACATTACTCGGCGATGGGAGCTTAAGGCAAACGCTAATTGCTGATCTGAAATCGTTAATGTGAGGAACATTAGCGATTAGCAATTACAGATTCGAGATGAAAAGATATCTCAACATCCTGCGCATCTTCTGGTCGGCTTCGATTTCCGCCGAAATGGAATACCGCGCCAACTTCATCATGGCGGCGCTGTCCAGTGTCATGATGCTGATCGGGACGGTGATGATGCTTTTCCTCTTTTATCGCACGGGCTACCAGATGGGCGGCTGGCACTGGCGCGACGCACTGGCGGTTGTCGGGGCATTTACGTTCCTGGACGGCGTACAGGCGACCTTCATGGCCCCCAACCGTATCCGTGTCACCGAATACATCCGCGAGGGAACACTCGACTTCGTCCTGATCAAACCCATCGACAGCCAGTTCTGGCTCTCTGTGCGGTCACTGTCGCTGTGGGGTGTGCCGAACATCTTTCTGGGCCTGGTGATCCTTGGGTATGTCATATTCACACGTGAACCTTCTCCCGGCCTGGTAAACGTCGTGCTGGCGATTACGACACTGCTCTTGGGTGTGCTCGTGCTCTACAGCCTCGGTTACCTGCTGAGCACACTCAGCATCTGGTACGTCAAGCTCTACAACATCACGATGGCGATGCAGGCCCTGGTCGAGACCGGCCGCTACCCGATCCCCGCATACAAACCCGCCTACCAGGCGTTCTTCACATTCGTGTTGCCCGTCGCTTTCATGACCACCGTCCCCGCTCAGTTTTTAACCGGCCGCGGCACCGCCCCCTGGCTCATCGCCGCGGCTGTCGTGACGGCAGCGCTGTTATTAGCATCGATCTGGTTCTGGCGATTCGCACTGCGGTATTACACGAGCGCGTCGAGTTGAACAGGGATGTTAGTTAGCCGCGAATGAACGCGAATAAACGCAAATGAAGATGTATATTCGCGTGGATTTGCGTTTATTGGCGGCAAACTTCCACAATGTAGTTGTCCGACAGGATTATGATAGCAATTCATCCAGACTCACAGATTGCTAATTCAAGTGCATCGTTGACGTTCGGCATACTCTTTCAGATGATTTGTTTTAATGGTGGCTATCTTGTCATATGTCTTATTGGCCGGTTCTGTCATCTGGCTTGTCGTGCTCTGGGTGTGGGTTTTAAAAGAGCATCCCGGGCCGCGCTATCCGTACTGTCCTGCGTGCAACTTCCCGACGCGACAGGTCCGTGGGACGCACTGCCCGCAATGTGGCGTAGACCTGCGTGAGGCCGGCATCAAAACACCCCGTGTCAAGGACACCGACGTCGATCAGCGTTTTATTTTCGGGTGGACCACGCCATTGGTCCTGCTCGCGGTGATCCTGCCTTTTAAACTTGATCCTATCGGCCCGAAGGTGCAGGATGTAGGCCTAAACCTGCAACTCGATAGCCTATCCGAGCAGGCGGGATTCACCATTACAATTTATGGCAAGGGATCCCCGACTGTTGAAAAAGTGACCATGGTTTTCCACGGCGAAGGCCTTGGCATTTTTGAAACAGGTGTAGACATCCCCAACATGATGCTGACCGATCCGCCCAACCGCGTATCGTCCACCGATGCGCAGCGGCCGATGAATCACCAGGCGTTGGCTCAATATTTTGAGAAGATGAACGTTGACACATCCAGCGAAGAAACACGGCAGGCTATAGATGAGTTGATCGTCATCCTGCAAACCCTTCATCGCACCGGCCATCGGCCGCAGGTCTTCTCGTCTTTCGAACCCTTTGAGAACACCACGTATTCCCAGCATACAGCCAGATGGTTCATTTTCGGGATATTTTTAATCTGGGGAATTATATGGATCGCAGGGATCGCGAAGTACTACAAAATCCGTGTGAGACAGCGTCTTGCAGATAATCAGAACGTCAGAGAACTCAACAAAATAATTGACCTATCATCCAATGGAATGGATGATGCCAGCCCATGATGTTCAGCCTGATCGGCATCCTGTTCTTGATTATCCCGTTTGCGTATCTATTGGCATCCGTGGTTGGTCTGTCCTATCTCTGGTACCGGGTATTAAAAGGCAAACGTGGTGGAGACTTGCCAACCTGCGCACGGTGTGGGTATGGCGTGCGCGGCCTGGCGGGCTTGAACTGTCCGGAGTGCGGTGCAGATTTGCGTGAAGTCGGTATTACCACGCCAAAGCAGCGCGGGGCGGTTTCACCGATCCTTTTTGTGTTGTTGTGGACACTGCTATTGCCTGGGCCGACCTGTCTGGTGTCCGGGGTGTTGGTGGCAATTGGGCCGAAGCAAAGCGCCATCGATAAGGAATCGCTTGAATTAAGCATTCCAACTTCAGGCGAGTATCGGTCATTGACTATTGAGCGATATCATGGTGGACTGTCGATACTTCCTGGCTCTACAACATTGACGATGCTGTTTTGTGTGGGACAGACCAATCATGTAAATCTCAATATCAATCCAGATGCAATGACGTATGTGGATATTACCAACTCCAATTCCAACACGTATGGTCCGACACCGTCACGGTCGACTACACCATTGGACCGTCAGGCAATTTTGAGTGTGCTCCAACGTATTGGCGCCGATCCGTCACGGCAGGATGTGATTGATGAAGCGGACGAGTTGCTTGGCATCGTGAAGACGATACCTACGCAGGGTTTACTCAACGTAACCACAACAAACTTTTTTCCGAAGTACACACAAAACACTCACGACGAACCGGCTGTGTGGTTCATGCTATTGATGCTGGGAATCTGCATCGGATTCTGGATATTGGGCTTTGTCTTCTTCTTCCGTATCCGCCGCAAGTCCGTTCCCCAAGTAAAACCATGCAAGGCTGAAACCGCCCGGTTCGCTCCACCAAGTGACTCCGGTCCACACACCCCCCCAGCTTCCTGACCTCCTCCCTCTAGCCGCTTGCGGCTTAGCGTTGCCAGATATGGGATTTCCACCCCATGGCCTGGCCAGCCACCAGCCTCCAGTCACCAGCCTCCAGTCACCAGCCACTTTCCCACACCCAAACACTTCCCGAATAAATTTTTGAAATTTCCTCAAGTACTACCTTGACAGAACCCGAACATTACCTAACATGGCCCATACCGGACATCAACCGAACATTGACCCGAACAAGGAGCAGGACTATGGTAACAACCGCTACAATGACCCCGAAAGGTTCCACGGCCGCCGCGAAAGGCAACGGGGCCGCAAAGCGAGGATTGACCATGGCCAAATCACAGACAAACACCGATAAAACCGACGCCGGCCGCAAGCAGGCACTCGACCGGGCCGTCGCCCAGATTGAGAAGAACTTCGGCAAGGGCTCCATCATGCGGCTGGACGACGATCCGGCCAACCTGCCCCCGGGCATCTCCACCGGTTCGATCAGCCTGGATCTGGCGCTGGGCGGCCGGGGCGTCCCCGCAGGGCGTGTCATTGAGGTATTCGGGCCCGAATCTTCGGGTAAAACGACGCTGAACCTGCACATCATTGCCAGCGTGCAGAAGGCTGGCGGCGTGGCGGCGTTCATAGACGCTGAGCACGCGCTGGACCCGTCCTGGGCTAAGCGTCTGGGCGTGAATATCGACGACCTGCTGGTCAGTCAGCCGGACACGGGCGAACAGGCCCTGGAAATCTGCGAGCTGCTGGTCCGCTCCAACGCGGTCGACCTGATCGTGATCGACTCGGTCGCAGCCCTGATCCCCCGTGCGGAAATCGAAGGCGAGATGGGCGACAGCCACGTCGGCCTCCAGGCCCGGCTGATGAGTCAGGCCCTGCGTAAACTCACCGGCGCGATCAACCAGAGCAAGTGCACCGTCGTCTTCATCAACCAGATCCGCGAGAAGATCGGCGTGATGTTCGGCAACCCCGAAACCACCCCCGGCGGCCGGGCCCTGAAGTTCTATTCCTCCATCCGTCTGGATATCCGCCGCACCGGCAGCATCAAGGAAGGCGACACCGCCGTAGGCAACCGCGTCCGCGTGAAGGTCGTGAAGAACAAGGTCGCTCCGCCGTTCCGTCAAGCCGAGTTCGACATCATGTTCGACGAAGGCATCAGCGCCACCGGCGACCTGCTGGACCTGGCTGTCGATACGAATGTGGTGCAGAAGTCCGGCGCATGGTTCAGTTTCAACGAAGTCCGCCTCGGTCAGGGCCGGGAAAACAGCAAGCAGTTCCTCAAGGATAATCCGGACCTCTTCGAGGAGATCAAGAAGCTGGTCCTGGCGGCGAAGGGCGTGATCGATCCGAAAGACCCGGCCGCAGGCCTCAGTGATGACGATGAACTGGTCCCCGCCGAGGTCGATGACGAATAATCGCCGCAACGGGATTCAGTAAAAGGCATTAGCTTGATACAATCGCCGGAATGAGCGATCGGACCATTCAGGTGCCTGCACGCGCCGAAAGGCGGTGCAGATGAATCTCGTTGTATCAGTCTCGCAGATGCGGCTTTGTTTGGCTCGCTATCGATGGCCTGTGGGCGATGGATCGTCCGTCAATCAGGTTATGGCACACAAGTGTTTCAAGCATCTGTTGTTTTGTGTTTCGTTGATCGGTTTGATGCTGGCGTGCGTGGGATGCGCAGCATCAGGTTCATCGACAGGGAAATCAACGGCGCTGATATCTGCCCCGGTCCGTTTTGTGACATCAGATATCGACTGGGAGCCGTACCTGCACGAGGTGGGGATGGTCAGCCATCTGCCGTTAAGTGAGATCAGCGGGATCGAACGCAGCCAAGCGTATCCGGACCTCTGGTGGGTGCAAAATGATAGCGGCGATGAGCCACGCATCTTTGGCATCGACCAATCGGGTAAGGTCATCATGCCCGTCTGGCAGGGCGGCAAGTATTTTGTGGACGTGTCGCCGGCTGATGCGCAAACAAGCGATAACTCAGGAAAGGATCAAGCCGAGCCGGCCAAGCAGCCGTGGTTCGGCGTACGTATCCTGAACGCAGCGAACCAGGACTGGGAAGACCTCACGCTGGACGGTGACAAGTTGTACATCGCTGACACCGGGAACAACGGCAACGCCAAGCGCGACCTCGGCATCTACATCGTCAACGAACCCAATCCCGCCGAGATGGACCAGGGGACTCGGCCGATCACCTTCCTCATGATCGCCTACCCCGATCAGCACGCCTTCCCGCCAGCACCGCCTGACGATTGGCGATTCGATTGCGAGTCGGTCTTCATCAGCGAAGGCAAGCTCTACTTCCTGACCAAGTATCGGGCCGACTGCCGATTCGATCGGATCACCACCGGCACGAGCCTGTACCGCCTTGACACACTGCAGCCGGACAAGGTCAACACCTTGACGCTGATCCATCGCGCCGACAACCTGCCGATTACCCCGACATCAGCGGATGTCTCGCCGGATGGCAGACGCCTGGCGGTGCTCAGCCACGAGGGTATCTGGTTATTCAACAAGCCAGAAAACGGCGATGACTGGTTAAGCAGCCAGGCGATCCAGATCAAACTCTCGCAGCGGATCAAGCAGGCTGAAGGCGTGTGCTGGGACGATGACGAAACGCTGCGGATCGTCAACGAACAGCGCGGCGTACTGACACTCGATTTATCGCCATTGAATCCCTAAGCTTCAAAGCACAACCTTACATCGGGGAGTAACCGTGATTGTAAAGATCGCAAGAGCCTATCCAAGCATGTGCAGGTGGTTACGCGGTGTTCGTCAAGAACATGCTGCTGAAGCAAAACCGGTTGATAACTTTGGCCATCAGCGTTTGCATTTGTTCTATCCTGATTCGCTTCTAGCAGCGAGTAAGGTTGTTGTGACCGATCATCTACCCACACCGCCGCTGGAGCAGTGGGGGCTTGGCAGCCTGGGGATGCTATCCTCAGATCAGGCGGCCGCGATCACGTTTCTGGATACATTCTTCGTCCGCCCGGGTCATGTGAATGATGAAGCCTTATTCTTTCACGAACTGGTGCATGTTGTGCAGTGGCGTCTGCTGGGTATGACGCGGTTTTTGCTTCTGTATGCAATCGGATTGGCTGAGCGGGGTTACATGGACAGCCCACTGGAGGCAACCGCTTTCCGCTTAGGCGATGCGTTCGAAGCCGGCGGTGACAGGTTTGACGCCTATGACAAAGTCACACAAGACACCCGCCAACTGGCTAAGAACTACCGTAGCGCCAGTCTTGCCAACCGCTTCATATGGGCCGTGACAGCTATCGCCCCCAGGCAGTAAGCCCTGTGGCAGGACGTATTTCAGAAATCAGGCATTTTCAGCCGATCTGAGTTTTGTAATGACCGGACCTGATTACATCGTGGATATTGACGGGATACGCAGCCCGGGCCCGGCTTCCCCGCAGGATCAGGCTTCCAGCCTGCGCGGCCGACCGTGGCTGGCGATCCAGTGGAAGTGCTGCGGCGTCTACAGCCGTATCTACCGCAACAAGACCGGCACGCTCTACGAAGGCCGCTGCCCGAAGTGCTCGCGCCCCGTGTCCGTCCGCGTCGGCCCGGGGGGCACGAACCATCGTTTCTTTGAGGCGATGTGACCCATACATATCTGGTTGTACCTGCTTAGCAGGCGATCGAAGATCACCGTGTCTGTTTGTTATGCGCTGATCCGGAAACGTGCGGATCTGCGATCCACCGCTAAACAAATTTGCATGAAACCCATAAAGTCACACTGCTGATGTGTTGTTATTGCACGCCCTGATACCGTTCGCGAATCTTCACGATGCTTTCGGGCAGGCCGACGATGGTGAGTCGATCCGCTTGCTCGAGGCGTGTATCCCCTCTTGGGATGATGACTTCATCGCCGCGATTGACGACCGCGACAAGGCAGCCATCGGGCAGTTGCATTTCGCGGACAGGTCGGCCGATCAGTGCGGCGCTGGGTGTTTCTCTTTCAAGTAACAAGGACATGAACCGCTCTTCATGCAGCAGGATGTGCTTGAGCGCCTGTTCGTTTTCGGTTTCAAGCCACTGCGGCATAAAGTTCGGATCATCAACGTGCTGGGCGACCTGTGCAAGGATGCGCAGGTGCTGGGCCGCGTCTTCTTCTGGGCTGACAAGGAAGATCACAGCGAAGATGGACTGGTCGTGGCCGTGATCGGTGAGATTGTGATCAACGATAACGTGCACGCCGTTGGGCACACGAGCCAACACCATCAACGCGTATTCCAAACCGGGGATACGTACGTGCGGCAGGGCGGCGCCTTTGGAGACGGGCGTCGCGCCAACGCGTGTGCCTTCAAGGATATTGTCAGCCAGTTGATCCGCGCTGACCGGCAGATGAATCGACAGCTTCTGCGCCGCCTTGTGAACAAGATCTTCAAACGTGATGTCGCCGTTCTCATTGATCACCGCCGCGCGGGCGACGATCTGATCGTAGGGATCATCAACGCGCAGCCCCTTTTCCTTCAGGATGCCGCGCAGTTCGCGATCGAGCCCGGCGTATTGCCGCTGACCCAAACGAGCGAACAGGTGATAGATCGCACCGCCACGGACGACCCGGTGGCGTGCGTAGTAGAAGTACCACAGGCAACCAATCACCATCAAACCCACGGAAAACTCGACCGGCAACGGCCCCATCTGCGCGATGTACCACATCGGCGCCGCAATCCCCAACAGGTGCAGCCACGGGTACCACGGCGAGCGGAAACCCGGATCATACGATTCCAGGTGGCTCTCCCGCATGACCAGCACGGCCAGGCAATTGAACGCAAACAGCAGCAGGATAAACGCGCTGGCAAGTTTTGCGATCTTTGTCGGATTGAACACAAGCAGGCACAACAAAACCGCCAGCGTGGTGAAGATGATCGCGTTGCGTGGTGTCTTGCTGCGATTCAGCTTGCCAAGCGAATCGGGTAAAAGATGGTCACGGCTCATCGCTAATGGATAACGTGAAGCGCTGAGGATGCCTGCATTGCCGACGGATAAAAACGCAAGCACGGCCGCAAACGTCATGATAATAGCGCCGGTGTTGCCGGCCATGACGTTCGCCGCGTCGGCAACCGGCGTAAGGCTCGGGTATTCACCGGCGTATAACTCAGCCGGCGGGAGCAGGCCGACAATGACATAGGTCCCCAGCCCGTAGACGATCACGGCGGTGAATGTGGCGAGTAATATCCCAAGCGGCAGATTACGCTCCGGGTTCGCTACTTCTTCCGCCACACTGGCGACTTTCGTGATCCCCATATAACTGATACACACCATGCCCGATGCGGAAATAATCGGCGTAAATCCACTGGCGAAAAAGTCGGCAAAGTGCTGCTGTTCATTGGTATGGATGTGCATCACACCGGCAATGGAAAACCAGACCAACAGGATCAACAGCGCGATAACCAGGAAAGTCTGAAGGATGCCGGACGTGCGCGCTCCGAAAAGATTGATTACGCCAAACAGTACCGCAAGCACAACCGCGAGCGGTGTCAATGGTAGATTGGGGAAAAATACTTCGATGTAAGCACCGATACCGATCAGCGCGAACGCGGTCTTGAGCACCAACGAACTCCACGTGCCCATACCGGTGATCGTTCCCGCTAATGGACCGAGGCTGCGATCCAGGAAGTAATACTCGCCGCCGGCTCGCGGCATCGCGGTCGCAAGTTCGATCTTCGCCAGTATCCCCGGCAGCAAAGGCACGAGTGCGAGCATGTAACTGAGCACCACGGCCGGTCCCGCTTCTTTCGCGGCCAGACCCGGTAAGAGGAAAAAGCCCGAACTTAGTGTCGCCCCCGTGGCGAGCGTGTAGACATTGAATAACGACAGGGACTTCTTGAGCTTCTTGGATTCGCTGAGAACAGCCATGTGCCGGACATTCTAACGATGTTTGGCATGTAAAGGCACGGATCGGCTGTGTTTGGGGAAAAGTTTATTTATGGCGTGTCAGGGGCTTGATCGGCCTTGGAAGAGTCCGAATTGGCCCATGCGTGGGCGTCGATCAGTACAAGCTGGTCATCGGCTTGCACGACCGCACCGTCCTTCATGATCTGCTCCAAGACAGGCCCCGACGTGACTTGCCGATCCAGCAAAATCCACTTCACATCGTATGCCTTGATGATCGCTATCCGGTTAGCCTTATCGGTTGCAGGCGAGAAGAATCGATCGGTTTCTTGCAGGCGTTCGAATTGCTTAAGATCGTCAAAATCGAATTCCAGGTGCAACGCGGAGACGATCCGCCCGTCGAATGATGGTACGGGCCAGCCCACCAGGGGCTCCGCCAGCACGACATCATCAGGCCCGATGTTCGGCGTGAGAATCGCGTCATACCGCTGCCAGTTGTGCGGCTGTTTATCTTCCTTGCCAAGTGCCGAGGCTATCCACTTTCGGGCCAGATGGGGTTCACTCAGCGTCAGCCACAGGTTCGGGATCGCAAATGCAACGACCATGCCCGCAACCACGCATTCAACCAACGCGGTATTCATCACCCCCCGGTTCCGGCTGAATAATTGCTTGATCCGATGCCACCATGTCGCCGGCGAGATCACGCCGATCTTGTAAAGAAAAACACCGACCGCCGCTTGTGGGAAGATCAAACCCGCAAGCGGGATGCGTGCCAGTGTTGGTGAACCAGCCACCGACCCTGCACCCGCGATGCACAACAAGCCCAGCGTAGCAAGCAGCGCGGTTCGGAAAAACGGTTGGCCGCGATAAGGTAGCGTCGCCAGCACCGCCAACATCGCCGGCAAACACCAGATCAGCAGCATCATCTTGAAGATCGCCGGGTTGAACCAGTACCACTTGTCAGGCGAATGGGTGACGGCATAAATAAAGTCGTACTCCGTCCATGTAGACGCCAGAGCAAGTGCAATCAGGCCCGCAATGAACGCGGCAATGGCACGCTTGATGCGATCCCGATCGGAACCGATCGCGGTGACAAACAGGCCGAACGCGCCCATCACGCCGCTCATCCCATGTGAAAGCACTGACAAGTAGATCAGCCCTGCTGTCAAAAACGAGAACAGAACCAGGCCGATGCCCTTGGCTCGTACCAGCCAGCCCCACGTAAAAATCATCAACGCCATCGCCAGCGCGGAAGGATTCACCTGATGCCAGGGCAGGTCACTCAGCGCGAAGCTGTTTGCGTAACCCGGCGGATAGCCATACAAAAAGAGAACCGATAGCAGTACAAGTGGCGCGGCATCCTCTAAGTGGTATCCTCGCAGCCAATACCACACAGCGATCAGTAACAGCAACGTGTTGAATACCGCCGCGATACTCAGCACATCGTAAGCATCGATCCCTGTCTTACGCACGATCTGGGCAAGTACCAAGGTGTAAGGCGAGTATCGGATCGTTGGCGCATCCGATGCATAGGTCGGATTGCCGGGCTCCCACATATCCTGGCTCATCGCAAGGACCGCCCGGTGGTGTTCCCAAGCGTCGGCGTCCAGCTTCTCCGCGCGGTTGCCTGTCAACAACCCGACATAGCAAAGCAGACCGATCGACATTAATACGTACACCGCAAGGGCAAACCTATCATGACCGGTAGTCTTGTCTTGATCGGGGCTGGTATTGTCACAGTCCGGCGTATTTGTCATGGCGTGAGTGTATCACAGCGACATCGAAAATACTTAGTGTTCAGATGCCGCCAGGTTGAGTTCAGCCCTGAATTCGGTAGGTGTTTCGGCTGTCAGCACCCGGCTGCGCATGGAAGCATCCTGGAATGTCCGTGCAAACATGGCCAGCAATTCAATTTGTGCTTCGTGATCGTTTTCAGGCGTCAGTAACAGCCCAATCAGATGCGCGGGGCTGCCGTCCTGCGCGTCGAAGTCGACGCCGGCCGTGCTCTTGCCGATCACCATGCAAGGCCTGTTGAGGCTCTCAAGCCGGGCGTGTGGCACCGCCAGGCCGTTAGGCAGACCCGTATGCATGATGCGTTCCCGGTTGATCGCGGCCTGAGAGATCTTGCCCGCCGACAGGCCGGTGATTTCAGCACCGCGTGCAGCCAGTTCCGTGATGGCTTCTTGAGCTGTGTTGGCCTTGAGGTTGATCAGGATGTTGCGTTCAGATACGACGTCGGCAAGACGCCTCTGCGTCTTCATCTTCAACACAGCCTGCATCGCCGGGCCGGCAAACAGGCTGGTCGTTAGCGCCATGATCACGACCGCGACAAGCAATTCTTCACTGATCAAGCCGGCCTGATACGCAAGCTGACCGAGGATGATGCCGACCGCGCCTTGGCAGGTCATGCCGAAGGCGGTCGCCATGCTTTCCCGCTTGCCCATCCCCGCAAACTTCGCCCCCAGGTAGCAGCCGCCCGACTTGCCGATAAACGCCACCAGCAACACGATCACGATGGCAACCGGATCGAAGCTGCTGATGAAGTTGATGCGCAGGCCGATACTCGCGAAAAAGATCGGTGCAAAGAAGTTGGTGACAAACTGGTGGATCGTCTCGCGCGTGCGTTCACGGAGCCGGGGCGAGTCACCGATCGCGACACCCGCCACGAACGCCCCGAAGATGGAGTGGATCCCCAGGTGCTCGGTGAATGCCGCACAAACAATGGCGACTACCGATACAAAGCCCAGCACCCCGCCGGGCCAGCTCCATCGTGACTGAATGTAAGGCAATGCCCGATGACACAGCCATCGCCCGATCGTCAGCATCAGCGCAAGGAAGATGAGCGTGAGTGAGATCGTCAGGCCGACAGACATCGACGGGCCTGCTGTTGCGTCGACGGGCAGCAGAGCCAGCACGACCGCGAAACCGATCCAGCCGACCAGGTCGTTAAGCATGGCCGAGGAGATGATCAGCATGCCCAGGTCGCTCTTGGCTAGATTCAAATCCATCAGCACCTTGGCGATGACCGGCAGGGCGGTGATAGATAGTGCGATCCCGACAAAGATCGCAAAAGCAAGCGGCGCCTCAATACCCTTGTCACCCGCCCCGAGTGTCGTGGGCACCATGTAGGCCAGCGCAAAACCCAGGAGGAACGGGACAGCCACGCCCAGCATGCTGACGAAAGCGGTCGCTTTTCCCTGCCTTCTCACCGTCGACAGGTCGACCTCCAACCCGACGACAAGCAATAGCAGGATCGCCGATATTTCCACGATCCCGTCAAATGCGATGCGTGTGGGATTATCCGCCGCGGCCGGGAATAACCAGTCGTAAAAGTGGAAACCTATTGTGGGTTCCAGCACCGGGCTGAGCATACCCAGCACCGTTGGGCCCAGAACAACCCCCGCAAGGATTTCCCCCAGCACCATCGGCTGCTTCAACATCCTGGCATATTCACCCAGCAGACGTGCCAGCCCTAGCAGGACGGCCAATGACAGAAGCAGCACGACCGGGTTACTGCTTTTCGCGACCCCCGCAGCTAATGTAGACATCATCAAAATAGTTTACTCAACTGTGTTCGGACCTGGCTGATGTCGCTAAAGCAGCCTTGAATTCTGTCAGGTTAGCAGCAGCCAGGCAATCACGTCTACTTTGCTCCGTATGGAACGCCTCGGCCACCGCGGCAAGCATCTCCAGTTGCGATTCGGGCATCGACTCAGGCGATAGAATCATGCAGATTATCTCCGCCAGCGTGCCGTCTGGCGAATCGAAGTCGATACCGCTATTAGATTGGCCGATGACCACAACCGGTTGCTTGAGGTTGGCAAGCCTTGCGTGCGGCACCGCCAGCGCGTTAGGCAAGCCGGTGGATTCCATTTGCTCTCGCTGCCAGACCGCCTCACCGATCTGTGAGTGGTGGATCCCCGTGATCTTAGCGGCCGTCAGGGCGAGTTGCTCGATCGCCTGCTTGCGGTCGTTACCCTGAATCTGTCCGGCAAATGACTTGTCGGGCAAGTAGTCGTTGAGCCGACGTTTCTGGCGCCTGCCCAATACACCCTGCATCGCGGGCCCGGCAAGCATACTCGTGCCGATAGCCATGATCACGATCGCCACAAACAGCTTCTGTGATATAAGCCCGTGAGACATGGCAAGCTGCCCCAGGATGATTTCCATCGCACCGCGTGCGGACATCCCGAACCCGATCGCCCACGATTCCCGTTTGCTCAGTTTCGCCCAGACCGCGCCGAAGTAGCAGCCGATCACCTTGCCGAGGATCGCCACCACCATCACCAAGACGACCGCCAGCAGATCGAAGTGCTCCAGGAAGTTGACACGCAATCCGATGCCCGCGAAGAAGATCGGCGCGAATATGTTCGTGATGAACTGCGAGATTGTTTCGCGCGTCTTTTCCTTCAGGTGTTTGCTGTCGCCGATTGCAACACCGACGATAAACGCGCCGAAGATCGAATGGATACCGATCGCTTCGGTGATCGCAGCACATAACAGCGACATCACCATCACAAACGACAACACCCCGCCCGGCCAGGTGCTATGCGCCTGAATAAACGGCAGCGTCTTATGCACCAGCCACCTGCCAAGCGTGAGCATCACGCTGACGAATAACAGTGTCAACCCGATCGTGACAAGCAGGTCACTCGTCCCGCCTGTTGCTTCGCCGCTGCTGATCAGCGCCAAAACGATCGCAAAACCGATCCAGCCCACCAGGTCGTTGACCATGGCAGACGACAGGATCAGCATCCCCATGTCCGATCGGAACATGTTCAGGTCCATCAGGATCTTGGCGATGACCGGCAGGGCGGTGATCGACATCGCGATCCCGACGAACAACGCGAACGGCATCAGCATGTCCGACTCGCCGCCGAAACCGATCACGTTCGGCAGCCCGTACGCCAGCCCAAAGCCCAGTGCGAACGGGATCACCATCCCAGTTGTGCTGACCAGTAGTGCGGCCTTGCCTTGCTTCCAGACCACCGACAGATCCACCTCAAGACCGGCAACCAGCAACAGCAATATGGCCGAAACCGTCACGAAACTGTCCAGTGCGATCCGCCCCTCCTCGTAGCCCGAGGCGGGGAACAGCCATTCCATACCGACCGGGCTGATATACCCCAGCACGGTCGGGCCCAGCAGCACACCGGCCAGGATCTCGCCCAAGACCATCGGCTGATTAAATCGTCTGGCCAATTCCCCCAATACACGGGCAAGCCCCAGCAGCACGGCCAAGGCTATCATCAGCCGGGTAATGTCCGAGGGATCGAGCGTAGCGGCAGCTAACATGTGCATCATGAGGGATTACCGTGAAGAGAGTGGCTAACATTCAATAAAATGCGTGTGACAAGATAGCGAATTCAGGAAGACTTGGCGCACTTTAAATAAGGCCTGATCGAGATATTGCTATGAATGGCGTTCATATGATTCGTTATCCTTTTCCGCAGGTTATGTTCCTGTCGTGTGTTAGAATATAGGCATGGTGGACAGACCAGACCAACAACAGACAGATATGTCGGCAGGTACACGCTGCGTCGTGCTGCTGGGCAACGGTGGGGCTGCGCCGGCAGACCTGCTCAGTGGTCTGTCCAAACGCGGTGTGAGTGTGACCGTTGTAACCGGCCCAGCCGCGGCGATGGTTGAACTGGCTCGCGAAACGGCAGGAGCGTTGATCGTCGTTGAACCGCAGCGCCAAACCTGGCTTCATGAACTCATCGAAGCCCTCAAGCACTATCACCCACGAACCGTCAGGTGGGGATACTGTAAGTCGGGCCCATCCTGTATCGCGCAACTGCAGCCACTTGAACCACGATCCAACAACCATCACTCAAGCAAAGACCAACGCTCCAATGCCAACGGCAAAGACAAGCCCCGGTACATCGTGCCGGACCCTAAGTCACCGTTAGGCCGGGCTCAATCACAAATCCCGCGAGAGCGCGTCCGTTCGCTGGTCGTGAAAGTGCAGAACTCATCCGAAGTCGACGAGCCATTGATCAGTGAGGAAGAACTGGCCATGCTGCTCGGGCCGGGCCCGGACGAAACGGGGGAAACTGCATGAGCGCTTCACCCGGCTTCAACTCCGATCTGTCAGCTAACACGCACAGCGACCCGATCGCTTCCAAGCATGCGATCGTTATCAGCCATGATGTTTATCAGGACCGTTTGGCCGACTTGATCGAAACATTAGGCATGGCATGCACGGTGGTCCCGTCGTACCTGTCTGCATTGGGTGAGCTATCCAAGCATCCCGCTAAATTCGTGATAGGCCCGGCAAACGCTTGGCAAGGTTCGTTGCATGCCATTGTTGACGGCGCGCATACGATCTGTCGCGGTGTAAAACTGTTAGCGATCGCTGATGCTAGCGACGATGAGTATGTCCGTGAAGCGATGGCCGCCGGTTTCGACGCGGTACTGAATCCACCGTTCGAGCTTGAAGCACTTCAACTTTTACTGCTGGATCCAAGTGAACAAGCCAACGAAACACAACCGGTGACCGAGTCGCACACGCGTACCGAGCAAACTGTCCAGAGTGAGGACGAAGTCCCCGGCGATGTGGACCTGATCGATGCAATCCTCTCACCCGAAAAGGATATGAAGGATGTGGCGATCCACATGATCGAGGCGATTTCGGGGCTGCGTGGCGTAGGCGTCCGTCCTGCCGATGGCCAGCCCCCGGAGGGCGACGCCTGTGTCGATGTGTTGTATCGGGGTAAGTCACTGGGCAGGTTGCACGCCGCGCCGCCCGCGACAGAAGACCAACTCTACGCCTGGGCCGATTGGCTCGCACGCTGGCTGGCGATGGATAATCAGTTCACGGAATTATCCACGATGGCGCTTAAGGATGAACTGACCGGCGTCTGGAACCGCCGATACTTCAACCGCTTCCTCGAACGCATCATTCAGCGCGCTGCGGTCGACCGATCTCACATCACGCTGCTGGTTTTCGATATCGACGACTTCAAGCTCTACAACGATAAGTACGGCCACGGCACGGGCGACGATGTTCTTCGCGAAGCCGCCAGGTTGATGCAATCCGTCGTCCGTGAGCACGATGTCGTGGCTCGCATCGGCGGCGATGAATTTGCAGTCATCTTCTGGGATAACGAGAAACCGCGCAAGCCAAACAGCGAGCACCCGCAGGACGTCGTCACCGCCGCCCGTCGATTTCAGGAAGCGATCTGTGCCCACCGATTCCCCAAGCTGCTGGATAAAGCAGTGGGGCGGCTGACCGTTTCAGGTGGGTTGGCAAGCTTCCCATGGGACGGCCGGACGCCCAAGGAACTGCTCGCCCGTGCCGACGCCATGGCCCTGCAATCCAAGCGTCAGGGCAAGAACGCAATCACCTTCGGGACCGGGGCCAAGCGGCAGGCATCAAGCCAATAACGCGCATATACTCCCACGCAGCCGGTTGTTATTCCCATATCCGATAAGTGTGGGGTTTTGAATGACTCGGATGATTCCTATTGTTATTCAAATGGCCTTGAGGTAGACTCTTTGCTGTGGGTAATCAACAAAACTTCATCAGCCCAATCATCTTTTGTGTGATGACGATCGCAGCATGCTCACATGCTCATGCGCTTATCATTCCCGCACAATCGCGCGATGTGCCTGCAGGCAAAACCAATGTGCCCGTTCCCGAAGTGGAATGGATCTACAGCCCGAACTTCGATCTGCGCAGCTATACAACAGTGGATGTCGACGCAATCGTCATACATACCACCGAAGTCAATTACCAAGGCACATTGAACATATTTGAGAATCCTGAATCTGCCGTCAGCGCACATTTTGTCATCGCGCCTGATGGTCATATCGTGCAGATGGTGGATACCGCTTATAAAGCCTGGCACGCCACCTACTACAACAGCAGATCAGTCGGCATCGAAATGGTTGGCTATTCCTACAGCCAATCCACCTGGAACGAAAACAATCTCAATGCGCTCATGGACCTGCTCGCCTGGATAGCGACGTCCTATGACATCCCGATCGAACACCCTCTAGGCGATGCTTACGACTATCCCGGCGACACGTATGATGCTCCGGGCCTGGTTGCACACGGGCAGGTCCAGCCATGGAACCGTTCAGACCCCGGCCCGTACTTCCCTTGGCAAGAGGTACTGACGGGCACGCAACAGCGCATCGATGCCGCGGCGCCCGAGCCGGCAACTCTTACCCTATTGGTATCCGCCATTGGATTATGTCTTGGTTCCAGGCGTTCGCGAGGAGTGTGATAGATTTTCGGCAGTCCTTGTTTAGCGGTGTCGGACTTTTTAATCCAGGCTCCCGCTGACTGGGCTGGCAGAAGAACACTTCGACTCCGTTAACCGCATCAGTGCCAACTTAGCGGTTGTGACGTAAATGCGATACAATTTCCCTTTCGCTGAATGGAGCGGCTTGTTTAAGCTGATATCCCGTTGCGCGAAAAGCCCTATGACTTAAAGCCATAAGAAAATACCAACCGAAGGGTTATAGAAATGTCTTTTGATTCCACAATCCATACCAAGGCCGTCGAACTGACGCGCCTGGCATATGAAATGACCGCCGCCGCCGGGTCGGGCCACCCGACCAGTTGTGCGAGCCTGGCGCATATCGTTTCCGTCCTGATGTGTCAGCACATGCGCTATGAGCCGGTCAATCCCGGCCATCCCAGCAGCGATCGCCTGGTGCTATCCGAAGGGCACGCCGTCCCGATCGTCTACGCCGCCTGCGTTGATCAGGGGGTACACATCGGCAAGGATAAATCCGAACTGCGAGCGATGACCCGGGACGATGCGATGACGCTGCGCGCGATCGATTCTGTCGTCGATGGTCATCCCAATCCCGCGGAAGGCTTCCCCTTCTTCGATACCGCGACCGGCTCGCTGGGCCAAGGCCTGTCACACGCCGCAGGCATCGCCGCCGCTGCGCGGATCGACGGCCTGGACAAACGAGTCTTCTGCATCATCGGGGACGGTGAAGCAAGAGAAGGCCAGGTCTGGGAAGCCGTCGACTTCATCATCGAACAAGACCTCAAAGCAGTCTGCCCGATCTTCAACTGCAACGTCTTCGGTCAGTCCGACGAAGTCAGTGACCAGCAATCTCCCGCAACGATCGCCCGTAAGTTGGAAGCCTACGGCTATGAAGTCCTGACCATTGATGGGCATGTACCATCGCAGATCCAGAGCGCGCTGTCCCGCCATGTAGAAGTACAGTCCGATGCCGATGCGGCACCGGTTGCGATCGTCGCCAGGACGCAAAAAGGATGGGGTTCGCCTTCGCAACAGGGCGACGGCCATCACGGCAAACCCGCCACTGGCGCTGAACTGGCCAAGGCGATCGAAGAATTGCAGGCGACCGGCCGATCACTCGGCGCGATCGCGGACACGCCCTTGAAGATCGGCATGATGTCGCCCAAGAAACCAGAGCCGGTGCATCCGCAAAAGGTCGTGCGCTTCAACGAAGCCTTGGCGCAGTATGGTTTAAATGATGCACTCGAAAAAGGCCGCTTTGCCACGCGACGAGCCTATGGCGTCGCACTGCGGGCGCTTGGTCATGCTCATCAGGGTGTCGTCGCGCTCGATGCTGATGTCAGCAATTCGACTTACTCTGAAATGTTCATGAAGGATGAAAAGCTGGCAAACAGGTACATCGAATGCCGGATCGCTGAGCAGAATATGTTCTCCGTGGCTGCGGGTATGAGCGCCGCGGGCAAGGTGCCGTACTGCTCGACTTTCGCCAAGTTCGTGGAACGTGGATACGACCAGATCGAAATGGCCGTCAACAGTGGGGCGAACTTCAAGGTCGTCGGGTCACACGCCGGCATCAGCCTCGCCGCCGACGGTCCGAGCCAGATGTCTTTGCCTGATATCGCCTGGTTCCGCGCATTTACGACAATGAAACGCCAGAACGGCAAGCCCGGTTTCTACATCCTGCAACCCAGCGACGCCTACCAGGCCTACGCCCTTACGATTGCCATGGCGGAATATGACGGCCCGTGCTATATGCGTACGCTCCGTCCCGATACCGAATTCCTCTACGGCGAAAACGATAACTTCACACTCGGTGGCCACGAAGTACTGACCGAAGGCCGCGACCTGCTCATCATCGCTTCCGGCTACATGGTGCACGAAGCCAACAAGGCGCTCGATGATCTGGATGCGCAAGGTATCGATGCCACTCTCGTCGACCTCTATTCGCTGCCATTCGATGGCGAAGCGATCCTCGATCTTGCCAACGACAACAACGGCATGGTCTTGACGCTGGAAGACAACTACGGCGGCGGGATCGGGTCTGCTGTGGCAGACGTCGCAGCGGAAGACGGCGGCGGCTTCACCGTTCAGCAGATGTATGTCCGCCGACTGCCCAAGTCAGGCCGAACCGCGGACGATGTGATGGCCTACTGCGGCCTGAGCGCAAGCGACATCGTTGCCAAAGCAATGTCAATGCTCGAACTGTCCGAAGCATAATTGATTTCTAGTTTGAAGTGGTATGAAGCGTCAGGCTGCCAGTCGCGATGGTGTCGGATGCGCCGGCATGGCGGTGGCAGCCTTGCTGCTGCGTCCAAGCACTTCGTCATACACGGACATGACAGCATCCATGCGCTTCTTGAAACTGAACGAATCGTGTACCCGCTTCTGAGAGCGGAGTACATATTCGCTGTGTATCTGCGGTTTGGATATCAGCGGGCTGATCTGCTGCGGCCATCGGCTGACATCGTCATCCAGGATGATGCCGCAACGCCCGTTATCCAATAGATCGCTGACGCCACCAACGTTCGTCGCCGCAACCGGCACGCCCATCGCCATCGCTTCCAGCACAACGTTTGGTAATCCCTCAGTCCTGCTGGGTAGAACCAACGCGTCAAGCGCTTCATAGATCTCACGCGCATCCGATTGCCAACCCCACCAGTGGATCGCATCCGTCACACCCTGCGATATCGCTTGAGCTTCAAGCTTCTTCCGCTCCGGGCCGTCACCGATCAGATGCAGCTCAGCCAGCGGATGATCCTGGAGCAACGCGGGCATCATCTGGATCGCGCGATCCACCGCTTTTTCCCGGCTGAATCGACCAATCACACCGATCGCAAAACGATCCGTCGACATACCCATACGAACCTTGGCTTCTGCCGCGCTGTGTGATCTGGCGTACTCGTTGGTATCGATCGCATTCGGTATGTATTGCAAGCGTTCTGGATTCACGCCGTGCTCGGCACAATGCATGATTAACTTCGGGCTGACTGTGATAACGCGGTCATACCCCAGCATCGCCAGGTTATCGATGTGGTAATACAAGCGTGTCCGCCAGGTTTCTCGTGTAAATCCGTGTGCGGTCGTCACCAGTTTCATCGGATGATAGCGCTTCAGCAGCAGGCCGATCAGGTTTGATTTGTAATCATGCCCGTGCCAGATATCGACATCCAACTCGCGACAGAGTTCGAGCAGGGCGCGTAAGCTGTGATGATCCAGTGCGTGTGTCTCTGCCACTTCATACAGGGGGCACTTAAAATGTTGAGCGCTTTGCCGGATGATGCACATCCCCGGGTCACCTTCCGGATAGATGTACGCAGCAGACATCTTGTACCGCGACGGATCGGCATAACGCGGGCTGCGCAGGATGGTTTTTTCAGGCCCGCCGCCACAACCCGCCACCACACGCACATGCAGCACATTCGCCGCTTTCGGTTTACGCGATAGTTTCTTTGGCAATACGACCGCAGATGTTGCCGGTTTCTTCTTAGGCAAAGGACGATCAACCTGACTCGACCCGTCGGGGAAGAGGTCGGCTGCCGTAAGCTTCAGGTTCTTAACTTTGAAGTCCCACATCTACATGTGCCTTACAGCATGAACCCCGGGCAGGAGGCGCATGCGTTGTTCTTCGCTTCTTCTTCAGTTAGGCGTTTCTTGAAGCTGCGTCGCGACAGGCGGTATTGCTTGCCGTTCCAGATCTTGCCAAAACCCTGCTCAAATACATCGCCCAAGTCTTCGCCGGGATCGAACGAGCCGCAGCACGCCACGACCTGCCCATCCCAGTTGATCACACTCTGACGCCACGGCCAGGGGCAGTTGAACGGCTTGCTGCCGTTGTAATCGCCTTGCTCAATCTCGCCGGTCTTACGAATCTCGTTGTAGGGGCTCAGCACGTATTGCTGATCACTTGGCAACCAGTTCTCCACATGCTGCTTCACCTTCTTCTTGAGGATGTCATCAGCCAGCCCCAGTGGTTGCAACTTCTGATCCTGATCCTGGAAACGCACGTTCAGCGAAGCGGTCGAAAATACTGCCTTGCATCCCAACTCATCCGCGAGCTTCTGGAAAGCATCACGCTCATGCTCGTTGTACTTTGTCACAACAAAGTTCAACTGGATCGCAGGCGTGCTGCTGCCCATGCGGTCGCGCGTTTCAATGATGTGCCGGATCTTCGCGACCGATTCATCGAATCGCTTACCCGGCTGATAAATCTCATACGTCTCCTGGCTCGCACCATGCAGCGAGCAGGTCAGCATATCCAGGCCCGATTCAACCAGTTGCTCAGCCTGGCTCTTCTGGCCCGGCTTGGGATTGAGCTTGAAGGCATGCAGGTTCGAGCTGATATACGTCCAGATCCGTCTGTCGTGTGCGTGGCGGATCATCTTGTAGATATCCGGCACGATCAGTGGGTCGCCCCACATCGACAAGTCAAGATCACGCAGGTGCCACTTGAGCGAGTCGATCAGCGACTGCATCCTGGCAAGGTCCATCTTGCCCTTGGGCCGACCTTCCAGCCCGATGCCGGTGGGGCAGAGCTGACACTTGGTGTTGCAGATATTGGTTGGCTCGATCTTCATCGAATACGGCCGACCAATCACACGCTCGGTTTTCAAGGCAAACTGGATGTTAACCAGCGCCATGTTCCCGAGCTTGACGAACGTCAGGTACCTGTGATTACGCCAGACGTGGAAAACACCGCGTGCGAAAAAGTCCACCAGGCCGATCAATCTGGCAACGACCGCGGGATACGTGCGCGATGCCTTCCACCTGCCTGTCACTGCGACGGTTTGTGCGAGTGATCGTTCGACTTGTGTACTGATGGCTGTCATGGTTTGGTCAGATCATCCTTGTCAGCTAATGCTCGTTCTGGCACTGCTGCCGGGTAGTGCAGGGCGGCACCAATCGAATCCCGCACCGGAACTCCCTTCTTCTGTTGGCTCTTTAGCCTCTTCGCGACGCGTGCTCAGGTTGCTAAGGTATTGACGCATGACACTAGGCACAACACCCGCAATAACCAGCAGCAACCAAGGCGTCTCAAACATCTCCAGTGACAGGAATATCCCGTCAAAGATGAAGATCAACAGGCTTGCCTGTGCCGCCAGGCAGATGCGTGAGGCATGATTGATTGCTGGTTTGTCTTCATCATCGGCAGTTTTAATCGCATCGCGACACATCATCCGTGCTCGGCGATAATTCCACATCCCAAAAGCCAGCATGAATAGATACACCGAAGCGGCGGGGATACCCGTATCCGCAGCGATCTGCAGATACTGATTATGGATCGTTCGGCCCATCTTATCGGCACCGTAATTATGCGTATATTGATTTGAATTACGGATGCCCTTGCCAAGCACCGGGTTTTCCCATGCGATTAGCCAAGCGGCCTTCCAGGAATCAAACCGTGATTGTGCCGAAGCATCTGTTTTATAATCGGATGTCGATAGGAAGCGTTCGCGTATCTGCGGGCCGGCCATTACGGAGAGCACTACTACCAGGCATAACGCCGCTCCGACGGATTGCCAGCGGGGGCGGTGATGCACCAAGACCCAGATAATCCCGATCGCCGAGGCGAGCATGGCGCCACGTGAATACGTCATCATCACGGCATGCATCATGACCAGGCCAAGTGTGCCGGAAACAATGAGAGGCCACCAACGCCAGATTGTTTTTGTAGGCGTTAAAGCAAAACAATACGCAAACGGAATTCCCATCGCCAGCATCAACCCGGCGCCATTATTATCAAGGCCGCCGTAGCCGTAGTGGAAAATGTTCAGACGACCGCCGCGGAAGAAGTAAAGGAAGTTAATCTCCCATGCGATGTAACCAAGCATGAGCAGAATCATCAGTGCCAGCAGTTTGATCTGCCAGAAGTGTTCGATAACGATGCTCGCTACGATCCCGATGATCAAGACCTTGGCGTACTCAATCGCCCAGCCCTGCGCGATCTGTGGATCAAACGCGGTGATCGTGCTGAACAACACCAGCAGGCCGTAAATCAGAATCAGGCACATCATGACGTTCAGCACGCTGCGCGTGATCAGCTTGCTCAGGTGTAACCAGAAGCTGATCAGCGTGATGAGCGCGGCCATCAGCGACCAGCGGATGCTCCCGTCTAATGCCCATTCCCACAGATGCTGTGGCCTCAGCACCGCCAGCGAGTAGTACAGCAAAACACCCCAGAAGGGCGTTTGCAGCGCACCTACGGCCCCGAGAATAGTCATTATGGTTAACAGAAGTAGCTGCTTCATGCCATTTCCCTCAACATCACTCGAGTATTTTGCGATGTCACCGAGGGTAATAAACGGTAAGAGACCCGGGATCTTCATGTGGGTCACACTTTACGACTAGGCCGTGCTCGTTACCGTAACAAGCAGGCTGCTTTCATTTCTCCACTCCAAGGATGAATCCTTTCATCCCCTCACGATATATATTGCTTTATGCTGCTTTATTGATTGGCTCAGTCTCTTTCAGTTGAGCTTTCGTTTCAGATTGTCGCCAGATCGGAATCGGTCCCTGTTCAACAGGCAATACCGTGCGGGCCACCGGCTGCTTCTGAGCCTTCTCTGTCAGGTTGTATTTAAGGATGCAGCGCAACGCGGATACCCCGTCTCGCCACGTTATCTTCTTGCCTTCTTCATACGTCCGGCCCGCATAACTCACGGGCACCTCGTACAATCGCGCACCCATCTTCGAGACCTTCGCGGTGATCTCCGGCTCGAGTCCGAACCTCGGCTCTGTGATCGTCAGTTGCTGCGCGACCTCACGGGTGAACACCTTGTAACAACACTCCATGTCCGTCAGGTTCAGGTTCGAGAGCATGTTGCTCATCAACGTCAGGACCTTGTTGGCAACAGAATGCCAGAAGTACAACACGCGTCGACTATCTCCGATAAAACGCGAGCCGAAGACAGCATCGGCCTTGTTTTCGAGGATCGGCGTCAGCAGTTGCGGGTAGTCACGCGGGTCGTATTCGAGGTCGGCATCCTGGACAAGCACGATGTTGCCGGTCGCCATCTTCAAGCCGGTGCGGACGCCGCCGCCCTTGCCCTGGTTTTCTTCATGGAAGTGGATGATGTAATCCGGCCGCTGGCGTATCAGGCCACGGAGGATGTCACGCGTGCCGTCGGTCGATCCGTCATCCACGATAATGACCTGCTTTGTCAGGCCGCCCGGAAGCGAAACAGCATCAACACGCTCCAGCAGCTGCGGCAGCAGCACGCGCTCGTTGTATACCGGGATGATGATGCTCAATACACCGGGCATGTTTGCCTCCAATCGGTCCGCCCCATCGGGAAGTTCAACACAACCTTTACAGTCGGCATAATCCGCACAGCTCTTAAGCAGCATACGACCGGTATCCCGGACCGATAACCGCCTTATCTAAATAGCCGGGTCCTGCTAATCGTTGCAATCGATCCAGCCGATACGCTTGGAAGTCTTATTGGCTTTGCTGGCTGGGATACAAACACATCCAGCCCGCACAGGAACAGGTGTTATGACTCAAGCCGAAACCCCCAGTTTGCGACTCGCCCCGGATTCGATCGCCGCGGATGTCTACGAAACAGATTCTTCAACCGAAGTGATCGAGGATTCGCTGGACCTCATCGAAGACCTGGACGCATACAATAAATGGGTCTTCGAGCTGCTGAGCCCATACATTACTGGACGCGTACTTGAAGTCGGCTGCGGCACCGGCAACATCACACAGTTCCTGGCAAGCAAAGCCGACGAGGTCGTGGGGATCGATCCTGTGGCCCGCTTCATCGATAAGTTCAGGCTCCGCTTCCACGGCAACATTGCCGTCACATCACACCGCTGCACGTTAGCGGACCTTACACCCGCAACATCTGACGAAGGTCGCTTTGATGCCGCGGTCAGTTGTAATGTCTTTGAACATATAGAAGATCATGTTGAAGCTTTACAACAAGTGGCTCAACACCTGAAGCCCGGCGGCAAAGCCGTCATCTTCGTCCCCGCCGGCCCGATCGCGTTCGGAAAACTCGATAGCGAACTCGGGCACTACCGCCGATACACCATCAACTCGCTGCGCCAGGCGATGGAAGATGCCGGCCTTGAATGGGTGGAAGGCCGCTACAGCAACATGATCGGCCTGTTCGGTTGGTGGTTCAACAGTGTCGTCTTGCGAAAGACAACCGTCCCCGGCGACCAGGCGATCTGGTTCAACAAACTCGTCCCGGTCTTGCGAACCATCGAGCGTCTGCTGCCGATCCCGTTCGGCCAGAGCGTTGTCGGTGTCGCACGCAGGCCGCTGTCCATGGCAAACCTGGCAAGCAAGCCGGTCGAATACCGACGCGCTGCTTGATCCGGTATATCAGCAATGAAAAACTTAAGCACCAGACAATTCATCATTGGGCTTGTGCTTGTCTTCGCCGTTGCCCTCACGGCACGCTTGGCGATGACGTATCAATTTGTAGGCTTTAGTGCGCCGCCCGATGCCAACGCCAATTCCGATCAGCTTGATTACGAGGTGCTAGCCTTTCATCTGGTGACCGGCCAAGGCTACGCCATCACCCCCGGCAAGCCAACCGCCAGCCGGACGCCCGGTACATCCATGACGCTCGCTCCGGTCTACGCCGTCTTTGGTCGATCCTTTGCGATGGGGCGCATCTGGTTCTGTTTATTGTCAGCAGGCACATGCCTATTGGCAGTGTGTTTTGGATCGCTGTGTTTTAACCGTCTGGCAGGTTTCATGGCTGGATTCGGTTTGGCGATCTATCCCGGGCATGCCTACAACGCGATGCACTTTCTCAGTGAGACGCCGTTCGGCTTCTGGATGCTGCTCGCTCTGGTATTGACAGCCTGTGCGATACGTAAGCAGCGGGGCGGATGGTGGATGAACAGCCTGGCCGGGTTATGTTGGGCATTGGCGATTTACACGCGCCCGCAATTGCTATTAGCCGTGCCGATAGCGGGTGGGCTGGCGGTAATCGCCTTACTCTTCAAACACCCGATCCACTTCAAACGCTGGGCCATCCAAACCGCTGTCATCGTCCTCGCACTCAGCCCGTGGATCATCCGCAACGATGTCGTACTCGGCAAACCTACGCTCTCCACCATCACGGGCTACGGGCTGTGGGGCTCGCATAACGAACTGACCTTCAATGATCCCGCTTACCGCGGCGACTGGATACGCGCCAGCATCCTTGAAGATGCAGACCATCCCTTAACCGGCAACGAAGTGCAGCGTAACGATCAGGCAACGCAATACGGCATCGACGCCATCAAGGCGAACGCCGACAAAATGCCTGCTTTATTAGCCGCAAAACTATGGCGGCTAGCAACACCGTTTGCACAAACAGACAACCGGATCGCCCGTCTCGCCTTTGCAGTCAGTTGGATCGTTGTGGCTCCGATCTCCCTCGCAGGATTAATCATCGCATTCAAGCGATCACACACAACCGCCTGGATACTGCTGCTCCCGATCCTTGCCACGATCGCCAGCACGTTGATCTACTACGGCAGCGTACGCTTCCGCGATTCGGTGTCGCCTGTATTTGTGATATTTGCAGGTGTGTGTGTCGCGCAGCTCATCAGCCTGCTGGCCACACAGCGCAAATCAAAACCGCTTGGTAAGATTGAACCAACTCAAACGGCCGCTCGCGCCGCGTGATGCTTGCAGACTTCAATCAAGCTGTCGCACATCACATGGATATCCTCAGCCGTTGTGAACGGCCCGTAACTCATGCGCGTCGTCCCGCCCAGTTCGGTCGTGCCCATTGTCTGATGCGCTAGTGGTGCACAGTGAATCCCCGACCGCGTCAGCAAGCCATACTCCTGCTCCAGCAGATTTGATAACGCCTGCGGGTCATCAAACCCGTCGACTCGCACACTGAACACGCCGATACGATCTTCCACACCTTGCGGGCCAATGATGCGCAAACCTTGTACATCATCATTCTGCAATCGATCGATCGTGATGCGGATCAGCTCCTGCTGATGTTGCCAGAGTTTGTCGACGCCTTGATCGAGGATCCACTTCACGCCTTGCGACAGGCCGACGATCCCGGGCGCGTTGTGGCTGCCCGGTTCAAATCGGTCGGGCATGAAGTCGGGTTGCGTGTCCTGATCGCTGACCGATCCCGTGCCGCCTTCGCGGCTGGTCGCCATCTGTTTTTCCAAGCCCGGCCTAATATAAAGCGCACCTGTTCCCAACGGCCCGAGCAACCCCTTATGCCCGGGGAACGCCAGCAGGTCGATGCCGATCGCCTGCACATCGATCGGCACATGCCCGATCGTCTGCGCTGCATCCACCAGGTAAGGAATCCCATGTGCCTTGGCGAGATGCCCGATCGCTTCAATCGGCTGCTTCGTCCCCGTCACGTTCGAACCATGCACGACCGCGATCAGTGCCGTGTTCGGTTGTATCGCCTGCTTGATATCGTCCGGATCGACCAATCCCGAAACAGGATCGCACTTGACGCGCGTCTGTTCCGCCTCGCCGCGTTTGATCAATTCATTGACCGGCCGAAGGATCGAGTTGTGCTCCATCCATGTCGTGATAATGTGCGGCTTCTTCCCGCTTGCCTTAACCCCATGCACGATCCCCCGGATCGCCATGTTCAGCGCGTCGCTGGCGTTGAGCGTGAAGATGACGTGGTTCGTGTCCTCGCCGTTGATCAGTTGGTTGATCCGCTGCCGGCACTCGTCAAACAGCCGACCCGTTTCTTTAACCTCGTAATACGCGCCACGCCCCGGGCTTGCGCCGAGCTGCGTCGCATACCGCGTCATCGCCTCCAGCACAGCAGGGGGCTTCGGGAAACTGGTCGCTGAATTGTCTAAATAGATACGTCGCATTTCCCCGATTTTAGACCATCTACCCCCTCCAGACCAATCAGCCGCTTGCGGCTTAGCGCTCCTGTCCCATCCTCATCAATTGACACTCTCCCCGCCCAGCCGTAGCGTGCTCACATGAAGCACCTTCTCCCCATCCTGCTGCTGCCGGCCATGCTGCTGATCGGCTGTGAAATGCCTTCCACAACTGGCAACGCATCCGCATCCCAACCGCCTAAGACGCAACAAATTGCCCCCGCGAACTCCGCCCAGCGCCCCGTCGCCTACATCAACGGCCAGGCGCTGACACAGGCAGACCTGATCAATCCATTGATTGAAGCCGCCGGTGGTACCGTCCTCTCCGAGATCGTGCTCGACCGGATGATCCACGAGAAACTCGCCGCCGCCGGCCTCACCCTCACGCCCGAACTCATCGAGCAGGAAAAGACACTCATACTCGCCACCTTGTCGGACGACCCCAACGAAGCGGCACGCCTGCTGCAAACCATGCGCTCCGCGCGCGGCATGGGTGAGCAACGTTTCCAGGCCATGCTCTTTCGCAACGCTGGCCTGCGGCTGCTTGTAAAAGACGAGGTCGAACTCGTCCCGACCCTGCTCCGCCAGGCTTATCAACTCCAGCACGGCGAGCGCTACCGCGTTCGCATCATCGTCGCCGGCACTTTAGCGCAAGCCAACGCATTACTCGTGCGAGCCAAAGCGGGTGAATCCTTCAGCGACCTTGCCGCCATGAACTCCATCGATCCCAGCGCCGCGCAAGGCGGCCTGCTTTCTCCCATCAGCCCGCACGACCCGACCTACCCCAGCGCATTGCGTCAGGCTTTAGGCAAGCTTGAAACAGGGGGTATAAGTGACCTGATCGCGACCGACGATCATTTCATAATAATGAAACTCGAAGAAAAACTGCCCGCCGATACGATCAGTTATGAAGCAGCGTTACCCGACCTCGCCCGCGCCCTCCGCCGGGAATTGGAAGGCCAGCGCATCCAGCAGGCCGCGCGTGCTTTGCTCGCAGAAGCTAAAGTAGTAGTGCTGGACCCCGCCCTGAACAACAGTTGGCAAGCCCAGCAACAGCGGACCCAAGGCGAGTAACGCTGCAACCGTAACTGATCCGTACCCACCCCGAAGAAGTAGCCGCAAATGAACGCCAATAAACGCGAATAGCATTAAGAATGTTTCACTCCCTCTCCCCCTGGGAGAGGGCCGGGGTGAGGGCCGTCTGAAACTTAAACCAACAACTACAATCAAACGCCCTTACCTCCACCGAATCCAAACCATTCGCGTCCATCAGCGTTTATTAGCGGCTAACCAAGAGCATCAAAATGGATATCCAACCCGCCACCCGTATCGAACGCCTCCCACCTTACGTCCTCGGCAAGCTCAAGCAGATGATCTACGAACGCCGCAAGGCCGGCGCCGATGTCATCGACATGAACATGGGTAACCCCTCCGACCCCGCGCCCGATCCGGTGGTCGATAAGATCCGTGAGGCCGTGCTCGATCCGCGCAACAGCCGATACTCCGTCTCCGCCGGCGTCTACAACCTGCGCCGCGATATGGCGCTGAAGTACAAACGCAAGTGGGGCGTCGACCTCGATCCGGATAAGGAAGTCATCGCCACCATCGGTTCCAAGGAAGGCTTCAGCCACATGTGCCTCGGCCTGCTGGGCCCCGGTGACATCGCCGTCGTCGCCGACCCCGCGTTCCAGATCCACACCTACGCCGTCGTCCTCGCCGGTGCGAGTACCGTCTCCGTCCCGCTTGGTAACGATGATGCATTTCTTAAACGCATCAGCGATGTACTCACGCACCTGACACCCAAACCCAAAGTCGTCATCCTCAACTACCCGCACAACCCCACGACCATGACCGTCGAGCCCGCTTTCTTCGATCGCGTTGTCGAGATGGCTGCTGAACACCAGGTCATGATCATGCACGACTTCGCCTACGGCGAAACCTGCTTCGACAACTACAAAGCCCCAAGCTATTTGCAGGCCAACGGCGCGAAAGAGTACGGCGTTGAATTTTCAACCTTAAGTAAACCCTACAACATGGCCGGCTGGCGCATCGGCTTCTGCTGCGGCCACAGCCAGATGATCGACGCGCTCAAGACGGTCAAAGGCTACTACGACTACGGCATCTTCCAGGCCGTCCAGATCGCCGCCATCATCGCCATGCGCGAAGGTGACGCACACGTCCAGAAACAAGCCGAAATCTACCAGGCCCGCCGCGACCTGCTCGTCAAGGGATTACAAAAATTCGGCTGGCAAGTAGACTCCCCGCGCGCCACCATGTTCGTCTGGGCCAAAGTCAACCCCGAAGTCTTAGCCAGATACAACAACTCCACCAACGACTTCTGCCTCGCCATGGTCGATCAAGCAGAGGTCGCCATGACCCCCGGCGCAGCGTTCGGCGACCTGGGTGAAGGCTACGTAAGAATGGCACTTGTCGAAAACGAACACCGGATTAGGCAAGCCCTAAGACAACTCGGCCGCGTGCTCGGGCCAGCGCCAGCGACAGCCTGAACGTAACATGATGTAACTTGGATTCGCTCCCATTCCCCGCGGGAGACTTCCGGGGGGCCGGGGTGAGGGCCGGATTCCTTAATCCTCTCGCAGCAGTGGAAAGCTGTTAGCTTGGGCATGACGAAGCATTAATTCCCATATATGTGCTTCAAAATTGCATGTGCCCCGGTTATCATGTGCCTGACGCCCCTCCCATCCGGGGGCCCGGGGTCCGGTATCAGCATGATCATGTTGCAGACATACACATCCAGTGCGACTTAGCGTGAGTCTTCCCAAGAGGAGGCAGTATGAATCCGGCGATGACTGATCCCAACGAGCAGCGCATGATGAGCCTGTCTTTTCTGAAACCGCTCGGCATGCTGTTGATTGCCCCGGCGTTGTTGTCCTATTGCGCCAGCCAGGTCGAGGCTGCTATCACGCCCACGGGTGATGTCACTCCGGTCTATACCGGCGCCGATCCTTGGGAAGTTGGTGGCTCGCTCGTTGTCGGCTACAACGCTGACGGAACATTTTATATGGACGAAGCCAGTGTTGTGGATACCGGCAGTGGTGCTGCAGTTCTCGGTTTAGTGTCGAATGTTACGGGGACCGCCACCGTCAGTGGTCAAGCCACGTTCCTGGATGCTTACGTCTTGAGGGTTGGCGAAAGCGGCACAGGCATACTTAACATCGAACATGCCGGCGAAGTCAACAGTTCATTTGCCTATATCGGCATGTCATCCGGATCAAACGGGACGGTCAACATCACGGGTCCAGATTCCTATTGGTGGAACCGTTACACCGTCGAGGTCGGCGTCTGGGGCACGGGTACGTTGAATATCGAAAACGGTGGTCGGCAATCGCAAACCAACATACGCTTTGGTCTACGCGCCGGGTCACAAGGTAGTGCCACAATCACAGGCACCGATTCGTTTGGTGGTTTTTACAACCTCATCGTAGGAGATCACGGTGAGGGCTCGATCAATATCCTTGACGGCGGTCAGGTAAACAGCACATCCGTCCACCTCGGTTTTTATGACGATTCGTCCGGTGTTGTCACCGTATCCGGACTCGCATCAACATGGAATGTAAGTGGGAATCTCAGGATCGGCGAATATGGCCTGGGTGAGATGACGATCGCAGACGGCGGGGTGGTGACTAGCGCACAGAATTATATCGGTGCTCTTACAGGATCACACGGAGAGGTCACCATCACAGGCGCCGGATCAACGTGGAACACGACCTCATGGTTGTATGTAGGCTTCTACGGTGAGGGATCGCTAACCGTTGAGGACGGGGGTGTGGTTAATACCTACACCAGCTCTATTGTACGCAATTCGGGTATCGTAACGATCGATGGTGTCGGTTCAGTCTGGAAAATCGATAATGCACTGGCGATCGGCTCAAGCGGAACAGGAACACTGAATATCAGCAATGGCGGGTTGGTCAATGTCTCGGGGCAGGCAGATATCGGTCCCGGCGGGGTCATCAACTTCGATAACGGCACGCTCAATACGGGCCGGTTGATGGTCCCGGATAGTGTGCTGCTTGGGACCGGCACCGTCAACACAAAAAGCCTGATTGCCGACTTCGATCTGGTCTTCGACGCTTCTACCGGCCATCAGGCTCAGACCGTCATAAGCAACTTTCCGGACCAGCACATCACGTTAAACATAGACGCCTCGAACGCAGAGGATACCGGCCCGATGGGTGCCGGCCGTATCGGCACGGGCTCGTTGACCATTGCGGACGGTTTGTCGTTAACTTACAGCGAAGGATTTCTTGGGCATGATGCTGCATCGGTAGGTTCGGCTTTGGTTACCGGTTCAGGATCGGCATGGAACAGCATAAATGAGTTATATGTTGGCCACTCTGGGTCGGGTACGCTGCGCGTCGATAATGGTGGATTGGTCACCAATGCAACCGGCTATATAGGCTACGATTCCGGCTCGGTCGGTGCAGCCATAGTTGATGGGGCCGGTTCTGCATGGCTGAATAACGGTGACCTGACTATCGGGCAAAGCGGCTTGGGAACGCTCAGGATTCAAAATGGCGCGGTGGTGACTAACAACAATGGCTATCTCGGAACTGATACCGAAGCCAACGGCTCTGTTGTCGTGTCGGGTGCCGGTTCGACTTGGAACAACTCAGGTCAAATCCATATTGAGAATACAAGTACCCTGCAAATCGAAAGCGGCGGATCGGTTATCAGTAGCGGTGGATCAATTAGCAACAACCTTGGTTCTGATTCGACGGCCAGCGTTGGAGGGATTGACTCGCACTGGGATGTTGCGGGAACGCTTGTGGTTGGCGGACAAGGTACAGGCACTTTAACGGTCCATAGTGGTGGGAGTGCGAGCAGCACGAATGCGTATCTTGGTAAGGAAGCCGGTAGCTCGGGGCTTGCAACTATCAGCGGTGCCTACTCAACTTGGAACAATAGCAATAACCTATTCGTCGGCTTTGAAGGATCAGGTTCGCTTGAGATCTACAACGAGGGCCACGTCTCCGTAGCAGGGCGCACCGTTGTTGGTGCCGGTAGTACCATCACTTTTAATGACGGTACACTGGACACGGGGGCATTGGAAGCGACGAACGATGCCTTGTTAGGTCAAGGGACTATTAACACAAAGGCCATGATTGCCGATGCCGACCTGGTATTCAACCAAGCAACAGGATTGCAGACGCAGTTCGTGATTAACAACATACCCGGCCAAAATATCACGGTCCATCTTGATGCTGTGGCTCCGGTGAGTAATAGCAAAATCGGCGTAGGCAATACCGGTACGGGCACGCTATCGGTCAGTGATGGATTGACCTTATCTTATTACGAGGGGTTCCTGGGATACGAGCCCGGCTCATCAGGTTCTGCAACTGTCACCGGTACGGGCACAACCTGGAACAATAGCGGCGATCTGCGCGTGGGATATTACGGGCAAGGCAGCCTGACCATTGAAGATGGTGGGACAGTTAATAATGCCACTGGTTCTATTGGTTATTACCCCGGTTCGAGTGGCACGGTTATCGTCTCAGGCGCGGGCTCCAGTTGGTACAACAGCGGCCGTTTGATTGTCGGGAATTATGGCGATGGCATGTTACGTATCGAAGAGGGGGGAAGTGTTGAGGTCATCTATAATCTTACGATGGGCTACCCTCACCCCCTGGCCGGCAGTGGTACAGTAGATCTGATGGGTGGCACGCTCGACCTGCACGGCAGTGACATCATCCAAAGGTCAGATGCCTCTGTGTTTAACTTTACCGGTGGAACTTTAAGAGGTGTTAGACGGCTGTCTTTAAATCATGCGTTTACCCAAAGCGGTGGTGTCCTCGCTCCGGGTGATTCAATCGGCACGACCATTATTTACCAAGACTACATACTATCGGCTGGATCCATTGAACTGGAATGGGGCGGCATCGGTTATACCTATGATCAAGTAATCGCCACCGGCAACATCCACATCGCCTTAGCGGGGACAACGCTCGATCTGTTGCCATTTGGACCTATGGCTGCCGGTACCTACACGGTGTTGGTATCGACAGAAGGCTCGCTTACCGGCACCTTCGAACACATCACCGGCATCGTTGAATACGCGGGTCTCGTCGATGTAACCTACACCGCTAACGCTGTACAGATCACACTCAACCGCGACTTCGTCCCCGGCGACCTAAACGCTGACGGCTTCGTCGGCCTCGACGACCTCGATATCGTCATCACTCACTGGAACCAGACCGTCCCCGTCGCCGACCTCACACAAGGCGACTACTCCCGCGACGGCTACGTCGGCCTCGACGATCTTGATGCGGTCTTGCAAAACTGGAACCAAGGCGCGCCCCCAAGTGGCATTACACAAAACATCCCCGAGCCGAGTATGTTTGTTTTGCTTGCTTTCGGCGCGATAGGTGGTACATATAGATTATCCAGTCGATGTGCTGCTCGTGGTTGAATTGTATGTGCAATAAGAAGTCTATTATCCCCGTGCTTGTGTTGGCAACGCTTGCGACAGGTATCAATACCACGCTGGCCGCCATCACAGCCACGGGTGATATCACCCCTGCCTATGATGAAACTGATCCGTGGGAACTAGGCGAAGGCGATCTGTACATCGGCGACACCGCCGCGGGCATGCTCCAGATTGATTCAGCAAGCATCGTGAATAATGCCCTTGCAAGCATCGGGCACAACACCGGCTCGAGCGGGACCGTCATCGTGACCGATCCCGGTTCTGAATGGAACAACGCCGGCGATCTGAACGTCGGCCAGCAAGGCACCGCAACACTTACAATCCAAAACGGCGCTACCGTCCGCAACGCGATAGCAAACCTCGGCATCACGAACAATACAACCGCCACCGCGACGATCACCGATCACGGCTCTACCTGGTATTGCTCCGGCCGAATGAACGTCGGCCTGTCCGGCACATGCATCGTTACACTCAACATTGAAAACGGCGCAAGAGTCGAAAGCCCATCAGGGCTCGTGGGCGCAAGTTCCATTTCAACTGGCATCGCCAACATCACCGGGCCGGGCTCAGCATGGATCAACAACACCGTCATGACGATCGGCCTCTCCGGCACCGGCACGTTGAATATCACCAACGGCGGCTACGTGCATAACACCAATGCTGTTTTTGCTAACAGCGTCTCCGCGACTGGCTCTGCCACCGTCGCCGGCAGCGGATCGCTCTGGGAAAACACCGGCAGCATGTCCGTCGGCCAGTTCGGTCAAGGCACACTCAATATCGAAGATGCCGGCAAAGTCACGACCGATATCGCCTACATCGGCTATTACAATTCAACCGGCACCGTCACCGTCACCGGTGCCGACTCGCTTTGGGACAACGCCGATACTTTGCATGTCGGCTATGGCGCTGTCGGCACGCTGAATCTCTACACCGGCGCAACCGTTAGCGCAGGCAACGATCTAAGCATCGGCACGTATTCCTTCGGCACAGGCATCCTCAACCTCGCCGGTGGAACGCTTGATATGAAAGGCTCAAACCTCACCGCAGGCGACGGCGCAGCCACCTTCAACTTCACCGCCGGCACACTCAAAAACGCCGCAACAATCGATCTCAAACAACCCTTCATCCAAAACGGCGGCACCCTCGCCCCCGGCGGCTCCATCGGCCAATCAAACATTCTAGGCGACTACCAACTCAACGCCGGCACACTCGAAATCGAACTCGGCGGCATCGGCAATCCCCACGACCTGCTCACCGTCACAGGCAACATCGACATTACTCAACTCGATACCACGCTCAGCCTGTCGATCGTGGGTTCGGTCATACCCGGCACGTACACCATCATCGAATCAACCGCCGGGACACTCACCGGCCAGTTTGAAAACATCATCGGCCTGGATAGCTACCCCGGCACGTTCGATGTGCAGTACACCGCCAACGCAGTGAACCTCATCCTCAACGCACTCTCAGGCGACCTCAACGCCGATGGCTTCATCGGACTCGACGACCTGGACATCGTATTACTTCACTGGAACCAAACCGTCACCCCCTGGGACCTATCCTCCGGCGACACCACCGGCGACGGCTACGTCGGCCTCGACGACCTCGACCTCATCCTGTCCCACTGGAACCAAGGCACACCGCCAAGTAATACAAGCACAATCATCCCCGAACCCGGATCGTCTGCGGTGCTATTGCTGACATTGATCGGTTGCTCAGGCAGGGCGTTCCGGTGCAGGATGGTATGAGCGATCCGGCGGTCCCCGACGGCTGTCTCATTCCGAGCGGCCGGTCTGCTAATCCCTGAAATAGTCTCCAATTACAGCAACATAACCGCAACAAATAATTGCTCTGACAGGGGATTAGGTTATACTTTGATACTGCGTATCGAAGATTCCGCTGGGGGCCTACCCCTGCAGTGCTTTTGTTAATTTGAAGGGGAAGGCAAGCATGCTTCTGTACCGATCTGTCGGCCGTCGTCCGGGTAACTTGGGTAAATCCTGTGTCACAACCAGCGGTTGGTTGTCCGCCACAGCGCTGGCTTGCCTCGGCGTTGTTTGCATCTCTAGTTACACAACGCCCGCTTACGCGGAGATTGTCTTCAACGGCCAACTGAGCAATCCTCAGTATACGGGCGACGATCCCTGGTTCATTAATGGAGATCTGGAAGTTCGCCAGCACTCGATATTCGGTGATTATCCCGATGCGCTGGTGATCAACGATGGCAGCAGTATCTACAACAACGATGGATACATAGGCGGGTTCTTCTCGTTCCAGGAAGTTCGAGTCACCGTAACAGGCAACGACTCGCTCTGGCGCAACAGCGGCAGCCTGTACATCGGTAATAGGTATGACCCCGGCGTGCTTAACATCGAAGACCAGGCACTGGTCCGTGTTGACGGCGACACATGGGTAGGATCGCCTGCTTACGATAGTGGTACTATCCACTTCGACAACGGCACACTCGAAACCTCCGGCCTCTACGCCGCCGCGACGGACCTGCTCGGCACGGGCACGATCAATACAAACACTATCGTCGGTGACATCGACCTGGTTTTCAATCAGGCAAGCGGGTTACAGCTTCAACACATTCTGAATACTGAACCCGACCAGAACGTCACCATTAATATTGACGCTTCTGATCCAGCCGCCAACCGGGCCATGGGCGCGGGGTACGACGGCGTCGGCTCGTTAACAATCTCAGATGGCATTTCGCTTACCTCAAACGAAGGCTTCCTGGGATACCTCTATCAATCGCAAGGCACAGCCAACGTCAACGGCGCGAACTCACACTGGCAGATCAACGAGTCGCTATATGTAGGCCGCATCGGCACAGGCACACTCAATATCGAAGATGGCGGCGTCGTCACCGTCGGACTGGATACCTTTGTCGGCTTCGACGAAAATGCTTCGGGTACCATCCACCTGGATAACGGCACGCTCAACACGTCAGGCCTATGCGCCGCCACCGATGATCTGACCGGCACCGGTACAATCAATACCCACGGCCTCGTCAGCGACATCGATCTCATCATCAGCAATCCGTCCAATCTGCAAGTGCAGAAAATCCTCAATAGCAGTCCCGACCAGAGCATCACACTCAACCTCGACGTCTCAGACCCCGCGCAAAACCGTGCGTTGGGCGCGGGCTTCAAAGGCAACGGTTCACTGACGATCGCGGAAGGCGTTTCTGTTTCTTCAACAGAGGCGATGCTCGGCTACCACGAAGGCTCTAACGGAACAGTTACTATCGCCGGTGCAAACACCGAATGGCTCATCGCCGGTCCGCTTCAGGTAGGCTACGAAGGCAACGGAACCTTGAGCATCGGACTTGGCGCTTACGTTCAGACGGCGGATGCATGGATCGCAAACAGGTCCGATTCTGTCGGCACATTGGCCGTCAGAGGGGTTGATTCACAATTAATCACCAGCGAAAACCTCTACGTCGGCGAACGCGGCAACGCAACGATGTCGGTCGAGGCTGGCGGATTCGTTCATAACGACAATGCCTACGTCGGTAACAGCGCCAGCGGCACAGGCACCGTCACGGTCAGCGATGCCGATTCGCTCTGGCAGGTCGACTATCAGTTTTCCATCGGCCACGAAGGCGCCGGCGAACTCACGATTCATAACGGCGGCCAAGTCTTAATCAATGAATACCATCCCCGCAACAATACCGCCGACATCGGTTTCGCCGAAGGCGCGAGTGGTAGCGTCCTTGTCACCGGCATCGGCTCGACGCTCCAGACGGACTGCCAGCTTAACATCGGTAGCGCCGGCACGGGCGTCCTCGACATTCAAGACGGCGCAACCTTAACCACGACGTCCGTACGCCTCGGTAGCGAAACCACCGGCGCCGGCACGGTCAACGTCACTGGCACGCAGTCCACATGGACAATCGAAGATGAAATCGTCGTCGGTAAACTCGGCTTAGGCGAACTTAACATCACCAACGGCGGATCGGTAACCGGCGGGGTCTATTACCATGCGATCTTCGCAACGATCGGCGGTGAACCCGACGCAACAGGTACAGTCCTGGTTGATGGCGCTGGCTCGCACTGGGACATGCTCGGCACACTTTCCGTTGGCATGCAAGGGACGGGCACTCTTTCGATCGCGAACGATGCCGTCGTCAATGTCAGCCGGACTACCACCGTTGCCGAAGAATCATCCGCAACAGGTACCATTAACTTCGTTAATGGAACGCTCAACACCGCCGGACTGCTCGCTTCCACCGACGACCTACTCGGCACCGGTACGATCGAGACCAAAGGCATCGTCAGTGACATCAGCCTGCAATTCGATCAAACCACCGGCCCCTACCAGCAACTGACGCTCAACACCCAGCCGAACCAGTATATTTCCATCAACATCGATGCGACCGACAGTACCGCCTATGGCACGCTCGGCGCCGGTTACCGCGGGTTCGGCAGCCTCACGGTTTCGCAAGGCGTCACGGTCAATTCCAGTTTCGGCATACTCGGCGATAAGCACGGCTCATACGGAACCGCAGCTATTCAAGGCCAGGATTCTCGCTGGTATTCGGGCTACGAACTGACCGTCGGTAATCGCGGCATCGGGGCTATGGGCATTACAGACGGCGCTTCGGCAGGCGGCGACTCACTCTACGTCGGTAGAGAGGCTGGAAGTTACGGCAGCATAGACGTCTCGGATAGCGGTTCAACCTTATATGCCAACGAAGCATACATCGGTTACAACGGCACCGCTTCCCTCGATATACGTAACGGCGCGCTGCTCTCGACCGAGGATTTGTATGTCGGCTATTACGCAGATTCGCATGGAACCCTACACCTTGCTGGCTCAGCAACCTCATGGAATACCGATAGCTTCTCCATCGGCTCCGGTGGTTCCGGCATACTTACAATCCAGGATGGGGCGCAGCTTGAATTCGATGAAGACTCGTATGTTGGACAATTCCCCGGCGGGCACGGCGAGCTTACAGTGACCGGCGCCGGCTCATCTATAGGCGCAACATCATACAACGACCTGAACGTCGGCTACCGCGGCACCGGAATACTCAATATCGAAAACGAAGCCTATGTACGAACCAGTCAGACAATGATCGGCGGCTGCGATGACGCGGTCGGCATCGCCAATGTCTCCGGCCCAGGCACCGTCTGGGATATCAACCACAGAACCATCGTCGCCTGCGAAAACACCGGCGTCCTGAATATCAGCGATGGCGCTGTCGTTAATAACAACAGAACCAACGGCAGTGCCTACATAGGCTATGAAGCAGAATCTGCCGGCACGGTCACGGTCTCCGACACAGGATCGCAGTGGAACATCGCCGCCAATCTATATGTCGGCTACTACGGCAACGGCATGCTTAATATCGAACAAGACGCCTCCGTCAGCTTAGGAGCGAAACTATATGTCTCCACGTACGAGTCCAGCACCGGCACCGTCAATCTCAACGGCGGCACTCTCGACCTTAACGGCAACGAGATATATGCAACCGGCCAAGGCGCTTTCAACTTCACCGACGGCACACTCAAACATGCCGCGACAATCGATCTCAAACAACCCTTCATCCAAAACGGCGGCACACTCGCCCCCGGCGGATCAATAGGTCAAACAAACATCATCGGCGACTACCAACTCACCGCCGGCAATATCGAAATCCAACTCGACGGCATCACCCATGACTACCTCTCCGCCACCGGCGACATCGACATCGCATCACTCGACACCACGCTCAACCTCTCGATCGTCGGTTCGGTAGTGCCCGGCACGTACACACTCATCGAATCAACCGCCGGCACACTTACCGGCCAGTTCGAGAACATCATCGGCCTGGATAGCTATCCCGGCACGTTCGATGTGCAGTACACAACAACGTCAGTCATTCTCTCACTCAACGCACTCTTAGGCGACCTCAACGCCGATGGCTTCATCGGCCTCGACGATCTCGACATCGTCCTCTTGAACTGGAACCAATCCGTCACCCCCTGGGACCTGTCCTCAGGCGACACCACCGGCGACGGCTACGTCGGCCTCGACGACCTCGACCTCATCCTGTCCCACTGGAACCAAGGCACACCACCCAGTGACTCAACCACAATCATCCCCGAACCGAATACATTGTCACTGCTTTTTGCAGTAATGATTAGCGCAAGTACAAAACGTCGAAGAATCCTGTAACACTCAACAAGAACGATTCATTCACGAAATGCAAAAACCACCATCAAAATGAGATGGCGATTTATCATTGAGTTTGTTTGCTCGTGTAGATAATACCTACGCCGCGTCCGCGCGGTTCTGATCTTCCTCAGCCGAATCGTCTTCATCCAGTTTGGCTTGCGTTTCTTCGATCGCATGGTTGTGCGACTCGGCGCCCGGGTTCTCATCGATCAGACGCTGCAACAGTTTCGAGTAAATCTTCTCTTCACCAGCCGACATCGGCGGCGTCTCGATCACCGTATCCGTATCGAACTCGATCGGGATATCTGCGTTCTTCTTCGGCGGAGCAGGAGGAATCGGCGGCAACGGCTTGGATGTGTTCGGCTTCTCCTGCGCAACTTCGCTGCTTGTTTCCTGCTTAGCGTTTGTTTTCGTTGCCGATGCGTGTGGATACTTCAAGCTGTTTTGTTCGATCAGTGTTCGACTCTGATCCAGCATCGCTTCAGCGCGCTCGAGCATCTGCTGTATGCGTGCTTCACTGCTTTCAAGGTTTGATTGCACCGCATCGATCTTCTCTTCCAACTTGCGGATCGCAGTCGTGAAGCTTTCATCAATCTGGCCGATCCATTGATCGTACTGATGCAACGTCTGCGCAACATCCTGATTGACTTCATCCTTGAGTTGCTTCTGCAGAGACTTGATCTGTTGAAGCACATCCGTCTGACTCGACAACCGAGCTTCCGCCGCCTTGAACAGTTGCATCCCTAGCTTGACACGCTGTTCCGCTTGAGCCTGTACGCGCTTCAGTGCTTGCATCTGTTGCTCGGGGGTCAACGGCTGACGGTTGAAGCTCGATAGGCTGGATAGCCCTGTCAGTCCGGAGTCGCTGGTTGTAGTTGATGCGCGGCTCATCTCTTTTCCTGTTACGGGTTTACGAATCATTCTTTTTATCGGTTAAATGCCTGTCTGACTGCACAATACGAGCGACTGCGTTATGCTCATAGCCATGAAACTAAGCCGAATCATCGAAGCATTGGAGTCGTTAGCGCCGCAACACTTAGCGGAGTCGTGGGACCAGGTGGGTTTGCATGTGGGTAATCCCGAGCAACGGGTTAGCCGTGCGATGTTGTGCATCGACCTGACTGAATCGGTCCTGGATGAAGCGATCACGCAGCAGATACAACTGATCGTGGCCTACCATCCGCCGATCTTCAAGCCACTTGCGCGACTGACGACGACGGATCTCAAGCAACGGATCATCCACACCGCCGCCCGCAAAGGCATCGCCATCTACAGCCCGCACACCGCGTTAGATGCAGCTAAAGGCGGTGTTAACGACTGGTTAGCCTATGGTTTAGGAGCCGGCAGCGTCCGTGTCATCAAACCGTGCGACTGCACTGCCAAGCGGTTCAAGCTCGTGACATTCGTGCCGTTCGAAGCGCTGGATGCTGTCCGGACAGCGATCTGCAATGCCGGTGCAGGGCGGATCGGCGAGTATGAACTGTGTTCGTACGCCTCCGACGGTACGGGAACCTTCAAGGGTGGGAACGCAACCTCACCCACGATCGGCCAAGCAGGGCGGTTTGAGCGGGTCGAAGAGGCCCGATTGGAGGTGCCCGTCCCAGCAAACCGGCTGGCGGACGTCCTTTCAGCCCTGCGGACTGCGCATCCATACGAGGAACCAGCCTTCGATGTCTACCCGCTCGAGTCGGTATCCGACACTCAAACCGGACAGGGGCGGGTCGTCACGCTGGACAAACCGGTTTCTCTAACTAGCCTCACCAAAAGGATTAAGGATCATCTAGGCGTCAAGCATCTGGAGGTGACCGCGGGCATGGGCCAGTCGAGCATCCAGCGGATCGGCCTGTGTGCGGGGGCTGGGGGTTCGCTGATGTCGGATGCGGGGCCGATCGATGCCTTCTTCACCGGCGAGATGCGGCATCACGATGCTCTGGAAGCCGCCGGCCGAGGCGTCGCGGTGATTCTGGCAGGGCATACGCAGACAGAACGTCCGTACCTGCCGACCTTCCGCGGCAATCTAAAGAAGCTGACAGGTAGTGCGGTCACCTGGCAGATCAGCCGACAAGACAAGCCCCCGACAGAAGTTAAGTAACCCCCGGAAGTGCCCCCGGAAGTGCCCTCGGAAGTGCCCTCGGAAGTACCGCGGAACTGCCCTGGAACTGCCCGCACAAGTGTTTTGATGCATCGCCCAAAGCCCACCACTTGTCAGGCCACCCCGCAACCCAGCCGTTTGGCACGCGCCATGGAGCCTGTTACAATGCTGTGCTAACTATTAACCGTCGCCCCGGACCGGCCGGGGCTGCCAAACCGAGACGGAGATTACTCTCATGGCTGAATTCCAATCGTTCGGCGCAACCCGCGTCAAAGTCGTCGTTAAGAGCAGCAACGGCACCGATTACGTCGACTACAAGCGTTCCGACGACCTGCGTCGCCTGCTGACCCCCAACGGCAAGATCCAGGGCCGAAAGCGCACCGGCCTCAGCGCCCGCGAACAGCGCCTCGCCGCCCAGGCCATCAAGCGCGGCCGCTACATGGGCCTGCTCCCCTACACCAGCGCGACCCTCTAAGCGACTCCCCGCTTAGCTGACAACAACCAAAAACATGCGCACATCCGGCCGAACATCAGCGGCTGGATGTGTTTTTTCATTTCGCTCCGGCATCAACGATCGACCCGGCTTCGGCCTATCACCTCCACCCGCCTTAAGCAAATTCGTCACACACGACCCCCCACTTATCCACCACCCAATGCGCGCACGGTCCTGTCGTGATTGACCCGCGCGCGCATATCTGTGAATGGCGGTGAAGCCCGGATTTGTGCTGCCCGTCAATACGCGAACAAGAGTCTTGAAGTTGTGCGATGGTTATGGTAACGATGGAAAAAAGGCAAGAGCGTTCACGTTCTTAGCCATGTCGGGCGTCGAAGTGCAATTGTTCGATGTAGGGTGGTGATAAGCGAAGCGCAACCCACCATGATGTAGTTTGAGGTGCAAATGCAAAAGACGCCGTCATACAATGGGATGTGTACTGCGGTATTTGATATGTTGCCACCAAACAGCATGTGGATTGGTGATGATGTGTGCGGCTACCGATGAATAGTATTATGTTGAGTTAATGTGTAACCGTGGTGGGTATCGCTTCGCTCCACCCACCCTACAGTAAGAACCCGTGCTACTTGCTGGGGCGTGAGGACATCGTAGGGATTAATAAGATGTGGCAAGATACATTAAGCTTTCAAGGCATCGATAACATCCAGTGTTTGTTGGATGCGCCTCGCATTACATCCATACGCATCGTCAGAAAGAAACGGAAAAAAAAGAAGTGGGACGAGTGGGACGTACTTGAAAAGATGCTTGACCTGCAAGAAGCGGTAGAAGAAGGTAAGCTTGAAGTCAGCAAACAGTCGTTCATGATATATCTTTCCGGTTACTTTGCTGGGCTTAATGAAGAGCTGTATATGTCTGTCTGCGAGAAGAATCTCGGTGATTATCTTGGAGGCGTAGTGCAGGCGTTTGTGTGCAATGGCTACGAGGTCAATAAGCCGCCTACGAACATTGGCGATGATAATCTGTTGGACTGCCGGATCTTTGCCGACTCGGTAGAGTCAGTATCAGGCGATCAATCGAAGGCGGTGGACTTCATCGTGGGGCATGATGAGGTGATATGTGCGGTGCTGCTAAAAGCCTTATTCGAATCGTTTCGTGACTTTATGAAAAACGGCAAGCCCATGAAGGGATTCAAAGAAAAGCCTACCACGGTCGAAGCGATGCGGACGCTGTGTACCTGTGAAGGGGTTTGCGTGAGTGACGAAAGTTACCAGGGCATGGCTTATACGGAATTCTCTTTTTCGGTCGTGTGGCTGGGCCCGGATCAGTGGTTGATGGCGGTCATGCATGGCGACCGCCTGGTCCACATGGGCGGTTCCGGCGATAACTGGGAGGATCCGGAGGCGTAGTAAATAGGCTCGATAAACGGTACGTTTTATCACTGCGTGATCAAAGTTTGGCGCCCCGGCGTGATCGCATGTTCGATGTGATATCAATAGAATATGCATTGAGGTTTTATTGAAGAATAATCATCGAGGCAAGCATATACTTCTTGTGGTGAACACCATGATGTCGGGGCTGTATGCCGGCTTTGTAACATCTTCTTTTCTATTTCAGCGTTTTGAGTTGTCAGACACTGAAAATCGTGGTGTTTCTTGTGCCGTCATCATCTCGGTTTTGCTGGCCGTCTTGTTTGGGATTATGGCGTATGTTTCGCCGCAGAGTCCGCCTGAAAAGTCGCTCAAATACTACCTCGCTCGCGAATTGATGATATTTCTACTCATCTTAATCGCCATCGCAGTGGTTGGAATATGCTCTGCGGTTGCAATGCTGCCTGAAAACAAAGACATGGAATTTGTCAGAGTACTTATTCTGATCGTTGCGATTGCATACTTACTATATAGCTATCTGGTAATGCTAGCTGCGATAATCGGTGTATCTGTTGAAGTAATAAGGCGGGGCGGAAACGTAGCAGCAGATAGCAAGTAGCATGGGATCAACATCACCATGTAAGACGGCAATCCATACTTATTACCGCGTGATTAAAGTGAGATTGCCAGTAGTAATGGCTGTGTATTCAATCCGCAACGGCCCTCACCCCGGCCCTCTCCCGGGGGGAGAGGGGGAGGATGTGGCGTCAGCAATCAGATGCCATAGTTCAACTGAATCTATTTCTGCTTTGCTGAATCTTGATTCAACTTGTTTGGTGTTTGCGTGAGAAGCAGCAGAGGCAGCCCATGATGCATAGCGATACGAGGCTCATCGGTTCGGGTATCTGTGTGGCGTAGATGCTCAGCAGGTCGGTGCCTTCTTCGTGGGCGGACCAGACGATGTAGCCGTCGTCGATCACCGGGCTGCGTTCGTCGGCGAGGGTGGTGCTGACGGGGAAGATGCTGCCGGTGATGATGTCCATGCCGTAGATATCGTAGTCGCCACGTCTGGTCTGTTCGGCCCAGACCATGAATCGGCCATCGATGTCGGGCATGGTTCGTCTGATACCGATGGCGGGCAGGTTGGTGAGGTATTCGAGTGTGTTGACGTTTCTGCCGTAGATGCTGTAATCGCCATTGCCGCCGTTGATATCGTCGTACCAGACGACGGTTTGGCCATCGAATCTTGCCCATGTACTGATGATGCCCCCGATTTCGACAACTTGACCTGTGTTGATGTCTTTGACGCTTATGCCGTAGCCGTCGGTGTACATCACTTTGCCCTCGGCCGTTTCGCCGTGATATTCATAGCCTGTCGTTTGGACGACCGGAACGGAAACGCCGGTGGTCAGGTCCATGGCGTAGATGTCGGACCGCAATTGGTTGCTGTTATTACGGCCATCCTCATACACCAGTAGGTTGCCATCAAGATCGGGTCGGATCTCGGGCCAGTCTGTATTCGTGACATTGGTAAGTGAGTCAGATTGGATGTCGTATAAGAAGAGATCTTGAGCAGGGGACATGTCTGTGTAGACGCTGAAGACGATGCGTGATTCTTCAATGACCGGCGGGTAAACCCTGTGTGGGGTGGATGTGGCGAGGCCTTGATTACCAGATGCCAGGTCACGCCACATTACTTCGTTGTTGTTCCCGTTTCTCTGAACCCATGTGACAATGCCCCCATCCAAACCCCATCTTTCATCGGGGCTGGCCAGGTCCGGAACGGACTGATGCGCGATCGTGATGATGTCGGATGCGGAAGCGGGCTGCTGGCAGAGCCCGAAACCAAGAGCGCAGGATATGAAGCAAGCGCAAATAAAACGCGCCGGTGTAGCAAAATATTGCATGGTCTTTCTCTCCTCCCAGATTGTTGTTACTACAAGACGATCAAGTATATAAATCTGTGGAGGATAGGGCAACAGAAAAAATGAAGATGGATCGGGAGGTGTCAGATATGAATCGGCCAGGTCGGGCGGCAAGAAGTGTGGATGCGTGATACGAAGTTTCTGCGTGCTGAAAGGTCCGCACCCACTACTGGCCTACGGCGGATGCTCGGTGTATTTTGATGAACATATCTGACGCATTGAGTTGGGATATCATCATAGGGGGCAATCATGATGGGGAACCTGTATTCGGCCGTACGTCATTGGCGGGTGAAGTGTATTGCACCCGGGCGGTTGTGTTGGTTTGTTGTATTCATTGCGCTGGCGGTGTTGTGTTCGTCTGCGGCCGGGCAGGATGGGCGGGCTGGGAATAAAGCGGCGATCGAGTCAAGCGGAGATGGTGTTGTTGCGGTTGAAGCGAATCCTGCCAAGGGATTTAACTTTCCTTACTACTTGTTTGTGCCCGAGCAGGTAGATCGCAGCGGGGAAGTTTATTTATATGTTGAGCCGAACAATACCGGCAAGGCTTCGGATGAGCTTGAGGTTCATCGTGAGAAGGCTTTGAAGCTGGCTACCTCTTCGTATCCGAATCGGATCGCACGAGAACTGAAGACGCCATTGCTGGTGCCTGTCTTTCCTCGGCCGGGTTCGGATTTGCGGGCATATACCCATGCGCTTGATATCGACACGCTCAAGATCACCGAGGGGGAGCTTAAGCGGATCGATCTGCAGTTGCTGGCGATGATCGATGATGCGATAGAGATGCTGCGCGAGGATGGATACGATGTGCAGGACCGTGTATTTATGCATGGCTTTTCTGCATCGGCGAAGTTTTGCAACCGCTTTGCCTACTTGCATCCGGAACGCGTGAAGGCTGTCGCGGCGGGGGGCGTGAACGGGTTGCCCACGCTACCGATTCGTGAACGCGACGGTCACACGTTGCCTTTCCCGATCGGGATCGCGGGTATCGAAGCGTTCACGGATGGCCAATTTGACGCCGCAGCTCATTTACAGGTACCGCAATACATTTATATGGGATACATGGACCGCAACGATACGCTGCCTTCGCGCGATGCCTGGAACGAAGATGAGGCGGCGGTAATTCGGGATGCGATTGCGGAGAACATGATGCCGGAACGTTGGGAGATCAGCCAGGCGATTTATCGCGAACATCTGCCGTGTGCGCAGTGTGTGACATATAACGGTGTGACGCATACGATCAAACCGGAGATGCTGGAAGATATTGTGACGTTCTTCAAGGCGAATTCAGGCAAAAAGTATGTTGCGATTGAGCCGCATCAGTATCCATTCGTGGAATACAAGCAGATCCGTGAGGCTCATGTAAATGCGTTGTATTGGCCGGGCGATCCGAGGTTGCCGGCGTTTGTAAACAAGGGGTCGCGACATGACAAGTTCATGATCGGGATCGAGGAGTGGATGCCGGGGCAGAGCCATCGGCAGTTGGGTGAGTTTGTAAAAAATGCAGGGTACCGTTTTCGTTTAAAGTCGGAAGGGCGGCCGGACATTCTGATCACGAAGGATAACTTTGGCGGCACGGCCAGCGTAGGCGACGGCAGTTTTCAGGTGTTTTATGTGAACCTGGATAAAGAACAGCAAAAAGCGATCGTATCAGATGAGCCTTACACGTTGCATCCGGAGGGTGGGAATGATGAATATGTGTGGATCGTTAAAGATGGCGTAGAGCTTATCGTAAGCAAACGATGATTTGAGTGCTGTTGATAGCATGGGTGCAACTCATTTTGCACGACTGCAGTCCATGCTAATTGCTGTGGTGCATTGTTGTGGGTGTGGAGGATGGCGGTCGTTAAGAGTGCTGATGGTGCTCGCTAATTAGTTACCGCAATTAGTTACCGCAGTGTAAGGACGATGATGCCGGCGATGGTGAGTAGTGCGCCGATGATCGTGCGTGGCGTGAGTGGTTCGCTGCCGGCGAGTGTGGCGGCGAGGATGCCGAACATGGGGGAGGTGAAGGCGATGGGCATGATGGTGCCGATATCGCCACCTTTGAGCGCGGCGTAGAAACAGAGCATACCGAGCGAGCCTGCGACGATACCGCCGCCGATGATCATGTGCAGTAGTGCGGGGGTGCCTGCGTGAGTGATGGTTTTGATTTGCGGCGCGGCGATGATGCTGAGGATGATCAGCGCGACGGCGGTACGGATGGTGATGCCGAGTTGCGGGGAGAGGTTGCCCATGTGCAGGCCCTTCTTTTCGAAGTATCCGCCGATCCCCCATGCGGCGGCGGTGAGCAGGGCGAAGAGTTGTGGTTTCATGTTTGGGCTCCGGTTTGGTAATGCGGGGTAGTTTAGTGGGTTGGGGGTGTTTGGTATATGGAGGGTAGGCCCGACTGCTGAAGCAGTCTCGCCGCACGGTAAGAGGATCGCTTGGTGTATCTAAAAGAAAGACCCACGCACGTGAAGTGCGTGGGTCTGTGGATTATGAATGAGGGGGACTGGTGAATTACTTGATGAACAGCATTTCCTGGTAGGTCGGCAGCGGCCAGAGGTCGTCGGGAACCATCAGTTCGAGCTTGTCGGCTGCTACACGTACGGCAAGCATGGCCGGGATGACCGTGTCACACATGTAGCGTGCCTCTGCCTTGACGCCCTTGGCTTCATGCTCGCGTGCTTTTTCAAGGCCTTCGATCGCGTCCTGCAGTTCCTTGACCAGGGCGGTCATCTTATCGAGCGTGTTGGTGTCGAACTCGTAGCCGTTGGCCTTGAGGTTCGCACAGGTCTGCGCCAACTCGTTCTGATAGCGGATGGCTGCCGGGAAGATACGCGTCTTGGCGATGCGTTCGGTGAGGATCGCTTCGACTCTGACGGTACCGACATACTGCTCGAAGTAGATTTCCTCGCGGGAGGCCATTTCACGCTTGGAAAGGACCTTGTACTTGGCGAAGATCTTGGTGACTTCGGCGTCGGTGATAGCCGGCAGGGCGTCCGGTGTGGTCTTGTTGTTAGGCAGGCCGCGCTTTTCGGCTTCCTTATGCCAGGCCTCGGAGTAGCCGTCGCCGTTGAAGATGATGCGGCCGTGTTCCTTGATGATGCCTTGAACGAGTTTCTGGACAGCAGCATTGAGCTTCTTGGGATCGCCCTTGGTGGCGGCTTCCAGCTCGGTGGCTGCGTAGTCAAGGCTTTCTGCGATGATCGTGTTGAGCGCGACCAGCGGGCCGGCGATCGACTGGGCACTGCCCAGAGCACGGAACTCAAACTTGTTGCCGGTGAAGGCGAACGGGCTGGTACGGTTACGGTCGCCCGCGTCCTTGGGCAACGGCGGCAGCGTATCGACGCCGACGGTCATGACGCCGGCCTTCTTGCTGCTCTTGGCGGCGCCGGTCTTGCCGATCTTCTCGAAGATATCAGCGAGCTGTTCGCCGAGGAAGATCGAGATGATGGCCGGCGGGGCTTCGTTCGCGCCGAGGCGGTGGTCGTTACCGGCATGGGCGACGACGGCACGCAGCAGCGGGGCGAACTTATCAACCGCACGGATGACAGCGGAGCAGAACACGAGGAACTGAGCGTTGTCGTGTGGGGTTTCGCCGGGCTCGAGCAGGTTGCCGACAGTGGCGTTGCCGAGCGACCAGTTCAGGTGCTTGCCTGAGCCGTTGACACCGGCGAATGGTTTTTCGTGCAGCAGACATTCCATGCCGTACTTCTGGGCGACGCGACGCAGCGTGATCATGATCAACTGCTGGTGGTCGGTGGCGACGTTGGCGTCTTCGTAGACCGGGGCGATTTCATACTGGCCCGGGGCCACTTCGTTGTGACGCGTCTTGACCGGAACCCCGAGCTTATAGAGTTCGCGTTCGGTATCCATCATGAAAGCGAGGACGCGTTCGGGGATAGCACCGAAGTAGTGGTCATCAAACTCCTGTCCCTTCGGGGGAGCTGCGCCGAAGAGTGAGCGGCCGGCGTTGAGCAGGTCCGGACGGGAGAAGAAGAAGTTACGGTCGATCAGGAAGTATTCCTGTTCGGGGCCGCCACTGGCCTTGATGAAGCCGGGGTCGCTGTGGCCGAACAGGGCGAGGATGCGCTGTGCCTGTGAGTTCAAGGCCTGCATCGAGCGGAGAACGGGGGTTTTCTTGTCCAGCGCTTCACCGGTCCATGAGACGAACGCGGTGGGGATGCAGAGGGTTGTGCCGTTCGGATTTTCGAGGATGTACGCGGGGCTGGTGACGTCCCACGCGGTGTAGCCACGAGCTTCGAAGGTGGCGCGGATGCCGCCGGAGGGGAAGCTGGAGGCGTCGGGTTCGCCTTGGATAAGCTGCTTACCGGAGAACTCGGAGATGGTTGCGCCGACTCCATCGGGTGAGAGGAACGAGTCGTGCTTCTCAGCGGTCAAGCCAGTGAGGGGGTAGAAGACGTGTGCGTAGTGGGTGGCGCCTTTTTGGATGGCCCAGTCACGCATCGCGGCGGCGACAACGTCTGCGACGGTTTCATCGAGCTTTTCGCCATTCTCGATGGTCTTCATGAGTTTCTTGTAGACATCCTTGGGCAGCCGATCGCGCATCACCGCGGGGCCGAACACGTTGACGCCGTAGATTTCACTAGCAGGCGTGTCCGCGAAGTTCAGTGGCGGGGAGATGGGCTTGTAGTTGGTAACTGCCGAAATCGCTTCTCGTCGTGAATTACTGCCGCTCATGGGCCATGCGCTCCTCTAAAAGTGCATTTGTGAAGGTTCAGGATGTACGACCATTGCCTTACGAATGAGATGCCGCTGTTTCACTGCGAATAACCGTCAATAAACGGCCTAGGCGGGGATTAAGTGACACTCATTCAGGCCGATACTCTAGCGAATGTCTAGTTGTGATGCAACCCCTATCATATTATGCACAATAATAAGGCAGTCTTTGGATTGTCGCGTACAGATGCTGCAATAATTGTAGGTAAATACGTTAAAACATTGATATATATCTACTTAAGTGTAGATTAATTGTGGGGACGTGATTGTTTTAAGTGTTTCCGACTATTTTCGTTTGGATCTACTCAAACCGAGACCCAAGGCGATTGCGGTGAAAAAAATGCTTGAGGTGGGTTCGGGGATGGTGTCGTAGCTGACTACGGGGGGGATGCCTGTGTTCCAATGACTTAAAACGATATCCAGGTCAGCCAAGCCAACAAAACCATCAAGTGTCGGGTCAGCCGCTGAATTAGCGGGCGGAACGGTCCGGTTCCAGTTGGCGAGGATGATGTCAAGATCGTCCAGACCGACGAAGCCGTCAGCATTGAGATCGCCACGTAGGCCGTAGGTGAATACAGCGCCTGCGATGTCATCGGGATGTAGTTCGCGGTTGATCGTCTGGCAGCAGTAGGGCGCTTCGGGGTTGTCCCATTGGCCGACGTACATCACGCGCTGGTCGGGATTTTCGCCGTCCCAATCCGGATGCCCCAGGCCGATCGCTGCGTGGCCAAGTTCATGAAGGATGAGTCCTTGCAGGTCGTTGGTGTATGCGGGTATGGGCGTGATATCCTCGATACCCACGACGATGTCGAAGGTTGCGTTCAGGTTGAAGATGATGTCGCCGGCAAGTGGATCGTTGCCCGCAGGTCCGGGTGGTCCGAAGCCTACCGCGCCGACGTTGTTGAATGAATGACCCGCTTCGGGAAAGAAAGCGCCGATGCGTATGTCAGGTGAAGTTGCGCCGGCGGATGCAAACGGTTGGCCAAGATCGGTCATGGGACCGATGAACGTGATGTTTGCGACGGATGCCCATGTATCGAAAGCGGCTTGAATCGCGGTATCAAATGCGCCGCTGCCATGTAGGTTGTCGATGGCGTTGCGTAGTTGCGTGATGTTGCTGCCGCCGGTGACGCCTGTGGTGCCGGGGAAGGACCAAGGGTCCATTTCAAAGGTCGGGTCAGCGGTGGTGCCGTCGAGCATGTAGCCCCAGGTAACGACAGCGCCGGTGCCGAAGTTCGGATCGGGCCCCCATTTTGAGCCGTAGCCGTTGCCGAAGCTGTAGAACGCGGATGCGGTCTGTGATAACACGAGTACGCTGATTGCCGCAAGTATCAATTGACCAATCGCGGATTGGGTGACCTGCCGATGTAGTCGTGAATTACCTGTACAAGAAAATGGCATCATCAAACCTCCCGCCAGGGTTTGTTACGAACGCAACAGAATGTAATCATTTTAATTGCTGTGTGGTCATGGGATCAATCCTATTTTGGGGTATATGCTGGTAAGATTCCGTTAAAAACACGAGGATGTCATGAGTTGTATCGAGATATTCAAATCGGCCGAAACACCGCTGGAACTGGCGACAAAGATGGTGGCGTTGAGTCAGCGTATCTGGCCTCGGGATGCGTCGCCGGAAGAGGAGGCGCGTGCGGAAGCGGAGAAAGCGCGCAGTTTCGATGGGCCGGCGGACCAGGCGCCGATGTGTTACGCCATTGTTGAAAACGATGAGCCGATCGCGATCGCTTACACGTTTGCACGCCAGATCGAAACCTCGGGCGGGCTCATGACGATCATGGCGCTGGCGGGGGTGGCGGTTGATGAACCATATCGCGGCAAGGGGTTGGGCAAGCAGATAGTCAAGGCGGCGTTTGGGCGTGTGGACAAAGGCCTGTTCCCCTTCACCATCTTTCAAACCGGGCCGCAGAACAAGAGCTTTTATGAAAGACTTGGATGCGCGTCAGTAGACAACAAGGTCGTTAATTCGCTTTCTGAGATGGATAAGGACGCTTCGCCCTTCTGGGAAGATGTCATCTTGCGTTATCCGGCAACGGGTGATTGGCCCGGCGGGATGATCGACCTGCTGGGGCCGGGGTATTGACCGATACGAAGCAAGATCAATTCGTGTTAGAATGCGTGGCTCAAAACAAGGAAGCGAAAATATGAGCACTACCGCAAACGACAAATTCAAAGCACGCAAGACCATCGACACCCCGCTGGGCGAGCGGGCGATCTACGAGCTGAACGCCCTGCGGGGGATAGGCGAGATCGATAAGCTGCCTTACTCGATCAAGGTGCTTCTCGAAGCCTGCCTGCGTCACCATGATGATTACGTCATCACGGACGAGCACATCAAGGCGCTGGTGAATTATGACGCGAAAAATGTCGGCGAGCAGGAGATCCCGTTCAAGCCCGGGCGTGTGGTGCTGCAGGACTTCACGGGTGTGCCGGCGGTTGTCGATCTTGCTGCGATGCGCAGTGGCATCGTGCGGATGACGGAAGAAGATGCGAACGCGACGAAGGTCAACCCGCTTGTGCCTTGCGACCTTGTCATTGACCACTCCGTGCAGGTGGATGCATTCGCATCGGGTGTGGCGCTTTCGATCAACAGTGAAAAGGAATTTGAGCGCAACAATGAACGCTATCAGTTTTTGAAGTGGGGTCAGCAGGCGTTTGATAACTTCCGCGTGGTCCCGCCGGCGACGGGCATCGTGCACCAGGTGAATCTTGAGTATCTGGCGAAAGTCGTTTGGGAAGAAGATACTCAAGTCTCAAGCCTCAAGTCTCAAGTCCCCGCTTTGTATCCGGATTCACTCGTCGGCACGGACAGCCACACGACGATGATCAACGGGTTAGGCGTGGTCGGCTGGGGCGTCGGCGGCATCGAGGCCGAGGCGGTCATGCTGGGCCAGCCTATTTACATGCTCATCCCCGAAGTGGTCGGGTTCAAACTCACGGGCAAACTCGCTGAGGGTTGCACCGCGACGGACCTCGTCTTGCGCGTCACTGAAATGCTGCGTGCTCACGGCGTGGTCGGGCGCTTCGTCGAGTTCTTCGGCGATGGTCTTGCGACGATGCCATTAGCGAACCGCGCGACGATCGCGAACATGGCCCCCGAATACGGCGCGACGATGGGCTTCTTCCCCGTCGATGAGCAGACGCTTGAATACATGCGGCTGACCGGACGCGATGAGAAGCTGATCCAGACGGTTGAGCAGTACTGCAAAACCCAAGGATTGTGGCGGGATGAGTCGAACCCGATCGAGTACAGCAGCGAGCTTGAGTTGGACATGTCGACGGTCGAGCCATCGCTTGCCGGCCCGAAGCGGCCGCAGGACCGGATCGCGCTGTCGGCGATGCGGGAGCAGTGGCACCAGGATTTGTCGGTGACATTCGGCAAACCTGTTTCAGGTGCGACGTCCGACACGGCAAGTTTTGCGGATGAAGGCGGGCAGTCAGCGATGGTCGCTACGAATGAAGCGACAACCGTGGTTGCAACCGATCCGGGCTACGACGGCGTTGATGTTGAATACGACGGCCAAAGCTTCAAGCTCAAGCACGGCGCGGTCGTCATCGCGGCGATCACAAGCTGTACGAACACGAGCAACCCGGACGTGATGATCGCGGCGGGTCTGCTGGCCCGTAAAGCGCGTGCGCTTGGTCTGACGCGCAAACCATGGGTGAAGACATCGCTCGCACCCGGCTCGAAGGTTGTCACCGAGTACTACAACAAAGCGAACCTCACTGAAGACCTCGAGGCGCTCGGTTTCCATACCGTCGGCTACGGCTGCACAACCTGCATCGGTAACTCCGGGCCCGTGCCCGATCCGATCAGCAAGGCGATCAACGAGAACGACCTGGTCGCGACGAGTGTTTTGTCGGGCAACCGTAACTTTGAAGGGCGCATCAGCCCGGATGTGAAGGCGAATTATCTTGCGAGCCCGCCGTTGGTGGTTGCGTACGCGATCGCCGGGACGGTGGATATCGACCTTCAGAATGGTGTGATCGGCAAGTCGGCGGATGGCAAGGATGTTTACCTGAAAGATATCTGGCCGACGCAGAAGGAAGTGAACGATGTGGTCGCTTCATGCGTGACGCGCGAGCAGTTCGAGACGCAGTACGCGGATGTGTTCAAGGGTTCGCAGGAATGGCAGGATGTGAAGTCTTCGACCGGCGCGCTGTATGAGTGGGACGCGAAGTCGACGTACGTGCAGGAGCCGCCGTTCTTTGTCGGGCTTACCAGTGAGGTCAAGCCGATCTCGCCGATCACCGGCGCGCGTTGTCTTGCGAAGCTCGGTGATTCGGTGACGACCGACCACATCAGCCCGGCCGGCTCGATCAAGACCGACAGCCCCGCGGGCAAGTACCTGACCGACAACGGCGTGCCGAAGAGTCTCTTCAATAGCTACGGCTCGCGCCGCGGCAACGACCGCGTCATGACCCGCGGCACATTCGCCAACATCCGCGTCAAGAACCAACTCGCCCCCGGAACCGAAGGCGGCTTCACCACCGACTTCACGACCGGCAAGGTCAGCACGATCTACGATGCAAGCCTTAACTATAAGAAGGCGGGCACGCCGCTGGTTGTGCTGGCTGGCATCGACTACGGCATGGGCTCGAGCCGTGACTGGGCCGCAAAGGGTACGTTCCTGCTGGGCGTCAAGGCGGTGATCGCATCAAGCTACGAACGCATCCACCGATCTAACCTCGTCGGCATGGGCGTGCTGCCGCTGCAATTCAAGGATGGCCACACACATCAATCACTCGGCTTAAGCGGCGAAGAAACCTTCAACATTCAGGTGGATGACAAGGTTCAACCGCGACAGACGATCAAAGTCACCGCAACGAAAGCCGATGGCTCAAAGGTCGAGTTCGAGACTGTTTGTCGGATCGATACACCTGTTGAAGTCGATTACTACCGCAACGGCGGGATTCTGCACACGGTGCTGCGGAATATGGCGAAGGGGTGATATTCGGTTCTTGAAGCGACTGCCCGCACTGCGTCGCAGTGCGGTTAATAAAGAGTTGGTGTGATTCTGCGCGGCTTCTTTATTAGCTGCGATGCGACGCTTCGTAGGCAGATGGCCATTCATATGAAAGATGGAAGTTAAGACGGCCCTCACCCCGGCCCTCTCCCGAGGGGAGAGGGAGGGGGGCAACAAGACATCGCTACAATAAAAAAAACAACCCCGAGATGAATCGGGGTTGCAGGGTGGTTTTGATTGATCGTACTTTTGCTATGACTTCGAGGCTTGCGCCGGATTCGGATCGGGCCAGGTTTCCTGGAGGATCAAACCGATCACGGCGGGGACGAAGACCAGCAGGGGGACGACGAGCTGGCTGGCGGTGATGCCTGACTTGATGGAGTCGGACCAGGGATCGAAGCTTAATAGTAGTGCAAGTCCGCCTAGGACGGCGATGGTTGCGCCGCTGACGGAGGTGAAGAGGACGATTGAGAGTTTGAATAGGATGAAGGCGAGCATGCCGCAGAGCATGAGGCCGACCAGTGCGCCGATCCAGTAGGCGTCGACGGGGATCTGCGTGTCGGCGGCTTTGTTGACGGCGGCGGCGATACCGGCCCAGAGGTTTGCACCGATGAATGCGCCGGTGATCCCGCCGAAGATGGCGATGGCGAACTTCATGAGCGGGAACGCGACGGCCGCGAGCAGCAGGCCCATGCAGCCGGCGACGATGAACGGCGCCTGGATCTGCTCACCGATCCAATAGCCTGCGAACATGCCGATGAGCAGGGCGATCAGGACAGTGGAAGTCTTGTAGAAGCGGTAGCCGTTGAGCATGCAAAGCAGGCCGACGATCAGGAAGACGACCGCCCAGATCGCGCTGAGCGCCTGGAGGTTCTCGACCAGCGCTTCGGGTTGAGCGAGCGCGTCAGGTCGGGAGAACATCGCGGTGACGGTGTCGAAAAGATTTTGCAGCGGGCCTTGGGCTGATTTTGCGAGGATAAGCATCGAACGACTCCTTTGCACGTCCGTACGTCTTGCGCAGCGGTAATCAGGCGCACCGGTTACCAGGCTGGCTTCGACCTATTTATCGGTTTTACGCTTGAAGATCGTCCACTGGACGGCGAGCCCGGCCACGGTTATCAGACCCAGGCAGATCAAAACCCCGCGTGGCGTGGCAGGAAGCCATGTGAGATGTTCGGGCATGAGTTGAGCGAGAAGTGAGAACAAGCTGAAGAGGATGAGCACCGCACCCGCGACGGTGGACTGGATGGAGGCGGCTTTGTAGGGCGCGATTAACCCAAGCAGCAGGCCGATGACTGCGGAGATTAACCCGATGAGCATCATGCCGCCACGAGCGCCCGCACCGGCTTCAGACCACCATTGGGCGAATTGTCCACGATAGTAAGCGGCGAGGCTGCGCAGTGCTTCCAGGATAACGGAGCCGACTTTGCGCGCGGTTTCATTATCCAGTGTGAGTTCAGCGATGGTTTTGCCGTCCTCGTCGGTTTCGATGGCGGTGTTCATCCCTTCGCGGAATTGATCGGTGATGTCGCCCAGCGGGATATCGATGCTGATGCTGTCGTCTTGGTCGGCTGAATCGGTGAGTTGATGGGATTCGGTTGCGGCGTCGGGGGATTCGGATTCGGCAGACTCCGGGGGCGCGCCTTGCAGGAGCATGACGACGCCGGCGGCGGCGAGGCCGAAGATGAGGGCCCCGCTTATCGCCATCCAGACACGGAACAGCAGTGCGGAGAGCAGCGCCCCGGCGATGGCGGAGCCGATGACCAGCGCGAGGATGATGCCACCCTGTTCGACGAGGGCTTCGCCGAGCAGCAGTCCGCCGATCCCGCCGAGGATGAGTCCACTGAAGAAGCACATGGACTTGGCGAGTTTGCTGCCGAGTATCAAAAGCAAGACCCCGACAAGCAGACAGACGGCCGGCATGATGACGCCGACAGAGCCGAGTTTCTCGAGTACTTCCTGAAGCTGCTGCTGACCCATGAATCCGATCCTGGGGAGCCCGGCCCGGCGTGGGGTTGGCCGATTCTGATGCGGCTTGCCGGGGCGTGCGAATCTGACACCATCATATCGCCATAAGGCCCGCGTCGCCGGTACAATGCCGGGGCTATGAATTCCAACAATCCCGACGAACTACTGGCGCCTTTACGCAAACGCATCGACGAACTGGATCAGCAGATCATTGAGCTGCTGAACGAAAGGGCGAAGGTGGTCGTTGAGGTGGGGCATGTCAAGAAGACCGGTGACAATCCGATCTATGTGCCTGAGCGTGAGCGGGTGGTGCTGGACCAGGTGCGCAAATATAACATGGGGCCGCTACCCGATGCGTGTCTTGAGGCGATCTGGCGTGAGTTGATGTCGGGCAGTTTCGCACTCGAGAGGCCGCTGCGTGTGGGTTACCTGGGCCCGCCCGGATCGTTCAGCCACCTGGCGGCGCGGCGGAAGTTCGGTGCTTCTATTGAATATGACGACCTTGACAACATCGGCTCGGTCTTTGAAGCGATCCACCGCGAGCACATCGACCTGGGGCTGGTCCCGATCGAGAACTCAGCGATCGGCGGTATCGGCGAGACGCTGGATGGATTTCTCGAATCGGACGTCAAGGTTTGTGCGGAGGTGTTGATTAATATCCACCACAACCTGCTGGCGAACGATCCGCCGGAGAAGATCACGAAGATCTACTCGAAGCCTGAGGCATTGGGCCAATGCCGAAAGTGGCTGAGCGTGCAGATGCTTCATACGGACAAGGTGCCGGCGGCGTCGACCTCGCGTGCAGCGGAGCAGGCGTCGCAGGAGCCGGGCGCTGCGGCGATCGGATCAACGCTTGCGGCTGAAGTGTACGGCCTGAAAGTGCAGTTCCAGAACATCGAGGACAACCCGCGCAACACGACACGGTTCTTCGTCATCGGCAAACACGCGCCGAAACCCAGCGGCGACGACAAGACCAGCATCATGTTCACGACCGAACACAAGGCCGGCTCGCTGACAGATGTGCTGGATATCTTCCGCGATTACGGCTTAAACCTGACGCACATCGACAAACGCCCCAGCCAGCGGACGAACTGGGAGTACATCTTCTTCGTCGACCTGATCGGCCACATCAACGAGTCGAACGTGCAGGAAGCGATCGCCAAGGCGAAGAGCCATTGCCTGCAGATGACGGTGCTGGGTTCATATCCCCGCGCGGCGGAGGTGTTGTAGCAGGACATTGTGTGCTGGTCTTTTTTCGGGGTGTTGGGTGCCACAACTTGATCGCGAAGCGACAAGGTGTGCTGGTCGTAAGCACACTTTGCTGCTGCGCAGTCAAAGTGTGGCACCCATCCCTCTACGTTCAAGGCTCATATGCTATGTTTATTGCGGAATTCCGCGTGTTTATTCCCATATCTGAAAATGCCGATAAGATAGAATTGAAGCAGAGATACGACTACTCAACGGGAGGTTCTGTCATGGTCAATACCACCATCTTCGGATACGGCGGCAACGGTATTGGTTCTAGCGTTTCAGCGTCCGAATCGGCACGGGCCGCGGCTGCGGCGGGTAATGCCCAGCGTGAAGTGACATACCTGGAAGACCGGCTCGAGCGGTTGAGCCTGGTGTGCATGGCCATGTGGTCACTGATCCAGGACAAGACCAACCTTTCGGAAGAAGACCTGATGGAGCGGGTCAAGATGATTGACTTGATGGACGGCGTAGAAGATGGCAAAGCGTCGAAGGGGGTCCAGAAGTGTCATGCGTGTAATCGCACGATGTCACCTAAGCATCAGAAGTGTTTGTACTGCGGCGCGGAGAAGCTGGCGCAGAGCGCGTTTGATCGGATTTAAGGGCTAGCCATGTTGAAGATCCGACAAACTGTTACATCGGATGAACAGGCTATTCACCAAGTGCATGAAGCTGCGTTTGGTGGAGAGGCCGGGCATGTAATTGCGGGCCTGACGCTTGAGTTGCTTCATGACCCGACAGCGGAGCCGTTGCTTTCGTTGTTGGCGTGGGATGGGGCGGATGCGGTTGGGCATGTGATATTCACGAGTGTGCGTATTGAAGGCGCGGCGTCCTCGCCGGTTGCTCATATTCTTGCGCCGCTTGCGGTGTTGCCGGGCAGGCAGCGGGAGGGTATTGGTACCCAAATCGTGCAAAGCGGATTGGACATGCTTAAGGATATGGGATCGGAGCTTGTTTTTGTTTTGGGGCATCCCGAGTATTACCCGCGTTTTGGATTCAGGCCGGCGGGTGTGCTTGGGCTTTCGGCACCGTACCCGATTCATGAGAAGAACGCGGATGCGTGGATGGTGCTTGTGCTGCGCGAGGGGGTGATCGGGAACGTCAGGGGGACAGTGCGGTGTGCGCAGTCGCTGGATAAAGAAGAATACTGGGTTGAATGAGTGTGGATTGAACGGCTCCTATTCACACACAAAAAGCCCACGTTCGGCGAACGTGGGCTTCGGGTGGTGTTGATTGTGTGTTAGTGTTTGTGGTGGGCGGTTTACTCGCTCTTGTCGAGGTGGACGTCCATCTGCGGGAAGGGGATGCCGATGCCAGCTTCGTCGAGGTGCATCTTTACGGCGCGGGTGGTTTTTTCCTTGATCCCCCAGTAATCGGCGGCGGGGCACCAGACACGGACGGTCCAGTTCACGGATGAATCGCCGAGGTCACCGAGCACGATCGCGTGCGCCGGATCGCTGAGGATGCCTTCAACACTCTGGGCAGCCTTGTCGAGCACTTCGCGTGTCTTGTCGATGTCAGCCGAGTATTCAACACCCACATTGACGTCGACGCGTCGGGTACCATGGTGGGTGATGTTCTCGATGGTAGCGCCGTAGATTGAGCCGTTGGGGACGATGATGCGGCGGTTGTCCGGGGTGTCCAGCGCTGTGGTGAACAGTTCGATCTCGTAGACCTTGCCGATGACGCCCGCGGCGTTGATAACATCACCGACCTTGAACGGGCGGAAGACCAGGAGCATGACGCCGGAGGCGAAGTGGCCGAGTGTGCCGGACAGGGCCATACCGATAGCGAAGCCGGCGGCGGCGATGATGGCGGCAAACGCGGTGACTTCCACACCCAACCGGCCCAGTGCGATGATCACGCCCAGTGTCAGGACCGAATACTTTGCCATCTTGCCGAAGAAACGGGCGAGGGTTTCATCGATCTTGGCCTTGGTCAGCGAGCCGCGCACGCTGCGGTTGGCGATGCCGGCGATGAAGTAGGCCACGATCAGGATAATCAGGGCCCAGATCAATGGCAGGCCGTAATTCTGGAACAGCTCGGACATTTTTTCAGGTGTGAAGTAGGTGCCGACGTCCTGCATGGTCATATTTTCGATACCGCTTTTGGCACCTTCCGCGGTTTGTGCCACTTCTTCGGTTGTTTCGGCAGCAGTATCTGCAGCCTGTGCGAGAATGGTCATCAACATGTATAGGTCTCCGTGGTAAAGTACGGTGTACGTATAGAGTGAGAGAATTTAAACCGCCTGGGGAATATACTTACCCCGGGGCACATTGTAATCAGGTGTTATGTTCACTGTAAAGCGGATCAATTTGTGCCGGTTGACGATCGTGATGAGTTTCACGATTGCTTTGTATGCAGGCATGACATCTGCACAGCAGCCGAAAGTTGCTGAGGCAAGATTTACGGCGAAAGATACAGTCCGTCAGTGGGCCGATAAGAAGCCTGAAACCGACACATTTCTAAAGAATATCCAATGGGAACCGGGAGCGTTTGAGGTGCGTTGCACCGCGACGCCGGGGTTGAGGTATGACGCGCTGGTGCGGTTTGAATCGCCGGTGAAGACCGGGGATCGCTGGCTCGATGAAGTCGTGCTTGTCTGGTATGCGGCACGTGGCGAGGATGGCAAGGCCATCGAAGCGCCGGCCGTGCTGATGGTGCATTCGCTTCATCCCCGGATGATCGTGGCGGACCAACTGGCTCAGCAGTTCGCCAAGCAGGGGTTGCATACGTTTGTCATCCAGATGCCGGGATACGGTTTTCGTTGGGACAAACTGCGGCGTTACCCGGGGACGACAACACTGATCAACGGCCGACAAACCATTGCGGATTGCCTGCGGGCAAAGGATGCGATTTCCGTGTTGCCGAACATCAAGCAAGGCCCGATCGCATTACAGGGAACGAGCCTGGGTGGATTCGTCGCGGCGACGGTCGGCGGGGTCGACCCGTCATTCAAACCGGTCGTGCTGCTGATCAGCGGTGCGGATGGTTACAGCACGCTGACGAACGGTCAGCATGACGCGATGTATCTGCGTAATGCGTTATCGCAGCTTGGATATCAGGGGGAATCCTTGCGTGATCTGCTCGATCCGGTTGAACCGTTGCATGTCGCTCAACGGCTTGACCCGGCTCAGACGTGGATGATTAACGCCAGGGATGATCAGACGATCCCGCGAGCGAACAGCGACGCGCTGGCTGAGGCTATCGGGCTGGATGATGAACACCGATTGTGGGTCAACGCGAACCATTACACTGCGGCGTTATTGTTGAAGCCGGTGACGGAGAAGATGGTTCAGATCATCAAGGGCGAGGAAGTGGAGGCGGAGATTACTGTACCGGTATTTGGAGGTTCGCAGTAAATTCTTCGACCGTCATGCTGCTGGCGGAAGCATCGAGTAGCGCGACGTTGATCGAATCCGATGCGTGCCAACCGGCGACGGCATCGAACACCAGCACGAGGCTGACGGGCCGGGCGGAGATCAGGTCTTTACCAGACAGCGCACATTCCGGGTGATCGAATGCGACGGCGAAGAGGTCTCGCCATTCATAGCTTGTGCCGAAGTCCTCGTCGTAACCGTCCACGTCGTCCGGGCACAGGTAGACCTTGTCGATTTTCAGGTAGGGCCAGATGAGTGCATCCCAGGTTTCGTCGGCGTAATCATCTGGACCGAAACCATCATTGTCCTGAGCGTAGACGGTAAACGCGGTGGATATCTGATGGAGGTTGGAGAGGCAGGTCGCTTTTCTTTGCGATGCTTTGGCGGCGGCAAGAGCGGGTAAAAGCAGGCCGACCAAAATCGCGATCACGACGATCACGATGATCAACTCGACCATCGTATAGCCTCGATGACCATACCGATTCGTTTTCATATTTTGTTTGGTCTTACTGGGATTTGGCGACCAGTTTACCGCTGAGTTGACCACCTTTGTAAGGGCCTCTTGTGACGGTGGCGGTATAGTTGGTTGTTAACTTCCAGACCCCGGCGCGTGTTTTTTGAATACGGACACGCGCGGTGAGTTTACCTTTGCTGTTGCCGTCGTCGTCTTTAATCAGCAAGGTTCCGGTCGCGTTCATGGTCTGCGTGCTCTGACGGGTGACGCGCTCGCTGAGCACGAGTTTGAAGATGGCTTCGCCATCACTGCTGACACCGGTGATTTTATTGCCGGATAACGTCAGCGAACCTGCATCTCGCGCCGCTTCGGTGATGCCTTGGTAGGTTTCCGAGCCGGTCAGACGGTATGAATATGCGCCTTGGGCCCGGGCCCGTTTGGCAGCGGCGTCGACAGGCAGGCACAGCATCGCAATAGCAAGAATGCTAAATAACAGGGGCAGTTTGTGTTTCATGTCGGGCCTCCAAAAGGTATATAAATCTTATTATCTACCGAGGGGCCGATAAGTCAATAAAAACCGGTGGTTTTCACCGAGAACTTACTTAACTGCTTGGCTCGACAGCCGTAGCGCTTTGCATGCGGGTGCGCAGGTGGTCCAGCACGTTCATGTAGTTGATGTAGCTGTCGTAGGGCGATTCGTATGGGTTGAAGTACTTATGGACCGCGCCGTCGGCGAAGTACTTGGTGCACATGTAGTAGAAGTGGTCGCTGGTGGTGAGGGTGCGCCAGTCGGAGAGCAGTTTGGGATCGCCCTTTTTCTTGATCTGTTCTTCGAGGCGGTACAGCTCATGCAGGGCGCTGGACTGCATGGCATTGCCCAGCCAGGCGCTGAGGTCGCGTTCGGTGTCGGCCCAGGAGGTCATCTGCTTGACATCGTAGACGCCGATGGGCTCGTAGTTTTCGATGGTTTCGCTGGGGGTGTGGATGTGGATGCCGCGTTCGAGTATGTGGCCGGGCAGTGCGGACATGAACTCGAAGATGCCGGTCTCCTGCCACTGGTGTTCGCCGAGGGTTTCGTAGTCGATGAAGAGGTTGATGGTTTCGCCATCTTCTTTGTGAAGCGCCGTGGCGAGCCAGTCGGCGTACTTTTCGGCGGTCAGCGGCCATTCGCTCCACTCGTGGTTGCTGAAGCGGAACGCGATGTCATCAGACAAACGGTAGTTCTTCAACAGGATCGGAAGCTGCGGGCAGTCCGGCGGGGTGAAGAGGTGGTTCGGCGATCGACCTTCAAGGGATTGCTCCACGCCTTCAGCGAGTACGCCCGTGAACCGGCCCATCCACGCTATGTGGGCGGCCAGTTCGTTGTTGTAGATCAACTCGGTATTACGGAAGACGGACGGCGTCTGGCCGAACTGGTCCTCGATCAGGCGGGTGTGCAGGTCAACCTGCTGGTTAAATTCATCCTTGCTGTAAAGGAAGGCGAGGCTGTGGTGGTAGGTTTCAGCGAGGAACTCGCAGCAGCCGGTATCGACCAGCTCGCGGAATTGCTCAAGCACCTCGGGGGCGTACATTTTCAGTTGCTCGATCACGCTGCCGGTCAGTGAGAATCCGACGCGGAAGTTGCCCTCGTGGCGTTGAACGAGGCTGAGCATCAGCTTGGTGGCGGGCAGGTAGCACTTGTTGGCGACCTTGCGGATGATGTGGCTGTTGCGTGGGGCGTCGAAGTACTGGGCATCGGCATCAAAGACGCTGTAACGGCGCAGGCGACGTGGCTGGTGCAATTGGAAGTAAAAACATACAGACGCCATACCGGTGTGCTCCGGTGCTGTTACGGGTGCTACGGGTTCAACCGGCTTTAAACCGGTACTGCCCGACGCCATTGTCTACACAAGTGGAGGTAATGCAACTATTGAATTTTTTCAAACGTTTTTGGGCCGGGTAATTATGGATTACCAGTGTTGCTGAAGATCATCGAGCTGAGGCGGGCGTAGGTCAGGTAGCTGTAGCCTTAGCCGTGCAGGTCCATCAGCTTGTATCGGGAGCAGATACGCAAAAAACAGGTGGATTGACAGTCAGGCGATCCAGCGCAGGCCCTGCCTTGGTCTGCCAGTGAGGCATCGGCTATACTCCCAAACCCGTTTCAGGACGCCACCTATTGAACCTGAGAGGGTAAACGGAACGTTTAACCATGCTTACAGCCAGTGAAATCCGACAGCAGTACCTGGACTACTTCGCCGACAAGTGCGGCCACACCGTCGTGCCCTCGAGCCCGGTCGTGCCCCACGACGATCCGACGCTATTGTTCGCCAACGCCGGGATGAACCAGTTCAAGCCGTACTTCCTGGGTACGGAACAGCCGCCGTACCACCGGGCCGTGGATACGCAGAAGTGCATCAGGGCCGGCGGCAAGCACAATGACCTGGAAGATGTGGGTAAGGACACATACCACCACACGTTCTTCGAGATGCTCGGTAACTGGTCGTTCGGGGACTACTTCAAGAAGGAAGCCATCGACTGGGCGTGGGATTTGCTGACCAAGGTCTGGAAGATCGACCCCGAGAGGTTGCACGCGACCTACTTCGAGGGTGATAAGTCCGAGGGGCTGGAGCCGGACATCGAGGCCCGCGACCTCTGGCTGCGCTACCTCCCGACCGAGCGCGTGCACCCGGGCAACAAGAAAGACAACTTCTGGGAAATGGGCGACACCGGCCCGTGCGGCCCGTGTTCGGAAATCCACTACGACCGAACCCCCGACAAGAGCGGCGCGAAACTCGTCAACGCCGATGGACAGGACAGCGTGGTCGAGATCTGGAACCTGGTGTTCATCCAGTTCAATCGTGGCACGGATGGCAAACTCACACCGCTGCCGGCCAAGCACGTCGACACGGGCATGGGCTTTGAGCGCATCGTGCGCGTGTTGCAAGGCAAAGACTCGAACTACGACACGGATGTGTTTACGCCGTTGTTCGAGGCGATCCGGAAGGTGACGGGTGCGAAGCCGTACAGCGGATCGATGGAAGACCACACGGATATCGCGTATCGCATCCTGGCGGACCATATCCGTTGTTTGACGATCGCCCTGACGGACGGGGCGGTGCCGAGCAATGAAGGGCGCGGGTATGTGTTGCGTCGCATCCTCCGCCGCGCAGTGCGCCACGGCCGACAGACATTCGGGATGAACGAGCCGTTCTTTTACAAACTCGTGGACGCCGTCGTCGACCTGATGGGCGATGCGTTCCCCGAACTAAAGAAGAACCCCAAAGATGTGGCGGAGCTGATCAAGGAAGAAGAGGTCAGCTTTGGGAAGACGATTGATCGGGGGATCGCGCTGTTTGAACAGGCTGCATATATGGGTATTTCACAGGCCCTTGATACAGGCATGATGCAATATGATCTAAAAGAGCACCATATCTATGTCCCAGAAGAAGATATGCTCTCAAAACTCGAACCGAAAGAAAAATATCGCTATCGAGTTAAATTAACACTGAAAAATGACAGTGTGATTGAATTTGAAATACCAATGGGTGATGTTGCCGCGCAGCGTGAGGTACTACTTGCTCATCCTGAATTCCCATGGCAAATATCTGCTGAAGACGCCTTCATGCTCTACGACACCTACGGCTTCCCGCTGGACCTGACGCAGGTGATGGCGGAGGAGCGGGGGATGAGTGTGGATGTGGCGGGGTTTGAGAAGCTGATGGACGAGGCTCGCGAGAAGTCACGTGCCGGCGGCGGTGGCGGTGATGCGCGACAGTCGCTGGTGGAGATCGTGCAGAAGGGCGGTTTGCCGACGACGGAATTTGTCGGGTATGAGAAGACGGAGTTGCCCGCGTTCCAGACGGCGCTGCATGTGTATCGCGTGGGCACGAACTGCGGGATGTACAAGCAGGCGGAGCAGGTCGAGGCGGGTAAGCCATGTGCGGTGGTGGTCGAGAAGACGCCGTTCTATGCTGAGGCCGGCGGTCAGGTCGGCGATGTCGGCGTGATGCAAGTGGACGGCGGCGCACGTGTGAAGATCACGGACACGATCAAGGTTGGGGATGTGACGTTCCATCTTGGCGAAGTTGTAGCTGGCACGTTGAAGCCGGCTTCCACAGCGAAGGTTGCGCTGGCGGTCGACAAGGTTCGGCGGATGAAGATCATGGCCAACCACACGACGACGCACGTGATGAACCGCGCGTTGCGTAACCATGTCAATAAGGAGGCCGATCAGAAGGGGTCACTCGTTGACGATCAGAAGCTGCGTTTCGACTTCTCGCACAAGGCGGCGCTGACCGAGGAAGAGCTTGCGAAGGTTGAGCAGCAGGTCAACGACGATATCGCGAAGGATTTGCCCGTTTATACCGATCACGTGCCGCAGAAGAAGGCGTTGAAGATCAACGGCTTGCGTGCGGTGTTCGGCGAGAAGTATCCCGACATCGTGCGCGTGGTGAGTATAGGCGTGCCGGTGGATGATCTTGTGAATAAGCCGGGCAACAAGGAGTGGGCGGATTACAGCATCGAGTTCTGCGGCGGGACGCACCTGCCGAAGACGGGAGATGCGGAAGGTTTCTGCATCGTCAGCCAGGAAGCGGTCAGCAAGGGCGTGCGTCGTGTGACAGCGCTCACCGGTTCAGAAGCACACAAGGCGACGGCTGAGGCGGACATGCTGGTGCATCGAGCCGAATCGTTATTGTCAGCATCTCCGGAGTCGCTTGCTGAGCAGATCGAGGCGATCACCAAGACGGCGGATGGTTCGACCTTGCCGGTGGTATCGCGAAATCGATTGCGTGCGTTGATGACGGAGCTATCGCAGAAGCTCAAGCAGTTCCAGAAAGAACAAGGCAGCCAGGCGGAGGAGGCTGTGGTTGATTCCGCGCGCAAGATCGCGGATGAGTCGGCCGGCCCGGTCATCGTGGCGCAGGTTCCCAATGCGGATGGCAAGACGCTGCGTAACGCGATGGATGTCATTCGCAAGAAACATCCCGAAGCGGCGATCTTCCTGGCAGCCGACAGCGAAGGCAAAGTCGCGTTGATGGCGACGGTTGCGAAGGATCTGATCGGCAAGGGCCTGAAGGCGGGAGACTGGATCAAGCAGGTCGCGCCGGTTGTAGGCGGCGGCGGCGGTGGTCGGCCGGACAGCGCGCAGGCCGGCGGGAAACTGCCCGAGAAGTTGCCTGAGGCGATGGAGGCGGCGAAGGCGTTTGCGGCGGAGGCGCTGAAGTAGGATCGCTTAGCCGCAAGCGGCTTAGAAGAGTTATATTAAACATCTGACATCATCGGATTGGTTGGTTGCTTGATGCATACAGATGCAGTTTTTTGCTGCGCGCACCTGTGGCTTCATCTGGCTTTCATGTTCGGCGTGTCATACTGACGCCGGTTTGATTGGTTGTATGCCTCTAAACCGATGACCGCAGGAACACGCCATGAATGAACTGAATAAAGTCGCTCAGATTACGTTGTCCTTCTGGATCATGAAGGTGCTTGCCACCACATTGGGGGAAACAGCTGGGGATATGCTTTCGATGACGCTTGATCTGGGCTACATCGTTGGGCTGATGATTACCGGCGGTTTTTTGCTTCTGATGCTTGTGATTCAATTACGTGTCAGGCGATTCCACCCGTTGATTTACTGGACAGTCATTATCGGCACGACCACGGCCGGGACGGAAGTGTCCGACATGATGGACCGTACTTTCGGACTTGGTTATACAGCCGGGTCGATACTGCTCGTTTGCGGATTATTTGCCACTTTAGGGGTCTGGCACCTGATCGAGGGCAGGATTGAGGTGTACCCGATTCAGACCACACGCACCGAGTTGCTTTACTGGATCGCGATCCTCTTCTCGAACAGTTTAGGCACGGCTTTTGGCGACTATCTCAGCGACGATCTTGGACTGAGTTATATCAATGGCGCGTTTGTAACGGCCGGTGTCATCGCGATTGTTCTGGCCGTGCATTACTTGCCGCGTGTTAACCAGGTCGCGCTGTTCTGGATCGCTTTCATCTTTACCCGCCCGTTTGGTGCTACGTTCGGAGACTTCCTGACGAAACCGCTTGATAAAGGCGGGATGGACCTGGGCACGATCCCCGCATCGGCGGTGACATTAGTGTTGTTGGGGGTGCTGATGGTTTACAGCCAGATGCGTATGACTCAGTCATTGGTGCCTGTCGTCGGTGTTGATGTTGCAGATGCGGGGACAAACGAACTGGTTGCCCGGGATTCGTTGGAGTAATTGCGCTAAGCCGCAAGCGGCTTAGAAAAGTTACGGGCTGGGCAGGACGATGGTTTGGCCGTTGGTGAATTCTTGTTCACCGGTGATGCAGTCGCAGATGACTTCGGCGACGGATTCGGGGGTGAGTGTCTTGTCTTTGGGGATCATTGATTCATCGAACATCGATCGGAGCATCGGCGTTTCAACGGCGCCGGGGGCGACGGCTAGGGCTTTGACGTTGATCGGCTCGCCTTCGCGTGCGGTGCATTGGGTGAACATGTTCAGGCCGATCTTGGAGGCGGCGTACGTCGCGAAGCCGGGGAACGGATCGATGCTGGCCATGGACGAGATGTTGACGATCATGCCGGCGTTCTGTTCTTTAAACGTCGGCCAGACGGCGTTAGTCAGCATGACGGCGGCGCTGAGATTGATATCGATCGTCTTACGCCAGTGCTCGAGTGTAACCTCCTCGATCGGCAACACCTCGGCATAGCCTGCGGCATGCACCAGCACGTCGATTCTACCGAAGCTGGCGATCACATCTTCGATCAACATCGTTACCGCATCGGGATCGGCGACGTCGGCGGGGTAGACGAAGGTATCACCTTCGACGGACTCGGCGGTCTGCTCCAGCATCTCGCGACGGCGTGAAACGAGTACGACACAGTAACCATCGAAACCGAGTCGCTGCGCGACCGCACGCCCGATGCCGCTGCCTGCCCCGGTCACGATTGCGATCTTGTTTTCAGACATGGTGAGTCGCCTGTTCTTTTCATCTGATTAACCGGTCACGATAAGGCACAAAATACACAATGGGGCCTTGTCTTGCGATTATCGTATGCATAGAGCGGGCTGCATTCACTTCTTTTGGGCTGAAAAATGAGAAACCTGCAATCTTGCTGCCTACGATCCGAGCATGATTCAACAAGGCCCAGGCTCGTTTCCGTTGTTTAAACTGCGTGGCATCCAGGTCAGTGTGCATTGGACCTGGTTCATTGCGGCACTGGTTCTGTACAGAATGTCCGGGCAGGTCAATCCCGCGTGGTTCATGTTGAGTTATCTCACGCTGTTCGGGATCGTGTTGATGCACGAATTCGGCCATGCGTTTGCGTGCCGATCGGTGGGAGGCAAGGCCGGTGACATCGTGCTCTGGCCGCTGGGAGGTGTGGCATTCGTGCAGCCGCCACCACGTCCCGGGGCGCTGCTGTGGTCGATCGCGGCGGGACCGCTGGTCAACGTCGTGCTTGTGCCGATCACGATCGGATTGTTTGTTGGGTTCATGTATCTTGTCCCGGATGGTCAGTACCAAGGCCTGGAGATGTACCTCTACATCGTTGCCTGGACGAACATTGTTTTGCTGGTTTTTAACATCATGCCAGTCTACCCGCTTGACGGCGGGCAGATGCTTCAGGCGATCCTGTGGTACTTCATGGGCCGATCCAGGAGCCTGCGCGTGGCGGCAACGGTGGGCATCATTATGGCCGTTGTTGTCGGCGGGCTGGCGCTGATGATACAAGATTACTGGATGGTGCTGATCGCGATCTTCGTAGGCATGCAGGCGTGGCGAGGCTTAACGATCGCACGCATGCTGGCGATGCATGGACAGTGAGAAAAAGCAGGAAAGCAGGAAATTGGGAAAGCATGAAATAAAATCCGGCTAATGGCTAATGGCTAATGGCTAATGGCTAATGGCTAAATCTTCCGCCACATGCCAATCCGCGCCGTTGCGTTCGATGGGGCGGTACAACGTGTCACGCTCAACAGGTTCGTAGCCGGCTTCAATGATGGCACGGCGGAGGTCGTTGACGCTGACTTCCTGATGTGTGCCGCCGGATTCGTTGTCTGACCCGCTTAGTTTGGTGATGTCGTACCAGACGACGGTGCCGTCGATGTCGTTGACGCCGAAGTCGAGCGAGACTTGGGCCATGGGCAGCGTCTGCATGATCCAGAAGGCTTTGATGTGGTCGAAGTTGTCGAGCATGAGCCTGCTGACGGCGAGCATGCGCAGATTATCCAGGCCGCTTGGCCCGGGCAGGTGTTCGAGTTCGGAGCCGTCGGGGAAGAACGGCAGGGGGATCAGCGTTTGGAACCTGCCTGCATGATTGTGTTGTAGCGCTTCATCCTGGGCTTCGCGGAGCATGCAGAAGTGGTGGGCGCGGTCCTCGATGGATTCGATGTGGCCGTAGAGCATGGTGGCGTTGGTCATCAGACCGAGCTTGTGGGCTTCGCGATGCACATCGAGCCATTTGTCGCTGCGGATCTTGCCCTTGAACGCTTCATCATGGACGCGATCGTCGAATACTTCAGCGCCGCCGCCGGGCAGCGAACCAAGGCCGGCTTCCTTGAGGTCAGTCAACACGCCGGCCAAATCCCGGGGGCGTTTACTGATCTTGGCGAGGTGGACGATCTCCACAGCAGTGAATGCCTTGATATGGATCTTCGGTGCCGCTTCGCGGATCGCGCGCAGCATGTCCGTGTAGTACTCGAACGGTAAGTAGGGGTGCAGCCCGCCGACGATATGCAGTTCGGTCGCACCGGCGGCAGAGGCTTCGACCGCTTGTTTGGCAACATCCTCGACCGACATTTCATACGCGCCGTCTTCGCCCTTCTTGCGGTAGAACTCGCAGAACTTGCAGGAAAGCGCGCAGATGTTGGAGTAGTTGATGTGGCGGTTGACGTTGTAGTAGGTGGTTTTGCCGTGCTTCTGGTGGCGGACGCGGTTCGCAAGCTCGCCGATCGTCCAGATATCTCGCGAACGCAGCATGGTCAGCGCGTCTTCATAGCTGAGACGCTCACCAGCGTTCACCTTCGCGGCAATGGGTTTTAGTAGCTGATCCATAGGCAGGATCATAGACCTGAGATCGATGGCGGGCAATCCCCACACTATGGGCTCTTCTGTTGCTTGGATTCTCTGATCGCCTGCTGGATTTCTTCGGACAACGGAGCGAGGTCGGTGACGATATCGGTTTCGTCAAGGACTTTGAGTAAGGTTTGGCTGGTGAGGATGGCTTTGAGGATGTCGGCGGTCTCGCCGTTTTCGAGTGTGTCGCAGAGTGCTTCGTCTTCACGGAGCATTTTCAGCGCTTCCTGCACGGAGGGACGGTCTTCGACACGTTTCATGGCAGGATGCTTGAGGAATTTATCGCGCGTCACCGGATCGTTCACGACGGTCATGCTGTCGGAAAGCATCGCCAGGAATTCGGTTTGGCTAAGCGGATTGGTCGAGTCGACCAGGTCGCCGATCGCGCTGTCGTGGGTTTTCTGGGCGGACGAGACGATCCATGTGGAGACGGGATTGGCCTTTGCTTCGCCGGTTTGCGCTAAACTTATCGCGGCCAGCGGCTCGAGTGCCAGCAGCGCCCAGACTGCCAGGCAGACGAGGAATACGCCTTCGACAAGGCCAAGCCCCGCTCCAACCAGGCGGTCATAGGATTTCCATCGCTCAGCCTTCTTGAATTTGCGCTTGATCAGGACCTGCAGGGCGGTGGTGACAAGAAGGAAAACGAGAAGCGAACAGATGCCGATGCTGATCGCGCGGTTGAGCAAGCCGCCGCTGCCCAACAGGTCGGCAAAGATGCCTTCCATCGCTTTGCCCGCGGGGATGCCGACGAGTGTGCCTGCGATCAGGCCGCCGAGCAGAGCACCGATTTTCGCTGCGCCGATGAGGTAGCCGTTGATGATGCCCAGCGCGATGAAGAGGGCGAAGATGAACAGGATGCCGTCACCGAACAGGTATGACCCGATCAGTGCGAGGCCGAGGACGAAGAGCCCAATGCGAGGGGATAGCAGGAAACCGAGTGGCAGTCGGCGTTTTGTCTTTTCTGTTGTGGCAGGTTCTACCGGCGCTGGAGCATGTGCGGTCTGCTGCTTCTGTCGCTGCTGTTCGTAGCAGGCCATGCAGTAATAGCGACCCCGCGCGTCCTTGGTTCGTGGACGATTAGAGCAATCCTCGCCGCAGATGACACAGATTTTTGGCATACGGTTGTTCACTAATATTACGTCTTCATGGTACGTGCATAATCTGCGGAAAGGTTAATTCGTATGTTTCGTGATTGATCGGTCTGCCGATTGCGACAACGGGGCTGCGGCCTTTGGCAACCAGAGCGATCTGGTCCTTCTCGACGTTATAGATACAAATCTGATCATCTCCCAGTTGGAAAATGATTGTGTTACGGTTGATCTGCGTTGCACAGCGAACAGGCCATGATACGACAGGTGTCTCAAGGCTACGATGGATTCTTTCATCTGTGTCTGTATTTTTCGCGGAAAACCCCTCGATCGGCCAGAAACCAACATAGAAAGACCAGGGACTATCCTTTGCGGCCTTCATTTGCGCGACTGGTCCAAAACTGAACCATGTGCCTTGGATATACTCTGCGCCACGATTGTCATCCCATTGTGAATTGATCGCGGCGTCGAGTGCGAAGTCTTTCTTGACCGTTATCCATGTAAAATCACGTGTATTGGCACCCATCAATTGTGCCATCAGGTCAACGCCATCTGGATTGGCTTTGGAGGGAAGAACAGTCAGGTAATCGCCGTAGATGTTGTTGACCGAATTCAGGTCATAGACGAGTGTGTCGCTGCTTACATTCAATAGTCTTGTATAGACATCACCGTCATTGGCATCGATATAGTAAAGATGCATATCTTCAGGCAGACCAAATTCTTCCAGTGCAACCACGGTGGGTCCCGTGTACAGGGAAGTGCCACTGGCTGAATAGAAACAGGAGAACATGCAGATATACGACACCGTTTGTGTCAGCAGTGTGCCCTTGATTGCTTTGCTGAACCACTTCGGAGCACCTGCAAATGTGAGCATGATGAAAGGTAGTTCCGCCAGAAGCGTGATGCCGAAGGTTGTCAGTATGGCAATTGTGAACAGCTTTTGGATATCGTTGATGTCTGGCGAGGGGACCAGCGCTACCAGGCCGTGTTTCAGAAACTGCATTCCAAGCCAGGCAGACAAGTAGTTGGCCAGGATCAGCAGGATGATTGATCTGCCCGGTTTTGCTTTGAAAAGCCAGAACAGGATTACGCCTTCGAGCAGGCCGATGATCGCGTTACCGAAGGCCATGTACAACATGCCGGCCCACATCAGCGGTGTGCCGGCGTTGGCGAGGGTCGGCGTCAGAAAGTGGTCGATCACGAGGGTGTCCCCAAGAATCAAAGAATGTAATGGGTATTCTACCCGATCGAAGTGGCTGAATGCTGCTAGACCCCGAACCCTGGACCCCATACCCTATTCCCTATGCAGATCATCGGACACGGCATCGATATCGTGGAATCGGCCCGGGTGGCGAAGATGGTGGAGGACCATCAGGACCGCTTCCTCAAGCGCTGCTTCACGCAGGGGGAGCTGGATTACGTTGCAGCCAACCCGATGCGGCAGGCGGAGCACCTGGCGGGGCGGTTCGCGGCCAAGGAGGCGATCCTCAAGGTGCTGGGCACTGGTTGGAGCAACGGGATCGCCTGGACCGATGCTGAAGTAGTGCGGGAACCATCCGGCAAGCCGGGCGTCCTATTGCACGGCCGATGTACCGAGATAGCGGCTGAACTGGGGATCACCCAGTGGCACCTGAGCATCAGCCACTCCGGCGGGTACGCGACAGCCAGTGCGATCGGCGTTGGTTAATTTACATCACCGTTTGCTGTAACCTGACCCTAGACCCCAGACCCCATATAATCCCCACATGAGCAGACGCCGGGACAACACGCCGCCATTTGAGATCATGGGCAGCCGGAGCAAGCCCAGCCAGGCTTCTGGCGGTGGCTCGCGGCCGACATCAGCCTTCGGGGCGGGGATTGGCGGGGTGATCAAGTCGATCACGGATGCCTGGCACAGGTCTGCCAGCGAGCCGTTGACGCTGCGGGTGCCGCGTGGGATGGCCTTGGCGCTGATCGGGGGGCTGCTGGGGCTGCTGATCCTGTCCTACTGGGTGGGCTACGGCCGGGGGCATTCGGCGATGAAGAAGGAATTCGAGCAGATTTACCCGTCTGATTATGCTGAAGGCGGATATGCACCGCCGGATCGGGGCTCGGAAGGGGGCGTGGGGACTCAGAATCAGGGATCGGGGGACCAGAGCATCAATTCCAAGCTCCAGGATCCCAGGCGGTTGGATTTTAATTACCTGTGCGTGGCCCGGTATCCGCAGAGGGAGGCAGAGCGGCTCAAACGCTTCCTGGAGGGGCGTGGAGTTGAAGTATTTGTCACTCCTAGTAATAATGAGGGGCTCTGCCAGGTGATTGTCCTGAAAGGCTTCAAAGCCGATGAGGCGGACGCCAGGGAGCGATTCCGGGCAGAGTGCTTGGCCCTTGGCCGAGAATGGAAGGCGTTCAACAACGGCCGGGGGGATGACCTGAGCACGATGTACTTCGATAAATTCGAAGAAGATGATGTCCCGCATTGAATAGCAAACTGAACAGAAGATACCCCAGCCCCTGAGACTACCATGAGCATCGACCGCAGCCTCAAGACAGCCGGCAACCTGAACCGCCACCGTAACGTCCTGACCCGTGACGAGCGTATCGCCAAGCTCGCGGCCAAGGGACAGTTCGATAAGGATCAAAGCGATCCCCTGGGCCTGCCCAAGGTCGGCAACCGCAAGGTTGTTGCCGGTGGTAAGAGCAAGAAGAAGAAGACCGACGAAGCGGAATAACAAGTAATCTCTTCGGCCGGTGAGGTCGGTGGATTGCTGTAGATATCGCGCGGTCCTGTCGGTGTATTTTTGTTTAATGACTTTGTTCATTCACGCCTCACAAAGGGCGTTCATCTACCATGTTTGACCCCAGCCGCTTTGTCGCCGACCGCACCCGCGCGGTGGACGCTTCGGGTATCCGCAAAGTCTTTGACCTTGCCGCGACGCTCGAAGACCCGATCGATCTGTCCATCGGCCAGCCCGACTTCGATGTCCCTGACCAGATCAAGAAAGCTGCGATCAACGCGATCGAACAGGGTTTCAACAAGTACACCCAGACGCAAGGCATCGCGCCGCTGGTCGCTCAGATCAAGGACAAGCTGGCGCATCGCTATCCCAATCTCGGTGACGACTACGGCCTGCTGGTGACCTCGGGTGTGTCCGGGGCGCTGGCGCTGCTGATGGCGTCGTGCGTCCAGCCGGGCGATGAGGTGCTGATCCCCGATCCGTACTTCATGATGTACAAACACCTCGTGAAGCTGGCCGGCGGCAAGCCGGTGTTCGTCGATACATATCCCGACTTCCAACTGCGCCCCGAGCGGATCGAGCCGTTGATTAACGAACGGACGAAGATGCTGTTCTTCAATTCGCCGTCGAACCCGACCGGCGTGGTGGCGACACCCGAAGTATGTAAACAAGTCGCAGACATTGCGGACAAGCACGGCATCCTGCTGATAACGGACGAGATCTACGACGAGTTCTGTTACGAGAAGGTGGACGACCCGAACCATCCGGGTGAAAAGATTGTGCCTTCGCCTTTGGATTACAATCGCAATGCGCTGTTGATGAAGGGTTATTCCAAGAGCTACGCGATGACGGGCTGGCGGCTGGGGTATGTCGCCGGGCCGAAAGAAGTCGTAGCAGCGATGGCGAAGCTGCAGCAGTATTCGTTCGTCTGCGCGCCGTCGGTGACGCAGGCGGCGGGGGCGATCGCGTTCGGCGTGGATGTGTCCGACCTGGTCGAGCAGTACCGTAAGAAGCGTGATTACGTCGTCGAACGGCTAAGCGGCCATTATGAACTGACCACGCCGGGCGGCGCGTTCTACGCCTTCCCGAAGGTGCCGGATAAACTCGGCCTCAGCGGCACCGACTTCGTCAAACGAGCGATCGAAAAGAGCCTGCTGGTCATCCCCGGCGGCGTCTTCAGCGAACGCGACACCCACTTCCGACTCAGCTACGCCTGCGATGACAAACGGCTCGAGCGCGGGTTGGATGTGTTGGTGGAACTGGCGAAGTAACAAGTCCTAATCAGTGCCTGTATTCCTCCCTCTCCCCGCGGGAGAGGGCCGTGGTGAGGGCCAGATTGCTTATGTTTTCTTGTTAAGTTTGATAGCACAATCAATCCGGCCCTCATCCTAATCTTCTCCCAGGGGGAGAAGGGACCGGAACAGTCTTGCATTGTTTACGCACTTGCTGACTGTTCATATCAAAGCAGCACTGTCGTCGTAGCCGCAGGTAGATGAACCATCGCGCCGCTTGTCGTGCGTAGGATGAGGCCGAGGTTGGGATCGAGGTCGGCGACTTCACCGGTGTATTCGCGGCCGTCGGAGAGCAGACGCAGGTGCTGGCCGATGAGGGTGCTGCGCTGTCGCCATTGATCGAGCAATGTATCGGGGGGTACCGCGTCGAGGGCGTAATCCATCTCTTTCATCAATCGGCCGAGTACTGCGAGGCGGTCGGCGTGGATGTTCTGAATCGCGAGGCTGGTGATACGTGAGGGCAGTGCGGGATCGTTCGGGTCGTCGGGCAGATGTTTAGCGAGCAGGTTGATGTTCAGGCCGACGCCGATGATGGCAAAATGCTCCCGGAGGTTTCCTAGACCATTGCTCTGGACAACTTCGACGAGTATACCCGCGATCTTCTTGCCATCGACCTGGATATCGTTGGGCCACTTGATCTGCGAGCGTAAGCCACGAGTTGAAAGCCAGTGATCGATCGTTTGTGCGATGGCGATGCTGGTCGCGAAGGTCAGGCGGTTGATGGCCTGTTCATCGTTGGGCGAGGTGGTTTTGGCGATCCGGCTGAAGGTCAGGCACGTGCCGGCGGGGGCGTGCCAGCGTCTACCGAGTCGGCCTCGACCTGCGGTCTGCTTATCCGCGATGATCAGGGCTTTGTCGGCTGAAGTCGGGTGATGCGAGATCAAACGCCGGGCGGCGTCCTGCGTGCTGGCGGTCTGTTGGTAGACCTCGATGGTTCGTGTTTGCCGGGAGCAGGATTGCAGGTAGTCCGCCCAGCATCCGAGCCCTGCTTGAATAAGGCGTATGCCGTGCTGGGGATTGATGTCCAGCTTGCAGCCGGCTTGTCTTAGGCGCTGCAATTCAGCGGGCAAGTTCGCGGTATCACTAAGGCCTGCAGTATCGGCCAGTGTATGCGCGGACAGATGCGTTTCGGCTGCGAGTAACGCATGAAGCAGATCGGTATTGATGATGGGGGCGGATGGGCCTGGCATGGTATTGGGTTTAGTTGATGTCCAGTCCCAGGTCCAGTGCGGGGGCGGAGTGGGTGAGTGCGCCGACGGAGATGCGGTCCACGCCGGTCTGCGCGATACCGCGAATGGTTTGCAGGTTGATACCGCCGCTGGCTTCGAGTTCGACTTTGGGAGCAAGCCGATCACGCATCGCGACAGCCTCGGTCAATTGCTCGTTTGTCATGTTATCCAGCAGGACCAGGTCGACGCCGGTTGGCAGGACCTGTTCGAGTTGAACAAGTGTGTCGACTTCGATCATGATGAACTTCAGGTCGGGGTATTTATCCCGGCAACGCTTGCACGCTTCGGTAACCTTTGGGCCCAAGCCATCAGCGTCGATGTGTGCCAGGTGATTGTCTTTAAGTAGCACCGCGTCGTAGAGACCCATACGGTGTGTCGTGCCGCCGCCACAAGCTACAGCGTATTTTTGCAGGCCGCGCAGGCCGGGCAGGGTTTTGCGGGTGTCGTAGACTTTGGCGCGCGTACCTTTGACCTGTTCGACGTATTGCCAGGTCAGTGAGGCGATGCCGGACAGGTGGGTGATCAGGTTTAGCGCGACACGCTCGACGGTCAGGATGCTTTGCAATGGGCCGGAAAGCGTGGCGACAGCTTGGCCGGGCTGGATCGGTTGTCCATCCTGGGTGTGGACTTTTACTTTGACCGTGTCGCCATAGATTTGCACGACGGCCGGCAGCAGGACGACGCCGGCGAGTCGGCCGGGCTTACGTGTGACGATCCGGGCCTTACCCATCTGGTCCGCGGGGACGAACATTGTGCTGGTGACATCGATGTGCTGCGGGCCGAGGTCTTCTTCACGGGCGCGGCGGATCAGGTCGGCCACATCGTCTGCCGTGACGAAGTCATTCAGGTTGGGTGGTTTCGTTTTGGGCAAGGTTTTGGCTGGGGTTTATCACGTGGTTGGTTTGTGGAACGAGACACGATATCGGCTTGAGCCTAATGCGACAATCCTTACGACGTCGCCGACCTGCATGTCGTTTGCCTGATAGTAGGCGCCCCAGCCGCGCCAACGCAACATGGGCTTGCCCTTCGCGAAGTCGGTTTTGACTTCTTGGCCGTCCGGCATCAGCAGCGTCAGTGATTTGTTACGTATTTTCTCGGAAGCAGCGGGCAGGCTCAGGTAACGATTGCGGATCGCCCCGGCTGTCAGCGTCACTTCCATCAATGGGCTCAGCCAATCCTCCAGCACATGCCATGCTCGCAGAGACTTGGGGTACACCGGCCCGACATCAATCGGTTCGACATCCTTCAGGTGAACAAAGGTGGTGTATCGGCAATCCAGTTTCTGCTGTAAGTATTCACTGTTACCACAGATCGCATGATTGAGACGCGCGTAAATCTGTTTGATTTTGTCAGGCGTCAGGTCCGCGTGTTGTTCGACCTTGCCGGCTAATGCGGTGGCGACGAACGGGCCTGAAGAGATCTTGATGAACAGGCGTTCACCCGTTTGGATGGCGTTGTATGGAGGCTGCGGCGTCTTCGTCAGTCGACTCTCCACGGTCTTGCGCCCGGAAAGAATCAACTTGGCGTAATGCTTCTTAAGAATCGCGACATGGATCGCCATGGGGTCATCGTATCAGGGAACGTGGGGCAATTCGAATGAACCACAGAGACACAGAGGCACAGAGACAAGGCATTTGTAACAGGGATAAACACAGATGAACACAGATTAGGAAATTAATTCAAACAAATTCTTCCCATCTGTGTTCATCTGTGTCCATCCCTGTTTCTATTCCTCTCTGTAACTCTGTGTCTCTGTGGTTTAAAAATGATCAGACAAAAGCCTTGTACAGCATTCTCGCGCCTGCGACAGCGGCACCGAGGTACATGATGAGGGTGAAGGGTTTTTCCGCCAGTCGTTTGTGCATCCATAGGCCGGCCATGATGCCGACGGGGACGAAGGTGGCGAACAAGGCGGATTCGACAAGTGTCCTGCTGTTGATCAGGCCCAGGCCGATGTAGGTCGGGAGCTTTGAGCAATTGACGACGAGGAAGAAGAGTACCATCGTTGCGACGAGGCGCGTCTTTTCCATGCGTTGTTCGAGCAGGTAGATCGTGATGACGGGGCCGGCGGAGTGAGCGACGGTCGAGACGATGCCGGCAAAGCCGCCGCTGGCGATGCCGCCACCGGGGCCGGGTGGTATGCGGGGCACGTAACCACCGAGCAGGCGATACAGTTGCAGTGCGACGAACACCAGGCAGATCGAGCCGACGCAGAGGTTAAGCGCAAAGGTGAGTTTGCCGGTTTCCTGGAAGGTCCAGAGCACCCAAGTGCCGAGCAGGATGCCGCAGATCGCCCCGGTCAATAGTGAACGCAGGTGAAGCCAGGAGACGCCTTTTCGATGGCTCCAGACGCTGAACACGTCAGCCAGGATCAGGATCGGAAGCATCACACCGATGGCCCGCTCGGCCGGTAAGGCGTTGGCGACCAGTGGCACGGCGATCACGCCGACCCCGCCGCCGAAACCTGCCTTAGCGATACCAATAGTCAGCACGCCCAGACCGAGCGCCGTGATGTACCACCAGAGCGGGGTGCTGGCAGGCAACTCCGGTAGCAGGTCGGATAGCGTGGCGAGTGTGTAGATCAAGCTAGGCATGCAGGTAGGGGGAAGTACGAAGTATCAAGGCTGATCAGGCCATCGTTACCAGGATCGCTTGACTTCATACTTTATCATCACGTCAGGTAGGTATATCCGCTGAGGCCTTGCTCGAAGAATCGGCGGAGTTGTGTTGCTTCTTCGACGGTCAGGCGATCCGAGCGTACCGCGGCTTCGATGGATTTGCGGAAGTTGCGTTTCAGGTGTTCTGTATCGTATTGCACGTACTGGAGCACCTCGGAAACCGAATCACCTTCAACGACCTCGTCGATCGACATGCGGCCTTGCTCATCGAGACTCACATGCACGGCGTTGGCGTCACCCAGCAGGTTGTGCAGGTCGCCGAGCACCTCCTGATAAGCGCCGACCATGAAAGCCCCGATGTAGTATTCCTCGCCTGTATACGGATGTAATGGCAGGACATTACCTGTCTGTAGTTTATTGATGAAGCAATCGATCTTGCCATCGGAATCGCAGGTGATGTCCGCCAGGATGCCGCGGTTGACGGGTTTCTCCTTAAGCCGATGGATCGGCATGATCGGGAAGACCTGGTCGATCGCCCAACTGTCGGGCATGGACTGGAAGATCGAGAAGTTGCAGAAGTACGTCCGGCAAAGCTGCGACTCAAGCCGCTGCAAATCCTGCGGAGGTTCGGGCATCTCACGGACATACTGAAGTGTCTTGAAACAGATCGCAAAGTACAAACGCTCAACCAGTGCACGCAACTCAAGCGAGCAGTAACCTAGATTGAACAGGTGCATCGCTTCTACACGAGCAACCTGGGCGTCGTGATAGGACTGTGAAAAAGTTTTCTCATCCAGTTCGATGTACGCATCATACAACGAGCGGATCGGGTGTGGCAGTTCATCAACCTCGCTGCGGGGCATCACGGTCGGCGGCACGAAACCATCAAACCCGGTGGAGCCCAGCACGTTGAAGATCAGCAGACTGTGATAGGCGACCATCGCCCGGCCGGATTCGCTGATGATCGTCGGGTGGGGGACTTCAGCCTCGTCGCAGATCTCCAGGACGTGGTAGATCACGTCGCTGGCGTATTCCTGTAAGGAGTAGTTGATGCTGGAGCCGGTGTCGGTCTTGCTGCCGTCATAATCGACGCCCAGACCGCCGCCTACGTCGATGTACTTCAGGCCCGCGCCGGCTTTGTAAAGCTCGGCGTAGATCCGGACCATCTCGATAATCGCCCGCTTGATCGGTGCGATTGTCGTGATCTGGCTGCCGAGGTGAAAGTGCAGCAGGTTGAGGCAATCGAGCATGTCCTCTTTGCGCAGGTACGCCATCGCTTCGAGGACCTCGCCGATGAACAAACCGAACTTCGAATGCACGCCGCCGGATTGCTCCCACCGGCCCGAACCCTTGGTTGATAACTTGATGCGCATCCCGATCTGCGGACGCACGCCATGCGTCTTGGCGTGCGTAACAATCAGCTTGAGTTCTGAGAACTTCTCTACAACCGGGATGATGTTCTTGCCGAGTTTGGTCGCGAGGATGACTGACTCGATGAATTGGTCGTCCTTGAAGCCGTTGCAGATGATGGGTGTCGTCTCGTCCTCGACCATAGCCAGCACGGCCAGCAATTCGGGTTTGCTGCCGGCCTCGAGCCCGAAGCCGTGCTCCTGCCCGAACGCCAGGATTTCTTCGACGACGTGCCGCTGCTGGTTGACCTTGATCGGGTAGACGCAGCGATAACCCCCGCGGAACTCCATCTCCTCGATGGCGTTTTCAAAGGCCTTGGCCAGTTCGGACAGCCTGTGGCGGAGGATATCGGTCAGGCGGATCAGCAGGGGGGGTTGCAGGTCGCGCTGCTTGAGTTGATTTGTCAGTTCCATGAGGTCGATACCGACACTCGGATCGTGCGTGGGATGGGCGACGACGTGCCCGGCTTCATTGATTGAGAAGTAGCCTCGCCCCCAGCGGTCGACGCCGTAGAGCTTCATGGCGTCATCAATGGTCCAAGGGGCCTCGGGGGCTGGCTTGGACTCTGCGTATGGCTTACTCGGGCTGGTGGCTTGGGTTGGATTCATAGTTGAAGACCAGGCAGCGAGGGATTGTCCGGGGGATCAGTTCAGAGTGCAGATGATATAGAGCAAGTCCCGTGACGTAAAAGAAAACCCCGCCTGTGGAGGCGGGGCGGTTGGTTATGATGTTAACGATATACGTTTTACGGACGGCGGGTGATCGTCAGCAGGCCCAGGCCCAGCAGGGCGAGTGTGGCCGGCTCGGGGATGCGGGTGAAGTCGACATCGATGGTCATGGCCTTCTTATCGATGACGGCTGCATCGTTGGGAGCATTGGAGGAGGCGATCAGGATATTGTCCAGATCGATCCGGATCATGGTGGCTTGGTAGTTCGACAGATCGAGTTCTGCCATACCAGACCACACCCCGGAGCCTGTCCCCGTCAGCGGCATGGCCGGATCAATAACGATCGGGTCGCTGACAAAGCCCCCCGTCAGGGGGTCAAGAATCGTCGCCACTAAAGTCCCTCCCGCGGTGACCTCAGCGGTACTGCCCAGCATTAGGTAGTCGCCGATTTCGTCGAGGCTGATCGATTCTATGAACAGGCCCGGGTCGGCCTGGATGATGAACGAAAGCTGCCCCGCGGTGATGTCCGATCCGGTCCCCGCCTGAGCGGCGGCAAACGGCCCGGTTGAGAAACTCAAGGAATCATCCACAACGATCGGTGTCCCGAACAGGGGCAACGGATCGGTTGCTGATGACTCGATTAGGTCTGTGACGGTGCCACCGTCCAGATAATAAATGGCCCCGGCATCCGCGGTTTGGCTTGAAAGAATTAAGGCCCCGATCGCTACGCTGAGAAGTTCCTTACGTATCCGCATCCTTGTCTCTCCTAAATAAGAAAAGCTGCTTTCTAGCAACGGAGCGCATCAAAAAAAGAGGGCGGACCTAAGTCCACTCTCTCCTCTCCGATGCGTGCTATTCAGCGGTGGCTGAAATAAGAGCAGCTACCTATGTTCTATCGACAGAATATAGGATAGCCTATCATCGCTGGAATGCAATGGTTTTAGACAAGTTTAACGCGGTTTTTATAAGTCTTTCTCGCTCTCCTTTCTCCCAAATTGCCAGATTTGGCAATAACTCCTTTATCCGCCGGGGTATCAGGACGCGAATCGGCCTGGCGGATACTCCGGTCTGGCCAGAACAGCCATCCCGAATATGCGTAACCTACGGTGCCTGGATTTATATGTCAAGATTTAAATTTATCTTTTTATAGTCGGGAAAAATTGCCTAGGTTAACAGGTGGTCCAAGAACCGCCGGGGATTTGCCTGACTCCGGTGATGATTAACTGGTTGGAAGCGGGTATCCGATCAGAAGTCCCCTAAGCCATCCACTTTATAAAAGATCGATATTTGCCAGAAATGGGCTATTGACATGGTGAACACGAATGGGATTGACAATGCTGGTTAACAGCACCCTCATCAGCCAGAACAGGCCCATATCGACCCGGTGTTCTGAGCCTGATTCGGGTAATGGTGATCCTGTCGCCAGGTTGCTGGGTTGACCATCAATGATTCTGAGTTTGACCTGACCATCGCAGAGTATCCAAGTACCCGTCCCCTCCACAACGGCGCATTCCAACCTCAGTTCCTGCCCTTGTATCCGAGCCAGTATCAAATACCACTCTTGATCTGCCTTGTAGTCCACATAGAACCCGTCATGCGGGGCGCCATCTTCAAATGACTTTCGGCTGCCGAAGAAGCTGGGCTTCTTGATGTAAGGGCCGCCGTACTCGGGGCAGAACGTATCGCAGTTGCCGCACTGGTTGCAGTAGTCCGCGAAGTTGGCGATCTGCTCGGTCTTCTCGACCTTGAAAGTTTTTTCTTCGCCGACTTCCATAACCTTTCCAGTTGAAGAGACGGATATGTCTCGGTAAGTGAAATTGATCTCAGGTGTCTCGTACAGGAAGTTCGCATCGTTCGGGCAGACGGGGATGCACTTGTTGCAGGTGATGCAATCGAAGACCACCAGGTGCGAGTTGATCCGCTTGGGAACCAATTGGTTGTTTTTCTGGTGGTAGCGTTCATCCGCCTGCGTCTGCTTGACGATGTCGGCCATATTCAGGAAGCCTGCGAGGACCGGGTCGCCGTTGGCTTCATCGGCGTGGCTATAGGCTTTGAGGATGTAGTCGTGGATCGTGGCGGCGTTGGTCTTGGTCATGGTCGCGACAAGATCGCCGAGATATCCAGGCAGTCGACCGTAGCCGCCTGGCTTGAGCAGGTCGGTGCAGGTGGTGATGGGTTTGAACCCGCAGGCGACCATGTTCGGGAAGTTCTTGCGATCAACACCGGCCGAGAACGTGATCGGCATCTCGTGTCCCATCGCCATCCTGAACTCATGCGCCAGCGTCAGCGTGATCACATGCAGCGGCGGGCCCGACAGGTACATCACCTTGTTGTCGGGTGTGAAAAAGTCTCGGTGATTTACGACTTCCAGCGTATTCGAGAACTTCGCCCCGAATGATCGGCCTTGTTGCTTGGCAAGACTTTCCAAGCGTTTACAGATCTGGATTGATTCATCAAAGAGCAGGCCGCTGGTATACGCCCCCGAATTGACCTGCACCTCGTGATACCCCATCACATCGTGCAGCAGGTATTCCAGTTTCTCTTTGCCCAGCATCGGCGGATTCATCTTGACGATGACATCGACGCCAATTTCGGTCAACAGGAACTCGCAGATGCGTTCGATTTCGTCGGCCGGGCAGCCGTGGAACGTCGAGAGCGTGATGCTGCTGCTGAGCTTGGTCGGATAGTCAAGGTCGCGCAGGTGTTTGAGCCGGTCAGGCAGTTGATCGAGCAGGCGTGCGATGTGTTCGCTTGCATCGAGCATCCCGTTCATGAATCGGCGGATCGGCTCGGACTGGATGCCCTTCAGGTCGTATCCGACGGACATATCAAAGATCGTGTCGCCCAGCGGTCCGGCCATCGTCAGATCGCCGAAGGGATTGCCGAACGTCTCGGGGCTGCTGCGGAGCATGTGGATGAGCATCGCACCCTGGACATACTGATCCAATGAATCCTCCAGGCACAGCTCCTGCGACCATTCCACGTTGTAGCCGACGTTGGCCGCGTCGATGCACGGCCGGGGTATCTCCAGCCGGTCGTTGATCTGCACGGTCTTCAGCTCGAAGATCCGCGACCCCGCCAGCCAGGCGAGGATCAGGTTCTGAGCCATCTGCGTCTGGGGCCCGGCCGCGGGTCCGACTGGATTGGCAGCCCGTCGGCCGTGAAAGGTGACCGACAGGTCCGGGCCATCAGCACTTCCGGGGAAACTTCCGGGGGCGGGGCGGTACCACTTTTTATCCGGCAGATCGAACATACTCGACCGGGTCTTGTGTTCAAGACGCATCCGGTCAATCAGGTCCACAAACGGTGTGCAATACAGGTCTACCATATTCTTGCCTATTCATACCCCCTCTCCCCTCGGGAGAGGGCTGGGGTGAGGGCCGAAGTTCGTTGACGGTCCGTCAAATTCAGATTGTTGCCAAGTCGAAGTACGCCAATAGTTACGTCATATGTCATCGTGTAGTCGATTACATAAAACCACCGGCCCTCACCCTAACCCTCTCCCGGGGGCAGAGGGGACCGAGCAGCGAGCCAATGTTACAAGCCCCTTAGCCTAATCGAGACTTCGGCAATCACCAACCTCTTTTTTTATGAAAGGTTAAGCTAGGTGTATAAAGGCTTGTAAGGTACAATCTTCCTTTTGGGATTTATTGAGCATGAGCAGCACAATTACAGGGTTAACATGCGTGTCCTGCGGCCGAAACTTCGGGCCGGAGGGGCCTTGGATGGCATGCCCTGATTGCGGGCCGGATGAGGGCATCGTCGACATTCAATTCGATCTGGACAAGGTTCGCCACGCCTGGAACGAGAAGCCGTTGGCGGATCGGCCTTTGAATCACTGGCGGTACCGGGAACTGCTGCCGCTGGATGAGTCCGCCATCCGCAACGACTGGTCTGTCGGCTGGACACCGGTGATCGACAGCAAACGGCTGGCTGGCGAACTCGGTCTCAAACAACTTTTATTCAAAGACGAGGGTCGGAACCCGACCGCTTCATTCAAGGACCGGGCCAGCTCGGTCGGCGTCGCCCATGCCTTGCAGCACAAGGCCAAGACAATCGCCTGTGCTTCGACGGGCAACGCCGCGACGAGCCTGGCCGGGCATGCAGCGCAGGCGGGATTGCCTTGCGTCATTTTCGTGCCACACACCGCGCCCGAGCCGAAGCTGGCACAGCTGCTGGTATACGGTGCTCATGTCGTGGCCGTCCAAGGCAGCTATGACGAGGCTTACCGCCTCTGCTCCGATGCCTGCATGAAGTTCGGCTGGTACAACCGTAACTGCGCGATCAATCCCGTTTTGGTTGAAGGTAAGAAGACCGGCGGGCTTGAAGTGGCAGAGCAATCCCATAGCTTCGGCGGTGTACCGGACTGGGTCGCGGTCAGCATCGGCGACGGCTGCACAGTCGCGGGCATCTGGAAGGGGCTCAAGCAGATGCACGAACTGGGCCAGATCGATCGACTGCCCCGGCTGCTTGGCGTGCAGGCGTATGGCGTCGCGCCGATCGCGTATGTCTTAGAAAACGGCAAGCTGCCTGAGATTCCAGAGAATGACGGGACGATCGCGGACAGCATCAACGTCCCGGTGCCGCGCAACTGGCGCAAGGCAGTCAATGCATTGAAAGATTCTGATGGGATCGTGGTCTGCGTGGATGATGCGGACATCCTCGATGCGATGAAACTCGGTGGGCAACACGGCATCTATGCTGAACCCGCAGCCGCAGCCGCATTGGCGGGGATCGTTGCCGCGCGTGAAGCCGATGTGTTTGACGACAATAGCCGTGTCCTGAGCATGGTCACCGGTAGCGGTTTGAAAGACACCAAGGCCGCGATTCGTGCCGGGGGCGAACCGATCAGGATCAAACCAGATATCGAAAAGCTCGCTTCGGTCCTCAGCGACCGGGGTGTTTTAAGTGGAGATGATTAATGCAGGTGAATCAGCAAGTCCTTGACCGAACTATTCAACGTTGCCGGGAACGTAAAGTCCTTTTGCCGACGTTTGCGCAGATGAAGGACCCGTCCCTGGTACCGGAGAAGGTGAAGGACCGGTTGAAGCAGGTCGGGCTTTGGGATATCGACCCGATCAATCTGTTCCGCATTACCTGGAAGAACGAGCCGAAGGAAACCGGTGGGCTGTTTGGCAACGGCAACATCATCGAATTCCCCCCGGAATTTACCGGTGTTGAAGCGACCATCATCGGGATCGTCGGCAAGTACTTCCCAACCGGGGCGCATAAAGTCGGCGCCGCTTACGGCTGTCTTGCACCGCGTTTGGTCACGGGTGAGTTCGATCCGACCGAAAACAAAGCCGTTTGGCCCAGCACGGGTAACTATTGCCGTGGCGGCGCGTTCGATTCGGCGCTGCTTGGTTGTGATGCAGTCGCCATCCTGCCCGAGGAGATGAGCCAGGAGCGTTTCGATTGGCTTAGCGGGATATGCTCGGAAGTCATCGCGACGCCCGGCTGCGAATCCAACGTCAAGGAAATCTACGATAAGTGCTGGGAGATCCGCAAGACACGGCCCGAGTGTGTGATCTTCAACCAGTTCGAAGAATTCGGTAATCCGATCTGGCACTACCACGTGACCGGCGGTTTCATCGAGGAAGTGTTTGAATCACTCGGTGCGGGTAAACGCCTCGCCGGTTACGTTTCCGCGACAGGTAGCGCGGGTACGATCGCGGCGGGGGACTACCTGCGCACCGTGCACCCACACCTGCGCGTCATCGCGTCCGAAGCCCTGCAGTGTCCAACGCTGTACCAGTTCGGCTTCGGCGGCCACCGCATCGAAGGCATCGGCGACAAGCACGTTCCTTGGGTCCACAATGTCCGCAACACCGACATGATCACCGCAATCGACGATGAGCAATGCATGTCGTTGTTCCGCTTGTTTAACGAGCAAGCGGGTAAAGATTACCTGGGTGAAAAGCTTCCGGGGACGTTTGTCGAGCAGTTACCGCTGCTGGGTATTTCTTCGATCTGCAACCTAATCAGCGCGATCAAGGCGGCCCGGTATTACGACATGAACAGCAAGGATGTGATCTTTACCTGCCTAACCGATTCATCTGATCTTTACTCAAGCCGGATCACTGAACTGCAAGAAGGGCGCGGGACGTACACACGCGATAACGCCATCGCCGACAAAGCACGTTACGTGGATGGCATCGTTACGGACAATCTGCGCGAATTGAATTACCACGACCAGAAAGCCTTGCACAACTTCAAGTACTTCACGTGGATCGAGCAGCAGGGCCGCACGATTGATGAACTGAACGAACTGTGGGACCCGGACTTCTGGGTGAAGACGTTCGATCAGGTGGGTGAATGGGACAAGCAGATTGAAGCGTTTAATGAGAAAACTGGTGTATTGGATTTACTCTAAGTGAATGTATGTACCCAGGAAGCCCATGTTCGTCGAACATGGGCTTTGAGATACATGTAATGCCCACAACATTTACCAACGCGATCCTCGTTCAACTCGACCCGCCCATGGTCGAACGAGGTGATTTGCGTGTTGCAGATGGCAAAATCACGGGCGTTGGTACTGATGTATCACAAGAACCCAGTGACGAAGTCGTCGATTGCAGTGGGGCGGTCCTGATGCCGGGGCTGGTCAACGGGCACACACACCTGTACTCCGCACTCGCGGCCGGGATGCCCGCACCGCCGAAGACACCGAGCAACTTTCAAGAGATACTCAAATACATCTGGTGGCGGCTGGACCGGGCGCATGATCGGGACAGCATCCGCATGAGTGGGTTGGTCGGCTCGCTTGCTGCTTTACGTTGCGGCACGACGACGCTCATCGATCACCACGCATCACCGAATGCGATCGAAAACAGCCTATCCGTGCTTGAAGAAGGCATCGCCGAAGCCGGCTGTCGGGCGGTGTTGTGTTACGAAGTCACCGACCGAAACTACAAAGATGAAGCGAAACGCGGTCTGGAAGAAAACGCACGCTACATCAGGCATTGCCGAGATCGAAAAGACGACCGTTTCGCTGGCCTCGTCGGCGCCCACGCCAGCTTTACCCTTTCTAACAAATCACTTGCCGACTGTGTCGAACTGGCAAAGGAACTGAAAGCCGGAATCCACATCCACGTCGCGGAAGACCCGTGCGATCAAGCGATCACACGTGAGAAGTTTGGCGTGGGCTTATTCGAGCGTTTCAAGAACCTGGGTGTGTTTGATGTGCCCGACACGATCTTCGCCCACGGCACCCACCTGTCCGAGAACGACATCCGCTGTGTCAATCAACACGGCACAATCACCATGGCGCACAACACGAACTCGAACATGAACAACGCGGTGGGCTACGCCCCCGTGGCAAAGTTCGACCGGCCACCCATGCTCGGCACCGATGGCATCGGTGCGGATATGTGGCGCGAAGCACGCACTGCTCAATTCAAGAGCCACGATGGGCAGTTGCCTTTGCCGTTTGGGCGACCGCTGGCGATGATCGGTGAATCCGCCCGTTTTGCCTCGAAGAGTCTGGGCGTAGAACTCGGAGTTCTGGGAGTCGGTGCCGAAGCCGACCTGGTTTTGACGAAGTATGTGCCCGCCACGCCGCTGTCTGCCGACAACCTCGCGGGCCACTTCATCTATGCCATGGGCCCGGAGTTCGTTTCTGATGTTATGGTCTCAGGCGAATGGAAGCTGCGCAATGGCATGATTCTAAGTTGTGATGAAGCCGCGGCCCGTACTCAGAGTGTGCAGGTTGCGCATGCGTTGCATCAACGCATGGCTGCAGTACCTTGTGAATAACCACAGCAATAAACATTACTGCATCTGCTCAGGCTGATCGGCCGGGGCCTCATCGAGTTTAATCGTGAATGACTGGTCGGGTTCGAGCATGAAACGGTCGTGCAGGGGGCTGTAGGCGACCATGTAGACGGTGTTGCCGTCGGGCTGGAATTCGACCAAACGCAAATACGCTTCGCCGCCGAGTTCGCGCATCTGGTAGTTGGCGAGGACCTGGTGTACGAGGTCGCCGTTATCGTTGGGATCAGCGCGGTAGCCAGTGCCGTTGTTGAGGACGTGGCCGTTGAAGGTGAAAACGAAGTTATGCTTGCGGACGAGTTTGTCCCACAGTTCCTGGCCGTCGTTGACCTGTGGCGTGCGGTAGTTGTGGGGATTCCAAGAATTGGGGTGCGACTTGTCGGTGTGATCGTATCGGCGGGAGTTGGAGAAGAGGAATGCGTGCGTTATCAAGATGCCTTTACGGTCGGGGTGTTTATCCATGATGCGGTTTGCCCACTCGACGACCTCATCACGCGGCCCCCATTCCAGAGCGAGGATGATCCACTTGTCGCCGCCGGCTTCAAAGAGGTGATAGGTGTTATCCAGTTCACCTTCTTTGTATGCGCCACCGAAGGTCGGCATGCTCGCAGTCGTCTTGAATGAGATGTAATCGTTCAGATAAGTGTCGCGTGTGGAGGCGTCGCCGGAGGGCCCGTAATCATGGTTGCCGGGTACAAGCGCATAAGGAACGACACCATCCAGTAATCGCATCGAAGCGGATGCACGCTGCCATTCCGTGATCGCGTTGTTGTCGGTGATATCGCCGAGGTGCAGGACATACTTGATGTTGCGGTCCTTGACGTGCTCGCGGATCCATGCGGTCTGTGCGCTGAACAGGCCGGGGTAGCGCACGGAATAGACCTGTGTATCCGGCAACAGCACCAGCGTCCACGCACCGTCCACAAATTCATGTTTGTCTCTGGGTGCCGGCGTGACGTTAATCGCAGCGGCTTTTCTCGCATCGACATCACGGACGTGTTTTAAAAGGTTAGAGGCAAACCGTTTTGCGAGTTCGTCTCTCTCAGCAGACACTGATCGTTTGCCATCTTCGTCCAGCAGTTTATCAATGCTCATCGCTGCCAACACGATGCGTCCCTGGCCGTATGCGCCTTCCATCAGGGCGGGGTATTGCGCGGACGTATCGGCACTGAGGATGACCTCGAAGCCGCCTTGCTTGTCGAACAATTCCCAGCCAAGGTGCGGGTCGGAGGCTGTCAGTTTTCCGTCGGCAACCGCCATGCCTTGTACCAGCGTGTGCTCAGGTGACAGGACATGCAATGTTGCCGAATCGGTATCGCATCGATGCGCCGCCTGCGTGGTCGGCAGGAACGGCGGCTCCGGTTCTGCCTGGTCGGCCTGCGTCATCTGCACAAGCACGTTGCCATCATCCACGAACTTGTACAGGTCCTCTTTGAACTTTTTCATGTAGGCTTTGTATTCCGGGCTGTCGCTCGCGAAGCTGCCGATGAATACAAGACCGGATAGTCCCCAGGGAGAGCTATCCATCGACAAGGGTTTAACATCAAAACCCGCTTCGGACAGCATCGCCGCTGCGCCGTTTTTCTTCGTCCACTGATCGCGATAATCCCAGACATAAGCGGTGACGGGTTTGGACATGGCTGTCTCTATAGTTTCTTGTGCGTGTGTAAGGTCGGGAGTTACGGATAGGCAGGAGACCGCTATCAATAGCGATAAAGCAGATGTGAGTGCAAAGCTGTTTTTAAACATGAGCAGCGGACCTTATGTTTGACCGGATTTGATGCCGAACGATGCTATTGAAGATCATAAACCGCGCATGTTAGCGATACGTGAGGTGGGGTCAATCAGAGATGTCCGGCCGGGCGGTGCGCGGTGGAAATCGATAAGGCGTGAATCGATCAGCGTCGGGTAATCCGCGTTCCGCTTTGTCCATCCAGCGCATCCATCAATCGTGGCAATTCTGCGATAATCGCTTCGGCATCCATGTCCTTTGAGCTTTCAACAAAATCGATTGCAGCCTCGATCTTGGGGCGCATCGAGCCATCCGCAAAGTGACCCGTAGTAAGATAACGCTTGGCTTCATCAACCGTCATTTTGTTAAGTGGTTTCTGATCGGGCTTGCCATAATTCAAACAGACACGGTCGACCGCGGTAAGGATGATCAAGGTTTTTGCGTTCAGCTCTTTAGCAAGCAAGGCAGAAGTCCGGTCCTTGTCGATCACGGCCGCCGCTCCTCGGAAGTTGCCCTGTTCATCTTGAATCACAGGCACGCCGCCACCGCCACAACAGACAACTAATTCACCATCCTCAACCAGCCGGCGGATCGTGTTGACTTCGAGAATCGACTTGGGATGTGGTGAAGGTACCACGCGCCGATACATCCTGTCACTGACAGGTACGATCGACCAGCCGTCGTTATCGCGGTGATTGAACGCAAGCGCCTCATCCATCGGCAGGCCGATCGGCTTGCTTGGTTTCTTGAAGTCCGGATCCTTCTTGTCTATCAGGACGTTCGTGACAAGCGTCGTAACATCACGATCGATACCACGCTTGCGCATCGCGTTCTTCATGCACTGCGCGATCATGTAGCCCATGCCCGCCTGCGTATCGGCCACGCAGATCTCCAGCGGCAGGGGGTACATTTCATGAGATGCGATTTCGACACGCCGCAACACATTGCCGACCTGCGGCCCGTTGCCGTGGGTCAGGACAATGTGTAAACCTCGTTCGATCGCACGTACGAGGTGGCGAGCAGTGTCCGACATATGCGCGAACTGCTGCGGGATGTTCCCCTGTTCCCCCGGCGCACTGATCGCGTTGCCCCCCAAAGCAATCACAGTTGGTCGGGGATCACTCATATCGTTAACCAATAACGGGATCGTTAACAGGGATAAACACAGATAAACACGGATCAGTCATGATCTTCGTCAGTTAGCAAATCACATCTGTGTTCATCTGTGTTTATCCCTGTTCCATATTCTGAAATCAGAACGGTCTTTCACGCATCGTGCAGGCCATGATCGACTTGGCGGTGTGCAGGCGGTTCTCGGCTTCCTGGAAGACGATGCTCTGCGGGCCGTCGATCACGGCGTCGGTTACTTCGCTGCCACGGTCGGCGGGCAGGCAGTGCATGTACACGGCAGAATCCTTCGCACGACTCATCCGCTTCTCATCGCAGATCCAGTCCTTGTGCTTGTGATTCATTTCAAGGCACGCTTTTTCATTCTCGTTGATTTCCGCCTGACTGGTCGCCTGGAGGCGTTCGAGCATCAGGTCATATACGCCCCAGCTCTTGGGATAGACGATGTCCGCATCCTCGAACGCGGCATCCATATCTTCGACGATCTGGAACGAACCGCCGGACTTCGCGGCGTTCGCCTTGGCCGACTCGATTGTCCGGTCGATCAGGTTGTATCCCTTCGGGTGTGCCAGCGAGACGTGCATCCCGAAACGCGTCATCAACGTGATTAAGCCCTGCGGCACACTTAACGGCTTAGCGTACGATGGCGCATACGCCCATGTCACTGCGATCTTCAGGCCCTTGACGTTATCTTTGCCGAAGTGTTCGCGGATGGTCATGATGTCGGCCAGTGTTTGTGTCGGGTGGTCGACATCGCACTGCATGTTGATGACCGGCACGTTTGCGGCCTCCGCCATCTCACGCATGTACTTGTTACCCGCGCCGAGGATCAGGTCGTGCCGGCAGCAGATGCCGTGGCCCATCGCGGCGAGGATCTTGCCGGTATCGGCAGCGGTTTCGCCGTGGCTGATCTGCGTGGCGCTGGAATCCAAAAAGTGTGCGTGCCCGCCGAGTTGAGTCATGCCTGCTTCAAATGCGTTGCGTGTGCGTGTGGATTTATCAAAAAACAGCAGGAACGCCGTCTGGTGGGGGAGCAACTGCGTCGGTTCGCCCCGGTGGAATTTGGCTTTCAACTCGTCCGCTGTTTCCAATAACAGATCGATCTCAGCGTCGCTGAGATCCTGCGTTTCGATATAATCTTTACCTTTGAGGCTGTTCGTCATCTATTCTGAATCCTTTATCAATCCTTAATTATGTCGATTAACGTAAAGCCCGGGGATAGCCATCCCCGGGCGTTAGATTTGATTATGACTTTCTTCGTTTGACGTTCATTTTTGTTTTGTTTTCGCGCCCTGCAGCCAAATCACAATACGCCTGTCCGAACCCTGCGTAGAACGCGGCGCACTTGATCAGGTGATCGATCGGCACCGAGTCATTGACGGTATGGGCAACGTTTTCCGGTGCCGGGCCGAAGCCGACACAGGGGATGCCGTACATACCGGCGATGGATACCGCGTTCGTGCTGAACGTCCAGCGGTGCAATGTCGGGACTGCACCTAACACATCCCGATGTGCCTTGATCGCGGCCTGCACCTGCAAGGCATCCTCCGGCTCGCACCACGTCGGGAAGTATTTTTCCGTCTCGTAGGTCAGACCAGTGTAGCTGGGTCTTTCGTAGCGGAGCACCTCGACCTTCGCTTTGACACCCGCACGCTTGATCGCGTCTTTCACCTCACGCACGGCTGATGTCTTCGTATCCCCAACCGTCAGCCGACGGTCCAGGTGGATAAACGCCTCGCCCGGTACGGCACACATGCTCGGTGTCTTGCAATCGACATAACTGACGGTGATTGTCCCTTTGCCGAGGAACTCATCCGCCTTCAGACGCTTGTTGAGTTTCTCGATCTCGTTGGCGATCTTGGCAATCTTGTAGATGGCGTTGTCGCCCTTGTGGGGCATGGAGCCGTGGCAGCTCTTACCCTTGGCGGTGACGCCGATCTCCATCCGCCCGCGGTGACCCCGCAGGATCCAGCAGTTGGTCGAGTCGGTCACGACCACAGCGTCCGGCCTGATCTTGTCTTCATTAACGATGTACTGCCAGCAGAGCCCGTCACAGTCTTCTTCCATGACGGTGAACGTCAGCAGCAGACAATACTCACTCAAATCGACTTTCAGGTCCCGCATGATCTTCGCGGCGTAAACCATTGCTGGGATCGCGCCTTCCTGGTCGCCGGCACCCCGCCCCCAGACCTTGCCATCCGCGATCTTGCCCTTGTACGGATCATGTTTCCACTCAGATCGGTCGCCGACACCGACAGTGTCGACGTGGGCGTCGATAGCAAGTAACTTCTTTCCTTTTCCGGGCTTACCGACCATTCCGAGCAGGTTGCCCATTTTGTCGACCCAGATCTTGTCAAAGGCCTTGGTCGACTCCATCTCCTTGCGGATCCGGGCGATGACTTTGCCTTCCTCGGCGGACTCCGAAGGGATAGCGATCATGTCCCGCAAGAAGCGGATCATTTTGGGCTTATATTTTTCGGCTTGTTTTACGAACTGGGACGTTCCGGGGCTGGTTGTAGGCATAGACCTGTCTTTATACCCGAGAACCTCAATGTCACAAAGCGAAATTTTCACAAGTTTCGCTTGGTGATTCAGGCCAAAGAGGCGACAATGTCGATTGGTGGAAGGATAGTCCGCCCACGGAAGCGTTCGGATACCGTCATCCACTTCCAAAGGCGGGCACGAGTTGGCCACCGGTCAATGAGTAACCGGATCTGGGGATATCAGGGGGAGGACCCCAAGCGAGGCCAACGACTATGAGTACTTCTACGCCTATGTCCACCACACCCCAAAGCACACTTACCTGCACCGTCAACGGCAAGCCCGTCACGGTCGATCTGGCCGATGACGGCCTGACGCTGCTGGACGTCCTGCGCGACCAGCTCGGTATCACCTCGCCTAAGAACGGCTGCCAGCCGCAAGCCCAGTGCGGATGCTGCACGGTCCTCGTCGATGGCAAACCCATGCTCAGCTGTACCATGAAGCCCAGCCGGGTCGAGGGCAAATCCGTCACGACGCTGGAAGGTTTAGAACAAGAGCACCGCAAACAGATTGCCGACAGCTTCGTGCAATCCGGCGGCGTGCAGTGCGGTTTCTGTATCCCGGGCTTTGCGATGCGTGGCGTGGGGCTGTGCAATGAGAACCCGACACCGACCCGTGATGAGATTACCAAGGCGATCCGCCCTCACCTCTGTCGATGCACCGGTTACAAGCAGATCGTCGACAGCATCGAACTCTACAGCAAGGTGCGTAACGGCCAACCGATGCCTGAGACGCCCGAAGCCGACAACTCGGGCAAAGTCGGTACCAGCCTGCCGCGTTACACCGGTCATGATGCTGTGCTGGGCGATCGTAAATACGTCGACGACATGACCGTCCCCGGCATGCTCTACGGCGCTCTGCGCCTGGCGGACCATCCCCGTGCAACGTTCGTCAAGCTCGATGCCAGTAAGGCGCTTGCGCTTGAGGGCGTGCATCATGTCTTTACCGCCAAGGATGTGCCGGGCGAGATCTACGTCGGGCTGATCGAAAAAGACTGGCCGGTATTCGTCGCACCTGGAACCGACACGCGTTGCACGGGTGATGTCATTGCTGCCGTGGTCGCGGACAACCAGAAACTGGCTCGCAAAGCCGCAGAGCTGCTCGAGATTGAATACATCGTCAAGGAGCCGGTGACGGACCCGGTTGAAGCCTTGAAGCCCGATGCGCCGCTGGTTCACCCGCAGCGTGGTACCAACCTGTTGAGTGAATCACGCCTCGTGAAGGGTGATGTCGAGGCCGCTTTCGCCAAGTGCGCCCACATCATCGAAGACACGTACCGCACGCAGCACATCGAGCATATGTTCCTTGAGCCCGAGGCCTGTATCGCCGTGCCCGGAGAATCGGAAGCGGGGCGGACGCTCAAGGTCTACAGCCAGGGGCAGGGCGTGTTTGATGACCGCCGACAGATCGCATCGGTGCTCGGGATCGATGAAAGCCGTATAGAAGTACAACTAGTAAGCAACGGCGGGGCGTTCGGCGGGAAGGAAGATATGTCTGTCCAGGGCCAGACTGCCTTGCTTGCATATCTCACCGGTAAGCCGATCAAGATCACGCTGACAAGGCCGGAGAGTTTCCGAGTTCACGTGAAGCGTCACCCGATTACACTCACCTATAAAATCGGCTGCGATGCTGAGGGGCATATCCTGGCCGTGAAGTCAAGCATCATCGGGGACAAGGGGGCGTATGCCTCGGTTGGTGCGAAGGTGCTCGAACGTGCGGGCGGGCACTGTACAGGCCCGTACCGTGTGCCGAACATCGATATGAAGTCGCTTGCGGTCTACACGAACAACCCTGCTTGCGGTGCGATGCGCGGCTTCGGCGCAAACCAGGCGGCATTTGCGGTGGAAGGATTGCTCGACCGGCTTGCCGAGAAGTGCGGGATCGATGGCTACGACATCCGTGACCGTAATATCCTCGAGCCGGGCGAAGCTTTCGCGACCGGACAGGTACTGGATAAACCGTTCGGCTTGCGTCGCACGCTCGAAGCTGTCAAAGATCAATACAAGAGCGCGAAGTACGCCGGGATCGCTTGCGGGATCAAGAATGTCGGTATCGGTAACGGTATGCCCGACATCGGCCGCGCCGCGATCACCATCGAAGCGCCCGATCGCTTGCGCATCCGTACCGGCTTCACCGAGATGGGGCAGGGATTATTTACGCTCTGCATCCAGTTCGCCCATGAAGCCACGGGATTGGCGCCTGAACTGTTCCAATGCCAGACCGATACCACGCTCATGCTCGACTGCGGCCAGACCACGGCCAGCCGTGCGACCGTGCTTGCAGGCAACGCGATCGCAGAAGCAGGCAAAGCGCTCAAGGCCGCGCTCGATCAGGGTAAGACCCTTGAAGACCTCGTCGACCAGACCTTCAAAGGCGAGTGGCGCTGCGACTACACCAGCAAACTCGGCAAGGACATGGACAAACCCGGCGGGCCCAAGACGCACATCACCTACGGCTTCGCCACCCAGGTCGCGATTCTCGACGACGATGGCGCACTCAAGAAAATGATCGCTTGCCACGATGTCGGCAAAGTCATCAATCCCACCCAGCTCAAGGGCCAGATGTATGGCTCGCTGCACATGGGGATCGGTTACGCGCTTTCCGAAGACTTCCCGGTCGAGGATGCGATCATCCAGGCGAAGAAGATCAACGACTGTGGCGTCCTGCGGGCGCACCAGATGCCTGAGATGGAGTTGATCTTCATCGAAGAGCCAGACCCCGAATGCCCGCACGGCGCACGCGGCGTCGGCGAGATCGGCCTGGTCCCGACCGCCCCGGCTATCGCGGGTGCGATGTATCAATTTGATCATGTCATCAGGCGTCAATTGCCGATGACCGATTCGCCGGCAGGTCAGGCGATCAAGAAACCGAAACGGTCTGTTTGATCTTCAATGTGATAAAGGGTCTAGGGTCTAGGGTATGGGGACTAGGGTCTAGCCGGAGTTAAGGGTCTGACTAACCACCAGACACGAGCCACCAGACACCAGCCACTAAGAACCAACCACCAAAACCATGTCCACCATCCACGCCATCATCCCCGCAGCGGGTCGATCAAATCGTATGGGCCAGCCCAAGCAGCTTCTGCCCGTTGATGGTCAACCGATGTTGTTGAGCGTGATCGATCCGCTTGTCTGTTGCGATCGAATAAACCGCACACTCGTTGTGACGAATAGCCTGGTTGCGGCTGAGATAGATATTGGTCAAACCGGCGCGATGGTCGTTTTAAATGACGAACCCGACGCTGAGATGATCGACTCGTTACGACTCGGAGTTGATGAACTGCAGAAGGTATGTGAATTGCAGGTTGATGATGGCATCCTGATCTGCCCCGGTGATCAGCCCGGGCTTGCCTCCGCAGAAGTCGCGGAATGCTGCTCGGTGTTTCAACATCAGCCTGGCAGGATCATCGTTGCCGCCCATGATGGCAAACGCGGGCACCCCATCATCTTCCCCGCATCACGCATCCCGTTCCTGATGTCACCCGCATGCGACACCGGTTTGCGAGAACTGGTATCAGCACATGAGGAAAATGTGGTTATGGTGGAAATCGCAAACTCGGCGGTATTGAGGAATATCAACACACCGGATGACTATAAGCACATTTCAACCCAATGAGCCTGTCTTTGGTGGCAACAAATGAAATTGATTATTAGCCACGGATGAACACAGATAAACACGGATTCAGAGCCAATGCATTACCTGCTTTGCTGCTGCGCGGTCAAAACAGGGCACCCGCTACAGGTGAATTGAGAATTCTCGATTATCTTATCTGTGTTTTTTATCCGTGTTCATCTGTGGCTAATCCGCTTTCTGCACAAGATTCACAAACACAGAAGCAAGCATCAGAGTGTCATTAACGACATCAACGTTTCCACATCCGGCTGGTTTTCGATATCCATGATGTGTTCGCCGATCTTCTTACATCGCTCTTCGCCGACCACGTCCTTGCCGAGAGCAGTAAGTTTGACGCTGATTTCCTCGGCGGTCATTGGATCGCGCGGGTCACCCTTCGGCACATCCACGCGTGTAAAGAAGCTTTTGCCGTCCTTGAGCGTCAGTGTTACCCGGCTCGGTTGATATTCGGGGAACAACGATTCGAATTCTTCATTCGGTACAACCTTTACCATGTCCATCACCGGGATCAGCGACTTATCGTCGATGCGTTCCTGCTGGAACTGTAGCGGGGTGACCATGCCATCTATCAAGCCGACTGCCATACAGTAGGGCAGCGAGTGGTCGGCGGTTTCCTTGCCGGTGGGGCGGTACTTGTGCGGATCACCCAGGATGTCCGCTGCGCGTGCAATCACTTCGACCTTGATCTCAGCAACATCATCAGGGCTGAGATTGTTTTCCTTCACACACTTCATCATCGCGGTCAGTGGCGCGTGGCTGAGCGCTTCGATCGGGAAGGATTTGAAGCCGCAATCCAAGATGCGGTAATGATCGCTCGGCGACTTCGGCAGGTCTTTAATCATGCCGTCCGCGTCGAACGTGCAAGGCTTCCCGCCACTGACAGAATGCCCGAACACATGGAACAGACCTTCCTTGCCGTCATAGATATGCTCCGGCCCGGTGTAACCGAGTTTCGCGAGGAAGGCGGACTCAAGGCCGACGCGCGTCGCCCAGGGGTCGACCGTGTTCTTCATGTTTGTAAGTTTGCCCGCTGTGACAGCGCCAAGCGAGCCAGTACGGCTGGCACTGATACCGACCGCGTTGACCATTTCATCGACCGTCAAGTTCAGCAGACGCCCGGGGCCGTAAGCTGCAGCGAAACCGGTCAGCGTCGCGTGATGCCAGCCGTATTCGCGTATGCCCGGACGACCGATTTCAACCAGTCGCATCTCGACTTCATAAGCGATGACGGACGCGAGGATCAGGTCTTTACCTGAAAGCTGATTCGCCTGACAAACCGCGAGCGGTCCTGAGAGCAGGTCGCTCGGGTGGGATGGGTCCGCCTTCCAGTAGATGTCGTTGTAATCCATCGACCGGATCATGTGGCCGTTCAGGAACGCGGCATCGACGGGATTGGTTCTGAATCCACTGACAAAGCAGCTACAACCGCCCCCGATTTCACGCATCAATATCTGGTGATGCATCAACAGGATCTTCGCATCTTCCTGTTGGCTACCCCCCAGCGCACAACCCAATGAATCAAACCAGAACAGCTTCGCCCGTTCGATCGCCTCGGGGCTCAGGTCTTCGTATTTCAGGTTGCATGCCCACTCGGCCAGGTCGTAGCTGATAAAGTCTTTGGTTTTGAATGAACCCATGATTCCGCTCCTCTTCGCGCTGTTCGCGCCTTCGCGGTTAACTCCAATTACACGTGTCTTGCCACTTCCTCTGCTACTTCCAGCGTTGTGTTATTCAACCCGACGTCATACGTGCCGACCTTGTGCTCCTTGATCACCTTAGCGATCGCGGCTTCGAGACGCTCTGCCATATCATCTTCACTCAGCCAGTCGAACATCAGCTTGCAGGTCAGAAGCATCGCCATCGGGTTGACCTTGTACATGCCGTCGTACTTCGGAGCGGAGCCGTGCGTCGGCTCGAAGACGGCATAGTCGTCACCGATGTTTGCTGCCGAGGCAAAGCCTAGCCCGCCGACGAGCCCCGCACAGAGGTCGGAAATGATGTCGCCGAACATATTCTCTGCAACCAGCACGTCATACGTGTGCGGATTCTTGATCATCCACATGCAGATTGCGTCGATGTTGGCTTCCCAGAGCGGGATGTCATAATTCTTGGCAACTTCACGGGCGACGCGTGTCATCAAGCCACCGGTTTCACGCAAAACATTTGGCTTTTCGACCAGCGTCACGCTTTTACGCCCATGCGTCTTGGCATATTCATACGCTTGAGTGACGATGCTCTCGCAACCCTGCTTACTCATGATGCGGGTCGATAGCGCGACATTCTCAAGCCCCTTTTCTTTCCACTTCACCATCTTGGGATTCACGCACATGGCATCGTAAACCTTCTCCGGCAGTGGGAACCACTCGACACCGCCGTACATGCCTTCGGTGTTCTCACGGAAAACAACCAGGTCGATATCGTCACGGTAGTTCAGCGGGTTGCCGGGATAGGCCTTGCACGGGCGGAGGTTCGTGTGCAGGTTGAATAGTTGGCGTAGCTTTACAATCGGGCTGAAGTAGACCAAGCCCTTGTCCTTCAGTTCCGGCGCCAGTTCATCGTTCGCTTCATCACGCGGCTTGCTGGTGATCGCGCCGAACAAAGCACAATCGGTCTGCTTGAGGATATCGATCGTGCGGTCGGGCAGGGGGTTGCCTTCCTTGCACCAGAATTCCCAGCCGATGTCAGCAGGGATGTACTCGGCGTCGAACTTCATCGCGTCCAGCACGATCCGTGCCGCTTCCATGACGTCCTTGCCCACGCCGTCGCCCGTCATCCATGCGATCTTGTACTTCGCCATCATTGTTTCCTTGAATTGCAGGTTCCAAGTGTGTGAATCAGTTAGAAATCTGTGATCGCGCCACGGCCTCAGCGCCGCCGGCGACAACCAGTTTTTGTGCCGTCGGGCTCAGTGCCGGGAACGGGAATGCTTTTTTGTCTACTCGCACAACCGATCCCTGGAAGTCGACCACGATCTTCGGCCCGACAATGGTTGGTTTTTCGTTGTCTGAAAGTGTTTCCGCTAGGTAATCGACCAGTTCCGTACATTCGATACAAAGGAAGCCGTTGTTGAACGCATTACGTCGGTATGTTTCGCTGTAACTTGCGGCGATCACGCAGGGCACACCTTTATACTTCAAGCATGTAGCCGCCTGTTCCCGGCTCGATCCTGTACCGAAGTTGCGCCCGCTGACGACGATGTCGCCGTCCTGGTAAATGCTGTTGAATTCGGGATCATAATTCTCGAACGCGACGTCTTTCATCTGTTGCGGCGTCATGTCGTCTTTGTATGTCCACTTGCCGGCGTAGATGCCGTCGGTGTTCATATTGTCCTTCGGCATGAAAAGTGCGCGTCCGCTGACTTCTGCTGGGAAGCCTTCAATGATCTTCGCACTTTTCGAGGCCGATGCAGCCGGTGTGTTGCGTTTGATATTACGTTTAGGTTCGGTCAGTTCATAACCGGTCGGCGCACAGATATAGCCGGCCAACGCAGAAGCAGCGACGACAGCAGGCGATCCAAGATACACCTGGGAATCCGCGCTACCCATGCGTCCCTTGAAGTTCCGATTGGTCGCACTGATCGCGACCTCGCCCGGTTCAGTCGTACCTTCGCCAAGTCCGATGCAAGGCCCGCAGCCCGGCGGCAGGGGGGTCGCTCCCGCGTTGAGCAGAGCCTGCCAGATGCCGGCCACTTCAGCTTTATCCTGAATGTCGGACGATGCGGCGGCAACGTAGAACGAAACACCTTTTGCGATGCGTTTACCCTTAACGATCTCGGCCGCATCCCGCAGATCTTCCAGCCTCGCGTTGACACACGACAGCAGATACGCCTTTTGGATCGCTATTCTTTCCTGCTCGATCACAGGCAGTGCATGCATCGTCTTGACTTCGTTCGGCCCACACACGTGCGGGATCACCGTACCCAGGTCCAGCTCGATCTCGACCGCGTACTCTGCATCTTCATCTGCGACAAGTTTACCTTTCCACCAAGACTCGATCTCGGTGAAGTTATATCCGCCCAGGCTACCGTCACGCCGAATGCCCGGCCGCGTTACCGAGCCGAAGTATTGAACGCGGTCTTCAAGATAAAGCCGCAATACTTCATCGAACGGGAATACCCCCGCCAATGCGCCCCATTCCGTGGTCATATTCGCGATCGACATACGCTGGTCCATCGACAGGCATTCCACGCCCGGCCCGACGAACTCCACCGCATGATTCAATACTTCATCATTATTGAACAGACCGCAAAGCGCGATGATGACATCTTTACCCACCACGCCGGGCTTGAGCCTGCCTTTCAATACACACTTGGCGACCTTCGGCACCTGCCACCACGTCTGCCCCGTCGCCCAGATACAAGCGGCATCTGTCCGTACGACCGGCGTCCCCAGCGCGCTGATAGCACCGTACAGGTTCGAGTGTGAATCGCTGCCCACGATCATGCTGCCCGGTATGACATAACCTTGCTCCACCATCACCTGATGGCTGATCCCTGTCCCGGCGGGATAAAAGTCAATCTCGTGTTGATCGGCGTGCTTATGAATTTTCGCATACTTGCCGAGATTCTCAGGCGAGTGGTTCTGGATGTCGTGGTCGATCGCGAACACCGGCTGATGTGGGTCGGCGACCTTGGGCTCAACGCCTTCGGGAAAAATGCTCTTGAACTTCGGGATCACCGCGCCGGTGTTGTCATGCGTCATCACATGCTTGGGTCTGATCGTAACGATCGATCCTTGCGTCGCCGACTCACCAGCCTCTAAGCCTACGGCATAGCGTGTCGCTATTTTTTCAACCAGTGTCAGACCCATAGGGTTCCCGTCCTAAATGAAGTGTGTGACTCCAGGCCCCGATTTATTTAATCGGATGCTTACCAAGATACTTCGCGATATCGAAGTCGACGAAGTCCGCGTGATGGAAGATGATCGATTCGATGGTGCGTTCGACCTTATCCCCTTCGTGGCTATGGGTCGCGACGATGTGCATGACTTCGGCCGGGATGCCGTGCTTATAGCACATCGCGACACCGCTGAACGGATGCCGCAGCATGTCACCGAAGTGACCCTTGATAAGATTGCCATCCTTATCACGATCGAACTCCAGGGGCTTGCCCACGTCCGCGAGCATCGCGCCGGCGATCAGAATATCCTTGTTCACGGGTATCTTGCCTTTGTAGATCGTCAAAAGCGTGTCCGCGATCACGATACACTGGCGGATGCATGAGTTGAGGTGTTCGATAAATCGCAAATCGATGTCACCTGCCAGCAATGTGAAGGGGATTGCTTTGAGTTCTTCGAACCTCCAACCCTTCCCACCAGCGCCGGTTTCGATCGCCTCGGACCACACGGCCGCGACTTTCTCTTGCAAGCTCTTATCTGTGATCTGATGAATATCGGGGAATAAGTCCGCGATCTGGTCGACTGTGTATGGCATCGATTGTCTCCTTACAACGTCCGCGCCTCGGGACCATCATAACTATGATCGACCGGATCGATCTTACGCATCCGTTTTTCGCGTGTCTGCTCCTCGACCACATGGGCGACCAGGCCCGGGGTCCGTGCTATCATGAATAGACCATTCATCACGGCCGGATCGAACCCGAGTTGCGCCAGGACCGCCCCGATCGCGCCGTCCACATTGATCGGCAGTTTCTTGCCCGAGTCGGCAAAAACCTGCTCGACCGCCTTGGCCGCGTCGATGTACAGCCCGTTTACGCCTGCCTGCTCGGTCAGCTCGAACAAACGGGCGGTGCGCGGGTCTGCCGTGTGGTAGCGGTGTCCGAAGCCGCTCATCCGCTCGCCGCGGTTTTTCATGTCTGCAAGCTCGCTACGAGCCGCATCTGACAGGGATTGTTTGTCGTTCTGGGACCGCTCGATGATCTTCTTCAATTGCAGGGCACAGTCCTGAATTGCCCCGCCGTGGGATTTGTTGATCGACATCACGCCCGCTGCGACGGACTGGCTCAAGGCAGCGCCTGAACTCGCCACGGTCCGTGCCGCCAGAACGCTCGGGGGCGTGGCGCCGTGGTCGATGCTTGAGACCAGGATCGCGTCCATCAGCTTGCCGACTTCAGCGCTGGGTAATTCACCTCGCAGGATCAAATAGACGGCCTGACCAAATGTCACATTGCCCATCAGTTCGGCGATGTTATAGCCGCGGACCGCGACACGGTTCGGCTTGATCTCGGTGACGGCTGTCTTCCACGCATTGGGATTCGATTCACTCATCTCAAGCCTTTCTCAGTTGGAGCCGATCGCTTTGAGTGCGGCCTCGGGCAGGTCGCCGAAACTGGTTACCACGGTCGCGCCGGCTTCGGTCAAAGCCTTGACCTTGCCGTCGTGCGTGCCTTTACCGCCCTCGATAATCGCACCGGCATGGCTGAATCGCGTGCCTTCCTTTGCCGCCTTCCCGCCGATGTATGCAACGACAGGCTTAGTCACCCGGCCTTCTTTCATCAGCGCCGCAAGGTCTTCTTCCTGTGACCCACCGATTTCTCCGAAGATCACGATCGCTTCGGTGTCCGGATCGTCCTGGAACATCAACGCGACATCGGGGAATCGCAAGCCGAGTACCGAATCACCGCCGACGTGACAGATCGTGCTCAATCCGATCCCGACCTTGCCAAGGTAATACGCAGTGGATGAACTCATGCCGCCCGATCGGCTGATCACGCCGACCTTGCCCGGTTTGAACCATGCCTTGGCGCTTTCCGCGCGTCCGCCGATCATACCGAGCACAGCTTTGCCCGGGCTGATGATGCCCAGCGTGTTCGGTCCGACAAAATGCGCATCATGAGACTTGGCAACATCTGCGATCTGGATCGCATCCCAGACCGGTACACGGTCCGGCACGAGCACGACGAGTTTGACGCCGGCTTCAAACGCTTCGATCGCCGCTGCTTTAACGAGCTTGGCTGGAACGAACACGACCGACACATCCGCCGGCCCGCCGTGTTTTCCCCTGCAAAATGCTTCTGCTTCCTTAACCGTATCAAAGACCGGCAAGCCTTCGACTTCCTGCCCGCCTTTCTTAGGCGTGCAACCGCCGACAACATTCGTGCCGTAACCGAGCATCAGTTTGGTACGTGCCTGGCCCTCTCGGCCGGTAATGCCCTGAACGATGACACGCTTCTTTTCGTCGATGAGTACTGCCATGATTCAGTTCCCTCCCCCGATTGTTGCAACCGCGCCGATAAGCTCATCCAGCCCCGGCACATCCAGTTCAACATAAACCACCGGCTTACCCGCACGACGCAACTCAATCTCGCAGGCAATAAATTCCGAATCCTTCCCGACCGCGTCCTCCTCACTGACAGCGAGAACAGGAACGCCGCCTTCATCCTTGAGCAGGCCTGATGATTGTTCGATGACCAATTGCGTGGTCTTGGTATCGCATGAAGCGGAATCGATCCAGACTTTCCCGCCGTTGATGGGAATCGAAGTGCCTGTACCGACAAACGCGGGTAACTTCGGATCGCGCGGCTGCCACAGCGCCGCATCAGATTCGGCGATCAACTCAGCAAAACGCTGCGAGATCATGCGAGGCGAATCATCCTTGCGATAGCCTTCGACCTTGGCGGGCAGGTCCTTGCAGGCATCTTCCAATACTTCAACCGCTCGGTCTTCACTGTTGCCACCGAGTCGAATCACTGCGGGGATGTTCAGTTCCAGTTCGAGGAACGCCTTGGTTAAACCATACGCCGACCAGAACTGCTCCTGGCTGGCAACACCCGACCCGGAGCCGAAGTAGCCGACCAGGCCGGGTTGACTCAGGATGATTCTCGCTGCGCGGTAGACCTTCGCGGCCGAGGGATTGCCCGATGTATCCGTGAAGTTGGCGATCGTGAATCCTTCGCTCATGATCGCATCCATCGACATCATCGAACCGCCGCCGCCCGCGCCATGGAAACCGACCAGGCCTTTTGAGCCTTCCGCCGCTTTGGTATTGAGCTGCGCGAAGTAGAACGTTCCGCGGTGGTCCGCTTGCTCGATCTCGTAAGCGATCCGCTCCAAGGCGGTGGGGGGGTGGTCCAGTTCACGCGCGATTTCGATCCCCAGTTCCGGATGCCGGAATACCGCGTAGTCGTCGATCGTCATCCGGCAGTCTGCCGCGATCACGCGACCATCCGTCGTCGTAACCAGCGGGTTGATTTCAAGCGAGCGTGCTTCGTATGTCTTCGCGACTTCGAACACGCCTTGCACTGATTTGGCGACTTGGTCATGCAGCTTCGCATTGATTTCGGATGCTGCGATTAATGCTTTCAGCTTCGCCTCATCCGGTCCGGCCTTCGGATCGCACGCTAACCGATGCACCTGCCCGGCGCGCTGCTCGATCCCCGATCCGCCGACCAGTGAAAGCAGGATCATCGGCGCCCTTGCCGCATCATCCAGCGCCAGTGAGACGAACAGCTCCTGATCGATCGGCACCAGTTCCTCGACCAGCACCTCCGTCACCGGGAAGTTGCCGACCGTCATCGCCAGAAGTCGTTTGGCTTCGTCCTCGACCTGCTGGGGTGTGTCCGCAAAGACAACCCCCCCCATCGCCTTTCGGCCGGTGGTCCAGGCCTGGATTTTGATGACGACCGATCCACCCAGTGATTCGGCGATCCGGGCAGCTTCCGCGGGTGTTGAAGCGGGGCCTCCGCGTGGTATTTGAAAGCCGTGCTTGGCCAGCAAAGCTTTGGCCTGATACTCGTGAATACGTGCCATAGACCATTCCCCAATAACTGGATTTCCGCGGCGGCCACTCCGTCGCAGGACATATAATAACCATAATAACTCTCTTTACTAGGGCCCCAGAGCGACTTTTGTTATGAAATTGACGTGACTTAGTCGTTGCACGGAGCAGTCAGTGGGACATAGGGCAAGTTTCCTTGTCTCGGGGAATTACCGGCCTTCAAATATGTGTATATTGGCGTCCCACCCGGCCTGCCGATGGATCGGTACTCGCCGCGTGTATCTATCCTTACATCTACATAAGAGATTCGCCATGACGACGTTCCGCCCGCCAAGTGACAAGATCGAACAGAAAGCCATCAACACCATCCGAACCCTGAGTATGGACGCCATTCAGGCCGCCAACTCGGGCCACCCCGGCACAGCCATGTCCATGGCCCCCTTGGCTTACCTGCTCTGGAACAAGCACCTGAACTACAACCCCGCCGACCCGATGTGGGCGAACCGTGATCGCTTCGTCCTCTCGGCCGGGCACGCCTCCATGCTGCTCTACTCCATGCTGCACCTGACCGGCGTCAAGCAGCTCGATGAAAATGAGGACCCGACCGACGCCCCGGCCGTCAGCCTCGACCAGATCAAGAAGTTCCGCCAGCTTGGTAGCAAATGCCCGGGCCATCCCGAGTACCGCTGGACCTCAGGCGTCGAAACCACCACCGGCCCCCTCGGCCAAGGCCTGGCTAACAGCGTCGGTATGGCGATCGCCGGCAAATGGCTGGCTGCTCGTTATAACAAGCCCGATTTCGAAATCTACAACTACGACACCTTCGCGCTCTGCGGCGACGGCTGCATGATGGAAGGTATCTCCAACGAGGCCGCTTCAATCGCAGGCCACCTTAAACTCAGCAACCTCTGCTGGATCTACGACAGCAACCGCATCACCATCGAAGGCGACACCGACCTCGCGTTCACCGAAGACGTCGCCGGCCGCTTCTCCGCGCTGGGCTGGCGGGTCATCAAGGTCGGTGACGCCAACAACCTCGAAATGCTCGATGTCGCGATCAAGCACTTCCGCGAGGAAACCGACAAGCCCACGCTGATCATTGTCAAGAGCCACATCGCCTTCGGCGCGCCCAACCTTCAGGACACAGCCGACGCACACGGCGCTCCGCTCGGTGAAGAAGAAGTCAAACTCACCAAGAAGGGGTACGGCTGGCCCGAAGATGCACAGTTCCTCGTGCCGGATGAAGTGCTCGAACACTTCGCACAAGGCATCGGCAAACGTGGCACGGAAGCTCAAAACGCATGGTCTGAAAAGTTCAATGTATACAAAGCCAAGCATGCCGACCTTGCATCTCAGATCGAATTGATGCAGAAGGGGCAGTTGCCCGAGGATTGGGATAGTAAACTGCCTAAGTTCGATGCGGATGCCAAGGGTGTTGCCAGTCGCGCCAGCTCCGGCAAGGTGCTCAACGGCCTGGCGGAATGTTACCCATGGCTTATCGGTGGCGCTGCCGACCTCGCACCGTCTACCAAGACATTCCTCAACTTTGATGACGCCGGTACGTTCACCGCTTCGACACCCCAAGGGCGCAACTTCCACTTCGGTGTCCGCGAACACGCCATGGCATCGATCTGTAACGGCATGGCAACCTGCAAAGTCCGCCCGTACAACTCGGGCTTCTTCATATTCAGCGACTATGCCCGCCCAGCGATCCGCCTTGCTGCCTTGATGGAAATCCCCGTCATCTATGTCTTCACACACGATTCGATCGGCGTCGGCGAAGACGGCCCGACCCACCAGCCCGTCGAACACCTCGCTTCGCTCCGCGCGATGCCCGGCCTGATCACACTCCGGCCGGCCGATGCCAACGAAGTCGTCGAAGCCTGGAAAGTCGTCGCTCAGCTCAAACACGAGCCGGCCGCACTGGTAATGTCGCGGCAGAATCTGCCGACGCTTGACCGCACGGAGTTCGCCTCGGCTGAGGGCGTCAGCAAGGGTGCGTACATTCTCACCGATGCCGACCTCGGCGACCCCGAAGTTATCTTGATCGGTTCGGGCAGTGAATTGCAACTCTGCGTCGAAGCCTATCGCCAACTCACCGAAGACGGCGTGCAGGCGCGCGTGGTCAGCATGCCTAGTTGGGAATTGTTCGAGGCTCAGCCTGAAGCATACAAGCAGCAGGTACTACCCCGTGAATGCAAAGCACGCGTCGCTGTCGAAATGGGTTCGACCTTCGGCTGGGAACGCTACGTCGGCTGCACCGGCGCGATTGTCGGTATGGATTCCTTCGGCTCGTCCGCTCCGCTCAAGGACCTGCTCAAGAAGTTCAACTTCACCGCCGAAGCCGTCGTCGAAGCCGCACGTGAGCAATTGGAATGTAACGAGAACACACCGGTGGTATAACACGGTGATGTGTAATGTTGGTGTGACAGTCTCACACTGATAAGACAATCCGTTTGGAGGTAAAAATGGCGGTTATCAGCCGGCTGGGTGCTGTTAGTATTGCGTGTCTTTGTTTGATGGTTGTTATCACTTCAATCGCACAGGCTGAACCGTCTTTCGAATCGCAGGTCCTCTTCGAAAAAGTGCGCATCCCCAGGCTGATCGTCGCGCAGGACGGCAGCGTGCTTGCGTTTGCCGACAGTTGCCGTGTGTTGCGTCGCAGTGAAGATCAAGGCAAGACATGGAGCGAGTCTGTCAAAGTCGGCAATGACGCGACCGGTAACGTCGTCCTCGATGAAACCACCGGTGACCTGCTCATCGTCAACGGCAAAGGGTATCTCTACCGTAGCCAGGACCACGGCAAAACATGGGAACGTGAAGAGATCTCTTTCAACCCCAACGCCGAAGGTTATGGCGTGCCCGACAACGTTCCCGTCAACCTGAATTGTTCCGAGTCAGGCATCACACTCCAGTACGGCGAACACAAGGGCCGGCTTCTCATGCCCGTCCGCCTGCAACCGCCGCACGGCGATAACGCTCAGGAATACTGGGTCTACGACTACAACTCTGCGATCTACAGCGACGATCACGGCAAAACCTGGCAGGTCAGCGACCCCGTGCAAAGCGGTACCGGTGAAGGCACGCTCGCTGAACTCTCCGATGGCAGGCTCTACTTCAATTCACGCAGCCACCTGTCCATCGATCACCGCAGACAGATCGCATGGAGCCGTGACGGCGGGCACCGCTGGACCGATTGGTACGTCACCGAAGATCTGCGCGAAGTCGGCCAGCCTTTCTACTTCAAGTACGGCAGCAAACCCAGCTACGGCTGCAACGCCGGACTCGTACGTCTGCCTCTTGAAGTAACCGACGGTAAGGACGTACTGCTCTACAGTACACCCGACAATCCCGGCAGCGAACGGCTCAAAATGACCGTCTGGGCCAGCTTCGATCAAACACAGACATGGCCAGTCAAACGCCTGGTATATGAAGGCCCCAGCGCCTACTCCACTCTCGCCGCCGACAAGGACGGCTGGATATACCTGATGTACGAGAACGGCGACAAGAAACTCTACGAACGCCTCACCTTCGTCCGTTTCAACCTCGATTGGTTAGTCGATGGCGAAGACTGGCACGCCATGCTTATGCCGGATGCTACGGACGCAACAGCCGATCCACAATAAAGCCAATCATCTCGCCGCCCCGGTCGAGAACCTGCTTCCACACATAGCCCGACCATTCTGATCGGGTTTCTTCTTTGGTTGTTGTTAACAACATACCGCCGCTTGCTCTTTGGCCATCCCCGTAAACAGTTCCGTCGAGAAGTATCTTTCCATCCGGTCGCAGAACACGGTAACAACCTTCGCATTCGGTCCAAGTTCTTTCGCCGCTTCGACCGCCGCCGCGTAATTCAAACCCGAACTCGGCCCGACCGGGAAGCCCCGCTTGATCAATTTGCGTGTCGTATCAATCGCCAGCCGATCGTCGACCTCAACCTCGACCAGCCCCGGCATATCGTCCGGGTTATAAATCTTCGACATGTTATCCAGCACGCCCGGGATGCAGCTCGAATAGCTGCAATGCTCCGTATCATGGAAACATCCCGCACACGCCGCCGGCGTTCCGCCATGACTCACAGGCCTCGCCGCATAAGGCTTCGCACAGCAGCCGTGATCATTCAACCCGTTGTACAGACCAACCAGCGTCCCGCCCGTGCCGACACCGCTCACGACTGCGTCCACGCACTCACCCGGTATCTGTGTCACGATCTCGCGAGCTGTGTACAGACGATGTGCCTGGGCGTTGTCAGTGTTTTCAAACTGGCGGGGCAAATAAGCGCCTTCCTTGATCGCCAACTCACGAGACACGCGCACCGAACCCATCACGCCTTCTTCACGCGGGCTCAGCACGACCTCACCGCCGTAAGCTTTGATCATCATCGATCGCTCATTACTCACGCCCTCCGGCATCACCGCGATGAACCGTAAGCCCAACTGCGAAGACACCATCGCCATCGCGATGCTCGTCGATCCGCTGGATGCCTCGACCACGGCCGACCCCTTGCGGAGTTCACCCGCGCGCCAGGCCTTGGTCAGGATATACGTCGCGATCCGGTCCTTTGTCGACCCGCTGGGATTGAAGAACTCCAGCTTGCACCAGATCGCCGGCCCACCCGCCTCCAGCGTTACCGGCACCAACGGCGTATAAGGCGTCGCCCCCAAATAAAACCCATCCTCCGGCAAATGCTGCGGCTCCATCATGCTGATCTCCCATGGTTAGTTGCCCGTAGTATAAGCGCAGGAGCTGGAGAAGGGTGTGGGGTTTGGGGTGAAGGGTGTGGGGTCAAGGCGGGAATACTTGATTCAGTCGCCGGATGCCCCTTATCGAGACATGAGCATCAACAACTATCCGCCATTCTCATTCGACATTCGAGCATTCGTGCATTTTTCCGCACCCTACACCCAACACCCTACACCCAACACCCTAAACCCTACATCCTGCTCCCACTAGCCCCCGACCTCCGAAACAGATACAATCCCACTCCCCAGCGGGCGTAGCTCAATGGATAGAGCATCGGTCTTCGGAACCGAGGGTTGGGGGTTCGAGTCCTCCCGCCCGCGTTTTTCAACTCTGTGTATCTCTAACGATCGCTTCGCCACATTCCGGGCAAGTACTGGAATCCTGACTGCCGCGAAGGTCGTAGCCGCAACCGGTACATTGACCGTGCTCAATCCTGCGTGGCCACTTCTTCATGATATGCAGGACAGGCCAGGCTATTAGCACAATAAACGGGAACCACATCGGAATAACGACAACCCATCCATTGATCACAGGCAATGTTTTGTACTCAAAACTCCAAATATCAAGAATGAAGGCTAATCTGGGCAGCTCTGGTCCGTGATATGCAATCACAAGCTTCCATGAAAGTGTTCTGTCATACGTAATGATGGTGTCGCCATGTAGTAAATCGATCATCAGCGTGGTCGTTGAACTAACCGGCCACCACGTCTCAACATGGTAAATCAATGAGATCCCCCAAAGCACACCCATTAATATGCCGACGACCGTCACAATAATCATTGTGCCGCGATAAACCCCAGCCGTGTTTTATTTGCCTCCGACTCATATCACTTCTCCCCCGGCCACTTCCAGTTCGGATGGCGGATATACGTCAGCGCCTCCTTCACACTCACGCCGTCATTCGCCTGCTTGCCAAGCATCTGGCAGCGTTCATGCCATTTATCGCGTTCCCACTTGCCGGGCTTGTATTGCTTGCGCGTCGGGACCTTGTTGCCTACGAGCATGACGAGGAAGCCCTCGACGCCGAAGTCGTTGACGAAGTCGGGAACAAGGTGGCGGATCAGCCTGGATGGACCGTTCTCTTCGTAAAAATCCAGCAGGTGTTGGATATTGGATAGGTCGGTTTCCTCCCGGCAGCGCTGCCAGAAGGGGGTATCCAGCGACGTGTTGAACTTGTAGTGAAGCCCAAGAAAGTCGCGGATCAACAGCCACTCTTTTTCGCGCAGGTCGTTGTACATCGAACGCATCGTCGCGGAGTGTTCGAGCGTCGATTGCTGGAGCATCACCCCGATCGTTTTACACTGGTTGCAGATCACCATCAATGCCGTTGCTTCCAAAGGCTCAACAAATCCCGCCGAGTTGCCGATCGCGACCACGTTCTTCACCCATGACCGTTTCCTGAACCCGGAAGTAAACGGCACGAAGCGCGGCTCACCCGGCACCTTCGGGTTCTTCTTCTTAAATGCAGCAAACGCCTCATCATCGCTGATCATATCGCTGCAATAAACGTAACCGCGGTTAATGAAGTGTTCATGTTCGATCTGCCAGCACCAGCCGCAATCCATCTGCTCCGCCGTCGTGTAAGGCAGGATCGGCTCGTTCGTCCGCTCCCACCCGCCGACCACCGCACGATTGCAAAACAGTGTCTTATCAAAACTCACGAACCGCTCATCCAGCACGCCACTGATCAACTCGTCCCTGAATCCGCTGGCATCGACGAAGAAGTCCGCTTCGATCCGCTGGCCGTCTTCAAGATGGATCGCGGCGATGCCTTGCTCCCCTTGCTCAGCCCGTGTCATCTTCCCATCGGTGAATTCGATCCCCGCCAAGCGAGCTTCTTCTTCAAGCGTCCGCACCAGGTTCTCGTTTTCGATATGAAACGAATAAGCGGAAGTGATCTGCGGCGCACGGTTAGGCAGACGCGGAAAAGCCTTGCCCGCCTCCATCAACGCCGCCGGCATCGATCCGTTGGAAAACTGATCCATGCAGAAAAAACCGTTCGGCACCTTCAGCTCGTTAAATTCCTGATCGAGCTGCTCGCCAAACGCATAGTAAAACGTGCCCCGAGGCCCCCAGCGAAACCGGATCCCCCGCTTAAACGTCGGCTTCGCCTTCTCATAAAACCGCCTCGGTGCAATCCCCATCATGCCGAAAAGATGCCCGACAAAATTAGGCGTGCTCCCTTCGCCCACCCCGATCACACCAATATCCGGGTCACGGACGATATGTACGTTGAGTTGCGGCAGCTTGCGCTTAAGTGTTATTGCCGCAATCAGGCCCGCACTGCCGGAGCCTAAGACAATCACTTTATGTATCATCCCACGCCCTCCAACTATGATCAAACAAACGATATGTAAGCTTCTGAACTATATGTAATCTACCAGCTTGCTGGCAGTGTTATCAAGTATGTACTAATACGAGAATGCGTGTTCAATATAAAACACGTAATCACTGCCTTCTTCTGAAACAGTCATCCAGGTATAGAAGTCCTTCTGGGCGTTCTCATAAAGATTTTCAGCGATGACCCGACGCGGCGCCCACCACTTTAAGCCTGCCCCGGGAGGTGGTGATACTTCAAATGAGGCGGTAGGCATAGCATTCAATTGCTGCACAAGTGGCTGGCCTGCCTGTGCCGGGACGGCTACCCTAATATCCCAGCCGGGATCGACATTAAACCAGATGTTCTGATGTGTGATGGATGCAGTGTTCGGAAAGATTATTCCGGTTTGATTCCTGACTTCATCTAGACTGATTCGTGTTGCTGCGAAGTACAGGTATGCAACTAAACACACCGTCAATATTAATCCGGTTGCTATGTAGATAAGAATGCGTAATGAGACACTTTTCGCCTTCTTATTCGCTTCATCTACATGAGAGATTGTCTGACTCATTATTACCCGCCCGGATAGAATAGCGCATTAATCAGTAGAACGACAATTACATTTGGCCCTCACTCCGGCCCTCTCCCAGGGGGAGAGGGGGTAAAACATCTAGACTATCAAGACATTTACAACGGCCAGAGATAATCCGGTGTGTAGTTTTCTTCGCCCGGCAGCGACAGGGGTTTGCCGCCTTCGGCGTGGGATTTTTCGGCTAGTTCGAAGATGCCGATGGTGCGTCTGGCCTGGTCGGCGGTGACGATCAGGGGTTCGTCCATGATCAGGTGGTTGGCGACGTTCTGGTAGTAGCTGTGCCAGTTGGATTGCCAGGGGTCGAGTTTGGCTTCGCGTTTCGAGCCGTCTTTTTGCTGTACGAGAGTGACGGGGCCGCCGGGGCCGTCGTTGCGCAGGCCGCCGGTCGTGCCGAGGATGCGCCAGCCGGCACGGGGGATCGCGGCGAGCGTGCCTTGCTCGATTGTTGCGGTGATGCCGCCTTCGAAGCGGATGTTGACCAGCGCGTAATCTTCGTTGCTCGTGTTGTGCCAGACATGTTTGTGCAGACAGCCCGAGACGCTTTCGATGCGGCGGGGGATGAAGTTGAGCAGCCAGTCGACGTAGTGCGCGCCCCAGTCGTAGAGCACACCGCCGGAGATCGGCTTGCTGGCACGCCACCAGTTATTCGGTTGATGCCAACCCGCGCTCGCTGCATCAGCGTGGTAGATATCACCGATCTCGCCGGCCCGCACGAGCTTGAGCATCTGCTGGAAGTCGCCATCCCACCGCCGATTGTGGAAGCACGACAGCATCGTCCCCGCTTCTTCTGCAGCGGCGATCATTGCGTCCGCTTCTTCAAGCGTGATACAGAAGGGTTTCTCCGTCACAACGTGCTTGCCCGCTTTGCTCGCAGCGATGCACACCTCGGCATGGATGTTGTGTGGCAGAATAATAATGACCAGGTCGACCTTATCATCCTTTAGCAAATCCTGGTACTTCGTATACGTGCTGATGTGATCGCCAAGCTCGGTTTTCGCATGTTTGATGCGCTGCTGATCGACATCGCAGACGGCGACCGTCTTGCAGCCGGGTTGTTTGTTTAGCGCTTCACCGTGGATCTTACCCATACTGAACGCGCCGCCGTAGCCAATGATGCCGACGCCGATGGTCTTGTCGAAAGTTTCGCCGCTGACGATGCGCAGGCAGCGTTCAGCCATGCGCAGGATATGCGGGCTGTTCATTGCTTGTGCCGAACCCCCGCAGGCAATGTAAGCGAATGTGCCTTTACCGGCATCCTGAGTCAGACCAACAGGCGTATCCCGGCCGTCGATATGGCTGACCGCAAACACCGTCGCGCCTTCACTAGGCTCGATCGCCAGCAAGGTGTCCGCCACATTAAAATCATCACAGCGTAGCGCCGCGGCATGCCCCGCAGTTTTCGCTGCCTCTGCAAATCGCACCTTAAAATCAAACACGATCGGCGAACGGCCCTTCACCGTCACTCCCATCAACTCCTTCAGCGACTTCTGCCGGGCAAGCAGATCGAGCGAGTCATGCATGACAACCAGCCCGCCGCCGCCTTGAACAAACTTCACCAATCCCTCGGCATGAGCATCAGGCAGCGCCTCGCCCTGGCCGGTCATGACGAGCACTGCATCGAAGTCGCTCTCCGCAAGATTCGCAAGCGCCGGTGCGCCGTTGTTTGTGATACTGACGACACTGACAGAAAACCGTCCGGTCGCTTCGAGTTTCTCAGCCCAGGACGCGGCAGCTTGCGCGGCGGGGGAGGTGCGTTCGGTACCGGTCAGCAGCAGGATATGGCGGGTAGCGCGTTCGGAAACTGGCATATGCGGATCACTCCATAGGTGAAAGTCGTGTGTGATGGCTGACACGCAGCGTGGGCTGGTGTAAGCGGTTACAGATTGTCGCAGGTATCTGCCAGCTTTCAACTCGACCTGATGTCAGGCACTTTTCGAAGTTGAATCGAATGTCGGTGAGAGCTGGTGGATGGCCAGGCGGATGCCTTCCGGGTCGAGGCTGCCGGCCGACAGTCCCGCTTCATCGCAAGATCGAGGCATGCCGTAGACAGCACAGGATTCCTTGTTCTGCGTGTAGATGATCCCGCCGGATTGCACGATCCGGGTCGCGCCTATCAGGCCATCCTTGCCGATCCCGGTCATGACGATACCGAGGACGCGGCCGGGGAAAGCCACGTCGCAAGAATCGAACAGCTCATCCACGGACGGTTTGTACGGGAGGTTGGCGGGCTGATCGCTGATACGGATGCTCAGGCGTCCGCCGGCCGACTTGACGATCCGCATGTGCATCCGGCCCTTGCCGAGATACACCGTGCCCGGGAACACGGGTTGGCCATCCTCCGCTTCGACCACGGTCAAGGCGGATACCTGGTCCATCGTGACCGCCAGGTCATGTGTGAATCTGGGGGGAAGATGCTGCGCGATGAGGATCGGGACCGGCAGGTCGGCGGGCAGGCCCGCGATGATATTCTGCACAAGATTGGGCGCCCCCGTGCTCGAGCCAATGGCTACAACAGCAAAACGGTTCGGCTCGAATTGCAGGGGTCTATCAGGCATCTCTCAGAATCATCATCGGGTTGCTCTATCCTCCTTAAGATCGGCCCGAATTTCCTATCAGTCCTGTCTATAACTGGATTTGTGACAAAACCGGCCTGCATTCGTGGTTTTTTACTTGGCGCGACCCCACATTTGGCGTTATAGTTATCGGAGTGTCGTGAGTCATTTTTCGCGTCACCTCTTAGTTGCTGTTTCAGGTAAGGTCTAGTCTGACCGGCCATACAAAAAGGAATGATTAGCAGATAGTCTTGTGTTAAGATGCGGGGCGGATCGGAGGAAGTAGCCGCCGGGGTATTTGTGGAGCCCAGCTGAAGGGGATATCACCAGCCAGCCCGACAAACAACATCGAACACACCACTTGGATGGTCCAAGGCCGCCGCTTCCTGTTGGATACGGTGGCCTTTGGTTTTTAGGATAGCTTTTCTCGATTTGTTGTTCCAGCCAGCCAGAGCATCATTCACAGAAGTCCCACGCCAACTGCCATATCATGCTCGATATGCTGCATCAGGGGTATCAACTCACCTGGAACCTGGACCCATTGGAAGCGCTACGCCGTTGGCCTGAAGACCGACGGCTGCTCATGCTGCATTCCGGTGGGGATGGCTCAGCCTGGTCTCGCTACTCGATCTTCACATCGGATGCTGGTGCGTATCGTTTCGGATTGGACGAAAAGGGCTGCGGAGTCAGCGAATGGCTGATGGGTAATGATGATGTTTACAGGCCCCGCTGCAACTGGTCGCACAAACCGCTGCGCGACCTGAACCGTGTGCTAGCCGATCGTGAATCCTTATGGGTCGGTTATCTGAGTTACGACATCGGCAGGTTTATCGAACGGCTGCCCAGTCGCGCGGCGATTGATCGTGATTGGCCGATCGAGCAGATGCATCGCTGCCCCGGCTGGCTGGTATATGACAACCTGACGCAGCAATGGTCGGCCTGCGGTACGTGGCGACAAGGTGCAGCAGGGGGGATGCCTGACCTGCCTGCCATGCAGGCACATGATTCACGCTTTATTGCTGATCAAGCGAAACCTTTCGTAGAGCGCCACGCCTTTGAGCGTGCAATAGCTCAAGCGCTCGACTACATCGCCGCCGGCGACATCTTCCAGGTCAATCTCACGCAACGCTTCACCGCCCAATGTCAGGGCGATCCCCGTAAGCTGTTTGATGTGCTCGCAACAAGATCGCCTGCCTGGTACGGGGCGTATCTGGAACTAGCTGATACGATTGATTTCTCTTCACATGACCAAACCAGGCGCACGATCGTCTGCAATTCGCCGGAGTTGTTTTTCTCATTAGATGACCAAGGACGAGTTATTACACGGCCGATCAAAGGCACGCGGCCGGCTTCGGTCGACCCGCAGGTATTACTCGATAGCGAAAAGGACACCGCTGAACTGACCATGATCGTGGACCTCTTGCGTAACGATCTTGGCCGGGTGTGTGATTATGGCTCTGTGCGCGTCACCGAACCCCGCGTGATCGAATCGCACCCGACGGTCCATCACACCGCCGCCACCATCGCAGGCATACTGCATCCCAGCATGAACCTTACGGACCTGCTGCGAGCCGTCATGCCGGGCGGATCGATCACCGGCGCACCGAAAGTCCGGGCGATGCAGATCATCGATGAACTCGAACCGGTCCGGCGCGGCCCATACACCGGGGCGATCGGTTACGTGCACGACGGCACAGCCTGCTTCAATATCGCGATCCGCACCATGCTCGTGCAGCAGGATGCGACCGGTCACGGCCAGGTGGACTACAACGTTGGCGGCGGGATCGTCTCCGACTCGGTCCCGGCGGATGAATATCAGGAAACACTGGACAAAGCCGCCGCCATGAACGCGGCGCTCTTAGCCTGCAAAAAACCTCAAACGGCAGAATCAGTCTGAGCCGTTTGAGGTTTGCTTTGTATACCAAACTGTCTTACGCAGCAGCACGTTCCTGTATCGCTTCATCACCGAAGTGCGTTCCCACACCACGCGCCGCACGCAGCAGCGGGTGGTCCGGCGGGATGGTACGCTGCTTGTTCGCAGCGGCGAGGATATCGGCATCCGTCACTTTGCCGTTCTGCATGACAATCAGGCGGTTGGGCCTGCCTTCAACCAAAGTCTTAAGCGCCGCGTAACCGAACTGCGTCGCAAGGACGCGGTCATCCGCCACGGGGGTGCCGCCGCGCTGCACGTGACCGAGCACGGTGTAACGGGTATCGATCCCCGTACGCTCTTCGATCTTATCTGCCACGTATTTTCCGACACCGCCGAGTTTGATCGGATCGGGGCTGTTCGGATCGACCTTGGCGACAATCTTTTCACCATCGGACGGGGTCGCGCCTTCCGAGACCGCGATGATCGTAAAGCTCTTGCCGTACCCCGAACGTTCTTCGACATAAGCACAGACCGAGTCGACGCTGAACGGGATCTCCGGCACGAGGATCACATCCGCGCCGGTAGCGACGCCCGAATGCAGTGCGATCCAGCCGGCGTTTCGGCCCATCAGTTCGACCACCATCGCCCGGTGATGGCTCGCGGCCGTCGTGCGGATGCGGTCCAGCGCATCGGTTGCGACGTGACATGCCGTGGCGAATCCGAACGTCAGGTCCGTGCCGTAAAGATCGTTGTCGATCGTCTTAGGCACGCCGACACAGTTGATGCCGTGCTGCACAAAGTTGGCGGCACCGCTCATCGTGCCGTCACCGCCGATCACGACCAGCGCGTCGATGTTGTGATGTTCGATGTGATCCAGGCAACGGTTGGTCACGTTGCGTTTCTCGACAACACCCTCACGGTTGCGCGTCGCATATTGCGAAGGATCGCACCTGTTGCACGAGCCCAGGATCGTCCCACCGGTTGATAGGATACCGCTGACCGAGTCCAACCCGAGTGGCCGGATACGGTTCTGCACCAGGCCGAGGAAACCGTCCTCGATACCGTAGACTTCCAACCCGTGCTCGATGATCGCACTCTTGGTCACAGCACGGATAACCGCATTCAATCCCGCACAGTCCCCACCGCCCGTCAATACGCCGATTCGTCTGATCGCCTTTGTCATGGCATGCCTCACATAGGAAGTTAGTACAAGTACTTACTCAATCGGCATGTCAAAGGTACAAAATAAGAGCCAGTCATCCATTAGGGCCGCTGTCGGCACCGATAACCACCGGATGTGTCTATTCAATCGCAACGGACGTATGCTGTTGTCATGATAACTGCCCTCTACATCCTGTTGATCACTGCTGCTTCACTACTGCTTGGCGCCGGCGTACTGCATCTGTTGCCCAGACTCGGTAAACCCGGCCGCACCCTCAGCGCGTTCTTCTGCCGAGGTATCGGACTCGACCTGCTGATCACCTACTTCACCGTCCTGCCCATGATCGTCGGCCTGATCCTCTACATGTGGATCGGCCTGCTCGCGGCAATCGCCGGGCAGGTGGTCGGCCTGCTGATCTGGATCCAGTTACATGAACTGGCGCATCCCGCCGCGAGAAAGGGACCACGCATCGTCAAAGTCCTGAACAAATCCGCCGGCCGGTTCAACAACCATCTCGCACTGTGGATCACCGCGCTGGCCGTGCCCGTGTTCTGGCTGGTCCGTCTTGCCGAGTGGATCGTCTACCCGCCGCTGACCTGGACCGTGCGCCTCCCCGCCTACAAACACAGCGAATGGGTCAACGTCTCCCGCCACAAGTTCGAAGGACTCGTCGGCCACGACCTCATCTGGTGCCTCTACTGCGACTGGATGACCGGCATCTGGTCGCTGGGCACAGAAATGCTCCGCAACGTCGAAAGCTTCTGGTGCCCGATCCGTTTCTACGACGGCAACAAATGCGAGAACTGCAAGACCGACTTCCCTGATATCGATGGCGGCTGGGTTGATGCCGATGGCAACATGAAACAGGTCGCCGACGTCCTCACTGAGAAGCACGCCCAAGGTGATCACTCATGGTTCGGCCACCCCGGCAGAGTGACCGTAGAAGGTCAACCGCAAAAAGATATCCCGGCATCCGACGATCAAGACAATGAAAAACCCAACGGCGAGTAACATCTCGATCCGATTCAGTTTTCTTCATGTTTTTCGCCGACCAACTGCGCACCGGTCATATGCAGGAACACATCCTCCAGCGTCGGCCTGCCTACCGTCAGGCTGCGCACCTTGCCGGGGAATGCGCTATGAACCTCGCCCGCAATCTTCGCGCCTTCTGACTTTTCAAACCGGATATACCCATCCATCATTTCGGGCTTCATCCCTTCTTCCCAAGGCCCGAACTGGTTGGTGATCTCTTCTAACAACGCCAGACAATCTGCCTCATCCAGCTCCGGCTCGGGGGTGATTGTCACCACATCCCCGCCGATCTGCGATTGCAGATTCGTCGGCGTATCGACCGCGACAATCCTGCCCTCGGACATGATCGCCAAACGATCGCAGCGCTCCGCTTCATCCATCAGGTGCGTCGTGAACACCACCGTCATGCCCGTTTCCTTGCGGATCTGCTCTACTTGCTGCCAAAGCGTCCGACGTGCGCCGGGATCGAGTCCCGTTGCAGGCTCATCCATCAACAGCAGGGCGGGTTCATGCAATAGCGCCTTGGCTAGTTCAAGCTTTCGTCGCATGCCCCCGCTGAACCTATCGACGTAGTCATCGCGCCTCGCCTGCAAGTCGAAGAACGTCAACCAGCGATCAATGCGTTCGGTGAGGGTCTTACCGCTCAGGCCGTAGAGTTGGCCGTGGTATAGCAGGTTTTCGTTGGCGGTCAGTTGTCCGTCGAGGCTTGGGCTTTGAAAAAGCACGCCTAACCGTTGACGCACGCGGGCCGGCTCATCCAGCACATCGTGGCCCATCACCTGGATCGTCCCCACGGATCGCTCGCCGCCGTTATTGATGTTCGGCGTCAACATCGTCGAGAGGATACGAAACAGCGTGCTCTTACCGCCGCCGTTCGGCCCGAGGATGCCGAACAACTCCCCACGCTCGATATGCAGTGAAACCTCATCCACCGCAAACTCCCGCGGCCTGGCCTTCGGGTCCGCCGACCGCTTACGTTTGGGGACAGGGTATTGATGAGAAAGCAGTTCGATGTGAATCGCCGCCTGCGCCGCTGTATCGGGTAGTTGATCCGCCATGCACAAACTATATCACCAAGGCCGCGTCGTTTCTCCGTATGCGTAGAAAGTGCTTGTATTTACCCCTTCTCCCCTTGGGAGAAGGCCGGGGTGAGGGCCGGATTGATTACGCCATCGACTATGACTTATAGCCCGACCATTCTGGTCGGGTTTCCGCATTCATGTAAAGCCGCGACCACTGGTCGCGCCGCGGGGTGTATTAATCGATGGGAAAAGCGCGACCACTGGTCGCGGCTATACAACAAAACTCACTGCACCAGCCCGCGTGTCAACCGCATGAAGGCGGTCTCCAGGTTCACCTTCTCTTCTTCCAGGCGGGTCAGCGCAAAGCCCTGCGTCACCAACCGCTGGGCAATCCGTGACGGGTCCGCATGCTCAGCTTCGAGCGCGACGCGGATGTGATTATTCGTCACCGTCGCTTCGGTCACACCTTCTAGTTGGCGGATCAACTGGGCGGCACGCTCCACGCCCTGCGCGACTCCCACGTGCAGCACCGCGCCGGTCTTTGCACGATCGATGATGTCCTGCATCGTGCCGGTGTACTTAAGCTCACCCTGTTCCACGATGCCCACGTGGTTACAAAGATCGGCCAGCTCAAGCAGGATGTGCGAGCTGATGAGGATCGTCTTGCCCATCCGGTGAAGTTCTTTAAGCAGCTCGCGCATCTCGATACGAGCACGCGGGTCCAGCCCCGACGCCGGCTCATCAAGCAGCAATACCTTCGGGTCGTGAAGCAATACACGCGCAACACTGAGCCGCTGCTGCATGCCGCGCGACAGCGAGTTCACTTCCGCATCGATCTTGTATGCAAGGTCCGTCAAATCCAGCACATCACCGATGACCTGCTTACGTTTATCGCCGTGAATGTTGTAGCTGGCCGCGAAGAATTCCAGATACTCCTGCACGACCATGTCTTCATATGAACCGAAGTAGTCGGGCACGTATCCGATCACCGACCGCACCTGTCTGGCGTTCACCGGCCCGACGCTCAACCCGTCGATCCGCGCCTCGCCCCAGGTCGGCTTCAGCAACGTCGCCAACACCTTGATCGTCGTCGTCTTGCCCGCACCGTTGGGCCCGATGAAACCAAAGCAATCGCCTTGCTCAATCTCAAGGTTCAGGTTCGACAGCGCCATCAGGTTCCCGTAGCGCTTCGTCAGGTTGATGGTTTGGATCATCGGCATAAAGTCGATCCGTCACGTCGGCGGCACACGCCGCGGTTATTCAAAATCATACACCCATCTGACCACAGTCCAACCGTTGCTAGGTATTTCTTCGCCGCCCACGGTCAGCGGCAGCGGCAGTGGTGAGTCTTCCAGGTGGCCCATCACGATCACACGCCGCCCGGCGAACAACGGCGTCAGGTCGAACTGCCGACCCAGGCTCCGCTGATAGACCCGCGTGTAGGGGATACCCGTCTTGACAAAGTCCGGTGCCGGCAGGGCGTCGAAGAAACTCAACAACTCGATATACCGGATGAAGTCGGTTGGCAGTATGATCGATTCCTGGCCGGTCGCATCAATCAGATTCTGACCCGGCAGGTTACTGATCAGCCTGCCGAGATATCCTTCATCCTTGAAAGAACGCTTCTCGTAAGTTTTATCTCCCGGCTGTTTGACTAGTTCAGGTTGTTCCGAAACCATCAATTCCGTAAGATCGATCACCTGCTTGGGTTCCCATGGGTCTCCGCGAAGCATGACTTTCGGCACCTGTCCGCCACCCGGGCAATACAACACGCGCACGTCACGAAGCGCCCCGGGTAGTGCATGCGACAACTTGCCTGTTGGCCAGTTGTTCACGATCTTCAACTTGCCTTGCGGCAGGATCAACGGCTCAGCCATCCCCTGCTGCGAGATGTCCACCCGTCCCATGTAATCCACTTCGATCTGCTTGGCTGTTGAACGGAAGGGGATCTCCGCCGAACGAGGCGATGCGGCATCCAGCGAATACGTCTGCGGATCGAGGAACGCGGTTTCATCCAGACCCACCACCATCCCCGGGCTCGACATCACCTGCTTGGCAGATGGATGCTCCGGATCGATCTCAACCAGTTGCTTGGAAAACGTGGGTGTGTAGATCGACATCCAGCTATGCGTATGAACGGTAGGGGAGTCCGCCGAGGCGGTCAGCACACTGAAGTGCGTCACCTGAGCAGACTTCGGCGCCATCAGCCACGCGCCTGCCCAACTGAATGCCGAGAATACCAGCACGATCGCAACGAAGATCAACCAGCTCTGCCGCGTCGCGTTCTGCTTTTTAAGAACGATCACGCTCAACGGCCCGGCTGCAAACCAGTACAGCCCGAATACCAGGATCGCCAGTAACAACGCCGGCGCTGCCGCACCACGCATCGACACACGCCCGGGAATGAACCGTCCCAACGGGATCACCGAACGCTGGTCCACCCGTGACATCTCGTTCGCCTGGACCTTCGCTTCGTAAGTATCTTTTTCGTAGATCGGCGCCTGCCACATGAAGATCGTGTTCCACACCGGGTTGCGACCGTTCGGCAATCCCATCGACGCAAGCGATCTATCTGACAAATCCAGCCCCGACACCGTCACCCGTCCGAAGCCGAAACGCTTGGTCACGATGATCGGCCGATTGTTATGTGTTTGAACGACATCAACATCATCATGACCGTTGACATAAAACACACTCATCGCGACATTCACAACTTCCGCGCCACGGCGAGCACCAGCCCAACTCGGCGGCGGCCCTTCGATCCGCTCGATGTCGTCCGCCTTGATCGGCAACAGGTCGCTCATCGCCGACCCTGTCCACGTCTCGCCATACGCCGGCAGCATGATGACCAGGTGACCACCACGACGCACCCATTCACGCAACGCCTGTTGTGACGCACTGGACACCAGTGGATCGTTCGGATCGCCGCCGTAGCGCGTCCAGACCAACGTGTCGATCATGGATAAGCCGTACCATCGATCGGGCAGCGTCGTCAGTGACATACCCGTCACAAGTGTGATCGCTTCATGGCTTGTGTACGGATGGATATGCCGGTCCAGCCCCAGGCTGTAGCTTCCGGTGATGCCGATCAGTCGGCGAGAAGGGATCATCAACTCCGGCGGTGCGATTTTATCATCGCTTGCCAGCACCTCGTCCGCCGTTTCATTGAGTATCTGGACGATCCACGGCTCTGAGACGTTCCAGCGGATCGGAAGCGGCCCGTACAGCCAGGCGTCCTGTTTGCTCAAGGCATCCAGCGTGATCCGCCGCTCAGCATGGACGCGGTCGCCGTCCGCATCTTTCAGAAGCCATCTGCATACGACCTGCCTTGGTTCCGCCCCCTGGTTCTCCAGGCTCAGCCGGATCGGCGTCCATGTCCCAACCCGGGCAAAACCTTCCAGGCCCAGTTGCTCCTTCGGCACGCTTAACTGCACCCCCGATACCTGCCCCATCGCGGTGGAAGACAGGGTCAATAACAGCAGGAACAAAAAAGCTGTGAACGGATTTTTAAGGGCCCGGTTCATCTGCTTGAATTGTAGCCTAGAGCACGCCAATGAGCGAAACGGGCAAGGTTTATGTTGCCCGCGTCAGTTATCGGCCATGCCGCCGGCCCGATAATGCCAGTTCTGCCTGCTCATGCAGTTACCACCATCTCAGGCCCGATACGCAGGATGTGATTAATCCCGACAACATGCTGTTCTACGCCATCATCGCCTTCCTGCTTTACATGCTGGCGACCTGCTTCTTCACCATTCTCGGAGCACGCATCCACTTCGAGACACGCAGGCACGACTTACTCGTCCGCTCCAAGCATTTGCGCCTGCAATATCTGCACTCACTGGATGAGAGGATGGCCGGCATCATCGATGAGGAGGAGGAAGCCCAGACCACCCTCGTCCAGGAAGAGCCGACAGCCGCTAATAAAGCCGCCTGATCTTACCCATCTTTCCTCACCACTTATCCCAAAGCCGTTCGCGGCTTAGCGCTCTTGCCATCTGCCAATAATCCCTGAAAACCATGGTTTTCACACCACCGCCGTGCTATCCTGTTGGGTAGGTAATCAGTACCCATTCCTACCCATGCAACGACACATTGTCACAACACTAATCACCACACTCACCGTCCTTCTGGCGGTCGGCTCGCTCTACGCTCAGACCATCCCCACCGTCACCGGCAGGACCTTCACGCTCTCCACCAGCGCCAACCACAAGCTCTTCATCCCCGACTCATTGAACCTCACGGATGACAACGTCGACGTCCTCGTCCACTTCCACGGCGACCCCGCCACCGTCAACAACAACGCCGGATACGCCGACCTCAACGCCGTCATCATCAACGTCACCTACTCCGGCCTGTCCGCCGCGTATACCACACCTTTCAGCAACGACACGACCCTCTTCGGTGACATCCTCGACGATGCGCTTTCAACCCTGCGTGCCCAACCGGACATCGCATCCAACGTCGCGTGGGACCAGCTTTCCATCTCTTCGTTCAGTGCCGGCTACGGCGCGGTCCGACAGATCCTCAAGCAGCCGACCTACTACAACCAGATCGACGGCCTGCTCCTGGCCGATTCGCTCTACGCCTCGTTCACCAGTTCGACAGACCACATGCCGCTCGATTCGCAGATGGTCGACTTCCGGTCGTTCGCTCAGGACGCCGCGGCCGGCAACAAGACGATGATCGTCTCGCATTCTCAAGTACCGACCTACTCATATTCCAGCACCGCCGAGACCGCTGACGATCTGATGGATTACGTCGGCATCACACCGACCAGTATCAATCAGTCCGGCCTCGGTACGCTCCAGTTCTACCGCACCGCTGAACTCGGCAACTTCCAGGTCTGGGGCGCGACAGGCTCGACCGCTTCTGCGCACACGCAACATCTGCAATACATGGCAGAGTGGCTCGACGACCTGCCCTTCGATGATGGCCCGCCCGACCCCGTAAACCCGATCGTCAGCCTCGTCGATTTTGAAGTCAACGAAGGCACGTTCAACTACTCCCCGCTCTACTCCGGCAGCAACGAAGGCATCCTCAATGCCGTCGCAGACCGCACCGTCGCAGACGCTCACACGGGTGTTGGCTCGCAACGCATCGCGGTCAGTATGGACCCGGCGGCGGACTCATGGCTGCTCCGGCACACCTCAGGCGGCGGTTTCCCGAGCAACAACATCGCCATCAGCGCCGAAGGCTACATCGGCTTCTGGCTCAAAACGTCCTCGCCCGGCGTCAGCGTCTACCTCGGCCTCGACGATCCCGCCAGCGCAGACCTCGCCACACCTATTAACGTCATCGACGACGGCCAGTGGCATCTCTACCAGTGGAACCTCGATGACCCCGACCAATGGCACGCCTGGGTCGACGGCGACGGCACCATCACCGGCCCAACCTTCACCATCGACGCCATCTTCTTCGAGGGTAACGCCAATGCCATCATCTACCTCGACGATGTCGCCTACAACTACTCAGGCAGCATCCTCCTCGGCGACCTCAACAACGACAGCTTCATCGGCCTCGACGACCTCGACATCGTCCTGAGCAACTGGAACCAATCCACCACCACCGGCGACCTAAACGGTGACGGCTACGTCGGCCTCGACGATCTGGACATCATCCTCAACAACTGGAACAGCGGCACGCCACCGACTGCTTCACAACTCGCCATACCTGAGCCGGCAACTTTACTCACACTCACTTGTGCAACGTTGCTGCTGATGTCTACACGTCGAGCACAATGCAGGAAGGCTTAAAGCATTTTCTTTGTAAGGGAGTGCCCGCCTGATATGATGTATCCTTGTCAGTCATATCACTATTGACAAGAGGAGTACAAGAATGTGTGCAGCCGAACCGGCGGAGGCGCATGTGACCGGGACACGATGCTCCAGTGTGTTCGTAGCTTGGCACCTGTCCTTATTTTGTTTCGTGTCATTATTGTGTGGTTGTTTTTCCGTAGCGCAGGCGGCGATTGTCGTTGAGGGTGATCTGAATCCTGTCTATAACGGGGTGGACGATCCCTGGGTATTGCCCGGTGAGTTGGTGGTGGCAGATACCGCATACGGCAAGATGGTGATCAACGGCGGTTCGTCTGTGACGGACCGTGATGGTTATATCGCTGGACGCATCACCGCTGCGGGGCATGTCACGGTTCGTGGCTCAGGTTCGCAGTGGATCAATGAGAACTGGTTAGTCGTTGGCGATGATTGGAACGCCTGGTTGACCATTGAAAATGGCGGGTATGTTTCAAGTCGATTCGGTTATGTGGGTATGGGCTATGGCGGCGCGGGATACGTCACGATCCGGGGCGCCGGTTCGCTTTGGGAGTGTTCAGGCAATATCACTCAAAACGCCGGTCGGCTGTTGATCGAACAGGGCGCGGTGGTTTCTGCCGGAGGCTTGAGTATCGATAAAGGCTACTCACAGCAGGGTTCGGTGATCGTAACGGGTCCGGGTTCGCGGATGGACCTGCATGGCCTGAGTGTCGGGTACTACACGTCAAGCACGTTGGCGATACAAAAGCAAGCTGTGGTCAATGTAACAGGAGATACCTCTTTATTGTCATCAATGTGGGATTGGGGCCACGGGCAGGTCTTACTTCAAAACGGCACCTTAAACACCGGCGGCCTGCTCCTGACGCCGGACGGGTTGCTGGGCGTCGGGACCGTCAATGCCAAGGGACTCGTCAGCGACTTCGACCTTATCTTCGATGCCGACACGGGCCTGCAACAACAGTTCCTGATCAACAATCTGCCCGGCCAGGCGATCACGCTCAACCTCGATGTCTCGGACCCGAACAATACCGCCATGATGGGCGCCGGCGTTTACGATCAAGGAAGGTTATGCATCTACGATGGTTTGACGATCTCATCCGGCTTCGGCTACCTCGGTTATTACGAGGAATCGCAAGGCCTCGCGTTTGTTTCGGGGCCGGGATCGACGTGGATCACTCATAACAGTCTGGCTATCGGTGTTCATGGAGGTGGCATACTCAACGTGAATAACGGGGGCACTGTTAACGCCAGTAATCGTGTCACCCTGGGCAGTAACGACTGGGCTTCCGGAAGCATCAAGGTTTATGGTGACGGATCGTTGTTGTCCATCGATGGCGGGATTGATGTAGGGATCTTTGGCGAAGGCGAAATGAAAATCGAATCCGGCGGCACGGTGATCAACAACGATGCAAATATTGCCAAGCAGCCGGGATCGACCGGCTCGGTGCTCGTTTCGGGCTTGGGTTCCACATGGACCAATCAGGGCTATCTGATTATTGGTAAGAATTATTCGGGGCACGGCGATGAGCAGCCGAGCAGCGGCACGCTGACTATTGAAGAAGGTGGCCAGGTATTCAGCCAGAATAGCACCATCGCCCCGACCGCGAACACGCTTGAGATCATTGTCACAGTCAGCGGCGCCGGATCGTCATGGGTAAATGATAACACGCTGATCGTCGGTTATTCAGGCATCGGCGTCTTGCGTATCGAAGACGGTGGGCATGTGATCAGCGGCGACATCCAGGTCGGATACCATTCACAGGGTTCGGGTTTCGTAACGGTGAGTGGTGCAGGTTCCTCACTCGTGGCGACCGATTCGCTTTATCTCGGAGGTGGCGAATCCTCGGCAGGCGGACAGGCGACTTTGAGCCTGGAGCAAGGCGGTCTGGTCCGGGTAACCGACACACTCAAACTCTGGAACGGCGCCACGCTCAACGGCTATGGACAGATCATCGCCGATCACCTCATAAATCAAGGCAGGATCGAACCGGGTCTGAATGCCATTGGCGACTTAACGATAACCGGTGATTACACGCAAGAGGATCAAGGCGTCTTAGCGATCGAACTGGCGGACGATGGATTCGATCGGTTATTCATCGTCGGCCAGGTAACGCTCGGCGGCAACATGGAAGTCGTATTTGATGAAGGATTCACCCCTGTAATAGGCGACAGCTTTATTGTGCTGACCAGCACCGAACAGATCGCAGGAAGCTTTTCACAAGTAACCGTACCCTTCGGTATCGATGTGGTGTACGCATCAGATTCAATCACTCTACTATATCGTCATCACGTTGATCTCAACAGCGACGGCTTCGTCAACCTCGACGACCTCGACGTCGTGCTGACAAACTGGAACCAGCAAGCCCCCGCAGGCTCCTGGGCCCACGGCGACTTCTCCGGCGACGGCTTCGTCGGCCTTGACGATCTGGACATCATCCTCAGCAACTGGAACACCGGCACGCCGCCGGCTTCTGTTCCTGCAGGTATTCCTGAACCTTCGATCCCAACGATTGTCATTCTGTCAGGTCTTGTCACAGCCATCCAAAGACAAAGACTCTAACAAACAGCTTGATTACTCCAACCGTCACAACCGGACCGTTTATGTCCGCGATAAACGGCTGTTAAAATTAAGTACTTATCTCGGTTTGCCGAAGTGTCCGCTATGGACAAATTCATCCCTTTTACTTCAGAGCAAAGACGTTCGCCTCGACTGAAGAATAAACACGCAACGACTCACTTCGGTGAGGTGTTTGATCTGTCCGCCGACGGTATGAAGGTTTTCCGCAAGAGTTCGCAAACGATTGAATTGGGGGATGAGGTCACGGTCGAACTGCAATGCGAAACGTTCTCGGTCGAGTTGAAGATCCGTGTCGCTCGGCGCGAATGCGTCGGCTATCACCGGCACGTGTATGGCTGCGAGTTCATCGAGATCGATGAGGAGCTGCGCGAGAAGGTGGGTCGGCTGGTCGAGGCGGCCTGCGAACCGTGCGCGACGGCGTCGTGCTGGATCGCCGCGTGACCAGACAGACCATCTGAAAGAGTTTGTTTAATTGTGCGCTCAGGCACGTAAGTGCTGTGTCTGAGCGCCAATTTTTCCGCGATCGTGCGCGCGCCAGCCGATCACGACAGGCTTGTGCGCCCGAATCATTGTGGATAACTGCTGGTCTCGACCAGGTGGTATCGGAACGCATCGGCGATCGCTTCCCAACTCGCATCGACGATATTTTCGTTGACGCCGATGGTCGTGATGTAGCTCAAAACGTTCGACGGATCGCCGTTCTCGCGGACCGCAAACTCTGCGATGACACGGACTTTCGCCGCGCTCTCTGCAGTGGGGTTGACGACGCGCACCTTGTAGTCGACAAGGTGGATGTTCTTGATCTGCGGGTAGTGATCCGACAGGCTTTTGCGCAAAGCGCCGTCAAGGGCGTTGACGGGGCCGTCGCCTTCTGCTACGCGGTGTTCGATCTTCCCGTTGAGGTTCAACTTCACCGTCGCTTCGGTCGTCGAACTCTCGCCGCCGCGCTTGAGGATGACACATCGGTAATGATCGAGGTCCCAGAACTTCGGCAGCTTGCCCATCGTGTCGTATAGCAACAACTCGAAACTCGATTGCGCCGCCTCGAAGTAGTAACCCTGATGTTCGAGGTCCTGCACGCGCTCGAGGACTTTTCGCTGCAGCGCCTTGTCATTCTGGATGGAGAACTTCTCGCCGAGCGTGGCGGAGATATTGCTTGCGCCGGACAGTTCGGAAACCAGCACGCGGCGCTCGTTGCCGACTAAAGAAGGCTCAACATGTTCATAGCTGTAAGCGATGCGCTGTACAGCATGCACGTGCATACCGCCCTTGTGTGCGAACGCGCTCTTGCCTACGTAGGGTTGCCCTTGATTGAACGGCAGGTTTGCGCGTTCGTAGACAGCGCGGGACAGTTTGGTCAGGCCGTCGAGGTTGCCGCCGGTCAGGCAGTCGTAGCCCATCTTCAGTCGCAGGTTCGCTATCACCGTGGTCAGGTCGACGTTGCCGCAGCGTTCGCCGATCCCGTTGATCGTGCCTTGTACCTGCACCGCGCCGGCTTCGACCGCGGCAAGACTGTTGGCGACGGCGAGACCCGAGTCGTTATGCGTATGGATGGCGAGGAGGCCTGAGGCTTGAGGGATGAGGCTTGAGACTTCGTTGACTACGTGGGTGACCCAACCGGGTAGCGAGCCGCCGTTGGTATCGCATAGGACTAAGCGTGTCGCGCCGCCTTCGAGCGCGGCCTTGAGTGTTTCAAGTGCGTATTCTTTATTGGCGCGGTAGCCGTCGAAAAAGTGTTCGGCATCATAGAACACCTGCTCGCACTTCTCGCCGGTCTTGCAGAACGCAAGCGACTCGCGGATCATCGCGAGGTTCTCTTCCCGGCTGATGCGCAGCACTTCATCGACATGTAAATCCCATGTTTTGCCGACGATCGTGATGACCGGTGCTCCGCTATTGACCAGCGCCTTCATGCCATCATCGTCAGCCGGGTCGATGTTCTTGCGGCGGGTCATGCCAAAGGCGCAGACCTTGGTGTGCTTCAGATCGAGTTGCTGCACCTGCTCGAAGTAAGCAACGTCCTTCGGATTCGACAGCGGGTATCCGCCTTCGACAAAGTCGACGCCGATCCTGTCGAGCAGTTGCGTGATCTTGAGCTTGTCGACGAGGCTGAGGTTCACACCCTCGCCCTGCGTGCCGTCGCGCAGGGTGGTGTCGTATATTTCGACGCGTCGTTTGGTGGCTTGTGGGGCGTTCATTTTATGCTCGATTCCGGGAAGCGGGGTTTACCGCGAAGGCGCGAAGAGCGCGAAGTTGTTTTGGGGTTTGTAGTCCGTTGTATTTATTACCTTACTGATTCATTGTCTGTTGAGATCGTCATTAAGCTCTCCCCCTCTCCCCTTGGGAGAGGGCCGGGGTGAGGGCTACTCAAATAGACTTAGTTCCTTACCAACCGGTCGTCTAATCCTTCCGGCCCTCATCCTTGCCTTCTCCCGAGGGGAGAAGGGATGAAGTTAATGGCATCTGTCACGTCATCGTTTATTGCTCGCTTCTTGTTCGTCTCTTTTCTTTCTTCGTGTCTTCGCGGTTCAAAGTCTTTCTAAAACAAAAAACCCCGCCGGTGGCAGGGTCTGGTGTCTTGAAGGATTCAGTTACAGCAGCCCTACCGTGGTGAGGTTTTAATAATCTCAATAATAATAGCGGCGGCTTCGTTCATTGTGCTAAAGAGTATATCGTCTAGTGGTGGGATGGCAAATGAAAAACGGTGGGCACAACTCCAGATCCCACACAGGAGGTGGATGTTAACTGCCGGGTAGCTTCCGGGGACGTTCCGGGTCGCTAAGCCGCAAGCGGCCGGGGGATGGGAAAATGGGGCAGGATGGGTCTATAATCCTCTCCTAATCTATTTTAGGGCTACAGGACATGACCACGATGACCCAATCTGCCGTTGTCAACAGCGACCCGATCGATCCGCATCCATGGGCTCGACGTCTGGGGATTCTGCTGACGGTGGCGACGTTCCTGCTGATCGGGACGGGTGGGCTGGTGACCAGTTACAACGCGGGGCTGGCGGTGCCGGACTGGCCGGGCAGCTTCGGGAACTGGATCTTCCTGCCTGCCAAGATCTGGTCGGACCTGGCGGTCATGCTCGAACACAACCATCGGCTGACCGGGCAGGTCGCGGGGCTGATCTGCATCGCGACGGTCATCCTGACGATCCGTGCGTATGGCGTGTGGAGCAGGGTCTCCATCCTCGCCTGGCTGGTGCTTGCGGCATACATCTATCAAGGCATCATGGGCGGGCTGCGCGTTGTCGACAAGTCGGTCCCGTTTGCGGTGATCCACGGCATTCAAGGTCAGCTATTGTTCGCATTGGTCGTCGTGCTTGCCGGTTCGTTGGGCAAATGGCCCGGTCGGATCAAGGCGGCGCTGGCGGATTATCATGGCAAGAAGAAGCCGATCAGTATGGGCATCTACGTGTTAGCCTGGACGTTCTTTATCCTTCTGATCGTGCAGCTTTCGGTCGGTGCGGTCATCCGACACACGAACTCGGCTTCAGCGATCCCCGATGCCCCGGCTGTGTATGGCGGTTTTGTGCCGCCGGTGAAGCAGGATGTGATCGACAAGAAGTTCTACGAATTGGGCGGCGACAAGTTTATGGTTTATGAAAAAGAACCTGCGCTCACGATGGACGCGGCGACGTCGGATACGACGCCGGACGTACTGGAGCACACCAAGCGCGTGCCCGCGACGCCGCCGAGTGTCGGGCTGGTGCATAACCAGTACCTGCATCGGTTCCTGGGGATGATTGTGCTGCCGATCGTGGGGATGGGGCTGATCCACTTGCTGATCAAGACCTACGAGACGGTGCCGGGCCTGCGGGTGCCGGTGCTGGTGACGTCGATCTTGTTCGTGCTTCAAATATTGCTGGGGCTGAGCGTGATCTGGTCGAAGGAGAGCCCGCACGTGGCAAGTTCTCACCAGGCAATTGGCGCAGGATTGCTCGGACTGGCGACGTTGATACTGTTGCGGCTACACTGGGCGCGTAGATTCTCACCAGCGGCGGAAACCAAGTGAATCAGACGCAAACCATGCCCGAAACCCCTGTTGCTGCGCCCAGTTGCGATGCGGTGAAAACGCCTGGCGAACCGGCTAAAACGCCGTCGCTTATCAGCAGCTTCATCACGTTATCCAAGCTGCGGATCACGATGATGGTCGTGGTCACGGTGTGGGTGGGGTTCCACTTCGGGGCGGCCAGGACGGATTGGCACTGGTTAACGCTGGCGGCGGCGCTGATCGGGTCTGCGATGTCGTGCATCGGAGCGGGGGTGTTTAACCAGGTATACGAGCGTGACACGGACGCGTTGATGGACCGGACGAAGGATCGGCCGATGCCGACGGGGCGCATCTCCGTGCCGGCTGCTTTGACATATGGATTTTTCATGTGTGCGGCCGGCGTACTGACGCTGGGCTTTTTAACGACGTGGCTGGCGGCGCTGGTTTCACTTGCGACGATTGTCAGTTACGCGGTGCTGTACACGCCGATGAAACGGACGACGCACCTGGCGACGATCGTCGGGGCCGGGCCCGGGGCGCTGCCGCCGGTGCTTGGTTATGCGGCGGCGAGCGGGTCGATCGGGATCGAGATCGTGCTGATCTTTGCGATCATGTTCGTCTGGCAGATCCCGCACACGCTGGCGATCTACTGGCTGTACAAGGAAGACTTCAAGCGAGCGGGTTTCCCGATGCTGCCGGTGATCGACCCGAGCGGGGCGTACACGTTCAGGCAGATGCTGATCGGGTCGCTATTGCTGTTGCCGCTAGGTCTGACGCCGACGCTGTTTGGTGTCAGTGGGTTGATCTACTTCGTCACCGCGTTTGCGTGCGGGCTGCTGATGCTGAGTTTCTCGCTGTGGCTTGCTGCCGAACCGAACCGAGGCCGGGCGCGGTCGCTGTTTTTTGCGTCGCTTGTGTATCTGCCGGTGGTACTGGTGGTGATGCTGGTGGATCGGGTGGGGTAATGACGAAGTTCGAATGCACGAATGACGAATCAATGTTCAAATGACAAATGTCTAATTGTGAAGGTTTTGACATTAGTCATTGGGCATTCGACATTCTTTCGTCATTCGTGCATTCGAACTTCGTGCATTATATGCTACCTACTTCGAACGATTAATTTGAACTAAAGTAGTAAGTTTATGAGTGTGGATACACGGAAAACCATCCCCGGCCTGACCGTCTTTCTGGAGACGTTTGGGTGTCAGATGAATGTGCTGGATAGTCAGCTCGTGGTGGGGCAGTTGCGCGGGCTTGGTTACAAGTTCATCGATGACTGGAAACGGGCGGATGTGGTCTTGTATAACACGTGCTCGGTGCGTGAGCGGGCGGAGCAGAAGGTTTGGAGCCGGGTGGGTGAGGTTGGGGTGCATAAGCAGCAGCGGCCGGAGGTGTTGCTGGGCGTGATCGGGTGCATGGCTGAGCGGGACGGCAAGGATACGATCCGCAAGTATCCGCAGGTCGATCTGATCTGTGGGCCGGGCGAACTGGATAAGCTGCCGATGCTGATCGACAACGCGGTGAAGACATCGCTGGAAAACCGCGGTGGATTGCGTGCGGCGCAGGTTGCTTTACAAGGCGATACGCATCGGCGCAGCTCCACGCTGGCGGCGGCGGAAGACAAGCTTGAGATGCTGGACCTTGCGCGCAGTTTCTCGCCGGATGATCACGAAGGGTCTGCGTATGTGCGGATTACGCGCGGGTGCAACAAGTTCTGCACGTATTGTGTCGTGCCGAGGACGCGCGGCGCGGAGGTGCATCGGCCGCCGGACCATATTGTTGATGAGTGTAAACGGCTGGTTGATTCGGGTGTGAAAGAGATCACGTTGCTTGGGCAGACGGTGAACCATTATCACTACGATTCGAGCGCAGCGGTTGAACTGCACGGTCATCTTCAGCCGCAGATCGGATCGGTGATCGGGCCGAACCGTGGGACGGGCGGGCCCAGCCCGACATTCGGCGATGGGGTAACGAGTTTCGCGAAGCTGCTTAAGCGCATCTGTGACGAGGTGCCGGGGCTTTTGCGGCTGCGGTTTGTGACGAGTTTTCCGCGTGATTTTGGTAATGACATTCTGCAGGTGATGAAAGATGAGCCGAGGATATGCCGGTACCTGCATCTGCCTGTGCAATCGGGTTCGGACCGGATGCTGAAGATGATGAACCGGGGGTACACGGTCGAACAGTACATGGACCTGGTACAGCGTGTGCGTGAGTATCTACCGGACGCGGAGCTTGCGACGGACATCATCTGCGGATTCCCGACGGAGACGCAAGAGGATCATCAGGCGACGATGGATTTGTTGCGCAGGGGTGGGTTCAAGAATTCGTTCATCTTCAAGTATTCGCCGAGGCCCGGGACGGCGGCGTATGACCGGTTACCTGATGATGTTCCGGATAAGGAAAAGAAACGGCGGAACAACGAGCTGCTCGCGGTGCAGAGCGAGGTGAGTAGCGCGGTGCATGATAAGTACGTCGGTCAGACGGTGAAGCTGTTTGTCGAGTCGGTCAGTGCGCGGGAGAAGAAGGCGGTCGGCGCGGGGGGTGTTGAGCTTGGTTGGGAGAAGCCGACGGAAGTGACGCAACTGGTCGGGCGGACGGGCGGGGATATTATCGTCGTGTTCGATGGGGATGCGTCGCTGATCGGGCAGATCGTGGAGGTGAAGATTCAGAGGGCGGCGCCTTTGACGTTGTTTGGGGAGGTGGTGGGGGAGGAGTCGGTCAGGTTAGGAGGATAAGATCCGGGGGGGCCGGGGGGAACCGGTCGCTGAAGCGACCTCGCCGGGGTGTGTTTGTATGATGGGGGGATGAAGTACTTAATTATTGATGGGCATCTTGATGCGGCGGCGAATGCGCTGGGGGATGAGCGGGACCAGATGCTGCCGATCAGCGCGATCCGTGAGCGCGAGAAGTTTGTGCCGAAGTATCAACTGGGCACGTGCACCACTTCGTTTGCCGAGATGAAAAGGTGTCGGATACCTTTATGCTTGACGACGGTGCTGGCGAGGGCGAAGCCTTGGATACCGCGTGAAAGATCGTGCCAGGGGGTTGACTGGGACTGGCCTACACAGGACATGGCGTATGCCTCGGCGATGGGGCAGTTGGCGTATTACCGCGAACTGGAACGGCGGGGGGATGTAGTCATCATTGAAGATCGCAAGACGCTGGATACGTTCTGGGCGCGTTGGGAAGCGGGCGATGAAGATGTGCCGGTCGGTTTGATCCTGACGATGGAGGGCGCGGACCCGATCACGGAGCCGCAGCGTTTGCATCACTGGTACGAATTAGGTTTGCGGTCGGTCTTTTTGGCGCATTACGGTCATAGTCATTATGCGTGCGGCACGCCGGCGATCGATCAACCGGAGAGTCACGAGCAGGACGGGCCTGTGACGGAGAAGGGGTATGCGTTACTGAAAGAGATGTCGAAGATCAGCATGCCGCTGGACATGACGCATCTATCGGATATCAGTTTCTGGGATGCGGCGAAGGTTTACGATGGGCCGGTGTATTCGAGTCATACGAATTGTCGCGTGTTGGCGGACGACCCGAGGCAGTTTGCGGATGAACAGATTAAATTCCTGATCGAGCGCGACGGCGTGCTGGGTTTGTCGGCGCACTTTGCGATGATCAAAGGCGGATTCACTGGCGAGGCATGCCGATGCGATCCATTGACCGTGACAATGGAAGACATGGCTAACCACATCGATCACATCTGCCAGTTGGCGGGCTCGTCGAAGCACGTTTGTATCGGCAGCGACCTGGACGGGGGGTTCGGCTCTGAGCGGTGTCCGGTAGGTCTGGATAGCTGCGAGGACCTTCATAAACTCGGTCCTATCATGGAGCAACGCGGATATTCGGAGGCGGATATTGCCGGGTTCTTTCATGGGAACTGGCTGCGATATTTAAGGCGTGTTTTGCCTGAATAGTGTGTTTTTCCGCAGGCGTTCCTGTAAACAACCGATAAATCAGATAGCCATCAAACCCCGGGGCGGTGGTTGGTTTAAGTGTGAAGTCAGGGCAAGATCAGGGGTATAGGAATGATTGAGAGGCTATTCACACAGTGCATGATCCGGCCGGAAGATATCACGCCGTCGGATGAGACGATGCGCGTGGTCGGCGTGTTGAATCCGGGCGCTGCGCCGTTCGGCGACGGGACGGTGTTGCTGGTGCGTGTGGTGGAGGAACCGGTCGAGAAGCGCGAAGGGTACATCGCTTCGCCACGCGTCGAACCCAGCTACGGGATGGTGATCGACTGGCTGGATGACAGTGAATACAACACGGACGATCCGAGGCTGGTCACGCATAAGCAGACGGGCGAGCTTCGGCTGAGGTTTATCTCGTATCTGAAAGTGGTGTACAGCGCGGACGGGCGGATGACGGATGGATTCAACGGTCCGATCGTTTGGCCACAGGGGCCTTACGAAATCTACGGCATTGAGGACCCGCGCATCACGTTGATCGGCAGCACGTATTACATCACGTATGTTGCGGTTTCGCCCTGGGGGATTTGCACGTCGATGCTATCGACGGTGGACTTCCATTCGTTCCGCAGGCACGGGGTGATCTTCTGCCCGGATAACAAAGACGTTGTGCTGTTCCCGAACAAGGTGATGGGTGACTACATCGCGCTGCATCGGCCGCAGGGTTCTGCGAAGTTCAGCCCGCCGGAGATCTGGTTGGCGAGGAGCCCGGACCTGATCCATTGGGGGACGCACTCACGATTGCTGGGCGCGGAAGCGGGGACCATGCAGGACCGCATCGGCGGGGGGACGCCACCGATCCGCACGCGCGAGGGCTGGCTGTCGATCTATCACCGCAGTGAAAAGGCAAAACAGGAAGACGCGGTCGGCGCGTATTCAGGCTATACGTTGCTGCTTGATCTGGACAACCCGACGCGTGTGCTGGGCCAGTCGCATGCGGCGGTAATGTCAGCCGAAGAACCGTTTGAGAAAAGCGGGTACGTCGACAACGTCGTCTTCCCGACGGGGATTGTCGATATGAACGATCACGTGCTGGTTTACTATGGCGCGGCCGATGAATGCGTGGGCGTGACGGCGTTCAGCCGTGAGGCGCTGGTGGATTCGGTGAGTCTCGGCGCGGCATGGTGACAGTTGGCACTGCTTGATTAGCAGATCATACAAGCAATCCGGCCCTCACCCTAACCCTCTGCCGAGGGCAGAGGGGACCGCAGTAAATTCCTATCATCTATTACGCCATCTGATTTGGTGCTGCGCTGGGGAAGGTGACTTCCAGCCAGATGGAGCCGGCATAGTTTTTCAGGACGACGTCTTTCATGCCGGGGGGCAGGAACAGGGTTTGGCCGTGCTTGAAGGTGACGTCGGGTGCGCCATCACAACTGAACGTGCCGCCGCCTTCGAGGACCATCCATAGCACGGGCTGGTCGAAAGTCAGCTTGTGTTCGCCGGCGTTTTCGAGATGGTAGCGGTCGATGTTGAAGTACTCGCAGGTGACGAGGCGTGTGACTTTGCCGAATTGGCCGTCGTACCAGGTGTTTAGTTCGTATTTGCTGACATCCGGCGGGCCGAACTCGATGCACTGCATGGCCTGATCGATGTGCAGTTCGCGGCCGGTCCGCCCCCAGTCGTAGACGCGGAAGGTCGTGTCGCTGGGCGTTTGCACCTCGGCAACCATGACACCGGCGCCGAGTGCATGGCACGTCCCGCTGGGCAGGTAATGGCAATCGCCCGGATTGACGGGCACCGCGATGAGCAGGTCTTCGACCGTATTGTCTTCGATCGCTTTGCGGAATTGTTCGGGGGTTGTGCCTTGCTTCACGCCTTTGAAGATCACGGCCCCGGGCTTTCGGTCGAGGATGTACCAGGCTTCACTTTTCAAAAACGCATCATCGTGCGTCGCTGCATAATCCGGGCTGGGGTGGACCTGGACTGAAAGGTGCTGTCCCGCATCGAGGAACTTGAGGAGGATGGGGAAGCCGCCGGTGTCGGTGAGTTGCACGTCGCCTGAGACGGCGCGGCCGTAGGCTTTGATGACCTCGGACAATGTCTTGCCGGCCAGCGGGCCGTTGGCGATGGTGGAACGTTCTTCGCCGCCGCCGCCGCCCGAGACGGAGGTCTGCGCGAGGTCGGCCAGTTCCCAGGATTCACCGATGAGTGTGCCTGAGTTGCCGGGCAGGTGCCGACCGAATTTTTCCAGCGTTCGGCCGCCCCAGACTTTTTCCTTGTAGATCGGCTCAAATAAAAGCGGGTAGAGCGGCGAATTATTCCCTGACATTTTCACATCCTGCCTGTCTTAATTTGTACTGGTTCTGAACATCGGGCCTCAAGTATACTCACTTACCATGAAGCGACACATCAATCTCACGGCTAACGCATTGGCAGTCAGTTTTGTTCTGATTCTTGCGGTTAACACGTTTGGCCAGGATATCAAACCGATCGAGATCGCTTACGGCGAGCATGAGCGGCAGCGTGTGGATCTGTATCCCTCGCCAAATGCCAGTGCGGAGCAGTTAAGCCCGGTGGTGATTTACTTTCATGGCGGCGGATTCAGGGACGGCGATAAATCCAAGGTCTCCGAGAACCTGATCAAACGCATGCATGACAAGGGCATCAGCGTTGCGGCTGCGAATTACCGGTTGATCTCGGTTGACGCGTTGCCGGCCGCGATGTACGACGGGGCGCGGGTGGTGCAGCAACTTCGGCATGATGCGGCGAAGTATCATCTGGACCCGCAGCGTGTCGCGGTGCTTGGCAGTTCAGCCGGTGCGGGGATCTCGCTGTGGATCGCGCTGCACGATGACCTGGCCGACGCGGAATCGGAAGACCCTGTCGCGCGGCAGTCCTCGCGTGTGTTATGTGTGTATGCCAAGAACGCACAGGTGTCGTACGACCCGCGTTTCTGGCGGAAGATCGGGTTAGGTAAGGTGATAGACAGCCGTTCGATGCATGAGCTTTACCGGGAGCCGGACGATGCGGAGGTCGGGCCGGAGCTGATCGCGAAGTTTGAGGCGGCATCACCGATCACCTTCCTGTCGGCCGACGATCCGCCGATCCGGCTGGATTACAGCTACGGGATGGAGCTGGATGAGAAGACCAGCGGGTCCGCCCTGATCCACCATCCTTTGCACGGTAAAGCCCTTCTGGAGGCCTGCGAGGGGGTCGGCGTCGAATGTATCCTGACCTATCCCGGAGGGCCTCAGCAGCAGGAAACGGGGTACGGCTACCTGATCCGAAAAATCCGCGAATAACCGGAACCAGGCCGGGATCCGGGCGTCCAAGACAGGGGAGTTGCCCGTTTTTTGAGGGCTTAAGGCCGGTTTTCCCTTGAACGGCTGAAGCTGATGGGCAACAATGTATCTGGCTCCTGTAAGGAGGTTCACGATGCGAAAACAGCTTTTTGGTTTCGGTCTGATCGCGGTATTTGCCACGGCAGCGATGGTGCAGTCGGCATCAGCGCAGGATTATCGTTACACCAGCCGGGCCGAGTTGTATGAAGCGCAGGCCCGGGAGTATGTCGCTGCACGTACGCAGGCCGTCAGTTCGCGGACGCGCTACGTCCAGCCACGTGTCGATCACATGCGTGTCGTTGCACCGCAGCGTACGCGCACGGTCTACGTCGGCGGTTATGTGAACGTTTCCCAGCCGCAGGTCTATCACAACGCGTCTTACCAGGACAGCGAGGCGGTGACGGTTATTCAAGAGGTTTCGCCGAATGACGGCACGTTGCTGCTCGGGGACACGGTGGCGGACAACGATCCGGGCGTTGTGCAGGACAGCTACATGCAACAGAGCACGCCGTCGCAGGCCAGCGGTTTGCAGCCGTCGCATTACGGCAGCTACAGCAGCTACCCGTCTGCCGGCAGTTACACCCCCGCGAGCAGCTACAGCAGCGAGACCGTTGTTGTGTATCGTTCGTACCCGGCTTACCGGCCACGATATGTGTATTGTCCACCGCCGCCGCGTTATTACTATCCCCGTTATCACCATCGACCGTATGGTCATTACGACCGCTGGCGACACTGCGACCCATATCCACGCTATGGTGTCGGCGGTTATTACGGCCGAGGCGGCCGCTGCGGCTCAAACTGGGGGGTCTCGGTTTACTTCAGGTTTTGAGTAGGCCCAATAGCCATTAGCCGTTAGCCATTGGCCGTTAGCACAGAGCTGTGACCACCGTTTGATCGATTGAACATTCCACATCGAACATTGAACATCCGACCCGCCCGGACCTTCGCTGCGCGCGGGACCGGCGTTGGGGATATCGCGCTGTATGGCCTTTGAACGCGGCGATTATCGGTGCATGCGCTTACTCACATGTCTTTATTGATGCCGTGATTTTTCACTTGCCGATGCTTTGATGAAGATGCGCCTGATTCGGTTTACCGCGCGTGGCGGCCGATGCGGGTGTGGAGATTATCGGCATGTTTATCGTCAGTGGTTCGCTTCCCAAGTCCGGTGCAACATGGATGTACAACATGGCCAACGCGGCGCTGGTCGCGGCGGGTCATGACGACATGTACCAGTTGCGCAAACGGTTCGGCCTGTCGCGGATCGTCTCGGAACGGGCGGGCGAGATCAGCTACCCCGGGCCGAGTGTGATGGCGAAGTTACTTGTTCCGCACACGCTGGGGCACACGGTCTGGGTCCGCACACACCTGCCACCCTCGCGGACGATGCGCACCTTGTTGCGGGCGGGCATCGTCAAGGCAAGCTATCTGTATCGCGATCCACGGGACGTCGCGCTGTCGGCGTTCGACCACGGCCAACGGTCTCGCTCACGCGGCACGACGCATCACCTCGGCCAACTACTGACAATCGAAGATGCGATCCGTTACACCCAGGATGAACTGCTGCCGCAATGGGAGCAGTGGACATCGTGCCCCAATGTGGTGCATCTGCGGTACGAACAGCTTATCGCCGATCCCGCTCAGACCCTCGCGGATCTGTTCGAAGGTTTTAACCTATCCGTGCCGGGAGATGTGATCGAGCAGACGGTCAAGCAGTTTGATAAATCATCGTTGGACTTCAAGCAGCGAGACAACCTGCTGATCAACAAGGCTTGTGCCGGCCGATTCAACGAGGAGATGAACGCCTCGCAACTGGGGCTGGCGCGCGACTGTTTCGGGCCCTATCTACAACGCATGGGGTATGCGGCGTGAGAGAGCGGTTAGCCATTAGCTATTAGCCGTTAGCCATTAGCACGGAAATGCGGCTGTGCTCGGCGCGGGCTGGTTTGATCGATTGGACATTCCACATCGAACATTGAACATCCAACCCACCCGGACCTTCGCTGCGCTCAGGACCGGCGTTGGGGGGAGAAAAAACAGAAAAGCAGAAAATACGAAAAACCATTAGCGATTAGCGATTAAACATTAGAAATACAATCCCCACACCCCACACCCCACACCCCACACCCTTCGCCCACTCGTAGCTATAATGCCTCGATGAATCCACGGCGGCCTACACGACAGATTACGCTCGGCGATAAAGACCACGGTTTTGTGCGGATCGGCGGCGATGCGCCGGTTTCCGTGCAAACGATGACGGCCGGGTACACGCATGACATCGACGCCTGCGTCGCTGAGATCAATCGCCTCGCGGCGGTGGGGGCGGATATCGTGCGGGTCGCGGTGCCGGAGCGGAAAGACACAGAGGCCCTGCAGCACATTTTGCCACAGGTGCGTGTGCCGATCGTCGCGGATGTGCATTTTCACTTCCAGCGGGCGCTCGAGGCTGTGGAGGCGGGGGTTCACAAGATCCGCCTGAATCCCGGCAATATCTCCGACCGCGCGCAGGTCGAGAAGGTCATCGACGCCTGCAAGGAGCGTAAGTTACCGATTCGTGTAGGGGTGAATGAAGGGTCGATCATCGAGCGCAAGGACAAGCAGAAGAGGATGAAGGAGCTGGGCGAGGTCTTTGCCGACGATCGGCACGGGCGATTCCTGGCCATCATGATCGCCAAGCTCGAAGAGTACCTGGATATCTTCTACGAGCGCGACTTCTACGACATCGCCATCAGCGCCAAGAGTCCGGACCCGACGCTGTGTATCTCGGCGTATACCGAAATCAGCAAGCGGTTCGATCATCCGCTTCATCTCGGGGTGACGCATGCCGGGCCGCGCGAGACGGGGGCGATCCGCTCGATCGCGCCTTTGAGTCACCTATTAGCAAGCGGTGTCGGCGACACGATCCGCATCAGCTATGCGAGCGATCCGGTGTATGAAGTCGAGGATGCGCTGGAGCTTTTGTATTGCCTGGAGCTTCGCGAGCGAAAGGGCGTGGACCTGATCGCCTGCCCGACGTGCGGGCGGATTCAGGTGGATCTGTTCACGCTCGTGCAGGAAGTGCGCAGCGCGTTAGCAGAGCACATCGAGCTACCGATCAAGGTGGCGGTGATGGGTTGTATTGTTAATGGGCCCGGCGAAGCCGAGGGCGCGGACGTTGCGATATTTGCCGGCGATCGACGTGGGATCATCTACGTGCAGGGTGAAAAGGTTGCGAACGTGCCGGAGGAAGAGATCTTGACCGCGCTGCTTGAAGAATGCCGAAAGTTCCAGGAACGGGTCAAGAAAGGCGAAGCCAAACTCGGCGAAAAGGTCGTCGACATCATCCCCCCCGACCCGATCGGCGAACTGGGCAGCGGCGTCGACAAGATCGCGTCCGGGGATGTCGAAAAAGTGACAAAGCTGACGATTTCGGGGCAGTAATATATGCATGTTTAGATCGGAGGATCCATTGCCTGAAGATATTGAAGTAGAAGCGGGTGATCAGAATAGCACTGACACCGTTACCGAGGATATCTTATGCCTGAATTGTGACTATAACCTACGCGGCTTGTCACAATCGGGGCAATGTCCTCAATGCGGTTTTAACGTCAGGAAGTCTGTTGCCGCTCATCCGGCAATGTCAAAAAGAGAGTTGGCTGTACTAGCCTTTCGTGTTACAGCGATTTGGTACTTCCTAAGGGCCATGTACCGGCTTGCGGAAGTAGCTCACATCTCATCAAGCCATATCTTCCAAGATATTTTCGTGATCCTCTTATTTACATCTATCGCCGCGGGTATACCGGTATTGATCTGGTGGATCGCTTCATGGCTTTCTAAACGTGCTATCCGTAACGATGGCCGTATCTCACTTAGCGGCCCGATGGCTCCCAAACATGCGATGATCATCGCGTGCAGCGTGATTGGCCTTGTCTACACGATTTTTGGGGCACAAGAATTAATTTGGCTGGTAATATCTTTTGCTCGCACGCCGGATGTCGGATTGCTGGTTGATTATGGAATTACCTCCGGCTTCAAACTACTGGTCGGCGTAGTCATGATTGCCGGGGCGGTTAGGATATCCGAATTCATAATCTGGCTTCGTTTCGCAGGGACGAAACGAGGCAACCAGACCGGGTAAGAAAACCCGACCAGGATGGTCGGGCTATATGTGGTTTGGTTTTCTGCGTTTGAATCAGGCAGGCCCGATACTCACCTTAAGTTTTCGGCTGGCGAACTGGTCTTTGTAGAGTTCGGCGCGTTCGCGGTGGGTGATCATCAGCAGGGCGCGGCCGCGGTTGCTGGCTTCGAGCGTGCGCCGAACGGCGGCCTGTTCACTCAAAGGTGTCAGCATGCGGATGGTCTTGACGACGTCTTCCATGGTGTTGACGTTGTCGTTGATAAGCACGACTTTCCACGGCGGGAGTTTGCCGGGCTTCAGTCGAGAGGGTCGGCGGGTTGGGGTGGGTATAGAGGTTGATGTAGGGGAGTTGGTAGCCTCATCCATGGGCACTTCTGAATCCTGTACTTCGTGGTGCAAATCTTCGGGACGGTCCGCCATGGCTTTCTCCTTTTCCGTCGAACTGCCCCTGACCGAAAAGCGATGCCTGGCCCAGAACTGGGTCGGACGTCACACGCATCCATGCTGTTGGTTATACGGGCACAAGCCAGACCCCGTTGTCTCCATGTACGTGCATTATATCACAAAGCAAGAAACACCGCGTCCGGATAAAAACGCGCGGTGTTTGATGCCGCGTTTAAAAGATGTTAGAGTTCAAAATTGTTTCAATCTGGGAAATATATGCAAGGGAGGCAAGATGAAGTGTTCTGGGATCATCGGTTTTCTGCTTCTTGTATGCGTCACGTGTCTGGCTCAAGCCTCTGAGCCGATCTCACTCAACAGCCTGCTTGAAGAGATGGTGGACCGCGACTCGATCGCTCGCTGGCCTGAGCCTGCGTATACGTGCAAGCAGTTCAGCAGTTACGATCGGCAGACGGTGTCGCCGGATCAGCCGGGCTGGTTCGCCAACTGGGACCGCAGCCAGTTCGTGCGGATCGAGGAGGTGGATGGGCGCAAAGAATACGTGATGATGGATGCCGAGGGGCCCGGCGCGGTGGTGCGTATCTGGGCGACGTGGCACGGGCCGAGGGGGCAGCCATTTTCCAACGGTACGATCCGCTTCTACCTGGACGGCAGCGATACACCAGCGATCGAGGGGCCGATCACGGAGGTGATCGACTGCGGCGGACTGGTCGGGCCGCCGCTATGTGAAGGCGTTGCTGCGGAAACACCGTACGGCCAACGTGGACACAACCTCTACCTGCCGATCCCCTACGCCAAACACTGCAAGATCACCTATTCGACGGATGTGCCTGTGGATGTCGGCGGGAGGACGGGCGAGGCGCTGTACTACCAGATCAACTACCGCACGTATGAACAGGGGACGGAGGTAAAGTCGTTTTCGATGGCGCAGTTGGCGGCGCATAAAGAAGCGATCGATCAATTGCAGTTCATGTTGAAGACGCCTGAGTATCGAGAGCAGGTACCCGAGATCGAAGTAAAGGCGGGGCACCGTGAGATACGGGGAGGCGTCCAGCAATCTTTGTCCTTTACGGGGCCCGCGGCGATCCATCAGATCAAGTTTCATCTGACAGCAAAGAACATGGAGCAGGCGCTGCGCTCAACGCTTGTCGAGATATCGTTTGATGGTGAACCTGCTGTCGTATGCCCGATAGGCGACTTTTTCGGGATCGGTTACCAGATGAGGGAAGTGAAGACTTGGTATACGAAAGTCGATGCGGGCGGGACGATGACAAGCCTGTGGGTGATGCCGTTCAAAGAACGGTGTGATATCAGTTTCACGAGCTTGATGGGTGAGCGCCGTAGTCCAGAAGAAGTTGCGGTCTGGTACGAGATACGCACCAAGCCTTGGGACTGGGATGATAACTCGATGCACTTCCACGCAGCGTGGCGGCTGTATCCGGAGGTGGATACGGGCGAACAGAACAACCTGCAGGAGCAGCCCGGGGCACGGGATATGAACTTCGTCGAAGTAACGGGTGAGGGTGTGTATGTCGGGGATTCGCTGGTGATTTTCAACGGCACGGACAGTTGGTGGGGCGAGGGGGATGAGAAGATTTATGTGGATGGCGAAACGTTTCCCTCGCATATCGGGACGGGAACGGAGGATTACTACGGCTATGCGTGGTGTCGATCGGAAGCGTTCAGCTCGCCGTTCCATGCTCAGCCGGAGGGTGGGGGGAACATGCAGCCGGGGTATTCCGTGAACAGCCGGTATCGGGCGCTCGACGCGATCCCGTTTACCAAGTCGATCAAGTTCGACATGGAGCTGTGGCATTGGGGCGTGACGAAGGTGGATTATTCGCCGACCACGATCTGGTATGCAAAGCCAGGTGCGACTTCCAATATCAAGCCGGAAATCGAAAACGCTGGAAGAGAGGTCACGCTGCGTCGTGAGCAGATTGTCAAACCCTTGAAGGTGCCCGGCGCGATTGAAGGCGAGTCGATGCAGGTTGTGCAAGCCACCGCAGGTCGGGCAAACACGCAGAGCGGGATGCACTTCAACTGGAGCGGGGACGGGCAGCTTTGGTGGATGGATGCAAATGTCGGCGACAAGCTGGAAGTGACATTCGATGTCGAACAAGCGGGTCGATACGACGTATTGGCAAGGCTGACCACCGCCAATGATTACGGCATCGTCAGGATCAGCATCAACGGCAAAACCATCGACCCGATCGACCTGTACGCAACACGTGTCACGAATACAACCCACGAGCTAGGCACGTTCGATCTGAAGCAGGGGCCCAACACGATGGTCGTCGAGATCATCGGCATGAACAGCGAATCAACCAACCCCCGCCACGGATTCGGACTGGATTACCTGCTGCTGACGCAGAAGACGCGGTGAGGGGTAAAGATAAACACAAGATCACTACCCCGGCCTAACCGGGGGATGCAATCTGGATAATGAGGGGGAAAATGGAGCTAGCCGGGCTCGAACCGGCGACCTACGCGTTGCAAACGCGTCGCTCTCCCAACTGAGCTATAGCCCCTTGAGCTAACAATGTCGGCTATCCAAGGCTGGGGACTTCAACCCGTGGCCGGATAACCTGATTACGCAGCGAATCATATCGGCTAGAGGATACCCCGGCAAGGCTGTGGCCGAGGAATCGTGATTTGATGCATGTCTGATGCAATACCGGAATTACACCCGTGGCAATCCTGATATCGTATGCGGGATGGTTTTCAAAATTCAGCATCTGAAGGGTGTTCTATGATCTGTAAAAAAAACAATACCTGGGTCATGGGTCTGATTGTGTTGGGATTGTGTTTGCCTTTTCTGACTGTAGGAAAGGCTATAGCTCAGGCGTCGGGCAAAGTTGTGTCAGTGCGGGCCGATCAGGGGATGGTTGTTTCCCAGACGCCGCATGGCAGCGAGGCGGGGCGGGTGATTCTTGAGAAGGGCGGGAACGCTGTGGACGCGGCGGTGGCGACGGCGCTGGCGCTGGCGGTGACGTGGCCCGAGGCGGGGAACATCGGCGGGGGCGGGTTCATGATGATCGATCCGGGTGATGGCCGCGATGTCGTGTGCGTCGACTACCGTGAAGTCGCGCCGCTGGCATCTACAGAAGATATGTATGTCAAAGACGGCAATCGGCATAACTACAAGGCCGTCGGCGTGCCGGGGACGGTCGCGGGACTATATCTAGCACACGAAAAGTACGGCAAGCTGCCTTGGAAAGACGTTGTGATGCCGGCGGTTGAGCTTGCGCGTGATGGATTTGTGTTGACTTCGTGGGAAGCGCATTCACTGAATAGCGGTGTCAAGAAACTCGATGATGTTGATAAAGCCTTGGCGCTAAACCTGCGAAAAGCCTACGGCAAGCCGGATGGGACAAACTGGCAGGAAGGCGATCGTATGGTGCTGCCCGATCTTGCCAAGACATTGCAGGCGATCGCAGACCACGGTGCGGATGGCTTCTACAAAGGCGCGGTTGCCGAGTTGATCGATAAAGATATGAAGCGCCACAAAGGGCTGATCACCAGGGAAGACCTCGCCAAATACAGAGCAGTGATCCGCAAGCCGATCCACGGCACGTTCCAGGGTTACGACATCTACGGCGCACCGCCCCCGAGCTCGGGCGGCATCACGCTCTTGATCGAACTGAATATCCTTGAACAATTAGAACTCGATCCCGCTCAAGGCTATTCAGCGGAGAACCTGCACAAGATCGTCGAAGCGATGCGGCGGGCTTACCGTGAACGCGCTGCACACCTGGGTGATCCGGACTTCGCCGACATCCCCGATTACCTGACATCGAAAGACTATGCCAGGGGTTTGGCGACGACGTTCAATCCGCAAAAGGCAACGGACAGCGAAGCCTTGCTCGGGGATATCAAGTTCAGCCGAAAGGGTAAGGACACCACGCACTTTTCCGTGATCGATAAGGACGGGATGGCTGTGTCGAACACCTACACCATCGAGCAGTCGTGGGGCTCACGCATGGTCATCGAGGGCGCGGGGTTCGTACTGAATAACGAGATGGGTGACTTCAACTGGTTTGTCGATGGCACGAACGATCAAGGCAGCATCGGTACGGCCGCAAACCTGATCCGCCCTGGCAAACGCATGCTCAGCTCGCAGTGCCCCGTCATTCTCAAACGCGATGGGAAAGTAGTGCTGTTGACCGGCAGCCCTGGCGGACGAACGATCATCAACACCGTGCTCTGCGTCATCCTGAACACGTGCGCATTTGATATGCCGCTCGATGAAGCGATCGATGCGCCGCGTTTGCATCATCAGTGGTTCCCCGATGTCATACGCCACGAAGCGCGCGGCGAATTCGATGGGGCAAAAGTGTGGGACGAACTCAAAGCGATGGGTCACGAGGTTCAGCCGTTTGAGTGGGCACAGGGTTCAGCCCATTCGATCGCGGTCACCGAAGGCCCCGGCCGATACATCGGCGTCGCGGACGATCGGCGAGGCGGTAAGGCGGAGGGGTATTAGTAATCGTAGTAATAATCACTCTGCGATTGTGTGCGTTGCCAGGCTTCGTACCCGGCGAGGCTTGTCGCACCGGCCAGCATCAGGCCACAGAGGATGACGCTGATCGCCAGACGCACTTTGCCGGACCTGCTTTTTATAAACGGCAGGTAAACAACCCATACGGCAAGTGGTGTTAACACCAGTAAGCCCGCGACGATGTAGGGTGACATATCGTTCTGCATCGTCCAGCCGAACTGCCAGTTGTAGATCAGCCAGGCAAAGCTCAGTGGGATGATGAAGTCGATCAGGATAAGCGAGGTTTGTTTGTCGCTTTGATTCAGGCATAAACCCAACCATGCGCCTGCGATGACGAGCGCGAAGCCGGCGGCGAATTGACCGCCTGTCAGGTAACCTGACATGATCGTGATAGCGCCCGCAAAACCACAAGACAGGTCCAGCGCAAACACCGCCAGTCTGCCGAAACCTTTGCGTGCCAGAATATGCATCGCGATCCAGACGATCAGGATCGCAAGCGCAAAAGCAATCCACCAGTAAACGGCTGTGGATTGACTCCATGTATATGGGATCAGGCTGCGAGTCAGCAACGGGCCGATGCCGCAGGCAACGATCAGACGCAGTAGCCACCTGACAATAGTGGGGATCTGTTCAACGGAACCGATCAATGCGATAACCACTGCCGTCGGAAGCACGACCATGACGATCCAGTGCTCGCCTTGGATCGGCTGCCATGGCGGTAAACCCGTAAGCGACAGCGCACTGATCAATGTCGCCGCCCCAAGACACTTCAATATCTTGAGGGGTTTGAGGATCCCGGCCAGCGCGGGCGTGTTTGCGGAAGATGCCAGCAGCCAGATACAAGTAAAAGAGGCCGCAGTCGGTAAAAACAACCCGAGCAGCAGCCATAATGGATCGATCACTGGCGTATGGCCTCGATGCTGATGGTCAAGGTCACTTCATCACCGACCGGGCCGATCATCTGGTCCATGCCGAAGTCGCTGCGCTTGATGGTAAAGGTGGTTTCCAGGCCGATGCGGTGGCTGCCGCGTTGGTCTTCACCTTCGCCGATCTTGTTCATCTGGACGGTCAGAGGCTTGGTAACGCCGTGCAGCGTCAGTTCACCCTTCAGTTCCATGCCGTTGTCGTTGGGCGTGATCGAACTGCCTTTGAAGTTGATGGTTGGGAACTGCTTGGCGTTGAAGAAGTCGGGGCTGCGCAGGTGATCGTCGCGCTTGGTGTTGTTGGTGTCGATGCTGGCGACGGGGACGGTGAAGTCGAACGAGGCGTTGTCGCCGGTATCGAGCGAGCCGTTGATCTCGTTGAATCGGCCGTAGAAGTTGCTGATGTCCAGGTGTTTGACTTTAAAGACGACCGAGGTGTGTACGGCATCTACCTGCCATGTATCGGCGAGGCTGGGCGAGGCAAAGGTCATGATGGCGAGGATCGCAGCCGCAAATAGGGACGTACGCATGTTGAGTCTCCGTGGTCTGGTTATGTATGATCTGATCGTTTTGGGAATTCAAGCCCTTGGTGAGTACGAACCGCCCGTGGCGTGAGGTTATTCCAATGATAGGTCTACGTTATGATATAGGCCACGGATCAATAAAGATTAGGCTTTACAGCACAACAGGAGGCATGAAAGCCATGGAATGCACATCTAAAGGTATGCAAATCTTCAAGTCTTTAACATTGAGTTTGTTGCTGACGGTTTTGTGTCTGCCGCTCGCTTCTTGCAGCAAGGTGTACTACGGCACGTGGGAAGCGCTGGGCGTACACAAGCGCGACATCATGGTTGAGCGTGTGCAGGAAGCCCGCGACGATCAGGAAGAAGCCAAGGAGCAGTTTGCCTCGGCACTCGAAAAGTTCTCCGCGATGTTCGAGTTCGAGGGCGGCGAGCTTGAGGATAAATACAAAGCGCTCAAAAGCGAGCTGGATGACAGCGAATCCAAGGCCGCCGCGGTCAAGGGGCGGATCGACTCGGTTGAGAACGTGTCCGAAGCGCTTTTTGCAGAATGGACCTCAGAACTCGATCAGTACAGCAATGCCGACCTTCGGGCCGCCAGTGAGAAGCAGTTGCGCCAGACGCGAAAGAAGTACGACCAAATGATCGCCGCGATGCGTAAGGCTGAAAGCAAGATGGAACCAGTGCTGGCGGCGTTCCGCGACCAGGTCTTGTTCCTCAAGCACAACCTCAACGCCCGAGCGATCGCCTCGATCGAAGGCACGGCCGGCGAACTGGAAACCGACGTCGCCCGCCTGATCGAAGAGATGGAGGCCTCGATCAAGGAGGCGGACGAATTCATCGCTTCAATGGGTCAAGCGGAAGAAGCTGAGCAAGCGGAATAACGATTACTTGCGACAGGTAAACACGCAGATATCGCCCAGCTTGCGCAGTGGTGGGATGAAGCGCATCAACTCGTGGTCCAGGCGTTGCAGCTTCCAGACGAGGTTGAACCAGCGTTCGGGGATCACTCGGTACAGGCGAAGCAGCAGCGAAAAGCGCTGGGTGGTTATATCATTGAACGTGCTGTTGAGTAGTGCAAGATCGCGGTGGTCGAGTTTACGCTCGTCGTCGGTGATGTGTACGTGTTTATCGTATGACGTTTCGGTCGGGGCGATCTTACGCAGCAGCCTGGATTCGCGGATCACATCCAGCGCGGGAACGCGGATCGGCTCTTTGAAGATCGCGACGCCGCCCGGCTTTAGCACGCGTCTAACTTCTTTCAAGACGGCGCCGACTTCGACATGGTGCAGGATGTCAGTGCCGACGATCACATCGAAGTGGTTGTCGGGGTAGTCGAGTTTTTCAGCAGGCATCGTGCGGAAGTTGCAGCGGTCGGACAGGCCGTGCTGTTCGGCGAGGCGTTTGGCGACGTTGATGTTGCCCGAGGAGATATCGAAGCCTTCGATTTGGTAGCCGAGTTTGGCGAACGTGACGCCAGCGACGCCCATCCCACAGCCGAAGTCGAGCAGGCGTTGGTCCTTGCTTTTGAATGCATCACGCACGAGACCGCAGACGTACCAGTACGGGCTCCAGGGCCGACGCTCATCATTGACAACGGGTGCGAAGTCGACCGATTCGGGTGCGTTAAGCTGCGAGTACTGGTCATAGTAGGCCGTCTCACGCTGCTGGCGGTCGGTGAGTGTGGGTTCGGCGTGTGGTGCGGAGAGTGTACTCATATGGCGCAATCTAAGCGGTAAATAAACTCGGTCTGTATGGATTGTCGGGGATGTAGGGAGTGGGCTTTAGTGCATGGTGAGGTTATCGGTTCATGAAAAGCAAATAGATAGCACTGAGCCGCAAGCGGCTTGTTGAGGGGCGTGGGTCCGGGATGCGTTACACGTTGAAGTACTTGGCGTCGGGGTGGTGGACGATGATCGCGCTGGTCGACTGCTCGGGGTCGATCTGCCAGTTCTCGGTGAGTTTGCAGCCGATGCGTGACGGATCGATCAGGCGGAAGAGCTTCTCCTGGTCCGACATTTCCGGGCAGGCGGGGTAGCCGAAGCTATAGCGTGAGCCGCGGTATTTTTGCGTGAACAGGTCGCGGATGTTGGGTGCATCATCGACGTCAATGCCTAATTCCTGCCGCATGCGTTTGTGCCAGAACTCAGCGAGGGCTTCGGCGGTCTCGACGCTCAGGCCATGCGTGTATAGGTAATCGGAGTAGTTGTCATCGGCAAAGAGCTTGGCGGTGAGTTCACTCGCCTTTTGGCCGACGGTGACGCACGACAAACCGAGCACATCTTTATCACCTGAACCGATCGGCTTGAAGAAGTCGCTGATGCACAGATGTTTTCGGCCGTCCTGACGTGGGAAGCTGAAGCGTTCGATCTCGCGGTCGTGATTTTCCGCATCGTAGACGATCAGATCGTCGCCGTCGCTGTTGCAGGGGAAGTAGCCGTAGACAACCTTTGGCACGAGAACCCCGTCATCCTTAAGCTGCTGCTTGAGCTTGTTGAACAGCGGTTCGACTTCATCCTCAAGCTGCTGTGCGTATTCCTCATCACTCTTTCGTCCCTTCTTGAGTTGCCACTGTCCGCGGAAGAGGGCGACCTCGTTGATGTAGGGATACACCTTGTCGAGGTCGATCTTTTCGACGACGCGGGACCCGAAGAAGGGGGCGGTGGGGATGTTGGGCGCGGGTGCGAGTGTGGGGCGTACTGCGGTTGCAGTTGCGGAGCCGGGCGATGTATCGCCCTCGGCCTTGGCGGATTTTGCTGCCAGGGCGCGGGCTTCGCTGTCGGCTCGTTTGGTGAGTCTTGATTCTATCTCGGCGTCGAGTTCGTCGGCTTTGCCGCCCTTGAGGTAGTCCATGATGCGCAGGCCCTCGAAGGCGTCTTTGCCGTGATAGACCTTGCCGTTGTAAACCTCGCGCAGGTGGCTGTCGCAGTAATGTTTGCTCAGCGCGGCTCCACCTAAAAGCATCGGGACATTGATGCCCAGGTCGTTCAGCTCGCGCAGGTTGTCTTCCATGACCGTCACGCTCTTGACGAGCAGGCCGGACAGACCGATCGCGTCTGCTTTGGTTTCTTTCCAGGCGTTGACGATGTTGTTGATCGGCTGCTTGATGCCGATGTTGTGCACGGTGTAGCCGTTGTTGGTCAGGATGATGTCGACGAGGTTCTTGCCGATGTCATGGACGTCGCCCTTGACGGTGGCGAGGACGATCGAGCCTTTGGTCTGGCCCTCTACTTTCTCCATGTGTGGCTCGAGATGCGATACCGCCATCTTCATGACTTCCGCGCTTTGGAGCACGAAAGGTAACTGCATCTGGCCCGATCCGAACAATTCGCCGACGACTTTCATCCCCGCGAGCAGGTGATCGTTGACGATCTCCAGCGGCTTGTACTTCTGCATCGCTTCGTCGAGCGTTTCGGGCAACCCCTTCTTTTCGCCGTCGATGATGTGCTTCTGCAATCGTTCTTCAAGTGGTAGTGCTGAGATATCTTCCTTCGCGCTTTGCAGCTTCGCATCGGCTGGGAACAGGTCGATAAATATCTGCAAGGGGTCGCTGCTCATCGCGCTGTCGGAGAGCTTGACCGCCTCGGTCGGGACGCGGTCGTAGATCAGGTTCAATGCAGCCTGCCACAGTTCATCATCAATCTTTGTGCGCGGCAGGATCTTGGATACGTGCAGGATCGCACTGGTCATGCCCGCTTCGACCAATTCATGCAGGAAAACGCTGTTTAGCACTTGGCGTGCCGCGGGATTGAGCCCGAAGCTAACGTTGCTCAGGCCGCAGGTGATCTGGCACTGAGGGAACTTTTCAGCGATCCGGCGTGTGCCTTCGATGGTTTCCAGCGCACTGCGGCGGTCCTTCTCCATGCCGGTGGAGATCGGCAGTACAAGCGGGTCGAACACGAGATCGCAGGCTGCAAGGCCGTACTTTTCGGTCGCAAGCTTGTACATGCGCTCGGCGATCGCGATCTTGCGGTCGGCGGTACGGGCCATCGCCTCTTCCGGGTCTTCATCGATCGTGCCTAGCACGAGCCCCGCACCGTATTTTTTGGCAAGCTCACACATCACCGCGAACTTCTCTTCGCCTTCTTCAAGGTTGGCGGAGTTAATGATGCACTTGCCGCCCGCTCGTTTGAGTCCGGCCTCGATCGTCGCCGGTTGCGTGGAGTCGAGCATCATTGGGGCGTTGACCTGCTGAACGAGCCTGCCGACGACTTCCTGCATATCTTTGCAGTTATTGCGCCCGGCGTAGTCGACATTCACATCGACCACGTGCGAACCTTCACGCACCATCTCACGCGCCAGGCTCATGATCTCGTCCCAGTTTTCCTCTTCGAGCAGGCGTTTGAATTTACGCGAACCTGAAGCGTTCGTGCGTTCGCCGATATTAAGGATCGAGTTGTCCTGCCGATATTCGACCGCGCCCATCAGTGAAGAAACTGCGGGTTTCCAAGGCGTATTCTCGATTGAAACAGGCGCACGGTTACCGACTTGCTTGACCAGTTCGGCGATATGCTCGGGCGTGGTGCCGCAGCAACCGCCAACGATATTCAGGCCGCTGGTCCGGACGTACTCCGCGACTTTCTTGGCGAACGGTTCGGGGCCGAGGGGGTATTCTGTCTGGCCGTTGACGAGCGTGGGCAGGCCGGCGTTGGGCAGCAGGCTTAGTTTGCCGTGCCAGTTCTTAGCTAGGTAATGGATGTGCTCAGCCATCTCGACGGGGCCGGTCGCACAGTTCATCCCAAGCGAGATGATCGGGAGATCTCGCAACGCCGCTGCTACGCCCGCGATATCCGTGCCGATGAGCGTCGTGCCGAACGATTCGATTGTGACCTGCACCATGATCGGCACGTCCGCGACGCTCTTATTGCGCTCCTTGAGTGCTTCGACACATGCGTTGATCGTGCACTTGACCTGCAGGATGTCTTGCGCGGTTTCGATCAGGAAGACATCGATGTTGCCATCGAGCAGGCCACGCGCCTGTTCGAGGTAGCTGGCGAACATGGTGTCCCAGTCGGTGTTACCGAGCGAAACGAGCTTGGTGCCCGGCCCGATCGAGCCGACGACGAAGCGCGGCTTGTCGCTGGTGGAGTGTTTTTCACAGGCAGCGCGGGCGACCTCGGCAGCGATCCTGTTCAATTCTCGCGTCTGCTCCACGAGATCGAACTCAGCGAAGACCAGCTTGTTGGCGCCGAACGTGTCCGTCTCGACCGCGTCCGAACCAACCGCCAGGAACGATTCGTGGATCTGCTGGATCACATCCGGACGGGTTTGGACAAGGATTTCGGTGCAATTTTCCTTGCCCAGGTAGTCCTTATCCAGGTCCAGATCGTACTTGTGGATGCTGGTTCCCATGGCCCCATCGAGGAACAGGACGCGTTTTTCGAGTTGTTTTGCGAAGTTGCTCATATATCCATCCATATATCCGGATAAACAGATAATACAAATGGCCGGCACTAAAGGCAAATGTCGGATCATTGTACGGGCCGCATAATCAGTCGCTAACACACAGCTGGCCGATACTTACTATCTTATCCGCCTGATACCATGACCAAAGAGAGACCGAAATGACGTGGTGGCAAGCGATTATCTTAGGCATTGTGGAGGGGCTGACGGAGTATCTGCCGGTCAGCTCGACAGGTCACCTGCTGGTGGTCCAGGAGCTTTTGGGCGTGGGGACGGGGTCTACGGAGGCCAAGGCGGCGGCCAATGCGTATGCGATCTGTATCCAGGCGGGGGCGATTATCGCCGTGCTCGGGCTGTACTGGCGGCGGGTGCGGCAGTGCTGTGTCGGCTGGGTGGGGAAGGTAGGGCTTGGTGAGGGGGATCCAGCGGGCTTCCGGATCGGTCTGAACCTGATCGTGGCGTTTTTGCCGGCAGCGGTCATCGGGCTGATCTTCGACGACATGATCGAGGAGAAGCTGTTCGGCAACTGGCCGGTCGTTATCGCCTGGCTGGTCGGCGGGGTGGCGATCCTGGCGGTCGCCAAGTGGAAGCAGTCACGCGATCACGATGAGCACGTCGGCAGCGACCTGGATCTGATGAACTGGCGGATGGCGCTGGCGGTGGGATTGATCCAGTGCATCGCGATGTGGCCCGGCACGAGCCGATCTCTGGTGACTATCGTCGGCGGCATGCTGGTGGGTTTATCGCTGGCTGCGGCGGTGGAGTTCAGCTTCCTGCTGGGCGTGATCACATTATGCGCCGCCACGTTCTACAAGGCTGTGCTCGATACCGCCAACATCACGGTTAATGGCGAAGAAAAAGAGGTCATGATGATGCTGGCGATGGCCAAGCATTACGGCTGGGGACCGATGCTCATCGGCAGCGTCGCCGCGTGGATTTCAGCACTGGCAGCAGTTACGTGGATGGTAAGCTACCTCAAGAAGCACGGCATGGCGATCTTCGGCTACTACCGCATCGCGATCGGCATCATCGTCGCGGTGATGCTTCTCATGGATTGGATCGGCACGGGGGATGTCACTACGACGCCTTGATGATGCTTTCTTCAAGGTCCGGATTATCCGATCGGCTTTGAGCGAAGTTATTATTGACCTTGATCGGTCCGCTTGCTTTTGCCGCCTCCAAGACAACCTCGGCGCAGCGCTGCCACGAGTTTTCCAAGGCATACTCACGGCAGGCTTGCGGATCGACTTTCAACGCATCAATGCAGGCTTGACGCAGGTCGTGATTGAGCGAGCCGGTGACACCTTGCTTGACGACGTCGATCGGCCCGGTAACGGGGTACGCGGCGACAGGCAGGCCGCAGGCGTTGGCTTCGAGCATGACGACGCCGAACGTATCGGTACGACTGGGGAAGACAAACACATCCGCGCTGGCGTAGTGCCGGCCGAGGTCTTCGCCGAACTGATAGCCCGCCCAATGGACGTTCGGGTATTGCCGTTGCAGTTTATCACGCACCGGTCCGTCGCCGACCACGACCATGCTGCCGGGCAGGTCCAGTTCTAGGAACGCTTCGATGTTCTTTTCCACCGCGACGCGGCCGGCATAGAGGAAGATCGGCCGAGGCAGGTCGGCAAAGAGTGTCTTTTCGTATGGTTGGAACGTCTTGGTATCCACGCCACGGCACCAGACTTCCACGTTGTTCAGCCCGTTGGCGTTGAGCTGCTCACCAACTGTTTTCGTCGGCACGAGCACGGTCCTTGCCCGGCCGTGGAACCAGCGGATGAAGCGGTACGTCAGGAAAGTGGGGAGGCCAAAGTAGGCCTTCAGGTATTGCGGGAACTGCGTGTGGTATGACGTCGTGAACTCGATGTTGTTCTTCAGGCAAAATTTTCGTCCGGCTTGGCCGATCGGGCCTTCGGTGGCGATATGAATCGCGTCAGGTTGGTACGCCACGATTAATTGCTTGACCTTCTTGTACGGACGCCAAGCCATCTGGATTTCCGGATAGCGAGGCGCCTTGTAAGTCTTGAACAGGCCCGGGTGGATCACATCAAAGTCGTGACCCATCTGCATGGACGCATCGATCACGTGGTCCCACGTGCGGACGACACCATTGACCTGGGGTTTCCAGGCATCGGTCAGAAGTGTGATTTTCAAGAGAACCGTCCTTGGACTGAGGCTTCGCCGAAGGTCAAAGGCTCGGGGTCATAACCAGCCAAGCGGTCGTGATCCCAGCGGATCAATTCATCCAGGTTCGGCTCATCGGGCATGTGCAGGTGAGGCTGCTTATCCTGGGCGATCACATGCTCAACCGCATCGATCCCGTCCAGCAGTTCGATCCGGCCGTCGTGATGTTCGACCAGGGCACTGCAGCTTTCGACCCAGTCGCCACAGTTGTAGTACTCAATATCATCATCGGTGCGTATCTCGGGTTTGTGGATGTGGCCGCAGACCACGCCGTCCAGATCGCGGTTGACCGCCTCTTGGATCAGCGCATCTTCGAACCGGCTCATGAACATGCAGGCGCTCTTGACCTTCATCTTGATGGCCTTGGAAAGCGAAACCGATGGCCTGCCCATCCGGGCACGTACGCCGTTGACCCAGCGATTCATCGTGACCAGCGATTCATATGCAGTGCTACCGAGCATCGAGACGAGTCGGGAGTGCTTGACGACCAGGTCGTACTGATCGCCGTGCGTTACCAGCAGTTTTCGACCGTCTGCGGTGATGTGGATGGCGTAGGGAAGCACGCGGATGCCGCCGAATTCCAGGTGCAGGAACTGGCGTGCACCTTCATCATGATTGCCGGGGATGAAGATGACATCTGTGCCGTGCTTGGTGTGGTTGAGCAGTCGTCGGATGACGTTGTTGTGCTCGCCGGGCCAGTACCAGCGGCTGCGCAACCGCCACATGTCGACGATGTCGCCGACGAGGTAGAGGCGCTGGCATCGGATGTGCTTGATGAAACGCGACAAGTGTGCGGCCTGAGCGCTGCGGCTGCCGAGGTGTGCGTCGCTGATCCAAACGGTACGGTAATTTAAAGGCATAGCCAAAGCCCGGGGAGGGAATGAACAGACGTCCAGATCGGCCTCCTTGCCGACCAACATATCCCCTGTTCTTGGCGGGATTATCGGCACCGCGCGCAAGGGATAAGTCAGGACTTGGCTAGCGATTGGTTATGAGAGGAATAATTGCCGGTTAATCAAGGCTCTAACAGAACCTTAATGTTGTCCGAATGCTTGGCGGCCTTGAGAGCGTCCACCCCGTCGGCCAACTTCATGCGGCGACTGATCAGGCTGACGACATCCACCTTCTGGCTGGAAAGTAATGCCAGCGCTTCGCCGAACGGGCCGCAGCGGCTGCCGATGAGGTTGATCTCGTTAACGACCAGCGGTGAAAGGTCGATCGGGTCTTTGCCGGTTTGCGGTGCGACGGTGGTTTTCATCACCAGCGTGCCGCGCGGCCGGACCATACCCATCGCTGCAACGAGGCCCTCAGAAGAGCCCGTGCAGTCGACGACGATGTCCTGGTCATTACGCAGGCCGACATCTTCGAGCAGGCGGTGCTTGACGCCCCATTTTTCGCAGAGCTGGAGTTTCTCGGCGTGCTTGCCGACGCAGCGGACCGTGGCGTTAAGTTGGCTCATCACCTGGGCGCAGAGCAGGCCAAGGCGGCCGTCACCTAGCACGGTGATGTAAGGGCGGCCCTCGATCGTCAGTTGCCGCAGGATCTGGCACGCGGCGGCGAGTGGCTCGGTGAAGACGGCGTTGTCGTCGTCGATATTCTCAGGCACTTCGATCAGGTTCAGCGTCGGCAGGGTGAACAATTCGGCGAAGCAGCCGTCGCGGTTGGCGATGCCAAGGACCGTGCGTTCACGGCAATGTTCGCGCAGACCAGACTTGCACATGTCGCAACCGCCACAGACGCAGTTGATTGTGCCGACGACGCGCTTGCCGACCCACTTGCTGTCCTTGCGTTCGGCGACGGATTCGACGACGCCGACGAACTCATGGCCGAGCACGCCGGTGAAGCCCATGTAGCCTTTGCAGATTTCAAGGTCTGTCGAGCAGACGCCCATAAGCGTCGGGCGGATCATGGCGTCGCCGGGTCTGAGGACCGGTTCGTCTCGATTGGCTTCGATCTGGGGCTGCTTGCTGTCGAACGTCAGTGCTAACACGATAGGGCGGTTCTCGTTGGGGGCGGGTCGTTGTAACCGGGGTGGACCTGTACAGTTGCAGGTACACTAAGGCATAATGTTATCATCGGCTAAATCCCGGCTGGACAATACTATGGAGGCTGGCCTACCGTAGCGTAAGGCGGTATAAAACAAGCGTATGACGCCACGTGTCTTACCAGAACGGCCCCATGTCCTGATCCTGGCTAACCACAGCAAGGCCCAGGTTCGCGATGCGCTGCATGATCTGCGGACCTGGCTGGAGGATCGCGCGGACGTCGTCGGGGATATGGACACCTCGAAGGTTAATCGTGAATCAGCAAGGTCGCTGCCGCAGGCTGACCTGGCGCTGGTGCTTGGTGGTGATGGGACGTTCCTCTCGCAGGCCAGGGCGATGATCGATCGGGATGTGCCGCTATTGGGTATCAACTTCGGCAAGCTGGGATTCCTCGCCGAGTTCACGATCGAGAGCGTCAAGGAGCATTGGGAAAAAATCGTAGGTGGGCAGTGCCGGACGACGCATCGGATCGCATTGGATGTGGCGGTGTACCCGGCGAACAGCCCGCTTTGGGGGATCGGCGAGGCGATGCCTCATGCTGAGTTCAGATCGGTCGCGATGAACGATTCGGTCGTGACGGCCGGATCGCCTTACCGCATGATCGAGCTTGGTCTGGCGATTGAGCCGGGCCGGGCAAGCACCAGGCCGACGCTATTCTCGGGCGATGGTCTGATCGTTTCCACGCCATCGGGTTCGACAGCCTACAACGTCGCGGCAGGCGGGCCGATCGTGAGTCCGGGGGTTGATGCGCTGGCGGTGACGCCGATCTGCCCGCAGTCATTGGCGTTCAGGCCGATCGTGCTCAGCGCGCAAAACGATATCTGGCTGAAGCTGCACAGTGTGAATGAAGGCACGACCTTGGTGATCGATGGCCAGGAATCGTGTCGATTGAAAGCCGGGCAGCAGGTTCATATCCAAAGGCATCAGAACACGGTTTGCCTGATTCATAACCCAAGCCACAACTATTGGTCGATGCTCGCTGAAAAGATGCAGTGGGCGGCGCGGCCGCGTAAAGATTGATTCGACTGACCGGGTCCACTTGGAGGTGATATGGCTCGCAAGATCAACGTCGCATTGATCGGCTCAAAGTTTATGGGCCGAACTCATTCCAACGCATATCTAAAAGCGCCGATGCACTTCGACCTGCCGATCGAGCCGGTGATGCACACGATCGCGGCCCGTGATGAGGAAGATTTGAAGAAGTTCGCGCCGCGCTGGGGCTGGCAGAACTATACGACGCGCTGGCGCGATGTCGTTGAGGGTGATATCGATCTGGTGGATGTGGGGACGCCTAACAATGTCCACCGGGATATGGCGATAGCGGCGCTGGAAGCGGGCAAGCACGTTGCGTGTGAGAAGCCGCTTGCAAATACGCTGGAAAGCGCACGCATGATGCGCGACGCTGCGAAGAAAGCGGCCAAAGGCAAGGCCAAATGCAAGACGTTCGTCTGGTACAACTACCGTCGATGCCCGGCGATCGCGCTGGCGTATCAGCTCGCAAGAGCGGGGCGGTTGGGCAAGATCTATCATGTCCGCTGTTTCTATCTTCAGGACTGGGCCGGGCCGGATACGCCGATGCTCTGGCGGTTCCAGGGCAACGTCGCGGGCTCGGGATCGCTTGGCGACCTCTGTGCCCACTCGATCGACACCGCACGCTTTATCACAGGCGATGAGATCGATGTGATCAACGGCGCGATCCTCAAGACCTTCGTCAAGGAGCGCACGGTCATCGAAGGCGGCGCGGGCGGCGAAATATCAGGACGCGGCGCCAAGACAGCGAAGAAGAAAGCGAAGTCTACCGTCGATGATGCGGTGCTCTTTACCGCTGAATTCAAAGGCGGCGCTGTTGCCACCTTCGAAGCAACACGACTCTCAACAGGCGACAAGAACGGCAACCGTATCGAAATCCACGGCGAAAAAGGCGCAATCAAGTTCGACTTCGAACGTATGTGCGAACTTAAGTGGTACGACGCGACGCTACCCGAAACCGAACAAGGCTGGTCCACGATCAACGTCTCCGGCGCCGGTCACCCCTACGCCGAAGCCTGGTGGCCCGTCGCCCACGCAATCGGCTACGAACACACCTTCATCAACCAGGCCGCCGACATCTGCATGGTGCTAGCCAACAAAAAACCTGTCGTGCCGTTGCCGGATTTTGAAGACGCCTACCAGACGCAACGCGTGTTGGAAGCGGTGACAGAGAGTGCGAAGTGTTGCGGGCCGGTGAAGCTCAGTGAGGTGAAGTAGTTGAGGCTCAAAGAAGGGCGGATTCAATTCTGAAACGCAACATCGGGTAAGGCGTTGAGGACCTCCCGTGAGGTTCATCAACGCGAGAACCTCGGCATTCATCTTCTGGCTCTGGCGCGTGTTGGTCGGGAAGTCGAGCGGTCCGGCCCAGCTCATTGAGGACAGGCCGACGACGTCAAGTTCCGGAGCTATCAGGGCGCGGAAGACGGCGTATTAGTCGTCCACCTCGGCCGCGATGTCGGTGTTAATGAAGACGCGAGGTTTCATTGACTCACTCAAGGCCATGCTGACGGTGGGAAACAGTGATTGAGCCTGTCGTTGCATCCCGATGTCCGTGTAGTGGACGCCGTCCACGGTGCCTTCGCCGTCGTCGCCGATGAAGTCATCAGGAACGACGATCACCAGTCCCTTTACACCATCATTCTGTAGACTCCGGACGGCGTATTCCTGGTCTCGTGTTCTCTCACTCGGATGGGCATTGGGGCGAAACATCGATTGGCCCATGAAAAGGATCGGCGTGGCGGGGTGCTCTTTGCGTATGGCTTGGACCAGCTTCGTAACGTGATCCAGAAACATTTCCTTGCCCGTTCCCATGTTCCAGGTGCAGTCGATGACATACGCCGCCGCGTCGATTTCGGCAAGCACCTCGCCCACGGGCGGTGCCATATCACCCGAGGAAGAGAAACCCAGGTTAATTACCGGCCGATCAAGCATGCGGCCGAGAATCGATGTCCAAATCATCCCCGGCCGCGATGCGCATCCGCCTTGAGTGATCGACGTTCCGTAAACGACGAGCGGCTTGCGCTGATCTTCGGGCCGCGGAGTTGGCATTTCCAGATGGGCATCCGGCGGCACTCCGATTCCCAGGGATTTTATGCCGTTATACACGGGCAAGTAGAGCAGACACTCTCGCCCCGCCTTGGCACCATCCGGGAATTCGAGAGTGGCAAGATTGCCATCCTGTTTATGCGGCCTGCCGTTCCCGATGAACCGCCAGGAGCCATCGGTGGCGCGGGCGTACAGATCCAAGCCGCTGACGCCGGTTGCCGGCATATGGGGCATATCGAGCGACGCGCTCGTGAGGGACCACCGAAGACTGACGGCGTCGGCGTCCGTGACAAAGCGAACGGAGATGCCGGCGCTTTGGGTGCTCAACTTCCAAGCCGTGGGATTTACTTTCGCCTTGGCTGAATCCGGAAGCCGGTCGAAGGGACCTGTGGTCTGGTTCCACCCTTTGCCCTCGATCTCGAACGACGCGGCATCGCGCCACTGTACCTCCTGTGCGGCAGCGTTGCCGGAATGGACTGCGAGCACAGTAAACAGGGAAAATACAAGCAAGCGGGACAATCTGACAGGAATCTGCCATTTTGCTGCGCCGCTTGGCTGACACGCCACGCGGGCAAGGAAGCAAAGGTTCTCGTGGGTAATCATCATGCAAACATCTTTCAAAACTAGGCGAGGATATCAAGCCGACAAAGCAATGGTAGACACCTGCGAAAACTTATCAAAACGCCAATTATCCTACACTTCCCATATGCCTTCTCCCGACAACCCCGCCGGGCTCTTGGACATGGAGAAGAAACGGGAAAGTAAGTAGGGTTGGGCCTACGGATGCAATATACAACAGCAAACAGCTGTTTTAACAATGTATCACATCAATACATTCTGGTTATCGCCTGAGTATCGGGTACAATTACTTATCAGTATTTTATCTATATTCTCAGGCAGTTTGTGGCTAAATCATACTTTCACATTTTGTTCTGCATAGGCCTGCTCTCGCTGGCTTGTTTCCCAATAAGACTATATGGGCAGGTGGCGGGGGATAATCTGATTCACGATCCGTCGCGCATTGTTGAGGAGGACGGGCGGTATTACACGTTTTTTACCGGGGCGGGGATCAATGGCAAGTATTCGGATGATATGGTGACCTGGTATGACGGGCCGGATGTTTTTGCCAGTCCGCCGGCTTGGATCGATACCATTGTCCCGCGCGATGCGCAGTACGAGAACGACTACTGGGCGCCGAGCGTCATCTACTACAACAACGAGTACCGGGTCTATTACTCAGCCTCTACCTTCGGCAGTCAGACCTCGGCGATCGGGATGGTTACGAACACGACGCTGGACTTTAACGATCCTAATTACGAGTGGGTCGACCAAGGGATGGTGATCAACTCCGATAGCAGCGGCGCGTATCCGTACAACGCGATCGATGCGAGCGTGTTCGTTGATAACGAAGATCGCATGTGGATGACGTGGGGCTCGTGGTGGAACGGGATCTATATCACCGAACTCGATCCGGTCAGCGGCAAGCCGATCTCGAGTCAGCCGAATGTTGATGCGATCAACATTGCACGTAATCTGCCGGAAACTTCGATCGAAGCGCCTTACATCCACTACCGCGACGGGTACTACTACCTGTTCGTCAACTGGTACGGCTGCTGCAGCGGGGTGGACAGCACGTACGAAATCCACGTCGGCAGAAGCACCAGCCCGACCGGTCCGTTCTTCGATCGCGGGGATGACCCGACGGACATGGTCGACGGCGGCGGCACGCTGTTCCTCGGCACGGAAGGCGACAAGATCGGCCCCGGGCATATGGGCATCTATTCCGAAAACGGCACCGACTACTTCGGCTACCACTTCTACGACGGCGCGACCGGCGGCACCGCCCGCTACGACATCGATCAACTGATCTGGACGCCCGACGGTTGGCCCGTCGCCGCAAGTCAATTGCTGATTGCGGACCTGAATACCGACTCCTTCATAGATATCAACGACTGGATCATCTTCGCCGCGAACCACCTGGCCGACCTGTCCGCATATTCCTCGACCGAGCAAGCCTTGCGTGGCGATCTTGACGGCGACGGCGATAACGACTTCAACGACTTCCGCCTGTTCGAGGGTTATTACGACACGTATCACGGGACAGGTGCGTTTGCCGAGATGATCTCGACTCCGGAACCAGGTAGCGCCGCGCTGTTAGCGGTTGTGTTTGGTGGATGTCTACGGCGGAGTAGGGGAATGGACGCCGTCTAAACTGTAGACAAGGTGAGTGCGCAGTACCTTGCTATCGTAAAAAGTGATACCCCGTAGGGGTGAAAGAATGTAGCCACGAGTGGAGCGTAGCGTAACTCGTGGACAGAGTGTTATTAGATATTCACCGCCCCGTCAGGGGCGTCGCAGTAACTTCCCACACCCCATACGGGGTGAAAGTTCCGTAACTACAATTCATCTTCCACGGGTTGCGCTTTGCTCCACCCATGGCTACAAACCGTAGCCCCGATGGGGCAAAATCCGGATTATCTTCGTTTGATCAACGCGGCAGCGCCGACGAGCATGGCCAGCAATGTGCCGGGCTCGGGGATGGATGCGCTGTTGGTTGGCGGGGTGCCTGCGTTCCAGTTGCCTAGGACGACATCCAGATCGTCGAGGCCGACATAGCCATCATTCGTCGGGTCGGCGTCCACATCGCCCGGCGGGACGTTCTGGTTCCAATTGGATAAGACAATGTCCAGGTCGTCGAGGCCGACGAAGCCGTCGCTGTCGAGGTCGCCTTCGATCGGGTTGATGAACGTGACGAATTGTTCGATCCAGGGCACGAAGATGGAGACACGAGTTGAACCGCTGGCGTCGCCGTAGTCGGAGTTGTTATTGCCGTCGAACGTGCTGCCGAAGGAGTGGACGCCCGCGAGGACGGTTTCGCCGGTGTCAGGATCTTCGATGAAGATGCCGCCGCCGCTGTCGCCATTGGCTGTCATGAATTCCAGCGGCAGGGGGGTGCTGGATCCCATCTTGCTTTCATTGCTGTTGTCAGGATTATCAAAGTCGGTGTAGAAGATGCGTGAGCTACCCAGCAGCGTAATACCGGTGCTTGTGGTTTCGCTACCGAAGTTATCGATGATCTGGTTGCCGGCCCGTTTGAAGACATTCGCCTGCGTGTCGCCGGTCAATCCCGTACCGGTTCGGCCGTAACCGACGAAGGTAGCGGTCTGGCCCTTTTCGTCATTGCCGCGGTAGAGCGTAGCCGGTTCGATACTGGTTACCGGCTGCGACAGGTGGATCAATCCGATGTCAAAACCCATGTTGAGGTTGCCCGAGCTGGCCGTCCAGCCCTGGTAAGGGAACCACTGATCGGCGGTGACGGTCTGGTCGGGGAACAACTGGTTGTCACCGATCTCAAAGACCATGCTGCTGATCCCGCCGCCGGCGAAGTCCGTGCCGTCGACGATATGCCCGCCGGTCAGAACCCACTCGGGATGGATCAGCGTGCCGGAGCCCCAGAACAGGCTGCCGTTTTCATACCATTGGACATTGCCGACCGACTCGTAACGCGCTTCCTGCGCCAGTGCGCGGTAGTAGCTGTCATCCACATCGTGGCGGATGGTGCCAGCGAGGGTTGAAATGCTACATGCGGATATCAATGCCATCACTACCAGCATGCGAGCAGAAGAAAACAATATAAACAGGCACAACTTCATGACGGTTACTTATTGTCCTTGGTAGAGGTCCAGATCCTGGCCGTGCGAATCGAGCCAGCTAAACCACGTACTGGTTGTGTGTGTGAGTGTGTGATCTGCAATACTGCTGTATTGCAGATACTCACCGCTGCCATCGCCATAAACCGTGTTCTGGCCGTCGTTGTTATGTGCACGGATAGCCTGGGTTTTGCCGGCATAATCAGTGTCGTCGTAGTATGGACACCAGGTAATGGCCCGGTTGTTATTGTCGCTCAAGAAAACGGAAGCAACATAGCCATCGCCGGTAATACCCCTGGCTCTTCTAAAGATGTTTTGATCGGACACCGACAGGTAATCGGGCCGTGTTTGATAGGTGCCAAGCCCAACCGAAACAGGGGCAGATGTGTTTTCCCAATTCCTGATGCCAAAAATTTCATCTTCCGGCTCAATCGGACGGTAGCCTAAACCACCTGCCACAGAGTTGATGGGTTGAACCGGCGGCTCGGTGCAGAAAAATCCTTCTAACGACTGCATGTATCCAGCTTCATAGAGAGCGCCATCATTTGTTACGTTACCTATATAGTCACGTATAAATCTGCCTAAGCTGTCAGCGCCTTGATTCTTTGCACTTGAATAATGGGTAACACTGACACCGTCATAGTTACCATCAACAGAAAGAATAATCATGCTGTCGTTGTTATCTGTTGCATACGCCTGACGGGCGACGGCTAGCTGGCGTATCTGGCTGAGGCATTTGATCCTCGTGGCGGTGCGGCGTGCGGCGCCCAGTGCGGGCAGGAGGATACCGACCAGCAGGGCGATGATGGAAATCACCACCAGCAGTTCAATGAGCGTGAAGCCCGAAAGCCGGGCGGATCGTGCTCGCATGTTCTTTGTCATCTTCAAGGTTCCTGGTGTTTGCATCTTGATCGTGTGATGGTCTTATCTGTAATGTCTTAAATATTGGCTGTTGTGAGTCAGTTAACTTTCAGTTTTCCTTCAGCTTTGATCTCGTACTGATAGGCTTTCTCTTCATTACCCGCTTCACGGTAGAGTTTGGCTAACTCACGGTGTGCCTGGGTGAAGTTGGAGCTGAGCCGGGTCGCCAGTTCGATCGCCTCGATCGCTGGTTCGCGCCGGCCGATCCCCGCTAATGCCTGTCCCAGATGCAGGTGTGCTCTGGGGAACTGGTGAACCAACCCTACCGCATCCAGCGCCGCGTCCACCGCTTCGTCGTGGCGGTCCTGGCCGATCAGTGCCGTGGCCAGGCCGTCGTGTGACGGGGCGCTGTCGGCGTCGATCGTGAGAGCCATGCGGAACGCACGCTCGGCATCTTCGTATCGCTTGAACCGCAGATACGCCTGGCCCAGGCGCTGGTGCAAGCCGGGCAGACGGGGTTCTGCTTTTTCCACCTGCTCGAAGTTCTTGAGGGCAGCTTCGTTGTTGCCTTCCGCCAGTTCAAGTGTGCCCAGCATCAGATGCACGCGCGGTGAAGGTTCATCACCTTCAAGTAGCTGCTCAGTCAGTTCACGGGCTTCAGTATTTCGGCCGTCGTTGATGTAACAGATCGCCAGTTGGATCTGGGCGGATTTATGCTTGGGCTGCTTGTCGATGATCTCTTCTAATATCGGGATCGCGTCGGACGTCCGACGTGCATCGATCAGGCAAAGCGCGAGGTTGAACTTGTTGTTCAGGATCGTGTCTTCGACGTTTTTCTGCATGTCTTCACCCGGCGCATCGACGTAACCGAGTTCGACGAGTTGTCGCATCGCTTCGGCTGCTTCGACGGGGTCTTGCCGGGCATCATCCGGGTGCATGCCGCATTCGCCATCCACCTTTTCCCAGCTCAGGATACGCTTCGGTTCGATCTGCCGGTCGAACACCTCGGCCCAGGGACGGCCGGGCATGTCCTGGCCTACCGGTAAACCCAACAGACGCAGAATCGTCGGCGTGACATCGAGCAGGCTCGCGCCGTAGAGGCGTTCGCCTTGTTTGAGGCCGGGCCCCGCTGCGACGACAACACCGAACGGGCGGTGCCATTCCACCGGGCCGGACTTTTCGAGCACGGGTGGACGCATGTGGTCGTTGTAGTAGCCGTGGTCGCTGACGAGGATGACGGTGGTGTCTTCACCGGCTTGCGACAAAAGGGCATCGAGCATCATGTCGTGGAAGCGGTAGCAACCGACCATGACATCTTTGTAGATCTCGTATTCCTCTTCCGGCACGCTATCGAGACGCGGCGGATGGTAATGCATGAACTCGTGGCCGAACCGGTCGATGCCTTCGTAGTAGACGGCGGTCAGGTCCCATTCGGTGTTGTCGATCAGGTGGGTTGATACCGCGTGGATCGAGGCGGTTTGCGCCAGCAGCATCCGCAGTTTGCCTAGACGGTTTTCTTTGCTCTGATCGATTTCAGCGGCGCGCGGGATGAAGGGCAGGATCGCATCAGGGCCAAGCTCGCCGGGATGGATGCGGAAAGGTGAAAGCTCTTCGGCCATCTCAGCCGGGTGAACTGCGCCGCTGGGGATGGGCCAAGGCTCATCGAGTGTGCCGGCGATGTGCTCGAACTGGTTACTGATGCAGCAGCCATTGATTGGCTCGGCGGGATGGCTGGCGTACCAACCGACGACATTTGTTGTCAGGTCGTTCTGTGTGAGGATGTTCCAGAGTGCTTTGCACTTACGGCTGGTGCTCATTACGGGTCGGACGCCGTCACCTTCGGGGGTCGGTTCGGTGAAGCCGTGTACGCCGTGGACGTCGGCGTAGTGACCGGTGGCGATGGAGTTCCAAAGCATCGGCGAGAGGATCGGCTGTAGCGTGGCGATGTTGCCCCAGACGCCGCGATCCATCAGCGACTTGAGCGCAGGCATCCAGCCCCGCTCGATCAGCGGGTTGATCATCTGCCAGTCGGCGGCGTCCCAGCCGATCAACAGGACCTTCTTGGCTATCCGATCGCTCATACGTGTTCCGCAGTCCGTCAGGTCAAAAACATACCGCATACCCGCACGCATCTGCGCGAGCTTGAGCGTCTTTCTCACCTTCCTTAAGTCGCTCGACGCTGAAACTAGCGACGGCGACGCCACATCGTCACGCCGCAAGATCCCGCGGCCAGCAATGACAACGCACCGGGCTCAGGCACGGCAGCAGTCGGGGGGGTACCCGCGTTCCAGTTGTTCAGTACGACATCCAGGTCGTCCAAACCGACAAAACCATCGGGCTCACCACCGGCGCCCGAGACGTCGGCACGATCATCGCCGGGCGGGATGGTCTGGTTCCAGTTATTGAGGATGATGTCCAGGTCGTCGAGGCCGACAAAGCCGTCGCTGTTGAGGTCACCCGCCAAGGCGCTGCTGATAGCGCCGGCGAGGATGCCGGTGTTCGGTATATTCTCAAACGCGAAGTCCTTGATCACGAACGTGCCAGCGGCGTTATTCACATCGACACGGACCCATGCGTAGTGCAGGTCCGCACCGATGGGGAACGAGAAGCCAACATAAGCATCGGTGACATTGTCGAATTCACCGTTGGGGTTGTTCACGCCGTAAGACATCGAGCCGACGACGTACGTGCTGATTGTTGTAGAGCTGATTTCATCCCCGGCTTCGAGTGCTGTTGCATAAATCAGACTGCCGGTCTTGGTACCCATCAGTTTACCGGGGTTGTACTGGATGTAGACGCCTTGATAGTTGCCGCCGGCGAAGACGTAGTTCTTGAATAGGATATCCGTGTATTGATCGCCATCGATGTAGAGCGTTTGTGAAGAAAACTGGCCGATGGAGATGTCGTCGATATCGAAGTACTCGATCGCAGCGCCGGCGTGCTGGGTCAAACCTGCCGTGGCGGCGGCACCTGCCATCAGCGAATAAGCCATGAGGCGTGCGTCACGCTTGTTCTGAACTTCACGACCGTTGATCTGTGTCATATCCATGTCTCTCTAAACTCACAAGCCTTTTGTATTGCCCCGGTTGAAATTGTCCCGATCCTGTTCCCAGAACCGGGACGTCGTCGTATTTATTCGCAGCAGGGCGTCAGCCCGTAACTTCAATGCCTTAGCGGCGTCGCCACGCCATGACCCCGGCAGCGCCCACGGCCAGTAATGACAGGGCGCCCGGTTCGGGCACGGCGCCGGCTACGATGCCTTGGCCGGCCACATCATCGTAGGCCCAGTCCTTGATCACGAACGTGCCGGCGGTGTTGTCGACGTCCACGCGGATCCAGCCGTAGTGATTCACGCCGCCGATCGGGAACGCCAGGCCGATATAGGCATCGGTGACATTGTTGAATTCGGCGTTGGGATTATTCGCGCCATAAGCCATGGAACCGACGAAGCTGGGGCCGGCGGTGCCGGCGTCAATGATGTCGCCTGCATTAAGTGCCGAGGCATACGACAGACCATTGGTGAAACCCACGAGCTTTCCGGGGTAGAAGTTGACATAGGCGCCCTGGTAATTACCTCCACTGAATACATAGTTTTTCAGCAGGATGTCGTTGTACGCATCACCGTCAAGGTTCAGGTTTTGCGAGCCGAACTGCCCGATGGCGATGTTCTGCAAGCCCGAGTACACGATGGCTGCATCTGCTGTGCCGGCCGCAATAGCCGAAGCACCGGCGGCCAACGAGTAAGCAAGTAAACGCATCTCACGTCCCTGTGGACGCGCATCACAATCCTTGGTCATTTTGTTTTTCTCCTCTCCTGGGAACAACACGTTGCGTGGATTACACAAGCACAGTAGGCGTAGCACAGATAAAGGTTTAACCGCCGCTTGGAATGATAATATAGCCTATGTATCTACTAAAACAAGCAATTATATCCAGCCACATACAATGTAAATGGCTGTTACAAATTCTTAACAATTCTCTAAACTATCCAGTCGTTAATGGCTTATAAGCCATATTTTGCATGCATTACATAATTGGCAACAAATCAGTTATTTATAAACATAAGACAACTAATTATTATTTTATTGGCGGCAAGTAAGCGCAAAACAGCTATCAGGCAAGCCTGGATAGCTGGGTAAGTGAGGTACCGGTCTTTTTGTGGATTAGTACTTGCGGACGTTGACGCTGCGGCCTTCGCGGCGTTTGGCATTAAGCATTTTGCGGCCGTTTCTGGTGCGCATCCTGGCGCGGAAGCCGAACTTACGGGCTCGTTTGATCATGCTGCGTCGCTTGGGGTAATGCGTCGACATCTCGGTCGCTCCTGCGGTCAAGGCCCATTGTCGGGCTTATACGGCCGGGTGTCCGGCTATTTGATGTTGAATATCACCGACTCGTACACCAGATTCCCTCGGGCGTCGGCGGCCCGCAGTGTCAGCACGTGCGGACCCGGGGAAAGATCGAAGATCGTAACAGCCCAGGATTCGGATGTCGAATCGAAGATCAGGTCATCCGGGAGTATTGGCTTGAATTCGCTCTTCTTATCAAGGGCGTAGGCGATCGATCGGATGGGTGACCAATCGTCGGTCGCCGTGCCTGAAACCTTGATCTGGTTGCCGTTTACGTCCTTATTAACGATCAGATCGGGGGCGGAATTGTCCACCAGGACGGGGGCGGCACGACGGGATGTGGTCAGCGCCATATCTCCGGGATTGTCAGGCCGATCGTCGGCGGTGACACGCACGATGTATCGGCCGTCCGGGACGCGGCGGGTTTCCCACTCGTAGGTCATATCTGTGAGGTCTTCCTCAATCAGCAGGTAGAAGTCGGAGCCGGCCGGCTGGTACTCGAGCTTGTAGAGCAGGGGGTCCTGGTTGTCATCTGCGGCTTCCCACTCGATGTTCATGATCGTCGCCGGTGGGGCGTCAGGCTCTGATTCTTCGGGATACGCCGCGGTGACCTTGTTGATGACTGGCTTGAGGTTCGGTGTGACGTAAGCCGCTTCGACGCGGTCCACAACGGGCGTGGCGTCATCAGCGCCGGTCAGCGTCAGGCGATACTGGAGGAATCGAGCCGGCGGTGACTGGACGGTGACTTCCTTCGGAGCCAGTGCCGGCAGTTTTTCATCCGGCATCAGAACCTGCGATTGAGACCATTCGGACCACGCGGCCTGCTCCGGGTCCTGCACATTACCGCTGCGTGTTTCGATCGTCAGGGAACAACCTTCGGGGATGTCGGCGGTGACACGCAGCAAACCCCACAGGCTGATCTGCGCTGCATCGAGTGAGGCGCTGGTGTATGTGCCAAGGTGGCCGTAGCTGTTACCGAGGGTGAACAGTTCCGCGGGGTTAGCGGTAGCGATGACGGTGTTGCCATCGGAATCAATCGCCATCGCCGGGACCTGCTCGGCTGCCAGATCAACGAGTACCGCGAATTCGAGCGTGTCCGGATCGATCACGAAAACCTGGCCTTCATTACCCGTGGCAGCCAGGAGTTTGCCATCAACTTCGACCAACTTCAGGATCATGACCGAATCACGGAAAACCTCGCTGACGAAGCCTTGGCCATCGATGTGATAGATCGCGTTGCCTTCCTTCTCCACAGCGGGGGCGCTGACGGGTTGTGATCGGCTGCCGGAGCTGGATGCACGTCGGCTGCTGCCGCCTGCGGACGGCGGGCCGGCCTGCAATTCACCGCTCTTACGTGCCGCACGCAAACGGTCACGGATCAGTTCACGCAGACGGTCGTACTGTTCGGGGGTCGGTTCTTCCGCGACAGGTTCACCGGCTTCGGCCTTTTCGGCTTCGGCGACGGGTTGCTCGGTCTTGGTTACGTCTGCCGCTTTAGCGGCTTCTGCGTCTTCGGGCACCACTGCCGCGGGTTCGGCGTTTACATCGGCTTCAACATGATCCTCGGACATTGGTGACGGTTCAGTTTCGCCTTGATCGCCCGGTTCGGCTTGTTCCGACTCCGGTTTACCACCTTCTTCACTCGCCGCTTCCGTCATACGACCGGGACGAGCCTGCTCGGCATCGGCTGTGCCGACATATAGCGAGCCGTCTTCGGTAACCAGCAGCGCACCGATTTCCGGCTCCGGGGCGTCAAACAATGCGTATGGCTGGGCGTCGTCACCTTGATTCAAGGCAAGCTTCAAGACCAGGCCATCCTCGTCCGTACCGAAGATGATGTTGCCTTGCTTGTCCTGTGCGAGGCTGAGGATGTTGGCTTGGGATGCGTCGTAAAGTTCGGTGACCGGTTCTTCGGCATCCGGTTTGATGAGAAGCAGCTTGCCTTCGGTACCCGTGGCGGCGACGATCCCGCTATCCGTGACGATTATGTCCCAGATGTAGCGGACACCTTCGAGCTCGGTGAGTGTGGTCAGCTCTTCGCCATCGAGAACCGCCAGCTTGCTGGTTGTGCCGCTGACAGCGACCAGCAGTTTGCCATCGTAAACACCGATCGCGAAGATCTGCGATTCAGGCAGGGCGGTGACTTCAACGATCTCGTCTCCGTCGCGTTTGAGGATCTTGCCCTCGGGGCCCGCGGCGAGATAGATCGTGCCGTCGGGCATCTCCTGCAGGTCGTAGATGATGCTGGCTTCTTCCGGCAGTTCGCCGATGGTGGTCGACTCGGTCGCGAGCTTGATATCACCGAGGCTGGTGATGAGTGTGCCGTCCACCTCGCCCGGCTCAAAGTCGGCTTCGGTCGTGTGCTCGAAGCGCTGCGGCTGGATAGCCGAAGCTTGGGGAACGGGCAGGCACACGGTACCGATCAGGAGTGTGGGGATCAGTGTTAACAACGGGAACTTGCGCATGACGTATCCTTGCATCTCGTTATTGGTAAGCGTTTGGGTTTAAGGTTTGCGAACACTGATTGTAAAACTGACTTGCCCCAGGATCACCGCATCGGCGTCAGAGACCTGATCGATCAGGCGGGGGTAGGTCATCGTTTCGGTGGTCGTGGGACTAGTTAACATCGCTGCACGGCTGGACGGGAGCTTGGGCATCTCCGTCTTGCCGACCGCGATACCGGTATCAGGAAGCTGTATTGCGGCATAGATCGCGTCTGCTTTGTAGGAGAGCGACTCCTGAATGAATGCCACAATATCATCGATTGTATTCGTGACCATCAGACTCGGCTTAGTGAGTATTTTCATATTGGCGTACGCATCCGCACCGCTTACCGTCAGGGGGTAATCACCTTCTTCCAGGTCCTCCGGCAATGTAAGCTCAATCCGACGCGTCTCGAAGCCGCCTCCGTAGTATTGAAGCTCAAGGTGAACGACAACCGTATCGCCCGGCGCAACTTCCGCCCGCTCAAGCCGGGCGTTGCTGATGCGGGCCTGCTGGATGCCGTCTTCCACATCAACCGTCACATTCACAGATTCGATATCCAACGATTCGTAAGCATTATCAACAAGGATGTTCAGGGCCGGCAATACTTCCATCACCGCGTAAACGGCATTCCCCCCGGCGATCATCGAGTCGATTGAAATGTCGCGTCCTCCGCTGAACGACAAATTCCCTTTGACACGCATCGTGGTTTCTTGATCCATGCCGTAGATCGCGTTGATGCTTTCCAGTACGACGTTTGCCACAAGCACCGGACTCAACGACGGTTCGTTGACGACCGTGTAGTGATAGCTTCTACTTTGATCGTTGGGCCTGTTGACGACGACCTCGACCGGTGCCGTGGTATAAAGCACCTTGTCAGTACCGACAACACCGGCGCTCTCATCACGCACGAGCGAGCCCAAAGGCGTCAGGGAGCCGGAGTTCTTAAAGCTGATTGAACGCCTGGGCATTACGAAGTGAACATACCCGGTCGACATCGGCACCTGCGCTTTGCCCTGGTCAAACATCGGGTGCCCGAAACCGAGTACCGAGCCGTCAGGCAGAACATCCGTCACCGTGCCGGTTGCGCTCAGTTCCATGTCGCCATAGGCCAGCGGTACCGCGAGCACACTGCCCGGTTCGATATTGACCTTTTTATAGTCGATTGACTTCGGCGGCGCGCCGGCGACGGGCCCGGAAGCCGATGCCACAGCCATCAGCCCCATGGACTCGAGTAACGGGCTGAAAAGCTCGACGCTCAGCGATGAACCCAGCGTGATCGGCAGCATCATGTTGGATGCATACGTCCCCGCTCGAGGTCCGGGAACACGATCCGTAGCAGCGGATACTTCGACAGTGTTACCTTCAATCCGATGCATCATTTCAAGCATCGCGTGGTAGCGTGTTTTCGCTAATGATGTAGCGGGGAAGCTGTCCATCCGTTCTAGCAATTCGATCGTTCGCCGGTTGGAACCCGAACGTGCTGAAGACTTGGAATCTTTCCCATCTGTTTCCGGAATGCGTGTCGCCGAGTCACGCATATACTCGATAGGCTGCACGCCCACGATGCATTGCTGCGATTCGCTGTAGCCAAAGGCGAAAGCCCCGATCAACTTCCCGCCATGACCGATCTCGTGAGGCCCGTCATCGTCCCAAAGAAAGATCGGCGAGCCGGACATGCCCTGCACCGGGCCCGATTCAATCATCCGATCATCCGTACATCGCATCCAGACCACGCTTCGAGTCGGCACTGCGTTGGGAACGATGCTGACAACCTCGACGTTGAACGGCTCGATCTTCGTGCCGTGGAACACCGTCAGGCCGTAGCCCTTCATCCCAATACGGACCTCGTCGACCGACATCGCTGGGGTGGGTTCGGCGGGGGCGACAATGCTTTGTCCGGAAGCAGGAAGGGTGGTCAGCAGCGGTAGCCAACCCAGCATAAGCAGGATGCCGGCTGTAAGAATCCGATGGTTGGCGTTTTTCATAAGTTTTGAAGCGTACTAGGAGTGAAGGTTATTGACAAGCCGAGTTGACTGATTGATACTTTATAGGTCCGCTGACGCAGCGGCGCCCTGGCTCGACCCGGGCAGCCGCCGCGGCACCGGGTGGCACGCGGCAGCCGGTTATTGACCGGGCATGTCGTGTTATCGTTGTTCACAACGCCATCTATTGCCCGATTATGGTTGAAAAAGCACATGAAGTCCTCGGCTACCGGTTCAAAGACGCGGCGCTGCTCGAAGAAGCTCTGACACACGCCTCTGTCGCTGACGACCGGCTCAGCAGTAACGAACGTATGGAGTTCCTCGGCGATGCCATTCTAGGCTTTATCGTCTGTGAATATCTATACAACGCCTACCCCGATCTGCTGGAAGGCGACCTCACCAAAATCAAGAGCGCCGTGGTCAGCCGTCGCGTTTGCGCGATAATCAGCAAGGCCAACAACATGGCTGAGATGCTCAACCTCGGCAAAGGGATGACCGGCCGAGCCTCGCTGCCCAACAGCGTCGCCGCCGCCGTGCTCGAATCGCTTATCGCCGCGATCTACCTCGACGGCGGGATCAACGAAGCCCGTGAATTCATCCTGCGTCACATGGTGCCTTTCATCAAGGAGGCCGCGGACTCCGCTCATCAACAAAACTTCAAGAGTGTGCTCCAGCAATACGCCCAGAAACACTTGCCAAGCAATCCGATCTACGTCTTACTGGATGAAAAAGGGCCCGATCATTCCAAATGCTTCGAGGTTTGCGTGGAGGTCGAAGGCAGACGGAGCGGGTCAGCCTGGGCTAACTCGAAAAAAGAAGCCGAGCAAAACGCAGCGCTCAACGCCCTCATGGAAATAGGCCTGGCACAGAAGCTGGATGACGGCACCGTCATCATCAGCCCTGCCAACGAGGATTAGCCGCAACCTGTCCCAGCTTCGACGTTCCCCGAGCCTATCTCACCAACCGTGTCGGGTCCGAACGGTATTCACACATTGGCCTTCAATTCCGCCTCGGCTTCGAGCCAGTTCGCTTCGTCATGGCCCATCGGCTTGCCCTTGCGCAACCAGATCTCATAAGCACGCAGGCTGATCTGTTCGATCGTGGGTTCGAGGGTCGCTGCGGGCTTCTTTGATTTAGCCGACTTCTCAGCTTTTGTTGATTTTGGAGCCTTGGGTTTGACCGACTTGGTGGTGATCTTCGGGGTTTTGGTGGTTGATTTGGCTTTCGCGTCCTTGGTCTTGGTCGCGACCTTCGTGGTCGACTTGATGCTGCTCTTGCTTGCCATGGTACTTCCTATTCCTTTAGGACTAACTGGAGGCGGGGCGGGTATCCATCACCCGCATGGACACCACGCGGGTATCACATGCTTTGAATATAACCGATTAGCCTCGGTCTGTAATGCCCCTGAAACACGATTACGTCAAAAACTAACCAATAGTTCTGCGCATCGTAGCGCCCGGATTATGGAATTCCACTTATACGCTGTGCTTATCCAGAACCTTCAACACATCGGTGGCGTGCCCGGCCACTTTCACCTTGTCCCAGCGATGGGCGACCTTGCCGTCCGGATCGATCAGATACGTCGTGCGGACGATGCCCATGTACTTCTTGGCAAACAGTTTTTTCTGCTGCCAGACGCCATACTTGCTCGCCATCTTCTGCTCGGGATCGACCAGCAGGGGGAAGGGCAGCTCCCGTTTCCGGGCAAACTTCTGGTGGGCAGCCTCGTCATCCGGGCTGATCCCCAGAACGACCGCGCCTCGGTCAAGGAGTTTTTCGTGATTGTCACGGAAACCGCACGCCTGGATCGTGCAGCCGGGTGTGTTGTCGCGCGGGTAAAAGTAGAGTACGACCCACTGCCCCTTGTAGTCTGAGAGTTTATGCGTCTTGCCTTGCTGGTCCTTGAGCGTAAACGAGGGTGCATTTTCCCCGACTTTCACCAGTCCAATATCCGATGCGCTGCTCTGACTTGGCATACTTCCGTCCTTTTTACCCCACCCGGCTTCTTTTTATTCATCTTACCCATCAATCAGCACATAGTCCGCACAAAATACTCGCCATTCTCCTGTTCTTATGCTTGCCTGCTCAACCCTAAAACCTCTGTTATCCTTACTGGCCATGACCCAACCCAGCGTAATCAGTATTGGCAAGTACGATGGCGTTCATAAGGGCCATCAGGCGGTGTTCGCGACCGCCCGGCAGATGGCGGACAAACGAGGCGCCCGCGTCGTCGCGCTGGCGTTCGATCCTCACCCCAATGTCATACTCGACCCGGAGAACCAACCACCGAGGCTGTGCCGGACCGAGGAAAAGATCGCAGGGCTGAAGCAGGTCGGCGTCGATGAGGTCGTCATCCTTAAGCCGACACCGGAATTGCTGGAACAAACTCCGCAGATATTCATTAACAGTGTGATCGAGCAATATCGCCCGATCGCCTTTGTGCAGGGCAAGGACTTCCGCTTCGGCCACGACCGCACCGGCGACATCTCCATGCTCCTGGACCTCGGCAAAGTCCATGGCTTTGAGGTCGTCACCCAGCCCAGTGTGGACGTCACGTTCTGCGACTTGTCAGTGGTCCACGTTCACAGCTCCGTCATCCGCTGGCTGGTCGGTCAGGGGCGGATCGAAGACGCGCACCGATGTCTGGGTGCTCCGTTCAGCCTGAGAAGCGAGGTCGTCAAAGGCGAGCAGCGCGGCCGGACGATCGGTTTCCCCACGGTGAACCTTGATCTTGACCCGTTGTTCGACCATATGATCCCCGCCGACGGGGTGTATGCCGGGTACGTCACGATCGATGGATCTCAAGAAAAACACCCCGCAGCGATCAGCGTCGGCACGAAACCCAGCTTCGATACCTTCCAACTGACCGTTGAAGCCCACCTGCCCGGGTTTTCCCAAGAACTCTACGGCCAAACCATCACCATGGCATTCACCCGATGGTTGCGAGACCAGATGCGTTTCCCGTCGGTGGATGCGTTGTGCGAGCAGTTGGCCCGGGATGTCGAACGTGTAAAACAGAATCGTAGCCTGACGCCCGTTACTATTTAGCACCGGTTCGACGACCCGGTGTCCCCCACGTCGTCGACGTGGAGCTAAATGCACAGAAGTACCGTTCTTACCCGATATCCGACGTATGCCCGAACACCAAAGCAACACCACTCTCGCTGCCGTCGCCGATCTGATCCGTAATACCGACGGGACGATCTTTGTCACCGCCCATGCCAAACCTGATGGGGACGCGTTCGGGTCGGTCGTTGCGTTGACGGTGGCGCTGCGGGCAATGGGTAAGCAGACGTTCGCCTGCTTCGGGCCGCCTTTGGCCGCGTCGCTGGAGGATCTGAAGGGCAATGATCTGGCGTGTGTGTTGGAAGATGAGTCGCAGGTGCCATCCTGTGCCCTCTACATCGTGCTGGACACCGGGGCATGGGCACAGGTCGAACACGTTAGGCAAACGCTGGAAGCGAACCTGGATAAGACCCTGATCATCGACCACCACCTCAGCGGCGACGTGGATGCTGCCACGAAGTACGTCGACGCCGAGGCGGCCGCATGCGCGGAGATCGTCGCTGAACTGCTCGATGAACTGGGGCAAACCAAGTGGAGCGACACGATCGCCCAATCGCTTTTCGTTGGGATCGGCTCGGATACCGGCTGGTTCCGCTTCTCCAACACCCGACCATTCACCCATCGTCTTGCCGCACGTCTGCTGGAGATGGGCGTTGACAATCCCGACCTCTACGCACGCCTGCATCAGACAGAACGGCCTGAGAAGCTCGCCTTGATGACACGTGCCTTGGACAGCCTGCAACTGATCGCGGGCGGCAGGGCGGCTGTGATGCACCTGACGAGTAAAGATTTTGAGGAGACCGGCGCCCTCCAGGAAGAGACCGAGCGTCTGATCGACGTTCCGCAGCAGGTAGCCAGCATCCAGGTCGTAGCGTTGATCACCGAAAGCTCGATCGACACCCCGGAATCACCGGAATCTCCGGAATCCCCCGGAAATCCGCAGCCGCTGGCTCGGATCAGTTTCCGCAGCAAGCCGGGCCCCAACGCGGTGAACGTGGCGGATCTGGCGGGCAAGTTCGGTGGTGGGGGCCACGCCCGGGCCGCCGGTGCCAAAGTGTTGGCACCCATCGATCAAGCTGTTGAACAGGTTAACGCCGCTATCAACGACGTCATGGGTGGTTGATTTACATTCATTTCGTTTTTATCAACGGTGTATCAAACGTTTATAGCAATGTTCCAGCGGAATTTTCACCGTTTCGCGCGATCTGTTTTGGTGGAAAACTTGTCATGAGCCTGTCGAAACCGGTCGCTTGCACGAAAGACCGCGCTTGTCGGTAAAAAATGTGAATTTGGTTAAGGCCAGTAGTTTTAGCTGCTTAAAGCGAAATGGCAGGTTTTTGGCCCAATATTTGGTAAAGAAAACGGTTGCGAACCCAAGATATAGTGTAGTAGCATCATCATGGTTGATCGACGGGCGGTGGTGCCCTGACGTCGACCAACATCCTGGCTCATGTGCTTACGAGGCTTAAAGCCTGCCACGGGAATCGTTCAAACCTGTGCGGGTGGGTGTTCTGCCGCCTGAATGCATTCTGAGCCTGAGCCGGGATGGGTAGAAGGAATAGTTCTTCCGTCGCATCGGGGTGCGGGCCCCGGAGTAATCGGCGGATTAACCAAATCGGCTTGTGTGGGATAAGTGACCGTGAGTGTACTTTGTGATTCACAAATCAGGGAGTTGGTGCCTATCGAGCCCTTCGAGGAAAACGATAAGCGCCCCGGGAAAGTGTCCTTCGGCGTATCGAGCTACGGCTACGACGTACGCGTCGGCACACTCTTCAAGATCTTCACCAACGTCTCGAGCAACGGCGGACAGGCCATCGTCGATCCGAAACGGTTCGACGACACCAGCTTCGTCACCGTCGACACGCGCCTGACGGGCAAGGACTACGTGATCATCCCGCCCAATTCGTTTGCGCTGTGTGAAACCGTCGAGACGTTCAAGATTCCGCGCGATGTGCTGGCGATCTGCGTCGGCAAGAGCACCTACGCCCGCTGCGGCATCATCGTCAACGTCACGCCCCTCGAACCTGAGTGGCGCGGCAAGGTCACCATCGAAATCAGCAACACCACCCCGCTGCCGGCCAAGATCTATGCCAACGAAGGCATCGCCCAGATGATTTTCTTACAGGCCGAACGCACCTGCGCTGTCAGTTACGCAGACAAGAACGGTAAGTATCAGGACCAGTCAGGACTAGTCCTGCCAAGGGTGGATTAACAAAACCATTTGTATCGGGCTGAGACGTGTTTCGGAAAGCCGTCTTGCCCAATTGTCGGCTCAAAGTATTCGTTCGCACCCCTGTTGTTATCGCGGCTCATTATTACACCGCAATTATTCATTCCGTTATTTCGCGTTGAAAAACGCACAATCGGCTACGGAAGGCCAGACAAGGAAGTTAAAGAAGCATGAAGATCGAACGTCGTTACACCAAGAAAGGCACGGACGTATTCTCGACGGTTCAGTGGACCAAAAAGTCGAGCAGGATCGCAAACCTGGATGGTTCGGTCGTGTTCGAGATGAATGACGCTGAGGTCCCCGCCGGCTGGTCGCAGTTGGCGACGGACATCATGGTCAGCAAATACTTCAGGAAGGCAGGGGTGCCTCAAACCGGAGACGATGGGGCCGTCCTCAAGGATGGGGATGGCCGCGTCGTTACCGGCCCCGAGCGCTCGGCGAAGCAGGTGATCCACCGGCTGGCCGGATGCTGGCGCTATTGGGGCGAGACCCATGGTTATTTTGATACCGAAGAAGATGCTCAGGCGTTCTACGACGAAATGAGCCACATGCTTCTTCACCAGATGGCGGCGCCGAACAGCCCGCAATGGTTCAACACCGGGCTGAATTGGGCGTACGGGATCAACGGTCCGGCACAGGGCCACTACTACACCGATCCCACAACAGGCGTGACGCGGCCGTCGGAAGATGCCTACACGCACCCACAGCCGCACGCCTGTTTTATTCAATCAGTTCAGGACGACCTTGTCAGCCCCGGCGGGATCATGGACTTGTGGGTCCGCGAGGCGCGCCTGTTTAAGTACGGCTCGGGGACCGGAACTAACTTCTCCAAGCTCCGAGGAGAGTGCGAACCGCTATCTGGCGGGGGAAAGAGTTCCGGTCTCATGAGCTGGCTCAAGATCGGGGACCGTGCCGCCGGCGCCATCAAATCCGGCGGCACGACCCGCCGGGCTGCCAAGATGGTCTGTCTGGACCTGGATCACCCGGACGTCGAAGAGTTCGTCAGTTGGAAGGTGCGTGAAGAGATCAAGGTTGCCGCCCTGGTCGAAGGCATGAAGCATCTGCCCGATGAGCAGAAGGCCGCCGCGCAAGACCTGGGTCTGAAACTCGATTACGACTTCAACGGCGAAGCCTACTACACCGTCAGCGGGCAGAACTCGAACAACTCCGTCCGCATCCCCAACAGCTTCTTCAACGCATTGGACGCCGACGGTCAGTGGGACCTGACCTGCCGAACCAGCGGCGACGTCGCCAAGAGCATCAACGCCCGCACCCTGTGGGACAAGATCGGTTACGCGGCGTGGCGCTGTGCCGACCCGGGCGTGCAGTACGACACAACCATCAACGAATGGCACACCTGCCCCGACTCCGGCCGGATCAACGCGTCCAACCCGTGCAGCGAATACATGTTCCTGGACAACACGGCCTGCAACCTAGCGTCGCTGAATATGCTCAAGTTCTACGACGCCCGCCGCAGGACGTTTGACTGGGCCGGCTTCGAGCACGCTGTGAACATCTGGACCATCGTGCTGGAAATCAGCGTGCTGATGGCGCAGTTCCCCTCGAAGGAGATCGCGGAACTCAGCTACCAGTTCCGCACGCTGGGTCTGGGCTTTGCCAACCTTGGCGCGATGCTGATGCAGGCGGGTATCCCGTACGACTCGGACCGCGGCCGTGCGATCTGCGGCACGCTCAGCGCCATCATGACCGGTCGCAGCTACACGACCAGCGCCGAGATGGCCGAGCAGCTTGGTGCCTTCCCCGGCTTCCAGAAGAACCGCAAGCACATGCTCCGCGTGATCCGCAACCACCGCCGTGCTGCCTACGGCGTGCCGCGAGACCTGGAACTGACCGACAACACCGACCTCGGTGATTACGAAAGCCTGGCCATCAAGCCCGTGCCGATCAACGCCAATGCCATCGAGTCCGGCGAACCGCATATCGGCCACCTCGCCAACGGTACGGAACTGATCGACCGCGCACGCATCGTCTGGGACAGCGCCCTGAAACTCGGAAACGAGCACGGCTTCCGCAACGCTCAGACAACAGTCATCGCGCCCACCGGTACGATCGGCCTGCTCATGGATTGCGACACGACCGGCGTCGAGCCCGACTTCGCCTTGGTCAAGTTCAAGAAGCTTGCCGGCGGCGGGTACTTCAAGATCGCCAACCAGTCGCTCAAACCCGCACTCGAATCGCTCGGGTACGACAAGGACCAGGTCCGCGACATTATCGTCTACGTCATGGGTGCATTAACGCTCGACGTCCCCGATGCCGAACGCAGGAAGGGCACGTAACTTCCAAGAGCAAGAGCTTCGCCAAGTTCCTCAAGGGTAAGGGCTTGCTCGAAGAAGACCTGCAGAAGATCGTCGATGCACTGCCGACCGTGTTCGAATTATCGCACGCGTTCAACGCCTGGACACTCGGCGCCGAAGCCATCGAACGCCTGGACATGACCGAAGAAGCAAACGAGCCCGGTTTCGACCTGCTCAAGGCACTCGGCCTGAACAAGCAACAGGTCACCGCGCTCAACGCAGTCATCTGCGGCACGCAGACAGTCGAGGACGCTCCGCACCTTAAGGACGAGCACCTGCCCGTCTTCGATTGTGCCAGCACCTGCGGCCCGAACGGCGAACGCTACATTGCACCGCAAGGCCACATCAAGATGATGTCTGCCGCTCAGCCGTTCATCTCCGGCGCGATCAGCAAGACCATCAACATGCCCAACAGCGCAAGCGAACAGGGACATCAAGGACGCTTACCGCCAGAGTTGGGAACTTGGCCTCAAGGCCAATGCCCTGTACCGAGACGGCTGCAAGCTCAGCCAAGTCCTCTCGAACAAGGCCGATGAAGATGACGGTGTCGAAGATGAAGAAGCTATCGAAGCCGCCCAGGAAGAAGTCGCCGAAGAAGTCGCCGCAGTCGCAGACGAAGTTTCGGCTGAGCCCGCTTCAGCGGGCGGCTCCTCTGCCCAAGACCGCAAACCCATCGAGAAGATCGTCGAGCGCATCGTCGAACGCCCCCCTGCGTCGCCGCCTGCCCGACACACGAATGGGTAAGACACACAAGTTCAATGTCGCCGGCCACGAGGGCTACCTCACCGTCGGCCTCTACGAAGACGGCACTCCGGGCGAGTTGTTCATCACCATGGCCAAGGAAGGTTCGACCATCGGTGGCCTGATGGACTCACTCGGTACCGCGATCAGCGTCGCCCTGCAATACGGCGTGCCGGTCGAATCGCTGGTCAATAAGTTCACACATCAGCGTTTCGAGCCCGCCGGTATCACGCACAAACCCCGAGATCCCGTTTGCCAAGAGCCTGGTTGACTACATCTTCCGTTGGCTGGGTATGGAATTCGTCCCGGGTTACCGTGCCGCCAACGCCCCGGCCCGCAGCAAGCCGCAGACGGAGACCAAGCAATCCGAACCAGCGCCGGCCGACTCCGGCAACGGTAATGGCAACGGTAGCCGCACCACCAAGCCGGTCGTGCAAACCAAGCCCGCGCCGATTGGGCGCAACCGAACCGGTTGTCGTTGGCAATGCTGTTCTGGCCCAGAGCAGCATGGATATGCAACGATCGGCTCTGACCACCGCCATGAGTCAGATGCAGGCCGACGCCCCGGCGTGCGACGCGTGCGGCACCATCACCGTCCGCAACGGCACCTGCTACAAGTGCCTCAACTGTGGCGCTTCAATGGGTTGCCAGCTAAGTAGTGGCTAGTGACTGGACAAATTGAACATACAACATTGAACATCATTAACACGGAGACCTGACGACAACCTTAATCCCAACACCGCCCGTACCAGGAAGGAAGGGGCCAATGTGGTACGCCGAGCATCCATCTCAATGATGCAAGGCGAAACGGACTGAATTCGGCCGTCGTAGGATGCGAACCCGCATTGCGGCATGGCCGACCACGACTCTTCCTTCTCCCTCCTCCCCCTCGAGCCCCCCACCACTCGAGGGGGATCTTTTTGCGCCCCTATAGCCCGACCATCCTGGTCGGGTTGTCTTTGTTTGCGGATTCGATGCGTGTATCCAAAACCAATTGCATTATTACAACGATTCGCATCATTTATGACCGTCATACCCGCGCACGCGGGTATCCACGCGCTCAATGAATCCCTGTACGTGGATGCCCGCCTTCGCGGGGATGACACAGAAATGGGAGGGGATTAACGATACCTACCACTTCACCATGAATCCCACACTGCCACGCAAGGCTGCCGCCATCACGCCATCATTGGAATTGCTCTACGTTAACCCAAAGCTACACTATATTTATGCACTTATGCGGGCAGGTTAATCACCCGATAATACCATTACTCGTTAGAATACACGCAATAGCCGTTGGTTTAATTGTTACTGATCCGGTGATGAGTTCATGCCGAACGTCAGAGAGATCGCCAAGCAGGCCGGGGTTTCCATCGCGACCGTTTCGCGCGTGCTCAATAATCATCCGTCCGTAAGCGACGCCGTCAGAGAGCGCGTCCTCGCTGCCGCCAACAGCAAGCGATACGTGCCCACGGTCGGCAAACGTGAGACGCTGAACATCGCTTACGTCTTCACCGGTGATACCTCCATCGGTTCACCGTTCGACGCGGCCGTGCTCGAAGGCGTCTACGTCGGGCTGACCGACACTAACCTCAACCTCATCATCATCGACCTGCGTCGCTCGCGCAGAAGCGGTGAGACCTATTCCCAGATGTTCCAGCGTCTGGGGGTTCGCGGTGCGTTATTACGAACAACCAGCGGTAGCCGAAATATCTGCGAGAAGATCGCCGAACAAGGATTCCCCGCAGTCGTGATTGGCGACCGCTTCGAGAATCCCAACGTCATCAGTGTTTACTGCGAATCACGCGAAGCCAGCCGGGAGGCTGTCAGTCACCTGATCGGCCTGGGGCATCGGCGTATCGCCATCTGCGTCAACGTCGTGGAAGACTCCGACCACACCGAACGTCTGATGGGCTACCAGCAAGCCATGCACGACTACGGCCTGGAAGTTGATGAAAAGCTCATTATGCGTATCCCCGCCTACGGCCCCGGTGGCGGGCAGGTGATCCGTCGACTCGCGACAACCATGGACAGGCCGACTGCGATCTATATCACCGACCCCGTCACCGCGATCGGCGCGATGAACGAAACGAAAAAGCTGGGCATCAACGTACCGCAGGAGCTTTCGATCGTGGGGTTTGATGATGCGGAGATGCGTTACATGGCCTGGCCGACCATGACCGCGGTCTGTCAGAACGCCTACGAGCTTGGCCACGAAGCGTGCAAATCACTGTGCCGCCTGCTTGACGGTGATCAGGACCCGAACACCGCCAAACCAGCCGCCTGGTTTGAGGTTCACGATTCCACCGGGCACATCAACGATATGTAGCGAACAGTCGCTAACATGTGTCTATGTCCGATCGGTTACGAGACAAGCAAAACACGATCCCACGGACGCAGCCGACGCTGAACGATCGGCTGATCGAGTTGTCAGCCTTGCTGTTGCTGATCCCGGTGCTGCTGCCTTTGCTGGTGGTGTTTTCCCCCTCGCTCTATCTGGAATCGGATCCGAGGCAAACCGCGGAAGTGGCGAACATCACGATCAGCTTCGGCCCGACCGGGTCCATGTGGCTGGCGTCGGCATCCTTGCTGATATCCGCATTTATCCTGTGGGTGACGGTCAAAGCGGGGGGGCGCTTGCGTGTGTTTTCATGCGTGCTTGTTGCAGCGGGGATCGTGCCGTGCCTCTTGCATCTGAGTGAGCACTTTAACAGCATGCTGCACGGTAGCGCATGGATCGCCGCCGCTTCACTGGGCCTGGCTGCTCTGCACATAGCACAATTCGACCGGGCCAAACGCATTATTGTTACCGCGTTGATTGCGATCAGTTTCCCCTTGTTCTTGCAGGCTGCCTGGTATGTCTATGTCGAGCATCCTCAAACAATCGAATCCTTCCGCGCAAACCTGGATGAGAACCTGATCCGCCGTGGATTATCGCCCGGTTCACCCGAGGCGGCGAAGTACATGACACGTCTGGAAGGTAATGATGTCATCGGCGCGATCGGGATGTCCAACGTCTACGGCTCACTCGTCGCAGCCATCACAATGATCACATTGATCTCACTCGTCGGTGCTTGGCGTAAGCATACGGCCAAAGGTCGACTTGTTGGCATAGCTGTTCTGTTGCTGTTGAGCCTGTGGACACTGAAGCTGACCCAATCCAAGGGGGCTGTGCTGGCACTGGTTGCGGCGGTGGGATTGGCGATCTTCACGCTTGGTGTAGTGAGGTTCAAACTCAAACCACGCGTACTTTTGCCGATTGCCTGCATCGCATTGGTACTGGCGGGCAGCGCGGCTGTTATCGTCCGAGGATCACTCGGGCCGCCCAAAGATGCGACCGGCGAACGCAGCCTATTGTTCCGTTATCACTATTGGCAAGGTGCGGTACGCATACTCGCCGAGCAGCCTTCACGCATCCTGCTCGGCGCGGGACCCGGTGAATTCAAGAGCCTTTACGACTCGGTCCGCAACCCGATCAGCCCGGAAGTTGTATCCAGTACGCACAACGTGTTCGTCGATTACACCGTGATGCTTGGTCTGGGCGGGCTGTTGTGGGGAGTATTGCTGCTCGTTTGGCTCTGGCAGACAGGTGTATCTCTGAGCAATCAATCGTCTGAGTCAGTTCAGACCGAGCGAGGTCCACCCGCGTTTAAGCCGATCGTCCTGTATGGTGTACTTGCTGCTATCGTGTTCCTGACACAATACGCTGTCCAGTTCCCCGGCTTGTATGCCGAGACCGCGATCCTCTGGCTGATCGGCGTGATCGGCTTCGTCGCCTTGTCCGTCTATGTCATACTGCCGGCAATTGATAAGGGCGACCGCTGCATCAACGCGGGGACTGTGTTCGCGGCCGTTTTGTTATTGCTCCACGCACAGATCGAAATGACCTTCTTCTGGGATAGCGCATCCGCTTTCGTCTGGATCATCATCGCCCTGGCGGCAGGTAACGCAGAGTCATCTAGGCCGGTGTCGGATAGACCCAAGTGGATCAGGTATATACCGGCCGGCTGCGTGTTAGTGCTATGTTTCATCTTCACCATCGCCTTCACCTCGCCTACTGCCAGACAGCAACAGCACCTGCGTCAGGCAAGCGAAGCATTGATACAGGCTCAGAATCCGATGGTGGCGATCCAGGAACTCGACCAGGCAGCGGCCATCATCCCCAATGACCCGACCACCACGCGCTGGCGCATCTCATTGAGGCAGGATATGGCCTACGCCTACGCTCAATCTTTCGCCGATCAATCGCTGCAGATTCAAGCGATCCTCGCACAGGCACTGCAGATCAACCTCAACGCTCAGCAAGCGGGACTCTCGCAACTGACCTGCGCACGCCAGCGAGGCCAACTCTCGATCGGCGCCTACCAGATCACAAGCGATGAAACCTGGTTGATCGAGGCCGAGAAAGCATTCAAGCTCGCCGCCCAACTCAGTCCCAACGGCTTAAACGACCATCTCCGCCTCGCCGACACCCAATGGCAACTCGGTGACACTGAATCCGCCAGGCAGAGCTACAAGCGTGCATTAGCGATCAGCGATAACTACTACCTCGACCCCGACACGCAACTGACCAACGAAGAGCACGATCGGATCACAGGGCGCATCGCCGATACTGCTGCATCACATCCAACAACCACACCGATTAATTCTGCACCGTAACGACGAGAGCCGGAGCATGAATGTCGGATAAAATGAACGCTCGGATTCTTTCTGCTTCCTCAAGCGACTGAGGCACTATGAATATGGAAGAACCTGAGCCTGAGACATGCACGGGCATCTCCAGACGCCTCTGATAAACGTCAAGTAATTCCCGCAGCAAGGGCGCTACCTTGAATGCTGGTTCCGCCAGGTCGTTGAACGGCGCGTCCGCAACGAACATCTTTTGCTTTGCCAGGTTCCAAACACGTTGCGTGTCGACTTCTGCTGAAGGTTGCAGCTTATCGAAACAGTGGTAAACCTCAGCGGTAGAACACTTCACGGGCAGCGTACACAACACCAGATAGATCGGTTGCGGCAACGGCGCAGGCTCGATCATCTCACCAAACCCGCTTACGACCGCAGAGTTTGTGCCCAGTTGGGCCATGACCTGGAAGCCTACATCGCTGCCCAGTTGCATGGCCAGATCGGTCAGTGTGGCTTGATCGAGACCAAGTGAGAACAAGCGGTTCAATCCGACGAGTATTGCTGCTGAATCACTGGAACCACCACCTAATCCCGCATAGGCCGGTATGCGCTTCTCCAGCAGCATCTCAATCGGGAGCGTTCGCCCAACATGCTGCTGCATCAATGTGTGAGCGCGATATGCAAGGTCCTTTTCCAACGGCCAGTCGATCGCGATGGATGCAGGCGCATCCTTAGCTTCACGGATCGTAAAGGAGGAAGATTCACCATCCGCTTTGCTCAGCGTCATCGTGTCACCGAAGTCGGTTGCGACCATCCAACTGCACAGCGGGTGCAACCCGGACTGCGGATCGGGCGAACCAACAGACAGCGCCAGGTTGACCTTGGCGGGGCAGAATAGGTTGAGTGTGTCGTCGGGCATACGGGTTAGTTTACCCGTCGTTGCTCGCGATGGCTGTGGTTTCCGGTGCGCCGGGGCCGACCTCACCGAGCATGATGCGCCCGTGCAGGTGAGACCAGAAGCGTTCGGCCTTGCGGCGGTCGCCCATCTTCACCGACCACGCGTCGATGATCTTCGCCACGATCGGCGGTAAGCCCGGCACACTATCACGCTTGCCGACGCTTGCCAGCCAGAACATGAGGCGATATTGCTCGGGCTCATCGGCCGCTGCGTGTGCGTAGAGTGCCGCGGAGCGTTCGGCCGAGACCTCGGCGACCTGCGCCACCGGCTCGAAGCGTGCCTGTGTCACCGCGTCCAGCAGCGAGCGTTTGTCTTCGAAGTACCGGTAGATCGAACCGACCGCGCAGTTAAGCTGCTTGGCGATTCGGCGGATGGTCGTGCCGTCGTAGCCATCCTCCGCCAGGCAGATTGCTGTGGCGTGCAGGATCTGTGCCCGGCTGAGCTGGGTCTGCGGGGCCTTGGCGGGCTTGGGCACGAGCCGACGTGTCGTGATATCCACCGCTGACGATGCGGCATCGACCGCGCGGTCGAACTTCGGGCCGATATCATCGCTTGCGGTGGTTGTGGGTATATTGCCCGGCGCGGGGGCCACGGGCGTATGGGACGGGGACAGGGTTGTTCCATCAACATTTGTGTTCAAGGTTCACCTCCTTGTGAACAGGTGTAGTGTGGGCAATGATCGCCGAGGTGTCAAGAGCAAGGTTCACCATCGGACCCCCAGAGGTGGTTATCATGTATAGATCAAGCCAGAAAAGGGGGTTGTGGCGATGGCTGATGTGAAGGCCGCTGTTGAACAAATGGTGCAAAACCAGCTCGAAGCCCGCGGCATCCGCAGCACCGCCGTGCTGAACGCCATGCGAAGCGTGCCTAGGCACCTGTTTGTCCCGGATGTCTCCATCCGCAAGGCCTACGGCGACCACGCCCTGCCCACCACCGCCGGGCAGACCATCAGCCAACCCTATATCGTGGCCCTGATGAGCGAGTTGCTGGATGTCCAGCCGGGTATGAAGGTGCTGGAGATCGGCACGGGCAGCGGCTACCAGACGGCGATCCTTGTCAGCATGGGTGCCACCGTCATCACGATCGAACGCTACCCCGAGTTGATGGACCACGCCAAGGCCATTCTGGCGGAGGTCTGCCCCGCAGCGCCGATCCGTATGCTGTTGGCTGATGGCACGCTGGGGTATCCAGCCGACGCCCCATACGACCGCATCCTCGTCACCGCCGCGGCGCCCCACGTGCCCGCAGCCTACAAGGACCAGCTCGCAGACCTCGGCAGGATCGTGATACCGCTGGGCGATCGATACACCCAGATGCTGACGGTGATCGAACGCAGGCAAGGCATGTTGCTGGAGACGGATAGCGTGCCTTGCCGATTCGTGCCGTTGGTGGGTGAGGATGGGTGGGGGCTGGATTGATGTGTGATTTGATCAAAGACAATTAGCCACAGATGAACACAGATTCGGATTGAATCAAAAGGCATGAACTTATCAGTTTCTTATCTGTGTTCATCAGAGTTCATCTGTGGCTAAATATCAAAAAACGCGCAGGTTGATTCCTAAGCCAAGGCGCGGGAGAGTACGCCACCATGGACAGGAACCTTCTTTACGGCATGTTTGTGGCTTTGTTCGCGGTGCTGGACCCGATCGGGAATCTGCCGATCTTTGTGGACTATACGGGATCGATGCGCCGCGGCGTGCAGGTCGCGACGTCGGTGCTGATCTCCGGCGTGATTTTCATCGGGTTAGCTGTATTTCTACTGTTCGGGCAGGGGGTACTGCACTTTTTCGGGATATCGCTACCCGCGTTCCAGATCGCCGGTGGGATCGTTCTGCTGCTGATGGGTTTGAAGATGATCACCGGCAAGACACGCAGCACAGAGATCAAGGAACGGACCGAAAAGAAGAACTTTCGCACGGGCTTATTCTCGGCGTTCGACGAGGCAGGCGCACACCTCAAGGATTTTATTGTTCCGCTGGGCGTTCCTCTATTCATCGGCCCCGGTTCGCTGAGCACGGTTGTTTTGTATTCGGCCAAGTCAGATGGCAGCATTGAGATGACTTTCGCGATGCTTGGCGTGCTGCTACTTCTGAGCATCATCACCTGCGTGATCCTGTCCACATCCATGATCGTCTCCCGCGTGCTGGGCATCCACGGCCTGGAAATCGCAACAAGGATTCTCGGCTTACTGATCGCGGCGATCGGGGTACAGTTCTTCTTAAATGGGTTGGCGGCGGTGACGACGGTGTTTAATGAAGGGGCACTGGTTAGCTAGCAGTAGTAGTTCGGTGTGGCCACCGAGACTGAATAAAGTAAACGCATGCATCCCATCATCGATTTATCGCACAGCTTCATTAAAAATTTGATGTGACTTGCTGAAGTGCTCAATATTTCCTCTGAGGAATCCCCCATTTTATGATAGCGTCGGATTATTGAATCAGTTTTGTATTGAATGGGCGACGGTGTGTCGATACAATACATCTAATGCTTTTTATCTCCGGAGAGATTCACGGGGCATATATGTTTTAGCAAAAACAAACGGAAGGGAGAAAGAACGTGCTACAAACTCGTATTCTTATCGTCATGGCCGCGATTTTCAGCGTGATGTCTTTGGCCAATGCACCGGTCAAGGCTGCACCACTGCTTATACTTGATAAATTCGCCACACCGCAGAGCGGTATCGGTGCGGTCACGAGTACCGCTGGGGACATCCTGGGCGGTGAGCGGGAGATTCTAAGTACAGGTAATCCACCGGCGGTTATATCCCGAGGAGAGTTGGACTGGTTTGACCACTCTTATTACTTGTACGGGGTTAGTGGCCCACTGACCATGCGTTGGGATGGGGTTGACGACGCCGGACTTGGGGGAGTCGACCTGACAGTGGGAGGACTCGCGGATGCACTATGTTTCCGTATCAATAAGTCCAGTGGCTCGATGTTTGCGGAGTTCACAATTAAGACGACCCAAGGGGTCACTATCAAAAGTATTTGGGGATCATATGTAATTATGTTTCCCGAAACCGAAACAACGATCAATCATATGTTTCCACTGTACTACTTTACCTTATTTCAAGAAGACGACTTTGAATTGAACAGCGTGGAAAGTATCGAATTTCGGTTTTGGAGCAACACGTTACTGGAAGAGGCAGGGATCAATATCGAAAGCATCTATCTCGTGCCTGAACCGGCAAGCATGCTTTTGCTGGGGATTGGACTGGGTGTGATTGGATTGCGTCGGCGCAGATGAATCGAGTCATTGATTTAATTGCAGATGAACAATCAGGGATAACATCAAACAAAAGCCCCCGGTCAAACGGGGGCTTTTTGTTTGGTATTGTTATTCACAGGTGTTAAGCGCATCGAGAAAGCACACTTTGCCCAGCGGCACAAAGTAAGGCACCCATACATCAAGCGTGTTGTGTATGCATTGGCCCGGTGGGCCAATGGGTGGAATGAATTCCACCGCTAAACGTTGGGAGATGGGGAGTGTGTGGTGGTTATTGGGTGGGTTAGTTGTTGTTCAGGCGTTCGCAGGTCATGCGGTTTTGGTAGGTACCGGGGGCGTGGCCTACGGCGTCCCAGCCTCGGCCGACGGAGGTGCCGGCGAGGGTGATCCAGATGCCGGCTTGGGAGTCGGGGCGGTTATTAAAGAGTGTGAATTCGATGGCGTTTTCGGGCAGGCGCCAGCCGGCGGTGGGGGAGGGTTGGGTGCTGGCTTGGGCGGCGAAGTCTTCCAAGGTGATTCGGCCGACGGGGGTGTCGTTGTTGTAGAGGGTGATGGTGAGTGGTTCGTCGCGCTTAAGTGGGCCTTGGGCGAGTTGTTTGAATGGGCCTTTTTCGCCGGAGGATGCTTCGACGACGCGGAAGGTGTTGTTGGCGGCGAGGTAGGCCAGTCGAGCGGGTTGACCCGTGGGGTATTCTGAGTAAGTGACTTCGATGCGGTCGTGCGGGCATGGGGAGAAGGACAGGAACAGACGTTCATGACCCTGAATGTTCAATGTGCAGTAAGAATTCAGGTGGGAGTAGATGGGGGATGAGAGGTACGTGTTTGCTTCGAGTTTGAGGATATTGTCGGTGGGCGGGTCGATGCTTAAGGTTCCCCATTGCGACCAGCCGAAGTATGTCGGCGAGTTAGCGTCAGGCAGTTTCCAGTTACTTAGCCATGGTGTGCGTGGCGATCGAGCGTATACCGGTGCGAAGATTGTCCAGCAACGGTCGGGCGAACGGCTGATGAATTGAAGCATGGGTTCGATGCCGACCAATACCGGGCCGTAGTGGATGGTGATGTTGCCATGCTGTGGGGAGAGTGCGGCGAAGTCGGCAAGGCGGATGACGTTGGGTGGGTCTTCGGTGAGTCCTTCGACGGGTTGTGGCTGTGTATTTGATGAGATGGGGTGTGTTGCTGGGGCGGCCCCGCGTTGAGATAGAGGCAAGAGGATTCCGAGCAGCAAACCTGCGGCGATCCCGGCGGATGTGGCGACGCGGTGCTTTCCGCATTTACGGTAGGAGAACCAACCGACGCAAAGCAGTAAGAAGCCGAACAGGATTGCCGGTATGGCTGGACGTCGGCCGCTGATGGGGAAGATGATCGCGCCAGCAATCGCGGCAGTGAAGTAGGTGGCGGCCATACCGGTCATGATGAAGCGTGCCAACGCGATGCGGTGTTTGCTGATGCTGTAGAGCCCAGCGATGCAGAGGGCGATGATGATCCATGGCAAGACCTGGTTCGCCCAGAAACGCGGGTGGGTGAAGGCGAAGCCGTGCGGCATGAACCACCAGCCAAAAGCTGCGGCGACGAGATGAGCGCAGAGAATGACTTTCCAGATAAAGAGCCAGCGGAGTTTGGGGGATGTGTCGGGCAAGGGGTAGTTCCCGGATTGTGAAAGACCTTATCTGTTGTATGTTCAATATCATCGGGTGGATCGAGAATATTACAATTGAATGCTAAAAAGAAAACCCCCGGCAAGCCGGGGGCTAAGAATTTGTGTGGATGTGGCTGGCTACTTATTCGTCGGTCACGCAGCCTTCGCTGGCGGACTTGACGTTTTTGATGTACTTCCAGAGGGTGCCGCGGTTGGCTTTGTAGGGTGGTTTTTTCCAGGCGGCTTTGCGTTTGGCGAGTTCGTCATCCGAGACTTCGATCTCGATGGTGTTCTTCTCGGCGTCGATGGTGAGGGTATCGCCATCTTTGACGAGTGCGATGGGGCCGCCTTCCTGTGCTTCGGGGGTGACGTGGCCGATGATGAAGCCGTGCGAGCCGCCGGAGAATCGGCCGTCGGTCATGAGTGCGACGTCTTTACCGAGGCCCGCGCCCATGATGGCGCTGGTGGGGGTGAGCATTTCGGGCATGCCTGGGCCGCCGGTCGGGCCTTCGTATCGGATGACGATGACATCGCCCTTGCCGATCTTGCCGTCTTCGAGGCCCTTGAGCATGTCCTCTTCGGAGTCGTAGACACGAGCCGGGCCGGAGAATTTCAAACCTTCCTTGCCGGTGATCTTGGCGACGGCGCCGGTGGGGGCGAGGTTGCCGGTGAGGATGCGGATGTGGCCCGAAGATTTAAGGGGCTTATCCAGTGGGGCGACGACCTGCTGGCCTTCTTTCAGGTCGGGCACGTTGGCGAGGTTTTCTTTGATGGTTTTGCCGGTGACGGTTAACTGGTCGCCGTCGATCATGCCGGCCTCCAGAAGCATCTTCATCACTGCGGGGATGCCACCGATGGTGTGGATGTCTTCCATGACGTACCTGCCGGAGGGCTTGAGGTCTGACAGCAGCGGCGTCTTGTCGGAAACCTTCTGGAAGTCCTGGATGTCGAGCTTGATGTCGAAAGCGCGAGCGATGGCGAGCAGGTGCAGGACCATGTTGGTGGAGCCGCCGAGCGCGGTGGCTGTAACCATGGCGTTTTCAAGGCTGGCGCGTGTGAGGATGTCGCGCGGCTTGAGGTCCATTTCGAGGAGTTTGTAGATCATCTTGCCGGCGGCAACGCACTCATCTGCTTTATCTTTCGAGACGGCGGGGTTGGAAGCGCTGTAAGGCAGTGACAGGCCCATCGCTTCGATTGCGGTCGCCATGGTGTTTGCGGTGTACATGCCGCCACAGGCGCCGGCACCGGGGCAAGACTTGCGGACGATTTCCTCGCGCTGCGCTTCGGTGATCTTGCCTGCGAGGGATTCGCCGTAAGATTGGAAGGCGGAGACGACGTCGCGTGGTGTTTCTTCGTCGAGGTGGTCTTTATCGAGGAAACTCGTGCAGCCGGGCTTGATGGTGCCGCCGTAGACCATGATGGATGGACGGTTGAGCCGACCCATGGCGATGATGCAGCCGGGCATATTCTTATCGCAGCCGGGCAGGGCGACGAGCGCGTCGTACCATTGCGCGCCCATGATGGTTTCGATGGAATCGGCGATGAGGTCGCGTGACTGGAGCGAGAAGCTCATGCCATCGGTGCCCATCGAGATACCATCGCTGACGCCAATGGTGTTGAAACGCATGCCGACCATGTTCGCTTGGGTGACGCCTTTCTTGACGTATTCAGCGAGCTCGAGCAGGTGCATGTTGCAGGGGTTGCCTTCGTACCAGACGCTGGCGATGCCGACCTGAGGCTTTTTCATATCGTCATCGGTCATGCCGGTGGCGTAGAGCATGGCCTGGCTTGCGCCCTGGCTCTTGGGTTCGGTGACGCGGGAGGAGTACTTATTGAGTTTTGCGGTCATGGTTGTTGTCCCAAATAATGCGGTTAGTTTAGCCGGGCATTGTAACAAACGTGGCGAGGGGTGGATTGAGTGTGCGGTTGGGGATTGAGAGGGGGTTGCAGGGGGAAGGGATGCGTTGGTGGGATTGTCCCTGCGGAACAAATGGCGGAACAAGTTCCGCCGCTAAACGGGGGGAATGTATGTCAGGAAAAGCTCGGACTTCAGTTAAACCAGTGTCAGGACGCACGCTGGCTTATGACTTCGCCACATTCAGGGCATGTCGTACTCTCATCCGGGCAGCCACGCAGGTCGTACCCGCAGTTCCCACAGGAGAGTGACAAGCCTTGATCGGTCAGATCCATGAGGATCGAACGGATGCGCCGCCGAACGATCAATCGGTAGACTAACACTCCTACGGCCGGACCCGAAATCGCAACGGCGGCAAGGAACATTAATACCAAGTATAGAAATTCTCGCGTATCGTGACCGCTGATCACACTGGTTGGGATGAGGTCCAAAATAGGATCAAATGCTACTAAGGCGATGCCAAAGCTGATTGGCCAGATTACGATTGTTGCACCCACTGCTATCCAGATCGCCCGTGATGCACGTGCGCAGTCATGCCAGACACGCTTGCGCACTTGGCGATCCAACGCTTTCAGTTCATTGATCCTGTTCCACGGATGAAAGATCGTTGAAAGCATCAAGTACCTGAGTGTGTAAGCCTCTAAACGGAGAAGGAGTGACGCATCAATGCCTGGTAGACATCGGCGCCGTGGTTTAGTTGGTCGATGCTGATGTATTCGTCGCGGGTGTGGGCGCGGTCGATTTCGCCGGGACCGAGTACGATGGTGGGCAGGCCGGCGTTGGAATAGTGGCTGGCGTGGGTGGCGTAGGGGGCGCCGATGGCGAGAGTCGGTAACTCTTGTGACTGGAGCACTTCTTTGACAACGCCCAAAAACTTCTCACCGCCGGTCGGCAGTAGCGGGGGGTGTGACACGCCAACGTCGACGGCGTATTCCATATCAGGCTCGTCGGCACGGACGGAATCCAGCACTTCGATGAAAGTAGGGAGCACAGTCTTGTAGTCTTCACCCGGCACGACGCGACGGTCGATGTCGATGACACATTTATCGGGGATGATGTTCGGGGCGGTGCCACCACGGATCATGTTGACGCTGCACGCGGCGTGGCCGGTCAGTTCGTGTTCGTAAGTCAAACTCGGTATGTATTGCGACTCGATGGCGAAAAGCAGTTTGAGCATCATGGTGATCGCGCTACGGCCTTCGTGGGGAACGGAGGAATGCGCCGCCGTGCCATGAGTCGTGACTTTCCATCGGATCAGGCCGTTGTGAGCGATGATGGGGCGAAGTTCGGTCGGTTCGCCGACGATGACGCCCTTGGGGGTGATGCCGAGTTTGGGGTAGTCGTTTTTCAGGAAGGAGACGACGCCGTGCATACCGGCTTCTTCATCGACGCCGAAGAAGAGGGCGATGTTGTTCGGGCTGGCGCCGGCTTCTACGTATTGTTTCAAGGCCCAGAGCATGGCCGCGCCGGTGCCTTTGGTATCGCAAGCGCCCCGACCATAGAGTCGGTTGTTGCGGATATCACCGCCCAACGGATCGATGGACATATTCTCAATGGCGACGGTGTCCATGTGGCTATCGAACAGAAGCCAAGGCGCGTTATCGCTGATCTTATGTGTGACGATCAGTTGATCGGCCCGGCCTTTTAGCGGCAGCCGTTTTGTGGAGAGGTTGAATCGTTTGGCTGTTTTTTCGAGATACTCGCAGAGTTCGAGTTCGGCATCGGGTCGGCCGGAAATGCTGCTGTTGACGCTGTTGATGCGGACCATCGCCTGCAATAGCTCAGTCACGTTCGATGGAGCTGCCATCTTAGAAACGCCTCCGGGTTGGGTTCAGCAGCAGGTTGTCGTGGCCGGGCACGATGACGTCGGCGATCTCGATCGCTTCCATGAAGCTTTCCTGTGCCTGGTTCACATCATAGGCACCACGAAGCACGCGGCCCTGCTCGAGGTGCTCAGCGGTAGCGACGGCATCCCCGGCGATCAGCGTGGTCGCATTGGGGTGGCTGAGCAATAACCCGCAGCAGCCGGGGGTGAAGCCGGGCAGCGGAAAGATATCTACCTGCTTGGCGATTTTGTCCGGCGCGGGCTGGCACTTCTTCATTACAGCGATATCTTGCTCGATAAGCTTGCGTGTATCTTCGTCCTGTTCCTGCTTCAGTTGCTCGATCAGCAAAGTGCCGACCTGTTCGCGTTCGGCTTCAGCGATGAGCCAACGGGCTTTGGAGAATCCGGTGATACCCCAGCGGTGTGCCGGGCGGAAGCAGGTCAGGAAGACGTCGGTGATATCTTCAGGCCCCAGGCCGCAGCGCTCAGCAAGGCGGGCGATGATGACCTGCGGGGGCAGGCCGGGATCGACGAGGATGGTTTTATCTTCGCTGCGCACGAGCGTGGTGGTCGCGTGGGGCGTCCGGGCGGAACCCTGGCGGTCCCAGAGTTCGTGAACGCTTAGTGCGCCGATGCTGATGATGCGGTAGTCCATGGGGGGATGGTCAATGTTCGATGGTCAAAGTTCAATCTGGAAGATACCCGGACCTTCGCTGCGCTCAGGACCGGCGTTGGGGATGGGTGCTGATCCCCAGCCCCTACTCTTTAAAGTGGTCGACGTGGAGCCAGGGGAGTTTGCCGCCGTGATCGCGTTTTTTCTGTTTCATCATTTCGATGACCAGCGGTGGGAGCATGCGGTGCAGGCGGTCGATGTCGCCACCGGCAGCGATCTGCTTGATCAGCGTGGAGCTGGCGAAGGCGTGTGCGTCGCCTGTCATGGTGAAGACGGTTTCGACATCCGCGATCGCACGGTTAGTCAGAGCTAGCTGGAACTCGAAGTTCAGGTCGGTGACGTTACGCAGGCCTCGCAGGACGGCGGTCGCGCCGATTTCCCGGGCGTAGTCGACGGTCAGACCCTGGTAGCAACTGACGGTGACATGGTCGTCGCACTGCTCACGGAGGAGTGTTTCGATCATTTGTTTTCGCTCTTCTGTACTGAATAGCTCGACCTTGGCGGGGTTGTGCCCGATGGCGACGATCAACTGGTCAAACAGCTTCTGGCCCCGTCTGATCACGTCCAGATGGCCGTTGGTGATCGGATCGAAGGTGCCGGGGAAGAGCCCGATTTTCGGCTTATCGTTCATGTAAGGGAGTATATCAGCGTATGCAGGCCGATAGCCAATATGAGCGGGTTACCCAGCCCTCACAACCGTACCGTATCCGGACAGTGACAGGATATTTCAATCCAATCGGTGGACAGATCTCCGGTTGAATTGGAGACTTCGGGTGTTGCTGATGCGGGTATGGCTAAACAACGCCAATCCGAGCAACTCGGTCTGAAGTGGCGTGAGTTCGCCGCCACTGCAGACCGGTTAAACCAGATAGCCCTGGATCGGGTCTCGTACCGGTTTGCCTCCCCGGTCGAGACCTTTTTTTATGCGCTGCGCGAGGGTCCAGGGGTCTGGGTTCGGGGGTCGAGGGAACGCAACGGTGTCGGCATCGTTGTTGGTGTTACTCGAAGACAGGATCAAGCTCGGGCGCCCCGCCGGGGAATTCGGCGAAGAAGACTTCGCGAAATCCATCGGGATTGAACTCCCAGTGCCAGGGCTCGTGCTGGAAGGGGTACCAGCCGAAGGCGTCGCCGCGGAGGTGCAGCCACTTGTGGACCGGGGAGTAGCGCATCGCCACGACATAAGACATCGGGCGGGTCGTGATATCGAAGACGCCGTCACCGTCGGGCTTAGGCAGCTCAAAGTCGACGGCCAAACCAAGTGAGTGTGCTGAGAAACTGGCAACGGCGAAGCTGTTGCCCTGCCTAGAGGCGTTGGCACGGGCCTTCTCAGGATCACGATGGGCGGACTTGATCTTCAGTGTCACACCGTCGGCCGCGGCGGCTTCGCGCATTTTGACGTAGGCGTCCGCAGCGAATCGGTTGAGCTTCCAATCGGGTTCACCGGGCACCGGTTGCCACTGGGCTAGTATGTAGGTCCAGACTTCGTCGTTCATGTAGTCCTTGCGGATGACGGCGGTGCGGGATCGGTTGGCACGCCGCTCGGGGCGGACGATATCCAAAGCGTCGACCATGATGTCGGCCATGTCTTCGTTCGGGCCCTCGGGGCCGCCGGGGTAGTCGTCGTCTTGCCAGTCGAACTTGCTGAAGTGGACCTTGAGCTCGTAATTGAGCAGGTCGAGCGAGGAAGTCGACGGATCGTGGATGAAGTCCAGTTCGAGCGCATCAATCAGTGCCTGATGAGCATCTGGGACATCTGCCACAAGCATGCGGTCAAAGGCGTCCGAGATCGCCTTCGAGTCTTCCCGATGGTGCAGACGTTCGTAGATGTAGTCGGGTGTTAGACGTGTAAGGTGCCGCGAGTTGTACGCGACGTGCTCGATGAGCCTGTCGGACCGGCTGCCACTGTTAAAGACGGCGGGGACTGGCTCGGTTGCGCATTGCGTCGACGTGCTGGATGCTGTGGAGCAGGCTGAAGCAAGTAGCGGGAGGATGAGGAGCAACAGGGCGTTGGTGATTCGGATCATGGGTGATTTTCACTAACTAAATAGGGGATTTGAATCTGAGGCGGATCGAAGAATATATGAGGTATGGCCTTTACTATCCTCACCTCTATTTACCTAGGCTTGCTATCGTGCGTTTTGCTTTTCCCATACATCTTGTAGAAGGAATCCCGCATACCAACCTGCAATTGATTGCCGTTGGGTCGCCTGTATACGACAATGACTTCTATGGTGCTGCCAACAGGGTACACTTGATCTCCCGGCTTTGTCTCTACATCTTCGGGAAGATTTACCACTTCAAGAAATGCCAGCTCTCCCGATGGCATTTTGACCCAATGGTGCATGTAGATGTGGCCCATCACAACGGCATCGGTCACGTCACCAGGACTGTACCCCTTGCTTTTGCCGAATCTCTTAAAGCAGGAATCCAACATGCTGACTTGTAGTTGTTTGGCGTCTCTGTGCCATCCTACAACGATTACTTCGACGCAGTACCCAGGATGATGTGCTTGATTAGTCAGTTGTTGCAATACATCTTCAGGGATAGATCGCACATCAAGCCTGGCTTTGGTAACAGTAGACAATGTAACTTCATAGTGGTCTTGATCGCGGCCAGTCACAGATCCATGGACTACATCTCCCGGATTGAATTGTGTCGGTTTCATACGATGTATTATGACAGTTTAGAAGTCGTTTCGCGTCAAACCCAAAAGCGTCATCGGCTACTCGACTACCGATTCGGTGTTGAGGGCGGTGTGCGGGCGAGGTCCTTTACCCGTTACATTCAGGGGCATGGATCCCTGCTTACGCAGGCATGACGTTAGAAGAAACGTCAATTGTTCTGAGCCGTAAGTCACTGTCACGGCAAGCGTTCTGACGCGGGATGTGCCACTGATACTTATTTGCGGCTGGGGTAGACTCACTTGACATGGCGGCGGTTATCCACTGTAATACTTGGCTCGAAACAGCAGGACCGCAGTGGTTCTGCACTTCCTGGCAGCCGCGGAGCCGTAGTCACGGCCGAGTACCAAGAGGCGTCCCGGTAACTCGGGATGGAATTACGATGGCCAACTATACAGGCCCGAAGGTCAAATTGTCTCGTCGCGTCGGCGTCCCCATCGCTGACATCCCCAAGCACACCGCCAAGCGTCAGCTCAATCCCCCCGGCATGCATGGGTTCCGCGGCCGTCGTCTGCGTGACTTCGGTATCCGCCTCAATGAAAAGCAGAAGCTGCGTTACCACTACAACGTGCTCGAAAAGCAGTTCCGTGGCTACATGGCCAAAGCCTCGACCATGAAGGGTAACACCGGTGAGGTGATGCTGAAGCTGCTGGAAACACGTCTGGACAACGTGATCCGCCGCATGGGCTGGGGCCGAACGATCTGGGCCTCGCGTCAACTGGTCGGCCACGGCCACGTGCTGGTCAACGGCCGCAAGACGGATATCGCCAGCTACCGCGTGAAGGTCGGCGATGAGATCACCCTCAAGCCGAAGATCCAGAAGGTCGTCCGCGAGAACATGGAAACCATGCCCGGCCACAACGTCCCCGGCTGGCTGATGTTCGACCCCTCGACGCTGACCGCCAAGGTCACCGCCGAACCGACCATCGAAGAAATCCCCTTCGACGTCAACATGAACCTGATCGTCGAATTCTATCGCTGATTCAGCGCGATTTATCGAGATGCCCCGAAGCCCATGGATTGCCATCCATGGGCTTTTTTAATGCTCATCCGAACCTATGGTAAAATCTACATTTCAAACTTACGGGGATTTAATTATGAATCGCATTTACTTCGTCTTCGCATTTGTCTCACTGGCACTCTCGTCAGCCACGGTATCAGCCAGGAATTGGGAGGATCAAACGCGCCAACTGATGGGGCATGTAATAGTGTCAGATTATGACAGTGCGTTGGGGGCCGCCCACCTAGCTTTGGAAGCCGCTAAGCAGGAATTGGGACCCGAACATCCCAACACGGCAAGGGCGATGAATAATCTGGGCTGGGTCTATCTACAACTTGATCGGTTAGAGGACGCTCGGATGGTATTGGACCAAGCGATTCAAATTTGGGACGCCTCGCCGGATTTCGAACATGCCGATCTTGCCATTGCTCTTGACAATCTCGCCAGATGCCACAAACGGCTGGGCAATGACTTATGGATGATACATTTGAATAGGCGGACGTTGGAAGAACGGTCTCTCTCAGACAGTGAGTCTTACGATAATCTTGAGCGTGTTCCTGAGATATCACTGGGTACCCAAATATTGGGTGAAGTGGAAGCTGAGCCGTTTACTGTGGCGGTTCGAAAGGCAATCCTGAAGGAGGATGACAAGCAATACGAGGTGGGCATTCAGTTGTGTGACTTGGCTTATTCATACATGAAACACCACCAATACGAGTATGCCGAGCAGTTACTGAACAAATCCGAAGAGGTTTTAGAGCAGACCTTAGGCCCCAACGACAGTCGAAATGTCCGTACTATCCTTGGTCTAGCCGGAATACGTGGGAAGTCGGGTGACCTTGCAGCGGTAGAACAATTGTATGTCAAGGCCTTGAATATACTCGAACAATCACCGAGTAAGGATATCGATCAAGTGGTACAAATTCATTGGGGATTGCGCGGTCTGTACAAGCGCACGAACCAGTCGGAGTTGACTGACTATATCAGCGACAGGGTCCAGCTAGTGGCCGATATTGAAGCGGGACGAAAACCCAAAACCACACCTCTCGATCAAGTTGAGATCAAGATGATACGAGCGGATGGTACTTCCCGCTTCGATGAGCCAGAGATTCAGATGTTGGTGGCCGACGAGTATTTGAGGCAAGCGGTGTCCGCAGATCTTCTCCGTGATTACGTACTGGCTGAATCCCGCTACCGGGTTGTTTTGGACCTTCGTACTAAGGCTCTTGGGCCGAAGCACCCGCAGGTTGCTGAAACACACAGGCGGATCGCAGATCTCTACATGGCCGTAGGTCTCTATGGGTTAGCTGAAGTTCACTACGAACGCGCGCTTGCGATCCGTGAGACCGTGATGGAGCCGAATAACCCGAATCTTGGTCTTATCAAGAGTAGCTTGGCCGAGCTGCATATGGTACGCAGTCAAGTCGAGCGCGTACCAAGCGAAGAACAGCAACACATAGAATTGGAGGCCAAAGAACACGCGCCTAAGACAGACATGAACACCACGGTGAAACCAACTCGTAGACTATCTGGTTGGGACTCGGAAACTGAGGCCGAATGGCACCGTCTGAATGCCGAGTTTGATAAGTCATTCATGGCTCAGGATTATATTTCTGCAGGCGTCATTGCTGGCAGAGCCCTTTGGTGGGCCAAACACCACGTCGGCCCCCGCCATCTTGATACCGCCTTGTCTTACGAACGTATTGAGCAAATTTTAAGGGCCATGGGTAGGGATAAAGAGGCGGAAATTTACGCTAAGTCCGCTGAGAAGGTACGAGAACGGGTCCGTGATACTAACTGACCTTGCTCATTTGCCACAAACCCCATGATCGGCCATGATGCTTGTATGCATCCATAACCCACTCTTGGGATGTGAGATGCAACAGGTACCTCATAACGACTAACGGAGCACCCCACATGGGTCTGATGGACGGCAAGAAGGGCATCGTTTTCGGGATCGCGAACGACCGCAGTTATGCGACCTATATCACCAAGAGCCTTTTGGAGCACGGTGCGACGTGCGGGTTTACGCATCTGCCGGACGCCAAGGGCAAGATGGAGCGGCGGTGCCGGATGGCGGTCGAGGAACTGGGCGTGACAGACCCGTGGCTGGCACCGTGCGATGCATCCAAGGATGAGGACCTGGACGCGGTATTCGAGAAAATCGAAAAGGACTTCGGGACGATCGACTTTATCGTGCATTCGATCGCCTTTGCCGACCGGGATTTCTTGAAGATCGGCAACTTCTATAAAACGACCCGCGAGGCTTATCTGCAGGCGGTGGATATCAGTGCGTACACGCTGCTGGCGATGGGCCAGCGAGCGGTCAAGGTCATGCCCAACGGTGGCTCGATGCTGGCGATGAGCTACTACGGCGGCGAGAAGGTTGTGCCGGGCTACAACGTCATGGGTGTGGCGAAGGCTGCCTTGGAGCATACCGCCAAGTACCTGGCCTACGATCTGGGCGAGAAGAACATCCGTGTGAACACCATCAGCGGCGGGCCGCTGAAGACGCTTGCGGCCTCCGCGGTGGGCGGGATCAGCGAGATGTTCGACCATCAGGAACGTAAAGCCGCTTTAAAGCGGAACATAACGGGCGAAGAGGTCGGCAACACGGCAGTCTATCTGCTCAGCGAGATGTCCAGCGGGGTAACCGGTGAGAACATCCACGTGGACGCAGGTTTTAGTATCGTCGGGCTCTAAACCGATACCAATAAACAGGTCAACCGCATCGCACGGGTTTAGCCAAGTACGGCCCGGCGCGTGGTGGCTCGCATGTCGACAAGGCGTCGACTTGCCCGTGAAACCATGCTCCTTAAGGCACGGAGGCTTAGCCATGCCCATCCGATTTCGTTGTCAGGACTGTCGCTCCCGCGTGAAGGTTCCCGAGGGGACCCAGGGCAAACAGGTGAAGTGCCCGCGCTGCGGCAGGATTCAGTCCGTCCCCCGTCATGAGAGCCATCAGAATGCTGTGAGCCAGACAAACAGTCTGGAGGTGCATACCTGCGTCGGCTCGATCCACCGGGCGCCCAAGCGCAAGGAAACGCTGGTCGGTGCGGGTGTGAGTGATGACCGCCATGCGTTCTCAGGCGGCGGGGCTCCGGGCGGTAGTGGCTTGGATATCCCGACGCACGATGTTCTGGAAACCGAGCATGGCAAGGCCAACGGCAAGCAGATGTCCCGCAAGGAGCGTCGGCGTCGGGCGGCGTTAGCGCGTCAAGCCCAGCGTGAACGTGAAGAGATGGCTGCTCGTGAAGAGGCTGCCAAGGAAGACCAAGCCATCGCTGAATGTAGAAAGCAGGTCGAGGACATTTTTGCCTCGGCTCGGAATAAGGACTTTACCCGCGAGGATGTCGAGTCGGAGGTTGAGCAGACTGTCGTAAAGACCACCGCTGCAGCTCCGGTAGAGGCGCCGAAGCCTATCACGTTATGCGGCTCCAAGCGTATTGCCAAGACTGCCGAAGCAGTCGAACCCGTTGAAAAGACCGTCGAGAAAGTCGAGAAGCCCGAGCCTGTGCGTACGGCCAAGATGCAAGCCCCAGCCAAGCAAGAGGGCTGGACTATCGACTTCACGAATGAGGCTTATCCGTTCCTGCGGATCATCCCGTGGGTGTTGCGTATCACCGCGCTGATGCTGATCGGTCCGGCGTTCAAGATCATGCTCGTTGCCGATGCCAGCGGATTCAGCGGCGTGGTCTGCATGCTGATCCTCTTTGCCGGCTTGTCGATGGTCGTTGTGACCTGGACGGTAGGCGAGATCGCCAACGCGGTCAGGGATATCGCTCTGAAGAAAGCTGCAGGATAGCGGGGGGTAATCTTAATTAGCCACGAAAAGGCGCAGAAGACACAGAAGGGCCTCGCCAATGAGCACCTTTTGTGTCTTCTGTGCTTTTGGGATTGATGTATTGATTCAACTATGATGGGGTTGAATGAGTAAAGCTAACGAACAACCAAAGGCAGATGTTGTTGCAACCCGAGGGGTGTGGTGGGTGCCTGTCTGCCTGGTCATTGCTGGCACGCTTGTTTATCTCAATACGCTGGGCAATCCGTTTGTCTTTGACTCCGTCGCGTGGATCGTCGGCAAGGATCGTGTGCATAGTCTGTCGAACATCGGCGGGATGCTGAGCCAGAGCAATCGGCCGGTGCTGGAGATTACGCTGGCGATCAACTACACGCTGGGTGGAGAGAATCCTGCCGGGTATCACTTGTTCAACCTGGCTGTGCACGTGCTGGCGGGACTCGTGCTTTACGGGCTGGTTCGTCGGACGATCCACTTACCGTACTTCAGCGAGGCTCTCAGAGCGAGAGCAAACTGGCTGGCGGGAGCGGTGGCGCTGATCTGGCTGGTGCATCCGCTGAACACGCAGAGTGTGACGTACGTGATCCAGCGAGGCGAATCTCTGATGGGATTGTGTTACCTTCTGACGCTGTACTGCTTCGTACGATACGCGACCGGCGGTGGGAAGCTTTACGCGGTATTTGCTGTACTCGCCTGCTGGATCGGCGTGGGGTGTAAGGAAGTGATCGCTACGGCTCCGCTTGTCGTGCTGATATATGACTTCACGTTCATCCGAGATTCTATCCAGCAAACGTTGCGCAAGCGTTGGGCGATCTATCTCGGCCTGTTCGCCATGTGGTTGCCGCTCGCGGTGATCCTTGTGCGCGGATTGGGTGGAGACGATGCATCTGCGGGGCTGGCGTTGGAAGGCAAGTTGCTTTCTCGCTGGACCTATCTATTAACGCAGCCGGGCGTGATCCTGGAGGTGTACCTGCGAAAAGCGTTCTGGCCTTCTCCGCTGGTATTAGATTACATGTGGCCACCTGCTATCCCGCAAGACACGCCCAGCGATCAGGTGATGCATCTGTTTATCAGCCGCGTCCTGTTTCAGGGGTTGATCGTGACGGGATTGTTCTTCACCGCTGTCATAGGTGTCATCCGCAAGACGTGGTGGGGATTTGTCCTGGCCTGCTTCTTCCTGATCCTCGCGCCGACCTCCAGCATCATGCCGATCGCCGACCTTGCGGTTGAGCACAGGATGTATCTGCCGTTGATCTGTGTGGTGCTCATTGTTGTCGTTATGGTAGATCAGTTAATCCGCCGTGCATCGCCGCAGATGGCGTGGAAGCTGGAAGCGCTCTTGGTTAGTGTGGTTGTAATCGTGCTGGGGCTGCAGACTTTTGTTCGCAACGTGGATTATCGCAGCAATGTCGCTGTATGGGACGCGACCGTTATCGCCCGGCCAAATAATCCACGTGCCTGGCACAACCTCGGTTCAGCACTGAATGACAGCGGTGAACCTGACCAGGCGATGTTCTGTTATGAAAAGGTGCTTGAGCTTGTTCCCCAATACCATGAGGCACAGTTCGGCATCGGCGGGATATGGCTGGACCGAGGCAACATGGATAAAGCTATCGAGCGATTTTCTGCCGCGGTCGAACTCAAGCCGGACGACGCTTCGTACCAGGCGCACCTTGGTCAGGCGTACATGTTGAATCAGCAATTCGACAAAGCGGAACAGTGCCTTGAAAAAGCCATCGAACTGGACCCACAGTATGCCAGGGCATATGAAAGCATGGGGCTACTGAGTCTTGCGCGTCAGGATATTGATGGGGCGATCGATGCCTTCCGCAAGGCTGTAGAAGTTGATCCTGAACAGATGGCCTCGCGTCGGAATCTTGCAGCAGCCTTGAATGACGCGGGGCAGACCGCAGAGGCAATCCAGGTGCTTAATGAGGCGATCGACTATGCCCAAAGCACACATAAACCGGAAGCTCTCATTGCCGACCTCATGAATCGCCGCAGTCGTTATCAAGGTTTAACCTCGCCAGCACCTGTTGGGCCGTGATGCGGACAAGCTGAGGTTCTGATTCGTCGGCCGCTATTTCGTTGATACGCTTGAGCAAAACAGGATCGCATTCATCTGCTAAAACGTTACCCAATGCGATCAGCGCGTTGCGTTTGAGCATGTCGAGTTTGATGCGTTTGAGGGCTGAGCCTTGAAATACTGCCTGGCGATCATCTTCGTTCCAATCGAGGATATCTGTCAGGCTTAATCCCGGGGCCGGGGGGCGTGGGGTGTGGTCGGGGTGAAGAGGGAGGTCGCTAAACCGCAAGCGGCTTGATGCACTTAATTCTTTCTCCTGCTCTCCTTTCTCCTGTTCACCTGCTCTATTATGCGGGCACACTTCCTGGCAGACGTCGCAACCTCCTATCCAGTTATCCATCATGGCCTGCAGGGAAGGGGCTATCTCACTGCGGTGTTCGATGGTCAGGTAGCTGATGCAGCGTGACGCGTCGATCGAACGCGGACCATCCCGGCTGATGCACTGAGTGGGGCAGGCGTCGATACAGCGTGTGCAGGTGCCGCAATGGTCGGTGGGGGGGACTGTCGGATCGGGATACTCGGCCTCTTCGGAGGTCTGGAGTTTCAGTGTGGTGACGATCGTACCGAGCAGGAAGTATGAGCCGAAGCGGGGGTGGATGAGCAGCGTGTGTTTGCCGATCCAGCCCAAACCTGCTTTTGCTGCTACTTCACGTTCCAGAATCGGTGCGGTGTCGACCGTTGAGCGGAACTGTTCGTTTGGGTATTGCCCTGCCAGCACATCGGCCAGCTTGTGCAGCCGCTTTTTCATGGTCTTGTGATAGTCTTTGCCGAAGGCGTAGCGTGCGATACGGCCGTGGGGTGCGGGGCCTGCGGGTGGTTGTGTTGCCAATTCAGAGTGTTTATCCGCGACGCAGATGATAGAACGTGCGCCATCCAGAAGATTGCCCGGGTCTAACCGCACATCGAGATGGTTGGCGAGGTAATGCATCTCACCGTGTTTGTCGGCCGCCAGCCATTCTCGCACGTGCTGCTCATGCTCGGTCTTTGCCGCTTCACAAACACCCACCAGCGCGAAACCGAGTTCACGTGCATGCTGGATGATCTGTTGTGTCGTGACCGCAGGTTTATTCATGCAGGCAACCGCTTAAATCGATTGATACTTGTCATGATAGTAGCGGAACTGGTGATAAGACAGACCGAGCAATCGCGCGGCTTCGGCCTTGTTGCCATCGGCCTGCTGCATGGCGTTTTGGATCAGGCTTTTACTGAGCGCATCGACCTGCCCGGTGAATGAACCATGCAATACGTTTGCGTCCGGCGACTGAAGGATGCCGAAGTCCTGTGGCGTGATCTCATTGGTCGTATCGCGATAAGCCGCTCGTTCGATGATGTTTTTCAATTCACGCACGTTACCGGGGAAGGGGTATTGCCGAAGTGTATCCAGAGCCGCTTTCGAGAGCTTTTTGCCTTTGAAGGCAGGTATTTCCATCGCGAACTGATATAGAAAATGGTTCGACAGCGTTTCGATATCACCCTTGCGCTCACGTAACGGCGGGACTTCAATCAATTCAAATGAAAGCCTGTCGTAAAGATCGCTCAGGAAGTTGCCGTTGCGGATCAGTTGCTGCACATCACAGTTTGTTGCGGCGATGATGCGGGCGCTGGTTTTCAGCTCTTCGTGTCCACCCACCCTGCTGAAAGTGCCGTACTCCACCACCCGCAGGATCTTCTGCTGGAAGGTCAACGGCATGTTGCCGATTTCATCGAGGAAAAGTGTGCCCCCGTCCGCCAGTTCAAATTTGCCTTGCCGTGTGGCGTCTGCGCCGGTGAACGCGCCACGCTCGTGGCCGAACAATTCACTTTCCAGTAAGGCTTCGGGAAACGCGGCGCAGTTGACGGTGACGATCGGACGATTCGCCGGCCCGGCACTGAAGTGGATCGCACGGGCGACCAGTTCCTTACCCGTACCACGTTCACCAACGATCAGAACCGGGCGGGGCACCTTCGCAACACGCTGGATCTGATCGATGACCGCCGTCATCTGCGGCGATCGGCCGATCAATTGGAACCGGGCCTGCATGTCGTGGCGGAGCTGTGCATTCAGAGCATCCAACGCACGGTTGCGTTCGATAACGGAGAACAGGTTTTTGAGTTTGCCCAGAACGGTGGTGATGCGTTTTTCCAGTTGATCACCGCGTACAAGGAAGTCGGTAGCCCCTGCCGAGACGGCCTCCTGTGCAGAACCGACATCGCCGGCATCCGCGACCGCGAGGATCGGCACGTTCGAGTCCAACTCCCGTACGCGCTGGATCAGATCGAGCCCGCGGGTTTTGCCGTCGCCGTGGTCGACATGCACGAGTACAAGTCGGCGTTGATCCGGCTCCTTGAGATGCCGCTTTAGCGCCTGCTGTGTACGGACCACACGCACGTTGCAGCCTAAAGGGGTGTTGGCCTCCACCGCTTCGATCAGGTCCCCCAAGCCATCGTCGGCGGGTTCCACGATGTAAACGTTTTGCAGCACAACCAGAGCATACAGCATATGTGAGAATTTTCACCATACCTGATGAGAATTATCATATTCTTGAAGACTTTCATATTCATTATTTCAGTCATATCAACAGAATACGAAATTTCGTTCATCGGCATGGTGCTTGCCAATGCTCCTCCCGTGCGGCTGTGATGCCGCAGGCAAGAAGCGAAAGGAGTCTGCCATGAATACGAAGTCTTCCGCCAAGTTACTCGGACGCCGCCTTTTGTGGGGTGTCGTGGTGTGGGGTGTGCTGACCATCCTGATATTGGGTGGCGAGAACTGGCTGAACCAGGTGTATCTGCCACAGCAGTCGGCAGCGTTGGGTGTTTCACAACTACCCCCCAGTGATGCGTCGGCCAACGCGCTACGCGGTTTTGAATGGCTCAAAGGTGTGGTGTCCTCAGGCACGCATGTGTTGATCTTCATCCTGGCGTGGTTGTTCTGGGGCATGACGACGTTCCGACTGCTGATCGCACCTGCCGAGACACAAAAGAAACAAACAACATTGTCGGTGGATGAGTGAGGCCGGGCATTCATCAAATACAGGATTGAAAGGAGACATTGCTATGAAAGCCAAGCTGACCATTTTTGTCGTTGTCCTGCTGCTCATCTGTGCGCCACTGGTTCGCTGCCGTCCTTACGACAAGCCGGAGTTTATGGAGATAGACACCTCCGAGACAGGCTTCCTGATCGCGCTGGAGGGCGACACGGGCAACCAGATGTCGTTTGATTCCGAGAGCTACCTGGAACAGCGAAAGGTTGCAGCCAAACGTGTACAGATCCCGCACCGCTGGGTGCAGAAAGGCAGGCTGTGGTTTGATGGCGACTGGATCGACACGGTGCGTCTGGTGACGGTGGACCGTTCCCCGGTGACGCGCGAGTGGACCGCTGAATCCACCAGCGGTACATCCGACCGTAACGAGGCGATCTGGATCGAGAGCAAGGATTCGGTCGGCTTCTCGGTCGGATTCAACTGCACCGCCTTCATCGAGGAAGAGAACACCGCACGGTTCCTGTACATGTATCGCAGCAAATCGCTGTCGCAGATGATGGATACTGAGATCCGCGCCCGTATCCAGGCCAAGGCGGCGGAGGTGGCGGCGAAGTACGACCTGGACGAGTTGCGGTCCCACAAACAGGAAATCATAGATGCGGTCCGTGTAGATGTGGTCGACTTCTTTGCTCAGCGTGGGATCACGATCACGACGATCGGCATGTTCGGTGGTTTCACGTACCAGAATCCCGACATCCAGCAGGCCATCGACCAGACGTTCGTGGCCCAGCAGTTGAAGGTGGTCAACGCTGCGAAGCTGGATGCCCAGGCCAAGGAAAACCAGCGGATAGAACTGGAAGCTGAGGGGATGGCCAACCGCGCCCGCAAGATCGCCAAGGGTGAAGCCGATGCCGTGCGTGAATTGGCGGCGGCAACGCGAGAGGCCCAGTCTGACCCGCTGTTTATGCAACTGAAGATGCTGGAGGTTGAGCAGATGCGGATCGAGCAGTGGGACGGTGCCTACCCGACCTACATGATGACACTCGGTAGTGCTGAAAAGTCGCCCACAGGCTTGATGTTGCATGTTCCAACGATCGCTTCGGGTGTGATTTCCGGCGTTGCATCCGGCGTTGCCACGGGAGCGGTCACCGAGATCAAACACTGATATGAGCGGCGGCCGAGGGCGTCGCAACCAGAAGCGGCCGCGTCGGGCATCGGCGCGGCCGCTATATTAAGATTCTTATAGCTTTTAACATCTCATTCAAACAAGGGTTTAATCCTGTCAGTCCCGGCCTTGCCCTCAAGTACCCGTATTGGCCCATCCTACGGTTGGTTATTACAATCCCAAGTCTAGAGAGGCGGCCCCAAAGGAATCCCACCGGATACCTCCCGGAACCACGGAATCCTTCCGGATTACCCGCGTTAACACGACAGGCTATTTAGAGGCCCATCGACCGATGCCCTACGACCTGAAGCCCATCGACCTGGATGTCGAAACCACGCCTTACCTCAAGCCTGAGGAACAGACAGGCGACCGCTGGACGCTTAACTTCGGGCCCCAGCACCCTTCGACGCATACCACCCTCCGTCTTGTCATGGAACTGGACGGCGAACGTGTCGCGCGGGTGACGCCCCATATCGGGTACCTTCACTCCGGCTTTGAGAAGCTTGGTGAAGCACTGGATTACAACCAGTATGTCACCATCGTCAGCCGGATGAACTATATCTCGCCGATCAGCAATGACATTGCCTGGCACACGGCAGTCGAGAAGCTGTTTGATATCGATCTAACGCCTCGATGCAAGGTCGTCCGCACGATCCTTGCTGAACTCGGACGCATTCAGGACCACCTGCTGTGCATCGGTGCGGCGGCGATCGATCTGGGCGCGTTCACCGGCTTCCTTTATGGGTTCAACCAGCGTGAGCGCATTTACGACATCATGGACTTCATCTCAGGCCAGCGGTTCCATCCGGACTACACCCGCGTCGGCGGGACCATGATGGAACTGCCTGACGAGGCAATGTTCAAAAAGATGGTCAAGAACTTCATCTTCGATCAGCTTCCACCGGCGATAAACGACATCCGCACGCTGCTGACGAATAACCGCATCTTCCGCGAACGGACCGAAGGTATCGGGACGATCACGCATGATGAAGCGGTCGCCTGGAGTCTGTCAGGCCCAGTGGCACGAGCGGCAGGGGTACGAAGGGATCTGCGTAAGGATGAGCCTTACCTGTGCTATGCCGACAACTGGGACGGCATGGGCGCGAAGCCTGTGGAGTTCAAAGTCCCGATCGCGACGACCGGCGACGTGTTCGCCCGCTACCTGGTGCGTCTGGAAGAGGTCGAGCAGTCGGTCTCGATCATTAAGCAACTCATCGACAACATCCCGGGCGGGCCGATGAATGTGGATTCGGACGGCAAGGCGATCAAGCCCAGCAAGGCCGAAGTGTATGGCTCGATCGAAGGATTGATTCAGCACTTTGAACTGGTCATGACCAATCGCGGCTGGGAAGCGCCGATTGCGGAGGTGTATGCAGCGAACGAAACCGCCAACGGCGAGCTGGGCTTCTACATCGTCAGTGATGGTGGGCCGAGGCCGTGGCGTGCCCGTTGCCGGCCGCCGAGTTACATCAACTACCAGGTGTTCGCCAAGATGATGGAAGGGCACCTGATTGCGGATGCCGTGGCGATCCTGGGCAGCTTGAACATCATCGCGGCGGAACTGGATCGTTAACCGATTCGTGAACTGTTCCGGCGATACCATCGCCGGCTTTGTAATGGGAAAGAACCATGGCCTGGATTGCCAAAAACTCGGCGACGATGCAGATCGATCGACGGGATCAGCCTTACCTGACTGACGACCTGAAGCAGCAACTGGAGTCTGAGATCCTGCCACGTTATGACACGCGTCAGGCGGCGACGATGCCCGCACTGCACCTCGTGCAGGACACGCACGGCTGGCTACCGCACCAGGCGATCGAAGAGATCGCCGACTTCCTCGGGCTGACCTCTAGCCAGGTCATGGATACCGCAACATTCTACGAAGAATACTGGCTCAAACCACACGGCAAGTACGTGATCTGGGTCTGCCAGTCGCTGAGCTGTGAATTGATGGGTCAACAGGAACTGGTCGCCAAGCTCGAGGCACATCTGGGGATCAAGGTTGGTGAGACGACCGATGATGGCAGGTTCACGCTGATGGATGTCGAATGCCTCGGCAGTTGTGGCACGGCACCGTGTGCACTGGTCAACCACGATCTGCACGAAAACATTAACGCGGACAACTTCAAGCGCGTGCTGGATGCATTGGAGTAGTCGATGGGCTGGTTCACCCGGCTGTGCCGGAACACGGGCCTGATGGTCCACCACATTGCCAAGCCCGCGAAGGGTGAGAAGCATGTAGTGAGACACGAGACCGAAGAAAAGCAGGTCAACGAAAACGTGACCCTGCGACGAACCACGATCGAAGAGATTGAGGTCAGGAAAGATAATGCGAGAGAGTGAGTTAGAGCAATACTTGGTTGTTGATCAAGAAAACCCGGGAACAATCTTATGCTCCAACTCGCCTTTGTTCAGATCGGTGATACTGAATTTGTACTGTTACTCGGCTTTGGGGGTATTATCGTAACGCTGGGCGTGATGATTCTCTGGTTAAAGGCACTCGTTAAAACGATTGATTCCCAAAACGAACTCACACGCAGATTGATGAATGAACTTGTAAAAGCCTCCAGCAACAAGCCAGACGATGCGGAAAACGCACGGAAGTAAGAAGCAATGACGACCCTGAAAGAACCCGTCCTGACCAAGCGCATCCCGACCCACCCGTGGGGTGATCCGGCCGACCGGAAAGTCGTGACGTATGACGAGTACGTGAAGACCGGCGGATACAAGGGGCTGGAGAACGCGCTGGGGATGGACCCGAAGGATGTGGTCGACCTGGTGAAGTCGGCCGAGGTACGTGGCCGCGGCGGTGCGGGTTTCCCGGCGGGGATGAAGTGGAGCTTCCTGCCGCCGGAGGATGGTGGGCGTCGTTACCTGACGATCAACTCCGACGAGTCCGAGCCCGGTACGTTCAAAGACCGGCTGCTGATCGACTTCGATCCCCACATCATCATAGAAGGCATCGCCATCTGCATGCACGCCTGCCGGCTGGATACGGCGTACTTCTACATCCGTGGTGAATATCATCATCAGCGAGAAGTCTTCGAGGCAGCGATCAAGGAAGCCTACGAAAACAAGGTACTCGGACCCGATTCCCGTCTGGGCAAGATCAACGACCGCTGGCCCGATCTGTTCCTGCATCGTGGCGCCGGTGCGTACGTGTGCGGCGAAGAGACGGCATTGCTGGAATCGCTGGAAGGCAAGCGTGGTTGGCCTCGCATCAAGCCGCCATTCCCCGCGGTCGCCGGTGCGTTCGGTCGGCCGACGATTATCAATAACGTCGAGACACTTGCGATCTGCACGCCGATCCTCGAACGCGGTGCGGACGGACCGAAGTGGTTCCAGTCGATGGGCACGCAACGGCCGGAAGGCGCGCCGCCACATGTCCCTGCCAGCTTCGGCCCGAAGCTGTTCGGCGTGTCGGGGCACGTGAACCGGCCCGGCGTCTACGAAGAAGAGTTGGGCATCACGCTCAAGGATCTGATCGAAGGGCTCTGTCAAGGCATGCGTGGCGGTAAGAAGTTCAAATCCGCTATCCCCGGCGGCATCTCCACGGGCGTTCTCAGCACCGATGATTACGAAGTCAAACTCGACTTTGATATCACCAAGTACGACACACTCGGACTCGGTACTGCGGGCGTCATGGTTATGGATGAAGACGTCTCCATGGTTGCTGTAGCCCGCAATATCGCAAGATTTTTCAGCCACGAATCCTGTGGCCAGTGCACGCCTTGCCGTGAGGGCACAAAGTGGATGTACAAGATGCTCGACCGCATCGAGGCCGGTGACGGCACGACCCACGACCTGGACCTGCTGCTGGAAATCGCCGGCTCGATGGGGGCGCTACCCTCCGGCCGTGGCGCCACGATCTGCGGCCTCGCCGACGGAGCGAACTGGGCGATCCGAACGATCGTAAACAAGTTCTGGCACGAATTCGAGGCGAAGGTCAGCAAGACGCATCTGGTGTCGCTGGCGGTCGTGAGTTGAAATGTTCAGTGTTCGATAGGCAATGTTCAACCTGGATATAGCAAAAATTCCGGTTGATAATTGGAGTTTGGACTTTTCACATCCATAACACCCCGGCCTGCTATGATATCCATATGGACTCCCTCCAAGGCAAGCTGCTTTTAGCCGCGCCGGCGATGCAGGACCCGAACTTTGCACGTTCGGTGGTGCTGATCGTTCGTCACGATGGAGACGGAGCGTTGGGCCTGGTGCTGAATCGGCCGACGGGGGCAATGGTGCGTGAGGCGATTTCGGATGAGAGTGGCTTCAAGTGCAGGACTGATGCGGTGCTGCTGCGGGGCGGACCTTGTGATGGACCTTTGATGGTCCTGCACGCTGATGAAGAGTTAGCCCAGGAGACGGTGCTGCCGGGCGTGTACTTCACGGTCGAGAGTGACCTGGTGCAGGAACTGCTTGGTAGTGAAGCGGAGGCGGTTCGGTTTTTCCACGGATACGCAGGTTGGGCGCCGGGGCAATTGGATGCCGAGTATGAGGCGGGGGGCTGGCTGCCATTAGAAGCGACGGTCGATAACGTGTTCGAGCCGGACATGGATACCGAGTCGTGGTCTGTCTTGATCAAGCAGCGTGGCCGGGAGGAGTTGAAGAATCAGATCAATCCCGATCTGATCCCACCGGACCCGTCGATGAACTAATCAACGTGCAAATAAATCTGTTTAGCGGGCGATCGCAGAACGCCGTGCAGAGTATTTGCATACGAGCGGATCTACGACCCGCTGCTAAACTGTCAGAACCATGAGTGAAGATACATCACCACACCTGGACGCGATTCCTACGGTTTGCAGCTTGATCGAGGATGGAATCAAGGCCGGCCGGCATCTGGGGGCACAAGTTTATGCATCGATCGATGGCAAAACCGTCGCGGACGGTGGGATCGGATTAGCTCGACGCAATACGCCATTAACCAGCGATTCGATACCAATCTGGATGAGTGCGACCAAGCCGGTTACTGCGATAGCATTAGCTCAGCAGTGGGAATTAGGCCGAATCGATCTGGATCGGCCTGTCGCCGATGAGATACCGGACTTTGCGCAGGGCGGCAAAGAGAAGATCACCCCTCGCCACCTGCTGACGCACACGGGTGGCTTTCGCGCTTCACGATTTCGTTCGCCTGATGATGACTGGGACAAGATTATCCGTCTGATCTGCCAGACGCCGATCGAGCACGGGTGGGTGCCCGGCGAGCGAGCGGGTTACCACATCCATTCGAGCTGGTTCATCATTGGCGAGCTGGTACGCCTCGCATCGGGCTTGGCTTATCGGGACTATGTGCGTGAGCAGATCTTGTTGCCGTTGAAGATGCAGGATTCCTGGATCGGCATGTCGCAGGAGTTTTATCAGGCTAATCGCAAGCGTATCTGTGCGATGCCGAACATGGTGTCGAATCCTCCGACCCCGAGCGGTTTTGACACTGAGCGCTGGTGTATGGACTGTCGGCCGGGTGGTAGCGGTTATGGGCCCGTACGTGAACTGGTACGGTTCTACGAGATGATGCTCAACGGCGGAGAACTGGTTGGCGTTCGCATCATTGAGCCGGAGACTGTCGAGTTATTTACAGATCGTCACCGGGAGAATATGCACGATCGAAGCTTCAACCACACCATCGACTGGGGGCTGGGCTTCACTATCAACTCGATTCATTACGGGGAATCCGAGCAGTTGCCTTACGGCTTCGGGCCTCACGCTTCACGGAACACGTTCGGTCATGCCGGTTATCAGTCTTCGATTGCGTTTGCGGACCCGGAACACAGGCTTGCTGCAGGCATCATATTCAACGGCATGCCGGGCGACCCGGCCCATCAGAAACGTGCTCATCAGGTGCTCGGCGCGTTATATACCGATCTGGGGCTGGTTTAACGAATCAGATAGGCACGTGTCGCGGCCCGGAAGGGCCATGATGGATACGCTGCACGGCCTCAGCGGTCAGGCTCATGAGCGTCTGCTCGTCCAGTTCGTTGATCAGTTGCTTGAGTTGGCGGTTAAGCGGGCGGTTTTGCCAGCGGTTGAATCCCGGCAGGTCTGAGATGAGGCGGTTAGCTGAAACATCCGTGTATGGGCGTGAATCCATCGGTGCCGATTCCTTTCTTAACTTGTCCCCTCCGCCCCGTTGTCGTTGGCCCCGTCTGTCCAAACACAATGATCGGCCCGTGATCTGTCGGGCTTAATCATGACACGAAGAATAAGTGAAACATCGCATCCATCTTGTCAATGTGCGTACGATTCGCGTATGCTTGTATAGTATTTGCGTATCAATAAAGACTTGAATTTAAAGGGAAAATGACGAGAGGTCGTGGGGTATGAAAAGGCAAAGCATGAACCGGTCTATTGTGTATGGGCTACTTTTTATTTTATTCGGTGCTTATATCACCGGCTGCGAACCCAAGCCAAAGATTACGGATAAGAATGTTGAAGTGATTGATGATGTACAGGTTGCAGAGATGATCCAGAACAACGACAAGCTTTTGATCATCGATACACGTCCGGATTACCGGTATCGCCTGGGGCACCTGCCCGGTGCGATCAATATCCCATTGCCTGAACTTGAACCAGATGACAGCCGGATCACGCCTGATAAGCACATTGTGGTCTATGGCGACGGCCCGCGCAACACGCTATCGCATGCGGCAGCGAAGAAACTCCTGACATCCAGTAAGTTAGTGGTTTACGACTTCCGCGGCGGCTACGAGTTATGGACCAAGAATGGGCGGGAAACCGTGGCGGGGTATTGATGATCAGCTAAGCGGCACGGATACGAAAGGGCGGTCGCGGCTGCTCTGGTTTGTCCGCGTCAACCTCAACCGCTTCTTCGATCGTTTCTTGTTCCGACTTCTCGGGCCATAGCCCGGCGATCAAGCATATGATCGCAACCGCCAACAGGGCGTAGCGGCTAGGTCCACTCGTTATGCGTGTCATACGGGTATTGATCGGACGCAAGGGCTGGATGTCTTGGCCAACGACCGGTAAAGGCGATGCCAGCCATGACTCAATTACTGCATCGTTTCCGGAGAAAGTTGGATCGTTAACTGTTACGTAGTTCGAACCTTGTACGCCTCCTGCAGGAGCGGATGCCAGCCACAGTCCGTCCATCAGCTTCTTATCAGCCGGTTTGTAGCGAAGGTGCGTGAACGCCAGACGTTCCAGCAGTGCCGGGTCATCAGATTCCAAAGCATCATAAAAGGCGGCGTAACGCTCACGTTGGGTCTGCATGCTCTCGGCTTGCAGTTTGAGCATGTCGCGTTGCCAGACCATCTCCCGCCAGCTTAGCCATTCGGGCGTGATCAGCGTCATCCCAAGCAAAATCAGTCCACCCAGCAGAGGTAACCACCCGGCCAGGGTGGAGAGCAATGTCTCAAGCGGATGTGGGCGCAACGACATAAGCTAGTTATCGGCCGACCGGCATCTCTGGCAGTAGAAACAAACGATGTTCGCTACAGATCGAAAGCCAGCAATGCGCAAAAGACTTCATTAGTAGACTTGTTACTGACAACTTTTTGATTCACAAACACTTATTTACGTCATGCCGGACACCAAAACTCAAGCCTAATGAGATATACTCCGCATGTCACTTGAACATGGAGGCTATTCGGGATGGCAAACGAAACCAGACGCGATTTTTTAAAACTTGCCGGCAGTCTTTCTGCCGGTGTCTTACTCGGGACAACTGGTTGTGCGAGCAGTTCCAAACCATTCGGGAAAATGCCCAAAGCTTCAGGCGGATCAGCGGTAGCTCTGACAGGCCAGCCGCTGGATACCGTTCGGGTCGGCATGATCGGTGTCGGTGACCGGGGCTCACAGCACATCCTCAAGCTTGTGCAGATCAAGCATGTGGAGATTGTTGCCCTCGCTGATCCCTATGTCTCCGCCGCCAAGAAGAATCAGATAATCTGCACCGAGCACGGGCATACCGCTCCGGACCTCTATACCAACGGGGAGCATGATTACAAACGCATGCTAGAACGGGACGACATCGACGCTGTGTGGATATCCACGCCTTGGCGGTGGCATTGCCCTCAGGGGGTTGACGTCATGCTTGCGGGCAAGCACGCCTTCATCGAGGTGCCTATGGCTCTGACGATCGATGAACTTTGGAAGCTGGTCGATACCTGCGAGAAGACAGGTCAGCACTGCATGATGATGGAGAACGTCAACTTCGGCCGGGATGAGCTGCTCGCGCTGAACCTCTGTCGGCATGGCGTGCTCGGTGAGTTGACGCACGGTGAGGCAGCGTACATACATGACCTGCGCTACCAGATGAAAGATATCGACCACGATACCGGTTCCTGGCGTACCGCGTATCACACCAAGGAAAACGGCAACCTTTATCCGACCCACGGCCTTGGACCGGTCGCCCAGTACATGAATGTTGACCGAACTGATGACCGTTTCCATTCGATTGTGTCCATGAGTAGCCCCGCGCTAGGTCGGCAAAAGTTCGCTGAAGCAAACTTCCCGCCGGAGCATCCGAGGCGCAAGGCTAAATACATCAGCGGCGATATGAGTACGAGCATCATCAAGACGCATCTCGGCAGAACAATTATGGTGCAGTGGGACACAGCAACACCCCGGCCATACTCACGCCATAACCTGATCCAGGGGACGAACGGCATATTTGCCGGCTTCCCGACACGACTGGCCGTCGAAGGACGCGGCAGTTATCACCACTGGACGCAGGGCGATGAGTTGAAGGAAGTTTACGAGGAGTACGAGCACCCGCTCTGGAAACGCATGGGCGAAGAGGCCGAGCGCGTCGGTGGGCATGGCGGGATGGACTTCATTATGAACAGCCGGATCGTCGAGTGCCTGCGTAACGGCGAGCCGATGGATCAGAATGTGTATGAAGGTGCGAGCTGGTCATCAGTGCGGCCGCTTAGCGAGTGGTCGGTCGCCCATGGCGGGGCACCAATTATGTTCCCCGACTTTACGCGGGGCAAGTGGAAGAGCACGATGCCATTGGGAATCGTTAGCTGACGATATCTTTCAAAGTATGCGCCATAGCAAAAGAAAAACCCCGGTGATGACCGGGGTCTGGGGGGCATTCAGCCTGTGGTGGCAGGCTGATTGGTGGTATGTTTTTTTTAAAGATCAAGCTCGTTTTTGGCTGGCGGCGGTGGGGGAGGCGGGCCGTCATCCTGGCCACGCCGATTCCCTCGTGGGCCCTCGCCACGTCCTCGGCGATCGCCACGGTTTTCCTCACGGAACTTACGCATCTGCTCGATGTTCTTATCAAGCTGGGCCTGCTGTTCTTCGTTGAGGATTTCTTTCACCGCTTCGATCTTCTCATCGCGTGTCTTGTCGGAGCGGACGATATCACGTAATTGTTCCTTCTGTTCATCACTCAGGTTCAGGTTGCCGAACAGTCCGCCACCCGGGCCACGGCGTTGGGCGTCACGCGGCGGGCCGTCACCATCCGGCCCCATACCTTCACCTCGAGGTGGCCTATTGCCATCTGGGCCCATCCCTTCACCCGGAGGCGGGCCATCGGGGCGACCTTCACGCATCTGCTCCATACGCTCACGTAACTTCGCGATCCGCTCGTCAAAAGTTGTTTGCTGTTCTTCGGTCAGCAGGGTACGGATCTGGTCATGTGTGGCGTCGGGCTTAGGCGCCGAATCCATCAACGCATGTACCTTCTCACGCAGGGCATCCATGGCTTCCTGATCGCCGCGTGCTTCTCGCATCTGCTCCCGAATCGCATCGAACTCTTCCTTGTGTTCTTCGTGCCAGGCGCGGCGTTCTTCGGCATGCGCCTTCATGATCTCGCCGATCTGTGCCTTCTGTTCGTCTGTCAATTCCATCCCGGCAAACAGGCGTTTGAGAATTGCGCCGGGGTCACGTTGACCACGCATACCGCGTTCGCCCGCATCACCACCACGACGTGGGCCACGTTCGCCGTCGACCTGTTTACGCATAGGCCGATCGCCGTCCGGGGGGCCGTCATCTGCAGGTTGAGCAAGTGCGTATCCGCCACTTATTGCCAGCACGGAAGCAAGAATGAGTGTCCCGCCTTTGCTGTGTGTGTATCTGAACATAATCTATTCCTTTCCAAGGTTGTGATGCTCTGTCTTAGTGCCCCAGTCAGGGGCTTCATACGGCATAACGGCCATACAAGCCCGTTATTGCATTCTTGTTTCATCTCATTGGTCTGTCGGCCTGACTGGCCTTATGATTGGCAAATTCACCCCGTGAAAACCTTATCGGTAATTTGGAGAAGTAACCATGGCTAAGTCACCCCCGTCACAAAACGCACAATCCCAACCACCGGCGCAATTACCCGGCGTAGACCGAATTATCGCTGTGGGGGCCGGTAAGGGGGGCGTAGGCAAGTCCACTATTTCAGTCAATCTCGCGGTCGGACTCGCACGGGCAGGGGCAAAAGTTGGAATCCTCGACGGTGATATCTACGGCCCGAGCCTGCCGACCATGCTCGGGATCAAAGGCCAGCAACCGCGTGCAGACTGTAATGTGCTGATCCCTTTCGATGTCCACGGCTTGGAAGCGATGACGCTCGGTGCTCTGGTCGAAGAAGAAAAACCCTTGATCTGGCGCGGCCCCATGGCCCACGGGGCGTTCCAGCAGATCGCAACCCAAACACGCTGGGATAATCTGGATTACCTGATCATCGACCTGCCGCCGGGTACGGGTGATGTGCCGTTAACCATGAGCCAGTTGTTGCCGCTGACCGGTGCGGTCGTCGTCTGTACGCCACAGAAGGTGGCACAGGATGATGCACGGCGAGCGGTGCGAATGTTCCAGGCGCTGGGCGTCGAGGTGCTTGGCGTCGTTGAAAACATGAGCTACTTCATCGGCGACGACGGCAAGGAATACGACATCTTCGGCAAGGGCGGCGCCGAAGCGATGGCCGCGCAGATGGGCTTGCCTTCACTCGGCGCAATCCCGATCAACATGGCTCTGCGTCACAACTGCGATGCCGGTGACCCGACCGCAAACTTCACCGCGGGCGACAAACTAACTGAAGAGTTGGAAATGTTGGTTAAGAAGTTCAGCGAGCGTGTGGAAGAGCACATCGCCTCCGGCGGCACCGAGCAGCCGACGATTACGGTGTCCTGACAACGGTCATTACAAGGGATCTACACAGATAAACACAGATGAAGAAATAGGCTTATTGTCCTATGCCATTCATTTGTGTTCATCTCTGTTTTAAATTTCTATGTGATTCTGCAGCATCACCGATTCCACGGCATCTTGGCAAGGACCACGCTCATGCCGCACCAGTCGGTGATGCCGGCGAAGATCAGGCCGCAGCCGACGAAGCCGCAGATCGCATAGAACCACGGATTGACCAGTGTACCGAGCAGCACGCCGGTTAATACGAATGCGCCAGCTCCAATACGGACCTGTCGATCCAATGGTATCACGTTCTTTTCGTGAATAATGGGCAGGCCTGCTTCTTCACAGGCTTTGGTGCCGCCCTCAACACAGATCGCGTTCACACCGGCTTTGATCAGCAGTTCACAAGCGTTCTTGGCGCGTGCTCCACTGTGGCAGATGACATACAACGGCCTGTCATTACCGTCTGGTTGGAGTTCTTGTGCTGAATGAATACTCAACTTATCCAGCGGGAAATTCCGCGCGATGCTTACACGCTTGCCGCGGTACTCTCTGGGTGTACGGACATCGATCAGGTTAATCGAGCCGTCTTTTTCAATCTTGATTTTCAGGTCGGTTGGGGCAATCGTTTGCACCTTGGTGGGTGCGGACATCTTTGTGGTCATAGGTACTACTTATCCTGGGTACGAAGTTGTTTGGCAGCTAGCGCGTGTACGCGCATGAACACACCGCCTGTCATATTGGAAACGTCTTTGAATCCGTGCTGCATCAGCATGCGGCAGGCAACATACGAGCGTGGCCCGGTTGCACAGGTCACGATAGTTGGCTTGGATGGGTCCAGTTCACCGATCCGTTGACGCAGTTCATCGACCGGTATATGGATTACACCATTGGCTTCCGGTACAGGTTTACGATTCACTTCCGGTGCGGTTCGTACATCGAGAATCTGCTTACCGTTAAGATCTGCATCCGGTGCGGCGAATTTAACGAGGCCATCGAGTATGTTGCATGCGGTGAAGGCCGCCATATGCACCGGGTCCTTGGCTGCACCAAAAGGCGGGGCGTAGGTCAGGTCCAGGCCAGTCAGGTCACGTACGGTTGCGCCGAACTGCATCGCAGTCGCGATCACATCGATTCGTTTATCGATGCCCTCCGCGCCGACAGCCTGCGCGCCGAGCACTTTGCCTGTTCCGGGTTCAAAGATCAGTTTCAAGACCATCTGCATCGCGCCGGGGTAATAGCCGACGTGATGGTTTGCCAGAATCGTTACGCTTTCTGCCTTCTGACCGAGTCTGTCAGCCATCTTTTCGGATAAGCCTGTACTGCCAGCAGCCAGACCGAAGACACGCGCGATGGCGGTGCCTTGAACCGGAGCCCAGCTATCCGCCGAACCGCTTGCCGCGTGCTGGCCCGCCAGTCGACCGGCGCGGTTTGCCGGGCCTGCCAACGGGACGCGCATGGATCTACCCGCCGGGCCGTAAACGTACTCTGCCGCATCACCGACCGCGTAGATATCCGGATCATCGGTCTTGCCATCCGCATCAACCGCTATCCCGCCGGTCTCGCCTAGAGACAAGTCGGCATCTTTAGCAAGCTGTACATTCGGGCGAACGCCGACACCGAGAATCACGAGGTCCGTCTCAACGACCGCACCACTATTAAGAACAACAGCCTCAGCCTTGCCCTCACTGACGCGGATATCATTGATCCCATCACCCAGATGCAGAGCGATCTTGTGGGCTTCCAGTTCTTCCTTCAAGAGGTGCGCCATCTCCGCATCCAGCGGCGGCAGCACCTGGTCGGCCAGTTCGACCAGTGTTGTCTCGATACCAAGACCATGGAACTGCTCGACCATTTCCAGGCCGATGAAGCCGGCGCCGATCACGACCGCACGTTGGGGTTTCTGAACATCCAGGTAATCCTTGATGCGGTCCGTGCCTTCAACGTTGCGGACGGTAAACACATTAGCCGCGCCCGCCCCGCCGATGGGAGGGATGATCGGCGAGGCGCCGGGCGCGAGGATCAACTTGTCATACGCCAACTCATACGTTTCCCCGGACCGATGATTGAGCACTGTGACCACTTTCCCGGGGCGGTCGATCGCGGTGACTTCGGAGCGCGTACGCACATCGATGTTGAATCGTTCAGCGAACAACTCCGGCTTGGCGACCAGCAATTTGTCACGCTTGACGATTTCGCCGCCCAGGTAGTAGGGCAGACCGCAGTTGGCGAAGGATACGTCCCGGTCCTTCTCCAGCATGATAATCTGTGCGTTTTCATTCATGCGCCTGGCGCGGGTCGCAGCCGAGGCTCCGCCTGCGACACCGCCGACGATCACAATACGTACTACTTCACTACTCAAGCCGTACCTCCGGTCAATTTAGTTTCTTTGGGCGCGCTGGAGTCCGTCCGTTTGGCGCCTGATTCAAGTAAGAAAAAGATGACACCCGCAATGATAGCCAGCCCGAGGATGAACCACCAAGGCGAAATGCCCGTTACGTCCGCAAAAGTCACCTTGCCTTGGTCCGCCACCTTCAGGAAACCATCTTTGATGTAGGGGTAGACCTCGGCATAAATCCCGGCGCCGACAACCATTCCAAACAGGCCCGGCCAGGCATGCCGCGAACCATCACCCAGCGCCGCGACTCCCGTCCCCGGGCAGTAGCCCAGAATCGCCATACCCACGCCAAAGATCAACCCGCCCACGATGTTGGCAAGTAGCGTAGCGTTCTTGATGTGCAGGCCGGTCGGCTCAAGCATACCCAGTTGCAGCATGCCCCAGATGCCGATCGCGCCAACGATGATGGCGGTCAGCATGGTCTTGAGCACGGTGAAGTCCTTCATCAGGAATTGCCCGATGATGACGTTGTACCGCGTCACACCACCACGCTGTAGAAGCAGCCCGAATACCAGGCCGGTGACAAGCCCGGCAATCAACATCGAACCAGAATCAAAGCTCCACATGATCGCGTCCTTTCATACCGAATAATGCGAATGCCGTGACGACGCCCGATGCAAACATCGCAAAGAAGAAGGTCCATGAACCCACTGTTAGCTGCAGCCCGCCGGAGATGCCGTGCCCTGAAGTGCAACCGCCCGCCATACGTGCGCCGAACAGTAGCAGCACGCCACCGATAAACGCCGCGATATACCGCTTCATCTTACTGGGCCCAAACCGAGCCGCCCAGATACTCGGCACATGCTCAACAAACTTATCCCTTGCCAGCAGCTTCGATCCAACCAACGCGCCGCCGACCAGTCCGATCACCAGCATGAACTGCCAGTCGAACATGTTCTTCTTAGGCGGGGCAAAGTACTTGGCGTAATAAGCATTGGATTCGACATGCTCCGGCGCGACGATACCCGTCACGCAGCCGGAGATATGGGCCATGGTCGTGCTGGTACCCAGCGCTTTACCCATGCCATAGAACGTGACCCAACTGAGTACACCGATCAATGCCCCGACAAGGTAGGGGCTCCATCGTTTTCGTCCGAGTAATGTGCACGCAATCGGGCAGGATTGTTCCTGGTCTGCTTGCATTTTCATGCTCCGTAAGGGGTAGGGGATAGTCTTGTAGGACGATCCGAGGCAGCACGAATACTCGCCGTAGGATCGCGTTGTATATCAGCAGGCCTTGGCCTATTCGGCATTACACCTGTGTCTGTGGATACATTGGATCACGTTGATCGCATTGGGATTGTCCACCCGGTAATAAGCCGTGCGTCCTTCGCGCTCGACATCGAGGATGCCATGGGCCCGCATGTGGTTCAGATGTTGACTGACCGCGCTCGGCGCAAGGTCGACCGCTTCGGCCAACTCCCCGACGCTCAGGCGTCCACCCATCAACAGCTCAACAAACTTCAGCCGATGCGGGTGCGCCAGCACACGCAGCACGCGTGCGGATTCCTCAAGCATCTCAATATCCAACGGCGGTTTGATCGCTTGGCTCATAGTGTCAATATATCAATGGATTATGATATGTCAAGGTGTGGATTGGGGAAATATAACAAGGAGGGGCGTATCTATATGATATTACTTGGCTTGCGCAGATGTCAGATTAATAGGCTCGCCACATTCTGGGCAGGTTGCGGCATCGCTTCTACCTCGTAAGTTATAGCCACAGCTATAACAATCACCAAGCCTGGGTTTCCTGGTCAATCTAAAAGCGATGTGAGTCAGAGGTAAGGCTATGAGCAATAGCAGTAGGATCCAAGATGGAAACGTGGTTTCCCACTCATATTGATCCGCTTCCCAGTCAAAATGCCACCAACCTGATTTGTATCCATCTGCCATCGTTTCTGAAATTGGCCTGATGTAAAAGCATCCTGTTGGTATGCGTCCCAGATCGCTGTCCACAACCGTTACCAAGCCAGGTGACATTTCAAGCATGTGGTAGCCAATCGGTGACTTGTGTATGAAAATATTCAGTTGATAGAAGTAGGACGTGACCCAAAGTGCGAAGCAAACGGCTATACATAAACTGCTAATACATAAAGCTACTGAGCGCCCTCGGCCATGTTCCTTCAGCACCCGTCTCATATCACTTCCCCGCACTCCGGGCAGGTTGTAGACTCTTTGCTGCCACGCAGGTCGTAGCCGCATTCGTTGCAACAGCCAGTATTAATTGTATATGACCGTCTGTAAAGCAAAGCAAAAATCGGCCAGATACTTGATACCACCACGAAAATCCACAGCGGAATAACATTGATCAAAACCCCGCCCGCATCTATGAAATCAAACCATCCGAAGACTCTTGATGGCGTAAGCCCTGCGATACTGAAGTGGAAGTGCATGCTCTTGTATGTCTCTCCGGCATTCGCAAAAACAACACACAGTTGCCCATGATTTAATTCAATCGCGATGCCCGGATAGTAGATCACGGTGTACGAAACCAGAGATAACAGCCATATCCCGTGAACGAATACTGCAAACAGTGACGTTATGATGAGAACGCACCGAAAGACCGATCCGGTACTTCTCGGCTGATATCTCATATCACCTCGCCACACTCCGGGCACTCCAGCTTCGACAAGCCCTTGAGGATATAGCCGCACTGCCTGCAGCGGCATTCGCGATCGTACTTCGGCCGCAGTATGAATATGAATGCGAGCACGCTCGTCGCACAGGTCAGGGCGGTCATGGGGATGCCGATCAGGCCTATTCTTATCAACTGCATCCACCAGAATCCCGGAGGCAGAGGGGCGTTCGCGACCTTGAGTTGGATAAACATAAGCAGATTACTGAACGCGACGCCCACCACCGTGCCGCATGCCACCGCGATCAGGAACCGGCCGACGCCGCGTCTGGTTATCTGCATGTCGCTCCAATCAACAGGAATAGATCATATCGTCTGCCTAAGACATACCCGGATGCCCATACGTAGCCTCCGGCATGAGGTTCATCATGATTCCGGCGATTCAAGCCGTCAAGATATGTGGTCCAGACCACCCATTGCATACCCCCGGGCCAATCGCCTATACTTTCCTAATTGGCCGGCCGCGTGCCCGAGTGGACTAAGGGGGCTGATTGCAAATCAGCTAGGCTTCGCCTGTCGTGGGTTCGAATCCCACCGCGGCCTTTTCGACCCGCTTTCATAGCGGGTCTTTTTTTGTCGTGTGTCTACTCGCCCGCCAGCCTCATGAGTTCGGTTTCGACCGCGTCAAACATGTAGCCGATCATCAGGGCCCGGCGGTTCGGGCGGATCATGCCGGCGTAGACATCTTCATATTCGGCGTGCAGTGCCTGCATGTCTTTCAGGATGGCGTTGACTCGGTTGCGATCTGCCTCGGGAGAGTAGCCATCCGTACGGCTTTGCAGGATCACCTCGACTGCCTGGGCGCGGTTAATGAGGTTGCGTGCCGCCAATTCCCAAAGCCTGAGTACCTCATCACCTTTCGTCGTGTCCTGGCGAAGCGTCCGGAATAGTTCAAGGCTTTGCGTATAGTCCTGGGCACACTTCTGCGCCCGCATGATTTCGATGTCTAATCTGTCTGCCTCGATCATTTTTACGATGGCATTTTCGATATGGTCCTTACTGACAGGCAAGCAGGCCTTATCGTATCCGAGCGAGCGCGAATTGCTGAATTGGCAAAGGCCGGCCAGCCCATCGGCGGCTTTCCAGAATCGGTCGTCCTGTAAGCCATAGGCATCATTCACATACCACGCTCGGAAGTCGCTCAATGACTTGCCGGGGTTGCGCGACTGGTAGCCGAAGGCGGCGATCTGGGCGTGCTGCAATTCCCAGGGATGCAGGTGCATAGACCAGCTTGTCAGCACCGAGCCGCTTAACCCGGGAGTCTGCATGCCTTTTTCGGCTGAGTCCCATGCGTTCCACAGGTGCAGTTCATGACGTGGTGCAAAGACATTGTCGCCGAAGCTGCTCGACCCGGGGCAGGTGACGGTGGCAAATCCCTTGTCAGCCAGGAAGTCAGCCGAGTAGAACGTCTCGGGGTCGACACCCGGCGCGTCGCCGTTGGGGAACAGGTACTTGCCGAAGAGTTCCAGGGTTTCAGGGTTGAGTTGATCCCGCGTGCGTAAGCCGCGGTCGTCGCCCCAAATAAACACCTTGCCGTTGCCTCGCCAGATGTCGTACATCCAGTCGAACAGCATGATGTCCCGCGACAGTTCATCGATCGCCTCGTGGTGGTGCAGCACCATGTCTGCCCAGATGATCGGCGTGACGCCTCGCTCAAGCAATGGCTCTGAGACCGCGTTGATGTGCCGCATGAATATCTGCGACACGTTCAGGCCTTCCTTGTTCCATTCGCTTTGCTGGATGAAGTCGAGCTCCCGTGCTTCGTCGGCGCCGATATGAAAGTACTTGACATCCCCAAACAGGTCCATGTACTCGGCGATCCAGGCGTGGATAAGCGGGACCACCTCCGGGTGGAACGGGTTGTACTGCGAGGTATTCTCCGGATTGGCACGCAGGTGCTTGTATTTGTCGTATTGAAGCAGGTATTCGACATGCCCCAGCGTCTGGAGCAGCGGGATGTGTTCAAGCCCGAGCCCACGCGCATGTTCCAGAACCTCACGGAATTCTTCTTTGCTTAACGCATCGGGCTGGCTCGCTTCTGGTGCGGTCTCCCATACGACACTGTCCTCCATCTCCCAGACGATCGTGTTGTAGCCCATGCCCGCGAGTTCGGTCAGCCAGGCCTTGAGGTAGTCGGCCTTGTATAAGGCCATGTTCATGTCGATGTGGAAACCAATCATGTGTTACTCCGATGTACCTTCAGCCCCAGCTTTGTAGTCGTCACTGCACGCAACAGTACCAATGCGGCAGATGACTTGCATTGGGACTTGAACCAATCTTAATGGTAGTCGAAATGCCTAGCGAACATCAGGTACTAGAGAACGAGGGCATTTGGCTATTCACTCACCCCAATAAAAGACTTAACCCCCACGCCAGTAACGAACGTGAGGGCTAAGTGCGTACCACGCAAAGTTAAATAGGCCTCGTCGGTCAACTCACCGTCTGGCAGAGTTGGTCCTGGGCCTGCATGTAGACAAGCTCGTGTAACGGCTTGTCGCAAACGATCAGGGCAGGCTCGCAATTGGTTGCTTTTCGCAACTGATCGCTGAGCCATTTGCCCAGATCGCGGGTATAGATCGAGCCTCGGCCGCAGAAGACGATGGCGTCGAGTCCGCTCATCGCCGCCACGGCTGCGCCGCATTGACGCATGAGCTGGTATTGGAATATCTCACGGGCTGACTTGATCGATTCATTGGCATCATCAAGCACGGCTTCCCACGTGACGGGTTGGCCGATCAGACCGAGCATGCCGCTTTCCTGGCCCAGGCAGCGGTTGATGCGGTCGGCGCCCCAACCTTGTGTGCGTGCCAGTTCGAGGACGATGCCGGGGTCGATATCGCCGCAGGCTGTCAGGCCGCACAGCCCTTCGAGTGGCGTCATGCCGCTGCTGATCATCACGGGCTTGTTCGCGATGGTCGCAGCTAGCTCGGGTCGTGGTTCGAGGCAGATTGAGATGATCTTGCCATCTGCTTTGCCGATCTGATCCGATGCCATTCGGCAGGCGTAGTCGTGATAGATGCCGTGGAACCCGCAGCGACGGGCCCGCAATTGCTGCGACAGCTTGAAGTCGATCGCATAATGGACTTCGTGCTCGGGCAGCGGCTTGTAGAAGCTAGACTTCGAAACCACGACTACAGGCGCATCCTGTGCGACCTGCATGCATGCGCGGATCAGTCCGACCGAGCGAGGCAGGTGCAGGGGGGCTGCGGGGATAAGCGATTCAAGTTTCTCTAGTAATGCCTGATCCGCGATCATCGGGCCGCCCACAGCGTCCGCACTATACGGCACGCACACGACGTAACCGGTGTCCTGCGGCTCCCAATGCGGGCGATTGTCCTGCTGTTCGATAGCGCGGATGATCCTGCCGAAGTCGCTGTCGTCGGCGGGGGCGTGCAACGTGCCGCTTACGACGGGCTTGCTCAATTCCGCATCGAACATCGCGTATTCAATCGTCTTGGCGGCCGGGATGAGAACTACTGTATTCATGGATCGATCTTTCTTCACTCAGACTGCTACGGAATCAACGGTCCGCCACGCCATTCTTGCAAGGGCCAGCTCTTCGTCCGTATGGATGACCCAGATTCTTACGGGGCTGTCGTCTGTCGCGATGTCGGCAGGCAGTTCGCCCGGATTGTTATTACGCTCAAGGTCCAGCTTGACACCAAAGCATTCCATCTCGCGGCAAGCCATCTCGCGCACCACCGGCACGGTTTCGCCAAGCGTATCCGTGAAGATGATCGTGTCGGCATTCCCGACGACCGTCAGGAACGCGCCGAGATACTTCCGCAAACGCCAGGTCGAGACACGCAGCGCCAGATCCGGCTCATCTTGCCTGGCATCATCACCGAGCAGGTCACGCAGGTCGGCAGAAGCTTGAGTCATGCCGAGGATGCCGCTGTTTTTATTGAGTAATTTTTCGGTCTTGTTGAAGTCGCCGTCCGCCTGGTGGATCAGGCGCAAGACCAGGCCGGGATCGATGTCGCCGCTGCGTGTGCTCATGACCAAGCCTTGCAGCGGGGTCAGGCCCATCGTGTTGTCTACGGAATGCCCATCACGGATCGCACACAGGCTTGCGCCGCCGGAACCAAGGTGGCAGCTTACCGCGTTGAGTTGATCGAGCGGCTTACCAATCAGCCTCGCTGCTTCGGTGGCGACATACTCATGGCTGATGCCGTGGAATCCGTATTTGCGGATACCCATCTGCTCGGTCAACTCACGCGGAAGCGCGTAGGAGGATGCGTACTCAGGGATCGACGCATGAAAAGCCGTGTCGAACACACAGATCTGCGCCAGATCGGGTAACTGCTCACGACAGATCTTCAGCATCGTGATAGCAGGGGGGTTATGAATCGGAGCCAGGTGCTGGATCGCTTCGAGTTCGACGACGATCTGATCGTCAACGATTTCAGGTTCTTTGAAACGCGTCCCGCCGTGCACGATCCGGTGCGAGACCACATCGGGGCGAGTGGACTTATCGCTCTGCAGTACTTCTAGAATCGCAGCGAGTGCGGGGGCGTATTCATACGAATCCAGCGTGGTGGTCGTAGTTTTACCATTGGCGTGATGGACGAACTCAGGCGGTTGGGCGGTAGGGGCTCCGATGCGTCGTGCTTCGCCGTGGCAAAGTACGACTTCATCAGGCATCTGCCGGATACTGTACTTCAGCGACGAACTACCGGCATTTAAAGACAACACATTCATGGCCAAACTACCTCCAAGGGCCGCCAAGCAGCCGCATCACTCCAGGTACTGTCACATCAAGGGTATTGATTCAGATCTCGTCGGATGTCCAGCCGAACACAGGCACGCCGATCAGGCTATGGATGATGGCGGACAGGCCGTACATCGCCTTTTCGATATTACCGGTCAGCACGTACTCACCCGGGCTATGGATCACTTGCTCATCACCCGGGCCGTAACCGATCGTCGGGATCATGAACTCATTGGCGAACACACCGCCTGCGGTACCCGTGCCGAACATGCCTAATTGCCAACGGTCGACAGGGGCTGGCGCCCCTGCCGCGTCGAGGGCGCGACGCGATTGCTCGACCAGTTGGCTATTGGGGTCTGTGTTCCAGGCGTTGACCACGCGATGCACCGGTGTCACACGGCCGGTGAAGTGGGGCAATCGCTTCTGGGCAATACCAACATTAACCGTCACGTGTCCAGCATCTGTAACCAGTTGCTTGACCTCATGTCGCAGGTTTTCAAGGAACTGCTCGGGCTGCACAGCAATGGGCAGACGCTCATTAATAACCACCGTAGCCGAATCCTTTTCGAACTTGGGCGGGTGCACTTCAAAGCAGCCGAAACCGATACGGCTGTTATCACGAGCCGATTTAGCGCTCAGCCCGTTGTAGACAAACATCGCCGCGTCCCGGACCTGCTCCCTGTCTGCGCCTTCGACCCGTACTTCGACCTGCATCCAGCCGTCGTGGCCGCAATACAGACCCAGGTCGGTCGGCTCAGCGAGTATCACAAAATCAGGAGACAGGCCGGCGGCTGGGAGGGTGTGTTTCATCAGGTGGCGCACACCGACGCTGTCTCCTAATTCTTCTGCCGTCGTAGCTGCAAAAATCAGGTTGCCACGTAGAGGAAGCATGCTGCGCTTCAACAGCTTCACCGCATACAGACAAGCGGCGATGCCGGATTTGCAGTCACTGGCGCCCGGACCATACAGGCGATCTTCTTTGATAGAGCCCGGCTCAAGCAGGTCCTGCGCCGTGTCTTCCGCCAACTCGGCGGTATCCATATGAGCGTTCAACATCAGCGTGGGCGAATCTTCGCGGCCGCGCAGAATGCCGACGACGTTCCCAAGCTCATCACGAAGCACTTTATCAAAGCCGACCGCTTGCATCTGTTGGGCAACCAGGTCAGCAACTTCTTTTTCATCGCCACTGGTGCTGGGGATCTGAACGAGTTGTTGCGTTAGCCGCACTGCTTCTGCTTTGAGCAGTTGGTTCTTACTTTCAAGGATGCTGTACATCGCATGCCTCCTGACATTACGTCTGGGTGTGAATGATTAGTTGCGAACAACCGCATCACACATTGCGAAATGCATGCCAAAGAAGTGGCATAGTAGTCAAGCCAAATGGGTCAAAATGGGGTGCTGTGAGTGTGATAACCACGAAAATCAACCGTTTGACCGCCTCTGGCATCAGTCTGTTCGAGCATAGACTCGCGTTTTGCATTGCATGGTTAATCGATTCGGTTTATTGGACTATCATCCCGGGCGGGCAAGCTCTCAATCGCACGGTTGAGATAATCCAAAATCTTCATAACCACGCTTAAACAACCAAGATGTGCACAATTGAAGCTGGATGTTTGCTGGTCACACACACAAAGGGGTGCGTCAAATCCGCAAGGGTTCCGGCATTAAACCGGGTCAATAATTATCGCCTATGATACGAAATCAAGCCTGAACCACCATGGCAAAATGCCCGATACTCGCAAAATGAAAGACTAGATGGTGGATCCATCGCAAAATGCGATATAATGCTGGTCAGGACAACCCAGCCAAGATCGGGATTCATGACCATGACAGGACCCTGTGACCACGCATCTACGGGCTCAAGATCGGACGATACGTTCGTTAAACCCCTAATCTGCCGAATGATAATGGATTCGGTGGCTGCCGGTATCTTTACTGTGGACCTGGATTGGAATATCACCTTCTTCAATCGCGAGGCCGAGCGTATCACCGGGATCAGTAGTGACGAGGCCATGGGCCAATACTGGGCGGATGTCGTCCACGCCAGCGATGCGGAGGAAGATTGTGCCCTCAAACACTCCCTGAGGACCGGCGAACCCGTCATCAACCGCGCGATCTACCTGATCGACAAAAAGGGCCAGCGCATCCCTGTCAGCATCACCACCGCGGTTCTGCGGGATGAGCAAGATAAGGTGATTGGCTGCGTCGAGTCTTTCCGTGACCTGAGCCGGGTGGAGGAACTGCAGAAGCGTCTGCTTTCTCAATACACCTACGAAGACATCATCGGCCGAAGTGCATCTATGCGGAAGGTCTTCGAGCTATTGCCGGTCGTTGCCGAGAGTGACAGCACCGCCTTGATCGAAGGTGCAAGCGGCACAGGTAAAGAACTGGTCGCCCGTGCGATCCACAACCTCTCTTCACGAAGCAAAAAGCCGTTCGTCGCGATCAACTGCGGCGCACTGCCGGACACGTTGCTTGAGTCCGAGCTGTTTGGCTACAAGAAAGGTGCATTCACCGGTGCCGACAGAGATAAGCCCGGTCGATTCGCCCTAGCCGAGGGTGGCACGATTTTTCTCGATGAAATTGCTGATATTTCCCCAGCAATGCAGACACGTATGCTGCGTGTGCTGCAGGAGCGCGTCTACGAAGTTTTAGGCTCGGTGACCCCGGTCAAGTCCAATGTGCGTATCGTCGTCGCAAGCAACCAGAGCCTGAACAAGCTTGTCCAGGAAGGAAAATTCCGAGAGGACCTGTTTTATCGTGTCAATGTCATCCGTATCGAATTGCCGCCATTACGTGATCGACGCGTCGATATTCCGTTACTGATTGACCACTTCCTTCACCGATTCAATCGTCTTAAAGGCAAGGATATCCACGGCGTATCGCCCGGCGCGATGTCTGTGCTGATGAGCCACGATTACCCCGGCAACGTGCGTGAGCTTGAGAACATCGTGGAGCACGCTTTCGTGCTATGTTCCAGCGGGATGATCCAGTCACGGCACCTGCCTCCCTGGCTCGAAGGGGTCACCCCGTCCGCGATCAACCAGGACGTGCTCGGCCGGATGACATTGGAACAGATCGAAAAGATGGCTATTACCGACGCCTTACGTCGGCAGAAGGGCAACCGACACGCCGCGGCACGGGAACTCGGTATCCACCCCAGCACGCTGTTCCGCAAGATCAAATCGCTGCAGATCGACCTGCCCGACCGCGATGGGCGGAATAATAACTAGGGTGTGACCATCGTAAATCGCAAGTTTGGCATGCACTTCGCATCAAGAAAAGTGTATGAAAATTGCGATCAACAGCAGTGACGGCCGCGTCTGCCCGGTCTTCGGGAGCAGCCGTGCATTTCTCGTCGTCGATCTCGTGGACGGGCAGGAGGTCTCGAGGCAAACTTACGACCAGATCGGTGAGTCCGTTGCCCAGCAGATACTCTGGCTCGAAAAAAATGAAATAGACGTCGTGATCTGTGGTGCAATCATGAACAGTATGACCGAAATGCTGCGTGCCGCCGGAATCGGTGTGCTGGACCGCGTCCGCGGCTCAGTCGACGTTGTGCTTCAACAATACCGCACTCAGACCATAATATAAAGAAGAAAAACATATCTTCTGATGACCGATCCTGCTGTGTAAGTCTGGTCAATCATTCAATTTATCCGACTCGCCGGTTGACTTTACCCCATCAGCCTGCCATATCATTGCATCCACGGCGACTAATCCATAAATTCAACGCATGACACGTATGCCCACAAGCATGGGAAGACAATGTTCGACTGGCTAAGCAACAGTAATGTCTGGTGGTACCTGACAGGTGTCTCGATCGTCACCTTCCTGATCAGCATCATTCTGCTACCGATCCTCGCAGCACGTATCCCGGTCGATTACTTCGAGCGTGAGGTGCGCCCGCCCAGCCGGTTCGCAGCCCTTCACCCGGTCTTGCGCATCTTCTTCATAATCTTGAAAAACACCTTTGGGGGTCTGCTCTTCCTGGCGGGTGTCGCGATGCTGGTGCTGCCCGGCAACGGCATACTTGCGATCGCCATTGCGCTTCTGATGATGGACCTGCCTGGTAAGTACAAAATCGAACGCTGGATGATCATGCGCGCCCCGGTCCGGAAATGCATCGGCTGGGTGCGGCAGAAAGCCGGACGTCCGCCGTTAATCATCCCGGATGATCTCATGCAACGCCCAAAACCCAGGACCGAATCCCTTGCCAGAGGGCGCGCAACCAGCCCGGCAAGTTGACCAATCACCATATGCATCAATAATCCGGGGCATCTATGCCAGACTGGTTTACCGAATACGAAACGCTTTTCTGGTGGTTGACCGCCGTGTCGGCTGTCTTGTTCATCCTCACGTTGATCGCAACACCGATGCTTATCGCTCGGATACCGGAAGATTATTTTTCGAAAGAGGATCGCCCAGCAAGCCAGTTTGCGAAATTACATCCTGCATGGCGCATCTTCCTGATGGTCATTAAAAACATCCTGGGGGTGATACTCGTGATCGCTGGCCTGGCCATGCTGTTATTGCCAGGCCAAGGTCTGCTGACGCTGCTTCTTGCACTGATCCTGCTGGATATTCCCGGCAAATATCGCTTCCAACGCTGGCTGGTCTCACGCCCACGCGTCAGCAAGTCGGTTAACTGGATCCGTCAACGTGCGGGCCGACCACCGCTAATATTAACCGCCCAGTCACCCGCATAACAGCAATACGATCACGGCAGACCTGGCTGACATATTATGATGCTGGTCGATCATCAGGAGGCTTTGCCATGGGTGACATCACCAGTCCGACGCTGCTCTACATCAAGGGGGGCTTGTTCCTATTGCTGGGTATTCTGGCGGTAGGAGGGATGTTATTCATGTTCCCTGACCTGCGCCTCGCAGCTTTGCTGGCGATCGCGATCTGGGCGTTCTGCCGGGCGTACTACTTCATCTTCTACGTGATTCAGCAATACGTCGATCCGAGCTACAAATTCGCCGGCCTGATCGACTTTGCGCGATATGTATTGCGTCGCCGTTAAAAGTCAGATGGTTTTTCCAGGCTGATCTGCCCGAGCTTGCCACCACGCAACTCGCGCAAGACTAATTCACCAGCACGAGAGTGATCCACTTCACCGCCGCCGATCAGACAGCCGCGTTTCTTGCCGATCGTTTCGAGCAGATGCAACGGCTCATCTTCCGGTTCGCCAAGCTTGTAGCGTTCGCGTAGCGCTTCAGGGTATTGCTTCGCGAGATACCGTAGCGCGATTAACGCCACCTCGGCGTAATCCACTACCGTATCCTTGATCGCGCCGCTGACCGCGAGTTTGTCGCCGACGCCCGGATCGTCAAACTTGGGCCAAAGGATGCCGGGGGTATCCACCAGTACGATCCCGCCCTGCAGTTTGACTTCCTGACGCCCCTTGGTGACCGCAGGTTCATCCCCGACCTTCGCCACCCGTTTCCCACGCAGCGCATTGATGAGGGTGGACTTGCCCACGTTCGGAATCCCCACGATCATCACGCGGATCGGTTTGCCATGCTTTGGCATCCGCACCACCGATTTGCGGATCAGGTTAGGCAATCGTTTGACGCTCTTGTTATCGCGCACATCCAGTGCCAGTGTTTTCACACCACGTACTGTCTCGAAGTACTCCCGCCAGGTTTTGGTGATCTCGGGATCCGCCAGGTCTGACTTAGTCAGCAGCGTAATACAAGGTACATCGCCGTGCACTCCGTTTTCGCCTTTACCGGGGATATTCCTCCGCAACTCATCCAGCAGGGGATTGCTAGAGGACATCGGCAGCCGCGCATCAAGCAGCTCGATCACCACGTCGCAAGTCGGCATCAACGCCTCAAGCGATTGGCGGGTTTTATGCATGTGGCCGGGGAACCAGTTGATCGTCATACGGATAATCTACCAGCTACCGCGATTTGTGTTGACCGGATACTCAAATACGACGCAAAATACACATCGGGCTATAATCTCCGCCATGAAGAAACTGCTGCTTATCGTGCCATTGGCCCTGATGCTGGTTCTTGTCCTTACGCCGATCGCTCGCTGTGCTGATCCGGTCGACGACAGCCGGTCTGCTGACGATATCCGCCAAAGCGTCAGGACGATGGAGGCGGAACTCGTGAAAATCAGGCAATCGCTGCGCGAGCTTGAGGCTCAAGCCCGTCAAGGCGATGAATCGCTTCCCACCAGACTTACGAAAGATCAGATCGAAGTCTGTGAAAAGCTGAAGATCGATCAAGATCAACTTCTAGGATTGTTGCGTAAACCACTGTATGAATTCAGTGAATCGGAAGTTGATCTGTACCTGCGTTATCTCCAGAAGTTCATGCCCAAGCTGTCCGATCGCGTCAGGCACCTGGCACGAAAGAACATCGGCCAGCCTTACGATATCTACCTGCTCGGTGAGATGCCTTTCGAGCATTACGATCCCCAGCCGATCTACTGCCTGACCAAGAGCGACTGCCTCGTGTTCTGCGAGCATACCTATGCCATGGCCCTGACCGACAGTTGGCCACGCTTTATCCGCATGCTCCAGCGCATCCGCTATGCCGACGGCCAGATCGGCGTCGCGACACGCAACCACTACACCGAAGCCGACTGGAATCCCAATAACAACTGGCTCGTTCGTGACATGACCGAGGACCTCGCCAAACAGCACGGGGTCAAGTTCAAGCAGAAGATCAACCGCTCAAAATTCCTGCGTGGCCGATACAACCTTGAAACCGACATCCCGGTCGAAGAGCGTGTTGATACATATCTGCCTTACGAATACATCGATCAGGCCAAGTCGCACCTGCGTGACGGCGACTTCGTCAACATCGTCCGCGGCGTCGTGCCCAAGTCTGACAACAACGCCAAACCCGGCAGCATGGAGGATATCTTCGGCGGTAGCGCCTGGGTCGGCCACACCGGCATGATCGTGATTGACGAAGACGGCGAAGTCCATCTCATCCACTCCACACAGCCCCAGGTCCGTGAAGAACCGATCGACGAGTACATTGCCCGGTCCACGGAAAACAACGCAGAACGCGACGCCGCCGGCAAAGCACGCTTGCTAGGCTTTAAGTTCCTGCGTCTTCAGAATAATCCACTGGATAATCTCCAACGCATTGACGGGCGTGATGCCCCGAAAGTCACCTTGCCCGAAGGCGGCTTGTTGCGTTGACGATTTTTAAAATGCACGCACGATCAGCAGGCTCTGGTTCCGACACCCTCTCACCGCAGGAGAGGGCCGGGCTGAGGGCCGGCTTCCTCGTGTGTAATGATTGATAAAAACCAACTCACACTACTCGCCGTCGTGTCAGTATCACCAGCAACCCAATCACCCCCAATCCTGCCGGCTCAGGCACAGAACTAACTTCTGAAGGCGGGGTACCCGCGTTCCAATTGTTCAGAACAATATCCAGATCGTCCAAGCCGACATAACCGTCTCCGCTCGGATCAGCAATGATTTGAGCATTGGGTACAGATTTATTCCAATTATTGAGGATGATGTCCAGATCGTTCAATCCAACGAAAGAGTCACCATCTAAATCGCCCGGCAGGAGGAACTCCCCCGAGCCGAAGTTGGCACTGAAGTCGACACACCAGACGGCAATCCCGTTGTAATCATCGAATACTTCGCCGTTCGGCAGATCGTAAAACAGGGGGCCCTGCGTGCCGTCATATGCCGTACCCGTAAGAATCGGCAGGATGCCTAAACCATTGACATAGGCAGAGGCATGGTTTACCGCACCGAGATAGAAGTACACCGCGGGGCCAAGGCCGTCGTATGTGAAGTTGTCAACTCTGAATGTATCTTCGTCCACAACGGTGACCGTCCCGCTGACGTTGTGGAAACGCGTGCTTAATTCCGCCACCGCCCCGGTTACCGCCGCATCAACCCGCTGACTGACTAACAACACAACCAACAGTATCCCTACCCATAGTTTGCGCTTCTTCATGATTCCCGCCTTTTTAATGTGGACTCGTTCAATGTGCCTTTCCGATCGTATGGATTCCCCTGTAAGAGCAAGCGTTTTGTGTGCATTTAACAATCTGATATTGGCCTGAAACGATAAAGAACTCACGTTTCCAGGCCTGCAATATCTACACCATACATATGCACTATCACTCAATGCCCGGTTTTATTCAGTCGAATTCATCAAACGAAGAAAAACATCCGTTGCTTAGAGCACTCGGGAATCATCAACTTCATACCAATGTGTATATTGATGTACAAAAGAGATGATAGAGAAGTACTTACATCACAGATTTAGTCATAAAGACATCATCGATCTCAAACTCACCGATCTGGCGATGAATTGTCCCGGCATGCTCGAAGCCCATACGCTCATAGGCCGCGATCGCATCGCTGTTGCCGGGGTAGACAGTCAACACAATATCGCCAAGCCCCGCTCCCCGCGTCCTTTCTTCCACAAACGCTAACGCCTGTCGTGCAAACCCTCGTCCGCGATAAGCTTTGAGGATGTACAACTTACTTAACAGCATGCGAGATGGGTCTTTCTCCTCGCAAAACGCAACGTACCCAACCGGGCTGTCATGACCATCAGGCTGAATCAGGTAATAATGATAACCTTGCCTGATCTGCTCACGCACCGCATACGCACTCTGCAATCGCTCGAGGATATGTTCCACCGTCTCGCGGCCTATCAGTGGCGTAAAGTGACGCAGCCAGATCTTCCTTGCGAGTCTGGCAACCGTATCGATCTGTCTAGGCGTTTCTACAAGCTCAAACATGATTAAACATCAAGCGTTATAGGCTCAGAACATTGTGACGACGGCAAATACCGATGATCTGATCGATCGGCAACTCGGGCACGCTGTGCCCATCACGGCCGGTCGTCGTCGTAGCCATGAATAGAGAATTAAACACGGCCTCTTCCGTTGCCTCAACGACCGCTTTAAATAGCGGGCTCATCCTGCTGTTCGGCACAACTGCAACGGCTGGATCGAGTTTGTCATCATGTGTCGGCACACGGAAGCCGGTTGAAAAGGCGATCGCATAATCCCCCGAACCATTGGACATATACGATCCTGTCCGCCCAAGCCCCAGCATGGTTCGTGCCGCCATGCGTTTGAGGTTGCGTGCACAAAGCGGCGCATCTGTAGCGACGATGATCATGCATGATCCGTCCGCTGAGGCCGGTGTCTTAGTGCGTTCCAGTTCACGCCCGACAGGCGCCCCAAGCAGCGTCATGTCTCCGCCGTAGTTCGTCTGAATGAGTACACCGATGGTGTAACCGCCATCGGCTTCACTGAGTTTGCGTGACGAGGTGCCGATACCGCCTTTGTAGCTGAAACAAACGGTCCCCGTCCCAGCACCGACACAACCCTCTTGAATCGACCCGCTTTTGGCATCCTTGATTGCTGCCAATACATCCTCAACAGTCACACGCAGCATGCGGATATCATTCAGATACCCGTCGTTCGTTTCGCCAACAAGCGCATTGACCGACCGCACCTTTTCATTGCCCGGCAAATCAAGCGTGTATCGGATCAACGCTTCCATACCAGTAGACACGCTCAGCGTGCTCGTCAAGACGATGGGGGTTTCCAGCGTCCCCAGCTCTTCGACTTGTGTCGAACCCGCCAGTTTGCCGAAGCCGTTGCCGACGAACACCGCCGCGGGCACTTTCTTGCGATAGAGATTCCCATCATGTGGCAGAATCGCGGTGACGCCCGTGCGGATACGATCGCCCTCGATCAGCGTCCGGTGCCCGACTTTCACACCCGCCACATCCGTGATTGCATTCAAAGGCCCGGTCGGCACCGTTCCGAATCGCAGGCCGTAGGATCGTGCTCGTTGACGTGTGTTGGTTTCCGACGGCATTGATTACTCTCCGGTACCAGGATCGTACATCATACAACGCTCGCCGAGTTTGACAGCTTGACCGCGAGCCCCCAAAGTGACGCACGATATTCATGTAATCGCATCAGAGAGGAACCAGCACTCGCTTGTTCCGGAGAAAACTTAGATGGCATTTGCAATCGGTCCGATCCTGCTGCTTGGGCTGCTGATCTCCTGGCTTGTAGCGACGATCACCCTGATCGTCCTCGGCTTCCGCGGTAAAGCCCAATGGTCCAGCCCGTACTGCATCGCCTGCAAATACGACCTGCGAGGCCGCGTCCCCGAAGACACGGTAACTTGCCCGGAATGCGGTGCCGACCTGACTCGCCCAAAGACGGTCGGTTTCGTCAGGCAAGGCAAACGCCCCATGCTGATCGTGTTTGGCGTGATCGTATTCATCCTGCCGTTTCTACTCTCGATCATTGCCTGGTTCTTCCTGTCCAGCACCCGTCCTATGGGGCCTTCCATACTCGCCAGTCAATCCAACAGCACCGTTCTGACAAACGCACAAAGGAATATCAACCAGCCCTGGGCTTGGAACGAATTAGCCAAACGTATCACCAACGGCACGCTCACCGCCGCGGAATCCGAACAGGCCCTCAATGACCTGACCGCGTACATCAAGGTGCAATATCCCACCGGCATGGATTCACCCCTCTCATGGCAGGACGGTTTCCTGAAAGCCGGATACCAGGCAGGCCACTTCAGCGACAAGGCCCTGACGGACTTCGCATTGGCCTACTACGGCGCAAAACCCACAATCCTCGGCATCCCAAGATTACCGCACGATCAAACCCGTCTCTCTTTCAACGTGGAATTCGGCAACCACTGGGCACTTACCAACCATGGCGGCATCCCTGTCGAGCTTTTCTGGGTGATCGAGCGCGTTGAGATAGATGGCAATCCCGTCAAACTGGATAGCACAAACTCAACATCGAATAATCGTAATGTTTCCGTCGATGTCACATCACTAGCGCCCGGCGAACATGAGCTGAAAGTTCAACTCAGCGCCGCGCTCATCGATGTTTCCAGCAACAATCCACTGGTGCCGCATCCGGACACCAAGAATCGCTGGCCCAACGCGATGCATAGCTGGACCGCTACTGCGGATGCAAAATTGATCAAACTTTCGGAGAAAGACCAACCGGTGTCCTTGTCCACCGATCCCTCTCTAGCGCCGGGCCCTGATGACATCACGGTCAATTACATCCTGGCCCAGCCTGAGGGGAACCGATTGCACCTCAGCCTGGAATTAAAGGTTAAAGATGAATATATCGGAGCACTGAGCTGCGATGTTTCCCTGATGTTAAACGAGCAGGAACTCAAGCTGAGCCACATGATGTACATCGCAAGCGGGAGCGGCCGATCGTATGGCAATATGCGGCAAAATCTATACATCGATGGCCTGGACCCACAGATCAAGACCGCCGACGTCATCCTGACGCCCAATCCCCGCTACGTATATAGCCGCACCAACATCGAAGCGATCTGGGGCAAACCGATCACGATCAAGGATGTGCCGATCTACCGATATGACCTGCAGGAACAGGCTACCGATGATCCCGATCTGCCGACTCAAGATTAGTCTGTTGTTTATCACAATAGGCTGACATATTTCAGCACAGACTACGTCCACCCTCATATCGCCACGTTGCTATCATCTACCCCATGCTCGATACCACGCTGTTAATCACGTTTTCGGTCCTGCTGCTGCTGGTCAACGCGGTGGGGGTGGTGCTGGTATTGCTCCAGCTTCCCGGCACGTGGCTGATGCTCGCGGCGACGGCTTTGATGGCGTGGTGGCGGTGGGATGGGCAGCTCTTTACCGTCTGGTGCCTGGGCACGCTCGTTGTCCTCGCGATCATCGGGGAGATCGTGGAGTTCATGGGCTCGGCCGTGGGGGCGGCCAAGGAGAAGTCCTCCAAGCGAGCGATCGTGCTGTCGATCGTCGGTGGTGTGGGGGGGGCGTTAGTCGGCACAATCGCACTGGCATTTATTCCCATCATCGGCACGCTCATCGGCGCGGTGGTCGGCAGCGGTGTGATGTCCATGCTCGGCGATCTCTGGGCCGGCCGGGAGCCGGAAGTGGCCTGGCGGGTCGGTAAAGGCGCAGCGATCGGGCGATTATGGGGCTCGGTCGGCAAGGTCTTCATCGCGGCGCTGATGTGGCTGGTCGTCGCGGTCGGTCTGGTCTGGGTCTGAGAAAATCCCTGTAACGTGCGTCTAAACGCATCTGAACGGCATCAGCATTGCAATTTCGCAATAAACCGCCATAATTAACCGTCATATAATATGTTGCATCGATAGCCGGGTGATTGGCCCAACAGCCTTATTGATACCGTTATCCCTCGTGTTGATTGCTGAACGATGCTGAAGTTTCTGGTTTTTGACAACGGCCGACCGGCTGAAGAATGGCCGTTACGCAACGCCTACCTCGTAGGCGCTGACGGCAGCGCGATCCGTGCGGATATCACCACCGAGCGCGGCGCCATCATTTGTGAAAAACGTGAGTCCGGGCCGGCCGCCCTCTGCCTGCTGCATCCCATGGCAGACCTGGGTGAAATGTCCATCCAGACCTGTCTACTGCCCGAACGGATCGAACCCTACATCCTCACTATCGAACTGGCTCGTCATCGGATGATGACGCTCTACTCCAAGCTCGAAGAGTGGACCATGTTCGACCTTGAGCCGAACCACCCCGTCACCAAACGTGGCAACCAGGCCCGTGAGCACTTCATCCAATCGCTGTGCCTGCAGCAGGACGACCAGGTCAAAGCCTACGAAACCGCCCAGCGTGCCCTGATGCTCGCGCTTGATGCCAGTGAGGAGCTGGCCCTGGCGCATTCCCGGCTGCTGCTGGATCGACGTGTCGCAACAGGGGCGCTTCCCAAGGCCCCGATAGGCTGCGGCGTCTGCCTGTCACATACCCACGAGAATCTGCGAACCGGTCTGGCGACCAACTTCGACTACATCCAGGTCCCCATGCCCTGGAAGCAGCTATCCCCGCATGAAGGCGACCAGAAGTGGGAGCAGACCGACGACTGGGTCAACTGGATCGCACGATCGAAGGTCCCCGCGGTCGTCGGGCCGTTGATCAGCTTCGAGCCCAGCAACCTGCCGGACTGGCTCTACATCTGGGAACATGATTACGACACGGCACGCGACATGGTCTATGAACACGTCGAGCGCGTCGTCGAACGATACAAGGACCGCATCAGCGTCTGGAACGTCGTGTCCGGCCTGCATGTCAACAGCCACTTCACGTTCAATTTTGAACAGCTCATGGACCTGACGCGCATGACAACCATGCTCGTCAAGAAGCTGCAATCCAATGCGAAGGTGCTCATCGAGTTGCGTCAGCCGTTCGGCGAGTATTACGCCAACAACCAGCGCTCGATCCCGCCGTTGATGTATGCCGATCTGATCGTGCAATCCGGTATCCAGTTCGACGCTTTCTGCATGCGGTTGCTGATGGGCCAGGCTGTTTCCGGTCAGTACACGCGCGACCTGATGCAAATCAGTCAGCTTCTGGATCAGTTCTCCATCTTTGACAAACCGCTTCATCTGACGATCGCCTCGCCCAGTTCGACGGTGACGCAGATGATGATCCCGACCTCGGAGACCGGCGAACCGATCGATCCGGTCAGTGGCCATTGGCGCAGGCCCTGGTCACAGCAGGTTCAAAGCCACTGGCTCGAAGCCGTCATGCAGGTCGCGGCCAGCAAGCCTTACATCGATGGTATCGCCTGGCAGGAACTGGCGGATCATCCGGATGTGGAATTGCCGCTCAGCGGTTTGCTCGATGATGAATTCATCCCCAAGGGGTCGCTACGCCGGATCATCGGTTTCCGTCGCAGCATCCTGACAGGGGCCGGCAACACTACCCCGAAACCGCCGGTCTCCGCTCCGCCGACGCCCGGTATAGTTTCTGACCCCGACGACGTCGCGGAGGTCAACAACGGCGAAGGTATCTAAACGATCCAACCGGACAAGCTCATGTCCGCTTCAACTCAAGCCTACCTGATCCTGCTCGCAACGTTCCTGCTTGTTGTTATTGCTTGGTTCGCCTCGCACCCTCAACCTCGGGCAACCGCTCCGTATTCAGTTCAACCGCTTGCGACCAACCTGAAGATCAACGTCAATCAAGACGACGCCGCAACTCTCTCGCTCTTACCCGGCATCGGCCCCGGCATCGCCGAGCATATCATCGAAGCAAGACATCACGGTGCTGTGTTCCACTCGCCGCAGGACCTGGAAGAAGTGAAGTTCATCGGCCCGAAAACCATCCAACGTATTGATTCCTGGGTCACTTACTCGACCTCCAAATAAACAACAATGTTGCGCGATATTAACGGCAGGTTGCGCATTCTTATCGTCAGACTTGGTGTACGATGTCTGCGAATGAAATTGCCATGTGCTTCGCTAGTGATGTAAACCGACATTTATCGAGCAGACATTTTCCACTCAATCTGGGAACCGTAACATGGGGGTACAACCAGCCGCCATAGTGCCATCTGCATCATCCTCTCGGCTTGTTGCTTTGGATTACTTCCGAGGGCTGACCATGGCCGCCATGCTGCTGGTCAACAATCCCGGCAACCGTCCCACCACCTACGGCCCGCTGCTGCATTCACACTGGAACGGCTGCACGCCCACGGACCTGATCTTCCCGTTTTTCTTGTTTATCGTCGGCGCGGTGATTCCACTGGCCCTGACCCGCAGCGGTAACACGCTAACCAAACGCACGCAGTTCAATCATATCGCGACGCGGAGCCTTGCTTTGTTGCTGCTCGGTTCTTTCTTTTATGCCATCCCCAAACCAGCAGCAGCAGGCCCGTCGGCAGGAACGCTGATGAGTGTACTGCGTGTGGGGAGCAGCATGTTCTTGATCGCCGCATTCATTCTGCTTCTGTACCCCTGGAAACGTCGCCGCCTGACTTTAGCAATGCCGGTGATAGTCGCGGTTGTGTACGTCGTTTTGATCTCGATCATCTGGAACGTCAACAACCATGCGATAAGCAGCGGGGCAATCGGCGCCGACTACAACTTCGGCGGCGGCATGTGGGACCCGGCACATCAACGCTGGACAGGCATCCTCCAACGCATCGCGATCTGTTACTTCGTCACGGCCACACTTGTGTTATGCGTCGGATGGCGAAGCGTGGCTACGATCAGCGGTATGATCCTTACAGGCTATGCGCTTGTGGTTCTGGCCGTTCCCCATCCTTCACTCGTGCACCCGGATCAGATGGTATGCGGCGCACTCGATGCTGAGGACAACCTGGCCCGATACATCGACACAAATTTACTCGGTCCGCACCTTCGCCAACCGCTGGAAACCACCGGCCTGTTCGCCACTATCCCCGCCATCGCCAACACCATGCTGGGCGCGCTGATAGGTTACTGGCTGTTGACCGACAAGTCCCCAAACGAAAAATGTGCAGGCATGCTGGCTTTCGGCGTGCTGCTGGCTTTGACAGGCTACGTACTCGATCCGCTTCTCATGCCGATGAACAAAGTGCTCTGGTCGTCGACTTATGTCCTGTACTCGGCAGGCCTGGCGATGCTCGGTCTTGGCACGTTCTACTTTCTCAGCAACATTCATGACATTCATCGGCCGTTTGTCCCGCTGAAGTGGTTCGGTATGAACGCCATCCTCGCATACTGCATCGACCAGGTCGGTGGCACTTTGTTGGAGATTATTCCCTGTCACGGCTGGAGCGATCCGACCCAAACCACAACACTTGCCCGCTACCTGCGTGACGCCGTCGGCACACTCGGCCAATACTGGCCTATAGGCGACCCGGCAAAGAACGCATCTTTGGCCTACGCCATCACATGGGTCATCGCCTGCGGCCTGATCCTCTGGATGCTGCACCGCCGCCGTATCTATCTGAAAATCTGACCAACCATATAGCCAGACGATCATGGTCGGGTCTGAGTTTTTTATTGATAAAAGTCGATCCAAGAACATCGACTCGCCATAATGGCCCGCAGTATCATGCTTGCAAGATCCCTGCCTAGCTACACTTAAACAAATATTTGTATTGCACCTCACGGTGAATCTGATACAATCTGCTGAATCCTAAATACCGTTCTTAGTCCGGCGGCTCGTATTTTTTATACTCGCGATGCCGACTCCAGAAACGAATCGGCGTTGGTTGGAGGATTGAATGTTGCGTTCTCTTGGCCGATTTTGCCTGACATCACTCCTGCTTACTCCGATATTTTGCTGTAACACGGCCCGCGCCGAACTGCTCTACGGTGTTCTTGATGGTTATGTGCTGGTGACCATCGATACGGATACACGCGCCGGTAATGTCGTCGGTACGCTGGGCGGTTTTTATGATGTGGGTGGCCTGACATTCGACAACAACGGCATCTTGTACGGCGTTTCTTCAGAAGGCCGATTACTTACGATCAACACCACCAATGGACATGGGACGCTTGTCGGCAACATCCCCGATCTACTGAGCTACTCCACCGGCCTGGCAAATGATCCCACCACCGACATGCTCTACGGGATCACCGCAGAAGGGGCGAGTGTCAGCAGCTATCTCGTCAAATACTCAAAAGCCAATGCCGCGGTCACGCCGATCGGTGATACTTCCGCCATTGCGATTGTCGGCCTGTCCTTCGATGCTACCGGCCAGCTATGGGGGATCGACGGCAGACCCGGTAACGAAGAACTGATCAAGATCAACAAGAACACCGGCGATTCAGCCGTGATCGGAACCGGCGGGCTTAGCGATTTGCCTTACATCGGCTCGCTCGCGATCGGAAACGACGGCACGTTCTATGCCATCCATAACGGTGATGACGATCTGGAACTAGTTACCATTGATCCGGCTACCGGGACCCCGACCGTCCAAGGCGTAATCACCGGATTGGATATCGTTACCACCTATCAGGACATCGTCGGCCTGGCAGCAGCACCAATCCCCGAGCCCACCGCTGCAAGCCTTCTACTTTTGGGTAGCGTTGCCTGTTTGAGACGCAACACTCGACGTGCTTGAATCAACCACTACCAACCCGCATATCCACATGCGCTAAATCAAGCGGGGCACAGTAGCACTACGTGCGAACAAACCTGTAAACGGATTGGCAACAACCCGGATCAGCAGCGACGTAGTACAACAACACAACCCAAGCCCAGGATCAGCAGCGAGGCCGGTTCCGGGATGGCAGCATATTCCGCAGGCGGCGTTCCGGTATTCCAGTTTGCTAGCACAATATCCAGATCGTCGATGCCGATATAGCCGTCACCGTTTATGTCAGCCACGGGATTATTAGCCGAACTGGTATTCCAGTCAGCAAAGATGATGTCAAGATCAGCTATGCCCACAAAACCGTCACCGTTCAGATCGGCGATAGGATTGTTTGACGTGCTGCTGTTCCACAAACTCAGCAAAATGTCGAGGTCATCTATGCCGATGTAGCCGTCAAGGTTCAGATCGGCTGCAGGATTAGATTCTGAACTTTTGTTCCAACTGGCAAGCAGGATGTCCAGGTCATCCAAACCAACGAAACCGTCACCATTTATATCCGCTGGCGGATGGACCAACCGCTTGGTATTCCAGTTACCAAGCAAAATGTCTATGTCCTGTAAACCGACAAAGCCATCACCGTCCAGATCGACAGCGGCTATGGATGGGGTGTTGGTGTTCCAGTTAGCAAGCAGGATGTCCAGGTCGTCGATCCCGACATAACCGTCGTCGTTTATATCACCGGGCAGGCTGCCGACGATAGCGTGATAGCTTGTCAGCAAATCGGCTGCGTCCAGAGCGTAGTTGTAGTAGTTGAGAATCGACAACTCACCTACAAACCCGCCGCCAGAGAACGGCAGATCGCCAGCACCACCGTTGGCGCCCAATCCACCACCCGCCATGTTTCCCAATCCAGCATCATCGAAACCGTCCCAGTCAATCTCATCCATGCCCAGTACACCGTACACGCGGGTCTGTAGCAAGCCGTTGAGATAAATATCGACATAACGATCAGCCGGATTGTCTGAGAAGACCGCCGCTAACTGGATGAATTCCTCGGTAGGGTCGACATGAACATCGATGTCGGTAGTCACGGTCAGTGACTGTCCATCGAGCCCAAGTACGCGGAAGCGGATCTCATTGAACGTTCCATCATTATCCGCATCACCGAGTGTAAGTGAGAGACCAGACGTGCCGTCGCCTGATTCAAAGAGTATCTGCTCCCGGTCCAACGCATCCATACGGAGCCACATTTCCACACTCACGGAATGGTCGGCATCGTACTCATCGGGTGCACTCGGATCGGACACACGGAAGAACGTGTGAGACATCACATCGCTGCCATCAAAGTGAAATACTTTCGACGAGAGCCCGAGGGGCTGGCCTGATGTAATAGACAGCACCGGCTCACTGAGGTAACCGTCTCGCTGCCAGTTTTCACGGTTGTACTCATCCACATCAATCGTCGAACGCCACCTCGAGCTGTTGCTGCCCGGATTGCTGGCATCCCACTGCAATTGGATGGGCGCGGCCACATCGTAGGGAAGTGAAGCATCAACAGCGTCGAGCCACGCATCGAGCTTCGCGACCAATTCCGCTGCCTTGCTGGGCATGTCGTCGGCCAGGTTCAAGGGGGAATCCGGATCATCGCTTTCCGTCAGGCTTTGCGACAGATCGAACAGGAATATCTGGTCGGGTTGTCCGTATTCACCGTAGATCCTGACGAGTTTATAGTCGCCATCCCTGATGGCAGACGAGGGAACGCCGACTCTGCTGTAATGCGGATAGTGAAAGAACAGCTCGCCATTCGGCCCGTAAGCACGTGATAATGAATCCATCCCGTTGGGCAGGTTACCGTCGTTTTCCAGTATCGGTACAAGGCTGGTCCCCTCAACGCCGTCCGGCAACGGGGCTGTGATACCGGCCAGGTCCGCAATCGTCGGCAGGAAGTCATTCGATGTGACCGGTACATCACTGATCGTCCCCGCGGTGATTCCGGGTCCCTTAACGATCATCGGGACTTTTATCCCACCTTCCCAGAGTGTCGCCTTCCCGGAGAACAGCGGGGTGTTTACCGTGGTGTCTTGGGTTAACGTTCCGCCGTTATCCGAATAGAGTATCACGTAGGTGTTGTTGGCCAGACCTAACTCGTCCAGCTTATCCAGGATCATCCCGACGCCTGTATCCATTGCTTCGACATACGCGGCATATTCAGGGTTGTCATGCCGTTCTCCGGGAGTCTTGGCCTCATACTTTGCAAGTGTTTCTGGCTCCGAATGAAGCGGAAGATGCACCGCGAAGTAAGACGCCTGTGCATAGAAAGGTGCACCGTCCGCCGCTCGTGCTTCCAGGAAGGTATTAATGCTATCGGAGATGGTGAAAGTTTTACCTGGGTCTTCTTCATCAGGCAGACCACCACCCGGCTGCCAGTAATCGTATCCCTGGCTGCTGAGGTCTGTAGCCTCCCGGTTAGTGGCAGTATTCAGGTGCCACTTATTCGTATGAGCAGCAAGGTAGTCTGGATAACTTGCCTTGAGCACTTCCGGGATGGTTACCTCTTCAGCGGGCAACTTGTCCAGTGGCAGGGGCGCTGTCAGGGGAAGTCCCTGATAGAACATCTGGAATCTGCTATCCGATGTATCACGCGATTCGGTGATATCGGTCATCTGCAGTTGAGCGGGGCTCTTGCCGGTCTGGATCGACGCCCGTGTCGGTGAGCAGACGGGAGCGGCTGTATACGCATTGGAAAAGACCATGCCTTCGGTTGCCAGCTTTTCGAGCGTGGGTGTCTCGTGGTAATCGCTTTTGGATTCGGGTACATCCGGATCGATCTGGATGGAGGTGTCGGTCCACCCCAGATCATCGACCAGGATAAACAGGAAGTTAGGCTGATCAGATGCCTGCGCATAGGCAACTGGACCGGTTACAAAAACCAGCCAGAGCAGGGCGGTTACAACAACACACCCGCGCCGGAAATACTTCAGCGACATCATATGCCCCCTTGGAGTGCACTTATTTATTACGTAATAATAGTATATACCACTTTTTCTCAGAAGAAGCCATAAATAAAGATGTATTTAGCACAGATTAAACCCATGCTAGTCAAGCTGTTGGCATGGCTAGAACGCAAATGGATTGGCGATTTGGGCAAAATAGTGGATTGCGAAGAGCAGGGAAAAATCGTTTTATTGGATTTCTGCTACTTCATAAGGTTTTTCCGTTTGTCAACCGGCCTGATAAGCTTTTTGTATGTCTGACCGGCCGAACGTCGTTTTAATATGCGTCGATCAATGGCGAGGTGACTGCCTGGGCATCGCGGGGCACCCGGTGGTCCGCTCGCCCTATCTGGACCACTTTGCTTCCAGTGGTACGTTTCAGCAGGGCCTATTCGGCATGTCCCTCCTGTATCCCCGCTCGGGCATCGCTGTATACCGGTCTGACTCCACAGTCGCACGGACGGGTCGGGTATCGAGACTGCGTACCGTGGAACTACCCCGTCACGATTGCATCTTCATTCGCCGATCACGGCTACCACACACAGGCTGTCGGCAAGATGCACGTCTATCCCGAACGCAGCCTGCTTGGTTTCCACAATGTTGTTCTGCACGACGGGTATCTGCATGCGGCGCGACGGCGTGAGTATGACCTGCGCACCCGCGATGACTATCTTGCCTGGCTTCAAGAAAAACACGGGTCGGATGCCGACTACTTCGAGCACGGCTTGAGCTGTAATGCTTACACCACTCGTCCATGGGACAAACCCGAATCACTGCACCCGACAAACTGAGTGGTATCGCATACGGGGCACTTCGGATCATCCCACTACATCACCGATGGCAAACACAAATACATCTGGTTCAGCCAAACGGGTCACGAACAATTGTTCGACCTGGCAACCGACCCGAACGAACTGACCGACTTGGCCCGCACATCAGCAGGGGAGTCTTTGGTCTCTCGCTTCCGCGGATACCTGATTAAAGCATTGAAAGATCGCGAAGAGGGCTTCACGGACGGCCAAAAACTCATCCCAGGCCGGCCTGTGAAAGCGGTTCTATCTCATTTGAACAGTAACTCGCTGCATTAGTCACATCGCCGCCTATCGATAATATAAAAGGCCGTGCCCAATGAAGGACACGGCCTCGAGATTTGCGCGAACAACTCTCGTACGTTGCGACTGCGGCTAGACCATGGGGCGGAAGCCCTTGGGGCTGACCGCAGCGATGCGCGGGATTAACTTCTTGGAAGGGCGTTCTGGCATGTGCCCGTTGTTCGGCCCGAGTCTGGGTTTGGGACGGATCGTGGCTTTGCCTCGTATTGTGGCACCATGCTCGATTACCAGGCTCTTGCCTGTCAGTTCGCCGACCGTCAGGCTGCCGCTGGTCAGGGTGATCTGTCCGTAGACGATCGCCTGGCCCTCGAATCGGCCTGTATTGGTGAACTTGCCGCAGACCAGCCGGCCGATCATCTCGCTGGGGCCGTCTAACTCGACGTGACCCATCGTAGAGACATCGCCTTCCATCCGCTGACGGAGGGTAAGGTCCTTGAACTCCAGCGGCCGGGTGCATGCAGGACAGCGCACCGACATCGCACGGCTCGAGACTTCGAAAGCTCGACCGCAATGAGGGCACAACACCCTTCGCATGCTCCTCGGCGCCGGCTCACGGGGATGAATCGTGGCCAGGGCCGGTCGCAGTGGCATGGTGTGTGTATCCGCTGGGGTTTAGCCGATTCCGTTGCCGTTGCGTGAAGAAATCACCTTCGGACGACGACGCTGAAGGATCTGGTTCACCGAACCCGGCATCGTCGTGACATGGCTCTCTTCATCCTGCTCCTCTTCGTGATGAGACTGGCTCATCGAGGGAGCAGGGCTGGAGAATGCCTGGCTGTTGTCGCCCTGGTTGAGGGCTTCCTTGGCAGCCTGGATGGCTTTAGGACCAACACAGACGTCGCCTTGGAAGGTTGCACCTTCGACAACGTTCAGCCGGCTGGTGTAGAGCTGGCCCACCAGCTGGGCGCCCGGCAGCAGCTCAACCGCGTCCTCAGCCACCACGTCCGCTTCGGCGTGGCCGGCCAGACGCAGGGCGCCGGCGATGATCATCCCCGAAACCTGGGACGATTCGCTCAGCTCCAGCGTGCCGCTGACTCGCAGCGTGCCAGTGAATTCACCCATAATCAGGGCGTCGTTGTCGAGCGCCAACTCACCGCTGATACGGCAGTCTGGGCCCAATACAGTCTTGCTTGTTCGCGCGTCGCTCATTTCAAAAACTCCTTCTGTGGTTACCGCCGAACCTCCTCGGCAGAGCATCCCCTTCATCGGACGCTAACGCGGTTTTGTCCAAAACTATTTTCTCATTCCAATTAATGGCTGAATCAGGGGTTATTCTCGGACACATAAAAGGTTATCGAACCACTGGTGCGCCTGAGTAATTCCCGTTATCGTGCCCATCATGGACGCAATGCGAAGGATGCGGATACTCAAACAGCACGTTCAAACCGACCGACTGCTGGGCGTCGGGGCCGTGCCGGTAGGGCAGGCAGTAGCCCAGTTTGAAACCGACACTGCGCCGGCAGCAACGGCAAGCAGGGCGGTTTCGTTGCCTGTTTTAAGCCTGGACCAGAAGACCGAACTGCTGTCGCAGATGGACGAACAGGAAGTCCGCACCTGCACCGCCTGTGTGCTCTGTGAAAGCCGAATCCAGACTGTCTTCGGCGAGGGCGATCCGGACGCGGATGTCATGTTCGTCGGTGAAGGCCCGGGTCAGAGTGAAGACGAGCAGGGCAGGCCTTTCGTCGGCCGATCGGGAGAACTGCTGACCAAGCAGATCGAGGCAATGGGCTTTAAGCGATCGCAGGTCTACATCGCGAATGTCGTGAAGTGCCGTCCACCCAAGAACCGTACGCCCCTGGCAGACGAAGTCGCCGCATGCTCCGGTTACCTGCGGCGGCAGATCGAAGTCATTCAGCCCAAGGTCATCATCACACTCGGTGGCCCGGCAGCTAAACTCCTGCTCAACATCGAGCAGGGCATCACACGCGCCCGCGGCATCTGGCATGAATACAACGGCGTCCCCGTCATGCCCACTTTCCACCCGGCCTATCTCTTACGCCAATACACCAAAGAAAACCGCGCCAAGGTCTGGTCCGACCTCAAAGCGGTAATTAAACGCATGCAGGGATAAACGCTCAGCTACGACCCGAGTGAGTCAGTCAGAAGGCTTACGGTTCTGACTTCAGGAGCAGGAGTCTCAAGCGGTACAGATTTGTTGGTTGGCCTCGAATTGCCGGGAAACCTGCTCGCTTGCATCAATCCGTTCCAGCAATACCAGCAATTCCCGGCGATTGTTCACACGCAGCTTGCGGTAGATACTCTTGACATGCACGTGAACCGTGTTCGGTGAACGACTCAACGCCTCAGCTACCTGCTTCTCAGTCTCCCTTTGCGCCAAACGATCCAATACCAGCCGTTCAGTACTGCTGAGTTGATCGAGCGAGTGAAACTTCGACGCTTCATGGTGTTGTGCCAGGCTGAATGGGATCGGTCCATTCAGGCTCGCGTTTTCCTGCTGCGCACCGATACGGATGATCTGGCCGCATTGTTGGACATAACGTAACGCCCGGTCACAATCTTCCTCGGTAAAAGCCGGTTGAGCCGCATCACGTATGAACAGCATGTAGCAATCGGGCGCAGTTGCGAATGTAATTCCCATGCACCTCGCTTCTTGACGCACTTCAGGCACGCCCGTCATCGTGGCAATCTCAGCACAGACCTTCATATTCATTTGTGGATAGAACAACACGGCTCTATCGCCTGTTGGCTCCGGCAGGCTATGCCAGACAGCCGAGGAGGGGTCATCCGGCCACTGATACATCCGGTTGCACTCATGCGAATCGCTGCTGTGGTTGCATTGGTGAATAAATACCGTACTTGGTGTGGCAACCTGACCCCGAAATGCGGCTACCACACCGCTTGCTCGTATGACCCGTGACATCACACCCACTACGTGCGACATGGCGCCGTAGATCGTTGATTCCAGGTCTCGATTTACTCGTGTCAGATCCAGCACTGTTCTATTCCTTTTATAATTAAGCCTCTTTTACTTGTCTCCACTGAGAATAGAAAGGTTCTTACTCAACCGTTACTAAGAATCGGTAAATTATTTGGATAAAAATATTCTGGTGTCAGACCCGTGGCACGCCGAAGTATTAATATCATGTCGACAATTAATTCGGATGTGCTATAGCTGATGTCAGGAAAAGCAGTTACAATAGCTTGTGCCAGACATTTTTTTTGAGTATCTTCCCCTAGCTTTGTACATATGTGAGCACGGATCAAGGGCAATTCATGAACTACAACCAGCTTATGCGCTTTCTTACCATCTCCTTTCTTGCCTTTGGCCTGAGCTTCCTGCCTGTTACGCCTACGCTCGCCCACGAGGTCGACCACTACACCGTCCCCACGGGACAGGAGTTTGTCGATATGGGCGACTATCTCAATGAATATTTTGTCAGCGCGATCGAAGAGGGGGTCCGTCGGACCAATCGGCGTATTGATATCGCGTTGGGCAACGACGGCAGCCGATTCGACCCGGCCGATCCGCACTACGGCGCCGGCGAACTGAAAACCTACGACCACCGACCAACCAATCAATCCCTGGATTACCTGCAATCTGATAAAGCCGTTGTCTCCTACGTACGCAGTTCCATTCCCGATGCGGTCACGCTTATCGAAGGCATGGAACGCGAATTCCACCGCGATTCCTTCAAAAAGCTATACCCCGACGGGCTTGTCGCTTTCCACCCATCCGACTTCGATTGCGTCTTCGCCAAAGTGCACTTCCCACTCGACCCCCGAGCCCTGTTCCGGATCTGGCGCTCCAGCTCATTCATGGCCTACGACACCTATCTCGGGACTGATAAAATCGGCCACTTCGTCGATATGGGCTACCACTATTACAACGAATACCACCGCCTCCACGACGACCTGGGCTACGGCGAACGACGTGCCATGCACGACACGCCATTCAATATCAACAACGGCCTGCTCAGCGAAAAATCCATCCTCGGCTACGCCTCGGCCGGCGCATACTCTAACGCCGACATGGCGGCAAACTATGTCGGCTGCCTCTTCTACCGCAACCTCACTGAACCGGTTCGCCTTAAAGGCAAGATCGTGCCGCCGGCTGTGGTTCGTGATGGTGAATACTGGAAGTTGAACGACCACGTCAGGGGCGAACCTGACTTCTTCGCATGGTTTATCTCCGATCACTATGACGAAGCGCTCAATCCCAGCCACTACGAGAAGGGTATGCAGGGGGCCATGCGCCGCGCCATCAAGGACCGCTGCGAGAGCCTGATGGACTGGTACGCCGATGAAAACGGCCATCACAGGCCCGTGGGCTACTTCGAGTACAAGATGTACGACCTGATGTCTTACTACAACACCGACTACGGCCACAGCCGGCTGTTCGATGAAATACTGAACATGGATCGCGTCTGCAAGAAGCGGCAGTAGGCTAGCCTGCACCCGCGATATCGCAAATGACTGGCTGGTAAACACATAAAAATACCGCAACGCCTTGGCCGCCTGACCGATACCGCCTCACTCTCTCAAGTTGACCCCCAACAAGGGTCGATAATGTTTGAGAAGTGGGGATGGATATCAGTCCACACAAACCGAGGCACTACGTATGGGTACGATCACCACAGGCACCGGCCTGATCAGCGGTATTGATTATGCCAGCCTGATCGACCAGCTTATCCAACTGGAATCAGGCTCCGTCAAGCTGGTCGAGAAACGCAATACCGTCCTCACCGCGCAGCAGACCGCGCTTCAGGACGTCAATGCAAAGCTGCTCGCGCTGAAGTTCAGCACCGACAGCCTCACCTCCTCCACGGTCTTTAATTCCTCCATTTCCACCAGCAGTAACGAATCGGTCCTCACCGTCACCAGCGGCTCCGGTGCCGTCCCCGGCAACTACAACTTCACCGTCGATAAACTCGTCTCCAGCCAGCAGGTCCTGACCAAGGGTTTTAAGGACACCGACAGCTCATCCATCGGTTCGGGCACACTCACCTTCGACAAGGGCAACTCCCGTCTGGATTCCGATACAAAATTGTCAGACCTCAACGGAGGCAACGGCGTCACGCGCGGTATGATCCGCGTCACCGACCGCTCCGGCGCTGTCGGACTGATCGACCTGTCCAAAGCCGTCACCATCAACGACGTGATCGAGGCCGTCAACAGCGCCACCAATGTCAGCGTCCGCGCCACCGTCACCGGCGACGGACTGACCATCACCGACAATACAGGCCTCAGCTCCGGCGACCTGACCATCACCAACGCCGGCATCACCGAATCCGCCTCCAGCCTTGGTATCGCCGGCACCAGCGCAACCGGCGCAATCACCGGCTCGCAGATCAACTACGTCGGCGAAGACACGCTCCTGTCCTCACTCAACGACGGGCAGGGGATCTATATCAGCGACTCGCAGCACGAATTCACCATCACCGACGGTGCGAGTAACAGCTTCAACGTCGATCTGCTCAACGAGACGACCCTCGGGGAGGTGATCGACACCATCAACGCCGCCAGCACAACCGCAGGCGCGGGCGTCACCGCCTCTATCGCCGCGGACGGCGTGAGTATCGAACTGACCGATTCCAACGGCGGCGGCGTTGACTTCAAGATTACACCCAATGGCACCTTCTCCACCGCCGCCGACCTGGGGCTGTCAGGTGCCGATGACGACGGCGACGGCGTGATCAATGGTTCACGGATGGTCGCCAATATCAATTCCAAACTATTAAGCAAACTCAACGGCGGGCAGGGCATCGGTGAAGTGAGGGTCTTATCATCCTCTACTGAACTCACTGATTTGTTTGACGGTGCCGGAGTTACCACAAGTGGTAACGGGCTGAGGGAACTAGTCATCTTCGACAGAACAGGGGCTAGTTACACCATCAATCTGGACCCCTCGTCCACAGCCGGCGATCTGATCAGCCTTGTGAATACAGCGACAAGCGGGAACGTGACATTGTCGATTTCCGGCAATAGCTTCGTGCTGACGGATAATACGGGCGGAGCAGGACCCTTTCGTGCCTATGATAATCCCGGGTCCGGTTCCACAATCATCGCAGATCTTGGATTGACTGTTAATGCAGCCGTTGATTCTGTGACCGGCACAGATACATTCCCTGTCGCAACAGAGCCCGGCTCAGGCACGTTCTCTATACAAGACCGAGACGGTGTATCCTTCAACGTCGACCTCAGTTCCGCCAGCAGTGTCAGCGATATAATTACAGGTATCAATGAAGCCAGTGAAGCCGCTGGCGCGGGTATCACCGCCAGCCTGAATAGGGCGGGCAACGGCATACTCCTTGAAGATTCCACCGGTGGCAGCGGGGATATTGTCGTTGCTGATGTGGATGCGACAACCGCCGCTGTCCTCGGTATCGCCGGCACCTTCTCCGATGATGAGGTCGACTCGGGCAACCTGCAATACGCCTATATCAACGAAGGCACCTTGCTGGACAGCATCGACTTTGTCAGTGGTGACATCAAGATCACCGACAGCCGGGGCGTGTCACAAAAGATCAGTTTCAAAGAAGGTGAAAGGACGATTGCTGAAATCCTCCAGGACATCAATGGCACAAGCCTGGCGATCAATGCACGCGTCAACGACACCGGTGACGGCATCATCCTCGAAGACACCAATACCGGGACGCCGGTTAGTGCGATCAAGGTCGAAGAGTCTGGTTCCAGTACGGCAAGAAGCCTCGGGTTGCTCGGGGAGGCCACGACCGCTGGCGATGACCTCAACGGCAGCTTTGAGACCACGATCGAGTACGTCTCCGACTCCATGGATGGCACTACCCTGCTTTCGGCGCTCAACTCCGGTAACGGCATCGATTACAACGACTCCAAGACCGACATCAAGATCACCACATCCGACGGCACCGAATACGAAGTCGATATCACCGACGGCACCAACACCGTGCAGGACCTGATCAACGCCATCGAAACAGCTACCGATGGCCATGTCTCCGTGACATTCAACGGCGAATCCAACCGCCTGCTCTTTACCGACGATACGTCCGGCTCGGGCGAGCTGTCTTTCGAGGCCATCAATGATTCTGAGGCGCTGGGCGATCTGGGCTTTAAACTCAAGGACACCGGCGTCTATCAGTCGAACAAACTTGTCCAAAGCACCACGCTCAAAGACCTCGTCGAACTGATCAACGAATCCAACGCGGGTGTCACCGCATCCATCATCAACGATGGCTCGAGCGGCACGCCGTACCGCCTGATCTTCTCCGCCGATGAAACAGGCTCGGCAGGCGCTTTTGTTTTCGACGACGGTGGGGCGGGTTTCAAAGCTAACACCTTCTCCGAAGCGCAGGACGCGGTCGTCTTCTTCGGCTCGACCAACTCCGCACTGGCGCAGGTCATCACCTCGACCAGCAACACGCTCGAGGACGTCGTGCCCGGCTCCACGATCACCTTACTGTCAACCAGCGACTCACCTGTGCAGGTTACGATCTCCGAAGACGACGGGGCCGTCACCGCCGCCGCCGAATCCTTTGTCACCAGCTTCAACAACCTGATGACTACGATCGACAACTACGACAGCTACAACAGTGAGAACGAAGAACGCGGGCTGCTGCTGGGCGACCCCGCCGTGGTCCAGCTTAAAAACCGCCTGTTCTCGATCCTCACACGACGCACGAATGATCTGTCCGGCAGTTTCACCTCGCTGGCGGAAGTCGGGCTGACCGTCGGCTCCGGCGGCACGCTCAGGCTGGATGCCAACAAGTTCTCCGCTGCCATGCAATCCGACCGCGACGCCGTCAAGAACCTGTTCACCTTCGTTGAAACCGAGACCGACGACGATGGCGAAACCGTCACCACCGCCCAGGGCGTCGGCAAGATGATCGATGCGCTGCTCGAGCGGTTAACCGATACCGACTACGGCATCATCGAATCTCGCGTCTCCACGCTTCAATCGCAGATTGACCTCAACGAAGACCGTATCGACAGACTCAACGAACAGTTGGATGAGAAGCGGACCCGCCTGGAGAAAGAGTTCGCCGCGATGGAAACGGCGCTAGCCTCGATACAGAAACAGAGTTCATCCCTGACCACACTCGCCTCGCTGGCCAGTAGTACCAGCAGCTAACGAACCGTACGTCCGCGTTCGCTTATCGGTCCTCATGCAACCACTTAGCTAACGCGACCCCCCAATCCATGCCGATAGAAAAGGCTGTTGGGGAACCGTTATTTGCTCGTTAGGAAGTCTTAATCGAATGAGTCAAAAGCAGGTCAATCCGTATCTCAAGACCAAAATCATGACCGCCAGCCCGGAAGAGCTGCGTCTGATGCTTTACGACGGCGCGCTGAAGTTCTGCCGACAGGCACGTCTCGCGCTTGAGAAAAAGAGCTACGAAGACAGCTACAACAACCTCATGCGGGCCCAGAAGATCGTCCTCGAGCTGTCCACCAGCCTCAATCACGACGCCGACCCGCAGCTCTGCCAACGGCTCAGCGCCCTGTACACCTACGTCTACCGCCTGCTGGTCGAAGCCAATATGAAGCGGGAGATCGAGACCGTCGACGAAGCGATCAAGCTCATCGAGTACGAACGCGAGACATGGCAGATGCTCATGAAGAAGCTCGCCGGCGAAGGTAAACCCAGCGACACCTCGATCACCACCGCCCAGCAGACCGCCATCAGCAGCCTTTCGCAAAGCGCCTGAACCGGCGGACCCCACCAGATAATACAACCTCACCACGCCCCGGCAATCGTCGGGGTGTTTGCTTAATACCCATAACCACACCGCCGATAGCTCCGACGTACATCCGCCTTATCTCGGGAGTTGTCGATGCGCAAGGTTCTGTCACTTCTGGCCGTTGTCCTGCTATCCGTTTCCAGCACACTGGCGTCTGACGATGGCAACCTGGTCGCACGCTCGATCCAGACCTATGAACAGATCGAAGCCATCCGGGAGCAGATGCGCGACGCCACTGCCGACCTGGAGGCCGAGAAACGAGCCTACGAATTGGCGATCCGTGAAGCCAACAGCGGCGCCAAAACCGAGCAGCAACTCAAGGAACTGCGCACAGAACTCGAACGTCATCAACAGATTCTGATAAAAGCCGAGAAGAACAACACGCCCGCCGCATCGACAGACTACAGCCGCAAACGCGTCCGCGACCTGTCACTGATGATCGAAGCCGGATCACTACAAACCGATGTCCAGCGTAAAGCCTTCAAGATCAAGTATCAGCCGAAGATCGATCGCTTGAATAAGCAGATCAAGCGTATCTCCACGCCATACAACAAACGTATCAGCGAGCTTCAGGATGCTGCCCAGGCCGAAAGCGATGCACTTGTGGGCCTGCTTCGTCCGTACCTTAAAACACCTGGCGCCAATTACACCGGCTCGCGCGTCGACGCCGTCAACGCAGACATGTCCAACGCCTTCGGCTCAAGCAACTGGAACGACAGCGACGACCATCGCATCGCCTGGGCGCACATCCGCATCCGTTCACAGGACGAGATCGAAGACTATCACCGGCAGAACCTGCTCGACGGCAAATACCCGATCCAGTCGCTCAGCGACGGCAGCATCTGGGTCTGGGCGGGCAACTTCCTGATCACCTTCGTCGCCGATGACGAGGCTCTCAAGGGCAAAGACAATATCCAGCAAGCCATCCACGACTTCATCGACCTGGAAGGCCTCGCGTCCATCCAGATCGAATCCACCCAGGTCGCCACCGGCGAACAAACCAATTAGCCTATAGCCAAGATTGACCTTCCCCCGTTTAGCGAGGCAGCTTGCTGCCGCATGCCTTTACCTCAGTCGTCCGTCATGCTCGAAATAATCATGATGGCAAACCCCACACCGATGATGCCCCCGGGGACGGCCAGTTCGTGTAAAAACACCGCATCGTCCTGCGCGTAGAACGTCGCGCCGCCAACCAGGCAGAAAAGAATCCCCAGCATCAGCAGGCACATGCGCTTGTTTATGATGAGCCGCCCGCCCTGGCGCTCGATGAGTTTGAAGCTGCGTTTCTTGTTCTTTTTCGCTTCGACCTCGGACTTCGCCACCCACCGCACCATCTGCCGCCAACGATCGTCCCCGCAGAGGTAGCAGACAAACAGGTTCGTCGTTACGTCCAGCGACAGCGCTTTGTCCGCCGCGACGAACGGCTCCGCGCTAGCGCCTTCACAGTATTCGACTGTGTACCCACCCTCACCGTCGCCCGTGCACTGCATGTAAAAACCCCGACCCCGCAGAAGCATCATCGTATCAGCCGGGTCGGTCAACATCTCCAGCCGCCAGCGCATATCTCCCGGCTGCGGCATACCCGCGACCGGCCGACCACGCTGGATCAGCCTGATAGTCTGCTCGTTTTCATATCCCATGCCCATCCGAACCCCCATAGATGTCTCATGAATGCATCAAACACAATGTATGGAAACCTGGTATATGATAACTTACAGCCCCGCCGCCTCACGCGCACGCTTAGTCACTTCAGCGACCTTCGCCTGCGCCGCGGCCGCGCCGTCCGCCAGGACCTTGTCGACGTAGCCCGGGTCGTTCATCAACGCTTCCCGGCGCTTACGCGCTTCGCCGAAGTGGTCCATGATCAGTTCAAACAGCGCCTGCTTGGCGTGGCCGTAGCCCATGCCGTTCTCGCCCGTCGCGCGGTAGCGATCGGCAAGCTCCAGCGTCTTCGGATCATCACGCCCGGCTAAACCACGGAAAATCTGGAACACCGTGCACGATTCCGGGTCCTTCGCTTCCTCGACCGGAGTCGAATCCGTCGTGATCTTCATGATCCGCTTGCGCAGCGGCTTCTCAGCCATGAACGGATCGATGTAGTTGTCGTACGACTTACTCATCTTCTGCCCGTCCACGCCCGGCAAAACCTCCGCGTCGTCACGCAACTTGTACGCGGGGATCTTGAACACCTCGCCGTACGCGTTGTTGAACTTCTGCGCCAGGTCGCGCGTGATCTCCACGTGCTGCACCTGGTCCTTGCCGACCGGCACGAGGTCGGGATTCACGCTCAGGATATCCGCCGCCTGCAGGATCGGATACGTGTATAGACCGATCGATGCGGACAAACCCCGGGCCGTCTTGTCCTTAAAACTGGTCGCCTTATCCATCAGGTGCTTCGGGCACACGCAAGATAACAGCCAGCATAATTCAGTCACCTGCGGCACATCCTGCTGCAGATAGATATGTGTCTGCGGATACTTCTCCGGGTCGAGTCCAAACGCAAGATAATCAACAACGACCTGCCGGATATTCTTGCGCAGCTCCGCCGGCTCACGCGTCGATGTGAGCGCATGATACGAAGCCACGAAGATAAACATTTCGTGGTCGACCTGCATATCTACAAACTGCTTGATCGCACCGGCATAGTTGCCGATGTGCAATTGTCCGGATGGTTGGATACCTGAAAGAACCCTTTTCATGGTTCGAAAACCTCGTAATGATGAATATGTCGGGAGTATGGTACAGGATTATGCGGCGCAGGGAGATTAGTCAGGCGCAGCAGCGCCAACGCCAGGAATTTGCCGAGATGTTGGAACCGATCAGTACCATAAGGTTAAGTCTAATCCAGGAACCATCTCAGTCAAGCTCGCTATCGGCTGATTTGACGGCTTCGATAAACCGGCGGATCAGCTTCGCATCCTTTACACCCCGAGAAACCTCCACTCCGCTGGATACATCCACCGCGAACGGCCGAACCACGCTGATCGCCTCGCCCACATTCTCTGCCGTCAATCCCCCGGCCAGCATGATCGGCGGCAGGCCCGCACGGTCCAGGTTTGCAAACGCCTGCCAGTTGAACACGCGCCCCGTCCCGCCGGTCAGTTCACCCGGCAGCGTCGGTGCATCCACCAGCAGGGCGGCCACGTTCTCCGGCGGATTCCGCCATTCGTCAATCTTCTCCGGATCGAACGGCACCGCCTTGAACACCTTCAAGTCGTCAAGCTGCTCGACATACACACGGTCCTCATCGCCATGCAATTGCACATACCGGAAGTCCACGTTCTCCAGCACTTCATCCACAAACTCGATCGACTGATTGGAAAAAAGCGCCACCGGCTCCACGCACTTTGATGTCGAAAACAACGTCGCCACCAGCGTCCGCGCCTCGGCGATCTGGACCTGCCGCGGCGAACCTTCCGCAAACACCATCCCCACATAATCCGCGCCACAATCCACCGCGCACTCAATATGCTCCGGTTCCCGCAGACCACAGATTTTGATTTGTGTTCGCGCCATACTTCACACCCCAATACGCCCGTTTAGCGGTCGAGCTTACTCGACCATATGGAAGCAAGCTCCCACGCTAAACATCATACAAATCATCAATACTCCACAATCTCCAGTCTCGCATACTGCAAGATCAGCGTCTTCGTCCCGGCGGTATTAAATGCGATCCTTGCCCGTGTGTGCGACCCCATCGGATGTATATCGATAATCCTGCCCATACCGAACTGCGGATGCCGCACCAAGGTGCCCGGCGGATACTTCGCCGCCTCTCGGCCGACCAATGATCGCTGCACCAAGCCGTCCGACAAGCTATCGGCGTCATCCTCGGTCGCGTCCACCTCCTCGTAACAATCCTTCGGCATCTCACGGAAAAACCGGCTCGGGATCGTCGCGTTTGACATGCCGAACACCGTGCGATACCGCGCGTGCGTCAGGTATAGTTGCCGCATCGCGCGTGTGATCCCCACGAAGCACAGCCGTCGTTCCTCTTCCAGTTCCTGCTGATCGCCGTTGGCTCGTTCGTGCGGCAACAGCCCGTCTTCCACGCCGATCATCGCCACAACCGGGTACTCCAGACCCTTAGCCGCGTGCAAGGTCATCAGCGTCACCGCACCCTGGTCCGGATCGACCGCATCGACATCGCTGACCAGGCTGATCCTTTCCAAAAACGCCAGCAGTTTCTCCGCCAGCGTCGGCGTGTGGTCGCTGCCATCAAGCTCAACTTCCAGCTCGTATTCCTCCTCGAACTGCTGCGCGCTGGTCACCAGTTCGCCGAGATTGGCAAGCCTTTCGTGATCCGGATCGGACTTGTCGTTTCGGCAAGCATCCTCCAAACCCGATTGCCGCAATACATCCTCGACAAACCCGCGCAGCGTCGTTGATGCGATCGGATCACCTACGACCGTCGGCACCTGCGGCCCGAACCCCGCCGCCTGCCGCCAGGTATCCAGCAGCTTGCCGAACTTCGCGACCGACGTCTGCGCCCGCGTATTGACTGCAGTCAGTTTCAACGGATCACCCAGCAGCGTGTCGATCTGCACGTTATTGGCTAGACAATACGCCTGCATCGCCTTGACCGTCTTGTCACTGATGCCGCGTGTCGGCGTGTTGATAATCCGCAGCAGACTCACCTCGTCGGCCGCGTTCACCACGCAGCGCAGATACGCCACCGCGTTCTTGATTTCCGCACGCTCGTAGAACGCCGTACCCCGCGCGATCTGGTAGGGCACGCCCGCATTGCGCAGTGCATCTTCCATCACTCGGCTCAAACTGTTGATCCGGTAAAACACCGCCATCTGGCCCCACGCGACGTCCTTCTCATCGTGCAGCTTCTGGTACGCATCGACGATCCAGTTCGCCTCGTGACGTTCATCGCTGCACATCACGATCTGCACCGGATCGCCCTCATCGTTATGCGTCCAAAGCTCCTTGTGCTTGCGGCGAGAGTTGTTGCGGATCAGCCCGTCGGCCAGCGAAAGGATCTTCTTGGTCGACCGGTAATTCTGCTCAAGCCGAACCACCTTCGCATCCGGGTAATGCGCCTCGAAGTCGAGGATGTTTTTGATATTAGCGCCGCGCCAGCCGTAGATCGATTGGTCCGGGTCTCCCGTCGCGCAGATATTTTTGTGTCGGCTCGCTAAGGCATTTGCGATCATGAACTGCGCGTGGTTCGTGTCCTGGTACTCGTCGATCATCACGTACTGATACTTATCCTGCAGCATCTTCAGCACATCCGGGTGCTCTCGGAATAGCTGCACGACCTTCAATAGCAGGTCATCGAAGTCCAGCGCGTTGTTTCTCGTCAGGATCTCGGTGTACTTCGTGTACACCTTCGCAACCGTCCGGCTGTAGAAGTCGCTCGCCAGCTTCTGGTACGCATCGGCATCAACCAGCTCGTTCTTCGAGTTGCTGATCGAGCTGAGCAAGCCGCCCGGCGGGAAGTTCTTCGTGTTGATCTCCAGGTCAGTCAGCGCCTGCTTCACCGCACGCTTCTGGTCTGTCGTGTCATAAATCGAATAACCCGGCGGCAGGTCCAGCCGCTCGGCAAACTGACGCAGCACGCGGGCACACAAACTGTGGAACGTACACACCGTCAGCGCCCGCGCCTGCCGGTCCGTGACAAGCTCGGCTGTACGCGCGTGCATTTCCCCGGCCGCCTTGTTCGTAAACGTGATCGCCAGCACCTGCCAGGGCGGTATCCCCACCCGCGTTACCAGGTGCGCGACCCGGCTGGTAATGACCCGCGTCTTTCCCGAGCCCGGCCCGGCCAGCACCAGCATCGGCCCGTCCACGTGCGTCACCGCCTCACGCTGCGGCTCGGTCAAACCCGCCAGCAGCGGATCGTTGTCGTCCGCAGCAGGTGCAAAGGATTCTGTATCTCTGATCGATGGTTCAGCCATGGACTAGGAGTTTAGCAACTCCCCCGGATTGTTCAGCTACCGCCGAGGCTTTGACGCCGATCGGCCGAACTTTCCGTGAAGATCGCTTCCAGACCCGCCTTGTAGTCTGTAAATGCAGGCGACCAGCCCGTCCGTTTTCTTGTTACTGCGTTATCCAGTGCCTTATTCGACGACCGCGCCAGCCGATCAGCGTTCACACCGAAGATCGTCGCCGCTGTATGATCGTCCACAACCTGGGGCACGGGCAGCTTCAACCGGTTCGCCAGGTACGTGTAATACGAAAGCCGGCCCACCGGATGCCCGTCACACCCAAGCTCGATACGCCCGGCCCCCGAACCATCCACCATCGCAAGCAACAGGTCTACCGCATCCTGAACATGCACGAGATTCAACATCGCTTCAGGATTACCCAATAAAGGCGAACACTGACGTAGCGCCCGCATCCCGACGATCCGCCCCGGCCCATACAACCCCGCCAAACGCAATACGGAATACGCATCCCCGCCGTCAAGCCATAGCTTCTCGCCTTCAAGCATCAACTTCGCACGTTCGCCATTCGGCTCAGCCGGCGTATCCGCATCCACACGCTGCCCATCCGCCTGGCCATACACCGCTGAACTTGAAACCATCACCGATTTGCGAACGTTCGCTCGTTTCAGCGCCTTGATGACATGTGCCGTCCCGCACAACATGATCTGTTTTGTCGAAGGCTCATCGTTCAACCGCCCCGGCGGAACCATCAGGTACACATCCAACACCTCGGCCGACAGCGCGGGTGTCAGCGACGCATACGTCAACGGCTGCGTCAGCTCCAACAACAACGGCCTTACACCCATCCCCGCCAACAGCTTCGCATGTTTCTCGCTGCGCGTCGTCCCAAACACCGTCAGCCCGCGCGCGATCAACTGCTGCGCCAATCGCTTGCCGAAATACCCACAACCAACGATCAAAGCCGCATGAGCAGGGGAATCCGGGGGGTGCGGGTTGTCAGAAGCAGGGGGATTCATTACTCGATGATAGCAGGTGAACAGGATGCGTGAGGGCAGCGATTGGCCGATCCCTCTGTAAAGCCGCGACCATTGGTCGCGCTCTTCAAAGATAAATTAGCTACCGGGCGCGGCCAATGGTCGCGGCTATACATTCTTTAAGAGAGGACGGGAGTAATGCCGTTTTAATTCAGCGCCAAACCTTGCTCGCTGACGGAGCAGCCGAAGCTTTGGGCGCGGTAGAAGGTCTTGCGTGTCTGTTCGAGATGCTTCTGGACCCACTCGGCTCGCTGGCAGGGACATGGCTCAGCCAGCATTGAATAGCGTTGCTCGGTACAACGACACAATGAAAGGACCATCTGATCGATCAACGCCACCGTCGGTATCTCACTGCTGATCCAGTTACTCACCGCTTGTGCCTTGGACCACTGTTTTAACAGCGGATCGGCAAGAAGCTTCTCGATCTGTTCCCGGCAGGGTGCGAGTATGTCCTCGCCCGGCAGTTCTTTTTCCACCGGCCGGAGGATCGCTTCACGGTAGGAGGCGCCGAGGATCTCCTGTGAGATCTTTGCACGCGATACGCCTTGCAGCAGGATGTTGTATCGGCCGTCGGGCAGACGTTCGTGCTGGAGGATGTAGCCGATGCAGACGCACGGTCGGATCGGCGGGTTGCCTTCATATTCCTGACGCCAGCGTTCACCCTTGAACGTCGCCATCGCGATCAGCCCGTTACTGTCAAGCGCCCGGCTGACCATCTTGCGGTAACGATCTTCAAAAATATGCAGCGGCGTCAGCGTGTTCGGCAGAAGCACACACGCGTTCAGCGGGAACAGGGGGATCGGGATGTTATAGTCGATGTGCACGGCTGTAGCTCCCGAAGTGGCCCATCATTCGGTGGGCAGTCGGTCCTTCTTGTTGACGTTTGTATTCCGCATCGCTCGCAGTTGTGGCTGCGGGTGATCGATCCGTACGGTATGCCCTGGCTGGACGCTGTGCGTTAAGAACGCGCCGCCGTTAACAACGCAACCCTCGCCGATCACGGTCTCGCCGCCGAGGATTGTCGCGTTGGGATAGATGGTAACGTTGTCTTCGATCGTGGGATGACGCTTCATCCCGCGCCACGCCTGCCCGCCTTTGGTCGATAGCGCGCCGAGTGTCACGCCCTGATATATCTTCACATGGCGACCGATCGTGGTTGTTTCCCCGATGACAACACCCGTGCCGTGATCGATGAAAAATGCATCACCAATGACCGCGCCGGGGTGGATATCGATACCGGTTTCGCTGTGCGCAACTTCCGTCATGATGCGCGGGATCAGTGGGACATCAAGCTTGAATAGTACGTGTGCCGCCCGCTGGATAAAGATCGCGTCGATGCCTGGGTAGCTGAAGATCGCTTCGTCGGTCGACTTCGCCGCCGGGTCGCCATCGAACGCCGCTTCCACATCAAGCGCCAGCCTGCGTCGAAGCTCGGGAATGGTCTTGAGGAACGTCGAGGTGATCTCGTGAGCCTTGCACTTGCAGTTCTCGTCCGCCGGCGCTGCCGTGCCCGCACCGATGTTGCTCTTGTAGCACAGCGACTGCAGTACCTGCTCGTACAACACGACCTGCACCTTGCTCAGCAGTTCACCGATATGCCAGCGAGCGTTATCGGGCGTTACCGGCTGTTCATCGAAAAAGCCCGGGAACACGATTTTCCGCAATAGCTCGATGAATTCGATAACCCGCGCCCGCTTGGGCAGGAACGCCTGATTGATATGCTGAAGATGGTCCTCGGAGCTGTAACTGCCCACGAGCTGATCGACCAGGCCTTCAATCAGGCCGGGGCGGTCTTTTTTTTCAGGTTGATGCGGGTCCTCACTCATGCTTAGACACTATAGCGCGTGGTTAGGCTCGATGCCTGTTTTATAATAATAAAAAAACGGCCCGTCCGAGCTGACAGGCCGTGTCAAAAGCGTTTCCACGCTCAAGCTTGATCCCAAGCGGTGCGGAACTTGCTCGAACCCCAATTGCAGGTGGGTGCGTTCCCAAGTCGTCCCGGCCTTCCACTCTTTGGAGGCTTGGCCTTCGCGCTCGATCAACGCTCCCTTGGGGTTCTTAAAGGTTCGAGCAAATCTGCCACACCGTACCGTTTTCGGTTGCCCAGGGCTTGATCCGTGTCTTCACTTTCCAGCCCCAATTATACGACACGAACCGGCCCGGTCCAGAAACATTTTGAAGTTGGGTAAGATTGTGGAAATCCACCGAAAAGGCGAACCTTGTTCACCTTGCGCCGCTTACCGGAGGCGGGATCCGCAGCTCCATCCCCGCCTTGATCGCGTTGGGATTCTTGCCGATTAAATCGCGGTTAAAATTATAAATCTTCCGCCACTGCGTCGGGTCGCCCTTGTAATACACCTCTGAAATACTTGACAGACTGTCACCAGCCTTGACGACATGAATCCTCACACCCTCCGGCAGCGGTATCACTTCCTGCTCACTTTTAATGGCAACCGCCATCGCAGGGATCCGAAGTTCCTGACCTACTTGTAAGCTGAGTGGTTCAACAAAATTCTCCTCACCGATCACATGCCACTTCGACTCATCGCCGTAGAACTTCTTGGCGATCGAACTGAGCGTATCACCGGGTTGGATGATATACGTCCCGCCGGGATAACCGCTCGCAGTAGTCGGCTTCGTATCAATTGCTGTGACAGCCGTCGTCAACGAAGTATTCGCGCCGCTGGTCGTTGTTGGCCCAGGCGTGCCCGATGTCGTCGTGGAAGAACCGCCCCCCAGTATCGCTTCTAACTCCGCGCGGCTGACCGTCGGCGTTTTCTTGGGTTCTTCCGTAACCACCGGCTTGCCTGCATCGGCATCCGTCCGGTTCAGCGCGATCGCCTCGGGTGTATTGGCTTTGGCGGTCTCATCAACGGGCTTTTCAGCTTCTGCCGTCGTGGCTTCGGTATCAACCGGTTTACCTGCCGCGTTCTCAGACGCCGCCTTTTCCGCGGCCGCCTGCTGTTGATACTTCCGGATATCCGCAGCCAGACTGCTGGTCGGTGTAGAGGCGCCGCCGCCAACCGGCTTCTCAGCATTGGCCGTCGTCTTGCTACCGGCTTGCGTCGTGCCGCCATCCTCAGCCTCCGATGATTCACTCACCAAAGACTTACGCTGGTTCTGGTCGGTTTGTGTTGAGTTATCCGCGGTATCTGTCGTTTCATCCCCGGACCCACCGGAACCGCTTATCAGCAGTACCGCCACCAAGAACAGGGCAGCAGAAACGATCAGTGCGATTTTGTAAGACAGCTTCATCATCAGCCTCCTTGCAACGGCGACATTGTAACAACCGACCCGGCCCGTGTAAGCATCCCGTTTATCTCCATGTATAACTGCACCCGGGCAAACCCTCATTTGGCCGACGATCCCCACCGAGCGTAGACTACTGCCCCATGCCCGAAATATCCGTCATTATCTGCTGTGCCAACGCCGAGGACACCCTTGGCCCCGCCTGCGAATCCGCCAAGTGGGCCGACGAGTTGATCGTCGTGGATTCCGGCTCACAGGACCGCACACCGCAAATCGCCCAGAAGCACGCCGACCGCTACGTCGTCGAGCCTTGGCGGGGCTACATGGGCCAGAAAAAGTTCGCCTCCGAGCTTGCCCGTAACGACTGGGTCTTCGTTCTGGACGGCGACGAGGAGATTTCCCCCGCGCTTGCCAAGGAAGTCGCCTCTTTGACCCCTCAGCAACTGGATAGCCACGATGTCTTCCTGCTTCGGCGTCGAAATTACCTGATGGGCCGGTTCGTCCGTGCCTGGTGCCCCGACTGGCAATCCCGCCTGATCCACCAGAAACGCTGCTCCTGGCCCGATGAAGTCCTCCACGAGGCCCGCCAGGCGTCCTCACCCGACCGCTGCGGCAGGCTCAAGGGCCATATCGAGCACAAACGTGTCAGCGACGCCGGGTTCAGCGACTACTTCTCGGGCGAGCGTATGGATGAACGCCTGCTGATGGTCGCCCAGCAGATGCACGACCGCGGCAAACGGGCCACCGGCCTGGACCTGCTCCTCCGTCCATGGTTTGCCTTCTTCAAGTTCTACTTTCTCAAGAAGGGCTTCCTCGATGGCGCGTTCGGCCTGCTGATTGCTCAGAAAGCAGCCGTCAGCACCCAGCTCAAATACGCCGCCCTCTGGTATATCCAGCACAACAAAAGCCAAGACCCGAAGTAGCCGATATTTATTCACCCATACCGATGTGTACCAACCCCGAATTACTGATAAGATAGGACATATGGGCGCTGGGGACGCGCTCAGGGACAGGGCTGTCATGTAGTGCCACTTCCTGTCTGGCGGATGGCTGTAAATGTTTGACACCCAAGGACGAAGCAGATAACTTCGACCCCTTGACCCGACGATTAGGAGACGGTTGATGACCACCAAGGATTCACGCCTGGTTGTGAGTGAGGAGAACGAGATCACCAAGATCCGATTCCTCGACCGCAACATCCTTGAGGAAGCAAATATCCAGCAGATCGGTGACGAGATCCGCCAACTGATCGAGGCTTCGGACAACCCCAAACTGTTGATCGACTTCGACCAGGTCGAGCACCTGTCTTCCGCTGCGCTGGGCACCCTGATCACCATCAATAATCAGGTACGAAACAAGAGCGGACAGCTGAGGCTGTGCAACATCGATCCTCAGATTTATGAGGTCTTTGTCATCACCAAGCTCAATAAGCTGTTCCAGATCCACGAGGACGCTCCCAAGGCGTTGGCGAGCTTTAAGTAAAACTGCTCCACCGGCCCGCCCCGCGCAGCCTCGCTGGGTAGTGGCGCGGCGGTTCGCTTTGGCAGGGGCCTGACCAATGCCCAAGATGGTGATCCCTAGCAAGCTGACAGAGCTGCCCAAGGTTCAGGAAACCATCATCCGGGCAGTTCAAGACAAAGGCTTCGGCAAGGACGAAGTCTTCGCCATCCGTCTCGCCCTCGACGAGGCCATCTCAAACGCCATCCACCACGGCAACAAGAACGATCCCGCCAAAAACGTCACCATCAAATACGCCTGCACCAACAAGAAAATCACGATAGACGTTACCGACGAAGGTGACGGGTTCAACCCCAAATCCCTTCCCGACCCGACCAGCGAAGAAAACCTCACCACACCTCACGGCCGCGGCGTCATGCTCATCGAAGCCTACATGACCGACGTCCACTACAACGCCAAGGGCAACCACCTGACCATGTCAAAACAAAAAGGCTGCAAACTCCCCAACCGGGACTAAGCAGCCCTTTTGTAAAACCGCGACCATCGGTCGCGCTCTTCAAAAGTAAATGAACACTCCGGCGCGACCAATGGTCGCGGCTATACACAGATTAATTACGCGCACTTGCCCGAATCTGTAATAGCTGCGTTGCGACGCAACACAGACCTCTTATCCCCTCTCCACCCGGGAGAGGGCCAGGGTGAGGGCCGGATTGATTACGCGAAATTAAACCAGCTCTTTATCAGCTGCGTTGCGACGCAACGCAGGCAGTCAACTGCACCCGCCAAGAGTCCACCCCAATCACTTCACCTCAAACGTATCTCCCGAATTCAACAACTGCTCAAGCGTCCCTTCCCCGCGCTGCTTCCGCGCATCAGTCACCTGCTGCGTCAGCAAATCTTCATAGCAGGCATCCTTCACGCAGTAGTACACGCCCATCGGCTCGGGGAATTCCGGGTGCTCCATTCGGCTTAGCATGAACGCCAGCTTCTCATCTTCCTCATCATGGAAGATCAGGTCGTCTTCCTGGTAGGCCTTGCCCAGTTCAACGATCTCCAGCTTATGGTCTCCGGTCATGCGGATGCCTTTGTTCATCTCCTTGCCGAACACCAACGGCTTGCCGTGCTCTAACCTGATGATGTTATCTTCCTTGACCGCCTTATCCGTCGCATGCTTGAACGCGAAGTGGTTGAACACGTTGCAGTCCTGGTAGATCTCGACCAGCGCCGAACCACGATGCTGCGACGCCCGCTCCAATACCTCACCAAGGTTCTTATCAACGTCAACGCAACGCGCTACAAAGCTCGCCTCCGCCGCCAGCGCGACAGATAACGGCGTCAACGGTAGATCGATCGAACCCATCGGCGTCGACGGGCTCTTCTTACCCGTCTCACTCGTCGGCGAGTACTGACCCTTGGTCAACCCGTAAATCCGGTTGTTAAATAACAGGATTTTCACGTTAACGTTTCGCCGCAGGATGTGCATCAGGTGATTGCCGCCGATGCTCAGCCCGTCGCCGTCGCCGGTGATGACCCACACGTTCAGGTCCGGGTTCGCGATCTTGATCCCCGTCGCAAACGCCGGGGCACGCCCGTGGATCGAGTGCATCCCGTACGTGCTCATGTAGTAGGGGAACCGGCTCGAACAACCGATCCCCGCAACAAAGACGGTCTTCTCACGCTCAGCCCCCATCTTCGCAAGCACACGCTTCACCTGGTTGATGATCGCGTAATCCCCGCAACCCGGACACCAGCGGATGTCCTGGTCGGAGGCAAAATCTTTCGGGCTCAGCACGGGTAACGGATTGGCGCTCATCGCCTATTCTCCACGTAAATGATTCTCAGGCGTTGATTCCGCCATCGATTTTTGAAAAGTCGTATTCCTGATCCTCCAGCCGCACAACACCGTGGTGCGGTCGCAGGTATTCACGGTCGCCGTACTTATCCGCGAGCATCAGGTCGATCGCCTCCTCGATTTCTTCAACCAGGAAAGGCCGGCCTTGCATCTTGTTCAGACCGCGAGCGTCCACCAGATACTTGCCTCGGATCACCGTCCGCAACTGCCCCATGTTCAGTTCGGGTACAAGTACGCGCTTGTATTGCTTGAGCAGCTTGCCGAGGTTCTTCGGCATCGGATTCAGGTAACGCAGATGCGCTCCGGTCACCTTCTTGCCCGCTTCGCATGCACGGGTCACCGCGGTGAGGATCGAGCCATACGTCCCGCCCCAGCCGAGCACCAACAGTTCATCTCCGCCGTTGCCGTAGGTCTCTTGCTCAGGCAGGTCGTCCGCAATCTTTTCAACCTTCTGCTTACGAGCTTCGATCATCAACTGGTGATTGTCCGGTTCGTAACAGACGTTGCCTGTGATGTTCTGCTTCTCAAGCCCGCCGATACGGTGTTCCAACCCGGGTGTACCGGGTAAAGCCCACGGCCGTACCAGATTCTCATCACGGTCATACGCGTGGAACGTCTCAGGATCAGACGGATGCTTGATCTCGATCTTCTCAAATGAACTGGCATCCGGGATCTTCCAGGGCTCAGAACCGTTACCGAGATAACCATCTGTCAACAGGATCACCGGCACGCGCCGCTGCATCGCGATCCGACAAGCCTCAATCGCAGCATAGAAGCAATCGCCCGGTGACTTGGCGGCTAACACCACCGCGGGGCACTCACCGTTTCGGCCATAAATCGCCTGGAAAAGGTCGGATTGCTCGGTCTTCGTCGGCAAGCCCGTCGCCGGTCCACCACGTTGCACGTTCACGACCACCAACGGCAACTCAGTCATCACTGCAAGGCCGATCGCTTCACCCTTCAGAGCGACGCCCGGCCCGGACGTGCCCGTTACGCCAAGCTGTCCGGCATACGATGCACCGATCGCCGCACAGACCGCCGCGATCTCGTCCTCCGCCTGGAACGTCTTGACGCCGTACTGACGCATCCCCGCCAGGGAGTGCAGCACGCTGCTGGCAGGCGTGATCGGATAGCTGCAGTAGCACACGTCTTTACCCGCAAGCTTCGCCGCCGCGACAAGACCCATCGCGACCGCCTCATTGCCCGTGATCTTCCGGTATTTGCCCGGCTCGATCGTGGCACGCTCCACGTGGTACTGCGTGGGGAACAACTCCGCCGTCTCGCCGAAGTAGAAACCGCTCTTCAGCGCCGCGATATTGGCCTCAGCGACCTGCGGCAGGTTCTTCTTCTTGCCGAAGTACGCGTTGATCTGCGCGATCGTCGTATCCAGCGGCCGATCGTACAGCCAGTACACGATCCCCAGCGCATACATGTTCTTGCAGCGGTTGATGTCTTTCGCGCCCAGCCCCGTCACTTCCAGCGCCTCATTGTTCAGCCGGGTGATCGGTACCTTGAACAGCTGATACTTGCGGTTTTTTTCCGGATCATCCAGCGGGTTCTCGCCCTCGTCGTAGCCGGCCTTGCGAAGGTTGACCTTCTCGAACTCCGACTCGTTGACGATCACGATCCCGCCGGGCTCGACATCGTCGATGTGAGCCTTGAACGCCGCCGGGTTCATCGCGATCAGCGCGTTGACCTTGTCGCCGGGCGTGTGGATGTCCTGGCTGGAGAAGTTGATCTGGAAACCAGACACACCCGCGACCGTCCCGACCGGCGCGCGGATTTCCGCGGGATAGTCAGGCAAGGTAGCGATGTCGTTGCCGACCACGGCCGAGGTCGTGGTGAACTGCGTGCCGGCGAGCTGCATACCATCACCGGAATCTCCGGCAAATCGCACGACCGCTGACCTGATTTCGTGGGTGGGTTTGGTGTTGGACTTAGACGTCACTGTCCCCGTGCCCATGAGAGGCGACTCCTTCCCCGGAGCATAAAGCGGACTTTGGTTCCGCCGTGAAACCTAACGAGTGATTGTATCCTCGACAGACCGTTACACAAACGGCCAGTTTTCGATTTATTAACGCTCTCCGACTGCTAATAAGTCGGGTTAGTCTGATGTATGTATATCCAACCGGTTCCCTCCAAGATTAGTCCGCCGCGGTGATCGCATTCGCAAGCGCCATACCCGCGAACACCATCACGATGCCAAGCCCGTTATTGGCAAGCAGGTTCACCCCCGCCCACAGGTAGTCCGATTGCTTGGCCAGGGCTGTGGTGTGGAATGCGTAAGTCGAAAATGTGGTTAATGACCCTAGAAAACCGCCCATCAGCGCGATCGCCATCGGCGTCTCCAGTTGCAGTTTCATGTCCGCACGCGCCCAGACCAGGCCGAACAGGAAGCAGCCCAGCAGATTCACCACCAGTGTGCCTATCTTCCATGGACCGATCGGGGTCTGGTCGATTAACGCGGTAAGCAGGTACCGACAAACCGCGCCCAACGCTCCGCCCAGAGCGACCCACAAGATGAGGCTCATCGACCGCACAACGTCTCCTTCATAGAGAGACCGACAACATGCCGGCCGATCGTGGCGGAAAAGTTAAGGATTGTAAGCTTATGGTGCCCGGCCCGCCAGATTCAGGTTTTCCAGAAACCTCTGGACCGAGCCATGTTGCGTGAATACTGTTAGAATCTCAAACCTAACAAGAGCAGGGCGGCTTGGCATGAACAAACGTACAAACAACGAACAAACATCAAAATGGATATCGCTGCTGACCAGCGCGCTGGTCACCGCGGTATTGATCACATTGCTTACCGGCTGCGACGATGACGAAATCCGTGCGTATCAGTCGCCCAAGTCCGATCCATACTCAGAGCCCAAACTGTTGATCGGCATGGACGGTATGGGGGGGATGGATGGGATGCAGGCGCCGGCCTCGACAAGCAAGAACACCATCGGCTGGCACGTCCCCGACGACTGGATCGAAGACCCCAACGCGTCCAGCATCCTCACCGCCGCGTACATCGTGCAAGGTGAGACCGGCGACGCACGCATCACTGTCACCAAACTCGGCAGCGGTGGCGGCGGCGTTCTGGCTAATATCAATCGCTGGCGCGGCCAGGTCGGGCTTGATCCGATCGAATCTATCGACGCACAGGAGAAAGTAAGCGTTCAGGTGGATGATCAAACCTGTGACCTGATCGATCTTGTAAAGCCTGAAAATGCAGGCCAAACCATGATCGACCGCATGATGGTCGTCATGCTCCCACGGCCACAAGACGGGCTGACCTGGTACTTCAAGATGACCGGCTCGGTCGATGCACTTGAGGAACATAAGCCGGCGTTTATCACCTTCGTCGAGTCCATCAAGTTCGGCGTCGAACAAGCACCGACCGAACCAAACGAACCGGCAAGCGCGGGAGACGCCGGTGAATAAATCCATCAAGAAAGCACTTGCGCCGATCGCATCGTTGAAGCTGACGGTGCTGCTTTTCGTATTAGCGATGATCCTCATATTCGTCGGCACGATCGCGCAGAAAGAAATCGGCAACTGGCAGGTCGTCAACACCTACTTCCGATCCTTGTGGTTGATGATGCCCATCGGGATCGCGGGCATCAAGGTCCCGTTCGTCGGCGGGTACACGATCGGCGGACTGATGGTCATCAACCTGATCGCCGCCCATATCGTGCGGTTCAAGCTGGACGAGAAACGCATCGGGATCATCCTTACCCATGCCGGATTAATCATGCTGATCGTCGGCGAGGTACTCACCGGCTTGTTCGCGGTCGAGTGGCAGATGCGGATCGAAGAAGGGCAGACCGTCAACTACGCGGTCGACATCCGGTCGGTCGAGTTGGCGATTGTCGACCCTTCGCCGGAGGATCACGACGACGTGGTGGTCATCCCCGAGTCGATTTTGGAGCGTCACAACAACGGCCTGACGATCCACGACGATCGGCTGCCGTTCGATGTGCAGGTTTTGACCTGGATGTCAAATTCGAGCGTGCTCGCTCCACGTTTTGCACCACCCGATGGGCGCACAAACCCTGCGCGTTCGGGCCTTGGGCGCACAATCCAGGTCATACCGGCCCCGCCGGTCAGCGGCGTGAACATGAACGGGCTCGACGCCCCCTCGGCATACATCCGGCTGAGCAAAAAAGGGCAAGATCTGGGAACCTATTTGGTCAGTCTTAACTTCGAGTTCATCGCCGACGAGACCCGCCAGGCGGTAACCGTCGACGACAAGACCTACCTGATCGAGCTGCGCTACGTCCGGGACTACAAGCCGTACTCGATCACGCTGATCGACTTCAAGCACGACAAGTTCATCGGCACGCAGATCCCGAAGAACTTTTCAAGCGAAGTCAGGCTCGTCGACCCGACGACCGGCGAAGATCGACCGGCACTGATCTACATGAACCATCCGCTTCGCTATCGGCCGCTGAACTCGCGCGGCGAGACGATGTATCAAAGCAGCTATATAGGCGATACGACAACGGTATTGCAGATCGTGCGTAATCCGAGCTGGATCGTGCCGTATGTTGCTTGTGCGATCGTGTCAATTGGTTTAGCGACGCACTTCGGATTGATGCTGATCAAGTTCGTTGGGAGGGCGCGGCGATGAAGAAGGTCACGCTATGGCTGCCGCTGGTTGCCGTGCTTCTGAGCGTGTTTGTATTGGTTCGACCGATCATGCCCAAGCAGACGGTCGGCGCTTATAACCTGGATGCGTTGGGCAAGCTGCCGGTATCTGCCGGTGGCCGCACCAAGCCGTTGGATTCCGTGGCGCGTAACAGCCTGATGATCATCAGCGATCGACAGACGGCCACCGCAAACAATCAACGCATCAGCGCGATGCGCTGGATGGCGGATGTCATCTCGCAACGGCCGGAAACCGAGAGTTATGAAGTCTTCCGCATCGATCACCCGGACGTCCGCAGCCTGCTGGGTGAAGTGCCGGATAAACAGAAGCGTTTCAGCTTCAATCAGTTGCTCATGCACAGTCAGGCTATCAACGAGCAGCTTGCACTTGTGCGTGGCATCGATCCGAAGGACTTTACGATCTATCAGAAGCACTTGATGGAGCTTGCGGATCATGTCCAGATGTTCCAGGACATCCGGCATCGCCTGACGCCGTACATGCTGCCGCCGTTGAGCCCGGGCGAAAACTGGCGGCCGCTTGCACCCGAAATGGTGGTCGTCGAGGGGCATCCCGATCCGTCCGTGGCTGCGCAGTATTGGAAGAAAATCCTCGACGCTTACCAGCAGCAGAATCCGCAGGAATTCAACCAGCAGGTGGCCGAATACACCACGCTATTGAATAGCGACATGCCCGCAGTGATGCGCAAGGCAAAGTTCGAGGTGTTCTTCAACAACTTACAGCCTTTCTACCAAGGGACGGTGCTGTACGTGCTGGCGTTCCTGCTGGGCGCAATCGCGTTACTGGCATCCAACATAAAGAATGGTACGCTGGCAATTGCACTACGGCGTGCGATGGTTAGCGTCATCGTGGTGACGTTTATCATCCATACTTTCGGGTTGGCAGCGCGGGTGTACATGCAGGGCTACGCCCCGGTCACGAACCTGTATTCCTCGGCGGTTTTCATCGGTTGGTTCTGCGTGGCGATGGGCCTGTTCATGGAGTGGCTGTTCAAGAACGGGCTGGGCAGTTGCTTGTCAGCAGTGATCGGGTTCGTCACGCTGATTATTGCGCATAACCTCGCCGACGGCGACACGATGCAGATGATGCAGGCGGTACTCGATTCCAACTTCTGGCTGACGACGCACGTCATCGCCGTGACGATCGGTTACTCGGCGATGTTTATGGCAGGCGTGATCTCGATAGTTTTTGTTGCTTTGGCAGTACACGGGCAGTGCGTATCAGAATACCGTGGAAGAGTATTGGCAACCTTAGTCGGTGCCTCGTTGTTTACTTTAGTCGCAATTGCCCTCGCAATCGTTCTTACTCTGTTTGCGATTCCGCAATTTGCGATCCGCAGTGTTCTACTGTTGACAGGCTATACATCGTTGTTTTATGTCATATTTGTCGGTGCCGTTTACCTGCTGTCACTTCTTCCATGGCGGCCTGACACCTCGGAAGTTCAAAAAATCCTGGGCAAGATGATCTACGGCACGATCGCGTTTGCGTTGCTGTTCAGCTTCGTCGGGACGGTGCTGGGCGGTATCTGGGCGGACCAGAGCTGGGGGCGATTCTGGGGCTGGGACCCGAAGGAAAACGGCGCGGTGCTGATCGTATTGATGAACGCGCTGATCCTTCACGCACGCTGGGGCGGGATGATCCGGATGCGCGGCGTCGCGGTGCTGGCGGTCTTCGGCAACATCGTCACCGCATGGAGCTGGTTCGGCACGAACATGCTCGGCGTCGGCCTGCACAGCTACGGCTTCATGGATAAGGCGGTTATCTGGATGCTCATCTTTGTCGGAAGCCAACTGGCGATCATGACCGCGGGAATGCTGCCGATCGATAAGTGGAAGAGTCATCCAACGCAGAAGCGCAGGCAGAAAGCCGCTGCTGAAGCGCCGCAGACGACGTGATTGATTGTTGTATGGATGTGGCGTTTGCCGTTTACAGCCCGCGTTGCGTCGCAACGCTGCTATGAAAGAAGTTAAAACGTAAACGCAATCAATCCGGCCCTCACCCTAGCCCTCTCCCGCGGGGAGAGGGGACCAGATTGATGTAATAACGGGGCATGAATGAGCGGACAGTTGAGGAAGTTCGGCCCTCACCCCGGCCCTCTCCCAGGGGGAGAGGGAGGAAGATGTTCGCGTGCGTTTTATCGGCGGGAGCCGGTGGTGGTGGCCAAGGCGCTACTGGGCCAGCGATTAGTGCGGGTGCTCGATGGGAAGCGTATCGCGGGGACGATCGTGGAAGTCGAAGCGTACCTGGGTGCAGCGGACAAGGCGGCGCATACATCTAATGGTCGACGCACGGCCCGCAATGAGTCGATGTGGGGCGATGGCGGGCATGCTTACGTGTACTTCACGTACGGGATGCACTATTGCATGAACGTGGTGGCGTCGAAGGTGGACGACCCGGTGGCGGTCTTGATCCGCGCGATCGAGCCGAGCGAGGGGGTGGAAGGGATGTTTAAGCGTCGCAAGGCTGCGAAGAAGCAGACGGACCTGTGCTCCGGGCCGGCGAAGTTGTGCCAGGCGTTAGGGATCGATCGTGAACTGGACGGACACGATTTAGTCAATGGTGAACAATTGTTTATCGAACAGTTGCGAAAAACAGCGATGCCGGCAAGCAAGATCGTGACATCCGCGCGGATTGGGGTAGGGTATGCGGAGGAATGGGCGGACAAACCGCTGCGGTTTTATGTCAAGGATAATCCCTATATCAGCAAGAAGTGATGAGCGAATTGGTCAACTGGACAATGCGGAAGCTGCCGAACTGTGAGATCACGGTCGGGCTGTGTGCGTGGCGTTTGTCGATGCTGGCGGGAGAAGATGCGGAATATGTGAAGTCGCATCCGTCGCTGATCGTGGTCGATCCTGCGGATGAGGATGCGCTGCTGGCAAGTGTGGGGCGTGAATTGGGCGATTTGCCGGTACTGCTGGGGATCGCGGAGCCGGCGTTCAGCAGGCAGTTAGAGGGGGAGATCCTGAGGCGGATGGCACTACTGGGCCGGCAGCGTGTAGATGCGTTGGTGCTACACGTGCAGGACCCGGCGGAGGTGAAGAGCGGCGGGATGCTGCAAACCTTGTTCACGCTGCGAGAAAAGGGCGTGGCGGGCATTCTGGGGCTGGCACACCGTGATGGTCGGGCGGCGGAATGGCTGAGCCAGAACGCGGCTGTACGGCTTCTAGGCGTGAATTATTCGTTAGAAGATCAATCTGCGGCTTTTAGAATGCTGGATAGTGCAAGAGAATACGGGATGGATACGTTTGGACTTGTATGTCCGGAAAGCGTTGAGGCGATCCGGTTCGCTCTGGCTGAGCACGAGCGTGTGCTGGCGGTGCTGGATCGTCCTATCCCGGCGGGGCTTGAGCCGATGACCGAAAAGCAGCGGGAGCAAGCCTGGAACAATTACAAACTCGGCCACAGTGAGCCGGCGAAGCTGCCCCGAGGCCTGCCGCCTGAGGTGGAATGAATGATTGACGGTCCGGGTGACGACTTAGCAGTCCGGGCCAAGTAAGGGTATGATTGATACTGGCCGATAAAGTGTGGTCGCAGTATGACCCGACGCGTAAAATGATGTGTGGCCGAACCCAGACGACCCGGTGCTGAACCCAATGACCGATCCGACTTCTCCGCAAGAACCCACCCCGTCTACCCCTAACGCCTCTTCGCCGGACCAGGCACTTGAGCAAGAGATTGCTGATGCGCTTGGCGGCAAGAGTGTCGAAGAGCTGATGGCGGAAGATGAACAGCAACCCCAGGCCGAAGACGCCAAGCAACAGGACGAAGCGGGGCATCCCGACATGCGTCACGAAGTGCGTCGCGGCCGCATCGCGGCGATCCGTGGCGACGATGTGTTCGTCGAGTTGACCGGCGACACGGGCAAGATGCAGGGCGTCGTGCCGGCGTCACAGTTCGATCGTCCGCCACGCTTGGGTTCGATCATGGACTTCGTGGTCGACCATGTCGATGAAGCTCAGGGGCTGATCTTCCTGTCGCGTGAGGGCGCGATCAACCGTGCGACGTGGGAACAATTGCAGCGCGGCGCGGTGGTCGAGGCCCGTGTGGTCGCCAAGAACAAGGGCGGGCTCGAGCTTGAGATGCCCGGCGGGATCGCGGCGTTCATGCCCGCCAGCCAGATCGACATCCACCACGTGGAAGACCTGGAGCAGTTCGTCGGGCAGAAGCTCGAAGCGATCGTGCAGGAGATCGACCGTAAATCGAAGAAGGTCGTACTCAGCCGAAAGCACCTGATGGTCGATCGGCAGGCGAAGGAAAAAGAAAAGCTGATTTCCGACCTGGAAGTTGGTCAGGTTCGCGAGGGCAAGGTGTCGAACATCGTCGACTTCGGCGCGTTCGTGGACCTGGGCGGGATCGACGGGCTGGTGCATGTGTCTGACATGAGCTACTCGCACGTCGATAAGCCGAAGGATGTTTTGAAGGTCGGCCAGTCTGTGTCGGTGAAGGTTTTGAAGATCGACATGGAGAACCAACGAATCAGCCTGGGCCTGAAGCAGGTCGAGCCGGACCCGTGGGAATCGGTCGGCGAGAAGGTGAAGGTTGGCGACCAGATCTCGGCACGCGTGATCCGCAACGCGAGCTTCGGCTCGTTCATCGAGGTTGAGCCCGGTATCGAAGGGTTGCTGCCGATCAGCGAGATGAGCTGGAAACGTATTCACAAGCCTGACGAAGTGATCAAGGAAGGGGATGTGGTTCGTCTGGCTGTGATCGGCGTGGACCTTGGCAAGCACCGCATCACGCTGAGCCTGAAGCAGGCGCAGGGCGATCCGTGGGTGGGCGCTGAGCATAAGTATGCGAAGGAAAGCCTGGTCGACGGGCGGGTCCTTGGTACGACGGACTTCGGCGCGTTTGTCGAATTAGAGACCGGCGTCGAAGGATTGGTGCATATTTCCGAGCTGGCGGACAAGCACGTAGCAAAGGTGACGGACGTGTTGAACGTCGGCGACACCAAGCAGTTCCGTGTGCTGGATATCAGCGAGACCGACCGGAAGGTGCGGCTGTCGCTCAAGGCGGTGAACAAGCCCGTCGGTGAGGCGGCCGATCCGCACAAGGCATCCAAGCAGGACATGAAACACCACCAGGCCAAGGCGGCGCAGCGTAAGCCGCGTAAGGACCTGAAGGGCGGCATGGAAGCCAAGAGCCTGGGCCAGGGTCTTGGTAGTTTGAATCTGGATGATTTTAAATGAGCCGTTAGCTTTTTTGCCGTTAGCCATTAGGAAGAGGGGGAATGGTTGAGGGTGAGGGTAATGGTGTGGTTGTGGTGTGGGATGCGGGATGTGGCAGCAAGCTGCCACGCTAAACGGGGAGGGGGCGTGGGGTTGCGGATGGGCGGGGAGCGTTGTGGTTTATTGCATTTTCTTTTTTTAGCTAACGGCTAAGGGCTAATGGCTAACGGCTCTCATACAGACATCCTTATCGTCGGCGCGGGCGCAGCCGGGCTCATGGCGGGGATCGCAGCGGGACGGGCGATGCGTGGTAACGGGCGTGTGGTCTTGCTGGATGGGGCGGAGCGTATCGGGGCGAAGATACTGGTCTCGGGCGGGGGGCGGTGCAATGTCACGCATGATGTGGTGACTGCGGAGGACTACGCGGGATCGAAGCGTAACCAGATCGCGAAGGTGCTGCGGACGTTCAGTGTTGAAAAGACGATCGCGTTTTTCCGGGAAATCGGTGTTGAACTGAAACGGGAGGATACGGGGAAGTTGTTTCCGGTCAGTGATAGCGCGCGGATGGTGCTGGATGCGCTACTGAAGGCGGTGGATGAGGCGGGGTGTGAGTTGCTTGCCGGGCATCGTGTGGAGACGGTGCAACCTGAGGGGGATGGGTTTTCTGTAAGCACGGAGCGAGGAGCGTTTCAGGCGAAGCGCGTGATACTGGCGACGGGCGGGAAGAGCCTGCCGAAGACGGGCAGCGACGGGCAAGGTTATGCGTTTGCCAAGGCGCTGGGGCACAGCGTGACGAAGACGACGCCGGCGCTGGTACCGTTGGTTTTGGAAAAGGGGCATTGGCTGACGAAGTTGAGCGGGCTGGCGGCGGATGTGGAGTTGATGGTGGTGTCGGGTACGGGGAAGGTTTTGCAGCGTCAGGCGGGGGCGATGCTGCTGACGCATTTTGGTTTGAGCGGGCCGGGCGTGATGGATATCAGCAGGCACTGGATCGCGGCGAAGGCGACGGATCCGGGCGCTAAGCTGCAAGCGAATCTGCTGCCGGGCCGCAGTTTTGAAGAGGTGGATGCGGAGCTAGTGGAAGCGACGCAGAAGCGGGGGAAAGCAGGTGTGGGGAGCGTGGTAAGTGAGTTGTTGCCGAAGCGGTTGGCGGAGGCACTGGTGAAGGAAGCGTGTGGGATTGAGCCGGGTCCGGGGGGGCCGGGGGTGCAGGTCTCGCAACTGGGGAAGGTGCAGCGGCGGGAATTGGCACATGCGTTGACGGGATTGGTACTGCCGGTCGTGCGGGATCGGGGGTATCTGTTTGCGGAAGTGACAGCGGGTGGCGTGCCGCTGGATGAAGTGGACCTGGCGACGATGCAATCACGCAAGTGCGCGGGGCTCTATCTGTGCGGCGAGGTGCTGGATGTGGACGGGCGGATCGGCGGGTACAACTTCCAGTGGGCGTGGAGCAGCGGGCGATTGGCGGGGATGTCGGCGGGATTTCAGAATTGAACCACAGAGACACAGACGGCACAGAGAGAACCAAGATTAGAATTGCATTCTCTGTGTCCTCTGTGTCTCTGTGGTTAACATCCTTTCTCTTATGAAGCGGGATCGTGTAGGATGTGTGAGTAGGGGCGTGAGGGACGGTCATTTATGAACACTTTCTACCGACAACTGCCGAATCAATTGACGCTGCTGCGGTTGGTGTTGGCGGCGGTGTTTTTTATCTTGTTGAACTGCTACCGGTACGATGCGCCGAATCCGAGCCCGATGTGGCTGCTGCCGATGGCGATCGTGGTGTTTATCCTCGCGGCGATCACGGACACGCTGGACGGGTACCTGGCCCGGAAGTGGGACGTCGAATCGAAGTTCGGCAGGATCATGGACCCGTTCTGTGACAAGGTGTTGATCATCGGTGCGTTTGTTTACCTGGCCGGGCCGAGGTTCGTGATCCCCGGTGCGGTGGAAGTCGGACAGATCGACTTTTTCAGCATGGTGACGGGCGTGTATCCGTGGATGGTGGCGGTGATCCTGGCGCGGGAGCTACTGGTGACCGCGATCCGTGGCGAACTTGAGGGTGAGGGCGTGAAGTTCGGCGCGAACATCTGGGGCAAACTGAAGATGATCCTGCAATCGATCGTGATCCCGATCGTTCTGGCGATCGTGGTGATCGATCCGCGGCGGGACGGCTGGCATTGGTTGGGTTGGGTGCGGGATGTGCTGGTGTATGTGACGGTGCTGGTGACGGTGCTGAGCGGTTTGCCTTATATCACCGGGGCGGTGAAGGCGACGCGGGAGCAGAAGCAGGCGGGATGAGGTTGGGTTGATTGGTTGATAGATTGGTAAATGAAGAGGCCGACGTTCTTAGAACGTGGGCTTCGGGTGTTTATGGGGGATGATTTGTTGGAAGATTATGCGAGGCGCTTGGAGGCGACGGTGCCGTCCTTGGTGGTTTTGACATCGTAGCCATTGTCGATGAGTTGCTGACGGATGGCGTCCGCGCCAGCGTAGTCTTTGCTCGCGCGGGCGGCGTCGAGTTGTTGGCAGAGTGCATCGGCATCGAGGGTGTCGGCGTTTGCTGATGGGTCTATATCCAACACGCCCAGCACTTGATCGATGCGTTTGAGGAAGCCGGGCAGTTCATCGTCTTCCTTTTTCATGCGTTCAAAGACCATACCCAGCGCGCCGGCGATGTTCAGGTCGTCGGCAAGGAATTCGATAAACGCCTGGATATCCGGGTGGTCGGTCGGCAGTGGTTCGCCATCAACAGCAGCGGCTTCACGCATCCGGCGAACGGCGCTGGCAGAATCGGTCAGGCCCTTCGCGGTGAAGTTCATGTTGGAGCGGTAGTGGGCCTTGATCATTTCGTAGCGCAGGACGGCCGGGTCGACCTCGCGGCCGGTGGCTTTGCCTTCCAGCACATCGCGGACGGTGAAGAAGTTGCCCTTGGATTTGGACATCTTCTCACCCTCAACCATGAGGAATCTTGCGTGCATCCAAAAGCGGGCGAAGTGGTCTTTGCCGGTCGCGCCGCAGGACTGGGCGATTTCGCATTCATGGTGGGGGAAGATGTTGTCTTCGCCGCCGGTGTGGATGTCGATGACCTCGCGGCCGAGCATCGCGCGTGCCATGGCGGAGCATTCGATGTGCCAGCCGGGGTAACCGACGCCCCAGGGTGAATCCCACTTCATCAGGTGCGACGCATCCGGCTTCCAGAGCAGGAAGTCGGCCGGGTGGCGTTTGCCTGCCTGGTGTTCATCCTGGATGCGGCCGCCCGCGCCGCCGCGCAGATGTTCGAGCGTGTTGCCCGAGAGCTTGCCGTACTCCGGGAAGCTCTGGACACTGAAGTAGACCGCGCCGTCGTTGGCGATGTAGGCGTGATCCTTTTCGATGAGCGTTTTGATCATCGGGATCATGCTCTTTTCAACGTGCTCAGTTGCACGCGGCGTTTTAGCGGGAAATTCCAGCGCGACCTTCAGGCCGAGCTTTTTGCCATCCTCGATGAATGCTTTGGTGAAGAACTCCGCGACAGCGAAGGGGTCGTCCGGATTGTCGACCAGGGCGACGCCTTGCTTCTTGGATTCCTTGAGCCGTTTGGCGGCGGCCTCCATCTTGTCCTCACCCCCGCCGTCGGCAAGCTGGTCTTCGGTCATGTGCCCGACATCAGTGATATTCATCACTTGCTGGACATCGAAGCCGGCCAGTTCGAGGAACCGTCGGAGCAGGTCGGCGAAGAGGAACGCGCGGAAGTTACCGATGTGGGCGTAGTCGTAGACGGTCGGCCCGCAGTTGTACATATACACCTTGCCGGGCTCGATCGGCTCGAAGGTTTGCGTCTGGTGGGTCAGCGTGTTGTAAAAGCGGATATCCATGAGCGGGAAAGTGTAGCCAGCGAACGGGCTTATCGCGAGTCCGATTGATGTTGAATGCTGTGATCCTGAGCGAAACTGGCGCCTCCGGCGAATCATTTCTCAAAAAGAAACCTCTGGCCAGTAGCTTGCCGGTGATCTGATAAAGATCGTATTTAGCCTAAATACTAAGTTCGTGCCTCGTTCACAACTGGACCAGAGTGGGGTGATATTCTTGGCCTTTTTCAGCGGCTATTTATTCAGCGGCGGTTTTTTCGGACGGCTGGGTCTTGACCTCGACACGCACGACGCGGGTGCGTTCGGCCTCGGTGACCTTGAAACAGATCCCCTCGTACTCGAACGTTTCCCCGGCCTTGGGGATGTGCCCCAGCGTGGCGAAGACGAAGCCGCCGACGGTGTCGTAGTCTTCATCTTCAGGTAGTTCGACGTCCAGTTCGTCGTTGAGGTCGTCGATCTCAACCCGGGCATCGACGTGCAGCGTCTCGGAATCGATGCGCTCGATCTGCGGGAAATCGTCTGTCACTTCGTATTCGTCCTGAATCTCGCCGACCAGTTCTTCGAGGATGTCTTCGATAGTGACCAGCCCCGCCGTTCCGCCGTACTCATCGAGCACCAGGGCGATGTGGATCTTCTTGGCTTTGAATTCCGCGAGTAGTTCGCCGACGTTCTTACTCTCGGGGACCATCATCGCCTCACGCAGGACGCTGCGGAGGTCGAAGTCCTCACCGTCGCCGACGAATTTGATCATGTCCTTGGCGTAGAGGATGCCGACGATGTTGTCGATCGTTTCTTCGTAGACGGGGATTCGGCTGTGCCCGTGCTGGAGGATCGTATCCTTGATCTGTTCGAGCGATGCGTTGACTTCGAGGCCTTTGACATCCGTGCGCGGTGTCATGACCTGCTCAGCCTCGGTATCGGAGAGGTCGAAGACCGCCTCGATCATTTCCTTCTGGGCTTCGTCGACTTCTGCGCCGTCCTCGTGCTGTTCCACCATGGACAGGACTTCATCGGACAAATCATCATCGTCCTCGTTCAGGTCGATGCCGGAGATTCGGCGGATGATCGGATCGAACAGGTGCAAGGACCAGACGATCGGTCGGAACACGAAGAGCATCACGTTCAGCAGCGGCATGGAAAGCGCGACCAGACTTTCGCGCTGATATCGCGCCCAACTGACCGGGATCGCAACCGCGAAGATGCTGAGCAGGACACCTGCGATCAGGAACGTGACCAGGTAGATCATCAGCAGGGGCCACTGGCCGTCGAGTTTTTCTTCAATGCGATAGAGGATCGCGAATGTGACGACCAGGTTCAGCACCGCCCGGAGCGTGCCTGTCATCAACAGCAACATGGGCTGACGCTGGATAAACCTGTCCAACTGTATGGGGTCATAACCCGCCCCCAACCGGTCAGCCAGCCGTTTGCGTGACAGGGTTTTCAGAACGATATTGCAGGTCGAGAAGTAACAGACCAGCAGACTTCCGATGATGGCGATCACGATCGCGTAACTCACTGACTTAGGCCCGTCCCCTGGTCTGATCCATCGATCGGATCACTCATCCAAGCCTCGCCGCATCAGGGGGAACACAGCGGGGCTTACGGTTAATATTACGGCTCACCAAACACGGGGCCGAACCCCGCCCTGGTCAGTAATTCATTTTCACGTTGGTGCATCTTCCGGTAATCGTCCAGCTCGTGGTCGTCCTCACCGAGCAGGTGCAGCAGGCCGTGCACCGCATAGAGCAGAAGCTCCAACCGGGTGTCATGCCCGCGCTCGGCAGCCTGGCGTGCTGCGACATCCATGCACAGGACGATATCTCCCTCGACTGACTGGCCAACCGCAGGGGGCTTCTGGTCGTCCCGCAGGTCGAATGTCAGCACGTCCGTTGTGCCGGGGATGTTGCAGTACTGTTGGTGCAACTCGGCCATCTGCTCATCGTCCACAACAGCCAGATTGATACAGCCCCCGGCGACACCTGCCAAGGCGGCGACGCGCGTAAACTCATGGGTTAACCAGTTTTCGGCTGGAGGATCGCAATCGTCGGTCTGCAGGTCCAGGGTCACGATCAAGCCGTGACCCCTGGCCGGGTCCGGGTCATCGGGCTCTCGTCCCGGCGACACAGCCACCTCTCCTGCATGCTCATCAGCAGAAGGGGCTGCCTCGGATTGTGAAGATGTCAGGGATCGGATCACGGTGGTTTGTTTCTCAGGCCGCCCGGTCTGACAAGACCCGGCAAGTCATTCAAGCCGCCTCATATCATAGCCCAATCGGGCTTTGGGGCCAATAATCCACATTTTCGGGGGGCCGGGATTTTACATCGGCAGGATCAGTGTGGAGTACCGAATTTCTAGTCGCAATTGGGAAAAAAAGAGACACGATATAGGCACAGAAGACATAGCTGACGCTATACTGCGGGGCTCCGCTGGTGTTGGGGAGTGGGGGGATGGGGGATTCTCTTTTGAAGATCGATTAACAAGGCTTTGCCGGAATTGGAGTAGATGATGGCGGACTGGTTTGAGCAGTTGGATCTGGCGGCGAAGGCGCAGCAGCGGCCGACGCATCGGGTCGTGGCGGGTGACGGGATGCTGCTTCTGACCGAGGTGGGGGCCCGGATCATGGCGTGCGAGCTGCCGGGTGTTGAGGGGAACCTGTTTTTCAACCACCCGACGATGCTCGAACCGGACAAGACGGATAAGCCGTTCGGCGGGGATCGGCTTTGGATCGCACCGGAGGTGGGTTGGTACTGGCCGAGCCTGGAACTGGCGAGGGAGGACCCGGGCAAGAACGCGGCGACGCCGCCACAGATCGATCCGGGCAATTACACGACGGATAGTGCGTCGCCTGCGCATGTGCAGCTATCCAACCGGTTCCGAGTCAATGATGTGCGGGATGGTAAGGCGATCGAACTGGCGGTGTCACGGCAGGTGCGTGCGGTCAGTGCGCCGAGCGGATTGCCGGGCGATCTGATGTGTGCCAGTTTCGCGATAACGAATATTCTTGTCCTGCGTGACGGCGATGAGGGTGCGGTGGCGTGCGTGTGGGATATTTTACAGGTCCCGCCGACGGGGACACTGATCTGCCCGACGACGGCGCCTGCGAAGCAAGTTGAAGAGCCGACGAGTTATTACGATCCGTTCGGTGAGAAGCATGTCGAGTGCGATGATCGCGCGGTTCGTTTCCTGATCGACAGCGACCGCATGATCAAGATGGGCTTGAAGGCGGAGCATACCACGGGGCGGATGGGGTATTACCGCAAGCTGGATAATGGGATGTCGACGTTGATCGTGCGTGTGTTCGGTCCTCAGCCGGGCGAGCCTTATCCGGATATTCCCCGAAGTGCAGATATCGATCAGCGGTTGGGCGGCGATGCATTGCAGGCGTACAACCACGGCGAATGCGGGCCCGGCGGCTTCGGTGAGATGGAATATCACGACCCGGCGGTGATCGTCGGCAACGGCCCGACCTCGCGAACCGGCAGCAGTGTGACGCACGTGCTGGCTGGGCCTGACCGCTCGATCCGCATGTTCGGCCAGCGTTTGCTTGGCGTGCCGATCCAGTCGATCGATTGAGTGATGACAAACTGTTATAGAATCAATTGAGACGTGCGGTGGCAGTGCCATTAACAGTGTCGCGATGATTGCGTAGTAGGACTAAGATACGCAACTATGACACGCATTAACGACAACTTTCTGAAGCTTAAGGCCGGTTATCTGTTTCCTGAGATCGGGCGGCGCGTTCGCGCGTATGTTCATGACAATCCCGATGCGAAGGTGATCAAACTGGGCATCGGCGACGTGACCGAGCCGCTGCCAGAAGCTTGTCGAACAGCCATGATCAAGGCTGTGAACGAGATGGGTAAGCGTGAGACGTTCCGCGGGTATATGGACACCAGCCAGGGGTATGACTGGTTGCTGGAAGCGATCGCGGCGGAAGACTACAAAGGGCGCGGCTGCGAGATCGCACCCGATGAGATCTTTGTTTCCGACGGCTCAAAGAGTGACTGTGCGAACATCCTCGACATCTTCGGCCGCGACAACACGATCGCGGTGACGGACCCGGTGTATCCGGTGTATGTCGATACCAACGTGATGGCGGGCAACACGGGTGCGGCCGACGCAAAAGGCGAATACGACGGCTTGATTTACATGCGAGCCGACGAATCGAACGGATTCGTTCCGGATGTGCCGCAGCAAAAGGTCGACCTGATCTATCTGTGTTATCCGAACAACCCGACCGGCTCGGTTGCTGAAAAGGAAATGCTCAAAAGGTGGGTGGATTACGCGAACGAAAACGGGAGCATTATCCTGTTCGACGCGGCCTACGAAGCGTTTATCAAGAACCCGATGCTGCCGCACTCGATCTTTGAGGTGCCGGGCGCGCGGACATGTGCGATCGAGTTCCGCAGCTTCTCGAAGAACGCGGGCTTCACGGGCACGCGCTGTGCGTTCACGGTGATCCCGAAGGAACTGGTCGGCAAGACCGCTGACGGGAAGGATCAGCCGATCCATCCGCTATGGGCGCGTCGACAGAACACGAAGTTCAACGGCGTCTCCTACATCGTGCAGCGCGGCGCGGAGGCGGTGTATTCCGAAGCAGGCAAAGAGCAGGTGGCTGCGCTGATCGGTTTCTACATGGAAAACGCACGCATCATCCGCGAAGCGCTCGAAGCGGCGGGTATGAAAGTCTTCGGCGGTGAGAACGCGCCGTATGTCTGGATCAAGACCCCGGCCGGGAAGACAAGCTGGGAGTTCTTCGACATGTTGCTGAACGAAACACACATCGTCGGCACCCCCGGAAGCGGTTTCGGCACGGCAGGTGAAGGATATTTACGCTTGAGCGCGTTTAACAGTCGCGAGAATGTAGAGCAGGCGATGCAGCGCATCGGCGCGGCGCTGGCGGTGTGAGAAGTAGAAACTTAACTCCTTCTCCCCTCGGGAGAGGGCCGGGGTGAGGGCCAGAGTTATTTGTTGATCGGTTTATTCATTGATCACAAAATCCACCCGGCCCTCATCCTAACCTTCTCCCGCGGGGAGAAGGGACCGGAACTGAGCGATTAGTGTTAATGTAGTTTTTTGAATCTTTAGTACCCAACCATGAGTGAAGAACTATTACGGAAGGCGGCCGAACTCCTGGGCGAATGCCGGACGGCCAGCCTGGCGACGACCGACCCCGAAGGCAACCCGCACGCGGCGAATATCCAGTACGTCCACGACGACAAGCTGCGGCTCTATTACATCTCCGGCAAAGACTCGGCACACAGCCAACACCTGTCGGCCAACCCGAACGTCGCGGTGACGATCTACCACCACGACGATGCCGAATCCAAAACCATCCGCGGTTTGCAGATCCATGCGATTGCGGAACTTGTCAAGGATCGTGCGGAAAATCGCGAAGTCGAAAAGCTCTACAAAGAGCGCTACCCGTACGTCAAAAAAAGCCCGGTGCTCTTAGCCGCAATCAAGCTACAGGGGTTTTACCGCCTGACGCCGACGTGGCTGCGGATGGTGGATAACCGCAAGAAGTTCGGGTGGAAGGAAGAAGTCAATTTAGCCGCAAATGAACGCTAATTAACGCGAATAAGGCGATCAGGAATTAGCCACAGATAAACACGGATGAACACAGATTGAGAATGCCTTGCTGCATTCTTCTTCTTATCCGTGTTAATCCGTGGCTAATAATTCGCGTCTATTAGCGTTCATTCGCGGCTAACCAATCAACTTCTTCGCGACAGCTTCCACGATCGTATCAGGTTCACTCATGCGGCCGGCACCTTCGGTGCGACAGGCTTGCCAGCCGGAGTCGGGGCCGATGAGTTGGATGCGGTCGAAGGCAACGAGCGTGGCGACGTTTTTCTCGACGAGTGGGTTTTCCCACATGTCGGCGTTCATCGCGGGGGCGAGCAGAAGCGGCGTGGTTTGCGGCAGGGCGCAGGCGGTCAGGCTGACGATGTCGTCGGTCAGGCCATGCGCGAGCTTGGCGATGATGTTAGCGGTGGCGGGGGCGATGAGCATGAGGTCTGCCCAGCGTGCAACGCCGACGTGCTGGCTGTCGGGGTGGTCATCCGCTTGCCAGATGCTCGTGAGGACGGGCTTGCTGGAGAGCGCCTGGAAGGTGGCGGGGCCGACGAAGTGGGTGGCGGCCTCGGTCATGAGCACACGAATATCCGCGCCCTGCTGGACGAGTCTGCTGACGACGGTGGCGACCTTGTAGCAGGCGATCCCGCCGGTTAGTGCGACGACGATGCGTTTACCGGATAACGGCCCGGGCACGGGGGAGCCGGGCGAGGAATCGGTGGATGGGTCGTTGGGTGGGGCCATGCGAGACGGCTCCGGGGGAAGTTGAGCCGCGGCAGCTTCGCAGCCTACGGCTTTGGGATTAATGTTCTTCGGCTTCGTGAGGCACTTCGAGTTCGTAGTTGATTTTGCCTTCGACGGCTTCCTGGACGGCGACTTCAAAGTCGGTGCGTCCGCCGCGCTCGACCAGCGGGCGGGCGCCTTCCATCAGCTCGCGGACGCGGTGCTGGATCAGGGCGGTGAACTTGAACCGGCCGCCGAGTTCGTGCACGATCTTGTCGTCTTTGAGGGCTTCGATCATCGGGTGGTAGCTCCGTTTGGGAGAGTTTGGGAGGCTTTGTCAGGTCGCTCGTTGCGTATACGTTCAGTCCCGGAGGCTGTTTACCGAGCCCTTGAGTATATCCCGGGCATTTCGCGGAGACAAGTCGGAGGTTGCGGTGGGGCGGTTCGGCTTGCCGGGGGGCATGGGGCTGGTACCATTCGGCCCATGAAGACAAGTCTCGCCTGGCTCAATAGCTATCTGGACAAGCCCCTCACGGCCGAGCAGGCCGAACCGCTGTTAACGGATGTGGGCTTCCCTTTTGATGGCGTGGATGAACTGACGCTCTCGACCGGGGCGACGGACACACTGATCGATGTGGAGGTCACGAGCAACCGCAGCGACTGCCTGAGCCATATCGGCCTGGCACGTGAGGCGGCAGCGTCGGGCGGGTTGTCGCTGGTCATGCCGGAGTTTGGATTGCCGAAGGCGGGCGGTCAGAAAGCAAGCGAGCTGACGAGTGTCGAATGCAGCGAGCCGGTGAAGTGCCCGCTGTATACCGCGCGGGTGATCACAGGCGTGAAGATCGGCCCGAGCCCGAAGTGGCTCGTCGAGCGGATCGAGGGCGTGGGGCTGAGGTCTGTCAATAACGTCGTCGATATCACCAACTTCGTCATGCTCGAGATGGGCCAGCCGCTGCACGCGTTCGACATGAACAAGCTCGACGGGAAGCGGATCGTGGTCCGTTGCGCCAAGAACGGCGAACAGTTCACCGCGATCGACGGCACGAAGCACGAGCTGACCGACAAGATGCTGGTGATCGCTGATAGCTCGCAGGCCGTCGCTGTGGCGGGCGTGATGGGTGGACTCGACAGCGAGGTCGCCGACGATACGGCAGACATCCTGCTGGAGGCTGCGATCTTTGATCCGCTGAGTGTGCGCAGCACCAGCCGAAAGCTGAAACTTGCCAGCGATTCGAGCTTCCGTTTTGAGAGAGGCGTCGACCCGCTTGGCGTGGATCGAGCGAGCCAACGAGCGGCACAACTGATCGTCGAACTGGCGGGGGGAACGCTTGCCGAGGGTGTGATCCGTGTCGGCCAGGATGAGCCTGCACCTGAACAAGTCGCGATGCGAATCCGGCGGTGCCAGCAATTACTCGGCGTCGACCTGAACGCGCAGCAGATCGTTGAATCGCTAAGCAGCCTCGGGCTGAATCCGAAGCAGGAAGCGGACACGATCATCTGCACGATCCCGAGCTTCCGGCTGGACCTGAAACGCGAGGTCGACCTGATCGAAGAGGTTGGACGGCTGTACGGCTACAACAACGTGAAAGTCGAGCAGCGACTGGAACTGGAAGTGCGTCCGGAACAGGACACGGTCAAGGCAAGGCAGGAGCTTGGCCGCGTGATGGCAGCGCATGGCTATCACGAAACGATCACACCGACGCTGTTGATGGAAGAACACGCCAAGCCGTTTTGTGAGGATACGGCTGTGTTGATGGGTCTGGCGGGTGATTCGCGGCGGAAGGATAAGACACTACGGCCGTCGCTGTTACCGAGCCTGCTGGTGTGCCGTAAGCACAACCAGGACCGGGGCAACCAGGGTGTGAGGCTGTTCGAGGTCGCCGGATCGTGGAAACAGAGCAATGGCAAGCCGAACGAGGCAAGCACACTGGCGACGCTGACCGATGCGCCTGATCCGCACGAGGGATTCCGTGAGGCGCGCGGCGCGATCGAGGAGCTGGTCAGCACTCTCGGCGGACAAAGCGCAACCGAGACACTATCGTTCGAGCCAATTGAGGATGCCAAGTACAAGCCTGCCGCCAAGGTGATGCTCGGCGACAAGGCGTGCGGGCAGATCGGGTTAATTGGACATAAGCTGCTCGATACGTTCGGCCTTCAGACGCCGGTCGTGCTCGCGGAAGTCGACTACAAGCCGATCCTCGCGATGTACCCCCCGAAGCGAAGCGTCGGCACGCTGCCGCGCTTCCCGGGTATCGAACGCGACCTGAGCGTTATCGTGGATGAAGCGGTGACCTGGCGGCAGATCGAAAAGTGCGTGCACGATGCGAACCCCGCCATGCTCGAAGACCTGCAGTTCCTGACGATCTTCCGCGGCAAGCAGATCGGCAAAAGCAAGAAGAGCCTGAGCCTGCGCATGCTGTTCCGCAATCCCGATGCGACGTTGCGGCACGACGAGGTCGACCCGCAGGTGAACGCGGTGATTGAGAAGCTCAAGCAAGGGGTTAATGCTGAGTTGCGGGCTTGATTATTTACCGCGAAGGCGCGAAGAACGCCGAGTTTGCGAAGAAGAATTTAGCCACGGATGAACACCGATTAACACGGATAAGAATTCATAATTCGTTTTATCCGTGTTAATCGGTGTTTATCTGTGGCAAAAACCTGGTTTGTAAATAGCCTCACATTATTTATTCTTAACTTCGCGCTCTTCGCGTCTTCGTGGTTCAACCTTCTTTGTCTTCCCGCCGTTCGTCGTACCACAGTCCCAACAGGTCGCGGCTTTTCACGGACTTCGGGCCCGCGAGTGCCATGCGGAACAGGATGCCCATATGCTCCCAGAAGCCGTAGGTCCGCAGCTTCCGCCCGGATGTAAAAACAGCTTCTTTTATCACCACGAACCTGCCCTGACGGCGCATGGCTCTGCTGAATGTGATCTCCTCGCTGGCAAAGAGCGTTTCGTCGAAGCCGCCAACCGTGTCAAACGCGCTGCGCGTGGCGTAGACGAAGCAACCCGCCGCCAGCCCCGCTTTTCGGTAGCAGAAAGTAAAAGCAGGTGCCAGCCAACGGGCGAAGAATGGCAATGAACCACTGACACTGACCGCTGCGCCGCCCCCGATCGCGCCGTTTCCTAACTCGCGTTGGACAGCCCGCAACACAGATTCATTGATAGTTGTGTCGGCATCCACAAAGATGAGCACGTCGCCGACCGCCTCGGTTGCGCCGCTGTTGCGGGTTTTGGATATCTGGCGGTTATCGACGTTGACGACTTTTGCCCCGTGCTGCTTGGCGATTTGTTCGGTCGCGTCGGCCGAAGCATCGTTGGCGACGATGATCTCGTAGGGTTCGCCCAGCGCCTTGGCCGCGCTGTGGATGGACCGGAGCGTGCGCGGCAGCAGTTGCTCTTCGTTATGGGCGGGGATGATGAAGCAGTACATCATGCCTGAATGATAGCAGGGTGATGGATTCAAGAATTAAAGAGGCAAAAGTTCACCGCAGAGGACGCGGAGATCGCGGAGAAAGACAAAACAAAAGAAGTTCCTGTCTAGCAGCATGGGTTCATACCTGTATGTCAGTATAGGCATGAATCTTAGTGAGTTTGATAACCCAATGCCTGACTTCTTTTCCTATTCTTCTCTGCGTCCTCTGCGTACTCTGCGGTGAAACATGCTCGGACACATCATCCAGCCTGCTTGCATGGTTCGGCGGTGTTGCGGCGTTTGCCGGCACGGTTGCGTCGGCGTCTGGCACTGGCGCGGGGGGCAGCGTTGTTTGAGTGTGATGCGGCCTGGTGGGTGTGGCCCGTGGCGATGCTATTCTGGTTCGGCTTAGGACCGCCTCGCCTAGGTTTACGTTTGGCTGCGTCGGCGGGCTTGGGTTTGTGTTGCCTGGGTGAGGCGGGGGCGTGGGGCGTGTGCGGCGGTGGCGGAGCGATCGTGTGTTTGAGCACGGGGATCTGCCTGCCGATGGTCTTTTCGATCTCCTTGAGGTCGTATTTTTGATCGGGACAGCAGAAGGTAATCGCCCGGCCGTCGGCACCTGCGCGACCGCTTCGGCCGATACGGTGCACGTAGGTCTCGGCGTCGCCGGGCATGTCGAAGTTGACGACATGTGAAACTTCGTCGACATCCAACCCACGGGCTGCGATATCGCTGGCGACCAGGATACGGGTTTTGCCAGCCTTGAAGTTACTCAAGGCGCGGGTGCGTGCGTTCTGGCTTTTGTCGGAATGGATCGCTTCGGCGGTGAAGCCTTGGCCGTTGAGCCGTTTGGTGATGCGGTCCGCGCCGCGTTTCGTGCGGGAGAAAACCAGTGTCCGCTTCATGTCGGGTTCACGCAACAGCGAGCTGAGCAGCTCGGTCTTGCTGCGTGGGTCGATGAAGTAGGCGGACTGCTCGACGGTGTCGGCGGTGGCGTTCTTCGCGGCAACCTTCACAACCGCAGGGTCGGTGAGGATTGAATCGGCGAGCCCCTGAATGGATTGGGGCATCGTCGCGGAGAACATGAGCGTCTGCCGTTTATCCGGTATCTGCGCGATGATCTTGCGGATGTCGTGAATGAAGCCCATATCGAGCATCCGGTCTGCCTCGTCGAGTACGAGGATCTCGACGGTGTCGAGTGAAAGGACGCGCTGGTTGAGCAGGTCCATCAGTCGGCCCGGCGTGGCGACGACGATATCGACGCCTGCTTTAAGGGCGCTGACCTGTGGGCGTTGGTTGACTCCGCCGAAGATGGTGGTGCCGCGCAGGTTCAGGTTTTGGCCGTAGGTCCTGAAGCTGTCGCCGATCTGGGCGGCCAGTTCACGGGTAGGGCTGAGGACCAGGGCGCGGATGGGGCGTTTATCCGGCCGACGCGCCGCCTTGCCCATTGTGGGCTTAGGCTCGGTTTGTGGCTCTTGGGTATAAAGCAACTGAAGCACGGGCAGCGCGAACGCAGCCGTCTTCCCGGTACCGGTCTGGGCACAGCCGAGCAGGTCGCGTCCTTCGATCACGTGGGGGAAAGTCTGGCTCTGGATGGCAGTTGGGGTAACGTAGCCCTCTTGGCTAAGGGCACGCAAGAGAGGCTTGATAAGCCTCAATTCTGAAAATCTCATGGGTCGGGTTCAATCGGGGGGTGTGAGGCTGTAGGCCTGAAAACGCAGGCCGTTGCCGCGTAGAAATTGCATTATAGCAGACTTATCGACTAAATCCCAGCCCGGCATCAATCAGCCTGATGTTTAGTATTGAGTCATTATGAATATTGGTAGCGTTAAAGCCCAGCCATTGCATGGCTGGGTGGCCCACAGATGCAATTTGTGGGCTTCCATTGAAAGTTATCAATGGCTATCGCTCGTAGCTGACTAGCCCTCTCGTCGTGACATTCACTATAAGGACCGTACAATCCGTTTACAATGAGCATGAGAGATAGGTGTGGCATATGCGCTACTACGAACTACATGATGCCGAATACATCAAACGGCTAGGTAATGGCCAACAGGGTTGGGATGCGGGGGATTACGATGACTTTTTCATGAAGACGTTTGTTGAGCGGTCGCTTGAAGTCTTCGGCCGTGACACAAAAGGTCTGCGAGCATTGGATCTCGGCTGCGGGACAGGGGCGTTGTCCTGCCTTTTGTCTGAGCGGGGATTTGACGTTACGGGTGTTGATATCTCACCGTCGGCTATCGCTTACGCGCTGCAGATGTCTGCTTCACGTGAGTTTAATATCTCGTTCCAGGTGCTCGATGTCTGCCGTGATCCGTTTCCTGAAGGCCGATTCGATCTGATCGTCGACAGCCACCTGCTGCATTGCATCGTGTTTGCGGATGAACGCCAGCATTTGTTGAGCAAGGTGCGCCAAGCGCTGCGGCCTGAAGGGCAATTCTGGATGGAAACGATGTACCTGCCCGAAGGTCAAGCGCCGAAGCCTGAGTGGCACCTCGATGATCGCGGAGTGGTCTGGCATCGCCATGACGGGCACATCCAGTGTGAGCATAACGTTCAGCGTGACGGAAGCTGGTGGACACCTTTGCGGTTTATCGCGCTGTGCCCGCAAGTTCTGCTTGATGAATTAACCCAAGCCGGGCTGGGGATCATCGAATGGGATACATACCCACCGCTGGAACCCTGTGATCCAGGTGGATTCCAGGCACGATGCAGCAACGGTGACGTCACTCAATAAAATACCCGCAGCAAAGACTGCGGGTATTCAGTTCATCAATCTGATCGCGTTTGAGTGTTACGATCACTTGCGCCGACGCGGCAGCAGAGCGGCTGCACCGAAAGCCAGCATACCCAGCGTTGCCGGCTCGGGGATCGCATTGAAGCTGAGGTCGTCCATGCCAAAGTATTCGGCATTACTGGTGGTTGCGTCGTCGGTGCGGATCGTGAGTTCGCTGAACGGGGTATCGGAAACAATCCCGATAAAGCCGGTGCCTTCTCCGCGGAGGTAGGCACTCATGGCGATGGACTGGTCGCCGAAATCGAAACGGAGGTTGTCACCAGTGAGTGTGTCTTCAAAGTCGGCGCCCCACGCGGTGACGGTGGTGGGGAAAATGAAGGTATGGACAGTGGGCGTTGTTGTACCGCCGCCGCCCTGGCCGGGTGTAAATACGTGCCCGCTTAAGAACGGCGTGCCGTTGATGATGTAGGTACCGGTGCCGGAGATTTTAGGGCCACTGTCGGACGGGCCGGCATCGAGGTAGAACGAGACGAGTTCGAGCTGTGTCGTGCCGGGGTAAAGGAAGCCCTGGGGCAGGTTGTCGAAAGTCTCAATATAGACCGTGCCGGCGGCCGCCTCCCATGCGGTGCGGCTGGTGTATACATCAATGACCGAACCGAAGGTTGAACCAGCGGGGATCGCCGCCAACATCATCGCGCCTAGCAAGTGTCTCATGTCTCACTCCTTCAATAGTAGAAACGTACTGTCATATGAACCCCGGACACAACGGCCCGACAGGTACTGCCTTGTTTAATTCGGACGATTTTGGTGCGGTCTTGGGTGCCCGGATCGTCTGCGGATAGAGATTAACAAGATAACTGCTTGATATGCGTGTTATTCAGACGTTGGCTGGTAAGTGATACCGCTGCGTTAGCGATGGGTATCAGATTGCTTTGAATCCCTGGCCCTTGGGATCGGCGACAGCGACCACAGCGGCGTGGATACTGCGGGCACCTGCTTTCTTGATAAGACGCGCGCAAGCGGCAAGTGTCGCACCGCTGGTTTTGACATCGTCGATCAGTAGGATGTCTCGCCCGGACAGGTCGACCGGCTGGATGGCGAAGGATCGGCGCACGTTGTCGTCACGCTGCGATGGCGCGATGGATGTCTGCGGCGGGGTGTGGCGGGTGCGTCTGAGGATCGGGGCGTATGTCCAGTGCTTTTTGTTTGCTACCGCTCGGGCGATCAGGTCGGCCTGGTTGAAGCCACGACGCCAGCGACGCAGACGATGCATCGGTACTGGGCAGACGAGCAGGTTGTTTGTGTTTTGAGGCGCTTCGAGTAAGTCTGCAAGTTGCTTGCCCATCCATTCACCGAAGCGCCATCGGCGTTGGAACTTGAGTTGGCGTATCCACTCATCGACAGGTTCGTGATAGGCGGCGAGGCGGGTGAAGCGGTGCCAGGGCAGGCTCTTGTCGACACAGAACGTGCAGCCGCGCGGCGTAACCGAGCCTTGCCCGGCCGAGGCGCCGCAGCGTGGGCAGTAATCTTCAGCCGAATCCGGATGCCAATCACCAGCGTTGTCGGGTGCGTCACCGGGTGGGAGCCATTCATCGAGGACGCTACCCAGCCAGCGGCCTGTTTGGTGCACTGTTTTTACTAACGCGATGGACATGATGCGTGTGGTTATACTTGCTGATGGCGTGGGGGGCTAGTTGGGGGAGGGTGTAGGTTTCAGGGTGTGGGGTATAGGGTCAAGACAAGAAAAGACAGGAAACGGATTTGCCTGAGACAGACAATATGCAGGGAACTGATAAGCCTGGTGCGATTGCAGGGCTGCGGGGGCTGGTGATATCGGCACCGTTTGGGAATTACATCCAGCCGGCGGGTGCGACGGCAACGCTGGGGACGTTTACGTTGATGCGTCGGCCGGGGCGGATCAAACAGATCCTCAAGACGGTGCGGTATCGGCCGAAACTCAAAGCCTGGGTCAACAAGATCGGGCTGCGCAACCCGGGGATCGACTGGCTTGCGAACAAGGTCACGGCAGGCAAGATCGATGTCAGCGACAAACTCGTGAGCGTACACGGTTTTGATGCTGAGCAGTGGATGACGCTGCTGGAGAAGATCCAGGCAATCAAGCCGATGGCGGTCGAACTGAACATGAGTTGTCCAAACGTCGGCGAGATCGACTGGCCGGCGGACTTGTTCGGCCGCGCGGCTGAGACCGGGATTCCGATTGTCGTGAAGCTGCCGCCGGTCAATTACCAGCAGATGGTGGAACAGGCGGTGGATGCGGGGGTGCGTGTGTATCATTGCTGCAACACACTGCCGGTGCCGGAAGGCGGGATGAGCGGCAGGCCATTGCAGCCGGTAGCGCTTGACTGCATCCGAGATCTGCGCGAGCGGTCGTGGGGCAAAGACCTGACGATCATCGGCGGCGGCGGGATTTACGAAGTTGCCGACATCGATAAATTCATTGAAGCAGGTGCGGATCATGTGGCGCTGGGGACCAAGACGATGAATCCGCTTTTGCTATTGAGTACGGCAAGCTTACAGCCGTTCGTGAAACGGGCGGAGCAGCACTTGGGGAATCGCCAATGATCGAGCTGGACCCACATCCATCGCACGACCGATACACGTTGCGTCCAGTTGTGGATGATGACTATGATTTTCTCTGGCAGTTGAAGTGCGACACGCTCAAGCGGTACATCGAGCCGCTTTACGGCTGGGACGCGGAATTGGCACAGCGAATCCTGAAACGTGTCATGCGGGGGGCGCATCTGGTGCTTGTCGATGGTCAGCCTGCCGGTATTTTGAAGATCGAGCTTTGCGACGGTTTTGTTTATCTGGCTGAGATCGGTCTGAAACCCGAACTGCAAGGCCAAGGCCTGGGCACGCAGATTATCCGGGATGTCACCGAACTGGCGGACAGCCTGGGCTATCCGGTGGAATTACAGGTTTTCGCGGCCAATCCGGCGGCCAAGTTATACCAGCGGCTCGGGTTTGAAGTCACCCATCACAAAATGTACAGGCCGAGTTCGGAGTAGAGACAGACGGATCAGAAATTGCTCGATGCATACAGGCCTTGGGATCAAACGATCGAAGTGATGGGACAAGTCACCTTACGCCGAGTAGGCAACGAAACAACAAATCTACTAAGGATTATTTTGGGTGGGGTAAAGTCGCGTTAAAATTCTGTAAATGCAATTCGGGTTCGAAGTGATATGCGACAAAATGTATCGTAGTGTTAGTGGAGCAAGGGCTGAATAGGATGACGGACCAACCAACTCAGCAAAACACATTCGTGTCTATGCGAGCTCCAATCGTAAAACAATCAAAAACCCGACTGGCTTTGCTGTGCGGGCTGCTGCTTGTGCTCATGCTGCTGATGATGGGCATGTACTACTCAATGCACCCGCAAGGTCCATTAGAGCGTGTTGAAGAACTGGAAACGGATTACGCCTTGATCCTATTCGGGCGGGATAAGTACCTGGATGAACGGCAGGACTTGTATCACATTCACTACTTCGAAGTGCTCGCGTCCGATCACACAAGTGACAAGACCACATACCTGACCAACAAAAGCACGCCTCTGGGTTTATATCCGATGCAATTGCTTGCTGGCCGCAGCCAGTTGCGGTTCCTGCTGGATGACCGGTTGATCGCTTTGGACTATCGCACGATGACGGCACAAGAGATTGCCGAGTTCAAACACCTGGGCGACGAAGACAGTCATTTTGCGTGTTACCGGTATGTCGGATCGGATCAGACCGGCGACTACTTCACGCGACACCACGAATCCGCTGCAAGATTGCAGTGGGGCGAAAGCGAGTTGTATCGGCTCGAAGCCGGACAAGCGGAGCTGAAACCGGTCGGCGCGTTCTATCAATTGTCGTACGATGCCGGGATGATGTTCGTGGATGACGGCTCAGATGCGAGCTACCAGATTCATGTTTGGCGGCATGGACAACACCATGTCATCGATATGCCAACGGTGCAACAAAAACCGGACATCAGGCCGTACACATGGATCGATTATGTACCGGACCACGGATGTCTGTTGTCACAATCCTATTATGACAACCCGTATATCAATGACGTTCAGATCCCGCAGATGGGGATTATAAGCAAAAACACTTTCACATTGACGCAGATCAAAGCCAGGTATGCCCAGTGGACGTTTGACGGTCAGGTCGTCTTCGTCAATGAGTGGGGCGATCTATGCCTATACAACTCGATGAGTCAGACCGTATCGACGATTGTGCGCCACCCGGGCGTAATTGAAGTCAATGGCCTGGTCGTGCCGGTGCTCAATCCTGCACGCACGATGCTGGCATACATGTTTCGTCATAACGGCAAGACAAAAATACTTGTCGCGGACCTTGAGCAACGGGAATTCATTGTCATGGCTGGTGAATCAAACATGTATGACCTGGCGATGCTGCCTTCAAACCTGAATTAGAAGGTCTCAGCCGGTCATCTTGCGGAAGTAGTCGGCGATTTTGTAGTAGACCTGAGGCAGGGGGTCAGTGTGGTTTGTATGCCAGGCGTTGATGCTTGAAGGGGAAAGCCCTACCGGCCTCGCTCGGCCGTGCAGCAAAGCCGTGAAAAGTTGTCCGAACGCCAGACCGCTGTGCGTACATGGACCGGGTTCGCCAATGACGGGGCCATCCAGCTCCTGGCCCATGGTCATTCGTATCAAGTGATGCGGAAAGTTAACCCCCGCCCAAAGCGACCAGAGCAGCGAGCCCCAGAACCTGGGGTTGAGTTCGATGACATAAACCTGACGGGTTTGCTCATCGATGCGTAGGTCCAGATGAGCGACGCCAGTGTAGTTAGCGTATTCGGCGATGGCTTTGGCGATCCGAAAGACTTCGGGGTGTTCAAGAAAGTGGATCGTGCCGGGATTATGGGTATCGCGTTGCTGGATGGTCCAGGCCAGGAGTTTGCCGTGATCGGCGAGGATGCTGATGTCGATGTCCGGTCCATGGATGAACTTCTGAACCAGCAGTGGAAGCGCTTCGCCGGGCTCAGCATTTTGAACGTATTGATGTAACTGTTCGGGTGAATCGATTCGGCAGATGCCTTGGCCGTTCTCGCCGTTCGGTGGTTTGACGATAACGGGATATTCGATACCGATACCATCAATATCATCCATGCTTTCCAACATGTACGACTGCGGAGCAGGCAGATCGTGCTCATTGAGGAATTTGTAGAAGTTCCACTTGTTGTGCAGCAGATCGATCGTCTGAAGGTCCGGCAACGCGCCGATCCTGGCTTGCGTGATCTGATCCGATATCGCCGAGACAGCAAGCGTGCATCGCATGTCGGCGGGCAGCACGACTGTGATGCGATTATTCCGGCAGTAGTCGTTGATAAAGTCCGCCAACTCAGGCGTCGGCTCGGTCAGAAACCGACGCGACTTGCACACGTGCTTAGTGCAATGGCGTGACAGTCGATCTGCGATGGATAATTGGCAGTCATTGCACAGATGAACTTGATAGCCCGCTTCCCCCAAACAGGTCATCAGCTGGAAGCCAAAGAGTTCGATGGTGGAGAGTACAAGTACGTTCATGGCTGCCACTTATGACGGACAGCGATATGATCGGCGTAATACTCCCAGCAATGAATGCAACGCTGATTCAACAGTGTGAAAAACGATCCCCGATATTGCTCCAGCGGACTTTGCCGTCCTATAATCGGATACATCCAAAGCAACAACTAAGCACGATCTGATACGTAATTAACTGTATATATGACACTTAAATTTGCATTTGCGGCGGCATTCACCGCAAGTTAATCCCATTGATTTTCATTGCTAATTAATTTACTTTAATAGTGAATTTTCACGTCTTTGTTTGGTTCTGACACATCCAACCGTAAGGAGACGTTACATGAACGACCATGTATTGACTCAGGACACAGCGTTCAGGCTGATGCGGTATTCCGCAGCTGCGAGCTTGGGCGCCTTTGCGTTTGGTCAGGCCGCAACAGAAACCATGGCTGAGGTGGCTTACACCGACCTCGGCGGAATTGTGATTGAGCGTGGCGAGTATGCCGAAGTCGATGTCGATGGCGACGGCTATCTCGACTTCCGTATGGTGAATACCGAAGCAGGCGGCATCGGCGGCTACGGCACCATGCAGTTCAACACCAGCATTGATGCTGCGTGGTATGGCCCGCCACAAACGGGCATCAATCCGGCTTCGTATCTTCAGATCGACATGGAGGCCGATGCCACCCACGGCACCAACGCGTATTACTGTCGTTCGTTTATCGACACGCATGTCGTTGGCCCAAGCAACCCATATTGCTGGGACGAGACCGGCACCTCAGGCGGCCGGCTTTATGGTTTGCTTTCACAGTACCCCGGTTGGGACCAGAACTCGTTCTGGAATCCCTCGCCCAATCCAGTATCGTACGGCTACTCCTACAACGAATTCGCAGGGCTGCGCATGGTCGATATCAATGGCGATCAGCGCTGGGGATGGGTGCGGTTCCAGGTCGTCATTCATGATGCGGCGAACGAGAACAACTTCCCGATCCCGGACGGAAAACTTACACGCCACGACTTCTTCTGGGACACGGATCGCTACATGATCCTCTACGACTTTGCCTTTGAAACCGAGGTGAATGTAGACATCATCGCCAAGCTACTGGGTGATTTGAACGAAGACGCTTATGTGGGTCTTGATGATCTTGACATCATTCTGCAAGACTGGAACCACGGCGACCCCAGCCCGCCGAACGATCCGATCGTCGATCCGCGGGCTGATGCGAATGGAGATGGTTTTGTCGGCCTGGACGATCTGGACATGGTGCTGACTACGTGGAATAAAGGTGCACCACCCGTAGAGCTTCCGACCCCGGAACCCGGTGCGCTTGGGCTGCTTGCCGCGGGGATAGGCGCATTATCACTGAGGAGGAACAAGAGGTAAGTACGGTATTGAACGAATCGAACTGATGCATAACAACGATACGGATCATCGAACAGATTGGCCCGTGCGATCATATCCAGGCAATGGGTATAGTCGCGCGGGTCGCCTTGAAGCTGTAGTAAATAAAGGAATCGGCAATGGGTGAAGTTCAGTTGAATCGAGAAACGGCGGTCAGACTACTTCAGTATTCAACCGCTGCCGGGCTGGGCGCTTTTGCGTTCGGGGCGCAGACGCCGGAAGCATTGTCTGCGGTGGTTTACACCGATCTTGGCGGGATCGTGATTGAGCGCGGTGAATCCGCTGAATTCGATGTCGATGGGGATGGATATCTTGACTTCCGGCTTGTCAATACGAACGCCGGCGGCATCAGCGGTTACGGCACCGTGCGGTTCATGACCAGTATCGATGCGGGGTGGTACGGCCCACCAGTAACGAGTGTCAATCCGGCATCGTATGCCCAAATAAATGCAAGTATAACTCGTATCCACGATACCTATTACATCAATTCATTTATTGATGGCGAAGTCATCGGCCCAGGCAATCCGAGTTGTATCGATGAGCCGCCCAGCAGCGGAGGCCAGTTCTATGGTCTGCTGTCGCAGTATCCCGGTTGGGACAAGCACTCGTTCTGGAATCCTTCGCCCAACCCAAGCTCTTATGGCTATGACTACAACGAATACGCCGGCCTGCGCATGGTCGATATCAACGGTGATACACGCTATGCCTGGATACGCTTCCAGATTGTGATCCACGACACTGCGAGCACGAGCGGTTTCCCGATCCCGGACGGCCAGATCACGTATCACGACTTCTTCTGGGATACGGATCGGTATGTGGTCCTATACGACTATGCATATGGGACGGATCCGAACACTGATATCTGCAGTGGATGTGATGACGGATGCTGGGGCGATCATCCATGTAAAGCAGCGGACCTGAACGAAGATTGTTACGTCGGTCTGGCTGATCTTGATATCGTCCTCAGCAACTGGAACCGCGGTGATCCCGGTATCGGCCCGTTATTGCCAATCCTCGATCAGCGAGCTGATGTTGACGGCGATGGCTATGTCGGCCTGAACGACCTTGACTGGATATTACAGTGTTGGGCCCAAGGCACGCCACCGACCACGTTGGTGCCGGAACCGGGCGCCTTAGGCCTGCTGGCAGCGGGAGCGGGTGCGCTTGCACTGAATCGCAGCCGCAGGCGATCATAAGTATTCGAAGCTGGTTGAGGTATTACACGCGATCTTTGGGCGTCAGGAATCGTGTGACTTTGAAGGCGCGGTTGCCGCGGTATTGGCCTAGTTGGCCGATGTATGTGTGTCGTTCTCAAATAGCATGCGGGACGGATGATAAATATTGCACGAAAGCCTTAGATCAATAATCGCAGATTTGATACGGAAGGCCTAGAAAATCGGCCACAATCCCATCTCTGTGACTGCGAGGATGGCCACCATAGGCGTGAATATCAGTTCCGCTGCTAATCCCAACCAGCAAGTAAACTTTGCCAACTCTGTTGTTTTACCTTGCCGGTGTCTGCGGAGATTATCTGCAAACCAGATAACAGGAGCCACAGAGAAACCGAACGCCAGGTAGCATAAGAGATACCAGCTCAATGATCGATCGTGTTGAGGAGGTAAATCAGAGAATCTACCGCCTAGATTGGGAAATACGTTGGGTAATTTCCCGAGCACAACACCAATCGTTATAAGAAACAAGAAAACATAGGATGCGATGATAGCGGATGCATTTTCAGTCTTCTGAATTAGTGCCGTGGCAAAGAGAGCCGGCAGAACAAACATAAACAGAATTCCGCGACTTAAACCTCTGACCGCTATCAAATGGGCGATTGGGATCAAGAATCCAATAACCGGCAAGGGATTGTGTTCACGAAGATACCGCAGGCAACGAGTGGAGATATGTATGTGTTCCGTCTTACTCATGTAACTGAATTCTAGAAAAATAGCTCTACCCGCACAATCACAGGAACTAGATACCCCAAGTAAAGATAATCAGTCATTCACACCCGGTCTTTAGGTGTAATCGACCGTGAGACCTTGAACGCGCGGTTGCCGCGGTACTGGCCGAGTTGGCCGATGTATTTGCGGCGGCCGCCGACGGACAGGGACAGCGGGCTGGAGGCGGGTTTTTCGGTGAGGATGACGTCGCCGACCTGCAGGTTCATCAGGTCGTTTACGCTCATGGTGGTGTCGGCAAGGACGGCGGTGACTTCAAGCTTGGCTGCTTCGAGGTGACCCTCGAGGCGGTGGCGTAGCTGCTTGTCTTTCTTGTTCTTCTTGTAAGCTGCCCAGGTCTGGCTGGAGAGCTTGTCGATCACCGGCTCGATGACGTTGTAGGGGATGCACAGGCTCATCGTGCCGGCACGTGTGCCCATCTTCACTTCAAAGTTGACGACGACGACGACTTCGTTGGGCGGAACGATCTGCACGAGCGCGGGGTTGGACTCTGTGTCTTCCAACTGGAAGTTGGCTGGGACGATATTGGCCCAAGCCTCCGCCAGGCCCATCTTCGCGCGGTCGATGATCTTGCTGACCAGTCGGAGCTCGATCGCGGTCAGCGGCCGCTGCGGGATGAAAAGGTCCGCATTGGAACCGCCGAGCAGGCGGTCGATGACGGGGTAGATGATCAGCGGGCTGATTTCCAGACACATGTTGCCGTCCAGCGGCTCGCAGGAAAGCAGGTTAAAGCATGTGGGGTTGGGCAGGGCGTGGGTGAACTCGCTGAAGGTCATCTGCTCGATATTGGAAACCTTGACCTCCATGATCGTGCGTAGAAAGCCGGAAAGCAGGGCACCGTAACTGCGGGCGAATGCCTCATGCAGCGTTTCGAGGGCGCGCATCTGGTCTTTACTGACGCGCTCGGGCCGTTTGAAGTCGTAGTCGCGAACCTCGACATCTTCAGTGCTGCCGACACGACGCCGACTGAAGAACACCGGATCGGTCGACTCATGCTTCTCCTCGGCTGAGTCGCTGGACCCGACAGCCGCCAACAGGGCATCAACTTCACTTTGATCAAGCAGGTCAGACATCGATTGAACAGCATCCTCAAGATCGGGGTTCTGAGGATTGTTATCGGCCTCAGGGCATGCCGATCTTGAGAACCAGCCAGCAGATACAGCCTTCGTAAGGTAAAATCGGTTCTTCCAGGAAGTGGCGGACCACGATCCTGCTGATTCTGAACACCAATCCAACCCCCCGGTACCGATCATGAGCTTACAAGACAAACTCGCTGAACTGGGCTTAGAGCTACCCGAATCACCGTTGACCGTCGCTGCGTACCTGCCCGCGGTACGCACCGGCAATCTGGTCGTTGTCAGCGGCCAACTGCCGCTGGTCAATGGCAAACTGGAAGTAAACGGCCCTGTGCCTTCGAAGACCTCGATGGAAGTGGCTCAAAAAGCAGCGGCACAGTGCGTTTTGAATGGCCTGGCGGCGTTGGGCACGCTGATCGAGCGGGATTTTTCCCGCCTGGTCGGCGTGATCCGGGTGGGAGTATTCGTCGCATCGGACTCAAACTTCAACGAGCAGCACCTGGTCGCCAACGGTGCTAGTGAGTTGCTGAATAAGCTTTTGGGCGAAAAAGGCCGGCACGCAAGGACGGCGGTGGGGGTGCCATGCCTGCCGCTGGGGACGCCTGTAGAGATAGAATTCATGTTTGAGGTGGCATAGACCGTTGGGTGGATTCGTAGCCGAGCGGCCATGCCCGATGATCCCAAGGTTGACGAAAGGTCGATTTACAGCGACACTTACGGGTCGTGACCCTGCTGTCACGATGGGTTGCTCAGGCATCCCAGCCAGGGGGTTTGAACGGTTTGGGGCACTGTCCGCGAAAAGCGGGTAATACGTCGGCCGTCGAGGCCGGTATCAGCTTGTAACATCGGAGTGAATCACATGGCACGTGCACGTGGTGGCGGCGGATCAGGCTCGGCTTGGGCATTGGTGATCTTCGGCGCAGGCTTTTTTATATGCCTGATTTTGGCCATCATATTCTTCACGCAGATCAACGGCGCAAAAGAGGCGCAAAAGAAAGCGGAGAACAGTCTCCGTGAATTCGTAACCGGTAGCGAGCAAGGTTTGCCCGAGGTTGACGAATTGCGTGCCAGGGACGGCTCGGTCGTTGGTGCGTTGCTGGAAGAGCGCGGCTGGCTGCGAAAGGTCGTTGCCAGTGATCCGACCAAGAGCCAGGAAGAGATCGAGGCTTCGATCAATTCGTTGAGTGTTCAGGGCAAGGCCCTGCTTCAGGAAGTCACGCAGCTTCAGAACCAACTATCCGGCGCCAATGAACTGCAAGAGACGTTGAACCAGGAACTGGAAGCCGCCCGTGCCCGCGCGGAAGAAGCAGAAGCCAGCAAGGCCAGGCTCGACGAGAACTACAAGAACTCCATTGCCAACCTGCAACAGACGCTGGATCAAACCGAAGCGGTATTGGAAACAACTCGTCAGAAAATCCAGGAGCAGAAGTCATCACTCGACGGCGAAATGTCCGCCACGCGTCAGGAATATGTCGATCGTATCGCGTCACTTGAGCAGAGTGTTAGCGATAAGCAGAAACAGATCGACGAACTCCGTAAGGAGTTATACGTGTCACGTGGTATCGGTGGCCAGGACCCGGGTCCCGGCAACCTGACACGGCCTGACGGTCGCATTGTCTCAATGGGGACAAATCCGGGGGAAGTGTTCATCAGCCTTGGTCGTGACGACCGTCTCCAGTTGGGCATGACCTTCGAGGTTTTCGATGCGAACGAGTTGATCAAGCTTACCGAGTACAACGAGCTTCGCGGCAAGGCGACGTTGGAAGTCGTCAGTGTGGATGAGTCGGCTTCGTTGGCTCGCGTGGTCCGCTTGGAACGGGGTCGGGCGATTAGCGAAGGCGACGCCATCGTGAACCTGGTGTACGACCCGGAAGCGACCTACAAGTTCTACGTCTACGGCGAGTTCTCGTTTGACGGCCTGCCCGCCAACGAAGCCGGCAGGGACCGGATCGTCAGCAAGATCCTGCAGTGGGGCGGCAAGGTCAGCGACGAATTGACCTACGATGTGGATTACCTGGTGCTCGGTCAGGAGCCGCCGCTGCCGTCGCCTCCGCCGGAGGGTGAAGTGGACCCGGTGAAGATCGCTGAGTATGTCCAAGCCCAGCGGGTGTATGAGACGTACCAGGAACTGATCGGTGAGGCACGTGATCCCTCGCTGAACATCCCGATCCTGAATCAGAACCGGTTCCTGGCTCTGGTCGGCGACTACGACCGGTAGGCCAGATCGTCGATGGCAAAAAACCAAGGCCCGATCGCCATATGGAGCCAGTACCTGGGCGCACGCCTGGCGGCGATGGGTCTGACGATGTTCAATGTCGAAGCGAACCTGCACACGGCCGCGGCGATCGGCCGGGCAATGTACGCGTGGGATAAACGCCATCGGGAGCGTGCCGCCCGAAGCATCAGCCTGGCTTTCCCGGATCTCAGCGAAGGACAAGTACAGCGGGTCTGCAAGGCCTCCTTCGAGCACTTCGTCCAACTGGCGTTCGAGGTGATCCACACGCCGCGTGTGATCAGCAGAGACTCCTGGGCCCACCGCATGACCGCGGCCAACCTCGGCCCGGCGATGGACCTGCTCAACGCTCGCAAGCCCGTGATCCTCGTCACGGGCCACCTGGGTAACTGGGAGGTGCTGGGCTACCTGCTGGCGGTCATCGGCTACGAGGTCGATGCGATCGCCCGGCCGATCGACAACCCGCTGATCAACGACTGGCTGCTGGGGATCCGCGAGAACAAGGGGATGCGGATCATCACGAAGTGGGACGCAACGGACCGGATGCTGGAAGTGCTGGGCAACGGTGGGGCGTTGGGCTTCATCGCGGACCAGAATGCCGGCGACAAGGGCATGTTCGTGCCGTTTTTTGGCCGATTGGCCAGTTCGTACAAGTCGATCGGGCTGCTGGCGATCAGGCAGGAAGTACCGATCGTGTGCGGGTATGCCCATCGGGTCGGCCCCGGATTTCACTACGAACTGGGCGTCGCAGACGTGATCCGGCCGGACGATTGGCAAGACAGGCATGACCCGTTGTATTATGTGACAGCCAGATACGCCCGGGCGATCGAGGCGATGGTCCGATTACGGCCCGAGCAGTATTTGTGGATGCACCGGCGATGGAAGAGTCGACCCCGCCACGAGCGGCTGGGCAAACCCATGCCCAAGGCGTTGAGGCAGAATCTGGAGGCCCTGCCTTGGATGGATCAGACCCAGATGGACCGGCTGCTGAATCCACCGGAACCCGCCTGACCGACCGATTAGAGCTGGGCTGATTTCCGGACCCCGCCTAGGATAGTGATGGCCATTAAGTCATACCGATCCTGAATACCCCCCAAACTGTTCCCCCCAATCCCGTGGAAACTATTTAACGAAGATGAACCAAATGGCAGAAGAAACCGGAGAATTAAGGCTGGAAGCCAGAAAAGTGCTTATCGTGGACGACGACCCTGAAGTCCGCGCAGCGATTGACCATGCCCTGCAGGCCGAAGGCGCCTTGACACAGTATTGTGGCGACGGAAACTCGGCGGTGCGTATTTGCGAGTCGGACCCGCCGGACCTGGTCGTGCTGGACATGATGCTGCCCAAACGGTCGGGCTTCCTGGTTCTGGACCGAATCAAGAAGCTGGAAACCCCGCCGGTGGTGATTATGGTGACCGCCAATGAAGGGCGCCGCCACCAGCAGTATGCCGAGACGCTTGGCGTGGACGGCTACATCCTTAAGCCCGTGCGGCTGGAACGCCTGATCACCATGGCGCGAGATCTGCTGGATGCACGCGATTGATGCCGATGTAGTCTACGGGGGAGGGTTTTTCCCCTAAATGCTGTTGGGATATACTAGTGGCGCAATCCGTGTGGCTGTGACAACCAGGACGTCAGAGCCCTGACCGACCGCGAAGGAGGTATACGATGAGTGCAAGTGGCCGTGGTAAGTGGCTTGGGCTGTTGATCGCCGTTCTGATGTACATGCCCGTCGCCAAAGTGCTCGCCAGCGAAGCTGTCGTCACCACTTACGACGACCGGACACTCACCGGCGAGTTGGTCAGCCAGGATGAGAATACCGTCACGTTGCTGATCTCCGGGATCAAGACACCCATCCCACGACAGTCGATCAAGAGCATCGAGATCAAGGATGCCCCGCCGGAGCAGTACCGCAAACTGCGTGCGGAACTGGACGACGATGATCTGGACGGCCGGTATCGTCTGGCTTACCAGATGTACGAGAAGAAGTGGTACGAACTGGCGATGGTTGAGTTGCAGTCTATGCGACGAGACTTCCCGGATAGTGACAAGGTGCGTGCACTACAGACCGTCGTCCAGAGTCGTATCGATCGTGAGCGGGAAGAGGCGCGTCAGACCATTCGCCCCAGCACCGGCCCCGGTGCCAGCAACCCGACAACGCAGCCGGACGTCGAAGTCAACGGGATGCCCGGTCCGGAACGGCGTCTCACAGAAGAACAAATCAACACGATCCGTGTGTACGAAGTCGATCTGTCGGAAGAGCCTAACATCTCGCTCAAACCCGAGACTATTGAAAAACTGTATGAAAACTACTCGTCAAATGATCGGCTGACCAAGGACCGTCGAGAGTTCCGGCGCATGCCCGGTCACGAGCAGTTGGAGGTATTGTTTGACCTGCAGGCGCGCGAGTTATATCCCGAAGTGATCATCCGTCAGGATTCACCTGCGATCAAGGCGTTTCGTACGAAACTGCATCAGCGTTATGTGTTGAGTTACTGTGCGGCTACGGGTTGTCATGGTGACGGCTCGCCGGGCAACCTCTTCCTGTTCCGTACCCAGCCTAACAGTGACCCGACCGTGTACACGAACTTCTACATCCTTAACCAGATCAAACAGCCACAGGGCGTGATGATCGATCGGGATGAACCGGGGCGTTCGTTGCTGTTGCAGTATGGACTTGACCGTGATGCTGCGGCTGCACCACACCCGGATGTGAAGGGGTGGCGTCCGCAGTTTGTGGATGATCAGGACCCTCGCTACCGGGATTACATGGATGCGATCGACCTGCTGTGGAAGCCGGCCCCGGATTACGGGATCGACTACACCCCGCCGGTCTTGCGTAGTTCGGCAGGGGTCGAAGAATCGGAAAATACCCAGCCCACGCAGTGATGCTTCGCCTCGCAGGCTGTTAACCAGGTCGGCTCGCACCGGCTTTTGATGCTTAAGTGAAAGGACGAATCCGTGCCTAAACTGTATCTCACGTTGCCCGTGCTTGTTGGCTTGTTACTCGGCATGTCGGGCTGTGACAGCCAGGCCTCTGAAGAAGCTGAAGCCCAGCAGCATCTGAATGCCGCCGTAGCGAAATTGGATAAGGCGAACGCTGGCTACATCGCCTCGGAAGCCGGTGCGGATACTGAATCCGAACTGACCCTGCTGGCTTACCGCCAGGAGACGATGGATAAAGCCTTCGCGGACCTGAACCAAGTCAAGTCGCTGAATGCACCGGATCAGAAGGTTCAGGCGCTGTGTCTTGAAGCTGAGATCTATGCATCATCCGCACGCTATTCAGCACGTGCCGCGGCGCTGGAAAACGCGGCGCTGGCCGGCCGATCGACCGTATTGCTGGGCTACCTGTCTGCCATGGAAGCGGCTAACGCCCAATCTAACGCGCTTCAGCCACAGACCGAAGATCAATTAACCAAGCTGCAGGCCGAGGTCGATACGCAGACCGCCAAACGCAAAAAGCTGAATGCTGAAATCGACACGCTCAACAGTCAACTCAGTTCGGTCAAGGCCGAAGTTGAGCAGTTCCAGGCCAAGGCTGAAGAGGGCTACGCCAAGGCACAGGCTCTGCGAGAAAAAGCGTTCGTCACCAGCGGTGACAAGATGTACGACCTGCAGGATCAGGCGGCGGATCTTGAGCGTAAAGCAGCGATCGAGTCTGCCTCGGCAGAATCGAAGCAAGTTGTCGTGGATGACCTTGAGGCCCAACTCACGCTGGATCGTGTGCAGTTGGACACCGTCAACAAGCTGATCGAAGAACTCAACGGCCAGATCCAGAAAACCCGTGCGGATACCGAGCGGCTCGCGGATGCATCGAACACAGCCGCCCAGGCAGGCGACAATGCCGCCAAGACCCTGGAAAATGAATACAACCAGTTGATGGGCGTCTTTAACGAAGTAATCGATCAGCGGCTGAAGACCGCGGCTGAGAAAGTTCAGAAAGCGGAAGAGGCGCTCAAGCAGGCGTCACAGCAGGCCCGCAATTCTGAACAGATCAAGCTGCAACTGCTTTCGACGTATGTTGAGCAGGCAAATATCGCAACAAGTCATGCTGCCTATCTGCGTGACATGAAAGCCATGACCGAGGCTGTTTACAAGAGTGTGAGCCGAGTGGCGCCGAATCATGCCGCGACGTACCAGGAACAGATCCAACGGCTGAGCGACGCCGAGGTCGCGTTGCGAGATAAAGCAATCGCAGCGATCGACACAGGTACGGCGTTAGCTGATGAGCTTGCTCCCGAGGGATCCACCCCCGAAGCCGGCGCCACCGAAGCCATCGCGCTGAAGCAGAAAGACCGTCTGAACGTCTACAAGAACGAGCGGCTGTAAAGCTCACGCAATCATCAATCATGATTAACTTCTGCGTTTAATCCGCAATAGTTGATCTATGCGCTTAATTGCAGGTCAGCCAGCGCAGTGGTTGTGTCGTCTACGAAGTGAAACACCTTGTCCAATCCCGTAGTCAGGAACACCGCCCAGACCTGGTCGGACGGTGAGGTCAGACGCATCTGCGCCTCACGGTCGATGATGTTCTTCCGCAGACGCAACAGGGCGGAAAGATTCGAGCTGCAGATCAACTCCACAGCCGACAGGTCCAGGACCAGGTGAGGCATACGATCGGGTGAAAGCGCCTGTTCGTTGAGTTGTTCCATGTCCTCCGTAAATGCAGGATCATCGTTCAGCTGAACAACCCAGATCTGTCTAGACCATTTTTGAATCGACAAGGTGATCGCTCCTTGACGCTGTGAATCGAACAGTTTTCATTCAGACGCCTCGGTATCGGTTCCTGGCTGAGCCTGTGATTCTTCTTCGGTCGAGTCCTCAATACGTGCCACGGCTACGAGCAGGTCGTCCTTGCCAACGGTGATCACACGCACGCCTTGTGTGTTTCGGCCGATCTTGCTGACACTGCCGGCATTGATACGCACGATCATGCCGTTAAGCGTGATGAGCATGAGGTCGTCATCGGGGGTGACTCGTTTAAGTGCCACGACCTTACCGTTACGGGCGTTGGTGACGATATCGCGTCGGCCCTTGCCACCTCGGCCTTGCGGGCGGGTTGAGCCGTCCTCGCTGCGGACAAGATATTCTTCCATCGCGGTCCGCTTGCCGTAGCCGTTTTCACAGACGGTCAGCAGGTCGGGCTCTTCGCCGTGGGGGATCTTCACCAGTCCAACGACCGAATCATCGCCGGAGAGAGTGATACCCTTGACACCGCTGGCGCTTCGGCCCATGACACGGGCGTCGTTCTCATCGAAGCGGATGGACATGCCGTCACTCGTGCCCAGCAGCAGGTGGTCGTTGCCGGCTGTCCATGTGACGCCGATCAGTGAGTCACCTTCACGGAGATTCACCGCGATAATCCCCGCGCGGTTGACATTGCGGTAATCCTTAAGCGCTGTGCGTTTCACAAGCCCCTGCGAGGTCGCGAACATCAGGAAGAACTCACCCTTCTCAAAGTCGCTGATCGGCATGAATTCACAGATGCGCTCGCCTTCACGCAGTTCAATCAGGTTCACGATCGCGCGGCCCCGGCTGGTGCGCGGAGCCTCAGGAATCTCATAGACCTTGATCTTGAATACCCGACCGGTATCGGTGAAGCACAACAGATCGTCATGGGTGGAAGCGACGAAGACCTGCTCGGTAAAATCATCATCCTTGGCCTTGGCGCCGATGACGCCCTTGCCGCCACGACCCTGCACGCGGTATTCCTCGACCGGCAGTCGCTTGACGTAGCCGGCATGCGTGATGGTCACCACTACCTGCTCGACAGGCGTCAACGCCGCGAGGTCCAGTTCACCAACTTCACCGGCCTGGATTTCAGTGCGACGGTTGTCGGCGTACTTGCTCTTAAGCTCAAGCGTGTCTGCCTTGATGATGTCCAGAACCTTCTGCTGGTCGGCGAGGATCGATTCGTACTCTTCGATCTGGCCCAGCAGCTTGGCGTAGTTGCTGACCAGGGTTTCAATTTCCAGACCGACCAACTGGATCAATTGCAAGCGGCCGATGGCTTCTGCCTGAACGCGGCTGAGATAGACGTCGTTCTCGGCGCTGGCGGCCTTGAAGCGGTCGGGGATCGACGGGGCGGCAGGATGGTCCGCCGGGATGCGGAATCCACGCTTGGTCAACTTCTCGATGGCTTCTTCGCGCGTCCGGCTTTCACGGATCAGCTTGATCACTTCGTCGATATCGCAGACCGCGTAGATCAGGCCCTCGATGCGGTGCGCTTCCTGCTGCGCCTGACGCAGACGATAAGCAGTGCGGCGACGGATCACTTCGATACGGTGATCGACATAGGCCCGGATCAGTTCCTTCAGGCCCAGCGTACGGGGTTGGCCCTTCACCAGCGCGATGTTGATGATACTGAACGTCGACTGCAGCGGCGTCATCTGGTAGAGCTGATTCTCGACAACCGCCGGGTCTGAGCCCTTCTTCAGTGTGATGACAACCCGCATGCCGCCTCGGCCGGACGATTCATCCACGATATCCGAGATATCGGTAATACGGTCGGCTTTACGCAGTTGAACGATCTTGTCGACGATGCCGGCGTTCTTGGAGACCTGGTAAGGGATCTGTGTTACAACCAGGATGTCGCGACCGGTGCGGGTCTGTTCCTGGTGGATCCTGGCACGCACGGTGACGCGGCCTCGACCTGTGGCGTAGGCCTGGGCGATGCCAGCTTTGCCGCAGATGATCCCGCCGGTCGGGAAGTCCGGACCGGGGATCAGTTCGATCAACTCGCGGAGTGAAATTTCGGGATTATCGATCAGGGCGATAATCCCGTCGCAGATTTCACCGAGGTTATGCGGCGGCATACTGCTTGCCATACCAACTGCGATCCCGGTTGAGCCGTTCACCAGCAGGTTGGGGAACTTGGCCGGCAGAACCCTGGGCTCGTTGTACTGCTCGTCGAAGTTGGGTTGCCAATCGACGGTGTCGAGTTTGAGGTCTTCGAGCAGTTCAACGGCATGGCGATGCAGGCGGGCTTCGGTGTAACGCATCGCGGCCGGGGGGTCCGGATCGATCGAGCCGAAGTTGCCTTGCTTATCGATGAGCAGGCAGCGGGTTTTCCACTCCTGGCCCATATTCACGAGCGTGGGGTAAATCGCCCCGTCGCCGTGGGGGTGGTACTTCTTCATCGTCTCACCGACGATACCTGCACACTTGCTGTGCTTCCGGCCCGGGGTGAGGTTCAGGTCGTTCATAGCGACGAGGATGCGGCGCTGCGAAGGCTTAAGCCCGTCACGCACGTCCGGCAGGGCTCGGTCCACGATGGTACTCATCGCATAGGTGAGATAGCTCTCGGCCATCTCCTGCTCGATGGGGTGGTCCACCATCCGCCCCCCCGTGGGAACGGCAGGTTCCAGCTTATCGTCAAACTCGGGCGTATTGGGCTCTTGTGGGTCGTCGCTCATAGGTCTGATCGGTCCTGATTTCAGCTCCCCGACAAGGCATCCGGGCCCGTCGGCTCAAACCGATATTGTACCTGTTTTCAAGGGATTAAGCGACCTGAGAGGTAAGACAGACCCCGTCCATAACAAACATCCAGGAAGTGGATTATGCAATCGGTTTTCCACATTCCGGGCAGGTGTCAGAGAGTGTGCCGTGCAGGTCATAACCACAGGATCGGCAGCCTATAAAGTGACGGATCATCGCCAAGCGGAAGTCTTGCCAGTCTTCTGCAGATTCAAACATCGGAAAAGCAAAAGTGTGATAGTGATTGCTGCCAAGAGCCAGTAGAACGTATCGCTTGGTAACGATCGCTTTGTTTGCTATCGACCATTGCAGATGATGTTCAGCGTGTGTGTCTGATACATCGATCCCGTTTGCTGAGAATCTCCAAATACTTGGTGGGATTCCCGATTGTTTGCGAACTCTCACTGTTCTGGCGGATCGAATATACGGATGGATGAACAGAAAAAACACGCCAATAAACGGAACGGCAATTAACAATACCGCATTCCACGACCAGCCTTTGGTATGAATTTGGTAGGCTGCCGCTGCTTCCAAAAACACCGCAAAGATCGCAAGCCATACCAAGCCCGTTATCAGGTAAGGGAATCTCAATTGTGATTTTCGACAGAGCATGGTGGCGTGGCCATAGTCCCTTGCACTTAGCCAACCTGTCGCCTTGATCTCTCGATCGTAAGGCCACATCAATTCTCGTGCTGGGGGGCTCGTTACATGCATCGCATGGCATTGTAACTAAGCGTGGCAGTAAATTAAGTTTGTCACATCGAATCGAAAACTGCGGTAACTTAGTGCAATGATCTTGTGGATTTGAGATAGGTAATGACTTCTACAGACCTTGTGACAAAATGGGCGAAGTGTTGTGATAAGGTTATATTCAATTCTCCAGCTCAAGCACGGAGGTTGTGATGGCTAAACGTGTGATGGCAATCGTGATAGCGGGATTGGTCTTGCTGGTTCTTTTGCTGTTAAGCCAGCATCAAAACGGACAACTCAAAGTATCAGGGTTTATCGAAGCGGATGAGATACGTTTAGGTTCACGCGTGGGGGGGCGTGTGAGTGAAGTATTTGTGGATGAGGGGCAGGCTGTCAAGGCAGGGGAAGTGCTGCTGAAGCTTGAGCCTTTTGATTTGCAGGCACGCCGTGCGATGGCGGAAGCGGAGCTGGCGGCCAGGCGTGCAGAATATGCAAGATTAAAAGCTGGTTACCGTGAAGAAGAGATCGCTCAGGCTCAGGCCGAGCGTGATCGTGCCAAAGCAAATCTGGACAAACTGATTGCCGGACCTCGCGAAGAAGAGATCGCGGCTGCTGAGGCGCAGGTGCAACAGGCCGAGGCCCAGGCGGAATTGTATCGGATCGTCTTCCAGCAGAAGTCGACTCTGCGACAGCGTGAAGCGGCGACGCAGGATGAGCTGGACACATCCGAACAGCAGTACAAAGCGGCATTAGCCGTCGTCGAGACGATGCGTCAGAAGCTCAAGGAATTGCAGGCCGGCTCACGAAAGGAAGACATCGCCAACGCGAAGGCTGCGTACGAAGCAGCGGACCAGTCACTACAGTTATTCGTCAAGGGGTACCGCACCGAGGATGTCGCGCGAGCCGAAGCGGATGTTCAGGCTGCCGAGGCTTCGCTGCAGGCGATAGAAAGCCAGCTTGAGGAACTGACGATCAAAGCCCCGATGGATGGCGTGATCGAAGCGGCGCAGATTCATCCTGGTGATGTTGTCTCGCCGAATGCACCGGTGCTGTCGATGCTTGATCCGGTGAACCTTTGGGTCCGAGCGTATGTGCCGGAAAATCATTTGGATTTGCAGCTTGGACAGAAGTTTGATGTGAGTGTGGACAGTTATCCGGATCGCAAGTTTGTCGGCACGCTGACATTTATTGCGAGGCAGGCCGAGTTCACGCCGGGCAATGTACAGACGCCGGAGGAGCGGTCGAAGCAGGTATTTCGCATCAAGGTCACGCTGGATGAAGGGCTTGACGAATTGCGGCCGGGGATGACGGCGGATGTGTGGTTGGATAGTGCGCGTAATGCGGGGACTGGTGATAAAACTCAAGACGCTAAGCCGCAAGCGGCTTCTGTGCCGGCCGGGTCCTGATATTCGCAGACTGACTTACTGAAGGATCGATCTTTGAATCAGCACGAATCGGCAATAGTGACTGATGGATTGACCCGGCGCTTCGGCGACCTGGTCGCGGTCGATCATGTCAGCCTGAACGTGCGACGCGGGGCGATCTACGGCCTGCTTGGACCCAACGGCAGCGGCAAAAGCACGATGATCCGGATGCTCTGCGGCGTGCTTGCGCCAAGCAGTGGTTCAGCCCATGTGCTTGGGTATCGCGTGCCTGAGCAGGCCGAGGCGATCAAACGCCGGATCGGGTACATGTCGCAGAGTTTCAGCCTGTACGGCGATCTGACCGTGCGTGAGAACATCGATTTTTACTCACGTATCTATGGGATTCCGACATCCCAGCGGCAGGAACGGGCTGACACCGTCATGGAACTGACCGGGATCGGTGACCGGCAATCGCAGATGGCAAGTCATCTGTCAGGCGGATGGAAACAGAGACTCGCGCTGAGTTGTGCACTGATGCACGAACCGGACCTGCTGTATCTCGATGAGCCTACCGCCGGGATCGACCCGGTCGCGCGTAGACAGTTGTGGGACCTGCTGTTCGAGCTGTCCGGACGAGGCGTGACGATGCTCGTGACGACTCACTACATGGACGAGGCCGAGCGCTGCACCGATGTGGGGTATTTGTATCGCTCGAAACTGATGGTGTCCGGCCAACCGGCTGATTTGAAACAATTGCCCCAGGTCGTACCCGCAGGCACCACACGATATGAACTGCAGATGCCGGATGTCGCCCGCCGACTGCCAGAATTAAGAGCACTGGAAGGCGTCCGAGACGCGACCTTGTTCGGCGAGAATGTCCATGCGCTTGTCGATGAAAGGCTGTCGCCACAACGGATCGCCAGCCTGATGAATCTCGACATGCAAACGCTGGATGCCCGCCCAATCGCCGCGACACTGGAGGATGTCTTCGTCACCCTGACCCGCGCCAGTGATGAGCAAGGCTCGGATGTCCAGATTGAAACGCCTCAAGCTGAAGAGCAGGCCGAGAGCATCGAAACACCAACCGGAGTTCCTGCCCAGGACGAACCCAAAGATCGGGCATTTGCCGGGTTGGCGGCCGTGCTCATCAAGGAGTTTTCGCATATACGCCGGCAGCCATCAACGCTGTTTTTCATGTTCGTCATCCCGATCCTGCAGACGATTATCTTCGGATTCGCCATCCAGACACAGATAGAAAATATCCCGACGATCGTGCTGGACATGGACGGCCGACAGGCGGCACGAGAGTTGGTTGATGCGTTTGATAACACGACAACGTTTACAGTCATCGGCAAAGCAGAGAATGAGGAATCCTTCCGCCAAGCGATGTCTTCGGCCCATGCGCAGGTTGGCATACTGATCCCGCCGGACTACAGCGATCGGCTACTGCATAACAAGCAGGCACAGGTACAGGTGCTGATTGACGGCAGCGATTCGCAGGTCGCCACAACTGCGCTAAACGCCGCCAAATTACTTGGTGTAAACCGGTCGATCTCGATTGGTAAAGCCTTCGCGGATCGCGCGCAGGTCGCAGTGGCGAGAAACGAATGGGGCAGCCCAGATCTGCCGATCGAGGTCCGGCCGCGTCTGCTCTATAACCCCGACCTGGAAAGCTCGCACTTTTTCGTGCCGGGGCTGGTCGGCATCATCCTGCAACTGGTGACATTGTTCCTAACAGCCTTTGCGATCGTGCGCGAACGTGAATTAGGTACGCTCGAACAATTGTTCGTTACGCCGGTAAGCAGGGCGGGGCTCTTGTTCGGCAAGCTCATTCCCTACGCTGTCGTGGGCCTGCTTGAGACTCTGCTGGTTCTGTGTGTAATGACGTACATCTTCCAGGTGCCGATCAATGGGAGCATCCCGCTACTGGTGGCGTTATCGATGTTATTTGTGTTGTGTGGACTGGGGTTGGGCTTATTCATATCGACGGTCGCCAAGAGCCAGCTTGCCGCGATGCAGTTTGCGTTCCTGGTGATGCTGCCTTCGGTTTTGCTATCCGGATTCATGTTCCCACGAGAGCAGATGCCGCAGATCATCTATTGGGTGACATTTGCGATCCCGGTGACGTATTACCTTCAGATCCTGCGCGGGATCGTCCTGCGATCGGCGGAACTGTCGGACCTGATGCCGGCCGTAACCGGGCTGACCATCTGCTGCATCGCAATCCTCAGCCTGAGCGTGGCTCGCTTCCGCAAACAGCTTGGTTAATATCACATCACAGTAATGATTCCCGCACTAAAGCCCGGGGATAGCTATCCCCGGGCCTTCCTCCAACGACTCCATGCAATACCGATCCGACTTCTCGCACCCAACACACGGCCGATGACCATTTTTCAAATATCCGCACAAAAACTGCTCAAAACGTCACCGACATGCGCATGAAAGCGACCCACCTCCATAAATAGGGAGGCTGCAATTTTTCACCGGCCAAGTATCCCACTGATTCCCAGAGACACTCCCGCAGTGGCTGCGGTACCACAGTGAAAACTTCCGGGGGCCGGGGGGACATCCGGGGGTGTCCGCCCCATGTGCGGACAAAGGCGTTGTCGTCTGTTATGCGTGAACGAACAATCACCCCTAACCATTTGCCGGACTAAATTTATGACCCGATCACCAGTCATCATCTTCCCCGGCCCCTGTTTGTGCGCACAGAGGGCGGACGTCCTACCCCCTGGGGCGGACATGCACCCAAACATCCGCACAACCGAAACTTACAGCAAATTCAGACGCCAACCCTCCCCCCCCGTGGGCGGACATGGCCGCTCTTGTGCGAACATCGGCGAATGTCGGCCAACATCGTGCCGACCGGTTGAGGTTTGACATGCAACTGATCCAAACCAAATCCTGCCCTTGGCCGACAATCCCGACCACGTTACACTGCCCGACCGCAAGCGACTCAAGCCGTTTCGCAAAGTACACCCCAACCACCAGCCACCGGAATCCCATGGAAGCAGGCATCGTCGGTCTCCCTAACGTCGGTAAATCCACGCTGTTCAACGCGCTGACGGCGGCGGGGATCCCCAGCGAGAATTACCCGTTCTGCACGATCGAGCCGAACGTCGGCGTCGTGTCGGTGCCGGACAGCAGGCTGGCGACGATCAACAAGTACATTGAAACCAAGAAGGTGATCCCGGCGATCCTGCGGCTGGTGGATATCGCTGGACTGGTCAAAGGCGCGAGCCAGGGTGAAGGATTAGGCAACAAGTTTCTTTCGCACATCAAGAACGTCGACGCGGTGTTGCACGTCGTGCGGTGCTTTGAAGATGAAGACATCGCCCACGTGGATGGCGGCGTCGATCCGATCAGAGACATCGAGACGATCGATACCGAATTGCTGCTCTCGGACCTGGCAACGATCGAGTCGGCACTCGAGAAGGCGAATCGTGCGGCCCGCACCGGTGATAAGGATGCCAAGGCTCGTGCAGCACTGCTCGATAAATGTCACAAGCGGTTGGCGGAAGGCAACCCCATCCGGGGTATCGAACTGGACGAAGCACAGGCCAAGGAGTTGAAAAGCTTCGGACTCATCACCGCCAAGCGTGTTTTATATGTCGCCAATGTGGATGAGGACGATCTGCATGGTGAAAGCGAATTCGTACAGCGTGTACGAGCCCGCGCGGAAGCTGAGGGCGGGGTAGTTGTGCCGGTATGTGCGAAGCTGGAAAGCGAACTGGCGGAACTCGACGAGGCGGATCGCAAGGAACTGCTTGAAAGCGTGGGTTTAGAAGAGCCTGCCCTGCATGTGCTGGCCCGCGCTGCGTATCAACTGCTGGGGTTGCAGAGCTACTTTACAGCCGGTCCGAAGGAGATCCGTGCCTGGACGATTCCTGCCGGGGCGACCGGGCCAGAGGCTGCGGGCGTGATCCACAGCGACTTCGAGCGGGGCTTCATCCGTGTCGAGGTTTATTCCGTGAATGACCTTGATGAATTGAAAAGCGAAAAAGCAATCAAGGAAGCGGGCCGTATGCGCGTCGAAGGCAAGGAATACGTCATGCGCGACAGCGATGTGTGCCACTTCCTGTTTAATGTGTAAACAACCCCATTACTTAGTTCATGATTTAATTGCCGCTAATCCTGCCTGACTTACGATCCAGCCATAAGCCAACGTGAAGACAGTATAAGCCACGATAAAAATGAGTAAGGCAAAACATTGGAAGAACGGCAATACAAGCAGGATCGATGTGAACGCCATGTACTTCCACACTTTCAGTAGGAAGTCAGTGTTTTCATAAACAGCCCCCGCGTTGATGTATTCGGCCATCTTGCGTATGAATCCGACAAAACAACCGGGCGCGAAAACAAATGGTAATAAAGCCACTGCAGCAAATTGCATTGGGATGACTTCCATGAACACTGCGACAAAACTTGCTGCACCAAGGATCAGTAATCCGATCGAACCGAGCAAGTAAAAAAGCCCAGCATCCTTGGGAACCACAAGGCAGAAAAACGGGCCAAAGATCAGCATTGGCATAGCCACCAATAATACTATGCCGGCAATATGAACCATTATATCGGCGGAAGGATTCTGGCTTGTTGCTTGCCATTCGGCGATCTTTAACAAGATAGAAGCACCAAGCATCCCTAAGTAACCCAGCCCATGCATGAGCAGTCCCACACCCGCGATCTTCGTCCTTACCGCCGATGCGGTCGAATCATGAGCCGTATCTTTGGCTTGGGTGATCTTGGTCTTGCCGCGCTTCTTGCCGGACCTCAGATCCGTGCCGCACTGGATACAGAGTGCTGCCCCGGGTTTAATCGCTGCACGGCAATTCGGGCAGACATTGGCAGACAACTCGACCGGGGCCGCTGCCGCTGCACCGCCTTCGGGTCCCAGCAGGGCGGACCAGTCCGGGCCTTCCCCTTCATGTTCCGCCGGTTCGTCATGCAGGTCATAGCTATCGAATTCATCATCGGGCTCTTCGAAGACCGGGGCTTCGACCGTGAACTTTTCCCCGCACTTACAGCGGATGCGCTTGCCTTCAAGCTCCGGTTTAAAGCGATATTGTCGATCACAGTGCGGACAGATGAACGTATCAGCCTGGCTCATGTGGCCCCCAACACAGAAGTTATGAGATATTAAGAAGTATTGTCTTTCAAGCCGCCTGCCATCATATCAACGTTTGAGTAATTGCTCACGTTGGATCATCACTTTTAACGTATGGCAAGCCAGTTCGACCTGCGTCTGGTCCATCCGGTTGAAGAAGGGCAGGGCGAGGGTGCGTTCGCTGATCGATTCAGCGATGGGGAAGTCGCCCTTCTTGAAGCCGAACTGTTCGCGGTAGAACGGCTGGAGATGGATGCACGGGAAGTAATTGGAAGTGCCGACCTCGTGGCGTCGCATGCCAGTGATGATACGGTCACGTTCGACGTGGCCGTATTGATCGGTCAGGCGGACGACGAAGACGAACCAGGACATGTCTTCTTCATGGCCGGGATACAGATTGGGAAGAATCAGATCGTCAAAGCCCATCAGCCGACGCATGTACATCCCCGCGACGTTCCGTCGAGCGGTAAGAAACTCATCCAGACGCTGCATCTGCGAGCAGCCCAGAGCCGCGGCGATCTCGGACATGCGGTAGTTGTAGCCCATACGTTCATGGGCAAGCCATGAACCAGAGAAGTGCGCATCGCCCGTATGAGCATTAATGGCGCGGCCTTGATTGCGCATGGATCGGCAGAGGTCCGCCAGGCGGTCGTCATTGGTGACGATCATGCCGCCTTCGCCGGTGGTGATCTGTTTGTTGGGATAGAAAGCGAAGACCGCAGCTCGGCCATAGGAGCCGACGGGTTTACCCATGTGCATCCCACCAAAGCCTTCACAGGAATCTTCGATCAGCGGGATCTCGTTCGCTCCGGCGACCTGCGCGATACGGTCCATCTGAAGTGGATTACCGAAGACTTCGACGGCGATGATCGCCTTGGTTTTCTCGGTGATCGCTTCTTCGAGCTTGGTCGGGTCCATGTTCAAGCTGGTCGGATCGATATCGACGAAGACGGGCTTGGCGCCGACCATCAGGATGCAATTGGCGCTGGCGATGAAGCTGAAGGGTGTGGTAATGACCTCGTCACCGGGGCCGATGCCCAGCGCGAGCAGGATCAGGTGAAGCCCGGCCGTGCCGGAGGAGACCGCAACGCCATGCGTGTTACCGCTACGTCGGGCGACCATCAGCTCGAACTGGTCCTGCTGCGAACCGATACTCAGCCGTCCGGAGCGGAGTGCTGCGGTGACGGCCTGGATATCTGCATCGTTAATGTCGGGCTGACTGAGGGGGATTTCACTCATCGGTAATCTGTCCCAGCACGCGGGCCACGGTCTGATCGATTTGGCCAGTGCGTTTAAGGTAAGTCCAAGCGGCCTGGATACGCAGGGAATCTTCCAGGCTCCCGCTACCGCGTGCCAGTAGCGCCAGGTCCTGCATCTGTTTTTCGTCCATCGGCCGATCTGATCGCGCGATCAGTAATAGCGCCAGGCCACGGGCGTCGGCGCTGTTGAGTTGGTCTTCGATTCCCGCGACGACGTCCGCCGCCTCGGGCGAACGGGCCCTGACCAATCCGAGCAGGATCGCCTGGATGAGCAGCTTGTCACGGCCGGGCTCGATCAGGATCGAACGCAGTATCTGGGATGCGGCGTTTGGATTCAGTTCCTGCAGAGCCTGACTGGCGTCGATCGCTTCATCCAGACGGCGGGCTTTACCTAGCTGGGGGCTGTGTTCATAAGCGAGGATCAATCCAAGCAGGATAACCTGTGCATCTATCTCGGAAGCATGTTCGCGTGCGTAATCCAATGCCCATGCGTTGACCATCGGATGCCCCAGTTCGAGCAGTTGCGCGATCGCATCTTCGGATTCAGAAGAGCCGGTGGTGATCTGCACGCCGACTTTCCCAATGGCATTGATGAGTGGATCGTCGCTTGCGCGCAGTGTTTTAAAGACATCCGGTTCGAGCCAGGGTGCAAGATGCAGCGCGGTTAATGCCAGACGGACGCGGTTGGCTGGGGAGTCCTTAGCCTCGTCGTATCGTTCGTGCCAGAGTTGCACTGCTCCCGGTGCCTTAAATCGCATGGCAGTGCGAAGTGCAGCCAATTGCAGCACGGGATCAGCGTCGGTCTGCTTGGCCATGTCGAGCGCCCAGTCAGCGACCTTGTCGAAGTCATGCTGTAGAGCTGTTTGCAGGAGCATCGCCCGGACTGCATCACGTTGCGGGTCGTCCGAACTGTCCAGCGTATTACGTAGATACTCCGGCCCGGCCGGATCATCGAGTTGGGTCAGCAGTAAAGCCGCCAGGGCCGAACCACCGAGCTTCTTGGCGTGGGTGAGTGTGTGTTTCAGGGATTCCGGATCATCGAATCGGCCCACCTCGATCTCACGGACCGCTACGAGCACCTTAACCTCATCAGCCAGACCGTCCCATGCCAGGATCTGGTCGGCTTGATTGTCGCTAAGCAAGCCGTCGTCCATGGCGGCAGTGATGACGGTGCTCTGGACGGCGGGGTCCTGGATCTGGGCGATCCGGGCAAGGTCAACCTGCTTATCCGGGCTGAGTTCGGCCTTGCCGAGGATGCCATGGATTTTCAGCCCCGGGTGTTCTGAATCAGAAAGGTACTCAAACAGGGGCAGGGCAGCAGGATCGTCAAGGTGGCGGATGGCTTTAAGCAGCAGGTTATGCGTGCCACGGCGGTCGACGATGGTGCTCTGCCTGATCAGGTAGGCGGCCGCGTCGGCGACTTCAGCGTCTGTGTCCGCATGGGCTGGCGTGCTGATCCAAGCCGTGCAGACGGCCAACACGACGCCGAGACAGGTCCATATACCCTTAAGCTCCATCACAACAGTTTACGAGATCGTGGCGGTCGGTAAAGGACGGCTCCTGTTGTGATTGACCGAAAGGGGCCAAGCGGCGACGATACGCGGCTTATGTCATACGAACGAGAGAACATCCGAAGCCTGAGCCCGTACGTCCCCGGCGAGCAGCCTGTGGATACGACGGTCGTCAAGCTGAACACCAATGAGAACCCCTATCCGCCCGATCCGGCGGTCCTGGAGGCGGTTGCGGCGGTGCAGGCAGAGTCCTTAAGGCGTTATCCACCGCCGCTGGCGACTCCGTTCCGCAATACCGCGGCCGAGGTCCATGATCTGGAGCCGCAGCAGGTTATCGCCACCAATGGCGGGGACGAATTATTACGCCTGGCGATCACCGTTTTCTGTGACCCGACCGGCTCCGATGGCTCGGGGGGCCTGGGTGAGACCCAGCCGACTTATTCGCTGTACGACGTGCTGGCGAGGATTCAGGACACGCCGGTGACGCGCGTTCCGCTGGAAGAGGACTGGTCGATCCCGATGGACTTTGCAGCCAGGCTGAATGATGCAGGTTGTCGGCTGGCGATGGTCGTGAATCCACATGCGCCCAGCGGCCGGTATGAATCCAACGATCGGCTTCGACAGATTGCAGAGGAATTCAAAGGTGTGCTTCTGGTCGACGAAGCGTATACCAACTTCGCCCGGCTGGATGCCACGGAACTGATCCGAGGTGAGGACGGCCTGAAGAACGTGCTGCTATTACGCACGATGAGTAAGGGGTATTCTCTGGCCGGGCTGCGCTTCGGCTATGGGCTCGGTCATGCGGACCTGATCGCGGCCCTGGATAAGGTTCGTGACAGCTACAACACGGACATACTCGCTCAGGCCGCGGCGGTGGCGGCATTGAAAACGCGTGGGGCGGCAAAGAAGAAGTGCGAACTGGTCGTTCAGGAACGGCGTCGGCTCGGGGATGAACTGACCCGGATGGGCTGGCGGGTCTGGCCCAGCGACAGCAACTTCATTCTCGCCAAACCGGCTGAAAACAGCCCAAATGCTAAAGATACCTACGAATACCTAAAGCAGAACCGTGTTATCGTGCGATACTTCGATCAGGACCGCCTTCGCGACAAGCTGCGGATCACCATCGGTTCGCCGCAACAGAATGACACACTGCTGCGGGTCCTGACAGAACGGCCCAATTAATACTCGGAGCAGACATGGCTTCACGCACCGCAAAAATAACACGTAAGACCAACGAAACCGACATCACCATCGAGCTGAACCTCGATCCTGAAAAAACCGGTGTCTATTCGAACAAGACGGGTGTGGGATTCTTCGATCACATGCTCGATCATGTCGCCCGTCATGGGAAGTTCTGCCTGAACGTCTCAGCCAAGGGGGATTTACACATCGACGACCACCACACCGTCGAAGATGTCGGCATCGTGCTGGGGCAGGTGCTTGAACAGGCGCTGGGTGATAAGAAGGGCATCGAGCGGTACGGTTTTGCATCCGTCCCGATGGATGAGGCGCTTGCGCGTGTGAGTATCGACCTGTCCGGCCGGGCGGCGCTGGCATTTGATGTGAAGTTCAAGGATTCGTTCGGCAAGATCGGCACGTTCGACAACCAGCTCGTGCGTGAGTTTTTCAACGCGGTCGTTAATGCCGGCAGGTTCAACTGCCATATTGAGGTGCCGCGTGGTGAGAACGATCACCACATTGCTGAAGCGATCTTCAAGGCGTTCGGCCGTGCCCTGCGTGAAGCAGTGAACATCACCGGTGACGAAGTACCGAGCACCAAGGGATCGCTGTAACCACAAGTTCTGACAATCGGGATTGCCACAACGCGCGCTTTAAAAGCGTGAGAATTATCTTGTGGACGGTCAGATATCCCGATACCATATGTGTATCCGGATCCCCACAACCCGATTGCATGGAGACTGCAAATGTCTCAGTATCAGCGAATATGTCGGCCTGCTTTGGCTGTATTCACGCCTTGCGTTCTGCTTGTTCTCCTGATCGTTGTGCTGTTGATGGGGTGGCAGCAGACAGGACATGCTCAACTCATACGTGGTGTTTATGACGGTGATCGTGTTGACGATTCAGATGTAGATCGTCGCATTACCTGGCTGCACTGGTGGGAAGCCAACCGTGATGACTATCTGATGGCTGCCTTGAGAAACCGTGATAAGATCGAGCGAAAAGAACCATTTGATACCGAACGATTGTCACGATCGGTCAACACGCTCATTGAAGTCACCCGCCTGGATGATAAGGATTCAAGCAAGCTCAAAGCGTTGCGCGTCGCGGCAACACTGTCGCTGGGTAAGATCGGCACGGATGAGGCAATTGATCGTCTGATCGAGTTGATGCAGGATAAACGGGGCAACGTTCGATCCATGGCGTGGTTGGCGTTGGGTGTCAGCGGCCATGCGCGGGCCCGTGAAGTCTTGTTGGAAGCAACCCCGATCAGTGAAGATGATCGGCTGGCACGTGATGTGGCGATGGGCTTATTAAAGCCGGGGGATAGTGCCGCCATCGAGCTTCTGAAACGCGAACTCGTTGAACTTCCCAATGAATCGCAGAAACGCATCGCACTGCAATCCCTGCGTCTTTTGCGGGCAGGAGAAATCGCTGACATCGGATACGAGGTGCTCAAGGGCACGGTCAATGAGAACCTGGCTTCCGAGGCGGTGCTTGCGATGGCGACCCGGCCGCAGCCCGATCAAGCCGACCTCATCCTCTCGTTATTAAATGGGGGGCCACCGGCGTCACGCCTGCCGATCGGAGCACTCGACGATACAGACGATCACCTTCGTCCCGGTGGGTACACCACCCCCACACGCTTTGCCGCGGCGATGGTGCTCGGCAAGTATGAAGGCATGTTCCCGATCCACCGTCTTGAACGTGTGCTATCTAAACATGTATTCAGGACCACGCCCAGTGGTGAGGGCGATTATTACCGAGGTGTTGCGCTGCTTTCACTGGTGCCGATGATCGAGCCCGATGACGAAACAGTACTTTTTGATGCACTGGATGGCCGCACGCGCGTATTCGACTATGAGTCCGCACATGTGCCTCTGAGCGATGGACCTGTTGACGAAAGGGAATTCAACAGGCGGTACGATCCACTGCGCGGGTATGCCGCGATCGGGATGGGCTTGTATCTGAAACATATCCGCGACACGCAGCCGGCTGAGCCGGATTTGCAGCGTAATCCCGTACGTTACGAGCACGAAGCCGAACGTGCTCAACGGCGTATGCTCGATCAGCTATCGCGGACATTGGAAAACCAACGCGTGCTCAACGATCTGCGCTGCGCTGCGGCGATTGGTCTTGCACTTAGCGATGAACCCGAAGCCGTGGACCTGCTCAAACAGGGACAGAACGAAACCGAGATTGAAAACGTGATGTTGATGGGCTACAGCACGCTGGCACTGGCGCTGCTTGGCGACAAAGACGCAGCAATCCCAGCCAGACGCTACCTGCTTGAACTCTCAGCTTCACGAAACGCCGATGGATTCAGTAACAAATACGACCTTGAACAGACCATGGGCATGCGCGTGATGGCGCTTGCGTTGGGATTAATCGGTACGGAAGAGGATGCATCCACACTTATCAAGGCGTGGGGAGCAGACCCCTGGGTCAGTCTGGAAATCGCCAGAGCGTTGAATTGGCTTGAAGACGACAGCCTGTCGGAATCCCTGATCGAGTTGATCCGTAAAGACCCCGACGATGCCGATGCTGTTCTGGCCGCGATGAGCCTGGGCGAACTTTATGAATCAAATCGACCGTCCAAACTGTCGCGTCTTGTCGCAGGTTGCAATTACACCATCAACGACAGCGGTATCGCCCCGGCAAACGTGGCGGACCCGGAGCCACGGAATCGCTCACGCGACCTCAGACGCACCATCAGTCGATGGCAATCGCTCAACAGCCGAATATATCAATCACCGGCTAACGTGTTCCTCTATGAAGTCATGCTCCAGGAGTCTTACTATCCCTACACATCGCATGACGACGACAGAAGAATAGGGCGTTAAACACCTGCCTTGTATTTGTCTCTCACTCGCACCACACCTCGCTTGTTCGACGCAAGGTGTTCAAGGATGTGGTGGATCGACTCGACGCGGTCGGCTTCACCGACTGCTTGGGCAATCTCCTCGACGCTCAGCTCGCTGCCTGGCTTGCCTTTAAGCTCGCTGATTGCCTTTCGTTGCAGCTCAAGCACCGCGGCGGCGGCTTTCTTGCCCGCTTCAACACCCGGCTGGTGGTAAGCATTGATATTGATCAATGTCGCGTAGAAACCAACCGCCCGTTCGTACAGGGCGATGAACGCTCCGAGCGTCTTGGCGTCGATTTTCTCCGCGGTGATGGTGACCGAGCCGCGACCGGATTCGTAGAGCGCCTGGCGCGTACCTTGCCAGAAGCCGTTGAGGTAATCACCGGTCGTCACGCCGGGCTCCACTTCGATCGGTGTCGTGCGTCCAGGGCGTGGCGTGTCCTGTAGGATGACGATGAAGTTAACGAAGAAGTTATGCAAACCATCGCGCAGTTGTTGGACGTAAGCGTGCTGGTCGGTTGAGCCCTTATTGCCGTAGACAGCGATGCCCTGGTTGACGGTGTTGCCCTCAAGGTCGAGTTCCTTACCGAGGCTTTCCATGACCAGTTGCTGCAGGTACCGGGACAGCAGCAGCAGTCGGTCCTTGTAGGGCAGGACGACCATATCTTTTTCGCCCTTGCCGTTGGTGGCGTAATACCACATCAGCGCGAGCAAAGCGGCGGGATTCTTCATCGTCTTGTTGACGCGGGTCAGCGCATCCATTTTGGCGGCGCCATCGAGAAAAGCGCGGATATCCAGCCCCTGCAATGCGGCAGGTAAAAGTCCCACAGCCGACATCACACTGGTCCGGCCGCCGACCCAGTCCCACATGGCAAACCGTTTGAGCCAGCCTTCGCTTTGAGCCGTTTTGTCGAGGTTTGAGCCTTCACCGGTTACTGCCACCGCTTGCTTGGCAAAATCCAGGCCCTTCTCGGCGAAGTAGGCCTGCGTCATCATCAGCCCGTTACGAGGCTCTGGGGTTCCGCCTGACTTGGATATCACAACGACCAGCGTGGACTTCAAACGAGAACCCAGGTCTTTGAGCGTGCGCTCGATCCCGTCCGGATCGGTGTTGTCGAGGATATGAAACTTAAGCTTGTCCCGGTTAGTGCCAAGGCAGTCAGCTACAAGTTGTGGGCCCAGTGCCGAGCCACCGATACCGATCAGCAGCAGGTCCGTGAAACGAGCGGCGTCCGGTGGCGTGACTTCTTTTTTGTGAACGGCAGCGACAAACGCGGTGATCTGGTTGACGCTGTCTCGGATAGCCCCGGCGATTGCTTCATCCGGCGCCAGTTCCGGCGCTCGCAGCCAGTAGTGGCCCACCTTACGCTTCTCGTCGGGGTTGGCGACTTCACCGGCTTCGAGTTTTTCCATGGCCTCGTAGGCCCGGTCCATCGGCTCGGTCATCTGCTTAAAGAAGCCGTCGTCGAAGTTGATGCGTGAGATATCCAGACTGATACCCAGCCCCGGGCACTTGCATAGGTACTTCTGGTAGCGTTGCCAGAGTGCTGATCCGTCCATTGTCTTGAGTCTCTTGTTGGGGGTGAACTAATGAGTGAGGTTGATTAGAGCTTTAATGCATCTTCGTCCGGCTGAACCGTGAGTCGGTAGCGGATGTTAGCAGCCGGATCGTATAGTTCGGCTGAGATCACCGGCCGGGCCAGGTCAGGCTGAAGGAACGAGCCAACCGGGAAAGCCTCTTGATGCCGATTAATCAGGCTTTTGAGCGGTAAAGCTTCATTGGTGCCGATCGTGATCGGGTCAAGGTTGCGTACATACTGCTGGTTCAGCCAGAGCTGCATGCCCTCATAGGTCCGAGCGGTGCGGTTGGTCAGGCTGATCGCTGTGCCCTTTCGGACCACGACGATATCAAGGTCAGGCCCGTATTCTGCCTTTCCGGGGTATCGCAGGGCGGCGAGGGCCTCGGCGGTCGGGCCGTCAACAATCGGCGGAGGCTGCTCACAGCCGATCGGCAGCAGGCATACCACCAGGAGCAGGGCGAACAACCACGTACTTGATCTGATCATCTGAAGGTTCATCCTCGGGGTCCTGATCGTTGCGATCCGTCATCGGATCGTCCGCCTATAATGACCGCCATGCCAAAACTCGGCAAACTTGAACTGGATGCGCCGTTCTATCAGGCGGGACTGGCGGGTTATTCCGACACCGCGATGCGGCTGGTCGCCCGTCGGCACGGCTGCCCGTATTGCGTGACCGAGGCCCTGTTGGACCACTTCCTGATCCAGGGAGGCAGGGGCCTGAAAATGGCGGAATTGCACGAGGACGATCACCCGATCGCCGGGCAATTAATGGGCTCACACCCTCAGGATATCGCCCAGGGGGCCGAGGTTTTACTTGGGATGGGCTACGATGTAATCGACATCAACCTGGCCTGCCCGGTCAAGAAGATCAAGAAAAAGAGCCGTGGGGGGCACATGATGTCCGTGCCGGATGAAGCGATCGCGATCCTGGACGCCGTGCGGCAGCAGGTGGGCGATCGAACACCTTGCACGGTGAAACTGCGCCGCGGCAGCGACGACTCGCCCGAGGCGCTTGCCAACTTCCACAAGATTTTCGAGGCGGTGATCGATCTTGGCTATGCCGGAGCCACCGTCCACGGTCGAAGCGTTGCCCAGAAGTACATCGGCCCGTCCAACTGGGACTTCCTGCGTGATCTGACCGCTCATTATGGCCCGGTAGAGGGCTTTACCATCGGCGGCTCAGGAGACGTCTGGCAGGCTGCTGACATCTTCAGGATGATCGAATACACGAATGTGGACTGGGTCAGCGTCGCACGCGGCTGCATCGGTAATCCGTGGCTCTTCCGGCAAGCGAGGGCGATGATGGCAGGAGATGCGGAGGAAGCCAAACGACCACCGACGATCTTCGAGCAGCGTGATGTGCTGCTGGAGCACTTTGAGTTGTCTGTGGCAACCCATGGCGAGCAACTTGCCTCAAAACTGATGCGCAAGTTCGGTATCCGATTCAGCAGGCACCACCCTCAAGGCGATGAGATCAAGCAGGCATTTATCAAGGTAATGGGTTTACCCGGATGGCGGGCGGTCCTGGAAAAGTATTACCATACAGATGGCCCGGGCGTCGACGGGGAACAGGCTCTGCCTGAAGAAGCGACGGAGGCAGAGGGATGCGGCGTTTAACAGGATTTAATTCGCTGATTGATGTCCGAAAGAAAGGATTCTGTATGAAGTGGACGGCATGGATGGTCGGGTTGCTCTGTCTTGTTTTATTGGGCTGCCAACCGTCGCAACGCGTTGCTGACAAAGACGGCTCCCTGGCCAAAGCCAAATACCGGGCACGTATTGTCGGTCGTTCAGTTGAGAATCGCCCGATCCTGACACGGGTCTACGGTGAGGGGGACGATGTGATCCTCATCATGGCGGGGATCCACGGCACCGAGGCGAAAGGCATCCCAATTCTCGATCGTTTGGGTGAGGAATTGATGCAACGACCTGAGTTGCTTGAGGGCCGAACGGTCGTACTCATGCCGGAAGTCAATCCTGACGGCGTGAAGGCCGGTAAACGTCACAACGCTAACGATGTCGACCTCAACCGCAACTTCCCGGCTGACAACTTCAGCGGGAAGGATAAGCACGGAAGCGAACCGCTGTCGCAACCCGAATCGAAGATCATCCTCAAGCAGATCGAGCTGTACAAACCCAACCGGATCGTGACTTTCCACGAGCCTTTGAACTGCCTGGATTATGATGGCGAAGATGCCAAACTGATCGCGGAAGCGATGGGCCAATACACGGACCTTCCGGTGAAGCGACTCGGCGGTCGGCCCGGTTCGCTGGGATCGTACTTTGGCATCGATAAGGGCATTCCGTGCATCACGGTTGAATTGCCAAAGAATGCCAAGATGATGAGTGATGAAGAATTGTGGGAGCGCTACGGCCAGGCCACAATCGTGTCGATCACGTATCCAGAGGTGCTGGAAGCAAAGTAGGCGACCTGCTTGTCAGAACTCGTCAGTGAAAACATCCTGCTGGTTTTGCTCTTGATGCCCGGCCCCGGTGCCGTGCCCACCGCCATCACGTCCGGATGCAACATGGACCTTGCTGATGTTCGCTGTGTAGAGAAAACCGCCTACCAGTATCACCAGCACGATGACCGATGTGATACCGGTCCATAATTTGCGCCGCAGGGTTGGCTTCGTATTGGTTGCACGCAACAGCTTCGCGATCACGCTGCAGACCCACCCCCAATTCAGGGTGACATGTAATAATGCTGCGGCGATGATGCCCATGGCAATCCAGAAGTGAATATCACCCCATTCATGCCGCGAAAGGCTCCAGACCGAATCCTGGTGGCTACCGGCAGGAAGTACAAATGCCAGCAGCAGGCCGGTAAGGATCAGACCTACTGCCCCCAACAGCAGGATCATGTCAACCAGAAGATGCAGATAACTGCGTTTCATATAACAACTCCTTAAAAAACTGAGGAGCCGCCCAACTCACCCGTTTTTACGTTACAACGTGCCATTGCATGACATATTGCCCGACTGAACTACTGTGCTGTTTATCGCGTAAAATACTCTTAATAGCATAAGTTTTCTCCGTATCGCATAATTTGCAGAACCCTGAATCCCGGATACCCAACCCTTGCGACTAGCACTGATCGGCGACATCCACCTGTTCCAGACCGACGTTCACCCGGCGAGGCTGTTCGGCAAACGCATACTCGGCCACACGAACCTGATGCTCAACCGGCGTTTCCGGTTTAACCACCGGGTGCTCGCATCCATGATCGAACGTGTGGAGACACTGGCCCCGGAAGCGCTACTGCTGACCGGCGATGTGACGACGACCTCGCTCGAAGATGAGTTCCACGATGTGGCCACCTATCTGGAACCTCTGTCAGAGAAAATCCCGACCGTGATCGTCCCGGGCAATCACGATAAGTACACGTTCCGGTCCGTACGGAAACAGCGCATGATGGAACACATGCGAGGCATCCTGCCGGATCACTTCCCACATATACGACGGCTTAAGAAGCACTGGCAACTGCTTTGTCTGGATTCAGCTGAGCCGCAGTTGTTCTGGTCACGTGGGGCGCTGGGTTACGAACAGATGAACGAGGTCACACAGTTCATCAATTCACTCACGGTAGATGATGCGTTGATTGTGCTCTGTCATTACCCCGCCAAGATACCAAGCGGGATTCCTTACTCCTGGGGTCACGCGCTTGCAGAGGATAAGCAACTGCATCAGATGTTCACAGAAAGCCCGGCCCGGATCGTCTTTGCACACGGACACATCCACAAACCCTGGCAATGGGACCCGGCCAACGGCGGCAAAACCGGCAACGGTGACAACTCCGGACTGATGTACCTGAACACCGGCTCTCCCTGTCTGACCAGCAACCAGTATCCGTATGGCCAAGGGTTCTGGGAGATGGTTTTGCCGGACGATCCGTGGGGGCCACTAGAACTGATCCACCACATCCCTGAAGCAAGCGACGGCAGCAAGCCCACCGCACAGCAGCGTCGCGCCGCCAGTCAACAAACCGGAAAACTCGATCTGCGATGGGTAATTCAGCGGGTCTTATGAAACCTGTTGGGATTGTGGCGGCACTTTGTTATGCGCATTGTTCTATTGCGTGTAAGAACCTGAATAGACCCACCATAAACGGCCGATCTTTCTAAAGGCCGGTGCGTACAATCCGCACCGCCTGCTGAACTTTATCGGAGCCAGCTATGTGTGGAATCGTTGCATACGTCGGGAATAAGCCGTCCGTTCCCTTACTGATCGAGGGGCTCAAACGGCTGGAGTATCGTGGATACGATTCGGCAGGCCTGGCGGTCGTTACAGACGAAGGTATCCAAGTGCGTAAGAGCCTGGGCCGTGTCAGTGTGCTTGAAGATCAGGTTGAGCAAGAGGGCATGGCCCTGGATGCCGCGGTCGGTATCGCGCACACACGCTGGGCGACACATGGCGAACCAAGCGTACCCAACGCACATCCGCACACCGGCAAGACCAGACAAGGCCACACCATCGCCATCGTTCACAACGGCATCATCGAGAACTATGCATCGCTGCGCAAATACCTTGAAGGCAAAGGTCATGTTTTCGAGAGCCAGACAGATACCGAGGTACTCGCCAAGCTGATCGCGGAACTGTACGAGACCGACCTCGAATCAGCGGTCCAAAAAGCGCTACGCGAAGTCACCGGCGCGTATGCAATTGCAGCGTTGTGTGATATCGAACCACATACGTTGATCTGTGCGCGTAAGGGTTCACCTTTGATCGTCGGCATAGCTGACCGCAGTTATATCGTTGCTTCTGATGCATCAGCGATTGTCAGTCACACGACACAGGTCATTACGCTGGATGATTACCAGGTCGTGCGTCTCTGTGCGGGTAAACGCGACAAGTACACGCCGCAGCAGGGGCCTTGGGCGGTCGAGTTCCGCACGACCACGCTGGACAACCAGCCGGTCACGCGGGAAGTTTCTGAACTGGAGATGGACCTTCAGCAGATCGAACTGGGGGGATACCCGCACTTCATGCTCAAGGAAATCATGGAGCAGCCCGAGAGCCTGCGAAACTGTCTGCGCGGCCGGATCGATCGGCGTGAAGGCCGAGTGGTGCTAGGCGGATTGAGCAATATCACACGGGAACTGGTCCGAGCGAAACGCTTCCTGTTTACAGGTCAAGGCACGGCCTACCACGCCGGGCTCATCGGCGAATACTTGATGGAAGACCTGGCTAAGGTCCCGGCACGCTGTGAATACGCCAGCGAGTTTCGCTACCGTAATCCGATCATCGAGGATGGCACGGTCATGGTGGCAGTCAGCCAATCCGGCGAAACAGCCGACACACTAGCGGCACTCAACGAAGCCAAGGATCGCGGGGCGATCGCGATCGGTGCGGTCAACTCGGTGGGCTCGAGCATCGCACGCACGACCGATGCGGGGGTGTACCTGCACGTCGGGCCTGAAATCGGCGTGGCATCGACCAAGGCGTTTGTCGGCCAGGTCGCGGTGCTGACGCTGCTGTCCCTGTTCGTTGGCAAACGCAGGTTTTTGTCTAACGAGGCGGTCAGCGAATATCTCAGGCAGTTGGAGCAGGTGCCGGACCATATCCAGCACGTGCTCAAGCAGTCGGACCACATCCGAGAATGTGTCAAGAAGGTTGTGGATCGAGATAACTGGCTGTTCCTTGGGCGTGGATACAACTACCCCGTCGCGGTGGAAGGGGCGCTGAAACTCAAGGAAATCTCGTATATCCATGCCGAGGGCATGCCGGCCGCTGAGATGAAGCATGGCCCGATCGCCCTGATCGATGAGGGTATGCCGGTCGTCTTCCTGGCAACCAAAGGCACCCAGTATGAGAAGGTCATCTCGAATATCGAGGAGGTCCGCTCCCGGGGCGGCCGGATTATCGCGGTGGCGACCGAGGGGGACCAGGAGATCGAACGTTACGCCGACGCCGTATTCACCATCCCGCCGATGCCGGACGCCTTACAGCCGCTGGTCAGCGTTGTGCCGCTGCAATTGCTGGCCTACCACGCCGCCGTCCTGCGCGGCCACGATGTCGATAAGCCCCGTAACCTCGCCAAGAGCGTCACCGTCGAATAAGCGTTTGTCAGATATCAACATCTAAAAAATGACCTGCCGTGCCTCCTAGGCCCGGTCTTGTTACAATCCCTGTATTCGACCCAGGCACGGAGAGCTTGAGATGACACGATCGATTCAAATGACCGTTATGCTGGCACTGGTTTGTCTATTCACCCTTGGCTGCCAGACCTATGTCAATATCCCCAAACAAACCGGTGACGCCGCCAGCCACGACCCGAACGGCAAGACCGTCCGTGAAGTACTCATCCTGGCGGTGCATACCGCGTTAATTGACGGCGATGTCAAGGGTCCGGTCCAGCTCATGCTCCCGGAAAACACCAGCTCCCTGACATACGCCTACATCGCCAATGCCTTGGGAGACGAGGTCGTGGTGGCGAATGAGAAGTCGGACCAGACCGCCGTAGCGGAAGGTGTGGTGCTTGCCAAGGGCATCCGTATCCGTGGCCACAAGGCCGAGGTCGACATCGTCCGACCCACCGGCGGCGGCACCGATCAGCTTGTCACCGTCTACCTGAACTGGAAAACCATTGGCGGCTGGAACGCTGACATGGTCCGCGTCTGGCACGGCGTGTCGATCGAGGATTAAATCAGACCTGTCTGCGAAAAAACCTCCAGGGAATGAATCTAACTCACGCAAGGAGGCTGTGAAGATGACATTCAAGACAACGTTGCTACTGGTTGCCATCCTGCTGTCTGGATCATGGGGCGTGTCCGTGAACGCACAGGATGCGCAGACACCTGCAGCCTCGGCCGAGCCGCCTCACGCGCAAGCTGATAGTACAACACCGGCCCCAAGCGCTGAGCCTGAAGCAACTACCGACGAGCAGGCTGCTCAAAAGAAGATGGATGAGTTATTCAACTCAACAGAGCCGGCGCCGGTCATCGAACCTTCGGAATCACCGGTTAAAAGGAATAATCCTCAATTCACCGCCCCGGCTTCGACCTCGGTCGATATCGATCCGGAGGTCCTGGGTATAGCACCCGGAGATGATCCGCCACCGCTACGTCGGGAAGGCGAATTTATCTTCAACCGTCGCGGCCGAATGATCCGCTCACCGGAGAGCGGCCATCGTCTGTTCGTATTAGAGTCTGATGCCAGTCATTCCCCGGAACTGCCGCTGGTCCTTCAGGCATGCCAGATCCTCGAAACGATGGAAAGCATCGTCGAACGGCGGGGCGACACTACCGTCTTCATCCTTTCCGGACAGGTCCATACCTACCGCGGCGCAAATTACCTGCTGCCGACGATGATGAATACCGCTGCCAATACAGGCAACCTCACAAACTAACCCCGTCGCGACATCAAAAACTCACAACGACGCCACAGGCATCAGTGGGCCGTCGTGTTTCATCAGCGATTCACATTGCGCTTTACCATCCAGCACACGCAGGACCAGGTCGTACTTGCGGCATTGGCCCGGCTTAAGTGTCGTGCCGGCAAGCGTACCGGGATCGTTGTCTTTACCGAGTAGCGAGCCATAGAAAGGTTCGATCCCCGTGACGTAACTGCCGCTCGGGCTGAAGTGCTGCCAGTTCACAAAACGGGGCAACTGCTTTTTGACAAATTCCAGTTCAAGACCGATACGGCGTTTTGGATTGACTAAGCCGACGTGCACCTTGCCTTTCCGATCTGCGGGGGGATCGGCAAAGATGCAGTCTTCTTCAGCACCCGTGTGCATCGCGCCTGGGATACGTTTGAAACGGTTGAGTTTGGCTGCAGAAATCACCTTGTCGGTGAAAGGATACAGGGAGGCTTTACCCTTGTAGATCAGCTTGGCGCCCTCATCGAGCAGGGGGTAGCCGAGGTTCACGTGGTAGAGCCAGTTATGATCCACGACGGTATCGCCAAGGTTGATCACTTCGTCGTGGATGTGAATCTCAGGCACACCCAGCTTGCAGCGGATCATTCGACGCACCTCAAACACCGGGCCGAACATACGGCTTTCGCGCATCACCATGGATATGGACATCGTATCCGTCCCGGTATGCGGATCGGGATTATCGATGGCGGTCACCGAAGCGGGCGTATTGGAATGTCGGCCGTGCAGGGGAACCCAGTGCCCATCTTCAACCCGTGGCGCCCCCATGGTTTCGGGCCCACAGGTGGTCATCAGCCCACCGGGCCAGGCGCGGAGCCAGTCGTCGTCACGGTTATTCCCGTGCGTTGGGGGACGGATACCGTTGGGCGTCCTGAACGCAAGGTTGGTGTTGTTGTAGGCCGCGTCGACGATGTCGCCGCCGCGTCCCAGTGCGATCGTGAATCGCAAGCCGCAGCCTGTATCAACCAACGCCACCCTGCATCCCGGCCCGCCCCCGGCCTCCGGATAATCCAGCGTAGCGGTGCGGATCCCGCCAAGTTGCAGGGGATGTTCGTATCTGACTTCGCGTGATTTGGATCGTGCCATGTAATTAGCATATAGTCGAATAATATTCTTGCACGCCGGAGTAAACAGCTATGCCGATTTATGAATATGAGTGTGGAAAATGCGGACACGTGACCGAAGTACTGCGTTCGATGAGCGAGGCGGACAAACCACAAGCCTGTGAGTCCTGTGGCAGCAAGAAAACACACCGCTGCCAGAGTGAATTTGCGGCAGGGGGAGCCAAGGCAAACGAATGCTCTTTGCCCGCTGGCCCGGGTGGTTGTGGTTGTTGCGGGTGCGGATCGTGCCCGCATCACTAGCCACTTGACCGGAACATGTACCTATCCGATCAAACCTTACGTATACAACCAACTCGGTAGCGTAAGAAGTCTATCAATACAGTTTGAAGCGCAAAGAAAAACCCGGCCGAGTGGTTTCGCTTAGCCGGGTCGCACTAACATCCAAGTGATATTACGTTTCGGCAAGTTCGTTGGTCAGTTCGGTAACGACCTTCTTGGCGTCGCCAAAGATCATGCCGGTATTATCATTGAAGAACAGTTCGTTCTGGATACCCGCGAAACCGGGGTTCATCGACCGCTTGATGACGAAGACCTGACGGCTCTTGTCGACGTCGAGGATAGGCATGCCGTAGATCGGGCTGCCCTCATCGTGACGTGCGGCCGGGTTGACCACGTCGTTGGCGCCGATGACCAGCGCGACGTCCGTCTGGTCGAATTCGGGGTTGATCTGGTCCAGGTCCAGCAACTGCTCGTACGGCACACCCGCTTCAGCCAGCAGCACGTTCATGTGGCCGGGCATACGGCCGGCAACGGGGTGGATCGCATACATGACCCGGATGCCACGCTTCTGTAATTCCTCCGCAAACTCCTTCACGGCGTGCTGCGCCTGCGCCACCGCCATGCCGTAGCCGGGCACGATCACGACCTGCTGGGCCGCGTCGAAGATGATCGCAGCATCTTCAGCCGTAAAGGCACGGGCCTCGCCCGTGATCTGCTTGCCACCCGTCACGACACCACCGACACCGCCGAACAGCACGTTCATCAGCGAGCGGTTCATGGCCTTACACATGATGCTGGTGAGGATGATACCGCTGGCACCGACCAGTGAGCCGGTGATGATGAGCACGGCGTTGGAGAGCACGAACCCGGCCATCGCGGCGGCGATACCTGAATAGCTGTTCATGAGGGCGATGACGACGGGCATATCCGCACCGCCGATACCGATGACCAGCAACACACCGAGGACCAGTGAGAGCACGGTGATGATGATGGGGATCCAGATCCATGTCGGCTCGGCGATCATGAGACCGCTGAGCCCTAGACCGGCAATAATCAGGAGGCTGATCAGTGCTTTACCGCCGACAAACTGCACGGGCTTGTCGGGGGCCCACTTGGTGCCCTGGAGCTTGCCGTAGGCGATCAACGAGCCGGTGAAGGTCAGGCCGCCGACGAAGACGGTCAGCCCGATGGCCAATGCCGAATCCCAACTGATAGTGTCGATCAGGCGGAGGTTAGAATCCGACAGGGAAGGACGGATAAAGTCGAGGCTGTACTCACCGCAAGCAACCAGCAGTGATGCAAGTCCGCCGAAACCGTTGAGCAGGGCGACCATCTGCGGCATACCGGTCATCTGTACCTTGGTGGCCATGAGGAAACCGGCAATCGACCCGATCACTAAGGCGATGGCAACCCAGATAAGGCTGATCACTTCACCGCCGCTGAGGAAGAAAAATGTGGCAACGGTTGCCAGGAGCATGCCCAGCGAAGAAACCAAGTTGCCTCGCTTAGCGGTGGGTACTTTGCTGAGCATCTTCAGACCGAAGATGAACAGCACGGCGGCCAACAGGTAAACGAGATTCAGAGCGTCTATTTTGGTAAAGGCTAAGGTGTGCATAGCGATCCTTACTTATCCTTCTTGACAAACATGTCCAGCATGCGGTTGGTGACGACGTACCCGCCAACGACGTTGATCGTGGCGAAAATGATCGCCAGGAAACCAAGGATCACACCAAAGGAACCGAGTGTGTCGCTGAACGAACACAAGAGGGCACCCACAATAGTGATACCACTGATCGCGTTTGATCCGCTCATCAGCGGAGTGTGCAACGTGGCAGGCACCTTGGTGATCACCTCAAACCCGATGAAGATCGCGAGCACGAAGATGATGAGACTGGTTACAAAATCCATGGAAGTATTCCGTATCGTGTGTCTGGTTTAGATTCAAAGTTCCTTGCGTACTTCGCCATTATGCGTAATCACGCCGCCGTCCTGAACTTCGTCTTCGAGATTAATTTTGAGCTGGCCTTCAACGATCAGGTCCTTGAGGAGGTTGAACACGTTGTTGGCGTAAGCCTGAGAAGCGTGGGTGGGGATCAGCGAAGGCAGGTTGAGTGTGCCCACGATGGTCACACCGTTGTCGGTGGTGACCACCTCGCCGGGCTTGGTCAACTCGCAGTTGCCCCGGCCGTGCTCGGGATTGGCGGCCAGGTCGACGATCACGCCACCGGGTGGCATCTTGTTGACCACATCTGCCGGGATCAGCATCGGCGGAGCCTTACCGAAGACCGCAGCGGTGGTCACCACCACGTCGGCGCCGACGATGTGCTTGGTCATCAATTCGGTCTGCTTGCGTTGCTGCTCTTCGCTCTGTTCCTTGGCATAACCGCCAGCGGTTTCTGCGTCGGTGGTTTCCATAGGCAACTCGACAAAGCGGGCGCCCAAGGATTGCACCTGCTCCTTCGTTGCGGGCCGTACATCGTAGGCTTCGACGATCGCGCCCAATCGTTTGGCGGTGGCGATCGCCTGCAAGCCGGCGACGCCGACGCCGATGATGAATACCTTGGCCGGGGCAAGCGTGCCCGCGGCGGTGATCATCATCGGGAACATCTTCGAGCAGTGGTCCGCACCGAGCAGCACTGCCTTGTACCCGCCGATGTTCGCCTGGCTGGACAATACGTCCATTGCCTGGGCACGGCTGATACGCGGGATAAATTCCAGCGATACAGCGGTGACCTTACGGTCCGCCAGCTTACGCATCAGATCGGCGTTCTGGAACGGAGCGAGCATGCCGACCAGCACGGACCCTTCCTTCATCTGCGCGATCTGTGATTCGCTTGGGGGATTGATCACTGTGACGACATCGGCCTCGGCCCAGATAGCTGCGGGGGCTTCGCCGTCACTCGGCACAACTGTAGCACCGGCATCGGTAAAGGCCTGATCGCGGATGTGGGCGCCATCGCCCGCACCGGATTCGACCACGACCTCGACTTCCATCCCGACAAGCTTCTTGACTACCTGTGCGGTCAGGGCAACACGGGTTTCGCCTTGCCCACTTTGTTTGGGAACTGATAGTTTCATGCGTTTTCCTGGATGAGCTATCAAAAGATGGTGGGATATTACAATCTTGTCACAATCTTGTCACATATGGAAAACTAGAGCCGCCCAGAAATATTTAAGATCATTAGAATGCCAAATATGAGATTCACTAGTTTCCAAGTTCCCACCCACGATCGTGACCAGATGATAGAGGTGACTGGCACAATTCGCAAAATCGTCGCAGATTCCAGCGTACAAAATGGCAGGGCAACGGTTTATGTCCCACACACGACCGCCGGTGTGACCATCAACGAAAACGCTGATCCGGACGTGGTTCACGACATGCTCAAGCAACTGGATCTGATGGTGCCATGGTCGCAACCTTTCTACCGACACGCTGAAGGCAACAGCGCCTCACACGTCAAAGCATCAATGATGGGCTCGAGTGTGACCGTTCTGATTCAAGACGGTCGACTTGTGCTTGGTACGTGGCAGGGGGTATGGTTCTGTGAATTCGATGGCCCAAGGACGCGTAAAGTCCACGTGTGTCTCGAAGGTAGTTGAGAAATAGACCGTAGTTAGAATGTCAGCATCCTAAGATAGTCGAGAATCAATTTCTGAGTTAATCCACCAATTCACCAATCACCCGGCCCTTCGCTTCGCTCAGGTCCGGCGTTGGTAAAGAAACATCACAGAACCGATACCCGAACCACGAAAGACGAAAGACGAACCATGCCCGATTACCCGCAAGTCCTGATGAGCACCAGCGAAGGCGATATCAAACTCGAACTCTGGAATGATGTTGCGCCCGGTCATACCGAAAACTTCCTCAAACTCATTGATGAGGGTTTTTATGACGGATTAAGTTTCCACCGGATAATCCCCGGATTCATGATCCAAGGCGGCTGCCCGCTAGGTAACGGCACGGGTGGACCCGGCTGGCAGATCAAGGCTGAATTCAACGACCGCGAACACCAGCCCGGCGTGCTTTCCATGGCTCGAAGCCAGGACCCGGATTCTGCGGGTTCACAGTTTTTCATCTGTCTTACGCGTGAAAACTGTCAGCACCTTGATGGTCAATACACCGCTTTCGGCAAGGTACTCGAAGGCATGGATGTGGTTAAAAAAATCGGTCAATCCGCCAATGGTCCCGCGCCGGTAATGAAGAAAGTCGCCCGCGCATAAATCAGGCAATTTGCTTGTGATCTTTGCGTGCAAAAATACCCTTATCCGACGGCATGATGACTGAAAAAACAAACCCCGCTGTCGCCGAAGCGACAACGGGGCGGAGGGGAGAAAGCACGTTAATAGCTAGATACTCGACCTATAGAGATTCCAGTCTCCACTTTTTTAGTTGAAGAAGTCTCCAACTTCAAGCAGAAACATTACCCAGTTTACCAGATTGTGGATAACTCTAGTCTTTCTCCAGCCTTTGTTTAGCGAGCAATGCGGCTCCGATAATCCCGGCGTCATCGCCCAACTTACTCGCCACTATCTTACACTTAGAATGGCCCGGAGGGAAGACGTATTCTTCGTAAACTTCACGAATTAGCGTAATCCAGTCATTTTCCAAGGCCTCCGTGAGCCCACCGCCGACCACCACACAGGGTAAGCTCAGCAGGGTAACCACGTTGGCGATACTGACGCCTAGATAATGGGCCGCCTGTCCGATAACTGAAACTGTCAGTTCATCGCCTTTTTTGAACGCCTCAGACAGGATTTTTGATCTCACCTTACTCATGTCACCCCCGGTCAGCTCTGTGATCATGCTGCTGTGGTTGGCCTCGATCAACTGCCCGAGCTGGTTGACGACGTTCCGCCTGCTCGCCAGGTCTTCCAGTGTTCGCTGGCCCAGCGGGGCGTCGCCACGGATGATGGTGTGGCCGATTTCGCCCGCGGTCATATTGACGCCGTGATAAAGATCGCCGTTGATAATTAATCCACCACCGATCCCTGTCCCCACAAAAATACCCAGCATGTCAGTAAAACCTTTGCCTGCTCCGGCTTTGTACTCACCCCAGGTCCCGACGTTCACATCGTTGTCAACGACTACGGGAATACCCAGTTCTTTCTTAAGTTCACTGGCTAATGGGAAGTCATTCCAGCGAAGATTCACCGCTTCGATCACAACACCTTGTTCGATGTTGATGGCACCGGGCGCACCAATGCCCAAAGCGGTGATGTCTTTCGTAGTGCATTCCGCTTTTTCACAAAGTGATTCCACTAATTTAGAGATGCGTTTGATGACGGCATCCTCGCCGCCTTCAGCTTTCGTCTTGACGCGGTCGTTGGCGATGACTTTGCCATCGCTGTCAACCACACCGCCTTGGATATTCGTGCCCCCAAGATCGATACCGATGTAGGCCTTACCATTCTTGGCCATCCTGTGTTTCCTCCATGCAATACTTCAGTGGGTGCGTCCTGCTTAAAGCGTCGGTCGAGCTTGATAGTACCCTGCGGCCGCCTCATATACACGGGCGACCTTCAGCAATCGCGATTCATCAAACGCCGCCCCCAATAGTTGAATCCCGACCGGCAGTTGCTTGCCATCGACTTCCGCGAATCCGCCCGGTAGGCTGATGCCGGCGATCCCGGCCAGGTTGCAGTTCACGGTATAAACGTCGTTGAGATACATCGCCAACGGATCGTCCGTCAGTTCCCCGATCTTGAACGCCGGGGCCGTAGTAGTCGGGCAGAGGATCGCGTCGCACTGTTTGAACGCAGCATCAAAATCGTTCTTGATCAGCCTGCGTACTTTCAGCGCCCGGTTGTAATACGCATCGTAATACCCGCTGGATAGGGCGTACGTACCCAGCATAATCCGGCGTTTGACCTCGTCACCAAAACCTTCAGCCCGGCTTCGGCAATATAGATCGATCAAGTCTTCGGCCTTGTCCGTGCGGTGGCCGTAGTGCACGCCGTCATAACGGGCGAGGTTCGAGGATGCTTCGGCGGTCGCAACGATGTAATACACCGGGATCCCATATTCGGTGTGCGGCAGGCTGACCTCGACGACCTCAGCTCCCGCGTCCTTGTAGATCTGGATAGCCTTATCCATCGCGGCAGCGACGGCCGGGTCGTTGGAATCAGACAGATATTCCTTGGCGATCCCGATCCGGATGCGATCGGGCTTTTCATCCACACGGTCCAGGTCGCCCGGCACCTCAACATCAGCCGAAGTTGAATCCAGTGGATCAAGCCCCGACATAACTTTCAGCAGTAGGGCGGTGTCGCCGACAGTGCGGGAGAACGGCCCAACCTGGTCAAGACTCGACGCAAACGCGACCAGCCCGTGACGTGAGATACGGCCATAAGTCGGTTTCATCCCGACGATGCCACAAAGCGCCGCCGGCTGACGGATGGACCCGCCGGTATCGGTGCCGATGGAAGCCGCACAAAGGTCCGCCGCCATGGCCGCTGCCGATCCACCGCTGGACCCGCCGGGCACACGGTCGGTATCCCATGGGTTCCGAGTCGTGGCAAACGCTGAGTTCTCAGTCGACGAGCCCATGGCAAACTCGTCCATGTTCGTCTTGCCGAGAATAACCGCGCCCGCGTCTTCCAGCTTCTGTACGGCCGTTGCCATGTAGGGGGCCTGGAAGTTCTGAAGCATCCTGGAAGAGCAGGTCGTGTGGCCGTAGCTCGTGCAAAGCAGGTCCTTGATCGCGATCGGTACGCCAGCCAGCGCCCCGGTCGCCTTACCGGCATCCACTGCCGCAGCCTGCTGCATCGCACGCTCAGAGTACACTTCGTGATAAACGTGCAAACGCTCGTTATGAACCTTGATCCGGTCCAGGTAGGCCTTAGTCGCCTCAACCGAAGAGACCTGCTTACTCGCGATCGCGTCACGCAGTTCAACTAATGTGGTGTCGGTCGGATTCATGCGCTCGGCCCATCCCCCAGTACTTTCGGTACCTTGAAAAACGGTGGTGTCTTGGCCGGGGCATTCGCCAGGGCGGTATCCGTGTCTATACCCGGTTGCTCCACGTCGGGCCGCAGCACGTTCGCCAACTCCAGCGGATGGGCCATCGGCTCCACCCCGTCCACATCCAACTCGTTGAGCTTGCCGATATACCCCAGCACGGCCGCGAGCTGCTCGGTGAAGTGATGCACTTCCTCGTCACTCAGATGCAGCCGACTGAGCTTCGCTACATGCCGGACATCGTCCTCGGTAATAGTTTTGGTTTCAGACATGCAGTGATGATAGCAAAGAGGGTGTAAGGTGTGGGGTTGGGGGGGCAGGGTGTGGGGTGTGAAAGCAAAAGTCATGACCGAGTGTGGCCCTCTGGCTAAATCCCATACCCTAGACCTTGCACCCCAGACCCTATACCCTACCCACATGCCTGACACCAAACTGCTCGAATGCTTCGACAACCCCAGCCCCGGCCGCGACTACGTGATCGAACACGTGGCCGAGGAATTCACCAGCGTCTGCCCCAAGACCGGGCACCCGGACTTCGGTACCGTGATCCTCCGCTACGTCCCGGACAAACTCTGCGTGGAGCTTAAGAGCCTCAAACTCTACTACCAGGCCTACCGCAACGAAGGCATCTTCTACGAGGCCGTTACCAACAAGATCGCCGACGACCTGGCGGAACTGATGAATCCCAAATGGATGCTCCTTCGCACCGACTGGACCGGCAGAGGCGGGATTCATTCATCGATCGAGGTAGAGTTAGGACAAACTCCGGACGAGTGAATATCTGTAACATCACAATAGGGGCCAAATAATGTGGGAGTTCTTCAATCATCCGATCGTCGACACCAACTCCCCCTGGCTGACCACCTACCGTAGTATCTATATCCCATTCAACCTCATCGAAGCGGCTTTCTGGTTCGCGATTGGTTTGTACGTACTTATCCGATACTTACGGCACCGCAAGACCTGGTACGAGTTGCAATACTCGCTGTCCTTCTCTTTGTTTGGAATCACGGACCTCATCGAAACACACAGCACAACACTCTGGCTGCTTGGCTTCAAAGCCGCATGCCTGTTAGCGATCCTGCAAGGGCGCAAACTCGTGCTCGGTTTCTATCCCGACGCTAAGCTGTGAGTAGGTCAGGCTCACCTTCTGTGACGCAACACGCCGGCCAATCCACCTAGCGTCAGTATGGCTACCGTACCCGGCTCAGGGATGACGGTATCAGTTGGAGGCGTGCCTGCATTCCAGTTATTCAGGACCACATCCAGGTCGTCCAGGCCGATGTAGCCGTCGCCGTTGGCATCACCAGCGGTCAGATCGCCGGGCGTTACGTTGGTGTTCCAGTTGTTGAGGATGATGTCCAGGTCGTCCAGGCCGACAAATCCGTCGCCATTGAGATCGCCGTCAAGGATCGATAGGCCTGAATCCCAGTAGATATCATCGAGCGCGAAGTCGATGTAGGCTCCGTGTTCTTCCAGAATCACAAACGAGTAGCTGAGCATCCGCAGATCGATCGCGGTGCCGCGGATGTCGCTGACAGGGATCGAGGCCTGGCCCCACTGCCCGTTACGCTCAAGCCCGTAAGTTGTCTGATAGGCGGGGAATTCGACGTATTGCTGATTGCCCCAGGCGTCGATGATGCCGATCTTGAACGTTACGTTGGCCGGTATATTGATGCTGAAGTTGAGGAACCCGTCACCGAAGTCAAACAGGTTCAATGGCTGATCCGACATGATGCCCGCACCGAACCAACCGGCGCCGGCCGAGTGCCAGGACAGGACGTTGTCGCCTTCCAGAGGTGCGATCGAACTCTCAGTCAAGGTTCCCTCCCACACGAAAATCCTGGAGTCAACGTCGGGTGTCAGTTCCCCGTTGACCGGTGTGTTGTCGGTGTAGAGACCGAACTTGCCGTTTTGAGCGACCGGCGGGCCGATATGCACATCGCCCTGACCGTTCCATTCGTATACGCGGATGTAGTCAACGAACATCTCCGCATTAAACGGCATGGAAACCGGTGCGCCGGTGCCGGGGTCGCCGAGGTTGTAGGCATCGGTAAACGCTCCGCCGATAGCCATGTTGGCGATCAGGTAGAAGGGGTGGCGAAACTCATCCGAATCATCATCGATCATGAAGGGTGCAGCGTACAGATCGTGCTCGATACCGTTATCGACCACCGTCATGCGCAGGCTACTTTCATCCCAGTACAACCGATAGGTCAGGAAACGATCGGTCAATCCGGAGTAGTTGTAATAAGGCCTGACATAATCATCGTCCGGGTCCCATGAAAGGCTGGCTGCGCCGCTTGGATTTTCAGGCGTAACAGCATCCGCGGAATAAAAAATCGCGTTCGCACCGACGACCTGGTTAACGGTCGAGTTATTCAAACCGTTACCGCCGTTATGCTCATCGTGCAGGTCGCGGAAAGCCTGCTGAGAGCCCAGTTCCATCATGTCGATCTCGCCCTTGTAAGGCCAGTTCCAGTTGGACGTACCCAAAAGCCAGACCGCGGGCCAGCCGCCCAGATCGATGTCGGGCACTCTAACCCGGGTTTCGATCATGCCGTACTGAACCGATACTTTTGACTTGGAGACGACCTTGCCCGAGGTATAGTTCAGCGGGTTGCCCCATTGATCGACAATGCCCGGACCGCTCTGCTGCTTTGCGGTGATGCGAAGGGCGGTATTGCCTGATTCGCCCGGGACCGCCGCGATGTCAACGTTGTCCTCGGAGTAGTACTGAAGTTCGCCGTTGCCCCAACCCCAACTGCCGTTGCCGGTTTCCACGATCCAGTTATCCAGATTGCTGAAGTTTTCTTCCCAGAGCAGGGCACCCACTTGAGCGTGGACAACACTACCTGAAAGTAGCAATGCGGCTGACGTTGTGATTGCCACCCGTGCCACATTTTGCTTCAAACCGACCGTCTGGCGAGACCTGACTGACTTCATGGGCCGTTTCCTCCAAGGTTAAAAACCGCGCATACGTAATCTCATACATAAGAGCTTCTGCTGTTATGGTGATTGCGAATATAACACGTACAAGTTTGGGAATACAGGGCAATATCACATGTAACAACAGTTTCAAACAACACTTGCGAGTAAAGCTGTTACATGAACTAATGGAACCGGTTTTAGGATCAATAAAGCCGACTTTGTCCGACTGATCGGTCATTCGTCGTCGTTCATCCCAATGATACGCTGGTGGTTCACCCGACCTGTTTTTGGCGGAAGCAACCTGCCTCGTGGTCGTTGACCATGCCCACGGCTTGCATGAAGGCGTAGCAGATCGTCGTGCCGACAAACTTGAAGCCCCGCTTTTTCAGGTCCTTGCTCATCGCGTCGGATTCAGGTGTACTGGCTGGAATCTCTTTCAGCGACTTGTATCGGTTCTGTTTTGGCTTGCCACCGACAAACTGCCAGATGTAGGCACCGAAGCTGCCGAACTCATCCTGTACTTCAAGAAAAGCCTTGGCGTTCTGGATCGACGCAGCAACTTTCAAGCGGTTGCGAACGATGCCCGGGTCGGCCAGTAGTTGCTCCACTTTCTTGTCCGTGTACCGCGCGATCTTCCGGGGGTCGAAGCCGTCGTATACCCTCCGGTAGTGAACTCGCTTCTTCAGGATCGTTTCCCAACTCAATCCAGCTTGAGCACCTTCGAGGATCAAAAATTCAAACAGCAGTCGATCATCATGGACCGCAACCCCCCATTCGGTGTCGTGATATTCCTGCAGACTCTCTTTAGCAGCCCACTTACAGCGTTGTATTGATGATTCTGTCATTGTTTTGTGGCCTGTCCGTGTGGTCGCTATCCTACCCGAACCATGAGCATACTCGTTGATAAAAACACGAAACTGATCTGCCAAGGCATCACCGGTTCGGCTGGTGCTTTTCACACCAAAGGGTGTCTTGATTACGGCACGAAAGTGGTAGGCGGCGTCACACCCGGCAAGGGCGGTCAGAAAGACGACAACGGCCTGCCGATCTTCAATACCGTCATCGAAGCGGTAAAAGCAACCGGCGCGGATGCAACGATGATCTTTGTCCCGCCGCCGTTCGCTGCCGATGCGATCCTTGAAGCAGCGGACGCGGGGATCAAGATGATCGTCTGCATCACCGAAGGCGTCCCCGTTCAGGACATGATGCGCGTCAAGAAAACGCTGGCCCATGATAAATTCGACGGCATTCGCCTGATTGGGCCCAACTGCCCAGGCATCATCACGCCGGATGAGTGCAAAATCGGCATCATGCCCGGCTACATCCACGTCCCGGCAAGCAAGTCCAAGACCGGCAAGAGCGTCGGGATCATCAGCCGATCCGGCACGCTGACCTACGAAGCCGTCTGGCAGGCGGCGAACCACGGACTCGGCCAGACCACTTGCATCGGCATCGGCGGCGATCCTGTCCGCGGGATGGACTTCATCGACTGCCTGGCACTTTTCAATGCCGATGATGAAACCGACGGCATCATCCTGATCGGTGAAATCGGCGGCAGCGACGAGGAAAAAGCGGCCGCGTACATCAAGGCGAACGTCAAGAAACCGGTCGCCGCATTTATCGCGGGACGCACCGCGCCGCCCGGCCGACGCATGGGCCACGCCGGCGCGATCATCTCCGGCGGCGAAGGCGGTGCCGAATCCAAGATCGACGCCCTGCGCAGCGCAGGCTGTCATATCGCCGACTCCCCGGCCGACCTCGGCAGCACGATTGCCCAGGCCCTGAACGTCTGATCTTGTAGCCTGCTGCAAGACAAGCCATACTTCCGCTCTATGGCAATCCGTTACACCAGTTCGTTGGATGGCATTACCCCCGATCAACTTCAGGGGTTTTTCGTGGGCTGGAAAAATCCTCTCACGCCAGAGGATCATCTTACGATGCTCCATGGAAGCAGCATGGTTGAACTGGCGATCGATACCGAAACCGGCAATGTTGTAGGCTTCATCAACGTTTTAACCGACGGGCAGCAGGCCGGGTTTATCCCTTGCCTGGAGGTCTTGCCGGCCCATCAAGGGCAGGGCATCGGCACACAACTGCTGCGACGAATTCTTACGCGTATGGAGCACCTTCAAGCCATCGATCTCGTCTGTGATCCGCCCTTGAAGTCGTTTTACGAAAAGTTTGATATGCGTGCAGGCACCTGCATGATGCTGCGCCGAACATGGATGTCTGACCACTCATGAGTAATGACATCTCTCATCTTCAAGCACTATTAAGTGATCGCGACTGTGCGTGTCCACATTGCGGTTACAACCTGCGCGGATTGTCTGCGGATCACTGCCCGGAATGCGGCAAAACAATCGACATCTCCGCGATCTTCAAACGACGGGAACGGCTGGACTACGCATGGCTGATCATGCTGTCGTCATTCGTTGCGGCTCTGCCGTGGAGCGTATTCTTTGTCTGGCAGCGCCTGTTTATCCGCGGCAAGATCCACTACGGCGACGATTGGAATCCCACGATCCAGGACTACGGCCGGGGCCTGTTGGATCGGCCGTTCGGCGAGGGATTGATGATGCTTGCATCCTCGATCTGGTGGTTGAGTGTGCCTTTTGTCTATGTGACGTTGGTTGTTTTTCGACGCAAGATCGCACGCTGGCCTCGAATCGTGCGATGGCTGTTGGCTGTCGCGTGCCTCGTGATGGTGCTTCTGGCGTATCGCCGCTGGCAGTGGTGGTACTACCACTACGGTTTCAACGGTTCGCGATACCCGGATTGGCCCTGGTGGTATATTGGCTGATTAAATGTATTTTTCGATATTCAAACGAAACACCACTTCATCAATACCACCCTCATTGACCCCCCGGACACAACCGCTATCCACAAAGCCTAAGTGTCTATGCCACGCCTGCGGTTCAGGCTCATTGGCTTGGGATGAACTGAAAAGCTGCTGATGCCCATGGTCTCGTAAATACAAACACAAATACCGCAAGAGCTGCCTGGACAATCCATGCTTGCGATAATCGGGCAGAATCCGGATCAAACCCATGTATGGCAGAGTCGTCCAGATATATTCAAGTCGGATCAATCCCACGATCTGACAATCCATCTCGGTAATGATGTACTGCTGCTGAGCGATCAGCCGCTCAACCTTCTGTTTATCCACAGCGTGGTCAAGTTCGCATAGCTGCGGTATATCCCCCGGCTGTGCAAATCTCACAAGCGGTTGTCTGGTTGCGTCCATTGTTGCTGCGTCGAGTTAGCGTGAACGCCTTGGATTTCGGCCCGAGAGACCGCTTCGACCGGGCCGATTGTCATCACGTGGTGATGGCGGAGATGACGGTGAGTCATCGTCGGGCATGGGCTCCTCAGGCGGCTCCTCGCCTTCGGGCGGCCGATTGTGCTCCTCGTTGGCGAATTTACCGAAGATCATCCGGCCGGCGGAGGTCTGGAGTGTGCTGGTGACGATCAGGTCAACGTCCTGGCCCAGATGTGACCGGCCGTACTCCACCACGACCATAGTCCCGTCATCCAGGTAGCCCACCCCCTGATTTGGCCCCTCGCCGCCTTTGACGAGTTTTACGTTCAAGTGCTCGCCTGGCAGCACGACCGGCCTGAGGGATTTGGCCAGATCGTTGAGATTGATCACATCTACCCCACGCAAGGTAGCCACTTTGTTCAGGTTATAGTCGTTAGTCATCACCCGGCCACGCGTGAGTTGGGCCAGTGAGATCAGCTTCTGATCGACGACGGCTCCCTCGACTTCCCGATCGTCGATGATCACCTCAACGATATGGTTTTCTCGTAGCTTCTGAAGCATCTCCAATCCCCGGCGGCCGCGAGCCCGCTTGAGCTTGTCGCTTGAGTCAGCGATTGTCTGCAGTTCGTTGAGCACGAACCTCGGGACGATCAGAATCCCCTGAATGACCTGCGTCTGGATGATGTCCAGAATACGTCCGTCCACGATCACGGATGTATCCAGCAGGATCGGACGATTGCCACGGGTTTCCTTGGCAAACTCGACGTAGGGGATCACGAAGCGGAAGTCGTCCTTGGTCTGCAGGACCAGTGAGATGCCGAGGTAGCAGGTGATCAGCCCGATGATCACCTTGACACCTCGCAAGAGGTTCAGGAAGGCTGCCCTGGCCGTATCATCCTTCGGTGCAGTCAGCACACCGATCAGGTCAACCACAAACGACAGCGCGTAGGCGGCAAGCAGACCAGCGACCAGACCCAGAAATACCCCTGAGACGGCAGAGAGCTTCTTGTGATAGGTCCAGGCATCAACCGCAATAATCGCCGCGGTAATACCCACCGTTAAGCTGAGTAAAATCACAAACATCGGTAAATCGATGTTTGCGCCCCATTGATTGGATAGCAGGTAAAGGGAGGTTACGGCCGCAGCCAGGAGGATGAATGCTCCACGCAAGATGTAAAGGATCATGATGTCTCGTCCTTATGATATGGTCACCCCGGGGATATATATGTCTTAAGCATACGCGCAAAACCTTTCTGAGCCAAGGGATTTGCCTCTTGGTCTGCGGATGGGTATTGTCACCCATCCGCAGACCACCCGGAGACCCCTCCGGCAGTCGTCGCGGAGACAGACGGCCGGGCCCGGTGCACGGGCGGGCTCGTGAACCGGGTCAGGCCTTGATCGGAGCAGCCCTAAGCGATGTCAGCCCGGTGCCGTCGGTGTCCTGGCCGTCTGTCCCCGCGATGCGTATTGGCTTGTGTTGGAATATCCCTGCCGGGCGGGTGGGGCGAAATAAGGCAACACTGGTACATTCATGTCTAGCAGCCGTACAAACCGGATGTGGCTCATAATCGAGTCAATGATCGTGCTGGCCTTGGCGATCGTCGTGTTTTCCCGCATTTCCAATCCTACGCCGTACATCGACGAGTACTACCACGTTCTGGCGGCCCATTCCCTACTAAATGATGGCTCCCTTTATCTATATGATGGCGGAGAGCCCTATACCCGGGCCAAGGCCTACACCTACGTTGTGGCGGGCTGCTACCGGCTGTTTGGTGAGAGTTGGGATGCGGGCGGGCTCCCGTCCCTGGCATGCGGGGCGCTGCTTGTCATGTCCGTCTTCGCCTGGCTGTACCGCACGACCGGCCGCCGCATCGCCTGGCTGGCCGCAATGATGCTCATCCTGTCGCCGCACTTCCTTTGCTTCTCCTCGATGATCCGCTTCTACATGCCGCACATGCTGTTTGTCTGGCTGGCATGGATCAGCGCCTACGGCTTCCTGGTAGGGGGGTATAAATGGCCGGGTCGATGCCTGATTTTCCTGGCGGGCGTAATGACTGCATTGATTGCAGCACACCTGCAAACCACGACCGCCATCGCCGCGTTGGCGGTGGGCGTTTGGGCAGCAAGCGTTTTCATCGGCTACCTGATTAACAAAGGCCCGCAGCAGGCGCGCAAAACGATATTCGTTGTGATGCTCGTATTAATCGTCGTGGTCCCGCTATTTGTTGTCGGTCTGAAAATGACGGGGGCGTGGGACCATATGGCCCTGAAAATGAACACATCCCGTCCCTGGACGGAAGCGACACGCTATCAATTCCAGTACTACCACCGTTTTTTTAAAAACAATTACCCGATGTTATGGGCGTGTTTCCCATTCATTGCTATCGCGGCCTTGGCTCATCGCCGACGACAAGCGTGGTTCTGCCTGGTGTTATTTGGCGTCCCATTTGTCGCTCATTCGCTGTTGCCATTCAAAGGCGAACGATATCTGTCCTATGCCTGGACCTGTTTTTTTGTGGTCCTGGCCATTGGCTTGGACGGCCTGCTGGATTGGCTGCATTCCAGAGCACAGGACCTGATCGGGCAGCTCTACAGCCAAACCCTGGCTGAAAAAAAGTGGATAAGCGCGGTTATCGTCGGTTTCCTGCTGGGTTCATTGGGCTTCGCGTGGATGGTCACACCAAGTTACGCCACAGGTCGACAGATGCTCACAGGAGCCTCTTTAGGCCCGCTTCAACACGAAGACTGGACCACAGCTACCCAAATCCTCAAACCCATCGCGGACCAGACGGGCTTCGTCATCGACTCATCCCCACCGAAAGCAATCTATCACTTTGGCCGGATGGATATGGGGCTCAGCGTCAGCCAGGCCCAGGACCGCCCGGAATTTGCTATCCACCCGAAACTCAACCGCCCAGTAATCTACAGCGCCGAGGCCATGAAGCAGGTCATGGATGAGCACGCCAAAGGGCTGATCATTATCGAAACCGCGCATTTTGGCGCCTGGTATTTTGTGCCTCCTGACACAGCGGCTTTCATACAGACCCACACAACGCCGATAGACCTTCCGGCGGACCTTGGAATCAAAGCATTTAAATGGGGTACGGACGTCGAACCGTTATCGACTCCGCTGCCCGATCAGATGGAGTGACTATGGCGGACAGTCTTAACATCTTCGTGTGCTATATCCCGGGCCTGGATCGTCGGCGTATCGATGCTGAACGGACGCCGCATATCCAACACCTGTTCGATAAATATCCTTCTAGCACGCTCGAAACCATCCCAAGCACGGAGTTGACTCCTACTCTCCTCACCGGTGTCGGCCCGGACAAGAACGGTATCTGGCAGGTCAGCCTTAAGGAGCAAGTACCTCTATCTCCAATAGGCAAACTGGTGGAGATGCTGCCGGACGTGGTGACGACTACCGCCCAGTGTTTCGGCCATCTGATGAACAGCAAGCGCGACCTTGCCGCGGTCCCCTGGCGTCGTCGCAGGCAGTTCAATCTGCATCGCATGAAGTACACCCGTCGCGAGTCCGATCCAACATGTCTGGACGAGATCGGTGGCTACTCTTCGATCCTTAAAGAGATCGGCCATAGTGAAGCAGGTTACGTGTTCAGCAAACACTTCAGCGATATGGAAAAGGGATTGAGTATCTTTCCTCGCAAAGGTAAACGCCTGGACTTTGTTGAATTCTACGGCTTCGACCTTTTCTCTCACTGGAACCTCGATCATCCCGAACAAATTGCTGAAAAACTCCGCTACGTCGACAGCTTTGTCCAACGCTTACACAAGCGATGTCAGGATGCCGGTGTTGCCATGGTGCTGTTGGTCGACCACGGACAAGAATTGATCAAGTCCTCGATCAATATTATCAAGCTGCTTAAGCAAAGCGGTGTGCCGCGAAGTGAATATGTGTACTTCGTCGAAGTCTCCGCCGTCCGGCTCTGGTTCAAGACGGATCGCGCCCGAACCGAACTTACAAAACTGGTTAATAGCATTGAGAATGTCACGGCCAAGACTTACCAGCAGATGCATGAATACGGCATCTGCTTCGATACGCCGAAGTACGGCGAGCTCTATTGTTTTGCCAAACACGGTCACACGTTCTTCCCTCACGACTTCTATAATCCGATCGCCAATACGTACCTGGGCATCACCGATCCGTTGCTGCGGCCTCGCCTGTTCAACCCGCATCACCGAGGCAATCACGGCCACCTTCCCACACACCCCGCAGAAGAGGGCTATCTGATCCTCTGTGATGACGGATATAAAACCAGTATCAATCGTGGCCACGTCCGGGATTTTGCGCCGACGATGATGAAACTGGTCGGGAAGCCACCGGCTGAACACATGACCGGTCGTGTGCTGTTTGATCACAATGACTAAACGGTCAGATGTAATTTTGAAGCAATAGCAAATTCAATGACGGAAAACCAAGCCCAGCCACAAACCGCCACAAAGAAGCGCAAGCCTGTATGGGTCAAAGCCCTGCGTGCATCTATCGGGCTGGCAATCCTTGCGATCCTCTTTTACGTAATTCCCATTGGTGGCGTCATCCAAGCGATGGGCAAGGCGAAGTGGTTACCCGTACTGGGTGCTGCCTTGATTGTGTTTGTAACGCAATGGCTGACCGCTGATCGATTGCGTCGACTCTGCGCTGCCCACGGGCATGAATGGTCAACCTTCGGCGTCATGCAGATCAACCTGGCGACACGCTTCTATGGCTTGTTTCTTCCCGGCGGGAACTTCACCGGTATCGCTATCCGTTTTTACAAACTGGCCGGCGACCATAAACAATACATCGGAACCGCGGTCGCACTTTTCTACGACAGGGTTGCTGCCACGGTCACTTTATGCGGCGTCGGCGCAGTCTTCTGGCTGATGGAACGGCCGAGCGATTCCTGGCAATCGTTGGTCGCCATCCTCGGCGCGATGGTAGTCATGATCCTGGGACTGATGGTTCTGTTTTCAAATTCCCCGGGTCCCTTCATCGTCTGGATCAGACGCCTGCTCAGCCGCATCGGTGGCGTAAAGATGCATACCCTCAGGCAAGCGGTACGTGAATCACGCTCTCTTACCGCAAGGCAGACCACCATCATCTACCTGCTCTCGATCATCCCACACTTTCTTGGAGTCATCGGCTGGTACCTGCTCTGTCAATCCCTGGATATCGATGTGTCGCTGATCACGATCGGCTGGATACGTTCAGCGATCATCCTGGCAACGATGATACCGATCAGCGTCTCCGGCCTGGGCTTGCGCGAAGGGGCCTCGGTGCTGCTTTTGACAAGTTATGGCGTCAGCCAGGAGACCTCACTGGCGTTTTCGATCCTGGTGTTCTTCATCACCACCGTGCTGATCGGTCTGGCGGGGGGGATAACTGAGGCTTACCGGTTCCTTGTCGGGCACGATTGAAACGCGGGTTTCGCCTTAAAGATGTAGTATCATCACGGGCATCCAAATCCGTATTGTCGGACAACTTACAGACTCGCCAGGCCGCTTGGCGAGCCGGGCAGTCCGGCGTTACAATGGCAAGCCGATCAAGTGATTACCTAGCAATCCGGGCCAGGGCCATATGCCCCGATTAAGGAGTGACCAATGAGCCGGCATCACAACGAACAGCGACACGTCACACGCAACCACCTTCCCGTCTTCGAAGCGTTGGAGCAGCGCGTCCTCTTATCCGCAAGCCAGGTAGGTGCCGAACTTACGCTTACTGGAACTTCGGGTAATGACACCATCGTCGTCACAGCCGGCACCAACCCGGGTGAAGTCGTCGTGACCGGTGTGGACGGCGTAGCTGATGGCACAACCTTCACGGGTGTGGATGAGGTCGAGATCTATGTCTTTAACGGGACCAACAGTATCACAATCGGCAGCGGTATCTTGGATACAGCTTCTGAATTGATGGGCTTTGATATGGTCGGCGGTGATGGCGTGGACACTTTCACGGGCGGTGACGGCGACGATGGCCTGATCGGAATGGCCAGCAACGACATCCTTGATGGCGGTGCAGGTGATGATGAAATCGACGGCCAAGGCGGACATGACACACTCATCGGTGGTGACGGTAACGATCGGATCCTTGGTGATGCCGGTGAAGACAATATCACCGGCGGTGACGGCGACGATGTGATTTACGCCGGCAAGGGCGATGACACCGTTGATGCCGGTGCGGGCGATGACCTAGTCTATGGCGAGGATGGTAACGATATTATTAACGCGGGTGATGGTAAAGACACCGTAATCGGTGGTCTCGGTAACGACCGGATGGATGGGGGAGACGGAAACGATCTGATTAAGGGTAACAATGGAGATGACAACATCTCGGGTGGCGCGGGTAACGACAAACTAATGGGCCACTACGGTATCGACCTCATCAGAGGCAACTCGGGCAACGACTTGATCATTGGCGGAAAGCTGAACGATAGCCTCCGAGGTAACGGCGGCAGAGATAAGATTTTCGGCGAAGGCGGTAGCGACACCATTACAGGCGGACCCGGTGCAGACAAGTTATACGGCTTTAACGCTGGCGGCTCCCGATGGATTGATGAGATTACTGACGGTGGCGACTACATCTTGGGAGGCAATGGAAACGACACCATTTACGGCCAAAGTGGGGCGGACGTTATCTACGGTCAAAATGGTCGAGACACCATCTTCGGCGGACTTGGTAATGACTTCCTGGATGGTGGAATCGGAAACGACATCCTGTGGGGTAACGAAAACAACGACACTATTTACGGTGGCAGCGGCAATGATATTCTTCGTGCTAACGCAGGCTACCATGACTTCCTTAACGGCGGGCCCGGTCTCGACACCATTTACGATGGCTTTACCGGCAGCAGACTGGATTGATACATGATCTGTATCCCGGTCTCGACAGACGCCTGAAACACAGTGCTTTCAGCACTACAAGAAAACATTCAAACACCACATGCGCGATAGCCGCTTAAACGTAGCTGTCGCGTGGTGCCATCTGCACGTGTTTTTGCTCATCACAGTCAGCGATTTGAACTTAGAGAAGACCGGCTGACTGGAGAAGACTCGGTTCGGGTCCGTACTGATAAGGCAGCTTGGGGTAAGCACTTTTCATCATGGGCCATATTGACGTTAAATTTCTATCTATCAATAGTTTAACAGCTACATCTTGCCCATTTTAGTACTATCCCAATGACGGGAGAACCCCGATGTTCGTGGTAGATAACGGCACCGCCGTGTGTGCGGTAGCCATGTCCTGATTGATGTCAGGAGTCTGCCATGAGACCACCACGCCGCCCAATAATGCTCTTCGACAAACGCCATGAAATCCATCGGCGGGGCGGTGTCATTCCCACTTTCGAATTGCTCGAACAACGACTCTTACTATCCGCTTCGCAGATCGGCTCAGAGCTGACGATCACCGGCACCAACCATAGTGATGCGATCATTCTGGCTGCGGGTTCTGCGGCAGGTGAATTGACACTCACCGGCGTGGATGGCGTGGCTGACGGTACGACCTACACCGGTATCGACAGCATTATCATCAATAGCGGTAACGGCAAGGACACCATCAGCATCGGCGCAGGCATCCTGGATACGTCCGGCGGCGCGATCGGTCTTAGCATCGATGGTGGGAACGGCGAAGATATTATCACCGGCGGCGACGGTGATGACATCATTACCGGCGGTAATGGCGAAGACATCATCAGTGGCGGTGGTGGTAATGACACGCTTGATGGCGGCAATGGTAAGGACATCCTCAACGGTGATGATGGCAATGACCTGCTGCTTGGTGGTAACGGCAAGGACCTGCTGAACGGTGGTGCCGGCAACGACACAATATTCGGCGACAACGGCGAAGATGAGTTGATCGGCGGAACGGGCGATGACACGCTCGACGGCGGTTACGGCGGCGACACACTACACGGCAACGATGGCAACGACCACCTCATCGGCAACCTCGATAACGACCTGCTCTATGGCGATACCGGTGACGATCTTCTCGAGGGTAATCTCGGCGATGATACGCTATATGGCGGTGATGGTGAAGATACGCTTTACGCTGGAGATGGTGACGACAGCCTCTACGGCGGTAACGACAATGATCTGATCTTCGGTGATGCAGGCAACGATCTCATCGAGGGCAACCTCGGCGACGACGCGATCTTTGGCGGTATCGGTGAAGATATCCTCTACGGCGGCGAAGGTAACGATAGCCTGTTCGGAGATGACGGCAACGACCTTATCTTCGGTGACGCGGGCAATGACCTGCTCGAAGGCAACCGTGGTGATGACACGATCTATGGTGGCGACGGCGACGACTTCATCTACGGCCGTGCTGACCACGATACGCTCTACGGCGATGCGGGTGAGGATTACATCGAAGGCAACGGCGGAGATGACTGGATCGACGGCGGCGAGGGCAATGACATAGCAATCGGTAACGCCGGCAACGACACGATTTTCGGTGCTAACAACGACGACACCCTAATAGGCGAGAGTGGTGATGATGAAATCTATGGTAATGATGGCGACGATCTGATCATCGGCGGGATCGGCGCTGATTGGCTGTGGGGCAACCGTGGCGACGACCTGCTGTTCGGCGGGCAGGATGATGACTATCTCTTCGGTGGCGGCGGCAGCGACGAACTGTTCGGCAATACCGGGTCGGACTGGCTTTTCGGAGATAGCGGCGACGACTACCTCGACGGTGGGCCGGGCGACGACTATCTGGACGGCGGCTGGGGCGATGACATCCTAAACGACTAGCAGGATGCGACATCGGCCAAATTTGACCTGATATCAAAAGATCCGATTCCTATCCACAGCAGCGGCATCATTCCCGCTGCTGTGGTCTTATGGATTCAACCGGCTATCATTCGGCAATAAGACGCACCGGCCGGGCCGATGCGTTCACCCTGAGCGTAAGACCAGACCTTGCCGAGTAGTCCATGCCCCTAGATACGATCTCCATCCGTGGCGCCCGTGAGCACAACCTCAAGGGCATTAACGTCGATATCCCCCACAACCAGCTTGTGGTCATCACGGGTCTGTCCGGCTCCGGCAAGAGTTCCCTGGCGTTCGACACGATCTATGCCGAGGGCCAGCGTAAGTACGTCGAATCGCTCTCAGCCTACGCCCGGCAGTTCCTCGAACAACTGCAAAAACCAGATATCGAATCCATCGAGGGCCTGCCCCCGACGATCGCCATTGAGCAGCGATCGGCTTCACACAACCCGCGATCGACCGTCGCCACCACCACCGAAATCTACGACTACCTGCGTCTGCTCTTCGCCCGCGCCGGCCAGCCCCGTTGTTGGCATACGGAAAAAGATGGCACTTACGGGGAAAAGCCCTGCGGCCGACCGATCACCAGCCAGAGCGCCTCACAGATCATCGAAAAGGTCTTCGAACTGCCGGAAGGCACTAAGCTGATGATCCTTTCGCCGGTCGTCCGTGGCAAGAAAGGCCATCACAAAGAAGTCTTCGAAGGTATGGTCAAACAGGGTTTCGTCCGCGCTCGTGTGGACGGCGAAGTTATGGACCTGCGGGAAATCACGACCAGCAAGGAAGGTACGCCGTTCACCACGAAGAAAGCACGTTACCAGGCGCACACGATCGAGGCAGTGGTGGATCGCGTCGTGGTGAAGCACACAGCAGAAAAGTCGGCGGAAGAGCCGGACGGCCTGCGCACGCGTGTGGCCGACTCGATCGAGTTAGCCTTGAAGCTCGCTGATGGCCTGGTTGTTCTCAGCCACGTATCACCAACCAAAAAGAAAACAAACACCGATACATGGACCGACGTCCTGTACAGCGAGAAGTACGCCTGTGAACTGCATCCTGAATGCAGCCTTGAAGGTCTGGAGCCAAGGCTGTTTTCGTTCAACTCGCCTTACGGTGCGTGCCCGGCCTGCGGTGGCTTAGGCAACATCCTCGAATTCGATGCGGACCTGATCGTGCCGGATACCAATATCAGTCTGGCTGAAGGGGCGGTGCAAGCCTGGCGTAAGCACGGCAAGCGGATGAACATCTACTACGCCCGCATGATCCGCCAGTTCTGCAAAAACTTCGGCGTCAGCGCGGATGAGCCGTTCAAGAAACTGCCCAAGCCGATCCAGCGCATCCTGATGTACGGCACGAATGATCGGGATGAGAGTAAATACGACGCCCACTTTGAAGGCGTCATCCCCAACCTGCAGCGCCGGTGGGACCATACCGACAGTGAATACGTCAAAGCCCGCCTGCACGGTTATCTCTCCGAAGCGCCTTGCGAGACCTGCCATCGCAGCCGACTGCGTGAAGAAGCATTGCACGTCTTCCTCGAAGCTGAGGGCCCGATCGCAGGCAAGGAAGTGGGGCGGAAGCTCTCAGAATTCAAGAATCCCGGCAGCAAAAACGCCAAATCACGTCTGTTCCCGATTGACCGCGTCACCGGCATGACCATCGAACAAGCGGCCGACTTCTTCGACAAACTCAAGCTCGGTAAAGAGCAAACACTCATCGCTGCACCGATCCTCAAGGAAGTGCGTGCCCGCCTTGGTTTCATGCTCAGCGTCGGGCTCGGTTATCTGAATCTGGATCGTGCGACCGGCACGCTCTCCGGTGGGGAAGGCCAGCGCATCCGACTGGCGACTCAGGTCGGCTCCGGCCTCGTCGGCTGCTGCTATGTCCTGGACGAACCCACGATCGGCCTGCACCAGCGAGACAATGATCGGCTCATCACGACGCTCCGGCACCTGACCGAAATCGGCAACACCGTCGTCGTGGTCGAACACGATGAAGACACGATCCGGGCTTCCGACCACCTGATCGATATCGGCCCGGGGCCGGGTGTGCACGGCGGGGAAGTCGTTGCCCAGGGACCGACGGATGAAGTCATCTCCGCCGGTGAATCTCTTACCGCACGATACCTCAATGGCGACCTGGTCATCGAGACGCCTGAACAGCGCCGTCAACTCGATCACAAGAAAGCATTGACCATCAAAGGCGCACGCCAGAACAACCTGCAAAACATCGACATCACCTTCCCCCTGGGCGGGCTTGTTGTTGTCACCGGTGTTTCCGGCTCCGGCAAAAGCACGCTGGTCAACCAGATCCTGCTCCGCGCTGCCCGACGTGAACTGCTTGGCTCCCGAGACAAGCCCGGCGATCACGACCGCCTGACCGGTGTGGGCAATATCGATCGCATCATTGAGGTTGATCAATCCCCGATCGGCCGAACCCCACGATCGAATCCCGCGACTTATACCGGCGCGTTCGACGCCATCCGCAGCCTGTTCACCAAGACCAAGGAAGCCAAGGTCCGAGGCTACAAACCCGGGCGTTTCAGCTTCAACGTCAAGGGCGGCCGCTGCGAGTCCTGCATGGGCCAAGGCGTCAAGAAGATCGAAATGCACTTCCTGCCTGACGTGTACGTTGAATGCGATGACTGCAAGGGCAGCCGGTACAACCGCCAGACGCTTGAAGTACGCTACCGCGGCAAAAACATCGCGGATGTGTTGAAAATGACCGTCGAAGAAGCCCTCGAATTCTTCGACAGCTTCCCCGATGTCAAACGCCTGATGACCGCACTCAACGATGTCGGCCTGAGCTACGTCCAACTCGGCCAGGCCTCCACAACGCTATCCGGCGGTGAAGCCCAGCGCGTCAAGCTCTCTTCCGAACTTGGCAAACGCTCAACCGGACACACGCTCTACATCCTCGACGAACCCACGACCGGCCTGCACTTCGCCGACGTCGACAAACTCCTGAGCGTGCTCGGCCGACTGGCGGATCAAGGCAACACCGTCGTCGTCATCGAACACAACATGGATGTGATCAAGAACGCCGACTGGATCATCGACCTCGGCCCAGAAGGCGGCGACCGCGGCGGCACCATCGTCGCCACCGGCACCCCCGAGCAGGTTGCCGCGGTGGACGGTTCATACACGGGCAAGTATCTTCGCGAGCACCTGAACCAACCTGTAAGTGTTTAATTATTGTTAGCGACCGGGTTAGATTATGAACCACAAGAGCTTGATAAGCTTCGCGATCCTTTTCTCGACCATTCTGATGCTGAGTGCCGCGCCTGTCAGTGCGGGGTTTCGCGTCAAGCCTTACCTGCTGCCGTCTGAACCCGGCGGGGTGATCGTGGTCTGGTTCTCTGAGGAAAACGAGCCCGGCTCGCTTCGCCTTGAGTTGCCCGACGGCCCTGTGACCTATCCCGCGCCGGCAGTACCCGCGCCGGCTCTCGGTTATCACGAGATCGAAGCCCAGAAGTACGCTCAAGTCGATAAACCCACCAACGCGCCGTTCAAACATACCGTCTTCCTGTTCGGTCTCACGCCCGGTTCGCAATACCAATATCAGGTCAAGCAGGGTGCCGACAGCTACGAAAACACTCTCACTACCGCGCCGGATCAAGACAGCAACGTCAGTTTCGCCGTTTTCGCAGACTCCGAGACAGAACCGGAATCCACCGGTAAGCCCACAAGCTGGCCCCAGCCTAACGGCGATCAGTCCCGCACGTACATCGTCGACCAGACCGAAGGCTTCAAGCAGAACCTGCGCATCATCCAGTCACGCCACCCAGGCTTCCTCGCCTTCGCCGGTGATATTGCACAATCCGGCGGTGAACAACGCGACTGGGATGAGTTGTGGCGTCACCTCGCCGGCGACATCGGCAGCATTGGCGGCATGGTCCCGCTCGTCGCAGCGCCCGGCAATCACGATTCCTACGGTGGCCCCGGTGACCTCGGGAAGTATGAACCCGCAGCACACCTGCGGGCGATGAATAAATACCGCACTTACTTCAAGCCGTTTACCGACCCGGATCATCCCAATTGGGACTTCTTCAGACTCGACTTCGGCCCCATCACGCTCATCAGCCTCGATAGCACCAACGGCCTGCCAGACGACTCGGATCACGACACCAATTGGAGCCTCGACGCTCGCGATCACGATCACGACTTCAATCCCGGATCAGCACAGTACCAGTGGCTCGAAGAACAACTGGCTGACGCCCAGAAGAAAAGCGCGTTCACCTTCGTGCAGTTCCACCACGCGCCATACTCTGTAGGCCCGCATGGTTTCCCCGCTGGCGATCAGGGACACAAGCACGGCCAGGACCACCTCTCCGGCGTCCCCATGCGGATATTGACCGACCTGTTCATGCGCTACGGCGTCGATGCCGTCTTCGCGGGACATGACGAGATGTACGAGCATTCCCTGATCCCCGACGGCGTGGAGCAGTTGCCCGGAGATGATGGCACCCGCCCGCACAAACTCCACATCTACGACGTGGGCATCGCCGGCGACGGCCTACGCGGTCCGTACATGGGCAAAGGCACTGAGTACGCCGATCACGACAATCCCTACCAGATCTACCTCGCCCACTGGGATGCCCCCGAAGTCTGGGATGGCAAACGCCTTGTCTCCGGCGGCAAGCACTACGGCCACCTCGAAGTCAATGTCACCCGATCGGATAACGGCACCTGGCAGGCCGTCCTCACGCCGGCTTACAGCTTCCCGCTCATGAATGATGAAGGCGAGGTCACCGGCTGGGAGCGGCGTGTCTATGACGACGTTGTCATCTTAAGAGCGGATTGATCCGACGCACCGGCAAGTTTGACAGCCCCCGTAACGAACCTACGATAAGCCACTTAACCGACAGGACGGAACAAATCGGGACTGGAGACACCTACTGATGGCCGAAAAATCCTTCCGCTGCACCGTAATCACCCCCAATAAGCAGGTATTGGATCAGGATGTCACATCCGCGGTGATCCCCGCCTGGGATGGCGAAATCGGTCTGCTCAAGTCCCGTGCCCCGCTCATGGTCAAACTCGGCCACGGCACGATGCGTCTGGAAGGCACTTCCGGCGGCCCGGATCGGTTGTATGTCGGCGGCGGTTTCGCCCAGATGAAAGGCGATCAACTTACGCTGCTGACAGATGAAGCCCAGGCTGTCAACGAAATCAACATCGAAGAAACCCAGGCCGCCCTGCGTGAAGCAGAGGCATTCAAGCCACAGGACGCCGTCCAGTCTGAACGCCGTCAGCGCGACATCGAACGCGCCAAAGCCATGCTAAAAGCCGCAGGTAGCTAATCTATAAACATCCCAGCCCTCCCACGGCGGAGGCGGCTTAAGCCGCCCGCGTCTTATCCCATACGCACAATTCTTCACGAACCCTGCACTTCCCCTGTTTGTCCAGCCCCGCCTACAATGGAGCCGATAACTACTCGACAGGGGTTTTATGCGCAGGACACTCCGCAAGCACATTCCGAGCATGTTTCACCGCAGGTTACTGCTGCTGGTAATCGCTGGCATGTTTGTGCTGATGGTGCTCGGTGCTCAATCTGTCCGCCTGTCCGTGGGTGCCGAGCATGAGCGTCGACGTGTCGCGGCCGAACAGGCCCTTCAGGAATCCCACCCGATCCCGACCATCCGCGGCCGGATACTCGACCGGTACGACCGCCCGTTGGCGATCGACGAACCCGGCTACGAGGTAGCCGTCCGGTATCGCATGATCAGCGGGGAATGGGTGTATCAGCAAGCCGAAGCCGCCGCCAAAGAAGCCGCCAAGGAACGCTGGAAAGAGCTGGACACGTACGATCAACAACAACTGATCAGCGAGCAATTACCCCAGTTCGAGGCCCAGGCCCAGGAATTCTGGGACCTGCTGTCCGAGATCACCGGTGAACTGCCCGAAGAAATCGCCCGCCGCAAAGACGTCATCCGCCGACTCGTCCAACGCCGCATCGCCAGCCAGGCTTTACGCAATCAAAAAGAACGAGAAGAAGAGTTCGACGAAAAACTCACCTGGAGTGAAGCCAGGGAAAGGATCAAGGAAGAAACCTGGGCCCACTCGATCGTCACGAACATCAGCGACCGGACGCGCATCAATATCATGAACTTCATCGCCGGTTCTGATGAAGACCCGAGCCTGAAGGCATGGGCCGAGGTTGAAATCAGCCAGCCGCGCCAACGCGGTTATCCCAACGAAACCTTTACCGTCAGTGTCGATCGCTCAACCCTGCCTTCTCCATTACGTCACGAAACACCGCTGGATGTCACCGTCAGTGGTGTGGCACTCCACCACATCGGCCTGATGCGCAGCATCTGGGAATCCGACAAGGACCTGGTCCGCTACAGCAAAGACAATCCCAAAGGCTACATGTTCTCCGGCGACCAGATAGGCCGATGGGGCATCGAAAAAGCCATGGAAGATCGCCTGCGCGGCACACGCGGCCGATTGACTACGCAACTGGATACAGGCGAAACCACACGTATCGAACCGATCCCCGGCAAAGACGTCCACCTTACACTCGACATCCAACTGCAGGCGCAGATACAGGCTCTGATGTCGCCGCAGATCGGATTGATGACAGCCCAGCCGTATCAGAAGTACGAAGCGAAAACCAACCGCCAGCCCGGTTGGCACCTGAACGGTTCTGCCGTGGTGATGGATATCGATTCCGGCGAAATCATTGCAGCCGTCAGCATGCCCGCGATGCCGCTGAAGACGCTGCGTGAGGATTCGGAAGCCATCTTCGAAAACCACATTGACATGCCTTACCTGAACCGGATCGTTTCCCGGCCCTATCAGCCGGGTTCGACTGTCAAACCGATCGTGCTGGCATCATCGGTAACGGCAGGTCGTGTGTCTCTCGGTGAGCAGATCACCTGCAATGGCTTCCTCGACCCCGGTCACCCGGATCGAATGCGATGCTGGATCTACAAATCTGAATATCACCTGACGCATGGTCCGCTCTATGGCCACGAAGCCATCATGCATAGCTGCAACATCTACTTCTACACACTCGGCCGACGTATGGGTCTCTCACGGTTGAGCGAGTGGTACGGCAAGTTCGGGCTTGGTCGCATCACCGAGTGTGGCCTACCCGAAGAAGTTGCTGGCGATCTGCCAGATCCCAACAAACCCGCAGGTGAACAGGACGTCGCGGATGCAACCTTCATGGGCATCGGTCAAGGTCCGATCCGCTGGACACCCATCCAGGCAGCCAATGCCTACGCCACACTCGCACGCGGTGGCATCTGGATGCCCCCGACCTTCATCAAGGATGAAGACCGCAACGAAACGCGTTTACGAACGGATATCCACCTGAATAAAGCCGGTGTGCGTGAAGCACTCCAGGGTTTGGAAGATGTGTTTAATCACAGCGACAGTACAAGCCGGTACCTGCGTGTGCCCGAAGGCCGTGAACCCATCTTCAACGTCGAAGGCGTCAAGCTCTACGGCAAGACCGGCACAGCCGAAGGCGTCCCGCACCGCGTCGACACCAACGGCGATGACCGCATCACACGTGATGACAGGATCGTCAAATCCGGCGACCACGCGTGGGTTATCGCGCTGATTCAACCCGACAGTCAACCCAAGCCAACATATGTCGTTGTCGTCGTCGTTGAGTATGCCGGCAGCGGTTCGCAAGTCGCTGGGCCGATCGTGAATCAGATCGTGCACATCATGCAGCGGGAGGGCTATCTGAATTGATCCCGCTATCGCAACGAATGCAGATGCTGCTCAAACCGCACCCGGGCTGGTACGCCCTGTTCGCGGCGATCGCGCTGTCCTGCATCGGTGTGCTGGCCATCGACACCGCAGGACAGGCCGCAAATGCTTCACAACAAGCCCGATTCTGGCTGCCCGTGGCGTTGATGGTTATGGCGGCATGTATCGCACCTCGGCCGCGTTGGATCGGCCACGCTTCGTATCCGTTATTCATTGCCGTGCTGTTCGTATTGATACTCATGGCATTGCCGTTCATGCCAAGATCTATTGTCCCGGTTCGCAACGGTGCTCGAGCATGGATCAGCATTCACAACATCACGCTTCAGCCTTCTGAACTGATGAAGGTCCTGTTCGTTCTATCCATGGCCTGGTACCTGCGATACCGAAGCAGCTACCGTACGCTCCGCGGCCTGCTCGTGCCGTTCTTTATCATGTTCATCCCTGTCGCACTGATCCTCAAACAACCAGACCTGGGCACGGCTCTGCTATTCGCCCCGACATTGTTTGTCATGCTCGTCGCTGCCGGCGCCAAACTCCGGCATCTAGGCCTGTTGCTTGGGCTTGTCATCGTGATGATCGTGGTCAATGTTGCGATCGCGCTTTGGGCCCCGGATTCCATGCAGATCCTGCGTCCACACCAACGCCAACGCATTGTCTCCATGGTCAGCCTCGCGCAGGGCGATACACGTTACATCAAGAGCAGCGCCTATCAGCAGGACAAGGCGATGACACTCGTCAGCGCAGGCGGCATTACCGGCTACGGCGCGGAACGTTCCGAAACCATCGTCAAATTCAACAAGATCCCGCACGTCCACAACGACATGATCTTCTCCGTCATCGCCAACCGGTGGGGGGTGTTGGGTGTCTTCGGCGTGCTCGGGCTCTACGGCATGCTCTGCGGCTCGTTCCTGTTGATCGCAGCTAAGAGCAAGGACCCGCTTGCGCAGTTATCGTGCGTCGGCTTCGCCGGCATGATTCTCACACAGGTCGTTATCAACATCGGCATGAACCTCGGGATACTGCCGATCACAGGCATCACGTTACCGTTCATCTCCTACGGCGGCTCCAGCCTCGTCGCCACCTTCATCATGGTGGGCCTGGCGATCAATTTTGCATCACGGAGACCCGCCATGCTCGCACGTCCGAGCTTCGAATTCGACAATCCGGACGCGATCTTTCAGTAATACATTTCTCGATCTTGTTAACACCAAGACAAACTGGTGAATCCAGGTAACTTCATCACGAGGTTTCTGCCATCCATTCTCATTCTGTACGGATTTAGCAGTATTTCCACATTGTTTTTATAGCCTGACGCACTACACTACGGACTCGTTGGTGTTATTACCTATAGCCCGTTTCGCCTGAGCATTTTTGAAACGGATCAATCATTCGTCAATTAGTAAAGGAGGAGGGTAAATGATTAAACAAGCCAAAATCTTGCTGCAATCCGTGTGCACGATGGCAGTCGGACTCGCGATGGCTACAACTGCAGCAGCCGACAGCATCAGCTTCAGTGCCGCGGAAGGCTACACCAGCGACTATATCAACGGTCAGCCTGGTTCCGGCAGTGTCTGGAGTTCCACCGCTAACGGTAGTTCCACAATCTTCCGTGTGTACCAGAGTTTTAGCGCACCTCACGTGGATCTGCTGGCTATTAGTCTGTCCGGAGAGCACGGTTCCAGCAGCGAACCGGTTACACCCGACTATGCCACTAAGCGTATGGAGCCCGTTACCGGCACGTTCTCCGCCGGATTCAGCTTCAAGCTTAACAGTCAGGGCCAGTTGTATGACAACACCAGCATCGCGCTCGGCCAATACGCCGATGCCGACTGGGGTCCGTACTTCGGCTTGAACAAAACCAATATCAAGTCGCTGGCGATCCACGACGGCACGGATTGGGTTGAACTCGTTGCCGATCTTGATGTCAGTGATTGGTACAACGTCGAGATCGTCGGCAACGTGGCCGCCGGTACTTTCGACGTCCTGGTTTATCACGAAGCGGACCGCAATGAGACTGACGCCGATCTCGGTCTGATCTATGAAGGCACCAATCTTGCGTTCCGTGATTCGCCCTCCGAACTGGCCTACGTCATGCTGACCAACGAAGGCTCCGGCCAGGATACCGGTGGATATTTTCACCACTACGATGACCTGTACCTCGTCCCCGCTCCGGCAACCTCCGTCCTGCTCACCCTGGCCGGGCCGATGATGCTGAGGCGCAAGCGCTAACCCAGGATGCTGCAAGGTACCACTCAGCGATCCTGTCATCCTATAGAAACGCCCCGTCATTCCCCGCGGGGCGTTTTTTCATCCCTGACTCGCCGATTTTCGGTAAACTCCTCGCCCTATGGCGACATTGCTTACTGCCCGTGACCTCTCCAAGACCTACGCGACCCACACGCTGTTCACCGGCGTGTCGCTGTCCCTTGCCGAGGGCGACCGGCTCGGGCTGATCGGGCCCAACGGCTCGGGCAAATCCACACTCCTGAAGATCCTGGCCGACATGGTCCAGCCGGACGAGGGCGTGATCACACGACGCAAGCAACTGCACGTCGCCTACGTCGATCAGGATGACCGCTTCCAACCTGACGCCACGCCGCTCTCAACCGTGCTCCATGAACTCGGTGGCGACAAGCCCGGCCACGCACTCGACGTCGAAACGCGTGCTGCGATCTCGCTGAGCAAACTCGGATTTACTGACATCGAGAAACCCGTCACCGAACACTCCGGCGGATGGCGTAAACGGCTGTCTATCGCCTGCGCCCTGGCTCATGAGCCGGACATTCTCATGCTCGATGAGCCGACCAACCACTTGGACCTCGAAGGCGTGCTCTGGCTGGAAAGCTTTGTGCGCCAGGCGCCGATGGCGGTGGTCTTCATCACGCACGACCGCGTCTTCATCGAGCGTGTGGCCGATCGTGTTATCGAGTTGTCGCGCGCTTATCCGAACGGCCTCTTCGAGGTACGCGGCAACTACAGCGAGTTCGTCCGACGCAAGGACGAGTTCCTGAGCGCCCAGGCCAATCAGCAGATCGCGCTGGCGGGCAAGGTCCGCCGAGATACCGCCTGGCTTCGGCAGGGCATCCAAGGCAGGCAGACACGCAACAAGACCCAGGTCGCCGACGCCATCCGCAGACGAGATGAACTCCAAAACACCATCGACCGCAACAAGGCGCCCACACAAACCACCGCGATCGAATTCCAGGCGACCGAACGCAAGTCCAACAAGCTCCTTACCGCGCACCACATCGCCAAATCCCTGGGCGGCAAGCAACTGTTCAAGCAGGTCGATATCAAACTCTCGCCCGGCATGCGGCTGGGTCTGCTCGGACCAAACGGCTCTGGTAAAACCACGCTCATGCGCCTGCTCGCCAACGATCTCGAACCCGACTCCGGCACGGTCAAACATGCACCGGGCCTGCGCATTGTCAACTTCACGCAACACCGCGAAGACCTTAATCCCACGCAGAGCCTGCGACATGCGCTTTGCCCGGTCGGCGATGCTGTGGAATACCGAGGCAAATCCGTCCACGTCGCCGGCTGGGCTCGCAAGTTCCTCTTCGATACCTCCAAGTTCAACGTCTCCGTGGGCGATCTCTCCGGCGGCGAACAGGCACGCATCCTCATCGCAAACCTGATGCTCAAACCCGCGGACGTGCTCATGCTCGACGAGCCGACCAATGACCTGGATATCCCGTCGCTTGAGGTACTCGAACAAGCTCTCACCGAGTTCCCCGGCGCGATCGTCCTGGTCACACACGACCGGTTCATGCTCGACCGCCTCAGCACCGAACTGCTCGCCCTCGACGGCCAAGGCAACACCAAACGCTACCACGCCTACGCCCAATGGCAGGACGACCCCGCCCGCAAACAAGAACCCGCAAAACCCCAGAGCCAGCCGAAGCAAGACAAACCTATTGCCCAATCCCTGCCCCCCAATCCCAACTCCCCCAAGAAACTGACCTACAAACTCCAGCGCGAACTCGACCAGATGGAAGAATCCATCCTCAAAGCCGAAACCGAGCACGAGACGCTGCAAGCCCAGGCCGCTGACCCCGCCATCATCGCCGACCGCGAGAAACACGAAGCGGTCTGCCATCAACTCAGTGCCGCCCAACAAAAGATCGACCAACTCTACGCCCGCTGGCAGGAACTGGAAGCCATGCAGTAAGCCTGGCGTGTCCCTGCGGCCCGTGCGCAACTGCCCGCGTTGTGTCACAACGCGGCTATGAAAGAAAACCCCCGCCCGAACGATTTTGTAAGATATAGACCCAGCGCCCACGTAGCTCAGCTGGATAGAGCAGCGGACTTCTAATCCGCAGGTCACAGGTTCGAATCCTGTCGTGGGTACATTCGCAAAACCACCCTAGCTTTCAAGCGGGGTGGTTTTTTGTTGATTTGATAGGGGTTTACGACTCATTGAGTCGAGAAATGTGTCCAAGTTGATGCCCGTTTAATTGCATTGAGTTGCATGCGTTTGTGTGCTTGTTGCCGGAGCTACTACCGGGGCTGTAACCGGGATCCATAAGATTGAATTCTACGATTGTTGTTTACATCTTCTTGTGTTAACAATACTTGAATCTGCCATTGACCACCACATAAATTGTTCCTCTGTCAATATGAGGGGGGAGAGATTTACAGATTTTTCTTGACCGCATCAGCATTGTGTTCTAAAATCGAACAGCCGCCGGTGTCTAGTACTGTACAGGGACACTGGAAAACAGTCGATGCCTTGTTTAATTCATCAAATGTCAATTATGAAAGGAGATTACTAGCCAAATAGATAAATATGTTGTCAGGCGTTATCCGTGATTGGCCGACTCGATTTTGCACCCTTAGTTAATTTTCATGAATTCTCCCAGCCATCGCGGTTTTTCCAAGCCACAGTAATGATTCAAAGTATTAGCGTAAGTGTTTTAGAGTGCATACCGGGTGCGTATGCTCCTAGTTTAAAACTTGTGTTTGTAGAACAGTTAGGAATTATGTGGAGTGGCAAGTAGACTGTTTTTGTTTGATGTGGGCGTCCGCATGCACGGCACCGAACTCGGCTGATAATCCTAATTCTTGTATGAGGTGAATTTAAACCATAATTCGGCAATATTGCTATCCGAGTATTTCACTGAGATTCATACGTATATCTTCCGAAAGATCCTCGATAGATGCGGTTTGATGCGTATGAACAGTTATGTGTCCAATCAGAAAGGAGGTATTACAGCTCGGATTTATCTAACACGGAGTGGTTCACCGATTATTCATCTCCAATCCGGAGTTTTGATGATCAGTGCGATTCGTCAGGGTGATTCAAGCATCATTCAATTAGGATAATAAAATGATGAATAACACTCTGTCCGCATGGCACCTCAGCGGAGTTTCGGCAGGCTCAAGTCAACGAGCACTGCCGAAACCATGCACGCCATTTGGCGGGGCGGTGTTCGATAGTTGTACTTGAGCCGTTAGCCGCAACTATCGATGAGCACCGTTACTATGAACAATATTATAGATCGTATAAATTTGGCTATTTGTGACATAGATAAAGTCTTGGTTAACCTTGACGAGGGTCTAGAAAAACAAACAATAATGAACCGTAGACACAATCTGGTACGTTGCCGTGACAGATGTATCAAGGCGAAAGAATTGGTGCATAATATTGATAATTGTGATGTTCAATTTTCTACGTTGGGTCAAATGTATCGTGAAATCGCAGAACATTACGACAATGCGTATGCTTCATTAATCGCTTCGATGGAAATCTAGGGTTCAATGGAAAGCTAATGTGTCAAATGTGTGATGATCAAATGGCAAAACTCGGTGTGCATTTGAGAAATAGAAGATGTCAGCTGGGTTTAAGCCAGGATGAGCTTTCGAAGCGCATCCAAAAACCGCGTACTGCTATCAGTAAAATTGAACAGGGACAGCAACGTATTAGTGTGGATGATTTTATTTCTTACTGTAAGGTATTAGATATATCGGCGCATACGGTACTAATTAATGTTCAATTAGAAGCGATGTCATCCAAGTCAAACGAAGCGAAAGTTTTGAGAACTATTCGCAGACTTGCTGAAGAACTTGGTTAGACGTTGCCCATGTGATGACTAGTTATGATGATAGAATGCACAATACCCACTGAGCCTATGTTCAGTGGGTATTGTATATAGATTTAATACTCGATAATCATCTGATCATTCAAGCATAAGATAAAGATCGTGCCTGCTCAAGGTCAATTCCATTACTCCCAGTTGCCAATCTGGGTAGAGATTCTACTGCTCTCCGCGTTTGATCAAGATTCATGCGGTGGTAATGCTTCTGCAAGATGTCGGTACTACGGTGGCCTGTGATGCGAGTGGCCAAACTCGCTGACACGCCTGCTTGGTCCAGCCAGGTCGAACAAGTTGTCCGAAGTGCGTGAAAGTCAATGACTCGACCATCCCCATCCACATCAGCGAGAAAGTCCGACTCAGCACGCTTCGCTCGAATCTCCGAAGTTTCACCTTCATCTATCCATGCCTTCCGTGCTGCCGCCAAGTCCGTCCGAAGCATCTTTGCTGTCTCATAATCCTTCGGCATATTGAAAGCTGATGCGGCGAGTAGTTTTCCCACGAATAGTCTGGCGAGTAGTTTTGCTGTCTCAGCCCTTATGGGTATGACGAGTTTCCGAGAGTTCTTGGTGTTGGCCTTGGCTTTGACCGTCACCGTGGGTAACTCCGACAGATCGAAGTCAATTACCTTAAGCCGCTCGATTGCACCACGCCGCAGCGCTGTTTCTAATGTCAACCTATAGAGCAGGGCACGCTCGAAACCTGACATCTCCCAACGGATGTGCTCTGATGGTAGGTCCTGGCCACGGCTAACGAGCCACCTCCCAGTATTCGTCAACCCGCGTTGTGCTGGGCCGGCTTCGGCAGCCTCAATAAGGCGGGCTGCTTCTTCTGGGGTCAAGGCTCTCCGATATTCAGTCTCTACAACTGATAGACGTTCGACATAGGCGATTGGGTTATGTGGGAGGCGACGCATCTTAGTCAGCCAGTTGGCAAAGGCCTTGATCGCAGTGAGATAATCATTTCGTGTCTGAGGGCTCAGGTTGTACTCATCTTTGATTTCCCCCAAAGCTCGCTCAATAGTAGGAGGACGTAAGTCAGAAATGGTCGCGAGTTTGCCCACCTTGATGATTCTTTCTATGCGAACGACAAAGGTTTCGGCATGGCCAACGCTGCATCTACATCGCAAATGGCTGGCATATTCTTTGAAGTGATCATTAATCGGGCGTTTCCCCTCAGCCGCAAAGGCATCGAGTTCCGGATCAATTACACCTTCACGGCGAAGTGCTTCATCGGCAACAAATTTGGCTAGAATTCGCTCCGCAGTTCGTTTGTCCTTAGTCCGCGTTGACTTCTCTCGTCGTTTACCTCGATGGTCGTGCCATTGGGCGATCCAGGAACCGGTTCCCTGTCTACGATATATGCTTCCTTGTCCATTTCCTCGCTGTCGTTTTTTTGCCATCTATTCTCCTTTCATTTCTTATGTTAGGGTCGTGTTCGTATATTATTGTAGATATATTGCTATGGATATAAACCAAATAATGTCCTAATTATTTAAATTCAGATGGTTTATTGTGTTGGCGAGAACTGAAATATTTTGTTAACGTAAAGAAATGAGCGACCGGGAAGATACTGAATATCCGCCGAAGCGGGTACTAGATTACAGGCAATACATACGGCAAGTTGATTTCAGAGAGAACATTTCAAATTATGTTGGCTGGGTGTTCATTATCCTTGCCACAGCGTTACCTTTATGGTTTGTTTACTTAAGTGTTGACGCAATTGCTGGTAAAGAAACGACTTTTGACGTTAAGATCGGAGCTGCGTTTGGGTTTTACTGTTGGAGGCTCGGGATTTACCGCATTGATAGCTTGGTTCAAAAACCGAAGTCAGAAACGAGAATTGAAACGACTACGTATAAGATGTACTGATTTGGAAAAAAAACTTGGGCTATAATATTAGTGGAAGGGGGCGATCAATATGAACGAATTCTTAGTAGTTGCGATATCAATTGTTTCGGCTTGGCTTGGATTATTTGTTATTACACCAAAGCTGTTCTGCAGTATCTCACGGCACACGTTGTGGAGGCTAAGAGATAAAATTGCTGATGCAATTATTGGGGAGGAAATTTCCAAGTCTCGAGCCGCATATCGTTTGCTTGATCGGGTAGAAACGCTCATCCTTCATGCGGATAAGTTAAAAGTGGGCACATTACTTTTTATGCCTGAACCTCCAAAACAATGGATAAAGGAAAGAGAAGCTCAAGATAAGAAATTTGTCAAGGAGCTTACTGATGGAGATGCAGATCAATTAAAGAAGTTTGAAGCAGAATTCCATATGCTCATGGCAACACATATGCTTGCCACAAGCCCATTTGGGTGGTTCATATTGATAACTACAATATTAGTAATCATACCAGTAGCGATTATTTGGCGCAGTTGTAGCGAAGCAATTCAATGGGCTCAATCCGAATTGCAAGGCTTAACGAGTAATAGATTTGATGTGGCGCTAGAAAAGCTTGGGGCTCATGGTAATCATGGTCTTGAGTCATGCAACTAAAGCAGGATGAGCACATTTTATGGTTGTTGGTACCCTACCCGCTTTATTACTCATATCAGGCTAGGTTTCACCAATGGTTATACTATGCCCCTAGTATCTATCGTCGGTAATCTGGGCAGTAAATATGGATTCAGCGCCGCTTCTTCTTCATCTGCACTTGAGGCAGCAGGTCTTCCGGCTGTGCTTCAAGAGCCCGACAAAGGTCCTCTAGGGTGTTCAATCGAACAACCCGTCCCGCACGCTCAATCAGACTGATATGTGTCCGGTGCAATCCTGCCGCATCCGCCAAATCTTCTTGAGACATACCCTTGGCCTCCCGGGCCTGACGGACATTCTCACCAAACTCTCTGATAAACCGGGTGCTCATTGGTTAAAGAGCATCCGGGTTTGTAGACGATACGGCTACAGACAATGCGCAAAGTCTGTCAAGGAATCGTCAAATGGAATCAGAAGAATCAACCCAACTTGCTATCTACCGCAGGCAGCCGGTCGAACCAGCCGATTTCGTCAATTTCTGGGCGGGGCAATACCATGACCCACGGGAGGATTTGTATGAAAACAACATTGGCCGGCCACTGACCCCCGAGAAGGTCAGACAGTTGTACTTATGGAAGGCGGGTGGGGCGTACAGGTCGAAGCAGCAGAAAGACACCGTCGAAACTAATTTCGTAGGGAGGTTGGATGAACTTGATCGCTTGTCAGACTCCATGACGCCTGGAGAATTCCTGTCCCGGTTCGACGGGGGCGGGGCGATCTGGCGAATCTTCTGGTTGCATTGCTGGAAGCCAGATGTGTATCCAATCTTTGACCAGCATGTATGGCGGGCCCGTTGGTTCTTTGAGCATGGGTCGATTGATGAACTCGGAACCTACTCTGATAAGAAGAAGGTGTCTCTATATCTGAATTCTTATTTGACGTGGTGTACTTTGTTCGTGAATATGGATCAACGACAAGTAGATCGCTCATTGTGGGCTTGTGGAAAGTTTCTCAAGTCTTGGCTGCTGATGTAAGGTGATTCATGATCAATGGCAGCATGATTCAGCCCGAATTTACTATATCGAATTAATCAGATAGTAATTGAAATACTATGTCGGTTTGCGTCCCGTTATTTGCTCATACTTGATGGGGTCTGAGAAGGTGACTTTAAGTTTGTCAATCCATGCCTGTGTATACAAATAGTCCTTATGCGGTGAATCGTACACACAGTATTTTGATACTGTCTGCTCAGGTTTCTTTGATCCATATATCGGCCTGACCTTGAAATATTTCCACGCATCTGTATGTGTATTCATTGTAAATCGGTGAGGTATAGCCTCATTAACCTTCGGTACTACTTTCCCCGCCTTGTAGAGGTTTAGGTTAGCAATTGGAATATGTTTTTCCTTTATCAGAACATTGAGTCGTTCAAGACGCTTTAACTCTTCTTCGCTTTTCTCATCTACACGAAAGAACTCAACTGCCACATCAGCCGCGTTTTCTCGATTAGCAACTTTTGGAACCAAGAATACACTGAAAGAATATTTCATACTGGACAGTACTGCGCTAGGCAGATTCCCTCGAAATTTCTCAATGTAGTCGGATACCTTCTTAGCACTAGTTGTGGCAAGTGTTTGAGCTGCTTTTCGCTTTTCGGATGGGGTTGATCTACTGAATTGTAGTGATACTGCAAGTTGATCAAGCAAAGCATACTTCTGGCCGAATTCTTGTACTAAAAGATCTTCAAGGTTTTGCAAAGCAGCTTGGCATTCCCCATACAGAGAAGCGTCTAATTCTGGTAGATGTCTGTGCTCGATCTTATTTCTTAAACCAATTAGGAATTCAAGGTTTTTTCGCTCAGCAGGATTATTACTGCCATAGTATTCATTAATACACTTGGATAGATCCCAATGCTTTGGATCACCGTCGATCTTCTCATATCGTATAGCGTTCCCTGAACCAGAACTGCGCCTCCGGTACCAAGGACGTTTACCAGTTTTATAGAAGATAGCATGAAATAATGCAGTCCATGCAATCACAATGAGAACCAGATACTGGGCTGTCCTAAACCTCTTGCCAGGTTTATTATAGACTTCAACCGCAGCTAAAGCCGCTTCTGTGCATTTCTCGACATTATCCTTGACCCTTTGAGGTAGTTTCTTGGACATGCTAATCCCCTAAATGTATAGACCATGAATTTGATATGACCCGGCACAGGATAGACGGGATCTATGAATAGATAATATCATGGTCAGAGACGGGCGTCATGGTTGTGCTTTATTCAAGCTAGTCACTTGCCCGACATCTATTCACTTGTCAAAGAACTGCTTTCTCAGCCACAGTGGATCATAATTCCGCTGCCATTCACACTAAACACAAGTTCTGTCTAGGTTTAAGCCAACAACAACATCTTCCCCGGTTACACTCCCGGCAGTAACCGCGGTTCGATACCTCTCCCTCTAGCGAGGGGTGTTCGTCTGTGGGTGTGTAGATACTGAGGATGAATCTGTGACTGTGCCTATAAGTATCAAGGTGAGAGCTTGGTTTGCTTCACCGGGGATGTCTTCATCCGAGAGGTTGATTGTGTAGATGGTTCTGAATTCGCCTGCTCTGCTCGTGTCGAAGCGAGCAACGTAGTTCTTTGATGTGCCGGGTGAAAGACCTTTGAAGGTTGTTAAATCCGCAGACAGTACGGCGCTATCGCCCGAGCTAGTAATTGAATCAAGATCAAGATTGGCAGTGAATCCCGGTGTCTGTACGAGATTACAGATGTCAAACCCGATGTTGATTGCATCGCCGGATGGCACCGCACCAAAGTCTATGGTCAAGGTGTCCTTCTTGAACTGGGGGGAGAAAGATGCCACGGCATGGTCTAGAACCGTGAGACTAACCGTTATGACATCATTAGCATCTTCAGCACCATGGCCTTCACCGCTTGAAGTAGGATCAATATTGTCAATCGTGATCGTCCCGCTTCTTGCTCCCGCCTCTGTGGCTTCGGTGCTGAGTCCAGCAAGTAGCAGGTATTTTTGTGGCCCCTCACTGAATGCATTGAATCGACCTGTGATGTTTGAATTCGCGACCCCGTCTGTAATGATGGCGAAGTAGGTTGGATTGTTACCCGTCTTCATGATCTCAATTGGCTGTGATGGTGGGACCGCCGCAACTGTGATGATTCTTCCAAGATCAACCTGTATCGTTGAACCGCCATCAGGTTTGGTTTGACCAGCAACGGCGATCTGACTGTCGTTGTTACCTCCACCGTAGACTGCCCAAACATATTCAGGATGATCGATGTAAGCATTCCGGTTATTTTGATAGTACGATGGATTTAGTTTTGAACTGTAGATCGTGTGATTGCGGCGTCGTTCAAAACAGTCTGGCGGGTCTTCATAATTCCACCGGATAAGTGTGTGTATGTCTCCCACCACACCCCGTGAGATATCCTCAAGTGTAGAGTCATAGCGTGTATCTGAGTAAAACAGTGATCTTGCGATATCGCCAATACGGACATCGCCCGGATACCATGTTCCGCCAACTTGGATGCCAAATTCCCCCGATGATCCAAGATTACCGAAAAGTTTGCTGCCTCGTTCTTTGTTGGTAGCTGTGTCTGAGGGAAAAAGAGAAAATGCATCACCAAGATTACCAATCGTATCATTGAAAGCACTGCCTGGCTGCAATATCTCAGGCCAAACATGCTCACGGTTCCATGTATGGCCATTGTCCCAGCCATATTTAATAGAGGTCCGACTGTAAAGTAGGAGGATGTTACCGGGATTACTGGGGTCAGCATCAGATAAAGCACAGAAGAATCGGAAATCGCCATATTCCCTTTGGATATGGTCATCGCCCCCGCCAGGCACTCCATCTGGACCATAGGCCATTATCGAACTGAGATGCTTCTTAAGTGTTGCACCTTGGCCAGTAGCAATATCGTAATAGCCTGCCGGGGCATCATATTTTTCCGCTTGGCTCACTACTGATGAGAAATGAGTCAACAGGAATGATGTCATGAGGTAAGGCAATACTCGATTGCGATGATGTAATACATTGTTGTGCATCTTCAATTTCTCCACTTAGGTTTGTTCCTGGTCAATGATGTCGAGGTAGGGGGGTTCGTTTTGCAGATCCGGGTATTTGTGAAGGATGGCAAGCCCGATGTTGATGGCGACGTCTATGCGGCGGTCTTGCCGTGACTGTCGCAACTGTGATGTCAGAGCAGAAAGTTGCCGAACAAGTCGCCCATGATGACGGTCTGCCTTCTCTAAAGCATGAATGTCTGGCAGATAGGCCCGTTCTTCCCAATACTCGGGACGAGCATCCATCTCGCCACGCTCCATCTCACGGAACGCACGTCGGTTGGCTGCTTCATGGGCCTGCTTGGTTGTGTTGCGGCGGTATGCACTAACACGCTTCATCAGCCACATGACCTCTCCAATCTCCTCCACGATTTGATGCTCAAACCCATCCTGCGGATTGAAGTGTTCGACCACACCAGCAAGGTGCGTATTCCAGGCTTCGGGTGTCTCACCGAGGTGTGAAAGAATGATCTCCTTACTATCCAATCCATGACGGACAGCGTTCTTGGAACTGATCGCCTTACCTTCGGGGGTAATGGCGCCGGTAGGTAGCTGGGGGCCATCGTCTTCCTCTAGGTCAATACTGGCCGCGATTTCTGGATTGATTTTGACTCGTTTCATGATGCGTCTCCTAAACCCACGCCAGTCTGTTAAGACTGGCGTGGGGACTAGTGTGACTTGCGAGCTTGCGTGCTGTGAGGTTTGTCGATCAGACGGGGTTGATGCCGTGCTGGTCCAACAAACCGTCTCAGACGCTAAGCTCGCTGGTTCAAGCCAGTGGTGCAGGCGATGCGAGGCCATGCAGCGTCAGAGCCGTCTTCAGATCGGGAGCATTTTGGGGAAGCTCGCCGATCAGTACGTTTAGCTCGCTGATCGCGCTGATAACAGCGGGTTCACCCTGTTCATCTTCTGCCCACCGGGTGCTGATGTGCATTTGGCGTGCTGCGATAATCAGGTTGAACTTCGCCGTGTCGAGATAGCTAGCCGCACTTCGTAGGTTCTTGAAGACCTCAGGTTGCTGAGATTCTCGCCACAATGCTGTAGCATTCCTAATGTCTTCGGCGCTGAACATCGACTCTTGAACAACCAGTGGCAAATTGTGGTAGGCCCTGATTATCGACGGATCGCCACTACCAGCAGCAGCAAGCAGAAGATCACGGCGAATGCGGTATGCAGTTTCGGCATCCTTGTCATGGGTGGCCTGATCCAATAATCCAGCAATTGCGGAGTGCTGGAAGTAGCGATTCATGACAGCGGGAACTTCAAGCGACACCGGGGGCAGGGGGGCGGTTGCTTTCGACACACCATCCTTTGTGTGATGCTTGACGAACCGAACCTCGGACTGGCTAAGGTCGAGGAATTGCGGATAGGCCTTGTCCTCAATCGCCTGCCGAGCCTCTGCTTGTGCAGCGGGCCTGAACCGAGAGTTAACGTGATCTCTCTCGGCTACCACGCGGCTGACCATCGCGTCAAGTGCTTTGTTCAGATCGTCGATTCGCCGGTCATACTGGGGAGAGGCGTCGCCTTGAATGAAGCCCAGACGGTGAGCTTCGACTAAATTTGGTAGTGCGGACATAGTTTTCCTTTCAAGTTAAATATGCGCTCTATGCGCAAGGTTATTAATCATCGAATACTCGAACCCGCTTGCTCTTTTTCTTTCTCTTCTTCTTGTTTCTGAGCTGTTTTGCCTTTGCTAGAGCCCATTCTGGATCTTTTAGCGCCTTCCCAGCGATACCACCTAGAGAGTCGTCGAAGTCACGACGCTCCTTCCGATACTCAAGCCAACGCAGTATCTTTCTGGCAGCAGCGACACCGTGCTCTTCGCAAATGGCGGCCAATTGCCTGCGAGCCCAACTTCGTTTTGTGACCCCGAATGAATAGGCCCGTGAGGCCAACTCATCCAAGGTTGAATCAGATGGGTTGTAATCACCAAGGCGTTCTACGAATTCATCGTCGGAGATCTCTCCAGTCTCAGAATCGATTCCAGACCGTACACCACTACCATCACAAAAAAAAGATTTATCTTTATGGTTATATGAATCTGTTCTTGATGATGTTCGGTCCCGACCTGGCGGGATATGTGCGCCCGGCTCAGCGGGATATGCCACCCGGCTACGCGGGATATCCCGCTTGGGACGCCCATGTTTATTCGGGGGCGGGATTTTAAGTTTTCGACGGGTAGATCGGCCAGGTCCACCAGGCTCGATCACAACAAAGTCACCTACTTCACGTAAGGACTTTAATGATTCTGAAACTGTTGACCGCGATACACCAGCATACTCAGAGATCTTGGATACAGACGGGTAGGCAATCCCATCGTGCCAATCAATACAGAACAGCAGTACGAGCCAAACCTTGGCCGCTGAACCACTGGTGTGTCTGAGCCTTTCTTTTACGAACTCCGCTAAAATATCGTAAAGAAGAAATCTTTTTGTTGTTTCATTCTTGTTGGGCGTATATGACATTATTGCGTCCTTGTTTGCCCGGGCGGACGGCGCCAACTATCCGCCCGGGCATTTTTAATTGTTGATGTTCCAGTTAATGAATCCGTAGCGAGCAGCACGATTCCCTACGGCGGGTTCGATTCGCTTTAAAATCTCATAGTCACTCAATTCAAATAGACCTTTCTGTACACTTTCGAGAGTCAACCCGGTGAGTTGACGAAGCCTCTCTAACGACGCGGTGAACTCGCCTGTGGCATGATCAACAAGACCCAATCCAACGAGGTAGACCTTTAGGCCCCCTTTACTAAATCGAGGCAATGGCTGACCGTGTAGATAGGCTTGTTGTTTCTTGGTATCCCTGTGTGGTTTCAATTTAGCTGATGTTGGCATTGGTAAGTTTCCTAGATGCAATTCCCAAGGTTGTTTGTGAGCCAATCCTCTAATTCTCTTACGGGTAGAAGGACACGACGCCCGACCCGCACGGTCGGAATGCCAGAGTCACGACTTGCGATGATTTCGTTGAGCTTTCTTGGAGAGAGACCTAGGCTCTCGGCTGCCTCGGTTGGTGACAATGCCAATCGCTTGATTTGCTCATTTGATTGGGCCTCCGTTCTCATACTCCACCTCCCCCTCCCGCAGCACGGCGCTCAGCGTCTGCTAGCTGATCTGCAAAAGCTAGAATCCACTCAGCGGTTGTGTGGATACGACGACCAATACGAACTGATTTGAGAAATATCCGTTGGCCATCAGCGGCCATAAATCCAGTCTTTGTCCAAGCAACAACAGTTTGTGGATGCACCGAATTGGGCAAAAGAGTGACAGCCTCATTGATAGATATCAATCGGGCTAGAACGTCATTTGCGGGTTGTGCTGTCATATCATCGCGTCCTGCCAATAGAAAAAACGACGTAATCAAAAAGATTGATTACGTCGCGTTTAGGCAGTAGCGCGATTATCACTTCCTTGCATGCGGTGTTTTGATCACCGATCGCAACGGACGACTCCGCCGACGGCCTCACATGCAAGTGAGAGACGACTCATTCACTCTTTCATGAGTCGGATTAATTGTGAATATATTTAAACACAAACTATGATCGATGTCAAATAAGCATTGCCAGTTCTGTATAACCTGAATGAAACACGGCATTATCATAGACAGACAGATACACCGTAGAAAATAAGCGTAATCAATCTAACATTTCTACAAACATACAGCGAGGCCATCAGCAATATAGCACTGGGTTGTATTTGATTGTATGCTTACTGCCGGGGCTACTGCCGGTGCGGGCATCATTACTCACATAACCGAACGTGTAATATATGGTTGTCCAAACAGGTCGTGGACTTCTAATCCGCAGGTCACAGGTTCGAATCCTGTCGTGGGTATTTGATTCTGCTATATGTTAGGATGACACCATGCGACGCAAATGGTGGATCGCTGCAGCACTCTGTGCCCTCTACCTGGGCTCTTACCTCTACTTCTCAGTAAACGGGCAATTCTTAACCGCAGGCCACGGGGGTTCTGATTATTCGCGTGAATGGTCGCCGATGTATCTGGTCATCGATACGACAAACGGCGGCCCGCGGCTGCATCGTGACTTTACACCCCTCGGGTACTTCTACCTGCCGTGCATACTGCTTGACCGGCTCGTGTGGCACCCGGGGCCGAATAAATACCTGCCGGGGAAAGTGATCTACCACAAAGACGTCAGCGATTGGCCCAGCCACCAGGATCGCACCGGCACATACTGGGTGAAGGACAATATCGAATACGTGGATAATGACAGCGATGGCATCATCGATGTCCGAATCGAGACGCGCGAAGCAGGGCAGATCGTCTCGATTAAACGGAATGACACCGACCCCTACTTCATAACAGAAATGCACAGCTCCGACCATCCGAGAGTCAACTTCAGATATGTCGACGAAGTGCCTGTCCCGACAACAGGCCAACCGACGCCATCGCCACAACAGTAGGATCCCCCTTCATAAATCCGAACCGGTTGTCAGCCTTACTACGTGCCTTGACCATATCCACATGCAATAGTTGGACGTCGCTTTTGCACTGATCTGATAACTGCGGTGATCAGACGCCCCCAGACAATCCACTGAAACCCGCCGACGCAAAACAGATAAAACATGGCAGCGCCATTGGATGGCGCAGCCGCAGCAAGGTAAAAAGCCAACAACCCAATGGGAAAGTCCACAATCGGCCATAGGAGCCATAGTAATGCGCCATCTTCAAAACCAAACCTGTCAAACGGAACACACAACAGCGCAAACGCGATAAAGAAAACAGCACGAACCACAAAGAAGATGATTGGCAACTTCCAGGGGTGTAATATTGCACGATCCGGTGTTTGAACATCCAAAGCAATCAATCCCAGAACTCTCGATGCATAGTCTTGTTACGACAGTATCAGCGGCCAAGCTCTGAAGCCGTACGCATATCCGGCTTATCAGGTTCATCAGTAATATCTCAACAATGTCAGATTATGTCTTGTGGATTCCGTAACAGGATTTACAATTATTGTATTGGATATCGCAATTAGGACATGGGCGGGCTGCACAACTCGTAGGCACTTGAACTACAACGGAGGCCCTTCAACCATGTCAAATAACATCACAAAGCTTTTATGCGTAGCGGTGCTGTGCTATTCAGCCTCAGCCATGGCTTCGTGGAATGTTCTGTTTTCTGAGAACTTCGAAAGCTATAACAACACAACCGACATGCAAACAGTCTGGACGCCTTATTGGGAAGCCGGTGTATTCGTAACGCAGATCGATGATGATGTAAACGGCACGCCGGAGGTCGCTGGCAAGTTCGCGTACCATCCGGGTGGGGGGTATGACTACATCAACCTGCCTTCGTCTGTCGTGCCGACAGACTATCAATGGCTGCGTCTCTCGGTGGATATCTACGACAACGACACATCACTTGATCCCTACGCACCCCTGAGCCCGGCTGTAAAACGGGCGACGCTGGGCATGAGAAACAGCACCGTCGGTGAGAATATCCTCGAGTTGGGCATGTATGCCGCCACCGCACACTACGCTTATCGCGCGATTCTCTTTGACGATCCGGGCGCCGAGCCAAACTGGGACGCGTGGGACCTCGGCACAGAGCAAGTTGATGGACAGACCTTGCCGGTCAATCGTTTCCGCGGCGCGGGTTGGATCCGCTATACCGTCACGATCGCTCCGACGATGCTGGTCTTCGATATAGATCTCGGTCGAGACGGCAAGATCGATGGTTCTATCACCTACACAAGCGGCGTCACCACTACCGCCAATGGCTACGACCAGATCCGCTTCGGCGGCCCCTCCGGCGTAACCTCCGCAGGCGGCGGCGTCACCTACGACAACATCCTGCTCGAATACATCTCCGCTGCAAACCCGCCCCCGCCGGGCGACGTCGACCGCGACGGCTTCGTAGGCCTGGCCGACCTGGACCTCGTCTTAAACAACTGGAACCAAACCGTCCCACCCGCCGACCCACGAGCCGATCCCAACGGCGACAACTACATCGGCCTGCAAGACCTCGACTTCATCCTCCACAATTGGAACGCAGGCACGCCACAACCAGCCATCATCCCCGAGCCCACAGCATCATGTCTGCTTGTTTTAAGTGGTTTGGCATTGCTGGGTCGCAGACTACCCAACCACAACAGGTCTGTGAAACTGGAGCATTAGTGGGTAACCATACGGGCGGTGTTCGAGCAAGGGGTAATATCCGGGGATTCCGGGGGTGGGTAGGACACCCAAATCGACTGAATCCAACCTGCCGATTGTGTAGTTACTTTTTCCCAAACCTGGCTTATATTACCTCTCCGCATTCTGGGCACTCTAGTCGTGTTAAACCTTTGAGAACGTATCCGCACTTTCGGCAGTGGCACTCGTTGTGAATCTTCTTCCGAAGAGCTTGACCAATCAACAAAGAAACGACACAACCCACGGCAACCGGCGGAACACAATAACGTGACAGGCTATCAACCAACATCCATAAAGAACTCAAGTTGTTGTAGCTAAGTGTCCCAACCGAATACCAGATAATGATATACGCAAGCAAAAACGCCAAAATACCCGATAACACGGCCACGATGAATCTAATGGCTGCCCATGTGGTGTGTTGCATGTTTTTATCCATTGAGTTTCATTATCGACTTCAAAGGTTGAGCTTTATACCTTCTCCCCACACTCAGGACAGGCAGCCGATCCCTTGCTGCCGCGCAGGTCGTAGCCGCAGGCGGAACAACATCCGGCCGGATGCATCCCGGGCCGCCAGCGAAACAAAACAACCAACGGCCAGGCGTATAGCAGCAGCATCGGCAGCCATAGCGGGATGACATAAACGTAAGCTCCTCCGATATCGACGATCCGAGGCAACCCAAATATCTCCTCGACCCGTTTGTCACTGCGAGATAGGCGTGTAATCCATAACCCATCCATTCTCTTATGGGGGTCATCTAAGTGAATGAATGCAATATTTGCACGCCCGTCACCTACCTCTAACTCAAAGCCCGGGTGGTAATAGTGCGTTTTCCAAAAAGGCGAAGTCAACCAACCGGCGTTGACCAAGACCGCCAGCATCAGCACAAATATCAGCGCCCCCCGATACACCCACCCATGTTTATCGCGCAACCGACTCATGACGCTTAATCATCATGGAGACTGCATGTAGAGTCAACATGTCAGCAAGTAGCATGGGTTGCCGTCCTGTAGGGTGGCGTTAAGCGAAGCGCAACCCACCACGGTGAAGTCGTGGCAGACGAATACAGATTCGCCTCGATCGTACGGGACGTGTGAAGCTGGTTATTGAATTGTCGTGAGAGAACAACAAAGTAGAATTATAGCGGCACGCTTGGCCGGCAATGAATGGCCTTGTGTAATTGGATGTGCATCTGCGGTGGGCTGCGCTTCGCTTAACCGCACCCTATGCCGGAGTGGGAACCCATGCTACTTGCTGCAATCAAATCAAGACCCCAGAGTCTACCCCTCGGCACCACCCACCGATTTCTCTGTGATAGCCTCCCCGCACTCCGGGCAGGTGGCCGATTCCTTGCTGCCGCGCAGGTCGTAGTTGCAGGCGGGGCAGTGGCCAGGGGGAGGCCAACGTCCCGGCCAGAAACGATACGCGATGTAAAACGGGCCGACAATTGGAAAGATCGCAAGCAGAGCCCATAGGACAGCGCCCCGTCTTGATAACGTAAAGCCGATGCCCCCAACGATTGCGGTGATGGTGCCGACGATCATCGACCAGAAACTGAAGCGGATGATGGCGAACTCTGATGCATGATGGACAGAACTGCCCACATGACTCGCAAATACCACGACTACCGTGCTCGTGGCCATTAAGATCAACCACAAGACTGTCCCGGTGGACCAATCAGATTCGGATTGCTTGTGCTCCCGGCTCATGGTTGTTCATCATCCCGGCGACAGACAAGCACGTCAACCAGCCCGCCCTCAGCACCTTCGCAGGTCACATAGGCCGGAATTGGGGCCGCTCGGCAGGCCGCTACCCGGCGCAACCAACTGACACCTTAACGCGCTTCGGCGCAACGAAACGACGTTTACAGAAGGTTTCAGGACGGAACACGGAATCACACCATTTCGACGTTAAGCCCCACAACGGCAGCGGCTTAATTGTCATTTGTGTGCAAACACCGCTACGCCTTCTAACCCGCTGGCCACAGGTTTAAACGCTTTATGACCAACTTCAATGCTTCCGCCGACTCAACACACAACCCGCAATCACCGCAAAAACCATAACCGACGCAGGCTCGGGGACGGAACTTGCCGGGCCGAGGGCGAAGGTGGTCAGGTGGGTGGTTTTGCAGACGACCATCGGTTCGCCTGCGGGGCTTATGCCCGTGGTGCATGTTTCATCTTCGATACGCCAGACGGAGGGATCAACGCTTTCATCCAGGTAGCCCAGCGCCGCGTTGGCGATGTCGTCGGCGGTCAGGCCGGGGATGACGAAGCCGATCGAGATGCCATTGGGGAAGTCGGTGATCGGTTCGTTGGTTGCGATGTCAAACAGTTTGATATCGAATTCGTAGGCGTTGAACGGCTCAGCGATCCCATCATCTAAGAGCACATCCATCGCAAGTTCAAAGCGGACGGGTTGGCCCGAGAAGAAGTCGCCGGGGTTGAACACTATCGTCTTCGGCTCGTAAAGCGGGTTCTCGCCTGAGTTGGTGTTTTCTTCATAGAGCGGATTGGACACGCTCATGGGCTCGTCGATCAATTCATCCCACTCGGCAAGAAGCAGGTCCGGCCGTTTGCGGATCCTGGCGTCTGCTGAGGATACCGCGACACCCAGAAACAATAAGCACAACGCGTACACGAACGTGCGATAGAACATGGACTTTCTCCCTATCAAACTGGATATGACTTCCGCCCTATACGCCGGCTAACGAGCCAGCTTCGATAACTACTATACAGATTTATACTTCAGCATCAAAGAAAAAAAACAGAGACCGGTAAGACCGATCTCTGTAAGCAAGTTGATTTGAGTTTGCCTGATCCAATTCACGCACGGCGACGCAGCAATGCTAAACCGCCGAGTCCGAGCAGAGCCATCGAGGCAGGCTCGGGAATGACCGAAGCGTCGTCGAGATAGACGTTCTGATTGAGAGCGCCGCCGAAGCTCTGGATCGCGTAGACGACACGTGCGGTATCCGCGCCGGCCGGGACGTTATCCGTCAGCGTGATGAGGGTGTATTCACTGGTCAGTGACGGGACGAGGTTTGGCGTACGAGAGATCTCCGTATTGCTGACCGAGTCGCGCCATTCGATACGCATCTCCGAACCACCGCTATCCAGACCGACGTTCTTGGCCCAGACGGAGAAAGTGATCTCTTCACCTTCTGACAGACCTTCCACATCCTGGAACGCGCCGGCGAAGTTGTTCGCCTGATTATCGATCACCAGTTCCAGGTGCTGTGCGCCGCTAAGGGGCATCACCGTGCTGTTGAACGATGCAGCAGTCCCGCCGCCGCTGAACGCTTCCCAGAAGCCGACGAACGGCGGGCCGTCATACGTCACCGGGTCTTCAAAACCGGCGTTCGACAACAGGTTCGCTTGCACAACGGAACCCGAAACCGCAACGACTAAAGCCGAAGCTAGCATTTTCAAATGAGGTACTTTTAATCGCATCATTTCTGCCCTCCAAGCAAATGTGAAAATCAATCACTCTATGGATTCAACCAAGCATGCGTACAAAGATATGCACACGCTCCTTTATTATCCGAGACGACATCTCTTAGTCAATAGTTATCCGCCATGTAACGAAATTACATTTAGACCGATTGCGATACACAGAATCGCTTCTGCATGTGCATCGCGTCTCCTTCTTGCGGCACCTGCTGTCCAATCCGTCAACAACGGACGTATTAATCTGTTAATCAACATCCTGCGGAAATTGTTTACTCAGCTCAATCTACACGCTCGCGTTTTGCAGAAATACCTAATACACCGGCCACCAAAAGCACAATACACGCCGGCTCAGGCACATTGTTCACACGCCAGATACGCTGATCCGTCGTGACAAAATCGCTTGTCTGGAAGGTTAGTTGATCGTTGTTGTTCAGATCGCCCAGGCGGATGATGGAAAAGAAGTTATCTTCGCCGTTGATGCTGGTGGTGACGCCGGTGCGAACGAGCAAGTCGTTGAAGGGGTCGCCGCCTGTAAAGATGCCTGTCTCGAAGACGCCGGGCGATACCTCGACGCTTGCCTGGAAGACGACGGTGCCGTTGTCGTTGAACCGAATCTCATCGAATGAATCGAATGCGCCGCTGGTATCAGCGATCTTCGTAAAACTGAACGGTGTTCCGAAAGCCGAGGGCGTCGACACATAAATGCCGGGCGTCAGCGACTGCGAGCCGTCGGGCGTTCCGCCGCCGGGCAGCGGGGGATCGAAGTAGTTGATCGTGATGTTGCTGTAAAGAATGAACGCGACGTCGCCGTTATTGTTCATTGCGAGCTTCGGCTGGACACCGACGCTCGTACGCTCGACCGCTGTCTCCATCGTCGCCAGGCCTTCGTTCGGTGAATCGAAGATGAGGATGCCGCGCGACAGGCCGTTGTTCGGATCGGTGTATTCCATCTGGATCGCGACCGCGCCGCTATTGTTCACATCAAACGGCAGGTTGTTGTAGAAAGTACCGCTTCCCTGTCGCAACACCTGTTCCGGATTGCCCTGCGTTGCGGTGTAAAGTGCGCCGTTACCATCCTGAATATTGCTGAACGCGATCGTGCCGTTGCCTGACATCGCTAAACGATTCTGAGGATTCGGGACCGGCGGCGGGCCAAAGACCTGTTCGACTTCAAAGACGGTTGAGAAAGAAGCGCCCGTTGTATCCGTGCGATACACGCCACGAAAATCATGCGGCGTAGCGCTGCGCGTGCCGACGAAAGCCAGGTTATTCGCCGAATCAATCTTCACCACAGCAGGATTGATATAACCCGTGGTCGAATAGTCCGCAGCGCTTAACGGATTCACACCGTCACCTGAAAAGAACACGGGTGTATTTGTTGAAATAGTTGATCCCGCAAATACAACCTTCCCGTTCTCCGCGATCGATGGCCGGATGCTGCCATCGATAAAATTCACACCGCCGACAAAGTCCTGTCCGATGATGTCAAAACTCGGTGCCGCCGAAACATTCACTGATGCAATACCCAACGCAACAGTTACAACCATCGCGCGGCCCGCCCAATTGCCAGTTTTCACGTGTTACCTCCCGCTGGTTTAGAAAAGAAACAGACGAAGCATCATTGTCTCAACACAATGATAAATCGTCAATGTGTTTGCACATTTCTTGCGACAGCCCGATCGTTAATTTTTCATCGCATCCGAGAGGATATTACGATCTGATTACACGCTGTTGTTCACCGCACTATTCAATAGCACCCGAGGCCGTTCGATCGTCATCTGATCGACGACTTGCTGCCCGAACTCATCAACGACCATTTGCAAACCATCCAATCGGCTGGATAGATCACTCGGGCGATGCATGTCGATCGCCATGATCCAGTACCGGCCTTCCTGCAGGAACTGTCGCACCCGCTGGTCAGGCAGGTAACCATCCTCACCGGTCATGCACCGGAAGTTGCCTTGCAGCAGCACACCGCGCGCGGTGACTTCATCCAGATGTTTTTCCAGATCCTTCTGCATCCCGATGCGCTCCGGGTGCGCGAGGATGGGTTTGTAGCCCTCACTCATCAGCCAGTCGAACGTCTTGTCCGCGTACTTCGGCCAATGGTCTTCCCAGAAGTCAGTCAACACATACTTCGTGTCCCCCAGTGTCTGCACGCCCACCGCCTTCAGCCAGTCGATGCACTTATCAAACAGCCGAAGCTCACCGCCCGGCCAAAGCCTGTAATCGATCCCCTCATCAGCCAGGTTCTTTGACAACGTCTGGACCCACAATTTCACATTGGCGGGCGTATTGTCCGGAAACAGCTCCGGCAACATGTGCGGCGTGCAGATCGTGCCGGCGTACCCGATCTTCTTGAGCATCTGGATACTGGCAATCGACTCGCCGACATCCACGCAGCCATCATCCACGCCCGGGATCATGTGGCTGTGAATATCGATTCGTCCGGTAGGGGGGATGGGGGGCATGGTGTACGTCTTTATCGTTGATTCTCGTGTTAATTAATCTCGCAAATTACCGATTAGTTGGGCCATTCTAGCAGAATGACGAAACTCGAATTCACGAATGACGAAAGAATGACAAATGCTCCAATGTCCAATGGCATGAAGCCGATACTCGGTCATTTGGTATTTGAACATTGATTCGTCATTCGAATATTCGTCATTCGTGCATTTACTCCCCGGGGTACGTCCGGTTGATCCATGAAATCCCGGTAAGCGGCTCTTGTGCAAGGTGCAATCGCGCCATCTGCAGTGCACACATGGCCGACCGTTCACGCACCTGCGGCCGGCCGCCGGGGAACTTCACCATAATCGCCTGCACGCTCGGTTCATCCGCATGCACGCGCGAAGCCAATCCCAACCAGACCGTACCCACCGGTTTTTCTTCCGTCCCGCCGCCGGGTCCGGCAACCCCGCTGACGGATAACGCGATATCCGCACCGCTCCGCTCTAAAGCTCCATCCGCCATCGCACACACCGTCTGCCCGCTGACCGCGCCGTGCGCTTCAAGCACCTCACCAGGCACACCCAACTGCGCCTGTTTCATTTCATTCGTATACGTCACCCACCCGCCGATGTAGACATCGCTCGAACCCGCGATATCCGTCAGCATCTTGCCGATCAATCCGCCCGTACAGCTTTCTGCTGTCGCTATCTTCAGCTTCCGCTTTCGCATTTCTTCGAGCAGAGCGGACGCCACCGTATCTTCATCACGCCCAAATACGATCGCTCCTAGTCTCTGCTTCACCTGCTCGATCGTCTCATCCAGCTTTGTTTTCGCCTCGGCCGGATCGGCAAACTCGCTGCGGATACGCACAGAAACAATCCCACTGGCGACCGTCGTACCAACCGTTGGATTCCGCTTGCGATCCATTAAATCTTCGATGATCTGCCCGACGGAAGACTCGCCCAGCCCGAAGGTGTTGATCTTCGTCGTCAGGATCGTCCGCCCGGCGCCTGCCTTTTGCTTGATCGCCGGTAAAACGCTCTCCGCATACATCGCCTTCATCTCAAACGGCACGCCCGGCATGACGAAAACCATCGCCTTGCCCAATGTCGCCCGGATACCCGGGGCCGTCCCCCTGGCGTTCGGGATACCCTTTGCCCCGACAGGCAACAATGCCTGCACGCGGTTCGCTTCGGTGATCGTCTTGCCTCGACCTGCGAAAAACGCCTCGATCGCTTTCAATCCCTCAGCATCTTCTTCCAGGTCAACCCCCATTGCCTGCGCCAGCGCCTGCCGCGTCAGATCATCCTTGGTCGGCCCTAATCCGCCGGTCACCAGCATGAGTTCCGCCTCGCCGCCTGCACGCACCATCGCCCGAGCGATCAGGTCCTGATCGTCTGCTATCGTCTCGTGGTAGCGCGTCCAGATACCCAGTTCCGCCAGCTTGGCCGCCAGGTAGGCGGTGTTTGTATCCACTGTCTGGCCAAGGGCTAATTCATCACCGATCGAGAGAATGACTGCTTGCATGGCCTGATTGTAAGGCCCAAAACCCCGCCGTGCCCGATCACGCTGATACCCCTATAATCCCAACCATGAGCACAACAACCGAACCTGTCGTTATCAAGGGTAAGCCCATCGCCGACGCCATCCTCGCCAATTGCGAGAAACGCGTGAAGCGCATCATCGAGCAGACCGGCGTCACGCCGTGCCTCGCCACCGTCCTGGTCGGCAACGACCCGGCCAGCGAAAAATACGTCGACCGCAAGGGCAAACTCTGTGAAAAACACGGCATGAAGTCCATCAAGGTCCACATGCCCGAAACGTCTACCACCGACCAAGTCGTCGCCAAGGTCAGTGCGCTGGCTAATGACGACTCCGTCCACGGCATCCTCGTCCAGCACCCGATGCCCAAACAGGTCGATGAACGGGAAGTCTTCGAGAGTATCGGCGGGGCCAAGGACGTCGACGGCGTCACTTTCCACAGCTTCGGCACCATGACCTACTCCCTGCCCGGCTTCGGCTCGGCAACCCCCGAAGGCATTATGCGGCTCATGAAAGCCTACGACATCGACATCCAGGGCAAGCATGCCGTGGTCATCGGTCGCAGCGTGATCCTCGGCAAACCCATGGCCATGCTGCTGCTCGCAGCCCACGCCACCGTCACCATCTGCCACTCCCGCACCGTTGACCTGCCCAGCGTCGTACGCAATGCTGACATCGTCGTCGCCGCAGTCGGCATCGCCAACTTCGTCAAGGCCGACTGGCTCAAGCAGGGCGCGATCGTGATCGATGCAGGCTTCAACCCCAGCCCCAGCGGTAATGTCGGTGATGTCGACTATGATGACTGTGCATCTAAATGCTCGATGATCACCCCCGTCCCCGGCGGCGTCGGCCCGATGACCCTGGCCGTCCTGATCGACCAGACCTCGATCGGCGCAGCACGTCAACTGGGCGTGGAAGTCGACTGAGGTCGAGCCTTTAGCCGTTAGCCTTTAGCCATTAGCAAGGAAGATATGGCTCAATTTAACGCCCCGAGTTACGAAATCCCCAAGACCAGCGGTATCTGTGCATCCACCGGCCGGGAGTTAGCGCCCGGTGAATCGTATTTTGCTGCGCTGATCGAGCTGTCTGAAGAACAGATCAATCAACAGAAGGAAGAACTGAGCAAGGCCAGCAAGGATAAGGCGGCGGAGACGTTGCTGACACTTGGCCTTTGCCGGATCGATATCAGCACCGAGGCCTGGGAAGGGGGGTACCGGCCGGAGGGTCTGTTCGGCTTCTGGAAGTCCACCGTCCCCGAGGCTACCGAGAAGAAGAAACTATTCGTCGACGATGCCGTCCTGATGAACCTGCTCGAACGCCTCGCCGATGCAACCGAGCCCGAGCGGCTTGCTTTCCGCTACGTGCTGACGCTGATCCTGATGCGTAAGAAGTTGCTTCGCTACGATGGCAACAAAGTCCGCGAAGCCGAAGTCGATGAAAAGACAGTCGAGCAAACCTGGTGGAAACTCACCCCCAAGCTTGACCTGTCCAAGGGCCCGCTTGGCAAATGGAACCCAGATAAATCACTTGAAGTGCTCGATCCCAAACTCGACGAAACCAAGATCGAGCAGGTCATGCAGCAACTCGGAGAAATCCTCCAGGCGGAGTTGTAACCATGTTCCGGGCTGTTACCCCCGTAGATCCGGGCAGGCCCGGACAGATGACACCGGTTGCGACCCCATTGTCCGGGCAGGCCTGGACCTACGCGCCTACCCCCCTCTCCCCTCGGGAGAGGGCCGGGGTGAGGGCCAGCGAGTTTCTCGGCCCGAGCATAAAAACTAAACGCACAATCAAGAACGGCCCTCACCCTAACCCTCTCCCAAGGGGAGCGGGGACCGGAAGGGCCCTCGCCCTGACATTTGGTCTGTTATTTACTTCAGCACTTCTCCTCCCCGGCTGCAAGCCGGCGCAGCCGATCGTCCCGGACAACCTGCTGCCCGACAAAATCGCTAACGAACAGCCTCTGCCCAGCTATCACGACTTAGTCACGCGCTACAACGCAACGACAAAACCACTCGTCCGCGTCTGGGCATCTGCGCGTGTCGATCTGCTCTGGCTGGATGAAAATGGTAAGCAGAAGTCCGAGCACGGTGACGGCCGGTTTATGTACCGTGCACCGGACAAGATCGCGCTAGAGATCACCGAAGCCGGCCGGGGTTTTTGGGCAGGGGGCGATGGCGATCGCTACTGGTTCTTTGATTTGCAGGATGACCGCACGCTTTACGTCGGCCGATTCGACAAACTCGACGAATTGGATGCGGCCACTTTCCCGTTACCCGTCAGGCCGACGGACCTGCCTTACATTCTGGGGCTGTTGCCGATCGATCCGGATAACGTGCCGGAGGCGCCTGCCGTGGAAAGCATCGCCGGCCATTACCTGATCGAACCGCCCGGCCTGGGCATCCGCATGCTACTGCATCCCGAGACCGCCCGGCCGGTCCGTGTCGATCTGATCGGTAGCGTTGGCGAGTCTGCTGTGAAATGTATCCTTACAGAACCGGCTGAACTTGAAAGATCGGTAGAAAACGCCGACGGCCCGGCACCGACCATGGCCGGCAAGGTCGAGGTATACGTGCTGGATGAAGAAGTCCGCATGACGCTCAATCTCAAAGGCATGACCACCGACGGCCGGCGTATCAAGGACAACCACTTCGATCTGGATATCCTCAAACAGGTCTACAAGCCCGACAAGACCGTCGATCTGGATAATCCGGCCAATCCCGCCCCATAAACCGTCCGTCCCGCTATAATGCCCGGCTCGAAATAGTGAGATTGGAGCAAACAGATGGGCGATACCGCACGCGAAACAACCGACAAACTGGACATCAAATTCGACGATAAGGGGCTCGTCCCCGCTATCGTGCAGGACATCGACACCGGTGAGGTGCTGATGATGGCGTGGATGAACGAGGCCGCCTTGCAGCAGACGCTGGAAGTCAAGAAGGCGACCTTCTATTCCCGCTCACGTAACAAGATGTGGATCAAGGGCGAAAGCTCCGGCCACGTGCAGGAAGTGGTCGAAGCTCTTGTTGACTGCGACCAGGACCTCGTCCTGCTCAAATGCAAGAGCCACGGCCCGTGCTGCCACGTGGGTTACAACTCCTGCTTCTACCGCAAGGTGGATGCAGATGGCAAACTCACTATCGTCGCGGAAAAAGTGTTCGATCCCGACGAAGTCTATAAATAACATCGATGCGAAAACCAAGTGATGGTGCATTTTGGTTTAAAATGGCGAATGACGAATTCACGAATGTCGAATCAATGTCGAATTCCTAATGACGAGTGAAGCGAATCACAACCATTCGACATTCGACATTTGGACATTCATTCAACATTCGTGAATTCGTCATTCGTGCATTAATATCCCACACTGATCTTCAGTCAGTTTGAAAGTGCAAGGAAAACATGGCTAAAAAGAAGTCAAAGAAAACATCAGCCCCCGCGCACCTCGCCGACCGCGTGAAGAACCTTCAGAAACGCCTGCGCCCGACCGGCGCCGATGCCCTGCTGGTCAACAACCCGCGCGACATCCGCTATCTCACCGGTTTCGTCGGCGACGATTCCTGGGCGCTGATCCCGATGCGCGGCTCAAAGGTCTACATCCTCAGCGACTTCCGCTTCGATGAGCAGATCGAAAACGAAGCGCCGCACGCTGTCGCGATCATGCGCAAGAAGGGCCTTGCCGAAGAACTCAAGAAGCTGGCTGACAAGATCAAGGCCGACAAGATCATGCTCCAGCCGCAGTACACCACGCTCGAATTGCGTAAGACCATCGCCAAGCACGTCGGCGCGCGTTCGCTGATGGTCAAGGATGACGGCCTGCTCAAGCAGCGCGCCATCAAGGACGCTGTCGAGGTCAAACAGATCCGCAAAGCCATCGCCATCCAGCAGCAGGCGTTCAAGGAAACGATCAAGTTCCTCAAGCCGGGGCAGAGCGAAAACGAGATCACGGCTTATTTGGAGTACCGCATGCGGGCCATGGGTGCCGACGGCCCGGGCTTCCCGTCCATCGTTGCCGCCGATGCCAACGCCAGCCTCTGCCACGCCATCCCCGGCCCCAAGAAAATCAAATCAGGCGGCATCCTGCTGATCGACTGGGGTGCCTGCTACGGCGGGTACCGCTCGGACATGACACGCGTTGTCGCGCTGGGCAAGATGAAGCCCAAACTGCGTGAGATCTACAAGATCGTGCTGGATGCCCAACTGGCCGCCATCGACGCGATTGCCCCCGGCGTGAAACTGTCTGACGTCGACAAGGCCGCCCGCGACGTGATCTCTAAAGCCGGTTATGGCGAGCAGTTCGGTCACGGCCTGGGCCACGGTATCGGTCTGGATATCCACGAAGATCCCCGCCTCGCCGCCACCGCTAAGGGCGTCCTGGAGCCCGGCCACATCGTCACCGTCGAGCCCGGCATCTACCTGCCCGGGATCGGGGGCGTCCGTATTGAGGATGATGTGCTGGTAACCGCCAAGGGCCACCAGGTCATGTGCGATTTGCCCAAATCGCTGGAATCCGCGATTATTTGAGTCTTGTTAAGTCCAGACCATCACGCCGATTGAGCGTGATCAACGAACCAGGCCCGCCGTGAAGTGCCACGATGCCGGGCCACAGGAATGTTTCATGGTTGATCTGAAAACACTACGACAGCTCATCAAGCTCATGGTCGACAACGACCTGACCGAGTTGGATATCCAGGCCGAGGGCGGTCCAATCAAGCTCAAACGTAACAGCCAAGGTGCGGTCGTGCCCTCGATGCCCGTGGCGATGCCCGCTGCGCCGACGCAGCAGTCTGCGATCCCCGCCGCCCAAACAGCCCCGGCTGCGGACGATCAGGATGATGACGGCGAAACCATCGACAGCCCGATGGTCGGCACGTTCTACTCCGCTTCCAGCCCGGACGCCCCGGCTTTCGTCAACGTCGGCGACCGCGTCAACGAAGACACCGTCGTGTGTATCGTCGAAGCCATGAAAGTCTTCAACGAGATCAAGGCCGAGACCTCCGGCACGATCGAAAAGATCCTGGTCGACAACGGCCAGGCCGTCGAGTTCGGCCAACCCCTGTTCACGATCAAGCCGGGATGAGGGTCTGGGGTCTAGGGTCTGGGGACTAGCCGGATCTATGACCTCGACCGCATTGCGCTTGTTTCGTTTCTGACCAGACCCAAGACCCTGGACCCCAGACCCCACTTATGTTTTCACGCATACTCATAGCAAACCGAGGCGAAATCGCGGTACGGATCATCCGCGCCGCCCACGATCTGGGGATCGAAGCGGTCGCTGTCTATTCGACCGCCGACAAGGACTCCAAGCACGTGAAGATCGCGGACCAGGCGATCTGCATCGGTGCGCCTTCACCGGCCGAGTCATACCTGAACATCGCCCGGATCATTGCCGCCGCCGAGGTCGCCAACGTCGACGCGATCCACCCCGGCTACGGCTTCCTCGCTGAAAACGCACACTTCGCCGAGGTCTGCCGATCCTGCAACATCGAATTCATCGGCCCCAGCGTCGAGTCCATGCGCCTGCTCGGCGACAAGGTCCAGTGCAAGCAACTGGCCATCAGCACCAAAGTCCCGACCAGCCCCGGCTCGAAGGGTGAAGTTGAGGAAGAGGACGAAGCGATCAAGACCGCCAAGGAGATCGGCTATCCCGTCATCATCAAGGCGGCCGCCGGCGGTGGGGGACGCGGGATGCGCGTGGCGCACAACGACATGTCCCTGCGTTCAGGGATGAAGGCCGCCAGGCAGGAAGCCGAAGCCGCCTTCGGCAACGGCACCGTCTACCTTGAAAAGTTCATTGAACACGCTCGCCACGTCGAGGTCCAGGTCATCGGCGATATGCACGGCAACGTCTGCCACCTCTACGAACGCGACTGCACCATGCAGCGCCGCAAGCAGAAGCTCATCGAAGAATCTCCCTGCCCCGTCTTGAGTAAGGACGAACGCGAGAAGCTCTGTAAGTCCGCCGCACGCCTCTGCAAAGCGGCCGGCTATTACTCCGCAGGTACCGTCGAGTTCCTCATGGGTTCCGACAAGCAGTTCTACCTCATGGAGGTCAACACCCGCGTCCAGGTCGAACACCCCGTCACCGAACTCGTCACCGGCGTCGATATCGTCAAGGAACAGATCCGCATCGCCACCGGTGAAAAACTCTCCTTCACGCAGAAACAGATCAAGCAGACCGGCCACGCCATCGAGGTCCGTATCAACGCCGAAGACCCGGCCCGAAACTTCGCGCCCTGTGCCGGCACGATCGAACACTTCGACGCACCCGGCGGCCCGGGCGTCCGCCTCGACACCCACTGCCACGCCGGCTACCGCATCCCGCCAAACTACGACTCCATGATCGCCAAACTCATCGTGCACCAACCCACGCGCGACGAAGCTATCGCCACGCTCAAGCGTGCCCTCGCCGAGTTCACGATCGACCCGATCAAGACCACCATCCCCCTGCACGCCGACCTCGCCCGCAACGGCAACTTCATCCGCTCCGACATCGACATCAACTTCGTCGAACGCTTACTGGGGCTTTGAGTGTAAATGACGAGAACGAAACTCGAATGACGAATCAATGTTCAATGACGAGTATCAAATACCCATACTTTGACATTCGTCATTTGAGCATTGGTTATTGATTCGTCATTCGAACTTCGTGCATTCGTCATTCGGGAATTTCCCCCACAAACACTTCCACCGCCGGCCCCGTCATGTACACATGATTGTCCGCCTCACGCCACTCTAAAAGCAGCTCCCCGCCCGGCACGTGCGCCTTGATCTTCCGTTCACCCTTGCCTGTCAACACCCCCGCCACGCACACCGCGCTCGATCCCGTCCCACACGCAAGCGTGATCCCGCTGCCGCGCTCCCAGTGACGGATCTTCACCTCGTCGCGTGAAAGCACCTCGACAAAATGCACGTTCATTCGGCTGGGAAACGCGCTGAACCATTCCAGCATCGGCCCGACACGCTCAAGCTCCACCGCGTCCACATCATCGACATAAATCGTCACGTGCGGGTTGCCCGTCGAACAGAACGTCCCGGTAAAACTCTCGCCCGTTTCCGTCAGCTTGAAACCAAACGTCTGCGGCTGCTCCGTGCTCGTCATCTGATCCGCATCGATCGGCACAAGCGCCGGATCAAGCTTCGGCTCGCCCATATCCACCGTCACCTGCTTGACCTTGCCCGCATCATCCAGAGCGTAATCCAGCGTCAGCACGCCGTTGCCTGTCTGGATTTTCATCGGGTTCGCTGTCACCACACCCCGGTCGTGCGCGAGCTTGCACACGCAGCGGATCCCGTTGCCGCACATCTCGCCTTCCGACCCGTCGATGTTGAACATCCGCATCCGACAATCCGCATCCACACCGTCCTCCGCCGGCAGCAGCAGGATCAATCCATCTCCGCCGATCCCGAAGTGGCGGTCCGACACCTGTTTAGCAACCGCGGACGGATTGTCTAATACATCACTTCCGTGGGAGGGGTCGAATCCGTTGATGTAGATGTAATCGTTGCCGCAGCCGTGCATCTTCGTGAAGCGCATATGGGTCTCTCTTGTGTTCGGTGAAGCTCAGGATTATAACGAAGTCCAAACAACACAACTTCGGGCATATCGGGTGCCACATCTTGATCGCGCAGCGACAAGGTGTGCTGTCACGATCACACTTTGCCCCTGCGGTGTCAAAGTGCGGCACCCATCCCATACGCCGTAAGTCGCCCCGGCTCAGCCGAACCAGCTATGCAGCAGCATCGTCACGATCACCACCAGCACCGCCGCCACATTCACCCACATCATCAGCCGATCGATCGCAAGCCCATTGATCGGCTTACCCGCCAGCGTTTTCAGATAATCCTGCCTCCACTTGATCGAACCGTGTCGCCAACTGTGCTTGTCTATACGGATGCTGTTCAAACCCGCCACATGCTGTAGCGCATCGATCATCGTTTGCGCATCTCCCTCGTCGATCGTATCGCTGTTACGTTCCATCGCCAGGTGCACGACTGCGAACGTGTCCGCCTGCCGTTCGATCCGCCGGGACACCCAGCCGAACCCCACAATCCACGCCAACACCGCCGCCGCCAGCGTGCCGATCACCAGCAGTGTCCTGTCATCGAACAAACCCAGCCCCGCAAGTACCGCGCCGCTGGAATCAGTCGACACACTCAACATCTGATCGATCTCCCGCCCGCCGATTCCGTTCGTGGCAAGAAACACAACTCCCAACACCTCGACTGCGCTCAGTAACGCCACCGCCGTCACCAGCAGCCAGATCATGTGCTTCTTGCGCACGTGCCCAAGCTCATGCGCCATCACCGCCTCGATGTGATGCATGTGCATCTGCTGGAGCAACCCATCCGTAATCAGGATGTACCTCAGCGGCCCGATCAGCCCCATCACCGCCGCGTTAATCATCCCCCCGTACGTCCGCCATAGCAGCAACTCCCGAATCCGCACATTATGTGTTCGGCACATCTCAAGCAGATGCTGACGTAAAGCCCCCTCGGGTATCGGCGCTGTATCCCACGCCATCCGGATCATCACCGGAGCAAACAGGAAGATCGTGATGCTGCCTACCAGCGTCCACGCGGTCTGCGTCAGCTCCGTCGTCCCCGCCCAGCCCTGTCGGCCCATCCACTGCACAACCTCGTTCCACGTGATCACACCAAGCAGCGGCAGAAGGATCAACAGAATCTGATACCGATACTGCGATGTCACAAACTGCCACCGCGACCAGATCGGATAGATCGGCAACCCCTCATCCAGCCTGCGATTGATCGCCGCATCGCGCAGCCGCCGTTCGATCGGGTAATAAACCCACCACCCAATGCCCCACATCACAAGCGTCGGCAGCATCACCGCCAGCTCATCGATCAGGATCGGATGCTCAATCCCCGTAGCCGCTTCGATCCAGTTGCGTACCAGCACCAGCAGACCCAGGTATAGATCCAGCGAAAACAGCACCAGTACACCAACACGGTAATACCCCCCGAATCGCTCGATCCGCCGCAGGTCTTTCTTGTCAGGCGCCTCCAGCAACCGCCGAAACGTCACCCGACACGCCGCCGCGTATCCCCCGGCCAACAAGACCTTCAACCCAAACACCACCAACAGGATCAACCACCCGGGCAAATCCCGCACGAACACCAACGCCTCGTCGTGCAGGAACAAAATCAGTATCAGCCCAAGTACCAGTAGCTGCATCTATGTTTCTCAATATCTAATCCCCCTCTCCCCCTGGGAGAGGGCCGGGGTGAGGGCCGGATACCTGTCAATGCACGAATGACGAAGTCGCGAATGACGAGAGAATGACCAAATCCAAATGACGAATACTGTTTACACATTTGTAATTCGTCATTTGAGCATTCTTTCGTCATTCATCATTCGTGAATTCGTCATTTACACCTATCTGTGGCTAAAAACAGCTTTTCAATTCGCTCTGCGCATCTCCTGCAGCGTCACTGCATCCGCCGCACGTCCCGCTTCGGCCAGCATTGGATCGTCGCTCGCAATCGCCGTCTGGATCGCTTGATTCATCGCACGACGGTTCCCGCGATCCACCGTGTATCGCTGAATCCCCAGCTTCAACGTCGCCTCGATGCGGAACATCCGGTCCTGATCGTTCAGCGCGATATTCACCAGATCGCCCGGGTGCGGCTCAACACCCATCATCACTTCCAGCTTCGGCTGCCACTCACGACGGATCTCACTTAACGCAGCCGCCCATTTACTTAGCGCTTCGCGATCCAGCGTCTCATCCTTTTCCGCCAGCAGAACCAGCATCGTCCCGGCCGACTCCATCATGTCCAGCCCCGTATTCTTGTGATACAGCCGGTCACTGTGATCAAACAGCCGTTGGCCAAACAACCACACCGCCAGCGCCAGGTTACGCGCCTCGTCCTTCTCGCCCTTGGAATACACCATCACCGCATGCTTCAGTACCCATTCATAAATACTTTCGACCGCTTCGCCGTAATCTGGGTCTGCCCCGTTTGCCACCGCGATATGCCCATCCAGAAAGCCGTCATCGATCTGTCCCGCATCCGCCGCCAGTAAGAGCAGTTCGCTTAATCTGTCCACCATTTCATCATGCTCGCGCGTCCGCTCCAACACACGTGGATTCTGATTAAACAGCTCGATCGCCTGCTCGTAATACGCCCCCGCATCCGCTTGCGGTTTAGCAGGCGTCACCAACGCGGGCAAATCCCCAGGCAATGTCTGCTTCACCAGCGCTGATTCACTGGTTACAGAAGTAGGCGGATCGGCAAAGCCATACATAAACACGACCAACGCAAGGGCCATCACCAGTACAACCAGCGTGATCACATAAACAGGCTTCATGAAGTTGCAGGCTCCGTCACTTCAACCTCGCCCGGTGTCAGCCTTCCGACCGGCTCCACTACGCCGAGCATCAACCTCAATAAGTTCGGCACTTTCGGGTCCTGACGATCACCCGCGCCATAACCCACCGCTTTCAGCGTCATCGCAGGCGGGGGCCCGAGCGTCTCACACAGCGCCTTCACGATCGCCGCACCTGTCGGCGTGACCAGTTCGCCCGTCCGATCCACGCCCACCGTCGGCAAGCCACGCATCAGGTACGCTGTCGCAGGCGCGGGCACAGGCATCAATCCGTGATCGCACTTCACAAACCCACGCGATATCGGCAATGCCCCGCAACTGAGCGTGTCCACCTCCAACAATTCCAGCGCCACCGCCGCGCCCAGCATGTCCACGATCGAATCGATCGCTCCGACCTCATGGAAGTGCACCTTCTCGATCGGCATCCCGTGCACCTCCGCCTCGGCTTCGGCCAGCGCAGTCGTAATCCGCCTGGCACGCTCCCGGGCCCGCTCGGATGTGTCCAGCTTGTCTATCATCGCCATGATGTCGCGGTAGTGCGTGTGGTGATGATGGTGATGACCGTGGTCGTGGTCATGTGAATGGCCGTGATCGTGCGTATGGCCGGGATGCTTATGATCGTGGTCATGTCCGTGATGATGGTCATGGCTATGACCGTGTCCGTGGGGATCATGTTCGTGGTGATGATGGTGCTCGTGGTCCGACTGACCGTCCAGCACCTTCAGGTCCACCGCGCCGATCCCGTGCCGCTGCACGCGCTGCGTTGTGATCCGGCACTTCTCGGACACGCCCAACGGCTCAAACGCCTTGGTGATAGCCTCCACCGCCACACCCAGATCCACCGCCGCGCCCAGGAACATGTCCCCCGCGATGCCGCTGAAGGGGTCGATATGCAAATGTGTTGTCATGCCGCCATCATAGCCCGCCCGAAGGCCACGCTCCACGATTTGATAAATCTATTAACAATCGCATGTTCTGAATCCACGGATGTTGCAGGAAGTGCCCCGGATTGACCGATCAGGTTAGAGGGCTACGCTTACCCATGGATAAGCCGTATCAGCAAACCCCCATGCAGAATCCACCGAGGTAACCTCAATGTCTGAAGACCATAATCCCAACCAACCGCCCCAGCCTGAGGGTCGGCCGCCCGTCAACCCATCCTACTCCGCTCCGCCGCCTCCGCCGCCTCCGGGATATCCTCCGCCATACTACGCCCCGCCTGCCGCTAAACCCGCCGGCGGCGTAATCACCAAGGTCGCGACATCATTAGTCGCCACCATCTTTATCTCCTCGCTGTTCCTGAACCTGTACCTCGGCTGGATCGTTTCCCAGCAGGTCTCGCTCTCGCCGGTTGTCGAACAGAGCTATCAGGACGGCGAAACCACCGAACGTATCGTGATCCTGCCGATCAACGGCATGATCAACGACGAAACCGCCAGCTTCGTACGCCAGGCGATCAAGGCATTGGATGAGAATCCACCGGCCGCAATCGTCCTGCGTGTCAACTCCGGCGGCGGCGGCGTCGGCGCTTCCGACCGCATCTGGCACCAGATCGATCAGTACAAGCAGAAGCACCCGAACGTGAAAATGGTCGCCAGCTTCGGCTCATACGCAGCCAGCGGTGGATACTACGTCTCCACCCCTTCCGACCACATCATCGCCGAGACCACCTGCATCACCGGCAGCATCGGCGTGATGGGCCAGCTCTTCACCTTCGAGGGCCTGCTCGACAAGGTCGGCGTCGATCCGATTACGATGGTCGCCACGGAAAGCCCGAACAAGGACACCGCTAACAACCTCACGCGCACCTGGACCGAGCAGGACCGCGAAGTGCTGCAAGTCTTGCTGGATAATGCTTACGAGCGTTTCCTGGAGGTCGTCGTGCAGGGCCGTGACGGCATCCTCGACGAAGCCCAAGTCCGTGCAATCGCAGACGGCCGCGTCCTGACCGCCCAGCAGGCGCTGGATGCCAAGATCGTGGACGAGATCGGCTACCTCGACGACGCCATCGTCAAGGCCGCCGACATGGTCCAGCTCGATCCCGCCAAGGTGCGCGTAACCGTGCTCGGGCCCAAACCGACGTTCATGCAGGCACTGCTCGGCGCGGATACCAAGCTGCCTGAACTGAACGCCGAGCAGGTCCGCTCCGCCATGACGGAGATGGGCACGCCCCAGTTGAACTACCAGATGATGCTGCGATGAGAACCTCGCCTTTCATAGTGCTATTCATGGCAGCGATGGTCGGCTGGCTTCCGGGTTGTGCGACCGGGCCGGTGGATGATCCGCTGGCGGTGATGGTCGACCGATCGCGCGATCCGTCTCAGCGTATCGCGGCGGCCGAGCAGCTTGGTGCGATCAATACCACGCACAACCCCAAGCAGGTCACCATAACCCTGCACAACCTGCTTTGGTCCGATGGCGAACCGACCGAACTACGCCTGCTGGCAATGGACCGGCTCATCGAGGACGACGCTGACGCGTTCTGGACGGTAGCGCTGAACAGGATACGTGAAGTCGATAACTGGGAAGTGCTGAACCCGCTGATCGACCGCATGGTCGAGCAGGGCGATCCGGCATTCACGGTGACGCTGATCCGCAGCTATGTGCGTGAATCACAAGTCCTCAGCGATTCGAATCGTCCGGAATACAAGGCGATTGCCGCGCTGAATCCGGGCAAAACAGTAGATCAGGCGATCTGGGAAGTGATCGACAGCGATGACAACGATATCGACCTGACGCTGCGCGTCGATGCCTGGACGCTGTACAACCGCCTTGCCGGCGAGGACCAGGCAAGACAGCAACTGATGCACGTAAGCAGCACGCACCCGCTGATCCTGAACCTCCAGGATGCGGCGTGGCTCGATCACATCCCCGCCAACCGCGAGGGCGTACTCTGGCTGCTGGAACTGCGCAGCAGTCAGCACATGGACTTCTGGCAGGCTGCCAGACAGCGGGCGCAGCAACTTAACGCTGAGCAGCAAGACGGCCTGTCGCTGAGGCATCTGCCTGTGTTGATGGAAGCCAGCGACGAGCAACTCACCACGCAGCGATACCAGATGCTTGAGCGGATCAATGAGCGTGTGCCTGATCAGTCGTATCAGTTGACACAGTTCAAGCAACCGCCGCTGCATCTGCTGGGCGCAACGCCGTTGATGTTCAAGAACGCAACGCAGCAGATCGATTACCTGGGCAAACTCAGTTGGGCCGACATGCTCGCACTGGAGTTCATCCTGGATGCGCTGGAAGACAAGGCGTTTGTCCAGGAGGTCTTCCGCCAGGCTGACGCAGACATGGCCGACACCGAAACCGAGCACGGCGGCGTCATGATCTATCGCGACGGCAAGCTGCACCCGATCATCTTCCCGCCGGACCTGAAGATACACGACCGCAAGTTCTACTCATCCGATGCGCTGATCCAACGCATGTACACGAGCTTCTTCCATTACCACTATCACGTACAGGAATACCGCAACACGCAGTACGCGATCCCCGGCGACGGCGACATGGCGTTTGCTCAGCGTGTCGGGCCTTCCGCATTGGTGTTCACCTTCATTAACCGTAACACGATCGATGTCGATTACTACCAGCCCGACGGCCTGATCGTCGACCTCGGCAACATCCGGCGGTAATACGAATAATCAATCAGTATTACAGTGTTTGACCGCAAAGTTACAGACCGCGTCGAACATCTGCTGGGTTTCCGCCGGCGGCGTCTGATCCATCGGCAGTGGATTCGGACAGTTGAAGGTGTGGCCGGCGCCTTTGATGATGAGCAACTCGGCGTTCGGTTGAGCGGCGTGAAGTTCGCGAGCTTCGTCTAAAGGGACGGTCGGATCGTCGCTGCCGTGGATCAGAAGCAGGGGTTTTTTGATCGCCGCGGCGGCCCGGCAGGGGTCGTGCCAGAGCGGATCGGCGTCTATCTCATCTTGCCAGATTTTGCCAATGTAGAGTGTCTGTCCCGTGCGCGCAGACATGGTCGGTGCGCGCGATGTGCGCATGAGTTGGTCCTTTTCTGTCCCAGAAATGCGACTACATGCGCTGGGCGCCGCGGCGGTTACCACGGCCGCCAACTGATCCTGAATCTCAGCTTCGCGCCCCGTTAAAAGTGTTGTGATCCCGCCGCGACTATGCCCGAACAACACCATTGGCAAACCGATTTGTTTCTTCGATTCGATCACCGTCCGCAGGTCCGCCGACTGTTTACGCCAAGTGTCCAACTCGAAAAGGTCGGGCCGTTCGAAGGTGTCGATGTTGTTGGTCATGCCGGAGTGGGAGAAGTTGAAGCGATGCGCGATAAGACCGACAGTTGAAGCCGCCTCCGCCAGAGCGGGGAAGAATCCGTAGTCTTTGTAACCCTTGAATCCGTGGCTGATGATGAGGATGCCGATTGGATCAATGTCCGGCATGTGCGTGTTACCGAGGATTGTTTCGTTGTTTGATCCGGGAATAGACCAGCTTGTTATCTTGGACATGACTTCTCCTTACGTGGCGGACTTTATCGTAAGTGTATCCCAATCTTCGGTGGTTATGGCGTAGCGCTCGTGGTCGCGCCATTGGTTGTCGATGAAGAGGTAACGCGGCGAGTAACCTTCGTGGCGGAAACCCAGTGACTGCACGAGTTTAATTGAGGGGCGATTGTCCGGCTGGATGTTGGCTTCGAGTCGGTGCAGGTCGTGCGTGTCGAAGGCTTGGGTGATGACTAGCGACATCGCTTGTTTCATCAGGCCTTTACCGACGAAGGGGACGAAGCCGTAATGGCCTAGGAATGCGGAGCAGAATCGTCCGCGGACAATCTCGTTGATATTGATGCAGCCGACGAGTTGATCTTCATCGCCGACGGCCAGGTAGCTGATGTTGTTTTCGCTTTGATATTTTTCGATGTATGCGACAAACTCGTCGTGAGTCTGCGGCGCGGATATCCAGGGATGTAGAACGTCCTGGCTGCGTTTTACCGCTTCGATGAAAGGCATTTCGTCTTCGGGTTGTGGGGGGCGTATGGTGATCGACATCGGTAAATCAGGGCGCGTTGTCGTAGCCGGTCCATTGCTGGTAGTAGGGCGTCACGTCCTCGCCGGCGGCCAGTGACATGTACTTCATGAGTTCGGCTTTGGTCATATGGCGGCCGGGGGTGAAGTCGAGTTTGCCTTCTTTTCCCGCATCATAACAGAGGTGGAAGAACTTCTTGAAGAGGTCCGGGCCGAACTTCATGCGCAGCGCGTACTGGATGTCGTCGACACTTTCGAACTTGTTGTTCGGGTTTTCGAGCACGGCTCGGCCGCGCTCGACGCACTGTCGGTAGTACGGGTTATCCATCGGCTTTTCGTGTTGCGGGAAGAGCGTCGGGGCCCAGTCGAATGTCGTGAGCATCCGGATGGACGACTCATCGAACCACCACGGGAAGTGGGCCTCGTAGAAAAGGTGTGTCATTTCATGACACCAGTTGCCTTGCTCGGTGGGCATGATCTCGGCGCGGAAGAAGACGCCCCATTGGTTCTGGTAGGACGTCGCGCCGGGATTATCCCAGCGGGCTTCTTCGATCAGGTGGATCAAGATCGGTGTTTTCGGGGCCCATCCCATGTACTGTTTGTAGTGTTCGTAGATACGGCCGAAGTGTTTGAAGAGTTTGTCGGGCGGCATGTTCAGCTTCACGCCGGGCGTTGCACGGATCTCGAACCTTTGGTTTTCAGACCGTGCCAGTGCGGTGCTCTGCATGGCGGGGGGTAGGATGCCGCCTTGGTCAGGCATAACGAAGAAGCAGTCGATGTTGGTCGTGCTGTGTTCGGCGGGGCTTTGCAGCGTGAATGTATGTTCACCTTTATCCAGTTTGGGCAGATCGATGAAGATCGTTTTGAAGAGGTCCCACCAGCCGGTGTCGGGGACGTGGACTTCGACGGGATCATTATTGTCAACGGTGAGTGTCAGTGCGCGTGGTGATTCTTTGATATTCGCGTAGTGCAGATAGTCGCCTTCGGCAAATGAATAACGGATGCCGAGTCGTGGAGAAGTCATGGTCTGCTCGATGGTAACATTAAATTGGATTCTGTCGCCCACGGCGCGGCCCCAGAAAGCCGGCGTGATCGCACCATTGCTGGCCCAGATGGTCGGATGAGCTTGCGAACCGGCGGCGCACTGGATCGCGGACTGTTCGGCTTCGATGACCTGGATCGGTATCGCCTGCTGCGCGGACACGGATCGAATCAGCGAGAAGACGATAGTCAGACTGATTAAAAAAAGCCGTGCAAGTCTCATATCTACCTCCGAATCTGGTGAATGATGTATGCGTGGCATCAGACGTGCATCATGATAGACGGTTCCCCGGAGGGTGGTGGTTAGGCGCGAAAACAGAAGATGAGTAATAAAGAAACCCGGCCAAACCCCTCGGGTATGACCGGGCTTTGGGTTGTTGAATCTTGGATTGTGGATAGTTAGCCGATGCGTTCAATGACGGCGTCGGCGAACTGGTCGGTGCCGAGGGTGCCGCCGAGGTCGCGGGTTTTTTGTTGGTCTTCGAGTGCCTTGTCATAGGCGGCTTTGATAGCTTCGGCGGACTGTTTGCAGGCGTCGTCCTTCTTGGTCTCGGCGAGGTGATTGAGCATCATCACGGCGGACATGAGCAGGGCGAGCGGGTTGGCGATGTTTTGGCCGGCGATGTCCGGGGCGCTGCCGTGGACGGCTTCGAAGACGGCATCTTCATCACCGATGTTGGAGCCGGGCACGACACCGAGGCCGCCGACGAGGCCTGCGGCGAGGTCGGAGACGACGTCGCCGTAGAAGTTTTCCATGAGCAGGATGTCGAACTGTGTCGGGTCTTGGACGAGTTTCATGCAGCCGGCGTCAATGATGCGTGCGTCGTAGGGGATGTTCGGGAATTCCTCATCGTGGACCTTCTGCACGCAGTCGAGGAACAGGCCGTCGGACATCTTCATGATGTTGGCCTTATGGAAGACGGTGATCTTCTCGCGGCCGCGGCGTTTGGCGTAGACAAAGGCGCGGCGGGCGATGCGTTCACAGGCTTTGGTCGTAGCAACCTTGAGGCTGGTGACAACGCCGGGGGTGATCATGTTTTCGACGCCGGAGTAGAGGCCCTCGGTGTTCTCGCGGAAGATGACGAGGTCGACATCTTCGAAGCGTGTGGGCACGCCGGGGAGGCTGCGTACGGGGCGGATGGCGGCGAAGAGGTCCAGGCGTTTGCGTAGCTGGACGTTGACGGAGGTAAAGCCTTTGCCGACGGGCGTGGTGCATGGGCCCTTCAGCGCGACGTGATGCTCGCGGATAGCGTCGATCGTCGATTGGGGCAAAACTTCGTTGCCATCTTCGAGGGCGATGAGGCCCGCGTGGTGTTCGTGGAAGCGGACGGGGGCTTTGGCGGCCTCGAGGACCTTCTGCACAGCGGCGGAGACTTCGAGCCCGATACCGTCACCGGGGATCAATACGGCGTCGTGAATAGTTGGCATGGGGGGAGTATAAATAGTAAAGGCACGAATTACGAATGCACGAATGACGAAAAGCGCGTATCAAATAACCGCGTGCTGAAGCACGCTCGCCATAGGGATTTTAAAGATGTTGGGGTACGTCTGATGAGTTAGACGCTTTGGGCGGCTTGTTGGCCGGCGGCGCGTTCGCGTAGGCCGTCCATGTAGTCGCGGGCTTCCTGGGCCATGCGGGTGTTGGGGAACTCGCGGATGATCTGTTCGCCGACGCGGATGGCCTTGACCCATTCCTTGTCCTGGACAGCCATTTTGTACTGGACGCCGAGGTTATCGCGTTTCTTGCCGATCACGCCGCGGGCGATTTCACGGAAGGGTTCGGCCTCACGCTCGGAGAGGTAGCCGTCCAGTTGCTTGAGCAGTTCGATCGCGCCTTCGACGTCGTCCTTCTGAGCGGCGGCGAGGAAGTCGCGTTCGAGTTGATGCTTGTAATCTTCCTGAGCCTGGGCGACGACCTTGTCCAGTTCCTGGACGCGCGTATTATCAGGATAAATCCGTTTGATTTTCAGAGCGTCGGTCATCGCCTGCTTGTAGTCGTGTGCGGCGATGATCTGATCGAGGCGCTGCAGCAGGACGGTGATACGGGCGTCGATTTCGCTGCTGCGTGCGGTAGCGATCTGTTCGCGGAATTCCTCGGCCTCTTCGCGGTAGCCGAAGGTCTGACTCATTTCCTGGACCAGCACGAGCGCGGCGTCGAAGTCCTTCTTCTGGATGTCTTCACGGATCGCTTCGCGCAGGGCGTTGACGTCTTCATTGCGGTAGGCGATGCGCTTGGCGGTATCGCTGAGCAGCATGCGGTCGGCGATGATCTGGAGTTGAGCCATCAACTCACCCTGGTCGCCGGATTCAACGCGTGCTGGTACGCCACGGCTCGCCCGGCCGTAGACGCCGCAACGGACGCCGCCGGCGATGAGGCAGTAGACGCTGGCCATACCGAGAATCACGCTGCACAGGTAGGCGATGTAGGAGATGACCAACTCCGCGGCCGGCTGCTCGAAGGTAACTTGCGTAAGCGCGACGCTGGCGGCAAGTGCAACGACGGCAGAAGCGACCATCAACAACGCGGCGGCGGCGAACATGCCGTCGGGTGTTGCGAAGAATGACGGGCTCTTGCTGCTGGCTTGTTCTTCCTGGCTCATGGTTCGGTCCTCATCGGTGTACGTGCTGCAACCGTCTATGGCTAAGGTTTGACGAAGTCCCGCTCATGGTGATGCGAAGCTCAAAACGATCCCGGCGTGGGGGAGACGGTCCCGCCGCAATCAAACTCGGTGGGGACGAAGCACATGAATTTGAGCACGTCGTCGCCGGTGTTGCGGAACTGGTGTGTCTGGTTTGCCGGGATGAAAAGCACATCACCCGCTTTGGCGGGTGCGTCGTTGCCCTGATCGTTGTCCTTGCCAACCATGGCCTGGCCCTGGAGGATCATGACCTCGTGCTCGTAGTTGTGGCTATGACGGGGGGTGCATCCGCCGGGTTGTACCTCGAAGAGGCGCATGGCGAAGTTGGGTGCACCATCATCGCGGCCAACCATCAGCCGCATCGTGACACCTTCGGCACCGGGCATATCCATCACGCGAGCATCTACGTCCTGTGGCTTACGAATCAACATGTGTGGGTCCTTCCAGAGGGCAGTCCCTGATCAGTACAAGGTATTGTAATCTTTGGGTCGGTTAAAAGCGACGCGCGGAACAGTCAAATCATGTCAGGCAAGAGGTTTGGGCCTAAAAGCAGGCGGATGTGGGGGGTGTAGCGGTGGTAGGGGTTGTGGGGACGGGGGGAGGATGAGCGGGGGACGGGGGAGGATGTTGGATAAGTTTGGACCGCGTGCTGAAGCACGCTCGCCGGGAGGGGGGAGTGAGTAAGGGGGAGCAGTGGGAAGGCGACCCCGGCCAAAGCCCTGCGGGCTATGACCGGGCTTTGGGTGCGGGCTATGACCGGGCTTTTTTTGGTGGGGATTATTTGCGGAAGAGGATGTGCATCTGGATGGTGAGGTTGCAGGCTTTGCAGCGGGTTTTGCCGGTGATTTTCTTTTTATCCCATTGGAGTGGGCCGTCGTTGAGCATGGCGGCGGCGGCGTGGACGCAGAAGCCTTCTGGGGTGGTTGGGCCGAAGGTGTATTCGTTGTTGGTGGAACAGCCTGCGAGGCATTTGCGGTTGGGGCCGGAGAGTTTGGCGGTCCAGCAGGGGGTTGAGGGGGAGGTTTGAGGCTTGAGGGGTGAGGCTTGAGGGGGGGAGCTTTGGGGGGTCTCGGTGGTGACGTCGGATTTGTGGTCCATGGCGAGGTTGGCCAGTTCGTCGGCGCGTTGGTTTTTGTCGCGGTAGACGTGTTGGATCTTCCAGTCGGTGAAGTCGGCGAGCAGTATTTTGGCTTGCTCGTAGAGGGGTTTGAGGTCGGGGGATTTGACGCGATATTGGCCGGTGATCTGGCGGACGAGTAGTTCGGAGTCGCTGTGGATGTCGAGTTTTTCGCCGCCGAGGGTTTTGGCTTGTTCGAGCGAGCGGATGAGGCCTTGATATTCGGCAACGTTGTTGGTGCACTTGCCTAAGAAGTGGCCGGCTTCGTAGAGGGTTTTGTCGGTGTCAGCATTGCGGATGACGATGCCGGCGGAGGCGGGGCCTGGGTTGCCGCGTGAGCCGCCGTCGAAGTGGATGATGAGGTTCACGGTTGAGTGGTCCCGGAGGTTGGTATCTGGGTGGACTTGTTGTTATTAGAAACGCAAGGAATCCGGCCCTCATCCTAGCCATTTCCGGGGGGACTCCCGAGGGGAAAAGGGACCGGAAAGAGGCTTACAACCGGGATTTACTTCGCGCCGATCTCTGCTTTGAGTTCCTGCTTGATGAAGAGGAAGCGGTTGCAGCTTGGGCAGGTGACCAGCTCATCGGGCTTCATCATCAAGGCGTTGACGCGCTCGATAGGCAGTTCCATGTAGCAGCCGCCGCAGGTGTATTCGCGTCGACGGCGGTCCTGTTCTTCGATCTCGCCCATGGCTTCGCCGTCGTAGTGATCGGCGAGGCGTTCAAAGACGGAGATGATGTCGGCGGGGAGTTCGGCGGCGGCGGCGTTACGCTTGGCGGTGGCGTCGGCCAGTGATTCACCGACCTCTTCCTTGGCGCTTTGGACTTCGGCCTCGGCGGACTTCACGAGCTTGGACTGGTTCTCGACCTGCGCCTGCACTTCCGCGACACGCTGTTTGAGATCGTCGACCGCGGACATTTTTTCCAGGGCCTTATCTTCCAGCTTCGATTGCTCGACCTTGAGGGAATTCACCTCGACGAGCATGGCGGAGTATTCCTTGTTGCTCCGCACACTGTTCATCTGTTCCCGGAGCTTGTTTACACGCCCATTGGCATCGCCGGCCTGGTGTTCGAGGCTGGAGACCTCGGCCATGGCGTGCTTATGCTGATCGCTCAGTTCGTTGTGTTGTTGGGTGAGTTGGTCGAGCTTGGTGCTCTGCAGCTTCAGCCGACGCGTCGCCGCGTCCAGCCGGGTTCGCAAGCCACGTACCTGTTGGTCAAGCAGGTAAAAGTCGTACAGCTTCTCTTGTAGCGACAATTCGCATCTCCATGAATATTCTCCGAAGAGGTCAATGATAACAAATGATTGTGCGATGGGGAATTCGGGGTGGAGGGAAGGAAAAGCAGAAAAGCAGGAAATTGGGAAAGCAGGAAATTAAGGCAGGGGGCAACGCCGGTCCTGAGCGAAGCGAAGGGACGGGTTGATTGATGAATCGTTAATCGCTGATCGTTAATGGCTAATTGGTTGTTGCGGCGGGTTTTGGGGAGGCTGTGAGTAGGGAATCGGGTGTGATTTTGTGGAGATTGGGGTCGGCGTGCCGATGTATGGGGGGTGGCTTGTGGGCCGCTTGCCGTAGACGTTTGTGGGGTTTATACTTCCGGGCTCGGGGCAGACAATTTGGGGCTGTAGCTCAGTTGGGAGAGCGCTTGTATGGCATACAAGAGGTCAGGAGTTCGAGCCTCCTCAGCTCCACTTGGATAGGTCACTGGATCCGAGCCGTTAAAGGCTTGGCGGGGGATCGGGGGCCGAAACGAACGCTAAACGGCTCTTTATGGGCCGTTTTTTTATTTGCTTTAACCACATATCCCTTATACAGCCGTAGCCCCAAATCGATGAAAAGGCTCTCAGTTTATGAACGACCAGCAAATTGATGTGACATCGAAGTCCCGTGTGCCGTATCCATATCATGCCTGGCTTGCACCGCTCGCCGGTTATGCCGCCGCAGTGATCCTGAACATCGGCATGACCATGACTATCGGTGGCGAACAACAGCAATCACGGATTCTGCTCTTGATCGCTGGGCTTGTCCCATTATGTGGGTGGCTGGCCTGTCACGTGCTTGGTTATGTCAAGAGTATCCAATGCCTGATCGGTAAACGGCATCTGGCGCATGGCATCGTGGGACTAATTGTCAATACGTTGTCGGTGATATTCATGGTACTGATGATTATCGCCTTGCTCGTTGCACTTAACACCGCAAGGCAGAATGCGGCACAGCAACAGGGCGCACAATCCCAGAATCAATACCAAACTTCACCGTAACCGTTCGTGGTTTGCTGGATGTTAGAGCAAATTCGGCGCATGAAAAACTCCCGGCGCTTGTGCATCGCACCGGGAGTAAGTAACGGTTGCGTCAGGTGAACGAAACCTGACGAACCTCTATAAACGACACCGATCGGTACAAAACGATCGGGGGTTGTCACAACCCGCACGGACCCTCCCAGCCGGCGGGTGTGTACTAAATCAACGGCGTCGGCCCAGCAGGCTTGCCAGCCCGGTGCCGATCAGCATCATCGTTGCTGGTTCCGGGATGACCGGGGATTCTGTCTGCTCATCACTGGCATCGAACCAGCCGTGGAACTGTTCGCCGAGGTCGGCGTAATCGTTCCAGGACAGGAAGCTGTCACCGGAGGCGTCGGGCAGGAAGAAACCGTCCGCGCCGTATTCCGGATTCAGAAGCGAGTAGGTGTGCAGCCAGATACCGATGGTCTCTTCGAAGCCCATGCCGAACCAACTGGCGTCGTCGCCATACATGGGGCTGTGGTCGACCAGCGGTGAGACATCGATCGTGAATGACAGAATACGTGTGTTGCTGTTATCCACGCTCGAGGCAGAAATGACCCAGCTTGAATCGTTGATCGATGAGATGATCGGGTCAGGCGTCTGATTGCCTGCCGCGAGTTGCCCATCGAAGAACGAATCCGCACCGTTTTCGCCGTTGTAGGCGTAGGCGGATAGGATGGGGCTGGAGTCCGACATGGCATCGAAGTAGAGGACGGCGTATTCGCTGTCGATGCCCTTTGGATCGGGTCCGTCGTTGACGACCAGGAAGAAGCCTACGGGCAACTGTCCTGTGCCTGCCTCGGCTTCAAAAGAAGCGAGGAATGTCAACTGGTTGGTGTCGGTGTCGAACTCTGCGGTGACGCTGAGAACGGTCCCCGCCTCATCGCTGACATAGGTAGGACCGACGGTGCCGTCGAAGCCGTCAGGCCGATCCCAGTGGTAGCTATAGACGTCCGCGTTAGCGGAAGCGGTGCCAAGGAGTCCGGTTGTTAAAAGTGTCGATGCGGTGGTCGACAAAAAAACGCGAGCGCGCCTGTTGCGCGAACGCGTGCCGCTAAAGATACTGCCCATCAGGACTTCTCCTTCACTCCACGCTAGAGAGCGTTCAGGTAAGAAGTCCCCTCCTATTACGTTGAGACAAGTATACCCCGGGAGGTCCGAAATGCACGCCCTAAAATCGCGCCAGAAGGCCCGAAAACTCTACAAAATGTATAAGTGTATGAATGGATTGAGGATGTTAAAAAAAATAATTTCGTATGACCATCCGGGCGCGTTAAGCTGGGCAAGATAAGCAGGTAACAACCCTAACAGGATTGGCTTATGCTGCCCTCAAAAGGGCTCAGGATTTGAGCCAGGCATCGATCGCCTCGCGGAAGGCGCGGATGTGCTCGGGGGTGCTGCCGCAGCAGGCGCCGATGATGTTCACGCCGGCATCCAGCAGGGGAACGACGCCCGCGACCATCTGCTGCGGCGTCTGGTCGTAGACGACGGTTGTACCTTCGAGCTTGGGCTGGCCGGCGTTGGGCTGGGCCATGATTGGCAGGTCGGTGACCTTGCGGTAGGCCTGGACGACCTTCAAAGCGTTGGGCATATCCATGCCGCTGCCGCAGTTCAAAGCGACGATATCGACGCCTTTTTCAGCCATGAACTTCGCAGCTGACTCGGGGTCGACTCCCATCATCGTGCGCAGCGACCCGCCATCGGGTGAAACGTCATACGCCATCGATCCGATGACGCAGGGGGCAGCGGCGCTGCGGGCAGCTTCGATGCCGATCGCCAGCTCTTCCAGCGAGGTCTGTGTCTCGACGATCACCGCATCAGCACCGGCATCGACCAGTGCCTTGGCCTGCTCGTTAAAGGCAACACGGACGTCTTCTTCCGCGACGTCGCCATAGGGCTCCATGAAGCCGCCGAACGGACCAATGTCGCCGATGACGAAGCCGCCGGTATCACCGATGGCCTTACGTGCGATTTCGACTGCGGCCTTGTTGATCTCGGGGGCTCGGTTTCCGAGATTATGACCGGCCAGCGTGATCCGGCAGCCGCCGAAGGTGTTGGTGATGATGCAGTCGGCGCCGGATTCGACGTAGCGTTTTTGTATCTGGAGGACCTTGTCCGGGTCGGTCAGGTTCCACTGCTCGCCACACTGTCCCTGGGCCAGGCCCGCAGCCATGAGTTGGGTTCCCATCGCGCCGTCACCGAGCAGAGGGCGTTGCTTGATCGCTTCGAGCAGAGTCTGTGACATGCGGATTTCCTCCGTGAATTGCTGGCACGAACAGGATTAGAATGGCCCTGGTGGGATTCGAACCCACACTGTCGCGATTTTAAGTCGCGTGCCTCTGCCGTTGGGCTACAGGGCCGACGCCGACAAGTGCTAAGTCTAACCTGAGGCGGGACCTGTCGCGAATAACCGGTGCAATACGTATGCGGATACGCTTGTTGGCAGTTATGCGCTGATCACAACTGTGCTTACAGCGGGTCAGCATATCCGCAATCGTTGAACGGGTCCGTTTGTAACGATTATCTGCGGGCTTCTTGATTCAATATCCACCCATCTACTGGACGCCTCGCAGGGCCGGGGCAGACTTCACACATCTCTTGGCTGCACAAGCCCAGGGGATTAGTCCAGCAATAGTCGGCCGCGGCGTGTGCCAGGCCGACGGCGGGGCGGTGGGAAGAAAACAAGAGGCGGAGTAATACCATGCAGACTTGGAAGATCGCAACAGCAGTTCTGGCCGGATGCCTTGTCGGTGCGGCAAGCACACAGGCGGCGAGTATTTCGTACCCCGGCACGGTCGTGGTGCAGGATGGGTATTACGACAACGTTGTTGAAACCTCCATCACCGACACATTGCCTTTGTATGGCCCGCCAACCGCGGGTGCCGGCAACAGCCTTGTTTATCACTTCTCGAGCTTCAGCGCCTCGGCAAGCGACAGCAACTCCGACATCACATCCGGCGCGCTGGAAATGACGTTTGATGCCGATCCGGGCCAGTACATCCAGAGTTTCTCTCTGACAGAATCCGGCACGTACACGATCAGCGGAACCGGCGAAGTCACCGCCGGCGGGACGCTGACGATCCGCTACTACGACGACGTGGCCGGTGAATTTGTCACGCTGGCCGACCCGATCGAGATGTCCGTTGCATTCCCCATGGATACGCCCGACACGAACGGCACATGGGAAGGCTTTGCGCTGATCGACCTGAATGCGTTAGGCATCCAGACCTCGCACATCATCATCGCACTGGATAACAACCTGATCGCCGGTGCTGGGGCAGGTGGCAGTGCGACGATTACGAAAGACACGATGACCATTAACCCGGTCGTTCCCGAACCGGCAAGCATGGTGTTGATGGGACTGGGTTGCTTGATGATTTTGAGGAAGCGGTAGTATCGGGTATCGGGTATCGGGTATCGGGTATCGGGTATCGGGTATCGGGTATCGGGTATCGGGTATCGGGTATCGGGTATCGGAATGATCATATCTGTGATGTTTTCCGGCGGGATTTAAACTTGCAAAAAAACAACCGGCCGCGTGGGAGTGCGGCCGGTTGGTTTGTTTTTTAGGTTGTGTTATTCGGTTTTAGTGCTTGCCGCGCCGTAGCATGGCGAGGCCGCCGAGGCTCAGCAGCGCGAGGCTGGTGGGCTCGGGGATCAGACTTACTTCAGCCGTAGGAGGTGTGCCAGCATTCCAATTATTCAACACAGCATCCATATCAGCAAGCCCAACGATACCATCACCCGAGGCATCACCTTGTGCATGATTGGTAACCCCCACAGTCGTGTTCCAGTTTGCTAGAACAAGGTCAAGGTCATCCAATCCCACATAACCATCATGGTCCATATCCCCAGCCAGCCATGTCACGAGCTCCAAGGAATAGGTGTTGTACACCAGTTCGAGCATGGCGGAATCATCGGCTGATATCAGCCCGCTTGCAGAAGCGAATTCGCCCGTCAAGGTCCCGGTCCACGTCAGCACCTCATAGACGTCCGGATCCGAGGTACTAGGCGTGAAGCTGCCCAAATCAATCGCCAATTCACCATCCAGATCAACATCACCATAAATATCGACATCGTCGTAGTTGTCGACGTCGTCATCTGAGTCGGCAATGGTGATTTTTAGTGTACCTGTGCTCCCCTGAGTGTAACTACGACTGTCTGTACTGCTGCCAATTGTCAGGGTCCTCGCATCAGAGCCGACAATGTCAAGTATGCCATCATTGTCAACATATACTGCTAGATCAACACCATCACCATTAACTTCGACGGTAGCTCCGCTAGCTATTGCGATCGTTCCAAGTCCTGAAAAAGATATGTATTTACCAATCGCCAACGAATCATTTATTACCAATTCACTACCAGATGCCAGAAGGGGATTGTTGTACCTAAAAATTGTTGACGCTTCATTAAGCTCAAGTATCGCATTACCGTACAAACGGATTCCAACCCCCGGGCTTCCAGAAGTATGAGCGGGTAAATGCAATCCCATGTCAAGTTCATTTTCCACATTCAGATTAACATATACACCGTTTGCATATAATTCAGATGCCACTACAGATGCAGAAGATGATTCAAATGTCAATACGCCATCAATATCAAGAATTGTAGGCGTTGCGGACGAAATCTCCAATGCATTCAGACTTCCTGCCAAATGAACGCGACCGCCCACGACAACGCCATCCACATGATTTGTTCTGAGGTTTACTTCTCCGCTAGATGCGATTTCAAGATCGTCTAACTCTGAACCGGTAAAAGATGTTCTATTTACATTCATGGTACCAGCGACATATGTATCGTAACCAACATTCATTGTTACCCCTGTGTTGAAGCTCGTAACACTCTGGGAAGCAATACTGAGGTCGTGTATAGTTACTGAACCACCATTAAACGTTGCATTGTTCTCGAGATAAAGATCTCCCACATCCATTGTGCCACTATTGTATGTTGTGACACCTTCTAATGTTAATGAATCTGATGTTTCGGCAGTATCGATCGTAACAATCCCATCGACCACCAAGTTAGATTGAATAGTTGAATTATCTACAATATCAAGATCAGCATAACTAGAGAGTGTCAGAGTCCCACCTTGTATCTCAGCATCATCAAGGCTAATTGTGCCGGTCGCTGTCCACGATAATGGGTAGTAAAAGGTCGACTCATTTTGCATAGTAAGTGTGCCGTCGAATGTTCCGGAAGTCATCAAAGCGTTGTGTGTGAGTGAATCTGAATACGAGATAATCACTTCACCACCACCTGAAGTCCCCCCAAGATCAAATGATCCGCTGTCAGCCCCCAAAACAGCATCACCTTTAACTTCAAATATGCCATTATTTACAAAACTACTCGCCCCGCTATCCAAGAAAATGGTCCCACTGTAAGTATCAAGTGTACTATTTTGATCAATCGTTGCGGTTGACCCGATATGCAACTCTCCGCTGCTAAGATGCAACAAACCACCGTTTGTTAGTGATAACTGGCCCGTGGTAAGTGTCGAATTGGATGAATTAGAATATGTAGCATTATCAATGCTAGTGAGATTTGTTACTGTTAAGTTGCCCGCTGATAAACTTGAACTACCAGCCAATGTCAGAGACTGGATTGTTCCCCCTCCATTAATCACCGAGGCTGGAACCAGATACGGGCTCACACCAATAATAACATCGTCATTTGAACCCGGAGTTCCGGGTAAGTACCAATTATCCGATCGAGTCCAATAATGCTCGTATGGAAAACTTGCAGTACCCATGAATCCTTTAGTCGCAGCCTGTGATGATGGCGCATCATACAGGCTTATGAATGCAATCGTCCCTACCGTAAATGCTTTGCCAAACATATAGAACTTGGAGTGCTCATTCATGCGCATGTGACATCCTTTCACATTAAACAGGTGAAGAAACAGTACGGACGGACCTACCGCCCGATGATGATTAACATTTTCTAGTTAGCGATGGTCCCTCGGCCCCATAGAATTTCCCCTGATTTGTTCAACTCAAAACACATTGTGTTTACGAGTGGAACAGTTGTTGTATTAATCGCAGACTATCAGATCAGTATCTCATGTCAAGAGAAAATGTGTTACTTGATCGTAAATAACTTTAACCACAAGATTGACTGGCGTATCGAACAAAAAAAAACAACCGGCCGCGTGGGAGTGCGGCCGGCTGTTTTTTTAGGTTGTGTTATTCGATTTTAGTGCTTGCCGCGCCGGAGCATGGCGAGGCCGCCGAGGCTCAGCAGCGCGAGGCTGGTGGGTTCGGGCAGGGCGGCTTGATTACGGAATTCGTCCGTGTAATCGATGCCGAAGGTGTTACCTAATCCCGTATCGAAACCCCAGTATCCGACATCGCCGTCGGTACCCATGTCACCAAATCCCATGAGTGATCTGCCGGTCGCGCCATAGTTACTGACCGGGATATAACGGGGGACGGTGATCGTCGCATCAGCGGCCGCATCGGGGTCCGGATCGGGCTTCTCAACTTCAACGATCGTCCAGAGCGCGAGGTTCTGGCGGAAGTCACCACGGCCATTGAGCGCTTGGATATTTTGCCTGATCCAGTTGTAGTGAGTCGCGATCGGGGTGTAGTAAGCCTTACTGAAGTATTCGGAATTTGCGCGACTGGTCCACGAGGTGATGCCCGCCAAGACCTTGTCGCGAACAAAAAGCCCGCCGCCGCTGTCGCCGAGCGCGGGCATGTATTCGCCTGCCACAGGGATGTCATCCTCATCAATGTTGAACTCACCGGTAAACGGGTTGTAAATACTGCTGGGGAGACCAACAGTATCTAAGCTGCTGAGCCGATACGGCTCAACGTCGAAGTCGGTCACGAGCTGGTTAGCCATGCTGACGCCGGCCTTTTCAATCTTGTTGTAACCCGCAAGCTTCACGCCGAACAAACTGGTTACATCGGAGCCGTCCGCACCATTGCCGGCAGCACCGTAGCCTACAATCGTGCCGACCTCGCCGGTCGCACGTGCAGAATTGCGGAGAAGCTTGGCTTTGATATTTTTGGCCCCTGTGATACGCGTGTCTAACTCGATGATGGCAATGTCGTGTCCCTCTTCAAAGCCGCGAGAAGTAATCGCAGGGAAGGGGTTGTAATCTTCATCCAAACGGTTTCGGTTCACATCGCTAAAATCATAATTGTAGTGGCCCTTGTGAATCACCCAGCGGCTGGCGTGGTAAGACTTGCCTTTGACTTTCACTTCGATATTCGAGGCGGTGTCAATATTATGAGCAGCTGTGACCAGGAACCGACCACCTACCACCACACCGGATGCGATGCTGTAGCCGAAGCTTGTATTGTCGTTGTCGCCCTCATGCGTGATATTCAATTGAGCGACGCAGTCGTAATCGGGGCTCGATGCAATGTTCTGGTGCATGTTGTAATGAAAATCAGTCGCCATCGTCCCGGCCACAGCGGGGGCGGAAAGGGCTCCGGTTACGGACAAACTTGCGGCGATCGCTACGGCCTGAAGGCGGGTCGGTGTCAAGTTCATGTTACTACTCCCTGAACTGAGTACTGGGTGGGCCCCCACTGGGTCAATTCACGTTTACTACTATGCACGGTTGTTCGCTTTTTAGGCAATGTAAGTTGTAACAGCACGCGGGTTTGCTGTCAAAGGGGAATGTCGGGGTTCGGGTATCGGGATTCGGGCATCGGAAAAACGGCAATGGTGGGCGATGACCCGGGTCAAAACTGCGATTCTTCCGATACCCGAGACCCGAATCCCGGTACCCGTCCTCACGTCGTGTAATCCGCGTTAATGGCGATGTATTCTCGGCTTAGGTCACAGCCCAGCCAGGTGACGGCGGCGGTACCTCGGCTGAGGGTGAGTGTGAAGTGAACTTCTTTCTGTTTCATTGCCGTGTCGAGGCGCTTGGATTGGGCCGGGGTGAGGACGCGGGGGACGCCTTGATCGAAGACGGTAACGGCTTGTTTGCCGGGTTTTCCGATGGTCAATGAGAGTTTGTTGGGGGTGATGGGGACGCCGCAGTAGCCGGCGGCGGTGACGATACGGCCCCAGTTCGGGTCGCAGCCGTGCACGGCGGTCTTGACCAGCGGGGAATTAACTACCGCCTTGGCGACGCGGTCGGCCTCGGTTTCGCTGCGTGCTTCCTGAACGTGAACATGGAAGATGCGTGTCGCACCTTCGCCATCCTTAACGATCTGGAAAGCAAGGTCTTTACAGAGTTTTGTAAGTTGCTCGGTGAAGGCGTCGTAGGCCTTGCCGGCGGGTTTATTGATCGGGCTGTTTTCAGCGAGGCCGGAGGCGAGGATGGCGACGGTGTCGCTGGGGCTGGTGTGCTGGTCGACGCTGATGCGGTTGAAGCTCGACACGGCGGCGGTGCGCAATGCTTGGGCAAGTGCGGCGGAACCGATCGCGGCGTCGGTGGTGATGAATACGAGCATGGTCGCGAGGTTGGGGGCGATCATGCCGGAGCCTTTGGCGATCCCGCCGATGCGGACGGTTTTGTCATCGAGATTGAAAGAGGTGCTTGCAGTCTTGGGGACAAGGTCGGTGGTCATGATGCCGCGTGCGGCGTCGGCATCCGCTTGTTTGCCGGAGGAGAGGCCTGCGACGAGTTGCTCGACACCTTTGGCGATCTTGTCCATCGGCAGTTGCGGGCCGATGACGCCGGTGGAGCTTGGGATGACGTCGCGATAGGACAGATCGATACCGATACCTGCAAGCTGCTGTGAAACAAGTTTACAGGTGGTGGTTGCGTTATCGATGCCTTCCTGGCCGGTCGCGTCATTGGCGACGCCGGCGTTGACGACGAAGGCCTGCGCGGTGCCGTTTCGCAGGTGTTTTTTGCCGACCATGATGGGCGCGCCGGGCAAGCGGTTTTTCGTGAAAACCGCGGCGGCGGTGCATGGTTTTTCAGCGACGATCAAGGCCATATCCGGCTTGCCTGACGGCTTGATGCCACAGGTGGTGCCGGCGGCACGGAAGCCTTTGGGGAAGGTGACGGAGCGTGGTAGGGAGGGTGTTGGCATGGTGGGATTTGTAGCGGAAAGGGTGGCTGGTGGCTAGTGGTTGGTGGGGGGATTGGGGATTGGGGATTGGAGAAGAGGGAGTGTTGAGGTTTGAGCGCTGAGGGATGCGGAAACTCATACCTCATACTTCAGCGTTTGTTCTTCCCAAATCCCTAATCCCCAACCCCCAATCCCCACCTCACCATCATCAGACCGGTTTGGCCGATGGATCGGGGAGCGTTATACTATTGGCCCGCTCGGGGTTCGTCCTCGGGCCGCGCCGGCCGCGCGGGTCGGCAATCCATAGTTCCCCAAACCAACACGAACCGTTTAGAAAGAGGCGATCCATGCCGGTACCTGATTACAAGACCTACTGCAAGATGCTGGACAATGCTTACGAAAAGAAGTTCGCATTTCCTGCTATTAACGTGACCAGCGAAGTCACCGCGAACGCGGCGCTGAAGGCTTTTGCCGAGTGCAAGTCCGACGGCATGATCCAGGTGTCGACCGGCGGCGGCGCGTTTGCGTCCGGCCAGGGCCTCAAGGACATGGTCCTCGGTTCGATCAGCATCGCCGAGCACATCCACCGTGCCGCTGAGAAGTACAACGTGTATGTCGCACTGCACACCGACCACTGCCAGCCGGACAAGGTCGACAGCTACCTGATCCCGCTGATCGAAGAATCCGAAAAGCGCGTCAAGGAAGGCAAACTGCCGCTGTTCTCCAGCCACATGATGGACGGCTCGGCCTCCCCGCTGAAGGACAACATGGACGTGGCGGTCCCGCTGCTCGAGCGGATGAGCAAGATCGGCCAGATCCTTGAAGTCGAAGCCGGCGTCGTCGGTGGTGAAGAAGATGGTGCCGCGGGCAGCGAAGACACCCCGGACGAGAAGCTGTACACCACGCCCGCTGACATGGTGGAAGTGTATCGTCGGCTCAGTGCGGTTAAGGACGGCAAGTACATGTTTGCCGCGACCTTCGGCAACGTCCACGGCGCGTACAAGCCCGGCGTTGTGAAGCTGAAGCCTGAAATCCTCAAGCAAGGCCAGGACGCGATCAAGAAGGAATTCGGCCCCGATGCCAAGTTCTGGCTCGTCTTCCACGGCGGCTCGGGCTCGGAAAAGAGCAAGATCGAAGAAACCCTCGGCTACGGCGTGGTCAAGATGAACGTCGACACCGATACGCAGTACGCCTTCACCCGTGGTGTCATCGACTACATGATGAAGAACTACGACGGCTGCCTGAAGATCGACGGCGAAGTCGGCAATAAGAAGGTCTACGACCCGCGTGCGTGGATGAAAGTCGGCGAACAGGCTATGTGCGAGCGCGTCAAGGAAGCCTGCGAAGACCTGCACAGCGTCGGCAAGAGCCTGCTGGCCTGAGTCAGTTAACCGAAAATCAAAGACTTACGAGCCCCGGACCCTGTGTCCGGGGTTTTTCATTGGGGGGTGGTTGGAATGTCGATTATAAAATGCAGGCTGAACCCCACGCTTCCGCGTGGGGCTATTGCTTAGCCTGATATTTGTAACGATTATGTGATGGCAAAGGAGTGCGTGTTATGTATCAGGCCATTCAAGCTGCGATCGTCGTGGTGATTCTTCTGCTGCTGGCGGGTTGTGGCGGTGATCGTGAACACCCGATCGCGAAGAGCGAATCCGACCAGCTTATGGAATCGTATCTGGCAAACGTCGAAAAGATCGGGACCGTGTTGTCGCGCGTAAATAGCGAATCCGAAGCAGAATCGGTGAATGCAGAGGTGCTTCTGATCGTGGAAGACATGCGCAAGCTTGTGCCGAAGATGCAGGCGATCGACGAAAAGCAGCAGGCTGACACGATGAGTAAATACCGCGTGAAGATCAACAAGGTCAACGAGCAATTCACGAAGGACGTGACGCAGTTTGTGGAGGTGCCGGGGGCGAGCGAGGAGTTGATCGAGCAGTTGAAGAGTTTGCCGAAGTTCGAGCAGGAGTAAGTAGAATAGGAGAGCAGCAGAGGGGGTTAGAAGCCGGCTTGTTTGGCGGCGCTTTCGAGGGCGTCCACAAAGCTTTCTGTCATGGGCATCGCATCGGGATGTTCATGGACTTGCTGGCGAGTGAGCCAAAGTACATCGGCGACTTCGTATGGATCGGGCACGAGTGGTGCGTCGACTTGCTCGGCCATGAAACCCCAGAGGATCAGCGGGCGGTCGTCGAAGGTGTGGTCCCAGACGGGGCCGGTGAGTGAGACATCGATACCGAGTTCTTCCTTCATTTCGCGAGCGGCGGCGAGGGTTTTATCTTCACCGGGCTCGACAGCCCCGCCGGGGAAACAGACCTGACCGGGCGCGGCGACCTTTTCGCTGCGACGGATGAGCAGCCATTCGGTTTGGCCGTCCTGAGTTGTACGCGGGCATCCGACGATGACGCCGTGTACCAAACCATCGGACTGCCTGGGCCTGTTCATAGGAGGATTGTAGCGGATGGATTGGGTGTTTGGGTGGGGTGAGAGGGCCGCAGGCTGCCACATCGACGAGGTGGATGAGATCTAATACCTACTTTTTCGAAACGCAAAGCGCTTCGGCTACAGCGAGCGTGTTTTGCATGCCGGTTTGCCCCTGATCATTTAACCAGTTTCGCTCGAGTCGGCGGTAGAGTATGGCTTGCTGGTGGCGCAGCTCCTCGACAAGGTCTCGCAAACCCATGCAACGCTCTTCGTAGCCGCTGTTGATATTACCTGCGAGTTCACCGGCCTCTTTCAGATCATTCGACCAGGCATTCGCTTGATGGCCGATGCAGCGGAGCAGTTCTGTTTCGAGGACTTGTCTATCGCGTAATTCCCCCAACAAGTCCTGCAACCGCCTGACTTCGCTGACCGCATCGGTTGCCCGTTCATCGGATTTGCGCATGGGTTCAAGGATATACCGGAGTTGTTTCGCGGCCAGGCGGGCGCGGTGGGCGGCGTCATGCGCTTCGAGGTTGTCAATCCTGGCCAGGCAGTCGGCTAGCATGGCCGATACCTGCTGGATCTTCTTCCCCGCCAGCCTGTCAAAAGCAATTTGTGCCTGCTTGGCTTTATTGTCTTTGCTTTGGGGTCGGCGTCCAGCCAACTGTGTACTGAGTTTTTTTGTGGTCTTACGCAGTTGCTTAGTGAGATACCTGGTGTTCAGCGAGGATGGGCCGTTAGAGCTTGTAGCAAGATGTTTGGTCATCCAACGGGCGGCGTCACGTGAACGTGGCTTGAGACGTCGGCAGGTCAAGGCCCGATCGAGCCAGATGAGTTGAACTTGCAGATCGCGGCTTGTATTGGTGATATCGATGAGTTTACCGAGCCGGACGATCGGTTTTTTCAGTTGCTTGCCGCCCAATGACTTGCGATATGTTTTCAGGAAAGCTCGAAGTCTTCGAACACGTATCCGAAAACGGTGCAACGACTCATCATCATCGTGTGTTTTAATTTGCACGGCCGCACGACGTGCAGACTTGATGAGTTTGCGTGCATACCGGGTTGCCCCGAGCGAGCCTAAGCTCTTGCTGGCTGATGCCATGATTCACCCCTCAATAATGCCACATTCATAGTATCACAGGACCAGAGCCTGGGCTCAAATATTGTGTTAAAACTGCGATAATCCGGTTGGTCATACAAAAAGAAGGGATAAAATAAAGTAACGGACTGGTTAGTTTAGTCGTTTTACCTGATCTTGAGAGGTCGGGGAGGCCAAGATGTTGTACCGTAAGAAGTTCAAACGCGGCGATCCGGTGGTTTTTGCCAAAGACAAGTGCAGTACCTGCCCGGGGCCCCGAGCACATGGCGTCCATCCTGCCCGACGGGGGGAGGGATATTACTACAAGGTCGACAAGTTCTGGTTGGCGGAGCAGGACGAAAGTGAAGGGAAAGTGACGCTGATCACCCGCCGGGGAAGGCAGCACGTTGTTGAAGTGAGAGATCCGAGGCTACACCATGCGACGCTTTGGCAACGGTTATGGTTCAGACACCGATTCCCCCGTCATGATCTACTGACATCGCAACGTAACTCGGAACAGTCGGTTGCGATGTAACGCTAGCGGAAGCCCCACACACTCTGCGCGTACGTCATTATCACGCACGCCAGACCGTCTTCAAGTTCATGGCTGTCGATCCGTACTGCCGTATCTTCTCTAAAAAGAGGAAGCACTGCGTCATTCCCGGTTCACTGCGGCTGAGTCGAAGCAATGTCCAACCGGTTGAGCAGTTCGGGAATGCGCTGCCTTAATATCTGAAAGTTCATACGGGTATTCCTTATACATCGCGGGAGAAACTCAATTCCGCTACGTGTACAACAACCAGGATGACAGTAGCGGTGATGAAGATGAAGGCGGATTCCAGACCCGCAGGCTTGAAGTAGAGGTGTGGGGACAAGTCGCGGACCCGAGAATCACCTACCTGTTGAAACTCATCCACTCAAGAAGCACGGGCAACACGTCCATGGAAGGGTGGGAACTGGGCTATGATGGTGAAAGCCAGAGCGTGATCCTCGGCGGCGCATATTACTTCGAACTCGGCGACGGAAACAACAGCGCGATCGATGCGGACCGAGCAGGCAGCGACTATCACTCGTGGACTGTTGACCTGTCGTATGAAAACCAGGGGATCAACCTCTACGGCGCCTATATTGGAGCGAACATCGATCCCGATGAAACTACGGCTGCACAGCGAGATATGACAGGCCTGGTGATCCAGAGTGGTGTGGATGTTGTGCCGGATAAACTCGAGTTGTTTGCTCGCTGGGAATATATCGACGGGGATGTTGCGGGTGAGGATGAGTTCGACGCGTGGGCCACGGGTTTTAACTATTACATCAGCGGCCATCGTGTTAAGTTCAGCGCTGATGTGGTTTACCTGAACAAAGATCTGCCCACCGCGAATCCATTCGGCGAGAATCCGGCAAGCCGTGGATTGGGCTTAATCAGCGGCACAGAAGACGAGATGGCGGTGCGGACACAGATGCAGTTGCTGTTTTGATTGTCTGCTTGGATAGAAATGTATCAAAGCCCCCGGGCGTGAGGCTCGGGGGCTTTTGCGATGTTTCGTCGATGTGTCTATTCGTTAATGCCTTGCTTGAAGACTTAAGACGGCGCAACCCAATCCCATTAGTACTAAGGCAGCCGGTTCAGGCACCATGGCAGGTGTTGGTGGTGTTCCCTCGCCCCAATGCTTGAGCACCATGTCCAGGTCATCCAGCCCCACGTAGCCGTCCGAGACTCCGAGTGTGACACTGGAAGCATCTGCGCGCGTGTCACATAACGGCACAGCCAGGTTCCAGTTGTTCAAGACGATGTTCAGATCTTCGAGGCAAACGAAGCCGTCGCCGTCCAAGTCGCCAAGCAACGGGGGAGTAACGCCTACGAAGAGGTTGTCAACGATGACAGTCGAGCGATCATATGATGGCCACCATTCCAACGTGGCGATCGGGGTCGTCGCATGCAGTTCGATCGGGCCGACCAACTCGCGCACTGCCGGGACGGTGTCCGATGTCACCGAAGCGATGACCTGGCCGGCAGCGTCTTTGGCAACCATTGTCACCGTGATTCCCTCTGCGCCGGATACTTCCGCGGCAACGTCATACACAGGCATGTCGAACTGCGCGAGGATATTAAAACCCGGCGGGTAGCTGGTGCTGTAAACAACTGCAAACTGGTTGCCCTCATCGTAATCTACGCCGATCGAGTAAACGCTACTGTTCTTATAGGTGCCGAAGTGCACGCCCCATGCGGCGTATGCATTTTGGATACTGTTGCCGGGTGAAAGCGTCCTGCCATCGGGCAGATTCGTGAAGTCGATCGTGAAGTCCGTCGTCGGCAGGACCGGTGTGACCACATCGAATGTAAAAGGATCGCTGCTTCCGACCCCTAGCACATTGCCGACCACCGAGTGAGTTCCCAGTGTCAGGTCATACTCCGACCAGCGGTGGCTAAAGCTCCATGTGTATGATCCATGCGCCGGGATATCCCGATAAGTGAATACCTGGATATAGCCGCCGCGGCTGTCATACACATCATCCATCTCATACCAGGCCTGTAGGGCGCTGGGGAAACTGAGGTACACATCTTGATCGTTTGGGTTGTAGGCGGTGACGTCGACGATCAAACGTTCGCCGGCGATATAAGCTGATTTGTCGGTTGAGACACTGAGTTCTAACGGTAAAGCATTCACACATTGAACAACAAACAGACCTGAGGTCACGAAAAGCCAGGTCAACAAGACGTGTTTGTATCTGCTTCTCATTGCTGATCCTCTGAAGTGGTTGATTGGGCACTGTCAATTGAACATGAGCCGGGGTGGAACAAGAACAAACGAACAGGCTTAACCGAAGCCGTCGAACGAAGACAACGGATCATCATGATTTGTCTAAAAAAGTGTATCCTCAAAAGACATCAATGTCTAGATTGGTTGTATAACGCTTAGCGTTATATACGCTTATGGCAATTAACAGACGGTCCGCCGCTTGAACGACCTGTTGATGCAAGACGACGCTGATTATCTGGGTTATTTGAGCCGACAAAAGCTATAATGTAAAAGCATCACGTTCTTTGACAATTGGGGCCGACTGGTATTGACCGGACAGGGAAGGCTTTCGGTGGCACGTCGAGGTGTGCGTTGGTCCTCGTTAAACTGCGCACAAAACTTTAAATGCCAACGATAACATCGCTGGTCGCATCGGGTTCGCCCCGGCGCGCATGGCTGCCTAATAGTAGCCGAGTCCGTTAGCGGGATGTCTACGACCGCTGCGGGCTACAATCAGTAGACTCGTCCAAAGGGGACGCCTTAGCCCCGGCGGATTAAACCTCACTCAGGCTGGGGGCTTATCAGGTTGCTCATGATCGGATAAGTCCCAAGATCAAAACATGAGCTAAGCGTGTAGAGGCCGTCTGCTGACTGTCACGGGACGGGGGTTCGACTCCCCCCGGCTCCATTGGTTTTCGTCATGGTATGCGCCATTCATTTCATCTGATTCGACTTCTTTCACCGCCAGATACACCCAAGACACATCGTTGGAAAGCAAACGGCGAGATGTTAGTCAGGTCCAGCGGCGACCTGCTGTGGCACGCGTATTCACCCAATCACTTTGGTGAAGCTGAGTAAATTGGCGGATTTGGGAAGTAGCGAGGATAAATTTTCTCGCTAAACGGGCTGTGCAATGGTATTATCCGGCAATAATAAGCACTTGTTGTATTTACACATGTTAGTAAAGCCGGAGGAAGGAATATGTCTAAGTTCAATTCAATCTTGATCGCTATCGTTGTACTCACGCTTACATGCACAAACGCCTGTTACTCGATTACTCCAAGTTTTCAAGGTTTGGGAGATTTATCTGGTGGTAGATTTTCTAGCGATGCTGAAGCAGTATCAGCAGACGGCTCGACCGTCGTAGGAATAAGCGAAGCGGGTTCTGGTAAATATGCATTCCGTTGGACGGCAGATTCCGGTATGCAGAACCTGGGAGATATCGCTGCTGGTGCCAACTACAGCATCGCTCATGCTGTTACAGCCGATGGCTCAGTGGTTGTTGGTCGAAGTACGGCGGGATTCCGCGATGAGGCATTCCGGTGGGATATTGGTTACGGTAAAATCAAGCTATTAAAAACGGATATTGAAGTAGCGACATATCCTATTAGTGCAAATGCCATATCGTCAGATGGTTCTGTGATAGCCGGTGTAGGCAGAATTGATGATGTGTTAGTTTCATTCCGCTGGACTGCGACCGATATCGTGGATGGAATTCCCGTCGGTGATATGGTTAGTTTGGGTGGATTGCCTGGCGGTCGTATTGGGATGTATGCAAATGTTGGTGACATGTCGGCGGATGGATCTGTAATTGTTGGTGGTGCAGAATCGTCGATTGGGAATGAAGCTTACAGATGGACAGTGGATACGGGCATGGTTGGATTGGGTGACTTACCGGGTGGGAATGACAGTAGCTATGCGACTGGTATTTCATCAGACGGCTCGGTTGTAATCGGGGCAAGTTATTCAGACTTGGGGCGTGAAGCGTTTCGCTGGACAGAGCAGGAAGGGATGGTAAGTCTAGGTCAATTTCCTGGAGGATCAAAATATACAGAAGCCTACGCTGTGTCAGCAGATGGTTCAGTAATCGTGGGATCAGGCCAAGGGATGGGGGGTACTTATGATTATCATGCATTCATATGGACCGAACAGCAAGGCTTGCGTTTGTTAGAAGATGTACTGATCGACGACTACGGCATCGACCTTACCGGTTGGTCTATTCAGAGCGCCACAGGCATATCTGCTAACGGTATGACCATCGTAGGAAGTGGCATCAATCCTAACGGTGATAGAGAAGCCTTCATAGCCATCATTCCCGAACCCGGGTCATTGGTGTGTTTAAGTGTCACCCTTACCTTATTGAAAAGGTCGCGATAAACACACTCATTTATATTGAAGACATCCTTAGGTTTCTCTGAGGGGATCAGTCTAACTACTCGTTCGAGATCGATACTGACTTGTCCTCCGGCTCTTCGATAGCATCAACTTGTTCTGGCGTCTGAGTATCCGCGACTTCTTCTGCCAGTTCGACCCAGCCGCCGCCGAAGGCTTTGTAAATGTTGATCACTGCAGTGTATTGCGTTGCTTCCAAGCGCACTAACTGCAATTGGGCATCAAAGAGGTCACGTTCGGAATCGAGCACCTCGATGTAGCCTACGTAGCCGTTGTCGAAGCGTTTGTTTGCCAGTTCGGAATAGACCTTGAGCGATTCGACCTGCCTGCCCAGCGCATCTACTTCATCTCGAACCATCTGGTAGGTCACCAGCGCATCATCCGCTTCACGAAGCGCGGTGAGTATGGATTGCAGGTACGTATCCAGTGCCTGTTGCTGCTGTGCTTCGCTTACCTGGACCTGGCCTTTGAGCCTGCCGGCAGTGAAGATCGGTCCGGTCACGGATGCGGCCAACTGATACAAGCCGGCTGAACTCTTGGAGAGATTCGACAGATCGTCACTGGCAACGCCCAGCACACCGGTCAGCGAGATCGATGGATAGAACTCGGCGATCGCGGCACCGATACGGGCATTGGCAGCGATCAGTTGCTGTTCGTTACGTCGCAGATCAGGCCTGCGTCGCAGCAGGTCTGAGGGTAATCCGGAAGGGATCGCTGGCAGGTCCAGCATTTCCAAGGCCTTGCCACGTTCGATCGGGCCCGGTGGTCGACCGAGCAAAACACTCAGCGAATTCTCCAACAGAGCGATATCACGGCGGATACCCGGGATCGTGGCGGCGGTTCGTTCATATTCGGAGCGGACCTGTGCGACCTCGAGCTTTGAGATAATGCCATGCTCCAATTGCTTCTCAAAAAGTTCAAGGTTATCTGCACGTGTTTCAAGGACTGTTTCAGCAAACGCCAGTTGTTGATCAAGACTGCGTAAGCCGACATAGCTCTGAGCGACGGCGGTGACCAACGAAAGCACGACGCCGCGTCTCGCTTCTTCGTTGGCAAGCAGGTCGGCGCGCGCAGCTTCGGTTGAACGTGCGATCCGTCCCCAGAGGTCTAATTCCCAACCGACATTGAGGTTGGCAGTAAAGAAGTCTGAGGTGCGGTCTGATGCCAGTTTCCCGGTGCCAATTTCACCGGAGATCTTTTCCGAGCCGGCTGATCCGTCGTACCCAACTTGGGGGAATGCAGCAGAGCGCGTGATACCAAGGCGGGCTGAGAATTCTTCAACGCGTGATGCTGCAATCCTCACGTCGTAGTTATTTCGCAGCGCTTCGTCGATCAGCGCATCGAGGACCGGATCATTGAACCGGTTCCACCACATAGAGTCGGCCAGCTCCATGACCTCAGCAGTATCGGTCCGCCATGTTTCTGGCGTCTGCACTTGCGGCGTTTGATAATCCGGCCCGACCATGCAGCCATGAAGCCCACCGATCGCTACTGTCAACACAAGGGACAATACTGCATTCTGCTTACGCATCACCGGCCTCCTTCTGTGTTGCTTTGTCAGAGGCTTCGGTATTAGGTGCAGGCTCAGCAGCGACGACTTTCTGAGTCTTGCGAGCAGTAGTCCACGACGAGAATCCGATGATCAGGAAGTAGAACATCGGGACAAAGAACAATGCCAAGCTTGTTGCCGCGATCATGCCACCGATGACGCCGGTACCGATCGAGTTACGGGCGTTTGCGCCGGCGCCGGTGGCGAGGACGAGAGGCATCGCACCGAGGATAAAGGAAAGCGCGGTCATCAGAATCGGCCTGAGCCTGAGCTTGGCGGCTTCGATGGCTGCTTCCTTGGCTGATAAACCTTCCGCAAACTTGATCTGCGCGAACTCGACAATCAGGATCGAGTTCTTGGTTGAAAGACCAATGAGTGTGACGAGACCGACCTGGAAGTAGACGTCACTTTCCATGCCACGCAACCAGACGGCGACGAGTGCACCAAAGATGCCGAACGGCACCGCGGTGAGGATCGCAATTGGCAGCGTCCACTTCTCGTACTGTCCGGCAAGGATCAAAAAGACCAGAATCAAACCGAAAATAAAGGCGACCACCGCGGTCGATCCGGCCTGCTTCTCCTCGAAGGCCTGACCAGACCATCCGTAGCTCATGCCGTCTGGGAGTGACGTATTACCGAGTTCTTCCATCGCGAGGATGGCTTGGCCGGAACTGTAGCCATGTGCGGCGTCACCGGTAATCTTGGCGGCGGGGAATCCATTGAAGCGCATGACCAAGTCTGGTCCGGCCTTATAGTTTGCATCGATGACTGCGGAGAGAGGCAGCAGTTGACCTTCGCGCTGGCGTACGTATACATGATTAAAGTCTTCTGGATCATCGCGATACTGAGCATCGGCCTGGACGATCACATTCCACACCCGGCCATACTTGTCATATTGACTGACGTACGACGAACCAAACAATGACTCCATCGCTTCATAAATGCTATTGACGGACATCCCCATTGTCTCTGCTCGGGCACGATCGACGGTCACTTCGAGTTGTCGGCTTGATGCGTTATACGTTGAACTGACGCGAGCAAGATCAGGGCGTTTACGTGTTTCGGCCAACAGTTTCTGCACCGCTTCTGCCAGGTATAAAGGATCATCGCTGCCACGGTTTTGCACCCAATACTCGAAACCGCCTTGTGTACCGAGACCCGGGATCGCAGGTGGTTTTATGGGTATCGCTATACCATCGTGCAGGTTGCTCAAGCGTGGTGCGGCATAGGTGATCACAGCGTCCGCAGACATATCATCCGAGGTGCGTTGTTCGAAGTCTTTCAAGGCGATGAAGACCGTGCCGGAGTTAGTCTTGAACTGCCCATCGATCATGCTGAAGCCTGACAATGCGGACGTGAACTGAACGGCAGGGTGTTCAGCAAAGATATCGGCAGCGGCCTGCGTCATCTTGTCCGCTCGGTCTAGGCTGGCGCCGTCCGGCAAGATGACGGCCGCCAGGAGCACGCCTTGGTCTTCCATCGGCACGAAACTCGTGGGGATAATCTTAAAGAGATGGACCGTCCCATACAGCATGAACACGACCAGCAGGACGCCGACGACCGAGAGTTTAATCATCAGCTTCACACCAGCGGCATATGCTGTTGTGCATTTATCCAGTGCTGTATTAAAGGCACGGAACGGACCGATGACACCGGTTCTTGGTTTGAGAAGCACACCGCAAAGAGCAGGTGTCATCGTCAAGGCCACGAAACTGGAAATGCCCACTGAAACAGCAAGGGTGACAGCGAATTGCTGGTAAAGAACGCCTGTCGTGCCTCCCAGGAACGCTGTCGGTACAAATACCGCAATAAGTACGAGGGTCGTGGCGATCACGGGCCCGATCACTTCGCCCATAGCACGGATAGTCGCCTCCTTAGCGTCGAGCTTCAATTCCTCCATGTTTCGCTCGACGTTCTCAACCACGACGATCGCGTCGTCGCAGACCAGCCCGATTGCAAGCACCAGGCCGAAGAGCGTCAGCAGGTTCAGGCTGAAGTCCAGCATGAGCATGCCTGCGAAGGTACCTACCACGGATATCAGGATCGCAACCGTCGGGATCAGGGTGGCTCGCACAGATTGAAGAAACAGATATGTCACTGCGACCACAAGGATGATGGCGATGACCAGTGTCACCACGACTTCATGGATGGAAGCTTCCACGAACTTTGTCGTGTCATAGGAAACCTCGTAGTCGATGCCTTTGGGAAAAGACTTTTTCAGGTCCTCCATGAGCGTGCGGACCTTGGTGGCCACGGCAAGTGCATTGGACCCCGGTTGCTGGTAGACCGCGATGAAAGTCCCAGGCTTGCCGTTAAGCGTGGAACGCAAGAGATACTGCTGGATGCCAACCTCGGCTCGAGCCACGTCGCCGACACGGACGACTGCGGTCCCGTCGGTCTCGGCGCGCACGATGATACTTTCAAACTCTTCCGGCTCTGAGTATCGGCCTTGGGTCACGACAGGGACGGAAAGCTCGATCGAGCCGTTCATGGGTTCCTGTCCGATGGTGCCTGCCCCGAACTGCTGGTTCTGCTTGGCGATGGCTGCCTTGACTTCATCGGCGGTGATCCCGAGGCCGGCCATCTTGTCCGGGTCCAGCCAGATCCGCATCGCTAAGTCTGGCAGGCCCATAATCTGAGCCTGGTTGGCACCGTCGACACGCTTGAGTTCATCGAGGATATAGAGGTTGGCGTAGTTGCCGATGTATTGCTCATCAAAGCTACCGTCAGGTGAAAAAAGCCCGATGAGCATCAGCGTGCTTGAAGAACGTTTCTGGACGCGCACGCCGGTAGAACGTACGGCTTCGGGCAGGCTAGGCAGGGCGAGGTTGACCCGGTTGTTGACCTGAACCTCGGCGGTATCGGGATCGGTTCCCAACTCGAAGAACGCGGTCAATGACATCTGCCCGGTGTTGGCCGAGGTGGAGTTCATGTAGATCAGGCCGTCGGCACCGTTAATCTCGGTCTCGATCGGGGAGGCAACGGAGTTTGCCACTGTCAGCGCATCGGCACCGGGATAGGTAGCGGAGACGGTGACCTGTACGGGCGTAATCTCCGGGTATTGAGTGATCGGTAGATTGACCGCGGCGACCGCGCCACAGAAAACGATCACAAGCGAGAGGACGCTGGCCAGGATTGGCCGTCTGACAAAAAGCGTCGTAATCATTGCTTATCACCGATCTCCGCAAGCGGGCTTATGCTCACAATCGAGACCGGCGTCCCGGGGACAAGCCCCACGGTGCCATCAACAATCAAACGATCTGCTTCTTTGAGTCCCTGCTTGATGAGCCAGTGATCGTCAACCCAGGGCCCAAGCACGACTGGGCGTTGCTCCGCCTTGCCGTCAGCATCAACGAGCCAGACATACGCACCTTTGGGACCTTGTCGTACAGCCCGTTGCGGCACGACAATCGCATCCGGCCGATACGCACCGCTCAGCTTAATGTGAACAAATTGACCCGGGCGTAGAGTAAGTTCAGGGTTCGGCAATTCGGCGCGTAACAGAAAGGTTCCGGTCTGCTCATTGACCGAGGCGTCGGCGAAAGATATCTGGCCGACGTGCGGGTATTGCGTGCCATCGGCCAGTTCGAGCGAAACAACGAACTGCCTGTCCTCAGGGAACGCCAACTCGCGATTTTTCTCAGAGCTCCTGCCTTTAAGCACCTCAGTCTCTGCAACACTGAATTCCACCCAGATCGGATCGATCTTCACGACATAAGTGAGTGGGGGGGTTGTCTGATCGATGTAGGCTCCCTCACGCTGGGTCGCCGAGCTCGTTTGGCCATCTACGGGAGACTTGATAGTGGCGTATCCTAACTGTAACTCGGCCTGAAAGACCTCTGCGGAAGCCCCTTCCACGGCGGCTTTCGCTTCAAGCACCCGGCCTTTCGCATCATCGTAATCCTTCTTGGATACAGCCTCCTCTGCCACAAGTGGCTCTATCCGAGCGAATAAGGCTTCAGCATTATCCAAGCGTGCCTGTTGTTGGGCCAGTTGTGCCTTGGCGGCACGCAACGATGCTTCCAGGGGATCGGGGTCCATCTTGAAAAGCACATCACCCTTATGCACATAAGCGCCCTCAGTGTATGTAATCTCATCAAGGAATCCTGCGATCCGTGAGCGAACCTCGACACGTTGCGAACTGGCTGTCCTGCCAATAAAATCAAAAACTGCAGGCACATCCATTGCTTTGAGTTGAACCGCCACTATTTTTCGAGGTGCGACTTGTGGCGTTTGCGAAGATGATTCTTTAGAACAGCCCATCAAGAAAATGTGTGATGCAAACAGGATCATCATCAACCGAGATGGGCCACATAACAATCCAGTCCCAGCAATAGAAATCCGAATCATCTTTGACAACATGATTATGGCCTCACCAGGGCGAGCTGACTACCGTACAGATCACATGTGCAATGAGTATACATACTTACCTTCTATCCACAATTTTTATAAATGTAACCGCAATGTTGTCATCAGCGGATATTTACGTATGAATCAAAGGCGGCATGCTATTGATCCGGTGGTGAGGTCGACGTCATCTGAATCAGAGCGATGTTGGTGGGGGGCGGTGTTTTGGCAGAACCTATAAACTATGTGTATATACAAACTCACATACCAGCTTAACAAGTTAACACATCCGAAATTATGAACCGCTATCGCTTCCAATTTCTGCTGTTCACACTATTTGTGATACTGCTTACGATGCCGATTATTGGCAGGCTGGGAGCGTTGAGCAGGTACGGCACAGCGTTTCTATTCTCATGGCTCTTGCTGGCGGCTGCGGTAAGTGTGTCGGAGCGGAAAGTGACAGGGATCGTTGCCGGAGGCTTGTTTAGCCTTACCCTCGTGCTGGAGATAGTCAGTCTGTTTCATGACACAAGCCTGCTGGTAATCGTACAGCACGGTATCTCAATGTTGTTCCTGAGCTTTGTGGTGGGCGTTGTTATTAAGGGCTTACTTCAAACAAAGCGTGTGACGGTCAATACGATCTGTGCGGCGTTGAGCGTCTACCTGCTACTTGCGGTGATCTGGGCCTACGCCTACTCGATGATCGTGGTGATCCGGCCTGAGTCTTTCGTGTTCAACACACAGATGCTGGATGTCGAGACATCCATGTTCACAAAAAGTGATGGGGCCGTGATACCTCTGTACTACAGCCTGGTGACACTGACCACGCTGGGTTACGGTGATATCGTGCCGGTTTCTCCCTATGCATGCATGCTGGCTGCGGTAGAGGCCGTGATTGGGCAATTCTTCCTCACGGTGCTGGTCGCGTGGCTGATGGGTTTGTTTATCTCAGAGTCACTGAAAAAGATCGATTCTTGATTCGAATCAACCCAGGTGACGGTTAGTCATATGAGCTATTAACCTTGATTACCCGGCGGCTTGCTGCAATGCATCGATGAGTTGGCCGGCGGTGTACCAGTCGGCTTTGAAAACAGCGGTGCCGTCGGGTGCATAGACAACCAACCAGGGGATGGTCACAGAACCTGAATCCCAGAGCTTTTGTTTGCCGTCGGCATAGTTGCCGGTGAGGTCGACTTTCATCGCGACGTAACCTTTTTCCTTAAGTAGTGCGGAGACATCAGCGGAGTTCAGAACCGTTAATTCGAGTACGTGACAGTTCGCACACCAGTCTGCGGTAAAGTCGAGCATCACGACGTTGCCTTCAGCCAATGCTTTTTCCAGACGATCTGGGGTGTAGTAGACCCAGTTGATCGGCGCATCTTCTCCTGCAGACTCATGCGATAAAGAAGCGGCGCCGAAGCTGGCCAAAACAATCATTACCAGTCCCATCGCTGTAAACGCACCTCGTTTGACGTATGAAGGTGTGATCTTATAGACACGATAGATAAGCCAGGCCCCGGCCACGGCGACGATAGCCCCGACCACCCACCAATGCCCCTTCGGTGCGGCTTCGGTACCATCTGACAGTAATCCGGATATGCCCGCGCCGATGAAGAATGCCGCTGCTGCGAGCATGAGCAGGCCCATGACTTGTTTAAGCAATTCACTGCCCGGGCCAGTTCGCGGCAAGGCATCTACCAGTTTGGGATTGGCTGAAAGAATGAAGTAAGGCAACGCCATGCCGAAGCCGATCGTGGCAAAGATCGTCAATGTAATGGCGGGTGGTTGTGAGGCGGCCCAAAACGCAGCCCCCCCCATGAGCGGTGCGGTACATGGCGTCGACAGCACGGCTGTCATGATGCCGAAGCCAAACGCGCCGCTGTAGCTGTCGTGCCGGGGATTAATCGCGTACACGAAGTTGGGCAGGCGGACAGAGAACAGCCCACACATGCCAATAGCAAGTATGGCGATGATGATGCCAACACTGATGGAAAACGCGGGATATTGAAAGAGTTGATTAGAGGCTGTGAAACCACTGATGCTGGCGATTGCCACACCAAGCGCGAGCCAGAAAGCGACAACACCACCAGCCATGACGGTGCCCAACGCAAGCGTCTTGCGCCGATTGCCTGCGGTTTGCGCCAGCCCGAGTATCTTGATCGGGATCACAGGCAGAACGCATGGTGTGAAGTTCAATAATGCGCCACCGATTGCTGTCATCAACAGGACCAGAGCGAAACCGCCAGCGCTCGAAGAGTCTACCTTAAACAGACCAAAATCAACCTCGCTGGATGCCTGTGGTGAGTCTGGGGAATTGATATCAGGCTGCAACACATCGCCAAATTGCTGGAAGCTAGATGCATCGAAGTCATCGAACAACTTGATAGGCCCCGGCGTTGTGGTTTCAACAGCATCCGGGGCGATAATCTCGACAGGAACCGGGACGGAAAGCGTGGTCGGGAAGTCGCAGGCCTTGTCATCACATGCCTGGTATTGGATGTTAACGGTCGCGTTGATCTTGCCGGGCTTGGTATCACTAGCGATCTTTACAGGCAGATAGATGACGATTCGGCCATCGAAGACCGCGATCGGATCGGGCATGCCGCCCGCGGCGATTTGATGAGGCTCAGGGAATTGTGGTGAGCCAAAGGTGATAGATGGATCGTCGCTTTGTGTTGTGACTTCGGTGAATACCGGATCGAATTCGACCTCAACCGCTTGATCCGCGTCCGATGCGATGTGCCAATCGGGCTGTATATCGACGACCAAAGCGATAACACCCAAACCACCGGGGCGTAACTGGGACTTCTGCCAGAAGGCCTGGGCTTGTACTTTCGAGCCATCCGGGCTGGGCCAGGTTGGTTCGGGGATACCGGCGATAGCATCGAATGCTTTCGGGTCAAAGTTGTCAAAAAGAGGCGAAGGCTTGGTTGCTTCTACTCTAGTATCAGGACTGACTACATTCAGCGTGGCGGTTGTTATGACGGACTGCGGGAAGTCGCAGGTCATGTCGTCGCATGCCTGGTAGTCGACCTGGACGACAACTTCGACTTCACCCGGATCAACGTCATCGTTGACCGTGACAGGCAGATAGATCACGGGCCGGCCGTCGAAGACCGCGATCGGTTCGGGCATGCCGCCGACCTTGAGTTTGTGCGCTTCGGGATACTGTACCGGGCCAAAGGTGAGTTGAGGGTTATCCGATTTTACGACTATCTTAGTTGTATATGGCGTAAAGTCACCGGGCACAACCTGGGCATCGTCCGATGCGATGTGCCAGTTCTCCTGAATATCAAACACAACGGCAAGGACCGTTTGCCCGCCTGCTTTGGCTGTATCGATCAGCCAGACTGTACTGACATGAACCTTGTCGCTCGCACCATCGTCGAGGCTTGTCACCATCTGGGCGGAAAGGTTACGGGCAAACAAAACAGCCATTAACGAGAGTACCGCTGTCAATGTCGTGAGTATTTTTGCACGAATGAGCGGTTTTTTTATTGACATCAGATCACCTGAAAAGAAACCGATTGATACAAGAACCAGAGCGCTATTGTATTAACTCTGCAAGACCTAAGTCGCCTAAAAGATTATACGAAGTCGGTTATCAAAACGGCCCACCCGGAGAATCCTCACGGGTGGGCACTGTATGTAACCATTCCGGGCCGGCTCAATATTCCATGCCGTATGAGCCGTATGGATTGCTCCACGGTTGAAACTAGCTGACGGCCTGGTATTCAGCGATGGCCTTCTCCAGATGCTCATCCACATCGCTGGGATGCCCGCGCCAAAGCACTTCGCCTTCGGGTGAGAGGATGTAGATGGTTGGGATACCACTGACACCAAATTTTCTGGTGATTACGCGGTCGCCATCGTAATGCTGGGGCCAGTCCATCCCCTTGTCGGCGACGGTTTTCTTGAGTGTGTCTTCCGATCGATCGAGGCTGATACCTACGACCTGCACACCCTTGTCGGCATACTTCTTGTTGAGTTCGATCATGTGGGGCATGGATGCCATGCAGGGGCCACACCAGGTCGCCCAGAAGTCCATAACAACGATCTTACCCTTGAGGTCTTCATTCGTAATGGTGGAGCCATCTGTGTAATTGAGTGTGAACTGCGGCTTGGCGCCGGGGTCCAGCAGCACGCGCTTCTCGACAGGTTCCTTGGGGGCCGGCATCGGCTTGATCGTCGCGGCGGGGATAACTGTGGGCGTCGTTGTTATAGCCGGAGTCTTGGTTACCATGGGAACAGACTTGGGCTGACCATCATCCTTCTTGGCAAAGGCTTCCGCGGTCAGCGAATCATCGGCAAGGATCTTCGCCAGAGGTTCATCCATGTTGGCCGGATGACCAGCCCAGAGGTACTCACCAGTGCGAGAGAAGATGAATATCTGTGGGATACCGGTGACGTTGAACTTCTTGGAAATCGAGGCGTCCGCATCGTAGACATGCTTCCAAGGCATGCCGATCTTTTCCTTGGTTGCCCGGAGCGTTTCGAGATCGCGGTCACGGCTCATACCGATGACTTCGACGCCGTCGGCCTCGTGGTGCTTGGCGTATAGCTCTTTCATGTGAGGCATGGAAGCCATGCAGGGACCGCACCAGGTCGCCCAGAAGTCCATGATGACGACTTTGCCTTCGAGGGATTCGACGCTGATCTTGTTGCCTTCGATGTCTGTCAGATCCAGTTCACCCAGCGGGTGGGAGCCGGGCTTGTAAGCGGCGGCGGCCTGAGCTTCGGCGTCGGCACGGGCCTTGGCCATGGCTTCTTCGCGTGCCTTGAGGGCTGCTTCAGCCTGAGCCATGTACTCGGCATCCTTCTTGGCGTCATACGCGGTCGGCACATACTGCTTCAAAGCTGCCTGCAACGGTTCATCCATGCCCATCGGATGCCCAACGTAGAGTGCCGTGCCATCCGGGGCGATGACAAGCACGGTCGGGATCATCCCGACGTTCCAGGCTTTGTTGATGTTGCGATCACCGTCGAATACCTGCGTCCAGGTCATGTCGTTGTCCTGGATACCTTTCTTAAGGGTTTCCAGGTCTTTATCCATGCTGACGCTGATGAATTCGATGTCATCGTGGTCGCCATAAGTTGCGACGAGGTCTTTGAAGTGCGGCAGCGCCTGCATGCAAGGGACACACCAAGTCGCCCAGACGTCGACGACCACGAGTTTGCCCTTGAGGGATTCGTTCGTGACTTGCTTACCATCGACAGTGGTAAAGTCGATGTAGGGGGTGTCGCCCTTGGCGAGGAACTTGAGGATCTTGTAGTCGTTGTTCGGATCGAGACGGACTTCGGCGTTGGCGTACGGCGTGACATAAGCACTTACTGCCAGAGCGATGCCGGCGGTGATGAATGCAAGTCGTTTTGTGATGCGAGGCATGCTCATAGATGTATATCCTTATGGTGTCTGGATTCGGATGGTGACCTGATCTTATGTCTGTCACGAGCAGGTATCTGGTGTTATCTGATTGTTACGCCCGGGCGGCTCTAAGGTTCGCCACATTCTAACCATTTTGTTGGCGACAGATACTTTATACTTCATCATAATCGATAAGATGCTTTCCATTTGTTCACTTACCGTACTGGCAGAATTTGCCGGTTAGCTGATACCGGGTTCTCATTTACAATACGGCCCCCGATAGGGATTGGCCGCAAGCAATTTAGAGCACAAATCTGTCTTCAGTTTGTCGCCACATGCACGACGCCAGCGATCTCGCAAACCAACATGAATTCCCTTGATAGGGAACTTTAGATGGGCTAATGTTATTCCTACTGGACCCTTATTCCATATATTGATCGGAACTGCGTATGAAACCGTATACCAAGCTCCATGCCGCTGTTTTGGCCTTTCTCGCTATAGCGGCATGTTTCGTCAGCGCCCCCGCCTTGGCAGGCTACAAGCTCGTCTCCGCCGCCAGTCCTGACGATCCGATGGGGGTCTGGATCTATCGCTTGGATAACGGGCTGAAGGTGTACCTGAGCGAGAACCATGAGTCACCACGCTTCTACTCCGAGATCGTTGTACGAGCGGGCCACAAGCAGGACCCCGCCGACAATACCGGCCTGGCACATTACCTCGAGCACATGCTGTTCAAAGGTAACCAGCACATCGGCACGCTGAACTACGAAAAAGAGCAGCCGCATATGGATCGGATCACGGAACTGTATGAACAGCGATTCCATGAAACAGACCCTGCCAAGCGTGAAGCGATCTACAAACTGATCAACGATGAAACTCAGGCGGCGTCAGAATTCGTCATACCCAACGAGTTCAGCGATGTTTACAAGGAACTGGGTGCCAGCGACCTGAACGCTCACACCTGGTTCGAAGAGACGGTCTACAAGGTGGGGCTGCCCGCCAATCGGCTACAGCAGTGGTGTATGATCGAATCGGACCGATACATCAACCCGGTTTTCCGCTTGTTCGTAACCGAATTGGAAGTTGTCTATGAAGAGAAAAACCGGGCCTTGGACAACAAGGACCGGGTCGTCTTCGAGGCGATGATGCGTGACCTTTTCAAGGTGCATCCCTACGGCCAACAGACCACGCTCGGTGAGGTGGAACACCTGAAAAATCCTTCCCTCAAAGCGGTCCGCGAGTATTACGATACCTATTACGTTCCGAACAATATGGCGGTGATCATTTCCGGGGACATTAACCCAAGCGAAACGATCAAGTTGATTGATCAGTACTTCTCCCAATGGCAGGCCAGGGAACTGCCGGAGCCGAAGGTTTATGAAGAAGCTCCGTTGACCGATCGTGAGCAGATCACGGTCGATTTTGATGCAGAGCCTTACCTGCTGATGGGTTACCGCATCCCCGGGCGAAATCACGAGGATGCGGACGCGCTGCGGCTGATGGATATGGTGCTCGCCAACAGCACGGCCGGGCTGATCGACCTGAACATGGTGCAGAATCAGAAGGTCCAGACGGCGGGTGCTTCACCGTTTCTTCAGAATGACTATGGCTGGGAAATCTTCTGGGCCACGCCCAAGGAAGACCAGATACTCGAAGATGCCGAAGACCTGCTCCACGAGCAGATCGAAATGCTCAAACAGGGGGAGTTTGACGAGTCGCTGCTTTCGGGAATCATCGCTCGGTTCAAGATCGATGAGGAAAAATCGATGGAGTCCGACACGGGGCGCGTGGCGAAGATCCGCAACTCCTTCGTAGCCGGGCAGGACTGGTCCCACACGGTGGCTCAACTCGATCGCATGTCCAAACTCACGAAAGAGGATGTCGTACGTGTGGCGAACAAGTACTTCAGTGATGGCTTTGTCGTGGTGTACCGTATGAAGGGACAGCACGAGGTACCCGAAATCACCAAACCTAAGATCGACCCTATCCCGATCGATCCGACGCGTAAATCAGCGTATGCCGAGCAGGTGCTAAGCATGCCGGTGGCGCCGATCGAGCCGACTTACATCGTGGAAGGTAAAGATTACACCGTCACCGAATTCGCCCCGGGTGTAGAGCTGGTCTACACCCCGAATCCGATGAACGATCTGTTTGCATTGAGCTTCGTCTTCGACAAGGGGTCACGACACGACAAGAGCCTGGAGATTGCAACGCGGCTGTTCAATCAGGCCGGCACTTCTCGGCTTAGCTCGGAAGAATTGAAAAAAGCCTGGTTCGCTTTGGGTACGGAAATGAGTTTCAGCACCGGGGCAAACCGCTGCGGGATCTCGATCGCGGGCCTGGACGAAAACCTGGAGGCATCCTTAGCGTTATTGATTGAAGTGATTTCCGATCCTGTAGCGGACGAACAGATTCTCAAGGACATGGTCGAGAACACGATCACCCGCCGTGTGCAGGACAAACAATCGCACCAGACCATCGCGTATGCGATCCGTGAGTTGAGCCGATACGGCGAACAGTCGAATTATCGGGATGTACTCAGTGATGAAGAACTGCGTGCACTTAAAGTGAATGAACTGTTAGGCAAAGCCCGCTCCCTGATGGGGATGAAACACACCATCCGATACACCGGTTCACTGCCTATCGAACAGGTGACGGCGGTGCTGCAATCTCAACATGCGGTCGCGGGAGATCTGGAAGAACCACCCGCTTATATCTTGCGTGAGATGCGTGTGCCGGAGAATAATGAAGTACGTTTTTTCGATAAGCAGATGGCACAATCGCTGATATATGTTGATATGCCCGGGGATTTCTACGATGAATCACTCGTGCCGATGGCTAATCTTTTTAATGGTTACTTCGGCGGCATGGGTGGCGTGGCGTACCAGGAATTGCGCGAATCGCGTGCCTTGGCGTATGTGGTCGGTGGGGGGTATTACACGCCATCTCGCCCCGATGCCCGTAACCAGACGATCGGGATGATCGGCTGCCAAGTAGATAAAACCAGCGAGGCATCAAAAGGATTGGCAGGCCTGTTTAACGACATGCCGATGACCGAGGACCGTTTTGATACGGCAAGGACCGCATTAATCAACAGCTATCGCACGTCCAAGATAGGCTTCCGTGGCGTGGCTTCAACGGTTGATGAATGGAAACAGCTTGGGCTTGACGGCGATCCGCGTGCAGCGCGATTTGAAGCCATCCAGAACGCTAACATCGATACCTTGGCCGCGTTCTACCAGGCTGCTATCAAGGGCCGCCCGATGTATATCACCGTGGTAGGCGACAAGGAAAAGATCGACCTTGATCAATTAAAGGAATTGGGCGAGGTAACGGAAGTCAGCCTGGACGATCTGTTCGCTTATTGATCGACCACTGGTCTCACCGTTACAAATCGTTTTACATCAGCACCATAAATTAACAAGGGGAGCTTTCGCTCCCCTTGTTTTCATTTGCTCTTGTAGCTGATGCGAGACGATCAGCGACGGCGGAACATCGCCAGGCCACCCAGACCGAACAGCGCCAGCGAGGCGGGTTCGGGAATTGCCACGTTAATCCCCGAAGCGGGGCGTGTGAAGTTACCGGGACCAATCAGGCCGGTGGGCAGATTGTTCTTTTCCCAAGCAACAGCAGGATCGCTGGCAAGTGCGATATCACCGGCAACCGGTGCGCTTGGCGTGCTGGAAAGGCTGAAGAGGTCTTCACCAGCAGCGTTACGCGGATTGCTGCCATCAGCGCCAATGCCTAAATAGTAGATGCCGTTGCCAGAAAGCCAGCTGGAATCAATTGCCGTGCTGGCACCTGCACCGAGTACACCTGCGATCGCGTTGCCGGAGGCATCGAAGAGGACCAGGCTGTGGCCACCACTCGTCCAAGCCGAAAAGTTAGCGGCATCTGTGACGTTGATCTGGAACAAGTCGGCGTCGTTGGACCAGAGCTTGGGCTGGATCGCACCGACTGTGCTGTCAGCTACCACCTCAGCGCCGGCAACGGTTCGGCCGTACATGTCCCACGCAGCGAAGAAACCGGTCTCGCCGTTATCTTCCAGAGCGCCTGCCGGGATCGAAAAAATCCCAGCATCTTCGAAGAAGGTCCCGGCCGACGCCGGCACCGCGGCCGTACCTAGAACGAGAACACCCGCCACAAACAGACTCTTACCCATTTTCATCTTTCTCTCCTTCCAAAGGAACAATAAATATTACACAAAGCCCTTATAAACAAACTATCAAGCTACCTGTCCAACGAGGACAGTAAGAACTACGTGTTGAACTTCATCGATTACAACCGCGACGTCTGAATATCACACTAACGCTGCCGATAGCCAAGAGAAGACCCACTGCCGGTTCCGGTACGACCGTAGTCGGCGGTGTGCCGGCATTCCAGTTCCCGAGGATGATGTCCAGATCATCAAGACCGACAAAGCCGTCGCCTGACGGATCACCCAGCAACGGATCACCCGCAGTGACGTTCTGGTTCCAGTTGCTCAAGACGATATCCAAGTCATCCAAACCGACAAAACCGTCGCCATTCAGATCACCATCCAGCCCGGGGATGCTTGCCAAAAGGATGTCCATGTCGAGCTGGTCAACGATATCGTCTCCGTTAAAGTCGCCGTCGGCCCAACCGCCTGCCGTATTCAGGTTCGCCTGCACCAACGTCTTGTCTAAGTCATCAACCACACCATCGAGGTTAGCGTCACCAAACTCTGAATCAAGGATGTTGTAGATGAGCATGCACATGTCGCCCATGTCGATGCGTGAGTTACCCGTCAAGTCCATGACGGTGTCGCTGGCGCTGAGATTGATTTCGGGTTCCCAGTTGTTCGCACCGACGGTAAGGAAGTCAAGCGGCAGGCCGTCCAGTGTCACACCTGTCGTGGGGTCCAATCCCTGGCTCGAAAGTTCAGCGATGCGATCAAACAACAGGTCGATATCGGTTGCATCCGTGCTGTTGTTATCGCTGAAGTCGCCCGGCTTACGGAGGTTCAGGTACATGATGCCGTCGTTGGGGTGGATACTGGTGAACCCAAAACGGACCGTTCCGCCGGCACCATCGTCGGGGATAAGGTCATCCTTCTGGTTGCCATTTGCGTTGGTGACGTAATCACCGGCCGAAGGTGTCTGATCAACCATATCAGGAGCATATCCGGAAAAACGCGCACTACCCGTAAGCGCGATGAAGTAATCACCGGCGGGCAGGATGGGGTACTGATCCCAGTCAGCATCAGGATCATAGTCCGGATGAGACGGGTCCCAGAGCGGATTTTCTGCCGGATTGTTCAAGAACGCTATCTGACTTGTTCCACGTTGGTTACTCAGCCAGATATCACGGCTGAAAACAAAGCCGGCCGGATCCAATGTTACATTTCCGTCTACATCGATATCTGTGATCAAACCTAAGCCGCTCTGCGTAAAACCGCGTGCAACCGGTTTGAGTGGCTCGTAAGGGGAATTATTGACACGATTACCCAAAGCAGGCAATGTCGCATCGAGCCCGTTGGTTACGGGTTCCACGTTGCTTGGTTCATATTCGGTTTGCGCTCGGACGCTGCTCTGTTTCAATACCAGATTGCCATCGGAGTCAAAGATGGCCAGCTCGGTGCTCGGTGTCCCGGTCCATCCGCCGAAACCAAACGCCGCGGTTGAGCCGAAGGTATCGATGATGATGTCGGAGACACCGTCTGAAGTAAACTTAAACCACGCGAGTGAAGCATCGGCGCCGTATACCGCACCGGTGTGGAATGTGGCAATGCTATCCCCCATGGTAATCTGACCGGCATAATACTCCGTATTATCCGTATTCGATGGGAATGCATTTCCGATTCCGACACTGAGCCCGATTGTTTCCGGGGTATCGGTCCCACTAATGCCTATCGCTACAGCATTTAGCTGTGTACTTGTCAGGGCCACTGCTAATGCAGCGATTGCCGATTGTTTACAAATAATCATCTCATCCCTTTCCCAATTGCTCCCAAGCCATAGGAGCATCACTGATCAGTCGTATTCGAGGAATCCCGGAACATAAATTCTTCTTAATGATAATTATCTCTCCCTCGTACCTGAACATGTATTTATAGACCGACAGGATGCGATCTGATTATAGGGATAATTGATTGACATACAATAGCTTTGGGAATCCGAGAGCAAATATTATCACGGCCTGAGTTGTTAACTGGCAGTCTAGTGAGATGGGAATATCAACTGCACCATTTTCATGAGAACCAGCTTTCAATAGGACCGGAGGCCGAATGATCAGACCGTTTAATCTCATCATCAAGTCGTGATACTGATAACCTTTACATCTCTTGTGATTCGTCACATTTTCCTTGTGGTCGTAAGACGATCAACATATGATAGGTTTTAGGACAATGGCTTGTATCTGTTCATCAACCTAGCAAATGTTACGGCCGTATCAGATCATTACATCATGTAAGCTACGATCTGTTAGTATGTTGGCTGTCTAATCGGACTTGTTTTTGTACTCGGGGATTATTTTGATCCGGATTCTGTTTAACAACTTTCTCAGAATATAAAGATCAGTTAGGGCGTATTACATGACCGGAAGCAATCAATCCTGCTCAAATAAACCGCATTCACTCCCAGGCTTCACGCTGATCGAACTGCTTGTTGTGATTTCAATCATAGCGCTTTTGGTTGGCATCCTTTTACCCGCGCTAGGAGCGGCACGAAGGTCAGCCCGTGCGGCCGTTTGCATGAGTAATGTCAGGCAAATGAGCACGGCTCAGACCGCGTACGCAAATGCGAACAAGGAAATGCTGCCTGCAGGTAACCGCCGGGAAAACCCGCTGAGACAGATTACGTGGCAGGCAGCGACATATCAGTTCCTCACAGGGAACAAACTCGACGATACCTATCTAAGACCGACGGTTGACGACGACTTCCTTGTCGGCACAGCTTTTGAGTGCCCGCAAGCATCGCTGGATGAGGTCTCACCCGATGTTTATCAACTTAGCTACACGATGAATATCAATTTACTAGGCGACCCATACGTATCGAATATCATCGGTGCAGGCAATTCATCCAAACTGAACAATGAAAATAAGTACCTGGAACAGATTTATTCACCTTCAGAAACCCTTCTCATAGCTGATGGCGACACACCCATCGTTACATGGGACACCGCCGGTGATAAAGACCAGGTTTCCGCATTCGGCCAGGGGGATCCTTTTGACTCCGTCACACAGCACAGCACGATGCGTCACGGATCGAATTTGTGTATCGGGCGTGCAGATCTGAGTGTGTCCAGACCGGAATGGCTTAACGACGATGTAGAAATACCTATCCCAACCCAGGTTATCACTCTTCGTCGAGGCCCAACCGTCTTACCGAGTGACTTCTCAAAGACCATCAAACTATTCTGGTATGGTCGTCTCAATGATATTTCCGATGATGCGCCGCGATCCAAGATTCAGTACTGAATGGTCACGCTAGCGTATGAGCAGACATATAATCGGCTAATCGGCGAGGTCTAGCCGGCGTATTGTTCAATGGGAGTCAACTATGTTTAGAAAATCGGTCAGGTTTCCTTTGGCGTGTTGCATGGGATTATTTTGCTGCTGGCTTAATTCGGTCCAAGCAGAGTCACCAGTTACTCCAGAAACAACAATCATAGATGCTGCGATCTCGGTCTACCAAACCCAATTCCAGGAGGCACGCCAGAGCGGGCAGTGGCCATCGGCCGAGCAGCGTGGAGAGATGGTAGACCAGGCGTTAACAGGCATCGACCCGGCAACACTTAGCCTCGATGAACTGGACGCACTGACCGCGTCTGTGCCGATTGTCTATGGCTCACAGGCAGATGCTTATGATGCACAACTAACAAATTTCGCTGAACAGCAGACCACAGAAGGCGCCCGGGCCGCGGCGCTGCGATTCAGGCTTATGGGCCGTGACACTATTCAGGAAGATCGTGCTGAAGCTGTTCGTGACTTGTTCAGCCATCCCGGATTGGCTGAGGCTTGGCAGCAGGGCCAGGCTATGGATGTATTCAATTCGTTCTACTTCCTGGATAAAGATGCGCTCAAGTCATTGCACGTGGACTTTGTCTCGCTAGAGCCGATCGTGGACGCGAAGATGCCCGTGGCGTTTTTCAACCGAATGGCGGGGGCTTTTTTTGCCATGGCCAATATCGATGACACCGAATCCTCGCAGGCACGTGAGTCATTGCGTCTTGCGTTAGTCAGTGCGATCGATGAGAAGCTGAAAGACGAAACGCTGGATGAAGAGCAAACCAAGCAACTCACCGATGCTCGCGGTCGGCTGGACGGGGCCTACGCTAAAGGTGAATTGCTCGATCATACCGCACCGGAATTGCACTTCAGTTGGTGGTCCAACCCCAGTGATGCGGATGAAAGCTTCAGCAAGCTTTCCGATCTGAAAGGCAAGGTTGTGGTGCTTGACTTCTGGGCGACCTGGTGCGGGCCTTGCGTGGGCAGCTTCCCGAATGTGAAGGAATTACAGAAACACTACGAGGGCTACGATGTCATGATCGTTGGCGTGACCAGCCTGCAGGGGGCTCATTACCCGGGCGATGGACGGGACAAGATTGATACATCCAATGAACCGGAAAAAGAGATGGCTCTCATGAAGGAGTTCATGGAGTCAAAAGGTGTGACGTGGCGGGTCGCGTTTGCTGAAGAACCCGTTTTCAATCCCGACTACGGCGTCAACGGTATCCCCCATGTTGTCATCCTGGACACGAAGGGTGTCGTCCGTTTCCGCGGCCTCCACCCGGCAATGCCGGAGGCGCAGAAAACCAGCAAGATCGATCTACTGCTGACCGAGGCCGGTAAACCCGTTCCAACCTCTGAAGAAAAATCCGAAGAAGGAACAAATTAAGTCTTACCGATACAAGTTGGTGTGCAGCAGTTCAGCGCTAACTGATGTTAACAAAAAAAACGCCCCAGCAAATGCGGGACGTTTTTTTTATTGGTTAAGAGGCTATGTTGACCGGCCGCCAAAGCGAGGTGACCTCAAGCGCTACGCCGCAGTAGCGCCAGCCCACCCAGCAGTGTGAGAGCTAATGTCGCCGGCTCCGGGATCGCAATGGTAGGGGGTGTGCCGGCATTCCAATTGTTCAGAATCGTGTCCAGGTCGTCCAGGCCCACGAAGCCATCGCCGGAAGGATCGCCTTGCAGCAGATCACCCGCGGTCACATTCTGATTCCAGTTATTCAGGACGATATCAAGGTCATCCAGGCCGACAAACCCATCACCGTTAAGATCGCCTTCGATGGCAAGAGCGTAGTGAGTGACATTGAGCTGGATGTCGCCCCAGGCGTTGGGGTAAAAATCGCTGGGTTGACCCATATAGATTTCAAAAGGCCCCATCGGTTCGTCGATGATGGGAACATTTTCGATGAACACGGGATTGAATGGATTGGTACGATCCCAACCATCGTGGATGGGTGTCATGAGAAATTCTTCTTTGTATGTATCACCGGAAAAACTCGGTGGCGAGCCGGTTACGACCACGTAATACTCACCGGCGGGCAGGATGTTGTAACGGTTCCAGCTGGATCCCGGCCCTGTTGAATATCGATCCGACGCCCGGAAGAACGGTCCACCATCCAGAACAATCTGCAACGAATCACGCCAGACCTCGTACTCATTCCGCCCGTCGCTATACGTTTGATAGGCGCAATCCGAGCATCCGGGAATACGCAAGCCTTCATAGTCATCAGGTGACAGCGGATCAGAGATTGCTCCCGGACTTGTATCCCAATGAGGATTACCCGGCGCGTTCTGCATGAATATCAATTCTGAAAGCTCAACAGCACTCGCCCGCAAGTGGTAATTCGGGTCTTCCGGATTATCCACAGCGGAAGGGAATTCGGGGACCAGATCACCATTCAAATCCCTGACACCACCGGTTCGAGCAACCAGATTTCCAGACGCATCGTACACAGCGATCTGCGTTGCATTCCCGGCCGTCAACCAACTGCCGGGGGATCGATCGGGGTCGGGGCCTTCGCTGGAAATATTTGTACCGTAGGTATCGAACGTCACCGCGCTGTTGCCATCTGCGATGTATTTGAACCAATGGATCGCCGGCTGTGCGTTATCGAATTCATCCTTGCTATGCAGCCCGCTCCATGTCTGCGTGCTATTCAAATCGACACCAAATGTCGCATTGACCGGATCGGTCAACGGATCGAAGGTTAGTACTTCGCCAAAGTAGACGGCCTGCGCCTGTGAGACACTCAACGCGATTGAAGCACAAATCGAAATACACAATGGTAAAGATCGCAACAGAGCCTCCTATCCTGGTCACTTGTTTCAGGTATGCTCGGTTCAGCCCAGCAAACAACATGACAACATGGGTCGATGGCACCTTCAACAATAAACAAGCATGTCATGGATGAACACAAGCCAAACACTACTGAGAACGCATAATCACTACGGGTTCTCTTGCGATCTTATCATACTTATGAGCCGGCTTCCGCGCCAAGACTAATCTGTCATCTTTAGAGGATAAAGTACGTACTGAGAAAGTCTTTGCATTAACAGCACCCGATATGTTCACGACAACAATGTCTTTTGTAAGTGTTTTTGCTGGAAGTATTGTATACGCTGGTTTATCTCGTATGATTGGCTCTATAATCTAGAATCTAGCTCATGCTTGTGTTACCAAGTCATGACTTCCTGAGCGGCGAATTAACTGAGACTTTTCATGCCAACACCACTTGATAAGCACCGCGAAGCACAGAAGGCATTCACACTTATCGAACTGCTTGTGGTGATCTCTATCATTGCATTGCTGGTCGGTATCTTATTGCCCGCTCTTGGCGCCGCGCGAAGATCTGCACGCAACGCGGTCTGTTTATCCAACATCAGGCAGATCGCAGTCGGTCACATCAGCTACGCACGAGATAACAACAGCTTTCTCCCGGCCGCGTATTCAGCGAACAATCCGTCCTTATCAAACAAGCGGGTACATTGGCAACTGAGTATCTGGTCGTATATCAATGGTGATACTGTCAAAATCAATGATCTTGACGATGAATACAGTTACCTGACCGGAACGGTTTTCGAATGTCCATCGGCTGAAGACGGGCGTAGCGGGTACAACGATGGAGATCATCTCATGAACGGCTACGGCTTGAATATCAGCCTGGAGGGCGACAAGGGGGTTGGCAATGCCGCAGCAAAAACCGGATTATTCGCAACAACAACCGAACGGCAAAAGATCTATCAGCGGGAAGACCTGATTGTTAATCAATCTTCAACGATGATGATGTCAGACAATGAAACATACTACGTTGAATATTGGCATCGTGGATCCAAGCCGAATCAGATCGGGATCCTGGGCGGACCGGCTATGCAAGGCGCTTTAGAACGCCACGGTCCTGAGACATGGAATATCGTGATGTTCGACGGCAGCGCCAGTGCAGTTAATTTTTACGATGTGCCCGGCGTGACTAACGATGCGCTATATAACGCCGGCGCCGCGCTGTCACCCGGCGTACTGATCAGCGGGCCCGATGATGTCGTACCCAGAAAGACTAAAATATTCTGGGTGGGACGCGAATCGCGCTAAACAGCAGTTCTATGGAAGTCATCTTCCAAGTCACGCGAATATTCCGCTCCAATTGACCCCAATAAGACCAAATCTATATCCCGCGGTTGCATACATCGCAGAACATTGACAATTGGCAACCTGTCTGCACGCATTCAATATGCGTTTGCTGCAGCCACCACTTTTTAGCATGCCCGACTGAGTAACTGCACCTCCACCCCAATTTACGGCACAAAAGAATCAATTGAATCCGGGCTGGCCTGATCCATATCTTTGTCACATTTCGACGACCAAGAGTATATTTGCCGACAGAAAACACAGTGCAAAACCGTAGACGTTACATACTTATGGCATGAATATCTACATGATTTTTACTTCAAACGGTTAAAACGACATGCTGTCGCAAGGCATCATGCGTACTTATCAATTTAAGCATATGGTCCATAAGTCATTGTTTTGTCTATATATAATACCACAGGCCCCGTTTGTTCGACTTACCATCACTTCTTCTGCACAGATTTGAATGGGTATGTGGAAGCAATCCTAGCCATTACATACAATGAACGGCCTGTTTTCATGATATTACATGAAATTTTTGTTGCAATAAGCTTCAGTGTTCCGTAATATGTAAATAATGCGGTGCGTAGCCGCAGCTGATTTGAGCATTGGCTGGGCTTAAAAGATCGTCACTTCATGGCGAGTCAGGGCTCGGCAAAGACAAGTACAGGGGTCGAGGGTCTTTGAAGTCGACCTCAAGACCGGCTGGAGGGTCAGCCGGGAAGCCACGGAAGCACTTTGAACTTGCACTTGAGAGGTACAGCCATGACCCGGCGCGCATTTACTCTGATCGAACTTCTGGTCGTCATCAGCATCATCGCCTTGCTGGTGGGTATCTTGCTACCCGCACTTGGGGCGGCGAGGACATCGGCCAAGATCACAACCTGCCTGGCCAACGAAAAGCAGATGGCGACATCGTCTATCGCATTTGCCACGGACGACAGGAAAGGGCGTTTTATCCCGGCACGTATCTATGGCACGGTCTTTGTCCAAGTTTCCGTGAACTATGAAGACGACCCATCTAATCCTGAAATCCCAGGCGTTGAAACATTCGAGAATTATGGCTTTGCGAGAGAGCTATTCAAAGACCCGGGCCGGGAGTTCATCCCCAATGAGAGCAGAATGTTCGGCCACGAGCTCTTCCATTCTTACCAGTATTTTGGTGGCATCACAAGATGGACAGGCTTGCAAGGCAATATGACCGAAATATCAACCGAACCAAGTCCCAGCCCAGTCTATCTGGACCAGATGCATCCCGGGATGGTGATGGTCGCTGATTGTGTCGCCAAGCGATCTGGAGATGCGTGGGGCTCTTACGAGTACGATCCTAATGGCATCGACCGGTGGCTTGAAGATACGCCGCCACACAAAACTCAAAGCGACGGCAAGCCGGCCGGCGGCAATCAGGTATTCGCCGATGGCTCCGGACGCTGGATCCCCTTTGAAGACATGATCCAAGGCACCCGCTGGGATGGCCGCACAATGCTCTACTACTACCAGGAAGACCTTCACGGTTTTATCCCGAAGAACAACGCTCCACCGCCGCCTCGTTGATACCAACGATCAAGAACCGACTTGATATAAAGTGAATTCGACCACCGGCGGCCAGATAGATCTGGCCGCCGGATTTGTTTCTACGTTCACACATACTCCGACCGTTTCTAACGATTGGCTGGCCACTAGAGCATCTTCCACGCCTCTGTAGCGCCCTTGTACACAAGTGATTATGCTGTGCCTTCAAGCAAGGAGGCTTTGATGAAGGCATACTCGATGGACTTGCGCAAGCGGGTGTTGGCGGCGTGTGATGCCGGGCACGGCACGCGTGAGGTGGCCAAGCGGTTCTCGGTCAGCGCCTCGTGGGTGCGTCGGCTCAAGCAACGGCGTCGTGAAGGCGAGGGGATCGCGCCGCGGCCTCAGGGCGGCGACTACGTCAGCCGGTTCGCCGGCAAAGACCTGCAGCGAGTACGTGCGATGCTCAAGCAGAAGCCGGACACGACGCTGGACGCGTTGCGTGTGCGTTGCGAGCGTGAGCTGGGCATCCGTTGCGGGCTGGGCACGATGTGGCGGACGGTGCGTTGGAAGCTGGGGTGGACGTTTAAAAAAAGTCATTACGGCCCAGCGAGCAGGACCGCGCGGATGTGAAGCGTCAGCGTGTGAACTTCCGCATCGCCACGCGGTTCATCGAGCCTAAGCAGCTTGTGTTCCTGGATGAATCGGGCGCGAGGACGAACATGACCCGCCTGCGGGGCTGGGCCGGACGCGGTTGCCGGCTGGACGCCGCGGCGCCGCACAGCCACTGGCGTACGACGACGATGCTCAGCGCGATCGGTTGTGAGGGTGTGATCCAACGGGCGACGCTGGCCTTCGACGGCGCGACGGATGCGGCGCTGTTCCGCGGCTACGTCGAGCGTTGCCTGGCCCCGGCACTAAAGCAAGGCCAGATCGTCGTGATGGATAACCTGGCGTCGCACAAGGTATGCGGGGTGCGTGAAGCGATCGAAGCGGTGGGCTGTGACCTGTGGTACTTACCGCCGTACTCACCGGACTTCAACCCGATCGAGAAGATGTGGAGCAAGGTCAAAGCCCTGCTGCGTGCCGCCGCCGCGCGGACCAGCGACAAACTGATTGAGGCGATCGGCCGGGCGTTACGTGCGGTATCCCTGGACGAGTGCCGCAACTACTTCCGCAGCTGCGGGTATGCTACATGAGATTGGAAGACGCTCTAAGATAACTCTTGACTCACCGCTAAAAGCTACCACGGCCAGCTCTGCACAAATAAGAACTGAACGCAGACTTACCCGCACTGCCACATCGATTCGTGGCCAGTAAAGCCTGCAAGCAACCGCGTATCCGGGACTCTGGCGATGGCAGGAATATCGCATTCTGCAATATGAAAAATCCATAATGCGACTCATGTAACAAAAACGGTATATAGATGTAAGGCCTGGGACCCCATTGCCGGGCGAGAGCAACTGAATTGTGAGTGCGGAGAAGACGCACCGATTTGTTGCACTTTGCACGGACGCATCAATCAATTCATGTATCTGCTTTAACAACAAATATATAATGTAGAATTACGCATTCTGGAAGCAGTCGGACGCCTGTCCGTGATCACGCCGCCACAGCGAATCAAGCCAGATGAAATGTAATGCAATGAATGGATAAGTGAACAAAAATTACAATTTGATATTGTATTATTTTTGCCCCTTGTTACACTACGGCATATGGAGGATGAGTACTCGGTCTATATAGGAGTGCTTATTAGAAAGATCATCTTCAACAACGACATGTGTCGCAAATGTGCGGCACCACATCTCTTAACCGTGTTCACAGGAGGAGGATTAAATGAAAAATGTGCGTGTCAAACACTTGGCTCTAGGCCTATCGGCTGCAGTTATAGGCTTGGGTGCCTATAGCGCCGATGCAGCGATCGTTACTTTGACCGGGATCGACGGTTTTGGATCTTCGTCATTCAACACTGTCGGCCTCTGGGACAATGCTGCAGCACCCTCAGCGGGCAACGACTACTTCGTGCCGGATGGCACTCGTCTGCGTACGCCACCGGATGGCAACAGCTACGCCTTTGCCGGCGACTCACTGACCATCAACAACCTTACGGCCTACGGTGACGGCTTCATGTTCAAAGGCACCGGCAACACCGGTACTATCACCGTCGACAACCTCATCATGGACGGCGGGCTGATCTCCCATGCCAACGGCATCGGCGACGTCTTCCAGCTTGACGGGGCGATGTCGGTCGTCGGCGACTCGCGCATCTACGCCAAGCAGGGCCCCATCTATATCTATTCGGATATCAGTGGCAGCGCCCAGATCACCAATGAGGCTCCAGACTCACCGATCGAGTGCAAGTTGTGGATTGGTTCATCGGCCAATACCTACACGGGCAATATCGTAAACCACGGCCGTATCGAATTGCTGGACGATGCCAACCTGAACTTCGTGATCGGCGCCAGCGGTGTCAACAACGACATCACTGACGGCGGAAGTCAGAAACATATCATCTTTGGAGGTGACTTCGTCCTTGATCTCACCAGTGCAGGCACGACCATCGGGGATAGCTGGTCGCTGATAGCCACAACCTCTGCTTCGACTTACTACACCAACACGTTCAACATGGTCGGATTCACCGAATTGGGTGATGGCCTTACCTGGCTGAAACCGATCGACGCTTCGAGTAGCTACAGGTTCCAGGAGAGCACCGGCATTCTGTCCGTTGTTCCGGAACCCGCCAGCCTGGCGCTGATGGCACTGGGTGGCGCCGTCATGCTTCGACGCCGTTAGTACCTGATTTATACGATTCAGCACGAGTTCTTGAATAGAGAACTCGTGCCTTTTGGCATCGTTTGTACACCGTCACACATGCAATCTGTTTAAACACCGAGATCGAGTATTTATCCGCTTGGAAGGATAAATTGAAGTGACTTGGCGAGTCGCATGGCTATTCAAGACTCGCGAACAGGGATAGGCATAACACAGGAGGATAATAAGGATGACGTCTTTCAAGCAGTTGGGTAAGACCGGATTGACTAGCCTGACAGGGGCGCAACTGGTGATTCTGGGTCTGATCGCGACATCGGCACAGGGTGCCACGGTTACATTGACGGGCTTGGATGGAATCGGCACCTCTTCATTTAACTCAGCAGGGCTCTGGGATAATGCGGCGGCCCCTTCGGCGGGCAATGACTACTTCGTGGTTGATGGCACACGGCTGCGTACGCCGGGTGATGCCAACAGTTACACCTTCGCGGGTGACTCACTCACGATCAACAACACCACGCCTTATTCCGAAGGTTTGATGTTCAAAGGCACCGGCACCTCGGGGATCATCACCATCCCCAATCTGATCCTGGATGGTGGTTTGATTTCGCATGCGCAGGGTACAGGCGACCTGTTTCAACTGGATGGGGTCGTCACGGTCAGCAGTGATTCACGCCTTTATGCTAAGCAAGGCAACATCGACATATTGGCGGATATCAGCGGCACCGGCGGGCTGGAAGTGCTGGCAACCGATGACAACACCAACTCCGGTGCAAGAATCCTGACCCTATACGGCGACAACTCCGGCTACACCGGTGATATCGATGTAAGCGGCAAACTGCATCTGGGTGATACGGGCGCGCTGGCATTTAATATCGGCGCAAGCGGGGTCAATAACTCGATCAGCGGTACCGGCTGGCTTGAGGTCAATGGCATCTTCGAATTCGACCTGACCGGTGCGAGTTCAAATCCGGGCGATACATGGACTATCACCAATGTTGCCAACCAGATCTACAACGAGACATTCAGCGTGACCGGCTTCACGCAGTCCGGCTCCGTCTGGACGGATGGGACCTACACGTTCAACCCGTTGTCCGGCGAACTGACAGTCGCTGCGCCTCCGCTTGAATGGAACGTGGATGCCGACGGCAACTGGAGCACGGGCGCCAACTGGACCACCGGCACCGCTCCCTCGGCAGGCGGCGATGCGCTATTGGGCGCTGTGATCACGGCAAACCGCACGATCACACTCGACACAAACGTCTCGCTAAACAGCCTCGCTCTCAGCAATGCCGGCGACGGTGATTACTTCATCGTTCCCGCTACAAATCAAAGCCTGACACTCACCGGCGAAGCCAGGCTCGACGTCGCCGGCCGCCACTGGATGCGAACGGAAGTCGCCAGCACGATCGGCGTGTACGTGGAAGGGACCGGCGAGTTGGTACTTGATGCGGACAACTCCTTTACCGGCGGGCTCTCGGTCGACGGGGCAACCGTATCTATCGTTCATGATGATGCCTTGCCTGCCACAAACGACATTGCTGTCACCAATGGCGGCGTCGTACAGTTCTTCGGCGCCGACAACACTTTCTTCGCTGACAACGGTTCAGCCGGTTACGGCACGGGAACGGTCGACGGCAACGTTTCGGTCGATGCCGATAGCTCGATCGGCGTAAATGACGGGGCGGATGTAACCTTCTCCGGCGTTATCTCCGGCGATGGTTCGGTCAGTGCGAATAATGGTATCGTGAGTTTCAACACCGCTCATACCTACGGCGGTACGACCACGCTCTCGGGCACCTCGACGTTGACCGTCAGCGGTGCGGGCACGCTGGGTGCGGCAGACGGCACCGCGGCAACACGCACAATCAACAATGATTCGGCTCAACTCGTGCTGGATAACGCTTCGCTTGGTGACGAGTTCATCGTTCTTGGAGAACGCAACGTCGATGCAACCGCGAGCATTTCCAGCGCCGGCAATAACACGATCGCCGGTAACATCTACGCGGATATCCCCGGCACGGGTAGCCACTACATCATTGAATCGACCAGCGGCACCCTGACGCTTAGCGGCACGATCTCGGCATGGGACGAGGCGGAACCGAATGATCGACTTTATGTCTTCGAAGGCGCCGGTGACATCAAAGTGACCGGTAAGATCACAGACCTGGCGGTGGATGAGAAAGGCGACCCGACGGTCGACCTGATCAGCAACGGCAACAACGTACATGTCGTGAAACGCGGCAGCGGCACTTTGACGATCGCAACTTCAACGACCAATGGCAACGACTTCTGGCGTGGCCCGACAGTCGTTGAAGAAGGCACATTGAAGGTTCAAGCCGGCGCTTCCAATGCCGGTGAACTATTCAGCTCAAGCATCCAGGTTCAGGCCGGTGCGGTCTTTGACACAAGTACGTTTACCACCTACAGCATGCAGGTAACACAAGACCCGGACGGGGTTGCATTCAACGGCGACGAGATCGGACAGACGATCGGCGGCGCCGGTACGATCAACGCCGGTAGTGGCACGATCTCCGCTTTTGAGGATGCCGTCTTTGCTCCCGGTGATGACGGGGTTGGCACGCTAAACATCACCGGCAACCTGAGCATCACACCGACGGTTGCAAACCCGAACGGTGGGATGAACTATGAACTGGGTGCTTCAGCGACTGGTACAAATGACCAGATCGCGGTCAGCGGCACGGTGACCCTGGGCGCCAGCGGCGGCGGCCAATACAACTTGAATGTGACCCCGGTCGGCGGAGCTCTTGACACTTCTGCTTATACGTTGATCAGCGGTGGCAGTGGCAGCGGCAGCGTGAGCGCGTCCGACTTCAATGTCGCGATCTTCAATTCGGAAGGCACGCAACTGGATACCCGACAGGATGATTCGGTCTCCATCGGCTTCAGTGGTGGTGACCTGACCGTGCAGTTCTCTGCAACCGAAAGCATGAACTGGACCGGCGCGGTTAACAACACCTGGGATATCGGCACCACCGGGAACTGGTCCAGCAGTGACAACCTGTTCTATGATCTGGACAGCGTCAGCTTCAGCGGCACGAACACGATCAATGTTGCTGCAACCGTGACACCCGATGGCTTGAACATCAACTCTGGTTCGACCACTTTCACGGGTGCCGGCATCCAGGGTTCAGGTGATTTAAGTGTGGCAGCCGGTGCCAGTGTTGCGTTTAACAACGATGAGGTAAATACAATCGGTAACGTGAATCTGGGAGCAGGTGCGAGTTTAGTTGAGAACCAGAGCACCGGTGAAACCCAGCTCAATGGCAACCTGACCGGTTCCGGTGCGTTGAATGTCACCGCCGGCCAGGTCGTGCTCAGTGGTGACAACACCGCGTTCACAGGCACGATGAATGTCAACGGCGGCACACTGAACCTGAACAACGCCAACGGACTTGGCGGCACGGTCAGCGTCAACAGCGGCGGTCGGCTGCTGTCGAACGCCGATACGTACACGAGTAATGGGGCGTTCACCCTCAACGGCGGCACATTCGCGGTCGGCGGTGGGGCGGTCGCTGCGGTCGAGATGGCCGGCCCCATCAACGTCACCGCGTCCGGCGGTTCGTTCCAGATCGACGGCGGTACGGGCGCGGATGGCTTGACGGTCAGCGGGAATATCACGGGCGCAGCCGGCGGCGCTTTGAATATCAACGTGGATGGCGATTCGACCATGACCGTCAGCGGCAACATCACCAACAACGGTGTATTGAACAAGACCGGCAGTGGTGTCCTGGCACTCGGCGCAACGACCACGGTTGCAAGCCCAACCATCAACGTTAACGGTGGTACGTTGGATGTATCCAGCCAGGCCGCGTTCAGCATGTCCAGCGGTCAAACGCTTGCTGGTACTGCAACGGTGTCAGGCAATGTTACCGCTTCGAGTGGTTCGACCCTCCGTGTCGGCGGTGTGGGCCTGCCCATCACGCCAAGCCAGTTCGTTATCGATGATTTTGAAAGCTACAACCTCGGCGGCGTGATCGAAGAAGCAGCCCCCTGGGCTGACCACGCGGATTCGACTTATGCCGACATCGAAGATGATGGCACTGGTAATCAGGTGTTAGCTTACGGCCACGATGACGCGTCCGATCCGGCATACGGCGCGGTCTCCCGTCCAATCCCTGCAGCAGGAACAGTCGATGACAGCAGTGTCGCGACGTTCTTCTTCCGCATGAATTCCAAGCAGGATGATCCGGATCATAGCTTCGGTATCAGTGACGGCACGGATACCGCTGCCGGTTTCTCATTCGGTAGTTTCGAAGCGCAGGTCGCGTTCGTTGATGACGGCGATTCCGGCAACGGGACGTTCAACATGGTCGCCCGTAATGGAGGTAGCTCCTCAAGTGTGGCAACGGGTCTGACGCCCAATACCTGGTACAACATCTGGGTAGTCGTGGATCAGACAACAGACACCTACGACGTCTACCAGAGCACGGGAACGGCCGACGCAACCGTCGCCAATCTTGTTGCTGATGACTTCGCGTTCCGTAACGGCACGACAACTGCTCTGAATACCTTGCTTGGCGCTTGGGCGCCTTCACCAATCGATAACCAGGTCATGGTTGACGACATCACCTATCTGGCTGGCGAAGACCTGACCAACCCGCTAGGCGGGCTGAATCCGGGCGATGTGTTCCAGTCCGAATCGTTGACCATCAGTGGCGACCTGGTATTGAGCGCTGGTGCAACGTTGGAAATGGATATCGCAACCGTGGACGCATTGGACCTGTTGACCGTCACGGGCAATCTGACCGCGGGTGGCACGCTGGAAGTAACCCTTGCAGGCACAGCTCCGGCACTGGCTGAAGGCGATGCGTTCGACATCCTCAACTTCGCTTCGGCCACCGGTTCCTTCGCCACGCTTAACCTGCCGGCGCTCGATGCAGGCCTGAGCTGGGACACCAGCAACCTGCTGGTCACCGGCATCATCGAAGTCATCGCAGGCGGTGTACTCGATGGCGACCTCAACGGCGACGGGTTCGTCGGCCTGGCTGACCTGGACATCATCCTGACGCGCTGGAACCAGAACGTCACCGCAGGCGACTGGCTGCAAGGCGATCCGTCGGGCGATGGCTTCGTAGGCCTCGACGACTTGGACTTCGTCCTGGTCAACTGGAACAACGGAACACCGCCGAGTTCCAACGCCGCGATCCCCGAACCCGCCAGCCTCGCGCTGCTGGGCCTGGGCGGCATGGCACTGATCCGACGTCGTTAACGATCACACTCAATACGGGCCTCTTAATTGAGACCCGTATTCTTGTTTTTAATTGATGTCGGACTAACCCGGCATAACCGCGGATATTGATATCAGCGATCGACATGATGTTTATATTTTCGATGATAGATCGATCGATGAGCAACAGACTATTTATTCAAACTCAATCCACCGCATGCTTGCATAGGTATGTCAGTAGCCAGGTGGATCGGTTTTCCTATTGGCTATAGCAGGTGCCCCATGACTACCCGTGCTGCTCTCGCTGCGTTCATGCTTTGTTTACCCGCCTTGCCGGTTTCGGCACAAGTCGATGTCGTTTACGGCGACATGTTTAACCTGACGAACACCACAACCTCGCCGAACGGCTCATGGAACTGGTGCACGGACGAACGCGTGATCATCGACGACACGGACCCCAATAACACGCTGATGATCCTCAGTACGGTTTCGGCGGGGTCGGGCGCTGAAAGCGGTGACATCGACATCCTTTGGCGCAACCTGGATACGGGCGTACAAGGTGAATTCGAGTTGCACAACCAGCTCGAGCAGGACGACCACAACATGGCGGCGCTGTACCAGCGACCCGATGGGCGCTACGTTGCGATCTACTCCAAGCATACCTCCGATCTCTACACACGCTACCGCGTTTCGACGAATCCACATGACCCCACCGCCTGGGAGCCGGAACAGATCGTCACCAATGGCAACAACGCCACCTACAACAACATTTATTATCTGGATGAAGACAACGGCGGCAGTGGTCGGCTCTACAACTTCACCCGCGCGGACAACTGGGACCCGACGGTCCACGTGTCATACGATCAGGGCTCAACCTGGACACACGCAGGTAAACTGCTGACCCAAGGCGGTACTAGCGATCGGCCTTACCTTGAATATGCATCCCATGGCGACAAGATCCACTTCATCGCTACCGAGGAGCATCCGCGTCAGGTACAAAACAGCATTTATGCAGGCTACGTCAAAGATGGCGTGCTTTATAACTACAACGACGAGGTGATGGATGACAATATCTTTGATGCAAATGGCATCTCCCCGACTCAACTGACAACGGTCTTCAAAAACGGTGAACAATTCAACGGCACGACGATGAACCGTGCGTGGACCATCAGCCTGGAGCTGGACAATACACACAACCCCGTCGGCATCATCAGTGTTCGTGCTAACGATAATCCATACGACCACCGTTACCTGTACGCCCGTTTCGACGGCGTCGACTGGCAGGTCAATGAAATGGCAGCCGGCGGCAGCTACATGTATGACTATGAAAACGACTACATGGGGCTGATGTCGATCGATCCGCAGAATCCGAACGTCGTGTACATGGCCAACGATATCGATCCTCGCAACGGCACGACCACTGCACATCACGAACTCTACAAAGGTGTGACCTCTGACTTCGGCCAGACCTGGACCTGGACCGCGATTACCGAAAACTCGACCGTCGACAACCTCCGTCCCGCGATCCCGGAATGGGACGGACACAATACAGCAATCGCCTGGCTGCGCGGCACCTATGGGACGTGGTCTGATTGGAATGATCTTGAAGTTTACGGTATGACCTTGGATGCGACGGACGCCAAGGCGCTAATCTGGCGTGGAGACGCAACGAGCCCGAACGCATGGGATATTAATAACAACATGAATTGGGACAGCGGTGGGGGGCTGACGGATCCATATCTGGACGGCGCCGAAGTCGCTTTTGACGATACCGCCAGTTCGTTCAACGTCAATATCGCAACAACGGTGACACCCTCCAATACTGCCTTTAACAATGAAAGCAATGCGTACACCGTAACCGGTGCCGGCATCAGCGGCAGCGGTATGCTGCGCGTGCTGGGCGGTGGAGAGGTAACACTCGCCAACGGCGCAAACACCTACACCGGCAAAACCATGATCGCCAGGGGCACCCTTGCCATGTCCGGCAATGCCAGTTTGGATAACACACCACACATCGACGTGACCAGGAACGGTACGTTTGATGTGTCAGCCTCCACTGGCGGTTCGTACGCCTTGAACAACCAGGTTCTGACGATCGACGGCGATGTCATCGGCAACATCGTGGCGACGAATAACTCGACCGTACACGTCAATTCCAGCAACTCCATGAACGGCAATCTGACAGCCCAATCCGGAAGCCTCATTGATGGTGCGGGGAAAGTATCTGGTAACCTCACCTCTCAAGCCTCAACGGTCCGCGTTGGCGGTGACGGCCTGGATGTACAGATCAGCCAGTTCATCATCGATGATTTTGAAGGCTACAGCCTCGGCGATGTGAACACGGTCGCCAGCCCCACGTGGATCGGTCATGCCGGTAGTGATGTCGCGGATATCGAAGATGATGGCACGGGCAACAAGGTCCTGACGTTTGGCGGATTGGAAAACTATGGCGCTGCCTCTATGCTGCTTCCCGTCGGCGCTCAGATCGATAACACCGAAACGTCCACCTTCTTCTTCCGCTTCAATTCAAAAACCGATGACCCGGACAGCAGCTTCGGCCTGAGCGATCAATCCAATACGGGTAACAGTTTCGTCTTCAGTGATTATGAAGCACAAGTGCGTATCGTGGATGATGCCGGTGCCAGTGGGACATACATGCTCGATGCGCGTGACGGCGGGGGATTCACATCTGCTTTAACCACGGGTCTGGCAACTGACACCTGGTACAACCTGTGGATGGTCGTGGACCAAACCACAGACACATATGACATCTATCTGAATACCGGCTCTTCGGATGCAACCTCGGGTGATAAGCTGAATAGCTCCCCGCTGAGTTTCCGTAACGGAACGACAGACACATTGATTTCGATTCTGGGCGCGTGGGGCCCGGCGCCAATTACCAATGGCGTTCGTTATGACGACATGACATTCCTGCAAGGTGCAGACCTGACGAATCCACTCGGTGGTTTGGACCCTGTCTTGCTCGGGACCGGCCTGACTTTGACCGTGCAAGGGGATTACACCATGGATGGCTCCGCGGTGTTGGAACTCGATGCGGTCGGCCCGGGTGTCGCGGATGTATTAACCGTCGGCGGCAACCTGCACGCGGCCGGCACGCTGGTTGTGACACTTGTCGACGAAGCCCCGGTCCCGCAACTCGGCGACCAGATCGACATCCTTGATTTTACGACCGCAACCGGGTCTTTCGATTCGGTAGACCTGCCGACGCTCGCTGATGGATTGGCATGGAACACTTCGGCACTACTCACAACCGGCATTGTGGAAGTGATGCTAGAAGGTGATCTTAACGGCGATGGTTTTGTCGGGCTGGATGATCTGGACATCGTGCTGTGCAATTGGAATACGAATATAACGACCGGCGACTGGTCGCAGGGCGATCCATCGGGCGATGGCTATGTGGGCCTGGACGACCTTGATATTGTCCTCGGCAATTGGAATGCAGGTACGCCGCCGCAAGCACTCGCTGATATACCAGAACCCGGGACTTGCTTATTAGTCGGTGGCCTAGGCGGCATGATTCTGTTACGCCCTCACGCTGACTGAATCAGGCGTCACTTGGCTAAGCTTCATGATTGAGCATACAAATGAACGGTTCGTACATGCGTTATTCCCAAACTTATTTGCTGCTAATCCTGATAATCATTTGGTTGTCGCCTTCAAGCGCTAAGGCAGACCTTATCGAAGACTTCGAGAGCACGACCCTCGGCACGCTGAGCGACCAGAACGGATGGACAGCCACCTCGGGCGTCAGGGCGATACGTGATGCCAACACTGACAACCTGCTTATGCAGGTGCTTGGTGGCGATGCCAATGCATACAAATCACTGGGCACATTAGTAATTGATGAAGGACAGACCGGCACGCTGTTTTTCCGATTTCAAGTAGATGGGAATTCGATAGACAACACAGTTGGCCTGGCGGATGTAGCAAACCCCACATCCTGGGGAGATTACGAGAGCACGACACGTATCTATCCTGATGATGCGGATATCAAAGCCCAGGGGCGTAGTTACTCCTGGTATCTTGATATGACCGAAAACGGCGGGGCGAATGGCCTTTCGATCGACACGTGGTATCACATGTGGATCGTCAGCAACAACGACACCGACACCGTCGACTTCTACATGCAAGGCGGTAATATCGCGACACAAATCCTGGTCGCACAAAGTTACGGATTTCGTAACGGCACGACAGATGCATTGATTACTTTCCTGGCTAAAAGCGGGTCCGGTGCATCCAGCAGCCTGTTTATCGATGACATTTACGTGTGGTCCGGCCAGAACCTGTCCAGCCCGATCGGTCCGGCGGCCTCAGGCGTGGTCGATGTCGACACGGGTATCGACCCGGGGCAGCGCGTAAGGATCGGGCTCGATCTGCCAAACCTGTTCACTTTCATTGATGAACGTGTAGCGGGAACAGACAGCACGATGCCGGCCGACCGTATGCCTGAAAGAACATACTCAGGGTATTGGAATCAGACCAGTCAATGGGCGTGGACCAGCGGTTTCTTTGCCGGCCAGATGTGGATGATGTATCAGCAGACCGGCGACAGCGCTTACCTGGCTGGCGCTAAAGCACGTACCGCTGCGCTTGAAGGACAGGAATACAACGGCGGCGACCACGACATCGGATTCCGCGTGTTCAACAGTTTCGGACAAGGTTACAAATCGCTGCCTGATGGCGATCCTGATAAGGCAGACTACCTGGCTCGGGTGCTTATAGCAGCAGATACCCTGGCAGGCCGGTACAAACCCGTTTACCAGGCGATCGAATCCTGGGGCGGCGACCAGGTCATCATCGATAACATGATGAATCTGGAACTGTTGTTCTGGGCAGCCGAACACACAAACGACCCAGCCAAAGCTCAATACTGGACGGATATCGCAGTCAATCACGCGCTGACAACCCAGCGAGAACACGTTCGGCCCGATGGTTCGACTTACCATGTCGTGCGTTTTGATGGAACCACCGGTGAAGTCATTGAGAAACGTACCGCCCAGGGTTACGACAATGAATCCACCTGGTCGCGCGGCCAATCATGGGGCATGTACGGCTTCACACTGACCTATCGATTCACCGATCAACAAACGTTCCTGGACACCGCGCTTGCTTTAGCGGATTACTGGATCGACAACATGCCCGCCGACGGGATGGTGCCTTATGACTTTGACGATCCCAATCCGGAAGTGCCGTTGGATTCTTCCGCGATGGCGATCGCTTCCTCGGCCATGCTTGAATTGATGGGCTATGTCGATTCATCCGAAGCAGCGCGCTACTTCAACGCAGCGGAGTTGATGCTCAACAACCTGGCATCCTTGGACATCCTGACTAACGGCCTGGAACACGAGGCGATCCTGCGTGAAGGTTCCATCGCTTACAACGTCCACCACATGGGCCTGACCTACGGCGATTACTACTTCATCGAAGCGCTGCAGCGGTACATCGAAGTCATCAATGCATTACCGGGTGATATCAATATGGATGGCTTCGTCGGACTGGATGATCTCGATGTTGTCCTCGCCAATTGGAATGCCGAAGTTCCTGTAGGCATGGTGCAATATGGAGACCTGTCTCGTGATGGCTTCATCGGCCTGGACGACCTGGACATCATCCTGGCGAACTGGAACAACAACTCGGCACCACCCAGTTCAGTTGTGCCGGAGCCGGCAAGCTTCGCATTGCTGACACTAACGCTCTTGCCAATGGCATCCCGTTGCCGAGGTAAAGAGGCCTGACTTCGTTAACTGGAGCGATTGACGCCAATAAAGTAGAATCTCTGCTTTTCCGGCCCGACCTGATCTATCTAATCAAACCGATGTTCAAACCACAAATACTGATCCGATGAAGCCGCGAAACTTCACCCAAGAGGTAAACCAACTTCTTTACGAAGCCTACGGTCCGTCCAGCCCCGAAACGATAAACCTCCTTCTGCGAGCCAGAACCATCGCCGACGAGTCCGGCGACATCGATTTGAGCGTACAAGTGCGGGAACGTTTGATCTGTGCAGACTGGGACAGCGGCTACGCCAAGCATATCCTTGAGTCTCTCGCATGGCTCGCGGACCGGGTCGAAGCCGGTGAGGCTTCAAATTACATCCACGACCTGCCCAAGCTCTACACGCGGGTCGTCCGCATGGCGGCCATGGAACCGGACATCTCTCTGGAACAGCTCCACATCCTGCGAGCGAGGGAGAGGCACATCCTCACACTCTGCAGGCGGCCGACCGATAGCTGGCACAGCAACCTGTTGATCGCTATCCCGTGCGCCGATCACGAAGGTATCGCCTCAGCCATCGAGCGGTCTTCGCTCGGACCCCAGGCGGGCGGGGACTGCCCCGCCTGTCAACTGAATGAATGCATTCGTGGCCACCTGCTTCTTGGTCAAGTCGAACACGCCATGTCCCTGGCCAAGGACATCGAAGAAGTAGGCGGGGGCTGCAACAGCGCAGCGGCCGAACGCGACTCCATGCTGTTGATACCGTTAGCTGAAACACAGGCGTGGTCGCGTTGCCTGAAACGGCACCGGCAGTCCTGCAGTTGGGTCGTCGATGAAGGGCTTGTGCGCTCGGCGGCGCGGCACGTCGAGTTCCTGGTTGTCTTTGGCCGCCTGGAGCTGGCCGAGCGTCTGTTGTCCCACTTGCTGACCCGGTTCCGTAGAACCATGACCAGCGATGAGTTCTTCGAGGTTATGTTGGCGACCCGGCTCTTGGCCTACCGCCTGGCCGAGGACGGACGGATCGATACCGAACTGTCCTGGCCCAGCGAAGGGTCCACGCCGGGTTCACCGGGCCGTATCCTCATCGACGATCTTAAGGCCCGGGCGAAGGCCCATCTGCATCGGCTTGCCGAACGATTCGATCAACGAAACGGCAACACCAGCTACGGCCAGCGATTGCTTGATCACGATCGATTGAATCAGCTCAAGTGTCCACCGGCGCTGGCGGATCGGCTGTCGACGCAGGGACGGCATGATCGGCCCGTGACACGCTAGCGGCAGAATAACGGCTAAGTTAAGAAAAGGGTAAGAAAACGGGACATTCTGCTTTATTGGTATTGAGTCCAGCGGATTTGAAACCAATGGATGTTTGGCAATCATGACCAGATGCCGCCAGAATCTAAGCTGACACCCCAAATCTAGATATTTGTAGTAATCCAGGCCTGAAGGGATTTAAACAAGGCTTTGCCTTTCGCCAATCATACGACCAAACACTATAAATTTCTTTATTTAAGATGTTTATACGTTTTACGCATAGATCTGCAGCAGGCACACGCTATATCAATGGCCTTGATTCAACCACAACTATGGCAATCGAATTGTTGTCGCAGCGGGTTGAAAAAGTCTTGACACCCAGATGTAATCGGTTACAATGCCACCATGGATGTAAGCGATTACACGCATAATGTAAGCGATTCCATTCTGCGGACGGTCAACAACGACCACGGCAGACCCGTCACCGTTCAAGACGTCTCGCGTCAGAGCGGTGTCTCTACTGCCACCGTCTCGCGCGTGATCAACCAATCCCCCAAAGTCAGCCCGAAAACGCGCATCCGGGTCCTCAAAGCGATCCAGGATTTGGGGTATATGCGCAATCACTCCGCCCGGGCCCTGGCCCGGCAGCGAACCGACACGATCGGCGTCGTCTTCCCGGGTATCGATTCGGGGTTCTTCAGTGAAGTGCTCAAAGGTATCAACGAACATGCCGTCAGCAGGGACTACCACCTGATGGTCGGCTTTTCGCAGGACTCCGAAGACGAACACGATCGTGTGACGGAATATCTGCAGGCCGGCCGTGTTGACGCACTGATCCTGATGAACCTGGGTATGTCTGACCAATTCATCCGCCAGGCTGCCCAGCGCGAGTTGCCTATTGTTCTAATCGACAGGCCGGTCAAAAACGCACGCGTTGCCTCGGTGATGATCGACAACCGTAGCGGCGCCGATGCAGCGATGACTCACCTGCTTGACTTAGGCTACGAACGTATCGCAATCCTCGCCGGCCCCGATGGCACGATAGACGCCGAGCAGCGGTTCGAAGGTTGTGAAGCAGCGCTTAAACGAGCCGGCCACAAACTTGATAAAGCGTTGATCTGGCCGGGCAACTTCTTCTGGGAAAGCGGTTACGAACTGATGAACAACTGGCTAAACGCCGGCAAACCGTTGCCGGACGCCATGTTCGCGTTGAATGATCCCATGGCGATGGGTGTGATCGAGTCGATGCATGAGCACGGCCTGAGCGTACCCAACGATATGGCATTGATCGGTTTCGATGATGTCCAGGCCGCACGTTATGTCGGTCTGACAACGGTGCGTTCACCCATGCGTGAAATGGGCCGTGTCGCCAGCGAAGCCGCGATCAATCTTGTCACGGGTGGACGCACACTAGTTGAACAAGTATTGCCGACCGAATTGATTGTGCGACGATCGTGTGGCGTGGAACACAAAGGGAAGTAAACGATTGCTGAGAAGTTAGTAAAGCGGTACTCACCGCAAGAAATGTATTGATGGCATGAGGAGGATCCTGCGTTGCGTGGCGCAGGTCGACAACGGAGTGACCGATCGGTGCTCCCGTATCAGATTGAATTACACTTTCTCTTGGAGGCTTGGAATGATGATGGGTATCAAATCTGCGGCAGCCTACTCAGCCGTGGCAGGGATTTTTGTCCTGGCGGGCTCTGTCTCGGCAGCGGTTTCGGACATTGATGGCGTGGTGATTGTTGAACGGAATTGGAATGACTTCCCCAACAGCACCCTGGTAACAACAAACAACTACCCTACAACAGTATCGTTCGATGAATCCAGTTTTGATCCGCCGGACCTGATCAACATTCCGAATCCGTATGCGAATCAGCATCAGGCATGGCTCAGCGACGATGGCGGTTCCACACGCTATCAGTTCCAGAACAACGAAGGCTGGCAGTTAAGCGTAGATATCAATCTTGACACGCTCATCACCAGCCCGCGCAAAGAAGCCGGCATCCGGATGGACACCAAGATCGGCGGCGAAGGTTTATTCATCATCACCTCGGATGGTGAAATCGCAGCGTTCGGTTCGTTCTTCCCCTTTGCAAGCACGAATATCGGCGACTTCGGCGGCAACACGTACACCGTGGGCAACACCGTCACGATGAAGATGATCTACACACCCGGTGACGGCGGCGGCGGCAGCGTCCCCGCAACCATGGAATACATCGTCAACGATATCTCCACCGGCCCGAAGGAAATCGCCAACCTTGAAAACGGCGTGATCGATAATTCCGAACTGGGCTTCTACGCTCAGAACGCAATCGGCGCCGCCAATATCTCCACCGACGCGGTCACCACAACCTTCTCGAATATCAGCATCAGCCCGCTTTCCGCACCGCTTGATGGTGACCTGAACGGCGACGGCTTTGTCGGCCTGGATGACCTGGACATCATCCTCGGAGCATGGAACCAGAACGTACCGCCGGCGGATGAAGCTGCCGACCCGTCCGGTGACGGCTTCGTCGGTCTGGACGACCTTGATATCGTGCTCAATAACTGGAATGCAGGTACGCCACCTGCTTCGGTCGTGCCCGAGCCCGCGACTCTGGCGCTTGTTGGATTCGGTGCGCTGGCTGCACTACGTCGACGCTAATCAACCATCGGCCCGTACCCTCCGGGTACTTACCCCCGGAGGGACGATGCCTTGTCTTGAGAAAGGGCAGGTGTCGGTATTGCGCGGGCTATGGATACCCAACGATTGATGTATCAATCGGACTATCTTCACTAAAGGAGGGTTTGCATTAAGATGAAACTGTCACACCACCTAACCATGTTATCCGCCGCCGCGGTCGTTCTGACCGGAACGCTTGCGTCGGCAGCGATCACGGACGTCGATAGCGCCCTGATCGAAACGCGCATCTGGAATGATTTTCCCGACAGCACGTTGACTACCACCAACAACTTCCCAAGTTCTATCGTGATGGAGGAAACCGACTTCGGCACCGGCGGCTGGGCCAACAAGCACGTTGCCTGGTTGTCCGCTGATGGCGGATCGAGCAAGTACATGCTGTCCAATAGCGAGGACTTCGCGATCTCTGTTGACATCACGTTAGAAGCCGCCGCCACCGCGCCGCGCAAGGAAGCCGGCTTCCGCTTCGATACGTTCGGCGGTGAAGGCCTGGTCAATGTCACGACCGACGGCGAAGTCGCCGCGTTCGGCGGGCCGTTGCCGTTCTACACCTTCGGCGGCAGTGCTTACACACTCGGTACCACCGTCAACCTCGGCGTGATCTACAAGGCGCCTTCAGGTGGCTCGCCCGGCACCATCGAATACATCCTCGATGGCGTCTCCAGCGGACCGCTTAACTTCACCAATCTCGAGCAAGGCATCATCAGCAGCTCCAAGGTTGGATTCGCCCTGCAGAACCAGGTCGACACGAACAACCCCGCCGACTACGGCAAGGTGACCTACGGTAACTTTGTAATCGATGTACCTGAACCCGCCAGCGCAATGCTGCTAACGCTGGGCGGCCTGACATTCCTCCGACGTAGGGCATAACTGCCTATACCCTCTCCGGAGCCGGTCATTAACTTGACCGACTCCGCTTAACCGGCGGACTCTCCGCCAGCGAAACTCATGTGAACGACCCAGGAGCAAGCGACATGATGCGCAAGAACGCAGAATTTCACCGAACCAAGAACAATGAAAGCGGTTTCACGCTGATCGAACTGCTCGTTGTCATCTCTATCATCGCGTTGCTGGTCGGCATCCTGTTGCCGGCGTTGGGCGCTGCACGTCGCACGGCACAGCGTTCGCGGTGTCTGTCTAATGTCCGCCAGATCGCCATCGCATCCCAGTTTTACTCGAATGACTTCAATGATTACCTGCCGTTGATTCCCGCATTCAATCGTCAAGGCGATCAGCTCTATCTGCTGGAATCGTACCTGGGCGGCGATGAAATTTTTATCTGCCCATCCGCAGAAGCCACATCCAGTGGTGGTGAAATATGGAGTAAAGCTGTAGGAAGCGCTAACTTCTTCGGTAATGGTCTGTATGAATCGCACTTTAAACCTTCATTCCCAACTGAAGAACTATGGGGTGTTGGCGTTTCAAAATATACCGATTACAAGCTCAACGATAACATCGGTGAGAGAAAACCCCTTAACACACCGCCGGATGGAATCGTTGACAGGCCCGTTACCCAGTTGCCTTATACCACTTGGACCGTAATCGCAATCGACATCGACTGGGGCTCAACGAATGAGGATGGTTCTATACGTGACGGTGATATCGCTCGTCACGGTGACGGTGAGAATCTCAGCTTCCTCGACGGGCACTCTGAGTACATGGCCCGTGAGGACTTCCGCGATCCGGCAACCGCACGTAAAGACCCACTGGGCAATGACGTCTGGTATCGATGGGGCAACCCCGATCAGGGTGGGGACACGTCTCAACCTTAATAGCCTGAACAGGATGACACTACCATATAATGTGTGATTGATATTTGAGCCTTGGGCTCTGCGAGTGGGTGGAGTTGTTGAATCACGGGAGTTGTAATGTCTTTTCAGTATTTTGATAATTCAACTGCCTCCAGCAATCACATACCCTGGCGAGGCCTGGAAGAACTCGAACCCCGCCTGCTGCTCAGCGCCGATTCTGTAAGCGCTACTGCTGATGAAGTGCTGGCGGCGTCAACGCTTAGCCAGGATATCAGTGTCGTCCCGTTACTAGATGGCGAGACAGTCTCTTGGGGCAACAACTTGCTGAACCGTTTCGGGGGCGTGACGAACCTTACGTATAACGCCGCGGTTTCGCATACCACAGACGCCTCGCTTGTCCATTCCGGCGACGGCGCAATGCTCATGAATGTCGGCGTCGCGACCGGAAGCTTTGGGTTTGCCATCACAGCGCTCGGCGGAACAGAACTCAATTCATCCTACACTGATACACGGGACCTGACCGCATACGAATCGGTGCGCCTGTACATACGCAACCGTACGGGGGCCGACTTCACTTTCCGCTTCGAAGTAAAAGACTACCGCGACGATAACGCACACCGTGCCAGCCAATCCTTTGTTATCGATGCAACGGACCAGTGGGTTGAAATCAACATCTCTCTGGATTTGTCCGATCCTGCATGGAGCATCGTAGGCTCGCCTGACTTCAGCCGGGCGCGTCAGTTCGCTTTACTCGTGCAGGCAGACCAGGGGCAAGCCGTCTATGGCAATATCGCTTTTGACGATATTTCTCTGATCGAGCCGGGCGGCGTGCTCGACCCCGCTACCGCGCCGCTGGAAGACCTTGTCGCACGTCTTGCAGAGCGTCAGTTCCGCGCAATGTGGGGCGCACGTGATCCGCAGACCGGTGCGCTGGAAACCAATTCGCCCAACGGCCGTCTATTAGCGATGAACACCACCGGCACGCTCGTCAAGTTGCTGCCCGGGGCGATAGAGCGTGGGTGGATCACACAAGCTGAAGGCGATGCGTTTGTCCAGACGTTGTTGAATACGCTCAATACGACCATGGATAACGTCCAGGCCGCCGGTGATGGAGGATACCTGCCACCGCGGTATATCGATCGCGCGACATTTACCGCAGCTTCTCCCTACGAAGAATCCAGCATCGATGCGGCGTTCATGTTCCTGGCCTTGTATCAGTACAAATCACAAGCGGGCATCTCATCGACGTTGCAGGCCAATGTCGAGGCGATGCTCGATCGGTTCAACTTCGCAGCGTTCAGTTCCTCCAACGGCTGGCGGATGGCGTGGTTTGAAAATACCCACACCTTCACCGGCGCGACATACAGCGGCTACGGCGGTGAAAACTGGGTGATTTCACTGGCGGCACACCTGTCGACAACCCATCATGTCGACATCACCACGCACTATAACGCAAACATTGATCGCACTAAGACGTACCTGGTCAATGCCGAAAACTACCACCTGATCCACAGCAGTGAGTTATACCGTCCGCCGTTCGTGCAATGGCTATTTGACCTGTTTGTCGACACGAATGATCGCGGATGGGATTCCTATCCGAATATCTGGGTACGCGGCAATCCGTTCGACAACGCGGTTCTTTATCAAAAGGACGTTGACGACTACTTCGAATCGATCGGCAGGGGCCTGTTCTTACAGCCGGATGCCGGTTCGAGCGGCTCGCAATATCAGCAATTCAGCGCCTATGCAAATTACGGCGAGCCATACGTTTTCATGCCCTGGTCCGTGGCGTTCAGCCTGCTGGGTGATCCGCAGGGAGCGGAAGCTTCGCTGCGCAATTCACTGATGCACAACCTGCAAGGTCCGTTCGGTCTGAGCGATTCCGCGATCTGGGCGACCGGCGCCGCAGAACCCACCAGCTACCCGGCTGCGAATGACCTGTGGAACACGTCCCTGTCCACGATGGCGTTGATGGAATATCTCTACGACGATAACCAGGCCTTCACCGAGCTGCCCGAAGTCGTCGCTGCGCTGGATGCGGTATTCCCCGGCACCATCATCGATGGTGATTTGAATAAAGACGGGTACGTCGGCCTCGACGATCTGGATATCGTGCTGGAAAACTGGAACCAGACCGTTGCACCGGGCAGCTACTACTCCGGCGATCCGACCGGCGATGGTTACGTCGGCCTGGATGACCTGGACTTTGTCCTGAACAACTGGAATGCAGGCACGCCACCGGCTGCCGAAGTTGAAGAAGTCGCTGATGAGATCGTCGCAGCATCTGTCACGACTATGACAAGCATAACCTCCGCATCAAGCAATCAGCTTGCAAGGAACAGCGATACACCTGATGCGTCGAATGATTCAGCTAATGCAGATGCATCGGTTGCCTTATGGCAGCAGAAGCAGGCCCAATCGAGCGCTAAACAGCGATTCATGTTCAGTACCACGTCACATAACTCGGGGCTATTGGATAACTCAATAGGCCTGCCATCACTCGGTTTGTGGGAGCCGGGTGACGAGTATGGATGATGTGGCTACACGGTAAGACTTATATCCTGCAGGCTGGTGTCAACGACCTCCTGCTACAACCGACTGGCACAGACAGGAGATGAGCCATTAAAGCGATCACACGATTACTCGTATGCCTGACGCTGTCGATTGTTATTGTTTCGACCGTGTCTGTATCTGCAGAATCCAAACCTGCTCCGGAAAGTAGTGTTTACACGCTTAACCAAAGCGATGAAGCATTTCTCGATGAATACCAACAAAGGTGCTTCCGCTTCTTCTGGGAGCAGGCGGAGCCCACGACGGGACTGGTGGCCGATCGCGCCCCGGCGGATGGCAGCGAAAAGTTCGACGTCGCCAGCGTAGCAGCCACAGGCTACGGCTTGGTCGCAGTCTGCATCGCCGATGAACGCGGGTGGATCGGACATGATGAAGCTTATAACCGTGTGCTGACCACTTTACGCTTCATCTGGAATGACATGCCTCACGAGCATGGATTCTATTACCACTTCGTGAATCACAAAACAGGCGAACGCTCGTGGAATTGCGAGCTTTCTTCGGTAGATACCGGACTTCTGCTCGGCGGCATCATGGTCGCGAAGCAGTATTACAAGGGCACTGAGGTTGAAGAACTTGCTACGAAGATCTACGAACGCGTGGACTGGCCTTGGATGCGCGGCACACACCAGACACTGACCATGGGCTGGAACCCTGAAAACGGTTTCCTCGGCGCAACATGGGATGGCTACAGCGAACACACGATCCTCTACCTGCTCGGTATCGCATCACCAACTCACCCGCTGCCCGCCGACGCCTGGCGCATCTGGCACCGCGTGCCCATCATCAGCTATGATGAGTTCACTTTCATGGCGTGCCCGCCGTTGTTCACTCACCAGTTCTCACACGCTTTCGTGGATTACCGTAACAAGCGCGACCACATCGGCGATTACTACCTCAACTCGGTACTTGCCACAAAAGCGCAGCAGCGCATGTGTGAACGGCTGAGCAAGCGCTTCCCGCATTACAGCAACAGGGTGTGGGGTATTTCCGCGTCAGATTATGCAGGTGGATACATCGCCTGGGGCGGTCCTCCTGCAACGTCTGATATTGATGGCTCTGTTGTGCCATACGCTCCGTCGGGCTCTGTGCCATTCGTGCCGGAAGAGTGCATCCCCACACTGGTACAACTGAAAAAACTATACGGCGACAAGATCTGGAAACACTACGGCTTCGTCGACGCGTTTAACCCACAAACCGACTACGTCGCAAGAGATGTCATCGGGATCGACGTCGGCATCTCGCTGATGATGATCGAGAACTACCGAAGCGGATTTGTCTGGAAGCACTTCATGGCCAACCCCGAAGCACAAAAAGCAATGCAGATCGCGGGCTTGATATCTACAGATAAAAACCTCCCCGATGCCGACATCGAGTATCTCAGGGGTATTGCCGACGACACATGGCGATGTATCGCCGATACCGCAGATGCAAAGACAGGGCTACCCGCCGATCGCGTTGGCGGCGATGGGATCACGAGCGTTTCCAACATCGGCATCTATTTAGCCAGCACCGCAGTCGCACAGAAGATGGGTTTTATCGACCGTGAAGAGGCCGTGAAACGGATAGACAAGTGCTTGAGCAGTGTGGAGTCCTTGCCGACGACACACGGCTTTCAGCAGAGCTGGCACGATGTGAAGACGCTGGAGCCTTCCACCGCCGATCCGTGGATTTCGGTCTTGGATTCGGGCAATCTGGTCGGTGGATTGATGGCGGTATCGCAGGCACTTCCCGAATTCAGCGAACGCTGCAATAAGCTCATCAACGCGATGGACTGGGCTGCCTTTTACGACGAAGACAGCGGCCGGCTTCTGGGCGGGTACAACGTCAAGGAACAAAAGGTCAACGCCGACTGGAAGCTGGACCTGCTCGGTACCGATGCCCGCCTGGCGCAGTTCCTGGCGATCGCGACAAACAAAGCGCCGGCTACGATGTGGGATGAACTCAAACGTGATAAGGAATCCAAGTATGGCGCCCGTTACCTGTCGCCCGGCTGGCAGGGTGGTGGACTGTTCATGCAGTATGTCAACGGCCTGTTCCTTGATGACGCCGACACACTGATGGGCCGAAGCGCGGAAAACTTCGCCTATGCCCAGATCAGACACGCTCAAGAAAATGACTACCCCGTCTGGGGCTGGTCCGCGAGCGCTTCGCCTGATGGCAAAGCGTATCTTGGGTGGGGCGGTCTGGTGGATGAAGTCGTTGCACCCCATGCCTGTGTGTTAGCGATCGATTCATTCCCCACTGAGGTTGTCAGCAATCTAAAGAAACTCGAGGCCATGGGCGCCCGCCCAGGCAGCATGGGTTTTGTTGACTCAGTCAATATCGAAACCGGTCAGTTGTCGGATCAATACCTCGTCTGGGATCAGGGGATGCTGCTGCTGGCGCTCGCCAATTATCTTGAAGATGACATTGTCCGCCGATGGGTATCAGCAAACGCGATAGCCAGCCACGGCTACGAACAGATCGCCGACTATCAGGATCGTTCATTTGGCGATAACAACAGTGTGTATAACCTTGAACGCGCGATGCCAAGCCAGATGCTCTATGCGAGCTGGAACCGAAACAATCGCACCGCCAGGGTTACGCCGTTTAAACATGGCTGGGAACAAGCTGATTGGCATCAATTGACAGTCGACGACAGTCTTGAAACCGGTCAACCTACTTCAGACAACACTGTCTCCGCACGCTTTGCATACGCCTGGGACTACAAGGCGCTGCACATCGTCGTTTTTGTCGATGATGCCCATGTCCATGATGCGGACAATAATGTGAGTCTGTTCGATCGCGATTGCATCGAGATTTTTCTTGATCCTGATAACGATGGCTTGACGTGGAAGAGCAGGGAAGATTTTCAATTCGGTCTGGCAGTCCCGGACCGTGTGATCGAAGCATTCGGCAACCGTCATGCTGGTGTTACCCGAGAGATCAAGCGGGTTGATAGTGGCTACGAAGCACGCATTGCGATCCCCTGGCGTCTATTAGGCGTCAAGCCAACCGCCGGCTTGAAGATGGGTGCTAGTGTCGCGGTAAAGAGTGTGGACGAGCAGGGCACAAATCCCGTCAAGTTGAATTGGCAATACCAACCCCAGGATGGGCAAGTGAAGTTGGGAGAACTCGCTCTGGAATGAGTATGTCGAGCCGATTATCCAGTCTATTTAGCGCGAGTATACGCTTGCATGCTGTTCTATGGCTGTGTGCTGTAACCACATTACTGGCGAGCTGTGGCGAGCAGCAAGCAGACCATACCCCCGACGGCCGAGTGATCGTCTATTACTGGGAGAAGTGGACCGGCTTCGAGGCGGATGCGATGCGCGCCGTCGTCGACGACTTCAACGCATCGCAGGAAGACGTCTTTGTCAAGATGCTTGCAGTCAGCGGTGTCGATCAGAAACTGCTATTGGCGGCGGCAGGCGGTAATCCACCGGATGTGGCGGGCGTTTGGACGCATACCATCAGCGTGTTTGCTGAAAAAGGAGCGCTAACCCCATTGGATGGTTATGCCGCGTCTTCAGGGATCAGCCGTGACGACTACATCCCCGCCATCTACGATCAATGCACACACCGCGATCATCTATGGGCGCTACCGACGACGCCGGCAACCATCGCACTGCATTGGAACAAATCGCTTTTCGAAGAAGCGGGGCTGGACCCCGACACACCGCCACGCGATATCGAAGAGTTCGAACGATACGTCGAACGTCTCACGATTGTCGAACAAGTCCGTGACGGCAAACTTCAGAAGTTACGCTACGACGAACTGACCGATGCCGAAAAGCAGGCCAAGGACTTCAACATCATCCAGCTCGGTCACAATCCACGGATACCCGGCTGGTGGCTCGAACTATGGGGCTTCTGGTTCGACGGCCAAATGTGGGACGGCGACAGGCAGATCACCATCCAATCACCTGAAAACGTAGAAGCCTACGAGTGGTTCAGAAGCTATCCGCAGCGTTTCGGCCGACGTAATCTGGATACGTTCGGCGCATCCTTCGGCAACTTCGCATCGCCACAGGATCCATTTCTTTCGGGCCAGGTAGCGATGGTGATCCAGGGCGAGTGGATGTACAACTTCATCGATCAATACGCCCCGCAGATGCGCTGGGGCGCTGCGCCCTTCCCGGCAGCACAATTTCAGACCGATGCGCCCGTGACCGTGCTCGAATCAGATGTGCTTGTCATACCGCGCGGTGCAAAGCACCCCGATGAGGCATTCGAGTTCATCACGTATGTAAACAGCCAAAAGGCGATCGAAAAACTGAATATCGGGCAACGCAAGTTCAGCCCGCTTGCGGAAGTTAGTAACGACTTCTTTGCCAAACACCCGAACAAGCACATCAAAGTATTCATCGATCTGGCGTCCAGTCCGCGCGCTCATGCCTGGCCCACGCTGCCGATTTGGAACGAGTACCGTGATGAGATACGTATCGCGACCGACAGAATCTATGCGGGCGATGTCACAACACAACAGGCACTGACGGATGTCTACGATCGCGCGCAGTTGAAACTCGATCGTGCGATGCACCGATGGGACATGGTTGCCGAATCACGACTAGCAGAGTGGGGGAGCTATGACCAGAGGTGAACGCCACAACCTGTACAAGGGCCTCGCCTTTATCAGCCCGTGGATCATCGGTTTTGCCTTGTTCGGGCTGTACCCCATCTTCGCATCACTGTATTACTCGTTCTGCGACTACGATGTACTCAACGAGCCTGTATTCGTCGGCACGTTAAATTACCAGGACATGGTTTACGATGTTGTGTTCTGGAAGTCGATCTATAACACAGCGTATTACGCTCTTTTCACTATCCCGCTTGGGATGATGCTGGCCTTGCTGATCGCGGTCGGCCTGAACCAGCAGATCGTCGCACGCTCTGCCTTGCGCACCGTTTACTTCCTCCCATCCATCGTCCCCCTGGTCGGCGTGGCAATGATCTGGCTTTGGATATTCAACGGCGAATACGGCCTGATCAATTACGCGCTGGGCTGGTTCGGCATACCCGATCCCGGCTGGCTCACCGATGAGCACTGGGTCAAACCGACGCTCGTACTCTCAGGCGTCTGGCAGATCGGCGGCACGATCGTGCTCTTCCTCGCCGCGCTGCAGGATGTGCCCAAAGCACTCTATGAATCGGCGCAGATAGACGGCGCATCAGCCCCCGTACAGTTCCGACACATCACGGTCCCGCTGATCTCACCCGTGATCTACTTCAACCTCGTCATGGGTATCATCGGTGCGTTGCAGGAATTCGTCAGGCCGTTCGTCATGCTCGGCGGCCCGGGGCCGAACCGTTCTGCGCTGTTCTATGTCATCAACCTATATCAAAACGCATTCCAATACCTGAACATGGGCTACGCTTGTGCGATGGCGTGGATCTTATTCATCGTGATCATCCTGCTTACCTGGGGCGTCACCGTGATCTCTCGCAAACATATCTATTACGGGGGCGAAGGCTGATATGCGAGCGATCAATAAAATCCTGCTTTACATTGTCCTGCTGGGCGGGGCGACGATTTTTGTCGTCCCCATGCTATGGATGTTGTCCACGGCCGTGAAGCCGATCGATCAGGCCATGTCCAGCCCGCCGCAGTGGATGCCATATGAATGGATATGGCAGAACAACGACGAAGAGCTATCCGTCGGCGTCGCCGAGATGCCCGAAGATGTTCAAGCGGATACGCCTGTCCAGATCGATACAGCCTACCAGTGGCGCGTGGTACTTGATGATGAACCCGTACCCGTAAGTATCAACGAGCCCATCTCCACATCATCAGACACTCTCGCCAGCATCACAGCTAATTACCATCTTTACGCCAATATCGATGGCCAATGGCTGCTGGCGAAAGCAGAGAATCCTGAATCGCTATTGACCAGCTCAGAGCCCGTCAGCATCGTTGTCATGGATAAAGAAGGCTACACCTTCCGCAAGACCGTGTCGCCCGATGATATCAAACGCACTTTCGATCTGACACAAGACGACGTCAGGATCAGCTTCGGCGAAACCCTGCAATTGGAAGTCTCCCCCGATAAGCTCAACAAGCACTACGTCAAGTGGGATGACCGCCAGGAGCTGGCGCATGTGCTCGTCGAATCGCATACCGTCGAAGCGGGCACATTAACAAAAAGCATCTCGCCTCGCTGGCAGAACTTTCCCAAAGCGATCACCGCGATGGGCCACTTTGGAGACTACCTGCGCAACACGCTTGTCTTGTGCGTTCTAACCGTCATCGGCACGGTTATTTCAAGCACGCTCGTCGCATATGGTTTTAGCCGAATCAACTGGCCCGGACGTGATAAAGTTTTCGTTTTCGTCCTCGCCACGATGATGATCCCGGGCCCCGTGCTGATGGTGCCGCTTTTCACGATGTTCAAAACCTTCGGCTGGATCGGCACGCTCAAACCGTTATGGATCCCGACGTTCTTTGCCGGTGCGTTCAACGTCTTCCTGCTGCGCCAGTTCTTCAAAACGATCCCCAAAGACCTGTCAGACTCGGCACGGATCGACGGCTGCAACGAGCTGCGTATCTTCTGGCAGATTGTCGTCCCCCTCGCCAAGCCAGCCATCACCGTGGTCGCGCTCTTCCAGTTCATGGCCACGTGGAACGACTTCCTCGGCCCACTGATCTATCTGACCGACCAGAATGACTTTACCCTGGCCCTGGGACTGCAGTTCTTCCAGAGCCAGCACGGCGGCACGCAGTGGCACTACCTCATGGCGGCGAGTGCGCTGGTCGTATTGCCCATAATCGTCCTGTTTTTCCTCGCTCAAAGAACCTTCATCGAGGGGATCTCGATGACCGGCCTCAAGGGCTAACCAGCCCCGGCCGTTTTGATGCTAACGCGGATCGGAGTATGTTGTGACAAGTGTGAGTAAACCCGGCATCCAACCCGTCTCGATCAATGCAAGATCGCAGAAGCTGTTCGACAACGGCTACGGCTACTTCTCCGACGATGGCAGCGAGTACGTCATCACCCGGCCCGACACGCCCAAGCCATGGGTCAACGTCATCTGCCCGGGCGATTATGGCTTTGTCGTCTCACAGGTCGGCGGCGGATACTCCTGGCAAACACACGCAGGCGTCAACCGCATCACCCGCTGGGAACAGGACCTCGTCAGCGATTCCCACGGCAAGTACATCTACATCCGCGATGAAGATACCGGCCAATTCTGGTCGCCCACATGGAAACCCGTCTGCTGTGATTACGAACAATACGAATGCCGTCACGGCATGGGTTACAGCTTCTTCACCACGACCGTAAACAACATCCGCGCCGAACTGACATTGTTCGCCGTCCCCGGTGAGTCCGTAGAACTCTGGCAGATCAAGCTGACCAATCTCGGCAAGCAGAATCGGAATCTATCCGTCTGGTCATACCTGGAATGGTGCCTCGGCGTCGGCCCGGACACGCATCGCGAGTTCCACAAGACATTCCTGGAAACGATACGATCCTCCGATCATCGCGCCGTATTCGCTACAAAGCGCATGTGGGATATCCCAAACGAAAAAGGCCAGCATTGGAACCGCAACTGGGACAAGATCGCATTCCATTGCGTGGATATCTCCGCCGCCGGTTCATCCGGCAATAAAGAAGCATTCATCGGACAATACGGTACACAGGCCAACCCGATGGCGCTGCGAGAGGGCGGTTATGTCGCCAAGACAACCGGCCGATGGGACGATTCGATCGCCAGCTTGTCTGCCCCGGTTACTTTAGCCCCACAAGAAACCAAATCACTGACATTCTCGCTGGGCGTTGCCGAGAATAACGACCAAGCCGAGCAATTGGTCAAGCAGTATCAGCAATCTGATGCAGCCGATCGAGCCCTGACTGACGCCAAGCAATTCTGGAATGATTGGCTGGACCGGTCGCAAGTCGACACGCCTGATGACAGTGTCAACCTCGTCGTGAACCGCTGGTTCAAGTACCAGTCCTTGTCCTCCCGCATCTGGGGCCGCACCGCCTACTACCAGACCGGCGGCGCCTACGGCTATCGCGATCAGTTACAGGACAGCCAATTATTCCTGCACCTCGATCCCGAACGCACCAAAGCCCAGATCATGCTGCACGCCTCCCGTCAGTTCGCAGCCGGGCACGTCCAGCACTGGTGGCACCCCATCCTCGATACCGGCATGGAGTCCCAGTTCTCCGACGACCTGCTCTGGCTGCCATTTATAACCATCAACTACCTCAAAGAAACAGCCGACTTCAGCATCTTCAACGAAACCGCCACATACCTCGACCAGCCGCTCGATCAAGACAACACCGGCAGCCTCTATGAACATTGCTGCCGAACGATAGAGCGATCACTAAGCAAACGCAGCGAACGCGGCCTGCCACTGATCGGAACAGGCGACTGGAACGACGGCTTCTCCGTCACCGGTTGGGCCGGCAAAGGCGAAAGCGTCTGGGTCGCCCAGTTCCTCGTCGCGATCCTCAAAGAATTCTGCCCCGCGGTTGAATTGGCGATCGACAAAGGCGAAGTCTCAGAGGATGAAAGAGCCCGTCTTAAGCGTTACACCAACGAAATCGAAAACCTCACCAACGCGGTGAACGAGCACGGCTGGGACGGCCAATGGTACTGGGCCGCCAGTTGCGACGACCGCACACTTGTCGGCAGCCACACCGCCAACGAAGGCAAGATCCACCTGAATCCGCAGACATGGTCCGTGTTAAGCGACATCGTCCCCGACGACAGGCGTGACGCGGTACTGGCTTCACTCGAAAAATACCTCTACCGCGACTACGGCGCAGTGCTGCTTCAACCCGCCTATTCCACGCCCGACCCGCGCATAGGCTACCTCACGCGCTACGCCGCCGGCACACGCGAGAACGGCGGCCTCTACGCGCATGCCGCCGCCTGGGCCATCCAGATGGAATGCAAGCTCAAACGCCCCGACAAAGCATGGAACTTGTTCCGCAAGATGTCCCCGCCACTGCGCGGCATGGACCCGAAACTCTATCAATGCGAACCCTACGTCACCGCCGCCAACGTCGACGGCCCCGACTCGCCGTACTACGGCAAGGGCGGCTGGACCTGGTACACCGGCTCCTCCGCATGGGTCTACCGCGTCCTCATGGAATCCATCATGGGCGTCCGACCTACCTTCCAAGGCCTGCTCATCGACCCGTGCATCCCCTCGCATTGGGATGGCTTCAAAATGACACGCCGTTACCGCGGCAACGTCTACCACATTAACGTGAAGCGTCCCGCTGGCGCGTCGCTGGAAGTCCAGTCCATCACACTCGATGGCACAACGATAGATGGTAAAGTCCTGCCGCCACCGGATTCAAAGAGCGGTGAGCACCAGGTAGAAGTCATACTCAAGTAAAACGCATCAACGACTGCGCTGCGCTCGGCGCGGGCCTCCCGACCCCACCGATCCTTCGACCGAAGGTCTCCAAGCCCAGACGTCTTGCGGGTGCCCGACTTGGACCCGCAGGACAAAGGCGGTTGGCGCGGAGCGCCCGTCTTTGTCATGAGTGCGCCGACACAAGACATCTAATATAACTTATATTAGATGTCTTACGCTAAGTCGAGGTTGTTCTCAAGCAGCATAAACCGCCGATTTGATATCACTCCGCTTTCGCAGGCTCCGGCCCTTCACCGACAGGCCAGAGTTCCCAGCGGCGCACGTACAGCTCCGCCATCTCGGTCTGCAGTTGCAGCTTGCCGCGACGCGGTGTGACATCGAACGCTTCGTTGACTTTCTGGCCGTTGATATAGGTTGTCACGTGGCCGCCGTCACTGATGACATCCATACGTGTCCATTCGCCGTGAGGGCTTTCTACATCATCCGGTCCGCGGAAATCGAGTTTGTCTTCCCAATCAGGGTCACGGTTCAGCCAGTTGACGCGGCTGCGGTTTTCAAGATTGAAAGTTTGCTTCGGTTCGCCTGCTCTCCAGATCATCTCGCCATCCCGATCCTTGCCGACCTCGCAGGTGATCGACAACGGCACCGGTTCACCACGCGTATCTTTACCGGATACGAGAATGAAGTCGCCGACGCCGCCCTCGATAATCTGCACCTCGATCGCCGGCATCCACCGCCCAACACATCCGCCATCCGCACCGTTACTGTGAATCAACATCCCGGAATCCCGCGCTTTTTCTGACCGATCTCCCCATACACGATCACCCCATTTGTATTCCAGAACAAGGTGATAATTGTCGTATGCCTGTTCGGTAAGAATCCCGCCATACCCCTCGCCCGTAACATGCAGCATCCCATCTGAAATGCCAAATACATGCTTGGGATCCTCGTATCCCGAGCCTTGTATCCAGGTATACAACCCGTCAAGGTTCTTACCATTGAATAACGTCACCCGACGCTGTTCTTTGTTTACCAGCTTCTTCGCCTCAGCATTATCGTCAGGCAATTCACGGATGTAGATGTTTCTGAACCACAGCTTGTTGCCATGATTCTGCAGTTCGATCTGCCCCGACTCAGGGATGGGCTTACCCCGTTCAAAGTAGTTCTCCATCACGACATCATCAACGACAAGCTGATCGTTCAGACGCACGGTCACGCGGTCGCCAATCATGCGGATATAGAACGTGTTCCATTCACCAACAGGGTTGTCAGCCTTGATCAGCGGGAGGTTCTCATGTTCCTTGTTGTTCCACAAGCTCCCCGAACCTTTGTCCGCACCGTGCTTGAATAACGGCTCATGCGTCGTGTCCCAGATCTGCACCTGCGGATTACCGCGAATATAAACTCCGCTGTCGCCTTCAGGCAGGATCTTCCAATCCACATACATCTCGAAGTTCTTGTAATCCTTCGCGGTGCAGAGGTTCTCGCCGTGGCCATCAAATTCGATCACGCCATCCACACACTTCCAGTGCTCGCGCATCTTCGCATCAGCTTCCGCCTGTGCTTCAGCCAGTTCTTCAGCCGACATCGCCGCCCGCTTAGGCGGATTCGCAACCAGACCTTTCCAGCCATCAAGATTGTGCCCATTAAACAGAGCGGTAAAACCCGCCGGCGGTGTATTGAGGCTTCCCCCCCATGCAACCGCACCCACCGGCAGCACACAAAAAACAACCAACAACACAACAGCAACACCAAAATCCATCCGGGATAGTCTGAACATGCATATCCTCCTTATTGCCTTTCATTCTACGCCCAAACCACAATGATGATAAAATGTACACGTCCCGACTGACGTACCGCGCTCGGCGCGGGTCTCCCGACCCCACCGCTCCATCGACCGAAGGTCTCCAACCCCAAACGCCTCACCCGACAAATACCGCGAATTGTCGGATCGTAGGGTGGCGTTAAGCGAAGCGCAACCCACCACAGTCATGTCGCGACATACGAATGCAGGTAACCACGATGATGCATGGCGTGTGGAGCTGTTTATCGTTTCATCGTGCGAGATCAGAGCGTTAGCAAAATGGCATCACGTTTAGCCGACACTAAAAAGGCAGCGCGAGAGTAGATGTGCATCCGTGGTGGGTTGCGCTTCGCTTAACCTCACCCTACGCCAGAGTAGGAACCCACGCTACTTGCTTGCTCAGGCGTCAATCGAAAGGTTTTCTACAGAGCAGGTCAGACCCCGTTTCTCGTCTGACCCCGTTTCTGCCCTGGGCAAAGTGAGGCAAACAGAATATAGTAATCCCGGTGTAGGACCCCAAGGTTCTACGGCAATATATTATTGGGGTGACAAAGTTGATATCAACGGTACGGTATTTCCGGAAACTAACGACGGCACCTGTGCGGAGAATGTAAAATGAGATCGATTTCTATGAAGTCCTGGTGCTTTATTATCCTGGTAACTATTGTGTTTGCATTGTCAATAAGTATGCTGGGATATGCTTACTGGAATTTGAGGTTTGTCAATAATTTTTCATCGCAAATATCTTTAGGGAGCACAATTGGTCAAGCGCTTGATGTAACCACGTCATGGCAAGGAGAAAATAACCTCCTGGTACAGTGTTCCTCTGAGTCAACTGGTTATTTCACTCTTGTTATTCGTATTATTGATCAAAGCAACTTTAATGAGTACCCGTTGACGTTTAAATGGGATGGAGTGTCTTTGGTATTGAACCCGGATTTAGACCGCGCTGAGGATACGCCAGCATACTCACTGATTAGAAAAAATGATCGTTCTTTGTGGTTGTTCATTCATGATTATGAAGACCACGGAATCATAGACTCTCACCGATACTTGATTGAGTTTAGTTCTTCTCACCCAGAATAAGGGGCTTATCCCCTTTCCGAGCCTGGCAATGCCTGTCGATTCATGGGAACCAAAACGGGGACATTCGCAAAGCGTAGGAACTGCCGAATATCAACCCAAGGCGCAAATTCGATATCCCCAACAAAACAAGAAAAGTTGACACAATGGAATTATTGACTGAGACATCACTGAACTGCCTTGTTTCGGCAGGATGGCACAAGGGACGTTCGATAGACATTGATGAATTTGTGGAAGAAAACAAGAAGTGCGGATTCGCCTTTGTGGACCTAGCGGCAGATTTTCTACGCGAATATGGTTACTTGCGCCTCAAGTATCCTCACTATCGCGTACCCGAAAGCATGGATTCGTGCCACTTTAACGCTACAATAGCAGCGGGTAGTGCAATTCCGGGGCTTATACAAGATTATGAGAAAGCTTTGGGGCGACCGCTAACAGTCATTGGTGAAGCTTTTACCGATCACATGACAGTTGTTATGGACGATCTTGGGAGAGTCTATGGTGGTTTCGAAGATATATTTCACAAGTTTGGCGATACGGGCGTTGGCGCAATCAATTGCTTGTGTGGTGGTTACGAAACTGAGCCAATCTATATAGAACCATTTCAAATACCTCCAGGCAATAACAAGATCCAACTTAGTGATAAAGCCCGTGAAACGCTGCTAAATGCGGGTTGGAAAGATTCGGTCGAATCTGCTTCTGCTGGTTCTGCGGTTGAAGTATTTCTTAAAACATATGGTGATATCAGCTTTCAAATGATTAGAGGTGACAATTCTGAGGTTACGTATACATTTGGCATGATGACCTTTCCGGAAAAATATCTTCTGGATAGTTCAAAATTCGTTGGCTATCGACTATATCCGGTCGGAAGCATAAGGACTTCACTATCTACATTGCCACTGCTTATGGATGCAGAAGGGAGAATGTATTGCGGTATGGAGGACACCCCCGACCTGATCTGGTTTTATGGTGCATCGGGTGCAGATGCGATCAATAATATTATCGAAGGAAAGTCGTTTAATCGTGTCTGACGAATGGCCGGGTGCCCGTCTTTGACCCGCAGGGCAAAGGCGGCTGGCGCAGAGTGCCCGTCTTTGTCATGAGTGCACCGACACAAGACATCTAATATAACTTATATTAGATGTCTTACACTATCGGCGGAGCTTGGGGCCTGGGATTCGGGCCACGCCCGGCTCGGGCAGTGCGATCTGTGAATGCCTCAGCGCTCGGCGCGGGTCTCCCGACCCCGCCGGGTGCCCGTCTTTGACCCGCAGGGCAAAGGCGGTTGACGCAGAGTGTCCGTCTTTGTCATGAGTGCACCGACACAAGACATCTAATATAAGTTATATTAGATGTCTTGTGCCGGGTGCCTTTCTTTGACCTTGCGCTCGGCGCGGGTCTCCCGACCCCGCCGATTCCTCGACTGAAGGTCTCCAAGTCCAAACGTCTTGCCCATCGCAGTCGGATTGAGATCGCTCTAAACCAATCCGAGTCAACGTGCAAATATCGCGCACAGGGTAGGCTGGTTATCCACCACTGAATGGGCGCACAGCTCTGTCGTGTGCGCGCCGCATGCGCTTTACCGCGGTTCTGCGTGGTGGGCCCGTTATCGCGATGCTTCCGTTGCATAAAAAGACCGCCCGGCCGTGGGGCGCGGGGGAGGGCAATTGAACCCGAGTGCGACGGTGGCCGGCGCACGGATGTGTTATGGAGCTGAACGCTTCCATAAACCATCCGGGTGGAGGCTTCTTGGTTGTCGGTGCTCAGGGATTCCGGGGGGATCCGGGGGCTTTCCTGTGCTCCGCTCGGATCTTCCGTCGCTTCACCGATACCCCGGCCGAAGGTCTCCAAGCTCAGCCATGGGTCAACAGCGCCACCCACATGCGCACAACATGGTGGCTTCTACCTTATATAGGTGGGCTTACCTGCGGGCGGTCCGCGGGATGGCCGCTCGGCGCGGCGATGGCTTTCAACCCACCCTCGGAAGCGGATATACGATAAACCACCTACCAGAAGCCAGTTATGCACACACCGGCAAAGCAAAACCGGCTAATAAGGGCCATAAACAGGGGGTATTTGGCAGCAGAGAACAAACTTCGTTATACTACCCGGCTCGCCGGATACTGCGGGGAATCTGCAGGTCTGCTGCATTGTACGCTCGATCATTAAAACGGATGAACGCCAGGAGCCAGACATGGCCAAGAAAGAGATCACCACACAGTTCAAGATCCAGGCCCCAGGTGGGCAGGCTACGCCCGCGCCGCCGATCGGTCCGGCCCTCGGTGCCAACGGGGTCAACCCAGGCCAGTTCATCCAGCAGTTCAATGATGCCACCAAGCATCTGAACGGCAAGGTCGTCGGCTGCGTGATCACGGTCTTCGCCGACCGTACGTTCACCTTCGAGATCAAGAGCCCGCCGGCTGCGGTGATGATCAAGGATGCTGCCGGGCTTGAGAAGGGCTCCGGCGTGCCCAACAAGGACAAGGTTGGCAAGCTGACGCAGGATCAGCTCCGGGCGATCGCTGAAGAAAAGGCCAAGGAACTGACCGGCCACAGCGTCGAAGCCATGATGCGAACCATCGCCGGCACCGCCCGCTCGATGGGTGTGACGGTTGAAGCCTGAGCATGTGAGATGTTCAATCCGCAATGTTCAATCTAAAAAACAAGCTTGAACATTCAAAATTGAACATTGAAGATCAACACAAACGGCTTACCACGTGCCACAAATCGTGGGAGATGAGCCCGACATGTTCGGGCAATCGAAAGGAAGGATTCAATGGCCAAACGAGGCAAACGTTATGCCGCAGACAAGAAGGCACACGACAACAAAGAGCTGTTGCCTCTTGCTGATGCGGTAAACCGGATCAAGTCATTCAAAGCGACCAAGTTCGACCAGACGGTTGAATTGTGTATGCACCTCGGTATCGACGCCAAGCAGGCGGACCAGATGATCCGCGGCTCGTTGTCTTTGCCTCACGGCATCGGCAAGAGCAAGCGTGTCGTCGCCTTCTGTGCGTCCGACAAGGTCGCGGAAGCCAAGGCCGCCGGTGCGATCGAAGCCGGTGCCGAAGAGCTGGTCAAGAAGATCGAGGATGGCTGGATGGACTTCGACGTCGCCGTCGCCAGCCCGGACATGATGCGTGTGGTATCCAAGCTTGGACGTACGCTGGGCCCCAAGGGCCTGATGCCCTCGCCCAAGAGCGGCACCGTCACGCCGAACGTCGCCGAAGCCGTTAAGGAATACGCGGCCGGTAAGGTCGAGTTCCGTAACGATTCGGGTGGCAACGTTCACGCCGCCGTCGGCAAGTACAGTTTCGACGCCAAGCAGCTTGAAGAAAACGCCGAGGCGTTCATCAAGCACATCACCAAGATGAAACCGTCCAGCGCCAAGGGTCAATACATCAAGTCGATCTCGCTGTCAGCGACGATGACACCCGGCGTGGCCGTCGTGGTCGAGTAATCTGAATCCAAACTAACCACGCGGCGAGCGCCGCGATCGCCCGAAAGGGACTTAATCATGAGCAAACCGGTCAAAAACCTGATCGTAGATTCCTACAAGAAACGCTTTGAAGGCCTCAGCGGCGGCGTCCTCGTTGATGTCCGTGGCATCAGCAGCAACGCCACCAACGAACTGCGTGCAGGCCTGGTCAAGAAGCACATCAAGATCACCATCGTCAAGAACAGCCTGGCGAAGAAGGCGTTTGAAGGCGGCGAGTTGCAGCCCCTCGGCGACCTGCTCGACGGCCCCAGCGCGATGGTCTATCCGATCTCCGAGGATGCCAGCGTCGTCAGCGTCGCCCGTGAACTGATCGATGCCGCCAAGAAGCTCAAGAACCTTGAGTTCCGCGGCGCCTTGATGGAAGGCATCGTCTTCGGGCCCAACGAGATCGAGGCACTGAGCAAGTACCCGACCAAGGAAGAAGCACAAGCCAAGGTCGTCCAGATCCTGCTCAGCCCCGCGAAGAACCTGGTCGGCGCCATCACCAGCCCTGCCAAGAACATCGCCTCGATCCTCAAAACCATCGAGGAAAAACTCGAAAAGGGCGAAGAGATCAAGAAAGCAAGCTAAAACCAGTGGCTGTTGCCTGGTGGCTCGTGGCTGGTTAAGACAGCAGCATGAACCAACAGCAAAGTAACCAGCCACCACACACGAGTCACAAGACACCAACTAGACATCGCTCCCGACTGGCCCTTCGGGGTTAAACCGTGGCACTGGGTCGCGGCCTCTCGGGTGGATCAATTAGAAGACGCAAGGATTCAAGAAAATGGCAGAAGTAGAAGCAGCAATCAAGGAACTGGGTGACAAGATCGTCGGCCTGACCCTCAAGGAAGCCGTCGACCTGGGCGAATACCTCAAGGAAGAGTACGGCATCGAGCCGGCCGCCGGTGGCGCCGTTGTGATGGCTGGCCCCGCAGGCCCGGCCGAAGAAGCCGAAGAGAAGACCGAGTTCGACCTGATCCTGTCCAGCGCCGGCGACCAGAAGATCAAGGTCATCAAGGTCGTCCGTGAAGCGACCGGCCTGGGTCTGAAGGAAGCCAAGGACCTGGTCGACAACTGCCCGAAGCCGCTTAAGGAAGGTGTTTCCAAGGAAGAGGCAGAGGCTCTGGCCGAGAAGATCAAGGAAGTCGGCGGCGGCGTCGAGATCAAGTAACTGCAATAAGCCGATATGTTATCGGTCAATCAGAAATCGATTACAAGCCGTCCCACAACGGGGCGGCTTGTATTTTTGGCACGTTTATGCCGATGAAGAGGCTTAGGGCACATTCGTATAAATGACAATAATACTGTATAGTATTTTTATCCCCCAAAGTCCCCATCCCCTTGGGCACGGCGAATACACATGGCACAGAAACAATCCAATCGCGAGCGTCTTTTAATATGCTCATTTACGACGGTATTAGCGGTAGCCGCCTATTATCTGCTTCCCGCTTCCATGGACGAGTTGGCCAGGCGAACTGTAGCTATCTTTCTGGTCGGGGCCATCTTCTGGGCGACCGAAGTGCTGCCGCTGTACGCTACCAGCCTCTGCATCATCGGCATGGGAATCCTGTTTCTAGCTGATAAGGGAGGCTTGGCAGATAAGCTGCCGGTGAGAGGAGACGGAATTCCGGCAGATCATAGCCTGAGCTATACGGTGCTCTTGTCCTCGTTCTCTTCCCCGATCATCATCCTGTTCATGGGGGGATTCCTCCTGTCTGCGGCGGTCACCAAACACGGATTAGACCGTGCGATCGCGGCAAGAATCCTTCGTCCGTTCAACTTCCACCCGTTGATGCTGATCTTCGGTGTGCTGACAATCACCGCGTTCTTCTCGATGTGGATGAGTAACACAGCCACCACCGTGATGATGCTAGCGATCGTCAGCCCGTTGGTCCGCGAACTTCCGGAGGATGATAAGTTCCACCGTGCGGTCATCCTGGCGGTGCCATTCGGGGCGAATATCGGGGGGATCGGCACGCCCATCGGCACGCCGCCTAACGCCGTGGCCCTGGCTGCGCTAAACGACTTCGGGATCAAGATCGGGTTCGTGGACTGGATGTTGATGGCGGTACCGCTGGCGCTCATCCTGTTAGTTGTCGCTGGACTATTGCTTTACCGGTTCTTCCCCCCAGGCAAAGACCTGACGCTGCCACCTCTGGATAAGCCAACCGAGAAGATCAGCACCAAGGGACGGTGGACGTTGATCATACTGTCGCTTGCGATTCTCTTATGGCTGACAGGTAAATTCCACGGCCTGGCTCCGGCGGCCGTCGCGCTGCTCGCAGCGGCTGCGCTGACCGCGTTTGGCGTGTTGCGTAAGCACGATGTCGATTCGATCGACTGGAACGTGCTGATCCTGATGTGGGGCGGTCTGTCGCTGGGTAAGGCGATGGAAGTCACAAACCTGATCGGCTATATCGGTGACCTGCCGATCGCAAACCTCACCGGCTTCGCCTTGGCAGCCACCATCGTCGTGCTGTCGGTAATCCTCTCGACCTTCATGAGTAACACAGCTACGGCGATCGTGATCATCCCGATGGTCATTGCGCTGGTAGCAGGGCAGCATATCGAGGGACAGACACCGGAAGATGTCAGCCACCTGACGGCTCAGCTGGTTATCCTCACCGCGTTGGCGTGCTCGTTCGCGATGGCTATGCCTGTATCGACGCCGCCCAATGCAATCGCGTTTGCTACTGGCAAGGTTCCGGTATCGGCCCTGGTCCAATCAGGCGCCTTGGTATCGTTTATCTGTATCGTGGCATTGCTCCTTGGATACCAGTGGGTCCTGCCGGTATTCCCGTGGGCCTGACGCGCAACGACGGACCAGTATCGCGGCTATGATGTGCTGCGAATGCCAATCCTTGCTGAAGACATCCTTGCCCCCGACGGCCCGATTGCCAGGCGTCTGGGAGATGTATACGAACACCGGCCCGAGCAGGATCGGATGGCGAAGTTCGTACGGGATGCGCTAAGCGAGGGACGCTGTGCTCTCGTCGAAGCCGGGACAGGCGTGGGTAAAAGCTTCGCCTATCTATTGCCGGTGATCGAACAGATCCTCGAGACAGATGATAAAGATCAGCGCAAGCGTATCGTGGTGTCGACGCACACGATCGCGTTGCAAGAGCAGTTAATGCATAAGGACATCCCGCTGCTGCAGGCGGTGATTCCTGAGGAATTCTCAGCGGTGCTGGTCAAGGGTCGAGGGAACTATGTGTCATTGCGCAGGGCAAGCCGGGCGTGGGACCGCAGCGTCGATCTGTTTGATGACAACGCCAGCAAACGGTCGTTGGAGACGATCCTGGAATGGACCAGGACCACGGAGGATGGCTCGCTGGCGTCGCTGCCGGTGCTCGATGCGCCTATGGTGTGGGCGGATGTGCAGAGCGATTCGGAAGACTGCCTGGGCAAACACTGCCCGACATTCAACAAATGCTTCTACCAGGCTGCCCGTCGTCGGATGTTGAATGCCGACCTGTTGATTGTCAATCATGCCTTGTTCTTTGCCGACCTTGGGATGAAGCAGCATGGCTATGGGATACTGCCGCCTTATGATGGCGTGGTGCTGGACGAAGCGCATACGGTTGAAGATGTTGCGGGGGAATACTTCGGTGTCACCGTTAGTCGTTTCCAGGTTCATTACCTGCTTTCCAGGCTGCATTCGGCTCGTCGACATAAGGGTTTTCTTGCAACATTGCGTATGAAGGTTGATGCAGAGCTGCACAATCGTGCGATGCAGGCGGTGGAAAACGCAAGGCTTGCGGCCGACAGCTTCTTCGAGGATGTCCTGTTCTGGCAGGAGCGAGAAGGGCGGAGCAATGGGCGCGTCGACAATCCCATACCGATCCAGAACACACTGAGCCCCGCGATGCAGGACCTGTCGCTGGCCTTGAAACGTGTGCGAGATCATATTGATGACGAGGCTGACCGGCTGGAAGCGGGTAGCTATGCGGATCGGGCGCAGGCGATCGCGATGGATGTGGCGGTGCTGCTTAAACAGGAATTACCCGACAGCGTGTACTGGCTAGAAGTAAGTCATACCGACGACGGCCGACATTCACGCGTCAAACTGTGCGGCGCTCCGGTCGAAGTGGCGGGGCTGCTTAAAGAACGTCTATTTGAGGCCTCGACCACCAAGCGAAAACCACTGCCGGTCATACTGACATCGGCGACACTGGCGACCGATGCGGCCAATCATGCTGCGGGCAATTCGCAATCGAGTCAACAGACCAAGGATGCGTTCAGTCATATCCGATCGCGTCTGGGTTGCGAAGATGCCGGCACACTGCAGCTCGGTTCACCTTTCGATTATGCCAGACAAGCCGAGTTGATTGTCGACCGGACGATGCCCAATCCGAACAACGATGATTACTTTGCGCGTCTGTGCCCGGCTGTCCTGAACCTGATCGACCACACAAACGGCGGGGCGTTTGTCTTGTTCACCAGCTACAACCTGTTGCGAAAAGTCGCAGACTGGTTGCGTGAACCGTTACACGAACGAGGCATGCCGATGCTGGTGCAGGGCGATGGAGTGCAGCGGTCGGTACTGCTGGAACACTTCCGTGGCGATAAGCGAAGCGTGCTGCTCGGTACCGACAGTTTCTGGCAAGGGGTTGATGTTCAGGGAGAAGCGTTGCGTAATGTGATCATCACGCGCCTGCCTTTTACCGTGCCCGACAGGCCGATGATCGAGGCGCGTACCCAACGGATACAGGCTCGTGGCGGCAGCCCGTTCGTCGAGTATTCACTGCCCGAAGCGATCCTCAAGTTCAAGCAGGGCTTTGGTCGGTTGATCCGCTCGAAGCAGGACCGGGGGTGTGTGGCACTGCTGGACAGCCGTGTTGTGACCAAACACTACGGCAAGAAGTTCATCCATGCGCTGCCTGAGATGCCTGTAAAGCAGATCGGTTCAATCACGTCGGATATCTAACACATCAAATGTAATTCCACCCGGCCCCGGCTTGACAGCGGCGATTATACTCCTATACTTCGCCAATCAACGAAGTATAGAGGTCTCGATGACGCCGTATATAGACACCACCAAGGCTTTGGCCGATGAATCGCGGCTCCGCGTGCTGATGCTGCTGGAGCAGGGGGAGTTATGCCTTTGTCAGTTGATCGCGGTGCTTGAGTTGTCCCCGTCCACGGTATCCAAGCATATGAGTATCCTTTCGGCAGCGGGTTTAATCACGGTTCGCAAGGATGGGCGGTGGCACTACTACAAGCTCGCAGGTCGAGGGGCAGATCAACACGTGCGTGATGCTTTGAAGTGGGTCAGAGTCCACCTGAGGGATCAGCCACAAATTCAACAGGATCGGGATGCCTTGAGTGACATTGCAGATAAATCATTGGAAGAGGTCAGTTGCTGTTACCGCTGAAAGCCGGCGGTTTAGAAAAGGAAGTGAAGATGACAAACCAAACCAGTAACGATATCCACGAACACGTTTCCAAACGTTACGGCGAGATCGCCCAGGATGGCGGTTGTTGCGGCTCGAAGACGGATATGGGCAAGCTGGAGCATGCTCAGGCGATCGGCTACAGCGCGGAAGAAGTCGCGTCGCTACCCGAAGGCGCCAATCTAGGACTCGGTTGCGGGAGCCCGACCTCGTTGACCATGATCGAACAGGGCATGACGGTTGTTGACCTCGGTTCGGGCGCCGGCATCGACTGTTTCCTGGCGTCGCCGAAAGTTGGGCCTTGCGGGCGGGTCATCGGTGTGGATATGACTGATGCCATGCTCGAAAAAGCTACTGCTTATGCTGAGGAACACGGCTACAGCAATGTCAGTTTCCGCAAGGGGCACATCGAGGCGCTACCGATCGACGATGCAACCGTGGACCTTATCATCAGCAACTGTGTTGTTAATCTGTCTCCCGACAAACAGCAGGTGTTCTCCGAGATCAGGCGTGTACTGAAGCCCGGTGGTCAGGCAGCGATCAGCGATATCGTGCTGCTCAAACCTTTGCCGGACGCGATCGTCAAAGACCTGGAAGCGTATATTGGTTGCATCGCCGGGGCGGAGTTGATCGAGGATTACCTGGGGAAAGCGATCCGGTCGGGCCTTGATGTCAGTAGCGCGAAGCGCAAGGGTTACGACGTCATGCACGTGCTGTCCTGCAGCCCGAATACTGCGGAACTGGTCGAAAAGATCCCTACAGAGTTTGTGGGCAAGGACTACGTCGCCAGCCTGGACCTCGTGCTGGCTCGGCCATGCTGTGAGCCGGTTGCGTTGAAACAGTCCGGTTGCTGCTGTGGTTCTTAGCGGAATCGATGGATATGCCGCAATCCAAACGTATCCTGGTGTTGTGTACGGGGAACCGCTGCCGATCACAGATGGCTGAAGGTTGGTTAAGACACTACGCCGGTGAACGTGCTGAGGTATTCAGCGCGGGCACTGCGCCAAAGGGATTGCACCCTAAAGCGGCTGCGGTGATGTCCGAAGCGGGCGTGGATATCAGCCGTCATACATCGGATCACGTGGATCAATACCGCGATCAGCATTTTGACCTGGTGATCACGGTGTGTAATAACGCGAAAGAAACCTGCCCGACGTTTGCGGATGCGGATCGGTTGTTGCACCATGCGTTCGAAGATCCGGATATACCGGGCTTATCCGTGGTAGAGCAGGATGCGTTATTTCGTCGCGTGCGTGATGAGATCCGGGACTGGGCGGCGGACCTGATCAAGCGCTTGTGATCAGCGGCGATGCCTGGCCCCAGGTATCGCTGAACACAAAGTCTGCGAAGTCTTTTCGTGACCGGGGCGATTCTGCTTTTTTGCGGTCTTCCTGCGAAAGTGTAGCGGGATCGATCCCGTAACCGATCGCGATCGCGGTCTGGGGTTCAAACTCATCCGGCAGGTTGTATTCGCTGCGCAGCTTATCCTGATCGATCCCGGCCATCTGGTGTGCGAACAGGTCCATGGCCGTGGCCTGAGTAATCATATTCTGTACGGCCAGGCCGAGGTCGTGCTGATGCACGCGGTTGGGATTGTCGTTGCGTGTAAAGCTGGTGCGTGTGGCGGTGAGGATTAACACGGGAGCATGTTGCGCCCATGCCTGATTCGCTTCGACGAGACAGCTTAATGCCTTGCTGAAAGACGCGGGCTGATCCTTGGTCGCCAGGATAAAACGCCATGGCTGTTCGTTGAATGCGGATGCCGCCCAGCGAGCCGCTTCGAGCAGACTCATGATCTTTTCGGGTTCGACTGGTTTGTCGGCAAATGCATAGGGGCTCCACCGGCGCTTGATCGCATCAAGGATCGGGTATTCGGTAACCGCTGGCTTTTCCATCGCTCATAGACTCCGTTATTTTTGAGGCTTTATTTGCCTATAGCGTAGGCAAGCCACATTCTGAAATCTAACAGACCAATCTCTCTCTTACGATAATCCGGCATGGTCACCTATAATCCAGGTATGTCAACATCTTTCGATTACCGGATGCCTTACCCATCACGACGGATGCCTGTGTTTGCCGGGCGATGTGTGGCGACGAGTCAGCCGCTGGCGGCGCAGGCGGGGCTGCGGATCATGCAGCAGGGGGGTAACGCCATCGATGCAGCGATCGCAACCGCGGCGGCTCTGACGGTGGTTGAGCCTACGAGTAATGGTGTTGGTAGCGACAACTTCGCAATGATCTGGTCGGGTGGGGGCTTGCATGGCTTGAATGCGTCCGGCCGAAGCGCGAAGCGATTGGATCCTGAGCCTTACCTTGAAGCCGGGAAGATCCCCGCACGCGGCTGGGATAGCGTCACTGTCCCCGGGGCGGTTTCTGGATGGATGACGGCACATCAGAAGTTCGGGAGATTGCCTTTTATAAAGGTGATCGAGCCGGCGATTGAATATGCACGCGATGGATTCCTGGTTTCTCCGATCACCGCTTCGTCGTGGGGCTATGCCGCCCGTTTCTATGACAAGGCGCAGTACGAAAGCTGGCATCAGACATTTGCGCCTGGCGGCAAAGCGCCGGGTGCGGGTGAATTGTTCCAATGCAAAGAGCTTGCTGGATCGCTTGAATCGATCGCGGATACAAAGGGTGATGCGTTCTATCGAGGCGAGTTGGGCGCTAAGCTGATTGAAGCGGCTGAAGCGGGGGGCTCCTCTTTGCGTATGGACGACCTGGAAGCGCATCGGTCGGAGTGGGTGCGTCCGCTTGTTCTGGATTACCACGGCTACCATGTCCATGAACTGCCGCCGAACGGCCAGGGGATCGCGGCGCTGATCGCGTTGGGGATCTTGCTGCGTCACGACCTTGCTTTGTTGCCGGTGGACAGTGCTAAGTCATTACATCTTCAGATTGAAGCGATGAAGCTCGCCTTTGCTGATGCGCATAGATATGTTGCTGATCCTGCCTTCATGGAATTTGATCCAAATGAACTTCTTAACGAAGCCTACCTGGATGAACGGGCAGCGTTGATTGATCCGGAACGTGCTAATGATTTTGCGCATGGCAAGCCTAAACCGGGCGGTACTGTGCTACTCACGACTGCAGATGATGAGGGCAATATGGTCACGTGGATTCAGTCCAATTACATGGGATTTGGCTCTGGTATTGTTGTGCCGGGGACTGGTATAGCGCTACAGAATCGTGGGCATTGTTTTTCAACAGAGCGGGGGCATCCGAACCAGGTCGCGGCGGGTAAGCGGCCGTACCACACGATTATTCCCGGTTTTGTTACGCGCAAGGATGAGCAGGGGCGAGAATCGCCGATCATGGCGTTTGGTGTGATGGGTGGATTCATGCAGCCGCAAGGCCACGTGCAAGTGATGGTGAGGCTGGCGGATTACAAGCAGAATCCGCAGGCGGCGCTTGATGCTCCACGCTGGCAGGTGCATACCGGGCTGAAGGTATCGATCGAAACCGGCTACGAACCGAGCGCTATCGATGAACTGAAAGCGATGGGACATGATGTCACGATAACGCGATCGTTCGATTCTTCATTCGGCCGAGGACAGTGTATTTATCGGTTGGATGATGGGTATCTGGCCGCGAGCGATGCGAGGGCGGACGGGCAGGCAGTGGGGTATTAGTCGGATGATTGGGCTGTTTGCTTTAAGCTGAATCGATTGAGTAGATACCAGTCACAGAGAAGATCGACCTGTTGTTGTTGCATGGCTGGATCGTTTGTGCTTTGCCAGCGGGGCGCATCTTCAGGCAGGTAGTAATCCAAGACACGCCACCAGCCATAATCTTCCAGCAGGCGTGTAAGATCCTGCGGTGCTTCGCCACGGGGATTCAATAACACATCCAGCGCACGCAGAATGTCTCTGTGAAGCATGGCGAGAATGATCGTGGTGCGAGGTACGTCGCCTTGAGCAAGCAGGACTTCGGGCTGCAGATCGGTTGCGGATGCATCTGCATTCATCCAGAGGCCTAGCTTCATCGTGCTTACGACGACCCAGTCGGTTTGCTCCTTGAGTTTTTCCGACAGTAAATCGAGGTGCTGTCCGCTGATGCCTGCAAGGATCGCCCCGGTTGTTCGTACCTGATCGTTCTTATCAGCCAGCATCGCTTTGATTAGCTGTGAAACCTCGTTTGCATCCAGGTCGCGGACGGCCAGCACACAACCAACATCGCGCACCGCAACATCGGGTGAACCCAGAAGCGATTGAATCTGAGTCAGGTTGTAATGTAGATCAGTTGGTGCACGCCACGCATCGTCCAGCCAGGGGAAGGCTTCGATAGCGGGCAGATGCATTAAACAGGCAAAGATCGTTGCGTGGTAAGCGACCTGTTGGTTGGGGTCATTCAACAGGCTGACGATCAGCGATTGGTATGGGGCCTTATCCTTGGCAGATTGATAGAGTTCGACTAAGGCACACATTGCGTTGTAACGCACATCCGGTTGCTCGTGTTCGGAAAGTGACTGCAATAGATCCAGCAGACGCGGATCATCGGCAAGCCGTTGCAGGTCCGCCAGACGCTGGGCGGCCAGTATCGGCGCCTCGACGCCGGGTTCCTTCGCAAGTAAGTCTATCCAACGTAACCAGGGATCAGCAGGGATTGATGACTCGTCCCAACAGCCTGCCGCCTGCAAGGCATCCACGATCTGTAGAAAGTTTTTATCATCCTCGACGGATAAGGTATTGATGACATCGCGTCTGAGGTCTTTATCTTCAGGCAGATGTGCAACTGCGTAACTGAGGCTGCGCTGGCGTTTGGTTAAATCGTTCGACGTAAGCCTGTGGATCATGACCTGCTGATAGACCCAAGGCGACATCACATACGCCACCGGCACACACAGCGCAAGTGTCAGGGACAGGCTGATCAGAGCAGCGGGCCAACGTTTATGTCGTGTTTGTGTCACAACCCACAGCGTAACGCAGATAACTGGTTAGCCACAACTAAACACTAACATGGCTTGCCGGACCACAGCCAGTCGATCTGAGCCTGCGTCAGTTCGATATCAAGAGCGGGCATGCAAGTAGCGGTTTCGTGCACGCTGCGTGGGCCGATCAATGCAAAGCTCGGGAACGGTTGACACAGCACATACGCCGCCGCGATGTTGATCGGGCTGACGCCCAGTTCTTCAGCCAGTTGCTCAGCACGCGCCCGGCGGGCCTCATTTTCAGGTGAATCCCAGCTTTTGAAGTTGTCCTGACCGAGACGCATCCGCAGGTGCGGCGGCAGGAAGTAGCCACGGGCCTGGCTGGACCATGCCAGGTGCGGCATGTTGTGTTCTGCCAGCCATCGGCGAGATTCGGTATCGGACAGGTGCACGCATCCGCCCCACACCGGCTTGACCATTTCGGCCAGCGACAGGTTATTATTGACGACGCCGAAGCCCTGCTTGCCATTGGCCTTGGCGTATTCGTTTGCCTCAGCGATGCGCTTAAGCGACCAGTTACTGCCGCCGAACACCTGGATACGGCCGGCCTTGACGTGTTCATTGAGCATATCGACAAATTCGCCGACCGGCACATCGGTATTGTCGCGGTGGAGGATGTAGAGTTCGACGTGGTCGGTCCGCATGCGCTGCTGCGATTCGATCACTTGCTTGCTGACCGCGTCGGGCGTGCAGTAGGGCGGGTGTCCACCTTTGCTGAGGATCACGACCTGGTCGCGCACGCCGCGTGCTTCGATCCACTGGCCTAGGAAACGTTCCTGCTTGCCGCCGTAGTAAAGGTGTGCGGTGTCGAAGGCATTGCCGCCGCGCTCGAACCAGTCGTCGAAGAGAACGGCACAGTGTGCGTAGGTTTCCTGGTTATCACAACCCATCAGCATCAGGCTGATGTCTTTGTCGATCCCGTCGATCCGGCCGTAACGCATGTTGTGATCTGCCCGGCGCTGCAGGGGTTCGCCGGCGATAGTGTTGATGCCCTGGGCCTCTGGTGTTTCGTCGACAAACTGCACGCCGATCGCCTGACGCCAGCGGTCCAGGGTCGCGAGGTTGCCCAAGGTATCGTCCCATGTCATAGCAGGGGAGCCAGGCTCCTGTTGCCCGGCGGCTATCGCTTCAGCAACCACATCTGCCTCGTACGAGAAGCTCGTACGGTTGATCGGTATCTCGACTTTTTCGACTCCACTGTTCTTGTATACCTCGATCACACCGTCGTGTGCATCGGTTCGCTGATGTGCCCACGGATCGGGAAGCACAATGCGTCCTTCGCTGCCATGGATCACGACCCGGTTATCGAGGTTGGCTTGAATACCGGTCGCCACCTGGGCGAGTATGCCATTGTCGAACTTCAGGACCGCGGCGGTGTAGGCATCGACGCCTGTTTCTGCTAACTCACCAACCGCGCTGACCGCCACCGGATCGCGGAAAGGCTTATCGTCGACAACCCCGGCGATCAGCCTCGCCATCGAAACGGGATAGCAACCGACATCCATGATCCCGCCGCCGGCGAGTTTATTACTGAATAACCGGCTATCGGGATTAAAACCCGCGGCGAATCCGAACGAAGCCTGAATGAATTTAACGTCGCCGATCGCGCGGTCTCGTAGTAACTGTAGAAGCTTCGCTGTCTGAGGATTGCACCGGTACATGAAGGCTTCCATGAGGAAGACACCGTTCTCACGGGCAGCCTCGATCATAGCCATCGCCTGCGCGGCGTTGAGTGCCAGCGGCTTCTCGCACAGGATGTGCTTGCCCGCTTTCGCGGCTCGGATCGCCCAGCGCGGGTGCATCGGGTGAGGCGTGGCAATGTAAACCGCATCCACCTCGTCATCAGTCAACAGCGCATCGTAGTCACCGTAAGCGGTCGCAATCCCGAATGGAGCAGCGAACTGTTTTGCTTTTTCGAGCGATCGGCTGGCGACGGCAGTCACCCGGCCGGACTTGCCCATCTGCACGCCTCGAACAAACGCATCGGCGATCGCACCGGCACCGAGGATGCCCCATCTGAGTTTATGGTTGTTGTCTGACACGTTGACAATCCTTATGAACTGATATTTACGGCTTGGCGGATTAACTTGCGCCGCGAGTAGGGTAGCGAGTTAACCTGACGCGTAAAGGGGGGTAAGTGATGTAACTGACCATTACAAAAAAAAAGCCCACGCGGAGTGCGTGGGCTTGTGAGTCGTTAGATGTAATCAAGCCTCCGGTTTAGCCCTTATTCCACAGCGAGCCGCCGTAGATGCCGTTTTCGCCCAGCTCTTCGGCGATGCGGATGAGCTGGTTGTACTTGGCGTTGCGGTCGGAGCGGCAGGGGGCACCGGTCTTGATCTGGCCGCAGTTGGTGGCGACGGCGATGTCGGCGATGGTCGCGTCTTCGGTCTCACCCGAGCGGTGGCTGAGGACGGCTGAGTAGCCGTTACGCATGGCCAGGTTGACGGCATCGAACGTTTCGCTGAGGGTGCCGATCTGGTTGACCTTCACGAGGATCGAGTTGGCGGTCTTGTTGTCGATGCCCTTCTTGAGGAACTGCTTGTTGGTGACGAACAGGTCGTCGCCGACGAGCTGGACCTTGTCGCCGAGTTTATCGGTGAGTTTCTTCCAGCCGTCCCAGTCGTTTTCGGCCAGGCCGTCTTCGATCGAGCGGATGGGATACTTGCTTACCCAGTCGGCCCAGATGTCGACCATATCTTCGCTGGAGATGACTTCGTTGGGATTCGAGCTGAAGAAGCAGTAACCCTTCTTACCCAGCTTCTCAGCTTCGTTCCACAGTTCGCTGGTGGCGGGGTCGAGTGCGACGAAGATTTGTTCGCCGAACTTATAGCCAGCCTTGTCGACGGCTTCCTCGATCACCTTCAGGGCGTCTTCGTTGGACTTGAGGTTCGGGGCGAAGCCGCCTTCATCGCCGACGGCGGTAGAGAGGCCTTGCTTCTTGAGCACACCCTTAAGGGCATGGTAAATCTCGACGCCGGCCCGCACGGCTTCAGCGAAGTCGTCGAAGCCCCAGGGCTGGATCATGAATTCCTGGAAGTCGACGGTGTTGTCTGCGTGCTTACCGCCGTTGAGGATGTTCATCATCGGGACGGGCAGCACCTTGGCGTGTGCGCCGCCGAGGTAGCGGTAGAGGGGCAGGCCGGAGCTTTCGGCGGCGGCGTGTGCGACGGCCATGGATACGCCCAGGATGGCGTTGGCGCCAAGCTTGCCCTTGTTATTGGTTCCGTCCAGTTCGATCATCAGGCTGTCGATGTACTCCTGATCGCGAGCATCCAGACCCAACAGTTCAGGAGCGATTTCGTTGTTAACGTTTTCCACGGCCTTGAGGACGCTCTTACCTAAGTAGAAGTCCTTATCGCCGTCACGCAGTTCCACGGCTTCGTTTTCACCGGTGCTGGCACCAGATGGGACCATGGCGCGGCCAACGGTGCCGTCTGCAAGGTGGGCTTCGACCTCAACGGTCGGGTTGCCGCGGGAGTCCAGGACCTGTCGTCCGTGGATAATTTCGATCTCAAAGCTCATGATGGGCCTCGTATGGGTAAAAAGGGGGTTGGTATCGTGGCCGTGGGGTGCGGCCAAGGGACAGAGAGTGTAGCAGAGGACACGTTGGTATCCAAACGCAGGTGCCGTATGACGTTGACATGGCTTATTGTCGTCGGGATCTATCCTCAAGCAGCAAGCATTGAACATCTCCTCGTGTTTGACTGCTATAAATTCATAAAAAGTATTTTTTGCAACGCCCATCACCTCATTGGATTAACATTTGTTTGCAGGCCAAGTCTATTATTGGATTTACTTTAAGTTTTTCCGATATAAGGTGCTTCACTTCGATATAGAATGTTAGAAAAATTCACAATTCACCGCGATGTCGACTTGACAAGCGGCTCAAACTAGCCAAAACTAGATACATAAATCAGCCCCCGGAAGCGCTCCGGCAGGCCTTGTGCCAGCCGGGGCGTTTTTTATTTCGCCTATGCCAGGCCCGCAAGCCCAGGTGTCAGCCGGGCATTTGTCAGCCATGTAGATGCAAAGAAAAAGGGCTCCGCGGCGGAGCCCGTGACGCCCTCGATAGGATTCGAACCTATGACCTATGCTTTAGGAAAGCATTGCTCTATCCAGCTGAGCTACGAGGGCATGGCTGGCTGTAGATCAGGATCATACACTTGCGACGATCAAGACAGGATACCAGAGCGGGATTGACCGGGGAAGTCTACACACGACCTGGACAGACACGATCAGTAAGGTCGGTTCAATTCGACTGCGGCTAATTCCCACGCTCCGTTTTGGAGTTCAAATGCCATTGTCTGGCTTGCCCGATAGTCACCGTCTCTGGCTGTGACGGTCACTGTACGGCGAGATTGGTCACTTATCGAAAAGTCGATCTTGACTGATGCTTCTTCCATGTCTGCCGGCAACTCGAGTGTCTGGCTCCAGGCGCCGGCCGGGTTGTCCATGATGGATTCACGTGCAGCGACACCACCGGCAAGAAGTAGCTGTCTTAGCTGGACCTCGGTATTAACTCGCTGACTCCTGCGTGAGTCCACCTGAACAAGAACAGTCATGGCAAGCAGAGCCGACCCCACCAGGGAAATCATAACGACCGCAACCAACGTCGCGAAAGCTCGATCTCGGTATGCCCGGGCATCAGAAGCTTTCATGAGCCTTGCCCTTTCATGATGTGCATCGCGCTGCAAAGACGCACAGACTGTTCGCCGCAGATCAGGTATAGATCGTTGTCTTTGGCTTCAAACGCCAGATCATCGGGTGCATACAATGGATCTTCCTCAATCACTTCACCCCGTTGAATCGATAAGCGATAGATCAAGTTGGCCGGCTCTTGCTCATCCGCTGATTGTCGCAACTCCCAACGGACCGTGCTTCCATCCGGCATATCCAGAACGACTTGATCCGGTTTGTCTGAAGTGACCTCCGCTGAGCCCCAGACATCTAAACGGATCAGCCGAACCACGCTGTCAGACCATACGATATCCTGCTCCGACTTGATGGCGTCACGTTGTATCACAGTGCATGACATGAACAACTCGTTCGCAATCCCCAGAGCCATCGCCAGTAGGACCAATACCAGAGCGAGCTCCATCAATGAGGTGCCGCGAGATCGATATGGATACTTCATCTGACTCATGACATCATTCCAGATCACTTAACGCCTGTAGAGGTACCGCACCGGTCAGTGACGACTGCTGTTTTTCAAACTTCGCATTGATCTCTACCCATACCCATTGCTCACAAGGCCCCGGGGTATCCAACTTCTCAATGGTATACGTGGGTTCGGTGTCTTGCTCCCATGGCGTCACATCGGGTTCAACGCCTTGCTGAAGATCTGTGAGGACACTTTCTGTCAGCCGGTTGAGCCGACGCTGTGTTTCCATCCGTGATAACGCGTGCCGATGGTGCGCCATCGCGGATGCAAGCACACCCAGCAGCACACCCAGGATGGATAGAGCGACGATGGCATCCATCAGCAACAAGCCTGAGTATCGTCGGTAGTTGCTCATCAGAACGTCCCTACCTTCAGCGTTGCATCTTCGATCAATACGACCAACGGCAGCATCATGCTGTAGGCCACCCAGCCGATGACCAGCGACATCATGATCACTGTTGCTGGAAGCACAGCAGACTTGATCAATAACGCGGCCCGGCTGAAGCGGTTGGTGTAATAACGACAGAGAAAGTCAAAGACGCGGGCCGGGTCGGAAACCGCCTGGCCGGTGGCGAGCATGCCGACCATGAGCCTGGGCAATCTTGCATCATCCGCGGCTTCACGCGGTGATCTGCCGGTCTTTAATGCATCTGCAAACGTTTGAAGTCGTTGCTTAAGGACCACGTTGGTTTTTAACTCACCGGCCACAAAAGCCGCGTTCTCCAGGGTATCGCCCGCCTTCAGGGCTTCAGATATCAAGCTACACGCATCAGCCAGACCACGATCACGGACGACTGACCTGGCCACGGGGGTTACCCAGATCATTCGATCCGTGATCCAACTGAAGTGGCGGCGCGAGCCTTCGAAACCGTGCAATGCTTGCTGAAGGGCCCACCCGGCGGTCATCATGATTAGAATCACCATGAAGTAACACAACGGCCAACTGTAGTTACCCATCAGATGAAAAGTCCACGCCGTCTGCCAAGGCATGGCGACATCAAAGTCTTCAAAGATCTCCTGAAATATCGGTATGATGAAAACACCGAGAAAGGCCAGGCATAAGGAGAGGAACAGGATCAGCACGATACCGTACTTCCAGCTCAGCATCGGGCCATAGTTGTTGGCTTCATTGACTTTGTGTTCTTCATTGAGCGCTCGATCCAGGGCCGAGGGTAGTCTGCCGATACGTTCGCCTGTGGTGATGAGGTCGACCCAGCGTGCCGGCACCTCGGGCACATGCAACTGCAAGGCTTCACCGACCGACAGCCCTTCTTCAAGCGCGTCACACATATGCCCGAGTCGACGGCTCAAAACACCTTTCTCACTGGCCTGAGCAGCGGCCAACATCGGAGGGATCGGCAGGTTCAGACTCACCGCCTGCTTTACATAATTCAGCACCATGGTTCCACGATTACGGCGTGCTCGCTTAGCAGCCTGAGCAAACATCAACATCAGGAATAAAGCCCCAACAGGGCCTAGCAACCACCCGAAGTAGGGGAAAAAACTAAACGGCCCAGCGACAACCAACATCGCGATTGTTCCGGCTACCATCCAGAACACCACCGCCAAGCCGTTTTGTAATAAACGCAAAGCCATTGATTACCTCCCGGCGACTACATCACCGCCTGCATCAACTTCACCAGGGGCAGGAACATCGCCGCGATCATGGTGCCGATCAGGACCGCCAGCAGGATCAGGAAGAACGGCGTGAGGATAGTTTGCAGTGTTCCCAGGCGTAACTCGGCTTGCTGTTGATACATTTGGGAAATGTTCTCAAGCAAGGTGGGCAGGTCATGTTTGTTTGATGCAAGATGGATCGCGGCGGGGACAGCTTCAGGGGCCACGATCAGCCTGGGGTGCTCATCAAGCGGACGACCGGACTCGATCGTTTGGCTGAGCACCTGGCCGTCGCGCCTTAACAGGGGAGACGCCACCGCATCCCCGGCCAGTTCGAGTGATGCCGGCAGGTCCATGCCTGCCTGCACGCCTACTTTCAAAGCATCTGTCCAACGGGCGACCAGGTTACGCCGAATTACAGCACCTATGACGGGGATCGGCATGATCAGGTAATCGACGATGGCCTGGCTCTTGCCGGCAGCGCGGAGTATGGACCAAAGCAGTATCACAACAATGATGAAAGCCAGGATTGCCAGGGCGATGTTCGGCATCCAGCCGCCCAACTTCAGCACACATGAAGTTAGAAAGGGTAATTCTGTGTCGAAGTCTTCATAGATTGATGCAAACTGTGGCAGGATGTAGACGCCTAGAAAAACGAATACCAGTGCTGCGCCACACAGGACCATGAGCGGGTAACTGGCGGCACGCCAGAGCGTACCACGCAGGCGCTGCATCAGTTCCAGATGGCGGCCGAGGTTGAAAAGCACGGCCGGTAATTGATTCGAACGTACGCCCGCATCAATCAGCCGACCGTACAGGGGGGGGAATAAGCGTCGATGTTTCTCGAAAGCTTCCGGCAGGTCCGCACCCGCTTCCAGTTCAGAAGCGACACGACTGATGGATTCAGCCAGCCGTCCACTGCGCATGTCACGTGCGATCAAACGCAATCCAACTTCAACGGGCAGGCCTGCGGCAGTCAACTGGGCGAGTTGCTGATTAAATGCAACGAACTCGCCACCACGCAGGGGCGATGCGCCTTTCACCTTATCCGTCTGCTCGATCTCAAGCACACGCAGGTTCATGTCTGAAAGGGCGTCACGGGCTTCTTCGGCACTGGCCGCTTCGATCACGCCGGTGAGCGTTCGGCCCTGGGTCGTCTGAGCCTCATAGGCAAAACGGCAAAGTCCTTGAGGGATATCTTGCATTGCGGACCTCAATCCTCATCAGGCTCGACAACCGGAAGCGTTGACATCAGGTCAGACATGCTCTTGCCTGTTTGCTGCCGCAGCAATGAATCTGCTTCCTGTACTTCGAGCCTTTCCACATGCCCGTCGGCATACCCCACATTGATTAGTTCGCCGGGTTCACCGGGTGATTGGAAACTCACGATCCGCTGGCTGTCAAAGTCCTGGTCATCATGTGGGATGATATATAGACCGGTTGATGCAGACAGGGATTGATTCACTTCAGCGTTACTTATACCTGTGGCTTGTTTGATCGCCGCAGACCGTGTGCTTTCTTCAGTATTCGGGATGATGGTGGCAGGGCCGGTATCAACCTGTATCAGCACGACAAGCAGCAATCCGAGTGCGACCGCACCGGTTACTGCAACCGAGGCTTTGAGTATCAGGCTGCCTTTACCGAGGCCGCCGCTGCCGAATGCCATAGGATCGCCACTGACCATGGCCATCTTCCCGAGTTCTGCGCTGACCTGAGGTGGCGCGGCGAGCGATGTCTGCGCTGTCAATACGCTTGTCAGCGCAGCCAGGCCTACGACGAAGCCGGACTTCTTCAGATGCACGCGAAGTTCCTGCAAGCCTTGCTTGATCCGTCGTGAAACAGTCGCGGCCGAAGCGTCTGTCTCCTGGGCAAGTTGACGTTGCGACTTGCCGGCCAGGAAGTGATCGACTAACAGCGAGCGGGTGGGTTCCGAAAGTTGCGCCAAAGCCTCATCGATCTGTGGCGAAAGGACACTCCAACTGGGGGGATTGGCCTTGCCGTGATAGTACTCACTGCTGTAGATACGTTCTCTTTTTGTTCTTGCAGAGTCGCTTCGTAATACATCCAGAGAACGGCGGGTAGCTGTGCGGTGCAGCCAGGCCCCGACAGAGCGATTCACGGTACCGGGCGAACTCATCAGACGGTAGAAAGTGTCTTGGGCGGCGTCCTCAGCCAAGGCTTTGTCGTGGAGCACACGCAGGCAGGTATGGTAAACGAGCGAGGTGTACCGACGGACTAACTCACCGAACGCATCCGGGTCGCCACCCTTTGCGTAGCGTTTGAGCAGGTCGAGATCGGCTTCAGACTTAAGCATGTGTCGTTCACCCTGGCTGGGTATTCATCTGCATGGTTATCTCAACAATCTATCAATCAGGACGTAGCCGGGAATCAGGGGCTTTCATTTACCCGTATCTTTTCGTAAATTCCCTGGCCCTAACACCCGATTAACCTCCGTCTCATCCGTGATACCCGATAGGACCAGGTCCCGGGCCGACTCGGCAAGCGTCTGATAACCAGCCTGCCCGTGTAAGGCTTGTGACAGCGCCTGGGTATCGCAGCGTCGGCTGATCGCATCGCGTGTGGTCGTATCGATATAGGCAAATTCGCATAGTGGCGTCCGGCCCATGTACCTGGCTGATTCGTTTTGCGAGTTGGATAAGCGTCGCACCAATCGCATCGAGGCCACGCCGAAAAGGGCGCTTGCCACCTGGTAAGGTTCGATCCCCATCTCGATCAGCCGAACGATCGCGCCGGCGGGAGATGAGGCATGGAGCGTAGAGATCAATCGATGGCCGGATAGGGCGGCCTGGATCGCGATGCCGGCGGTCTGCTCATCCCGGATCTCACCCAGTGCCAGCACCTGGGGGTCCTGGCGTAACATGCTGCGTAAAACCTTTTCGTAGGACAGTTCACCAAAGGGAGACACTTCGATCTGCGTCACACCGGGGATGTCGCGTTCCACAGGGTCTTCCAGTGCGATCACGCTCAGGCCCGGCGATGTCGCCACGATATGCTCAAGCAGCGCGTAGATCGTTGTGGTCTTACCCGAACCGGCTGGGCCACAGAGCAAGAGCATCCCACTGTCAGATTGAGCGTAATCTTTGAAGCCCTGCATGGCCCTGCCAGACAATCCCAATCGGTCCAGGGTTCTGGGCTGGATCAACTCGGCCGGCAGACGCACGACCGCACGCAATGAGTGGGTCGTAGGCATCACCGCCAGACGCAGGTCGATCGCCCGATCCAAGGATGGGACGCGAACCGTCAATCGGCCTTCCTGCGGGACATCCTGCCTGTAGGTCAGCAACTGTGCTGCGACCATCAGCCGATTGACGTAGCTGCGACCGGTAGCAAAGTCCAGTGATTCGATCTTCTCCAGCAAGCCATCGATGCGGAAGCGTAGTTCGTAACCCTCCCTCGTCGGCTCGAGGTGGATATCCGAAGCCCTGCGCTCGACAGCGTCCACCAGAAGGGCTTCGACCGCGATACGTGCATCTGTCGTCGGCTTGGACATCGGGCCTCCGCTTAACAGTTTAACAGCCGTCTATTCATAAAGACGAGACAAGATGTGTGTCATTTGCAGGAAAACCACCTGCGGGGCGATCGATCGAGGTTTTCGATACTATCCATGCATGCCAGAACCCGAAAAGCCCAGCCCAATGCCTATCCCGTCGTTCATGCCGGACGACTTAGCCCGCCTGGGCCTTGATATCACCCCAAGCACGCTTGAGCAGTTAGCTGGGTATCTGAGCCTGTTGCTGGACGCCAATACCCGCGTAAATCTGACGGCGATCAAGGACCCTGACACGGCCTGGCGACGGCTGATCACGGACAGCCTGACCTTGTTGCCCGGTCTGGAGCAACTTGAATCCGGCGCACGTATCATCGATGTGGGTACCGGCGGGGGGCTGCCGGGCATGCCGCTGGCGATCGCAAGACCCGACCTCGAATTCACGCTGCTTGACGCGACCGGCAAGAAGGTGAACTTCCTCAAGTCCTGTATCGAACAACTCGGGCTTAAGAATGTGCAGGCCATCCAGAACCGCGCGGAAGTCATCGGCCATGATTCTGTTTATCGCCAGAAGTACGACCTGGCGGTGGTCCGAGCGGTGGGAAAGGTTTCCGAGATCGCCGAGTATTGCCTGCCGTTAGTTAAAGAAGGCGGTCGTATGCTCGCGATGAAAGGCAGCGCCGCGGAACAGGAACTCGATGATGCGGGTGATGCCCTTAGCATACTGGGCGCCGGAGATTTGGCACTGATTGATGCATACCCTAAGGGATTCGATAGCGAACTGGTTCTGATCAGTGTGATCAAAGACCGGTCTACACCCAAGAAGTACCCGAGGGAAACTGGGACTCCGAGGAAGGTGCCTTTATAAAAGAACGACTTTATACCCGGACCTTCGCTTCGCTCAGGACCGGCGTTGTTAGAGACTCAGTATTCCGACACCCGATACCCGATACCCGAACAACGATAACCATGCCTGATACACTCAAAACCAAACGCTTCTGCCTGGGAGACTGGGCGACAAACTGTTACCTCGTTTACAGCGACTCCGGTGCGTGCTGGATTATTGATGCCGGGTTCGAGCCGGATTATCTGCTGCGATACATCAGCGAAAAGAACCTCAAGCCGGAAAAGGTCATCCTGACACACGCCCACGTCGATCACATCGGCGGATTGGCTGAGGTCCAGCAGGCTTACCCGGATATCCCGATATTGATCCACGGAGCCGAAGTTGACTTCCTGACCGACCCGATGCTGAACCTGTCCCTGATGGCAGGATTCGAACTGATTGCACCACAGCAGACAGGCACACTGGCCCACGGCGACACACTCACACTCGAAGGCGTCGAATTCGAGGTCCGGCATACGCCCGGGCACAGCCCCGGCGGGATATGTCTCTACCAGCAGGCACACAACCTGGCGATCGTTGGTGACACTCTGTTCGCCGGGTCCATCGGGCGGCACGACTTTCCGACATCAGATGGCAGGGCCTTGCTGCAAGGTATCCATGAGCAATTGATGACGCTGCCCGATGAAACGCGCGTGCTGCCGGGGCACGGCCCTGAGACGACAATAGGCAACGAAAGAGTGAGTAATCCCTTCCTTCAAGGCGGATGGTAGGATTGATCGTCTAACCTACTTTGCCATATCGAATGATACCGCCACGGGCAGGTGGTCCGATCCTTTGGTCACTTCGGGATCATTGAGAATTTGTGCAGATTCAGGGATCAACCTATCTGCCATCGCGGGGCTGGCGAAGATGAAGTCGATCACGGAGTTCGGGAAGCGCTCGCTGGGATAAGTGGTGCGGTCTTCCATGGGGATCAAGCGATGGCAGTCGGTCAGCGCGAAGTTGTCCGGGGTGGGTTGCATGATGATGGAGATCGCGGGTTCGCCCGGCTGGGAATTGAAGTCGCCCATCAGGATGATTTTTTCATCGGGGTTTATTGAGAGCATTCGGCCGATGACTTCGTGGATGCGCATCGCTTCGCTGCTGCGCCACATCACGCTCTGCGGATCGCCATCTCGGCTGCCTTTGCTCTTAAGGTGCACGACAAAGACATTGAGCAACTCACCGTTGCCCAGTTCCAGCTTGGCGTGGAACAGATCGCGTGCAAAATGCCAGGTCTGATCAACGTCCGGATGGTGCAGGGTCTGCCAGCGGTAGCTGGTGATGCTGTAAATAGGGAGCCGACTGATTAAACCGAGTTTGATGCCGCGTTCATCATTGGTAAGCGGCACCGCGACGTATTGATAGCCCATCCCAGGCAGGTATTCATCGACCAGGGCTTGAAGCACCGCTTCGTTTTCCACTTCCTCGAATCCGACCACATCCGCGTCGAGCTCTTTCAAGGCGGCGGCAATCTGCTCATATTCCCAGCGGAGCTTGACGTCCGTCCCCTCATCTCGTGTGTAGGGATCGTCGTACACATCAAAAGCGTTTTCGATGTTATAGGCGGCAATCTTGAGCGGGCGTTGCGGTGGCATCTGGGCGACAGAAGCCGGTTGGCAGAAACAGACCACGCATACGATGCTCAGCCAATAGAAGCAGGATTTATTCACAGCAGATCTCCTGATGGATGTTGAACTTGGGAATCTTATTCTAACAGCAGATCTGATCCGTCAATCATCCAGATGGAAACTCTGCCGTCACATCTTTGAGCCAACGGCCCCACAGTGACAGTTGCAGCAGGGCGAAGAGACGGTGGGTATGGTCGTCTTTTTGATTGATATGGGCTTCAAAGAGCTTGTTAACCTGCTTCTGATCGATACCCAGTGAATCAAGCACCGGGTCTTTGAGCCGATCCGCCAGGTCGTCGCGCAGATTTTCTCTGAACCAGCGTCCGACCGGGATGGCAAACCCACGTTTGGGCCGGTCTACGATAGATTCAGGCAGGTATCGAGCGGCAACACGACGTAACAAGCCTTTCTGTCTGCCGCCGGGCATGAGGACAGAGGTCGGCAGGTGCCCGGCGAGGTCCGTGACTTGTGTATCCAGCATCGGGCACCGTACCTCAAGCGCTACAGCCATCGAGGAGCGATCAACTTTACGCAACAGTTCAAATGGCAGGTAATGACGCAAGTCCCAGCGCATCGCGGCATGGGCGACATCCGGCTCGTCAGGCCAGGCGGACATGATGTTGGTTGTTAACACATCACGTAAACCCGGCGAGAGCAGGGCGATCTGCTCATCCGTGAACAGGTGGATCATCCTGGCGTATTGGCCGGCGGGTGTTCGTCCCTTCGCGGCGCTGGCCAAGCGTTGCACACGCGTTAGAAGCGATCGTTCATTGGCACTGCGGAACAGTCCCATCGGTGCATAGAGCAGCCACCACGCGTGGCGATCCAGGATCGACATCGCTCGGTAGCGATCGTATCCGCCGAATAACTCATCACCGCCGTCTCCTGATAGGGCAACGGAAACATGCTTTTTGGCTTCCCGGCAAAGCCAGTGGCTCGGAAGCATCCCGCTGTCGGCGCTGGGTTCACCGGCTACTTGCATCAGGTATTGCAAGTCCGCCATAACATCGGAAGCGTCTGCCATCAGTTCGGTATGCTCCGAGCCGATGTGTTTGGCGACCGTGCGGGCATGCGGCGACTCATCGTACAACGCGTCCGGCATGGCGACGCTGAAAGTGCGCAGCCTGCCGCCGTTGAGCCGTTTGAGTTCCTGTTGGGCGATCGCGGCGATCAGCGAAGAATCGATCCCACCGGACAGGAAACAGCCTAAAGGCACATCCGCCTCGAGCCGAACCGCCACGGCCTCAGCCAGGACTTCGTTGACGCTGTCGATCGCACCGATGGATGTGCTTGTTCGCGAAATCGGAGGGGCTTGCCAGTAGCGTTCAAGCTGCACCTTGCCTGATGGGTCAACCAGCATCCAATGGGCCGGCGGCACCTCAGAAGTATCCCGCAACATGGATGAACCGAACGGATAGCCCAGCCGCAGGAAGGTCAGCAGCGCATCCTGATCGATCTGCGTTCGACAGGTCGGGTCTGCAGCGAGCGTGGCGGGCAGGCTGGCAAAGGTGAATTCGTCCGAGCGTTGACGGATGTACAGCGGCTTTTTCCCGGTCCGGTCACGTGCCAGGTAAAGCTCACGCTTGTCTTCATCCCATATCGCAAACGCGAACATGCCACGCAGGTGCTTGGGAAGCTCCTTGCCGAATGCGCGATAACCCAGCAACAGGGCTTCAGTGTCGCTGTGGTCTGAACTGAACTGGTATCCGCGCTTGATCAGTTTGGAACGTAATGAGCGGTGATTGTAGACCTCGCCGTTAAAAACCAGGTGCAGAGGGCCTGACTTGTCGGTGCGCGGCGCGTGCATCGGTTGCTCACCGCCGAGTGCATCGATCACCGCGAGCCGTGCATGAATCAGCGTACAGCGGAGGTGCTCGCTGATCCCGTTGCCATCCGGACCACGATGCAGCATATGTGACAGCATCTTCTCGGCACGCTGCCGATCGATCGGCCGGTCATCGAATCTCACGATTCCTGCTATTCCGCACATGGCTCGGGTCTCGTTATTCGGGTATCGGGTGTCGGCCACTTCAACCGAGTAACGGATATCTATATCTACCGATACCCGAAACCCGATACCCCAAACCCGATTTTACATCTTCTCCGGCAGATCCAGCTTCACGTGCAGTTCCTGCAACTGTGCCTCGTCCACCGGTGATGGAGCCTGCGTCATCAGGTCGACGCCGGTCTGGGTCTTCGGGAACGCGATCACATCGCGGATGTTGCTGGTGTTGCACAGGTGCATGACAACACGGTCCAGGCCGAAGGCAATCCCACCGTGCGGCGGCGCGCCGTAGTTCAGTGCGTCCAGCAGGAAGCCGAACTTCACCTTGGCTGATTCGGGCGTGATTCCCAGCAGACCGAAGACCTTCTCCTGGATGTCCATGCGGTGGATACGGATCGAGCCGCCACCGAGTTCCGAACCGTTGAGCACCAGGTCGTAGGCCTGGCTGAGTACCGAACCGGGGTCGGATTCGAGCTTCTCGAGGTCTTCTTCGTTCGGTGCGGTGAACGGGTGGTGCAGGCTGTCCCATCGCTTCTGGTCGGTGCTCCACTCAACCAGCGGGAAGTCGACGATCCAGACCCATTCCCACTGGCCGGGTTCGATCATGCCAAGGTCATGAGCCAGCTTCACACGCAGTTCGCCCAGCACGCGGGCCACCGTAGCGGGCACGGCATCGACGCCGAAGCAGATCAGGTCGCCGTCTTCTGCTTCCATCCGTTTAAGCAGGTCATCCGTGATGGGTGCGACGAACTTGGACACGCCAGTCGTCAACTGGCCGCCTTCCACCTTGCAGATGGGCAGGCCGCCGGCGCCGAACTGCTTGACCCACTCTGCCAAGGCATCGGTTTCCTTTCGGCTCATCTTCGCGCCGCCCGGCACGCGGATCGCCTTGACGACGCCGCCGGATTCGATCGCGCTGTTGAAGACTTTGAACTCGGTCTGTTGGGCAAGGTCGCTGACATCGACCAATTCCATTGCGAACCGCAGGTCGGGCCGGTCGCTGCCGTAGCGATCCATCGCTTCGGTGTAGGACATACGACGCACCGGCGGGACATCCACGCCAAGCACATCTTTCCAGACCGCTCGGATCGAACCTTCACAGACCTGCATCACGTCTTCAGCGTTGACGAAGCTCATCTCGAGGTCGATCTGCGTGAACTCCGCCTGTCGGTCGGCACGCGGGTCCTCATCGCGGAAGCAGCGGACGATCTGCAGATACCGTTCACAGCCGGCGACCATCAGGATCTGCTTGAAGAGCTGCGGGCTCTGCGGCAGGGCGTAGAACTCACCTTCCTGAAGACGTGACGGCACGAGGAAGTCGCGCGCGCCTTCAGGGGTGGACTTGCACAAGAAGGGCGTCTCGATTTCGAGGAACCCGTTCTCCGCGAAGTAGTCACGCATCACCTTGGTCACGCGCGAGCGCGTTTTCAGGATTTCCTGCATCTTCGGGCGACGCAGGTCGATATAGCGATACTTCAGCCGGGTCTCTTCGCCTGTTCGATCGGCTTCATCAGGCGTGAACGGCGGGGTCTGGGCCTTGTTAAGGATTTCCAAAGTCTCAGCCTGTACCTCGATCGCGCCAGTCGCGAGCTTGGGGTTGGTCAGACTTTTGCCTTTGTCGTCGATGCCACGGGCCAGCACCTTGCCGGTGACCTGGATCACGTCCTCGTGACGGAGTTTCTCGGCCAGCGCGTGGGCCTCGGCCGCCTCGGGGTGGAACACGATCTGGGTGACGCCTGCCCGGTCACGCAGGTCGATGAAGATGACACCGCCGTGATCGCGGTAATTGTTTACCCAACCGGCTAAACAGACGGTCTGGTCAACGTGTCCCTCGCGTAGCGAGCCGCAATCGTGTGTGCGTGTTTTCATGGTAATTCGGGTATCGGGGTTCGGGTATCGGGGTTCGGGGCTACGTGGCCTGTTTCGAATCGGGGATGATACCAGACTGTGCGCGTCCTGTAAGATTGCTACACTGATCGGCATGTTTACAGGTATTGTGCAGACTAAGGGACGTATTTCCGCGATCGAACGCAACGAATTCGGGGCACGACTCCGGGTGGATGGCCAAGGCTGGCCCGATCCGGCTGTTTACCAGCCCAAACCGGGGGATTCGATCTGTAATAACGGCGTCTGCCTGACGGTCGTCAACATGGACGACGGGCTGATGGCTTTCGATGTGATCGCTGAGACGTTGGCTAAAACCAACCTAGGCGACCTCAAACCCGGGGACCCGATCAATCTCGAACCGCCGGTCACCGCCAGCCAGCAGCTGGGCGGGCACTTCATGCAGGGCCACGTCGACGGCGTCGGCGTCGTAACAGAGGTCTATGCCGGCGAAGACGAGTGGCGCGTCACCGTCAAGCCCCCGGCCGACCTGCTGCCTTACATCATCCCCAAGGGCTCGATCGCCATCGACGGCATCAGCCTGACGCTGGCAGCCGTCCACAAAGACAGCTTCGAGGTCGCCCTGATCCCCACGACGCTGGAGATCACCACCCTCGGTGAAACCAAGGTCGGTTGCCGCGTCAATCTCGAAGCCGACATCATCAGCAAAACCATTGTGCACCAGCTCATGCGACTGCGCGAACCGGATGGCGAATCCTCCGGCCTGACCAAGCAGATGCTGCAGGATGCGGGATTCATTCCCGGTGAATGAGCACTACCTCGTTTAGCGGGCGATCGCAGATCGCCGTGTTTTATCTGAGATTAATCATTGATATTAAGACGAAGTGTGGATCTTCGATCCACCGCTAAACATACTTCGATGCTGTGTTCGATGTGATTTGCCTCACGCCGCGTTGATCGAATGCGACTCGGTATCACATGTGCCGGAGTTAGCGGGATCATTGACGGTCATGCAAACAACGGTCAGGTCGTCGCGCTGATTCAGTGAACCGGTCTGCATGTTCAGGCGGTGGGCGAGACGTTCAAGTGCGACTTTAGCGTGGCCGACGCGCAGGTCCTCGAATTCCTCGGCGTACTGGTCGTTGGCGATCTTCTTTCGCCCTTTGCCGGCTTCATCATCGCTGCTGTCAAAGGCGACCTCGAAGCCGTCGGAATACAGCAGCACCCTATCGCCGGGCTCGAGCTTGACCGTGATCTGATCAAACTGTTCATCGGGGAACACACCAAGCAGTCCGCCTTCAGGCTCGATAGTTTCGGTCCGTCCATCAGCTCGCAGGATCAGCGGGTAGGGGTGCCCGGCCCGGGCGACGGTCAGTTCGTTTGTCTCGGTGTTGATGATGCAATAGCAGGCCGTGGCAAAGCGGACCTTGCCGGTCTGGTGCTTGACCATCTCGCGGTTCAGGATGCCGATGGCCTCGCTCGGCTCATACAGCTGATACCCACCCTCAATCGACTCATCGACGACCTTAGTGGGCATGGATCGCTTGATGTTCACGGTCATCAACGCAGCCGGCACGCCGTGACCCACCGCATCGGCGATGAACATGCCGTAATGCGTCTCATCAAGCCGGATCACGTCGTAGATATCGCCGCTGACATATCCTGCGGGTCTCCAGAGCACATCGAAACCGACGGCGTCGCTAGCCGGCATCTGCGACGGCATGAATTCTTTCTGGAGCTGGGCCGCCATCCGCAGTTCTTCATCGAGCTGAGCGATCTGGTTGCACAGGCCGCTTTCCTGGATCCGCAGCAGCTTGACCTCTTGTTTCAGGTCCGCCATGACCGGCGCCTGGCTCCACAGTGTCCGTAAAACGGTGTAGATCAGGTCGGGCGAAGCATCCAGTGGGCATGAGGTGATACCGTCTTCATAGCCTGAGACGGCCTGCTCGCCGCCGGGCAGGCTCAGCAGGGCGGGGAGCCGCTTCTCCTGGACTATGCCGATCGCTTCGTAGGCAACGGAGGACCCCTCATCTTCCAGGATCATCCACACGCAGGCAACACCTTTGAGTGCTTCCTGAGCATCTTCCTGGAAGTCGTGGCTGGAGATTTGCCGTAGTTTGGGCCGATCCGGGCCGCGCCAGCAGGACAACACACGGCTTACCCGGTTTTCCACGTCACCGGCTTCAAATACCGGATCAACTACAAGCAGGAGGTCTGAGCCGAGCATTCATCCCCACAACAGGCAGAAAAGTCGTCTTTCACTGGAAAGATCGACTCATCGGACCCGGCTCTTAAGGTCCTCAACAGGTAGATCGATATGATCTCCCTGCTTAAGTCCGATCCGACGGATCGTACCCTCGCGAAACTCAATGGCGTACTGGGCGGGGTAGTGACTTTCGTAATACCTGACGGGATTATGAGGATTAGGTTCCACCTGCATGGCGTGCATCCAGACCACCTCCCCCTTGGCATTCAGAAACGCAATATCGATCGGTACCAGACAGTCGATCATCCAGAATTGACGTTGTTCTTCTTTCGGAAAGACAAATAACATCCCGCCATCTGCGGGGATATCCTCACGGCCTGATAATCCCTGTTGCCGGGAATCATCATCCAGCGCCAGTTCAAGCGTGAAGGTTTCGCCTTTGATCGTGAGAGTCAGTTCCTGTTTTGACGGTTCGGTCGTTGTTTGCTGAACGTCGGTCGTAGAAGAACCGGTCGTGGCCGGCGGTTCTTCCTTGGATGAACAGCCAGTCAGCAGTGACGCGATAAGCAATAACTGAACAATCAACAACCGTGCAATAGCCAAGCCTCGTGCTCCTCGGTGAAAGTTACCGGGTCTTTCGACAACTTCGTCAGGTCAAATGCTTCGGCAAACGTTTTCGCTGACATCTCAGTGAGTTGGTCCACGATACCGGACCAAAACGCCAGCAGTCCCACTATTCGCTCAGCGGAAACACCTCGTTGACGGTAGGTGTCCAGCCGTGTGTCGCCGTGACGTTTGGCAAGACGCCTGCCATCGTGGCCCAGTACCAGCGGCAGGTGTGTGTAACTGGGAACCGGCCCCAGTCCTAAACGATCATATATCAGCAATTGCCTGCCGGTCGAGCGTATCAGATCATCCCCGCGTACGACTTGTGTAACTCCCTGGCGTGCATCGTCCACCACGACCGCTAACTGATACGCAGGCAGGCCTGCCTTGGATGCAACGATAAAGTCACCGACCGTTTGATGGTTATCCACACGCTGCAGGCCGTGCAAGCCATCTTGGAACGTGACCTCGCCCTCCGGGACGATTAACCGCCACGCCTGATGAGATTCTTTGAGCAATTCTGAACAGTCAAAGATGGTATTGATATGGGCCTCGGGCCTGCAAGTGCCGGGATATCGCAATTCGTGGCTGTCCTCATGCGGGGCGGATTGGGCTTGCTCGATGTCCTTGCGCGTACAAACGCAGGGGTATATCTCGCCATGCTCAAGCAACTGGCACAAGGCCGCGTGATAGGGGGCCAGGTCCGACGCTTGATAGTACGGCCCCTCGTCCCAATCCATCCCCAGCCAGCCAAGCAGGTCAATAGCCAGCTTGTCCGCATCATCCTTGATGCGTGGCCCATCCAGGTCCTCGATCCGCAGAACGATCCGCCAGCCTGCCTGCCGGGCCATCGCCCAATTGATCAGAAACGATCGTGCATTACCCAGGTGCAAGGCTCCGGTCGGTGAGGGCGCCAGCCGGGTCACTTGGCTGCTTTGGGCTGTGGTTTGTGACGTTGACATACTCGGGTATCGTATCCGCATGCCGATCCAAGTACCCACAGCGAGTCATAAACCGATCCGATTGGCCGTGCTGCTCAGCGGCGGGGGCACGACGCTGGCAAACCTGACCGCCAAGATCGCTTCGGGCGATCTGGACGCCGAGGTAGCGATCGCGATCAGTTCCAATCAGAAGGCCTTCGAGAAGCTTCAATCACGGGATCTGGGTGTGCCGGCTCATCTGGTCGCCCGCAAGTCCTATGACGATACGCAAGCTTTCTCTGAAGCGGTGTTCAAACTCATCCGTGAGGCCGAGGTCGACCTGGTCTGCCTGGCAGGGTTCCTGTGCCTGCTGTCGATCCCCGACGAATACGCTTATCGCGTTCTGAACATCCACCCGGCCTTGCTGCCTGCTTTCGGAGGAAAGGGCATGTACGGCCATCACGTCCACGAGGCGGTCCTACAGGCTGGATGCAAGGTCTCCGGCTGCACGGTCCACTTCGCAGACCAGACCTATGACACCGGCCCGATCCTCGTACAACGAACGTGCCCGGTCGAGAATGATGACACCCCCGACACGCTGGCCGCCCGCGTCTTCGAGCAGGAATGCCTGGCCTACCCTGAAGCGATACGCTTGATCGCAAGCGGGCAGATTGAAGTCGATCAGAGAATCACCCGTGTAGGTCCTAGCTAACTACCCTCGCGATTCAAATGAACCACAGGATGGAAGTGATCGGCTTCCACCCTGTGGCATCATTGCATTTTAAAGTTGACTCATTGGGATTATCAGCGTCTGCGGCAGGCAAGTGCCAATGTACCCAGGGCCAGTAAGCCGAGGCTTGCCGGCTCCGGCACCAGGGTCGCGTCCGCAACCGCTGTAAGTTGCAGGCCATCCGCCTCGGTCAGCCCTAATCCTGTCAGCACACCGCTCAGATCGATGTCACTGGTCGTAGGATCGTCGTAGATCATGGCATAGATGACGAGCGAGGTAAGCAGGGTGCCGCGGTTCTGGGCGTGGTAGATATCGCCGGAGTGCAGGTTGTCCCAGTTCGCGTTTTCCCAGGCATCGCCGACCGGGGCGTAGAGCGCGGAACCTGTTCCGTAAGCAGCGTTGATGTCACCGGTTGACAGCGTATACCCCTCGCGAACCTCTTGCTGCATGGCTTCAGGGCTGGCGAACGTGCCGGGGTAGTACGAGTGGCCCGGGCCACGTGCCCAGGTCTCGAACATGATGGCCGTCACATCCGGGCTGTGCGCCGCCACGGCATCCCGCATCGCCACCGCATTGGTCCGATGCTGTGCGACATTGCCGATGTGTGTCGGAGCAGTCGAATAATCCTGAAGGACGACATAATCCCAATTCTGACCGGGAGCGATCGCGGTCGTAATGGGACTGAGGTTGTAACTGAGATGCCAACTGAAACTTTGGCCATTCACGGCGGCATTGATCGAATACGGGGCTGGATTACCCGCCGCCACCGCGATCTCGGAAACTAAAGTCGGCACGCTCTTGGTGCTACCGACACCGTTCGTAAAACTGTTGCCGTAGTAAAGAATGTTAACCGCCTGAGCACGATCTGTAGCAGCCAGCAACATGACCACAGCCAAACAACACATGCATGTTTTCAATAGAAGTCTATTCACGAGGATTCTCCTCTCACTGATAGGTTGAAGTGAGTTCAATGACGACGCATCGCGACCAGCACACCACCCAGACTCAACAAGACCAGGCTCGTTGGTTCGGGCACCGTGGTGATCTGCATCGCGCCGAGATAGTAGAATCCGCTTGAATTAACGTTGTTCGGGCCGGGGCTGACATCGATGGTGATCACACCCGCAGCGTCGGGGATCATGCCCGTGACGATCGCCACGTTATCCGTATTGTTGGACGGATCGAGGTAGCCGATATCGCTGTTAGCGCCACTGATCGCGAATTGAGTCTCGCGGTTGTCACTGACACTCATACGTGAGCCGAAGAAGACGAAGTCATACGTGGTCGCCCCGGAACTATCCAATCCTGTAAGTGTCAACGTCGCCAAGGGCAGGGGGGCGGGCTGGTTAAAATTAACAGTGTGACCGAAGAGGTTATCAACTGTGGCCGTGGTATCGAAGATCGACGCAGCGCCACCCGGGGTGGAGGTCCCGTTCTGATTGGACCCGGGATTGAATCCCACGGTTGTCAACCCGATCCCCGTTCCCGCACCGGTAGTATCCAGTGCATTGAAGATCGGCAACTGGTTCTGCGTCACATTGTTGTAGTTATTTCCTGATGGTGTCGTGATTTCGCCGAAGTCAAACATCAATGTGTTGGCCGAAGCATTGATACCGAGTGTAAGAACAGCCGTTAAACCGATAGTCGCTAACTTTGTGATACGATGAAACATCTCTAGTCCTCCTGAGGATAAAATGAATACATGAAGTAGTCGGCGTGTGAATACATGGGCCGACGATGTGCAACTTGCCGAGGTGTTTGTGAATTGCTTGGTCTCTCTCCTCCTGTTCTGTGATTTGAAAAATGCAGAATTATCTATTTGCCTTGATCGATCAGGGGAATCCCACCCGGCTGAACGCGTACGGGTTTGCCGGTTGGCGCAGCGGATGTCTGGTTGATCTCAAGCGTTGCAGGCAGCGCCTTCTGGATAGGCTCATTCATCCAGCCGCCTATCACACCGACGATCCAATGCCCGGCCTCGTAACCAAGTTCCTCTGTCGGCTGACACACTGCCGAAAGCATCGGGTTGACTTGCCGTCGCATGCGCCCGTCGTCAAAGCCAATCACCGAGAGCTGCTCCGGTACGGCTATGTTCGCTAAATGAGCCTGGGATAACGCCCCGACAGCCGGATAGGGGTCTGCAAAGAAAACAGCGGTGGGGGGCTGGCGCTTGCTCATCAACTCATTGATCGCAGCACGCCCGCCTTCACGCGTCGGGTCTACCCGAACCACAAGCGAATCGTCGAAATCGATTCCGTGATGCTCAAGCGAGCGGCGGTAACCGGCAAAACGATCTTCGTGATCGTGGTCATTAAAAGGCGGCAACGCCAAACCGATACGCTTGTGCCCCAGTTCGATCAGGTGATCGATCGCCCGTTCACTGGCGACTGACGTGTCGCAGCAGACATAATTGATCCCGGGCTCATCGAAACGCTCAGCGATCGTGACACTGGGAAATCCTTCCTCGCTGATGGCCTGACATAACCGGAGGTTGCTCGATCCGGGCGGGATCACCACGCCACGCACACCACGACTATGGAAAAATGCGGTATAGGTGTCCTCATCCGTCTTATCACGCGTCACGTCGATGAACTGCAGGTCCAGCTTGGATGTGTGTAAACCCCGACGGATCCCGTTCAACAACAGGCAGTCATAGAGCGTCAGGTCCCGGCGGCTGTCCACCATCATTCCGATGCAGCACCGCCCCTGGGCCGAATTGGGCACGGCATACCCCGCCTCATTGGCCGCCAATGCAACGCGCCGGCGAGTCTCCGCGCTGATGCCGGGATGGCTGTTCAAAGCCCGGGACACCGTAGCCGCCGATACGCCGGCTCGTTTCGCGATGTCACGGACAGAAGCCATACCAATCTCCCCAAAGGCAACAAATGTGCAACAAATATGCAACAAATATGCCATAGTGTTGCAATCAGCACAGGCAATGTCAAGCATAATCCCCAAAATTATTGATTTTTTGATCTATAAACATGATATTATAGGGTATTGTGTTGGTAACATATGTGCAACACATACTCGCGGTAGATAACCACAATTGTGTTGAATTGGTTTTCGTCGCACGATCTCGATAGGGCTCCCGATTCATCCGCACACGAGCACATCTATCCCCAATACTGCATACTTCAGTGGACGTGCCGGACGGTCGATTAATCGCTGTATGCCCTGGTTTGGTAATAAAAAGCCTGACGTCGACTTGAGTTCTTTGGCTGAGGGCAAGGACCCGCGAAGGGGTGCTCCGAGGCAGACGACCGACACCTTGAACTGCCATCTTGGCGAAGTGATGGATATCTCAAAGACCGGCGTACGCATCCGCTGTGCATCCAAACCGCCGTTCACCCCGGGCTCAGTCACATCCATTACGTTCATCCACCCCAGCGGGAAACTGCAGGTTTTCGTCCAGGAACGCTGGCGTAAACGCAAAGGGATCCGCGGCTGCTACGACATCGGTTTGATGTTCGTTAAGAACTCGCCAAAGGCGCTCAAAACCATCGAATCGTTGATGAAGTTTGGCTTCGTCTGTCCCGACGCTGTGCAAGACGATGAGTCAAAAAAGAAGCAGAAACCCAAACTGCGAGTCTCAGTTCACCTGCCGGATTACTACGCAGAATTGAACCTGACCAAAGAAGCTGCGGATCAGGATATTCAACACGCCTACCGCGTGCTTGCCCGTGAGTACCACCCGGATCACAACAAGAATCCGGAAGCCCAACAGCGCTTTGTCAATATCACACAGGCCTACAAAGTGCTATCCGATCCCGAGCAGCGCCGCAGTTATGACACGCGTCTAGCGGGTTGACTCGAAGCCTACCCATTACTGACTTTTCACTGTTCCGATATGTCTTTACAGGCTGGAGATAGCCCACACATACAGCTCAACGACCGCGTATACCGGAAGCATAATCACACTCGCTACCGCGAACGTAAACAGAAATGCGAAAAACATGATCCCTTGATGTGCCGGGTCTGAAATAAACCGGGCATAGCCACGGCTGAAGTTGGCAAGGATATGTGAGCCGTCCAACGGCGGGACCGGCATCAGGTTGAATACCCCCAACAGGATATTAATCCCACCGAATGCATTGAGTAAGATTTCGATGTTTTCTTCAAGCTGCGTGTCGATCGGCCCACCGAAACGATACCACAGCCCCAAGCCGGTCAACGCTACAAATCCCAGAATAAAATTCGTCGCGGGCCCCGCAAATGCAACCAGGGCCTCGGCATATTTACCGCGCATACGCGTGGGGTCGATCGGCATCTGCCCCCACGCTATGCCAATCATGAGTAACGCAACTAACGAGAATGGCCCCATGTGCACCAGCGGATTGCCGGTCATGTGACCCGTGCGGATCGGCGTATCATCGCCCAACCGGATCGCCGCCCAGCCGTGAGCCAACTCGTGCAGTGTGATGCTGATCACCACGGTAATCACCGCGGCAAAGAAAAACGTCCGCTGGGTCGGGTCAAAGGCTTTTTCAATGAAAAGATTTCCGAACAATCACTTACCCTCTGGTCGAACCGCTACATTTCTGCGACACTGTGTGCCTCATGGTAGGGATGCCACAAACCCATCAATCGTCACAAGGATGAGACACAGACATGATACTCTCTGCTAACCGCTTGTGTTCAGGGCTCTTCCTGAGCATGTGTATCGTTGCACTTGGTTTGCTCCCCGGCTGCAATCGTGCCGCAGTCGCGCCGCCGGATTACAGCCGACCTTTGCCGCCCGGCGCCAGCGCTCTGCGTTTGGTCACGGACCCGGCGCGGGTGCCGGATATGTCCTCCGCTGTCCGGCAACTGTCAGATCCCGGCTTCCAGCAGGCGCTGGCAAACAGCATCACGTGGTATGACATCCCGTCGACTCAGGGCCTGTTCCCCGTCGCCGGCATCAGCCACGTCCACGCTCAGACTTCTGCCTGGGCTTTGCTGCAGATCAGCCGCAGTCCCAATCCATTAGGCGAAATCCACAGCAACTTCGATGTCTATGAATCTGTCGGCTACGACGGCTCAGGCATCGTCTTCTTCACCGGTTACTACAGCCCGGTCTTCAAGGCGTCACGCACCCGAACGGCCAACTTCCAGTATCCGCTGTACAAAAAGCCCGCCGATCTGTCGACGAATCCGCTCACCGGCGAAGTGATGGGTAGCTACCCTACCCGCTCGCAGCTCGAATCCTCAAATTCGCTTGCCGGGACGGAGTTGGTCTATCTGGCCACCCGATTGGACGCCTATATCATCCAGGTCAACGGCTCAGCCAAACTCGAAATGACCGATGGGTCCACCATGTACGTCGGCTATGCCGGCACCAACGGCCACGAATACACCAGTATCGGCCAGGAACTGGTTAAGGACGGCAAGATCAACCCTGATCGCTTGAGTCTTCCGACGCTGCGGGCCTACTTCCAGTCCAACCCGGGCGAACTCGACGGCTACATCAAACGCAACGACCGGTTCGTGTTCTTCCGGGAATACTCCGGCGACACCTGGCCCGCCGGCTCGCTGGGCTTCAAGGTGACGCCTCGACGCTCCCTTGCCACGGACAAATCCATCTTCCCCCGAGCCTGTGTCGTGCTGGTGACGACCGACAAGGGGCCGAGCGGGGGATGGGCGATGCCGACCAGCCAGCTCATGCTCGATCAGGACACCGGCGGGGCGATCCGGGCACCCGGGCGCGGCGACATCTACTTCGGGATCGGCCCCAGCGCTGAGGCCAACGCCGGCAGGCAGGCCGCCGAGGGCAGGATGTATTACCTGCTATTGAAGCGTGACTGCGTCCAGGCATGGTACGACCGGATGAAGGGTTCGCAGTAAGTAGCGTTATTCCATCAGGTCCGGCGCAAAACCGCGACGCATGGTGTTTTCACACACCGCACGCGGTTCCACGAATTGAAGCAGGTAGTCCTCGCCACCGGCTTTAGAACCGATACCGGACAAACCGAAGCCGCCGAATGGTTGCCTGCCGACAAGTGCGCCCGTGCACGTGCGGTTCAGGTACAGATTACCCACGTGAAACTCCCGCATGGCTTGTTCCAGATGGCTCGGCGTGCGGCTGTAAACACCACCTGTCAGCTTGTAGGGGGAACTGTTGGCGACCTGTAACGCCTCATCGAAGTGATTGGCGCGCATCACGGCAAGCACAGGACCAAATACCTCTTCGTTTGCCAAGCGATGGTGGGGCTGGATACCGCTAAAAATATGCGGGCCGATGTAAGGTAATGCCGGGCGGTCTGTTGGTAATCCGTCAGGCACTGCCATAGACAACGCCTCTTGCCCTTCGGCTTGCCCGATCTCGATGTAGCTGCGGATTTTGGCAACAGCATCCGCATCAATCACGGGCCCGACATCGGTGTTCGGATCGAGCGGATCACCGATCACCAGCGCCTTGGTCGATTCAACCAGACGATCAAGAAACGCATCGTGGATCGAATCCATCACGATCACCCGACTACACGCAGAGCACTTCTGTCCGCTGTATCCAAAAGCAGAGTTGCGTACACCGACGACCGCTTCATCCAGGTCTGCTGAGTCGTCCACGATAATGGCGTTCTTCCCGCCCATCTCGCAGACAACACGCTTAACGTGCTGTTGCGATTCACCTGTCAGGCCTGCGGCCTGAATGATGTCCAACCCCACGGCTTTGGAACCTGTGAATGCGATGATTGCCACGCGTGGATCACGCACCAGCTTTGCGCCGACCGTTTCGCCTTGCCCGGGTAGATACTGAAGCACGTCTTTGGGCGTACCTGCCTGCCAGAGTATGTCGCACATCAGCGTCGCAATGCCCGGCGTCTGCTCGGCCGGCTTGACGATGACCGTGTTCCCCGTCACCAATGCCGCTACTGTCATGCCGCAGCAGATCGCCAGCGGGAAGTTCCACGGGCTGATCACTACTGCGACGCCGCGCGGCTTATACCACTGGCTGTTGTGTTCGCCGACAAACTTCCCTAATCGTTTGGGTTCAAACAGTCCCACTGCCTGTCGGGCGTAATATTCACAGAAGTCGATCGCTTCACAGATATCCGCATCCGCCTCGCGCCAGGGTTTGCCCGCTTCCTTGATAACCATCCCGGCAAGCTCATCGCGTCGATTGCGCATGAGTTGAGCGGCTTGCGTCAGCACCTTCGCGCGTTGCAGCGGATCGGTATCACGCCACGCCGCAAACGCCTGGGCCGCCCGATCCACTGCTTGTTCTGCCTGCTGTTGTGTGCTGTCATTCGCGACAGAAACCACCTTCGCCTTGGCAATCGTTTCCGTGAAAGCCTGCCTCTGGTCGGCTTGCGAAAAATCCCTGACCGGCTCATTGAAAAAGGGCCTGCCGTCGCCCACACCTTTCACCGCAGATGACAAGCTGTGATGTTCAGCACAACGTGAAAGCTTTTCCAATCCCGGATCAGGTGCATCCGGTATGACGGGCGCGGCTAGCAATTGGTCATCAGACGCACCTTGAACGAATCCCGCCTTGAGCCAGGACTGGTTCGAGGAGTTTTCCAGCAGGCGTCTGACCAGGTACGCCATCCCGGGGATCATCTCGCCAACCGGGACATACTCACGCACACGCACGCCACGTTGGATCAAGGCAGACTTGATGGCATCTCCCATACCAGTAAGCATCTGCACCTCGATTGCTGACGCGGGCAAATCCGCATACTCAACACAGGATAAAGCCGTGGCAATCGAGCGGATATTGTGTGACCCGATCGCTGCTTTGACGCCGCCCTGACCCTTCTCACGCGGCGTAGCCTCAATGATCCGGGCTATCACACGTTCAAAACACGCGTCCGTTTCCACCTTCCGCGACCAGACAGGCACCGGCCAGCCCATCTGCTCGGCGTGGATCGTCTCGTAATCCCAATACGCCCCCTTAACGAGCCGAACCGTAACCTGCCGACCCGACTGACGCGACCAGTTGATAATCCGCTGCACATCCGCGTCAGCACTGCGCAAGTAAGCCTGCAGAGCAAGCCCGGCCTCGAATGCATAACGCTCACAACACCGCATGAATAGATCGATAGTCAGGTCTTTGAGTTCATACTGCTCGATATCGAAGTTGATAAACACGCCTTGCTTGACCGCCGCTTCCAGGATCGGCCCCAGTGATGCTGTCAGTTCGTCGATTGCCCGATCGTGAGCGATCGGATCATTCTTAGCCGAAAGCGAGCTGATCTTGACAGATACATTAGTCCGCGGGATCTGCCCGAGATGGTCTTGTTCAATCAGGGGATTGCCCGGCCAGCTATCGACAGCCCGAGGCAGGTTGTGGACCAGGTCCAGATAGCGTTGGCGTGAAGCATCCGCTTCGGCCAGGCTGATACAGGCTTCGCCCAGTAAATCCACCGAGAATCCGATCCCACTGTCCCAACGCTTCCGCAACATCGGCAGGGCGGAGGTGGCATCTATGCCCGCGATGAAACGCTTGGCGGTGCTGGTGATCTGGGATGCGACCGTTTTTGCAAGGGTTCCTTTCATGATCCCGCCGGCCTTGAGGCCCAATCCCAGGCCGGGTGGCAGCTTCACCCCCGGCTGCGACAGGTAGTCCATCAGGTGCTCGTGCACCAGTTCAGGCGTCTTGAGTACCGGAAAAACATCTGTAAAACGGAATAATTGTGCCCGGAAGTCCTGGTCGGACATCGCCCAGTCCATCAGCTTGTCAGACAGCGGCGGTCCGGGTGCATGACGAGCGGCCTCGAGTAGTTCCCCGCCTATCTGGCGGATTCTCTGCTCCTGACCGGTTAAGACAGCTACCGAGGCAGCAGTAACAGAGCGATTACGTCGTCGAGAAAACAAGCTCATACGTCACGCCTTTAGGTCAAATACGCAAGCCTGAATCACTCACAGCATCATATGTAAACACCGCCGATCACGTATAACTTTACCCCGCCGTGCTTAACGGACCGGTTTGTCGTACACTTCCCGCCATGCAGCGTCTAATTATCACGCTGGACGGACCTGCCGGCGCCGGTAAATCCACTGTCGCCTGGCGTTTGGCTAAGCGCCTGGGACTCGAGTTCCTCGATACCGGGGCGATGTACCGTGGCCTGAGCGCCAAGTGCGTCGAACGCGGGATCGATCCGGTTGCCGAGGACTACGCCGTCGTCGAGTTGGCCCGTCACAGCACATTTCGTTTTGACTGGACCCATGATCCTCCGCGTTTAAGTGTCGGGGGCACCGACGTTACCGACCGCCTGCGTGATATGGATGTCACCAGTAAGGTCTCCGATGTCGCCGCGATCTCCGGTGTCCGGCAGGTCATGGTTCGTGAACAGCGCCGTATGGGCGAAGAACACCCGCGCCTTGTTACTGAAGGCAGGGACCAGGGCTCGGTCGTTTTCCCCAAGGCTGAGGTCAAGTTTTATTTAGACGCTTCCCCTACAGTCCGGGCCAAGCGACGAGCCGATCAGCTCAAGGCGGCCGGTAAGAAAGTAGACCTGGAACAGATCAGAAAGAACATCCTCGAACGCGATCGCAAGGACTCCAGTCGCAAGGATGCTCCGTTGATCTGCCCGGAAGATGCTTTGCGGATCGACACATCGGACATGTCGCTCGAAGAGGTGGTGGATCACCTGGAAAACCTGGTTAAGCAAACGGCGGGGTCAGTGCTGTGATCGAGAAATTGCGTCAACGCCAGCCCGGCGCTTCCATCTGGCGGATCCTGTTCTGGCATGCCATGCACCTGATCTGCTACCTGTTTTTCGTGCCCCTGTACCGTTACCGCGCGTACGGCACGAATAACATCCCGACCACCGGAGCCGTGCTGCTGGTCAGTAACCACCAGTCTTACTTCGACCCGATCATCGTCGGCCTGGCCTGCTCGCACAGGCAGTTCGCAGCCCTGGCACGCTCAACCCTGTTCGATAAGCACCCGCTTCTGGCCTGGATAATCCGCATGCTCAACGCCATCCCCGTTTCGCGCGGTGAGACAGACGTTGCGGCCATGCGTAAGTGCATCGCCGAGTTGGAAAAGGGACAGGCCTTACTCATCTTCCCTGAAGGCACACGCACCGAAGACGGCTCGGTCAAGCCCTTTGAAACCGGCACGATGCTCCTGATCAAGCGTGCCAAACCGCTCGTGATGCCCGTTGCCATCGAAGGATCGTATGACGTCTGGAAGCGGGGCACCCGCCCCAAACTCCGCGGCAGGATAGCCGTGTCCTACGGCGAACCCGTCCCCGCTGAAATAATCATCGCCATGGGGGCGGATAAGGGGCTGAACTTTTTACGTGACGAAGTCGACCGGATGCGGTTAGAATTGAAGTCACGCATCGGCGGTTAAAATACGTGCGCGGAAGCAGTTAATCCGGTCCCCTCTCCCCTCGGGAGAGGGTTAGGGTGAGGGCCGGACAGCATGTGTGTCCAGATAAAAGGTGGGGCGTTTCCAATACCGCCCTCACCCCGGCCCTCTCCCGAGGGGAGAGGGGGTAAGACATTTTTGCTATCGCGCTCGTGAAGTCAGTTTGAACATCGAACATCGCACATTGAACACATCACCATGCAAACCCTATTGATCGCACTTGGAGCCGGGGTCGCCTTCCTCATCGCGTACCACACGTACGGGCGCTGGTTAGGCCAGAAGATTTTCAACCTCTCAGCAGATTATGTCTGCCCGTCGCACCGGCTTAAGGACGGCAAGGACTACGTGCCCTCGCCCAAGGCGATCGTCTTCGGCCACCACTTCACCTCCATCGCCGGCACCGGCCCGATCGTCGGGCCCGCCATTGCGGTCATGTGGGGCTGGGTACCGGCACTGCTGTGGGTTCTTTTCGGCAGCATCTTCATCGGGGCTGTCCACGACTTCGGCTCACTGGTTGTCAGCCTCCGCAACAACGGCCAGACCGTCGGCGACATCGCCGGGCGATTGCTGAATAAACGTGTCCGCCTGTTGTTTCTCTTCGTGCTGTTCATGGCTCTGACCATCGTGCTGGCGATCTTCGGGCTGGTCATCGCCGCGGTGTTCAGGCAGTATCCGGCATCGATCTTCCCCTGTGTTGTCCAGATCCCGATCGCGGTCGGCATCGGGCTGTGGCTGCATAAAAAAGGTGTCAATCTCACGGTCCCGTCGCTCATAGCATTAGGCTTGATGTACCTGACCGTGGCGTTCGGCGACCAGAACACTCAGATCGCCGAGATCAGCTGGCTGCCCGGGTGGCTTGCAGGGGGGATCGAGGCGCTCGAAACGGCGCTTCACGCGTTCAACGAAACACTCGCCGGCTGGTCTATCATGACCTGGGTCATCCTGCTTCTTTTGTATTCCTACATCGCGTCGGTGTTGCCGGTCTGGGTACTGCTTCAGCCGCGAGATTACATCAACAGTCTGCAACTATTGACCGCACTGGGCCTGATCGTCGTCGGCCTGATCGTTGCCGCTGCCATCGGCGGAGCACCGCCGGTTGAAGGGGCAGCACGTCAGCCGCTGGAAGTCGTCGCCCCCGCGTGGAACTTCCACCCGGCCGGGGCCCCGATGATCTTCCCGTTCCTCTTCATCACCATCGCCTGCGGCGCGATCTCTGGTTTTCACTGCCTCGTCAGCAGCGGCACCAGCAGCAAACAACTCGAACGCGAACCGGATGCAAGGTTTGTGGGGTATGGTGCGATGCTGACGGAGGGCTTCCTTGCGACCATCGTGATATTGGCGTGTGTGGCGGGGTTGGGCTTAGGTTCAACGGTAAAGAATGCGGGGCCAGTCGCGTTTTCAATTGAAGATGCTTTACCCCCATCGGCACCTCATGGCATGGCAATGGATTACATCGGTCCCGATAGCAATGCACGAACGCTTACCGTAATTGCTGCTGGTGGTGCCACACTGACACGTTGGGAATTCCAAGAAACGAATGAGCGTATGAAAATCGGTTCAGAAGAACACGGCAATTCTTTCGTACAGGATGGCGTCGTCTTCTCCGGTGTTGATATGGAGCATGAGGTTTTAAACGCAAGTTTAATTGGCGCATCCGCATTCAATACACGTTATCAATCCTGGTCTGCCGCCGACGGCCTCGCACGCACCGTCGGCGCGTTCGTAGACGGCTCAGCCAACTTCCTCAAAGCGATGGGCATCCCCGGGGGAATAGCAATTGCACTGATGGGGGTGCTTGTCGCGTCCTTTGCCGGTACGACACTCGATACGGCTTGTCGTTTGCAGCGCTATGTTGTGCAGGAACTGGCCGCGACGTTCTTGCCGACACCGGGCGAGCGTGATTGTCCGGAGTGCGGGTATGACCTGCAGGGTAATATCTCAGGCACGTGCCCCGAATGCGGGTGGGAGATCGATCCGCAGAAGTTTGATACCGCAGCAATAGCCGCGGGCAGCCCTGCCCGCGCGGAGGGTGATGTGGACACTGAAGGCGCAGAAGGCGCGCGACCTGGCAGGTCGCGGCTACAGTCAAATCAACTCACGTTGAATCCGTTTACGTGGCTGCGTAACAAGCATGGTGCGACGATATTTGCGATCGCGGTGGCAACGTTCATTGCGGCGATGCCACCGGCCGGTGGGGCGTGGAGTTGGGCGGGGGCAGGCAAGGGGGGGATGATCCTCTGGCCGATGTTTGGCGCGACCAATCAACTGCTTGGCGGCCTGGCGTTTCTCGTCATCGGCTTCTACCTCTGGCGACGCAAGAAACCGGTCTGGTTCCTCGCACTTCCGATGCTGTTCATGCTGATCATGCCGGCCTGGGCGATGGGTTATCAGCTTTTTGTGAAAGGGATCAACATGGATACCAGTTGGCTCGGTGCCGACAAACCCAACTGGATCCTGATCGTCATCGCCTTGGCCACCCTGATCCTGGAAGCCTGGATGGTCGTCGAGGCGATTCTGCTTTGGCCGCGTGTTAAGGGGGTGTTGGAGCCGTTACTGCCCGGTAATGAGACGCCTGAGACACCAACAAACCAGCCTCAGACATAAAACATGGTCCAACTCGCCTGTCGGGGACGGATGATTTATCCTATGCTCTGCGCATTAGAGTATTTAGGAGCAACTGATGGCTCGTAACATAATCGCGATTCTTGGCTTGGCATTGATGCTGGGCGGCTGCGGTGTTGCCTTGCAGCCGGTGTCTTCACGCGTGGACTCGGTGCAGATCGATGAGCAGACCGATGAAGGCATGCGTTTGCTGGTGACTGTGATCGCGGAAAACCCCAACGATATCCCGCTACCGATCGTGCGAGCGAAGTACCAGGTCGAGTTGCCGGGCGCGGGCGTGGAGACGTTCAAGTTCACGGACCTGCCGATGGCGACGATGCCTGCTAAGGGTAAACAAACCATCACGCTGCCCGCCGCGCTAGCGATGTCCGGTGGTAACGCCACAGGCCAGCAAGTCAAAGTCAACGGCCAACTGACCTACGAACCACCCGGTGAAATACGCAAGCTCATGACCGAATACGGCGTCCCCTTACCCTCATCCGGTTTCAGGTCCCAAGGCGAACTGCCATAATCGTTTCTGACCACACACTACACCCCACACCTTACCCCCTTTCCCATGTCCGACGACCGACGATACCTGATCCCGTTCCGTGCAACGCTGCTGCCGCAGATCTTCACCGACACACTGGTGATCGGTGGGGGAGTGGCCGGTTTGCGTGCTGCCGTCGCGGCCAGGGAACACGGCGATGTCATCGTCGCAGGTAAAGGCGGGATCAAGGATTCAAACACCTACTGGGCGCAGGGTGGCGTTTGTGTTGTCGTGGATGAGCAGGACAGCATTGATGAGCACGTGCAGGACACCCTGATCGCGGGGGCCGGTCTGTGCGATGAGCCGATCGTGCGGCAGATCGCTTCGGCTGCACGCGCTCGGATCGATGAACTGATAGACTGGGGGATGAATCTGGACCGGACCAGCGGCAAGCTGGCGCTGGGTAGAGAAGGGGGGCACAGCCATCCCCGTATCGTCCATGCCGATGGCGACGCGACCGGCAAAGAACTGGCGATCACACTGAATCAACACGCAAGAAGCCTCGACCGCATCCGCCTGTTCGACAATTGCTTCGTGCTGGACCTGATCACGCTGGAAGGCTCACCGCCGCAGTGTCTGGGCGCGATCACGCACCACCCGAAGTACGGCCTGCAGGTCATCTGGGCGCAGGCCACGATCCTCGCCACCGGTGGCTGCGGACAGGTGTACCGTGAATCGACCAATCCCAGTTCGGCCACCGGCGACGGTCTTGCGATGGCGTACCGTGCCGGCGCTGAGGTGTCGGACCTTGAGTTCGTGCAGTTCCACCCAACAACGCTGTATGTCGCAGGCGCAAGCCGATCGCTGATTTCCGAAGCGGTGCGAGGCGAGGGGGCTTTGCTGATCGATCGCAACGGCCACCGCTTCATGCCTGATTATGATGAACGGGCAGAGCTCGCGCCGCGTGATATTGTCTCACGATCGATCCTCAAGCAGATGGCCGCGACAAATCACACCAATGTCTATCTCGATGTCCGACATTTGGGCGGTGATAGGTTCGCCAAACGTTTCCCGAGCATCTTTGAATTACTCAAGCAGTTTGACATCGATCCCAGTTCGCAGTTGATCCCGATCCATCCATCTGCCCACTACATGGTCGGCGGCGTCCGAACCGATGACCACGGCCGAACCAACATCCAAGGCCTCTACGCCGCGGGTGAAGTCGCCTACACCGGCTTCCACGGCGCAAACCGCCTCGCCAGCAACAGCCTGCTCGAAGGGCTTGTCTATGGCGAACTGGTCGGCCGAACCTGCAGCGAAGTAATCAACGGCGAAGGCTCTCGCACCCCCTACAAGGTGATTTCCGATATCCGCCCAAGCGACCGTTCCGAACTCGACCTTGCTGACGTACGGTCGAGCCTGCGAAGCGTGATGTGGCGTCACGTCGGGATCGAACGGCAAGGCGAACGTCTGGACGAAGTCGCTGAAATGTTCGACTTCTGGGCCCGTTACACGCTCGATAAAATCTTTGATGAGCGCACAGGCTGGGAAGTGCAGAACCTGCTGACCGTCGGCTCTTTGATCACGCGTGCCGCACGCCACCGCACGGAAAGCCGCGGCTGCCACTTCAGGCTGGATCATCCAGAACCGAACGATGCGCTTCGGCATCACACTTTCTGGCAGCGCGGTCTGGAAAAGCCAATCACCGCGCCTGTCGTCGATTCCACGGTGAGCGCCTGAAAATCAGATCATCTGGCCGTCGCTGGGTTCCACGCATCTACTGCTTGAGATTCATCATAGGTATCAGTTAGCGCCGTGCTGCTGCCGTGGCCGTCGGTATAGATCGTGTTGGTAATATCACCGTGACGCACCAGGTCCATCCCATCGCCCGGTTCGCTTCGGCCGAGTTTCCAGAAGTGCGCCATCACGTGGTCGATACCGAATTCTCCGCCGCCGACTTCGCCGAACATTACGGTCGCACTTGAGCGAGGGATGTCGGTTGTCTTGTGCCAGGTGTTGCCATCCAGCACAACCGCTTCCTTGGGATCGGGCGCATTGGGTTTTAATTCGAAGTACACATTCTTGCCGAAACTGATGTGCGAATTCGGTGGGGCGTAGCTTGGCTCCTGCACATCTCGTTCATCTTCCGGGCAGCGGTACAAAGTTCCTCTCAGTTGCAGCAGTTCCTTGCTTGAAAAGATATTGATACTCAATGGATCCGATGCAAACGATTCATATCCCAGGTAAGGCCCAAGCTGAACGTCCCATGCCGCTGCGGGATTCGCCACGCTGAATGAGTGCACACTCGGCGGATACAGTTCATCGTTGTCGTGCGTGTACATCGCCATGGCCTGCCCGACGCTGAGCATCTTGGTCATGCACTGCATACGTCTGGCGATCTGCCGCGACTTGCCCAAAGCAGGCAGAAGCAAACCGATCAGCAACGCAATGATCGCGATACCGACTAGTAATTCGATAAGTGTGAAACCAGCCCTTCGTCGGCGTGATCGAATTCCGGTCCCCTCTCCCCTCGGGAGAGGGTTAGGGTGAGGGCCGTTCCTAATCAATCGACCGGCTATATCTCCGTGTGATTTCATAACTCAGGCCCTCACCCCGACCCTCTCCTGCGGGGGGAGGGGGGAAGAGCATCGCCGTCCGCGTACTGTGACACTCAGGAGGCAACCCAACCACACCACACCAGACACCGGCTCAGGAATCACAAAAGCATCAACATCCGGCGGCGTCCCCGCGTTCCAATTTCCAAGCACCATGTCAAGGTCGTCCAGGCCAACATACCCGTCGCCTGTCGGATCGCCGGTAAGTGGATCGCCCTGGATCGTCGTCTGGTTCCAGTTCGCTAGCACGATGTCCAAATCATCCAACCCGACGAAACCGTCCGTGTTCAGATCGCCGATCAGCGTCTGAATCGTGTTGGTGAAATCAAAGGTCACTTGTGCGGGAGTGTATGCAGTATTGATCGCTCCCGATGCGTCGCCGACGTAGACCTCATACGTCGCGCTGTATTCGCCCGGCTCTGTCACGGCATACCAGTTATGTGTCATCGACCCGGACCACGACCAGATATCCGTTGAACCAAATGTCTCGAATATCGGGATCATGGATTGGTCATTGGGATCAGGTATCCCCGTGCCGTTATCTTCCGCCCAGCCGCCTTCAAAAGTCTGCAGGCCTTCGGATTGCTCGATCACACGGATCCAGATCAGGTCGCCATGTAAATCAAACGGAAACAGCGCAGTCCAGCCGAATTGTGCGTTGTATCCCTTGCCATTCAACACCGAGAAGGGGGCATCAAATGCGTCCGGCCCAATCATCTCCGGGATTAATCCCGGGTCATCCTTGAAGACGAGTACCTGCCCGCCGGTCACGCCGATCTGCACGTGACTCATCAATCCGCCGAGCGTCTGCCCGTGCGTTCTGCTACCGGCAAGCAGCAGAACGCACAAGGCAAATAAGGTCGCCCGACCGATGGCTGTCCTTGCTCTTAACATCATCGGTATGCTCCGGTTCATCGGCTTGTACCACGCTTTCGACAAACGAGCGCAGGCATACCAAGCAGCAAGATGCCCGCTGTCGCCGGTTCCGGTACCCAACTCACCGTGACATTCGCCGGCTGATACGCAGAATTAATCTCACCCGTGGTCGCGTTGCCGACGTAGACCTGGTATTCGACGTCATATCGTCCGGGAACAGTCGTGGCATACCAGTTATGAACCATGATGCCCGAACCGCTGGCCGGGAACGGTGGGGCGGTGAGGTTGGCCACGATATCCGGATCAAACCACTTCCAGGCCTGCCCGACACCTAAAATCGGATCGAGCGTATGAGCACTCATCGGCAGCAAGGCGGATGTCGCACCCTGTCCACCTTCATACACTTCCAAAGTGCCCGGCCCACTTACTGAAACGGTCTTGATCCACACAGCCATACCACTGGGTACGGTCCAGGCCCCGGCGTCTGTCGTCATCCAGCCGAGTTGGGCGTTGATGTATTTGCCGTTCAACACGGTCCAGTCAGGCCCGCCCAAGCCGGATTCATCGGTGTAATCAGGATGCGTGTCATCCATAAACTTCAAAGGCAGCACGGGTGTGTTACCCGACGGCGCCATCCCCGGATTCAGATGCACAATCACCTCATCCGCATCATTGATTGATATCTCGCCATGGAACATGCCCAATTCACCAGGCTGCCCACCAACCATCCCCGGGTTTGGCGGGATCACCGAAGCCTCGATAGGCGCACCGGTCAAGCCAACCAAACCAGCAGATACAACCACCGCCGCGAAGCGGATTAGAAACGCTTTCATTACGTTCTCCCAAGGTTTTCCATTCAACAACAGCCGGCCGACCGCACAACTCGCGCGCGGTACCGACATCAAATCGCGATCCGGCGCAACACACGCCGATCGCTACGAATCATGTATTCACAGTTGAACAGGATTAGCCCAGGGGTGGGGCTCTACCGAGATAGGTACGGACGGATTCAGTCGCTTCAACTTCATCAGGCTGCGGCCATGCCAGCACCTGCACCAGTTCAAGCGGCTTCGGTGCGAAGTCCGGGGCAGGGGGCACATCCAGCACGCCGGTGAGATAGCAGATCGCACAATGCGTCACCGGTGCGCCAGGTTCAGGCGAATTGGAAGAATCAGACGGCGGACAGCAACACGAACTGGACCGCCCCATGATTTTCGCCAACGGACACGGCTGGGCTTCCTCCGACTGCTTGACCGTGACCTGTGGCTTGCCACCCGGCAGCAGCACAAGCCCCCGCTTGTGTCCGGGCACAATAACACCGAACCAGAGGGCAAACCAAACGACTGCGAGTTTTTGGAGTTTCTGATTGTCCATGAGACATCCGCCAGCAGCGAATCATAGGCGGATTACCGCCTTTGGCAACTAAATTCCGGATAGCCCGGTGATCCGCTACGATACGCCGCATGAGTATGCAAAAAATTCAGCACGCTTACTTGGCCGACACCGCCCGCGTCATGGGGCAGGTCAAACTGGGTAAAAACGTCAATATCTGGTACGGCGCAACCGTCCGCGGCGACGTCGCACCCATCACCATCGGCGACGGCACCAACATCCAGGAGGGAGCCACCGTCCACTGCGACGGCGGCGTCCCCAACGATATCGGAGCGAATATCACGATCGGCCACGGCGCGATCATCCACGGCCGAAGCGTCGGCGACGGCTCGCTCATCGGCATGGGGGCCGTCCTCCTCGGCTCATCCGTCGTCGGCAAAAACTGCCTCATCGCCGCACGGGCACTCGTCACCGAAGGCGCCGTCATCCCCGACAACAGCGTCGTCATGGGCATCCCCGGCAAGGTTGTCCGGCAAGTGACTGACGATCAGATCAAGATGATGCACGAAAACACCGCGCATTACATAGAGCTGGCAAAGCACCATCATGAGAATCCGGAAGATAAAAAATGCCGGAAGTGGGGGGAGGGAAGCCATTAGCTGCTAGCCGTTAGCAAATACAATTTGCTATAAGATTGAACATCGAACATCCAAACCACCCGGCCCTTCGCTTCGCTCAGAACCGGCGTTGGAATCAAAGAAATCTGACTAGTCCCCAGACCCCAGACCCAAGAACCCATGCATTTATTCCCCGCTATTGATATCCGTAATAACCAGGTCGTTCGTCTCACACAGGGCGACTATGACCGTCAGACCACGTACGAAGCCGATCCGGTTGAGCAGGCCAAACGTTTTGAAGATGCCGGCGCAACCTGGCTACACATGGTCGACCTCGATGGCGCACGTACGGGCAAACTCACGCACGCGCCGCTGTTTGAGAAGATCTGCTCGCAAACCAGCCTGAAAGTCGAGGTCGGTGGGGGGGTGCGGTCCGAATCCGTCATCGACACCCTGCTGAACGTCGGCATTACAAGAGTCGTCGTCGGGACCGCCGCACTTAAAAACTGGTCGTGGTTCGAAGCGCTGATGGGTAACCCGACCTACCGCGGCAAACTCGTCCTCGGGCTAGACGCCAAGCAAGGCAAGGTCACCACCGACGGCTGGGAACAGACCTCCGAACAAACCGCGCTCGACATCGCCAAACAGGTCACCGACTGGCCGCTGGCCGCGATCGTCTACACCGACATCGCCACCGATGGCACACTCAAGGGCCCGAACGTCGAAGCCACCCGCCAGATCGCCGAAGCCACCCACGTCCCCGTCGTCGCCTCCGGCGGCGTCGGCACCCTAGACGACCTCCGCGCTTTGCGTGAACTTCCCATCCAAGGCGCGATCGTAGGCAAAGCACTCTATGAAGATGCGTTTACGATTGATGAAGCGATTAAGGCATTCGAGAAGTAGGGGAGCTGGCGTGATTCTGTAATGTTCATAATCCGAGCCGCCGTGCCCACACGGCGGTCCGCGTCGGGGGCGACGCGGCTCTGATGAACTTTTCACAACGAACCACTACCATGTAATCCATGCCCGACCCACACACACAAGACGACAATCCCTTACAAGGAAGGCTACTTCGACTGGCAGGTCACCACACTGCTGCTTGCCTACGACCTGGTCGATCCCATCCCCGGCGACAAACCCGAACTGGCACAAGACCGACGGATGAAAACCGAGCAGGAAGTCCGCGACCTTTCACTGGCTGTCGTACCCGAAAAATACAAAGCCGACCCAACCCTCGACTGGCCGCCGGACGTAATGATGGCGATCACACGTGCGACTTTCAATCGCGTCAATGAAATCACAATTCCCTGACCCATTGAACCCCCCACCACATTCGGTTTATCGGACTTTCAGCCATTATCTATTCAATCACGCAAAGGCGGATACTTCATGTGATTGCGGATACAAATTCTGGCCACATAACGTTCGCCCAATCGAGACGCCGCAAACAACAGGCCAGCGATAGTTGTATATATGATGATCTGCAATTGCTGGAAGCTGAACCAATTTGTTGACTCAAATAGTGAAACAGCAAAGATCAGGCATCCTATGATGAACCCAAGGATACTGATGTAGTATCCACACACGATTAAATGCATCAAAAGCACAAGCCCAATCCCCAAACCGCCACGAAACCGGACATAGGCCTTATAGACAAACAAAAGCCAGACCAATTGACAAGCCAGGCTGAACGCCAGGATGATATACGTACTGGCATCATGCCTCGCGTCTGACGGTGCGAATAGAAGCCAGGCCAACCATAGGAATGCGATCGGCGAAGTGACTCCCGGAATACTTAACATGAGCAGCCCCGGAGCCCGGTACCAAGGCCGGTCCCATTGCCTAGCCGCCAAATCAGGCACATCGATTACCAGACCACATTCCGGACACTCAACGACCGGCCCCAGCAAACCGCGCAGATTGTATTCACATCCCGGGCAGGCAATATCCATATCAACAACATGCCCGTAATCAGGCTTGTCGGTTATCTCTGATTCATACGAAGAAGCGAGACATGGCACCCCGTAAGCTCTTTAGAGGGCCGAACCTGGGCTCTGGAAGCCCGCCTGTCTTGAGTTATACATAACATATATTATCGGACTGAAATGCTGGCAGGGCGTTCGCAAACCCTTAACCACCCGCTAGTTGCCTAACAAGCGGGCCAGCCGATAATTTAGGCTCTTTTGAACTTTCGTCAAGCTGAAGGGTTTCGATGATGCCGAACACCTGATCTATCGGCACATAACCCGCCGCCGGATGATTCGGCGGCTTCAATTCGTCCAGCTTGCCCGCGATGATCCAATTTGAAATGGTCGTCTTCGAGCAATGCAACAACCTCGCGGCCTCGGCTTGTGTCATTACGCCGCCCGGATATTTGCGGATGATTTGCCGCCACCAAAAATACTTCACCATGTCCGGCATTTCGTTCGACATATGATCGGCCCGCCGTGATGTGTCCGTTAGGGTTATACCTAGCGGCCCCCAGAATATCGGACAATGCCTTCCCGTCAACATCCAACGGCCGATCGACCGGCAACGGCCCACGCTCCGGCATCGCTCCCGGGTCCGGCTGCACGACTTCACCGCCGCCCGGCTCAGGGTCACCGACTTGCACTTCAATATCGGTTGTACTCTTGTACGTGCCCTTGCCCGTCACACCCGGCGTCACCTCACAGCCCGCCAGCACGACACAACCGACCAACGCCCACGCGGTCAACAACAACGCAACTACAACACTAAAACGCTTCATCCGATCACCTCTTTCTTAGATAACCCTCGACGGTCGCAACCGACGTGCCTCCGCCGTCGCCATAGAATGCAAAACGGAATCCCGGCCCCAACCAAACCCGATGCCCATCGAATGACTCAGGCACCGCAAGAGCAGACGTCGGCCACTGCCACGTATGGTACGTCGTGCCGCTCGAATCTCTAACGAGCATCCGTGTCGTAGGACCACCCTTCATCGTCAACCGCGTTAACACAAAGTCGCTACCGTCCGGCACGATGTACATAACATTTTGAGCCGTCGTGAGATTCTCGACCGTGACACAAATATGATTTTCAGGACGCACTACCGGATTGCACACAAGCAACCCGCCCGGCTCCAGCGACTCTCCATCCTCAAGAAATGCCAACTCGACCCACTGACCGACCTGGGCAGCATGCGACAGGTACACGCGGTCAAAGTCATCCGCACGCCGAACCCTCGAACCGAACCGCATCGGCACCGAAGACTGCTCGCCCTTATCGAAAGCAATCGAGATAACCGCGTCGTGAGAACTGGCATCGTACACCATCACCGACCGGCCGCTCTCTTTGCGTAGAACAGTTTTCTTTTCGTTGTCTAAATAGTAACGCAGCGTTTTCATGTAACCGGCTCGATAATTAAGTATTGCGGAACAACTGAATCGGGACATTGATACACATCGGCATCTATCCAATAAATACCGGCAGGCGACGACCCGCCCTCTTTGATGTAATGATGCGGCCACCGCGTCGGCGTCGTCGTCTTGTTGTAAACAAAAAACAACATTTCCCACCGACAGCCGACACCCGGATAGTAACGCATGCGGATCTCTGGATCGGAGTAGATCGTCACCGTATCCCACTCCCGCGAATCATCCGCAAGCCCGAATCCCATGCCTAACCACTTGCCGCCGTCCCAAGTGAACAGCCGGTCCCAACTTCCGTACCCTGCATAAGGATCAGACCCAAAATAAATGAACTGCGAGCCGTCGCAATCGAAGTTTGTGTCCAGCTTAACAGGCGGTCCCGAATACATGCGGTACTGCTCATACATCCCGGCAGGCGGATCGCCGCTTGGAAGTGATGGACAAGGCACCGGCAAACCATCGCCCGGATCGAACGGCGGATCAGTGCTTGGATCGTTCGGACCTGTGATGTTTTCTGGTAGCCACCTCTGGCCGATTAAAAAGTAAGGCTCCCAGCACCCTGTCGGATGCCCGCGTTGTTGCGTCAACGCCACCGTCAACCACTGATCGGCCTGCGATTGCCACTCAAACAACACTTCACGGCTCGGCATCGCCCGCCAGCCCTCGCCGATCGACATCGACAACGGGTCGCGTGCATCACCGCGGCAATCACGACTCACCGCCGACACTTCGGCGTCGATGCTCGATGCACGCACAACCTGCACGCCGCTTGTCACACCCGGCCAACGCTTGCGGCCGTCCTCGCCAAGATGAAGTGTTAGCAACGTCGCCAAAACGATCAACGCTCCACTACACAGCAACGGGTAAAGGTGTTGGCGATACGTAAAATTCCGGCTCATTACCGACCGACCCTTCTGGATCACCCCACGCGATTAACTCAACCCATGCGTCCGGCTGTTCATCCCAACTTAGCTCGATACGCTCGTAAGGAACGAACCGCCAACCGTCTCCGATTCGCAGCAGAAGCGTTTCCCCGTCCGCTGGACCGCCTCTGAATGTTGCCGATATAACCGCGTCGGCGTCGCTGGCTCGCCTTACGAGCAAGGCATGGCCCGCACGTGGTATCACCTTGCTTAGCTGCTCGGTGTTTAGTGCCTGATTGAATGTTTTGAAACTCATTCACTTTAAAGCCTTGAACAGCATATAAAGACCGAACGCCACAAGTACCGGGGTAATCAGCTTGTTGATTATTCGCCCGGCTTCGCTTTCTGTGCCCGTCGCCGATCGCGTCGTATCCGCCAACGCACTCAGAGCCGTCGACGTTTGCTGATCCGCACGCTGTGCGAATCCTGCGAACGTACCCGACAACCCCGACAATGCAGTATTCGCCAGCCCTGAAACGCTGTTGATGATATTTGAGACGTCCGCACCCTCAAGCCCATTGATCCGCGTTGTGTTCGTCGTGTTTTCGTGATTGCGGATCACCGATGAGTAACGACCTCCGACCGTGCCCACGGCTTTCACTACGCCGATAGGCTCATCCGACGTAAGATCAAGCAGACCGTCATCGTTACCGCTGACCGTTTGCTTTTTGCTTATCGCCGTCGTCTTGCTGGACGAACTCGAATTACCGCCGCCAAATAAACCCATTACTTACGCCCCTTCCTGCGACGACGACGACGACGCGACGAACTGCTATCCGTCAGCATCCACACAATCGCCAGGACGATCACAACCAACGCGATTAATGACGCAAGCGGATTGCGTCGCGTCATATCACGCAGAAAATCAGGGAATCCGATACCTCCGCCAAAGTCGACAATATCGCTGCCGTTATCCTGCGTACCGCTGAATCCTGAACACGCAGACGATGAAGTGATCCCCGTACCTAAACCGGGAAACGCAAAGCTAGTACCCAACAGTCCGGCACTCATTTAAACCGCCTTTGTTACCTTGCCCAGCACACCACGAACGGCCGGGCTGATCGTCCACAACACCATAATCACGGCAACACCGATCACAGCCAACGCCGCCCACTTGCCTTGAGCCCACAGCATCTTTAACGGAGCAAAGACGCCATCACTACCCCAAACACGTTCAACCTCTTTTGGGTACTCATCCGCAAACCGCGACGAAAACTCGAACGGATCGGCTACTACCTGACTTGTAATCAGCCCGGCATCACCCGGCAGATTACCCAGTAGATCGGATGCACCGCCTTGAATCATCGACGGAACACTTGCCGCGACATTGACTGTCGTATTCCATGCACGGCTCATCGGGTCGATCCACCACCGCTTAAACTCATCGGCGTAGGCATCGGCAAATTGTCCAATCGGACCTACCGGCACGCGATCACCTCCGCATCATCAAGACCAGACCTAAGAACCCCGCGACGATCAACGCACCAACAGTCAGGCTACGCCGTGCCGCTTCCTGCTTTGCAACAGCGACCGCCCTATCCTGCTCAAGCTGTGCCGTGTCCTGATTCTTTAGCGAGCCGTAGCTATCACGCTCGATCTTGTCCACGCTCTCACGTGTGAAGTCGAGTATCTCGGCTTGCAGACGGTTTACACCCGCCCCAGCCAGCTTGTTGAAACTGTCCTGAAAGAAGTCGCCTAAGCCACTGAACAGACCGCCCGATCCGTTAGACACTTCACCGCGTGTCCCCGCCGATAAGTCCTGCGTCACTGTGAAATTCTCCAACGGGCTCGAACCGTTTGTAAGCGGATCAAAACTGATCGACCCAGCGTCCAAGACGCTCGGCGACGGAAACGACTCGCCAAAATCAAAAGACATTAACGACATCGAGATACCTCCTCGAACCGTAAAACCGCACCCGGCCGGGATAGCCTTGACCCGGCCGGGAAACGCTGCGGCTTATCACCTCGCGACGGGTTCGCGGATGTAGTCTTCGATCACGTAAATCTTGGCGTCCGTGCCGGTCGTCACGTCCAGCGTGATTTCCATTTCCTGACTGCCAAAGACGCTCAACAACTGCTCGGGATGGTTCATATGAGCGATATCGAGCCGATGCAAGCCGACCAACTCGGTATCGTCCAAGTTGTAATCAAGCATGTTCTGAACTCGCAAACGCTCGGCCGAAACACTTCGTACACTGGTCTGGCCGATGTCGATCCGCACATTGTTCAACACGGCATCGGACCACGCACCATTGACGAACGACAGGAACGTCAGAGACGAGTATTGCTTGCCCGTACCCAGCTTGATACGCAAGTCGGTAGTGGACGACGTGACGGGCTGGATGCGGTAATTGATGAACCGCCGCCAGTATGGCCAGCCGATGCCGCCGCGTGAACCATTGACACCTCTGGCAACTGCCATTGTGTCAACTTCCAGCTTTGTATCGCTTGAAATCGAAGACGTTCCGGCACCGCCTGCTGCGATGTCGTCCGCGTCTCCCCACTTCACATCAAGCGTAAGCTCGTTTTCATTCGTCGCATCAAGCAGCGACTGATAAGAGCCGATGTCGATCGGCAGGCGGAATCCGATGTCAAACGACTGTGCTGCACCCGCACCGACATCAGACCACGTAGGACGATGCCCGCCAGTCTCGAAGACGTTCAGCCACGGCATGTAGAAGCCCGGCAGACGGATAAGCTTGCTGTCGCCGTTAAGCACAAGCTCTATTTCCCGGATCAGGTCCATCGCACCATTTACCGGAGCAACAAACGCCGTACCCGGCGTAGCCGTACCGCTCAACCGGCATTCAATCGACTGGATCGGTAATTGACGATCAATCTCGGTGTTCGCCGGATTGTTTTCGTCGTACTTGATCGGAATTTCCGTTTTGTTCGGCATGAACATCGCCAGACGCATCGCTGCATCGACGACCGGAAGCCCCGTATTAATCCCAAAACTACGCATGTTTCACCCTTTCAAATGGTGCGAACGCTACCCAGTGAACCGATGGCTTAGAGGCCCGGAACCTTGGCGAACATACGCGAGACGAAGGGGGTAATTACGGCACCGATCGCCACACCGATTGCGGTGATGATGATGGTGTTAACGTTCGACTTGCTTAACAGACTGGCCACTTTGGCACCTCCTAAATGGGGTTATTGGTTTCACAAAGACATAAACCACGTACCCACCAGCGAGAAAGTCAAGTCTAAAACACGACTTTGCCAGATTTGATCGGCTCGCCGCGTCGCTTCGCGTAGTAGTGCAACGGGCTCAACTCACACGCCCGACGCAATTCAGGATCGGCCCAATCCTCTGACAAGTCGCGTGCATCGTCTGCACCCACTAAGAACGCAAACAACATGCCGCACTGATCGCGGGCCGACAGATCAAGCATCTTGTGCCGCTGCGCTATCAACGCAACGCTATGGCCTTGATGCCGCCCGCGTGTAAGCATCGGCAACGCCTGATCTCGATACTGCCTGAACACATCCGCCGCCTCATCAATGAACGCCAGACACCCACGCGACGCCCAAAACACCTCCCGAAAATGCGACCAGTCAGAACAAACCAGCCCCGACCATCCGTTAGCGTTTGGCCCACTGGATCGACCGATCGGATCGTAGATAATGCACGGCGTGCCGTCGCTACTCGCCGTATTTGAAAGCCTTTTTGCTAGGGCCGTCTTTCCGCTTTCCGTCTGGCCCACTATTTGAATGTGCATCGGGCTTTTTCTCCGGCTTGCCGCTTTCCGTCGTTTCCTTCACCGTCCACCGCTTGAGCATCACACGGCCAACGTACGCCGCCGTGAACAAGAAAACAGCTATCAATGGGTGCAACCTCCAACCCGACGCAACAGCCGACGCTGACCGCCTGATGCTTGCACGCTCCGCGTCGGTAGGTGGCTCACCTATCGCCGCTTCCGTCGTGTTCAAAGCGATATCTGCGATCACCTCCCCCGCCTCTGGCCCAAGCTCGACGCCCGGCTTAACCGGCTCCGCTGCCACTTGCGGAGCCGTGGCTTGCGACGGATCGGGCCGGGTCGGGTCGATGATACGACCCGGCCCAGCCGATACGCTGGCATCCGTGCCCCTTGGCTTGACGTTTGGCTTGCTGGTATGGTCGCCGCCCTTGAACGTTGAACCGTCCAACAGCTTTTCACCCTCGCGAGGTTTTCGCGGTCGACCGCCTTTTTTGTTCTTGAATACCGGCACGCCACGACGGACGATCGGTTTACCATCTTCGCCGAACTGGAATAACTCCGCTGGCATCTTCAAAAACTTGGGTTTTATGTAATCCCCGCCACGACCGGACGCGGCCGGGGTTTGGGTTTCAGCGTTTGGAGTTTTCGACGGCAAGGGTACATTTCTTGCAGCGTCGGCTTTTACTTTGTCGCTGATATCCCCAACCCCGGCCAACGGTTCGGCCGTGCTGGTGGTTTCTAAACTGGGAATCGGCTTATTAACTGGTTGCTGGGTTTCCATAAAGGCACTATTAAGCCCCCATGATTAACCCATGCAACTTATTACCTGTACTTTCCCGATTAGGTTTTACGCTGTATAGCCTACCCTTTGTATGCATTCGTCGAATAATGCTTTTTCTGGCTGTTGTCGGCGTTTTGGTTCTGGCTGTGCCTGGGGTTTTGCTTGTGGGATTACCACTTGCTGCCGCTTGGCTTGTTCCCTGTCCGCGTCATGAGCGAGCCGTCGATAAAACTGCTGGCCCATCTCAATTGAGCCGTCTGGCAACCGGGTTTTACGATCGGTTGCAGCACCGTATGACACCAGACGCAAAGCCTCACCCCGCAGAATCCGACGATACCTGATCGCGTCGCGGAACTTCTGGCCAATGTCCCTGTACTTGGCTACTTTTTCACGCACCGCCGCCGCGATCGCCCACGGCTGTTTTTCCAACTGCTCGGCCGCGTCGACCAGATCACGCACCTCTGCCGCCAGATCTACCGAAGACAACTCCGAGATATCCCGGTCTGAATCAATCGCTATCAGGCTTGACCAGCAACCGACAATCTGCCGCACCAACTGCGACCGCTCAGACTTCACAGGCTCGGCCAGAATCACCGGCTTTGCTTCACCCATCCCGAACCATCCCCGCTCGACTGCGAGCCACCACGGCAGCGTATGCTGCATCGTGTGATGCTTTCGCGGATCATCAACTACCCTCAACCACTTGCGAGTAAGGTAGGCCCACACGTTGCCCAACTGTGAAAGCATGTCTTCAGCGTCGCCGACGCCCATCTCTTTTATCTTCTGTCGGCGTAGCTGAAATTCGACTCGGATCACACGATGATTTTCCGGCACGGCTTCGATGCCCCACACATCATAAAACCACTGCTTTTCCCCCTTCTTTTTCTGTATCTCTACTGGCTTATCGTATAGCCTTGCTTTCAACGGAGCCGACGCACCTCCTACACCGATGCCGGTTATCCGTCGCGACGTTCGCCACTGTGCCGTATCGACCGCCCGCGTTACAAAGTGTTCCTCAAGCCCCGCATGGAAGTCATCGTCACGGATCAGCACATCAACGCACAGATCGGCCCGGCTCGCCTTCACATCTTGTACACGCCCGCCGTGCCGCTCAATGAGCCGACGTAAGTAAAGCATCAACACTTTGACCGTGTAACGCCAACACCCCTCCGACCTCACCTCGACGATCATAGACGGCTTCGACATCGGCGATAACCACGAACCCATTTTGATTGTGAGATACCGCGACTCAATCAGCCAGCTATAACCGTTAACACCGAACGCACGGACATTGGCGACCAGATCACCCCACGCGGCCGGCCCGTCGATCACGATCGGTTCACGCTCGCCTGATCGCTCAACAGCTTTCGACTTGGCATCGTCCAGCAGGTCAAACAATGCAGGACGTGCCGATCCATGCGTTGCATGCTCACCCCTCGACCAGTCGATATTGACAGCCGCGACGAATGTATCCACGCCGTATGACAACACGCGGGCGGGCTGATCGTCGCCCAGTGGATCGCATGGCAACCGGCACGGCCGCATTTCCTCGACCTGATCGGGGAGGTTGAACCCCCCGCCACTCACGTTAGCGGGGGGGCTGATAGTCACCAGCCCCCCAGTATCCGAACCGCCGATTTTTGGAACCTCTACACCTCCAAACCTCATTGCTCGCCCCCCTTCTCCCGCTTCGCGTTACGGATCACCTGGCTATCTGTAACGCTTTCTTTCTTACGCTCACGATATGCCTTCTGACGGCATTTCGAACTGCAATACCTAGCGTCAGCCTGCCCAACGAAGTACCCCCCGCACTGACGGCAACTACGGTGATAATGGCCCCAACTCATGCCGCACCCCCCATCAGCAACACAGACAAGCACCGACGCGGCAACCGCTCGCGACGCTTGCTGTCAAACATGAACACGTCCGAAATCCCGTCATTCTCAAGCAGACGCCCCAGCCGCCATACGCTATCGCCGTCCTCATGACGCAACCACTCAACCAACACGATTGATCCTGGTGGCGTCGTCTCGGCCATATCGTCCGTCAGACGCCCGACGAGCGTATCTAACCGCGTCGGCATGCCAGACGGCACAGTCATCGCCTCAGCCAGCACACGCCCAACGTCGGGCTTGTGCGGCCGCTGTGCATCCCAATCATTCTTACGCTGCACCTCGACCGGGGGCGGGAGTATCGGCTTGCGCTTATTGACCAACCGCTGAATCTCTGCCAACTCACATCCGGACACATCACGCGGCCTGAACCTCAGCACGTCCTTACGATATCTCGACTCAGCTTGTCCCAGCCCCGGCATCCAAACCACCGACACCTCTACGGCACACTTGCCGTAAAACGGCTCGCGTCGACACTCGGCGTCCTCATGGCCGATATGCCCCTTCACCGTTTCAGACAAGCATCGTGCCTGCGAACGGCCAATAAATACCACATCTTTTGTTTTCGCATCACGAACATAGAACACGCCGCGACGCTCGACCATCTTGTCCAAAAACAATGCCCACAGCCCATGTCGACGCGGATGCACAAACGGCGTGCGACGCCCGGCCACGATCGCTGGCACCTCCGCCGACACTAACCGCTGATTCTCTCTCGCCCGGCCGCACTCATCCGAACACGTTTTTGCCGCTGGCCCTCGGCCCAAGTATGGCTTTCCGCACTGGACACAAATTCGCTCTCTCATGCCACACCTCCAATCACCGCATACGTACCGGCCAACTCCCGATCCTCGATTAGATCATCAAGCAACACCGCCTCAGACCACCGGACCACCGCGAGAAATGAAACCGCCCCATGACGCACCGATAGCAGCAAACGGGCCTTATCCCGCAGCTTTACGACTGCCTCATGTTTCAGCTTCCCGGATTTTGGATCACGAACCCGTACCCGATCACCGGGCCGATATTCGCGTGACGGAATGTAAACCCAATGGCCACCGATCCATCGAAAACGTCTGCTATCCATAGCAAAACCACCAGACCGCTTATAACGGTCGGACAGCTTTCAATGTGTCCAAAAGCAGGGTATTATCACCCTGCCGGATCGTTCCTGTCACAGAACTTTCTGTCCGGCCGGTCCCGAAGGTGCGGTAAACCTTGCGGGACATTTTGATTTTAACGGTTATTCAATTTTCATAAGTCCTTGTCCTAGCATATATTATCGGGCCTTGGGGTAGGTCGGCAGGGGGGTTGCGGGTTGGGAAACCTGCGGTTGATATGCCACTACGTATGCCTTAACGAGGGTATTCACACTTCTACACGATCCAGGCTGGTACGGACTTGTTCGGCAAGAACGGTGACGTGGGCTGTGTCGAATATCTCCAGATGTCCGCCGGGGATTGAATACGTGTGGATATTGCTTCTCACCAACCCGCGCCAGCCATTGTCATCAGCGACAGACACAAAACGCATCCAATCAGGTTTCTCAATCGATTCAAACAGGTGCAGATCACCTTCATAGTATCCCGGCCTATAGGATTCGCGGGCCCGGCGTGATGCAACTCTCAGCTTAGATAAGGCTTCGGTTATCTGGCCGTTGCCTTGCGGTATGGAAACTTCATCTTCCAGCCACATGCCGGCATCTTCATCACGTGAATTGCTATTCACTTCAGATGATAAACCAAACCTCTGACGCACCTTTTCCATAGCGATGGCGGGTGTCAGTTCACTCAAATGAATCCACAACCGCTGTGTGAACGGCTTAGGACGAACAGCACCCGGTGCAGATGTATCTAATAAACCTAAATAGGGCACATCTCCGCCCTGCTGCTTGATCTGGCAGGCGATCTCGTATGCGACCAGACCGCCGAATGAATAGCCGATCAGCGATACTGGACCGTCCGGCTGAATGTGGCGAATCCGGCGAAGCAGTTCCGCGGCCAGATCAGGAATATTGTCGCAAGGTTGTTCGGCTTCGTGCAGACCCGGGAACTGCAGGCCGTAGATCGATCGATCGTCACCGATCAATTCAGCCAAACCACGATAACTGAACGGCGTACCGCCCCGCCCGGGTAAACAAAAAAGTGGGGGTTTACCGTCACCATGCTTCAAGCAATATACGCCGCGATCCTGCGTGTCCGTCCCTTCACCCTGTAGCCATCCCGCCATTTGTCGGATGGTCGGTGATCCATAGAAAGACGACAATGGAAGCGATCGATCCAGAATGCGTTCAACTTCCAGCACTGTCTGCACCGCGAGCAGCGAATCACCACCCAGATCAAAAAAGCTATCAGTGACACCAACCTCAACCAAACCTAGTAGTTTCTGCCAGATAGCTGCGAGCTTCTTTTCAAGATCGGTTTGGGGCGGGATGAACTCGACGCCGGTATCGATACGATCGAGGTCCGGCTCGGGCAGGCTTTTGCGTTCGGTCTTGCCGTTCGGCGTTAACGGCATCTTCTCGATACGAACAAACGTATTAGGCACCATAAAGCTGGGCAGCTTCTGACGCATTTCTGCACGCAGCGCATGAATGCTCGGGCCTGGCTGCTCCTTCGGGATGATGTAGCCGATCAGACGCATGTCGCCGTGCCTGTTGGGCTTGGCGGTGACCGCGGCCTCACGCACACCTGAGCATTTACCAAGCACTGTTTCCACCTCAAGCATCTCGACGCGGTTACCCCGGATCTTGACCTGTTGATCCTTTCGGCCTCGATGGACCAGCATGCCCTGCCCATTGAATTCACCAAGATCGCCGGTGAGAAATACACGTGCCTCGGGATCGTCCGGATCGGGCCTCAGAACTTGTTGCGTCAGTTCAAGCCGGCCCAGATAACCGCGCATGATGTATCGGCTGCTGATATGGATGTTACCGATCACACCCCGCTCGACCGGCCGGCCCTCATCATCAACGATGCGTACATCAACACCCGGGAACGCGTAACCGGATGGGATATTGGAGCCTTCTTCCAAAGGCGTGTCTTCGGTGATGTTGTAATGGCAGGACATGCCAGTTTCCGTAGCACCGAGCCCACCTAGCAGCTGACAGTTTTTACTGAAGTGTGTTCTGAATAGCTCGACATCATTGCGGGTCGAGGCCTCGCCACCGAACTTGACCATCCGGATCTCGGGGAACAGGTTCTCGCCCTTCAGTTCCCGGGCAAAATGCCTGAAGATCGTGACGATCGAACAGTAGATCGTAATGCGTTTTTGTATCAGCCAATCGGGCAATCCCAACGTGCCGGCTTCCTTGACCGGGTAATGACACAGCGCCATGCCGTTTAACGTTGCGTTGAAAACATCGCGCATCCCGCCGTAGACGCTGCAGGGATAAAGCAGGGTGGCCCGATCCTGTTCGGTGAGTTTCATCCAGGGTACATGGCGGAGCATGTTATGCATGACCGCGCGTTGCTCCATCATCACGCCCTTGGGTTTGCCCGTTGACCCCGAGGTGTAGAGCACGTACGCCAGTCTGCCCGGGTTGATATCCAAATCCGGATTCGTTTCATCTGCTGCGCCGCCGGGTAGGTCGATATTCAACACCGGTATACGATCGCCCACGATCTGCCGGGCCATCGCTTCACGGCGGTTGTTAGTCAAAACAATCCTGGTGCCGCAATCTTCGAGCATCGTAGCGATGCGCTCGGCCGGATAGTTGGGGTCCAACGGCACATAGGCCCGCCCCGCCTTGAGTGCTGCATAAATCGCCGTCGTCAAAGGCAATCCCTGATCGACAAGCGTCGCAGCAAATTGGTCCTGCTGAGACGGTTCACCGAGTTGATTCAACAACGCATTAGCGCTGATATTCGCCAAGGCATTGAGTTCGCCGTAGGTCGTCACCCGTCCTGCACTATCCATCGCGGTCCGGTCAGCGAACTTGCGCACCTGCTCTTCAAACCGCTGGGCGAGTGAGCATTCGGCTGGATTGGAGGAATCATACATATGTACAGACTTCCACTAACCCCCCGCGTCGCCAACACTGATGAGGCAGCAACATTTTACCACAGATTCAATGCCAAACGTAACGCCTGGCAGGCCGATAAGCGGCCATATTCGCGGACCTTCACACCTGCTCAGCCTGCTATCATGTCGGTGAAACCAGCAACCAATTTCAGTCACGGCAGCATAATGATGAATAACAAGACACTGGAACAAACAGACTCGCTCTACAGCTATATCGCTGACACTTCCCTCAGGCCCCCCGCCGCCATGTTGGAACTCCTCGAAACTACCGAGAAACTCCAGAACGCGGGGCTGGCTAGCCCCCCACTTCAGGCCCAATTCCTGAGTTTCCTCGTCCGGATGCTCGGCGCCAAACGCATCATCGAAGTGGGTGTGTTCACCGGCGTCAGCTCGCTCTGGATGGCCGATGCCGCTGGCCCCGACAGCCGGATCGTAGCCTGCGATGTCAGCGAGGAATACACCTCGATCGGCAAACCCTTCTGGGAAAAAGCCGGCCTCACCGACCGGATCGACCTGCGTATCGCCCCCGCCGACCAGACGCTGCAAAACCTGATCAACGCAGGCGAAATCAACAGCTTCGACTTCTGCTACATCGACGCGGACAAACCTGCTTATGACGGCTACTACGAGCTTGTCATCCAACTGCTCCGCCCCGGCGGGGTGATCGCCTTCGACAACATGCTCCAGCACGGCCGCGTGATAGACCCCGATGCAAAAGACGATCAGGTCAACGCCATCCGCGCACTAAACAGCAAACTGCACCAGGACAAACGCGTCGATGTCAGCTTCCTGCCGTTGTGTGATGGGGTGTACCTGGTGCGTAAAAAATAACGTCAATTTGCAGCATTCGCCTTATTGTGTTCACGTATAAATCTGGCTTGCGACTCTTCTATGGCATCATGTTCACAATAAAGGGTGACAACTCTACCGATACATGGGACGAATAACTTGAATGGTCCGCACATGCCTCGAGTCTGTTGATGGCTATGTAAATCATGTGAATGCTCGACAATGATCCACTCAGGCTCATTCATAAACCACGTATAAGCATCGTCCGGTATCTCTGTTACGCGGTCCCAAAATGGAAATGATTTTGTTGTACTTATAATGCACATGTATACGAATAAGGCTATTGGTCCAGCGATAATCAATCCCATCATACCTACAGATACAATATCAAAGATAACGAGAATCCCCGAAGCGATCCCAAGAATATCGCCAATCATATTGCACTTTTCTATTCCAGATGCTCTTGTATTCTTGTATTGGTTAATCCGTGATAGATCATTTGTGATAAACCCAATAACCAGCAATGTGATTGGAAGCCAACCGAAATGCCTGTCAAATAAATGGAATACACTGGATGCAGCAAGAAATACCAACCCAGCCATGATCCAGTTCGTCACTATGCCGTAAACCCAGTAGAAAAGTAAATTGTTGCTACGATGTAGGAAACGCCCCCCTATGAGATTCATAGGAATGCCAACGACAAGAGCAACGATAGGGATTGTTACAAAGGCGAGAATGTATGCAAGAACAGTAGTCACCATTATGCTTTCTCCTATGCCTACAATCTATTGCCATTCTAGCCCTGGAGATCCTAATAAAAAACCCACGGGCGTTACACCCGTGGGTTTTGTGGTTATTCAATTGTCTGACAGCTTTGCTTAGCCAAGCGCTGCCTGGGCTGCTGCGAGCCGTGCGATCGGGACGCGGAACGGGCTGCAGGAGACGTAATCCAGGCCGACCTTGTGGCAGAACTTCACGGAGGCCGGGTCGCCGCCGTGTTCGCCGCAGATGCCGCACTTCAGGCCCTTCTTGACGCTGCGGCCCTTGTTGACCGCCATGTCCACGAGTTGGCCCACGCCGGTGGTATCCAGCGACTGGAACGGGTCCCTCTCGAGGATTTCCTGGCCGATGTAATCAGGCAGGAAGGTGTTGACGTCGTCACGGCTGTAGCCGAAGGTCAACTGCGTCAGGTCGTTGGTACCGAAGCTGAAGAAGTCAGCACACTCTGCAATCTCGTCGGCGGTCAGAGCCGCACGCGGGATTTCGATCATCGTGCCGACGGTGATGTCCAGCTTGCCTGAGTACTTCTTCTTGGCCTTGACATCCGCGATGGTCTGCAACGCCAGATCACGCAGGATGGACAGCTCCTTCTTGGTGCCGACCAGCGGGATCATGATCTCGGGCATCGCGTTGACCTTCTTCTTCTTGCACTGGATGGTCGCCTCGACGATCGCCGTCACCTGCATGACCAGGATTTCCGGATACGTGATCGACAGACGGCAACCACGGTGGCCAAGCATCGGGTTCGCTTCGTGAAGTTGCGAAACGCGGTTCTTGACCATGGCGGGCTTCACGCCGAGAACCTTCGCCAATTCCCCCTGGCTCTGATCATCATGCGGGAGGAACTCGTGCAGCGGCGGGTCGAGCAGACGCACCGTCACGGGCAGGCCCTTCATCGCGGTGAAGATACCCACGAAGTCCTTGCGCTGATAAGGCAGCAGCTTGGCCAGTGCCTTTTCACGATCGGCCTTGGCTTCGGCGAGGATCATCTCACGCATCGCCAGGATGCGCTCGCCCTCGAAGAACATGTGCTCGGTACGGCAGAGGCCGATACCCTGGGCGCCGAACTCACGGGCACGCTTGGCGTCGGCCGGCGTATCCGCGTTCGTGCGAACCTTCAGCTTGCGATACTTGTCGGCCCACTTCATCACGGTGGCGAAGTCGCCGGAGAGCTTGGGCGTCACCGTCGCGATACGGCCGGCAAACACCTCACCGGTCGAGCCGTCGATCGACAGTTCATCCTTGTCGCTGTAGGTCTTGCCGTTAACCGTGATCGTCTTGCCCTTTTCATCGATGCTGATGGCACCGGCACCGGCGACGCAGCACTTGCCCCAACCACGGGCGACGACCGCCGCATGCGAGGTCATGCCGCCGGTCGAGGTGAGGATACCGGCCGCGTGGTGCATGCCGTCAACATCTTCCGGGCTGGTTTCTTTACGAACGAGCAGCACGGTTTCGCCGGCCTGTGTCCGCTCGACGGCTTCGTCAGCGGTGAACGCCAGTTTGCCAACGCTCGCACCGGGCGACGCCGGCAGACCGGTGGTCAACGCACTGGCCTTCTTCTTGGCCGAGGTGTCGAAGCTGGGCAGCAGCAACTGCGTCAGGTCGTTAGCCGGGATACGCTTGACAGCGGTCTTCTCATCAATGAGTTTTTCCTTGACCATGTCGCAGGCGATCTTCACCGCCGCAGCGCCGGTACGCTTGCCGTTACGCGTCTGGAGCATGAAGAGTGTGCCGGCCTCGATGGTGAACTCGATGTCCTGCACGTCCTTGTAGTGCTTCTCAAGCTTGTTCTTGATAACCAGCAGTTCCTTGTGGACCTTCTTGTTCCACTTGGTCATTTCCTTGACGGGCTGCGGCGTACGGATGCCGGCCACGACGTCTTCGCCCTGGGCGTTGATGAGGAACTCGCCGTAGAACTCGTTCTTGCCGGTCGCTGGGTCGCGTGTGAAGGCGACGCCCGTGCCGCAGTCATCGCCCATGTTGCCGAAGACCATGGTCTGGACGTTGACGGCCGTGCCCTTGAGGCCGGTGATCTCGGAGATCTGACGGTAGCGGATCGCACGCGGGGCGTTCCAGCTCTTGAACACGGCTTCGATCGCCAGCTCAAGCTGCTTGTATGGGTCCTGCGGGAAGGCGATCTTGGTGTGCTTCTTGAAGACCTTCTTGTAAGCGTCGCACAGTTCCTTCAGACCTTCTGTGTTGACATCGGTATCCAGTTCGACCTTCTGATTCTGCTTGATCTTGTCGAACTCGGCCTCGAAGTAGTGGTGGTCGACGCCCATGACGACATCGCCGTACATGTTGATCAGACGACGATAGGCATCGTAAGCGAAACGTTCATTACCGCTGGCAACCGCCAGGCCCTTGACGGCCACATCGTTGAGGCCGAGATTCAGGACCGTGTCCATCATGCCGGGCATCGAAACCGCGGCGCCGGAGCGGACGGACATCAGCAGGGCGTTGTTGTCATCGCCGAACTTCTTGCCGCTTTCTTTTTCCAGAAGCTCAACAGCCTTATGCACCTGGTCCATCAGGCCCTTGGGCATCTTGCGGCCTTGCTTGTAGTACTGGTCGCAGCACTCGGTCGTGACGGTAAAACCGGGGGGCACGGGCAGACCGATCGAAGTCATCTCGGCAAGGTTCGCGCCTTTGCCGCCGAGTAATTGCTTCATCGTGCCATTGCCGTCGGTCTTGATCTTACCGAAGTAATAGACCATTTTTTGCGATGACTTCCCTGTGGAGCTTTTCTTTTTCGCCATGGTTGTAGTCCTTTTGGGCCTTTCTCTGCCGGATAGCCGGGCTTGTATTGTGGTGGAACGAAGCGTATTTGCTCGCCCCCCTTAATCAGACCGACCCACGCACTCGGTGAGTCGGCGGCTTGGGGGTCCTTGCCGTATTCAGGGTAATGTCCGCATGGCGCACACAAGCCGAAACGGACTCGGGTCAGCGCCGGCGGGAGCCGGGACGCTGTTTTAAGACTAACGATTCTAGTGATTGGCGTTCTAGCGTCAATCTGAGGGGGCTACAGCCTGAAATCACAGCCCCAACGGGTCCCAGTGAATCCCGAATAAAGACCGGCAAATCACAAGAAATGCACAATAAATAATATAATTTGCACCCGGAAAAAGAACCGCCCACCCGCCTAGTGCTGGACGAACACCAGCACCTGACCCCCGAACACTTCTTCAAATGTCGCCCAGGTCATGCTCATGTTGCCCTCAATAGGGTCAGCCACCATCACGGACGTCGGTGTCGTGCGTGTGACCGTCACCATATGCAGCCGGGTCGGCTCGTACCTGAAAGGCGTAACTATTGGATACGGAAGTTGCCGGACTTCCTCAGAGGTCACTTCCAGCAGCTCCGCGGTGTAAGGGGTGTGCTCCAGGCGTTTATTCAGCCCGTCCAGCGCCCGCAGGATCGTGGAACCCGTGCCCGGCCGGGTGTGGGTCAGCTTCGCCATCTGCTGTTCACTGGTGGGAACGCCCAATAAATCCAGTGCCTGGGCACACGCCGCGGGTACGCAAGAGTATTCCTGGCTCTGCTTGACGACCTCGCCCTCCCCCACCGTGGCTGCAAAGCTCTGCTCGGGCGTCGATTGCAGCATCCAAAGCGCCCCGTTCACAAAAAATACGCCCCCGAACATTATCGCCCAACTGATCACCCGCTTCTGCCGGGGAAGCTTCGCACGAGACCAGGCCAACCCCAGCAGCAGCATGAAAATCGGGACGCTACCCACCCCCTCAATCTTCGTCAGCACCGACAGCGGGATAACGTACACCGCCACCGCCGGGTGATAATGCAGCCAGCACCAGACCAGCATCAGAAGCAACCCGCACAACAAGGTCGTCCGGGCCACCGCCACTGAATGTCTACCGAGATAGTACCCGCCCGCCCATGCGAGCGAAGAAATGGAAGCGATCGTGACAAACCAGTAGGCGGTTGTCGGGTCCATGGATCTTGCCGTCAGTCAACGGCCAAGACTTCCCGCCTCCGCCGTCACGGTTCCCTGGATGTCAATGCCCGAATCGCACGGGCCCTCGGAGAAACCGTCGGCCTATTCGTGGACCTACTTTTCTTCAGCCGCGTGTAACCCACGCCGGACCTTGCCTTGACCTACCCATCAATCCCTACAGATGGACCATGAACATTGCGGCAAACCAATCAAACAGTTAAAAATGCCCGTACACGAGCCACTTGGATACCTGTTGAAAGACACCACCTGATCCATGCAACCCCCTCCCGGACATACCTGGCGCACCTGGCTTTATGAAGTCATCTTCGAGGCCGACACCAAAGCAGGTAAAGCCTTCGATATCATCCTGCTCTGGTCGATCCTGCTGAGTGTCACGGCTGTCATCCTTGAAAGTGTGGCTTCGATCCGTGAGACGTATGGCGCATACCTCTACGCTATCGAGTGGTTCTTCACCATCCTCTTCACCATCGAGTACATCACACGTGTGGTCTGTGTCCGCCGCCCCGCCGTTTACATCCGCAGCTTCTTCGGCATCGTCGACCTGCTCTCCATCCTGCCCACCTACATCAGCCTGTTCGTCGGCGGCTCGCAAGCTCTGATCGTCATCCGCGCCCTGCGCCTGCTGCGCGTCTTCCGTATCTTCAAACTCGCACGATACGTCGGCGAGGCAAGCGTCCTGATGGACGCTCTCCGCGCCAGCCGGGTCAAGATCACCGTCTTCCTCGTCGCCGTGCTTTCGATCACACTCATCGTGGGATCACTGATGTACCTCATCGAAGGCTCAGAGCCCGACACAGGCTTCACCAGCATCCCCGCAAGCATCTACTGGACCATCGTCACCATGACCACCGTCGGCTACGGCGACATCGCCCCGCAAACCATCCTCGGCAAGTTCCTCGCCTCCGCCGTCATGATCATCGGCTACGGCATCATCGCCGTCCCCACCGGCATCGTCACCGCCGAACTTGCTACAGCCGGCCAAAAGAGAAAAATCACAACGCAAGTTTGCTCAAACTGTCAAAAAGAAGGGCACGACCCGGATGCAACGCACTGCAAGTTCTGCGGCAATTCCCTGTTTGACAATGAAGTGTCTGGTGACTCCAAAGGGTAAATCAATGCGTTTGCATCAATACATCTGCTTGGCTGTTCTGTTTGCTCTCTGCCTGACACAGCAAACCTCTGCACAGATGCAACCAACCGACACGACTGATCGCCACCCGATCACCCTAGGTGTCTATTACTATCCGTGGTATAAACCTGCCAGCTTCAATACCACACTGCGCGGCAAACTCACACCGCAACAGTCGCCGGCAGTTGGACGGTATGACAGTCGCGACCCGCAAGTCATTGCTTCGCACATCGACCAGAGCCGCCGCGGTAACATCCGTTTCTGGGCCGTCAGTTGGTGGGGGCCAAACCACGATACCGACATCACGATCCGCAACCACATCCTCAAACACCCACGCATCGGCGAAGTCGACTTCTGTATCCACTACGAAGCCACTGGCCGGTTCGGCCCGTTCGACAACCCGCACTTCGATACACTTACCGACGACTTCCGCTACCTGGCTAAAACCTACTTCCAGCAAGACAACTACCTGCGTGTAGATGGTAAGCCTGTTGTCATCATCTACCTCACCCGCGCGTACTTTCTAACTGAGAAGTCACGACAGGCCGTACGCGATATGCGTAAGGCAATAGAGCAAGAGTTCGGGCTTCAGCTATACCTTGTCGGCGACGACTTTTACTCAGACAAACTTGATCCCGAACGAGCCGTGTCGTGGGACGCCGTTACATCCTTCGACGTCTACGGCATGGCGTTTCAAATTCACGGCTGCACGCAGAAGGGTCTGGATGTCCTCGAAAACATCCACAAAAAGGCCCGTAATACCGCACACGATCTGGGCGTCGACTTCATCCCCACCGTCTCCCCCGGCTTCAACGACACCGCTGTGCGCGACGGCCATCCCCCTCGCCCACGCTACCTCACACTCAACGGCCAACCCCAACCCCCCGGCTCACTCTTTTCCGCTTCACTCAAACAAACCGCCCTGCCTTACACCGATCCCGCCATCGGCCGCATCCTGATGGTCAACTCCTTCAACGAGTGGTACGAAGACACCCAGATCGAACCCACCGCACCGGGGCAAACTACCAGCACCGACTCATCCGATACTCAAAAATACACCGCCGCAAACAGCTACGAGGCATACGAAGATAAATACCTCAGCATCCTGGCTGCTCTAACCAAACCCGAGAAATAACGAACTTGTGCGTGTTGTCAATCACGGGAATAAATCTGCCGGTATCGGCTTGAGCTTCCCGTCCTTATCCACACACACCAGCGTCGTCTCACCGGTGGCCAGCAAATCATCGCCACGTTTGACTTCATAGCTGTGTTCGACCTTTACGCCGGCGGATGGCTTTGCGGTGCAGATAATGTCCAGTTCATCGTCATACATCGCGGGCTTGTGGTAGCGCAGGCTCATGCGTGCAACAACAAAAAACACCCCCGCCGCTTCCAGATCGCGATACGCATTACCACGCTGGCGAAGTAAATCCGTCCGTGCGATCTCAAACCAGACGGGATAAACCGTATGGTGCGCAACATTCATCGGATCGCACTCGACGTAACGAACGCGAACGGGGACGGTGATCTGACGGTCGTGTTGATGTTCGATGTTCATTTGAAAGGCTGTAGGGTATAGGGTGTTGGGTGCAGGGTAAAGACCTCTTCCCCCAACGCCGGTCCTGAGCAAAGCGAAGGTCCGGACCCCCGCTCAATTGTTTGCATAAACAAATCTCACCACAACATCTTCACATTGAACCTTTTCACATCGAACATTGAACATCCCCCCCCTACTTCTCTTTCAATGACGGATACTCAATCAGCGCCCGGTACTTCGGCGCTTCGCTGATCGGTTGGTCCTGATATTCCAGGTGCCCCCACGAACCGAATTTGCCGGGCCGGCCGACATCGTTGAACGCAACAAACAAATCCCCACCCGCCACCTCAAACAGCCGCATGTTCAGCAGATACAGGCCGTACATCCGCGGATGTGTTTGCGCCTCGATCAGTTGATCGTAATACGGGAGGTTGTCGTTGCCATATGCTGTCAGATGTTGTCCCCCCTCATACGCAACCAGCCGGATCGGTCGGCCAAGCTTCTGAGACCATTGTTTCGCGAGATCTCCATGCCGGTTAAACCACTTGCGGTTATCACCGCGGATATTCTCTTCACACATATCCAGTAAACGATCCACCGAAGAGCCTGCGTTAAGTTTCTCCCCCTGCTCATGCGTGATCCCGAAGTACGCCGCCGGCGAGATGGCATCAAACTGCCCGTCCAACCGCGAGGTCAGTTGCTCGGCCACCCACGGATTTGCCAGTTGCACCGCCGCGACACGCACCAGCCGCTTTCCCGCTTCATCGCCGAAGACTTCCGTCCAGATCCGGAACGTCGTCTTGCACCGCTCCGCCCAGGCATCGAAAAACGCATCCGACAACGAATCGGTCCCGCCGGCAAGCTGCCGGATGTATTTATGCTGAGCGAACTGGCCGTTCCACACTTCGTTGGAATACTCGATATACACCTTCGCGTCCGGGTGCAGTCGCTGCTTTACCAGTTCCGCGTGCTTTCGGATGTAGTCGTCGTCCGCCATGTGCGGCATGCAGAACCACGCATCTGCCTTCAGTTCGTTGGCCAGTTGGATCATGTACTCGATCGCGACGCCGTTCTCACCGGTTTGCGTCTGTTGATCCTTGCGTGGCCGCTGCGACCATTGCTTGAGCTTCGTTGTATTCGTACTCGCCCAGTCCATAAACCGGATGACCTGGAACAGCTCAAGCCGGCTTTCAAACACCGGATTAAATGGCGAAATTCGCATCTCATGGTCAACCGCAATCAGGCTCACATCGCTGACCTGCCCGACCTTCTGCAGGTTGATGCCTTCATTACCCGAGCGGATCACGACGGACGCACTGTTCGAGCCTGTCTGATTTGAACTGACATCACCCGAAAACTTCACCGACCCGCTGCCGGCCCACGTCGCGACATATACACCGGTTGGCGCCATCCCAGACTTGAAGATATACCCACGATTATCATCGCGCCAGGCATCACTCATCAGCATCAGATCCGTAAACACCCAGCCGCGCGAGTAGTACGTCACACCCGCAAGGTTCATCCCTAAAAACGGCTTCTTGACTGGCGCCGGCTCCGTGCTGGCCGGTTCATCTGGCGTCTGCTCTGCCGGCGTATCCGCAGCGTTCGTCTCGCCCGTCTCGTTCACCGCCAGCATCTGCCCCAGCAGTTCATGCACCGTCCTCGCCTGCACGACCGACATACTCACCTGCTGCGAGCTATCCGCAAGCGCAACACGCACGGGCAGACCACTGCCTTCAACAAGCTCCCCGGTCGCGATCGTTTCCGCGCCGCCGGCATCATCCCCCGCTTCAAAGCGCGTAACCTGCCCCCGCCCCACTTCAACCACTTCCGCCTGTGCCATGTTCAACGCAAACACAGACACAATCAGTCCGGCCATCCAAATCAAAGTCCGCCGCATGAAAGACCTCCGTTTCCGCATCATCATAGATCGTTCCCTTACACCGCCCAACTATCTATTGACAATCGCGGCATATCCGTGCGCGCAATCCTAACAAACTTCGCTGCACCTGCAGGTTAATACTCGAACTTCCTGGATATTGATGATCCAACACTTCTCCAAACATCACCGGCTCCAACGCCTGCTCCCATGCGCACAATCGTGTCGCAAAAACATGTAAACCAGCCGATAATCAAACCGTCCGTCCGCCCCAGACGGATTATTCAGCCTAGACGTCATCGCAGCTTCATCCCACCTTGCAGATAGCCGATACCCGATCCGGATAACCATTACGACCTGTGGGGTCGTTACGACAGGAGAGGAGAAAATGGCTAAACCCATCCTACGCTCGTTCTATGCACGTACCGTGCTCCAGGTCGCCGCACTGGCCTTGACCACAACGCTATTGTCCGTCCTCGTGAGTTGCGCCTCGCATGAGCCCGCCGCCGGATTCGAACCCGAGTGGGACAAGCTCGTTGTCGAGGTCGCCAAGTTCCCCAACGCCCAGCCGACAGGTGTCGCCGTGTCCAGCACCGGCCGCGTCTTCGTCAACTTCCCCTACTGGGACAAACGCCCCGCCGTCTCGGTCGCCGAACTCGACGCCGATGGCAAGCTCCAGCCGTTCCCCAGCCGTAGCTGGAACAAATGGGACGGCCGTAGCGCCACCTCCGCGCTGCGCTCGTTCGTCAGCGCCCAGGCGCTCTACGTCGATCAGGACGACTACCTCTGGGCGCTCGACTCCGGCAGCCCACGCAAAGAGTCCGGCGTCGTCATCGCTGGTCCCAAGCTCTTCAAGATCGATCTGTCCGACAACAGCATCGCGCAGGTCTTCTACTTCGATCAGAAGCGCGACCTCAAGCCGCACAGCTTCCTGAGCGACTTCCGTGTCGACACCAAAAAGAACGTCGCCTACATCACCGACGCCGGCCGTGGTGGCATCCTGATCTATAACCTTAAGTCTCGTGAAGCACGCACCGTGCTGCTCGATCACGAATCCACCAAGCCGCAGCCCGGTCTGACCGCCGAAATCGGCTCGCACCCATGGGTCAACTTCCTGGGTCAGCGCCCGAGCTACGGCGTCGCCGGTGTCGAACTCTCCAAAGACAAGCAGTGGCTCTACTACCACGCACTCTGCGGCCGCGAGTTGTATCGCGTACCGACCGAAGCCCTGCTCGATCAGACACTCACCGCCGGCAGACTCGCCGACTCCGTCGAAAGCCTCGGTTCCACCGGCTCCATCGTCGATGGCATGTGGCTCGATGACACCAACAACCTGTACCTGACTGCCATCGAGAAAGACGCCATCTTCGTGCGTCGTCCGAGTGGCGAACTGGAAACCTTCGTCGCTGATGAACGCCTGCAATGGCCGGACTCCTTGGCGATGGGCCAGGATGGTTACCTCTACTTCACCACGTCGATGCGTCACCTGCAGTCGCCGTACCGCATCACGGACGTAAAGGATCAGCCTTACTTCCTGATGAAGGTGTCGGTCGCCAAGGTTCAGCGTGCGGTGGAAGCCAAGCAGGATGCCGAGTACGCCAAGCAGGCCGCCGAGCAGGCCAAGCTTGAAGCCGCCGCAGCCAGGCAGCAGGCTCTGCAACAGGAACGTCAAGCCGAGTTGATCAAGGCCGCCGCCGAGCGTGAGGCCCAGAAGGTCGCCACGACCCAGAAGCAGACCGAGGCAGCCGCGCAGATCCAGGCCGAAGCCGCCGCCAGCGCCGAACTCGCCGCCCAGCAGCAGGCCGAGGTCGCCGCGAAGGCCGAAGCCGAAGTTGAAAAGGCAAAAGCTCAACTCGCCGAGGCTCAGGAAGCCGTGAAGCTTGCCAAGGAAGCCGCCGCCAAGGCCAAGGCTCTGTCAGAAGACGCCCGCGCCAAAGCCAAGGCAGGCCAGCAGGCCAAGAGCGAAGCCCTCGCCGCACGCCAACAGGCCCAGGCCGCACAAGCCGCTTACGAACAGGCGCTTGAAGATTCCAAGGCCGCGCAAGCCTTCACCGAAACCCTGCAGAAACAGCTGATCGAACAGGAATCCGAAGCCGCCCAGGCCAAACTCAAGGCCGCCAAGGCAGCGCAGGCCGCCCTGCAACAAACCCTCGCAGCCAAGCAGGCACTGGCGCAGGCCGAACTGGCCAAGCAGGTCGCCGAGCAGGCTCAGCAGCAGGCATGGGCCGCCGAGAACGCCGAGTCCGGTGCTCACGCGGATGGCGCCGTCCTCACCGCTGAAGTCGCCACTGAAGAGTAACCTAAACCCACGGTTCGAGTCTACGATCCGTTATGAGTACAAAAGCGCCGGACAAAAGTTCGGCGTTTTTTTACGCGCCCGATAATGGCACCGGTAAAATGCCGCCATCGCAAGATTTCAATATAAAAAGTTTGAAGAGTCAGACATCCTGTAACCGATATCTAACATTACCCGCGACCCTGTTCATCAAGCACCCCCTCGGCCGACCAAACTGGCTACGGCATGAAATAAAGGGGCAGCGCGCCGCGGGTTTTTTCATGCGCTAACTTACCCAAAGCCGCTTACGGCTTAGCGCTTCTGGCAACCCACAATCAACCCTTCCCGTGCTTCACCCGGACGATCCGTTCGATCTCCTCAACGCTGTAACCTTTAGCGACCAGATCACGCTTCAGACGCATCTCGCCCTCGTGCTGCTTCACCTTTTGCCAGCTACTAGTCAGCACGCCGATGACCGTCACCGTCGTCACCATCCCAAACACTGCGATCAATGGCATGTTCGCAGGCGAAAATATCGCGTCCCAATTGACCTCGGCTAACGGCAACATAACGGACCTCCAAGTGGCTGGATCAGTGTGTTCTCATCCACATAGTCGCAACTCGGCATGGTCTATGTCAAGATTTCCAAGTTTTTTTAGCCTGTTTTCCTCGCCGGGATCTTGCCGCCCCCCCGGCTTCGCCCGCCTGAAAGCCGCAACTCACTTCTGCTTGCCCGGTGAAGCCGCGACGATCCGCTCGATCTCGTCGGTGCTGTAGCCCTTGGCGACAAGGTCGCGCTTCAGAAGGGTTTCATCCCGGCTCTTGTGCGTCAGGTATTTAAAACCAAAAAACGCGATCGCCACCGTGACGAACGTCGCCGTCCCGAATACCGCAACGATCGGCAGATTGCCTGATGATAGGATCCCGTTCCAATCCACTTCCGCTAAGTAAAACATGCTGGACCTCCGCCCGGGGTCTGGTTTCTCTTACTGGTGTCGTTACCCGTCAGGTTTTATGACATGCCAGAGTAAGAATATTACGTCGCCTCGATTGCCGACAGCACATCCCCTTCCCCGAGCTTATGCCCCCGCACGAAGTCATCGATCGGCATCATCTTCGTCCCGGGCGCCTGTACCTCGATCAACTTCACCGACCCGTCGGCCGTCAAAACGTGATATTCCTGCCCGTCACTCGAATGCACGACCGTCCCGGGCTTCGGCTTCTTTTCCACTGACTCCAACCCCACAAAACACGACAAGTCAGGCACAGCGAACACCCGGCCGAGTGTCAGCACGTTTGTCTTGCCCGTTGCTTTGCAGAACCAGTTAACCCGACAGCCCGGCCAGGGGGTCAGGCCATGCACACGGCAGCGCACCGTTTCGCTTGGCTGATTGAAGTCCACCGTCCCGATCGCCTTGCTCATCTTCGGCGCCTTGGTCGCCTTATCGTGGTCCTGCTCCTGCGGGTTCAGCGTCCCGGCCGCAAGATCATCCACCACCTTCCCCACCACGCCGGGCCCAAGCTCCGCCAACCGGTCATGCAATTCCCCGGCCGTCTCAAGCGGGTCGATCTTCACCGAATCCTGCGCATACACCGGCCCGGCATCCATCTTCTGCGCCAGCCCGATCACGCATACCCCCGTCTGCTGCTCGCCATTAATCACCGCCCAGTTGATCGGCGCAGCCCCCCGGTACTTCGGCAACAGCGACGCATGCAGATTCACCGCCAACTCCCCCATCGCCTCGATCAAAGGCTCCCCCAGCTTCTGCCCAAACGCGATCACGATCGACGCCCGCCCCCGGAAGTTCTTGATCTTCTCGACAAACGCCGGCTCATTCACATCCTCAGTTCGCAATAGTTCAATGCCATTCTCCAACGCCCAGGCCGCGATCGGCGTCGGCGTCAACACCCGCTTACGCCCCGCCGGCTTGTCCGGCTGACTCACCACCGCCACCAACTCATGCCGCGCATGCAGCATCTTCACCGTCGGCAACCCAAACGCTCCAGAACCGAAAAACAACAGACGCATATAGGACTCCGAATGACCATTTACTACAATATATTGCCCAAATATTTCACCACGTAATATCACCTCATATATATGTGATTATTGTGATATTCGATATTAGCTACATCAATTTTATGTCGCCTAGTACGTAACGTTTCTTGATCAATTTGAATAGCACCATAATCCAGCATTGCATGATGGTTGGGACAGACAATTATAATGTTCCCTTTACAGTCTGTACCACCATGGGATCGACCAAGAGGACGAATGTGATGTGCTTCACAATAGCAGGTATTTCTACTCATTAGTTCTATCGTAAAGCCGCATATTTGACAGCGGTACTCATACAAATCTTTTAGTTGCATCACGATCAAGGTGTCTCTAATAATTCGACTCACAATGAGTTCTGAACGCTCGGGGAGTTCAGGCTCGTCAATGTCAACTGCCAAGCAATATTTATCACTAGCACTTGCTCGAGCTTGGGGCGTTAAACCTGTGGAAGATTCGTAACCAGCGATCTCAACTATAGATTCAGTATTTGGATTTCTAAAGTCCAATAATCTGTATTGCCCACGATTTAAGAACGCAATGAGGTTTCTATCACGCAATTCTTGCAGAACACGACTAAGTGTTTGTGTAGGAGTAGCACCATCAGAATGCGTGTCTGAAATAATTTTCTTTAGCTCTTGGCTGATCAACTCTTGTCGTTCAAAGCAATCGCTCTTCTTCCGATTACACAAGCGCTGAATTGCATCTAACGTTGCCAATTGCCAGTCTTCATGCGTCATATTACTTACCAACTTATTCTGAAGTTTAAGGGTAAATATGATCGGTGCTAATCCCCCAGTCGTGGCCGGATGTTCGCACCCTTCACGCCCGTCAGTTCATCCCCAAGATCCCCGCGCATCTCATCCATCAGTGCTTTCATCTTCGCCAGCACATCCGGGTGATCCTGCATGAGGTTTTTCTGCTCGCCGGGGTCGGTCGGTAGGTAATACAGAGCTTCGGGCATCTGGGCGTCGTATTCGCGCAGGCGGTGATCGTAGACGTTCTCTTCCCACAACGGCACCTCGGCGCGGTACTTCCATGGGCCACTTCGGACAGCGTGCAGGTTGTATTGGTGGTAGTAGTAGAACACCTCGCGCGGACTCGGTGAATCCGGGTCCTCCAGCAGGCTGGTGATATCTTTACCGTCGATCTTTTTCTCGATCATGTCAGTCGAATTCGTCAAAGCGGCGAGCGTCGGCAGGAAGTCCATTGAGGTCGTCACTTCCGAACATACACCGCCTTCGGGGATTCTTCTTGGCCACCTCGCGATGCACGGCACGCGCATCCCCCCGTCATACGTCGCGCCCTTCGCTGCGCGCAACGGTGTCGCCGAACCACCATCCTCGCCACGCAGATACCACGGCCCGTTGTCCGACGTGAAGATCACCAGCGTGTCTTTGTCCAGCCCCTGCTTCTTGAGCGTTTCCAGGATCTGCCCGACGCTCCAGTCGATCTCCTCGATCGCGTCGCCATAAAGCCCGCGCGGCGATCGATCGACAAAATCTTCCGATGCGTGCAACGGCGTGTGTGGCATGTTATGCGCCAGATATATAAAAAACGGCCGATCACGGTTCGTCTCGATGAACCGCTGAACCTCCTCGGTGTACCGCTTCGTCAACGTGTCCTGAACGATCGGCTCCTCGACCTTTTCCTCGTTGCGCTGTAACCAGACCGGATTCATGTCGTTGCTGTATGGCGTGCCGAACCAGTAATCGAACCCGTGCCGGATCGGTATATGCTCCGGCTGATGCCCGAGGTGCCACTTGCCGATGCACGCCGTGGCATACCCCTGCGACTGCATGAGTTCCGCGATCGTCAATTCGTCAGGATTGATGCCGCAGTTGCTGCGTTGATGCAACACATGCCTCGGCCCAAGGTGATCATTCTTAGGATTGTTACGCGGGAACTCCGCCATACTCACGCGCTGTGCGTAGCAACCAGTCATGATCGAAGCACGCGAAGGCGTGCAGATCGCTGACGACACATAAAAGTCCGTAAACCGAACCCCCTCCGCCGCCATCTTGTCGAGGTTCGGCGTCTTAATTAAAAATGATCCGTAACAGCCGACGTCGTTATACCCCTGGTCATCGGTCAGGATAATGATCACATTCGGTTTCTGTTTTGCATCCGCACGACTCGAGCCGATCGCGCACGACTGCAAACCCAAGCAACAAAGCAAAAGCAATCCTGCTCGCACAGCAAAGTCCGTATGCTTCATGGCAAACCTATTCCGGTAAGTTAAAGAACCAACGACCTGTTCTTAGTGATGTGAGCCAATCACAAAACATTTGAAGAGACTCTCGAGGATGATTCCAATCCACTTGTGTCTACACGTGCTTCAACTGTCTCTTATCATCGCGATCTTCGCGCCTTCGCGGTTCAACCTCACCGCTTCGCTGCCGCGTTTTCCAGGTCCTGGATGGCCTGGCGATTCGCGACCTTGTCGATGGCGGGCATGCGGTCGAGGATGAGGATGCCATCGAGGTGGTCGGTCTCGTGTTGCCAGACGCGGGCGGCCAGTTCCTGGCTGGTGAGTTGGAACGGTTGGCCGTGCTCGTCGAGGGCGTCGATGGTGATGCCCAGGGGTCGGGTGATGTCGCCGGTGACGTGGGGGATGCTCAGGCAACCCTCATCGCGGGTGTGCATCTGCTCGGTCGGATTGGAAAATTGTGGATTAATAAAGACTCGGTCATCTTCTGGCTCCCCCGTCGGATTGGCGACAAAAAGCCGCCAGCTCAGCCCCACCTGGGGGGCAGCCAGCCCCACGCCACGGGCCTCGTGCATGAGCTGGAGCATCCGGGCGGCGACCTGCCGAACCTCATCCGTGACCTCTGGGACGGGCTCACAGGGCTTACGGAGCACCGGATCGGGGTAAAGGACGATTTTCAGGCTTTCGGGGTCTACGGGGCGGCTTGGCATATACAGGATGGTATGCCAGTGGCCCCGAAGGGACAAGCTGGTGCTAATTTGATGCTATACCGTAGGTTGGGACTTGACCGGACCGCAAATCATTGGCATACTGATCGTGGCTTGAGTTGATATACCCAAGGTCGAGCGGGCTCCGTGACACATCCGTACGCTCGTCTATAAGGCCTGAACTACACAGAAATTCGTTCAATGGAGAGGCTCCGCTGATGGCCACCGTTACGAAAAAAGAACTGATTGACCAGATCGCAGACGCCACCGGACAAAAGCGAGTAGTTGTCAAAAGCATTGTCCAGACCTTCCTCAACAACATCGTTGTGGAGCTAGGTAAAGGTAACCGTCTGGAGTTCCGCGACTTCGGGGTGTTCGAGGTCAAGCAGCGCCGCGCCCGCAAGGCCCAGAACCCCAAGACCCTCGAAGAGGTCTGGGTTCCGCCCAAACGCACCGTCAAGTTCAAGGTCGGTCGGCTGATGAAGCAGACGCTCATCGATGAGCCCGCCGAGGCCGACAGACAGCGCGAAGCGCTCTAACTGATTGCCTATACTTTGCCAACACACGCTACCTTCATGCCGCTGGTTGCGCATACGGTTTTGTGCAGCGGTATCTTCACAGGTAACGGTTTGACAATCAGTATGGGTCCTTAACCTTGCCTGCCAACTCACAACACAACACATACCACGCCAATCCCGTCCTTGGCGAGTTGTCCGATGCGCTACACGAACTGGAGCAACACGGCCTGTTACGCTCGCTGCATGTCGCGGCCTGCGACGGGCCGATCGTCCGCTCAACCGATGGCCGCGAGTTCATCAACTTCACCAGCAACAGCTACCTGGGATTGAATGAACATCCGAAGATGAAGCAGGCTGTGCAGCAGGCCGTTCAGCAATACGGCACAGGCTCGGGCGCGAGCCTGCTGATCTCCGGCCACGGCCCGATACACGAACAGACTGAACACCGTTTCGCCCAGTTCAAGCACGCCGAAGCAGCGGTGCTGCTGCCTTCCGGTTATATGGCTAACCTCGCCGTCCTTACCGCACTAGCCGGCCCCGGTGATCTTGTATGCTTGGATAAACTCTGCCACGCCAGCCTCATCGACGGCGCACGAGCCAGCGGCGCAGATGTCCGTACCTATCCGCACCTGACCACCGACAAACTCCGCCGACTCCTCGAACGCCATGCCACCGACAACGCTTGCGGTTTAGCGGGTGATCGCAGATCGCCGCGCTCTCCCAGAAGATTCATCGTCACCGATAGTGTCTTCTCAATGGACGGCGACTGTGCCGACATGCCTGCACTCTGTGACCTCGCTGAAGAGTTCGACGCCCTGCTCATCGTTGACGAGGCTCACGGCACAGGCATCCTCGGCCAAACCGGCGCCGGCCTCTGCGAAGCGCAAGGCGTAGCCGATCGCGTCCACATCACTATCAGCACCGCCAGCAAAGCACTCGGCGGCCTGGGTGGAATCATCACCGCAGATAAAGTCATCATCGATACACTCATCAACCTCGCCCGCCCGTTGATCTACACCACCGCAATCCCCCCCGCTCAAGCCGCCACGATCCTGCAGGCTGTCGAGTTGATCCGCGTTGAACCGGAACGCCGACAACGCCTGCAAGACCTGACGCAGCGACTGCGAAACGGCCTGATCGATCAGGGCTGGGATATCCCGCCGCAAGGCGAATTCGTCACACCCATCGTGCCGCTGATTGTCGGCTCCGCATCAGCCGCGACCACCCTCGCCGATCACCTGTTCGCCCAAGGCCTCGCCGCACCCGCCATCCGCCCGCCCACCGTCGCCCCCGGAAGCGCCCGTATCCGTCTCAGTGTCCGCGCTGATATGTCCGAACTGCACATCGATCGTTTGATCGATGCCCTGGCCGGCTTCAAACCTGAATGAATCCCGCACAGTATCCGTAGCCTGATCGGATGGCTTCTCATTCGTTTCACAAACCTGGCTGCCAAACATTCGGTGCAGGCGTTCTTTCTTTGGATCGACACCCGCATCACACCTTGCCGGCTCAGGTTCTTTTTCCAGGAATGCCCGCATCTCTCGCTCGCCTAACAGCCCCAATCGTCGAGACACGTTTCCACGATTGCGCGCCACCCAGTAGTACGCCCGTCGTGCAAAGCCGGCCATCCCTGGCCGGGCAAGCTTCAACGCCAGAGGACGGCACCTGCGGATCGCGTACAACACCATCAGCCACGCCTTGTCCGACCGATAGACCTCGCCGTTGTCACCAATCGCAAGTAATTCTTCAGGTGGACCATCCGCAATCAGCGTGGGGTATCGGTCTCTTGCGGCCTGGCTGTGCGAATCAAGAAACTTCACGGGAAAGTAAGTCTGCTGCTGCAGCACCCACTTCTTACACCGCACGCACAGTCCGCATTCGCCATCATATAGAACGGTCAAAGAATTCATTGTCGGTACTCCGTTGTCCTTCACGGGTGTGTATGATCCGCTAGCTCTTACGCACTCGTCGCGATGGTCTGGTCAGGCGTCACCGGTGGCGGCGCCGTTTCGATCACCGCATGCTTGCGGCATCGCGTGAAGATATACAGGTTGAAAAAGTGCATGCCGCCCAGAACCACCAGCACAAAGCCGACCTTCGTGCTCAGGAATTCAATCGCACCCTGTAGGTCATCCGGCTTGCTCCCGTATTTGAGCGCTAATGTCACGTAACCGATGTTGATCAGGTAAAAACCGACGACCAGCAGGTGATTGATCGAATCCGCCAGCTTCTCGTTGCCATGAAACGCATCGACCAGGAAGTGTCGGCCGTTGCGGTGAAGCGTCCGCGCGACCCAGACCGTCAGCCCGATGCTGATCGGTACATAAAAGGCATACGTCAGCACGGTGTAATTCATATTCTCAAGCATCACGTGTTCCTTTCCGGGCCGGGGCCCTATTTCAGTTGTTTCTGTATTGACTGAAACTTCAATAGCCGCGTATAAATCCGCCGCCCCCGTTCGGCGGTTAGTTCAGGTTCAACAGCTTGGGGATGCGTTTACCCATCTTCACGAATCGCGCCATCGCAGGGACAGGCAATCCGCGGACGGTGCTGTAAAAGCCGGTCATGCTCTCGACGAATTCGAGCATTTCGTGCAGCCTCTTGGCGGTATTCGGGTCGGCTTTCTTCTTCTCATCGATCTCCTGCACGCACTGACGCAGGACGGTCAGCGTCGGGTCAATCTCCCGCTTTTTACGCTCATCCATGATGATCCGGAACATCTCCCAGACATCGGTCAGCGTCTGGAAGTGGTCCCGCCTGTCGCCCATGACGGGTACCGTCCTGACGATCCCCCAGCTCTGCAGTTCCCGGATGCTGGTACTGACATTCGACCGCGCCACCGCCAGTGTCGCCGCGATCTCATCGGCCGGCAGGGGCTTATCCGACAGGTACAAAAGCGCATGGATCTGCGCTACCGTGCGGTTGATCCCCCACCGCGTGCCCATCTCGCCCCAGTGCAGGATAAACCGTTCAGCGGTCGGTTCGAGGTTCATATTCATTCCTTTCAGTCATTACTGAAATTACTGTATGCATCAGCCGCCCCCATGTCAAGCCCGGAGATAACCACTTCAGATAAATAGATCCCGGCAGGTCACGGCGGCCTGCCGGACAATGAAGTATCGCTACATCGTTGCCGCCCGAACTTCAGGCCAGGCAGCAACGTCTACGCGTGATTGATACCGCCCCGATCAAAGCCAAAACAGCAAGCGTACTCGGCTCAGGGATCGAAGACGCAACCGGCGGGATGCCGCGGTTCCAGTTGTTCAGGACGATGTCCAGGTCGTCCAGACCGACGAACCCGTCACCGGATGGATCGGCATACTCGTGAATCGGCGGCACGGTCCGGTTCCAGTTGTTCAGGATAATATCCAGGTCGGACAGGCCGACGAAGCCGTCACCATCGAGGTCGCCCTCGGGGATAATCGAGTATTCGATGTCGAGCGAGACCGGTGGGTAAACAGCACTCTCCAACGCCCCGAAACTGAATTGCTGGAACTGTTCCGAGCCGTGAAGGACAAGACCCAGGTAATCGCTGTGTTGCAGCATCAGTTGGAGGAGGGTGGGATCAAGATCAATTTCAACAGGGTCAGAACTGGTGACTTCATCGGAGATACCCAGTAAAAATGCGGTGTTTTCAGCGTCGTAGGCATCAGGCGCACCGTTGCCCCCGTAGCCATAGACAGGAATGCGAGGCCCGCCGGTGGTCCCGCCGCTGGAATACAGCCAGGGATCAACGACTAATGTCAACGAAGTGATCGTTGCGTTGTCTGGTATGACACTGATGTCAAACTCCATGACGGCCCGTTCTTCTTGCGGATCGTATGGGTGTATGTATGCGGCGAGTGTTGTGCTGCCATCGGAGATATCAAACGACGAGCCGTTCCATTGCGCCTGGGCGTCGAACGCCGGCAGCAGCGTGGCCGATTGATGCGGTGAAGCCGAGAGCGGTTCGAGGACGGCGCCATAGATATCAAAGGTGTCGCCGCTGACCGCCTCGATCGCGAGCGTGCCGGAAGAATCCGCGATAAAACGCTTGGCATAGGAATCGAAGGTACGAGATGAGCTGCCGTACTGGCCGTTGATCGCGAGGACTGCATCGTTAGGGATATCAATATCTGTCCAGCCCGTAGCGCCGCTGACACTGAAGTCCATGGGGTCACTGTAGGACCGCCCAAGCAGCCAGAAGTCGTAGATCTGTCCCGGGATCAGGCCGGTGAATTCCAGCCGCTGGCCGACAGTATGCATCGCGATGGTATGGTCAAACGGGGAGAGGTCCAGCCCGGACGGGGTATAAGCCGAGTAGACCGGCATGTTGGTGCCGGTAACAAAAAAGCCCGTTCCGTTGTCAAAGTTGAACGAGATGCCGGTGGGGTTATTCATTTCATCGATCAAAGGGAGCGTGACACCGCTCAGCACGTCCGAGGAGTTGTAGCTATTCCAATTATCCGGCGGAAGCGGAGAGGAGGAAGATGATTGGAAGTCGAGGAAGGTTTTAACCGCGAGCGCCGGGCTAGCGCTTATCAGTAAGACGGGCAAGACGACGGTTAGCCAAAAATACGTGCCGCGATTTAAAACGATCTTTCCGGTAGCTTGAAAGTGAGATTTGAACACAGCCACACTCCTTCCCCTGTTATAAGTTATATGTTCCGGGAGCCCGGTACTGGAAACTCAAGGCTACCAGAAACAGAATTGCTTTCAAGTTTTTGCCTTTTTTTAATCTTTTGAAAATCCGGCTTATTTTCCAGTGGCGAGATTCGGGGCAAAATGCGAAATCGAATACCGCCCCCTACTTCTGCATGGTGTCGGAATGCCGTACGGGATAAAATTCACGTCATGTGCCTGGCTGCATAGCTGGGCAAAGGTCAATCTGTGAAGTATCAGTTCATAGTTAACGGGGCCAACCGATGACATCGTCCGCGACACTCCTGGAACGCTACAAAGGGTGCCTGTTGGGATTAGCCGTCGCAGACGCTCTCGGTGCGCCATTCGAAGGGCTCGAAAACGACCTGATCCGCGCGATCGCGGGGGATTCGGATCAGATCGTCGCCAAACCCACCGTTGAAACCATGTACTACACGGACGACACGCAGATGACTATCGGCGTCGCCGAGACTTTGATTACTCACGGTCGGATCGAGCCGGACGCGCTGGCCAAGTCGTTCGCGGATAACTTTGATTCCAATCGCGGCTACGGCCCCGGCGCGAAGAAGATCATACAAGCCATGATCGACCGGGAAGACTGGCAAAAGCTCTCGAACGAAATCTACCCGGGTGGATCGTACGGCAACGGCGCCGCGATGCGGATCGCCCCGGTCGGCCTGGCCTTCCATCGAGACCTCGAAACGCTTAACGAGCAGGTCAGGCTCGCCTCTGAACCAACCCACAAACACAACCTCGCGGTGGAAGGGGCTCTGCTGATCGCCCATGCGATCTCTTTTGTTATGCGACACTCGACGTTCAATCGCAAAGACTTCTTCGACTACCTGAAGAAACAGGTGAACGAAGAGGAATTCAAGTGGCAGCTTTCGCTCGCAGACCAGATCGAGATAGGCAGCCCATTGTGGTCCTCACTTGGCAACAGCCTGGAAGCCCACCGTTCGGTGCTGGCGAGCATCGCGTGTTTCGCCGTGTCGCCTGACTCGTATGAACAGACGATCGGGCGAGCCATCTTCCTCGGCAACGACACGGATACGCTCGCTGCCATGGCCGGCGCAATCAGCGGAGCGTACCTCGGTATCCAAGCCGTCCCCACCCACCTGTTGGATATCATGGAAGAACAAGGCAAGGGCAGACGCTACATCGAAGACCTGGCCGTCCAACTCTATGAGAGGTTCGAAGGCGACCGGGTGGTATGAATCAGCATGATCCCCCGGTTGCATTTCGGCATATACAGGATCGTCAATATCTATCACCGATCCTGTTTCTTAACCGGTGATATCAAATACGTCATCACTTTCAAGGCCTCGAATGAAGTCCTCGAAAGTCCTCGCCACAAAAGTGATCTGGTAATCAGATTCCTGATCGACATGAACAACCTGTGGCTCCCCCTCTGGTCCGCACTCCCGATAGTCCAGACAAAGCATGTCATGCCCGGCTGATGGACAATCTGCAAAGTACACGCCAATGGGAGGGTACTCCCATTCATCCATCCAGAATTGACTGCCGGTATTACCGCAAAGTGAATAGGGTCGGCTCCTGTTTATCCCGTAGATTCCCGTGATGGCAACATGATCTTCTGCCCAAGAAGTTGACTCGTGAGTACGGTGATTAGTTCGAACGGGGGTTCCACCGTTTTGATACTGCATCAACTCAACATACGACTTGGGCAGTTTGTATCCGAGTTCCTGTTCCACCGAGGCGAGAAGCTCATCGGTGAGTGGTTCGCCGACGTAGTTCTTCAAGGCGTAGCCGGAATTATCCCAGAAGTGGGAGACGTCAAAATCTCCAAATACTGTGCTCATGAGTGAACATCCTTAGCTATCTCCCGGCCCTGGAATTAACCGGGTAGGGAGTCGATTTTCGGTGCAGCTTCAGTGATATGATCGTATTGTATATGGGAGTGGCTAAATGCGCGCAAAAAAGAACCCCACCAGTTTTACCTGGCGGGGTTCATTAAGCCGGCGATGACCTACTTTCCCGCAGTGACAGTATCATCGGCGCGACGGGCTTAACTGCTGAGTTCGGTATGGGATCAGGTGTGACCCCGTCGCTATGGTCACCGGCAAAAGCTGTTGACGCCTTCCAGCGTCGACGGCTTGCGTGATCCGTGGAAGGGTTGGGTATAAAACCACGGATCACTTAAAAGCAAGTGATGAAAAGTCTTGGCCCCCGGAAGTTTCCTTCCGAGGTTTAAGTTATGCAAATAAGTGCATGACACGAGCCCTAGCGTTATTGAGGGCTTGCTGACCGTTGACCGACGTTTGTTGTACGTGGGTCGTGGGTCGGGGTGATAAAGCAATTGACCGTTAGTACCGCTCAGCTGAAGACATCTCTGCCCTTACACTTGCGGCCTATCAACCTGGTGGTCTACCAGGGGTCTCTCACACGAATGCATGCAACTCTTATCTTGAGGGGGGCTTCCCGCTTAGATGCTTTCAGCGGTTATCCCTGCCGTACTTAGCTACCCAGCGGTGGACCTAGCGGTCCAACTGGCGCACCAGGGGTACGTCCTTTCTAATCCTCTCGTACTAAAAAAGAATCCTCTCAAAGTTGCTACGCCCACGGCAGATAGGGACCGACCTGGCTCGCGCCGGTCTGAACCCAGCTCGCGTGCCACTTTAATGGGCGAACAGCCCAACCCTTGGGACCGCCTTCAGCCCCAGGATGTGACGAGCCGACATCGAGGTGCCAAACCGCATCGCCGCTATGGACGCTCGGATGCGATCAGCCTGTTATCCCCGGGGTACCTTTTATCCGTTGAGCTATGACCCTTCCACACGGGATCACAGGATCACTAGAGCCCACTTTCGTGACTGCTTGACGAGTATGTCTCGCAGTAAAGCCGGCTTGTGCTCTTACACTCCACACACGGTTTCCAACCGTGCTGAGCCGACCATTGCGCTCCTCCGTTACTCTTTAGGAGGAAACCGCCCCAGTTAAACTACCCAGCTAACATGGTCCCTCGTCCGGATTCACGGATCGAGGTTAGGTCAAAAACGCGATCAGGGTGGTATTTCAAGGATGGCTCCACCCGAACCAGAATCCGGGTTTCAAAGCCTCCCACCTATCCTACGCAGAACGTATCCTTGGCCAATATCAGCCTATAGTAAAGGTCCACGGGGTCTTTCCGTCTTGCCGCGGGTACGCGGTATCTTCACCGCGTCTTCTATTTCACCGAGTTGGTAGTTGAGACAGTGCTCCAATCATTACGCCATTCATGCGCGTCGGAACTTACCCGACAAGGAACTTCGCTACCTTAGGACCGTCATAGTTACGGCCGCCATTGACCGGTGCTTGAGTCGCAAGCTTCGCCTGATAAATCAAGCTAACCTACTTCCTTAACATTCCGGCATCGAGCAGGCGTCAGACTGTATACATCCTCTTGCGAGTTAGCACAGTCCTGTGTTTTTGATAAACAGTTGTCAGAGCCTTTTCTCTGCGCCCTTCCCGAAGGTTAGGGCCCCCTTATCGCGAACTTACGGGGTTAATTTGCCTAGTTCCTTAACTACCATTCTCTCGAGCGCCTGAGGTTATTCACCACGCCTACCTGTGTCAGTTTTAGTACGGATACTTGGATCGTCCACGGACGCTATTTCTTGGAACAACCTTCTTGAGCTTCGGGACCTAAGCCCTCGCCCTTGCGGGACGGCCACGTCTGATCGGCCGACTCATTTGGGGTTGTCCGTCACGCCGCTTCAACCTCACCAAGCAGTGCAGGAATATTAACCTGCTGTCCATCGACTACGCCTTTCGGCCTCGCCTTAGGGTCCGACTAACCCTGGGCGGATTTACCTTGCCCAGGAAACCTTAGGCTTTCGGCGAGCAGGATTTTCACCTGCTTTATCGTTACTCAAGCCGGCATAATCACTTCCTGCCGCTCCACGAATCGTTGCCCGATTCGCTTCAACGCTGACAGGAACGCTCCTCTACCACTTCTTTCGAAGTCCGCAGCTTCGGTGTATGTCTTATTCCCGATCATTATCGGCGCTAGGATCCTCGACCAGTGAGCTGTTACGCACTCTTTAAATGGTGGCTGCTTCTAAGCCAACATCCTGGCTGTCACGGCATCCTAACTTCCTTTAGAACTAAGACATTCTTAGGGACCTTAGCTGGCGGTCTGGGTTGTTTCCCTTTAGACCACGAAGATTATCCCTCGCAGTCTGACTCCTGAGACAAAGGCAGATAGTATTCGGAGTTTGGTTGGGGTGGGTAGCGGGTTAGGCCCCCAGTCCCATCCAGTGGCTCTACCCCTATCTGCTGTAACTCAAGGCTAGCCCAAAAACTATTTCGAGGAGAACGAGATATCTCCCAGTTTGATTAGACTTTGACTCCTCCCCACAGCTCATCCCATAACTTTTCAACGTTAACGGGTTCGGTCCTCCAGGAAGTCTTACCTTCCCTTCAACCTGGCCATGGGTAGATCACTAGGTTTCGCGTCTAATCCCTGCGACTCAACGCCCATTTAAGACTCGCTTTCGCTTCGCCTACACGGGGGTACCGCTTAAGCTTGCCACAGAGACTAACTCGCCGGCTCATTATGCAAAAGGCACGCCGTCACCATCCGAAGATGGCTCCGACCGCTTGTAAGTGTACGGTTTCAGGTACTTTTCACTTCCCTTGTCGGGGATCTTTTCAACTTTCAATCGCCCTACTGATTCGCTATCGGTCGTCAAGGAGTATTTAGCCTTGGAGGGTGGACCCTCCAGCTTCACACGGGGTTTCACGAGTCCCGTGCTACTCTGGTACGCCTAGGCTCTCATTGTTCATCACTACAGGGCTGTCACCTTCTTTGGCCGACCTTTCCAGGCCGTTCACAATGCTCGCCGAGATACCACAACGGCGCCCACAACCCCGCCCCGAAGGACGGTTTGGGCTCTTCCGATTTCGCTCGCCGCTACTGACGGAATCGAGGTTTCTTTCTATTCCTGTGGCTACTTAGATGTTTCAGTTCACCACGTTCGCTTCCATACCCTATGCATTCAGATATGGATGACACCGAAGTGCCGGGTTGCCCCATTCAGAAATCCCAGGATCAACGCTTGGTTGCCAACTCCCCTGGGCTTATCGCAGGCTCCAACGTCTTTCATCGCCTCTTGACGCCAAGTCATCCGCCGTACACTCTTAATAGCTTAATCACCCCGACCTGCGACCGACGATAAACGCCGACACAAATCGGGTCATCCGCTGTGCACGATTTACACACAGCGACCCACTTCCACACAGCCTCGAACAGACAACTGCGCTTCGGTGAGCAAGCTCCTCATTGCGCTAGAACTTACTCGGTATCACACTACAAATTGCGTGCAACACCAAGACCTTTCCACTTGTCAAAGAGCGTGACTCGGAACGCGTAGGCTTTCGCCGCTTCGTTCCGGCCCCCGCTGGCTGCGGGTGGTGGAATCTCCTTCGCGGGAGACGCCGCCACTGGCAGCGAGCCGAGTACTTTAACGACCTTTTGCGTGCTGTCAAGCACCCCTTCTCACCGACCCTGACAGGCCGGCTAGCCCTGTCGGGGTTTTACTCGAATCGTGTGTAAGTTCCTATCACTGGTACCTTTCACCTGATCACTTGGGCCGAGTTAGAAAATTGTAACGAGCCAGCGGGGTCTGTCAAATCGGGGGGCTACCCCCCAAATCCCAACCCCGGTTCTCCACAGCTTTTGCCCACTTTTTCGCAAAAAAAGCACCCTTTGGTCTCCCATCGGCATCTTCGCAGCCATTCTGCATCGAGGTTTATCCAGAAAATGTGCAAGTATCGCCCCCCTCATATCCTCCGCCACGGGCTGCCGGGTTGACAAGCCCGTGGCGGGCGATAATCTGACCTCTCTGCTTTTCAAGCCGTAAGGCTAGGTAGCTCAGTTGGTAGAGCACCGCATTGAAAATGCGGGTGTCGGCGGTTCAAGTCCGCCCCTAGCCATTTCCTTTCACTTCTGTTTGATCCAAAGCAATAAATCTAAAGCGAATTACGCCGGGCCGTCCGTGCCCACGTTCGACGCGTTCATCGCATCACGCCATGTCGTGTGGCCCTTCATCTCGCCCCAGCCGCCGTCCGGCTGCTTGTCCTGACCGACGTAAACTTCCTGCAGATACACCGTGCCGTCCGAGAGTTTGATCGCGACCTGCGCGCGGACGCTGCGCGTGATTCGGTGACGCAGCGCGGTGTTCGTGGTGTCTGTTGCTTCGATCACATCTTCGATGTCCCAGGCCTTGCTCGGCACGGTTGTACGCAGAACAGATACGCCTTTGTATTCCGCTTCAACGACTTCATTTGCCTTGTTTTTAAGGGTTTTAAGCTCCGATCCGGCAAAGCCGTCCGCCTTCTGGAACGTGCGATCGGCTCGCACCTTGGCGTGCTTTTCGTTCAGTTCAACAATCTGTTTCAGCTTGCTGCGAATCGCCACAACCTTCGGGTCGCTTTCACTGCTGACGCTCGCCGCTTCTTCAACGCGCTGCCGCATCGGCTTCAGATCACGCTCCATTACGACCGGCGGTTTCTTGAGCTTGTCCTGCTCCCAGGAGGTGTCGCGCGTCATGAAGGCAAGCGTTGCGTCCAGGCTTTTTTCGATATCCCCCGACATCATCGCCTGACTCTCAGCCAGTGTTTTGGGGAATTCCTCCAGCTCTCGCGACAGCTTCTCTTCAAGCTGCTGCAGCTGATCAGTCTTGCCCAGCGGGAACTCCGCTTGCTGGTAGGCCTCGAACAAGGTCTTGGCCTCAGCGTAAATCACTTGACGCTGCTTGAGGTCCTCCGAGTTCACGGTGACCGAGGCGATCAGCAGTTTGTCGCTGTGCATCCCCAAATCCGCGTACGGCCGGAGCTTGGCTACCCATTCCGCACACGCCTGCTCCTGCGCATCTTTGTCCTCATCCTGCTGGTAATATCCCATCGAACTTCGCAGCGAGGATTCAGCGTTCTGTAGCGTCATGGTCTTACCGAGCGGGAATTGCACCTTGTCATATTCGGCCATCAACGCCTTGGCTTCCTGGAACGCCGCCCGGCTCTGCGCCTGCTCCTCCGGGGTCGCGCCGTTCAGTTCTCGGCCGATCCGCAGATACTTCTCGTCGCCATGTTTGGTGAATGGCGCAAGCTTGTCGGCCCATTCCTGACATAAGGCATCGTTCTTCGCTTTCGCCTCAGCCTGTTGTTGTGCAACCTCAGCCGCGGCGCCGGCGCCCGATTCGACCAGCTTGGTTACCTCGTCCAGCCGGTTAAGCATGGCGACGTACTCGCTGTGATCCTCCGGGAACTTGCCCGAGTACCGTTTCTTAAGCGTTTCCAATTCCTTGTTCGCATCAGCGAGTTTCCGCTCAGCGGTCGTCATCCGATCGGCTTCAAGGCCCTTAACCGCCTGGTCAAGCATCGAGTTGATCCGCTTGATTGAAGAACTCACCGAACTCGGCAGCGGATCCTCAGCCGAAGCAACTGAAGTGAATACCGACAGGGTGAACAACACCACCAGCAACCAGCGCATCGCCTGCGCAACATGTTGTAAACGAAACATCGAACGCCTCCTTGTGGATAAGATGTGCTTGTGCGACCGACATGTATCCCCGCATGTAATCCGACGGTATTTTTCACAGCACAAAAGATAAAGACTTGATCCAGAAACCATAAGACGACAAGGTTTTATTATAAGCACACCGCTTGATTCGTGAAATACGTACCGGTCTGCGTAGCTGGTAGAGTGAAGATATGTCCGATCCCCTGGCCAATCTGACCCCCGAACTGCTGGTCCGCGCCTACTGTGTCGGCGCGTTTCCGATGGCGGACGGGCGGGACGGGCCGATCTATTGGTACAGCCCGGACCCACGGGCGGTAATCCCGCTGGATACCGACGGCTTCAAAGTCCCCCACTCTTTACAACGACGTGTCCGTAGCGGCATCTATCGCATCACGATGGACCGTGCGTTCGAGCACGTGATCCGTGCCTGTGCTGAGCCGCGACCCGGTGCGGTCGATACCTGGATCAACGAGAAGATCATCGATACGTACTTGCAACTCCACCATGCCGGGCTGGCTCACAGCGTCGAGGCCTGGGAAGAGGATCAACCCGACAAGCCAGTCGGCGGGCTCTACGGCGTCGCCCTGGGCGGAGCGTACTTCGGCGAATCCATGTTCCACCGACAAACCGACGCATCCAAGGTCTGCCTCGTCCACCTTGTCGAACACCTGCGAGCACGCAGCTTCAGCCTGCTGGACGTCCAGTTCGTCAACCCCCACTTGCAACAGTTCGGCGTCATCGAAATCCCACGCGACGATTACCTGCAAGAACTGGAGCACGCCCTGCAATCGGATGCGCGATGGTGAGGAAAGGGTTTAGGGTTTAGGGTTTAGGGTTTAGGGTTTAGGGTGTGGGGTGTGGGGTGTGGGGTGTGGGGTGTGGGGTGTGGGGTGTGGGGTGTGGGGTGTGGGGTGTGGGGTGTGGGGTGTGGGGTGTGGGGTGTGGGGTGTGGGGTGTGGGGTGTGGGGTGTGGGGTGTGGGAAAATTGTATTGCTAATGGTTTATTTTTAATCGCTGATGTCAGCATCCCAACGCCGGTCCTGAGTGCAGCGAAGGTCCGGGCTTCTTCAGGTTTGGGGAATTGCATTTACGATTGATGATTTAGGATTTGTGCTAATGACAAACGGCTAATGGTTTTTCATATTTCCTGCTTTCCCAATTTAGCGTTCCGCTGTCGAAGCCATCCTGTTTCCCGGCTTTTTCCTTCCCCCCCAACGCCGGTCCTGAGCGCAGCGAAGGGCCGGGTATCTGATATCTGAACAAAGACAATCCCAAGTCTGTCATATGTTGAAGCGAAGCCCTCCAACAGCCCCGCCTGAGCCATAATGGGGCTCGCCATAAGACATCTAATATAACTTATATTAGATGTCTTTAACCGGAATAAAGCCCACTCGGGCGTTGAAGTCATTAGGCAGCACCACGCGGAAGTGTGGGATTCACGGTAACTAAGCGAGGCGCTTCAATCCAAACTAAAAGCGAGCCCACGCGAAGTGGATCCGCTTTAGTTGGTTTTAATGAGTTGGGATACCCGATCAGGGCAGGACGATGGTCTTGCCGATGGGCATTCTTTCGGGCACGAGGCCGGGGTTGGCGGCGACGATGTCGGGCCAGCGTTGGCCGTTGCCGTAGTGCCGTTCGGCGATCTTCCACAGGCTGTCGCCCTTCTTGACGGTGTACATCGTCTGGCCCACGGGCATCGGCGCGACCGTCGGGGCCGGTGCGATGTACGCTCCCTGTTGAGCGGCCGGCTGAACGGGCTCAAACTGGACCGGCGCCGGCTCGTACTGCTGGACCTGCACGGGCTCGGCCGGCGGCGGGACCGCGGCAAGCTCCTGTTTCGCAGGCTTCTGACACCCAATCGTCGCGCCAAAACACGCGATCGTGAACAATGCGGTTGATTTTTTCATGGTGAATCCCCTGATTCCTTGTTAGCTTCCGTGCATCTGCACCCGGGAATTATCGGAATTTGTACCCCATTCCGATCAACATGGCAACGAACGCTCGCCCCCCTACCGGGCAAACAATCGCACAACACCGCAATATTGTCACACCTGCCCCACCACGATCGGCGGCATCGGGCAGCCCAGACTGTCGCAGACCGCCCGGAATAACTCGGCTTCACTTATCGTCACTTCACGATCGCTCTTGATGCAGGCCGCACACGCGTTGATCACCGCACGCATCTCGCGAGGCCCGATCAGCTTTAACTGCTCCAGCGCCCCGTCCAGTTCGTGCAACCCGCAAGCCTCAGCATCCAGCATCGCGGGCTTCGGCTCAAACGGCAGGTAGCGCATCCCCGTCTCATATGCTTTTTGCGCCGATTCATATTCCCTGCTGCCGAAGTGCGCCAGCGTCGACATCAACACCGTCAACGGCTGCAGGACAGGCCGAAGCGCATAGTACTTCGCCCTCGCCCGCCGTCGTTTGCCAGACTCAAACACCGGTGCAAGCCGGTTCAACATCACTTTCCCCAGCATCCATTCAAACAGGTCCATCCGTCCGTCCGCCTGGATCAAACCTAAAACACAACGTTTAAATGCCTCATATTGCTTGGCAGAAAGGTTATGCAGGGCAGGCATCGCCAGGTCGAGCGCCGGCAACCACGCCGAGCGTTCCATTTCACGAACGTGCTTGTAGAGCCGCAACGCCTCGGTCACCGACGCCGGCTCCGCTGACTCGCGGATCAGCGCTTCCTGCTTCTGCCGGATCGCCTCATCCTGTGAGATCAGCAAGCCATAGATCACCGCACACGCTCCGAGCGAACTCTGTGCTGCCTGCTTCACCACATCCGGGATGTCATCAATGATCTGCCGTGCCTGCTCGACATGCGCTTCGGTCGGTCGGCCGACGTGCTGGGCGACATCGATCGCAGCACCCGCACCCATCGCAGCCAGCGCCGCCAGCGCCCGTTTGCGCACAGCCTCTCGCGATGCCTGGGTATCACGAGACTTTGCCATGCCACTTGTCTTGGACGGCTCAGGTTCTGTGTATCGCCCGTCCCAACTCGGCTGGATCCGGCGGATACGCTGGTCCAATGGCGGATGCGTCGCGCCGAGCCCGCCCATCCAGCTTGTCACCCCCTGCCCGAAAAACATGTGGCTGACCTCGTCGGCGTGCGGATCGGCCACCTTTGAGCCATACGAGTGTCCGCCGATCTTCTTCAATGCACCGGCGATCCCGTCCGGATAGCGTGTGAACTGCACCGCCGAAGCGTCCGCGAGGAACTCGCGCTGCCGGGACACCGCCGCCTTGATCAGGCTGCCGAAGAAGTAGCCGACAAAACCGATCACCATCAGCGCCAGCGCAACCCCCAGGATCGCCAGCGCCGCGCTGCCGTTATCCTTGCTGCTTGACCGCGATCGACCGCCGCCGGCGTAGTACATATTCGACAGGACCATCCGCCCGATCAACCCGATGACGAGGATGCCGAACAGCACACCGATCAGCCGGATGTTCAGCCGCATGTCGCCGTTGAGGATGTGGCTGAACTCGTGCGCGATCACGCCCTGCAGTTCATCTCGGTTAAGCAGTTGCATGCACCCGCGCGTCACGCCGATCACCGCGTCGTCTTTGCTGAAACCCGCCGCAAAAGCGTTGATCCCCTGCTCCCGGTCCATGACGTACACATCAGGCACCGGCACGCCCGACGCGATCGCCATCTCCTCCACGACGTTCAGCAGTTTGCGTTCATCCGGATCGTTTGTGCCGCTATCCAGCAGCCGACCGTTCAAAGATTCCGCCACCACCCGGCCTCCCGCAGACAATTGACTGATCTTCACGAATGAACTCATCGACACGATGAAGATCACCGCCGTGCCGACAACCAGTAGCAGCACGGGATGCCACAGCGTCGGTGCGGGTCCCTGTCCCGGTGGCTGATTGCCGTTGAGATACAGGTACGCGATCGCGACCACGAGGTACACCATCGCGATGATCCCAATCACCGCCGCGATAAACATCAGCACCAGCCGCCCGGTCTTGCGCCTCGCCTGTTCCTGGTGCTCGAAAAAGTCCATCGCCATCGCACTAGAACTCAATTAACGTTGAAAAACCAAGAACGTAAAGACAAACCAAAAGCGTGAAAGACCAACCAGCCGCAAGCCGCCGGCTTGCGTGCAAGAGCGTACCCACATCTTTCAATCTCCAACTTCGCCAATCCACATCACGTAAACGAAACCTTCACCGCCTCGCGTTCCTGCGGCGCTTCGATCTCGAAGAACGGCGCATCCTGGAACCCGAACATTCCCGCAAAGATCACCGGCGGGAACGACTCGCGGTAGGTCTTGTAGGTATTCACCGAATCGTTATACGCCTGGCGGGCAAACGCGATCTTGTTCTCCGTCGATGTCAGTTCCTCGCTGACCTGCATCATGTTCTGATTGGCCTTGAGGTCCGGGTAGGCTTCCATCACCGCAAACAGCCGGCCCATCGCGCCGGTCAATGCGCCCTCAGCCCCGATCAGCCCTTTCATCGCCGAAGCGTCAGCAGGATTCGCAGCCGCCGCCTGCGCCGCTCCCGCTGCCTGGTTGCGCGCCGCGATCACCGCTTCGAGCGTTTCGCTCTCATGCTTCATGTACCCCTTGGCCGTCTCCACAAGATTCGGGATCAGGTCATAACGTCGCTTAAGCTGCACATCGATCTGCGCGAACGCGTTCTTGAACCGATTTCGCAACGCAACTAACCGGTTGTAGATCCCGATCACCCAGCCGATCAGCCCCAGCGCGATGACGCCCACAACCACCAGTGCGATTATCCAACCCATGTGAAACCTCCTTCAAGGTTCTTACTTGTACAGGCCCGGATCGGGCCCCATGCAATCATCAGGATATAACAACCCCCTGTCCCATGCGCGGGAAGCCGGGCCCGTTGCTCTGCAGGATTGAGAATATGAACACCCGTGATTCAATGATCGATCCGCTCGGAGATCGGTGCCGAACCGCATTCCTCGCGAGGCTGGACATAAAAAAAGCCCATCGTTTGTTCAACAATGGGCTTCGACAACAGTGGAATCAACGGCTCAAGCGGCCTTGTGCAATTTGAAGCTGGATACCAATTGTTGCAACTGCTCCGCTTTGGTTGACAGCTCCTGGCTGGCCTGGGCTGCCTGTTCAGCGCCCTGCGACGACTGCTCCGCCACCGCGCTGATGGACACGATATTCTGGCTGACCTGCTCGGCCGCCGCCGACTGCTCATCCGCAGCACCGGAGATCTCGCGGATCATCTCCGCGACCTCGGTGGCGGCGTCCACAATCTGACCGAGGCTTTCACCGGCGTGGCTCGCCTTCTCAACGCCCTGCTCGACCTGCTGCGTACCGATCTCCATCCGCTTGACCGCGTCCACCGTCTCGCTTTGGATCGCCGATATCGAGTCGCCGACCTCTTCGGTTGCCTTGGTCGTACGGTCAGCCAGTTTGCGTACCTCGTCCGCGACGACCGCAAAGCCGCGCCCGTGCTCGCCGGCACGCGCCGCTTCGATCGCGGCATTCAGGGCTAACAGGTTTGTCTGATCCGCGATATCGTTGATCACATCAATGATCTGCCCGATCTGCTGGCCACGCTTGCCAAGCTCTTCAACGGAGCCGGCGCTGGCCATGACCGCCTCGCGGATCGACTGCATACCCTCAACGGTCTCCGTAACGACCTGCCCACCTTCGCCCGCTAGATCACCGCTGCGCGTCGCGGTCTGCGATGCTTGGGACGCCTTCTCCGCAACCAGCACGACGGATTTACTCATCTCCTGCACCGCCTGGCTGATCTGCGCCATCTGACTGGTCTGTTCGCTCATCCCCTGCGCCATCTCTTCACTGCTCGAGGCAATCTCCGTCGCCGCGCTGGCGACATCCTTGGAGGCATGATCCACTTCGCGCAGAAGGTTCTGCAGCGACTCATTCATCTTGTCGGCCGCTCGTGCCAGCTCACCCATCTCGTCACGTGTCTTGATGTTCAGCGGCTCGGTCGTCAGATCGCCCTGCGCGATCGCCTGCAGCGTGCGAAGCACCCGCTTGGTCGTGGCGACGATCAGGCGGATCAGCAGCGCACTGATTGCTACCGCCAGCAGCAACGCCACCGCACCGATACCCAGCAGCTGAACCATCGACGCCTTGGCCTGAGCTTTCGCGCCGTCCTGCAGTTCAACCTGCGTGTGGCGGATCGATTCGATCAATTCATCGCCCAGAGCCGCAACATTCGGGCCGATCACATCCAGGCTATTCTTGACCAGATCATCTCGTTGCTTGACGTGATCGATCGTGGATTCCAGCCGCTCAGCATAAAAGGCATAGCCCTGCTCGGCCTCGGCGAGCCAGGCCTTGCGCGTCGGGTTCTGCAGTTCCTCACCCAGAACATTGAGCAGATTCTCGCCCTTCTTCAGGTTATCGATTGCATGGTGGGCGTCTTTCTCGTCACTGGTGCGCAGAAACTTCATCGCTGCGATGCGAGCCAGCGACAGATGATTCAGCGCGTCCCCAGCCGTCAATGCCGCCTCTTCATCATTATCTTCATCCGCCGTCTCCATGACTGCTTCCAGCAGCAAGGTCAATCGAGTACCCGCCACATCCATCTGCCCCGAAACAATCCCGTTACGCTGATCGATCACCGAGACAACCTGACTGAAGCAGTCACTGTACTCATCAAGCATCTGGCTGATCTTCTTGACCATCTCCGCCCGTTCTGGATTACGGATGTCGGCCTTTGCCTTTTCAACACACGCCAGCGTCTGGGCCAGGTAGTCGGGGTGTACTGATCCAGATCGTGCTGGGAATTGGTGATCAGAAAGTCTTTCACGTTCATCCGCACCATGAGCATGTTGCGTTCCAGTTGATCGATGAGGCCCGCATCCTCGACGATGTCGCCGGCCGCATAAATGCTCTCGTTGAGCGTGCTCTGCGTGGAGATGGACAGCGTACTGACCAGCATGATCAGTGTCGCCAATCCGCCGAACGAAGCGCTGAGCTTCACACCAAGCGTCAAAGCACGTTGCGTTTCACCTGCCTGGTTCTGGAGCTTGCTCAGCATCAAACCACAAACTATCGTGCCGATCAGGCACAAGCCCGTCACCGCCCAGCAGACATTAACCAGCGTTCGGTCAGCGCTTAAAAGCTCCTGCGGCTGCATCCGCTTATCCAGGCCGGCTTCCTTGCCAAACGCCTGACGCTGCACCATCGCGGGTCGTGGCTTTTCAAACGTCCCGGTTTCGCCTAGCTCCGCCACCCACTTTTGCATCGAAGATTCAGCGGTTGTGGTCTGATCGGATGCTGCTTGCTCGGTTAGTACCGTTGCCGTGTCTGCCCCCGTGGCGTCTTCGGCCAAAACGTTCTCCGCGGAACTGATCATCACTAAACACAGCAATAACGCAAACATGTTACGACCCGTATCTGCAAACGCCAGAACCTTAACCTTCATGACTTCTCCCCTGTATTTACTCTGACTCTATAAACACTCCTGAACGGATCAGCATGGATCCCAGCCAACAATCACGAGAATCATTCATCTTGTTTACTAGCAGTTTTTGGAATCGGGGAAAATAAAAACCCACTTTTTCAATTTCTGAACAGATTGCCACGAAAAAACCTTTTCCTAATTGACGGGTTAACCAAATCGAGTTTGTTCAATGCGAAAACACCCATGCAAATGAATGCATGGGTGTGAATAATCGCTTCAGGATAGCCGGGGTAACGGGCTGCTGCTTGAACGTTAGTCCGTCCATTCAGGTCTTATAGTCGGACGGTAAGCACAGCCATATGCTTAATCCAGGCTCATCGTCAGCAGGAACTCGGCGTTGGTCTTCACCTTTTCGAGCCGGCTCTTGAGCAGTTCCATCGCTTCGACGACGTTCATGTCCGCAAGCACCTTGCGCAGGCGGTAGATCAGCTTCAGCTCCTGGGTGTCCATCAGCAGTTCCTCACGACGCGTGCCGCTGGCGGCGATGTCGATCGCGGGGTAGGTACGTTTTTCAACCAGTCGGCGGTCCAGGTGCAATTCGGAGTTACCCGTGCCCTTGAACTCCTCGAAGATGATGTCGTCCATCTTCGAGCCGGTGTCGACCAGCGCGGTGGCGAGGATGGTCAGCGAACCGCCGTTCTCGATCGCACGGGCCGAGCCGAAGAACTTCTTAGGCCGCTGCAAGGCGTTGGAGTCCAGACCGCCGGTCAGGATCTTGCCGGAGTGCGGCATCTCGGCGTTGTACGCACGGGCCATACGCGTGATCGAGTCCATCAGGATCACGACGTGCTGACCGAACTCGACGAAACGACGCGCCTTCTCGATAACCATCTCGCAAACCTGCACGTGGCGGTGGCTCTGTTCGTCGAACGTCGAGGCGATCACTTCCACATCTTTCGGCGTGTTGTTCTTGAAGTCCGTCACTTCTTCAGGCCGTTCGTCGATCAAAAGCACGATGACCTTCGTCTCGGGGCTGTTGACGATGATCGAGTTAGCCATCTTCTGCAGAAGCACCGTCTTACCGGTACGCGGCGGGGCCACGATCAGACCACGCTGCCCGCGACCGATCGGCGTGACCAGGTCCACGATCCGCATCTCGATGTTGTCCGGCGTCGTCTCGAGGATCAGCCGTTCGTACGGATGCAGCGGTGTGAGGTCTTCGTAATTCTTGATGTCGTTCAGATGATCCGGCGGGAAGCCGTTTACCGCGTCCACACGCAGCAGTGCGAAGTACTTTTCACTTTCCTTCGGCGGACGGATTGAACCCTGCACCACGTGCCCGGGCTTCAAGCCGAAGCGACGGATCTGCGAAGGCGAGACATAGATATCATCCGGGCAGGCGAGGTAGGAATATTCCGGGCTACGTAAAAACCCGAACCCGTCAGGCAGGATTTCCAACACGCCGTCGCCGTACATCAGGCCCTGCTTCTGCGTCTTGACCTCGAGGATCTTGAACGTCAGGTCATGGCGGGGCATGGTGGCCGCGTCTTCGATACCCTCTTCCTTGGCGACATTAAGCAGGTCATCCAGTTCCATCGCCTGGAGCGTGTGGACGGTGACGTCGCTCTTCTTGGCCTGCTCGTAACGACGCTGCGTCTCAGCATCGAGCTGTTCGTCGGTCTGCGGCTTGCGATGCTGCTTGGGCGTGCCGCCATTGTTTTGTTGTTCACCCTTGCCGGCATTGTCAGCCTTGGCGGGTTTATCAGCGGCTTCCGCCGCCTGCTCCTGCTCCACGGGCTCATCGACGGCTTCGGTCTTCTTCACCTTCGTCGTCTTGGCCTTCTTGGTCGTGCGCTTCTTCTTTGGCTTGGACTTAACGTTTTCTTCCGCTGCCATGGGAGGGTCAATCCTTCACTAAAAAACGGGTGGATGCGACCGGGTTGAAGTCGGTCGGCGGGGTTGGACTCATATCCACAAGGACATGCTGGATCGCTTGATCCGTAGAGTACTGATTTAACGCAGCTCCTGCGTACAAAGGGTTATCCGAATAACTAAAGTAAATTGGATATCGGGGGAGTATTCACGTGCAAAAAGCGGGAACATCCAAAGACGACCGGCCAAGGCTCTATCCTCATCGAAGCCGACCAGTGGTCAGTGAGTAATCCGGGAAAGCACCTCGCGAGTTTGCTCCAGACAGTGGGCCTCACTCGCGTCGTTGCTGATTACATAATCGGCACGTTCACGTTTAATGTCAAGCGGCATCTGGCTTTTCTCACGCCGCGACAGCTCCGCCGCGTCCCAGCCACGATCCCGGGCCACCCGCTGAAGGCGTAAAGCCCGGGGGGCGTCTACAAAGACTAACGCATCACAGTCCCGATCGATTCCCGATTCCAATAACAATGGGCTATCTTCCACGATCCCCACGACTTTCGGGTCCTGAAGGGCCTGTTTCCGCAGTAACGCCCGTCCCGCATGCACCTGCGGATGGATAATCCCCTCCAGTTGCTTGCGTCGATCCGGGTCGGCAAACACCATATCTGCCAGCGCAGAGCGATCCACACGCCCCTGATCCATCAAAATCCCGTCTCCCCACCACTTAGCTAGCTGATCAACGACCTCCGGGTCGTCCAGGGCCTGCTTCGCTAAAAGATCAGAATCGATGATTACGCATCCCAAAGACGCCATCTGCCGTGCAACCAAGCTCTTACCCGCACCAGGCGCGCCCATCAGACCGATACAGGGGACCGATTCGTCACTCATCCCATCATCTCCAAACCGAAGCAGCCATCAAATGGATCACTACCCAACTTCACCGCCCGGGCAGCATATCACCCAAAGCACGCTGGGCCGACGCTGTTCAAGGCGCTATACTCTAGTGTATTCACACAAGCAGATGACATGAGGCGTGTTATAGATGCCGATCGGATCGGAACCGGTTGCTGTGTGCTGGTCCATCGATCCAACGATGCACGGCAAGCCAACGCCGGGCAATCAAAGCGCAAGATTTGCCAGCCGCGTGAATTGCCTTCATAATTTACCCTCCCGCACTATTTACCCTACCCCACACCACCGGCTCCCGATCCGGTGGATCAACACGAGGAACGGATGGCCCGAAAAAGACGTCAACTCGGTGAAATCCTCAAGCGCTGGGGACTGATCGATGATGAGAAACTCGAAGAAGCGCTCAAGCTCTCTCAAGGTTCACGCAAACGCATCGGCGAAGTCCTGGTCGACCTCGGTTATGCTCAACAAAACGATGTCGCCAAAGCGCTCGCATCTCAGTTCGGCATGGAGTTTGTCGACCTCGATCAACCCGACGTCGTCTCCAAAGACAACCTCGAACTGATCCCCACCGACCTGATCAAAAAGTACACCGTCCTGCCGCTGGGTAAGGATGGCAACAGGCTAAAAGTCTTGGTCCACGATCCGATGGACCTGGCCGTCATCGACGACCTGCGCTTCCGCCTCGGCGGTGAACTCGAACTTGCACTCGGCGCCAAAGATAAGATCCGCGAATACATCGAAAGCTTCCTGTCCGAAACACAGGCCTCGATCGACGAAGAAGTCCGCCGCATGACGATGGACGCCTCGATCGACGCCGGCGCGTCACTGGACGTGCACATGGCCGGCGAAGAAGACGCCGAGCCGACCGGCGACGAATCGAAAGATGCACAGTCCGCCCCGATCGTCCGACTGGTCGCCGAGATCATCAAGGAAGCCGTCGTAACGCGTGCCAGCGACATCCACATCGAGCCCTTTGAAAACCGCGTCCGCCTGCGCTACCGCATCGACGGCGTCTGCCAGGAAAAAGACGTCATCCCCAAGCGCACACAGCAGTCGGTCATCGCGCGTCTGAAGATCATGTCCGGGATGAAGATCGAAGAGAAACGCATCCCGCAGGACGGTCGTATCAAGATGAAGATCGGTGGCGAAATCATCGACTTCCGTGTCTCCGCCTGCCCGGCCTACCACGGCGAATCCGTCGTCCTGCGTATCTTGCGCCCCGACGCCGCCAAACTCGGCCTGGCCAACCTCGGTATGCAGGAAGACACGCTCGAGATGTTCAAGAAAATCATCGCCAGGCCCAATGGCATCTTCCTCGTCACCGGCCCTACCGGCTCGGGTAAAACAACGACCCTCTACTCGGCACTGTCCGAACTCAACCGACCGGACATCAAGATCATCACCGCCGAGGACCCGATCGAATACAACTTCAAAGGCATCAACCAGTGCCAGGTCAACGAGCACATCGGCCTGACCTTCGACAGGATCCTTCGCGCCATGCTGCGTCAGGCGCCCAACATCATCCTCGTCGGTGAAATCCGTGACCGTACGGTCGGCGAAGTCGCCATCCAGGCCGCCCTGACAGGCCACATGGTCTTCTCCACGCTGCACACCAACGATGCACCTTCCGCGATCACACGTCTGGTCGACATGGGCCTCAAACCCTTCCTTGTCGCCAGCTCGATCCAGGCCGTCCTCGCCCAGCGTCTGGTGCGTATCCTCTGCGATCACTGCAAGGAGCCGGAAGAAAATCCAAACCCGCGGCTGATCCACCTTTGCGGTTTCAAGAAGGGGGACCTGGACGGACAAACGATCTACAAACCCGTCGGCTGCACCCGTTGCGGCGGATCGGGTTACCGAGGACGACGCGGCATCTACGAACTGATGATTATGAATTCTGAGCTGCGCGAGCTGGCATTCAACCGCGCCGCTGTCAGTAAGATCCGGCAGGCAGCAATCGCCTCCGGCATGCGAAACCTTATCGGTGACGGCCGGCTCAAGATCCTTGAAGGCAAAACCACGCTTGATGAAGTCGCACGCGTCGCACAGGTCGGCGGCACCGTCGAGTTGGATGAAGAAGGCATGGACGACGGTTCCATGGTTGCATAAACCACGTGCCGGCCCCGAAGCTGCACGCTGCAAAAGATATGAACACACGCCGCTTCTCACGCATGATTTGATCGCGGCATAACAGGAGTACACACTTGAGTTCTTCAAGCTCATCCGAAGGCAAACGCCCGCCCTCAACGATCCATATCGACCGACTGCTCGATACCGTCGTCAAGCAGGACGCCAGCGACTTGCACCTGACCGTCGGCAAAAAGCCCACCCTGCGTATCCGCGGCCGGCTTGTCGAGTTGAACACCAAAGTCCTCGAGCCCGCCGACACCGTCGCGCTGATGAAGTCCATCACGCCCGAACGTGGACAGAACGAGCTTCAAGAAGAAGGTGGCTGCGACTTCGGTTTCGCCTACGGCGACGCCGCCCGTTTCCGTGTCTCGGTCTTCAAGCAGAAAGGCAACGTCGCGCTGGTCTTGCGACAGATCCCCAATGAACTGCTTCCCCTCGACGTCATCGGCCTGCCCATGATCGTCAAAGACCTGATCCGCCGACCGCAGGGCCTGTTCCTGGTCACCGGGCCTACCGGTTCGGGTAAAACGACCACCCTCGCGGCCATGATCAACGACATCAACCTCACCCTCGACCGGCACATCATCACCGTCGAAGACCCGATCGAGTATTACCAGAACCACAACAAGAGCATCATTAACCAACGCGAGGTCGGCAACGACTGCCCCAGCTTCGCAGAGGCCCTGCGTCGTGCTCTGCGTCAGGACCCGGACGTCATCCTCGTCGGTGAGTTGCGTGACCTTGAGACCATCGAGGCCGCCATCCGGGCCGCCGAAACGGGCCACCTCGTGTTCGGCACCCTGCACACCAACTCCGCCGGCGGCACCATCAACCGTGTCATCGACGCCTTCCCCACCAACCAGCAGGCCCAGGTCCGTGTACAGCTCGCGACCTCCCTCATGGCCGTGCTCTCCCAGCAACTGCTCAAGCGTATCGACAAGAAGGGCATGGTCGCGGCCTACGAGTTCCTCGTGGTCACCCCCGCCATCTCCAACCTCATCCGTGAGAACAAGACCTTCCGAATCGACTCGGCCATCCAGACCGGTAAAAAGTTCGGCATGCAGTTGCTCGACGACCACCTCTGGGACCTCTATAGCCGCGGCTGGATCAGCGTCGAGGACATGATCGACAAGTGCCGAAGCCAGCCGGCGATGATCGAGAAGGTCAAACGTGCCGGTCAATCCATTGGCCGCGCTGAGCTGGATGAGGAAGATGTCGACATCAAGGGTGGCGATGCCAAAGCAGGCAAATAAACCTTACGAACAAGATTCAAGCCTTAATATTGGGGGAATACCGCTTTTTGCAATTTAAGTTACGCAAACCAAGCGGCACCCTACACCCTTTATGGCTAAAACACTGCAATAACAACGATTAAGAGAGCAACCTAACAGGTATCACACACTCAAAAACTTTATCTAATTCCCGGTGTCTTTTTCTAAGTTACCGCCTTTAACACTTGAATACACCATATCGGTCGATATAGTGTTAGATAGACGGGGGAACTGAGGCATTCAGAAGATCACAGCCACGCAACGTGACTTTTCATCAGGGGCTTCTGAATGATGCAGTGTCAAGAGCCGTGAATATAGGCTCCGCAAGAAAGGCACTTGGATATTGGACAACGGGATTTTGGAGTAAAGGCAAGACCCAGCCAACGGACTTCCTTGGCGTGTTGTCTTGCCACCGAACATGAACGCGGATTAAACCCGCATCAAAACCGGATAACCCGTCCAAACATGGAACTGAGTGTCAGGACACAAAACAATGGCTGAACGCAAGAACGAGCTTAATGAACTACGCGGCCGAAAGCTCGGTCGAATCCTGACCAAGATGGGTAAGGTTACCCGTGACCAGGTCAACGAGGCCCTCGCCCTCCAGGAACACAACCGAGCCCCGATCGGCCAGCTGCTGGTCGAACTGGGCTACGTCACCCACGACGACGTTAACCTCGCCCTCGCCGCCCAGGCCGGCATGGAGACCGTCGACCTCAACGACTTCGACCTCTCTGAAGAAATCATCCGGATCATCCCGTCCGAGATGGCGATGTCCTACCAGATCCTGCCCCTGAGCTACGACAAGGAACGGCACGATCTCGTCGTCGCCATGAAGACAGCCGACAACTTCCGGGCCGTGGACGACCTGCGCCTGCTCATGGGCTTCAACGTCCGGGCCGTCGTCGCCCCCGCCGAGCAACTCGAAAAACTGTTGCAGACGCACTACGGCGACGATGAGGAATCCGTCCTCGACATCATCAGCTCGCTGACCGATGACGAAGACTTCGAGGCCCTGGCCGACCGCGGCGAATCGATCGACCTTGAAGAACAGATCGAGCTGGCCGATGACAACCGCGTCAAACGCCTGCTCAACCTCGTGCTGCTTCAGGCCATCAAGGACAAGGCCTCCGACATCCACTTCGAGCCGTTCGAAGACGAGTTCAAGATGCGCTACCGCATCGACGGCGTGCTCTACGAAATGATCCCACCGCCCAAACACCTGGCGATGCCCATCGTCAGCCGTGTGAAGGTTATGTCCAACCTCGATATCGCCGAACGCCGGCTCCCGCAGGACGGCCGTATCGAACTGATCGTCAACAACAACCCCGTCGACCTGCGTGTCGCCGTGCTCCCGACCATGTTCGGCGAGTCGGTCGTTATGCGTATCCTCGACCGCGGCAACGTTCAGCTCGACCTCGACCGCATCGGCATGCGTGGCGACGACCTGGAAACCTTCCGCCAACTGATCCACAAGCCCAACGGCATCGTCGTCGTCACCGGCCCCACCGGCTCGGGTAAAACAACGACCCTCTACGCCGCGCTCAACGAACTGAACACCCCTACTGAAAAAATCCTCACCGTCGAAGACCCCGTCGAATACGACATCGACGGCCTCGTCCAGATCCAGGTCCGTGCGGAAGTCGGCCTGACCTTCGCCGCCGCCCTGCGTAGCTTCCTGCGTCAGGACCCCGACATCATCCTCGTCGGCGAGACCCGTGACCTTGAAACCGCGCAGATCGCTGTGCAGGCGTCGCTCACGGGCCACCTTGTGTTCACCACGCTGCACACCAACGACGCCCCCAGCTCGATCGCGCGTCTGCTGGACCTCGGCCTCGAGCCGTTCCTCCTCACCGCGACCATCGAAGGCATCGCCGCCCAGCGTCTGGTGCGCACGATCTGCTCTCGCTGCAAAGAGCCTTACGACCCGTCTGAAGAGGAACTGATGCAGCTTCAACTGCTCCCCGAAGACCTCGACGGGCGTCAGCTCTATCGCGGCCGGGGCTGCGACTATTGCAACCACTCCGGCTACAAGGGCCGGATCGGCCTGTTTGAAATCATGGTGTTCGACGACGAGATCCGCGAGATGATCATGCAGAACGCGTCGACCCAGGCGTTGCGCTCCGAAGCGAAGAAGCGCGGCCTGCGTACGCTGCGACACTCAGGCCTGATGGCTTTGTATGACGGTATCACCACGATCGAGGAAGTTGTCCGCGAGACGTTGGTGGAAGAATGATCCCACACACCGTCCGTCTGCACCGCGCCGCCGGGCGCGGGACCGGACGGATTAGCAAGGGACGGGAAAAAAGGAGTCTGCCATGCCGACTTTTCAGTACGAGGCACTAGACGACGGCGGCAAGCCGCAAAAAGGCACGATCACGGCAGCGACCAGTGACGAAGCGATCCAACGCATCCGCAGCCAGGGATACTTCCCCACCTCCGTGCGAGAGCAGAAGGTCAAGAAGTCCCGGGGCAGCAGCGGTGGTGCTAAAGCCGGCAAGAAAAAAGGCGGCGGCATCAGCATCAACATCGGCGGCGTGTCAGGCAAACAACTGACCACCTTCACACGCCAGCTCTCCACGCTGCAGGACGCCGGCCTGCCGATCCTTCGCTCGCTACAGATCCTCGAACAACAGCAGAAACCCGGCCTGCTCAAGGACGTGCTCGGCAACGTCCACGAAGACGTCGCCTCCGGCTCGACGCTCTCCGACGCTATGACCAAGCACCCCAAGGCTTTCAACAAGCTCTACACCAAGATGATCGCCGCCGGCGAAGTCGGTGGTGTGTTGGACCTGATCTTGCAGCGTCTGGCCGAGTTCATGGAAAAGGCCGCCAAGCTTAAACGCCGGATCATCGGTGCGTTGATCTACCCCGCGGTCGTGATCTTCGTCGCCGCGGTCATCGTGCTGGGCATCATGTACTTCATCGTGCCGAAGTTCGAATCCATCTTCGAAGACTTCGACACCGACATGCCCGCCCTGACGCTGTTCCTGATCGGCTTCAGTAAATGGCTAGGCGGTCGTCAGTACGACGGGCAGTTGCCCGGCATCCTCTGGGTGCTGCTCAGCCCGATCGCGATCTTCATGATCTTCAAACTCGTGCGTAAATCCAACACCGGTAAGGCCGTCACCGACTGGACGCTGCTGAAGCTGCCGGTCGTCGGCACGCTCGCCGCCAAGGCCACCATCGCCAAGTTCACCCGAACCCTCGGCACGCTGATCACCGCCGGCGTCCCCATCCTCGACGCCATCAGCATCACCAGCGAAACCACCGGCAACTACGTCTTCGAAAAAGCCCTGACCAAGGTCCACGACTCGGTCCGTCAAGGTGAAAGCTTTGCCGAACCGCTCAGGCAATCGAAAGTCACCGACACCATCGTCGTCAACATGATCGACGTCGGCGAGGAAACAGGTGACCTGGACAAGATGCTCCTGAAGATCGCGGACAACTTCGATGAAGAAGTCGACGTCGCGGTCGCCAGCCTCGTGTCCCTGCTCGAACCGATCATGATCGTCGTGCTCGGTGGTATCGTCGGCTTCATCGTCGTGTCGTTGTTCCTGCCGCTGGTCAAGCTGATGCAGGCCGTGATGTAAACCCGTCCCTCCCGCGGTGTTGCCCCAGCGGGTCTCCCCTGGGGCCACCGTTTTTGAATCATCGAGGTATTGAACATGACAAACCTCAGAACCATAAACCGACCTCACGCAACCGGCTTCTCGCTGCTGGAGCTGCTCGTGGTCATCTCCATCATCGCCGTCATCGCCAGCCTGCTGATCGGCGGCGTGAGCATGCTTAAATCAAGCTCCAAGGAAAGCCAGGCCCGCACACTACTGGCCAACCTCATGGGCCAGGCCAGCATGTATGAAGTGAAAACCCGACAGGATTCGCCCCCCTTGAACCACATTGACGATGATCTGTTTGGCGACTGGTCAGGCGGTAATTGGGCCAAGAACGCCCCCGGCGTAAACGGTACGGGCCCCATCGTCGAAGGCTACGACAAGGACGACACCAGCGACAACACCGATTACAGCCCCAAGGGCAAAGAGAACTACTACTACATGCGGCAGGCAAACGCCTACATCGAACGCTTCATCTGGGCCGCCAATCAGATGCCGCAGATTCGTGAGAAGCTCGACAGCCTGGGTGCCGCGTTAGATGACAGCGACAATGACGGTTTCCTGGACGTCGTCGACCCCTGGGGCAACCCCATCGCCTACGCCGCTTCCGTCAGCCACGACCCTACCAAAAACCCGGACGACGACTTCCTGCCCGTCCACAACAACCCGTTCTTCGCCTCCGCCGGCGCCGACCTGAAGTGGGGCCTGGCACGCAAGCGGGGTGAGTTCGCCAATGACAACGATTGGTTGGCCTTCCAGGAAACCGACGCCTACAAGGATTCGCTGGACAACCTCTACAGCTTCGACCTGGACCGCGCCGCCGCCACTCGTGGGGACTAAACAAACATGAATCCTTCGAACAGCACAACCCGAACCGGTTTCAGCCTTATCGAGATGCTCGTGGTCGTCTCGATCGTGGCGATCGTGCTGGCGATCTCCTTCCCCATGATCGGCGCCATGCGACGCGACACCGACGCCAGCACGGGGATCAACACCGTCTCCGTCGCCATCCCCTCCGCACGACGCTACGCCACCGACAACCGCTCCTTCACCAGCGACCTCGACCTCACCACGCCTACCATCGTCGAACGCGGGATCTTCAGCGGCGCCGCCGCCATCTTCACACCCGCCGGCGAAGTCCGTATCGCTCGCAATGTCGGCGACGCCAAATGTCAGGACCTCACGTCGACCTACGGCGGTTCGCAATACCTCGAACAACGCGGCCCCATCCTCGCACGCAATTACCAGACCGCCGGGCAACTGCCCTTACTCGAACTCAACGGCTTCAAAGACATTGATATCGATTACCTGCTGCTCCCGGCCGACACCGGCGTCGCAGGCATCAACCGCGTCAGCGGCGGTAAACGCGGCGGTCGCAGCATCGATGCCGATGATCCCCCGCTCATCCTGCCCCCGCCTTTCGCTGTCTGGTACAACCAGAACGGCATCCTCGTCGCCACCGGCTGGGACATCGCCAATGGCTACCACAACGAGTACCAGTACGTCTACTACGACGGCAACTACGACAGCCAGTACAACGCCCTTGATAACAGCCCGGGCTCCTTCCGCTGGACCGTGTCGGGCGGCTATAACCCCGATGAGTTCGATCCCAACTCGGGCGAATTCGACAGAAATAACTGGGACGACAACGAGGGCAAATATGTCCTGCCCTTCGAGGCGCTCGAGGCCGTCGTCGGCATCTTCACCTACTCCAAGGATGCCTTCCACGAAGCTAACGACCGATGGGATGACGGCGAAACCAACACCAGCATCGCCGCACCCGACTGGATGCAAACCAGTGACAATGACAATAAGGCCCGATGGGAATGGATGGTCGCCAACGGCGAAATGATCATGTTCAGCAAGCAGACCGGATCACTCATACGCAACCGCGATAAATAATCATGATGCTCTTTACGACACATCCCGCGCAACCCGAAGCCCACGTTTGCCAAACGTGGGCCCACGATGCGGTCCGCGCACGCAACGCACAGCGCCGCCCACACACTCGACGCACGCGTAATGCCGGCTTCAGCCTCATGGAAGTCCTGGTCGCGCTGGGCATCTTCACCGTCGGCCTCGTCGCCGTCGCCGCCATCTTCCCCACCGCCATCACCATCCAACGCGACACCGTACGACAGGTCGACGGCGAACGCATCGGTAAAAACGCCCGCGCCATGGTCCTGGCCATGGCCCGTAACGATTCCGCTTCCTACCCGGACCAGCCCTACGCCGAAATGAGCTACGATCCCAGCAACGGCTCCGGCTCGCTCTCCCGATTTATCTCCAATGCAAAGATCGCCTCGGCGTACAACCCCACGCCCGTCCTGCCGATGATCGACCTGCCTGAAGCGTATATGGATCCGGATAATTACCTGCACACAAACGCCCTGCACTCAGACCACGGCCGGTCCCCCGTCACGCTAGACGCCCCCTCGTCGTTCCACGGCCTGTTCAACATCGAAATGCGCAGCTACCCCAAGAATAATCCCGAATACCTGCGGCGCGATTATTACTGGTACCCGCTGCTTAAGGTCTCCGACGCGACCTCGCCCAATCCCAAGTTCACCATGATCGTCATCGTCATGCACCGCAGCGGCACCGACTTGCCGCCGGAGATCCGTCGCAGCGAAGAGGTCTCCGTGGTTAAAGACCCGCTTACCGGCAGGTTAAATACGCTCGACTTCGGGACCGACCTGCTGCCCGGGTATAGCAACGACATGAACAACAACTTCATACCCGACTACATCAGCCCCGGTGACCAGATCATCTGCGATGACGGCAACATACACACCGTCGTCAAAGCCGATGCCAACTCTGTCACCGTCGATTCACCCAACGTCGGCAACCCCAAACACTTTTACTTCGCCGTGGCGATCGACCGGGCCAACCTTATCAAGAAAGAAAGCCTGTCGCCGATCGTCTGGATCGAGGACGACATCACCCTCAGCGTCAACCCGTAATCATGAGCCATTACACCAACACATCACGAGACACGTTCGCCCGGCATAGCCGGCTGGGTATCACGCTCATCGAAATGATGGTTGCCCTGGCGATCACCACCTTCGTTATCCTCGTCGTCAACCAGCTCTTCAACAGCGTCACCCAGACCGTCGCCCGCGGCACGCAGGCCAGCGAACTGCTGCAAAAATCCCGCACCATCGACGAGCAGCTCGCCTTCGAGACCGCCCTGGATAACTCGACTTTCAACGACCAGACCACGCCCGATAGCGCCAAATACGCCCAGTGGCACAGCCGCATGGTCGGGCCCGCCGGCCGCAACGGTACCGGTGTTGACGGCAATCCTACAAATAGCGACCCCGGCGGCGTCCTCGCCATCGTCCAGCGCGTCATCAATGCCCCGCTGACTTTTGAAGATGCCCAGCGTGGCGTTACCCGCCCTATCCGCAGTGACCAGTTGATGTACTTCTATGACCAGAAGTCGCCGCTCGATGCCGAGGACAAGCGCATGCCCACCATGGCGCCGTCCTCACGCCTCAGCTTCACCGGCGACCAGCGCGACTCCCTCAACGCCGACTACGTCCGCATGTGGTACGGCCACGTCGTGCAGATCCCCGAGGGTATGTCCACCACCGATATCGATTTATCCAGCGTCAATAATTATAATTCGTGGGACCTCGGCTACACATCTGGCACAACCGACACGCAGATCAGCCCCAACATCCTTGCACAGGACTGGGTCCTCGGCCGACACGCCCTGTTCCTGAGCGATCCCAGCCTGACAGACTCATCACTGTACACCAGCGCTACCCCACCAACATTTCCCTTCGGGCCTTTTGTCGTTGCCCCCTTTGCTATTCAGAAAGCAGGCATCACCAATAATCCCATGATGGCCAATGGCGTCGTCGATGTCACCAATTCAACATTGCATGACTTGATCTATACCGGCTACCCAGCAATCCCCGAGATCGGATTAAATAGCCGGCCGTCTCTTCTTAATTACCAAAACACCGTCTTGAACATGATGTTCACGAGGGTTCCTTTACTCACCGCGAACACACCCGTCAGCAGCGACCCCACCAAGACGACGGAAATGGAAGCGTGGGACTACGCGCCGACGCATACCTACTTCATGGGCGGTGTCAGCGACTTCATCGTCGAGTTCGCCGGCGACCTGGTCACCGACAGCTTCTACCAGATCACCACGCCCACACTGCAGATCCAGCCCGACGGTGAACTGGATCGCGACCCTGAAGGACGCATCAAGTGGTACTCCGCCTATGCGAACTCTAAAACCAACAACAACAGCGCGATACCCAATCCGGATCAACCCATGACCTACCTCGCGCCGGACCCGAGCTACTACAAACCTAGCATGATTCCTAATGCTATGTTCACACGCGCTGACTATGCCTTTATCTGGACACATAAATCATCCACAGCCGTTGCTTCCGAAGCGAATGCCAACTTCACGCAGTGGCCCTGGATGCTGCGCATCCGTTACCGGCTGCACGACCGCCGCGGCGACTTCGAGGGACGGCAGATCACCGTCAACGCCGCAACAGGCCAAACCGAACCCGAGCCCGGCGTCTGGTACGAGACCATCCTCCCCGTCAACTACCAGAGCGTGGAATAAGACCGAACACGTAATCCTGCCAATGGGCAAGGAGGCGAACGATGTATATGAACGCCAACAAAACCCGACGCGCATCTTCACACCCGACGACCGACGCGAGCAACGCACGCCCCGGCCACACAACCAGCGTGCGCCAGCAAGGCTCCCTGCTGATCCTCTGCGTCACCGTCCTGGTCATCATCGCGCTCATCGGCATCGCCTACCTACAACGCGTCCGCATGGACCAGTACGCCACCGCCCGGCACGAACGCAGCTACGTCAACACCGTCATCAACGGCATCCTCGGCGAAGTCAGCGACCAGTTGCAGTACGACCTCGTGGCTAATCAGTCCAAGGGTTACCTGCTGTACGACTACCCCTATACCGACACCAACACAACCGACTACGAAACGACATCGGAATACACCAGCTCCAGCAAAAGCGGCCAAACCGTACGAGTCAACGGCTTCGAGCATAGTAAAGATGTCGCCCCATTCGACGACCGCTGGCTCGCCTCCACCGCGCCCGTCTGGGTACCCGCCGACAACGAATACCACTGGCTGCACCTGACCAACCTCACCGGCATGTTCATCGACCTGCCCGAGGAAGACCCCGATGCCAGTCAATACCCCCTCGAATCTTTCATCCTGTTTAATCGGGGACAGATCGGTCAGGCGATCTTCGGCAACGCGACCAGGTACTACGCCTCCGACACGGACATCGCGATGTCTGATAATCGCTATCTCGGGCTCCGTGGCACCATCCCCGGTTACCAGATGCGCGGCGTCGACGCCGACGGCGACGGCTTCGTCGACAGCCGATGGCAGTGGGCGCCCGAATCCGTCCGAAGCCTCGGCGGCCGTAAGTATGTCATGGCGACCCGCATCGTCGACCTCAGCTCCATGATCAACGTCAATACCGCCGGCGCCATATGCTTCACCGCAGCCATGGACGAACCCTACGTGGCCCGTGGGTATAACCCCGCCTGGGTCGATCTGTCCCGGCTCTTCAGCCGTACTCACACACCTTACGGCTCAAGATGGCGGCAGGAACTCACCGCACTGCTCAACTTCCGCATCGATAACCTCGTCCAGAACAACCAGATCACCGACTACTACGGCGACAACCTGACATATATCCTCGAATCCACACGTGATGTCGGCGTCATGTGGCAGAAACAGGGCTCGATCTACGGCAACGTCGACCGTAACTATGTCATGGATGCCGAACTGGAACTGCGCCGTTTCGGCGGGCTCAACGATACCTCCCTGACCTCCGTCCTCGAATCGGAAATGGGCCAGGACTTCCCCGCCAATCAGGACCAGGTCAGCCGGCTCCTGCGTCAGCAGCCTAGCGTCGCGATTAACGAAGCCTCGTTCTGGGATGTGGTCAAAAACATCTACCCCGCTCTGCCTGAAAACGAAAGTGGCTACCGACGGGCCATCGCCGGCTGGTTCTATGGCGCCGCCAACGGCAGCCTTCCTGTTGATGATACCGACTCGCTGCGCGTCGCAAATCGTGAGTTCCCCGCCATCCGCCACATGCTCACCGCCGCCAGCGGCACCGGCATCTATGCCCCGGTACTTCAGGATGAAGCAGCCGTCGGCGGCTCACCCGCCAGCGGCAGCATCAAGTACGCACTCAACGACGAGTGGAGCACCGATGCCGGTGTCAACGCCACCAAGCTCACCAAGCTGGAAAAACAACTGCGCCAGACATTCAAACGCACCCGCCGCAACCTGGGGAATTACTATCTCGGCCTCGACGCCAGCCAGATCGAAGACTTCATCGCCGAATACGCCCTGGCCATCAAAGACTACAGCGATGAAGGAAGCATCCCCAGCAACACAACGATCAGCACTGGCGACGAGGTGTTCGGTTTAGAACGCCTGCCCTTCCTGCGCGAAGTCTATTGCCAGGCGCTGTATGAAGACACCGGCGATAATGTTGATGCGTTGGGTGCCGCAGTGTCCGACGGCATCCCGGATACTTGGGAAGTCGTGCCGGACACCCAGGCCATGGCTATCGAACTGGGCAACCCCTTCTCCCACAACATCCTCGATTCCGAACTCGACCAGTTGATCCGCATCCGTATCTCGCAGGGCGGCTCGACCGTCAGCACGTGGATATACGATGCAAGCAGGCCCGGAAGCGATAATCTGCTGGCACGCGACGATACCACAACGACCGATCCCGATGACATCATGATCATCGTCAGTGATGCGGCCGATGGACCCGGCTCTAAGAACGACAACGGCGCAGGCGAAGGCGATAACCTCGAACTCGACCTTAACCTCGATTCCGCCAGCAAGCCCAACCTCGTCGTCGTCCAGGCGCCGAACGGCTCACTGACCTTTGATACCGACGGCTCCACGATCACCGTTGAATTGCAGGTGGAAGTCGACTCCAAAGGCGCAGGCAACTGGGTCACCTACGACCGCATGGAAACCACGCTCTCCTTCCCCGACGAAGAAGGACCCCACGCACAAGATGCCGCGCCGGCGGTCTCCCAACACATCCAGAAGTCTTTCTGGCGCGACAGTGAATACATCCGTTACGTCAGCGCCGACACCGATACCGGTAGCGCTTCAAGCTCGCTCGATTCTACGAAAGACTCCACACCGGGCGGGGTATACAGCGCTACGGTGCCTAACTTCACCAAGGACATCAAAGGCGCCGTTGCTGGCGGCACCTGGACCCCGCCGGACACATTCCAACTCGCGATCCCCGATCGGCCGATGCTCAGCATGACGGAAATGGCCATGGTGCATGTCTTTGGCTTTACACGCACCGAATCCTTCTCCGAACGCATCGCCTCACCTCCTGCCCATGTAGCAAGCAGAGACTTCCTGGTCGTCGATCCAAACGACAGTGAATACGACGTGATCGACTATCCTTTCGGGGTCCCACACGCCGCACTGCTCATGGACCTGTTCACCACGGTCAGCCCGAGGTATGACGGCAAGGACAATGACAACGATGACGGCAATGAGAACGTCGACGATGGCGACAGCGAGAACGAATTCCTCGTGCCCGGCACCATCAACATCAATACCGCGCCGCTGCATATCCTCACGCTGGCGTCTCCGATCGGCGAAACGTTAGGCGATGTCGAAAAACTGATGCGCGCAATCATCGCCTACCGCGATGAACCGATCCGCGGGTCCAAATGGCGGCCAACCAACTCGCACGGCTCCTACTGGTCACCGGCTGTCGCTGGTTTCGACGTAGACGAGATCAGGAACAACGGCTTTGCCGGCCGACCTGAACACTTGACTAATTTTGTGAATTCCGCTGTCCCGGATGACCGGCTGAACCAGCCCGGCATCGCCAGCCTCGGGGAAGTCATGTACCTCAACCCCAACCCCAGCAGCGACCTGGCAACCTGCATGATGGGTTACGGCCTGGATACGGCTAACTCACTGTCCGGCGCAAACTTCGACGTCGATATGTACCCCGACCCGAGCGAAGTCACCAAAGGCAATGCGTCCGCGATCGACGAGGGTGACGACAACGAGCAACTGCTTGCTCGTTTCGGGATGCTCAGTCAGGCGTATACCGTCCGCAGTGACCGTTTCGCCGTCTACTGTGTCGTGCGTGGCTACAAGGATGCGAAGTTCAACACCGCGCCGGAAGAATCGGCCCGCTTTATCGCCATCATCGACCGCGGCACCATGAAGACCGACGGCTCCGAGTCGCCGCGCATCATCGGTTTTATACGGTTACAGTAGTACACGTATTTGTAAATGGCTTCGACAGACAAAGGATCGATCAGATGCATAAACACCGAGCATTTACCATCATCGAGCTGCTGGTCGTCATCGCGATCATCGCTGTGCTCATCGGCCTGATCTTCCCCGCGATCGGTATGATCAAGAACAAAGCTCACGAGACGGAAAACAACGTACAGGTACGCAATGTCATCCAGTCTCTGATCGCCTACAGCGACAACCACCGCGGATTCTTCCCAGGGTTCAACGGCTTCGACTACGTGCCCGACACCCTCCCGCTCACCGGCAAGAGCGGCAACGGCCTGACCGTGCAGGCACGCTACTGGATGCTGCTGGACGGCAACTTCACCGACGGCGACGCGCTCATCAGCCCCGCTGAGAATAAAGAGCCCTGGCCCAACGAACAGTACCCCCAGGGCAGCGACGATCGCCAGAAGGTCTTCAGCGATAACTACTCCTACTCATTCATGCGCATCGGCAACGGCGCCGCCACCGATTCCTACCGACCCGAAGAATGGCGCAACAAGCAGAACTCGCTCGCGCCGATCGTCACCGACCGGCTGGCGGCAACCTCGTCGATCACGCCCAACCCCGGCAACCCCGATACCTACCTCAGCATCCACAAGGGCAGCACAAAGGGGGAATGGCGCGGCTCCATCGGCTACGGCGACCTGCACGTCGACTTCTCCGACACCACCATCATCCCGACACGCTTTGCCGACCAACGCAACGATGCAGACGACATCTTTGATACCGCGGACGGCGACGGCGGGGGTCTTCCCAGTGCGGTTGCCACGAAAAATGCTGTGATGACTTACGAAGACACCAATGTATTAATCGGCATCATCAAGTAAATCACGCCGCCCGTCCCCAAAGATTCACGACATCCAATCCAAAGGCTATCTCATGGACCCCAACTGCATCTTCTGTAAGATCGCGGCAGGCGACATCCCCTGTCATAAACTCTACGAAGACGAGCAGGTGCTCGCGTTCCTCGACCTCGGGCCTTTGGCGGCCGGGCACACGCTTGTCATCCCCAAACATCACGCACAAACACTCGGCGAATTGCCCGATGAAGATGCCGCCGCCGTCGGCAGGGTGCTGCCCCGATTGACCAAAGCCATCGCCCAGGTGACCGGTTGCGATGCGTACAACGTGCTTCTCAACATCGGCAAGTGTGCCGGGCAGGAAGTCATGCACGTGCACTTCCACATCATCCCCAAACCCGAAGACGCCCCCCCCATCAGCCGCGACCCCGGCACCGGCCTCGGTCTCGCCTGGCCCGCCGATACCCTCGACCACGACGAAGCCAAAACACTCGTCCAGAAAATCACCGCCGCACTCGATTAGGCATATACCCCCTCTCCCCCTGGGAGAGGGCCGGGGTGAGGGCCGTTTGCACTTGTGGCTAAATTCATTCCGCAGTGTCCACCGCCCCCACCGCTTCCCCCTTCATCGCTGCTTCCAACTGCGCCTCATCGAGTTGCTCGTTCGTCAGGATCACGACCACAGGATTATTCAGCCGTTCGTTCGCCAGTTCCGTGAGTTTTGCCGCGTCGACTTCACTCACCGCTTTGAGGAACTTCATCGAGCCCGGGTCGTCCAGGCCGTACACTACATCCAGCGCGTTGAGCATCGCGCGGTTGTACAGGCTCTGCTTGCTGAAGAACTCGCTCGTCAGCACCTTGGACTTCGCCCGGTCGATGTCCGCCTGATCGAATTCACCCGCCTTCGCCCGACGGACTGTCGACATCGTTCGCTGCAAGGCTTCCACCGCCTGCGGCGCGGACGTGTTGAAGATCACTGCCGTATTGCCCGGCACAAGCCCCGCCCATACCGACGCGCCCACTGAATACACAAGCCCCGGCCCGCGCCCGCGCAGCTCCTGCTCGAGCCAGCCCGAAGGAAAGTCGCTCATCACCGTCGTCAACACACTCAAGCCCGGATAATCAGGATCATCCCGATCAAGCCCGGGCCCGAACCCGATGTAAAACGCCGTCGCCGGCTTCGTCGTCTGCACCTGCACGATCTTGGCTTCCGCGGGTATTGTCGATTCAGGCTCAAACGTTTGAGCCTTGTCGTTCGTAAACCCACCGAACACCTTCTGCGCCTCGGCATATACCTGCGCCGGCTCAACATCACCCACCACAGACAAAACCATCTGTGAAGGATTCAGGTGTGCCGCGTGGAACGCCTTGAGGTCCTCTGCCGTCAGTGATTCGACCACATCCCGGTTGCCGATCGTCGGGCTGCCCCACGGGTGATTGCCGAAAAACTCCTTGCGGAACGCCCGCCTAAGCTCGCCGATCCACGTCTCGTTCTCACGGTCGATCGCAGCCAGCAGCCGCGGTTTGAGTTTCGCCCATTCCTCTGCATCGAACGTCGGATGCATCGTGATGTCAGCCATCATGCTCATCACCGTCTGCCAGTCTTCTTTCAATGCCGATGCGCTTGTGTACGCCGTGTTGTTTCCTGCCGACGCGCTCAGCGTCGCGCCGAGGTCTTCCACCGCCGCGGAAATCTCATCCGCGCTCTTGCTTTCCGTGCCGCGCCGCAGCATCTCCGCCGTCGCATTCGCTACGCCCTGATGCCCCGGCTTATCCGCAAGCAATCCACCCGGCCAGTACAACTGCATCGACACCGCAGGCACCACCGTCGACCGCTGAACCACCACCGTCAACCCGTTATCCAGCGTGTACTGCACCGGCTGATCCACTTCGATCCCTGCGCTGTTGTCCTTCTCGGATGCCAGGTTCTCGTGCAGCCGATCGATCAATAAATCGTTGTCAAGTTCCACCGGCTCATGCGCGACCGATGCCGGATCGATCGGCGGGGCCTCTCGCTTCGTCAGCGGGATATCACTTTCCTGGCCCTCCGGCATCGGTAATAACTTCACCGTGATCAGCCGATCGTCGGTCAGAAACTTCTGCGCCGACGCCTGCAACTGTTCGACCGTCAGCGCCTGGATCGCCTCCGCGTACCGCTCCAGATATCCCGGATCGGCCAGCGAAATCACTTCCCACGCCAGCGTCGACGCCACGTCCTCGACCGACTGATTGCTCTGCACGATCCCCGAAATCACCTTCCGCTTCGCGCGGTCCAGCTCTTCCTGCGTGATCGGTTTATCACGCAGCGCCGCCACTTCCGCCAATAGCGCCGCCTTCAAATCATCCAGCGACGCCTCGCGGTTCGTCGGCTCAGCCGTCACCGTGAAGTATCCATCCGTCCAGACCGAGCTCGAGTTGTAAGAAGTCACCGACGTCGCAAGCTGCATCTTGTCTCGCACGATCCGCTTAAGCCGGCTCGATTCGCCCTGCCCCAGCACCATCGCCAATACGTCCAGCTCGTAATCGTCCGGCGCACCCAGTCTCGTGCCGGGCCAGATCAGACGCAGCTTCGGGATCTCCAGGTTCGCATGCCCCACCACCTCGCGCGGCCCTTCGATCACAGGCTCCTTCGGGAAGCTCAACTGCGGCAACTGCCCCGCCGGCACATCCTTCCATCTTGCTACGACCTGGTCCACCACCGCCTGCTTGTCAATATCACCCACCACAATGAACACCATGTTGTTCGGCACATACATCCGCTTGTAAAAATCATACAACTCGTCACGCGTGATCGTAAGGAACTCATCCATGTACCCGATGATCGGATCGCGAGCCGGGTGCACCTGGTACCGCGCCATCTGCGTCAGCTTCCACAGGATCGTGTCCGGCCGACTGTTGCGCATCTCCATCTCTCGCTGGATCACGCTGCGCTCCCGCTCGAACTCCTCCTGCTTCACCATCGAATGCTGCATCCAGTCCGACACCAGTTCGATCGCCACGTCCGTATGTTCGCTGACCGTGTTCACGTAATACCGTGCCGTGTCCAGCCCGGTCGCCGCGTTCGTCTGCGCGCCGATCTTGCCGAGCAATGCGTTCGACGCCTGCTCGTCCCGGTTCTCGGTTGTCCCGCCAGCAAGCAGGTGTTCAAGGAAGTGGCTCAATCCCGCGCCGACGTGCTCCTGCTCGAACATCGAGCCCGTCTTCACCCACGCCTGGGCCGTCACCACCGGCGCCGTCGGCAGCTCCTGTGCCACCACGATCATCCGATTCGGCAACTCAACGATCATCCGGTCCGATCGGTCCTGCAACACCACGTACTCCTTCGATAGCTTGGGCTTGTCCATGGTCGTCTTGGCGGGTTCGGTCCTGTCCGTATCGGCATGCTCGGTCGCCTGCTCAGGTTGCACCACGTGCATCTCCCGGCCGCCTCCCGCTTCCTGCGGATTCGTGCACCCCGTTAGCCCCATCCACAGCACCGCCGCCACGGCCAATCCCGCCGCGACACGCCCCCCACGGCATAACCGCCTTGCCAAGCTATCGGACACCGCTCTCATCTTGCTTCCTTTCCTGCTTTTCAGACCCTGATCTATCCGCCCAATCTTAAACATAATATCGGCCCATCAAGCCCCCCGCCGCTACGACCGATACAAACGATACCCCCCGTCCCGGGCCTTACCCGGCAAAGGGTTAGCTGTTTACTTCGGGTGTTACGCCCGAAACGCCACCGGAGTTCCATGAATGACCCAGGCTCTGCACCCACAAGCGACGCTCGCCAAGCCCGAAGACCGCTTAGCCCTCCTTCATCGCGAGGCTGAGCACTTCAACGACCACTACGCCAAGGAAGCTGCACAGGGCATCCACCCCCTCAGCGACTTCGACAAGATCCGCTACACCAATCCCACCGCCCGGACCATCTTCCCCCGCGAGTACTTCTACCACCTGCTCTCGCCACTGCAAGGCAAAAACACGCTCGAAATCGCCGCCGGCAACGGCATCGACGCCTGCCTCTGCGCACACAACGGCGCTCAGGTCCACGCATACACGACCTGTCCGAAAAGTCCATCGACATGGTCCGCCAGCGTGCCCAGGTCAACGGCCTGTCCGACCGCATCCATACCGAAGTCACCGGCGACTTCGCAAACGCCTTCAGGGGCCAGACCTTCGACGCGATCCTAGGCTACGCCGCACTCCACCACCTGCCCGACCTCGACGCCCTCAGCAGGCAGGTCTACGACCGGCTCAACCCCGGCGGCGTTGCCGTCTTTGCAGAGCCGGTGGTGAACTCTAAAACCCTCGACAAAATCCGCAAAATGATCCCTTACTCCATCCACGACATGACCGAGGATGAGGAGGTCATGAACGACAAGAGCATCGCCGAGTTCGCCCGCCCGTTCGACCGGATGGTACGCCGCGAGTTCCAACTCACCAGCCGCCTCTGGCCCATCTTCCCCAACAACTGGCCCCTCGCCCTGACCCTGCACAAACTGGACGCAGGCCTGCTCAAACTGCCGTTGATGAGAAGGTTCGCCACGGTCGTGGTGTTCGGGTTGTATAAGAAAAACTAGAAATCGAGAAAACTGGAAATGGAGACATTGCGTCTCCGAACACCTCAGGCACACAGACAATGTTTTACTTCCTGATTTCTAGTTTTCCAGCTTTCCAGCTTTCCAGCTTTCCAGCGTCCCCCCATTGCCCCCTGATCCACCCGGGTTTACAATACCCCACCCCGCCAGCATAGCTCAGCGGTAGAGCAGTTCTTTCGTAAAGAACAGGTCGTGAGTTCAAATCTCACTGCTGGCTTTTGGGAAAAGCAGGAAAGCAGAAAATGGTAAAAACAGAAAATCAGGCATTCGTATAAGTACACGTCCAGTAGCCGGACGGCCGGCTCGAATTTTCTGCTTTCCAAATTTCCTGCTTTTCTGCTTTTTCAAGCAGCCACCGTAGCTCAATTGGCAGAGCAGCGGTTTTGTAAACCGCAGGTTGAAGGTTCAAGTCCTTTCGGTGGCTTTCCCCCTCAAATACGCATCAACATGCCCGATCACGGCTTAAAGCCCGGTCGCTGTCCCATTCATAACCCAGAATCCTGTTATTGATTTAAGCCCAGCCCCCAAAGCCCGGTTATAGCCCGCAGGGCTTTGGCCGGGGTCTCTCCGCTCTCACCCGACACCCGACGTCTCAAGATACCCGCCCCTTCGCTTCGCTCAGAGGGAGAGAAGCCATTAGCCATTAGCCATCAGCAACAAGCAATACCATCCCCACACCCTACACCCTACACCCTACACCCCACACCCCACACCCCACACCCCACACCCCACACCCCACACCCCAATTATATCGCAATAACCTCCCCCTCCCGGCCCCCTGCCATCCCCCGGTTTAAACCTCAAAATCTCACTTTTTTCAATTTTTTAAACCCAATATTCACGCCAGCACCTTTACAGGTACGAATACTGTTATATAATTTGGGTACGAGATTGCTTAGAATGTGATAGATTAATCCGCCGACCAACCATAGAATTGAATGGTGGTTAATGCTGGTTTTCCGGATCCAGGCGGTTGGGCCGGACGGGGCAGGCAGTTCTTTCCCCGTCGAAAACGGGCCAACCCCGCACACCGCAGGGACGCACTCAGGCCCGGCTTCACGCCCCGCCAAGGCTAAACGAAACGAGGGAACAAAGCATGCAACGCAAAATCTCCAAACCCAAACCCCACGGCTTCACGCTCATCGAATTGCTCGTGGTCATCTCCATCATCGCCCTGCTCGTCGGCATCCTCCTGCCGGCCCTCGGTGCGGCGAGGAAAGCGGCACGTTCATCGGTGTGCTTAAGTAACGAACGTCAGGTCGGCGTCGCGATAGGAGCTTATGCTTCGTCCAATAATGATCATATCCCTCTACTCCGTGGATTTGATATCCCGCTCTCAAGAGTCCCGGTTGGTGCGATTACCAACTACGGGGATGTTGATGCTCACTGGTACTGGACCAGCCGAATGGTGATTGATGGCTACGGCGCGGAACGGCAAATGTTCACCTGTCCATCATTCGATAGCGCTGAAGAAGCCACACTCGCGGACGGTACTCCCGTCACCATACGTGACGCCCCCCTGGATGACGCAGGCAATTATATCTGGCGTAACTCCGACTATGCCATCAATGTCGCAGCTTATGCCGCAAAACGTGCTGATCCTATTTTGATGGGTAATCAGGACAGGATTAAAAATATGATGACATCGCTGCAAACCGCAGATATGTTGAATCCCAGTAATCACATCGGCGTGCTTGATTCATTCTTCATCGGCGCAGATCCGGAATCTCCCTTTGGATACAAAGCTAGCATCCCCCAACGTGGTGTTTTTGCACTGGCTGGTATCGTCACAACAATGCCTGGCGAACACCCGCACGCACGGCATGGTAGCAGCGCGATTAACATCCTCTGGGGTGACGGACACGCTTCAGCATTTACCGTCGAAGACAAGTATCGTCCCTACGACACACTCAATGGCTACAACACAGCCATGACCCGACTCGATGATGAAAAAATCAATATGTGGGATACACGGACACGGTAAGTCGATCGCCCAATTTTCTGTTCTGCCACTCAAACACCGCCATACCCGGCGGTGTTTTTTTGCCCATATTCATGAGAATAATCTTGCGAATATCGCCAGTTGTTATATAATTAAATTAGCTGCCCAAGACGTTGCCCCTGATTGGGTTTGAATCATGCCGTAGTCTTGATGTGGTCAACGAATTGCTGAAACGACCGAACTTCTCACAGGTAAGCCACAGGTAAACACCATGCTTGATAACAACAACAAAACATCAGGCTTCACACTCATCGAACTGCTGGTGGTCATCTCCATTATCGCTCTGCTCGTCGGCATCCTCTTGCCGGCGCTGGGTGCTGCACGTAAGGCTGCGCAGAACGTCCAATGCGCCAGCAATGAACGCCAGGTCGGCGTCGCCATCGCCGCCTACGCCACCGACAGCAACGACCTGGTCACCCCCTACCAGTCTTGGGACCGCAGCCACCCCATCCATCTGGAAGCAAATAAAAACCGCACCCAATGGACGGATACCGGGATGTTCATCGGCGACTATGTCTGGACCAGCATCATCGTCACCAAGGGGTATGGGGCCGAACGAGACATGTTCCGCTGCCCGTCATTCCCCGAGGCCGATGAAAACAGTGATGTCAGCATCCGCACCGCCGACCTCGACGACCCCGGACAGCGAAACTGGTTCAACACGGATTACGGCATCAACGCCGCGTGCTACGGCATGCGGAAGGGCCAGGACCTGCCGGCCGGTACTCCCAACAGGGACCGTGGCCAGCCCATCCGCCAGGCCGAGATGAGAAAGCCCTCTTCGCACATCGCCACGGTAGACGTGTTCGTCACTCAATACGACCCGATGAATCCAATGTACACACCCGGCCCACAACGCGGCTACTTTGTCGTCACGGGAGTGAAACAGGGACCGAACGTGGGGATCAATCCCCACGCACGGCACTCAAGCTCCATCAACATCCTCTGGGGTGACGGCCACGTTGATCCCTACGCGATCAATGACATCTATAACCCCTACGATGAGATGGGCGAAAGAGATACCGACCCCACTGTCGACGGCAAACCCAATCTCTGGAACACCATCGATTACTGATTTGCCCACACGGCCGGACCCAGTACATAAGCCCCGCTAACAAGACACCGCCGCACCCGGCGGTGTTTTTTTCTTCCTGTTTTGCCAGAATGGACTTGTGATACGCCCCGACTGTTATATAATTAGCGCGATGATCTTATAGCTTGTGTTTCATGACCGTCGTTCACGATGGCACGCAAGTAAATCACAGGGGGCCAGAGACTTCAGTTCGGCCGATTGCGGTCCAGTTCACGACACTACTTCGAGGGCCTGTCATGTCATACAAAATCGCGAAAAGCAACGGCTTCACACTCATCGAACTGCTGGTGGTGATCTCCATCATCGCCTTGCTCGTCGGTATCCTCCTGCCGGCGCTCGGCGCGGCAAGGAAAGCGGCACGTTCATCCGTATGCCTGAGTAACGAACGGCAGATCGGGGTTGCCATCGGTGCCTATTCATCAACCAACAATGACTTTATTCCGCTGTTCCGCGGCTTTAATATCCCATGGGAGAATGTGCCGGCTGCCTATATCCAAGGATATGGCAACACACCTGCCCATTGGTATTGGACCAGCCGAATGGTGATTGATGGATACGGCGCTGAACGCCAGATGTATACCTGCCCGTCATTCGATAACGCCGAGGCGGCTACGAATGCTGCAGGTGACCCTGTAACCATACGAGATGCACCGCTGGACGGCGATCATACCAACCCGGAATTCTACCTTTGGCGTAACTCAGATTACGCGATCAATGTATCTGCCTATGCGGCCAAACGAGGGGACCCGAATTACAATAGTTCAACGCTGAAGTCGAAAAATCTTTCTTTCAGTATTCAAACCGCTGACATGTTAAGGCCATCTGAACACATCGGTGTGTTAGATTCATTCTTCATCGCAGCCGATCCAAATTCGCCCTTTTACAACAGCAGCAAGAATATCCCCTATCGTGGAACCTTCGCGTTGGCTGGAATCGTCACGACAGACCCCGGCGAACACCCGCACGCCCGTCATGGCAGCAGTGCCATCAACATCCTCTGGGGTGACGGCCACTGCAGCGCCTTTACCGTGGAAGACGAGTGGCGACCCTACGAAACCCTCGGCGACTGGGATACCGATCCGAAGGTCGACGGCATCCCCAACCGCTGGGATACACGCAACTGATATCACTGGCCAGCACCTCCATAATCAGATGTTAGTCCGGGCCCGCGGGTTCTACATAAACAAGAAGGCAATTAGCCACAGATAAACACCGATAAACACGGATTAGAAAAAAAGCCTGTTTTCAATACATCGGATCAAGATGCTTGTTTTAAGCCTCTTGAACCATGATGAATCGGATGCGGCCCAATTATTCTTGTTTTCATACCCGTGGCGAAATATGCTCCCAAATTCGCGTCCATTCGCATTCATTCGCGGCTAACCAACACGCCACAACCTTCGCGCTCTTAGCGCCTTCGCGGTTCACTCCCGCCGGGCGTCCGTCTATAACCCGCAGGGCAAAGGCGGTTGCTACAGTAATTAGTGATGCAGGCCCGGGCCTGCGGGTTGTTCTTGAATCCGGCATTCACACAAACGTATCAATAACTACCTGCGTTTTCTTGCTCCAATCACGCCCCGACACTGCCATACACGGCGGTGTTTTTTTATCCACTTCTTACCCGAAATGGGGTTGTGTTCCCATGGCAAAGTTATAGAATTAATTCAGTGAGATTATGGCTTGTGTTCGCGTGCATGGGTTCCGATGGCACGCAAGTAAATCAAAAGGGATTCGGGTTTCAGTTGGGTCGTGTCAATAATCAGTTCGCTTAGTTGAATTCCCATCTAAGGCATCACTTCAAGGACCTGTCATGTCAACCAGGACAGTCAAAACAAACGGTTTTACGCTTATCGAATTGCTGGTGGTCATCTCCATCATCGCCCTGCTCGTCGGCATCCTCCTGCCGGCGCTGAGCGCAGCACGCGAATCGGCCCGCACCTCGGTCTGCTTAAGCAACGAACGCCAGGTCGGCATCGCCATCATGTCGTATGCGACGGACAACAAGGACTTTGTCGTACGTAACTCGTACAGCAGCACCGTCGTCAAGAACTTCTGGGCCAGCAGCACCGGTGTTGAATGGTACTGGACCAGCACACTTGCCATTCAGGGATATGGCGCCGAACGAAAAATGTACAAGTGCCCGAGTTTCGATACGGCGGAAAATGTCAGCGACTACACCATCCTGGTCGCAGACCTGGATGACCCGGCTGATAGCAGATGGCGTGATACCGACTACGGCATCAACTGGTACTCCCTCGCCGGCCGAAACGCGTATGGCGATACGGATGAAGAAAGGTACTTCGGCACAAGCCGCCTGGATTGGGCGGAAGACCCGACCGGCACCCTGCTGACCTGTGATTCATGGTACGAGCAATTCAAAGAAGGAACGGCTCTGCATGATACACACCAGCGCGGCTGCCCCGTTGTCGGCGGCATTCCTACGAATACCGGCGGCCCACACGGAAGGCACGCCAGCCAGAAGTGCAACATCCTTTGGGCTGACGGCCACGTCGACGGCATGAACTTCCCCAACCTGACGTATAGCGATCGCGTCGACGGACCTTGGGGCCCCAACCAACTGGGCATCTTCAGTTCCACAGTTAGAAAACGTGTCGAAGCAGGCACGCTCAACATCAATGATTATCCCAACGCGTGGGACCTTTGGTGATCCGCTGATCGACGATGCAATCAACCCGAGACCTGAAGCGCGAACTGTATAGCCGCGACCAGTGGTCGCGCCGCATCATCCAGCCATCAACACCCGACCAGCGCTAAACGGAACGTTAAACGGGGTCTGACCCCGTTTTGATTGTGGCCCCGTTTTGATTGTGTGACCCGTTTCGATTGCCGGTTAAGCGCGACCGATGGTCGCGGCTTTACATTGGATTTTGCTTGCTTATGAGGTCGCGCACGGGGTCCGATGGTTATAGAAAAAGTGCCAGTTTGTGCGCGGCGGGTGTTTTCGTCGATGATCGTGCGCACTGCGATCAAACGCGACGGAGGCGTGCGCGCATCGGGTGGTGGATAAGTGACAGGTGCTGTGCGCCAAATTTGACAGCAGACCGGCCGTCAGCGCAGGGGCTTTTCACTCAAGCCTCACCCCTCAAGCCTTCTTCCCCCCACTTATCGCCAGAAGCGCCACCACTGATTTTCCTTCTCGACCTCACGGATCAGGTAGTCCCACTGGAAGGCCGGGCCGGGATCGACCTTGGACTTGATGATGTGGTAGTGGCCGAGCAGGCCCTGATAGCTCTTAGCCATCTCATCATCGAGCACACCTTCGATCAGGTTGCCATCCTCATCGCGCGGATAATCGTTCTTGATCTTGGGGAAGACCTTTTCCAATGTAGCGGTGAGTTTGATGAGCGCTTTGTATTGTTCGGGCGTCAGGTCGTACTGGCAGATTTCGTTGCCGTTGATCGTGCCGCAGACAAGTTCCTGCGTCATCGGGCCTGACTTGAAGTTGGGCGTACGCACGCCGCCGTCGCCGCGCGACTCGGGGATCACCAGTTCGATGCTGCCGTCTTCGTTGGTTTTGTACCAGTTTTGCAGGGTTTCCAGCTTGTCTTTGTTCCACGCGCCCATGTTGGCGATCTCGATACCGACCGACCGATCGTTGGCGGTGCCTGCGTGCCACGCGCGTTCCTTGAGGTCGAGCGTCTGGTAGATCGTGCCATCGATATCGAGCATGAAGTGGACGCTGAGCGTTCGGCGGTCGTGCAACACATCGAAGCACGTCTTGCTTGTGCCACAAACATCGTAGTGGATGACGAACTGATCGACGGTGTCCTGGAGCAGTTCCAGAGGCCAGCCGCCGTTCTTGATCTGCTGAACCACTTCGGGATCGAAGTGCTGGCCCTTGTACCGCAGGCTGTAGCGGTTGGGCGAATCGACATCGTCCTTGATCATATCCCACTGCGAGTCTTCATACGAGGGGAAGTGCTTCTCGACGCGATACGCATCGTAGCCGCCTTCATCCATCCAGGTCACGACCGGTGTGCCGGTGTGGAACAGTTGGCCGGCGACGATGATTTCATCGCCTTTGCGCTTGTTCAGTGCGCCGGGTGAGGTACAACCAACCAGGAAAATGCCCGCGACAGCCAGAACGAACAGGGTTGATAAACGCCGTGAGAGACTGGACATAGGGCAGATCTCCGGGGTAAAAGGTATGAAGTTATTGCTATTCGGTATCACTTAAACATTGCGGTTGATTATTACGCAATAATGTGCGCATGGCAAGCCACAGTAGCAGTGCATAGACCGGCAGGTACTCGCCGACGGCGACGGGTATAGGCACGCGGTAGCCGGCGGGGTTGAGGTGGGCTGCGTAGGACGCGGCGATGGTCAGGCTGAAAACCCACATCGGCCAATTGAACCATATCGGCATCAGCGCCAGCGCCCAGAGCAGGTACCACGGGTGGACAGTGCTTGAGAGCAGCAACGATGCGAACAGGTAGATCCCGGCCGATCGCGCGGGATTGGTTTGCGAGGCTTTGCTGAACGTTGCGTAGATGAGCACAACGAACAACGCAAGCATGAGGATGATATCGAGCCAGGGCTTATCGATAATCGTGTGTTTGATGATCGGGTAGATGGAGCCGTTGAACGCCCAGGAGTCGGCGAAGGTTTTGCCGGTTTCGATGAGGCCGGCGAGACCGCCTTTCATGAACATGAACGGGAGGTAGAGCGCGAGGCCGGTGAGGAGGGTTGATGTGGTTGCGAGGATGACTTGCTTGGGTTGGTGTCGCAATGACCAGGCTAAGGGTAAGGCAAGCGGCAGGACGATGGGTTTGACAGCGATGGCGAGGGCGAAGGTGATGCCGGCAAGGATGGTGTAGATGAGTCGGCGTTTGTTAGTGGTGGAAGTTCTTACTGGTTGCACAGGGTATTCGGCCCTCACCCCGGCCCTCTCCCAGGGGGAGAGGGAGTTAGTCTTGTGCACACGGTAGACACAGTGCAGTGCTATAGCGAGGAAGGCGATGCCGATGGGGTCTTGGTGGCCGGAGCCGGCGACTTCGCTGATGGCTAAGGGATGCCAGGCGTAGGCGATCGCCCACCACGGGCTGCGGCCGGCGTCGCGCAGCCATGTCAGTAGGATGCCGATGATCGCGATATCGAAAAGGACGAAACCGAGGCGGAAGACCTTGTCGTGGTCCGGGTCCCAACGCTGAATAAACTGCGGTGACCACGACCAGATGCGGTCCAAACCGGCAAAGACGTACTGGCTGGTTGGCTGGTAGATCGTGACAAGCGTCGGGTGATTGATGCGGTCGGCAATCTGCGGGACAGGCAATTCATCTGCGGGGATGTCCGCAGGGGCGGTCATGTACGGATTCGTGCCTTGTGCGAGCGTTGCGCCGTCGTGGATGTAGCGGTAGATGTCGTCGCTGAGGACGGGTTGTGTCGTCAACACGACAGCGATCCTGGCTATCAGTGCTACACCGACGATGCACCCGACGGCCCTTGCAGCATTCGGTGCCCAGTTCTTGTTTCGATACTGCTGGAGTACCCAGGTTAGCGCGATACTGCATAGAAGAAAGTAAACCCAATACCAGAACAATCCCACCAAACGTTTCTCCGGTAACGGCCAATCCCATATCCTGCTTTGCTCGAACAAGAGCACAACACCAACCACTGTCGAAAAAAAAGAAAACAGTATCCAGTGTGATGCGCGGTGTTCGTTGATAAATGCTAAGAACTTCAAGTGGGTAGCTCGATTACATGACTAACCGCTAGTTGGAGCATTTAATTCCGCCTTACGACGGATGTGGACAGCAAGCTGCCCCGCTAAACGGGCGTGATTTCTACCGTGTTATGGTGCGGTTCTGTACTTCGTTTTTTATGTGATCGACCAGTTTGTTTTTGACTTCCTCCATCGTCGGCGCATTATCACCGAGTAACTCGTGCAAACTCGTCACGGGTCTTCCGCCCAGGCCGCAGGGGTCGATGGTTTTGAAGTGCTCGAGGTTGGTGCTGACGTTGAGGGCGAGGCCGTGCATGGTGGTGTTCTTGCGGACGCGAACGCCCATGGCGCAGAGTTTGGCCAGTCGGGTATCGGGTATCGGGATTCGGGTATCGGCCGATCCGGGTTTCCCGAGACCCGATACCCGAGACCCGAGACCCGAGGTCTCCACCCAAACACCGGTGGCGTCGGGATCGCGTTGGCCATGGATGCCGAAGTCGGCGACGGTGTCGATGACGATCTGTTCGAGCAAGCGCATGTAGGAGCTGAGGTTCAGGGCGAGGGGGTTGAGCTTGAGGATGGGGTAGGCGACGAGTTGGCCCGGGCCGTGGTAGGTGATGTCGCCGCCGCGGTCGGTAACTTCGACCTTGATGCCGAGTTGTTTGAGGGTGTCTTCGCGGGCCAGAAGGTTGTCCCAGGCACCTTTGCGGTGGGTGATGGTGATGACGGGGTCGTGCTCGACAAGCAGCAGGCAGGCGTCAGCTCCGGGGTGGTTTCCCAGCGAGACATCCAGATTGATTTGTCGCTGGATCGCCAGGGCCTGGGCGTAGGGCATCCGGCCGAGGTCACGCACTTCCAAATTCATGCCCGGCTTGGTATCTGGCATCTGGGTCACACAGCTTTGGTCGGCAAATCAGGCGTCATCTGGCGAGAATCGGCTAAGTAACTATCATAACTGACCCGGCCCCCCCGGAAGTACCCCCGGCCCCCGGAAGTAAATCTGGTCCCTGGAAGTGCCCCCGGAAGTGCCCCCGGAAGTGACCCCGGTCCCCGGAAGTAGTTGCTGGGACTGAACCCCGGTCTTCCGACCCGGGGCTATTGAGGAAGGTTGTTCGTTAACAACAGGAAACTGAAAGCCACCCGCCCCTTCGCTTCACTCAGGACCGGCGTTGGGATGCAAACATCAGCGATTAACGATTAGCCATTAGCAATACCATTCCCACACCCCCTACCCGACCCACCACCTTGCCAACCATCCACCCCACCGCTTTTGTCGATCCGCAAGCTCAACTGGCTGACGATGTGATCGTCGGGCCTTACAGCATCATCGAGGGGCGCGTGACGATCGGCGCGGGGTGTAAGCTGATCGCACACGTCTGCGTGAAAGGGCCGATCACGATCGGGCAGCGGAACCTGATCTATCCTTATGCCTGCCTGGGGTACGACCCGCAGGATCGGTCGTTCCATCCGGACACCGAGGGCGCGGGGACAGTGATCGGCAACGATAACTACATCCGTGAATCAGTCACGATCCACCGGGCGACAAAGAATCTGCCGACGCGGATTGGAGACCGAAACTACCTGATGGCCAACTCGCACATCGCGCACGACTGCGTGATCGGTAACGACTGCATGTTCGCCAACAGCGCGGTGGTTGCCGGACACGTGCAGGTGGGCGACAAAGCGATCCTGGCAGGCGGCGCGGGCGTGCAGCAGTTCTGCCGGATGGGTCGGCTGTCGATGCTGTCGGGCAACGAAGGGATCACCAAGGATTTGCCACCCTTCTGCATCGTCCATCACACCAAGCGCGTCGGCTCGCTGAACGTGATCGGGCTGCGTCGCAACGGTTACCGCGAAAGCATCAAGCATCTTCAGCAGGCGTTCGACCTGCTGTACAAGGCCGGGCTGACCACGCCGGCCGCGGCGGAACGCATCAACAAGGACCTGGGGCATGACGCGTTGTGCGTCGAGTTCGCCGAGTTCATCCGCACAGCCGAGCGCGGCGTGACACAGTATGCGGGATCGGATGAGATGTATAGCATGTGATTGAACCGCGAAGTCGCGAAGAGCCGCGAAGGTTGGGAATTAGCCGGGTAAGATTCTTTTAGCCGCGAATGAATGCTAATGGACGCGAATTGAGAAAAGCATTTTAACCACGGATGGACACGGATAAGATGGGGGAATCATGTCGTTTTATAATTGGGTGGATTTGAATACGGTCAGCGTTATTGTTGTAGTCGTTGCGCCGTCAATGCCGTGCTTGATTAAAATTCTTGTGGATCACTTGCAGACTACGCCGGATTGTGCGCCGTATGCTAAGGCTTAGCGTGTGGCTTGCTATAGCGGGATTGGGGTATTCAGTCTGATATTGTTGGTTGTCAGCGTGGTTGTGGTGTTTGCAGTTGTTGCATTCTTGTGATGCATATCTGATGCTAAGGTGACGGAAGACGCGGCGAACGGCGAGCAAGCTCGCCGGCTAAACGGGGGTGGACACTTCATTCTTATTTGCGTTGATTGGCGTTTATTTGCGGCTAAGTCTTTTTGGGGGCATGGCCGGATTTCCATTGACATGCACTGAATAGCTGTTTATCTTGATATGAACCCCCGATTTGGCGGAGTGCTCAGCTTCGTCTGTCCCTACGGGACACCGAGTAAGAATCGGGGATATCCGGTTGGATTTGTAACAACATGCATCAGATGGCCGTCAAATGTTGGCGTGTATTTTGATGACAGGGGCAGATATTGAACGGATGTATAACGTGAGTTATCGTTATATACATTGATTCTGTTTTCAGTGAGTATCAGAATCTCCTTAGCAGCCGCAGGTGGACGTTGATGGACGCACATTGCTATACATAAATGACGCGGTGAGAAAGCTCGCGTTTAAAGAGAGAAGTGATCGTGTGTTTTTATTCGCGTTGGTTGGCGTTCACTTGTGGCTGATTTTTATTTCGGGGTCAGTATGACAGAGTGTGGGGTTTAAACCGCGAAGGCGCTAAGAGCGCGAAGGTTGTGGTGTGTTGGTTAGCCGCGAATGAACGCTAATGGACGCGAATCGGGGAGCATATTTAGCCATGGATGAACACGGATAAAGATAAACATTTCACCGCAGAGAGTGCGGAGGGCACAGAGTTAAATTGCTTGAATTGAAGTTTTTCCCGACTTCTCTGCGATCTCTGCGACCTCTGCGGTGAAGTCTGGTTTGGTGGAGATCCTAAGTCGTAAGGTGATCGGTGATCGGCGATCTGAGATCGCCTGCTAAACGGGGGAATACTTCATTCTTATTCGCGTTGATTGGCGTTTATTTGCGGCTGATGATTTTGCCTTAATGTCCACGACTCGATCGTGCCATCAACGTTAACCCGGACCTGGGTCATGCCGTGTTTGGCGGTGATCAGGCGGGTGAGGGGGATGTCTTTGATGATGTCGGGCCAGGCGTCCTGGTAGAGGCGGGTTCGGCCGGAGGATTGCAGAACGATAGATGGGTTGACGGCGTGAAGCCAGGCGGGGCTGGCGTCGACGATGCTGCCGTGGTGAGGCAGGTCGGTGATGTCGGCGTTAAGGTTTTCAAGTTGCATGAGGTTGGTCATGGCTTCATCCGCGATGTCGCCGTTGAGGAGGATGCGGCGGCCGGCGGTTTGGATGGCGAGGAGGATGGAGGTGTCGTTCGTGCGTTTGGGGTTGAAGTCTTCGGGGGGCCAGAGGATTTGCAGGTTCGTCTTGTTTGAATCGTTCAGCGATTCGGTCCAGTCGCGGCAGACGGTTTTGGGAAATAGGCCGCGATCGGTCAGGCCGTCGATGAGGAAGGATGTGGCGGTGCCGGGGTGGGCTTTGGCTTCTTCGAGCAGTTGCGGCGGGATGAAGACGCGGCCGATGTTGATGTTATCCGCGAGGTCGAGTGCGCCGCCGTAGTGGTCCATGTCTGCGTGTGAGAGGATGAGCGTGTCGATGCGCGAGACGCCCATCTGTTTGAGCGCGGGGAGGATGCTGGCTTGTGCGATGTCGAAGTATTGCTGCGAGCCACAGTCGAACATGATGGTGTGGTCGGGTAATTGCACGAGATAGCACGAGCCGTCCCCGACGGCGAACATGGTCAGTATTGCGGCGGGCGGCTGGGGTTGTGGTTTACCGAGCCAGGAGTTGCGAGGGGTGAATTGTGTCAGGCCTGTCCATGCGATGATGATGAGGCAAGCGGCGGCGAGCGTTTTTCGGCGCTGTTTGAACGCGCCGGCGAAGACGGCGAGGATCAGCGTGGCCAGCGCGAAGGTCCATGTGATACTCGGTTGCCAGTTGAGGAAGATGGCAGCGGCGGGCCAGTCGGCGGCGTGGTCGACGAGGTTGCGCAGCGTATCGCCTAACCAGTCGAGTGGGCCGGCGAGTATGAGGCCGGCGCTTGGGAGGATGATGCCGATCAGGATCTTTAAGTAGCCGACACCAAGCACGGCGGTGATGACGGGTAAGGCCATGATCGATAGCAACACGGCCAGCGGGTTGACCATCTGGAAGTGGAACGCGACCAGCGGCATCACAACGGCAAACGCAACGATGGACACGGCCAGGTAATCGACACACCATCGGCCGATCACCCAACTGATGCTCAGGTGCCCCGGTAAGACATCCGGCTTGGGCCAGAGCCATTCGGAGACGCTCGGGACGAAGAGGATGAGCCCGGCGACGGCGGCGAAACTGAGCTGGAAGCCGGGCGAGAACAGGTCCATCGGCCGCCAGAGCAGGACGACCGCTGCGGCGAAGGCGAGGGCTTGTATGGGGCGGACCTGCCGGCCAGTTGCATAAGCGGCGCAGAAGACACCGGCCATGATCGCGGAGCGCACGATCGGGACGCGCAGCGGAACGGCCATCAGGTAGAGCGCGAGGACAACGAGCACGATCATCGCGACGCGCGGCGGGTGCGGAACGAACCAGCGTGTGATCAGCGTGACGATGCCCAGCAATATCGCCAAATGAGCACCAGAAATAGACAGCATGTGAGCGAGCCCTACTTGCCTGAAAGCAACGCGTACCTCGCTGGAAGAACTGTCTTTTCGACCGAGCAGCATGGTTTCAAGCAGGCCGAGGGTTGGCGTGTCGTCGTCCATGCCGATGCGCAGGGAATGCAGTGCACGGTCTGCGCAGAACTGGCGGATGCTGCGTTGAGCGGTGCCGAGGCTTGGTGATGTATCGGGCAACGGTTTCCAGTTACCACGGCTGCGCAGGGTGATGCGGCCGACGATGCCGCGTTCAGCCAGATAGGCACGGTAATCAAATTCACCGAGGTTTTGCGGGCCGGCGATCGCGCTGAGCCAGCCGGTGGCTTCGATGTGTTGGCCGGGCGTGAGTTGGTCATCGGCCTGGTCGACGCGCATCAGCAGGTCGCCTAGGGCTTGGGTCCATGCGCCATCGACTTCGATCCGGTTGACGCGCAGGACGATGCGCGTGCTTGGGGCTTCGTAGCTGAAGGGAGCGAACGCGCCGCGTTTTGGCGAGCCGGAAACCGGCGGCTCGATGAGTTCACCCTGCACGCGCGCCAGTTGCGAGGTTTCTCCGATGTAGGCGGTGAGGTTGTGATCGAACATGTAGTCACTTCGCAGGATCAGCCAAGCTGCGGCCAGACACAACAGGCAGAGCGTCGCCCAGGTTTGCACGCCGCGCTCGCTTCTGCGTCCGAGCATCCACGCAACACCGATCGCTGCAACGCATGACGCGAGCAACCATACCCAAAAGAAACTGAACAGATGCCCGAACACGATGCCCGCCATCAGCACGGCCGTAATAGCAGTCATCGGCCCGCGCAGGGCCTCCAGCGCCCCGGGCTCGGTTGATCGGCTTGCCCCAGCGGATGTGTCTTGCAGATCAGGCACGTGGGCATGATACCCGCAGTGGGTCAGGGGTTGTTAGTCGGGCTATCTGTTTCGGTTTCTGTCGTCGATGTGTTTTGCTGTTTTTCGATGTGCTTGCGGTCAGAGGCATACAGCAGGATGTTCATGACCAGGCCTCGGGCGGAGTCGATGTCGTAGCCGTCGATGCCCCAGTGTCGGCAGCCGAGGACACCGAGGGAGAGGTCTTCGTGCGAGGCGATGACGGCGTCACGGCCATTGACCTTGATTGAGAGCAGTCGTGGGGTGACGATCAAGCCGCGGTTGAGCGTGCTGAATCGTCGGTAGGTAACACGGCGCATATCCAGGCCGATGGGGTTGCCTGTGAGGATCGGGTGGTCGGGGGCAAGCGGTGCGGCCCGTTCACCTAACACGGCCTCGAACTGCTTCAGGACGACGTCGGTCTGGTCGCCGCGTCCGCCGATGGTTTCGATCAGGATGGTCCCGCCTTTGCTGATGTATTGCGACAGTTCGCGCAGGTCCTTGGATGTGAGTCGATCCGCCTTGGACGAACCGAGATGGATCAGGTCCGCTTGGACTTCACCGACATGATTGATGCCGACGCCGGACATCGACAGGTCGTAGCCTGTGCGGTTGAAGAGGATGTTGGATAGCGGGAACCATGAGAGCGGTTCGAGCGGCTTATTGCCGTGGACATGGGCGCGGGCGACGCGGATGGTGCGAAGGGGTGTGCGGTTGATGCGTTCGGTGTTGAAAGCATCGAGTGGTTCGACGGTCTTGCCGCGATCGGTGACCATGGCGTAGAGGTTCGCCATGATCAACTGAGCTTGTGATGGCTGACCGCCCTGCTGCCGTTGCAGGTCCATGCCCCAGTCGTCAGACGCCAGTACGATCAAGTCGCGTGCGCCGTTGGAAAGAATCCAGGGCCGCTTGCTTTCAGGCAGGTCCACCTGGTGGATCAATCCCAGCAGCGGGTGGTCGGCCGGAGCGCGTTTGAATTCGTATTCGGGGTAGATTGTTTTGGCAAGCGAGCGGATGGCGCCGCTGAATCCCTGGCTGTTTGAATCGGGTGTTGCAATCAGGATCCCGCCGAGGTCGAGGTAGTATTCGAGGTTGGCCGATTCGGCAGCGCTGAAGGTCAATGACTTGTCGGAGGCGAGGTAGGCCACCGGCGCGTTGAGCCAGAGCGAAGAATCGGATTCGGCGTTGATCAGTTGCCAACCGAGTTCGACTTCGAGTTGATCGCTCAACGTGCGGGTGAGTATGTTCAAGTCGTTGGGGCGGTTGTTCCAATCCTGATCGTAGAGTTGGACCTTGTTTGCCCAGACGGGTACCCCGCCGCGGGAAAGGAAGATGAGCGAAAAGGCGGAATCGACCAGGTCGTTATCGATTGAACCGTTGCTGTAGAGGCTATTGATGATGGACTCTGCGCCGGCGTGGAACCATTCGGTGCCGCCGAGGGTTCGGATGCCGCTGGCAAGCGCCACACGTTCGAGCCCGACGAGGTAGTAGGGTTCGTCCCTGACGGTGACGCCCTTGGCGGAGACGTATGCATCCAGCCAGGTGATGGCGCCGTTGATGGCGAAGGTCAGGTCCTTGGGCGGGGTGTCGCGAGAGCGGTAGAGGTTTTCCTGGGCGATGAGCAAGGCGGTCAGGCCGGCGGCGGTCATGGACTGGGTGGAACGGTCGCGAGCCTGGTAGCCCCATCCGCCGTCGGGATTCTGCGTATCGATGAAGTGCTGGCTGGTCTGCTGCCAAAGCCGGTTAGCGGTGGGTCCCCGGCGTTTGGAGGATTCCCACAGGCCAAGCAGGCCGTACTGCGTGACGGAGTGATCGTATCGAGGGCCGGTCCTGGGTCCGTAATCGAACAGGCCGTCGACCTGGGCCTTGAGCAGCCAACGGGCATCGTCTTCGAGCAAGGAGCGGTAATCGTCTGATAGCGCGGCCCAGCAGTGAGCGCGAAGGGAAATCGCATAGGTACCGCGCATGTCGACGGTCTTAAGATAATCGATGCCGGCCTTGATCTTGGGTTCCTGAGCACTCATACCGCTACGCAGCAGCGCATAGACGACCAGCGCGGTTTCTCCGCCTTGGTGCCTGCTGCTTTCGCTGTACCGGGTGTCCCAACTGCCGGTGCGTGGGTCTTGCTTGGAGAGCAGATAGGTCTGGATGCGCTGGATCGCATCGAGTCGCTGCGCTTCGGTGACAGCCAGCGCGTTTTGCACGGCCAAGAGGAGGGTCAACAGAATGATCACGCCCCCGCGCATCAGCAATAATCACCTTCTCAAGTGGTATGCGAACCTGTCCGTATAGACGTACATCGTCCCAGATCTGCGGTTCGGCCAGTTTGTCTAGTTAAGTATATCGGTGCCGTGCGGATCGGCCCCGTGCGCCAACCGTCAGCTGGCGTTGCGTTTTTGTTCTTCATCCGAGCCGTTCTGCGTACGGCGTGTGAACTGCTTGGCGGCGATGTCCAGACGGTCGGCAACCAAACCCATGTTTTCGGGCCGCTGCGGCGCATCGGTGTGGATGCAGTCCATCACCAGACTCGACAGGGCTGGGGGCACCTCGGGATTGAGTTCTATCGGTGGCTTGCAGGAGTCTTCGGTACGCAGGCTGATACCGGCCGCGCCCTTGGGGATGAGCGTCGGGACGTGCTTCTGGGTCAGCAGCCAGTACATGGTCGCGCCAAGGTTGAACACATCCGTCTGCGGGATGATGCTGCGGCGTTGAACCTGTTCCGGCGCGATGTAGTCGGGCGTGCCCTGAATGCGTTCCTTGACCGTGCCGATCGGGCAGCTCTGGCCGAAGTCGATGATCTTCACCTGACCGGCATCGTTGAGCATGATATTATTGGGCTTGATGTCGGCATGGACGTAGCCGGCCTTGTGCATGACGCCGAGGCCCTGGGCGACTTCCTTGCAAATTTGGCACAGCTCCGCCAGGGTTTCGGGCTGGTGCTTTTCCAGCGTGTAACCGTCCACCATTTCCATCAGGACCAGCACTTCACTGGTACGGATGAAGTTACGCTGCTTGATGAGCTTGATGCTTTTGCGAAGGGTGGGATGATCGAACTTCTGGGCAACCTCGTGCTCGAGGATGGCTTGATCCATGAAGCGTTGATCAGAGGGGGAGGACTTGACGACTCGCTTGAGCGCGTAGAGTTCATTCTTGCCGTTTTTGACGGCATAGATCGTGCTTCGCGCCCCTACTCCCAGCGTGGCAAGGACTTCGTACCCGAGAATTTCACTGAACTCGGCCATAATAACTTCGGGCCAACGGCCAGCGGCTGGCAATAGAACATGCTCAGGCCGCCCCGGCGCCCTTACCTCGCTTCAGATTGTCCGTATAAGCGAATGAAACTATGGACATTACCTTACACCAAAACGCTCTTATTTACAATGTTTGGCTATCTTTACATCGTCCGTCCACCCGGTCGACTTCAACCAAACAAATTGCTTAACCTCCCTCTAATATAGGCTTACGGGGGTTATTACCGGTCAGAAATAAAAACAAACCACCTGCCGGATCCTGCCTGATAGTCGTAACTGTGCCGCCTCCATGGCATAACGCACGATCAGTCAGTCTATTCGATTGTAGGCATACTTCCACCGCATGTTCGGGCAGATGGAGATGGGTGTTACCAATTGTGGGATCTGGGGTATGTCAAGCGTGGATCGCTGAAGCGACCACGCCATTTGGTGAGATTCCTTGAGGTATTGTCCAATAAAAAAACCGACGCCTTGAAGCGTCGGTCGGTATTCGGTGATGCGTTTTGCGTCAGTTCAGTAGTTGCTGGCGGAACCAGGCGTCGGGGAAACGGCTGGTCGCGGTGCTGGCACCGATCTGGGCGTAGACGTTGTTCTTGGGGATGTCGTAACGCTGCTGAAGCTGCTGGATCAGCCAGATGAGCTGGTTGAGTTGGGCTTCGGTGAACTGATCCTTATCGCCTTGGCCGATCAGGCAGATCCCGATGGCGTCGGGCCAGTTGGCGGTGTCGGCCTCGAAGAAGCTGCCTGGCGCCTGGCTGGTCCATCGGAAGCCGACCTCGATCTTGCCGTTGTCGTTACCGGGGCCGTTATCAATCACAAAGTGATAACCAAGGCCGCCCTTCCCTAGCTTCTGGTGGAGGCGATGCAGGGTCTGAGCCGAGCCTTGAGCGGTTCGGCTGTCATGCACCACGATGGAGGTCCAGCGGACTTCCGGGGCGGTGGTGTCAAACAGCTTGTCCTGGGGTTGATCGTTGTCACGGCTACCCTGATCGATGGATTGCAGCGGCACGCCTGCACGCGGAGCGGAGGGGCCGGGCTCCAGCAACAGGAGTATCCCGCTGGTGACCGTCATCGCGGCCACAAGAGCACCCAACACCATCAACGTACGTCTATCCGGGACCAAGACAGTATCCCCATCTCTTGACGTGAAAACACGTCTGTCAATCTTAACTCTACAATCTTTTCGGTCGGTCGCCTAACTGTCTTTGAATTTCGGTGACATTTTGGCGTGATAACCGTTAAATTCGGCGTTTTCAGCGTTGGTCGAGGGGAGCAAGACGTTGACGCAAGGCCGGTCGCTCCTCTCCAAGAGCCGTGGTCTGGCGTGGAGGGCGATATTCACCCCGTAAGGACTGGTATCGCTCGTATTGGGTGCGTGTCGTTCCGTCAGTAAAAAGTGACTTCTGACACCCGCCGGCCATCACAACCGCTACGACCATCACAAGCCCGATCCCCTGTCGCGTTTGCTTCATGATTGGATTGTAGCTGTGAGGGGGAGGGAAGACAAAAAAGCAGAAAATGGTAAAAGCAGGAAAGCAAAAAATCCGATCCAGCCGTCCGGCAACCTGACGCGATCCGGAGCGATTGCTCTATTTCCTGCTTTTCTGCTTTTCACATTTTCTGCTTTTCCAACACCCCCACCTGCCTCTTCGCGACCTTCAACGTCCTCCACCACAACCAAGTCAGTACAACCGCGAACACCAGGGCGTAAATGATCGGGAGGATGAAGGAGAATGAGCCACCTGGGACGATGTTCAGGCGAACGAGCAGGAAGCCGGCGAAGCTGAACAAGGCCAAGCCGACTGCGGTGGCGATCCAGTATTGGGTCAGTTTCTTCCAGTCGCTTGATAATGCTTCATCCGGGACGCGCTGGGCGAGCAGTTGCAGGTAGCGCCAGGTGGAAAGCAGGCCCAGGACGTAGACGGCATGGGCGGTGAGGAACAGGACATCGAACATGGGAAACTCGCTGTTGCCTCCACCGAAGGCGGATCGCCATCGCATGTTCCAGTTGCCGGCCAGGCGCTGGTCAGAATACGCGACATAGAACAGAGCGCCGAAGGTCATGATCGAAAGTACGATCGCGCCGGCGAGTGAGGTCCAGCGTGCAGCCATGCGGTAGCTGCGATCAAACGAAGGCTCGACGCGCTTGGGCTGGGCGGCGGTCAACAGCCAGATACCGACCCAGGAAATGACGACACCGAAGTAGACCACCGGGAAGGCGAAAAGAACCGAGTATCGCAGCAGCTTGGCCCCCCACTTCAAACGCTTGAGCCAGTCGGCCGGCGCGGTCGCGAGGCGATCCCCACGGGCGGAGATCAATACGGACATGCCACATTCAGGGCATGACGCATCAAGCGCAAGCGTGCGGAGGTTGTAACCGCATTCAGCGCAGGGCAGGTCTTCGTTGACACGGTCGATGTCTACAGCAGCAGGTTCGATCATGGAAGATGGAGTAGAAGACATGGTAATGATGATACGTTGAGGCGGGTGATTCTGTTCAACAGGTGAATAGTATCAGCAGAAGTAAAACCACCCCGATCAGATGACCGGGGTGGCGTGGGTTATTCAGTTTTTCGGACGTCGCTTTCAGCGGCCCTTGCGGCTGAGTAGCGCCAGGCCACCGAGGCCCAACAGGCTCAACGAGGCCGGCTCAGGCACGGCTTCGAACAGGTAACCGGCAGCACGCTGCGAAACATATGTCGCGGCTGTGGATTCCTGAATCAGGGTGTAGGTGGTGTTGGCATCGAGCGTGACGGTGCCCAACGGGATCCACTCGCCACCGGTACCCGCATCCGGGATACCATCGCCTGTCACATCGCGCGGCGGCATGGCGGTGTTCTGATCCAGCAAAACACTCAGCAGGACGTTGACGCCGGTGGTCAGTGTGAATACTGACGGGCCGCCGGACATGTTGTTGCTGTGCGGCCAGGTGGCGTAGATGTTGTATTCACCCGTAGCACCGGCAACCAAGGAGCTGCCGACTGTGCCGTACTGGTTGAGCACCAGGCCGGCGGTCGGGTTGGTCAGTTCATTGTCGCCATCCACCGCGGGCGTATAGGTGACGGTGTATGTGTCAACATTGGAACCATTACCACCAAAGATGCTGTCGCCGCCGGTTAAACCGACCGCGGTGCTGAGCGCACTCTGGCTGGCGCTGGTCGTGTCACCACCGAAGGCGAAGTTCGGGTGGTAAGTCAAGACACCATCATCAGCGCCATCTGTGTCGATCTCCAGCACATAGCTGGCCCGGGCGGTTGTAGCCATCATGAGGGCGGCTGCACACCCGATTCCCATCATTGTTTTAAACATGCATTTCTCCTTTCCGTTTCGTAACAGTAGTCAAAGCACAAGGCATCGAAGTGTTATTAACGACGGCGCAGCATTGCCAGACCACCGAGGCCTAGAAGAGCAAGGCTGGCGGGTTCGGGGATGACTTCCAGCTTGACGTTGTCGAAGTTCGCGCCACCGCCGGCGGAGCTGAGGCCCAGGCCGAGACGGACGGTATCGATCGGATAGCTTACGTTGAAGTCAGCAGCGAGCACCGCGGTGGCGTTGATGTAGCCGTCACCGTTCAGGTCGAGTGTGAAGGTGGCGGTGGCGCCGTCGAGGACGACCTGGTAGGTGTGCCAGCCGACGACCGGTGCATTGGAAATCGGGTCGCCGTTGTCATCGACGATGTTGTCAAAGGCAACCCAACTCGGGCCGGGCAGCACGGCGCGGACCGCGTAGTGCGAGGGTGCGTTGTACATACCCATTTCGAATAGGTTGGCCACACTGGAACTGCGCAGGCCGGCGGTGATGCGCTTGTTGGCACTGACGCCGTCGTCGTAGATGTCGACGGTGTAGACCACGGGGTTGGCAGCGGTCGGGGTCAGGCCGGCGATGGTCTGCTGATTCTGAGCGCCACCGGGGAAGTAAAGCGACTGCCCGGGATTACCCAGCACGGTGTCGAGTGTACCGGCGCCGGTACCCCAGACAACCTGCATTGCGGCCGTGTCTGCATAGCTTTCGAAGTCATCTTCGACGATGACCGAAGCCTGAGCGGATACGGCAAACGCCATCGCTGCAACGCATCCGAGCCCAATAAACGATTTAACCATCACTCTCCTCCTTAGCAAAATAAGATGTGTTTACAACAGTAATATTCAACCCCACATGACTTGATGTGGAATGACCCATTTGAATGCAGCATCGGGGGCTTTCTCCTCTCCCGATGATATGACCACTATATTATATAACCACAAGGCGTATGTCTTACAAGTATTTCATTGCAGAATCTGGTCAAATTAATGAGATTTCATGGGATTAAGAGTATAAGAACGCCAGATTGACCGGATGTGGCGCGATTTTGAGGTCGGGATTGCAGTTTACCCAGATTAACAGGCTGGACCAGGCAATTCCGATTATTTCGCGTCGGTGTCGCTAAAAAAAGTACGAAAATTCTATAATTCCCCCTCCACCTGGCAGATTTGTCGTGGTACCCTTTTATCGAGCACTGTTTGGGGGTTAACAGACAATCTAAACGTTCGAGCCGACTGAATATCAGTTCACACCGGAGGCCCAAACAATGCGGTTCGTCAGGATAGCTGTGAAGTTAGATCAGGTTCGCCAACTTACACGTGTTACATCCGTTAGTGGTCTGGCCTGGCTGATGGGACTGGCAATTGCCACATCTGCCGTCCACGCGGCATTCCAGCAGTACGAGACGATCAACGTCGTCGGTATCGGGGAGGTGGCGACCGAGACAGACTATGTGCCAAACGTGGTCTACCGGGAAAACGGGGCCGCCAGCTACGAAGCCCTCAAAGCCCAGGCTGTCGCTGCCAGAACGTATGCGTATTACAAGATCCGACTGTACGGCACGATCTACAACGGCACACAGGACCAGGTCTACGGCACCGGGTACGGCGCCAGTCCACAACACTACGCCGCCGCAGCCGACACCGAGGGCGAAATCCTGACGATCCGCAACTACAACGACCTGGACGTGCTGATCGCCGCGTTTTATGTGGCCGGCGCGATCCCGACCGGGCCGACACCTGAACCTTACCCGTGGGATAACGATTACTCCGGCACCGAACATTATGTCACGCACACCTACCCCACCGGCGTAACCGGTGGCTACAACTATGGCACGACCCTGGGCTTTCAAGGCACCGTGTCCAACCCGAACTGGCCTAACCGCGGATGCAAGAGTCAGAACGGCGCGAACTGGATGGGTCAGCATGGGTACAGCTACGTCGACATCCTGAAGTACTACTACGGCGCTGACATCCAACTTGAAACCGTCGCAACGACTGCCGGGCAAGCGCCTCTGCAGAACCTCAAAACACTGACCGACTTCGAGCTGAATAACGGCTACTTCGGCAACGCAGCCGACTTCTCAAACTACAACCTGAATCTCGGCGCGGGCACCAGTTCGCAGCGCGACAGCAGCGAAGCGTACGACGGTTCATACAGCCAGCGGATCGATATCGATCTGGACGAGGCCTCGGGCAGTGAGTTTCTTTTCCATCATGTCGCCGGAACGGAATACGCCGGCGTGAACAACATGTTTACCGGCCAGCGCGAAGCGAACCTCGCCCTGCAAACAGTGGGTTCGATCGGCTTCTGGCTGATGACCGAATCGCCCGATCTGACCGTGGCATTGAACCTGGATGATGATTACGACGGCACGGAGCAGAGCACGTTCGTGGATGTGATCGCGGACGGGCAGTGGCATAGGTATGAGTGGTCGCTGGAAGATGCGTCGCTGTGGTCGTCGGCCGCGTATGACAGCGGTGACGGCGTACTCGGCGATTCGATTTCGCTGGACTCGATCCTGTTTGCCGGCAACGCGGACAGCATCGTTTACCTGGATGAGATTTTCTATCGGCCGCCGAGTGATGGCATACCGGACCCGATCCCGGGCGATATCGATGGCGATGGTTTCGTTGGCCTGAGCGACCTTGATATTCTGCTGAGCTTCTGGAACCAGAACGTGCCCAAGGGCGACATCTCCAAGGGCGATCTGGCGGGCATCGGCGACGGGTATGTCGGGTTGAGCGACCTGAACGTGATCCTCAATAACTGGAACGCAAGCACACCACCGGCAGATGGTACAACAGCGGTGCCGGAGCCTGGCACGGTGTTGATGCTTGGCGTACTGGGACTGATTTCATTCCGTCGCGTCTGACTGGTAGACTCTTCTGCATCAGGTACGTTGAACTTTCCACGTAAAGACCGGCGGTCAGGCCGGTAGATAAATGCATCGCGCCATATCAAAGCGTTCTCGCCACGAACTGAAGCGTTTAATCGAGAACGGCGTTTGCGAGATCAGTCAACTAACCGGATCGGGGCTTTGGTTTGTCGTTGATGAATTGGAAGTTGCTGGCAGCCCCCCTTCTAAGATTATGGTCTGGGCCACATTATGGTTTGGTGTCGAAGGCTCTCCCTACTGCTGTTCTGAACCCGGGTGTCATCTTGGATCCGTTTTATTCAGTAATAAACTGGACGATTGGATCGGCAGGCAGATGGGCTTGAAACAGCCTGTCAGGGTGGACTTTGGTGATCGGATCGCGGCACGTCAATTTAATGGTACTCGGTTTAAGCCCCCGTATAGCAGCCTTGAGGGATAGAAACAGCGATTGGACGCGAGGGGCCAAATAAATTATATAATAGTTTTGTGTAAGATCGTTTTTCATCCATCCAATCCACCATTTACATGGGCAAGAAGCATGAATCTAAACCAGATCCAAAAAGCGGTTTTCAGCCTCCTGATTGCCATGACTTTATTGTTGATACCAGCATGTTCCAGCACCCCCCTGGCCAAGAAGGCGGACAAGGGTGTTCCGGATGTGCCGCGGGAGTATCGTTCGGTCTGGGTAGCGACGGTGGCGAACATCGACTGGCCGAGCAAGCCGGGGCTTTCGGTTGAAGATCAGCAGGCGGAGATGATCGCCCTGCTGGATAAGTGCGTGGAGTTGAACTTCAACTCGGTAATCCTCCAGGTCAGGCCGGCGGGCGATGCGCTGTATGACAGCAAGCTTGAGCCGTGGTCGTACTACCTGACCGGCGAGATGGGCAAAGCGCCCGAGCCTTACTACGACCCGCTGACGTTTGCGGTCGAAGAAGCGCACAAGCGCGGGCTGGAACTGCACGCGTGGTTCAACCCGTATCGCGCCCTGCTGCTGGATACGAAGGGCGAGGTTTCGGATAACCACCTGAGCAAGACACATCCCGAGGTCGTACACAAGTATGGCAAGTATCTCTGGATGGACCCATCCGAACCGGTCGTGCAGCAGCATTCGCTGAACGTGATCCTCGACGTCGTGAAGCGCTACGACATTGATGGCATCCATATGGATGACTACTTCTATCCGTACCCGGTCAACGATGACAACGGCAAGCGTGTGCCCTTCCCGGATGACCGTAGCTGGAAGGCGTACAAGGATGCGGGCGGGAAGCTGAGCCGGGACGACTGGCGTCGGCAGAGCGTCAACGAATTCATCGAAAAAATGTACAAGGAGACGAAGAAGCTCAAGCCGCACGTGCAGGTCGGGCTCTCGCCGTTCGGTATCTGTCGGCCGGGCAATCCGTCTTACATCAAGGGGTTCGATCAGTACGAAAGCATGTACGCCGACACATTGCTGTGGCTTCAGAAGGGCTGGGTGGACTACTTCACGCCGCAGCTTTACTGGGAGATCGCGAAGCCCGATCAGAGCTTTACGGGTTTGTTGGGCTGGTGGACCGAGCAGAACAAGAAGAAGCGTCACATCTGGCCGGGCGTGGCGACGTACCGCACGGGTAAGCAGATCGACGACAACGAGATCCAGTACCAGATCCAGTGGACGCGCATCATCACGCCCAAGAGCCCGGGCACGGTTCACTTCTCGATGAAGTGGTACATGAATGAAGACTTCGTGGTGAACAAGCAGTTGAAGGAATCGATCTACGCCAATCAAGCCCTGCCGCCGGCGTCGCCGTGGTTGGGTAAGAAGAAGCCAGTAGCACTCAATGCGTGGATTACCGAAGTCGCCGATGGCCAAGTCGCCGTGAAAGCCGAACCGAAGATGCTGGTCGGCGTCGGCTGGTGGATTGTACAGGTCAAGCAAGGTGGCAAATGGACGACGCAGATCGTACCCGCAGCAAGTTCCGAGACAACGATCAAACTTGCCAATACCGATGAGAAGATCGACCGCGTGGTGGTGTCACAGGTCAGCCGAACCGGCATTCAGAGCAAGCACACCGAGCTTGAGCTGCCGTGACTTATGGTTGATATCTGAATATGGATTTTCTGTACCCCCGTCGGGAGACGGGGGTTTTTTGTTGGTATGTGGGGGCATCAAAAAACAATCCGACCGGGATGAAAGGAACCCGACCGGGATGGCCGGGCTATAAGCGGGCCGGGCGTGTCAGGCGAATCATATTTTCCACGATTGTGGATAAATAAGTACGATTGATCTTCTGATACTGATATTTATATAATTATCCTGCTGGGGTCATGTAACTTCTTTTTCACGTTCTGTGCAATTCGTTCACTTAAAACTTGGGGTCACATCATGTTAGAACGCTTTACGCTTGCAGTTTTTACAGCTTGTTTACTGCTCTTGCTGAGTGCGTGTTCAACCTCCCAACTTGGCGTGAACAGGGGGAAACAGGTTCAGGCAGTGCCGGAGGTACCGCGTGAATTTCGCGGGATCTGGGTCGCGACGGTGGCAAACATCGACTGGCCCAGCAAGCCGGGGCTTTCGACACAGCAGCAGAAAGATGAGTTGATCGCCCTACTGGATAAGTGTGTCGAGTTGAAGTTCAACGCGGTGATCTTTCAGGTCCGGACCGCCGCGGACGCGTTGTATCAGAGTGATATCGAGCCGTGGTCGCCCTACCTGACGGGCAAGATGGGCCAAGCGCCGGAGCCGTTCTACGATCCGCTCGCGTTTGCGATCGAGGAGGCGCATAAACGAGGACTTGAGCTGCACGCGTGGTTCAATCCCTACCGCGCATTATTCAGCAGCAACGGAGACAACGTTTCAGCAGACCACATCAGCCAGACCAATCCGGATGATGTTGTGACGTATGGACCTTACCTATGGATGGTTCCGACATCTGAGTTCGTGCAGCAGCGTGCTATTGATGTGATGGTCGACGTTGCCAGGCGATACGATGTCGACGGTATTCACATTGACGACTACTTCTATCCCTACCGTGAGCAGGATGAACAGGGTAATGAAGTTCCGTTCCCCGATGACCTGAGTTGGAAGGCATACAAGGATTCCGGCGGCAAACTGGGCCAGAGCGACTGGCGTCGCAAAGCCGTGGACGACTTTGTTGAACGGCTGTACAAGCAAGTGAAGCAGGTCAAGCCGCACGCGATGGTCGGCGTCTCCCCGATCGGCATATGGAAGCCGGGGCATCCGGAGCAGATCCGCGGCATCAATCAGTACGAGAGCATTTATGCCGACGCCAAAAAGTGGCTGAACAAGGGCTGGGCGGATTACTTCGTGCCACAGATCTACTGGCAGATTGCGAATCCCGACCAGAGTTTCCCGGTCCTGCTCAGCTGGTGGGAGCAGGAGAACAAGAAGCACCGCCATGTCTGGCCCGGCCTGGCGGGTCACTTCCTGGAAAGCCGGTTTGCCGAAACCGAGCTGATGTACCAGGTCCGCTGGTCGAGAATTATTTTGAAGGACGATCCGGGTGTGATCTACTTCTCGATGCAGTGGTTCATGAAGCCGGATTACATCTTGAACAAACAGTTAAAAGAAACACTATATGCCGAGCCTGCTTTGCCCCCCGCGTCGCCGTGGCTGGACAAAAAGAAACCTGATCCAATCGCTGCGAAGGTCACGAAGATCGAGGACGGCAAAGTGATCGTAAAAGCGGATGCCGGGACACTGGTCGATGTCGGCTGGTGGGTCGTGCAGATCGAGCAGGATGGCAAGTGGACGTATGACATCAAACCTGTGGCGAAGAAGACGGCGAAGATCAAACTAGCCGACGCTGAGAAGAAGGTGGATCGCGTGGTGGTATCACAAGTCAGCAGAACAGGCATTCAGAGCAAGTACACAGAGCTTGAGCTGCCGTGACTGATGGTTGACATCTGAGTATGGATTATCTCTAGCCCCCGTCGGGAGACGGGGGTTTTTTGTGTACCAGGGCACAGCCGGTGAACCGGCCTCGCCTGTGGGTCAGGTCAGTTCGTTCTGGAAGAACTCGATGAGTTCGCCGTCCGGGCCTTTGCAGAAGGCGATGCGGACGGGGACTTTGCCTTCATTGGCTTGGATGTCGACGGCGGTGGGCTCCATGGTGACTTCGCAGCCAGCGTCGCGGGCGCGTTTGAGAGCGGCGTCGGTGTCGTCGCAGCGGATGGCAAAGTGCAGGATCGGGCCGTCGCCTGACCCGGCCGGGGAATCCTTGTCTTCGAAGACCTCGAGATAGTTGCCGTCACCGGCATCGAGCATGACCGCCCGTTTGGGGGCCTGCTGCCAGTTGATCTTCTCGGTGAAGCCTAGGACCTGGGTGTAGAACCGGACGGTCTTATCAAAGTCTTTGGATCGGATCGCGACGTGGTGGAACCCCCCGCCGCCGAGTGTTTTGTTCTTGCCTGCCATGGGATTACTCCGTGTTTTGATGGGTTGCGGGCATTAGGATAGCGGATATTGCAGGCAGGCAAGGACCCCGGATTAACCGAAGAAACTCAAGATACGCCCAAAAATCATTGGCAGGAAAAACAGCGAGACCGGCACAACAACCAAAATGCCGAATACGATCAGAAAAACCTTAACTGCTTTTTCGCCTTCGCTGCCGGGTCTTGGCATGTAGGCCCCCTATCTTTGCGGGAAATGATATCAGATATAGATATGCCAATAATGGGAATCAGGCGGGGCTGCTAGCCAGGAAACCGGCAGCAAGCTGCCGGGCTAAACGGGGATGGGGCTTAAATTTGGGGGTACTGAATGGTTCGCCACCTTGCCGATTTGTCGATCCGGGTGCGGGCGGGTATTCTACGGTGTTCCGGTGGGTTGTACCTCTTGACCAGAACACGAGTTAATTAATCAGGGGCTTGGAGCTAAATGAGCGACGCTCAAGGCATGGCGATCATGGAACCAGAAGTCCGCGACACAACAACCAGTCAGAAGTTTTACGACAAGGCATTCGAGGCCGAGAAGGCCGGCGAAGTCCTGGCGGCGATCGAAGCGTACGAAGCGGCTTACACGGCCGATCCGGACGATCCGCGCGTCTGCTTCCGCCTGGCATACAACCTCGACCTCGTCGGCGAAGAAGACGAAGCCCTGCACCTCTACGAAGAGGCATCGCGGGCGGAGCGTCCTTCACTCAACGCGCTGATCAACCTGGCGGTGTTGTATGAAGACCGCGGCCAGTACAGCCAGGCGGAGCGCTGCCTGAAGCAGGTGCTGGCGACCGAGCCGAACCATCCGCGTGCGAGGCTCTTCATCAAGGACGTGATGGCAAGCAAGGCCATGATGTTCAACGATGAAGAAGAGAAGCAGTTGGAGAAGCATGCGGCGATGCTCGACACGCCGGTGACAGACTTCGAATTGAGTGTCCGCACACGCAACGCGCTGCGCAAGATGAACATCCGCACGCTGGGCGATCTGCTGCATCACACCGAAGCAGAATTGCGCAGCTTCAAGAACTTCGGCGATGCGAGCCTGGACGAGATCAAGGCGATGCTCGCGCAGAAGGGTCTGAAGCTCGGGCAGGCTGCCGAGCAACAGCGCGAAGCGGTCAAGCAGCAGGTGTACGATCAGTTGACCGATGCCGGCGGTGATTCGGAAATCCTCAGCAAGTCCGTCAACGAGATGGACCTGTCGGTGCGTGCCCGCAAGGCGCTGGCGTTATTGAACGTGAGCGTGATCGGCGACCTGGTGCTGAAGACCGAGGCCGAGCTGATGGGCGTGAAGAACTTCGGCATGACCAGCCTGACCGAGATCAAGCAGTGCCTGGAAGACATGGGCCTGGGCCTGCGTAAGCTGGAAGTGGAGTGATGTCCCCGGCCGGTCTGGATGGCCGGCTGATACGAAAAGGGGAGCGGAGTTAAGGGCCCAAGCCCCCCGCTTTCACCGAAATTACCCAACCTCACGCGCGCCGCTCAGTCATGGGCGGCGTTATTTTTTAAAAGTTTGTTTTCGGGTTGCATCCGGGCCTTGAATGCGTGAAACTGTGTGGCTCAATTGTCCCGTCACCTGGAGTCGAAACATGGCCAGTAAAGCCCCTTGGATTACGTACCGCCCCGAACTGAAAGTCCTGGATTGCACCGTCCGTGACGGTGGTTTGATGAACAACCACAAGTTCACCGATGAGTTTGTTCGTGCGACGTATCAGACCTGCATCGCAGCGGGTATCGACTACATGGAGATCGGGTACAAAAACTCTCGCAAACAGTTTTCGCCGGACGAGTATGGGCCCTGGAAGTTCAGCGATGAGGAAGACATGCGTCGGATCGTCGGTGACCATGATCCCGTCGCAACCGGTTTGAAGCTGACCGCGATGGCGGATGCCGGCAAGAGCGACTGGAAGACGCAGATCATCCCGGCCGACCAGAGCGTGCTGAGCATGATTCGCGTGGCGTGCTACGTGCACCAGATCCCCGAAGCGATCGACATGCTGCACCACTGCCATGAGATGGGTTACGAGACGGCGTGCAACATCATGGCGATCTCGGGTGTGCAGGAAGTCGAAATCGACCAGGCGCTCGAAGAGGTCGCGCCGAGCCCGGCACAGGTCGTCGTGATCGTCGACAGCTTCGGCGCGCTGTACCGTGAACAGATCGACTACCTCTACAAGAAGTACGAAAAGGCGATGGAGGGCACGGGCAAAGAGATCGGCATCCACGCACACAACAACCTGCAACTCGCGTTCGCCAACACGATCGAAGCGATCATCCTCGGCTGCAACCGTGCGGACTCAACGCTCGACGGCTTCGGCCGCGGCGCGGGCAACTGCCCCACCGAACTGCTGCTTGGCTTCCTGAAGAACCCGAAGTTCAAGCTCAAGCCCGTGTACGAGATGATTCAGAAGCACGTGATGCCGTTGAAGAAAAATGTGAGTTGGGGCCCGAACCTGGCGTACAACCTCACCGGCAAATACAACCGCCACCCGCGCTCAGCCATGCAGTGGCTTGATAGCGACAAGGCGGACGACTTTGTCGGGTTCTACGATCAGTTTATCAGTGATGTGTGATTTAGAATTTTGGGTGCGAGCCATTAGCCGTTAGCCCTTAGCCATTAGCAATAAAATGCGATACCCGCCCCTTCGCTGCGCTCAGGACCGGCGTTGGTGTGTGTTGGACCTTGCTAATTGAAGCGAGGTTGTTGCGCTATCTGGTTGGCGCATCCTTGACTTTCTTGCCCCATAGTGATCGGCCTTCGGGGGTGAGGCCGGTGTAGATGAGGGTGGGTTTGCGTGGGTCAGCTTCCCAGTCGAGTTCTTTTTCGACGTAGAGTTTCTGGCCGGCGATGGTCAGGACTTTTTCTTTCTCGTCGTAGGACCACTTGCCGGTCAGTGCGCCGGTAGCGGTTTTGTTTTCGTGCAGGATGAGTTGGGTTGATTCTCTCTGCTTGCGGAACTCGTGGTCGAGCAGGATATTTTCCCATGTGCCGACGAAGTCGTTTTCGGTGATGTTGCCTTGGGGCATGTTGGTGTAGCGCTGGGGCATGACAACGGGCCAGCCGTCATCGGTCCAGCGGATCTTGCGGACGTGGCCCATCATGATGGCGTTGGAGTATTGGTTGCCGTTGACGTTGTGCGGGAGCCTGCCTTGTGAGCAGTAGAACCATTCGCCGGTGTCGGGGCTCTGGACGATGCAGCAGTGTGAGATGCCGACCCAGCCGGGGTGGTTGTTGAACTTGTAGGGGTGCGTGAGGATGGGCCAGCACTCATCGCCTTGGGTGATGTTACCGCCGTCGATGCCGAGGTATGGGCCGGTGATATTTTTTGACCGGCAGACGCGCGTGTTGTAAGCAACGGATAGTTCGTCGTAGGCTAAAAACAGGTAGTAGTAGCCTGTCTTTTCGTTGTACATGATCTCGGGCGCTTCCATGCCCTGCCAGCGGTTGTTCGGGTTGCCGAGGAACCGAGCGGCGATACGCGTGCCGTAGTCATTGATGGATTTGAGCGGCTTGGCGGGTTTGCCTGTGTCGGGGTTGAGTTTGAGCGCGACGATGCCGGAGTGCCACGAGCCGTAGATCAGGTAGTGTTCGCCTTGGGGGGTGACGATGTAGGTGGGATCGATAGCGTTATAGCGGAAGTAACCGCTCCAATCGGATCGACGGTTCTGTCGTGACCAATCCTTGCCGCGGTCGGACACGGAGCAGGTGACCATGCCTTTGTCTTCCCACTGATTGCTTGCCAGGTCGTCGGTCTCCATCATGCCGATGAAGGCGCGTTCGGTCCAGGAGTTGTCGAAGTTTTCGGCTGTGTTTGGTTTGCCGGTCTGGATGTAGTTATCAATGATGATGCTGTAGTAGAGGCGGTACTTGTCCCCCACTTTGCGTGCGACTGGCGCCCAGTAGCCGTAGCGTGGCTCGGTGATCGGTTCGAGGCCTTCTTCAGCGCGCAACTTGTTGAGCGTGGGCAGGACCCAGTCGGGGGTATCTTCCATGAGCATGCCCATGAAGTCCCAGTGGACGAGGTCTTTGGACCGGCGGTACGGGAAGTGGCCGTGGCCCATGTGCGCGTTGCCGTAGGAGGCGTCGGTCCAGTACATGTAGTAATACTGGCCGTCGTAGACGATGGTCGGGTCGTGGACGTTGGCGAGGTTCCATTGATCGCGGTGCTCCCAATCGGCGATAGGCGAGTAGTCGTCGACCTGCACCGGGGGTGTGTAGGTTGTCTGATCATCCGTAGTGGCATGCGTCGCGTCCTGAGCGCAGGCTTGTTGCAGAGAGCACGACAGCAAAACAGCGAAAAACCACAGGCATCTGAACATGATCAACCTCCAAGTTGGCATGAACCGAGCAAAAACGCAGGTCGCATACGGATAATTATAAGCATCATTTACCACAATCCAGCCGGTTTGTCACGTGATAAATGCTAATCCGTGAGTTTGCGGATTACTGTCGAGAGGTTGTTTGAAGGCCAAGTCTATCTGGATCACACATCGCCCATGCAGACGCCGGTGAGTCTTGCGGTGTTTACCCATGGGTGATCGGCCGGGACGAGTTTGCGGTTGCCTGCCACATCACACAAGGGAACTGGTACCGCCTGGTCCCCTTTCGCTGCGATCATCACGCCGTACTTCTCGCGATCCAGACAGTTGGCGGCTTCGACGCCGATGCGTGTAGCGAGCAGGCGGTCGGCAGCGGAGGGTGTGCCGCCGCGTTGCAGGTGGCCGAGGATGGTCAACCGAGCTTCCAGGCCGGTCATGCGTTCGAGTTCGCGCGTCAGGTGAAGCGTGTGGTCGCCTCGTTTCAGGTCGAGTTCGTAGAGCTTGTCCTTGATGTTGGCTTTTTCGGCCTTGTTCTTGGCTTCGCTCTTTTGCTTGCGCAACTCGGCAAAGGCGCGCTCTTCTTCAACCGACATCGCGCCCTCGGCGACGGCGACGATTGAGAAGCGTTTGCCGCTCTTGGTGCGACGACGGATCGCGTGAGCGACTTTGTCCAGGCTGTACGGGATCTCGGGGATGAGAATGACGTCCGCCCCGCCGGCGATCCCCGCGCCAAGCGCAAGCCAGCCGGCCCGGTGGCCCATGATCTCGACGACGATGATGCGGTTGTGGCTGGTCGCTGTTGAGTGCAACTTATCGATCGCGTCGGTAGCGATGCCCAGCGCGGTATCGAAGCCGAACGTGACATCGGTGATGCCCACATCGTTGTCGATGGTCTTAGGCAGTGTGATGATGTTGAGCCCGGCGTCCATCAGGAGCTTGGCGTTTTTCTGCGTGCCCCCGCCGCCGAGGCAGACCAGCGCGTCGAGGTGATGGCGCTTATAGGTTTCAACCATGACGCCGGTCATGTCCATGACCTTGTCGCCGACGGGCATCTTGTTGGGTTTGTCACGACTGGTGCCGAGGATGGTGCCGCCGCGTGTGAGGATGTTGGAAAGCAGGTCGTCTTCGAGGCGGATGATGCGATCCTGCATGAGACCGCGGAAGCCGTCACGGAATCCGATAAGGCTCATGCCATAGGTCCCGATAGCGGGTTTACCGACGGCGCGGATAGCGGCGTTGAGCCCGGGGCAGTCTCCACCGGAGGTCAGGATTCCGATATTACGTTTGGGCATATAGGTCACTCCAGTGGCACGTTGTACCGTGCGGCGGGTGGATCGTCCAGATAACACGAACGTATGGTTATCGCTGAAACATCAATAAGCACTAGCGTATCCGTAGATTAACCTGGTATCTCATAATTCATGCAAAGACAGTTGCTTGAATTGATGTATTGTGCGGCGACCTAATCAGTACAAGGGGATACACCGATACCAGTATTGATGCTACTCGCTTTTTCGTGGTATCCAGGTATCAGTTTACTTCAGAAGAATCGGTCCGAGTTGGATAACTGATCGGCTAGACGTAAGGATTAAACCCCGGACAGACACATGGCTGAGACACAAACAAGTCATCCGGATCATGCCGAGATCAACTTCGCTCGTGGTAAGAGACGTATCTTGATCATCGATGACAATCATGCGATTCACGATGACTTTCGCAAGATCTTGAACCACGACAGCGCTGATGAGGAAGTGCTTGCAGCGGAGCAGGCATTGTTCGGTGAATCCACGTCCCGTGCGCAGACCGTCGTGGAATACAGCCTGGATTCGGCGTATCAGGGGGAAGAGGGTCTGGAAAAGGTCACGACAGCGATGCAAGACGGTACGCCGTATGCCATGGCGTTCGTCGACATGCGCATGCCTCCGGGTTGGGATGGGCTTGAAACCATCGCGCGTATCTTCGAGGCCGACCAGGATATACAGGTCGTGATCTGCACGGCGTACTCCGACTATTCGTGGAACCAGATCGTAGACAGGCTGGGCACGAGCGATCGGCTGCTGATCCTCAAGAAGCCGTTTGACTGTGCGGAAGTTCGTCAGCTTGCGGCGGCATTGACGGAGAAGTGGCGTCTCGGTCGCAAAGCTGCGTTTAAGATGCAGCAGCTGGAAAGCGCGATCCAGGAACGGATGGAAGAGTTGAGCAATTCCAACGAGAAACTCCGTCTGGAGATTGCACAGCGCGAAGAGGCAGAAGACAAACTACGGCACCATGCGCTTCATGATGCATTGACGGAGCTTCCGAACCGGGTGCTGCTGATGGATCGCCTGGGACGTTGTTGCGAACGGTCTCGGCGTGAGCCGGATTATCACTATGCCGTCTTGTACATGGATATCGATAACTTCAAGCTGGTGAACGACAGCCTCGGGCACCCGTACGGCGACAAGCTGCTTGTTGAGGTGGCCAAGCGTCTGAACGCTTGCATCCGTGCGATGGACACCAACTCCCGACCGACGGCCAATACAACGGCGCGTCTGGGTGGCGATGAGTTTGTCATCCTGCTGGACACGATCCGTGAGGTAAAAGATGCGGTACGGGTGGCGCAGCGTATCCAGTTAACGCTGAAAGAGCCTTTCTTTATCGACGGTCACGAGGTGGTGTCCTCCGGCAGCATCGGGATCGCGGTGGGCCTCGAAAGCAATTACACCTGCTCGGATGATATCCTTCGCGACGCGGATACGGCGTTATACGAAGCGAAGCGAGACAACAAAGGCACCTTCAAGGTATTCGATTCTCACATGCGATCACGTTTGATCAGACGACATGAGATCGAAACAGATCTACATAAGGCGCTTGAACGTAACGAACTGGATGTCGCGTATCAGCCTATCGTCAGCCTGATCGACGGCAGGCTCAAGGGATTCGAGGCGCTATTACGCTGGCGACATCCTGATAACCGCAACGTTCCCCCGGACCTGTTCGTCCCGATCGCTGAAGAAACGGGCCAGATCGTCCAGATCGGTGAGTGGGTGCTGCGTCAGGCATGCCGGCAGATGAGCCAGTGGCACAAAAAAAACGAACAACATCGCAACCTGAGCATCAGCGTCAATATTTCACCCCGTCAGATCCAGCAACCTGACTTCATCGCCATGCTGGATGGTGTCCTGGCTGAATCGGAGCTGGATTCCAGCAGGCTGAATCTGGAACTGACCGAAGGTGTCTTGATGAACCAGGACAAATCGACGATGGCGTTGTTCAGCCATTGTGAAGCACGGAAGATCAACCTGCATATGGATGACTTCGGGACGGGCTACTCATCCTTGAGTTATCTGCACAACTTGCCGGTGGACACGATCAAGCTGGATCGCAGTTTTGTGCAGAACCTGGACCTGAGCGGTGAGTACACCGCCACGGTACAGGCGATGGTTGTGCTGGCGAACAACCGCGGGATCAGCATTATCGCCGAAGGGATTGAGACATCCAATCAGCTGGTGCAATTGCAGGCACTTGATTGTGAATTCGGTCAGGGCTTCTACTTCGCCAAACCGATGGCGCCCGAACTTGCTGGCAACCTGCTCGCTCAAGATGTTGTTGGGTTCAAGTGTGCTGGCTGAAATACACGGCAAATGCAGGCTAACTTGCCGACTGATATCAGCCTCTCTCGCGAGCGATTCAACGCCGTATAAGAACAGTACGCTTAAGTATTAATAAAGACATGTCGAAGTTAGTAATGCGGTAGCTGTTGGGGAAAGTACTCGCTTGATGTGCCTTGCCTGTTTTGTGGCAAGCCGAAGTGTGGGTTGTATCAGGCTTGTACCTGGATAACGTAAACCTACCAATTCGAGGCCACGAGAGATGTCACAATGCAACCCATTCGCACGGGAACAAGGGCGCCCGCGGTCTGCGTTTAATCATTGTTTCTTAAGTCTATTGGCAGCGCTATTACCCATAGGTATGGCGCAGGCCGACACGACTACAGTAGAGGACGAAGAACCAACCACCGCGGTCGACACAACAGACCTGGAACAGATGTTCGATCTGGACATCGAACAACTGATGCAGATGGATGTGACTTCGGTGGCTGGCGTGGCTCAGCCGTGGTTCCAGACACCGGCGGCGATGTATGTCTTGACGAGTGAAGACATCCGCCGTGCCGGGCACACAAGCATCCCCGAAGCGTTGCGGATGGTGCCGGGTATGTTCGTGGCAAAGAACAGTTCCTGGTTGTGGAGCATATCCGCACGGGGATTTAACGGTTCGTTCGCCAACAAGCTCCAAGTCCTGGTTGATGGACGCGAAATATATGATCCGCTTTTTTCAGGCACACTTTGGGAGATTCATGACATCATCTTTGATGACCTGGACCGGATCGAGGTGATACGCGGCCCCGGCGCAACGCTCTGGGGTGCCAACGCGGTGAATGGTGTGATTAATATCACGAGCAAGAGCGCCAAAGACACGCAGGGCTGGTACCTGAGCGGGATGGCCGGCAATTATGAGAAAGGCGCCGGTGAGTTGCGCTACGGAGGGCAGCTATCGGATACAAGCTGGTTCCGTGTCTGGGGCACCTATCATGACCGTGCCGCCTTCGATTTACCCGAGGGTGCACAAGCAAGTGACGACTGGGATATGGCACGTGCTGGCTTCCGTGTAGATTCAGAGCTTGAAGATGCGGAAGGCGATACAAATCTCACTGTTCAGGGCAATATGCAACACTCTGACCGGCTGGGAGATGATTTTAGTGCTCCAGTCCCAGGGCACTTGACGACTACAACATATAGCACTGATTCACGGTCGGAAGGTTTCAACCTGCAGTTTAATCTGAATCAGGCGTTTCAAAACGGGAACGGTTGGCAATTCAAAGGTTCTTTCACACATAACACACATACCGGGTTCGGCGGGTTCCAACTTGATGAAGATATTGCGGACCTTGACTTTCAGCATCACTTCGCGTTTGAAGACGTGCATAAACTGATCTGGGGCGTGAATGGCCGGTACATCAGCTACGAAACTGAGGCGGGGCCGACGCTGTCATATACCCCCAGTGACAAAGATACCGGTCGTGTCTCTTCTTTCATACAAGATACGTTGACGTTGGTTGACGATCAGCTATTTCTGATGGCTGGCTCGAAGTTCGAGTATAACGATTACACGGGTTTTGAATATCAACCCAGTGCGCGGTTGTGGTGGACACCTGATGATCAGCATACGATCTGGACAAGTTTTTCCCGGGCGGTACGTGTAACGGGCCCGACAGATCAGGATCTGTTGCTGAATACAGCATATGTTGACACGGGTTTGGCTGCGGGGGGACCCGCAAGCGGGGTGTTTGTCCCACTATATCATGTCGGGAATCCAAATCTGGGACCAGAGGTTTTATTTTCCTATGAGGCAGGCTATCGAGAGCGTCTCCGTGATAATCTGACGCTGGACATCGCGGGTTTTTATAACGAATATGAAGACCTGGTCACCGCGCCGCCAGGTGGATTATCCGGGGTGTATCGTTCCACCGGACATGCCACGCATTACGGCGTCGAGACTGTAATCGATTGGCTCGTTACACCGTGTTGGCGTCTTACCGCCAGCCACAGTTTCCTGTACATGCGGTGGAGCGATGATCTCTATTTTAATAATTCACCCACACCGAAGAACCAGTTTCAGGTCAGGTCCGAGTTGGATATCACGGATGATCTGGAATTCAATGCGGCGTTGTACTACTACGACAAACAGGAAGTCATAGGGCCGGTGCCGACGAGCATCGATGCGTTCGCGCGGCTGGATATGGGTATCACCTGGCGGCCGACGCATAACCTTGAATTGTCGTTCTGGGGTCAGAACCTACTTGACTCGATACACAGCGAGGCGCCTGCCTCGCTGGGCACGACGTCTCTCGGAGAGGTGCCAATGAGTTTTTATGGGAAGCTAACCTATCGCTTCTAAGCGAAGTGAATAAACAACCAGTTTTATGTTCATGCATACCAAGACATCCAGATCGCTTAACTGCAAGGCCGAGGCGGCGAGTGCCGTCACGTCGGCGGGCTGGTGTCGTGGGCATATGGATCATGCAACAACTTCCGCGTTTATCCGGCATGCAATCCTGTTGATTTTATGCTCTCTGGTGTTCCTGCTTTCGCTGCTTCTGAGCACAAACACCGCCTGTGGATCAGATGTCGACAAGGACAAACTCATCAAGCTGAAAGCTGCATATGTATTCAACCTGTTGAAGTTCACGCACTGGTCTGAAGACAAGTTCGATGATGATAAATCGCCTGTGAAGGTGATATTTGTCGGCAACTCCCCGGTAGCAAAGGTCTTTAAGAAGGCTGTTGAGGATCGAACCGTACAAGGCCGAGTTATTGAAACCTCCGTGCTGCCCTTCCCACCACCGGGATATGACGACATCGAGCGGACCGACGATGAAAAACAGGCGTTATTGAACAGATTCCATCATCAACTGCACACATCGCACATGGTGTATATCAGCGACGGCCTGGCCGGAGACTGGCCTATGTTGCGAGAGTTGACCAGCGAGTGCCAGACGTTACTGGTAAGCGACATCAATCGCTTTGCAGAAGATGGTGGGATGGTCGGTTTATCTCTGGATGAAAATAATCGGCTTGGCTTTGTTGTGAATCAGGATACGCTCGAGCAGCGGGGTCTGAGGTTAGGCTCGTCCTTGATGAAGCTCGCCAAGGTCGTGAAGCGCTCGCAATCCATGCTGGATGAGTCAGGTACCTGGTTGTGTGTATGGATGCTCAGTTCTGAACATCCATACATTCCCTCTGAATCAGTGAGGGAGACGGGCACATGACCAAGCTACCCGGGCTGAGCTTCCGCACCAAGCTGATGGTGTTGTTGACGTTAACCAGCGTGCTGACGATCGTGCTGGCGGCATCAGCGACAACAATCTTCGACTACTTCTGGAGCAAAGACGAAGCGGTCAATTCCGTGCAGACCCTGGCACAGGTGACCGCGTCAAACAGCGCCGCGGCGATCGTGTTCAACGATCCTGAAGCGGCGACGGACATCCTTAGCGCGCTGGAAGCGGTGCCCGGGATCATCACTGCGCGTATCTATGACATGGAAGGCAATGTGTTTGCCACCTACGGACAGGAACACGATCACTTCGACCTGACAAGCGGTGATGTGGAGACGGCCTATTCATTTGATGAGGAAGGTTACCTGGAGCTATCACATGTGATCATGCTGGATAACGAGCGGATCGGTGTGATCAATCTGCATTATGACATGCAGCTTGTGCAAGAAAGATTATTCAGCGAGATCTTTGTTATCGGGTTTTGTGCGATTTTAGCCATCATGGTGGCGATGTTACTTGCGATGAAGCTGCAAAGCACACTGATCCGGCCGATCCTGGAACTCGAAAAAACCGCAAGAGAAGTTTCCCAGACACAGGATTACGCGCTTCGGGCAACCCAATACAGCAATGACGAACTGGGCACGTTGACGGATAAGTTCAACGAGATGCTCAGCCAGGTCCAGGCGCGTGATGATGAGCTGGCCAAGTCACAGGATCGTCTGGAAGAGCAGGTCATCCAACGAACCAAGGAACTGGAGGCAGCTAAGGGACAGGCCGAGGCCGCGGCGGCATCGCTGGCGCTCAGTGAGGATCGGATCCGGTCCATCCTCAGGCAAGCGCCCGACGGGATCGTCACGTTTGACTCAAAGGGCATCATCAGTCTTTCCAATCCGGCTGCGCAACGGATATTCAACTGCACACAGGATGACTTCCAACTAATCAACATCAACGACTTGCTGGCGGATGCGTATTACATCAATGAAGAAGGCATGATCCTGTCTCTGAATAATGCCGAGGGAAACCGGAACCTGGGCAGCTATGCAGAGATAATGGGCAACCGGCGGGATGGATCGACGGTTCCGATCCGGCTGGCGATCAGCCCATCGAAGTTAAGCGGCGCGGATATGTTCACCGCCAGTATCCGTGATATTACCGATCAGAAGCAGGCTGAGCAGGAGAAGGAAGACCTGAACCGTCAGCTCATGGAAGAGTCACGCCGCAGCGGTATGGCGGAGATAGCGACGGGTGTGCTGCACAACGTGGGAAACGTGCTTAACAGCGTCAACGTTTCGGTGAACCTGATCAACGACCGCTTGAACAAGTCCAAGGTCCAGAGCCTGTTGAAGGCGGCACAGATGGTGCGAAACCATCTGGACGACCTGCCACAATTCATCCAGAACGACGAGCATGGCAAGCACCTGCCAGACTTCATCGTGCAGGTGGCGGAGCATCTGGATAGTGAACACAAGGACCTGGCTGAAGAAATCAAGAATCTGTTTGACCGGACGCTGCACGTCCAGGAAATCATCAGCACACAGCAGTCATACGCCTCGGCAGGTGGTATTGTTGAGAACATCTCACTGAACGATGTGGTTCAGGATGCTTTGCGGATTAATGAGGCAGGATTGAAGCGCCACCATGTTCATCTCACGCTTGAATGTGCAGACCAACTTAAACTGTCGGTCGATAAGCACAAGCTGCTTCAGATCCTGGTAAACCTGATCAGCAATGCGAAGTACGCGGCAGATCGCAGCAAACCGGAGTGTCGTGTGGTCATCCGTGCACATGAGTCTGGTGCTCACAGCGAGTTTGCCGTGATCGAAGTAGCCGACAACGGCGTTGGTATCTCGCCGGAGAATTTGTTACGGATATTCAACCACGGGTTTACAACACGCCAAGACGGGCACGGCTTCGGCCTGCATAATGCAGCACTATCGGCACACGAACTGGGTGGCACGCTTCACGCTCATAGCGATGGGCCGGGCAAGGGAGCCACATTCACACTCAAGATCCCGATCAAACACAAGAGTCAGAGCGAGGAGGCCGAGTATGAGCATACCATGTGATGCTACCGGTCGCGTTCTCGTTTATGACGATCGCGATACGCTCTGGCCCAAGATCACCGCATTGCTTTGCGGGATGAAGATTCCGATCATCGAGGTCCAGGCCGCGCGTAGCGAAGACCCGATCGTGGAGATCATTCAGGAAGCGATTGACGAAGACGAACCGTTTTCCGCGGTTTTCTGGTCGGCCGGCGCCGGTCTTGACCGGCTGTCGAAGGTTTCCGCCCTGTGGGATGTAGACCCAAGACTAAGTGTCGTATTGTGTACCGGATCAGGTGATTACCGCTGGCAGGAACTGGCGGATGCCATGGATCAGTCGGGGCCATGGTATGTGCTGGAAGGCACACCGCGCGAAGCCGAAGTCTGCCAGCTTGTCCTGAACGCTGTCAGCCATCATTTTGCGTTGCATTCGCCTGAATTCCAGCAGTTGCGCCTGGACCTTGAACGCGCCAACATCAATACGAGCATGCTTGAGATATGCAACGGCGCGCTGCACAACATCGGCAACGTACTCAACAGTGTAAGTGTCTCGGCAGGCCTGGTGTGTGACAGCATCGGCAAATCAAAAACCATCAGCCTTCAGAAAGCCTCGGATCTGATCGAACAACACCAGCACGATCTTAGTGACTTCATCACGAATGATGAACACGGCAAGCATCTGCCTAAGTTCCTGATCGATGTCAGCAAGGTCATCGGCCAGGAAAATCAGTTCCTGCAACACGAACTCTCGGGCATCACTCGACATCTGGAACACATCAAGCAGATCATCGGCACGCAGCAATCGTATGCCGGTCAGATTGAGATCATCGAAGAGGTCGAACTGACGGAGTTGCTGGAGGATGCACTTAAGATCAACATCGCCGGGCTCGAGAGCCAGGGCGTGCAAGTCATCCGTGAGTTTGATGATGTGCCCCGCAGCATGGCGTGTCGGAACAAGGTGTTACAGATCCTGGTTAATCTCATCAGCAACGCGAAAGCGGCTCTGCGCGGCAGCGGCGATGAGCAGAAACTGTGGCTGCGTCTTCATCTGTCTAAAGACAATGCGGACTATGCGTGCGTGCAGGTGATCGACAACGGTGTTGGTATCACTGCTGACAATCTGAAGCGGATATTCGATCACGGTTTCACGACGCGTTCGACGGGTCATGGCTTTGGATTGAACTCGGCAATCCGCGCGGCGAGGGAAATGAAAGGCAGGCTCTGGGCGGAAAGTGACGGCCTGGACCAAGGCGCCACCTTTACGCTTGAACTGCCGCTAGCTCATCACCAGCTTCAGCAACCCAACAACACGCGACGCAATTCAGCCTAAACAGCGTGTGATATCCGCACCAACAAAACCTGATTTATTGTCATTCCGTGCCACACCGGTGTCACATCTCATTTTTATTGCATTTATATCTTAATTATTATCAGATATTTATGCTGCTTTTATTGCACCATACCTTTTGCAGGTATTTCGTTACACCCGCCTCCTTCACTTCTGATACATTTTGTATCTTGAGAGCCGCTTGTTGGGATTATACGAGCCGGCTCGGAATCCATATAAATCCGCCTTACCGCATGGAGGAACCGCAATCGTGGCCAAGAAACAGACCCCCGCCTACAGCATCGGAGTGGACTACGGCACTAACAGCGTCCGGGCGTTAATCGTCGATACCGCCAATGGCCGGGAAGTCGCTTCACATGTGTATGAGTACCCTTCCGGTGATGCGGGAATCCTGCTGGACCCGAAAGACCCGAACGTCGCGCGGCAGAATCCGGCAGACTATATAGATGGCTTCATTACCTCCGTTAAGAAGGCGGTGCTGAAGGCGAAGAAGGTGCGCGGCTTCAAGCCGGAGTACGTGATCGGCATCGGCGTGGATACGACCGGTTCGACGCCGATCCCGGTTGACCGCGACGGGATACCGCTCGCGCTTCAAGCCAAATTCAAGAAAGAGCTGGCGGCACATGCGTGGCTATGGAAAGACCACACCTCGCACGCGGAAGCGGCGGAGATCACGAAGAAGGCTTCAAAGTACAAAGTGAAGTACCTGGCCAAGTGTGGCGGGACGTATTCCAGCGAGTGGTACTGGTCGAAGATCCTGCACTGCAAGCGTACCGCACCGAAGGTATTCAAAGCGGCGTATTCGTGGGTTGAATTGGCTGACTTTATCCCCGGCTACATTACGGGTAATACAGACCCGGACACGATGCCACGCGGCATCTGTGCGGCGGGTCACAAAGCGATGTATCACGAGGACTGGGGCGGCTTACCGAGTAAGGACTTCCTCAAGAGTCTTGACCCGGCGCTCGTGCCTTTGCGTGATCGGTATACAGACAAGGCTGTACCGAGTGATGAAAAGGCGGGCGATCTGACGGCTGAGATCGCGAAGAAGGTTGGCTTGCCGGCCGGGATCGCGGTTGCGGTGGGCGCGTTTGATGCACACCACGGCGGCGTCGGTTCGGGAATCAAAGCCGGCACACTTGTGAAGATCATCGGCACCAGCACGTGCGACATGATGGTCGCCCCGATGGATAAGAAACTACCGGATATTCCCGGGCTTTGCGGGATCGTGCCGGGCTCGGTCGTGCCGGGAATGTACGGCCTGGAAGCCGGGCAGTCGGCGGTGGGCGATATCTTCAACTGGTTCGTGAAGCGACTTACCCCCGAAAGCTACGGCAAAGGTGGTGAAGCACACGTGAACCTGACTAATGAAGCGGCGAAACTTGCACCGGGTGCATCCGGCCTGATTGCGCTGGACTGGAATAACGGCAACCGCACGATCCTGGTCGACCCCCTGCTGTCGGGCCTGCTGATCGGCCAGACGCTGCACACCACTGCGGCGGAAGTCTACCGGACGCTGGTCGAATCCACCGCGTTCGGCGCACTGACGATCATCAACCGGTTTGAAGAATACGGCGTGAAGGTCAAGGAAGTCGTCAATTGCGGCGGGATCAGCGAAAAGAACGCGATGGTCATGCAGATCTATGCGGACATCTGCAACCGCCCGATGAAGATCAGCCGATCGTCACAGACCTGTGCGCTGGGCGCGGCAATCTTCGGCGCGATCGTCGGCGGCAAGTACAAGAATGTCCTCGCGGCACAGAAGAAGATGACCGGGACCAAGCCGAATGTGTTCCGACCGATCAAGAAGAACGTCGAGGTGTACGCGAAGTTGTACAAGCTCTACAAGCAGCTACACGATGGCTTTGGCAACACAGGCAGCAAAGGCTCGATGGATAAAGTGATGAAAGAACTTATCGCGATCCGTGAAAAGGCGAGGAAAGGATAAATCGTGCTCGAAGACCTGAAGGCAGAAGTCTGCCAGGCGAATAAAGACCTTGTGACCCACGGGCTGGTGATCCTGACATGGGGCAATGTCAGCGGGTTTGATGCGGACAAGGGTTTGGTCGCGATTAAACCGAGCGGCGTGGCGTATGACAAGCTCAAGCCGGACGATATCGTGATTGTCGACCTGGATGGCAAAGTGGTTGAGGGCGATCTCAATCCGTCATCCGATACAGCGACGCACGTGTTGCTGTACAAGCACTTCGAAGACATTGGCGGCGTGACGCATACACACAGCCTGTATGCGACGATGTTCGCGCAGGCGCGCGTCGAGATCGCCTGCATGGGCACGACGCATGCGGACCACTTCAATGGTCCGGTTCCCGTGACTCGGCCGTTGACCGAAAAGGAAGTCGAAGAAGCTTACGAGCACAACACGGGATTGGTAATTGTTGAGCGGTTCAAGGGCATGAAACCAATTGAAATGCCAGCCGTGCTGGTCGCAGGACACGCTCCGTTTACCTGGGGCAAGAACGCTGCTGATTCGGTGAAGAATTCGATCGCGCTTGAAGCGGTCGCGCATATGAATCTCGGTGCATCCACCTTAAGCATCAGCGAGCCTAAGCTTGAAGATTATGTGCTAAGGAAACATCACGAACGCAAACACGGCCCGAACGCGTACTACGGGCAGAAGAAGAAGTAAGACAGAATTCGGCCGCAAATAAACGCGAATCAACGCAAATATTTTGGATATCAAACAAGGACTGATTACCTCACGTCCTTTATCCTAAATTCGCGTTTATTAGCGTTCATTTGCGGCTAAAAGTATTAAACATCAACACACGGATACCATCATGATCGATTTTTCAAAATATGAAGTCTGGTTCGTCACAGGCAGTCAGCATCTTTATGGCCCGGAAACGCTCAAGCAGGTTGATGCTGACTCGGCCCAGATCGCCAAGGCGCTGGATGCGTCTAGTGAATTACCGATCAAGGTGGTGTTCATGCCCGTGCTGACGACGCCGGATGAGATCACCAGGCTTTGCACGGAGGCGAACGCATCGGAAAACTGCATCGGGCTGATCACGTGGATGCACACGTTCAGCCCGGCGAAGATGTGGATCAACGGGTTGCGTCGGCTGACCAAGCCGTTCTGCCACTTGCACACGCAGTTCAACAGGGATATCCCCTGGCAGACGATCGACATGGACTTCATGAACCTGAACCAGTCTGCCCACGGCGGACGTGAGTTCGGCTTCATCTGCTCACGCCTGCGTCGCAACCGCAAGGTCGTGGTCGGTCACTGGCAGAACCCGGAGGTGCAAAAGAAGCTCGGTGTCTGGCAGCGTGCGGCGGTAGCGTGGGCGGATTCCAAATCGATGAAAGTTGCACGCATCGGCGACAACATGCGCCAGGTCGCGGTCACCGAGGGCGACAAGGTCGAAGCCGAGATCAAGTTCGGTTACGCGGTAAACGGCTACGGCATCGGCGATGTGGTCGCACACCTCAATGATGTGACCGATGCACAGGTCGAGCAGCTCTGCAAGACGTATGAAGATGAGTACGTCTTAGCGGACAACCTGAAGGCCGACGGCACGAAGCGCCAATCGCTACTGGATGCGGCGAGGATCGAGCTGGGTTTGCGTTCGTTTCTGACGGAAGGCGGCTTCTCTGCATACACGGATACCTTCGAAAACCTGCACGGCATGAAGCAGCTGCCGGGTATCGCGTCGCAGCGGCTCATGGCCGCTGGCTACGGTTTCGGTGCCGAGGGTGACTGGAAGCACGCCGCACTGGTCCGCACAATGAAGGTGATGGCGCATGGCCTGAAAGGCGGCACCAGCTTCATGGAAGACTACACCTACCACTTCGAGCCCGGTGGCAACAAGGTGCTCGGTTCGCACATGCTGGAGATCTGCCCATCGATCGCGGGCGGCAAGGTGAGTTGCGAAGTGCATCCGCTGGGTATCGGTGGCAAGGAAGACCCGGTGCGGTTGAAGTTCGATAGCGCTGCTGGGCCGGCGATCAACGCGACGGTCGTCGATATGGGTAACCGATTCCGTATGGTTGTGAATACGGTCGATGCAAGTGCGCCTGATCAGGCGATGCCGAACCTGCCGGTCGCCGCGGCGATGTGGACCCCCCACCCAGACCTGGCGATCGGTGCGGCCGCGTGGATCCACGCCGGCGGCGCACACCATACCGGCTTCAGCCTGTCGCTGACGACCGAACACATGGAAGACTTTGCCGAGATGGCGGACGTTGAATTCCTCGTGATCGACAAGAACACCGACCTGCGCAGCTTCAAGAACGAGATCCGCTGGAATGATGCTGCGTACAACGCGGTGAAGTAAGTCGAGGTGAATGTGAGTACGAAAAGCGAAGCATCCAAAGCGACACAATGTGCCGCCTTGCTGATGGGCCCGAAGGATATTCAGTCGGGACAGGTGCCTGTGCCGGCTGCGCCCGGTAAGGGTGAAGCATTGATCCGTGTGACGCAGGTCGGTGTGTGTGGGTCGGACTTGCACACGTTTATCGACGGGCGGATCGGCGACACCGTGCCGGAGGGGCCGTTCGTATTGGGGCATGAGTTTGCGGCAGTTGTGGAAGCGGTTGGTGACGATACTCATGATGGATTCGGCAATGCGCTACAGGTCGGCCAGCGTGTTGCGGTCGAGCCGGCGCAGCCTTGCGGCAAATGTGAGTTATGCTTGACGGGTCATCCGAATCTGTGTCCGGATCACAAGTTCTGCGGTGTCTGGCCGACACCCGGCGCGCTGCAGGCGAAGATGGTCGTGCCGGGTGATACGTGTTTCCCCGTGCCGGACTGTATCGATGATGAGCAGGCGGCGCTGCTTGAGCCGATGGGCGTCGGGCTGCATGCGATCGATTTGGCGCATATCCACGTCGGGTACAGCGTCGCGGTCGTAGGCTCGGGAACGATCGGGCTCTGCTGTGCACAGGTTGCGAAGCTCGCAGGCGCGTCGCCGCTATTCGTGACGGATCGCTTGGCGCATCGGTTGAAGGTTGCGGAAAGCTATGGTGCAACGGCTGTCGACATCGAACTGTGTGATCCGGTGGAAGCGGTGATGCAGGCAACGAATGGCCGGGGCGTGGATGTTGCGATCGAGGCGGCCTGGTCGAGTAAAGACTCGGTCATGCAGGCGGTCGATATGCTCAGGCCCGGCGGACGGTTGGTGGTTGTCGGGATATCGGGTGATGACAAGCTGGAGTTCCAGCACTCGACGGTCCGCCGTAAGGGTGTGACGATCGCGATGTGCCGGCGGATGAAACATACCTACCCGCGTGCGATTGAACTGGTCAGCACGGGTAAGTACACATTCGACGGGCTAGTCACACATCGTTACAAGTTAGATGAGACGACACAGGCCTTCGCCACCGCGGCCGACTATGACTCCGGTGGGGTGAAGGTGATGATTCAGGTCTAAGGCTTTGTTTTAGCCACAGATTAACACGGATTAACACGGATAAAGGCATTATTGTTTCAGATATGAGCAAGCATCCGTGTTGATCGGTGTTTATCTGTGGCTAACTTTCTTCATGTAATAACGCTATCTATCGTGAATGAATCTTTGCTACCGAGGTGAACGGAGGGCGGCCGTGTTCGTTGAATGGCTCGGCGCGGTAGTAGACCGCATTATCCTGCGGTGCTGAATTGTCGATGTATTGTGTCTGATTGGCGGGCAGTTCTGCAATGCAATCGGCGGTGCCTTTAGACCCATCAATGTATCGGTATATGCGCCAGCCAGTCGCGTTCTCGACATTCGTCCAACTGATTTTCACTTTGCCTGCGCTTTCGGCTTGTGCGTGAATCGCTTTGGGGGGCAGTGGGGTTTGCGGGGTTTGTTCCAGGCCGGAGGTCAGCCAGGCGAGGTTGATTCGCTCGAAGAGCATGCGCTGGTAACGTTTTGTGTCGCCCCATGAATAAAGCAGACCGATCGTGTGGTCGTCGAGTACGGTGAGACAGGAGTAGGCAGACCATCGCGGGTGTAGATGACGCTCGAAAGCCCAACTGAAACCTTCATCGTATGAGAGACGAATGGTCATGTTGATCCGACCTTCAGCGCCGTAGGGATAAATGTTGGCGGGATTGGATAAGATCAGACGGTCGCGGTCCTGTTGGTCGGCGCGTGTGTACCGGAGGATGCTTGCCTGACAGCCGCCGCTGTAGCCGACGGCTTGGCCGCCGGGGGAGATGAGTTGCGGCTGTTGCGTGACAGGCGACCATGTATCGCCAAGGTCGTTGCTATATGACTGACACAAGAGCATTTTTCGGCTGCCGACGCGTCGCATGTTAAGCATAAGCCGGTCGTCGGATAATTCGACGACTTGCGCTTCGCTGACTCGGTCTCCTGCTTCGCCGCCGAGTTGCCAGGTTTGACCGTGATCGTCGCTGTAGAAGACAAGTGAACGCGAAGACCTGCCGTTATCGCTGCCTTCGTTGCGTGTGGCGGGGATGACGATTCGGCCGTCGGTTGTTTGAATGCCGACACCCGGGCCGGTGGCGAACCATAACCACTGTGGTTTGGTAACCGCGTCTGTGATTTCAACAGGCTTGGACCATGTGACGCCGTGATCGTCGCTATACATCGTCCAGACGGTTCGTCTGCTTTCGGCCTTGCCTGCTTGAAGCACAGTCTGTGTGTCTTTTTCCAGGCTGTGACACGCGATCATCCAGACGCGACCGGTGTCGCGGTCGACGACAGGGGTTGGATTGCCGCAGGTGTTCGTACCATCGTCCCAGACAACTTGCAGCGAGCCCCAGGTTTTGCCGCCATCGGTGCTGCGGCGCATAACAAGGTCGATATTGCCATAGTCAGCACCGGAATTCAGCCTGCCTTCTGAAAACGCGAGGACCGATCCGTCTGTCGCGGTAACAACAGCAGGGATTCGGAAGTATGCGTAACCAAGATCACCGCCGAAGTCGCCGCTGATAAAAGGCACAGAAACGGTCGGCGGATTCAGTTCGATCATCGATGCGACTTGTTCGGGCGTGAGTGCGTAGTCGTAGACCTTGACCTCATCGAGCAGACCATTGAAGTGGCGGACGGGGTGGGCGTCTGTTCCGTCGTGGCCTAATCGCAACGGCTGAGATCTGACGACATCGCCCGGTAGAGAACCTAGTTGCTTACCATCGACATACAGGTATACGGTATCGCTATCACGCACAGCGACAAGGTGATGCCAACCCAGGTCAAACGGGAAGTCGAACGCTTTTTGCGATTCATTGATTCGGATATATATCTGGTCCTTATCGCCGCGGACGGCACTGATGGAAAAGTCCTCCGCGTCGCCGACCGCGATCATGTTTCGCAGCATGCTGTTGCCGCCGGGCGCTTGGGGGAATCGACGGAACCAGTAGGCGATCGACCAGGTCTTGCCGGTGAAGAGTGCTTCTGAGTTGTCGATCACCACGACATCGTCAACGCCGTCCAGTGATAGTGCTCGCCCCTGATAGCCTGCGTCAACGACGGTAGCGCCGAACAATTGCCCATCATGCTTGTGTCGCATAGCGTCGAGGACATGTGTGTTATCTTCACAACGCTCAAAAGGCCAGTAGGCGACGGGTGGTTTGTTGATTGCTAGAGCTAAAGTGATATTTGCAGCACATAATAGTGACACAAGAGCAACACAGATTGCCATAATACTTCTAACGGTCATGCCGGCGACTCCTTAACGCTCATTCATATTCATGCAATGAAGTGTATTTACTCTGCCGTTGGCAGGTCTTTGCCATCCAGCAGCCAGGCGAGGTTGAACTTGGCAATACAGATGTGCTTTGGAGCAAATGCGCCGAGGCCTTCCTTGACTCCGCCCCGCTCGAACAGGCAATAGATCGTGCCATCGTCTGCCACGGCCAGGTCGGTGTAACCGCTGCGATCAGGTTCGATCGTTCGGCTGACTGGCCAGGTTTTGCCATCATCGAAGCTGGCGCGGATGGTGACGTTGAGGCGCGAACGAGCTCCCCACTTCAAGACGACCTCATCACGGTGGCTGCTGTCGGGGCTGGTATAAAGCAGGATGTCCGGGCTCTTACCATCGGGATGCGGCATGCGAGTTAGGCTGGCCATGCAGATGGCGTCGTAAAGGCCCTCGTGAAACTCTGGCTCGCTCCAATCGGTTGCGCCGTCCGGGCTGATACTGATGAGTCGGCGGTACTTCTTGGATTGATTTCGGATGGATGACATCACCCGGCCGTCGGATAGCTCGACGAGTTGTGATTCACTTGGGCTGGGGACCTCTTCACTATCATTAACGATGATGTCGCCGGCCTGCCAGGTCTTGCCACGATCGTCGCTGTAGATAGTAGATACGAGTGACGGGCGGTGTGAATGGTTCGGTGAAAGCCATAGCGGTACGACGAATCGGCCGTTGCGCATCACAATGCCGTGGCCGGGCCCCATGGCGAGTACGGTCCATGGGTAATCATCTCGATCGCGGAATACATCAAAGACGTATGTGATCTCTTCCGGGGCAGACCAGGTTTCACCTTCATCTGTACTGACTTTGTGATATGCATGGTTGTAGTTGACCTGAAAGATCAGGTGAACCGTATCGGTATCGGGTTCGACGATGAGGACGGGATTCTCGACGAGGTTTGTACCGTCGTCCATGATGATGGCCTGCTCGGTCCAGGTTTTGCCGCCATCGGTGCTGCGTCGGATCATGGAATCGATGTTGACCCAGTCGCCGTGGCCGTCGAAGCGGGCGGAGCATAGGGCGAGGATGGTGCCCTTACGCGTGACAGCTAACGAAGGGATGCGGTAGGTCATGTAACCGTCGCGGCCGGCTTCATAGAGTTCGGTGACCTCGAAAAATGGTTTGTCATCCTTATTTGCCTTGGATTCGCCGACTGCCACGTGCGTTAGTGAAAGGCAGATGGTTAAGATGAACAGGACTATTACGTATGTTGGTTCAATTAATGATTTCAATAGAGGTCGCTTCTGATTCATGATAACTCTCCAAGTGTCAATGGCCTGATCGTGGCAGGGATAGACATATTGATGTCGTCGGTATGTTTAACTGTGCTTACTAAGATCGATGAGATTAATAAGTGGCTGACTCTGGTGATATCGCATCAGATTTTCGATAAAGAGGTCACACAGGCGGTCATATTCCTGTACATAGCGCCCGGCGGTATGCGGCAGGACGATGACGTTTGGCATGTCCCAGAATGGGTGATCGGCCGGGAGTGGCTCGGTTTCAAAGACATCCAGTCCTGCGCCGAAGAGGTGGCCCTCATTTAGTACCTTAACCAGGTCTGATTCAACGACCAAAGCCCCCCTGCCGACGTTGTAGAAACATGAGCCCGGCTTCATTTTCCGGAACATGGATTCGTTGAACATGCCTTGCGTCTGTTTATTGGCCGGCAAGCTGAGTGCGACATGATCGCAATCCGGCAGGATACTGGCCAGATCATCAAAGCCGAAGATTTTCGCGACAGGTGGTTCCGGTTGCTCTTTGCCGGTACGTGTAACACCGATGACATTCATGCCGATACCGGTACAGCGTTTGGCTATCTCCATGCCGATTGAACCGAGTCCTACAACACAAATGGTATCACCTGTAACCATGCGGTATGCATCCACTCGTTGCCAGAGATGCTGTTGCTGATCCCTGATATGCAGATTGATGCATCGGGATAAGGCAAACATCATCGCCAGGGTTTGTTCCGCACAGGCAACAGAGAAAATCCCCTTGGCGTTACACATGATGAAGTCTGTTTTTTTTTCGAGTCCACAATCCAGGTAGGGGTCGAAGCCGGCGCTACATAATTGGCAGAAGCGTATGTCTGAGTTGGCAACAGCCTTAGGATTAGGCCAGCCGACGACGATGTTGCAATCATGGAAAGCTTCGGTCTGAGTTGATTCGCCAAGCGTGTGGTCTACGCGATCTACTGTCGCCCAGCCTTCGACAACCTGTTGTATCTGTTGAAGGTGTTTATCTGTGAAGTGATTAACAGCAACCAGTATCTTTTTCATCGCAATACTCCCAACTTATTCGTAAGCGCCCAGGACTTTGTAGTGCGTGCCCGGCTTGAAAGGATACAGGGATTCGACTTGATCGGGCAGTTGCACACCGAGGCCCGGCACGGTCGGTGCCTTGAGCTTGCCATTTTTGATAATGATTGGATCAACCAAAAGGTTTTCACGTAGCGGGTTGGCGACACTTGGCACTTCCAGATACTTACAGCCCTCAGATGCAAATGCGGCGTGGAAGTTCCCCATCATGCCGATGCCACCGCTCCAAGCGTGAACCGCGATGGGAATCGATCGTTTCCAACAGAGATCGGCCACGGCTCGTAATACACTAATGCCGCCTATCAACGCGGCATCCGGCTGGAACAGGTCAAGTGCATCAGCTTCGATGTAGGCGTTGGCTTCATAAACACTGGTCGCGGTTTCTCCGCCGGCGATCTTGATCGGTGATTCGGCGCGGATGGCGGCGTACGACTTGATATCGTTGACAGCGGCGGGTTCTTCGAGCCAAAGGATATTGTATGGTTCGATCGCACGGGCCACCGCCAAGGCGTAATCGACACACCATGGTTCTTGTGCCAATCCCTGTGCGGCATCGACCGCCAACTCACAGTCATCGCCGAGGGCATCTCGACAGATTTCGACTTTCTGAACGATCTGGCTTAATTCAGGCAGGTTGTTGATGCGGATCTTGACAGTGTTGAATCCCTGTTGGCGGTAGCCAACCATCTCTTCACGCAGTTCCGGTTCAGGCTTGGTGTTGCCGCCACTTGCATAGACGGGGATTGCGTCGTGACATGGACCGCCAAGTAATTCATGAACCGGTTTGCTTTCACACTTGCCTTTCAGATCCCACAATGCGAGTTCGATTCCGCCGATCACGCTCTGGTTCAGGCCGAAGCGTCCCCAATATCGGCTTGCCAGGTGGATACGCTGCCACACGGCCTGGATATCATGAGCATCCACACCAATAAGGTCTGATTCAAATTGTTCGGTAAGCGCTTTAACTGCTTCAGGAGCGTAGACGCCGGCGTAGGTTTCACCGAGGCCGAACTGGCCGTCGTCTGTTTCGACGCGGATGATTGATGCGGAGCGTAGTCCGGTGCGTAGATGCAGGCGAACCTCATCGTCGCCGGGCGTAGCATACGGTGCGCTAAGTAGAATACACCTGACCGATCGGATCTTCATAAGTATGTCCGTGTTGAATCGACTTCTTAACTACTCAAATAATTCTGGTAACTGCTGCCGGGCAATCGGACGCAATCGCCCGGCCTCTACATCGGGAACACCCCGATAGGGCCAGCGCAGACGTGTGCCGACCTGGCTCCAATTACCCACTGCGGCAAGCAGCTTGTCTAACGCGGTATTACTGTGACCGAGCTGATCGCGGTATGGCACGATGTGCTCTACCATGAACTGCATGATGCGTTTTTCCAGATCGAGTGCGGCAGCATAATCGGATTGAATCGAGGCCTGCCACTTCATCGCACCTTTAGGTGATAAGCAGGCTACGTTGCTGTATGAGCCATGAGCGCCGAGTGGCGTCATTGTGGCAAGTTCATGGCCCGGAACAAAGATGGACAACCTCGGAGCGTGCTTCTTCATGGAAGCGAACCAATCCGCATCACCGCCGAGTACTTTCAGGCCGAAGAGTGTCGGGATGCGTTGAGCGAGCCGGCCGATACTCTCGAAGCCAAATGATCGTTTTGCGTGCCCCGGCATGTAAAGCACGAGACCGATTGGATCGACCGTTTCCGCGATCCGTTCGAGGAAGTCCCCCGCTTCCATCTCACTACAAGGCACCCAATCAGGCAAGATGACTTGGATAGCGCTGGGATTCAATGATTTGGCGCGGTGTGCGCGGCTGAGGCTGATGCGCGGGTCCATATGGCTAGCGCCGATCTGAAAAGGCATACCCATAGCTTCGCACTTTTCAGCCAGCAGTGCGTTGATGCGATCTGTTTCGGATTCATCCTGGTTGTGCAGTTCGCCGGTTGATCCGTTGGAGTAGATACCGTCGACCTGACAATCAATAAGGATATCGATCTCGTTTGCGAGATTGCCGAAGTCGATCGCATCATCGTCGACAATGGGCAACATGAGCGTACCCCATGTGCCTCGGATTTTGTTGGGATTTAAAGGTTTCATAAATTACTCAAAGATTACCATTGAAGGGTTTGCTTATTCGGGATATTGCTTGAGCCATTCGACAAGTTTAGGCGTATCAAGAGTTCGGGTGAGACGGAAGACGGATGCAGGGCCGAGGTGCTGACCGAGGTAGATGAAGATGTGTTGGACGCCAGCCTCTTCATCGATAACCGCCCCACCGGGGTGCATACCATCGGCTCCAGTAACCATGATACCGCCACGAGTCATGAGCGTGCCTTCGAAACGCCAGTCACTACTACCTTCAGCAAGCTGCTGCGGATCAATGCTCCAGAGGTTGAGTGTCATACGGAGGCGTTGTTGCTCGTTACCTTGGCCCCCCCCGTTTCGGTTGGTGCAAACGGCTTCATAGCGTTTGGTGACGGGATTGAAGTCAAGCGCGACCGTATCCTGGGAAAATGGACCATAGCCGACAATGTCTACCTCGTCGCGGACATCAGTGGCGCGTATCGTCGTCAGAGCGGGTGTTAGGGGCAACCAGCCATCAGGGGAATAAGCCTGCATATAACGCCAGGTTTTGCGCTCGGGCTCGAAGCTTTCTTTGCCATGACATCGAGCAACCATAACCATGGCGTTGTTGTGAAGGATGACAGTGGGTTCTATGGCATACGCCCATGGTTCGGGCATGTTGTAGATAATCTGCTCCCAGTCGCGTCCGCCGTCTTTCGAATAACGCACGATAAGCTCTTCGTTCTTGCCGTGTCCGAATGATACGATCCCATACTCAGGGTGCTCGAGAAGTTTAGGACCATTACAGATGACTGGACCGGGGATGTCATCCTCGCCGTAGGCTTGAGGGTGATGCTCCCATGATGCGCCACGGTCGGTAGAAGTGAATACACCATAGGGCGATACCAGCACAATCTCACCGTTGGATCTTCTGACCATACCATTACCAAAACTGACCCGGCAGTTCTTTGTTTCCTGTTTAACGTATGTACGGATATCAATCGGCTTTGACCAGGTGCTGCCGCCATCATTGGAACGTGTGATGACCGTTTCGCTGAAGTATTTATCTTTGGGCTTCTTGATACCCCAACGTGGTGTATGCTGAGGTTTTCGCAGGAATGCAACGATAATAGTATCGCCATCCTTGACCGCAACCGGCCAGCCGAGGTGGCTGTTATTACCGAGCAGATTTTCACCGTAGGGTACTACAACGGGTTTAAGCACCAGGGGGCCGGTGTCATGCGAATACTTTTCTTTGAGGAATCGTGTGACACGCAGCGAACGGGCGATCACCTCTTCACGATCACCAAAAGAAGGCGAGCGATCGAGATCTATCATTGATAGTGCCCTCCCATCAGCGGGTGTGGGCAGGCCCGTATTTGTCAGAGCTTCGTGGACTGTCGTTGCGATGATGCCGGCAGCATAATCATCGGGGTGGATCTTGTCGGCAAAGTGATCGCCCAGATCCTTTAAAGGTGTATTCATATCAATCGTTGCCACGCCGGTTTCGGCAACGACGCGGTCGATCGCCTGCTGGATCACTTCAAGGCGCGGGTCCTGATAGAACTTGTGGCCTTCGTAGATCGGAGCGAGTTTACCCCAGATGAATACCTTTGGCTTGCTGGGCAGTTTACGGTATGAATCGATCAGAGCTTCATAGTCCTTAATAAACAGGTCAGGATCGAATGGGTCTTCGTTCACATCGTTAATACCCAGATTGATGATGACGATGTCGGGATTGTGGACGATGGATCGGCGGTATGGGAGTTGCAATGCATAGCCGCGGTCCCAGTTCTTTAATACAAAACCGTTGACGACTGTTGATCCGGACACGCCGTAGTTACGGACGTCGAACAAGGGGCCGAGTTGATCTTCTAGCTGGGCCGGATAGCTGTAAATGTTAGCGTTGCTCGTGCCCATGCCGTACGTGATGCTGTCGCCTACGCAAGCGACACGGAGCGTGTGCCAATTATCTGTGCGGAAAGGCGCAGCGGGCAGGCCTTCACTGTTGTAAAGCGTGACGGGCGGGTAGGATTCCCATGCATATCTGACGGCGACGGGATGGCTGACATTATCGCTTGTAAGAACGATCTTGTTGTTTACCAGTTCTGCCTTAGCCTTGGCGAAACGTTTATCTTCGCCGGCGATCCAGAAACCGCTATCGCCTGATTCGCTTTCGCGTAGTTCCAGGCCGTTGGCGGTGTTGTTAAAAGTCAGCACGAGTGCGCCGTTATCCGGGCTGACGGATTTAAGTGTGGGGCCGGTATCAACGATTGTTTTGCCATACACACGGCTGAGTGCAAGTCGGGCCATGCGTTGGCCGACAGGTAGCTTGTTGCGAGGGTGGACATTCTTCGGGTCCCCCATGTCGATCGTCACAGCTAATCCGGATCGGGTCGCTTCAGACAGATCGGCCTGGCTCTCACGGAATTCGGGCCAGGCGTATCGGTAGATGCCCGGGAGTTGGGCGCAAATAACGGGTAAATCCTGTCTCCCAAAGGCATCCCGCCAGGACTTCACCGCCATAGGGAACATCATGTTGTGCAGGCGGATGTCCTCAGCGTTGGATTCACCCTGATACCAGATGATGCCGGCAACCGGAAGACCTTTATACGGTTCGATACCAGCCTGATACATGAAGCCGGACCGGTAATGGTGTTCTGCCTTCTTGCCGGGCTTACCTGCGTCGACCCATTCCTTGAGATGTAGGCTGGCACGTTCGTTTACGAATATGTCAGCAAGGGCGCAGTCGAGAAATTCGTCTTCGAGCTTGCGTAACTCAGGATCATCAACGATCTGTTGGCGAGGAATCCATGCCTGGACGGGTGTGCCCCCCACCGCCACGTCTATCAGGCCGATGGGCACGTTCAATTCATCATGGAGCATCATGCCGAAGTAATAGCCGATGGCGGAGAATCGGCCGGACACTTCTTCATCGCCATGGGTCCAACCTTCATACGCAAAGAAACTCTTCGGGGTTAGCGTCTGATCGAGTTCAAGCGGCCAGGCCTGTTTGCCCCAAGGCGTGGTGATCTGCGGATCAAACAAACGGATACCATCGATGTTCTGACTTTCTAAGGCAGTTTGTTCGCCCTCGGGCGTCAGCTTGAGCGTCCATGCCATGTTGGATTGGCCGGCACATATCCAGACTTCACCTATAAGGATGTCCTGTAGCGTAATCGTTTCATCTGCGGCTTTGATGGTCAGCGTTTGTCCCTGATCATTTGCGGGCATTGCATCCAATACGACACGCCAGTTGCCGTTGGTATCGGCCTTGGTGCTGACTTGCTGGCCTGCGAATGAGACTTCAACCGAGGCGTCGGGGGAAGACTTACCCCAGATAGGCATCGGGACGTCTCGTTGGATGACCATGTGACTGGTAAACACATGGGGTAATACAAGGTCACTACCTTGTGCGACCGCAGTGCACCAACCAAGAAAAACGCAAGCGAAACAGAAAACCCTGAAGCTATTTAGCCATGACATGCGAGAACGTATGAGATCCATCCCGTAGTATTCCTTGTTATCCAAATTAATGTAGTGTAATAATCAGGCCTTCTGGTATGCGTCGATCACTTCTTTAGCATCGTTGAAGTCTTTGGATTCGTAGGTCATAACGATACCGGTGGGCCATTTTTGTCTGGCTTCGCCGCTGATCAGTGCATCACGCCCTGGCTGATGGTTCGTAAAGGGGACACCGGCTGCCATGGTTTGCTGATAGATCGCGTCGACATCCATCATCCAGGGTTGGCCCAGGTCGAAGCCTTTCATGCCGGGTGTTTGGAGCATGGGTGCGATGAGGTGCTGGCCGTCGCCACAGAAGTGCAGCGTACCGCCACCGACGGCTTCTAGCAGACGACCATCGTGCTTACGAACCTGCTCCGCGTACATGTCGGCGGACATCATGATGGCCGAGTCATTACGGATCAGCAGTCGGCCGGGCAGCTCCCATGCATGCTGTGCTGAACCGAATGGATCGAGCCGATCAGTCGTGAATGCGCGGAACTTTGGCTCAACCATCAGCATGACATCGACGATCCGCTGAAGCAAAAGATCGACCAAGTCGGGCTGTTCGTAAAATGCGATGAACATGTCGCTGCCCCACAGCAGGTCCGCGGTATCAAGCGGGCCTTGCAGGTCGGGCATGGCGATTTGGATTACGCGCTGAGCGTTAGGATATTTGGCGAGTTTTTCCGTGTAGTAGTTCAGCGTGGCAAATGAACGTTCGAGGATACCGCCGTACTCGAGGTCTGGCTCGGATTGATCGTTGGCGATGGCTTCGATTTCAGGACCGGTGCCGAAAGGTTTAATCCAGGGTGGATTGTTTTCGTGTTGCTCCCAGTGCCCACCCAGAAGCGATGCGATCTGGATGATGCCGTGGTTGTTGCGGATCAACATAGGGCTGTCATCTTTCAGTAGCAGCCCGGGCACAACGGAGGTCAACAATTCGTTGTGCATCATCGCGATCGGGCTATTGAATGCCACCTGATATGGATACACGCTGAACTTGTCGAAAGGCTCAGGGAGTGTCATCGCGGAGCTGAAAGGCAGGCGACAGACAAGCGGCGGACGATCCACATCCTCGCAGACAAGTGCACTGCGATATCGGCTATCCACCTGGTTGCAATGCTCCTGATCAGCAAGGCGGTCGATGTGTTCAAGAAGTAGATCTAACTTATTTTCAGAAACTTCAACCGCTGCTTCTGAGTGTACAGACATCAGGCAATCCTTTCGGCATATCTTGAACCAGTCACGATGCGATCCCGGATAATAAAATGCGGGCGCCTGTGGTGGGGCGCCCGCGATCAGTGCTTGAAAACATTAGGTTCATCTTGCACACACTTCGGAAGCCGTTACCCCTCCGACATGTGCGGGTAATTGTTGATTAACGACGACGCAGGATTGCCAAGCCACCGAGACCGAGCAGTGCGAGCGTCGCGGGTTCCGGGACGACGGAAGTCGGGGGCGTACCTTCATTCCAGTGGTTGAGGACGATATCGAGGTCATCGAGACCGACATAACCGTCGCCAGACGGATCCGCAGCGGCGTCAGCCGGAGGCACGTTCTGGTTCCATGCCTGGAGGATGATGTCCAGGTCGTCGAGGCCGACGAAGCCGTCTTTGTTCAGGTCACCCGGGATATCCGGTGTACCTTCGACATAGGCTGCTTCATACTGTGCGAGGATTTCTTCAGGGGTTAAAGCACGATTCCATGTAGCGACGGCGTCCATGTCACCATTATAACGGTGGGCGTTTACACGGCCCTTGCCGAGGCGGTTACGGAAGTCGAAGTCCATGATGTCGTCGAAGACGCCGGGGTTATTGACCGGGTCCGATTCCTGAAGGATGGGGGCATACGAGGTGGAGTCGAAAGCGGTAGAAACCTGCTCACCACCACCGAGCGTACCGCCGTCGATGTAGAGGTTGAGCATGCCAGCATCGGTGCCCATATCATACGACCAGGTCGCAGCGACGTGGTGCCATTCACCGTCAGAATAATCGACGACACCCGAGGTGCCATTGGAGATGGTGATAAATTCACCCTCTTCCAGATTCAGCATGAATATGCCGTTACCGCTGGGCAGGTCCCAGAGCCGGAGGTTAAGGTTGTGGCCGCTGCCTTCATCGCCGCGCCAGAGCACGCCTGCGAAGTCACCGTCCGGGCTGGGATCGGTTGATTTGACCCACATGCTGATCGAACTGCCAGCCATGGTCATGGGATTGTGTGCGGTATCCGGGGCGTTTACACCTTCGTTAAACAAGTGCGTGACCACACTGCCGGAACCCGAGGTGTTAAAGTTGTATGCGTTGTTTGTGGCTTCAAAACCAAGGAAGCCGTCCGCGGGACGCAACCCGGGAACTTCCATCTGGATATCGGAGCCGGCGTTGGTGTCGTTGTAGTAGACATCGGTGCCCAGCAGCGTATCCAGATTATCGATCTCGGCGATGATCGGGGCGACAGCCACCGGATCAACCGGTTCGGCATCATCCAGGCCGAAGTAGATCAAGGGCGTTTGACTTGCGATGACGTCCTGATAGTTACCCGCTTGCGCGGACTGGCTGCCTATACCCAGCAGCATCACACCACAGGGTAGCGCCATCAGCAGCCGTGCGGTCCTTTTCATTCCCAGTTTCTCTCGCAACATGTTCACCTCCAAAGTTCAAAGTATGGAAACACCTCTCGGCGAAGTTAAATCTGTTTGGCCTGATCCTTATTAAGATCAATACCAGACAGCTTGTGACATCTATTATTCAGTTGATGTGACTAATCCTTCCAAGCCCCCCGTCATTATCAGTGCCATTTAGCGTATGGCTGTTATCCCATACTCACCAGGCAATGTAACCCATAAACCTCTCACAATGGCAAATATATCTGATTCCGAGCCAGTGTCAATAGATATTTCTATACTTAAAGAAAATTTATTAGACGCTCAACACACATCGAACAGACCAGTAAATCGTAAAAACTCGACCGGCATTGTTATTTTAAATATATATTTTACAATATATTATGGATTTTAATTCCGATTTTTGACTGCACCCCATTTTAAACAGCTGCCATACCTAATTGGCCTAATAACTGTTTTTATTGCCACGATCGGCACTTTTTGACAGAAATACATCTTGCAATCAGAAAATAATTAATCTATACTATAAGCAGATGTCTGGAAAAACCCCCTCTAGTAACATCGTTGAGCTGGCTGGACGTATCCGTGCGGACATTAAGAATCGCGCGCTTAAACCCGGGGATCAGTACCTGAACTCGGCAGATGCGGCCAGACAGTTTCAAGTCAGCACACACGCTGCTAACCGGGCGCTTCAGTTGCTCGCCAAGCGGCGTGTAGTCACTCGCAAGCAGCGACTTGGTACGGTCGTCACGCTTGAAGAGAACACCGTGCCTAATGGGATCACACTCGATCGCATCCACCTACTGGTGCGCGAAGACTATTTTAAATCCGAAGGCGTGCTTGCGGACGGCGTGATCATGGGTATCCAGGGCGAAATGCCACGGGTGGGCATCCAGTTCAACTTCCTTCCTTTAAATGAAGAGCGGCCTTATGTTGAAGACCTGGTTGGACAGGTGCTCAAGGCAGAGGGCCAGGAAGGATTTGTGCTGGTTCGCGCCTCGCTGATGACACAGCGTGTCGTTGCCCAGAGCGGCTGCCCCGCAGTGGTCCATGGCACACCGTACCCATCGATTGAACCGTTGTGCTCGATCGATCGGGACCACGTGCTGGAAGCAGAATTGCTTGTGGATTATCTATGCCGTAAGCGTGGCGCGAAACGCATCATATTAATGATGCGAGAACGACTGCATGCCGGCGACCACATTTTCCTCGATGCGATGCATCAACAGATCAGCAAGGCGGGTCTTGGGCCGGATGGTCTGGTGCTGCGATGCCTGCCACAGGACAGTGATCTTGTCGAAGTTGAGTTGAACAGGATTCTTGATATGAATCCTGACACACCGACCGGCATTATCTGTGCGACGGAGTTTCTAGCACAGGTTGCCAAAGATGAGTTAGCAAAACGAAACGGCCAGGACAGGAAAAATCACATTGCGCTCATGGCGTTCTATCGCCGTCCCGGGCATAACGACCCGAAAGTGCCTTACCTGCATGCACGGGTGACACCTGAGCAGATCGGCGCCAACATCGCGAGCTTGTTGATGCGGCAGATCATGAGCGGTCAGATTTCCATCCATGAAACTTACCCGCTGGAAGTCTGTGGGGCAGATACGTAATACGGCAACGAATCAGGATTCACCTATTGAGAGGCGTTACGTTACACAAAAGTACCCAGGCCAGCATTGCGAGGGATAGATAAAGAGTATGCCGGCTAATCTTGCCGGCTCAGCAGACGCAATCACTTGGATCTAGCACCCTGTTTGAGTTTGTTACACACACATATGGAGGAGGAGAGAATGCGTGCTTTCTACAGTCGGAACAAGTCAGTTTTAGGAATCGGCCTTGGGATCGCGGCCATGAGCATGACAATCACAGCACAACAGGCCTCGGCCAGCTACCTGTCTGAGATTGCCAGCCAGACGCCGTTGCTCTATTGGCAGATGAACGAATCGAGTATCGTGAATCCATTCCCGGCTAGGATCGACAACCTGAACGCACTGTTGGGCTCCGGCTATACCAATTCAGGAAACGTGGGTGGTAATGTCGTCGTCGGGGTTTCCAGCATGAGCGCGGCCAACGGCTTCCCCGGCTTCGCCGCGGGCAACACCGCCTACAACTTCAATAATTCGGGTTCCGGCAGCGTGATCACCAACCTGACCCTGCCCCGAGAGTCCATGACCATGGCAGGTAGCTCGATCAGCATGTGGGCGAACTCCACCGACCCGAACGACAGCGGCCTTATGAACGGCACAATGTGGCGGGGCGATGAAGGCAGCGGTCACAACCTGAGCCTGCGCATGGTCGACGACGGCATCGGCAACGGGACACTGGGGCTGTACCTGGAAGACGCCGAGGGCGCGGGCCCGAGCGGTACGCTCGTTATCGCGACCGACGGCTCGGTCGATTATTCCGACGGCCAGTGGCACCACGTGGCCGCAACCTGGGACTATGACATCAACACAGACGCCGGTACGCTCCGGGTCTATGTAGACGGCGGTATCCTCGGCGGAGGTGAAGAAGTCTCACTAGCGTTCAGTTCGGCGACTTACGCGCCTATCATTTTCGAATCCGACCCGGTGAACAACCCGGGCGTGCTTGATGAAGTGATGGACTTCGACTTCCGTAACCGCATGGGTAAGGGCCGAGTTAACTCCCACCGCTACAACGGTGACATCGACGAAGCGGCGATCTGGAACCGCGTGCTCTCCAGCCAGGAGATCGCCGACCAGTACGCTTCGGCCATACCCGAACCCGCCAGCTTGGCGCTGTTGGCTTGCGGGGTCGGCTACATCGGAACGCGCCGGACGGTGCGTTCATAACTGGACACGAACGTGTGTCGGTTAACACTGACACACGCCATTTATAAAGAACACCGCATATCCTGGAGCGGATCCAGTTTTTCAGCTCAGGGATCACATGGAGGCTATGACATGCAACGGATCAAGGGCTTTACACTGATCGAACTGTTGGTTGTGATTTCTATCATTGCGCTACTGGTAGGAATCCTGTTGCCTGCATTGGGCGCAGCGCGAAAGACCGCGATAAGTGCCAAGTGCTTATCGAATCACAAGCAGCTCGCGTTGGGCATTATCAGCTACCAGAACGATTATAAGGATCACTTCCCCAACAAGACGATCCGAGTTTACTCACCGACCGGTGTCCCGCTCGGTATAGCCTATGCCTCCTGGACCTGGGTTGGCACCGCTGCGGTGGACTCCACCGGGATGGCCAAGCGTTGTGGCGCAGATGTGCGATTTCTGAACCCGTACGTCGGCGGCCCTTACGATGACCCTGAAGCCGATGTGCCGATGGGTATGTGCCCGGCCGATGAGAAGTCTGATGACGATTCATACTTCAGAGAAACAGGCACCTCTTATCGCGCCAATAACACGCACGCCAGGAGCCTGACACGCAACGACAGGTCCGTATGGGGTGACGACCGACCCGGCCGCATAGCTACCGAAGTCGTCAATCCGTCCAGGACCGTCGCGATGCTTGAATCCAAGGTATTGGAGATTGTCGTCCCGGCCACGGTGAGCACGCACATTCCTATCGAAGACATGCCCGCGAAGTACTTCTTCCACTCCGGCCCGGGCGATGCCAGGTTCAACACATCGTTCTGTGACGGTCACGCCGAAATGGTCACCTACCAAAACAACGTTTGGTCGAACGAAACATACACGTTCAATATTGATAATGAAGCTGAGATGCAGACCGTGGAAAAATAGAATTCAAACTCAATGGTTTGGTATGAAGTTTGGTGAGTCACATCGGTCTCATCGGAATGAACTACCCCATCGAGACAAGCCTCCCACACTCGCCATTGCATCCGACAAACCAGCTCGTCGATTGAATCGGCGTCCTTAGAAGTCGGAGTAATGGTGAGTGTGCATGGCTAAGGCCTGATGTATCAAGTGATTCTTAAGTCACTGTGTATTACGTCAAATAGCAAACTAAACCAATGATGTGATATGGAGTTCACACCCACATGGCTCGTTAAACTCCGGCCTCGTGTGGAGTGTAATTGATGCAACGACATGAGGGGTTTGCGTTAAATAAGACCAGCTTTGTCTATGAATTTTGCGGCATTTGTAATTGCCTGATATGAGAAGTCGGAGGCACCGTATCACAAGGACGTTGATTCAGGCCGTTAAGAAGGATGACGACCTGTTGGCTGAGATTGAGCAGGCCGAACCGGGGGGTGGCGTGTGTATCTGGTGGCTGGGGCACAGCGGTTTTCTGATCAAGTCACAGTATGGCTCTATATTGATCGACCCTTATTTGGGTGATAGCCATTCAAGCCAGGATTCGATTACATCCTCACAGTACTCAAGGCTGACCGAACGGTGTGTGGATCCATCCAGACTGACCAGCGTTGACTTGATAGCGATCACACATAACCATCCGGGACATTTAGACCCAAGCACGATACAAGCATTACTCACAGCGAATCCGGATTCGTTACTCATAGTTCCCGGTGCGCAACGAATTAACGTGTGTGAGATCCTGGAATGCGAGCCTTATTGGCCACTTGGTGTTGATGCGGGCTTCACCGTTCAAGTCGGTGGCATGGTCGTGCATGGCATTCCGGCGTTCCATAATGAGCCCATTGTCGATAATGCGAACCGCTTCAATTGTTTGGGCTACGTTATCAACCTGGGTGGCATAACGATCTACCATGCCGGTGATACGATCCAAAACGACCCAATTATTCAGGCGCTGAGCCGTCACACGATTGATGTCGCGGTATTACCAATCGGCGGTAAGTTCAACGGCATGGATACTCCCGACAATCTCGATGCAAACGAAGCGGCGGTATTCGCAGATTCTATTGGTGCAAAGTTAGCTGTGCCATGTCACTATCAGATGTTTTCATCCAGCCCGGAGTCTGCGGATCATTTTGTGCAGCATTGCGAGTCATTGAAACAAGCTTACCGCGTACTCAGAAGCGGTGAACGTATAGATGTCCATTAAAAAAACAGGCATCAAATCTGATGCCTGTCCTATTGAATGTGTATTGCTTGGGTTGTTCAAGCGATCATTCGTTAATCCTGGCTGACGACTGGGGTATTATCTGGGGCAACAAGCATATGTTCGAGCAGGCCTTCCTCCTCAAGCATCGTACGTAGTTTCTTTGACTCACCCGGCTCAAGCGAACCGAGCGGCAGCCGGCACGGGCCAAGCGGGCAACCGCTCCAGCCAAGGATCTCTTTGAGTGCTGCAAACAGGGGGAACTGAATCAGGACCTCTACTAATCTGACGGACATATATTGACATGCCTGAGCGGTGTCGATGTCACCTTCACGGAATGCTTTTATCAATCGATAGTAGATCGGTGCCGCAATGTTATAAGTGCTGCCAACCGCACCATGGGCGCCCACGGCCAGACCGCTGATCAGCATCTCGTCCGTACCCCACAGGAAGTCATAGCGATCCTGGTACTTCTCCAGGCAGGCTTGGTACTCATGAACACGTGAGTCGGTAAACTTCACACCCGCGAAGTTTGGGATATTCTTTTGAGCATACGAAACCAGATAGTCCATATTCGGCTTGATACCGGTGAAGCCGGGTGCGTGATAGTAATAGAACGGGATATTGGGCGCGCCGCTTGCGATCTCGGCCATACAATCCATCAGCCGCTTATCCGAATCTACTTTGAAGTAGGATGGAGCAAAAGCAGATACCGCATCTGCGCCGACGCTCTGGGCGTGCGCGGCAAGCTCGCGTGCTTCGGCGACGCTGTTATGGCCTACCTGGATAAAGACGGGGATGCGGCCATGCGATCCAGCGACAAAGGCTTCGGCAACTGTTTTACGTTCGGCGCCGGTCAGGCTTGCGCCTTCGCCGGTCGTGCCCATGACGTACATACCAGCGATGTTCATCCGAACCAGATAATCCACATAACCCGCAATCGCTTCGGGCATGACTTCACCGCTGCTGGTTAATGGCGTGCATGTTGCCGCCATGAGACCTTCAATTCTTTTTAACTGGGACACTGCCAACTCCTAACCGCATCATGACGATGCATTGATCCCCCCGATACCGCTACGACGCGGCATCCTGATTGACTGTATGAATTGTAAGCCCCGACAAATCTTTCTGCTTGCCAGGCACAACAAAACTCACAATGTAACCGATGATGAAGCATGTTGATATGCCCACCGCCGCATAAATAAAACCCTGGATATCAGTTAATAAGGGTAGCGCAAACATCACCGCGGCCCCAATGACCACGCCAACCATTGCCCCCAAGGCGTGACTTCTCACAGTCAGCGCGCCTAATGCAAACAAGCCGCCAAGTACGCCCATAAACAGGCCAATGATCAAGATAAACTTGTCAAACAGACTCTTGATGCTGGGATCTACGAAAACGATTGCCAAGAGTGTGCCAGCCGTGCCCAGCAAGAGTGTTGTCACACGGGCAGCGTTTAGATACCCCTTCTCAGACTTGAACAGTTTCAATGGCTGGAAGAAGTCTACCGTCGCGGCAGTGGCCGTTGAATTCATACTTGTCGAGATGGTCGATTGTGCCGCGGCAAAGATGCCGGCAACAATCAAACCTGCGATACCGACCGGTACTTCCTGGATAATAAACAATGGCAATATCTGGTCGGTGGTGTGCGTCGGGTCGAGTTCACCCGGATTGTGTGCGTAGTATGCAAACAGAACGGTGCCGAGGCCGTAGAACAGCAGTGACGCCGGGACCGCCAGGAATGCAGCCAGCCAGATGGAGTTTGCAGCCTGCTTGGAACTGGACGTGGTCATATATCGTTGCACAACGGCCTGATCTGCTGTGTAACTGGAGATATTCTGGCCGATCCCACCCAGGATGACAATCCACAAAGCTAGTGAAGCACTGGTCGGATCGAGATGGAAGTTGACCATGTGGAGTTTGTCATGTGCAGATGCGGTATCGAGCACGCCGGAGAAACCGCCATCGGTGCCCATCACCGCCAGGATAAAACAAAATAGTGCTCCACCCAGCAAGATGAACGTCTGGATCGTATCGGTCCAGACCACTGCTTCAACGCCACCCATCGTGCAGTAGATGATGCTTAAAACGCCCATGATCAGAACGCATGTCACTGGCGATATCGGTGTCACCGATGCCAGGGCAAGTGCCGACAAAGACATGACGATCGCCATACGGAACACGTGGAACAAAATAAACAACAGGCTGGCGAACATCCGTACGCCTCGGTTGAATCGCTTTTCAAGGTATTCATAAGCACTTGTGGCGTCGATGCGCCTGAAGAAAGGTAGCGCGATAAACACCGCGATAGGCGCGACGACGGGGATCATCATGTTGCCGAGGAAGTAGACCCAGTCCTGAGCGTAAGCCTTGGATGGGATACCCATGAAAGTCAACGAGCTGAGCATGGTCGCGAAAATGCTGCAAGCAGCGGCCCACCAGACGATCTGCTTGCCGCCACGGAAGTAGTCGTCGGTGTTCTTGTTCTTATTCATGAAGTAAACACCGACGCCAACCATCGACAGCAGATAGATGATCAGTACGGAAAAGTTAGCAATACCAAAAGATCGATCCGATTCGATCGGGTCGATCTTCCAGACAGCAGTGGTTCTGACGCGTGGGCGAACTTCGCCGGCAGCAACAATGATTGAACCGCCCCACTTCACGGCATTGGTTGTAACCTGGTTGCTCGGTGTAGCACCGGCTTCAACCCAAGTATCAGTGATCGTGTGATAAGCGTAGGATTCTTTAGGGAATCCGGGGTGGTTATCGCGAAGCTCATCCGCCTTGTGGAATAACGAACCATCCGCGCCGCCAAGTATAAAGATATGCGACTGGCCAACTGATGCCGACGTTCCCGCCATTACACAAACAGGCGCGTCAGCACGCTGACGCCAGGGGATGGCAAACTCACCTTCCCCAGAATACTTGCCTGTTGATTCGTTAAAAGCTGCTGCGTCATATTTGCTGGGATTGAATTCATATACATCACGTAAGAATTCAATCGTCCCCTCTTCATCAGATACACGTCGGCCACTGATAATATAGATGCAATCATTAAAGCCGTTATGTTGTGCCGCAACGATATTGAAAGCTCGCGCGGGTCCGGGCCAGGTAGGTAGTGCCTCCCACTTCACATTACCCGGATTATCTTCGTAGCCCGAGAGATCTAAGCGCCAAAAACCACTGTGTGCAGAATCAAGCCCCGATCCAGTTTGCCCACCCGCGACATAGACGGTTTGTCCGATCATGGCGGCCGCCATGAATGCGGATGGCTGGGGCAGCGAAGGAAGCTCTACCTGATCGACTGATTGCTTGTCCGGATCCCATCGCAGCAAGAAACAATCCGCGTAAGTGGTGTCCGCGTCGTTACCACCGATACAGAGAATGCCGAACTTTGTCGATACCGCACCGCCATAGGCAAGTGGCTTTGTAAGGTGAAACGGACCGGCCCAGACAAGCACGCCTTCGGGATTCTTATGCAGTACCCAGATCGTGTCGTGCCAGACCTTCGGGACATCCCAGATATCCTGACCGGCTTCCGTAGGGAAGTTTGCCCCCCCTGCTACTATCAAAGCGTCGTTGGAAACACCCACAAAAGGCCCAGCCACACCGATCCCATCAGGCAAATCTGGCAGGGCATTCCATTCAAGCCATTGACGCTCAGCGTGCTCTACCGCCTCAGCGGCAGCCCTGGCAACCGGAGGAACCCAAAACAGCAATGAGGCCAGAATGATGAAAACTGTGAACCGGATAACCCAACAACGTTCAGACGTGTCGGATGAATGATTGAGCATGATGAGGTGTTTTCCAAGTGGCAGGAACGGTCTAATTGATACAAGCAGCATAATGGTAAAGGAATCTGCACGCAACAAGTATTTTTAGATTATACGAAATATATTAAACCCTGCCAATCAGGCCTATAGGCCCGGACAGGCCCAATAATTGAGGTTTTGGACAAGCCTCATGCCAGTCATATGAGAGAAAAGTGGGTATATGGCACACAATCTGCTCTCCCACAGCCCAGACCAGGTTCCCCAAGCACTCGTGTATATGATATTAATTATTGATATCATTGATTTTATGGAATTAATAATATATCTTGACATACGAAAATATTATGCTAGTCTAGGATCAGGCGTGTAGTCTGCGCCCCATTTACATGTACTTGGAGCTGAAATGTCTGAGCTGTTTTTGCGTCCGTCGACCTTTCTGATCCTTCTGATTACCTGTATCTCAGCTACAGCGTCAGCTGAGACTTTAGTGGAGCGTGGCGAACCTATCGCAGTCAAGCAACTGCCGGGGCCGTGGCAGCAGGTCGACGGGGCGCTGATTGGCCAGGAGATGGGGCAATTCCTGTTCGGCAACTTCAAGATGCTTGAGGGGGACGTATCGATCAAACTGCGTATGTCGATCGAAAGCTTTAACGGAACGGCTACGGCCTTCATTCTCGATGCCAATAATTACGTGGGATTTGACTCCAGAAGCGGTAGCATTTTTCTTGAGGGCCCCCGCTTCACTGACTCTGGGTCACGTAAAATCGCAGATCGTGACAAAACCATCCAAGAGGGTGTCCCCTTCAACTTTGAACTCAAACGACAGAACGGTGAGTTGCATTTTTATATCAATGGGAAGCTACTCAGGTCACAACCCGATCCAGCGAAAGCATTCGGAACTGTTGGCGTGCGCACTCATCGTGCCAAGATTGCGGTTTTTGATTTTTCCGCCGAAGGAAAGTCTCAGCCATTACCCGAGGATCATGATTATATGAACCCGAGTGTTTCGTTCGAAAAGCCGGACCTGACTTCACTCAAACCTCAACCGGGTGTAGAGACATCCGTGGTGTGGGAAAGCGATGTCGACGGTTATGACACCTATCGCATCCCCTCGGTAATCATGACTACCACGGGGACGCTGCTGGCATTTTGTGAAGGACGTGTAAATAGCCGATCAGACACGGGCAATATCGATCTGATTGTTAAGCGGTCAGACGACGGGGGTGCAACCTGGAGCAAGCAAAGCATTGTATGGGACGATTCGGTACACACCTGTGGCAATCCCTGCCCGGTCGTTGATCGGAGCACGGGAGATATTGTGTTGTTGATGACACACAATCCGGGAAATGAACACGAGATAGATATTCAGGCTGGTACCGTAGCGCAAGGCAGAACGGTCTGGATCACCCGAAGCAGTGACGACGGCATTACTTGGTCTGCACCCAAGAACATCACAAGCCAGACCAAGAACCCGGATTGGGGCTGGTATGCGACCGGCCCGGGCATTGGCATACAACTCACGCATGCTCCACATACTGGTCGACTGGTTATTCCTGCAAACCACTCCATCAAGGTGGAGTCCAATGGGAAAACGGTCAGCGATAATGGCGCTCATACGATTTATAGCGATGATGGTGGCAAGACATGGAAGATGAGTGATCCAGTCAGGCCGAGTTGTAATGAGAGCCAAGTGGTCGAGTTATCAGATGGCAGACTGATGCTGAACTCCCGTTCGTATGAGGACCCGAAACTACGGCGTATCTCTTTCAGTAGCGACGGAGGTGAAACCTGGTCCGAACCGAAGATCGAGCCTCAATTGATCGAGCCACGCTGCCAAGGCAGCACGATCCGGTTTGATACGGGGGATATATCCGCTAAGCCATTAATACTGTTTTCCAACCCGGGCACACAAGCTGGCAGATACAACCTCACCGTACGTGCAAGTATGGATGATGGTCGGACATGGCCACTCGCTAAAACGCTGGAGCCGGGCTATGCGGCCTACTCCTGCTTGATTCAGTTGGATGACGACACCGTGGGCTGTTTGTACGAAGGAAGCAAACCCGGTCGTCCTTATCAATGGATCGCATTTGCCCGGTTCGATTTGGATTGGCTGAAGGAATAATCTTCGGACTCACCCGGCACGGATCCGGTGAGATCCGCCAGGTAATGCAGCCCAATCGGGTGATGAGTATCGGCTGTCATGCGTGCGTGTGACACGTGGAGGAGTACAAGGAAGATGTCCAGCGGAATGATCAAGCGTTCGGCCGGTGTTGCAGCCATTTGCACATCCGCTGTTGCGCTGTCAGCCGTGCAGGTGACGGCGGGTGTCTTCGAGTCCTCGACCGTATTCACCTCGGGTGAAAGCGGCTATACCTGTATCCGCATTCCCACCATCATCAAAGCAAACAACGGGATGTTGCTGGCATTTGCCCAGGGGAAGTACGGCAGTTGTAGTGACTTCGCCGACAGCGATATGATCTTGAAGCGCAGTACCGATGGCGGACGAACATGGGGCCCGTTGCAGGTGCTTGATACCAACGGCACCGGTGTGACCGGTGGCGCCTGCCCGGTGGTGGATGCAGCGACAGGGACAATAGTGGTACCGTTCATGCGGGACGCTCAGCCCTATCTGATGCGCAGCACGAATAACGGCGCATTCTGGACGGGGCCGTTCCCTTTAGCGTCGCAAGTGTTCTCAAGCGAATGGTCGGCTATGGGGTTTGGTCCGGTACACGGTATTCAACTCCAGAACGGACCAAACGCGGGGCGTTTAGTCATCCCCTGCAAGAGCATCCTGGCCGATCAGAACCTGGAACCGGACGGACGCGAATCGCACGTTGTATACAGCGACGACGGCGGCGTCACCTGGGCCATCGGCGGAAGTATGAAGAATCCCAATGCCGGATTCGGCCCCAATGAATCAACCGTGGTTGAGTTGAATGACGGTAGCCTGTACTTGAGCGCTCGTAACCAAGGCGGTGGCTCTCGTCATCGACTGGTCGGCTTCAGCCCCGACGGTATTCAGGACTTCGACGGCGACCCGAACGACGGCATCAATTCCAGCGTTGTAGATACCGGCCTTGTCGATGCACAGGTCCAAGGTTCGCTACTGAGAGCTTCGGCTGATCGCATTATCCACAGCCACGTCGTCAACGACACCACCGACCGCTATCACCTCACGATCTCCAGCTCCTTCGATGAGGCGCAATCCTGGTCCGACCACAAGTTGATTCATCGCACACGTACCGCGTACTCCGATCTTGTAGTGGCACAGGGCGGTGAGATCGGTGTGATGTATGAAACCGGCACCTATACCGAGATCCGCTTCGGCTGGTTTGATGAATCATGGTTAGACGACACCGCTATTGTTCACTACGACTTCAGCACAGCCAACTTCGCCTCCGACGGTGGTGTCAACAAGTTCCGCAGCACAAGCGGCTTTGACTATGACGCCCAGGCTCTGTCCTTTGTCACGCATGTCGCGGGCAGTCAGGACTACGAGGGTGACGGCGCTATCCGTTTCTCCCTCGCCGCCAGCGGCGACACCCTGCGCATGTTTGATGCCACCGCCGACAGCAACCTTGAGTTTGAGCATGAGGACAGCTTCACAATAGAGGCTGTTTTCAACACATCGAACCACGACACCAATGTCGGTGTGATTCTGGACAAGAGTGAAACAGGAAACAGCAACGGTGAATTCTCACTCGAGGTCGAGAACAGCAAAGTTAAATTCCACCTGCGTGACTTAAACGGCCTCGAAGCCAACCTGCTGAGCAGCATCGACGTCAACGATGGCCTCTGGCACCACGTCGCCGCTGTACGCGATGCGAACGAGAAGCGGCTGTATCTCTATGTCGACCACCAGTTCGCTGGCACCGTCGTCGACCAGACGACTGCCGACTTCGGTGACATCGCCTTCGGCCAAGCCGAGGTCCCGATCATCGGCTCTGACGCCCAAGGCCTCTTTCAGTTCGGTGGAGATCTACAGCATTTGAAGATTTCAATGGCCGCGCTGGCGCCGGATCAGTTCCTGCAAAAACTCAACACTGGGTTGGTGGGCGACCTGAACGGTGATGGATATGTCGGGCTGGATGACTTGGACATCGTCCTGAGTCACTGGAATTTGACGGTCCCACCAGGAGATGCCGCGGCTGATCCGACCGGCGACGGATTCGTTGGCCTTGATGATCTTGATATCGTGCTGAATAACTGGAATACTGGAACACCACCCACATTCGTAGCGATCCCGGAACCCGGGACCACAACTTGCCTGTTTTTAACTACAGTGCTTATTTCTTATTGGCGCAGCCAGGTTCGGCTGCCACACCACAATGTCCGTACGGATGGAAGAGAAGTTTGAAGATGAAGATTCTGACTTATGCAATTGCCGTGCTGTTGATGACAAGCGTATCCTTAGCCAGCACCATGGTTGAGACCACGGTATATGATCGTGGTGAGGGCGGCTATTACGGCTTCCGCATCCCAGCGATAGTACAGGCGCAAGATGGTACGATTCTGGCTTTTGCTGAAGCACGCAAAAACAGTCTTAGTGACTTTGGCGACATCGACCTGGTTGTGAAACGCAGTTACGACGGCGGGCAGACGTGGAGCGCTTTGCAGATTATCAACAGTAACGGAACAGCAGAATCCGGCAACCCCGCTCCGGTTGTCGACCAGACAACAGGCGACATCCTTATCCCGTTCACTAAGGATCGCCAAACAGTCTGGTTATCCCGCAGCGTCAACAACGGTGTCACCTGGACCGCCCCTGTGAACATCACGTCCATGGCCAAACTTCCCACGTGGGACGGGATCGGCTTGGGCCCGAACCATTCGATCCAACTCGAGCGCGGCCCCAACGCGGGACGTATCGTGATCCCCAGCAATCACAACCTGCTCGGGCAGAATCTTGAACCGGACGGTCGTGAGATCAGCCTGATTTATTCAGATGATGGCGGTGCGACGTGGAATGTCGGCGGAACCCTGATCAACACCACCGCAGGGATCGGGCCCAATGAATCGAACGTCACCGAACTGGTGAACGGTACGCTCTATGTCAACGCTCGCAGCCAGGGCGGATTCAGTCGACATAGACTGATCGGATACAGCAACGATGCGGGCCTGTCATTTACAGGCCAGGCACAGTTTGACTACGGCCTGGAAGACCCACAAGTTCAGGGTTCGGTTGTGCGCTATTCGGCAGTTGATATGGGCGACAGCCAGAATCGGCTGCTGTTTTCCAATCCAAAAACGCAGGACTCCCGCGTCCGACTTCATGTTCGTAGCTCGTTTGATGAATCATTGACCTGGAATGAGGGCAAGATGATTAATCGCGGTCCCAGTGCCTACTCGGACCTGGTCACACTCAATGATGGCAAGATCGGTGTGCTCTATGAATGGGGCAATACGACAGGCTATGAAGAAATTCGATTCGCCACCTTTACCGAGCAGTGGTTGGACGACCCGACCGTGCTGCAACTGAACTTCGACGAACAGGCTAGCGGGACCGCCCCATCCACCAGCAACTATCTGAAAGACAGCCGTGGATACGGCCTGAATGGCACGGCCTCAAACGGCCCTACCTTTGTCCCGGGCGACCCGCGTTACGCAAACGGTGCGGCACTTCGTTTCACTGCTGGGATTGACGAGGTGCGCATCGATGACAGCAACAATTCGATGTTAGACTTCGAGGCGGAGGACAGCTTCACGCTTGAGGTCGTGTTCCGCACCACCGACCACAGCGGGACGACCGCCAACGAAAGCGGACCGTTGATCAGCAAAGATATCGGTTCAGGGTTGCCCTCTTACTTCCTGCGTGTACAGGATTCGAAAGCCCGGTTCCTTGTTTCGGACAATTCAACTTTGACGTCACTGTACAGTAACGTGGACGTGAATGATGGTGAATGGCACCACCTTGCGGCGATCCGCAATAAGGAAGCCGGCAGGTTGTTTCTCTATATTGACTACCTGTTTGCCGGCTCAGTGATTGACACAACAACCGGCGACTTCGCCAACTCCAGCGATCTGCTGATCGGTTCGTTTAACGACAGCTCCGGCACAACGGACAAACAGTTCAACGGCGACATCGACTTTGTTCGCATCTCGGCGGGCGCGTTATCTGTGTCGGAATTCATCTTACCTTACGATCTGGTGGGTGATCTGGATGGCGACGGCTTTGTCGGGCTGGATGACCTGGATATCGTGCTGGGCAGCTGGAACCAGAATGTCCCGGCCAATTCCATCGCCGACCCATCGGGTGACGGCTTTGTGGGGCTCGATGACCTAGACGTTGTTCTCGGTAATTGGAATGCGGGTACCCCTCCCAGCGAGAATATCGTACCCGAGCCAATGACACCCTGCGGCATAATCGGTCTACTGAGCTTGTTTATATGCAGCCGCCGTCACTCTTGATCACAAAGGATCTTTTCTTATGAAGCTTTCGCTCTCAGCACTGCTTGTAAGTTGCCTGGCAGTCATCCTTCCCGCGCAGGCAGACACCATGATCGAAAACACGGTCTTTGACATGGGGGAAGGTGGTTACTACGGCTTCCGCATCCCGGCAGTTGTGCAGGCGACTGATGGCACGATCCTGGCATTTGCTGAAGGTCGTAAGGATAGTCTTGGAGACAGCGGTAATATTGACTTAGTTGTCAAACGTAGCACTGATGGCGGCCTTACATGGAGCGCTCTACAGGTAATCAGTGATAATGGTTCACAAGAATCAGGTAATCCTGCTCCGGTAGTCGACCTGGATACGGGGAATATCATTATTCCTTTCGTCAATGACCGGCAATACCCGCAAGTCAGTATCAGCACGGATAATGGACTGACATGGTCAACGCCTGTTGATATTTCAACAATGGCAAGACCATCTACCTGGAACGGGTACTACTTTGGCCCCAATCACGCAATCCAACTGCAACGCGGCGAGCATGCTGGCCGCATAGTGCTACCCAATAATCATGGGTTGGCAGGTCAACCACTGGAACCCGACGGTCGCGAAGTCAGCCTGATTTATTCGGACGATGGCGGTGTCACATGGAACGTTGGGGGCACGCTGGTCAATCCTACCGCAGGCATCGGTCCCAACGAATCATGTGTGACTGAACTTGTTGACGGCACACTGTATGTGAACGCGCGTAATCAGGGAACCTACAGCAGGCACCGTCTTATTGGCTACAGCGAGGACGCCGGCCTTAGTTTCACCGGCTTGGCAGAGTTCGAATACGACCTGGTAGACCCGCAGGTGCAGGGTTCTGTCGTTCGCTATTCAGCGGTGGATATGGGCGATGCATACAACAGATTGTTGTTCTCTAATCCAAAGACTACAGACTCTCGTACCAGACTGTTTGTGCGTAGTTCATTCGATGAGTCAGAGTCCTGGGATCAAGGAAAGATGATCCATCGTGGCGCATCTGCGTATTCCGATCTTGTTACGCTCAACGATAAACGGATCGGTGTTCTCTATGAATGGGGCGACACAACCCGTTATGAAGAGATACGTTTTGCGACGTTTACTGAATCATGGCTGGATGATCCAACTGTTCTACAATTGAATTTTGATGAACAGACCAGCGGCACAGCCCCATCAACCAGTGATTACCTGAAAGACAGCCGCGGCTATGGTCTGGATGGCACGGCATCGAACAGCCCGACTTTCGTCGAAGGTGATCCACGGTATCAAAATGGCGCCGCTCTCAGGTTTACCGCTGATACTGACGAGGTACGGATTGACGATGTGGGTGTCTCCATGACCGACTTTGAAGCGGAGGACAGCTTCACGCTCGAAGCTGTTTTCCGAACGACTGCACATAGCAGCACCAGCGCAACCGCGAGCGGCCCGTTGATCAGCAAAGACGTGGGCACATCACAACCGTCATACTGGCTTCGTATACAGGATTCCCGTATTCGGTTCCTTGTTTCCGATGGCAATTATGAACCTAATCTATATAGCGACGTCATCGTCAATGATGGTGAGTGGCATCACGTTGCCGCGGTACGTGATGCGGAAGCCGGCACGCTGAGTTTATATGTCGATTATGTGCTCGCTGGAACCATCGCAGATACAACGACAGGTGACTTCGGGAATGCGAATGACCTGTTAATCGGCACATTCAATGACAGTTCCGGAACGACCAGCAAACAATTCATCGGCGATATTGACTTTGTACGTATTTCGCAAGCAGCATTGAGTGTCGATACGTTTGTTCAGCCGTATGTGCTTGCGGGCGATCTGGATGGCGATGGGTACGTTGGGCTCAGTGACCTGGATATCGTATTGCTTAGCTGGAATACAACCGTGACACCAGGCAGCATTCCTGCGGATGCAAATGATGATGGGTACGTGGGACTTGATGATCTGGATATTGTGCTGAACAACTGGAATGAAAGCACGCCCCCTGAAGTTTCAATCCCCGAACCAGGATCTGCAATCATGCTGCTTGTATGTATTTTGACTAATCGGCTACTAATCCAACGGCGAACTTTTCACTCATAATGACAACTCGACAGAATGACAATGATGACAGTGAATACTCCTCTACGTATCTAACGCGCAGACGGTTCCTGACAGCAGCCCTCGGCATTTCGGGATCGATGATCGCGGCTCCACCATTCCGGGGATGGAGTCAGGCGGCCACTGCCCCCAGTAGTCGAGTAATCGACGATAGTCAGTGGGGATTCGGTGACCAGGAAAAGGCACGCCTGGCCGGACTGCTTCAACACAAATTGCTTGATATGGCAGTAGTAGCTACTTTGCCTGAGAATGCAAAGGTTCGTCACTTGGGTTGGCCTGTGGCTACACGACTGCTTAATGGTCGGACAATTGTTTTGTTCCGTCGTGCAAGTGGGCATACTGACTCAGACGATGCCAGGCTTGCCGGGCATTACATCTTGTATTCCGATAATCTGATTGAATGGAAACCGCAGCAGCCGTTACGACTTGGCCCTGTGCCTGGCATGCATTGTATTGGCTCTGTGGTGGATGCGGACGGCAATGAGCGTGTCATTGCCATGACCAGTGGGAATCCTCAAACGCTGTATACAAGTGATGATCATGGTGTAACCTGGAAAGCCGATGCACAAGCACTTCAGGGGATACTCAGGACCGCTGCTCATATCGGCCCGAACCTGATACAGCATCCTGACTTTGGTCTTGTGGCCGCTTTCGGTCAGGAAACAAAAGGCGGACGCCGGAATTATCTTGTCAGTTCAACAGATGCGGGTAGGCATTGGCAAGAATGTATCTGGCTGAGAGATGTACCGGGCCGCGGCTTTGAACCGTCTGTAGTTACATGGGGTCCCGGCCATATGATCATGATTAGCCGGGAGACTTTAGCTGACTTTGCTATTGGGCCGAACGGACTTTGGGGTCATAGTCAACATGTATATCAGCATCATCATGCCAGTCCGCTATCTCTTGTGAATTTTAAAACATCACGGACTAACATTGTTGGTAATCCAGCTGCCGGTAATGGGTGTAACGATACCGCAGAAGTAATTTTTAATCCTGTCTCTCAACGTATTGAGGTACTCCAGAGTCACCGCTGGGGAGGTGGATTGGGCCGAACGGGTCGTACTATTCCCAAAGATGAATCACTAGAAGTCAGTTCTCTTAATTTATGGAGTATCAATCCGGACGACTTGCTAGCTGGAAGCAGTACATGGCGTTTTGATGGAACTATCATTGAGCGAACCGGATTTAGCCGAAAAGGTAATCGTGATGGTCTGCATCCTGGAGGTTCTATCGTAGACATTGATGCTGGCATGCAACACATTTTCGTCTATGCCGGTTGGCGTAGATCCCCAGCGAGTATTTTTAGAATCAGTAGAACGTTAGATACAGACGCGTTGAGACGCGCTTTACTGTGATATGTGATATAAATACTAACCATACGCCAATATCGTCACAATTCTATGAACTGTTATGAAAATACACACTATCCTGACTTGGTCACTTCTTACTACCTGCGTGCTGTCATCTATTTGGGGGTGTAGCGTTGAAAAGACCCAACATGTATCTGCAAAGCGATATAACGTTCTTTTCATCGCACTGGATGACCTTAACGCTGAAGTCTCATCGTTTGGATCAGGTGTGGCTATAACGCCAAATCTTGACAAGCTTGCTGAGCGAGGCACATCATTTCAACATGCATATTGTCAGCAGGCCGTTTGTAATCCATCGCGAGCATCGATTATGACGGGGATGCGTCTTGACACATTGCGTGTATGGGACCTACGTACACACTTCCGGGACACACACCCAGATATTGTCACTCTGCCGGAGTTGTTTAAGCAGAACGGATACTTCACACAAGGTATTGGGAAGCTATATCACAACTGGGGCAAGCTGACATACGAGGGCGATCCGCAATCATGGTCTGTGCCACAGGTTTATCACCATGCCCCACACTACAGCGATTGGTATATCCCTGGGGCGGCGCTAGGTACACCTGCGACCGTACAGAACGGCCCCACGCAATGTGTTGATGTGCCAGACGAGACATATTTTGATGGTCGTATTGCACAATTAAGTATCCAGGCACTCCGCGAACATAAAGACGAACCCTTCTTCCTGGCGGTTGGCTTTTGGAAACCACATTTGCCGTTCAACGCGCCTAAAAAGTATTGGGATATGTATGATCCTGCGAAGATTCCCGGCCCGATCCCTGCAACTCCCCCCCGCGACTGTCCAGACATTGCACTTCACAACTTCAAGGAATTACGTGGATATGCGGGGATGCCCAAGGAGGGCCAACCTACTGAACAGCAGGTACGTGAATTAAGGCACGGCTATTATGCAGCAATCAGCTTTGTTGATGCACAAATCGGCAAGGTCGTGGATGAGCTTGATCGCCTGGATCTGGCTGATTCCACGATCATCGTTCTTTGGTCCGACCATGGTTTTCACATAGGAGAGCATGCCCTTTGGGCCAAGACTTCGAATTTTGAGCGTGACGCAAGAGTCCCGCTTATCATCAGTGTACCGGGACAAGGAAAGAATGTCCGTTGCGAAGCGATGGTCGAGTTATTAGATGTTTATCCCACACTCGTCGAATTATGTGGTTTAAAACAGCCGGACCAACTTGAAGGCAACACACTTGTACCATTAATAACCAGCACCAATAGTGGACAAGAACGTGTCGCGCTGACACAACACCCACGCCCCCCCTACTACAAGGAAAAGGATGGTCCTACACATATGGGGTATTCATTACGCACCACCCGCTATCGATACACAGAGTGGCGGGATTGGCACACTGGTGAAGCAAGTGCAATCGAACTCTATGATCATGATGTCGATCCTAATGAAGCCGAGAATCTGGCTAATCATCCGGATATGGTTGAGACGATCAAGCTGCTTTCAGCGAAGCTTGCTGAAGTTGCTCCTCGCGAGAAACATTAAGCCACGGTTTAGCACACACAGTAAATAGATGGAATCATGAATAGAACGCAACGAATGTACCGTGTCATACTTCTATTAGCTATATACATTACAGGACTCGGCTGTTTTGCAGAGTCTACGATTTCTGACAGTTCCGTACTCGATATCGGATTTGAGTCTCAGCCAATGGGCACGCTGAAGCGTATCACTGTTAATAACGGTTGGATTGTATCTACCAAAGGCAAGTCCGAGATTGTTGCTGGGAAGCAACGTACCGGCAAACATTCATTAAGAATGTATGACTATGATAGTATTGTCAGTTGGGAACCTCAGGCTATTGATAGTGATGCGCATGAATTATCTTTCTGGGCTGAACGTTGGACAAAGAACGGACCATTCGAATTCCGCGTTGAATTCTTTGATGGCACATCTTGGCGCGAGGTCTACCGTGGTGATGATGATATTGAAACCGGTGGCTACAAGACCCAGGTAATCATCCCGCTGAATGGCGTAATTCCAGAGCGTATACGATTTATCTGCCACAGTGATCCTAACAAGGGTGTCTTGATCGATGATATCCGTATCACACGCTCAATGCGGATGGCTGTTAAATCGGTAGTTGCAGAGCCATCTGGCATGCCTGTTTTGGTGGGCAACCGGCATAATCCTGTTGTGCGTATCTGTCTCAATACACCCGGCAATATTGATAAACTACATCTGAATCGTATTAAACTTGAGTTGAGTGAGGAGAGTACTTCCTTAATATCTGCAATTGAGATATTCGGTACGGGTGGTATACCGTCATTGGATTGGCGAAATCCACACACAGTTTTTGGTGACGCTATCGCGATTGGGACACCTAAACCGCCCGCCCGCTCACTGACATTCGAATCTGACTATCCCCTTCAAGACGGCAAGAATTACTTTTGGGTCTCATATCAACTGAACAATCGTGTAACCCCGAATCATACGCCATTGGTACAATGTCGCGAGGTCATGCTTAGTAATGGCGACGCGATAACATTAAATAACAATACCAATTCACCCCAAGCCACGGCATCACAGCGTGTTGGCATTGCACTTAGGAATACTGACGAGGATGACGTTGCCGCTTATCGGATACCTGGGTTAACAACTACGAATAACGGCACACTGATCGCTGTCTATGATGTCCGCTACAACAGTTGGAGTGATTTACCCGCAAATATCGACATCGGCATGAGTCGGAGCACAGATGGTGGAATTTCCTGGGAACCGATGAAGATAATTGGCGATATGGGACATGATCCCCAATGGGCATATGATGGTATCGGGGATCCAGCAGTACTGGTAGACAGACAGACTGGCACAATATGGGTGGCTGGGTTGTGGAGCCATGGCGAGCGCGGCTGGAAAGACTCTGGGCCCGGTCTTAGTCCTGACGAAACAGGTCAACTTGTTCTTTTCAAGAGTGATGATGATGGCCGCACCTGGTCAGAACCGATTAACATCACATCTCAAATTAAAGACCCGAAGTGGCATCTTGTTTTCAACGGCCCAGGATGTGGCATCTCCATGCGAGATGGTACTATCGTCTTCGCCGGCCAGTTCAAGGATGCAGATGATATGCCGTACTCAACGATCATTTATAGCAAAGATCATGGGATTACCTGGCATATAGGATCGGGTGCGAAATCCAACACAACCGAAGCACAGGTTGCGGAACTCAGTGATGGTTCACTTATGCTGAACATGCGTGATAACCGTGGTGGATCACGCTCTGTCTATGTAACAAATGATCTTGGTCAGACTTGGCACGAACACCCAACATCCAGATCAGCTCTTCCTGAACCTGTTTGCCAGGCAAGCCTCATTTCCATGGATGTGCCGAAACTGAGTAGACCTATACTGCTATTCTCAAATCCAGCAGTTCCTGACAAACCACGTCGCAATATGACCATCAAGGCTTCAGTAGATGATGGCAACACATGGCCAGAAGAATATCATTTATTGATCGACTCGGGTGCATCTGCTGGATATTCATGCCTGACGGTAATCGATCAACATACTGTGGGGATATTGTATGAAGGAAGTCGTGCCAATATGACATTTCTAAGAATACCTCTCAAAGATATTCTTGGGGATCTGTTGAAGTAATCCTCATTACTTCAAAGTGCTCAGCTTCATCTGTTCCAACAGTTTCCAGCAATTCAACTGCATACGAGGCAGATGGAACGGCCCTTTCCACATATTCCCCTTGAGAGTGGATGCTATAGTACTATCGCGGTGCAGATACCCGAACCATTCACCGTGCTCCGTATCCGGGAAGTGCTTGTGTGCCCAATCATGGACTTTCTTATGCCAATCCGCGTAGACATCTTTCCCAGTCAAATGATGCGCCAGTAATGTTGCATAGATTGCTTCGTTGTGAGGCCACCAAAGCTTCATATCGTGCTCATATCGTGGATTGGGATAACCTTTACAGTCTTTAAAGTACAGGATTCCTCCATGCACATCATCCCAACCGAACTCCAACGACCAGTCAAGGATCTTGCATGCTTCAAATAATAACGTCTTGTTATTATTACGATAACGCGATTCTTCCATCATGAACCATGATGTCTCGATTGCATGCCCCGGATTGACCTCTCGACCATCCGGTTCATCCACGAATTCTCCATTCGGCCCGACGCTTTCCAGCAGAACCTTGAATTCCGGCTTAAGAAAGTGATTAATGACTTCTTCCAGCACTTCATCAATGGTTGTCTGGTAAATTGGATCGTCATCAATCTGCCGAAGAATCTGCGAAGTAGCCAACAGTATCATTGGCATGGCGTGAGACTTCATAGATCGTGTTTGTGGGATGCCTTTGGGTTCCAGTAAACCAGGTGTCTTGTAATATTTAATAATCAACTTGAATAAGTCCGCCGCTTCTTGGCTGGCCTCGTCGTCACCGGATGCTTTGGCATATTCTGCTAATCCGACCGCAGCGAATGTCTCGGTGAATAAGTAGCGACGTTTACGCAAGGGCTTCCCGTCACGGGTTACGGCGTAAAACATCCTCCCGTCTGAGTCGAAGCCGTATTTACGCAAAAATCCGATACCATGCCGGGCCAGTTCCAGCCATTCCGGCTTCTTCTCTACCTGATTATACAACCTTGCAAACAACCAACTGATCCGCCCCGCGACCCACATCGGCTTGTCTGTCGAGACGATCGTGCCGTCCGCATCCAGGAATGTCATGAAACCGCCACATTCTCTATCCAGGGCATGGCGGGTCCAGAATGGAATGGTGCTGTCAAGTAGACCGTCTCGATAAACCGGTATCAGTTCTTCTATCCTGGATAGATCCATTATATTTCCTTACTACAATTATAATATAGTTTATAAATAACGGCTTTGTATATGTGGCATGTAATATGAGGGCATTTTACCAATTGAATGTTATTTTTGCATGACGATCACAGGATTCTGCCAGTATGCCCAATCGTGGGAATTGTTAGTCTTGGGGTCAACCTCCAACGTAATACGTACTGATTTGCCGGCATAAGCTTTCAAGGAGGCATGCTGACTATTGTTGTTACTCAGACTATCGTGTTCCATCAACAACTTGTCATTGACAAACAGCCGGTAGACTACCCCGTCCCCATTACCGGACTCGGTGTACAGCGTTGTATGAAACTCAAGGCCTTTCCGATCGGGCAACAGAAGCTCGTACCGTATTTTCGCTCCTTTGTGTGGCGTGCCTTGGGGATGCAGGTAGATCCCTTTATGGACGCCGCCATCGGCTTGAGGGAATAAGCGAGTTCTATACTCAAGTGAATCGGTGATGGTCGCTGAATCGATCTCCTTAACAAAATCATATACTAGCTCGCCATCGGAAATGACGTACTCAAGGTCGGGCGAATGCTCCGGAATAGCTGCTTTATATACATAGACGTCATCCCAGGAATCCAAGCCTAATATGGCAAGTGCGAACTTTACCTCATCACGCCAATTTGGTGTGCCGGCGGCCTGGAACACATACCACAATTTTTTCTTTTGGTCTGGCGTGGACATGTGGCCGGGAATCTGCTTCGCGGTCCATAATCCGAGTCTCAAGCCGAACTCACCGCGATGATCTACATGACGGTGTAGTATATAGGCCTCAATTTTTGGTATCTGCTTGATGCGTTCATATGACAAAGCGTAAGCCGCTGCCTGTATCTCCTCCCCATCGGGCCCTGCCGGGGTATCAAAACCTTGTTCAGAAAGTATCAACCGGCGTGACCGTCCTTGAATCATATTTCGTGGTTTATCCATGTAGCCCGCTAAAACTTCAAGGTTTCTGAACGTCACCATAGGCGTGTCATATCCAAACGTTGCCATGTCATCCTGCCAGAAACGAGGATTACGCAAATCCTGCGGATAAGGATGATACGCGATGTGCCAAGGATAATTGCCTTCATTTATTGACAATTCAACCAGCTTATCAAGCAAGGCCTTACCTGACAGACTACGTAATGGATCTTGTGAATTCGGCCTAACCCAGCTATGGGTTAGTGAAATGAAAACCGGGATATCGGAATGTGCCTGCGATATCGCAAGCCAGGATAGCCTGACCTGGTTAAGATACTCCCGGGCTACGGTATCCAGGTCTGCTGGCCCCATGTTGTGCCAAGTCCAATGCGAATCGACTTCATTACCGATGATGTATCCACCGATCTGCCCGAATCGCTTATCCGGCCTGCTATAACGTTCGGCGAGAAACTCCATCAACGTAGTATAAGTCACTACGCTTTTCTTGTTCGATAGATTAACCGCGAAGTGGCTGAATTCCGGATCAGTAATATATGCGTCAGGATGGATTAGCGGATTGTTTTCTCTAGCGGGCAAGCCAACGATATTAAGTATCACCGCAACAACGTTGACATCTGCTTTAGTAAGATCGGATATCGTGTTATCTAGAGACCTCACATAATCCGGATTAATACGGATGGTGATACCTTCTCTATGGAGCATCCATTCTCTATCTGGATTTTCAGCTCCTTCTGGAAGAAGCAAATTGCTAAGGTTTATGTTCCAGTGTGTATGCCGGGCACCGAGTTCTTTAAGATCATCGATCACAACTGGACACGAAACACCTTTGACTTCGCTCGGCCAGGTAACATCTTGATGGTACTTGGATACGCCATCCATCTCAGTAACCCAGCGGAGATACTGCTGCCCATCGAGAGTTATCAGAAACTGTTGATAGAGAAGATTGTTCTTGCCATTCCACTTCGGCAAGCTGATCGTATCGCTTGTAGGCTTTTGATCGTAGAGCACCTTGAAGTCTTTACGATCCTGATACACCGCCCCGGCTTCGATGCGACAAGCTTGAATGTCTTCGGGCAGATGTACGTATAAACTCTCGGTAGTTGCACCGACATATATCTGTTCGTCTGTTTTGTCCTGCCCCCACACACTGCTTACGGCAAAATAAAAAGCCACAAGAAACAGCACAATCGCCATTCTTCGATAGTTTCGTCGCTTACCCCCAGCCAGAAAGATTACTGTAATATTCATTATTACAAGACCTTATAACATAGTGGAAGAATCGGTAGTGTATTTGTCGACCTGTTGAAAGCAGCGTTCTCGAATCGGATATAATTCGATGTACATCATTGGATTTCCTCCCCTGGGCGAACAACTGGAATACCAATCTGGCTCTCATTGGACCTGTAGTGGAGATTATGTTGCTCTCTGACCATTATAACTCCGCACACTGGGTGCTGAAGGAAGCCGATACGTGGCAGAACGTCGCGGATTGGCCGGATCCAATTGCTCCGCTGTGGGAAAGGTATACCGAGATATTGAAGGATATGAGGCTGCCCGAGTCCACCGGCCTGTCTCGCGAAAACTATCTGCATGTAATCAGCGGTATCGTCGTGTACTTTGCCAAATTTCAGAATGATAAGGGCGCAGTCATCGACCCCTATCATGAGGTTGAAATTCAGTATTCAACCCCCTGTTTTGCCCTCGCAGCTGCGACATTGTTTGTTCACGATGGTCGAGAGGATCTACTAGAGCCGGCGGCATGTGCGCTCGAGTGGTCGATAATAACTTTGAGTCAACGCAGGGCAGCCACATCTCACGAGGACTTCTTCCCGCCTCTAATAGCACATACACTATCTTTGGTTAAGAGCAAGATAGAGCCAGCACGTTTCGCTGAATGGATACGACTAATCAAGGGTTTTGACCCGTATGATATTTATCGTGTTGCGCCTGGTGATAACAACTGGAACGTTGTGGCTCTAAGCGGCGAAGGGCTTTTTTATCTGCAAGGGTTGCGTGAAAACAATACTTACGTCGAGCATTCACTCGCTGCACAGGGTCAATTCTTCAACTCGCCTTGGGGCCTTTATACCGAGGGCCCCATGGCATACGATCTTTTCCCCCGTATATGGGTTGCAGATTTGCTGGCGAGCGGCTACACGGGATACCGGGCCGACATACTTGAGGATGTCTTGGGGCGAGGTGTTAAGACAAGCCTGTTTATGCAATCCCCTGCCGGTGAGTTACCTGCTGGTGGACGCAGCGCTCATCACCAATGGAACGAAGCTGAACAGTGTGTCATGTTTGAAGTATATGCATCCAAGGCAATACTTCGAAACGATTTGGCAGAGGCTGGGTCATATAAACGTGCGTCCCATCTCGCTCTGAAGTCTTTACTTCGTTGGATTCGCCCAAGCGGTGAACTTTGGATAGTTAAAAACCGTCGCAACCCAGCCAATCAACATGGCTATGAATCTTACTCGTCTCACTCTCAATACAATCTGCTTACCGCTGCGATGTTAGCATTAGCCTTTAAGCACGCTGAGCGAACTGAAGCTATTACTGAGTATTACACGCCGGCTGAAGTCGGTGGATTCGTATTCCAACTCCCCGACCCCTTCAATAAACTAATCGCAAATGTCGGTGGACACTACCTGCTTATCGATTACTACGCAGATCTGACTCACAATCCCACAGGCTTGCTTCGGATTCATCAATGCGGGATGGATCCTCAGCTTGGACCAAGTGATGGACTGACCGAAACAGCGGCATATCACCTACCCGATGGACCCCAAACTTCCGCCGCGGTCGGTGTGTCCTGGATTGATTGCAATGGCTCATGGCGGCGGCTTGCGGAATATGGACATCTCCATGGCCAACCGGGACAGTATGGACCTGTGTCCGCCGAACTTGATATGATTGAACAATCCCCTGAACGTGTGGTATTTAGTCTTACATATCATGGGGAGTTCAATGGCCCTCAAGCTATCATAGAACGCTACACACTCACCCCGGATACTGTCATTCAAAATACTGAGCTTCTGGATTATGATGGCGCATCAAGATTGATCTGGCCAATACTGGCAAATGACGGTGTAAACGATCTGGCTATCACTACGATCGATGATACAATTCGCGTGTCGTCCAAGGATAGCACGCAGACATTTACAACACATGGCGCATATACAACTCAGGTCCTTCCAGAACGCTATGGCTGTCGTAATGGATGGGCCCGTATAGCTGTTTCTGAATTCGGGCCCGGTATCATGCCAGCCATTGTAATTACATCCACCATCGTTCATGACTAACCTCCCTCATGTGAAGGGCGTGAAGCATTCGGATTCGCGTGTCTGTTTGAGCCCCATAGGGTCAGCAGCTATTATGCAAATCACTACAGGCCATGTTATTATATTTTGCTGGATATAGACCATGGCAGCAATAATAAACCCCAATAACTCTGACTCTTCCCGTTCAATTTATGTGGTCAACGTAGTTGCCGCATGCAGCATCGTATTTGGTCGCGATACATTGCGGGGGATATTGAAGTACGCCAATCTTCAGCAGGATTGGCTCATTCACGTGGATCCTTGGGATACGACTGGCCGTCACGAGGTATACCCGGAAACTGATGGGGCGATTTATGCTGGTGGTGGTGATGATGTTTATCACATGCTACTTAATAGGAGTAAGCACGTCGTCTGTTGTGAGGCATCCTACGATCAATCAAAATCCCCCATCGTTTCATCTGACGAAGAAGCAATAGGCAAAATCGCGGCGGACCATCTCCTTGATTGCGGCTATCAACACTTCGCTTACTACGGTGTCGCTCATGGCGCTTCGCGGAATGTGGGCAATATGCGCTATTCTGGTTTTGATACCGAACTGAAGTGCAGAGATCATTCATGCAAATTTGTCTGTCCGGTTTCCTGGCCATCTGGCTCAGAACGTATGTCGCGCTCACACCGACGTACATTAATTGAGTGGCTCGATCCCCTGCCTAAGCCAATTGGGATAATGACAAGTGATGATACCCTTGCCTTTGATTTGGCTGCAGCTATTCGTGAAACCAAGTTCAAGGTACCCGATGATATTGCCATAATCGGCGTGAATAATGATGAACTACTCTGTGAAGCCGCTTCGCCTCCTCTTTCGAGTGTTGATGTCGACTTTCAGCGGTTAGGATATGAAGCTGCTAAATTGCTTGACCGTATGTTGCGGGGAGATAATATTTCAAAATCCCAAAGACATATTCAGATGAGTCCTTTGGGTATTCATCAGCGAGTCAGTACCAACCAGCTTGCGATTGACGATAAGGACCTTGCAGCAGCCATTCAATTCATCCGAAACCATGCCTGTGATCCCTGTGGTGTACGCGATGTCCTGAACCACGTACCTGTTGCACGTCGCTGGTTAGAGCGCGAATTCGTTGAGAAGGTAGGCAGAACACCGTATGAAGAGATTCTTCGTGTCCGGATCGATCAATCTAAACGTATGCTGTTACAATTAGATCTTTCTGTTGACGAGATAGCCAGAAGGTGTGGATACTCAGCAACTTCGAACTTCAATCGCATCTTCCGGAAAGTAACGGGACAAACACCGGCTGCTTTCAGGCGCAGTTGCCGTTCAGATTGATTCGGTCTGCATTGATATCTGGCACATTTAGCCTTTTTCCCTACGGCAACCGCGGTATACATAATTTCCCTGCCATGATTGATGCATTATTTGGTTGATTACCTCCTAATATTTATCGCTTTACTACTGTGCGTGTACTCTGTTTGGATACATACACTTTGTTTCTATGTACTTACGCACGATTGACCCAATCTCTTAAAAGAATAACACTAATTTCCTAATCTTCTTGGGTACAATTCATGAGATCATGTTCGAAGCAATATCGTACAGGAGGCCCCGAGATTTGGACGTTAAACGATTAATCTTCTGTCTTCTCACATCAACCCTGCTTCCCGTCACAGCGACAGCAGATGATTTCTACATTGCTACAAACGGAAATGACACCAATCCCGGGACTGTCGCCCATCCATTCGCATCACTCGCACGCGCACAACAGGCAGTATCTCCCGGCGATACAGTATGGATAAGAGGCGGTGTATATGAATTCAATGCTGGATTTGGGGCAAGTGAGTATGCAGTATTGTTCAATAAAAGCGGAACAGCAGATAATCGCATCAATTACTGGGCCATGCCGGGAGAGCAACCGGTTTTCGACTTCTACAACTACCTCCCGTATGAACGTATACGCGGCTTCAGCATTCAAGCTGATTATCTGCACTTCAAAGGCCTTGAACTTCGTGGCGTTCAGCAAGTAATTACCAATGTTAATGAATCGTGGGCAATACGCGTTGAAGGACCAGGTGGTGATTACAACATCTTCGAACAACTTGATCTGCATCACAATGAAGGACCTGGCTTATTTATCGTGAACGGTGGTAATAATCTAGTACTTAATTGTGACTCTCACGATAACTACGACCCTGACCGCGGGGGGGAAAACGCTGACGGCTTCGGCAGTCATAGCAACGATGATGGCAATATTTTCAGTGGTAACCGCGCTTGGAATAACAGTGATGACGGATTCGATTTTATTAACTCAGACGGCCGGGTCATACTCGAATACTCTTGGGCTTGGCACAACGGCTATATCTACGATACTGATACTGCCGCAGGAAATGGCGCAGGCATCAAAGCAGGCGGTTATGGCTTGAATACAGCAAACTTCCCAAATCCGGAAGACGTACCAAGAAACGTCATTCGCAATAATGTTTCTTTCGATAACCGAGTTCAGGGGTTTTATGCAAACCACCACCCCGGGGCGATTGAATGGCTGAATAATACAGCCTTTGATAATCCGCGAGGTTTCGATCTTCTTAATGATGTTGATCCAGTTAACTGGACTGCCGAGCATTACCTTCGTAATAATATTGCGTTTGATAACGGCACCAATCTGATTAACGATAATCAGTCCCAGATCGATGATGAATTCAATACCTGGAATCTTGGATTCAATGTGTCAGTGTCGGATTTCTTAAGCACCGATACAACAGGTGTTGACGGTCCTCGCCATGTTGACGGCAACTTACCTGATCTCGATTTCCTTAAGATTACATCCTACAGTGATCTTATTGATGCAGGATCAGATGTGGGGTTACCGTTCTTTGGTGCAGCGCCGGATCTTGGGGCATTCGAAACGGGGGGGCCGCTGACCGGCGACCTTGATGGAGACGGGTTCGTCGGACTTTCTGACTTGGACATCATACTTGTTAACTGGAACCTTGCTGTACCACCGTCAGATGAACGTGCTGATCCCTCCAACAATGGATATGTCGGCCTGCAGGATCTTGATATTGTCCTCAACAATTGGAACGCAGGCACACCACCTGCCATGCCTGTTACTATCCCGGAATCGAACTGCACAATTCTTATATGTGTAACAAGTCTGTTGATTTTTAAGCGCTAGTTATTCTGTTGCTGTATTTGTAATCAGCACGCCTGACATATCTCTTGATGAGCTATTGTTGTCTTACCAACTTACTAAGTAGACTACCATCTCGAACACAATCGGAGATCATCACTTCAATATTACTGATTGCGGTGCCCTCGCCATCCTGATGCGCGACACCACGCTTTAGTATACTCGGAGACACATCGATAACTGAGGCATTCGACGTGGCGAGTTCGCATGCCAGAACATGCTGGCGTGCGTTTTCCAATGATGCGGGATGAGTGTGGTTAATCCTGTTACTCAGCATACCTGCCATGGTTGGAGCTATATGTGCACGCGAATCGGTATTCCAAGGTATTTGCTCGATGCTTTTTCCACGCTCAATCACCATTCTATCAGCATCAATCATAGACAACTGACCTTTCTCGGTATATATCCTGACCGTCGGCGTGACAATATGCTGACTCGCATGTGATAGATGAATGTCAATCTCGATATCATCCGTGGTGGTAATCCGCATGCTAACTGTGTCATAGGTCTCGATTTCAGCGGCACGATACAAGTATGATTGAACAGACTTTACTGCTGCTGCTGTGATGTAATCCGAACCGAGTAGAAACAGCGCAAGCATAACGAAGTGAGACATCGCATTTGAAGCCGGACTATCGTTGATGATCTTTTGTCCAAGTGTCATGCGCCCAGCCCAGTCTGTGCGAGTATAGTACTGCCTGGTTCGCGGCCAACACCCATATACCACTGCCCTTCTTGCTTTCCCAAGACGGCCACTGACCAGTGTTTTCTTGGCTGTTTCGACGACGGGATCGTATAGATGTTGAAATCCAACGATCACCGGCCTGCCTGTTGCCTTTCGAACATCGATCATTGCATCAACATCATCAATGCATCCTGCCGCTGGTTTTTCACATATCACTGCCTTACCACTAGTCAATGCAGCAATCGTAAATTCCTTGTGCAGATGGATCGGCAAGGGAAGCCAAACAGCATCTATATCCTCTGCTAACAATCCATCTACATCATGTGCTATTGTCACCCCTATTGATTTCAGTTTTTTCATGATCTCGGTACACTTCTCTGGTACCGGATCACATGCAGCAACAAACTGAATCTGTTCGTCATTGTTAAGATGATGACGTGACAAGTACTCACATACAATCTGTCCGTAACCACGGATACCTATACAGCCGAAACGAATCGCCTTTTTCCTTTCTAATCTTGAGGAAGACACGAGCCTTCTCCTGGATAGACTGACATACCAATCTGGTTATTATTCGAACACATACATGCTCAAGAATGTATGTTTGAATCTAATTTACCACACTTCTATCGTGAGACCAGAGGTTTGAAGGCAACCCTCAGATCATATTTTGAAGGTCTACCCCTACCTTCTTGAAAACGGCGGTTTGACCCAATTTCTTAAAACTTTGAAACGATTCTCACAACATATAAGTCTTGCAATAGGTATGGGCTGGCGTGATAATTATCTCGGCTTGATGAAGATATTTCTTACCACTTGGCGGTCATTTTATTGAAGGTTTTTAACTTTTAGTGAGTAAGTGTGATCGTCTCAGAATCGTGCAATTTGTAACTCATTATTGAATCGCTTTTGTGCCAATTCGTTCCGTAGTTGCTCGTTACCGTGTTGATCTTTCTCATCTGGAGTGGCCTATGTCTGGCCAGCACACGTCTGTTCGTTGTGTGTCCTTAAACAATCCTGTTCCTGGAGACGGAGAATACCACAATGAAAAGAGTGCTAACTATTTTAAGTGTTTGTAGTACTATGGTCAGTGCAAGTGCGACAACGGCCGCCATTGGCACTCACACCTTGTTGCAGACGGACGAAAGTATGGGCAATGGTGCGAGTTGGGCCGTAGGTGTCTACAACGATAACAACACACCTGCAGACGCGAATAAAGCCAGTTCTAGTGGTGCCGATATCCGTGACTTGGGTACCGATGGTATCACCGATACATCTGAAACAACACGTAAACGCATTGTCGTGATGAAGTGGGACCTTGGAGGTATTGTTAGCCCCGGTGAGACAATCTCCGCTATTACACTCAGTGGCACAAACATCGGTCAAACTACAGGTGCTTTGATCGACTTCTATGCTGCTATTGATGGCAGCACCGCTGACATCCAGGGCTTGACCCTGCTCGAAACAAAAGTCACCGCTATGAATTGGGCCGGTTACAACTATACTGGCCCAACCACGCCTGGTGGCTTCGACAGCACCATACCACTGGACCTTGCGCAATTTACATTGGTTGGAAGCTCGCCTGGTAACGGTGGCGTGTATGGCATCACGATCAGTGATGGTGATTTATTGAATGCTGCCAATGCCGATACGAATGGCACACTTATCATTGCTGGTTTGCCGACCGCGGAGAATAAGGCAATCAGCCTCACACGTGGTAATCCGAACTCAGCAATTAAGCTCGACGTAACCGTAGTTCCCGAACCCGCAAGCCTGGCAACATTAGGACTGAGCGGCTTGGCCCTATTGGGTCGCAGCCGTAAATAGTTTATTTTTGGGTGTGTGGTTCGACAGAACTATACACCTATTGCGTTACATCAGACACTCGCCAAGGATGGTGAACGACTGGTATGGATCAGGCGAATGATAGGAAGCCTTGAAGATGTCATATAAAACCACGACTAAAAGTTACCAGGCATTTACACTTATCGAATTACTGGTTGTCATCTCGATAATCGCACTGCTGGTCGGAATCCTGCTACCGGCCTTGGGGGCAGCACGGGAAACTGCTAAACGAAGTGTCTGTGCCAGCAACACACGTCAGAACGCGGTCGGCGCATTATCCTATGCTACTGATAACAACGATTGGTTGGCTGATCCTGGGGGCCTGTATAGCCCTGCTGATGGCGCGTACCGGATCACGAACTACAACGACTTCTACAAAGTTGGAGATATAGATAAACCCAACGGGCTTGGGATACTCTACAAGCAAGGGTATCTGTCCGACTATAGAATATTCTATTGCCCAACACAGGATGACGGCGTATTTACCTGGGAATACTACGAACCCTATCTGCCCTATCTAAGTAACGATCCATTGCCACCCGCTCCACCGGGTGGTGGCGCATTTTGGCGTACCGGTTACTATTACAACCCAAACTTTTACACATCGTCCGCGATGAGTGTATACCTGCCCAGTGGTACGCGCGCCGGTATGCAACTAGTGGCCCGGAATACACGTGATTTTGACCAGGATCGTGTGCTGATATGTGACACCATCAATACTCGGGATTCATACGCCCACCAAAAAGGAGGAGGAGGTTGGAATGGATCATTTATTGATGGGCATGTCCAATATTTGAATGATCCCGATGCCGTTGCATACTTTGAAGAACATCCACTTACTAGCACCAACAAGACAAACGAATTAATGGAAATTCTGGACCGTTTACAGAATACTGAGACACTCATCACAAGCGTATATCAGGCGGCGAATAACTAACACGGTCGTTTGGTAATTAACTACACCATCTGATCAATTCGGGTAAATATTGGCTCAAACCTTACCTTTAACTTTCACTAGTACTTGGAGAGGACCGGATATGAAAGATCATGTATTGAAAACAATGAGCTTGATGGCAGTTGCATCCGCGCTAGTCACGACTGCCACCATCCAAGCAGCGGTGGTCGATATCGGCACAGATGTGGGCTCTGGCGCCGACGCGGGTCTATACAATGATGACGGCTTCGTCGGCCAGGCTTTCGCCGATACTTCGAATCTTAGCATTTATTCGATGGACATCCGACTGCTGACTGATGGTTCACTCACTCAACGATTCCGGGCTGGTATCATACGTTTGGACCTTTCCAGCATAACAAAGGACTTCAGCAATCTGCTCAATGCCGGCATCAAGATTCAAAACGCATCGCAACAAAGAGAGATGATTATCTATGGATTGAATGATGGAGATGCGGAAGAATCCTGGGATGAAGGCACCATTACATGGAATACGACACCGGGTTTAACCCCTAATCCAACTTATGATCCAGTACTGACAACCGATGGCCAGGTTGATACGCTCCGCTGGACGGAACTGGGTTATTGGACACCGATGGGGCCCGGTTCAGGTGGTACCACTACCGAATTTTCGACCACCTACCTCTCGACTGAAAATCCGGCCGGCTGGACAGACGACGAGGCGGCTTTCGCAGACGAATACGGCGAAGTCGATCCCAACTTTAACAGTAATCTTGTCAGCTTCCTTCAAGCTGATACAGATGGACAAGTCTCTTTATTGTTTATGATCAGTGAACGGCTTGGTCCTGCCAATGGTGGCAGCGTTGGTATCCGTACCAAGGAATGGGTCTTGGCCAATTCAGGGCTGACGACTCCGTCTATCGTCATGGAATTTGCTGACGGTAGCCTGGAAGGTGACCTTAATGGCGACGGATTCGTCGGCTTGGATGATCTTGACATTGTGCTTGGCGCATGGAACCAGAATGTCCCCCCAGCCGATCCGGCTGCCGATCCGTCCGGTGATGGATTTGTTGGTCTTGATGACCTTGATGTCGTGCTGAATAACTGGAACGCCGGTACACCCCCGGTGACCAGCACCGTACCCGAGCCAACCGGTATCACCCTCCTTGGACTGGGTGGCCTGGTTATGTTCATACGCCAACGCAGTACCTGGATAGTATAGTTTTCCTGTACATCCCTACACATTCGCGTGAGTTGATTCTCACGCGAATGTTTATTGTTTTTTGCAAGGCATAATGAAGCAGGTAAACAATGATATCATGCCATCCGATTCGCAATACCCTTCTTAGCCTCCGTGCGTATCTGGCCGGGTGTCTTTTTTAGTTGTCTGCGAAATACCGCATTCATGTACTGCTGATGCCTGAATCCAGAATTGAAGGCGATAACGTTCAGGGGTATATCCGTCTCGCTCAGAAGTCGCGTAGCATGTCGAATCTTGGCGTCTTGAATCTCGGTCATAATGGTGTGCCCCATAACATTCCGGAAACGTCGTTGCAGAACACTTCTGGATAATGGAACCTGGCGTAACACATCATCAATGCCGATACCCTCGATAGCGTGTGCCGAGATAAACCGAAGGGCGGCCACCACCTCACGGTCATCTATCGCTAGGACATCAGTAGAATGTCGCGTCACGATAGATGCCGGTGTGAGTAAGAAAGGCTTATCTGGAGCCTTGTCTCCCGACATAAGCTTGTCTAACAAGCCGGCCGCTTCATACCCCAGTCGCTGCCAATCGATAGGAACACTTGTTAGTGGTGGGGACGAAATCTGGCACAGCGGAGCATCGTTATCTGCACCGATCACAGCTAGTTCGTCGGGGATGCTGACACCGATCCGCTTTGCAGCCTCCAGTGTTAGTTGAGCATAGCCATCATTACATGCCATGATCCCGGCGGGTTTGGGGATCGAGTACAACCAGTCCGCCATACGTACCTGCCATTGTATCCAGGAATTGGGGTCGCTTGGATACAGCGGCATATCGTAGACACTGCATTCTAAGCCATCTTCACGCACGCGATCTGTAAACCCCTCCCGTCGCTGTGCAGATGGGATCATCCCTAAACGATGACAGAAACCAAAGTACCTGAACTTGCGCTCTAAAAGATGCTCGGCTGCAACTCGGCCAATTTGCTTATTATCAAAATACACAACCGGTAGGATCGGTTTCTCATCCTCCAAATAAGTATTGACGCAGGGGATATTCAACTTCTTGACGTGACCGGCGATTTTTTTGTTATCAAATCGGCCAATGATCCCCGTCACCACACGCTCAACCAGCCACTGCTCTAAATGATATGTCGTTTCTGTCGGTGGCGGCGCGAGCATCACCGACCACGGCCTATGTGCCTTGATGTAATCGGCAATCCCCTGCAATAGTGGCGGACGCCACTGGACCAATAGCGCAACACGTGGTATGGACAATTTATTATCCAGTACGGCTTGCTCTTTTTTTATCTTGCGCTTGCCCATTGAGATCACGTAAAATATGGCGCGAACCGCCATAGATTATATGGTCATCGGACCCAAAGGCATAGTAAATTCTCCCCAATCCAATAATGGTTCATGCCATATCCATCATCGTAGAGGCGAATGGCTCCAAGCTAAATGCTACTGAACGGATCGGATTCTGGACTACGGTCTGCTGAACTTGGTTCGTGTTATTCACAACAACTAACTTACCATGTTTCGGGTAATAAGCACAGTCTGTGTTGCAATTATTACATATCCATTGATTGATCTGCGAATCCATTTGAGCAGACCAGTAGATAGAGCGTAACAATAAACGTGCATTCCGCCCGTTATAGGTATGAGCTGCAAAATACACGCTCCTGCCACTACCAAATTGCCTGATGGTAATCCTGGGTGAATTACCCTGTGCAGAGAGTACTTTTGTTTCAGGATCGATGATATAAATATCCTCGATAGGTTTACCTAATTCAGGAGCTGGTCCAGCATCTTCCATAATGTAGTGATCGCTAGACACTACGAACGCATAACGATCAAAAGCCCTGGTCAGACCGAGTTCCCGATCCACGCCAAGAATGTCTGAAAGCTGAAAGAACGACGTCCCATGCCGATGTGCCGTTGGTTCACCTATCCCGATAAGTCCACCACCGGCATGCACAAAGCTCCGAATGGCTGCCAGGATACCGGGCTCTGTCCACCATGATCCACCAGACCAGGAATCACCTGCAATCCCTGCATTAATCACAACATCCACATCCGCTGGTACGCCCTGCTTAAGGATGTCATCGAACGATAGGAACGACACTTCAACCGGTAAGCCAGAGAGCGATTCCATCGCTTCGTTGTAATAGTTATCACGATTGAAGTGTCCACGGCAAGCCCATGCGCGCAGCTGCCCCCATGCCGAAAGGATCGCGACTTTGACGTCAGCCTGCCATGGTTTATCCCCATGATGCAGGTTGCGCAACTGCCTGAACTCATTGCCCATCAGTTCGATGTAATCGACAAAGTCAGGATGATTCTCCACCAAGTGAAGATATCCACCAAACCCGATTCGATCCACGCCTTTACGCAGCAATGCACGGCGGATATCTGCCCAATAGGACTTGCATTCCAGTGTTGGGGTACCACCGGGCAAGAACGAAGGCGCCCCATTCACCCCAGTCGGGAACAGATATGGGTGCATTCGCAGTTCCCGTACTAATACGTCCGGTGTCTCCGCAACTTTTCTGGCCTCAAATCCATTGAAAATACCATCGATCACACCATCAAAGCCGAACCGCTTAAAGCGCTCGCCGTAAGGCTCGACACCCAGCCAATGGTCGTTGTAGAAAAAGAACGCTTGCTTGCCGTGTTTGTGGATCAGTTCAACGCATTTGCTTCCGAATCTGACAACAAACTCATTGATAAAATCAATCCATTCCCGGTAAAACTTGGAAGGCACCTTGTATGAATTGTTGTATTCGCCGGCGTTGACGAAGTCTTCACTCTTTGGCCGATAGCCGTACTTATTCTCGAATTGACGTATCGCTTCTGTACTGACAGAGAATTCATACGACCCCCAATCGTTAACGATAAAACGACGCTTGGGATCATCTCCCCAGAACCACCAGAAGTTGTAAAACATCGAGGTCAGGCGGACAACGCTTGTGTGAGGATGTTCATTGAGCCATTGCTCTAGGTAACTCATGATCCGCTCCCGTGCTTCCGGGTAGATCGGATCGATCGGCATCAGGTGTTCACGATCACCCCAATCATTTGTGACGTGGTTATACATCGATATCTCCTCCCAGATCCGATAGGAGAAGAAGTTCACTGTGTATTGATGCCAGCGTCTGGTGTTTCGGATCGTGACTGTGCCGGATTCAGGCTTGAAGTCCCAATCCGAGACAGGTACTTCGTTGCCCGAAGTGCGGTCGAAAACTTGCCACCACTGTTTGGGATCATCATTCGTATTGATCTTGAACTGTTCACGGAAGTATCCACGCAGCAATTTGATCCCCAGCGTACCTGACTCAGCGATCACCGGCTGGCTCATCATGCAGCACTGCTGGAGTTTGTCGGGGTGCTTCTTTGCCCAATCGTTGTGTGCCCGGACGAGGCAGAGCGTGGAGTATATCTCGTATCCTGAACTGACAATCTCATCCGATAGCTGAGTGCCATCGCTGTCACGGATCACATCCGCCCCCCACCGCTTGGCAAGTTTCAGCGTTAAGTCCTCGTATCCGGCTTCACCTGGAAGCGTAAATCCGCCATGATTGAGTGATTTATTGTCCATAACAGAGCAGATTACAAAAACCCCGATGTAACGCCAACTCGTTACATCGGGGGTGAATTATCAATCAAATATGCAGCATGGACGAGCCCGTTTGCTCACAATCCATTAGCGTGACATAGGCAATTGCAACTTATATACCAAACGATGTCGGCCGGGGAATACCTTGTATTCATCAAAAGTATCCGGCCCACAGCTGGCGGTGCCCAGGCCGCGGTGTTTAGCATCGATACAAACGATCACCTCGTCGCGCGGAGTAAGCTCGACGGTGTGGTATGCCTTGGTCAAGTCCATTGGCGTAAAGTGGCTCGCGGAGAAGTTCATGGGTGTATCGCTAGCGATTTTCAACCCGGACGTCCTTGCCTGCGATAGCTCGAACCAGCGCACATCGGTTTTCAGCCCGTGTTCTTGCGGGACAATGTATGGGACATACTGTTCTTCAACAGTACTCTGGTATAAGCCGACCGGGCAGCCTACATTTCGATCGGGATACGACTCTTCAGGGCCACGGCCGTACCATGCGAGTGATTCATACTTCTTGTTGAGCGCGAACATCACGCCAATACGGGGCAAATCCGGCAACGTCTTATCGATATCAAAAGTGTTGTCAACTTCAATTGACCCGTTTGTTTCAAGTATATAATGGTGTTTGTGCTTGATCGTATGCGTTTGGCCGTTCTGGCCTTTACATTGCCAAGTATGCTCCAGTGTGATCGTCGCGCTGCCATCGCGGGGGCGTCTGAACTTTGCAGGTTCGCAATGGATCAGTTTTAGCTTGTCGAGTCCGGCCAGGCACCATCGGCCTAGCGGCTTATATTCACGTGACCACTCGCGTTTCTTACCCTTAACGCCGTCATTGCTGGTCGGCCCGCGCCAGACATTCAGCATCGGACCGTCGAGAATGACAGGCTGATCCCCCACTGCAATATCACGAATCATCCCACGCTTGCGCTGGACAGTAATCGACCAGCCACGGCCGGGATGCGACAGCACATAATTGGCGGCAGTCTCCTTGAACTTGATCGCTTTGTTGGAACACCGGGATTCAACTACCGGTTTGGCCTTCTCGACTGGCATCATAAACTGTTCCCATGCCACGATGTGGTTCTTGCCACACCAAGATGTCTTATCCGCCGAGATTGCCCTTAGCGTCAATATGGCTTCACCGGCCGGCAACTTGTCGATATTGTATTTGAGCGCGACAATCTTGGACTTCTGCGGATCGATTTTGCCCGGCTTGAACGTGCCATTGGCAACTCGATTTCCATCCACCTCAATGGTCCAGGTGAAGCTCAGCCAAGCCAGATCAGTGAAGTATTGCTTATTTGTGACCTTGATTTTCCCCTGCCGAAGGTTGACGGCCTTAAAGCCGATCGGCTGCATGAGCTTGTGGCACTCTGCCATCGCAGGGTGTGGTGTACGGTCTGGCCAGATCAAACCATCGCAGACGAATTCTGCATCGTGGATTTTCTCGCCGAAGTCCCCACCGTAGCCCCAGTAGATTTCACCATCATCGGTGGTTTTCTTCAAACCGTGATCAACCCATTCCCAGATGAAGCCGCCTTGCAGACCATCATACTTCTCGAATGCGTCCCAGTATTCTTTGAGACAGCCATTGGAGTTGCCCATGGCATGCGAATACTCACAGAGAATATAAGGTCGCTCATCATCATCACGCTTGGCCCATGCGATCACGTCGGCAAGAGCAGGATACATCGGGCAGACCAGATCGGTTGCGTTCTTCCCTATGGGATGATCCGCGATACCTCGTTGTAGCCAGCCGTAGCGTACTGCACCCTCATAGTGCAGTGGACGAGACGGGTCTTTTGCACGAACCCATTGTGCCATGGCGTCATGGTTCTCACCATACCCGGACTCGTTGCCGAGAGACCAGGCAATAATACTCGGGTGGTTCTTATTGCGCTCGACCATGTTCATGACACGATCGAGAAAGGCTTCTCGCCAGCGGGGATTACGACACAATGTGTGATAATTGTCATGCGCTTCGAGGTTTGTCTCATCGATAAGATACAGACCGTACTGATCGCACAAATCGTACCAGCGTGAATCGCATGGGTAATGGGAATTACGAACGGCATTGAAGTTGTGCTGTTTCAAAAGCAGAATATCCCGAATCATGCTTTCGGTCGACAAGGCTTTGCCGGTCGTATCGTCATGTTCATGGCGATTGGCACCGCGGATCATGACCGGTTGACCGTTGATTAGAAGTTGGCGATCTTTCACCTCAACACGTCGAAAACCAACCATGCACGATGTATACTCAATAGCACGCGTCCGGGGATTGCCGTGGCCGTCATCTTCGTGCAGCGAGACAACGAGTTTGTAAATGCTTGGCGATTCCGCAGACCAAGCCATTACACGCTTGATCTCTGTCTGCAATATGGCAATGTTCCGGTGGATGCCATACTCGATGTCAATCTTATTTGATTTAAGCGTGCGTATTTTCTTGCCAGAAGGATCGTATAGTTCACCTACAACATGGTACACCTCTTCCGGCACATCGGTGAAGTTCAGTTTCACCTCGGCTGTGAGTTTACCCGTCGTGTTGTCATGCTCTAGGTACGCTTTGGCAAACGTGTCCTCTATATAGACATGACTCTGAGAATAGAGGTATACCTCCCGGAAAATACCTCCTAGCCACCACTGGTCCTGATCTTCAATGTAGGAAGCATCAGACCATTGAATCACCGCCGCGGTAACATGATTCTTACCTGTTTTCACGAACGGTGTGACATCAAATTCACTGGGCGAACGGGTGTCTTTACTCATGCCAACCCACTCACCGTTTACCCAGACACACAGCACGCTTTCTGCACCGCCGACATGCAACACAATCCGGCGACCATCCCAAGTAGCAGGAATCGTAAAAGCCTTACGATAGACACCCGTTGGATTGTTATCAGGTACAAATGGAGGCTTATTTTCAAACGGCATAATGACATTGGTATAGATCGGACTGCTGTGCCCGTGTTGAGTCCAGTTGCTGGGTACAGGGAGCTTGTCCCAGGATTTATCATTGAGATTCGACTTCACCACATTCGCGGGGATGGCACGAGGGTTTGTATAAAGTTTGAATCGCCACTCGCCGTTTAGATCAAGCATCCATCGACTGCGACGCGTGTTTGTAGCTTTGGCCGTCGTTAGAGAGTGATAAGGTGTGAGTGTGGCACGGGCTGGCAGACGGTTGAGGTGTGTCAACTCCGGCATCTGCCATATGTCGGGTAAGGCATCGAATAGGTTGGCCATCAGGCTTAACTCTTTCATATTTGAGTTCATTGGAAACTATTGTTAACCCACTGGAGGCAACAAGATACCAAAGCAATAGATACATTGCAGTAATCGCCAATGAAATAATATGTTGCACAACAAAGAAGGCCTAAGTATTGACTTACAAGCACTAATCTTCAGTTATCCAACGCCGCCGCCAAGCAGGATAGTCTTTGGTAAGCAGTGATTCTGCCCGACGAGAATACCAGGCATATCCCAGGCGTCGTTCGGCTTCTACTTCCGACAGTTCGTAGTGAATGACGCCGTCACGCCCGCTGAAAATCGGCCGATTGGTACCGATCTCGTAGAAACGAGCCCACCATCGCTCGTTTGTGTCTTTTGAGGATACCAGCCTTCGGTCCTGATCACCGTTGGGCAGCATGATGCGTTCATAGGACACACCGTAAATAGCCGTCATGTCAAACCATTCAACTGCACCGTTTATAGCACGTACTATATCTGGTGATGGATCGTCGATGCTCATAAGTAGCTGTATAAGTTTTACTGATTCGGCGCCGCTAAGCGAAGGGTGTTCATATGCACGAGCCTTTACGGGTTTGAGCGTAACCGCGTCATGCTGAGCACACCAGACGGTCGGATGTCCATCGACGACGACCTGAGTTCTTAAAATGATCCGGATGCCTCGCTCATATGCGTCTGCCGCTTGTTGGCGGTGTGATTTATTGATAATAGTGAAAGGCTCCTTCGCTGATGCAATCTCTTGCATCAGCATCATTACATGATACATGGCGTCATCGTTATAGGTGATGGCATCATGATAGCTTCCACACAGCGGGTAGTACTGTGGCCAACCGCCATTTTCGTATTGTGCCTTGAACAGATAATCCTGGCCTTGGGAAAATGCCTGTAAACAGCGGCGATCTCCCGTCAACGCGATTACACGTGCGAGGACACGCATCTCGGCTACGGTAGCTTGATTGTCTATAGTAGCCGGCTTATCAATATCGGTATTTAGCTGCTCTTGATCTACTGGCTCGGAGGGATCGTAATTTTTATCCCATCCGCCACAGGCTCGCTGACGCGCGAGGATATTTTTAATGATAGGTCTACCTTCATCAGATACATACCATTCTGCGGGCATATTGGCCAGTTTCACCCAGTCGACAGCAATTGCGCGGCCAGGTGAAACCAGCAATATAATCGTGATGATAACGCTAACACACCATTGCATAATCACTATGCTATCTTAATAACTCACGGTGTGTAGTCATAGTCTTCCGTCGTGGCGTTATTCGCCCAGTAACGCATATCGTCAAGTTCATTGGCTGACATACCGGCCACATGACCATCAAAGAATGCGATATCGGCGTTCGGCCCGTAGCGACCTTTGGGCAAGCCCATAAGCGTACCAGCAGAGTCCACGTCAATGGCACCACCATTATTGTGCCACTTCTGCCCGTTGGCATGCGGTGCAAACAAGTCAAAATAGCCGGAATCAGGGTCGTCCGGATTCAGGCCGGGCATGCTTGCGTAGCTGTCACCGAACACTATTAGATCAGATGGTCGCCTTACTTCGCTATTGATGTACACCACATGCTTCCCGACATTCGGAAAGGATGTGTTGTCCTTGGAAATGAAACCATCAAAGTTGTGATGCCCACCGACGTAGATGCCGTTGAGCCCAAACGATGGAAAGGCGCTTAGCTTGTACAACTGAACCGCAGCATCACTATCGGTGATTTGTGGCAGTTCAGGGGGATCTGCATGGCTATAAACGATCTCCCACACATCTGACACATATGAAATAAGTCGCCACGGATACCTGCCGGAGGCGGGGTAAACGATCGACTGACCATGATAATCAGCCGTGAAGTCTTCGTAATAGTACGATTTGAAAGGATAGCCGGGCAGTACCATGTCGGCATAGTCACTCTGATAGGCCGAATAAGCGGTCACCAATTGCCGAAGGTCGCTCTTGGACTTGACCTGTTGGGCAGCCTTACGTGCCTGACTCAGAGCAGGCAACAGGATGCCGATCAGCAGCGCGATGATACTTATCACAACCAACAGCTCGATGAGCGTGAAGGCATGGCGATGATTAATATTTACTTGGTAAGTCATGCCTGGAACCCTTGTTGTCAGTTAAGTCACCCCAGCTATGAAGACTTTCAACATTTAATCTATCAAGTGTCATGCTGGCGGATTATTGTGATTGCATACGAACCTCTTCTGAGGTCAATGCTTTGTTTTTGGTAATCGATCGTCTTGACGTCCACCAGATTGTCACTGCATACCCCCACATCAAACCGATCGCCACGATGTATGCAAGAATGGTGTGCTGGAGTGGATCCATATTCATGCGACACCTCCAAGCCGACCCCTTACGATACTTTGAGACTCGTGTTGCCCACCGTCTTCAAGTTCTTCATGCTGAACTCGTTGTAGCAGGAAACGTGCAATAACTAAACCCACAGAGATCATGGTGACCGGTATCATGCAGACAAGGAGCGTCCACTTCATTTCTGTAGTCAGCGTGATCGATGAGGGATGGATGTCAGGCATCAACTTGACAGACAAGTAAACCAACGGCACATCAACAAAAGCCACGATTCCATATACTGCACTCACCAATGCCCTACGCTGTCGGGATTCGATTGATGGGCGTATCACAAGATAGGCCACGTACAGTAACCAGAGCACAAGACTGAAGGTTAAGCGCGGGCTCCAGGTCCACCATACACCCCATGCACTGTGCCCCCAGATCATACCTGTCAGTAGAACCACACCACACAGTAGTACGGCGACCTTTGCTGACGACACTGCCAGATCGTCCCATACCTGTCGTCTTTGCCAAAGGTAGCCGACCGATGCGATGAAACAGACCAGGCAAGCCAGGAATGTATTAATGGCCACGGGCAAATGGAGATAGAATACTTTTTGCACGATGCCCATCGTTTCTTCGACAGGTGTCCAGAAGAAAATCATGGCGGTCGCGACAGTAAACAACATCGCGGTCACCAGCCAGTATATTGCCCATATTGTCCCACTTATATGTTTCATCACAAATCCCAATCATGGTTCGAGGATCAACTCAAACACGAGCCAACTCACAGTCAGGTATATCGCATCGAATGCAATCAAGACCAAAACGCCAGTGGTATTAAAAGGTTCGTTGTCACCAAATAGGCGCATCATCATTTGAGTGGAAACGATCACTAAAGGCAGAGATACCGGAAAGATAAGGATAGCCAACAATCCACCCTGCAGGCGCGTCGAACTGACTGCAGCTGAGAACAACGTGCCGACGGCTGCAAATCCTACAAAACCTCCAGCCATGATCGCGACAAACCCGATCGGCGAAGCGGACAAATCGAAGCCAAACATGATCACCGCAACCGGTGTTACGACCAGCGATAGCGCGACCATCAATATCAGGTTGCTCAGTAATTTACCTGCATAAATTGCACCGCGATCAACAGGTGCCAACATGAGTCCGGCTAATGCGCCATCATGTCGCTCGACAGCCATGGTTTTTTCAAAGCACAAGACTCCGCCGAAAAGGTAGGCGACCCATAGGACCGCCGTCGCTGCGATTCCAGACTTGACCTGCTCTGGTCCTAGACCAAGACCGAGTACTACAACGATCAGCACACCCAGTACAACCACCAGTCCAAGCGTCTGTCGGCTGCGGGCTTCAATACGAAGATCTTTACTACTAATCAGAATGATTTGCTGGAGCACATGCGTCATTGCCCGATCACCTCCCGCGTCACCGCTTCCGGATCAGCAAGATGGATCGGCTGGTCACATACAATATGCCCTTGACGCAAGACAACCACACGTTTGGCAAGCTCAAGGCTTTGTCTGACATCGTGGTTTGTCAGGATGATGGTTTTACCTTCAGCATTAAGTTCGGCCAGCAGGTTCGTGACAGACACAACTGAAGGAACATCCAACCCTGAGAACGGTTCATCAGCCAGCATAAGATCAGGGGCATGCATTAAAGCCCGGGCTATGGATAATCTCTGCACCATACCTCGGCTGAATGTTTTTACCTGGCTCTTAGCACGCTCCGCTAAATCAACACGTTCGAGCAATTCCATGGCACGCTCTGCGTGTCGTCTGACACCATAGAGTTTGCCAAAGAAGATAAGGTTCTCGATTGCTGAAAGATCGCGGTATAGCATCGGCTGATGACCGATGACACCGATCCGAGCACGGAGTTTAGGATTCGGACGATTCGCGGCTTCACCGAAGAGTGATATCCTCCCGGCAGTCGGTTGACTGAGCATCGCGAGTATGTGCAGCAGTGTACTTTTGCCGGCACCATTTGGTCCAAGCAGCGTCAGATATGAGCCTACCGGCACATTCAAGCTCAGTTTGCGTAGCACCCATCGTTCGTCATACCGCTTACACACTTGATTAAGGCATACCGCAAGACCCGCCGATTCACTCTCGGCACGATTAGTTTCTAACACGGGCTCGGCGGTCATGCTGATCATCGGTAGATTAATTAGGTTAACCGGCTGCACCGGTAGGTTCTGGTTTACGGGAGGGTTTCATCATTACAACCAATGCCGCTAGAGCAACCGCTCCCCCACCAATGCCAGCGATCATTTTCATCTGACCCGATTGGCCGCTTGCCGGATTTATCAAGGCAGGTGTGGCGGAGGAAGACTGCTCTTCACCGGCCGGCTCTACTTCTATTGTCACACTAATCGGTGTGCCTTTTTCGAGTTCTTTGCCCATGAACATCCGAAACTGTTTATTCCCGGCCTTGAATGGTTCACCGGCGGTCAGGCCCACCGCTTCAACCTTGGATTCATCGTCGGGTAGGAATACCATCATCTGCTTGATCGGCGCGTCAACTGTTAATGGCAGCTTGAATACACCATTCACTGGGGCAAGCAGGTAGTTGATGTGTAATTCGTTTGTACCTGGTATTAGTGGCATACCACTGACAAGTTTGCCATCTTCAACAAGCACATTGTCAGGCGCAAAGCCTCTACCCGGTTGCACGTGGCTGGCGTGCTGTGGGATCGGCATGGTAATTGTGATCCGTTCGAGCGTTTTCTGTTCAGCTTGGTCCCCCTTTGCAGGTTGTTCAAGGTTTCCGGTTTCGTTAGCGACAACTGAATCCCCCGCTTTATCAGCACTTGGAACCTCAACCGGCTTGCCTATGTAACTCTTCTCAGTTGGGTTTACCACCGCCCAAACCTCGGTCACATGCATTTGATCTTCCATCGGTCGAACAATCAGATGACGAACAGCGACAAACCATTCCGGTTCTACCTCAGTGGTTTCGTAGACAACTTCCGGTGCCTTGGTGACGGGTGGATGTCCCGCCGGCATCTGGCCGTGGAATCGTTTCACCGGAGGATGGCCTTGAGGCATCTCCGGTTGCCCTTGCGGCGTCTCCTGTTGCCCCCCCGACACGGGAGGATGGCCCGGAGGCATTTGTGGAGATTGCTGTGCTTGTTCATCACCCGTGGTTTGCGTCTCTTCAGCGTGCAACGAGCCCGTGGCAAGACACAGGGACACGGCGAGAGATAATACGAACAGGAAAGCTATGCGTATCACTTGATCGGCTCCGTTTCTTTGTTACTTATATTTGTATTGATGGTTGAACTGACTTCGCAGAGTCCTTCGCCCGCTAGCGCCAGGTGCACCGAAGCGGGCTTACGTTTATTCTGCGATGTAGATTCAGGTGAGGACATAGGACCAGGTACGGTCTGGCTCATCAAACGTGGCATCAGACAGAACACTGCCCCTATTGACATGACAATCCCACCGATCCAGATCCATGCGACCAGTGGATTAATGATCGCCTGTATCGCAACGAGTGAACCGTCTTCATTCCAACCGCCGAGTGTCAGGTAAGTATCACGCAACCATGTGGAGTTTAGTGCAACCTGAGCGCTGGGCTGCTCGGACTTGTCATAGAATCGCCGTTGCGGACGCAGTTCAACAGGTGTACCACCATTTGAAGGATACAGGTTGACTTGCGCTTCAACCGCGGTGTAGTTGGCCTGACGATTTTGATGTAGGCCGGCGAAGGTGATCGTGTACCCACTGATGCTGGCAGATTCACCCGGTGAGAGTCGGAAGTTCTGCTCGACACCAAAGAGGCTGGACCCAGCCACACCGATCATGAATAACACCATACCGATATGAACAAACTGCCCACCATACCTCCGATGGTTACCATCGATTACGTGCAGTGTCGCTGTTACTGCCGTTTCCTCCTCAATCTTCAAACGCTGCTTGACCGCATTGGCGAGACCGACGCCTACGCTGAGGATCGACACGGTCGCTATGGCCGCACAGGCCAACGCCCAGGGATCTGTCAAGCCTAAAGCGGGCGCTATAACCAGCACTATTGCAGCCGTGATTGCAGGGATCAGCAGCCCTTTAGCAAGGGATCGGCCGGCATCCTTGCCATAGGTCAATAAGGGCCCAACCGCCATAACAGCTAACAGTGCCAGGCCCAATGGCAGAACAATCTTGTTGTAGAAATTGGGTCCAACAGTCACCGGCTCGGGCAAGACCACACTGCTGATCAGCGGGAAGATCGTACCGACCAGTGTCGTCAAAGTGATGATCACTAACAGAACGTTCACCGCAAGGAACGCGCCTTCCTTAGTAAACATGCCTTCCAGCGACTTCTCGCTCTTAAGCAGCTTATGGCGCCAAATAATCACCGCCATACTGATGACCACGCACAATCCAAGGAATACCAGGAAGAACGTCGCGACCAGCGAACCGCCAAAAGCGTGCACAGACTGAACCACACCACTACGTGTCAGGTAAGTGCCGAAGATGCAGAGCAGGAAAGTCACCGAAATCAGCACCGCGTTCCAGGTCTTAAACATACCACGCTGCTGCTGGATCATGATCGAATGCAATAGTGCGGTGCCGGTCAGCCAGGGCAGGAGCGATGCATTTTCGACGGGGTCCCACGCCCAGTAGCCGCCCCAGCCCAACTCGATATATGCCCACTTAGCACCTAAGAGGATCCCGATGGTCAGGAACAGCCAAGACACCATCAGCCATTTACGTGTCGCACCGATCCACTGGTTATCTTTTCGCCCAGCGATCAAAGCCGCCAAGAGCATCGCCCAGGGGATTGTGTACGCGGCATAACCGACGAACAGTAACGGCGGGTGGATGATCATGTACGGGTCTTGAAGCAATGGATTAAGACCACGGCCATCTACTGCCCTCACCGGTAACTGCTCAAATGGATTGGCTGCGAACAACATCAAGGCCGCAAAGAATCCGCAGACCATTGCCAGTATCCTGATCATCACAGCCTGCTCGATGGTTTCACGCTTACTGTAGCTATACACTGCAACAGCACTCATACCCGCCAGCAACAGTGTCCAAAGCATCAGGCTGCCTTCCTGGCCGGCCCAGAAAGCAGCGATCTTATAGCCGGTGGGTAAAGCTTTTTCTGTATAGCTGGCGACGTATGCGTTCTGGAAGTCGCTGTTAATCAAGGCCGACAAGAGCGACCAACAGCTAAGCACAATCATCACAACGTAAACATAAATCAACCGTCTTGCCCAGAGCAGCGCACCAGTCAGTCCATCCTTAGCCGCAAGCGCAGAGCAAAAAAACGCTCCAGCAGCTATGAGCATCGCCCCAATCAAGCTGATGTAACCCATATCTGCTGTCATTGGATCGCCTCAATACGCTTTTCGTGTTCTTCTGACTGGTATTTGCTGGCACATTTGGTCATCAGCGTGTCAGCCTGAAAGACACCGACTTCATCGAGTTTGCCCTCGACCATCACCTCACAACCAGGTTTGAAGGTATCCGGAACGACGCCTTCAAAATGGACCGGCACGCTATTGCTGGTGCCGCGCAGATCAAATGACGCCGTAAGCATGGCCGGTTGAACCTCAACTTTGTCTTCGTCCACCAGGCCATACAACCGGACACGACGATGCTGGTAGCTGTCGTCCAGGACGAAGTCATCTACGTGCATGTAGTAGACCCAGCCGCTCTTGACTCCCGCGACGGCCAGGTAACTTACCGAGGCGACCAATACCAGCCCCACAATCAACATTTTGATACGAACGTGTGTCATAGCCCGTCCCTTTACACAAAGTTCCGGGATACATATCACAAAGTCGATGCCAAACCATTTTTCGATGAAACCAAGGCATCCGGAATGTAAATGTACTGTAAATAAAGTACTTGCGACACAGACGTCGGATCCTCGCCTACCGGATGTCGCCCCCCGAATCTCAAGGTTGAGAATCAGAATTCAGGGTCCATCCTGCCACCGGGAAGATGGGCCATTTAGCACAGATAGCTGTATTCCAATCTCCGGGAATTCCGATTCCCCTGCTTTCTTACTGTTGGGTAACAGCTAACTAATGAGTGTTTTGGAGGGCCGATTTCAGGCTAAAAAAGGCACATTATCTTTTATTGGGTGGTACAGCTCTTGCATTAGGTACCGGAGAAGGTCTCTATTTAAAGCGAGAAACACATGTCCACCATTCAGGCACAATCAGGTCCCATCGGGACACCATCACTTGAAAGGGCGCCACCGGGTGGGCGGGATTGGATTGAGAGACGCCGGTCGCCTTGAGGGGGGGCCGGCCCAGTGATCTGTTCTTTGAATCGTGAATTTACCCAGTTTGAAAAATAAGACGCCCCGGCCGAAACGCCTACACGCATGACACGGCAAGCGAATCGAACCGAGGCGACAGCCACTTAGGCCAAAAACATCATATGTAAGGAGAGGCCTCAATGAAAACAAAACTACTCGTCGGAGCAATCGCGGTGGCGGGTCTTGCGTTCGGGATGAACGGCACATCATATGCCGCCCACTCGGACCATGGCTGCGTTAACTGCCATATGCCCCACAAGTCCGGCGACCCAACTGATCCCGATGCCTACGGTGTGCCCCTGTGGAGCACCGCCCAGACAGCGGATGGATTGCCGACCTTCGATCTGTACACCAGCGCCAGCTTAGACGCGACAGACGTCAGCCAGCCCAGTGGCCCCAGCAAGCTATGCCTGGGTTGCCACGACGGCAGCTACGCCGTCTTCAGCTACATCCCCGACTCCGAAGCCATCTTCGAGACCGGCGATCTGGCCAGCTCGCACCCGATTTCGTTCACCTATGACGACGCACTGGCAACTGCTGACGGTGGTCTGAAGCAACCCAGCACCGTAACCTCGGGCCTGGGCGGCACCATCGCCGAAGACCTGCTCGACTCACAGGGCAAGATGCAGTGCACCAGCTGCCATGATGTTCACACCAGCGGACACGGCGATTACTTGTTGAAGTATGACATCGACGCCGCCTCCGAACATGAAGCCCTGCTCTGCCGGGCTTGTCACAACAAATAAGTTCAATCCGTTTCGAGCAGCGTAGAGACCAAATCAAAACGGGGCCCGTTCACTTGGCGGGCCCCGTTTGTTTTTAATCTTGCAGACTAGCGTGTATAAGTGCTTCGCTTACGGATTCTTCATCTTCCCAAATGCGTAAACGCCGATCTTATTGTCGCCGAATTGATTCGCCAGGAATATCAAGTATTCCGGCTCAAATCCCGGGGCCATATATTCCCTGTATAAATCAATACTGGAGCGGTCGATTGTAATCCCCGCAGGCAATCCCATCCTATCCGGACCGTCTGTAGCGCCGCCAAAAAAGAGCAGTGTTTGGCCTTCAGGGTTGAATAGCTGAACGATTTCCCATTGGGCGTCGGCAATATAGATCACGCCATCAGGATCGATCGCAATGCCCTTGGGACGAGCGAAGTAGCCCGGGCGGTCGCCAGGCTCACCGATAAGTTTAAGTAGATTCCCTTCAGGATTGAATACCTTGACTGTGCTGAGTTCTGAGTCGACAACGTAGATATTCCCGTCCGGTCCAATAGCAAGATTCGTTGGATAGCGAAGCTGATCCGGCTCGCGCCCTTTGCTGGAGAAGCTACGAAGCAACTCGCCGCTGGATTTAGACCAGACTTCGATCTTGCACTGCTTGATGTTACAGACATACAACTGATCACCGTCAATAGCTACATCAATCGGCACACAACGGACAGGATCACCCATTGCACGGACAAAGCGGTCATTGGCATCAAACACCAGAATCTGTGACTTCTGAGGATGAGTATCACAGATATACTTCGTGCCGTCCTTGTCGATAGTGATATTGACCGGGCCAAAGAAGCTGTCTTCCTGACCCAAGCGTGAATAGGTCTTGTTCGCCAAGTCGTAGATATGCACGCAATGTAACGGGATGTCGCAGACATACAGCTTCTGATTGTAGACGGCCAGACCATAAGGCCCGTGCATCTTGTGCGGTGCTTCGGTCTGCTGCTTATCACCCACAACAAAATCGGCAAAAGAGCTCTTTTTAATCATCCAGCGCTCGGCGTCGCTGAAACTGGTCAGGAACTGCAAACGAGGTTCAGAAGGCGGCGGCGGGTAGAAGATGGCGTTAGTCTCGACAGTAACCTCCTGCGGAGCTGAGGTACAGCCGCCGACACCTGATAAGACCCACAGCGTGAGTGAGACAATTAATAACATTCGGGTCCATGCGTTCATATCTGATCTCCTGCGGGTCTACCCCTGACATAATGTTCGTGTGTACCGAAAGCTTCGATCCATATATCTACTGCAACTGTTGTTCCAGCAGAAAACCCACTTCACGAGACACAGTCAGCATCTGTCTCTCATTTTTAAGAATAATCGCCCAAACGAAACTGCAGATTCTATTTGAAACTATACGTAAACTCTTGGCATACAACAAGATTCGCCGATCAATATCATCGCGGGTAGTAGTCCCAGTCGGCACAGACTTTGCCTTATATCGGTGGAGAGGCTGCGCTTATGACGTTTGGCAAACTGAGATACAACAAAGCGGGCTGCGACCATGCCTATGTCGGTGGTGTCCGCTGTGTGATGTGCTCATTTTGCAGAATCATGCCCATTCTCGTAGTCGTGCTGTGCTTCGTTCTAATCTTCCTGACAGGCTGCCAGGACGAAGTACAGCGATACAAGACGCTGAGTTTCTTCTTCGATGGCGTGCCAGTGCCGGAGGGTTACGATCCACCCCATAAAACCGAGGAACTGATCGGGCCTTGGGGTGTAGCCATCCCGGCAGACAGTGACCTTGGCAGGCAGATGCTGGCCGAACGAGATGCCTGGCCAGACCAACAGTCAACACAAGTGACGGAAGAAGTTTTCTTCTATCACACACCGTATCAGAAACGAGACTGCTTCGGATGCCACAATGAAGAGCAGGGATATACCCCACCGACTACCGGGGCCGAACTTTGCAGCAAGTGCCACGAATCCTACATCGAGTTTGAGCAAGACGACTGGGTTCATGGCCCCGTCGTGGTTGGTAAGTGTGGTTGGTGCCACGAGGCCCACAAATCTGAATACCCCTCGCTGACCAAAGAAGCCCAGCCCGATCTTTGCATGACCTGCCACGATCCGTACTTCATTGAAAGCGATCAATTCCATGCCGGCCTTGAGGATAAGCAGTGCTCACGGTGCCATGATCCGCATGCATCAGGCAACCGTCTTCTTCTTGCTGATTCCCGTACGTACGAGCGTCGTCAAGCGACCTTTGCATTGTTGCCTTCTCCCCACGCAGGCTGGCCCAAGGACCTGTGCAGTAAATGCCACATCCCCGAGCAGTCCAATGCCTTGACTGAAGATGTCGATTCAACCTGCATTTCGTGCCACGATGAATACACAGCGGATAACACCGAATCGACTCATATTCATGAAGCGGTTACACAAGGCAAATGCACAGCCTGCCACATGCCACACCGCTCAACAATGCCGAAACTGATCCGCGCTGATGCGGAAAAGATGTGTTATCAGTGTCACAAACCAGAAGAATTACAGAACGGTAAACACCCAAATGTCACACGTGTGGATTGCCTGATCTGCCATAACGGTCACAGTTCTCCTCGGCCTTCGCTGCTCAAACAAGATATTCCTGGCGGCGCCCAACAGGCAAAGGCAGGTGTTGAGCCATGAGCCTGCATCTGCCGCGATCAGTTGGTGTCTTGGTGCTTCTGATGTTTCCGTCGATAACGGCGCATGCTCAGTCGACCGCACCAATCCAGCCCATGAACATCACCGGGTTTGAAGGCGACCTGTTATTCACCGGACACTACCGGATCGACGAAGAAACCAGCGGCAATGGTCAGGTGACCGAAGAAAAAGATATATTCTTCCGTGAAGAGCTTGGTTTGAGATCCAGTGGTTACTTTTATCACCCCAATCTGGTCGATTGGAGCGCCGGTCTCAGACTCGGCCTGACACAGCAACGTATCGACATTAATAACGAAAGCTACGACTCCGACGGCGACATTTTCGGATACAACCTCAATGCGCTATTCCTGAAGGAAAAGCCCGTCTCTGTACGTGCCTATGCCAGAAAAACAGACGACTTCATAGATCGCAGCTTTGCCCGGCAGATCGAGTTAAAAACGCGCGTCGAGGGCGCCGAGGTTTACATCAAAGGGCAGACACCCATCACACTTCTGTTTGAACAAAGCGACATCTATGAAGAATCAGACATAAGAACCGACGATGAGACTTCAGACTTGTTCCGCTTCCAGATGATAGATGCACGCAATCCGGATCTGTTTTCCGAACTGGTTTATGAACATGAGGATGTTGATAAGACAGCAACGTTCTTCCTGGACGGTGAACCCCCGGTGATCCAGGACCTGCCCGACCGTCGAGATGAAGTCAGGCTTACAAACAGATGGCGGTTCCCGGATGGCGACCTGACGCACTCTTTATATGGCCATTTACGCCTGCTACGACGACGTGGGGCATTCAACAACGATCTTGCCAGCTTCAACCAACGCCTGGATCTACAGCACAGTGATACACTCACTACGTTCTACCGGATTCAAGCATTAACTGATGATACGGACACTCAGAAAGAAGACCTGCTGGAAGGCGAAGTCGGCTTTATCAAGCAGTACTATCAGAGTTTGTCCGTGACCGGCCGTGTCTTTGCCACGGATAACAAGTTCGACAGCAGTGAAGAGCAGAGCTACGGTACCTTCTTTGACTTCGACTATCGTAAAAACACCCCTGTGGGGCGATATAACGCAAGCCTAGGGGTCGGAACGGATTTTCAAGACCAGAGTTCAGATTCCGGGTTTAGGAGTATACGAGATGAAGCCGTCGTTCTGGCTGGCGTGACGCCGCAGCAGTTGAGTGAGCCAAACGTCGTTCCTGGATCGGTTGTGGTTACCGATGTTAATAATGCGGTCACCTTTATTGAAGGCGTGGATTACACGCTTCAGCAATTCGGCCAATTTACTGAGATCGTGCGATTGGTTACCGGGTCGATCGTCGATGGTCAGCTCGTACTGGTAGATTACGAGGTTGAAGCGGCCGAAAACGCCAACATTCAGACTAACAGGATCCATCTTCGTCAACGTCTTCAGATTCAAGACACTCCGTTTGCTTTACTCACTGAATACCGTTTGCGTGACGAAAAACTGCTTTCTGGAGATGATCCCGGGAATCTTGATCGGCAGGAAATAATCATGTTCGGCTTGGAGTACCATGAAGACCCGTTTACGATTGTCGGCGAATACGAACAGCGCGACCAGCGCCTCTCACCATCTTCCGTCTCGTATCTTGTTCGAGGCACCTATGACCAGGTATTCAACGACACGATGACCACGACTATCGGCGCTGATTATGAAAACCTGGATTACACCGATGCCGAAGACTTCGACCTGGAACCGGGCCGGGACTTTTTAGATCGCTACGGCGTATTTGCTCATACAACAGTCAAATTGCGGCGGGACCTGCTTACACGATTCGAAGCCAGCTACAACGATATGAAAGGCAGAGACAACAATAAGCTGGCACGTATCGGAGCATCGTTGAACTATCGGCGTGGGAATCTTAACTTCACGATCAGCGGTTACCATGAGGAGTACGAACAGGAAGATGAAACCGGTGATAATGATGTAATCCGCTTCACGCTCAGGCGTTCCTTTTAAAGGTGTCATGCATGTTCAATGCCACACAATCAACAACCTGCCTTAGGGCGATCACAGCCATATTTCTTGTGTTGTCGATTGTCGGATGTGCTACACCGGACAAATCGGACCAAGCCTATCATCCGGTCTGGCCGCCGCCACCGGCACAACCACGCGTCCGCCACATCATGGACATCCACTCACCCGACGACCTGCGTAAGCCGTCCGCATTGGATAACTTGGGCAGGCTTATCACAGGCGGTGGTAAACAGATCCTGACACGGCCAAATAGTGCCGCCGTTGTCGGTAATAATCTGCTCTGTGTAACGGACCAGGAATGGCAGGGTGTTCATCTGATGCGTATGAATTCTTCCGGCTCAAAGTTTGTATCACTGGCCACAGACAAACTCCACTTCGTCTCTCCTGTTGGTATCGCAGAGTTTGGGAAACTAATAGCGGTATCCGATAGTGCCCTGAACAACGTCTACCTACTGACACAGGATGGCAAACCTGCCGGGCAGATTGAGGTTCAGGATGGTTTCGCCCGACCGACTGGAATGATGTACGACACTGATAGGGATGAGTTGTATGTTGTCGATACGCTTGCCAATCAGGTTTACGTGTTCGATAGGCATGGGGATTTGGTTAGGAAGTTCGGATCACAGGGTATCGCTCCCGGGCAATTCAATTACCCAACGCATATTTTTGTTGACAATAGAGGCCGTGTGTTTATCACTGACTCGATGAACTTCCGCGTGCAGGTTTTCGATCGCGAGGGTAACTACCTGTTCGATATCGGTGCACACGGCGACGCCAGTGGTTTTCTGGCAGTACCGAAGGGTGTGGGTGTGGATTCAGTTGGCCACATCTATATCGTCGATTCCTACTTTTCAAACGTACAGGTCTTTGATGAGAAAGGCACATTCTTACTTAGCATCGGGGGGCCCGGCAAAGGGATCGGCCAATTCCAGGTACCTTCCGGTCTGCATGTTGACAAAAACAACCGTATCTATATCTGCGACAGCTATAACAGGCGGGTCCAGGTTCTCGAGTACCTGGATGAAGTAAGCGAAGGAGTTGCGAATCATGAAAACGATTCAGCCACTGATCATTAGCGTTATAGGTCTTGGCATCTGCCTGTTGTTGAGTGTCGATGGTATCGCACAGAGTCAGACATCAGATGTCGCATCGACCAAGCACAATCTTTCTTCAACCGGACCAGGTACCGTGCGTGTTGAAGGCTCATCAGGTGTCTGCAGGTATTGCCACACGCCTCACAGTTCTAATCCAATCGCACCGCTCTGGAACCGGGATGATCCGGGCACCTACTACCAGACATATGAAAGTTCGACACTTGTAGCAGACGTCGGGCAACCCAGCGGTTCGTCGCGTTTGTGTTTGAGTTGTCACGATGGCACCATCGCGCTGACGCAAACCTACAATCCCAATAATGCTCCAGGTGGCAGTACGGTTTTCATCACATCCAGCGACAGGGGATACATCGGCACAGACCTCAGCGACGATCACCCGATCAGTTTCGTATACGATTCAGGGCTTGCCGTCGCGAAAGGTCAGTTGCGAGACCCCTCATCGTTACCGCCAGAGTTGCCGCTGGACCACAACAACCATGTGCAGTGCACAACCTGTCACGAACCGCACGATGATTCTTTCGGCAACTTCCTGAGAATGGACAACACGGAGTCTCGCATGTGCCTGAGTTGTCACGAGCCGGACAACTGGGCCAGTTCGGCACACGCCAATTCTGGTGCATCGCTGGCGGGCTCTGATGCCATCTGGGACAACATATCCGCATCAACTGTACGTGAAGCGGGTTGTGAGAGCTGCCACCGTCCCCACACCGCCGGTGGCCGAGAACGCTTACTTCGACGTGAAGCCGAAGAAGACAACTGCATGGACTGCCACGATGGTACAGTCGCCCGCGTCGATCTAAGTCCTTCACTTAATGCTCTTAGCACGCATCCTGTCAGATTGACGACGGGGGTTCATGATCCGACCGAGTTGCCTTCGACCATGAGCGAGCATGTCGAATGTGCAGACTGCCATAATCCTCACCAAGCCAGCCGCGGCGGCCCGAGACAGGCGCCCTATATTCAGCCTGCAATGGCTGGCGCAATCGGTGTGATGAATGCGGGTCTCACTCCGGGCGAAGCACAATACGAATACCAGGTGTGCTTCAAGTGCCACGGCTCACGCAATGTCAGCCAGCCGACTGTGGACCGTATCTATGACAACAGCGATCTGGCCGATGCTTTTGACCCACCGAACGACAGTTATCATCCTGTACAGACACAAGGTAAAAACCCGAATGTTCCCAGCCTTGTACAGAAGTACAAGACGACCAGCATGATCTATTGCAGCGACTGCCACGGCAGCGATGATCCTTCCGTGAGAGGACCCCATGGCTCACGATTCTCCCCGCTGCTGACGCATAATTACAACACACGCAATAACACCACGGAAAGCCCGCAAGCCTATGCGCTTTGCTACGAATGCCATAACCGAGCAAGTATCCTGAGTAATGAGAGCTTCGCAAAACATAAGGAACATCTCGATTCAAACGCATCCTGCGCTACATGCCACGATCCGCACGGCGTCAGAGAGAATACTCACCTGATTAACTTCGATCGCACAACGGTCAGTGCCGCGAGTAACGGCGTCGGGCCGATATTCCGAGATAGTGGTGTGTTTGCAGGCTCTTGCACATTGTCTTGCCACGGTGTAGACCACATTGACAAAAGCTACTAGCGAGTGATTACGATTTCATATAATCAGACGTTTGTACCGTGTTAGTCATAAAGTCTGATTATCGTGCAACATTGTCCGGCTGATTCATTGCCTGGCAGATCGATGCTCATAAGCATTGCGATATGCTACTGCCGCCTGCTCCCATTCCTGGTCGTGTTCATGGACGCGTCCGAGATAGTAGTAAGCCTCAGAAGGATCAGGATTCACGTTCAAGGCAGCATCTAACGCAACTTTCGCCTCTTCGTAGCGATCTAACTCAACCAAGGCGCGTCCGCGGAGCGTCTGAACACGCCACGTCGGCGCCTTGCCTTCAGGTATTGTGTCAAGCTGAGTGATGGCTTGAGTTGGATTTTGTTTAATCACATACACACGGGCCAACATCAGGATCAATTGCGTATCCTTGGGATCAATCGTTAATCCTTGTTGTAATTCTTGCAACGCAAGGTCGGTTTGCCCCTTTTCAAGCAACCGCTCCGCCATGTGTAAATGTCTTGAAGCGACACTGTCCGGCGTACTGGCTATTGTTCCATTTGATTTTAGCCGTTCTTCCAAGGCAGTTTTATCAATAACGCCGTTCGCGTAATCGACATAGGCCTGCAGATCCTTGCCGTACGATGCTCGCAATCCTGGCATGTGTGCAACTCGGTTACCTGCCGGATCAATGACTTCGGTCGTTGGCCATACCCGTACAGATAATTGCCCTGATGCGTCGTAATCCTGGTCAATCACAACTGGACCCGCCCACTGGCCGGAATCCTTGATACGTTTGGCGCCCTCAGCGGCATCTTGGCCACTGACGACAAGGATAGGCTGGATCAAGTCTTTATGTGCAGGATCAGCTAAGAGCACATTGAGTTGGTTCATCGCAGTGTCACTGCGCTCCTGGTCGGCTTTGACAAACAGGATGATGCTGGTCTTGCCTTCGACAGGCACTCCGATTTGATCGCCTTCCGCATCCGTCACACGCCATTCGATCTGGGCCACTGCTATCTGATCTGTAGATTGTGACATTGCGATATTGCCATGCATGGCAAGAGATAGTCCCAAGGCAGCAGTACAAAGTGTTTTGAGTCCGTACTTCATCATATGATTGTGCTGTTTCATGGCATGGCTTTCTATTGCTGTGCGGTGTAATCGACAGGATTCTCACGGTCATATGCTTTGTGCTGATGGCAACCGGGCGTACACGATCCGCCGGTATCGGTCTGCTCGTAATTGATCGGTAACTCCCAGTTACCATATGGAACGGTTTCTCGCAGATGCAGAGCCAACGTGCTGGCGTGAACACTATGGCACGCCCTGCAGCTCCGTCCGCGTGGATCCTTATTCACATGCATATAATGCATGTTGGTATCACCATTACGGAATCCGGTCAATCCCTTTGCTTCTGGTGTTAGCACCAGTTGCTCGTCATGACATTCAAAACAAAGCTTGTAACTGTTAATATCAAACGGCTGGTAGAACGTTTCGGGGTATTCTTCGGTGAGTAGGTTTGAGAATTCTGAACCGTGAACATTATGACACCCGCCACAACTGCCCTCGGCAACCGGGCCGTGTTTAATGAGGTTCGGATTTGTAACTTCCGTCACAGCGGCGACATCCCGCCCATCGATTGCTGTAACCGGCTCGTTGTGACAGGTCATGCAGATGTCAACGGGTTTATCTTTCATCAGGTTTGCCAAATCGCCGCCGTGTGGCGTATGGCAATTCCCACACGCCCGGTCCTGCGTAACTGCTGTGTGCTGATACTTAGCAGTGGTAACCGCTTCTTTTACCTGTTCATGGCATGATGTGCACAATTCATTTTGAGATTCACGGATAAACATCGGGAAGTTTGATCCGTGCGCATCATGGCAATTCATGCAATCCTCTTTAACAGGCTCATGCACAAACGTAACTTTGCTAAGCTGATCATTCATCTCCGTATGACATGTAACACACAACTCCCGGCCGGTCTCGACCAGAAGCTTAGGCTTTGTAGAAGCGTGTGCCTGGTGACACATCCCGCAGGCGCCGGCCGCAACCGGGCCATGAATAAACTCCATATTCGCTGTCACATCCTGGTGGCATGATGCACACAACTCATTCATCGTTGGCTTCTTCAGAGAGTTACTATCAAATCCACCATGCGGATCATGGCATCCGGTACAGTCGCGTGTGACCAGTGGTTCGTGCAATGTTGCCCCCTCTGGCACCTCGATGACGTGGCAGAATGTACAGGTTTCAGCCTTTTCTCTTGCCGGCTTATACGTGTGTGTCTTAGCATCAACCAACGTATGACAAGCATCACAGGCATTTACATTCACAGGTCCATGCAGAACCTTGTGATCTTTTACATTCGCATGGCAATCCGCGGTGACACAACTCTCGGGCTTGATCTCTGTCGTCGGTTTATCGAGCCCCATACAAAGGGTTGTGCATAGCACAAGCATGATAATTGTCTGGTAGTACTTCATGAGGGTCCCCCTTGTGAGGGTGCTTCGTTGGTATTGGGTGAATCTACAGTTTGACCACGGATATACTCTTTGGGTTCATGACATCCCGGCGAGCAACTACCACCGGTCTCGGTTCGGCTGAAGTTGATAGGCATGGCCCAGTTTGATCCCTCGAAGGGCACATCGGACGCGATGTGATCGGGGCGGTCGCTTCCGTGAATATCGTGACAAGTCTTACAGGTCCTGCCTTTTTCATCCTTATGAACGTGCACGTAGTGCAGGTTCCGATCACCCTGACGGAATCCTGTCAGACTGTCTGTATTCTCAGTAAGGACTAGATCAGCGCTATGACAACTGAAACACAGTGCGTAATTGGTCAGATCGAAGCTCGCATAGAAAGATTCTGGAAATGCTTTAACCAGCAAGCGTGCATTTTCACCACCATGCACACTGTGACATGCAGCACAGTCTCCCGACCGGATCGGGCCATGCAGATACTTTTTATTGAGTGTCGCCTGCATATCCTGCACGGTGTGTCCATCGGCCGCGATGACAGGTTTATCATGGCATTGCATGCAGAGTTTGTCGGTTCTGTCTTGCAACAGAGCTTGCCCCCCTGCCGCGTGAGGATTGTGACAGTTCGCACAAGCATCATCAATAAACAAGGCATCATGTGACACGGGTTGTGTCTCTATACGTTTTGCCATACCGTCATGACACGAGAAGCAGCCTTGGGCTATTGGTTGCGATAGATGGAATGGATTCTCGCTGGTGTGCGCATCATGACATGTTGTGCAACCGGTCTCGGCTGGTTCATGAACGAATGGCGAGTTAGCCATACTGACCTGAATACCGGTATGACAACTGAAGCATTGATCAGGCTGTTCACCTTGCCGAAGAAGATTCGCAGCGTTAGATTCGTGTGGTTCATGACAGACCGTGCACTGCCCCGCAGCAAATGGGCCGTGAGCATACTTCTTAAGTGGGATCTGGTGACAGGTTGAACATAACTGCTCAACTGATGGCTCGGTCAGAAGGAACTTCGTATCCGAACTATGTGGGTCATGACACGCGGTACAACCACTGATTTCAACAGCCTCGTGCTCGTGTGACCGCATACCAATGACCGGATGACAGAATAGACATGTCTGATTGCCCTCACGTTTTAGCGGGAAGACATGCTTGCCGGTATCTTGCTCATGACACGACTCACAGTTGGCAACAGCAACCGGACCATGAATCTGCTTTTGAGTCATAAATTGTGTGTGACATCCGGGCGTAACGCAGGTAGCCCCTACGGCCATCGGCTCGGTTGGTTTGGGCAATGGTTCAGCAGCTTTAAATCGGCTGGTTGAGCTGGATGATGAATTATTCTGATTAGCCTCAAAGTGTGAAGTGGAGGAGGCCGTGGCAGATGTGCCACTTTTGCTATCAGCTTCTGGCGTCTCGTGGCCACAACCAGCTATACCGAACATTGCCGTTATGCTCAACAGCATCACAAGCATACAACGCGTTGATACATACCGCGATGTTCGTGTATTAATCGATTTGGTCTGTGGCTTTGTCATGGCGCCGCGTTAGCCGTCCCTCCCGAATCAATATGCGGGGTATCCTTCAGTGCTTCCAGTACCTCGGTGTAGTTGTCCATCGATACGTTCAACAAGGCAGTGGCATAGGTAATGTTGTGTACACCATGCCCCAGCTTGACCAATTGGAGATTGTGATCTGCATCATCGATCATGCGTTGCAGATCCAATTCCTTATTCGGCTCGATAACCGCAGTTTTCATCGACTCAGAGCATTGCTGCTGCAATTGTTCTGTGCTTTCGAGATGTTGTTGAATCGTGTCTCGCCAGATATCGAGCATTTCGCCGTAGTGCGAACCGTGGCATTTGTCGCACGCCGCTTGTGCCGCTACATAAGTTTGGCCGACCACATTCGCCACATCACTGGCAAACTCTCTTTGTTGATGACACGCCACACAGTCAACCTGCGATGAGAACATCGGGCTGGGCATGTCCGGCACACCGCGCCCGCCGACCCCGCTATACAGTTCAGCCGGACCGTTGTGCGTCATGTTGTGACAAGATGCACATGTGCTCTGATCCCCGCTGCTATGCGACTCCGGCATAAGGCTTCCCGATGTCGCTAGACCGGCTGTTAAATGATGCACGATCTGGATGTGGCAGCTCGAGCACTCAACCTTGTTCTCAGTGATATGAATCTCATGTATCTTGCCCGTTTCACCGTACTGTGCGATCTGCACTGGTTTGTTATGGCAGGTCCAGCAGAACTGCTTAGGCACTGCGCCATCCCCACTGACCGCGTCGATGTGACAATTCTCACATGTCACACCACGATCCAGGTATTCGTCATGATTAAAGACACCTGTTGCCAACTGTATCTCACCTGAAGGCGCATCATGACATGACCGGCATCCGCCTAGTGTCTCATCGTCCCGACCGTGCTTGAGACCTTTGAAGTGACAGAGGAAACAGGTGTCAAGCGTCACAACAAGGTGCTGCCCCTGCACAATCTGTGAGTGGCACGACACACAACGCAACTGCTTACCCCTGCGTAATTCGGTTAAGTGAGGGGTGTGATCAAATTTGATCGTGATCTCCGTGCCCCGCTGTGTCTGGATCGGCCAATCAACTTTGCCTTGCAGCAATCGCTTCTCATGGCAACCTGACCGCATGCATGACGAATCGCGGATCTCCGCATGGGGTTTGGAGCCATAAGTATTCGTGATGTACTTCGCCGCCTGACTGGAAGCTTCCCACTTGCCCCTGAGCGTATTTTCAAGCCCGGGCTCGAAGTGGCAATCGACGCAAGCCACATCCTTATGTGTCGATTCGTGCCATGCCTGATAGTACGGCTCCATGATGTGACACGACCGGCAGAAGTCCGGCTGCATCGAATACTCTGCAAAACCGGCAGAACCAACCGCTCCCCCTACCACGACGATAAGAAACCAGCCCCATAGGTTGGGCAGGTATCGCAGGCGTTTGCCCTCACGTCGTTTCACCCCGATCCAGCGTATCCACTTGCGTGGCTGTTTCTGGTTTTCGGATTCAGTTCCAGTATTGTCGGTCTTGCCCTCGCCCATGACTGGTCTCCTAGAGTAATCCCAGCCCCGCCAGAACGATCAACACAACCATCGATAACCCGATCGCCATCGCAGACACACCTACAAGTACCGCAACAGTTCGTGTCCACTTCGGTGGCGTCGGAACCCGCAACGATTCCAACTCCCCGGTTTCCTTAATCCGCTGATATTCTGCCGGCCTTTCGTGCTCAAGTTCTTCCTCCGGCACGACACCAGTAAAGATCACATCATCCACCGGGAACTTCTCAGGACGCAGATTCGCGTTGAAGAAGTGGATCGTGAAGATGAAACCCGCCGCCAACAGCGCCTCGTACCCGTGCACGATTGTCGCAATATTAAACGACCAACCGGGGATGAACTTGGAGAAGAAGCCTGGGAACCAGAGCATCAAACCGGTGCTGCCGATGATGAAAGTACCCGCGATCTCCGCCCAGTAGTCGAACTTCTCCCAATAGGTCCAGCGATCGAATGCGGGCTTGCCTTTGCCGGTGAAGAACCAACGGAACATGCCCAGACAATCGGTAAAATCCTTCCATCGGGGAAGCAGGGTATACGGCCCCATCAGCAGTGTCTTGGCCGGTTTCTTGCGGAAACGCTTGTAGACACCCACAAAGTGCACAACAAAATTGATGACCAGAATAATGGCAAAGAAGCGGTGCCAGGTTCCCGCCGCTTCCACACCCCCCATGCCATACGCCAATGCCTTGGCCCACCCCTGATCGGAGAAGAGCAACGGCATGCCAGTCAGCGTGAGGCCGAAGAATGTGATCGCAACAAATGCGTGATTGACCCGATTGATCTTCCGGAATCGCTTTACTGAATAGGCCTGCTTCTTCGCGGCGGCTTCGCCTGCGGGTACTGGATGATTCTTCTTCTCAACCAGTGAACGGATCAACCACAACACGGAGTGCAGCCCGTAGAATCCAAAGGTGATGCTCATCAATATAATGAAGTATGTCCAGACCCCCGCAAGTAACGGGTACTTCTCCCAGTCCCGGAAGTCGGCGTGGGGCATGAACTGCACGAACTTGGCGTTTGCTTCCTTGTGGCACTCACCACAGGTTGAAACAAGATTGGCCTCATTGACCCGTGAATCCGGATTCTCTGCAGGCAGGATGTCATGTGCTCCGTGACAATCACTGCAACGTGCGGCACGTGATGAGCCAAGTTGGTTCACCTGGCCGTGATAACTCATGCGATATGTGTCATAGAACGAACGAGCGATACCGCTATCAGTCGACAGACGTTCATGGCACTGCCCGCACTCCCCGATGATGTCACGCATAAAACCGGGCGTCCCCGCCTGTGTAATGGAGTGGGCAGTATGACAATCCGTACAGACAGGCGCATCGGGATTATCTTCTGCTAACCGCTGCCCGTGAATGCTCGTGACATAAACCTCTTCGATCCCGCTGTGACAACTGCCACATGTGTCTGGGATATGCGTCCGGTTCACCGAGGAGCCTTCATCACTGCTGGGCAAGATATCGTGCGCCTTGTGGCAATCAACACAGGTCGCCGCCACGATCAACCCCGCTTCACGGACCGCCTTGCCATGGACACTTTCCATGTAGCTTGTGACGTATTCGGAAGAATCCAGTCCGTTTGCTAACTTGTCGTGGTGCTCGCTGTGGCAATCTCCACAGAGGTTGACTACATTAAGCGGATACGTCTTGGCCCTGCGATCGGTCGATGGATAGATATCGTGCCCCCCGTGGCAATCAGCACAGGTTGGCGCCGAATCATCCCCATTAGCCAGCGCTTCAGCGTGGATACCCCGACGATGCTCCGCCGCAGCAGTCGTGTGACATGCACCGGTGCAATTCACCTGCTTCATCTGCATCGCGTGTGGCAGAAACTGTGCATCTTCGTGACATGAAGTACAAGCCAGCGCCGCGTGAGGACCGTCGGCTAAGGCATCCGGTGTGACAAAAAGACCCGGCCTCTCGACCGGCTCCGCTTCCAGAAGGGACCGATCCTCCGGCGGGGCGACCATTGAGCGCCGCTCCGCGACTGACAGATTGGAGATATGGTGTTGCCCGTGGCAGTTATAACAGCGATTGTTCTGGGTCTGTGCCTGGGTCAGTTCGACCGCCCAAGCCGGAGCTTGATACAAACCAATGACCGCAAGACATATCAGCAGCTGACAGAACAAACCACTCACGGCGTGCCCACAACTCGTGATTCGTCCTTTAGTGCTTTCAATCATCGTAGATACGTCCCTGATCATCCCCGCCGGATTCCAATTACGACCGGTCATGGTTTGGCCTCGCATTCGGATGGCTGGGATTGAATCACGCCGACCACGCGAGGCGCGTACATACAACCACCCAATTGCTGCATTGCACACCGCGTGCCAAGTGAGATTGCCCTAAAGCCAGCTATATAAGCTTGTTAATCCCCGTACTTCTCAGATGTGAGAATGCCCCTTCCCGCCAACTCCCGTTCACAAGACCATTTACCCCTCCCGGTTAATGGGCAGGTGGATAATTGCCGTGACGCCCTCCCCGGGCTTGTTATCGAACTCAATTCGCCCCCCCTGCCGTCGGATCAGGTTGTAGCTGATCGCCAGCCCCAGGCCGGTCCCTTTCCCGACTGGCTTGGTGGTGAAGAATGGCTCGAACAGGTGTGGCATGTGCTCCGGATCAATCCCCGGACCGTTGTCGGAAATCCATATCCTGCAGAACTGGCCGTTAAAAGCTGTCCCGACTTCAAGCCGCGGATTATCCACTTGCCCTTCTTCCAGTGCATCCAACGAATTGAACAAAAGATTGGTCAGCACCTGCTGCAACGCATGCGGCTGTACTTCACACGCCCGGTTCTCCGATGACAATTGCTTGTCTATCGTGACCTTGCGCTGCCTCCGATCAAACCGCGACATCTGCAAAGCCGACTCGACCTGGTCATTAATCGATACCCGCTCCCAGTGATAGTCAGTTGGATGAGCAAAGTCAGTTAGTTGACGAACGGTTTGCTTGATACGCTGGACCTGCTGCCGAAGGGATTCAATATTCTCCGGTGTCAGGTGCTTGTCGTTTCGCTGAATGAGTTGAAGTACGCTGTCCATGCTGGCTAGCGGGTTAGCGACTTCATGGGCAACTCCCGCAGCCATCTGCCCCAACCCAACCATCTTCTCCTGCTGGATCATCGCCTCTTGCTGTTTCCGCAATTGCCGAACCAAGGCACGCACCCGGCGATTTCTTGCAAGCAGGTGCCAGTGATTGCGACGCAGTGCATGCATGATGTGATTGGCCAGATAGATCGTCACCAGCAGCATGACCGCCCAGCCGACAAGCATTAATCGCTCAATGAATGTTTGAGGCAAGCTATCACTTACCGCCAGGCAACCCATCAACATCAACATCGCCGACAGAGCCACGCCATACGCATGCGCCGGCTGAAACAACATGCTCGTGAATACCATGTGGAACACAAAGAAGCCTATCAAAGGGCTCTGCAGACCACCTGTCCAGGTTGTCAGGATTGCCAGGCACCACAAGTCAGGCAGAATATGCAGCCAGACAATCGGAGCATGTTGTCCCGAGTTTGTCTTGTAATACCTGAGCCTCTGCCTAAGTACGGCGTTGTAGGCAATGATCAGCCCCCCGATCACGACCATCCATGGCGCCATTGGATACCAATGCAGCCATAGCCAATCCAGGCCCGAAGCCAGGATCACGACCGCTGCCGCGATCCAGCGCAGCCGCACCAGCCAGACTATTTGCTGGATAAGCAAGCGCGTGGATTGATTCAATTGCTGTTCCGCCATGCTGGATTTACCCGCACGAAGTGACTACCTGCCCGCCGATGACTCGGGCCCGTCCTCTCGAGTCGATTCCTGCAGGTCCAGCATTTTAACACCATCCACGTAATCAGTCAGCACCACCCGCTTTAGCTGCTTCAGTGACGCGATCACCCCGGACATCCGATGCAGATTTTCCTGGATCTGCCCCAACCCCTTCTGTAGTGCCTCGTCAGGCCCGGATCGGCGTCGAAGCAGTGTCAATTGCAGGTCAATGGTGGTGATCGCGTTGTTCAATTCGTGATTTAAGGTCAATGCGGTCTGCTGGAGCGTCTGGATACGCCGACGCTCATTTTCCTGAAGCTGCTCCGCCAGGCTGTTGTAGGCCTGCGCCAGTTCATCAAATTCGTCCGACTGGCCGATCACCACCCGATGCTCGAAGTTTTCCTTGGCTAATTCACGGCTGGCGTGTACGAGCCTGCCGATAGGTCGAAGAACCATCCCGGCGGCACGCAACATCATCAATATCGACGTGTTGATTACGACCATAAAGCCAAGCGCAATCGCCACCACCAGCCAGCGGAACTGCCCCGTCAGGATGGACTGCTCATCCCGTGAGTGTGCCTGGACATGGCGTGAGATTTCAAGCAGTTCATAGTGCATCTGTGCAGCCCGATCCAGACACGCCATGTTGTACTGAAGCGATAATTCACGATCATTCGCTGTCGCCAGGATACCGACCAACGACTCAAATTCTTTCATGTCCGCCATATATTGCTGATATGTCGGATAAATCTCCGGTTGCTTGATCGAATGATGCGAACCGAGTTCTACCGCCACCGCGTTCATCGCTTCGATCTCATCGACAAGCTGGTCCAGGTGTTGCTGCCGACCGGTCTGTAATGCATACAACTCGACCTGTACCGTCGACAAGCGAGTGTTTAATTCACTGGTGTGGTCAACCGCCATCGCGGCCGTGCGCAGGTTGTCCATGTCCACAAACACACGCTGCAATGACCACAAGGCAGCCACCGCCAACACCATGAGCATCGCGGCCAGAGTGACCAGGATCAGCATCAGTTTACGGCGCAGCATGCTGGAAGCCCCCTTCTTCTTTTGCAGATAGCATATCGGACCGCATCGACTGTAACGCCGATTCCGGAGCCACTCCGATCTCATTCCAATCCGGCCCCAGCTTTTCAATCATGTCATAGACAGACTGGAATTCCTCACGATCGCAAGGTTGAAACCTTGCAATACCAAACACTGACAAAACCCGAAGACCTGCCTCGTTCTTATCCATATCCAGCAGAACGCTCGTTAATTGCTTGACCAGACTCACATCCAGATCACGCCGGACCAGCAGTGCGTTGTTAGGTACCGGTTCACCAACAGCCAATCTTCGGTAATGGATTGCCGGATCCGCCTTTTCAATGGCATCGATACGCAGGTCTTTCGCTGCCCCCGCATCCACTCGACCAAGTTGCACCTGATGTATTACCTGATCGTGTGTACCGACCCATCGTATGGTCACACGCTTGTCACCACTTAACAGGCCATGCTCACTAAGAACATACATCGGGAACAGATGGCCGGCAGTCGTTGTCTGGATCATCGCGATGGATCGCCCTGCCAGGTCTTCCAGGCTGCGGATTGGTGAATTTTCCCGCACGAAGATAACACCGCGATAAGTACTGACGCCATCTGCTGTCTCCGGCTTCACAAGCACACGGGCATCCAACTGCCTGAGGGTCATCGCTCCTACCATCGACCCCATAAATGACGCATCTGTTTGCCCATCAGCCATGTCCTTGAACGCCTGTTCATAATTGCTGGGCGTAACTAACTCGATCGGCCGTCCAAGCTCCTCCGACAGGTAATCTGCAAGTGCATGGTAGCGGCGACGCTGCTCAAAAACGTCTCGCTCGGGCATGATGCCGATCCTCAAAGCGACCATCCCTGACACGTTACGCACAGGTGAAGGCATATCGGTCTGCTTGTCCGGTTTGGGTTCTCGGCTCAACCAACAAAGCATCAAAAGAATCAACACCAACAGCGTACAGCTGAGAATCACCATCGAAATGCGCATGCGAGCTACTGCCATCAATCCATTCCTGCAATCTTCTTTCACGACTTACCCAGCACTACTACAAATCTCGCGCCGAACTGGCGAGAGAACTGGTATCCCGTTTGCGATAATTCTGACCGGACGAAGAAATCCGATTCTGTGATTAACCTGCGGAATACTTCTAATGATTTTGCCTGCAAATAAAAACCAATATAAAGATATAAAAACCTTTAATGATCTGCATTTGCTCATCAAATTCATTGAGGTTTACTGCCAAGGCCATCATTCTGAACAAGCAGAATGCGATCTGTCGTTCTTGAAATATGTTGATCTGAAAGAACTTACGAACAAATTGCCGGACCTGTGCCCGGACTGTCAGAAGCTGCTTACGCATGCCCTTGTTAAACGCTCAACATGTCCAATGGACCCTAAACCGACTTGTAAACACTGCACAAAGCACTGCTACCATCCCCATTACCGACAGCAGATTCGTGAGGTGATGAAGTATTCCGGTAAAAAGTTGGTGCTGCGAGGGCGGATAGATTATCTGATACATCTACTTTTTTGAGTGCAATTGAGAGGAAAATGACTTACAATTCTCACTCTTGAGAATGTTGGCGGGCGTATCTTTCATAACCAATGCGATGTCGACAAACGGGTAGTACCGGTTCGTCAGAGGACATCTATCTGCAGGCTAAGTCCATGAGCAAATCGATCCTGATTGTTGAAGACGAGGAGGTGTTACGCCAGAGCCTCGCGGAACTGCTTTCCGATGAAGGCTATGAAGTCCAGCAGGCATCCGACGGCAAGCAAGCGTACGAGTTGATCCTCGATCATCCGGCCGACCTGATCCTGACGGATATCCGCATGCCGAATATGGACGGCCTGGAACTGCTGGGCAAACTGCGACAGACCGCCCCACAGACGCCGGTCATTATTCTCACGGCCTACGGCACGGTGGAAAGCGCTGTCGCCGCGATGCACAGCGGCGCCCATGACTACATGCTCAAACCCGTCAACTTCGACGAGGTTTTGTTGAAGATCGAACGTGCGCTTGAATACGGCGATATGGACCGCACACGCCAAGTGATGACCGATCAGCTTGCAGAAGACAGCACCTTCCACAATCTCGTCGGTGAAGCACCAAACATGACCCGCTTGTTTGATACGGTGAAAAAACTCGCCACCGTAAAAACAAGTGTGCTGATCGTGGGCGAATCCGGGACAGGCAAAGAGCTGTTCGCCCGGGCCGTACATTACAACGGTATCACACGCGATAAGCCTTTTGTCGCGGTAAACTGCGGCGCAATCCCTGACAACCTGATCGAGTCGGAACTCTTCGGCTATCGGCGAGGCGCCTTCACCGGTGCTATCCGTGACAAAAAGGGATACTTTGAAGCCGCACATCACGGGACCCTGTTTCTCGATGAAATATCCACACTCCCATTAAGCGTACAAAGCTCATTGCTGCGTGCATTGGAGCAGCGAGTCGTCGTTCCCGTAGGGGACACTCAACCCAGGCCGGTCGATGTCCGGATCATCGCCGCGAGCAACCGCGATCTTAAAACCATGGTCTCGGAAGGCGAGTTCCGTGAGGACCTGCTTTACCGCTTGGATGTGGTCAAGCTGGAATTGCCGCCGCTGCGTCAACGTAAAGAAGATATCCCCGCATTGGTCCATCACTTCCTGAATAAATACACGCAAGCGATGAATAAACACGTGCTGGGGATCACGAATGACGCCATGCGCGCGATGCTCTCGCATGAATGGCGGGGAAACGTACGCGAACTGGAAAACGTTATTGAAAGAGCCGTGATCTTCGCCGAAGACCGGCACATCGAACCTGAGGACCTGCCCTTTGCCGTCCCCGGACTCGGCCACGATGATTCTGAATCCTTGAAAGAAGCGATGCGCCAGTTCGAACGCCATCACATCATGTACTGCCTCAAGAAACACAACTTCGATAAGGCCGAAGCCGCCAAACATCTTGAGATCGGGATCTCCAGCCTCTATCGCAAGCTGGAAGAACTAAACATCCCTAAAAAGTTTGATGAGAATCCTACCCCCGTCTAAAGGTGCAATTTAAATCCCCCGCAACTGTCGACTATCGCCTGGTAGCGATGCGCTTTTCACCATAAACCTTCATCTCATAGATCGTCGGCGAATACCAGTTGTTCGGATTGTTGTGTAGATGAGCACCGTGAACGGTCAATCTCACGTACCGCGCCTCGGCCGGCTTCTCCAACACATCACTCGTAAAGCCGTAGGTCTTGCTGACGATCGTATTGTCTGTATCAGTGCGGTCCAGTAACGTAGTCCACATCTTGCCATCGAGGCTGCCATCGATCGTATAGGTGTAATAGCCTTCCGATCCCTTGTGGATATACCAGGAGGTCTGGACGTTCTTAATGACGCAAGGTGAACCGAGGTCCACACCAATCTCGAACGGCCAGTCTTTCCGATCGCTGCGGAAGAATGTGTCATAGTCCCCGTCAAATGCCTTCGCTACTTCATTACCGAGACTGCCCGGGATAGAAGCCTCCGCAGGCTGATCCTGCGAAAGCAGTTGCCCTAGCTCCACCGGCACAATCTCCTTACGGGCAACGTCATAAAGCAGGTACGGCACATAATCAAAGAAAGCAAAACCATCGGCAAAACGCACCGGCATGATGACCTTTCGGCTCGTGCTATCCCCTCGGATCCAGCGGTTGGCTGCCATCACACGAACGTATGGCTCGCTGTCGCCAAACTCGATAATCGGGCCCGACTGCGACGAGAAAGTGGAGTTGTTCCCGATCGAGCGCGGCTCGCTCCAAGGCCCATACAACGAACGAGATGAAACATACCCGCCCCGGCTGGGATACCAGCCCGCCGCCTGCGAGAAGAAGAAGTAATAGAACTCGCCATGCTTCACGATATGCGGCGCTTCCCGGTACCCCCCTTCCATCACCTTGGCGACGATCTCCGTCACATCGGTGTAGTCGTCATTCATCTTGAAGATGTAGAGCGTAGCATTCGCGCCTTGTCCGAGAACGTTCGAGGCCGCCACCAGGTAACCCTGGCCGTCCTCATCTCGGAAGATCGACATGTCGCGAACCTGCACATCGAACGGGTTGTAGATGTGGTGGATGGTAAAAGGCTGCCCCGGCGTCGCGGTCGCGACCATCGCCCTGCCGTGCCCGTACCGTGGACCCGACAGTTCCCAGTGACACCACCACACGATCTTGTCATGCTTTGCGTCGTAAAACTGCGTGCCGGCCTCGAACTTCACATCCGCCATATCAGGATGGCTGTTGCGATCCATCACGACCGGCCCCTGCGTCCAATGCTCCAGATCCGGCGACGTCCATTGCGTAACGATCAACGATGTCCCGTCGCGCTCCCTGCGATATTCATAGTAAGTATCTCCCACCTTGATCGTCTGTTCACGCAGACGTTTTTCGTTCGCCGATTCATTTGAAATACGTGAAAGACCGGTCGGCATCTGCCTGGTTGTGATCGATTCGACGCTCGATTCAACAGAGCCATCCTTCGAGCTTGCTTTCAAACGGTAATAGTAAGTACCCTCAGCCAAAGCGTAATCGTTGCAGGATCGACCGGCCCCTTCATAGATTTTCTCAAACGGACCCGAATCCTGCGACGCCCGATAGACTTCAAACTTTTCATAATGCCCGGATGTAGCCCACTGCAAAGCAACGTTATTAATGGGCCCTCTATCACTGGTAGCAAACAACGAAGCACTCAATCCGATCTCCGGAAGCTGTGCTTGCTGCAACTCACGCTTTTCCAGCCCCGACATGCTGCGTTTCAGTTCATTAAACGCTTCGCGCAATTCAGCCAGGCTCGCATCGTCCGATCGCCCAGCCTCACGTGCCGTATTCAGCGCTGAACGCATGTCGTTCCAGCTCCGGATCGTGTACTCATGCTCAGGCACTTGACGCGCCTGCTCCACCAACTCGTTTACTTTCTGCCTGGCCTGCTCATCGCCAGCACCCGGCTCAGCAGCCTGCGTACCGATCGCGAAACATGTGACAAACAACATGCATACAAAAACAACTGCTTGATGATAAATGCTTCTATTCATGGTTAATCCTGCCTTTCGGGTATCGCAGCGTACAAGCTAGCAACACTCGCCTTGCTTGGGAATTGCAAACATGCTTTACATCAAGATTTGCCACGCCCTGCTTTACATCACCAAACCCAAACACTACGGCGTCGGCGGCTGAACACCGCGGGCAATATACTCCGCCAGCCATTGCAAACGCATCGACGCATGAGAGAAGAACATCTTATACCCCTCGCAGAGGATCGATGCTTCGGGCTTATCGCCACGGTGCGGCCGATCCTTCGGACAACCGCCGTGACACAAATTGAACCACTCACACTTCATGCAGGTATCAGGCAGGTCGAGTTTGCGCCGGGCAAACGCCCCTAATGTGTCATAGTCCACACGCTCGGGCCAGGCGATGTTGCCGTCTTTGTCGTGGCCGTTGATCGTAAGCTCAACAGGCGCATCATCATTAGCCGGAACCTGGCTTTTTGAAATATGACCGATGCGCCAGCGCTTATCAACAAAGTGATCGCAGCCGAAAACGTCACCACTGGATTCGATGGTCAGTTGCCTGTGGCAGGACTCGCTGTATATACAAAGCGGCGCATGGTTGCCGAGGATCTGATGTAGCGCGGTGTCGAAGTCTCGCACAGAAACCTTGTCACGATACTTCTCAAACCAGAGATCGAAAGTCTCGCACATGAATCGGCCGTAGTCATCTGGCCTGGGTGAAAAGGGTGCAAGCACAGGTTCGCCCGTTGCTTCATCCGTTTCCCACTCGACCGCCGGAATGAATTGCAGCCAGGTTTCACCAAGCCCGATCAGGTACTCGAACAAGTGCGTTGGATACTTGACGTTCTCCCGATGCAGCACACATAGGATGTTGTGCTCAACGTTGTGCTTGCGCAGCAGCTTCAAACCGCGCATCACCTTGGCGTGTGTCTTGCTGCCATCTTTGTCGTAGCGGTGCTTATCATGCAGCGGCGGCCCGCCATCAATACTGATACCGATAAGAAATGCTTCACGCTTAAAGAACCGACACCAATCGTCATCCAGCAGCGTGCCGTTTGTCTGAAGAGCATGAACCACTTCCTGGCCGTCGCGCTGAGCGTCCTTCTGAATCTCAACCGCTTTTTCGAAAAACGGGAGCCCCGCGAGTGTCGGCTCTCCGCCCTGCCAGCAAATGGTCGCCTGATCCGGCGCGGCCGCGATGTAATCCCGAAGCGTCTTTTCAAGCGTCTCCAGACTCATCCGCTGTGTCTTCCCGTCATAGATACGGTCAGCCACATCCAGGTAATAGCAATACGCACAATCCAGATTGCAGGCCGCACCGACCGGTTTGATCATCAGCGAAGCGCTGGACATCACCCGGGCATCGTAGGCCCCGGTAGTTTCTATGGAACTGTTGCCTGCCATGTGACTATGGTAGCGTCAATACCTCGCCTCACTGAAAATGTCGGGGGGGGTGCCGTATATTATGCCAGGATCGTCATAGAATTACATAAACTATTAATATTCAATTATTTACAATATCATCCTATTGCTTTCACTTCTTTTTTTCCTTCATGGTCATGCTATAAACTTGCCAAACGTTCGTTTCAGTAATATGTTTTAAACGATCGTTTGAAACTGGAGGCCGGGCTGATCCGGAGAATCGCCATGACGCAGGAATCACACACGACAGGCACTCGCGAACGATTGCTAGAGGTTGCTTCCGAATTGTTTGCCGAGAAGGGATATGCGGGGGTCAGTATTTCGGAAATCACCGGCATGGCCGAAGCCAATAAAGCCGCAGTGAACTACCACTTCGGGAGTAAGGAAAAGCTCTACCAGGAAGCCTGGCGGCACGCCCACGAACGGGTCACCACACTCATCCCGCCCGATGGCGGTGTGGCGGATGACCAGCCCGCCGAGTTACGCTTGCGTGGCAGGATCCGTTCCGGCCTGCAAAGGGCCATGCACGGCGACGCCATTGAATTCCGCATCATGCGAAACGAAATGGCCAATCCCACCGGCCTGCTCCACCAGGTCATCGAAGACACCATCGAACCACTACGCCAAGCAACCCAAAACATCCTCGCTGAATTGCTCGGACCCAAAGCAACCGAGATGGATATACAGCTCTGCGAGTTATGCGTGGTCTCCCCCTGGCTTCACCTGAAACATCACAAGCACGCGAGCAAACACAAAGGCCTCGCCCCCGTGATCAATGAAGACATGCTCGAGCCGGTTGCCGACCACTTCACCGCTTATGCCCTCGCAGGCATACGACAGATCCGCGAGCGTATCGGGCAGGGATAGGTTGATAAACAAGTAGCATCAGCTCCGGAACCGACTTCTAACACGCTCCGACAAAAATGGCTTCGAATACGAAACAAGCACGACGCATGAGTAACCGCTGATGGATGCACTGGTCCAGAAAGGCGTGATCAGAACGCTGTTTTCGATGGCTGTGCCCATGCTGGCCGGTACGTTCGCGATGAATGCCTACAACCTGACCGACACCTGGTTCGTCTCTCGCCTGGGAACGCTTCCACTGGCGGCGATGGGATTCACGTTCCCGGTAGTGATGTTGATCACATGCGTGGGTAGAGGCATCGGCTCGGGTGTCACAACACTTGCAGCCCACGCGATGGGACGCAAGAACCATCTTGAAGCTGAACGGTTTATCGGCCAAGGCATGATCATGGGCCTGGTCGTGACGATTCTCTTGTCCATCCTCGGATACCTGCTCATCAATCCCGTCTTCCGCCTGCTTGGTGCTGATGATAAGACGCTGCCATTAATCGGCGAATACATGCGCACCTGGTACGTGGGCACCGTCTTCATGACGATACCGATGCTGGCGCATGGTACGCTGATCGCGGTCGGTGATTCACGCGCGGTCAGCCGGCTCATCGTGTTAGGCACCGTGTTGAATGTCATCCTCGACCCGATCTTCATCTTCGGATTCCTCGGCATACCCGCGATGGGTATCCAAGGTGCAGCGCTTGCCACCGTCATCGCACAAACTTTGCCGGTTGTCTGGCTCATGCATCTGCTGATCCGTAAGCATTACCTGCTGACACGCGCCTCGGTTGCCTTGTCAGACAGCCTGGTCGTGATGCGCCGCATCAGCCAGTTTGCGATCCCCGGTTTCTTGAGCATGATCCTCATGCCGATCTCCGCCTCGGTGATTACCAAGATCCTCAGCTCGTTCGGCCACGAAGCGGTCGCCGCAACCGGTGCGGCAGGACGCCTGGAAATGTTCGCGTTCATGGTTCCGATGGCGCTGGGCATCTCACTGACGCCCTTCGTAAGCCAGAACTTCGGTGCCGAGCGCTTAGACCGACTGCGCTACGCACAGAAAGTCAGCACGCTTTTCGCACTTGGTTATGGCGGATTCATCACCTGCTTGTTCTACATCACCGCCCCCTGGCTCGCGGCCGCATTCACCGAAGACCCGAAAGTCACCGAGGTGCTCGTAACCTACATCCGGATCGTCGCCTTCGGTTACGGCATGATGGAAGTGCATCGCTACTGCACGTTCTTCCTCACAGGCATGCACAAACCCATGGCCTCAACATGCCTCAACGCGATCCGCGTGCTCATCTTCCTGGTCCCGCTGTCTTACCTGGGCGCATATCTCGGCGGCATCAACGGTGTATTCATCGGCCGCTTGGCGACCGACCTCATCGTCGGCGCTATAGGCATCGTCTGGGTAGTGATGACGCTAAAGAAAGATCACACACCATCCTCCCACAGCCCGAGCAGATCGGACTCACACGATCCTGAATACATGGCGGAGGCATAAACATCCCGCTCTGGTATGACATGTCAGCCAGAATCATAGGTCCACCCGTTGGTCTATGTGCCGTTACCCCATCCGGAGGTAAATCTCATGACACAGCCTTGCACATTCAACGAACTCATGCAATCCTCTTGTAGTTCAATACGATCCAGTTATGGCAAAAAAAACATCCATCATGCAACAATCTCGCCCGCCACGTGTCGCTATCATCTGCGACGTCAGCACCGGCTACGGCAGAGAAATCACCCTCGGGGCAACACGATTTGCTAACCTCCAACGCGAATGGGAACTCTGCACCGAAACGATCGCCGGCCATGCGATCGATATGTTGCCCAGATGCGACGGTGCGATTGTCGCTTCCGGTAATCCGGAAGTGTACGACCTGGTCGCTTCCCGATGCGAGCGAGTTGTGTATTGTCCGGTTACCTTGGACGTCGAGCGACGCCCGGTGGTTTCGGTGGATGATCGGGCTGTCGGCGCATTGGCGGCAGAACACCTGATCGGCTGCGGCCTGAAGAACTTTGCGTACTACGGATTCCCCGAATCCAGCGCGTTCGATCGGCGACGATATGAAGGTTTCTCAGCCACCCTCAAGTCTTATGGCTACGCATGCAGCACCTGCAAATTCCCCTGGCCCCCCTGGCCTAACCGCCTGACTCACAACCACCACCCGCAACTGCTTGAGTGGATCGAATCGCTGCCCATGCCTTTGGGCGTCATGGGTGTCACCGACATGCAGGCCCATGACCTGGCCGGCGCATGCCTGACCGTGCAAATCCCCGTCCCCGAGCGCGTGGCGATCGTCGGCGTCGATGACGACCCGCTGCTTTGTGAGTCCGCCTGGCCGCCGATCACCAGCGTGGCGTGTGACTTCAAACGCGTCGGCTATGAAGCAGCCAAGACACTCAAACGTTTGTTGATGAAGGAAAAACTCCACAAAGAGGAGCTGTGGATCCACCTGCCACCACGCGGCATCACCGAACGACAGAGCACTGATATCGTGGCGGTAACTCAACCTGAAGTCGCCGAAGCCATCCGGTATATCCGCGAACACGCCTGCGACCCCTGCACCGTCAAGGACATCCTGCATGTCGTGCCAGTCGGTCGTCGCTGGCTTGAAATGCAGTTCAAGCAGACTCTCGGCCGAACACCGCACGACGAAATCAATCGCGTCCGAATGGATGTTGCGCGTCGCCTTCTGACCCAACCGGACCTGTCCATCGTCGACATCGCCGAGCGTTGTGGATTCACTTCAGCTCAAACTTTCAGCCGGGCTTTCTCAGACGCGGTCGGTACAACACCCGCAACCTACCGACGTAAAAGGACTTAAATTGCTTTATGTCTGCCCGGGGGGATGGTAAATACATCGCGATAGGTGTGCGCATATAGCTTAAAAATGAACGCATTATGCAATTGCCTTGCAATTCACTTGGTTTATAATTGAAACGTACATATTGTTGTTACATCAGCAGCCTACCGCTGTTGTTTCACACTTGGAGAAGCCACATACGGATTATTGTGTTGCCAGTAACCTCATTATTATTCGGTTATTATGGCAAATTGTGGTAGCGGGATTTGATGCAAGAGCTTGGAGTTCAAAATTTTGTATTTGGGGTGCTCATGGTGGCCCCTTCGATAACAGAGACATCGGTCCTGGGCTGATCAATAATGAACTCAGCGCAGATGTAAGCATGGTGTTGCGGGCGCGGCTGATAATGTGCAAGAGACGTCAAATAAAAATGGCTTCATGTCTGATCTTCGCATTGATCGACAACTAACGACCGCCGTCCGACGCGCAACATCTTTTTCTTATGAAGCGAACAACAGTGACCACAAGAAACGAACACGTTTATGGTCGCAACAGGGTCTACCCGGTAGCAAGAAAAGGTGAGATAACATGGAAAGTCGAAACCGTCTCAATCGTAATGGATTTACACTCATCGAACTCCTGGTGGTCATCAGCATCATCGCGCTGCTGGTCGGCATCCTCTTGCCCGCACTGGGCGCGGCACGCAGCTCAGCCAGAAATGCCAAATGCCTTTCCATGACACGCCAGCACGCGCTGGCCTGGTCCGCAATGTCTGTCGATCATAACGACGAGTTCTGGAAGTATGACTTCTACAACTTGATTCATGAAGCCCTGGAAGACTACATGCCCATGACCGGCGACGCGAGCACCGGCCTGATCTGCCCCGAAACCGAACTGCCCGAGCCCGCGCCCGGTGGTTACGACGCCAACTCGTCGGGGAATTACAGTAACAATGGTACCGCCTCGGAAGCCGTCCTCTGGAACCCCGTTGCCAATGACGGCACGTACAAGTTCTCCTCTTACGCCTTCAACGGTTTCCTCTATCACAACAAGGAAATGGGCGTGCGCGGCGCCTGGGGTATCGGCGGTTTCGACTACAACCTCGCCAAATACAGTGCCGACAAACAGAACATCCTCGATAATTACTACTTCGGCGCCAACGTCGGGCACATCCCCAGCCCCTCACAAACCCCCACCTTCGCAGACAGCAACCGCGTCGACACCTGGCCCATGGACTCGCTGGTTTACACCACCATCAGCACCGGAAAACTCGTTACCAATTCGGGTAAGGATTACGAGAACAAGATCGTCCGCATGCAGTTCAGAAGGCACTCCGGCGATGCCATCAACATCTCCTACGTCGACGGCCACGGCGAATCCCCCAGCGTCAACGACCTGTGGCACTACAAGTGGCACAAACAGTTTGAACTCAAAGATGCAAACGTAACCGGCAGCTGGAGCAGCGGCGGCGCGCCGCCATCTCGTTAACCGTTGACTCGACACATCCAGAATGCGAGGGATGAAGAGATAAGTAGCGTTTAAAACAGTTTCGGAACCTCGGCGATTCGAGCATTTTATCGCCGACGATGTATCGATCACTTTATTGGAGGAGAACATGATGAGATCTTCAGGTAAAACCGGTCTGACCGGCATCGCGGGCATGTCGCTCGCGTTGATCTGTGGTATCCCGTTTTCATCGGTCGCCAGCGCGCAATGGGCTGTGGATGCCGATGGCAACTGGACCGATACCGCCAACTGGACCGGCGGCATCGTCCCCGCCGCAAATGGTGACGCCGTCTTAGGCACCATCATCACCGACAACCGCACCGTCACCCTCGACAGTAATGTCCAACTCAACAGCCTCACGTTCAACAACACCTTGAACGCGGGCGACTACTTCCTTGTCCCGTCGACCAGTCAGACATTAACCCTCACCGGCGACGCCGCCATTGATGTCACCGGTCGGCACTGGATCAAGGCCGAACTCGCAGGCACCGCAGGCATCAACATCAGCGGCGCCGGCGAGCTCGTGCTCGACGCGGACAACTCCTTCAGCGGCGGCCTGAACGTCGACGCCACCAACCTCGCCGTCCTCAACACCGACGCCATCCCCGCCGGTAACGACATCACCGCGATCAACGGCGCCCAGATCCGCTTCTGGGGCACCGACAACGCGTGGTTCGCAGGTCAAGGCGCAACCGGCTTCGGCACGATGACCTTCGCCGACAACATCTCCGTAGACGCCACCAGCTACGTCACCGTCAACGACGGCTCCAATATCACCTTCACCGGGACCATCTCCGGCGACGGCGAGTTCCAGGCCAGTAATTCCCTGGGCAATTACAACTACACCGATGTCACCTTCACGACCGCCAACACATACGCCGGTGCTACCCGTCTTTGGGACACAACGATGACCATCACCGGCACCGGCACGCTCGGGACATCCAACGGCACGCAAGCCAGCGGCACCTTCCTCTCCTTCGAATCGCAACTGGTGCTCGATAACGTCAACCTCGGCAACGAATACCTGTTCCTGGATGAAAACGCCGACGGTGAGCGGGCCAAGATCGCCAGCAGTGGCAACAGCGCCATCTCCGGCAACATCTACGCCAGTGAATACGATGACGGCAGCCACTACGAATTCTCCTCCGCGGCCGGCGGCACACTCACGCTCAGCGGAACCATCTCAGCTTACGACGGCGCAGCCCCCAATGACCGGTACATGGTCTTCTCCGGTGATGGTGACTTCTCCGTGAGTAAGATCACCGACGCCATCGTCGATACCGACGGCAACTACCTTGACGTCAGCACCGGCGCCAACGTCCACGTCGTTAAACGTGGCTCCGGCACCCTGACTATCACAACCGCCACCGACAACCTCAACGACTACTGGGAAGCAGGCACCGTCGTCGAAGGCGGCACCCTCGTCGTCCAGTCCGACGGCAGCAACGCCGGCGAACTGCGCAGCGCCGACATCCAGGTCCTCTCAGGCGCAACGCTGGACATCAGCTCCTTCAGCAACTACAGCCTGCAGGTCACCGAGGACCCGGACGGCACCGCATTCAACGGTGACGAAATCGGTCAAACACTCAGCGGCACCGGCACCATTAACGTCGGCTCCGGAACCATCTTCGCTTATGAAGATGCGGTCTTCGCTCCGGGCGTCGACGGCGCAGGCACGCTCAGCATCAGCGGCAAACTGAGTATCAATCAATCGCAAGCCAATCCCAACGGCGGGCTGAACTTTGACCTTAGCGGTTCGGCTGCAGGCGACAACGACCTGCTCGCCGTCAGCAACAGCCTCGACCTCGACGCCGGCGGAGGCGGGACGTTCAAGCTCAATGTCACACTCACCGGTGACACGCTGGATACAAGCCCGTACACAATCATGACCGCGGGCAGCACCGCCGGCTCATCAGCCTCGAGCGGCAGCTTCGACATCGCGATCTTCAACGAACAAGGCACGCAGCTTGACACCCGTCAGGATGATTCGGCGTCGGTCAGCATCAACGCCAACAGCGTGACCGTCCAGTTCTCCGCGGTCGAGTCCATGAACTGGACCGGCTCGGTTGACAACACCTGGGACATCGGCACGACCGGCAACTGGAACAGCAGCGACAGCCTCTTCTATGACCTGGACAGTGTCAACTTCAGCGGCACCAACACCGTTGACATCCCCGCTTCGGTTACCCCCAGCGGCCTGACCATCAGTAGCGGTTCAACCACCTTCACCGGTGACGGCGCGATCCAAGGCAAGGCCGACCTCGCCATCGCCGCGGGCGCAAGTGCAACACTCGGTAACAACGGCGTCAACGCTTTCGCCGACATCAGCATCGGGGCCGGTTCAACATTGAACGCCAGCCTCGTCTCCGGTGAGTTGCAGGTCAACGGCGACCTCAGCGGCTCAGGTACCCTCAACGTCACCAGCTCCGCCGTCGTGCTCAACGGTGACAACAGTGGCTTCACCGGTTCGATGACCATCAGCGATGCGAGCGTCGTACCCAATACCGCCACCGCGCTGTCCGGCACCGTCACCGCCAACAGCAACGCCACCATCGGTGTCTACGGCCAGACATGGACCAACAGCACCGCCATGACGCTCAACGGCGGCACGCTGCGTGTCGGCGGCGGCGACGCCTCGGCGGTCAGCTTCACCGGTAACATCAATGTCGGCGCCAATGGCGCAACCATCCAGGTCGACGGCGGCGTGGGTGCAGACGGTGCGACTGTCAACAACGTGCTCATCGGCGCAAACGCGATGACCGCAAACGTCGGCGCCAACTCAGCGCTGAACGTGACAGGCACCGTCAGCGGTTCCGGCACACTGACGGTCAGCGACACCGGCTCCATGGTCATGGCCGACGGCTCTGCCTTGACCGTCTCCAACATCAACGTGACCAACGGCTCGCTGGACGTCTCAGCGATGAACGCCGGCGCGGGTCTGACACTCGCCAGCGGTCAGGTCCTCAATAACGACTCTGAGAACACCGTCACCGGCAACATCTCTGCCGGCACCGGCTCGACCATCAGCGGTCACGGCACGTTCGCCAACAACATCACCGTCCAGAGCGGCGCGAACCTTCAGATCGGCCTTGATGGCATGAGTTCCTTCATCGCCAACAAGGGCCTGCTCGATGACTTCGACAGCTACTCGACCGGTAACACAAACACCGCCACCGGTAGCGTCTGGAACGAGGAAGTAGTGGTCTCCGGTCTCTCCAGCATCGTCGCCTCCGACCAGGGCAACTCGCTTCAGACACTCGGCGGTTCCGCATGGAGCGGCGCTGAGCGTGACCTCACCGGCACCGCTGCCGCCGTGGAAGTCGGGCAAACACAGGCCTTCTTCTGGCAGGTCATGCCCTCGGACGACTCCGGTGCTTACACCGCACCCGCCAACTTCTACGACTTCATGATGGGCCTGAGCACCAGTGTCGATCAGATCAACACGACCGATGCCTGGTCAGACTTCGCCGTCATGCCGTTCGTCGATAATGCGGCCGCAACACCCTACGTCGCCGCACTTGACGGCAACGCTCCATGGTGGACGGCATTAGCTACCGAAGAGTGGTGCAACATCTGGGTCATCGTCGACAACGACGCCACCAGCCCGAGCTACGATGTGTACGTCGCCCTCTCATCAGACCCCAACAACCCGGTGCTGTTCGCGGAGAATGCGTACTGGCGTGGCGGTGACAATACCGAAGGTAATCCGATCACCCCAGGCACGGCCCTCAATGCGATCGGCTTCATGGCCGCCGGTGCTGCCAACAGCAACCTCCTGATCGATAACATCTGGTACTCGGAAGACCCCGCGGACTTCCTGACCAACCCGCTTGTCGATGCATGGACAGGCAACATCGCCGCGTATGAAAACGAGACCTTGACCGTGGAAGGCGACCTGGTCCTTTCAGCCGGCGCAACCGTCTCGTTCGATATCGCGACCGACGGCATCAACGACCTGTTGAATGTCACAGGCACACTGACCGCCGGCGGCACGCTCGAGGTCACGTTGGACGCTTCGATCTCGGCACTGGCTGAAGGCGATACGTACGACATCCTCGACTTCGCCTCAGCTACCGGCTCGTTCGCAACGCTCAACCTGCCGACGCTCGATGCCGGCCTCAGCTGGGACACCAGCAACCTGCTGGTCACCGGTATCATCGAAGTCATCGCAGGTGGCCAACTCGATGGCGACCTGAACGGTGATGGATTCGTCGGTCTGGCCGACCTGGACATCGTCCTGACACGCTGGAACCAGAACGTGACTGCAGGCGACTGGACGCAAGGCGATCCGTCCGGCGACGGATTCGTTGGACTGGATGACCTTGACTTCGTGTTAATCAACTGGAACAACGGCACACCACCGAGTTCCAACGCCGCGATCCCCGAACCGGCCAGCCTCGCGCTGCTGGGCCTGGGTGGCATGGCGCTACTGAAGCGTCGTGGTTAATCCTCAAACTCACCACACGGGCTCCTTAACGGGGGCTCGTGTGTTTACTCACCGTTGAACGGCTTAACCGGGGCGACATGTGGAAACCGTGAAGTCACTGGCTAAAGTCACGCAAATGATGCGTGCAATAACCTTATCCGTAACACATGCGCCATCATTCGGTTCGGCAACAACCTGTTGAAGATGTTCTGATGAAAAATCAAGTATCACTTCGTAGCACGACGCGAGTAAGCACCACCTTTGCCGTCATTCTCTCTTGCGTTGTCCCCCTTTGCACGGCAACGACCCACGCACAATTGACCGGCGACCTGATCGCTCACGACCCCTCCACCGTCATCTACGACAGCGGCCGGTACTACAGCTTCAGCACCGGCGACCATGTCGGTGTCCGTTCCTCCGCCAACCTGACTTCATGGACATACGAGCCGACCGCACTTGATTCGATCCCCTCATGGATCTACTCAGCCGTGCCGGGGTATTCAGGCAGTTCGCTGTGGGCGCCGGATGTCATCTACCTAAACGGCCAGTACCACCTGTACTACTCCGCCTCCGTCTGGGGCACCAAACTCTCGGCCATCGGCCACGCCACCAGCCCCACACTCGATCCCGACGCACCCAACTACGGCTGGACCGACCAGGGTATGGTCATCAGCTCGAATCACAGTTCGCCCTACAACGCGATCGATCCCTCACTCATGCTCGACGACAGCACCGGTCGGCTGTGGATGACATGGGGTTCGTTCAACAACGGCATCTACGTCAAGGAACTCGATCCCCTCACCGGCGACCCGCTTAATTCATCGCCCGGCATCAACGTCGCCGCTCCAAGCCCCACGCCCGAGATCGAAGGCGCGGCCATGATGCAGCACGACGGCTACTACTACATGTTCGTCAACTGGGGCGGCTGCTGCAGCGGCGACAACAGCACCTACAACATCCGCGTCGGCAGAAGCACAAGCCCCACCGGCCCGTTCCTCGATAAGGACGGCGTCAACATGCTCAACGACGGCGGCACGCTCTTCCTCGACGACGACGGACAAAAGATCGGCCCCGGCCACTTCAGCTTCGCCAACATCAACGGCCAGGACACGTTCAGCTACCACTACTACGATGCAGACCAGTACTGGACCGGCGACATGACCGGCCTGCCCCTGTTCGCCATGCGCAACCTCTACTGGACCAGCGACGCCTGGCCAAGCATCGCCGCGGTCAACCCCAACTGGACAGGCTCCGCCAGCAGCAGTTGGTCGCAGGCTTCAAACTGGACCGACGCCACCGTCCCCGACGGCGCAGGACACATCGCTAACTTCACTTCCAACTCCGCGGGTCAATACAACGTCTCGCTCGGCAGCAACCGAACCCTCGGCACGATCAACTTCCGTGGCTTTGGCTCATACACAATCGGCTCAAACGCCGGCCCCACCATCACCCTCAGTGACATCAACGGCGAACTGCCCACGCTCAACGTTGCCGAACGTCAACACACCATTGCCGCACCGATCGCCGCCCAAGACAACCTCGGCGTCAACGTCACCAATGTCTACGGTTTGCTCCAAAGTTCTCTCACACTCACCGGCGGCGTCACCGCACCGCAACTCACCAAATACGGCGGCGGCGAACTCATCCTCGATGGTATAAACAACTTCGCCGGCTCCGTCTTCGTCCGCAAAGGCGAACTGACCATCACCGGCACCGTCACCGCCAACTCGTACACCAGCATCGGATACATCCAAACAGAGACCGGCATCTTAAACGTCCAAGGCTCGGGCAGCTTCACCGCAAACGGTGATCTGAACATCGGCGACACAGGTCAAGGCGCCAATGCCGCAACCGGCACGCTCAACCTCTCCGACCAGGCAAGCGTCACCGTCACCACCAACGGCGGCTTCTACGTCGGCTCCGGTTACTTCTCCAACACACCCGCCTACGGCACGGTCAACCACTCCGGCGGCACTCTCACCGTCAACCGCACATCGGATGGCTCGTTCATCATCGGTGGACGCAATTCAGAAGATGCCGTTGGCGTCTACAACTTCAGCGGCGGAACCGTCAACGCGAACACAAACGTCTTCGTCGGCGGGCGGGGTGAAGGCACTGTCAATCAAACCGGCGGCACGTTCAACGCTAACGCATCCATATCGATCGGCAGGTACAACGGCTCAACCGGCATCTGGACCATCAGCGACAGCACTCTGAATCAGACCGACACAGGCAACGAACTGATCGTCGGCCAGCAGGGCCAGGGCACACTGACGATCACGCGTTCCGGCGAGGTAAACGCAAGCGGCACTGTCCTCATGGGTGATTCCTCCAGCGGCAGCGGTACCATCAACCTCAACAGCGGCACGCTCTCCCTTCCAACAATCGAACGCGGCTCTGGTACCGCAATCTTCAACTTCAACGGCGGCACTCTCCGCGCCACCGCCAACACCAGCACATTCATGCAAGGGCTCTCCCAAGCCAACGTCCAGTTCGGCGGCGCGGTGATCGACACGCAATCCTTCGACATCACCATCGCACAACCGTTGATCCACGACAGCTCGCTTGGCTCAACACCGGATGGCGGGCTGATCAAACGCGGCGACGGCGCACTCACACTCACCGCCACACAAACCTACACCGGCAACACCACCATCGAAAACGGCACACTCGCCCTGACGTCCGATGCTTCGATCAACAACGTCACAAGTTTCAATATCAATCCCGCCGCGATACTCGCCCTGGAAATCACCGACACCGCTGACCTGAGCACCATCGACGTCAACGGCAACTTCGCCGCCGACGGCACGCTCCGCATCACGCTAGCTGCCGACGCTACCGCCCCACAATTCGGTGACGCCTACGACCTGCTTGACTTCGCCACACTCACCGGTGCGTTTGATGTGCTGGACCTGCCCTCGCTGAGCCCGGGCCTCGTCTGGAACACCGCCAACCTCCTCAACGCCGGCATATTAACCATCGCCATCGCCGATGATATCGCGGGCGATCTCAACAACGACGGCTACGTCGGCCTCGACGACCTCGACCTGATCCTCAACAACTGGAATACAACTGTCCGCGACGGTCACCCGTCCGATCCCTCCGGCGATAACTTCGTCGGCCTCGATGACCTGGACATCGTCCTCAACAACTGGAACAACGGTACACCGCCGGATGCGTTAACCAACATCCCCGAACCAACAACACTCGCATTATTGTCCCTCGTCGGCATCGCCATGACCCGACGGCCACATTACCGAATTGGCTATCGGGAGCATAACGATGTCATATCCCCCCGAACTTCACACGGGCCCCTGAATCGAGGGCACGTGGGTCTCTATCCGAGGTGGATGCACGATTTGGATTCGTAACAAAACCACGTGAGTCAAAGTGTGAGACACATGAATCAAAACCCGACTCATCCGGCCCCGGTCGCCTTCTGCGTATCCGCGCTGTTGACGGGGACGGCACTCGGCCAGAACACAATCAACTTCAGCGTCAACGACGCCGGCATGAGCAAGTCAGTCCCAACCTGGGGCGTCGATATCGCCTGGGCCAACTACAACAACGTACGTCAGAGCATCGAACATATCGGGCTGAACAACGTCGATATCGCGCGTGTGCTTGTCTACGTTGATGAACCACTGGTCGATCTGGGCGGCGGCAACTACGGATTAACAAACGCGGCGAAGTCGAAGATCGATAATCACCTTGCGCTCGCCGCCATGGCCGGGAACAATATCCCACTCACCTTCGGGATCGGCGGCAGTGATCCCGGCTCGATCGACTCGGACTACGTCTCCGGCTCGGGGATCAACGTCAGCAACTACGTCCGCGTGATTAAAGCCACTCAGGAATACATCAACAGCCGACCCGGTTTCAGCTCGTCACCGATCTATGCCATCGAGCCGTTCAACGAGCCGGACTTCAACTTCACGCAGGCGAATCCCACCGACTTAAACAACATCATCCAGCAGCTAAGGACGTATGATGAGTTTCGCACCACGCTCATGATGGCGCCGAGCACGCTCAACAGCGACAACGCCCAGTGGTGGTACGATCAGGTCCCGCAAGCCACCGCGGGCTCATCGCACCTGCTTGCCGGTTCATTAACCTCATGGACGAACTTCATCGATTACGTCAACAACGACGGAAAAACGTTCATCAATCCGGAAATCCACAGCATGGGCGAAATCCTCGCCGGCGCTGAACACGGCATGGCGGCGGGGATGGTCTGGGCGGATGTGCTCCGTGGACGCGGCACGCTGATCCAGGCTTCCGACGGCGATCGACTCGGTTATGCTGAAGACCTGGCAAACCAATCCGCAGGCGCGGTCTACCGCGCGCCCGACGGGCAGGTCTACGCATTCGCCGGCGGGCTGGAACGAGACTACACCGGTTCGCCCAGCACCTACCGCTTTGTCAGCACCGATCAGGATGTCTACTTCAACGGCATCCCGGTGCGTGAATACTTCATGCCCACCAATAACGACCATGTCGTTTCCGATACGGATAACGACTTCCAAAACTACGGGTCGTGGTCTTCCGAAGGCGCATTCGTCAATATCGATACCGACGACTCCGGCGTCCCCGCGCTCGACGGCTACCGATGGAAGATCGTCAATGTAAACGACGGCTCGGTCATGGAAGTCGTCAACGGCGGCACAAGCAACGGCGCGCAGATCGAATCGGCAAGCGACGACGGCGGCGTAAACCAGATGTGGCGCATCACCCGCACGCGCAACGGGTATTACCACCTGTACAACGCCGCCAGCGGACTCACCGCCGAGGTCGCGAACCTCTCACTGAGCAACGGCGCCGATGTCCGTCAATGGGGCACCGCCGACAACGCCGGCCAGCAGTGGTACATCGAGCAAGCGGGCGACGGCACATTCCATATCCGAAACGCGCACAGCAACAAATACCTGGACGCCTCGCTCAACAGCGACAACATCATCCAATGGGAAAATAACGGCGGGCTGCAGCAGCAGTGGCAATTCGTCATGGCCAACCCGACCCACGGCCCGCAGGCGCAATACCTCTTCCAGACAAACACGAACGACTCCGCCGGTACAAACCACGCCACAACGTTCGGCAGCCCAACCTACGTCGCCGGCCCGTCGGGCGAACCTGACACCGCGATCGAATTCGACGGCAACAACGATTATCTTCAACTGCCTAACGATATCGCCAACACCGAAGACATTACCATTGCCACGTGGGTCAAGTGGGACGGCGGCGGCGAGTGGCAACGCATCTTCGACTTCGGTAATAACACCGATGAATATATGTTCCTCACGCCGTCAAGCGGGAGTAACACGCTGCGCTTCGCCATCACCACAGGCAGCGGTGCTGAAGAACAAATCCTGGAAACCGATCCCCTGCCCATCGGCGAATGGGTCCACCTTACACTCACACTCGGCGGCAACACCGGCATCCTCTACATCGACGGCACACCCCAGGTCGCGGGCCAGATCCTGTTCGACCCCACCGACTTCAACCCCGTCAACAACTACATCGGCAAAAGCCAATGGCCCGACCCGCTGTTCAACGGAACGATCGCCAACTTCCAGCTCTTCAACTACGCACTGCACCCCACGCAAATCAGCGCGTTATACGATGACAGCCTCCCGCCACTTGTCGGTGACCTCAACAGCGACGGCTTCGTCGGCCTCGACGACCTCGACATTATCCTCTCCAACTGGAACAACTTCGTCCGCGACGGCAATCCCGCCGACCCCTCGGGAGACAACTTCATCGGCCTCGACGACCTCGACATCGTGCTCAACAACTGGAACGCCGGCACACCCCCCAATAACCCCGCCGATATCCCCGAACCCACCAGCACCGCTTTGCTTGGGCTCGGGCTCTCGCTCTTGTTTACCAGACGTCAACACCCCAACCCTCTTACAAGGTCAGAGGGAGTAATACCAACCTGCGTCATTCGCAATAATCTACAGAACAACTGTAACCCGAACACATAAATCACTAAGCTTTGGGTGCCCCATTATGCCCGAAAGGCATACGGTGCTTCACACCGACAACACTTCAGATTTGTATAATACGTCAGCGCATCTTCCCCGCGCGGACGCTGCCATTCTGAACAAACCGAAACGCGATACATCACACGCCGAGATCACATGAACATGAATAAGATCACACGTTTCGTCACACTGACACTCACACTGACACTCTTCGGCCTCTGCTTGTCATTCTCCCCTAAGACCTGCGGCCAAAACGTCCTCTACTTCAACACAATCGACCCCGGCGAAACCAAAGCCATCTATACATGGGGTATCGACACCGCCTGGCCCAGTGTCGACAACATGCGCCAGGGTCTGACACACATGGGCGTCGACCAGACCGACTCCGTCCGCATGTGCTTCTACGTCGACGATCCGCTGACCAGTACCGGTGAGCTCGGTGAAAAGAGCAAGCGCAGGCTCGACCGCCACATGCAAATCGCCAACAGGGCCGGCGACAAACCCTGGGCCCTGTTGCCCGCCACCGAAGACTATGTCCACGACTGGTACAAGGACGGCGAGAGGATCCGCGCCGATCGATGGGTCGCGCTGCTCGAAGCGACACAAAAATACCTCGGCAAACCCGTCGCCGTCATCGAACCGTTCAACGAACCGGACTGGGGCTGGGGGCAAGGCTCACCAGAAGACCTGCTCAACATCCTGCAATTGCTGCGAAAAAGCCCGCACTTCAAAAACACAAAACTCGGCGGCCCCGCCACGCTCAACAGCGACGCGTTCCGCCGGTGGTACACCGTCATCAAGGACGAGATCGACATCGGCTCAACCCATACACTCGCCGGCAGCTTCGACAACTACGTCGACTTCATCAAACAAGTCAAAGCCGACGGCCTCGAAGCCTCCAACCCCGAAGCACACAGCGTCGTCGAAGCCATCATCGGCGCGGAGTATGGCTTGCACGATGTCACCTGGTGGGGCGCTCCCTTCCGCTCGCGCGGCCTGTTCGTCAAAAGCTGCCAGGGCAAACGACTCGCCTACCTCGAAGACCGTGAAGCCTGGTCCGCCGCCGCCGTCTACCGCGCGCCGGACGGCGTCATCCGCGCCTTCGCCGCAGGCATCGAACGACAAGGCAATCCGACCTCTTATCGCTTCGTTGTCGGCGACCGCGCCGTCTACTTCGATGGTGTGGGCCCGACACGCGTACTCGACTTCCCCGTCGAACGACACGCCGAAGAAGTGATTGAAGTCGCCTTCGGCCATGACATCCCCCCGGTACTCAACGGTCAACGCTTCGTCATCGTCAACCGCGCCACCGGCAAAGCCCTTCAACTCAGCTCCACCGAAGAAGGCTCAACCCTTCAACAAGACGCCATCGACAATACGCTCGATGAAAAGTGGGACGTCGCCCGTGCTCGCCACGGCTATTACACGATAAAGAACGCAAAGACGCGCAAGGCCGCCGCGATCCGCGGTTGGAATCTGCTCGACGATGGCGAACCGATCTGCAATATGGGCGATGGCGGTTACGAAACCGGCATGTGGGACTTTGAATACCTCGGCGAAGGCTGGTTCCACATCCGCAACAACTACACCTGCAAACTCATGATCGCTGACGGCGACAGCATCGTCCAAGGTGCTGCTGCAACCAGCGAAGCCCAGCAATGGCGGTTATTCCCCGCCGATTACCCCGTCGACTTCGATGCGCCTCAGCCGCCTTCAAACCTGAAAGCAACCGCCAAAGATGCCGCCGTTGCACTTACATGGGATGACAACGGCCAATCGGACATCTCCAAGTACACGATCTACCGTTCCGCAATGTCGGGCGGCCCATATGATGTCATCGCTGAATCAACAACAAACAGCTACACCGACCCCACCGCCAACAAGCATCAGCCTTACTACTACGTCGTGCGTGCGACGGATCACGCGCTTAACCCATCAGATATCTCTTCCGAAATCACCGCCACTCCCACCGGCAAGCCCGCGTTGATCACGCACCTCGAGTTTGAAAACAACATGCGCGATTCATCCGAAAACGGTTTCGACGCAACCATCCACGGCTCACCCATGTTTGCCGACGGCAAGTTCGGCCGATCCATCCAGCTCGACGGCAGGAACGAATACCTCTCGCTGCCGCAGGCCTCCATCAACAGCGAAGACTTCACCTTCACCGTCTGGGTCTACTGGTTCGGCGGCAACTGGGTCGCCGGCCCCACATGGCAACGCCTGTTCGACTTCGGCTACGACACCGAACACTACATGTTCCTCTCGCCTCAATCCAACGATGAGAAGCTCCGCTTCGCGATCAAGAACGGCGGCGAAGAACAACGCTTAAACGCCCCCGCCCTCGAACGAAACAAGTGGACCCACCTCGCCGTCGTCCTCGATGGTGATACCGGCAAGCTCTATATCAACGGCAAACTCGCCGACAAACAAACAATCACCATCGACCCCGCCGACCTCAAACCCATCACCACCTGGATCGGCAAAAGCACCTTCAACAACGACCCCATGTTCCTCGGCCGAATCGACGACCTGCGCATCTACAACCACGCGCTATCCGAAAGCGAAATCAAAACACTAGGCCAACCACGCTAGAACGTCTGCGAGAAGTTTTTTTGCCACAGATGAACACAGATAAACACAGATAAATACAAGAACGAATCGTAGATGCGCGAGCTCGGCGCGGGACTCCCGACCCCGCCGAAACCACCGGCCGCAGGTCTCCAAACCATGAGACTAAATAACACATGAAAGATGCAAGTTAACTAACACCTTCTCCCCTCGGGAGAAGGCCGGGATGAGGGCCGGATTGATTAGGTGTACCAATCAAATACGTTCGCATAAAGGTGGTTCGGGGTGGTCTCTTGTAGAATCTGCAGCCATGTTGGGAATGACGAATTTAGTTGCCGAATTATTAGAGACTGATATTGGCAGTGATAAACTGCTTGGATTGGCTGCGAAAAACGAGCGCCTTGATACGATGAGATATCTAATCGAGCGAGGCGTTAATCCATTCAAGGGATTTCTGCTTGAAGATAAAACAAAAGTAGAAGAGTTGGTAAAGCGGGGCAAAGAAGATGCCTATCATTTGCTTATGCAAGCACGCAATGCATGGGGCAAGTCCAATTAGAGCGATCTCAATCCAAACGTAGCCAGTAGCCTCCTCCCCTTACCATCATCCCCACACAGGCGGGGATCCACGTCTTTGGATTCATTGGAGAATTACGGCTCGATCGTCCTGGTGATCGGCAACTCCGCGGACACAGACTACGATGTGCCGATCGAGGTCGGCAGACGAACTGATAACAACACCATGCATGTGAAGCTGCCCACCCGCTCGATCAACACCTTCATCATCCCGCCGGTTAAGTGATCGGCCAGGTGCTAAGGCGCATCGGGCGGCAAGCAAAATTACACAATAGTTTTATATTTTTTAGCCGTAGCCGACTAGCCGACAGACAGCGGCCTATGGGTCGCGAGTTGCCCAAGCCGGACCGGCCCAGGTTGTCAAAACGGGAAAGTTGGGTAAACCGACGTCTATCCGGGAATGGCCGTGATCGTGCGCATGCTGTCCAATCACGACAGCACTGTGCGCCCGTCGAGTGGTGGATAATTGGGTGGCCGCATCTGCCGGATTTGCTTCCGATCGCGGCTTGGTTTAGCCCAAACAACCCGGATCACCAAGCTACCCCAAACATGGCTTCATCAATGCGATTTTGAGGATGGGCGTGTGAAGATAGACAAGTTGAACCCGCTTAACCTTAGGCAGCACCCCTGCCCTGAACGCTCTGAGCCGGGCTCGATATCCATACGGCTCCGTATCCCCGATCAGAATTTAAGCAGTCAATACATTCTTCGATCCCGGTAACATTGTCTATAACATAGACTTGTATTTAACCCCGTGTGCTATTATAATAGTAATTCATACTGCTCGGATTCGGGCGTGGAGAGGAGAAGCATATCTCAGCTATCGCTGAAGTTATTTTTCTCATCTCACAACCAAATCCGGGACAGTGTTGATGACATACTGCAACTTCGCGGTCTTACTATTCAGGTCTGTTTTAAGGAGAGAGAAAGATGAACTTGTCAAAGGGTCAAGTCGGCTTGGGCATGCTTGTTTGCGCAGCCGCAATTGCACTTCCAACCAGCGCAAACGCCGCTGCTTATGTGCAAGTCAAAACGCAAGCTGAGTTGAACAATGGTTCGGGCCTACCCTATCAACGCGCGATCGCTACTTACGATGACATCATCTACACGGTGAATGCCAGCAGCTCCGACTTTGCGATCGTTAAGATCGATGGCGGCACAATCACCACCATCGCGACGATGGCTTCCACACTCGCCGACCTCGGCGCTGCTTACAACCCTGACGATCCGTTCCCCGGCAACGGTTTGGAAATCGTCGACAGCGGCGCAGCGGTTCAGATGATCGACACACGCAACGACGAAGTGTATCGCTTCGACACCACCACCGGCACGGCCAGCATCTATGTAAGCCAAGCTGACATCGTCGCGGAAACCGGACTGGCTTCGGCCGCGCTCGCGAACTACAGCGGCACGACCAACACCGGCATCCCCGTGTTCTACGATACGACAAGCGACAACCTGCTGATCGCCCCCTCCGCCGGCGTGGTTGACACATTGATCAGTGCTGTGGACATCGCTGCCGCCAACTGCGAGATGTCCAGCGGCATCACCGCAGACCCCAGCGGCAATCTCTACTGGGGCTCGAATGCCAGCGATGCGATCTGGAAGTTTGATGGCACGAACCTCACGATGATTGCGGACGTTGCCGACTTCGGTGCCGCTGCAAACAGCTTCAGCGGTGACATGATCTACGCACCGGACGGCCTGATTTACTTCCGTGCCGATCCCGACAACAACAACCGCGGTCTGTTCTCCATCGACCCCAGCGCGGTCGACCCGGGCAGCACGGTCACCGTGGTCCTGAGCGAAGCCGAACTCGACGCCGGCCCGATGGCCAGCAGCTTCACCTCCACGCTTTCGTGGTATGACGGCAAGCTTGGTTTCCACAAGATCTCCGACAGCGGCTACTACCTCGTCCCCGAACCGGCCTCCCTGGCCCTGCTCGGCCTCGGCGCCCTGGCGATGTTCCGTCGTCGCTAAGTCAATGTCAGAAATATACTCGGTTCTATGAACCGTCATTAAACTGAATATGAAAAAGGCCGGCAATTGTTGCCGGTCTTTTTTATTGAGTGCACGCCCCTTACGGCATACATAACGGGGTCTGACCCCGTTTTAGGGATTTGCCTTGGGCCGGCCGGGTCTACGGACGGTGGATTCGAGGCCGAAGGTTTGGATGGTGCGGTTCCGCCATTGATCATTGCCGAACGGTGAACAGCGGTTGGCGCTGGTGCGCAGTGCGTTCAGTTCGACTTCGCTGAGCGGGGTGTTGACGGTTCGTAGCCAGTTGCGGGGTCGGCCGCGCTGGGGCGATGTCAAACCACGGATGGGCCAATCGCTGAGTAGTTGCTGTTGATCAGTATCGCCAGACTTCCAACGCCATAATCCTGACCATCTCCACGCTGCCGCCGACTCCACCAATCCCGCACGCATCGCATTGCGTTCGACGTATCGGCAGACGGTCAGCAGATGTTCGTTGCTTTGGATCAGAAAGGATTTGAAGCGTCCCTGGTACAACGGCCCGTCTCCCACGCTCTTGTGTGCAACCCGGTAACGCCCGGCGTGGGTCGTGGTCAGCCACTGCATGAACGGGCCAAGCGCGCCGTCGGCCTCGGTCTTGAGGACCAGGTGCCAGTGGTTGCCCATCAGGCAGTAGGTCAGCAACCGGACAGCCCCGCCGCTTCGTTCGACCGCTTCAGCCAGGACCTTTTCGAACGCTTCGAAGTCGCCATCCTTGCGAAACATCCGCCACCGCCCGGCCGTACGGCCGTACGGTTCAGGACATGGTAAGCATAGCCGCCGACATCAACGCGTGGAGGTCTTGGCATACGTGTAGTTTAGGTCCGGTCGCCAAGCCCGTCAAAACGGGGTCTGACCCCGTTTCTTCCGCCGTTTCTTCCGCGTTCCGTGGCAACCGGATCGACGTGGCTGCACGCGACGCGATCGTAAACGATCCGGTTCTTCAACCGCTATTCCACAGTCAACGGCTGCGGAGTTTCTACACGCGTGGTCCCGATTCCCGCGACACACTGACGGGGCGTTGGTGGGACATGACAACCCCCGGTCAGTGGAACGCACATGTAACCCGCTACGGGCCGGGCGGCACGCTGCTACCCACGCGATGACGATACGAACAGAGGTATAGTATTGCCGAGAGAAACCGATGAACAAGAAGAAACTGCAAGAACGGTGGTCGGCACAAGACATCAAGCGTGTGGCGTCGGCGCTGCGGTCTGGCGGGGAGATCGCCGAGTCGCTGAGCCCGTTCGGCCGACACGAGGAGAGGATCGACCTGCGTGGCTTCCCTATGCCAGCACCGGTGAGGATCGAAAATGCCACGCTTGTGGGCGTGGACCTCAGTGCTACGGAGCTGTCGCCGCTCTGGATGGAGCATTGCCAGTTGAAAAATGTCCTGTTCGATCATGCGAAACTGGACGGCTTCAGCGATCAGGGCAACCGGTTTGAATCCTGCCGGTTTTTGGGCACCTCGTTCGTGGGTGGGCGATTGGGTTACCAGGGTTCGCAGTATCACGGATGCACTTTTGAGAAGTGTAAATTCACGACGGCGGGTGGAATTCGTGCGGAGTTTTATGGATGCCGTTTCACCGACTGCAAGCTCAAGGGTGTAGACTTCGAGGCCTCGGCCTTTGAGGATTGCATCTTTGAGGGGAAGCTTGCCGACGTCTGGTTCCGTGGCGGGTACCCATATGAGGGCTACGAACGCAAGTTCGGGACGCCTAAGACAAACCAGATGAAGAACGTCTCATTCGCCGGTGCTGAGTTGGAACTTGTCGCTTTCAGTAATGACTGTGACCTGACTACGGTGGTCTTGCCGGAACAGGGCGAGTACAGGAAATATGACCGTTGGGCGAGGCGTTTGTTGCGACTGAAGGATGAAGCGAACGGTTGGGAGGAACCTGATCGAAAGGAAGGGCAGTTCTTCGTGCAGGTGACGATGCCTCATGCTCAGACGCAGGAGTGGATGATTGTCAATGTAGATGATGTGCGTAAACACATTGCCCCGCATGCGACGGAGCGGATCATCGAATCGCTGGACAAGCCGATTTGAGGAAGAAACGAGGAAGAAACGGGGTCTGACCCTGTTTTTCGGGTGGCTTGCTTAGGGAGAGCCGTGCCGAGCGCGGCGAGGTTTTATGTCGTCGCGGCTGGTGGCTGTGCGGGTTTGTGGTTGTTGATGTGAAGAGCGCGACCGATGGTCGCGGCTATACAGGTGGGTGTGAGTTCATTGTAAAAGACAAAAACCCGGCCGGGATGGTCGGGCATTAGACGTGAAGCAAGAGCGCTAAGCCGTAAGCGGCTTGACGAGTTGGTCGTGTTTGCTTTGTGATTCGTTACTTAAGCAACCCGGCCCTCACCCCGCCCCCCCCGGAAGTCTCCCGGGGGGAGAGGGAGGAAAGATAACGGGGAGGATTTGGTTGGTGCGGGCTTGTTGTAGGCGTAGGCGGGCGATGTCGATGGGTTGCCAGGTGCGCCAGACTTTGAAGGTTGGGGTGAAGCCGTAGACGCCGTTGCCGACTTTTTGGGTGGCGTTTTCTTTGAGGTACAAGAATGAAACGGGGTCTGACCCCGTTTTTGGTTGTGCGGGAGGATTTGCCCGGCGTGTGGGTGGGGGTTAATCGAGAGCGGCTTCTGCACCGGCGGCCCAGAAGCCGGCGGAGAGGTCCAGGTAGATTTCGTTGACGCCGGGGCCGGAGGCGCCGTTGGTGAGGCGGCGTTCGGTGGTGCCGTAGTGGTAGTAGGTGGGTTCGCGGAAGAAGTTGCGGTTGTCGACGGGTGAGAAGTAGACGTTGCTTGGAGCGGGATTGAGGTTCCAGTTGTCGGCGGCCCAGAAGCCGGGGTGCCTGTCGGTGGACATGTAATTCTCGAGGTCCTGCGTGAAGTCGTCGTTGTTGTTGACGCGATAGGTGTTGCCGTGGTCGTACTCGATCGCATCGAATTCATTCAAGGGGCAGATGTAGACTTCGCTTTCGGCGGGGAGGAGGTTGAGCTCATCGTAGAGCGCCTGGATGCCGAAGGTTTCGGGGCCGTTGCTGGCGGTAATTGGTGTGCTTTCACGGCCGGGCGCGACGCGGAAGCCTGCGCCACCATAGGCTATGCGCGGGGGGACGGTTTGCTTGGGGTTTTCGGATTGGTAAGCGCTGCTTGCGATACCGATCTGCCGGAGGTTGTTCATGCACTGGACGTTCTTGGCGCTTTTGCGAGCGGCGCTGAGGGCGGGCAGGAGGATGCCGATCAGCAGTGCGATGATGCTGATGACTACAAGCAGTTCGATCAGGGTGAAGGCTCGTTTCATATCTAAGCTAATAGTATGACCGGCCGGGGCAAGAGTATCAACCATAAAGTTGACGGGAGCAAGATGTTGCAATGGGTTATTATGAAAATCGGTTGTAGGGAAGGCCGGCCATTGCGTGGGCGGGTGGGCCGGCCCACAGATTGAATCTGTGGGCTTCGATGCGCGACCGATGGTTGCGGCTTTACACCGTTTGGGTGGGTGGGATTCATTGAGCGTGTGGATTCCCGCGTGCGTGGGAATGACGGATATAAAATACAGAGGGTTTTAGCGCAGCTTGACCATCAGTTGGTGCTGATGGTCAAGGCGTGTTGTTTGTGATGGGGAATTGCCTGGTTGGCTAATTATTAGTAGTACTCTCGGCGCCGACGGCCCAGAAGCCGGCGGAGAGGTCGAGGTAGAGTTCGTTGACGCCGGGGCCGGAGGCGCCGTTGGTGTAACGGCGTTCGGTGGTGCCGGTGTGATAATACGTTTCTTCACGGAAGAAGTTTCGGTTGTTAGGCGTACCGGTGTATTGATCGCCGTTGCCCGAGGTCGGAGAGAAGTAGACGTTGCTGGGCGCTGGCCTGAGGTTCCAGTTGTCGGCGACCCAGAAGCCTGAGTGCTTGTCACTGGACATGTAGTTTTCGAGGTTTTGTGTGAACGGGTCGGATGCGTTGACGATGTAGGTATTGCCGTGGTTGTTTTCTTCGACATCGAAGGTATTAAGCGGACAGATGTAGACCTCGCTGTTACCTGCGATTAATCCCAGTTCATCAAAGAGGGCTTGGAGCCCGAACGTTTCGGGGCCGTTACCCGTTGTGACAGGGTCGCTTTCGAAATCCGGAGCGACACGGAAGTTCGCTCCGCCAAGCACGCGCCGCGAGGGCATGGTCTGCCTGGGGTTGTCGGCCTGGTAAGCGCCGCCGGCGACACCGAGTTGATGGAGGTTGCTCATGCACTTGACATTCATGGCGCTCTTGCGTGCTGCGCCGAGTGCGGGCAGCAGGATACCGATCAGCAGCGCGATGATGCTGATGACCACGAGTAATTCGATCAGAGTGAAAGCTCGTCGCATATCAAACCCACTTGTATGGCATGGTAAGCCAAGTCGTTGAAAAAACACCGACGTAACAACGTTGCCGGTGATGTACTGTTAGCGTTTTCGGCCCAGCAGCGCGAGAGCGGCGATGCCGGCCAGGGCCAGCGTAGCCGGTTCGGGGACGACGGTCGCAGCCGGCGGGACGCCCTTATTCCAATTTTCCAGGACGATGTCCAGGTCATCGAGGCCGACGTAACCGTCGCCGGACGGATCGCCCAGCAACCAGTTGCCGGCTTCCACGTTGGTATTCCATGCGGTGAGGACGATATCGAGGTCGTCGAGTCCGACGAAGCCGTCGCCGTTGAGGTCGCCTGCGAGGCCGGGGGTTTCGTAGTAATAGATACCACCCCCGGACGGGCTTAACATCGTCCAGGTCAGCAGGTCGCCGATGGTAGCGAAGTCGTTGATATACTTGCTGCCCATATCACCGGCTTCCAGGTCAGGTTGGCTGAAGAGCAGTTCGAGCGTGCCGGAGGGGTCTTCGGGATCGAAGCGTAGGACCGAGCTGTTGCCTCGTTCGAAGGTATAGAACCAGCCGTCGGGGCCGAGGACCATATCATTGAAAGCGGCGTAATTGGCACCAAAGAACGGGTCGGTCTTGGATACGGCGACGATTTCGGGTTGGGTCAGGGCTTTGCTGAAGGTGCTATCTTGGGCGTTCAGTTTGTAGATGCTGCCGCGGGAGACGTCGCCGGGGGCGGATGAAGCGCCGCTGATCGTCCAGTAAAGGTTGTCATCCCAATCGAAGGCGAGCGCGCCGCTGACGTAGCTGACGAGTGTCGTGTCACCGACAGCGGTCTGCAGCGTGGCTTTATCGATGAAGACGGAAAGCGAGCCGGAGGTGTCGACCATGAAGATCTGGTCCGACTTGTCTTCGTAGAAGTACATGTTGCCTTGTGAGTCGAAAGTGCACTCTTCGCGGATCTGCAATTCAGTCAGGCCGGTGAGGGTCATGACATCGCTGGGAGAAACGACCGTGGACAACGCACCGGTGGTGGTATTGACACGGTAGACAGAGTCGGTCGATTGATCGATCAGTTGGAGGCTGTCGCCGATGACCTTTGCGTGGGCGCCGGGGAGGATCAGGTCATTACCGGTGTAGCTCAACCACTGTGCGGCGTTGACGAGTGTGGTTTGCACCTGTGTGCCGCCGATATCGGTCACCTTTGTGATTTCTGTGTCGTAGGTTGCGGTGTGAGTGGTCTCGACATCGCGCATGACGAAGTATCCGGTGGAGCCGTCGAAGACATGCGTCGAAGCGTAGTTGAAGTTGGAAGCGGAACGGATATCGCTGATCGACAGCAAGGTGTCGTAGGTAGCGGCCTGGCTGGCGGCGGAGGCGGTCAGCAGGCAGCCGGCAGCGATCGCCAGAGAACGATATTGCATACCCCGGCACGGAAGAATCGTGGACAACATAGAACATCCCTCCTAATAAGAAGAAGACCTAACACTATTAATAAAAGTGTACGTGCTAACGGTTCGATTGCCGCGCCAGATACCTGCTGTAGAGGTAACCGTCCCGGCAAGCAACGAGCAATCGACGCACATCCCAACACTCACAATCATCATCGAACGCGCACAAGGCTCCGGGCCTCACGCACGTTTTAACAATAAATTATCTAAACTCAGTATCAGTATCATCTTACCTTAAATAATAGGATATGTCAATGCTTATAAAAAAAGACATGCTTGCTGGAGTGTCATTGCGGCTCGCGCCAACGCGAATACGGCTTGAAGTGGTCGGGAGTTAGCGACGGGTCTGACTGCATGAGGGCCTTGAGCCGGCTCGGGGGCAGGGCGCCGTTTTCGGCCATTTCGATGGACAGTTGTTTGGCCAGGCCGGGATTCACTAATTCGGCGGCGTCGATGACGTAAAGCCAGCCGGTTGCAGGGGCTTGGGGTTTTAGGGAATCTGCGGCTTCGAGGGATGCCACGGCAAGCGAATCAAGCCCCTGTTCGGCTGCGGCGGTGGCGAGAAGGCAGGTTAACGCAAGGCGGTTTGACTCTCCGCCTGCGACCGGTTGGGCTGTGTCCGTGAGCTTTTCGAGCAGGAGGCGGCCGAGGTGCTCGGCATGGGTCTTGTCCATGTCCTTGATCAAGGGCTCGGCATCGGCGGCCAGCGAACGGATCATCTGCATGCTGATGAGCGTGCATATCCCGTCACCCGCTTTTTCCCATTTATCCTGGTTTGCCGCGAGGCGGATCTGCAGCCGCACCAGGTCGACCGATCGCCTGTCGGGTGGATTCACGTTCTGCCAGTGCTCAAGCTGGGCAAGTAACTGCATCTTTTGATCGTCCGGCCAGGTGAAGGCATCGCCATCGAGTACATCCGTCAGGAGTCCGGATGGCGGGGCGAAAGGTGAGGCCTGGAGCAGGCGGGTAAGCGAAGCGGGTTGGTCGATGGCGGGCACGGGCTCGCGTGAAGAGGTGATGCCGATGGCTCGACGTACGATCAGCCAGCGCTGCAGAGCCGAGCGACAGCCGGGTGTATCCAGCGGGAGGATGTCGATGAGTTGAGCGACTTCATCGTCGGTCGGGCCGTCGTTGGATTGACCAAGCCAGGTTGTTAACTCGGAAGTGACTGAGTCGTTGGGTTGGTTCAATCGTTTTGCCAGCGCAAGCAAGAGTCGGAAGTCGATAAGATTCAGATGATCGCTTTGCTGGGCACGCTTAGCCAGATCGAGGCTTCTTGATTCAGCGTGGCCAGAGGCAAGCAATGCATCAGCCAGTCCGTCGATCAGGCCGGGCACGTCGTTGCGTGTTGGCGAAGCGCTGCGTAAACGGGCTTCGTAGAGTTGTGCGGCAAACGGCAGGGATGCTAATTCTTCCCACAAGGTACGGCGATCACTGAAGCCTGTATCTGGGGTGATGCGGTAGCCGATGACGCCGCCGGGCGATGGTTTCTGCCAGAGGCGTGGGGAGTAGTAACGGCGTTCGAGGCGTGTGATATTGAAGAACTGGAGCAGACGCATGCGGACGCCATCGTCCTGCCCGAGGGCTGCACGTAACGGTAAGGCGGGGATCGCGCCGAGGGATCGTTCGTCGATGGATGCGATCTCCAAGGCTTTGTTAAGCGCGTCGAGTTGACGCAGCGCTTCACTGAGCCGCCAGACGGTTTGTTCCTGGACGACTGCACGATCGCCGCGACGGGGCCAGAGCAGTTCGGCGAGCGTAACGAAACGTTGGTGATCGAAAAGAAAACCGACGACCCAGTTACGGACGTCGGGTTCGCCGGGCGCTCGGGTGAAGGCTTCGAGTGCGAGTTGCTCAGCGGGCGTATCCATGCCGACACCGGCCGCGGCCATGCTCGCCATCAACAGTTCATTGATGCGTGCCTGCCCCTGACTACGGCGCTGGGTCAGTTCGGTAAGCCATTCGTTAACGTGCACGGGTTCGAGCAAGAAGCGTGCGTCTTCAGCGATGTAAATCTGATCTGTGGTGAGGTTGTTTTCTTCGGAAAGTAACTGAAGCGCTGAACGTGCTAAAAGGCTTGCGCGTTCGAGTTGCTCTTGGCCCCCGATGCTGACTAGCGATCTTGCCAGCAGCGTCAGGATAGCCGGGTGATCGGGGTGCTCATCCAGTAACGACTCGAGCATGGCGACAGCCAGCGTCGCGCCGGCGGGGTTCTCACACCAGGAGCCACGGCGCAACACGGTGTATGGGCGGAACTCATCGAGATGCGGATTGGGCGTCTTGGATGCCAGGTCAAGCAGCGCTTCATGCAACGATGGCTGCGGCGATCTGGATAAACCAGCAGCGACTTGTTGAAGCAGCAGCACACGTTGCGCTTCATCGAGATCGTTCCAGGCGAGTTGTATGGCTCTCACCGCGTCGTCAGCACTTAGCAGATTCATCACCGCTACGACGATTTGCGGGTTGCTCCCCTGCTGCTTCACCAATTCGATCGCACGCTGTGCTTCTGCGCCAGACAGAGCAACCGGTGCATTCAACCATGCCTGGACACGCAGCCGTAGCAATTGCAGTTCAGGATCGTCTTGCATTTCACAGAGACTATCCAACTGATCCAGCACCCACTGCTGATCGGTTTCGCTTAGGGCATGCCAGCCGATCGGCAATAGCTGCTGCATGACCGACTGCACCTGTTTGGGCTCAGCCTGGTTGAAGGCATTTTCGAGCCCGAGCTTCACCGCTTAGCGACCATGTCCATTCGATCGAGCGCGATAGCGAGTGAGGCCGCACGCGCTGCGGAACGAGCGGGCCAATTAGAGTCGCCTTCCAATACGCCCGCCAAGCGGGTTGCGGCCTCGTTCAGATTGCCTCGTTTCAGTGCCAGTTCCGCCTGGTCGAGCGAGGCTTGCCCCCTCTGTTCGTTCGTCATACCAGCAGGCAAGTTTATGGTTGGGTTGTATTCATGAACCATCACCGCGATACGTTGATTCAGCGTTTTATCAGCCTGGAATGTCGCGGCTAATTGTGCATCAATCGCATTGGATGTGCCGTACTGATTTGTCGCCAAGGATGCGTAACGCAGCGCATCGGCGGTATAGACCCAGCGTGGGAAGCGCGATGCGTTGTCGCCGGATTCAACGACAGCCTGACTTGCACGCGCGGCTTGTTCGGCCAACTTCGTCAGACCTTCGACCACTTCGGCCTGGGCCGCGTCATCGAAGGCAGCGAAGAGCAGGCCGTCCACACACGGGCCGAAGTAGGTTTGTGTCTCGCTGATGTCGCTTGCAACACGCCGACGGGAACCCGCTATCAGGTCGTCGAGCGGTTCGTCTGCGGCGCGCAACGGCATGCGTTTGAGCATCACATCAATCGCACGCAGGTAGCATTCGCGTGCACGGTCCCACTGTTCGAGTTGGCCGAAGATCGACGCCTGGCGGTACAGCAGGCCGACATCATCCGGCCTTGAGAGCAACAGTTCATTGAGCAATCGCGAAGCGACTCTTGGCCGAAGCGCGCGTTCGTAACGTTCAGCTACTTGCGGGACAACCGAACCGCGCTCGCCGAACTGCACGGCACGTTGGAACGCGCGGTCGGCGCCTTCGACTTTGTTCTGACTCAGCAGCATATCGCCAAGCCCGATCATGACCTCGGGCGGGACGGCCTGACCGGTAGCGACCAGCATCTGGCCGTAGGTTCCTGCTTCTTCCTGCAGGCCCAGCGCGGTAGCGCGTTCGATCGATTCGCGCAACAGCGTGATCGCACGGTCGCCGTCGGCTAGAAGGATCGGGTCCATCCAGGACATCGCCGACTCCCGGTAGCCAAGCGCTTCAGCGAGATCGATCGCGACACGCAAGAGATAACCGCGCTCCGGGTAAGCTGCGGCTCGGATCATCGCGCGGCGCAGCGCCGCTTCAAGTAGAGCCTTTGACGCATCCAGATTTAGCAAGCCGTCCACGCCAACCAGGAACAGGTCATCATCCTCGGCCCGTTCAACAATGCGCAACAGCAAGGTGGTCGCCTCATCGGTGTGCCTTGCCTCTTGCATCGACTGCGCCCAGAGCAGCCAAAGCTCAACGTGTTCGGGATTATTCAACAATGTCAGGCGGTACTGATCGGCGGCGGTTTTGTTATCGCCGAGCATCGCGTGGACGCCTGCCGACAACTCGTTGAAGTAAGCCTGGGGCATGTCCTCAGACTGTCGCATCGCAGCGATGGCGACCTTGGCCGCGGAAAGATCGCCTCGCTCGGCCGCGAGCACGGCACGCTGCTGCCAGTAGTCGACCGCGCCTTCGGGATCGATCGTGATTAACTCGGCCAGTACCGAATCCGCGAGGCCCAGGCGGCCGGTGCGCAAGTAAAGTTGCGCCAGGCGCTGCTTGGCTACGAGTTGATCGCCGGCGGTGTCGTTCGTCGCAAGGAGCAACTCGGCGGCGGAGATGGGATCGTCGATACGCAGGTACAGGTCGATGAGCATGCCAAGCGCGGCTTCATCCGTGATGTCGTCGCTGATGCGCTGCTCCATTTCGATGGCAAGCGTTCCGAGATTACCGAGGCGTGCGGAGAGTTCCAGCATCTGTTGCTGGGCGCGTTGCCGCATCGCGGCGGTGCCGCCGTCCTCCCAGAGTTGACGCCAGAGCGTAAGCGCTTCGGCGTTACGGCCCTGCTGCGTCAGCAACCAGGAAAGGTATGCGGTAAGTGATTCGTGCTCGAGCGGTCCGCCGTTCTGATCAATCCATTCTTGCAGGTACTCGATCGCCACATCGATGCGGCCGATCTCGGCGTAGGCTTCAGACAAACGGCGTACATCCGCGGCGTCCTCCGCGAACTTGGACGTATGGATCAGTATCTCAATCGCATCATCAACCTGGCCTTGCTGAGCCAGGTGAGAGGCTTGCCACAATCGGGCATCGAACGCACCTTTTCCGCCCTGCTTCTCGGCTTGCTCAGCGAGGCGCAAGGCAAGGTCATATGCACCGACTTCATCGGCAGCATCAGCGCACCAGAGCATCTCCGTCGCATTCTTCGAAAGGTCTACGGCCTGCTTGAAGGCCACTGCGGCGCCCTGCTTATCGCCACGCAGCATCAGCACCTGACCGAGGCAAGCGCCCCACACGCTGTGCCCATCCTGTTCAACCAGGCTGCGCAGCGCCGCCACGGCGGCGTCGCCCGCGCTGGTGTCCATCGCGACAGAAAGTAGTTCACGACGCAGCATCGCCGCATCAAACTCGGGCGCCGCCTGCTTGTCGGGTGCTGCGGCCTCGGCTGCCAGTCGCACGGCCTCTTGCGTCTGATCCGTGCGACGCAGCAACGTCATCAACGGCCAGAACCGAGGCGCGGGGATCGGTTTTTCGTTTAACCAGCGCTCCGCCAATGCCAGTTCATCATCAGATTCGATCGCGAGCCTGAACTGCACCAACGCGATCGAGCTGCGCTCGGATGGACGTGTTGCGATCTGTTCCGCCTTTTCGAGTACGGCCCGTGCTTCATCTGTCCGGCCCAACTGGCGGTACTGCTCGGAAAGGCTCAATAGATCGAGAACGTTCGGCGATTCGATAGCGGATAACCGCTGCGCCGCCTGCTCGGGTTGACCAAGTAATGCGGTGTAGTGTCCGAGCCAGCGTTTGATGACATCGTCGGGGGGCTCAGCCGGTAAGCCGTCGGCTTCAGTTGCCTGGCCCTTCGGCAGGATGGATAAGGCGTTAAGCCGAAGCCGCAGGCCGGTTTGTTGTGATTCGGGTGCGAGCGTGATCGCCTGCTGCAAAGCCTGTTTGGCTTCATCCAGTCGGCCTTGCGCTTCGAGGTGGCGGGAGAGCGTGACCAGTTCGACCGCGCCAACTTTGCCGGCTTCGCGTGCCGCCTGCCCTACTTCGATGCAGCGCTGCGACAGGCCCGCTTCATCGGCCAGCGCGAGCGCCAGTTGGTATTGACCTTGATCGGCCAGGGCTTTTACCTGCACATCAACATCCACACCGTTTCGGATGGCATCGGCAAGCAGTTCTTGTGCATCCTGCACAGCCTGCTGAGAAACTTGCAGACCGGCTTGATCGTTCGGCGTTGCGGCGTTTACGTTTGTTGCGCCCACAAGCAGAAGCAGAAGCAACATCGCAGCGGCTTTGCTGGTTTGTGATGTATTGCGCGAAACCATATCACGCAGGTTCCTGCCAAAGCGGCGGAACGTCAGCTCACCGAGCACGCCGATCCAGGCCAGGATCATCAGCCATAGGCTTGGGTCAACGACGTGCCAGGCGACCGAAGCTTGTGCGGTAGACGATGCGGTTTCGACCGCTTCTTGCGGTGCTGCATCATCAATAAGATTCGTCGTATTGCCCCCCGCCCATGCGGCGGACTGGCCAAGGATTGCGCCGTTCTGTGCGACAGCGCGGAGCGTGACTGCGCCCTGATCTGCTGTAAGCAGTCGAGCGTTCCATCGTCCGAAACCGATCGGGTCTGTTATAGTTTCGCTGATTACTTCACTTGCCGCATCAAGGCATTGCAAGGTGATCGCGCTATCTGCGGGGGCCTCGCCCGTACCGACCCATTGCAGGTTGCATGCAAGGCCCTGCTCGATCGGTTGAGCGTTGATGGCGATGCGTTGATCGTTGCCCGCCGCTGCTAACGAAAGCATCCATTGCCGCATCCATCGCGCAGCATCGGCGTTTTCAAGGACGGATGCGGATGCGGAGCCTGTCAACGAGGCGGCCCAGACAGCGCTGCGGCCTTTACCGAACTGCCACCAGACGGCGAGCGGTTCGCCGCTGTCGGCGGTGGCGAGTTGATGGCTGGTGGGTTTGGCGTCGATGCGCTGGTAGCCGGTCAATTCGAGTTCGGTCATGTTGTCGTCGGCGGAGGCGCTTGCGCTGAATAGCTGCACGCGTGTGGGCGTTTGAGCGAAGGGGCTGTGTCGCTGTTCATCAACTTGCTTGAAGACGATTTCAGGAAGCTGGAAGCGATCGGGCGCCTGGTAGTAATGCCCGCCGCCCCACTGCGCGAGGGAAGTAAGGAACTGAGAGTGCTGTGCGGGGCCGACGAGTACGGTGGAGGTGGTGACGCCTGACTTACGCATGCGTTCGATCTTTTCGCGGAACGGGCCGGTCTCGACGCCGCCGTCGGTGAGGATCAGGACGTGCTTGAAACGTGCGCGGATGTTCAACAGCGCGTAGTGTGCTTCGTCGACTGCGGGGAGGATGATGGTGCCGCCGCCGGCGGTAAGTCTGTGCAGGCCGCGACGGATTTCGATCTGGTTGGAAGCGGGTTGCAGAGGCGCAGCCCATCGGCGCGAACCGTAGAACTCGACGATGCCGACGCGGTCGTGCGGCATGAGCCTGCGGATCGCGAACTCAGCGACCTGCTTGGCGATGGGCATGCGAGCGCCGCCCATGCTGCCACTGGTATCGATGATGATGACAAGTGCAACGCTGGGATCTCGCTGCTCCATGGTTTGCCTGCCGCGCGCGGGTAATGCTTCGGCGAGCGGATCGGTCGCGGGCGGGAGTCCTGTCGGCGCGGCTAACATCAGTAGACCTGTGCCACGGCTGACCGCATCCTTTAACGTTTCGGAAGTTTGCGGATTGCTGCCGCTTAGTGCGACTAACAGTTGATAGTTATTCAACGCGACAGCATCGACTTCGTTTGATGACAGGGATGAAACCTCAGCACTTTTGCCCCAGAGGGTGCGGAGGCGGTCAGTTGTCGCCACAGCTTCTTCGGGGCGATCCAACGTGTCAACGACAGCGATCTTGAGCGGCTGGTCGATCCAGATGGCTGTGTGGGTTGTGCTTTGCGTTTGGCCGTCGGCATTAAGTAAGGCTGCGGTCAGTTGGTGCAGGCCGTGCTGATCGGGGGCGAATAGCTGGATGCGGGCGTCGCGTTGATCCTTGTTAAGGTCGACGGTTTGCGCGGTCGTGGCCTGATCGAAGGAAAGGTTCAGTTGATCTGATTCATTGGCGGGATTGAAGCGGACGGTGGCGGTGAATTCCGAGCCGGGCAGAGCGTTAGCCGGTGTTTCTATGGTTAGTTGCGGCGAAGGTTCGGGCGCTGGGCCGAAAGTGTTGAGTAAAACGCCTGCGGCGGCAAGGCGGCTTTTTGATATGTTCATCTCTTGCGCATCTTGTTGCGGCAGCCACAACTCGGCTGTACCGGGTGGGAGCATGGCTGAGGCGATGGACACGGCCTGAGCGGTGTCGCTGTCGCTTGGCGATGCCGGCCAGCGCCATTGCGATGAGTTGATCCGCAAGCCATCGGGCGATTGATTGATCGAAGCGATCACGTGCTTGACCGGTTCAGGTTGATCGTCTGTGAGGATGATTACGCGCTGCGGCGTTGTGTCTGTGTAGGTCCAGCGCAGGCCCGAGGCGAACAGCGATAACGTGATGACAACTAGCAAGCGAAGTAAAAGTGAAGCGACCGCGGGCACGGTGCTTCGCCGGGGCGAACCGGTGCGCCACCACCACACGACGACGGGCACGCTTAGCAAGAGCAACAGCAACCAGGCGGGGTTCGCAAACCACATATCAGGCGATCCTCCCGCGTTCGTAGAGCCACCAGCTTAACACAAGCAGGCCAACGGCTAACGCTGTCAATAGTGCGCGGCTATGCAACTGCAGGCCTGTCGTGGTGGGTGTGGATGTTTCTGCTGCGTTACCTGTAGCGAGTAGGTTCGAGACGGAAGGCGAACCGGGCGCGGCGAGCCAGATGGTTTCGCTTTTTGATGTTTGATCGTAAAGCCACGGCAGATCATCCAGACTGCGCTCGGCGGATGTCGTGGTCAGCTCGGGGGCGATATCCAGCGAGTGTGCAACCGCACGAGAGAGCATGACCGCGAAACCGCCTGCTGCGGCTGCGGGCGACTGTGAGATAAACCAATTGCCATTGAACACAATGACTGGTACATCGTCAGCGTTTTTCGTTAACCATGCAACAGGTTGATCCCCCGCCAGTGCCATAGCCTCGATGTTTGCATCAGAAGACGCGATGTCGTTATCGAGGCGAGGCAGGCGGACGCCGTCGAATTGAATGTCTTCGGCAATACCTGTTCCACGAACCGCAACCCGGCCTAGATCCAATGTGGTCTGGGATACGCCTGTATCGATCTGAATCACAGCAGCGGGTTTTGCGTTGACGTCATCGCCAAGCAAGAGTTCGATTTGGTCATCTTTTGTTGGAGATTGGCCATCAATAACACAACCTGCAGACTCAAGCGCAGCCTGTAACTCGATGGGCGTCAACACACCGATTCGAGCGGACACGCGCTGCCGGGCGGGCATGGTGAGATTCAATGTGTTGTCAGCAGCGAGGGCGTCGTTTTGTGATTCGATCGTGATGCGCAGTTGCTGGCCCTGCGCGGGGAGGTCGAATGATTCGGTGGATTGTGATGCGCCGGCTGGTTTTGTGATGGTTCGCTGCGTAAGTTCGTTATCGTCTCGGGTATCGACAAGACGCAACTGGATGTTACTCTCTGATTGCAGCCATGCACCGATGCGGACGGTTAACGTGCCTTGGGCGCTTAGTGGACGATCACTGCGCCAGGTCGCGCCGATGATGGCGGTGTTGTTTTGCGGCTGCCCTACCTCAATGATTAGCACTTTGTCCGACATGGCCAATGCATCGACGGCATCGCGCCAGCGCTGGGCAGTGGCGGTGACGATGGTGATTTTGGCGCTACCCATAGTTCTGGATAACGCATCTGCCAGTTGCAGTGACGGGCCTGTCGCGGCGGCAGAGGTGGAAGGCAATTCGGCAAGCCGGTGACGCCAGCGGCCGTCCGCCTGGCCCGGCGCTTGCAACACGCGAGGCAGTGGTGCAGCGGCGATGATCGCGGCTGAGGTTTGATTGGTAGAGACAAGTTGATCGACAGCAGCATCGAAGGATTCGACCGCGTCGGACGGCAGGCCGTTATCTATTAACAGGATGGCGGGCTGCGTGTCGGTGCTTATCCATAAGGGCGCGAGCAATGCGAGTGCGCCGAGTAATAAGGCGAGCAGTAACAAAAGCAGGCTGAGCCACTGCGAGGGTCTTCCGCCGAGTCTCCCGCCATGTACGACAGCGCCGGCTTCCTGCCAGAACATCGTGGTGATGACCTTGATGCGCCGTGGCTGCGGGCGGAGCAGGTGCAGCAGTATCACCACGTTGGCGACGATGACCGCCAAAGCAATCACCCAGGACCAAGGCAATCCCGTCCAGATCCACATCAGCGCACCCCCGGTCTTGATGGGCCAAGCAACAGTGCGCCGGCCTGGCTCAGCGCGCCGAGTTGAGCGAGCACGGGTTGATCGGCATCGATGGGCATGCGTCGGCCGCCGGCGGAGGTTGCGGCCTGGTTGAGCGCGTGGTCGTAGCGGTCGTAGGCATCACGATACGCGATCTCGGTCCGGCTTGTTATCACGATGCGCTGAAGCTGCTGCGTTTCGCAGTCTTCGACTTCCATCGCGCCGGTGAGCGCGGGCTCACGATCAGCGTTGCGCGTGAGTTGAACGAGTACGGGCAGGTGGCCGGTGCGTTTGAGGATGGATGCCCATGAGCCGACGCCCGCGGGGTCGAAGAAGTCGGAGATCACGACCAGTGGCAATCTTGGCTGATGCGCACGGCGTACGGTATCGAACACCTCGGCGAGCCGGCTGTCGGCGGATTCTTCGGCTTCCCATTTAACGATTTTGTGTGCAAGGTCGGTCAGACGCGTACGCGAGTCGGCGATGATCGGTGAACCAAGCAAGCGCCCGCCTGCGAAGCGTTGAACGCTGACGCGGTTCAATTCTTCCACGCCGGCGGCGGCCATGGCTACGGCGAGCTGCTTGGCGGCGTTTAAGCGCGGTGGGGATTCAAAACCCATCGAGCCGCTGCAATCAACGAGTATCTGCACGCCAAGTTGGCGGTGCTCATCGTAGAGGCGGATAAACAGCTTGCCGCTTCGGCGGTAGAGCGGCCAATCGATACGGCGGGGGTCGTCGCCGCAGACGTACGGCCGACGGTCGCGATAGTCGAGGCCGGGGCCCGGTCGGGGCGTGGGCGTCTCGGCGCGCTTTAACAGCGGCGCAACGTTCGGCGCACGCAGGCGCAGCTTACTCGCTACGACCAGAAAGCTCTCGTCGATCAACGGATCGCTAGTCATCGAACGAAGTTTCCTTCACAACCTGCAGCATCTGCCCGAGCACGGCGTCGATATCCAGACCTTCAGCTTGCGCTTCAAAACTTAATAGCAGACGGTGACGCAACACGGGGATCGCCACCTTGCGCAGGTCGTCGGTGGATACGGCGTAACGCCCGTCGAGCAGCGCCTGCACTTTACCCAGCAGCAGAAGCGACTGGCCGGCACGCGGGCTTGCGCCCATGCGGACGTACTGGTTGATCTGATCGGTTGCGTATGGCGAGCCGGGCTGGGTCGCCATGACAAGGCGCGTGGCGTACTTGAAGACCTGATCGCTGACAGCTACCTGACGCACGGTGTGGCGCATCTTCAGGATGTCTTCAGCGGAGCAGACGCGGTTGACGGTCGGCGGGGTGTCGCCGGTCGTGCGTTGGAGGATGGATGCGTATTCATCTTCGCCGGGGTATCCGACGAGCAGCTTGACCATGAAGCGGTCGAGCTGCGCTTCGGGCAGCGGGTACGTGCCTTCCTGCTCGATGGGGTTTTGCGTCGCGAGGACCATGAACGGCTCGGGCAGGTCGAGTGTGTCGCGACCGAGTGAGACTTGCCGTTCCTGCATGCCCTGCAGCAAAGCGGATTGCGTCTTGGGCGTCGCACGGTTGATTTCGTCAGCCAAAAGGAGGTTGGTGACGATCGGGCCGGGCTCGATGCGCAGTTCGACGCCGCCGCTGGGTTTTTCGAACAGCGCGTGCGTGCCGGTGAGGTCGGTCGGCATGAGGTCGGGCGTGAACTGGACGCGTGAGAATTCCAGGTCGATGACTTCGCTGAGCGTGCGGACGAGCAGCGTTTTACCGAGGCCGGGCACGCCTTCGATCAGCACGTGGCCGTCGGCTGTCAGTGTTGAGAGCACGAAGCGGACCAGGTCGTGGTGGCCGACGAATACCTTGCCGATTTCCGCTTCCATGGTCTTGAAGCGTTCGGCGAACTGCTGTACCTGAGCGGCAGCGTCCGAGGTAAGGTCGTTCGATGTTTGTGTGGACTGTGGTGTGTCACTCATAGCAATAATCTTAGCGGATTGACTATTCGGTTGGTTCTCGACGCAACGCTGCCAGGTAGTCGCTGACGAAGCGTGCCTCACGCTCATCCCATCGCTGGGTATTGATCTGCCAAACGGGATCGTTATTGATCGGGCCTGTTGTTTCGTTGGTGGTATCGTCCTGCTGTGGCGGTGTTACGCGTCGGAAGGTGCGCTGCACGGGGCCGGGGCGCGACTGACCTTCGACGAGTTCGGGTGTGGGGACGCCTAAGAGCATGGCTGCGGTGCCGCGCGATTTTTTGACGGGTGTGGGGCCGCCACGACCGGAGCCGGGCGGGCCTTTGGGTCCGCTGATACCAAGCTGACGTGACGGCGCGACGTTGCGGTCGCGTGCTGCGGGTTGTGCGCCGCCCCGCTGCTGCTGGTCATCGACGGGTTCATCCTCCGGCTCATCGGATTCTGTTTCGTCGGCGGACGTCTGGCTGGACGCCGCGGTCCGGATGTTTTTGACCCAATCGTTTTTCACGCTGAACGAAGCGCCGCCGCTGCGGCCTGCGCCGGAGGGCATGGCGTTATCCGATGGCGAACCTGCTTCGCGGCTTCCCGGTGAGGTCTTCTTCGATTGGCTGGAGGGTTTGTTTGATTCTTGAGATTGATTCGGTGCGGATTCTGATTCGCGCTGCCCTGACCCGGCCGACGCGGTAGCGCCAGTGCCTGCAGCTGCGTGGGCGGCGCTGACTCGGCCCGGCGAGGTCTGGTCCGATTCCTTTGGTTGATCGGGCGACGTTGTGCGGGTCGACCGCGTTGACTCAGCGCTTTGCTGAGTTGATCGATTCGTCGTCGGGCGGTTGGTTGAATCGGTGCGCGGCTGCGTCAGATCGGCGGGCTCGTCCGTCGTCGTCATGGCGACAGTAGCGCCGGGGGTTGCGGCATCATCCGGTAACCGGTGCGAGATGCTCGGGATGTCGGGGGATAACAGCAGCACGACGGTTAAGAGTGCGGCCGCGATAGACTGCCGCCAGGGGAGAGCGTTCGGCTCGGGTTGTGCCTGCTGTTGCGTCAGCGCGGTCAGTGCGTGATTGCCATCCTGGATCGCTGCACGCTCGAAAAGATCGGTTGTGCCGCGCTGTTCGAAGCAGAGGGCTGTGGCGATGCGGTTTTTGGTTGAGCCGCGCAGGTCGAGGGTTTCTGCGACGTGCGGCAGGGTCGGCGGGTTCAATAACTGAACCAGGCTCCAGCATGCCCAGAGCAAAGCGGCGAGTATGAGGACTGCGATACCGATTTGCGTCCCCGTGGTTATGCCGATGAGCACGGCGACGGGCACGCTCCAGATAAACCAGGGCACGGTGCGGATCGCACGGCGGACGGTCCATTCGCGACCGAGCGCTTGCTGCCACTTACCTAGCGCCGGAGCGATCTGCTTTTCAGAATGGGTTGCCGCATGGGGCGAATCAGGCGTCATGGTGTTTGCCTTTCATCATGTGCGGCAAATCGTTTCCATCCAAGACATTCACCATCGGGCGATTCCCAGACGATAAGGATTGCTGTTAACGCCGGGTCGATCAGATTCGGTTCAAACGCATACTTCCGCCCTTCCCACTGGCGGATCATACTGAGTTGCCTGCGTTGAAGTTTATCGAGGTCCTTGCGTGTGACGATCCATTCGTTCGGTTCGGCGTTATCAGCAGTCGCAGCGTTTAACGGCAAGCTGATGGTTGTGCCGTCGCGCACCATCCAGTCGTGGAACATCGCTTTGGATTCACAGGGCCAGAATACGAGTTGTTCGAGAAGCCAGAGGCGCAGTTGTCCTTCGTGCGGCGTCGTGGTGTCGTTCGAGCGGAGCGTGACGCGGTATTGCTCTGCGGACGGTTCAAAGTGTACTTCCAGCCAGTCAAGTTCTGACGGGCCCGGCTCGCCCTGCATTGACACGACCGCTTCGACCAGCGCATCAAGCCAGACGTCGGCCCGGACATCCATCGGGATATCAACGACCTGACCATTGATTGCGACGGCGGGTGTCTGGCTGATGGACAGTTCCTTTTCGCGATCGGTCGTGACCTTGCGTGCGAACGGATCATTGATGTGATGCGTGACAAGGCCGAACTGCGGGAACATCTGCGCCGATGCGGCCCAACCGCGAAGCACCTGCTCGGAAACAGGATTGTCTGCTTCAACGAACAGCTCGATCAGCGGGCGCGTGGTCTCGCTGAGGCTTTCAGCGGAAGGCGGGCGGCGCGTGAGGGCATCGATCTGGCCTTCAAGCAGCATCTGCATCTGTAGTGTGGAGAACTTTGCTCGTAACTGCGGATCGTTTGATAAACGTCCCAGGCCACGCAGCGCACCGATCGGCGGCGTGTCGGCCAGGGCGCTTTGGGCGTAGCGCGACCATGCACGCAAAGGCTGGTCGGTCACTTCGTACAACCGCCCGAGCCAGAAGTTGATGTAAGGATCGGAAGGCAGGCCGAAACGGGCCGCGATCAGACCTCGCCGGGCCTCTTCGTAATCGCCTCGGATCAATGCGATCAGGCCCCGGCGTGCGGCGATCTGGTGGACGGCGACGCTGTCCAGGTCCTTGTCGGCGGTCTTCTCAGCAACATCCAGCGCGGCCTCGGCGGCGTCGTATGCTAAGGGCGTGTCATCCTCGCGGGAGATCGCGTCGTCGGCGACACGCACCAGCGCCATCGCGCTGCGCTGCTCGGGGATACTATTTAAGAGTAATTCAAACGCACGGCGGGACGCTTCGATATCCAAAGGCCTCTGGTCCAGCCGCATGCGTACGAGTGTTTCGCACGCGGTGGCGATTTGCGATTGAGGCAAGCCTTCACGGATCACGGCTTCGACCGCGTCAGCGTCGGCGTTCGCTCTTGCCCGCAAATAAGCCCGCACCACCGACGACACTTCCGGCTCAACGAGCGGTGTCAAAACCAGACGCTGGTTTGGGATGTCGATCACGACGCGCATCTTCTGCATCAGGTCGGCGCCGAGGTTGATGTCGGGCCGGGGCTCGGGCAGTTCACTGAAGTCGCTGGGTTCGAGGATTGTGTAGTCGGCGAGGTTGATGCCGCCGACGACAGCGGTGGGAAGGTCGCCGCTTGGGAAGCCGAGCGCATCGGCGGTGTCGCTGTTGATGCGTGTGGTTCGTTCGCCGCTGGCAAGGCGGACACGCAGGGGTTTACCGTTGGGCCCCACCGCATCGATCCAGTAGCCGTAGCCTTGGGCTTCAAAGGGGATGATCTCGGAGGTGTCGGGCTCTTCGGCGGCCTGGGTGAAGACGTTTTCTTCCTGGCCGAACACGACTTCGCCGGCGGCGAGGTTCAGCGTCATGACACCGTGGAAAGCGGGCAAGCCCAGGACGACCGCGGCGGGGATTTCACCAAGGGCTTCAGCGTTCATCGCGCTGAATTGCTCGATGGGTTCGATCTCGACGGCTACGACATCGAGCGTGGGCCAGACGAGGCCTTGATCGGTAAACGCGATCCGCAGTTTGCCTTCGTTATGGATACCGAGAGCGGCGGCGGTGCGCGGGTGGACCAGCGCGGGGGCCCGTACGCCGATGTCGAGTACGGCATGGCTGGGCAGAGTGACCTCGCCGCCGGTCAGGTCGATGCGGACGCACGACAGGCCGTCGATCGTATTCATTTTCAGCGTATCTGCGTGGACTATATTGATCAGGCACAGAATCAACATGACAGGCAGCACCTGACATAGCAGAAGCGGCCGCACGCAGCAGGTGAAAGATTCGACAAGCCTATGATACATATGGGTAAAACACGCTTGTGACTTATTGAAAGTCAGGCTGGGTGAGCAAACGTCGGATTCCGGTGTCAACCACAGAAAACGCCTGCTCTCATGGTTGCTATGTCATTGTATTCAACCATCTTAAAATGGTCCAACCACCACATTGGGGCGCTATATATAAGGATAGGTCCCCAATCAATCGGATCGGGTGGGGTTTCAGGCAAGATGGGTATGCCTGGTGATAAACAAGATGCCGTTTTGCTGCTGCGGATTATTGCGAGGCGGCGTTGTTGAGCCGTGACGGCTTGGCTTGAGTTGTCAGCCGTAACCTGACGATGGATGCGAGCCCGCCGGCGGCGGTTTCACGGTACTTGGCTTGCAGGTCGTGGCCGGTATCGTTCATCACATCGATCACTTCATCGAGTTTGACGATGTGCTGACCGTCGGTGGCGATGGCGTAGGTGGCGCAATCCATGGCGCGCATTGCGGCAAAGGCATTGCGTTCGATGCAGGGCACTTGTACCAATCCCAGTACGGGGTCGCAGGTCAGGCCGAGGAAGTGTTCAAGGCCCATCTCGGCGGCGTATTCGATCTGGCCGTTGGCTGCACCAAGTAGAAAGGCGGCGGCGGCGGAAGCCATGCAGCAGGCGGCCCCCACTTCTCCCTGGCAGCCGACTTCGGCACCACTGATCGACGCCCTGTGCTCGATGACCGCCCCGATCATGCCTGCGATGGCAAGCGCTCTACCTATTGACTGCTGTGACGCGTTGCGATTTTTCTGGAAGTGGTAGAGCACGCCGGGCAAGATGCCGGAGGAACCGCAGGTAGGCGCGGTGACAATCCTGCCACCTGAAGCGTTTTCTTCTGAGACTGCAAGCGCGTAGCTGCTGATCAGTTTGCGATCATCTTCATCGTGTTCAAGAGCCTTGCTGTGCATTGATCGGGCTCGCCGCTTGAGCTTCAACTCGCCGGGCAAGGTTTGCTGATCGCTGGCGATGCCTCGCTCTACAGCTTGTCGCATGGTTTGCCAGACATTTTTGAGATGCGTCCAGGCGTCGGGTGAGTCGTGTGCGTCGAGATATGCCCAGAGAGGTTTACCGGTTTGATCTGAGAAATCCAGTACATCCTGGAAAGACGTGGCTGGATAGAGCGGATCATCCGTGTGTTGTATGGGCCCGGATTCGTCGCGTAACTGCCCGCCGCCGATACTGTAGACCCGCCATCTGTCCAGCAGCTCGCCGCTGCGGTCCCTGGCTTCGAGGTCCATGCCGTTGGGGTGCAGGGACAGATGTTTGTCCGGCCGCCAAAGGATTTCTGTGCAGATGGGGTGCGTTGATTGCAGGATCGCCTTGTCGGTCAGGTGCCCCCGGCCGGTCAGCGCCAGGCCGTCATATAGCGTGACCACGAGCGAAGCCGGTGGGTGGTCGAAGCGTTGCAGGAATAATCGACAGGCAAGCGCGGGGCCCATGGTGTGAGAGCTGGATGGCCCTAACCCGATTTTATAGACGGAACGTACGGAGAGCACTGAGCACCTCTGTGACTTTGTATACCCAGATTATCGCGAGATGTAGCTGACACCGCTACATGTCAAGGATAAGAAAACGGACACACACAATGAAGCATGTGTCCGTAAAGTGAAGTTAAAAGGATTGATTATGCCGGTAGATCATCATCGGCTGCGACGCAGGAGCACACCCCACCCCAGGCCCAACAGAGCGATGGAAGCCGGTTCGGGGATCACGCCGGCACTGGAGGGCGTGCCGGAATTCCAGTTATTCAAGACGATGTCCAGGTCATCCAGGCCGACGAAGCCGTCGCCGGAAGGATCGCCCTGAAGCAGTTCGCCGGCCGGAACGGTGGTGTTCCAGCGGGTGAGGATGATGTCCAGGTCATCCAGGCCGACGAAGCCGTCGCCGTCAAGGTCACCTGGTATCACGATCGCGCCGGAGATCAGTTCGATTTTGACGTTGTCGATGACGCTGTCGTAGTTACCGGTGGTATTTGCGAGTATCAGGTAATCGAAGCCGTCGACTTGGGGGGCGTTGTGATAAGCATACGGGTCTTCATCGAGAGCGTCGGTGTCGCCAAAGGATTCGAGCAGCGTACCGTTGCTGTCGTAGAGTTCCATTGTGTAGAAGATGTTGTCGCCGTCGGCGTTGACGACATCCACGCGTTCGAGGATGAGTTTGACGGTGTACTTGTCGGTCGTGGAGATGAGCGGCCAGGTGTCTGCGATGCCGTCTTCATCGGCATCAGTGGGCTGGGCGACGAAGTCCATATCGTTGCCACCGAGGACGCGGCCTTCGGTGCCGCCTTCCTGCGCGATTCGGATGTTCTGAAGCAGCGAATCACCGACCGCTGAATTAGGCGACATGGTCAAACCAAGACGACACATGACACCGACGTCGTCACCGGCATTACCGTATGGCACCTCATCACCATCGAACAGGCCGTCGTCATTGCCCCAGGGATTATCACCGCCGCCGATGCGATCGAGTTCGTTATCCGTGTCTTCGTAAAGCCCGAATCGCAACTCACCGGCGAAGGGGAAAGAGTCCGGCGCGGTTGCCGTGGTTGGCGAACCGTCACCGGAGGCCCAGACGCGCCAGTCGAAGGACAGTTCGAGCTTATCGCCGACGTTGCTGCCTAAAGAGATGGTTTCGGGGAAGATACCGACGTATTCACTGCCGATGCCGACGGCTTCTACAAACATGGCGTTGCCCGAGTCGAGGCCCGCACCGGAGGTCGGCGTGTCGTCCATGATTGTCAGTTCAGGCTTGTTGCGTGGCAATTCGCCGGGTGTTGTGGGTGTGGTCTGGCCGTTGGCAGAGAACCAGTTGATATCCAGTGGATCGGCTACAGTGTCTGCGCGGTCGCCGTCGTCGAAAGTGTCATACACGACGACCTCGGCACCGGCTTGCACGCCGATCGTCATCGCACCGCCCAAGCATAACCCCATGATAATCCGCCGCCAGGTGCTACCGTTTTGAGGCTGACTTCCAATCATGTTCAGTATTCCTTTGGTTGTGTCGGTTTGCGTCCTATGCGTTGGGCCTACCGACGAATTACTAATTGCATTCCATTTTGACTCGGGTCGAATCCGCTTTGGAATCGGGCCGGACCCGTTACGTTTTTTTAATGGATGGGGCTGGTGGTTCCAACCCCACCCGTAGATGGAGGAATCAATACGCTTGCGCTGACACTTACTTAGCGACGACGCAGAACGGCCAGGCCACCGAGTCCCATCAGGGCCAGCGAAGCCGGTTCCGGTGTGATGGCGATGTTCAGGTTATCGACGAAGTACTCGGCCTGCTTGGTGTTGTTAAAGGCCAGGTAGTTCCACTCAAAGGTGGATTGAGCCAGACCTTCGCCAACAGGCTCGAAGCCGCTGAGGTTGCCCACGCCGTCGACGTAGCAACTGATGCGGGTACCTTCCGTACTTACGCCTTCAACATCTTCGCAGGTGTGTGTGACGACCAGAGTAATCGTGTGCTTGAGCGAATCGGTGATCGCCGGGAGCGTGCCCCCCGCGGAAGATGGAACGATCGAGTCGGTGTCGCTGCCGCCGAGGATCGTGTCGATGTTGAACTCTTCGATGATGGTGGGGGTCGAGGTCGAGGTGCCTACGTTCACGCGGATCTGGAAGCCGGTGTCACCTTGTGCGCCGGGATAGCTGCCATCGAAGTTGCCTTCTTCATAGCCGAATTCACCCGGGCCGGCAGTGTTGAAGTACGATTCGTCCGCCATGAAGATGCCCCATCGCAATTGCGCGGCGTTGCTCAGCGCATCGGTGCCTTCTTCGTAGCGGATGTCGTAGCTGATGGTCATGGTTTCGTCGAGGCCGAGTGAAATCGTCTGGCCCAACGGTGCGTACATTTCGAAGTTCGATCCGGCCTGGTCGACGTACAGCGCGTTGCCGCTGCCGATGCCTGCCGAGTCGTCGACGACGGTGAACGCGGGGTTCGGCGTCCCGTCAGACAGGGCTTCCATCGCCAGCCACTTAATACCGACATCCCCGGCATCGGAGACGGCCGAGCCATCAACCACGCCATCGTTGTTGCGGTCCGCATCGCCTAGGCCGTCGGTGACAACCACGGGTGTGCCATACGCAAAACCCGCAGCCAGCGCCAGCGCTGCCGCCGATGTAAACCACTGTGAATACCTTCGCTCTGCCATGTGTTCTCTCCTCTCAGAAAACGTAGAAGTGATGTATCCGAATGCTTGCCTCCGTCGTGATTGGGTCGGGATCATATGAAGGACATACCCTAAGTCCGGACCCTCATCACACTGGATACAGGATACAGCATTTAATTTTGTAAACCATTATAAATGCCTACGTTGCGCAAAATCGGCAGGGCTCTGCGCTTTCCACGTGGTTCTGATCGTAAAAGTATGCCCCGGATACGCATTCCGGGGTATTGATGTGTTAGATTTCCGTTAACGGAGGTTGGTTCACTCCGGAAAGTGGAAAACCTGTAACGATTATGACGGTCGGTTGAAAGCAGTTATGCCTTGAGCCGACCAAGCCCGACACGCCAGACACCGCCCCGCTTCAAGTGCTTGACGATCGCCCGCTCGAGCGTGGTCCGTTGCGGCGCCTGTGTGATGTCCTGGTACACCTGCCCGAAGACGAAGCTCTGCACTTCATCGGAATCCCGCTCGAATCCGAGCAATTCAAACCGCTTCAAAAAGCGGCAGATATTGCTATCCGCCGGCAGGTATTCAGCCAGTTGCGGGTCCATCAACCACGACCGGCACAGCATCGCTTGAGTCCGATGTTCCGGAAAGTGAACGGGGAAAAAGGATATGGCTTGTGAGATAGATGTCTCGCAAGCTTCAGGGACTAATGGTCCTGATCTTGGGATGTGAATCCAGAGCACCGGGCTTTCAAGCGTTAATCCAAGCCGCCTGATGCAGGCACGATCCGACTTGAGTTCATCGCGTTCAGCTTCGTCCAGCTTCGTAGCAACTCGGCTCATCTCGAATTGCAGCCTGCCGAGCGCCACGATCCTGTGCGTCAGGTGATGAGTCAGCCAGCGCATCCGCATCACGCCGGGACACCCCAGGTTTTCAAGGCATCTATTGAACGCTCGGTGAACGTCCCGCAACGTGTCTCGGATGATCGTATCGCTGATGCCGCGCAATGTGTAGATCTCGCAGAATCGGCGGATACCGGACAGCACGAGCAGGCCGTAGGTGTAGGCGAGTTGTGGCTCCGTTGCTGCGGGCCATTGTTCCATGTCAGGTACGGTCCAGCCGCCGGGATCGATCAGGCCACGGTGCCAGTGCCATAACAGAGCGGTTGTATCGGGATGGCTGCGCAGCTTCTGAGCGTGCTTAGTCAGTTGCCTGATCCAGTCATCTTCCAGTGCAGCCATTCGGCCCGCCCATTTGATCTCAGTCGGATCGAACAGGCGCAACGCTTTGTCGGACATAGAGGCGCGCGATGCATCTAATCCCTGTTGCCAGAACATACAGCGAGATGGACTTAACGGGCTGGGCGATGAATCAGCCATGACAGGTGTACAAAATAAGTTCAAGTCAAACGGTGGATCAAGACTTGGGTTTGTGCAGGTGCGATTCGTTGACGAAGTCGTGTCCGCGGAATGTCCCGGCGGCTTCGGCGCTTGGGCTGACGGGCTTGCCGTGGTCGGGCCCCCACTGATAGAACCCGCGGAACACCACCGGCCCGCGGTCGCGTTGTAGCGCCTCGGGACGGGCGTCTGAAAACTGCGCCTGCCATGTGTGCATAATGGGATATATGAAACGATCGCAGGATTCCTGGTCGTCGTTTTCGCCGGCGATGGTGGGCGGGATTGGGTTCCAGAGGTATTGCGCCCCTGCAAAGTAGGTAATGAAAAGCCGATCCCAATCGTTCCAACCCCACATGCAGACCGTCGCACCACGCAGATCTGTGCAGTCATTTACGTGCTGACAGAAGTAACGTGTGGCCAGGTATGCGCCGCGATACTGCGCCAGGCTCTGGCCCACGGACATCATCCAAGGCCCTGCGCCGCTTCGGCCGTAACGTTCGATCGCACGATCAATCTGTTCGCGGTTGGCGATCCAGTATTGCCAGGGATGCACGACCACTTCCTTGCGGATCGAGTCGGGCACGGTTCGCCCGGCATGGTCCGCGTGGATTTCCATCGTCAGGTCTTTGCCATACTTTTGGGCTGCTTGCTGAACGATTTTGTAATACCGGTCCAGCAAGTCGGCAGGCGCGTACCCTTCAGGCATATCCGGGGCGGTAAACCAGTTCGCTTCATCGAATCCCAGATGAACGGATGCTTTGTTCGCTGACACCGAGGCAATCTGGTCCACCAACTGTTGCATCAATGAGATCGATTGCTCACCAACCAGGAAACTCGAACCGGCAAACATGCCGGGACCGCCGCGCAGGTCTGGGCGATGGTAGGTGATTGCGCCGACGTGTCCCCAGCCTTCAAGCTCGGGCATGATCTCGATGTGATGCTCGGTCGCGTAGCGTACGAGTTCGCCCAGTTCGTCGAGTGTGATGGCGTAGGGATTATCGTGGCCGAAGGGCAAATCTACGAACTTCAGGCCGCATAACTCATCATCGTAAAGCCGAAGGTGCAGGCGGTTGTAACGCAGGTTGTGAAAGACACGCACCAAGCGTTTGAGCATGGGCAGCCCGGCGATCGATCGGCCCAGGTCGACCATCGCTGCTCGCACGGGTAACGCAGGTTCGTCTTCGATCGTGACCGAGGGCCAATGTGTTCGATTGCGGAAGGTGTACATGATCTGCAACAAGGTGCTACAGCCATAAGAAAGTCCGGCGCGATCCGCGGCTATCAATTCGAACCGCCCGGATTGGAGTGTTAAACGATAACCTTCCCGGACACAGGCGTTTGGATCGATACGCAGATTCAGCTCGGTATCTGATGGTTCATCCTGAACTACTGTGATGGACGAGTCAGTAGAGATCGAAGTGATAAAGCTATCGGCCGGGGATTCACCGGTGATGCGCAGTGATTGTGGGGCAGGAAGTGCTGCACCATCCTGTACGATGCTTTTGGGATAAGGCCAGAGCCAGACAAACGGATCACTCGACTCAGACATATCACGTCGCCTCCGTCGCAACATCTTCGACAGGCTCGGTTGGCAGTTTTGACCGCCTGGCCTGGTAGCGCAAACCGATGAGGAACAATAACAGCCCCACACCGCCGACGGTGCCGGCGACGAACAGGATCGCAAGCCTTCCTGAAAGCGGGTTGGGCAACAGCATCAGCGACGCGATGAACACGCCGATCGCCATGGCGAAACTGCCGACTACTTTCATCTGGCTGCCGTCATTGCCTTCGCCCACCTCGGTCTTGAAGTCGATCGGCCGATGCATGCGCTCGAAGAACTCGGTTGTCTTCTGCTTGTACTGGCTGGTCGCGGTCTTCCAGAACGGGATGGTCGCGATGTAGACCAAGGCGCTTGCGCTCATGTTGGTGAAGACCTTGTAGGAAAATTCCCATTCCTGGTAGAACCCGATCGCAGAGGGGATCGAAGCGCCTGCGATCGACGCCAGGGCTGCCCACCACGGCGTGCGTTTGATGAACATGGCAAGCAACAGCGGCACCGCCATCGGTAAAGACATCACCGCACCGAGCGTCAGCATGTGTTCAAACACGCCTTTACCCTCAGCCTGGGACAGGTACAACGCGATCAGGATCGTACATATCCCAAAGGCGAGTGACACCAGTTGTGATAAACGCAGTTGAGCCTTGCCCTCGAATGGCTTGATGCCGAGGGCTTTGCAGATCAGCGGGTAGATGTCGCAGGTGAAGATCGCGGCGTTACGGTTAAGGCCCGTGTCCATCGAGCTCATTGTTGCAGCGAACATCGCGACGACCATCATGCCGGTCATGCCGGAAGGTAGCAGGTTCATACTGACGACCGCGTAGGCCGACTCCGCCGGTTTGGCGATTGCCATGCCGTCGATCTGGCCTTCGTAAAGCAGACGCCCGACCATCGGCGGGATCACCCAGACGATCGCGCCTAAGGTCATCAATACACCACCGAGGGCGGCCGCTTTGCGTGCTTCGGCCCCGTCTTTGACGGCAAAGTATCGTACGGAAGAGTTGATCGTGTTGTAGCCGATCACGTTCTTGAAGAACATGGCCCCGGCCCAGAGGTAGGTGTAATCCGTGGTCAGCTTGTTGGGATCATGCGGCCCCTTCAGGGCGTGGAAACTCTCGGTCAAGCCGGCCTCGCGCACGCCGTCGAAGAAGCCTGTGATGCCGCCGACCTGCTTCAGAGCGAGGTAGGCCACGAGCAGTGTGATGGGCATGAGGATCAGTGTCTGCAGGAAGTCGGCGGACATGACCGCCCAACTGCCGCCGACGGTGGCGTACACCACCACGACCAACCCGACCACGATGATGACCAGTTCAAGCTTGAAGCCGAAGACCGCGGAACTGAAGATCGCCAGGCCGAGCAGCCACAGCGCCGCGTAGATCAACCCCAGCACCATGTTAAGCCATGCATAGATCTGTCGGGTCAGTTCGTTGTATCGCTGTTCGATGACTTGCGGCACGGTGATCGCGCGCATCTGCCTGAACCAAGGCGCGAGCCAGATCGCGTTGACAAGGAATCCGGCGGAGTTGGCGAGGTAGATGACCATGACGGACCAGCCGGCCTCATAGGCCACGCCGGAAGCGCCGGTGAATGTCCATGCGCTGAACGCGGCCATGAAACCGCTGGCGCCGACCAGCCACCATGTCCCTTTGCATCCGTTTCGGAAGTAGTCGCTGGAATTGCTGCTGAAGCGGTTGAGTATCACACCCACCAACATCAGAAACACCAGGTAAATAGAGACGACGACGTATTCGAGAGTGTGACTTGTTTCAGGCAATCTGATCGCTCAACTTTTCCGACTTGTTTGATTTAATGCGAAGGAGTGAGTCGGGCCTTGGCAGGTAGGATACGCACATGGCCGGGGGTTGCCAGTCCGGGCCGCCCGGAAACCAGCCCGGGACCGGCTTCGGCGAATTCACGTGCCTGCTGTAACGCGGCGACCAGCGGCCTGACGCTGCGCGGCGGCACCGGTGATGGGCCGCCTGTCAGGATGGCTTTACGCATCTGCAAATAGAACTGGCAATGCGGGTACTGCCTTTCCTGCTTGTCGGGATCGACGCGCCAGGCGTTCTTGATCCACTTGATCTCATCCCGGTCGTATCGCCGCGTGGTTGACTTGAGTTGCCTTTCCAGGTGGCGTTCGGGCAGGCTGTCGAAGTCGGCGACGTGCCAGTGCAGTTCGTTGGCGTTACCGCGCAGGGAACCTTTCGTGCCTAGGATCAGCCAGAGGTCCTGGTTGAACGCGCTGACGTTGGTGATCTCCACCTGCAACAACGGCAAGCCGGTCTGGCGGTACATCAATACGCAATGGTCTTCGGTATCACCAAGCGTCAGGGCCGAGTCTGTATGAGCAAAACACGTCGGCGCATCCATGGGAAACAGTTCGAGCAACAGGTCCAGCAGGTGTGAACCGATGTTGTTGATCAATCCGCCGTTGAATTCGCGCAGGGTCTGCCAGTCCCATCGGCGAGTGAACTGGTGCTGCATCATCCGCGCCTGGACGATACGACCGAGCTGCCCGGATTCGATGATCTGCTTGACCTGTTGATAGTGCGGCTCGAAACGTCGGTTGTGGAACACGGCCACGAGGCGGTCCTGTGCATCGACGGTACGGATCAGCTTGTCCGCATCTTCGAGTGAACCCGCCATCGGCTTCTCACAGATCACGTGTTTACCGGCAGCCAAGGCTGACAACACGTGGCCCCCGTGCATGTGGCTTGGGGTCGCTACCACGACCAGATCGATCGAGGGATCGTTGACAAACGCGTTGTAGTCGTCGTAAGCCTTGCAACCAAACCGATCGACCGCTTCTTTCAATCGATCCGTGGACGAATCGATCACGGCGGTTACCCGGTACAAATCCTGCATGGTTGCCAGTGCGTCGGCATGGATATGCCAGCCGCTGCGGCCCAACCCCGCGATGCCCACTCGGATAATTTTCGAACCGCCGTTCATGAAACCACCACCTTGCCGGAAAGGCCACGACGCAACATCAAACCACTGGTTGCCAGGCCCAACAGACAAGCGGAGGGCTCGGGTACATTCGTGGCAGGCGGGGTGCCGGCATTCCAGTTACTAAGTACGACATCCAGGTCATCGAGGCCGACGAAGCCGTCGCCTGACGGATCAGCCGCTTCGTCCGCCGGGGGCACGGACTGATTCCATGCACTGAGGATGATGTCCAGATCGTCGAGACCCACGAAACCATCACCGTCCAGGTCGCCTTCGAGATAGAGCGCTGAAGTGGGCAGTATTTGCCAGTCATCGAGGTAGACGGTGGAGTTGTCGGTGCGGATGCCGGTCGTCCCGGCCGCAAGTGAATTGTCCGTAGCGAACAGGATCGGTTCGTCATTGATCAGGAACGTCAGTTCGTTGCCGATGATCGCGAACTTCAGGTCGTACCAGACGTCGATCACCAGGTGACCGGTGCCATCAACATATTGCGAAGGCAGGGCGCCGCTGGCGAGTGTGGAGTAGACGGCGTTGTACTTCTTCTTGATTGTTGCTGTGCCGTCGTAACGGATGGATGCGACGTAGAGGTCGTCGGAGGTCTGGTATCGGCCGAACACGTGCAGGCCCGACCAGTTCTCCAGACTGCCGTGCCATTCATCGATCATGGCGCGGTAGTGGCCGACCTGGTCTGTCCATTCGATCTTATCGTCGCCGGCCCAGCCGTTGGCGATCATGCGGAACACGTCGTCGTACGTCACCGCCAAACCGTTGCTGCCGTCCTGAACGGACCAGAGGGAGCCGGAAGTAACGTCAAGGTGAGGCAGCGAACTCTTTGTGCTGCTGCTTTCCAGTCGGACGACGCCGCTGTAGCTTTCGAAGTCGTCACCTTCCCATGACAAGGTGTCGGAAACCGGCCCGATGACGGTCGGCACACCTGAGGGGTAAGCGTCCCAGAAGGCTTGCGCTTCACCGACCGCTGCCCCGCAGACCCCCACAACGATTATCAGATTGACCAGCATATCGTGCTTGAACATATCCCACGCTTTCAACAAATTGCCGGGTAAAAACATCCCACAGACAACACGCATCCACGATGATTACTGGTTGCCCATCAGGGCATCATGCGAACCCACAAACCGATTGCCGGGGTCTGCAAGTTTGAGGATCGCGTCGTTACCGCTGAGTGATTCGGCGTGGCCATCGATAAACGCGTAGTTGGCGTTGGGATGATGGCGGAAGTGTTCAGGATCAACGTGAGCGCTGGTCCAGCCACCTCGGCTGGGATCAGAACCACCCGTAACAGAGAAACCGATCCACCAGTGATCCCAGTCGCCGTTGATGATGCGGCTGGTCGGGTGTGTTAATTCTTCATAGCGCCAGTAACGGTAGAAGCCGGCCTTGAAGTCCCACGTACGGTCAGCGGGGAATGATGGGCTGACCGAGCTTTCGTTTGGATCTTCACCATAACGTGTACTGTCATTTTTACTGGAATTGTCAGGGTCCGGATTTCCAGCCCGCAAGGCTTTCACCATGCCGTAACCGGTCGACCATGATTGGATCTCACCACTGGTTGGATCGACTTCCGGTTCAAATTCCGGGCAGCCCCAGAAGATGTTGGTGTTATCGACTTCAACGTCCCGGTCCTCATCCTTGCCCATGTAGGGAGCAAGTGTCTGGAACCAAACCTTGGCTTGCGTATAGCTGATACCGGGGCCCCACCGGTTGCTTGGCAGCACGATCTGGTCCTTGGAATCCAAGCCGTAGTAGTAATGGCCCATGCCGATCTGTCGGAGGTTGCTCAGGCAGACCGCGGATCGTGCGGTTCGGCGTGCGGCGCCGAGGGCCGGCAGCAGGATGCCGACCAGCAGCGCGATGATGGAAATCACCACAAGCAGTTCGATCAGCGTGAAACCTGAACCCCGATCTGATCCTTGTCCGTGTATCTTCATACTCATGATTTTCGCCTCGTTAATGCGGTTGTGGTGATCTGCGAGGGACCACGTTTTGCCATCCTGGCACCCCCCCGATACGACCATTGAAGTCTACCCCGTGCTCCTCTGATCTACCACGCGATTTTACGCATCGTAACGCGTGGTAAAACGGAAACTTACCCCGCAAAATCGTCGTAAATAACCCACTTCAACGCCCAAACGGCTGTGGCAGGCTCAGCAAGTTCTGTACAGCTTTATCACCAAGCCGGCACCGCAACTGCTCCAGGTACAGGCTCTCGGGCTGGACGTGCCGACCGGGCGATTCGATGATCCCGAAGGTTGCTTTATCCGTCAGCCGCCACGCGGGATTCAGCGGCTTGTTTTGGGCCAGGTAGTCCTTATCCGTGTGCCTGCGGAATTCCTCCGGATCGCTGAAGACAGGCGGGTGGAATTCGCCGATCACGCCGATCGCCCAGTTCTGGCTGGTCGGCGGGTTGTGCATGACGTAGTGATCGACGACGCAGTTCCACATCACGTTGTTCGCGGCGGCCCAGCCGTGACCGGAGCCCATGTGCAGGCGGTTCTGGATGCGGATCGAGTGTTCAGGAATACGCACGTTATCAAACAGGATGCCGGCAGCCCAGCGATGGTGCGGGCCTGAATCCAGGTGTGATTGATCCGCCCAGCAATCGACGAATGCGCTGGGGCCGGGCAGGCGGCTGTCGACCGCGAAGTCGTGTCGGCCGTTACGTGCGTAGCAGCGATAAAACAACGACAGTTGTCCCGCGAGATTGAACGGATAACGCCGCGAACCGGTGATCTTCGACACGGGATCCAGGCAAGTGCAACCGGCAACGGTGACCCACTTAGCCTCGCGTCTGATATCAGCCAGTCCGAAGCCGAAGTACATCGAGCTGACATCTTGAACCCAGACGTTGGTTGCTTTGTCGATGCGTACAACGGTCCAGCCATGTGATTCATCATTATCCTCCGGCTTGCCGGCAAACTCCGAGTGTGCTCGCAGATTTTCAACGCCGACCTTGTCGATCCTGCCGGGATAGTCGTAAGGATAGATGCGGCCGCCGCCGTAGCGTTGATCCATAGAGTTACCCAACGGTGCGTCGATCGTGATCCGGTTGCCGTCGATTGCGGTGATGACACGATCGAAGTAAAGGTCGAAGTCGCCGGGTTTCCAACTGCTGACTGGATTGCCGTCTGAGCGTGGCGGGATACTGTCCATACCGATGACGGCCATCCATTCGGCAGTGCTTGGCCGTTGCACGATGATGTTTTGCCCTACCTTGAAACCACTGGCATCATCCACGTTGAACGATACGGCGCCGACCGGGACATACACATCGATCACCTGAACCGCCTGGTCATCGTGGTCCTGCCTGCTACCGGAACCGCCTACTTCGATAAGCGTTCGCTTGACATCACCTGTTGCGATCAGCAATGTGCCGGTTTCGGCATCCTGGCCTTCACCACGCAGCACGACACCGCTGTGGCGCAGGTAGATCGTGCCGGCAACTTCGTACGTGCCACGCTTCAGCAGCACCGCGCCGCGGAAGCCGTCTTCATCCATCGGCATCGCGCCGACGCTGTCGATCGCTTGCTGGATGCGGGCCCCGTCATCACCATCGCCCGGCTCCACCGTGGCTTTCAACGCCACTTCGGGTAACGCGACACCACCGCCTCCGTATCCACAATTCGAGAAGTCGGGGATACGGTCGCCGACATCCGTGGTTTTGTACTCGAGCTTGCCTTGATCGTTGTAGTAAACCCATTGACTTTTTGGGTTTTCCGCAAGCGTCGTGCAGGACATGAGCGTGAGCAATAACAGGACAATGGATAAACCTCGGTGATTCATCTTCGGTCCACCTTCAAACAGGAGTCAGGTTGTTACAGATGCCTCGCAATGGGCGATAGACATCACGCTAATAGTTACTAGGCTGCCGGCGGAACTCGCTCGGCGACTTGCCCGCGATACGTCTGAAAACCATATTCATCTGTGGCGTGCTGCTGAATCCTGAGCGCGCCGCGATCTTAGATATCGGTAGTTCGGTCTCGGTGAGTAACCGTTTGGCCTGCTCGATATGCACGCGATGAATCTCGGCAAGGGGCGTGCGGTTAAGCAAAGCCTTGAACTTGTGTTCAAGCGAACGCCGGGAAATCGCCACCACGTCCAGCACATCCTCCACCTGGATTGGCTTGTCCGCATTTTCACGGATGAACAGCAGCGCCTTGGAAACGACCGGGTCCGCGGTGATCGTGATATCCGTGGATCGGCGCGTGACGACCGAAGTCGGTGAAAACAGGATCGATCCGCCATCGACCTTTTCGCCTTGCATCAGTTTGTCCAGCACGTGGGCGGCTTCGTAACCGACCTGCTCCATCGGCGATCGTACGCTTGACAATTGCGGGTAAGCGAACTGGCAGACCATCTCGTCATCATCAGCGCCGACCAGGCCGACCTGCTCCGGCACCGTTAAACCGATCTGCCGACACACCTCGCTGAGCGTGAAACCCAGGTAATCCTGGTAGGCGAACAGGCCGATTGGTTTCGGCAAGCTCTCAATCCATTCTCGCAAGTGTGTCTGGGCTTTATCGGATAATCCGTCACGGATCGGGGCGCCGTTGCTCGTTTCATCCGACCATTCAAACTCATGACATTCGATCCCGGCGTCTTTGCATTGCTTAAGAAAACCGTCACGCCGATCGATCCCATAGACACGGGTCATGTCGCCGCAGAACGCCAGCCTGGGATACCCGCGATCGATCAGGTGCTTGGCGGCGAGTTGTCCGACCTCGGAGTCCTTGATGCCCACGGTGAGGAACGCGCCATCGCGCAAACCCCGGGACACGTTAACGACGGGACATCCCAGCTTCTTCACGGCGGGGTAAAGGTCTTCGCTGCCGCAGTGGATGATCAAACCGGTCGGTTTCCAATCGCGCACCTCGTCCAGGCGTTCGGGTTCATTCGAGGCGATACGCAGAAGCCACGGCTGGAAAGGCCGGGCATAAGTACCTATTCCCTGCGAGATTCTTCGACAAAAACTCGAACGGGTGGACATGAGCACCGCAACACGATCCAGTTTTTCGTTCATGTCGGGCTCTCCAACGTCTTACAAGGCCTAAACCATGCAAATAGCGTTATTAATATACGCTCAGTATGCATATCCGGTAAATACGATATCTCAAGTCTTCCCTTCAGGAATTGACACACAGGTGTTGGTCATCGCCTCAACAATACGGACTACCTCCAGCATGCGCTGCGCGTCATGTTCATCACGATGAGGATCCATGGCGAAGTCGAGGATAGCGAGCAACAATCTCTCATTGCACACTTTCGAGTCATATCCAAGATCGATGGACAGGGCCTCACCAGGTTTTTGCACTTTTGCTTCAAAAGATACTTGCGATCGACTATACCCACGCAGCCCAGCCACACGATCATCTTGCCAATGGATGGTGGTCTGCTCGGTGTCTTCCGACACGGTTCTATCCAGGCTGCGCCAGGCAGGGCCGTAGAAGTCGACCGCCAGATCTACCAGGTGGACGCCGTACCACAGCGGCGGGGGCAAGGTATCGTGGGGCGGCATCGGGCCGATGATTTCGATGCTTGTTGATGATTCTGAAGCGGTGTTGCTTGAACGTAACTGGCACCATCCGGGGCTGAACCTAACAGAAGATGCGCTGAATATTCTGCCCCCGACCCCCTGCGCCTTATCTAGCATGGACTGTGCTTGATCCGAAGTCGGTGCGAGGAACTTCTCAACGTAGATCGGCTTGCCGGAACCGACAACGTGCTGAAAGCACTGGTATCGGTCTTCAGCATCGGCGGATAACAACAGTAAAACATCGCACGCTTCCGCAACCTCTTCCGGCGTGTTACACAGTGACACGCCATATTCACGTTCAAGCTGCTCGCCGTGACGTCTTGCGCGTTCGGCATCGAGCATGTTGTTACGGCTGGGCCAGGCACATGCTTTAGTGATTCGGACAATGCATGGCAGATCGCTGCTGTCGGTATCAGATAACAGCTTCGCAAACGCGATGCTGCGTGAACTATCCAATCCAATCATACCGATCCGAATAAAGCTCTTCATGCTCATCTACCCTCACATAACGACTCAGGCATCAAGCCAGGCATCACGATTCGCTTCGACAAATTCATCATCACAGAGATGGGGATAGCTCTTGTAGACGCGTTCGATTTCTTCGAGTTGGCCCGGGCCCAAGGATTCGCAGCTATTTAGGCAGCGTTTCTCAGCGAGTAAACCCTGCCGCCAAAGCACTTCGTGCAATCCCATGATGCAACCTTTAAAGCGATTTGCTGCATCAAAGAATGCGGCGTTTGCGTCTGTCACTTCATTTGCCAGGCATAGCAGATCACGTGGTATCGGCTCGCCGGAATCCGCAACGGCACGGCAGCGATCGAATATCTGAACCGCTGTGCGTGTCCATACCGACCAGTGGCCAAGCAAACCGCCGATGATCCGTCGCTCTACCTGTTTGCCGTTGACTTCAAAGCGATAGGTTGAGAGCAGGTCGATCACGATGTTGTCATCGTTGCCTGTGTATAGCGCGATGTCGTCGCGGCCGGCTTCCGCAACCGCCCGTACGACATCGAGCGTCTGGTAGCGATTAAAGGGCGCTATCTTGATCGCACACACCGAGGGGATTTCGGCGAATTCGCGCCAGAACGCGTAAGACAACGCGCGGCCACCCACCGAGGGTTGAAGGTAAAAACCAATCAGGGGGATGATCTGACCGATCATCCTGCAATGATCGAGCAATTCATCCTGACTCAGCTTTTCAAGACCCGCCAGGGAAAGCAAACCCGCATCGTATCCCAGGTCGTGCAGTATGGATGCTTCGCGTATCGCCTGTGTCGTTTGGCCGCAGACCCCCCCCACCATGGCAACGGGATGATTGTGTTGCTTTGATTCAGTCATCGCGAGTTCGAGCACCGGCCGGTACAAGCCGGTTTCAGGATCGTGTATCTCGAACTGCGTGGTATGCACCGCGACCGCCAGGCCGCCAGAGCCGGCCGCGAGGTAATAACGGCTTAATGCGCGTTGACGGCGTTCATCCAGTCGGCCTGATGATGTCAGCGCCAGCGGGTGCGCCGGTATCGCGACGCCTTTAGACAACATGGCCAATCCGGCTGACTCCGGTTGCGTATTGGCGACTGTTTCGTTGAAAGTGTTCGATGAACTCATGACTAAAACCTCCCGTCACGGGATTCGAACTTGGTCGGCTTATTGAGCACTTCGCCGCCATCGTTGATCCATCGTGCTACCGCGCGGATGACCGTCCCGATCGGCTGGCGTGGATAACCCAACCGATCGTGGCCCATCTTGCCACAGCTCAATAAAGCGTCGCTGCTCTCCTGCCCAGTGAATGTCGGTTCGATCCCCATCTCTTCGCCTAACATCGTCACGACCTGTCGGACGCTGAGCGTTTCAGGGCCCGTCACGTTGATGACAAATGGCGGCGAAGATGCGAGCGGCAACGAAGCCAGCGTCATGGCGTTAGCATCTGCCTGCCAGATGGCATTGAAGTAACCGGTCTGCAGATCGATCGGTTGGGATTGTTTGAGCTTGAGCGCAAGATCAACGATCACGCCGTAGCGGAGTTCCACCGCGTAATTCAAACGGATGATGGAAACCGGCAGTCCTTGTGTCCGGCTGAAGTATTCGAACATGCGTTCGCGCCCCAGGCAACTCATGGCGTATTCGCCAACCGGCAAGATCGGGTCCTGCTCGGTTGCGCCCCCGCTCTCAACCGATACCGGCCCGTACACGTTGCCTGTTGAAAAGGCTGCGATGCGGCTGTCGGGATAACGTTCGCATACCAATGCGGGCAGATAGGCGTTCATCGCCCAGGTTGTCGCAGTGTCGGCGGCGCTGCCGAACTTCATGCCGGCGAGGAAGATGATGTTCTTTGCATCGGGTAGTGATGCGACCTGCTTCCGATTCAACAGATCGCAGGCGACGGTTTGTATCCCAGCATTTTCGAGTTGCTCTCGCACAGGCTCGCTGCCGGAGCCGAACCGTGAGACGCCGATTACATTGCGTTTTACGCCAGCGATATCTGATGCTTTTCTCGCCATCATCGCAAGGGTCGGTCCCATCTTGCCGTTGACACCCAGCAGGACCAGGTCGCCATCTGTTTTTGCCATCGCCTCAATAGCGGCCGGGCTCGGATCGCTCAGCGCGGATTCCAACTGCTGCACATCGCGGATCTGATCGATGGGGATGGCCGCTGTTTCTTTGTTCTGTAATTGCCTTGACACGTACTTAAGTCCTATCACTCACATAAACGGCAGCACTAACTGGTCTGCCCGGGGATAAATCGAGAAAACACTGAACACCTTAATGGTGTATCAGCTTGATGAGCCGCCAAACCGTTCAACAACGCCATCGTATGCCGACCGACTTCATTGAAGCAGATGTCTATCGTTGACAATTGAACAGGCCACTCACGCTCACGCAGCAGCTTGCCTGTCCCGATGATCGATAGCGAGCCGGGGACATCGACGCCCGATTCCTGTGCAGCGATCAATCCGCCCCGGGCCTGGAAGTCGGATGCGTAGATGATGGCATCGGGACGTTCGGGTTGCGAGAGTAATTCGATCGTTGCGTCGTAGCCATCGGATTCCTGGTATCCGGCATACTTTATCCAAGATTCGTTGAGGGGCAGGCCGTACATCATCCGCGCAACACCGAACGCATCCATGAGTTTGCCTGTGCTGAATCGCTGTTGTTTTGCTAATACCAGTGCGATTGATTTACGATTGCGATGCTGCACGAGATGATTGATCGCTTGCAGTACACCTGTCGTGTAATTGACCACGACGCAACGACTGTAGCCATCCGCCAGGTCGCTGTATTGCAGCACGTAAGGGATCGCCTTGCGTTGGCAGGCCATGATGAGCGATAAATTGACTGGCGATTCAAGAATCAACGCATCGACGCCGGACAAAAACGCCGGCTCGGTATCTTCGTTCGTAACAGATAAAGAAGCGTAATCGATCATCTGCATGGCCAGTTGACCATCGCATGCGCTTTCAAGACCTTCGAGCATGGGTTGGATGAACGGGTAGCCGTCACTGATGCCTGAAAAGACGATGCCGACCGATCGGATTGCAGATGGACTGGTGGGTGTGTTTTCATCAGCGTGTTGTGGCGGGCCGATGACGATGGTGCCGGAACCGGCCCGGCTGCGGATCAAGCCGCGTGCCGCCAGAGCCTGCATAGCACGACGAACGGTAACCTCGCTGATGCCCCAGAGTTTGCTGAGTTGGCGTTGGGACGGGATCCGGTCGCCGGGCTTGAGTTGCCGCTTGTTGATCTGCTGTTCGAGCAGGTCACGCGTCTGGTCGTAAAGCGTGGAGGCCGCGTCGCTGTCCAGCTCCCGTCCGACTGCCTCAAAGATCTGGTCTGTGTGATCGTTGCGCATCCACCGAATCCCTTCCACGACACCCATAGCAGGCGAGTACGCCCAATTGCGATATCGCATTTGGTTGCCACCTATAGTCGACAATCATCGCTATTGCAATGGCCTGGCACCGGATTTTCGTATTAAAAGTGGTAATTTACGCTATTTAAAGGCGTCCGTACTGCCCAAACAAGCCTGCCGCCATGACCAGGAATATATATTTAACATGAGATATCGCAAGAGATAACGACGTAACACGACAACCTCGGAGGCCTGCCTGGAGTCGTGCTGCGGCACGTCTGGAAATCCGATGGATCAACTCACCTTTCAGACGATAGGGCCCTATTTGTTCTTCGTTTGATTCGTGAATTGATCATGGATTCACCCGCTGATCCCACACCGTCAACTGTTCGAGGTTTTGTTTTGTTGGCAGCAGCAGGCCGGCCAGGTAGCCGACGATGAACATCACCACGTTGCCGATCAAGCCGGTGTAGTAGAGGTCGAATGGGACGGCTAACGACTGCGGTAAGACCTGCGGCCAGTAGGTGGCGAACACCGTCCACAAGGTGAATGCGAATGAACACACGATCCCGAGCCAGATCGCTCGTGCGTCGCCATGTCGTGTGAAGAAGCCGATGAAGTACACCCCAAGCAAACCCGCGGAGACAAGCGAGACAATGATCGTCGATGTGTCCTGCAATGTCTTCGTGTCGATCTTCGTTTGCGTGATCGCGCCGCCGATCATGAATAGCGCCGCACATGTCGCGATCACCCAGGCTGCTTTCAGATAGTGTTTGTCTTGTTTGGCTTTGGATAAATGCCCGCGGTAGATGTCGACCACCCCCACCGTCGAGATCGCGTTGATCGATGAATCCAGCGAACTCATCGCCGCGGCTAATGCGGCTGCGATCACCAGGCCCGCCAGGCCGGTCGGCAAGGTGTTCATGATGAAGTATGGCAGGACCTGCTCGGCTTTACGCACGCCCGTCAACATCTCGGCGGCGCGATCATCAGGGAACGCCTGGTAATACACGAACAGTGCCGTACCCAGGAACATGAAGAACGCCCAGATCGGAACGCTTGCGCCGGCGCAGATGAACATCGCCTTGCGCGCTCCACGCGTGCTCTTCGCTGCGACGTAACGCTGCACCACGTTCTGACTCGATGCGAACTCCGTCAAATACCACATCAGACCCAGCACCAGCATCATCGACGTCGTCTTCATGCTTAATGATAGGCTCCACGTCTGCGGCGCCGCTACGCCGTCGGTTACTTCGGCTAACGCGAACTTGTTGTGTTCGCCTGCGACTTCAAAGATCTGTCCAAGCCCGCCCGGCAGGTGCAACACGATGTACACCATACAGATCAGGCCACCGGTGACCAGCACGATCGTCTGCACCACGTCCGTCCACACCACCGCGTCGATCCCGCCCACCATCGTGTAGAACCCGACGAATACACCGCCGATGATCACGCACACCGTCAGGTCAAGCCCCGTCATCTCGTGCACGACCAGCGAGACCAGATACAGGATGATGCTGATCCGGCAGAGCTGCGCCACGATGAACGCGAGCGCCGCGTAGATCCGCACCGACGGGCCGAAGCGTTGTTCGAGGTATTCGTAGGCCGTCGTTGCATTACCCCTTCTAAAAGGGGTAAAAACACGAACGCCGCGATCAACACCGCCAAAGGCAGCATCAGGTTCGGCAAAAACCTCAGCCACGCCGTCTTGTACGCATCACCCGGAAACGCAAGGAACGTCACCGAGCTGATCGACGTGCCGACCATGCTAAGCCCGATCGCCCAACCCGGGAACGAACGGCCGCCGACAAAGTACTGCTCCGTGTCGACATTGCGGCGCGAAAACCACAGGCCCATCAGCGCCATGATTGCCAGGTATCCCAGCAGGGTGACAAGATCAAGACCAAATACATTCAGGTTGGGCATGGGTGTCCTTCTATGTATTCACGATTTAAGTCGGCAACTTCGCGGCGAACGCATCCACCTCGGCAGTCGTGGGCACAGACGGCTGAGCGCCGACGTGTGTGCAGTCTAAAGCCCCGGCAATACAGGCCCGCTGGATCGCATCCGGCATCTCTAGTCCATCCGCAAGCCCCACGCACAACGCCGCCGTAAACGTGTCCCCCGCCGCCGTCGTGTCCACCGCATGCACGGGTACTGATGGCACATGCAAGTGCGAATCACGCTCGACCCATAACGCGCCGCGAGAGCCCAGCTTGACGACCATCTCGCTTACACCTTGGCTTTTAAGCGACTGTGATGCGCTGATTGCATCTTCGGCTTCGAGAACATGTTGTCCACTTAATATGGCTAACTCGGTTTCGTTGGGTGATACGATATCCGCCAGTGCCAACAGTTCATTGGGTAAATCTTTGGAGGCGGGCGCGGGATCGAGAATAACCTTCACGCCGCAGGCACGGGCTCGCCTGGCAGCCTCAAGATTGATATCGATCGGCGTTTCCAGTTGCAGCATCATGGCATCCGCCCACTCAAACATACTGTCGTCTTCGGGCAGCGTGATCTGGAAGTTCGCACCGGGTCCGACCAGGATGGAATTTTGAGCATTTGTCTCGTTAAGCAGGATCACGGCGGTGCCTCTGCCACGATCTGCGGTTGTCAGATGATCACAGTCGATTCCTTCTTTGACCAAACCATCACGAATAGCATGACCGAACGGATCATCCCCCACGCATCCGACGAACCTGACATCGTCGCCCAATCGCGCCGAAGCGACTGCGGCATTTGCCCCTTTGCCTCCGGGCACCAATTGGATATCGTCGATGAGTATGGTTTCGCCGGGTTTTGGCAACTGGCGCACGGGCGATACAATATCCATGTTCGCGATGCCAATAACAAGTATGTTTGCCATAGTCTGTTTTAGTGTTGATGCAACAGAATCATCTCACCCAACTGGGCCAGATACTTTTCGATCACAGCCCGTTCAGGCTCAATGAATTTACCGAATGGCTCAGCCATGACATCGCTACAGATATCCATGCAGGATAATGCACATTTGATTCCTTTGATAGTCGATGATCCGTGCCGGCCGACACGATACAGCAGGGAAGAGACTTCGATCACGGTGCGATGTAGCGTATTGACCGTCTGGATATCCTGGCGGATAGCAGCGTTATACAGCTCTACATACAGATGCGGGAACAGATTTGCTCCTCCGGACACGCCGCCGTTACCACTGAGCAGCGTTGCTTCTGCCAGCATCTCCTCCGGCCCGATCAGTACGGTTTTGCCCGGAAATTCTCTTAGCATACGGATAATCGTATGGTAGTAATTCATCACGTAAACGGTAACCAAGGCTTGGCGCTTCGCCGGTGGTCCCCAAGGCAAAGAGGCCGTGTACGCCACCACGAAGAATATGCTCAATGAGCCTTTCCAGCCCATGAACATCCAACTGGTCACGACCAAGCAATGGCGTGACCATATCCTCGTGATCGAAGGCTATTGCCAGGTGGATATGGATGAAAGCCAACTGCAAGCCAGCGCCGGTGACATGCTAATGATCCCGGCTGATGTTGCACACAATCAGATTTCCGATGATTACATCCACACACTCTATGCGGGGTTCCATGTAGATTCGCTACTCACGGAAGCGCAAGTCATTCATCTGGACGAATTACAGATGATCGAATCGTGCATGAGTCTACCGGCCGACACGCACATGCATTAATGTAATGTTTCCCATGAAGCGTGCACGCCGATACCTTTCCGATCCGCACCTTACCGTGAAAGAAGTTGCAAGTCGTTGTGCCTGCCGCGACACAAACCTGTTTGTAAGAACCTTCAAGAAGCTTCATGGGCAACCGCCCGGCCATTGGCGTACGAGTGTGAATAGACTTGACAATGATGATCCTGAGTACCCCCCCCGCATGCAGCAAAGATAACCAATACTATATTATCATGCTATGAACCGATTCATTTTTAAGGCATCTAGAGCCCGTATTCAACTTATACTGCTATAAGTGCAGGTGCAAGACCCCTTGGATAGACGTGTAGAATATCAGCAAAACGTCCCGCATCATAATCAATTTGCTTGTGCAACAAAGCGCAATATAGACCGGCTTGCTTATGACCAGACAAAGGCGCAAACACGTCAACTGAAGCCAGTCGATACAATACGTGTTGGATTGGCTGGCTCGGTTGATACCACTACCACAGTGGAATCCAACCTCAGCCTAAGCACGGTGTTCGTCATGTTCAGATACTGTGCTGCGCGAAACAATGCCCTTTACCAGAATACTTCAATCATGCGAATCCTCTACATTGATCTCGACGCCTGCACCCCCTCGCACCTTTCGTGTTACGGCTACCACCGACAGACCTCACCAGTCATCGACTCGATCGCGAGCCGGGGTATGCGCTGCACCAATATGTACTGCTCCGACGCCCCCTGCCTCCCTTCACGCACCGCGTTCTATCAAGGGCGCTTCGGGATACAGACCGGTGTCGTCGGGCACGGCGGGACCGCAGCCGATACCAAACGCGAAGGCCCCGGCCGATCGTTCCGCTCCTGCTACGAAGAGCAAGCCTTCCCACGCGAACTGCAAAAAGCCGGATTCCATACCGCGATGGTCTCGCCGTTCGGCCAACGACACGCCGCCCACCAGTATTACGCCGGTTTCAATGAAGTTCACAACACCGGCGGCGGCGGCAGCGAACCGGCCGAAGTCGTTCAACCTGTCATCGAACGCTGGCTCGAAGGCAACGCCACGCGCGATAACTGGTACCTGCACGTCAACTTCTGGGACATCCACACCCCTTACCGTGCCCCGATGTCGTACGGCAATCCGTTCGAGGATGATCCCATCCCCGATTGGCTTACCGATGAACTCATCGCACAACACGTAAAACAAGCCGGGCCACACACCGCTCAAGACTTGGGGATGTTCGGCGATAACAACACAGCTAAATTCCCACGTTTGCCTTTGCGCATCACGGATCGTAAGTCGCTCAAACAATGGCTCGATGGTTACGACACCGCGATCCGATACGTCGACGACATGATCGGCCGCATCGTCGGAATACTCAAACAAGCCGGCGTATATGAAGATACCGCCATCATCATCTCGGCAGACCACGGCGAAAACCAGGGCGAACTTGGTATCTACGGCGAACACGGCACCGCCGACCACGCCACATGTAATATCCCCTTCATCGTCAAATGGCCGGGTAAAGCGTCGGCCAGTGTTGATGACGGCCTGCACTACCACTTGGACTGGGCGCCGACCTGCATCCAGCTTATCGATCGGCAGGAACACTGCCCGCCGATCTGGGACGGCCAATCATTTGCAAATTCTCTACATGATGGATCTGACGCCGGGCGGGACGAGTTAATCATCAGCCAGTGCGCCCACGTCTGTCAGCGCTCGGTGCGCTTCAATCACGATGGACGCGCTTGGCTATACATCCGCACGTACCACGATGGGTATCACCTGTTCCCGCGCGACATGCTCTACGATCTGAATACCGATCCGCACGAACTTGACAATGTGGCCGATCAACATCCGGCTGTGTTGCGCGAAGCGGCATGGCGTCTTTCGCACTGGCATGATGAGCAGATGTTCAAGATGACACAATACGCCAGCGACTCGGTCGATCCGATGTGGACCGTGATGCGTGAAGGTGGCCCGTTCCACACGCTGTTTCCCGTACTGGGCCTGAATTCGCTGGCAGATTACCTCGATCGCCTGGAATCCACCGGCCGATCAGAAGGCGCGGCGAAGCTGGGCGAACACTATGGCTTAAAGAATAAGTCGTAGCTTCAATAATACTTCACCGCTTTGAACTAGCTGGTCGCAGTATCTTCTGCTACGGGCTTTTCTTCAGCTTGATTTTGCGCAGAAGTGGCCGGAGTTTTTTGCCTGGGCTTCGATGTAGCGATGCCTAGTATGAACGCCACAACCACCGCACCCGCCAGCCAGAGCAGATCGTTCATCGTCAATGCGCTCTTGATCTTACTGATATCCTGCATCTGCGATGCATGGATTCGCGGCACAGATGAGTTAGCTGTTGCAGTTGTCGCATCGTGCTGGTCCGTGGCATCTGCCACTGCTTCGCCTTGGGACGTATCGACTACGCTGGCGGGCTGTTGAATGTTGATCGCGGGATTATCGGCCAAGCCCGCGGTCAGGCCCCATTGCACAATGATGAGTTTTCCCAGCAACACGGCGATCGCGGTCAGGCCGGCTGCGGAGATGCCGTTATCGATACTGCGCGCCTTAGCGCTAAGTGCAACAGCAACACCCACGAGTATCCCAATGACGATCGTCCCGACAACCAGGTCTCGTCCGCTGTAGTGAGTGATGATCGCCCACAACAAGGAGCACGCCAGTGCAGCCACAAGCCCAAACAGAAGCTCTCGGCCAATGGCTCCACGATGTTTGAGTCTGATTACGCTTGATGCTTTGTCTTGCTCGCACTTCATAAGGTGCCTCTCCGAGTGTGTTGAATACCTCACAAGACATATAGAAGCATTCGGTATGAGGGTCAGCGGTAGGATGATGACGATCGAGAACAGCGCCTGCATCCACCCCGCTTTTAATTCCCGGGAATTGTAAATGGAATTACCATTCATATCTACTGCTAATTGTGGATAAGACACGAAATATATTGCCTGCACCGCAGTGACCACCCGATGCATTGGTATCGCCAGTAAGGGTGCCCACCAAACCCCGCATTCTCATTATACCTCATAAATATATAATTATTAGTATTTTAAGTAAATATCACCGCGGCAACGGATTTATGACGCCCCATATTTCGCTGCACCGAGGTGCCGTCGGTAACATTACCGCAGGATGTCAAACCCCAGAATGTTGCGAAACTTGTTAGGGAATTTTCGTGATTATCCTTGATTGTTGCGTGAGATGTGTTAGTCTAGAGAGGTATGTGGCGGCCATACCTTCGCCTTACTGGTTGACTTGATGTCTCCGCTGCGAATTGAATTGCCATGGCCCGTCGTGTTGGATTCACCAGTTTCAGAGATTTGCATCGTCCATCAGCCTGCAACAAACATCACACTTCAGTTCATTCCATTTGGAGGAGGAGAACGCATGACAATTAAAAGAAGCTTTTTAAAGGATAAATTTGTCACAGCATCCGCAGCGGCGTTGGCTTGCGCGGCCTTGGCATTGCCCGCTCAAGCCGACTACAACTTCGTCGGCGGCGGCGACGGCACATCGTGGGAAGACGTCGCCAACTGGGAAAGCAGCGGCCTGCCCGCTTCAGCCATCCCCGGCGGCAGCGACTACCTCACCATCACCGGCGGCGGCGTCAACATCGATATGGACGGCGACACATGGAATTACCTCGTCAGTAATTCTCTGCTAACAGGCGGCGCCACAGGTGAATACCGCACGCAAACCATCCGTCTTGCACAGTTCGGCGCTGCAACGTTGAATATCGATATCGGTGACGGCAACATCTGGCGCACCACTAACTCGACCCTTCAGTACGTCGGCTCACAAAACTCAACCAACACCGGCGTGATGAACATCTACAGCGGCGATATCCGTATCGAAACGTCTTCGTTCCGTATCGCTGAGAAAACCGGTTCGACAGGGCTGGTTAACATCTCAGGCAGCACAAGTACACGCCTGATTATCAGCCGTGAATCCGGCGGCGTCAGCATGCAGGTCGGCACCGGCGGCAACGGCACCTTCCAGATCGATGGCGGTAAGCTCCGAACACGTGCCGGCATGACGGTTGGCTCCACCGGTACCTTCCGCGTGCTTGGCAGCAGTGTCACCGAGGTCGAAATCGGTTCCGAAGGATCGCTCGATGGTAACTGGACGCAAAACGCGGGTGGCATCCTCGAAGTCGGGATCGACGCAGGCGGCGTCACTCAGATCAACATCGCCGACAAGGGCGGCTCAGGCACCTATGCCAACTTCGATGCCGGCGCGATCCTCACGATCAGCGAATTGGTCGCCCCTGTCCCCGGCACATGGACTGTGATGGAAGTGCAGAACGGCACGATCACCGACAACGGCCTCGGCCTGCTGGCAGGCCCCGGCTGGTCCTACGATGTAGACAACAGCGGCGCGAACGGTCTGCTGACCGTCAGCTATGTCCCCGAACCCGCGACACTCGCGCTGCTGGGATTGGGCGGTTTGGCGATCATCGCCCGCAAGCGCTAAGACGAAACGTACTTTTGAGAAGTGACTACAAGATGATTTAACACGTGAGCCGAAACCGGTAAACCGCTGGTTTCGGCTTTTTTACCAACAAGAGCTAGGCTGGAAGATAAGCTTTGGCTGCAGTTGAGAAGGTACTGACACAAGGTGTTAAGCGAGTGAATCCAATGGGACGATGTGCTAATCCCATACTGCGAGGTTTCAATCCCGACCCTTCGATCTGTCGAGTCGGTGAGGATTATTACATCGTCACCAGCACGTTTGAATGGATGCCGGCCATCGCGATCCATCATTCACGCGACCTGGCTAACTGGACACGCCTCGGTGGCGTGTTCAATGACAACGACAAGGTCAACCTTTCAGGCGTTCCCGATTCGTCCGGCGTCTGGGCGCCGAGCCTGAGCTTCTCCGACGGCCTGTTCTGGCTGGTGTACACCATCGTGCGGACGCGCGTCGGTGCGTTCAAAGATGTTCGTAACTATGTAGTAACGGCCGAGTCCATCGACGGCCCGTGGTCCGAACCTGTCTACCTGAACGCAAGCGGATTCGATCCGTCACTTTTTCATGATGATGACGGGCGAAAATGGCTGGTGAACATGTGCTGGGACCCGCGACCGGATCACCCCAGCTTCGGCGGGATACTGCTTCAGGAATACGACCATCAAAAGCAACAGCTTGTCGGACCGGTAAGCACCATCCTCACCAAAACTGAACTCATCGAGGGCCCGAACCTTTATAAGGTGAACGACCGGTATTACTTGATGCTCGCGGAAGGCGGCACGGGTTGGAACCATGGCATTTCCATGGCTCGCAGCGATCGCATTAATGGGCCTTACGAACTCGACCCCCAACACTCGATCATGACCACGCGTAACGATCCGGATTGGCCGCTCCAGAAAGCGGGACACGGTGAGTTGGTACAGACGCCCACATGCGATTGGTACATGGTCCACCTTTGCAGCCGACCGATCGGCAAAGAAAGACGCTGTGTTCTCGGCAGAGAAACAGCGATCCAACATGTACGCTGGACAGATGACGGCTGGTTGCGCCTGCAAGACGGCGGCATATTACCGGCACTCGAATATCGCCCGCTCGATGATGCAAAAGTGACGTCCGCCTCAGTGCTGGATGTACACGATGATTTTGAAGACAAAAAACTATCGCCCCACTATTGCTCTCTACGCCTTGCGTTTGATCCGAGTTGGATGAGTCTGACCGATCGGCCCGGATGGTTGCGACTGACCGGTCGCGAGTCGCTGCATTCGCTGTTCGAGCAAAGCCTGGTCGCGCAGCGACTGACCTCGACCACTTGCCGATTCTCAACAAGCCTGAACTTCAAGCCGGACCACTTCACCCAATCCGCGGGCCTGATCGTGTGGTACGACACACGCACGCACTATTACCTGCGTGTCACACATGACAACAAACAAGGCCGAATCCTGGGTGTGGCGCTGACCGATGACGGTGAATATTGCGAACTGCAAGACAGCCAGGTCGATATCAACGATTGGCCCACCTGTCATCTTCGTGCGATCTTGAACAACACAACAATGCAGTTTTTCGCCTCCCCGGATAATAAAGCATGGCAACCGATAGGACCTGAACTGGACCTGACGAAAATCTCGGACGACTACGGGCAAGGCCTCCACTTCACAGGAGCCATGGTTGGTTTATGTGCCCAGGACCTCGCGGGCACTGCTAAACCTGCATACTTTGACCACTTCACGATTGAGCATGATGCGAGCGAAGATAAATCAATCACGAGGATCGGGGCCCGACCAATGCCTGAGATTGATCATGCTAATCCGCTGAAGTCGACACGTGCAGCCGTACCATCCATCGCACATAAACCCCGAGCTCGGTTTGTGCTGGATCCCGATGCGCTCGACCTGATCTATCCATCGAAGTTACGCCGTGCGATCATCGAACTCATCGACCTGACGGGCCCGGTCTGTACGGGGCAGGATGTGCAAAAGGATCCTTCGTTACTGCGCGATGTCGAAGTTGTGTTCTCCGGATGGGGCGGCCCTTGCCTGACTGAAGAAGTCCTGGATGCCGCCACGGATCTACGCGTGATCTTCTACGGCGCAGGTTCTGTGCGCACCATCATGACGGATGCGGCCTGGCAGCGCGGCATCAAAATCACCTCCGCCGCCAGCGCCAACGCGATCCCCGTTGTCGAATACACCTGCGCACAGATCGTGTTCTGCCTGAAACGCATCTGGCAGCATGCATTTGAAATGAAGCAAACAAAACGTTGGCAGCAGAACGAGCCCGGTGCAGGGGGCTACGGCTCAACGGTCGGCATCGTTTCAGCGGGCGAGATCGGCCGACGTGTGATCGAAAAACTGCTCTGGATGGATATCAACGTATTAGTCTACGATCCGAATCCCTCCACCGAACTAATTAAAGCACATGGCCTGCGGTTCACATCGCTTGAAGAACTATTCGCCGCCAGTGATGTCATCTCGATACACACACCACTGCTTGATTCAACCCAAGGCCTGATCGACGAGTCGTTATTGAGCCTGCTCAAACCCGGCGCCAGCCTGATCAATACAGCCCGCGGCGCGGTGATCGATGAGCCGGCCCTGATCCGTACATTACATAATCGTCCGGACCTGTTCGCTATCCTGGATGTGACAGACCCCGAACCACCGACCTCTGACAACCCGCTTTGGACCATGCCCAACGTGGTGCTTACCCCGCATATCGCCGGGTCTCGAGGCGGAGAATGTGCCCGGATGGGCCGAGCCATGCTGGAAGAGCTGCGACGCTACCGTGCCAAAGAGCCGCTTAAATGGCTTTTAGAAAGAGATTTGCAGGAATTCACCGCATGAGACACGCTGAATCGAGAGACTAATTGGGAATTTATTGGAAGTTTCATGAGAAACTATTGGCATTTCCCGGCAACTGACGTTAAGATACACCTGTTGGAGGAACGGCTATCCGGTACGATTGGCCGTATGACAGAGATGTTACGACTTCATGCTTACGACCTGATTACTGATCGTTCTTCATCTGGCACCGAACCAGCTACTTCCTCCTGTCGTTTGTTGATTGCTCTGACAACTTCGCCACGCAAACCTATTCTGGAGCTGTTGGCATGAACGCATACCGAACCCAACATCATCGACCATCGATCAGAGGCAGCATGCGCCCCGGCCGCGCGCGGCACGGCTTCACGCTGATCGAGCTGCTCGTGGTAATCTCCATCATCGCACTGCTGGTCGGAATCCTCCTGCCCGCCCTGGGCGCCGCCCGACGCACCGCCATCGTGCTCAAGTGCACGACCCAGATCAGGCAGATCGGCATCGCCAACGCTTCGTTCGAGACGGACCACGGCCACTTCGTCCCTTCATGGGAAAAAGAAGGCAGCTCCTGGACCGACAGTTACCACGCCCGCAATTCATGGAAAGAAGCGCTGTACGACGGAGGGTATGCCCCGGCCGCCGAAGTATTTCTCTGCCCGATTGTAGCGGATGAAGGCACACAGAACCCCAACGCGTCCGATCCTAAGAACGAAGAACCTTTCAGCAACTACCGGATCAACCACCAGCTTGGTGGACCTAAAGATGGTTATACAACTGAAGGCAGTGTTAACTACCACCACCCGCTCTCGAGCGATGATGTGCTCAGACCATCGCGAACTATCATCTTCACGGACAACACAACCTACAGCGGATTCCTCTGGGGCGGCTCAATGATCTTTGTAGACTGGGGCCACCTCCAGGTTTCGCACCTCCAGTCAATGGGAAACAGTTGGTACTTCTCGCCATGGGGGCCGAAGAAAATCTCTAACGGGACGACTTCGTTTGCGATGGTGGACGGCTCGGCCAGCGCGATGTCCGTCACCGAAGATCGCTACGCCCAGTACGATAATACTCAGCTAAATAACGAGGAATACTTCCTGACCCCAGACGGTGACTGGTGATTCATGTTTGCAGGTTGCACACTCAATCACCTTTGGTTTGCCCGATTTAGAAAGGCCCGCCTGACATGATCTACATTCTGCAGTTCATCATCTGCGGTGTGGTCATAGGGCTGCACATCTACTTCCGGAAATTGCAATCCAGACAGGCGCCATCGGCGGCACTTGGTGTCAATGTCACTGCCATCCTGCTTGTCGCGCTTGTATTGCTGTTCGTCTTCTTCCCCGGCCTGTTCCGCGGTAGCGGTATCGACACACTGGACAGCGATATCAACGGCATGGCACGCATCGGAGCCGAAGCGGGTGAATACCTGGCGCAAAGCGCCTCCGGCTCAAACGTGATGATCGTTCGCTATCGGATCGATTCCGATGGCGATGGCCGCGACGGTATACTTGAACAACAACAAGCGTTTATTGATGGTTTGAATCGGGCTGATGGTGTTGGCACCGTGCGCGAAGTGTGGGTGGATGTCCCGCCGGTCGGCGCGGTCAATCCGACGACCGGCCAACCCCTGCCGTGGTTCACGCGCGATGAACTGAACAGAACGATGGGCCAGGCATCCAAGGGCGAGGTTGTTGTTCTCTTGACGGGTCTGCCTTTCGGCGTTTCACCAGCCAAAGCGATACAAGCCAAGGATGGCGTGCAACTCATCATCCTCAGCAGCAACGCCAATGAATTAAGATCGGGAATGAACAACGGCACGTTGCTTGGCGGCATCCTCGAACGGCGCATCAGCGAGATGGACGACCAAGGCCGATACCTGTTCATAACACCACAGAATGCTTCCGTCATGGCCGGCGGCTGACTTCAGGTGGCTTCCACAATAAGAAAATCAACATCGCGTACATGCGATTATTAACTTACCTGATGGATCAATTTTGGCCCCGGCGGTTTTGGGAATAGTTACGAAAGTTTCAAAGAAACTATTGCAATCACCCCCTCCGGGTGTATGATGAATTCCGGCAGGTTGTTTTTACTGCCAGACCCCTATGACACTTGCAGGACATCAAACCAGAGCCCTGAATCGATGACCACGGTCGACTACTTCGTGATCGGTGTTTACCTGGCGTTCATGCTGGCGCTGGGGCCGGTCTATAAGCGCTTTAGCAAGACCGCCAGTGACTACTTCCGAGGTGGCGGCGGCATGCTCTGGTGGATGGTCGGGGCCTCCGCCTGGGTCATGACTTTCACCGCATGGACCTTCACCGGCGGCGCGGGCAAAGTCTACGAAACCGGCACCTTCTTCCTCCTTTTGATCACCGGCAACATCATCGCCACGATCATCATGTACTTCTTCACTGCTGCACGCTACCGGCAGATGCGCGTCATCACGCCGATCGAAGCGGCGCGCGACCGCTTCGGACGCACCAGCGAACAGTGGTTCACCTGGCTTCCCGTGCCGATCAACATCCTGCGCGGCGGGGTCAGCCTCTACGCCATCGCGATCTTCATGGCGGTCGTCTTCGGGATCGATATCTGGAAGATCATCGTTTCGCTTGGCGTGATCGTCACGCTCATGTGCATCTTCGGCGGATCGTGGGCGGTCATCGCCAGCGACTTCGTGCAAATGCTTACTATTCTTGTCATCACGCTGGTGGTCTCCTTCCTGACGTTGCATCACCCGAAGGTCGGCGGCATGAGCGGTCTGCTCGATAAGGTGCCGGACCAGCACTTCGATTGGACCATCTTCGATCGACCGAGCGTGCTATTGATCTTCATGCTCACGCTGTTCCTGAATCAGACAGTACAGATGAACAGCCTGATGGAAGGAGCCGGGCGATTCATTTATGTCAAGACCGGCAAGGACGCCAAGCGTGCGCTTTGGATCAGCTTCCTGGGTACGATCATCTTTACCCCCGTATTCATCCTGCCGGCGATGGCGGCGTCGTTCGTGCATCCTGAACTGGAAGTCGCTAAACAACTCAAGGCCCCGATCGCCCTGATTGAAGCAGATATGAGCGCGGCAGGCGAAGCCGTAAAAGTAACCAGCCTCGACCAACTCGCCGCGCTAGCGGGAAAACGTGAAGACAGTGAACAACTAATGCCACTTATCGGAGAGGCAAAAGCGCTCGGCATTGATTCGCTCAATGATCAACGCCTCGCGATGGAATTGAACAACCCGCGTGAAGCGTCCTACGTGATGATGGCGATGGATGTGTTACCGGCGGGCATGCTGGGGCTTTTGGTCTGCGGCATCTTCGCGGCGACGATGTCCTCGATGGATGTCGGGCTTAACAGGGCGGCAGGCATCTTCGTACGCAACTTCTGGATCGTCTTTGTTAAACCCGAAGCAAGCGAATCGCACCAGGTGCGCGTCGGACAGATCACGACATTGATCTTTGGCGTATTGCAGATCCTTGCAGGCTTGGCGTTTATTTCATACGCCGACCTCCCGTTATTCGAATTGATCCTCGTGCTCGCAGCCGTGTTCGGTTTGCCGATGGCCATCCCCTTGTTCTTTGGGATCTTCATCAAACGCACGCCGCCCTGGGCGGGTTGGAGTTCGATGGTGCTGGGCATCATCACCGGCCTGTTGATGCAGCCTGCAACGATCGGCGGCTGGCAGTGGAAGGGCCTGGTGAACGGAGATCTGATCCAGCGCATGTTCAGCGTCACCCCGCCATTCAACGGCACAGAGACGAACGACCTGCGCGTCGCTCTGACAACCTTCGTCGTCTTCGCTGTGACGTTCGGCTGGTTCATGCTGTCGATCCCCTTCACGGCTAAGAGCAGCGAAAAGTACAAGGCACAGGTGGACGCTTTCTTCGAGCGGATGGATACGCCGATCGATCCGGTAGCCGAGGGCGTGACCGGCTGGTCGGAGGACCGTAAGCATTACCACATCATGGGAGTGCTGTGCATGCTGTACGGCGGGTTCATTGTTGCCTTGATGTTCCTGCCCAATCCGATGTGGGGTCGCTTATGTTTCCTTTTCTGCGGCGGCGTGATCGCGGCGCTGGGCCTCGTGCTTTACGGCATCTCAAGGCGAAAAGTTGAACAAGTAATAACTGTGGATGGCTTAAAATCGGCTGTCCAGACAGAGGTGGGTAAGTAACCGCCTATACTGGTATGGAGGAAGTAGTCGTATGCGTTGTTTACACCTGATATCCGCACTCTCCGCCGCCTTGGCTTTAAGCGCATCCACACAGGCCAACAGCCTCGATGCGCTATACCTCCACGATAGCGCCTCCGAAGCTGCGCATGCGGTCTCACAGAACAACACAACCGCGGGTATCGGCGCACTCGATGAAACCGCACGCTGGATCAATCCCGACGGCGAAATCTTCTTCGACATCGCTGTCGACGGTACGAAACAGAATTACATCACCGCACGGTTCTGGGGCGGGGTTTCCGGTAATCAAGGCCGCATCTTCCTGGGTAACGCAGCCGGCACGACGACCTACAACTGGGGCCAGTTTGATGACGCATCATCCAGTGAAGTCGCGCCGGACCGCTGGTACTACGTCACCGTTCCGATCCCGACCTCACTGACCAACGGCCAATCCACCGTGCGCCTCAGCCTTTCAGCAATGGGTAACGCCAGCAGTTACAGCAACCCCCCGACAACCAACACACAGACCGCTACTACACGCGGCATCTACGCCCTGTTCAGTCATACCGACACGCACCTGCAGATCACTGATAATGTGGCGAAAAACCCGATCATCGAGCCTTACGATTATGGTGACTACACCGCCCCCACTTCAATCCAAAAGCTCATCGAACACAACAGCCTTGTCAGTTTCGCCAACAACATCGCGTTTCAGGTCGCAGCCAAGCAGACACTCGACACCAGCGCATCGAACGTGCCTGATTCATTACTCGGCGCGTTCGACATCCGCACAGGCTCAAGCGAACTGGACTCGCTCAATGCCACGCATTACCACCATATGCGCACCGACAATCTCGGCCCGATGCGCGGCGCGACCATCCTGGCGTACGCCTACAACATGTACGGCACAAGCTTCTACCAGGACGCCAATACGCTGAACAAAATCGCGCTGGGACTCGACTACACGCGGCGTGCACAAGGCTCCAGCGGTGGATACGTTGACGTCTGGAACCCACAGGAATGGGTCGGCGGATACGAAGGCTCGCCCCGCACGGTCGGCACCGGCTCGCTCGAAGGCATCACGCACGGCCCCATCGCGCAGGCTTTCCTGCTGACTTACGAAGACATGGAAGCCGCCGGCCTGCTGGATCAACTGATCGATGATGACAACAACTCCGCCACTTCAAAGATCACCCGCCGACAGGCTTACATCGACCTGTTCAAGGGATTCATCGACTTCCACACCGGCTACTTCAGCGACAACACAATCCAGGAACCAGGCCACGCTCCTAACCAGGAGATCTATCAACTCGTCGGCCTCATGACCGCATACCGCGCGCTGGAAGCCATCGATCCAACTGCGGTGGATGAAGCGACATTCGCACCGATCATTGAAACACGGCTTGACCAGGCGTTCGGCGTTACAGGTAGTGCGCTCAACGGTTCGATCTGGTTTACCGATGACGGTCTGCCGTTGGAATGCTGCGGCCTGGTGGGCGGGGGGTATTCTTCCGAGTACGGCCACGGCGTCTCCGGTGAAATGTTCAAGGTCCTTGAAATGGCTGAAGGCCTGATCCCCACGCAGCAGCTTGAAAAACTCAAAGCACGCACCACACAAACCGCCGGCCTCTGGCAGCACTTCCTATACCCCGTCTACAACGAAGACGGCACCATGGACCTGCGGCTCGAAGGCGCGATCAACTGGCGCAACTCCAAGATCAACGGCCTGCAAGCTATCTATCAAGACCCCTGGTTCCATGCGGCGCTTGAACAGAACGATCCCGCTTCCATCCGCATCCTGCAACTGCTTGCGATAGATGATTCGCTGGCGTACGACGCCGTCGACAGCGGGCACTACTGGCAGCAGAGCGTGTGGGTTATGGAACAAGTCGCGCGTGTCGACCAGATACTTAATGAACTACCCGAAGACAGTCTGCACCTGCCGCATGAAGCAGGTCAACCCGATTATGCATGGATTGATCCGGTCGGCGGAGCAGTATCCATCAAACTGGATGACCGACACATCTTCATGGCGCTGAACTGGCATCACAGCAGCTCCGGCAGCATACCCGTCGCAAACGACATCGCACGCATCCACGATGTCAGCCCGACCGCAGACTTCGTCGCGACGGTATACATGGAAAACCCCTACGGGTTCGGCGAGCTGGCGTACCTGACTTACGACGACCTTTTGATCGCCACCAATGCCAACGACTCGCTCAGCTACCAACTCGATATCCCCTCCGGCTATGACAGCGTCTTCGACCTGGTCTCCGGTGATTACATAGCTGTCGTCGGCGGAAAGATCACACTCGCCCCGCTTCAATCGGTCGTACTGAACCTGGCTGAGTTGGCAGTACTCCCCGGTGACCTGAACGGAGACGGTTTCGTCGGCCTGGACGATCTGGACATCATCCTCAACCACTGGAACCAGACCGTCACCGAGGGCGACCTGCTCTCAGGTGACCCGACGAACGATGGCTACGTCGGTCTCGACGACCTGGACATCGTGCTCAACAACTGGAATTCCGGCACACCCGCTGGGGAAAACACCAATATCCCCGAGCCAACCAGTGCATTGATTCTCATAACATGCGCTGCTGCCTTGCTGCGATGCAAACATTAGCCTTTTATCATCCGAAGTCTTTATTAAAAAAATACTTATCCACAGATGAACACGGATAAACACAGATAAAAACCGATTAAATAGCTCGGATTCATCGGATGCATCTGATGGATGCAAGCCTTTTTCGTAATCTCTTAATCGGATATATCCGATGCATCCGAGCAAAACCCCTTCTTATCTGTGTTCATCCGTGTTCATCGGTGGCTAATTCTGTTCCTACCGAAGAAGTCGTACCCCCCACCGATCTGATGTAAACCCTGCCTTTGGGCTGACTTCTACCCGTTTGCCCCAAAATGTCGTATCATCTTGGTATGTCCTTAATCGAGGTCGCCAAAATCGCGGGCGTGTCCAAGTCCACCGTGTCCCGGGTTATCAACGAAATGCCCGGCGTCAGTGATGAGGTTCGCGCGAAGGTTAAAGAAGCTATCGAAGAGGTTGGGTATCAACCCTCAGCCCGTCGTCGCGGTCCGAAACCCGCTTCAAGACGCGGTATCCGTACCGGCAACATCCTGTTACTTACGCTTGGCATGGCGCCGCAAGATGTCTACCGCATGCCGGTATTTCCCAAACTGTTTCACGGCATCGAAACCGCGGTACGTGAAGCGGGGCTGAACCTCGTGCTCGCCAGCTTCTATCCCGATGAGGGTTTACCCGCTTCTTTGAACGGCGATCATGTCGATGGTGCGTTACTGATCGATCAGCCGCACATCATTACGCAAACCCTGCAAGATCGCCCGAAAAAGCTTATTTGTGTCGGTTTAATGCGTGGTTTTGAGCCTGTTGCGGGCCAGATCGATCGCGTGCTGTATAACAATCAGAACGTCGGCGTTTTAGCAGCACGTTACCTCAAGTCACGCGGCCACGAACACACCGCATACATCAACCTCGACCCCACACACGCCGCTTTCACAAAGCGCCGTGATGTATTCGTGTCCTGTATGTCCGATGATGGCACGGTGTTAGACCTGACTGAATCCGAGCCGGTGCTTGGCCCTGCCAATCAACCGGCCGCGATCCGTAAAGCGATCGAGCGCATCAAAAAGGCTAAACCGAAAATCACAGCGATCTTCGCTGCAAGCGATATTGTCGTACCGGGTCTTTACGATGCGATGTCCCAAGCCGGCATACAGCCCGGCAAGGATATCGAGGTCATCTCCTGCGATAACGAAGAGCAATTCATCGGCAACCTCTGCCCCCGCCCGACCACCATCGACATCGGCCTGGAAGCCCTCGGCCAGCAGGCGGTACGCCAGTTGCTCTGGCGTCTAGCCAACAAGGATCAGCCCAGCCGGATGACCGTCATGATTGAGCCTGCCCTCATCCCATCCCGCGATCTCTGATCAGGGATGCTTTCCCGCTTAAAAGCCACACAATGACTAATTACGCCAAATCGTCGATCTCAGGCGACTTTGCGCCCACCTGCTACGATCTGCTCCCCACAACGCATGGCACAGCGGATGAGAAATATTTGGGAATTTCATATTTGTTGCATTGACAATTCCCAATTCTCGTTTACGATTAGCATATGTCTTCTATTGTTTCCATTGCCAAAGCGGTGGGCGTATCCAAGTCGACCGTCTCGCGCGTCATCAACGATGTGCCGGGCGTCCGACCCGAAGTCGCCAAGGCGGTCCGCAATCAGATGCAGCAGATGGGCTACCGGCCCCCGGCACGCAGGCGGGGCCCCAAACCCGCCTCCCGGCGCGGCATCCGCACCGGCAACATCCTGTTCCTCATGCTCGGTTACAACTCAACGGAACTCTATCGCGTCCCCGTGTTCCCGAGCTTGTTGCACGGCATGGAAACCGCTGTCCGCGAAGCCGGATTGAACCTTGTCCTGGCCAGCGCCGATCCATCGAGTGTGGTGCCGGCTGCCCTTTCCGGAAGCCACGTAGATGGCGTGCTTATCATCGGCCGAGCACGCAGCATGTCCCGTGCGGTCGCCGAACGACTTGCATCGATGCCCGTCGTCGTCGTGATGCGCAGGCAACTGGACTTCACCCAGCCCGTTGACAGCGTGCTGTATAACAACGATGCGGTCGGGACGATCGCGGCGCGTTACCTGATTGACCGTGGACATAAGCATGTTGCTTTTCTGAATGACGCGCCGAGCCATGAAGCATTCATCGTACGCCATAAGTCCTTCGGCGAATCGGCTCACAGAGCCGGTGCGAAGGTCACCGAAATCATCAGCGACCACGCTTCCCGCAACCGACCAGATAGCTATTACACGATCCAGTTAGCCAAGCGTCTTGCGGCCATGAAAGACAGGCCCACCGGCATGTTCATCCCGACGGATGCCATGGCGCCGGACCTGTACATGGAACTACGGCGCTGCGGTATCGAACCAGGACGCGACATCGACGTCATCTCCTGTGATAACGAACAGCAGTTCCTGAACCAGCTCGATCCACGCCCCGCTTCGATCGATATCAACCTGGAACTTGTCGCCCGTCGAGGTGTTGAGCAGTTAATCTGGCGCATCGCCAATCCCAACGGTAAAAACTGCCTTTCGATTTATATCGAACCACAAGTGATAAAGCCCGGGGGCTGACGCCAATCAAGTTCTCATTAAAATCACACAAGCCGTTCTTATTCAACATTGGAGGAAAAGGAATATGGATACGAATAAACGCGTAGCTCTTCGTGGAGCATCGCTGGCTGCAGCGTTATGCTTGCTGTGCGCCTCGGCCAACACCAACGCTCAGACATGGACCGGCCTGGGCGCGAATGATCTCTGGTCGAACAGCTCAAACTGGAGCGGCAGCGCCCCCGTGGCATCCAACGCCAGCCCGTTGATCTTCTCAGGATCAAATCAACTCTCAAACACCAACGACATCGTCACCGAACTCACCGGCGCGACCGCGATCCAGTTCGCCGGCGGCTCCGGTTCGTATGAACTGAACGGCTCAGCGATTACCATCGGCACCGGCGGCAGCGGCTCCAGCACCCTCGTCGCGATGGACAGCTCCAACGATCAGATCATCAACTTCGACATCACCCTCACCGGCGGACTGCGCGACCGCAAGATCGATGCACTGACAAACCCCAACATCGGCGCCCTGATCTTCAATGGCAACATCGACTTCGCCAATGACTGGCTGTTCCCCACAGGTTTCGGCGTTGAGATCCACCTTAACGGTGACAATACCGGCGCAGGTAAAACCGATATCACCGCAGGCACCAACGTGTTCCGCGGCGTGATGCGCGTCAACTCAAGCGCCGGAACCGGCTTCCCCGACACATTATTGTCACTCGGCTCCAGCACCGCGCTCGGCAACGCCAGCACCGGCACCATCGAAGGCGGCGACGCCATCATCACTGGGGTGGTCGCCAACCAGCGTATGGAAATCACAACTTCATCCGCAGGCGTTGACCTCTCAGACTACGCCTTCGTCGTCAACACCGGTGGCGCGATCGACTACTTCGCCGAACACGATGCGTCTATCGGCTACCTCGGCAACAAGAACGGCAACCGAGACTTCAACGTCTCCGGCGACGGCACCGTCACTATCGCACAAGGCATCTTCTACTCAGAAGGCACCAGCGCCCGGCAGTTCAATATCGACCTGGGTAGCGCCTCCGGTTACGGTGGCGGCGGCGCTGGCGGCATGATCGTCAACGGCAAACTCTACAACACCATCCACAGCGATGGCATTACTTCGCAGAAAACCGGGGCCGACGGCTCCACAATGGTCAACGCCACCGCCCGTTTCCAGATGGGTACCGTCACCCTCAACGGCGACAGCAGCGCCACCTTCGCCGGCGGTGAGGTCCGCGCCAACGCCGCAGGCACCACGATCATCATCGGTCACGACAACGCCATGGGCGACGCGACGTCTTACGTCGACATCGACAGCGGCAGCACGCTCGATCTGAACGGACACACCATCAGCCAGACCTTCCTGGGCATCGATGGCGACGGCGTGGACGGCAACGGCGCAATCATCAACAGCAACACGAATAATGCGGCTGCGATCACCACTGACATCGTCAACCGCGGCTCGTTCTCTGTCGGCGGCGCTGGCGACGTCGAATTGCAGAATGTCTACCTCGAAAGCTCCGTCGACCGAAACCTCACCAAGTACGGCAACGGCACGCTGACACTGTCCGGTGAAATCACCAACGCACGTTACGGTTTGATCGTCAACGACGGCACCGTCCTGCTTAACAAGGGCGGTTTGGCTGAGGCAGTCATCAACAATCCACTGGTGATCAACGGCGGCCTGGTCCGCCTGACAGGTGCTTCGCCCAACCAGATTCACGACAGCGATCCGATCGAAGTGTACGGCGGAACGCTCGACCTTAACGGCCGAACCGAAACCATCAGCAACGCAACACTCGGCGGCAGCGGTGCAGCATTGATCAATGATGCGGCCGCAACAACCGTGCAGCTTCTGACAAATACAGGCACGATCACGCTGGCAGGTGATGTCAGCCTCGGTGGTGACGGCAACCTCGAACTGCCCGCGCAGATCGGCGACAGCGGCAGCGGTTACGGCCTGACCAAGGTCGGCAACGGCACGCTCAAGCTCTCCGGTTTCAACAGCTACAGCGGCACGACCACCGTATCGGCCGGCGAACTGAATGTCTCCGGTGTGGGTTCAACAGGTAGCGGTGATACAACCGTCGCGGCAGGCGCGACCATCTCCGGCGACAGCCTCGTCCTGGGCAACCTCAACAGCTCAGGCGCCGTCAGCCCCGGCAACAGTGCCGGCACGTTGACCGTCGGCGGCAACGTCGTACTCGATAGCACCGCGTCACTCACGATCGAGATCGGCGGCCTGACATCAGGCGCATTCGACCTGCTGGATATCGGTGGCTCAGCTACGCTCGCCGGCTCGCTGGACCTGTCAATCATCGACAGCTTCTCACCGACCCTCGGCGACACCTTCCAGATCCTCAACGCAACGAGCCTGGGCGGCAGCACCTTCGATAGCGTGACCGGCACGGACATCGGCGGCGGCCTGGCGTTGGATGTGATTTACAACGCGACCAGCGTGGTGCTGCAAGTCATCAGCGGCGGCGGCATCCCCGGCGACCTGAACGGTGACGGCTTCGTCGGCCTCGATGACCTTGACATCATCCTCAGCAACTGGAACCAGAACGTGCCCCCGGCCAATGCACTGGCTGACCCGTCCGGCGACGGTTTCGTGGGCCTCGATGACCTGGATATCGTGCTGAACAACTGGAACGCCGGCACACCTCCTGCAGCCACTGCAGTACCCGAACCGGCAACCTTGGCGCTACTTGCCTTGGGTGGATTGGCGATGCTCAAGCGTCGTCGTTGAAGTGAATAGGTTGGCGCTTTGATGCGGGTGTAACGGCTCGCACGAAGCTCAAAATCAGACTGTGTGGTCAAGCACTGAAACCGGACGTCGTTCCCACGGCGTCCGGCTTTTTTTGTTGCAGAAACCACCGAAGCAGCACAAAATGATTGGGAAATAATCCGGTAGTTTCGTTGATTATTCCCCAATTCTCTGGTAAACTCACCCTCTGGCTGTTCGCCACGACCGTTGTCGGTTATGTATAGCTCGAACAGCCCGCCTCGTTCACTTGGCTGGAGCGGATCCATGCGAAACCTCATCGCGGTCCTGTTTATATTAGCCCTGGTCGGCACCTGCCTCGCTGCATCGACCACACCGCTCGATCGCATCGACTTCGGCGACCGGACATCCGAATCGCAACACAACCTCTCAGCAAATCACAGCCAAGTCGTACAAGGCGCGCTTGGTCAACCGGCCAGGCAACTTACGCCGATGAACTCCCCGACATGGGTTGGCGGGCATGTCGCATTCGACATGAAAGTCGACCCGGATCAACAGAATTATGTCACAGCCCGTTTCTGGGGTGGCGACGCCGGGCAAGACCGCGGCCGACTGGTTCTTTATATAGATGGTAAACAGGTCGGCCAGCGGCACCTCGGCGAAGTGGACATTCTCGACATCCTCAACGACAAACCAAGATTCCCCGGCCGATTCTTCTACAAAACGCTGCCCCTGCCCGTAAACATGACGCGTGGCAAAAACTCTGTCCAACTCAAGATCGAAGCGATCGGTCACATCTGGGTCTATGGCGACACGTGGGATCGCTTCCAATACCCGCTCGAACAGAACTCGCGCAGCCTCTACTCGCTTTACACACATACCGATCCGTTCTTCACACCACCTGCCGATCAGCCGCAAGGCAATGCGCCCGCAAGCGATGCCAAGCGCCCAGCCCCCGGCCCTGAAGTGCTTGAAGCCGTCAAAGAACGCATCAATAGTGAGATCGCCAGCCAAATGCGCTACGACGACGAGATGCGCCAGGTCTTCATCCAGTTCATGGCTAACGCATACCTCACGCCTTGGACCGACGCCTACCACAAACAGGAAGTACTCGAGAAAATCGTCCGCGGGATCGACTCACGTTACCGCGTATACGCACAGAATCCTGACATCATCAAAAGCGATCGCGAAACATGGAACCACGACTGGTTCGGCTTCGGCCCGACCGCCGATGCGGTACGTCTGCTCGCTGAAGAACTGCAACCCTATCTCGATCAGAACATCACCGACACGAATATCCCTCGCCGCAAAGGCTGGGCCGACATGTTCATCGCTTCGCGCGATTGGCACATCACCACCCGCCGGCAATACACCAATCAGTCCATGATCAAAGACACCTACGGCATCTACTTATGCAATCGTGGTGTAGCGGTGGTCGATCCGGATCGTGCCTGGCCTGAGAAGAAAGCTAAACGCTACCTGTATGAATCGGTCGGGCTCGAGCCATGGCGCGGTAGTGACGATGAAAACGGCACGCCCACCTTCCCGCTCGGTCGAAACTACATGCAACTGACCGAAGCCGGGCTTACCAAGGAACTGGGTTACGTCGGCAACTACGGCGAGGTGATCGACTGGGTCGTCGCGCTTTACGACGCCACTCGCCCGTCGCACGATGCCGAAGGCGATCCAAAAATAAAAGAACAACTGATCAAGATCGCCAAAGCCCGCGCCGCGTTCCGCTACCCCCTGCCGGACGTCGATGGCTATCGGTCAATGCAGTTGGAAACCGTGGTCGGCTGGCGCGATCATTACTACCCCGGCGGTGTTGTTTACGATCAACGCGCATCATGGGACGGTCTGCCCCTGGAAGCCGCGGCCGTGACCATGGACCCGGCGCTAGTCGGCTATGGCAAACACATGCTCGATGACAACCAGTACTTCGCCGTCATCAAGGAACGTATGGAAGATAACGGCTTCCGTGTGACCGCCAACCTCTTGAAAGCCCCCGACGCCTACGAGGCGATCAAAAACGCTCCGGACACCGGCTCACGCCTGCCCATGGCTGCGGACCAGCCCGACTTTGTGTTTGCAGATGCGCAGATCGGCGTCGTCGCGATCAAGAATGGCGATGAAGTCTTCTACGCTTCCCTCTACTGGCGCGCCCGCTACGCGATCAACAACCTCGCACGCATCCATTACCTCACCCCCACCATCGAACGCGACGCCACCGTCCTCCAACACACGCAATTTGAAGATAGCGGCATGGTCTACGTGCTGCCCGACATGGCAAACGAAGCACAAAGTAAACGCCACGAAAAGATGCTCAAGCAAGCGGGCGTGCACCGCGCCGAAGCCGGCGAGAAACAACCCATCGCCAAACTGCCCGTCGATGTCAAAGGCTACAAGCCCGGCAAGGAAAACGTCTACGCCGGCAAGGGCGACTTCTATCAGATGCAGTACGGCCCCTACCTCATCGCCATGAACTGCACAAAGTCCCGACGCTACAAACTCGACATACCCAATACGTTCAGAGGCGCCACCGACCTGGTAACCGGCCGCGAGATACTCTCCCGCTCCCTGCTGGTTCAGCCGTGGCAGACCGTCGTCCTCTATCAACCAGCGAACAAACCGACACAGACACGCTAACCACACCCGATCAGTATCTGATCGCAAACGGTAATGACTCAATGCATATCAACAATTGCACGACAGTCACAATTAAATAGAACACACATGATGACTCACGCTTCAAAGTCAGCCAACCTCGGCTTGTTAGTGATCGGTCTTATTACGGCCTTACTGACATCGACACCACAACTCAATGCCGAAGCCGGCGCTGTAGATGTCACAGACAAAATCAGCGCCATGGTGCGCGACGGCGTCCTGACACTGACGCCGACCAACGACCTGGTCGCTTCAGACCCCGCGCCCGGCAAACCCAAGAAGCTGCGCGTCGACTACACCATCGAATCTCACGCCGCTTCAATAACGGTCTTTGAGAAAATGCCGATGCGATTGGTTGCTCCACGCAGTTCAGGGCTCATCATCACCAAGGCATACTACGGCGACTTCCCCTCACCCCGGATCGATGTCACTCAAACGATCCGTGATGCCATGCGCGACGGGATGATCGAACGCACGATCGATAAACAATTCCTCGGTGGCGATCCTGCTCCGGGAAAAGCCAAACTGCTGCGCATCAGCTACCGCATCGGCAGCATATTCCATCAAGACGAATTTGCAGATGGCGACACATTGCGCCTGCCCACCGAGGATGATATCAACGGCAACCTGGAAGTCATCAATGCTATCTACGGCGACATGACCGCCGCCGAACCTTCGGCCCCCACGCTAATATCTACCGAGCCGAAGCAGCCAGCGATCATCCCAAACACGTTCCCCTCGCCCGCTCCGACCGAATACTTCCCCTGGCCTGTCCCCGCGGTCTATCAGTGGTCGGTCCCGGTCGAAGGCGGTAACGACATCAAACGCGCATACCTGTGGATACCCGAACGCGCCCAGCATATCCGGGGTCTCGTCGTCGGCCTGCAAAACATGCTGGAAAAACCGATGTTCCAGGACCCCACGATCCGCCGGGCGTGCGCCGAAGCCGGGCTCGGTATCGTCTGGATTTCTCCCGGCCATAACGGCGGTGATGATGAATCCATCAACCTGCTATTCAAGAATCCCGACAAGCAGTGGCAAAACCTGGTCGATACGCTTGCAGCGCTTGCTGAAGAATCAGGCTATCAAGAAGTCGCAACCGTCCCCCTACTCACAGTCGGCCACTCCGCCGCCATGCCGTTCAACTACGGCGCCGCAGAGCGGCATCCCGAACGTGTCTTCGCGCAGCTTGCTTACAAAGGCTGGCACCCCGGCGGCATCGCACGGAATATGCCTATCCTCCACGTCTCATCCGAAGTCGGCGAATGGGGGAAGGACTGGGGTAACACCTGGCTGCGCCTGGATCGCCCGGCGTTATTGAAGTACCGCAGCTACGATCCCGCGCCATTACTTGGTGAGTTTGCCGATATCGGTACGGGCCACTTCAACTACGAACCACAGTCGGGCCACATCCTCGCCATGTTCATCAAGAAAGCCGCAGACGCAAGACTTTCTGCTTCGTCTCATACAGATGAAACGGCATCAATCAAACCGATCCGCCCTGAAGACGGCGTCCTTGTCGAAGCTCAATCGCTTGGCACGCCCGGCTTCAAAGCCATCCCCTACGAACAATACACCGGCGATAAATCCAAAGCCTACTGGTATCTCGATCAGCAACTGGCAACCGCGATCAACAACACCATGGTTTCACGCCTGGCTAAAAAGCCGCAGATGATCACCTACATGCTCGACGGCAAGCCTGACCTCATGTCGGAACAAGGTTTTGCCAATCAGGGCGTGACCTATCTCGACGACGGCTTTACTTTCGAGGTTGAAGCAGCTTTCATCGATCGTTCGCCAACATCAAATCTGTATGAAGGCATTGAACTGGGTCATGCCGATTCGCCAATCCGTTTCCGCGTCGGCAGCGGTGGTATCCGCCAGGTTGGCCCGAACCAGTTTCAACCCTACATCGACCGCGGCGGTGTCCAACGCCAGGGACCGCCTTGGGAAAACTGGGTGCTTGCGTATCATCCCGGCGACGATACTTTCCGCATGACTGACCGCCCGCGACACGTCTGGGTGCCCTCGCGTAACACCGCCGGCCAAACACAGACGATCAGCTTCGACACGATCGATGATGTCGCCGTCGGCGCAGACCCGATCCCACTGCATGCCACGGCAAGCTCGGGCAAGGCGGTGCAATTCTTCGTCATCAGCGGTCCGGTGCTACTTGAAAATGACATACTTGTATTGCAACCGATCCCGCCCGGCAGCCGCTTCCCCGTCAAGGTGATGGTCGCGGCGTATCAATGGGGCTCCGCGGTCGATCCCAAGTGGCAATCCGCCGGACCTGTCGTGCAAGCGTTTCTCATCAATAGGCCGTAAGCATTCATGAGGTATACGACGACTCCATGTTGCTCCGAGAAGAACTTGATGCTTAAGGCGTTCGACCTGTCACATGTCAGGCTATTGCCCGGCCCGATCCGGGATAAGCAAACGCTGAACACGCGCTACCTGCTGTCGCTGGAGCCCGGCCGGTTACTGCATACTTTCAGGCTGCAGGCGGGATTGCCCAGCAACGCCGAACCCTTAGGCGGCTGGGAAGCGCCCGATTGCGGCTTGCGAGGCCACTTCGTCGGCCATTACCTGTCGGCTTGCGCCCAAGGCTACGCAGCAACCGGTGAAGTTGCGTTACGTGATCGAGCGATTCTGATCACAGACGGATTGGTTGAATGCCAGAACGCGATCGGCACCGGTTATCTCAGCGCCTTCCCTGAATCAGACCTCGACACGATCGAAACCAAGTACGAAGGACCATGGGCATCCTACTACACGTTACACAAAATCCTCGCCGGCCTGTTGGATGTCCATCACTGGTGTCGGTATGAACCCTCGCTGGCGGCAGCGTTACAACTTGGCCAATACATCCTCGAACGAATCAACAAGCTATCTCCTGAACAACTGGAAAACATGTGCCGGACCGATCTGAAACCAAACCCGACCAACGAGTTCGGCGGATTGAGCGAAGCCTTTCAAAACCTGGCGACAGCGAGCGGCCAAGATGCGTTCAACAACCTGGCCGAACGCTTCGACCGCGACTGGTTCGTGCAGCCTTTGATTGACGGTGAAGACAGACTCACAGCACTACATGCCAATACGCACATCGCCATGGTGCTCGGTCTGGCTCGACGATATGAACGGACGCAAGATGAACGCTTCATACAAGCGGTCGAATACTTCTGGGATCGTACCGCAATCGCGCGCTCGTATGTCAACGCGGGCAGTTCGGGGCCCCGGCCGGACGGACTGGAAAAAAGCACTGGCGCGGAACACTGGCCCGAACCCTTCAGGCTCGCCAAAACACTCACGCCGAAGATCAACGAAAGCTGCGTCACCTACAACATGATGCGCCTGACCGATGCGCTGTTCCGCTGGACCGCCGATGCGAAGTACGCCGCTTTCTACGAACGCGCCTACTTCAACCACGTCCTTGCCATGCAACACCCCGGCTACACCGGCGGCTATCTCTACGACCACCCACTAAGCCCCGGTAGCTGCAAGAAGTTCGGCCACGCCCACGACGCCTTCTGGTGCTGTTACGGTAGCTCCGTCGAAGCGTTCGAACGCCTCGCAACCGGGATCTACTATCACGATGATCAATCGCTTTGGATCAACCAGTTTGTGTCATCACGGGTTGACTGGCACGAGAAAGGTGTCCGCCTCGAGCAGCGATCGGACTTCGGAGATGGCCTTACGATGGCGCTGACGATCAACTGTGAACAACCGACCAACTGCTCACTGAATATTCGCCTGCCTGATTGGCTGAAAGATATTACTGCCACCTTAAACGGCGAAGTGCTTGGTCCGTACGATCCGCCTTACCTGTCGATCAACAGAACTTGGCATAATGGAGATAATGTTCATATCGAGGCATTGTTGCATTGCCATACTGAGACAATGCCGGATGACGCGGATATGTTCGCTTTCCTGTACGGGCCGTTTCTACTGGCTGCCAGAACAGATGCAGAGCTTCAAGTGCAGGCCGATGATGCAAATAATGCGTTGACCAATCTGGTATCCGCAGGTCCATTGACATTCCGGGGGCGGCTTACCGACGAGCGTGATGTTGAACTTATACCGATCAACCAGATTATTGATGAATCGTTCGGTGTGTATTTTAAGCTTGCTTGGTCATAGAGATAATCCGCTTCACGGAGATGTAAATCAGCATGCCGATTGAAATACTTGCCGACCACGCGATCGCCGACACCACTGTCCGCTATGTTATTGACCGGGACAGCGGGCAGGTCGGGTTGCAACTGTTTCCTTCGGTAATGTTGGGTGATTTAACGGCGAATCGCACCGGCCTTCGTGGGCTGCCTTATATCGATGCGATCCCTGATGCGGGTGATCCGCCTGCCTATGTCGTTGATCCGTTAGTGCATGTAAAGCTCGTAGGTGATGCCTACCCCGGTGGGTTCAGTCAGGGCCGAACCATGCGGCAGTCTGCCTCAAACAACAGATTCCGCTTCACCTCTCAGTCGGTTGAACATGATGGCGATACGTCCACCATCCTCACAACACTCGAATCCGATCACGGCCTGACATTAGCGCACCGATTGATCTGGCACGATGGCGACCACGCACTTCACGTGCAAACATCGATCCACAATCAATCGAACCAACCCGTCACGATGGAGATGCTGACCAGCTTCTCGCTCAGCGGGATTACGCCTTTCGATCCGGCCGACGCCCCCGGCAGGTTGCAGGTGCACCGTTATCGATCGGTATGGAGCGCGGAAGGACGCCTGGAAACAAGCAGCCCGGAGGTGATGCATCTGGAGCGATCCTGGTCGGGCGCGGGTGCGTTTTCCGAACGCTTCGGACAAGTCGGCTCGATGCCGGTCAGGGGCTGGTTCCCCTTCGTAGCCGTGACCGACACCAAGGCCGATGTCACCTGGGGCGCTCAACTCGCATGGGCCGGCTCATGGCAGATGGAGGTTTACCGCAAGCATGATGATCTTTGCCTGTCCGGCGGCCTGGCCGACAGAGAGTTCGGGCACTGGATGAAAACACTGGCGCCCGGCGAATCGTTGATAGCACCGCACGCGTTACTTGCCTGCGTGCAGGGCGGTGTGGATGAAGTTTGTGATCGGCTGACCGCACTGCAGCAACGCGCTGTCGATCAGCAGCCGAAGGTTGAGCACGATCTGCCCGTCGTCTTCAACGAATGGTGCACAACCTGGGGCGATCCGCAGCATGATAAGGTGATTGCCATCGCGGACCGGCTTAAAGATTCAGGCGTGCGCTACCTCGTGATCGACGCCGGCTGGTACAAGCCCGATGACGAAGTCAGCGGCAATTGGTTCAACGCGCACGGCGACTGGAATCCCAGCACAAGACTATTTCCCGAGGGGCTCAAGGCAACCGCGGATGCGATCCGAAAGCGCGGCCTGATCCCAGGGTTATGGTTCGAGATGGAAACCGTCGGCGAAGCTTCAAAAGCCTGGCGCATGACAGACCACCTGCTCAAGCGAGACGGTTTGCCTATCACCTCCTTCCAGCGCCGTTTCTGGGATTTGAACGACCCGTTCGTCATCGACTACCTGAGCGATAAAGTCATCCACCAACTGCGCGACGGCGGCTTCGGCTACCTGAAAGTAGACTACAACGAAACCATCGGCCTCGGTGCGGATGACTGCGATAGTTTAGGCGAAGGCCTGCGCAAACAGATCGAAGGCGTCCACCGGTTCTTCGAGAAGATACGCACTGAATTACCCGACCTGGTAATCGAAAACTGCTCATCCGGCGGGCACCGGCTTGAGCCTTCGATGATCTGCCGAACCGCGATGAGTTCGTTCTCCGATGCTCATGAGCTTGTCGAAATACCGTTGATCGCTGCGAACCTGCACGCACTAATGTTGCCTAGGCAGAGCCAGATCTGGGCGGTGCTGCATCCGGAGGACCACGACCGAAGATTGAATTACCTCTTAACCGGCACCTTCCTCGGCAGGATGTGTTTGTCAGGTGATATCGCGGGCTTGAACGCCGCGCAGTGGTCGCAAGTGCAACACGCGATCGACTTGTATCAACAGGTCGCACCAATCATCAAGCACGGCAAGACGCGTCGGTTCGGCAAATGGGGCGCAAGCTGGCGATACCCCACCGGCTACCAAGCGGTCGTCCGCACTCACGATAACGGTGAAGAAGTCCTTGTCGTATTGCACAGCTTTTCAAACGCGCCTAAGCACGCGGAAGTCCCCCTGCCCGATGGTTCGTGGCAGCTTTGCCAATATCATCCGCAAACCGCTGACGTAAAACTATCCGCCCGCTCACTCACTTGGATACCCGAAGGCGACTTCGCCGGCGCAGCGATCCATCTGAAAGGTAAACCCGAATGAATAACTGCATACAATCAGCCTTGAATCTGAATCCCAGGATTGAACTCATGAAAACCTTCACATATTGCCTCATCATCCTCATCGCGCTTAGCTGCTTCGGCACGACCGCCAACGCTGAAGAAAAGACAGTCGACAACCTCGCTGATCTTTATCAGGTAGCACAGCAAAGCGGCAACACGGTACGCATCAAGCCCGGCGTCTACGTGCTCGCCGATTACCTGACCGATGAGCGTATCGAAGAACTCAAACAGCAATTCCCCGATGGCCCGCCACGCCAACCCCGCTGGCTGCTACGCATCAGCGGCAACGACAACACGTTCGACTTCACCGGTGTTTCCATTGAAATCAACACCGAACTCTACGCCAAACTCCCCTACGGCTACACACGCTGCATCTTCATCGACGGTGACAACAACACCATCCAAGGCCTCACCCTCCGCAACACCGGGCCCAGCGATCGCGGCAGCAACGGCAACATCCTCTCCGTCTTCGGCAACGGCAACACGCTCAAAGAAGTGAACCTCCACGTCAGCGGCTCCAAGCCTTACGGCTACGGCGACCTGCTCGGCAAAGGCGGGCCCAACCTCACCGGCCTGCAAAAACAAAGCGGCATCATGGTCACCGGCCAGGACAACACGCTCAAACGCTGCAAGGTCTTCAGCCGTGCGTTCGGCCACTGCTTCTACATCCAGAACCACGGCGGCCACAACGCCAAGAACATCCTCCTCGAAGACTGCTACGCCGAAGGCACCACACGCACGACCAACCAGATGCTCGCCGAAACGCAAGGCCTCGCGTATGACCTCAGCTTCCGCAGTGTGTATCAGAATCGCGATGGTAGGTTCATGATCACCCCCGGCTACACCAAATCGCTCAGCGAAGACGGCTTCCGCACCTACGGCGGCGTCGGCAACGTCACCCTGCGCAACTGCATCGCCAACCACACACGCGCCGGCTTCGAGATCGGCGGCACCGATGACGCCGACACACGCACCGTACTCGAAGGCTGCCAGGCACTGGGCACGGAACGTGGCTACCTGCTCGGTTCCAACGTACTCGTCCGCGATTGCCGTGGCGACATCCTGCATGGCCCGCTGCTCTACCTGCGCGGCGGCGTCGATGCCGATGTCGAACTCGAACTTATCGCCGGCCTACCCGAAACCACCGTCCATGCGTTAGCGACCATCGCCGGCAAGAATCATCGCGTAAAGCTGTTCACCGAAGACCACCACCGCCCCCTGCCCGCCCTGGCCATCATGCTCGGTTTCGGCATGCCGCAACATGCAGAAATGTCCAGCCCCATCCTGCCCGCCGAAACATCCGACGTCATCTTGATCAACACAATCTCCCGCATGTCCGTCATCGTCAGCGACGATGCAGAAAACTGCGACGTCACCAGCCCCGGCCCGGTCGTCAAAGATGCGATCACCCAGAGCATCGACAAAGACGCCCGCGGCAAGTGGCCCACCTCAGGCATCGCTCGATAGCAGGCCAAATGTTAAGTTGGGTAAATCCGTAGCCATCCTACTACGCCTAATCTATCATTACCACTGAATCTCTTGTGAAAACACGGTTAAAGTCTTTCACAGCACCGGCACATCCTTTAAACTATAACAGCTGACACATACACCATTTGGGGGTATGTCATTCTAATTCCGACGGGAGAAAGCCTGACGCGTGGTGCGCGTAGGAAGGGCTGTCAACTGCCGTCGTTCGACTTCATTACTAAAAAAATAGTCGACCGTAGCGTCCTGTGTTACACACACGATGGCTGCGGCTATCTATTGCCTATTGAATTTTCCGGGGCTTGTGCCCCACAGGAGTGAGAAATGGGACTCAAGCATATTGATTCTTCAATCTACTGTGTATCGGGTTTAGTCCTTGCGATGCTCGCAGTTGAGCCTGCCAGCGCGGCGATCTACGAATGGGAATACATCGATCCCGCCAATCCCTCGGCAGGCAAGCAGGAATCCTCCACGCTCGTACCCAACGGCGCCGACCTCTACGCCCTGCCCAGGATCGACCTGCGACGCATCCTGGATCGAGCCTACCTCATCGATGCCCCCCTCTGTGGGACCAACATGTCCGGCGCTCCCATGACGGACGCCGACCTGACACGCGCCGACCTGAACCTCGCCAACTTCTCCACCAGTGTACTCGCCGGTGCCGTCTTCGATCAGGCAACCATCATCGGCGCAAACTTCACCGGCACGGTCCAGTACGGCTTCACCGAAGCTCAACTGGCGTCCACCGTTTCCTACCAGCAAAACAACCTCAGCCGCGTCTCGCTTGCTTCCAACGACCTGACGGGCTGGGACTTTTCCGGCAAAAACCTCACCGGTGCCGACTTCAACGAAGCCACGTTAACCGATGTGAACTTAACCGGGGCCGTCGTCCGTGGTGTGGACTTTTCACACAAGTACAACCGTGGATTCACCGAAGCGCAACTCAAATCGACCGCCAGCTATCAGGCCAAAGACCTGCGAGGCATCGGCTTCGAACTCACCAACGTCACCGGCTGGAACTTCCAGGGCCAAAACATGACCGGCGCTCAAATGTCCGAGGTACGCTTGCAGGACGCCAACCTCAACGGCGCAAACCTGTCCCTCGCTGACATGAGCGCCGGCCGGTTCACTAACACGCAGATGGTCGGCGCGAACCTAACGTTAGCGGACATCGCAAGCGAATACGTAGACGGGCTGAATCTGACCGACGCCATTGTCCTCGGCACAAACCTGTCTCGCCACACCACCAAGGAGCAGGTTTATTCAACACATAGCTATAAAGCAGGCTCACTGCGATCAATCGGATTACGCGGGGCCGATGTGCGTGGCTGGGATCTGGCCGGTATGGACCTGAAAAACGCCAACTTCTACGACGCCAACATGTCCGTAGCCAACCTCGCCGGTGCCGACCTGTCATTGGCGAACCTTCAGGAAACAACCAACCTCAACCGCGCTGATCTGTCAGGCGCACGCATCAACCGTACTCAACTGCCTTCAGACTTCAGTTGGCAGCAATTGGCGTCCACCGCAAGCTATCAGAACCACGACCTGCGTGGGATCAGACTCGTTCGAGGCGACCTCACCGATTGGGACCTTTCGGGCCAGGACCTCACAGACGCTTACATGACATATGCAACACTGACCAACGCCGACCTGTCCGGTGCAAACCTGACCGACGCCCAGCTCCATTCCGACGACTACACCAGTGCCAACTTCACCGATGCGATCATCAAAGGCGTGTCACTGCGTGTTGGTACGGCTTCCGGTTTCACCGAGTCGCAGCTTACATCGACCGCCAGCTACAAGGCCGGCGACCTGACCGGGGTCGACTTCTATGGTAATGACATGTCGGGCTGGGACCTTTCAGGCCAGGACTTTTCACGAGCGAATCTTGAAGGCGCCACCCTATCAAGGGCAGACTTGCGTAATATCCACGTGATCGAGGGGAAGATATTCCGGGCTACGGCTGATGGCGCTAACTTCGCGGATGCGGTGATCCGCGAATCCGGCCTGCACGGCATCAACCTGACCAACGCCAACCTCTTCCGCGCTGATCTTTCCGACTCAGTTCTGGAAGGTGCCGAGATGCGAGGCGCGATCCTCAGCGGCGCCGTCATCACCGGCACCAGCTTCGAAGGCGCGGACCACCTGACCTTGCAGCAACTCGCCAGCACCGCAAGCTACCAGGCCAAGAACCTGCGCGGCGTCAACCTCAGCTACATGAACCTCGCCGACTGGAACTTCGTCGGACAGGACCTGACCGACGCCACCATCTATGTCTCCGGCTGCGGCTGCTCGCTTGTCGGCGCAGACTTCACCGATGCCATCATCAACGGTGCATGGATCTACCCGCTGACCCAAACACAACTCACCAGCACCGCCAGCTACAAGAACCGCGACCTGAGCTACATCAGGCTATCGGATAACAGCCTGCGCAACTGGAACTTCTCGGGCCTGAACCTGACAGGTGCTCAGTTCGACGATGCGACTGTCATCAGCACAAACTTCACCGACGCCATCATTAACGATGCCAACTTCGGCTACGGCACGGACCACGGCTTCACCGAAGCGCATCTCAAATCCACCGCCAGCTACAAGGCCCATGACCTGTCCGGGATCATCCTCACGAAGAATGATTTAACCGGCTGGGATTTTTCCAACCAGGACCTGACCGGCGCATCGATCATCAGTTCCACGCTGACCGGGGCCGACTTCAGCGGCGCTATCATTCGGGATGCAAACCTTGGACGTTCTGATTACGAAGGCGGAATCACCCGGCAGCAGCTTGAATCGACGGCCAGCTACCAGGGCGGCGACTTGCGCGGTGTGAGTTTTTCGGGCAACGATCTTTCCGGCTGGGATTTATCCGGTCACAACCTGTCCGGTGCGGACTTCCGCAGCTCGCTTCTGATCGGTACGGACTTCACAGACAGCAACATTCAAAACGCCAACTTCCGCTCAACGACAGGCAGCGTGTTCACCATGGAGCAGCTCGCCAGCACCGCCAGCTACAAGGCCAGCGATCTGCGCGGCGTCGACTTCAGCTACAACCTCCTTGTCGGCTGGGACTTCAGTGGCCAGGACCTGACCGGGGCGAACTTCTACAGCAGCTATCTACTCGGCGTCAACTTTGAAAACGCCATTATCCGCAACGCTAACTTATCATCGATTTCTAACGGCACCATATTCTCCGAAGAGATGCTCGCAAGCACCGCAAGCTACAAGGCACGGGACCTGCGCGGCGTGCTCATGGAATCGGTGCACGTCGAGCAGTGGGACTTCTCACACCAGAACCTCGAAGGCGCAAGCTTCCGCAATTCCCTCTTAAGCGCTACGGACTTCTCATACGCAAACCTCAAGTATGTCGACTTCTACGGGACGCTGTTCAATCTCACCGACCTGACCGGCGCGGATATGCGCGGTGCAATCAACGTCGAATGGTACAGTCTGGAAGTGGCCTATACCCCAAACATGATCCGCCCCGACGGCCGGATGCTCGACGGCCTGGTGATCACGGACGGCCAAACCATGACCATCCGGGATTACGACACGATCATCGACGTCGATGCCGACGCCGACGATGTCGGCATGCCCATCAATATCCTCCAGGCGATGCAGATCGGCGCGGACGGGACACTCCGCTTCGTGTTCGATGATACGCAATGGGGCTCGACCATGACCTTCGATCCGAGAATCGAGGCCGTGGTTTTCGACGGCACGCTCGACTTCGTCGTCGACTTAGATAAAGGTCTGAATATTCAGGACCTGTTGGGCGTCGAGTTCCAGCTATTTAACTATGTAGATGTTTTGGTCGACGGCCGGTTCGCTTCTATCCATGTCGACCCGCTTATCATCGACGCCGGGCTCAACATCGATACCAGCCGGCTCTACTCGGACGGCGTTGTCAGCTTCGTACCCGAACCGGCCTCCGCGGTTCTGTTGGGTCTGGCGAGCATGTGCATGATGCGTCGCCGTCGAAATTGATGTGCTGCAAACAGTTCGTTTCTCCCTCGCAGGGTTTATGAAAATGATTGATAAACATCATCTGACGATAACGGCCGGCTATATCACCTGTGCGATCCTGTCTGCCGCAGCGCACGGCGAAACCGCGACGTGGGACGCCGGCGGGCTCGTTCCTTATTGGAGCACGCCGGAGAACTGGGTCGGTGATGTTGCCCCGGCGAACGACGGAACAGCGGATATCAACTTCATTACCAATCCCCCGGCTACGCCCATCCTGATCCAATCCTGGTCGATCCATTCGCTGAACATGTTGGATGCTACCAAATTGATGTCGTTGTCAGGCGATACGCTGACGATCGGCGCGGGCGGTTTTAATGCTACCCCTATTGGCTCTTACAACACACCCACACTGATCTGGAACAACATCACACTCTCGGCAGCCCAGACCTGGCAAAACACGTTGAAGTACACCGATCTGGCTGGTGACTTTGATGCTGGCGGTTACCACCTGACGATCAATAACACCGGCAGGTTTACTTTCTTAGAAGATGCCAATTTTTCGGGCGGTCTGACCAAACTCGGCAGCGGCACGCTGTACTTCGATAACACACCAACCGCCAGCAACGGCGTCTCGATGCGGGCGGGTGTGCTGTCGATCCCATCACCGATTACCGGTGGCGTTCAACTCAGCGGCGGCGCACTTGAAACACGCGGCGACTGGGATGTCACGGACCTTCTCGCGTCAAATTCGATCAGCGGCGACCTTATCTGGAGCGATGTAGCGGATATCACGTTCGGTGGAACCAACCTGCTCGACTTCGCCACTGTCGGTGCGAGCGGCCCCGTGCGTATGGGCGCAAGTGTCGACAGCTCGATCAGCGCGTCGGTGGTCATCATCCCGGACCCTGCATCACGCACGCTGCACTTCGGCGCAGGTGACGCCGAACTGACTGTCAACAGTAACTTGACCGACTCCGCCGCAGGCCCAACCCACCTGACTTTCTCAGGCAGCGGAACCACTATCCTCAACGGTTCAAACACATACACCGGCATCACCACCATTTCAGGTGGCGTCGTCGAAGCGAATACCCCCACCGCTTTCGGAACCACCAACAATCCCACAACCGTTACGGGCGGTGATGTGCTTGTCAACGCCACCACCAGCGAAGCATTCATCGTTGAAGGTGGAACGTTGCAGACATCGAGGCACGTCGATTCCACGTTCAATATCTCCGGCGGCACGTTAACGTTAGTCGATCCATACACGATGACGTTTGACAATGTCATCACCATGAGCGGCGGAACTCTTAATTACAGGGTAGATCCCAACAACACCGGTATCGTCACCAGTCCTATCACCGTCGAAGGCGGTGGCCGCGTCACGATAGGTGGCTATGCCAGTTATGACGAAGTCCATCTGGCCGGCCCGATCACTGGCGACGGCAGCATTGCTTTGCAGACGATCTACACCCACCTCGTGATCGATAGCTCCATGTCGCATACCGGCGACACCATCATCTACCACGATAGTAAACTCAATGAGACGTGGGATCACGGCGTCTATTTTGAATCGACACAATCCTTTGGCGGCGACCTGATTATCGAACGAGGCTTCCTCGTCAACAACGCGCCGAACACCGTGCCGAACCTCATCATGATCGACGGCCGAGTCCAAGGCTCCGCGCCGCTGACCGTGCTGAATCCGATCCTGAACCTGCCCGCAGGCGAGATCAACATCCCGGGCGGACTGGTCGGCATCACAGATATCCGCAAGATCACCATGGACGAAGCTCGCCTCATGGACTTCGGCACCCAGATCAATCCGACGGTCACCGTCGAAGCGGGCAGGCTCGTGCTGGGTAAAGCTGCCGGCGAAGCTGCCGACGGCCCGGTCACGATTCTAACGAATGCGCAGGCTGACATCGCGATCGACAGCACCGTCGATGTCGCGGTCGATATCCAGCTCAACAACGGCAAGGGCATATCCTATTCCGGCGCACTGACCAATGATGAAGTCGGTCGCGTCAGCGGCACGATCTATCTCGGTGATCAAGGCGCCTACATCGGCGGGATCGATACGGATGGGTATAACGATTACCACTACCTCAGACTGTCAGGACGAATCACCGGCGGGGACCTGACCAAGGTCGGCGCTAACCGTGTCGTCATCGCGGGGGCCAACAACGACTACACCGGTGAAACAACCATCGTCGACGGCGTCCTGCACATCACCGACGGCGGGCAACTCACCACAACCAGTTCGATTAACATCCGTGGCGACGGTGTCCTGCGCCTCGATGACGGTACACTCAACAGCAACTGGAACCACATCGGCGATGACATCCCCATCCACATGCACAACGGTATCGTTGAGCTGATATCACCTATCAATCTACCTGTCTATGAAGAAACCTTCGGCGTGCTAAACCTCGATCGCGGTGGCGCGGTCTTTGTTTCTGACCAGGAATCGTACGGCACAGCGACACCGCAGATTGTCACGTTCGACCGGATCAGACGCCAATGGTCTGCCACCGTCGCGTTCCAAAGCGATTGGGGACGGATGGGTGTTGTCGATGGCGCCATCACCTACAAACTTCTCAACACACCAACACTGAACGACGGCATCATCGGAGGCTGGGCCGTTACCATCGTCCCGGGATACAACGAAGTCGACTTCGTCACCTACGACCCGGTCCTCGGTATCTCCCCCCTGTCCGCCACCGGTCGTCCTTCGGATATCAACACCGCCGGCGCGGCCGACAACGTGATGCTCAGCGGCGATTCAATCATGACCGCCGACCGCACGATCAATTCACTGCACATGAATGAATCCGACCTCGACCTCGGCGGCCACAAACTGACCATCGACAGCGGCGGCATGATCCTTGGCGGCATCGGCAGCACACCGACAATCGAAAACGGGCAGCTCGCCAGCGGTGCGGACACCTCCGAACTCATCATGCTTGTCGGTAGAACAAACCATTCGCACAGCGGCGCGATCTACGCCGACATCGTGGATGGCTCCACCGGCAGGACGGACCTGGTCGTCTCCCGCTACCGTCAAGAAGCTGCCACGTACATCCGACTCCACGGCAACAACACCTACAGCGGCACAACGTTTGCCAATAAAGGCGCGGGCATCCTTGTCTATGAAGCCTCTGCCGTGCCGACCATGAACGATCTTGTCTTGAACGGCGGCTATTACAACATCCTGATCGACAGCGGAGAGATACAGTTTGGGGATATCTGGCTGCGGGACGATGCCGAACTGGTATCACAAAACTACAACGGCCTGTCCGCCGGGTTGATCTTCGTCGAATCCGGTTCCATCCGAGCCGACCTGCATGACTTCACTTCACTGATCAAAACATCCACCGGCGTGCTGACGATCGGTTACGCAAACAACGACCAGTACCAGGAAATGACAAATAGCAACGCGATGGGTTACTTCGACTTCCACGAAGGCATCGTTGTCGTGCAACCCACTTATGGATTTGGCAATGCAATAGCCACCGTCCATGATGGCGCGCGATTGGTCCTTGACCGCAGAGTTTATGCTGATGACTCGATCATGCACGGCAATATCGATCTGGAAGGCGGCGAGCTTGCGGCCGGCTACAAAGAGGACCTTATCCTGCAAGGCTCACTCGGTGTCATCTCCGATTCAACCATCTTGACGAACTACGGCCTTGCCGGCCTGGATTACAGCCATTCCGCCTACGATGTCAGCGACCCCTTCGGTGCACGCCATATCACACTCGACTGCGATACATGGGTATGGCATGACGTCACCCTCACCGCAAAAGGCAGCGGATCATTGACCATCATCGGCAACCTGGAAATGGCTCCGGGCTCAACCATCGCCGGCAACGTCCTGGTAAAACCGTCATCCGGCAACACCATCAACACCACCGGCACCATCGAAGGCAACGTCGTCATCGGTGATGGTGCAACCGCGATCCTGCCCGGTAATGAATCCGTCCAGTTAACCGTCCTCGGTAACTACACGCAACTGCTCGGTGGCGTTCTGGATATCACACTGTCTGCCGATGACTTCACAACTGCCAACGCCTCAGCAAGCTTATCCATCACCGGCTCCACCGAATTCGCGGGCGAACTGCTCGTGAGTCTGCCCGACGGTTTCACGCCCGACTTCGGCGACCAATTCACACTCATCGCCGCCGACTCCTTGCTCGGTGAATTCGATAACGTCACCCTGCCCTCGCTCAGCGAAAACATGATGTGGACGATGCTTCAGGACGAAACGAGCCTGAGCCTGTACGTATCAAGCCTGATTCAAGGCGATTTGAACGATGATGGTTTTGTCGGCCTCGACGACCTGGATATCGTCTTAAGAAACTGGAACGATACCACACCGCTGAACGATCCACGCGCCGACGTCTCCGGCCCGGACGGCGTTCCCGACGGCTTCGTCGGCCTCGACGATCTTGACATCATCCTCCAGCATTGGAACCAAGGCACACCGTCATCATCAAACACTAACATCCCCGAACCCCACAGCCTCTCAATCCTGGGAATCGGCTGCCTTGCGATGCTGCGACGACAATAGTGTTAACCCCTCTTTTTTAGTGTAATACATCGTCAATATCACGCTTATTGCTGATCTTCCCCATTGCACAGGGCCTGTCAGCATATAAAATAGTCGTGTATCTACACCGCCATACCAAGTGGGGAAATCACAATGCCGGGACGCGATCAATCTCTTTTTACATCCACGCTAAAGCGAACAACTTCTCCTCAGATAGATTCGACATCTACTAACATCCACTTCGAGCCCCTCGAACCGCGCCTGCTGCTCAGCGCAACAGTAATCGATCCAAACCTCGTCGAATCCATATCCACCTCGGCACAGGAGGTGTCTGCCCCCGCCGACGCCGCGGATTCTTTCTACCATCAGCAAACGCAATACGACAACTTCTTCTGGCCAAACACTATCTCGTTCGACTTCGCGATTGATCCGGACGCGATCGACGGCCTCATCGACATCACCGCCCTCTCCGATCTCAACGGCACCGGCGAAACCGTCGCCTACGACATCGAAGGCATCGTCGCCGGCACCCTCTTCACCGCCGAAGACGACGGCCTGCGCCCCTTCACCGCTTCCATCCAGATCAGCGACGCCGACCTCGCCACGATCGCGGCGGATGGCAACCTGCATATCGAGTTCACCCCGTCTTCCAACGTCGATGATTACTACGACGTACAGGAATACGTCACCGTCGCCCTGTCTTACCAGGTCATCCAGACCGGCTCCATCTCCGGCCTTGTCTGGGCCGACATCAACGCCGACGGCACGCACGATCCCGACGAACCCGGCCAATCAGGCGTCACCGTGTTCCTCGATACCAATCAGAACGGCCAGCTCGACTGGACCGATACCGATGCCGACCAGCTCTGGTCCCCCGGCGAAGGTGAACAATGGATCAGCACCGACGAAACAGGTCAGTACGTATTCAACGAACTTCCGCCCGGCGATTACCCCGTCGTGATCGAACCCGCTAGCTGGCAGAAACTGACAACATACGCGAACAACGCCTGGTCAGACATGCCGATTCTTGTCGATGCCATTTCCGGACCTGATATCTATCCCTACACGAGCTTCGGGAATCGTGTAGCGGATTCGGGCGAACGTTTACTGGTTATCGCGACGCTGCCGCCGGTTGAGGGATATCTTGGTGGGGGTTATATCTATCACAAAACATCCGAAGGCTACCGCCTGGAAGGTGTAGTGCAAATCCCGGAAGGCATCGGTGTAGATAGACTGAATCTCAGTGAAGTCGCGATAACCGATGATTGGGTCGCCATCTCGGGATGGACCCTGAACGATGATTATGAAGGCCCGGCCATCACCATGTTCCACCGGACTGGCAGCACGTGGTCGCTGCATTCAGTCGTCTACGCACCGGGCACCGATACAATCGATCCGCCTTACTTTTACCAAAGCGCATTAATTGCAATGGCTGGCTCGACGATGACGGTCACCTCACTCAGGACGCAACAAGCCTGGGTCTTTGAATATCAGGATGGCATCTGGACAGACGTCGCCGACATCACACCCGATGATATCACACGCATAAACGCCTATCCTTATCCGGACGATGCTTTCGGTCATGATGTGGTGATGGACGAAAATACGATCGTCATCGGTGCACCCGGTCAATACGATGAACCGACGCAAGGCTATGGCGCGTTGTACATCTATGAACGTGTCGACGGCGTCTGGACCCAAACCGCCAAATTCACGAATACCGACGGCTCTAAAGTCAGACTAGGAACAACTCTGGACCTATCAGGCGATCTGCTCATCTCAGGCGCCCCCAATCGAACCGGTATCGTCAGCACTGGATATGTTTACATTTACAGGAACACACCCGACCAGGGTTGGCAGTTGGAACAACGATTATCGGAGACGACATCGGCTACGGCAACTACTTCGGCGCAACCGTGGCAATCGTCGGCAATGTCATCGCCGCCCAGGCCCGCAGCTACGGCACTGATACCTCCAATAACGCCGTCTACTTGTTCGAGTATGACGGTACGACCTGGATTCAGACAAACAAGCTGCACTCCGACACACTCGGCACCAGCACCGGTACAGTATATGCCGTCGATGACACGCTCATTCTCCCGAATACCGGTTACGATATCGAATCAAGCAACGAAGGACGTGTGTTCTTTTATCAACCCGACAACGCGACCTACCAGACCACCGTCTCCCTCAGCGAAGGTCAACTCTACAACCTCGATGATGTGGGTGTGACACACACCGCCCCATCCATCACACTGCTGGCAGACAGCGACACAGGCATCAGCAGCTCCGACCGTAACACGTCGCTGAACAATCACGATGGTGGTTCACTACTCACCTTCTTTGTCAGCGGCGTCGAGCCCGGCTCCATTGTCACGCTCTTTGACAACGACGGCGACAGCATCGGCTCCGCACAGGCAACCGGTAACAGCCTGTACATCACAACCGACGGCCAGACCACACTCGCCGACGGCCTGCAATGGATCGAATTGAGCATCACAAGCCCAACCGGCGATACATGGGCTACCAGTCAGTGGATCGATCTCGTCATCGATACTGTCGCGCCCGTCGCGCAGGTCGACCCGCAATCCACGGTCGCACTGCTACCGAGCCTGTCAGGCTACGTCAACGAACCGGATGCGCAGGTCAGCGTATTCATCGGCCTGGATGTGTTCAACGTGGACCCCGATGAAACAGGGCAATGGACCATCGCGCAAGGCGATATGCCCGCACTCAACATCGGAACCTACAACGTCGTTGTATATGCAACAGACTTGGCGGGTAACTTCAGCGTTACCGAATTCCAAGACGCCCTGGCAACAACCGCCCCATCCGAGATTTCCGGCGTCGTCTGGCGCGACATTAACGGTAACGGCATACAGGAAGTCAACGAACCCGGCCAGGCTCAGGTCGCTGTTTACCTCGACCTGAATGTCGACGGCAGATGGAACGCCGACGAACCACGGCAATTCACCTCCGAAGATATCACCGACACACCCGAAGACGAAGCCGGCCATTATCACTTCACCGATCTGCCGGAAGGTGATTACTTCATCCGCATCGATACAGCGGGAACCAATTACCACATCACCGCCCCCGGCACTATCGAACAGCAGTGGAACAACCTTGAATATGCCTACTCAATCAACTCGCCGAAAATCGGCAGCCTCCAAACGATAGGCACCACCGTCGATGTTTCCGAGCATGTGATGGTCGTGTCCTCGTACGCCTACACCAGCAGCATCAGGTACTACGACGCCACCATTTTTACCCGTGACGGCTATGGCTCGCCCTGGGAATTTGCCAAGTACCTCAACGAGAATGTCCTGGGCACCACCAGGCAAAGTTCGTCGTACCGCGTTGCAACAAACGACGAGTTTGTATTCGTCGGCCTGCCTGAAATATCCACTGTATACATCTTCAAACAAGACCCCGATTCAGGCCAATGGGTGCAAACCGGTACGCTGCTCGGCGCCGACTTCGGCCTCGACTGGTTCAGCGGGAACATGACGGTCGATGGCAATACGCTTGTCGTCTCAGGCTTCAACACCGCTGCTTCGCAGAGATTTGTATTAACCTTCGAACGCGACCCCGGTTCACTGATCGGCTGGACACATACCAACACGTTCGCATTCAGCGCAACACCCGGCACGAGTGCTGCGTATGACACTTACGTCGCCATCCAGGACGACCTGCTTGTGGTTGGCGATCAGTTAAGCAGTAAGTTCGGTGAACGGTTAGGGGCTGTAAGCATCTACCAGCGCGACAGCGCCGACCCGCAGCAATGGAACCTCGTCCAGGACCTGGACCCGACAGGCATTACCACGCATAGTAAATTCGGCTACCTCGTCGGAATCACCGGCAACACCATCGTCGTCGGCAACAGCTACGAGGTCTTTATCTACGAGCCCGACCAGGCAACACCTGGCCAGTGGACGCTTGTCGCCACGCCCGATGTCTCCGATCTGCGGTCCAGCATCGGCTTCTTCGTCGAAACCGATACCATCTTGATCAGTAGCCCGTCAGGTTCGCTGCTGCTGGAACGCAACATAAGCTCTGAAGCACTCTGGCAGGTCGTGCCGACCGCATTCGTCTATCCCCGGGCTTATAGAGCGATCGATGGTGAATACCTGATCTATGCGGACGCCGCTTTGGATTCCACAGCCATTGGCACCATCGACTACTACAGATTTACCGGCAACAATCCCTGGTATTACCTGTATGTTGCGCCGGACGAAGTTATCACCAACACTAGCTTCGGCGTGTCCATCCCCTCCAGCCCACCTGCCACGCCACAACTCCAGACAACATCCGATACCGGCATCAGCGACACCGACCTGATCACACGCTACAACAACAGCTCATCCGAAACCGTGCTTGCGTTTGATGTCCCCGATATCCCCGCCGGATCAGTCGTCTTTATCTATGACAACGACATCATCCTCGGCAAGGCCGTCTCCTATGGCGAGCCCCTCACAACCGTATACACCGCGGGCGTCAATACACTAGCCGACGGCACGCACAGTATCACCGCGGCGCGGCAAGACCCGGGCATGGATATCTCACTGCACTCAGAGCCAGTGCTTATCACCATAGACACCACAGCCCCGCGCATCGTCGGCAGTTCCATCCAGCAGAACCAGACACTGCCAATAGGATCAAACGTACTGGTCCTTAGCTTCGACGAAGACATCGACCCGACTTTCCTCTGGGGCGGCGCCAACTACAAGAACCTTCTGACAGGCTCACTGACCACATTCAACACGGAAGACTATACCTACGACCCAACCAGCTTTACGCTTTCGATCGAACTGAACCTGCAGGATGAAGGGCCTTACCAGTTCACCACGGGTAACACCATCAAAGACCTTGCAGGCAACCTGCTGGACGGGGAGCCACCGCTTGGCACGCTCCCGCCCGAAGTCAGCGGCGATGGCACCCCCGGCGGCGCGTTTACCTTTACGTTTGATGCCGACATGCAAGGTGATCAATATCCAACGTCCGCTTTCACCAATGTGACCGTGATCGATACACTCGGCGAGACAGCAGAGCTTATCCACAGGTACATCAATAACGCGCAGGATACCGATACATTCCAACTCGGCCCGCGTTTAGGGCAATTGATCACCGTAATTGTTGAACCCGTTGGAGATAGCGATTCGATCCTGACGCTTGAACTGCCGGACGAAACGATCGTCGCAAGCGCACCGGGCGAATCGATTGTCTGGACCTATCGCAACGACATCCCTGATTACCAACTGTACATGAACGTCGGCGCTGATAGCGCGACAGAGTACAACATGACGGTTCACTTGAACGTCATGCCCGAATCGACTCTGACAAACAACGGCACATCGCTGGAACAGATGTATGACCTCAGCGATATGTGGACCGAATTGAACGACGGCTCCACCTCGTTCACAAGCGTGCTCGGTGAAGGCCTTCCATTATTCCTCGCACTGCCGGACACCTACACGGTAAACCTCGAAGCCGGACAAGTCTTCAGCGTGCTGCTGGATTGTGTCTATAGTGGATACAACATTGAACTGTTAGATGCACTGACGGGTGAGACCGTCGCCGAGTCAACCACAAGCGCTTACGACAACCTGCAATCACTTGAATTCACCGCCCCATCGACAGGCACCTATCACATTAAAGTACACGCTTCTACAAAAGCAACCTACGTCCTGTCACTGTTGCGCGATGCACTATTCGACCTGCAGCTTAACTATCTAAAGACCGTTGATGAGCCATCGCAAAGCCTGGATACAACCGGACAAGTGCTCGGACATATTGATGCAACTCGCACCAACAGGCTGTTTGCTTTAGGCGAGACATCAACTTCAAAGCGCGGCACAACCGTCTATGAGCTTAATCCTACGACACTCGAGCCGATCCGAGAGTTCACGCTTGAAGGTCTTTATCGGGTCGCCGACCTGGCGTACGACGGCGTCAACCTCTACGCACGCACCGTACAATTCGGCCCCATCTGGGCGCTTGATCCTGAAACCGGCGCAGTCCGACACAAGATCGATCGCGTTGATATCTCGCTGTCCAGCGACCTCGCCTACTACGACAACCTGCTTGTGATGCAGAGCGGTGATTTCGGAAACGAGCTGACGTTCTTTGATCCGTTCGATGGTTCGATCGTCGAAACACTTACCACTGATATCGACCCCGACGCAAGACTGACCGGCCTGGTCGGCGTGCAATCGCGCGGCTCCCTGTTCGCAACGTACACGAAGACCGATGTAGAAAACCAACTGCGAACCTGGCTCGTCGAGATAGACAGGGCTACGGGCGAGGTGATCGATGGCTCCTTCATCGCTCCGTCGGGCGTGTCGAGCCTGGCTTATGTAAACAGCCGCATCTACACGTATGACTACGGTAACGGTGAACTGCGCATCATCGATCCGACCACGCTTGCACTGTACGACATTCAAGAACTGAACAACGAAGACTACATCAGCATTGCCGGCGACGGTATTCTGTTCAACCGGCAAACCGATCAACGAACCGATCAATACACGATCGACCTCATGCCGGGCCAGCAATTCAAGTTTTTGTGCATAAAGACCGGTTATTCAAGTGTAAACAACCTGCACTTGACTTGGCGGGTCACCGACCCGTCGGGTGAAGGTGTGCCTATCAAGCAGCGATACGACGGCCTGACTTACATCGCGCCGCGAGCCGGCACGTATACAATCGAAGTCTTCGGCTGGTCGGGCAGCGGCGACTACCTGCTTGCGGTTACCCCCGCGCCTTACCTTGCGGGCGACTTGAACTATGATGGCTTCGTCGGCCTCGCAGACCTCGACATCCTGCTCAACCATTGGAACCAGAACGTTGCCGTCGGCAACCTTGCATACGGTGATGCATCCGGTGATGGGTTCGTCGGCCTGGACGATCTTGACATCCTCCTCGGCAACTGGAACACAGGAACGCCACCTGTGACTACAACCGTTGTGCAGTCTGTATCCGCTTCTGTTGAAGAAGACACTGCTATGATGAATGCGGCTTCTGAGTTGCAGACGGTTCAGCGCAAGCGCGACATACCTCAACAAGCGCAGCAACAAACAAGCATGCAATCGCAAACGCTAAGCAGCGAACAGTTAGCACTGCGATTGAATCAGAAACAACAAGCGAGTCTGCGCGACGATCTTGGTTACATCCCGACTGCGCTTCAGCAGGAGGACGATTCACTGGTGTTGGGCTTGTGGGAATAGACTGTTGACTATTCGCATATCGAAGCGGACGACGGCCTAAACCATATCGCAACTCCGTGCAAATCAGGGCGCGTCGTGCGCGTAGTTATCCACCACCATTTCGGCGCACAGTGCTGTCGCGTTCGGTGCACGTGCGCACATTTGCGGTTCATCGGGCGGTGCCGCGACGGCTTGATTCAGACTGACCGAAGCCCAGCTCTTCGGCCCCAGCCATGCGCGATGAGTACCCCGACAAGACAGCATGTTTTTTAGACGCCGTGGCATTTACTTGCTTCGCCACACTTGGCAAGACAACGCATGACATCACATCATGTATCCGAACACCAACGCTGTCGCGCGATCTTTATGAAGTACATATAGTCATCGAGCCTGACTTCCGGCGGAACCTTGTGATCGCAACACGGGATGAAACCGCCTTGATGCACGACGGGCGTTAAGCGTTCGACCTCCGCGGCGATAGCATCGCGCGACTTCCAGAGGATGCGCTTATCGAATCCGCCGATCATCTTCAATCCCGCGCCGAACTGCTGGCGCAGTGTAACGGGGTCCATGCCGGTTGTTCCGATTTCGATAGGCATGAGTGTGTTCACGCCTGCATCAAGCCAAAGTGGTATAAGGTCATCGATCTTGCCGTCACTGTCGACGATGATGGTTTCGACACCGCCGGCGTGCAGTGTTTCAGTGATGCGTCGGTAGCGTGGGCTGAGTAGTTCTTTGAAAGTTTTCGGCGAGACCATGGGCCCGGCGTTGTAGGCCATGTCTTCCCATATCAGGCAGGCATCGTATTTTCCGCCATTGCTTAGCGCGCGTTGCAGGACGCCGACGATGCAATCGCATACGCGGTCGAGCATTTCGTTAAGCCAGTCCGGGTCATCGTAGATGAGCATGCTGATCTGTTCGAAGCCGAGCCAGTTGCGAAGCCAGCCGTACAAGCTGCCGCCGGGCAGGATCAGCGGGAAGTCGCGGTCGCTATCGCTTGCGATCGCTTCGACTGCTTGTTGCTGCTTTGGCGCGCGTTCGGGATGATCCGGATTGAGACGCCAAACGTAGTGTTTCTCCCAGGATTTGCGATCAACAAGCGTGTAAGATTCGGTCGCGGGCAGTGCGGTTTGCGAGCGGTGCCGACGCACGACTGTGCCGTCGGGGACTTGCACCAACTCGGTATCATCCTCCTGCTCAAGCACAGCTTCATCGAAGAAAGGCCAAAGCCCGATACGCCAACCGCCCGGGGTGATCATGCCGCGATCGATCGGGCCCGTGCCGTCGGTCTTGTCCGGGCAGACATAGTAGCGCATCAAGCCGTCGAGTCCGAAGTATTCGTCGCTGTTGGATGCGTTGACGTTCGAGGGCAGACCTTGATCGCGCCAGGCGTCGATTGTTTCAGGCCAATAGCCCAGGTCGATGAGCGGAATGTGATTAACGGGCTGTCCGCTGAACGCGGCGTTAAAGCGAGAGCGGTAGTTTGATCGGCTGCCGATCTTTGCTGTATTGCTTGACATGGTGTCGCTTCCTATCAATGAATAGGTTGATGAATGAGAATCAACGACACCCCTGCGTTCAGCTCCGAAAGGTCGGCCCACCTTGCGCAGGATGCTCTAACAGTTGTGCATCAGTATACCCGCATCGCCTCCTTGAATCGGGTTAGTGCTTTAAGATCGGGGATGGATGGTTGGGCGCCGAGTTGCGTGCAAGTCAGTGCACCGACATGGCAGGCACGATTCATGGCGGTGGGCATATCCAGACCCGCTGCGAGGCCGACACCTAGCGTACCGGTGAATGCGTCGCCTGCTGCGGTCGTGTCGATGGCTTCGATAACCGGCGCGGCGACGTGGTGTGCATGTTCTTGTGTGACCCATAACGCGCCTTTTTCGCCTAGTTTTACAACGATCTGTTGGCACCCCCGGTCGAGTAATAGGCGTGCGGCTGCTTCTGCGGCATCGATACTGTCGACCCGTTTGCCGGTCAGCATCGATAGTTCGGATTCGTTTGGTGACGTTATCGTTACCGACTTCAGCAACGCATCGGGCAGGTCCGCCTGAGCGGGTGCGGGATCGAGGATGACAGGCAGGTCAAACTCACGAGCACGCACTGCCGCTTCGATGTTCACGCTGAGCGGGGTTTCAAGTTGAAGTAAAACGATATCCGCCCATTTGAAGACTTCGTCATTCTTCGGCAAGACTACTTCGTCATTCGCGCCCGGGCCGACCATGATGGCGTTCTGACCGGTAGCGCGGTCAAGGAGGATGACGGCGGTGCCTGTGCCGCGCGTCGAGGTTCGGATCAATCGGCAGTCGATGTGATCATCTTCGAGCGAGCTGCGCAGTTGCTTGCCGAACGCATCGTCTCCGACACAACCTATGAATCTAACGGTTGCGCCTTGTCGTGCGGCGGCGACGGCGGTGTTTGCGCCTTTCCCGCCGGGCACGAGCGAGATGTCTTCAACGTGGATCGTTTCGCCGGGCTCGGGCAGACGGCGCAGTGGGGTCAGCACATCCATATTGATGCTGCCGATCACCAGTACATTCACAGATGGGGCGGACTTTGGAGACGACATGTTTTTCCTCATGTACCTCACATGGTTGGTATGATTGCTTCAGGGAAGGCAACCATATCCGCTGTTGATGTAAGTGACATTTGAATGATGTTTGAGTAACTCATACCAGATCTATCTCGGTCGCGGCGGCGGCCGACCTCAAGACGTCCACGCGTGCGGCACGAGGGACCACACATCCGCTTCCGAGGATGAATCTGCTGTGGTTCACATCACCTTGCTGAATACACGTCTGGGCCTCGGAGTGGATCTGCTCTGGCGTTGACTGGATGAATGAGAGCGTGTTAAGCCCGCCCATCAGCACGATACTGTCGCCGACACGCTCTCTCACCTCGGTGATGTTGAATCCGCCCATAGGGTCCAGCGGCGCAATCGCGTCCAGGCCGGCCTCGACCAGCCATTCAACGACCGGCAGTATGTTCCCGCAGATATGACAGTAGATCCTGCAATCTGGATGATAGTGGTGCAGTTCATCGCACACCAGCTTGAAGTACGGGTAAACAAACTGCCGCCATTGATTGGGTGAGATCACTGACATATTGGCAACGGAGTCGTTGAGCCTGAGGATACGGAGTCCAAGGTCGATATTGAATTTACCCCTCTCGATGGAAGAAGCTGTGCCTTTTTCGAGCACGGCATGAACCAGCTCGGGTTGATCCAGCATGTCGATCAAACCGTTTTCCATGCCGCGGAGAGCGATATAGTAAGAAAGGGTTGGTGAATCGAGGTCTCCAACCAGTCCCAGGCGATCTGCGGCATAGGCGATCATCCGCCGCTGCATGTCGCCGTAGCCGGCCTGCTCGTAATAGTCTTTTGTCGGGATCGCGATGCGGCGTGCATCGGCGATGCTCTGAACGGGTGGTGATGTCGGCTTCCAGTTGCGGTAGAAAGCCATGATAGAAGGATCATCGATGCGATAGTGCGCGTCATCGATCAACTGTGTTGTAAGTCCACCCGCCATGTCGATGGTACCAAGGCGACGGCCGTCCCCGGTGAGTTCATAGACGACATCTCCAACCCGCTGCGTCTGGCGTGCCGGGAAGAAAAACTGACGCGCCCCGTCGGCATTGACCTGTATGGCTGCATCGATAACCACACGCATAGCCAATTCCGGTTGCTCTATGATGTCACACAAATCGACACCCATGATCGCCGCTGCAAGGTCAACCCATATCTTGGGCATGTACGGGACCCGATCGACAGTCTGTCCAGTAAATGCCAGATGTAGCCGTTCTTTGGGCGTCATGATTGCTCCTGGCTGGTACCTTGGATCGGGAAGTGAGGATTGATAAATAATTTTACACGATCCCACCCGCAAGCAATTCAACTATACGGCGGCTTGGCAAGCTGTAACGTTCAGTTTCGCAAGGATCTGGCGGACCTGTTTGCGTTCGTGTTCACGGTAGCGGTGGAAGGGTTCGGTCATGAAGTCGCCGCAGATGCCTAAGCATGAAAGTGCACACTTCACACCCTTGATGGTAGAAGAAGCATGCCGGCCAACGTGGTAGAGCTGGCTTACCTGCATGACGGTCTGGTGCAGCTTCTGCACGGTCGAGAGGTCTTGCGCTTTTGCCGCGTGATAAAGATCGACGTATAGCCTTGGGAAGATGTTGGCTCCACCGGTGACACCGCCGTGACCCCCAAGGATCAGCGTGTCGGCCAAGGCCTCTTCCGTTCCGACTAATAACGTCTTTTCGGGATGGTCGGCGAACAACTTCAATGCGTTCTGGAAGTACGCCATCTGCCCGGAGCTGTCTTTGTAACCCACGACGTTCGGATGATCGAGCAGGTGGCGAAGTGTGTCCAGCTCGATGCCGACCTTCGTGCAAGCCGGGATGTTGTAAAGCATCACGGGCAGCGGGACCGCACTGATCAATCCCTGGAAGTATTCGAGCAGCTCGGGCTGGCCGGTCTTGTAGTAATACGGCGGAGCGACGACGACCGCATCAGCGCCGCAGTGTTCGGCATGGTTTGCCATCTTCAACGATTCAGTGAAAGCCGTATCGGTGATGCCGACCAGCACGGGAACGCGCCCGTTAACGAGCGAGCAGGTACGTTCGATAAGTTCGCGGCGCAGTTTGTAGCCGAGGCTCGGCGCTTCACCTGTCGTGCCAAGGACAAAGATGCCGTGCACGCCGCCGCCGATGATATGCTCGATGAGCTGTTGCAGGCCTTCGATGTCGAGCTGATCGCGGTTGATCAGGGGCGTGACCATGGGGGGAATGATGCCCGTAAATTTGATGGATTTTGCAGGACTACTCACTTGGCACTCTCCATGCTGGGCGTGGTGCGGACGGCGGATTTATCCGGTAATGGTTTTGAACACAGCGAGACGATCTCGTTGATCGTCAGTTCGAGGTTTTCCTCGACAGCGATGAGATAACGGTGCCTGCCCGCTGGTTCAGGTTTGAATAACGCACAGCCATACTCATCCACGGTGACGCGGCCCTTTGGCGAGAGCGTGAAGCTGCCGCATCCGGGGCGTACCGCTTCGAGGATCGTGGCGGGGTCCCAGAGCGGTCGGTCATAGGGCATGGGGATGTAGTGCACATAAGCCTCGGCGACGGGATGATGATTCACCCATTGATAATCGCAGGTGATGCTGGCCGCGGGGTAAGGCATCATGCAGCCGACTTCATAGCCACAGAAGGTGATCGGCGTCGGGCAATAGTTGAAGAAACGCACGGCTGAAGGCACATCGCTATGGATGTTGTATTCGCGGTTATCCAGTGTGGGGTTCGCCTGCACTTCATCGCTGAAGTTACCAGCCATGGCGACCACGCGCTTGACCTTCTTTTCAAACAGGTCTGCCCCGCACAATGGGCTGTGGGCGTCGCCTGGCGTATCGAATAGCTGGGCCATGTTGGTGCTGAAACCGATCATGACCATGGTGACGGAGTTGTCCGGCTGACGGGCCAGCAGCCGGCGCAGCAAAGGTACGGCGTCCTCGTATTGATCGGGCTGTTTGGAGCGAGGGTATCGGGGTCGGCCGTCGTCGCGTGCGTTTGCTACGGGCAGGATGAATGTACGATCGTCGGGGGTGACACCGTTTTTGACGATGCCGATGGGGATGTCGCCTCGCCCGTAGAAGGTGTTGACGATATCGATGTAGACCGGCGAGAATGGGTTGTCCTTGCTGCTGACCACGCCGAGTAGTTCACATTCACCTTGTGATTGGAGCGTGTGGATCATACCCAGAGCCAGTGCGTCATCGATATCGTTACCCATATCGGTATCGAGTATCAGGCGTGTACTTCTCGCGGCTGACATCTTGTTTATTGTGTGTTTCATTCGCGTATTCAACTTCATACAAATTTCACGGGCATACTTATACTTCTGCCACTTCAACCTGCCCGGAGGTTTGTTTTGATTTATTGATCGTCCAGACGGTTAGCTGTTCCAGGGATCGGTCGGAGCGTGCGGGCAGCAGGCAGCCGACGAGGTATCCGCTGAAGAACATGACGATGTTGCCGATGATCCCCGTGTAGTAGAGATCGAAGGGTACATTGATCGCATCCGGCAGAATATTCGGCGCCTTGGCGGCGATCACGGTCCAACCTGTGAAGATGATCGTAAGCACGATCCCGAACCAGACGGCACGCGCATCGCCGCGCGTCGTGAAAAAGCCGAGCGCATAGACGCCAAACAGGCCTGCCGCCAGGAGCGAGACGAGTATCGCGGCTGTGTCTTCAAGTGTCTTGGTCGGGACGATGCTGAGGATCACCGCCCCCCCGATCATCATCACACCGGCCGCGGTCGCGACGGCCCATGCAACCTTCAGGTAGTGGCGTTCGCTGGCTTGCTTGACCATGTGCCTGCGGTAGAAGTCTGTGACGGCGACGGTTGAGATGGCGTTGATCGAAGAGTCGAGCGAACTCATCGCGGCGGCGAGCGCGGCGGCGATCACGAGCCCTGCCACGCCGACGGGCAGGTAATTGAGGATGAAGAACGGGAGGATGTGCTCGGACTTCATCGAGCCGTCGAGCATGGCTTGGGACTCGGGCGTCGGGAAGTGATGGAAGTATGCAAACAGCGACGTGCCGAGGAAGCGGTAGAACGCCCAGAGCGGGATGCTTGCCAGGACGCATATGAGCATGGCTTTGCGTGCCTCTGTCATTGAGCGCGATGTACAGTAGCGCTGGACGATGTTCTGGTTACATGCGTATTCGGTGAGCCAGATGACGAAGCCTGCGAGGAAAAGCATGGTGATTGTTTTGTGTTGCAGCGTGATGCCCCAGCCGATGTCGTGCGGCACGCCGTCACGCCATTCCGCAACAGAGAGCTTGTTGTATTGTATGGCGGTATCAAATATTTCTGATAAACCGCCGGGGATCTGGTAGATGATCACCAGCAGACACAACACGCCGCCGAGGCCGAGGATGATCGTCTGCACGACGTCGGTCCAGATGACCGCTTCGATACCACCGACGATCGTGTACACCGCGACGGCGACACCGCCGATGATGATGCACCAGACCGTGGAGATACCGAGCATTTCGTGCATGAGGATGCCGAGCAGGTAGAGAATCATACTCACTCGAACGACCTGCCCGAACACAAAAGCGCCCGCACCATACACACGAACGGAAGGCCCAAAGCGTCGTTCGAGATACTCATATGCAGTCGTGGTCGGCGTGCGTCGGAAGAACGGCAGGAAGACGTAGGCCGCGATGATGACGGCGAGGGGCAGCGCAAGCGTCCCGATGAAGCGCAGCCAGCCGGTTTTGAAGGAGTCGGCCGGGAATGACAGGAACGTGATCGAACTGATCGATGTGCCTACGAGGCTGAGCCCGACGACCCAACCGCTCATAGAGCGTCCGCCGACGAAGTAGGCTTCGGTGTTGGTGTTGCGCTTGGCAAAGTACAAACCCATCAGCGTGATCAACACGCCGTAGGCAATCAGCACTGATAGATCGATCACAGACAGATTCATCGTTGTGCGCCCCCGTTGCTATCCGGCTTGCCGGGATGGACTCGCAGTGTCGCGATGGTTCCGATGAAGTCGCCGCCGATCGTGGTGGGCGCTTGTGGCGGGGCTGTGGCGGTGGAGGTAGGGCCGAGGTTGACGGTCAGCGATTGTGTTTGGCCGTCGACTATCATGTGCATGACTTCGTTTTCAACCCAGACGGTGAATGTGTGCGGCCGGCCGTCGTCAACGCGCTGATCGCTGAAGAGGGTTTTGTCGTCATCCTTACCGGGGCCCATGACGTTGAAGTAGAGCTTGCCTTTGTAGCTTCGATCGGATCGACCGATGGTCACGGCGAAGCCACCGAGGCTGTTCATGTTGTCGAGGATGAAGCGGTTGGGGCCGTCTTCGTTTGGCGGGGTCTGGAACGCGCCGGTGATGGTAAAGTCACTCCGGCCGTGCTGGAACAGCGGGTTACTCGAATCGATCGACACGCCCGACTGGCTCATGCTGAATTGCGTGGGGCGGCTGATGATCGTGCCGTCGTCCTTGATTTCCAGGTCACGGACCGGTTGCGTTGTTGCTGGTGGGTCCCAGATCGTGCAGGCGATGAACTCGTCCGGATGCTCAACGGTGGTGTGGTAGTAGATTGCGAGTATTTTACCGTCGCTGCGTAAGGCGGCGCGGATGTAGCCAAGGTCCCACTCACGGCCGTTATCCTGGAGGACGAATTCTTTCGACCATGACTTGCCTGCATCTTCACTGATCTTGGCGCGTACGCCGTAGGGTTCGTTGCGGTAGCCATAGATGGCGGCGACGCGTCCGTTACCGAGGTCGATGAGGCTTGCGGGGTTGTTGTTGCGATTGAAGATAATGCTTCGTCTTTTCCAGGTATTGCCGGAGTCTGTCGAGGCTCTGAGGTCGGTCCACTTGTGTCGTCCGATGCTCCATCGCACAGCGGCGAGCATGGTGCCATCGTCGAGCATCGTCACGCCGGGCATGCATGCGTAAGCAGGTTTTGCCTGACTGATTTCGAGTCCTTCTAAAGGATCGGGCGTGAGCCAGGCGATGCGGTTGAATGTCTTGCCGGCGTCGGTTGTCTTCATCACCATGATGCGCAGGTGTTCGCCCTGATCGTATGGGATGTCGGTTGCTTCGTAGAAGAGAATCGCTGTTTGAGAATCAATGACGAGGTAGTTGGTCCGAGCCTTGATGAAACGCTTGTCGGCGTGGGGGAGCTGGTACGGTCCTTGCCAGTTGTGGCCGCGATTGTATGAATACCAGAACCTATCGCCACGGGCTTTGAGCGCGAAGTCCGGATGCGTAAAGTTGATGTTGCCGGGGCTGGGAAGAGCGTCGGGGATCGGCTTGAAACCGGGGCGCTGAACGTAATAGCCATCTTCTGCGAAGTAGCCGGGGATGCTCACTTCCGGATGTGCTTCGATCGTCCAGGTTTCGCCGCCATCGGTGCTGCGAGCGAAGTTGACCCACATGTAGGCTTCTTTATCGACGTTGTGGTAATCGTCACGCTGTTTGACGCGCGTGACGTTGAAGCCGACGAGTACTTCATCTCCCCACCGCCACAAGCCTTCATTGGCGGGCCAGCCTGCGAACTCGTTTTCGCCTGAGTAGATCACGCTGTGTTCGATGTCTTCTGCAATAGCACAACCTGCCAGCAGGTGCAGGCATAGGAGAACTGCGAATAAAGGCAGAATGTAACGAGCCGCTTGATTGACATCCTTGAACTTCATGTATGAATTCGCCCTTTTCGATTACTTATCCGTTAACTCGTCGTTGGAAACGTGGACCAGACGCACCTCGCGGCGGTCGCGGTCGTATGCCACCAGCAACTGTCCATCCTGAGTCACAACAGCATGCGGGTATGCGCAGCGAGCCCCTTCAGCGAGGACACGCTTGGTTTTCCATGTCTGCATCTGATCGTCACTGATCCACATCGCAAGCGGATCACGACTGCCCCGGCCGCCGATCTTTCCGCCTGTCGGATTCAGGAATAAGGCGATCCGGTTGCCGGGCAAAGCAAGCAGTTGCGCCATCGACGACGGGTTCTTGATCCCGGTTGCCACAGCGGGCGTCCAGCTCTGGCCGCGGTCCGTGCTTTCCGAACGCCAGAGGAAACCGCCCCACTCGGCACGCATGAGCATGATAAGTTTGCCGTCGGATAGCTGCACGACCGATGGTTCAATCAGACCGAGCGGACGGTTGTCGATCCGGCCCAGTGGTTCGATCGTCTTCGCGGTCTCATTAGAGCCGAATGCCATGCAGCCGTGCAGGAAACGTGAGAACTTATTCGTGTTCAGCTCCGGATACTTATTCGCAAGTGCGACGGCTTCGGCTTCGTTATTTGCCTGCGCGATCGCCGTATAGTCGCCATGCAGTGGAGCATCTCGCTTTTGGAAGAAGGTGCCCGGGAACAACCACGACCCATCATCCAGCTGGATGCGACGCCCCAGTGAGGCGTAATTATCCAGCAATGTGAAACGCTCGGGCTGCGTCCACGTTTTGCCGTTGTCGTTCGACACCATGCGGAAGTAGTACCACGTCGTGTACTCGTCCTCACTGGGCCAGTATGCACCGAGTGCAACAAGCGTGCCATCTGACATCGTGAACATGTTCGTCACATGCGAAGCATCTTCACCGCATGGGACAAGGATGCTCGGCTGCGACCACGTATTGCCGCCGTCGGTCGAACGTGCGATCAGTACACAATTGTCTGTCGCGGGCTCGCTGTCGGTCCCGCTTAACCAGGAGATCAGCAGGTCGCCGTTAGCCGCTTCAGCCAGGTTCACCGCACAAGCAAGACGATAGGTTACACCACTGTGCATCCAACCTTCATGACCATCGAATACCGTCACTTCACGCACTCCAGCCGAGAGTGGTGTGATGATGAACATCAGGATTAACAGGGATAAAAATAGTCGCATAATGCTTCTGGTGTGCGGTTTTAGTACACGAGCAGATAAGTCGTTTACCGGCGTCTACACGCAACGATCATTGAGGCTATTGCCAATAGCCCCAGTGTGCCGGGTTCGGGCACTGCGGATAAGGGTGGTGAACCCGCGTTCCAATTGCTGAGTACGAGATCGAGGTCATCCAGGCCGACGAAGCCGTCGCCCGTGGGATCACCTTCGGATAATTCGCCTGCGGTGACGTTCGTGTTCCAGTGGCTGAGGACGATGTCAAGGTCGTCGAGGCCGACGAAGCCGTCGCCGTCGAGATCGCCTTCGAGTAGATCGAGTGACAAACCCTGCCATGCCTCGAACAATCCGCCTCCGATGAGCGTACCGTTACCGTCGATGGCAGCGGTCAGCGCGGTGTTGAAGATCTGCCAATCGTCGAGCGAGCCTTGGAAAGGCTTTTGTGAAGAGCCGCGCATGCCCATCTGTGCGACGACGCTGGCAGGGGCGGTAGCAGTGCTTTGAGCCTGCATGGTACCGGTATCCTGCTGCAAGACGCCGTCGACGTACATCGAGATTTCGCCGCCGTTCTGCATGACAGCGACCCAGTGCCAATCGCCGTCATCGATGCGGGAATCGGAAAAGACCTGCGTCTGGTTGAACACGGAGCTGCTGCCGCCGCCGACGGTGAAGAAGACTTCACCGGCATAGCTGCGGTCGGCGCGGCCTACTTCGAAGACCCAGCCGCCGCCGGCGTAATCGATGTTCTGGAAGATCGGCATGTTGCCGTAGACGCCGGTTTCAGTATTCGTGGGCATCTTCACCCAGCCGGCGATCGTGAAGTTATCCGTCCCGAGATTGAAAGCGCTATTGTCATCGAATGTCACATTGGACGTTGTGCCGTTGAACACGCCGGCGTTGCCGTGGTCTGTATCGATGGTGCTGGAGCTGAATACGACATCCTGCGCGGTCCCGTTTGTGGAACCGATGCTGTCGTTCAAAGTCGAGCCCGAAGATTCATCGAACTTGTACCACGTGCTGATGGATTCGGCCGATGTTTTCGGGATATCCCAGATTGTGCTGGCGATGTAGTTGGCTTGCAGATCGTTGGTCGTGTAGTAGTAGACAGCGGTGATATTGCCGTCACTTCGCAATCCGCTGCGGACGTAGCCGATGTCCCACTCGCGGCCGTCGTCTCGAAGGATGTATTCCTGCGACCAGGTTTGTCCGCCATCTTCGCTGATCTTGCCGCGCAGGCCGTACGGTGCGTTGCGGTAGCCGTAGACCATGCCAAGGCGCTGTCCACCGAGTGAGACGATGCTGACGGGATTGTTATTGCCGGAGACCGGCGTGCTGATAGTAGACCATGTGTTGCCGCCGTCTGTTGAAGCTCGCAGATCGTTCCAGCTCTGCGAGGCCAGTCGGTTGCGGACACCAGCCAGCATCGTGCCGTCATCAAGCTGCAACACACTTGGCATAACAGCATACGCAGGTAGTGACGATGTCGTATGGCCCATTAATGGATCATTCGAAAGCCAGGAAAGCTGCTGGAACGTCTGGCCTCCATCGGTGGTCTGCACGACCATTGTATTGATGTACTCACCGCTGCTGGGCGGGTAGTCCGTCGCTTCGATGAACATCACAAGCGTTTGCGAATCGATGGCCAGGTAGTTTGTGCGAGCTTCCAGGTAATCCATGCCGAACGTCGGCAAGCTATAGGGATCGGACCAGGATTGTCCCTTGTCGGATGAAACCTGGAAGATCCCGTTGCGAGACTTAAGCGTGAAGCCTTCAGCGGTAAAGTCGAATCCGCCGGGGCTTGCTACGGCTGCGGGGATAGCGCTATAGCTTGGGTCCTTGACATAGTTAGGGCCGTTGAAGAACCCGGGGATACTCACTTCGGGATGCGTTTCAATCGTCCAGGTTTCGCCGCCATCGTAACTGCGAGAAAACTGAACGCATTGATACGCGCCGGGGACGACGTTGTGGCCTGTCTGTTCCTGGTAGGCCGTCACGTTGTAGGCGACGAGCATCTCATCGCCCCACTGCCAGAACCCTTCATTGGCGGGCCAACCGGCGAACAACTGCGGATCACTGAACACGACGTCGTGCTCCACCTGGGCGATCTGCCCGAGGGCCAGCGACGCAAACAGGAGCGGAACCGTGATGAATAAACTTCTGAACATACGTATCACTCACTTCGTTAATCTGCTGTGTGCTTCGCAGGATTCCAGATGGTGGCGGCGATATGGTTCGCCGGCTTATCTTGCGTTGTGTAGTAGTAAACGATCAGCACTCGGCCATCGTTACGAACGGCTGCGCGGACGTAGCCCAGGTCCCATTCACGGGCATCATCTCTAAGGATGACTTCATCGGACCATGTCCTGCCCGCATCTTCGCTGATCTTGCCACGAATCCCGTAAGGCTCTGCACGGTAGCCATACACGACGGCGACACGATCGCCACCCAGGTTGAGTAGAGACGCGGGGTTGTTGTTGTTATCGAACGCGGTGCTGCGCTTCTGCCAGGTTCGGCCGGCGTCGGTAGATGCGACGACATCACACCATTTATGACGACTGACTCGGTTGCGCATCGCCGCGAGGATCGTGCCGTCGTCCAGCTCCACGACGCCCGGCATCAGGGAGAACACGGGTTCGCCCGGCTTCGCGCCATCGAACTGTCGCGGGTCATCGGTCAGCCATGAGACAAAGTGGAAGCTCTTACCGCCGTCGGTTGTTTCGGCCATCATGGTTCGGCCGTGCTCGCCCTGCGATAACGGGATCGCCGCGGCGGAGAAGAACAGCCGACACGTCTTGCTGTCGACAACCAGGTAATTCGTGCGAGCTGTCAGGACGTGTTGCCCGAAGTCGGGCAGGACGAAGGGGCCGTCCCAGTTGTGGCCGCGATCGTTGGATACATAGAACTTCGAGCCGCGGATCTTCATCGCAAAGTCTGGATGCGTAAAGTCGATCCCACCGGGGCATGGTCGAGGTTCGGCGACGCCCTCTCGCGTCTGTACGTAACGCGTCGGATCACCCAAGTATTCAGGCGGCGCGATTTCCAAATGTTCCTCGGGCTTCCACGTCAGGCCGCCATCCATGCTGCGGGCAAAAGCGATGCGTTTGGTGGCTTCACGATCGACGTTGTGGTTGTCGTCATGCTCCGAATAGGCGGAGACCTCGAACGCGACGAGCACCTCATCGCCCCACTGCCACAACCCTTCATTGGCGGGCCAGCCGGCGAATTCTTTATCGTTTGCGTAAACCACCACGTGCCGGACATCCGCAGCAACCTGGGCCATCAACAGGCTAGGCCACAGGATGGTGAGCAAGCATAAAACAACGCGCATTCTCATCGATTCCTTCTAATAGTGGTTTTATTCAGACACAGGCATGAGGAACTGGTAACTGAGGCGTTGTGACGGACCGGTCACGGTTTCCATGACCTCATCACTGCCTAGGTAGGTTGTTGCATGCCCGTCTTTGAATGCGAAGTTGCCTTCCGTGTATACACGGACATTGTCGGTGGGGCTTCTAACCCAATATTGTGAAGCGATCCAGGCGTTGTTGTAATCCGCTTCATCCGATCCGACATTGAAACTACCGCCACGAAGCGGATGATTGAAACGTGTGTAAGCACTGGCTTGCCAGGAGACGCGATCAGAAGCGATCACCTCGACTTTGTAGTCGCCGTACTCCCAGATGTCTGCTGTATTGGTCCACACACCACTACCGCCGTTTTGTCGCCACATCGGGTCCGAATACTTGCCATCCTTATAATCACAGAAGTATCCCGGGATCAGTTGATAGTCGGTATACAGCCGTTTCGATGCGACAGGGATCGCGGCCTCCGACTTGTCCCACTCCGGCTGGAAAGGACAACTGAAGAAGTTGGCACTGCCCATGTACTGGGTATACAGCGACCGTACATCGTGTTCGGGCTGGCCGGTATTACGAGATAACTGTTCCGGGACACCGGTGTCGCCGAGAACTTCGTACAAGTGCATCGGCAGGCGTTGTGAATCGGCTTCGTAGCTGATCATTGCCAGGGCGACCTGCCTGATATTGGATAGGCACTTCACGTTGGTTGCTGTTTTACGCGCTGCGCCGAGGGCGGGCAGAAGAATTCCGACCAACACGGCAATGATACTGATGACCACGAGCAGTTCGATCAGTGTGAAGGCTCTGCGATAGCAATCCATTTCTAAACTCCATTGCTTCGATGGGTTCGGCGGCAGCCGTGGTGGAGGGAGCCACGGCTGCGGCCTGTAACCCTTTCAATTCCTAATCACGGATCTCAATCCGTTTTTCGCCTCAAAACCGCGGCGCCCGTGCCCAACATGAGCAGCGATAATGACGCCGGTTCCGGTACCTGCCACACGTCGAACAAGGCGCCGCCAGTCAGCGTGCCATTGCCGTCGGCGGTAACACTCAAGGCTTCGTCGTAGACGCGCCAATCATCGAGGCTGCCGTCGTACAACGCCTGCGCCGTACCGCGTGCACCGAACTGCGCCACCGTCCCCGCTGGCGACGTCGCCGTGCTCGTGCCTGATACGAGCGCCCCCGTGTCTGTTTGAAGTACACCATCGATGTACATGTTGATGTTTCCGCCACTGTTGGTTACAGCGACCCAGTGCCATTGATCGTCATCCACGCGACCGTCGGAGAAGACCTGAGTCTGGTTGAAGGATGAACTGCTTCCGCCGCCGACGGTGAAGAAGATCTCTCCTCCATAGCTGCGGTCGCCGCGGCCGATCTCGAATACCCAGCCGCCGCCGGCGTAGTTGATATTCTGGAAGACCGGCTTGTTGCCGAACACACCCATGGTGGTATTGGTCGGCATCTTTAACCATCCGGTGATGGTGAAGTCGCCCGTGCCGAGGTCGAGGCTGGCCGGCTCACCGAGTGTGACTTCTGAAGTCGTGCCGTTAAAGACGCCGGCATTACCCAGGCCGCTGCCGGTCACGCCCGCGCTGCTGGCGACAAACGAAAGGTCTGTCGCTGTGCCGTCCGCCGTTCCGACGCTGTCCGCGACAACGTTGCCGGACGATTCGTCAAAGCTGTACTGGGCGATCAGGCCCGCATTGGCTGAAAGTGTGCCGAGCATCATGGCTGCTGCAGTAGCTCCGATTGCATAGAAACTGCGTTTCATTTCTTTCTCCTTTGTGTTTATCCTCCAGGCACCCTGTCGCTCGCGCTATAGGCGTAGCTATAGCGCAAGCAGGGTGAAACCTCGAGTCGTTTTTTAGTGACGTCGAATGACTGCCAGGCCGCCAAGCCCCATGATCGCAAGTGCTGCAGGTTCGGGGACCGATGCCGCTGCGGGTGTACCTGCGTTCCAGTTATTCAGCACGATATCCAGGTCATCCAAACCCACAAAGCCATCGTTGGACGGATCGCCGTCTGGCCACGAGCCTGCGGTGACATTGGCGTTCCAGTTGTTCAGGATGATGTCAAGGTCGTCCAGGCCGACAAAGCCGTCGTCGTTGAGATCGCCATCAAGTTGAACACTGGCGCCGGTCTGCCAGACATCGTAGAGATCGCCACCGATCAGGTAGTTGCTGCCGTCGAGTGTTACGCTGAGCGATTCGTCGTAGACACGCCAATCGTCAAGGCTGCCTTCGTATGGTTGCTGTGCAAACCCACGGGCACCGAACTGTGCGATGATCCCTTCCGGTGAAGTGGCGGTGCTGATCCCATCCACGAGTGCGCCGGTGTCGACCTGCAGCAGGCCGTCGATGTACATATTGGTGTTCCCGCCGGTGTTGGTCACGGCAACCCAGTGCCACTGATCATCATCAACGCGACCATCGGAGAAGACCTGAGTCTGGTTGAAGTCCGAACTTGGCCCCCCACCGACGGTGAAGAATATCTCGCCGGCATAGCTGCGGTCGTTTCGGCCGACCTCGAAGACGAAGCCACCGCCGGCATAGCTGATATTCTGGAATACGGGGCGGTTGCCGTAGACACCTTCCTCTTGATTTGTAGGCATTTTGAACCAGCCGGCGATCGTGAAGTCACCGGTGCCCAGATCAAGCGCCTCCGGCTCGCCGAGTGATACCTCAGATGAGTAACCATTGAATACACCGGCGTTGCCCAGGTCGGCGCCGCCAACCCCTGCGCCGCTAGCGGCGAAGGTCAGGTCCGTCGCTGTGCCGTCGTTGGACCCGGCGCTGTCGCTGACGGTTGTGCCTGAGGTTTCATTGAATTCGTAATGTGCTACCAGTGTGCCCCGGGCCGAGCCGGCGCTTAATCCCAGCAGACAAGCGGTCGTCACCGCCACCATTGTTTGTGACTTCTGCATAACGGGTGTTCTCCTCCAAGTCATTTGATGTGATAGATTGTCGTGTGATAGTCAAGCTGATACAGGTTTGATGGACCTGCGTTGACAACGGGTATCCGGATCAGGCGTCACCGACGGTTAGTCGCCGGGCACGAGCATCGGCACGACGGTTACACAAACCTGCCGATCGCTCTGGCCATGATCGATACGCCAAAAGAGTTGTTCCACCGCACGTCGCCCCATGGTGACCGGACCGATGTTCACGGATGCCGGGCGAGGATGTAAGCCGATCAACGCCGACTTTTCATCATCACAACCGATCATCTCCAGATTCTTGTCCGGCCGAACCCCGTGCTTATCAAGCACGCGGTAGACCATGGCGACCTGCAGATCCAATGGAATAAACAGACCTGTTGGGCGCTGCTTGTCCGCCAAGAAAACCTTGACTTGTTCCTCCACTTGTTGCTCGAACATATCCAGGTTCAAATCACGCCGGCCGTCCCAAGTTGAATCGCTCTGCGAAACGTAACTGGATGACACGCAGCCGTGCTCTTGTGCAACAAATGCAAAATAACGGCAGCGTACATCAAGCACCGGGTTCTGACCCAGCGTGTTTAACACGCCTAAACGTTTATGCCCTCGCTCGATCAGGTATTCAGCAGCGATGCGCCCCACCGCTTCGTTGCCGGACAAAGTGACATCACCGTTGACTTCATGGTGCGAGGTCAACCAAACCGCGGGGATATCACTGATCTTTTCGAGCACCTCCGGGCTGGGCTGATGACCGATCAGGATCAAACCGCTGACCTGACGTTTACGCACGATGGCCGGCAAATGCTCGACCGCGGAGACGTGTGCGACCACCATGTCGTTCTGCCTGGAACGCAACTCATCCTCAACACCTTGAAGCATCAGGGAGCAGGAGGAGGTGAAGTGGTGGAACTGATTAACGTGGACAATCAGGACAGCCACGACGCCTTGCGCTGTTTTACGCTTGCGTGCAGCCGGATGGTAATTGAGTTTCCTCATCGCCTCACGGACACGTTTGGCGTTTTGCTCGGAAACGGATGGATATTGATTGATGACCTTGGAAACGGTCGCAGGTGAGACGCCAGCCAGGTTGGCAACTTTCGTCACTGACATGCAAGCCATTCTAAAGAGCGTTGGAAATACTGCAAGCATTTTTCCGGAATATTATGGGAAATTTTTCGGAAAAACTATTCGATAAAACGAATATGCCTGTAAATAACTGTTTATTATTTATTTATACAATATATATTGCTTACCGCTGCCATGAATGCAAGCACGGTCATGGGGTCGGGCTATCGATCTCAGCCATTTTGCCATGACATATAGCCGTGTGGCCCCCGGTCGGTTGTTGGCGATTACAGCGACTCGTACTGCTCCGAAAGCCTCAGATCGGCGTCACACGCTTCTGTGCGGTTCGGTGACTTGAGGACACAAGATGGTGTCAATCTCTCGGTATTGCGTCTTGGGTGGGCTTGGCTGGCGTGATAGTAGCAGTCAGGCTTATCGCGCCATCAACTTTGCATCATTTAAGCCACTTCTTGCGAATGCGTTCTCACAGATGGATTGCACTGATCTTTGCATTGAATGATATAAGTGAACAAACGATGTCCCTTTGGATTAAACACATGCTGTAAGCGGCCGGTTTTTAGATCAATCCGGTTGGTGTGTTGTTACATGCGCATATCCCTGCCAAACGTGTGATTCAGCAACTGGTTTTAATGAATGAGACACAAGGTTTCAATCGTTTCGCGATGGCGAAAGACGGGCCTGTCTTTTGCAAACATGGGACAGCAATCATTGCTACATTATGTGTGCTCCAGGACAGGGTAGTCGGAGGAACAGGCAACCCACTGATGCTGAAAACCGGGGTGGTTGCCGGGCAAAAAAGGCCCCCGAACCAGGAGCACATGAAGGGGATTTCACGTGTCTCAGTTTCTTGAAGCATGCACGCAGAGTCCGGTGAACCTGGCCTTGTCAGTGTTGCTTGTGCTGATCCTGATCTACTGGATCATTGTCTTTGTCGGCGCGGTCGGCATGGACAGCCTGGACCTCGATCTGGACATCGATGGCGAACCGGATTTTGATATCGACCTGGATGTCGACGCGGATGTTGATGTGGATGTTGATGTTGATGTTGATGCGGACGTCGATGTGGACACGGACGGCAATCTGTTTCACGCGGGGATAGGCACTTCTATCCTGAAGTTCTTCCACATCGGTACCGTTCCGGTGCTGGTGTTGCTATCCGTATTCGTTCTGACGCTCTGGGCGATCGGCGTGCTGAGTTATCGTTGGATCGGCAGTTGGGGGGTGGTGTTGCAACTGCTGATGGTCATCCCCTTCGCGATTGTGGCGATATTCCTGACCAAGATCGTCACCACGCCGTTAAATGTTTTGTTCAAGAAGATGCAGGAGCAGGAGGATGCAGAGCAAAAGGTTGATTTGATCGGCCAGCGCTGCATCGTCGTGTCTCTCACGGCCGACCACAGGCACGGCCAGGTCGAGGTGCAGACGGAAGGCGCGCCGTTGCGATTAAATGTTGTGACGGGGGACACGGGCGCTGAGCTTAAAAAAGGTGATGAAGCGGTGCTTGTAGCTAAAAGCAGCACCCCAGGCGTTTATACCATCCGAGGTTTTGATCTATAAGCGGGAGTTCGATCATGACAGGTTTACTGCTCAATTTAGCGGAAATCGACGGGGCAATGATGGGGACCATTATCGTCATTGTGGTTTTTCTTTTTGTGCTCATATTGGGCATCCTTGGCATGATCGCCAAGTTCTATGTCAAGGTCGAACAAGGCACGTCCCTGGTTCGCACGGGTATCGGCAAGACGCGCGTATCGTTCTCAGGCATGGTGGTTGTGCCGATCATGCACCGCAAGGAGTTCATCGATATCTCGGTCAAGCGGATCGAAATCTATCGCCATGGCAGTGAGGGTTTGATCTGCCGGGATAACGTGCGTGCGGACATCAAGGTTGCGTTTTTCGTGCGTGTTAATAACGCCGCGACGGACGTGCTCCAGGTCGCGCAATCCATCGGCTGCAGGCGGGCCTCGAACCAGGAAGCGCTGGTCGAGCTGTTTGACGCGAAGTTCTCCGAAGCTTTGAAAACCGTCGGCAAGGCGTTCGACTTCACCGAACTGTATACCGAACGCGAGCGATTCAAGAATGAAATCCTCGCCCACATCGGCACGGACCTGAACGGTTATGTGCTGGACGACGCAGCGATCGACTACCTCGAACAGACCGAGCTGAACAAGCTCGATCCGAACAATATTCTGGATGCCGAGGGTATCAAGAAGATCACGGACCTGACGGCCCACGAAGCCGTGCTCTCCAACAGCATCACGCGCGAGAAAGAAAAGACGATCAAGAAGCAGGACGTCGAGGCGCGTGAAACCATCCTCGAGCTTGAACGCCAGCAGGCGGAAGCCGAAGCCAAGCAGGCCCGCGAAATCGCGACGGTCCGCGCCCGCGAGGTGGCGGAGTCTCAGAAAGTCGAACAAGAAGAACGGTTCAAGTCTGAGAAGGCGCGCATCGCCACCGAGGAAGAGCTGGGCGTTGCTGAAGAGAACAAGTTGCGTCAGATTCTTGTGGCTGAGCGTGCCAAGCAGCGTACCGATGCGATCGAGACCGAACGTGTCGCACGTGAGAAAGGCCTGGAAGTCACCGAGCGTGAGCGTGTTGTGGAACTTGCACGTATCGAAAAGGAAAAGGCGCTGGAAGTCGAGCGTAAGAAGATCCAGGATGTGATCCGCGAGCGCGTGGTGGTCGAACGTGCGGTGGTCGAAGAACAGCAGAAGATCAAGGACACGGAAGAGATCATGACCGCCGAGCGTGCCAAGACGGTGCAGGTGACGCAGGCAACGGCCAAGGCGGAAGAGGACAAGGTCAAGGAAGTCAAGAAGGCCGAGGCAAGCAAGCTGGCGAGCCAGTTCGAGGCGGACGAGATCCTGATCGAAGCCGAGGCCCAGCGTCAGGCGGCGGAGAAGCAGGCGATGGCGAAGATGAAGCTTGCCGAAGCGCGTCAGGCGGAAGTTGCAGCGGAAGGTTTGGCGGAAGCGGAAGTGATGGACGCGAAGGCGGGCGCTGTGGCGAAGTACGGCACGGCCGAGGCGGACGTGATCCAGAGGAAGCTGGAAGCCGAAGCAGAGGGCGATCGGGCGAAGGCCGAGGCCATCCGCGCCAAGGGCGGCGCCGAAGCCGAGGTGATGGCGCAGAAGTACACGGCGGAAGCTGAGGGCGTCGCCGCCAAGGCCGAAGCGATGAAGAAACTCGACGGCGTGGGCAAGGAACACGAAGAGTTCAAGCTCAAACTCAACAAGGACCTGCAGGTCGACCTCAAGTCGATAGACATCCACAAGGACATCGCTGCGGAGCAGGCGAAGGTGCTGGCCGAGGCGCTCAAGAGCGCGAAGATCGATATCGTCGGCGGCGAGAACGAGTTCTTCGACACGATCATCAATGCCATCACGCGTGGCAAACAGGTCGATCGCTTCATCAACAATTCGGAGCATCTTTCGCATCTGTCCGGAGCATTGCTTAGCGGCAACGGCGACGGGAGCTCGCTTGCCGATCGGATCGCGGGCCTCGTTAATCGGTTCGACCTGGACAGTGAAGATGTCAAGAACCTCAGCATCGCGGCGCTGATCGGGAAGATGATTGCCGAGTCGAGTGACAAAGGGCTCATCCAGGAACTCAAGAACCTGCTGAGCCTTTCCAAGGCGGCAGGCTACGCTGACAAGAAGCTGGCCGCCCTGGACGTCAACCGGCTGGATTGAGCGGACCTGAGCAATCGAATAGTGAAACCGTATCGTGGCAGATTCGTAACAGATCGGGTTCACGCGACACGCGCCCGGTGATCAACTTAACAGTGGCATCGCGATGGCTGAGCAAAGTAACTCTCCAACACAACCGCCCGAAGAGGCGCAGGCCCAGGATCAGATCGATCAGGGCGCGTACGAGGTTATCCGCAACCGGCTGAATACGCACGGCAAGGAACTGCGTAAACGGCTTGATGAGCTTAACGCGCATCGCAAGGAAGTGTTCGGCTCCATCGAGTTCAAACTCACCGGGACCGACAGGATTACCACTTCTCACAACTGCGTCCCGCGCGACATCGTTGCGATCGGCGGACGTTTCCTGATGGGCTTCAATGTCCACTTCGGGCTCAAGACGCATGTCGATCTTAACGATGTGTTTGCGGTGTATCGGTTTGAGGGTGGTTCATTCCACGAAGAAGACCTGTCGCTGCTTGATGATGCGGAATTCCTCAAGGACTTCACGGACCTGTTCCGTTTCTACAAGAACGCCAAGTTTGCCAAGTTCTTCCGGCGTGGGCCGCATCTTTATATGAAGTTCCATGTCGGCCGGGATGTCGACGACTTTAAGGCTTTTAAATGGGCCTTTGAAGACGGGACGCTGCGCTACATGGGTAATCGCTCGGATCACGAGGTGACTTACCCCGAGCAGCACGACTTCCAATGGCAGCGCGTGACGCGCGACATGCAGACGCAGGGCGCATTCCCGCATTATTCGATCAATGACCTGGTGTTCGTGGAAACCACGGGTGGGGACCTGACCATTAAGGTCGAGAACAACACCGACAGCGGTGAAGGCATCTACGCTGAGCCGGTTGACAATCCCGATCAGGCGCTGGACGACGCGGAAATCTATTACGCGATACACGGCCACCTCGTTTTGCTGCGCATCCGGCCGTACCAGGAAGATGCTTACCGATACTTCATCTTCAATACGAAGCTACAGGAAATCATCCGCGAGGATAGTATCGGCGAGGCCTGCGTGCTGCTTCCGGAGGATCACGGATTGGCTTTCACACGCGGTTACTATCTTGCCTCGGGCAAACACCAGCACTTCCCGGGGATCCCTCATGGCCTGCTGTTTGAACGCAAAATCATCGCGCCTAACGGTGAAGACTTTGCCTATATCTTCTATCACAGGCAGCAAGGCACGTATGTCATCCTCCCCTACAACCTCATCGACCAGTCCGTCGACATGCCCGTCCTCACAAGCGGCTATGCGTTCTTCGGCGACGGGCAGGTCGTCATGTTCAATTCTCCGGAGGATGCCGAGCCACAGAAACATCATGCCATCCAGATCTGGCAGACACCTTTCGTTGGCCCGGACTTCGTCACCCAACACGAGCATGATTCGTTCCTGTACAAGGTCGGCAACCGTGACATCGTCCGTGGTATGGCGGAGTGCGTTGAGGTACTCGGGCTGATCAACCGCGAAGAGCTTTACACCCAGCTTTACATCGACCTGGTCAAAACCGCTTCCGATCTGCTGGATTCATACTTCTGGCTCGACCATGAAGAGGCGTCCAACGTGGCCGAGCCCCTCCAGCAGATCAAGTCGGCGGCGCAGGCGGCGGTGAGTGAATACGAAAAGGTCACACGCATCCGCCGGGCGACCGAGCGGCAGGTCAAGGATGTCACCAACGAGGTTGATGAACTGATCAATCGCAACGCTGCGCGGATTTACGACAGCATCCTTGTGTTCGTCGAGGCGCTGGCCGGATTGCGCGAGCTGCGCGGACGTGTGATTACGCTGCGCGAACTGCGATATATTGATCCGGATCATGTCGACAAACTCGAAGAATCGGTGAAGGAACAGACCGAGGATTTGTCGAAGCGTTGTGTGCAGTATTTGCTCGTCCCGGCTTCGCTGGACCCGTACCGCCGGTCTGCTGAAGTGCACGACGAGCGGATCGACGATCTTAAGAAAGGCGCCGACGCAAAGGAACTGGCGGAGGAAGTCCAGAACAGCGCCGATGAGTTGGAGATGCTGATCGAGATCGTCAGCAACCTGCATATCGACGATGCGACGCAACGTACGGAGATCATCGACAACATCTCGACGATATTCAGCCAACTGAACGCGACGCGGTCACGGTTGCGCAACAAGCAGCAGGAGCTTGGCCGAACCGAAGGTGTCGCGGAATTCAACAGCCAATTGAAACTGCTGAATCAATCGGTGGTCAATTACCTGGATTTGTCGGACGATTCGGAGAAGACCGACCAGTACCTGACCAAGGTGATGCTTCAGCTTGAAGAACTCGAGGGGCGATTCGCTGAATACGACGACTTCATCCTGCAACTCACGGAGAAGCGTGAGGAGATTTATACCGCGTTTGAAAACCGCAAGCTTCAGCTTACGGAGAAACGCAACAAGCGGGCCGAGGCGTTGGGACAGGCGGCGAGTCGGATCCTCCAGAGCGTCCAGTCGCGCGTCCGCTCGATGGAGCAGATCAACGAGATCAACAGCTACTTCGCCAGCGATCTGTTGATCGACAAGATCCGTGACATCATCGCGAATCTTACAGCGTTGGAAGACACTGTCCGTGTCGATGATATCCAATCGCGTTTGAAGACGATCCGCGAGGATGCGGTTCGGCAGCTCAAGGATCGCAAGGACCTTCAGGCGGACGGGAAGAACACGATCCGCTTCGGCAGGCATATCTTCTCCGTCAATACCCAGCCGATCGACCTGACGACGATCGTCCGTGATGATCGGATGCAGTTGCACCTGACGGGCACTCAGTTCTTCGAGCCGATCGACGATCCACGTTTGAACGAGACACGTGATGCATGGTCGCAGGAGATCGTGTCGGAAGATAACAAGGTCTACCGCGCGGAGTATCTTGCGTACTTGTTGATGCGAGAACTGCTTGCCGGCGATCCTGATGAGCTTCAGAAGCTGTTGATCGGGGACCCGGCCGATCTGCACGAGCGTGTCAGGCAATTCATGGGGCCGCGTTACGATGAGGGCTACACCAAGGGTGTACACGATAACGACGCGACGATCATCCTGCGTGCATTACTGCAAACGCACAACGCGATCGATCTGCTGCGCTACCGCAGTGATGCACGCGCGCTTGCCAACCTGTGGTGGCGGTCGCTGGGTAACGATGAACTGCGAAGACTGCTGTCCTATCGGTTAAGCGGGTTCGGCTCGATCGGGAAGGTCTTCCCCGATGCGAAGGAGCAGAAGACATACATCAAAGAATTGACGCAGCACATCAGAAAGTACGCCGAAGCGCACGCGCTACTTAACAGCGAGCTTGCCGACGATGCGGGTGAGTACCTGTTTTATGAATTAGTGAACGACAGCATGTCCGGCGGGCCGATCGTGAGCCCGGAGGCATCGGAGCTTTATAATGCATTCCAGGAGCATCTGCGTAATACACATTCGGTCAAGCAGTACCAGGCATCGGTGAAGGTGCTGGCCGGGACGTTGATCGCGAAGTTCAGCCTGGTGCGCGACTGGGCCAAGGCATATCTGGATGCGAACAAGCAGTACCCGTCAGAAGTCTACGGGCAATACCTGGATGAGCTGGCGCTACTGCTGTTTGATGATGCGAGCGGACATCGTGTGCATGCGGCCAGCGTGCGGGTTGAATTGGATGGCTTGATCGGTTCGCATCCATTGATCAACAGCGGGAAGTACACGCTTGATTACAACGCGTTTATCACTCGGCTCAACCACTTCGCGACAGTGAAGGTGCCCCGCTATCAAGCTTACACGCAGATGAAGCACGACGTGCTGGATGAAGCGCGCGATGAGATGCGGATCGATGAGTTCAAGCCGAAGGTTTTGACTTCGTTTGTTCGCAACAAGCTGATCGATCGTGTGTTCCTGCCGCTGGTGGGTGATAACCTTGCCAAGCAGATGGGCACCGCCGGCGCGGAGACGCGCACGGACAGGATGGGTTTGCTGCTATTGATCTCCCCGCCCGGCTACGGCAAGACGACGCTGATGGAGTACATCGCGAACCGGCTTGGCGTCGTGTTCATGAAGATCAATGGCCCGGCTATCGGGCACGCGATCAACTCCATTGACCCTTCCGAAGCCACCAACGCCGCGGCACGCGAGGAGCTTGAAAAGCTCAACCTCGCTTTCGAGATGGGCGACAACGTCGTGATCTATGTCGACGACATCCAGCACACGGGCTCAGAGTTTTTGCAGAAGTTCATCAGCCTGTGCGATGCGCAGCGGCGGATTGAAGGTGTTTATAAAGGAAGAACACGCACGTACGACTTCCGCGGGCGCAAGGTAGCGGTGGTTATGGCGGGCAACCCTTACACTGAATCGGGCGAACGGTTCAAGATTCCCGACATGCTCGCCAACCGTGCCGATACTTACAACCTCGGTGACATCATCGGCGATCATGGTGATGCGTTCCGCCAGTCGTATCTTGAAAACTGCCTGACCTCGAACCCGACGCTTAATCCGCTTGCCTCGCGCAGCCAGAAGGATATCTACGGTGTCATCCAGATCGCCGAGACGGATAGCCGGGAGGGTGTGGAACTTGAGGGAAATTACAGTCGCGAGGAAGTCGAAGAGATGGTCACGGTGATGAAGAAGCTGATCACCGTGCGCGACGTGATCTTGCGAGTGAACGAGCAGTACATCGCTTCGGCCGGCCAGGAAGAGCAGTACCGCACCGAACCGCCCTTCCAGTTGCAGGGTTCGTACCGAAATATGAACCGCATTGCAGAGAAGGTCGTCCCGGTGATGAACGATTCTGAACTGCGGACGCTGATCATGTCCAGCTACGAGCAGGACGCGCAGACACTGACAACCGGCGCAGAGTCGAATCTGCTTAAGTTCCGCGAGATGATGGGCTGGATCACGGATGAAGAAAATACGCGTTGGGAGCAGATCAAGCGCACGTTCCAACGGAATAACTCGGTCCGCTCGCTAGGCGGCGATGAACGGACCGCAGCGGTGCTGTCGCAGATGTCTGGGTTGAACCAGAACCTCGGCGACATCAAAGGCGCGCTGACCAGCGGGTTGTCATCGTTGAAACCCAACGGCAAGCAGGAAAAGACAAGCGAACCCGTGCGGATCGATCTGCAGCCGCTGGCTGAACAGATGGCACAGTTCGCCAAGAGCATGGATGGGATCCGTGACGCGGTACAGACGACGCTGAAGCAATCGGCGAAGCAGAAAGACGAGGCGGCAGACAAACCATCAGCCGCCCCCCCTGCCGCCCTTGAAGCACGACTTGATGAACCGACGCTGCAGGCGATCCGCGACCTGACTTTCAAGATCAGCGAGCAGATGTCGGCGGTCGCAGCACCTAAGCATGTCGAGGTGGTTGCCGACGTGCCGGCCGATGAAAAACCGGGCAAACCGGTTAAAAAGCCATCGGCAACGGCGCCCACGCCACCGGCGGTAGCGGTCCCAGCCGTGACGGGGCATGGGCCGTTCGAGGTCCGGGTGGTGAACAAGATCCCTGCGACGTTCCTGTATGTGATGAAAGAGCAGTTCGAGTTGATGAAGTCGTGGATGGAGCCGTTGACGCGCATCACCGCCGACCAGGAAGATCAGCTCAAGCAGATCCACGGCTCGATCGCGGATATCGTCAGCCGATACGACGATATGATCAATCGACTAGAAAAAACGCAGGATGAGGGCAATGACGTTGCCGATAAGTTAGAGTAGAGTCATAAGCGTTTTGATCCTCCAGGATCGGTTGATCATGCTAAGAGCCCTCCGTCGATACATTAGAGCCTTCGGCTACCTCGTGACCGGTCGCATTGATGCGGCGCGCAACTCGCTATCCACGAGCCCGAGTGCGATCAACGCCACATATGAACACATCATCGAGAACAAGAAGCAGTCGATCCAGCAGTACAAGGACGCCATTGCCCGTCTGATCGTGCAGCACGAGACGAAGATGAGCAAGATCCGCGCGGAGACCGAAGCGATCAACAAGCTGGAACAACTCAAGGAGGGCGCGGCGGCGCAGGCGCGGCTGATGGTCGAGCAGATGAAGGCCGACGGTGCAACGATCGAGCAGATAAGGGCGAGTGAGGCGTATCAGAAGTGCATGCTCGCGTTTCAGGACTTCAAATCGACGATCGACGAGAAGACGCCGCGCATCGCTGAGCTGGAGGATGATGTGCACGAGATGGACGCCGCCATCTCCGGCCACAAGGTGCAGGTAACGGAAATGCTGCGGGAAGTGGAACGACTGCGCAGCGAGCAGGCGGAAGCGGTCGCCGAGATCATCACCGCCAAGGAAGAGGCGGAGTTGAACGATATGCTCGCGGGCATCAGCAAAAACCGCACATCCGAGGAGCTTGCCGACATGCGTGAGTTGCGCATACAGGTGAAAGCCAATGCGCGTGTATCCAAGGAGCTGGCGGGCACGGATCAAAAAGCGCAGGAAGCCGAGTTCATGCACTACGCGCAAACGAGTAAAACGAGTGATGAATTCGATGCTTTGATCGGCCTGGCGGATAAAACAGACACCGCCGGCGGGGACATGCCCGAAAGCGAATCAAAGCTTCGGGAATGAACCAGCCGGCGGCGTCGTTGTTTAACAATTCGAAAAACAGAATCTGAATCAGCGGTGTTTACGACGCAGTGCTGTCGCACCGGCGCCCGCTGCCAGCAGCATCATGGCGCTGGGTTCGGGGACGGCAGCAACCGGTGGTGTGCCGGCGTTCCAGTTATTCAAAATCTGATCCAGGTCTTCCAGCCCGACGTAGCCGTCACCGGTCGGATCGCCTTCCAGGGGATTGCCTGGGGTGACGTTCTGGTTCCAATTGCCCAGAACGATGTCCAGGTCATCGAGCCCGACGAAGCCGTCACCGTTCAGATCGCCGACCAGGCTGACCGTACCGTCATCACCGGCAGCGATAGGCGAATCATCATCGGTGAATGCCCAGCGCAGGATCTGGATTTCAGGATGGCTGTAGGCGGTGATAGGTTTGGGGCTGGTTAGTCCATCATGCGTACCTTCGCGGACGACGACTTCGATCCAGCCGTAGCCGCTCCCGGTGCCGGTAGAAAGCCCGGTGATCTTGAACCCGACATAGGAAGGTGTGCCGGGGTTACCGGTGGCATAGAGGTTGTCCGTGTTGTCAGGGACGCCGTCCCAATCCCCGGGCCTGCCGGAGCCGCGCATCATACCGGAGTATGAACCGAGGTTATTGTCGTTGCCATCACCGATCACTTCCCCGGCGTTGAAGCCTTGCAGCTTCATCTTTGTGGAGCTGGTAGATGGTAAGCCATCTTCGTCCGGATTATCCGTGTCATTGCTCAGAAGCGTCACCTGTCCGGAGCCGTAGACGAAGCCGTAGGCATAACCGACCTTGGTGCTGTTGCAGATCAGGTAGCCGCCGTAGTTCCCGCCACGGAAGAAGTTGACATCACCGGTGTTGTTTCCATCAAGGTCGATGCCCCATGCGGTGGTGACCCCGTAGGTGCCGCCATATTGATAGCCAAAGCCCTCGGTGGCCCAACCGATTGAACGGAAGGGGTAGTTGCCGGGGTAGTAGGCGTCTTCGATCGGTGCCGGTTCGTTGGGGTTGCCAACCAGGCTCTTGGTGAGAAATTCGGGCGCATCGACTGTGGTAATCGTCGCATAGGCGGCGTTGCCGAATGCGAAGCTGCCCAACCCTGCCGCGGCGGTGTATCGAGCAAGCCGACTCGCTACACTTGCTTCTCCATGGCTCTTACTGACTGCTTGGTTCATCTTGTTTTTCCTCCAAAATGTGGCCGTCCAAAGTATTGGGGACGGTGAAAAGCGAACGGTAAACGTGCTGCCGAATTCTCGTGCGTGGGTCAGACCATGCAGAGCTGCCGTGGTCCGAATCCTACACTTCCATGATCTATATATACGTCCTGGTTGTCATTGATGATACCTAATATATTGCCCCAAGAGATTAATATATTGTCTGGCCAGTGTGTGCGTATCGCTAGTTGTCTATCTCCAACTCCTGGCCCCTGAGGTTTCGGATGGCCAGGTCGTGTTTCCATGCCGAGTCATTTTCCCGGCCGGTCTGGCGGTAGAGCGAGGCGAGCAGCCGTTTGGCCCGTTGCATGCTGGGCGCGACATGGACCGCCGTCTCCAGGGCGAGGATGGCTTCGTCATGCCGGTCCAGGTGGGCCAGCGCGGCGCCGAGGACATAGTGTGATATCGCGAGTTGATGGGTCAGCCCCACCGCACGCAGCGCGAAGTCGATCGCCTGGTCGTATTGTTTGCGTTTGAGCGCGACACGTGCCCGGCCCTGCCATGCGTGGGCACGCTCCTCATCAAGCTCAAGTGCGCGGGCAAACGCATCGTCTGCTTCATCGAGTCGGTTAAGAGACAACATGGCGCTACCGATGGTGGTCAAGCCCTGTGAGTTGTCGCTTAACTCGCCGGCACGCTCCAGGCATTGCAGCGCCTCCTCCGGCTTACCGTCACTGACGTATATCTGTGCGTAAAGCATCTGGCCGAGTGGGCGTTCGAGTCGCTTCGCAGGCAGCTCATTAAGTATCTGTTTACAGTCTTCGTATCGCCCCATACTCGCGAAGCACAACGCCAATTCAACGCAGCAATGTTCGCGGAATTCGGCATCTTCAACCTTGTCACACTGATCGATCAACTCACGCCACGCATCGACGGCTTCATCTTTGCGTGGGCCATACGCCAGCGATGTGGCTCGATAGAGTTTTTGTGAACGGAGGGTTTGTTTTACGGTTTTCTCAACATCATCGCCCGGTTTTTCGATATACCCCAACTCCACGAGCTGGCGGATAGACTCGGCTTCGGCGGCGGGATCGCTCCTGACATCTTCAGGATGCAGGCCCGGATCACCTTCATCGAAGGTCTCCCAACTGATGCGTTTCTCGGCTTCGACGGGTTTGTCGAAAAGTTCCAGCCAAGGCCTGCCCTCCATGTCCGAACCGATCGGCAAGCCTAGTAAGGCCAGGATTGTCGGCGTGATATCCAGCAACGTCGCACCGTACAACCTGTCGTTTTGCTTTATCCCCGGGCCCGCCGCCGCCGCAACACCGAACGGGCGGTGCCAGGAGATGGGGTTATCGTAGCCATCCGTACCGGGTCGCAGGCCCTGGCTGTGGAAACCATGATCGCTGACGAGGATGACCGTGGTGTCTTCGCCCGCGGCCTGCATCATCGCGCCGAGCATCATGTCCTGGAAACGGTAGGCACCGGTGACGCATTGTCCGTAGAGTTCGGCATCCTTCGGGTTGATACCTTCAACCGCGGGCGGGTGGTATGGCATAAACGTGTGGCCGAAGTGATCGATCGCATCGAAGTATACGGCCATGAAGTCCCATGGCTCGCTGATCATCGTGTGCATCGCGGCCGCCTGGATCGTCGACATTTTCGCGATAAGCTTCGCGAGTTTTTCAAGCCGGTCATCTTTTTCCTGATCGATCTCAGCGGCGCGAGGCACGAATGATGTGATCACCTCACCAAGTAGAGAAGGTTCGACGATCAGGTCAATAAGCGCCGGGCCAAGCCGGTCGGGATGGATCATGCCGGGGCGCTGGCCACGGTAGCGCGGGCGCAGCGTCGGTTGCATGCAGTAACGGTCGGTGATCACACAGCCGTTGATGGGTTCGGCGGGGTAACTGGCGAACCAGTTAACGACGTTGGACTTCAATCCGTTCTGCGAGAGGATATTCCAAATCGCTTTGCACTTACGGCTGGTGCTGCAGACCGGACGGATGCCGGACGCATCGGGCATGGGTTCAACGAAGTCGTAAATCCCGTGGCGGTCGGGCATCTTGCCTGTCGCGATCGAGTTCCAGAGCATGGGAGAAAGAATGGGCTGGAGCGTCGCGATCTTGCCATGGATGCCACGGTCCATCAGCGACTTGAACGCGGGCATCTGCCCACGATCCAGAAGTTCGTTGATGATGACCCAGTCGGCGGCGTCCCAACCGACCAGCAGCACCTTCTTCGCCAGACGTTCTGACATAAACTGACCTCTATCCTCACGGCCCCTTATTGTACTTGCATCTGTTAAGAAACCGGCCGACGTTTTGAAGCGCCGGCCGGTTTTTATTTGCAGGTTTTCTTACGTCAACTAGGCAAATTACCCAGATCAACTTTGAGCAAATCGGGATCGGTGCCACACTTTGACTCCGAAGGAGCAATGTGTGCGGGGGCCAGCACACCTTGTCGCTGTGCGATCAAGATGTGGCACCCGATACACCGAAAGTCAATCCAAAAACCTCATTTACGGCGACGCAGGCCCATCGCACCGGCACCGGCGGCAAGCAACGCCAATGTGCTTGGTTCGGGCACCTCACCGGCAGCGATCGTCGAGCCATCGTCCGTATAGGCCCAGCGTGTCAAGGTGATCGTCGGCAGTGAGCCACCGCCCAGATCACTGACAATCACTTCGATCCAGCCGAAACCGTCGAATGTGCCGTTGTTGTCGATGTCGATCTTGAAGCCGATGTACGACGGGTCTACGCCGTTGTACGGCACACCCTGCCAGTCGCCGCCGGCGTAAAGATCGCGGAGGATATTCTTGTTGTTGGTGCTGGCGTCCGTGTCGTCGTCGCCGATAATCTCACCCGCGTTGAAACCATCCAGCGAGCGGACGGTGCCGTTGCCATCGGGGTTGTCGGGGTTGTTCAACAGTACAACCTGGCCCGACCCGGAGATGGAGCCGTAAGGCGTACGGTAACCGATGATGTCGGTGCGACCGATGAGGTATCCGCCGTAGTTGCTGCCTTGGAAGAAACCGACATCGAGCGTCGCGCCGTCGCCGACGATGTCGACGCCCCAGGACTGCCCGCCATAAGGCTGTGCGGTTTCAGAGACCCAGCCCTTGGTTGCGCCCTGGACGCCGAAGTCGACCGGGTCATAGACGATGATCGTGCCTTGCGCAGCCGTGCCAAAGGCAAAAGCGCCCATGCCCGCGGCGGCGGAATACATGACCAGCCGCTTGGCCGAATCCGACCTTAGTTCCTGAGTATTCTTTCTCATGCAAACCCTCCTTAAGTGATTTGAAATCCAGCGATACAGCCCAAACGACCGGCAGATGCCCCCCGGATTGTCCCCCGGACAACTGGAAGGCCGATCAGCTTATTGAATATTAACGTCAATCGCGCCAGGATCGCCCAAGCATTTTGTCTCTTTGGTATACTATGTTGCCAAATCGGCGTGGCCGCATGGCCCGGAGACGTAGCCAAATGTCCAAACTGCAGCATGTTGCATTGTTAATCGAAGCGGACCGTTCGCTGGACCGGGGCGTGGCGTACGGCGTCGGGGACTACCTGCACGACCACCCGAACTGGTCGCTGTTCGTCGACAAGGGTGACCTCAAGTGGTCCGACTTCCGCAGTTGGCATGCCAGCGGCGTGATCACGAGCACCAGTTTGCTAGCCAGCCTGCCCAAGCAGCAGATCAGTCGGCTGAACGTTCCGCTGGTGGCATTCGGTGGGCCGGAGAAAGACGAGCGGATCACACAGTGGCCCACGGTGATGTCCGACCAGGTCGCGATCGGCGAGATGGCGGCCGAGTACCTGATCAACCAGGGCCTGAATCACTTTGCGTTCTGCGGGCCCGAGCAGGTTGATATGGACCCGTGGTGGCGGATGCGCGTTGAAGGGTTTGCGCGACGCTTGAGCGCTTCGGGTTTCGACTACACGTTGTACAAACCCAGCAAGTCATTGCAGGTCTGGGGCAAGCGACAGGCGGCGCTTGAGAAGTGGCTGCGCGGATTGGAAAAACCGGTGGGGATCATGGCGTTTTTCGATGAGCGTGCGCGCGAGTTGATCGAAGCGTGTCGGATCGCGGAAATCGCTGTTCCAGGCGAGGTTTCCATCATCGGCGTCGACAACGATCAATGGCAGTGCAACCTGTCAAAACCCACAATTACCAGCGTGGATACGGGCATCCGCAGGATGGGTTATGAGGTGGCGTCGCTGATGGATCGTCTATTGATGGGAGAACATATCACCGAGCAACCGGTGATGTTGCCACCGGAGCGTGTGGTGGAGCGTGGCTCGACGGAATACCTGGGCTTTACGAACTCTGCCGTAGCCGAAGCGGTGAAGTACATCCGCACCCATGCATGCGATCCCATTACGGTGACGGATGTGTTGGACGAGGTAGGATTGTCGATGTCGAAAGCACATCGCGACTTCAAGGCAGCGCTCGGCCGCAGCGTGCACCAGGAGATCCAGCGCGTACAGATGGAGCAGGTCAAGCATCTGCTGGTGACAACGAACCAATCCATCAAGCAGATCGGTTACGCGACGGGATTCGAGAACACGAAGTACATGTCGAAGCTGTTTCACAAGCTGGTGGGCCAGACACCGAGTGAATTCCGCCGATCTCATTCACTGAAAGTGTGAATCGAGGCGCTGCTTCACTTTTTGGACATATCAGAGTTATTTGATCATGATCCACGCGCTTGCGCGTGGGGCTGTTGACGATGTGCTGCAATAGGGACGCTGGGGCACGTGGTGGGCTTGGTGATATTGTGCCCAGGAAGGTTGACAATATATTATGTCATTGGTATACAATTATGCATGATGATTGTCGGGTGGTTCCTGGCTGCCTTTGGGCGGCAGGGGTTCTGGCTGCTACCAGCGTGCCTCTGCCTGGCTATCGTTGCATGCTCACATCAACCCCAGCAGCAGACCGAAGACGGGCGCATCGTCGTTGAATATTGGGAACACTGGACCGGGTTTGAAGGCGAAGCCATGCAGGCTGTCGTCGACGACTTCAACGCTTCGCAGAACCGTATCTATGTCAAAAAACTGACGGTGAGTCAGATGGATCAGAAGGTGATCCTGGCGACCGCGGGTGGGAATCCGCCGGATGTGGTTGGATTGTGGTCGTACAACGTGAGTACGTATGCGGAAAAGGGCGCGTTGACGCCGTTAAATAAATACCTGGAAGCAGAGGGAATCACGGAGGCAGACTACATCCCGGCGTTGTGGGATTTGTGCGAGCATCGCGGATTCATGTGGGCGCTGCCATCGACGCCGGCCACGATTGCGCTGCATTGGAACCGACGCTTGTTCAAAGAGGCGGGGCTCGATCCGGATGAGCCCCCCACTTCGATCGAAGAACTCGACGCCATGGCTGAGCGATTGACGATCGTAGAGATCAAACGCGATGGTGTGAAACAGCGCGTGCGCTACACAGACCTGACACAGAGCGGACGCGACAGTAAAGACTTCGACATCGTTCAGCTTGGTTTCAGCCCTAATGAGCCGGGCTGGTGGAAGCAGATGTGGGGCTACTGGTTCGGCGGGGATTTGTGGGACGGGCAGCGAACCATCACCGCCGATAGCAAAGAGAATATCGATGCGATGACCTGGCACGGAAGCTATTCGCAGAAGTACGGCGTTGATAACGTGAAGAAGTTCAGCGCATCGTTCGGCGCTCACTTCGCCTCGCCACAGAATCCATTTCTGGATGAGCGTGTAGCGATGGTGATTCAGGGCGTGTGGATGTACAACTTCATCGAGAAGTATTCACCGCAACTGGACTGGGCGGCCGCGCCATTCCCGTCGATAGATCCACAAACGTTACCTGATGTGACGATCATCGACTGCGACATCCTCGCGATCCCTGCGGGCGCGAAACATCCTGATGAAGCGTTTGAATTCATCAGTTACGTCAATTCGCAGGGGCCGATGGAGAAACTTTGCCTGGGGCATCGTAAATTCAGCCCGTTAACAACTGTCAGCGACGGCTTCATCGAGCAGCATCCCAATCCGTACATCAAAGTTTTTATCGACCTGGCGCACAGCCCCAACGCGCGTACGACACCTCAGATGTCCATCTGGCAGGAATACAACGAGGAGTTATCCGTGGCGGCCGACCGTGTGTTCGGCGCGATCATGCCGGCGGATCAGGCGATGCGGTACGTGGAAGAGCGTGTGCAATGGAAGTTCGACCGCGCGCTGCGCCGCTGGGACCTTACCAAAGACGAACGTATCAAACACTGGACCGAGCAATGACGCGCAAGCAACGCCACAACCTGCGGCTCGGTCTGCTGTTCATCAGCCCGTGGATCGTCGGCTTCCTGATTTTCGGAGCGTACCCGATCGTGATGGCGGTCTACTATTCGTTCTGTGATTACGATGTACTGCGCGACGCGGTGTGGGTCGGGCCATTGAATTACCAGGACATGGTCACGGACGATGTGTTCTGGAAGTCGCTTTACAACACGCTGTTTTACACCGTGGTTTCGGTGCCGTTGAGCCTGACGTTGGCGTTGATGATCGCTGTATTGCTGAATCGGCCGATCCTGGGCCGGTCTCTGTTCAGGACGTTCTTCTACATCCCCGCGATCGTCCCGCTTGTGGCGGTCAGCATGATCTGGATCTGGGTGTTTGAAGGCGAATCGGGTTTATTGAATTACGGATTGAGCCTGATCGGGATCGAAGGCCCGCAATGGTTGAACGATGCGTCATGGACGAAGCCGACGCTGATCCTTTCAAGCGTCTGGCAGACCGGCGGCGCGATGGTGCTGTTTCTCGCGGGGTTACAGGATGTGCCGCGTTCGCTTTATGAATCGGCTGACCTCGACGGTGCGGGACCGGTTGAGCAGTTACGACACATTACGATCCCGATGATTTCACCGGTGTTGTACTTCAACCTGGTGATGGGGATCATCCTGTCGATCCAGGAATTTGTGAAGCCTTACATCATGATGCCGAACGGCGGAGAGGACCGCTCCGCCCTACTGTTTGCGGTGTATATCTATCAAAACGCTTTCCAGTACAACAACATGGGCTACGCGTGTGCGATGGCGGTGGTGTTGTTTGCGATGATCCTGTTATTGACCTGGCTTGCGACCAAAGCGATGGCGGGCCACGTGTATTACGGCGGAGACTGAACGTGCAAAGACCGGGCATACAATTCACGCGCATGGTGCTGCTGCTGATCGGCTCGGCAGTATTCATGATCCCGCTGCTATGGATGGTCTCCACCGCGATCAAGCCGATCGATCAAACGATGACGATGCCGCCGAAGTGGCTGCCGACCAAGGCGGTCACCACGATCGATAACCAATCCGTTGAAGTCGGCGTGGGCAAGATTCCTGACGATGCCGGAGCGGATACCGAGGTGTCGATCACCGCGGCTTATCAGTACATCGTCGGGCAAAGCCCCGTGCGCATGGTTGAAGAAGCCGGCTCTGATCAAGTGGTCGTGGAAGTCAACTACCATCTGGAAGCTACGATTGACGGCAAGGACTACCCGATCCGTCGGGTTAAAAACTTTTCTCTTGAGCCCGCAGCAGGCGAGACCGAAGTGGCGGTGATCAATCCGGACGGCTCGATGCGCCGCCGGCTTGTCAAGGAAGATGCGATACGCAAGATCCCGGACGACTCGGCTGAGGCGGTGAGTCAATCCTACAGCTTTACCGTACAAGAAGTCTATCCGGCTGATGAGGTAGCCAAGCGATATGTGCCGTGGAACGATCGGCAGAAGTACGCCCATGTTATGACGGAGAACCGTATAGCAACGCTGGGTAGCCTGGACGAAAGCACAGACATACAGTGGAGCAACTTTTCCGAAGCCGTCCACGAGATGAAACACTTCTGGGTGTATTTGGGTAATACGTTGGCGTTGTGTCTGTTGACCGTGATCGGAACAGCGATGTCAAGCGCGATCGTGGCGTACGGCTTTTCGCGAATCGACTGGCCCGGGCGCGACAAGGTTTTCCTGTTCGTGCTGGGCACGATGATGATCCCACTGCCGGTCGTGATGGTGCCGTTGTACAGCTTATTCCGCGAGTTGGGATGGATCGGGACGCTGAGGCCGCTTTGGGTGCCGGCGTTTTTCGCCAGTGCGTTTAACGTCTTCCTGTTGCGGCAGTTCTTCAGGACCATCCCCAGCGAGCTATCCGAGGCGGCGCGGATCGATGGGTGCAGTGAGCTGCGCATCTTTCTGCAGGTGATTGTGCCGCTGGCGAAACCTTCGATTACCGTGGTGGCGTTGTTCCAGTTTCTTTATACGTGGAACGACTTCCTTGGGCCGTTGATCTATCTGACGGATGAGAAGGACTACACGCTGGCGCTGGCGTTGCAAGCGTTCCAGAGCCAACAGGGCGGAACACAATGGCACTACCTGATGGCGGCGAGCACACTCGTTGTCGCGCCGATCATCTTCCTGTTCTTCCTGACGCAGCGCACCTTCATCGAAGGCGTATCCATGAGTGGATTGAAGGGTTAGAGCCTGTTTATATGTATAGAATCCAACTGAAATGGGTGCCACATCTTGATCGCGCAGCGACAAGGTGTGCTACTACCCGCACACTTTGCTCCTACGGAGTCAAAGTGTGGCACCCATCACGTGAAGATTGGGTTCAACCTGCACTAACGTCTGTTGAATAACCCACAGGAAAATAGACTCAAAGTCCATATCACGGCCGGTTCGGGTATGACTATGCCTGCGACTGGTGGTAGGCTCGCGTTCCAGTTATTCAATATCACATCGAGATCGCTCAATCCGACATACCCATCGCCTATGCCGGCCAGGTCGCCTTGACTTATATCGCCGACAGGAACAACCTGGTTCCAATGATTCAAGACCACATCGATGTCATCGAGCCCGACAAAACCATCGCCGTTGATATCACCTGCGAGCCAGTCGTAGTCCAGAATCAGCGTGAGTGTGCTTTGCGGGGCTAACACGACGGAGATCGTATTGCCATTCAAAGCCAAGGCATACTCTGACGCGTCGCCATTGATGAACCGGACCGCTCGATCCAACGTTAACAAAGACATCCCTTCGAACTGCAACTCGCGCTGTTGTGCCTGATCGGTGGTGTTGGCCATCGCGACGATCAGTTTGTCTTCGCTGGCGACAGCGGCGGCGTTGATCCCGTTACTACGACCCAATCCTTCAATCGCATGGGCATCGTCAGGCAATTCGGTCAACAGGGCTTCCAAAACATGGTAAGTCGGGCGCTCGGTGCCATCGAGGCGGCGCAAGCCCCACGTTGAATTGCTCCAGGTTTTGTCTGCTGCTTCCCAGAGGATGAGTGCGGACGCCCCATTGTTTAGAAGCGTAATCGTGTTATCAAACACACGCACTGCAAATGCGGATTGATCGGCAGCACCGCCCCCGGAATCGGGGCTGCCGTAGTCGATGCCGCCGTAACTCGATATCGAGGTAGCGTATTCAGTGATGAAGACGGGCTTATCGCCGCTTGGATCGGCTGTGTTGATCGCGTTATTGAACACCTGGACCTGCCCTTCCAGACCGGCCCAGTCGTCCCACGCATGCGCCGACCAGCCGGCCAATGAATTGACGGCGTTGGCATCCAGCGCATCAACCCAGTCCGTTACCTCGTGCCAGTTCCATGTCCGCGTTCCACCGATCTCACTCAAGCCCGGGCCGATGATCCCGACGTTAGAAAAGCCGTGTGCATCGAGTTGAGCACGGGTCTGCTGGACCAGGTTGTTGTATTGGGTCGGCGAGATGTAGCCGTTCCACTCGCCGTTGGGTTCGTTCGCCATCTCGATGTAGGCCGGGTAGACATCATGATCCGCCAGGTAATCGATTTGTGCGGCGAGGAAGGTCGCGTAATCGTCGACCAAGTTATCGAGCATCTTGGTGTTCTGCGAGTTCAGGAAACTGTTGGCGATCTTGAATTCATTGAGGATGATGTCGATCCCGTTTGCCTGTGCGTGGATGTAACTGGATTTGATGGAAGGCAGGTGCCAGGGTTCGCTGCCGTTTGGGCCGTTGAAGTTGGCGGCGATGTAGTTGTACATCGAGGTGTAGTTGTCGCCGGCTGCGACGTTGCTGTCCGTCGGGGGCTGTGTGCTGAAGTTAAACCAGTTGACGCCGGATTGCATCCGCGAGAAGTCCATCTCCAGGTCCGCCAGGACGGATTGGCCGATCGTGTTGCCCGACCAGACCTGTGCGCCGAAGCCCAGAACGGGCTGGGCGGTGTCGTTCACGTTGATGAGGTAATCAGCGGCCCGGACAGGGATGGCGTCTGGCAGTACGTTCAATAGCAGAACCGCAACACCCGTAAACAAACGCATAAAGACACTTCTCATACAAATCACCAAGGGGATCAGAACTGATCCCAGACGCATGTAAGAAAGACCCACAACTGCGACGCCGCACGCTGTTAAGCCACACGGGCGCAAACGACAAAGCATCCAATTGCTTAACAACATAACGCGCCGTTAGTGCACAATCACCACAGAATATTGCCCCGATAGGGGTCAAATTATTACAAATACCAGGAGTACCGGATCGGATTGGTAATATATGGAACCACATAGACACTATTTTTGGAAGTAAAACGGGCTCCCTCGTCCTAATATCAGTTCACACATAACCCGCGCGTTGTGGGATTGATTGACCATATCTCGAAGGAGGAGGACGAAAATGTATCGGCTAACTTTAGGCGTATGTGCGGTCGTGCTTTGCAGTGCAATGACGGATGCCGCATCGATGAAGTTCGATCTCGGCGATTCGACAACCGCCAGCCCGGGCTACGTCAATGACATCGTTTACAACGGACAGGATGTTGCCAATGCGATTGATACGACCGGCGCGGCTACGGGCGTGAGTCTGACCGTCACATCCGATACCGGCTGGAACTCTAACGGCCCCAACCGCAGCGGCCCGTTAACCCCAACGGCGCCTGCCAGCGATTACTTCGATGGCGAAACCACCCGAGACGCGATGTTCGGCCACACCGTTGAGTTCAACGGCCTGTCACCGCGCCCGCTGGTCGAGTACACCATTGCCGGCCTTGATCCTTCGTTGATCTATGACTTCACGTTCTATGCCTCACGCGGCGCGGTCTCGGACAATCGTGAGGCGCAATATGACGTGGTCGGGCTGAATGCCGGTGTAGCGTACCTGGATGCAGGCAACAACGTCGGTAATGTCGCGCAGGTGTTGGGGATCGCCCCCACCGCCGCCGGCGAAATTGTCATGACCATTCAGCCGGGGCCCAACAACAATAACAGCAGCGGCTTCTACTACCTCGGTGGACTGGATATCAATCCGGTTCCCGAACCCGCAACGCTGTGCCTGATGGGCCTGGGTGGGGTGTTGATCGCCGTGCGCCGTGGTGCGTAAGCAATTCACGGTTGCAGGACAACAGCAAAGCCGAACATGATTTTATGACACCTCACGTTGGGGGCGGCAACACGCCCCCAACGATTGATATCTCTGGAGATAATGAACGTGTTAAAAATGTGCTTACACCGTAGCACCAAAGTAATACTGGCCGCCGCACTGCTGCTGTTTGTATCAGCCAGTCAAGCCGATGCGGTCAACATCCTCTTCTATGGAAACAGCTACACCAACGCATACACAAGCTATGCTCCGCGTTCCGTGCCTGACCTGGTACGTGAGATCGCAATAGCGGCGGGCCAATCAACACCGAACACCGTTAATGCCGCCGTCAATGGCGTAGACTTTGTGTATCACCTGGCGAACAATACCTCCGTCATCAGTTCAGCGTTAGCGCCGGGCGAACAGTGGGACTACGTGGTGTTGCAGAATTACTCCACCCGCCCCACCTATTCTCATCCCAATGGGAATATACCTCAGCATAGAGCAAACTCCGTTGCTTTATATCAGCAAGTTGCCTCGCACAGCCCTGATGTCGTTCCCGTGATGTATGAAACATGGGCACGCGCGCTGGGCGACGGCAACCTGTCGTACTTTGCCGGGGGCCAAACCCAGATGCAGCAGGAGCTGCGTGAGGGTTACAACCTGGCCGCTGCCGATATCGATGCGGTGGTGGGCACATCCATCGCTCAGGTCGCACCGGTCGGCGATGCGTGGGAGAACGCAGGCTACGTTGACCTTTACAACCCGGACCGGACGCATCCCAATCGACGCGGCCGAATGCTTACCGCACTGGTCATCTATTCGACCATCTACGATGACGATACACATGACCTGCTGCTTAGCGGAGCATTGGATGCGACGTTGTCGAGCATGAGTCTGACGACTACGGATGGTGAGTTCCTGACGTCGATCTCGGATGCGACGGCCATCCCTGAACCTGCTGTATTGCCCATGGTGGGTATGGCGTGCGCGTGGTTGGTTTGTCGGCGAACCTGACTTACGGTGCAGCGCAAGAATACCCAATCATTGGCGGGCCTGGTGTGCGGGCCCGTCTTTTTTATTTCAAGATCACTATCGCAATCTAAGAAGCGGCTGACCGCCTCATTTGAGCCCATTTGTCAGCATTCCCAACGCGAGTTGACATCAAAATGAACCATATGGGCATAATATTGGTATTTGATTCTGGTTTAAATACTCTACGATAGTGTTCGGTATCGCGTCACCGAAGCGCGATGTCCATACACTTGGAGGCCACTGCCATGCCCCGACGGCATAGCGCATTTACGTTGATCGAGTTGTTGGTGGTGATATCAATCATCGCGCTGCTGGTCGGGATCCTCTTACCGGCATTGAATGCCGCACGCAAAACCGCGCAGACCGCGGTCTGCCTGTCGAACCTTCGTCAGACAGGCATCGGTATCCATGGCTACGCAACTGATTATGAAAGCGCAACACCTCCGAGCATTGTGTGGGCCTTCACAACTAACGATGGGCGGATGCTGGAGAATGCTGAATGGTCGCTGTTGATCATGTCCTATATCGCAAGTTCGGGGGACGGGACTTATGTCGGTGCGCCAAGCGGTGCCAACCAGGCTGACACTTCGTATGCAACACTTGACACGTTCCGCTGCCCGTCTGCCGCGGTTTCGACCGGACGTATCCATTACAGCGGACACCCGCTGACGATGCCGCTTTATGTCACCAATTCCAGCCGATCACCCGCACCGTTTAAACTCGACCAGGTCCGCCGATCGAGCGATAACATGCTTATCGCCGATGCGAATCAGTTTGATACCAGAGCGACCGGTAGCGTCGCTTCTTATGAACTGGGGATTGTCTATGCTGCGCTGGACGACTTGGATGGGAAAACCGTCTGGCGGCCGGGGAGTACGGTGACGCACTATTACGATTCCATAGAAACTGACAATGATGAGCCTATCGATCCCGGTGCGAATGCGAACGGGATCGGGCGCAACAAGAGCGGTGCGCTGGCGGGCAAGAAAGACCTGCGCTGGCGTCACGGTAGCGGGGGTAATGTCGAGGGTGGAGACAGCGGCAGTGTCAACGTGCTCTGGACGGATGGGCATTCCGACTCCAACCCGATGGGCAGCATCCACAAGGACCGCGTCCGACCCGACCCGATGAACTGACAAGCCTATCGGGGCCATATCAAGATTGATAAGGCAACTGAGTGAACCAGCATACTATCCAATGATCGTTGATCATTTGTCGCTGCATAAATTAAAAACATATCAGCCACAGATGAACACGGATAAACACAGATAAAAACCAATGAAATAGCTCGGATTCATCGGATGCATCGGATGGATGCAAGCCCCTTTCGAAATCTCTTAATCCGATATATCCGATGCATCCGAGCAAAACCCCTTTCTTATCTGTGTTAATCCGTGTTCATCCGTGTTCATCCGTGGCAAAATACTGTGCCCAAGCGGGCCATAGCCAATACACTTCGTACGCTCAGACTGACAATATAGTGCACTAATAAGACACTATATTTGGAAGACACGGCGGCGGGCTCCCACTACTATCAGAATCAGTCGGGGAACGTAACTCCGATCGACACTTGGAGACAGGATAACGCCATGCCAGAACGCAAAAGCGCTTTTACACTGATCGAGTTGCTGGTCGTGATTTCGATCATCGCTCTCCTCGTGGGCATCCTGCTGCCCGCACTGGGTGCAGCGCGACGGACGGCTCAGGGGATGGTGTGCCTGTCGAATCTCCGGCAGATCGGTGTGGGCATCTCGGGCTACGCTTCGGAAAACGATAGCGCTACGCCGCCCAGCCAGACCGCCGGCTACGTTCCGCGCGGCGCTTCGCAACCGATCGAAAACCGCGAATGGACACTGCTCATTCAGTCTTACATGGTACAAGATAGTGATGGCACCTATTCCGGCGCACAAGCGACCGGCACCGGCGATGAAACCGTCGACAGCTTCCGCTGCCCGGCGTCACCGGTCGATTCCGGACGCATGCATTACTCGGCCCATCCCTTGTCGATGCCTTTACTTTTCTATAGCGAGGCGCGCTCCCCATCAATCTTTAAACTCGATTATGCCAAGCGGCTGACAAAGACCATGCTCGTCGCCGATGCAAATCAATGGATACCCGATGATGAAAGCAAGACCGAGTATGGCATCACCATGTCTGCATTGACCGACCTGGATGCGGGGGATGTCTACGACAGCAGCGGTTCGGATAATCATCACTACTACCGTGAAAGTGAAAGTGATAACAACGATCCCATCGAAGTGGGGTTGAACTCATCAGGCACCGGGCCTCGCAAGTTGCAGGCGATGAGCGGCCGGGCGGATATCCGCTACAGGCATTCGGGTGGCGAGAAGGATGGCAGCACCTCCGGCAGCGCCAACATCCTCTGGGCGGACGGCCATGCAGATTCCAACTCACTTGGCTCGCTGATCAAATCCGATGTGCGGACCGATCCAATGGACTGATATCAAGAACGATCAAAATAGAGACACCCCTAATCCTTCAGCATTCAAGAGTACGTCCCTTGTCAAGTAGTACACCCCCGCAATCCGAAAACACGACGACTGAAACCCGCACCCTCCGAACCGGCGCAGTTGTCACGCCGCAAACCCAACAGTGGCTCAAGCGGGCCAAGCCGGCGGGTACGGGCTTTCAACTCAAGCGTTTCCATGGCAATCCGATCCTGTCGCCTAATCCAGCGAATGCCTGGGAAGCCTTGGTTACCACCAATCCGGGTGCGTGGATCGATCCTGAGACGGGTGATGTCTGCATGCTCTATCGGGCAGCGGGGCACGATCCGCAGCATCGTGTTGTGCTGGGGATGGCTCGTAGTAAGGACGGATATCACTTCGAGCGTTGCAGCGATCGGCCGGTGTTTGAACCCAGCGCAGATGGATTCGATGCCGGCTGCGTGGAGGACCCGCGTGTCATTCGTATCGCCGAGCATTACTACATCACATACGCCGCACGCCCGGTAGCGCCTGGGCAGTATTGGATCATGCCGGCATCCGAACGTCGGTGGCAGTCGGAAACGTTGCCCGCCGATGTGCCCTGGTGCATCCGCGAGAACCATACCGCAACCGGCCTGGCGATCACGCGCGACTTTAAAACCTTTATCCGTGCAGGCAGGCTGACAAGCGCATCGGTGGATGATCGTGATGTGATCCTCTTCCCCGAGAAGATCAACAGTAAGTATTACATGATGCACAGGCCCATGCAGTGGGCAGGTGACGGATACGGCACGGAGCATCCGACGATCTGGATTAGTTGTGGGAACGATCTGTTAACCATGCGCGATCCTGAAATCCTGGTCAAAGCGAAGTACGACTGGGAAACCAAGATCGGGGGGAACACGCCGCCGATCCGTACGCCCGAGGGCTGGTTGACGCTGTATCACGCGGTCGGGCCGGATAAGCATTATCGCCTTGGAGCACTGCTGCTGGATCTGGATGATCCGACGGTGGTCCGTCACCGCACGCCACACTGGATTATGCAGCCGGAGCAGGATTACGAGACGCAGGGTTTCTACAACGGTTGTGTGTTCCCGTGCGGAAAGGTGATCCGCGACGGTAAACTGCTGGTGTACTACGGTGCGGGCGATGTGCATATCGGGCTGGCTACATGTGATATGGCTGCACTTCTGGACTACATGCGAAACTGCCCAGCCTGATGAACTTTCTACGCCGGACTCTACTTGGAATGAGTCGGGGTGATACCATATCCATGAGGTGATTCATGATGGGATTATCCCGAGGCATGTCCTGGATGGTTGCGGTGCTGGTGCTGCTGGGCCTGGGGTGTCATGCGCTGTCTGAGCAATCCTCATCGGAACCGGTGACGATCAGGATTGATGTGAAAGATACTGCGCAAGAGGTGCGAGGATTTGGCGCTCATATCTGGGCGGGCGATCGGTATGTCGAGCCTGTGCTCAAGGAACTCAGCTTGCGTTATGTACGTATGACAGTCGGCCCGAACTGGTTTGATGTCGAGCAAGAGCCTCCGACGGATTCGACTCGGGACGAGATGGATCGGTTCCTCGCCGGGCACTTCGACGGGGATGGCGAACCACGTTTAAGGAACGCCCAATTAGCATGGCAAATGACAGAGCGATTGGGGATTCAAGTCATCCTATTACAGTTTACCTCGCCCGAAAACTGGTTGAGCGATGACGGGCATCGGCAGTTGTTGCCCGAATATGTCGATGACTATGCACGGTACTGGGGCTCGTTTGTCGGGTTCTTAGTCGACCAAGGCATGAAGCCGGCCTATATAGAACTCGCGAATGAACCTGAGGGCGATTGGAACACACGGATATTGCCCGAGGACTACAATCGCCTGGTTATCCTGACACGCAAGGAACTTGATGATCGTGGTTATCATGATATTGGCATCATCGGGCCCGGGCTGGCGTATCTCGATCACGACAATGGCTCCAGGCAGTGGATCGGCGCATTGAGCGACGAGGGCGTGCATTCACTAGCCGGCTGGTCAACGCATGTGTGGGACGATGTATTTAGTCCGGATACGTCCGTAGGATTTATCGATCAGCGTTGGCATGATTTTGATGCTGCCGTGCGTAAGAAAGATCCTGAACGGCAAAAGCCGATCATCATTACGGAGTATGCCACGTCAGCCACCACATTCAACGGCGTGTCATATGACCTTGTGAAGTCTCATGGCAACAACCGGGCGTCGGATTCTCCTGCCTATGCACAGCGCGTGTATGAACTGACACTCGTTCATATCAACAACGGGGCATCAGTCTTGATGTTCTGGGAGGCTGCGGACCAGCCATGGTCGCATGAAGCATGGGGGCTTGCGACAGGCACAAATAACAAACAGCGCCGGCCTGCTTTTTACGCCCTGTCAACGCTCATACCTCTTATCCCGGAATCTGCTCGAGCTTTACGAAAAACATGGGATGATCCACATGTGAGTATCGCGGGATTGATTGACGAGCACAGTTTGGTATTGGCCTTTGCGAACGGCACTGATCAACCACAGCATCGAACCATCGAGCTTAACAATACCAGTGGGTTGAAGTTGAAGTCAGCAAGACGTTATCACGCGGACCGCGTGACGGATGTGCCATTGTCAACGCAAGGCAACACATTGCAGATAACTTTGCCGGCAGAAAGCACATTGACTTGTGAGTTTGTGATGGACTAGCCCTTCAGGTCAAGTGACTACGCCCATTGACTTCAGCAGTTGGTCAAGGGATTACGAGCCGGTTGTGCAATTACTTTGACACTTCTTGCAGCCAACGAATCGCTGGCATAGTGTCGTGCTGATGCCCCCCATCAAATACCGTCACACGCACCGGCCCGGCAACCTGACGAAACAGGATCGGGTACTTGCGGCTGTCTTCTTGTTGTGACGGGTGGTACTTCAGTTCATCAGGCACGTGCCTATCAAGCAGGGAATTGATTGTTTGCTCAGAGATCACCATATCCGCGTAACCATTAGCCCGAGCGAGAGCGTTGAATGCCAGCAAAGACTGACTGACAGGCACGGAGCCTGTGTGTCCATCGTTGATGCCTGTATTGATATCGATCGGCAGGCCGGTTGCGTTTTGCAGGTGGAATAATGAAGAGCGGTGATGGTATTCGGCATCAACTTCCGCGGATGCACCGGGCGGGCCGCCGCAGACGTTTTCAAGATTGTGTGCATACTTTTGTGTGTTCTCTTTGCGCATGCACTGGGTGTGCCAGGCGGACAGGTCGGAGATCGGCACCCACGCGGAAACACCTGCCCAGGTCTGCGGCGAACGGCAGGCCATGATCAACGCCATGTGCCCGCCGCCGGACGTGCCGACCAGATAGATGCGTTTATCATCGATCGATACTTGTTGCTTGGCGAATGCAACCGCATCTAAGACATCAGCCACAGCCAGGTCGGATGCGCAGGCCTGCGGCTGGACATTAGGTCCACGAAAATCCGGGTGGATAAACGCCCAGCCGCGTTGCTGCGCGACATGGAGGAAGTCGTCGCGCGGGGCCGATTGCTTGTAGTCACCGCTCCACGTATGCAGACAGACCAGTAGCGGTACCGCAACATCAGGATCGGATGGAACCCAGAACATCGCATGCTGCGGGGAGCCATCCACTGAGCTGATGATTGTCACTTCGCGCAAAACTTTTGGTACATCACCTGATCTATGTGCTTCCGTATCAGATGCTTCGATCTGCCCCACCAAGACCCCGACAAATACAATATAGATCAACAGCACACACACAAAAACAAAGCTAAACACGGAATCGTGACGCATTTTAAATGGCAGCGGATCCATGAGAACTTATGAGTGTTGCACTTAACTTAATACGTGAATTTCACAAATCCGTTTTCTGCGGATATCTCCAGCGAAGGAAGCTGCTCCATCAGGAACGCACCACTGAGGTCCGGATACACGCCTTCGTAACTATCGAGATAGGATTTGACCAGTTCGGGTCCGGTGGCGATCCATTCAGCGTGACCATCCAGGAAGCCTCTGTTGATGCCATCTTCACCGTGGTTGGTCTTGGTGCCGGGCCAGTTATTTTTATTACCCGCTCCCGTGGCATCCAATCCATCCATTGCAACGCTTACGCGATCGGGATGGGCACTGTTACGGATCGATTTGCGTACACCATCCTTGCCCGTGGCGATGACTTTTTTTGCGCCTTGTTTATAACCATTAACATCGCCCGGCACCTTCGTGCCATCGGGATAGATAGCTCCACCGCCAAAGAATGCCCACAATTCGTAGCTGTGGCCGCCTGTCTCATCGGTTGCGTCCTTCGCATTATCCTGCAGGTCCGCGATATATTCGACGAAGCCACCCTGCGCCGGGATATACGCTCGTTCCTTGGTCGGGCTGACGACGTTTTGTGTGCTTGGGCAAACCGCCACTTCCAAGCTGTTGATGTAATCCGGGATGACAAGATTCAAGTCATCATCACTGGCACCGATAGACGGGATGAAAGCGCCTTCTCCATCCCCTTCGTTATCGACGGCCCGTGCGAATAATCCGGTATTGAGCTGCCGAACATTGCTAAGGCATTTTGACTTCTGGGCTGTTCTGCGTGCGGCACCCAGGGCAGGCAGCAAAATACCCACCAGCAGCGCGATAATCGAGATCACGACGAGTAATTCGATGAGTGTGAATGCAGCGTATCTTTTCGTGGGCATGATGCTTCTCCAAGCAGACAGATAGTTCGACTTGCTCCAGCTCATTGAGCTGTTCATGTGGCGGCCAAGTGCTCGCCTTTAAACCGGCTGTACGCTGTCAGGCGTACGGCCGGGTGGGAAGGTTAAAAGTGTTACGAGATTCATTCATGTCTTATCAGAAGCCTGGCCGTTACCTCAGGCAGTGATAGACCTGTTTACCTTTTCCATATCAGGCCATGCGACGACGAAGCAGCGCCACGGCGCCGGTCGTCAACAGAGCCAGACTTGCCGGTTCGGGGATGGAAGGTGCACCACCGGCGGTGGGCGGCGTACCGTTGTTCCATGTGTTCAGGACGATATCCAAGTCATCGAGGCCGACGAAGCCGTCGTTATTGATGTCGCCGGAGAGGTCGACCAGCGAGGCGGACTCAGCAACCCAGATGGCGTCGAGTTCGGCTTCGGTCAGCTGATGGTCATAGATACGCAGCGTGTCGATTGCACCATGCCAGAAGTCCTGGATGACGCCGCGGTTGTCACGGGCGCCCAGCGCCATGTTGTATTGCCATGCGGCCTGCGGGTCGGTGCTATCCAATTGTTGCCAGTCGGCACCGTACGACGCCGCGACATCACCGTCCATGTAGACGAACGAATTATTCGGCGCCATCCAACCCACGCCGTCGACATCAACATCCCAGGACCAGGCGATCAGGTGCCAGGCATTGTTGACCATGTTGATGCCTAAGCCGTCTGTTTCCTTGATATGCCAGAAGTCGCCGCCTTCGGAGCGGGGATAGATATCCAGCGAGCCGTTGATGTTGCCAGCGGTAAAGTTTGTGGTCGAGCCATCGTTTTGTGTACCCATGAGGTACTGCGTGCCTGCGTAATCGGTCCGTACCCATGCGACGATGGTGCCGGCGACAACACCCTTATTCGAAGCGTAGAACGGCCGACCGGTCAGGCCCATGTCGATCCAGTCATCGACACCGTCAAGCAGCAGAGCGCCACCGGCCGATTGGTCATAACCCGTGGTGTAGGTGGCGGTACCAGCGGTTGAACCGTTATACGAAGTACCTTCCATGTACACACCATCCGGTGTGGGGTTGCCCAGCAGATCGACGAATCCTGATGAATCGTTGAGGTTGCCATCGAAGTTGTACTGGGCGACAAGCGCGCCGGACGCCATCGAGACGGAAAAACCGAGCGTTGCAAGCGTGGCACAAGAAGCGAGTAAACGAGTGCGAAGCATGATTTCAATCCTCCAATTAGAAAGTGATTTGCGATGCATGAAGTTTGAGAAACTAGAAAACATTTGGCAGCAACATAAATGTGTGGTCCACCATCACCCTCGCGGTGAACACTTTGTCCTCCTATTTAATCGATACGTTGGCCATTAGGTAATATCCGAAGTGGATGCTCACGGGGTACGCCCGTCGTCTGGTTGATTTCCAGGAACGCTGAAATGGATTTGTGCATCGTGCCTTTTTCGAGTCCGGCGATGCGTCGGCATAGCCAACGGGCTGCCTCCTCGCCTAGTTCTTCCGCGCTCTGGCAGACCGCCGTCATTCGCGGATAAATGAACTTGCGGCTGGACGCGTCATCGAATCCGATCAGGGAAAGATCGTCCGGCACCTTCAATCCGATTTCCGCTGCGCGGCACATCGCACCGATCGATGTAGCCGGATCGGTCAGATATACCGCGGTGGGAGACTCGGGCAGGCTCATGAGCTGGTTGATGGCGTTCATGCCGCCGCTGAGATTGGGGACGATGTGGATCACCAGGGCCGGATCGACTTCGATGCCGTTTTTTTGTAACGAACGCTCGTAACCCATCTGGCGGTCAAGGTGGTCGTTGTCACCCCGGCGGTCAATCACCAGCGCGATACGACGATGCCCCAGATAGATCAGGTGGTCGATCGCCCGCTCGGATTCGGGCCCGGAATCACAGCAAAGGTAATTGACCTGTTCGGACTCAAACCGCTCCGCCACAACCAAGGAGGGGAAACCCTCTTTGGCGATGGCCTCACACACCTGGCGGGATTTGGTACCCGCGCGAAGAATAACACCCTGAAAACCGTGTCTCTGGAAAAACTGGGTGTAGCTTTCGCCTTCCAGCATCTGCTGCTGAAGTGAGACCAGCGAGGGATGGAACTTGCTGTCATGCAGCCCGAGTTGGATGCCATGCAGTAGATACTGATCGTAATCACACAACTGAGACGACTCATCCACGTGAACCAGGCCGATACTTCCCGCCATCGGTATATTTTGTTGAGTTTTCCGTGTGTTGCCATATCCGGCGATATTCGCGGCCTTCATCACCAGTTCCCTGGTTTTCGGGCTGACATCCGGATGGCTGTTCAATGCGCGAGATGCTGTCGTCACTGAGACGCCCGCGGTTTTAGCTATTTCTCGAACTGATGCCATAGTGAACTCCCGGTTTTGTACCGGTTTAATACCGGTAATGAATGTACCCGTCGTCTAGTAAAATGTCAACACAAAAATGACTCCCAATGCCCGGTCACATCGGATACCAGGCCACCCAAAGTGAACTTAAATCCTTTTGGTGGCGATAATAACGCCATAAATACATCATCCTGCCAAACAGCGGAAATTTGCTCTAAACGCCCCATATTACGGCCGGCCCCAGCTTAAACCCCACAAAATGACATGCGTACCGAATTATTACCGGTAACATTTCCAACCAATGTTCATTTGTGTATCATCATCCTCATCCCGGTCTAAGAGTTGAAAAACCGGTTTCGGGCTTCTTTCCGCCCATCGCAGGTTGACATAGATGCAAACGTACCGATCCAACACGTCAGTAACACACAAGCTTTAATCAAATAGAAACTAGTGGAGCAGGTCATGAAACTCTCTGTCTTACTCACGTACACGATCCTGTTTGGCAGCCTTCTGGCCCAGATATGTGTACATGCAGCCACGGAACCCACGAACTCGGTGTCCTCACCAAGTCAGGTGGAAGTTCGCAAGACCACCAGTCAAGAGGATGGAAGTGTCAGCTACGAGTTATATGTAAACGGCGAGCCTTACTACATCAAAGGGGTGGGCGCCAAGTACAAACTGGAAGAGGTCGCCGAGGCCGGCGCCAACTCGATCCGCACGTGGGACGCCAAGGACATCGGGCCGCTGCTTGATCGGGCGCACGAACTGGGTATCACCGTCATCGTCGGATTCTGGTTGCCTCACCCCGGTGACGGCGGGTTCAGCTACGACGATCAGGAAGCGCTTGACAAGGAAACCGAAGAGAACCTGGCGTTTGTCAAACAATACAAGGACCACCCCGCCGTGTTGATGTGGGCGCTGGGCAACGAGATGGAAGGTAACGGCGGCAAGGACATCAACGTCTTCAAATACATCAACGAGCTTTCCAAAAAGGTCAAGGAACTCGACCCCAACCACCCCACCATGACCGTCACCGCGGGTATCAGCATGTACCGCGTGATCAACCTTATGAAGTATTGTCCGGACGTCGATGTGTACGGACCGAACGTCTACGGTGAAGACCTGCGTTCCGCGATCGAGAAGCTTCGGACCTACGGCATGACCAAGCCGTTCATCATTCCCGAGTTCGGCCCGCCGGGGCAGTGGGAAAACAAGACGCCGTGGGGTGCGCCGATCGAGATGAACAGCACCGAAAAGGCGCGCTGCTACATCCGGCACTACTTCGATCCGATCCAGGCGGAGAAGGGCTGGTGCATTGGTTCATACGCGTTCTACTGGCGTTACGACCCGGAAGAGCGTCAGTGGCCTAGCTGGTATTCCATGGTCGATCCGCACGGCCAGCGTTACGGCGGCGCGGACGCCATGACGTATGCGTGGACGGGCAAGTGGCCGGACAACCATGCGCCGGAAATTGTGATGCTGCGATCGAAGGCCGACCAACAGATCGTCGCGCCGGGTGAGAAGTTCGATGTCAAACTGGTGGTCAGCGATCCGGATAACGATCCGATCGAGATCAAATGGATTCTGGGATTGGATCATGAAATCAGCGGTATGCGTTCTCACTTGGATGAGAAAATCCCAGAATCCGAATTCATTGCGGAAGGCTCTGGCAAACAGATCGTTGTGCGCGCCCCTGAAAAGGAAGGCCCCTACCGGTTGAATGTTTTTGTGTATGACGATCACAACCGGGCCGCCAGGGCGAGCATGCCGTTTTACGTTCATGGCGAATGATACGCTAAAAGCGGTTGAAGCTAACTATGTGTTCGGCCGTGAAAGCGAGATCTGTCGCGTTGCGTATCTACTATCACATTACTCGTGATTGTTTGTTATGAACCGTACGATCAAGACATTTCGGAGTCCGATCGGCTGGCTGGTGCTTGTCATCACAGGCTTCGGCTTGGTTGTGTGGCTGATGGGATGGATAAGTCGGCCCGAGCTACATGAAAGCCAAATCCAATACACTCAACAAGAAATCGATGAGGCGGCCGAAGCACGGGATGTGACGTTTGATCCGGACCCAGCGAAGTTGCCTGTGCTTCATCGGGACATTGTTGTTACACCCAAGGGCGAGTCACCGATCCTGCGTGCGATGGTGGAAGCCGGCGAGTTACCACCTCTGGAAGAGCGGCTGCCCGATGAGCCGGTCGTATTGGATTGTGTCGACGGCATCGGGCAGTACGGTGGAACGTGGCTGCGGCTTGCGACCGCGATGAGCGATCTTGATGTGATCACCTATCGTCTGAGCGGCGCTTTTCTAGTGCGATGGTCATCTCTGGGTTATCCCATCATGCCCCACCTTGCCAAAAGCATTATCCCTAACGAGGATAAAACCGAATGGGTGGTCACGCTCCGCAAAGGTCTGCGCTGGTCAGATGGAGAACCGTTCACCGCGGACGACATCATGTACTGGTGGGAAGAAGAAGCGAAAAATGCATTCGTAAGCAGCCAGCCACCGCAGTGGATGCGTCAGGGCGACAAGAGCGGGCGGGTCGAGAAGATCGATACGTATCGTTTGCGGTTTGTTTTTCCTGAGCCGAACGGCATCTTTCTGGAAAGCCTTACGCAAGCATGGCGGGGGCCGACCGAGACTCCGAGGCATTATCTGGCTAAATATCATCCCGACCCGACAGTTGGCGACCAGGCATTTATCGATCAGCAGGTGCAAGCCTACGGCCTTCCCAGTGCCAGGGCGTTGTACTTTTTTATGAAAGACTATCGTAACCCGGAACACCCGAGACTCTGGCCATGGATTTATCGTAAATACCGTGCGAATCCGCCGCAGGTGTTTGTAAGGAATCCGTATTACTACGTGGTCGATGTCGAGGGAAACCAACTACCTTATATCGATCGGCTTCAGTTTGATGTGATGGATGAAAAGCTGCTGGGCATCCGTGCGGCGGGGGGCGGCGTGTCGATGCAGACGCGCCATATCAAGTATCGTGATTACACCGAATACATGAGCCGACGTGAAACCAGTGGCACGCGGATACTACATTGGTACCCGGCGACACGCTCTGACTTTGTGATTCATCCGAATCATACGCGTTATGTTGATCCGAATGACCCCGCTACGGGCTGGAAGGCAAAGCTTCTTGCGGATGTGCGTTTCCGCAGGGCGCTATCGCTGGCGATCGACCGTAAAGCCATCATCAAAGCGGAATACAATAACATCGTTCAGCCGACACAGGTTGCGCCGGGGCCGCAATCCCCCTTCCACTACGAACCGCTGTCCAAAGCGTATACCGAGTTTGATCCGGATCGTGCGAATGCTTTACTGGATGAGCTTGGGCTTACGGAGCGAGATGCGGAAGGTTATCGCACATTCCCCGACGGATCGCGTATGGTGTTTTACTTCGATTTTTCGCCTTACACAGGCGAGGGGCCGTTGCAGTTCATCGTGTCCGACTGGGGCGATGTCGGCATCCGGCTGATACCGAGAGCGCTAAGCCGAAGGCTATTCTATACACGCAAGGATGCGGCCAACTTCGACTTCAATGTCTGGTCCAGCGAAAGCGATTACATGCCATTGCTTTCGCCGCGTTATTTTGTGGCAGTCAATACGGAGTGTTTCTATGCGGTGAACTGGGGCCGATGGTTCAGCCTCGGTGGGTACTACGGCGACGAGGCGGCGAACATCCGCGGCGCATCCCAACCGCCACCGGGCCATCCGATGAATCAGGCCTATGCAGCGTTCGAGTCATCGATACGCCAACCCACCATCGAGTTGCAGAAAAAGCACTTCAACGAGGCGATGGAGATCGCAGCACAGCAACTCTGGGCGATCGGCCTGGCAGACGCTCCGCCGCAGATCGTCGTCACAGACAATCATATGCACAACATCCCGGATATAGCGCTATTCGGCGTTATCTTCGCGACACCCGCCAACGCAGGTATCGAAACCTATTACTTTGATAACGCGGAATCCACCCAGGCTGTTACGCAAGAGGTCAGGGATTCGCTGCTACACCCGCAGTTACGGCCGCATGCAGACATTACCCCGCAAGTAGACGCTCCTGACACAGGCTATCCATGGCTAAGACTGCTGATTCGTGTCACGATCACGGCAACCATCTTGCTGGTCATCTTGCTTGTCGCGCTGCGCCATCCATACATCGGCAAGCGCTTGTTGATCATGGTCCCGACGCTATTCGTGATATCGATTGCGGTGTTTACGATTATCCAGTTGCCTGAGGGTGACTACCTGACGATGCGGCTGATCCAGTTACAGGAGTCGGGCGACAGCCAGGCGGAAAAAGAAATCGAAGACCTGCGTACACTGTTCCATTTTGATGAACCAAACTGGAAAAAGTACATGCGGTGGATGGGAATCACGTGGTTCTACACGCTCGAGCCTTCGGATATGGGTTTGCTGCAAGGCGACATGGGCAGGTCCATGGAGACAACGGAGCGCGTGAACACGCTTGTCGGCGACAGGATACTGCTGACCTTCCTGATCTCACTGGGTACGATCCTGATGACGTGGCTGATTGCGATACCGATCGGGATCTATTCCGCGGTCAGGCAGTATTCATATTCAGATTACGCGTTGACGCTGATCGGCTTTGTGGGGATGAGTGTGCCGGGATTCCTGCTTGCGCTTGTGTTGATGGCCAAGGCGGATGTGTCGGGCCTGTTCTCACCGGAATACGCGGTGCAACCGCAATGGTCTTTAGGCAAGTGCATAGATCTATTGGGGCATATCTGGATCCCGATTGTTGTGCTGGGCGTGGGTGGGACGACGGGCATGATCCGCATCATGCGGGCGAATCTGTTAGATGAATTGCATAAGCCATATGTCGTAACCGCAAGGGCGAAAGGCGTTCGACCGTTGAAGCTCTTATTGAAGTATCCGGTGCGGTTGGCACTGAATCCGTTTATCTCGGGCATCGGCCATCTGTTCCCACAACTGGTTTCCGGCGGCGCGATTGTTGCGATGGTTCTGGCGCTGCCAACGGTTGGTCCCATGCTTTTGTCCGCACTATTCAGTGAAGACATGTACCTGGCCGGCTCAATGCTCATGGTGCTCAGCACGCTGGGCGTCATGGGCACACTTGTCAGCGACCTGCTGCTGCTTTGGCTCGACCCCCGTATCCGCTACGAAGGGGGAACGCGATGAACAAAAACAGCAAGCCCAAACATCAAGCAGAAGTTGATGTCGGCGCACGCAGTCAGTGGCAGCTTATCCGCATCCGATTCGGCCAGCACCGGCTGGCGGTTCTATCCATGTATATCCTGATCGTGCTGTATCTGATCTCAATCGGCGCGGACTTTGTCAGCCCTTACCATCCAAGACGCGATGACCTGAACCACCCCTACTGTCCGCCACAGCTTGTTCGCTGGTCCTGGTCGCACGGCCTGCATACTCGTGCGCTGCAATTGGAAGTCGACCCGATCACATTCAGGCGGATGTATATCGAAGACCCGGAACATATCGTGGCGCTAGACTGGTTCGCGCAGACGGAGCCGTACAAGCTGGCGGGTCTATTGCCGTTAAAACATAAACTCATCGGTGTCGACCATAGCGATCCGGATAACGCAGCTTTACCTGAGCAGGCGACGCTATATCTGCTGGGAACCGATCGATATGGCCGTGATGTTTTCAGCAGGATTATCCATGGCTCACGTATCTCGCTATCCGTCGGTCTTGTCGGGATTACGTGCACGTTTATCTTGGGCATGATGGTCGGAGGCATCTCGGGTTATGTCGGGGGCAGAACGGATAACCTTATTCAGCGGGTGATCGAAATCATCAATGCGTTTCCACAGCTTCCGTTGTGGTTAGCGTTGGCGGCGGTGATGCCTGATGACTGGTCTGCGTTGAAGTCTTACTTTGCGATCACGGTGGTGCTCAGCCTGTTGAACTGGACGGGTCTTGCGCGCGTCGTGCGTGGCAAGATCTTATCGCTGCGTGAAGAAGACTATGCTGTGGCTGCGAAGTTACTCGGCGCAAGCCATGGACGAATCCTGTTCCGCCACCTGATCCCGGGATTTACCAGCCACATTATCGTGGCGCTCACGCTTAGTGTGCCGGGCATGATACTGGGTGAAACATCGCTGAGCTTCCTGGGCCTTGGGCTGCGTGCTCCAATCATCAGTTGGGGTGTGATGCTTCAGGATTGCCTGGATGTGCAAGCGGTGCGCTATTACCCATGGTTGCTGCTGCCCGTGGCTTTTATCATCGCAACCGTGTTGAGTTTCAACTTCCTCGGTGACGGCCTACGAGACGCGGCCGATCCATACAGCGTTAACTGAATCAGCCATAAGCAGAACTCGTATCATTGTGCATGACTTAAGGATGCTCCGGCAGAGCAAGCAGGTCATCAATACGGACGGGTTGCCCGGTTTGCATCGATATGTTTGCTGCTGCGCCAACCAATAAGGCCGCGGCGCCGTCCCAATGTGACGCATCACGACCGAGGGGGTCATGCGGGTATTGATCCTTGGGTGTAAATATCTGTTTGAGCACACCGGCATCAGCGCCGCCGTGGCCTCCACTCACTTCAGGCACTTCGATATCCCTCGGTGGCTCGAACATCCGTTGTAATCGGACGTAAGATTCGCCCACGTATTGCTCCTTGTCGAGTTCGGCATCGCTTTGACCCCGGATGATGTGGCCCGTACCGCGCGAGAAGAGTTCGACCTGCCCTTCCGTGCCGTTGATGATGGCTCGTTCACCTTCCCAAGGGCAATAAGCTATTAAAGAATAGCTCAGGATCGCACCATTGCGATACCTGGCGAGCACGCCCATCGTATCTTCGATAGTGACGTGATCACCGAAGACGTTGCGGTCGCGGATGTAGCCGGTCTCCTGCTCGGCATCGAGGTATAAGCCTTTGAGTTCCGTCCCGAAGAACGTACCGTCAAGCGTCAGCGCGAAGGGGTCGTCCTTGGCATTTTCGACGCCGGTGTATCGGTTGTAATCGTATGTCTTGCCGCGCTTTCGTGCATTCTCTCTGCCGTAGAACTTCAGGTCGCTATAGCTCATCACAGACTGGGGCCATGAATTGATCCAGAAGTTGACCAGATCGAAGTGATGGCTGGCCTTGTGTATCAGCAAGCCTCCGGACTTATCTTTCTCACTGTGCCAACGCCGGAAGTAGTCGGCCCCGTGGCTGGTATCCAGATACCATTGAAGATTAACCGAGGTCGGCCTGCCGATCGCTCCGGATTGAATGACTTCACGCATAACTGAGGCGTCCGGGCGATACCGATAGTTAAATGTCACACAGAGGTCTCTGCCGGTTCTTTCGACGGTATCCACAATCCGCTGCGCCTTTACGGCATCAGTCGTCATGGGTTTTTCTGTTACTACATCGCATCCGTGCTCCATGGCCCGGACGATGTAATCATCATGCGTACAGTCCATGCTTGTAACGATGACGGTGTCGGGCCTGGTCTGTTCCAGCATCTGATCAAATGCGTCCGCGTGAAACATGGCGGCGTCTTTCAGGCCGTAGGCATTGGCCAGATAATCCGTCCAATACTGCATACGGACGCGGCTGATATCACACATGCCAACAAACTGACTGTAGGCGGAAAATTCACCGAAGATCGCGTCCAGATACATCCGGCAGCGTGAACCCATCCCGACGACTGCATAACGTTTTCGCTCAGACATATAGAACTCCTTGCTGGTAATACGCTATTTATACCTTATAATTACGTCCGTTAGATAGTAACGTATTTGACATTATCGCTCATTTATTTGGCTATTGCGCATGCTTAGGTACCTTGGTTACGGTTTAAGGGATTATGCAAAAACACCGCTGTTGCCGATGCGCCGCGAGGCCTGGGAATTCCAAGCGGTAACCGCGGGGCAGTCGGCGCCGATCTCGGATATCAGTGATTCGCCTGATCTGCGCAGCACGACATTGTGGGTATTTCCGCCCAGACATCTGCACGGCTGGACCGGTCGTAAAGGTAAGCCCTGCCGTATTTTTGTGGCACATTTTGATGTTGTCTCGCCGGCATTGAATACAGGCGATGCGTTCAAGGTGAAACTCACCCGTCTGGAGACGAGGCGTCTTGATCGGATGGGCGAGGAGCTTGCACCCCACTATCACAGTCCGCATTCACAGAGCCATCTTCATATCGAGCGGTGTAAAAATGAACTTACCTTGCTGGCGCTTAAACAGACCGAGTCCGTACCGATCCGCTACGACCAGCAGCGCGTCGAGGCGGCGGTGGCGTGGTATCATCAGAACATGTCCAAGCGTGTGACGGTCAACGATATGGCCGACGCTTCGTTTGTTTCGGTCGCTCACCTGCGCAGATTATTTATCCGCTACCGCAAGAAACCACCTCAGAAGGTCATGAGAGATTTACAGATACATAGAGCACAAGAACTGATGATGACAACTCAGTTATCATTGTCAGAAATTGCTTCGGCCTGCGGATTTTCTTGCCAGTCGGTTTTTTCCCGGAGTTATGAAGACATGACAGGACAGGCGCCTTCCAAATGGCGTAGTGCGCTGCACGAACCTGCAATGAAGCAGTCTTAACGTCCCAATTAGCACACATTCACAATCGTTTGTTCAGTTCGTAAGACATCAAAGATGGATTCAAACATGATTAAACCCACGCTGCTTGGCATCGAACCGTCTTTTGGCTTTGGTGATCGGTTAGGACTGGCATCGCCCGGGCACCTCGAAGCGCTCAAACAGTACGGCGGGCCGATCCGCGGCATCTTCGCACAGCAGTCGATTCGCGAGATGACACGGACCGACCGTACACCAGAGCAGGTCATGTCGTGTGCTGCCGATGCGATCAAGGATGCGGGGTTCGATCAGCCATGGGGCGCGGATGCCGACCACCTTAAGACACATGACGACGTAGACCGCACAACAAAGGCCGGGTTCGTTTTCTTCACCATCGATCCATCCGACAATGTCGACCAGCAGGCTGACAACTACGATGCTGATAAGATCGAAAGCCTGTACCAGGCGCCACAGTGGGCGGAGCAATATATGGGCAAGCGTGTTTCGCTTGCTTGCGGCACGGCCATCGAGTTTGATGAATTAACAATCAAGCGGGCCGCGGTGAAGTATGCCAAGGCGATCGTTCACGCGATCGAGATGGCAGGTTATATCAAGGAAACCACCTCCAAACTCAACCAAGGTCACGAGATCGAGATCAGCGTGGATGAAACCGAGCAGCCGACCACACATGCTGAGCATTACATCATCGCGGATCAGCTCATCAAAGCCGGCGTGAATCTCGTGTCACTCGCGCCGAGGTTCATCGGCAACCTTGAAAAAGGGATCGACTACATCGGCGATGTGAAACAGTTGGAAGTCTCATTGAAACAACATGCCGAGATTACCGAGATGTTGGGGCCTTATAAGCTGAGTCTGCATTCGGGTAGTGATAAGCTGTCGATGTATCCAGCATTCGCACGGGCGACGAAGGGACGATTCCACGTTAAAACAGCGGGGACCAGTTACCTGGAAGCGTTGCGTGTGGTTGCTATGGAGAATGAGGCGCTTTTCCGCCGCATCATTGACTTCAGCCGACAGCGTTACGACACCGACAAGGCTACTTATCACGTGCATGCAACCCTCAAAAGCGCACCACCACAAGCAGAGGTAAAGAGCCTGGAAGAACTCGAATCGCTATACTTAGAGCGATGGGAAGATGTTGCTCCCAATACGGGCTTCACGGCACCGGGCAGGCAGATACTGCATTGCACTTTTGGGTCTGTCTTAACAGATAAATCACTGAGCACGGAGCTTCGCCAGGTACTGCAAGAGCACCCGGAAACTCACAAGCAGATACTTTCCGAACATTTTGTAAAACATCTGGATGCTCTCACGTACTAAGCTCGGCAGTTTAAAACCAATCACAAGCCAAGCATTCTTTTTAACGATGAGCTGAAGCAAGTGGTCTGCTGTTTTATCGAGCGTGCATAGCCTGATCGAATATCCCATTCGGGACTTCCGGGTACAACGGTCCGAACACAGATCGCTAAGAGATTACATCATTTAACCATCTTAATATCTGCATATCAATACGACTGAGACACATCAGTGTCATTTAAAACTTGGGTATTTGGCCACCACTTCCTTGTGCGCAACGTTATTATGGTTAGTATTATATGCTGGCACGGTTGATGGGCGGGACCATTGATCTGTGATTGAACTAAGTACAGCATCTTGTGCTTCTGCATGTCTGTTATTCCCTTGCGTGTCATTGCCCCCGGGTAGTGGCTTTTTGTTTACTACTTGGAACTGAAATGAAACCTGCTCTCGTAAGATATACCACCCCCACCATACTCGCGGCGGGTAACGATGTTGTCGATGGGGGGATCGGCAGCTAATGCGGATTTGTATCTGATTAACACGGATACGATGACCGTCACGCGTGATGGCGTGCTCTGGGACTTCGGCGGGCAACTATCTTCGGCTGGGATCATCAACGGCAAGGCAACGTATTATCTCGGTGGCAACCTCGAACTAGGCGCCGGCGATGTGCTGCGGGGGATCGGCTCACGCCCCGTGTCATTTAACGTCGGTAACGACATGATCGTTTCACCAAATGCCACGATCGATTTTTCAGCGGTAGGCACAACCGCCGGCGCAGGCGGCGGCGACGGCGGCATCGGCGGCAGCGGCGGGTTCGGCGGCACGGGCGGTGAAGGCGGCGCGGGCGGCGGCGTGCAGTGGGTGCGCGGCGGCGGCGCGTTCATGTTCTTCTTCGGCGCTGCCCCCCCACCGGTGCCGGGCCTTGATGGTCACTACGGCGAATCAGGCTCCGCAGGCAGCGCGGGCCACGAAGGTTACGCGGGCCAAGCTGGCGAAGCCGGCTACAACAACATCGCCCCACTCGCCGCAGGTGGTTCCCCCGTCTACGACGACACGACCTACACCAACACAGGCTACGGCGGTAACGGCGGACTCGCCTCAAAGTATTGGCCCGACGTGCTCCCCACATTCCTGGGCGGCGATAGCAAAGACGGCGGCCCCGGATTCATCGGCAACACAGGTTCCACCGGCGGCACAGGCGCAACCGGGGGCAACGGTTACGGCGGCCAGTTCCTCGCCGACCCTTCCAACACCTTCGATCTCGTTGCCGGCAATGGCGGTGGTGGCGGCGCGGGTGGGCAAGGTGGTGACGGCGGTGGTGGCGGCGGCGGCGGCGGCGGTGGCGCGGCTGGCCAAGGCAATTGGGCCACGGTTATCGTTCCCCCATTACCCCCGTCCTTTATCCCCGGCTGGAACTTTGCAGGCTTCGGCGGTAGCGGTGGACCCGGCAGCGACGGTGGTGACGGCGGCTTCGGTGGCACAGGCGGCCAAGGCGGTGATGGCGGCGCGGGCGCTGGGGCTGTCGAGTTCTTCGTACAAGGCAACATCACATTCAACGGCAGCGCGGAAGCCAACGGCGGTAACGGCGAAGCCGGCAGCGTTGGTTCGATCGGCCTGCCCGGTTACACACCTGGTGAATACAATGAAGCAGGCAACATCGCTGCGATTATCCCCATCCCCGGCGTGCAAACCTTTCCCGGCGGTATCATCGGGACAAGCCCCTTCCTTGGAGGCATCGGCGGGATCGGCGGCGTCGGCGCTTACGGTGGTGATGGCGGGCAAGGCGGGACGGGCGGCATCGGCGGCGGCGGGTCCGGCGGCACAATCAAGCTCGTTGGCACCAGCGTCACCGGCGCGGGTGATGTGAGTCTGATCGGTGGATTGGGCGGTGACAACGGGACAACTGAAGATGACGGCCAGGCCGGGCGTTTCCTCGTTGGCAGCAACACCGTCGCGGAAGGCAGCAGCGCGATTGGCGCACTTGGCGGTAGCGCCACACTCGACGGCAACGACACCACCACGCAAGCAGGCACACGCGCAGTCAACCCGATGATCGCCGACGAATCTTCCGTCCCCACCATCGCGGGCCTCATCGGCGGCGCTGAAACTTTCGGCTTCACGGGATTGAATGCCAACGATATCTACTTCGGCGCAGACAGCCTCATCGATCTCACCCACAGGAAGCATTCGCCGGCGTCGCACGCCTCGACCTCGGCCCCGGAACCTACGGCAACGATTACATCGGCTACGACATGCTCCTGCTGTTCGAAGCCAAGGGAACGCAACTAAGCAACCCCATGCTTGGTATCGGTGAGGAAGATTATCTTGTGCCGATGCTCAACGGCGGATGGTCCAAGGACCTGCTCTTCGGTGGCTCGGGTGACACGGCTGTTACGACGATGAACGGCTTCGATGTCTACGCTACGCTGATCCCCGAAGATGCCGAATGGTTCAACTTCTCAGTCGACTCGGGGGGTGTGATCCTCTCAGCGAAGCAACAGATCCTTAACGATGGTGAGCTTTTCTTCGTCACAAGTTCGCCCGATGTTCCGGTGCTTGATTCGACATGGATCGGCGCAAGTGGTAACTGGTCCAACGCATCTAATTGGTCCATGGTCTTCAACGAAACCGGCTTAGCGCCGACCGGCTTGGAAGATCCGGCCGTGCCGGGCGTGCCGTCTAACAGTGCGGCGTATGCATACAACATCCACATTGATCAGGATGTCACCGTTAATACCGACATCACCATCGCTGTCGATCAACTCAACATCGGCGCAGATGACACGCTCAGCATCCAGGGCGGCCAGGCGCTGACCATCGAACGCTTCGCCGTCCGCACCGATTCGGGCAAGATCAATAACGACGGCGTCATCATGCTCGACGGCTCGGTCGGCAGCACCGCCCGGATGTATATCAGCGGTCCCGGCCTGATGCTTGACGGAACCGGCACACTCACGACCACGAACGATCAAGCCAACAACATCATCGCGGGCCTTCGCAAGGGTGATTCTCTGACCCAGTTCGCCGACCACACGATCGACGCATCGGGCCTTCTCGGTAACGACAAGCTCGTGATGACCAACCACGGCTCGATCTTCACGAATGGTGGACTCACCATCGATCCTGCCGGCGGCTACGATCGTTCAAGTGCCGCGTTTACCAACACGGGCCTTGTGCAGGTCGACGGCGAGGGCAACTATAATTCACGCCGCATCACCCTAAGTGACGGCTTCTTCGTGAATGAGTCGGGCGGCACCATGGAAGCGGTCGACGGCGGACGACTCGAACTCGACGCCGCACGCCTGCACAACGATGGGACGATCCGTATCGACCCCACGTCCAGCCTGCTCATCTCCGATGCTGTACTCACCGGTAACGACATCGTGTTTGAGGAGGATGTCAACGGCCTCGCAGAGCTACATGTCAGCGGCGGTCAGTTAATCAACGGCACACACCTGCTCGCCCCCTTCATGAGTATCGGTGGTAGCGACGTCATGAATATCGACGGCGGCAAGATCGGCGGATTATATGCGGGCAGCTATGCTTCTTACACGGATATCGGCAATTCGACCATCACGGGCGGCGAACTGGATGGCGAGTTGTACGCCTCCACAACTACATTCAAGAATGTCACGCTGTTGTCCGGAGCTTACTTCGATGGCAGTAATATCGGATTTGCTGGACGCATCGACAACCAGACAGGCACCGACCCGCTGAATCCTTACGGCTACTTCTATACCAACGATGCACAAATCGTCGAAGATGCCACGTTCGCCGGCGAGGGGAATATGAAGTCGAATTCCTCTACGGCAGCGGCAACGACGCCGCTCCAAATACCCTGACTATCGCAGCGGAATCCACACTCCGGCTCAACTCAGAAGCTCGCGACGGCCTGATCATCAACAACCAGGGTACACTCGATGTCATAACGGATGCCTACCTGGACCCGGCGGGTAATCAAAGCAGTTCCTTCGCGGGCCTGCGTAACTCAGGCACGATCAGCAACAGCTACGGATTCCTGTATATCAACGATGGCATTATTGACAACACGGGCGGCGTGATCGACAGCACGTACTCCGAATTTGATGGCGTCACGCTGATAGGCGGTACGTACAACGGATACATTTCGTTTACCGGCTCCTCGACCAGCTACGTTGTCGGGACAACCTTCCAGGATTCACAGGACACCTCGTCCTACATCGAAACCGAATCCGACCTCGTCTTGGAAGACGTTACACTCACTCAGCCGACGGAAATCTACGGCTGGAACAGCACCGCCCCTTCCGCCGTCGTGCTGAAAAACAAGCTCAATATGGATGGTATCGGTTCACTGAAGGTCGACAGCATCACCCTGGCGTTCGACAACGACTTCACATTCGACGGCCAAGGCAGCTTGCTTGCAAGCGCAACGAGCCTCATCTCCAACAGCGCCGGGCCCATCAAACTCACGATCGGCGCGCAGTTCACGCTCGACGGCACAGGTAACGCCACGTTTGAAGGCAACAACTGGGGCGCCGACTCGATCGAGTTCGAGATCCACGGCACGATCGATGGCAACGCCTCGGTGATCTCCCTTGACCCGGCCGGGGACATGAATGCCGCATCCCCCGGCATCGTCAACCGCGGTGTAATCAAAGGCACTGAAGTCTATATCGAAGATGCCAACATCGATAACCGCGACGGTGTGATCGGTGAAGACCTCGGCACGGTTTACCTATCCGGTGTCAACATCGTGGGCGGTGAGTTGCGGAACTTCTCGTTCGATGAAGGTGGCCTTGGGTTCAACAACTACTTGCCGGAATCCCGGCTGGAGAATGTCAGGCTCGAAGGGTACGGCGATACTTACAATGACCTTGATCTCACCCTCGCCGGCACCATTGAAAACAACGCAGATGTGGTATTCGGTGGCACCACAAACAACATCATTATCAGCGGGTCTGTCCAATTCACCGGCTCCGGGATCATGACCTTCGAGTCAGATACCAGCTTCAGCAGCCTCTCCGAAGACGACACACTGATCAACGAAGCGGGTCACACCCTCGACTTCTCAAATGCATACAACTCGTTCGAACTGATCCAGGGTTCACTCAACTTCACCAACAACGGCACCATCATCGTCGGCGAAGCCAGCCTGTCGGCTTCTTTCTCGACCGAGCTACTCCCCGCCGGCGCACAGGTCCCCGACCTCAGCGACCCGGAAAATCCCGATGCGGTCATGACGCTGACCGAAGACACGGAATACATCGTCCCACGCACGCTTAATAACAATGGAAACCTCCAGGGCTTCCTGCTGGATGTCAACGACACCGCGATCCGCAACGCCGGCACGATCAGTGTCGACGATCTCTACCTCAATAGATCATCCCTGATCAACGACGGCGGCACCGTCGAGTCATTAAGCATCCACCTGGATGGTTCGAGCACCATCTCCGGTGGAGCCATGCTCTATCCGTACATTGAGGTTACGGATTACAACCTGACAGGCCCGGCGGGTATCGCCTCTATCGATATGGGTGAAGCCTACATCACCGCGCACGCCGAGGTCGAGTTCGGTGGCATCGTTTCCAACATCGATTTACTGGAACTTTATAACGACGCGGGCGATGTCCGGACCGTCACCATCGAAAACGCGGACACCGTCGTCACCGTAAATGAGATCTCAGTCGGGACGGGTCGTGTGCAGCTTTCGGCGGGCGTTTTGCGTACAAACACGTTCTACAACGGGACAAGTGCTTCCGTGCTTGACTGGACAGGCGGAACGTTCGGTGTGCTTGAACAAACCGTCGAGCTTGGTTCAACCAAAACCTTCGGCACGCAGATGGATATCACGACCGGCAAAACGCTCGAAGCGCCGATGGGCATCGCGATCGATGCCGGCGCCACGCTGAATATCGGTGCGGGCGACCTGCAAACGCCGAGTATCGTCAATAACGGGCAGGTGAATGTCGGTCTGGAAGATGCCAATGGCACGTTCGATCAGCCGATCACCGGAACGGGCGCACTTGCCAAGCAAGGCGGCGGCACGGTCTACCTGACCGGTGCGAACACCTACGCCGGTGGAACAACAATTCAAGGCGGGACCCTCGAGGTCGACACAAGCGAAAACCTTGGCGACGCAGCAGGATCGATCACCTTCGCCGGCGGTAACCTGCGGGTCTTGGGCGCTGATACCGGCGCAACATCGCGCGTGATCAGCCTCAACAATTCCACCACGATTGATATCGTCGATCCCGACGCCGTGTTCGAAGTGAGTAGCGCAACGAACAATCTGCCGACCAGCAGTTCATTTACCAAGAGCGGCGAGGGCACACTCAATTATCACGCGCCGCTTTACATCTCACGGGGCACACTAAGAAACAACGATGGCGAACTGAACTTCTTCAATAATCAAGTAACTCTGAACGGCAGCAACGGCTCCAACGGCGGGACGGGCCAGCCCGGCACATCAGGCAACAACGCGGGGTATGTCTATGTGAACGGCGGCTTACTCACCGGTGCGATTATTTCCGCCAACGGGGGCAATGGTGGCAACGGCAGTGATGGGTACTTCCCCAACCTCACCGGACGATACGGCGGCAACGGCGCAGATGGCGGTGTACTCGTGATCGGCGGCGGGCAGATGCAAGTCACTTCAATACTCAACCTGCGAGGCGGCGATGGCGGGGATGGTGGCGACGGCGACAGCGCCGTCTTCAGCTATGGCGCAGGTGGCAACGGCGGCCACGCCGGCGACGGCGGCAACATCTACATCCAGGGCGGTGAACTCATCTTTACCAGTGGCTCCATCAATCTCTCCCCCGGCGTACCCGGCGATGGCGGGTACGGCCCCGGGAGTGCGCCCAATGGTAGCGACGGCAGCAGCGGCAGCATCGGAACGCTGCAGCTGCAAGGCGGTACACTCACCACCACCCAATCAAGACTCGACAACGCTCTCACCGGTAACTTCAGTTTCACTACCGGCACCATCCGTTTCCAGGATGCCGACTTCGACCTCGCAAGCTCGAGCCGGCTCAACGCTGTACTTGGCAGCACGACTAAGACATTCTCCAACGGACGCTCGCTTCACGTCGACAACGTACTTAACATCAGCGCCTCACAAACACTCAACCTCGCCGCGGGCAGTTCACTCACCGCGGGCACTATCGATCACACGCTCGGCGGCACGTTCAACTTCTACGATGGCACACTGAGTTTCGGTACCTTCCAAGGCGACCTCGCCCAACTCGGCGGCATCGTCGCGCCGGGCAATTCACCGGGATCCATGCAGATCACCGGTGATTACGATATCACCTCCGGCACCATCGAAGTCGAACTGATGGGCTTGGTTCAAGGCGCCGAATATGACTTTATCGATGTGCTGGGCGACCTGATCCTCGGCGACGCGTCGCTTGATGTAACGGTCCTCGATGCATTCACGCTGCAAACCAATCAACAGTTCGACATCCTGTCGATCACAGGAACTCGTACGGGCGCCTTCACAGGCCTGGCGGAAGGCGCGATCGTTACCAGCTTCGGCAACTATGACCTGGCTATCACCTACCTGGCGGGCGACGGCAACGACATCGCACTGACCGTTCAGCCGACCATCGGGGGCGACCTGAACGGTGACGGCTTCGTGGGCCTGAACGATTTGGATATCGTGCTCGCTGCCTGGAACGAAGGCGTCCCACCGGGCGACCCGATCGCCGACGCCAACAACGACGGCTACATCGGCCTGGACGACCTGGACATAATCCTGGCAAACTGGAACGCCGGCACCCCACCGATTAACGATGCAAACATCCCCGAGCCGATCACGTTGGCCACCATGCTGCTCGGGAGCCTGGCAATGCTTCGCCGATCAAAGAGGGCTGCACATTCTGTTTAGTTCTTAATTGAAGCAAACCATTTATAGAGTGCCGGCAAGACCAGCAGTGTCAATACTGTTGAGGTTACAAGCCCACCTATAACAACTGTTGCCAGTGGGCGCTGGACTTCGCTGCCGGTTCCGGTAGCAAATAACAGCGGTATCAACCCAAGTGCCGTGGTGGCTGCCGTCATTAGGACAGGGCGAACGCGCAGTGATGCCCCCTTCATACTGGCATCGTCGATTGATGCACCGTTCTGAATCAATTGATTAAGGTATGTGACCAACACCATACCGTTCTCCAGCGCGATTCCGAACAGCGCGATGAATCCGACGGATGCGGGCACGGACAGGTTCTCGCCGAACAGCCAGAGCCCGAATACACCGCCGACAAGCGCCAATGGGATATTCAGCAGGATCAGAGCGGTATTCTTGAGAGAATTAAAGCTAAGGTAAAGCAACAGACATATCATGATGAGCGTGATCGGCACGACCAGCATGAGTCTTTGATTTGCTTGCTGGGCAAGTTCGAACTGACCGCCCCAGGTCACGTAGTAACCAGCTGGTAGAGTGACCTCACGGTCGATCAGTTGCTGCGCTTCCTTGACGAAACCTCCGATATCCCGGCCAACAACATTCGCTTGTACAGTAATGAAGCGTTGATTGTTTTCACGGGTGATCTGCCTCGGGCCGATCAACATCCGTATGGTCGCCAGGTCGCCAAGGGGGATGCGCTGGCCGTCCGGTGTGGTGATGATCAGCCGCTCTACATCTTCCATGGTCGAACGATACGGCTCCTGATAACGAACATAGATATCAAAACGACGAACACCGTCGAAGACCTGCCCGGCATCGATACCTCCGATAGCCGACTTGATTGTCTCCTGCACCTCAGCCAGGTTGACGCCATACCGAGCCAACGCCTGGCGATCGGGTCGTATCAATAGTTGAGGCGTGCCGGTGATCTGGTCGGTCTGTACATCGGCTGCGCCCTTCATTGTACTGAGCGCGGCAGCGATCTCATCTCCCTTAGTCTTCAATGTGTCTAAGTCATCGCCGAATATCTTCACAGCAAGTTCGGCCTTGACGCCACCAATAAGCTCGTCGACTGTCAATTGAATCGGTTGGGTCAGATTAACGAAGACGCCTGGCATACCCTGTAAAGCTGTACGGATATCTGACTCGATGGCTGCTTGATCCATATCTGAACGCCACTGGTCCTTGGGCTTGAGTACTACCAAACTGTGCACCGAGTTGATCGGATCGGCATGCGCGCCGACTTCCCCCCTGCCGATACGGCTTACCACCGAATCAATCTCTGGCACGTTCATGAGTCGTTTTTCTGCCAGAAGCGTTAAACGCTTGGTTTCATTCAGTGAAATGGACGGGGCCATGGTCAGGTTAACAATCAGGTCACCTTCATTCAGTCGCGGGGTAAACTCACTACCGAGTTTCGGCACGATCAGAAACCCGGCAAACAGCATCAATACTGACAACAGGACTGCCGCCCATCTGCGCCTGACAAACCAACTGACTAAAGGGCGGTAGATAACCAGTATTGCCCGGACAATGATCGGCTCCTTGGCCATATCCGAATCATTATTGTTTGTCTGCTGCTTTGCCCATGCTTTGCGACGCCTCATGATCAGGTCAGCAAAGATGGGCGCCACGACGATTGCAAAGATCAGTGATCCGAGCATCGCCAGGGCGACTGTATACGCAAGTGGCCGGAATGTCTTGCCCTCAACGCCTTGCAGTGTGAACAGCGGGAGAAACACAATGATAATGATGGCGATCGCGAACACGATCGGTCGGGCAACCTCGTGGCAGGCTTTTGCCACGATAGTTGTTCGCGGCTCGTTCTCGTCTGATTCGTGTAGGACACGGTCGATGTTTTCCACCATGACGATGGTGCCGTCGACCATCATACCGATCGCGATCGCCAGACCTCCAAGCGACATCAGGTTTGCAGAGATGCCGAAGTAGCCCATGGCCAGCGTGGCGAACAGAACCGAGAAGGGAATAGCCAGGGCGACGACTATAGATGGCCTGATACCCCCCATGAAAGCGAGCAGAACCAAGGCCACCAAGGCGATACCTTGAATCAATGCGTTGCGCACCGTGTGGACTGATGACTGAACCAATTCACGTTGCTGATAATACGGGACGATTTTGATGCCTTCGGGCAGTGCGTTCTGGACTTCTTTGAGTTTGGTCTCTACTCGTTCGATGACGGTCGACGCGTTGGTGCCATATAGTTGGATCACCAGCCCGGCAACAACCTCGCCCTGCCCGTTAAGCGTTTGCAGGCCACGGCGGATAGCACCGCCCACCTCTATCTCTGCTACATCACTGAGGTAGATCGGTCGGCCATCGTCGGTCTTGACTACGATACCAGCGAGGTCTTCTATGTCGTGTGCCAATCCCTCAGAGCGAACAACATACTCCTCGGCATCTACCTCAAGGAACTGCGCCCCGACACTGACATTGTTTGATTCGATCCGTTCGATCACATCATGCAGAACCAGGTTGTAGCGTAGAAGTGCTTTGGGATCGATATTAATATGATACTGCTTCTCGTATCCGCCAATACCGAGCACCTCGGTCACGCCGGGAACCGTTTGGAGCTGATACTTGACGATCCAGTCCTGGATGGTTCGCAATTCTTCAAGCGAATAGTTGCCGGTCGTATCGTCAAGATAGTAATACAGTATCTGTCCCATACCGGTCGAGATTGGTCCCATTTCCGGTTCACCGAAGCCCTTGGGGATCTGCTCACGTGCTTCCTGCAGCCGTTCGCCCACGAGTTGGCGAGTGAAGTAGATATCCATCCCATCTTCAAAGTAGATATTCACGACGGACAACCCGAAGTTTGAAATGCTTCTGACTTCAACCACACCAGGCAAACCTGTCATCGAGGCTTCAACAGGATAGGTGACGTACTTCTCTACCTCTTCGGGGGCTAGGCCTTCGGTGATCGTAAATACCTGTACGAGGTTAGGCGACACATCGGGAAACGCATCGACTGGTAGTTGGCGGTATGACCAATAACCAGTGCCGATGATGACCAGAACCAGAAAAACAACCAGTAACCTCGCACGCTGCGCTGTATCAATAATACGCTCGAGCATGATTGTGCGACTCCTTAATATCTGAATCAGTGCACATGGCCAGCGTGCTCAAGTTCGGCACGATTGAATTCGGCTTTCAAAGCAAGAACATTCCGGGCTACATAACGTTCACCCGGCTCAAGACCAGACAGGACTTCGACTTGGTCTTCACTAGAATTTCCAAGTTGCACTTGCCTTTGCTCGAAAGCCTCACCCTCCTGAACAAAGACAACCGTTTGACCCTCAAGCTGTGTCACGGCAGAACGGGGCACAACAACTGATTCAGACAATTGCTCGGTAGATAGATGGGCTGTTACAAATAGACCCGGGCGCCAATGGCCTTGTGGATTGTCCAGTACGACACGCGCAGTTGCTGTGCGTGTTTGTTCTTCGAATGATGAACTGACAAACGCAATCGTGCCGGAAGCGTCTGGGATGCCATGCCCGAATGTGATGCGCACGGTTTGCCCGCTACTCAGATTAGCGATGTCCCGTTGGTAGACTGTCAGGTCGACCCAGACACTAGAGATATCGGCGATTACAAAGGGCGGTTCAGCGGTTTGTTCGCTGATAAGTTCGCCTCTTGTCAGATGCCTTTCAATGACAATCCCGTCGATGGGGGCACGCATCTTGTATTCGGACAGAGTCGTGTCTTCGATACTCTGCAAAACTTTCAACGACTCGTGACTTTCCCCAATCGCATGAAGGTTCTGCTCAGCCAACCTTAAAGCGATCTCAGCCTCACGCATCGCCTGCTGTGATTCGAGCATCTGTCGCTCGGTACCGATACGATCCATAACGAGTTTTTCGTCTCGACTGAATATTTCACGCGCCAATTCCAAACGAGCATCCGCCGCCAAATAGGTGCTGCGCGCTTCGGCCAGGTCACGACTGCTTAACGTTGCCATGACTTCTCCTGCCTGAACTCTTTCGCCGACACTGTATGCCACTGATTGAGTGATGCCCGATACACTTGGCATTACATGAGCCACACGGTCTGCATTAAAAACAACTTCTCCAGGCAACTGCAGGTCCGTACCAAGCGAATCGACGGAAGCCGTTTCTATCACAATCCCGAATTCTAAAAGTATTTCGGGGGAGATCCGTAACGGTTCATCATCATGGTCGGCATGACTTTCGTGCGAATGTTCGTCATCATGATCAGCATGATCACTATGAGCGTGTTCATCTTGCTCATTATGATCTGCGTGCGAATCACTTTCATCATGAGGTCCATGATCATCGTCATCTTCCAGCTCATCATGATGCTCGTGCGATTGATCCTTCTGTTCTGCATGTAATCCTGAGTGATTATGCAGATCACTTTGTGCGTATGCCTGGTTAAGATCATCAAATATCAACAAGCACACTATTGCTGTAACAAGGGATGCTATCTCTATGGATTTGTATTTATTCATGGCTACTGATCCTCCACTTCCAGAGGCTCCATCTCGTTAACATTCTGGTCTGTACCAGACTTGATTGTGGTAAATAATGGTTGTCCTATGAGGGCTTCGACCTCAGCCACAGCTGTGTGGTAGTCCGTTATCACGTCCAGGTAACGGGAATGCAGTTCGATCAGTGTCCGTTCTGCATCAAGCACATCGATATACCCAAGGTTCCCCTGCTCGAATGCCTGATGGATGTCATCATATGCATTGGTTGCGGCAGGGATTGCATCATCACGCAATGCGATGGCTTCTTCATATGCATTGATCAGTTGTGAATAAGTCAACACGAGCGCCGCTTCGATCCGCAACCGAACAGCCTGCTGCCTGTTTTTGGCTGAGACAACACCGAATCGTGCTGCAAGTATATTGCCTTGGTTTCGATCATTGATTGGCAGGGGAAAAGAAAGACCAGCCACCAGCGCACCATCGTTGGATTCGCTAAACCAACGGTACCCAAGTGAACCGGTAATGTCGGGGATCGCCTCGGCCCGCGCAAGTTCGATCTCAGCCTGTCGGCTGGCAACTTCAACAACCCAACGGGCCACATCCGGATTCTGGTTGATCAAATGTGCCAGATCGTTCATCGATGGCACAGGCTGAAGTTGATTCAGATCGCCCTTTGCTTCTGTGAAAACGGGCTCTGTACTGCCCCAGATGAGGGCCAGTTGGACTCTTACCGCTTCAAGGGTTCGCCGGGCGCGAGCCAGTTCGATTTTTGCTTCGGCCAAAGGTACCGCGGCTCGCGATAGTTCAACAATAGCAAGGTCTCCTGCATCAATCCGCCGTTGTATGACGTCCGCTATCTCCTGCGCCAGGTCCAGTGAATCCCGGGCGAGTTCAACACGCTGCTGGACGGCAACCAGTGCGACATAGCGTTTGGTTGTTTCTGCAAGTAATGCGATCCTGGCTGATTCGTAATCCCATCCCGCTGATTGACCTGCTAATCGTGCAGCTTGTTGCCTGCGTGTGATATCCCCCCCCAAAGGAAAGTTCTGACTCAGAACAAAAGTAAACTCAGCGCCATCAAAGTCGCTCAGTTCATCAGAACCAGCAAAGTTCTCCACCACGAAGTCCAACTCGGGATTCTCGGCAGCACCTGCCTGAACGACGCGCGCCTCCGCTGCTCTGACTTCGTAGCTGTAAGAAGCCAATTCCGGATTACCAAGTAAAGCAGCAGATAGCGCGTCGCGTAGTGTAAGATCACCCACCGGACTCTGTACCTCCGGCACAACAGAATTCTTATCCATCCCGAGCTTATTGGGGGCATGATAGGATTCGGTCGCACTACCAATTGGCCGAGGCGATGAATCAAGTTGATCATAGAGCGGGTGCGGCTGACATCCGGCAATAATGACGGCCGATGCCACTGCCACATATTGGGGCAAGCGGACCATGGTTGGTTCTCGTGAATGTATATATTGTAGTACAGCGACGCCTATGAATTCGCATAGCGGCGTCACACACAGATATGTAAAAAATGCTAAATAATAAGTACGGTGCTGCTCAAAGATCGGTCGATCTGCTGAACGGCTCCAGCACTTAAAGTGTTAAGGCTAGGTGAAGCAATGGTTGGTCGCAGTGGCTCGCCAAGAGCCACGTGATATAGAGGAACATCAACATGCTCGTGACTGACGATTTGTCGCTCTTGGTTTGAGCGGATCATCGATACGGGGGGAAACGTCGTATCGATGCACGAACTATGACAATGCCCAAGGGCCAGCATCTGCACGTGCTCATCTGTTCTTGATTCAACATGGCCACAATCTTCACCCTGATGTGCCCACTCGACAGACGAGTGCCCGTCAATATCCATGCAGACAACCACAAACGAATTAGATATTGAAGCTGTGAAAGCAAATGCAATAACACAGAACCAACGGAACAGGATATTATTGTAAGCCCGCACGGGGGAAATGTAGCCGCATACACAGCCAAAGACAAGTCTAACATCTATCGACTTTATGCTCTCCTATTGATATGGTTCATTCATATTCCCGATCTCAGGAATAATTACCATAGTTGTAGTTCGCACATATGTCCGTGGATTAATTGATAATGAAAGTTCATCTGCGGTATGGGCTGTTATCAATTGTTAGCACGGAGGTTTCATGGTAAGTTTAATACATCTGAATGTGACTGCCCGAATCTTACGTAGAGGTATATTGAGACCGCAGCCGTCAGATTCAAAACACTACATACTATCCTGACGGAATTGCGTCCAGACGATACCGAGTTTTCGCATGCGAGCTCGGAGCGTATGCGGATTGATATCAAGCATCTTGGCGGCCCCTTTTGCACCTTCGATCCTGCCTTGAGTCTGCTGCAACGCCGTCTTGATATGCTCGCGCATGGCGTGATCAAGCGTGCAGACCTGATTACGCTCCATCTTTGCATGATGAATCGTGTGTGTTGAAGTAACCTCCGTGTTAGACAGCGGGCCCAAAGCTTTAACCACTTCAAGACGAGCGCCGTCCCCCAGTATCGCAGCCCGGTCAATCACGGAAGCTAACTCACGGATATTGCCCGGCCAGGCATATTCCATCAGTAACCGCAGATCTTCTTCGCTTGGAGCACACATACGCAAGCCAAATCTTCTGGCTGCACGTTTGGCGAAGTGCATCGCTAACGCCGGGATATCCTGTTTACGTTCACGAAGTGGAGGTAAAACAATCGGGAAACTGGCGATGCGATACCATAAGTCCTCGCGGAAGTCGCCTTCCTGAATCATGTTAGGCAAGTCACGATGAGTTGCCGCAACGATCCGAACGTTGACACGGATAGGCGATTCCCCTCCAACCCGCTCGAAGCTGCCCTCTTGGATCACACGTAACAATCGCACCTGTGCCGCCAACGGCAATTCACCAATCTCATCTAAAAGAAGCGTGCCCTTATCCGCCCTTTCGAACCAGCCACGGCGCAGGGACGTCGCCCCGGTGAACGCCCCTTTCTCGTGGCCAAACAATTCTGAATCAATGAGCTCCGAAGGTATTGCACCGCAGTTGACACGTATAAACGGACCCTTGGCACGCGGTGATTGGTCGTGTATGTTGCGGGCGATGACTTCTTTTCCGGAGCCGGTTTCACCAAGTATCAACACCGGCAGGTCTGATCGAGCAACCAGTGAAACACGGTCCATAACAGCCTTGAGCCCCCCATCCGCGCCAACCAGGGAATCAACCAAGTCTTCCCTACCAAGACGCGAAAGGGCTGAACGTTTGTCTGCCTCAGCCGCTTCGCGCAGAGTACTTAGTTCATGCAATCGTTGATCGTTTTCTAAAGCAACAGAAAATGGTTCGAGCAATAACTCGACCATCTGCAAGTGCAATGGATCAAGTACTTCAGATGATGCAACGCGCACCAGTAACGCCCCCGCCACGTCATGTTCATCCATCAAAGGGCCAACGATCCAACTGCCGTCAGTTGTTGTCGATTCTAATAACAGTGCCATGACAGGATCGGGATCATCACCAGCCTGAAGTAGAGAAACCATTTGACGGCTACCCCACTCCCGCAGCAATCGCCGATCTGCAGGTTTGATTGCGCTCGGGGTTTGCAGATAGTTGCCCGCCCCTTCGGTCATTCCATTGGCCCGAGGCAGCAACTGGTTCTGCGTGAAGTCGATAGCAACGACGATCAGACATTCAATAGGCAGTCGTTTACTGAGGATATGTGTGATCGTCTGGGCCGATCGCTCAATCTCGATATGACGACAGGCTTCTCGCCAAACGTCCAGCAATAGGGCTTGAAATTCATGCATATTTGATTGAATTATCCATTATATTTCATAGTTGTCTATTATATTTAATGACTCTACCCTTTATATTTGATAGATCTATCCAGCCTCATCGCTTAAATATTTCTTATATTACTGTTATTATTGAACTTACACGTATCCATGACGTCTGGCACATAAATTGATAAACCTTATGGCATGTCAGCATTCCTGAACTCGACCCATGGCTCCGCATCTTGCATATCCAAGGTGCGGCTTAACCACCAGAAGCGGTTCTGGACACGGCTGTTGAACACAACCAGGACACACTAATCCATAAGGATCCCTGCCATGACGTATTTAAGAAACATTCTGCTAGCCGCTCTTCTCATCGTTCCCCTATTTGTCTGCTCTACTCGGGCAGAACAACCCATAGAGCTATTGAATGTCAGTTACGACCCGACGCGCGAGTTTTATAAAGACTTCAACGCCGAGTTTGCTAAGTTTTGGAAAGACAGCACCGGCCAAAGTGTGACCATCAACCAGTCGCACGGCGGCGCAGGCAAGCAGGCACGGGCGGTGATCGACGGTCTGGAAGCGGATGTCGTCACACTTGCCTTGGCGTATGACATCGATGTGATCGCTCAGAAGACCGGCCTGATGCCAACAGCCTGGCAGTCACGCCTGCCTTACAACAGTTCGCCTTACACCTCAACGATCGTCTTCCTGGTACGCAAAGGGAATCCCAAAGGTATCCATGACTGGGACGATATTCTCAAACCGGGCGTTGAGGTGATCACACCGAACCCCAAGACTTCCGGCGGAGCGCGCTGGAATTACCTTGCCGCATGGGCATTCGTACTCAAGAAAGAACTCGGCGATTTAAACAAGCTGAATGATCCGGATCATGCGGATGAAGTTGCCAAGGCTCAGGATAAGGCAAAGGCGTTTGTCAGTGAATTGTTCAAGCATGTTCCCGTGTTGGATTCAGGCGCACGTGGATCAACCAACACCTTTGTCCGTAACGGGATAGGCGATGTATTCCTGTCATGGGAAAATGAAGCATTCCTGGCGATCGAACAACTCGGCCCGGATCAGTTTGAAATCATCGTGCCCTCGATCAGTATCCTTGCCGAACCACCCGTCACGGTGATCGATGGCAACGCTGAGAAGCATGGCACGCTGAAGGTGGCACAGGCCTATCTCGAATATCTCTACTCGCCGATCGGTCAGCGATTGGCGGCCAAACATTACTACCGCCCGAACATCCCCGAGCATGCCGATCCCGATGACTTGAAGCGTTTCCCCGATGTAACACTGGTTAGTGTAGATGAGGTCTTCGGTAGTTGGCAGAAAGCTCAGCAGATGCACTTCAACGACGGCGGCGTGTTTGATCAGATCTATGCACCCTGATCTAGAAGCTGCCCAATAGCATTCTGGATCATCGTCACCACTGCATAAGTCACCCGTATGAATATTGAGAACAAACCGAGTCAACATCTAATTGATGAGTAGTTCAATGATAAGCCACCCCAAACAACCCAGAGTATTGCCCGGATTCGGTCTGACGATGGGTTACACGATCTTCTACTTGAGCATCATCGTTCTATTGCCGCTGTCAGCGATGTTTATCCGGGCGGGCTCACATGGCCTGGGTGAATTCTGGCAGGTGATTACCGCACCGCGTGTGATGGCGGCATACAAGCTGACCTTCGGGGCCTCGCTGATCGCAGCACTGATAAACGCAGTATTCGGATTTATGGTCGCATGGGTGCTGGTGCGATACGCATTCCCGGGCAAGCGATTGATAGATGCGATGGTCGACCTGCCTTTTGCTCTGCCTACCGCTGTCTCGGGGATCGCATTGGTCGCGATCTACTCACGCAACGGCTGGTTAGGACAATACCTCGAACCGATGGGCATTAAGGCAGCGTACACACCCATCGGTGTAACGATAGCCCTGACATTCATCGGCCTGCCTTTTGTGGTCCGTACGCTACAGCCCGCACTTGAAGACCTGGATGCAGAAGTCGAAGAGGCCGCGGCAAGCCTGGGTGCAACACGATGGCAGACGCTGTATCGGATCATCGTGCCCACCATCATGCCTGCAATGTTGACGGGTTTTACCCTTGCGTTCGCACGAGCTGTCGGCGAATACGGGTCTGTCGTCTTCATCAGCGGCAACATGCCTATGAAAACCGAAATCGTGCCTTTATTGATCATTGCCAAGCTCGAGCAATACGACACGACCGGTGCAACCGCGATCGGCGCATCCATGCTGATCATTTCGTTCATCATCCTGCTGTCCATCAATCTGCTTCAGTGGTGGTCGGCCCGTCACAAGAGAGGAGTTTGATCATGGCAGGAGCAACCACAACACTCAGACCTGCGGTCGGTGCGATGAGAAAGCCTGTGATCGGCGAGGGATCGTTAATCCGCTGGGTACTGATCGTAACATCACTCGGTTTTCTGGCACTGTTCTTGTTTCTGCCGTTAGCGGCGGTATTTACTGAAGCGTTGCGCAAGGGTGTCGGTGAATACCTGAGCAGCTTCAATGACCCGGCAGCTATCGCAGCGATCAAACTGACGTTGTTGGTAACGGCTGTATCACTACCGTTGAACCTGGTGTTCGGCCTTGCCGCTGCGTGGGCGATTGCCAAATTCGAGTTTAGGGGCAAGCATCTGCTTATCACGCTGATCGACCTGCCCTTTGCGGTGTCCCCCGTCATCAGCGGATTGATCTATGTGCTGCTATACGGTGCACACGGCTGGCTTGGGCCGTGGCTGATCGAGCACGATATCCAGATCATTTTCGCGGCACCCGGCATCATCCTGGCAACAATCTTCGTCACGTTCCCGTTCGTGGCGCGTGAAGTCATTCCACTCATGCAGGAACAAGGGACGGAAGAGGAGCAGGCGGCCATGACGCTCGGCGCGGGCGGATGGCAGACGTTCTTCCGCGTGACGTTGCCGAACGTGAAGTGGGCGGTGCTCTACGGCGTGATTCTGTGTAACGCCCGAGCGATGGGTGAATTCGGTGCCGTCTCGGTTGTGTCCGGCCATATCCGTGGCAAGACCAATACGATGCCGCTTCACGTCGAGATCCTTTACAACGAATACAACTTCGTCGCGGCATTTGCCGTAGCATCATTATTAGCGCTTCTGGCACTAATCACACTTGGATTAAAGAGCTTAGTTGAATGGCGCAGTCGTGTGTCTTTAGCCTTGACTGAATATGTCGAACCAACCTTGCTTGAACAGGATAAATCATGAGTATTGAAGTACGTAACGTAACAAAACACTTCGGCGGCTTCAGGGCGCTGGATCATGTAAACCTGAACGTCCCGACAGGTAAACTCGTTGCCCTCCTGGGCCCGTCGGGTTCAGGCAAAACGACCCTCCTGAGGATTATCGCCGGCCTGGAAAGAGCAGATGACACATCTGCAGATGGTGAGTACGGATCGATCCTGTTTCACGATGAAGATGTCGCCAGCCTGCCTGTAAGACAGCGGCGTGTCGGCTTTGTGTTTCAGCATTATGCGCTTTTCCGTCATATGACGGTATTCGATAACGTGGCTTTCGGTTTACGTGTCCGGCCCCGCAAACATAGACCAATCAGGCGCCAGATCGCTGAAAGAGTTCAAGAGCTGCTACGGCTGGTGCAACTCGACGGCCTTGCCCAGCGATATCCAAGCCAGCTTTCCGGTGGGCAGCGACAGCGTGTCGCACTCGCACGTGCGCTGGCGGTGCAGCCGAAGGTCCTCTTGCTGGATGAACCATTCGGGGCGCTTGATGCAAAGGTGCGAAAAGAATTACGGACCTGGCTGCGTCGATTGCACGACGAGATTCATCTGACAAGTGTGTTCGTGACGCACGACCAGGATGAGGCGCTGGAAGTTGCGGACGAAATAGTTGTCATGAACCAGGGCCACATCGAGCAGGTCGGAACACCCGACAACGTGTTTCATCATCCAGCCACTGAGTTTGTCATGCGGTTCTTAGGTGATGTGAACGCGTTCCACGGTAGAGTCAACGAAGGAACCGTTCAGTTCGGCTCACTTGAACTGCCCTTTCCCGAAAACCGCCGGCAAATTGCGGGTGACGCCCGTGTTTTTGTCCGCCCGTATGACGTTACCATCGACACGAAAACAAACGGGTTGCCTGCACTTGAGTCTACTGTTGAGCGTGTTCATTCAGCGGGACCACTCGTACGAGTCGAATTGCTGACCTGTGCCGGCCAGCGTCTTGTGTCGGAAGTCTCACAAGAAAGGTTTGCCACTATGGGACTGGAACCGGGCAGCCGCGTGTATGTCCGTCCCCGACATATCAGAGTGTTTGCTGGATGATAGGGATAATGAGATCCCGCAATATACGATTAAATCCCAACTCAAGGCTACATGAGTCGATTCGCATCACTCATCATTAACCGTGACCTGGAAAGGTGACGCGGGGATACCGCTGGCATCAGTCAGATTGGCAACCGGTGGATTATCAGCCCATGCGTAGCGAACAGTAACGGGCCTTGCTATCTCCTCGTGCCAAACGGAGACTTGATTATTACCAGTAACTTCAACATGAGCCCAGCGCCACTTCTGGTCAGCTCCGGCAATCGCGAATCCGCCAATTGGCCGATCGTCCGACGAGATTAGGGCACCAGCGTCAACCGAAAATCGCAACTCAACCCGATCGTCAACAATTTTCGCATCTTCAAGTACAGGCCCGTGCCCAACCTTAGGCCCCTCGTAGACTTCATCTAAAGCCCAGCGTGCGAGTCGCTCACCCACATCACGCTTATTCTGCGGATGTCCATTTTCAGCATCGCCTAGATCGATCGTCACGGCTAAACCCGTGTCCGGCAATGATCGAGCAGCTAACCGTTGTGCTTCGCGCAAGGTAGCCCACTCTGAGTCCCCAGGATCGATAGCCACGGGTCTGTAATTCGGCAACTGTACGATTCCATAGTAATACTGCTGCTGCCCCCATGCAGACCGCCAGGCTTCTATCATCTTCATCAACATGGGTTGATATCGATCAGCACCACCGACATTGCTCTCGCCCTGATACCAGACAGCTCCTCGCATCGCAAAAGGTACTATCGGGTAGATCATCGAATCATAAAGACTGCCGGACTGAGATTGTGGCCGTAATGCTACCGGCATACGGGGAGGTTGTGGCAGCTTCTTTCCTGCTGCTTCCGCAGCATCTCGATCTTGTTTCCACTGCGCCACCTTTGCTTCATACTCAGACATCATGCGCGGCTGCTCGCGTTCACGTATCCTGTCACGCTCCCGGGTCGAAGCGAAAGCCTCACCATCTCGGATTACTTCGATCGGCGTCCACGACTCAATTGTGGTTGCGCCCCACGCACTACTGATCAGACCAACCGGCATGCCCAGTTCTGCTCTCAACTTCAGTCCGTAGTAATACCCCACAGCAGAAAACTTCTCAGCAGATTCAGGCGTACATCCCGCCCATGCCCCTACCGCGTCTTCACCACGCTCTACAACATGATTCTCGATACGCAATAAACGTAGCAAGGGATCATCTGCTTTCGCGACCTCTGCCTCCCCATCCTCGGCATGCGATAAACCGAACTGCATATTCGACTGCCCCGCACACAACCATACCTCGCCAACCAGGACATCCTCACATGTGAGTATTTTGCCATCACACTCAACCTTGAGCACGCGAGATGATATGCTTGCAGGCATAGGGTCCAGATCGACCCGCCAGCGGCCATCGGCGTTAGCAGTCGTTTTTTTAAACTGATCCGCAAACGTAACCACAACCTCTTTGCCGGGTTCTGCCGTGCCCCAAATCGGAACGTTGGCATCGCGCTGTAATACCATATGATCGCCGATCACCATCGGCAAACCCAGTTCGGCTCGTGCCTGCATAGTAATTGCTGATACTAAAGCAACACCCAAAAAGCCAATGATACGTATCATAAATATTACACGAACCGGCATTGCTACTACATAATCTTTCATCATTATCACTCCGGCAGTACCTGCCCGTCATGCAACAGTCGATCACGTAACAGATCGTACTTCACTTCTTGAACTGGTATACCCTTGTCGATCGCGAGGTCCGCAGCGGTAGCTGCGCTCTGCCCAAGAATCATGAATACCGGCTCCATGCGGATCGAGCCATAGGCAATGTGCGAACTAGACACCGCACACACTACAAACAGGTTTTCACACTCTTCCTGTTTAGGCGTGATCGCGCCGTAATCAATCGGGTAAGGCCCGCCCGGGTTCACCTGAACGTCCCCCTCGTTACGCACGAATCCATTCGCATCGACGTAACGCTGCACATTATGCGAATCCATGTTGTACGAGCCCATCCCAATCGGGCGTGGGGTCGGCAGCTTTCGGCGAAGATGATTTTCGTTCACGACTAAGACGCCCACCATCCGCCTCGCTTCACGCACATATATCTGGTAGGGCCAATGACCGTTATCGACAAACTCATCTTTTGCCAATCCCCATTCGCTGTACCATGCTCGCACATCCTCTGGTACGCGGGGATCATTCGCCAAAAAGTAACAATACCCCATCTGATAGACACGATGTTCTTCAAGAATCTCCCGGCGACGCTCGTAACCCGCCTCGGGATAGTCGTAATTCATACCGATGTTGTCTGTCGAGAATGATCCATTGTTGTTCGTATCTGTCTTTCCATTAGGCAACTCGACAAAGCCACCGGTGTAGTGTTTCGATCCTGCAAGCAGATCACGTAACAATAATTCATATTGTGATGGGTCGTACTCAACCGGCTTCGGAAACGGCACGCGATTCTCCGGCACGCGCGTCAGGCACATCCGGTAGTTGTACGCTTGTACACGATGGTCTGCCTCGCCCTGCTCACCCGGCTTCTCGCTGGATACCCGCGGCAACAAACCGCTATCCGGATCACCCTGCACAACATACGCACTGATATCATTCTTAAACTGATGATAAACCGCGTTCTCGTGCTGTACGCCGTTGAGCGTCTCGTTGTATTGGCTATTCGCCTCTCGGCCAACGGTATAACTCACCCCAGCCGCCGCCATCAGATCGCCTTCATACGTCGCATCAATATAGACTTTCCCACGATATCGGTTCCCCGACAGCATCGTGATCGATACTATCCGTCCATTTTTCAGCTCTACCCCTGCTTCCGGCGTGCGGTTTAACCATTCATCACGACATACAGGGATGTCGTACTCTTTCACCCAATCTTCAAACACGTACTCAGCAACATGCGGCTCAAACAGCCAGCTTGCCTTGCCCTCATGTCCATAGGCCTTACCGAGCCGTTTGTAAAATTCCAAACTTAGACCACCGACAGCGGACTTCTTCCCTGAATCGGTCGCACCGAGTCCGCTAGCGCTCATGCCTCCGATATGTTTTTCGGAGCACACGATAACGACATCCAAACCATCTCGACTTGCCTGTACCGCTGCGGTGATCGCCGCCGATGTTCCACCGTAGATCACCAGATCATACATATGCTCAGTCTCCGCCATAGCATGTGTTGATATCAGGATGCCCAGTAACACAGCCAGGATCTGCTTCATGTGTATTCCTCATATTAACGAGAGAACAATCAGCCTTTAACCGCGCCGAGTTGGATACCTTTGACCAGGTACTTTTGCAATACGACAAACAATATGAGCATCGGCACAACCGACAGCGTAATCGCCGCCATCAATACGTTTGTCTGCTGGCCCGACGAAGAGTCGAAGTACAGCAGGCCAACCGGTAGTGTATATCGGTGTGTGCTCTTTAGCATTACCAACGGCCAGAAGAAACTGTGGAAGTTGCCGATGAATGTGAAGATCGTCAGCGTGATCAATCCCGGCCGACTAAGAGGCAGAATCACATCCCAGAACAGTCGCCACTTGCTCGCCCCGTCGATGAGTGCTGCTTCATCAAGCGAACCGGGTATTGTTAGCATGAATTGCCTTAACAGGAACGTTCCGAACGCGCTGAACGCAGCCGGCAGAATCAAACCCCAATACGTATCCACCAGCCCGAGCGATATCATCACTTGGTAGTTGGGAATCATCATCACCAGCATCGGCAACATCATCGTGCCCAGATACAGGAAAAACACCTTGTCCCGCCCGGGCCACTTCAGCCTTGAGAAGCTGAATGCCGCCATCGAACTTGTTACAACTTGGAGATACGTCACGCAAGACGCAACAAACACGCTGTTCCAATACCACCGTGCATAGCTGATCCCCTGAGCTTCTTGCTCCTCGTTCAATACAATCAGATTCGTGCCAAACCATTGATTCCATAAACCTTCAAGCCATTCAAGCCTAAGAAGGGGTTTATAGTTCTCCCATCTCAATTCACTTGGCAACCACGTATCCAGCCCCACCTCGTTGATTGGCTTCAGACTTGTCAATACCATCCAGATGAACGGCAAAACCATCGTCAGGCTCAACGCCACCAGCAGCAGGTGCAGCAACGAAACACCCATCAGCTTCGCAGAAGCCCAGGGTTTACGGTAAGTCTTCTCTGACTGAGTCGACTTATTCGAGTTGGATTTAATCGTTGACAAAACGGTTGCCAAACTTCCAGTTAAACATTGTGATCACAAACACTAGACCAAACAGTGTCCACGTTATCGCTGCGGCGTAGCCTAATCGCCCGGTTTCGAAGCCTTCGGTGTATACGTAATAACTAAGTGTCGTCGTCGCCCCTGCCGGCCCGCCCTGCGTCATGGTACGCGCCATCTCGAAACCGCCCTGCAGACCATAGATCATGCTCATCACCACGATGAAGAACGTAATCGGGGCAAGCTGAGGCCATGTCACATGCCAGAACTTCGCGAACCGTCCCGCCCCATCGATCGATGCCGCCTCGTACAACTCACCCGGCACATTACTCAAACCCGCCAGGTATAAAAGCATGTTGTTAGATCCGACCGCCGCCCACAAAGCCATGATCATCAACGCAGGCTTCGCCCATGCCGGGTCGCTCAACCATTGAGGTGGTTCCAAACCGTTGTCGGTTGCCATCTCCGGCAGATGATGCATCACCGATCCAAGTCCGATCAATACAAACATCCCCACCATTAATACCGCCGAAAATATCATCGCCCCGCCAAGTCCTTCATCCGCTGACGCTTTGAACGGCCTATCACCAAACAATAATCCCAAGATCAATCCTGCGAACAATAATCCAGCCACCGCAAGCAGCAACACACCCGCCGCTAGCACAGGCAGCCAGTTCCACCCCGTCGCAATTGGTATCGTCAGAAGCACCACCGCGATCAACAGGCCGATCTGTCCAAGATCCCCCTGCCGCCACCAGTCAAATAATCGGTAATAACCAAACGCAAACAACACGATAACTAACAGTACCGCCAGCCATAATCCTGCCTGTACCACTCCCGGCGGCAGGCTGTTCACAGCGCTACTCACATTATCCAGCACAGGTGATAACACCGCGTTGATCGGTCCGCTGTACGGGCTGTACAGCTTCTTCCATAGGATGTACGTTGCCACACCCGCGCAGAAGTGCGGCATATAAAACAGTGTGCGGTACACGGTCGATCCGCCCATCGTCCCGCCGGTCAATATTAAGCCTACCACGCCGCCGATCAATAACGTCATCGCCGCCACACCGGCGCCAAGCATGGCCAGTATCCCCACGCCAGAGACAAACACTGCACCGACCACGAGCAACCACTTGCTCCTGCACGATCCCCCATCCAGGTCCTGGCTCAGCAATACTGCCGCCAGCAAAGAACCAGCAATGCTGAATGGGATCGCCATCATCAGGAACAGCGTGTTCCCCATGTACTTCCAGAAGTCATCGGAACTCAACAGCCTGCTGAAGTTGTCCAAGCCGACAAACTTCAATGGCTCATCACGGAACATGTTGTGCAGCCGCAGGTCCCAGTTACTGAACGCCAGCAAGAGCGACAGCACCAGTGGCAGCAAAGTGAACGCAAGGAATCCCAGGATATTCGGCGCAAGGAATAACAATCCCGTCGCAACTTCCCGCCGTGATCGTTTTCGCTGGCTTGCTCTACTCAACGATCACCGCCTTCCGTCGCGTCTTCCGCCCAACCCATCTCGACATAGTACTTGCGGTGGAATGGATTCGTAATCCATTCAAGTGGAACCTTTTGTCCTGCTGCCCGACGCTGATCGATTTTCTCCTGAATCTTGCACAGTTCTTCGTATAGAATGCGTCGGCTTTCATTTTCTGTCAGCGATAGCTGTACTTCATCGTTGATCGCCTCGGCCGCCTCCCGTGCTGCTTTTTCTGATGACGCCATCTGCGGATCTGTCATCACCTTGTCACGCGCATCACTGATCAAGCGAGTCACGGTCACAACCGGGACGAACGGGCTTTCATCATTGGCAACGCCGAACTTTTCGACCGCTTCGCTGAATACCTCGTGGGTGCCCCATTCGTTCGGATACTTGGCCGGCTTGCGGTACGCTTTGATCTGTGCAAATGCGGGATTCGGCGGCAAGGCATCCGCGTCTTCAACGATCTGCATGTTGTAGTCTTCGCTGGCGAGGTAGGACAGGAACAACGACGCCAGTTCTTTATTCGGGCTCCCTTTGTATACCGCCGCCGCACGCGTGCCTACAAGATTATTGGCATAACCATCTTCTGAATTTGGGAAGTGGCTGACACTTAGCTGCATCGGCTTTTCAAATTCACGCAGCCGGATCAGCGACCACCGGCCGTTGAAGATCATCCCGTAACGCCCTGTATAAAACATCGACAGCGACGCCCCGCTGAATCCTGACGCCGCCGACATCGACGCTTCTTCCGCAGCCGATGGCATCAGGTTGTCTACATACACCCACTGCCGCAACCTATCCAAGGCAAACGCAAACCGCGGATCGTCCAACGTGCACCGCGTCATCGTTTCATTGAACACACTCAATCCCTGGCTGCGGATCATGTTCAACGAGAACACATAGGCTCGCCAGCCGGTCGCGCTATCACAAAAGAAAACCATCTGCCTTTCGCCAGGCGTGTTTGCCTTTGCAACGAATTCTCTGCCGATCCGCTCGAACGTTTCGTAGTCCCACTCGCGAGGGGGCATCTCGACGCCGAGTTCCTTGAATCGTTCGACATTCACCCAGAAGCAGATGACTGAAACATTGCACGGAAAACCATACTGCCTTCCATCACGAACCAATTCCGGCTTCAGCGAAGCGTACGTCTGAGACATATCAAAGCCAAGCCCCTCCGCCTCTTCCGTCATGTCTTCAAGCACGCCCAGCGAGTGCATCTGTCCGATCGAGCAATCCATGACATCACTGGCGACCCCCGCCACACTCTGCACAAGCTTCTTGGAATTGTCCGATCGACCAATCAGATCCAAACGCAATTCAACGATTGGCTTCCCGTCTTCCGTGGTGTGGCCGTTTTCAACTAACCACTTTTGGAACTGGTCCCGCTGCCTGAAACGAGCATTACTCAGATCGGTTGCCCAGTAGATCACAGGCACCTCACTGCGCATATCAGGCTCGGTCATGACCGTCACGGCACCGGCCACAACGAGGATGATCAGAACGAGCAGGAAGAGATACTTCATGAGCAGTCAGCGTAAGCAATTGCGCGGTGTGGCGTATAAACGGGGTACCGTTCCAAGTGGCTGATGAAAGTTAATCATAGCAGGCTTGTTAACCAATCGGCCGTCTCGTCATCGACACCAGAGCGGTCGACCCTTGTATCCCACCCATGCCTGTGTCTGATGGTGGTTGACAGCCTGATTTCCATCGCAGGCAGCGTGAAGCATGAGCGTTGCACCTGCTCCTGCCTGTTAAGTCGTCCCCAGATCGCAGCCATCGAGAGGCTGCTTTGAGCCGATTGGACTTCTTGTTGAACCTGGGCCTGCTGCCGATGTTGCTGCCTCTGGCTAACCGACTGTTGCTGTGTAGTCTGTGTTTGCTGTATCGGTGTATCAATCGTTACAACTGCATCTTTGTGTTCGGAAGAGTTCGGCACTACTTCCTCCGACAGGCTCGCGCTTTGATCTGCTACAGGCTCCTCAACCAACTCACCGACAACGACCTCCATCACGGGAGGCAGTTCAACACTATCAGCATATGTAAACCGATTCACGGTCCATAAATCCAAGTCTGCCTGATCGACCATACCATCGTAATTAAAATCAGCGTCTGACCAGTTCCCGCTGCTGTTGCGGCTCAGGTTCCACCGATTGAAGTCTGAGCCATCGACACTGCCGGACAGGTTCGCATCGCCATAGAGGGTGTGGCGAATCAATACCGCGGTCGCATCAACAGAAACACCCATGAAATCGCCACCGGTTGTACCAAGCACATCTGCGCTCTCTGCATATCCGACCGCCGACTGGATCGCATTACCCAAGCTCGTGGTGATCCCGGCACCATCCCATTGACCCGAATTGTAGGCACGTATGATCGTCGACTGGATCGTAGCTAAAGGCGATATTCCGCTATAATCAACAATCAAACCATTGTTCATCAGGTCCAGTGTTGCACCTGTGCCCAGCGCCAGAGATTCGACAAGTAACACACCCGATGTCGTATCGGACGAGATGATATCTACGTCGCCATTGACGATCAGTGCTCCGATCCGCGATCCGGTAAGGAAATCGATATCAGCCGAAGCGCCAACCGTGACTAAGGGGCCGCCGTTTTCACTATCTACAAACAGGGCGAGGCTACCGCTATTGATCGTGATCGAGTCCTCAGCTTCTGCACTCTGGATAGTCAGCGTCTGCCCCGTCATGCCGCTAAGCGTCACAGCATCTGCACCATACCCACCGCTGACCACGACATCATTGATGTCAGCTAATGCGAAACCGTGTGATACGCCATTACGTGTCACATTCAATGTTGAGCCTGATGCAGATAAACCCAGTACATCGGCTGCATCTGTACCAACCACGTATAGCGTGCCATCAACCACGAATGCAAAATCACCGGTGCGTGTCTCGTACAGGCTCGCGCCGATCGAACGGGCCGCATCGACCATTTCGGTGTAAGGCGTATCCGTGATACTTACGAAGCCGAGGTTGCTGTTGTTGTTATTACTGTTGAGCTTGCCGGAGGTCGGGAAGTCCCAGTATTGCAGCCAGTGCATGCCGATGTAGCGATCGTCGTTCAATGTATCGAGGGCATAATCGGTGAACTTATCCGCCCTATTCGCCTGGTCCGTAGCAGTGCGCAAGCCGTCGGACAACAGGCCGGTGTCGTTTGCGCTGTAGTGGTATTCGCTGGCGATCAGGGGGACATCGCCTTCTAATCCGTTCGGATAATTTGCCGCGTTGGCACTGTATCGGTTGATGCTTACGACATCACAGTACGACATCGCCGCCGCTGCCGCGTTCTCACGTACGCCGCCCGTGAATCGTGCACCGAGATATAAATGATTGGGAGCCGCTTCTCTCATCGCCTGCTGCGTTGAGCTGAAGTACTGCTCAGCATACAACTGATCGAATGCGATCAGGTCCGCCTCGGCTCCAGTCATATTTGGCGTCACGTTACGCTTATTCAGGAAGTCCCCCCACGATGTATAGGATGTCTGCCACTGAGTATTGAGCGCGGAGATCGTGCCGTATTTTTCCATCAACTGGTCACGGAAGGCGATCTTGGCATACTGCGTTGAACTTGCCGCCAGAGCAGCCAGCCCTGCATCGATATCTTCAACCAGTGTCCGCGTCCAGGTAAGCTCATTGTGAATAAAGTATCCGATGTTGTATGAGTCATTCAGACTCTTGCCTGTCTCTTCGTAGATCCGGTCCTTCACATTCTGCAGATAGGCCGGGTCAAAGTAATCCGGGAACGACCCGTTACCGTTAATCAGCGACGGATTATCCGGAAACAGCACGATCGTGTAGGGCGTCTTACTTTGCAGATATACATCTTCGTCGGACCAGCCGCCGATGGTGTTAAAGCCCCAACTCTTGAGCCGCTCGTGCGCGATATCCTGTGAGATCGATTCCCAATCTTCACCGTATTTGGCCAGCGCATTAGCAGCGTAGAAGTTCATCGTCAGCGGGTATGAGCCCTGGTAATAACCGCTGGTGACAATGCTTGATTCGACGGTTAGGAATTCAGAAGCAGGATCATTCTCATCGGGCAGATACGTAAAGTAGTCTTCTCGTCCTGACACGCCTGTCTTCACCGCAACGCCGGTCGACCCTTCTCGATCCGGATCACTCACGCCTGTAATGCCGTTGGAGAAGAACAGGTATCCATCCGGATCGACGAACCACCACTTGCCATCGACCTTGGCTGTATAGAAGTAGCCCGTCGCTTCGAGTTGTGGCCCGGCAAGCCATCCGCCGTATTCATCCAGATCAGATGCGCCAGGATTTGTCGCAAGGTCTGCCGTTTCATCGGCAGCCGACTGAACTAACTCTTCCAGTGAATCGATCTTATCTTCCCAGTCCATGTATCGGTACTGCCCGAATTCATCAATGAACGGGAAGAAACCGCTCGGATACAGCCCGTCGCCAGTCGGTGATTCCGGATTTTCCTGCATCGCAACAATCGTTTGCGGGTTCTGCAAAAGATCCAGCGCCGCAGCATCCGTCACAGACGACCAGTTCTGCCCGAACCGCAATTCATCGAACTGTGTCGAACCGCTTCCGCTGTAGCGGGTGAACGCCAGCCGATCGAACGCGATGTCATAGTACGTGATCTGCGCGTCCGGCGTCGTCTCCTGCGCTCCCACCACCGGGTTCTGCCAGATACTGATCGTGTCATTACCATCAGCAAAGTCGATACGAACGACGAACAGGTTCGTCCCATTGTTTAACGTATCAAGTTCAACTGGCGTGCCATCGGTCCCAGCAATCGCAGTGAAGTTTGTATTCCCCGGGTGATACAGGATTCGGAACACCCGATTGTCACCTGTGACACCATCGTTGTACAAAGAAAACGTCGACGCCGGCGGGGTCGAGCCGTCCACCTGCATCAGGAACGAGAAGTACAACGATGAACCGCTATATGAAACACTGACATCACCGTTGCTATCCAGGTAATCCGCAAAGGCGGTGTTATTTCCATCAAGGATCAGCCGTGAAACCACATCTGTCCCGTTAAGCTGTATGTGATTCGCCCCCGCGTTGCCAAGCCCACTATATGTCAGGCTTCCCGCCTCGCTCGTTGTCATCCCCAATGAAGACCACGCCCCGTCATACCCCGCGATGTAGGACCACAAGCCATCGATCGATTCACCGCTGACATACTCCACATCATTAAAACCGTCCGCGGTGATCGGTGACCGCAATATCAAATCCAGTGCGGCTTCATCTGTCACCGCAGACCATTCACTCCCCAGACGCAACTCATCAAACTGTGTCGAGCCCACTCCCAAGTAACTTGAAAACGCTACCCGATCAAACGCGATGTCATAAGTTGCAATCTGCGCATCCGGTGTCGACTCAGTTACCCCCGCCGTCGGATTCTGCCAGATGCTGATCACATCGTTACCCGACCGGAAGTCGAACTTGATTACAAACAGGTTCGTGCCATCATTAAGTAGATCGAGATTAACCGTCGTCCCGCTAGGTCCGACAATCGCCTGGTATGTCGACTTGGAACTCGAATAGCTGATCCGAAATACACGATCCGTCGACGAAGTCCCGCCGTTATATAGTGAGAACGTCGATGTTGGCGGCGAACTGCCGTCCACCTGCATCAACACTGATAGATAGAGATACGATCCATCCAGCGAATCCCCGATATTGCCGTTCGTATCGAGGTAATTTTCAAGCGGGTCTCCAGCCGAGAGGGCGAACTCGCGCGAGACCGTGATCGAACCATTGAGTTGAACCCGATTATCCCCCGCTTCGCCCAATCCTGCATAACTCAGGCTGCCGGACTCGATTGAAGCCGACCCGGACCCCGCCCACACACCCTCAAATCCCGATACCGACGTGTCCGTACCATCCAACTCGGTACCAACGGCATACAGGCTGTCATCAAAGCCCTCAACGACTAGCGGCGCCGAGCTCAACAACAAACGAGACTCAAGTTCTTCAACCAAGTGGTGCATAGGGCGTATACAGGCTGGACGATTACGCAACGGGTCCAACCTGCTACAGCAGTATGTCGCTGTCCCTGCCAGAAAGCAATACCGTTTCGCGCAAAAGTATTGACCATTTGAGACATCTCCCTATCGGCAGATCTTTGTATTATTACGAACCAACACCAATCTCGGCGTGTAATGACAATTTCTTTGCGCATGCAGCCATTTTCAAATCACTTTCAGAAGGTACTCTAAGAATGCAGTTATGAGTCATTTAAAACGTCTCAAGTGACATATCAATCCTGAGCACTGGAGGAGAGAACATGAAGGTATTACCCAATTTCACAAAGTACGCCACGGGTTTAGCTGCTGTAGCGGCCCTTAGCGTATTCAACATCGTTCAATCATCTGACGCCGCACTCATCGCCACCGATCACTTTCTCACCGGCAACCCCGCTGACGCCTCGATCGGTGAATACTCACCCACGTATATCCGCAGGGCACAAACCAGCGGTGCCGGCCAAGACCCGATCATTGACGGCTTTGTCGGTGCCTGGACCGGCAATGTCACCAGCGGATCACTCGCCGTCGCCCAATGGACTGCGGAAAACGACCCCACAGGCTCGCTCATCCCCTACCAAGAAGGCGGCCGCGCTCGTTTTGCGGGCTCCAGTGCTGTCAATGCACTGCAGCGTCGTGTCCAACGTGAACTCGATACCTACACACCTTCCGACACCTATTACATTTCTCTCATCACACAGATCGCCACAGGTGATCTTGCCGGCGCAGATGGTTTCGTTGGTGCCGGTTTCACCAATACTGGCGCTACCGTCACTCAAACCGATGCCAATATCGTCGGCGGCAGTGATCTTCGCGGCGTCCTGATCGGTGCAGCTTCCTCGGATGGTCTGACCACCGACTTCGTCATCCGTCACGTCGGCTCAAGCGGTGTCGTTCAGAATGATGTACTCGCTTCAGATATCGCCAGCGTCGAACCGACCTTCACCATCCTGAAGATCGAGTTCAATGACGATCCGTCCAATCCCAACGGCAACTCCAAAATCACGGTCTGGCACAACCCAACAGCCTGGGAGACCGAAGCCGAGGCCACTGCCGATGTGACACCGCTTGTCTTCCGCACCTTCGCACTACAGTCCAACACGGATATCACGCACCTGACGCTCACCGGCCTGAATTATTCCAAGGCTGCCAGCTTCGATGAACCACGCCTCGCCACCACTTGGGAAGAAGTCATCCCGGAACCCGCAACCGTCTCACTAATCCTGGCGATGTCGCTCGGTCTGGTGGCTCGCCGCCGAAGTTGATGGACGTGACCAGCTTTTGTTCATACCTCCTGCGGTGGTCTACGGACCACCGCTTTTTTGCTTATTTTTTTATATGACGCATACAGACAATAACCTTGCGCGATCAGACATTGTTTCAGGATGCCTATGTTGTACTCTTGAACGTAAGAAGGACTCGATCTCTAACCGTTTATCGCACACTAACCTTTCTGACACAAAGAATTAGGTTCAACCATTGGAGGAACACCCATGTTATTAAAGAGCAATGGTCAGGCGCAACAAACTATCTTTAGGTCGCTCAGGTGGTGGTCGTCCGCTGCACTTGCGGTCTCCATCCTGGCAGGTACCGGTTCATCCGCCAGCGCATACCTCATCGCGGCCGACAGCTTCCTCGGCGGCATCCCCGGCGATCCCTTGCTGGGCGAGTACGACAACACTACTTTCAAGAACCAATTCCGTCGTGGTGAAACCAACGGCGGTGGGCAGAACCCAACTATCGCCGGCTTCATCAACCCCTGGTCCGGCAACGTGACCTCCGGTTCACTAGGCGTCGCACAATGGACGGCTGAAGTCGATAGTGTTTACACGGAATACAACTACGAAGCGGGCGGCCGTGCACGCTGGAGTGGCGTCGACAACCTCCAACGCCGTGTCCAACGTGAGCTTGATACCTATACACCCTCCGACACCTACTTCTTCTCAGTCACAGCCCAGGTGCTGACCGATGAACTCGATCTCGACGGCTTCGTTGGTATCGGATTCACCAATACCGGCGCTACCGTCACGCTTACTGATGCCAACCTCGTCGGCGGCAGTGACCTTCGTGGCTTCCTCATCGGTGCGGCTGGTGATGGTGTATCTGGAACAGACTGGGTTGTCCGGCACGTTGGTTCAACCGGCGCGGTTCAGAATGACGTAATCATCGACAATATGGTGCAGAACAATCCGGAAACCGGCACCCCCTACCTGCGCTACACCGTCGTCAAGATCGACTTTAACGATGATCCTACGAATCCCGATGGCAATTCCAAGCTGACGATCTGGCAGAATCCTACCGTCTTTACCTCCGAAGCCGACGCGACAGCCGATACCGCTCCGTTGGTCTTCCGCACCTTCGCGCTGGGTACCAACGCCGACATCACTCACCTGACGATGACCGGTATCGACTACTCCAAGGCCGCCAGTTTTGACGAACCAAAGCTTGGTACTGCGTGGGAAGACGTCGTTCCCGAACCATTGATCGAAGGCGACCTGAACGGTGACGGCTTCGTCGGCCTCGACGACCTCGACATCATCCTCGGGGCTTGGAATCAGAATGTACCGCCAGCCGATGAAGCCGCAGACCCCTCGGGTGATGGCTTTGTGGGTCTTGATGACCTCGACATCGTGCTGAACAACTGGAACGCCGGCACACCACCGGCCGCTTCTGCCGTTCCCGAACCGGCATCCGCGCTGCTGCTGGCAACCGGTACGGTGCTGGCATTACGTCGCCGCAAATAACAACCTTGATCCACGTACGAAAGTGCGTGTCATGTTCCCCAACCGGGCGGCACTCGTAAATGGGTGCCCCCGGATTACAACCCCCGGATTACATCCCCGGAAGTTATCGAAGCTTTCGGATTGTCCATCAAGTGTTTCGATCGTGAGTTTTGTCCGATGGCGTTTACGAGAGTTCTGCATACCGTGTTAATCAGCTTGGCATGTCTAACCATGACATGCGTGGTTTCTGCGGATACCTCGCCAGTATTCATCTACGACGCACAGACCGGCATTCTGAGTGTAAACGCCGATCTCGATGCTGGAACAACACTCGTCAGTTGGCTGATCCCCGGACCGCAAGCAACAAACATCCTTGCTTTTGAAGACGGCACTAACAGCCAGGGAAACGACTGGATCCAAGGCTACTTCGATAACAAAGAACAATGGATCGCCATCACAGGCAATGGCATCACAGGCAGTTGGGATATCGCGCAATACACAACCGAACTCGAACTCGCTGTATTCGGCCAGGTTGAATACGCGCTGCGATATGAAGCGGGCGGCGGTATCACTGAGTACACCACGGTGTCTGCACCCATCCAGTTGCAAGGCGATTTAAACGGCGATGGCTTCGTCGGCCTCGATGATCTTGATATCGTCCTCGGTCATTGGAACCAAAACGTCACAGCAGGTGACCTGCTGTCCGGCGACCCAACCGGCGATGGCTTCGTCGGTCTTGACGATCTTGATGTGGTCTTAGGCAACTGGAACGCATCAACTTCGCCCTCATCAACAATGATAGTCCCCGAGCCTGTGTCGGCTTGGTTTGTTTTGTCTGTCGTGTTCTTAGCCCGACGCTCATTAAAGGACTGACGCTTGATCGGTTATCAGGAGTTTTGTTTTGCCTGAACAGATAACACCAAATAATGGTCGCGTTGGTATCGATCCGGCCCGAGCGGCTCAATCGCAATACGACGTGCTGGTCTACGGCGCGACCGCCGGCGGTTTGATCGCCGCTCTCGCTGCCGCACGCGCCGGTTCATCTGTGCTTGTGCTCGAACCCGGCAAACATCTCGGCGGCATGGTGACCGGTGGACTCAGCGCAACCGATGCCGGCACACCCTCCGCCATCGGCGGGATAACACGCGAATACTTCGAACGTATCGGTGCTGTCTACGGCATCGACGGCCCTACCTGGCAGCACGAACCAAAGGTCTCTGAACAAATTTTCCGAGAAATGCTCGAGGAGCAGAACATCTGCGTTGCCTTCAACGCAGCTCTCAAGGAAAACGATGCTGTTGAGAAAGCCGATCAAAGCATCCAGTCTGTCACGATCGAGTCTGGCCAAATCTTCCGCGCCAAGCAGTTCATTGATGCAACCTACGAAGGTGACCTGATGGCACAGGCCGGCGTGCGCTACACGGTCGGCCGAGAAAGCACGGAAGAATTCCAGGAAGCTCGTGCGGGCATACGTCCGCCGGTCTGCTTCGGATATCCGGGTTCCGCATACGACGAAAATGGCTTGCTCCCCGACATCGATGACGGACCGTACGGCAAGGTCGGAGAAGCGGATCACAGGATCATGGCCTACACCTTCCGGCTGTGTCTGACCAATGATCCCGACAACCGGATGCCGATCGAAAAACCGGAATGTCACGATCCTAGGCGTTATGCCTTGCTTAAGCCTGTCTTTGAAGCGCGACCCGATGCCAAGCTCGAAGACATGATACTTCCGGTCGACCTGCCGAATAAGAAGATCGACGTTAACAACAGGCCGGGCCTGATCGTCTCGACCAACCTGCATAACGGGAGTTGGGATTATCCTGAAGCAAGTTACGCAGAGCGGCGAAAGATATGGCAGGAGCATCTTTCATACGTGCATGGCTTCTTCTACTTCCTCGCAAACGATCCATGTGTGCCGCCGACTTTACGTAAGGAAGTCAAGACGTGGGGCTTGCCTGCGGATGAATTCCAAGACACCGGCGGTTGGCCCCATCAGCTTTATGTCCGTGCCGGCCGCAGGATGATCGGTGCTTATGTTTTATCAGCTAATGACCTGCTAAGCATGCGATCCAAGTCCGATGCAATCGCTATGGGCACTTACTTCCTGGATTCACACCGCACAAGGCGTGTTGTTCTTGAGAACGGCGATGTCGCAACCGAAGGTGGCGTCGGCGGTGAAGTCGATCCCTACGACATCCCCTACCGCGCGATGACACCCAAGGCCAAGGAATGTGGCAACCTGCTTGTTCCGGTATGTTTATCGTGCTCAGGCGTGGCCTGGTGTTCGCTTCGGATGGAACCGGTTTTCATGGCGATGGGCCACGGCGCGGGTGTCGCGGCTTCGATGGCGGCTCGTTCGAATTGCATGGTTCAAGACATCGACACCGACAAACTCAGGCAGAAGCTGCTGGTCCAGAAGCAGGTGTTAGGCCAAATCGATCTACCTGCGATGAAGGAACACCAGCACTCCCAACTATTAAAGCCGAAGCTGACGCCTGTCGTGGAGGCTAAAAGCATCCGTGCGATGAAACGCAAAGAACAGAAGCACATGCCCTCCTGAAGCATGTGATCTTAGGGTGATCCGCGTGAAGTATTGATACTCATAAGAACAGGGGCTTACTTTGTGGCACGCATTTGACATCATCGCCGACGCCATGCAGATCGAGCAAGGCCTGCGGGAGTCAAAACCAACAGACATACAGAAGCTTGTGTACTGCGAGCGGGTCGTGCGATGGTTCAAGGATAAATCCGGCACTGGCCAGTGGCCCGCCGTGGTTGATGAACGGCCCGGCATTTCATATGAGATGGTTCCCGCATCTGCAACCGACAGTAATAAAACCTTGAATATCGAACACGTTCGGATCCAAGGCACTCCTGTCCGCTTGAACTTGAAACTCGTCCATGCCAATGATGGATGGCGGACCCCGATTGCTTGGAATCTCACCGAAAAACTCGGCGATAACCAATTGAAATCAGAGTTACAAAACACTACCGAACAAGGCCTGTGGGATGGCAAACAGGTCACACGCAGCATCACCGGTTCAGCCAACCGCATCATTAAACACACATATGCCTCCAGCCAACCGGCATGCTTCTACGCCCTGCTCTGCTCGTTCCCAATGAACGATATCGCCAAACTTACCGATTGCGATGCGCTATTCACCGAAGGCATGCAGCAGATGGGGCAAGCCGCCTTTGCCAAAGGTGCGATGGGTAACGCTGCTGAACATGATCTCGCCGAAGGCTTGACTTGTTACAACCTGAATCCCTCGATGGGTTTCCCGCTTGAGTTCTGGGTGAATGAACACGGCATGGTTGTGTACCTGATCGAAGGCGCTACACGTGCTTGGGTATTGCAGAGCATGGAGGCCCGGTCATGAATAAATATTACGGATTGACCCGCCGACGTTTCCTCCAGACCTGCGCAGCCACCGGCGCAGCCGCGAGTGTTTCGCCCTGGCTGTTCGGCCAGGCGCCTGCTGCTCCGCGTAACAGGCAACCAAACATCCTTTTGATTAGCACCGACCAGTGGCATTCTGAAGCGTTCAGTCATCTAGGCTCGCGTTACGTGAACACGCCACATTCTGACCGTATCGCGGAGCGTTCTGTGCACTTTAGGTGTGCATATGCTGCCGACCCAGTCTGTGCCCCCTCCAGAACGAGTTGGATCACCGGACGCATGCCCGTCGAGCATGGCGTGATCGGGAACCAGAACCGCGTCATCCCGAACATCATCGACATGGGCCAATGGTTCGGTCGTCATGGATACGAGACCGCACACTTCGGTAAGTGGCATACGCCCGGACGCGATCCGAAAGGTTCGTTCGACTACAACCACGGCATGCACCCGGCCGGACAATACGGCGACGCAAGTGTCGCACAGATGGCTGCGGCGTATCTGTTGAACCGCAATTCACGCAAGCCGTTCATGGCGCACGTTGCGTTCATGAATCCGCACGACATCTGCCAGGTGTCCTGTTTCCACACAGCACAAAATCAGCTCCCCGTCAAATCGGCGCGCGATTTGCCAGAGTTACCCACCAACTTTCATGCGCAAGAAGGCGAGCCGAATACGCTTGTGCGCAAAGTTCGGAACTCCCCCAGGCGCGCACAATACAAGTCATGGAACGAAACTGACTGGCGTGTTTACATCTGGATGTACTACCGATACTGCGAGCTTGTCGACGCCGCCATCGGCAGAGTACTTGATGCCCTGGATGCAAGCGGCGAGGCAGACAACACCCTCGTGATCTACACCTCAGACCACGGTGAAGGATTGGGACACCATGGCCTTTTCACCAAAGCCTTTATGTACGAGTCTGCCGCGCGCGTGCCGTTTTACATGATGTATCCCGATCATATGCAGCCCGGCACAACGAACGAATCGATCCCGATATCCGGCGTTGACCTGATGCCGACATTCTGCAACGTCGCCGGCATACCGATGCCCGAACACATGTGCGGGCAAGACTTTATCAAGCAATACGAACAAGGCGCCAGCACACGTGAAGCACTGGTCACCTCAGCATCCTTCGGCGGTCACATGGTCCGTGACGAGCGCTACAAGCTGATCCGCTACGACGACGATCCGGTTGTGCAGTTGTTTGACCTGATCAACGATCCGCATGAGATGAACAACCTCGCAAGTGATCAGCCTGGTAAGGTCGCTGAGTTATGGCGGCATGCAGAGAAGTTCCACGCGACACTTATTCCTGCAAGTGTTTAACGGCAACATTATCAAGTAATAAGAATCGCGCCCTTTAACCAAAGCGATGCTTGCGTCGGTATGTGATAGGCGTCTCGCCTGTTTCGCGTTTGAAGACTCTGCAAAGGTGATACATGTTGCCAAACCCCGACCGATCAGCGACTTCCTGCAACGTTGCGTCCGTCTCGGCAAGCAAGGACTTTGCTTTGTTCAGATGCGCCCGGCGGATCTCCTGAAGCGGGCTTCGGCCCAGGTGTTCACGGAACTTACGCTCGAGTTGCCTGCGTGAAACGGGTACGATATCAAGGATGTCATCGACGCTGATCGGTCGATGCGATGCACTTTCAACGAACTTCACCGCTGCGGACAGGTCCGGATCATCCACTGCAAGTACGGATGTTGATTGACGGGGCGAGATACCAAGCGGGGGAAGTTTGACCCATGCATTGTCGACATGTTCGCCTTTCATGCGTTTATCAAGCATAACACCGGCTTCGTAACCGATGCGTGACAACGGGACTTTTATGCTGGAAAGCGCGGGTGTTGCCATATCGCAATGCAGCGAATCATCGTTCACGCCGATCATTGCGACGTCTTCCGGTACACGAAGTCCTGCCCGATGTGCGACTTGCGTGATCCACAAGCCCCACTCGTCATCCCCTAGCAGCAATCCGAACGGCCTTGGGATAGATGCAAGCCAATCAGCAAGCACATCATCTGCAGACGTCCATGCTTGCGACATATCCAGGCGAGGCAAGGGAGGCGATGCGCTGACTTCACAGCTTAGGCCATTGTCGATGATTGCTTGCTTGTAGCCTTCGAGCTGTTGATCGCACGATTCCCAGGAACTATCGCCGAAGTAAGCGAAGTCACGGAAACCCAGTTCGATGAGGTGATTTGCAGCCATCCGCCCTACTGCTGCGTGATCAACACCTACACCCGCAAGACTACCGCTTGTTCGGTGGTTAGAGACATCGATCACCGGCACATCCAACTGGCGCAGCGTGTTTTCCATCTCCGCGTCGGTGATGTTGGCGATGATTCCGTCGGGGCGCCAACGGCGAAGACGGTCGAGGTGGTCGAGTGTCAGGCCGCGCACGCCGTGCAGTTCCCATTCGGAGCGAGCGAGTTCGAGGCTAAGCAGGCCGCGCAATACCCTGCGCCAATAACTATGGTCGCGATTGAACGCCAGAGCAATCCGCTTGTATGGCCGAGTGGGCATGAAAGTCACCTCGGGATGCACCTTGAACGTACAAGGCGTTTGGTACTTCACTCAACGAGGAACGGCGCATTGGCGGTCCCGAGTTTCCCCGCGGGGCTATAGCCATAGAAGTATAGCCGATACGCACCGGGCTCATTGGGTGTCGTAAAGCGGATCGTTTTGTCATCAATGACTTCAAGCCCGACAGCCAGGCCGGTATCCGTGATCGCCTGGCTTCCCTGCGCTTCCGTGACCCTCTGCTCGGGCAGTACTTCCCAACGCACATCGAGCGTATCAGGATCGGCGTGCGTGTAGCTGACTTTTGCGGTGACGGTTTGTCCGGGCTTGAGGTGGATGCTTGAATCGAATGCCTGGCCGTTGATGTCCAGCGCAGTAACCCAGGGCGAACGTTTTTCGGGCCATGCGCCGGTCCAGATGTACTGCATCATATCTACAACGGCATTGGGTTCGCCGTTCTCATGAAACAGGCTGAACCAGGTAGAGGTGCCCTTGGGAACGTAACCCCACTTGAATGGGAAAACACCAAGGCAGTGATTCTTATCCTGCATCAGGTATTCGTAACGTTCACGGTAGATATCAGCCTTGATCCCGCTTGGCGGTTCGATCGGTACTTTCCAGTCGGTGCGGTAACTCGTCTCCCATGTCCCGTTGATACCGATCTCGGTAATCATGTACGGGCCCGTCCAGCCGGCTTTTTTCACATTCAGCGGAACGTTCTTGTATGAACCATAAGTATTCATCCCGAGGATGTCGATCTCCGGGGCGCGTGTGCGTACAGCGGTGATGCGCTCGACCGCGGAGCCGGCAAGCACGGTCATCGTCGGATGGTTTGGATCTACCTTGTGGATGAACTTGGCGATTTCGTTCATCGCTTCGTAAGGCTGGCCGCCGCGTGCTTCGGCTTCATTGCCGACGGCCCAGATGAGCACGGCCGGGTGATCCTTGTACTTCAGGATCTCCTTGGTCAGCTCTTCATACTGCTTGGCGACCATCTGCGGGTCAGCATAATCAAATCCGTCACGCTTGTGCCCGAGCCAGAGGCCGATGACAACGCCCATGCCGCGTTTGTGTGCTTCATCGAGGATACGGCCATTGTCCAAATGTTGGATGGACCATGTACGGATGGTATTAGCACCGGCTTCGATCGCGGCATCGAGTTCATCAAAACCGGAGATCGGATGCACTTCGAACGGCTTACCGTCACGCAGGAGCATGTATTGACCGTTGTGCTGGACCACCTTGACCGGGATGGGCCCCTCTGCTTCCGCTTGTACTGAAGGTGCGAGAGCAAGCAAAGCGACGATGCAAATCACAATCAGGTCAATTCCACGATTCAAATATTTCAAACGCATACCTCCAAATTCACACATCCTCTATACAGATGATTTAATTCGAGCCTTCAACTTCACGATCTTTCGGCGACCAGAGTGTGTTGTATCGGCTGATGCCTTGTGAGCGGTCAACCAACTCGTCATCGTTTGTTGTAGCGGCATGCCCATCGACATAAGCGAAGTTGATACTGCCACGTGCTTCGGTAGGTGTATCACCTGAGGGACGGTGGCGTGAGTAATCCAATCTGCTTTCAGCGGCCGGACTGAACTGGATACCTAGTGAAGTACCCGGCTCTGGTCGATCGACGAAGTTTTCATAAGGTGTGAAATCACCATACGCCAACATCGGACGGGCATAAAGCAAACCGTCCGTTCGATAGATTGACCATGCCTCACCCAAAAGAAGTGTCTCGGAAGACTGGGGCACGCTTGCATCGAAGCGCTCTCCCGCGGTGGAAGGCACATAGGTTTCACGTATATCACCACTGGCGGCCCAGACATTCATGGCGTAAGACCGCGCCGAATCTTCATCACTTGGGCAGGCAAGGATCGAACCGCCGAGGTTACCGGCATTCGTGTTTTCATTGGTAGGCAGATACGGCCCAAGGACTTCGATTTCGTGCCACATGGGTTTATTGGTATCACCCATCGGGAACAGGTCTTTGTTGCTCGTGGCATAGCTGGCAAAAGCGACGCCCAACTGACGAATATTGCTCAGACATTGCATATTCTGCGCCGCCTTGCGTGCCGCACCAAGCGCCGGCAGCAGGATACCGACCAGCAGCGCGATGATACTGATCACGACCAACAGCTCGATGAGCGTGAAGGCTCGTATCGCACCGGAAGTGTTTGCCGGCATGGTTGACTTTGTGCTTAACATGAGAACCTATCCTCCAATAGTAGCGTGCGTGTAACAGGTTGGCTTCATGCCGGTCCCGTCTTTATGCAAATCGTTTACTTTCCGACCAATGCGGCGGAGACGCCTTGTTTATGACTCTTTTTCTCGACCCACTGGCTTATCCCGGTGGTTATTGGGCCATCGGACCACGTGAGTATCTGGTGGTCAGTGAGTAGTTGTTGCTTCAGGTTTTCGTATGGCAGGTCCTGTACGGCCAGGTTCTGATCGATCGACAGGCTTGCAGCAGTAGCAGCGGACTGGCCGAGGATCATGCCGACCGGCTCCATGCGGATCGAGCCGAACGCGATGTGTGATGCGGACACACACCACGGCACGAGCAGGTTTTCACATTCACCCTTGCGAGGCACGATCGCGCGGTAGCTGACGCGATACGGTGCGTTGGGCTCAACCTCGACATTACCTTCGTTGACCAAACGCCCATCGACCACGAGGCGACGGCAGTTGTGTGAATCCATGGTGTACGCAGCAAGCCCGATCGGGTCTTCGACCACTTGCTGGTGTCGGCAGTGATGTTCAGTCATGACAATGTCGCCGACCATGCGTCGGGCTTCACGGATGTAGAGTTGATTGGGCCAACCGCCGGTATCCATGAATTCATCTTTCGGCAAACCCCACTTGGCGACTTCCTCGCGGATCTCAGCGGGGACACGCTCATCGTTGACCAAGAAGTAATACATCCCCTGGTTGTAGGTAACGTGGTCCTGGAAAATGCGTTCGCGCGTGTGGTAATCACCTTCTGGCCAATCGTAATTTGCGCCGATGTGGTCGGATGAGAATCCGCCGAAGTTATTGGTATCGGTTTTCTGATTGGGGATCGGCAGTGTCAGGAAAAGGGCGTCCCAGATGCCGGCGTTGATGTAACGAAGTAAGAGTTCATATCGCTGCGGGTCATAGTTATTCGGCTTGGGGAAAGGCAGTTTGTTGTTGTCGACGTTGGTCAGACACAGGCGGAAGTTGTACGCCTGGATGGACGTATCTGCTTGTCCGTTGTGTCCGAGAGGCAAGTCCTGTACGCCAGGAAGGAGGCCGGAGGATGGATCGCCTGGCACGACGTAGGGATCGACCCATGCCTTGAAGTTATGTCCCGGGTGGCCGAAGTGAATACCGTTTAGCGTTTCGTGGTATTGGCGGTTGGCTTCGCGGCCGACGGTGTAGGTAACACCGGCCTTGGCCATCAGGTCACCTTCGTATGTCGCATCGATGAACATGGAGGCGGCGTAAGTTGAGCCGCATTCCATTGTGATACTCTTGATGCGATTATCTTCGGTTGCGACATCGGCAAGCCGCTTTTCGTAATGCACCTCGATGTCGGCATCGTCGAGCATGCTTTTAAAGATGGCTTGGGCAACGTGCGGCTCGAAGCGCCAGGACAGTGGTTTGTTGTAATGCCTTCCGATGCGTTTGTAGAATTCCCGAGAGATACCGCCGATAGCAAGTTCGTGACCGACGTCTGTCGCACCAAGACCCGCGGTGGTCATCCCACCGAGATGACTGTTGAAAACGAGCAGGACGACGCGCTTACCCATCCGGCTTGCCTGGATGGCGGCGGCGATACCGGCGGGGGTTCCGCCGTAGACGACGATATCACATCGGACATTTCTCGGTTCTCCGGGCGTCGCAAGCGGGTAGTAATAGTGCAAGCCGGGCACCTTGGCGGCTTGCTCCGGCTGTGAACCATTACGATTTTTCGGTGAACTGATCATCGTCAAAATTCATATCCTACATGTGTCACTTGACTTATGACAGACAGGAGCAAATGTCGTCTCCTATCCGCCCACACTAATTATGCCGATCGAGGCTTGCTTCTCAATGCGCAATAGCGTATTATTTTTATAATATCACGTATTTCTATGGAGACGCTTTTCAGGTATTGCGTTCGGGACAGGAGCGGTCTGTGAGTGAATCTAAACTGCCAAGAGTGGCGGTCATGCTGGACCTGGCCAGCGCGTACGGCCGATCCGAGGCGATGGGTGTGGCGCAGTACGTCGCGTCGCATCAGCCTTGGCGCGTCGAGTTATCCGTAGCTACACAGTCGACACGCAGCATTCGGCAGATTGATGCCGATGGTTTGATCATGCCTGTAACGACCGAGGCGCAGCGCGATGAGGTACTGAAACTGGGTATCCCGACAGTGAGCATCGCGGGCAATCTGACGGATACAGGTTTTCCCGTGGTGACTGCTGACCATGAAAAGATCGGCAGGATGGCGGCGGAGTTTTTCCTGAAGCGCGGATTTGAGTTCATGGCGTTTTGTGGGATCAGCGATCGTTACTATTCACCTCGTCGTGGTAACGGATTCACTCAGACATTACAGAAGGCGGGTATTCGATGTTATATGCACGAGAAGAGTGCACCGACGGCGCGCCGCAACCGTACGAGTGACCAAAAGCAAAGGCTGGCGCAATGGCTGGTGAGTTTGCCTAAGCCGTGTGGATTATTTGTTTGCGATGATCTGCAAGCTGTTGAGTTGCTGGACGCGGCAAGGCAGGTGGGCGTACGTGTGCCGGATGAAGTGGCGGTGTTGTCGGTAGATAACGATGAACTGTCGTGCAATCTTTCCGATCCGCCGTTATCGAGTATTGACCACGGCACACAACAGATCGGATATCAGGCGGGGAACCTGCTGGATCGAATGCTGCGTGGCGAATCGGTATCACTGAAACCGGTTGTTGTGCCGCCGACGACGATCGTATTGCGGCGGAGCACGGATGTGTATCCACAAAGCGACCCGCATATCAATCGTGCGTTGGCATTTATGCAAGACAACTTGACACGCAGGATACAGGTTGAAGATATCGTGGAAGCATCGGGTGTGTCTCGGCGGTTGCTGGAAAATGCGTTCCGGAAAGTCATCCATCGGTCTATTCTGGATGAGTACCATCGTTTACAGATCGAGATGATCATGCACCTGTTACGTGACACAACAATCCCGTTGAAGCAGATAGCCATGCAGATGGGATTCAATAATGTCTACTACTTCAACGCCTTTTTTAAGCGAACAGTGGGTATCCCGCCGGGTAAGTACAGGAAAACGGCACAGATGCCCAGCCAATCAATGTTGATGCAGTAATGAGCGACAGCCCTCTATTACCTTCTGATTTTTAATCCCGTCACAGCGCCGAATGTAAACACCAGCAGCGATGCGGGTTCGGGTATTGCTACGATGTCGGAAGATGGCGCTGCGGTGTTCAAGTTATTGAGATCCCTGTAAAGCAAGCTTTTAAACTGCACTACGCGGAACGCTTGGTAATCTGCTCGGGGTATCGGGCAAGGCTCACAGCCGTGTCATAACTGATATCTCCCTGTTGATACAGCTTCAGCAATGAACGATCCATGGTGGTCATATCGTGCTTGCCGCCGGCCTGCATCTCCGAGTAGAGCCTGTATGACTCATTATCGCGTACTTGTTTGCGGACACCCGGGGTGCCGACGAGGACCTCACAAGCGATGATCCTGCCGTCACCGTTAGCACGCGGTATGAGTTGTTGAGAGATCACCCCTTGCAGCACGTTGGCAAGCATAAAGCGGACCTCGTCCTGCTGGCCCTCAGGGAAAGCCGAACTAATTCGCTGGATGACTTCTGCCGCGCCCGGGGTGTGTAGTGTGGCGATGACGAGGTGGCCCGTCTCCGCAGCCATCAATGCTGTATAAATTGTTTCGGGATCGCGCATTTCACCAATACAGATTACATCGGGGTCCTGACGCAAAACATGTTTAAGAGCGTTGTTGAAGTCAAGCACATCGGTGAGTACTTCCTGTTGGATAACGATAGATCGCTTGTACTTGTGCGTGAACTCGACCGGGTCCTCGATAGTTACGATCTTTCTGCGGTATTCGACATTGATCAAGTCGACCATGTAGTGGAACGTGGTGGTTTTACCGGTGCCCGTCGGGCCAGTGATAAGAACCAGGCCGTTGGGCTTACGTGCCAGGTCATCGACTATTTTCGGCAAGGCTAGATCTTCCCGGCTGCGGATATGTTGTTCGCTTAACCGGATAGACATTTCCGGGATGCCGTTGCGGAAGTACAACGCAACACGTGCGCGGTCTTCATCTTTGCCGAACCGTGTCGAGAAGCACAGCGCCAGGTCGCGGTCGAATTTGGACCGTTGCTCATCATTGAGTAGTTCGTAGGCCAGCGTACGAGCCGTTTCGGGCGTGATGCTGTCGCCCTTGGCGGTCACGATCTGCCCGTCTTTGCGGAAGATGGGTGGCACCCCAACAACGACATGCAGATCGCTGGCGTGGTGGTGTCTTGCGGTCTGCAACAAGGAAAGAAGTTTCATCGGAGCCTCCATAAACAAAGGGGAGACAGCAACCGTGCCAACAGATGGACACGGCCGGTCGAGTTCAACGCTTCAATCGCCAGACTAAACTCCGGCGACAGTTCCAGCGAACGACGGTAACTTTCACGCGCGGCGCCCCACCACCCCAGGCCCTGCTGGCATCGACCCAGCATGTACCAGTTGTATGCGTGCTCCGGGCGTTTGCTTAATGCCAGGTGAGTTTGCTTCATAGCCGAGGCGAACCTGCCATAGAACTCGAGAATCTCTGAGATCAATATGTAATCAAACCAGTCGAATTCTGGCTCACACGCAGCCTTTGCGAAGCACTCTTCATAATGCGACTTCCTGCACGCAAGCAAAACCTCTCCGCGCGATTCCCAGCGCCATGCGGATTGGCCCGGAGCACCCACTGCCATATCCGAATAGGCCATCGCACTCTTGCGGTCGCCTAACCGTGCCGATGCCTGGGCTCGACAAGCAAGCAAGTCGCCGTGATATGGGAAGACCTCCAAGGCCTTGTCAGCCCATAGTAGCGCCTCCTCGTATTCAGCTAACTGCACCAGCATCTGGACCTGGCCGCACCAGGCAGCAACCCGGCCCCGGTCCTCGCCAAGGGTGCGCGTGTAATACCGTAGCGCCCGCTCGCAGTCGCCCCACGACCTTGCCTCAGTAGCGATCGCGAAGCAACGGTCTGCACCGTGTTCTTCCAGATCAAGCATCGGCCTCGTTTCAGACTGGCTCTCCTGTGGCTTTCGTAGTTCTAAGCGTCCGAATCGTCCTTCCATCATTTTTACTCCACTGCCCCGAATCGCGAGAATGGACGCAACCGCCACAACGCAAGCCCGGATATGTCTGAAGCATTAACCTGGCAGTCACGATGCAGCATTTGTCTGATCAATTGCCCGACGTTACCGCCGTGTGCCTCCCAATTCAGGTTCGAGGGCAGGATCAGATAATGTCCTTGATTAACTGTGAATTCAAGATCCGGAAAATGTCGGACACCGTTCAACGGCATCGCCTCGGCAGGTAGAGGCTGACCGTTAACTAAAATCCGTCCCGATACGATAGAAACCGATTCCCCCTCAAGAGCGACGATACGATCCACCCCGTAGCCATGCTCTAGCTCATAAATCACTAAATCACCACGCTCGTACCGATCGGGGCGAAGCCACCTGCCGGTATACACGATAGTATCACCGTTCTGTACGATGCCAGTATCTGCAACGTTGTTGATCTGCAACGCACCGCAAAGACCCGTGGTGGTCCACGAGAGCGCCAGGTAAATCGTCAGGTTCAGTACGATCACAAACCAGACACCCACCATCAACCGACCCCGCCACGACAAACGCGTCATACCAGGCCTGATCGCTAGCGCAATCGCCGTGGCATGCACCAAGATCGCCAAGGCCCGCCACCAGCTTCCCGCTACCGAGCCATACGTCAAGAAACTCAGCGCCATCAACACACACCAGCCTGCCAATATGGACCAGCCCAGGATTCTTTGTCCCAGTACCAACTGGCCCAGCCCCGGGACCAATGACATCACGAGCGAACCCAGAGGTGCACCGCCTGAGATTCGTGGCAGCCTTAGCCTCTGGATTATGCCTGAAAAATTGAAGCCGATGCGATGCGTCGACCGGATCACACCGAGGCGGGTACGACGCAGCGCGACCGGGCCCGTCGCACGGGGCGGCTCTATATCGATCTGCTTCAGGTTCAGGATCGCGTTGCAGCGCGCACAACGCTCCAGCCCCGGCATGTTCTCAAAGTCACATGAACTGCACTTCATGCTACAACCCTGTGGCTAATGATCGGTTTGGTCACGGACTCGACCGTGCTGCATACCTTGGATATGCACCGACCCGTCCTGGCTGTAGTACTCGGCCGTCTTCTGACGCGATTCTTCGTGACCAACAATGTCTCTGATAAGGTCGGCTAATTCGAAACACTGCTGCCCCTGCGAACCGACAACCTCAACACGGACCTGGCCATCATTCGTGATCTCAATTTTGTATTCAGGTATCTTCGTCAACTCATTAGCCCCTTGTTTATATGGATGAGCCACCGAAACGGATGCGCATTTGGATCGATGCATCCTCTGTCATATGCTCTTCGACGACCTCGAAACGGCGCTGCTTCAGCTCCGTAACCAGTTTGTGATAGGTGAACTGCTGGATAAGCCTGCCGGAAACCTCATCGCCGAGGGCTTTCATCTCGGCCTTGCTCAGGTTGTCCGAGGTCACACATACCGTGCATCGGCCGCGTTCGTCACGGCCGATCCGCACGGTCGCGTCGTCGCGTTGAATTGTGATCGATTGCCCGTGAGACACGCCTTCGGTGATGACTTCGCTGTCAGCCAACTCGGTCTCGACGGTGTTACCCGTTTTCTTTTGCTCAACTTCATGGCCGCCGGTGGCGACGCTGAAGCCCAGCGATGCGGCTACCCCGCCGACCGCGGTCGCGATCATCGGCCAGGATCCAATAACAATCGGTGTCAGAACACAGACAGCACTCATGACAAATCTCCTTGATCGGGTGCTCAGAACTCCAGTTTGCGCCTCGGCTCGTGTGCGGTCTTGACGTCGCGCAGCGATGCGAAACGCGCTCTTCCTTCCGCCCAGGCACGAAGCTTCGCAACGTTCTCACTCATAGTCCGCGACAATGGCACGGTCTCCTTAAGGCTTTTCAACAAAGTGTTGGTGTCAATATCGTGATCCACATAAAACGCCTCATAAAGAGCACTGATCACGGCCTGCTCCAGTTCTGCTCCGCTGAACCCGTCGCTGGCGTCGACCAGCATGTCCAAATCAAAATCAGTTGCATCACGGCCGCGGCGATTGATGTGGATCTCCAGGATCCTTCGTCGCTCTTCCATATTGGGTAGGTCAACAAAGAAAATCTCATCGAGCCTTCCTTTGCGCAATAGTTCAGGCGGTAAGCGGCTGATGTCGTTGGCTGTAGCGATCACGAACACCGGCTTGGTCTTTTCGCTAAGCCATGTGAGGAACGTACTCATGACACGTGAGGTCGTCCCGCCATCGCTACCGCCTGAATCTTGAGCACCGGAAAATGCCTTGTCTATCTCGTCGGCCCACAGGACGACAGGGGCAATGCTCTCCGCCACAGCAATCGCCCGACGGATGTTCTCTTCGGACGATCCAACAAGGCTCGAAAACATCCGACCCATATCAAATCGCAGCAGCGGCATCCGCCAAAGATTACTGACCGCTTTAGCACATAAGCTTTTGCCACATCCCTGCACACCAACGAGTAAGGCGCCGCGCGGTGCCGGGAGTCCAAACTGCCTGGCACGATCGGTGAAAGCAATCGATCGCTTCTCCAACCAGTCCTTGAGTGTCTCAAGCCCGCCGACTTCACCAAGATTTGTATCAGTATCACAATACTCCAGCAGGCCGTTCTTGCGTATGATCTGCCGCTTTTCCGAGAAAACGATAGAGATGTCGTCTGCATCCAGCTTGCCATCGTTCACGATCGTCTTGGCAAAAACATTCTCTGCTTCTTGCAAGGTGAGGCCCATCGCTGCCTGAACGAGTTTCTCACGGCTGCTGTCGTCGATGTTCAACTCGAGTTCGGAGTTCTCCGATACGTCCCGTGCGATCCGTTCGAGAAGGATCGTAAAATCATCCGGTCCGGGCAGCGGGTAATCCAGAACGGTGATGTCTTTCTCCAGGTCCGGCGCAATATCAATAACGGGAGCAGTAATAATCAGCGTCTTGTAGCTGTCCGTCAGTGCATTGGACACTTCACGCAACTTACGCACGACCGCAGCGTTATTGGCTGCCCCCGATGTGAATCGATGCAGGTCCTTGAAAAGGTAGATGGCAGGCTGCTTATTCTCAATGACGGTGTCTAGCGCCTCCACCGGGTCCGCAACTTGCCCCTTGCGCGCAGACCTCTTTGCACCTCGCTCTTGCAAGCCGGAGGTCAGTGTCCATGTGAACAGGTCTTTGCTCCGCGATTGGGCGATGATGGAAACGTGATCTTCAACACGCTGCTCCTCCCACGTCACCACGTAGATGATCGGGTATCGGGCCCGGATCAATGTTTCAAGTTCGTCGGGGGGAGGTTGTTTGGTTGCCGCCACACTTACTTGTTCAGTATGAGGTTTCATTGTGTTTTCTCCGGCAAGTGATCCGCAGCTTGCAACCGTTGGCGTAGAACTTCATCGTTGGGACAGAGCTGGCAAATGATCGGCAGCAGGTCAGGCGTCAGATCATGCAGAAATACTCGACCATCTGAAGCCAGCCTGATCGTGACCGACTGCCCGTCGTCCACATTATTCCGATCGCGACTATTCACTGTACGCATGAACGGCTCCATGTCTGGTATGCAAACCCAACGAACAAACCCAGGATGTTGCCTCTTCCAACTCATCGATGTTGCAGGTACGCCCCATCTGAGGGTCCGCTACTGCACGCCACGCAGGTAGGTACCCCGGCATCAGCTCAAACACCGCCTCTGGAAGGTTCGCCGCCACCCATTCCGCCACCGGTTTAAAACAGCAATCCAGATGGCCCGGCATCAACAGGTGCCGGATGAACAAGTCACCACGTTCTGCGACGATCCGTAAGTTCCGTGTGAGCACATGCGTGTAACGGTCGACGCCGGCAATACGCTTCGCGCAATCATCCCTACCGAACTTGAAGTCCACGAGGTATATCCGTACCACCGGCTCAAGCAGGTCCAGCGTTTGAGGTGTGATGTAAAGATTGGTCTTCAGTGCGATCGGCAGTTGTCGGTCCGACGCAGCGGCTAGCTCAAGGATCGTGTGGGGATGCAGTGCCGGTTCGCCCCCGATAAGCGTGATCGTCTTCGCGCCGTACTTCACAGCATCGGTGATCTCTTGTGATAAAGCTCGGGGATTGATAAGCTCGCCACGGCATGGATCGAAACATTGCGGCGCCTGAATACAGAACCGACACCGCATATTGCATCCGCTTAGGTAGACCATGTAAGCGGGCAGCAGTTCGACTTCTTCGGCGAGACTCAGATGACGTTTGTAGGTGTAACTGTCCGCACCGAGTCCACACGGCCCAACCTCGCCGCGCAGTCTGTTTGCCCCGCAACGCAACTCGCAGACTTCACAAGACGCCAGGGCCGACTTTGCACGTTCGACCAGAACGCACAAGTGGCGTCGATCCGTTTGTATGCGCGTCGTAGGCAAGACTGGCTCCGTGTGATCCTTAAAGAACCGTCTACTACCTATATGACGTAGACGTCACGGGGCCGTTTCAGAAATTGATCTGACTTGATCTATCGTACGAATCAGTACGCAAAATGGCACATGAAGCGCTTATTCAGCCGGCATCACACATGATTTTTATATGTACCAACCCCTGAAGGGCTTAATCTTATCAGGCAAACACCCATGATACGCGTAATTCTCTTTATACAAGCAACTTAGCTCACCATGCGATATGGCGCTCTTTCGCAATGGGTCTTGTTCTCACGCCATAGGAACGATGGCCAACCTGCCAGCTGGACCAGATTGACGAAATAAGATCATCTTGTCCTCGTTATGCTTGTAAGTGTTATCTCGATTGCATGCTGTGTTTACAAATATTGTCCAGACAATTGGTTAGGCACGCCATCCAGATGGAGTTGTTATGCGCGCCCTGCACTACGTGGTTATCACAATGATATTGGTTATGGCCTCATGCGCCACACTGTCAGGCAGCACCTCTCAACCAATTGCTCCCTATGAACAATCGTCTGAGTTTGAGCCGGCCAATCACATCGATGAGATTGTGCTTGAATCACTGACAGCATCTGATCTGGAACCCGCGGGATTATGCAGTGACGCCGTCTTTGTTCGTCGTGTCTACCTGGACGTCATCGGGAAACTGCCGAAACCAAATGAAGTCAGATCGTTTACTCGAGACAAAAGACTCGACAAGCGTGCTCGACTGATCGACAAACTGCTGGAAAGAGATGAGTTCGCCGACTACTGGTCGATGAAGTGGTGCGACGTGCTGCGTGTCAAGGCCGAACACCCGATTAATCTCTGGCCGAATGGGGTGCAGGTGTATCACCGTTGGGTGTATCACAGCATCGCGAACAACAAGCCATACGATCAATTTGCCCGTGAACTATTGACAAGCAGCGGCAGCAACTTCCGTGTTCCGCAGGTCAACTTCTACCGGGCGATCCAAGGGGAGTCTCCATCCTCGATCGCAGCAGCGGTAGGGCTGACATTTATGGATCAGCGTATCGAGGACTGGTCCGATGATGATCGCACTGATATGGAGGTGTTCTTCTCATACGTGGCCTATAAACCGACTGCGGAATGGAAAGAACAGATTATCTACCTTGATCCAACGCCCCGGCCGGTGATCGACGCAGTGTTGCCGGATGGATCCCATGTGCGTATCGAACCGGATACTGATCCGCGACAGGTGTTCGCAGATTGGTTAATCCGTCCTGGTAACAAACAGTTTACTGCCACGATCGGTAATCGTGTATGGACTTGGCTGATGGGACAGAGCATCTGTCAGGATTCACCAGCAAGTCAGCCGGCACTACTGGCGTACCTGCAGAAGGAACTGATCAAAACTCACTATGACTTGAAGCACCTGTATCGGCTGATACTCAATTCTCGAACATATCAGCAGTCATCGATTCCACGCAATGAAGATCCACATGCTGCTGAACACTTCGCGGCCTATCCAGTGCGCCGCCTTGAGGCTGAAGTACTGATCGATGCGCTCGTGGAGTTGTTTGGTCCGGCGGAGAGTTATGAAAGCCCGATACCGGAGCCGTTCACATATGTTCCTGAGTCGGAACCGACAGTATCGCTGGCAGACGGCAGCATCACCAGCCCATTCCTGGAACAGTTCGGCCGACCATCACGCGACACGGGCCTCTTGACCGAACGTAGTAACGAATCGACCGTCCAGCAACGGCTGCACATGCTCAACTCCTCGCACATCCAGAAAAAGATTGAAAGCAGTTGGCGCCTGAATCAACTGATGACTCGTGAACGCGGCAACCGAGGGAGGTTGGTCAACGAGTTGTACCTGATGACCTTGTCACGCTCCCCGACCGATGCGGAGAAAGCCGCCGCCAAATCGTATCTAAATGATGGAGATCTCAGGCAAGGCGTAAATGACCTGGCATGGGCACTGATCAATAGCAAAGAGTTTCTCTACCGGCATTGACCACCGCCTCTTGCCGCAGGAGTGGATGATATGAAACCAAGCATACAAAACCACTGGATTACACGCCGTGAGGCGTTAAAGGTGGGTATCGCCGGCGCGGCTTCACTGGCATTGGGTGCCCATGAACATCTTATCGCTGCGCCCGCAGCAACTGCATTATCATCTTCAAATGCGATGGCCAAGTCAGTGATCCAAATCTGGATGTGGGGTGGACCATCACACCTTGATACGTTCGATCCTAAGCCCGATGCAGGACGTGATTACACAGGCCCACTAGATAAACCTATCAAAACAAATGTAGATGGCATCCAGATCGGCCAACTTCTGCCGGAATTAGCCAAGCAAGCGGACAAATACTCGATCATCCGCAGCATGACCCATGGGATCAACGCTCATGAGACCGCATCATACCTGATGCAGACAGGTCGGATGCCTGATCGGATCAGTTACCCGAGTGTGGGAGCAGTTGTATCGAAGTTTCGCGGCTATGACGCAGGATATAACGGGCCGATTGCACCATACGTTGTCCTGACTGAACCGCAGGGCAGATTCTCAGAAGCAGGCTGCCTGGGGCAGAAGTATAAGCCGTTTGCAACTGGTGGTGATCCGAATCGCAATCGGTTTGTCGTTGAAGGAATCATAGCAGAGGGTATCAGTGATGAGCGTCAATCTGCTCGCCGTCAGCTGATGCACGATCTTGACACCCTTGGCAAGGTGATGCAAGACGAGCCACAGTTTCAAAAGCATGATGAAACCGAGCAACAAGCCTACGACACAATGTTCGGCAAGGCGAGAGAGGTGTTCGACCTATCCAGTGTGGATAAGGCGCTGCGCGATCGCTACGGCCGCAATACGTTCGGTCAATCGTGTCTGATGGCTAGACGGTTGGTTGAGGTCGGTGTTCCTTACATCACCATCAATTACAAAGGCTGGGACACACACAAACAACATTTCCAGTTGATGCAAAGAAAACTGCCGGAGATGGATGCGGCCATGGCTACGCTGCTGAGTGACCTGAGCGAGCGTGGTCTGCTCGATAGCACAATCGTCTGGTGGGGTGGAGAATTCGGCCGCACGCCGAAGGTGCTATGGGAGCCGCCGTGGAACGGTGGACGGGGCCACTTCGGCCAATGTTTTTCTGTGGTTGTCGCCGGTGGTGGATTTGTCGGCGGGCATGTAGTCGGCGCCTCCAATGCCAAAGGCGATGATGTTGCCGAACGCCCCGTGTATCCGATCGACCTGATCGGCAGCATGTACGAACTACTTGGTATTGATACCACAGGCTCCTTAACGAATCCGCTCAATCTCGATCTGAACATACTTCCAGAAGTCAGTGGCAACGTGAAGTCAGCCGGTCGGCTGAAGGAGATCATGTCGATATGACCCGCGCCGCCCCACTGTTTATGTTGTTTTTCGTTTTGTTCACAGCGGCTCCGACCTTGGCCCAAGAGGGAAAGCGTGATCCTGGCATCGGGTATCTATATCCAGCCGGTGCCCAGCGAGGCACCACCGTTCGCGTGCTGGTTGGCGGGCAGTTCTTGCGGAGTTCGGAATCGGTATATGTCAGCGGAGAAGGTGTCAGCGGTAAAGTGGTGGAACATTATCCACCATTGCGCAATATCGATAAGGAGCAACGTGCCGTATTACTCAGCCGTATGGCTGATTGTGCCCAAGTGAGATGGGATGAACTTGTCGAATTGGGTCTGGTCAAAGGAAAGCCGCCTTGGAACCTTACCCGTAAGCCGTCTGTGAATTCCGAAGACGCCAAACCAGTAGAACTGCCCAGGCATTTTCTGTTGAACGACTGGGAACAAATGTCGCTAAGACAATTGGCATCCATCCGCGACCGGCTAACTGATCGTAGCATGCAACAGCTTAACACTCAGATCGCTGAGACAGTGCTGGTCGAATTGACCATCGATGCCGACGCTGTCCCGGGCGATCGTGAATTGCGCCTTAGGGGAGGCATGGGCTTGACCAACCCAATGTTATTCCAGATTGGTCAATTGCCTGAGGTGCAAGAGGTCGAATCGAATGATCCTCGTGAATGGGATCCACTGCCACCCGAACCCCCCGTTGATCTGCCAGTAGTAATCAACGGGCAGGTGCTTCCGGGTGATGTCGATCGCTTGCGTTTTCACGCCGAGGCGGGCCAATCCCTGGTGATCATAGTGCAGGCGCGTCACTTGGTTCCTTTCCTCGCGGATGCGGTCCCCGGTTGGTTCCAGCCGGTTGTCACGTTATATGATGTGAATGGCCAGGAGCTGGCTTTCGCAGACGACTACTTCTTCGATCCCGATCCTGTAATTCATTTTGACGTACCTGCAACCGGTGTATACACGCTTGAGATCTGTGATGCGATCTACCGCGGCCGAGAGGACTTCATCTACCGGATTAGTATCGGCGAGTTACCTTTCATTACTTCCATGTACCCGCTGGTTGGTAGTACCAATGAATCAACATCCACGACAATCAAAGGATGGAACCTGCCTTCCGATGTTTTAGCTTTACCTGGTCAGCCTGTAGGTGTTTACACAGTTTCATTAGACCACCCATTGGGTCTGAGCAATCCAATGATGTACATTGTCGATGATGCACCTGTTCAGCACGAGGATGAACCTGATAATCCGACAAATGCAGTACAGAAGTGCGAATTACCACTACTTATTGAAGGACGCATTAATTCACCCGGCGATGTGGATATCTATAGATTTGAAGGACTAGCTGGCCAGCATCTGGTAGCGGAAGTGATCGCACGCAGGCTTCATTCACCACTCGACTCGCTGTTACGTGTGACTGATTCTCAAGGTAAGACTATCGCCTGGAATGACGACTGCACCGATAAACGAGGTTATTTGCACCGTGGTTATGGTGTATTGACTCACCAGGCCGACTCTCGTCTCGAGGTCGAGTTGCCTGAAAACGGTATTTACGATGTATCTGTCACGGATGCAACGTGTCACGGCGGTCCGGCTTATGGTTACCAACTCCGAATCGGCCCTCCCGAGCCGGACTTCGAACTATACATCGGCCCATCGTCGGTTAACGTGATCACCGGTCACTCCACACCGTTGACGGTGCATGTCCTGCGCCGCGATGGATTCGACGGTCCGATCGAATTGCAACTCGTGGAACCACCAGCGGGTTTTACACTCGACGAGGCTACCGTTCCCTCCGGTGTCGATTGCATTCGCGTCACTCTGACAGCGCCAACAGAGCGTATCATCAAACCATTCGAATTGAATATCCAGGGCCAAGCCGTAATCGAGGGTTCTACGATCACAAAAACAGCAATGACGGTCGACGACGTTATGCAGGCGTTCCTCTGGCGTCATCTGGTTCCGACCAGGCAGATGCTCGTATCCAATAACGGACGGCGGCGATCACCTACGCCGCCAAGGCGCATTGGCGATAATCGAATACAAGTACCAGCCGGCGGTTCGGCAACTGTATCTTTCCGGGCTGAACTGCCTCGCAATCCCAATAACATTCATCTTGATCTAAATGAACCGCCGGACGGGCTTTCGATCGGTCCGGTTCGAATCAATAACGATCAAATCAGTTTTGATCTCTTCGCTACCAACGAGGTGAACGTTGGAATAACAGACAATCTGATTATCGACCTTTCGATGCACTTAACCAGGAAGGAGAAAGACGGAACGGAGCGATCGATACAACAGCCGCTTGGCTCGCTTCCGGCTGTTCCTTTTGTGATTGTGGAGCGACCCACTCATGAATCCGACTAACATGATCGAACAGAATTCAACGAGCATGAAGTGTCGCCGAATTGATTGCACGGACCTGCCTGTGTGTGTAAGGATGTCGTTGTTCAAGGCTGATTCGGATGTCACAGAGATCCACTTGTCGGCCGCGCCAACCGCGCCGGGTGATATCGGAGAGCAACTCAGTTGGCTCAACGATGCGTACCACGCAGCCTTAGACGCGATCGATTGCGACACGCGATCGGCCGTGTTCCGCAGACTTTTTTGCAGCGATCCAGCCAACCAATATGACGAAGTAATCGCCGATCCACTGGGACAAACCGGCTATAAGGATCAAGCCTGCGCCGTCAGTATTGTTGGCCAATCACCCGCACCACCAGCCAAAGTCGCTCTATTAGCCTACCACGTGCATGATCCAGCAGAACATCTTGTCAAGTCTCACGACGGATCAGCGCTGACTTTGCGACGCGGCCGTCTTAAACACCACTGGACCACGGGGATGTCCGCCCCCACTGAAGTCGACTCACGCCAACAATCTCGTAGTATTTTGACCGATTACGAGCGTTATCTTCAAGCCAGTCAAATGTCCCTGGCAGACAATACCATACGTACCTGGCTTTTCCTCCGAGACATCGATGTTAATTACCAGGGTATGGTACAGGCACGCAGAAAGCTTTTTAATGAACAAGGTCTCAATGCAGACACTCACTATATCGCCAGCACAGGCATCGGCGGTCTCAACCCTGACCACCATGCTCTGGTGACCATGGACGCATGGTCAGTTGCAGGCTTAGACCCAAGCCAGGTCCGCTATCTCAAGGCCGGTGACCATCTCAGTGCGACAGATGTGTACGGTGTCACGTTTGAGCGTGGAACGGTAGTCTCATACCGTGATCGAGAACACATAATCATTTCAGGCACCGCAAGCATTGACCAACACGGCCAAATCATGCATCCCGGCAACATATACCGCCAACTCAACCAAACGATGAACAATATCATGGCCCTGCTCAATGAAGCCGGTGCAAGCACTTGCGATGTGGCATATTGGATCGTCTATCTGAGAGATGTCTCTGACTTGACAACGCTTAATGGTCAAATACATAAATGGCTTGGTAATGCACCGATGGTCCTTGTGCAGGCGCCTGTCTGCCGCCCGGGCTGGCTCATAGAAATAGAGTGTCTGGCTATCTCCCCTGCTCATCTGCCTGATCTGCCAAACTACTGATTGTGAAAATAGCCATAGCCCTGCAAGATATTCATTAGCCAACGAGTTTCACAAATGCATGCGACTGTCAGCCGATAGCCTTGGTTGGATACCGCGAATACTCTTCTTGAAGAATGACATAACGACGACAACCTCGCTACTGCTGTAAAGTGCGATCCGGCTGTTGCACCAGGTCACTATCGCGAGATTAACTCACTCGGGTTACTACACTTCCACGCCATCAGTATCTCTTACTGATGGCATGGCCTGTTCGTAGTGATTCACGTGATACCGTATCAAGTTCTTGTGTGATTCATTCGGAATTAAGGTGCACATCCTTGACAATTGAATGACTTGATTTATACTGGCCGGTGGTGAAAGTGCATATGCGGCTGCCACAGGCAGCCATAATCAAGTCAATCGGAGGAAGTCCCCAGCATATAATTCCCAGCCACTGAACATTCAGGTTATTAACGGTTACTTTGTAGCTGCTGGGCAAGAGATACTAGAGAAAGCCCTCGCAACATTGATTGTGAGGGCTTTTTGTATTGTGACTCGAACTAAAACCATTTGGAGGGCGCATATCGAGACAGGTTGAAAATAACACAGCGAGTCGTTTCTTTTATGACTTCTGACACCGCGTGTTAGAAGGTTGTGTGTACTTACACACATCTGTGGCTGTGAAATGAGAAGAATTGAATTATGTGGGCGAGTAGTCGGTGCGATGAGAAGTGCCAGTCCTTCGTGAAGCTTACCGATTCCCGCAATGCCCGGATTCTGCCTGCGACTTGGAACAAACAGTGTCTGCGAAGTTGGACTACAATTCACTTATATAGGAGGAAGAAAATGTTGAAGACAACACCCTGCATACTGACGCTTGCACTGGCTGCCGGCGCAGTCCACGCGGACCTGATCAATGAGTTCAGCCCCAATCCTGATGGCGCTGATCCGCTCACCCAGACAATCGAACTGCTCGGTACGCCCGGCGCTTCGTTCGATCTGTGGTTCCTCGAGATCGAATCGGACCTCCAGGCGTCAATGGGGACAATTGACCGCGCCGAACCCATGGTAGGCACGTATGATGCCAATGGTATTGCTACCATAGAGATTGCCGATCTGGAAAACCCCAGCTCGACCTATGTGCTTACCTCCGGCTTTGATATCAACAACCTGGGCATCGATAACGACGCCGACGATGACGGTATTTGGGATGACATCGCCCTGCTCGGCACCGTGATGGATGCGGTCGGCCATTTTGATGCACCCGAAGACTTCGTCGACTATGCAGGCCAGCTCGGTGGTGTGGCCATGGCTTTCAGTGCCAGCCTCGGCGACGGCGAAGCGGAGCTACTCTTCCGTGACCGCGTCACCCTTGACTGGTACGCCTCCGATGTGGGTATCCCCGGCCTGGCTGACGCCAACGGCAACGATGTCGACCCAAACCTCTTTGACCTCGATCCATTCACGGCAACCTTCGGCAGCGCTAACCCGACCGTTATCCCCGAACCGGCCATGATAAGTCTGTTTGGCTTCGCCGGCCTTGCAACACTGCTGCGCCGCCGTTGATATAGACCCGGTCAAAAATGAAACATGCAGATAATATGCGAAGACCCGTCACCAAAGCGGGTCTTCGTTACTTTGCATTGATAAGCATAATGGTGTGAACCGGAGTTAAACGAAAGATTGAGGATGACGAATCTATATTATATCTTCACACTGTAATCTGACGTCACTTTTTGTGTTTGTTTTCTGTTAACAACAGATTGTGTGTGATCCCCACAGGTCAATCATTATCTGGCGATAGTGACCACGTTACCGCCACATCCTCAACCCAGTCGGCTTTACTATTTATGCATGCCATATAAATCCCATCCCGTATTCATGGTGATCCTGGAGTAATTGGGAAGCAATAATTTTGGAATACGTATTAATATCATTGCGTTAAACCCGCACGTAAAGCTAAGCGAATCAAGATCCAGCACAATTCACGCGGAATTAACAGGCATATCCTTGACAAATGCATGACTTGATTTATACTGGCCGAAGGTGGAAGTGCGTATACGGCTAGCCTAGGCAGCCGGACCCAAATCAATCGGAGGCGTTACACAGCATATAATTCCCAGCCACTGAACATTCAGGTTTCTAACGGTTACTTTGTAGCTGCTGGGCAAGAGATACTAGAGAAAGCCCTCGCAACATTGGTTGTGAGGGTTTTTTGCATTGGGACTCGGGGCTCAAACTTTATGGAGGTTGTATATCGAAACAGATTGAGAATGGAGAGTTGGATTAGTTCAATCCCGACGTGAAATCGGGTTCTTACGAAAATGTATCAATCAGACGTCTAACAAACTTTTATTCAGCAAGAAGGGAAGGTTCAGAATGAAGGCTTATCAGAAACTGATCGGAATGATGACGGTTGCAAGTATCGCGACCCTGACCGCACAGTCCGCAAACGCGGTGGCGATTAATGAGTTTCGTGTAGATCACGCAGGCGCCGATACCGATGAATTCTTTGAACTGGCGGGCACCCCCGGCGAATCACTCGATGGTTTGACATACATCGTGATCGGCGACGTCCCGGGCGGCGGCGACTTCACCACCGGCGCGATTGAAGTCGCCATCTCCTTAGACGGATTATCAATCCCCGCCGATGGTTTCTTCCTCGCGGTGGAATCTATTTTCGCTGGACCGGCCGGCGTCAACGCGGACCTGGTGATCGACCTGAACTTCGAGAATTCCGACACGGTCAGCCACCTGCTTGTCAGCGGATTCACCGGCCAGGATGGGGACTTAATCGACTCCGATCAGGATGGTGTGCTTGATGCGGTTCTACCCTGGACCAGCATTATCGATGGCTTGTCTTTAGAGGAACTGGTGAACACTACAGAGATCAACTACGGGCCGCAACTTGGTATCCCCACATTATCAGCACAACCATCAACCGGTGAAAATTACATGCACGCTTATCGTGAAGTCGACATCACAGGCGCCTGGATAGGCGGTTCTGATTATCTCTTCCTTGATACTGAGACGCCGGGCTATTCCAATGTCGCTGCCGCGATCCCGGGCGATATCAATGAAGACGGCTTTGTCGGCCTTGACGATCTTGACATTGTTTTGAACCATTGGAACGAAGGCACACCTCCCTCCGGCGGTACTCCGTCAATCCCCGAGCCGGCGTCGTTGGCTTTGCTTGGCGTAAGTCTCACAGCCTGCCTGCGCCGCCGTGGTGCGTAAACGGGAGACATCCCTCCCGGTGCTAGGTGGCCGGGCCTCCTCGGGACGGGGGCCCGCGCCGCCTGAGCGCAAGTGTTGGCGTACGTGAGTAACTATGGGAAGGTTAAAAACTTTAAGGACGAATAATTATGACGACAAGATTACCGGCTAAGCGCATCGGTGCATTCACCCTGATCGAATTGCTGGTCGTGATATCCATCATTGCTTTACTCGTTGGCATCCTGCTGCCTGCATTAGGGGCGGCGCGTAGATCTGCTCAGAAACTTAGCTGCCTTTCGAACATGCGGCAGATCGGATTGGCCGCAGCCGCACGCGCAACTGATGATAAGTATGGGATTCAGATGCCCACGTTTGACGGAACTGATGACGGCTTGGCGCATCTCTATCCGAATTACCTGCAAGCAGTCGAACTGGGTGTATGCCCCAGCACTGATAACATTTGCCGCTCCGACAACATGAGGCCGGCTGGCCTTCAGATCCCCGGCTTGCCCCCGGGGTCTCAGTATGACCGCGAGGTGCCTTCGGATTGGACACGCGCCGCATTAAGCGCATCTTACAACAAGGGTGGACAAAGCTATGAAGTCTTTGCGTGGATGAGCGGCCCCGTCATCTTCCCCGATGGTAAAAAAGTCGATGGAAGAATGCTTGGAACAATCAATGACCAACGCGCAAGCGAACCTCGCCTCAATGGTCCGCACTGGAACAGTGTCACAAGCAGCGTGCTAAAGTCAACTCACAACGTTGACAATACCAGCAAGGTCATGCTGGTGCTTGATGCGGATATTGGCCATGGTGACGATGACCGAAACAACATCCCGGATGTCACGAACAATCACGGGGATGAAGGCATCAATATGAACTTTCTCGATGGACACGCCAGTTGGGTACCTGCCGGGGAAGAGTTACTCAGGACTTACCTGGATGGGTATTCAACCGCGGCCTTGGACAATTCCACCTTCATGGAATTCATCCCCAACCTGAGAATATCCTCGGAAAATGGCTTCACGAGATACAGCTACGATTAAGCCGTTTCATTCATTATGGTACGGCTAGAGGTGAACCTGCTCCGTGCAATTGACATGGGTAGATACAGACTAAGTTGAATGTCTAATTTGTGTGAATTAAGAACGTATGTACTAGTGTGCTTATCAATATCAAGAGGAGTTGAAATGAATCGGGCCGGCTGCCCGTGCGGGATCTTGAAGTGTGAATTAACGATTCAACTGCCACAAGCGTGAATTTGATGTGCTGACTGCCTGACAACCCGCGCGCAGGATCTGGCCCGCAGTGTCACCGCTGCGGATCAATCCCCCCGCGATGTAAGGAATCGAAATCTGCTTCAGATCATCCGCAATGAGTGTGGTCGCGATGCCGGGCAGCATCTCAATCGCATCGGGTTTGGAGTGTTCGATGATAGACAGGCCACGCCTGACCGCCCGGCCATCTTGAAGGAATAAGCGTAGAACCGTGTAGAGATTGAGTTTTCGGCTGAGTCGAATCAAATGATGTTTTGTAGTAATAATCCCGCATACCCGGTCAAAGCCCGCAACGAATCGGAGCCCGGCTTCGTCGTTATTCAGCCCGCCAATGAGGTCTATATGGAGCATAACCGGGATATTACGCGTCAGTTTCTTGTTCAACATATTCAGTGCGTGGGGGATATCGGAGACTTCGCCGCCACTAAGGAACAAGACATCTGCGTATTCCAGCAACTCCGGGTCGGGTATGGACCAATCGGTGACGTAAGGGATGATTGGTTTACCCAGGAGTGATCGGATGCCCTTGGCATTCATGGCATGAACCTTGTAAATAAAAGTAGTTGATATGCAAGTAAGTATGATAGAAGGTGAACAGGTAAATTCCAAACAGTCTACGGACGCCCGGGTCGATCCGGACCGTTTGCGGCAGGTCCGCCACCTTGCGCTGGACATGGATGGCACGCTCTATCTTGGCGGCACCTTGTTCGGATTCACGCTTGATTTTTTGAGTTCGCTTCGTGAGATGGGGATCGGCTATACGTTCTTCACCAACAACTCCTCAAAATCCACACAGGAATATATCGAACGTCTCGGTAAGATGGGGATCGAGACGACGCCCGATATGTTCTACAGCTCGACACACGCGACGATCGACTATATCCGCAAGTCATACCCGATGGTCAATAAGATTTTTGCCCTGGGAACCACAAGCTTCCAGGAAGAACTTATTCAGAATGGTTTTGAGATCAGCGCAGCACAGCCGGACATGGTTGTTGTCGGATACGACACGGAACTGACATACGCCAAGTTGTGCCGTGCTGCCTATTGGATCAAACAAGGCAAACCATACATTGCCACACACCCGGACCTGATCTGCCCAACCGATCAGGCTATTGTATTGCCGGATTGCGGGGCGATCTGCAAAATGCTGACCGCCGCAACCGACCGCAATCCTGATGCGATCTTGGGCAAACCCAACACACTCATGCTTAAGGGTTTGTTGGACCGTCACGACCTGGAGCCGTTTCAAGTCGCGATGCTGGGTGATCGTCTCTACACCGATATCGCGATGGCGAACAACGCCGGCGCGCTCAGTGTGCTCGTACTGACGGGCGAAACGAAATCGGAAGATATCACCGGCGCTACTCAGCAGCCTGATATCACGGTCGACAATGCTTGGAAGTTCCTTGAGTTATTGAGGGGTAGCCTTGCGGGTGTTAATGTTGCTCAGCCATCTGCCGTGAGTATCAAACCCGTTACCAAACCAAGCGGTGATGAACCGACTACCTCAGATCAGGATGATGTAGACGTCTTGATTATCGGTGGAGGGATTGTCGGCGCCGGCATCGCGCGCGATGCGGCGATGCGTGGGTTGCGCGTGGTGCTGGTTGAACAAAACGACTTTGCCTCCGGCACAAGCAGCCGATCGAGCCGGTTGCTGCACGGCGGATTGCGCTACCTTGCACAAGGCCGCATAGGCCTGGTGCGTGAAGCGAGCCTCGAAAAGCAGGTCGTGCAGAAGATCGCTCCACATTTGGCGGAATCGCTACCGTTTATCTTCCCGACCTACAAAGGGACACAGTGGAAACGCTGGAAGCTGGGCATCGGTGTGAAGATCTATGACCTTCTCTGCAACGGACGAAACTTCGGCAAGTCGCAAACACTCGGTGTAAACCGTGTACGGGCGGATCTGCAAGGCATCAAAGCCGATGATTTGACCGGTGCGGTAAGGTATTTTGATGGGCTGACGAATGATGCACGCCTGGTGATTGATACATTGCGTTCCGCGGCATCCCATGGGGCCCAGCTTCATAATTACACACGATTTGAAAACGCATCCAACAAGGGCGGCGTCTGGCAGTGTGAGTTACATGACCGCCGAGCCAATCGTCATTACAGCTTACATGCCAAGACCGTCGTCAACGCGTCGGGGCCGTGGGCCGATCGTCTGGCGCATAGCCGAACATCGCTGCGCCTGACCAAGGGGGTGCACCTGGTTATCGACCGCGATCGATTACCAATCCCCGATGCGGTTGTCATGACGGAAGGTGATCGTATCCTCTTCGCGATCCCCTGGGGCAAACGTGTGATCCTCGGCACCACGGATACGGATTATGATGGCCCGCTGGATTCGCCAACGTGCGATGTAGAAGACGTGCAGTATGTACTTGCTATCACAAACAAGACTTTCCCGGAGGCATCGCTCCAAAGTGAACATGTCATCGCTGATTGGGCCGGCATACGCCCGCTGATCGCCAATGGTGACGAGGCCGGAACCCCGTCAGATACCTCACGCTCCCACCAGATACGGATGACCGAGCCCGGATGGTTCGATGTCGCGGGTGGCAAACTGACCACGTATCGCTTGATGGCAGAGCAAACCGTGGACATGGTTGTGGATCAATTGGGCTGCGAAGCGCTGGATTGTCAGACCGCGAAGCATCGGTTATTAAATCCCGGGGAGGAGCGTGGCAGCGGTATCCTTCCCCCTGCGGTTTCGCGTGACCAGGTTGTACACTATTGTCAGAATGAGTGGGCAATACACTTGGATGATGTTATGCTCAGACGCTCCAGCTGGACGTATTATCACAGCAACGCGATGGATATCGCCCAGCGGGTCGCGGCCTGGATGGCGGATATCTATCAATGGGATCGATCAACCACTGCTGCAGAGTTACAAAGATACTTTGCCAGCTCAGGCGACAATAACCGTGATTCGATTCAAGATGTTACCGTCACCTCGACACCGAATGTATTTCTCAGGTCGGTTCTCAAAGGCCAACCGCAACAGATCGAGATGTAGTTGGAATCAGTTTTCATCTATCAGGACAATATATTTATGAAGAATATAGCCCGTACGCCGTATACCTTACCAAGTGTCTTGGCCTTTCTTTGCTTGTGCTTGGTGAGTTTGATGTATGTTCAAGTTGTCTATGCATCAGAAGACAATCCCTACGTCGATGCGGTGCTGGCGGATAAGCCGGTTGGCTACTGGCGTTTTGAAGAGGCATCCAATGCGTCTGTAGCTGTCAATCTTGCAGATAAGTCTGATGCGACCCAAGGCTCGTACAACATGGTGACGCTTGGAATTCCGAGCGCAACAAAGGCGCTCGGTAACGCGGCAGCGTTTCATGGAGCCGATGCGGACAGCTACATTGATCTCGGCTCGCCGGAATCTCTTATGATCCGTGGTGATCTGACGATCGAATGGTGGCAGTATGTAACCAACAGCAATGTCGAGGATCAGGCTATCATCTGCTGGGCTAAGCCGGGTGATAGTGCATCGGACAATGTGCTTTACGAAGTTGTTTTGCGCTATGATGAGAAGCAAAAGGAGCAAAAGTACCCGCGCCCCCAGATCGTGCTCGGTCACGAGTACGGCCAAGGCACAAACGTCCGGATGCCTTCACAGGCAACGGTCCACTTCAATCGTTGGTATCACATCGCCGTCGTGCGAGATGCCGATGCACGCACCGTCCAGTATTACATCAACGGCTTCCCCTCGGGCGAGCCGATCAGCTATGCGACGAATAACAACAATCCCACGGGTGGCGAATCCGCCGGCGTCACGATTGGCCGCCTGGGACAGTTTGATAGTCGTTACTTCCAAGGGTATCTGGATGAGGTCGCTGTTTACAACCATACATTAACCGCGGATCGCATCCTGAAACATTACCGCACAGCACTTAAAGGCGCCGACATGAAAGAACGTTCAATAGTCGTTGCACACCGAGGCAACAACCGATTCGCCCCTGAAAACACGATCGTTTCGTACAAACAAGCAATCGAAGCCAAAGCACCGATGGTCGAGATGGACCTCCAGTACAGCAAGGACGGCGTTATTATTCTCATGCATGATAAAACGCTGGATCGGACTACCGATGGCACAGGTGAAGTCAAAGCTAAAACACTTGACGAATTGAAAACGCTCGATGCGGGTACCTGGAAAGGCACACAATACACAGGCGAGCCGGTCCCAACATTTGCCGAGGTCGCAAAGGTCTGTAAGGGGCAGACCATCATCATGCTTGATTTAAAGACTCTCGTGAAAGGCGATGATATCGCAAAAGCCTTGTCTGAAGCAGACTTCCCCGAGGACCAGGTTGTTGTCGCACCTTGGCAGATCGAGCATGCCACATCCATCAAGCCCTACCTGCCGGACGCAAACATGATCTTGTTGCACAGCCAGCTGCCAGAAGAATACACGGGCGATGATGTTTTCTTCGACAACATGAAACAACTCGGATTCAGTGGATTCTCCCTGAATTGGACGCACCTGACTGAATCTTTTGTACGAGCGGCACGACAGAATGGTATGAAAGTCTATACCTGGACGATTAATGATCCTGTGGATATCAGTGGCGCCGTGTTGATGAAGGTCGACGGGATCATCACGGATGACCCCAAAGCCACAGCGGTCTATATTAACGACGTGATCCGCTGATGTATGCACTTGCGCCCGAGCGAAGCTGACTTGATGCCCCGCTCTTTATAACCAATGATGGACTGGACGGTACAAACGAATGGCCAAAGGCACCTTCAAATTCCTGTCCCCCGCCCCGCATGCCCCCAGACTTCCTGACGACCAGGTCAAACGGCTTTACCCCCGTTATCGCTGGCAAATCATGGAGTCGACCTTCCTCGGGTATGCCATGTTCTACCTGGTCCGCAACAACCTCTCTCCGGTCGCCAAGGAGATTGAGGGGGCGCTGCACTACGACCATTCGATGATCGGCAGCATCCTGGCGGTCACCGCGATCTCCTACGGGGTCGGCAAGTTCATCATGGGTTCGATTTCCGACCGCAGCGATCCTCGCAAGTTCATGGCGCTTGGCCTGTTATTGACGGCCATATGCAACTTCATGTTCGGCGGCGTTGCGAACTATTACCTGCACATGGCGCTGTGGTCGATGAACGGATTCTTCCAGGGGATGGGCTGGCCCCCGTGTGGCCGATCCATGGGACACTGGTTCAGCGCCCGCGAACGAGGTGTTTTCTTCAGCACCTGGAATACCTCGCACAACCTAGGCGGCGGTATCGCCGGCATCCTCGCTGCGTATGCCGCGGGGCACTTCGGTTGGCAGGCCGCGTTCTACTTCCCCGGGGCTATCACGTTGGTTGGCGCACTCTATTTGTTCTGGCGTCTCCGTGACACACCGCAATCCGTGGGCCTCCCGCCAATCGAAGAATATAAAAATGATTACACCGAAGATGAACTCGAGCACGGCCTACACGAAGAAGAACTCGGTACCAAAGAGCTGCTTCTCGATGTCGTCCTGACCAACAAGTACGTCTGGATGCTGGCGATCGCCAACTTCTTTGCATACATCGTCCGTTACAGCATGCTCGACTGGGGGCCGATGTACCTGCGCGAGATCAAGGATGCAACACTGCACGGCGGAGGTTTTGCCGTCCTTGTGATTGAGTTCGGCGGTATCCCGTCAACGATTTTCTTCGGTTGGGTCTCCGACAAGCTCAGCGGCCGACGCGGGATGGTCGGGACGTTGTGCATGCTGCCGATCGCGGTCGCTTTCGCCGTGATTGCTCTGACACCGCCCGGTTATCTCTGGCTTGACATGTGTATGCTCGCGGTGATCGGTTGCTTTATCTATCCGGTCATCAATCTGATCACAATCGCAGCACTCGACCTGACTTCCAAGAAAGCAATCGGATGTGCCGCGGGTTTCATCGGTCTCTTCGGCTATATCGGCCGGACCGTACAAGCCAAGGGCTTCGGTTGGATGGTGGATTACTTCTCTGAGATTTATTCCTTGCATACCGCCTGGCTGATCGTCATGTACACGATCCTTGCCAGCGCCATTGTCACGATTGTGTTGCTTGCCACCATGTGGCGGCTTAAACCAAAGGCATAGGTTTTATGTGAGTGGGGAAAGGATGTTGACAATGTCTTGCAGACAACTGGGCCTGTTATTCTTAGTTTTATTGTTCAGCTGCTGCAGGGCTGAGTACGCACACGGTCAAATCCGAATAGTCACCTATAATACCGCCAACGGAACCGGCATCGAAGGGAATACCGCCATCCCACGCACCGGGATGGAGGTCGTGCTCCAGGCTATCGGCGACGAGTCTACCGGTGGGATCGCAAAGCCAATCGATATCCTTGCACTGCAGGAGCAGGACGATGTCGCAACCACGACACAGATCTTTGTGAATATGCTTAACGCGATCTATGGCCCGGGCACCTATGCACGAGGCTATGTACTCAATGACGCAACCACACAAATCCACACAGGCATCGTCTATAACACGACCACGGTAACGCTGCTCGAAGAGCATGCCTTCGGCACCGCAAGCGGTTCCACCTCTGCCAGGCAACCGATGCGTTACAAATTCCGCCCCGTCGGTTACACCAGCTCAGCGGACTTTTACGTTTATAACAGCCACTACAAAGCAAGCACGGAAGCAGCCAGCCTGGTCCGCCGAGCATACGAAGCCGAGATCATCCGCGCCGATGCCGACGCGCTGGGCCAAAGCAAACACATCATCTACGTGGGCGATTACAACATCCAATCCAGCAGTGAGGATAGCTATCAGATATTGCTGAGCCCCGGCAACGGGCAAGCGTTCGACCCGATCGACTCGCCCGGCAATTGGCACAATAACTTCGGATTCGCGCCGATCCACACGCAGAGCCCCCATGATGGCAGCGACAACTTAGCCGAAGGCGGCATGGACGATCGCCTGGACTTCCAATTGGTAACCAGTGAATTCCTGGACGATGAAGGACTCAGCTACATCAATGGCTCGTATCACGCGTTCGGCAATAATGGCACGACTTATGACCTCCCAGTCAATTCAGTACTCAATACCTACCCGTTAACACAGGCAAAGTTGGATGATCTGGCGCATGTCAGCGATCACTTACCCGTCGTGGCTGATTATCAACTCCCCGCCCGGATGCAGGTCACGGTAGACCCTGTCCCGCAGCGGGTGATGATAAACTCGATTGTAAGCGTGTCGGCAACCGTAACAAACACAGCCCCGGTCGTCGCTTCCAACGGTGCCGACGAACTGGATTACACGATTACTACACTGGGGCTGCTTAGCGGTGGCGGGTCAGGCAGTGTTGATGCACTTGTTGCTGGAGATGTCTACGAATTAACGCTGAACACGTCTGTTGTGGGAACTAGGAACGGGCAAGTCAACGCATCAAGCAACAGCCAGGCTGTGGCGAATGGCTCCTTCTTCAAAGGTGTCAGCAGCACCATCCTCGATCACGCCAGTGCATCATTTGCCTCCGGCTTGGATCAGAATACGCTGACGATCGACTTCGGCACACTCACAACCGGCGGGGCCATTACCAGCGATTTCGATCTATTTAACCTCGAACTGTCCTCGCTCTTCACTTCTGCCCTCGATCTCGACATGATCGTAGGCCAGGGGGATACCGGCATACTCCTCAGCAACCTTGCGACGTTCAACAACCTGGCAGCCGGTGATTCACACGGATTTATAGCCAGCTTCAACACCGGCACGGCCGGTTCATACTCAGCAACCTATACCCTGCACCTGTCCGATGAAGATGTCCCTGGCGAAGCCGGCCAGACACTCACACTACAACTGCTGGGTCAAGTCATCGAAGACCTGGTCGGCGACCTGGATAACGATGGGTTCGTCGGTCTGTCGGACCTGGACATCATCCTGACGAACTGGAACAAAACCGTTCCACCAGGTGATCCGTCAGCAGATCCGACCGGTGACGGGTTTGTCGGTCTGGATGACCTGGATATCGTGCTCAATAACTGGAACAGCGGCACCCCGCCTCATGCATCAGACAATATCCCTGAACCAGCAAGCATTATCTTGCTCGGGCCAGGCCTCACGTTGTATCTGCGTCGCTGCCAAATAGTCGAATCTTGAGTCGGTTCCCCGAAAGAGTGTTAATCTGGGCAATTTGCGAATTGGCGATCATATACCTAATTGGCAACCAGTCCGGTATCACAAGGTTCTAACAATGAATAGTATGCATTTCCGGAGCCCTTGCTATACTAGACTTGGTCACCCCTGCTGGGTGTGACCGACACATCGGAGTGCGGGGAAAGCTTGTGGTGGGTTTGCATTAACCACAGCCGAGGTTCCCGCAATCAGGCTGACAATCCGAACCTATCCGAGGAGGCTACGCCGCTGTATCGCGAGCGACCAATCATCGCGAAATCGCTTGGGATGCATCGGTACGTCAATATGAACGGTATGTTTGTTTGTAGTGGGTGTGGTACTCGTTAGTACTAGTATTCTGGAGTTCCGGAAAATGGGGCATACACAAATTCGTCTAGGGGCTGCGGTTAGTTGGGGCATGTTTTGGGTGTGTCTTCTGGCGTGTAATTGCCTGGCGGGATCGGGGTTGAAACTTAATGTAGCTCCGCTTGAAGACGAGCAGGTCACATCATTTAAGATCATGCCGGACAGTAGTGGCGTTGTGTATGAATCCGGTGATTGTCCGAATTGCGACTACAGGGATGTTTTCCTGACGCCGATCCGGGGAGGGACGACAACTCACCTTAATGCGTCTCTTAATCGAAACCGATCTCTGTTATTCAGTTATGACGTCACACCCGACGGTAAGTACATCTTGTTGGGTGTCACTTCATCACCCAGTTCAAACTTTCATGAAATCTATAGCGTGCCGACCAGTGGTGGGCAACCCGTGGCAATTCTGCCATCCTCAATCTACAAATTACGGTTAGATCTTATCAGCCCCGAGAGCCCGTACCTGATCTATACCGGATACTGGGCTTCGACGGTCAACCTGATGCGTGTACCCTTAACGGGCGGCACACCCACCGTCCTCTCAGCACCTATTGGATTGGATAAATCCGGTGGTATTGATGGATCGTCTGCAGTGCTTCCGCTTGGTGGGTGGCAGCGTTTAGCCTATATCGAAGGCCGTCGCTATCAGGTAAGACCATTGGTATCGATCCCGATTAATGGTGGTGACGTTATTAATTTATCGCCGGAAGGTTGGCAGTTAGAAAATAGATTTTATGCGACGCCGGATCAGCAACAAGTCTTGTTCGCTTCATCGAACCGGGTCTACGCCAACGATTATAACGGTGGAGAACCACGACTGATCTACGAAGCCGATGCTGGTTCTACCGAACCGGGCAGACAATACAGTTACTTGGAATCTGGATTCTTACTCACGCTGCTCTCCGACACACACGCCGTTTTTGTAACACGAGAATCCAGAACCATCAACAGCGCATGTGCTTTGATCAGTGCGCCGCTGGATGGTGGAGAGCCGGTTGTGATAGACCAAGTCGATTGGTCAATCACGACAGGTGCGATCAATTCCAACTACACACAAATGCTTTACTATGCCCGGTCGTTCAGTTCAAACGACAGTGAATTGAAGATCGCTCCCATGTCGGGGGGGACACCCATCAGCCTGGCAATAGACACCCCCCAGTATCCGTCACAGAGCCAGCGTGCCCAATTTGCTGAATACGATGGTCGGACACGCGTCGTATATCAGGCAGGTGGCAGGATTTTCAGCATCAATTCTGATGGGACCGACCGGGTAGGGTTGGATGAATCTGTATATGCCAGCGGTGATGAAACCTCGACATACCATGTTACTGATGATGGGTATTTTGTTGTTTTCGGCATGGGTTCGAAAACGCTATCAACAACGAACCGAATATATTCCGGACATGTACAGGGCGGCACACCTGTCCTGATTACACCCGATCTGCCTGAAACTGCGGTCATCAGTGACTTTGAGTTGACACCCGATGGCACAAAGATTGTGTACCTCGCTGATCAGGATACCCCGGGGACACAAGAGCTTTACGTAGCCGGTTTCCCGCTAGCACATCTTGCTGCGGGTATAGATGTCACCGGTGAAGTGACGGGCGGCGTTGGTTTTGGTGGAGGGCTTGGTTTTAGCTTCGATCAGGTCGACAGTCCCGGCACATTCCGGGCCGAGTTCTTCCGAACCTCGCTGACAGACTTGGAGCCCGGCCTGGCTTCCGAGATCGACTTCCTTTTGCCGGGAGACACCGCACAACTTTGGGATATGAGTTATGGCGGTGGATTCACAGGCTCGGTGAGATTGACCTTTACATACGATGAGAGCCTGTTGGGACCGGGCGTGAACGAATCCCAGTTGGGTATCTATCACCGACTCAGCGATGGTTTATTCGAGCAATTGACCGTGCTGGACCGGGACTTTGACAATAACACGGTGACTGTGGCAACCGACAGTTTCTCGAACTTCGTCCTCGGCGTCGTTCCCGAGCCGGGTAGTGTGGTCTTGTTGTCGGGTTTGTGTTTGATACTGACTTCACGGAGGAGCGTTTTATGAGTTCATTGGCTATTGTTTTCGCGATTCCCCGATCAATGAAGTTTGGTTTCACGGCCTGTTTATTCATTTTAGCGTGGCTTGCGTTCTGTCCATCGGCATGGGCGGGGTCCGGGATATACCTTGGAAGTTATGGGAAAACCGCGTTTACCAACGATCAGTCTTCTGCTTTGATCAACACGGGCAGTAATATTGCCCGCTTGCCGTTTGCTACCGGCGTGCTTGAACCTGTTATCCCGCCCGACATGATTGATGGTGACAAAGAGCTCTACGATTATGATGTACCAAGAACGGGTGATCTGATCGTCTATACCGTGGGTAATCACAATCAGTTGCAGGACCTGTATTCGATCTCTTTGAACGGCGGGACGCCTGTCAAGCTGGACAGTATGTTCTTTAATTATAATCCAGCAAAGTCTCCGATCCTGCCTGATGGCAGCGGTGTGGTGTATTTCCGTGATGGTGATTTAATGCTTCAGCCGACCGCGGGTGGCGATCCCGTCATTATGGTGGATGGTATTGCCAGAGATACGAACATCACATTCAGCGCCGACGGCGGCACGATGTACTACGATTCTCATACAGGCTCATGGCCTAACTATATCTATACCATTCGCGGCATTGAGTTACCTGACGGCGAACCGGAGTATTTAGGAACGTCATCTGCTGCGGTGACGGCCGGATTTTCAGCCCGGACGGCTCACTCTATATCACCGGTGAACAACCCCGTGTGTATTCACTTGATGGCAGCTTGACGAATGGCTATCGGTTTGAAGGCAGTATCGACGCTTATGACCTTGGGCCCGAAAGCCTGGCGCCGGACCAATCGCGGTTTGTCTTTACAACGAGGTTGGTAGATGGGTATCCCTACACGTACGAACTCTACAGCGCGCCGATCGATGGTAGCGAGGCGGAGGTCAGGCTGCATCGTGAGGTCGCATCTGAAATACATATTGAATTAGCCGGCATCACTTCTGACAGTCAGTCCGCGGTGATCTGTGGTGACATCTACGGCAACGGGACGGAAGACATCTACCGCACACCACTAGCAGGTGGCGACCCGGTTCTGCTCAGCCCTTCGTTTGAACCCGATACCACGACTACTGTTTATGGTTTGGGCTACGGCGACATGGCGGTCTATTGCGCGACCCTTGCCGACTCCACGAAGATGGCGATATACAGCGTGCCTGTCAGTGGCGGTCCATCAACAGAGTTGAATACGGGATTAAACCTTACCACCTGGCCCCGCGCCGAGGTTACGCCGGATAGGCACTTTGTGTTATTCGAGGCCGATGATTCACATGGCATGCGAAATATATACGCGGTGTCTGTTCTGGGGGGCGACCCTGTAGCGATCATGGAAGCTTACGATCCGAAGTATGATGCCGACTTCTATCCCGGCTTGCAGTTTTCATCCGACGGCAGACGTGTCATTTACGAGCTGGATGATTCAACAACCAATGGTGTTTACTACAACAAAACCTATGTGGCTGGGATCCCCTTAGCACATGTTGACCAGGGCGTTTCAGTTGAAGGCAGCATCACCGGCGGCGCCGGATTCATCGGCGGGATCGATTACGTATTCGATGCTGTGTTAACAGAAGGCGTTTTCAAGGCTGAATACTTCCGGACGCCAATAGATGAGTTGGATACCGGCCTGGTCGGTTCGGCCAGCTTCGTCCTGCCCGGCGATACCCTTCAGTACTGGGACCTCGCGATGCGAGGCGTGTTCGAAGGCCAAGTCGTGCTGACATTCACCTACGATGAAAACCTGCTCAGTGCCGAGATCGCGGAAGCGGAGCTGGGCATCTATCACCAGTTTGCGGATGGGTCTTTCGAGTTGCTGCAGGTACTTGATCGTGATTTGGACAATAACACGATCACCGTTTCCACTGGAGGTTTTTCAAACTTCGTTCTCGGCGTCGTTCCAGAGCCGGGGAGCATCACGTGCCTGGTGTTGTTGTCCGCAAGTTGCTTGATGAAACGCCGATGAGTCGACCGAAGCGAAGTAAGCCGTTATCTATTCGCGATATTGACAGAAGGATCAAGATAATGCGTTCATATATAGAACCGGGAGCCGTATTGAAACCAGTGGTCTTCTGCCTATGTCTTCTTGCGATGCACGCATCGGCCATGGCGGGATCGAGTATACGCATCAATCCCAGGCCTGAACCGCACCCGAACACCTGCGGCTTCAGCTTTGACTTCAGTAAAGACGGGAAGTCAATCATTCTCGTAGACCGGGGTATTCTTTATCGCATGCCTTTCCAGACAGGGAGCCTGGATCCGCTAGGCCCTGACGATGTCTACGAATTCAAGCTAGGTGTACGATCATCTATAGCGCAGGAGCACACAACTCGAGCCAGGATGTTTACGCCTTGAACATCGATGAAGGGACATCCGTCGATCTGGGGTTTAACGTCTACAACGGTTTGTATGGAACCTTCCTGACCCCGGATGGAGATGCCGTCATCGATCACAACGACGGGCAGATCATTCGGCAGCCTATCGACGGTAGCGCGCCGACTGTGCTTGTTACAGACACAGGCTATGCAAGCAGTTTCCTGCTGACGCCGGACGGGAGCCAAGTCGTATACCAATACAACGCGAGCGGCGAGACCAGCCGGTTATACCGGATACCCGCCACCGGGGGGACACCGGTCGAGTTGCCGATGTACACTTCTCTTTCAACAACATCCATAAGCCCGGATAGCTCATTACTGATCGATCGCGATGGTTGGATCATCCCGCTTGATGACAGCGGACCGGTGGTGAATCTGTATGGCGGGCGTGTGTTAAGCGATGTCAACCTGACATCAGACATGTCGCGCCTGATATTTACGAGGTCCAACAAGTCTTACATCATCCCAACCGATGGCAGTTCGCCCGAGACTGAGCTTCAGCCTTCGGTGTCACGAACAGTTCCGTACTATGTGACGCCGGACGATCAGTACGCCGTCATACAGGAAACGAGCGGCAGTCTTATCCGCTGGCACTTGTCGCCACTTGACGGAGGTGCGTCGACTCAACTGGGTGCTGATATCACTTCGAGCACCTGGGTACCATATGTTGGTGTCACCTCACAAGGCGACCTGATCTATCGGGCGCATCTAGACGGTGAGGATACTCCCAGGATCTATAGTGTTCCGCTGACTGGTGGAGATGCCACCGCGATCTCTCAGCCGGATATGACCATGCTCTATCAAGCCGCGGCCATGAGTCCCAACGGGGATGTGGTGGTTTATCAAGCGGTTAATCCCGACGGGCGGGCCAATCTCTACGCCGTCTCTGCGCTTGGCGGCGACCCGGTCCCACTCTCCGAAGACTTCAAAGAAAACTACCAGGTCAAACACTGGACGCAATTGTGGTTTTCTCCCGACGGGAAGAGACTCATCTACACAATTAATGTTACAAACACGAACGCCTGCTACGCGGAAACATACATGACAGGTATTCCCTTGGCCTTGATCGATGCCGGCACAGGAGCAACAGGCAGCGTCGTCGGCGGGACGGGGTTTCTCGGCGGGATTGATTACCTATTCGACCGGGTAGAGTCGACCGGTACTTTGCGGGCCGAATACTTCCGCACGGCGGAAGCCGACCTTGACCCGGACCTCGCGGCCGCGATCGACTTTGCACTTACAGGCGAAACCGCACAGCTCTGGGATATGGGCTTCGACGGTTCCTTCACCGGGCCGATCACCCTTACCTTCACCTACGATCCCGCCCTGCTTGGTCCGGACATCAACGAGGCGCTGCTGGGTATTCAGCATCAGTTGCCCGATGGCTCGTTTGTGTTGCTGCCGGTACTGGATCGTGATTTGGACAATAACACGATCACCGTTTCCACTGATGGTTTTTCGAGCTTTGTGTTGTGCGTTGTGCCTGAGCCGGGGACTTTGATACTTCTTCTGCCTTTTAACATGCTGCTTGCCATTCGGAGGAGATACGAATGTTGAAAATGTCATCGGTAATACATGCGCTTTCAAAAAGCACGGCTATTGTTGGTCTGGCTGCCGTGTTTGTTGCCTCGGCTTCGGTGTTTGCGGGTTCGAGTATCCGGCTTAGCCCGGACCTGGCGGACGGGCAAGAAGTCCGCTACTTCAGAAGTTCCGAAGATGGTTCGCACGTGGCGTTCATAACAAGGGGAGGTGGCATCGACCCAGCCATCTACAACTGCGCGATCGATGGGTCATCGGCCATACCCATCGCAGATCAAGTGCCCGACCTGACGAGTCTGCATGGTTTTTCTCATAACGGCCAGTACTTGCTGGTCAGTACATATTACTCCGACCATGGAAACAGGGGCGACATCTATTCCGTCCCGACCTCGGGCGGAACCCCCATCATGATCAACGGCCCGTACCCGCTGCGTATCGATGAAGGCAGCCCGCAGATCAATGCAGACGATTCGCGTGTCATTTTCATGTCTCCACCCGACGCGGACAATATGCAGATATACAGTGCGCCGTTCCTGGGTGGTCAGCCCCCGGCGCCGATCAGCGATCCCGTGGGACCCGGTACGGAAGTTGATCACACTTCCCCGATTCTTTACTCGTCCAGCACCGATCGGGTTATATTCAACAACAGAGAGACTTCGAGTTACTTATACGTCGGGACATATTCACGAGCAGCCGATGGCAGCGGCGAGCAGATCAAGCTACACCCCGAGACGATAATCAGTAACAACTTCAATCCGATGGTCCTCACACCGGACGGTTTGCAGGTGATCTTCGAGGGTCAGCCTGCCGGGATAGGCGGTCAACATCTCTACCTAGCACCTGTGGATGGTGGAAGCGATCCGACACAACTGACAGATCGGAGTTACGGGAGCTATCATGGCATCGAAGTCACTCAGGATGGATCCAAAGTCGTGTTCATCGCCAACAGTGAACTCTACAGCGTACCCATCGACGCGGCAACCATCCCCATCCAATTAACTGCTTCCCTCGGGTCTTCAATCAGGTTTACATCCGAGGCTTTTGTCGCGCCGACCGGTGACAACGTGGTTTTCCGCGCGTATTCAGACAGCGATTTGATCTATGAGTTGTACAGTGTGCCTGTCACAGGCGGGACTGCGGTGAAGCTGAGCGACTTAAATGCATCAAACACCGGCGTGAAAAAGGAAAGCACCTTAATCAGCCCGGACGGCAGCCTTGTCCTGTTCCGCGCTGATAACAGTAATCAGGATCTTTACAGCGTGTCGATCCTCGGCGGCCAGGCGATTCAGTTGGGCACAATGGGCGGCGGAAAGATCGGTGATAAGGTTCTGTTTACCGCCGATGGTAAGTGGGTCATATATAAGCAGAATGTCGGCGGCGAGAGGCTCTGGACCGTACCGGTCGAAGGTGGCGAACCCATCCCCTTGACAGATATCGGCGTGATCGACGACTTCGACCTCACTCCCGACGGCACGCACCTGCTCTACGTCGGCACGAACAGCACGACGCAGGAGTACGGCCTGTTCGCCCTGCCCATCCCCGAGCCGAGCACGCTGCTTATCTCTACGGCATTCATGAGTATGTTGATGAGCCGGCGGAAGTAGTCGCGCGGGTTGCTGTGCGGGGCAATATCCCGATCATATGAACGTATGAGTAACTGGACATCACGAGCCGAGTTGATCCGCGCTATAGTGTTGATCGCCGTGACGGTGGTTGCATTCCTGCCGGCGGTGCGGGCGGGATACATCTGGGATGATGATGACCACGTTTATAACAATCCTACGCTCCGCTCGGTCGAGGGGCTTGGACGGATCTGGACCGAGATCGGTGCGACGCCGCAGTACTACCCGCTGACGCACACGACATTCTGGCTGGAGTATAGACTTTGGGGTGATGCACCGGCTGGGTATCACATCAATAACATTCTGCTGCACGTAATCGTTTCACTTTTGCTTTGGCGCGTGCTGGTTTTATTGAATGTTCCCGGGGCGTGGTTGGCGGCGGCTGTGTTTGCGGTGCATCCGATGCAGGCTGAGTCGGTTGCATGGATCACAGAGCGAAAGAACATGTTGTCGGGGGTGTTTTACATAGCATCGGCGTGGGCGTTTCTTCGTTGGGTATTGCCGCGTGTGGATCAGCCTGATAAACCCCGGGCAGGCGGTTTATACGTACTAGCGCTGCTTTTATACCTGTTTGCATTGACGAGCAAGACGATCACTTGCACTTTGCCGGCCGCGTTGCTTGTCGTACTTTGGTGGAAGCATGGGAAGCTTGCCCGGCGGGAAGTGCTGGCGGTGTTGCCTATGTTTATGCTTGGGTTGGGCTTTGCCATTGTGACGGTGCTGATGGAACAGCACGTGGTCGGCGCGAAAGGCGGCGAGTGGGAGTATTCGCTGGTCGAACGCGGGCTTATCGCGGGACGTGCGTTGTGGTTTTATCCGATGAAGTTTGTCTGGCCGTGGCCTTTGATTTTTATCTACCCCAAATGGCCGGTTGAATCCGGGGCTGTGTGGCAGTACTTACTTCCAATCGCGGCGATGGTAACTTTCATCACACTCTGGTTACTAAGACGAAGGATCGGTCGGGGGCCTGCAGCGGTAGCGGCATTTTATGCGATCACGATCTCGCCGGCGTTGGGTTTCTTTAACGTGTACCCGATGCTGTTTTCGTTCGTGGCAGACCACTTCAGTTACCTGGCGTGCATCAGCCTGGCAGTGGGATTGGTCGGCGGCGGGTCGGTGTTGGCTCAACGGCTGAAAATGGTGAGGCCGGCAAGTGTTTTGGCGCTGTTGGTTGTGGGTGTCTGTAGTGTTTTTTCCGCGCAGCGATGCCTTGCGTTGCATGACGCCGAGACACTCTGGCATGACACATTGGCGAAGAATCCCAGTGCGTGGATGGCGCATAACAACCTGGGGTTGATTCATATGAACCGTGGGGAATACGACCTGGCTCGGGAGCACTTCCAGCAGGTTTTGGATTTGAGGCCAAACGCGGTGCGTGCGATGAACAACCTGGGCAGCCTTTCGCTTATGGCAGGTCATATCGAACAAGCCCAGGATTACTTCGAGCAGACGGTCAAGCTTGAGCCGGACTTCGTCGGAGCCAGGCTCAACTTGTCTAAGACACTATTGAGCTTAGGTCAAGCGCAGCCGGCATCAGAAAACTACCTGCATGCCTTGGAAGTTGATCCGATGGTGGCTGTAATTGAAGAACAGCTCGCCTTGATTTTACTGAACACACTTAATGGTCCTGATGCCGACGAGTTTTTCAATCGTGCGATCATAGCCCGGCCTGACTGGGTTATGCTTATCAACGAAATGGCGTGGCTGCTGGCAACGGATGATACAAGTAACAGTCAAAACATAATACGTGCTCTAAAACTCGCCGCACAAGCCGCCGACCTGAGCGGTTATACCGATCCGAATATTCTGGATACACTTGCAGCAGCTTATGCGGCAAACGGCGAATACGCAGAAGCCATCGCAAATGCCCAGAAGGCTAAGGATTTGGCGGAAACTAACGGCGACTCTGAATTGTCGAAGGAAGTCTCTCGTCGCCTCAACTCATACCAACAACTTCTGAACAATCCGCCGCATCCTTCCCATATCACACCATCAACGGATAACTGAAGAATAATTCAACATTCGCCATGACATAGCTTAATCTGTGGTTGCACGCAAATATTCGGCATGTCCCGCTGGGATTCGGATTCATCATCCCCTTGAACGTGCAAGGCATGGTTTTTCATCATCAAGTATACGGTATGTCAAGACTTTCAACTGATCTTCGAAGACAAACCATACCAGCGCGTATCCCCAGACCAATAGCGCTAATCGCCAACCCAATGCCGGCATGAAGAGGCCATAGACCGCAATCAGCGTTGCAATGATCTGGGTCCCCACAACTGCCGCCACTAGAAGCATTGACGGCCGGTCGGCCCAGAATCGTTTCGAGGTGCGTGCCAGGAAGATTGTCAAGTGGCCCGCCACGGATAACTTCAAGTACATCAGCGTCTGGATGGTGTCATGATTCAGCGTCAATACACGCTCGCCGATGTAGAACATGCCAAACGATTCGATGACGCCGACGACTCCGAGCACGGTCGCGATCCCCAGAACGCGGCGCATATTCCACGCCTCCGGCATCGAAGAGCCTTGGGCGCGGTCGTAGGCAATCGACAGGATTGCGCCATCGTTCAGTAACGCAAGAAGCACGATCATGACGGCAGTCACAGGATAGAAGTCAAAGACGAGGATCGACAGAGTCATGAACAATAACACGCGGATCGTTTCAGAGATCCGGTAGATCGCGTAGCTGTTCATACGCTGGAAGATCTTGCGGGCTTCCTGGATGGCATCAATGATGACAGACAATCCCGGGCTTAAAAGAACGATGTCGGCGGCCGATCGTGCCGCATCGGTCGCGCCTGAGACCGCAACACCCGCGTCCGCCTTTTTCAAGGCTGGTGCATCGTTCACACCGTCTCCGGTCATCCCGACGATATGTCCACGCTGTTGAAGCACATCGACGATGTGGTACTTATGCTCGGGCCAGACTTCTGCGAACCCGTCCGCATGTTCTATCGCATCAGACAACTGCCCGGCTTCGTGATGAGCCGTGTTCGCAAAACTCTGGGCATTAACGATATTGGTGCCCAGCCCAAGCTGTTCCGCCACCTCACGTGCGATAGCTTGCTGATCACCGGTAACCATCTTCAGCTTCACACCCATTGCGCGTGCAGCATCTATGGTTGATTTTGAATCTTCTCGAGGTGGATCGAATAAGGGCAGCACACCTAGGAACCGCCACCGTCCATCTTCATCGGCCCGGGCCACGCCCAATGACCGGTAACCGCGCCCGGCAAAGTCATTGATCGCGTCCTCGGCCTCCTGCTTGACCTGCCCATCTACTTTGGCCAAGGATAAAATAACTTGCGGCGCTCCTTTAGATACGCGGAATGTATCACGGCCCTGTGCTTGGACAGTCGCTTCGGTTCTTTTTGATTCCGGATCGAAGGGTTTATAGTGATTGACGTGGTAGCCACGGAGCTTGTCCGCATGATCGATTGCCTTGAGCACGGTCAGGTCGATCGGGTCCTGGTCTTCTTCACGTGACGCCAAAGCGGCCGCGAGCAGAACATCATCTTTGGTAGTTGTCCCGACGAGGTAAGGTTCACCAAGATTGAGCTGGTTCTTTGTCAGGGTGCCGGTCTTGTCGGAACAGAGCACATCGATACCGGCCATCTCTTCGATCGCAGCCAGCCTGCGGACGACGGCTTCTTTTTTCGATAATAACCGGGCGCCTACCGCCATCGTCACCGAGAGGACGGTTGGCATCGCAACCGGGATCGCTGCAACGGTTAACACCAATGAGAACCGCAGCAATGTGACTAAATGGTCCCAACTCTTGAAGTACACCGGTCCATGCCTGAATAACTCTGAAAGAATAATCAGACTGATCATCGCCGCTGCGAGAACTATCAGGAAGTCACCGACCTTGAGCACCGCCTTCTGGAAGTGACTAACTGTTTGTGCCTCTTGGACCAGACTGGCAGTCTTTCCATAATACGTAGCCGATCCTGTCGCAGACACGACAGCATCGCTTTCCCCCCTCTTGATGATTGATCCGGAATAGACGGTCTGACCTTTGGTACGTTCGATGGGCAATGACTCGCCGGTTAACGCCGACTGATCGATCTGCATGGTATCTGCTTCAAGCAGCACAGCATCTGCGGGAACAATATCGCCAAGACGCAGACGTAATAAATCACCGGGTACTATCCTGTCGGCCGCGATCTTTTCCCATACACCGCCCCGCATCACTCGTGCATATAAGGCCAACCTTTTTTTCAGCGCTTCGATGGCTGTATCCGCGTGATACTCTTCCCAGAATCCGACAACCGCATTGAGCACCAGTAAGGCCGTAATGATCCCAAAGTCTTCCCAGTGCTGAACGACCGCGGAGAGAATAGCCGCGGCCTCTATCATCCACGGTATCGGTCCCCAGAAGTATGAAAGAAGCTTGCGCCACGCGCTAGGGCCGACAATCTCGATCGTATTAAGCCCGTACTGATCCAAGCGTTGTTTCGCCTGCTGATCTGTCAGACCGTCGCGCGTGACATCAAGCTTCCGGAGTAGATCTTCAATGGACGGATCGGCCGTGGTTCCGGCGGTCCCGTCCGAATGTGTGTTTGCTGATGTTTGTGACATTGTCGCAATCATTTTGATCGCTCCCGATCAGAGCAAAGTCAGATTAAACAAGGCCAATTTGACCTGCGGATAAGGAATCATGCTTAGTTCAACTGGTAGTGTTCAAGCGTCGCTAGTGCGTGGTATGCCGCGAACGGAACAGACAATACCGGCTCGTGATCGTCAAGTGCATCCAGCACCTCCTGGATGGGCGGCGGCGCACCACGTTCGACCCAGTTACGCAACACGTAATGTGCTCCTGTGCGTAGCGTTTCACACTCGGCGTTCTGCTTAAGCGCTTTTAGCAAAGGATTGACAGCGGCATTAGGCATCGCCGCCAGCGCCTTGGCCGCAACCCAACGTACATCTGATTCAGGATCCTCTAGTGCCAGGGTCAGGGCCTGCGCCGACGCGGGATCTGACAGTTGCTCAAGGGCCTTGGCGGCTTCCCATCGGAGTTTCGGTGAGTCGCTCATAAGCGCCTCGATTAAAGGCTCGGTGACGGCACGGCCGATCGCAACCAGTTCCTTACGTGCATGTTTGCGTTTCAAGCCGTGTCCATCGCGCATCACCTCAAGCAGGTCTCGGATCTTTTGCGAGCGTCTCTCATCCGCTTCGGGTTGAATCGCAGTGGTTCGGTGTAACATGATTCTCTCCTTTCCCAGGAGTGTTAAAGTGGAACTTGGTCGTGGCCGTGCACGTCATCCGGGCTACATTCAATACGTGAATTCGCTTAGGGTTCCATGTATAGACTTGCCAACGCTGCTGCTTTTTGAGCATCCGCATGAGTCAGGTTCGGTGTGGAGATGTACCACGCCGTCCAGTCATACGGGGCGTCACCCACCTGGATCAGGTTGTCCACGGACCAGATACCATCTGTGTAGAACGCGACCCACTGTGCTGCGTTACGTTCGTACCAATGGTTCACCTTGCCGGTGAGGGTCGCCTTTCCGTCTTCAACTTTCACATGGATCGCATCGGCGCTCCACCGTGTTTCATCATTGTTGGCAAGCCGATCTTCAATACGCTGTTCGAGAGACGCGTTGCTGAACTCCGGTGCATAATTGAGCGAGATTTCATTGGTCAGATCCCGCACGCCGGGGATACCCGCCACGAGATCTGTAGCGTGCTGGCGCTCATACATGGTGTCGACCATACCCGTCAGCGTGACCTTGCCATCCTTGACATGGAACTTGACCGATTGCGGATCGATCAGGTAGTCGCTATCGATCTGCGACCTGATATCTCTCTGGATAGCGTCATCCGATCGATGAACCACGTGTACGGTCAGCAGGTTGGTTACCCATCCCACGCCAACCACATCACCGGCATCCTTCGCCGCGATTATCTTCTGATCATACGTGGGTACGGTGCCATACAGCGTGATGTGGCCTTCAGAAGCTTCGACCGTGATGTCGTACGGGTCCAACCTCAGGTCTTCATTCAACTCAGCCAGCACCGAACTCTGAAGCTCGCTCTCGCTGGGTAGCGGCGTCATCTTCCGCACACCCTGATCGTCCAGCCATACCACCGTTAACTGGTTGTCCACATCAATCACATTCGACACCCACCGGGTATCTTCGGCAGCCCGATCTTTTTCTTGCAGGTTGCCTACCGTACCGGTGAGTTTGACAATCCCATTGTGCACAGTAACAGATACCGGCAGACCGGTCAGATAAACATCCCGATGCAGCGCCGCATTGACATCATTGGCGATCTCACTGTCAGAACGCTGCATGCTATATGTCACCTTCAGCTTATTGATGACTTCCTTAACGCCGCGCACCTCACTGGCCAGCAGATCAGCCTGCTGGTGCTCAGACCAAGACTTGACCTTGCCCTCAAGTGTCACGACGCCGTCCTTCACATACACAGACAATCCTTGTGATTCAATCGCACTGCTGTCGATCAGACGCTGTCGGACATCCGTGGCGATATCCATGTCGTAACGGAAGTCCGGCATGACGGTCAGTTCATCAACCACACCGCGGACGCCATTGACTTTCTTGGCTTCGAGCACCGCGTATTTTCGCGCCGCCAGATCGGGTACGCTACCCGTGAGCGTCACAATGCCGTCTACCGTGCTCGTATGGACCTCGGGCTCGGTCACACGCTGATCTTCGCGTAATGCCAGTTTTACCCAGGACGTAATCGATGCATCATCTGGCCGCACCGCAGCCCATGTCGCCGCGGGTGACGCTACGACTGTAGCCGCCAGCACCAACGACATAATTTGTTGTTTCGTTTTGCCGTTCATCTTTCATTCCTTTCATGAACTCAAATCACACTCCGTGTGATTGTTATTTGTGTCGTTTCAAAATATGCGTGGTTTTGGTGGTGCCTGTTGGTTACAAGCACCACCAGAGACACGCATAATCAACAAAATGCCTCATTCATCTGAATCGGGAGCGGTTTTGCGATCACGGCGGCCGAGGTAATCCGTTGCCTCGGCTCGGCCGTGGTCTTTTCCTTGAATGTGTGATTGTGGCGGGTGACATAAGAAACTCCTTGGTATTTGCCTTCGCGTCCTCAATCTCGGACCGCCCGGGATTGAAGACACGAGATACTTCGCTTCATGTAACCGAGAGCCACACTCGCCATCGCGAACAAGTCGACAATCAGTCTCATGCTTCGCCATTGCCGGCCTTCTTGTTACTTGCATGGCCCGCTTGCTGATTTTCTTGGAAACCTTTAGCGGTTAAAGATGCAACCATCTCAAGCAGGTCCTGCATCTCAAATGGCTTGTCCAATGTTGCCGCGGCTCCCAGCTCAGCGGCGCGCTCATGTGTGCTTGCGTCACCGAATGCGGTAATAAATACGAACGGCGGCACATGGCAGTCGCAGTAGCGCATCCCTTCAAGTGCCTCTATGCCACTGATGCCGGGCATCCGTATGTCTGATATCACCAGGTCGAAGTTTTGCGGTGCCCCCGAAGAATCCATAAAAAACTCCAGCATGTGCAGGATATCCGGTGACCGCTCAACGTCGTAGCCTTCAAGCTCCAGCATGTGAGCGATCATTTCGCGCATCTCGCCGTCATCTTCAACGACAAGAACACGCGCCGTTCGCCCGGGTCGATGTACAGGTGCCTCAGTATGGGGTTGTGTCTTAGGCTGTTTGACGTCCCGGGCGGGCGGCGTGCTTCGTACAGTATTGAAACTTTCTGCCATCATGGTATTACTCACTTATGAGCCTTTTGAACACATCGTTTGGCTCACAGGTGTTATCAATGCAAAAGCAATACCAGAACGGTCGATCGTGAGGTGAATTATCCGGAATTCTCAGCCCCATCCGGAATAGCGTTCAAGAAAGCGGCTTTTCATATCAAGAATTAATGCATCGATAATTTCCACCTCCATTTTAAAGGAGGTCCTCGCAATAGATGCCATATCGAGTCGCGCTGCGTTTTGTCACGCTGTGGCATTATGCCCCTGATGAACATACGCTTTTAAATAGAAGTGGTAGCATCCGCGAGGATCCATCATCAGACCCGGCTATATTTTATTACTCGCTATCCTGTTGCAGCTTGCGATAAAGTGTTTTGCGGTCCATCCCGAGGATCCGTGCGGCGGTGGTCTTGTTCTCTCCCACCGCTTTCATCACATGACTGATATACCGGCGTTCAACTTCCTCCATCGATACCAGCTCCGCCGGGTCCTGGCTGCCCAGGATGATCTGCGAACTCTTGTAGGCACGGATTCGCTGGGGGAGATCTTCAACGATTAGTTCCTCGAAACCCGTCAAGGCCACCGCGTGCTCAATAGCGTTTCGCAACTCACGCACATTACCCGGCCAGGCATAGTCCGTCAGCTTCTCTGCCACTGCACGCGACATCCCCGTTACAGACTTACCCGAACCCTCGGCAAACTGTTCGATATAGTGCTGCGCTAATAACAACACATCACTGCCCCTCGCTCGCAGCGGTGGCAGATTGATCTGGATCACATTGATCCGGAAGTAAAGGTCTTCGCGGAAACGCCCTTCTTCCACCGCCGTCTCTAGATCTCGGTTCGTGGCACACACCACACGCACATCGAAAGGCTCTTCTTTATTCGCACCGACCGGCCTCACCCGACGCTCCTCAAGGGCTCGCAGTAACTTCGATTGCAGAGCAGATGGCATATCTCCTATCTCGTCGAAAAACAGCGTCCCCCCGTCGGCCTCAAAGATAAGCCCCTTGCGCGCCTGCGCGGCATCCGTAAACGCACCTCGCGTATGACCGAACAACTCACTCTCCAACAGATTGTCCGGCAAGGCGGCGCAGTTCAACGCCACAAATGGTTTATCCTTTCGCCGGCTACGTCGGTGCAGCGCCCTCGCCACCAACTCCTTGCCCGTCCCGCTCTCGCCACGGATCAAAACCGATGTCTCAGAGTCTGCTATTCGGCTCAGACGCCCGTACATATCTTTCATGGCGGGGCTGTTCCCGAGTATCTCCTCAAATCGGCCGACATCCTGGACCGCCTCGCTCAGGCGTTTAACTTTTTCCTGTAACGATCTGTGCTCGATCGCACGTTGCAGTGTCAGCGCCAGCATCTCCATCTCAACCGGCTTGGTAACAAAGTCATACGCACCCGCCCGGATCGCGGCCACCGCACTATCCAGATTGCCGAATGCTGTCATGACCACAACGGGTACATCAGGATGGTTCTCGCTGATGCGCGTACACAGATCGATCCCATCCATCCCGGGCATGCGTAGGTCGGTCAATACCACGTCATATGTATCCACCTTGATTGCCTCAAACGCATCCGCAGCGCTTGTGTGCCAGGAAACATCCAGACCCCGACGCGTCAGGTCCGCTTCCATTAACTCACACATATCTTGATCATCGTCCGCAATCAGAACACGTCCGCTCATGACATTCCCTCGCTGGGCAGATAGACCGAGAAACGGCTGCCCTCGCCGGGCACACTCGATACGTCGATCCATCCGCCGTGCTCTCTTACAATACCGTATGCAATCGACAGCCCCAACCCCGTGCCTTCACCGACATCTTTTGTCGTAAAAAATGGCTCGAAAACATGTTTCAAATCATCGTCGCTGATGCCCTGTCCGATGTCGGCAACTGAAATACATACGTACGACCCCGCATCCGCCTCCACACCCTCAGGGGGGATGCCGTGAACCTCTTCAAGGCCGACGTTCACACGGCCGCCTCGCGGCATCGCCTGGATAGCGTTCATAATCAGATTGGTTATCACCTGATTCAACTGCCCCGCATCGCCACGGGCAAATAAAGCACCCCCCCCCCCCTCTAGGACGAGTTCCACATTCTCCCGACGGCCTAAAGGCTGCAACAGACTGACCGCCTGGCCCGCGACCTCGGTCATATCAACCGACTGTTTCTTGACGCTTTGGTTGCGTGCAAAGTCCAGCAGTTGCCTTATGATCTGTGTCATCCTGTCCGCCTGGGACTTGATGATCGTTGCATATTTAACCGTCTCATCATTTGATAAATCACCTCTGGCGACCATACCGGCTCGGCCGGAAACTACGTTCAAAGGCGTGCCCAACTCATGCGCGATCCCCGAAGCCAACCGCCCAACCGTCGTCAAACGATCGGCATGCCGCAACTGCTCCATCGCATTCAATCGCGCGTCCGCCTCGTCTGCCGCTTTGCGTTGTGCCGCTCCAAGATTGACACACATATCGTTCATCACCCCAGCAAGCTCGGTCAATTCATCATGCCCCCGCAACACAACCGGGCCTGTCAAATCACCATCTCCGATCCGCCGTGCCTTGTATATCAATCGATTCAGCGGCCGACCTATCGACACCAATCCTAGCAACATCGCTACAGCGCCACCGATGAGGATCATCGCCACCGTTATTAATAGCACGCGCACCACGACGTGCTGGGTATAGACCGACAACCATGTCGCCGATTCCACCAGCTCCAGCACACCGATTCGTTCTGCTTCAATCGCAACCGGAACATACATCCGCTGCTGCTTTAATGTATCTGATGAAGTGTCCGGCAAATTAATGATCTGACCATTGCGCAACACGGCTAATTGATCTGCGGTCAGCTTGCTGGAATGCTCCGTATCGCTCTTGCCTTCAGGCAACCAGACCCACTTCGCGTAGATCGTGCTCTTCTTATCATTCAAATCTGCTAGTTTCTTCACGACCCCGTCATCGCCTTCATGTTTCCACATATCCAACAGCGTCGGGCGCAGGTAATCGCTCAGAAGAGCCATATCCTCCTGGATATCGGCCGCATGTAGCCTGCGCATCCATTGAACAGAAAGATACGCATCTACCGCAAGCAATAGAATAAGCAGGACGATAACCACGGTGACTAGCTTGGCGGCAAGTTTCATAGTGCATAACCCCTCATTGGCATTGTATGCATCCGTTTCAACCGTGCAGGTCCGTCCCAGTATTGCTACAGGCAAACGGGCGATATTGTCTATACGCCCCCCACGTGATCCGGGTTCCCATTATAAAGATAAGCCTTCTCAGCTAAGTCATTGCCCTTGAATATCTGCACCATTCTGCCACACCTGGTCAAATTGCCCCACTCATCTATTGCGGGTGCCGAATCCCCTATGCTTATAAAGGCCTTCGATAAGTGGGTAAACACACCACGCAGGCTACAAACGACCTCAAATCCGCTACACATGCTGCTGGCATGAAGATTGCACAGACCTCTTTCGAGTTATCTATGACTGGTTCACGAGATTCTCGAACATAACATTATGGAGCATTGTCATGCCGAATCAAAATGTGATAAGCACGGAACAAAGTGTTGTTGGCGTATTCGCTACTTTTGCTGAAGCCGAAGCAGCAATCAAGAGACTGGACAAGGCGGACTTCCCCATTGGTCACGTATCGATCATCGGCCAGAATCTGGAGAGCGAAAAAGACATCCATGGCTATGTCACGGCGGGCGATGTCGCGAAAACCGGGGCGGCTACAGGGGCGTGGGTGGGCGGCTTATTCGGCCTGCTGATCGGGGCCGCGTTTGTCTGGGTGCCGGGTTTCGGCCCGCTGATCGTGGCCGGACCTTTCGCCGCCGCGATGCTCGGTGGCGTTGAAGGTGCAGCCACAGGCGCCGCCGGCGCAGGTTTACTGGGCGCGCTCATTGGTTGGGGCGTGTCTCATAAACACATTCTCAAATACGAAGATCATCTACGTGGCGGCCGATACCTTGTCGTCGTTCATGGCGACCATGAAGAAGTCAAGTCTGCTCATGAAGTACTCGCGGATTCCGCCCCGGAGTCACTGGACATGCACACGGATGAGACAAATCAACAAGCCGAAGCGATCCAAGAATCTTCGTAGCTACGATGTGTAAAGGACGATTCGATTCGGTGAGTCTGCCGGCCGTGGAATCTGAGATGGCATGGTGAATCGTTTACAGATCGTCGCATGAGAGCAAGACACCACAATGCCTGCACGATCTTGATGGCGATGGCTTCGACGGACATGATAACTTAGCGTCGCTTGACGCCTTGCGTTATACAAACCCTGCTATCGGTTCGAAAAGGTGAAGCAAACAAGCCGTCGGAATTCATCAGTGTGGCTTCCGGATTATTAGTTCAGGCATTCCTTACGGTCACTGGTTTTAAGACATCGTCGGATCACACCACAACCGTTTCGCCTTCGATGCGTGCGTTTGCCCAGACATAGGGTCCATCGCTAGATGCGATAGCAATTCCTATCGGTGGCTCACCATCCGTGGTGGTTAAACCATTACCGACATGCCTCATTTTATGCGGATGTTTGAACCATCGATCTGAATACGCTCAGGTGTAGGCCCGGAATACTCAATAGCCCGACCATACACTTGAGCGAGTGCAGCCAGCACCAGACGATACCCGACATCAAGCTTGTTCCTCGGTTGTATATCATCTGCATCACCAATGTCTATCGTCACCACCATGGCGGCATGTGGTACTGAAAGTGCTTTCAGTTGTGCTTCGCGCAGCTCCGCCCAATCACTATCGTTCGGTTGCTCAGCACGCTTGCGGAAGTTTGCCAGTTGTACATAGAGAAACAGCAACTCTGGATCATTCCACAACGAACGCCAATGATTGATCATTGCGGAGAAATGCCTGCGATACTGCTCAACCCGGGGAGCGTTCTCTTCTCCCTGATACCAGACCACTCCGCGTGTGGTATAAGGCACCAACGGCATCAACATTCGGTCGTGCAGCATCGTGGCCCACTTGTATTGCCTGACTTCCCGCGGCCAGAGCGGCTTGGGATCTGCCATGCCCGCCTTTTCCCAGTCAGTAACCGCCTGGTTGTATTGCTTAAGTGCCTCACGTCGCTCCGGTAAGCACTCAACCATGTAAGCAAATTCAGGATACGGCAGCAGACACACCCGACTCATCCACGCCTCGGTGGAAGACCCACCCCATGCATTGGCGATCAGACCGATCGGGCTATCCAGTTAATTTCGTAACTCACGCCCAAAGTAATAGCCTACCGCAGAAATGGCTGCCGCTGTCGATGCATCACTGATTACCCAACGCCCTTTCACATCCTGTGGCCCAGCGTCAAGGTCCGCTTTCTCCACCAGGAATAAGCGCAACTTCGTGTCGTATGCTTCGTCAAGGCTTGTTGAGTCGTGCATGGACTTATCTAGCGGCCATTCCATATTGGATTGACCAGAACAGGGCCAAACCTCACCTATGAGAATGTCACGCAAAGTGATGCCTTGCCCGTCACAAACAACATCCATTGTCTGGGGGCCGCCGGCAGACATCGGCGGCAGCACCGCCTGCCACTTGCCTTGAGCAGCCACTTTTCAACGAACCGTTTGATTGTTGAACGAAACCGCAAGGTCCGGACCCGGGCTTCCCGTCCCCCAGACTTTGACGGGTTTATCCGCCTGAAACACCATGTGGTCGCCGAAGATGGCAGCAAGTTCAACGCCGAAAGTGACGTTCGAAAGACAGAGAATGACAAACGTGAATACGTTAACTTCTCGCATCTTAATCATGTATAATAGGCTGCTGTTCGTACTCACGGATCCGATCTGCTTCGACCGATTCACACCACGCGTTAAGCAAGGCATTCATCAGAGCGACTCGTTCAGCATGATCTTTCGCACAATCGTTTGCTTCAGTTGGATCGGCCGCCAGATCAAACAAGACAGGCAGTTTATCCGAATCCTCAGGGTTGATGCTACGGGTTACAAACGGGCGGACAAGCTTCCAATTGCCCTCGCGGATTGCGGCATGGTGGGTGTAATTCGGAACCCCGCGGTTCCATTGCCAATAACGCCTGACGGATTCTTGTTGTGTTTGTTTGTCTCCGACGAGTAAAGGGAAGAAACTATCTCCATCCAGCGGCGTCGATGCCTGATCGTCGATGCCGCAGAGCGCAAGGATCGTGGGAAACACATCCACAAAGTGGACCACTTCCTCGATATGAGTGGCCTTGAAAGGCCCGGGGCAATAAACCAGAAACGGGACCTGTATCCCTCCCTCATAGATTTGATACTTTGTTCCTCGAAGGTTTTGATTAAACCGTGTTCCGGTGATGGGGTCGGGGCCATTGTCGCTGGCGAATATCACGAGAGTCTTCTCTGACAGTTCGAGTTTATCAAGTTCTAAGATCAATTCTCGAATACCCCGATCTATGACTTCGATCATCGCGTAGATCGTCGCGGTGGATTCATCAAATCCCATCTGGCGTTTGTGCGCCACGCGTTCTCCAGGTGCTTCCAAGGGGCGGTGCGGCACATAGTGGGCCAGATGTAGAAAGAACGGCTCTTCACGATGACGTCGTACAAACACAAACGCCCTTTTCGATAAATCCTCGGTGAGGTACTGATCGGTTACTTCGAGAATGTCTTTGTCTACCGTAAATACATACTTGAAGTATGAGAGGACCTGCGACCTACCGAATCCCTCATATTCATCAAAGCCGTGTTCGAGTGGGTTTGGCTGGTGGTCTTCACCGAGACCGCAATACCATTAGCCTATCAGTCCGGTTATGTATCCATGAGACCTCAAAACCTCGGCGATGGTTGTTTCTTCGTGTTTGAGCCGGGTGAGTTCGGGATACTTGTTCATGTTGAGGGTGACCACACCCGTGCGATGCGGGTAACGCCCCGTCAACAACGCGGCACAGGCCGGGGCACAGACACATGAAGCGCCGTAAGCCTGATCAAACCACACGCCTTGTTTTGCCAATACGTTAATATTGGGGTATTACTCCGGCCGTCATTCTGGAAGGACAAATCTCCGATCACCATGTCATCCGCGAGAATCAGGATGATGTTCGGATGCTCGACCTCAGCAGCGCAGATCGAGTTGACCAATACCAAGACCAACAAGCAGACGGTGGCTAATGTAAGATTCATCCGATATCTCTCAAGCGTTGTTAACGCTGCCAAGCTTTCGCGTCTTGACCTTTTGTATTAAGCTCAGATTAATAAAACCAAGGATATAGCGATCAATTCTAGTGATGGCTGGTATCGGGCCAAGTCAATTGCTCGCGTGGGTAATACAGCCCCCCCGCTCCATACCGACCAACAGATCGAGTTGCCCCCAGCCAAGATCAACCGCTAATGGCGAACAGGAGTGTGCCCCGAGTGCGATCTTCTTGCCATCGAAGTGAACAACCTTTGGATATTCAAAAACAGGCTGTTCATTCGTGCCTGCGTTAGGCAGCAGTAATACCGAGGATTGCCGTTCATCACTCGTGTTCGTGTCATCGGGGATGCCGCCCTTGCCGGGAATGGAAGCCGAACGACCCGTGCCAGTCAGCAGGTCTATCTTGCCATCACCGTCCCAATCTATCGCCGGGATTTTCGTTCGGCCCAATTGTCCCGCAAAATGTCGGCTGTGTGTCTGGATCGGCTCGCCTGTAGTAAGTCGCAGCACTTCGCCGCGCTTGACGTTATAGTCATCGATCCGCCAAATACGCCGCAGAACGTTTTGCTCGTCATTGAAAACAGGATACTTGATCAGATATTTTCCCAATTCGGTCCCGTCTTGGAACATCACTGAGCCCAATGAAGAAACCGGCAGCCCGCCACGCCATATCCCCGCGCCATCGAATGGCCGAAACTCGTCAGCATGGTGATGTGTGTTCGCGGGATTGTATGCCTGGCCGTCCGATACGCTGAAGTAAACCAGCAACCTACCGCGCGGGCTCAATGTGGCCGCTAACGAGCCCGCATTCTTCGGCAAGTTAATGTCAGACTTCGCACCCGTTTCGAACTTTTGACTCGTGGAGACATAGCGTGTTAATCGCAGCCCGGGGCCAGACCGGAATAGTCCCCAAAGCGACGACGATTGATCTTGAAGCAGTGTGATGGACCGACTCGGGAGATCGAAGTCTTCAGCAAGACCGTAGACCGACGTTCCGTCAGGCAAGAATTGCTTGAACGGAAGCACTTTTTCATCAGTCAGAATCAGGTCATAAGGTCCATTGCCGAAGATGTCTGCGGTACCCGCCGGCGTGGCTTGGTATTCAAGCGTATCCCCCAACGGCCCCAATTCCATGCCCAGCGGCACAGCTTATCCCGCCATCCAGCCTTCATACGCACTGGCAACGGGACCGGGAGCCATACAGACGGCTGTAGTAAGGATGCACGCTGCCAGACATGGCTTACACATTTGTTGGCAAATCACTTGTATAAACCACCTCATCCAGAACCTATCTGCGCACCGAACAACTCAAGAAAATAGACATCTACAAGCCACAAGAATCATCCACAACAACAACTCAGACCATCCTTATTGTGAATATCACTTATTGACCGGCATCATATAAGTAGAGTTGATGTTGCGAGAGCGGATCGGTTTCATGGTCTCATCAGCCCCACTCAATGTGCTCGCCGACTCGTCTTTCATCAAATAGTTGGCAAACAGGTTTGTACAGACTTCGTCGCTGAAGTTACCGTAGTAGTAGTAGTAGTAGTAGTAGGCATCCGTATAGTCATTCCCGGCAGAGCCCTCGTGCTGCCTTGCCTCGAAGTATACACCGCTGGGATGATTGACACGGGTTCCGTCGCCGCTGCCTCGATAAAAGAAGTCGCTTGCGAGAACTTCGAGTTCCCACGCCTTATCTTCACCGATCTGCTTGTAGCGCCACTTCACTTCTGATTGGACATACGGCTTCTTGGAATTAAACAGCGTGGTTTCGATACGGAACTCAGCCATATAACCCGCAAAGAGAGAATAGTCGATGTACACACGTTGGGATGCAAGCGGGATCGCTGCAATACCACGCTCAACTTCAGACACCAACGGGCAGGTCAGGAAGTTCGCATCACCACAGTAATCCTGATAGATCGGCCACACATCAGGCAAGGGATTTGCCGAAGGCTGATTATGCGCCACCAGCGTGTTGTACGTAGAGCTGACGCCCGCATACTACGAAACGTGTATCGGCAAGCGACCATTGTCAACCTCGTACGCAATGGAGCCGATACCAATTTACCTCAGGTTAGACAGGCACACCGATTTACGCGCCGTCTCACGAACCGCCCCCAAAGCAGGCAGGAGGATACCGACCAGCAACGCAATGATTGAAATGACCACCAATAATTCGGTCAGGATGAACGCACGGCGGGAGAATTGGGGTGTACGGTTCAACGTTATGTCCTCCAAGACAGCATTGGTAGATTGTATGTATCTTAATCGGGAACGAGCCGTTAGACCCGACCCCGGGGCTTGTTATTGCCGATGCCGAAGCATCGGGATGATCCCACATGTCAACAGCAGCGCCAGCGAAGCGGGCTCCGGTATGACGTAAGCTTGCCTCAGGGCTTCCGTTACATCTGCCAGTTCCGAACCGCTAAGCGTACGGTTATAAACAATAAACGCCGCAATATCACCCGACCAGCCACCACTGTCAATGATCAGATCGTCACAGGTCTGCGCACCGATCAAGGTTTGAAGGTCCCCGACAAGCTGTAGCGTCGCATCGGTGTTCGAGTCTGAGAATTGTGTCCCATCAGCCAATGTGAGCATGACAAAGACTTCATCCGTCGTGGTGTCCAGGTAACTTGTCCCGAATACAAACTCGCCGGCTCCAAAAGCTCTGGGCGTTCCCCCACCCGCACTTGCCGCTTTGAAACCTTCGCTGCTAGTCCGCGCCATCGAACGGTAACCAAGTGCCGAATTGTCGATCGCTGTGGATACATCCGTAATCGAACCCCAGGCTTGGCTCTCATCTGCCTCGGTGACACCCGGATCGATATCACTATAAGCGGATGAGGTCAGACGACGGTTGTTTGTATCGAGGCTGGCACTGTAAACTGACCCCCTCGGGTTCTTTGGTCCAGTTGCTATGAGAGAATCGGTGAGTGTGTTGTTGCTTGCTGAGCCGCAGGGCGGGGCGCAGCCCCGACCGGAGAGTCAGCAAGCGGTGCGGCCGGGAACGCCCCGGCTGCGGGTTCGTTTAATCTCGCGGCATACGCCGCAGGGGGCTCCCAGTTCAACGACGTGTGCGGTCGGCGGTGGTTGTAATCCAGACGCCACTCGTCCAATACGTACCTCACCTCGGTAAGGCTCAGGAACAGTTCGCCGTTAAGCAACTCGTCACGCAGCTTGCCGTTGAACGATTCCACGTAGCTGTTCTCCCAGGGGCTGGCCTTCTGGATATACAGGGTACGTACTGACGCCTTACCCAGCCACTTCTGGACCTCCTTGGCCACGAACTCAGGACCGTCATCCGAGCGGATGTGCTCGGACCGCAAACAGGTACTGCAGCGTCAGGATTACATCTCGGGAGGTGAATGAACGTCCCGGTTCGGTTGCCAGGCAACTCATCGATCACCACCAACAGCTTCAGCTGTTGCCCGGCAAACGCCTTCGTTTACGCTGCTTCTTAGACACTTGCATGCCCTCCTTCTTCCACAGCCGATGCACTTGACCAAAGCCTACTGACCAGCCCACTTTTGCCAGTTCTGGATGCACCCGTTCGCAGCCGAACCGTGGACGGACGTCGATGACCTCACGCATCGCCTCGATCAAGGCCTGGTCTTTCTCCGGCAGCTTGAGCCGGTAACGCTGCGTACTCCGTGGCTGGTCCAACGCCTTGCAAGCCCGACGCTCACTGACCTTGCCATGCCCCAAACGACTACGTACCTTTTGAACCGTACGACGCCGCCGTTCGGGGTCGATCAGTTTGGGCGGGCCGCCTCCTTCAGGATCAGCATGTCCAACGCTTGGTCCGCCACCAACTTCTTCAGCCGCGCGTTCTCACGCTCCAGTTCCTTCATCTGCTTGGCCATCAGCGGAGCGTCCAGTGGGGCGCCATCTCGCCGTACTTGGTTTGCCAGCGGTAGTACGTCTGTTCGCTGATGCCCAGCTGTCGGCAAACCTCCGGCACCTTCAGCCCCTTGCCCAACTCAATATCCGCCTAGCGGAGCTTGGCCACGATCTGCTCGGTACTGTGTCGCGTCTTCATCGAGGAATCCTTTCCGGATCGAGGCCGGATGGATTCTCTCATATTCACTGGATCAGGTTCTCAGGAGGGGGTCATGGAACTGTGTCCCCTGATAATCCGCCCAAGCGTTATGGGTGAACAGGTCTTGATTGACCATGACCGGGCAACCAACCCACATCAAAACTGCTTTGGGGATGATCTGCCAGTGAATACAACTTTGGTTTTATTGACTTAATCCTCACATGAAGTGGGATCGCAAGATCGCGGTTGTTAAGATTTTATTGGGTAGTGATCGTAATTGAAAAATGGACCCGGTGAGGCTTGAACCTGCGTCCTCATCTATACGAGTCAAGAGCGCAGAACTGTTAAGCCATTTGCGTCCTGCATTGCCATATGTATATTTTTACCACTTGTGGCATCAATCGTCTTTTGTTTTTCGTGTCAATCCACCTAACTCGTCCATAGTGAATCGGACTGACACCACCGAGTTTTTCTCAGAGCCGGGCCGATACTTGACATAGGTCGTGGCGATCAGCGTGCTATCCGGCAGTTGCTCGATAGATCCGTAACCGCAGTCATGAGAAGACCAGCCTTTACCCGGTGTCGGGTATTGATGCAGGAGTTTGAGTCTGTATTGACCTGTCGTTCGATCAACAAGGTTCTGATACTTGCCTATCCATGCAACGAAACTACCCTTGCTGGTACTTGCCTTGGCCATATCGCGGAAGACGATGACCAGGTGGTTATCATGTGTGAGAGCTGGTCCCCAAATCTTGGACAGCCGGTTGGCCTGAATAAGGTGGGCCAACGGGTTTATGCCGCGGCCAGCGGCGGTCCGGTTATAGGTTTTCCATCATACGCTTCGTCCGGCGTCCGTCCAGCGAGTGTCGAGTGCGGACGCTCGGTGTTGTAGAACCGCAGCCATTCATTGATCCCGGCGCGAGCTTCGCTGCCTCTGTCCCACGCGTGCAGGTACACGCATTCGTACTTCAGGCTCCGCCACAGACGTTCGATGAACACGTTGTCCATCCATCGGCCTTTGCCGTCCATCGATACCTTCGCGCCCGCGTTCTTCACCGCTTCGGTCCATTCCAGGCCGGTGAACTGGCTGCCCTGATCGGTGTTGATGATCTGCGGCGGGCCGTGCTTGCTCAGCGCTTCTTCCAACGCCTCGACGCAGAATGACGCTTCCATCGTGTTGCTCAATCGCCAGGCCAGCACCTTCCTGCTGTGCCAGTCCATGACCGCAACGAGGTACAAAAAGCCGCGTCGCATCGGGATGTATGTGATGTCGGCGCACCACACATGACCCGGCTGATCAATCTTCAGATTCCGCAGCAGGTACGGATACACCTTGTTTTCAAGGCATTTGACGCTGGTCTTCGGGGCCTGGTAGATCGGCGTCAAACCCATCTGGCGCATCAATCGACGCACACGCTTGCGGCCGACGTTGTAGCCAAGCCGACGCAACCAACGCATCATCTGCCGGCTGCCGTAGAACGGCGTGCACAGGAACTGTCGGTCGATCAGACGCATCAGCTTCAGGTTCAACGGGCTCTCGCCTTTGCCTGAAAAGTAAAACGACGATCGGCTGATCGACACCAGCCCACACTGACGCACGATGCTCAGCTCGGGGTGCTTGGGTTCGACCATGTCGCAGCGGCGGCCGTGGCTCAAAGCCCCAACCCTTTTTTTAAAAAGTCCTTCTCGATGGTCAGCTCGCCGATCTTCGCGTGCAGCTCTTTGATCTGCTCGTCGGATGCCTGCGGGTCCTTGCCGCCGCCACGGGCAAAAAGCTGGGCCGCCTCCTGTGCCAGCAGCTTCTTCCACCCGCCGATCATGTTCGGATGCACGTCGTACTTCTTGGCGATCTCCGCCACCGTCAACTCGCCACGCAGCGCCTCCAGCGCCACCTTCGCCTTGAATTCAGCCGTAAATCGTCGTCGCTTGCTCATCAAGTAAGTCCTTTCAAATCTGCAGACCAGCCCACTTTAACCGGCTGTCCAAGATTTGGGGACCAGCTCTGACCGTTGCTGCCGGTATTGGATAAACCATCAGCAAAGCCAACCACGATGCCTGTGCTGCCATCCGTAAACAGGTTGGGATCGTACGACGCACCCATATCGCCGGGCGTGATCAGGAAGGACATGTAAATCGAAGCCCCGACGGCTGGTGCAGACAGTTCACGCTGCACATCGGAATCTTCATAACCATAAGCAATGGTCGGATTGATGGGTTGGACTTCAACAGCACCGGAAGCGACCTGCCACGGGGTTGAGCCGGTTGGTGGAACACTCTGAGATCCGGCGGCCCAAGGCCCCGTCCATTCTCCCACGATCCCCTGATTCTCCAGGGCTCCGTCGCTATAGGAGAATGTTTCGTTTACAGCCATCGCCGAACCGGCCAAGGATAGCCATGTAAACAACAGAACGCATAGCGATCGACAGGGGCATTTAAACTGCATCACTTCTCCACTCCTTCAAAACCGAAGTTATGAATGGCTGTCACGGTGGTTGATTGTTATCTGGGGTCCCAGTATTTTTTTTCGTTGATCGGATCGATCATTTCCTCGGTGGCCGCCTCCGCATGACCATCAACAAACACAGCGTTGCCTTTGCCGGCATGATTCAGGACAGGGCGTCCAAAACCAGGGAAGGTCAACGGCAAGGGATCAGCCGGCCTGAGGACATAAGCCCACAATTCGCGGACAGCTTCGGGCACTTGATCCGGGATTCCATGGTCGATGAAACTGATGACTTCTGTCGGGCGACGTACCGAAGAAGCCGGCAATCCAACCAACCCACTTGGCCCATTGGGATATTGGTGGGGATAACTGGCCGGCGGTTTCTCCGCCAATAGGTACTGCCAGTTGTAGCCGTAACTTGATGTGTCACGCTCCGGCTCGAAGTCTTCGTGGCTCGGGCAAACCCAGATCCCCTTGCCCCACTCCTGGCCTGAATACTTTTCAAGATACCCCGTGAGGTCACCGCCACCGGTTTTCGATCCGGAGTCAGGCAAATCATCGTCGTTGCTTGCAGCAAAGTTGGCAATGACAATCCCCAACTGTCGCAAGTTGCTTTTGCATTGGCTGTCTTTAGCGCTACGACGGGCGGCGCCAAGTGCAGGTAAGAGGATACCCACCAGCACCGCAATGATCGAAATCACAACCAGTAACTCGATAAGTGTAAAAGCTTTACACCGAATATCGATTGGTTCAAGATGATCTGTAAGCTTCATAAGGCTGTATTCCACCCTCGCTCTGACCTCAACAGGAGTTTACTACAGATACTCGCTTTCACTGCAATGAAAGATGATATTTGCCTGAGATGAAGCTAAGCGAATCCATATTACTTGTGAGATCAGCAGAATTCTATTCACGCATACAAAAGGATTGTTAATTTAGGTAACCAACTCACAAGCCTGTAACCAGATATACCGAATAACCAGTTCATTGCACCGCAAGTTACCGCTAACCGATATTGTAATCGATCTAAGTAAAAACCCTAGTATTGTTCTTCAATTTCTTAAATGTTTTAGTTATAATTCCTGATGTCCTAATGGGCAATAAAAAATATTAGGACATGCATGGCTTGTGTGACACGCAGGTCGATAAAAAGACCTCTTGTTCTATATATGTGACCCTTGGCAGGGCCGACATATTGTCGGGGTGGGAGGGAGGCTGTGGATCACTGTCGCTAACCATGACATTCAGATAAGTGCACCTTCAGGACCAATACCAACCGCTTCAGAGTCGATTCCCGTTCAGACGGGTGTGCGTCCCCATGTAGCGGGGAAGTTCCTTTACGTAGGCAGACACAAATATTGGGTGCGAGGGGTCACCTATGGGCCTTTTGCGCCAGGGCCGGATGGTTCGGAGTACGGGGATCGGCGACAAGTCGATGCAGACTTTGAACAGATGGCCGCACGGGGGATCAATACGGTTCGGCTATATACGGCGCCGCCCGATTGGCTGCTGGACGTCGCGCAGCTGCATAATCTGCGTGTGATGATCGGTGTGCCTTGGGAACAGCACATCAGTTTCCTGGATGATCGCAAGCGTATAAAAAACATTCTCAAAAAGACGCAGCAAATCGTAAGTCGCTTCAGTGAACATCCCGCGGTCTTGTGCTACACGATCGGTAATGAGATACCCGCACCTGTATGCCGATGGTACGGCCGACATAAGATCGAACGATTCCTCAAACGGATGTACATCGCTGCTAAACGGGCAGACCGTCATGGTTTGGTTACCTACGTCAACTATCCAACGACAGAATATCTGGACCTGAACTTTCTGGATATTCAGTGTTTTAATGTTTATCTTGAATCACCCGATCTGTTACGTGCCTACCTTTCAAGGCTTCAGAACCTGGTCGGCGAGCGACCGCTTGTCATGGCGGAGCTGGGGCTTGACAGCCGGCGCAATGGCTGTGGAAAGCAGGCTGAGGTTCTGGAGTGGCAGGTGCGCGAGACATTTGCCTGTGGCTGTGCTGGGATGTTTGTCTTCGCGTGGACCGATGAATGGCATCGCGGGGGATTCGACATTGATGACTGGGATTTCGGTTTGACGACACGGGATCGCGAACCCAAGCCCGCGCTGGAAGCGGTCACGCGAGCATACCGGGATACGCCGTTCCCCATGGATTGCGATTGGCCCAAGGTCAGCGTCATTGTCTGCACTTACAACGGCTCACGAACACTGGTTCAGACACTCCAGGCCCTGAAGTCGATGTCCTATCCAAACAGCGAAATCATCGTCGTCAATGATGGATCGACCGACTCGGTGCGAGAGCTATTGGATCCATTTGAGAGAGACCCTCTTTTCAACGTGATCCACAAGGAGAACGGTGGCCTAAGCCGTGCACGCAACACGGGTTTGTGGGCCGCGATGGGCGAGATCGTGGTGTATATCGACGACGATGCCTACCCGGGTTCTCACTGGCTTTTCTACATCGCCCATCACCTGATGACGACGGATCATGTCGCGGTCGGTGGACCGAACATTCCGCCTTGGGGTGATGGTATGATCGGCGAAGCGGTCGCGCATTCGCCGGGTGGCCCGAATCACGTTTTGTACAGCGACCGGGTCGCAGAGCATATTCCCGGATGCAATATGGCGTTCCGACGCGAGGCCCTGTTGGATGTCGGGGGATTCGATTCCCAGTTCCGCATCGCGGGTGACGATGTCGATTTGTGTTGGCGTCTTCAGGCCAACGGCGGGGTGATCGGGTTCCATGCCGGCGCAACGGTATTTCATCACCGGCGCTTACAGCTACGCGGTTATCTGCGCCAACAACAGAACTACGGCAAAGCTGAAGCCATGCTGGAGCAGAAGTGGCCAGATAAATACAACAAGCTGGGGCATATCGTCTGGCATGGACGGATCTATGGCAATGGTTTCACGCTGCCGATCTTCCTGAAACAGCAGCGAGTGTATCACGGTGTGTGGGGGACGGCCGCATATCAGAGCGCTATGCCGCGGCATCCAACTTACTTTCAGTCGATCATGCTGATGCCGGAGTGGTACCTGATCGTGGGCGGTTTGCTGCTGCTTTGCCTGCCGGGAATTTTCTGGAAGCCCATGCTGTTTCTTTTGCCATTGCTTGTGGTGGCGTTGGGAGCGCCGCTGATACAAGCGGTCTCAACCGCGTGGCGTGCGGAGTTGCGTGAAGCTCAGGGCTTACGGCACAGGATTGTCTGCCGTCTGCTGATTGCGGCACTTCACATCGCCCAACCATTGGTCAGGCTCAAGGGACGTATCACCGGCGGCTTGACGATCTGGCAGCGGACAAAGTGGCGTTGGTGGGATTGGCCACTGCGTATCAAACGGTCTATCTGGTCTGAGCAGTGGGAAGCGTCCGATAGCAAACTGACAAAACTCGAAAAGGCGGTACGTGCCTTGGGGGCATCGTGCTTCCGGGGTCAGCCGATCGATCGCTGGGATATTGAGGTGCGTGGTGGTTTTCTGGGACACTACCGAATCTGGATGATGATCGAAGAGCACGGGGCAGGCAAACAATTAACACGGCTGTACTGCAAGCCCAAGATGGGCGCCTACGTCCCGTTAATGATTATAATGCTTGCTGTCGCGGGAGCCGTATCGATCGTTTCATCTTACCCGGGATTATTCCTCTTATTCGTAGGGTTGAACCTGTTGTTAATTGGACTGACATTGGGTGAATGCGGCGTTGCAGCGGCCTACTGCAAGACGGCTATCTAACAAACCTTCGGGAAGCATATAAACTGATGCAGCGATCTGCCACAAGCGCCTGGTCTGTGTATCGACGCCTGATGATCGAAGCCAGACCGCAATGGCCGATGATCGGTGCGTTGCTGCTGTTGTACCTTTCCGCCATCCCATTAAAGTTGCTGACCCCCCTGCCGATCAAGATCGGCATCGACAGCGTGATCGAGCAGAAGCCGTTGCCGGGTGTGCTGGACCCGTTCGTGCCGGACTCCGTATCGGACCAGACCGGATCGTTACTTGTATTGGCAGCGGGTCTGCTGCTGAGCATCACGCTTATCCAGTATGTACACGCGATGGGGATCTGGCTGCTGCACACCTGGGTTGGGCAAAAGCTGCTGGTCGCATTTCGTGCAAAACTCTTCCGTCATCTACAACGGCTGTCGCTGCGTTACCACGCCGACAAGGGTAGCGGCGATTCGATCTACCGGGTGTTGCAGGATGCGCCTTCGATCCAGTGGATCGCGATCGATGGGTTGATCCCTTTCATCTCAGATATGCTGATGGTGCTGGCGATGATCAGTGTGATTGCCATTCTGGATTATACGATCGCGCTGGTCGCGGTGGGCGTGGCGCCGATTCTGTTCGTGCTTGCCCGGCGAAGCAGTCGGCGGTTGCGCGACGAGTGGGACCAGGCAAAGCGCGTTGAAAGTGATGCGATCAATGTCGTGCAAGAGACAGTCGGCGCTTTACAGGTGGTCAAAGCGTTCGGACGGGAAGACAAACAACTCGAGCGTTTTGTCGATGCGTCCCTGATGGGTAGCCGTAAGCAGATGCGCGTGGCTTGGTTGAAGGGTTCGTTTGATGTCGGGGTGGGTGCAACGATCGGCTTCGGGTCTGCGGCGACGCTCTACCTGGGGGTGCAGCACGTGCTGGGCGGCGGCCTGACTCTCGGCAACCTGCTGGTGATCATCACGTACCTGACACAATTGTTCGGCCCGATGGAGCGGATCAGTAAGAAGGTGGCGGACCTGCAGTCTTCCGTCGCCGGTGCTCAGCGTGCGTTCGACCTGCTTGATCAAGCACCTGATGTGGAAGAAAAACAGGACGCGGTAGCGATGTCCCGAGCGGCCGGCAAAATCGAATTGTGTAACGTAATGTTTGCTTACAAACCGGGCATACCCGTGCTTAACGGCGTCAACTTGAAGCTTGAACCGGGTGAGCGCGTCGGGATCGTCGGGCGGACAGGTGCAGGCAAATCCACATTCGTGGGTTTGCTGATGCGCTTTTATGACGCGGACGACGGGCAGGTGCTGATCGACGGGATTGATGTCCGAGACATCAAGGTTGCGGACCTGCGGAGTCAGTTCGCGATGGTGCTTCAGGACCCGGTGTTATTCTCGACGACGGTGTATGAGAACATCGCGTATGCCCGGCCCGACGCGACACCGCAGCAGGTGATGGAAGCGGCAAAAGCAGCGTATGCGCATGACTTTATCAGCAATATGCCGCAAGGCTACGACACCGAGGTCGGCGAGCGAGGCCTGTTCCTGTCAGGCGGGGAACGGCAACGCGTCGCGCTGGCGCGCGCGTTTCTCAAAGACGCACCGATCCTGATCCTGGACGAACCGACCAGCGCGGTGGATAACAAAACCGAGTCGCTGATCATGGAAGCGTTGGACCGTCTGATGGAAGGGCGCACCACGCTCATGATCGCGCACCGTACGCAGACACTGTCTACCTGTGGACGCATCCTCAAAGTTGAGCACGGCAATATCACGACGACTGAACTTGCCCCCGAGGCTGTCGCAACTGTGGATCAAGGAGGGCAGAGCCTTGAGTGATTCCGGTCTGCGGATCATTGTTTCGGGCCTGATCGCGCAGTACCCGCTGGGCGGTGTGGCGTGGGACTATCTGCAATACGTCGTGGGTCTGGCTCGGTTGGGGCATGATGTGTATTACATCGAAGATACCGGGCAGTGGCCCTACAACCCCGAAGAGGCGGGGACCGCAAAGTCGTGCGATTACAACGTGCGTTATCTGCGTGAAGTACTTGGGCGGTTCGGTCTTGAAGATCGATTTGCGTACTGTTTCCCATGGGGGCCGACCTGGCACGGGATGCCGGATGCTCAACGCCAGGATGTTATTGATTCAGCCGACCTGCTGATCAACGTCTCCGGCGTCTTGTATCACCCCGGTAATTACCGATCAGCCAAGCGCATGGCTTATATCGATTCGGATCCGATGTTTACACAGCTTAAGGTCGCTAAGGGCCAACACGAACTCAAGCAGTCGATCGATCAGCATGATGTGCAGTTCACTTTCGGTGAATGTCTGTCTGAACGCGTGCCGTCAACGGGTCATCATTGGCGACCAACCCGACAGCCTGTATTGCTTGATCAGTGGAAGTCCACCGAGTCTACTCGCCGAACCTACACCACGGTCATGAACTGGACAAGCTACAAGGATATCGAGTTCAACGGTGCGCGGTATGGGCAAAAAGACAGGCAGATGCTCGAGGTGCTTGACCTGCCCGGCAGGATCGGAGATGTGCATATAGAGTTGGCCATCGCTTCGGGTAAGACACGCAGGCCACCGATTAATCGGTTACGCCACCATGGCTGGCTGGTGGTTGATCCGGACGAGGTGTGCAACGGTTTTGATAGTTACCGTGACTATATCCAGCAATCACGAGGCGAATGGAGTGTCGCCAAACATGGATATGTTGCCGGGCGCACAGGATGGTTCAGTTGCCGTTCCGCCTGCTATCTTGCCGCAGGGCGTCCAGTGATCGTGCAGGACACCGGTTTTTCTGAAATGATGCCGATAGGTGAAGGCGTGCTCGCGTTCGATGACGTGGAGGGTGCGGCGGACGCGATCCGCACGGTCGAGTCCCATTACGACAAACACTGCAAAGCCGCCCGTGCATTTGCCGTAGAATACTTTGACTCGGACAAGGTGTTGAACCAACTCGTAGAACAAACCATGAACAGCCCGGCCAAACACAAGTCGGGGTGTGAGGTAGAACAATGAAGGCGCTGTTGGCAGGCTGGTTCAGTTTCGAGCAAATGGGCGCGACCGCCGGTGATCTGTTGTGCCGGAACCTTGTGCATCAATGGTTGACGTCAGCGCGGATCAACCATGACGTCGCGGTGGCAGAGCCTTTTACAGACGGTATTGACTGGCGCGGTGTTGATCCGAAGGCATATACGCATCTCGTGTTTGTCTGCGGACCGGTCGGCAACGGCCCACCCGTGGATGAGATGTTTGCTGCGTTCGCTCATTGTCGGATGGTCGGTGTGAATCTGTCGATGCTTCAGAACCTCGACGAGTGGAATCCTTTTGAATTGCTGATCGAACGGGACAGTTCGCGCGAAGCTCGGCCGGACATGGTCTTCCTCACGCAACAGCCTCCGGTACCGGTGATCGGATTGGTCCTGGTCCACCCGCAAGGTGAATACGGCAACAGGGCGATGCACAAAGAAGCAAACGCTGTTATCAAAGAAGTATTAGACGGTTTCGAGGCATCTATCGTACCGATCGACACACGTCTGGATGAGAATGCCTGTGGATTAAGAACTGCAAGTGAAGTCGAATCAATAATCGCGCGGATGGATGCGGTGGTGACCACTCGGCTGCACGGCTTGGTTCTGTCGATCAAGAACGGGGTTCCTGTTGTTGCGGTCGATCCGATACGTGGGGGCGCGAAAATTGTAAGGCAAGGGCAATCGATTCACTGGCCGTTCGTCACATCGGCCGATGCATTAGATAAGCAGCAACTCACAGACTGGATCACGCATTGCCTAACAACCGAAGCATGCGAAGAAGCACAACGATGTGCCGCCGCTGCTAAAGATCAATTGTCAGAGGTTCATGAGCGGTTCATCGCGGTATTTGATCAACACCCAACCAGCGCGGGATCATCCTGATATGGCTCGGATTATCGTTGGGGTTTACATGTTCCGATACCCCCTTGGGGGGATGCTGTCCTGGGCGCTACAGTATCTGCGTGGATTGTCGGGATCAGGCCATGAGGTCTACGTTGTCGAAAAAGCCAACTATTCGCAGGCTTGTTACGACCCATCCAGGAAAACGATGACCGATGATCCAAGCGAGGGGATCCGCATCGTAAATCAGCTGTTGAATGAAAATGGATTAGGTGATTGCTGGTGCATGGTCGATGTTCAAGGCAGGGCAAGCGGCCCAGCGGCACAGGTCATGAAAGAGCTGTTTCGTACTGCGGATTTATTTATCGATTGTGGTACTCACGGGGCGTGGCTCGATGAAGCGGCCGCCCTCCCCTGTCGAATCTTGATTGATGGCGAGCCTTCGTACACTCAGATGCGCTGGCAGATGCGGCGTGATGACAGTGAAACCTTACCGGCATACGACCACTACTTTACGAACGGCTTGCTGTATGGAACTTCGGCATGTACCGCCCCTGCTATCGATAAGACTTGGTTGCCGATCCCGAATCCCGTAGATACGACCTTCTACAAACCTGTCCCGGAGCCGGACAATCGTACGTATACCACCGTTATGAATTGGAGTTCGCATCAAACGATCACATACAAAGGCGAGAATTACGGACAAAAAGATGTGGAATTCGAGAAGTTCATCACGCTGCCCTGCAAGACGGATTGCCGGATGGAGGTGGCGGTGGCTGGCAATAACGTCCCCGTCGAACGGCTCAGGGCAAACGACTGGCATGTTCGTGATGCACACGAAGTGACACACACACTCGATGCTTACCGTTCATATATCGTACAATCAGCCGGTGAATTCGGTGTGTGCAAACAAGTATTTGTAGCGACACATAATGGTTGGTTCAGTGATCGCAGCGCCGCTTATCTTGCTTCGGGACGTCCGGTGATTTTGCAGGATACAGGCTTCAGCAAGGTGCTGCCGACGGGTAAAGGTTTGTTTGCGGTCAATACTGTAGAAGAAGCGGTTGCATCATTGGAATCCATCTCCGCCGATTACAAGAAACACTCACGTGCGGCACGCGAAGTCGCCGAAAAGTATCTCGATGCGAAAGCAGTCATGGGAGGTGTCCTGGATGCTGTCGGGATCAGGTAAATCACGAAAGCCCAAACGTATCGTTGTCATGGTATACGTCGTGCGCTGTCCGCTTGGCGGGATGGCATGGCATTACCTTCAATATGCCATGGGTCTGAAGCGGTTGGGTCACGAGGTCCTGGTTTATGAAGACAGCGAAGATTATGCCTGCTGTTATGACCCTAGCCGTCACGTGACTGATACAGATACGGTTTACGGGCTGAAGTTTGCACGAGATGTCTACCAGAAGACCGGACTCGGTGACAACTGGGCTTACTACGATGCACATACCAACCGATGGCATGGTGAACGGGCTGCCGATGCGATCGACTTCTGTGCCGGCGCGGACATGCTGATCAACATCTCTGGTTCCAATCCGATCAGACCCTGGCTGCAATCGATCCCCCAGCGCGTCTTTATTGATACCGATCCCGTTTTCGAACAAGTACGCCAACTGACGGTGCCTGAAAGATACAACAGGGCTAAGGCACACAATGTGTTTTTTACATTCGGCGAGAACGTCAGATCATCGCGAGGATCGGTCCCGGATGATGGTTGGCCGTGGAAACCGACAAGACAGCCGATCGTTCTGGACACGTGGCCGGTGTTACCGCTGCCGGATGCGAACAGGTTCACGACTGTCATGCAGTGGGACAGCTACCCCGCCCGTGAATACGAAGGGAAAAAGTATGGCCTGAAAGCCCAGTCATTTGATCCGTACTTCGAACTGCCTGCCTTATGCAGCGGCGCGCAACTTGAGCTTGCTCTGGGCAGTCCCGATGCACCACGCGATCGATTGATCGAACTGGGTTGGCGGCTGAGTGACCCTTTGGCAGCGACACTGGACCCCTGGTCATATCAGTCATTCATACAACACTCACTCGGTGAGTTCAGCGTAGCGAAACACGGATATGTCGTGGCCCATACGGGTTGGTTCAGCGAACGGTCGGCCTGCTACCTTGCGTCGGGCAGACCCGTCGTTGTACAAGACACCGGTTTTAGCGGACACATGCCAACCGGCCGGGGCCTACTCTCCTTCACGACACCGGCCCAAGCGGCAGCGTGCATCAGCAGTGTCATAGCCGATCCGCAGGATCACAGCGCCGCCGCTCGCGAGATTGCCGAACAGTACTTTGATTCGGACGTGGTCCTTGGCAAACTCCTGGATGAAATGGAAACAAAGTAAGTGAGTCCGACACGAGACATCCCCAACCGCGTGGCGATCATGATTCTGATCGGGATCATGATACTATCTGCTTGGATGCGTTTCGATGGGATGGGGCGTTTTTCATTCTGGACGGATGAAATGTACCACGTGATCGGGGCCCAATCCATGCTCGAATGTGGTGAGCCGGTCGTTCCTGGTCTCTATACTTATTGGCGTGCGTTTGTTGTCACGGGCATGACGGCTATCAGCTTCGAAGCATTCGGTGTGAGTGAATGGTCTGCTCGTTTACCTTTTGCAATCATATCACTGTGTATGCTTGGCGTAGTGTACATGGTGCTTCAGTCCCGCTTTTCGCGCATGATCGCCCTAGCAACAACAGTATTTATTGCTTTCTCTCCACAGTTCCTCCAAATCGGCCGTGAATGCAGGATGTATGCGCCATTTTCACTTTTGTACTTTGTAGGCGTATTTGTTGCTTTTCACATGATGGAGATCAATCTCGAATCGATCAAACGCCATCCTGTTAAAGCAGTGATAGCAGTACTGGCAGCCGCGGTACTCTTTGCCCTGACCTTTTCACTGCAGAATCTGGCCGTAAACATCGGTATTACCTTCGCATGTTACAGTTTTGTAATGATCGGCTACCTTATGGTTGCCAAAGGACCAGGCAGTACAATCCGGTCAAGATATGTCTTGGCTATTGGATTACTCTGTACCGCGGTGGTTGGATGCGTTCTGTTAACACCATCCATTGCGTCTAATCTCATTGAACTGCTGCGTACTAAAATGGACTGGGACACGCGAGGTAAGCCCTCGTCCTTCTGCCTCTGGTTTTTTAATTACTACTATCCAACCGCCTGGTATCTCTATCCCATCGGCGCGGTCATCCTGATCCGCCAATATGGGCGACTCGGTGTGTTCATGGTTTGCGCGTTCCTGCCACTGCTGCTGGCGCATATGTACATATTCACGTCACGAATCGCAGAAAGGTATTTTATTTACATCCTGCCGTTCTTTTTCCTTACCTCGGCAACCGTAATCGAAGCACTGATCTGGGGCGTTGTCGGCTGGATCCGTAACCTTTGGCAAACCAAAGCAAAAGTCGCTGCAATTGCCACAGCATGCTGCGCCTTGCCGGCCGCATGGATTTTTATCCATCCATGGCTTGGTTATTCGTTGGAATTAAGACGCTACGGCATGGGTCCTGACTGGAAACAGATCGCACCCGATCTGGAGCAGGCCTGTAACACAGGAATTGTCATCACCAATTGGCCACGTGAGGTACTGTATTACGGGGGACGTTTCCCCGATTACTTCGCGACACAAACCTATGAATACACGGGCGAACCCGACCATGTGGTAGCAATTGGTGATAGAACAGTACAAGTGAAGTATTTGTCCGACGCAGAACGGCTTATCAACATCATAAACTCGGAACCTGAAGTCTATTTCATCACCACCGATTGGGCCTACTCAAATGATGCCTTCCTTAACAAATCGATCCGTGACGTCATACAAGAAAATATGAGGGAGATTACGTTCGTAGCTTCTGGAAATGATCGGATCGTAATCTATCAATCGAAATAACAGAGGGTCTTAGGAAGCCTACGGGTCAGTAAACTGTATCTGGCCCTATGAATACCGGCAAAAACAAGTACTACCGCCGTTCCCGTATTTCGACCAAGGTCTTTCGGCGTCTGATTCGCGCCTTTGCCATGGACCTGACGGCCACCGATGCGGCGGCGTTGACCGGCCTGAGCGTGCGTTCAGTCAACGCGATCTACCTCAAGGTGCGTCGACGCATCGCCGAGTACTGTGAATCGCAAAACCCCTTCCGGGGGAAGTGGAAGTCGACGAGTCCTACTTCGGTCCCAAGCGTGTCCGTGGCAAACGCGGCCGGGGTGCCGGGGGCAAGACCATCGTCTTCGGGATCTTTAAACGCAACGGCCACGTCTACACCGAGACCGTGCCCGATGCACGCAAAAAGACTTTAATTCAAGCGATTCGCGGGCGTGTCGACCTTGAAAGCATCGTCCATTCCGACGGCTGGCGTGGCTACGACGGCCTGGTCGATGTCGGCTACGCCAAACACCTGCGCGTCAGTCACGGCGACAACGAGTTCGCCAACGAGCGTTCACACATCAACGGCATCGAGAGCTTCTGGGCCTACGCCAAACACCGCCTCGCCCGGTTCAAAGGCGTGCCCAAACATACGTTCTACCTGCACCTGAAAGAGACCGAATTCCGATTCAACCACCGCCGTGGCAATCTCTACCAAGCCGTGCTAAAACTACTGCGAGACAACCCGATTTAGACCCGTAGGCTTCCTAAGACCCTTACAAATTTTGTAATCCTCCCCATCCTTAGCGCATCTAAAAGTAGAGGGGTTCATACTCCGTTGGGATTAGGGGAGGCGAGATGCTGAGGCCGGCAGGCGCAGAAGCCGGGAGGCAAGCTGATCCGGTGCATCGGCTTGGCGCGGGCGCGTGTGGCGATCGGCCTGCGGAACCTGGTGTACAACCTGGAGCGTTACCCGAGGCTGGTCGCGGGTTGACGGCAAGCACCCAACGCGACAGCCGGACACCCCTGAAACGGCGGCAGGCCGAGGTCTTAGCGACCCGAGCCACCGCGTGACACGCGCCAGATTCTTGTCGCAGCGAAGAGGGGATTATTAGAGGTGGCCATATATTTTTGATCAGTTTGTGCCATCACTTCGCACACACAAGGGTTAGTCTATTATGGGCCAGCATCTAGACGGCAATCTTGACAACAATATTGCGGCCACAACCCACTGGGCGAGCACAGCATTAAACATATATCGCCAGTTGTGAATTTGTATCCTGAAGTGTAGATCCACATCAGCTGCGCCAGAGGATATGACAACGGGTTAAGCACATGACAATCAGTGCAAGCAACAATGTCTGAAGAATCGACCATATTAAAAGCATCCAAGACGAACCACCGAGGATGTGTACCATAATGCCATTGATTGATCGGATATCAGTAAATGGCGCCAGGAATGGCAAAGAAATCAAGGGAACAAGCAGATTGCGGATGCCAACATATGCCAGCATTGGATTTTGACCATTAGAAATGAACACGCCGAATGATTTAGACTGACCCAATACATCGATCCAGATCGTCATCGCACCGAGTAATAATACCGATAGGCCAAGTGCAACAAAGTAATAACTCAACGGTACTGGCGGGCCTTTGGTTATCCCACCCTCAAAGGGTTCGAGCGTTAACCCGATAAACAACCATACCAGCCCCCATACAAATACTGATCGCAACAGAAAATTCAACGGCGCAATACCATTATGTACAGTCACCCAGCCCACAGCCGCCAGTGGTATAACACCAATCCATGTCACCCAAGGCGTGAACAGTTTGAATTCACCAACCGCAACCAACACGCGACCGTGGCACTGCAATCCAACGAATACCCATACGATCAGCCCGACGAAGACCACACTCAAGCAGATATACCGCATAAAGCTCCATGAATGGTTTGATCCAATCTCGACCACTTCAAGTGAATCCTTGCCGATGTGCTTCATATAATCGATGAGCAGGTCACCAATGATTGTACCCGGAATGACTATGAATAAGAACTTGTACCATGTAAAGTCATAAAGCACCGACAGGTTTAATAAATTCGTGGGTACATCCCAGGGCAGCACGCTATTGATCCAAGTGAGGTCCAGCATTTTGCCGGGAAGACTCGTAACCGGATCGGCCCACATCAGCCCGCCATACATTGCTTGATGATGTGCAAAGTATGGCACGATCAAGCAGAACAATCGTAGCCATGGGTGCTTGCGTGTGATGAGCCAGATCAACGATCCCACAATTGCCATATGTGCAAGCAACAGGATGATGATGTCATTTTGCGAAAAGCTGAAAGTGTCACCGTCGTTTAAGTTCAGACAGACAACCAAGCCAATACATGCCGCGACACCAATCGTACGGATCATGATCACGGCACCATAGTTAAACGTTCTGGGCAGCCGCATCAGAACAGGGAACAGTAGGACAAAACCAAGAAAACCGATCAACAAAGTACCTGTCGTTGTCGGGCTTTCAATAAAGCTTGGCACAATCTGCTTGACATAGACTGCAAATCCAACCAAGGTTAATCCGCGCCAAATCACACCGAGTACTACATGCGATACGGGAACTGCTTTGTCTAACTTTTTACCAAGTGCAATTGGAAACGCCGTGCCCATCGCAAAAAGAAACAAAGGAAACACCCAGTCCACCCAAGTAAAACTTGACCACCAAGGACGATGCGTATGCGGATCTGCAACCAACTGCCAAACACCCGCATCATCCGGCATCCAGCGGGGATAATAGCCATGATACATTGCATTGGGCAGACCTTCGGGAACGACTCCCGATAGGCACATCATCAGAATAGCCAAGCCACGTACTGCATCCAACGCCAAAACGCGAATTGCTTCAGGACCGTTTGGCGTTCGGTTCAAATCTGGCATAAATGACATTCCTAGTCAACAAGATACCTACGGTGCAATAACATCAAGAAGTGATTCAAAGATCTAGCGTTATACAATGCTAAGTATTAATGCAATCATGATCTAAAAGAACAGTTCAATCATCAGCGAGCACATCTTCCACGCGACGATCAATCAGTAACTCCACGGCATCGACACCGTCGATTTCAAATCGCGCCTCACCAACCGCCAGATCACGCACCTCATTGATCGACCAGACACCATCACGATCGACGGCAATCCGGTACCGCCCCTTCTGATTAACCTGGCATGTAAATACGTTCGGTGAAATCTGCCGGCATACCAACGGTAGAGGTCGCCAATCCGCAGGTACTCGTGGATTTCTCGCGGCCCCTTGGACATCGTAATAAGCATTGAACTTATCTGGATATTGTTCGAGTACACCCGGACTAAACCAGATTACATGACCAGCAGAGCCAGTCTGCCGCACATAATCCAGTTCTTTTTCGATATCAGGCCATGGATTGAACTTCTCGCCATTGTTGACCAGAACACCGGCGATGAGTTTGTCAAGCATATTCGGCATAGCCTGAACCTGCTCATCCCATGTATTCTTGAATGATATGTAGTCATATCGATAGTTCTGCGGTACGTATTCATCCATCCATCCACGCTTGGACCATTCGGGCCAATCACAGGCATAGTGATCCAGACTCCATGGATAAACCGCGGGGCTAATAGAAACAATCAGATTTGGGCGCTTCTTCTTAAGTTCTGTGTAGAACAGTTCTGCAAATTCGGACACCTTCTTCGCACGCCACAGCACCCATGCTTTGTCGTGCTCATCATCGGGTGGCGGCGCACCATTATGCTCCATTGCATACACCTGCCTTGTGTAGGGGTCATACCCCATACTGACCGGCCAAGCGATCCGGTCGTCCAACTGCACACCGTCCAGGTCATATTTATCCACCGCTTCAAGAACGATGCCAAGTAGGAGTTTTCGGCACTCCGGCCGAAGCGGATTCATCCATACAAATGGATTCTGATCGGAAACCAATTCTCCATCGCGTGTGGTGGTCATCCAATGCGGGTACTGATTGCGCAAGTGATTGTGTGTGTCTTTGTATGCGGCCATGAAGCCGTATTCGAACCAAGCGATATAAATAAGCCCGTTACGGTGGGCCTGTATCAAGGTTTCCTGCAGTAAATCACGCCCCTGTGAAGCATATCGATCTGGTGGATCGGATGGGTCGGCGGGCATCAAAGCGGGTCGGCGGTCCAAGCCGATTGTTTCTTTGAGTACCTGTGAGGGGTATTGGGTGTAACCATTCTTCCAAGTCTCGACATAGACGGTGTTAAAACCGATTTGCCGTAAGCGTTGCATGGTCCTGGCTGTGTCGTCGGGGCTTGCAATCGCGTCATTGGCGGTCGTAGTCAGCCAGACCCCGCGTATCTCCTGCATTGGCGAAGTCTTGCTATCACGGAGATCAGGATGCTTGTCTGATTGCACCTGAGCGACACATGCACAAAGCAGGAATAGGCATGAACAGACCGTTTCAGTCAGTCGCAGGAAGGGCATGCGGTGCATATTAACGCTGTATTTATATAGTTCCGCATTCATTTACCAACCCCATTGAGCTATAAGTACCGGTTTGAGCGTAAGAAGGACCTGCCTGACACCGTCTTACAAAGCTGCCGGGTACTTTCTATCACATACTGGTGCTTTTGACAGCATATCGTCTTGCAATGTCTAAATCTAGCGATAAGATATAATACATGGCCAAATTAAGACTAGCAATTATAGGTTGTGGCATAATTGCCCGGGTGCATGCCGAAGCTATCGCCAAATCGGATCGATTAGAACTGGTAGCGGTCGTGGATCCCGTCGTCAAGAATCGTGATCATCTAGCCAAGCAGACCGGCGCCAAGGCATTTGCGAGTATCGAGACGATATGCGCCAACGAAAAGATGCGTACGCAGATCGATGCGGTGGTCATATGCACCCCCCCCTCGATCCGCATGCAGCTTGTTGAACAAGCTCTGAAAGTTGGCTGGCCAGTCCTGGTGGAAAAACCATTAGCTCATCATGTTGAGGCCGCCCAAGCCTTGGTCCAGATCGCGCAGTTATATCCCGATACACCAGCGGCAGTGGCTTATTGCCATCGATTCACACCCGCGATTGTTGAAATGAAGCGTCAACTGGATTGCGGTCATCTGGGAAGACTGATCCGGTTTGAGAATGTATTCGCCTGCTGGCACCCAACCATGCAGACAAGCTGGATGAGTGATCCCAAACTCGCCGGCGGAGGTTCTTTACTAGATACCGGCAGCCATGGCGTGGACCTCTTCCACTTTTTAGTCGGCCCATCCAGAACAGACGCGGCGGTGTTCACGCACCAATGGCCCGAACGTGGTGATACAAATGCCACGCTGCTGATCCACCACGGCGAAGCGGTACCCGGTGGTACGCCTGTTGCCGGCTTCCTGGCAAGCGGCTGGGCGGAAGCGGCACGATTTATCGTCACCTTGGTTGGCACGAAGGGTTCGCTTCACTACGACTTTGAAAAACCCGAGCAGCTTCTTTTAACACCCAGCACTGGTGAAGCCACAACACTAGTAGTTGAAACCCACGAAACAAGGTTCCGGCATCAGCTCGAAGCCTTTGCGGACCTGATTGAAAACCCTAATACTGATAATAGACTGGCACGATTTGAAGATGGACTAGCTGTGTCCATGACCATTCATGACGCAATGGAACAGATTGTGGGTATATGAACCATGTACGTTCACAGCAGTAAGGATCTGAAGGATGTCCGAACCAAAAACAAACGCAATCACCACAGGCCTGGTGCAAACCACCACCGACAACGCAGCACGCGAACTTCAGATCGCCGCCATTGGCATCGACAGTTCGCACCTACCTGAATTCACCAAGCGATTCCGCAAAGAACGCGAGGCAGGCAAGACTCGTTGCCGGGTTACACAGATGTGGACCGACGGTAACCACAAGATGCCCGCGGACGAGGTTACGAAGTGGCGCCTACAGGCCGAGTCAGAAGGCGTAGTGATGAGCGAGTCGATGGACGAGATCCTTGACGCGGTCGATGGTGTGATGGTGTTAGCTGTTGACGGCAACCGCCACATGGAGCTTGCTCAAAAATCCCTCGAACGTGGCCTCCCCACTTACATTGACAAACCTTTGACGTGTAATCTGAATGATGCACGTAAGGTCCTTCAACTCGCTCGTAAACACAACGCACGCTGCTATTCCGCGTCTAGCCTGCGTTTTGCCAACGAGGTGAAAGCTCTTGACCAGTTCGGACTGGGGCAACTGTACGCGATCGATGCCTACGGCCCGGGCGAGCTGAACAACGCCATGAAGGGTCTTTTCTTTTATGGCATCCATACTATCGAAATGGTGGATGCCATGTGGGGCGGTGGTATCGCCAAAGTTCGCAGCGATTCATTCGTGGACCGTGACATCGTGGAGCTGCAATACCACGATGGCCGATTCGCCCACCTGCGTATGGAGCGTAAAGGCGCATACGACTTCGGCGCAACCGTACACGGTGCAGACGCCATCCACAGCTTCAAGGTTGACTTCTCCGAGGTCTATAACCGACTGGTCGAAGGCATGACCGGGTTTTTTGAAGGCAAAGAGGCACCCGCTCGGTTGGAGAACCTTGTCGAAGCCATCGCGGTGATCGAAACTGCACATCAATCGGTAGACGCCGGTGGGGTCTGGCTCGATATGCCTAAATTGGATTAAGCTAAACTGATTTGCCAATTACGAGGCCTTCTGAACGATCCGGTGATATGGAGCGAAGCCTGAAAATCCCGGTCCTGATCCTGGGCGGCGGAACGGGTGGTGTTGCTGCGGCCATGGCGTTAGCGCGCGAGCATATCAAGTGTGCGATCGTGGAATCCACCATCTGGCTTGGCGGACAACTCACAAGCCAAGCGGTGCCGCCGGATGAGAACAAGTGGATCGAAGGCAAAGACGGGATTATATCCGCGACGAAAAGCTATAGACAATTCCGCGCTTTAGTCCGTGATTATTACAAAACCCATTTTGACTTAGTTGACCACGCCGCCAACGATCCGTATCTGAATCCGGGTGGCGGTTGGGTGAGTCGTCTCTGCTTCGAGCCACGCATTGGCCACCGGGTCCTGATGGACATGCTTGGCCCGTTTATGGATCGCGGTTTGATCCAGACATTCCTGCGCTGCGAACCTGTCGCCGCACAAACACTCAACGACACAGTCAGGTCTGTTACCTGCTGTAACCTTGACGACGGCGAGGAATTCACCGTTGAATCACGACTGATCCTTGAAGCGACCGAAACAGGCGACCTTTATCCCCTGGCTGATATCGAGCACAGTTACGGGGCTGAGCACCGGGACGTCTTCAACGAACTGCACGGCCGAACCGATCATACCGATCCGATGGATCAGCAAGCCATCACATGGTGTTTTGCTATGGAAAACCGGCCCGGTGAAGATCACACAATAGCGAAGCCGAAACAGTACGATGCTTGGCGAATCTATAAGCCTGACCTGTCACCACCTTGGATCGGCCCCCTGTTTTCATGGGACATCTGCAACCACGACTTCACATCGCGAACTTTGAATATGAACCCATGGCCCGATGAGCCCAACGAGGATTGTTGGGAGCTTTGGCGTTACCGCAGGATTGTTGACCGTTCAATCCATGCCAAAGCAGACACCACCCCACCGGAGGTGACATTGTTCAATTGCGTCCAGATGGACTACTTCAAGAAGCCGTTGCTGGGTGTTTCTGAAAGTGATAAACAAACAGCGCTACGCGAGGCCCGTGAACAAAGCCTGTGCTTTTTCTATTGGATGCAAACTGAAGCGCCGCGACACGATAATTCTGGACAAGGGTATCCGGGCTTGAAAATGCGGGGCGATGAGCTAGGCAGCGCCGATGGTTTTGCGTTAGCGCCATATATTCGTGAGCCGCGTCGCCTCGATGCCCGAACGATCATCACCGAAGCGCACGTCGGTCAGGAGCAGCGGCTAGTGGAAGGTAACAAACCCCTGAACAATGAACTTGTCGTTGCAGGCGAACCGTTTAAAGACAGTATAGGAATAGGCCATTACCCAATCGACTTACACCCTTCTACCGCGATGTGCAACAGCCTTTACATCCCGGCATCACCCTTCCGTATCCCGTTGGGTGCATTACTACCCAAACGTGTCAGTAATGTCATCGCTGCGGGTAAGGCGTTGGGAGTTACCCACATCGCGAACGGCTGCACGCGTCTGCACCCGATCGAGTGGAACATCGGTGAATCGGCCGGCACACTCGCGGCCATGTGCATCCAACATAATCTCGACCCGCATCAGGTCCACAAACGCCTCGACCTGATCCGCGGCTTACAAGAAACACTCATCAAACGCGGCATCCCGCTTGCCTGGCCTTGGGAGGATGCGTGATGCTGCGAAGATGCTCTAACATATGCCTGCTTATCATCGGTACGCTACTCACAACAGCCTGCTCAAAGCAGAGTGAAGAACAGGACATCCACATCGAGCTGTGGACCCTGGCGTTGCGCCCGACATTCACCGAATATGTCGAAAACATGCTTGCCGACTTCGAGCAGGCGAACTCCGGCGTAAAAGTTGACTGGGTCGATGTGCCCTTCCAAGCATTAAGCCGAAAACTCATCGCCGCTGCAGCAGCCGGACGTGCACCTGATGTCGTTAACTTTTCCGACCTGCAATTCGCAAGGTTCGATTCGCTAGGCGCGACCTACGACCTGAACAAGCTCCTCAATAAAGACGAACAAGCGATCTACCTCGACGGCGCACTCGCCCCGGCAAGAATCGACAACCGACTCGGCGCACTGCCCTGGTACCTGAGCACCCCTGTCCGTTTCATCAATACCGACCTGCTCAAGGAAGCCGACTGGTCCGCCGACTCTGTCGCAGACAACTGGGCCGACCTGCAATCACAAGCGCGTGACTACCACGCTCGCACCGGCAAATTCCTCTTTTCGCATGCACTGGCGGTCGAAAGTGAATTGCCCACCATGCTCATCGCCGATGGCCGGCTGCCGTTCAAGGAAGTGGACGGCAAGTTGCAGGCCGACCTGACGCGCGACGAGGTTGTCGATTACATCACATCTTGGGTACAACTCTACCGGGACGGCGCATTACCTCGCGCTGCGGCGACATCGGGGCATGCTCATGTTGTCGAGTTATACCAGAACGGCCAGATTGCAGTAGCCGTCACCGGTGCGAACTTCCTCTCGCGTATCGCCGATGCCTCGCCAGAGGTTTTCGAAGCAACCGAAGTTCGCCAAGCCGTCACAGGCCGACTCAATCGTGCCCATATCGCGGTGATGTTCGTCAGTGTCAGCTCTACCAGTGAACACCCGGAAGTAGCCACGGAACTCGCACAGTGGATTACCAGCCCCAAGTACCAGCTTGCGTTGTGCAAGATGGTCAATGTCATGCCTAGCACACCCCAATTGCTCAGCGACCCACACTTCACCGCCCCACCCGCCACCGACGATCCGGCCCAGGCAAAACTTGACGAGGCACGCTCGCTCAGTGCGATCGCGTTACGCAACGCTGTTGCCTTCACGCCTTCGATCGGTTGCTGGCCTGACCTGCGCCGGACATTTGATGAAGGGATCAAGGCCGCACTGCTCGATGGCAAAGATGTGCGCGAAACACTCGGCCGTATTGAACACGAGTGGAACCGCATCCTGAATGCCCAGATCCCCGCGTCATTCGACGCTATACCGCATCCTAAGCCGATGAAGTCCGAGGCGCGTGATATACAACCTGCAAGCGAGGTGTCGCCATGACCCGGCTTCAACGCCTGCAGCGCACAGCCGCACCCTATCTATTCCTGTTGCCTGCCGGCTGCATCCTGGGTGTGTTTGTGCTCTGGGCGATGCTGCAAGTGTTCTTCTACTCCTTTACGCGCTATACCGCATTCCAAGGCCCGGATATCGTCGGCCTGGAGAATTACAGCAGGCTGGCTTCGGACGGGCGCTTCTGGTTCTGCCTGATAAACAGTTTCCTTTACCTGCTGGTCACGCCGGCCGTGATCGCGCTGAGCCTGCAGGCGGCATTGGTCGTACACGCATCGCTGCGCTGGGCGAAGGGTTTGCGCGTCTTACTGTTCCTGCCTGTCGTTACACCTGCGATTGTCGCGGCGGTCGCCTGGCGTTTGCTGCTAAACGAAAATGCGGGTCTGCTGAACAATGCATTGGAGCTGCTTCATCTTGGCCCGGTCTACTGGCTGAGTGAAAAACCCTTCACGTTGATCAGCGCGATGCTCGTTACTATCTGGCGAGGATTCGGTTATTACATGATGATCTTCCTGGCGGGGCTCGTCGCTGTCCCGAAGGAGCTTGAAGAAGCGGCCACGATCGACGGCGCAGGCCGCGCGGGCGTCTTGTGGAACGTCACACTCCCCGCGTTGCGACCCTTGATCTCGCTGGTCGTCATCATCTCTTCGATCTCTGCACTCAAGGTTTTTGACGAACTGTATGTGACGATCCGCGGTGCTCCGATCTCACACCAGACGGTAGTGCCATTGATCTACGATACCGCTTTTGAGCGCGGCGACTACGGATACGCCAGCGCTATCGGGATCACGTTGTTCGTGGTCCTGCTGATCTTCAGCCTGATCCAGCTTCGCATCACGGAGGGTGGCAAATGAACCGTCGCCCGCTCTGGCTGACAATGATGATGTATCTGTTTGCGCTGCTGCTGGCGGTGGTCGCGATCGGTCCGTGCTTCTGGCTTTTCGCGGTTGCAATCTCCAGCACTGAAGTGCCGACCAACCGCATGCCGATGCCCGAGCAGATGACGATGAACAACTTCCAGGGGGTATGGTCTGAAGCCGGAATGGGACAGGCGATGTTCAATTCCGTATTAGTCACGGTTATCCAGGCTTTTTTGAATGTATTACTTGCGGCGCTGGCGGCGTATCCCTTGGCTCGCATGGAGTTCCGTGGTCGCTCACTTATCTTCGTGCTTATCCTCTCGACACTGATGATCCCCGAACAGGTAATCGTCGTACCGCTATTCCGCACGATCGTGGCGATGGGACTGTATGACACCTTGATCGCAGTGGTCTTGCCTTTCAGCGTCACCGCGTTCGGGATCTTTCTTTGCAGACAGTCGTTTATGTCGATCCCGAACGCTTTGGAAGAGGCGGCGAGAATCGACGGCGCCGGTCCGTGGAAAGTGTGGTGGCACGTGATGCTACCATTGGCAAAGCCGGCACTGGCCACGTTGGCGGTATTCAGTGTGATCGGTGCCTGGTCAAATCTGCTTTGGCCTCTGATTGTGCTTCAGGAACAGCACAACTACACGTTGCCGGTGGCGATCAATCAGTTGCTAGGTGTATTCGCGACAAACATACGGTATGCGTATGCCGGTTCGGTCCTGGCGATATTACCCGTACTCGTCTTTTACCTGGCGGCTCAGCGCTGGCTCATACGCGGGCTGTTGGCCGGCGCGGTCAAAGGCTAGCCATTTTACCATATGAATAGGCGGCCACGGTGGATACAAGCGGCGTTTAATTGCGTTAGAATCCTAGAACAATGAACGAATCTTCAACTCCCCAAATTGAGCCTGTAATCCCAAAGCAGGGAGAACCCTTATACGAGACCGTAAGCCGCGCAATCCTACATGCGATCGATCGGGGTGTTTTCCAACCGTCAATGCGCATGCCAACAACCGAGGAACTAAGCCAACAGCTTTCGGTTTCACTGGTCACCACTCACAGAGCCTTGCAGAACCTGGTGGCAGCCGGAGTACTCAAACGCGTCCGGGGTATGGGCACATTCGTCGTAGAAAATCACCAGCAGACACGCCCCCGCATCATGATCGGCCTGATTACGCATGCCGAAGCATCCATGGGTGATTATTATCACGGTCGTGTTCTGGATGGCATGCGTCAAGCAGCCAAGGAACATCACATCGATCTGGTTCTGCTTGATTATGGCCAAATGCCAAGAAAAGAAACCGCCGGCCTGATCCTCATCAATCCTGTACCGAAGGAATTGGACCGCACCGTCGAACAGAACGTTAAAGCGTTGCCAATCATTGTTGTTGGGACTGAATCACACCGGAAAGATGTTCCTTTTATAGATACTGATAATATTCGACTAGCTGCCGATGCGGTCGATCACATTTATAAATTAGGACACAGACGGATCGGTTATGTCGGCGGAGGATCAGAACTCGGTGACAGTCGTGACCGACGCGCCGGATTCGTTCGCGTATGTCGACAATTAAGGATCCCATCAGAAGACATGCCCATATTGGACGTGCCCGGCTACCGCCTTCAGGAGGAGGAAACACTGAAGCTTGGCCGCATGATCAGCAATCACAATCTCACCGCCGTCTTTGCTGCGGGTTACTACTTGGCGTTAGATGTTTACCATACCGCTACTACGATGGGCCTGACCATCCCAGATGATCTCACTGTAGTGGGTGTGGATGATCCTTCCAGCGCCTCGCGATTGCTGCCTCCTCTGACAACTTTCAGTCAGCCACTGGTTCACATGGGACACGCCGCCATCGCATCAATCCGTCGTGTGTGCGACCATCCGAACGAACATATCAGCAATGAAACCTTGCTGGCTGAATTAATCATCCGCCAATCCTCGGGTACTCCAAGGCCTTGATTGTCTGATCTACAGCCCCATCTGCTTTTAAGCACTGACTAGCACGGTTTCTTCCAAATACAGGTCTCAAAGCGGTGTGACCATTACACATCGAACATGCCTGTTTTGCATACTTTAACGTGCCCACACCGGTCTTATATAAGATATATGTTTTTTTTGGCCCAATCTTGTAATTTATTGGGCCAGCAGTTATATTGTGTGTGTCAGTCAGGTTGGATGAGGCACGAATGTGTACCGTCATTTTTAAAAGCATCAGTAATACGTCTACTTTGTAGAAATTCAAATGTTTCTAATCACGAAGAGGGAGAATGAAATGAGTATGAAAACGCGAGCGTTACAGGGTATTTCGGGATTGGCAATGGTCGGGGCACTGATCTGCTCTCCGGCAAATGCAGGGCTGATCGCCAAGGATTCATATGTAATCAGCCCGAATGATTACAGCACCGGCGGATTGAATGGACAAAGTGGTGTATCCGAAATCGGGTTCACAGGAACGTGGGCCGTCAGCAGCGCCAACCTGGGCGCAGACACCTTCTCCTTAAACGGCGACTCAACCGGCAAAGGTAAATTCATAGCATCAACGGCATTCTCAGACTATGATCGCAGTGCCGAACGTATGCTGGCACCTTATGCAGCCCCGGCTAACAACACCTTCTATATGAGTCACCTGGTTAATGCTGGTGGTTTGGCTGCCGGCGGTGATGATGAATCCAACGCGCATGCTTTCGTTGGCTTCGGCAGTTTCACAGACGGAGCTCGCCTGCGTGGCACAGCAAACTATCTACTCGGCGCTTTCGTTGGTTACGTCCCGAGTACTACTGTTCCCGGCAGTGTTGATCTGGTTATCCGATCACGCACCGGCGTCAGCAGTGTCTCCGACGTAGTCCTAGTTGCCGACGCTGTGAACGTGACCTACCAAGTAGTCATGGCGCTGGAATTCAACAACCCTGGCGACGAAATCCGCTACTGGGTTGATCCGAGCGACTTCGACAACGGTGAAGCAGGCCTGACCGCCTCCGCTGCGATCTCCGGAAGTATTGCCGGGTATCAACTCGGCGCGGTCACAGATATGGATAGACTGAACGTGGAGACTTGGGGATTCGATCATTCCTTCTTCTGGGATGAATCAATCCTGGCAGATGATGTTGCAAGCCTGCCCGAACCGGCTTCGGCCATGTTGCTGGGCCTTGGCGCTGCAGCCATATTCCGCCGACGTTAATACCGGGCAATCTTGCCCAGCTCAAACCACGCGTCCCGTAGATTAAACGCTTCGGGACGCATTGAATGACGGACGCTGAATTGCAGTTTCAGCCTCATAGATTCGAGAGAAACAGGAACCTTGACCATAGCTTTTCCACTTGGGAGATCATGCAAATGCAAGCCTCGACATACATCCGTACCGCAACGTTTTCATTAGCAATTGCCGGCCTGACGCTTTCCGCCGGTTCGGCAAACGCCGCACTGGTTGCCGCAGACAGCTTCCTTGATGGCGGCAGCGCACCCGATACAACAGTAGGTCAATACCAAACCGACGGCTTCGGGGGTCTGGGCACCACCCTCCGCTCGCAGGATCCAACGGTTCTAGGCTTCGTGAATCCATGGGGTGGAACCAGTAATACCGGTATCGGCTGGTACTCTACCGGCAACATCCTCACACGATCGACCGGATTGGACCTGGGCTATGGTTTCGAGCAGCCCGGTTCCATCGGATATCTGAATACACCCAATGACTTCCTCGTCCGGTTCATCCAGCGTGAACTTGACACCGCCTCCATCGCTCCAACCAGCACCTGGTATATGTCCGCTATCGTCAATCCCGGCGGAGACCTGGGTGACGGCCGACAAGGCTTCCTCTACGCAGGTTTCACCAACGACCTGACAGACGGCCGGCTGTATCGAGACCCTGATGATGATCCGGGAAATATCGGGAACCTGTTTGGTGCAGTTGTTGGTTTTGAAAAAGACTCGGCGAACAACGAAATGGACCTCGTCTTGCGTCACCGGCAGGATATCGGCGGTAGTATCGAACCTGCCAGCAACATCTTGATTGATGGTGTTGTTGACCAGACCAGTTATGCGGTATTTTTGAAGATTGATGCGGTTGCGGGTGGCGTTGATACGATCAAGTACTGGGTCAATCCAGCAGGCAGCAGTGAAGCCGAATGGGACCTGACCAATGATGCCACTGGCACGCTATCGAGCTATGGCTTTAATTCAGATGCTGATAACTGGAACGCGCTGGACCTGGATATGAACCGTGCGGTTATCTCAACAGGCAACTGGAACGGCTCGATGAGCGTTGATGAACTGCGTCTGGCAACAACTTTCGAGGACTTGCTGGGTCTTTCCACCAACATTGATGGTGACCTGAATAGTGATGGTTTCGTTGGCCTGGACGACTTGGATATCGTGCTTAACAACTGGAATCAGAACGTAACACCTGGTGATTTACTTGCCGGGGATCCAAGCAACGATGGTTTCGTAGGTCTGGACGACTTGGATATCGTACTTAACAACTGGAACGCTGGTACGCCCCCCACTTCAGGCATCGTCCCGGAACCCACAACCTTAGCACTATTCAGTTTCAGCGGGATTGCACTGCTCCGTCGACGTGATTGAACCACAGACTCCCTGCCGCGGAATTAACCATCCGCGACAGGCTTTTACATACACCGTTGGGGAAGAACAATAGCCACTGTTACTTCTATTCAGGACAGGACAGACGCAATGCGCATGAACGCAGCCAAACACAACGGCTTTACACTCATCGAACTGCTGGTGGTCATCTCGATCATCGCTTTGCTGGTCGGCATTTTGCTGCCGGCGCTAGGCGCAGCGCGTAAGACAGCGCAGCGAGTGCAATGCTCTTCTCGTCTGCGTCAGGTAAACTTGGCATTAATCACATACACAAACGATTACAATGGGCAATTCCCGACAAACTTCATCAAACCAGCCTCAGGTTTCGGTCAGCCAGCCGAACCTGCGTTCTGGTATGACAAGGAACGTATCGGCGAATACTTGCCGGGCGTCGAGGAAGCCGGTACAGGCTCGATCGGCGGCGGCGTCCTGGCCTGCCCCGTGGATGAAGGCGCCGCACGCACATATGCGGTCAATATTCATTCCTCCAGCGACAAACTAGACACCGATCCCGATCGCTACTTCACAACCGGTTCGGTCAAACGCACCACATCCATGCTCCTTGCGACCGAAAGCTGGGCATACAACAACGACGGCAATGCGTTCTACGCCGATTCTGAGGTTGGTGGTTACCCAACCCCCTTTGATCCAGCAGCTTGGTTCGGCTATAACGGCAGCGTGAATAAAGGCGGGTTGAAAGCCATGTTTGGTGCTGGCGTTAAAAGTGAAATCCGATACAACCTGCATGCTGATGCAGATAACGAGTCCTTCGAAGGGTCAGTGAACATGGCTTATGTCGATGGACACGTCTCCGTAAAAAGTGCAGGCGAACTGGTCGACACTTCAAGTGGTCGAAGTACCTATGACACACTCTGGTCGGAAGTCGACGAGAAGCATGGTGTCACTGCACCGTAATAGGAAGATCTAAAGCGAACGTATCATGTGTACCTCATTCCGGCTGATCGTTCTTACACTGATTTTGCTGTGTGTGGTTACAACGTCACACGCAGCGGCGCCAGAAGTGCGGGCCACACTCCTGACTACGACCGGCCCGGACCATATCGCATCTGGCAACAATACCGCGCAGACTATGAGCCAGCTCCGTGATGTCGGACTCAATACCGTTTATGTCGAAACATGGAAAAATGGCTACACACAATTCCCCTCGCAGGTACTGGACGACCTGATCGGATACGATCGTTTGCCTACACTCGGTACCCGAGACCTTGTCGCTGAAACCGTTCTGGAAGCACACCGCAATCAACTGAATTACATCGGCTGGTTCGAATATGGGCTTGCCAGCCAGTACATAGGTTCGGGTGGAGCGCCAAGTAATCCACTCTCGCAGTACATGATGAGTAACGGCTGGTTGCTACAGGATGTCAATGGCAACTTTGCCAACTCATCCAACGGGTACGCATGGATGAATCCTGCTGTACCTGAGGTCAGACAGCTCTTGGTAGACCTCACCGTCGAGGCGGTACAAAACTATGACCTGGATGGTGTGATGCACGACGACCGTCTGGCTTGGCCAAAGGAGTTCGGCTGGGATCAGACTACCAGGAACATCTACTATGCTGAGACCGGCAACGTGCTGACTAACAACCCCAGCACCTACCAATTAAATTTATTTAACAACTGGCGACAGGGCAAAGTTCAATTACTTGCTCAAGAGCTATATGACGCTGTCAAGGCCATACGCCCGGATATTGTTTTCTCGGTGAGTCCGGCTATCACGCCTTGGGCAACGAGTAACTATATGGCCGACTGGCCCGATTGGGTCGACGCTGGGATCTTCGATGAGTACGCGCCACAAGTATATCGCGACAACTACGCATCCTATCTCAATGAAATGCCTAACCAGATCACGGCCATGCAGCCCGATGATATGGATAAACTCGTTCCCGCATTGCGCTCGGTCGGGTCAGGCGATCCAACGCCATACGCTGATCTGGAATTAATGATCGAACACACACGCAGCATCGGTGCCGCCGGCCACGCCATCTGGTACAGTCAAGGCGTGCTGGATCTCTATGAATCCGAACTTACCACCTTCTATGATGTGGCAAACCAAGGACCCGCCGAGAGCCCGATGTTTGAATTAGGCCACCGACCCACACCGCTTAACGGGAAATATGTGGGAGTGGGCGTCTGGGAATTTAACGTACCTGCAGATGGTGGCTATCAGATCATTGGCAAGCTGACGGGGGGCGACTGGGAATCGATCGACAGCATGCTGCTACCTGAAGGCTACTATCAGCTTTTTTTGCCTGGGTATGTTACGGTTGAAGCTCTCGTAGACCATCGTCCTGGTCTGAACCTGCAAGGTGATCTCAATGCAGACGGTTTCGTAGGCCTTGATGATCTGGACATCATACTAATCAATTGGAATATGACTATACCACCCGGTAACCCACTGGCAGATACCACCAAAGATGCCTACGTTGGCTTACAGGACCTTGATAGTGTATTGAACAATTGGAACATTGGCACAACAACCTCAGCTAATTCTAATATTCCAGAACCAACTTCATGTGTATACGTCGGGTTCCTTGCTTTTCAGTTTCTAATACGAAAATAACAAGATAATCTCTATTGTACATGTCGGGATGTAATCCCCCCCATTCTTAGCGCATATAAAAGTATAGGGGTTCATGCTCCGTGGGGGTTAGGGGAGGCGAGATGCTGAGGCCGGAGGGCGGGGCGCAGCCCCGAACGGAGGGCTCGGCATCTCGAAACGGTTTGCTCATATCGGGCAAGGTAACCCGCCGGCGTCTGGCCCGTTGAAAGGCACACCTGAAAGCGCGAGGTTCAGTGAAGTGGGGATCGCCATGCGCATATAATACTCGTTGGAATAGTTATCGCCCGTCCACAAAGCCGCATAACGATTGATCGACATACTGCCGCTGCGTGATAAGACAAACGGCCGGGCGTCGGGGTGAATTTGCCGAAGCGCAGTATGTGTTGCCTTGGCCATCCCATTGGCGTATTGGTTGTGATAGGCCTCTTGTGGGAGCTTACCTCGGTCAAAACGCATCTCGCCATTTTCACTCGGGCCTGTGGATGGATCGTTCATGTCAATCCACACGCCGGTGATGCCTAGCTCCGCAACACACTTCTGTGTCCAGTTAGCCCACCAGTCGCGCCCTTCCTGCATGGAAAAGTCGGGGAACACCTTGGTGCCCGGCCAGACAAACCCGACGAAGTCCCCACCCGCCGGATTCTTGCAGAAAACGCCCGCTTTCTTGCCGGACTTATACCCGTCGAAGTGCCGATCGACCTTCACGCCCGGATCGAGGATCGGCAACACGCGCCGACCTCGCGATTGCAACTCTGTAATCTGATCTTTTAGCTTCGCCAGTGTTTGTCATCCCAGCTAAACACACGGAAACCGCTCATGTAATCGATGTCGAGCCATAAGCCATCGTTCGGGATGCCGTGTCTAGCGCAGGCTTTGTCGATACGATCCAGATCCTTGTAACCAGCGTAACCCCATCGGCATTGGTGGTGGCCCAGCGCCCATAGCGGCGGCAGCGGGGTCGTGCCAACGAGACACTGTAACTTGCATGTCAACTCACGTAGCGTTGGGCCAACAATGAAGAACACATCAGGATGACCGTCCGGCGCACCGATATAGAAGCGTGATTTACTCCGATTGCCGTCATCAGCGTTGGCTTGATCAGCGATGCGGACTTTTGGATTGATCGACATGAAGACCGCACATGGATTGTTCACCAAGACGCCGGCAAAGCGGTTGCCGCGTTTGATGATCAGATACGGGATGGAGACATATAGCGGATCGGGCACGCGGTGGATAATGTGATCATTGTCGAAGTCAGCCCAGACGTCGGTGTTCCAGAATTTAGTAAATCGCCCGGAATGTTCAATGCCCCATGCCTTCTCACCCAAGCCATAAAATCGCATCGCCTTGTTGTGCTCAAACTGCATCATCCAGGCCTACCCCGACACGCCGAACACACGCCCCGATTCGGAATTCAGCAACACGCGGCCTTTGGTATCTCGCAAGCAGAAACCGCTGGACGGGCGCATCTCACTAAATGATTTTGTAGCCCTATCGAAGTTGAGATCGAACTCAGCCTGACTTGGATTCTTCGGCCAACGACGTTCACGGATGCTGAGCCGATGGACGTCTTCGCCCAGATGTATCCATCTCCGCCGAAAGGTCTTGCCGGCTATCTTCCAGCCGGTCGCCGTGCAATCACGAGCGACTGGAAAGACAAAATTTTCAGGCTGATGACATTTATGAAAGTACATAATAAAAAATCACAGCAGGGAGACGACGATGCTAGCCAGCCTCGTCATCAATTCTCCGCGCCTAATGGGATGGCAGGTACGTGCGAGACGTTCCACAGCCGAACGTTGAAGCCCCATTCGCCTGTCCCCTGGCTAACGCGTGCAACAATCCGGTGCTTCCCTTTGCCGAGTTTCACACGCGCTACATCTTCATCCGGTGTAAACGCCCGGGGATTCTCCGCATCGATTACACACTCACCATCAACCCACAGCACCAACCCATCGTCCGATCCACAGCGTAGTTCGATCTCGGTCGGCGAGTCCAGATCAAAACTCGTTGTGCAGTAGGCCATGATGTGATGGTCTTGTGACAACTGCTTCAGATCATACCAACCAAGTGATTGATCAGCGACGAGTGGTTGCCACATCATGCCCGCAACGCGATCGGGCAGAGGTTGTTGGTTGACTATCGCGTCTTCAATAATTGATTGCCCGTTGACGTCTTGTTTGGCGTTGTAGGCGAACGGGCCAATGCATCGCCAATCAAGCGAGAATCCCACGTTTGCCACCTCGCCCTGCTCAGGACGGTCTTTGCTATAAGCACTCGCGTCGGCAAGCGCATCGGTCAGGCCAGCAACAGGATTCCCTTGAGGATCTGTTATGCGCGCGACCATTGCCCAGCCGTACTCTCCCTGTGCGACTTTGATCAGCAGGCGATTGACACCTTTCTTGAATGTCGTATCGATGATGTCCTGATCGGGTTGCGCCGCGCGATCGTAGCTTTGAGCTATCAGCATCTCACCATTGACCCAAAGTGATAACGTGTCATCCGTGCCGAGGCGCAGCTGTACAGGCTGATCACGATCGCTATGTATCAGGGCGGTTGCATAGGCGTAAGCATTAGTCTGCTGCCCAAACAGAGCGTTAAAATCCAGGCCGTCCATCTCGGCGACTTGCTCGGGATCGACGGCTTCCCAACGAAGCAGTCCGACGGGTGTCTTGAACTGCGATTTAGGACCGAAGGACCATTCGGCAGCGGCTGTGGCAGCAAAGGCTTGGGCCTTGGAGGAGGCGGGGAATGGCCCGGCAACCAGCCAGGTCGGTGAAACGATCAGCGCCGCCTCAGCACGGCCGTAGGTAATACCGTTGGAACGCGCCAAGATCTCGGCACGTACATCGCCGACATACCCTTCAGATACCGCAAACGGAACGAGAAACTCAAAGTCCCTGCACTCACCCGGTTCAAGCCAGAATACCCCCCCACCAGCATGCTTGGTCATCATTTCACGCGGCAATGACAGATCCATGTTGACACGACAACCTTTTGCTGTCGCATTCGTCACCCGACCCGTGATGCGACCGCCTTTCGTCTCCACACGCAAATACGGATCATCCACTTCAACCCGGATCAGGTCATGCCAACTGATCTCACCCCGAGTTAATAGTGAATCCTGGCTATCCTGCTCAATATACAGTTCATAAACCTGCCTGCGCCCAACCGCCGCCGCGACATCAGACGGGGTCAGGTCCACCCAGGCCTGACCAGCGGGTGACATTTTCAACGACGCATCGTAAACATCGCCCGGCGCATCGGCGAAGTACCATCGTGCTTTGTACGTCGAACCCGTCGCCACGGATTTTCTAAAACGCAACAGCACAGGATCGCCTTGGGGAAGCCCCCGCAACGGGGCCTGGACATTTCGGACCATCGGCAGTTCAGACGACTGCGCATCGGCAAAAACAACTTGCTGTGCAGCGGACCCGACGCGGACAAACAACGGCGCATCCACCATGCCGATCGGCACGCTGTATTCCCCCGGGCCTTCAAATACCATTGCGGATAGCGCGTGCCGCCACTGCCCATCAGGGAAGTGAACGATTCGACCGGTCGCGCCTTCTCGCATAACCGGCGCGACAAGCATGTCGCTGCCAAGCATGTACTGATCGGGCACAGCCGCGCCGTCGTGTTTACCGGTGACAAAGAACATCGGGCGCATGATGGGCATACCGGTCCTTGCAGCTTCCCGGCCGAGGTCTTCAAGCAAAGGCCGGATCGTGGCGCGGAGTGCAGCGAGCTTCCGGTAAGCCACGATCGCCTCTTCACCGAAGTGCCAAGGCTCGCGCGGCTCGATGCCGTGAAACTGCATGAATGGACTAAGCGCGCCAAACTGCAACCAGCGGATGTACAGTTCGGGTGTGCAGTGGCCATAATACCCGCCGATGTCGTGGCCCCAGAACGGCATACCGGAAATACCTGTGCTAAGACCCGCCGGGATCAGCCTGCGCATCTGCGACCATTCAGCGCCTTGGTCGCCTGCCCAAAGCCCGGGGGATTCTTCGATGTGAGTGCTGCCACTACGCGCCCAGATCATGCCGTCGCTGCCCACGAGTTGGTAGGTCGCTTGGTTGTACACCGTTGAGTAGAGATTATGACCATCCCAACCCCGCCTACCATTACTCATTACATCGGTTGGCTTGATCGCTTCGCCGTCGTCGGCCTTGAAACCGGCTACACCGAGTTCAACGACCGGACGCATCATCTGTTTATAAAACTCGATAGCACGATCGTTCGTGAAGTCGATATTGGCAAACCCAGCCAACCATTCTTCGCGAAGGCTGACATTCCCCTCGGGATCAAGCACGAGGAACCCCTGCTCTTTTGCCTGGGCGAACCACGGCGAGGACGGATGAAGGATCGGGACCTGCCATAGCACAACCTTTACATTCTCACGTTTACAGCGTGCAAAGAATCCCTCGACGTCGGGCCAACGCGCCCTATCAAAACGATTGAATTCTCCGGTCTCACTCGGGCCTTTCCATGCTTCGAGCACGATCACACCAAAGGGCAGACGTAATGCCTGCATCTTGTCCATCACAGCCTCAGCCTCGGCCTGCGTCTCATAGCTGTTCTTGCTGATCCACGGGGCATAGGCCCAATCCGGCGCGGGATCGCGACCGACCAGGTTGTCACCGAACATGACGTCGTAACGCGATTGGATCATCGACGGGACGTCGGGGCCAAAAGTCACCCAGAAGTAAATACTGTTGCCGGTAAATCTGTATCGATGCCAGCCGTCACCGTTGCTATTGAGATCAAAGTCACCTTCGGGATTGTTAAAGGCAAAGAAGCCATAACCAGCCGAGGAGTAAATCACGGGTGTGACAAAGTAGGATGCGCTACCGTCGCCCTGCCCGGGCTCATCAACGATCCACATACCGATCTTGCGGCCGGCGACGTTGAGCGCGTCAAATCGTTCGCCCAGGCCGTAAAGCGCCTCATAGTCAGTTGCGCGCCATGCGACTTCGATGCCGGGGACATCGGCTCGCCCGTAAGTCTCAAGTTTTCGGATTCGGGCGATCCACTGCTTGCCGCTCTTGTGTGTGATGTGCAGTTCCTGCTTGTCTGAGTCGAACCGGATCGTGCATTCGCCGCGGGTGATCGTTTCGTTAGTAGCAGTCTCGTCTAATGGAGCGTTCCATGCGAACAGTTGGACATAAACCGTATCGGGGTGATCAGTGTTGTCATCGCCAACCCCCACACGCAGCCCCCCACCGAAGTCGTGGAATCTCGAGATTTCGCGGTCTTCGTACTGGGCGTTGGCAGACGAGAGGCCCAGCAGGACCACAACGACATAAATGAAGTATTTAGCTGCTGCTGGGTACCAGTTCATCGAGTTGGACCTTCGTTTGCTAACGCCCATCATCGCATAATTTTTCAAGTAGCGGGCGAATAACCGTTGACTAAATGCATTTAATCGTGCTATATTCCACTTGTCAAGCGTATTTATGGGGCCAGGAACGATTTAATTCATTTTTTATAAATGACTTATGATCTTGAATCTCTGTGGCAAATAAACGGATGGCAACTAAACAAACATCCAAACCGGCGAAACGCGTCACCTCCATCAGTGGATTGGCGAAACATGTCGGCGTATCGCCCACCACGGTCTCGTTCGTCTTAAACGGCCAGGCCAAGCAACGCAAGATCGCACCGGCGACGGCGAAACGCGTCATGGATGCCGCCAAGGAACTGGACTACGTGCCCAATGTCCTGGCACGTGGACTAAGACAAAACAAGACGCAGGCCATCGGCGTGGTCTTCCCACACCTGCGCAGCGACTGGGCTCACCGGATCATGAAAGGCATCAGCGAGGTCCTCGGTGATACCGGAGCCATACCCCTGATCGTCTGTCACTATGGCTCAGCCGATCTGGAAGGCGAACTGTTGCGCTCGCTGGTCGAACGACGGGTCGATGGCATCCTCTGCAACCCACTGCCCGACGGTGCACCGCGATATCGGCAGGTCAAGGACTGGGGCGTACCCTTGGTGCTGATGGGTGATGCGCCACGCGGTTTGGAAGACATCAGTTATGCAGCGTGGGACCCGGCCGCAGTCGGTTTAGCCACAAAACACCTTATTAAACTAGGCCATAAGCGGATTGTGTATCTGGGTATCCGAGACAACCGCAAAATGGCGACAACCAGCCGGCATATGTTCTGCGATGCCATGGAAGAAGCGCATCTCGATTGCATGCGTCGCAACCTGATCCTCAACGAACCGGGCGAGGACTTCGAGGAACAGGTAATACGAATGCTGGACAAGGACGATGCACCGACAGCGCTGTTCGTGCTGTATGACGACATCGCCATCAGTTTGTTAGATCGTTTATCCGCACGGGGGATACGTTGTCCGGAAGATATTTCAATTGCAACAATCGGCGGCTCGCCACTGGTCTCGGCACCGGGCTACGAGATCACAACAGTGCGTCCGCCTGTGGAGGAAGAAGGGCGCGTGGGTGCCGAGTGCTTGCTGCAGGTAATCGAAAACCCGCAGCGTGGCCCGATCCACCGCCTGGTGCCCGGCGGCCGGCTGGTCGAAGGCAAAACAACAGCCCCGCCGTCCAAATAACGAAACTGATTGGCATAGGCGGGTGAAGTACTCGTGATATACTAAATGGATTTACCCGCTTGGAGCTACCATGGAACGCAAGAGAAACGGATTCACGCTCATCGAACTGCTGGTGGTAATCTCCATAATCGCCCTGCTCGTGGGCATCCTTTTGCCCGCCCTGGGCGCAGCTCGTCGGACAGCCCAAGCGACCAAATGCCTTTCCAACCAGCGCCAGATCGGCATCGCGCTGATGGGCTACACCGTAGACAACAACGCTTTCTACCCCCCGGTACTCGACTTCGCCCTGCTCGTTGGGCAACGCGGCGAGACCGACCACTTCCAAAACCGCGCTTTCGCACCCGGCAGTGTTGATCCCGATGATGCACCGCGGCCATTAATGGATGAACAATACCTGGGTGATCCCGACGTAGCCGAATGCCCTTCCGACATCGGTGACTCGATCAATCCGAATGGCGAAGTCATCGATAACTGCTTTAGCGCGTACGGCACAAGCTACCGCACGATGATTGATATCCAGGGGCCATCAGCCACACCAAACCAAACCGTCAACAACGCGCTTTACTATGTGGATTACGTTGGCTGGAACACACAGACACTCGATCGCTGGATGCGGCCCAAGCGGATCGGTGATTTCGATCGAGGTGCATCCAAGAAGATTGTCTGTGGAGATTGGAACTGGTTCCCGGATCATCACTGGTCGGAAGCCAAGACGCGCTGGCATGATACGGGCGACCGTACTTTTAACATGGTGTTCGCGGATGGGCATGCAGAACGGTTCACTTTCGGCACAGATGTTGAGACTGCTGCACACGGCACCAGCGCTTACTACGGCAAAGTTGATCCCGACGAGCACGGATATTGGTAAACCCATGCGCGTACATGGCGTGTAATGCGGTAAGACTTGAATAACAGTCTATTTGGAGGATTTGGATATGCAGTTGAAGACTCATACGACCGCCCTGATGAGCATGCTGGTATTGGGCATGACAGGTGCTAACGTATACGCTGCGGTTAATGGATCAGATAATGTTGACGATCCGGCATACATCGGCGGACTCGCGGGTGGGACCAATGGCGGCTCAGGCTTCTTGCCATGGACCTTGACTCAGAATGCCACGACGAATGGTTATGCCGGGTTTTATGCCGGCAATCCCGGTGGCATCGATAATATCGCTTCGCCAAGCGGCAATGTCTGGGCATCGTATGCCAACAAGGGCGACGGCGTTGATCAGACGACCGCATACCGTGGCTTTGTTGAGTCACTCGACGGTGTTGGCGACTCATTCTCGATCTCTCTGGAGAATGGCTATATCAATGGCACAGCCGGATTCTCGCTACGAAACGGAAACGTTACGACCACGGCCAGCGACTTCTCCTCCGGCGCTCGGATGGAATTACAACTCAATGGCGGTGACTCGACTTACACGCTCGTGGATGCCGATGGTGAATATGATACAGGCGTGGGCTTCAGCTTTTTCGGCATCGATGCCACTGTCTACATGACCGGCGCCGATACCTATGACATCGAGATCATTCGATACAACGAGCCGAATGATCCAAACCCGCAAATCACCATCATCTCCGGTCGAACGCTGGCCGGGAGCGGAACGATCGACTCAGTCGCCATCTACAACCAGGACACCGAAACCCAATCCGACGCTTTCTTCAACAACCTCAGTTACACCTCCGGCGTTAATTCGGGCTCGGACACCACGTTGAATCCTGATTACGACTTCGGCTGGTTCGCCGCCACCGGTGACATCGGTACGGGACTGGGTCCCTGGGAGTTTGCTTACGGCCCAAGCGCCAGCGGCTTTGCCGGCTTCTTCTTACAGGAGAACCCGGGTAACGGCATTGACAACGTCGGACAGCCTACCGTACAGGACGGCAGCGCCTGGGCCATCTATGCCAACAAAGGCGACGACGTTGATAGTGCTACCGCTTACCGCACATTCGATGATCCGCTATCGGACAGCGGCGACAGTTTTACAGTCGCATTTGAGAACGGGTTTATTGACACCAATGGCAAGGTCGGCTTCACACTCCGCAACGGCAACACCACTGCGCTCACCGACGACTACAACACCGATGCCCGTCTCGAATTCTTCTTCAACGGCGGAGATGGCAACTTTACGATCGTTGATGCCGACGGTGAATTCGATACCGGTGTGCCTTTCACGTTTTTCGGCGTGGAAGTGAGCGTCACCCTGACCAGTGCGGATTCCTACGACATAGAAATCTTGCGCTTCGATGAAGCAAACGACGCCACTCCCGAGATCACAACCATCAACGGTCGTACACTGACCGGCTCCGGCTCGATCGATTCGCTTGCGATTTTCTCACGAGATGCCGCGACACAAAGCGATTTATTCTTCAACAATCTTAGTATCATCACCGATGCAACTATCATCCTGCCGGGCGATCTTAACGGAGACGGCTTTGTCGGCCTCGACGACCTGGACATCATCCTCATTCATTGGAACCAGAACGTCACCCCGGGTGATCTACTGCTCGGTGATGTGACCGGCGATGGGTATGTCGGTCTCAGCGATCTCGACGAGGTGCTCAACAACTGGAACACCGGCACACCACCAACCTCGGTCGTCCCCGAACCCGAGACCGTGGCGCTACTCACGTTGGGCGGGTTGGCAATGATGAAGCGTCGTTAACGTGCATTCCACCGATCGTATGCAATGACCATACGCTCGGATTCTATCGTTTGCGTGAAGATGTGTAACACGCATTGAGTCTGATTCACTTTGATGGAGGAGAAAGATATGATCAACTTCGGCAAGACATGCCTCGTCGCATCGCTTGGTGTATTGCTCTCGGCGGCCACCACCCAGGCGGCGGGGATCGACAGTGACAATGCCAGCGCGGCGGTGTACGCTGACGGCTGGGATCAGTACGACGACGGATCGGTGAATCCCAACGGCTTAGGCGGTTGGGTGCTAGGTGGTAACGCCATCGATGGATCGACCATCGACATCACCAGTTCGATTAGCCTGGGCAGCGGAAGCGGCTCGATCGACAGCGCCGACGTGGCCTTCAAGATCCATGACACCACAGGCGGTTTCGTGGACCTGTTCCGCTTCTTTGATCCTGCGGGACTGGACGCCGGCGAGACTTTTTCGATCGACATGGCAGTGAACTACCGCGGTGGTTACAAAGGTATCGACCTGCGCAGCGATGTCGGTGACGCCACGATCTTCAACTTCAACATTGGCGGTGACGATTACGCCGTCAGCCAGGCCTTAACAGGCAACGGCAGTATCGGTAACGCCTACTCAAACGACACGGTGTTCCACCTTGAGTTCACGCAAACCACGCTTGCCGGCGGCACCTGGGCGATCACCCGCTCTGGCGGTGTTTCGGACTATGATTCCGGCACCTACACCGGCCGTGCCAAGAGTTTCAAACTCTACAGCGGCAGCCAAGGAACGTTGAACGAAGATGCACTGTTCGTTAACAATCTGGCAATCATACCCGAGCCGGCCTCCCTGGCACTACTGGGTATCGGCGGGCTGGCGATGCTCAAGCGTCGCAGTTGACACTGAAACTACTTCGCGCCCGGTCATATAAATATGGCCGAGCGCATTCAATTTTATGCCATGGGCATAATGACGTACTTTGCCTGAGAATACGCGTCGTAAAAGAAAGTAAGTACCTTGTTCCATAAAGCATACGACCCACAGCAGATGATCGGTCATCCACGCATGTTGATGGCCGCGCTGTTGGCCGGACTATTCTTGCTGTGCACACCTGCACCGCCGACGTGGGCGATCAGTATTGCACGTATCGGTAGTGATAAGGCACGCTACGATGTGACCGAACGGGTGGAACTGGATGCGCTGTTGTCAGGAACAGTGACCGGCAATCAGGAGATCCAGATCACCTACCGCCATCTGGCGGACATTGTGTACACAGAAACCATCCCCGTGACCTCCCGCGGGCTGAGTTGGAATTGGACACCGCCTAGCATCGACTACCGAGGTTACACCGTCGAACTGGAGGTAGTCGAAAATGGCGTGACGACGCAGACCAGTTCGTTCGCGATTGATGTCTCGTCTGACTGGGCGAAGTTCCCTCGTTACGGTTTTCTCTCGGACTATCCGAACCTGACAAATATCGGGATCGAGTCGGTCATCGACGACCTTAATCGTTACCACATTAACGGACTGCAGTTTTATGATTGGGCCGACAAGCACCACGACCCGCTCGCGGATACGGATGGTACACCCGACGCCACGTGGCAGGACATAGCCAACCGCACGCAGTATCTCTCGAGTATCTCGGAATATATCCAACAGGCCCATGATAAAAACATGATGGCGATGTCGTACAACCTCGCCTACGGCACTTACGACAACGCTGCCGCCGATGGCGTGCAGTCGTCCTGGGCGCTATACACCGATGCCTCGGGCACGCATCAGGACATGCATCAGGTGCCCGAAGGTTGGGAGAGCGACCTGTACTTGATTGATCCATCCAACACCGACTGGCGCAACTACATCGCGGGTAAGACGGCTGAGGCGTTTAGCGCTTTAGCATTTGACGGCTGGCATATCGATCAACTCGGCGACCGTGGTAACGTCTACAACAATGCGGGCTCGCAGGTGGATCTGGCCAACGCACTCGGTCCATTCGCCGACGCGATGAAGACCTCACTTAACACCCAAACTATCGTTAACGCTGTCAATCAGTTCGGCCAGTCAAGCATCGTAAACTCAAATGTCGAATTCCTATACACGGAGGTCTGGAACCCGAACAATCATTACAACGACTTGGCCACGATCATCCAGAACAACTACGCGCTGAGCAGCGGACGGTTGAACAGCGTCCTTGCCGCTTACGTGAATTATAACCCTGACAACGAGGTGGGCACGTTCAACACCACCTCGGTCTTGCTCACCGATGCGGTTATCTTCGCCTTTGGTGGAGCTCATCTGGAGTTGGGCGAACACATGCTGGCAAATGAGTACTTCCCTGCCGACAATCAGCAGATGACGTTGGACCTGCGTGACCGACTCACAATGTACTACGACTTCCTGGTCGGCTACGAAAACCTGCTACGCGACGGCGGGACGTTCGGATCCAACACGATGCGTTCAAGTAACACCGACGTCACCATGTGGCCGGCCCAGCAAGGTAAAGTCTCGATCGTCAACAAAACAGTTGGGGATCGTGAGGTATTCCACCTGATCAACTTCACCGATGCGGTAAATATGGACTGGCGCGATACGGACGGTTTGCAGCCTGAGCCCTCGGTGATTCCCGACATCGTCCTGAGTTTCATCAGTGAACAGATCATCGGCAAGTTGTGGGCAACATCACCGGACAACGGAGGCTTGCCAACCGAATTAAGCTTCACACAGGATGGTTCTGGGCTGGTGAGTTTCACTTTGCCATCACTGGAATACTGGACGATGATCGTGGCTGAGCCGGTCCTTCAGCTTGAAGGTGACGTCAATGGTGATGGATACGTCGGGCTGGAAGACCTGGATGTGCTGCTTAACAACTGGAACCAGAGCGTACCGGTTGGCGACAAGAGCCAGGGCGACCTTGCGGGAATCGGCGATGGATTCGTCGGCCTTGAAGATCTGGACATCATCCTCAACAACTGGAACGCCGGCACACCGCCAGTTGTCAGTGCCAATATCCCAGAGCCAACCGCCTGTGTGATTGTCATGGGATATCTGTCTGTACTCAGTCTGCGAAGATGTACAGCTTGAGTCCGGCTTGACTTCTTCTGCTCGCGACTGACAACAGGTTGTTTATGTGTATTGCAGTTACCCAGCGGATTGTGTTTTGGATTATCGGCAAGTTATCGACACGTTCTTACGAGCTAGAGTCCAAAATTACACACAAGTGGGATACGACATAATTAGCGACTGCGTCTTTTCGATAGAAGTTCGCATGAAACTATGCAATTCTGCCCAGTTGCTCCTCGGATAATTGACACTGTTGCTGTACCATGGCTGAGGACAACCGTTCAATGCACTCTGATTAATGTAGCAGTTCAAGTTTGCCAAAGGTACGATGCTCCTCCAAAACATATTCATTTACTTCAGACCTACGTTATTAGGTCCGAATATAACGTCACTGTAGATAATACTCGGTGTTGTGACCTCACCCCACACAAAGGGTGAGGTCATAAGATAAGAGTGCAATGTGTATCACATGGACTATATATAGATTGCCCCGCCAACAGCACAACTTGAACGGATTCGCAAAACGGTAGAACGACGGTCAATACGGTCAACCATATTCACAAGTGCGCCTTCACCTATTCTGTAAAACTGAGATCATACAAACAGATGCAAATGGGCCCGGCAGGGCTTGAACCTGCGACCTCACCCTTATCAGGCAAACACCCGCAAAACACGTAAGCCAATTACACACAGCATCTTAACCCCAAATCACACTTTCGCAATTCTTCGCATTCTTTCGCATTTTGTCGCGTTTTTTCGCGGTAACCCCATCACTTTTTCGCTTAAGTGAAGGAGATACTTTCTGCGGTTTCATCGCAATATACCGCCATGGCATCGAGTTAAAAAGTACCACCAACTACTAACAGACGCATGAAGATATGCCCTTCCACGGCCAGCAGCACAGGTCAGGATCAGCTAAATGAACACCAACATAAAATACCCTTAATCCCAGTTTCCCTACCCATCCGGTTCGTTATCGTGCTTCGATTAGTGTGGCCTGATCAATCCACACTGCCCCCCGCCCCCCAGCCGGACGTTGGAATTGGAACGTAACCTGTGGTCTTGACCCCGTCCTTGGCCCACGTCAAGTGCAACTTGTACAGTGTAACTCAGGTTGGGTTGGCGGTGGAGGCGCAGCCGGAATCGCCACCCCAACCTGAGCCACGAACTGCTCCGGGGTCTGATTCTTCAGGCTGCTGTGCGGACGCACCGCGTTGTAATCATTACGCCAAGCCTCGATCTTTTCGCAGGCGTCGTTCAGGCTCAAGAACCAATGTGTATTCAAACACTCCTGGCGGAATCGCGCGTTGAACGACTCGATCGTCGCGTTCTCAGTCGGCTTGCCGGGCCGGCTGAAGTCCAGCTTCACGTTGTTCCAATACGCCCATAGGTCCACGTCCTTCGAGATAAACTCCGGGCCGTTATCCACCTGGATCGACGACGGGAATCCGTGCTCCGTTGCCACGCGCTCCAGCACCTCGACCACGTCGATTCCTCGGACACGTGGAGCCGCGTGTAGCGCCAACGACTCTCGGGTACAGTTGTCAACCAGCGTGAGTACCCGGAACCGCCGGCCATCGAACAGTTGATCCGACACGAAGTCCATCGACCAACGCTGGTTCTTCTTCTCCGCCGTCGGCAGCACTTCACGTTTTACGCACGCTACACGGCGTCCGGGCACCTTCTTACGCATGACCAGGCCCTCTTGCTTGTACAACCGGTACACCCGCTTGGCGTTCACCCGCCAGCCTTCGCGTCGAAGCAGCACATGCAACCGACGGTAGCCGTACGCCACGCGCGTTTCGGCCAGTTCCGGCAACCGACACCGAAGCGCCTCCTGCGGCGACTTCACCGATAAGTACCGAACCGTTGATCGTCCAACCCCCAACGCATCACATGCCCGCCTCTCGCTGACCCGGTAAGCCACTATCGTTCGGCCCACCAAGTTACGCCTGGAGGCGGGCTTCAGAGCTTTCCCTTGAGGGCATCCTGAAGGATGTGCTTGTCTAGTGACAGGTCCGCCACCAGCTGCTTGAGCTTGCGGTTCTCCTGCTCCAACTGCTTGAGTCGACGCATCTCAGACACGCCTAGCCCGTCAAACTTCTGCTTCCAGCGGTAGAACATCGCCTCGGAAATACCCATCTTCCGCACGACCTCACTGACCGCCGTGCCCGACTACGCCTGCCGTAACGCGAACGCGATCTGGGCTTCCGTGTGTCGTTTCATCATCAGTTGCTCCTTTCTGGTGGCCTAACATCATCCAAAAAGTCGCATTCGATGTGGAGCAGATTCCCGGGTCAAGACCAAAATGGACCGTTTGACTCCTAAGGGATCAATTCTTGGCAAATAGACGTCGTTGGGCAGCACGGGCGATCGAGACAACCGCAGGATGTTTCATACGTCGTTCCATGGATACAGCGTAAAATCGTTCAGTGACTTGCGGGACTTCACCGATCGGTTTCACGCCGTACTGTTTCTGAATTTCATCTACGATAGCGGTTGGCCCCGGGAAAACGCCAGCCCCCTGATGCCCGAATACTTTCAGAAGCGCGGTATCCTCAAACTCGGCCCGGATCAATGGGCTGATGTCTTCATTGTCGAACCAAAGATCAAGCGCCCGCCGTACGAGTGTATTGGGTGTAGGCAGAAGTACCGGCGCCCCATCCAGCGATTGTGGGAATCGGCGGCGGTAGCGAGGCGCCACATCCGGCTGAGCAAAGAAGGTAACCGTACACTCGCCCAGTGCGTGGTTATAAGCCCGGACGCCAGTGTCAGCGGTGGCTGGGCTTTCAGTAATGACCACATCCAGTTCGTGGATCGCCAACTGAGCCAGGAGTTGTGTGGGTTTGCCCTCGTAACAGATCATGCGTACCGGCTCGGGTATCTCCAAGGCGGGTGCCAGCAGCCGCTGTGCCATCATCTTGGGAACCACGTCTGCGATCCCCACCTGGAACCGTAGCGGGCTGCCCGCCGGCCGGCCCTTGAGTGTGTCCATGAGGTCCTTGCCGATCGTAAATATCTCATCAGCGTATCGGTAGACGACCTGTCCGGTATCGGTCAGCACCAGCCGTCGGCCGGAACGCTCGAAAAGCGAGTGTCCCAGCGCCAGCTCGAGTTTGCGTAGCTGAGCGCTGACGGTGGGCTGGGTCACATTCAGCTCCTCACAGGCGGCGGCGATCGACCCGGCCCGAGCGACTGTCCAGAAGTACAGCAGGTGGTGGTAGTTAAGCCAATCTAGCATTTTCGACTCCCTGCGACCCGAATGATTGCGGCCACATATACATAGATTTTATCTATGAATTATATCATTGTTTCGTTATTGTCAATGTGGCCACCGAGGCTAATCTTCTGGTAAATGAATAGGAGTCAGGTATGCGAGTCGAGATAGAGTCACGAGAAGTCGCGGTCACAAGCCAGCAACGTCAGCGTTTCGAGCGGCAATTGACCTACTCACTGAGTCGATTCGACCGTCTCATACAACGCGTCATGGTGAGTATCGAACGACTCAGGGGCCCCACAGGCGGGCTTGATCATCGATGCCGTATACAGGCAAAACTGACAGGACGGCTGACGATAGTCGCGGATGTAAGAGATGTGAGTCTGGAACACGTTCTGCACCGGGCATCGGCCCGGGTGGCACGAAGGTTGAGAGAAAAACTGAACAGCCAGGCCGAGAAGTACAAAGCGCATCCTGTGCCGCCCGGCTCCCCTGAGGTGATCTGGATCAGTGAATTTTAATGAGAATGGTTTGAGACTGTCTTACTGAACGCAAAGCAAGTGAATTGGAGATCAACGATGAAGGTCAAACGCATCCTGCTCGGACTGGGCGGCACCGACTACACCCCGGTAGCCATCCAGCATACGGTCGAACTGGCCCGGTTACACGGTGCAGAGGTTACTGCTGTAACGGTGGTGGATGAATCCCGGCTTACGAATGTGGGCCCGGTGCCGGTGGGCGGTGCGGCCTTCGTAAAAAGGATGCGTGAAAAGCGGATAGAAGTAAGCCGTGAGCGTATCGAAGAGGCCATCGAATACTTACAGAAGAACTGTGCGGCCTATCGGGTTCCCTATGAAGTATTGCATGAGAAAGCCGAACCGTTCACGCAACTGGCGAACCTCGCACGTTACCACGACGTGATGGTTTTTGGTCTGCGCAGCCTTTTCGACTGCGGCTTTGGGGTGGACGCTCAAGACACGCTGACAAAGCTGGTGCAATACGGTGTCCGTCCGATTATTGCGGTCCCCAACACGTTCAGCCCCTTGCGGCGCGTGCTGCTGACCTACAGCGGGTCGCCCGAGTCGGCGAAGGCGATCAAACGGTTCATACAGTCCGGGCTCTGGCCTGAAATCCAAATGAAGCTGTTGACATGCGGCCCGAACAAGCATGAGGCAGAAGCCTTGAACGAGCAGATGGCCCGTTACTGCCGGTCTCACGGTTTCAATCCCGAAATTGAAGTCAGTTTAGACACGCCCCGGCAACGGATTCTTGAATCGGCCAGCGAATTCGATGCGGACCTGATCGTGATGGGCAACGGGATCCGCAGTTACTGGCTCGATCGACTGTTAGGTAATACCGCATTACACGTGGTGCAACATTCAACCCGCGCTCTCTACATGACGCAGTAACCCACAAGGAGCACGCGATGCCTTCCGACCTGGCATTGAAACATAGCGAGAAACTGATCTACGTCCGAGGCCGACGCGGCGGCGACCTCCCCTTTTCCAAGGGGCTGATGGCGACGAGCATCCTGGCGACCGGCATGGAAACGGGAACGGCCCACATGATCGCCGCCGGCATCGAGAAGCGTTTGCGGCAGGAGAAGCGGCGTGAGGTTGATGCCGATGAACTTGCGGCCCTGGCCGAACAGGCGATTGAAGTGCAAGCGGGTAAGGACGCCGCCAACCGTTACCGCGCCTGGCGTCGTGTCAAGCGGGTAGGCCGACCGATTGTTGTATGTCTGGGCGGAGCGCCGGGTGTCGGAAAGTCCACGGTCGCAACGAGATTGGCGTTGCGATTGGGTATCAACCGTGTGGTGCCGTCGGATGCTGTACGTGAAGTGCTTCGAACCGTTGTCCCCCAGACGGTCTTGCCTGAATTGCACGTCTCGACCTACGAAACGGTCGAGGGCGATCCCGCGATCGGCTGCTCGCTGACAAGCTTTCTCCGGCAGTCACACGCGGTCGGATCGGCTTGTGCGGCGATAGCCAGCCGGTTGACCGCCGAACGGCGTCATGTGCTGCTGGAGGGCGCCCACGTCCTGCCGGGCAAGGTCCGCGATCACCTCGAGCAACACGGTTCTGATGCAATCGTGGTTGAAGTACTGCTAACGATCGACCAGGAAGACACCCACCGGGAACAATTAACCACAAGGCTTAGCCGAGAACCGGACCGTGATGGCCAACGGCACCTGAAGCACCTGCCGGTGATACGTCTGCTTCAGGAGGAACTTCGTAAACGGGCACACAAGGCGGGTGTCGCCGAGCATGATATCCGGCACCCGGAGGACCTTACACAGCGCGTCGTCGATCTGATCATTGCGCAGATCGACGCAACAAAAACCCTGCCGAAAGCGATATGAGGATGGAACAAGAGATCGAATTATTAGTACTGGACGCACACGGGATCATCCTCAACGCGTATTGGCCGATCTTCCTGCACGAAGTTGCTCTGCATACAGGCGAGACACACGAGGAAGTGAACCGGCGTTGGCACGAACAGGTACGCGATGACGCGTGGTCCGGCCGGATCGATGACCGCGAACTGTGGCAACGCTTGACGCTCTGTGGCGCAGGAACACATGATTGGCATGGGATCCTCGAATCCGGCTATGTAATCGGACCGGCAGCGCGGTATTTGTCGGCGTGGTCCAAGGCCGTCCCGCTCTGGCTGCTATCGAACCATCGAACGCACTGGTTGCTGCCGCGTCTTAAGCGCTTTGGCTTGATCGGCCACTTCGACCGCGTGCTGGTATCGGACAAGATAGGCGCCACTAAACCCGACCCGAGTGCGTTCCGGGAAGCGCTCGATCGCGTTGCAGAAACCAATCGGATTCTGTTCGTCGATGATCACAAGAGCAACGTCGCAGCGGCCGGTCGGCTAGGCATTCAAACCATATATGCCGAGCTCGACACGCCTTGGGAGAACCGTGTGGATGTATTGCTCGGTCTTCAGCCGGCCTGAACCCCGGGTTCACACCGAATTAGACGAGCCGGGATACGACGCGTCGGCAAGCGACGCCAGGTAACTCGCCGCGCTTACGTTGTGTCACTAAGATAAAGATGATCCCCGTTTCCAACAAAGTTTTCAGCCATGCTTTGGATGATCCTGACGCCCCTAATCGCCGCCAGCCTTGTGCCGTGGCTTTGCCGTAAGCTCGGCCGAACTACGGCATGGCTTGCCGCGTTGCTGCCGGGTGGTATCGCAATGCTTACCGTATTGCGTTTACCAATGGAGCCGGGTGAAGCGTGGTCGGTGTCGCAGCCATGGGTACCCGCGCTTGGTATCGATTTAGCGTTCAGGATGGACGGGCTATCGGCGGTGTTCGTAATCCTGATCAGCGGTATCGGGGCGCTGATATTGCTATACGCCGGCAGCTATATGAAAACGGATCTCGGCAGGCTGCTGGGACTGTTGCTGCTGTTCCTCGGAGCGATGCTCGGGATCGTGCTTAGCGATGATCTATTCGTTCTGTTTATTTTCTGGGAATTGACCAGCGTCGCATCTTTCTTATTGATCGGATTCAAGCACGATCAGGAAGGCGCCCGCGCGTCGGCCAGGCAGGCCCTGCTGGTCACGGGCGCGGGTGGACTTGCACTGCTGGCGGGCATCGTCCTCTTGACAATCGCCGCTTTGCAGAGCGGGCTTTCTGTAGGATCGGCGTCGAAGATATCGGAACTCATCGGCTCTGACGTCTCGACGCACAGCCTTTTTTTGCCAGCCATGATCCTCATCATGATCGGTGCTTTGTCTAAGTCGGCCCAAGTGCCCCTTCACTTCTGGCTTCCCGACGCGATGACCGCGCCGACCCCGGTTTCCGCTTACCTGCACTCGGCGACGATGGTTAAGGCTGGTGTCTATCTGCTGGCGCGTCTGAACCCGTTGTTTGGCCATAGTGCGACGTGGCATGCCGTTCTTGTGGCAACAGGAGCAATGACCATGCTGATCGGCGCCTTGATCGCTGCGGGTCAGACCGACATGAAACGTATACTCGCCTACACGACCGTCAGTGTGCTGGGCACGCTCACGATGCTCATAGGTATCGGGACGGACCTGGCAATCAAAGCCGCGGTTGTCTACCTCACCGCCCACGCGTGTTACAAAGCGGCACTGTTCATGATTGCCGGCAGTATCGAGTACGTAACCGGTACACGTGACATTGAGAAACTGGGCGGTTTGTCACGCGCCATGCCGATCACAGCACTTTCCGGCGCTCTCGCCGCACTAAGCATGGCAGGGGCGCCACCGCTGTTTGGATTTATCGGCAAGGAGCTGTTGCTCAAGGCCAAACTAAATCTCGACACGCTGGGTGTTGCACTGATCTGTGCGGCTGTCGTCGCGAATATCTTTCTGATTGCCATGGCGCTGGCCGTCGCGGCGTGGCCCTTCTTCAGAGAAAGAAAACAGTCATCACGCAACGCCCGAGAAGTTCGCCTGCCCATGCTCATCGGGCCGTTTGTGTTGGCCGTGGCGGGTTTGTTCGTCGGCGTGATCCCTGATGTATTCGACCGCACACTGGGCTCGGCGATAGCGTCGTCGATTGGTGGGCGCACGATCCTCATGGACCTGGAGCTGTGGCACGGCTTCAGTCCCGTCGCGCTGACAGCGCTCGGGATCAGCTTAGTCACGTTGGGCTGCGGTTTCGCATTGTTCCTAAAGCTTCGCCACTGGTTGGGGGCGATCAAGCGCATCGTCGGTGTGGCCGCCGTGTATGGTCCCGCACGGATCTATGAAAAGCTCTATACGGGTATCCTGACGTGTGCGGCCGTGATAACCCGTAAGACACAGACAGGAAAGCTCCGCCAGGACCTTCGGGTTATTCTCGTGTTCTTCGTGACACTGAGTGTTTACCCGCTAGTCCGCACAGGTTTGCCTGAACCAGAGGTACTGGGTGATTTACTCATCACGGAAAGCGTGCTCGGTCTGGTGCTGCTGGCTGGCGCACTGGCGGCGGTCCACAGCCGCTCTCGTCTGTCAGCCATCGCACTTCTGGGGATTACCGGCGTGCTGATTGCTGTACTGTTTGGCCTATTCAGTGCACCTGACCTCGCTATCACTCAGATTATGGTCGAGGCCTTAACGGTAGTATTACTCGTACTCACCTTCTATCGGCTTCCGAAGTTCGCAGCATTCCGTGAACGATCCGTACGTTGGCTTGATGCGATCATCGCTTTGGCGGCCGGCGCCGTGATGGCCACGATGCTCTATCAATCGTCGCTAGTTAGGCTGCCCGCTTCAGTGAGTGAAAAGATGGCCTCGCTAGCCCGCCCCGAAGCCCATGGGCGTAACGTTGTGAACGTGATCCTCGTGGACTTCCGTGCGCTGGATACACTCGGTGAAATTACCGTAGTCGCGATGGCAGGGCTGGGTGTATTCGCGTTAATCCGGACGGGACGATCCGCCCGTGCTAAAGGGGGTGAAGCGTGAACGCGATTGTGTTCCAGACGACAGTACGTTTCGTGACCCCGGTGCTGTTGCTTTTCTCGATCTTCATGCTGCTGCGCGGGCACAACGAACCGGGCGGGGGCTTTATCGGTGGGCTTCTGGCCGCCACCGCCTTCGTGCTTTATGGGCTGGCGTTCAGCATGGATCGTGTCAAGAGTCTGCTTCGTGTGTCGCCACCCACTCTCATCGGCATCGGGCTGCTGCTTGCCGTCATCAGCGGCTGTGTCGCGTTGATAGCAGGTCAGCCCTTCATGTACGGACTGTGGCTTGCGTGGGAGTTGCCCCTCGGACTTAAGGCCGGAACCGTGTTGCTATTCGACGTGGGGGTGTTTCTGGTTGTTCTGGGTGCGGTACTGTTATTCATCATCAGCTTGAGCGAAGAATCATGATCATCATCGGATCCATCCTGGTCGGACTGTTGTACGCGTCGGCGTTATACCTGCTGATGGCGCGCAGTTCAGTAAAGCTCATCTTCGGGCTTTTGCTGATCGGTCACGCGGCCAACTTGTTGATCTTTTCGGCCGGGGGATGGATCCGTGCCCAGCCGCCGATTGTTTCGCCCGACGCATCCGCACCGTCGCCGGGGCACGCGGACCCATTGCCTCAGGCCCTGATCCTCACAGCCATCGTGATCAGTTTTTCGGTGCTCGCTTTCGCGAGCGTATTGGTACGCCGCGCCTGTCATGTCTTCGGGACCGATGAGATCGTGAACGAAGGAGACCAGCCATGATTGGCACGCTCCCAGTCCTTCCGATCCTGATCCCGTTACTCACCGCCTGCTGCAGCCTGCTTCTCATAAGACAGCGCAGGGCACAACGGTGTGTCGCGCTGATCGGTGCATTGGCTCTGCTTGTGGCAAGCGTCTTTCTGGCTGCGCGTGTTTGGCACAACGGGACGCAAGTAATCCATGTCGGCGGGTGGGACGCCCCTGTTGGGATCGTCTTCGTAGCCGACCTCTTTGCTGTCGTGATGGTGGTCGTCGCCGCCGTGATTCATCTTGCCGTGAGTGTTTATACTTTGGGTCATTCCAACCCGGCTGACGAGCGGCACGGCTACTTCGTCGCCCAGAATATCCTGCTCTTGGGCGTTTGTGGCGCATTCCTGACCGGTGACCTGTTCAACCTCTACGTGTGGTTTGAGGTGATGCTCATCGGCAGCTTTGTGCTGCTTGTGATGGGCGGTGGCCGTAAACGCATGCAAGCGGGTATCAGGTACGTGACGCTGAGCCTGCTGAGTTCAGCCATGTTCCTTGCCGGGGTGGGCCTGTTATACGGGATCGCTCACACTCTGAACATGGCAGACTTGTCCCAGCGCCTGGCTCTTGTCAATACGGAGCATCCGTGGCTGGTGACTGCTGCCTCGGGGCTGTTGTTAGTCAGCTTCGGTATCAAAGCTGCGGTCTTCCCGCTCTACTTCTGGCTACCCGCCAGCTACCACACCGCAAGACCGGCGACCTCCGCTATCTTCGCGGGGCTGTTGACAAAAGTCGGTGTGTACGCACTGATCCGGGTATTCGCCACCGTCATACCCTACAGCCCGTATATCTTTCACATACTCCTGTTCATCGCCGGCCTGACCATGCTGATGGGGGTTTGGGGTGCCGTGTCCCAGTCTGGCTTCAGGCGGGTGCTCGGGTTCCATATCATCAGCCAGATCGGGTACATGGTGATGGGCTTGGCACTGTTGACTTCGGATGATCCACAACTTCGTCAACTGGGGATTGTTGCGTCGATCTTCTACATCGTGCACCACATTATCGTGAAAACTAATCTGTTCCTGATCGGTGGGATCGTCCGGCACCTCACGGGAACCGAAGACCTGTCACGCCTGGGCGGGATGCTTAAACACGCGCCATGGCTAGCGATACTCTTTGCCATCCCAGCCATGAGTCTCGCTGGTCTGCCACCTCTCTCGGGCTTCTGGGCGAAACTCACGATGATCAAGGCAGGCTTCGCCACAGGACAATACCTGCTGACAACGATCGCAATCGTCGCAGGGTTGTTAACGCTTGTAAGCATGCTCAAGCTCTGGAACGAGGTTTTCTGGAAACCCGCTCCTGAGAACATGGGGACCGACACGCCCGAGGGTGTCATCACACCCGCAATACAGTCACCTCGTCGATTGGCGTTGCTGGCCGCCCCTTGCGGTGTGCTGGCACTGCTGACGGTCGCCATCGGCTTACATCCACAAGCACTATTGACCATCGCCGATCAAGCTGCCGCGGGCATCCTTGATCGCTCCGCGTATGTTCAACAGGTTTTGCCCCATGTCCAGGCCGAAGTGACTCGAGGGATCACGAACGAAAGTGAGGACCTACGATGAAGGCGCTGTTGATGAACATCCTGTTGATGGCCCTATGGGTAGCCTCCACCGGTGACTTCGGCTACGGCAATATCCTTATCGGGTTCGCCCTCGGATACCTCGTGCTGTGGTGGATGTCTCCGCTGCTTGGTCGGACCTCGTACTTCAGGAAACTACCGTTGACGATTGGATTCGCTTTCGTGCTTGCATGGGAGATATTCAAAGCGAACCTCCGCGTAGCATGGGACGTTGTGACCCCCACCCGCTATCGGCGTCCGGGGATCGTGGCTGTCCCGCTCGACGCCGAAACAGACCTGGAGATCGCCGTCCTCGCCAACCTGATCACACTGACCCCGGGGAGCCTGTGCATTGATGTTGGGGAAGATCGGCGCGTGATGTACATCCATGCGATGTTTGTGGATGACCCGGAACAGGTCCGCAAGGAAGTCAAGCAAAGATTGGAAAGCTGGGTACTCGCACTGATGCGGTGAGACGATATCTGGAGGATAACGGACTGATGATACTGGCTGTGGAGTACATGTTGATCCTGTCGATAGCGCTGGCCGCACTGCGTCTGATACGCGGGCCCGGGCTTGCCGACCGTGTCGTGGCACTCGACGTGATCGCGATCTTGTCCACCGCGCTCATGGCGCTCTACGCGGCTCAGTACAGGAACCCCGTCTTCCTCGACGTGGCCGTCATTCTCGCATTGGTCAGTTTCGTAGGGACCGTTGCATTTGCTCACTTTATCGAAAGGAAAACATCATGACCGAAGTCGTGTTGAACATATTGAGTACCGCCCTGCTGTTTGTCGGTGGGATATTTTGTCTCTTAGCCGCAGTGGGTATCTTGGTCATGCCAGACGTCTATACGCGGATGCAGGCCGCCAGTAAAGCCGTCACGCTCGGTACCTGCACGGTTTTACTCGCCGCCGTACTCACGATGCCAGATATCGACGTGACCGCACGCGGCCTGCTCGTGTGTGTTTTTCTGGTGGTCACGGTCCCCGCTGCAACACATCTGCTCGCAAGAGCGGCTTACCGCAGCCGAGAACCATTGGGTCAAGACACTGTGATCGATGAACTGGAACGCAAGCGGAGTTTGAAGTCAAGATGAGATCTGCATAAGCCCATGATTAAACTTGTACCAGCTCATGAATAGAATAAGGACTGATGTAAAGCAGATGACCCTCATCTAAAACGTCTCATACTGAGGGAATAGTTTAGCTTGATCCTGCTACTATATCAGGCCAAGTAACAGACATACGAGATCTACCTTTTCAAACCTGCCCACAGCATCTTGACGGGCGCGGTGATCACCCGGCCGTAGGGCACCCGCGCGGGGGTTGTGTCGCGCTTGATAAGGATCACAGTCAGGTCGTCCTGATCAAGCTGAGACATATCACTCACCAGATCGATTAACATATGAACGCTTTGCTCAGGTTCGTCAGGTGGTAAGGACCGAGCCAGTTCCAGCAACCCATCTTGGCCGAGTTGACGCCCGTTGGGTCGCGTCGCTTCGGTCAACGCGTCGCTGTAACACAGCACCATGTCATGCGGCTCAAGACTCATGGACTGCTGACTGTAGTCCGCTTCATTGAATAGGCCCAAAGGCAGATCTCTCATCGCTCCATCGGACTGACTATCACGGCGGAGCAGACGCCAAGTCTGTCGGCGGTGGCTGTAGTGTAGCGGGGGTGGATGCCCCGCATTCGAGATGGTCAGCGATTGCCGAGGGGCGAAGAACGTCAGTACCAATGCCGTGGCAAAGGATGAGTCTGTGTCGAGTTGCTTGAACTGCTCATTGATTGATGTAAGTACACGTGTCTGATCGATCCGGTTCACATTACGCCGCATGATTTGACGCAGGTTCGAGGACAATTCGGCCACCTTCTGGCCATGCCCACAGACGTCGGCCAACAGCAGCCGGGAGATCGATCCGGAGGCGCATGAGGTGACATAGTGAACGTCCCCCCCGGCTTCCGAAGATCGGCCATAAGGCTTACTGTATATCCATGCGTTAAGCCCGAGCATCTTCACGCCGACATCCGCGTGGCTATTGCCACCCCAGACTTCCATGCAAGCCATCTTGTGCGTGTCGCTCTCACTAACGGGCATGTACAGTCTCCTCTTTGATCAACGCAACATCCGGCTGGATCGTCTGACACGCATTTGTGTTGCAGAGCCCGGGGTAGTCCGGACGGTCGGCGGCCGTTCTGTGACGAAATGATCTTACCAAGCGGCCACGATGTATCAGAAACGCTCCGGGCATCTGAAATCCGTCCCCGGCCAAACGACCGGGCCAATGCCCCCGTAAACCCGCGACGATGCCACGCAACCAGACCAACGGCCCGAACAAGGCCAGGAATGAGCCACGGCCCAAACCCAATGATCGATACAGTTCGCGGTGCGGATCGCTGATCCGTGGCAGATCCGCCAGTCCATACGCCGCAAACAAGCGTTCTGCCTGATCCTCCAACGCCATGTGCACCAGGATGATCTGCACACCCTTACTTTCGATCTTCTTACGCTGGCTTGCAATATCTTGCAGGGCTACTTTACAGAAGCTGCAACCTGCATGACGCAGGCAGAGCACAAGCGCCGGTTGACGCTGCGTCAGGTCCCACAGACTTTGACCGGTCTGTGTGAGTGCGTGACGCATGGCAACACTAGCGGGTTGTACCTGCGCAGTAGTTTCATTACCGCGTGCTGCCGACCAGAGAATCGCGGCAAAAGGCAGCCACCAGATCAGGTCATTCGTCAGGATCATGATCCCAAATTCCAGCGGGAAGTCACCGGCCAGAAAGGCATATACGAAGCCAATGGGCCCGAGCACTTTGCCGATCAGGCCGACAAGCACCAGGGGCCACCAGCGGATCGGGTCCGTCGCCGCGATAGCGTACCCGATGCCATAACACCCCACGATCATCCCGACACACTGCCATATCTGGGGGTAACGAGGCGGCTCGAGCCCGGTCAGACTGAATGCAGCAAGCGGAAACAGCACGACCCAGGCACCCCACAGAAGGTTGTAGGCCGCCGCCAGGATCAACACACATCTCATCCAAGGTTGGGTCATTGATGAATAAATCCGCTGTTAAGCCCCTGCCGTTAAACGGCTTCTCGTTGACTACAACCCGGCGGGCAATATCCAGATCAACTGAATCCGCTCAGTCATTTACTTCGTATACATACAGTAGCTGGATTCAACCGAGGTGAGTATCTCTAAATGTCCCTTGAGCTTCCGCTTCTCTATCCCTACCACACGGGGATATAAATACACGAATATCTGTAGTCAAGAGGGTTTGGACACAAGGATGCATCGCGTTCTGAAAAAAACACGCATAGGTATACCAGGCTTTGTTACAGCAACCTGGCACTGGTTAAGCGATGACCGGCTGGCCTCGCAGGCACATGTTGAGCATCACGAGCAGATCGACTGGGTGCGTTGTATCCCCTTCGCTCTACTGCATCTGGCATGCTTGGGAGTGATATGGGTGGGCTTCAGTTGGATTGCCGTTGCGGTTGCCGTTGTGCTTTACCTGATGCGGATGTTCTTTGTCACAGCGTTCTATCACAGGTACTTTTCACACCGTACGTTTAAAACTTCCAGAACGGTGCAGTTCGTCATGGCGGCGCTGGCGTGCACTTCCGGTCAACGTGGCCCGCTGTGGTGGGCGGCTCATCACCGACAACACCACATGCACTCTGATCAAGACCCGGACCCCCACTCCCCGCGCATCATCGGCTTTCTGAAGTCGCATATGGGATGGTTCTTGACACGGAACGCGTTTGCCACGGATGAACGTCTGGTCAGGGATTGGCTTCGTTACCCCGAACTCCGTTGGCTCAACCGTTTCGACTGGGTACCTCTACTGCTGCTCGCTATTGGTTTGTTTGTCTTAGGTGCCTTGTTACAGCGCTACGCACCCGCACTTGGCACGGACGGGTGGCAGATGCTTGTCTGGGGCTTCTTCGTATCAACGATCATGTTGTACCACTTCACCTACACGATCAACTCCCTCGCACACACGGTCGGCAAGCAACGCTTTGCGACCGGGGACGACAGCCGCAACAACTTCTTCCTGGCACTACTCACGCTGGGAGAAGGCTGGCACAACAACCATCACCACTACCCCGCCTCGGCTCGACAGGGCTTTTATTGGTGGGAGATCGATGTGACGTACTACGGCCTGTTATTGCTTAAGTCACTGGGTCTGATCCGTGACCTGCGCCCCGTCTCAACCGAGGCTCTGCACCGCGATCGGCTGGATATCAAGCCATCGGAGACAAGACCATGAGCTTGTCCACGTCCAAACGCATAGCAGTGATCGGTTCAGGCATCTCCGGTATGGTCGCGGCATACAAGTTGAGTATGCACTACGACGTGACTATGTTCGAGGCCGGTGACTATGTCGGGGGACATACCAACACGATCCGTGTCGAATGTGATGGTGAAGTGCAACACGTTGACACCGGATTTATCGTGTTCAATGAGCATAATTACCCGAACTTTGTGGCGTTGATGAACGAACTCGGTGTCGCCTCACAACCAACCTGCATGAGTTTCAGCGTCCGCTGCGAAGACTCCGGCCTGGAGTACAACGGAACCAGTCCGAACAAGCTATTTGCCCAGCGACGGAATCTGCTTAGACCAAAGTTCTGGGGCATGCTTAAGCAGGTGTTGCGCTTTAGCCGTGAATCTCTGATCTTACTCGAGCAGACGGGTCCGGGCCCCACGGTCCGTGAATATGTCGAGGCTAAGGGGTATAGCCACGAATTCGTGGAACATTACCTGGTGCCACTGGGGACATCGCTTTGGTCAACACCGGCGCAGACATTCAGAGACTTCCCGATTAAATTCGTCGTACGTTTTTTATCCAATCACAACATGCTGCAGGTTGGAGGCCGACCGACATGGCGTGTGATCCAAGGTGGCTCGTTCCGCTATGTCGAAAAACTCACGGCACGGTACGCCAGTCGAATCCGACTAAGCTGCCCGGCTCAATCCGTGCTCCGCTTCCCCGACGGGGTCTGTGTCGAATCCTCCGGCTACGGATCGGAGTGGTACGACCACGTTGTGTTCGCATGCCATGCCGATCAGGCGCTACGCCTACTTGCCGACCCATCTCCCGTAGAACGTGAACTGCTTGGGGCGTTCCCCTATCAACCGAATGAGGCGGTCTTGCACACCGATACATCCGTGCTGCCAAGAAACCGACGCGCATGGGCCAGTTGGAACGCGACCGTATCAGACCGGCAGCGCGACTCGGTAGCCGTGACCTACAACATGAATATCCTCCAATCGCTCAAGAGCAAGCACACCTTTTGTGTCACACTCAACGACCAGGGCACAATCGATCCAACCAAGGTAATCCGACGGCTTAAGTACCACCATCCGATCTACACACTAGAACAGGAACACGCGCAAAGCCGCCATCACGAAATCATAGACAAGAACCGCAGTTCATATTGCGGAGCCTACTGGGGCTTTGGGTTCCACGAGGATGGGGTGCGAAGTGCCTTAGCGGTCTGCAACGCGATCATCCATAAGGCAGTCCATCAGGAGGCAGTTCATGCGTAGTTGCCTTTATGAAGGCTGGACGCGCCACCGTCGGTACGCGCCGCGTGAGAACCACTTCCACTACAAGATGTTCATGGTCTATATCGACCTGGACGAGTTGGCGGAAGTCTTCCAGGGCCGCTGGCTATGGTCCGCAAAACGCCCGAACCTCGCCTGGTTTCGCCGGCGGGACCACATGGGCGACCCGCAGGTTCCGCTGATCGAATCCGTGCGCGAAATGGTACAAGCAGAAACCGGCAGGTATCCGACCGGGCCCATTGGGCTCTTAACGCATCTGCGTTACTTCGGCTACTGCATGAACCCGGTCAGCTTCTACTACTGCTGGGACCAGCCCGGGCAACGGGTTGAGACCATCGTCGCGGAGGTGCACAACACCCCATGGGGTGAAAGACACTGTTACGTACTGGATGAGAAGCAAAACATCGCGCATGGCAAGAAGAAGCGCTACCGTTTTAACAAAGCGTTTCACGTGTCGCCATTTATGGGGATGAATCAAGTGTACGACTGGCGATTCACCGATCCGGATCAGCGAGTAGCTGTACACATGGAGAATATTGAGCAGGCACAGAAGCTCTTTGATGCCACCATGAGTCTGCATAGGCGTCCGATCACTGCCGCAACGCTAGCCCATGTGCTGATGGCTTACCCCGCCATGACACTGAAAGTGATCGCCGCAATCTATTACCAGGCCTTCCGGCTCTGGCTTAAACGCGTCCCCTTCCACCCCCACCCCAAGCATCGAGCAACGGCAAAGGCGGAATGCCCATGAGCGATACACTCATTACCAGCAATAGCGTTAGAAATAAAACCTCACGAATGAGCCCCGTTGACCGCGTCGCAAGGATACTAGTGCATAATCGCCTGGGTCGGTTGCATAAAGAACGCATTCAAATAACCGATGAACTGGGATCTAGTGAATATGGCCAACCATCAGATAACGAGTTGACGGCCTCGCTCCGGGTGCTCAGTTCGTCCTTCTACCGCGCAGTGCTTACCGGCGGCGCACTTGGATTCGCCGAGTCATACATCAACCGTCTGTGGGACACCGAGGATCTTACGACCCTGTTGCGCGTGATGGTCCGCAATATCGGGTTGGCTCATGATGCACAACGGGGCCCCGCCGCTCTCGCCCAATGGCTCGCACGTGCCTGGCACCGGATACACGACAACACGCTTGGCGGCAGCCGACGAAACATCCATGCACACTATGATCTCGGTAACGATTTGTTTGAGTTGTTCCTCGATCCAACAATGACGTACTCGTCGGGTATCTTCGAGCATCCTCATATCTCATTGGAGGAGGCGTCCATCGCAAAGCTGGACCGTCTCTGCCGTAAACTCGATCTCGGGTCTGAAGACCACCTGCTTGAAATCGGTACAGGCTGGGGGAGTATGGCGATACATGCCGCGCAACGCTACGGCTGCCGGGTCACAACCACAACGATCTCGCGTGAACAGTTTGATCTGGCGAATCAGCGCATCACAGCAGCTGGGCTGAATAACCGTGTCGAACTGTTGCTGGCGGATTACCGTAAATTGTCCGGTCGATATGACAAGCTCGTGTCTATTGAGATGATTGAGGCGGTCGGGCACCGACATCTTGACACCTTCTTTGCAGCATGCAGTCGATTGCTTAAGCCGGAGGGCGTGATGGCGCTTCAGGCAATCAATATGAACGATCAGCACTACCGGCGATATCTTCGATCTGTCGACTTTATCCAGCGCTATGTCTTTCCCGGAAGTTGCTGCCCTTCGTTGGGCGCCGTGGTCGGGTCGATAGGTCGCGCCACGGATATGCGTCTGTTTCATGTCGAAGAGATCGGACCGCATTACGCCGAAACACTACGGCGATGGCGCAATAACTTCGAGTCAAACACCGACCGAGTGCGCGATCTCGGTTATTCCGACGCTTTCCAGCGTCTCTGGCAGTATTACCTGTGTTACTGCGAAGCGGGATTTGAAGAAAGGTACATCGGTACGATTCAGGCCATACTGACCAAGCCGAGGTGCCGGCGTGCACCCCTGTTGTCGGAACTGAATACTGCGTATGAGGTGCATGAATGATCCTTTGGAAAGCATTACTGATCGGCTGGCTGATTATGGCTGCGCTGATGCTCGGCCTCTGGCTTATCCAGCGCCGAACACACAACGCCGGGATCGTGGACATCGCTTGGTCATTCGGGACGGGCCTGATGGGTGTATGGTTTGCATGGTGCTCGGACGGGTACACGCCGCGCCGTTGGTTGGTGGGTGTGCTGGCGGGGCTATGGGGCATACGTTTGGGCGTGTACCTGTTGCAACGGGTGATGCGAGAAGAAGAGGACGGCCGATACACCATGCTGCGCGAACGATGGGGCGAAAACACGCAGCGGAAGTTGTTCTTTTTCTTCCAACTCCAGGCGGCCTGGGCGGTTTTGTTCGCATTACCGATGTGGGTGGCTGCGGACAACACCGCAACTGACTTGCGGTGGCACGACTACGCCGGCGCCTTGGTCTGGCTGATCGCTGTCGTGGGTGAGTCTATCGCGGATGCACAACTGGACACTTTCCGCAAGCAGCCGGCCAATAAGGGGAAAGTCTGTGACCGAGGGTTGTGGCGCTACTCACGCCACCCCAACTACTTCTTCGAGTGGATCGGCTGGTGGTCATATGTCTTAATCGCCCTCGGTGGATCATACGCGTGGACCGCGTTGGGCGGGCCGTTAGTGATGTACTGGTTCATCACACGTGTGACAGGAATCCCCTTGACCGAGAAACAGGCGATTCGCAGCCGCAGGGATGCTTATCGTCGTTACCAACAAACAACCAACGCCTTTTTCCCGGGGCCTACACGAAAGACCGAGGTGTAACTATGTATGAATGGATGAGCAAGCAGGCGGTTTCGTGGATCGAATCGGGACGGCTACCCGACACGATCGTGCGACTGGGTATCCGCAGACTCTGCGCCCAGCGTCTGCGGAACGAGCAATCACAAGACTGTGAGGAAGAAGCCAAACGCCTTCAGGCTTTTATTGATTCGACACGTAACGGACCGATCGCACCTGTGCCGGAGGCCGCCAACGAGCAGCATTACGAATTGCCGCCCGAGTTTTTCGGCCATGTCCTGGGCCCGCGGCGAAAATACAGCAGTTGTTACTGGCCCGATGGGGTTGGCAGCTTAGCCGAGGCGGAAAGAGCGGCATTGAAGGCGACCTGCATCCACGCCGAATTAAAGGACGGCCAAGATATCCTCGAGTTGGGTTGCGGCTGGGGCTCGCTGACACTGTGGATGGCTGAAAAGTATCCGGCAGCGCGAATCACTGCGGTATCCAACTCGGCGCCGCAACGTCAATACATCATGTCACGCGCAAGCGAACTGGGGTTGCAGAACGTAAAAGTACACACCGCGGATATGAATCAGTACCAATCCGATCGCCGATATGACCGCATCGTCTCCGTGGAGATGTTCGAACATATGCGGAATTATGAACGGCTTCTGTCACGCATTGCGGATTGGCTCAAGCCCGAAGGCAAGCTCTTCGTACACATCTTCTGTCACAGGCAATACGCCTACCCGTTCGAACCGACCGGCGCCATGTCGTGGATGGCGCGATACTTTTTCACCGGCGGGATCATGCCTTCCGACGGCCTGCTGCACCGGTTTGGGAAACACCTGCACGTCGCAAATCAGTGGCGTTGGTCAGGGCGTCACTACGAGAATACAGCCAACGCGTGGCTGGCCAATCTCGACGCTCGGACCGAACAAGTTCTACCAATCCTCGCTGAGACGTACGGGCCCAGGAGTGCGCGTCTTTGGCTGCAACGCTGGCGCATCTTCTTCATGGCATGCGCTGAATTATTCGGCTACCAGAACGGCGGACAGTGGTGGGTCAGCCACTACCTGCTTGAACCAGTAAGCGCAATACGATCAGAACGCACTGTTCGGCACAGACATGATGAATCACCCGTAAATGCGCTTGTCTGAATGACATTAAATAGACCAGGAGTTCTTTGATCATGTCCAGAAGTCAAACGATCGTAGCTTATTTGCTCGCAATAATCGGAACACTTGCGATGGTGGTTGTCATCGGACACGGATTCCTGGACGGAAACTTCCGTCAGGAAGGCAGGTGGCTGCTGGACCATCCCTGGGGCCGCGTCACCCTGGTAGACCTATACGTGGGATTCTTACTCTTCGCCGGTTGGGTATTCCAGCGTGAACGGTCTAAATTGATCGCAACAATCTGGTTGATATCGCTGTTGGTGCTGGGGCACTTGGCAGCATCTGTCTATGTCATCCGTGCATTATTACAGAGCCGGAATAATGCAGAGCACTTCTGGATAGGTAAAGATACTGAGGGCCGACAGTAATTATAATTAATGCGGACGTATATTTACGCTATTGTGGATCATGAAATCTGGCTCTTCGTAGACCTTATTCGTGGGGAAAGCTATCGCGGCTGACAAAAGATGTTTATTCCGTAGTTACGGAATATTGATTTTTATAAACAACGGGCCCGGCAGGGCTTGAACCAGCGACCTCACCCTTATCAAGCAAATACTATAAAACATTTAAGCCAATTGCCGTCAGCATCTTAACTTGCAATAGCACTTTCGCATTGCTTCGCGGTTACCACATAGCCACACGCTTGCATGGCCGATCCGTTCTGGTCGAGTACCGCATCACCTTACGCGCAAATCAAAAGGCCTACCTACGTGTCAAGGCGAGCTCTCGCAACAGCTTATCCAGGTCCGCGTTGCCTGCTGAAAGACCACATGCATTGAGTTCATGTACCACTGCACCTTCAACATATTCTTTCATACTGACAGGCCAATGTGAGTCAACATCATAGTAGCACGTTAAGCTGTACTCTTGCCGCCAGAACCATGTGACGAATACGTTGATAATGAATTGCCCGGTCCGATAGCATCATCACGGCGCACACATGTAGAAGCAAGCCAATAATAGCATGTATGAGAACAGCTAACTAAGCTACATTCTTGTGATCACAAGCCGTTGAGCCACCTTAACCAGTTCAAGTATTTAGGTCCTTCGCACCCGTAGCCATAACCAACTCATTGAACCAAACATAACATAAGTCATGGGTTCAGGGATACTGATGCTGCGTGGTGGTGTCCCCGCGTTCCAGTTGTTCAGTACGATATCCAGATCGTCCAAGCCGACGAATCCGTCCCCGCTCGGATCGGCCAGGAGATCACCCGGCGGGATCGTTTGGTTCCAGTTGGTAAGGATAATGTCAAGATCGTCCAACCCGACAAAACCGTCGCTGTTGAGATCGCCAGGGATACTCGGTACGGGAAGAGTTAACTGGATCGAGTAGGCAGTATCTCCATTATTACTGGTGTCATGCGTATCGCGTCCAATGAAGAAAACGGTCACAAGATTGTTGGCATCACGGTCGGTCATGGCCAGGCCAAGTTGGATTTTTGTGAGTGTTTCGCCGGTATCCACCACATTGCCGATGGTGACATATTCGACATCGTTGATAAAGATGGAATCTCCAAAGGTGTAAGCGACATCACCTTGTTCATTGATCACGACATTCTTGGCCTGACCGGTGAGGGTGGTTGTCCCGCCGGACTCGGTCGGCAGGGAATCACCTTCGCGGGCGACGATGGTACCATCGACAACGATGACGGCATCGTTGCTGACGTGGTCGGTATCCCCGGCAACAGCCCATTTGCCGTCATTATTGACCGCATAGCGTGAGTACGATCCGTCCCAGCTATCGCCTATCCCGCCGTCGGCAACGGGGATGGTTTGACCTTCAAGCAGGAAGGCATTGGGATCGCTCGCAAACGCAGCGGCACTACCATTGAGAATCATGAGGTTGGTGATCGGGAAGGGTGTAGAGGGACTCCAGACAGCAGGATTGACATCAATTTCAGTCATGAAGTTGGAGCCGTCAGGTGACATGAAAATGTTGCCGATGCTACCGAGGTCATCATCAAGGACGTTGCCGCCGTAGCCGCCGATGGGATCGCCAGTCTTGAAGATAGGCGTGCCCGTGCCGGAGAAGAAGCCAGTCTGGTTTCCGCCAAAGCCCGCCTTGTAGTAGAGAACACCTGTGTCGCTGAAGCCGGTGAGCCCGAAGAACTCGAAGCTCTGCCCGGGGATACCGGAGATGGAATCACCTTCAAAGAGTACTGGTGCGTTGTCAATCCAAACGGTATTGATTTGGGTTCCGCCGGGGCTGGTGGAAACATCGGCTTCGTATGCAAAATGGCCGGTGTTGTTGAAATAACCGGTGCTGCCGTAACCTTCTCTATAGTAGGTAGTGGGACCGATGGTGACATCAGTTTCTTCTTGAAGGACGCTGGATGCGGTCAGAGCGTCGGGTCTGCCATAGAGAAAGCCGTAGCCGGTATTATTAAACGGGGGGTAAGTTCGCCCGCGGATGGCGTAAGCACCGGTGGCGTTGGTACGAATGTCACCGAGGCCTTCAATGAAATCAGCGAAGCCGTCTGGCGTGTCGTACCAATCAAGTTCGCCGATCAGGCGGGTGGCAGTAGCAGCAGAAACATGGTTGGCTGGATATAAGATGCCTCCACAAGACAATAGGGCCACAAAAGTACAGCTATAGCAGTAATTAAGCATCTCTTATACCTCTCCCAAAAAGGGCAAATCAGTTTGTCTAGACGTATCATAGCCCTATGATTTCTGAGGTTCTATTGTATAATAGGCTTAGTGCCTAGTATAGTATTTTTATTGAAAACAGAGCAAAAGAATGCCTGAAGGGTCTCAGTTCTGGCCCGTGTGTGGTGAGAGCTATGCAAGCATATGAAATCCGACGCGCCTTCACGTTGATCGAATTGCTGGTTGTCATTTCGATAATTGCCTTGCTGATTGGGATCCTGCTACCCGCGTTGGGTGCCGCCCGCAAGACCGCCAACAATGCTGTGTGTATGTCCAACCTCCGGCAGTTGGGCACAGCATCCATTATGTATGCTAATGCGCATGATGGGTATCTGCCTGACGGTAAGACACTGGGTGGCAAGTCCTTCCGCATTCAGCCTGATAGTTATGTGCCTGAATATTGGCACCCTCGGTATGTCGGGATGGGGCCTGAAACACTTGGCCTTCCGGCGCTGTTGAGCGGATTGGAATACATGGGAGGCAAGCTTGATGTCTGGGTCTGCCCTTCCAACGAGCTGTATGAGGTGTTCGGCAATACCTACAATGTGCCAGCTCATGAAGGCCTGCCCCAGAATGATCCACAGGTTTTGTACCGCTATTTCTATGGTGGCCAAGCGAACTTCGCCACACCTTCGGAGCGTGCCTGGATATCCGATGAGATCGTGCTGGGCCCGGCACGCCCGGGCTTTACTGGGCCACATGGCACAAGTAATCTGGCAGCAGATGCAAGGCCTATCCTGCATGGCGGCGACACACCCGAAGAATCTCGGCAGCGTTTCTTCTTAGATGGCCACGTTGCTAAAGATCCGCCAGAATAGGCTTCACCTATCTTGCATGCAACATCGCCGCAAACACACATATCAGATCATTATTACAAACTGTCATGCATTCATGCGATGAAAAAGCCCACGAACGCCATATCCGTGGGCTTGTTTTTTGTGATTATCGCAAATCGCCTAATATTAGCGGCGACGCAGCATGGCCAAGCCGCCAAGACCAAGCAACGCTAGGCTGGCAGGTTCGGGCACGGCGTAGATGCCGGCCACCTGACCGCCAGAAGCGAGGGTCTGGGACCAAGCGAGTTCGCCGTTATAGCTGAAGAAGCTCGAGACGAAGTCGCTGCCGGCAGGGCCATTGACCAACGCGTTTTCGTCTAGTACGGTCGTTAGAGTGACAAGAGCGTTACTAGGATCCAAACTCTTGATCGAGTCGAATGTGCCGCCGTCACGGAAGACCAGCAAGCCGTCGACAAAGTTAAACGCCGTGGTCGAGAAGCCTACGTCATTGCCGACTCCTACGATCTGTTCCTCAGTCAGCACGACACCACTGGAAGGGCCGGAAGGATCGTAGAAGCTGATATCTTCACCCACGGAATCCGTGCTCTGTCCGAGGTAGATCACGCCGTTGTCGCCCACAGCCACACCGCTCGGGCTGCTGTCGCCGGTGATGGCGGTCAGTTCTAGGTCGGTCAGCACAGTGGCGAGACCGTTCACTGCACCGGTAGTCTTGAGCAGTTGGTCTGAGGTGCTTTGATAGAAGACCATGTTGCCGTCGGTTGGATCAACCGCGGCGAAGGAAACACTGCCGCCAATGGTGGCATTATCGACCAACAATGTAGCCGCTCCAGATACCTGGTCGATCTTGACAATCTGATCGGTCACCAGATCCAAGATCAACAGATCAGAACCGGAAGCATAGGGGATGCCGGCGATACCTGTTGGGGTGGCATTGACAGTCGTGTTCCACGTAGCGGTATCGACAAGCGTGGTAACGGTGTTGGCCCCGCCGACGTCGCTGATTTTGACAACACGGTGCAGGCCGGAACCCGATAGCACTGCATAGGCGTCATTGCCGACGATGGTGGCTGAGTTCAGCAATGAAGCGTCCCCGCCATTGATCGTAGGCAGATCGACTAACTGAAAGTAAGCCTGTGAAGATGTAGCGGTGAGCATCATTGCCGATGCCGCCGATACCATTAGATACGATAGCTTCATATGTTTCTCCTCTCCTGAGTAGTACTAACTGCATTGATGCAAAAAACAATACGCGGATGCAGGCTGAGCATTCCAAAATATTGATTAATAGCAGACGAGTACAGCACTTATAAAGACGCCCGCATAAAATTCTACTTCCTTGATTTTATTGATTTTAAGCGTGATGTCAACGAAAATACAGTGTTACTTATATATTCGCAGGGACTTCTTGTATAAGATGGGCCCGTTCTCTAAGAATCACAAGATATTTAGCGCGTTTAATCCACAGGCATACAATAAGTTACAGATGATAGACCGTCTGATTGGATAAATCAGTATTTATGAATATTAAGTTTGAAAACGACCTTGCCCTGGATAACGGCTTCTGCGTCATAAACTTGCTTGACCAACGGTGTGTAAGGAACTGCTAACGGCCGGGTGGGACTCTGAAGGATCACCGACCGGCTTGATGGAAGCCGAGGCAATTCGTTCCGGCCCAACGCCAATCCGGCATCAGGCAGTTGGAGCGTAGCATAAACCGCGTCTGTTCGGTAATCCAAAGATTCCTGCAGCAGTTCCACCAATTCATCCATTGAACGCGCGATCATACGATCCGGGTTCGATGCCATGACAATCTCTGCGTGCTTCTCCACGCCGCTGATAGTCAGGGGGTACTCTCCCTCGTCCAGATACTCAGGGATCTTGAATGTGATCCGACGGTTTTCCAATGGACCGGCATAGTGCTTGAGTTGCAGGTCGATCGCAACAGTCTCACCGGGCTTGACTTCCACGTGATCCAGTTGGGCCCCCACAATATCTGCCAGACGTATGCCCTCGGTAAATTCCACATCGACAACAGCTTTCACAAGCTCGAGGTTTTCGAATGGATTTTCGGTCATTGTCGACAGTAATGGCATGAGTTCAGGGACAACGTTTCGTGCGGTACCTCCAGCGACCACAGTATCGACGTTAAAGTGACGCCCGCCTGTGAAGGACAAATCAGCTTTGAGTCGGAAAGTATTCTCAATCGGTGGCGCATGAAGCGCCATGATGCTCATAAAAATCACATTGGCGGTTGAACGTGGTCCGTAGGCGGGGTGTGTCGCGACTTGGTAGTGGTAATCCATGGCTTCGTGCCCTGGAATGTGGACCGTTACGTCGACGGGCGCGGTGTGATAGCGTTTTTCAGCGATTCCAACCGTACCCGCATTTTCATCGCGCACGATCGTCCCTTGTGGAATCAAAGTACCTGACTTCTTGAAACTGATCGATCGGCTGGGTACGACAAAGTGCACATAACCAGTTGCCATGGGCAATGCCATTTCGCCCTCGCCGGACATCTGGTGCCCCAGCGCCAGTACTTCACCGGTGGGCAAAATATCAGTCACGGTGCCGGTCGCGCCCAGGTCAAGATCGCCGAAAGCCAAGGCAATAGCCATGACGCTTCCGGGTTCCAGCATGGTGTTCTGCACATCAACATCGTGCGGGGGCTCACCGCCGATCGCGCCGGATGGACCTGCCACGGGCATCAAACCAAAAGGCTCATAAAGAGGGGCAAATACTTCTACCGCTTCCGATGATCCCATCGTGATTGGAATCATCATCGGAAGCATTCTCTTATTCAAATCTGAGCCTACGATATATGGTCCATCGGGAGCGTCGCTCATCAGTCCACCGGTAGTACCTGTGACATGCTTCAGCCATCTTCGGATATGGCTGATCCGCAGTCTTGCCATCGCGGTCGATTGATCGTTAGGCGTCATGGCTTCAACCTGATCGAGTGTCCGACTCAATGCGATCGATGAGACCTTGCCGCGCTTAGGCCCAGACCAAGTGTCGGGTTCCTTCGAAACACGTGAGGCAGTCTCTCGCATGTAATCAATCGGCTGGACACCGATCAGGCATTGCAGCGACTCTGCGAAACCGAAAGCAAACGCACCGATCAGTTTGCCTCCCTTACCAGGGATCCGCTCTTCACCTTCCTCCCAGAGATAGATCGGTGAACCGGACATCCCCTTAACCGGGCCGGACTCAACCATGCGGTCGTCGTTGCTGCGGACCCAGATCACCGCATAATTGGGGCGCTTGTTTGGCTCGATACTGATGACTTCAATATTGAAAGGCTCGATCACGGTGCCGTGGAACACAGTCAGGCCGTAACCCTTCATACCGACCCGCACATCTTCCAGATCCATTGTCGGCGTGGGCTTATCAGGAACCTTGATGTTCTGAGCATGTGTTTTTGAGCCTGCACATACTAGCAGCGCAACAAGACCCAGAACCAAAATATTAATTCGGTAATTAATTTCTTGCATGGTAAATGTAAGATACCCCTGTCACCGGCTGGTGACAAACCTATAGATGCTGTAAGTACATTTGCTTGTATTCATGCCAGGTATTTCTTTTTATCGTCATAGTCATTGCCTGATCTTGGGTCGTGTTCGCCGATCAGTCCAGTTAATGGCAAATCACGCGGTTTTGTGATGCGGTCAGGACCTCTACATCAGTTCTTTAACTAATCTGTAGCCGTGCCTTCTCCGGTATCGCGCATTTGTTGAGCCTTGAGTTGCTTGCCAGTGAGGGCTCCAAGTTCAGTAAGTGCGTCCACTAATTCCTTACTTTTGAATTGGCGTGCGCGATCCAATGGTGTCAGGCCGTGCTGGTCGGTAGGATTTAATTCTGCACCAGCGTCAACCATGAGTTGCAGCGTGGTGACTTTGGCTTCGGGGTCATCCAGCAGGACATTCACCCCTACCCAATGAAGGGGACTGGTTTTGAAGTCAATCTCCCCACTTACGGCATTGGGATCTGCGCCGTGTGCAAGCAGGAGTTTGACCGCCTCCACACGAACATTACGTACAGCGTCATGCAGGGGTGTCCAGCCGCCAAGTATGGAGAAGTTCTTCGCAGCGTCGGGGTCTTTCGCGAGAATCATCTTAATGCGCGGGATGTCGCCCGCACCAGCGGCGCTACACAGGTCGACTTCGGCACCAAGTTCAATCAGTTTCTCATACATCTCGAGGTGCGGACCCGCCTCGTCACCCTGCGCCGCGACATGTAATGGGATAAAACCAGCGATCGTTTGGTTAACATCCACACGCGGGTCGGCGATGAGCAAAGCGCTTGCCTCAATGTGATTGTGATGGATCGCGGTAAATAGCGGTTCGAATTTGTACTCGGTCTGCTGGCGTGGGTCGGCTCCATTATCGATCAACAATGTGATGATATCCAGCAAACCATCGGCCGCTGCGTCATACAGCGGTGTAAATCCTAGCTGCCGCTGCGCACTCACATCCGCACCATGTTCAATCAACACGCGACAGGTCTCAAAGTCGTGCGAGATCACCGCTAACGCAAGCGGTGTGTAAAGATAATCGTTCTTCGCATTGACATCGGCTCCCCGTTCTAAAAGCTCTAGAACTTTGGCCGAATCGCCCATCATAGAAGCGCGGTGCAACGCGGTCTGACCAGCCGGATCAGTTGCGCCGATGGGTGCGTTGGCAAGGACGTCCTGACGGTAAAGGCGAACATTGCGTATACGAACGGTCTCGAGACCAGCCTTGCCGCGTGGGTCCAGTTTAATACCGATGCGTGTAAGGGGTGTACCATCGGGGGGGATCGAGCTGCCGGGTCGTGGATCGCTCCTTAACTCGTTGCGTAACAGGTTGATGTTGAGCGTATGCCATTCGCCTCGCTTGATCGGTGGCAGAACCAATAATGCCCGCAGATTGTCCTCCCCATCGACCTCGTCAAGTTGCAGGACCACCAGCACGTCTTGCTGAGCATTGACATAGATTTCAAACTCGATGTATTGATCGGGGCCCTGTGCCATGCCGGCGTCGGGTGGAACGGTCAACATGGTTGCAGCGCCCCAGCCGACACCTGATCCGACTTCAGGCAGTTGCAGTTCAAGCCCTGTCGCCCCACCCACTTCTTCGTGCAATACATTTGCATTTGTTGCGGTGCTATTACCATCCGATCCAAAACGCAGTGTAACTTCGGCTTCGATCGGACCGGGCCAATCGGAAGAAACACCCTCAGGAGTTGATAGCTGCTTGGTTGTGTTTTCTTCGCCAACCTGTACCGACACATCATCGGCGAGTAAACAGTTCATTCCCCCCAAACCACCGCAGACGATGCATGCAATAATCCAACTGTATCTAGATTCGTGCCTGAACATTGATTTGTGCTTCCTAGTCAAGTGGCGGATTCAATTCCGAAGCGCAACACCGGGGCCGATAAGTGAGGTATCGGGGCAGGCGGTAGATTGAGGTTGTTCAACGACCTTGATCCACGCCGGAGCCCGCGATGCCTCAGACACAGTTTAGCAACTACGAACGATACGTCATCACCCACATGCACAACGCCGGGTTCAGCAACGCCCAGATCGCGCGGCAGCTGGGCCGACACCGTGCCACCATCGGTCGCGAACTGCGACGCAACCGCGATGTGTTCAAGGTCTACCACTACATCCCGGCTCAACGCCTGGCCGAGCGACGGCGCAGCAGCGCCAGTCAGCGCTACAAGCTCGACGCTCCCACAAGCGGCCTGGGCCGATACGTCAGGCGGAAGCTGCGCGAGCATTGGTCGCCGCAGCAGATCGCCGGGCGGCTTGAGCGCGAGTCACGCCGACGCGGGGCGGACCCGGCGATGCGCATCAGCCACGAGACGATCTACCGCTTCATCTACCGACGCTATCAACAGCACGGCGAACGCTGGTACGAACGGTTGCGTCAACGCCACAAACGAAGGCGATCGCGAAGCGTCGGCCAACGCCCTGTTCGCGGACAGATCCCCGGGCGGGTAGGCATCGAGCAACGCCCGGCTTGCACGCGTCCAGCATCTACTGAACAATCGTCCAAGAAAGTGCCTCGACTACCGCACCCCGATCGAGGTCCTCAACGCCTTACCCGGTGTTGCGCTTCGGAATTGAATCCGCCCTTTCGCAATCCTTCGCATTCTTTCGCATTTTGTCGCATTCCTTCGCGGTAACCTCAAAGCATTGCGCTAGCATGTCATTCAGTTTCGGTCGAACTCTGCATCAGCTTACGGACATATCAAACGGCATTCGTATCGCGGCAACCATACTTATCGTTGCCGTTCCGAGTTGCTGCAAGTAAGACGATATTAGAACTAGTTCAAGAATCACTGTGTGATCTCTATGCCCGTATGTAACAACAAGCCATTGCATGTCAACATCAAAGCGGCAATCTAAGCCATATTCTTGTGTTCACATACTGTTGGATCACCAGAGTGATATCAGCTTAAGCAGTCGTACTCTCTGATGTCTATAGAACGAGTCGTATTCCTCCGATGTTGCAACGCAATCGTGCCAATGACCAGCAATGCGAGGCTGGACGGCTCCGGGATGTCTGTGTAACTACTTATCGGGATACTTGTGTTCCAGTTGTTCAGCACGATATCCAAGTCATCCAGACCTACGAAACCGTCATCGCTTGGGTCGGCGGCTGAGTTGGCAGGCGGGATGGCTTGATTCCAGTTAGTAAGGATAATATCAAGATCGTCTAGGCCGACATAACCATCGCCGTTCAAGTCACCGGGTAGAGATAAGACGTCAAGCACAGTGATGCGGAGCATGTTGGACAGGTACTCGACGTTCAGCAGCAAGTCCGTGCAGATTACATTGTCAAAGTTGCCGATGAACGAGCCGGAGCTGAGCAGGACGATGAAAACCTCTCCGATCTTCGGGGCGGCACCGATCACGTCGATTACGAGGTCACCATCAAGTGCGATGTTTTCCGCGAAGATCAGATCGGCGTCGCCGCTTGTCATCTCGATGTTGAGTGTGCCGGTATCGAGTTGTTCAAAGTTGCCTTGGAGCGTCAGGGTCCCGAGGCTGTCTTTGCCAGCGACTTCCATCGACCCGGTGAGATTGACGACGTCCGCGTCGAGCGTTCCGTCGATCGAGTCGGCGAGCGGCAGATCGAGTGCGGTCGCTGTGTCGCTGATCACGATACCGGTGTGCCTTTGCTGTACACCATCGTGCGTCACCGTAACGTTATGCATGCCCTTGAAACCACGTATTGTCCCGCTGCCGATGGCATCAGAGGTCGATTGCTCATTGGTCCACCAGGCATCGTAAACCAAGTCGAGGTACGCCTGACCGTTGGGCTTGATGGTCCAGTCGCTGTTAAAGAGCGCCGCGTCGGATCGCCAGTGCGCATCTTCCCACAGGCCCCATTGGATAAAAGCTTCGACCGCAGGATGCGCGAAAAGTGCAGTCATGACATCGGTCATATACTGGGCCTGCAGGTCCTCGTCGGTGGTGTTGAAGTCGAACTCGGTGATGTGGATCGGCAGGCCGAAGTCGTCGAACCGGTCAAGAATGGTCCAGATCTGCTCGGGTCCGGTGATCGAACCCTCATCGAAGTGGCCCTGTATCCCGATGCCTTCAATAGCGGCGTTTTGGTCGATGAGATACTGGATCGTGCCCTCGTACTCCTGCTGGCTGGGTGTGTTGGTGCCTCCGCCGGAAGCGATGATACCGTATTCGTTCAGGTATAACTCGGCGTTGGGGTCGGCGGCCTTGGCGACGTTGAACCATTCGACCATCGCTTCGTCACCAAGGATGTCCATGAGGTCGTGGTTGGCTCTTACCTCGTTGATGACGTCCCAGTAGTCGACCTTGCCGGCGGTCGCGGTGGCGATTTCGTTGATGTGGTCGATCACATTCTGGGCAAGCTCATTTTCCAGCTCGATCTTACGACCGGTCAAGGTGCCTATGTCGTTATATTCGTCGATCTTCGCCTTCACTGTCGAGGGCAGGTTGCTGTAGCCTGGCCAGACTTGGACGTGACCGCGTGCGGTCATACCCTGGGCCTCGATCCAACTCAGTGCCGATGCTGCTTGGCTCTGGCTGAAGTTGGATCCCCATTCGCCCTCCCAAGCCGGCCACTTCAGCGTGTTCTCGAGTGTTGCGAGGTTGAACATCTCCTCGACCTTCTGCTTGTAGATCGTGTTGTCGGAGGTAGTGCTGTTGACCCGCCATGCGGCGACGGCCGTGCCCCAGACAAACTCATGCTCGGTCATCTGCACGTCGACCTGCGCCCCCGCGACAGGTTCGTCGCATCTGAGGACGCGGTAACTCAGGTCGCCCTTGCGATATGTATCGATGTTGCTCTCGGCGGTGGTCCGCCACGTGGCATCGGATTCGGCACCGGGATACGCCGGGGGCGCTTCCACCGTGTTGGACACAGCGATGTTGTCAAAGAACATGTCAAACGGAACCGTCCCGCCGTACTCCCCAAGCAACTGCCACTTGGTGATGTTGCTCAGGTCTAGATTCTGCCAGTCGTTGACTCCGCTGGTGGGATTCGCGAGGGTCGTCGACGAAACAAGGTTTGTAAAACCCGAGGTCGACAGGTCCGACACATTAAATGTCCACTTGCCGGTGTTGCTGTTGGCATCGATCAGTTCGAGCGTGAATGTGTCGGTCTGGTTGGTGACGCCCGGAGCCATATCGACGGTGAACCGCCCGTCGGCGTAGGTACTCAGGTCCAGCGCGGAGTTAATCCCGCCGCCGCCCCAGCTGTCTGTTGTATCCTGGATGCGGATGAAACTCGACCCGGTCGTCTGAGTAAAGCCGGAGAAGGTGTAGTCGAAGCCGGTGCCATTAAAGGCCGAGAGTGTAATCTCGGCCCAAACCCGCGACTCTGTCATCGCAGGTATTATGAGCATACCGCAAACAATCAGCTGTGTGAGACGCAACTTCTTAGTGTAGAGCCCCAACATACAACAGCTCTCAGCAAATTTGACACCCGTGACTAATTTACGACCCGCTCAGATCACTCAAGGATCGACGTATACGTTTTCAGCTACCAGGCCATGATCGGTCGGGCCGCTGTAACTCACGGAAGCAGCGTGCCCGTCAGCAAACAGGAAGTTGCCCGAGTTGTCTCCGCCGTGGCGGAAGCGGATCTGCCCCCAGTTGGACGTAGTGTCAGTGTTGTCGCCGACATCGACCGGCTGCGTGTAATCATAGCTCGAATCGCCGAGGAGGAAGTAGGGAGATCTGGCCCAGCCACTGTTATTCAGTGCGTAAATCACGGCGTTGGTATTCCAGCCGTCGTTGGGCTTCTGGGTTCCGTCGGCGACCAGGAAGATCTCCGAGGTGTTTTTCAGGGTGTGCAGGTTGGCCGGCTGCATGTAGTCGATTGGGTTCTTGGAAAGGTCGGCCTTAGTGATGTCAGGTATCAATCGGGGGTGGCTGGAATACTGCCGGATCCGGTTGATAGTGCCCGCTGAAGTAGTCTCCTGTACGATACCCGCAGGGCAGGCGTTGAACTCGGCCAGCCCTTCTTCCTGAGTGCCGGCCTGACCCTCCTCCGCCCAAGTCTTCTCCGCCTTGCCCATGACATTCAAGATAAGTAGTGACCAATCAGTCCACTGATTAGTATTGTACGGCGCTCCGTTATTGACCCCATACGGTGCCGAGCCGTCGTTTTGGTCGGCGTAAACAAACATGGCGACGCCCATCTGCCTCTCTCTGGAAAGGCACTGAACGCTCTGAGCCGTGCGCCTTGCCGCTCCCAGCGCGGGCAAGAGGATGCCAACTAGCAGAGCAATGATGGAGATGACCACCAACAATTCGATGAGTGTAAACCCGTCTGGGGAAGGCTTCGTCGCGTCAAATCGCATCATTTACTCTCCAAGCTATGCACCGTGGTCCAAGATTCAGACGCCGCAAACACGGCCAACGGCGGATTCAATCAGGGCAGCCCTTGCAGACACGGGCTCAAGGTTCAACACCCCTGCAGGTCACATCAGGGGCTCGAGTAAGTGCTTCGATAATATGAGACCGGTTTCATAAATACAACACCCATTTTACGATAATCTCGCATGTCAACGACGGCATGCAATTTCAATAAATTATTAATATATATTTATCAGATGTTTAAATATAATAAAAGAAATATTTGGCTTGTGTCGGCTTGGCGTCTGTTGGACCCACTATTGCACAGGCGGGGGTATAAGCCATTAATACCTGTATTTAAATAATTTATATATCAATAAAACGCAAATGACGTGGTCAGCCATCTTTTACATGACAAATGGCAGCCAGCCAAGTCCTGTGATTCGAGACCGTGTTGCAGAAAAAGATCCCATCCACAAGCCAGATTGTATCAACTATTAATATCTATATATAAATAAGATATGTGTTTTCTGGCCCAGGATCTGAATCCCCAGTAATCCCGGAATCTACTGAAAAAGACCTTGACATTGTGTTTGAGTCAGTTAAAGTGCAAGCGATTGCAATTAATTGCCCGGCCTGACTATCCATATCAGGCCGGGATCACTTTCACGGAACCAGGTTGGAATGACAGCCAAACAGCCAAATCGAAGGACAACCATTTATCAGGTCGCCGAGCGTGCGGGGGTATCCAGTTCGACGGTATCTCGTGCGCTAAACGGGGTCAGCAAGGAAAAATCCCAAGGCTCGGCCAGCCGTGCTCAACGGATCCGCCAGATCGCCGAGCAGATGGGCTACCAGCCCAACTGGCGTGCCCGGGTGTTCGCTGAAGGCAAGACGCGCAGCGTCGGCCTGCTCCAGCCCAGCGAAGACACCATGTTCAAGGGCGTCAACACGCAGATTGCAGCCGGTTTTGTCTCGGAACTCTACAAGCACAAATACCACGTCGTTTTGATGCCCATCGGAGAAGACCAGGAGTGGCAGCAGACGTTCGACGAACAGCGGGTAGACGGCTACGCGATTATGCAGCAGCTCGACGAGGTCGAAGATGTCTGTGAGGCGATCGTACGGCACGACAGCCCCGCGGTTCTGATCAACAACACCGAAAACAGGAACTACCTGCCGCGGGTCTTGATCGATGACTACACCGGCATGCAGCTGGCGATTAGGCACCTGACGCTGCTCGGTCATTCACAGATCGGTTTACACCTCGGAACTCACTCACTCGGTCACTACAGTGTCCAAGAGCGTTTGCGGGGTTTTCAAGAAGCGATGGGATTTAAGTCAGGCGATGACTCCATGATCTGGCGTGAAGACGACCAATCGATCATGCGACACCTTGGCAGAGGCGGATCCAACCGGCCCACCGCGGTCATCTGCTATTCCCATCAGGAGGCGATCCCGTTGCTGTACACCCTGAGCCAATTCGGGATTAAGGTTCCGCAGGACATGAGCGTGATTTCGTTCAACGACATCGAGTTCTCCGAGTACCTCAATCCCCCACTGACCACCATGGCCTATGACGCCGATCGTGTCGGTCGTGTCTCAGCGCAGTTACTACTACGTCAGATCAACGAGAATGTAGACGGAATGGAACGTGAAACTGTCACCCTCAAGCAACACCTGATCGTGCGCGGCTCGACCGGACCGGTGCCTCAGTCTTAATCGACAAATGTGGAATCCGTCACTAGGGCGAACCCTTTTCTGCTTCATTTGGCAATAAGAATCACTTACTGGAGGAGAGTCAACATGAACTTGGTCAAGAGTCTTATCAAGGTTTCCATCCCCTGCCTGGCTGCTTGCATCGCCTTACCGACCTACGGCTCCATCGCCACGTTCGATGAGAATGTCCTGCCCACAAATCCCGAGAACGGCGCAGGCTCGTTTACTTTCGGCGATTACTCGGTCGCCGGGGCCGTGACAGTCACCTCGTCGGGCATCGTGCTGGATGTGGTTGACAGCGACGGCAGTAACGGTGTGTTCGGTGGCATCGGCGTCGATTACATACAGCGAGATTTTGATCCTGCCGACGTCGACATCGAGCTGCGGCTGAAGATCCTTGAGAACAACGAAGCGACCCAAATCAAGATCCTCTATCGAGACCGGGATGATCCCGGGACCGCGGATCAGTTCCAGTTCACGTTCGATATCTCTTCGCTGACAACGGCTGATGGTTTTGTAACACTGACGCAAAACCTCCTCGCTCCCGGCCCCACCTACTTCCAGGCGGCGTCCGGCTACGCTGCCGGTGACGGCATCCAGAACCCCGGCTTCGACCAGTTCCAGGTCCAAGCGGGTTACGGCTCGGTCGGTCGACTCAACGTCGAGATCGATTATGTCAAGCTTGTCCCGGAACCCTCCTCGCTGTTGGTCGGCTCACTGGTGAGTCTGGGTGTGCTTGCCCGTAGAAAGGTGCGCTAACTTCACGAATCCTGATGGTCGGGGCAGGCGTCTGCCACCTCTTTATTAAGACCTGCGTAATCTGATCGTACTAACACTTGGTAACCAATTTTGGAGAATGGATATGATTCAGAATGTTCAAACGACTCGCTGGGGCGCCGTCTTGGGTGTGGGCGTGCTTGCGTGTACCGCCTCACTAAGCAGCGCGGCCAATCTAGCGGTGTTCGACGTGGACCTGTTCGATGCGTCGGGTTACACCTATACAGACTTCTCCCCGGCGGGGGTGGTCGATACGTCTAGCGGTTACATCAGCATCGATCTGCAGACCGACAGCGACGGCAACAACGGCCTGTTCGGTGGACTCGGGGCTGATGTCACCGCGTGGCCTGTCGACTTCGATCCCTCCAGCGCTCAGCTTGAAGTGACTCTCCGTGTTGATGCGACGAACGTCGCCTCCGAGTTCCGTGTCGTCCTGACCGACCTCGACGGGACCCTGAACGCCGAAGACTATCAGTTCAACTTCAATATCGCCTCGGTCACACCCGGCTCGTTCGTGACACTTACTCAGAACCTGACCTCGCCCGGCCCGGTCTACAGCCAGACCACGTTCGGCTACGGGCCCGGTGACGGCATCCAGAATTACGGTCTGAAAACCGTGCAGGTCCAGAGTGTCTTCGCGGGGACTGATCCGCTGGTCATCGACATCGACACCATCAAGATCGTTGATCCCGACGACCCGACCATCGCCCGGCTGGATGCCGCGACGTACGACGGAGCGTTTTCGAGTTTTACATTCGGTTCAATGAGTTCTGCGGGCGCAGTGGTTACCACCAGTGGTAACATCGTAGTGGATGCCGAGTTGCAAGCCGGCGGCGACTTCCCCGGTACGTCGTTCGGTGGATTAGGTGTCGAATATGCAAACGTTGACTTCGAAGCGACCGAAGCCGAACTGGTCGTCAACGCCAAGCTCCTGGCGAACAACGACGCCTCAACGTTCAACGTTCTACTCAGCGATGAAGACCCCGACGGCGCCGGGGATGATTTTATCTTCAGCTTCGATACCACCGACTTCAATACGACCGACTTCACCGAGGTCGTGATCCCACTGGGCAGCGGCTCGGAGTCGGGCGTCACGACGACGTACGGGCTCAACCCCGGCGATATGCTCCAGAACTTCGGCCTGATCAAGATACAGCTGCAGACCGAGGGGGCATCAGCGACCTCACGGCTGAACATCGAGATCGAAAGCATCGAGATCCGTGAGTTGACGGTAGCGAACTTGCCCGGCGACTTGAATGGTGATGGATTCGTCGGCTTGGACGACCTGGATATCATCCTCACCAATTGGAACCTGAACGTGCCGCCGGCTGACGCCGCCGCCGATCCAACCGGCGACGGGTTCGTGGGGCTGGCTGATCTGGACATCGTGCTGAATAATTGGAACACCGGCACCCCACCCAGCGGCAGCGCTATCCCGGAACCGGCATCGTTTGCCTTACTAAGCCTCGGTGGCTTGGTGGTGCTGTGGCGCAGAGGATCATTCTCCTGATGCATAAGACACCTATGCTGATGGCACGTAAGAGATGTGCGAATCATGCAGGCTGGCGAGGAGATATCTTCGCCAGCCTGCTGTATATGGTCATAGCGACGCTCTGCGTCGACGTCGTAAGAGTTCAAAACTCAGCCGACAGACAGAGCCACCTTTCAGCCGGTTTCTTCAGTCGTAATCGATTGGCTTCTTGCCCAGATCAAGGACGAGGTCGCAGACTTCAACCTCAAACCACTCGAGGAAGTTCTTCAACGTCCGCCGCGGCGGCCAGACCTCCGGGTCGCGCATCCAGCTGTTGAGTTCTTCTTCGAAGATGGCCGGCCAAAGGCGACGCACGACTTTCTTGATGTCATGCGTATCCGCCACTTCATCGATCAGGATGATCTTCGCTGGATGATGATCCGGGTCGTACTTCGGGCCGCCGTCATCAAAGGCATTCGCCCAATCGATGTAAGGCTGCTTCGGCCTGACCACCAATGCCGTGCGATTCAAGAACTCCATGGTCACGCCGCTGTGCTCCTGTGGTGATAGTACTTCAACATGCCGCCCAAGCGTTCATGACATTCGATCGGGCCGGATGATGGGTTGACCTGATCGGAATCGAGCAGCTGATTGCCCATCCCCTGGTGATTGCGTTCGCGGTGATAGTGGGCGACGTATTCATCAACAGCATGGCGTAGATGGGCTTCGCCAATTGGGATCATCTGATCCAGGCACTCTTCCTTGATGGAGCGTATGAAGCGCTCGCAATAAGCGTTCAGATTGGGGCTCCTTGGCGGGAGCCGGACAGGGTTCACACCCGACCCCTCTAATGTCTCGCGAAACTCGTGGGTGAAGACCGGGTCCCGATCATGGATCAGAAATCGCTTATGCCGGAGGAATCCGTCGATCCCATCCGTGAGGTTGCGTGCGACTTGTATCATCCATGGGCCGTCGGGTTGCGGGCAGATACCTGCCACCTCAACGTGCCGTGTGGCCAGGTCCATCACGATCAGCACGTGATAACGAACCAGGCCACCGAGTGTCCAAACTTCCACCGTGAAGAAGTCGGCTGCCGCGAGGTGTTCCCAGTGCGCCTTGAGGAAAGTCTCCCAGCTTCCGCGTTTGCTTCGCTTGGGCGCCGGCTCAATACCCTGCGCCTTGAGAATCCGACCGATCGTAGTGTCACTGACCCGATGGCCCAGGTTTGATAGTGCGCCTTCGATGCGGTCGTAGCCCCAGTCCTTGTTCTCCGTCGCCATGCGCACCACCAAGGCCCGGATCTCTTTCATCACGCCCGGGCGCCCGGGTCCGCGGTTCTTGCTGCCATCGTACTTCCTGGCGATCAACCGTCGGTGCCAACGCAGCAGCGTATCTGGCGTAACGAGCGTGCCCAGTTCTCGCAATACTTTGCGCCCCAACCTCTTAGCTTTGGCTGCAAGCCTCCGCCGCTGGTCATCGGTGAAGCGCAGACGCTTCTCACCAAGCTGCTCACGCAGTACCCGGTTCTCTTCTTTAAGGTAGTCAATCACAGACTGCTGGTGCCGATTGACCCAGCCCGACAACGCAACCAACACGAACAGCCACGGGCAGTAACTCATCCCGGCTATTCTCCCCAACCGAAGCTTTGCAGGTTCGTCCCGAAAACAACGATAGATGCATCCGTTAATCTATTGATGCCAATGCACTTCTACGTCGGCTGTGTTTTGAACCCTTACGAGGTCATGATTTTAGCCATGCGATGATCGGCCGGATCCACAGGGCGTACGGGGTTCGAACCCATACTGAAGGAAAAATAATGCGTAATCTGAGATACCTTTCTCAAGGCAAACTGGTATCCGGTTGCGGCAGTCATCTTCCCGATAAGTACTTGGATCGCTCGCTAGTCTGGCTCATTATCACGTTATCATTGTGATATATCTGGCCAGACAATAGTTAAAGTTGCGCCAGTACGGATATACATGAAACCATAGCTTTGTAGTATGTACTCTGTCTCATCCGAGCAACCCTCACTGAGAGTAGCCGCATGACGCACGATGATTGATATAGCAGCGCAATCCTACAAAACGCTCGGTGCCGCCTACCACCCGCAACAACTGCCGAGTGACATGATGCGTATTGAAATCTTTTTCACAGCAAATACTACTGGTTGATGTTCTCACACCCCACACCAAGGGTGAGGACACAGATTAATGAACTATTCGTATCAATAACCCATTGAACAGGTTACTTCGTCTTTGGCACATGATGGCAGATATTACAAACAGTAGAAAACGGTCAATCTGACCGCCCAACTTCTTCTTTCAATTTGATGTTGATTTTGTAATTACTGATCAAACAGAGACATGCAAATGGGCCCGGCAGGGCTTGAACCTGCGACCTCACCCTTATCAGGCAAACACCCGCAATACAGGTAAGCCACTTTACAGCAGCATCTTAACACCAAATCACACTTTCGCAATCCTTCGCATTCTTTCGCATTCTTTCGCATTTTGTCGCATTCCATCGCGGTAACCGCTAAGCGCAAGCTATCGCGTGTCTTTGGTCAAGATCTGTAGGTACTTGTGATAAGCGTAGACACGATCTCGTTGCTTACCCGTGGTTTCACGAAGCACACCCGCGTCCTCAAGGGTCTTGATGGCCTTGATGGCGGTAGGCTTGGTGGTATTCAGAAGCTGGATAACACGTGGAAGTATCACAACAGGATGCTCGGGCAGTTGATCGAACAGGCGGATGGCCGAAACCATCGCAGACTCGTAGCGGACCACAGCGGAACGATCCTTGTTGATCCGCGAGAACAGCGTCTGGGCGACAACCACTCCGTCGTTGGCAGCCTCACATACATATTGGAGGAAAAAGCTGATCCAGCCTTCCCAGTCACCATCGCTGCGAACCATCGCAAGCTTTTCGTAATATAGTCGTCGATGGCGTTTGAACGCCAAGCTCAGGTATAGAAGCGGCGCATCAAGCAGGCTCCAGTGCTCTACCAATAACGTGATCAGCAGACGACCGATCCGGCCGTTGCACTTGAGGAATGGGTGGATCGTCTCAAACTGGACATGCGCTAAGCCCGTCTTGATCAATGGGGGCAATGGATCATCACCATGCAGCCAGTTGTCGAGCGCCGACATAGCTTCCAGCACTACATGGGGGGTGGCGGAACAAATATAGTGTTGCCCGGTTGGGTACCGCCGATCCAGTTCTGTGAGTATCGGATCTCACAAAGCTGCTTATCCTGGCCACGCACGCCTTTCATGAGGCGCTTGTGGACCTGACAGAGCAGCCGTGTACTCAGCGGCAAAGCCTTAAGTCGGTTGATCTCACGCCTGGGCAAAGGTCAAAGCATCGACGTAGTTACAGACCTCCTGCACGTCGTCGGGGCGATCCGCCTGATCTGTGGCCTCGTAATTGAGAACGTCCCGCAACGTCACTTGCGTACCTTCGAGCTGTGACGAAACAACTGCCTCCTTGCGTACGAAGCCGTAGAGGAACCAGTCGGCGCTGGGCACCATCGCACCTGCAACAGATAATCGGGCCAGGGATGCCATCGCCTGTGCCAACAGTTCACGCATCGTGTCGTCGACCACCAGAACGGGATCGGCCGGAGGAAGCGGATGCGGGATAAAAGCTCTGACCTGCTCTTCGCCGACCTTGGAGGTGTGGTAGATACCGGTTTCCCTGGATTTCATTGGCCAAACCTCCTTTACTTAGCGGGTTCGCTAATAAAGATGTCTTATCTAGTGACAGGGGCTAGTCAAGCCCACTTTACTTGTCGCCGCGAGCGAGTTTTGCGGGCTGTAAGCCAACCAAATGATTGCCATTGCCGATATCGATCTACGCAACTATAGATCCGGGTCCGATCCATCATGTGGATTTGCCCTCTTGGAACTTCACATGAGACTTTCAGCCCCCAGCCGCCCTCCGAATCATTGACCATATAGCTGTAACTCTAGGGCAAACCTTAATGATGACACGGTCCAGGATTGCGTCGCTTCCATCACCTGTCCTGCAATAAGTTGCCGAGATGAACCACGCGCATAGCAAGGGTTTTGAGCACAACTTATGTAGTGAAACACATCACCGAACCAATAATCTGTTGGTCGCATGATGTAATCTTGGTCTCTTTTGTCAACTCAGAGCCTTGACGACACGTGTCGTCTGCGGATTACGCCTGTGGCTGCCAAAAGGATGCGACGGAGGACATACAACATAAGTGCTATATTTATAATAGTCTTTTTTACAATTCATTACACCTATTCCATTGGTATAATCACCGCCTGCTTGAATCGTGCTACATAGTGATATATACTATATATCATAAAGTAATTCAAGGATCGTCGTGTGATTCGAGACCCTGTTCTCATTAGGCCCAAATACTTCCACCCCGGTCTCGTTCAAGCGTATGACGTGGAACTCACCCGTGACATATGCGTGTATGGGGGGACGGCTGCGGGTGTCGTGGCTGCTGTTACTGCTGTTTCACGGGGGATGTCAGTTGTCCTGCTTCATCCCGGCCAAGCGATAGGTGGTATGACCACCAACGGTCTTGGCTACACAGACATGGGCAACGCACACGCCATCGGAGGTAGAGCACGCCAGTTCTTTCGTGATGCTGGGCGGCACTATGGTGTACCTGAATCCTGGACCAACGAACCACACATCGCCCAGCAGGTTCTTGATGACTGGATTGAGCAGCACAACATCCAAGTGATTCACCACTGCTACATAAATTCTGTAGAAGTGGACAAAGACCGAATCATGCGTCTGCATGTGCTTGGTGGCTTGGCCGTCAAGGCCAGTATTTTCATCGACACAAGTTATGAGGGTGACCTACTCGCCCGGGCCGGTGTTAGTTATACGATTGGCAGGGAAGATAACGCGGCTTATGGTGAAACACATAACGGTGTACAGGTACATACCACGCACCAGTTTGATTGCAGAGTGGATCCCTACCGTACTCAAGGTGTTCCAAGCAGTGGTTTACTTCCGTTCGTAGAGCCTGGTGCACCAGACACCATAGGACAAGGAGATCGGCGTATCCAGGCGTACTGTTTCCGGATTTGTATGACGCAAGTTACGGATAAGCAGCTACCATTCCCAAAACCAGATAAGTATATATCGGAGTGGTACGAACTTGCTGCACGCTGGTTGAGAAGTACTCATACTAATGTGTTCGAAAAGTTTGACCACATCCAAAACAATAAGACCGATACAAACAACCATGGTGCCGTCTCGACGGACTTCATCGGTGCCAGTTATGACTGGCCAGAGGCGAGTTACGAACAACGCGAGGCAATCTTCCAGTCGCACGTACGCTATCAGCAGGGTTTACACTGGTTCATGGCGAACGACGCAAGTGTGCCGGTAAAGATCCGCGAAAGGTATGCCTCATGGGGATTGGCATTGGATGAGTTCGAGGATTCAGGCCATTGGCCATCTCAACTCTATATCCGGGAAGCCCGACGGATGGTGAGTGATGTTGTCGTAACAGAATTGCACTGCAGAAGTTTTGATATGAGCGAAGAGCCGGTCGGAATGGGTGCGTATCAAATGGATTCGCACAACTGCCGGCGTTGCATACGTGACGGTGCTGTCATCAACGAAGGCGACGTACAGGTTCCATTGCAACGGCCATATGGAATTCCATACAAATCGATCATGCCGCGCCGTGGTGAGTGCAAGAATCTATATGTGCCGGTTTGTCTTTCGGCATCGCATATCGCATTCGGATCGATACGTATGGAGCCTGTTTTTATGGTTCTGGCAGAGTCTGCCGCAATTGCCGGGTGCCTAGCGATCAAGGAATCGTGTGCCGTGCAGGACCTGCCATACGAGAGCCTACAGCACGAATTGGTCCTCGCCGACCAGGTATTGGAATGTGACATTGTTAACGAGGGTGATGGCAACCCACACACGTTGGTTTCGATAGATTAGATTCAGGAGTACAACTGCGATGAGTTTGTTGGATGAATGCCTTTCCGTCGCCGATTCACTACATGACGAATTAGCTCGGGGTTGGAATACGTGGGACACCCGTAGCGTGCTCTCACATGTCTTGCTGCCAGAAGGGCTGTGCGTCCGGCTGGGTTTTGCTGCGCCCGACCGTCTGAGTTGGTTAAGCGGTGACGTATTCCCTTGCCGACGATATGCGGGTCGTACGCCGGGGACGTTATTGACCAGTATGGATAAACAACTGCCGGCAGGTGACAGCATCAGCGTGTTGCCTGGCCTTCACGCGTACGACGGCAGCTATACCCAACTAGAAGTCAATCTGCGCGGGGCACGCTTTGAAGTGCAAACCACCACACGTGGTGATGATTGGTGTGCACTGGTGCGACCACTGCAGGATGAGCCCTGGACGAGAGTTCTAACGATTGAAGCCGAAGTGTTGTGGAACCGGCCGGGTAGGATCGATCCGAAGGACGACCGGCAGTTGATGGCAAGCCTGGAAGACCGTGATGTACCAATCTATGTGACCGGTCCACCCCATGTGGATCCGAATCTACCGGCACGCAGCCCATATATGGCTGTACGATTGGACCAACCGATCGTTATCAGTGCAAACAAGCGTGTTGAAGTGCAAGATGCCGAGGTGATGATTTCCGAGGCTCGTAAACAACACTTGAGCACTTTTGATGTATCAGGTGAATTACACACCGCACATGAGGCGATGCAATCCTGTCTGGCGTGGAATGTCATATACGAACCCCGATTCGATCGCGTGATCTGCACAGTAGCGCGCGATTGGAACTGTATACGGGGTGGCTATGCGGTGTTCTGCTGGGACGGCTTTCTCATGTCGTGGATGATCGGACGGGACGCTCCGAAGCTGGCATACGCGAATCTGCTTGAGATGTTTCGTGAGATGGTGAACGACTCATTTGTACCCAATATCGTTCAGGGAACTGGCCGGTCATCACGGGACCGATCGCAACCACCTGTTGGTGGGCTATGCCTATTAGCGCTGTACAGGGATCATCCAAACGAACGGGCTCTGCGCGCTGCCTGGGGACCAATGCTGGCTTGGAACCGATGGTGGCATGATAAACGTCGGAACAAACGAGGAACCTTGTCACCTGGCTCAGAGCCTTTTAAACCGCTTATCGGTGATCCAGCGGAGTTCGTTCAACCCGCGTCGGCGGCGGGAGCGGCGCTCGAATCCGGCCTTGATAATTCACCCGTCTATGACGGTGCGACATTCGACCCGATCACAAACCATATGCCGATCGAAGACGTGGGGCTAACATCACTTTATGTGGTGGATTGTGAGTCGCTGTCTCAGATAGCCATGACGATTGGGCACGACAAGGAAGCGGCCGAATTGCAGGCACGCGCCGAATCATATCGAGAGTCACTGCGCGGTCTATGGTACGACGAACAAGGCATCTTTATGAACCGCAGCTTAGACCGTCAGAATTGGCCTGATGCTACAACCTTAACGAGTTTCTATCCGCTGCTAGCGGGTGCGGCGACCGAAGAGCAGATTGATCGAATTGTTCAGGAACAGATGCTGAATCCGGATAGGTTTCATAGCCAGTGGATGGTGCCTGCGTCGCCGCGAAGTGAAAAATCCTTTACCGAACAGTTGTACCTACGTGGTCGGATCTGGCCCCCCTTCAATTTCCTTGTATATCTGGCCTTCAAACGATGCGGGCGTGATAAAGTCTGCAATTTGATTGCAGACAAGTCACTGGAAATGCTGATCGACAACTGGCGTAAGGAGAACGTTGTGGCCGAGAACTACTCGGCCTTAGACGGCAAAGGTGGACGAGAAGATCACTCGCATCCGTTGCACGGCTGGGGTGGCCTACTGGCGATGACGGGATTGATCGATAAAGGATACGCCCAGATGCCGTTGGAATCCCTGGACCTGCGTAAGCATGTTATGGGCTAAGCTGGCGGTTTTGATTCTGCACTTATCAGCCATCATACTCGGGATGTCTAATCTTGTCTTCAAAATCAATCATAATGCGGCCGTTATCATAGATATCCAGTTTTTCCCGCTGTTGATCATCAAAGTGTTTCAGCGCGTGCTTTCGACCGCCACGAATATGCTTGCGCATCAACTTACCTGCTGCACTAACGTCACCGCTCTCGATGGCCTGTAGTATTTCGGTATGCTCGTCGATCACAACATCGATGCCCTGCAAACGCACGGCAGGTTGGCATTGATTGAAGACACGCGAGATTAGTCTTAAACCCGTGATGGTTCGCATCGCCAGCAGGTTACCTGCACGCCTCAGTACAGCCATGTGGAATGTGGAGTCTGCTTCTGCGGTTTGTACGCCGAGTTTAGTACGGTCTTCTTCAGATGTGGTCTTATCGCCCTGCGCCTTAATCTGGCGAATCAATTCAATCGACTGCTTCATTTCGGCAAGCCCACGGTCACTGGATACCTGTGCGGCTCGTCGTGCAGCATAAGATTCAAGGACCTCTCGCAGCTCATATATATCGTCGATCTCAATCCGTGTAGGATTTACAACATACGTGCCGATACCCGGGCGGTGATCGAGCAGGCCCTCACCTACCATCTGGGTGATGGCTTCTCGCACCGGGATGGCACTCATCTTTAACTGCTTGGCAACCTTACGGTTAGAGACACGGGACCCGCGACCAAGTTCGCCAGTCTCAATCATTCGGCGAATGCTTGAATAAGCTCGTTCCTTTAACGTGTATGTGGATTCGCTCTGTGACAAGCTGCATATTCCTGTGGGTTGAAAGTTATCAACAACCACAGCATTATACAGCATATTGCGAGGTATAAGCGTTTACCGGTGAATACCTAGCGCCTGGCTGGGGGTACGGGTAAATCCCGGCCGTTAAGCACAAAGAATTGGCCTCTTGGATGTGCATGATAGTTCAGGTGCGTGTGATCTCCCCCGATGATAATGTCCATATAGCCGTCCTTGTCCCAGTCAACAAAGGTCACCCCCCCGTTGTGGTGCGAGATGATCTTGTGCAGAGGGATCGCTTCCCGGAAGTGCATCGGCTTTGATGTGTCCGCCAGGTGCAAGCGGATCTCGCCACCCCAGACTGTTGGTCCGAAGGCATTGTAGGTGACCAGGTCGAGTCCGCCATCGAGATCCCAATCGATCATGCCCAGGCCGCGCCGTCCGCTTGTCACGCTCAAGATGGCGGGATTCAATTGAAGCGGTTTGTCATCGGGCCCATAGAAAGGCCTAGGATCGTGCAACTCGTCATCGCTATTGCCATACCAGAGAGTAACTACATTCTGTGTATCCAGTGCGACTATATCCATGTGCCCGTCGCCATTGAAGTCGCGTACAACAGGTTGAACACGATGAGCAACGTCAAAGGCCTCACCGTTTAACTTCATCACATGTGGCTTTTCAAAACGTCGCTCACCATCGACCATCCGCCCGGGCAACCAGACCAAGCGGGCTGCCATTGATCCGGTGACGATGTCTTCCACACCATCATTGTTCCAGTCGACCATACGCGGCAATGTGCGTTCGAGATAGAACTCGATCGGCCCCCAGACAGAACCTCGGCCGATCTCTATGCCGTAATACTCGAGTGGTTCGCCGTCCACATTCTTAATACGTTGGGGTATTTGCCAAACAGGCTTCAGGTCGGTTCCTTCGTTGATGAGAATCATCGGGGTGCCCGGTTCAGACCCCAGCAACAGGTCACGTACACCGTCACCGTTCCAGTCGGTTACCTCCACGGTGCAAATACCCTGCGCAGATACAGGAGTATCCTTACCACCTTTCATCGGGAGCATGCCATCATATTCCCAGCCGGTTGAAAAGTTCTCACCTTCCCTAACATGATTGAATCGTAACAATCCCATCGTGAAAGCAAAGTAACTGGTCGTGATCATCTCAGGCTTGTTGTCGTTGTCTAGATCGACAAAGTATGCTCGGACAGATAGGTCGCTGTATATGGGATCGCCCAAAGTGTCAGAGAGCATGCCCGCATAGTTGAACTTCGGCTTACCCTCGCTACCCACATTCTGATACCAACGCAGGCCTGGACGCTCTTCTCCAACCACCAGATCAAACAATCCGTCGCCATCGATATCCTGTGCCTGCGGGTAGACGAAGCCGTAGGTTACAATATCTTTGCCATCCGCTTGCACCAAAGCCGGCTTTTCGAACATAAAGTGCTTGCCATCAGATACGTTGCGCATGACGTAGACGCGTCCGGCCATCGGATTCCAACTATCTGCAGGATGTTTGTATCCGGCTGTGTATTTGCCGTTCGGCTGTGCGATACTGGGGTGCCAGCCGCCGATTAGTAGGTCTTCCCTGCCGTCTGCGTCCCAATCGACAACCGAGATGTTTGGGCACATCCACGAGTCGGCAAGCGTTTCGAGTATTGATCCGTCAGGCCAACGGGCCTCAATTACTTCCCACCGTATCTCGTTACCATCGCGCTTAGGAATGAACAAATTCAAAGGAAGGTCTTTGACACTGATTTCTTTGATGCCAGCGTGTTTCTCGAAGCATACAATGGCCGGCAAGTTACCGCCTGTCTGTTTCAGTCCGGACTTTTCCATCAGTGCAAAGAATCTACCGATTCGCTGATCCTCGATGGCCAAATGGTTCTTTTCGTAGACGTTTTCGTAGCGTGGTGTTGTAGGTGTGCCGATATTCAGACGCAGCAAGAGCCTGCCACCGTTTGGGCTCATCAACACGTCCTTTAATCCGTCACCGTTCCAATCCACAAACGCCAGGTCTGAACCACCAACCATGTAAGGCAATGGCACATCGCGGTTGTGACCATATGTCAATACCTCAGGATTGGATTGATCTGCGACGGCTATCGAGACGGAGACCGCCAGGTATGCGAGGGCGAACAGGCGCTTATTCATTCTTAATTCCTCTATCGTCTGAGTCGATGTTCATAGATCTTGTTCAGCGTACATGGTGTACGAATAATTAATCCTTCGCCGCCGGGGGATATAACTCATCACCAACGCGACGGTGACACAGATAACGATGCTGACCACGGGGTAGAGAAAGAAGCTGATTCGCGTGTATTGGCTTACATAGAATGTTCCCGCGGCGCCAGTTACCGCGCCGCCCAAGACATCCCATCCATCTGTGCGTTTTGTGAAAATGCCAAGCATAAACAGACCCGCCAGCACACCAACAAACAATCCCACGATCCAGATAAATGTGTCCCAGATCGATTTTATCCCGCTCTGTGCCAGGTATATCGCCATCAATGTTCCGAACACTCCAAGCACAAATACGATCAGTTTTGCCATCCATACCCGTGATCGCTCGGTACTACCCGGGATGAATCGGATGTAAATGTCACTCACCAGTACGGTCGCAGTCGAGTGCATAGACGAATCCAAGCTTGACATCGCAGCGGCAAAGATGGCGGCAATCAGCAGTCCGGTCAGCCCGGGAGGAAACGTTTGTGCAATAAATAAAGGCACCACGCCATTAATATCTACAGCCGGATGCAGCATGGCGGGGTGTGTCTTATAAAACACGTAAAGTGCTGTCCCCAGGAGAAACACTAAACACGCCCACGGGACTGATGCAAACACATCCAGCCAGAGTGCCCTGCCGGCAGACTTTGTGTCAGGCGTCGTGAGGTAGCGTTGGATCACTGTCTGATCTGATGTCAGGCCTGACAGCCGCGAGAATATGTTGCCGACCAATACCACCCAGATAGCGGCGGCGCCGATGTCCATCGTCGGCAGCATGATCCGCATCTTATGATCCTCAGCAACAACACCCATGAACTGCGAGACGCCGTCGTCCAGGCTGAAGAAGACGACAACCACCGCCACTAACGCCCCACTCATCAGCAGGCAAGCTTGCACAACATCGGTCCATACCACCGCTGCCATACCACCGGTCACGGTGTAGAGCGTGGCGATCACCCCCATCAGGACAATGCACACGGACAGGCTCAGGTCAGTGATGGTCGCTAATGCTAGCGCGGGCAGCAGCAGGACGACTGCCAGCCTGCCAATCTGCATCAGGCTGAATGACAATGCCGCGAATAGTCTGGTCGTCGTATTAAAGCGCAGTTCCAGATAGCTGTACGCGCTGGCGACCTTAAATTTTCTAAAGTGTGGGATATAAAATCGTGTGACTACGGGCACGACGATAAACCATGTCAGCACACCGGTAAAGTAAGCCCAGTTGGTTGCGAACGTTTTGGCAGGCACAGCCATAAATCCGATTGAGCTAACCTGCGTTGCCAGCAGGCTTATGCCCGCAGCCCACCACGGGATACGGTTACCCGCGAGGAAGTAATCATTCGTAGTCTGTCCGCGTTTAGAAAAGTATAATCCGACTCCAACGATGACCATTAGGTATGCAGTTAGTGTGACATAATCGAAAGCTTTGAAGTGTGAGGCCGCTGACTGGACATCCCCCACACTGACGCGATATCCGGCATCCTCCCTGTGTACCAGCAGGATACTATCCGACAGTTCAACCGCTGCAACGGGACCCTTGATCTCAGTACCGTGAGAGATCTCAGCCCAAGTATTAGTGATAGTGTGGTAAGCATAAGCAACCGTATGGCTATCTTCCTGACTACTTCCAAATAAAAGGATGTGCGCCGCTCCCACTGGTACAGCAGTAGCTGCCGTGAACCCTACTGGTGGCGGTGACAATGTCGACCATTGTTTCACGCCCGGATCGTATCGGTATGCGGTGCTTTTATGCGAGGTGTCAAACAGGAATAGAGCGTCTCGTTCAGCCGCGCCTTGTGCAACTAGAATTGGGTGATGCAATACTGACACGGGACCGGTATCAACTTCTTGCCATGTGGCACTAGATATTGTTTGTTCGTTCCCTGTAATTCTGAGCGACAGAAATCGTGGCGACATGTCTAGTTCGTTTTTACTGCCGATCAGATAAACAGAACCTCTATGAGCCACGGCCGAGGCGCGTGACACAGTGGTTGGCAATTGAGGCCAATCCGTGTCTACTTCCACGGTACGATAATCAGCGTTCCATCCGATCCGGGCTACTTGTGCAACGGCACCGTCTGGTCCGCTTCCTCCCATGAACAGGATTCCACCGTCTACCGCAACAACAGCTCCGTAGGCTGTAGGCAAATGGAGTTTTCCAGCCTGACGCCATAATGAACCGCCGTTATCATTCAACGGCAAGGCATAGACCTCGTCTGAGAATGAGTCTTTCCTACCCGACTTATCCAAGCCGCCAGCAACAATCAGTACCCCCTGGTCCACACCGATCATGGCGCCGGAACGCATCGTCAGTGGTTCGGCAATCTCACGCCAATTAATCCACTCAGGCAATGGCTGCGCTGCTTTGACCGGGTAGCACAGAATCAGTGTTAACACACATCCAATGTATAGAAGAAGTATACGCGGCATGGCGCCTTGGACATCCTGGTGTATTTGAATCGAGCGTCTCAATTCCAGTCTTATGAATGGTATCACACACTTATCTCGCTGTAGATCTGGGCGCAATCATGTACTTGCTGATATTCACTGTTCAGCTTCTGCTTGTTGCCAGATCACGGCATCGACCATGCCTTCGGCTTGCAGTTCCAGTTGACAACGCATCCACCATAAGGACGGATCGAGCCAATTGGCAACTTCTTATACGGGCTAGGAGCCGGCGGCGCCTTGTTGTTGACATAGTAATCGTTGCCACCTGTACCCGGCGGTGCGTCCACGACAGATATGTCCGCCGTAACCGAACCCGCGATCGCCAGCACGCATACCTCATACCAGTACCGGCACCTCGACACCCTGTCATACATGGTAAACGGATTCCTTCAGGGCGTGACCGTCTCGCGGTCCTTTCCGCGCTGAATCGGCTGCCAGAACTGCAGGCTATATTCCCAGTACGGCTCCATGTCCGCATAGTCCACCCACGCGGCGGAGCCATCACCATACACCGCGGTCGTCCCTGTCACTGCCTTACCTCCGTCCACCAATTCGTATCCCACAAAATCATTCGTTGAAAGAGACTTCCATGTCACAGCGGACCAGACAGCACTGCTGTTGAAACGCCGGTCAGCATCCGCACGGCTGAAGTCTACCCGATCAATCAACCAGTTCCCGGTGTTACGATCAAAGAAGTGATACTGCATGGTTGTGTAGCCTGGGTCGTCGTCTTTCCGATAGCCGGGAAATTCAGTCGTGCGGTATTCGCCTATGAACGGCCCCTTAGAGAAAAATATCTCTTCGCGTAGTTCCTCGCCGATATAAGGATTGGCGAGAGACTCATATAAATCATACTGGAACCGTGCGGGTCGACCTGCTACCTGACGCATAACGTGTGGCCAGAGCGATGTCCGTACCCGTGCGGGCAACTCATCCTGGTTATCACTACAGTAGGCAAACGTAGCAATACCCAATTGTTTGAGTTTGTTGATCTCGCGGATACGTGCCGCGGACTTCTTTGCCGCGCCAAGCGCCGGCAGCAGGATACCTACAAGCAGAGCGATGATCGAGATAACAACCAGGAGTTCGATCAGCGTAAAGGCTTGACTTCTACCGCGAATCATGTGTGTTCTCCAGAATATACGGTGCGCGGTTCTTGTATTCGGACGCGTTACCGGGCCTAGGACCGCGGTTGGATAATTGGGTGGGTCGCCGTCAAGCGGCCCACCACGGGAGGATTAGGCGTTACGTCGGCGGAGTGAGACCGCGACACATACGCCAAACAGTCCTAACGTTGCCGGTTCAGGCACGTTTGAGACCGGAGGGGTGCCAGCGTTCCAGTTGTTCAGAACAATATCCAAATCATCCAGGCCAACAAAACCATCGCCTGATGGGTCAGCTGCTGGATCGGCAGGCGGGACACTCTGGTTCCAAACACCGAGGATAATGTCCAAGTCATCCAGCCCCACAAAGCCGTCCCCGTTCAGGTCACCTTCCAGTGCAAACCCAGCAAGCGAAGCGATATCAGTGGCGGTAAGCGCACTATTCCAGATCGCGAAATCATCCACACTACCACCTTCATTCAACTGGGAGTCATATCGTCCGCTTAAGTTGAATGGCGAATCGCTGGAAAGGTCGATGTCATCCACACCAGCAAGCCCTGTGCTTACCGCAGTCATCGTTACCAGCTCACCATCGAGGTATAGCCTTATCCCTCGCGTATCGTCAGTCTCGTCATAACTGAATGTGAGCGCTACATGGTGCCAATCGGTGTCGGTGATAGTGGTCACACTATCGGCAATGATACGAGCCTCACTACTCGTCCCCGAGACAGGTGTATGATCGTATCGGAACAGGCCGGTTAGTTTGCCGCCACTACCGATATCAAATGACCACCCGCGCAGTTCCAGCCCGTCACCGTCTCCGATGTCTTCGCGGATCATTTTCGACGCCAGGAAGAATCGGTCGCCCACGTTCTCAAGCTTGACCCAGGACGCGACGGTGATTGGTGTATCGCGTGTCACGTTCAAGATTGAATCGTCACTGGTGGTACCGGTCGTAGTCAAGATGACGGGATCGGGCAGAAGCAGGCCGTTTCCATTGACACCGGTGACCAAATTTGCTGGTGTCTCGAAGCCCTGTGCATCTACTGCGAGCAGGTCGACGCTGTTCGGTCCCGAGTCCGTTACTTCACCACCGGCACCTAGCGTCTCGAACTCGTAGTACACCAGAGCGCTATCGTATAACGAACTGGCGGATGCCGAGGCCAACGGCATTACAGCAATACCCACAGCCGCGAGCCCCTTGATGTAGTTTTGTTGATACTTCATAGTGTCCTCCTTTGTGTATTCAGATAAGGAATGCTTTCATCCGAGGTTGATAATCTCACCGACTAAGAACGATCCACCAATTCAGTTGGATTTACGTCTTACTGATGCGCGCCCCACATACAACAAACTGCCTAATAACAGTGAGAAAGTAGCCGGTTCAGGTGCTAGCGCAGCAATATCTGATGGGCTGAGCACGGAGTTCCAGACCGCAAAATCATCGACGGCCCCTCCCTCGTTAAGTTGTGAGTCGTAACGACCACTGAAGTTAAACGGAGAATCATGCGACAGGTCGTAATCAGCGATACCCGCCAGCCCTGTACTGCTTGCTGTCATAGGCTGTAGTGTGCCGTCAAGATAGATCCGCATGCCACGCGTTGCATCAGCCTCATCGTAGCTGAAGGTCAGGGCGACATGATGCCAAGCGGTATCCGTGATCGTTGTATCGCTATTGACTATGATCCTTGCATCGGCAGATGTGCCTGATGTGGGTGTGTGATCGTAACGCCAGATAGCCGCCAGTTTCCCGCCGGCATCTACCGTAAACGACCATCCCTGCAGTTCCAAGCCGGTATCGGAATCATTCGGGTCCTCGCGGAGGACTTTGGATGCCAGGAAGAACCGATCTGTGGCGTTTTCAAGCTTGATCCATGCCGCAAGCGAGAAGGATGTGTCACGTGTAACGTTGAGAATCGAATCATCACTACCGGTCCCTGTAGTTGTGAGCACGACACCATCCGGTAAACGTATCGCATTCCCGGTAATGCCGTTGATAAGGCTCGCTGTGCCGCCAGAGGCAATGAGGTCAACGTTATTGGGGCTTGAATCTGCAACCTCGCCACCCGCGCCCAAGGACTCGAACTCGTAATGAACCAGTGCGCTATCGTATAACGAGGCTGACGAAGCAGTAAACGAAAGTGCAATAATTGAAGTCGATACGAACGTTTGCATGGATCTAGCAGTTCTCATTCTCTTCCCTCCTAAGCTAGCAGTAACAGGTGAATTGACCGGGTGCCGCCATACATTTAACGCAACCCCGTCAAACTAAAGTGTGGTCAGATTCCGCAATCCTCTATCTGTGTGATCTCACGAGACAGCCCGTCAAGTTCGTCATAAATACCCTTTGCGTCTATTGATTCTGTTCGTAGATGCTCATCGTCTCGGGCCATTGCAATCGCCAAGCCGCGACGGATGTGGCTACGCATCAGACGCGAAGCCTGCTTGGGATCGGCCTGCTCGATGGCGTTCAATATCTCGGTATGTTCGCATAGCGAGCCTTCAAGGTTTCGCATGCGCAGGTCAGAAAGCCGATGCCCGAACACCCTGGTCATTAGCCGAAGGCCGGCCACCATTTTGACGGCCATCTGGTTGCCAGCACGGTGCAATACCGCAAGGTGGAATGTTGCGTCCGCGATCCCCCATTGCTTGTGCAGTAGTACGTTCTCCGTAGCATGCCGATGGTCCCAGGAATGTCGGCTCAGTTGTCGCATCAACTCGATCGAACGTCTCATCTGCTCATAACCGTGCGTTCCAGTTGCCATCGCAGCTTTTCTTGCTGCATGCGATTCCAAGACCATGCGAAGTTCGTAGATGTCCTTTACCTCCAATCGCGTTGGGTTCATGACGAACGTCCCTACACCCGGCCGGTGCTCCAGCAATCCCTCACCGACGAGTTGTGTGATGGCTTCACGGACGGGAATCGTACTGACGCCTAAGTCACGCGCCAGCCCGCGCGTGGATACTTTGGTCCCACCAGGCAGCTCCATCGCCTCGATCTGCCTCCGGATCTGGTTGTACGCACGCTCTTTCTGGGTCGCGGTTGTGCTTTGAAAGCTATTCGCGAAAGGAGGTTTTTCACGGGAAGTATTAAGTGGCGACAACATTACAACAACGATTCCTCAAAGGCGAGTCAACCGGTACATAGCGGATTACCCAAACGGGCCATGATTGTACGGATATATGATATATCACATATCACGTCTGTCAATAAGGGAAGCCCTTAAATATTTTAAGTATTCATAAATATAAATTATTACATTATTTATAATTTCTTCGCCCAGCCTGTGTACTATGTGGGCAGATTGACAGGTGGGCAATATGTGGTACATTGGATACATTAACAATATGCCATGTATATCATTTATGGCGTTTTAATTCTTACAGACACGAGGTGTTGAGTATGAGCTTTTGGGACCGGTTGCTGGTCGCCCCGTTGGCGCCGATGAACAACGACGGTGAATTGAATCTGAAGTTGGTCGAACGTTATGCCGCGGTTTTGATCTCACGTGGAGCGGAAGGTTTCTATTTGTGTGGTAGTACCGGCGAAGGCGTGCTCTTGACCGTACAAGAACGCATGTCACTTGTTCAACGCTGGGTTGATGTAATCGGTAACCAAGTGCCTGTTGTTGTCCACGTGGGCGATACCAGCATCCGCAATGCCTGCGACCTTGCTGAGCATGCGGGGACTTTAAAGGTTACTGCGATTTCTTCGATGGGCCCGTTGTATCCGGGCGTACCTCTCAGAAGTATGGATGACCTGGTGCGCTGGTCCGCAACAATCGCAGCTTCGGTGCCACAATTGCCCTTCTTCCATTACCACATGGGTGCCCTGGCCGGAATGCCACGTGTGCGAATGTCAGAGTATGTGAAACTGGCAGTCGAACGGATCCCGAATTTTACCGGCGTAAAATTCACTCATGAAGACCTCATGGACTTCAGTCATTGCCTGCGGTTTTTCGATGGCAGGTATGCCTTGCTTTACGGTAAGGATGAGATGCTCTTACCAGCAATGGCGTGTGGGGCAAAGGGCTTTGTCGGCGGTAGCTACAACCTGACGTCGCCTCTAGCCGTAAAGATTATTCAAGCTCATCAGGCGAATAGCCTCGACAAGGCAAGGTCATATCAATCTCAACTGCAAGATGTCATAGCCCTAGTACAACGCCATGGCGGCATGCCCGCATTGAAAGCCGCAATGGGAGCGATCGGACTTGACCTAGGTGGCATACGCCAGCCCTGGCGTGGTCTAGATCATGAAAGCATCGACTGCCTGATTCAAGAACTGGAACAAATCTGGCCGGATGTTGGCAATGACTCGCATCATCATGCCAGCGAACCTTCAAAGGAACCATTAACTACGCCGACTATCACTGCACATGTCAGAGATGCCGCGAAACAGGTATAAGAGATTGTTCATCAATAATCATGAAGACATACTTAAGAGCTGGTCCCCAAATCTTGGACAGCCGGTTGGCCTGAATAAGGTGGGCCAACGGGTTTATGCCGCGGCCAGCGGCGGTCCGGTTATAGGTTTTCCATCATACGCTTCGTCCGGCGTCCGTCCAGCGAGTGTCGAGTGCGGACGCTCGGTGTTGTAGAACCGCAGCCATTCATTGATCCCGGCGCGAGCTTCGCTGCCTCTGTCCCACGCGTGCAGGTACACGCATTCGTACTTCAGGCTCCGCCACAGACGTTCGATGAACACGTTGTCCATCCATCGGCCTTTGCCGTCCATCGATACCTTCGCGCCCGCGCTCTTCACTGTTTCGGTCCATTCCAGGCCGGTGAACTGGCTGCCCTGATCGGTGTTGATGATCTGCGGCGGGCCGTGCTTGCTCAGCGCTTCTTCCAACGCCTCGACGCAGAATGACGCTTCCATCGTGTTGCTCAATCGCCAGGCCAGCACCTTCCTGCTGTGCCAGTCCATGACCGCAACGAGGTACAAAAAGCCGCGTCGCATCGGGATGTATGTGATGTCGGCGCACCACACATGACCCGGCTGATCAATCTTCAGATTCCGCAGCAGGTACGGATACACCTTGTTTTCAAGGCATTTGACGCTGGTCTTCGGGGCCTGGTAGATCGGCGTCAAACCCATCTGGCGCATCAATCGACGCACACGCTTGCGGCCGACGTTGTAGCCAAGCCGACGCAACCAACGCATCATCTGCCGGCTGCCGTAGAACGGCGTGCACAGGAACTGTCGGTCGATCAGACGCATCAGCTTCAGGTTCAACGGGCTCTCGCCTTTGCCTGAAAAGTAAAACGACGATCGGCTGATCGACACCAGCCCACACTGACGCACGATGCTCAGCTCGGGGTGCTTGGGTTCGACCATGTCGCAGCGGCGGCCGTGGCTCAAAGCCCCAACCCTTTTTTTAAAAAGTCCTTCTCGATGGTCAGCTCGCCGATCTTCGCGTGCAGCTCTTTGATCTGCTCGTCGGATGCCTGCGGGTCCTTGCCGCCGCCACGGGCAAAAAGCTGGGCCGCCTCCTGTGCCAGCAGCTTCTTCCACCCGCCGATCATGTTCGGATGCACGTCGTACTTCTTGGCGATCTCCGCCACCGTCAACTCGCCACGCAGCGCCTCCAGCGCCACCTTCGCCTTGAATTCAGCCGTAAATCGTCGTCGCTTGCTCATCAAGTAAGTCCTTTCAAATCTGCAGACCAGCCCACTTTAACCGGCTGTCCAAGATTTGGGGACCAGCTCTATCCTTCCGCGGCTATCGATGAAGTTATTTTAGGCGCACATGTGTTTCTGTCTCAGTGTATTTGCTCAGGAGTTTGCCATGCCTGCTTCCCGCCAACGTGTTCTAGATGCCATTTCGCACAAAAATCCGGATCGTGTCCCGCTCGATTTTGGAAGCAGTCCTATAACCGGAATGCACTGTTCGATCGTTGAAGCATTGCGCGAGCACTACGGGCTTGAAAAACGGCCAGTCAAAGTCCATGAACCGTATCAGATGCTTGGTTATGTGGATGAAGATTTGAAAGAAGTAATTGGCGTGGACGTCGTGGGTGTACTTCCCTTAAGCACAATCTTCGGATATCCGATCGAGGGCTGGAAACCTTGGAGGACACCTTGGGGCCAGGAGGTATTGGTGCCGGGGCGATTCGTGACCACCACGTGTGAAAATGGCGATGTATACACGTACCCTTGCGGAGACCTAAATGCACCGGCGAGTGGGCACATGCCACAGAGCGGTTACTTCTTCGACACAATCATCCGCCAAGATCCGATTGACGAAGAGCACCTTAATGTCGAAGACAACTTGGAAGAGTTTGAACACTTGTCTACGAAACATCTGAATAGGCTGGCCGAGGGCGTGCGTGATGCCGCCAAGACTAATCGGGCGATATTGGTCTGCCTGCCCGGAACAGCTCTAGGCGACATCGCATTGGTGCCAGCCCCTTTCCTTCGGCATCCCAAAGGGATCCGTGATATCAGCGAGTGGTACATGTCACTAGCCATGCGAAAGGACTACATCCACCAAATCTTCAAGAGGCAGGTAGAGATCGCGATAAACAACCTGGCCAGAATCAATGAGTTGGTCGGCAACCTGATCGATATCGTGGTCCTCTGCGGAACCGACTTCGGCACGCAACAGTCCACTTTCTGCTCAGAACAGTGTTTCCGCGATCTCTGGTTGCCTTACTACAAAATGATGAATGACTGGATCCATGCACACACCCATTGGGCTGTGTTCAAGCATTCTTGTGGATCAGTTGTGAGTCTGCTGGATGCCTTTATTGACTCGGGCTTCGACATCATTAACCCCGTGCAATGTTCAGCAGCCGGCATGGATCCCAGTGAATTGAAATTGCGGTTTGGCAACAAATTGACCTTCTGGGGCGGTGGCGTGGACACCCAGCAAACACTGCCATTCGGCACACCCGAATTAGTCCGGACGCAAGTTCTTAAGCGGTGTGAGATCTTCTCACAGGAAGGTGGCTTCGTCTTCAACGCCATACATAATGTGCAGGCTCAAACCCCAATTGAGAATGTGGTCGCAATGATCGAAGCAGTCCATGACTTCAATGGCACCATGCTTTAAACAATACACCTATAGCGGCCTGGCGGATGGTGGGCAAGCTTATCGATAACTTGTCCCCCATCTTCGCCATTATCGATCGCTACGACTATACATGTGGTGCATGGCATATCATGCGGATTTACCATCTTGGGAATTTGCATGAAGCTATTCAGTAATACTGCGCACTTTGAGTCATCGATCATGTTGCTGTAACCCTCGGGCAGGCACTGATGCTGGCACGCTCCCGGATCGTGTCGCTTCCATCACCAGTACTTCAGATAATGGCTGAGAGGAATCACGCTCATAGTGAGATGGAACTACTTCGGCGTGATTGGGAAGTTTTCCGATCCCAACGCGAAAACATGCGGCCGCATAAGCGACCGGAGTACCCGCCCGAGTAAAGACTGACGATCCTGAGGGTCATGCGGCTAAGAGGCTGGAAAGCGGTGATTACAGCCAGACATATTGTGCTACATCCAAATACGGTTCGCACATGGGTTCAAGCAGTAGAGGGACGGCGAGACTCCGGTAATCTATTAAGCAAGGTGCCGTGGAACCGGATCCATGATGCGGTACGTTGGGCCGTATACGAGTTGCGTCGCATATGCCCCGAGTCAGAGATCGGTACGAGGACGATTGCCCGCTACCTGTTGCGTGCCAGCATTCAGGTCAGCTGCAGCACTGTGCAACAAGTGTCACGGGATCCATAGCCACCGCCTCCAAGGTATATTCGCCCCGACTTTACAGCAGCCGAAGGGGCTGTACCCAGCAATCTACTGGTACCTACATCCACCCATGCTGTCTGGCATCTGGACTTGGTTGAGATCAAGATACTATGGTTCCGCTACACCATTGCGGCATTACTGGATGGTTATTCCTGGAAGCTTCTGGCGTTGAAGGTTTATCCTAAAGCCCTCATGAGTATAGACACGATTGGGTTAGTGAAGAATGCTATTGAGCATTGGGGGCACCTCAGTTCTTAATTACGGACCACGGCTGTCATTTTAGAAAACGGTTCCGTATAGCGATGAGCGAACTTGGTCCCCGCGTAGTACGTGGCAAAGTGCGATGTCTTGCCTTCAACGGCAAGGTTGGACGATTTTTCAAGACCTTACGGGTGTGGCAGCACCAGACATTGCTGCCGCTGAATCTTGCGGGCATTCAACGAAAGCGGGACACCTTCCACTATTTGTACAATAGCGAGCGACCGCATCAGGCAATCAATGGATTAACGCCTGAAGAGATGTGGACCGATGAAGTACCTAATGAGGCAATCCCCTTCCGAACAGATGCGTTACCACTATATATCCAAATCATTCGGGCGCGTGCCGTGACGATCCTTCACTTCCGTCGATTCGTATCCACATCGCCGCCTGAAATACAAATTAAAGATTGCACCCGATCCACGTGCGCGGTCATTGCGTACACATAAGGCGACAGACCATTTTGAGTCAGTATCTATGCGGTAATCCAGACTGGGTTCTTGCGGTCACAACCCGCTGGGCCACCACACGGAACCGGGTAGTAATATCCGGTCCCGGGTAGGTGTTATGGCCGCGCCTTCTGACTGACGGGTTGCCCTAAAGAAAGGCTTCGGCGTGACTTAGTTGTAATGGGCCCGGCAGGGCTTGAACCTGCGACCTCACCCTTATCAGGGGTGCGCTCTACCAACTGAGCTACGAGCCCGGGGCAGGATGCTTGCAAAATCCTGCGTTGGGGACGAAAGAATATTGTATCACAATCCGCGGGTCAAGGCACATCCGCTAACCGCGTATCCCGGGCTGGAATCACGGTTTTCGGACCTTATTCGCCCGATTCGTCGTCTGCTTTCTCATCTTCCATCGGCGGGATACTCACCACCTCCACCACCGTCCCCCGGGCCGGGTTGGCTTCGCCTTCGAGTACTTCACAATAGGAAACCTTCTCCGAGGTCTTAGTGATCTTGATCGTACCGATCTGCTTGCCCTCAGCCTTCTCCAGGACCTCGCCGGTCTCCGGGTCGATCAGGTCCTCGCCCATCTCAGTCATACGTAGCACCATTCCTTCACGGAAGTTGTACTGCTCGCCGCGATTGATAATGACTTGGCTGTCCTTGACCAATACGACTGAGCCGTCTGCGGGGAACTCTTCCATCTGAACCGCGAAGAACTTAGCCGCCTGATTAATGCAGTCCTGCGCCGCTTCGCCCAACGGCGTCTTGGCAAATCCGCCGAGTTTCCCGCCGAAGTCACTTTCGTGATAACCAAGGCTCACAGCCGCTCGCCCCGCTTCGCCGGTGATACGTTTTTTCGCGACGATTTCACCGGTTGTGGTGTCGATCAGCTTCGCGATGATCGTGATCTTCGCATCGGCCTTGGAACCACCGATGTTAAAGCCTTTAATGCGGATGCCGCCATCCGCGCCGGATTCGTTGTACTCGACTTCCGTCATCGCGCCGGTGGCGATGTACTTGGCCGGCCTGAGCTTGCCCGTCTGTGCAACGCTTGAGGCCTGGGCCATCCGACCGCTTGCGGCAAGATCCTGCTCGCCTATGACATTGCCGAGCCCTTCACGCTCGACCAACACGAACCGGCCTGTATCGAACAGCGCCGACTCCAGCAGGATCGACATGTTGTAACCCATGTCCCACTGGCTGCGGTAACCCGCATCGTTATCAAAGTCGACCACACCCACCGCATGCTTCACGCCGTGGTACTCGCCCAGCCCCATGTCGGCGTCACCATCCTTGACCTTGGTCTTGTCCGTACCGGTCCCCTTACGGAACAGGTCCTCCAGGCCATCGGCGTTGCTCTGACACGCCATCATCCCGAAAGCCAACGCCAGGACGACCATCCCGGTCGCTTTGCGCATTGTTGTATGCATCATTACCTCCCTGTTTCTTTTTAATATAAATAGGTCGTCGTTGATCCGATATCGCACCAATCGCGTCCCGCATATTAACAAAAGCACATAATTACGACACTTACAACAGGCGGGCAATCTCAAACCGACTAAACAAAATGAGGTCCGAGCGGCCCAATATTTAAATATTTCAAATTTTTTCCTTGACATACTCAATTTTATTAATATTTTGAAGCCAGATATGTGATTTATGGCATATGACCACACCAACCGCCACGAATTCGTGCCCGTACTGCGAGGGGCCCATGCGGGTCACCACCATGCGTTGCGATGCCTGCCAGATCGATATTCAGGCAGCGTTCCCCATGTTCCGGGTGGGGAACCTGCCGGCCGAGCATCAGCGATTTATCGAGATGTTCGTCCTTGCCGGGGGCAACCTCAAAACCATGGCCGAGCAGACTGGCGTGTCATACCCCACCGTCCGCAACCGTCTGGACAAGGTAATCGCCGCGTTGCGTGACGAAATCGCCAAAACGAGCAAAGTCAAAGGCACCATCCTCGACGCCGTCGACCGCGGCCAGATGGACGCCGACGAAGCCGCCAGAATTATCAAAAAGATCTGATCGCCGCCGGGCGTTCCGGCGAGAGGGAACCAGCGATGACCGACTCGTGCTCCAACACAAACGAAGACCGGGCCTTGGACAGGGCGCTCGAAGATGCGACTCCCCTGCTGGCCGAGTCTTTACAGCGTGACGAGCACATGCGCCGACGCAGGCGCAAACTACTTTTCGGAGGTCTCATCATGTTGGCAATCCTCGCATCCATCGTCACTGTTGTCGCGATCAACTCCGGACAACCCGCCACCACCACCGACAAACCCGGCACGCCGAACGCGCGCATCGACGCCGTGGCCAAGTCGGATGACATCGCAAAGCAAGGCTGGCTTCTTTGGCAATCTGGTCAGTACGACAAGGCTGCAAATAACTTCGCCGAAGCAATCAAACTCGATCCCAGTTCGCCCAACCTATGGAACGGCCTTGGTTGGAGCCTGTTCCATCTTGGCGAACGCGACAAAGCTGCTGATGCTTTCAAACAAGTTCTCCAGCTCGATGAAACCCATGGCGCAGCACTCAACGGCCTGGGACAGATCGCTTATGTAAAGCGCGATTACGACGCCGCTAAAGACTGGTTCCTCAAAGCCAAAGACGCACCCGTCGCACAGCAGACGCTCATCAGTGTTTATCTGTTGCAGAGCGAATACAAGAAGGCCGAGGCGCTTGCCGACGAACAACTCAAAACATTGCCGGCAGACAGCCAGGACACGACGATCGTCCAGCAACGCAACTGGCTTCTCAAGCTTCAAGCCGCAGCGAAGTCAGGCGAATTATCCGACGATCTGCGCAAGCTGATCGAACCGGCCGAGCCCAAGCAAGGCGATGCCACCGAGGCTCAAAAGCTTTCACAACGTGGTTGGCAACTATGGGGCGAACAGCGTTGGCGTGCCGCTGAACTCGCGTTCACAGAAGCCTTGGAAATCGACCCGGACCTGGCCGAAGCACAGAACGGCATGGGCTGGGCGTTGATATCACAAGGTAAATTCACTGAAGCGGAACAAAACCTGCGTCGCTGTATCGAACTGACCCCCGACCACGGTGGTGCAATGAACGGCCTGGCAATGTGCCTGAAAAACCAGGGCAAAATCGATGAGGCTATCAAGCTGTGGGAGCAGATGTACGAGAAGTCGCCACAGCCCCACGCCGGCGCCGCCAATCTTGCACGCACCTATGTCGAGCAAGGCCGTTATGTAGGAGCTATCCCCCTGCTCGAACAGTTGATCGAAGCCAACCCCGGTATGAACGAGTACCAGGAGCTGCTCGATCAAGCCAAATCCGGTGGCACCGCTACCACGCCGGACGACGCTGCCAACATCGCAACCAATGCGGGCGATAACATCCTCACCAACGGCGGCTTCGAGAACGGCACCGACGGCTGGATCATCGGCAGTAACTCCGGCCACATGAAACTGTCAACCGATACCAATGAAAAAGCTGAGGGCAAGCAGTCACTGAAAGTCACAAAGACAGGTGGCATGCCGATCGACATCGTGCGAATCAATGCTGATGGACTAACCGCCGGCCAAACCGTTGACGTCTCCGCCATGATCAAAACCGACAACGTCGGCAACGCCTGGATGAAGTTCTATGTCTGGGACGCTGGCGGCAACGTGCTAATTGACAACCTCGACGTCACGCGAATCCATGGCACGAAGAACTGGCACAAAGTTGGCAGGCGCTACAAACTCCCGGCTAATACCAACAGCGCCTCGATCCAGTTCTGGATGATCCTCGATGGCACACTCTGGATCGATGACGTCCGCGTCAGCCCCGTGAACTAAAACAGATTCGCTCAACCTTAACCCTACCATACCTGCGGCGGTGTGCGCTACTGCTCCATGCGAAAGGTCATCGCAAGAGCGATCCCTCTGCACACCGCCGCGGATTTTACGGGTGTAGGGTGTAGAAATTGTATTGCTAATGGCTAATCGCTAAGGGCTAATGGCTTTACTCTCCCCCCAACGCCGGTTCTGAGCGCAGCGAAGGGCCGGGTATCCGTCAATATAATCTCTAATCTCTAATCGTTAATCTCTAATCGTTAATCTCTAATCGTTGCTCAACACAACCACATCCCACACATTAACGATTAACGATTAAAAATCAGCAATCCCCCACCCCCTGCTCCATCTTCAATCCCCTCCCTCAACCCAGTCACTGCAAACCACTTCCTTCCGAAACACCCACGATTCACAAGGCATGTCATCCTCTGCCGGCTTCACATCGATTTTCCTGAATCCACACTTCTCATAAAAGTGATGGTTCTTCACAGCAACGCTCGGTGTTTCCAGTTGCCAGGATTTTGTATCCGGATAGGTTGTCTCGATGTGCGCCCAGATCTGCGAGCCCACACCCTGGTCCTGGTATTGAGGGTCTACAAAAATGGTCCCAAGATAGTTGTTCCCGGTATCGATGATCCAAACAATCACAGCCCCGACAATCCGGCCATCTATAACCGCTTTATAGCCGACGGTCTGTTCATAACCGAATAACCACTCCCGAAAAAAGCCCCCGTTGTCATACCCGGGCGGGCCGCCCTTTTCCTTGCCGGAGTGCTTCTGCGCATCATCATCAAATGCGCGTGTCATCACCTCTGTAAGCTGCGGCACGTCATCTTCAGCGATGCCTGCAATCGTAAGTTTATAGTCCGACATAATAGAGACACCCCCTGTAGGATGCGATGTATCTGAATCGATGCGATTCTTCCAACATCAAACATCTTACAGGGGATGTGTGTCTGGCAACACCTGGGTTTTATTAGCGAATCATCCCCCCGCTGCCGGCTCTTCAACTTCAATCACTTCCGCGACAGCATTCACATCACCACCCAGTTCCGCGGTCAGTTTCACAGCTTTCACCTGGGCTTGTCGTGCGTAGTCGATCGCTTCACCGAGGATGCGCGTCGCTTCCTGGTCGGCGTGGAAGCCGCGCGAGTTCTCGCTGCTGATGTAGTCCAATCGCCACATCGCCTTACGTTGCAACGCAAAGATCGGCTTGAGTTGCTCTTCGGTTGCACCGGCTTCCTTGGCTTTCAGGATGGCATCGAGCATATCGATCATCGCTTCGGCTGCGCGGTCCATATGTGCCATCGTTCGATTCTGAATAGTCTCGACCTTTTCTCGCAGTGTGTCCTCACTATCGTGATGGCATTGCTGGCAGGCATTGTTGATGTTCTTCAGCGGACTCTGCACATTATGGCTGCTGACCTTCATCGCCCCTTCGCGCTCGTAGGGCATGTGGCAGTCGGCACAACTAACACCGCTTCGGGCGTGGATACCCTGACTCCACAATTCAAACTCGGGGTGCTGGGCCTTGAGCACCAGCGCGCCGGTTTCGGCGTGCTTATAGTCATAGAACTCCGTGCCATCAGGGAACTTCTTCTCATCCCAGTGCGCTTCGAGCTGCTCTATTTTCAGACCATTGGACCAGGGAAACTCAAGCGTGTCTTTGTTCGCGCAGTAGTATTCAACGTGGCACTGGCCGCAGACGAAAGAACGCATCTCCTGCCGCGAGGCGAGTTTGTTGGGATCGTACGGCTCGTTGCGGTCGCCGCGACGCCACTGCTCGATGCTCGGGATGTGGGGCGTCGGTTCATCACTTTCCGCCAGGTCTGCAATGCCCCGCACGAAGCCCGGCCGGGTCACGCGCACGGCCATGGTCTCTGGTGTGTGGCAGTCGATGCAGGAGACGGGATGGGCTTCACCACCGGCCAGCATGGGGTGATCTTCGGGGACGGGCTCGCCCTTGAACTCGCCGGTGAAACCTCCGATGGGGGCCTGGGGGACAACCGGTTCGTTCTCACCGGGCGTGCCATCGGGCGCTGCCATCACCAGCGCGAGCACCTCGTCGTAAGGCTTTCGACTGACTTCCTCGAACCCGCGGATCACGGCGGGCATATTGAAGTCTTTCGCCAGTGTCGCATCGTCGGCGGGCAGCCCCATCGCTTCGAGGCCCACCTTGCGGTACATCACCGTGTTGGATGCGTGGCAGTGCAGGCACGCGCCAGCCTGAGACTTCTTGGTCACCCGTTCGGTCACACCCTGGTCGTAGAGCATGTAGGCATGCCCACGGGCTTCGCGGTAATCAATGCTGAAGGCGTAGCCCGCGTAGAGCCGCTTAAGCCAGGGGTAGGTGTCCAGCTTGCTCTGGGGCAGGGCGCTCGAGCCGCCGTAGAACTTGTCACCCGCGGTTGCTTTCCAGCCGTCGAACTGGTGCGGCCAGTTGCGGCCCCATGGCTCGGGGTCGGTACTGATCTCGGTCACCTCGGCGACACGCACGAACGGCTGACGCGCTGCCTGCTTGTGGCCGAACATCGTGATCAACACCCAGGTCACCAGCAACGTGCCGACCACGGCGACGATGAAGACCAGCGCGAGTAGTGCCACCTTTCCCGATCGGGAATGCGTATCGGAGGTTGTGGTCGTTGTTGACTCATGTGTTGACATATGATTTACCCTTACATTACAGACCGACGCGCGTCGTCAGTCCCGTTGTCCGATGCCTGAATCGCGCCCGGCATGCCCGATGTCGCCATGGCAGTGCGTGCAATGCAGCATCTCACCACCCTGCTCAACCGGCAGCATGTTGTGAACGTAATCGCTGTGGCAATACAGGCACGCCTGTTGGGTCACCTGCCGATTGCGCTGTTTGATCTGGATCGGTTCATGAAAGTCGCCGGTCGTAAACGCCAGCGAGTGGAAGAACCCATTGTCACCCTTGGTAAGCCACTTACCCATGAAGTCGTGCGGCAGGTGGCAATCGTTGCAGGTAGCCACATTGTGATGGCTGGATTTGACCCATGTGTCGTAGTGATCCTGCATCACGTGGCAGTTGGCGCACGACGCGGGGTCGTTGGTCAAGTAGGCCGCACCGTCACCATAACCAAAGGTAAACGCGCCGAGGCCGCCCATGATTCCCAACATCGCCGCGCAGAGAATAGATAAGACCATGAACGATCTTGGCTGTTTGACAGGTTGCTGACTGTTTGCCTCAGACATGAGAAGTTCCCGTGGGTAAACGCCTTGGAATGCAGGCACCCGCACCCATCATCACAACCCGTGCGATACAAAGTGCTACCCCCCACGCGCTGACATTCAACCATCGGATCATGAAAGTTGCACCATCCCTGATCTTCACGGACATGTCCGCCGCCCGTCCTCCAAGTCAACTTCTCGTCGACTGAACAGCCGACCTTGAATGAGCACTAATACCTTTATCCAATCAAAAAGCAAAATGCAACAACGTTATCAAAATATATTTTGTCGCGTGTTGTGAATATCTATCAACACACCACAAACGCATCGCACAAGAAAAACACAAATCAAAATACAAAAAACAAAGCCAGGTCATAGCCCGAAGGGCTTTGGCCGGGATGAACACAATCAAAAGAAAAAACAAAATTTGTCTTTTAGTTCCCCCAAAAAACTTCAAACGAATTACCAGCAACCATTCAATACCGATACAACTTCACACGCTGCACCGTCCACTTTCCATCAAATAGATGCACGTGCCTGCCTTGATGCGTTTCATCGCCGTTCAAGTAACGTCCGCCGATCCATTCACCTTCCGTGTCGAAAAAACCTTCCTGCACCGAATCGAGTCCGATCCTTCCTTCGCTATTGGCCGGCTCAAACGTGACAACAACACCCATCCCGACGATCACAAACGCCTCCGGCTTAATCTGAATAATCATCGCCGCGCCACGCGGCGCTGCGGGCGGCGCTTCCCAACGACCCGGACCGAACGTCGGCAATGAAGTTACTTCAACCTCCCCAACACCCGGCGGCCGATCAAACTTTGCTTCAAATACCACATCGCCTAACTCACCACGCTGCGGCCCATCCGCCACTTCCCAATTAAAACCAACCTGCGGTGAAAGCCCGAGGATTTTTCCTTCCTGTTGCGCTTTGAGAATCATCGGCGACATGCCGGCCAGTGTGCCGTAGCAACTCGCCAGCAGTTTCGCTTTCTCATCATCAACATTCTCGATCGAGAACGGCCCGACGCCGATCGCGTTATGCGCCCCGATCGCATACACCACATTCCCCGAGGCCCGCATCGATGGCGCCATCTCCGGGATAAACAGCGGATTGTTGTTCCGCACGTACTTCTCGCACCATTCCATGAAGTTCGGGAAGTAGATGTCCGGGCAGATCATGTCAAGTGTTGGCGCACCCGCTAACCAGACTTCCATGATGTGCGGCAGCGGCGCACCACTCGGCCGCTGATGCGGTCGATAGCCCGGACGTACTAACGCCGCGTTCGTAAACATCGGTAGTGCATACTCAGCCTTACCCGCCGCCGCGACCTTCTCGACATAATTCGCAAACTGCCAGGCGCTAAACACCTCATCCCCCTCCGGCTCACCGCCAAACACCTGCGCCCACGTCCCCGATTCCTTCGCCCCCGCCTGACGCCATATCTCCGTCACCTCCGGCCCAAGCTGACCATCCACCAACAGCTCCAACAACTGCGCAGGTACTTCATTTTCATACACAAATAGTGACTGCTTTGAATGATCGCGTGGCTCGGGGATCATGCCGATCTCATTCTCCACCTGCGCCATGATGACCGTACACTGCTGCGCATCATAATCGTGCGTCCACCGCATCAACTGTGCAAATGCGCGTGCATCCGCCTTATTCGCTTCTTCACATGCCGGGCTGATGATCTCTTCCATCTCACCGGAACTTTGACACACGCGCGTAAACCGCTGCGCATCGCGCTTCACCCAACTCGGCGCGTAACACGACATGCTGTTCTTCCACGTGCCGAACCACAGGTACACCAGCTTGATGTCGTTCTCTCTCGCCAAGTCGATCGCGCCCCGCACCAGCGTAAAATCAAACTCGCCCTCCCTGGGTTCGATCAAATCCCAATACACCGGCAGCATGATCATGTTCAAATGCATCTGCCTGCACTTGACCATCGCCGCTTCAAGCGACTTCAAATCAGAAGCCGTCGAATTACCAAGCTCCCCGCCCAGCCCAAGAAAAGGTTCACCGTGCACAAATAGTTGCGTAACGTCACCGACCTGCCGCAACTGTGAATGAACCTCTGATCCCACAACCACCTCCTGAGAATAGACCCAGCCCGTATTTTACCTCCAGCAATCCCCGAAGTAAAACGTTTTCCTTTGACCCTGATTTGTATATTCGCCCCCGCTGCTACCCCGCAGCAATGCCCGGGCACTCACCCGCCGATTATCACCACCGCCAGTGACACCACGCTGATCGCAAACCACAACATCACCCCCTGCAGCAACGGCTTCCAGCCTGTATGGGCGAGCATGCGGCGCGACATCCCCGCACCGATCAGGAACAATGTCAGGGTCAATCCCGTCTTCGCCAAATCAACCAGCGAGGGCGACCACTGCGTGACCTGGGGCGAAACGGTCCTGGCAACACTCGCCAACAGAAACAATCCAATGAACCACGGGATCGGCGCTTTGAGCCGCCGCGGCTTGTCACTCTCACAACAACGGTTTGCCACGCGCTGCTGACGCCAACCCAGTAGCAGACAGATGGGGATGATCCACAACGTTCTGCTGAGTTTGATCGCTGCCGCCACTTCCAGCGCACGCTGGCCGTACACCTGCGCCGCGCCGACGACACTGCTGACATCATGGATCGCTACACCCGCCCACACGCCGAACTGCTCCTGCGATAGACCGATCGCGTGACCGATGATCGGAAAGATCAGTAGCGCTACAGCGTTCAGGATGAAGACCGCCCCCATCGATACCGTGATCGCTTCAGGCCTCGCCTCGATCACCCCGCTGACCGCCGCGATTGCGCTACCGCCGCAGATCGCTGTGCCGCTTCCGATGAGCTTGGATACCGCAGAATCCACGCCCAGCTTTCGGCCGGTCCACGCAGCCAGCGCCAGTGTCAGCAAGATCGTGAACGCAGCGAAGCCCGCGCCTCTCGCGCCCGCCTGCAACACCGCCGGCAGGTTCATCCCAAATCCGAGCAACACCACCGATCCCCGCAATAGCGGGTTCACCCAAGGCTTGACCCCCTCGGTAAACGGATTGCCCAGCGTCAACGCCAGCGCGACGCCTAATCCCAACGCGATCGGCGGAGATGCCCAAGACGTCAGGCAAAACAAGGCAAACAAGGTAAATAAAAAGGCCGCAACCTTACCCCGGGCAGGCATGGGCGGGTCGTCATCCGGGGCTAAATTCGTCGTGTTTTGCGTGTTATTCATGCTGGAAGTCTACAACCCGAGATATATCAATCAAATAGATGGATTTAATAGAATCCATAAGTTATATTTATGGCATGAATCCTATCCATCTGGCGGCGTTTCGGGCGGTCGTGGAATCCGGGGGGTTTGTGCGCGCCGCCGAGTTATTGCACATCAGCCAGCCCGCCGTCTCCTCACACGTCGCGGCCCTGGAACTGGACCTGGGCGTCAAGCTCATCAACCGCCTGCCCACCGGCGGCGTGCCCACCGAAGCAGGACGATTGCTGCTGACCTACGCCAAGCGCTTTGAAGCGATCGAGGCAGAAGCACGCGCCGCGCTTGTAGACCTGGCCTCACACCGGCGCGGTCGACTCACCGTCGGCGCCAGCACAACCGTCGGCGTGTACCTGCTGCCGCTTCTGCTCGGGCGCTTCCACGAAACGTACCCCGACATCGAATTGACCACCGTCATCGACAACACCGAGCACGTCTGCACACAACTGATCGACGGCGTCATCGACCTTGGCATGACCGAAGGCGAACCCATCGAACCATCCATGCCGCTGAATTCTTCCGTCGTTCATGAGGATGAACTGGTTCTGATCGCGCCGCCTAAACATCCACTTGTATCGAAGAAGCGGGTGACCGCGAAGATGCTCGCCGGTGAAGGTTTCATCGAACGTGAACCCGGCAGCGGCACACGAGCCGTCGTCGAACATGCGTTCGCCGATGCGGGCGTCAATCGCCGGATCGAACTGGTGCTTGGCCATACCGAGGCGATCAAGCGAAGCGTTGCTGCGGGCCTTGGTGTCGCAGTCGTCTCCAATCTTACCGTCCGCAACGAAGCCGACGCCGGCACGCTCGCCGTAATCCGCCCGGTCGGCCTGCGCCTGAAGCGCCCACTGTGGCTGCTGACCCGCCGGGGTTACTCACCATCACCGGCCGCCGCCGCGTTTGTACGCATGCTGAAAAACATCAAGCACAAATAAACCGCTGAGCGGCGATCGCCCCGAAGGGGCGCCGGGTTGTAGCCACGGGTGAAGCGCAGCGCAACCCGTGGAAGTGTGATGCATCTTTCACACTCACCCCGGCGGGGTGAAGGGTTTGTTTGCGCCGCCCCTGCCGGGGCGGGTTAGTAAAAATGGACCACTCGATGTCCACGGGTTGCGCTGCGCTCCACCCGTGGCTACATGCCGCAACCCCTTCGGGGTATGCCTGCTTCCTGACGGCTAATCAGAACTCTGACATTCCAACCAATACCACAGATCTTGGTGACAACTGATACACGGCGATCTACGATCGCCCGCTAAATAGGAGAAGCGTCTTATTATTTGTTAACAACGAAGCGTGCTTGTTTATCAACTGTATGACGAATCCTCACGCACCTCGGCCGTGTAGTTCGGGCTTTCCTTGGTGATGCTGATGTCGTGCGGATGCGACTCGACCAGCGAAGCGCCACTGACGCGCACGAACCTTGCTTCTGTCTTCAGTGCTTCGATCGTCTGTGTACCGCAGTAGCCCATCCCGGCCTTCAACCCGCCGACCATCTGGTACACGAAGTCGGACAGCGGCCCGCGGTACGGCACGCGGCCTTCCACGCCCTCGGGCACCATCTTGTCACGCTCCAAACCCTTCTGGCTATAACGGTCGGCCGAACCCTTCATCATCGCGCCTTGCGAACCCATCCCGCGATACGTCTTGTACCGCCTGCCTTGATGGATCACCATCTCGCCGGGCGATTCATCAAGACCGGCAAACAGCGAACCAAGCATCACGCACGACGCACCGGCGGCGATGGCCTTGGTGATGTCGCCCGAATGACGGATACCGCCGTCCGCGATGACCGGCACACCCGCGCCGTCCGCCGCTCGGCAGCCGTTCGCGATCGCTGTGAGCTGCGGCACACCCACACCCGTCACGACGCGCGTCGTGCAGATCGAGCCTGGCCCGATGCCGACTTTCACCGCATCCGCGCCGGCTTCGATCAGGTCCTGCGCCCCGTGTTGCGTTGCGACGTTGCCGGCAACAACATCGATCGAATACCGTGACTTGATCGCCTTGACCGTCTCGATCACGTTCGAGCTGTGCCCGTGCGCCGAGTCGACCACCAGCACATCGACCTCTGCTTTAATCAGTTCATCCACGCGGTCGAGTTGATGCACGCCGACCGCTGCCCCCACACGCAACCGGCCACGCTCATCACGACACGCCAGCGGGAACTGGCTCAGCTTCTCGATGTCGCGCATCGTGATCAGGCCCGTCAGCCGCATATTGTCATCAACCAGCAGCAGCTTCTCGACCTTGTTCTTATTGAGGATCGCGTGTGCCTGCTCCAGCGTCGTGTCCGGCTTACCCGTCACCAGCGGATCGGCCGTCATCACTTCGCTGATCGGCCTGTCGTCTTCCGAGAGGAACATCATGTCCCGGCGGGTGATGATCCCGACGACGCGCCCGGTCGTTTTGCCGTTGTCTGTGATGGGCACGCCGGAGATATTCTGCTCAGCCATGAGTTGCCGGGCCTTGCTCGAAGGTGCATCCGGCGGCAGGGTGACGGGGTCGGTGATCACGCCGTTGGCCGAGCGTTTGACTTTCGTCACCTCGCGGACCTGCTGGTCGATCGACAGGTTCTTGTGGATAAAGCCCAGCCCGCCTTCCTGCGCCAGCGCGATCGCCAGCGCGGACTCGGTGACCGTATCCATCGGCGCCGACAGTAGCGGGATATTCAGCCGGACGTTCGCGGTGAGTTGTGTTGAGGTATCCGCCAAGGCGGGCACGACATCGCTGCGTGCGGGGGTAAGCAGGACGTCGTCGAACGTGATGCCATCGCAGAGAATTTTGTCTTCCATGTATCACAGATACCGCCGTAAGCGCCTGTCGTCAAGCCGGGGGGGGGGGAGAAAAGCAGGAAACCCAGAAAAGCAGAAAATAAGAAAAGCCGTTAGCCGTAGCCGTTAGCACAAATCATAAATCACAAATCCTAAATCATAAATACAATTCCCCCACCCGATATCCGAAATAAAAACCGGCCGTCCATGAAGGACGGCCGGCGTCAGATTTTTTACTTTTCAGCCCCGAACAAGCGGGCCGAAGGCTTTGAACTTAGTCGCTGGCAACGTCGGCGTCATCATAGCCCCACGACTCGTAGCCCAGCAGAGCGTTGGACGATTCATCCCAAGTCACCGTGGTGTCGCTGACGAGGTCCGCTTCTGGATCACTAGTATCTTGCTCCATGCTGAAGAGGCGGTCGCCTTCGATGTTGGAGAAGGAACCGTACTTGGTGTCCTGAAGGTCTGACTGCTCGAAGGAGGCGCTGCCGTCGCCGCGACCGACGCTGCCTGCCCAATCGGCGTCATCTTCCGAGGTGTGGATGCTGTAGAGGTCTTCGTAGTTGCCGATATCACCACGGGCACGGTCGGTGACGAGCACGGCCTGGGTGTTGATCGACTGCTTCCATTCACGGGCACGGCCGGATTCACTCGGACGGATCTTGGAAGTTGCACTGAAGGTGCCCGTACCATCGTGGATGTTCAGCATCGCGTAGGAATAGTTCTGGGTCGTCACGTCATCGGTGGTCCAGGCGGTCTTGGTCTCAGCCGGGCTGATGACGTAGTCGCCACTGAAGTTGTTGTTGTCCAGCATGATCCAGAAACGGGCTTCAACGGTGCCGCCTTGGCCGGATGCACCGGTCTTGGAGGTGTTGACGTTGCCGTCGTCGTAAATGATGTAACCCTTGCTGTCGGTACCGGGCATACGCTCCTTGTTACCGCCGGCGTAGGTGACCATGCCCTGGCAGATGCCGCGGACCTGGGTGGTGTTCTTCATCTGGCGAGCCGCACGGCGAGCTGCACCCAGCGCGGGCAGCAGGATGCCGATCAGCAGCGCGATGATCGAGATGACCACGAGCAGCTCGATCAGGGTAAAACCTTTGGATCGTTTCATTTCATTCGCTCCTAACTAATTGTGTTGTGATGGAATCACACACGAAACCATGGATGAACGCTATCGGCTTCGAGTTTGATCCTGAGTGCGGGGGGCCATTTTGATCCGCGTTCGATGAACACCGTACGCGACATAATGGACAGAGATAATGGCGTATTTGCCCGGCCCGTTTCTCAGCTCTCTCTTAAACCGTCACGTTCGCTCGGGGTGAACCGTTCACCCCTTACAAATCGTAATCATACCATTTTCAAACACGGGGGAAGATTTGCGAATCATTAAAAATCCTCCCAGTGCACGTAATATTGTAGCATAATCGCCTGCCATCCGTCCATGAAACAGATAAACAACGCTTAAATACATGTAATCCCTTTATTATAAAGCCCTTATAGTTTCATGTGAATCTGGGGTACGCCGGCAACCGCCCCCAGAACCACCACCTCGCTATCATGAACCCATGACCGAACTTGGCCGTAAAGATAAGCCATGCCACCCGATCGGACGCCCACGCCGGCTGAGGCGGTCGGCAGTGCTGCGCGATGCCCTGGCGGATACCCACATCCCCCCCGCCGCCCTGATCTACCCGCTGTTCGTCAGCGAGTTGGATGAACCCAAGTGCGTCGCATCGATGCCGGGCATCAGCCAGTTGCCTGTGCACCTCGCGGTGCAAACCATCAAGCAGCTATCAAGCGATGGCTTGCGACAGTTCATCCTCTTCGGCGTTACACCAGGTGAAAAGAAAGACGCGACAGGCAGCTACGCCGCGCATCCCGATGCGCCGGTGAACCGTGTTTTAAAAACCGTGCGCGATGCGGGACTCGATGTCGTGATGCACGCGGACCTGTGCTTCTGCGAATACACAACACACGGCCACTGTGGCGTACTCTGCGATGATGCGCAATCCAACAAACGCAATTCACCCATCGTCGATAACGATGCAACGCTTAAGAATCTCGGTAAGACCGCGGTCGCACAAGCGCAGGCCGGCGCCGATGTCGTCGCGCCGTCGTGCATGATGGACGGCATGGTTTGCGCAATACGCAACGCACTCGACGAAGCGAACCACACGCAAACCGCTATCCTAAGTTACGCCATCAAGTACGCATCCAACTTCTACGGCCCGTTCCGCGATGCCGGCGAAGGCGGCATGACCTTCGGCGACCGCAAGGGTTATCAGATGGACTATCGCCGAAGTCGGGAATGGCGCACCGAACTGCAAGCCGACCTGGATGAAGGCGCGGACATGGTGATGGTCAAGCCGGCTGCGACATATCTGGACATCATCAAGAGCGTGCGCGAAGCGTGTGATGTGCCCGTGGCCGCGTACCACGTCAGCGGTGAATACGCCATGCTCCACGCCGCAGCGGACAAGGGTTTGATCGACCTGAAAGAAGCAGCGCTCGAAACCACCTACGCGATCCGTCGCGCCGGCGCCGACCTGATCGTCACCTACTTCGCCCCGCAGTTACTAAAGTGGCTCTAGCCGCTTGCGGCTTAGCGTTCTTTCTCCGCTGTTTCTTCCCCCTCCCATGTTTCTTCCATCTGCATCTGATCGAGTTCTTTGTGCCGACGCTCCGCGTGCCGGATCACCTCGGCCTCATCGATACCGAGTTCCTCGAAAGACTTGTCGAACCCGATCGCCTTACCACAATCCGGGCAACGCGGCACCACGAGGTTAGTCAGGTTGTACCCACAATGATCGCACAGCCGTGGCGTATCCATGCGGTCTTTGATAAGCACCCGGCTGCGACGACTCTTCACCAATGACACCAGCATCAGTATCACCAGGAACAAACCGATCGCAATCGTCGCAATGGTGTACGGATCTGATAAATGGTTCAAGGGTACACCCGTTTCACTTCATTCGCGTCTATTTGCGTTCATTCGCGGTTAAACATCACAACCCATATTCAGTCCACCGCCGATCAACCATATCCTTCATCGTCTGATCCATCTTGAGAATCTCCGGCCAGTCTCGCACCGGATTGCCGCCAACCTCTTCGCCCGCAATCTTACGCGTCGCATCGAATCCGATCTTGTGCCCCGCGCCCAACCGTGGCGCTGCGTGATCTAAAATATCCAACGGCCCGTTAACGATCTCGATGTCACGCCCCGGGTCAACATTCGCGCACAGGTGAAACATCACCTGCTCGTGATCATGCACATCCACATCGTGATCGACCACGACGATCATCTTTGTCCACGCCATCTGTCCCGCCCCCCAGACCGAATGCATCACCCGCCTTGCCTGCAGCGGGTATTCCTTCTTGATCTTGATGAACGCGCAGTTATGAAACGCGCCGAACATCGGCAAATCGTAATCAATAATGTCCGGGATCAACGTCCGCAGCAGCGGCAGGAACAAGCGCTCCGTCGCCTTGCCCAGATAGTAATCCTCCTGAGGCGGCAACCCCACCACCGTCGCCGGATACACCGCTTCATGCCGATGCGTGATCGCGGTGACCGTGAACACCGGGTAACGATCGGGTAGCGAATAGAAACCGGTGTGGTCGCCGAACGGGCCTTCGAAAACTTCTTCGTTAGGCTTGAGGCTTGAGGCTTGAGGCTTGCGAGGGTCTTTTATCCGGGGGGCATCTATCCGGGGGTCGTAGCCCGGCCCACCTGCATCGAGACTCACGTAACCTTCGATCACGATCTCCGCATTGGCCGGCACGTGCATGTCGATCGTCTTGCACTTCACCAACGGGATACCCGCGTTATTCAAAAAACCTGCAAACAACAACTCACTCACGCCCGGCGGCAACGGCGCCGTCGCCGCATAAGGCAACACCGCCTCCCCGCCCAACACAATCGCACAAGGCATCCCCCCCCCGGAAGTATCCCCTGTCTTTATTTCCAGCTTTCCAGCTTTCCAGCTTTCCAGCTTTTCCTGCTTCGCCTTCTCCTTCCAAGCCCGCCAATGCCGTGCACCGTCATGATGCATATGCCAGTGCATCGCCGTGTGATTCTTATCGATCAACTGCGCGCGATACATCCCGATATTTCGGCTAGGTCTCGGTTCGCCCTCCGGCTTGCCCGCATCGTCCGGATGAATCGTGTACATCCCAGCAAATGTGATGTATCGCCCTTCACCTTTCGCTGTCCCCGCTTCTTCTGGCGACACCGGATACCCGCATTGACGGGGGTCGCCGTCGTCAGGCCAACACTTGATGATCGGCAATTCAAAAAGGTCGATCTCATCGCCCGTCTTCACAACCTCCTGACACGCACCGTTCTTCACAATCTTCGGCCCGAACGACGCGATCTTCGCAAGCTCAAGCCCCTTCTTGATCTTCTCGACGATCCCCGTCGGCGGCTCGGGCTTCACCAGCGCTTCCACCTTCGCCGCCAAAGATTCAAACCCGCCCGCCTCGCAACCCAGCGCCATCTCCATCCGCCGGTAGCTGCCGAACGCATTGATCAGTAATGGAAACTTCGCCCCCTCGACGTTTTCAAAAAGTAACGCCTTACCGCCCAGCGCATGATGATGCGGATCAAACGCCTTGGCATGCTCGCTCTGCCTCGCCGCCGGCGACTTGCACATCCGATCAGCGATCTCCGTCACCTCCAGCATGGGTGATACCGGAACCTTAACCCGCGCAAGCTCCCCCTCCGCCGCCAACGCCGAAACAAATGCTTGAAGATCTTCGTATGCCATCGCACCGTCCTGACTGTTAAAAACAATTAGCCACAGATGAACACAGATAAACACGGATAAGAAAAAACAGAAGTAATATTCTCCAATTATTCCTATCTGTGTTCATCCGTGTTCATCTGTGGCTAATTCTTATGTCCTACTTCGCGCTCTTCGCGTCTTCGCGGTTAACTCAATCATTACTTCCCAAGTTCCCGGCCGCGCGCTTCCGCTGCTTTCACCGCATCTGCGATCACATTCACAAGATCATGCTTATCCATGTGCCCAAGCGCCGCGGCCGTCGTCCCGCCGGGGCTTGTCACCTTGCGACGCAGTTCCGCAGCCGTATCAGGTGAATCCAGCAGCATCCGCGCTGCGCCTAATATAGTCTGCGATACCAGCAGCCGGCTGTGCTCGCCTAATCCCAACTCCACCGCCGCCTTTTCCATCGCCTCCGCCAGGTAATACACATACGCAGGCCCGGATCCCGATACCGCCGTGATCGCGTCCATCAGTTCTTCTTCAACGCGCACCACTTCGCCTGCCGCGCCGAATAACCGCATCGCAAGCACTTCATCGCCCGCCTTCGCGTCCGCCCCCACACACAACCCCGCCATCCCTAATCCCACCATCATCGGCGTGTTCGGCATGACACGGATGACTCGAGGCTTGAGGCTCGAGGCTTGAGGCTTGGAGGCTGAAGCAGCCGCCATCACTTTCGCCAGTTTCGCCGTGCCGATCCCCGCCATGATGGATATGTAAACGTGATCTTCACGCGCATGCGCAGCAAGGTCTGCCGCCACATCCGGCAACACCTGCGGCTTCACCGCCAGCATCACCTGCTGACTGCTGCTGATTACTTCGCCATTACTTTCAGCAACCTTGATCCCAAGCCCAGCGAACAACTCCCGCCTCGCTTCGCTTGTGTCCGATGCGATCATCTCGTCCGCGCTGAGCACACCCTTCTCAATCGCACCTCTTGCGATCGCCTCAGCCATATTCCCCGCACCCACAAACCCCAGCTTGTAAGCCGCTGCCATGAATCAGTTTCCTTGTCTTTGCCTCATGTCCGATCCCCTCTCCCCTCGGGAGAAGGTTAGGATGAGGGCCGGATTGATTACGTATTCAACCTGGCCCGATTCACCTAAAAATAAAACAAGCACTCAACCCGGCCCTCTCCCAAGAGGAGAGGCAGTCAAACCACATTGATCTATACTATTCACCCGAACGCCCACCATCCCAGGCGTCCCGTGCTTCCTTCGCACCTTTCAACAACCGTCGCATCGCCCCCGTGTCCGATCGTGCAAGCGCTTTGCGGAATGATTCGAGTTCCTGCTCCGCTCGCTGCAAAACTTCGACCACCGACGACCGATTGTTCATGAAGATGTCGATCCACAGTTCAGGATCGCCCGACGCGATGCGCGTCGTATCCGCAAAACCCGTCGACGCCACCTGCAGCGCATCGCCACCGTCCGCCGCCGCCAGCTTCACCAACAGCGCCGCCACCGCGTGCGGCAGGTGACTGACCAACGCCACACTGCGGTCGTGCATGATCGGCGGCATCTCGAATAACCGCATCCCCACTATCTGCCACATCGACCGCACGCTCGTAAGCACTTCATCGCTCTCGCCGCCCATCGGCGTCACCACGCAAGGCTTGCCCTCAAACAAATCCACAACCGCCGCCTCCGGCCCGGTCTGCTCGCTGCCCGCCATCGGGTGCGATCCCACAAACCGCGATGCGTCAGGCAGAATCTCTTCCACCAACTCACATACCGACTGCTTCGTCGAGCCAACATCCGTCACAAATAACCGTGGGTCGTCCGAACATGAAATCTTTTCCAGCACTTCCCGGAAGAATCCCAAAGGCGTCGCGACCACCGCCAGGTGCGGCTCATCGCTCGGTAAATCACGCCCCCAGAGCAAAGCCTCCTGCGTGCTCGCAGTCAATTCATCGAAACACCCCAGTTTCCGAGTCTTTTCCAGCGTCGATTCGCGCCGCCCCACGCCCACCAAACGCCCCGTAAATCCACGCTGTTTCAGCGCCATCGCAAGACTCGCCCCCAGCAACCCTGTCCCAACGATCGTTATCTGTTTCAACCGCAGCATTGTGCCATCCATATATATCACCCCCTGATTTACATACCATTCTCAAAAACCACTCACAGCTTAGCGCGCCGCTCTAAAAAAGCCGCTTGCGGCTTAGTGCTCCTGCCCTCCCACCAAAACCCCCGGCATATCACCCAAAGCTTGTCCCCACACTTCAACAGCGAGTAAGATAACACTTTACAGACAATCGTGGCCCCCGCCCAAAACCCGCGGAGTATCCACAACCACCCAACGGGAGGCATATAATCCCACCCCCAAAATGCCCACCCTCTCCAAAGGATGGGACAAAACATGAGGGTGGCAAAGTACAAAGGGCATGAAACGCATCCAACGATGTGCCGCCCCCACCCCGAAGCCCACGTTCTGTTGAACATGGGCCCACCCCGGGCGCCCCGAACCCCATGTTCTGTTGAACGTGGGCAAACCCTCCCCCAAGTGCGGGACGAGGCCTCCCAGGAGAAACCAACAATCATGAGCACACTCAACGCATACGCCGGCAACTACGAACTCGAATTTGAACGCCCCCTCATCGCGCTCGAAAGGCAGATCGCCGAACTCGAACGCACCAACGACCCCGACGCCTCCCCCGCGAAGCTACCGAGCGATGTCAACTTCCGCGCCGAGATCCGCAAGCTACGCCAGTCACACACCGCCATGCTCAAGAAGATCTACGACAAGCTCCCCGCATGGAACACCGTCATGGTCGCACGACACCCCGGCCGACCACAGTCCATCGACTACATCAACTACTTCGTCAAAGACTTCACCGAACTGCACGGCGACCGCCACCAGGGCGACGACCGCGCCATCATCACCGGCTTCGGCCGCATCGGCCCCTACAAGTGCCTCGTCGTCGGTCACCACAAAGGCAAAGACACCAAAGAAAAAATCGCCGCGAACTTCGGCTGTGCCCACCCCGAAGGCTACCGAAAAGCCCTGCGCACCATGAAGCTCGCCGAAAAATACAAACTCCCCATCGTCACCTTGATCGACACCCCGGGGGCTTACCCCGGCATCGCCGCCGAAGAGCGCGGCCAGGCCGAAGCCATCGCCGTCAACCTCCGCGAAATGTCACGCCTGCAAACCCCCATCGTCTCCGTCGTCATCGGCGAAGGCGGCTCCGGCGGCGCACTGGGCATCGGCGTCGCCGACCGACTCGCCATGCTCCAATACGCCTGGTTCTCCGTCATCTCCCCCGAAGGCTGCGCCGCCATCCTCTGGAAAACCGCCAACCCCGAAACCAACGCCGCCGCCGCCGAAAACCTCAAACTCACCGCCAACGACAACCTAAAACTAGGCACCATCGACGGCATGATCGACGAACCCCTGGGTGGAGCCCACCGAAACCCCACCGCCGCTGCCGACTATTTAGAAAAATACTTAATCCAAACCATCCGCGAACTGAAGCGGTTTAAGGTCGAGAATCTGGTGAATAAACGATATGATCGTTTGAGGAAGATTGGGGAGTTGGGGGAAGGGTGATTTACTTTGTTTAAGTACTTAGTAAGATGGCGCAACACCTCTAGCGTCAAAGTGGGGTCTACTCATGTCACCTGTTCCACGTAGTAGCTTCAAGTTTAGCATTACAGTGAAATGCCACGAACTTGCTATTGTCTATTGCTTGCGTGGTTTGAGCATGTACTGCCAAGTTGGTGGGAATGTCTACACACCGTGGAGTGGTACTGGAAGAAATGAGTGGGAGCGTGAAAAACACAACGTGACATTTCGTTTTACTTCGCCTGAGTACCGAACTTCGTTCCTTGACCAAGCCAAGCAAATCCTTCCCCATGAATCTTTTAGCATAGTTGAGCAAGATGACAACAATCCTCCCCCAGATTAAAAACATTTTCAATTCTGAGAACGTATCTGACCTCGTTCCAAAATGCGGGTCGGAGACTGCCATACTGCCACTCGCCTGTTTCTAAATGATACTACGGCCTTGTCGATGATATAAATATTCCAGTGTTTTACGCCGAAGGCCTTTCTTGGAGAAAGGGGTATTGAAATGAGGTATATTCAATCAACTTTGAATAGTGGTTGTTTACTGGTATTGACCTTATCACTACTTCAAGGCTGCAATAACACTCCACATGCTCATGGATATAGACCGGAAACATCTCAGAACTATCAGCCGACAAATTCTTGCGAGATTGTACATATCGATGTCGGAACGGAACCACAGGTACGCCGCAGTAGATACCCAAACCATATCTTGATTGGATACAGCAGTTACGAAGGAAGACCGGAGAATGAGATACCCGCATATTGCAGTCTGAAAGCGTTCGCACGGAAAAAAGGGGCTAATGTCGTCCTATTAAGTGAAGAGTACCTGCGTACAGGAGTGATGTCGGGCGTACTACCATTACCTCAACAGGACACAACGTATCACTCAGGTAGCATATCTGGTAGCAGTGGACATGCCAGTTATTCTGGGACATCTACAACACATACCACGCAGTACCAGCCATATTCATCCACCTACGACATTTACAGCATTCGCGCCTGGTACTTGCGAGACCCTACTGTAAATAACAGCAAGTAGCCGGGTGCCCGTCTTTGATCCGCAGGGCAAAGGCGGTTGACACGAGTGGAACGGAATCTGCCACCGTCCTACCTTTAAAATAAAAACCACAACAAACCCAACCGGGACCCAAATCATGAGCAATCCGGGATGTCTTCTGGGCCGGGTGCCCGTCTTTGACCCGCAGGGCAAAGGCGGTTGACGTACGACGACTTCAAGCTTCTGGACAACCATTCATGTGATCGATTCGTAGGTCCGGGCCTGCCCGGACAATTGGTCACACCAAACAATCTCGTGTCCGGGCAGGCCCGGACCTACATGGCGGGATGCAAGAAGAAGAAACAGGGAACACTAATCTGCACTGATTTACACTTATTCAGAAGATTAGTGGAGATTAGTGATGATTAGTGTTCTAACTGGTATTGGTTTGGGCTCTGTCTCAGAGAACCTGCGCTCGGCGCGGGCCTCCCGACGCCGTAACTCTATTCTTGGGTTGCACACGAGCGTGCGTTATACTCATATGCGATGAGCCCGGTGTTGCTGCCGGGCGTGGGGCATATACGCTTTTTCGGATGGGAACATGGCTATGAAATACCTCTGTGGCGCACTCGTGTGTTTGCTGTTGGCTGTATCGGTATCGGCGGAACTGCCTGACAGATCGGAGCTCGAAGCTCGGCTGGCGGAGAACCCGGATGATAGAGCGGCGCTGTACAACCTTGGGTTGGTGTTATACCTGGACGGTGAACCCAAGGAAGCGATCGCGCCTTGGTCGCACCTGCGGGAGCTGGAGCCAAACGACTGGCAGGTCATCACCAAACTGATCCAGGCGTACACGGCCTGCGGCGAAAGCCATAAAAAGGTGCGCGAACAAACCATCAGCGAACTCTACGAGCTGCGCAAAAGCGAAGAGATCCCGGAGTTAACCAAAGCGAAGTTCTTCATCCGCGACCAGATTGTCTACGAGGACAACCGGATATACGTCTTCGAGTACTACGACATGGACGCGGGCTGGCGCCTCGGGCCGTTGCTTTGGAAGTTCTACATCACCGAAGAGAACGAACCTACCGGCCAATTAATCACCGTCGGCAGCTACGACACCACAACCGCATTAGCAATCGAACAAGGCCGGATCGAAGAGGACGAGCGGATTTATCACCTTGATGAGTATCTGGATGACGGCGGCCACCGAACCTACGGCTTCTTCATCAACAAACCAGACTACGACCAGATCAAAGCCACCACACTCGAAATTCTGAAAGGCGAGAAGGAACCGTTATCCTCATACGATCCTTCAACAAAGACCATCACGATAGACCCATCGGAGGAAAAGGAGGAGGCGGAGTAGGGTGTGGGGTGTGGGGAATGGTATTTATGATTTAGGATTGATGATTTAGGATTTGTGCTAATGGCTAACAGCTAACGGCTAATGGCTTATCTCCCCTCCCCCACCAACGCCGGTTCTGAGCGAAGCGAAGGGCCGGGTATCTTCATGTTCAATGTTCGATCTTCAATATTCAATCTGAAAACCGTAATCCAAATCCGTGCTAACGGCTAACAGCTAACAGCTTTTCCAACATCAACCGGAACCCAAATCATGGCTCAACCAACCTGTAAATGGCAGATCGCTGTGGGCGCGATCGCGTTTGTCGTGGCTGGGGTCGTCAGCGGGATCATCTCGTTCAAACTGGTGACTAAATCTTTGACCATCGAGGACATGGTCGACAATATGACGCCCAATGAAAAGGTTGGGTTATCCGACCGCGTCTGGTTGTACGACACAGGCAACTGCTACATCACCGACGAGACCGGCTTCGGGCTGATCAACGGCGAGATCCTGCGGCTGGGCTACGAATCCGACAACCCGAATATGCTGATTGTGGAATACGAACCATACCACCGCTTCCGTGAATCGCCCGACGACACACTACGCATCGCACTGATCGATCTGAAGACCGCAAAAGTCACGCATGATCCCGATGTGGACGACGCCGGCATTGCTTCATTAAAAGACGTATCGACTTACTTTGACTATTAAGCGAGCAGCATGGATGTCCCACTTTGACCCGCAGGGTAATGTGTGCCTGAATTTTTTACTGACCCGGCCCCATTCCCTGATTTCTTTTACCTGGAATCCAACATGTGCTTCAGGATCGAGCAGGATATCTCCCCACGTGAGCCTTTTGCCGCCTATCGGTATCGGATATACGAAAACGATCGGCTGATCGCCCGGTACTGGCACGATCATAAAGGCGATGATCACGGCATCACATTCGTAGGCCGTTCAAGAATGGATGTCCCCGAAGGCACCATGATCGAATTCATCACCGGTGGTGGCCATGATGAACCGCTTCAACTCACAGCTAAGGCTGTGGCTTATCTGAAGAGGAATAAATGAAGTGAGATTACGACATTGTCCGGGCACAGATAATCCGGTGGTTATTACATACCGCCCGTCCGTACCCCACGTCCACGAAAAACCCAAAAACACATCAAACCACACACCACGATTGTTGCAGGCTCCGGCACGTTGATTCCCGTGCTCGGTGGGATGCCCGCGTTCCAGTTGTTTAACACAATGTCCAGGTCGTCCAGCCCGACATAGCCATCGCCGGAAGGATCGCCGGCCAGCAGGTCGCCCGGGACGACTGTCGCGTTCCAGTTATTCAAGATGATGTCAAGATCATCCAGGCCGACGAAGCCGTCGCCATTCAGGTCACCCGCGATCAGGTTACTGCCGTATTCGATAGTATCGACAGCCCACCAGCCGTCGCCGGAGGAATCGAACTGCAGTTTGATGATTGGCGGCATGTCGTTGAGGTAGATGCCCCAGAACTCCGCGGTATCACCGGTGCCCGGTGCGCTTTCGAGTTCATAATTAGCCGTCGCACCACCCACAAACGTGACGATAACAGCCGTCCCGGTGTGGTCGATATCCTGAAAGGCGAAGTAGTCGATCGGCGAACTTGAAAAGTCAAATTCCAGGTACGGCTTTTCATTCTGGCGAAGCGAGTACACGCCCACAGGATTAGAACCCTTAATCGATCCCGCGCCGCTGATGATCTCGGCTATGCCGCTGCTGCTGGTATCGGTGATCACCAACCCCGCGGGGAACAGGCCCGTCACCCCCGAGACATTTTCCCCGTTCGTAAAGCCTGTCTCGAAGTCGACCAGGTATTGCGGCATCGTAATGCCCACGGCTGCAAGCCAATTATCGCGCGTGGTTACGTTATTCACAGGCTCGCTGCTGTTGAATAACACCACGTCTGCTTTGACCGGATTAGCGCAAAGAACCATCAGCGCACCGATACCTGCCGATACATGTTGATGTAACCGATTCACTTGTTTATCTCCTATCCGAGGTTGAAATGAACCGACACGCCCCACTGGATCGTTGCCCGGATTCACCACCGGGCACATCGACATCAGTGTAACTTTGCCCCGCCCGAATTCCAAGATCTTTTACTCTGATTATGTGGCACTGGCATCCCGATCTACCTCAATATCCCCGCTCGATACCCGGTGCAAGTCTCACGATTGTGCCGAGAACCACGGCGAATAACGCCGGGTGCCCGTCTTTGACCCGCAGGGCAAAGGCGGTTGACACACAACGACTTCAAGCTTTCGGAAAACCATTCATGTGATCGATTCGTAGATCCGGGCAGCTTTGTAGGTCCGGGCCTGCCCGGACACGGGTCAAAGCTAGACGAACAGTTGTCCGGGCAGGCCCGGACCTACATAGCTTTCATGCGATCGATTCATTAAGGCTGTGAGGCAGGCTCGTCCGGGGATTCATTGGAAGACTCATCGGCCTCTTCGAAATTTGATAGCAGCTTGCTGACATCGGATATCTTGTTTGAACGGTACACACCTTCGCGGTCGATGATCGCGTTTGTCGGGACGGCGTTGATGCCGTAAAGGCGTCCTAGTTCGCTGCCCCAGCCGCGGCCATCGTAGACGTTGTGCCACGGCATTTCGTGCTTCTTTAAGGTTTCGACAAGTTTCTCGCGATCTTCATCCAGACTCACGCCGATTACCACCACCTGCGGGTCTAGCTGTTCAAGCTGGGTTTTCAGATGAGGCAACTCCCCCATGCACGGCCCGCACCAGGTCGCCCAGAAGTGCAGGACCACCACTTTGCCTTTCATGTCTTCCAGTTTTAACTTCACACCCTGCATATCCGTCACCTCGAACAGCGGCGCGGGGTCGCCGGGATTTAGAAGCGGCTCGTTACCGATCATTACTCGAAGATGCTTGGCGATCGATTCGGGCGTTTCCTGCTTGAGATTCATACCGATCGCTTCACAGGTAGCCCGGACCCAACGGGCCTGCTTATCATCGACCGATGGGTCATGGATGAATGCGTGTACTTGCTCGGCCGCCTTATCATCCCCGCCGGCCGTGATCGCAACCAGGGCCATGAACCGGACCATGTCATCGTCATGATGAGTCAGCTTTGCGCAGAACGCACGTGCCTGCGGTTCTTGTGCAAGAATGATGATGTCCTTCAAATGTACGGATAGCGATTCTTCATCCGACCAATCTGTGAGAAGCTGTTCACGTTCTTGTTCAGACAAAGACAACACCAGCTCCGCTGCCTCGACACGCAGCTCGGGCGTAAGTGTAACCTTGTGAGCAGTCATCTCTGAGAGCAACGTATCGAACGGCACGGGTTCGGCATCAATTGGAGCCAGCGCGAAAGCGGACGGCGAGACCAAGAGCAAACACACGAGAGCGGCAAAATGAAACTTCATCGTTCGATCCTCCGAAATGTTGTTGTTCATGACAACAGGTCACCGGAAAAGCTGTGGGTACTATACCAATTAGACGCGGAATAGCCCATATTCTATCCGCCGACTGTCCCAATTTTGACCCGAAAGCTAAAGTGTGCTTGAATCACATATAACCACGGAAAAATAATCTCACCGGGAATCTTATACACCCTTAAATCTACATCGACGGGGCCCAACATGATCGCAAGACCTGAAGACATTTCACTGGACCTGCAAACCCAGTGGCAGGACCACTTCCACATGCGTGACCAGACGTGGAAGGTCCTTCAGTATTCGATCCTCTTCTTCCTCGGCGTCGTGGGCCTTGAAATCAAAGGCGTTGATTCAGGCGTACTCATCGCCAGCTACATCGCTGTTTTCTGTACGGGCATGGCCGGCACGATCATCGCGATCCATCACCGCTGGCGCGAAAACGAAAAACTCGAGATGATCAAGATCTACGAACGCGAACTCGGCCTGGATGTCCTCATCAAGCCGGTCCTGGATAAGGCACACAAGAACTTCCTGGGCATGAGCACGACCGCCTACATCGTCGCCATGCAACTTTCCGTCTCAGCTGTGTCACTGATCCTTTTAGTCAAACGGATCATGGCCTGAGGATGTTTTTGTACATCAAAAAGGCCATGTACATTTTTATAGCAAGCCAATTGGTTTGGCATGTATACTGTTACCAAACATCAACCACTCACCGGGTAACTCAAAATGCTCAACAACACACTTCTTAATCGTGCCGCCGGCTTCTTCCTAATCGTTTCCCTCTTCACGCTCGGTTGCGGCGAAGCCGAGAACCCGGATGTGGTCAAACGCGAGGGTGAGCCGGACTACGTCCGTTCGGTAGATGATGAACAGATGGATCGCGCCGTCACCAAGGCGAGACAAACATATATGCAACTGGTCGAAGCGCTGGAGGCTGCGTCTCCCAATCACCACAGCTTTACGGTTAAAAAGCCGTTCAGCACCCCGGACGGCGGATGGGAGCACATGTGGATCAACCCGATCACCTGGGATGGCGAAAAGTTCCTCGGCGAGGTCAACAACGAGCCGGTCGATACGAAAGAGGTCAAGCTCGGTGACATCGTGACGATAACCCCCGAAGAACTGTCCGACTGGATGTACATCGATGGCAAAACCGTCGTCGGCGGCTACACGCTACGTGTCCTGCATTACCAGATGTCTGCCGAAGAACAGAAAGCCTTCGAAGAAAGCACGGGCCTCGTCATCCCGCCGGTGGACTTCTAATTTCTGCATGTCGGACCTGCTCGCTCCCCATGCTAGCAGCGGGCATGCACAGTTAAGACATCGACATAAGACAAGTTAAACACCCAGGGGATACGATTATGAATCGATACGACCGTATCATCATTCTCATTACCAGAATACTGCTCGGACTGTCGTTACTCACGTTTTTTTTAGCCATGCTCTATCCTATGGGAGATGCAAGCAGACCGTTCGAAGGTTCTCAGGTCTACCCCGACGGCACGATCAATCGAAAGAACTTCGAATTTCTATCGGGTGATCTGGAGTATGACAAGTTCATGTTAGAGGATAGACTCAACAGGTTGGAGTACGAGACACATATAATTGCCAATATTAAGCACCTGTACGAGAATTCGGCGAATATCTTTTTGGTGTCATGGGTACTACTCTTCTCCGTGTTCTTGTTACAGGTGTTAGCGGTTCCCAAATACTGCATAATCAAACGCATATCGGTCAATACCTCCCCAGCCCCATCCACATAAGAAAATTGGATGCGCCCCATCTTCGCAGGATTACGGGAGCGTAATCCATATCAATACGACTTGGCCCCCGCCCCCGCGGCGCGCTACACTATAGGCAGCGCGTCCGCCGTATCCATCTGACTTTCAGGACGCCGAATCACTTCTTCTTTTTCATTTCTATCGAAAGGAGCCGAACATGAGCTTGGTAGCGCAACGTGAACAGGTCTGGGTCGCGCCGATCGATGATGCCCCCGGCGGGCTATATGAAAAACTCACCGCCTTGGCGCAGGTTGGGGTAAACCTGACATTTGTGATCGCCCGACGGGCCGACAACGATCCGGGCAAGGGTGTCGTGTTCGTCACGCCGATCACGGGTGATCGACAAAGGCAAGCGGCAACGGAGGCCGGTTTCCACGCCAGCTCGACCATGCACGCCGTGCGTGTCGAAGGCGCGGACCGTGCCGGGCTTGGCGAGGTCATTACACAGAAACTCGCCGATGCCGGGCTCAACCTGCGCGGCCTGTCGGCGGCCTCGATCGATGGCAAGTGCGTCATGCACCTGGCATTGGATACCGAAGCCGACGCCGCCAAAGCGCTCGACCTGATGCAGCACGTGCGATAGGGATCGGGTATCGGATGTTGAGAGACGACGTCTCAGGCTCATCTTGCAGATTCGGACCCGTTCAACTGCAAGTACACTCATTCCACACAATAGACCACAGGGCCTAGCCCATGTGATATATACTTGTGCACGCCATTGGTGTGATGTGGCACATTCAACTTAACGTTAGTCACAGACAAACCGGAAACACTATGTACATTACCAAGCCTGCCAAGCCCTGCTTTTCAGCGAACAAGTTCGGCGTCACCCACCTTATCCTGCTAATCTGTCTGACCATGTGCGCCACCCCGCAAAACGCTACCGCCTCCGAACCCGATTCTCAATCCGAACCCATCGTCGGCATGTGGGTCTGGAAGGATCAATGGATCAACACCAACGCTGAACAGGATCGGCTCATCGCGTTCTGCAAGCAGTACAACATCAACCGCCTGCTGCTGAACGTCCATTACGATGTGGATGAATCGCACGGGTACCAGCCGACCATCCGATACCCCAAAGAACTGACGCGCATCCTCTCTCTAGCGCGCGACACCGGCATCAAGATCGAAGCCCTCGACAGCAGCCAGAACATCGGCCCGGAAGATCAGGCCAAACTCATGGCCAGGCTCGACACGCTCATTGCGTTCAACAACACGCTACCCGATAACGCCCGTTTCGTCGGCATCCACTACGACATCGAGCCACAGGTCACCAAGCCTTTCAAAGCGTCTTACGAATCGCGCATCATCGTCATGCGTGACATGCTCACGTTCTTTGCCGGCGTCAACGCGAAGCTGCGGCATGATGCGCCCGACATGACGCTCGCCTGCGACATCGCCATGTGGCTCGACGTGCGCACCGAAGGCGAACGCAGTTGCATGGTCGAGTTCCTCGGCCAGACCAAAAACCTCCAGGCACACATCCAGGACCTCACCGACTACATCGGCGTCATGTCCTACCGACGATTCGCCACCGGTGAAAACTCCGTCACCTATCACATCAAGACTGAAGTCGATTACGCCAACAAGATCGGCCGCGGCGTCTGCGCCGGCGTCGAGACCGGCAAGAAAACCGCCGATCCCTCCGAAACCAGCACGATCTCTTTCTACGGCCTCCCCTCAAATGTCTTCTGGGATGAAGTCAACAAGATCCACGAAACCTATCAAGGCCAAAGCGGTTACCACGGCGTACTCATCCACTGCTACGGCCGCTTCCAGGAATACCTCGAAGACAACCCACCGAAACAAAATTAAAACATCAAACAATACCCTGAGCATATAACCAGAACTGCCACCTACTGCTGTTCTGCGCGCAGCGGTCTGCATGCAGATAGGCCCATCTCCAGATACTCGGGTTAACCTGATTAATCCCGGACATACGTCCGTATATCCTGCAATATCAAGCAAAACAACATGATAAAGCGGATACGGACTTACCCGCGAGTCAATTTAACGCCAATCTGTGTCGATAAACAAACCAGAAAATACTAATTGCATACGGACTGTACCACGCTCGTTGTGTCCGTGAAGTTTCAATCTAGATCCAGGAACGGCTCTGTAGTGCTACCGGAATCGGATCACTTGAAGTAGGGAGTACCATGAAGTTCCACCTGAAAACACGTGGTCGTCTTATCGCCATCATCAGCCCTTTACTCTTAGCCGCCTGTTCGATAGTCGCTGCGACAGCATACTTCAACGCCGCAAACGCTCTGACTGATAACGCGGGGATGAGCCTGACACTCGTTGCCGAGCAGAGCGCCTCGATCATCGAGACCGAAGTTGAATTGCAGATAGTTGCTATCGAAGGCATCGCTCACCAAGCCACGATCCAAAGCATGGACATGGATCGCTGCATCCCCGTGCTGGAGAAGGAAACCGCTCGCATGGGTTACCTGGGCATGGGCATCGTCACACCCGACTACGTCGCCCATTACCCCGACGGCAGCACCACCGATCTCACCGGCCGTGACTACGTCAAGAAAGCGTTTGCCGGTGAAACCAATCTCTCAGACGTCATCATCAGCCGCAAGATCAACGCGCCCGTCATGATGGCCGCAGCCCCTATACATGACGGCGACAAAATCGTCGGCGTGCTGATCGGCCGCCTGCCCGGTTCCGTGCTCAGCGATATCACCGCCAATATCCGATACGGCGACGGTGGCTACGCCTACGCTATCGACGGAAAAGGCACGCTGATCGCTCATGACAACATCGACCTCGTCATGGATCAACGCAACTTCATCGAAGAAGGTAAAACCGATGAAAAGTACGCAATGCTCGGTGGCATGATGCAGAAGATGACCGAAGGCAAGAGCGGCTTTGAACAGTACTGGTTCTCCGGCAGCGATCGCTTCTTCGGTTACGCGCCGATCCACGGCACCGACTGGTCCATCGCCGTCGGCGCCGAACGCGACCAGGTTCTCGCACGTCAGAAGCAACTGCTCTGGCAGGTCAGCGGCATCACCGCACTGATCGTCGGCATCGGCGTCGTCGTCATCTGGCTCGCCGCCATGGGTATCACACGCCCCATCGCACGCATGGTCGAACGCTTCAAAGACATCGCCGAGGGTGAAGGCGACCTGACCCAACGCGTCGACGAGTCACGCAAGGATGAAATCGGCGAACTCGGCAAGTGGTTCAACCGCTTCCTCGGACAGATCCACGATACCGTCTCCGAGGTCTCGCAATCCAGCAGCGAAGTCGCCTCCGCCGCCACGGAAATCGCCGCATCCTGCGAGGAGATGGCCGCGTCCATCGCCGAACAGTCCGAGCAGGTCCGCCAGATGTCCGAAGCCATCGATAACGTGTCCGAATCGATCACAGGCGTGGCGAATCAATCCGAGGAAGGTGTACGCCAGGCACAGGAAGCCGGCCACGTCGCCGAAGAAGGCGGCCAGGTTGTCTCCCGCACCATCGAAGACATGAACCTGATCAGCGAGGCCGTCGCCAGTTCCGCCGCCAGCGTCGCCGAACTCGGTGAACGCGGCAAGCAGATCGGCCAGATCATCGAGGTCATCAACGACATCGCCGACCAGACCAACCTTCTCGCGCTCAACGCCGCCATCGAAGCCGCACGCGCCGGAGAGCACGGCCGAGGCTTCGCCGTCGTCGCCGACGAGGTCCGCAAACTCGCCGACCGCACGACCAAGGCGACCGAAGAAATCGGCGAGTCCATCTCCGCCATCCAGTCCGGCACCGATCAGGCCGTCGAGAAGATGAACTCGGGCACGGAACAGGTCGCCCGTGGTACGGAACAGGCATCCCAGGCCGGTGAAAGCCTCAGCAAGATCGTGACGTCCGCCGATGCCGTCCGCGATGTCATCCAGAACATCGCCGGCGCCATGCAGCAACAGGCCGCCGCCAGCGAAGAGCTGTCCCGCAACATCGAGACGATTTCCTCCGCCGGCCAGCAGGCAACCCAAGGCACGAACCAGGCCGCCGAGGCTGCATCGCATCTGTCCGAAAAGGCAGAGCAACTTCGCCGCATCGTCGGCCGCTTCAAAATCGCGGCTTAACCAATAATCCTCAACACAACCACAAACTCGACACAAACCAGCTCCGCATCACTGATTGTTCTTTTCAGTCATGCGGGGCTTTTTTCATACCCGCTAACGCCTTGATATGACGTCGCTTCTGTCCCCACTTAACCCTCCACCATATTGTGCCGATAACGTTGCAGCGATACCCGCTGCCGGAGAATTTCCATGGACCCCACCATGATCATGCTTTCGATGCTGTTCGGTTCGATCGGGATGGGTATGTTCATTTTTGGAAAGAAACAAGGCCGACCGGTCCCCCTCTTCGCCGGCCTGCTGCTGATGGTCATCCCCTACATCATCCCCAACACCATCGCGATGTCCTGCGTCGCCGTCCTCTTAACCGTCGCCCCCTTCTTCATCGCGATCTGATTTAAACAATCCCCCAAAGCTGCTTGTGGCTTAGCGCTTCCCCCCCAACGCCGGTCCTGAGCGCAGCGAAGGTCCGGGTATCAGAATACGCAATCTCAATTCGCTAATCTCTAATCGCTACCCCCACTCCACACATTAGCGATTAACGATTAAATATTAACAGTCCCCGTGCATTCCATCCCGCTGGCATTTACCATACCCATCATGAACCATCGCCAGCGCTTCCTTAACACGATGCACTACCAGCCGGTCGATCGCGCCCCGCTATACGACTTCAACTTCTGGGATGAAACCCTTCCGCTCTGGCACGAGCAGGGTCTGCCCAAATCCATCAATCAACAAAACGCCTACGAATTCTTTGGCCTCGACGCGTCTCTCGGCGGCGGAGAACCACCCAACTGGAACGGCGGTATCAGGCACACGCTTTTCCCGCTGTTTCCCATCGAGGTCCTCGAAGATAAAGGCCAAACGCAAATCATCCGCGATGAGATCGGCGTCATCGTCGAAACCGCAAAAGAAGGCTGCCTTTCCATCCCCAAACACATCGGCCACACGCTCGTCGACCGCGACACCTGGCGCAAACACTACAAACCCCGGCTTGATCCCGACACACCCGGCCGCATGCCCGTCAATCTGGATCAACACGCCAACCTCTGGGCAGACCCCAACCGCGAACACCCGATCTTCCAAGGCATCGGCTCGCTCTACGGCTACATCCGCAACTGGATGGGCCTGGAGAACGTCGCCATGGTCCCCTATGACGATCCCGCATGGTTCGAGGAAATGGTCACAACACTCGCGGACTTACAGATCGGCCTGCTCGAAAAATGCTTTGCGCTCGGCGCGAAGTTCGATGCCTGCCACTTCTGGGAAGACATGTGCTTCAACGCCGGCCCCATGCTCACGCCCGAACACTTCAAGCAGTTCCTCGTCCCACAATACAAACGTATCACCAGTCTGCTCAACGCTAACGGCTGCGACATCGTCTGGGTCGACTGCGACGGCCTGATCGATCACCTCTTGCCCCTCTGGCTCGAAGCAGGCGTCAACTGCATGTTCCCCATCGAAGTCGGCACGTGGAACGCCGACCCCATCGCCTACCGCAAACAGTACGGCAAGGACCTGCTGCTCATGGGCGGCTACAACAAACGCATCCTCGCACAATCCAAAGATGCGATCTCTCAAGAAATCAATCGCCTCACCCCGCTTATCGAACAAGGCGGCTTCATCGGCTTCTGCGACCACCGCGTCCCCCCCGATGTCCCCTTGGAAAACTACCTGCACTACTGCCACGAAGTAAGAAAACACTGGGGAAACAACACCGATTTACCAACCATGCACGCCATGGATTCCTGACGCATACTCCCTCTCCCCCCGGGAGAGGGCCGGGGTGAGGGCCGGATGAAGCTTCATCTACCAACAAATCAAGGTCGCTAATCTCCACAAAACACCTATAAATATAGGCCGCTTGCGGCTTAGCGAAACATAAACCTAACCCATGCCAATCACCGCCACCAACTTCAAACGTATCTACGACCCGTCCATCGGTGAAGATCAACCCTGGTACATCAACGACCACTGCTTCATGCAGGACGACGCCGGGCTCTGGCACCTTTTCGGTATCACGCATGCCGAACCCGCTTCGCCGCTGGATGAAAAGCACTTCGCGCACGCAACCAGCAACGACCTCTGGGCCGAGCAATGGGACAAACAGCCGCCGGTCTTACACGCAGATGAAAACCTCGGCGAAACCCACGTCTGGGCGCCGCACATCATCAGGCACGACAATCAATACTGGATGTTCTACTGCGCAGGCGGCGACGACCACACACGCTACCGCATCCACCTCGCCACTTCCCCCGACCTCTGGCAATGGACCCGACACGCAATAAACCCTTTGATTACCGATGGTTTTGATGCACGCGACCCGATGGTGCTGCACGTCGGCAGCGAATGGATCATGTACTACACCGCCACCCGACCCGCGACAGGCGGCGTCCACGTCGTGCTCGCCACACGCAGTAGCGACCTCATCCAATGGTCGAATCCCATCGTCGTTTTCGAAAGCAACAAGTCCGGCACGTTCGGCGGGCCGACCGAATCACCGTTCGTCATCCATCACAACAACCGCTACTACCTTGGCATGTGTCTTGGTGAACCCTACGCTTGCACCGCGTTCTACCAAAGCGATGATCCGATGCATTGGGATATCCGTAACGAAGTCGGCCGCGTCCCCGCACACGCCGCCGAAGTCATCGCCCTGCCCGATCACAAGTACGCCGTCTCCCACTGCGGCTGGGGCCAGGGCGGTGTCTACCTCGCCGAAATGTTGATCGACTGATGCCTGGATCTATCTGCCTGCCGGGATCATGCGCACATCATGAAACTTGCCCTGCCGACAAAGACATCAATACCGCCATCATGCGCACACCCACCGATCGCGACAGCACTGTGCGCACCGATAGTGGTGGATAACCGACCTATCGTGATTTAAGAATTTGACAATGACGCTGTAATCTAGCAGCCTACTTTTCGGCGTCGTTTCAACTCATCAGAGATCGCCTGGACCGCCTCGTCGACAGCCTGCTCGAGCTTGTCGTTGACGATGAACTTGTCGTACACACCGCACTCCCGCGCCCGCGCGATCTCGTGCTTGGCCTTGGCGAAACGGCCGCGGATCGTCTGCTCATCCTCTCGCTGCCGACAACGCAACCGATGCAGCAGCGCATCTTCGCTCGGCGGATCGATGAACAGCGCGAAGCAGTCCGGCATGTTCTGCTTGATCTGCACCGCACCTTCAACATCGATCTCAAGGATCACGATCCGGCCCTGCGCCAGAAACTCTTCAACTGGTCGGCGCGGTGTGCCGTAGTAGTTGCCGAACACTTCCGCCCATTCCAGCAGGTTGCCCGCATCACGCTGGCGTTTGAACTCGGCGACGTCCACGAAGTAGTAGTCAACGCCTTCGGTATCTTCAGCGGTGATCGGGCGCGTCGTCAACGACACACTGAACGCGGCGTTGACACGTGTGCGGACGTGATGCGTGATCGTGGTCTTCCCCACCCCGGACGGACCAGAGATAATCAGCAACAAACCCGGGCGAGAATCATCGGTGTTTTCCATCCGAAAGTTATACCAGAGAGTAGAAGGATTGAAAAACTAGAAAACTGGAAAACTAGAAAACTGGAAATGAAAACAAAGACAGGTATGCAGCACGCTGCCTTTATTTCCAGCTTTCTAGCTTTCCAGTTTTCCAGATTTACTTACCCCGCCGGCGCTCCACTGACAAGGAACAGCGCCGCCATCCGCACGCTCAGGCCGTTGGCGACCTGCTGGAGGATGGCGGAGTTCGGGCCGTCGGCGACGGCGGATTCGATCTCCAGGCCGCGGTTCATCGGGCCCGGGTGCATGACCAGAACGTCGGGCTTAGCTTTGGCCATGCGCTTCGTGGTCAGGCCGAACTGTGCGGTGTATTCACGCATGCTCGGGAATGCCTGGCTGGTCAGCCGCTCGAACTGGATCCGCAGCATGTTGATCACATCGACGCGCGGCAGCACATCTTCAAGATTGTTCGATACTTCACAACCGAGGTCGGTAAACGCGCCGGGTACGAGCGTCGGCGGGCCGACGAGGATCACCTTTGCGCCCAGTTTTAACAGGCCATATACGTTCGAACGTGCGACGCGGCTGTGAGCGATGTCGCCGACGATCGCGACGGTTAAACCGCTGAAGTCAAAGCCATCGGTTCGCTCTTTACGCTTCGCGATCGTAAGCATGTCGAGCAGGCCCTGCGTCGGGTGCTCGTGTTGGCCGTCGCCTGCATTGACGACAGAACACTTCACCGACCGTGCAAGGTGTACCGCTGCGCCGCTGTGATGATGGCGACAGACGATCACATCGATGCCCATCGCTTCGATGTTGCGTGCGGTGTCGACGAGTGTTTCGCCCTTGGATACGCTCGAACCTTTGCCCGCCATTTCCAACACATCGGCGGACAATCGGCTCGCCGCAAGGTGGAAGCTTGCGCGTGTTCGGGTTGAGTCTTCGAAGAAGAGATTGACGACGACCTTGCCGCGCAGTGCGGGCACTTTCTTCACGCTGCGTGTGGAGACGCCTTCAAAGCCTAACGCGGTGGTCAACAGGAAACGAATGTCTTCGGCCGAGAGGTCCTCCAGGCCAAGCAAGTGATGATGTGGCCAGTGATACTCCGACTTCGACTCGGCCAACGTCAGGCCCTTTCTTGTTCGTGTTCGTTATAAACCACGACCGCGTCCTGCTCGTCGGTCGGCTTGACCATGACTTGCACCTTCGCCCCGGGCTGCGGTGCATCCGACGAGCCTGCGGTCATATCCATTGCAACAAAGTCCGGCGCGATAGGCAGCTCGCGTCCGCCGCGGTCGACCAGCACCGCCAGCCAGACGCGCCGCGGCCGGCCAAGGTCCATCAGCGACTGCAGCGCCGCGCGGATCGATCGGCCGGTCATCAACACATCGTCGACCAGCACGACGTTCAGGCCGTCGATCGCGAAGTCGATCTCGGTCGTGCGGACCACCGCCTGCGAGCCGATCTCAGATAAGTCATCCCGGTAAAGCGTGATATCCAGCGTGCCGACCCGGCCCTGGAACTTGTCCGGCCCGAGCTTTTCGGCGATCCGTTGGGCCAGGACATCGCCCCGGCTACGCACGCCGACGAGCGCCCACTCGCCCGCGGCGGGGTCGGCATCCATCACCGCCTTGATCCGATCGCAAAGCGACTCGATCAGTTGCTGGAATCGTTCATTTTCGGCGATCACACGCATGGTCGGCATGTTAGCGGAGTGCGGGGTGTTTTGCCAGTGGGCGGATTGGGGGCTTGAGAAAAGAGAATTAGCCACGGATGAACACAGATGAACACAGATGAACACTGATAAGAATTGAGATATTCAGGCCGGGCCTGCATCCGTGTTTATCTGTGTTCATCCGTGGCTTAATCCAGGAGATCTGCGCGAAGCCGCGAGCGGCAATATTTGTTTAGCTATGTTGTCGTTAATTAAGGCAAGTGTTCACCCCCTCTCCCCTCGGGTGAGGGCTGGGGTGAGGGCTGGATTGATTACGCGCTTTCTCAAACTGTTTACTCATGTGTTACAAAGCACGCACAATCAATCCGGCCCTCATCCTAACCTTCTCCCGCCCCCGGAATAGGGAGAAGGGACCAGACGCTAAGCCGCGAGTGGCTATTAGTGTCTGGTCATGACAACCAAGACAATCATTGTCCCCCACGCACATGTCGCGAGGATACTCATGAAACAGATAAGACGGAACGCGGGGTATTTGCGTGGTGTGAGGATGGTTAATATCCAGGAGAGTATGAGAGACAGCGGCATGATCAAGAACAGGTGTCCGAGGGATTCATGTGATGCGTTGCCGCACCAACTGTTCGAGTTGGGAGTGAGCAGGATGCCGAAGCAGATGATGTAGATAGCAACAGTGATATTGATCAACCGGGCCAGGCCGGCGATGATCGGTTCTTCAGCACTTTGTGGCAATTTGGATTCGTTCGAATTCACGACTTGCCCCCACGTATAACCCTATTCGTTGATACCTATGCTACTGCCGCAATCCGGGATGGGTATAAGATAGCCTGAACAGGCCCGAAGTTAAATAACTATTGAACTTAAAACGCGTGGCTTTGTTTTTCGCAATCAAAATTAATTCACATTTTCTCGGCATATTCGCAAGAATGGTCAAGTAACGCCGCGGGTTCATGTGTACACTTCTCGGATCATGCGTGATGAAAGGCCCGAATCGTATCGCCATCGGCTGCTCAAGGTGATGTTGTATATCGAAGAGCATCTGGATGATGAATTGACGCGAGAAAAGCTGTCGGAGATTGCGTGCTTTTCGCCTTATCATTTTCATCGGATTTTCACCGCTTTTACGGGTGAGCCGGTGCATAAGTACATCCGCAGGTTACGGCTTGAACGAGCGGTGCAGCATCTATCGCATACCGATCGGTCGGTGATCCAGATCGCGATGGATGCGGGGTTTCAATCGCATGAAGCGTTCACGCGCGTGTTCCGCAAGACGTTTGGGTTGCCCCCGTCGGAACTGCGCAAACGTATCGCGGAAGGCAGTGCTGTCGTGCTGCACACTCAAACTATCAAATACTTAACGTACCAGGAGGACACGATGCTGGAAGTCAAGATCGAAAATGTTGCGGAGAAGTCGATCGCGTTTATTCGACATGTCGGGCCTTACAACCAGATCAACAGGGTGTTCGGGAAGCTGTGTGCCTGTGCCGGGTCGAAGGGTTTGATAAGGCCGACGTCTGAGTGGCTGGGTATTTTTCATGATGATCCGGACACCACACCGCCCGACAAGCTGCGCAGCGACGCAGCGATCACGGTGGGTGAAGGTGTCGAAGCCGAGGGCGAATTGCAGGTCGGCAAGCTGGCCGGCGGCAAGTACGCGGTCGCCATCCATAAAGGGCCCTACAGCAAACTCATCGACAGCTACCGCTGGTTGTACGGGCAATGGCTACCCACCAGCGGGCAGGAACCGGGTAACGTCCCGTGCTTCGAGAAGTATCTGAACGATCCGCAGAGCACGGCCGAGGAAGAATTGTTGACGGAGATTTATATTCCGTTGAAGTAGGTGTGGGATTGGGGGACCGAGATGCCAGCAAGTGAAGATATTGTGAATAGTTTTACTCCCTCTCCCCCTGGGAGAGGGTTGGGGCGAGGGCCGGGTGAATTCGGCGTTCAAACAACACTGTTAATGCTTGATTATTGAGTACACAATCAACCCGGCCCTCATCCTAGCCTTCTCCCGCGTGGAGAAGGGATCGGACGCTAAGCCGCAAGCGGCTTTAGGGGTGCAACATTCTTTCAGATTGAACATTACACATTGCAGATCGAACATCACCTCAATGTTCTTTCATTTCCTGTTGGATCATCCTTTCGACTTGCTTGTCTGTCAGGGGTTTGTGGTCGCGCATCGACAGGGCGCTGCGGCGTTGGCGAGCGTTGGGATTCAGCATGTCGATGAGGTCTACGGTAATGTCGAACTGCTCGGCGTTGCGGTAGGTTTTTAGGGTTTGCTTGTCCCATTGGCAGACCAGGGCTACGAGGTTGTGCTTGTGTTTGATGGCTTCGAGTTGTTCGGGGTAGAACGCGAAGATGTCGTCGACGGGCGCGGTGCCGAAGCCTTGGCGGTGCAGGCGTTTTCGGGAGTCCCAGACGATCTTGTCGGCGGCGGCGATTTTTTCAGGGTCGCCCTCTTCTTTGGCGGCTTCCAGGGCGGCTAGTTCCTGCGCGGTTCGTGCTTCATGTTCGGGGTTGCCGGCGAATGCGACCGCGACGCAGCGTGAGTCGTAGATGCCGATGCGCTGTTGTGGTTGCGCTTCATTGGATTCGTCGACACGTGCGGATTTTTCACAACCAATGGTTGCCATGACCAGACATGTCGTGATGATTGTGACGAATAGGTTTCTAAGTTGCATGGTTAAGCTCCCGGCGGGTGGATGTGGTTTAGTTATGTAAGCATATACTTACGTAATGTTTGTGTCAAGGGGGAAAGAGCGGGAGCGCTAAGCCGCAAGCGGCTGGGATTAGTTGACGGGGGGTTAGGGGTTGGGGATTAGGGGTTGGGGGTTGGAATGCAAAACGGGCGCGGCGTTTGAAGGCCGCGCCCGTTTGGATGTTGATTGGATTGGTTTGGTTTACTTTCTACGGTAGACCGCGAGCATTGCGATGCCCATGAATGACAGGGTGGCGGGTTCGGGGACGGTGGTGAGTTGGAAGACGTCGCCGGCGGTGGCGTCGATCGCGGTTTCGAGCAAGACCTCGCCGGTGATGGGGTTGCTGACGCGGAGCGTGTCGAAGGCGGTGTAGCCGTAGGTCTGGATCATCAGTTCATTCAGGCCGACGGCTGCGGCTTGCGTGTGCCATGTGCCATCCGGGCTTCGGACCTCGACCTTGTACTGGTTGTAGGCGAAGCCGACGTCGTGTCCGGTGAGGTTGGGTGAATCGGTCATGCCGAAGGCGACGCCGAAGAGTTGGTCGGTCTGTTCATCATAGAGCAGGCCGGGGTTACTGATGTACAGGACATCGAGGTTGGGATCGCTTGCGAGAAAGACGGGCGAATCGGAAAGGGTAAATTCGATGCCGTCGGTGCTGGTGGCGAGGTAGAGCATGCCGAAGCTGTGTTGTACGACGGCGAGGTACGTGCCGTCCGGCCGCAGCGCGACGTCGGGTTCGTAGAATCCGGGGAAGCCGTTGATGTCATCGTAACGGTGGATGATCTGCCAACTGGTCGGATCATCGCCGACGGACTCAGCCAGGTAAGAGTGGACAGCGCCGTTGTTGGTGCTGGCGTCGAACCACATGCGCCAGCCGGTATCGGTCTTGACGATGGAGGGCCTTGCGATGTCGGTGATGGTGCCGCCGGCGAGGTTGCCGGGGTCGGCCATGCTGACTTCGTTGCTGGCTGTGCCGGAGTTCGGCAACCAGGTGATGCCGTCGGTCGAGGTTGAATAGTTGATCCAGTCGCGGAACTCGCTGCCGACGAACTTGGCAGCGGTGTACAGCGCGTACCAACCGTCGTCGGTCTTGCTGACGGACGGGTCGTTGATGTGCAGGTATGAGCCTTCGCTGACGACGGTTCGATTCAGCGAGGACCAGCCTTCGGTAACGTCGAGCGTTTTGGTTGTGCCGCGGTAGATGTTATCGCTGGGCTGACCGGAACGCAGCCATCCGCCGTAGAAGATCGTCCATGTATCGTCCTCGCGGATCGCTTCGGTGGCGTAGAGGTTGAAGCCGTTGATGATGGGGTTTTTTTCGAGGGTTTTCTGGTAGGCGAAGCCGACCTCGGTGAAGCTGACGCCTTGGATGGTGATGCGATCGGTCTTGCCGTTGTTGCCCTGGTAGTCGAGTTGCAATTCTGCGGAGGCGAGTTGCTGACACAGCAGTATTGTCAGCACGAGAGAGAGTGACTTAACAAACTTCATGATTTCACATCCTTGGGAGAAGAAAAGCGTCTGAAGATTGATACAGAAATCTTCAGGTTGGGAGGGTGGTTATTATAGTATTTACCATATCAGGCCAGCAAGGTCTTTTTATGGAAATTTCGAGGGGTGAATTATCGTAAATTATTTTATGATAATATGTTATGGGTTAGATGAGTGAGAATTCAGGGGATTGAGGAAGGTGGAGCGGGAGCGCTAAGCCGCAAGCGGCTTTTTGGGGGGTGGGCGTGACGAAGGAGATTGTGGAACCAGAGACGGTTATTGTGTGGGTCTTGCGGCTTGCCAGCCTGCTTTCCACTGCTGCATCAAGGTCGCAACAAGCTCGGGATTGCTATCCGCAATATTGATGTTTTCCTGCGGATCGGTTTGATGATCGTACAGTTCGATGGCGTCGATCTGTGTGTGGTCGTTCCGACTCACCCACACGGTGAAACGGTATCGGTCGGTCTTCATGGAATAACCCATCAGGCCGCCGTGAACTGACCGTGGGTATTGGCTGAACGCGGCGGTCTTCCACGGGCGATCGGGATCATCCAAGAGCGGTTTGAAGCTCGTGCCTTCCAGGTGGTCCGGCAGAGGCAGCCCCGCCAGTTCCGACAGCGTGGGGTAGATATCAACAAACTCGACCAGGGCATCGGTATGCTCGCCGGCGTGCTTCATGTGGGGCATGGAGAGGATCAGCGGTGCATTGGCGTCATTTTCACAGTTGCTGTGCTTAGCCCACGAGTCGTGCTCGCCGAGTTTCCAGCCGTGATCGCCCCATAGGATGATGATGGTGTTATCGCTGAGTCCGAGACGATCGAGTTCATCAAGCAATCTGCCTACCTGAGCATCTGTGTAGCTAACCGCGGCGAAGTAACCGTGCTTGAGTTGCCGGGCAAGGTCATCGGGGATGGAGCCGGCGGGGATGCCGTAATAGCTGCGCAGTTCACCTGAACTTTTAAGAATGGCGTAATCGGGTGCGTTCTTGGGGTAGAACTTATTCGGCGCGAGGTCGATCGTTGTGGGGTTGTAAAGATCCCAATACTTTCGGGGGGACACGAAAGGCAAGTGCGGTTTGACGAATCCCACAGCGAGAAAAAAGGGTTCCTGCCTGGTGCTGAGTTCGCGTAGCGTCTCAATGGCGAGGTCGGCGACCCGTCCGTCCTGATAGGTATTGTCCGGCACATCGGCGCCTTCGAATGCGGGACCGCGCGAGTTCGGTCCTCTGCTCTTTCTTCTGTTGTTAGCCTGTCCGGTCTTGTTCTGACGTTGAGCTAATTCGCGGTTTTCCTCTAGCGCGTACATCGGAGCACGAGGTGAGCGCCAAGGCACGGACCAGGAAGGTTCATCATTGAAACCGCCGTGGAATATCTTGCCCATCCCTTGGACGAAGTAGCCGTTGTTTTTGAAGTTTTGTAAAAGTGTGACGACATCGGGTTGTGCGGTGCGGAAGTGTGTGTCGAGGTCCCAGACTTTCGTGGTGTCGGGGCGCATGCCTGTCAACAAGCTTGACCGGGAGGGAGAACACACGGCCTGCTGGCAGTACGCGCGGTTGAACACCATGCCACTAGCGGCCAAGCGATCGATGTTCGGGCTTTTGATGTATGTTGCGCCGTAGCAACCCAGTTCGGGTCGCAGATCATCCACAGCGATAAACAGTACGTTCGGTTTCTGCGAAGCAGGTTCGTTTGCGTATGCATGCAGTGAGCCGAACGTGAACAATACAACTAAAGGTATCAGCTTCTGGAATATCATTACTTTGCGAACTCCTGCAGATGTCAGACGCGTATGCACTTATGTGGCAAGTTGCGTTGTGGCCTCTTTGCGGCCGTAAATCAGCCAATAGGTTACGGGGATGACAACGAGGGTGAAAGCAGTCGAAACGGCGAGGCCGAAGATCAGCGCCCAGGCGAGGCCGGAGAAGACGGGATCGAGGGTGATGGGCATGGCGGCGAGCATGGCGGTGGCTGCGGTGAGGAAGATCGGGCGGATGCGGACGGCGCCGGAATCGAGGATGGCCTGTTGCAAGTCGGCGCCTTTGCGTACGGCGGCGTGGATGAAGTCGATGAGCAAAATCGCATTGCGGACGGTGATGCCTGCGAGTGCGATCATGCCGATCATCGCGGTGGCGGTGAAGTAGACGGGGTCTTCGTAGCCGCCGACGGTGTTGCTTGTCAGGAGGTTGAGGATCCAGAAGCCGGGCATGACGCCGATGATCGTCAGCGGGATGGAGATCATGAGGATCAGGGGCATGACGAAGCTGGCGGTTTCGTAAACGAGCAGGACGTAGATCGCCAGGCACGCGACGCCGAATGCGAGACCGAGATCGCGGAAGGCGTCGACGGTGATTTTCCATTCGCCTTCACCGGTCCAGACGACTTTGTATCCGGGGGGGACGAGGCCGTCGGTTGAAGGCCGCAGGTCAAAGAACATGCCGAGGATGGCTTCGCCGGGCGTGACGCCTGCGGTTTCGCCGAAGACGTAGGAAACGCGCTGCAGGTTCTTGCGGTAGATGGGTTGATCGATGGTGGACTTCTCGAAGCTGCCGAGTTCGCCGATGGGGATGGTTACGCCGCTGGGCGTGCTGATGTGCATAGCTTTGAGCAGCTCGGGCTGATGCCGATCGGATAGATTCAGGCGCAGCTCGACGGGCAACGGGTTGGCTTCATCGGGAACGTGCAGGTAGGTCGGGACGTCGCCGCCGATCGCGGATGCGAGTTCGCTTGCGATCTGTTGCGTGGTGAGTCCTGCGAGCGCAGCTTTGTCTTTATCCGTCACGAACGTCCAGCGGGTTTGCTCGGCCTCGATGCTGCTGTCAACGTCGACGACGCCGTAGCTATCGACAAAGCGTTGTTCGACGTTGCGGGCGATATTTAGAAGTTGATCGTGATCGGCATCGATGGGGCCGTAGACTTCGGCGGTGAGTGTGGAGATAACGGGCGGGCCGGGCGGCGTTTCGACGATCTTGAGGTTAGCGCCGTATTTGTTGCCGATCGCTTCGACATCGGCGCGGACGCGCAGTGCGATGGCGTGGCTCTGCATACTACGCTCGCGGCGAGGCAGGATGTTGATGCGCAGGTCGGCGACGTTCGAGCCTTGCCGGAGGAAGTAGTGGCGTACCAGGCCGTTGAAGTCCATGGGGCTGGCGGTGCCGATGTAACTGGTGACATCGACGGTTTCGGCTAGCCCGAGGAAGTAGGTGGCAAGTTCCTGTGTGCAGGCGGCGGTGTTTTCGAGCGTAGCGCCTTCGGGCATGTCGACGACGACCTGGAATTCGTCACGGTTGTTGTAAGGCAACATCTTGAGCGGCACGCCGCCGAGTGCCGGGGGTAATAGCGAGAGGATGAAGAGCACGATGACACCGAGCAGCATGAGTATGCCTTTGCCGCGGCTATCCAGCATCGGCTGCATGGTGCGTGAATAGGCTTTGTACAAGAGCGTGCGATGCAGGTCGCAGGCGTTTTCCTGCTCTTTTTTGTCGTGCTTCTGGTTCTTAAGAGCGTGGAAGGCGAGCCAGGGGGTGACGGTGAACGCGACGACCAGGCTCATGAGCATGGCAACCGGGACGTTCAGCGCCATCGGGCCCATGTAGGCGCCCATCATGCCGGTGACGAACGCGACGGGGACGAACGACGCGATGACGGCGAGCGTGGCGAGGATGATCGGCGGACGCACTTCATTCACCGCGCGCAGCACGGCATCGCGCGCTTTTTCCTTGCCGGTCGAGAGATGGCGGTGGATGTTCTCCACATCGACGATCGGGTCGTCAACAACAAGACCGAGCGCGAGGATCAGCGCAAAAAGCGTGACGCGGTTGATCGTGTAGCCGGTGAGATAGTCGACTAACAGCGTGAGAGAGAAGGTCAACGGAACAGCCAGCGCGACGACGAGCGCAGCACGCCAGCCCATGACGATGGTGAGTAAACCGATGACGATGATGATGGCAACAATAAGAGCTTCGACGAGTTCGTTGACTTTCTCGTTAGCGGTGTGGCCGTTGTCGCGGGTGATGCGTGCGTGGATGCCGGCGGGCAGGACACGCTCGGTATATTCCTCGACGGCTTTATGCACATCCTGAGCGACCCAGACGGCATTCGTGCCGGTCTTCTTGGCGACACCGAGCGTGACAGCGGGATAGAGCTGCGCGGGCTGGCCGTGCTTCGGAGGCAAACCGATGGTGGTGTAGGTGGTGGGTTCGGCGGGGCCGTCGGTGATGGTTGCGACGTCGCGGAGGTAGATGGGCCGACCGTCGCTGACGCCGACGATCAGGCCGGCGACGTCCTGCGCACTGGTGAGTGTGGTGCCGGCTTCGAAGACGAGTTCTTCGTTTTGATCGGGCGATGAACCGGCGGGAAACGTGACGTTGGCAGCGCGCAGGCTGTTGGCGATGGTGGACCAGGTCAGCCCCCTACCGCTGAGCAGTTCCGCGTTGATGCGTACCTTGATCGTGCGTGGCCTGCCACCGATCAGGTAAGTACGGCCTGTATTGGGCACGGCCTGAAGCGTGGTTTCCAGTTCTTCAGCAAAGCGGCGCAGGTCGGCGTCGTCGTATCGGCTGTCATCTGAATAAAGCGTGACCGAAACGATCGGCACGTCGTCAACTTCGACAGGTTTGATGACCCAGCCTGCAACGGAAGCTGGAACGAGGTCGCTGCTGGTGGTGAGTTTGTTGTGGAGCTTGACGAGGCTGTCGACGCGGTCTTCGCCGACGTAGAAACGCGCGGTGATAACCGCCTGATTGGTTCGGCTGATGGAGTAGACGTATTCGACGCCGTCGATCTGGTAGAGCAGACGCTCGAGGCGGGTGCTGACCTGTCGTTCGACTTCGTGGGCAGACGCGCCGGGGACATCGACGATGACATCCGCCATGGGGACGGTGATCTGTGGCTCTTCTTCGCGTGGCGTGATAAGCAAAGCCGCAAGGCCGACGATCAACGTGGCGACGCAGAGCATGATCGAGAGGTTACCGCCGAGGAACATCTCGACGATGCCTTGGACGATGCTCTTGCGCTGCGGTGGATCGGGCGTGTTAGATGAAGTCGGAGGCGCATCGGTCATGGCTGCGACCCCTCGTCCGGCGGCTGTGCGAGGATCTGTTCGCCTTGCTCGAGGCCCGAAAGCACTTCAACGCGATCGCCAAGTTTTTCACCCAACCGCACGAAACGCCGATGCGCTTGCTTGGCTTCGGTGTCGGCGACGTAAACGATCTTGAGTTGCCCGACCTCGCGCACGGCCGACGTGGGGATGGTCAGACGCTGCGCTTCACCGAGCGGGATGAACAAGCGGCCGAACATACCGCTGTGCACGTTGGGTGGACACGGCCCCCCCACTTTCACTAAGAACGTCCGGCTTGTCGCGGCAGCTTGCGGGACGATCTCGCGGATGTTGCCGGTGCAGCGCAGGTCGACGGCATCGATCTGCACATCCACCGCGTCGCCGACGGATAGTTTGACGGAAAGCGATTCGGGGACTTCGGCTTCGAGTTGCAGTTGGCCTTCAAGGGTGAGGATGACCTGGCCCGGCTGGACAAGATCGCCGACCTCGACGTGTTTGTCGATCACTTTGCCTGACATGGGGCTTTCGACGGTGGCGTAAGCGAGTTGTGTGCGGGCTTCGTTGTCGGCCTGACGCGAGGCTTCGGCATCGGCCTCAGCAACTTCGGCGGCACGCACGGCATCATCAAACTCACGCTCGGTCGCGGCGTTGCGCTGGTAGATATCGGTGACACGTTTGAGGTCGCTCTGCGCCTGGCGCAGGCGTGCTTCGATGGCAACGAGCTGCGCTTTGGTGCGTGCAGCGCGGGCTTGCAAGGCGGTGTCGTCGAGGCGTGCGAGGATTTGGCCTGCTTCGACAGAGTCGCCGGCCCGGACGTTCAGTTCGGTGACTTCGGCGGTGAGTTGCGAGGCGACCTGCACCTGCTGGATCGCGCGGACGGTGCCGACGGTCGGCGCGACGCGCTGGTAGGTCTGAAGTTCGACGCTCGCCAGCGGGCCGTTGATGGGCCAGGCGCGAACCTGTTCGTGCCCGGGCGCGGTCTTGGGGATGAATCCGCCGCTGAGCCAGAACACAGCGACGACGATAACGATCAAGACGCCGGCCCAGACGAGAACGGTCTTAAGATGACGACGCCAGAGCGTGTTGCGATCCGCCAAGTGTCACCTGCCTTTCGGTTGCTCCCACTAAGATATGTCAGAGCTAATATATCGAAAAGCGCAGGGATGACAGAATATCGCTTATCGGCTTACTGATTATTGCGGCGGACGAAGCTTTTGTCGTCGACGATCTGGATCGGGAGGGTGACCTCGTCGCGTGTGCCGGCATTCTCGTCGAAGATGCGGACCTTCAGGCGGTACTGTCCCAGTGCGAGCTTGCCGGGCAGTGTAACGAGCTGAACGACGAAGAAGTCCTTGCGCTTGTTCTTGGAGACATCGACGATCTTGACTGGCTCGTGGTTCCAGACCTCGAAGCCGGAGGATTCGTAGAGTTCCAGTTCCTGTGTGAGGTTGACTTCGTAGCCCTCGCCGTCGCTGGTGGGCGCGGGTTTGAAGTGGTCGAGTTCGACGTAGACGATGAGTTTCTGGTCACGACCGGCAGCGAAGGTGTGATCGGTGAACGCCTCATAGACGCCGTAGCCGAGGACTTTTTCGCACAGCTCGATCGAGCGGATGGTGATGGGCTGTTCGCCGAAGACTTCGTTCATCGAGCCGGCAAAGGTTTGCTCATCGATCATGCTATCGCCGTTGAGGGCCTGCTCGCGCAGGGCAGAGACGGCTTTGTAGTAGCGTTCGACGCGCTGCTGGTCCTTGGGCGAAAGTGCGTGCATGGTGGACCAGTCCAGCTCACCGTGCGGGCCGACGGCGCTGAGTGTGGCGGCGGTGATGGCCTTGGAAAGGTTGGAGTCGTTGCCGCTTCTGATGGCGTTGATGTACTGGTTGTGCAGTTGGACGAGTGATAGCTGCTGCTGGTTGGGATTTGTGACCCTCTTGACCATGGGCTTGCCGGCCGGGTCGGAGTTGCTGACGGTTTGGACAGCCGGGTCTGCGGGGTCGTTTTGCGTCTCTTGAGCCACCTGATCGGGTGCGGCTTGTTCGGCGGGCTGTTCGGAAGCGACAGGCTCGATGGGGTCCTGGTTTGCCGGTTCGGGGGCGAGATCGCGCCAGATGATTTCCTGGGGCGGCTGCTGTTCGTGACGGGCATAGGCCGCAGCGACACGCTCAGCCTGCATCTGGGCATCGAGGAGGGCTTGTTCCTGTTCTGCCTGGGCTTGTGCGGCTGCGGGGTCCAGTGAATCGTCAGTCTTGTTCTGCTGTTCGCAGGCGCTGAACAGGCCACAGCAAACCGTCAAGACACCACAACTAATCAATGACGCGTGTCGCATTATGCCTCCTGCATGCTTAGCCGACCGGATCGGCTAACGGTTCATCCATGAACCTGACTTGCGATTATTACCCGGAGCACGACGCCGGGATGAGCGCATTACTTTATGGTATCGGCCAAACGGATGCAGAAGCATTCGAGATTACGCTGACTTGTACCCAGCCCGGACTTCGAACGCCGATCAGCCTCGAGCACATCGTCGAACGCCGCAGCCAGCGTCTTGGGGTCCAGCCGACGCAGAACACCCATAAACAGTTGTAAACGCGGGCCCCAGAGCTTGAGTTCCTTGGCGATGACGCTGTCCGGCGTGCCGGTCTGTTTCATCATCGAAGCGACGTTGAGCTTGCGGACCAGGTCGGCGACGAAGTACATCACCAGCACCTCGGCCTGGCCGGCAAGGTCGATCAACTCGCGGATCTTGGCAAGCGCCTGCCCTGCCGATCTTGAAGACAGCCCGGTCAGGATGGCTTCCTGAACCTCCCAGGCTTTTTCATCGCTGCTCTTGCCGACCACCTGCTCGACAAGGCCCTTCACGATCATGTCCTTCGGGCCGACCATCAGCGCGAGCTTGGCCAGTTCCTGATCCAACGGCATCAGGTCGCAGCCCATGCGTTCGACCAGCAGCGACGCGGCGGCGGGCTCGATGGGTTTGCCGTGCTCGGATTGGCAGCGATTGGTCAGCCAGGCTTTGGCCTCAGCGGGCTTGAGCGGTTCGCACTTGATGACAGCCCCGACCTTGGCGATCAGCTTGTCGAGGTTGCCCTTGTTCCACGTGTTGCTGCGCAGAACGAGCGTCGCGTGGTCGACGGGGGATTCGGCGTAGCGCTCCATCGCCTTGCGGTAGGTGTCTTTGTCGTTGATGTCCTTCTTCAAAAACTCATCGGCGTTGTCGACGAGGACGATCTTGTGGTGCTGCATCAGGGCGTAGCTGCGCAGCTCGTCGAGGACGTCAGCGAGGGTGGCGGAGTTGCCATCGAAGCTGAAGGTTTCGGTTTCGCCGTGGGCTTCGTCGAGGGCTTTACGGAGGTCCTGGAGGTATCGGGATTTAAGCCAATGCTCAGGCCCGTGCAGAACGCAGATGCGCGTATCGGGGCCGAGGGCTGGGGCGGCTGATTTGGACGGGGCGCGTTTGGCCATGGGGGCATGATAACATGATTAAGGGTGATATCCGGTCGGTTAATCATCCGCTTGGGTTAATTGCCAGCTTGATACAATTGCACGGGTTATAACACGTTTTGCCTGGAAAAAGATGCAAGATCGCTTTAAGGATTTTGAAACTGGAATTTGGGACTTTGAAAGTCGGGTTCTGATCCGATGCCCGAAGTGTGATCAATGCGCCATAGCTGAGGCGATGGACGTGAATAAGATGCGATACACCTGCGGTGCATGCGGTATGGCTCAAGAGGTACCTCCGGGCAAGTGGGTTTACACCAAGAATGCACAAGGAGGAGCTAATGTATCACTCTGGCTGGAAACCAAGTGTTGTGGGCACCTGCTTTGGGCATACAACCGTGAACACCTTGAATTTCTGGAAGCTTACGTCTCAGCGCTACTAAGAGAGCAACGACCCTCACCCGATGGACGATGGCATAATGCCGCCCTGGCTAGCCGTCTGCCGAAATGGATGTCATCTGCTAAGAACCGTGAAGATGTGTTGAAAGGCATCGAACGGTTAAAAGAACGATTACCCGAGATTTAGCCATCAGGCTGATATCGTGATCTTCGAGAGCAGCAAGGTGGCAAAGAGGAGTACGACGAAGAAGCTGACGAGGTCGACGACGGTGGTGACGACGGGGCCGGAGGCCATGGCGGGGTCGAGGCCGACGGATCGGAGGGCAAGCGGGACGGTTCCGCCGACTGATTTGGCGATGAGGATGACGATGGGGATCGCGCCGCCGATGACCAGGCCGAAGTAGAAGTTGCCTTCCCAGAACCATGCGATGAGGAATAACAGCAATCCGAGCACGATCCCGGCGAGGATCGCGAGGGTGGCTTCCTTGAAGAGTACGCGCATGTAGTCGCTGGGCATGATCAGACCGAGCGAGACTTCACGCAGGGACACGCCGACCGACTGGTTGCCACCGCTTCCGCAGAGCCCGGCGACAATTGGCAGGAACATCGCCAGGACCGGCAGCTTGTCGACTGTGTCGATGAACAGGTGGATCACGCTGGCCGAACCGAGCATCAGCAGCATGATGGGCACGAGGTACGCCAGTCGACGCAGAAGCCGGGACATCAGCGGCATCGATCGGAACTCTTCGCCGGCGACGATACCCGCGACCTTGAGCAGGTCTTCGTTAGCCGAATCGCTGAGGGCTTCCTGCACGGCCGCACGTTGAACAACACCCATCAGGCAGTTATTACTGTCCACAACGGGGACGGCGGAGAAGTCGACACGGTCGAAGAGGTCTTCGAGGTCTTCCAGTTCGGTATCGACCGAGACGCTGAGTGGATTGCTGATGGTCAGGTCGATGAGCTTTCGGCCGGGCGGCGCCATGACGAGGCTGCGCATGGTCAGGACGCCCTTGAAAATGCCTTTACGATCGGTCAGGTAGGCATAGCGAACTTCGTATTCGTTGTATTCCTGGACGTGCTTGCGGAGGTCGGTGATGACGTCGTCGACGTCCTGGTCATCGCGGTAGACGAGGTATTCGGTGATCATCAGACCGCCGGCGGTTTCCTCGTCGTACTGCATACGCTGACGGGCGTCGGCGGCTTCCTCCGGATTCATCTGATCGAGGATGGCTTCGGCGTCATCGATGTGAAGCTCGGCGAGGATGTCCGTCTGCTCGTCCGAGTCCATCTCGTCGACAATGGCGGCGGCGGCCACGGGCTCGAGCTGCTCGATCATGTCGGCCGCATGCTCGTCCGTGAAGTGCTCCATCAGGTCGGCGGCGAGATCGGGGTCCGACTCGGAGAGCATCGATAGCATCCGCGTGCGGTGGTCGTCGCCAAGGCTGCTGATGGTGTAGGTCGTGTCTTCCGGCGGGAGCAGGCGCAGGAACGCCGCGAGATGCCTGGCATTGCCCGACTCGATGATCTCGGTGAGCTGCTGGGTCGGATCAACCTGGATGTTCGGATCGTCTGACATTAGCGGCTCCATACGGATCGTATGCGTAACGATAACCGATCAGGCTGATTAACCGAAGTGCTCGGCCCAACGAGGCAGTTGCCTGGTATCCGTGACGTCGTGCTCAAGCGGCGTGATGGTGATGTAACCGTCGAAGATCGCCTCGACGTCGGTATTGGGTTCGCGATGCTTAAACGTCATTGAGTTACAGATCTGGTAGTTGAACGATCCATCGTCGGCGGGCGTGACCTCGTATTGATCAATCAGGCAACTGGTGGAGATCTTCGCGACCTTGATGCCCTTGGGTTCGTCGCCGTCGTCGAGCAAGGGGATGTTGATGTTGACGACGGAGTGCGGTGTCATCGGACCTTTCAAGGCTTTTCTAATCGCGTCCGCGGCGTAACGGGACGTCTGGTCCCAGGGGATATTGTTCCAGTCGCGGACGTGCTGGCTGATAGCGATGGCGGGCAGGCCCATGAAGGCGGCCTCGCGTGCTGCGCCGACCGTGCCGGAGTAGAGGACGTTGATGCCGATGTTGGCCCCTGCGTTGATGCCGGAGATAACCAGGTCGATCGGGGGCGGCACGAGGTGTGCGATCGCGATCTTGACGCAGTCGGCCGGGCGTGCGTCGACGCTGGTGCCGTTGAAGTCTTCGAAGCCCTCACCGCCCGGGCCGGGGTGCTTATTGACCCGGATCGCCCGGTGGAAGGTCACGGAATGGCTGGTCGCCGACTGCACTTTTTCGGGGGCGACGACATAGACCTCGCCGAGGTCCTTGACCGCCAGGTAAAGCGCGTGCAGCCCCGGCGCGTCGATGCCGTCATCATTGGTCAGAAGGATACGCATGGGGAGATTGTACTGTGAGAGGGTTCAGGGTGTAGGGTTAAGAAGAGGAAGCGATAGCCACAAAAAGGCACAAAAGACACAAAAGGGTAAGACCATGATGATCCAAAATTAAGTGTGTTTTGTGCCTTTTCGTAGCTAGAGCATCTTCCACGCCACTGTAGCGCCCTTGTACACAAGTGATTATGCTGTGCCTTCAAGCAAGGAGGCTTTGATGAAGGCATATTCAATGGATCTGCGGAAGCGGGTGTTGGCGGCGTGTGATGCCGGGCACGGCACGCGTGAGGTGGCCAAGCGGTTCTCGGTCAGCGCCTCGTGGGTGCGTCGGCTCAAGCAACGGCGTCGTGAAGGCGAGGGGATCTCGCCGCGGCCTCAGGGCGGCGACTACGTCAGCCGGTTCACCGGCGAAGACCTGCAGCGTGTACATGCGATGCTCAAGCAGAAGCCGGACACGACGCTGGATGCGTTGCGTGTGCGTTGTGAGCGTGAGCTGGGCATCCGTTGCGGGCTGGGCACGATGTGGCGGACGGTGCGTTGGAAGCTGGGGTGGACGTTTAAAAAAAGTCATTACGGCCCAGCGAGCAGGACCGCGCGGATGTGAAGCAGCAGCGTGTGAACTTCCGCATCGCCACACGGTTCATCGAGCCTAAGCAGCTTGTTTTCCTGGATGAATCGGGCGCGAGGACGAACATGACCCGCCTGCGGGGCTGGGCCGGACGCGGTTGCCGGCTGGACGCCGCGGCGCCGCACAGCCACTGGCGTACGACGACGATGCTCAGCGCGATCGGTTGTGAGGGTGTGATCCAACGGGCGACGCTGGCCTTCGACGGCGCGACGGATGCGGCGCTGTTCCGAGGCTACGTCGAGCGTTGCCTGGCCCCGGCGCTGAAGCAAGGCCAGATCGTGGTGATGGATAACCTGGCGTCGCATAAGGTGCGCGGGGTGCGTGAAGCGATCGAAGCGGCGGGCTGTGACCTGTGGTACTTACCGCCGTACTCACCGGACTTCAACCCGATCGAGAAGATGTGGAGCAAGGTCAAAGCCCTGCTGCGTGCCGCCGCCGCACGGACCCACGACAAACTGATTGAGGCGATCGGTCGGGCGTTGCGTGCGGTATCCCTGGACGAGTGCCGCAACTACTTCCGCAGCTGCGGGTATGCTACATGAGATTGGAAGACGCTCTAATTGTATAGATCGGAGTTTGTATATCGAAAAAGACCGACCCGTAATTGGGTCGGCCTTTGTTTATGGTTGCACACGTTTGGTGTGTGATTATTCGGCTTTTTCTTCTTCGGTGGTTTCGGGTTCGGCGGCCGCTTCGGGTTCGGCTGGGGGTTCTTCTTCGGCGATGGCGGTGGCGGCAGTGCCGGCGGCCTTACGCTTCGCAGCGGCGAATTCCATACGCTTGTTGGCCTTGTCGCGGCGGCGCGAGTACTGGCCGGAGACCTGCGGGCCGCTGTCTTCTTCACTCACCAGTTGCAGGACGCAGAGCGAGGCTCCGTCGCCGATGCGGTGCTTGGCGAGTTTGATGATGCGCGTGTAACCGCCGGTGCGGTCGGCGTACTTGGGCGCGATCTCATCGAAGAGGACCTTGACGACCTTGGGCCCGCCGACGACTTCGCCGTAGCTGTTGCGCTCGATGGCGTCGTCGTTGTCGCCCTTGATCATGATCGGATCGGCGCCGAGCATCTTGATGACCTGACGCCGGGAGGCGAGGTCACCCTTCTTGGCGGCGGTGATGATCTTCTCGACGAAGGGCTTGAGGCTCTTGGCCTTGGGCAGTGTCGTGGTGATCTGGCCGTGGGTGAACAGGGAGATCGCCATGTTGCGCCACATAGCGATACGGTGGTTGGTATGACGGCCGAGTTTGCGGCCTGTGACGCGGTGTCTCATCTGAGAACTCCTTTCCTGACGGGCCGAGCGGGTGAGACGCCGTCGGCCGAGCCACTCCCGCTATAGACAAAAGCGGGGCAATTTGACCCTGACACAGGGCCGGGGCATGTGGGCCCCTGGTCACGGATGGTGACCTGTTTCGCCGTAAACTTAGACGGCGGAGGAATCGGCCTGAAGCTCGGCGGGCAGGTCCATGCCCAGGCTCAGGCCCATGTCGGTGAGCTTACGCTTGACTTCACGCAGCGAAGTCTTGCCGAAGCTGCGGACCTTGAGCAGGTCGGCTTCGGTGCGGACGACGAGTTCGGCGACGGTTTCGATGTTCGCCGCTTCCAGGCAGTTGCTGGCGCGGACGGACAGGTCCAGTTCGCTGACGTTCATCTGGAACTTGCGGATCTGCTCTTCGTCGACGCGTGCGGCGGCTGCGGCGGATTCGCTGGCGGTCGCTTCACCCAGCTCGAAGTACTGCACGAACGGGTTGAGGTGCTTACGCAGGATCTTCGCGGCTTCGACAAGCGCCATCTCGGGCGTGACCGTGCCGTTGGTCCAGATCTCGAGGGTCAGTTTGTCGAAGTTGGTCTTCTGACCGACACGGGTGTCTTCGGTCTTGTAGCGGACACGGGTGACGGGGGAGAAGATGGCGTCGACGGGGATGACGCCGATTTCCTGCTCGCCGCCGGCTTCGTAGTACTCGCTGGCGGGGACGTAGCCACGGCCCTTCTCGACGCGGAACTCGATGTCGAAGTCGATCTGCTTCGTGAGGGTCGCGAGGATGAGGTCCTTGGTGTGGATGGTGATGGAGGTGTCGGCCTCGATCAGGTCGCAGGTGACTTCACCGGGGCCTTCGGCCTGGATGCGCATCGTCTTGGGCTCTTCGGAATCGAGCGAGACGACGATGTCCTTGATGTTCAGGAGGATGTCGGTGGCGTCTTCCTGTACACCTTCGAGGCTGGTGAATTCGTGCTGTGCGCCCTTGATCTTGACGGCGGTGACGGCGGCACCTTCGAGGCTGGACAGGAGGATACGGCGGAGGCTATTGCCGACGGTCGTACCGAATCCGCGTTCGAAGGGTTCGACGGTGAATTTGCCGTAGGTGGGTGTGTTCGCCGGGTCGGCGATGACACGATGAGGCAGTTCCAAACCACGCCATCTGATTCGCATGATAATCTCCGATTCTTCCAGCAGCCCTTGTTGGGAAGCAGACGCCTGTGGCTTATCGCGGGTCCGACCGCTGCTGGACGGCTGGGCGCTTCTGTGCCGGTGGCGTTTTTGATTGGGTACTAATTATTAAGCTGAGGGAACCGGTCGGTAAACCGACCTCAGCCTTGAAGTCACGATTCGCAAAGCGTATCGAAGGTGTATTAGACGCGGCGGCGCTTACGGGGGCGGCAGCCGTTGTGCGGGATCGGAGTGTGATCTTCGACAGCGGTGATCTTGATGCCGTTGGCCTGCAGGCCGGTGATGGCGGACTCACGGCCGGAGCCTGCGCCGCGGATGCGTACTTCGACTTCCTGAACACCGAACTTCTTGGCGGCGTTGGCGGCCTCTTCGGCGGCGCGTGTTGCGGCGAAGGGGGTGCTCTTACGCGAACCCTTGAAGCCGGAGCTGCCGGCCGAGGCCTGGCAGAGGGTTTCGCCGTTGACGTCGGTGATGGTGATCAGGGTGTTGTTGAAGGTCGCCTTGATGTGGGCGATGCCCCGAGCGACGTTCTTGCGGATCTTTTTGGTCTTCTTGGCCATGTGTATTCCTCGAAGTTCGTGGCGTTGCCGGCTTTCCCGAACCGTTCGGGCGGGCAACTGGCTTCGGATATTGAATTCGCGTCGATGTTGGATCGACTGTGAAACGGTTGTGTTGGTAGCGCCGAGCAAGCTCGGCGGCTAAACAGGGACGAAGTGTTACTTCATCCCTTTGACGGACTTCTTGCCGGCGACGGTGCGCTTGCGGCCCTTACGGGTGCGGGCGTTGGTCTGTGTGCGTTGGCCACGCACAGGCAGGCCGCGGCGGTGGCGGTCGCCGCGGTAGGAGCGGATGTCACGCAGACGCGTGATGTTCTGCGAGATCTGACGACGCAGGGCGCCTTCGACGACCAGGCTGTTCTCGATGATGCCACCGATCTGGGCCAGTTGGTCTTCGGTCAGGGTGTTGGCGCGGGTCTGGCCGTCGATGCCGGCTTCCTTGACGATATCTTCGGCGATCTTCGGGCCGATGCCGTAGATGTAGCGCAGTGCAATCCGGATCGGTTTGTTGTCCGGGATGTCGACACCTGATAAACGGGGCATGTTTCGTTTCCTTATTACTCAATAAACACCGAGCAAGCTCGGTGGCTAAACGGGCGTAGGGATATCAGCCCTGCCGTTGCTTGTGCTTGGGGTTGGTGCAGATCACGCGGACGACGCCTTTGCGACGGATGACCTTGCAGTTTTCACAGATACGTTTGACGCTTGAGCGTACTTTCATGGTATTGCCTCCAGTCCGTGCAATCAGTGGCGGTAGGTGATTCGGCCCTTGGTCAGGTCGTAGGGGCTCAGCTCGACAGTCACGCGGTCCCCGGGGAGGATGCGGATGTAAAACTTACGCATCTTCCCGGAGATGTGGGCGATCATTTCATGATCGTTCTCGAGCTTGACCCTGAACATGGCGTTGGGCAACGCATCGATCACTTCACCCTCGAACTGTAGTTTGTCTTCCTTGGCCACGAATCCTCTAGTTTCTTTCGAGTTTCCTTATTCACGTTCCAACGTTAACGGCCGTCGGTCAGCACGTCGGCGCCATCCTTGACGACGGCGACGGTGTGCTCGTAATGAGCCGAGGGCTTGCGGTCCACGGTGACGACGGTCCAGCCGTCCCGCAGCACGCGCACTTCGTGTGAGCCGAGGTTGCACATGGGCTCGATGGCCAGCACGATGCCTTCCCTAAGCTCGATGTCGTTCCGGAGCAGTTCACGGTTGACGAAGTTGGGCACCTTCGGCGCCTCATGCATCTTCGAACCGATCCCATGTCCGACGAAGTCCCTGACAACCCCCATGCCCTGGGACTCCGCATAATTCTGCATCAGCCGGGCGATCTGGCTCCACGTCCTGCCGGGTCTGACGTTTTCGATGGCGATCTGGAGCACGTGCTCGGTAACCTCGCAGAGCTTGCGGGTTTCCGGTTTCACGTCGCCGACCAGGATCGTCGTCGCTGCGTCTCCGCACCAGCCGTCAACCTCGACCCCACAATCGACGCTGACGATGTCGCCGTCCTTGATAACCCTGTCTCCCGCGATCCCGTGAACGACTTCCTCGTTCACGCTGATGCACAGGTTCGACGGGAAAGGTGTCGGTCCGGGGTAGCCCTTGAAGAGCCCCTTGCCGCCGGCCTCGGTGAAGACACGGTAACCTTCCTCATCGATTTCACGGGTCGTAATGCCCGGCTTACAAATCTCTCGGCATCGCTGGTGGACCTGTTGGACGATCCGTCCGGCGATACGCATTTTTTCTATTTCTTCAGGCGTTTTCCTGATGATTCGTTCTTTGGTCACGGCCGCTACAACCCGTCTGGATCAGGGTTTTCCTTGTCACTTTACGGGCCACAGCAAGTCGAAAATCATATCACGGCTCACCCGACCTGACAAATCACTAAAATCACAGGGCTTACGAACCTCGGGCCCCGCGTATCTTCGGCCCCTTACCGCCGCTGCCGGCGAGGAAGCCCTGGTAATTACGCATCATGAGGCTGGCTTCGATCCGTTGGACGAAGTCGAGCATCACACTCACCACGATCAGCAGACCCGTGCCCCCGAGGAACTGCGTGACCATGAAGTCGATTTCAAAGACACCGGCGACGATGGACGGCACGACCGCGATCAGCGCCAGGAAGCCTGCACCGACATAGGTGATGCGTTCCATGACGGTTTCGAGGTAGTCGGCGGTACGCGGTCCGGGGCGCAGGCCCGGGATGAAGCTGCCGTGATCGCGAAGCTGGGTGGCCATCTCCTTGGGCTGGAACTGGACGGTGGTCCAGAAGTAGGCGAAGAAGTAGATCAGGCCGATGTAGGCGATGGTATAGGGGTAGCTGTTGAAGCTGAAGTTTCGGCCGAGGAAGTCGACGGTCCCGTAGACGAAACGGTAGAACGCCCCACTGTCGTCGGCCGGGATGGTCATCGCCGAGTTGAGATACCCCAGGATCATGGAGGGGATGATCATCAACGAGCTGGCGAAGATGATGGGCATGACGCCGCCGTGGTTGACGCGAAGCGGCAGGTAGCTGCGTTGGCCGCCGTAGACACGTCGGCCGCGCGTATGCTTGGCCTGCTGGATGGGTATGCGCCGCTGTCCTTGTGTAATCACAATCGACCCGGCGACCACCGTGACGAACGCGATGACCAGGAAGATCACGGTCATGGGACGGTAGGTGGCGTCGGCATCGTTGACGGAGAAGCCATCGACGACCATCTTGATGGCGGTGGGCATCCCGGCGATGATGCCGGCAGTGATAATCAGGGAGATACCGTTACCGATGCCGTACTTGTCGATCTGCTCGCCGAGCCACATCAGGAAGACGGTGCCGCTGGTCAGCGCCAACGCGCCGCAGGCCCAGAACAGGAGCGTACCCTTGTACTGAGCATAAACGACGGGGCTGTCACCGGATTGGAAGTATTTCAGGTAGACCAGCGACTGGATCAGGCACAGGGCTACGGTGGCGTAACGTGTGTATTCCTGGACTTTCTGGCGTCCGGCAGGTCCCTCTTTTTGCAGTTGCTTGAGCGGTTCGTAGACCGTACCGAGCAACTGGAAAATAATGGCGGCGGAGATGTAAGGCATGATCCCCAGGCCAAAGATGGTGGACTGCTTGAGCGATCCGCCGGTGAAAATCGAGACGTAGTCGAGGATGTTACCGGTCGCGCCGCCGGATTGCTTCTCGGCCCAGCTTTTCATCAGCTCCTGGCTGACGCCGGGCAGCGGGATGAAGAACCCGATGCGATAGATGCACAACATCCCCATGGTGAAGAGGATCTTGTTGCGCAGTTCTGCGATCCGGAAGATGTTGAGGAATGCTTGGAGCATTTGAGCCTTTAGCCTTTAGCTATTAGCCGTTAGCTGGAAGTCGCTGACGGCTGCTGATGCATCGTTCGGATTCCTGCTCAGGCGACGTTCACGGAGCCGCCGGCCTGGGTGATCTTTTCCTGAGCGCTCTTGGAGAAGCATGCGGCAGTGACGGCGAGTTTCTTGCTGGTTTCGCCTTGGCCGAGGATCTTGACCGGCATCTTGTCGTCGCGGATCAGGCCGACCTTCACGAGCATCTGGGCGTTGACCTCGGCGCCGTCGTCGAATCGTGCGTCAAGCGCGGCGATATTGACGATGGCGAACTGCTTGCGGAACAGCACGTTGGAGAAGCCACGCTTGGCGACCCGGCGGAACAGCGGGGTCTGGCCGCCTTCACGGCTGGCGCGGATCGAGCCGGTCGCACCCGAGCGGGAACCGGCGCCCTTGTGGCCTCGGCCGCAGGTCTTGCCGTGGCCCGAACCGACACCGCGTCCGACACGCTTACGCTTCTTATACTTGCCCACCTTTTCGGTGACATCATGAATCATCATGGCTCAGACACTCCTCATCGCACGGCGTAGTCACGCCGGGGTGTCGCTGGTTAGTCTTTGTTTTCCGCTTCCTGATTGTCGTCGGTCGCGGGGGTTTCTTGCGGTTGTTCTGCGGGAGTTTCGGCTTTTGCTTCTTCGGCCGGTGCATCCGCGGGGGTTTCGGCTTGCTCAGCAGGCTTTGCTTCCTGCTTGGGCTTGGGTTTGCTGCTGGTGGTGACGGTGGCTTTGACGCCCTTGCCGCCGGGCACGCTGTCACGCTGCTGGCGTCCGCCGCCTCGGCGACCACGACCGCCCCTCTTGCCGCCTTCTTCCTCTTCGCTCTTTTCGGGTTGAGCTTCGGGTTGAACCGGGGCGGCGGTGCTGGTCGTGGTGGTGTAACGCTTACCGAGTGCGATCTTTTCTTCGACTTCGGTGGATTCGATTTCGATACCGCGGTGGCTGGCGACCTGCTCCTTGGTGCGGAGGCGGGTCAGGCCGTTGAGCACGGCCTTGCACAGGTTCTTCTTGTTGGTCGAACCGTAGGCCTTGGTCAGGCAGTCCTGGACACCGGCCATTTCCAGCACGGCGCGGGCGGTGCCGCCGGCGATAACACCGGTACCGGGCGCGGCCGGGAGGATGCGGATCTTGGACGCACCGAACTGTCCCTCGATCGGGTGCGGCAGCGTGCCGTCCTTCATCTCGATGTGGACCAGTTGCTTGCGGGCGTTCTTCTGGGCCTTTTCGATCGCGGCGGGGACACCGGTTCCCTTGCCGTAACCGAGGCCGACGTTTCCGTTGCGGTCGCCGACGACGACGAGCGCAGCGAAGCTGAAGCGTCGACCGCCCTTGACGACCGTCGCGGTGCGGAAGATGCCGACCGTGGTCGATTCCAATGCCTGTGTGTCTTCGAGTAGTTCGGGCATGTTATTCCTCTAAGGCGAGCGTGTTAGACCGCACCGAGACGGTGCGGCTCGCTAAAGCTTCAGGCCTCCCTCGCGGGCGGCGTCGGCCAGGGCCTTGACCCGGCCGTGATAACGGAAACCGTTGCGGTCGAAAGCGACCTGCGTGATACCGGCACCCTTGGCTTGCTCGGCGATCAGCTTGCCGACTTCCTTGGCGGCCTCGACGTTGCCGCCCTTTTCAGCCTTGATGGAGCTGGCGGAGGCGAGCGTCTTGCCGTCCAGATCGTCGATGATCTGGGCGTAGATGTTGTTGAGGCTGCGGAAGACGGTAAGGCGCGGGCGTTCGGGGGTACCCGAGATACGCTTGCGGATGCCGGTCTTGCGGCGGGATCGACGTTTTGTCTTGAGTTTGTTGCTGTCCATCGTTGTATTTCCCGAAGCCTGTGACAAACACGGCGGGGTGTGGTGTTAGGTTCTGATTTATCCGCCGCCGGCGAAGGCCTTGCCCTGCTTGCGGATGATGTGCTCGTCGGAGTACTTGATGCCACGGCCGTTGTAGGGCTCGGGCTTGCGGTGCGAACGGATTTCCGCGGCGACCTGGCCGACGAGCTGTTTGTCGCAGCCGGATATCTTGATCTTGTTGCCCTGGATATCGACGGTGATCCCGGCGGGCACCTTGACGACGCGGGTGTCGGCGTAGCCGACGTTGAGGTTGACCTGCATGCCCTGGAGCTTGGCGGTCCAACCGACGCCGGTGATTTCCAGGTTCTTTTCAAAGCCCTTGGTGACGCCCTGGATCATGTTGGCAATCAGTGAGCGTGTCAGGCCGTGCATCGCCTTAGCGGCGCGCGAATCGCTTTTGCGTTCGACGACGACGTTGTCGTCCTCGACCTTGACGGTCACCTCGGGTCGGTGGGTCATGGACAGCTTGTTGCTGCCGGCCTCGACCGTGACCTTTTCGCCACTGACCGACACCTTGGTGCCGGCGAGGGGGATGGGTTGTTTACCGATACGGGACATTGCTGAAACCTTTTCTTATGGGCGAGCAAGCTCGCCCGCTAAACGGGTTTGGTTATTCAACGGTGCAGAGCAATTCGCCGCCGACGTGGTTCTGTCGGGCTTTACGGTCGGACATCACACCGCCGGAGGTACTGACGATGGCGATACCGAGGCCGCCGAGGGGCCGGGGCAGGTTGTCGGCCTTGGTGTAGACGCGGCAACCGGGCTTGGACTCACGGCGGAGGGTATGAATAAGCTGCTCGCCGTTGGGTCCGTAGCGAAGGTCGACGCGTAGGATGCCTTGACGGCCGTCGTCAATGACGGCGAAGTCCTGGACGTAGCCTTCATCCTTGAGGACCTGAGCGATGCCGGCGCAGATCTTGCTGTTACGGCAATCAACGCGCTTGGCCTTTTTCAGGGCCGCGTTTCTTATGCGGGTGAGCATATCGGCGATGGGGTCTGATAGAGCCATTATCTGGGAGCCCTTACGTGTGTTGCTTTCTTAAAGTTCCGTGTTCTTTAATTCGTATGCGGTTTTACCAGGACGATTTACGCATGCCCGGGACCTTGCCTTCCAGCGCCAGCTCGCGGAGCTTGATACGGGAGATCCCGAACTTGCGGTAGACGCTACGGGTCCGGCCGGTCAGGGCACAGTGGTTACGGTAGCGGGTGGGGCTGGCGTTGCGCGGCAGGCGTTGCAAGGCGGCGTAGTCGCCCTCTTCCTTGAGCTTGCGACGCAGTTCGGCGTACTTGTCGATCGTCTTCTTGACTTTCGCCATTCGGATGCTGGTGGACTTTGATGCCATGGTTATGTTCTCTTGCCTGCCTTGAGTGCTTAGTTACGGTCCTCGGGTTTCACGAAGGGGAAGCCCATTTCCGCAAGTGCGGCACGTGTGATTTCGTCGGTGCTGTTCTTGAAGACGAGGTTAATGTTCATGCCGTGGGTGAACTGGGCGTTGGTCATGTCCACTTCCGGGAAGATACCTTGCTCGTTGATACCGAAGGCGTAGTTGCCCCGGCCGTCCATCTTGTCGCGCAGGCCGCGGAAGTCCTTGATGCGTGGGATGGCGACGGTGATGAGCCGGTCGAGGAATTCCCACATGCGTTCGCGACGGAGGGTGACCATCGCGCCGACTTCGTAGCCTTCACGCAGCTTGAAGTTGGCGACGCTCTTCTTGGCCTTCTTGACGATCGGCTTCTGGCCGGAGATCAGGGTCAGATCGGAGATGACCTGCTCGCGGGCCTTGGGATTGAGCTTCGTGCCTTCGAGTTGCTTACCCATGCCGACGTTCAGGACGATCTTGTCGAGTGTGGGCATGGCCATGGGATTCTTGATCCCGAACTGCTCTTTGAGCTTCGAGGCGACCTGCTCTTCGTATTGTTTCTTTAACCGGGGGGTCATGTTTTAAGCCCTTAGCTTAATTGTGCCGGCGGCTTAAGCCGCCTCAGCCGATGCTTTTGCTGGTGTGTTATTTTTTAGCCTTTTTGAGTTCGGGGCCGAGTTGTTCGCCGTTGCGGGCGGCAACGCGGATCTTCGAGCCGTTGTCCTTGGTGACGAAGCGGACGCGGGTCGGCTTGCCGTCGGCGACGGGTGAAACGTTGGAGATGTGGATGGGCATCTCTTTATGGATCACGCCGCCCTGGGGGTTGGCCTGACTCGGCTTCATGTGCCGTGTCTTAACGTTGACGCCTTCGACGACGACCTTCTCATCATCCGTCAGGACGCGAAGGATCTTGCCCTGCCGGCCCTTGCTTGAGCCGGCGGTGACGATGACGGTGTCGCCTTTTCTTACGTGTCGTGCCATGGTTCTGTTACCTTTGTTCCGCCCGCTGAAGCGGGCTCGCCTTTCACCTCGTTGAGTCTTAAACAACCTCGGAAGCGAGGGAGACGATCTTCATGTAATTCTGTTCGCGCAGCTCACGGGCGACGGCGCCGAAGATGCGAGTACCCTTGGGGTTGCCATCGTCGTCGATCAAGACGACGGCGCTGCGGTCGAAGCGGACATAGCTGCCGTCCTTACGGCGGACGGGCTGGCGGGTTCGGACGACGACGGCCTTGACGATCGTGCCGGCCTTCAAATCGCTGCCGGGCAACGACTTCTTGACGGAGCAGACGACCTTGTCGCCAACCGTGGCGGTCTTGCGTTTGAACTTGCCGCGTCCGGTGGAGCCACCGAGGACCCTGATCACGTATGCGATCTTGGCGCCGGTGTTATCCGCAACGTCGACTCTTGATTCTGCCTGGAGCATGACTCTTTTCCTTCAATAGCCCGTAAGGGCAAGCCTGATATTCACTCAGGCGTTGGCTTCCTCGGAGTGTTCAAGCGGCGCAAGGGCCTTTTCAACGATCTTGACCAGGCGCCAGCTCTTGGTCTTACTAATGGGCCGGCAACTGGCGATCTCAACGCGGTCGCCCTGCTTGCCCTGGTTTTCCGGATCGTGCACGTGGAACTTGGCCTGGCGGTGCAGGTACTTGCCGTACTTGCGGTGCTTCTGCTGGTATTCCACGGCGACGGTGAGGGTCTTGTCGCGTTTGTCGCTGACGACGACGCCGATCTTCGTGCCGGTCAGTTGACGTTTCTTGGTGGCATGTTCGGTCACTTGGTGGCCTCCCGCAGTTGTCGGGCACGCTGTTCGGTAAGCAGCCGGGCGATGTCACGCCGGATGTTCCCGAGCTGCTTGGGGTTCTCGAGCTTTTCGGTGACGCTTTGGGTCCGCAGTTCGTAGTGCTGCTTGCGGAGCCGGGCGACTTCCACCTTCAACTCTTCGTCTTTGTATTTGTGTGTTTCACTGGCTTTCATGCTTATTCTCACTGCCGGCAAAAGGCCGGATTGGATCAGGCGTGACGTCTCTCCACGAAGCGGCACTTGAACGGCATCTTGTGGGACACGCGGCTGAAGGCCTGACGGGCGACGTCCTTGGGCACGCCGACGAGTTCGTAAATAACCGTGCCGGGCTTGACGCGGGCGACCCAGTACTCGGGCTCGGCCTTACCCTTACCCATACGGGTTTCAAGCGGCTTCTTGCTGATCGGCTTGTCCGGGAAGACGCGGACGAACAGCCTGCCTTCGCGGCTGACGTACTGACGGGCGGCGATACGGCCGGCTTCGATCTGCCGGGCTGTCAGCCAGCCGCCTTCCAGCAGTTGCAACCCGTATTCGCCGAAGGCGACGTAGTTGCCACGCTGTGCGTTGCCGCGCACCTTGCCCCGCTGTTGCTTGCGGAACTTGACTCGTTTTGGCATCAGAGGCATCGGTCTAATCTCCTACGATCCGCCTTTTCTGGGCGGGTTACCGCGGTGTGGACACCGCGGCTCGCTATTTCTTATTAATGGCGTCCACGTGCACGCGGGCGGGCGCCGGCGGCCTTGGATTCGATTTCACCTTCGGCGACCTCGGTGTAGAGGCCGTGGTAGATCCAGACCTTCACGCCGATGATCCCGTAGGTCGTGCGGCTCTCGGTCAGGGCGTAGTCGATGTTCGCCTGCAGGGTCGCCAGCGGGATGGCCCCGAGGCGGATGTCTTCGGTCCGGCTCATTTCATGACCACCCAGACGCCCCGAGAGCATGATCTTCACACCCTTGGCGCCGGCGGCCATGGCGGCCTCGGCCTTCATCTTCATCACGCGGCGGAAACCGGCACGCTTCTGAAGCTGTTCGGCGATGGACTCGCCCACGAGCTTGGCGTCCAGGTCGGCGTTGTGCACCTCGATGCAGTTGATCGAGACGTTACGGCCGGTCAGACGTTGAAGCTCAGCGGTCAGTGCGTCGATCTCGGCGCCCTTGGGGCCGATGACCAGACCCGGGCGGGCGGTCTTGACGATGATCTTGAGTTCTTCACGGGTCCGCTCGATGTGGATATCGCTGACCGCGGCGTAGGGGGCCTTGCGGTTGAAACGACGATCGCAGAATTCGCGGATCTTCTGGTCCTCGACAAGCAGCTCGCCGTACAACGCCTTTGGCGCGTACCAGCGGCTCTTGTGGGCCTCGGTGATCCCGACGCGGTACCCGAATGGATGAACTTTCTGTCCCATGTTTACTCTCGGTTGCGGGCCCTATCAGCCCGTGAGGATGACTCGTTTACTGAGTCGCGGTCCAATTACCTCTTCCTGTCGTCCACGGTGACGGTGATGTGGCTGGTGCGCTTGAGAATCGGGTGAGCGCGGCCACGATCTTTGGGTTGAAAACGTTTCATGGTCGGTCCGCCGTCAACGCGGGCTTCGGTGACGATCATCGCCAGTACCTCGCGGTCGGACAGTCCGTCGACCTGTTGAGCGTTTGAGCGTGCGGCCTGGAGGCAGTTCTTCAGGAGCACGGCGGCGCGCTTCTTCGAGAGCGTGAGGATATTCATCGCGTCGAAGACGGACTTTCCGGCGATCATCTGCGCGACCGGGCGTGCCTTGGTCGGGCTGATGCGAGCGGCTCGATGAGTGTTTGTGTAGGGCATGGTGCTTAGCCTTTAGCCATAAACCTTTACTTCACGCCGGCGGCGCGTTGCGCCTTGGTACCGGTGGTGTGTTGTTTGAACAGTCGGGTGATGCTGAACTCGCCGAGCTTATGCCCGACCATGTCTTCGGTGACGAAGACGGTATGGAACATCTTGCCGTTGTGGACCATGAAGGTATGGCCGACGAACTCGGGCACGATGGTGCAGGCACGCGCCCAGGTCTTGATGGGCTCATGCTTGTTCATCTGGTTGAGCTTCTCGACCTTGCGGTAAAGCTTGAGGTCGACGAAGGGGCCTTTTTTCAGCGATCTAGACATATCAGAGTTCCGTTATTTTGCGTGGATCGCTAAAGCGACCACGCCGGGGCTGTCCTTCTTACTTCAACTTAATCTGGCCGTAGCGCTTGGAGACGCGGCGGCGGATGATTCGCTTGTTTGATGCCTTGCCGGGCTTACGGGTGCGGCCGCCCTTAGCCGGGACGCCGGAGGGCGACTCGGGGGCGCGGTTACCCTTGGAACGACCGTCACCACCACCGAGCGGGTGGTCGTGGTGGTTCTTGGCAACACCACGGGTGTGCGGGCGCTTGCCCATGTGGCGGGCGCGGCCGGCTTTGCCGAGGACGACACGGTTGTGGTCGGTGTTGCCGACCTGGCCGATCGTGGCACGGCAGTCCAGTGAGACCTGACGGATTTCGCCGGAGGGGAAGACCAGGGTCGCCCACTGGCCTTCTTTATTGGTGAGCCTGGCGTATGCACCGGCGGAACGGCAGAGCTGGCCACCGCGGCCGGGAACCAGTTCGATGTTGTGCACGTTCAAACCGGCGGGGATCGCACGCAGCGGCATGTTGTTGCCCGGGCGGGGTTCGGCACGCTCGGAGCCGGCGATGACGGCGTTGCCATCAGTCAGCTTCAACGGAGCGATGATGTACCGCTTCTCGCCGTCGGCGTATTCCAGCAGCGCGATGTTGCACGAACGGTTGGGGTCGTACTCGATACCGACCACCTTGGCCTGCACGTCATACTTGTCGCGTTTGAAGTCGATCTTGCGGTAGCGCTGCTTGGCGCCGCCGCCGCGGCTCTGCACGGTGATCTTGCCGTGGTGGTTGCGGCCGCCGTTCTTGGTCTTCTTGGCGAGCAACGACTTCTCGGGGCTTGTCTTGGTCACCTCGGAGTAGAGGTTGACCGAGGCGTTGCGCCGGCCGTTGGAGGTCTTTTTGTAGATTCGGATTGCCATGATTCACATCCAATCAATTCCGACACAGGGTCGGTCTGTTTATCCTTAGAACAGTTCGATCCTGTCGTCGCCGACCAGCTGCACGGTGGCACGCTTCCAATCGGAAGTTTTGGCCGGGCCGAACCGCGTGCGGAAGTACTTGCCTTTGCGGATCTGCGTGCTGACGCGTTCAACCTTGACGCCGTAGATCTCTTCGATCGCGGCCTTGATCTGAGGCTTGCGGGCACGCATATCAACCTCGAAGCTGTAGCGGTTGCGGGATTCGGTTTCCCAGGCGCTCTTCTCGGTGATCAACGGCTTTTTGATAACGGTGGTAGCTTCCATTAGTTCGCGGCCTCCTGTTTGGCACGGCCTAACTCGTCGGAGGTCACACGCTCGATGTACGCCTCAAAAGAAGCCTTATCCACCAGCAGGTAGCGGTGGTTCAGCAGGTCGAACGCGTTGAGGCGGTCGATCTGGGTGATGTTGACGTTTTCGAGGTTTCGGGCGGAAACGGCTTCGTTTCCGGTGATCGAGGAGAGGGCGACGAGGCAGGTGCGGTCAATCTTGAGCGAGTCGAGCAGTTTGTTGAATGCTTTGGTGCTGGGCTTATCGAAGTCGAGTTTGTCAACGACTTTGATTTCTTTATCGACGGCCTTGGCCAGGACGGCGTTGCGGTTGGCCAGGCGGCGCATCTTAGTGGGCATGTCCTTGCGCCAGGAGTGCGGACGCTTGGCAAAGCCGTGTCCACCGTGCTTCATGATGTTGGTGCCGGCGGCGCCGCGGCGGGCGTTGCCGGTGCCCTTCTGGCGGAAGAGCTTGCGGGTGGAGTAGGCGGTTTCAGACCGGTTCTTGGTCTTGGCCGAGCCCTGGCGGAGGTTGGCGTGGTAGCGGACGTAAGCCTGCTTCAGCAGCGCGGGGCGAACTTCGCCGCCGAGCTTCTGCTCGTCAACCTGGATAGTGCCGACTTCATCACCGGCCTGATTATGTACTGTGATCTCGATCATCTTTGTGTCACCTACGGTCCCGTTATTGGGATGCGTTTGTTTCGCCGCCAGGGCAAGGCCCGAACCGGGCCCGATCGTGTTACCCCACGACTCGGCTGTTAAACCGAAATGTCGTGGCGAAGCAGTATCCGTTTAAGAGCCATTAGCATTAGCTTTTAGCCAGAGTCTTTGCCGTCATCCTCTTGCTAATGGATGAGGGCTCACGGCTAACGGCTCTTGACAGACTTACGACGCCTTGGCTTGAGCGGCCTTTCCTTTGTAGAGGCGTACTGCCTCGCGGATCACGACAACTGCCTTATTGGCGCCGGGGATGGGCCCCTTGACCAACAGCAGGTTCTTATCCTTATCAATGCCGATCACCGGCAGGCTGCGGACGGTCACCCGTTCGTTACCCATCCGGCCGGACATCCGGATACCCTTCTTGGGCTTGCCGGTACCGAGGTTCGAGCTGCGGCCACCGACCGAACCGGGCGAACGGTGCTTGCGTTCGACGCCGTGGCTGGCGAGCTGACCCTTGAAGTTGTGCCGTTTCATGACACCCTGGTAGCCCTTGCCCTTGCTCGTACCGATTACATCCACATACTTGATGCCGTCGAAAACTTCGACGGTCAGTTCCTGGCCCAGCTCGTAGCTTTCGACTTCGCCATCGGCCAGACGCACCTCACGGCGGAGCCGCTTGGGCTCAAGGCCGGCCTTGGCGTCGTGCCCGATCAGGGGCATCGTCGTGTTACGACCCTTGACGTCTTCGAAAGCGATCTGGACCGCTTCGTAGCCGTCGGTTTCGGCCGTCTTGAGCTGACTGACATAGCAGGGGCCGGCCTGGATAACGGTGACGGGGATGTTGTTCCCATCATCATCGTACAGGCGGGTCATCCCAACTTTTCGACCAATGATAGCTGCGGGCATGTTTGTCTCCGAGGGGGCACGCGTGGTGCGGATCGTGGTTTTGACACCAGAGGATCTCGCCCCTGTTTGAATCTCAATGGCGGAGCAAGCTCCGCCGCTAAACAGTGCAGTATTCCTGCGGACTACGCTTTAATCTTTACGAACACACCGGCGGGGACGACCAGGCGGTTGAGTGCTTCAACCGTGCGGGCGTTGGGCTCGATGATGTCGATGATCCGTTTATGCGTGCGGATCTCGAACTGTTCGCGGCTCTTCTTGTCGACGTGCGGGCTGCGGAGCACGGTGTAGCGCTCGATCCGCGTCGGTAACGGGACAGGACCTGCAACCTTGGCGTTGGTGCGCTTAGCGTGATCAACGATCTCACGCGCCGAGGCGTCCAGCGCCTGGTGGTCGTATGCCTCCATCCGGATGCGAATCTTACCTGCTGTCATCGACAATAGCCTCTATAGTCGCGTTACTTACACACGAACACCCATCGCGTACACCGCGACGAGGTGAGCCGGGTAGTTTAACTATCGTGAACGTGGTGTCAATTCGATGGGTTTGTATATTCACACACACCCCCGAGCCGACCGTCCCCACAGTACCGAACCGTCGTGCCCCCACGCCGGACTGCGTCGGGGGCGACGCGGCTCTGTGCGTAAAAAAACGCACAACCTCTTATACAGCAGAGCTTAAAGATCCCGACAGGCCTCATCCAGCACCGCATCGGCGACGAAAATGGGCACATCATTGGCGACCCCCAGGGCGATGGCGTCGCTGGGGCGGGAGTCGATATCGATCAATTCGCCGTTGTGGCGGAGGAAAATACGTGCAAAAAAAGTAGATTTTTTTAGATCGCAGATGAGAATTTTTTCCATTTCTGCGTCTAGGTGCTGAATCACGCTGGCTAAAAGCTCGTGGGTCAGAGGCCGGGGCGGCTTCTGGCCCATCAACCTGCGCTCGATCGCGGCGGCCTCGTTGAGCCCGATCACGATCGGGAAAACACGCTCACCATTGACTTCACGCAGCTCCACGATGTGCATATCGTCGGTTTCGCGGATCAGAATCCGTGACAGTTCCATCCTTACAGCCATGCGCAGACTCCTGGTCGGTGGCGTATCCGTGGGAAAGTCATATCTTAATGATAGCCGGGCGCATGGGTTGTGCCGATGGGCGGCGGAACAATAGTGAAGATTTGTCCGAGTGTGTCTATAGCATGATGGATTCTGCGGCACACTCAGCAGCCACTTACAGGAGGTCCATCTTGATGAAACGACTCGTTGCACCGTCGGTATTTGTTCTTGCGCTGTGTGCGCTACTGGTTACGAGCGTCGCGGCCGAACCGCTGCGTCTGCCCGCGATCTTCAGCGATCATATGGTGCTGCAACAAGGGACGCCCGTCGCGGTCTGGGGCTGGGCGGATGCGGGCGATGAAGTCACGGTGACATTCAACGGCCAAAGCGTCAGCGACACGGCAGACGCTGAAGGTGAGTGGCGCGTTAATCTGAAACCTCTACAAGCCAGCGCAGAACCGGCGGAGTTGATCGTCAAATCCGGCGATGAAACGCTGACGGTCAGAGATGTGCTGGTCGGTGAGGTGTGGTTGTGCTCCGGGCAATCGAACATGGAGTGGCGTGTCGAAAACGTGAACAACGCGGAGCAGGAAGTCGCCGATGCGAATTGGCCCTTGATCCGACACATCGATGCACCGCACCGCCCTTCCATGCTGCCGCAGGATGATATCGAAACGCAGTGGGAAGTCTGCTCACCTGAAACGGTCGGCGACTTCACCGCGGTGGGATACTTCTTCGGCCGCAAGTTACACCAGGAACTGGATGTGCCGATCGGCCTGGTGAATTGCTCGTGGGGCGGGACGCGCATCGAGCCCTGGACGCCGTTGACGGGTTTTGCGCAGGTGCCTGCGTTGGATGCGTTGTATCAAGTGATCAGGTCCAAGCAGCCGGACAGCGTTTCGTACAGGACCGCGGCTGAGCAATACATCAAAGCGATGCGACAGTGGGCGGATCAAGCGGAAGAAAATCTTTCGCAAAAGCAGTTGATATCCGAGCCGCAGCCGTTTCCGCAGCAGTTCGTTCCATATACCGACCGGCAAGACCCGACGACGTTGTACCGGGGGATGATGGACCCGTTCACGCCTTACACAATCCGTGGCTCGATCTGGTACCAGGGCGAAGCGAACCGCGCCGATGGCATGATGTACCTGGAGAAAACACGTGCATTACTGCTGGGTTGGCGGCAGGTGTGGGAGAAGCCGGACCTCCCCTACTACTTCGTGCAGATCGCGCCGTACCGGTATGGCAATGAAAATCCGCAGGTGCTTGCACGGCTCTGGGAAGCACAAGAAGCGATCGAGAAAGAAATCGACAACACGGGCATGGTGGTCGTCAACGACATCGCCAACCTCGAAGACATCCACCCGCGTAACAAGCAGGACGTCGGGGCCCGGCTGGCGAACATGGCGCTGAAGCGTGACTACGGCCGAAAGGAAATCGTCGACAGCGGGCCGCGCTACAAGTCGATGCGTGTTGAAGGCAACAAGCTGTTGGTGACATTCGATAACGCGGCTGATGGTTTGAAGTCGCGCGATGGCGAAGCCTTGAACTGGTTCGAGCTGGCCGGTGAAGCACAGCCGTGGACGGAAGCGAAGGCGGAAGTCGTATCGAAGGACACGGTGGCGGTGTCGGCTGAAGGGATCGACAAGCCTGTCGCGGTGCGTTTTGCCTGGGACAAGCTGGCGGTGCCGAACCTGGTCAACAGTGTCGGGCTGCCGACCTCGCCCTTCCGCGCAGGCGAGCCGCCGAAGCTGGACTTCCTCTCTTTGAACGTGCCGGAGAGCAAGGATTATGAGCTGATTTACGAGCTTGATCTGAGGAAACTGGGACCGCAGATCGAGTACGACATCGACAACAGCAAATCGTTCGGCAAAAAGTTCGACCGCATCGCGTATTACATCGAGCTTAGTGATGGCGAAGACAACCCGCAGTGGGCGTATGTGTCGATGGACGCGTTCACGGATAAGCTTGCGCTGATCGGTTTGCCGGTGTTTGGGCTGGGCGCTGAGTTTCAGCAAGGCGTCAGCAGCCTGGTCGTTGCATCCAATGTCGGTGGTGTGCCAAACAAGTCCGGAGTCAACGGTAACATCGAGTTTTGGCCGAACAATTACAGCGCCTCAAACAGCGCCAATGTCCCCGGCGCATCTGAGTCTGAATATGACACGGGTGATGCCATCAGCAGCTCAAAAGAGAACGGCTACGGCTGCATGCAGGTGCACGTGATCGATCCGAGAGCAACCGTGTTTGCGATTAACAATTGGAAAAGCAGCTCACCAGATATCGGCATCGGAACCAACCCCGAGGGTCATCCGGACTGGACGTTTTCAAAGTCGGGCGATCGGTATGAAGTCAAGCGTTTGAAGGTGCTGGTAAGACCGGTGAAGTAAGTGAAGGCCGCATCGACCTCAGCGCGCGAGCTGGCAGCTCGCGGCTAAATGGGCGCGTCTGTTAGGTCCGCGGCTGGTTGAAAAGCACGTTAATTACAGCGATTAGCCGGGCAGACGTATCAGGGCGTGGTAGCCGCCGTCCTGGTACGTTGCCCCCCTACCGCTGGGCCAGGCCTGGTGTTCGTGTTCGATTTTGCCTCGGACGCGGTGGCTGATCCAGTTGGCCTGATCGTTGTTCTCTTCTTTTTCCATACTGCAGGTGCTGTAGAGCACGACGCCGCCGGGCACGACCCAGTCCAGTGTCTGGCGTAGGATGTCGCGTTGCAGTTGCACGAGCGTGTTGAGTGATTTGGTATCGAAGCGGTAACGTGCTTCGGGGCGACGCGCGAGAACCGCAGTATTTGAGCACGGAACGTCTAATAGCAGCAGGTCGATCTTCTCTCGCGGCTCAGCGTCCGGGCCGACGACGATGACGTTCTTGCAGGTCTTGGTCGCGCGTTGGAGGGCAGCACGGCGTTCGTTGTCGACATCGGTCGCGGCGATCGTGGCATCGGGGAACAGTGCGGCGAGTTGGCGTGTTTTCGTGCCGCGGCCGGCGCAGAAGTCCATCGCGCGATTCACTGACAGATTCGCTGCTGAACGTACGGGCAATGAGGAGGCCGGGTCCTGCACGCGGCGCTGCGGGTGTTGATCGAGGAACGCTCGAAGCTCTTTTTGATCCGCTTGCCAGACGAGGAATCCCGGTGTTTCGTGCGGCTGGTATTGCTCGGTGGTTTCGTGTTTAAAGCCCTGTTCGACAGCGACGATGGTCGGGGGCGTTTCAATGCCGTGCTTGCAGAAGTCGGCGACGCGCTGCTTGCCGTGGGGCTGCATCCAGCGGTTGATGATGGCACGGGGGTGGCTGGTGGCGACGGCAAGGTACCGCGACGCCAGCTCGATCGGCGGAAGCAGATCGCCATTGAGCAGCACGCAGCCGTTATCGAGCGGCAACCGATCCCGCGCGGGTTTCCATGGCGTATCTTCTTCGACGGCCTTGACCATCTCCGCCACGCGTCGCAAGACGGCGTTAACCATCCCCGCCGCGCCGGGACGGACCAGTTCACGAGCCAGGTTGACCTGCTCGTCGACCACGGCATGCGTCGGCAAGCGGTGCATGAACAGTAACTGCGCCGCACCGGTCAACAGCACGGCCTGCATCGGTGGCTCAAGCGTGTGGATCGGTTTTTCAAGCTCGCGATTCAGCAGGTATTCAAGCGTGATCCAGCGCTGCAAGACCGTGCGGTGGATGGCAGTCGCGAGCGCAGCATCCCGAGGGTCGAGGCCCAGGACGTCGAGCTGGATCGCGGGCAGATCGGGAAAGCGTTTCGCTGCGTTTATGAGAGAAACAGCGGCGGCGGCTCTTGCGTTAACGGGGCGTTTGTTTCGGCCTGGGGGCATGGGAATCGATCAGGCCTGCGGTTGTTCTGTGGGATTGTCAGCGGGTTTGGGCAGCGTCAAACCCAAGGCTTTGTGCACTTCTTCCAGAAGCTGTTCAACCTTGAAGGGCTTGAACATCACGCTGGACAGACCGTCCTGGCTGGCGCGGACGATCGAGTGGTGCGGGTCGTACCCGAAGCCGGTCATGAGGATGACGGGCATGTCTTCACGGCGGCGGCGTGCGGCGGCGAAGATTTCGTAGCCGTTGCGGTAAGGCATCTTGATGTCGGAGATGACCAGATCGAAGTTGTCCTGCTCCAGACAGGTACAGCTTTCGTAGCCGTCCTTACACATCTCGACCTTGCAGCCGGCCTTGGTCAGTACATCGCGGATCGCGGTGCGGATGTTGGATTCGTCGTCGGCAACGAGAATACGCTTGCCCTTGAGCCCCGGGTCGGTCGCGCCGAGGTCGGGTTCCCTTGAGCCAAGCACGACGTTGGGTCCGGCGGCGACGTGCTTGACGGACTCGCGTATCGACTCGATGTGTTCGATGATGCGGTTGAGCCGGCCGCGCATATTGTCGTCGCCGATGTATTCCTCGATGAGCGTTTGTGCTTCAGAGACGACCTCGGCCAACGGGTGGGCCATCTCCTGGACGACGCTCTCGGTGATCTGTCCGCTGGTGGTGCAGCGTTCGGTGACCAGGAGGTTGAGGATGTTCAGCGCCATGCCGACGTATCGGCCGAAGATTTCCGCGAACTGGCGGTCGTCTTCGTTGAACGCGCCAACCGATTCAGATTCGATGTTGTAGACGCCGACGACCTTATCGAGCACCTTCAGCGGCACGGTCAATGAACTCTTGCAGTGGCGCAGGCCCAGGACGTAGCGCGGGTCTTTTTCGGTATCGTGGCAGATGTAGCTACGGCCGGTCGTGGCGACGTAGCCGGAGATGCCGTTGCCTTCCGGCTGGGCGTAGAGATCGATTTCCAGCGCCTCGGAGGGCAGTCCCTCAGCGATGACCACTTCGAGCTTGCCGGTGCGCTTGTCGAGCAGGCGGACGGCGAAGTGGTCGAAGCGCATCAGGTTCTTGGAATACTTGATGATCTTCTCTTGCAGCAGACGCAGACGTTCGCTGGGCGAGAGCTTGGCGATGGCGTCGGACTCGATACGGGAAAGCTCACGGCCGGCGGAGTCGATCGCGTCGATCTTGCCTTGCAGCCGGCGGCCACTGGTGGCATCCCAGACGACGGCGACGACCTGCTGGACCTCGCCCTCATCGGTCGTGACCGGCGAGCAGATCATCTCGAAGTAATTATCCTGAACCTGGAAGGTGTACTTCTTGCTGCGAGGTCGGGAAGTATCGCTGAGCGGGCCGGACTGTGTGGAGAATACACTCAAGGCTTGAACGCAGACCTGTCGGACATGCTGGGAGACGGCAGGGGTGAAGCCGCGCATTTTGCGGTTGGACCATGTCATCCGCCCGTCGGTGTCGACGATACAGACGCCTTCGCCGATGGTGTTGAGCACGAGGCTGGATTTTTCGCCGACCAGCGCGCGTTCCAGCGGCAGGAAGTCCCCGACGTCGGCAAAGACAGCGTTGTAGTTATGGGTGCGCAAGGCGTCCATCGCCTCGTCCATCCCGTCAAAGACATCGACCTGGAAAACGCGCTGCAATTCCTGCGTTATCGGGAACTCGCGAGAGACCTTCCCGTTAAGGATCAGGATACGAGGCCGATTTTCGTCCATAGACACTACTCACAGCACAGGACAGTTACCATTGCCGACAGTTACATATCGATCACGCGGCAAAGAACCCTTGATTCTACTACATTGCGAGATCGGGTCCCACTACAGGATCGGAGATTTATAACCTTCGGCTGACCACCGAATCCGCCAGTTCCAGCAGGCTCATGCGGGCGGGTGTGTCTTGCAGGTGGTCAATTATGCCCGATTTAGCCTTTTCGATGAGCTGAATGGCTTTTTCTCGGGCGTACGCAAGGGAATTGTAGGCATCCAGAAGCTCGCGGACGCGCTGCGAGCCTTCGAGTGCTTGTGTTTCCGATAATGTTGGGTCGGCCTGCTGTCGCAGCAACGGGGGTAATTCGTCACAACCTGTCGCCAGGGCGTGGATTAGCGGCAGTGTAAGTTTGCCCTTGGCAAGGTCCCGGCCGAGGCTTTTGCCGACGGTTTGCGGGTCGCCGGTCAGGTCCAGCACATCATCGATGATCTGGAAGGCAATGCCGAGGGTTTCACCGTAGTTGTACAGCGCCTCGGCGGTATCGGGGGCACAATCGCTCAGTTCCGCGGCAACCTGGCAACAGGCGCCGCAGAGGCTGGCGGTCTTGCGGGTGATGATCTTGAAGTAGGTCTTTTCATCCAGCGACAGGTCATGGCGGCGGGATAGTTGCAGCAGCTCGCCCTCGCAGACGGTATTGGTCGCGTGGGCGATCATCCGGCTTATTTTGCTTTTCCCGAGGCTGGTGCATAGGTGGTAGGCGTGGCTGATGAGGTAGTCGCCGAGCATGACGGCGGCCTCGTTGCCCTGCAGGTGGTTGATGGTCTGGCCCTTGCGACGCATCTGTGCTTCGTCGAGCACATCGTCGTGGATAAGTGTGGCCATGTGAACCATTTCCACCACGGCGGCGGCGGTAAGGTGGGCCGGTTGGGTCCTTTCACGGCCGGGCTCGATAGCCATTGTGGTCAGCAGCACCAGCATGGGTCGGAGCATCTTGCCGTGGTAGCGTTGGGCGTGCTCGACAAGCTCATTGACACACCCCAGATCGCTTTTAAGTTCAGCAGCGAACAGCTTTCTGACTTCCGCCAGATCCTTGTCGAGCCGACCTCGTAGGGTGTCGTCCTGGGTTGTGAGTACGGACATCCGGTTCAATTCCTGGGTGGACCGTCGAGGGTAGATAAGTGATTGTAGCCACGCAACAGAAGCCGTGCAGAGTCCGGTATGATAGGGATATTCTCAGGAATCCGACACTAAATATTAAGTTGACAGGGTTTGCGCTCGATTCTACTGTCGTTACAATAGGTAAACCGACCCGCGAGGATGGCGGGTGGCGCTCCGAGGCTCCTTTCAGCTCGTCTGGTCAAGATGACAGAAACGAATCAACCCGGCTCAGATACACTGCTCGGCAAGCTGCTGGTAGACCGCGGCCTGGCGACCAAGGAAGACATCGAACTGTGTCTGCGCAAGCAGCGAGAGATCTCGCTGGAGTCCAGCGCCGTCGGTGAGGACGAAGCACCCAATCAGCGCAGCTTCGCACAGGTCGTCATCGAAGAGGGCATCGCAACCCAGAAGCAGATCGAGCGGCTGCGTCCGGAAGTCGAAGAGCAGAGCGGCAAGCGACAGATACCGGGCTACCAGATCCTTGAAAGGCTCGGCGCCGGTGCGATGGCGACGGTCTACAAAGCACGGCAACTGAACCTCGATCGCATGGTCGCGATCAAAGTGCTGCCCCGCAAGCACACGAATAATGATGACTTCGTGAAGCGTTTCTATGCCGAGGGCAAGGCTGCCGCAAAGCTGAACCACCCGAACATCATCGGCGCGATCGACGTGGGCCAGGCGGGCGATACGCACTACTTCGTCATGGAATATGTCGAGGGCCGCAGCGTCTTCGAGGAAATCCAAGATAACGGGCCATACAAGGAAGAAGACGCGCTTCGGATCGCGATCGATGTGACTCGAGCGCTTGAGCACGCTCATAAGGCCGGTTTCGTTCACCGTGATGTGAAGCCCAAGAACATCATGATGACGGTGGACAACGTCGCGAAGCTGGCGGACATGGGTCTGGCTCGTGCGGTCAGTGATCGTGAAGCCGCGGAAGCCGAAGCCGGCAAAGCGTTCGGCACCCCCTACTACATCTCGCCCGAGCAGATCAAGGGCGAAGTCGATGTCGACAAGCGGGCTGACATCTACAGCCTCGGCTGCACGCTCTATCACATGGTGACCGGCCGCGTGCCGTTCGATGGCCCGAATCCCTCGGCGGTGATGCGCAAGCACCTGAACACGGACGTGACGCCGGTCGACCACATCAACCACGAACTGACGCGCGGGCTGGCGGAGATCATCGAGGTCTGCATGGCCAAGGACCGCAAGCAGCGCTACAGCAATGCCGGCGACCTGCTGCGCGACCTGGAGGCGGTTGCCCGTGGTGAAGCCCCGCCGCACGCTCGCAAGATGTTCGACCTGTCAGAACTCTCGGCCTTGGATCAGAGCGCCGGCGCGATGGAGATCGTCACGCTGCCTCAGCCAGAGCCGTTGGTTGAATCTCCCTTGTTCTGGGTGGCGGCGATCGGCTGGTTCGGCGTAGTGATGCTGCTGATCGTCGTGGTCGTGATGCTCTCTCAAGCCTGAGACCCACCCTTTTCGATCCCAATTGGCTAAGAATCCGGGCCTTGGAACAATCCGAGGCGTTCGGTGGTTATACCTGTTGATAACAACAACCGATATGTGTACTGAGGACCGCCCGGCTTATTTACCATGGCAGAGAATACCCCCCAAAACGCGACCGGCATGCCTGCCGAGCAGAGCAGGTCTAACACGAAGAATCACGTTTGGCTTTTCATTTTTGTAATTGCGGTGCTGCTGGCGGTTATCACGTTGGCAGGCCAATTGCGTCAACAGAATGCGGCGGACCACGGCCTGGTGGAGTGGCGTGGCAGCTATGACGCGGCGGTGCTGGAAGCGGCGGACAACGGTAAGCCCATCCTGCTTGTGTTCGGCGCGCAGTGGTGTCAGCCCTGCAAGCAGATGAAGGCGTTTGTGTATTCCGACCAGAAAGTCGCTGACGCGATCGAAGCGGACTTCGTGCCGTTCTATGCGGACCTGACCGATGAACAGGGGCCGAACGTGGCACTCGCCCAGCGGTACGGCGTGTCGAACATCCCGAGCCTGCTGGTGCTGGATGCTGAAGGCAACCCGGTTGCCGGCACGGTCGGCTATATGAACAAGGCTGAATTCATAGTGTGGTTGAGCAGCGCCGAACAGCGCTACAATACCCCGGCGGTCACGACAGCCGGCTAACCCGCCCTTCGGCGCCTGACGGATCAGGCGGATTCAGCCGATACGCTTGCCGGGCGAATCCGTAAGGACAAATCAAACGAAAGGCACAGCGATGACAACACCGCTTGGCTCGCTTATTGAATGTGGCACGAAACTCTGGCTCGATTCGGTTGACCCACAGCTAACGGTCAAGAACCGCAAGATCGGCGCGACCGGGGCGACCTCCAATCCGATCATCGTCTCGGACCTGATCAAAACCGGGCGCTTCGATGACAAACTGACCGAGCTTTTCGAAGCCGGCCACGACGATGATGAAGTCGCGTGGTTGATGACGGACCACTTGGTGCAGCAAGCGCAGGATGTGTTCCTGCCTGTCTGGGAAGAAACGAACGGCAACGACGGTTATGTCAGCTTTGAGTTGGACCCCTTATTGGAAGACAAGGAACTCGGGCCGAACCACGATACGCGCGTCAAGCGGTATATCGAGCTTGGCAAGCAGTGGTCGAAGGGCCACAAGAACCGGATGATCAAGGTGCCCGCCACGGATGCGGGATTGGATGCGCTGGAAGAACTGGCCGCGGCGGGGATCACGCTGAACGTGACGCTGATTTTCTCTGAACGTCAATACAAAAAAGCACGCGAAGCGGTGTGGCGAGGCGCACAACGTCGCGCGGATGGGCTGGACGGATTCAAGAGCGTGTACAGCATTTTCGTTTCGCGCGTGGATGTGTACACGGACAAGCACGTACCGGAGCTGATTGATGCTGCCCAAGGACAGGTCGGCATCGTCAATGTCAAACGTCTATGGCAGCAGAACCAGGACTTCTGGGCCGACAAGGGGTTGAAGCTTCAGCAGGAAATCATCTTCGCCTCGACGGGCACGAAAAAGCCTGAGGACCCGGCCGACAAATACGTCGAAGCCCTGGCCGGCAGTGACATCCAGACCAACCCACCCGCTACCAATGATGCGGTGCAGGAGCTTGGCAAGAAATATTCGCGCAAGGTCGATCAGATGCCTTCGCAGCTAGTGCTTGACGACATCGATGCGAAGGTCGACCAGGATGATCTGGAGAAGACGCTGATGGCGGAGGGCACTGCGAAGTTTGCCGATCCGCACAAGAAGCTGCTTGAACTGATCGGATCGAAGCGTGAATCGCTGGCAACGGCGTGAATGCACCCAATACACCCATGAATAGCAAAAGGCCGCGTCTTGCTGGACGTGGTCTTTTTCATTCAGTAAAACGAGTTCATGTGTGTGAGTATGGATAGCTTACAATCACTGGGAAAACTCAAGGACAGTCCCTTCTGAATAAGGAACCGGGTAATGGGTTTCATCCTCTCGCTGGATCAGGGCACGACCAGCTCACGTGCGATCGTGTTCGATGAGAACGGATCGATGGTGTCGGTGGCGCAGCGCCCCTTCCGGCAGATCTTTCCTAAGCCCGGATGGGTGGAGCACGATGCGAACGAGATCTGGTCGAGCCAGGCGGGTGTGATCGCGGAGGTGCTTGCCCAGAAAGATGTACGTGCTGCGGATATCGCCTGCATCGGGATTACCAACCAGCGAGAAACGACCATCGTGTGGGACCACAAGACAGGCAAGCCGATCTGCAACGCGATCGTCTGGCAGGATCGGCGTACCGCACCGCTTTGCGACAAGCTCAAAGCGGACGGACTGGCAGACACATTTCGTGATAAGACCGGGCTGGTGCTGGATGCGTACTTTTCCGGGACCAAGATCGCGTGGATGCTCGACAACATCCCTGATGCACGAAAACGGGCGGAAAAAGGTGAGTTGGCGTTTGGCACGGTCGATTCATGGCTCGTCTACAAACTCACGAACGGCAAGCTGCACATCACCGATGCTTCCAACGCTTCACGAACACTGCTTTTCAATATCCACACGGCTGAATGGGATGATGAGCTTCTGAAGATTCTGAAAATCCCGCGGTCGATGCTGCCTGAGGTCAGGCCCAGTTCACAGGTCTATGGCGAGGTGACGACAGCGTCGGAAGTCAAAGGCTTGCCGATCGGTTCGGTCATCGGGGATCAGCAGGCTGCGACGATGGGCCAGGTCTGCACGGAGCCGGGCTTAGCCAAGAACACCTACGGCACGGGGTGTTTCCTCTTGATGAATACCGGGAGCGAACCAGTCACTTCAAAGAATCAGCTACTCACCACCGTCGCATGGCAGCGCGACAACCAGATGACCTACGCGCTGGAGGGTAGTGTGTTCGTCGGCGGCGCGATCGTTCAGTGGTTGCGTGACGGTCTGAAAACGATCCGCAATTCATCGCAGATTGAGTCGCTGGCGGCGAGCGTGCCGGACAGCGACGGCGTGTTCTTTGTGCCTGCGTTAACCGGCTTAGGTGCACCGGATTGGGACCCGTACGCACGGGGAGCGATCCTCGGCATCACACGCGGCACGACCGATGCGCACATCGCTCGGGCGGCGCTGGACGGGATTGCGTTCCAGGTGGCGGACCTTGTGTTTGCGATGGCATCCGATCGCGGGGGCGAGATCAAGGAGTTGCGCGTCGATGGCGGTGCAGCGGTGAATGACCTGTTGCTGCAGATGCAGGCAGATATCCTGCAGACGCCGGTCGTCCGCCCCACCGTTTTGGAAACGACGGCGTTAGGCGCTGCCTACTTGGCGGGACTGGCGACAGGTTTTTACAAATCGCTGGAGGATGTGCGAAGCCACTGGCAGGCGGACCGGACATTTGAGCCGAGGATGTCAGCCGATCGTGCCGGGGCGTTGCATGCACGTTGGCGTAAAGCTGTCGAGCGTGCGCGTGGATGGGAAACCGTTGCCGAGTAAACGGCACCGGCGACAGTCGCTTCAATCACATCAACGATTCACCGACACGCCCAGTGCATACCGCGGCGGACGATCTCGCGTGCGGTCGGTTCGTCGAAGTCTTTGTAGGTATGGCCCCAGCTTGCGCCGAAGACGCGGCCCTTGGCCCAGGTCTTGGTCCAGGCGTAGGGCATGACGGTGCCCTTCTTGTAGAGCGTCGCGTCACCGTACTCACCCGTGAACGTGGTGGTGCAGAGGATGTGGACCCCGGGATCGAAGTGGCAGTAGTACTGCTCGGTTTTCTTCAGTTCGAAGGACGGCAGGCCGTGGGTGATTTCGTGGGCCTGGTCGACGATGTCGACGGCGTAGACGGCCTGGTCGTTGCCGGGGTGGCTGACCCATTGGGCGCCGGTCATCCACTGGTATTCGGTATTCATCCGGAAGCTGTCGACCATCCCGCCGTGGAACCCGGCGACGCCCGTACCGGCGCGGACGGCGGTGTCGAGGCCCTTCCACTGCTCGTTACTGATCTGGCCCATGGTCCAGATCGGCACGACCAAGTCGGTTTTCGCCAATAGATCGGCATCGAGGTAGCTATCGAGGGTGTCGCTGACGGTGACTTGCATACCGTCGGAGCGGAGGATGGAGGCGAAAAGCTCGGCGGATTCCTTGGGTGTGTGGCCGTCCCAGCCGCCTTGGACGATCAATACGTGCTTGGCCATGGTTGGCTCCTGGGTTAGGGATCGTGGCGTGCCGATTGTAACGAACGCACGGCGGGGTGCTATCCGGGACATCCGTGGGGCATCCGGGAGTGGCGTCCGAGGGTATCGGCTTGACCTTGCCGCTTGTGGCGTCGATACTTGTGGCCTGACTGGACATTCCCGAACCCACCGCCCCACGGGTGTGCCCGGCCCTATCGTGGGCCCGTTGGGTTCACCCCGTGCCACGGAGATTCACGCATGAAAACGACCCTGTTGGTTCGCTCGCTGCTAGGCCTGATGTTGTTGGTGGCTGCGGGTTGCGGCGATTGGTCACGCAGGAGCAGCCGCTCCGGCCTGCTGATCGAACCGGAGGACGCGGCCAAGCTCGGGTACGTCGTCACATGGTCCAACGACCTGGGTGTGCCCAACAATCACAACATCTCCTCCGCGACGATCCTCGGCGACACGCTATTCACGGTCGAAGCGCCTGACAACATGGTCACGGCCATCTCGATCCGGAATGGTGATGTGCTCTGGCGTCGTGTGATCGGTGAGAATACCGAAAGCATCTATAAACCGATCCGGGATGAAGAGCATGTCTACTTCAACAACGACACGACCCTCTTCACCCTCGGTGCGATCAACGGCAAACTGATGGCAACATCACAACTGGCGCACGTGGTCGAAACCGGCCCGGTGATGATGGACCGGTACGCGATCTATGGTGCAGCCAACGGCACGGTCTTCGCACACGATATCGATACCGGTTACGCCAAGTGGGCGTACATGCTGACCGGCGGGATTGTCGTGCCACCGGTTGAATCGGAACGTTACGTGTTCACCGCTGACAGCAAGGGCATCTATGCCTCACTGGAAGCCATCTCCGGCGAACTGATCTTCCGCGGCAGGGCATTTGGCCCGATCACCGCAAAGCCGGCTGTATCACGTAATGCGGTGTATGTTGCCTCGCAGGATCAGACGCTCTACGCGGTCAACCGCCTCAACGGCCGGGATATGTGGGTCTATCGCTATACCAAGCCACTGACACTGGACCCCGCGACCTTCGGCCAGGTTGTTTATCTGCCGCTGCCCGGTGATGGGCTGATCGCTCTGGATGCGAATACCGGCGATGAAATGTGGCGCACACCGTTGCAGGGGAAGGTGGTCGGTCATAGCCAGAACAAGGTGATGCTGCATCATCCCGACGGCATCCAGTGGGTGGATGAAGGTACGGGCCGGGTGCTCGTCGATGTCGAAACGATGCCGTTGCAAGAAGTCATCCCCGTGACGGACAACGGCGGCCTGGTGATCATTTCGCCATCCGGGCGTATCCACCGCCTGCTGCCCAAGCGTTAACAAGCGACAAGCCAACCTAACACGTACGTACAACGCCAACCTTATCAAAGCTCTAACTATGCCAGACCTGGTCAAGATCAAAACAGCACTGGTTTCGGTCAGTGACAAGACCGACCTGATCCCCTTCGCCCGTAAGCTCGTGCATTACGGCGCTACGATCATCTCCACCGGCGGGACCGCCAAGGCGCTTAGCGAAGCGGGCATCGACGTGACGCCGATCAATGAAGTCACAGGCTTCCCGGAGATGATGGACGGGCGGGTCAAAACGCTGCACCCGAAGGTGCACGGCGGGCTGCTGTCGCTGCGTGATAAACCCGAACACGCCAAAGCCATGACCGACCACGGCATCACCGCGATCGACCTGGTCTGTGTGAATCTGTATCCGTTCGAAAAGACCGTCGCCCAGGAAGGCGTAACCGATGACGAAGCGATCGAACAGATCGACATCGGCGGCCCATCCATGATCCGTAGCGCCTCTAAGAACCACCGCTACGTCACCTGCGTCACCGACCCCAAGCAATACGACCAGGTCGGCAACGACATCGACGGCAACGATGGCGCGACCACGTTCACCCTACGCCGTCGGCTTGCGACCGCCGCGTTCAAGCGTACCAGTGAGTATGACAAGGCGATCACGGAGTGGATGGCGAATCGGTGAGATTGGGGATTGGGGATTGGGGATTGGGAAATTCTATTTTGTGCGATAGCACACCAACGCCGGTCCTGAGCGCAGCGAAGGGGCGGGTATCCGTATATTCGTTTCACACCTCAATATCACGACGGCGGTCTCCAAATCCGTGCCCGTTAACTTCTTGTGGGTGTAATTAACAGCCCGGCAGGTGGTGCACTTATGCTATTCGCGTATCGGTTTGAGGTAGTATGGGTCAACATCGTATGCAAGGGCACCCGGGCGAGAGTAATTACTGCACTCTGATATAATTGAAATATCAATTGGGCCAATCTCATCGTACTCGTCCCCGACTAGATGGGCGATAGGTATACCCAAACTGTCCAATGTAATCGGGCCCCCGTGGTATGAGCGTGTTTCTTCGTATCGCAGCTGCGTACCGACTTCGAGTAATGCTACGACCTTGCGCCACTTCCAAGCTTTCGAGCCAACCCGGCGGTATTCCTCAAGCATGGCTGGATCTGCAACGGCACTGGTTAAGGGGTGCCGATAATCAATGATGTATTCGATCCCGAAAGGTGTCTTCTTGCGAAGTACAACTGCACGCCTGTTTTGCAACTCATAGATTTGCCCCGGAACATAGTCGGTACACCAGTTCACGGGCTCGTCATCCGCGGGAGTTATGCGAATTCGTGATCCCGGCGGCACTTCATCCAAGGGTTTGAGATACTCGGGATCAACATCTTGCGCATTGGTGGGGTGGCTAGATCTTGGCTTAGAAAGCCTGATCATGCATATCGGCCCCACATCATTAAATTCGTCAGAAACAAATCGACCGACCGGAACGCCCATAGAGCCGAACACGACCCCGCCGTCGTATTTACGGGTTTCCTCATATCGTATGAGCGTACCGGGCTTCAGAATGGCTATTGTTTTGGGCCATGCCTTGGGACCCTTTCGGAGGTATTCATCCAGGTATTGGGGGGCACCATAATGTGAATTAGAATAATCTCCTATCCTGACGATGTTGTAGTCGGCTACATATGCTCTGTCCCGTACTAAGATCATTGACTTCTGAAGTTCATAGACTTGCCCGGGGATAAAGTCTGTCACCCAGTGAATCGGTTTTGATGGTACTGCCTTGTCACGTGTATTCGAATATCGGGGTGGTGGCACCCACATGCACCCCGCACCCGATGCAACAAGAGCAAAAAACATGAGGCACAAAAGTAGCTTATGCATGGTGTTCGATTCCAATAAGAGAGAAAGGCATATAAATGCTCGTAACCTCTGTGGCCGATCTCACCCCCCCAATATACGCATAATCTGCTGATTAAAGTCTTTCGCCGCAGCCGCGACAGCGGTTTTCCAGTCTGTTCCTGACATCTTCTCGTGCGCGTAGATCACCGATCGACTCGCGGTGATGATCGCGCCGGTGCCGTCGGATTTGAAGCTGGCTTTGACATCTTCAGCGCCGCCGCCTTGGGCGCCGAAGCCGGGGACGAGGAAGAGTTGTTGGGGCATGCGCTGGCGTAGTGTGGCCGCGTCTTGCGGTTTGGTTGCGCCGACGACTGCGCCGAGGAGGCTGTAGCCGGAGGCGCCGACGTAGCCGGGCTTGCATTTGCCTAGTTCAGCAACGATCCCTGCGACGGCGTCGCTGACGGTGCGTTTATCGGAGAGAAGTAGCGACTGCAGCGCATCGCCGCCGGGGTTGCTGGTGCGGACCAGGGCGAACAGACCCGTGCCGGTGGAGGCAGCGGCGTCGGCGAAGGGTTCGAGGCCGTCCGCGCCGAGGTAAGCGTTGACGGTCAAGGCGTCGGCGGCGTGGTCGCCTGCAAGTAAGCCGGCCGCATAGTGGGCGGAGCTTAGACCGATGTCACCGCGTTTGGCATCCGCGATCACAATCAGACCGAGTGACTTGGCGTGATCGACGACGCGTTCGTAGACCGCATACCCTGTCGAACCATAACGCTCGAAGCAGGCAAGTTGCGGCTTAACCGCGGGAACGTAGTCGGCGACTGCATCGACGAGGTCTTTGCACCACGATTCAATGCGATGGACCGGATCACTGCCGGCCACCGCGTCGGGCAGGCGTTCGATGACCGGGTCCAAGCCGACACAAACGGGCGCGCCCTTCACTTCGGCTGCTTTCAAAAAACGATCGGCAAAGTGTTCGATGGCTAAGCCTCCTTTCGGCAGGCGGGATTGTAAAAGAAAAGCCACAAAAAGGCACAAAAGGGCTAGGTAAATCAGACCGTAGAATTCATGTTTTTCTCTTACATTTCCCGGCTATGGAGGTACAGATGAATACTGAAGTCCGGAAGCCTGATTGAACCAGCCATTTTGTGTGTTCTGTGCCTTTTCGTGGCTAATCCTCTTCGCAGAATCACGCGTCGCCTTTACCCAACTGCGGGTGGAGCATCCACAAGAACACCGGGCCGCCGACGATGGCGGTGAAGATGCCGATGGGCATCAGGCCGATGCCTTGCCAGAGGTTGAGCGCGGCGCTGGCGGTGTCGGCGGTGATGACCAGAGCGCCGCCCAGCATGGCCGAGCCGATCAACAATGGCCCGTGGCGAGGTCCGACGGCCAGGCGGGCGATGTGCGGGCAGATCAGGCCGACGAAAGCGATTGGGCCCGCCAGCACAACCGCGCCGGCTGCGAGTAAACCCGACGTTGCGAACAACATCATGCGCAGGCGTGGCAGATTCACACCAAGGCTCATCGCCTCTGAATCCGAGCTGGAAGCCACATCCATCGCGCGGGACTGCATGAGCAGCATGGCCCAACCGGCAGCCGTGACGGCCGCGACACTCCATGTCACGCGCACATCGATGCCTGCATCGAGATTGCCCATCATCCAGCGTGCGATGTTGTCGCGGATGCCGCCGGGGCCGACCAGGTAATTCATCATCAGGATCAGCGCGCCGCAGATGGTGGATAGCACGACGCCGGTCAGAAGCAGGCCAAGTGGGTCGATGACGCCCTTGCGTCGCCCTGCTAAAAACACGATCAACATCGTCAGCATCGCCCCGATCACCGCCCCGCCGGCGTTGGTGCCGACCGCGACTTTGCCCGTGATCAGGAAGAACAGGTACGACTGGACCATGATCCCCGCGCCGGCGCCGGTCGACAGCCCGAGGATGTAGGGTTCGGCGAGCGGATTGCGCAACAGCGACTGAAGCGATACACCACTGACGGATAGCGCGACCCCGACGATCAGGCCCAGCAGCATGCGTCCGATGCGGTCGCTGCTGATGAATGAGGCGTTCTCACCGGTGGGCCAGCCCAGCGATGCCGAACCTATCAGCAGGCGTGCAGCGATCGCAGCCAGCAAAATCAGGCCGATCACGATCAGCGCGATGGTGATCCGCTTAGACTGATTGGATGGTGCAGGGGAGGCCGGCTGATTCATGGCAATGGCGCGTCCTGCTCAGCCATAACTTGATCGATTTCTTTGCTGAGATTCGGGTGGATCGCCTTGGCCATATCCGCACATACCGAGCCGATTGACGTACTGGGCAGCAGGACAAGCGGACCGTTGAGGACATAGACACGGTTGTTTTCGATCGCTGGAATCGGCAGACCTTCAAACGCGGCGAGTCTGGCATCACCCTCGGCCAGATCAGGGCTGTTGGGATCGAGCAGGAGGATGACCTGCGGCGCAAGTGCAATCAATGCTTCACGGTCATATTCCGGCGCGGTGACGGTGGCGTCGGCGGCTGCATTGAATCCGCCTGCAAAACCAAGCAGCTCGTCATGCACGGTATCGGGTCCCGAAGCCATCACCGGATCGGTCCCGAGTACGAGCAAAACACTTGGAGCATCCTCAGCCGCGGTAAGACTGCTTATTGCAGCCAATTGGCGCAGCAACCGCATCTTCAACTGCATGGCTTTTTCGTTGATCCCCAGGCTGGTTGCCAGGCTCGGGCTAGCATCCGGTGATTGATCGTAGAGGGTCTTCTGGATGTCCTGAATACTTAGCGGAAACGGGAAGGTATACAGATCAAACTGGCCTAACTCGGCCAATCGTTTAACACTGGCCGGCGGCCCATCCGGCCCGGTCATCATCAGGACATGCGTTGGTTGCGTGGACAGCAGCAGCTCGGTGTTAACCGCGTTGTAGTTGCCGACAACAGGCAAGCCCTTGGGGGCCGCGAAGTCATGTTCAGCTACGCCGACGATTGAATCACCCAGCCCCAGGTCCACGAGCATCTGGCTTAATGCCGGGGCTATCGTGACGATGCGCGGGCCTTGCGGCTGCGTTGACTGTTCGGAATCGGGCAACGGCGCTGACTCTTCGCCACAACCAGCCACGCATAGCACGGCAAGGATCAGGCTGAAAACGGCTGCAATACGCTGTAGCTTAGGCATGGGGACATACTAAGACGATGCCGGAACGGGTGTCAATGAAAGCGGCGCAACGAGCCTCTGAAGTCATTCGGCTTCGGGCTCGATCTTCTCATGCGCAGGCGGCGGCAGTTCATCCGGATCGGGCTCGGTGTACACCTCGTCGAATTCAACAAGGTCGGCCGATCGACGCAGCAACAGGTAGATCCAGACGTGTGCATTGAAGTAATAGCTGATGGCAAAGGCAGGCAATATCGCAATCAACAGGCGGTTCCAGACCATGACGATCGCGGCGGTGATGGTTTCCGTACGGTTGAGTTGATCCCAGTCGGATTCAGCAAGTAACTCACCCCACGCGGGGTCGGGCATGACGGCATCGAGCCGGGTGGAGCCATCCGCCGCTTCGAGCACGCCCATGGACAGGCAACTGCGTGTCATCCAGATGGTGCTGAAAACGATCAGGCCAATCATCAGGTAAGTCAGCGCTCCGTAAACGATCATCGTGGCGGTGTAGAACAAGTACCGCCAGAAACGTCCGAGCACGTAGTTGAATGCTCTTCCCAGCACTTCGAAGGCGTCGGTGGCTTCAACGGAGATCGCCGGGATCAGGATATGCATCCCCAACGCCAGTCCGATCAGGAAGATCGCGGCAAAGAATCCCAGGATCAGGAACAAGCCGTAAAGCACCCCGCCCAGAATATTGAGTACCGGCAGGTTGAAGAAGATGAGCCCCGCCAATGCGAGTACGAGCTTGATAATCACAACGATCCCCAGCGGGATCAACCACACGAGCATGGCCTGCACCCAGTGGGATAATGCGAATCGCAGTCCGACGAAGGCTGAGATGTGCTCGGACCGGCATGCATCCAGCGCGGCAAGGCGGCTGATAGCGGTACCGATGAGGGTCGTGAGCGCAAAGGCGTACAGCAGGTAGACGATCAGGAATCCGGGATGCGTTGCGTACAGCCAACCGGGGATCTTCACGGCCATGTCGGCCAGTGCGCCGATGACGCCGCCGCTATCGGCGCCCATGCCCGCTGCCAGGTCTGAAAGGCCGAAGTCAAGGTTGGTCGCGGAGACGATCAGCCGTTCAAACGCGGCGACCTGCTGCTTGACCAGGGTTTCAAAGATGTAGTCGGTCCTGCCATCGGTGCCGACCTGCTGGAGCCATTCGGCGTAGCGCTGCGCGTCGTAGCGTTCGTAGGCCTGCAGTTCGTGCGGGTTGACCGCTTTCTGCCAGGCGAAGTCCATGGCCGTACCGCCAAGATACAACAGCAATACAAGCAGCAGTGACAGCAAGAGCCTGTGCGGCCACAAGGCCATGCTGAAAGCTCGGAAAATTCTGAGAAACGGTAGTGTCTCTCGCCAGTCGATCCCGTCCAGCACGACCCGCTGATGGTGCTCAGGCATGTCAGCTCCGTGGTAGTTGCCTGTCGTGGAAGATGTTTATTCGCCGACGGCGGCGGCCCGGTCCAACTTAAGCGTGGACGGGTCCATCCCGGCTTCGATAGCCTTGATCTTCTGTACGCGGCGCTCGTGGCGTCCGCCTTCAAACTCGGTGCGCAGCCAAGTCAGGATGATCTGCTCGACCACCCTTGCACCGATCATGTCAGCGGGGATGCAGATGACGTTGGCATCATTGTGCCGACGTGAAACCTCGGCACCGATTTCATCGTGAACCAGTGCCGCACGGATGCCTTTCACCTTGTTCGCAGCGATCGACATGCCGATACCGGAGCCGCAGACGAGAACGCCCATGTCGGCCTTGCCTGTCGCGACCGCGTGGGCAACGGGGTAAGCCATGTCCGGGTAATCGCATGAACGATCGTGGCAGACCCCAAGCGGCAACGGGATGTGCCGGTTGGCTGTCAGCGTTTCGGAAATACTTCGAAGCGCGTCGGCTCCTCGGTGGTCTGCTCCTATTGCGATTTTCATAAAGGCAACTCCTTCAACCTTCGTACGAATGCACGACGGATAGCCTCGGCTGTCGACCGATACACCGAATCATCGGCACCAATCGGGTCCATCACATCGGCGTCCGGATCAAGACGGAAAGTCTTGCCGGTCGCCCCGGGCGATACCGCCAGTACTGCTTCCAGGTGCCCAGCGGTCATGCCATATATTACATCAGCCTCATCGATAAGTTCACGGGTCAGGGCGGTGGACTGATGGTTCTGGATATCGATCCCCTGCTGAGCTAAAGCCCGAACCGCCTCAGGCGAAGCGGGGTTGCCCCCATAAGCATATACACCGGCCGATTTTATATTGATCCCAGCGTCTTCTAGAGAAGCCGGATCAACCCCGATTTGTTCGGCGATCAATTGCCTGGCTATGCCCTGAGCCATGGGAGAACGACACGTATTTCCGGTGCATACCATCAAGAGTGTGTAACGCACGAGTTTCCGGATGAATCGCTCGTCATATACCCCTTCTCGTAGTAATTGCCATTTTTGTTCGCAGCCGCTGCCGCTGATCTTCACGATCGTGGAAGGCTTGGCGTATTGGCAGTGTCCGCCATCGACGATCAGGTCGACGTGCTGGCCGATCGCGTCGGCCGCCTGCTGTACATCCACGGGTGGTCGCTCGCCGGGCAGGTTCGCACTGGTCGCAATCACCGCGTTTCCGCCGGCATCCAGCACAAGCCGACCCAGCGCATGATCCGGACAACGCAAACCTACCACACCATCGTGGTAGATCCGGTCGTTCTGATCTTCAGTCAGCCCCAACGTTGCGAGTTTCTGCCGCCTCTGATCGGGCCCAACCTCGACTAGAAGCGTAATCGGGCCGGGCATGGCCTTGGTCGCAAGACGTTTGGCCGCTCCGGTACTAAGGTCAGCAAAACGATCGATCGCTGCCGGGCTTGGGATATGGACCGTAAAAGCGCGTGATGCATCGGACTGCTTCAGAGCACGCAGGCGATTGACGCCCTGCTCGTTGAGCGCTGACGCCGCGACACCATAGACCGTTTCCGTGGGAAATATGACTAGTCCCCCGGCACGCAGCACCTCGGATGCCTGCTGGGCGACTTGCTTTTCCTGACGGGCGTCACCCGCTTCTAAGGTCGTTACATGCATTGGATTACATTATTGGACCACGGTCAGACGATTGCAAATATCGGCTAGATTTTCGTCAAATACGAGCCTCTCTAGGATTCGGGCTCGACCTGGGTCGCTACCGCGCGTAAGAATGCTTCCAGGTAGTCACTGAGAAACAGGTCGACCCCCTTGATAGTCAGGTCGTGATTCGTGCCCCAGATGCTGACGCGAAGATCGGTGAATTCCGGATCGATCTGCAAGACCACCTGCTGCTCATCATCACTTTTACCCGCAATGCTGCGTGCAAAGTGGGAGGACAACGCGTTCACGCCTGGCCCGCCGATGCTGACCGTCGGCCGAGCATGCAGGACCGTATGGTTCAGGTACCAGATATCCGTACACACCACCGGCTTGATCGGCGTGCTCAAACTCTGGCGGTGTCGATCGACCCACTCATTGATGTGGTCGCGCAGGCGATAAGCCAACGGCCGATCCGCATCCTCGGCACGCAGGTGCGCACCGACCACGATCAGCAACAGATGCGACGGGTCCAACCCGGGTTCAGAATCGGGTTGTGACGGCTGACTGGGCATGGGAGGAATTTATGACTTCTGATCGCAAACAAACAATCTTAAGATCGGTCAAACACAGGGAATAACAACAGAACCTACGAAATAATAGCAGCCAAATGCCGGCGGACCACAGGCGCTGAGCCATCTGCTAATGGCTAACGGCTAACCGCTAATGGCTTTCCAACTCACATCCCGCCCATCAGAACAGCGAGCATGCCCTTCTGAGCGTGCAGCCGGTTGTGGGCCTCGGGGAAGACGCGGCTGCGCGGGCCGTCCATCACTTCGTCGGTGATCTCAACACCGCGATAGGCCGGCAGGCAGTGAAGAACGATCGCGTGGTCGGCCGCGTGCGAGAGCAGGCTGTCGTTGACCTGATAACCTTTAAACGCCTGCTCCCGTGCCTGCTTTTCAGCTTCCTGGCCCATGGATGTGAAGGTATCGGTAAAGACCGCATCGACACCCTTCACCGCTTCGATCGGATTCTCAGTGATCATCAGATCGAGTTCCGGGGCGTCGCTCATGATCGCCTTGCGGGTGTCCTTCGTGAATGCGTAACCTCCGGGACTCGCCAGGACGAAACGTACACCCAGCTTGCCGCAGAGGATCGCGACGCTGCGAGCGACGTTGTTGCCGTCGCCGATGAACGCAACGGATCGCCCATTCAGGTCCATACCAAACTCATCCTGTAGCGTCATGATATCGGCCAGCGCCTGACAGGGGTGCGATTCATCGCTGAGCATGTTGACGACCGGCACGCCGGCGTATTCCGCCATGTCGATCAGTTTCTGGTGCTCGAAAACTCGGGCCGCCACGCCGTGTACCATCCCGCCGAGCACCTTGGCGACATCGCTGACCGCTTCCCGCTTACCCAAGCCGACTTCCTGACCCATCACGATCGAATGTCCGCCAAGCTCGATCATCGCCTGCTCGAAACTGACGCGCGTGCGCAGACTCGGTTTCTCAAACAGCATCGCAAGCGTCTGGCCAGCCAGCACAGGCTTGTTGGCCTTACCCGCATCGCGTTCATCCCGCAGCGTCTTGGCGACCTGCAGCATGTGCTTGAGTTCCTCGGTGGTGGCATCAGCGATAGATAGAAAATGTTGCATGGCTATTCCTGCTATTCCCCAAAAATAAATCATGTAGCCGCGAATACACGCAAATCAACGTGAATCAGAAGTTGATTCAATACAACACTTCTATTTGCGTTTATTAGCGTTCATTTGCGGCTTAAAGTCCTTCTTCGCGCCTTCGCGGTTAATTCCTATAAAACGATTTCCGTCCCGATTCCCTTGCCCGTGTAGACCTCCAGCAGCGACGAGTGCTTGATGCGGCCGTCGATGATGTGGGCTTTGGAGACGCCTCCGGCCAACGCGATGAAACTGGATTCGACCTTCGGCAGCATGCCGGCCTGGATCACACCTTCGTCAACGAGTTTCTCGATCTCGGATTTTGTCAGGGTGCTGGCCAGATCGTCAGGATCGTCAGACAAGCGGATGCCGTGGGTATCGGAAATCAGGATGAGTTTTTCGGCCTTGACAGCGGCGGCGACGTATCCGGCGACGCTGTCGGCGTTGACGTTGAGCTTGCTGCCCGAGGGATCGCGCGCGATCGGGGCGATCACCGGGATATAGTTCGCTTCGGTCACGGCTCCGAGGATGTCGGCGTTGACCCATTCGACCTCACCGACGAAGCCGATATCGATCTTCCGACCTTCCTCGCCGTTGAGGAACAGGCGCTTACCGAACACGGCACAACTCGCGAGGCTGTGCAACGGCATCGGCTTGTGACCGAGTTCTCTGATGTAGCCGGCAATCTGTTTGTTGATCGTGTTGACCAGCACGTGCTCAGCAATCGCCAGTGTACGCTCGTCGGTATAGCGACGCCCCTGGACGAACTGGGCCTCGAGCCCGGCCTCTTTCATCGCCTCGGTGATGCCCTTGCCACCGCCATGCACGATGATCGGGCGCATGCCGACCGCGGACATGAAGCAGATATCGCTGACCACGCTCTGCAGGTCATCAGGCTGGTCCATGATCGACCCGCCGACCTTCACAACGATGGCTTTGCCGGCGAACCGGCGGATGTATTGGTGAGCCTCGACCAGCGAGGCGGCTTTGTTAATGGCGTCTTGCACCGTATGGCTCCACGAAACGAGGCGAAACGAAGGATTGTACCACTGCCCAGCACTCCTCACAAGCCGTAGAGGTCGCCTGATACGGCACCGAACGCACAGGGCGAACCGTCCAGACACAACAGGAATCCGTCCCTCCCAAAGCCCCGCCTTCTTGCGAGAGTCGGGTTCACTCCACACCAATCGCGCACTGCAACTCAGCGGATGTTCACAAGGTGATCGATCGTGTTGATCAAAGTGCAAAGACCGGGACAAAAACTGTAAAACTACTAATAAATCTGACAAAGAATGGTTCTCAATTCACCATTTTTCAATTGTTAAATTCCCGTTGACTCAAACTCACAACTTCTTAACATTAGTTTTAATAGTTTGATCCAACTCAACCTGCAATCAGCAGTAGCCGACTTAACACAGTTAACAATAGGGTTGTATGAGTGGCCGTTAACGACTTTCAAACATTGTTTCAGAAGTACCGGTTACGTGCGGTGGTCCTCATGGCCGGCTGCACGTTATTGGTCACCATCCTGAGCCTGGGGGCCCACGTCATGTGGATCGAGCACATGCCGGGCTCAGGCACGGCCCTGGTCTTATTCAGCCTGAACCGGGAAATGAGCCTGGGCACATGGTGGTCGGCAACGGTCCTTGCGGGACTGGGGGCACTGACCGGATTGATCTGCCTGTTGCAACCCGATGCCAGTCGGAGCGAACGATTGGCCTTACTCACGCTGGCGGCAGGCTTCGTGTTTCTTTCGATCGATGAAACCTGCATGCTGCACGAACGCCTTGGCGGCAAGATCCACGTCGAAGGCCTGATGCATCATGCCCGTTGGGCCGTGATCTGGTTACCTCCGGCACTGCTCATCACCGGCATCGTCATGTGGCGGCTCTGGCACACCCGTAAGAAGTTTGTCATCGGTATGTGCCTGGGGATCGCGATCTATCTCGGCGGCGCGGTCGGCATGGAAAGCTTCAACTCCGCCCAACGTGTCAAAGCAGAAGTCCGTCTGGGGATTGATCCGGAACATTCAGAAGATACCAACCAGAGCTTCGTGCCTGAAGACTGGCGGCGAGATCGAGCGTACTACCCCTTCGTCATCGGGACCAACATCGAAGAGTTCCTCGAAATGCTGGGGCCTCTGATCTGGTTATGGGTGCTGCTCGATTGGCACAACCTGAGAAGTCAAGCCCAAGACAGTAAACAAGAAAACGCAATGGCTCCCGCAAAACCCCTCATCCAGCCTGATACGGCCATGACCGCCAAACACTGAAGTATTCGTCAGATCTGTCCACGCTGATTCTGGATGGCCTCTGCCAGATGCAGCGCTGATTCGCACAATTCCTTCGTCCGCAACAGCACCTGCTCGTCCGCGGGTTCATCGGACTCGAAGTGGTCGCCTGTCGCGTAGACAAACCGGGGCACGATCAGGCAGCGGAAGTCCAGCATAAGGCTGTTGGCAAGCGGCATGATGGACATGTAGCTGCCCTGGCCCCCTGCCGTGCAGATGAAGCCCACGACCTTGTTGGTCCAGGCCCGGCCGGTCAGTTCGATCAGGTTCTTGGCTGCCGCATTGACATCGTAGTTATAGATCGGGACCGCCAGAAGGATCAGCGGCGCTTCGGAGATCATGGCCGCCAGCGGCGCGACATTCTCGTGTTGATACGACGCTCCGCCGTCACAGATCGGCAATGCCGTCTGACGCAGGTCCACGAGCCGCGTGTCAGGCGCAGACTGCTTCAGGACGTCCACGGCATGTTCAGCCAACAAGGCGGATCGGCTCGACGGATTCAAAGAGCAGATGATAACGAGAGGTTTCATATCGCGGATTATAGACTAGACAGAAAAAGTGATATTGTGATTAATAAATCCAGTGTTTCCCGACCTTAGTCATGGCTGCTATAGTTAAGCAACGCTATATCGAAGGAATCGATCATGAATATCATATTACATCACAGGCTCTTGCTGACCGCGTCACTGGCCCTGATGCTGACCACGGCCCCCGCCATCGCCGCTGAAGGTGAACTGCCTGCCGAGGATCAGGCGGATATGACGGCTGTGGATGCGGCCGTGAGTGAACCCGTTACCGACGAATCCATGGCTGGCGAACCTGCTGCCGACGAACCGGCAAGCGAGATGGACCATAACAACACAAGAATCTCGATCGGCGACCCCATCAGCATGGATCGCTCGGACTGGCCCGTGGTCGAGATCGCCCCGGCAGACGGCGCGGTCACGCATAATCCGACATACATGGGTTCGGTCCCCATGGGTGAAGACGAGGTCAGTCCGCTGCACGCACCGGACCCGGTCTGGCAGATCCAGGAAGCGCTGCGTGGTGCGACCGCCGAGAACTACAGTGCCGAAAACACCCGGGACTTGGTTACGCAGCCGTTCATCGGGCTGGCGCAGTTCGTACTGATCCCGTTTGAAGCGGTCATCGAGCACCCCTGGTCAGAAGTGACCTCTGAATAAGTTTTTGACGATTCATCACAGCCGGGAGTGATGCCGACTGATCGGGCAATCCGACCATGGCCAATATCACATACGATCATCAGAGTTTTTCGATCGACGGCAGGCGCATCTGGCTCGTCAGCGCCGCGATCCATTACCCGCGCACGCCCCACCAGCTCTGGCGCAAACGCATCCGCGCAGCGAAGCAGGCGGGGTGCAACTGCATCGAGACTTATGTCTTCTGGAACGTACACGAAACCGAGCCCGGCGTGTTCGACTTTGCCGGCGACCGTGACCTGCGAGCGTTTATCAAGATCGTCGGCGAAGAGGGGATGTTCTGTTATCTGAGACCTGGGCCTTACATCTGTGCCGAGTGGGACTTCGGCGGCCTACCCGCGTGGCTGAACAACATCGAAGACATCGACTTCCGTACCGCCAACGGCCCGTTTCTCGAAGCCAGCGCCCGTTACATCGGTGCGGTCATGGAGCAGGTGCGCGACCTTCAGATCACCTCCAAACCCGCGACGGATACGAAGTGGCCGAAACAGGTCTCGCAATCCAGGCAAAGCGGTTATCGCGGTGAGGGCGGCGGGCCGATCGTGTTGATGCAGACCGAGAACGAATGGTTCTGCACCAGCGATGAACTGCACGACAGCTACCTGCTGGAAAATGTGCGCCACCTGCGCGAGAACGGCTGCACCGTTCCGATCACGAACTGCAACAAACTCTGGCAGCGCGTTGATGGCACGATCGACACGTGGAACGACAAACAGCATCTACCCGCCACGATGCGGCAACTCGCCACGCTCCAGCCGGACGCGCCGAGGATCGTCACCGAGTTCTGGCCCGGCTGGTTCGACCTCTGGGGCAAACCGCACAACACCGAAGATAAACCCGACGACGTACTACACCGCTTGGCCGGAATCTTGAGCGCCGGCTCGATGTACAACATCTACATGTTCCATGGCGGGACACACTCCGGCTTCAGCTCCGGCCGATTGACCGAACACCCCGGCACGTACTTCCCGACAAGCTACGACTACGACGCCCCACTGCTCGAAGCCGGCGGTCGTGCGGAGAAGTACGACGCGGTTAAACGTGTATCGATGTTCGCAAGCCACTTTGGCGAAGTCTTCGCAAACCTGTCGAACACGCCGATGCACACGACGATCGCGCCGGATGCCGACGACCATCCCCCTGCTGTGACCCAATTATCCGGTTCGCGTGGCGATGTAATTTTTATTCTGCGTGGCAAGAAAGACAAGACAAAGCAACTGGACCTGCTGTTACCGCAAGGCCAGACGCTGCCGGTTCAATTGGGAAGCGATCGTGCCGCGTGGCTATTGTTGAATGCAAAGCTGTCTGATGAATTACTGATCGACTACACGAACCTCCGGCCGTTCGCTTATCTAAACGCCAAGATTCTCGTGTTGTTCGGCCCCGCAGGTACAGATGGGTTGATCTCGATCAACGGCGCTCCGCTGATCGTGTCCGTACCGAACGGCAAGCAGCCGCACGTTCAGCAGGTTGATGGCCTTACACTGGTTGTGCTCAACGAAGACCAGGCCGATGCAGCTTACGTGTTGGCCGACGGGTTGGTTGTTGGTGCCGCCGGTCTGGATGATGAAGACAACCCCATCCCACGCAACGGTTGGGCGACGTGCTACCAGATTGATTTGGCAGGCAAAGTCGGCAAGCAATCGCAAAAAACAGAACGCAAACCCGCCGCACCGAAACTCACCGATTGGCAGCACGCAACACTCGGTACGCTACTGGACGGCAGCGACCCGTCGTACCAACCCATCGATGGGCCGGCCAGCCTCGAATCGCTCGGACAATACAACAGCTACGGCTGGTACCGCGTGCCGGTCACAAAAACAAACTCCGGCAAACTGCTCTGGCCCGATACTGACGACCGCCTGCACCTCTACGACAACGGCAAGCTGCTGACAATCATCGGCGCCGGTGATGATGCGGACGATCAGCCTACTGGAATCAAGTTAAACGACACACTCACCGTCCTCGCGGACAACATGGGTCGTTTCCACTACGGCCACAAGATGGGTGAACCGAAAGGTATCGCGGGACACCTGTACAAGGTCAGCGCGGTAAAACTCGCCAAGCCTAAGATCACACGCCAGCCCGCACCCGATCCGTTTAAGTTCATCGGTACTGCCTTCGGTAAACAACAGGGCCACCGCCCACCTGCGCAGGCGCTTACCTGGACCGTCACGCCGGACGGCCGAAAGCCATTGATCCTTGAAACCGGCATGAACCTGCCCGACTGCGTCATCATGATGAACGGTGAACCCGTCGGCCTGCACTTTAAGAGCGATAAACCCAGCGGCGATCGTTTCGTCCTTGAGCCCGGCGTCGGCCCCGTCAAAGGCGGTAAGAATCAACTCGAACTCGCGCTATACGAACCGCTGCCCGACGGTGTCGACCCACTCAAGTCGATCAAGCTATACAAAGTCACCGATATCGTCAGCGATAAGCGCGGCCAGTGGAGTTTCAGCAAGTGGGCGCCGCCTGCCGACGATGCTTTTGAAGATTTGCCAAAGTCCACACCATCGCAGCCCGCATGGTTCCGCGCGACGTTCAACGTCAAGCAGAACGATGTCCCGCTCTGGTTGGAACCGGTCGGCATGAGCAAGGGGCAGGTCTTCTTAAACGGCCACAATGTCGGTCGATACTGGGTCGCCACCCGCACCGGCAAGAAAGTCCCACCCCAAGAGGCCTACTACCTGCCCGAACCCTGGCTCAACGTCGACAGCGAAAACGAACTGCTCATCTTCGACGAGCACGGCAAACTGCCAAACAAGTGCAAACTCGTCTACAACGAGAACGGGCCGTACGGGTAACAGGGATGAACACAGATGAACACGGATAAGAAGTCATTTTTCTTTGTCCAATTCTAATCTTCATCTGTGTTTATCCGTGTGCATCCCTATTCCATTATTCTCTGTGTCTTCATGCCCTTCGTGATATCCTGTAGTTAATACACAGGAGTCTCGACTTGAGTTCAAACACTTCCAATCAACATCACCAGCACGCCCAAGGCAAAACCGCCCGCTGTGCGGTGCTTACCGTCAGCGACACGCGCGTAACCGATAGCGACGTCGGCGGGAAACTCATCATCGACCTGCTCAAACAGGCCGGCCACACCGTCAGCGACTACACCATCGTCCGCGACGAACCCACCCAGATCGACCACCAACTAAAATCCTGGCTCGGTCTTCTAGACCAGCCACCAGCCACCAGTCACCAGCCACCCGACCTCATCATCACCACCGGCGGCACCGGCATCGCCCAACGCGACACCACCATCGAAGTCGCCCAACGCCTGATCCAAAAACAACTACCCGGCTTCGGCGAACTGTTCCGCATGCTCAGCTACGAACAGGTCGGCCCCGCCGCGATGCTCAGCCGAGCCGTCGCAGGATTGGCAGGCGAAACCTTGATCTTCACGCTGCCGGGTTCACCTAACGCGGTGAGATTGGCAATGGAGAAGCTGATTATCCCGGAACTGGCGCACATGGTCTGGGAGCGGGGGAGATAATAGTTTATCAGCAGGAAGCCCCAATGCTTGAGTTGAAGTACTTTAGATACTCGTTCCTCCTGCTCCTCCTGAGTTGTCTTTTGCTGCTCATTGTAAGAGTACTTCAAGACACATATAACCTAAGTGCGGCATGGATTTTTTTGCCGTTAGGGATTGGAACGATTGGAGTCATTGGGATTACATGGATTTCACCGTATATAGGCAGCTCTGACGCCTCTTATCTTTTCATCAGTTCACCAAAAGAAACTGTACGCTTTTTCAAATTACTAATCTGGGCAGTACCTTCATCCGTTGCGGTAAGTGCGCCTTGCATCCTGATATGTGAAGCTGTTTTCCCGAGTGACCTAACCACCACACAAATCGTAAGTATTTCTCTGGTATATTCTATACTTGCTATCACCTCATGTGTCATCAGTTATTATCTCTCAAAACCAATAGCGAGCAATGTTCGTGCACTAGCTATTACTCGACAACTCTGTTTCGAGTGTGGTTATGACCTGCGTTGTAATCCTGACACATCGGCATGCCCGGAGTGTGGGGCGGAGGTGCCGCACATGGTTTCGGAGCAGGAAAGATAAGGAAAACAATGCAACTTTGGCCGAAAGAACGCTATCGACGCATATCGGTGTTGCTGATGGTATTACCATTACCGTTGGTAGCGCCCGTCATATTCGGATTGGTGCATTACGACAGAGGCCCCATACACAAGCTATGCGTCATACTCATTGCGTTACTTAATATTTCTGTCATCGCGGGCATTCTGGATGCCGCTTGGGTGTGTACTTATCTAGCGACCAATGACGACAATCATGTGTTTGCTTACCCTCCCAAAGCCACGTTACGCCGATTTCTCTTTGGCGTCTGGCTGACACCTTTGCTTCTCGTTGCAGGTGGCTTCGCCGTCGTGGGCTGGGCCACCGTATTTGCATTCCTGGCTCTGATACCGTCAGCTTTCATCGGCCTTAAGCTGAAACCTCGCATGATCCGATTGGCACATAGACGCAAGCTGTGCTTTGATTGCGGCTACGACTTGCGCGGTAATCCCAATGCACAGACGTGCCCGGAGTGCGGGGCGGAGGTGCTGGACAAGCAGGAATCAAGCTGAGTGAATCAATACCACCCCGGACCACCCCGGCCAAAGCCCTGCGGGCTATGACCGGGCTTTGGGGTAATAGTAATCCCTACACCCCAAAATCCTATCCTTGTTCATCCGTGCCCATCCCTGTTCCATGCCTTGGCGATCCCTCCCCAGACCACCTACAATACTCTTATGAGTGAATCGACATCAGATACGAAAAATCCCGTCCTGGAGACGGTGGAGCCGATTGGTAAGCGGGTGTTGATCCGCAAGGATCAGGACAAGAAGCAGACCAAGTCGGGCATCCACCTGCCGGACAAGATAGAGATCCCGACGCTGACCGGGCGGGTGGTGGAGGTCTCGGCCGAGGTGGCCAGCGACTCGAACTACCCGATCGTCCAGTACGACCGCGTGCTGTTCAACCCCAAGGAAGCGATTCCCGTCGACTTCGAGGGCGACAACCGCCTGTTCGTCGTCCCGGTCGAAAACATCGTCGCGGTGTTCCGGAAGGCGAAGTAGTACTTACTTATCACCGAAACCCACGGATGCAATCCGTGGGACCCACCCATGCAATGGGTGGGCTTCCATCACGACTCCCAACTAACGAAAATGCCCAGCGACCCCATCACCATCCAGCCGCTTGAGCAACCGTTCAACGTGACTTTCCCCGACCCCCGGAAGGAGATTCCAGCTATCCCCGGGTCGAAGAGCCTGACCAACCGCGCCCTGCTGCTGGCGGCGATGGCGGACGGCAAGAGCACACTCACCGGCGTGCTGTTTTCCGATGACAGCCGGGTGATGATCGAAGCGCTAAAGGACCTCGGCTTCACGCTCGAAGTCGACGAAGCCAGCCACACCGTCACCGTCCACGGCCAAGGCGGCAAGATCCCCGCAAAGAAAGCCGACCTGCACCTGGGCAACGCCGGCACCGCGATGCGCTTCCTCACCGCCGCTTGCTGTCTTGGCGAACCAGGAAGTGTTTATACGCTCGACGGCATCCCCCGCATGCGCGAAAGGCCGATCGGCGAACTGGTCGAACCGCTACGACAACTCGGCGCAAAGATCGAATACCTCGGCAACGAAGGCTATCCCCCACTGCGCATCACCGCTTGCGGCTTAGCGGGTGGACACCTGAACATGAAGCCGACATTGAGCAGCCAGTTCATATCCGCATTGCTGCAGATCGGCCCGTGTCTTGAGTTGGGTATCAACATGTCGTTCGACGGCCCGCTTACGAGTGAGCCTTATGTCCGCATGACGTTGCAACTCATGTCGCAGTTCGGTGCAAATGTCGTTGATGGCTTAGCACAGAGGCGGGCCACCGCACAAGCCGGCGGTTATTCGCCGACCGATTATGTGGTTGAGCCTGACGCCAGCAACGCGAGTTACTTCTTCGCTGCGGCCGTCGCAATCCCCGGCAGCCGATGCGAGGTTGAACATCTCGGCACGACATGCCTGCAAGGTGATGTGAAGTTCGTCGATGAACTTGGCAAGATGGGCGCATCCATCGAATCGGCCGAGCAACAAACGGCCGCCTCTTCTTCGCTAACTTCGCGCCTTCGCGGTTACACGAATGACCTTAACAGCATCCCCGACGCCGCAATGACTATCGCCACGCTAGCCGTCCTCGCCGAGGGCCCGACCACGATCCGCAACGTCGGGAACTGGCGCGTCAAGGAAACCGACCGGATGGCGGCCATGCAGACCGAGTTGACCAAGCTCGGCGCGAAGGTCACAGTCAACGGTGACGACATCACGATCGAGCCTCCGGCCGGTGGTAAGATCACGCCCGCCGCGATCGATACGTATGATGACCACCGCATGGCTATGGCGTTTTCCGTCATCGGGCTTGCTCAGCCGGGCGTGACGATCAACGACCCGGACTGTGTCAACAAAACATTCCCCGACTTCTTCAAGTATCTTGAATACCTGAGACAGAACCCCGCTTGAGAACCGTATGAAACGTAGTGCCTTCTGGAAAACAACGCTCGAGCTGGTTCGCTACAAGAAACAGCTCGCTGTCGCGTTGGGCGGGGCGCTGGTGTCGGCGGCGTGCTTCGGTGCAGGCCTGAGCATGATGCTGCCGGTCTTCACGTTGTTTTTTAAGAGTGATGTGCAGGCGGAGCATCCGTTGAAAAGGCTGATCAATAATACATTGACAGGTGAGGGTGCTGAGCAGTGGCAACTTGATCTCGCGGCGTGGCTGAACGGGCACATCCCCGCGAGCGTGTTCTGGTCATTCGTCTTGATCATGGGGGTCATCGCCATCCTGACGACGATCGGCAGTTTTGGCCGGTACATTCATGAGTTGTTGTCGATCACCATCACACAGCAGGTGGCGGTCGCCTGGCGAGACAGGCTGTTCCGTAAGATGGTTGATGCGCCCGTGTCGTACTTTCTCGGGCAGAACGCATCGGATCACGCCAGCCGAGCGATGTTTGATAGCGGGGTGCTGGCCAGAGGGCACCTGGCGGTTTTAGGTAAGGCTTTGCCGGAAGTTCTCAAAGGTGCAGCGGCACTGTTTGTCGCGTTGTGGCTGGATGTACGGCTGACCATGCTGGCGCTGATCGCGGCGCCGCTGAGCGGGTTCGTGCTCTACCGTTTCGGGCGGAGCATTGAAAAAGCATCCAAGCGAGCTCTGCAGGAGCAGGCGGGGATGCTTAAAGCGGTCAACGAGGTGCTCGGTGCGTTACATGTGATTAAGACTCACGGCGCTGAGGGTTACGAACGACGCCGATTCCGTCGACTGAATCGTCGGCTGTTCGATCAACAGATGCGGATGCGCCAGGCACGCGCGCTGGCATCGCCGGTGATTGAAACGTTAGGCTTGTTCTGCGTACTGATCGCGGCGCTGGTGGCGGCGTGGTACGTCTTTACACAGAACGTGCAGCCCGAGCGGTTCCTGACCGTGCTGTTAATGCTTGGCGCAGCTGGGGCAAGCCTCAAACCCTTGACAGCCTTGCACACGCAGATCAAGGAGGCCGACGCCGCAGCTCAACGCATGGTCGAAAGCACGCTGATCGAGGGCGAGCCGATCGGCCGTGACAAACGATCAGACCTCCCGGCAGTACCACGCCATCACAAGTCGATCGCGTTTGAGGATATCACCTACACCTACCGCGGCGCGGACACGCCGGCGCTTAAGGGGATCAACTTACGGGCCGAGTTCGACCAGACCGTCGCAATCGTTGGAGGCAACGGTTCGGGCAAGACGACACTGCTGAACCTGCTGCCACGACTTACTTCGCCGGGTTCCGGACGTGTGTTGATCGATGACACGGATATTGCAGGGGTCAATCTCAAATCACTGCGTAGACAGATCGCGGTCGTGCCGCAGCAGAGCGTGTTGTTCGAGGGCACGATCGCGGACAACATCGCCTATGGCCTGCTGGATGCGAAACGAGAGAAGATCATTGAGGCGGCCAAGGCGGCGTTCGCCCATGAATTCATCGATATCCTGCCCTTCGGCTACGAGACCATGCTCGGTGAAGGCGGCTCAGGCCTGAGCGGTGGCCAGAAACAGCGCATCTGCATCGCCCGCGCGATCCTGCGCAACCCCGCGATCCTCATCCTCGACGAGGCAACCAGCCAGATCGACGCCGACTCCGAAGCCAAGATCAACCGCGCACTGGAAAACATCCGTGCCGGGCGGACAACCTTCATCATCGCTCACCGCTTGAGCACTGTCGTAGATAGCGACATCATTGTCGTCATGGACGCCGGTCGGATCGTCGACAGCGGCACACACGCCGAACTGCTCGAACGCTGCAAGATATACCAGACATTGACACACACGCAGTTGCAGCCGGCGAAGACTTAGAGGCGCCAACCACAGAGGCACAGAGACACAGAGAAGAACGACAGCCCCGGGACCCCCTAGATGACTCAGCTCAAAAAGTTATTACGTACTTGTTTCAATTCTGATCTGTGTCATCTTCGCAACTCGCAGATAGCTCTTCCTGACTTCTCGGTGCTTCTGTGTCTCTGTGGTTCAAATATCTGCAAGCAATATCGGGCCAACCGAGCATTCACGCTGATCGAGTTGCTCGTTGTCATCAGCATCATCGCGATCCTGATCGGCATCCTGTTGCCGGCTCTGGGTGCCGCAAGACGCAGCGCGTACAACATCACCTGCGCTCAGAACGAGCAACAGATCGGTGTTGGCCTCAACACGTATTCAGTGTCGAATAAAGGCGCCCTGGCGGTGAATCCCGCAGCGGGTCTGGATTTTGGTCGTGGTTACTTCGGGATCAGCCAGGCCACCAACGCGATTTACACCACCGGAAACGATGAGTTGATCGGCCTGGGCATGACGCTCGACAGCTACATCACCGAACCACGTGCCATGTTCTGCCCGGCTGACGATTCCACCGATCCGACCGAAGAACTCGAATACATCAAGGACCGCAGCGAATCCGCGAGCTGTTCTTACTACTACCGCCAACTCGACCGCACGACAAAAACATTGATCGACGATCTTGGCCAATCCAATCCCGGCCTGACAGCCTCCGCGCTGCTCGTTGACGCCAACTCGCTACTGTCTTTCAACGAAGACTACTTCCGCACCAACCACCAGAACGCGATCGTCAACATCCTCTACAACGACGGGCACGTCGATTCACAAGCTAACAGCAACAACCAGACCGACGGCCTCTTCAGCATTCGCGACCAGGACTTCGGCGTTGATCCCACCGGCGGCCAGCGACTGGACGAGATCTTTATCACAGCAGATTTTGCACCCGTAGGCAATCCCGCTGATGCGCCGGCGGCGGAAGATATGAGCCATTAGCCGTTAGCTATTAGCCATTATCACAGATTGAACACCTCACATTGAACATCCAACAGAGCTGGTCCCCAAATCTTGGACAGCCGGTTGGCCTGAATAAGGTGGGCCAACGGGTTTATGCCGCGGCCAGCGGCGGTCCGGTTATAGGTTTTCCATCATACGCTTCGTCCGGCGTCCGTCCAGCGAGTGTCGAGTGCGGACGCTCGGTGTTGTAGAACCGCAGCCATTCATTGATCCCGGCGCGAGCTTCGCTGCCTCTGTCCCACGCGTGCAGGTACACGCATTCGTACTTCAGGCTCCGCCACAGACGTTCGATGAACACGTTGTCCATCCATCGGCCTTTGCCGTCCATCGATACCTTCGCGCCCGCGCTCTTCACTGTTTCGGTCCATTCCAGGCCGGTGAACTGGCTGCCCTGATCGGTGTTGATGATCTGCGGCGGGCCGTGCTTGCTCAGCGCTTCTTCCAACGCCTCGACGCAGAATGACGCTTCCATCGTGTTGCTCAATCGCCAGGCCAGCACCTTCCTGCTGTGCCAGTCCATGACCGCAACGAGGTACAAAAAGCCGCGTCGCATCGGGATGTATGTGATGTCGGCGCACCACACATGACCCGGCTGATCAATCTTCAGATTCCGCAGCAGGTACGGATACACCTTGTTTTCAAGGCATTTGACGCTGGTCTTCGGGGCCTGGTAGATCGGCGTCAAACCCATCTGGCGCATCAATCGACGCACACGCTTGCGGCCGACGTTGTAGCCAAGCCGACGCAACCAACGCATCATCTGCCGGCTGCCGTAGAACGGCGTGCACAGGAACTGTCGGTCGATCAGACGCATCAGCTTCAGGTTCAACGGGCTCTCGCCTTTGCCTGAAAAGTAAAACGACGATCGGCTGATCGACACCAGCCCACACTGACGCACGATGCTCAGCTCGGGGTGCTTGGGTTCGACCATGTCGCAGCGGCGGCCGTGGCTCAAAGCCCCAACCCTTTTTTTAAAAAGTCCTTCTCGATGGTCAGCTCGCCGATCTTCGCGTGCAGCTCTTTGATCTGCTCGTCGGATGCCTGCGGGTCCTTGCCGCCGCCACGGGCAAAAAGCTGGGCCGCCTCCTGTGCCAGCAGCTTCTTCCACCCGCCGATCATGTTCGGATGCACGTCGTACTTCTTGGCGATCTCCGCCACCGTCAACTCGCCACGCAGCGCCTCCAGCGCCACCTTCGCCTTGAATTCAGCCGTAAATCGTCGTCGCTTGCTCATCAAGTAAGTCCTTTCAAATCTGCAGACCAGCCCACTTTAACCGGCTGTCCAAGATTTGGGGACCAGCTCTCAACATCCAAACCGCCCGGACCTTCGCGTCGCTCAGGACCGGCGTTGGAGAAAATGAAATCATGGATCATCAATCTTTTTACCCTACACCCCACACCCTAAACCCTACACCCTAACTTCATCTGCGCTCTCTGCCCTGCACCCAACGGCTTGATATTGATCCACCGCGTTCTTCGCCGTTGCTCGGTCAGCGTGATGCGTGGATGCAACTCGCTATCGCGTTCAAACACACGCCGGACCTTCATCGGGTGGTTGCACTGGCTGGAGCGGTGCAGCAACACGACGTGGCGCGGGTTGCCTGCCGGACTCGCATCGGCGATCGCTCGGACCGCTTCGAAGCTCTGCTCATTTGAAAGGTGCCCCGAGTCGGACATGTTCCGGCGGTTGACCCAACTCGGTCGCGAACTGGTGCGTGTCATGTGCTCGTCATAGTTGCACTCGATACAGAGGATGTCGACGCCCGCGAGATGCTTTATCAGCTTCGCAGGGGCGTGCCCGAGGTCCGTGGCGTAGCCGATACTCATGTCGGGGGTATCGAAGCGGTAGCCGATCGTGCCCTGCCGATCGTGCTGCAGACGGACGGTCGACGCGGCCAAGCCCGGCATCGGCTCGAAGGGCTGCGATTCGAACATCTGAGCCAGACCTGCATCGCGCAACTCAGCCCCACCGGGCAGGTGCATCAATTCGGCGAAGTGCCAGCTATGCACGAAAACCGGGATCCCGAGTTTTAGTAATGTTGCGGTCCAGGTCTTGCGGAAGTGGTCCTGATCGAGATGCGTCAGGCAAACCGCCTCAAGGTCCGTAAGGGTTAGCCCGGCCTGTTGCAATCGCTTATCGGTCGTTCGCGGGCCGAATCCGGCGTCGATCAGCATCGCCGATTTTCCCCAGCGCAAGACCGTTGCGTTCCCCCCGCTGCCGCTGCCGAGTACACATATACCCAGCAAATCACTGGGTTTACGCTCGGGCTGTTTTTTCATCCGCGCCACCACCGATACCAGCGAGCTTTGCTGCTCCCCGACGAACAAGGGCATCTGGTTGAGGCGCTTATCGGACATCAGAGCTTTCACTTGTCTTGACCACTTTCAACCGTATAATCCTCATAGTCGCTTCAAGCGAGAACCTGGTCAACCGATCTTGTTTGCATATCATCCGGTTTGTATTGGATGCTTGTAACAGGTCCGAATAATGGTTGGCCCGACCTCGCCGATGGCAACGCAACACAAGTGGGGAGTGATTGCACGGAACCGAGGTCGTAAGCCGATGTCAGGTTTACGCGAGTTGTGTATCACCAACCTTTGGGAACTGCGCATGCGACGTTTGATATTCGGAATCAGCCTGTCAGTAGTAGCCGTCACCGGCGTCGGATGTGCCTCCAGCCGGACCCCGAATGTCGTCATCGCACCCTCGTATTCATACGTTCAAGCTGACATCGCCAATGGCGTATCAGATACGCAGCAAGTAGTTGCCACAGCCGCACCCGCCCGCCTCAGTAGCGCCACCCACAAACTCCCGCCTCTGCCTGCCGCTCCCGGCTTCGATACCTACGTGATGGCACCGACCAACATACCGATCGATTAGAGCATCTTCCACGCCACTGTAGCGCCCTTGTACACAAGTGATTATGCTGTGCCTTCAAGCAAGGAGGCTTTGATGAAGGCATATTCAATGGATCTGCGGAAGCGGGTGTTGGCGGCGTGTGATGCCGGGCACGGCACGCGTGAGGTGGCCAAGCGGTTCTCGGTCAGCGCCTCGTGGGTGCGTCGGCTCAAGCAACGGCGTCGTGAAGGCGAGGGGATCTCGCCGCGGCCTCAGGGCGGCGACTACGTCAGCCGGTTCACCGGCGAAGACCTGCAGCGTGTACATGCGATGCTCAAGCAGAAGCCGGACACGACGCTGGATGCGTTGCGTGTGCGTTGTGAGCGTGAGCTGGGCATCCGTTGCGGGCTGGGCACGATGTGGCGGACGGTGCGTTGGAAGCTGGGGTGGACGTTTAAAAAAAGTCATTACGGCCCAGCGAGCAGGACCGCGCGGATGTGAAGCAGCAGCGTGTGAACTTCCGCATCGCCACACGGTTCATCGAGCCTAAGCAGCTTGTTTTCCTGGATGAATCGGGCGCGAGGACGAACATGACCCGCCTGCGGGGCTGGGCCGGACGCGGTTGCCGGCTGGACGCCGCGGCGCCGCACAGCCACTGGCGTACGACGACGATGCTCAGCGCGATCGGTTGTGAGGGTGTGATCCAACGGGCGACGCTGGCCTTCGACGGCGCGACGGATGCGGCGCTGTTCCGAGGCTACGTCGAGCGTTGCCTGGCCCCGGCGCTGAAGCAAGGCCAGATCGTGGTGATGGATAACCTGGCGTCGCATAAGGTGCGCGGGGTGCGTGAAGCGATCGAAGCGGCGGGCTGTGACCTGTGGTACTTACCGCCGTACTCACCGGACTTCAACCCGATCGAGAAGATGTGGAGCAAGGTCAAAGCCCTGCTGCGTGCCGCCGCCGCACGGACCCACGACAAACTGATTGAGGCGATCGGTCGGGCGTTGCGTGCGGTATCCCTGGACGAGTGCCGCAACTACTTCCGCAGCTGCGGGTATGCTACATGAGATTGGAAGACGCTCTAATATCGATCTGCTTGTCATACCACTGATATAAACAAAAACCCACGGCCATCGACCGTGGGTTGTGTTTTTTCATATGTCCACGGTCAATGCATCAGAGCTGCACCAGGTGCATGTCCGTGGCCTTACGTGATTCGTGGCTCGGATGATGCACATCCGTCACGAACGCGTCGCCCATCTCGACACGCACCTGCTTAGCGTCGTAGCGCTTCGGCTCGGCAAGCCCCAGCTTCGCACACAGGTCCAGTGCGATCTGCCCTTCCGCTTTGGCGAACTCGATCGGCTGGATCGCACGATCAAAACTCTGCAGACGGTTGGCGTGGTTCTCAAACGTGCCGGCCTTTTCGACAAACGTCGCTCCGGGCAGCAGCACATTGACCTTCTCGGTGAGTATGTTCGGCAGCGTGTCGATCAGTACGACGAACTTGCTTTCGACAGCCTTGGCCAGGTCGGGCGTGACCCAGTCGCTGGGGTAGTTGCCGGTCAGCAGCACACCGGCCGTTCGCTCGTCCTCGACGGCGTTTAGGAACTGCTGGTAATCCAGCACGGAATCCGTCAACTGGCCCAGCGCTCGGCGAACGCCACGCGCATTCGGGCATTTTTCAGCACAAATCCTGTACCCACCTGGGAAGGTCTTGTCTTCGCCGCTGGTGGGCACCGGCCCGATGCCGATCACAGCCTCGCCGTCCAGTTCCACGATCAGCTTGCCCAGCAGATACGCCTCTTCACAAGGCAGCATCGGGCTGACCATCACCGCCAGCGATCCTGTTCCACGTGAATCAATGATGCTGCGCAGCTCGGTCTTGATCGCGTCGTAGGCCTTGTTCCAGTCACACTCGTCCTGCCCGCCGTCCTGCTTGATCATCGGGCTGCGGAAGCGGTCTTCACTGTGGACGAACTTCCAGCCGAAGCGGATCTCATCACTCGTCCACCACTGGTTCACTTCCATATTCGTGCGCGGTTTGACGCGGTAGACCTTGCCGTCGTTGTGCTCGATCGAGAGGTTATCACCGCTGGCGGTGATGCCGTCGATGCTTGGTGTCTTGGTCAGGTTCCAGACACGCATCGACATCAGGAAGTCCTTGTCGAGCAGCGCGCCGACCGGGCAGATATCCACGACGTTGCCGGATAATTCGTTATCCAACGGCTTGCCGGGGAAGACATCGATCTGCTCGCCGGAACCACGGCCGAAGATACCGATCTCGCCCGTGCCAGCTACTTCCTTGGCGAAACGCACGCAACGGGTACACATGATGCAGCGGTCGGAATACAGCAGCACGTGCGGGCCGATGTCTTTCTTGGGCTGCTTGATCTTGGATTCGCAGAAGCGTGATTCGCTTCGGCCGTACTTATAGCTGTAATCCTGGAGGTAGCACTCGCCGGCCTGGTCGCAGACCGGGCAGTCCAGCGGGTGGTTGATCAGCAGGAACTCCATCACCGACTTCTGGTTGGCGATCGCCTTGGGGCTACGGGTATGCACGACCTGCCCATCGGATGCGGGCGTTTGGCAGGTCGGCATCAGCTTGGGGATCAGTTCCAGCTTGTTGTCGTTGCGGGGATTGGGCGCCTCGACCTCGGCCATGCATATCCGGCAACTGGCGACAATGCTCATGCCGGGGTGGTAGCAATAGTGTGGGATCTCGATCCCGTTATCCAGGGCGACCTCAAGGATGGACTTCTTACCCTCGAATTCGCATGGTTTACCGTCAATAGTGATCTGGGGCATGTTGGGTTCCCGCATCTTGAGCCGCTGAGGCGGGACGGGCTCGTCGGCCCGCCCGACCGATGCAGGATCGTAGCAGATGACGCCCCATGTTCCAATGCGAGGGGTGTCTGGTGGCTGGTGGCTCGTGTCAGGTAGCTGGTTTTACTGTCAGTGAATACGAGTGCCGCAAGAGTACACGTGGCTCAGCTCTAGAAACAGTGCTTTCAACACCCCCAAACCAGCAACGAGCCAGCAGACACCAGCCACCAAATCAACCTCACCAGTGCCCTACCGCCCTTTGTTGCATAGTTGCAGGTCCCCACCTATCCTGTCCGCTTTAACGCACGGTAAGTGCGTATGTACGGCGGCGGGCCGGTCCAACGTATATCCAGCCCTACGCTTCTGGTGAGATCGACGGACGCCACGGACGCGCCTGTCTGGACGGATGCCACGGATCGATCATGGAACAGTACCTCGAAGCCGCGCTCTACATCGTCTCGGTGCTTGGCGCGTTAGCGTTATCGCTGATGATGCCTCGGGGGCGTAGTGGTGTCGGCAAGATCGGCCCACTGATCGGCGTCGCCGCGCTCGGCGGCCTGTGGCTGTTCCTGTGCTCCTCGGGCCTGTGGGGCGATCGTGAAACCGGCCTGTCCACCCCCGCTTTCATCTATTACTACGTCTTCAGCGGCATCGCGATCTTCTCTGCCGTCCGCGTCATCACACACACCAAGCCCGTCTACGCCGCACTCTGGTTCGTCATGGTCGTGCTGGCCAGCTGCGGGCTCTTCCTGGTGCTCTCGGCACAGTTCATGGCCTTTGCCGTCGTCATCATCTACGGCGGGGCCATCCTCGTGACCTATATGTTCGTGATCATGCTCGCCACCCAGTCCACGCCGGACGGGCATTCCGGGCAGATCTACGACCGCGTTGCCAAAGACCCTGTCATGGCCTCCGCGGCGGGCTTCCTCCTGCTGGCGGTGCTGCTGAGCGTGGCCTTCGACTACGATCAGATCAAAGACATCCGTATGGATGCCGCTAAGCGCCAGAGCGATGCCGCCCTGATTGAATCGACCCTCGGCAACCGCCCGCTGGCCGAGCAGGCGGTCTACAAGATGAACGAGGCAGGCGAGGCCGTTAAGGTCGACGCCCCCGAGCCCCCCGCCAACCTGGACCCGACCCGTCTGGCTAACGCCGAACGCGTCGGCCTGGACCTGTTCATGAGCCACCCGCTGGGCCTGGAACTGGCCGGCGTCATCCTGCTGATCTCGCTGATCGGCGCGATCGTGATCGCGAAGAAGAAGGTGCCGGATGAGGGGGCAGTTATCAGCCGTTAGCCATTAGCCGTTAGCACAAACAGATTGAATATCGAACATTGAACATCACCACATGCCTTTAACTGAGATCGACAGCCTGACACTCTCGCACTTCCTTTTAACAGGTGCGGTGTTGTTCTGCCTGGGCCTGATCGGTTTTATCAGCCGCAGGAACCTGATCATCATGTTCCTGTGCACGGAGATGATGTTCCAGGGCGTGGCGATCTCGCTGATCGCGTTCAGCCGGTTCCACATGAACGATACCGGCCAAACGTTTGTGATCTTTGTCCTGACCATCGCCGCCGCCGAGGCCGCCCTCGCGCTGGGCCTGGTGGTGCTGCTGTTTAGACGCAAACACACGCTCGACGCATTGGTGTGGTCGAAGCTGAAGGATGTGTAGGCGACTTAGCCACCCTGAACCCCGAACCCAAGACCCCGAACCCAAATGTCCATCGAACTGATCAAACTCATCCCCTGGATCCCGCTGCTGGGCGCGGCGCTGTGTGGCATCTGCTGCATGAAGCCCGCCCTCCGCAAGCTGGCCGGGCCGATCAGCGTGATCTCCATCTTCATCCCGTTCCTGATCACCCTCGGCGTCTACAGCGCTGCCAAGAACCTGACCGGCGATGACAGGATTCAGACCATCTACAGCTGGATGGGCGTCAATGGCCTGCAGATCAACATGGGGTATCTCGTCGACCCGCTGACGATGATCATGCTCTTTGTCGTTACGGGCATGGGCACGCTCATCGCCACCTACGCGATGGGCTACATGAAGGGCGAGCGCGGCTACGCACGTTTCTTCATGGGTGTGTCGCTGTTCATCTTCGCGATGACCACGCTGGTCATGGCTGACAACCTCGTATTGCTGTACCTCGGCTGGGAAGGTGTGGGCCTCTGCTCATACCTGCTGATCGGGTACTACTACGACAAGGACTGGGCCGTCGCCGCCGCGAAGAAGGCGTTTATCGTCAACCGCATAGGCGACTTGGGCTTCGCGCTCGGCATCTTCCTGACGTACATGACGTACGACACGGTGAGTCTGAGCGTCGTCGTCGAAAAAGCATCCGCGTTCCTGACCGATCCGCATTACCACGCTTCGGCTGCCGACCTATGGATCCCCTTCCTGCTGATGCTCGGTGCGTTCGGCAAGAGTGCCCAGATCCCCCTGTATGTCTGGCTGCCCGACGCCATGGCCGGCCCGACACCAGTCTCCGCGCTGATCCACGCCGCGACCATGGTCACCGCCGGCGTCTACATGATCGCCCGGCTGATCCCGGTTTTCGAACTCTCGCCTTACGCCCTGCCAACCGTCGCCACCATCGGCAGCGTCACGGCATTGATGTCCGGCACGATCGCCCTGTGTCAGTACGATCTAAAGAAAGTCTTCGCCTACTCGACCGTCTCGCAACTCGGGTACATGTTCCTGGGCGTTGGCGTGCTGTCGACCTATGGCGGCGTGTTCCACCTGTTCACCCACGCCTTCTTCAAGGCCCTGCTCTTCCTCACCGCCGGCAGCGTGATGCACGCCCTGGCCGGTCAACTGGACCTGCGGGCGATGTCGGGCCTGCGTCACAAGATGCCGGTCACCTGCTGGCTGATGTTCGCAGGTTGCCTCGCTCTGGCGGGCTTCCCATTCACCGCGGGCTTCTATAGCAAGGACACCATCCTCGCCGCCGCGATGGGTAAAGGCATCGGCGATCACGGCAGTTGGTTGTTCTTCATCCTGGCGTTGATGGGCCTGTTCACCGCCTTCCTCACCGCGTTCTACACCTTCCGCCTCTGGTTCCGCGTCTTCATGGGCCCGGAACACTTCGAGATGGGTGATGAACATCATGGCGAAGATGACGGACACGGTGACGATCACGGCCATCACGCACACGAGCCGCACGAAATGCCCTGGTGGCCGATGAACGTTCCGCTCGTTGTCCTCGCTGCCGGTGCTTTGTTCGCGGGTGTGATCTTCAATGGCTGGATGAGCGACAGCATCGAAAACTCCACCGCCAAACCCATCGCGGTTCAGGCAACTTCGCATGCCGTGGTTCAACCCGAGTACCAGATCATCACGGTCGCCAACGAAGAAGCTGACAAAGGTACACATGCCGAAGCAGCCACCGCAGACCAAGACGAACACCACGACTCACTTCACACCATGATGATGATCATCAGTTCTATCATCGCGATCGCCGGGATCGCCATGGCCTGGTACTTCCACTTGGCGAACCGGCCATTGACGGACAAAATCGCCAAGCAGTTCGGCGTGGTCGTCGAGGTGCTTTACAACAAGTATTACGTGGACGAGATCTACGACGCGACCATCGTCAAACCGCTGCGTTTTGCGGGTTACGCATTCGAGTTCTTTGATGAATGGGTCATCAACAACATCGTATTTACGATCGGCTTTGTGCCGAAGCTGGCGGGCTGGTCGGTCAAGCCGATGCAGAGCGGCAAGCTCCAGGGCTACGGCCTGGGCATGGTGCTTGGCGTGGCGATCGCGGCGTTACTGGTATTCATGTGGGCGTTTTAGGAACGGATAAGAACGGATGGACCTTCTGCTGCTGATAACCCTGTTCCCGCTTGTAAGCGCGTTGCCGCTGCTGCTGCCGGTACGGGCGTTTGACTGCCGAAAGACCGTCTGGTTTTACGCGCTATTGAGCACGATCGTCACGTTCGTGTTCTCGCTTTTCGTGCTGGCCAAGTTCGACTTCGCACAAAGCGGGCAGATGCAACTGCAAGGCGCGGTCAGTTGGATCGACGCATTCGGTCTGAGCTTCAGCTACGGGATCGATTCGATCTCCCTCTGGCTGATCCTGCTCACCACGTTCATCATGCCGATCATCATGCTCGGTTCATTGACCGCGGTGAACACGCGCATCCGTGAGTTCTACTTCTGGCTGCTCGCGCTCGAGACGTTCATGATCGGCACGTTCGTCGCGACCGACATCATCTTCTTCTACCTCTGCTTCGAGTTCACGCTCGTGCCGCTCTACATCCTCATCGGTGTGTTCGGCTCGGACAACCGGCTCGCAGCCGCGAAGATGTTCTTCCTGTACACGTTCACCGGCTCGATGCTGACCTTCGCCGGCGTGTTGTATGTCGCATACACGCACGCCGCGAACACCGGCACGTGGACGTTCAATATCCAAGAGCTTTACCAGACCGCTCAAGGCATGAGCGCGGGACAACAAGCTTGGGTGCTCGGCGCGTTGATGGCAGGCTTTGCCGTCAAGGTGCCGATCTTCCCAGTGCATACCTGGCTGCCGCTGGCGCACACCGAGGCCCCCACCGCCGGGTCCGTCATCCTCGCCGGTGTCTTGCTCAAGCTCGGTACGTACGGCCTGCTACGATTCGCCCTGCCCATGTGCCCCGATGCCGTCGTCGAATACGCATGGCTCATCGGCATCTTCGCCGTGCTCGGTGTGCTGGTCACCGCGCTCATCTGCTGGGTGCAGACCGACGTCAAGCGGCTGATCGCCTACTCGTCCGTATCCCACCTTGGCTTCTGCGTGCTGGGCCTGTTCGCACTAGACAAAGATGATACCGGGGCGGTTGGCTCGGTCATGTACATGATCAACCACGGCCTGTCGACCGGCGCCTTGTTCCTTTGCGTCGGCATGATCTACGAACGCTTCCACATCCGCGACATGCGGCAGATGTCAGGCCTTGGCCGCGCCATCCCCGTGTGGGCATCCTTCACCGTCTTCTTCGTGCTGGCGAGTGTCGGCCTACCGGGGCTCAACGGCTTCGTCGGTGAGTTCCTCACGCTGTTCGGTGCGTTCAACTCCCCGAGCAATGTGCTGGGCATCGAGTTCGCCGCGTTCGCCGGTGTCGGCATGATCTTCGCTGCGATCTACCTGCTGTACATGGTCGGCAAGGTGATCTTCGGCCCGCTGCAAGTACCTGCAGTTCACAACGAAGACGGCAGCCACGACCTCAAGGACCTGAATGCCCGCGAGATCATCACCCTGCTGCCGCTGGCGGCCGGCTGCCTGATCATCGGCTTGTTCCCGTACAACATGCTTGTGAGTCTGGAAGACTCCGTTGGTAATCTCACCGCCGCAGGCAAGACCGCGGCCAATCAAACTGTTGTTGATTTATCCGAGCCCGCGATGAAGCTGGTGCTCGATGACCAAACCGTCATGAACCAGAATGTGACTTTGACCGAGACCGCCGCACAAACGGCGGAGCGTTAAGCGATGCATAAAGCCGAGATCATCGAAAAAGTAGCCGGCCTCTGGCCCGAGATCGTGATGCTGATCGGCGCCACGTTGTGTCTGTTCATTGGCTTGTCGCAAGGCAAGGGCCCTAGACGCAGCACACCGTGGATCGCCGCGATCACGCTCCTGCTCGCGATCGCTTTCGTCTGGCTCAAGCCCGCACCAGTCGTGGAAGGCGCCATCCTTGGCGGGATGGCCGGTTATGTCAAAGTCGCCACCGCAGGCATCGGCCTGATCCTGCTCATGGTCGCCGCAGGTGTGCCGGGCCGATTAAAACAATCCATCGATGCAGAGAACGCGCCGACCTTCGAGCCGGGCGATCTGATCACCGGCGAGTTCTACGCCTTCTTCTTGCTGAGCCTGACAGGTGTCATGATGACCGCCGGCGCGAGCGATCTGGTCTGGCTCTTCCTCGCACTGGAACTGACCAGCCTGCCGACCTATGTCCTCGTCGCCACGACGCGCGACCGCATCGATGCGCAGGAGTCGGCCGTCAAGTACTTCTTCCTCGGAGCGCTGAGCGCCGCGATCTTCCTCTACGGTTTCGCCCTGATCTACGGCGCGACCGGCTCGACGGACTTCACCGAAATCACCGCCATCGTCAAGCAGCAGCTCGCCGCCCACCCGGGCCACGTGCCGGGCCTGCTGTTGATGGGCATGATCCTCGCCATCGTCGGTGTCTGCTTCAAGATCGCCGCCGTACCGATGCATTTTTACGCCGCCGACGTGTACCAGGGCGCTGCGACGCCGGTCACCGCGTTCCTCGCGTTCGTGCCCAAGACCGCCGGCGCGGTCGCGCTGATCCTGCTGCTGTCGCTGGTCGGTTGGCCCTTGCCCGCACCGATCGCAATGCTGCTCTGGCTCATCGCCGTACTCACCATGACCATCGGCAACGTGCTGGGCCTCTTGCAGGACAACGTCAAACGTGTTCTGGCTTACAGCTCGATCGCACACTCCGGCTACATCGTCGTCGGCCTACTCGCTGGGCCCGCAGTCAATAACGCCCTGGGCGGAACGCTCGGCAACGGCATCGCCGCTGTACTGTTTTACCTCGTCGCGTACGGCCTGGGCACGATCGCCGGCTTCGCCGTACTCGGCTGCATCGAAGCCGACGGCAAGGAAGCGCAGACCTTCCGCAACATCTCCGGCCTGCATAAGAACCACCCGTTCCTCGCCGCGCTCATGCTGCTCAGTGTCTTGTCACTTCTCGGCCTGCCACCGCTGGTCGGGTTCCTCGGCAAGGTCTACCTCATCGGTTCCGCCTACGGCGCGGGATTTGTCTGGCTTGTGGTCATCCTCGTGCTCAACTCCGCGATCAGCGCCGCGTATTACCTGCGCATCGCTAGCGTGTGTTACTTCGGTGAACCCGACAAGTCGGTCCAATCCGCGGGCAACTTCCCACGCACCGCCGGTGCTTTGGTCGCCGCCACGCTCGCCGTCGTGCTCGGCATCATCGGCAACGGCCTGGTCAACGCTTCCAGCAACGCCGCTGCAACGCAGCAAACCGCCGCACAAATCACCGACGCGCAGCTTACCCAAGCCAAGTAAAACACACCAGCTTGATGCAACTTTCCCAGCGACTTTTCCATCTCATGTCGCTGGAAATCACATGGTTGCAGGCCTATACTCCTGTCCAAGCCGGCTAAAAGCTCGGGGGCCCCGGCGCTTTCTCAATAACGCCAATCTTAAAGGATTCCGAGATGGACGATACCAAACGACAGGAAATCATCGACCTGCTTAGCACCAGCTACAACATGGAACTCGAAACGGTCATCAACTACATCGCCAACTCCGAACACCTTGATGGCATCCGCGCGCAGCACATTAAAAACGCGCTCGGCGCCGACATCGCTGAAGAACTCGGCCACGCGCAGCAACTGGCCAAACGCATCAAGACATTGGGCGGGAAAATCCCCGGTTCTAAGTCACTGCGCTGGTCGCAGACTTCACTGCAACCCCCGGCTGACACACTCGACCTGATCTCCGTCATCAAAGGCGTGATCGAAGCCGAAGCCGGCGCGATTGAGCAGTACCAGAAGGTGATCGTCGCAGCAGGAGACGACGATCCCGTTACCGCCGATCTCTGCACCACGCTCAAGGCCGACGAGGAAGAACACCACCAAATGTTCAAAGGCTACCTCGCCGAAGCAATCAAGTGGTAAGCCTGGACATAAACTGAATGCTCAACCCAATCCCTACTCTTATCCCCTCTCCCCTCGGGAGAGGGCAAGGGTGAGGGCCGGGTGCCTTACGTCAGCAGCCATTTCACTCGCATCCGAATGCGCGTCTGCTGCATCTTCAACGATATTACAAATCGAAATTCTTTAATCCCGTCCAAGCTTCCCGCATCAGAGGCCACATGCTATATTCGCGACAGGCACGATCCCCCCGGATGCCCCGTGCCCGCCCCGGAGTCCTTTTGTATGTTGCGTTTGAAGCAATCCACCCCCCCTGTCGCCGCAGTTGCAGTACTCGTACTGCTCATCGCCGCCGGGCCCGCACATGCACACGCCGGCCACGAGCACAGCTCGTTCTCCTCGGGCTTTCAGCACCCGCTCTACGGCCTGGACCACCTGTTGGCCATGATCACCGTCGGCCTGCTCTCGGCACGTATGGCTGCTAAACGCATGTGGACGCTGCCGCTTGCCTTCGTCGGCATGATGGCCTGTGGCGGCCTGCTCGGGCTCGCATGGAAGCACGACGGGTTCACCGTCTTTGAATGGGGCATCAGCCTGTCTGTGCTTGTCTTCGGGCTCGTCGCCGCGATCAGCAAGGAAGTGACCGTCCTCTGGGGTAACCTCATCGTCGCCGGCTTCGCGATCTGTCACGGCCACGCACACGTCGCCGAGATGGGCTCCGCCTCCGCGTGGGGCTACTTCCCCGGCATGCTCCTGTGCACCGCGGGTCTGCACCTGATCGGTCTGGTGGTCGGCATCGTCCTCAAAAAATACGTCGGCGAATGGTCCATCCGCCTCGGCGGCGCGCTGGTCGCTGTCAGTTTCGCCACGATCATGGCTCTGCAATGGATCGGCTGATGCGCATACGCTTCGCAATTAGTCTGTGCTGTTACCTCATCTTTGCTTTGGTCTTTGCTGTCATGCCGAACTCAACACACGCACAATCGAATAACGATGAATTAAGAAACCGCGTCGAGGCCGCTCTGCCCGAACACATCGGTGCAGCGGTGCTCGTCATCGATGATGGCGAAGTCGTCTTCCGCGAAACCTACGGCATAGCGGATGTCGAAACGCAAACACCCGTCACCCCGCAAACCAACTTCCGCATCGCCTCGGTCACCAAACAGTTCACCGCCACCGCAATCATGCTGCTTGTCGATCAGAACAAACTCTCCCTCGACGACACACTCGATCAGTTCTTCCCCGGCTTCCCCGACTACGGCAAGCACATCACCATCCGTAACGTACTCAACCACACATCAGGCCTGCCCGATTACGAAGACCTCCTCCCCGAAGGCACCACGCTCCAGGTCCACGACCGCGACGTCCTGAAGATTATCCTCGACACCGATAAACCCGTGTTCGCCCCCGGAAGTCAATACAGCTATTCCAACACCGGTTATGCGTTACTTGCATTAATCGTCGAACAGGTCGCAGAGCAACCGTTTCAGGACTATGTAAAACAGCGCATCTTCAAACCGTGCCACATGGATCGATCCGTCGTCTTCGTACGCGGGTTGAACGAAGTGGCCGACCTCGCGTTCGGCCACTCCAAGGAAGATGGCAAATGGATACGTAACGATCAGTCCGTCACCAGTGCTGTTCTCGGTGACGGCGGCGTCTACAGCTCGATCGACGACCTCACCCGTTGGGTCCGCGCCCTGCAAGCCGAACGCCTGTTGACTGAAAAATCCTACAAGGCCATGTACACACCCAACGTGATCGGCGACGAAAACACCATCTACGGCTTCGGCTGGCGCATCGATACCTACAAAAGCCAAACACGCTACCACCACACCGGCAGCACACGCGGCTTCCGCCTCTGCCTTCAACGCTTCCCGAATCGCAACGCCGCCGTCATCGTCCTGATCAATAACAGTATCGAAGGCCCGATCACTCCCGTCGCCGAAAGGGTGAGTGATATCGTGTTATTCAGTGATCAGAACCAGTGACACCCGAAAATGATTCATTCTGACTGTATGGGGACAAAAACGAAGTCTTCATCTGTCGGGTAATCCGAAGCAAGGGCTTCTATCTCGCCGGTCAAAACTTTGGTTAAGAAAATACTCATCGTGCAGCCCTGATAGACCGTAAAACCCGCGCCGCGGACCTCATTCTGCACGACCGGCCAACTATCCGGATCACCTTCGGTCAACCAGTAATAACAATTCCCGTTGTCATCAGTACCCCACGGCAATAAGCCCGGTGAATCCGGGAATAATGCGTACGGAACATATTCATCACCAAGATTACGTTTGATCTGACACTCGGCGTCGCAAAGATTCTTTACCTGTCGTTCAAACGAGAGGTACTGATTCTTTGTGATCGGGTTGTGCACCCAATAGAATCCCGCAAAACAACCGCAACCGTAGTGCTTCATGAATTCTGCATAATCAGTCGGCAGCTTAACACCCAACTTTGATTCAGCTTGTTTGATGTGATCGGCCGAGCATCTATCAATAGGATTTTCTGGTGGTGATACCAAAGCCAACAATTGCGTCAAACTCATTTGATCCCCCCTTTAATCTTTCCCGCTAGTTTCTAACCCCAGCGCCTCAACCACATATGCAATCGGCTTGCCATCACTGACGACTGCGAAGCCGCCTTTGTAATCCCACATGGTCCAGGCGATGTGGTTGGCTTCGAGGGTTTGGCGTACATCGCGCAGCCAGGCTTCACGGGCCTCCGGGGGTGCGGACTTCATGTAGACGCCGAACTCGTTGCAGGATAGCGTCAGCCCGCCGTGCTGCTTCGCCCACGTCGCAGCTTTGCCGATCTCTTCACGCACCTTGTCCGGCCCCCATCCGCTTTGACCGTAGTTCGTGATGTCGTTGACAGCCGCGGGATCATCCGTCTTTGCCAGTGCCGCCTTGATCCCTTCTTCGTTTACAGGATATGGCAAGCCCTGCATATACCGCCAGTGCGGCGCACCCCACGTCGCCGCCTGATGGGTGAATTGATGCGGGTCGTAGAAGTGGAAGTTGTAGACCACGTTGTTATCGAAGATCGGCGTCAGTTCTGCGAGTTGAGTCACGCCGCTCCACCTTCCGCCGGTCAGGATGATCGTGTGTTTGGGCGCTACCGCACGCACCGCATCGTGCAGCTCAGCTTGCAACGGCTCCCACTGCTCGGTCGTCAGCACCGGCTCATTCAACAACTCAAACCGCACATGCGCCGGGTCCGTATCCGCAAATAGATGCGCCAGCTTCTGCCAGAACTCGATAAATGCTTTGCGTGCCTCGGGATCATCGGCAAGCGCCTCTTTGAAGTCCTGCTCCGGATGCACATCGACAATCACGTTCAGGTCGTTTGCGAGGATCATGTCCGCCGTCTGCCGGTACATCGACCAGCCGTCATAGCCTTCCGCAGTAAGCACATCGGGATTCACCGTAAACCGCACGTGGTCGAATCCAATCGACTTGATGAGTTTGATGTCTTCTTCGGTGTTGAACGTACGCAGGTGCTGCGTCCGCTCCATGCGCGAATAGATCTGCGCATACCAGTGGCTGAGATTGATGCCGCGATCAAAACCGTCGTTACCCGGGCCGGCGTGGGTTGAGGTGGTTGATAGACAGATGCTCAGACTCAAAACAATGCAGAAGATGATTTGGCGCAGCATGTTCGTCTCCCAATATTGATTCGTTATCTGTTGCCGACGTTAACAGATTGTACACGAGGATTATCTACTACAGAAATGGCATGGAACGAATTATGTTCCTCCCTTCTCCCCTCGGGAGCCCCGGAATAGGCAAGGATGAGGGCCGGGTGGATTGTGTGTACATGTATCAAATATGAATACAAATACAAAAAAACGGCCCTCACCCCGGCCCACTCCCAAGGGAGAGGGGGTTAGCACAGACCTTGAATGACACGTTAGAAATGAACTAAGCATCATCGCAATGAAAAACCCCTCGCTTCCGCAAGGGGCTATTTCGTAGCTGATAATTAATAATTGCGGGTTCACGCCGCGTGTGTGAGCGACAGGCCCGGCGAATCGTCCGTGTTCTGATCGGCTTCATCTTCTTCATCATGCCCGTGATCCAGCTTTAATTCCTGAACGCGTGTGCGCTCGCAATCCAGCGCGGCGGCGAGCGATTCCTGCGCCCGGCGGATGCGCGCCAGGCTTGCCCATTCTTCATCCATCTCTTCACGCAACGCATGAACTTCCTTGCGTTGTTCGTTCAACTCGCTGCGTGATCGCTCAAGACGGGCCTGTTCGTTTTCGAGCGTCTGCATGCCCTGCTCGTAGGCGGCTTTTTCCTTGTCGAACATCAGCTTCGCACGTTTGTACGCATCCTGATCCAGTTCAAGCCGGCTGCGGGCGATCTCGATCCGCTTCTGCTCTTCATCGAGTTCCTGCTCACGACGTGCGACGACCTCCGTCCGCTGCTGGATCGATGTCTGCGTTTCCCGCTGCCATTGGCGCAGGCTCTCGCATCGCTGCTGCACCTCGTCCAGCAGGGTCGCGGCGTTGGGTAGCGATGTCAACGCGTCAGCAGGATTCGCCGACGGCTGCTGCGGCAGCTCGGTGCTCTGCTCGTTATCTTTGTGTTTCTTGGGTTTGGCCATGTACTACTGCTCCCTGGGTCCTGACAGAAGAAAATCCCCTATCCGTTACATCGTGTATTCAGGGCCTAATCTTCAGGACTGGTCTAACCCGAACCGCCCTGTATTTGACATGGCAAACCCGATCCGTGCTTCACCCCCGCCCCGGCTTTGCCGATAACTGACCGGGTGGGCTGTTTCTATCGGAAAAGTGCAAGTTCCGCCCAACGAATACAGGGAGCAAGCCATGGATACCGAAGGAATCCAGATCGATCCGCATGGTGATTTGGCGATCCTCAAGATCGAGTCGCCGATGCTCACCAACCTCGAGGCCGACCGGCTGCTCCAGGCGATGCGAGAGTATCACCTGCAGACCGGTTGCGTCCGCTTCGTCATCGACATGAGCCCGGTCGACTTCATCGACTCGGCCTGCATCGGCTCGCTGGTCTCGTTCCTGATCGAGATCGACAAGCAAGGCGGCAAACTCATGCTTTCCGCCTGCCAGAGCAGCGTCGAAGAACTGCTGAAAATCACGGGCCTGACCACGCATATCAAGCTGGTCACCTCGATTGAAGAAGCCGAAAAACTGGCCGCGTGATTCAATCCTGACACGCATGAACGAAAGACATCTTGCCATGCGGCTATTCCCCAGACATATCATGGGCCTGCTGCTTGTCTTCGCTGTATTGCTTACCGGCTGTGGCGAAGATCGCTTTGATCCGTCCAACCTCTCCAAGGGCATGGACCGCTCCGCCATCATCGCATACTACGGCACGCCGGATAAACGCAGCATCCACGAACACGCCGAACGCCTGACCTACAAGGACGGCGAACACTATCAGTACCTGCTCATGCTCGTTGATGGCAAACTTGAATACTGGACGCAGGACCGCATTTATCAGTCCACCCGTTTCAGCAACATCAAGACCTGGGAACAGGCCAGCCGCTGATCCACGGCCGATAATAAAGACAAATGTCTAGATAACACCGCTTCGGACCTTTTCGCCGATCTATTGCTTAGTGCTGTCGATCGCGCAGCCCATGCTGCCGTGATCCTGATGCCCGTCGTAGATTCAGCGGAGAGATTCATGGCCGGTAAAACGATGACTTTCGGAGCCTGGAAACGCAAGGTAGGCAACGCTGTGGAACTGCGGCGGGCCCCGGCCATGCTGAACCTGACACCCGCCGAAGTCGGCTCACTGGTCAAGCGAAAAAAACTCCCTATCCACTCCTTCCGTACGCCGGATGGCATCACCATCCGCCTCGTCCGCCGCGCCGACCTGGACATGGTCAAAGCCAGCATGCGTAAACCGCAACTGTGCGACCTTGTCTCCGCCTTGGAGGTCATGGCCGCCCAACCCTGACCGTCATCACGCATCCGGAAACGTAAACATGAAAGCGATGAGGCGGGTCATCCTTCCACTGTTGTTGTGTATGCTCAGCTTTGCTGCGGGCTGTCATAACGCGGGCGTCGCACCGAAGGACTGGACCGGTTCACCCTACATCGCTGACGCCGAAGACGCACCAAACGCCACAGGCAAGCTCCAGGTCTTCATCTGCTACGGCCTCGTCCTCTCTAATCACACCGCACTCCGCCTGGAAACGCCCGACAAACCCACGCTCATGTGGGACCCCGGTGGCACGTTCAAACAAGATGACCCCGAATACGCTCGCAAGTATGACGTGCTGACACGCAACGCCTCGACCGTCGAACAATGGTGGTATTACCGCGGAAAAATGTGCAACGAGCCGACCATGCACATGTACGAATGGTCGATCGATGCGGATCAGGCCGATCGCTTGCGCACGATTCTACTAACGCGTTACGATCCGCTCGATGAATCGCAGGAGTTCTGGCCGGACGCGAATGGCCTAGCCTGCTGTCGGCGTGTCAGCCAGTTCCTCATGCGTTTTGCGGATGGCAGACCCGGCGTCGACGAAGTCTACTTCTGGCCTCACAAACTCGGTGAACACCTCTGGACGCAAAAGCCCGACCGCGTCGTCATATTCAAAAAGAACGGCCCGATCACCGTCTATCAACTCGCCACCGACTCGCCACCCGTAAACTGAATCAATAGCACGATCCCCAGAACAGCCACGACCGCCCCCGCCATCGCCCGCCACGTCACACGCTCGCCCATCACCGCCGCGATCGGCAACACAAATAGTGTGCTGGTCGTCACCAGTGTCTGCGCGATCCCCGCCTTCGTGTGATCGATCGCGACCTGGTACAGCCAGATCCCTAAAAACGTGCCGAAGAAAACCGCTACCACAAACAGCCCCCATCTTGATAACGTCATCTTGGGCCGCTGTACTTTCGCCTTCGCGTCCATGTGCATCATCACCGGCAATAAGAAGCACACCGCCACCACACCCGACATGATACGGATCAACGCCGCCACATCTGCACGAGCTTCCGAGTTCTCCATCGCATCGCGCGATACCGTCGCCGCCACCGCCGCACATAATGAAAACGCGATCCCCCACATCACCCCCCTGCCCGTGTGATGCTCCGTTTCCGCAGGCCCTTTGATCTCCGCACGCTCCGTGATGACCCACGCCACCCCCGCCATCGTCGTGATGATCCCCACCCACGCCTGCCAGCGAAGTGTTTCCCCCGGGTAATACAGCCCGATCAACGCCGTCAACGGCGGCCCAAGCGTCGCCATCAACATCGCCCGCCGCGCGCCGAGTTGCCGAAGTGATGCAAAGAAACACGTATCGCCCAACCCGATCCCGATCACCCCGCTGACCGCGAGCAGTGTGAATGTCTTGCTATCCATCGCCCCGAGCGGCTTGCCCGCCAGTAGCCATCCCGCCCCGATCATCAGCGCCAGCAGGAAACTCGCGATCAGCCCTTTCAGCAGGTTCATCATCCCCGGCGACAACCGGTACCCGATCGGTCGATACATCACCGTCGACAGCGCCCAACAAAACGCCGCCGACAACGCCATCAACTCGCCGAGATGTTTTTCAAATAGCACCATACACCGCCTGCTCCCTACTCAGCAGGCGGAGAATGTAGCACTAATTTCAATACGAAGGAAGATCATTAGCCACCGATGAACACGGATAAACACAGATAAGAGAAAGAATTTAACTCGGATGAATCGGATGTATCGGATAAAGCTTCTAATTCCAGATTTTACACGGATCCGATGTATCCGATGAATCCGAGCAATTGATATCTGTGTTCATCCGTGTTCATCGGTGGCTAAATATGGTTTTAAGGAGTCGCTCTCTGCTTACTCCCACATCATTCCATCTCCCCGACATCGACTTCATCCCAGTTGATATCCTTCATCGTTTCGCGGAAGTCCGCCAGGGCTTCCCGGGCCAGGTCGAGGTCTTTCTCCCAGACCATCACCTTGACCTCGCCGAAGGTTTCGGCGCGGAAGCCGGCGGTCAGGCCGCCCTCGGCGACGGCGTCGATGCCGCGGTCCTTCAGCGCCGCGATGATCATCTCCGCCTGGCCCTCGCCGGGCGTGGATGTCAGGGGTTTGAGGAAGTCGGTTTCATCAGACGGATGTGTCATGTACTTACCCTCTCCTGATGCGTGCAAATACTGTTTGCATCATTATAGCCTCCGATAAATACTTCCGGACTTTGGCATGCTATTATTTGTCTGATTCCCGGCACAAGGTGATATCCCATTAACTTCTGGCCGATAAGCTTTCGGTATGACCACGGCTGCAAACAACCCGGCTGCGAATCACCCGGCATCCTCCGAGCCGCTATCCGAACAGCATTACCGTGAGATGCGTGAAGCCAAGGTGCGGCGTAAAAAGATCGACGTCGCCATCGGTGTCGCCACGTTCAACGGCTGGAGCCTCGGGATCTTTGCGGGCCTCAGCGCGCTGATCCTGCCGTTCTCGATCAGCCTGCTGGGTGTGCTTATTACAGTGGGACTGGCCTGGGTCGCGTACACGGAATTCCAAGGCCGAACCATGCTGCGCCAGTTGAATCCGGATGCGGCGAAAAAGTTAGCCTACAACCAGATCGCGCTGGCGGGAGTGATCGTGGGTTATTGCCTCTGGAACATCATCGACACCGTCGCCGGTCCCGGCGCTTATGCGGAAGTCATCGAACGCAATCCCGAACTCGAGCAGATGCTCGGTGGCACGGGTGAAGTCATCCAAATGCTTACGGTAGTGGTTTACAGCGTCGTAATTGTGCTGACGATTCCCTACCAGGCGTTAATCGCCTGGTACTACTACAGCCGAGCAAAGCACATCCGGCAGTATGTGAGTCAGACGCCGCGGTGGGTGACAAATCTACAAAAAGAAGCGGCGTAATACACGCGGTATAATGTGCAACCAGGTGTTTCAGGGGTAACAGGAAGTATGCCAAGCGTACGGAGACGGACATGATCGGCTGCCGAGAATGTGGAGGCATCATCCGGGGAACGATGGGTGTAGCGCGTTCGGTTCTGGGTGTGCAGAAGTTATCACAAGGTGCGATTCGTCAACGCATGGACTTCTGCCGTGAATGCGAACATTCTGTGGCCTGTAAGCATAACGAACGACAAGTCTGCAAATGCAAGGCCTGCGGATGCTGGCTTAGCCTCAAGACGAAGTTGCGTAACGAACGATGTCCGATCGGTAAATGGTAAAGTTGCAGGCACTTCTTTTTATACACATTTTAATGGTGTGATTCTTTGAATTGAGACCCGGTTTTATTTTCAGCCGTGTTAACAATTATCCTCAATTTAAACTGTAAAAATAGCCGATGTTCTGCCTAGGGTTAACCCCGCTTAATAAACGTCATTAGCGTACCATTCTTGTTTATCAACGGAGTTCTGCAATGCCTGCGATGGGTCTAACTGTCTACGTACAGTTTCCGGGCAAATCCACAAAGCGTGTGCTACATCCGACCTTGGTCACGAATGTGTCCGGGTCCGATACGATGACGCTGTTGCCGGAAGACCAGTCATTGGCATTTGAAGTCGGGCAGGAGTTCCTGATCTTCTTCGAAAGATCGCGGCAGTTCATGCAACAGCCGGCCAGGGTCGAGGCCTTGATGGAAATCGAAGAAGGCACCGTCGTGGCTCTGAAAACCGTTGGTGAACCGGTCTCCGCAGAAGGCCGGCAGTGTTACCGGGTCAGCACGGTGTTGAGCGATCTGGCCGTGACTTTTGGTGGGCGAGAAAACTGCCCGTTGCGTGATGTCAGTGTCAGTGGCTTCGCGGTCAGTTCACCCGACAGCTACCACCAGGGCCAGATCGTGGACGCGGTGCTCCACTTCGAGGGTCAGCGTTTTTCCGGGCAAGTGAGTATCCAGAGTATCGCAACATTACCGGACGGCTCGACACGCTACGGGGTTAACTGCGTGAAGTCCAAGCCCGCGTCGGATTCATTAAGCAAAGGTGTCCAGCACATCAGCATGGCGATCCAACGCCAGCAACTTAACCGCATGGCCGGCGGCGCCTGATTCAACTGGATTACTCTGTCTTTCAAACCGATGTCAATTGTTGGGGTGTGAAATCCCTAAGGGTTACGCACCGTGTTTATCGGTCCTACAAAGATTGCCATGCTAGAAGTCAATCTGCTACATATCGACAAGAGCAAGATCGCCAGGAACCTGCTTGCCAAGGGATTGGATTCCATCGCCAACATCACCGGCGTGGGTTCGTTGGCTGAAGCGAGACAAGAGATCGCCAAGGGGTCTCACAACTTCATCATTCTCGATTACGAGCTGCCTGATGGGGACGGCCTGACGTTCGCAGAAGAAGTCCGCAAACACCCGGATCACGCCAAAACACCGATCATCCTCTACACGGCTTCGTTGAATAACGAACTGGAATACCGCGCGATGCAGGCGGGCATCAATGAAGGGCTGCACAAGCCGGTCGACATGTTTGAAATGATGCAGCACGTCGTCAAGCAGATCGAGCTACCACACGTCAAACGCATTCAAAGGCAACTATTACAACTGACTTGCTTCAGTTGGAAAGCCGACGGCAAATACCACGAATACTCCCCCGACCTGAACCTGCTGCTGACCGGAGACAACCTGCATGAACTCCGACAGCAGATGCACGGTGAACTCGAAGAACAGGTGCTGGCCAAGGACGATCCGAGCAAGTATCCGGCGGAAATCGAGATGTACAAGCACGTCATCACCCTGCCGCCTAAAAACGAACAAGCAGCGTGACAGACCCGACGGAGGGACGGGTTTTCACGCTTGACTACATCTCATAATCAAGCATTCGAAATTCATCATAGACGCGGTGGTTGTGGATCACTCCCACAAACCGATCACCGGATCGTAGTCGGCCGCATCTTCCTCGACGAACGCGGAACGTGCTTCACTGCGCCAGGCAGCCAGCATTGCGCTGCTCGCCACCGGTTCGGGAGTCTCGTCCAACGTAGACGCCGCCGTGGCCTCTGTCGAGGAAGCGGTAACCGGCTCGGTTACAGCAGAACCGACGGCGGCGGGTTGTGTGCCCGCGTTCCAGTTCGCCAGGACGATGTCCAGATCGTCCAACCCGACATACCCATCACCCGACAAATCAACCGCTGAATCCGCCGGCGGCACGGTCTGATTCCAGCTTCCGAGCACCAGGTCCAGGTCACTGAGCCCCACGAAACCGTCACCATCAATATCGCCTACAAGTGTCGGCTCTGATTCATTAATCAATAAGGCATAATCACCGTAAGAGCCGATTTGCGCGCTGATAGCAACATACATCACACCATCACTGGTAGCGTTATACCCGACCTGTGCATGTGTCCCTCCGGTATTCGAGCCCGAGTCGTCACTGATGTAGTTGCCGCTGCCGTCATATAACGTGATCGCTGCGTCGGGTATCCCCAGATCAAATACCTGAATATCGTAATGCATACCCGCTGATACATTGAAGCTGAAGTAATCCAGGTCGCTGTTGCTCTGGATACCACCGAACGCAGCACTTGATACCGGGCCGGTCGCTTCGGCAATTGTATCACCGTGGTCGTCGGCTTCCTGGACACTCAGGATATACGTCCCGACGTCATCGATCGCAGCGATACGTATGTAATAGGTATCTGTATAAGATGGGGTGAATGACAAGTTCGCCAGGATACCACCCGAAGCCGGCCCAACGTTTGACGCCAGTTGGGTACCTGCCTGAGTATACAAGGCAATCTGGGCCGAGGAAGCTGAACCTGCGATAAGAGAAAACACGTACTCGGTACCCGATTCAAGGGATAGTTCAAACCAATCGGTATCCATGACCGTATCGATTGTGCCGATCGCCGCGGACGGCATGCTGGCCATGACGGTCGCGCTATCGTCATCGTTACCATGATCATCAGGTACGGTCGTGATCCCGTATTCGGCAAGCATTTCTGCAACCGTCCCGAAGAACACATCACCGTCAACGCCCCCGCTGATCCCCGGCACGGAGTCGCCGCCGCCGGAGTATTGCCAGAAGTCGTAACCGTTCCACACGCCGTCCGCATTACCACCGGGCGGGCTGTCCGGATCGTTTGTCCAGTTCGCCAGCCACAGGTCATACACGTTGACACCGCTGGTGTACGCACTGGTCGCGTAATACGTATTGCTATAGATCAAGGGTTGAACGCCGGTGAGACGCTCGAATTCTTCCATGTAATCATGAATCCAGTTGGTCAATACCGTGTTATCCAGATCGATGGGGTAAGGCTCGTGCGGCGGCCCCGCTTCGATGTCGATCACCGGACGCAGATAACCATCCGTCAGATAAGGTGCGATCACGCTGGCGAACAGTTGGGCTTCTTCCACCGCGTCGTTGTAGCCGTCGGTCCAGGGTGTTACGAATTGATATGCACCGGCATAGATCCCCGCCGCCTTGGCTTGCACGATGTTGTAATAGAACCTTGTGTCGATCTCGCCATCGCGGTCAACCGCTCGAATAAACGCGAACTCTCGCCCGGATGCCGCAACCGTCGGCCAGTTGATCGTACCCTGCCACACCGACACGTCGATACCCAGGATATATCCACTGGTCGCAGCGGCAAGCGTCTCGCTCAACTCACCGCTGACCGCGTCTTCCACCGGCGCCGTACCCGCGTTCCAGTTCCCCAGCACGATGTCCAGGTCATCCAGGCCGACGAACCCGTCTCCCGAAGGATCGCCCGCAAGCCAATCGCCCGCTGTGACGCTCTGATTCCATGCACCCAGCACGATGTCCATGTCGCTAAGCCCCACGAAACCGTCACCGTCCAGGTCGCCTATAAGCTGCGGATCGCTTTCAACCAATGTGATCGCGTAATCACCGAGAGTCCCGGCATTCGAATACACACTGATATACATCACGCCGTCACCCAAGGCACTCCAATCCATATGGACCAACGGGCTACTGCCGCCGTTACCTGTCGCTTGAGCGGTGATGGCACCCCCACTGTTGTACAGGTTCAGCACCGCGTCGGTCAGGTCCAGACCGATGATCTCAATGGTGTACTGCTTACCGGCCGTAGCGTTAAAGAAAAAGTAATCCTTGTCCGTTGCGGTCTGCAAACCCCCAAGCGCTAAACCTGAAGTCAGGTCAGTTGCTTCAGCGATCGAATCACCGTGGTCATCCGCTTCCTGAACCACCAGGTTGTAACTACCGATGCCTGATGAATCCACAGACAGGTAATACACCTGCGAGGAGACCGGCGTATACGTGATCTGCGCCAACGTATCACCCGACGCCGGGCCCGAGTTCATCGTGATCTGGTTACCCAGATTCGTACGCAGCCGCAGTTCCGCCGAACTCAAACCATCCGTCAAAACACTGAAGCTGTACTCAACACCGGCTTCAAGGGTGACTTCAAACCAGTCGCTATCGTTGGTATTGCCGATCACACCCGCCGTCGTCGAAGGCAAGCCGATCACCGTCGCACTCGCCACGTCATCCCCATGATCATCCGGCACGGTGCTGATCACGTACTTGGAGATAAACTCGTCGATGTTGCCGAGGAACACGTCCCCGTCAACGTTACCGGAGATACCCGTCACACTCGTCGTGCTGGAGTATTGCCAGAGATCGTAGCTGTTCCAGATACCAGGCGCGGCAGGTGGGTTGTCAAAATCAGGGTCGCTGGGCCACCTCGGATACCACAAATCGTAAATGTTGACCGAACTATTCAACTCGCTGGTCGCGTAGGTCGTACCGGTGTAAATCACCGGGACAATCCCACCACTAAGCGTAGCGAACGTATTCATGAACTCATGCACCCAGTTACTCATCTGGGTTACGGTCAGTGAATTCGATCCTTCCAGGTCAAGCACCGGACGCAGGTACCCGTCGGTCAGGTAATCATCGACCGCGGCATAGAAGTCCGTCGCCTCATCCGCTGCATCATTGACGCCACTGGTGTAAGGCGTCGCGAAGTGATAACCCCCCACATAAAGCCCCGCATTATGTGCGCCGGCAACGTTGGTGTACCACTTCGGGTCGGTGTAATCCACACCTTCCGTCGCCTTGGCCCACACGAAATCGATGTCATTGTTGTTCGCGACGCTCGTCCAGTTGATCGTGCCCTGCCACTTGGACACATCGATACCGAAGACCAGGTCGCTCGTTGCCGCCGCCACCACCTCGGCCTGCTCAGCCTCGGCCGGCTGAACCACGTCCTGTGCATCGTATAGCGAAGCACTCAGCAGCAGTCGTTGTTCTAGTTCTTCTAAACCGTTGCCATAGACGGATGAACGGCCGGCATTGGACCGGGTCTGCCCGAGGTCATAACTCATGCTGACATCCCTTTTCCTGGTTGTGTCTCAATCGCCCCGCCGTCAGGAACTCGGCAGTGAGGCATTATTACATAAGAATACCCCGAATAATCTCGAAATTCCAGAAAAATCCGCGATTTGGGGCCAGAATCGGCCTTACAGGCCGTAGAGACAGGTCAAAATCAACGCTATCCGCTCAGACCAGGCCCATTCGTTGTGACGACCGCCCTCGATCTCCTGATATTCACAGGAAATACCCCAATCCGGATGATTTTGCCTTGTCTTCCCAAACAGACCAGCCAGATCCCGCGTGTGCCGCAACAGCAGGTTCCCCGTACTGCTGCCGGCCTCCGCCGTGCCCATGTCCAGCCAGAACCGCTTGCCCCGCATCCACTTCACGTCCGCCGATAGCAGGCCATCCAGGTACTGCCGATCGTGGATGCCCAGTGCCGGCGAAACGATCCCGCATCGGCCAAACACCTCCGGGTACTGCTGCGCCAAGTACAGCGAAATCAGCCCACCCATCGACGAACCGGCCACCCCTGTTTTGTCACGCTCCGTATCCACCCGGTAAGTCTTCTCGATAAACGGCTTCACCTCTTCCACCACAAAACGCGCATACGCCGACGGTTCAGCATCCGGCGCACCCGCGTTGTACTCCTGCATACGATCGGCGTTGTTGTACAAGCCCACGATGATGATCGGCTCGATCGTCCCCGCCTCGATCAGACGCTGCGCCGCCTCATCCACCCGCCATTCCACACCCGCAAACGATGTGCTGGCATCGAAAATGTTCTGCCCGTCATGCATATATAGCACCGGGTACTTCCGCTCCACCTGCTCGTCATACCACGGCGGCAGGTAAACGATCAGCGTCCTTTCGTTATCAAGTATCTGCGAATGAAAACGCTCGTGCTTCTTGATATTTCCAGACAGCGTTGGTTCGATCTGTGATGCCTGTTGGTTCGCCCATGCAGCAACTGCAAATTGAACTTGTTTAGATATATCTGCAACGACAAGACGGTTATCCATCTCCGCGCCGGACGCGTTTTTCTCTACTGTCTGCCAACTGCCTCGCGTTACCTTGCATTGAATCTGTGTGCCACGCTTTACCATAAGTAATGCGGCATATGTCCCATCGTCCAGTCGTTGCAGTATCAACCCTTGCCCGTTCCAGTTGCCAAGATCCGGAATATTGCCGCAGACATAAATCGAATCATTCACAGGCGTATCCGCGGGAACCGAAACAACAAACATCAACCGCACTGCCTCAGTTTCAGCCTGGTTTTCATCCTGCGCTAAACAGGTGGATGAAAACAAACCTACAACAAGCAGGCAACAACCGAACAGGAAAGCTGTCATGATGCAACCTCCAATTGCGAGACAACAAAAAAACGGCCGCCCCAATGGACGACCGTTATTGTATCTTTGATTGTCGACTGAAAACCTACTCGTCCAGTTCCGCGGTGACCGGTGCTTCGTCCTCGTCGACCACTTCGCCTTCAACCTCTTCTTCGGCTCCCAGTTCTTCGGCGGGCTTATCGGAGACAACCCACACCTTGACCTCGGCCTTGAGTTCCTTGTCGATCACGACCGGCACCTGGTAGCTGTCCAGACGCTTGATCTGGTCGCCGATGCGGACGTGGCGGTCTTCGATCATATCGAAGCCTTCATCACGCAACGACTGGGCGATCTCGTGCTGCGACACACCGCCGTACAGCACACCCTGCTCGTTGGCCGAACGCATCAGCGTCAGCTCGAAGCCGTTGATCTTGTCGATCAGCGATTCGTGTTCCTTGCGGATACGCGCCATCTCGGCAGCGACCTGGGCACGACGCTCAGCCAGACGGGCGATCGCCGCGTCACTCGGTGTCGTCGCCAGGCCGTGCGGCAGCAGGTAGTTGCGGGCATAACCCGGCTTAACCTTTACCACGTCCCCGACGATCCCGAGGTTACTCACGTTTTCCAGTAATAACAGTTCAACTTGCTTCATGTTGTCCTTCCTTCAGGTAAGGCAAGTTAGGCGTCGGCCCGTGGATCAACACGCCCACGGCGGTACACCAGCATCGTATGTAGGCTTGAGACTTGAGGTGTGAGGCTTGAGGGATTCCAGCCGTACACCAGATAAATACTCAAGCCTCAAGACTCAGGCCTCAAGCCTGTTTTCAAAACGGAATATCTTCCTCATCCACCGCCTGATGCACCGGCGGGCCGTCATTCATCGGCGCCGATCCACCGCGGGAACCGCCGCGACCGCCGGAGTAGCCCCCACCGCCTCCGCTGCCGCCTTCGGCACGTGTATCCAGAAACTCGAACGACTCCACGACAATCTTCAGCTTCGAGCGGTTGCCTCCGCTTTCCTTGTCCTGCCAGGTGTCCAGCTTCAGACGGCCTTCCACGTACAATGGTCGGCCCTTCTTCAGGTACTGGTTCAACACCTCGGCGGTCCGGCCCCAGGCTTCCAGATCGACAAACGTCGTCTCTTCCTGGTTCTCGTTGGTCTGCTTGTTGAACCAACGCCGGTTGATCGCCATCCCAAGATTCGCCACCGCCGTATTATTCGGCGTGTAACGCAACTCCGGATCGCGCGTCAGGTTGCCCATCAGCATGACCTTGTTCAGATTAGGCATATGGCACCTCCTGCGCTGCTGTGAGCACACGGTCACGGATTCGTTCAGGTAATTACTCGGCGGCTGTTTCGACAGCTTCTTCGTCCGCGTCGACCTCATCATCATTAACTGATGACGGTTCATCGTCACGAAGCTTCTGCTCGACAACGCTGTGCTTCGCGGCATCGAGTTCTTCATCGTACTCGACCTGACCATAGTGATCGCAACGTGTCACCATCACACGCAGAATCTGCTCCGACAGATTGCAGTCACGCTCGAGGTCCGCCAGCTTGCCGCCATCGACACGGAACATCGACAGCAGGAATACACCACGCTTCTGGCCCTTGATCGGGTACGCCAGTTTGCGGTCGTCCCATTTACGAAGCGTCAGCACCTCGGCGCCCGCCCGATCCAGGATCTGGCGTACGTGGTCGATCGCATCGCCCAGGTTCGTACCGACCGCCTGCTGGCTTATCAGGAACAGGCCTTCGTAAAGATTGCTGTTATCGAAAGTATCGCTCATCGGAATGCGTCTCCTACCCACTCGGTGGCCCCAGCCGACGCGACCGGGACGCCGGACCCTCGCCGACGGGCGAGGCCGAGCGGTCTATGTGTAGCCCATTAGTTTAACCACCCCGATCACAACCGGCAACGTACCTCAACCTCCCACTCGCCTGCCTCTTCCGAAAGTCTCAAACCACCATACATAAAATACCTTTGGGTCCGTATATACAGCCGCCATCCGGATCATGCCGAATGCAAAATAAATGTGAAGCCTTGTGCTACCGCCTGTAACTGCGATAGACTACGTACGGAATCCGGTTACGAATCTACTAACATTGGGGAGAAAGACCATGAGAAAGATTGTGCGCTTTGTGTGTTTATCCGCATTTGCTTGTGCCACGTTCATGCCGGCTGTTCAGTCACAGGCAACCATGACCCTTGTCGGCCTCGTCCCGGTAGATAATTCCGCGGCACCCTCACTTGCCGGCTACCGCACTTATGACTTGGTCGTGAACACCACCAGCGACTGGACCGCCGCCGCCATGCTGCTGGAATTGACCCAGGGAGACATCTTCCAGCATGTGAATGGTGATGCGAATGGCCTGCCGCCTATCGAAGTCGTTATTTCGATACTCGGTGATGAGTCACTGCGATACGACACCTTCGTCACCAATCCGGACGGTACCGACCTCGGCTCCGGCGTCGGGATTGCCGGGGGCGCAGGCGATGTCGGCGGTAACGGCTTCACCTTCAGCACGACCGAACTGGACGTCACCTGGTTCAGCCCCGGCAGCGATACGAACGATATCGGCGACAGCAAGATCGCCCGGATCACGCTCAGCAACGACGCCCAAGGCACACTCCTGCTTGCCATTACCGAAGCCGGCACCCCCAATCTCGAACGCTTCGAGATCACCATCGTCCCTGAACCCGCAACACTTGGCCTGTTTAGCCTCGCTGGCCTTGCCATGCTGCGCCGTCGCCGCTGATTCACGAACCGAACCTGATATGCCCACAAAAAAACCACGCCATGAGGCGTGGTTTTTTTCTTGCTCGCGTAAGCGAGGGTGACGGGGCTCGAACCCGCAACCTCCGGATCGACAGTCCGGTGCTCTAACCAATTGAGCTACACCCCCTAAATCGGGGTCCCGCTCGGTTTCCCGAGCGAGTCACATACTCTAATCTTGCTTGCCGGATTGTCAACTGAGGCAGGGTGTAGGGTGTGGGGTGTGGGGTGTAGGGTGTAGGGTGTAGGGTGTAGGGTGTAGGAATTGTATTGCTAATGGCTAATGGCTTGTCTCCCCCAACGCCGGTCCTGAGCGCAGCGAAGGTCCGGGTATCTGCAGAGATCAGAGATCAGCCAGATCGTATCACCTATCCACATACCACAACCATACCCCTCCGTGCTAACAGCTAATGGCTAACGGCTCTTCCAATCAGTAGCTGATCTTCTTAAACCGCCCCGCCTTCGCCGCTTCCATCGATGTCAGGATCACGTTCAGGGCCTTGTAGCCCTCCATGCCGTCGATCTGGGGCTTCTTGCGGTTCAGGATCGACTCGGTGAAGCTGTCGATGATGCCGCTGGCGACCTGCCGTGTGTTCGTCGCCACCGCGCCGGTCTTGTGGTACTCGCGCTGGCCGTTGCGATACTCGACGATGACGTTGAATTCCGGGTCCTTGCCGACCTTGATCACGCCCTTGGAGCAGAAGATCGTCGTGCCGTTGTCTTCTCCGCCGTAGTTCGTCCAGGAGATGTTCATGCTCCCGACGACGCCGGACTTGGTCTGCAGCGTGAGGAACGCGTTGTCATCCAGCGGGATCTTTCTGCCGGTTTCGGTCTTCTTGTCCAGCGTGTCGATGATCCCGCCGACTGTCACGAACTCTTCGCCCAGCAGCCAGCGCATCAGGTCGGCCTTGTGCACGCCCAGGTCGCCGGTCACGCCCATGACCGCCGGCTGCTTCTTAAAGAACCAGCTCTTGGCCCCGTCCACCGACCAGCCGTCCGGGCCGGGGTGTTTGAACGTCGTCTCAAACGCGATCGGCTTGCCGACACACCCTGAATCCAGGATATCCTTGGCCTTGGCGTGCGGCGGCATCAGCCGTTGATTCATCCCGACCATCAGGTACTTACGGGCAGCCTTGGACGCAGCAATCATCTTCTTCGCCTCCGCGCGGGTCGTCGCCATCGGCTTCTCGACCAGCACGTGCAGCTTCGCCTTGAATGCATCGATCGTCATCGGGGCGTGCAGCACGTTCGGACCGCAGACCACCGCAGCGTCCAGATTCTCTTCCTTAAGCATCTTCTTGTAGTCGGTATACCCCTTGGCGCCGATCTTCTCGCCGATCGACTGGGCCCGACCCTTGACCGGGTCCGCCACCGCGACCACGACCGACTTCTCGTTCGCGACCGCTTCGGGGATGTGCCTGCGCTGCGCGATCGCGCCGCAACCGATGACGCCGTACCTGACTGTCTTCATGACTTCTCCTGGTATGCCGAGGCAAAACACGCCCGGGCCGTGGATGTAATGTAAATCGTGGGTAACCGAAAACCCTCCGCTTGCCGCGGATCGGCCATCATAGCAATTCAGGCACGTGACGGTTTTGAATCACATCGGCATGCCGATGATCTTCGCCTCGAACACCAGCGAGCCGTCGACCACCCCCTGCACCACGCTCGTGCTGCGTCGCTTACGCAGCTCCGTCTGTTCGCAGAGGATGTATAGCCGATCGCCCGGCTTGACCTGCCCGCGGAACTTCACTGCCTCCAAGCCGGCAAAGCCCATGAAACCCGTCTTCAACTGCGATAAGCAAACAAAGCTCGCCAGTTGTGCCCCGGCCTCCACCATCAGCACACCCGGGAACAAAGGCCGACCCGGGATATGCCCGGGCACCCAGAACTCATCGTCCTTCACATCCCGGTACGCCATCGTGTGATGCAGGTCGTCCGTGGCATACACGATCCCATCGATCAGCCGCATCACGCCCCGGTGCGGATTGATCTTCTCGATGTCCTGGGCCGAGTAGATCAGTTTGCTGGTATCAATATCAGAGATATCAAATAACAGGGGTGGGGCCATGGGATTGCAGTCCACAAGTGGATAAACGGGTGCAAGTGCCCGGCAACGACCACAACGCCACGCCGGGGCGACCCGCGTTAACAGGTTAAATCAGAACGGTTGATCAGCCGAACTGCATCATAAAATATGCCGGAACAGGCAATTAATCGCCGTCGCGATTTTCAAGCACCTTCACGCGCAGCGTCTGTGCCACGTTCTTTACGTCCTGCATCATCTTGCGGACACGCGTTCCCGCCGCCTTGTTACCGCCGGCAGCCTTGCGCAAATCATCTTCAACTGAGGCAACCAGGGTCTTGAGCTGTTCGTAAGTTTCGAGCATCGATATCTCCAGAGTCAGTGTCCGTATGGGTCTTTTCATGCCCTGAGGGCTGGAAATAGCGTACCCAAGCCCGCCAGAAGCGGCAAACAGGCCCCCCGATGGGGGCTGGGAGACGGATGTGGGGTGTGGGGTGTGGGGTGTGGGAACTGTATTTATGATTTGGGATTGATGATTTAGGATTTGTGCCATTGGCTAATGGCTAATGGCTTCTTCCCCTCCAACGCCGGTCCTGAGCGAAGCGAAGGTCCGGACCTCTTCACGGGTATCGGGTATCGGAAGAATCTTATTCCCTGCTTTCCTGCTTTCCTGCGTCTCCTGCTTTCTTCCCCCCCATCCCCCAAACCAATCCCGCCAGGCTCGACGGCAGTGCCTCCACCGTTACCTCCAAACCCACCTCGCGCATCGTCCTGCTCGTTACTGGGCCGATCGATGCCGTCTTCACGCCTTCAAGCAATCCTCGCTCATCACCCAGTAGCGACACCAGGTTCCGTGCCGTCGAACTACTGGTAAATGTCAGCCAGTCGATGCGTTTATCTTTAAGTGCCTGCAAAGCCTCATCCGGCAGTGCATCGACGATCGCGGTCCGGTACGCCGCCACTTCATGCACAACCGCGCCCGCCCCTTCAAGCAATTCCGTCAAATCCCCACCCGCGATATCTGCACGCATCAGCATGATGGATGCACCACTTAGGTCGAATTGTTCGATCAAACCCTGCCCAAGCGCCGAACCCATCGCACGTTTAGGCACGTAATCAGGCTTGATCGCCAACTGTGCTCGCAGCGCATCCGATGTCGATGTACCCACCGCCGCGATACGCACGCCCCCCAGGTGCCTGCTATCCAATCCCATCGCATACAAGCGGGTCCATAATGCCATCACCGCGTTCGGGCTGGTCAGAACCAGCCAATCGTGCTTGGCAATCTCTCGGATCGCGGTATCCACAGCCTTACTATCTTCCGGCGGCAAAAGCCGGATCGTCGGCGCTTCGATCACCTCTGCGCCTTGATCCTCCAATAACTGCGTCAACTCCGACGCCTGCTGTCGTGTCCGCGTCACCATGACACGCTGACCAAACAACGGCCGATCCGTGAAGAAGTCCATCCCCTTGCTTTCCAGTCCCGCCACCTTGCCCACCACAATGATTGCAGGCGCCCCGATCGCTTCACGCTCTATCAATCCCACGATCGCGCCGAGCGTGCCCTTCACCGAATGCTGCGTGTTGAGCGTCCCCCACTGTACCGCGGCTGCAGGCGTCTCGGTTGATAAGCCATGACCGATCAGTGTCGCCACGATCTGCGGTAATCGCCCGACGCTCATGTAGAAACAGGCTGTCCCCCCCACTTTGATCAGACCTGCCAGTGCCGCGTAATCCACCGCCGAATCATCTTTGCCCGGATCTTCATGCCCGGTCACGAACGTCACGCTGCTTGCATGTTCACGGTGCGTCACGGGGATGCCAGCGTAGGTCGGCGCTGCGATCCCGCTGGTGATGCCGGGGATGACTTCGCAATCGATGCCGTGCTCGCCGAGGTACGCCGCTTCTTCTGCGCCACGTCCGAATAAGTATGGATCGCCCCCCTTCAAACGAGCTACCTTCTTGCCCTGTTTAGCAAGTTCGACCAACCGTTCGTTGATCTCATCTTGCGATAGCGTGTAGCCCCCCGATTCGCCCGCTCCGCGCTTGCCCGCGTAGATAAGTTCTTTCCCCTCACGCAGATACTTAAGCAGTCTCGGGTTCGCCAGCGCGTCGTAGACCACGACGTCCGCCTCCGCTAACCGCTGCATCCCCTTGACCGTGATCAGCCCCGGATCGCCCGGCCCGGCTCCGATAAGCGTCACACGTCCCATCAATTTTCCTTCGTCCAATGTCAAGATGAGTAAACCTTGTTGTTTATTCGGCCGATTTTATACGTGGCGGCGACGATCGCGTCTTGCACCGCCCCTGATTCGTAGCACACAGGAGCACACCATGTCCAGCAACATCGAACCCCAGCACCTCAAGCTCGTCAAGCCACCCAACGGCCCAGCCGACGTGCTGTTCCTCGAACGTCGCGGCTGCGAACGCACCCCGATGATAGGCCAGGCCACCGCTATCATCACGGATAACACCGATCCTAAACAGCCCTCCAAGAAAATCTGCACCGTGCAGCTTGCCAATATCTCCGAGTCAGGCCTCGGCGTCATCCTGCCCGAGCCCGTCGAAGTCGGCAACCACATGCAGATGACCGTCTTCATCCAGCCTCACGGCCCCGAAGCCGGCCGCGACCTCACCGGCCCGGTTATCCGTTGCGATAAACAGGAAATCGGCTACGAAGTCGGCATCCGCATCCCCTACCAGGCACGCGCTGCAAGCTGATACGCCATTACAAAATGACCCCCACAAAACAGACGCCCACAAGCGTCTGTTTTTTTCTGCGCGCACTACCTACACCACACCACCCCCAAAGCCCGGTCATAGCCAAAAAAAGGCTTTGGCCGAGGTCGCAGCGGTCCCCGGGGTCCCACTCATCCCCCCCGCTGTAACTTTCTCACTACAATCACCGTAGCACTGCAGCCCGAGATAACGCCCGCCCCGATCAGGAGCATCACGATGCGAAAGACCCACCTGCTCTTACTTGGACTATTGCTCGCCGCGCTCGCCACTGCAGGCTGCAAGTCGATCGATGTCGCCACCTACAGCGAGCCGTACTTCAATCCCAAGCAGGTCAATACCTACGCATGGATGCCCAACGGCAGCGCCGCCTTCGGCGTTAGACCCAATCGACTTACCTTTATCGAAACCACCATCAAGAACGCGGTCGACAAAAACCTCACCGGCCGCGGCTGGCAACCCGTTGAACCCGCCAAGGCAGATGTGCTGATTCGCTTCGTCATCGGCGCCGAAAGCAGCGTCGAAGTCGAACGCACCGGCACCACGAACTACGGCGGGCAACCCGTTGAAGTCCCCATCGAGGTCAAAAAACTACGCTCGGGGAAACTCGCCATCGACATCATCGACAACCAGCAACAACTCATCGTCTGGCGCGGCGTCGCCGGCAAGACCATCCAAGGCGACCCCGACCAAAACAAAGTCAAAACCTCTCTCGAAAATGCTGTCAACCTGGTGCTCAAGATGCTGTAATGGTTCCACATCGCTGTACTTCATCACCTCTACAACAGAATTGAAAACGTTCATCGTTTTCATTTCCCAATCCTCCTCACACGCCTGCACCCGCTTACCTATTCTTCCTCGATCCACACATATAGCCCAGCGTTTGAGGTCGTTGTCATTTAAAAAAACAAATTCCGGCTTGTTGGATGTAACAATTGAGCAAACAACACGTATATTAGGTTACGGGGGGCAAATCCCCCTGTTTTCGGGAACTTGGAAGCCACACCGATCATCGCAACAGGTGACTTTCGGAAAACGTTCGATGCTCAACTTCTCTTATCGCGGGATGACGATGTATTACGACCAGGATCGATCTGATGACAGCGGCGGTGTGCGACGTTTTCTAACCCATCACGCGGCCGCCTTCGCCTGCATGTCGTGCTTCATTTTTAGCTCAACCACACAAGCCGTTGACTTCAGCAACGTCCCCGGCACGGTCATTTCCTATCAAGAAGCACCCGACCTGCTGGACCGTATCCTCGATAACGAAGTCTATCCCGCTTCCCCCTCCATCACCGTCATGCCTGACGGTTCATACATCGCCAGCCACGACCTGTTCTACGAAACCGGTGACTCGCGAAACCACTACACCTGGATTTATCGATCCGCCGATCAGGGACAAACCTGGACTAAACAAACCGAGATCGACGGCGCTTTCTGGTCCACCGTTTTTCAAATCAACGGCGAACTCTATCTCTGGGGATACCGCGACGGCACCAGCGACCCGACCGGCGACATCCTTATCCGCAAATCCACCGATTACGGCCTGAGCTGGACCGACCCCATCGATGCCGCTTCGGGCCTGCTCAAAGACGGAGACTACGGCGGCACACCAAACACACCCGTTATCTATAACGGACGTATCTGGATCGCGCAAAGCGGTAAACGCGTCATGTCCGCCTCCGTTAACGCCGACCTGTTGCTGGCAAGTTCATGGACACTTTCCGGCTCGGCTAACACCGGCAACAGCCCGCTGGGTGACGACCTGGTTATCACCGAATCGCAGATCGTCGCTTCTCCGCTGACCGGCGTCGTCCTGCTGCCAAAGATCGGTGAGCATCCCAACACCGTATTATTAAAAGTCAACTCTCCGACATCTATCCAATCCCCCGGCGAGGATGACTGGGTCAGCCTGCCCGGCGGAGAAAAAAAGTTCGCCACACAATACGACGAGGTCTCAGGTAAGTTCTACATCCTCGATAACGTCGTCCTGCCCGAACATGCGGGCGTCACCACCGCCGCCCTGACACGCACAACCGGCGCACTGCTGTCCTCCACCGACCTCGTCAACTGGGACGTCGAAAAGATATTCCTCTTTACCTCCAACATCGACAACGGCATATGGGGCGAAGCCTTCCAGTACTTCCAGTTCGCGGTCGATGATGTCGACCAGGACGGCGTTGCCGACGACCTCGCCGTGGTCTCCCGCACCGCTTTTGCCGTCAGCGGTGAGACAAAACCGCCGCGCGGCCACGACTCCAACATGATCACCTTCCACACAATCGAAGACTTCCGAACCACGCAGGCGGACTTCTACCTCAGCATCAGCGACGGCACGGTCAAACGCTACGAATACACGCAGAACGAAGATGCACCACTCGGTGAGTTTGCCATAGGCAGCAGCTTCGACGGCTCGGACCTGACCAATCCCAACGCGCTGGCCGCAGACAACAACATGGGCAACGTGTACATACGTGAAACCAGCGGCCGCATCCTTAAGTTCGATCTGGCGGGCAACTTCCTGGAAACAGTCTCCGCCTTGCCTTCGCACTTAAGCTGGGCCATCAGCACGGACATCGACGCACCGGGCCGTGAAAACCGTGCATGGACCAACGAATCGACGCGCGGCAATTGGTCCGATCCGCTGAGCTGGTTCTACTGGGGTCGAGCCGACACCTTCAAGGAGATCGCCCGCTTCGGCTCCGCCAACGCCACCACCGCCTACGCCGACATCAACGCCGGTGAAACCTTCACCGCCAAAGGCCTGCACTTTGACAGCCCCAACCGCTACATCATCGACGGCGACGGCAACCTCATCCTCAATGCCGGCTCAAGCAACGCGTCCATCACCATCCTGCAAGGCAGTCACTGGCTGCGTGTCAACACCACACTTGCATCAGATGTCGATCTGTACGTCGCCGACGGCCAACGCTTCGAATTCCGCGATGACCTCGACCTCAACGGCAACACGCTCTACATCACTGGCCAGGGCACGGTCGACTTCGACCAGGCTCTGACCATGGACGGCGGCGACATCTGCCTTGATGGTCTTGCCACCCTTATCTTCTCCTCACCCACCACGGGCCAACTCACGCTCAATGGTAATCTCATCTTCGATCCGGACGACAGCTTCGAACTGATCGCCGGCGCAACTTTCAACCTTGTCGAGGGCGTCGCCTACCTCAATGGTGAAACCTTCAATCACCTGATCCTGCCCTCGCTCGACATGAACCTCGCGTGGGACACCTCGACGTTCTACACCGACGGCATCATCACAATCGTCGCCATTCTACGGGGCGATCTCAACGACGATGGCTTCGTCGGCCTCGACGACCTCGACATCGTCCTGTCTAACTGGAACCAATACTGCACCCCGGGCGACCTGGCGAAAGGCGACCTCTCAGGCAACGGCTACATAAGCCTGGCCGATCTGGATATCGTGCTCAATAACTGGAACAACAGCTTACCCCCCACCCAAAGCAGCAACATCCCGGAGCCCGGCACACTACTCGGCCTCCTGAGTTTGGGCGCAACGACATTGATACGTCGACCTTAAAGCTGTCATAGCCGCCGAACAGGCAGGTCAGACACACTTCACAGAAGCCAAAACTTTGGCCCTGCAAACATCGATGCAAGCACCTGATCCATAACCAGTTTGTTTACTAACTTCGCGTCAGCAGCGTCTGCGCCCCATGACGCAGGTCGCGGTCAACACGTCCTGCGACGCCGGCGGGTCCGACACGGCCGAAGATCGAAACGGGATAGATTCGATGGTAGCTTCATACCTGGTGGCGTACTCCTCTGTGTTAGGGGACTGGGCGTGTTTGATACACCCAAAGTACGCCGCCTTTTTCATTGCGTCATCCACAACATTCGGTTATAGCTCTGCGTAGCTAGGCTTGAGCCAAAGCACGTTGTACTACAAGTCGGTCGGCGAGGACGTGTTCAACGAGCGTCTGATGTGTCTGGTCGACGCGCAGTACCTGCGGACACCGTTCTATGGCGTCGAGCAGATGCGGCATTACCTTGTTGCATGTGTCATCTATGACAAATGTTTTCTTCGGATAGCCATGACTCCGACCAGCGCAGGGCCCAGAAGTAATGCCGAACCAGGTTCGGGGACAACGCTGATGGAATCGACATGCAGATTATATCGGACAAAGGCATAGGGCTGGCCTGCATACCGTCCATTTGGGTAAAGAAGACCGCCGTTGCCATAAAAGTATTGCCCTACATAAAAATATTGCCCGGCAGGTAAAGCTTCACCACTGGTCCACCAGTCATTGTATTGATAGGCATAGGAGCCTGAACGAACGCTGGTCTGGTTATTGTAGGTGTCCCGTCGTCCATAAAAAACGGTCTCCGTACCGCCAGGGAGCACCCAAAGGCCACCAATTTGCTCGGCATAGAAGTAGTCGTAATACTGCGTGTCCTGCTTGATGTTGCCATTCTCGATGCCGTCGGCATCAAAGTCGAAAAGGTAGGTGAAGGACACAGGATCACCTACCGCGATGGGGGGCGTATAATTACCATCGATTCTTGTCACTTCTCCGGAAAATACAACTTGAATCGGGGCGGCCTGAACGGCCTGAGCAAACCAGAAAACTACCGAAATACCCAGTAAAAACAATCTTCTCATGATCTTCCTCCTCTCGACTTTTTGCTAAAGGCAGAGTCCGCCAGTTTGATAGCAGTGTAACGCCCCTCTCCATGATTTCAAGACAATTAAGCCTTTATACGATATTTCCCATTTGACCTTTACCCGACTACGCCGCCGGGCTCCTTGGCACCGGTGTAACACCTCCTCCCAAAATTCCGAGACCATTTACCCCGATTTTCACCGCATCGGCCCCTGAATCTGCCCCTGAACCACCGTTCTGACTGCCCGGGTAGCCATGAATGACGAGGTTCACCCGGACTGACATTGATGCTCCCTCGTCGTTCGCAGGTCTGTCTCTCCTTCCGACCGGTCATTTCGGCGCTGCCCTCGGCGCGATCACTGCAAACCGGCGTATCCGCTGGAGAATCGTCCGGCAAAGCAGTCGCGGGATCGCGACCTCAGCCAGTTGGAACGTGACGTACCGGGCGTGGCGTACCATCTTGCCGCCGATCTTGATCAGCCTGTCACGCAGCGTGGTCAGCGTCCAGTGCTTCACGCTTGCTGGCAGCGCGATCCTGCGAAGGAAGTTACCCAGGTTGTACGCAAGCACGTGCAGTTGAAGGCGCACCTGGTTGGCGTCGAAGCCGCAACATGACAGACGGGTCCAGTTCACGGCGTACTTGCCCTCCTTGATCCACTGCTCGGTTGTGCCGCGCTGGTTGTTGAAGTTCACCACGTTCAACGCGCTGATGTCGAGGTTGGTCACGATGAAGCCGACACGCGGAAACAGTTCACCCAGGTGCCATTCGATCTTTGCAACTACCCGGCGGGGAGTGTCCCAACTCTGTGCCTGATATTCAAAGCTGAGATAGAACCGCTGAGGTTCGCTTGGCGGTCGGCCTACCGGGCGTGTCAGCAGGTGCTTGATCTGTCGCTACCGAGCTGTCCATGTCGAGGATGAGTTTGTGGGGTGGGCGGCGCTGCTGGACCAGGTCCACCCACACGCCCGGCATGCTCATCAGCGCCGCGAGGTTCTTCGGATACGTCAGCACGTCGGTCTCGAAGCGGCTTACCTGGCTGGTGGAAGCCGCTTGTCGATCCGTCGCCCGTCCGCCGACCACGTGGCGCATGACCGGATCAACACTCAACCGCTGGGAGTCGTTGACATCCTCGTACCCTGCAAGCCGGCTGTAGATCGACTGACGCAGCAGCGCCGTCATGCTGTGTTGGATGTCGGTTCCCGTGCGGAAGTCGAACAGATGCGAGGCTCCCGACTCAGTCAAACCCACCGCTTCATCAAGGTCGCGATACGGGAACAAACCCGCGTCCGAACTGACCTTCACCCGTGGAACCGAAGCTTGATGGTGCGGTCAAAACCGACCCGTAACGCGTCCGTGGGTGCTTCACCCATGGGGTTGTGCCCTTATTCGAGGGTGGGAGGTCCGAAACGACCGCATTTTACCGGGTCAACAGGCAGGCCGCTATAAAGAAACGCGGGGGCTATCGGGGAAATCCGCGCATAACCGGGGATAACGAAAACCTCCGATACGGGATCAATTGGTCTTGTAATTCCCGCCGCTCGTTTTAAACTGAATTAAGCACTTCTGCGTCAGCATTACAGGGAGTTTGACTTCAAATAACAATGGAGGAAGGAGAAACGCAATGAACAAGTGCCTGCTTGTCTCGTTGACCATGCTCGGAACGTTGTACCTAGGTAGTACTACGGCGGCGAAAGGCGACACACAGTACTACTTCTTTGATTCGTTCTTCGATGTCTTCACCGAACTGTCCGTCTCACCGGATAGTGACCCCATGGGCGTCCGCGTCAGCGGCCAAACGGTCGACACCGGCCAGTTCGTCCCCATGGCTGACCTCAACATGCAACTTCGCAATCCTTCATTCACACCCGCCCTGGACAACCTGACGCTGCAAGCCCAGCAAGTCTCCGGCGATGTCTTTGAAGTCCGCCTGTCCGAAGCGCCCGACTACATCATCGACAGCTTCTTCGACGTCTTCTTCGACATCGAAATCCCAAATGACAATGGCATCGTCCTCGAGCCCAACGGCGGCATACCCCAACTCGTCGATAAACCGGTTGTGGTTGGTATCCCCGACAGCTTCTTCGATGTGTTCTTCAAACTCGAAGTACCCGACACTTCGCCGGGCCAGAATCTCATCTCATTCAAACTGCACCTGTCCGCGATCGCGCCCGATGTCATCCTCAACGACGTCTGGGTCGATGACAACTACGGCACAGGCATCGATAGCTTTTTCGATGTGTTCTTCGATATCCAGATCCCCGCCGATTCGCCCGGCTTCGATCCCAGCCAACCAATCCTCATCATGGAAATGACCGGCATATTCACCCCCGAGCCCGCATCAATCGCCCTGCTGGCCGGCCTGAGCCTCACACTATTACGCCGCCAAACCCGGCATAACTGAAACCCGTTTCTGATCCCCCACCAACCATAAAGCCTGGTCCCATGACCGGGCTTTTTCAATTGCAATCAATAACAATACCACCGAAAGTCAAACCCGACGACGAATAAACACGCCGGCTCCAACAAGCACTACGCCCACGCTCGCAGGTTCAGGCAACACCACCGCCGGCGGCGTCCCCGCATTCCAGTTATTCAATACCACATCAAGATCATCAAGCCCCACATAACCATCCGGCTCGCCACCCGCCCCCGAAACATCCGCCCGCGCATCGCCCGGCGGAACGTTCTGATTCCACGCATTCAACACGATGTCCAGATCATCCAACCCGACAAAACCATCGCCATTCAAATCACCATCAAGCGGCACTTGTCCATCCGAAATCACCATCAACGGCAGATAACGGCTTGCCCCATAAGCAGGCAGTTGCGATACATCGCCGCGTATCTGATCGGCCCCGAACAAGACATCGTTCGCATTGTAAAAAACATCATCACTGCCGGGGATCCATTCGCCCTCATCCATCACACCGATCCCATCACCCAACACATCCTGCACGATAAACACATCGTCCGCCTTCAGGTCTTCATCAAGGTTCATCTCGTATGCATACAGCCCCCACATAAAACCTTCATAGCCGCCATACACATTCAAAAAGTTCTGCGCATAGCCAATGATGTGCGTTTCACCCTCCCGGTAATCCACGAATCCGATGTGCCAACTGCTCCCATCAAGCCCGACAGATTCGATAGCTCCCCCATGATTGATCATCAGCCTTTGGTCGTACCGCGACTTAACCGTCTTCACCCCCGCCGGCTCCCCCCACATGTCCCTGAAACTGTAAACCGGTATCGGCTCCGCATAAGCACTTGAAACGAATAACCCCCCACCCACGACCACGCACCCGGCAATCGTCCTGGCTGTCATCTTTTTTGCCCTTTATTGAAGAAAGGTCCGCCGCAAAAGACTTACAAGAATTAATATAACTTCCGCGCAGGCTTCCGCAAGGGTTATTTCACCCAAACACCCTGCAGACGCCAAGCTTGGTCATCGTGATACAACAGCGCCCCCCTCCCCACGGGTGAGGGCCGGATTGATCACGTATCCGATACAAACCCCTATCGAAATCAACACAATAATAATCCCGACCAGGATGGTCGGGCTATATAGCCAAACCATCACAATGTACATTGACATACAAGCCAATGTGTGACACCCAACCCGACAGAAAAATATAAATTACCCCCAGCATCCCGCTTTATGACATGAATCTGATTATCATCAACTTTGAACGAATAGCGCCCCCGAAATACCCAACCTTCCTTTTGATTCTATTCAGTACTTACCTTTAAACTTCTTTTCGGTGTTTCTCCCCTCGCGAAGCTGTTCCCTCACTTTTTTTGTTTTAACAATCACTTGTTCTCTGTGTCCTCGCCCCACCAGAACTTTCCACTGTCCATGAAACTTTTAAACACCCGTTCATCGATCATGTTTAGATCCACAAGCGTCCTGATGCGGGTGAGAATCATAGTCCTGGGAACATCCAGGTTACGCATGAGAAGCTTTCCGAAACCACCCGATAATCTTGCCTTATAAGTATCCAGCAAGAAGGACACACTTTCGGCTGACATCAGTATCGCTTCGGCAAAACGGTCCGCCTGCCATTCCGGGCACTCATTTTCCGGCTCGATTTCCCCCCTGATGTATAAGACGTGTGGATCTTCACATTTGGCCATCTCAACCAACTCTTGGCCATGGAGAATAGCGTGACCAATCTCGTGAGCAACAGTAAACCTGGCGTGTGCTCGTGATTTGCCTTTTGCCTCCAACCCCAGAATCCATTGCTGCTGATCGATCGTCAAAGTTTTCCTGGACGTGTCCTTGTCGATATCAAACCGTCCAATGTAACCCCGATTCATGTTGGAAACCGCGTAATCGACGTTGTAACGCGCCTTAAGAGTGCCGAATTCGATATAGTCCTGGATGGGCACCGGCTTGCCCCGCACATAGCCTTTAATGGTCTGTAACTCTTGTCGTGCAATATCCTCAATCTGCCTTATCGTACGGCATTCGACTCGAGGGATATTGGCCTTTGCTTGCTCGTCGTCGTCGTCTTCTTTCATTTCATGTATCCTAACTCCCCCGGGATTAGATTGTGATAAACGCGGCTCCGATTTTCACGTAATCACAATCCAGTCTAACACTATCGCTGAGCGCCTAGTATTAGCAGTAAAATAGAATTTAAAAGTCCTCCTTTTTTGATCAATTAAACTATTATCAATTCAACTTCTAAATCTACATCTGAACACTGCTGCACTACGCTCAATCACTCGGATACCGGACCGACTACCTGTGGAGTTTTTTCAAAACATTCGATTCTATTTCTGTAATTATTTCTTCATTTAATTTGCCTCCTTGTTCTTCAATTTTCATATTGAGCTTGATTAAAAATTCCTGCGTCCTCTGGTCATCCGCCTCAACACGTACAAATCCTTGTCGCGCAGCGGCAAGCTCCTCCAGAACTAAAAGCGTTTTCTCATCGCCATCACAAAACGCAACGAATTTGGCCAGGTGTTCAAATTTGTACGGGTTGCGGCGCCCTAACTCGATATCGCTTTGATGTGTCACGGAGATACCCAAAAACCTCGCCACATCTGTCAGACGTTTCCTATGAGACTCACGAATCTGCCTGATCCTCATGCCGTAGTTGTTTTCTGGTGTTGAGTTACGCTCCAACTCCCGCTTCTTACCGCGGTACTCAAGTCGCCGCTGAACGGATTCGAGCGTTGGCACCGCCGGTTGTTGTGCTTGGTCTATCACGGAGCTCTCCTTGGTTACAGGTTTGATTTTCCGCATATTAGCGTAATAGCGTAAGTGCTGGATGTCAACAACTATTCCCCGAGCAGAGCAAAAAAAATACCAACCCATCAACTTACGTAAGTCAATAAAATTCAGAATATTATATAGATACCCCGCCCCGCCGGCCGGTATTTTGCTTTGATTTAACACTCGAAAGTATTGGGTCCCAGCGCTCGGCGCAGGTCTCCCAACCCCGCCGTGGTAGACGACCGAAGGTTTCCAAGTTTAAGACCTGCGGTCAAAGATCGGCGATCTTTTCATGACACAACAGCGCTTACCCCCCTCTCCCCGCAGGAGCCCCGGAAAATGGCAAGGGTAAGGACCGGATTGATTACGCAATCAATAACAAAACACATGGCCCGACCATCCTGATCGGGTAAACCAACTTTTAAACGCAAATCAAACACCACCACACCGGCGAGACCATCGCCGGCTTTATAACTGACGTCCATCGAACACTGCGCAGAACAAGAATACCAGCGCGACCATTGGTCGCGGCTATACATAAACACCCAATCGGCATGATCGGTCTGCGCTCGGCCAGCGCCGTGTGCAATATGTCCTAACCACCGCGTCCCGTCTACGCGCGACGTCGGGCGATCAGTCCGGCACAAACCAGTACCACAAGACCCACGGAACCAGGCTCCGGCACGAGAATCGGCACACCCGCTTCGGTTTCATAGGCCCACGCAACAGGCGCATAGCCGGGCGTGTTGTCTTGAACTTCGTCCCAAATCAGGTGAATCCACCCGTAGTGCGGCTGGGAATCGATCATCACACGGACGCCGATGTAAGCATCCTCGCCAAGCAACGGGTTGAAACCCGACACGGTTTGCCAAAGAAAATGCGCCCGGTCACTCCACGTCTCACCTCCTGCGCCAACCAACTGGCCGGGATCGAAAACATGGGCGGGCTCAATCTCTTTGGGTTGCAGGAAAGGATCGGGTTCAAAGATGTAAGGCTCATCGGTGGCGATGCGGATGTCGGCTTCAACGCCGAACGGCAGCGCGACAATCTCTGTAGAAGAGTCAGGGCCGTAATACCACAAACGAATGGCCCGACCTGTCGCTGCTCCCGACTGCGACGGCGGCAACATCGGATCAAGATAGTTCGGCTCGGGCGGTGGAGCACCGTCCCACGCACGGTTCCAAACAAACTCCCCCGACGCATTGTCAAACACGACCATCACGCCGCTCGCCGTCGTGCATAACGACAAAACGAAAACACAGGCCACAGACAGAATCGTTGCACGTAGCATGTTCTTCCTCCTCACCCCGATGTATTACCCTTGCAGGCAGAACCCGGGAGGACTGAATGCCCAGACTTCTAATATGACCTCTACCCGGCTACATCGCCAGGCCAAACGGTATTATTATATCGTCGCAACCCAAGCTTACTAGACCATTTGGCCTGATATGCCGCGATTTGGCAATCAAATCAGCGGATTGGTTACGTCTTGATCCAGTCAGATTACCCAATCTGACTGGATGGACATGCCAGTACATATAGTTCATCAAACAATTTACATCCCGCAGAACACTTCGCGCCAAAGAAATAACAGACAGCATAAGTTGGTGGCGTTCGGGATCATTCCCCTTTTTGACTACCTTGCTGATGTATACCTAAAGCCCGGGGATAGCCATCCCCGGGCTTTAGCAAGTAGCATGAGCAAGCGCCCGTAGCAACTGTCTTCCCCGAACAGTTCGTTCAGCACTAATGAACACTAACGATATCTTTTATTAATGCTATTACTATCACAATATTAAAAATGGTTGATAATGTTAGCCAGTGCCACCGAAGTCGAGCTGGCAAGAATTGTTGTCTATCGATTTCTTCTAAGCTTAACTGTTCAACCTCGGGTTCAACACCGAGACTGCAAAACAACTCATGGAGTTTATCTGCCAGGTGCGAAGCAGCGATACTCAAGCTGGAAATGTAATAATCACAATCATATTTATGCCTGCATTGCCTGCACAGCACCATCCAATATGGATCAATGTCTAACCCAGTCAAATCAAGATGAAGAGAATAACTTGACTGTGAACGTCTCTTATTGGTTTTTCGAACGACCCTAACCAACCGGCCGGATGCAAGCACCAGCGGCTCCTGTTCTCCATGTTCAATATCATTCCGCGTAAAACGAATTACATTATCACTTTCAAGCGAGACCACCAATGGATGCTTGCGAACACCCAATGTTGCGAGAAGATTTGCCATTAACATCAGCATGCCAATCGCAAGAATGATGAATAATATAGATGCAAGGAATATAGCTTGGATGAAGTACTGTTTGTTGGGGACACCACTGAATACCAGACAAAATAACGGGAAAAGACAGTATAGCCACGTCAAGTAACGCACGGTCTTCCGATAGGTCCAGTACGGCGGCTTCAAAACCAGCTCTTTATCTACTTTCATATAAGCAACTGTCTTTGCTGGGTGCCCCACTTTAATCACATAGTGACAAAGTGTGTTGCACAATCGACACACCTCACTGCTTCATTATCAAAGTGTAACACGCCACAAATGATAAAACGAGCCGTATCTGTTCGGTCAGCGCTCGGCGCGGGTCTCCCGACCCCGACGTCGTGGCGGACCGAAGGTCTCCTTAATCAAAACCTGTAGTCATCGATCGAGGTAAAAAGCGATCCGCGCCGAGAAATGCTGCTTACCCCCCTCTCCCCGCGGGAGCCCCGGAACATGGCCGGGGTGAGGGCGGGTTGATTACGTCATCTTTTTTATTAACCATCCCGACCAGGATGGTCGGGCTATATGACATTTGTCTTCGCGCTCTCCACGATACTTAACCACCAAACAAAAACCCCCGGCGAAATACGCCGGGGGTTTTCCTGCAACTTCTGTCGTTTAAGACCGCCCTGTTTTATGTCATCCCCGCGCAAGCGGGGATCCATGTACAGGGATTCATTGGGCGCGTTGATTCCCGCGTGCGCGGGGATGACGGTTATTAGTAATACAAAGGATTCAAATCCTCTTCATCCGCATCTGCGTCATCTGCGCAATCTGCGGACTCACCCTCTCCCCCCCTACAACGACAGCTTCAATAAGAAGAATATCAGCCAGATCAAGCAATAGATCGGGATCAGGATCGGCAGTGCATACTTCAGGACATAGCCGAAGAAGCTCGGCATCTGGATGCCGGCGCTTTCGGCGATGCTCTTGACCATGAAGTTCGGGCCGTTGCCGATATACGTACATGCACCGAAGAACACCGCGCCGACGCTGATCGCGATCAGGAACAACTCAAGGTCGTGGTTGCCGATGATCATGGCGATACGGATGTCGGTGTCACTGACCTTGCTCTGTTGGATCTTCGCGCTGTTGTACTTCACCAGCACGTCATACGCGTTAACAACGTGCTCATCCATCCCATCAGGCCGATCAGGGATCTGACCCGGCGCATGGTCGTCCAGCACAGAACGCAGGTGCTCGACCTCTTCGCCGTACTGGCTCTGCACCTGGCCCTGTTTTGTCTCCAGGAATACCAGGTATGTCGGCGCGTTATCGAGACAACTGGATAATGCGCCAGTGAGGAAGTAATACTGGCCCGGCGTCTTCAGCGGCATCTGTTCGGAGTGGATATTCAAGTAGTTCAGCGCGGGCACCATCGTCGAGAAGATGCCGACGAACAGGATCGCCACCTCCTTGATCGGGCCGTACGTGAACTCGTTGCGTTCGTAGATGTAAGGCTTCGTCGACAGCTTCGACGCAACACACGCGATCAGCATCATGATCTCGCGGCTGATCGGCAGCATCATGTACTCGTGGTTACTGATGTGCTCGAACATACTCGGGCGGAACACGCCGGCGAGGATCAACCCGATGTACAGGAAGTTCTGGAACCCGTAGATCTGCACCGCCGGGCCCGGGTCCTTTTCGTGATGGCGTTCTGCCTTGGCGTGATCACGCTTATCGATGATGAAGAACACCGTCAGCAACAGGATCAGGCACACGCCCCACATCGGCCACAACGCTTCGGTCACCCAGAAGAACGGCACGCCCTTGAGGTAACCCATAAACAGCGGTGGGTCACCGATCGGGCTCAGGCTGCCGCCGCAGTTCGCCACGGCGAAGATGAAGAAGATGATGTGGTAAGGCTTGATGTGTGCCTTGTTGATGCGGATGTAAGGCCGGATCAGAAGCATCGCGGCGCCGGTCGTGCCGAACACGTTCGCGATGACGGCACCGACTAACAGCAACATCGTGTTCGTCGTCGCGGTCGCTTTGCGCGAAACGTTGATCATGATGCCGCCGCTGACGATGTACAACGAACCGAGCAGCGCGATGAAACTCACGTACTCCTTCATCTCGTGGAACCACGCGGCCCGACTATCCTGAACCTCCGGGAAGAAGAACAGGTAATACACCGCCGTGACAAGCCCGAGCACGATCGCGAACTTCGGATAATGGTGTTCCCAGAAGTGCATGTTGATCAGCGGACAGACCGCGATACTTCCAAGCAACAGCGCGAATGGGAGGATCCACCACCAGGCAACGTTCGGCACAGCGTGGTGTCCCCCGCCGTGCGCATCACCACCTTCGCCCCCCTCTCCGTGACCACCTTCGTGCGCACCGGCCTCAACCGCGACAGAGCCGTGCGCACCGTCAGTGGTGGATAAGTCATCTGCCGATTCGCCCAGGTTGCCGTCGGCGTGTTGATCGGTTACGCCCGCCGCGGCGCTGCCGGCAGTTTCCTCAACATGGGCCGCGACGTCATTGTGCGCGGCGGCGGCGTCCTGATGAGCGTTTTCTATTTGAGCGGCGATCTCTTCAGCGCCGGCCGGCACCGCAGGGGAGTCTTGCCCTGAACTGATGCGGTTGATCACGGCGAAGACCAGCACCAGCCCCAACAGGAGCATGGCCAGGATCTGTTTGATGTGCGAACCCTCATTGGGTTGATCGGTCATGGTGTGTTAGCCTCCACTACCATAAACGGGCTATATTTCGTTAGTTACGTGGCCCGTGGCAGGACGGTGTTATTCGGTCTCATAGGCCGACCCAAGTCGGCACAGGTCGTTCATCATGCGTGCAAACAGGCTGAATAGCCCCTTGAGCCGATCCAGGTCCTTCACCTCGCCCTCGACCTCAACGATCAGCTCATCGATCTCGTCCGGGTAATAGTCTTCAAACCAGTTACCTGCGTCCCGCACCTGGATGTGGATGTCCGGCTCCTTCTTGACCATCTCACGCAGGAAGTCGTCATCGAACAACGTTTTGATCTTGTCCGGGTCCGTTCCCTGGATGCGGAACATCTTGTCGAACGGTTCGTGATCGACTTTTATGTCCTGCATTCCCATGAGTTTACCGATGTTCGAAAACACGGTCTGATGGCTCAAGGCGAAGCGGAAGCCATCCGGATTCACGAACGGGCCACGCAGGCGTGTGTAAAGGTATTCCGAGCGGTAGCCGGGTTCGGAATGGATGTCGAGTGTCACCGCCCAAGGCCCGACCTTGGCAACGAGCTTGTCTTGCCGCATGCCTTGCTTGTCGGTCAGCACGCCGCCGAGTTCTTCGCTCAGGCGTTCCCAGAGTTTGTTCTCGTGCTTGGCGAAACCTTCTTTAAGCTCTGGCATGTCATGGCCTTTCGTGTCTGACGCGGGTGTTGGCGGCGCGTGAGCACAGCAACGGTGCCAACGGATCAGCCGCTGCACCGTGTTCCATACCAAACTCGGCTTTTATGGTGAGTGTTCTTTAACCCTGACAAGGTAGAGGGTTAACCGTCGCCAGCAAACGACGTCCAGGAGGCGTTGTATCGGAAAAGGTAAGTTAATAATCGGACGCAGCTTAACTCAACGCCACACTGGCCCAGGACGGGCCGGCATGGGCAGGCTTGCTTTGCATGACCGCGACGGCCTGCTCCTTAAGCGAGTCCAACATGGAGTTTACACGACTCTCCGGCAGGTCCAGCACCAGGCTGATCTCCGCCTGACTGAGCTGGTCGGCGTAGAACAGCAGCAGAATCAAGCGTTCGGTTCTGTTCAACGTGCTCATGAATGCTCTCATCCGCCCAGCCTCCTTGCTGTTCATACTCTTACTCCCTTTAGATGGAGCGTAGAACTGATTCTCAGCCCGGGTGAGGGGAATAATGGCTGATCAATGAGTGCGCCCTCCGTGGCGACCCCTCACCCGGATTTACCATATGTGGGATTTATCGGACTGCCGGGTCAACTTGCTTTAACGTTTTTTTGATCGTTTTCCACGACGTAACTTATGCTGGAGAACCAAGTTCACACACCGGCCCGTTTGCCGTGCGAATCCGCGTTTAGGCTTAAATAAGAGGCCTTTTGAGCAAAAATGAGGTTAGCCCGACGCCCGCGATAGCAAGGGTTGACTAATACATTTACCACCATTGTTTGCACAAAAAAAGTAAGAATCGTGGTAAATAAAATTTTAACGACTTGCCAGAACAATGCTTACGCAACATTCCCTCGGAATTTTCATGCAAATGCGACAGTTGCATGCTTCAAATCCGACATGAATGCGGGTGATAGGACTCGAACCTACACGGGTTTTACCCCATCAGGACCTAAACCTGACGCGTCTGCCAATTTCGCCACACCCGCAGCGTCCCCCGGCCCCCCCCGGATCCCCGGCCCCCCGGCCAAGGAGCAAGCTCCTGACTCCTTAGGCCTTACAGTGTCCTGTACTCTCTGCCCGCTTGCAACTTCACCAATCACAGACCACACTCCGCCTATGTTTGACCCCTTTAAAACCCTTGAATTACCCGCCAAGTTCGACCTCGAAGATGCTGAACTGCACATGAAGTTCATCCAGGCTTCGTCGCGGCATCATCCCGATCGTCATACCGATCCGGTCAAGCAGGCCGAAGCTGCGGAGAAGTCCGCAGCCATCAACCAGGCATACGCGATCCTTTCCGATCCGGAACGCCGCGCCGACGCCCTGCTCAAACAACTCGGCGGCCCCGCGAAGGAAGATGACAAATCCTTACCGCCCGCCCTATTGATGGAGATGATGGAAGTCCGCGAAACATTGGAAGAAGCGATCGCGGACAATAACAAAACCGAACTCGAAAAACTCCGTGGCTGGGCACACGATCAGAAACACGAACACTTAACTAAGATCGCGCAACTGTTTGATAAAGCCGGCGACGTTTTGTCTGAAGCGGATGCGAAGGCGATTCGTTTGGAGTTGAATGCCTTGCGTTATATCCAGCGGATGCTGGAGCAGATGCCGTAGGCGGGGATGGGGGATGGGGAATTGTATTTGGGATTTGGGATTTGGGATTTGGGATGTTTATTGCTGATGGCTAATGGCTTTCACTGCCCAACGCCGGTCCTGAGCGCAGCGAAGGGGCGGGCGGTTTTTGAGGGTGCAGGAAGAATCTTATTTACACGATACGCGGTGGCGTCGTTGCGCGAGGGTTGTAAGGCATAGCATCAATAAACCAATCGATGCTGGTTCGGGGATGTTGAGTTCTGCGAGGGTTGGTGGGGAGCCGGCGTTCCAATGGAGGAGGATATAGTCGAGGTCTTCGAGGCCGACGAAGCCGTCGCCGGAGGAGTCGCCGTGGATCCATGAGCCGGCGGGGACTTGGTGGTTCCAGTTGCTTAAGACGATGTCGAGGTCGTCGAGTCCGACGAAGCCGTCGTTGTTTTTGTCGCCCACGAGTTGTTTGGCCAGGACGATACTGTTCGGGTTGTAGATCACGTTGAATCCGGCGGGGACGTTGACGGTTGCGAATGAACCAGCGACGTTCATCGCAGAAGAAAGAATCCAGAATTGTTCGCCAAGATCGATCGTGGGATCATCGACGAGGGTTGCCAAGAGAGTACCATCCAAAGTCACCTGTCCGGAAACGACAAGTCCATCGTTGCCGAGCGTTGTGATCGTGTTGTCTGTGAGTTCGATGGATAGCTTGCCATTGGTTTGTTGGGTGTAGTCGCCGGTGATGTTGAGGATGCCTATCCCATCGACGCCCGGCTCGATGAGGCCGTCGTTTAGGAGTTGGGTCGCTTCGATCGTGCCGTCGCCTTCGATGCGGCCGTTTTGCCGAACCTGGAGCGTATCGCCGACGGAAACAAGGCCGCCGTCTGAGACGGACAGCGTGCAGTCGCCGGCGGTGGATGATGTTTCTCTGCCGATCTCGAGTGTATCGGTTATGTGCCAGGCCGAGCCGTTGCCGCTGATGTTGGCGAGTGTTGTGCCACCGCTTCTGATATCAAGCCTGCCGGTATTGCTATTGAATACTGCGCCGTTGAGGACGTTGAGCTTTGTCGTGCTGCTTTGATAGTAGGCGTACAACAAAAAACCGGACGAATTGAGAGTCGACCCGGCATCCGAGACGGTGACTTCGGTCAGGTGGTTATCCGTTGCATTGACCGAGATGGCTGAGGTATTGACGGTACCGCCGTTGGTGATGATCAGTTTATCCTCTGAATTGCTGGCGGCTCCCATCATGATGCCGCCGTTGGCGTCGAGCGAGCTGTTTTGGCCGGTGACGGTAACGATGATTGGATCACCCGATGGCCCCATGCCACCGGTCTGCATATCCATGTGGCGGATCAAGACTCTGCCGCCGTCTTCGATCAGTAGAGCGCTGCCTTCCGGGTTGCCTTTACTAAAGGTGAATATGGCAGCGGTGTCCCATAGAGAGCCTTCGCCGGTGACGATTATCGAGGCCGCGGAGGTATCGGATGCGTTAAAAGAATTGAGGCTGGCGCCGGCGTTGGATATGACCGTCCCGCCGTTCTCGATCCGAAGCGAAACCAGTTCCGCGCCGATCCCCATGTTCAGCGGCGCATCGGTCGTCCAGGTTGAACCCGCGCCGTTGACGGTGACCGAGCCAGAGGAGCCGTGCTGATAGCCGAGGTAGATATCCTCACCCGCGCTATGGACGGTCGCGCCGTTTTCAATCAGCAGGCTGGCGGTACCCTGATAGCCGATGAGGAAGTCACCGTTGATTTGCCAATGGGAGTCTGCGCCGCTGACGGTGACCGAGCCGGTGGAGTCGATACCTTTGCCGATGGAAGCATCCTGGCTGACAACGCAGCCGCCATCGAGGATGTACAGACTTGCTTCACCGCCCGCACCCACCGTGAATTCGCCGCCGTTGACGTTGAGTTCCGAATCCTGTCCCCTGACGCGTAAAAGGCCGTTGGAACCGGCGTAGTTACCGATCGAAGCACCGGGGAACGAGCCGTTGACGTTGACTTGCCCCCCGCTTTCGATGGCGAGCGTGCCTTCGCCGTAGTACCCGACATAAAGCCCGCCGCTGATATCCCAGACAGAACCGGCGTCGGTCACACCGGCAGAACTATCGGAGACAGCTTCAGCACCGATCACGCCGTTGTAGCTGGAAACGTAACCACCGTTGAAAATATTGAATCGGCCGTCCCCCCATTGCCCAACGTAAATGGTCCCGTTGTTGATCCAGGTAGACCCGGGACCCGTCACACTGACGGCAACATTCTCAGAGCCACTTTGAGCAATGATGGCGTTGTTATTTGAAACATAGCCGCCATTAGCGATCTGCAGTCTGGCGTCACTTCTATTTGCACCGACATAAAGGTCGCCGGCGTTTTCCCATCTTGAGCCTGTATCCGTAACTGTGATGTATGGGAAAGGTGCAGAGGAACTGTAGTAACCGATCTTGCCGCCGTTGCTGGAAAGATAACCACCATCTTCGATTACGAGGCTGCCGTGGCTGCCTTTGTATCCCACATGAATAAGCCCGGTGTTGTACCACGCCGAACCGGCGCCGGTGATCGTAACCCAACCGCGGCCATCATCATCTTCACTGATGTAGGCCGAACCGCTGTTAACGGTGCCGCCGGCTTCGATCAGGAGTGTACAGTCGCCGAGGTAGCCGACGGAGAGCGCGTCGGCGATGTTCAGGGAGGAGTCGGTTCCTGAGACGGTGACTTGGCTGGTCATGTCATCGGTGTAGCCGAGGTAGGCATCGATTGCGGAGACGGAGCTGCCGGCGGTGATCGAGAGTGTGGCGTCGGCGGTGTCGGCGAGGATCAGTTCGACGCCGGCGTCCCAGGGATCGTCCGAGCCGTTGTAGGTTGGCGAGACGTCGCCGGTGACGTTGATCGCGGCGTGCGTGTTGGCAAAGAAGAAACCGGGGATCAACACAGCCAGGCCGAGGCGGCCGGTCGAACGGGGAAGTAGGTGATACACGGATGAACCCTCCGGATCAGGTGGGAATAAAAGTTAACTTAAGTACTATAAAATACCATACAATGTGATGATTAGCAACGAAAAATGGGGTGTCGGGATCCGAGCGTGTTATGTGGGGTTGGGGGTTTGTGAGCAGACAGAATTAAAAAAGAACCGCAGAAAACAGGACGGCTGCTATGGGATTTAAGCACATACTTGACCGGGCTTGGTTGAGTCTGTTGGCGATTGTTTTCGTTGCGGTGACGCCCGGTGTATTGCGTGCTGAAGAGGTTTCGGGGGCGGCGCGGGGGGATAGGCTGAACGTTTTGTTTATTGCGGTTGATGATCTTCGGCCGGCGCTGGGGTGTTATGGGGATGCGGTTGCGATTTCGCCGAACATTGACGGGCTGGCTGCGCGGGGTGTGGTGTTTAATCGGGCTTATTGTCAAGAGGCGGTGTGCAGCCCGTCGCGGTTGTCGTTGATGACGGGTCGGCGTCCTGACACGATCCGTGTGTGGGACTTGTCGACGCACTTCCGAGAGGCTTTGCCGGATATTGTGACGCTGCCGCAACTCTTCAAGGATAACGGGTATTACACGGCAAGCATCGGGAAGATTTATCACGGCAGCGGTTCGCCTTCCACGGACCCGCCTTCGTGGTCGGTCGATCCGCTGTACGATCACTCGGGCGAATTGAACGCCACGTGGCTTTTGCCTGAGAATCGAAACAAGAAGGGTAAACAGGCATCGACCGAGGCGCCGGAAGTCGACGACGGCGAGTACGAGGACGGCATGATCAGCAACGCGGCGGTTGAAAGGCTGCGTGAACTGAAGATGAAGCAGCAGTCGTTTTTCCTGGCGGTCGGTTTCCGTAAGCCGCACCTGCCCTTCTGCGCGCCGAAGAGGTACTGGGACATGTACGATCGGGACAGCATCCCCCTGCCCAATCTGGAGCATCCGTTGAATGCACCGGAGCTGGCGATCCGAACCTGGCATGAATTGGAGGGATACAAGGACATCCCGAATGATGGCAAGCTATCGTTGGAAAAGGTGCGTGAGTTGAGGCACGGTTACTATGCGTGCGTCAGTTATGTGGATGCGAATATCGGGCGGGTGCTGGATGAACTGGATCGGCTGGGGCTTGCGGAGAACACGATCATCGTTCTCTGGGGCGATCATGGGTTTCACCTGGGCGAACAAGGCCTGTGGACAAAGGCGAACAATTACGAGCTGGCGACGCGAGCGCCGCTGTTGGTTGTTGTGCCGGGGATGAAAAATGCGGGCAAAGCCACGGACGCGCTTGTTGAGTTTGTTGACATCTATCCGACGTTAGCGGATCTGTGCGGATTGGGTGTGCCGGGCGACCTTGAGGGAATGAGCCTGAAGCCAATCCTCGACGACACGGATCGGCCGGGCAAAGAAGGTGTGTTCAGTCAGTATCCGCGCAACGCGGATCCAACGAAGTATCGTCATAAGACCCACGGCGACATCATGGGCTATGCGGTGCGAACGGACCGGTATCGTTATGTCGAGTGGCGCGACTGGAACAGCAAGCAGACGGTCGCGCGCGAGTTGTACGATCAGCAGAATGATCCGCAAGAGATGAACAACGTCGCTGATGATCCGCAATATGCTCAGAGGATCAAGCGACTGAGCGCGATGATTGATGGGATTGCGTCGAGTGAGGGGGAGTGATTGGGGATTGGGGATTGGGGATTGTATTTATGATTTAGGATTTTGGATTTAGGATGTTTATGGCTAATGGCTGATGGCTAATGGCTCTATCCCCCAACGCCGGTCCTGAGCGCAGCGAAGGGGCGGGTGATTTTCGGGTATCGGGGGGGGATGATGTGTTTGGTTGTTTGTTTTGATGTGAGGCGCGACCGATGGTCGCGGCTATACAAAGAACCCGACTGGGATGGCCGGGAGATTTCGAGTGGGTAAATGAGACCGAAACTCAGGCGGGGAAATTGTCGTGCGTCTGGTGAAGGTGGAATGCATCTAAAATAGCGCTTAATTGTCCCTGTTACCCACTTTTACAAGGGAAGTGCTATGGCGGATGTGATGAATGCGGATATCGTGGTTTTGGGTGGAAGCGCGGCGGGGATTACGGCGGCGATCACGGCTCGGCGGCATCATCCCGATAAGCGGATTCTGCTGGTACGCAAGGAGAAGCAGGTGCCGATCCCTTGCGGGATTCCTTATATCTATGGCACGCTGGGCGATACCAAGAAGAACCTGATCCCGGATGCGGTGCTGGAGTCGAACAAGATCGACCTGGTGATGGCTGAGGTTGTCGAGATCAATCGTGAGAGACAGTGTTTAATCACGGATAACGGCAATGAGCTGAAGTACGAACGGTTGATCCTTGCGACGGGTTCCGTGCCGACGCAGCCGCCGATTTCGGGTATTGATCTTGAAGGCGTTTATGCGATCTGGAAAGATGTGGATTACCTTGCGCAGTTGCAGGAGAAGTTGAAGCAAGCGAAGGACGTCGTGATTATTGGCGGGGGTTTTATCGGGATCGAATTCGCGGATGAGATCAACAAGGTGGATCACAAGAACGTGACGGTCCTGGAGCTGGCGGCGAATTGTCTGAGCTTGTCGTACGACACCGAGTTCTGCGAGGAGATGGAGGCGTTGTTGCGCGAGCGCGGTGTGACGGTGCGTACTTCCGTGATGGTTGAGCGGATTATTGGCGACGGGCATGTCAGTGCTGTAGAGCTTAAGGGCGGGACGACTGTGCCGGCGGATCTGGTGATCCTGGGCATCGGGGCGAAGGCGAATGTTGAGCTTGCGAAGGAGGCCGGGCTGCAACTGGGGCAGACGGGGAGCGTGGCGGTGGACCGGACGATGCAGACATCGGACCCGGCGATCTTCGCCTGCGGCGACTGTGCTGAGAAGATTTCTTTCTTTGGCGGCGGGCCATCTGCATTGAAGCTTGCATCGATCGCGCAGCTTGAAGCGCGGATCGCGGGGGCGAATGTTTACGGCCTGCGTCGTGAAAGCGACGGGACGCTTGGCGTGTGGTCGACGGCGGTGGGTGACCTTGCGATGGGGACGGCCGGCCTGACGGAAACGATGGCGAGGGATCGCGGCTACGACGTGGCGGTCGGCACGGTGCAGACGCCTAACCGTCATCCCGGTTGCATGCCCGGGGCGGCGGCGGTGAAGGTGAAGCTCGTGTTCGAGAAGCATTCGCAAGTGCTGCTGGGCGGGCAGGTGCGTGGGAGCGTGTCGGTCGGCGAGTTGATCAACACGATCGCCGCGTGCGTGCAGAAGCGGATGACGGCGGAGGACATCGCGATGTTCCAGATGGGGACGCACCCGGCGTTGACGGCGTCGCCGATCGCATATCCGCTTGTCAATGCGGCCGAGGTCGCGATATGCCAGATGCAATAGTGTCGGGCGGTTGTTGATGGTGCGTTGATAGTGGATTGATTGACTGGTTACACAACATGTGAGTGAAAACCCGCAATACATTTGCGGGTTTTTTTATTTGGCAACCGGCGCGTTCGGTGGTTGTGGTTATTGACAGTCCCTCCGTATGTCCGTGACTGCGTGTGTTTCGTGAGACTGTCGGCGTACCGGCGATACCATCGCCAGCTTTATGGGCGGACGACGGTTGGAGGATGGGTTATGATTTGCGGATGCTGGATGAGAAGCGGGCAGGTACAACGCGGATGACGGGCGAGACAGAAGCCGCGCGGCAGGCGTGGTGGATGTCGCCTGTAGGATTGATCGTGTTGATCCTTGTGCTGCGCGTGGTGGCGCTACTGGTATTCAGTCCGTTGGGGCTGGTGTATGACGAGGCGCATTACTGGGAGTGGTCGCGGCGGCCGGACCTTTCTTATTACACGAAGGGGCCGGGCGTGGCGTGGGCGATCTTTGCGAGCACGTGGGTGTTCGGGACGTCTGTGTGGTCGGTGAAGCTGCCGGCGGTAATTGCATCAGCGGTGTTGATGCTGGTTGGCGCGCGGTTGGGATGGCGGATCAGCGGCGGCAGGCGTGAGGCGGCGTGGTACGTAGTGGTAGCGCTGGCGGTGATGCCTGGGTATGTCGTGACGTCGATGTTGTTGACGACGGACATCTTTTACAGCGCCCTTTGGTTGATGGCGATCTGGTGTGCGTATGAAGCGTTGTATGGGGAACGTTCTGCAAGGCAGCGCGTGTTGTGGTGGGCGGGGTGCGGATTTGTGCTGGGGTTGGCGGCGCTGTTCAAGTACACGGCGGTGCTGCTGGTGCCGGGCATTTTGCTGGCGTGTTTGTTGGGTTCGTCGCGGCGGGATGAGCGAAGTGTTGGCAAATGCATCACTGGGGCAATACTTCCGGGGATTGCGGGGATACTTCCGGGGGTGGTGAGTTTTTCGCCGGTGTTGATCTGGAACATGCGGCAAGGCTGGCCGACGGTGAGTCATCAACTCGGGCGCGTGGGCGCGCCGGGTGGGGATGAACAAGTGACGTGGGCGTGGTCGTGGATGTATGGGCCTGAATTCTGGGGAGCGCAGATCGGATTGCTTGCGGTTGTGGGGGTGGTGCTGATCGTGCTGTCGATCCGCTGGGCGATGCGGCGGCGGACGGAGGATGTGCAGGCCTGGGAAGCGCATCGGTTTTTGATCGTGTGTGCGTTGCCGATCCTGTTGTTCTACCTGGTGCTGAGTATATTCGTACGAGCGCAGGGAAACTGGGCGCTGGCGGGGTACAGCAGTTTGCTGGTGTTGGTGGGTCTCGCAGCGTCGGAGCAGATGCCGAAGTTTCGTAAGCGCGTCCGGCAATGGAAGGCGAAGCCTGCGCCGCGGCCGCATGAAGGTTTTTTACGCAAGAAGCCGGAGACGCTTTTTCAGGTATCGTGGCATTGGTTTGTGGGCGCGGGTGTGGCGATAGGATTGATATTGGTATTGGGGCCGTGGTTCATGACGTTACCGGGGCTGCGTGATTTGCCGGGCGCTGAAAAACTTGCGGAAAGACTGCAGGGACGCCCCACTACCGTGAATGCGATTGAGACGCAAAGACAGGCGCTGATCGGTCAAGGGATCGACCCGTTGATTGTTTGTGACAGTTATCAGAAGGCTGGGCTGCTTGCGTTTTATTTGCCGGACCGGCCGCGGACTTTTTCGGCGGTGTCGTTGCTTGGCGGGCGGCCATCGGCGTATGATTTCTTCAAGGATACTGACCTGACAGATCCTTCACTGCGTGGGGCGGACCTGCTTTTGATCGGTGGAACGGAAGAGCGCTGGCAGGAAGCGTTGCGTTTTGATTCGATCGAGAAAGTGTCAGCCGATCCGACGATGTTCCTGGCGAGGGGGTACGCTGGAGTAAGACATGGGCATGGAGCGAAAGACAAAGCTGCACCGGTTGATGGTGCTGACGATCTGGTTGCTGGGATTGGTGTTGATGCTGGTGATCGACTGGCCGATCGTCGAGCTGGCGGCGGAACATAAGCCGGATGTGTACGGCACGGATTTGTACTACGGGTTCCGCTTGTTCGGCGCGTATCCGGTGTGGCTGATCATCGGACTGGCGTTGTGGCTGATCGACCGCGCGGATGGAAGCCTGTCAAGCAAAGCGGTGAAGGAGCGGGCGCTGGCGGTCGTGTTGTCGCCGATGATCGCGGGGCTGCTTGCGGCGGTGTTGAAGCTTTTGTTACGACGTGAGCGACCGGACCTGGAGGTGATGCACTACGTGTTTCGGCCATTTTCCGAACACACGTTCATGGGCGGCGGACTGGGATTACCCAGCAGCCACAGCTCGATCGCATTTGCGGGGATGATCACACTGGCGCGGCTGTGCCCGTCGATCCGTACACTGGCGATCACACTGGCGATCGGCACGGGCTTGCAGCGGATCATCAGCGGGGCGCACTTTCCTTCGGATGTCTACGCCGGCGCGACGGTGGGATACTTCAGCGTCGTGCTGACCTGGGCGCTGCACCGGCGGTTCGGCACGGGTTCGCTGCTGACATAGCTCAACAGCGTGAAAATGTTGCTGGATGCTTCGATTTGACGCGAGCAATCGCGTTGTCCGGACCTGGGACCAAGGCCGAAACCACCTGCACTTGACCGCGTCGTGTGTAGCGGCAAGAATACCCACGTTAAGGGGCCGTAGCTCAATTGGGAGAGCGCTGCGTTCGCAATGCAGAGGTTGTGGGTTCGATCCCCGTCGGCTCCATTTTGGGATTTGGGTTCTGGGGTCCGTCAATCTTCAGGTGATTGGATGCTGCACCGACGCCGGTCCTGAGCGAAGCGAAGGGGTGGACGATCTTTGGAGGGATCATCGTACGGGCTTACTGGTTGTGTAGCTGAAGCGACACGAGCCCTATTGCACCATCCCTCTGAGATGAGCTTACGCTACATAGCCGTCGAACATCGGCGCGGTCGGCATGCTGTTGAGCTTCGCGGTGACACTGGTGCTGGCCCCGATGTTCCCGCTGGCAAGCCAGGCGGTACACGACCCGGTCGACTCCATACGCGAACCACACGACGCAGGCCCGGCAGTGGAAATCGAGGCGGTGGTGGAGCGCTAGTTCAGGCTGCAAAACTCACAGGTATTTATCTTAACAGCATTGTTTATGAACATCGTGCTTATACATATAGTTCTTGCGTTACGGGTCAGGTAGACGTAGTGCGTGATGTTCACCATAAAGCAGATCATTTTTATTGTTGTAACCCTACTCGCTGCATTGCCTGTAACCACGCGTGCAGACACCATGATCGAGACCACGGTTTACAACCGTGGTGAAGGAGGGTACTACGGGTTTCGCATCCCTATGATTATTACTGCACAAAACGGCGATCTGCTTGCTTTCGCTGAAGCACGCCAGGATAGCATAGGCGACGACGGCAATATCGATGTTGTATCTGCAGCACCTGCGAATATCCATGACGGCGCTCGCACCTGAACACTTCATTCAGAAGCTGACATTGGCTGGCGACCTGAACGGCGACGGCTTCGTGGGCCTCGACGATCTGGACCTGATCCTGAACAACTGGAATCAGACTGTAACACCAAGCGCTGCGGCCGATCCAACAGGCGACGGTTACGTCGGGCTCGATGATCTGGACATCGTGCTGAACAACTGGAACGCGGGGACGCTGCCTGTTGACAGCGCCAACATCCCGGAGCCGGTGAGCGCCGTGCTGCTGGCGGCGGGTGGTTTGGGGCTGGTTTCACGACGTGGGGAGCTATTATAAAAAGCTGCACCCCGGTCCAGCCAGCCAGACATCTGAGCTGGATTGCTAGATAACCTGTTGCCATACCAAGGCTTGGCGCACTTGACCCGATGGGTATGGGTATTGAGTCTGAGTTGACGTAAGGCTCTGGGGGCATTAATCTTCCCGATTCGAGATTACATGCAGTAGTCCCCCCCAGCCGGCCGGCGGGATAAAGGTTCGAGCCGGCGTTAATTGTGATAGCCCACTGAGGAAGTCAAGCCATGCTACCCGTACAACGTCAGACCCGGACCCAAGGCCGTAAGCGTCGGTCCCATGATGCACTCAAGCCCGTGCACGTGGCGAACTGCCCGAACTGCGGCAGCCCGCGTTTGCCGCACACCGCGTGCAATGAATGTGGTTATGTCCGCCCGGGCCTGAAGCTCAACCTGTCCAAGGAAGACTAAACACGTGCGAATCGCCATCGACGTCATGGGGGGCGACAATGCCCCCGATGCGATCCTTGCCGGCGCTCTGGACGCGGTCGATCTGCTTAGCGGCAACGATCAGCTTGTCCTCGTGGGCGATGGCGATGTGATACAAGCGGGTATCGCCCAGCGCGGTCTTAGTAATGATGCGCGCCTGGAAGTCGTCGCGACGACAGAGGTCGTCGGGATGGACGAAGCGCCAGTTCAGGCGATCCGCACAAAGCAGAACAGTTCACTGGTCCGCATGGCGGAACTGGGCAGCAAGAAGGCAAAAGACAAGCAATGTGATGTGGTGATCAGCGCGGGCAACACCGGCGCGTGTGTCGCTGCGTGTCAGATGGCGATGCGTCGCTTGCCGGGCGTGCATCGCCCGGGCGTCGCGGTGCCCGTGCCGACGTTCCATGGGCCGATCGTCTTGTGTGATGTCGGCGCGAACCCTGAGCCCCGCCCCACTCACCTGCATCAATACGCCCACATGGCCCGCGTGTATGCCAGCCGAGTGCTGGGCGTTAACAACCCGCGTGTCGCACTGATGTCGATCGGTGGCGAAGAAGGTAAAGGCAATAACCTGACGCGCGAAACCCACAAACTGATGAAGGCCGACGATTCGGTAAATTACGTCGGCTATGTTGAAGGCCGTGACTTGTTCGCGAACAAGGCGGACGTGGTCGCCACGGAAGGCTTCACCGGCAACGTGGTGATCAAGCTGGCGGAGGGTTTGTCCGCCGGGCTGTTCCATACGATCCTCCATGAAGTGATGGAGATCAGCCCCGACCTGGCGGAGCAGTTCAAGCCGGTGATCAAAAGGATTTACGCAAAACACGACTACCATGAGTTCGGCGGAGCGCCGCTGCTGGGCGCCAACGGTGTGTGCATGATCTGCCACGGCTCCAGCGAAGCGAGAACGATCACCTCTTCCGTGAAAGCCGCGATAAATTACATGCGGCACAACGTGAATGACGGGATCATCGAAGCGCTCAGCGATCAGGCCACGGCCGAGGTACCCGCATGACAACCAGCTACAGTTCTCCCGCCGGTGTCCGCATCGCGGGCACGGGGATGGCGGTCCCGCCACGCAAAGTCAGTAACGATGATCTGGCTAAGTTTGTCGATACATCCGACGAATGGATCCGTCCTCGCACGGGCATCGTGACCCGGCACCTCAGTGACGAAACGCAACTGACCAGCGACCTGGCCGCCGAGGCGGTGAAGCAGGCGCTCGATAACGCGGGCCTCGAACCGAAGGACCTGGACCTGCTGGTCTGTTCGACGATGACGCCGGACGTGATCTGCCCAGCGACGGCTTGCCGGGTCGTAAGCAAGATCGGCGCGATCCCCTGCGGCGCGATGGATTTGAACCTGGCGTGTACCGGCCTGGTTGCGGGCTTATCGATTGCCAACAACTTCATCATGAGCGGCGCTTTCAAGAACATCGCGGTGATCGGCGCTGACCGGCTCAGTACGATCGTGAACTGGGACGACCGGCGGACGTGCGTGCTGTTCGGTGATGCGGCGGGCGCGATGGTGCTCAGTGCATCGGATAACGCCAGCCAGCAGTGCCTCTACCAGCAACTGAATTCCGACGGCGACATGGGCGAGGTACTTTACGTACCTCGCACCGAGAGCGACATCCCCGAGCGTGGCAAGGAAAGCTTCAACGGCAAGTTCAACACGCTGCAGATGAACGGCCGCGAGGTTTACAAGTTTGCCGTCAACGCTTTGCAGGAATGTGTGCGTAACGCACTGAATCACACCGGGCTGACCGCAGACGACATCAAGATGGTCGTCGCGCACCAGTCCAACATCCGCATGCTGCAAAGCGCGTGGAAGAAGATGGGCTTCCCGGATGAAAAGATCTACATCAACATCGACCGCTTCGGCAACACATCGGCCGCGAGCATCGGCCTGTGCATGCACGAACTGACCGAACAAGGCACGGTCGGCGAGGGCGATTACGTGATTTTTGTCGCACAAGGCGGCGGGCTGACATGGGGGGCTAGTTTGTGGCGGTTATGAGAATCGCTGATGTGTAATCGTTAATTGCTAATTGTGTTAAGGGGGAACGCAATGAATCAAGACGAGATGCGTGATCGGACAAAAAGATTTGCCGTCAGAATTGTAAAACTGGTTTCAGCATTACCCGAAAAGAAGCAGGCCAGTTACGTTTTAGGGAGACAGCTACTTAAATCCGGAACCTCAATTGGTGCGAATTACCGCGAGGCAACCAGGGCTTCTTCAAAACGGCACTTTATTACGACATTGGAAATCGCACAAAGAGAAGCCGAGGAAACGTACTACTGGTTGGAACTACTCGTCGAAACCGATACGATGAGTCACAAACGACTGGCCAAACTGATGCAAGAATGCAAAGAATTGATTGCAATACTTACCGCAGCCGTACGAACCGCAAAATCGCGTCCATAGCCGGTATATTAGCGATTAACAATTAGAGATTAGCAATGCCTAGTGATAATAACATCCTGCTCTGCCCCGGCCAAGGCGCTCAACACGTTGGTATGGCCAAGGAGTGGTGCGAGGTTTCGAGCGCAGCGAAGGCTGTCTTTGATAAGGCAGTCAAAGCGCTTGGTTTCGATCTGACCAAACTCTGCTTTGACGGTCCGGAGGATGAACTGAACCGTACGGACATGGCGCAGGTTGCGATTTATACGGCTTCGGTTGCGTGCCATCGGGCACTGGTTGAAGCGGGTGAGGTTGGTGAACCGGCATTGACTGCCGGCTTGAGCCTGGGTGAGTTCACGGCCCTGCATCTGGCCGGCGCGTTCGACTTTTTGACCGGGCTTGAACTGGTGAAACTGCGTGGCCAGGCGATGCAGGATGCGGCGGAGATGAGCGAGTCGAGCATGGTCGCGCTGGTCGGCGCCGATGAAGCAGAGGCGATGGCGCTTTGCGAAGAAGCGCTGAACGATCCGGAAAACCAGGGCGAGGAAGTGCTCGTGCCCGCGAACTTCAACTGCCCCGGGCAGGTGGTGATCAGTGGTTCGCTGAAGGCTTGTGAACGTGCTGAATCCGTCGCGGACAAGATGGGGATACGCTCCACACAGCTTGCGGTAGCCGGTGCGTTCCACTCGCCGTTGATGAGCCCGGCCGCGGATAAGCTGGCGGAGGCGTTGGATAAAGTGGACTGGAGCTTGCCGAAGGTCCCGGTGATGTCTAACGTGACCGCAAAACCGCACGAGAACGACATCGATTCGATCAAGCAGCGGCTGGTTGAACAATTGACGCACCCGGTGCGTTGGTCGCAGTGCATGGAGCACGTGCTTGCGGAAAATCCGGATGCAAGGCTGATCGAGCTGGCTCCCGGCAAGGTGCTAAGCGGGTTGATGCGTCGGATCGATCGCAAGGCCAAAGTTGAGAACTTTGCCAAGCCAAGCTAAACAGGAACCGGGAACAGGTAAGATCAAAGGACGGCAGAGCTGATGGCAGAGAAAACCGAACAACGCGTGGCAATCGTGACCGGCGCCAGCCGAGGCATCGGCGAAGCGATCGCGCATGCTTTGGCCAAGCAAGGCCGGCACGTGGTGTGCGTGGCCCGGAATGCTGAAAAGCTGGCGGCGGTCGTCGAAGCGATCAAGGCGGACGGCGGCGCGGCATCGGTCAAGACATGCGACATGTCCGACGCTGAAGCGATCAGCAACCTGATCGAGGACGTCGCCAAGGAGCACGGCCGATTGGACATCCTGGTGAATAATGCCGGGATCACACGTGACAACCTGCTGCTGCGTATGTCGGACGAGGAGTTTGACGAGGTCATCCAGACGAACCTGCGGGGCGTTTTCGTGGCCTGCCGAGCAGCGCTGCGACCGATGATGCGTGGCAAATGGGGCCGGGTTATTAACTTAGGCTCGGTTTCGGGCCTGGTGGGTAACGCGGGGCAATCGAACTACGCGGCCGCCAAAGCCGCCCTCTCGGGCTTCACCCGCTCGCTGGGCAAGGAAATGGCTTCCAAGAACATCACGGCGAACGTGGTCGCTCCGGGCTTTATTCAGACAGATATGACGGATGTGCTGCCCCAGGCGGTCAAGGACGGGGCGATCAAGGCGATCCCGCTGGGTCGGTTCGGTCAACCGGAGGAGATCGCCTCGGCCGTGGCGTACCTGACAAGTGAGGAGGCCGGGTATGTGACCGGTCAGGTCTTGACCGTGGACGGCGGCATGACTATGTGTTAACAAGATTTAGAGGATCGATCCCGGAACGGTATAGGGTCTTGCCCGGTTTGGCAGGGTCGCCGGGTAACGATATATTCCAGCAACTTGAAATTGGCCAAGAGCCCCCACCGCCGCCCGAGGGTAGGTGACCAGGAGACCAAGACTATGGATGAACAGGAAATCCAGGAAAAAGTCATAGCCATCGTCGCAGAACAAATGGGCGTCGATAAGGGCGAAATCAACCGCGACACCAACTTCGTAAACGACCTCAACGCAGACAGCCTTGACACAGTCGAGCTGGTGATGGAGTTCGAAGACGAGTTTGAAACGTCGATCCCTGACGAGGAAGCGGAAAAGATCACGACCGTCGGCCAAGCCATCGACTTTATTAAAGAGCACGCCAAGTAAGCCAGGTGAGTAACCCTTTTATTGGGGTTAGCGTCCGGGATTCACAGCAGTACGGCCCGTCGCCACAACGGGGCGGGCGGACCGCTTTACGGACGCACAAGCTGTGGCTTCCTTTGTTATTGAGAAGAAGACTATGAGCGATCGTCGCGTTGTCATCACCGGGATGGGTTGGGTTACCAGCCTGGGCGATTCTGTGGACGGGGTCTGGGACAAGCTGACCGCCGGCACAAGCGGGGTTGACCTGATCACCCGCTTCAGCACGGATGACTTCACCACCAAGATTGGTGGGCAGGTCGCCATCGACTGGCATCCCAGCCATCTTGAAAAGCGTGAGTTGAAGCGTGTGGACCGGTTCACGGCCTACGCCCTGAACGCAACGATCGATGCGGTCAACGATTCGGGTCTGGACTTTGAAAAGGAAGACCCTTGGCGGTGCGGTTCGATCATCGGCACCGGCATCGGCGGGATCGAAGAGTTCGAGATGGGCTCGATGAAACTGCTGTCCAAGGGACCCGAGCGGGTAAGCCCGTTCACCATCCCCAAGCTGATGTGCAATGCGGCGGCGGGCAATATCTCGATCCGTTACGGGCTGCGCGGTCCCAACTCGGCGATCGCTACCGCCTGTGCGTCGGCAGCCCACGCCATCGGCGAAGCGGCTCAGAGCATCCGCCACGGCGTGTCCGACATCATGATTACAGGCGGTTCAGAAGCGGCGGTGACCCCACTGGGGGTGGCTGCATTCATCGCGCTCAAGGCGCTATCCAGGCGTAACGATCAACCGCAGAAGGCGTCACGCCCCTTTGATAAGGATCGAGACGGCTTCGTCCTTGCCGAAGGCGCCGGAATCATCGTTCTTGAAGAGCTTGAGCACGCCAAGGCGCGCGGCGCGAAGATTTACGCCGAGGTTCTGGGTTTCGGTCAATCTGCTGACGCCTCGCATATCACCGCACCTGACGAGCAAGGACGGGGCGCGGCTCATGCCATGCAACTGGCGATTCAAGACGCCGGATTGAATCTGGAAGACCTGGACTACATCAACGCTCACGGCACGAGTACGGGTCTGGGTGATATCGCTGAGGCTCGGGCGATCAAATCACTGTTCAAGGACCACGTCAAGGACCTGGCGGTCAGCTCGACCAAGAGCATGACGGGCCACCTGCTGGGCGCTTCGGGCGGCGTCGAAGCGATCATCACCGCCAAGACGATCCAGACAGGCGTGATCCCACCCACCATCAACCTGGACAACCCGGACGACGAGTGTGACCTGGACTTTGTGCCGCACACCGCTCGCGAGGCCCGGGTGAAGGTCGCTATGAGCAATTCGTTTGGCTTCGGCGGCCACAATGTCAGCCTCCTGCTGGGGCAGAAACCCTGATCCCGGGCACAAGGCCTCCCAGATTTGCGAATCCACCGCGCCCTGAATCCACAGTCGCGGCAAAGTCCGGATAAGGTTGTCAGTATTCGCCACGGCACGCGACGTGACCTATACTGCCAGACTTTTCACGAACACTCCCGAGGTAATCCATGAAGGTATGGATCACGATCCTGGCGATCCTCATCGGGGTAGCGGTAATCCTGGGCGTCAAGATGCAGTCCGCCCAGACCAACGCCCCGAGTAACCGGTCCGCCCAAGTCAGCAACGAAACCACGGCACCGGCCGGCGATGCGCCGACTGAGGCAACGGATGAGCAAGTCGCTGATACGGCTGGGGCGGCTGACACGGCAACCGATGCGGCCTCCGAATCACAAGACGAGGCCGCAGCCGAGACCAAGACCGAGGTAACTGAAGCCGAGAAAACGGCGGATGCGGCTGATGGCACCACGGCTACGGAAAAGGCATCCGCAAAAAATGATAAGCAGACAACTGAGAGCCACGTGGATCCGATCCCGGGTCTGCACGCGGTCGAAGTCGATGCACAAGTTACCCGTGATGTGACCATCGGGTATACCGGGCAAGAGGCTGATGGTTCTACGACACAGAAGTCCCCCTTCAAGATGGGTGTCAAGCTCAGCCGCTACGGCGCGGCAGTCCACCGCATCACCCTGACAGACTACCTCAAGACCGTCGGCAAAGCGGATCACTACATCGTCCTCGATGAACTGAGGTTTGAAAAGAAGCCCAATGCCGAGTGGTTCGCGTACGCCGCCAAGGCGATCACTGTCAATGGCACGCGCATCCCGCTGGAAACCAATCTTGTCTGGGTGACCGGCGACGTCAAAACCGACAACAAGACTTCGAGCGTCAGCTACACCGCAACGATCGCTGATGGAAACAAAGAGCCGGTGCTGGAAGTCATCCGTACATACAGCCTCACAGCCGACAGCTACGACCTGTCGCTCGATCAACGGATCATCAACAAGACCGGCAAAGCATTAGAGGTCCGCTGGGAGCAGAACTTCCAGGGCGACCTTGTCAATGACTCGGGTTATCTTGGGGATCGTCGAAAATATGTCAGCGGGTACTTCGCCCCGTGGTGGGACAGCACACGTGAAGGCATCTATACACAGGGTGCTGAATTGGTGCGGTCCAAGATCGTCGGCTCGAAGCGGGCGGATATCTGGCCGGTACGTGGTTTGAACCCTGAAGCGGAACTGACGTGGATCGGCTCATTGAACCGCTACTTCGCGGTCGTCACGCACGCGGAACTGAATGAGAGCGTGCAGAAGACCGCGGATGTGCCTCGCCTGGACACGATGTTCCCGAAGATCGATCCGTCGATCGCGGTTAGAGACGGCGTGGCTGAACCGAAGGACGCCGACAAACTGATGATCATCACGGCCGGGACGGATACGCTCGATCTGCCTGCCCACGATGAGAAGGACCTGGGGCTGGGCATCTTCGCCGGCCCGCGCGAACCTGAACTGTTTACCAATCCCCCCTACTCGACCCTGCACCTGGACCAGACGATCGTGTACAGCCTCGGCGGGATGTGCGCGTTCTGCACGTTCCAGTGGCTGGCCCACATCCTGCTGTGGCTGCTGAAGCTGTTCGAAGGCCAGGTGCTGGTCATCGGCGGGCTCGGTATCGGTGTGCACGACTGGGGCGTGTCGATCATCCTGCTGGTTATGCTCGTGCGTCTGCTGCTGCACCCGCTGACTAAGCGTGCACAGATCAACATGATGAAGATGGGCAAGATGATGCAGGCCATCCAGCCCGAGGTCGAGAAACTCAAGAAGAAGTACAAAGACGATCAGCAGAAGATCAACGCCGAGATGATGAAGCTCTACAAGGAGAAAGGCGTTAATCCTGCGAACATGCTCGGTTGCCTGCCCATGTTCCTGCAGACGCCGATCTGGATCGCGTTGTATGCGATGCTTTACTACGCGATCGAATTGCGGCATCAGCATGCGTTCTGGGGCTTGTTCCAAAAGGGCTCTCATCTTGTCTCGGGAGGCGCTTGGGATTGGGGTTTCCTGGCCGACCTGTCGCGGGCCGACAACTTCTTTGTCGTATTTGAACAACCGGTCAAGCTCAACCTGCTTCTGATCCACCCGGACTTCCAGGCGATCAATATCCTGCCGATCCTCATGGCGGTGGTGTTCTACTTCCAGCAGAAGTTCACGACGCCACCGCCGGCCAACGAGCAGCAGGCCCAGCAGCAGAAGATGATGAAGTTCATGGTCTTCCTGTTCCCGGTCTTCCTCTACTCGGCGCCGTCGGGTCTGACGCTGTACATCCTCGCCTCGACCACGGCCGGCGTCATCGACAGCTACATCGTGCGTAAGCACATCAAGGAACAGGAAGAGTCCGGCGAACTGTTTGCCAAGAAACCGCCTAAACCCGGCGGGCTGCGTGACCGGTTCGGCAAGATCATGGAAGCCAAACAGGCCCAAATCGCTGCCCAGCAACAACAGATGCAGCAGAAGAACTACAAGCAGCGTAAGAAGAAGTAAAAGCTAGCTTGGCATGGTTTATCCGGTCCCCTCTCCCCCTGGGAGAGGGTTAGGGTGAGGGCCGGATAGGATTGCATGAACAGTATCAAAGTCGACTCGGGGAATGAGTAGCCCTCACCCCGGCCCTCTCCCAAGGGGAGAGGGGGTAAGACTTATTTGTAAACGAGCGCGTCAATCATCTATCACGACGCATGCAACCATTAACGAACAATCAAGACACCATCGTCGCGGTCAGCTCGCCGCCGGGCCGATCGCTGCGGGGATTGATCCGTTTAAGTGGTGATGATACACACGACATCCTCAGCAAACTGATCGTCGATCCCGTCGACAATGTGTCGCTACGCACGCTAAGCAAGGTCCGGCTGAAGTCGCCCGATATGCCGGCGTTACTAAGCGTATTTAAAAATCCGCACAGCTACACCGGGCAGGACACGGCCGAACTTCAGGTGCCGGGTCATCCCGCACTGCTGGATCGGTTGATGCATCAGATGATCGACGCCGGCGCGAGGCTTGCCGAGCCGGGTGAGTTCACGTTTCGCGCGTTCTTAGCGGGCAAACTCGACCTGACACAAGCCGAGGGCATCGCCGCAACGATTCGGGCGACCAGCGACACGCAACTCAAAGCAGCGCAGCATTTACTTGATGGTGAACTTGGCGGGTTTGCGCGCGAACTGGTTGATGAACTGGGCACACGCCTGGCGCTGGTCGAAGCGGGGATCGACTTTACGGACCAGGAAGATGTCGTGCCGATCGGGCCGGGCGAGTTGGATGAACGGTTATCGATGATCGAAGCTCGGTTAACAGAACTGTTAAGTAACAGCCGGTCGTGGAGCGAGGTCGAGGCGTTGCCTTGGGTGGTGCTGGTCGGTGCACCGAGTGCGGGTAAGAGCACGCTATTCAATGCGCTACTCGGTAAAGAGCGTGCGGTGATCGATGCGGTGCCGGGCACAACGCGGGATGTTCTGTGCGAACCGGTGAAACTTAAGACGCAAGACGGCACGGAACGTGAATGGATGCTCGTGGATATCGCGGGCCTTGATGAATCGATCAACCCGGATTCACCTTTGGATAAGCAGTCGCAAGCTGTTGCACACGAGGCGATCGAGCGGGCGGATTTGATCGTGCGCGTGGTGGATGGCTCGCAAGTGCAATCAGTCTCACCAAACGTTCCAAACAACTGCCCCACCATGACCGTCTTGACCAAGGCGGACCTGCCCGGCAATGCGCCGGTATCCTGCAACGATGTGTTGCATGTCAGCGCCGCGACCGGACAGAACATCGCTCGTTTGCGCGACATGATCGGCGAACAACTGGGGCGGTCCGCGGTGAGTGTGAGCGCGGAGATGCTTACCTTGCAGCCACGGCATGAGCAGTCGCTGCGTTCAGCTGCGCAGGAACTGGCCCTTGCCCGTCAGCAGCTAGCCCATCAACTGGATGCTCACGCGATCGAAGATGTCGAACTGATCGCCGGGCATCTTCGCCAAGCCCTGGACGATCTGGCCGCCCTGGGAGGGCAACTGAGCCCGGATGACGTGATCGGCCGGGTGTTCTCGACGTTTTGTGTGGGTAAATAGGGATGGGGGGTTCGGGATTGGTGATTGGGATAAGATCAAAAAAGTACAGACGAAAATCGAATCCCCAACCCCTAATCCCCAATCCCGAATCTCGCTACAATCTCCCGTTCAGCCATGGCCAAGAAGAAAGAACAATCGAAGAACCTCAACCCGCGGATCGCGAATCGGCGGGCGTACCACGATTACCACATCAGCGAGAAGTTCGAGGTGGGGATCGTGCTGACAGGCAGCGAGGTCAAGTCGATCCGCAACGGGCAGGTCTCATTGGCGGAAGGTTTTGCCATGGTCGAGCCGAACACGATGGAGCTTTGGCTGCACAACGTGGAGGTTTCGCCCTACACGCACGCCGGCCCGCAGAACCAGCACGAACCGAAACGCAATCGCAAGCTGCTGGCCCGCAAGCGAGAGATCAAGCTGATCCACAACAAACTCGTCAGCAAGGGCGTCACTCTCGTCCCACTGGCGATGTTCTTCACGCGCGGCAAGATCAAGGTCGAGATCGGCGTCGGCACAGGCAAGAAAGCCTTCGACAAACGCCAGGACATGAAAAAACGCGACGCGGATCGAGAGATCCGGCGGGGCATGTCTAAACGGATGTAATACTTTTTAGCCGCGAATGAACGCTAATAAACGCAAATGGGGATGGGGATTAATCTGATGTGAAGAAATAGAATCTAGTTTGATACTTCTGATTCGCGTGTATTTGCGTCCATTTGCGGCTAACTCTGGATTCCTGCCTTGATCCGCCTTTTACTTTTCATCACCTTTGTTGAATCGCTGGTTACCTCGCTGGTTGAGCGCGGGATTCTTTTCTATGCCGAGGACCAGCTCGACTTCAGCCGATCGTTAAACCTCTGGCTGGCGTTATTGTTTGGCTTGTCTTACATGGCCGGGGCGTTTGTCAGCCACGGAGCGGCGCGCCGGTTCGGCGAACGCCGGTGGCTGATGGGGATGGTGCTCGGGCACATCGTCTTGAACCTGTCGCTGGCGACTGAGCCGGGGGCACTGTGGGTGTTTATCCTCAACTCGCTGCTGGGCTTCACCTCCGGCTCGAAGTGGCCTGTCGTGGAAAGCTATGTCAGCGCGGGGCTGACACCGAGGCAGGCGGTCACGACGATCGGCCGGTTTAACATGTCATGGAGTTCGGCGGTCGTAATCGCGGTGGCGATCAGCGGGATGCTGATCGAGTTCTGGCCACCGAGTTTGTTCCTCTTCCCCGGATCGGTAAACATCGGTGTGTTTTTCATCCTGTTTTTGCTGCCCAAACGTCCGACGCATCTCGAACAGGACCACCCGGACCGCCCGACCGAAAGGCAGGTCGCCCGGCTCAAATCACTGCTGGCGTCCAGCCGATGGTCGATGTTCGGCAGCTACACGCTCTTGTTCCTGCTGGCGACACAGCAGCCGTTCATCTTCGGGGATCGGCTCAATATCGACACCGGGCCCGCCACCGCCTACTCATCCGTGATCGACCTCGCTCGATTCGTGGCGTTCTTCGCGATGTGGTTGTGTATCGGCTGGCACGGCAAGCGGTGGGTGCTGATCCTCGGGACGATACTGCTGCCGGCCGGTTTCCTGCTGACGCTGCTTGGCGCGAATCTGCCAACCGTGCTGGTGGGTGAGTTGCTGTTCGGGATCGCGGCGGGCATCACGTATTACGCTGCGTTGTATTACGCACTGGTCGTAGAAAACGCTGCGGTCGAAGCGGGTGGCGCGCATGAGGGACTGATCGGCTCAGGCTTCGCGGTCGGCCCGGCGCTTGGATTGATCGGTGTGTACATCGGCGCCGCCGGTGCGGGTAGCGCAGGACTCATTGCGCTAAGCAGTTCGCCCTTCCTGATCATCTGCGCAGGCGCAAGCATCTGGATGCTGCGCGGGGCGAAGATGGGTGATCAATTCCACTTCCCGGAATAAATCGAATACAAAATCAAAAGTCAGGCCCGATAGCTATTCGCTAACGATGATAATCTCACCGCAGAGTACGCAGAGATCGCATAGAATATTCTTTAAAAAACAATCTCTTTCTTCTCTGTGTCCTCTGCGTACTCTGCGGTGAATATATCTCTTCCCCACACCCTATTCTGTGCTTTTTTTGGCAAAAACAAAAGTCATTCACATAAGTTCATCACGTAAGGCGGCTTGGAGTGTGGCGTGTTTGAAGTTGTAACCGGTTTGCAGAAGCACGGTCGGCTCGACGCGCTGGCTGACCAGTAGCGCTTCATCGGCGAATTGACCGAATGCGAGGCGCAGGCCGAACGGTGGCGCTGGAAAAATGGCCGGTCGGTTCAGGATGCCGGAGAGCGTGCTGGTGAAGTCTTTGTTGGTCACAGGCTCGGGCGTGACGAAGTTGACCGGGCCGGCGATGTGGGGTTGTTCGATCAGGTAAAGCATCGCCTCGACCGTGTCGTGGAGGCTGATCCAGCTCATCCACTGTAAGCCGCTACCCAATCGGCCGCCTAAGCCGAATTTGAATAACGGCAGCATCTGCTTGAGCGCCCCGCCCTGCTTCGATAACACGATGCCGAAGCGCGGGTGCACGACGCGTATGCCTGCATCGGCTGCGGGTTTGGCTGCATCTTCCCAGGCCATTGCGACGACGGGCAGGAAGCCTTCACCTAGTTCGCTGGATTCATCGACAGCGGTGTCGCCGCTATCGCCGTAAAAACCGATGGCCGAGGCGCTGATTAGGACCTTGGGTTTATGGTTGAGGCCGGCGAGGGTGGATGCGAGCAGGCGTGTACCATCAACGCGACTATCGCGGATGGCTTTCTTCTTTTCGATCGTCCACTTGCCGAAGACGGATTCACCGGCAAGGTGGATCACTGCGTCAAGAGCCTCGAGCGGCGTCGGGTTCAACTGCGCATGCGGGATCGACCAGCGTACATCCGGCGGACGTGACGCATGGTACCGCCCGATCCGGATGACCTCGTGCCCGTCCTCGTTGAATCTTGCCGACAAGGCGCTACCGATCAGCCCGCCCGCCCCTGTGATCGCGATCCGCATGATGTGTCCTCGCTCAAGTTTTGAACTGCACAATCATACCCGCACAAATGAGTAAAGTCGGCCTAGGGGGCGTTGGAAATGTCATTCAGCTTCCAGTCGTAGTCCAGCCATTTGATTGTAGGCTTCTGCCCGGCGTCGATCGCCCGGCGTACTTCAGGCGCCTGGTCGGCGACATAATCCAGCACGCTGTCGGCTACCGCTTTGAAGTCGTCGCCATACCAATCGTAGAGCGCGGTGAGATAGAGTGTGTTGTTACGCTTGTCGAATCTGTACCAGCGCGGATGTGAATGCGTGTACGCGGTCTGGTCGCTGAGCTGTTTTTCGAGTTGCTCACCGACGTAGGCTTCATTGCGGAGCTTCGGGCAACTGTACGCGGCACATACGAGCGCAAAATGGATGCGTGGCTCCTTGAATTTGGCGCGGATTAATTCGTGTTCGATCTGGTTAAGGCTGTAGGTTTTGCCCGCCAGATGCCAGCGCTTGTGATCCCAGCGCTTGGCTTCGGGGATGTCGCGGATACTGTCGATTGGGTAGTAATCGAGGATCAGCCGGAGTGTGAAGGCGTTGTAGGCGTTGATGAGCAAGGCCAGTTTGTCATCGCGGCTAAGCTCAGCAAACGGGACGTCGGCCAGCAAGGCGATGTACCGATCGAGTTGATCTGCATCTTTGCTCAGTAATTCATAATCGACCCAGCCGTCGGGATCGACGTGTTTTTTCAGCAGGCTGTCAAAGGTGCTGTGGTCGACCTTTGTTGCAGGGGCTGCCGGGGAATCGGTATAGGCTTCCGCCATGACAACGGACGGCGGGCCGAAGGTTTTGACGCCCCACTTATGCAGCCAGCCGTGGTCGCCCGAGCCGGCTACCAGCGACCAGACCGCGGCCCCCACCGCTATCGATACAAGTATTCTGTTGATCCAACGTTTGTTTAACATGGTTTGCTCCGAGCCGGTTTGGACTGACTACAATAGCCAACGACCATGGACGAAAAAACATTCCAACTTATCAGCGACTTTGAGCCGATGGGAGATCAGCCCGCGGCGATCGATCGGCTGGTCGATAACATCCAGGCCGGGCAGAGATACCAGACGCTGCTTGGCGCGACCGGCACCGGCAAGACGTTTACGATGGCCAACACCATCGCCCGGGTGAACAAGCCCACGCTCGTGATCAGCCACAATAAAACCCTTGCCGCCCAACTCTATGAAGAGTTCAAAGAGCTTTTTCCCGATAACGCGGTCAGCTACTTCGTCAGCTACTACGACTACTACCAGCCCGAAGCTTACATCCCGCAGCGGGATATCTACATCGAAAAAGACGCCTCGCGAAACGATGACCTGGACCGGCTTCGCCTCGCGGCGACGACACACCTGGTCAGCCGACGGGATGTGATCATCGTCGCATCCGTCTCGGCGATCTTTGGTTTGGGTTCGCCAAACGAATACAAAGCCGCCGTCCTGACGCTGCGCAAGGGTGAAGAGATCGATCGTCAGGAATTCTTGAGCATTCTGTCGGACCTTCAGTACACGCGCAGTGATTTTGAACTGAAGCGCGGTTCGTATCGCGTGCGTGGCGACGTGATCGAGTTGCACCCGGCGGCAGAAGAATTCGCATACCGCGTTGAGCTGTTTGGCGATGAGATCGAGGGATTGCAATTTATCGATCCGCTGACGGGTGAGTTGCTTGCCGATGAAAACGAATTGATGATCTTTCCCGCGGTGCATTACGTCATGCCCGAAGATCGGCTCGAAGCAGCGATCGAGGGGATCAAGGAGGAGCTGGATAAACAGGTCATGCACCTGCGCAGCCAGGGCAAGCTGCTGGAAGCGCAGCGGCTTCTTGCGCGAACGAAGTATGACCTTGAGATGATCCAGGAAGTCGGGTACTGCTCGGGGGTGGAAAATTACTCGCGGTTCTTCGATAACCGCCCCGCCGGGTCGCGGCCGTTCTGCCTGTTCGACTATTTCCCGACCGACGATTGGCTGCTGATCATCGATGAAAGCCACGTCACGCTGCCGCAGCTTAGCGCGATGTACAACGGGGATCAGAAGCGTAAGGAAACGCTGGTCAACTTCGGGTTCCGCCTGCCGTCGGCGCTGGACAATCGGCCGCTTAAGTTCGAGGAAATCGAAGAGCTTTGGCCCCAGGTGGTGTTCGTCTCAGCGACGCCTGGCAAGTACGAGCTGGAAAAATGCCAAGGCGAAGTCGTCGAACAGATCATCCGCCCCACCGGGCTGCTCGATCCGGTGATCGAAGTCGTGCCCGCGCAAGGGCAGGTGCCGGACCTTTTGGAGCGTGCAAAACAGCGCGTCGTCAAGGGCGAACGCACACTCGTTACGACACTGACCAAACGGCTCGCGGAAGACCTGGCATCGTATCTCTCTGCCGAAGGATTGAATTGCCGGTACCTGCACAGTGAAATCGACACGCTGGACCGCGTGCAGATCCTGCGGGAGTTGCGTGAAGGTGAGTTTGATGTGCTGGTCGGCGTGAACCTGTTGCGTGAAGGGCTCGACCTGCCGGAGGTTTCGCTGGTCGCGATCATGGACGCGGACAAGACCGGGTTCCTGCGCAGCACAACCAGCCTGATCCAGCAGATCGGCCGCGCGGCGAGAAATGCCAACGCGTTGGTCGTGTTGTACGGCGACACCATCAGCCCGGCGATGCAGGCGTCGATTGAGGAAACCAACCGCCGGCGCGTGAAGCAACTCGCCTATAACGAGAAGCACGGCATCGAACCGGAGACGGTCAAGAAAGCCATCCGTATGGGCCTGGAGCTAGAACTGCGTGCCCGCAAGACCGCCCGTGAAGCGCTCGCCGGCGCAGGACAGGACAGCGAAGAAGCCTTCGATAAGGCCGAATTAATCAATGAGTTTGAGAAGCAGATGCTTGAGGCGGCCAACGCGCTGGAATTTGAGAAGGCGGCACAACTGCGTGACAAGATCAAGGAACTCAAAGCGTCACCGGATATGGGATCTATGCGTTCAGGCACAAGTAAATCACGACGCCCCAAACCGGGCGCGCCGGGAACGAAGGTGATCAAGAAAAAGAAGAAGCGTAAAAGCGTCTAAAAGAAAAACGGATTATTCAATTAATCTTTGTGCGAAACGCTGTAGACACATCAAAATACAAGCCCCGTAATTCTGTATACATACTTCACCAATCCGATACAATATCGGAGCGTTCGGTGTTGATATCTTGTTTTGGATAACTGATGGGAATCGTTATGCGACTGCATCACTGGATAATCACGGCCTGTCTGTTACTCACATGCAGTACCCACTCGCTTCTGGGTGAGAGCAATAACGACTCAGATTCATCAAGTCAGGTCGCCGCCACAGAATCCGAGAATAGCAAGTCGACGCACGATCAAGCAGCATCCTGCGGCCAAGGCCATTGCAAGCGACAACATGGCGAATCGGGATGCAAAGGCAACTGTAAGAATTCGAATAAAGCAAAGGCTGAAGACACGAATTCACAAACTGAGCCCGATCCAACGGATCAACCTTCGATAGCGGCAGCCGAAGATGATTCGGCAAACGGCTCGGAAGAACATGTCGGCGGGCCGCCTGCGTTCACCGAAGCGATCCACGCGCTATTGACCGCTCATGAAAAAATAACTCGCGAGGTGACGGATATCCCCAACGGGATCGAAGCGGTAACCACCAGCGACGATCCTGTGGTAGCGGCGTTGATCCGTAAGCATGTTAAAGAAATGAGCGAACGCCTTGAGAACGGCCAGCCGGTGCGGCGGTGGGACCCGCTGTTCCGCGAGTTGTTCGTGCATTACAAGAAGATCCAGCTGGAAGTTATTGAAGTCGAGGGGGGTGTAAAAGTGCGTGAAACGTCGGATGATCCATCTGTGGTATTGCTGATTCGTCAGCACGCGCACAAGGGGGTGAGTGAATTTGTGCGTGACGGTTTTACACGGGCGCAAGCATCTTCGCCCTTGCCGGACGGCTATGTGGTAGCGGTAGAGACGGACGGCGCCGCCACTGAGCAATCGGGCATGGGACACGGACACAAACCGGGGATGGGACAAGGCCCAGGACGCGGACAGGGTCGGGGCATGGGCTGGGGACGACTACGCCATCAGCAACAAGACACATCTCCGGAAAGTGAGGCAGACGAATCCACCCCGGATACGCCGGCGTCCTGACGTACTATGAACATCAGAAGAAAAACAGCACCGCCCCTTTCGAGGCGGCGCTTGCCGTTTGTCCTGAGTTTTAATTGCAGCAGAATGCAGTGCAATCAGCGGCGGCGCAGTATCGCAAGGCCACCGAGGCCCGTCAGGCTTAGTACCGTGGGTTCGGGTACGACGATGATCTGGATCGCGGTGCTTGCGGATAGAACAACTGCTGCTGAAAACATCTTCTTTCTCTCCCGCCCTGGGTACGGCTGTTGTTGCGGCCGGATCGGCCACAGGTTCACTAAATACTGATCTCTGTTCGTTTCGGGATGCATTGAATCCATCGTTGCACGACACGACGTCATGTGACACGATCAAGCGGCACAAAGGCGTGATGCGCGAATGACAGCCACGGGTGTCTTTCTCTGGCTCTCCCACAGGGTCAAATTGACAGGTGCGGCGGCCATGAACACATCGCTTATGTTCAACCAGGAACACCTGTAGATCGTGTCGTTCGTATTGTCGGGACCCCGGTGGAAACGGGCATCCCCTGCTTAGCAGTCATCCAACCGCACAGATTGCGGACCGGATTGAGTTTGCTTCGGCCAGCGGATCGGAACACCACCTATTATGCAATAAGTATTTACGTGGATATCAGCAAGAATCTTAGAATATATTTACATTAATAGTAAAACTAAAGTCTTTAAAATCCCTATATTGCCCCCCTGTAAGCTTAACCATGGCTGATATCGCGGCGGATCGCTCATCCCGTATCCGAATCCACCAGCAGATGCGAATTGACACTGCAGATTTTGACCTTTCATGATACTCTTGAGCGGATCGATTTGGGGGGTTTGGCAGATAATGGAATTCTTTTATGGGTGTAACATTTGCCCTTTGCTGTGAATGGGTACAATACCCTTACGGAAACTGACCCAGCCCAATACTCACCCGGATATTGATCCCGAAAGTAGCCCCCGCTTTCTCTCGAGTTGACTGATATGGAAAACCGTCGTCCCCGTCCCAATCGCCCGTTCCGATCAAATCGGCCCAATCGTGGCCACGGTGGCCCGCCGCGTGGCCGAGGAGGAGGTGGTGGCCGTGGGGGCGGTCGCAAGCCACCGCCGCCGCCGATGCTGCTGGGCGAACCCTCGCCCTCCCTGGCTAAGATCAACACCATGAATATGGCCAAGCTGACCGAGAAGATCGCTCAGCTCGAGGAAGAGCAGACACGCGTCGGCGCCAAGCTCAGCCGACTCGAAGTCGTCGACCCCCGGCCCGAGGAGAAGATCAAGGCGGTCAAGGAATTGCTCGAGCGTTTAGCTGCGCTGAAAGAAGCCGCCGAAAAAACGGTTGGCCGGCAAGGCCGAACGTAAGGCCGCACGCGAACAGCGCGGTGATTAAAATCGATCAACTTCCGGTGTAACGGGTGCCACATCTTGATCGCGCAGCGACAAGGTGTGCTGGTTCATTCACACTTTGCTCCTTCGGAGCCAAAGTGTGGCACCCATCTCACTACGCATAATGTTACCCGCTTGATAAAAACAGTGTGATGACGCCTCATGCATCACCACACCGTCTGCCACTAACCATCATATGATTATCGACCGCTCAATCGCTGCGCGGTCGTTGCGCGATACGCCCGGGCGATGTTACTTGCCGGGCGCGGGTTGGGTCGTGGGAGGCTGTGTCTTCGATTCAGCCTCGTCGTCTTCCAACTCTTCATAGCCGGTGATCATGGCCTTGGTGTTCGCAAAGAGCGTTTCACCCGTCGACGCCAGGTAGATGTGGCCGATCACGAACACAACCAGCGCGAACGCACCGATCGTGTGGATCGTCGCCAGCACACCCATCGTCACCGGCCAACCGGCAGCCACCAGGTCGTTGTAATAGATCAGCATCATGCCGGTTGTCACCATGACGGGGATGATGAGGATCTTCAGCCCGAGGTAGGCCAGCCGCTGAAGCGGATTGAGCTTATTGAGCACGGTCTTGCGCACGGGGTGCGGCGCGTTTCTGAAGATGCCTGAGATGTAGTACTTGACCATCGCGCCGAGGTATTTGCGTGTGGGCATGTACTGCTTCCACTCACCGGTCGTGAAGTGCCAGAAGATGGCGAAAGCAATCAGGATGACAAGCGACCAGGCAAACAGGTGATGCAGGTCGTGAGCTTGCTTGAAGTCGAACAAGCGGAAACGCGGGTAGTGGATATCCATGCCGGTAATCACCAGCAGGATGATCAACATGGCCTGCGCCCAGTGCCAGAAGCGTTCGAAGCGTTTATAAACGAGCACGCGTTTCATGATGTGGCTCCGTTCTTGCGAAACATGATGCGAAGCAGGCCATGGCCCACACACGCAAGCAAGGTCATGATGATCAAGGCCCAGCCCACGTAATCCACCGTGACGACGCCGTCACGCCCGGGCATGTAGAAGCCGGTCAACCGTGCGAGCCGGCCGTCGGTGGTGTGGCATTCATTACATGCCACCGCGTTCTCACGTGGGGCGACCATGTGTGACAGCGGCCAGGTCATTTCCGTCTGGATCCACCCCAACTCACCGCTGAAAGGCAGTTCGTTATATGCATTACCCGCAACAACGGCACGCTTCCAGTCGTAGCTCTTCCAATAGGCCTCGGCCTTATCCTCGCCGTTGGGGAAAAGCTTCGGCGTCACGAGGGTCTTGTTCTTGATGTCGTAAGGCTGGATGCCGCGGTGGACCTTGATCGGCCAGATGCGCGACTTCGGATCGTCGTACCCGCCGTGCGGCGTGTTGATACGCACGATCGGCTTGTCCATATCCAGCTTGTCGAATGCGCCTTTAAAGATGCCGGGTTGATCCTTGGCCGGTGTCTGGTCGTCGACCTTGTCGCCAAAGAAGGTGTGGTCCATCTTGCCGTTGAACCAGACATACTCGGGTTGCTCATCCTTGATCCAGATAAACTCCCCTTTCATGGTGTCGTAGGTCTTGATGTGCGTACCCTTGACCTCGCCACCCTTGACCATGGGCTTGCCGTTCTCGTCCTTCTCACCGGCCTTGGACCAGTCCCACCACATCTTGGTCGGCCTCTCGCGCGCCATCGTCGGGATGTGGCACGTCTGGCAGGCGACCTTGTCGGTGTGATCGTTGAGTTTCTGGTCCTGGTGCGCCGCTTTGCTGTGACAACTCTCACAAGCCAGGAGGTTGGAACGTTTACCCGTGCCGCGCATCACGTAGCTGCGGTCGTCCACCGCCGGGAACGTGAAGTATCGGCCGGCGATCTGGTGGGCACGCGTCGTGTGGCAGTCGGTGCACTTGAAGTCGAGGTTTTCCGAGTGCATGTGCACATCAAGACTCTTATTGGGCATCGCTAGCGACACGTCCATGTCGCCGTGCTTCACACCTTCACCACCCCCGCCGAAGAAGTGGCACGTGCCGCAGTTGTGGCGCGCGGGTTTGCCGACGTTCTGCGCGACGAACGTGAGGTCAGCCGGCTGCCAGATATTGCCCGAGCCCTTCGGCCATTCCTTAGGCTCATAGTTCGGATGCCCCGCATCGACCGGAAACTTGCGATAGGTCTTGGTCGTGTCGTGACAGACCAGACAGTCGACGAGTGTTTCATTGGTGAAGTCGAAGTTCTTATCTTTCCAGCCGTAGCCCGCGTGGCACGAGGTGCAGCGCGGTTCGTTGGAGCCCAGCGCGATGCAGAAGTTATTGATGACGTGTTCGGCTTTACCGATGTATTTGCCGGTCTTGGCGTCCGGATGGCGCGATCGCCAAGTCCAGTGCATCGTGCCCATGATCTGCTTGGCGGCCTCGGTGTGACAACCAAGACACGCGGCAGTGACTTCCGGTCCGGTCTTGAATTCCACTTGAAGCTGGGGCAGCTTGGTGTGGTCGACCGTAGGAGCGATGTCCGGCTCAGGGTTCGCATCACCCAACGCCGGGGCCTGCATCACATCCGCGGTGGCGGGGTCGAGTTTGGCGGCGGGGCCTTTGGCATCAGAAGTCGGCTCGGTCTGCCCCACCGAGCTGAAGGCGATGATCAGCACGGCCAGCGCCACCGCCCACGGCGCCATCAGCCAGGCAGAGGAAGGTTTGCTTGACGGTCCGGCCTTGTGTTTCGGATCCATGTCGGTCCCCTGTTTTTATCCGCACCTTTTTATATGTGACTGTATACAGATATAAATATCTTGTGGTATGATACAATCTGTCGACCAAAACACAACCCGGTCTTGATAGTAATGGCCGGAAATGAATCTCTACAATGCGTTTTACCGACAGCAGGCTAAGCCACGCACCCGGAGTTTGCGATGGAAACCAATTCTGACAGGATCCCTGAAAAGCACCTTGAAATCGCAGCGAACGTGCTGAAGGTGATCGCGCACCCCAAGCGGCTACGGATCAACGAGCTGTTGATTCAGCATAAACAATTAAAGGTTAATGATTTAGCGGAACTGATGGACACCCCGCCCAACACTATCAGTCAGCACCTGAAGTTGCTGAAAGCCTACAACATCGTGGATTCGAGGCGGGAAGGTCGATACGTCTACTACATCAGCACTCACCCAGCGGCCGCGACAATGCTCTCCTGCATCCGCAAAAACAGCGGTCGATTTGCCTGATGGTGATGCTGAATCCGAATACATCTAAATACACACGTTATGTGGATAAAGAAGTCGCCGGGTGGGCTGTCTGAAGAATACTTCGCCCATTGATCAAATACCGGGGCGCCGAAGTTCAAACTTCTCCCCAGTATCGAGCAGGCACCCTGTCATATGCAAAAGATCGATCACGGTCGTTGACGTCGCAAACTTGTACTATTTAAACACTTAGTAATCAAAGAAGTGCTTGAATATACGCACCAAATAAAATACTTTACTCGTAAATTCGGGGCTCTTTCTACCTGGTGGGGAAAACAATATGTCAGGTTGGGATTACTACAAACTCACTTCATTTTCATCAACACAACCCTCTGACACACAACACACACCCGGGGCTGTTTTCGAGGTGTTGGAGCCTCGACTGCTGTTGAGCGGATCACCGACCGTGCAAGTCACGATCGATCCGGCTTCAGCTATTGGATTTGAAAACACAACTACCCTGCTGGAGAACGACACCACCTACCAGCAGCAGACACAGTACGACAACTTCTTCTTCCCGAACGTCGTGACGTTCGACTTCACGGTTGAGACCGATGCCTTCAACGGCGTCATCGACCTGACCGTGCTGTCGGACCTGAACGGCCCGAGGGAAACCGTCGCTTACGACATTGAAGGCGTTGTCAGCGGCATCCTGTTTACTGAAGAAGACGATGGGGTCCGCCCGTTCACCGCGACAATCGAACTGACCGATGCTGACTTGGCCATAATCGCCGCAGACGGGAACCTGCACATCGAGTTTACCCCTTCATCGCGTGTGGATGACTTCGCGGGTGTGCAGGAATATGTCACGGTCGGCCTGACTTACCAGCAGCCGGTTGGTGGTTCGATTTCCGGCAGCGTATGGGCTGATGTCGACAAAGACGGCGTGCGTACCGAGAGCGAGCCGGGGATGCCCAGCGTGACCGTCTTCCTCGATGAAGATAGCGACAACGCGCTGGATTGGAACGACCTTGACAACGACAACGAATGGGATGCAGGCGAGGGTGAACGTTGGGTTACCACATCCGAAGACCGGGAAGCCACTGCCTCGATAAACGAGGCGGGCAGTTATCAGTTCAGCGGGTTAGAAGCCAGGGAATACCACGTGGTGATCCAGCCTGCGCAGACTTTTGATCTGACCAATCAGACAGACTACACGTGGAGCGATTCGCCTGTGCGGACGCAGACACTATCAGCGCCCGAGGTCTATCCGGCGATTGGTTTCGGTTGGGACGTGGCCCAAGCAGGCGGCCGGCTGCTGGTCGGCGCTGACTTACCACCGGAGGCGGGCTACCTGGGCGGAGCCTACGTCTACCACGAAACCACGGACGGCTACCACCTGGAGGCGGTCCTGCGAGTCCCGGAAAACGCCGGGGTCGACACGTTGTTACCGAAGCATGTCGCGCTGAATGATGAGTGGGCGGCGATCGCGGGGTGGATAAAAGTCGACGGAGCCGAAGTCCCTGCGATCACCTTGTTCCACCGGGCCGGAAGCACGTGGACATGGCATTCGGTGGTCACTCCCACGGGCATCAACGATGTGTCCTCGTATATAGACTTCAATGTCGCTCTGTCTAATGATGCAATGGTCGTGTCGTCGTTGAGGTCCCAGCAGGCCTGGGTTTTCGAACTGCAAGAAAATGTTTGGACACAGGTGATCGAGTTAACACCCGAGGGCCTTGAATCAGACTACGGGTACGGCAGAACCATCGCATTCGACGGGCAGACGGTTGCCATCAATGCGCCTTACGAGAACGACGTGTCTTACCTGGAAGGATCGCTCTACATCTACGAGCGTGTTGACGGGGTGTGGACGCAAACCGCCAAGTTTGCACATCGCATCGGTTGGCAAAACGTTCATACAAACCTCGCTGTATCAGGCGACCTGATCGTCTCAGGCGGATCGTCTAGTGGGCATCAGTATTACAACGGCTACGATTACGTTTACCGCAAGACGGAGCAGGGCTGGCAGTTCGAACAGAAGCTGATAAGCCTGGATACGGTCGACGGCAACAACCTTGGCAGGTCGGTTGCGATCGTGGGCGACGCGATCGCCTCGCTATCGCCATACAAAGATGAAACCGAGAAGACTACAGGTGCTGTCTATATCTTCGAGCACAACGGCACAGAGTGGGTCCAGACACGCTACCTGACCGAACCCGATCTCGTTAAAGGCGATGGCACGGTGAGTCAGCTACATGCTGTCGGCGACACATTGGTGATAGCAGCATACGGGCACGACACGTATATGGGTGGTGACGGCGGACTGTTCTTTTACAGACCTGGCAGTGCGCCTGTCAGGGCCACAGTCACGCTGGGTGACCAGGAACATGTCGTCCTCGACGATGTGGGCCTGACACAGCACGCGCTTAGTATCGACCTGCTGCCCGAATCGGACACGGGATACAACGACAGCGACCGTGTCACAGCGATGAACAATCAGGATTCGGCAAGCCGACTTGGATTCAGGCTGCATGGATTGAACCCCGGCGTAGAGGTCACGCTCTACCGGGACGACGGCGTGGCGATCGGTTCGGGCATCGCAACGGGGTACAGCCTTGATTTGTTTACAGATGGATCAACCCAGCTAGCTGAAGGCCTGCAATTCATCGAAGCTCGCCTGACACTACCCGATGGACAGACCTGGCTCACCGGCCAATGGATCGACGTGGTGATCGACACCGCCTCGCCGATCGTGACGTTCAATCCGCAGTCCACCGTAGGATTAGCCCCAACTCTCTTGGGTGAAGTCGATCAACCCGACACACGGCTATGGGTAACGGTCGATGGGCATACCCTCGAGGCATCGGTTAACGAGACGGGGTCTTGGACGATCGCGGCAGGTGAGATCCCGGCTTTAGCGGTCGGTAACTACGACGTGCAGGTTCATGCGGTGGATGCAGCCGGCAATGAGATGGACGCGCTTTACGAAAACGCGTTGATCGCAACCGCTTCGGCGCAGATCAACGGCGTCGTGTGGCAAGATGTCAACGGTGACGGCGAGTTAGACGTCGAGGATAAAGGGCTGGCCGGGATTGCGGCCTACCTCGACTTAAATGTTGATGGTTTGTGGAGCCCCGGGGAACCGCGTCAACTCACCACCGCTGATAATCCCGAGACACCTGAAGACGAAGCCGGCCGATACACCTTCACCGATCTGCCCGAGGGCGACTACTTCGTCCGCCTGGATGTACTTAACACTGACTACCGCATCACGAGCCCGGGTAGCGCCCAGAGCCAGTGGGCTTCGCTGAGGTACGAAGACACTTTCGTCTGCCCCTACTATTCATCCTACGACCAGTTCGGCTATAGCCTCGACAGCAGCGAGCACGTGCTCGTGGTCGGCAAATTCGCCAACCCCGGCACAGCCGGCACGGGAGAAGACGTCACGATCTACACGCGAGAAGACTACAACTCGCCTTGGGAATTCTCGACCTATCTCAACGCCGAATTGATGGGTGTTTCAGGCTCTAACCTCGGCGTGACCGTTGCCACGAACGATCGGTTCGTGTTCATCGGCGCATACAACGACCAGAGCGGTCCCTTCCCATACACCGGGATGGGCGCGTTCTACATCTACGAACGCGACGATGCCAGCGGCGGATGGGTCCAACGCCTGAAAGTCAACGGTTACGAAGATGGGCTTTGGGGCGTAGGCAATGCCCTGGCAGTTAGTGGCGACACCCTCGTGGTTGGCACGCTTGCCAACACCGCTGACAAGAACGGCGTATATGTCTACCACCGGGATACCACGAACCCGGCCGGGTGGACCCGCTCGGCCATACTCAAGGGCACGACCACGGGCATTGACAAAACACGGTTCGGCTCTGATGTCGCGCTCAGCGGCGACATCATGGTGGTTAACGACCCCTGGGAAGCGCAGTCGGGCATCGGCTCCGGCACGGTCTATGTCTATCGACGTGACGGTGCCGATCCGACCCAATGGAACCTCATCCAAAAAATACAGCCACCCCAATCAACTATCAGAGGATTCGGAAATAAAATTGAAGTGGTCGGTAACACGATCGTGGTCAGCGACAACAATAGTAACACCTATCTCTTTGAACCCAATGCAACGAACCCGGACCAGTGGGAACTCGTTGCCGTACCCGATCTGACAGGTCTCTCCACACTGCGAGACATCGTGGTCGGCGAAAACATGATCGCCCTTGTGGGATCGCCGAACTCGCTGATCCTGTCGCGTACCCCGAACGGCGATAACCCGTGGGACGTGGTGCAGACCGCGCCGGAGCAGTTCAGTTCCGTGATCGATGGCGAGCATCTGATCACGGGCACGCCCTATGCCGGCAACAGTGATCAAGGCGCTGTCGAATTCTATGAATTCTCCGGCGACAACCCGTGGCACTACCTGCAGGCGGCCCCCGGCCAGATCGTTTCCGGCAACGACTTCGGGATCGAACTGCCAATCCCCATTACCGGCGACCTGAACGCGGACGGCCAGGTCGGTGTCGATGATCTGGACATCGTGCTGAATAACTGGAACCAAAGCGTCACGCCCGGCGATTGGGCTACGGGCGACCCCACCGGTGACGGCTTCGTCGGTCTTGATGATTTGGATGTCGTACTCAACAACTGGAATGTCGGCGAATCACCGGCCGCACTGACCGGCTCGCAGGATGAGGAACTCGCCGCCGCAACCAGTGAATCGCAAGTGATCGAGACTCAGGCCCAAACCTACAGACGAACTATCCAGCCGATACAGTCGCAGCAGACCCAGCCGCAGCAACAGATGACAGCTTCGCTCATGCAGCAAGCGACCGCACTGGCAAGTCTGCATTCCCCCACCCCTTCGGCGTTTACCGACAGAGATTTTTCACCGGTTATCGGACTATGGGAAGCCGACGACGATTTAACGGGACCCGCCTCGTGAATCCTGCAGCCGATGTAATATGTAAACAACCTCTAAAAAAAGGTTTATGCGCATAAAAAAGAGCTCCGAAGAGCTCTCATATGACCCCTACGGGATTTGAACCCGTGTTACCAGGATGAAAACCTGGTGTCCTAGACCTGACTAGACGAAGGGGCCAGGATCGCCAAAGTGGCGACAGACGGGGCATTCTAACGTTTGAGACGACGCTGGCAACCCAGACGGCCTCTCGTGGCCGTATTCAGGTTATTCACAATCCATTAGATACGGATATCTTTAGATTTAGGATAATCCACGGTGCCCCGATCTCTTTCTGGTCGGATGCTCATCTATGATGTAATATTGAGGGTCTCGGTGTTGGGACCGGGGGTGTGTGTTACTGTGGCCGCGATAGTTTTTCGCCTCTAAGGATCGACTTCCTTTGCTGACGCTGATCGCTCTAAACGGCCAGGACAAGGGCCGCGTCTTTCAGCTCAACGGCGAAACGCCTGAGCTGCTCGGACGCCAAGCGCCCATGCTCAAGCTTGCCGACGCGCAAACCTCCCGCAAGCATGCCGAGATCTGCCTTCAGAACAACACATGGCTGATCCGTGACCTTGGCTCGACCAACGGCACATGGGTCAACGGGCAAAAGATCACGCAGATCACCGAACTGGAAGTCGGCGACCGCATCGTGATGGGTAGACATCAGTTCCGCGTCAGCCAGATCAGCAACCTGCCCGCGCCAACCCCGCAACCCAAAACAACTCAACCCGAACCCAGGATCGGCCATGAAGAACTGGCTGATATGGGTGTCGACCTTTCCGAAAGCCTCTCGGCAGACATCCTCGATGAGGACGGCGAACTGCCGAAGGTCGCAGAAGATGCCCTGATCGATGAATCGGCTTTGGATGATGACCTGGACATCCCACTGACCACCGCCCCCCCCGCTGCCCTCGAAGCAGCATCCGATGATGCGCTTGTCGACCTCGACGCGTTGCTGGCAGATGAAGGCGTTGACTTGGGCGCATCGGGCACATCCGCCCCGGTTACGGATGAATCACAAGCACAGCCACAACAGACCACCGAATCTATCGAAGCACCAGAGGAAGAAGAATCCCCCGCCGCTTCACAAACGCCTGTATCACCCGAAGACGGCGTGATCGATCTCGACGCCATACTCGGTGACGACGCGGCTGTTGATCAGGCTGAAGATGTCGACGTGCCCAGCGCGGAAGCTGAGACGCCGGATACCGAGATAGAAGACACTTCGGCACCGCAAGAAGCACCTGCGCAAGCGGTCAGCAAGCCGTCGGCCGATGATAATGTTTTTGATATCGATGAATTGCTGGGTGACGAGGTAGAAGGCGAGGCCGGCTCCGTTAGTGTGGGACACGAGCAAGGGCTTGATGTTTCAGACGATGATGAAGCCATCGACGAAGTGGAACTACCCACCGAGCCCGAATTATCTGAGGCTGAAGCAGAACAAGAGGTGGACAGCACTGAAGCCGACGAATCAGACGATGACATCATCGATCTCGACGCACAGTTGCAGACGCCCGACCAGACCCCCGAAGTCAACGAGCCTGATTCCAGCAACGTCGATGCACTTGGCGAAGTCGAAGCCATGGACAGCCCGGCCGAGGTCGAGCCGTCCGAACCGGCCGAAGCCGAGGATCAACCGGAAACCGATGAGCCGGTCGAGAAAGATACATCCGACAGCCTGATCGACATCGATGTACTCGCAACCGCAGTACCCACCGGGACACTGGGTGATAAGCCCGACGATGCTGATATCGAGCTACCAGGCGACGACGATCTCGAAACCGAGCTGGATACCGACACCGACCAGCAACCGGATGACGCGATCGACGAGGTCCTGGGCGATCTGTCCGATGAACTGGATCAGAAGCCCGAGCCTTCTTCAGACATTCCCGATGACGTATCGGCCGAAGATTCCGCGATCGAAACACCTGTTGAAATCGAAGACGAAACAACCACTCAACAAAACCTGCAAGCAGAAGACGATGGCTTGGCCGGCATCGACAGGACACTGCTGCTTTCAGAAAATGAACAAGCACAAGCGGTCAGCAGCTACAAGAAGTCGCGCGTCAAAATGCTTGTCATTGTGGTGATCTGCCTGGTCATTGCAGGCGTCGGTGGATTCTTCGGCTATAACTACATCAGCAGCCTGTCCGGCGCTAGCGCGCAATCGAATGATCGTAATACGGTCCCGACCAATAACCGCAACGTCGTGGATGACAACCGTCAGCCGGATGTCACACCCGCACCGCAAAGCAAGAACACGACGCCCCCGCCCACAAAGCAGACAACACCACCGCCAACCCCCGTGAAACAGGCGGATTCAACTAACGCGACTCCCAACCCGAAGAAACCGATCGCCGACCCGTTTGCCGACCTGGATGTCCCGCTGGATGGGGACCCGTTCAATCTGTCAAACGCAAAACCCGAACAGACCGCGCCGGACACAGATGCGACCGAGACACAAACACCTTCACAAGAATCCGACAACACCGCTGGTGAAAGAACTGAACAGGCTGAACCAACCTCATTACTTGACACCACGCCAGAGCAAACGCAAGCATCCTCGGATGCGGAAACACTCGCCCTGGCAACAGGCAAACCTGAACAACAATCTGTGTCGATCACCGAAACAGATACCGGCACCCCCAACAACGACCTGGAATTGCTGGCAGGCGTGATTGATACAACACGTTCACAAAGCGATAAAGTTAACGAGGCGGCAACCCTGCTTGGCGCAAGGAAAATCGTATACGTTGTCGATGCCTCCGGCTCGCTGGTCGACAGCTTCCCCCGCGTGCTCAAAGAGTTGGACAGTGAAGTCGCAAAACTGCTGACCCAACAGGCGTTCACCGTCATCTTCTTCGGGTCCGACGGCGTCACCGAGGTCCCGCCCGTCGGTTTGCGTTGGGCCAACGACATGAACAAGCACCACCTGCGCCGCTGGATCGCGCCGCAGACCGGCAACGTCAACGCCTGGGGCCGGGGCGATCCGTTGGAAGCCTTACGCAAAGCCTTCAGTTACCAGCCCAACGAGGTCGTGATCCTCTCGGACAACCTGATCGGCCGACAGGTCTCTCAAGAAGATGTAACGCACCTGCTCGATACGATCGCGGAAATGTCACAAGGCAAGGTCGAGATGATCCACGTCGTGCAGTTCTTCGATCGTGACCCGCAACAGGTACTCAAGAGCATCGCCGATCGTTTCCACGGCAACTACAACCAGGTCACCAACACCCCCTCGCCCGATGCCCAGACCGCGGTTGATGAAGACCCCTTCAAACTGCAGTGATCAATTCTCCGAAGACCGATCCTCTACCACCATCACATAACAAAACGATCCCCCATGATGGGCTGGCGGCGATGTTGATATGTTTCAGTAAGCCCGGGCTGTCTGATTAATCGTAACGGAAGACACCCTTACGCCAGGCATAAACAAACGCGATGAGCGTCGTCAGGACGAAGAAGAGCATCCTGGCCAGGAAGAGCGGCGTCAGCGTGTCACCTTCCTGTCCCGCGAGGTTGGGGAACGTGACCGCCCAAGGGTAGAGGAAGACGATTTCGACGTCGAACAGCAGGAACGTCATCGCGACGACGTAGAACCGCACGTTGAACCGCCGCCGGGCGTTGCCGAAGGGGTTCATGCCTGACTCGTACGCGGTGCCCTTGACCTCGCCCTTTCGTCCGGGGCCGATGATCGTGGTGAGAATCAGGTTTGCCACGCCGAAAACAATCGCCATCAGCAGCAGCACGCCCAATGCGGCATACTGGTTCAGGTCGCCTGTGGCCAGCGTCAGGATCGGGGTTGGGTCGCCCATAGGCCCCACAGTGTAGTAAACCGGCCGGGACTAGCAACCGTTGAGCATATCCGGGCGATAGAGTTCGATTTTCAAGTGGCCGGGGAGGCGTATGGAAGTTCCTCCGCCCTCCCGAGCTTTCGTTCAAGTGAATGCGTAAAATGCTGCCTCCCAGTAACCCCCCGGAATCCGACACCGCCGCTTCAGGATACCTGTATGCCCGCGATCGTTACGACCATTGCGCTTTTGTTTGTCAGCAACACCTTCATGACATTTGCGTGGTATGCCCACCTCAAAGAGATGAACCATAAGCCCTGGCTCATCGCGGCGCTCGTCAGTTGGGGCGTGGCCCTGCTTGAGTACCTGTTCCAGGTCCCCGCCAACCGGATCGGCTTCACCGTCCTGTCCGTGGGCCAACTCAAGATTCTGCAGGAGGTGATCACCCTGTCGGTCTTCGTACCTTTTTCTTTCTATTACCTGAAAGAGCCGATCAAACTGGATTACCTCTGGGCAGCGATCTGCATCATGGGCGCGGTCTTCTTCGTATTCCGCAGCAAGTGGGCAGGAGCATAAGTCGATCGCGATCAGACTCCCATCGCTTCACAGCCCGAAGTGTTCCAAAAGCATGCCATATTGCCGTCGTGTGATTGTATGTTTAAATATTATTCGTGATTCTATTGGCGATAATTGGATAGCCAAAAAACCACGGATCGGAGCAGGCTTCGATCCGTGGCCTTGCATGTAACAGCAAAACAGCGTGATTAGCGTCGCATGATCATTGATCCGAGACACCCGATCAGTAGCACCACGGTCGCGGGCTCAGGGACAGCGATAATCTGCATGGCATTGAGGTAGGCATAAGTACCCTCAATGAGATTCACATCGACAAAGACCTTGCCGTATGCATCCGGCCGGATGCCGCTGACGATGGCGACCTCATCGTCGTTGCCATCATATACCCCATCGCTACCGATATCCGGGCCTCCGGGATGCATGAGGGCGACGCCGGTGTTATCGCCGATCACGGTGTATTCGGTGATAGGCGTCCTGAGGCTGATTCGCGAGCCAAAGAACTTGAAGTCGTAGGTGACGTTGGGATCGAGTCCCTCGATTATGAAGCCACCGGCCATGTCATCGCTCCCCCCGCCGGGCAGGCCGTCGCCTGTGCTGAAGAAGTAATCCTCGGTAGCGGTGGCGATGGCAAGATCACCCAGCAGCGAAGGACCGGGTGAGAGCAGCCCGCCGTTGACTTTGCCGTTTAACCTGAACGAACCGGTGATCGTCAAAGTCATCCCGGTATTATTGCCGGCTGTATCGACGAGGTTGCCAACATGTTCGCCGGCAAGTGCGGTGGCGCCCCCCTCAGCAGGAGCCCAATTGTTCCAATAGTTGCCGTTTGCATCGGGTCCGATGGTGTGATCCCCGTCGGTCGGGTTGCTCGGCCCGAAGTCGAACAAAAGGCTGTCGCCGGGCCGCATCGCGTTTGGATTCACCGTGGTGGATGCATTGGGTGCAACGATCGCTTCGAGTTGGGGCCGGATCACGGATTCCCAGAACAGGTAGCCGTCACGGTTCATGTGGATACTGTCATCAAACAATGATGTGAAGGCCGCATCGTCATAAGGATTGAGCGTCGCAAACGCGGCGGGCAGATCGATGTAATGCAGCTTCGGATTGCTCGCGGCCATCGTGGCGATCGAACTGTTAACAGCATCTTCAACCGACCGGTTGGATTCACGCCCGGGTGTCGGCATGATGCCCAGGTAGATAATGTCGACATCCGGCTGAGCAGTATGCACCAGGTTCACAAAGTTCTGGTAGTCGGTGAATACCTCACCGGCGGTCTCGCCGCTGTTGATATCGTTCGTGCCTTCCCAGACAACAATCGCGGATGGGTTGTATGGCAGAACGATGTCATTGACAAAAGCATTCAGGTTTTCAAACTGCGAACCACCGAAACCGCGTTGAAGAATCTGGTAGTCGTTGAATTGCCGAGTAAGCATCTCCCACCGACGGATACTGGAACTGCCGGTAAAAAGAACCGACCCGGAGGCCGGCGGCGCAACGGCATCTTGCGCAACCCATCGGTCGATATCGGCTTGATAAGGAAGCGCTGCAACAACAGGTGAAACCTGACAGGCAAAACAAACAACCATTGATACGGCTAAAACATGCATCAAAAACGAACATATTCGGGCACGTGACATCAAATAACTCCCCAATAAAACAAGCTGGTCGCCAGAAAGGATCAATGTGTCTCGGCTGGTATCGGAAGTTTCAACGACACAGAAAAACCACTCCAGAGGATACCATGGTATCAATATGATTCTGTCATTTCTGGGTAATATATGTTCTTACATGTGCCAAATAGTCGTAAGACTAAGCCATCGAGAATGATTGTAATTAAGGGTGATTGGCTTCCTCGAGCCCGAAGTGTTCGATTAGTCTGTCGTATTCCTGCCGTGTAATAGCGATCATGCTGCCGTGGCGGACCTTGACGGGCAGGCTGTATTTATCCCAGTTTGAAAAGAACGTGTTGCCGGAGAGTTGATACCACGGCCCGGCCAGGTCCCTGGCGGCCGACAAGCCGTAGGACACGCCGGGGTATTGTTCGTAATAGAGATACCACACCTTGCCGTCGGGCGATTGGATAAGCGTGGGCGCTTCGCGGAAGTTCGGGCTGATTGGCGCGGATGGCTGAGTATACGGCCCGAGCGCGCTGTCCGCCTGCGCGATGCGGATCGTCTTGCCCGTCACCCAATCCAGCGACGGGTAACGCTCATCCTTGATGATGGCAAAGTATCGCTCGCCCTGCTTGCGGATGATCACGTCGATCGTGGCAATGTCCCAATCAAACAGGCGCTGCGGCGGATCGGAAAATGTCTTGAGATCATTGGAAGTCAGGTAAAGCGTGCGCTGGCTGGCCCAGTAGCGCTCTGGGTCTTCGTCGGAGCCGTGGATATGCGGCGTGTGCCAGGTGAGGATGTATCGCGCATGATCCGCATCATAAAACAGCTTGGGCGCACCGATGCGTTGCAGTGCTTCGCTGTATCCGGGCGCCTTCTTGAGATCGGGTGTGACGTCGCTGTAACGCGTCCATGTGATCAAATCATCTGAGACCCAGAAGTTGATGTCAGGCGCATCATCGTTGCGGTTGCCAACGAGATAGTATCGGCCGTCATGTCCTTTGCAGATGTCGGCGTGCCCGCGATAGTCCTCACTGACACGCTTGCCCTGATTGAGTTGATGCCAATGCAAGCCATCAAGGCTGACCGAATAGTACAGCCGGCCGTAGTCGTGGTGCATCATGTGGGCGAAGAGATACGCCTCGTTGACGGGTTTTCCATACGTCACCTGCCCTGGTGGCGCAGTAGGAACCGTGATCGTCTGCGACTGCGCCAAAGCCCGCGTCCCCGACAATACGATCAACCATAGAACGAATAATCCAACAGCCGCACGCCACTTCGACTGGATTCGTGGTTCACTTTCCATGACACGTGCTCCCGCATTTGGATAAAAGCCATATTTCACCGTAACACGCCGGCTTATTCACATCAACGCATCGCCGACTGCACCGACCCCGGCCATCACGTTATACTTTCAGCCATGCGTCAATACCTCGATTTACTTCAGCACGTTTTGGACAACGGTGCCGTCAAAGACGACCGCACCGGAACGGGCACGCGCAGTGTCTTCGGCTACCAGATGCGGTTCAACCTCGATGAGCACGCCCCCGCCCCCGGAAGTACCCCCGGAAGTGCCCCCGAAAGTGCCCCCGGAGAGTGCGGCTTTCCCCTGCTGACCACCAAGAAATTGCACCTGCGATCCATCATCTACGAACTGCTCTGGTTCCTGCGCGGCGACACGAACATCCGCTACCTCAACGAAAACCGGGTCAGCATCTGGGACGAATGGGCCGACGAAAACGGCGACCTCGGGCCGGTCTACGGCTACCAATGGCGTAGCTGGCCGGCGCCACACGGCGGGCACGTCGACCAGATCTCGCAGGTCATCGATCAGATCAAGTACACCCCGGATTCGCGACGCATGATCGTCTGTTCGTGGAATGTGGCGCAGATCGAGAAAATGAAGCTGCCGCCCTGCCACTGCTTGTTCCAGTTCTACGTCGCCGACGGCCGGCTCTCATGCCAGCTTTATCAACGCAGCGCCGACATCTTCCTCGGCGTGCCGTTCAACATCGCAAGCTACGCGCTGCTGACCATGATGGCCGCGCAGGTCACCGGCCTGAAGCCCGGCGAGTTCATCCACACGCTCGGCGATGCACACCTGTACTCCAACCACATCGAGCAGGCACAAGAACAACTGACGCGCGATCCCCGCCCCCTGCCGCAGATGAAACTCAACGCCGTCGTCGACGATATCTTCGGCTTCGAGTACGAAGACTTCGAACTGCAGAACTACGACCCCCACCCGCACATCAAAGCAGCAGTAGCGGTGTAAAGCCGGGTCTGGGGTCTAGTCAGAATCAAACCACGAACCACTATTCACTAACCACCACATTGAACATCACCGTCAACATCATCGCTGCGATGTCGGAGAACCGTGTCATCGGTAAGGATGGCCAACTCCCCTGGCGCTTGCCCGATGAGATGAAACACTTCATGCGCTTGACCACCGGCCACACCGTCGTGATGGGCCGAAAGACGTTCGAGTCGATCAACGCTAAGCCCCTGCCCAATCGCAGAAATATCATCATCACCCGCAACCCCGACTACAAAGCCGAAGGCATCGAAACCGCCCCAAGCGTAAAAGCCGCGATCGAATTAGCAACTAGCCCCCAATCCCCAACCCCCAATCTCCAACCCACCGACCTCTTCATCTGCGGCGGCCAGCACGTCTACACCGATGCCCTGCCGTTAGCCGATCGCCTCTACCTCACCCTCGTCCACGCCACCTTCGAAGGCGACACCCACTTCCCCCAGTTTGACGAAGGCAACTGGCAACTTGTTGAAGAAAACCATCACGAGCCCGATGACCGGCATGCGTATGCGTTTACTTTCAAGTTGTATCAACGTTTACCGGCTTAACACACAACTGGCCCTGGTTGTGTTGTATTGAAACATCCAGAATTCATCGTATTTTTCATGATCCACACACCGACGTGATGGACAGAAACTCCGCATGTTTATAGGATGATAATGTCTTAAGTTGAGTTTCTTTGCATCTGTATCTTTAAACAATCATCCGGGAGTCGATCCGTGGGCACGATTACCAAACCAATCAACAGGCATGGGACACGAACATTACCCGCTGTCATGATTGCAAGCTTATGTCTGATCCTATGTGCCACGACGAGGGCTCAATCCGTCCGTTCGTACGTCGATCATAGCGACATCCTTTCAACCATCGTCTCAGATGTGGACCTTTGGAACGGCGGGCTCGCGGGTACATCAGGTATGGGCGTCTACAACGCGCCACAGACCTACGACCCGAGCTTTTGCGGTTTGTTCTACACCCATCTGAACCGCGACTGGTCGCAGGACAATTATCCCAACGGCAACCTTACCTCCATCTCTCAGGCACGCGCGATCTACTCCAACATCATGGCTTACCAAAGCGCGATCGAACTTGAGCAGGACGCGAGTCGATTTGCATCGGCTGTTAGTGCAGGTGCGGATTACCTGCTCAGTTGCGACATGTGGGACGGAACCTACGATGGATGGTTCTGGGGTGTCAGGGTCGGATCGATCGTCTACAGCACACGCAAAACATCCTACGGCCAGGTCCACCCCGTCTTCGCGCTGGCGCAGGCATACACGATCACCGGCAACGAAGATTACCTCAACGGCGCGCTCGCTGGATGGGACGCATACGCCACACACAAGACCGACACGTGTTATACCGGTGCTTATCTCGGTGATTCTCAATGTGACTGGTCCAGCCCCGGTTCACGCAATCTTGATTACATGTGTCATACCTTCGAGACACAATTCACCCTCTGGCAATCTTTACCCGACGGCCATGCACGCAAAGACGAAGTGCGACAATTGCTTGAAGACACAGGCAACCACATCGTCACTCGCATGATCCACCAGATGCAGGGGACGGGTAACGAAGACAAAGCCTTTATCCCCTGGTATTACGATGAGACTTGGACGCCGGACATGAGAGAGCCGGAACCGAGCGATATCTGGGGCGGGCACTGGCGTTACGCTTCGCCGGGCCATCAGTTCGAGTATGCGTTCCTGTTAAGCCGTGCGGTGGAGTACGGCGCGGTCGATGCCGCGACAAGCCAACAGTGGTTGGATAAGTCAGAGAAACTCATCAATTACGCATTGGAATACGCGTTCGGTGATGTAGGTGACTCAACTGCCGATCCGCTAGATGAATACCAGGGCGTGTTGTATGAGCGCCTGGACTTCGGCGCGGTATTTGATCAGGGTGTGCCGGTGATTCCCGAAGACAACGGTACACAGTTAATCCCGACGCTGAGTTGGTGGCCTCAGGCCGAGGCGGCGCGTGCACTGGCGCACTGGGCGCAGGTGAGAGGCAAAACCGAATGGTGGGACGAGTTCAACGCGGTCTACAGCCTTATCGAAGACAAGCTGGTCGATCAGACTTATGGCGGTTGGTACTTCAGCCTCGACCCCAACACATGCCAACCCGTCAACCTGTGGGGCGTAACCGATACCGACAAAGCCAGCGAATGGAAGGTGAACTACCACGCGGTAATGCTGTACGCAGAGCTTGCGCGATTAGCAGTGCCGATCATCGGCGACCTCAACAACGACGGCTTCGTCGGCCTCGACGACCTTGACATCATCCTGCTGAACTGGAACCAGACCGTTGCAGCAGGCGATCTGCTTGCAGGTGATCCCTCTGGTGATGGTTATGTCGGCTTGGATGATCTTGACCTGCTGCTCAATAACTGGAACGCGGGAACGCCACCCAACATATCTCACGCAACTGATATCCCTGAACCTGTCGCATTTTTAACATGGTTGATTGCATCAAGCTTCTGTGTAAAAAGTAAGCGACATGTCCACAATATTCGTAACTAGTTTTTCTAACGGCCGATACCGATATCTCAAAACATATAAGACTTATTTCCATACCCACCCACAAACGCCCCACTACACGCTATCCTAAGAAGATATGTACGCTTCACACGGATTCTTGCGATCGGATATCGGTGATGTGGATATCGTCTATCACGGCGGGCTGTATCACCTGTTTCACCTGATTCTGCCCAACCACGACTTTATCGCCCACGCCGTCAGCGAAGACGGGATGAACTGGCGGCGGGTAACCAATGCACTATTCGTCTCTGAACCCGGCAACTGGGACGACGATATGCTCTGGACGATGCACATCACGCCCGACCCTTATCAAGAGGGTCATTGGCGGATGTTCTATACCGGGCTGTCCCGCAGCGAGTACGGCCGGGTCCAGCGTGTCGGATTGGCTCGCTCATCCGACCTGTACCACTGGACACGCGACAACACCGCCAGCTATCCAATTCAGGCGCAGGCAGATCACTATGAATCCAGCATCAGTGAGGGCAGGCACTGGGTCAGCTTCCGCGATCCGTTTTTCTATCGTGACCCGGATTCGGGCGATCACCTGCTGCTGACCTCGGCGCGCATCAAGCACGGGCCTTTGATACGTCGTGGCTGCGTGGGGGTCGTTCGTGAATACGAGCCGAACAAGTTCATGTCGATGAAGCCGCTGCACCATCCGGGGCTGTACGACGACATCGAAGTGCCGAACCTGTTCCGGCTTAACGGGCGCTACTTCCTGCTAGGCTCGATCCGCGAAGACACGAAGGTCCACTACTGGTATTCCGACAACCTGTACGGGCCTTACGAAAACTTCTTCGACAACGTGCTGCTTCCCCGCGGCAACTACGCCGCACGCATCTGCCACGACGGCAACCGTCTATTGCTGTTCAATTTTTTCGCCAAAGAAGAAGCCGTCTCCGGCCAACGGATCGTCCGTAAATTGCTCCCCCCGCCCAAGGAACTCGACACGGATGAAACGGGCCGGCTACGGTTACGCTCTTACTACCGTTTTGATGACTTTGTCACCGAAGAGCACGAAGTTTCTAAAAGTAATGGGATGGAGCAATTGTTCCACAACCCACTGGCGACATACGAACACTTCGACAATGCCCTGCACCTGAAGTGCCCAAGCGGCTACGAAGCATTCCTGCTGCCCGGTGACTACGAACACATGCGCCTGCACGCCAGGATCGGGCTGCTGGGTTCGGGCAAGTGCGGCATGGTGCTGCGTGTCGATTCGGAAGGCAACGGCTATTACCTGTCGCTGGACCTGATCAAAGGCCTCGCACAGATCCGCGCCTGGGGAGAGAACGAAGGGCGGGAGCACGACCGCGCGTTTGATTACAAACAATTGCAGGCCGGCCACTTCGTCAACACCGGCCAAGGCCCGTGGACGATCGACGTCGTCGTGCATGGCATGTACCTGGAAGTCTCGATCAACGGCTACGTCACACTCAGCCTGGTCGACGACACGTACCACACCGGCCGCTGCGGTTTCTATGCCGAGTCCGCCACGATCCGTGTGGAAGAACTCTTTGTAGATAAACTCTCGCCTCCCAAGGAAGCCGAGGAACACGGCCCGCTCTATACCGCCGCAGTGAGTCCCGATGAAGATCCGCCGGTCGGCATGCCAGATACCAGAAAATGAATACGACAGATGATACAAACAGCACAGCCGACACTACCTCATTACTCATCAGCGATGTGGACGACACACTGACCGGTGACGATGCCGCATTGCAGCGATTAAGCGATGCGCTGCGATCGCAAAGAACACGTTTGCTGGTCTCTGTCAACTCCAGCCGACCCGCGCCCAGCGTGCAACGAACATTGGATGAAAAGTTCCCCGCCGGCTTCCCTCTCGATGCCATGATCACCGCGATGGGCACGGAAGTCCGAATCAACGGCACACCGGTTGCGGCATGGTCAAAACGCTTTGAGGGCTGGCCCCGTGATAAAATCGAACAGGTTGTGCTCTCGCTCGGACACCGCGCTCACGATGCGGAATTCCAGACGCCTTACAAAGCGAGTTTCGCGGTCGAAGGCGCTGAGGCGCTGCTGGAAGTTACAAAAGCATTAGAAAACGCGGGTTTACCCTGTCGATTGATCGCATCCGGCAAAGACGATCTGGATATACTGCCGCCCGGTGCGGGCAAGGATCATGCAACGCTATTCCTGGCTGAACAACTGGGCGCAGGCAAACAAGGCTTTGTTGTAGCCGGTGATTCGGCAAACGACCTGGCGATGTTTCGTGTCGCGCCGCGCGCCATCGCGGTGGGCAACGCTCGCGCCGAATTAATCGATGCGATGCCGCGCGAAACTTCCTATCATGCAAGAGCAAAACACGCGGCTGGTGTGCATGAAGGGCTTAAACACTACCGTCTTTTTCCCTGAAAAATCCGCATTTTTTCGGTTTGTGTTGATTTAGCTCATACATCGGCTAAACTCACTTATTCACTTATCTATCTTCCGTGCACCAATTACTGCCAAGGAACCAAACCAGAAAAGCAAAAACAATGTCACCAAAACCACACGGCTCCATCCTGATGATTTCCCTGCACGGCTACGTCGCCGCCGAACCCGAACTCGGGCTGCCCGATACCGGCGGACAAGTCGTCTTTGTTCTTGAACTCGCTAAACGTTTCGCACGCCTCGGCTACCATGTTGATGTCCTCACTCGCCGATTCGAAAAACAACCGGCGCAAGATAAAGTCAACGCCAACCTGCGCGTCTGGCGTGTTCCCTTCGGCGGATCGGGATTTATCCGCAAGGAGGACATGCACGACCACCTGCAGGACTTCGTCAACAACACGCTTGCCGAAATCCGCAAGCGCGGCCAGCAATACGATGTGGTCAACAGCCACTACTGGGACGCGGGCCACGCCGGTCAGAAGATCGCCGAAGAACTGCAGATCCCGCACATCCACACGCCCCACTCACTCGGCTGGTGGAAACAGCAGCGCATGAACAGCAACCGCGGCGAGAGCGGCGGCAACTACCGCTTTGAAGAACGCATCCAAAAAGAGTTCATGCTATACCGCAACTGCGACCATATCATCGCCACCAGCGAGCAGCAGGTCGACCTGATCGAAAAGGAGTATCAGTTGCCCCGCGAGCACATCACGATGATCCCGCCGGGCATCGATGAAAACCGCTTCACGCCCAGGCCGTACACCGATGTGGAAGGCGTCCGCAAGAAACTGAAGATGCGCGAAACCGATGTCTACATCGTCGGCCGCGCCGCTCACAATAAAGGCTACGACCTCGCGATCAAAGCCCTGCCCCACCTGCGCAAGCTCCAGCCCAAGGCCCGGCTCGTTCTCGCCGCCGGCGCCAATTCCAAGCAGGACAAGAAGCTGCTGTCCAAATGGAAGAAGATGGCCGAGAAACACGGCGTCAACCGGCACATCAAGTGGCTCGGTTACATCGATGACAAAGACCTGGCCGATTACTACTGCGCCCCGGGCGTCTTCGCGCTGCCTTCACGTTACGAACCGTTCGGCATGACCGCCGTCGAAGCCATGGCCTGCGGCACCCCCACCGTGCTGACCAATCACGGCGGGCTCCACGAGCAGATCGAGTTCGGCAAGCACGCCCTCGTCGCCGATCCCAAGCGCCCCGAAGAGTTCGCCACCATGCTCAGCATGCCGATGCAGTACCCCTGGCTGCGTGAGACACTCGTCGTCGAGGGCGCCCGCTTCGCCCGCCGCGTCTTCGGCTGGACCGGCATCGCCCGACGAACGCTGCGTATTTTCGACCAATTCAAGGGCCGATACGCTGAATATCAGGACCCCGAACCGATCTGACACACCGGTTCGCCCAACGCGGGCAGAGGTTGATATAATCCCGGGGCCCGGGCGATTAGCTCAGTTGGCTAGAGCGCTTCCCTTACAAGGAAGAAGTCACAGGTTCGAGTCCTGTATCGCCCATTAACGCATCTATTTCCGGCCCGTCTTGCTCGTTATTTTCCGGCCCCCTACCATCCACACCCATGGAACGCGACTTCTGGAATCAACGTTACGCCGGTGACGGCCTGGTCTATGGCGATGAGCCGAACGACTTTCTTCGTGAGATGGCAGAGCATCTGCCCAACTCGGGCAAGGCCCTCGATATCGGCGCGGGTGAAGGACGCAACGCCCTGTTCCTCGCCGCGCACGGCCTCGATGTCCTGGCTGTTGATCAAAGCGAGGTCGGCCTGGCTAAAGCAGAGCGCCTCGCCAAAGAACGCGGCCTGACCATCGAGACAAAGGTCGTCGACCTGGAGCGATTCGATGCCGAGCCGGGTTCATACGATGTGATCAGTTCGATCTTCGTGCATCTGCCGAACAAGCTGCGTGCAGCCGTACTCAGTAACGTCTACGACTGGCTCGCGCCGGACGGCATCTTCATCATCGAACAATACGCCCCCGACCAGATCGAGCGCGACACCGGCGGCCCCAAGGACCCGACGCGCCTCGCCTACCTGAACATCCTACGCGCCGAACTGATCGGCCTGAAGATCGAGCACCAGGCAGCACTCATCCGCGACGTCACCGAAGGCCCCCACCACACCGGCCCCGCCTCCGTCATCCAGCTCATGGCCCGAAAAGCCTGACTGCCCCTGTATAGCCGCGACCACCGATCGCGCCTCCTGAAAGGGCAAAATGCGCTTTCAGCCCCCCCAACCCCAGGAATCAGGCCCAAACCCGGATTCAGCCGATACTAGCGTATAAACCTCGCAGGCCCGGTCCAAGCCGTGTTCGTGCCCGATGGGGCCGGATCCGTTAAAATACTGGGCTGACCGGATTTGAGTGATTTTTGAGGTTCATGGAGCTAGCGGTTTGAGTACGAGTCGGATGTTGATAGCGGTCAGCAGCCCCTGGGCAAGCGAGAAGCTGGCCGAGCCGATCGCGGACATGGCCAAGCGCCTGGACGCCTCGGCGGTGGTTGCCCACGTCGCCCAGTTACAGGATGAAGACGAGCACGAATCCGACGCCACCCAGCGCGGCGAGGAAACGCTGAAGCTGCTGACCCAGACGCTCAAGACCGCCGGGATCGACGTCGAGAGCGTCATGCTCTTCTCGGATGATGTCGCCAAGGCGATCATGAACACCGCTCACGCCAAGCAGTGCACGTTCATCGTGCTGGGCCTGACAGGCAAGGGCGTGCTTAAACGGCTGATCGCCGGGGACGTCCCCGCCAACATCATCCGCCAGGCCGACCTGCCCGTCCTCCTGTGCCCCGCCAACTGGAACGGCTCACTCTAAACACAGCATCAACCCTACCCCCAGGCGAGGCGTGCTTCAGCACGCTGGCGTTCTCACGCAACCGCACCTCATCACAAATACACGCGACAACACCACAAAACCCATGAATATCACCCCCCGCTTTAGTAAGATGACTTGCGGTCCATCTTCAAAATGCAGTTGGAAGGTAAAGACGATGCAATCCTATAAACCCCGCTTCGCCGCACTACTCGCGCTGCTGACAGCTTCCCTCTCAGCCCACGCAACCATCACCGTCACGGATGTCGGACGATTCGACTTCACCGACAACGGAAGCTCCGGCGCACGCGAACTCAGCGGCCTCGCCTACAACGGCGGCTCGTCCTTCTCCGCCATCGGGGATAACGACGCGGTCGTCTACACGCTCGCGCTAGGCATCAACAGCAGCACAAGCCAGATCACTTCAGCAGCGATCGCCTCATCGAAAACGACACTGCGAAGCGCCTCGGGCGCCACATTACCAGGCCCGGACCGCGAAGCGATCGCGATCCAGAACGGCCACTTTCTTATCGCAAATGAAACCGGTCCGCAGCTTGAAGCCTACTACGCATTCACCGGCTACCAGAACGGCTCGCCGATCACAACCACTCAGCCCGGGCTGGAAGTTTACAGCAACGTCAGGTCGAACAAGGCGTGGGAATCGCTGGCGGTCTACCCATCGAAGAACACAATCGTGCTGTTCGGCAATGAAGACGCCCTGACCGTCGATGGCCCCGAAGCAAACTTCACTGACGGCGCGATGGTCCGTATCCAGGCCGCGAACGTACTCGCCTCCAACTCCACCGCCACCGCCATCGGACAGTTCGCCTACCCGATCGATGCCATCAACGGCGACAACCCCTTCGTCTCCGGCGAAACAAGCGGGCTCGTCGAACTGCTCGTTCTTGAAGACAACACCGTCCTGGCCATGGAACGATCCGTCGGATGGACCGGCTACCGCATCCGCCTCTACAAAGTCAACGGCGACACCGCGACCGACATCAGCGGCCTTGCCGGATTGGACGGCTTAACCGCGGGCGTTGACTACAAGCCGTTAACCAAAACACTGCTTTGGGAACAGACTTTCGCGGCAACCACCAATTCCAACTTCGAAGGCATGACGGCCGGGCCGACAACGGAAGCGGGGCTGACACTGGTGTTGGTCGCGGACAACGCCTCGGGCCCGACGCTGCCGATCGTCGGGCAACTGTGGAACGCGAACGATCATTCGCTGTATTCACTGGCACTCAATGATTCCTCAACCGGTGGCGGTGAAATAACCGGCGACATCACCGATGACGGTTACGTCGGCCTGGATGACCTTGATGTCATCCTCAGCCGATGGAACCAGGTCGTCCTGCCCGGCAGCATGTCCGACCCGACAGTGGATGGTTATGTCGGACTCGACGATCTGGACCTTGTGCTCAGCAACTGGAATCAAGGCACGCCACCACTCGGCATCACCGCGATCCCCGAACCCACCACCGCCCTGATTTTCAGCCTCTTCTCAACCTACCTCCTGCACGCCCGCACACATTAACCCCATATAGCCCCCGGCTTGCCGAGGATAATGCTGCTGTGCTTCATTGCCCCATGCGCGCGAGCCGGCGGCTCGCGGCTATTGAATTCAAATGAATACTTCTGCTGCACCCTATTGCTTGCGCACCCAATAGCCGCGAGTTGCCGGCTCGCGCGCATTGAATACACAACCCGACCAGCATTCTCGGGCTATATGTCCAAGCAACATCCATTAAGATGATCCCGCATACCGATGTGTTATGCAGGAGAGAACCACTGGCCCGTAAAAAACCAACACGAAGAAAGAAGCTGCGCACACGCCTGATGCCCCTTGCGCGCCGCCGCATGTTGGCTATCCGGATGACGTGGGCGGTCGTGGCGCTGCAGGGTGCGTTGCTGTTGACACTCGCGCTGACGCCAAGCGATCCGCCGGACGGCCCGCACCTGCTGCAACTCATCTGGGCATCCATGCATCGCCCGACGTTCTACCCGCTTATCGCGCTGCTGTGCGCCGGCCCACCTCTGACTTTCTTAGCCTGGCGCTCACGCGGCGAACACCGGGCCGTACTTATTCTTAGCTGGATCGTTTTCCTCGCCGTCATGTCAACGGCATTCGGCGAACGATCGCTGGTGATGCTGCGCATCCTCTGGTGGCACGTGAATCAATAGAAGTGTTTTTGCTTTGTCCCATCTCCCCTTGGGAGAAGGTTAGGATGAGGGCCGGGTTGATTACGCGATCTTATTCGCAAACAAGAACCAAATAACACTGGCCCTCACCCCGGCCATATTCCGGGGGCTCCCGAGGGCAGAGGGTGGTAAATCAATGTCACGCACCAACGCGTCGTGTCAACAACGCAGCAACACCAATCCCCAACAGCCCCAACATCCCCGGCTCGGGCAACCGTGCGATGAACGCTTCGGTCTCGCCGTTGGGATTGATACCTGTGCCTACGACGGTCAAACCGTCGGCTGATATCCCGGTCGCTTCGATGAGAGTCCAGCCTGTCAGGTCCAGGCCGAGGTCATTAGTCAAAACATCATGCAGGAATCGCATCCCCTCATCAGCCGACCAGATATAGGCCCGGTACTTACCTGATTCATTTATATCCGAATCACTCTTTCCAACAACAACCGATCCGTCTGCTGAGATTGCGGCCACATAGTTATCAAATGCGAAGTGATAATAAGGATCGTAAATAAAGCCCAAACCAACCATGTCACCCTCTGCTGTCCAGTAAAAGGATTCACTGGCGGGCCTGCCGTAGTCCTCTGAGCTACTGTTACCAACGACGACCGAACCATCCGCCGACACCGCGATCGCCCCGCTGCCGGGTACATGTACACTCGAGGGCAGCATGCCAAGTTTGTTAAAGCCTGTCGATGCATCCCAACGATATGCCACGCCGCCATAAGCGTAATTCGGCGTATGATTACACCCTCCCACAATGACCGATCCATCTGCTGATACCGCTTGCCCACTGGAGAACCCTTCCTGGTTTGGAATGTTCGGGAATAGAGGATATCCAATATTGACGATGCCGGTATCAGCCGTCCAGTAAAACGCTCGCTTACCGAATGTGCTGTTGCCTTCCTCATACCCGCTGCCGACAATCACCGAGCCGTCTGCTGAAATGCTGTTGGCTGTGCTCCATTCATAACCGCCGGGTATGTCACCCAGCCCGACCATGCCATCATTCAAGGTCCAGACAAAAGCTTCGCCTTCAGAATTAGCGATCGATCCACGTGATCCTTGACCCACGATCACCGAACCATCCGCAGAGACATCGTTCGCTACGCTGTTAAACGGCCCGCCGGGCAGGTCGCCCAAGCCGATCATGCCTTGCGACAGCGACCAGTAAAACGCTTCGGTCCCCGAAGCGGATTCGGATGAACCAACCACAACAAGACCGTTATCAGATACAGCCGTCGCGGCGCTATTGAATACACCACCCGATAGATCACCCAGCCCATGGAACGAAGCGGCCGCGCCGAATGTGTCAGTACCCAGGCCCGTGCAAACAGATGCGCTGACCATAAAACAAATAAGTGAATGTTTAAACCGCATGAATCTTCCCCTCTTGAATGGATCAGGATCGATCAATCGTACGAATAATCACAACAACGAGCCACGAACTCGCCGCTTAAATAACGCCAAGACACCGGCGCCTGATATCAACATCATCCCGGGCTCGGGGATGACAGCGATAAACGCTTCTCCATTGCCATCAGGATTGGTCCCACTGCCGACGATGGTCAGCCCGTCATCCGAAACACTATAAGCCGTGTAAAGTTCCCAGCCGGTCAGGTCCAGGCCGAGATTTGTCAGGATATCCTGCAGGTAGCGCGCACCGTGCACCTCATCCCAGATAGCTGCCCGAGGCGGGCCATCCACAAAACTATCGCCCACGATAACTGAACCATCAGCCGACACATCAAACGCACGCGAGAATTCAATCGCACTACCCGGTGAGTGTAATCCCACGTAACCCAGGCTATCGGTCCAGCGGAACGGATAAAAGCCGGAGTAATCCGTGTAGTACCCCACGATGGTGGAACCATCTGCGGATAGACCGGTTATCAATGAAGCGAAGTACAGGTTCACCATGCCTGTATCTTCAGTCCAGCGGAAACCTGCATAATACTCGTAGTGTTCATCGGGATCAGAATACGATGACCCGCCGACGATGACCGATCCATCCGCAGAAATGCCGTATGGATAGCTATTAAATTCACCCCCCGGCAAGTCACCCAAACCGACCATCCCGTCGGCTTCCGTATACCGGAACGCTTCGGTCCCCAACGCAGACTTTCTGGACCCGACAAGCGTCAGCCCGTCATCCGACATCGCTCGGATAGCGACCTCATACTCACCGCCGCCCAGATCGAGCTCTACCATGCCCGTACCGGCTGTCCATCGAAAAGGCACTGCGCCAGATTCCGTGTTGGCCCAGCCGATGATCACCGAGCCATCACCGGAAACCGCACTGGCGCCGCTGTCAAAATCGCCCCCAGCCAGATCACCCAGCCCCACCAAGCCACCTTCCAGCGTCCAGTAAAAAGCTTCACGGCCCGACGCGGAGGTGCTTGTACCTACAACAAAACGCCCATCCGCCGAAAGACCCCTGACATAACTATCAAACTCCCCGCCCGGTAGATCACCAAGACCCTGAAAGTAAGCCGTCGTTCCGAAGACTTCAGTACTAAGGCCTGCAGAAATAAATACGAACATCACGAGCCGGAGAATAGTAAGCTTGCGCCACATAGTGAAGAACCCCTCGGTAACCAATGCAGGTTATGTAAGCATGATGAATATCAGCAGTTGCTTTACGAACACCTGGATAAAAATCCCTCGAAACAGTCGAATTGGCTGGCCAATATAAACCGCAGCAGAACCTATATGGTAATGGGTCCGCCACGTATATTCAATACTAACCCATGTAAAGAAAAAGTTTAGCCACCGATGAACACGGATAAACACGGATAAGAATCAGAAGAGCAGGAAGTGTCCGCAAATCACAAGGATTACACAGATTTTTATGACGGAAAAGTATGTGCAAGTCGGGTTTACCCCCTCTCCCCGTGGGAGAGGGCCGGGGTGAGGGCCGGATTGAATAAATGCACGAATGACGACTTTACGAATGACGAAAGAATGTCGAATTTCAAATGAAGAATGACAAAGTTGAATCATTGAGCATTCGTCATTTGAACATTCATTCGACATTCGACATTCGACATTCGTGCATTCGACATTATTTACGATCCGTGTTCATCCGTGGCTACTTCTTTCCCCCTCCGCCGCTTTCGCTTCGCCTTCCGGTTTTTCGAGTTGCGGATGCAGGTGGATGTCGCCTTTGAGCATCATTACCGCCCCGATCAGGGCGTAGATGATCAGGTACACGCGGATCATCACCAACATACTCACGAGCTGGTTGGCATCCGCTAATTGTGATGGCAAAAGCATCGCGACCGCCAACGCTTCCATCACGCCCAAACCCTGATACGTCAGCGGCACGCTGCCTGCAAGGAACAGCACCGGCAACACGGTCAACATCAATCCCGCGGACAATCCCATCCCCAGCGACCAGCCGGCGCACGTGGTCGCCATCGACTGAGCGATGTGGACCGGCAGACTGATCAGGATCGTGATAAGGATCACTTTCTTATGATCGCGATACGTGGCGGCGGCATCATCAAGACGCACGAGAATATTGCCCGGCCCCATGCGGTCGATCAGCTTCTGCAAGCCGATCTTGTTGCGCACGCGGCGGGCAAAGTAGAGATACGCCACCACAAAGAACGAGAAGAACCCTAACCAGATCAGGACGGTCACGGTCAGGACCAGCTTGCGTAGATCGTCATCGAGTTCGCCGCGCAGCAGCATGACCAATCCCGCGATGCCGGCCAGCATCACCAGCCCGAGCAATCCTGCCGCACGGTCGAAGATAACGCTCATCACCGCGATGCCGCGCTGCCCGCTGCCCTTGGCTGCGTAGTAGGCCTTGACGACGTCGCCCCCGGTCATACCGGGCATGCAGAAGTTGAAGAACTGGCCGACCATCGTCAGGCGGAACGCACGCGCATACGACACGCGCATCCCCCGGCAGCGCATCAGTAACCACCACCGCAATGCCTGGATCGGGAAGATCGGCAGGATCAACGCCAGGCCAAGCAGCAATAGCCACCAGTTGGCCCCATGCATAAGCGAAATAATGCCGGGCTTGTGCCGGGGTTTGTCAGCCGTGACCGTGTCCACGGGTACGTAAACCGTGAAGGTCTTACCCGTCTCGGGCCATTGCAAAACGTATTGCTCGCCCGGCTCCACCGCCTTGACCGGCAAAACGACTTCCTGCTCAAGTACCTTGCCATCTTCCAGCGTGTAGCCGGCAGGCAGCAGGACCTGATCGCTCCAGGACAGCGTCCAGACGATATACCCGATACCGAGTGCGGCGAGGATGAGTCGTAATGTGATCGAGACGAATTTTTTCATGGACTGGTTGTTAGAGCCTTTAGCCTTTAGCCATTAGCCGTTAGCACAGAGTTTAGACCACTGGCTCTTCTCGTGAAACCGGGCACCAAGCCACCATGCGCGGTCACGTTAGCGTATATCGGCAAAGCCCGCGACGCGACACCACTGCTCACACAACAGACCAATATGGGCTATGCTAGGTGGATGTCGACTTTCGATCCTAATCTGGAACCGCCCGGCGACTGGCAGGCGCCCTACGGCCAGCCGACCCCGCAAGGCACAAACCCAAACGGGCCGGCCGCCGCTGTATGGGTATGGGTCTGCGGCGCGGTGCAAATGCTGATGTCCGGCTGTTGTGCTTTGTCAGGCATGGTCATGATGGTGGTCGACCCCGCAGAGATCACCAAAACACTACCGCCTGACATGCCGAACCGGGACGAGTTCGTCCAGATGATTCCGATGCTGGGCCCTACCATACTTGTCGGCAGCCTGGCCCTGCTGTTTGTGCCCGCATTGATCCTGTGCATCCTCGCGTTCTGGGTACGCAGAGGCGGCAAAGCGTCCACGATCACGTGTATCGTGATCCTGGGTATTCAAAGCATGGGTGTGGCGCTGATGCTGCTGCAATATCTCTATGCACTGTTCGTGCTTCAAGCCGTCGCGATGATCATCATGGTCGTCATACTCGGCTTGATACTCGCATTGTTCGTTAAGACAATTTTTGAATTGATCGCGGTATTGCGTTCAGCATCAAACTCACAGGATTACTCCAACGGCTGGTGATCAAGGCTTAACCTCGAACACACCCGCTTCGCCCAGTTCCTGCTTGAAGTCGCCTTCCCGCAGCCAGTGGCGGTCCTGCTCGCTGTCCATCAGGTAAGCGTTCCAGAATGCGAGCCCGGATTCTTTGATGTGTTTCTGGAAGAGCGCATCGTCGCCGCCGGGGCCCCGATTCCAGGCTCGACGGGTTCTGCCTGAAAAAACCATGTGATCGCCGTTGGTGAAGGTAACAAGGTAGCTGTCAGGCCCACCCTCGGCTGAAGTCGGCATGTGGTCAAAAGCGACGCGCCGGTCGGCCGCTTTCGTTTCCGGCGTAATCATCGATGTGTCATGCGTCCCGGTCATGAAGTACATCGGGATCTTGATCTGACTATAGCTCTCGTCGTAATACTCGGGGCGCTTGGGCGCCTGCGCGCTCATGACGATGGCGGCCTTGATCCGCTCGTCACCGACCGAGCGTGACTTCCCATCGCGGCCGACATACGCCTGCCCGGCAACAGCCATCGTCGTGAACGCCCCGTAAGAATGCCCCGCCATCCCGATCCGATCCAGATCAAGTTTGTTGTGCCAAAGGCTCGTGTCATCGGCGTTGAGCTGTTCGAGTTTGTCAATCACAAAAAACACATCCAGTGGGCGGTTCATACTGTTACTCACATCCTTGGTCGCATCGCGCAAGGCTTGCAGGCGTTCTTGCCGTGACACATCACGCCAGACGGATTCGTCGCTGCCGATGTGTTGCAGATGGATGCAGATGTAGCCGTGCGACGCCCAGTATTCACCGAGATACGCATAGCCCTCGCGCGATCCGCCAAGCCCGTGCGAAAACAGAATCACCGGCCGGGGCTCGGACGCATCCACCGGCATGTACGCTTTGATCGGCACCACGCGATCGTCACGGGCGGCGTCGACCCACTCTTCGGTATGGGATTCAACCTTGTAAGTCGTGCCCGGTGTTTGGGCCCATATCGATGCAACAGCGGACAGAAAAATCCACAGTACCGCCGCCAACGGAAAGAATCGACGCATGTTCCGGCTCCTGGCTGCTCTGTTATCTGATGCGCACTATAATCGTCCAAACTCATTCCTGACTACGAAGGGGACAACGTATGCGTTACCAATTCATTGCGTTTTTTTGTGCTGTTGTTTTTGTGTTAGCACCGGTGCAGCGGGTTTACGCGATCGATGCCGACCATGAGGCCAAGGCCAAAGCCGCCATCGAACGCGGCGTCGCCTATCTCAAAAGCACGCAGGGCGAAGACGGCAGCTGGACCCCCGAGCCCGGCCCGGCGATCACCGCCATGGCCGTCACAGCCATGATCGATTCCGGACTCGTCCCCGCCGACGACCCGCAGATCGAAAAAGCCCTTGACTACATCCTCTCGTTCATCCAGGAAGACGGCGGCATCCACGCAGGCTTCCTCGGCAACTACAACACCGCCATCTGCCTCAGCGCGCTGGACCTGGTGCGCGATCGGCCCGGCATGGAAGAAACGATCAAGAACGCTCAGAACTACCTGCGCGGCCTGCAATGGGACGGTCAGGAAGACCCGACCGGTAAGGTTGTCGACGAATCGCACCCCTTCTACGGCGGCGCAGGCTACGGCAAGCACGGCCGACCTGATATGTCCAACACGCAGATGATGCTGCAGGGGCTTTACGATTCCGGACTCGACTGTAAAGACCCCGCCTTCGTCCGCGCCGTTGTCTTCATCAGCCGATGCCAGGGTGTTGAAACCAACGATCTGTTCGCCGACGTGATCGAAAAGGATGGCGGGTTCATCTACTCAACCACCATCAACAAAGACCTCATCGGTGTGCCCGAATCCAAAGCCAATCCTGAAATGATGGATGAAGCCAAGCAAGGCAAACCCGTTTCGGGTCTGCGGACGTACGGCTCGATGACCTACGCAGGATTCAAGAGCTATCTCTACGCACAACTCGACCGCAACGACCCGCGCGTCGAAGCCGCACTGACATGGATCGGCAACAACTACACACTCGACCGCAACCCCGGCCTGCCCGATGCCGTCAAACTGCAAGGACTCTATTACTACTACATGACCTTCGCCCGTGCCTTTGACGCCTTCGGCGAAACCACCCTCCAAACAGCGGATGGCAAACAGCACGACTGGGCAAACGACCTCATCGACGCAATCGCTTCACGCCAGAATGAAGACGGCTCATGGACAAACGATGCCGACCGCTGGATGGAAGGCGACCCCAACCTCGTGACCTGTTACTCCCTGATCGCGCTGGAAGCGGCTATTGAGTAGTCATTGTTAGCCGCAAATAAACGCAAATAGACGCGAATGATGCGAAGTATGCACTCACAATGCACACCTTGTCGCTAAACGATCAAGATTCAATACCCCACACAAAAAGAGTTACCCTCCCCCTTAGCCGCAAGCCGCCGGCTTGCGCGCCAACACACCGACCCATCAGCGTTCATTCGCAGCTAATTCTCTTACTCAGACTCAGCGTTATCTTCACCTTCATCCTCATCAGGCTTCGGCGCTTTGCTCACCACCACCGTCCGGCCGATGAGGTCGCCTAGACGTTGATGTGTCGGTGAGAGCATGGGCAGGACGAGCAAGGGTAAAGCGCCCATAACCAGGTCCAGTGATTTGAGCAGGCCGCGCGTCAATATCTGCCAGATGCGGGGACGCTCGCCTCGCAGGTTGGTCGTGCGCAGACCTGTCAGTGCTTTACCCAGTGTGCGTGCGAAGATGAGTTCGCTGATCGTCGTGTGCGCCACAAACGTGAGGATGACAACCACGCCCGGCATGACCTGCTCCAGCGTGTGGGCGATCCCGTTACCCGGCCAATGCATGAACAATTCGTCCATCGACATGCCGAAGTAGAACATGGACCCAATGAATCCCGGCAGGATGTCGATCGTCGCGGCCACCGCACGCTTACCCAGATCGGCAACCACAAGGTCCTCCGGCAACTCCAGCCTGTTCCACGACGCATCGCGACGCCAGAATGCCAGCATCAACAATGTCACCAAGACCGCCATGAACGCGATCATGAAGTATTCCTTCACAGCGTCCATCTTGCTCGGAACGGCGGCCGCCAGCGGGGACGGCTCAAGCAGAACCTGGCCACGCACATCCATCCGCGTCCACAGGCAATCCCACTTCGTCGTCAAATCTTCGTCTGTCTGCTCGGTGGGAGCCCGTGCGATCAGCGATGCGGCTGTGGATGTACCGAGGATCGCCCAATCCTCGGCAGAAACATCGGTCAATTGCATCTGACCGACCTCGATACGTTTATCACCCCGCAATACCGACAGGTTTGATGCCAGTTGGCCGGCTTCAAAATGTGTAAGCGCCACGACAAGCTGCCCCTCGACCGCCAGAACAGTCGGGCTGCCGACTCGATCAGACTGTTCGACCGAATACGCTTGCATCACCCAGCCGGGTTTTTCATCCTCGCCAGCCTGTTGGCGATACACCTCAATATCAAGCGTCTTGGATGCGCCCTGGCTGATGTGACGCGCAGCGAGTGTAGGCACCGTGTCATTGGCCGCCTCTGCGATTAACCACGCACGCGCACCGTGGGGCCAATCCTCCGGCAACGCATGACGCACCCACTTGCCTTGCTTCAGATGCAGCAACCGATCGACAGGCAATGCCGGCGTAACGCTTTTATCCGATTCGTCTTGCTCGGTTTCGGTCGGCTTTCCCAAACCGGTTGAGTCTTTGGATCCTGGTTTTCCCGAATCTTCGGCCTTAGTTGGCTCTTTCGGGGGTACATTCAAACCATAATTCGGCGGCAGACCGATAGCCATGTTTTTCCGCCGAAGGATAATCAGTTCATCTTCGGTCAGTTCAGTAACCTTGACAGGTTTTTCTGATCCGTCGAGCTTTTCGAGCACCTCGCGTTCATTCACTCGCACCAACGCCCACAGGCCGGACGCGGTCATAGCCGAGCCGCGCACAGCAACACCATGCGGCAAACTCGGCTCGATCCGATAGTCGTAATACCAGCCGTCCTGAAGTTCATTAGGCTTGGCATGGATCGACTGGACCTGCCCGTTTGGATGAATGATCCAAAGCGAGTGATTCCGCGCTGAAACACCATTAGGCTTGATGTTGCCCGAAAGAACAGGCACCCGGTGCATCACGCCAGGCGTATCGTTGTTCGCCCGGTGAAGCACCACGGTGCTATCCGGGGTATCCGGCTCGGGTACCAGAATCCAAAGCCCTTGATCGTCCCCCGCAGCGACCAGCGCCTGTGGATAGACGGTTTGCGCAAACAGCGCAATGATGAGCAATGACAGCAGTAAACGCCATAGCCCGGCAATTCGGTTTGGTTGGATCGTTCTCAAGGCGTCTAAGGTTAGTTGATTGGACGATACCGGCCAACCTCGCGGGGCTGGTGGCATGGTTTACGGCAGTTCGTGTACGATGTTTGCATGCTCAAGTACCGTCTGATTTTTGGCCCCATCATGATCGTGGGGCTCCTCGGCATTGTTGTGCTCGATAGTGTGCTGGACAAGCTCGACCTGACCGATACCCCGCTGCAAACACTGTTTCTCGGCCGAACCTACCCCCCGTCAGGCATGTTGATGTTAGCCCTCTGCGCGGTGCTGGTCGTCCTCGGCGCCAGGGAACTGTGCCACATTTTCCGTGCCAAGGGCGTGGTGATTGACACACCCGTCATCATGCTCAGCGGTTTGCTGGGCTTAATCCTTTTCTACTCGATCCCCCATGGCCTGGAAACCCAGACCGCCATCGCGATCTACGGCTCAGCCATGAGCGGCCTGTTCCTCACCACCCTCGTTATCCACACCCGCGCCGAACGCACCGAAGGAGCCATCCACGCCGCCGCCGCCGGGATGTTCACCTTCGTCTACCTCGGCGTCCTGCCCGGTTATCTCATGGCCATCCGCTCCTGGCACTCCGCATGGACGCTCATCGCCATCGTCGCCATCATCAAGGCCTGCGACATCGGCGCGTACTTCACCGGCTTGGCCATCGGCAAACACAAGCTCATCTACTGGCTCAGCCCCGGCAAGACCTGGGAGGGCCTCATCGGCGGAATGGTACTGTCCGCGGTGCTCGCAACCACACTGGCGGCGATCGGTAATCATTATCAGGTAACAGGTTACTGGTCTCGCGGCGAGACGGGAAGGATATTCCACCAAGTGCCCTACCCCTTGGCATATGTGGCGTTTGCCGGCCTGCTGCTGGGCTTGATCGGGCAATTCGGCGACCTCGTCGCCAGCCTCTTCAAACGCGATGCCGGCATCAAGGACTCTGGGCGGGTCATCCCGGGCTTCGGCGGTGTACTCGACGTCATCGACTCCCCCATTGTCGTAGCCCCATTCGCCTACTGGATGCTGATGCTGGCACGGTACCTGTAACCAACTCCCGGATTCCACCTTAGACCCGCTTCAACCAGCTTCCGGCCCACTAAGAACGCTCTGATCTTCTGTGAAATGCACATAAATCCATGATTTGACGATATCTGTTCTTGATGATCGGGCTTAAGAGCGATAATCTGTACAGGTTAATAGATAGGCCGAAATCGACCGGGGTGTGGTGATTGCGCCCATACCTGACCGATTATCAGGGGAGCGGTTCCCCTTAATTGGCCCTTATGACACCCGGCCCGGCATCCGCGCCGCGCCGACCCGATTGTTTTCACTACTTCGAAAGGTCCATCCCATCGCTAAAGGACGATTCCGACCCCAACAGCGCGACACCGGCAAACGCCTGCGCATAAACGACCTGATTCGTATCTCTCCGGTCAGACTGATTGATGAAAACGACAACCCCGTCGGCGTCATCCCGGTCGACGAAGCTAAACGCATGGCCAGAGAAGCAGGGCTTGACCTCGTCGAAGTTGCGCCCAAGGGTGACCCACCTGTCTGTAAGATCATGGATTACGGCAAGTGGAAGTACGCCCAGAAAAAGAAAGAGCAAAAAGCGCGAAGCCACACCAAGCAGAGCGAGCTGAAGGGTATCCGTCTGCGCCCGAAGATCGACAGCCACGACCTTGACATCAAGATGAGCAAGGCCCGTGAGTTCATCGAGGACGGCGACAAGGTGCAATTCACCATGCTCTTCCGCGGCCGGGAAATGGCACACAAGAACCTGGGCCTGGATTCCATGAAGAAGATCTGCGACGAACTCGCCGACATCGCCAAGATCGAGGCCGAACCCAAGATGATGGGCCGGCGGGCCACCATGGTGCTGGCCCCGGACAAGAAAGCCGTAACCAAGTCAAGCGATAAGAAGGCCGAACCCGAAGAACAGCAGGACGAAATCCCCCAGGCCGAAGCGGGTTGAATCCTACTGCATACATACGAAATCCACCGGCGTGGTTGCCTAGGTAACCACGCTTTTTCTATAGTCTGTGAATGCCAACCAAGATTACCAGCTTCGGCCTATCCGCCGGTCGTAAACTCGGCCGGGGCTATGTCATCCAATCCATGATCGGCCGCGGCATCGAGGGCGAGGTCTACGAGGTCCTCGAAGCCGGTACAGGCATCCTCCGTGCCGCCAAGATCTACTTCCCCCACTGCGACCCCAGAAGCCAACGCTCCATCCGACAGGCTCGCAAACTCGATACCCTCCGCCGCTGCCCCATCGTCCTGCAGTACCTGCACTCCGAGACGCTGACGATCCGTGGTGCAAAAACCATCGCCATGATCAGCGAACTCTGCCCCGGCGAACCACTCGGCAAATGGATCGAACGTCACCGCGGAAAACGCCTCCAGCCTTACGTCGCGCTGCACGTGCTCTACAACCTCGTCCTCGGCCTGCAACCCATCCACCGCGCCGGCGAGTATCACGGCGACGTACACACCGACAACATCATGATCGAACCCCGAGGCGTCGGCTTCACGCTCAAACTCGTCGACTTCTACGACTGGGGCAAGCCCAAACGTTACAAGCAAAGCCAGGACATCATCGACACCATCGGCGTCTTCCACGACTGCCTCGGCGGCAAACCCCACTACGCCAAACTACCCGCAGAAGCCAAGTACATCTGCGCCGGCATGCGACACTCACTGATGCTCAAACGCTTCCCCAACATGGGCCGACTCAGACAACACCTCGAAGACTTCGAGTGGGAGACGGTGGTCTAATGCCCCAACGGCCAGATTCTGCCTGATCTTTTACCGCACACGCAGCGCGTACAAGCTTGAGCGCGCGGTGATGAACAGAGTCTTGCCATCCGCGCCCCCGAAGGCGAGTGAAGTCGGACGTTGAGGGACGTTGATAGCCCCGGCGGGTTCTCCGTTTTTGTCAAATACCCGGACCTGCCCCGCGGCGATATATACGCGGTCGTTTGGCCCCACCGCGATGCCTTCACCACCCGTTTCAACAAACAATTGCGGATCCGAAAGCGTCCCGTCTGACCCGACCACAAATAACCATGTACGCAGTTCGTGTTCGTTGCTGACATAGAAACGCTTGCCGGGTGCGGCTGGTGCTAGCTGAAAAGTGCGCAACACGTCCGTGAGTTTGGCCCCCCATCGCGTTTCGCCTGTTACGAAGTCTTCACCGGCGGGGAAAAAGGTTGTGCCATCCGGCGCCAGGTAATGGTACGGCTTGGGTGTGGTGCTGCTTTCCATAAAGTCAGCGATGCCCATCCAACGGTTAACGGGGAGAATCGCAACGCCGTCCGGCCGATCAGTCGCCGGCTGGGCATCGAGCGACACGATCTCACTTGCCGGATCATCGGGATCAAACGCCAGCACGACCCCATCGCCATCGTATGCCACAACCAACAGGTTGCCCGAACTGTCAAACGCAAGCTGCTCAGGCCGCTGCGGGATGTTCCGAACAGTTACCAGTTCGCCCTTATCAATGTCCCACTTGTAGATTCTCAACGCACGCGGATCGGCGAAGTAAAGGTTGCCGTGTTCATCCACCGTGGAACCCGAGATGTTCTGGAAACCATCGGCGAGCTTCTCAACACGACTGCCCGGCGCAAGCAACTCGCTAGTGGTTTCCGCTGTGACCGTACCGCCACCCCCTGCCACATCCAGCACAGCAAACTCCGGGTCGCGCACTTCTAAGCCGCTATCCACCACCCGGACCGCGTTGTCATACGACACCTTGGAATTGCTATAGACATGCACATTACGAAAACGAATACCCGATGATTGACTGACTTTCACTGCCATCGGATAAGGCTCGAAGCTGCTGACCACACGGTAAAAAAACGTGTTGGCAAAGAGCACATCGTGTGAGTCTTCAAGTGAAAGCTGCAATGCACGCGGACTTTCCACACGCTCTGCCTCGAACTGCAAGCCATAAAAACACCAGTTGGAAACATGGCGAAGAACAACCTCGTTGCTGACGTGATGTTCTGCTGACATCGCATAGAGCCTGCCACGTGTCGAAGTATCAGTAACCAGCAGCCCGGCCTTCGCGTATGGGCTGGGCGTCCAGATATCCTTGAACACGCCACCCCCGCCGTCCGTCACCCACAGACTTGCGTGCTGACGGTCCCAATGCTCGCTGTTTTCTCGGCCGCGCGAATCGTGGATATCGCCCGGCAATCGTGTCCCGTGCCCGCCGTGCAGGCGGACGTCGTTGATCAGCGAGTCTTCGTCAGCCGTCCACTTGATGCCGACCGCCCCGGGGTTAACCGTGCCGGTATAGACGCCGATCCCGCTGATGATATTCGTCCCGCCTGACGCGGACTGAATCACCGGCCTGGGTTTGCTGTGATCCGAGAATCCAGGTGTACCGTTGGCGACATAGATCGCGGTCGAGCCCGGCTGCAGGCCGATCAGTTCGGTGTCCGGACGAAGCCGCAACGTATCGCTTACGCGGTACACCCCGATCGGGAAGTAAAGCGTGCGGTGCGTGTCGATCGCTTGCTGTAAAGCTTGCGTATCATCGGTTTCACCGTCACCAGTCACACCGAGCGATCGCACATTCACCCAGGTTTCGGTTGGTTGAGGCACAGCGATGTCAGACTCGACCGTCGTCGGCAGCAGATCAAGCGGTTCGATATCCGTGGTCGTCGCGATCTCTCGCCGCGTACCCGTATCGTTCAAGTGCAAACCGTGCGAGAACTGCTTAACCCTGTAGACCACGGCCGGCGCGTCCACCTGCCCCCCACTTTCGCGCATCCGGGCAAACACCGGGACATCTCGGCAGTCGATGTTCTCCATGCTTACCTGCGTCCGTGCGCTGCTGTCCCGGCTGATAACAACCGCAGCATCACTGATACCCTCGAATCGTGCTTCGCTGACTGACAACTGATCGGGCTTACCTTCAACAAAAAAAATGCCAACCGGCACGTCACGGATCGTCGGTCGAACCACCGCAAGCCCGCCCTCATCACAGGTGATCGCCGTTTGCGTCTGTCCCTCAAATACGCAGTCGATTACCAGGATCGGCCAGCCCGGCGCGGAGCGAGCGGTGACGATACCGTTTTGACCGCCAATGAAGTGTAAATCCTCGACCTCGTTGCCGATGTCTTCCAGCCCCGCACGCGCGTCGCCGAGCTTGAACGTCATGTGTGACAGGTAGCTGTGCTGTGAGACATGGAAACGAATCGCCACCGCAGCCGGGTTGCCCGGATCGATCTCGATGTCGATGTTGCTCAGCGCACTGTAGAACGTCCCCGGGCTTCCGTCGCGCGGCGGATCGCCGGATTCTCGCCCGCGCCCACCGGAGAAGTAAATCATGTACCGGTCATCGCCCGTCTGGAAGCCCGGCGTATATTGACCAAGCACGAACACCGGCCGTTGGTTGCCGAACCCGATCAACCGAACGCCCGGCCAGACATACACTGTCTCACCCAGTCGATAGCGCCCCTCCGGCACAAACAACACACCCGGATACCCCTTCGCCGCCACCGCATCGATCGCAGCCTGCAGCGCCGGTGCATCATCCGCCTTACCATCCGCACGCACACCGTATGACCCCGCCGTCAGGTACACCGCCTGTGCATCATCGAGTCGCGATGTGTAAAACGAATCAGCCAGGATAGTAGAACACGTCGTAAACACACACACCCATACGAGAATGGCTTTCATGATTGTCGTCGCCCTGTGTAAGCGCACGGACCGCAATGGAGCCATAAACGTAACGGTATCATTTATAACTGGCAAGAAGTAACAATGTTACACGCTATGATTGCGTGTCTTCGCGATTGCATACCGCGCTACCAGATATTTACGCCTCGCGCAACTCATAGCAAACTCATACATCTTTCATCATGTGCTCACGCACGGGCGCTATGTTGTGGGATCATCCTTTCAGACGTATGTGCGTCTGTGGGCACAGGGGCGGAGAAACCCATGCCTGAGGATTCCTGACAGGCTTCTAAAAAACAGATTGCATTCTTATGAGCAAGACCTTGAGTTGTGCCTGCCTGGCCACACTGCTCTGCGCAGGCCACGCCTCAGCGGATACGTTTATCTTCGGCCGAAGGGCCAACGGCCTGACGGGCCTTTCCAGCGGAACCGTCGTCGGGACCGAAACCACCCTCAGCATCGCCGTCGCCACACCCGGCGCGGTCATGGATGAGTCTGACTCCGACGGCATGGGCATCGACGCGACCGCCGTCGCAGGCGTCACCGATGCCAGCGACACCAAGTTCAACATGCTCACCGGCTCGATCACCGGCGGCGAAGCCGTCACGTTCTCCTTCGATCAGTCTGGCATCCTCAACTCGCTTCTGTTCGACGGCATGAAGGACGAAACACTCGAACACTTCATCCTCACCACGCCCGACGGCACGATCTACACCCTCTTCGACTTCGAGGTCGAGATGCGCCTGAACCATCAGGGCTTCCAGCTTTCAGACATGGGCGTGCCGAATCCGACACAGGCTTTGGATTCCAGCGACGACATCGTCGGCTTGAACATCCCCTACCAGGCAGGTGAAGTCTTCACACTCACCTACGGCGAGGTCGACTACGACGGCGCTGTCCTGCCCGGCTACTACCCCGCCGACGACAACCTCAACCCGACCGGCGACACGCCCAACGGCATCCGCTTTGAAGGCATCGTCGTCACCGTCGTCCCCGAACCCGCAACCCTCTCGCTAGGCCTGATCGCGATGGGCGGTTGCATGATCCGTCGCCCTCTGAACCGGATCAACTTCGATCGCATCGTAATAGGTGCCATACTTTGACTCCGCAGGAGCAAAGTGTGCGGGTATCAATATACGTTTTCGCTTTGCAGCTAATCTAATCAACACCGTGACTTCTAATTAATGATTTTAATTAGCCACCGATAAACACGGATGAACACAGATCAAACATGAATTGATTTTTCCCGTAGATATCAGTTCAAAATACATGCGATTGCTTTTACTGCTATGAGTCTATTTAACCGTATTACTCTTGTTTCTTATCTGTGTTAATCCGTGTTTATCGGTGGCTATATGGGCTGTATACAGTTGCAAACCGAACGAAGATCATTAGTAAGTTAGTCAGTCAATAAGCAGCAAGAACCGGCATCATCTAGTCGGCCGAGACTTCACCCGCCTTATCGAGTGTTACGTGTAGGTCTGCGCCCATGCCGTTGGTCACGTAATCATCAACAATGGTGTCGATGTTATCTGAACCATGTGTCGCAGTGAGTACTAACTCACCATCCGAACCTATCCAGAATGAATCAGATGCGGTCCCGCCTGGCGGGATGTCACCGAGATAAGCATGAACTCCGCCGCCTAACACACTTACATCCTGTAAGGGCTGATCGCTTTGATTCACAACCGTGATGGTATAGCGTGTTTGTATTACGACAACAGCTACCACGCAAACTCCCGCAGCGATGAAGTTGCTGATGACAAGAATCAGTACGCCAAGCACATGATGGGACACTCTTCTTCGCGGCGATTCCTTTTGCATTTTCGCGATGATGATCGCAGCAATCACGCACACGATCGCAAGAAACACACTCGCCACCCCCGCATAGATCGTTAACATCCCGGCATACATAAGCCAAAACGCCCGCGTTACCAGCCACGCAACAAAGATGCCGACACCGATAACCAGCGGCAACGCGGCAAGTATCCAGGCGGCTTTAATCAGTTTCGACATCGCGAATCCTCTGCTGGAAAGGTCAGGAACCTGACATCCCAAGTGTTATCCTGTGATCGTTAAACTATTGTGCCGAGGTGGCAGTATGTGATACGGTATCTGTCAGGATTTGTTCGACAAGCCAATAGTGATATCAATCATGCAAGACGACTACGATCCTGAGGCCCCAAGCGATTTTGATCTTGACGATCAGGATGAAACCCTCGCCTGCCCCGAATGCGGCGCGGCGGTCTACGATGATGCCGACTACTGCAACAAGTGCGGCCACTGGATCACGCCAAGCGACAGCCAATCCAAACTCGATCTGAAGCACCCCCACCGGAATACAAAACTCATTGCATTAATCCTGCTGCTGGTGATTCTGGTGCCGGCTATTGTGTTCTGGGTGGTGACTTTTCTGATTTAGAAATTGACTCGATCCGCCACGCCCTCTTGCCTGTTGCCAAAAAGAACCACACCCATGCGCACGCCCCCCAATCACGACAGAACCGTGCGCGCAAACGATGGTGGATAACCGGTAGTTCAAACGTGCCCGATTTGCCCGCGCGGGCCGGAGCGGTTAGGCCGATTCGGCATCATGTTAAGCAACAGGTGAGTCCCCGTTTTTCTTTCGATGCGCTACGGCTTGGGCGCTTGATTCGGGTCGGTCACCTGGACTGATTCAAAGACAGTGATGCCGACCGGCGGGCCTTCGATCACTACGGGATAGTCTTTGGGCGTCAGCGCAATGAGCAAGCGGTTGACATCTTGCGGCGTAAGGTTACCTGCGATCTGTATCTGTCCATCCGGCATGGCGGAAATGATCTTCGGCGCCATGATAATGCGATCGTTTACAACGATGGCCATAAACCTGCCAACCAGATCGGTGGTGATGCGCTTGAACACTTCAGCGCCGGTCTTGTCCAGTTCGATAAAAACCGCGGGATTGCCGTAGTTATCCCTGGCTTTCTCGACGTATTTGATTTGCCAACTGTCGGGACCCGATCGCGTCGATACGGCCGGTCTGTTACCGACAAGTATGCAGACTTCATCGTTATAAGATTCCGCGATCCAGCCCCTGCTTGCAAACAAGTAGTCGGCTACCGCCTCAGGCATGTAGTTGTTGGTTTGATCGCGCGGGATGTCCCATTGCTCCTGCACGTTGTCCAACACAAACCATATGCAATCCGGTTGCTCATGATCCCAAGCCGGGCCGTGCTCATATAACGCTTGCTTCCATTGATCAACCTCCGCCTCTGTAAGGTCCGGCATCTTGTCTTCCACCAGCACATGGAAAGACAATCGACCTTGTTCGACCAACGCGCTAGTAAGGTGCACAACCTGCTGCTGCGCCTCGGTATCGATAGCAGAAATCGGTATCACGATTTCGATCTGGTTCCAAGCGGCCGATGTCACGTACCACGGGTAACCGCTGAGATACGCCACGTCCTGAATCGCTTCGATAGCTTTCTGCATCTGCTTGGCCGGGTCAGCCTGCGGCGGGAAGCTGACCTCGTAAACAATACTCACACCCTCATCAGGTCGTTCATCAAGAATGTACGCATCCGCACTGCCGGATCGTCCGCAACCCATCACGGCCAGACACGCAACGATAAGCAACAAGCTGATCCACCCGGTTATCCTGACTGTTTTCATTTATCACCCCAGCAAAGCTTACAGACCATTATTACGTTCCGACACATTATGCCATATGCACAACAAAACATCGCACATTTTGCCCGTTGAGTCAAAGTATAGTATCTGGCGTGGATTTATTGCGAAATGCACTTGGTTGTTTGAGTGAATCGTGCTTACTAACCATTTCCTTAGCAAGCTCATAATTGCCTATAGCAGAAAATACAAACCTAGACGATTCAATTACCTGTAAAGAATTTTGGTGAACCACATTTTCTGGCTCCAGTACAATCATTTGATTCCTAAAGACACCTCTTACAAATGCTTCTAGTGAGGTTATACTAAACGGCAGGTGACCGCAGTAACCATAAAGCCAATGCGCTTTGTCAAGTGCATTCTTGATAGAATGTGCTAGATGAGAACAGATAAAGCATAATGATAGCTGTGGGCTAATGGGCATAAATATCTGGATGCCTTTCACATCTAATCCCAGATTACCTCTACCTGGATATTCAAAATCATTATGCATGGTGACTGGTGTGTCGGAAATGTAAAAATCCATCCCATCTGGTGTTTTCGCAAGATACCATTGCTTGTCAAGATAATATCTAGCAGTATCCTTAGCTATTGACACAAGCTCAATTCCCGAATTATGCAATTGCTGCTCGCTCAACTCTTCAAATCCTTCTACTTTCGCAGGATCGTCTCCATGAGACACTATAAAAGAACGTATAGTCTCGTATACGCTCTGAAGTCTCTGACGGGAGCTTTTTACTCGCAATTGCTGTACAGCTATAAATATCGAGATCTGAACTCTCTCTTCAGCATTGAGAAATTTAATTGATTCGGCTTCAATAATGCGGCGCAACAATGACGCAAAATTAGATTCTAATCCTGTAAAAAATCCTTCTGCCGATTCCAGTCCTACTTCGTCTTGAAAATCATTGAAACCATGCTCGGCAGCAACATTGCGAATTGATGTAACAAACTCCTTTTCCTCAGCCTTGTCGAATACACAAATTTGTTCTTTGTTAGAAGCAAATTGCCGGAGCAAACACTGTGGAACATAATGTTGGTTCTGAGGAGGCATTGTTAAGTAATAGCCATATCTATTTATATGTCACTATTCATAATTTGGCTACGAAACACACACTGGCGAATTTGATAGTAAATCGTGGAATCCATGGTTGGTTACATGAATCTAAAGCAGCCCCGCTGTCTCTTCCAGATCGAACACTGCGTTCATGTTCTGAACAGCTTGGCCTGATGCGCCTTTGACCATGTTGTCGATGGCGCTGAAGACGATGACTCTTGGGACGTCGCCTTGTTTGGTGAGTCTTACGGTGATGTCGCAGAAGTTGGTGTTGGCGACGTGTTTGACGTTGGGTAAATCTTCGCGGACTCGGATGAAGGGTTCGTCTTCGTACGTATCTTCGTAGGCTTCGAACAGTTCATCCTCGGTGACGTCCGGGTCGGCGGGTTCGAGGTAGATGGTTTCTAAGATGCCTCGGTCGATGGGCAGCAGGTGCGGGACGAACAGTGCGTGGATGGGTTTGCCGGCGACGAGGGATAAGGTTTGTTCGATTTCGGGTTGATGTCGGTGGCCGCCGATCGTACCGTAGGGCAGGTAGGATTCGTTGTGATTGGGGAAGTGCAGCATTTCGCTTGGTGACTTGCCTGCGCCGGTGGTGCCGCTTGCTGCATTAATGAGGATCGGGTCGTGCTTGATGAGGCTGTGCGACAGCAGCGGCGCGACGCCGAGCGCTGCGGCGGTGGGATAGCAGCCGGGGTTAGCGACGAGCATCGCACCCGGAAGGTTGTCGCGGTTCAACTCGGGTAGGCCGTAGACAGCTTCAGCGAGGTTTTCCGGGTCTTCGTGCGGGGTGGCGTAGACCTTTTCATATAGTTCGGTTGACGCAAGTCGGTAGTCAGCAGACAGATCAATCACGCGCAGGCCGACATCCAATAGCTTCGGCGCGTAGCTCATCGCGGCCTTGTGCGGCAGCGCAAGGAAAACGACATCGGCTTCGTCAGCGATGACAGCGGGATCGATCGGGCGGCACGTGGCGACTTCATCCTCAACGCGGCCGAGTAAAGCCGGGAAGACATCACGGATGTCGGGCAGTTCATCCCGGTGGCTTGCCAGGTAAGTCAACTGCGTAGACGGGTGGCGCAAGAGGATGTTGATCAGGTCGAATCCGGTATACCCGGTCGGCCCCACGATAGCGGCTCGGATAGACATAGTCGGGGCATTGTATAAAGCAAAGGGTGTGGGGTGTGGGGTGTAGGGTGTGGGGTGAAGACAAGAGTTGTTTATTGGGGGTTGTCAAGGGGGGCAGTGAGATGGGGGCAGACTGCCAGATTGGCAGAATTTTGCAAAATGCCATAGTTCGCAATCTGTTTATTTTCAGGCATTTACGATTTTATGAACTGGCATGGGGGTTGCAAGAGTATAGAGCGTCGGAAGGCCGCGACGCATCAGTAGGAACTTAACGGCGGCAATGGCAAGAACGACAAACAAACCTGAAAGGAGGTTCGAAATGCTACCGACACTCAGGCGAATGTACCGCACACCATTGGATGAATTGACCCGCGAACTGGACCGCGTGATGAACACCGGCATGCATGCCATGAATGGCGAATTGGCCACGGCGGCGTACCCGGTCGACATCCACGAGGATGAAAACACGATCACTGTTGAAGCGGAGATGCCGGGCTTCAAGAAGGAAGACATCGACATCACGCTCGAGCAAGGCGTCCTGAGCATCAGTGCCGAACGCAAGGTCGAAGAGACCAAGGGCGAGCAGCACCTGAACGAACGCTGCTACCGCCGGATCGCGCGCAGCTTCAAGCTGCCCGTGCCGGTCGACGAATCGAAGGTCGAAGCGTCGTTGACCGACGGCGTGCTGACGTTGAAGCTCGCCAAACCCGAAGAGGTCAAACCGCGCAAGATCAAGGTCAACTAATCATAAGTTGACTGATAACCGTATCTTTCTCCCCTCCGCCCTGCCGCGCTGCATTCCGAGCCCGGCAGGGTTTTTGTTTTTGTTTTTGTGTTGAACCGCGAAGGCGCTAAGAGCGCGAAGAGGAGAAGAAGATGTTAGCCGCAAATGAACGCAAATAGACGCGAATAGGAGAGGTGATAATTAGCCACGGATGAACACAGAAGAAAAAGTGATCCGCAGATTATGGGGATTACGCAGATTTTTAAAATACAAAACAATACGGAATCTTAATCCGTGAAATCTGCGTCATCTGCGGATCACTTCTTATCCGTCATACTTCTTATCCGTGTTTATCTGTGCTTAATATCCTCGCTTTTCTTCGCGCTCTTCGCGTCTTCGCGGTTGATCAGGATCGAGTACACATAATCAATCCGGCCCTCACCCCGGCCCTCTCCCGAGGGGAGAGGGGGTAAAACAGATTCTTACATCCCCCACTTCTTTGCTTTCTTATCTGTGATTATCCGTGTTCATCGGTGGCTAATTCTTCTTAATCTTATTCGCGTCTATTTGCGTTCATTTGCGGCTAACTTCTTCTTCGCGCTCTTCGCGTCTTTGCGGTTAATCCCTGTTCAGGATGTACTTTTCGATCACGTATGCGACGCCGTCTTCGTCGTTGGCGGGGGCGGTGATGTCGGCGGCTTGTTTTAAGTAGTCCCAGCCGTTGGCCATGGCGACGCCTACGCCGGCCCATTGGATCATGCCCAGGTCGTTGGGCGCGTCGCCGATCGCCATGACGTTTTGCTGATCGATTTTGTAATGCTCGGCGACGACCTTAAGCGCGCTTGCCTTATCGACTTGTTTGTGAACGAGCTGGATGAGAAAGTCATCACAGGTGAGGATCGCGATCTGGCTGCCGAACTTCTTGCGGACCGATTCGTGGATGGGTTTGAGTTTTTCGGGCGGCGCGAGGAGCATGAGTTTGGTGACGGGGACGGTGAGGAACGCATCGAGTGGGCCGACGAAGTCGGGCTCGAAGTATCGGCTGGTCGCGGTGGGCAGGGTTTCGTCGACGTGGTCGGTGTACCACTTGTCCAGGACCTCGAGGCTGACGACGACGCCCGGGTCCATCTTGCGTGCGAACTTGACGATCTGCCTGGCGAGGTTGGCAGACAGCGGCTGATGGAAGACGTGCTTGCCGCGCGGCATGTCGTGGATGAGTGCGCCGTTGTAGTTGACCTGCAGCGTGTCGAGGGAAAGGCGGTGGTAGATCTCGCGGACGCTGCGGGGCGGGCGGGCGGAGGCGAGGACGACGTGGATACCTCGGTTGGTGGCCTCGGCGACGGCGCGGGCGTTGGTGGCGCTGAGGCGTTTGTTGTCGTGCAGCAGCGTGCCGTCCAGGTCGATGGCGACAAGGCGGATCGTAGCGGTTTTGTCGGGGTTTTCGGGCTTTTTGTCGGTCATGGAATCCTTACACTCGCTTGTCGGCGTGGGATGCATAGAATAGCGATAATCCCACCGAGTACCGCAACCCCCTACCACAACAAAAAAATGGCTATGACACTTTCCACGCTGAACCACAAGCCGATCAACGACGCCAACCGCCTGGGCCTGGATTACCGGGCGGAGGCGGAACGTTTTGCCTATACCGGGCCGATCTTCGATATCCACACGCATATCAATACGGTCGAGGCGGCACGTCTGTACTTCGAGGTGGCGGATTTGTTCAACGTGCGGGGGTGCTTGTCCATGACGAAGCTGGAGAACTGCGACGCGATCGACGCCGAATTCAGGGACCGGATCGAATACATCGCGGTGCCGAATTACGAGGCGCGTGATGAGCCGGGCACGTTCACGACGGACTGGCTGAAGCGGATGGAGAAGTTCCGCGAGCGAGGGTGTCGGATCATCAAGTTCTGGGCTGCGCCGCGCGGGCGCGACCTGCACGCCGATGCGTTTCACCTGGACTCCCCTACCCGACGAGAAAGTATCAAGTATGCATACGACCTGGGTTATCGCATGTTCATGACACACGTCGGTGATCCGGATACGTGGTTTGCCACGATGTATGCCGATGCGAGCAAATATGGCAAGAAGCGTGAGCATCTAGCCCAGTTGGAAGAGTTGCTCTACGAGTATCCAGATGTGAAGTGGATCGGCGCGCATATGAGCGGGTACCCGGAAGATTTGGACTTCGTACAAGGCATGCTCGATCGTCATCCGAATTACGTGATCGATACCAGCGCGACGAAGTGGCAGGTGCGCGAGCTGAGCAAGCAGCCGGAGCGTTTCCGCGAATTGTGTGAGAACAATCCAGGGCGGATTGTTTTCGGCACGGACATCGTTGCGAACAATGACAACCTTGATTTTGATCTATACGCCAGCCGATTCTGGGCGCTGCGCACGCTGATCGAAACGGATTACGCCGGCAAGAGCCCGATCGTCGATCCGGACCTGCATATGGTCGATCCGAGCGTGGATGAGAAGTCGACGGCGGACCTGCGCGGTGCATTGATCAAGGGGGACACGCTTGCGATGCTGTACAACGGTGCGGCGGAGAAGTTTTTGGGAGAGTGAGTGTTTGGGTGTAGCGATTTAATCGCTAATCTCGAATCGTTAATCGCTAATATCTCATCAACGCCGGTCCTGAGCGCAGCGAAGGTCCGGGCGGTTTTTCTTGGTGTGGGGTGTGGAGACCTTCGGCCAGTTATTTCGGCGGGGTCGGGAGACCCGCGCCGAGCGCGGATGCAACCACACCGGGACGTCCAAGGTATAATGCTGGCATGAATCCTGACCCGTTCAAGCTCGACAGGACCGCGGTGCGTTTCATGGATAAGGACCGGGAACTGCATCGCAAAGCGTACGAGCATTACAAGCACCTTACACCCGCGCAACGGATCGCCTGCGTGGAGCAACTACGGCAGATGTGGCATGGACCAGATGCACTTAACGCCCGACTTCCGCGAGTTCTTAAGTTTATTGAACGACCATGATGTCAGATACCTGCTTGTAGGTGGGTATGCTGTGGGGTTCCATGGCTACGTGCGCTACACGAAAGATCTGGACGTGTGGATCGCTATCAGCCCAAGCAACGCCGAACAAGCCGCGCGGGCGATCGAAGTATTCGCCGACGTAAAAGTTGATCCATCGAAGTTCTTATCGCCTAGATTACTGCTGCAAATCGGCAATCCACCAACCCGCATTGAATTACTGACCGAAGTAGATGGCGTTGAGTTTGATGAATGCTACGAGCAGCGAGAGACAATCCTGGCTGACGGTATACCCATAAACCTGATATCGCTATCCGATCTTCGTAAAAACAAACTGGCAAGCAAACGTCCGCAGGACCTGGCCGATCTGGACAATCTGCCGGAGAACTGACTGCTCAAAAAGTGTGGGTTCGGGACAAGGGCAGGCTGTTGAGGTTGGAGACCTTCGGTCAGTTATTTCGGCGGGGTCGGGAGAGGCGCGCCGAGCGCGGGGTTTGTCACAAAGCGTTTTTGGTAGTCGATATATGCAGATTTTCATTGACTTTCGCCGATCAGGATAGTATGGTGCGAAGACTAAACCAGCGACCCCCTCGCTGAGTACTTAGGGGAACAGACAATTAAAGGTTTTACCGCAAGCCACATTTGTTCTCGACGAATGCAGGAGACATTGATGGTGCGCCGATGGTTACGTGCATGCCGAACGACCACCGATATGGTGGCCGGTTGTTTGTGCGCTGTTGCCGGTACTTGTATTGAATGAATAGCGTGTTGTTTCTGGGTTTTGTTTTTAGGGGATAGTTACCGGTAAACGCGACAACGTTGCCGGCAATACAAAGAGATGCGGGGTGTACACATGATCAGGTGGAATTCAAACAGCCAAAGTGATACGGATTCAACAGGCTCGAAGATGAGAGCTATACATGATGGTCCGCACATGATCGAACCGCTCGAACCGAGGTTTTTGCTGTCGGGTTCGATCGGTGCACAGTTTGTGGAGGTCACGACGCCCGCTGAAATGGACGGGTACCGCACGTTTGATCTGCAGGTGACCTGCACGGAAGACTGGTCGTTTGCGTCGCTGCTGATCGAGATGGATGAGGGCTCGATCTACCAGGACGCGGCCGGGACGGACCTTAAGCCGAACGCGACGCTGTTCGGTGCGTACCCGACTTTGGAATATGACACGTACATCACCGCCAACGGCCACTCGCTTTCGGTGCTGGGCGGCGCGCGTGAGATCGGCGGAAGTGAATTGCAGTTCGACACCGACGAGATCGACATCACCTGGTTTGATCTATCCCAAAATGACACGGGCACGTTCGTTGTTGCGCGCGTGACGGTGACGGATGACGCGTCGGGTTTCCTGGCGATGGAAGCGCTTGGCAGCGGCAATGACTTCAACGTCTGGTCAACTTTCAGTAACGGCGACCTGACAAGCCTGACGCCGGCGGATGCGCGCGATCCCACGCCGATGCCCCCCGCCCCCGAGCCGACCGTGCCGGTGGACAATACGGTTCGTGTTGTGGAAGTGGACAATTCATCTGCGCTAACGGGGTACAAGACATACGACATCGTCGTTTCGACCGAAGGCGACTGGAGTATCGCCGGCCTGTTGATTGAATTGAACAAAGGCTCGATCTACCAGGACCCGGCGGGCTCGGACCTCGCACCATACAGCGCGTTGTTTACCGCTTACCCGACACTGGAATTTGACTCATACGTTACAACGAACGGGAATTCGACTTCGATCGCTGGGCATGCCGGAGAACTGGGAGGTTCACAACTTCAATTCGATGAATCCCGGATTGATATCGTGTGGTTTGACATTCAAAAAGATGATGTGGGCGTATTCTCGATCGCCCGGATAACACTTTCAGATAACGCAGCCGGTCACTTCAGCCTACTTACGCACTATGGGTCTTACAAACACCAGGAGTCCTACAACTTTATCAATGGCAAGCTTCATGAATCTCCGCTGCCGGAGCCCGCACCGCCCGCGCCGCCCGCGCCGATGGTCGCATCATTTGTCGAGGTCGATAACAGCACGAGCCTTTCCGGATACAAGACCTATGACCTGGTCGTCAACAGCGAGACGGACTGGACCGATGCGTCTCTTCAGCTTGATCTGACGCAGGGTGAGATCTATCAGGACGCAGCGGGCACGGTGCTTGCCCCGAACCCCACGACATTCCAGAGTTTTGCGTCGCTGCGCTTTGACACCTTTGTCACCGCCAACTTGAGGACGACCTCGATCGCGGGCGATGGTGATTCGGACAGCAGCGAGGAAGAGCGGTTTGACAGCAACGCACTGAATATCACGTGGTCGGGGCCGGCTGAAAATGACACGGGCACGCTGGTGCTCGGGCGGATCACGCTTTCCGATGATGCGGTCGGCAGACTGAACCTGCGCATCAACAGTGAGGATAACGAATTCACGGATGCCGGTTACTTCTCGTTCGGCAACCTCGATGCGATGACGTCGACCTACACACCGGTCACGGCGTCGGCGGCCGACTTCACCGAAGACGGGAAAGGCGACATCCTCTGGCTGAATATGGTCAACGGCAAGCTGAGCCTCTGGCAGATGAACCGAACCGTGATGATGAGTAACACCGCCATCGCGTGTGATCTGAGTGATGATTGGTACGCGGTTGCGACCGGCGACCTGAACGGCGACGGGGCGGCCGACATCCTGTGGCGCAACCATGAAGACGGACGCAACATCGTCACCGAAGTGGACGGCGGTGAAGTCACTTCGAGCACTGAATTGCTGACGCTCAGGAACCAGAACTGGCAGGTCGGCGGCATCGCGGACTTCACCGGTGACGGCAAGGCCGACATCCTGTGGCGCAACAGGCGCAACGGCAGGAACGTCGTCTGGGAAATGAACGATACCGAGTTTGTCGGCACAACTGCTGTCAACCGGCTGAAGAACCGCGGATGGGTGATCGCGGGCACGACAGACTTCACCGGCGACGGCCAAGCGGACATCCTGTGGCGGCATGTCAGGAACGGCCGCAATGTGATTTGGGAAATGGACGGCACAACCCTGACAGAATCGTCCGTGATTAAACGGGCGAATAATCGGAATGTGCAAATCGCAGCCGTAGGCGACTTCACCGGCGACGGGAAAGCCGACATCCTGTGGCATAATCTGAAAACCGGTGACAACATCGTCTGGCAGATGGATGACACCGCGTATCACAACGCCATTACTATCCAAGGCCAGAACAATCAGGATTGGCAACCCGCCGGGGCGATGCTCGGGCTGTGGGAAAACGCCAACTCGGGGACCGATGTCAATACAAAGGTTGGTCACAACGTGACGAGGCTGCGGTAGAGACAGAAGATAAAAGAAAACACCCACCACAAAATGCTGTGGGGGGTGTTTGTTTATTTAAAAATTGTTTATCGCATCGATGTCATCCCCGCGTGCGCGGGAATGACAGACAAACACGATTGAATGCTTAGAGAAGCGACTTCGCTTTTTCAAGCACCGCGTCGTAATTCGGTTCTTGAGCGACTTCCGGCACCAGTTCGATGTACTGGATGATGTCGTCCTTATCGACAACCATGACCTGGCGGGCGAGCAGGCCGATCTCCTTGATGCGTACGCCGTAGGCTTTGCCGAAGCTGTGGTCGAGGTAGTCGGAGAGGCAGACGACGTTGTCGACGCCGGCGGCGCCGCACCAGCGTTTCTGAGCCATGGGTAAATCGACACTGACGGTCAGGACGACGGCGTCGTCACCGAGCTTCTGGGCTTCTTCGTTGAACTTGCGAGTTTCGGTATCGCAGACGGGCGTATCCAGCGAGGGGACGACCGAGATGATCTTGACCTTACCGGTGAAGTCGGCCAATGTTGTGTCGGACATATCGACGGCCTTGAGCTTGAAGTCCGGGGCGTCGTCGCCGACCTTCAGTTCATCACCGATGAGGGTCAGGGGGTTGCCTTTGAGGGTGATCGCGGCTGCGCGCTCGGTCATGTCTGTCATCCTTTCGTATCCCGATCGGGGATTGGTTGTTTGAATAAGGGGTGTGCATCGGTCGCCCCGGTACGTTGGGGCATTGTAGACAGGTGATCGTCTCGGGCAACTGTGGCTACTTCGTTTCAAAGACGTCGGCATCTTTTAGGAACTGCTGGATATCCTGCCAGTAGGTCGCGGAGGGCGGGACGGTGTTGTGATCGGATTCATAATAAAGCAGTTTGCTCTTGGGATTGGTTGCCACATCAGCGAGACGTTGAGCGTGGCTGGGCGAGATGACGTTGTCCGCTTTGCCGTGCATGACAAACACGGGGTTCTGATATTGCTTGACGACGGATTCGGTATCGAACGGATCAAGCACAAAAAACGGCGGGACCAAAAATCTCCCAGCCATGCGTTTGATACTCGCCGGGCTGGATTGCAGGATCAATACAGCAGACGGCCGATCTTTTGCTAGTTGAGAGATGACGCCGCCACCGAGCGATCTGCCGTGCAGGATGATGCGGTCGGGGTCGACCTCGGGGCGCTGGATGAGCTGGTCGTAGAAGTATCGGTAGTCGTCGGCGATATCTTTCTGGCTGGGTTTACCGGCCGACCTGCCGTAGCCCCGGAATTCCGGCAGCAGGATGCTGAAACCCATGTATCGGTAAGGTTCGAGCATATCGGGCCAATGGTCGATCAGTTCGCCGTTGCCGTGGGCGAAGATGACAAGCCCGCCGGGGTTTTGAGCGCTGACATTATCGCCGGGGATGAACCACGCCTCGACGTTGCCGCCATCGATCGGCCGAGTGAGTAACTCAGCGTCAGCGGGCCGATCGGTCTGCCCCCCTGCCATGGATCGTGGGAACAAAATCGCACGTTGAATGGCACAACCGATCAACAGCCAGCAGCAGTAGATGATCAGCAGGTAGATCATGAGACGTTTGATCAGGCGCAGCGGTCGACGCCTGGGCCTGTCGGGGATTTGTGCGTGTTCAGCCGTGTCGTCAGCCATCTTATCAACATAATAGCTTGTCTGATTACGGATCAATAGCCCCTATCTTGTCTGAATAGGATTTGGTGCCTAATATGCCCTCCACACATGGGCGACCATTTCCGGGGTGACGGCTTTCAAGGCCGAATCAGGCCAATAACGAGGAGATTTTGCATCATGAGCACTACAAGCGAACAGGGACGGGCCTTTCTGCACGGCAAGACCTACGACAACATCATCGACACGGTCTCGAACACCCCCCTGGTCAAACTCCGGCACCTTGCACCGAAAGACGCAACCGTGCTGGTCAAATGCGAATACTTCAACCCGATGGCGAGTGTGAAGGACCGCATCGGTAAGGCCATGATCGAGGCTGCGGAGCGTGACGGTATCCTGAGCAAGGATACGCATATCATCGAACCGACCAGCGGCAACACGGGGATCGCGTTGGCGTTTGTGTGTGCGGCGAAGGGGTACAAGCTGACACTGACGATGCCGGAGTCGATGAGTGTGGAACGGCGGGCGCTGTTGCGGGCGCTGGGTGCGGATCTGGTGCTGACCCCCGCTGCCGACGGCATGAAAGGCGCGATCAGCAAGGCGGCAGAACTGGTCAGCACGACAGACAACGCGTGGATGCCCCAGCAATTTGAGAATCCCGCCAACCCGAAGGTGCATTACGAAACCACCGGGCCGGAAATCTGGAACGACACGGACGGCAAGGTCGACATGATCGTCACCGGCGTCGGCACAGGCGGGACGATCACGGGGATTACACGCTACTTCCGCGAACGCAACGAAGACTTCCAGGCGCTTGCGGTTGAACCTGCTGAATCCCCAGTGATTACGCAAACGCTCGACGGCGATCCGATCAAGCCGGGGCCGCACAAGATCCAGGGCGTCGGCGCCGGTTTCGTCCCGGCGAACTGCGACATGATGCTGCTCAACGGCACGGAACGCGTCACGAGCGAAGAAGCGTTCCAATGGTCGCGCCGTGCGGCGCAGCAGGAAGGGATCTTCGGCGGGATCAGCACCGGCGCGAACATCTGCGCCGCGTGCCGAGTTGCATCGCTACCTGAAAACAAGGGCAAAACGATCGTCACGATCGCGTGCAGCTTCGGCGAACGCTACCTGTCAACGCCTTTGTTTGAAGGATTGACAAGCTGAATGTGAGAGCCGCTCCCATCGGACTCAACCGGTATTGCTGGTATCACATTAGTTGAAGATATTAGCGACAAGTCATCCGTAATATGTATCAACAATTAACAGAGCTATACCATGGAATACCGTTATCTCGGCAGAACCGGCATCCGCGTCAGTCCCTTGTGCCTGGGGTGTATGACCTTCGGCGGCAAGACGCTCAGTAATGATGCGGCAGACATGATCGATCGCGCGCTCGATGCGGGGATTAACTTCTTCGATACGGCGAACGTGTACGTCGGCGGCAAGAGTGAAAAGGCCGTCGGCAAGGCGTTCAAACGCAACGGCAAACGTGACCGGATCGTGCTGGCGACCAAGTGCCACGGCAATATGCATAAGGATAATCCGCTGGACCCCAACCGCTGGGGCAACTCACGAAGGCAGATCGTCGAGCAGTGCAACGCTTCTCTTAAACGACTCAAGACCGACTGGATCGATCTGTATCAGATACACCGGCCGCACGTGGACTGCCCGATCGATGAGACGCTGCGTGCGCTGGATGATCTTATCCGTGCGGGCAAGGTGCGATACATCGGCTGCAGCACGTTCGCGGCGTGGCAGGTGATGGAATCCTTCTGGGTTTCCGATCGGTATAACCTGAACCGCTTCGTCACGGAGCAGCCGCCCTACAACCTGCTGGATCGGCGGATCGAACGCGAACTGGTCCCGATGGCGCAGACCTACGGCATGGCGCTGATCCCGTGGTCACCCTTGGCGGGCGGTTTCCTGACGGGTAAGTATCAGCGGAACGCGCAGCCGAGCGAGGGGCGTTATGCGGGCGATGACCGGAACCCCCGCGCCGATGAGATGCTCGCCAATGAACGGGCGCATGACATCGTCGACAAGCTGCGCGAGATGTCTGCCGCCAAGGGTTGTTCGGTGAGTCAGCTTGCGCTGGCGTGGTGCATGCATCAGCCGGCGATCACCAGCCCGATCATCGGCCCGCGCACGATGGAACAACTCAACGACAACCTCGCGACGCTCGATGTCGAAGTGACGGATGAGGATCGCAAGGCATTTGATGAGCTATGCCCGCCCGGCCGCGCGGTGTATACGTATTACGAAGCGAGCTTCGGACCGCATCCGCACCGGTGGTGATTTTACGTTCTTACTGCGCTCGGCGCTGATTTCTTGACCCCCTCTCCCCTCGGGAGCCCCCGGATATGGTTGGGGTGAGGGCCAGTGACCTTACGCGAACGTCTTCAATTTATAAGCACAATCAACCCAGCCCTCATCCCGGCCTTCTCCCGAGGGGAGAAGGTGTTAGTTTGCTCGCTTCTTACACGTGTTCGTAGTCTCATGGTTTGGAGACCTTCGGTCATGTGTTTCGGCGGGGTCGGGAGACCCGCGCCAAGCGCAGCGCAGTTTGAAGGTTGTGCAGAAGCGTGGATTGCTGAAGCAACCACGCCGGATTTGGGCGAGAGGGAGTTAGTTATCCAGAAGTTCGAACAGCGGTGTCGGATCGGACAAGTCGTTGACGACGATGTCCGCGCCGGCGGCATGAAGTTCTTCCGCGGGGGTTCGTCCTGTGGCGACGGCGAAGGCGGTGCAGCCGTGGGACTTGGCACAATCGACGTCGTGCGGGGTGTCGCCGATGATGACGATGCGCTGCGGATCGGGTTCGGTCTGCGTCATGTCCTGGTAGCGGCGCATCGCCAATTCTGTCAGACCCGGTCGCGACGGGGCTTCGTCGCCGAAGCATCCCATGGTGAACCAGTCTCGCTGTAAGCCTGCGGCTTCGATCTTGATCTTGGCGGTTTCGGCGTAGTTGCCGGTGAGCAGGCCGAGCATGATGTCGTCTTGCGTTTGGATGCGCCGGCGCAGTTGATCGATCAGCTCAGGGATACCCGGCAGCGCATCGACCTTGTGACCTTGTTCATGGATCAGGCGTTTGAGTTCACGCCCGTATTCAAGGCGGAAGTCGTCGTGCTTTTGCGATGCATCATGATCGCAGTTGGCGATTGCATCGGCGAAGATGAGCGGGTCGAGCCTGCCGCCGAAGGATATGCCTTCGAAGGAGAAGCCATCGCCGCAGACTTTCTCGCCCGCAGTGCGCATCGCGACCTGACCGATGCCGCGTGCATTGACGAGGGTAAGATCGATATCAAAGAGCAGGAGCGTGTGCCGCATCGTACTCATTTGCGCATTGCCTCCCACTGCGATGCATTATCATGAAAATCAAGGTAACCAGGGCAGATCCTGCGAAGGCGTCGTCTCAACAGGCGCCAGTGGGTCCACCGACGGAACCGGAGCGTTTTCGCCCGTTTGGCCTTGCGCCTCGGCGGCAAGCTTGGCGTCTTCCTCGAAACCGGTCTTCATCGCCTGCGCGAAGGTGCGGATCGTCGGATTGTCATGACGGATCGCATCGGTGAGAGCCGGTGAATCAGCACCTCTGGCGTTCATGACCAGGTAAATGATCCTGACCATGGGGTCGTCACTCCGCGATGCCAGATCGATCACGCGTTGGGACACCGGCTCGCCGCTCTCATCGGGGAGCATGAAACGAACGGTCCAGGCTTTGAGTTTGCTGTCGAAGCTTGGATAGCGCTGCGCGATCATGTCACGCACCTTGGCGCGGAAGTCGGCGGCTTCGGTGGATTCTGTGGGTTGATTGGCGATGACCAGCAGCCGGGCGATCGCCAGTGCACGGACAGCCGGATCGGTGCCATCCACATCTTTCATCCAGAGTTGCAGGTTGCTGGGTGTGGCGGGCATGGCACGCGCGAGTAAGGAACTGGCGTTGACAGTTGAACCCAACGGGCCCGGCAAGATCCCGCCGTTCGGAGTCGGGCGGGGGTCAAGCATCGCGATGGCGGAGAACGTAATGGGTTCGGTGGGATACATCGCGGTGAGTTGGCCCATGTCAAAACGGTCCAACCGGATATCAACGGTGATCGCGTGGCCGGGTTGCAGCGTCAGGCGCCGACCCATGTTGAAGAAGGTCGGTGAGGTACGGCCCTTTGGTTCGTTGCGGATCGAGGGCATACACATCACCATCAACGGGGCATTGACCGCGCCACCCTGACCGATGGATAGCGGCAGCCGTGTGGCGTTGAGCATGGTGACGGTCGCCTTCATCGGTTGCAGGTAACCGAAGGAGCCGGGCGAGACGGTCAGTCGCGTACGGATCCAGGGCGAAACCGTCAGGGCCGGTGTCCAGAGCTGGCGTGAAACGCCGTCCACGAGCACGCGAAGTGACACGCCCTGGCTGGTGGGCGTGATAGGTTTATCCATCTGGTGCAGCCGACGGGCGGCGACGATCGCGCCCATGGATGTCGGTGCGTCCCAAATCATCTGCTGGTAGGCTTGGGCTTTTTCTTCCTCAGTCAAGTCGGACAGTGAAGCCAATCCCAAGCGAGCGAACATCTCATCCGGACCAAGTGATTCGAAGATGGAACGTGCTGCCTGGGCATCGCCGTTGCGTAGCGCCAACCAGCCCGAGGCGAGCTTGGCATAAGTGTCATCCGAGCCGAGCGCATTGATGCGCTGCTGAACCCAGGCAGCGTCCTGGTCGAAGACAGCGCCGATCCAGACCAGTTGCCGCAGCAGTTCGCCGCGTTGTTCGGGGTCTTCAACCGCTGCGGAGCTTTCCTGAAGACGATTGAAAGATTCTTCCGCGGCTACCGGGTTGTCCTTGTACATGAGGATCAGCCGGGCAAACTCGAGCGTCGTCGGCAACGGCGGCAGGTCTTCCAGTGAGGGCGGCTCCGGTTCCATGTTCTCATCAAGCGTCTGGTCCGGGTTCTGAGCGTCGGCCAACTGCTTCAAGAACATCTGCAGTTCCAGGAGCAACGGCGGGACTTCGTCTTCCCGGCCTGATGCGATCAGGCAAAGCGTGTACTGCGTCAGCAGTTCCAATCGCGTTTGCATATCGACCAGGTCCATCGAGAAGTCGTACTGGTCCAGGGCTCTGTCGTAGACGGCTTCCTGCATCAGCAAATGAGCCAGTGCAACACGAACGGACGGATCAACCGGGCTTGCGCCGAGCAGATTGACCAGCGCCGCGCCCTGCTGACGGGAACTGCCGTTGCGATCGATAGTGAGTTGGTACATCATGCGCGCTGCGATGGGATTGACCGGATCAAGCTTGAGCGCGTAGACCAACCATTCGGCAGATCGGTCGTTATCACCGACTTCCTGCGCAGCTTGTGCCGCCAACGATGCGAGCCGTGACCGCAGCGGAGCCGAGAGGGAACTGGCGCCTTCGGCACGCAGCAATCGCTCGACGGCCTCGAGGTAAGAATCGACCGATTCGATTTTGCTGAGCCGTGCCTGGATCATTTCAAATTGTGCCACATCGTCTTCCGGAACCAGACGTGTGTATTGCTTGAGCGAATCGATCAGCAGGTCGGTGTCTTGCATGCCCTTGGCGAGAGAGGCCTTCAATTCCCAGATGCCGACATCGTCGGGGGCTAGCTCGGTCGCCATGTCCAGCAGGATGCGGCCCCGCTGCAACTGATCGGGCCTGGCATCGGCCACACCACCGAAGGACATCCACGCCATGGCCATGAGCTGGTCCGCGAGCATCTGCTCGGTGGATACGGATTCGGGGAACTCCAAAGCCTGTGCTTTGACGGGGCTGGCGAACCACCCGCAAGCCATCGCCGAGAGCATGAAGAAAAGCCCGGTCCAGGCCTTGAGGGATGAGGTCTTGGTACGTTTGGTCTGGATCATTAGTCTTGCACTCCGTGCCCTGGCAAAGCGTTGATTATCTCAGATCGGCGTGCCGGTCCAAAATGACCAGAACGCCAGCGGCGCCCAGCCGATGAAGACCAGGGCCGTGGTCAGTTTCAAATATCCCGTCACCATCGGTGACGCCCCCGGTACTAGATCGTCCGCAACCAGGCGCATCAATACGTAAAGCCCGGCTGTAAATGGTCCTACGGCCAATATCGGCGATATGTTCTCTCGAAGCCACAACCCGCTGATCACCCCCAGACCCGATAAGCCTAGCCCCAAGAAACATTTAGCCGCTCTCAAGGCCGTTCGCCCTGATTTCGGGGCGTTTTTCATGGGTTTGCCTCAGCCGGGTTCTAAACCCTGGGCCAACTCCTTTGTGAACGTCCCCACCACTTCTACGGCTTTATCTTCGCCTTGATCGCGGACTTCTGCAATCCGACGCATCATGCCCGAGCCCACGATCACCGCGTCCGATACGGATACGACCTGCCTGACGTGCTCGGCCGAGCTGATACCGAAACCCACGGTCATGGGCAGGTCAGTCACCGCTCGCAGCTTCTTCAGACGGGCGGGCAGTTCGGGGGGGAGTTCAGTCTGTTCACCGGTGATCCCGGCTCGGGAAACGACGTATACAAAACCGCTGCTGGCCCTGGCGATCTCGGCCGCCCGGTCGTCCGGCGTGGTCGGGGCGATCAACATGCTCAGGATCATTTCCGCTTTGGCGACCGCCTCACGGGCTGGCCCCGAAGCCTCGACCGGCAGGTCCGGGAAGATAAACCCGTCAAACCCCGCATTCTTGGCGTCCTGCACGAACTTCGTGAGCCCGAAACGGTGAACAATCGAGTAGCTGACCATCGCGACCAGCCCGATCTCGAGCTTCGGCCGCTGCCTGGACACCATCTCAAAGATGTCGCCGACCTTCAGCCCGTGATCGAGGGCATAAGTCATCGACGCCTGGATCACCGGCCCGTCCGCGATCGGATCGGAAAAGGGAATCCCCAGTTCACAGATCGACGCCCCAGCCTCCTGCACCACTTCGAGCATCCGCCCCGTCGCAGCAATAGTCGGGTCCCCCACCGTCAGGTAAGGCATCAATGCCTTACCGCTACCCGCCCGTAAATCCTGAAATATGCGGTCGATTCGATTCATAGACTGGTAAGGATACGGCGGGTTAAGCAAAGCGGCAATCGAGCTGATTGTGTGGGCAACAAGCCAGCTATTCGATAGTGAAACATTAAGTAGTACCCCGAAGGGGTAGCGGAATGTAGCCACGGGTGAAGCGCAGCAACCCGTGGATATGAATATATTTTACTTCTCAATCCGCCCCGGCAGGGGTGGCGGAACAACACCTTCACCCCTACCGGGGTGAATACCATCAGGCTACTTCCCTTCCACGGGTTGCTCTGCGCTTCACCCGTGGCTACAACCCTGCGCCCTTTCGGGGCGGTATTTTGCTTACTCTTCGTTCCTTCCAAACAACTTCAAGATACTCTCATACGGCACGGTGTTGTAGAAGGTCATCTGTAGGTTTTTTTGTTCGCCGTTTTCGGTGTTGTAGTAGACGCTGTCGGTGGTGGTGACGATGGCGATGACCTGGCCGGCGTCGTTGAGGATGGGGCCGCCGGAGGAGCCCTTGGCGAAGGGGGCGGTGATCTGGATGCGTTTGACGTCGTGTTGGCCGTGGTTGTGGCCCATGAAGAATCGAGCGACTTCGCCGGCTGAGTAGCAGTAGTATCGGCCGCTGGGGTGGCTGATGGTGTGGACGCGCTGGCCGACCTTCGCATCGCGCGCGATCGGCAAAGGGGTGTAAGGCTCATCACCGCCGAGCTGGATCAGTGCGACGTCGTCGGCTTTGTTGGCGGCGAGCACTTCGAGCACGGGCACGACTCGGCCGTCACGCGTCCGGGCGATGAGTGTTTTGTTGTTGGCGTTATCGATGACGTGGTAGTTGGTCACGGCGATACCATCGGCAGTCGCGATGAAACCGGTAGCGCTATTGGCGTGGTAATTGTCGCATTTGCCGCAAAGGTAGAGCCCCGCGACAACGATGACGCTGTCGGCGGCCTGTTCGTAGATGTCGATCCCGTCGTTGGTCAGCGCGGTTTCCGGCGGCGGAGCGATGTCGGCGGATTCGCGTTCGAGTTGAGCGATAAATTCGGCGTTATCGACGGCTGTGCCGTCGTTGATCATCGTGGTGCCGGCCTGCTCTATTGAGACCCGGATATCACGATCGGTGATGTAGTCGGGTTCAGCCGAAACCGCCGAAACCGCAAACAACGTCAACAAGCATATGGCCAGGGTGTGTTTGAACTTAATCACTATGTTTACTTTCAATTTCAGGGAATATCATGACGGTTCACGGTTTGAAGAGAACACAGCGCGGTGTCAGGTTTATCTGTAGGGTTTTGCGATGAAGTAGACGATTGCACCGATCGGCCCGCCGAGGATGATGACGAGTATCCAGACAGCTTGATTCTCCATCTTATGTGTCGCCGCATGAACCAGTGAGTAAATGAAGAAAACAAGCACACCGATCGCAATTGCGATCGCTATGACAAAAAACACGCAACTGAACAGGAGCACAAAGAGTCCGCCCGCATCTTGTCCATTCATGTTCTGGATGATACCGTGAGATGTAAGATCTGGATAATTGTCTGGCTTCGGGCAGAAGGGGTTCGTATGGATATCGCCAAGCACATCAAACAGGCTCGCAAGTTGTCGCGCGATTACCGGGTGACGGATGGCAAGGGATTCAAGCTGTCCAGCGTCGACCCGGGTGACACGAGCGACATGAGCAAGGAAGATAAGTCCGATGCCAAGCAGGCGCTGGCTGAGGGGACGGCGGTTCTGTCAGAGATGCAACGGATGCTGTACGCGCAGGATCGGTGGGCGGTGCTGCTGATCTTCCAGGCGATGGACGCGGCGGGCAAGGACAGTTCGATCCGTCACGTGATGTCCGGCGTGAACCCACAGGGCTGCCAGGTGTTTTCATTCAAGCAACCGAGCAGCGAGGAGATGGATCATGATTTTCTCTGGCGGTGCATGAGGCGATTGCCGGAGCGTGGGCGGATCGGGATCTTCAACCGCTCGTACTACGAAGAGACGCTGGTCGTGCGCGTGCATCAAAAGATCCTTGAAGGCCAGAAGCTGCCGGAGAAACTCGTCACGAAGCATATCTGGAAGCAGCGGTTTGAAGACATCCGCAACTTCGAGCAATACCTGGCGCGCAACGGCGTGGCGATCTGCAAGTTCTTCCTGCATGTTTCCAAAGAAGAACAGCTCGATCGGTTCATGGACCGTTTGAATGAGCCGGAGAAGAACTGGAAGTTCTCGATGGCGGATGTGGAAGAACGCAAGTACTGGGATGATTACCAGAAGGCGTACCAGGACATGATCCGAAACACATCCGCCAAGCACGCGCCGTGGTACGTGATCCCGGCGGATCACAAGTGGTTCACCCGGCTGGTCGTCGCTTCGGCAATCATCGACACGCTGGATGGGTTGGACCTTCACTATCCGAACGTGGATGGGCAGAAGAAGCAGGAGATCGAGACGGCTAAGAAGCTCTTGGAAAAGCAACGTTAGCTAGACAAACAGCCACATGCATTACTGAGAGGTAAACGATGTCATATGACTTGATCTTCTGGAAAGAGGTTACGCCTATAAATGAGCCACCCGATCGTGTGTGCGAAATGATCTCTAACGACGAGGCTATTGAAGGGATTGCCGAACTACCGATCGATCAGATCAAGATGCGATTTCTCGAAGTTTTCCCTGATATCGATGACAACGGTGCGGAGATGTATTGGGAGGGAGAAGAAAGCGGATTCACCTTAACCTGGCCGCCCAATCCAACCAATGCAATCATTGCGCAGTGCGGATACGGGCTACTTGAATCACCTCAGATCATGAATCAGATTATTGATATCGCTCATGAGTTTGGATGCGGTTTATACGATCCACAAGTTGGAAAGCGATTTGAACAGTCGTAGCAAAGCAGTTGCTTTAGAAGAAGCGCTAAGCCGCAAGGGGCTTGGGGGGAAGGGTGGCTGGTGAGTGTGGGTGGATTATGTTTCTACTTTCTGCAGCAGGTATGCTGTCAGAGGCAGGTAGACGACCACGGGGAACCATGCGGCGGCGACGGGGTTCAGCCAGCCTGAGACCATTTCGGGCATCGTCATACCCCCGGCCCAACAGCCGATACACATGCCCGCGGCCATGACCGATTTGAGCATCATGTTTGCCGGTGAGCGCAGCAGGAAGTACGGCAAGCCCATCGCGAGAATCAGCACGTTGACGATCAACAGGCAGATGCGTCCCCACTTCGTGCGTGTCACGTCCGCTTTCAACGATTCAGGGACCGCTTCGCTATTCTGCATCTGCTGAAGCTGGCTGACGGGCAACAACCGAACGTAGTCCGCATCCTGACGGGTCTTGATCAGTGTCGGCGAAAGATCGGTCGCGTAGAAGTCGATCGGGATACTTTCATTGCCCGGCACATCCAGGCCGATGTCGTCCAGGTGTTTGGTTGAGGGCACGATCTGGTAGGCGTCAAACAAATCCCAGCCGTCTCGATCGGGGTCCCATTGTGCTGTCGATGCGGTGATAAACCCGACCTGCATGCCATTTTCGCGCTGGATGATGCGCAACCCTTCGAGTTGCTCGTTCTCGGAGTCGAATTTGGCGGCTGTGAGCAGGGCCCCCTTCTCATCGGGGATGTATTGGAAAGCGTACTTGTCGACCGAGATGTTTTTGATGTTGGATTTTTTTCGGCCGAGTTTGCCGGCAAGCTCCGGGACGACGAATTCCTGAACCGGTAGCGCCAGTGTGTTGAGCACGATGCCGGCGAGGATGATCGGCATCGCCACGCGGTAGAGGCTGATCCCGCTTGAGACCATGGCTGTCATTTCCCGGCTGCGTCCGAGCCCGGAGAGTGTGAACCCCATCGCCGCCACGACGATCAACCCGGAGAAGAACGCGTAGATCAATACCAGTAGCGGCCCGTAATAATCACCGACAAGCCAGAAGACACCTATTGTCCGCATGATGAAACCGGGTTCGCTGTCTTTAATCAGTTGAACAGCATCCTCCGCAGAGATGTGCATTTTCTCTGCGATCAATTCCGGATGCGTATCGCTCTCGACTAAAGCGGTTAATTCAGGAGCGGGCAAGCCCATCTCATCCGCCTGACGGGCGACCGTGTAGTGCATCGCCCAGTTGTACCCCCCCTTTAGGAATTCATCCAGATCAACAATCAGGTCCACGACGATAAACAACGACATCAGCACCACGTAGAGGATGATGAAGTTGATCACGAATTGCCTGATGATGTATCGGTCTAGTGTTTTCAAAAGTCAGTCGTCATAAATCTGTGTGTTGTGTAAATCAATTCCTTGCCAGCTTGCGGTATACCGCGAAGGACGCCAAGGCGATAACGATGTTACCCATCCAGAGGACGGACAATCCCACGCTGATGCTGGTATCGCGTGAGGTGGCCAGGTTTTGTCCCGTGTAGATGATGATGATCGAAAAGATCGCCAGCATAAAGCTCCAGAAGAACACGACCAGCGGCATCTGTCCCTTGAGCTTGATCGCCAGGACCGACCCGAAGATCAGCAGCATCAGGCATGTGACGGCGGAGGCGGCGCGTACGTGAAGCTGCGAGACGATCTTCCTGCCGAGTTTATGGATGTTGTTGCTTAACTCGACCTGAGCGCGTGATACGTTTGGTGAGACCGCCGCCTGTTCGGTGGCGAGGGCCTGAAGTTGTTCGATGGACTTATTCAGGATGTCCGGATCGATCACGGGCTCGGGCCAGCGCAGCGGTGGCAGTGAGCCTTCCGGTGCTTCGGTCAGGGATTCGGTGTTCGGGATGGTGAACACGCGCAGGTCGTGTAGTTCGATCGATGCTGAAGGTTGAAGCCTGCCGTAGCTTGGGGGGTTGATCTTGATGAAGCCGGACTGAGCCTCCATACGTCGAAGCGGCGCGTCGGCGGGGTATTCAACCGTGATAGGGAGGTTCTGCCTGGCAAGCAGCCTTATCCCCCCGCCCTGCAACCGCGCGGCCGGGCTGTGGATCAAGTATTCCTGGTTCTTACCGCTGAGCCTGACACCTTCCCGACCGTGATCGGCCCGTATCTGCTGGAAGATCAGCGACCGCAATTCTGCAATCGCATACTCAACGCCCAGTTCGGTCTTGGATTCTTTAACATCGTCGTACCGCTCGGGCTTTCGGTCGAGTTCCCGCAGTTCGGGCCAGGACAGAAACTTCGGGTCATCCTTAAACGGGGTATCAAGTGGGACGGGCCCGAAAGGTAATCGCTCGACATACTCCAGTTCGCCGGTATCAGGCTGATAGCGCATCGCGTCGAGGAGCATGATCGTGACACGTGAACCCTCGTCGTCCTGGAAGAGCAGGATGTTGGCGATGCGTGCAGTGCTATCGACACGGACGCGCTGCTGGTTGTCGAACTCGCCGACGGTCGCGCCTTCCAGGCGGATGTATCGGGTTGCCCCTGTTTCGGGTGGGGCCTCTTCCTGCGTGGCGGAATCCGCGTAGACAACAAAGCCCGGGATTTCGGTGAACGGGCGGTTCTGGTCCAGTTGTGTCACCAGCACGCTCATCAGGTCGTTTTCGAGTGTCTGTGCGGCGGATTTGTAGAAGCCGGGCACGACGAAGTTGGACAGGTAGAACAAGCCCATCGTCAAGACGAGTCCCAGGGCCGCGACGGGCGCGAGGACCTTGGCATAACTCATGCCGCTGGCTGAGCAGGCGGTGATCTCGTTATCCGAGGCCATGCGGATAAAAACCAAAGTGCTGGCATAGGCCCCGGCAAAGGGCAGGGCAAACCCGAGCATGGTCGGGGCGGAGTAGCCGACGAATTTGAGCACAGCACCGGCGCTGAGCAGGCCGTCGGACATGGGCTTGATCGCGGCAGCGAAGCTGATCAAGAAGACCAGCGTCAAGACCACCATGGTCATGATCTTGATCAATTCACTGAGGATGTAGCGGTACAGCGTCCAGGGCATGGTCGATAGAGTACCAACCCATCGGACTTGTTGCACCGATGACATGTGACGGGCGGCGAACGTCGATCATTACCGGCCGCATGTAAGTGTTCGGTAAACAAGACCAAGACGGGTTGTATTCACAGCCCGAAACAGGAAAACGCTTGCCTGCAACAGCTCAAAAAACAATACGCATATCTTAATAGTAAAGTTCAGGATACTTGTTGTGTAAATTTTGATGCACGCCTATGATGGCTGATTGCTCGGTTCATATTCATGGCCCGAGGGCGGAAACCAATACGTACCTACAACCAGGCAAACGTCTATTGCTTGTGATGGTATGCGCGCATCGATCAACGATACGCAACCAGAAGGATCATCTCACATAAACACACAGGGAGTGGCTTGATGTCAATATATTCACCAACAAAAATATCCGGTTCACTATTGGCGGCGATGGGCGTGACGATCGGCATCACGCCACAGCTATGGGCGCAATCGCTGACCGAGATCGATCAAGAAACGCTTTTCATCAGCCAGACACAAGCAACCGCTGAGCCCGAACTTGGGACACAGGTCGGGGGTGTGGTCGGCGACCTCACGTTTACCACACCTGCGGGCAGCAGCTTGTCGTTTACTGAATTCACTTCGCTGATCCCGACAACGCCGGACCTTGCGATCAGTGGTGTCGAGAACCTCAATATCGCGTTGGCCGCCCCGGTCTTCAGCCTCGGGTTCCAGTTCGTCGATCCGACGGACGCGCCTGATTCAACCTTCGACATCACGCTCTACTCAGGCGGCGCAGGTGGGACCTTTGTCAACAGCTTCAACTTCGAGTCGCCTAAAGATGTGCTGCACTTCGGTGGATTCGTTTCGGATACCGCTTTTGATTATGTCGAGATACGAGAGATCGGTGGCGACTCGGGCAACGAGTACTTTGGCCAGTTCTACACTGGCACGACCGCGGGTGAGTTCTGGACGGCCGGCACAAGCGGCAACTGGGACACCGGCGCGAACTGGACCGGCAGCACCGCCCCACTTTCTACTGATAACGTCTTCATCACCGACAGCGCGACCATGACCATTACCGGCCCCGCTTCGGCGCGAACGGTGAACAGCCTGACCATCGACAACCAGGACCTGACCAACTCTGGCGGTACAGGCACGACAACACTGAACCTGTCCACCGGTGCTTTGACCGTTACCAACGGGTTTGTGGTCGGGTCTACAGCCACCGACTCCGGCATATCCATCGTGAATGTCGGTGCGGGAACACTGAACGTCGGCGGCGACACCACTATCAGAGATGGCGGCACGCTCAATGTCGGCACGGGTACGTTCAATCCTACGGGTGCGGTTAATCTCGAAGGCGGGACGCTGTCGGTCAACTCAATCGGGTCGCTTACGCCGAACTGGACGAGCGGGACGCTTGAGGTCACCGGCGCGGGCGGGTTGGCTGTTAACCTCAACGGTTCGCTGGGTGGCAACCCGATCGATATCAGCACGGGCAAGACGCTGAACGTGACTAATCTATTGCAGGTCAACTCAGCGGTGATCTTTGATGTCGATGGTGGCAGCGTAAATGCAGGCAACATCACTGCATTCCTCGGCACGTTTAATGCAAACATTGGTCAGGTAAATGTTGACAACACATTCACGAACTTCGGCACGGTCAATCTTGCTGGCGCGGATGTCACGGTCAATACGTTTGATGCTTCGGCTGTGACACCAAACTTTACCGATGGTTCGTTGACGATTGATGGAGGTGCTTACATCCCCTTCGCGGGATCACCCGACTTCACACTGGAAAGCGCCACGGGTAACCCAACACTCACGCTGGACAACGGCGCCACATTGGGTGTGACGGGAACGATTGACGTCGCGCTAAACGCAAATACTGACGCGACACTGAATATCAACAATGGAAGCTCCCTCACGAGCGGTGCTGTGGACATGGGGGGTATTTCTTTCACCTCCGACGCCATCGCCAACGTGGACGGGGCCGGTTCGAGCTGGGACATCAGCGGGACGCTTGAGATAGGCCACGGCAACACCACCACCCAAGCTGCGAACACCGGGCGGGATGTGCTCACGGTATCAAATGGCGCAGAACTGAATGTTGACGGTGCGGTGACGCTGTACACCACCGGGCGTATCAACATCGACGACGGCGATGTGACGGTGAAGGGCTGGGACCGCTTGGCTGCCAGCCAGTTCGGCTGGTACGGCGGGACACTGACCATTGATACGGGCAACTTCAATTCAGGCACCAGCAACTTCACACTCGGTCATGCTGATCGCAATGTCTTGAATATGATCAACGGCGCGACACACACTGGGACGAACGTTGACATTACGAATGGTGAATGGCATGTGCTGTCCGGGTCCGGCGTCAACCTCACAGGCAGCGCCAGCCTGCAGCTCTATAACAACGGCGCGGGCAGCCCGGCCCTGATGGAGATCGACGGCGCGGGATCGAGTGTCACGGTCAACGGAATCCTCGATGTCGGCACCACGACCGGTGGTGACGCAACGCTTCACATTACCAACGGCGGCTCTCTGACAATCAACAGCAGCGCCTCGATCGCTGAAAGTGACACCACAGTCGGCATCGTCAACGTGGATGGCACGGGCTCGAGCCTGAACGTCAACGCGGGCTTTTTCGTCGGCAACGAAGGCGCAGCCACGCTCAACATCACCAACGGTGCAAGCGTCAACGTGAATGAACTTACCGTTGCTGACAGCGACACCAACGGTATCAACACCGGCGTCAGCGTGGTGACCATCAACGGCACGGACGGCGTCACACCGTCGACGTTGAACGTAACCGGTTCCAGTTATATCGGGGGTTCGACCAACGAGAACGGTGGGGTCGGCGTTTTGAATGTCCAGGCGGGCGCGTTATACGCATCCAACGGCGGCATCATCGGCAGCGGTGATGGTGGTGGCGCTGACGGTACCGGCACCGTCAACATCACTGGTGCTGATTCGTTCTGGAACTCGGTCGCCAACGGCAACAGCGACATCTACGTCGGCGATGACGGCGCGGGTGCGCTGAATGTCAACACCGGCGGGCGTGTTGATGCCGACGCCATGTTCATCGGACGGCTGGCAGGTTCCGAAGCCGCTCAGATGAGTGTTGATGGTAACGACTCGGTGGTGAATGTGCGTGGCGCTTTTGTGGTTGGCAATCAGCGACCAGGCGCGTTGGAGATAACGAATAACGCAACACTCAATACGAGCACACTCACTAACGCCGAATTCCTTATCGGCAACAGCACCGCGTCTGACAATTCGTCCGTCCTGGTGGATAACGCATCTATCGTTCATAACGGCACGGGCCGGGTTGCTGTGGGTGATGACTCCAACGGCGTTGCTTCATCACTGACGATTCAGAACGGCGGCAGCTTCACGGCTTCAAACAGCAACATGCTCGTTGCCGACCAGGCGGGGTCGACCGGCAGCCTGGTTGTGGATGGTGAAGGATCGACGCTGACCGTCGGCCGAATGCTGATGGGCGACAACGGCTCGGGCACCGCGACGATCAGCAACGGCGGGGACCTTATCATCACTGCGCCGGGTTCGCAGATCGGCAACCTGGAGGTTTCTGCTTTCGGTGGCGGTAATGGAACCATGACGGTTACCGATCCGGGGTCCACGGTCAGCGTCGGCGACTGGCTATCGGTTGGTGATGAAGGCACGGCCAACGGCACACTCAATATTGAAAACGGCGCGACGGTCTCAAGCAACGGTCACTCATATATCGCACGCCAGGGTTATCTCACAAGCACCGGTGTGATTACCGTGCAGGACCTGGATACCAACGACGGCTCCTCGGGATCTACATTAAACGTCGGCGCGAATCTTTACCTGAGTGGCAATGCCAGTGGCGGCGGCGGCGACGCGACGCTCAACGTCAACGCGGGCGGCACCGTGAATGTCACCGGGCAACTCAAACTCTGGGACGATGGCAAGGTCAACCTCAACGGCGGCACGATCAATGCTGGCTCGCTCGACTTGTTCGATCCGCTCGAAGCGCCTTTACCGGTGTTCACCTTTAACAGCGGTACGTTCCGCTTCACCGCGGGCGCGACGCTCAACAGTGAAACGCTGCGTGATCTGCTTGGCGGCGTGGGGACACCGGTTGTCAGTACAGGCCGCAATCTTGTCGTCACCGATCAGGCGGTGCTAAGCGCCCCGGTTCGGTTGAGCGGCGGGACGCTTAGCGTTGGCTCGGTCTTTAACAACGACACATCCAACCTTGACTTCGATGCTGGCACATTCAACCTGACCAGCAGCAACCTTGAGGTCACCAGCGGTGGGTTGTTCGGCAGCGTTTTAAGTGTTACGCCCAACCAGGCAATCAACATCACCAACCTCGCGCAAGTGAATGCCGACGGCACACTCGTTGTGCAGGGCGGTTTCAGTTCAGGCGGGTTGACCAACCTCGGCACGACCGTCCTGATCGACACAACAATTGGTGGTCCCGTTAATAACCCAAGCGGCAGCGCCATCGATATCGTCGGCGAGGTGATCTTTACCGGCCTTTATTCGGGTGGCGGCGACATCTTCGGATCAGGCACGGCTGACTTTCAAGGCGGCATCAGCCCCGGCGACAGCCCCGCCATCGTTTCGATCGAAGGTTCCATTAATCTCGATGCCGCGAACACACTCTTCATCGAACTGGGGGGAACGACGCCGGGTGAATATGACCGGCTCGAACTCGGTGGCTTTGCATCTATTGATGGCACGCTTGATGTCGCACTTATCAACGGTTTTGTCCCCTCAGTCGGCGACAGCTTCGGCTTCCTCTTTGCTAATGGCGGATTCGGCGGCAGCTTTGCGACGCTCAGCCTGCCTGATCTTTCAAGTATGGGACTCGATTGGCAACTCAATCCCGGCGGGTCGACGGTCTTCCTTGAAGTCGTTGCAGCGCTGCAAGGTGACTTGAATGGCGACGGCTTCGTCGGGCTGGATGATCTTGACATCGTGCTGGGCAACTGGAATCAGAGTGTCCCGCCGGCCAATCCACTTGCCGATCCATCGGGCGATGGTTTTGTCGGACTGGATGACCTGGACATTGTGCTGACTAACTGGAACAACGGTACGCCGCCGAGCGGCGTTGCTGTAACCGTTGTCCCAGAACCAGCCGGCCTGGTGGTGATCAGTGCGTTATCCATGCTCTGTCTAGCAAAATACCGGTCTCGCAGGTAACCCACATTCGGTTCAATATGCGATAAACGCCGGGGCCCGCAGGCATTTGCTGGGCGGCGAGGATGTTTCTATGGACTGGTCCTGGGTCGAGAGTTATAATTAGTCCTTGTTGGCGGGCGGGTTAACTATTCGCACTTTGTTTGGTTTTTCAGGGTTTCACTTCAATAAGACAGTCTGGTGTGTCCGTAAACGGAGATACATCAAATGTCACCAATTCGCTCCCAACCGTTCACGCGGATCGGCTGTGCCATACTTGCCTTGACAGTAGCCAACAGCGTATCTGCTCAAAGTGCATACTTCTCATGTCAAGGCGTACTGAACGCGCCCGGTGATAAGCACGATTTGTACTTCGACCTGTCACGTGAGGTCGGCAGTTCAGAGAACCTGGCTTTCCTGACATTCACCTACGCGGGAGGTATCAACGCTGCGGGTGATGCTATACCCACCAGCGGTTTTGATGCTGCGCTAGGGTTATATGACTGTTTTAACGCGCTGCGTGGGCGGGATGATTCTTCCGGGCCGGGCCTGGACTGCTTGCTCTCCTGGGCGAGTGTTCAACCCGAGGGCATTCCGCTGAATCCCGATCCGTTGCCGGTTGATCATTATCGCCTGAACATCAAACAGTACAACGACCTGCACACCGGGCCTTGGGCAGTGGATCTGATCGGTCCGGCCGACGCGATCAAATTAACCGGTGCGATCCCCATCGAGACCAGTACGCTGGACTCGCTGAAGTTCGGCACGACCGGGAGCGGCGATACATCCGCGTTAGTAGAGTTTCATACCGAAACAAATGTGACCGGAGAGTTGTGCGTCGCAAACACAGGCAAAGGCAGTCTAACCGTGGGGACAAGTGGGATGTTATATGCCGGTGAACTCGAGATCGGCAAACAGATCGGTTCGATCGGATCGATGACGGTCAATTCCGCCAACTGTTACATCAGTACTTACACAACGATCGGGGATCAGGGCCAAGGCACACTAAATATCCAGGATTACGGCGCCGTCAATTCCATGAGCCAGACAACGGTCGGGTTGAACAGCAACGCGGTGGGCGTCGTGAATGTGTCGGGCTGGCATGCGATATGGGACATCGATGACAGCCTCTACCTGGGCTACCTCGGTCAAGGCACGCTTAATATTAATAGCGGCGGCGAGGTGTTAACAGAGAACGGCTTCGTCGGGCTCGTTAATGCCGGGCATCTCAACGTCTGTGGCGAAGATAGCGCTTTGCACAGCACGGGCTCGCTGGTCGTGGGTTATTTTGACGGTGACAGCACGATGCGGATTGAAAACGGTGGGTTTGTATCCAATGACCATGCGTATCTCGCGTATGAACCCGACGCCTCCGGTATCGTTACAGTGACCGGCGAAGACTCACACTGGTTTTGTGGTAACGATCTAAATATCGGCGGCGGTGGCAGCACAGCGGGCGGTGATGGCGAGTTGATTCTTCAGGACTTCGGGCTGGTATCGGTTGTAGGTTCGCTTCGTTTGTGGCCGAACGGAACGGTGAACCTCGATGGTGGAAGACTGAGACTGTATGAGTCGATCGACGACCGGGGCGGGCAGTTTATCTACAGCCGAGGCGCCATCGAGACATACGACCCCGATCTTACACTTTATGTCGATCCTGCTGGTCTGCGGCTAGGGAATAAGACTATCAGCACATCCACGCTATTGACATATGACCATGACCTGAACCTTTCAGGCAAGATCGTGGTGAATTCAGGGGCGGTGCTCGAATCGACCGGCGGTTTTGTTATCACGAATGGTTTGACTGTAGCGACCGGCGCGGCCGTGCATGTGTCCGGGGGATTCATGCAGGCCAACAAGCTGACCATGGCGACCGGTTCGTCGTTGTCGTGTGTGAGCGATCTGTTATATGTCCCGGGACCGGTTCAATTGGCGATCGGTTCGGAACTGGATTTCACGGGCGGAGCTATGACGCTTGGGCATCCTTCGGCGGTCAACGGTGTGGTCATCGCAGGCACCGTGCGTATTCATAGCGGTACATTGCAGCTCTACGACGCCAATGATACCGTCCTGGACAGCGGCGCGTGGATCACGCTGGGTGAATCCGGCACACCCGCCACGATCGAGGCGGGCAATGGCTTGACCCTTGACTTCGGCGGCAACATCACCGGCTACGGCAGCATCGACACGCCCGATGATCCTTCCCGGCCGACCACTATCAACGGCCACATCACTGGTAACAGTGTGCTACAGCCCATCACACTCAACGGCTACATCAAGGGCGTCGGTACACTTGATAATGTCGTCATCACCGGGACGGATGCGCCTGGGTTCAGCACCACGACTGTATACCGAGGCAGTGTCGAATATGCCGGCACACTCCTGATTGAAGTCGGTGGCACCACCATCGGTAGTTATGACCGTATCGAGCATTCGGGCATAGCAACGTTGGGTGGCACGCTCGAAGTGCAACTGATCAACGGCTACACACCTGCTTTGGGCGATTCCATTGGTTTTCTGTTCGCCAACGGTGGTTACGGCGGATCATTCACTGACACACTCTTGCCTGATCTCTCCGGAATGGGGCTGGGTTGGCTACTCAATCCCGGCGGATCGACGGTCTTCCTTGAGGTCATCGCAGCCTTAGAAGGTGACTTGAATGGAGACGGCTTTGTCGGCTTGGATGATCTTGACATCGTGTTGATCAATTGGAATCAGAACGTCCCGCCGGCCGATACGCGTGCTGATCCAAGCGGCGATGGTTACGTCGGGCTGGACGATCTGGATATCGTGCTTGGCAACTGGAATGCGGGTACACCGCCGTGTGTACAAACCCTCGCCCCGTTTCCGGAGCCATATGTAGTTGTGCTGTGGCTTATTGGTGTTTGTTGTCTGCCTTGCAGGCGTTATCACGCAACCAACAAACAAATCCTGATCGCGAAAGTGTAAGCATCGCGCTTTAGCTATACCCACTACCCACATCCACAACGACTCAAGGAGAAATGCGATGAAACACATCCCGAGGAAGAGATGTTGTATGGCGCAAGCTTTTTTAGTCACATTCTTCTGTTCAACGATGTCCCATGCCACGACATATACCTGGGACAATACTACCGGGAACAATTCTTTCCAGACATCTCTCAACTGGTTACCGACAGGCGTGCCCGGGACGGGCGACACGGCGTGGTTTAACACCAATCTGGCCGATGACGCCGTCGATGTGGCTGATGGCACGGCTATCGACGCGATGCAAGTGAACAACTCAGCGATCGTTGACCTGACCATCGGAGACGGCACGACCGCCAGCCGGTTCGATCTGGATCAGGCTGCCGGTGACTCGCTTATCATCGGCTCTTATCCGGTCGACACGGCGGAACTCAACCTCAAAGGCGGGTGGCTGGACACCTACAGGACAAGGCTCGGTGGCCGTGCCATCTTCAATGTTGTCGGATCGTCTGTATGGGATTCGACATCGGTCTTGATCAATGGCGAAACCGTTTCCGACACGGCCGGTATTGGCGTCGGCCAGTCAGCCCAGGTTTACAGCAGCGGTTATAACGTCGACGTAGGCAGCAGTACGGGCAGCGGACGAGTCGCAGTGGACGGCACACCGGAATTTTTTTTAGGGCCCGCTGCCAGATGGGGTGGTATCGGCACGCTCGATATCGGTCCAGACGTGATCAGCGGTTTTAACTTCGGCTGGGTCCGGTTATATCACGGTGGGCAGATGAGCGCAATTGACGCCGGTATCCACGGCACGACCGATGTGTCAAGCTACATCCTGGTCGAGTCTGGCGGCAATCTGGAAGTCGTCAATGAACTTAACATCGGGCCCTATAGCCGACTCGATCTGGATGACACATACAGCCGTGTTTCGGTCGGTGTATTTACCAAAAGCGGCGGCATGTTTGACTGGACGGGCGGAACGTTGGAGATCACCGGGGAGGCTGTCACCATCGACAATCTCAATGGCCACAGTGTGATCGGCAGCAATCTGAACATTGGTACAAGTAAAGTGCTTAATCTGACATATGTCGATGGTTCCGGCCAGACGATGCTGGTGGGTAACCAGGGCAGCGGCGTTGTGACGATTGAAAACGGCGGCCAGTTGACGCAGGCCGGTCGCGCGACTCTCGGCTGGCAAGGTTCAGGCAACGGAACCGTGACGGTGCAAGGCACGGGTTCGCACTGGCAAGTGAACGATATCCGCCTGAGCCAACTCGGTCCCAGCAGCGGGACATTGAATATTCTCGATGGAGGTCGAGTCACGACGGTCGCCGATGTGTTATTGGCCGGATTCGATGCCACGGCATACGGCGAGGTGTTTATGATGGGTGAAGATTCATTATTTGAAGTGGGTGGTAATCTTTCGATCGGCGGTCAGGCGTATGTTGCCGGCGGCACCGGTGAAGTCTACGTCGGTGATGGTAGCCGGATCGAGGTGGCGAAGACGCTGAAAGTCTGGGGCGACGGTACTTTTTTGATATGCGGCTCGGGTTCCGTGGTTGCGGACCGGATCGAGCTGGCGCCGGGCGCCGTGTTCGGCTTTCTTACACCCTTACCAGACGTGCACACAAACCGACTGATCGGCTTCGGGGACAATGTCAATTTTGACGGGGCCCTATTTCTGGGTCACTCCGCTGGAGCCAGCGACGCCAGCCACAGCGTCGGGGCGGGGCAGACATTCATGATGCCGGACAATTGGCTGTACGTTGGCGAGGACAAGCCCGCAACCTTTACGATTGAAAACGGCGGATATGTGAAAAGCCTCGGCGGCGCTATTGGTAAGGAACCAGGCACGAACGGCAGCACCGTTACGGTCAGGGGCTCATGGCGCACCATATATGGCATCGAGGTGGGACAATACCCACAGGGTGGCGACAGCGCTACGCTCCTGATTGAAAACCAGGGATTCGTGTACACTTCTGGGATAGCCAACATCTGGCCGGATTCGAACATCACCCTGGATAATGCAACTCTGAAAGCTACGGTTGTCGATGTGGAAGGAGGCGTCTTGCAGGGCACAGGAAGTGTGATACTTGAAGGTGTCATCGGCAACGAACTGAACAATGAAGGCGACGTGATCCCGGGCCTATCGATTGGGAAAATCGACGTATCAGGTATATATAACCAGCTACCCGCTGGCGCATTACATATCGAGATCGGTGGTGGAGGAGGCGTGCCGGGGAACGATTATGATCAGTTGAATATCACTGGGCCGGCCAACTTGGCGGGCAGATTGTTGTTGTCATCGTTCGGTCCCTACATCCCCGCGGAAGACACGACGTTCCGAGTGCTGGCTACGACATCAGGTGTGTCCGGTCACTTTGATCATGTGAGCTTCCCATACCTCGGGATCATGGGTCTTGGTTTGGATTACTCAGATCCGAACGGTGTCTGGGTCCACGCCAATCTGAGTGGCGATCTCAATGGTGACGGATTCGTTGGGCTGGACGATCTGGATATTGTGCTAACCCGATGGAATATGGTTGCAGTAGCAGGTGTCTGGGGTCAGGGTGATCCGAGCGGCGACGGCTTCGTCGGCCTGGCCGACCTCGACATTATCCTGACCAACTGGAACAACGGCACACCACCGAGCGGCGCTACGGCCACCATCCCTGAACCAACAGCCATGGGCGTATTCGTCAGCGGGCTGGCTTTATTTATCACCCAGCGAAGAAGTCGCTGATATCTGCAACATAAGTCATTTTATTCTTGTTATATACCTCCCCCCCGTCTAAACTGGCGGTTTGGTTTCGTTGTTATTGAATAATCGTATGGGCGGCGGCTGACGGAGGATCAGCGAGAGGGCCTGCGATGAGGGGTGGTAACACGTCGCCGGACGGGGAGTGGTTTGGTTCACAAACCTCGATATTTGGCTACACACCGCGTTGATCGGTGCGGGCTGTCGCTGCGCAACATATCTGTTCGACACGCAGACTTCAAATCGAATCTTCTTATTAGAACACTTCACTGTTCAGTCACCAAGGAGCTTAATCATGTTGCGGTTACACACACAATCGACCAGCGTGACATGTGTAGTGATGATTGTCTCGCTTATGATGATGGTCGTTTCCAGACCGGCGGCTACCCATGCGCAAACTGCGTACTTCTCACTTGAAGGCGACATCGTCGCGGTTAGTGATGAGATCAACTTCGGCGTGGACCTGACGCGCAGTGTCGGCAGCAGCGAGAACCTCTTGTTCCTCACGTATACCTATGCGGGGGGCACAAACTATGCGGGTGATACGATCACGGCCAGCAGTTTCGATTCGGACCTGCACTTCTATGACGGGCTAAGCGTATTGCACGGCCAGGACGATCAATCGGGACCAGGTTTTGATGCGCTGCTTTCCTGGACGGTCGGAGACACGCCGTTGAATCCCGATCCGCTGCTGGCGGGTAATTACCGATTGAACCTACAGGAATACATGAATAACAATACGGGACCGTGGGCGGTGGACATGGTCGGCCCTGCTGATGCGATGACCTTCACGGGGGCGACGGGCTTATTTTCCGGCACGATCGATTCCTTGAAGTTCGGCACGACCGGCGGCGGCACCGCGGTGTACAACCATGGCAGCACGGTCAACCTGCTCGGTGATCTGGTCGTCGCGGCGACGGGTAACGCCGAATTGAATGTCGATGCAGGCACACTGACAGTCCATGGGCAAACCACGATCAACAGCGGCGGCACGATTGATATTGACGGCGGCACGCTCTCCGCGGTTGGTCCGGTGTTGGTCGACGGCGGGACGTTTACATACAACAGCGGGTACTTTTATCTGGCTTCGAGCGGTACATTCAGTGCGGTCAATGATGCCACGGTTGATTTCAGCGGTTCGTTAAATATCAATAGCAATAAGACCTACCGAGTCAGCTCCGGTTCGGACATAACATTTGGGGGTTATGTCGATGTGGGTGGGAACAGTGATGGCGTGCTGATTGTCGAGGGTGCTGGCACAACGTACGAAAACGGCAACAGCTCGTGCTTCTGGGGGTACGGCGGGGGAACTGCGCAGGTGTTCATCACGACCGATGCGCAGGCCAACATCGATGGACTTAACCTGCGTATCGGATACGGCACCACCGCGAACAGCACGGGGCTGGTCAGTATCGAGAGCGGCGCGGGGATGACGGTGAGTAGTAATATTTATCTTGCGTCTGACGGCTCTGTCGGCGGCATGGGCGCCATTAATGTCATGGGCACCGACTCAACGTTTGAGCAAACAGGCGTCCGTAATCTGACTATCGGTCATGCGAGCGATGGTGTTGGAAGGCTTTCTGTTGAGTATTCCGGTTCCTTTACTTCGGGCAGCGGTACGATCACGGTCAATCCAACCGGGTTGATCGAAGTTAAGTCGGGCGGATCATTCCTTGCTAATGGTGATATCGTCGTCGATGGCGGAACGATATATATAACCAACAGCAGTTTCGCGCTGGCTGCGGGCAAATCATTGACGGCATCCAACAACGGCCAGGTCCACCTCAGCAACAGTTACAACATAGCTAACGGGAACACTTTCACTATCGATTCCGGTGCGGACTTGGAGGGAGGCAGCTACATCGATGTGGGTACCGGCACAGATGGCACGCTGATAATCGACGGGCCCGGTTCAACGATCAGCACGAATGACGTCAGTTACTACGGCTCGAACGGCGCGACGGGGCAAGTTACGCTCAGGAATGAAGCCACGGCGTACTACAACAACGCCATCCGAGTGACACAAGGGCTCAACCCCGGCACAAACGGCGTGCTCAACGTCGAAAGCGGCGCCGATGCGTATATGTACGGGACGCTGGCTATCTGTACCGGTGGAACGCCGGGTGGTAGTGGCACAGTTACCTTGACGGGCGCGGGGTCAACCATCGTACAGAGTGGTGATGTGGAATTGATCGTTGGACATGCAACTGACGGTACGGGCCTGCTGACGATCACGGATAATGGCAGTTTCACAACCGGCACAGACTCCACCGTCATCAGGACGACCGGCACGATCGAACTCAGTAATGGCGGCAAACTCTACACCAACGGCAACATCCTCGTAGACGGCGGGACGCTGAACCGCAATACGGGCGGCCTGCTCATCATGGATGCGGGTACAACCTTGTATGCCTACAACAACGGCCAGGTCAATATCACCGGTTCACATAACATCATGGATGATTGTACGTTCGAGATTAACTCCGGTGCGGACCTGGCGAGCACGAGTTACATCGACATCGGTAACGGATCGAACGGGACGCTGATCGTCGACGGCGTCGGCTCGACACTCACGGTTAACGGACAATCGTATTGGGGATCGAATGGCGGAACGGCCACGGTCACACTGAGCAACAACGCTTATGTCGAGTTAGTCAAGCTCCAACTGGCTCAGGGTTCAACGGCCGGCACAACCGGGAGCCTCCGTATTGAAAGTGGCGCGGATGCTTTTATTCAAGGTGAGATCAGTCTGGCTGTAGGCGCACCCAGCGGCGGTAGCGCAACATTGCACATCAGCGGACCCGGCTCCACCCTGACACAAACGATGGACTACGATCTTGACATCGGCAGCACCACTTCCGGCTCTGCCTCGGTGACCATCGACAATAGCGGAAGCTATACACAAGACACCGGGTCGATTTTTATCCACGGCACCGGTACGGTCAATATCAGTAACGGCGGATCGTTTAGTACCGGTGGTACGGTCGACCTCCGCGGCGGAACACTCAACCTCGATGACGGTGAGATCACTACCGGCAGCTTCATTCAATCAAGTGGGACATTCAACTTTAACGATGGCAAGCTTACGATCGATGGCGGAACGTTCGATCCCGGTACCACGTATTACCGGATTTATGGCCCAACCGTGTCAGAAGTGCCTACACTTGTTTTCGACAACGGCGCATCCGCTCCAGTGATAACCGGGTCGATGCATGTCGGCCACATTAATCGTGGGGCAATGCAAATACTGAATGGGTCCACTCTCAGTTCAACAACCGCGTACATCGGCTATGATTCCACATCAAAAGGATCGGTTATTGTTGACGGTAGCGGGTCAACCTGGAACATTACCGATACAGACCTTCGTGTTGGTCAGAGTGGTTATGGAGAACTGATCGTCAGTGATCATGCTGTGATAAATGTTGCTGACGACTTTGGTGTAGGTTGTGCCATGGGCGGCACAGGTTATCTGCACCTCACTTCAAGAGCCACGATCAACGTTGCCACGCGAACCTTTATTTCAGACTTCGGTAATGGTGAAGCAACGATTGATGGTGGTGCGACATTGACCTCGCAAGGCGGCGTGTGGATCTCAAACCTGGCCGGCACGTCCGGAACCTTGCATGTTCGTGAAACAGGAACGTTACTGGATGCAAAGACCGACTTACATGTGGGCGGTAATCCCAGTGGCTCAGAGGGTATTGGTATCGTAGACCTGAGTGATAACGCCCGGATCAGTGTCGGCGCGAAGCTTCACATCTGGGATCAGGGCAGTGTCAACTTCTCCGGCGGAACTCTCAGTGCAGACATCATCAGCGACATCGACGGCGGTACATTCAAGTTCACCGGTGGTGTGTTGCACGTGAATACCTACGAAGGCCACCTGATCAACAACGGCGGAACAGTAGCGCCGGGTCATTCGGTGGGCCTGACATCGGTCACAAAAGATTACTCGCAGTTTGGCGGCATACTAGAAATCGAACTTGCCAATACGCCCGGTTCCGGTGGGATCGACTACGATCTGCTGGATGTCGTTGGTGATCTTGAGTTGGCAGGAACGCTTGATATCCTGCTAACAGGCGGGTTCATGCCTGTCATCGGCAACAGCTTCGATGTGATTACTTTTCACAACAGTCGATACGGTGTATTTGATCAGGTGCTTCTGCCAAAGACACCCGGAGTGGGCCTGGACCTTGTCTACATGTCCAAGTCCGTCCGTATCGTGACACGACTGGCAGGAGACCTCAACGGCGACGGCTTCGTCGGTCTGGACGATCTGGACATTGTGTTGACACACTGGAATCAGAATGTGGATGCGGACGTCTGGCTGGGCGGCGACGCGACCGGTGATGGGTATGTCGGCCTGGACGACCTGGATGTCGTCCTGAACAACTGGAACGCGGGCACGCCGCCGGCTATCGACAAACAGGCAGCAATTCCTGAACCATCAACAGGTTTAATTCTTTGGGGAATTATTATCGTGGGTTCGGTCATGAGAAAATAGGAGACCTTGTAACCAATTCTATACGCATCTCGTGCTGTAATATGGCATATTACTTTGCGTTTTATGACATGTCGTTTTGCGTTTAATTTAATATACCTGCTTCCTGTACGATTGCGTGCGATTGTTGTATTGCATTTCATAATAATAAAGCAATCGTGAAGGTTGCGGCGTCGCAGTCCGATGGCGTTGGCCGTATAATGTTAGGCCAAATGTCATCCGGGTTGTTCTTCTCTAACTACAAGCAAGATGCCATGATCGAACTCAAAGAAAACTGCCGTTACAACCTCGTCATCCCCACCAGCATGGGTACGCGTCTGACGCCGATCAACGGCCAGCCGTTCCACTGCTCCGACACCTTCAAAATGCAGGCAACCAGTGCCGAATCAAACGTCGGCAGCGCGTCGTCGTACCTTGGTCTGAAAGTGAAGATCCTGACCGCTTTCGTAAAAGGCAGCCCGGTCTCGCGCTTTATCAAGGACAACCTCGCCGGCCGACATATGGATTATGAAGGCCCGGAGTTCGACCAGGGCGGGCCCTGGGGCTACCGGCATCAGATCAACATGGCCGACTCCGGCGCAGGCTCACGCGGCCCACGTGTGGCCAATGACCGTGCCGGTGAAGTCGGACGCATGCTCAACGTCAAGGACTTCGATCTCGACCGCATCTTCGCGAAGGAAGGTGCGCAGATCGTCCACCTTTCCGGTCTGATCGGTGCGCTCTCTCCGGATACCAGCAAGTTCTGCCTGGAAATCGCACGTGCCGCCAAGGCGAATGGATCTCGCATCAGCTTCGACCTGAACCACCGCGCCACCTTCTGGAAGGGCCGAGAGAAGGAACTCAGTGAAGTCTTCCACGAAATCGCCGGCCTGGCGGACATCCTTGTGGGTAACGAGGAAGACTTCCAGCTTTGCCTTGGCATCAAGGGACCTGAAGCCGGCGGCATTGGTATCGACGCCAAGATCGAAAGCTTCAAAGAAATGATCGGCCGGGTGCAGAAGACCTACAGCAACGCCAGCGTCTTCGCGACCACGCTGCGTGAAGTCGTGAATGTCAATTGTCATAAGTGGGGCGCGATTGTTTTTGCCGATGATGACTGGCATGTCCTGCCGCCACGCGAAATCGGTGTGGTCGACCGCATCGGCGGGGGTGACGGCTTCGTCGGCGGATTGCTCTACGGTATCCTCAAAAAATGGAACGCAGAGAAGTGCGCCCAGTTCGGCTGGGCCAACGGTGCGTTAACCGCAACGTTGCTGACCGACTATTCGCAACCGGCGGATGAAGAGCAGGTCTGGAGCATCTGGGAAGGCAACGCCCGCGTCAAACGCTAGTATTAGACATACTCCCTCTCCCCCCGGGAGCCCCCGGAGAATGGTCGGGGTGAGGGCCGTTTTACTTTCAACCTAAAGCGTTATTGACCCCATACCATGCCAAACAACATCAACATCGGCGGCGAAAACGTCACGATCACATCCAGTGACCTCGCTAACCGTCTCGATGCGTTGATCGAACAGATCAAGACAGAGCATAAGCTTAAACGCCTTTTGATCCTCCCGCCGGACATCACGCGCCTCAACTCACGTGCCGGCGAGATCACTGCTCATCTGTGGGATCGTCTGCATAATTCAGTGCACATCGATATCATGCCCGCGCTCGGCACCCACAAGCCCATGACCGAAGCCGAGTGCATCCGCATGTTCGGCAAGGAAATCCCCTACGACCGCTTCCTCCCCCACCGCTGGCGCACCGACCTGAAAGAACTCGGCGAACTCACCGCCGATGAAATCGCCAAGTTATCTGACGGCAAGTTCAAGGAACCGATGGCCGTCGCCGTCAACAAGCAGTTGTTCGATGGCAACTACGACCTGATTCTTTCGATCGGCCAGGTCGTGCCGCATGAAGTAATCGGCCTTGCGAATTACACCAAGAATATCCTCGTCGGCACGGGCGGTCGCGACACGATCAACAAGTCGCACTTCCTGGGCGCGGTCTGCGGGATGGAATCGATCATGGGCCGAATCGACACGCCGGTGCGTCGGGCGCTGAACACCGCGTTCGATCGTTACCTGCGTGAAGCATTGCCCATCCGCTTCCTATTGACCGTCGTCGGCGCTGAGGGTGAAGACACCGTGCTGCGTGGCTTGTACTACGGTGACGACGATAAGACTTTCGAGCAGGCTGCCGAGTTGAGCCGACGCATTAACTTCCAGGTTCTGGACAAACCGATCAAGCGGTGCGTGGTGTATCTCGATCCCGAAGAATTCCATTCGACGTGGTTGGGCAACAAGGCTGTCTATCGCACACGCATGGCCATGGCGGATGACGGCGAGTTGATCGTCCTCGCACCCGGTGTGAGGATGTTCGGCGAAGATGCGGAGATCGACCAACTCATCCGCGCGCACGGCTACAACGGCACGCCCAAAATACTCGAAACCCTCAAAACGAATCCGGAACTTGCAGGCAATCTCTCCGCCGCCGCACACCTGATCCACGGCTCGAGTGAAGGCCGGTTCAGCATCACCTACTGCACCACCGCCCTGTCGCGTGAAGAGATTGAAGGCGTCGGCTACCTTTACCGCCCTTACGAAGAAGCCGCCAGGCAGTACGACATCAGGAAGCTTGCCATCGGTTGGAACAAGGATATGGATGGTCAGCCGTTCTACTACATACCTAACCCCGCGCTTGGACTGTGGGCCAGCCGCGATCGTTTGGGTGATTAGTCCAGTATCAAACGTAATACTTTCACGCCGCCCTGGTATGGCTCAGCGCATCAACGATGTGATTTGCGCTGCCTGAACCGCCGACGACAATCAGTTGGTCGCCGCTGTTCACGACCGTGTCGTCGCTTGGCCGAAGCACGCGCGTCCCGGCCTCTTGCATAATCGCAACCACGATGGTTTTCTCACCGATCAGTTGATAGACCTGTGATAGTGGCTGGCTGGTGAACCCCGGGAAGCGGTCCAGCGAGACGCGCGAAAGTTCGAGGTCGGGCCAGTGGCCGTCCAGTTCAATCATGTCGTCGATCTGCGGGTGGATCATGTAGCTCGACGCCCGCGCCGCTCCCATCACGGCCGGGCAGATCACACGGTTAGCGCCTGCCCGCAACAGCTTCGGCTCGGTCTCCGCTTCATCGCAGCGCGAGGTGATATCCAGATCATGCTTGATGCCGCGTGCTGTCAGGGTGATCAGAACATTATCCGCATCATGCGCCAGGCATGTCACCAGGCCCCTCGCCCGCACGATCCCTGCTTCTTCGAGGATCGCGTCATGCATCGCATCGCCTTCGATACAAAGGTAGCCCATTTCCTCCGCATCTCGCAGGCTTCGGGTTTTCATGTCAATGACAACGAAAGGCATCCCGCGATAGGCGAGCGTCGAACACAACGCCTGGCCCATCCGGCCGAAGCCGACCACGATGAAGTGCCCGTTGAGCTTGCGGATCTGTGAAGTCACCTTTCGCCTCCCGATCATATGCTTGAACTGACCTTCGACCACAAACGACACCATCTGCCCGGTCGCGTACAACACGACACCGATCCCGCCGATCATCAGCACCAACGACCAGACCCGGTCGGCATCGTTCTTCGCCCCCTCCATCCCCACCGTCGTAAGGATGACGACTGTCAGGTACAGCGCGTGGAACATGTCCCGATCGCCGGTCAGCATCAAACCGAGCGTGCCGGTCATGGTCAGCAGCACGAGGATCATGAAGCTGACCTTAAGATGTTTCAGGGAATCTCTGATCTCAATCCTCCGATAACTAACACGGAGCCAGTGCTCCGACTTGACATCAGATCGGGTGTTCCGGTTAGTCGGATGAGTCCACGAATGGTTATCACCCCCCGTTGTAAGCGAAATGTGTTCTCGGCTTAGCGTGGCAGCCTGTTATCGTTCACCCACCATCAAAACAGCATCGGCGTCTGCCCCCCGTTGCTGCCTTTACCGCCATCATTTTCCTGCACATCGGCCGGCTTCACACACGCGGGCCCTTCATGCCGTGCGTTGTTGACGTATGTCGTGACGGGTCGATGCATCATCAATTCTGCCGGATACGGTCGGCACAGGGCCTTGGCGGTCGTGATGTCTTCGGTGCTGGTATCGAGCCAGTTGCTGTAATCTTCCGGGTCCAGGATCACGGGCATGCGGTCGTGCAGTTCGCCGACCATCGCGTTCGCGGCGGTGGTCAGGATCGTACAGGTTTCCAGCTCGTTACCTGCCGGGTCCTGCCAGTGTTCCCACAAACCCGCCATCGCGAATGGCTGTTCATCCGCCATCGTAATCAGGTAGGGTTGCCTGCCTTTCGCTCCACCGCCCTTCTCAGTTCGACGCCATTCGTAAAAACCATCCGCCGGGATCAGGCAGCGCCGGCGTTTGAACGCGTTTTTGAACGCGGGCTTTTCATGGGCCGTCTCCGATCGCGCGTTGATCATCCGGTTGCCGATCGCCACATCCTTCGCCCACGACGGCACGAACCCCCATCGGAGCATGACCGACTCGCGCTTGCCGCCGTTCTGCCGAACCGCCAGCACGGGCTGCGTTGGCGCGACGTTGTAGCGTGAGATCAATTCCCAGACTGCAAAATCCACACCCAGCAGCTTATCCAGCCGGTCTTCGACAATCGTCAGCATGAATCGGCCACACATAATCCCGTCCCTTGCAGAATAAATCCGTAAATGGAATCATACCGGCTGAACCAGCCGCGCCAAAGCCGCGTACAGAAGTCAGACCCGGGAAGGACAAACGTCATGGCCGAAACAGATCTAGGCCGAAACACACGAACAACACGCAAACAGCTGGTAATCGCGATACTCGTGGGTCTGTTTGTGTGGGGATTATCTCTGCTGGTTGCCTGGAAGCTCAGCGGCATTGCACCCGGGGTCGGACCCGAGCAATCTTACACACAGCATATCTTGATCTATCGCATCAACCATGCAATATCAGAATATGAAAAGGAGCACGACGAGAAAGTCGAATCATTATACCAACTGTTGGATGATGGTTACCTTGAAATAACAACTGATGGGAAACTACTTGATGGCTGGGAGAATCCGATGGTCGTTGAATACGATGGTACTCAACTTATATTCACCAGCTACGGACGCGACGGCAAACCCGGTGGTAAAGGGCTGGACCATGATCTGACCAATCTCGACCCATCACCCGATGGAGCAATAGTCACGTTCTATCAGTTTCTCTTTAACGCCCCAATTAGGAGCATCCGGTTGTGGAGCTTTGCAATCGGTGTCTTTACATTCATCGCCATTATCAATGATAGAGGGAGCAGAAAGAAGCAGCCATGGCGACACAATATAGTTAACATAAGTGTATTCATCATTGCAGCCTGCATTGTCGCTGGTTTCATGAGTATCCTGCAGCTATATTCCGGTCATTAATACCCATCAGCAGTTATTCGATTAGAGTTACTTACAAATGACAACAGAAAACAATCCCGACAAACGTGATCGCAAGACAGTCATCAAGATGATGGTGCTTTCGAGCATCCTGTCATTAATCAGTTTTGCGCTCGTGTGGCTGACCACAACATTTGTCGCGTGGCAGTTTTCCAACAATTCGTACGGCATCAGGCCCGAGCAATGGACCACGCAGGAATTTCTACAGCAATGCAGCTCTGAAATTGCAGAATATGCGGTCCAAGGCAAGATCAGCGAGTTTGATTTACGTACATTTGAACCGCCCAATGAATACTACACTGAACGCCTTTTCCATACAGACAACGACGGACAGTGGCTTGACGGCTGGGACAGGCCTTACCTGGTAGAGTCGGGCGGCGGGAATGTCGTTGTGACTTCTCTCGGCCGGGATGGTAAACCGGGAGGCATTGGTCTGGATATCGACCTCACCAGCGACGAAACTCACCCGCTTGATTTTCAGCCTACCTTCGGCCAATTCCTGCAAACCGACAACGCCAACGCCAAAGAAGTCCGCATGTGGTGTCTGGCTATCAGCGTCGGCTTCTTTGTAGTCGTCGCTACAGGTGCGTTGTTACTGATATACACGGCCTCCAAGTTAACAACGAAACAATACACGTGGCTGATCACACAGATCTGTTCCTTGATTGTGTTCATCGGCTTCACCGCATTCTTCGGCGGACTGATCAGCCTGTTGCACGTAAACCTGCTCCCCCCTTATGCCTCGGGGCACTGACGCATGAAGTTCCGTTTCCTGCTGGACCCGCTATTTGTCTTTTGCTTCGTGCTGTACTTCGTCAACAGGCTGCTGTTGAAGCCTTATGTGCCTAATACCTTCTCACAGAATTACCTGAACGACCTGATCCTGATTCCCTTCTGGCTGCCGATCATGTTGTTTACGATGCGGCTTGTACGTTTGCGTGATACCCGGCCGCCGCGCGTGCATGAAGTACTGATCCCGCTGGTCCTTTGGTCGGTGTGGTTTGAATTCATTCTGCCGTATACCGCAGCATTCAAAGGCCTGTCCATCGCCGATCCGTACGACATCCTTTTCTACGGCCTGGGCGCACTTGCATCTATCTTGTTCTGGAAGCTCTGGTATAAGCGCCTTCACACAACGCAATCATCTGCAAACCGCTTAGCAAATCAGGCTGCTACCGGCTAGAATCCCGGGATGAGCGACCCGCAGTTACCCGTGTACATCATCGAAGCAGACTTCGACAATCCGCGTCACCAGGCGGACCTGATCGCGATGCTGGACGATTACGCCCAGGACCCGATGGGCGGCGGCAGGCCGTTAACCGAAGAGGTCAGAGCACGCCTGATCCCGGGCCTCCGGGCACACCCGGCCGCGTATTCTTTTCTTGCCTACAAGGGCGATCCCAACGTCGGCGGCGAAGCGATCGGGCTCGCTAACTGCTTTATGGGTTTCTCCACGTTCGCAGGCAAACCACTTATCAACATCCACGATATCTCCGTCACGAAGGCCGCACGCAGGATGGGCGTCGGCCGAAAGCTGCTGGACGCTGTGAGAGATAAGGCCAAATCCCTCGGTTGCTGTTACGTCACACTCGAAGTGCGCGAAGATAACCCGACCGCTCAAAAAGTCTACGCCGACTACGGCTTCCACGATCAGGGCATCCCGCATCACTTCTGGAAACTGAAAGTGTGAGGCTGGGGATTGGGGATTGGGGATTGGGGATTGGGGATTGGGGATTGGAAAATTGTATTGCTCTTTGCCAACGCCGGTCCTGAGCGCAGCGAAGGGGCGGGCTGATTAGAGCAGGAGAATGTAGAACAGGTAAACAGTAGACTCTCTCACCTGCTCTGCTCTCTACAACTTCGGCTCTTCCAACGGCACCGGGCAGATATCTTTGCGTTTACATCCCTCACAGCACGCGCCTTCCCACAACGCATTGAACTCCTGAAGCACGCTATCGATCAATGGTGATGCGTGCGTCCAGATGCCCAGTTCGAAGTTGCGTCGATCCGCTGATTTCGCGCCGAGCCCCGCGCCGGTCAGGTTCGCTGAGCCGAGGTACATCGCGCAGGCATCGACGATCACTGTCTTGGCGTGCAGCCTCGGACAGCGACGGATGATTAACGATCCCGGCGCATCCTTCAGCCCTGTAGCCAGCTTCTTCAACTCTCGCAGCGTCGGACCGCTGGGCACGCCCGCATGCAACAGCCGGACCTCCACCCCTTTCTGTGCCAGTTTGACAAGATGATGCACGATCGACGGTGCGTTTCTACTCCTGCTTCCGGGGATCGGCACGAGCATCGCCTTGAAGTCGGCGGTCATGATGTCCAGGCTGACTTCAGCCCGCAAGATGCCGTCGATGACGACTCGTTGTAAGTGTGCTTCATTAGCAATCAGTTCCGCCTGTCCGAGCGCAGCCACAGCGTTGCCGGAGGCGTGATTGATTGGCAGTTTTTGCCGGGTGGGTCTGGCCATCCGGCACTTCATCGGCTAGATCAGCGCCGCCGCGTCAACATCAACCCGGACAACGCCAGCCATGCCATCACCGCGGGTTCAGGCACGTAAGACGCGGGCATGCCGCCGGCGTTCCAGTTGTTCAGCACGACGTCCAGATCGTCCAGACCGACAAACCCATCGGGTAGGCCGTCGGGCCCGTTGACATCCGCCCGATCGTCCGCCGGCGGAACCCACATGTTCCAGTTGTTGAGGATGATGTCCAGATCATCAAGGCCCACAAAACCATCGCCGTTAAGGTCACCGGGGATCCCGGCGCCGCTGAGCGGCGCGTAACCGGTCTCGAAGATCGTCAACTGCGAGAATGCACCATCTTCAGCCTCGACGGCCATGTACACGTAGGCCGCGTACTCGCTTCCACCGGGGATGTCGAAGATAAGACCGGCGTAGCCTTCGATCTCGAATTCATTGATGCCGGCGGCTGTGTCCCAGATCGATTCGGTATAGGTAGATGCATATGTGTTACTAAGCTGTTGAGCTTCTATGTAGACGTCATCTGCAAACTCGAACCGGTAGACACCGTACCCGGTCAAGATCTGGTTGTTATATTCGCCAACCGTGGCGGGGGTCAGGTGCACAGCCTCCCCGTAACCGCAACCGAGGCAATCCCCGCTGAAAGTAAGGTCGGTGATACCGTCCCCATCAATATCGATGTCCACATCACTGGACATGTCATACGCGCCGGCGCCGTTGCCTTCCTGCCATTCCGGGCCTGCGAACGCTCCCTGTGCTTGCGTCGTCGCATTTGTACCGACCGCAGCGGCGACCAAGGCCGCAGCCACAAGCCGGCTCTTGTCTTCAAACTCTCTTCGACGATAGTGTTGATGTTTCATCGTATTGTCTCTCCCTGCTTGAGTAATAACTCGGACTGTGATCCATGAGATTGAATCGTTGATGTGATCGTGGCAAAGGATTCGGGCACAGAAACAATCCCAGCTCACACTGATATTGTGTAAGTGCTAGTTACCAGAAGGCATTGCGCCAGACAGGCAAAAGTTGTATGTGCCCAGACATGTCACCCCCCTTTTGCTGAAGTATTCAGGCAAACCCCCGCCCAACAAATGTTTACCCCTCATCCACCGAGAGCTTTGGGAAACCACTCCCCAAGGATATGACTCGCGGTTATCACGCAGTATTATAATATTTTACAGTCTTTTGTATAGGCATTTATACCTAGTCTTTATCATGATGGGCGGTCGCTGGCTCAGGATTGGAGGCAAATCATCTGCAAGGTGTTGCTGACATGGGAGTTGGGCGGAGGGTTAGGGCATGTCGCTCGCCTGTCACCCATTGCACAGGGCTTGGCCGGGCGCGGTCATGATGTCACCGTAGTACTCTGTCAATCCGAACTTGCTGACAGTTGGTTCGCAGACCTTTCTTGCCTGAAAGCCCCCCCGACAAGACCACTACCCAAAACCGAGCATGTCCCGGTCCGAACCTTTGCTGACATCCTCGCCAACCTGGGTTGGCAGTCCTTCGATCTGCTGGGCGCGTCCGTATCACGATGGCGGATTATTCTCGAAGAAGCCCAGCCCGACATACTCATCATGGATCACAGCCCCACGGCGTTACTCGCCAGCCAAGGGATCAAAACGCGGCGTGTTGTTGTGAGTAACGGCTTTGCGATCCCGCCGGATGCCAGCCCGCTCCCTGCGTTTGATAAGTTGAACCATGCCAACCCGGCAAGCAGCACCGTCGAATCGCGTGTACTTGATACGGTCAATCGATACTTGCAACAAATAAACCAGCCCCCCCTGCCCCGACTCGGCTCGTTCTATACGCGGGTAGATGAATCGATGTTAACCGTGCTGCGGGAACTGGATCATTACGGACCTCGCGAAGGCGCTACCTACTGGGGCGCATGGCCGGGTAAAGCAGGCAAGCCGTCGCGCTGGCCCAAAGGAAGTGGCCCGAAAGTGCTGGCCTATCTCAAACCGTTCCCCGCGATCAAGCCGACGCTGCGTATGCTGCAACGCTCGGGGCTGCCCGTGCTCTTGTACCTGTCCGGCGTGAGTGCCGAACAAGCCCAACGGATCAGCACCGATCATATGCATGTCGTCAATGAACCACTCGACCTGCATCAGGCGGCCAAGCAAGCAGAACTGACGATCTGTCACGCCGGACCGGGCGCCGTCACGACCGCCTTGTTAGCCGGCGTGCCGTTGCTGTTAATCCCGTTGCAGCAGGAGCAACTCATGCTCGCGGCCCGCATCACACAACTAGGCGCCGCGCAGATTGCTTCACCGGATTCCGCGGACCAGATCAGTCAAGGCCTGCAACGCCTGCTGCTAGAACCCCTTTTTACACACGCGGCCGAGGCATTTGCAAAAACCTATGCCAACTACGATTCCGATCTGCAGATCAGGCGTGTCGTGGATCGAATTGAAGAAGTGATGATGTTGCAGTGAGTATGCTGCGCACAGGATGTCGTCGAACAACGCCCCGTTGAAGGTGCTGATAGCGCATAACGTATCTTGCCGATCGGTTTTGGACAGGCCGCCACATCCTTTGATTACAACGTGAGGACAGACAATACGCTCACAAAGCCGCGGCTATTACCGGCCGACCGTTGGCCCGGCTTGCCTGAGTTGATACTGAATGTCTTCGCTGCGCCTTCGGCCACTGATTCTCTGGGCTTCGGTTAGTGTGTTATTGAGTTTTGCGATGATACTGTCCGCCTCTTGCTTGATCTTTTGATCATCGAGGCCGATCGCCAGCAGCCACGCGTAGGCGGTCTCGGGATCATATTCGGGGCCGTCCGCCAGGCTCATGATCCTAGCCATGCCAAGCTGCGCCTCCACATTCCCTTTTTCAGCGGCGAGGCGGTACCAGCGCAGGGCTTCTGCCAGATCGGCTTCCACGCCTTCGCCTTTTTCATAAAAGCCGCCCATCCGGAATTGCGCCTTCGTATGGCCGTGATCCGCAGACTCTCTAAACCAATGTATCGCCTGCTCCATGTCCTTCTCGATTCCCGAACCAACACGGTAGCAACCGCCCAGGCTGTATTGCGCCTGGGTGTGGCCCTGATTGGCCGAAAGCTTCAACCATGTGACCGCTTTCGCTTCATCGCGCGGCACGCCCAATCCAAAACCGAGCATCTGTCCGTAAAAGTACTGTCCATCCGCGTTGCCTTGCATGGCGGCGGCAAAGTAATACTGGACCGCCTTCTTGTGGTCTCGGTCCACGCCGGTGCCGCTGTAATACATATAGGCAATTCTCAATTGCCCCGCGATGTTTCCCTGCTTGGCAGCAAGTTCGTACCACTTCGCCGCCTGTGCGAAGTCGACCGGTGCGCCTTTGCCGGTCTCGCAAACCGTTCCCATGCAGACCTGCGCATCGGCGATCCCTTGCAGCGCCGCCTTGCGGATCCACTTCACGCCCTCTTCCAGGTCACGCGACCTGCCATCTCCCGAATAATAAACCTTGCCCAGATTGAGTTGCGATGCGGGGTCGCCCTGTTCAGCAGCCATGCGGAACCATTTGATAGCCTCATCGACATCCTTGCGGACTTTCTTCCCGTTCGCATACAACACGCCCAACTCGGCCTGGGCGGCGACATCCCCACTCTGGGCGGATTCGATCAGCAGTTCGACCGCTGCAACGGTGTCCTGCATCACGTCATCGCCGGTAAGCCCGATCATCGCGAGTTTGGTTCCGGCTTCTGGGTGTCCTTGTTCTTTGGCTAGCCGATACCAACGCGCCGCCTCCTGTTGGTTCGCTGTAACGATTTGGCCATTGTGATATATCTCGCCCAATATGAACTGGGCTTCCACCTTACCGGAGGTGGCGGCTTTGCGCAACCAGCGGATCCCTTCATTGACATCGCGCTCGACTCCGATACCTGCCAGGTAAAACTTACCGAGCGATAGCTGAGATATCGCTAAACCTTGCCTAGCCGCTAGTTGGTAATATTCGACCGCTTTGGTCATGTCCGCTGGAACAGTGATACCTTTCATATACATGACCGCCAGATTGTGTTGAGCCGAGGCGTCGCCCTGCTCGGCAGCCAGGGTGTACCATTTGAAAGCTTGCTTATAGTCCTGCTTCGTGCAATGGCCATTGTAAAAATGATCGCCCAAGATGGATTGCGATGGCGCGTAACCTCCCTCGGCGGCCAGCAGGTACAGGCGATGCGCTTCGGCTTCATCCTTGGGAACGTCATGCCCGTTTGCATAAGCATTAGCCAGATTATTCTGAGCGATCGGATACCCCTGCGCCGCGGCCAACCGATACCACTTAAGCGCTTCGGCGTGGTCCTTTTTGATCCCCCAGCCCATGTGGTATCGGTAACCGAGGTTGTGCTGACCTTCCGCATCACCTAATTCCGCCGCCTTCCTGTACCAGTACACGGCCCGTTCATCATCACGCTTGACACCTATACCCGTGCCGAACATCACACCTAAGCAATTCATCGCGACCGCGTCGCCTTGCTCCGCGGCACGCAGATACCACTGCATTGCCTGCTGATTATCTACGGCAACACCGACACCTTCCTCGTACATCATCCCCATCTGTGTCTGGGCCTTGGCTAAGCCGTTCGTTGCTGCCAGTTGTATCCAGGTGAATGCGAGTGTTTCATTCTTCGGCACCCCTTCACCGTGCAGATACATGATCCCTAACATGTTCTGCGCTTCGGGCAACTGCTGGCCCGCAGCCAACTGGACCAGCCTCAACGCTTCGGCCAGGTCTTTGTCTACGCCCCGACCTTCGAGGTACAGCCTGCTTAACAGGTATTGCGCAACCGGGTCATTCTGTTCTGCCGACAAGCGGAATAAACGCACCGCCTCGTCGTCGTCTTGCGGGACGCCCAGCCCTTGGAGATATAAGCCGCCCATCCGCACCAGTGCCGGGGGGTACTTCTGCTTGGCGGCCCGCTTCAACCAGGTGATCGCTTCAAGCGGGTCCGCTTCAACGCCCAAGCCCATCCAATACATCATGCCGAGCTGATATTCCGCCTCGGCGTAGCCTTTCGCAGCCGCGAGTTTAAACCACTTGAGCGCCTCTTCATGATCCGCTTCACGCTCCCAGCCGCTGAAGTAGATCCAACCCACAAAGAACTGGGCTTTAACGTCGTCCTTCTCGGCCGCGAGCTTCCAGTAACGCAGCGATTCATCAGAATCGGCCTTGACGCCGTCGCCGACCGAGTAGCGCACCGCCAGCGCTTTCATCGCCTCGACGTCACCCGCCTCGGCGCGCGTTTGTAGCTCTTCAGCCGAAGCTAACGCCAATGAACCTGTCGTGGAAGTATCTTGCGCGTGAACTACGATGCCGGGCAACAACAAGACAAGCAAAGCCCAACAACAAACCGTACGACAAAACCAATGAGACATCACGGCCTCCCGGTGAAAAATAACAACATACATCTATCATCTTGCATCCGGCCCGGGATCGCAAGCATAAAGAGGCAATAGAGGCTTTATAGCTATGTTATTGGACGCTGATGATATACAGAAATATGAAAAACAGGACGTACACAGTACTGTATCAATCTTCCGTCTTTTCCTTCCATATCACATCCGCGACGATCGGCAGGTGATCTGAAAGATCGCTCTGTTTCACTTCGAGCCGATCGATCTGCAAAAGTGAACCGACGAGTATCCAGTCGATCGTGCGGTGCGGCTGCCACGAGGGGAAGGTCGGTTCAAAGGTGTACTGTTCGTCTTCACCCGGTGCAGCGGAGAAGCTGCTGACTGTCATCAATGTGCTCACGCTCGTAACGCCGGTATCCGTTACCCGTGCCCCGGGCAATCCTGGCAACGTCGCATTCAGATCACCCGCGATGATCGTTGGGATGTATGGATACTTCAGTGCCAAAACGACTTCCTTTACCGACCTCACACGAAAAGCTTCTTCACCGCGTGGCTCAAGATGTGCACCGACTACGCGGAACCGCGATCCGTCTTCACGTTCAATCACACACACCACCGCTCGTTTCTTACCACCCAGAACCGTCTCCCAGCCGGCGAATCCCGTTAGATTGATCACCTCCGCTTCGACAATCGGATACCGACTTAACACCGCGTTACCGAACCGCAATGATACGAACGGCAACGACGCATCGATATTGACCTCCTCCGCGCGATACCGATAGCCCGCCGCCGTGGCGATTGTGTCTGCCTGATTCTCGTGCCCGCTCCAGATGCTGGAAAAATCCACCTCGTTCAGCACCACCACATCCGCATCCAACTCCCGCAACAGCTTCCCGATGTCATCAAGGCGTTGCCTGCGTTCAACCTTATCACTGAAGTTCGATCTGGCCGTCCCCCTGCCGTGCGCGATGTTGTACGCAGCGATACGAAGTGGCCGATCATGCTCGACCGTCAAAGTCATCGCGTTCTGCCCGGCATCCACCACCTTGAGCGCCCGCCACGGACTGATCAACCTGACCACACCGTACCAACCAACCAGAAAGATAAACACAACGACACACAGCCGTAGCAGCAACCTGCCCCGCTTCGGTCGATGTATTTTCTCCGGATTGGCCCCTGAAGCGTCTGACATACAACAATCAATCTTTCACAAAGTGTTCCAGCCGGTCGCCGTACTTCATAAGAGTACCGTCGTTAGTACTGGTCGCATGGAAGTTATCCCACAACTTGTAGAACCACTGCGAACCGTTTGGTGGCGGCTCCATTACACCCAATTGGGATGGATCTTCCATGTATGTAGCCAACAGTTTCGCGTTCTCCGAATTCTCCGTCGTATCTATTAAGTGCTTCATATACGTCTTGAACGCATCGGGATTTGATCTTACGCGCATAATTAATAAAGCGGTCGACATGGCCTCATCAAACTCTCCATTGAGATTTGCTTCGATATAGCCCCGGATCCAGTCGGCCGCCTGCTTGTTATCGAAAGCCGAGATCGCACACAGGATGTCTTCCCGCATCTCTTCGTGTTGAGTCAGCCGCAGAATCGGCTGGAGTTTCTCAATCATGGCATCTGACTGTTTTGCCGCTGCGATCAGGCAGAGCGTGTGTACGTGGATCGGCCTGACATGTGCATCCTTGGCGACGTTCGGATCTGACAATTCAATCAGCGTCGGCTGCGCCGCCTCCCAGTTCAGTATCGCGGCAAGCATCAGTGCATCGGCCGAGACTAATGCATCCTTACCGAGATTCTCCTTAGCCATCACCAGTAGTTCAGAAACATCCGTATCCGAATCCAACGACTGCATCGCCTCCAGGTATTGCTTTTTGTGCCAGTGAAATATGTCGAGATAACTTCGTTCAGCGTGGACATGCACAAAACCCACAAACGCCAGCCAGTGCTGCTCCGTGATCACACGGAAACGCTTGACCTTTTCGGGTAAATCCAGATCTGCATCCACCCATAATGCCTGAACCTCGTCCGCCAGCACGGGTTCTTGCTGCTTTACCTCTTCGGTTCCAAATCCTTCTTCTGTGGCCGCGCCTCGCGCATCGAACGGAGCATACAGGATTACCACAACAACCAGTAATAACCAACGATTCAATTTGCATTCCCGAAACATCGATGTGCTCCCGAAGTGTGTTGGCCTGTATTCTTACCGCTAAAGGGCTGAATTACAAGCCAAAATAAAAACACCCGCCAAAACAGCGGGTGTCATCAAGTAGATGTCTAATTTGCGATCAGCTTTGCGTTACTGTCCCCGGGATAACCGCATGCCTTCCGACGCTGTGATACACGAAGCCCATTTCCTGCATCATCTCGGGACGGTACAGGTTTCGGCCATCGAAAATGACCGGGTTCTTGAGCTTCTGCTTGATCTCATCAAAGTCGGGGAATTTGAACTCATCCCAGTCCGTGCAGATCACAAGTGCGTCCGCTCCGTTCAGTGCGTCCATCGCATCGGTCACATAGCTGACCTTGTCTGCCAGCACTTCCTTGCAGGTTTCCTCAGCCACGGGATCGTACGCAACAACTTCCGCGCCACGATCCATGAAGTGGCGCATCAGTGTGATCGACGGCGCTTCACGCACGTCGTCTGTCCCGGGCTTAAAGGCGATGCCCCAGACAGCGATCTTCTTGCCGTTCAATCCGCCGGCCTCAGCAAAGTGCTTATCGAGTTTGGACATGAATGCGTCGCGCTGCGCCTGGTTGACCTGGTGCACCGCTTCGAGCAGCTTCGCCGGCGTATCGCTCAGCTCACCCATCGAGATGCACGCGAGCACATCCTTCGGGAAGCACGACCCGCCGTAGCCCAATCCCGGATAGAGGAACTGGTTGCCGATGCGCCTGTCCGAGCACATCCCGCGACGCACTTCATCCACATCCGCCCCGTATGATTCACACAGATTGGCGATCTCATTGATGAACGAGATCTTCGTCGCAAGCATCGCGTTCGAGGCGTACTTGACCATCTCGGCGCTTGGGATATCCATGATGAAGATCGGGTTGCCCTGGCGTACGAAAGGTTCGTACAGGTCGCGCATCCGATCGCCCGTGCCCTTGTCGTTGGCGCCGATGACGACACGGTCGGGCTTGTTGAAGTCGTTGATCGCGGCGCCTTCCTTGAGGAACTCAGGGTTCGACGCCATATGGAAAGGCTTGCTCGTCTTCGATGCGATCTCGGCCTGGACTTTCTGATTGGTCCCCACCGGCACGGTCGACTTGACCACGACAATCTTGGCCCGACGTTCATCGGCATCACCACCGGTAGTACCCGGCGCGGCCTCGATCGCGTTGCCGATGTCTGACGCAGCGCTCAACACGTACTTCAGGTCGGCGTGGCCCTTCTCGTCGCTGGGTGTGCCGACGCAGATGAAGATGATTTCGGCCGACTGGTAGGCCTTGACCTTATCGGTCGTGAAAGTCAGGCGGCCGGCGGTGGCGTTGCGCCGGATCATTTCGTCCAGCCCCGGCTCGTAGATCGGACTGATCCCCTTGTTCAGCTTGTCGATCTTGGTTTGATCTACGTCCAGGCAGACCACGTCATTACCCGTATTGGCCAGGCAGGTTCCTGTAACCAGCCCGACGTAGCCTGTACCGACCATCGTGATACGCATCTGTATACCTTCTCGTTATCTGGGTTTAAGGCTGACCCATTCTGCAAGATCGGCCTGGAAAAATAATTATCGTCATGTTTCCGGCGGGAGTATACCCCGATCCGCACCCCCTGTCCCACAAATCAAGGCCCGCTTCCCCCTGAACTTCGCAGGATAACACACATAATTACGCCCGATAGCCCAAGTGAGTTTGAATATGTTGTGAGTGGATCACTATAGTGTCCGACCCAGAGCCTATTGTAGTAACAAGATAAACAAAAGACTTTTAAAACCTAACAGGCGGGCGCCCAATGTCAGCACGTGTGAACAAAGCCGAAGAAGTGAAACAAGCCAAGGACGGTTTCGACGTCCTCCAGGACATCCTACGCTACGCCGAGCAAGGCGATTACAGCGCGATCGCAGAGGACGACCTGTCCGTCCGCTTCAAGTGGTTCGGCGCTTATCGTCAGAAACCCAACACCGGACACTTCATGTTGCGTATCAAGGTGCCCGGCGGCCAACTGTCGCCCCACCAGCTCAAAACGATCTCCCAGATTGCAGATAAATACGCCCGCGGCTTCGGCGACATCACCACACGCCAGACCATCCAGATGCACTGGCTTACCATCGCGGACCTCAAGCCGATCTTCCAGACGCTATGGGACATCGGCATGACGACGCAGTTCGCCTGCGGCGACGCTCCGCGTAACGTCGTCGGTTGCCCGCTTGCCGGTGTGCTCGAAGACGAGATCATCGATTCGTCCGAGCACGCCCGCGCGATCAATCAGCACTTTATCGACACCGGCCGCGAGTTCTCGAACCTGCCGCGCAAGTTCAAGCCTTCCATCGGCGGTTGCCGGCTGCACTGCCATCAACCGCAGATCAACTGCTACGGGCTTTACGGCGTGAAGCGCCCGAACGGTGATGTGGGTTACGGCCTGGTCGTCGGCGGCGGCTTATCTTCAACGCCTCACTTCGCACAGGCCCTGCGTGTCTTTGTGAAGCCTGAACAAGTGGTCGATGTTTCCAACGCGATCGCCACCGTCTTCCGAGACCAGGGCTACCGTGAAAAACGCACACGTGCTCGCTTGAAGTTCCTCGTTGCCGACAAGGGTTGGCAGTGGATGCGCGACGAGATCGAGAAGGTACTCGGATATAAACTCGAACATGATGACACGCTGCGCAATCCCCCCGCGGTGCATTCCGATCACATCGGCAAAGGCAAGCAGAAGGACGGCAACTACTACGTCGGCGTGCCGATCAGCCGCGGCCGATGGACCGCACGCAACATGGCCGACATCGCCGACCTGGCTGAGAAGTACGGCACGGGTGACAAGCGTATCCGCACCACCGGTAAGCAGAACGTCATCCTGCTGGATATCCCCGAAGCCCATGTCGCAGCGCTCGAAAAAGAGCTTGCCGACAAGGGCCTGCCCACCAACACGCACTCCCTGCGCGGCAGCCTGATCTCCTGCACGGGTAGCGAGTTCTGTAACCTCGCCGTCGTCGAAACCAAGAACCGTGCAGGCCGGGTGCTTCAGTGGCTCGAACAGAACGTCGAGGTCGACTTCCCCCTGTTCATCAGCTTCACCGGTTGCCCCAATGCCTGCGCTCAGTACCAGATCGCCGACATCGGCCTGACCGGCATCCCCTACGTCCTCAAGGATGAAAAGGACGAGGACGGCAAGCCCAAGAAGATCGACGGCTACAAGGTCCTGCTCGGCGCCGGGCTGGGTATCGAGCCGAAGTTCAACGAGCTGATCGCCAAGAAGGTCCCGGGTGATCTGATTCACCTGTCGATCAAGAGCCTGATCGAGACCTTCAAAACCGAGCGTGTCGACGAGGAAGACACCTTCCAGAGCTGGGTGACACGAAGCGACCCGGAGTACCTCCAGAAGCTGATCCTCGAGCCAACCGAAGCTGAGGGTGCCGTGATGTTGACTGCATAAAAAGCCGCACCCGTGCTTAGCGTTGTTACATCAAATTTTCATTTACTTATATAGATGGCTTGCGTAAACAACCATTGTTATACGTGCATCCCATCAGAATCACGCCGCAACACGCACCAAACTCCTTTAAAAAATGGACTTATAATATAAAATCGCAATGGTTGTTCTGGGATCGCGATATTCCAGGCCTATACCATATCTATTCACCCTAAGTTGTCTTGTTTTACATATTTAGGACTTATTTAGAAATGTTATGAATTTCGTTTGACTTTCCGGGAATCGCTCTCTAATCTAGTTTATATAATAGGTTTACAGCCTGTTTTAGAATTATGTTATGCATTCAACAAATGGAGGAGAGAAAGTGAAAGCCCGTCATCTGTTATCAGTAATTGCTTGCCTGGGTCTCACTGCCGGGGCCGCATCCGCCAGCACCCTCACGCTCAGCATTCCGGATATCACCGGATTCGCGCAGATCAGCGCTTCTGATGCCGCTACTATCACCGTGAACAACGGCATCATCCCCGCCGGTACAGCGGTTACCTTCACCACCATCTTCGTCCCCCCGCAGACGGGTGTTCAGTCAGCAGACGTCGGCCTGACCGGCATGGGCGTCGCGTTCGCTGCTGGTGACGATCTCAGCCTCGAACTCAAGAACACCAACGAGAACCCCTGGACGTTCCAACTCGTCGCAGTGACCGACCAAGGCACCTTCTCCTCGCTGCCCCAAACGCTCGCACCCGACGTGGCCAGTTCCTTCAGCGTCGACCTCGGCGCCGCGGCAGGCACCATCAGCTCCGCCTACTTCGTCGTCAGTGGCGACGTCCCGCATCCGGACGGCGACCGCACCCCTGAATACGAAATCGCCCCCATCCCCGAGCCCGCCTCCCTCGCGCTGCTCGGTCTGGGCGCCGCCTGCCTGGCAAACCGCCGCAGGAAGTAAAAACGCATAACAGACCTTTCCGGGGACAAGCTAACAGGCCGGCGTGCTTTTAACAGCACGCCGGTTTTTTATGCCTGTGATGTATGCAGCATCGGATCTTTGCGATATCCTGCATCGTCTGTTTGTTCGTATACCGGGAACAATCCTGGAGCCGTAAAGCTTGACCGCCATCGAAGCCATCGCGACCGTGGCCGGACTCATCTGTGTACTGCTGACCATACGCCAGAACATCTGGTGCTGGCCCGTCGGGCTATTGATGGTCGTGCTGTACATCTACATCTTCTATCAGGCCCGGCTCTATTCTGATATGGGCCTGCAAGTCATATATGTCTTCCTACAGTTCTACGGCTGGTACCAATGGCTGCACGGCGGTAAGGACCACAGCAAACTGAACGTCCGAAGGATATCACCGCCAATGGGCATCGCATGGATCATTACAGGCATTGCCGGCACCTTTGTGCTCGGTTACGTCATGGCACGATACACCGACGCCAGCCTGCCCTATTGGGACGCCGCCACCACCGTCCTCAGTCTGATCGCGCAGTACCTCATGGCCAAAAAACTGCTTGAAAGCTGGGCGTTCTGGATCGTTGTCGACGTGATGGCGGTCGGAATCTATCTGGCAAAATCCCTCTACCTGACTTCCGGTCTGTATGCTGTATTCCTCGGTCTGGCGATCACAGGATTCTTCGCGTGGCACAAGAGCATGAAACAACCAGAGCCCGAGGCGGCAGCGGCCTGATCCTCGGCAAGTTCATGCCGCCACACCGCGGCCACCTCTTCCTTGTCGACTTCGCACGTCACTATGTCGACAAACTCACGGTCCTGGTCTGCTCAATCGAACGTGAACCTATACCGGGCGAATTACGTTACCAGTGGATGTGGCAGCTATGCCCTTATGACAACGTCGAACTCATCCACATCACAGACGAATTGCCGCAGGAGCCCGAAGAACACCTCGACTTCTGGCAACTCTGGCACGACACCATACGACGCACCATCCCGACCGGCCCCGACTACGTCTTTGCCTCCGAAGACTACGGCTGGAAGCTTGCTGAGGTACTAAGCTCAAAGTACATCCCCGTCGATCACGCAAGACAGATCGTTCCCGTCTCCGGCACAATGATCCGAAACGACCCGATGCGCTACTGGGAAGCAATGCCCGAATGCGTCCGCCCCTACTTCCTCAAACGCGTCTGCATCTTCGGCCCGGAATCAACCGGCAAAAGCACACTCACCCAACAGCTTGCACAGCACTTCAATACCGCTTACGCGTGGGAGTACGCCCGCCCCCTGCTCAACTTCAACAACGGCGCATGCACACCCGAGCACATCCCACAAATCGTACGTGGGCAGATCGCCACCGAAGAATCGCTTGCCACGCAAGCCAACCGTGTGCTCTTTTGCGATACGGACGTACTCACGACCACTATCTGGAGCGACATCCTCTTCGGCAACTGCCCGCAATGGATTATCGATGAAGCCGATCGGCGAACCTACGACCTCACATTATTGCTCGACATCGACGTTCCCTGGGTAGACGACAACCAACGCTTCTTCAAAGAAAACGAACAACGGCAAGCTTTCTTCGAAAGGTGCAGACAGGCACTGGAAACCCGTGGTCGTCCTTACGTCATGATCCACGGGGATTGGAACGAGCGCAAGAAACAAGCGATCCAAGCGGTCGAGTCACTTATCGCAAATGCCAATACTCACACAACCGGGCGTTAACCTTGTTAACCCATAAAAAGAACCACTTTCTTGCACAAGAAAGGCGTGAAATCAAACCACAGCAGCCTATGATAAGGATAAACGCCTACTGACTTGGAGAAGTGTCATGCCGTGTAGATGCCTGCTGTGGTTGATTGTTCTTATCATTGCAGCGCCCGCCACAAACTACGCCCAATCCCCGCCGGACCCGGACTACGTGCGCGGCACGGTTTACGCGAGTTACGCCGACTTCAAGATCGACCTCAACAACATCGCCGCTATGCCCGCAGGCGCCGCGCGCGAAACGGCTTTCGATGACTTTTTCAATACCCTCGAAGCCGTCGGCCAGGTGCCCTACGCACAAGGCAACCAGGTCGCTTTCCTCTATAGAAGTTCAAGCGCCTCCAGCGTTTCGTTCCCGGGCGATCACACCGGCTGGAGCGCATCATCGTCATCCGCCGTCGCAACAGAACTCGGCGACACCGGCGTGTGGATTAAAGAACTCACTTACCCAACCGATGCACGCCTCGACTACAAGATCGTCACCAACGGCAGCAACTGGATACTCGATCCAAAGAACCCGCTTCAACAATGGGGCGGCTTCGGGCCCAACAACGAACTTCGCATGCCGGATTATGTCTTTGCCCAGGAAACCGTCCGTCACACGGGTGTCCCGATGGGCACGCTCACCTCCAACATCCGCACCACCAGCACGAACCTCGGCTACGACGTCAACTACCGTGTCTATACCCCCGCGGGCTACGACACAAACAGCCTGCACAACCTGCCCGTGGTCTACATCACCGACGGCCACGAGTTCGCTGCCGACTACCTCGGTTCGGTCACAGTCACGCTCGATAACATCATCGACTCGGGCGAACTGCAACCCACGATCGCGGTGTTCATCGATCCGCGCGATCCGGATACGGGTACAAACCGTCGAGCCAGCGAATACACCGGCAACCTTGACTTCGCCAACTTCGTCGCCGATGAACTGGTCGCCGAGGTGGACGCCGCGTACCGCACGAATCCGACGCCGACCGGCCGCACGATCCTCGGCACGTCCTACGGCGGTGTGAATTCGGCCTACTTCGGCCTCACCCAGTACGACACATTCGAAAACATCGCTCCACTCTCGCCATCGAACTTCCCCAGCATTTACAACAACTACATCTCCGCCGGACTGCAGGACGAACTGGACTTCTACCTGACCTATGGCACGATCGGTGACGGCAGCGGCGGCCCTAACCTCTACAACATCCTTTCATCCAACGGCTACAACGTCACACGCAAAACGGCCAATGAAGGACATTCCTGGGGAAACTGGCGCGCCCAGATCAAAGACATCCTCACCGGCCTGATCGGCGCACCACTACCCGGCGACCTCAACTTCGACGGCTTCGTCGGCCTGGACGACCTGGACCTCATTCTCAGCAATTGGAATCAAACCGTCACCCCGGGCGACACCTTCATAGGCGACCCATCCGGTGACGGCTTCGTCGGCCTTGACGATCTGGATATCGTTCTGAACAACTGGAACGCCGGCACGCCACCCATTAACGATGCACAATCAGTACCCGAATCCACGACCCTATTACTCATCCTGCCTTTCACATTCAGACTAATCTACCGTCCCCAAAAGCCGCTTGCGGCTTAGCGCTTTTCCACTCACATATTCGTCATTGCCAGCTCATCTAATCCCACGCCAGCTATCTCCTCGGTGATGCAAGTTTTCGAGCCACCGGCATCTCTACGTAAATGCTGTTGAATGCCTATCGCAGCGCACCCAATCAATCCATTACAAGCATAACTAGCACGTAGATCGTGCCGAAGATGGCGAGCGCGAGTCCATAAGTGACCAATGTCACGAGTATGGCCCGTCCGTACTTCAGCGATAAACCCATGCTTATCACACCGGCCGCAGCCGGCAGACCTAGACCCAGTGACACGGGTAAAATGATGGCTAAAAGCACCCCCATCCCCGGGTCCCAATCCAACGCCGCTGAGAGAGCACCGAGAAACAGGCCTCCGATGATTACGAGTGTGCCGATGATCAGGTGGTTCACAAAATAAAGCCCGTATGCGGTTCCATACGGGACATCTTTCTTGGCAACCCATTCCGCAGCCGCACGGAGGAATACCGCTCCGATGAGTGATCCAACAGCCGCACGCAGTAACATCTTCCCGAAAAGACCGACAAAAACCTCAATCATGCAGCAATACCCCTGGTAAGAAGTTTAGAAAACTGATGCCTCTATATAGAGGATGTGAATTCTGATGTAAACTAAAAATGAAAGCTTGATGAAAAAGATACGGTAAGCAGTCATCCCACCACTTTCGCCATCGCTTGGGTGCCCAGCTTCCCGCCGCCCTGTTTTGCAACCGTCTTGAATTTGCCCTGTGCTAATTCCGTCGCTTCCAGGTCGATACCCAAACGCCGCGCAACGTCTTGCAGTATCCCAAGGTCTTTGAGCACCATATTGACCGCAAAACCCGGTGCGAAATCGCCGGCCAGGATCTTCGGCCCGAGATTCGATAACTGCCAGCTCCCGCCTGCGCCGCTGCCTAACACTTCGATCATCTTATGAGCATCGAGTCCACACTCGCGCGCTAACAGCAACGCTTCACAAACCCCCATCAGGTTGCACACGACGGTGATCTGGTTGCACGCCTTACACGTCTGGCCGGTGCCGGATTCGCCGAGGTGCACGATGTTCTTGCCCACCGCTTCAAAGACAGGCATCGCACGCTGCACTGCCTCGGCCTTCCCGCCGATCATGATGCTCAGCGTCCCCGCCTGCGCCCCGACATCACCGCCCGAAACCGGCGCATCCAGCAGCGTCACGCCTTGCCTTGCCAACCTCGATGCAAAGTCTTTCGTCGCGACCGCGCTGATCGTCGAGTGATCGATCACGATCAGCCCATCCTTCGCGCCGTGTGCAACACCCTGCTCCCCAAACAAGACCGCCTTGACGTCCGGCGTATCCGTCACGTTCACGCAGATCACATCAGGCCCGGCCGCCGCCATCGCCGCGGGCGAATCCGCGACCTTCGCGCCAAGCTTCACAAACGCATCGCACTTTTCCGGGCTGCGATTCCAGACCGTGACATCAAACCCGGCCTTGATCAGGTTCGCCGTCATCGCCCGACCCATAATCCCAAGCCCGATATAACCGATTGTCTTGATAGCTGCTGTATTCAACTTTAATTCGCCTCGATAAATGCAAAAGAATCTGCCACGAAAAAGCGCAAAATACACAAAAAAGAAGAAGCAGGTGGCGTTCTTGGGTATTCAATATATTGGGAAACCAAGTGATTCAAAACACCAGCCCTTTTGTGTCTTCTGTGCCTTTTCGTGGCTAACAAATCTGCCTTGGTACTTCCTTATGCTTGCGCACGAGATAGATGTTTTCGATGCGCAGTTCCTTGTCAATCGCTTTGGCCATGTCGTACAACGTCAGGCAGGCAACACTCACCGCTGTCAGCGCTTCCATCTCGATACCTGTTTTCGCAGTGATCGAGGCGCTTGCGGTCACGCGCAGCCGGTCTTCTGCCGTGCGTTCAAAGTCGACCTGCACGTGATCCAATGGCAGCGGATGGCACAACGGGATCAACTCCCCGCACTTCTTCGCCGCCATCACCCCCGCGACGCGCGCCACCGCCAGCGCCTCACCTTTGGGTAATGGATCACTTCCGGGCACGTTCATCAACCGATCAAGCGTGTCCGGACAAGCGACAAACTCCCCCGCCGCCAAAGCCGACCGCTTCACCGCCGGCTTATCCCCCACATCCACCATCCGCGCCCGCCCCGCCTCATCCAGATGACTCAGGTCTTTGCTCATGGGTTTATTCTACGGGAAGACGGGAATGGAACAGGGATGAACACAGATGGACACGGATATATGACGAATAAGAGGTGTTAACCGCAGATTGCGCAGATTTGGATTCATGTATTCTTGTTTTTAAATCTGCGCCATCTGCGGGCTAACCCTCCTATCTGTGTTCATCCGTGTCCATCCCTGTTCCACCTCTTTCCCCTCTGTGTCCTCTGCGTCCTCTGCGGTGAAAATTCTTATTGACTTTCACCCCGCTGCCCGATACTATGTAATACATAGTATGTGTCACACGAAAGGTGGTTCGCCATGAAAATCGAGCGGGAACTGATGCGGGGCGCCGGGCCGGTCGCTGTCCTCAAACTCCTGGAACGCGGGGAAATGTACGGCTACGAGATCGTCAAGGCCCTCGATCAACGCAGCGAAGGCGTCCTGGCGATGGGCCAATCCACCCTCTACCCCATGCTCTACAACCTTGAAGCCAAGGGCTTGATCCAGAGCCGGATGGACGCCGCCGACAACGGCCGACCCCGCAAGTACTACCAACTCACCGGCAAAGGCAAAAAACGCCTCGCCCACGACACCCAGCAGTGGCAGGCCGTCACCGCCGCCATGAACGCGCTGGGCGTCACCCAATGCATCCAGGGGGCATAACCATGACGACCGCCACACTCAAACGCAGGCTTTTCAAAACCCCCATGCGCGACCTGATCCGCGGCCGCGTCACCGGCAGGCTGGACATCGATGCGCTGCTCGAAGATTCAGACCTGCCCAAAAACGCCGCCGACAAAGTCCGCCGCGTCGTCAAACGCACGCGACTGTGGCGTCTGGAAAAAGTAGATGTCGCCAACGAACTGATCGCCCACTTCCAGGACGGCCTCGAAGCAGAAACCCCCATAGAAGAACTGCTCAAATCCTTCGGCAACGAAAAACAAACCGCCAAACTCATCCGCCGCGCCAAAAAACGCCAACGCCCTCTCGCCTGGCACATCTTCGCATGGGCGAGGCTGACAGTTGTCTGTTTCCTTGGGTTCTACATCGTCTCAGCGCTCTACCTGCTTACAGGTTCGCCTTCGGTCAAGACCGATTACGTTGCCGTCATCAACAAACAGGCCAACCAGATTCCCGAAGACCAAGCCGCGTGGCCGTTGTATCGGCAAGCCATGCTGGAGTTGAATCTCTGGCAGGAGCGTGAATGGGACACGCCGATCCCGTATTTCGCCGAGTTGCCTGAACCCGAGCGCGAAGATATTGATCCCAGTTACTATGAACCGCCGTACGTCATGGATCAGATGACAAGGCTTTTTTACTCCCTGCATCCGAATGATCCGGGCTGGGACCAGACCGTGCAATTCCTGCGTGAACATGCGCAATCCATTAGCCTGATCCGAGAAGCAACGGACAAGACCGGCTTTGGGCTCAAAATAGGATTCGCAAGTGATTATTCTTCCGAGGACCTTGAAGCGTGCAACTATCATCCGGAACCCGAAACACTTGCTGCCATGACGGACAAGACGTTTCGAGATCCGGAACGGGCGTTAATTGGCATAGCGATCCCTCATCTTTCGCGGATACGTGACATAGCTCGTCTGCTTTGCGCCGATGCATTGCGTGCTGCCGAAGCAGGCGACGCCGATACCGCGATACGGGATGTCATCGCAATACAACGACTCAGCAAACAAGCGGAAGAACAACCACTGCTTTTTAATGGTCTTGTGGGCATCTCAGCGCGAACCCTCGGCTTTGAAACGATCCAAGACATCCTCATCAACTATCCTGACCTTTTGACACAGCAGCAACTCCGCGACCTCGCCCATGTACTAGCATCCACACAGATCGATCACGAACCGTGGTACAACGGCGAGCGATTCTGGTTCTACGACTTCCTTCAACGCACCTATACTGATGATGGTGAAGGTGGTGGTTACATCACGAAAAAAGGGATCGAAGACCTGAAGTCGTATGACAGCGGTGACTCACCTTTCAACCGATATGATGGACCCTTCACAGGCGCGCTGATCACAGCAAGTTTGCCGGCCGCCGCAATCTTGATTGCTCCACGCGAAGAGATGCGCTGTGTATACGATGACTTCATCGATCAGGCTATCCTCGATTCAAACAAACCGCTGTGGGAGTATGATTACAAAGATGGTCTGCACGCAAAGTATGACCAACTTATGTCTTCATCGGGTAATAGGCTACGTTATCTACCGCTTGACGTATTCATGCCAGCCTTGTCTGCAGTGAATAAGACTATCCATAGATATTACGGCTCACGCGACGGCATCCTGATCGGGATCGCGCTTACCCTTTACCAGCAAGAGCACGGCAATTGGCCCGATTCACTCGACGATCTATCCCCCACTTATCTCCCAAGTGTGCCGATCGATCGCTTGACCGGAAAACCGCTTCACTACCGCATCACCGATGAAGGCCCATTGGTCTACAGCGTCGGCGTGGATGGAGATGACGATGCGGGACGGGTACCTGTAGACACTGACGGGAAGGTAAACAATGGTATGGCTTCACCCACACAATTAAATGGGCCCCTGTCGGATCGGTTGGCAGACCCAAATTGCGATGGCGACTGGGTGCTCTGGCCTCAGCCTCATAAGCAATAAATACGCCGCACACCCTTCGCCATACAGAGCCGCGTCGCCCTCGACGCGGTCCGCCGTGGGGGCACGGCGGCTCGGATAATAAAATGCTACGTCTCTACATCGCCCTCGACGCGGCTCGGATAAGTGGAATCGCCACGTCTCTTCTTCGCTCCCTGACGCGATCCGCCCCGGTCGATTACAATCTCCGGCATGAAGCCCACCCCCCCGCTGCTGCTTGTGATCGGCTGCCTGATGTCGGTCGGCTGCGTCCAACGCACGATCTCCATTACCAGCGAACCCACCGGGGCGCTGGTCTATCTCAATGACCGTGAGGTCGGGCACACGCCGGTGACTGTGCCGTTCACGTTCTATGGGATCTACGACGTCCGCATGGAGGCCGACGGTTATAAACCACTGTGGACACAGCAAAAAGCTAAGGCCCCATGGTGGGAGACCCCCGGAATTGACCTCTTTGCGGAGGCGGTGCCCAACGGTAAGGCGGAGCTGCACTGGCACTTTGCCATGGAAACCCAGCCCTCGGCTGAAGAGACTGATGTCGACATGCTGATCGACCACGCCAGGCAACTGCGGGCGGCCACCGTGGATCAGGAACCTGCCAACACGGCGGAACAACCCCCGGAACAAACCCCGGAACAAACCCCGGAACAAACCCCGGAGCAAGCCCCAGAATAAATCTACCCTCAGCCCCCGGCCTATCCGGCGGACAATCCCATACAAAGCCATGCACGAGCCGATTAAGTACCATCAAAACCCCACCCCCGCCCCCGGAAGCTCCCCGGCCCCGGAAGGTGACCCCGAAGCCACGCCCGGCGCGATCGGCGACAGTGCGCCCGTCACCAAAGTCCGTCCCACGCACATCGACCTGCAAAAGGACAAGCAACTGACCATCCGCTGGTCCGACGGCCACGAATCGGTCTATTCGATCGGCCTGTTACGTAAGCTTTCGCCCTCGGCAGACGCCCGCGAGTTACGAAAGGAAATGGATCGCAATCCCCTGACCGTCCTGCCCTCGGGGCACGGCAGCCACGGTCCGTTAACCGCTCTAGGTGTTGAAATGGTCGGCAATTATGCAATACGCATCAACTTCTCCGACGGCCACAACACCGGCATCTACACCTGGCACTACCTAAGACACATTGATCCCAATGACCCGGATCGCGTAATCGATCAGGACGGTTGACGTCACTACCCATCCCCTATAAAAACTCTAACGTATTTTTAACATAAGGCCCCACCATGCGAACCATCGCCAAACTGTTCGGTCAATCTCCGATCGTCCCGCTGCAGGCTCACATGGAAGTCGTGACCAACTGTGTTGAGAAGGTCAAGCAGCTATTCGAGGCTCTGTATCGCACCGATCAGGACGCGATCGAGAAACTGGCGATCGAGACCTCCAAGCTGGAACTCGAAGCCGACCAGCTCAAGCATGACATCCAGAGCCACCTGCCTAAGCGGATGTTCCTGGCGATCGATCGCGGCCGCATCCTCGATATCCTCGCCGCCCAGGACAACCTCGCCGACAAGGCCGAGAACATCGGCGTGCTGCTCACGCTCAAACCCCTGACGATGCCCGATTGGCTGAAGGAGGACTTCAACGCCTTCCTCGCCACAAATATCAAGGCGTTCGAGGGCGCACGCGGCATCATCAACGAACTGGACGAACTGCTGGAAAGCGGCTTCGGCGGCGACGAGGCCGAACGCGTCCTGCGCATGGTTGAACGTGTCGCCCAGACCGAGCACGAGGTCGATCTGCTACAACGGCAGATGCTCAAGAACCTCTTCGCCAACGAGACCGCCCTCACCACCGGGGAATTCTTCCTCTGGACCAAGCTCTTCAAGCAGGTCGGTGACCTGTCCAACCTTTCCGAACGGCTGGCGAACCGGGTCCGTCGGACGCTGGAGTTGAAGAAGTGACCGACTCACGGGCCGAGCCACACACCCGATTCATCAAACTTCCCAAGGAATAGACCGGATACTTATGGGCACTGAAGCGATGATTCTGACCGGGCTGGCCCTGCTTTTCGGGCTGTACATGGCCTGGAACATCGGCGCCAACGACGTCGCCAACGCCATGGGCACCAGCGTCGGCTCAGGCGCGCTGACACTCAAACGTGCGGTCATCCTCGCCGCCGTCATGGAGTTTGCCGGCGCATTCTTCATCGGCCCGCACGTCACCGAAACCGTGCGCAAGGGCATCATCGACATCAGCATGTTCTCCGGCGAGGAAGGCGCGCGCATGCTCTGCTTCGGCATGCTTGCCGCGCTGCTCGCTGCTGGCGCCTGGCTGCAGATCGCGTCCTACTTCGGCTGGCCCGTCTCCACGACACACTCCATCGTCGGCGCGATCGTCGGATTCGGGTGTGTCTACGGCGGCATCCACACCGTCGACTGGTTCGGCGGCAACGGCTTTAATGTCGTTACCATCCTCAGCGGCAAAGGCGGCGTCGCCTCCATCGTCGCCAGTTGGGTCGTCTCACCGCTGATATCCGGCGTCATCGCCTACTTTGTCTTCCGCTTCATCCTCCGCAAGATCTTTTACAGGCCCGACCCCGTCGTCGCTGCGCGCAAGTGGACGCCGATCCTGGTTTTCGCCGTCCTCGTGACGATGATGCTCGTGCTCTCCTTGAAAGGGCTCAAGCCTTTCTGGCACGATAACTTCGGCTTGAAACCCACGGATAAGTGGCCTTTAACCATCGGCCTGGGCGCATCAATCCTGAGCGGCATCGTCGGCGCACTGGTGTCCCGCAAGCTGGTCGTCAAAGTCAAAGACGACGACCCCGCCTTGGCGCGATTGCAGGCCGACCTCTACACCGCGCGGGCGATGAGCAAGGCACTCATGCACCTGCGCCGCGTACACAGCACCGCCATCGACGACCAGGCACGCGCCCAGGCGCAACGGGCTCTGGATGAATCCGAAAAGCTCTACAAGGAAGTACGCGACCGCACACGCGGAAACACCGACAGCCACATCTACCACAATGTCGAACGCATCTTCATCTATCTGCAGATCATCAGCGCCGCGTTCGTCGCACTCGCACACGGCTCCAACGACGTTGCCAACGCGATCGGCCCGCTCTCTGTCGTCGTTGAAACCGCAAAGACAATGTCGATCCCGGAAAAAACTTCCGTCCCGCTGTGGGTGCTCGGTGTCGGCGGCGTCGGCATCGTCATCGGCCTGGCTGTCTGGGGCTGGCGCGTCATGCAGACCGTCGGCAAACGCATCACCGAACTCACCCCCTCACGCGGCTTCTGCGCCGAGTTCGCCGCCGCCATCACCATCCTCATCGCCAGTGTCTACAAGCTGCCCATCTCAACCACGCACACCCTCGTCGGCGCCGTCTTAGGTGTCGGCCTGGCACGCGGCATCGGCGCCCTGAACCTCAACACCATCCGCGACATCGTCGCCTCATGGATCATCACCATCCCCGCCGGCGCAGGCCTCGCCATCCTCTTCTTCTACGGCCTGCAATTGATCTTCGGCTGATGTTCAATGTTCGATCTTCAATGTTCAATCTGAATGAGAAGGTACGGTTTTTTATACATTGAACATTGAACATTCCACATTGAACATCTACCCTATTTCCCATGCAGGTCTACGTCTTCCGACACGGGATCGCTGAGCCACGCGACACGGATAAACCCGACGCCGCCAGGGCTTTGACGTCGGTTGGCATCGAACGCACCACCGCCGCCGCCAAGGGTCTCGCCCGGTTCGCCGACCGCCCGCAGGTCATCCTCACCAGCCCCAAAATCCGCGCCAAGCAGTCCGCCGCGATCCTCGGCGACATCCTCGACCTCACCCCCATCCTCGCCGACGAACTGGCCGACGGTCCTGCAATCGACGTGATCCACATGCTCCGAAGACGCGACGAACAGCGCGTCCTGATCGTCGGCCACGAGCCCACGCTCAGCGAGGTCATCGAAAACCTCTGCACCCACAAAAACCTGCCAAGCTTCATCGAACTCAAAAAAGCAGCCTGCGCCCTGGTCGAAGCCCCCCTCCACCCCGAAGACCCCCCCGGCCCCGGCGTACTCAAGTGGCTGCTCCCCCCGCGAGCACTGAGGGCGCTGGGATGACCATACGACATATAGCCCGACCATCCTGGTCGGGTCTGAATTATTAAATTTACATAACACCCGCACATAATAAACACGTTTACCGGACGAGCGCTGATCGCGGTCTCTCACTTGCCACGTAAACATCCCCACCCGCGTTGCATCGCAACGCGGCTATTAAAGAAACAAACACGGATGCACTTGAATCCGCATCCGTGTTCATCTGTGTTCATCGGTGGCTAATCTCTTCCGCAGAAGATCACCCCTGCTTTGCATGCGCATCGATTTCTTCCCGCGTCACCTGTAACCATTCAAGCATGTACTGCTCGTAGATGTCCTGGTGTGCATCGTTCGAGAAGTCCAGCCGTAGTTCGTTGATCACCTTCGTGCCCTGTCCGATCCACGCACGCCACGTGTCCTGGCCGAAGTGGTCGTAGATGAACTTACCCGTCGCCCCGCGCATCGGCGGATCGGGCAGACGCGGCTGAGGCGTCCCAGTCCGTCGGTCCAGCACCATGTCGCCCGACGATTCGACCTCCGCCTTACGAGCCGACGCATCCTGCACCTCCGGTAAAGGCTTTCCGATCTTCTCAAGCAGCGAGCCGATCGCCTTCTGCGGCATCACGTCCCCGCGCTCGGCCGAGATCTTGTACCCCTCGGTCAGGACGGCGGCCGCATCATCATCCCGACCCATCTGGATCAGGACCTGCCCACGCAACTGATACGCCCGGCTCATCCCGGGATTCAGCTCGATCGCCTTGGCGTATGCGATCTGGGCATCCTCGTGGCGGTCACCTTCCTTGTAGGCGTTTGCGAGGCTGAAAAAGGCCATGTCGTCCGGCGCCTCGCGGGCCATCTGCTCCCACTGGGCGATACGTTCTTCAATCGTTGTGCTCATATGCGATAGCATAGACAACTTATCCCGCCCGCCAAGTCGGGGGGCACATAAAATCCGGATACACTGGATATGCCGCAAATGAACGCCAATTAACGCGAATAAGTAAGATAAATCCGATCATCTGCTTTCTTCTTTTCCTATTTGCGTTTATTCGCGTCCATTGGCGGCAAAATAAGATTTGTTCTTGGGTATAACTGATTCAATGCCGATCACGCGACACTTCCTGGGATGGGATGGACCCGCACTACCGCGGGCGGCCGCCTACCTGCGCGATCATCTCGGCCAGGGTGATGACGGCTCCGACCTCAGCCACCTTTTCGCCGTACTCCCCGCTCAGCGCGCCGGGCGTCGGTTGCTGGAACTGCTTGTTGTCAATGCACAGGCCCGAGGCGCTGCGCTCAACCCGCCGCAAATTGTCACCGCCGGCAAGCTCCCCGAACTGCTCTATCAACCGCAACACCGACAGGCCGGCGACATCGATGCACAGCTCGCTTTCATTGATGCGATGCGCAACCTGCCGACCGAAACGATGGCCGACCTGCTGCCGCATCCGCCCGGCCCGGATGACCTGCCCGGCTGGTGGGCCTATGCAACGCAGCTCCGCCGGCTGCGCGACGACCTTGCAGCGCACCGTATGACCTTCGCTGATGTGCCACGCCTCTGCGCCGACCGAGGCATCGATCTACGCGGCGAACAGCGATGGACCGTGCTCGAACAAGTAGAACAGGCGTACCAGGAAACACTGCGTTCGCTGCAACTTTCCGATCGCGACACCGACCGCCTCGATGCGATTACCTCCAAACGCTGCGCACTTGATGAAGATAAACACATCCTCCTCATCGCAGCACCCGACCTCAATGACACCGCCACCGCGATGTTGCGACTTATCGGCGACCGGATCACCAGCCTGATCATGGCCCCGGATCAACACGCCGATGGCTTCGATGACCTAGGCTTGCTCCGCGCAGAATACTGGGCCAAACAACAAATCGACCTGCAGGCTAAACAACTCGCCTTCGTCGGCAGAAACAGCGATCAGGCCGGCGCTGTCATCGACGCCGTCGCCGAAGCGCAGCAAACCTTTAAACTAACCCACAACAACCTCAGCGCAGATCAGATCACCGTCGGCTTGGGTGATGAACGCTTCGCCGGCCCGGTCCGTCGTCGGCTCGACCTCGCCGACATCCCTTGCCGCAGCGCCGCCGGCTCGCCGACTGTCCAGTCTCGCCCCGCACTGCTCTTACGTGCCTTAAGCCGGTTCATGGAATCGCACCGCCTCGATGCACTGGCTGAATTGCTGCGCCACCCGGACATCCAGACGTACCTTCAGCGCGATCACGACGATGCACAGCAAACCATCGACGACTGGCTCACACTGCTCGATAAATACGCCACCGACCACTTGCAAGGCCAACTCACCAGTACCTGGCTGGGTGATCCCGACCGCATCGCGCGATTAAAAACGCTGCACAACAAGATCACCACGCTCCTGCCCGAGCACTTCGCCACGCGCAAACCGCTGCCGAAGTGGAGCGAAACGATCGCCGCTGCGCTAAAAACCGTCTACGCTGATGCGCCGCTGCGCGAACACGTTCGAGAAGAACACCAGCTCGCCCTGGCGCTCGAACAGATCGCCGATCGGCTGCGTGAGCAAGCTGAATTCAAAGAAACCAATCCGACGTGCCCGAATATCACCGCTTCGCAAGCGATCGCACTGACGCTTCGCCGCCTTGTCGACAGCATCATCCCCGATGAACACGACGGCCCGGCCGTAGAACTGCTCGGTTATCTAGAACTCCCGCTCGACGATGCTCCCGTACTGACCATCACCGGCCTCAACGAAGGGCTCATCCCCTCTTCGCGTAACGCCGATGCGTTCCTGCCCGATTCCATCCGAACAAAACTGTCCATGCACGACAATGCCCGCCGCTTCGGCCGCGACCTGATGCTGCTTAGCGCCATCATCCACTCACGCCCATTCGTCCGCCTGATCGCATCGCGCAGAACCGATGAGGGCGATCCGCTTACGCCAAGCAGGTTGCTGCTTGCCTGCGACGACGCGACGCTCGTCAAACGCGTCCAATCGTTTTTCAGCGATGATGAAACAAGTACCCCCGCCGACGCTGCCCATCAAGCCCGCCGGGACAAACCGTTTCCTTATCCCCAAACCCATCGTCGCGCCCGAGCCGCTCGATAAGTTATCCGTCACCGCTTTCCGTGCGTACATCGCATGCCCCTACCGGTTCTACCTGCGGTATGTCCTGAAACTCGCTTCGCTGAACGACCGGGCGATCGAGATGGACCCGATGTCCTTCGGCTCGATCACGCACACCGTCCTCCAAACCTTCGGCCAAAGCGACCTGAAACACGAAACTAACGAAACAAATATCAAAAGCTTCCTCAATAGCTCTCTCGACAACACCATCGAAGCGCAGTTCGGCGAGGACCGCCGATCCGTCATCCGCATCCAGACCGAACAACTGCGCGAACGCCTAAACGCCTTCGCTAAGCAGCAAGCCATACTCACGCAAGAAGGCTGGCTCATCCAGTACGCCGAGCAGGAACTATCCACCACCATCACCGTCGACGGCACCCCATTCACCATCAAGGGCAAGGTCGACCGCATCGATTATCACGAACAGCACGGCTACCGTGTCTTTGATTACAAAACGGGCGACACCGACCACAAACCCGACCAGACGCACCGCACCGGTCGCGGCGATGAACGCATATGGGTCGACCTGCAACTGCCGCTCTATCGCGACCTCTGCAAAGAACTGAAAATCACCGGCCCGATCGAACTCGGTTACTTCAACCTGCCTAAAAAATGCGACCGCGTCGGGCCGAGCCTCGCCGACTGGAGCGATGACGACTTTACCGACGCAACCCAAACGCGCGACACGGTCATCCGTGCTATCCGCGATCAACACTTCTGGCCGCCCAATCAAGCCCCCGGCCTGCCCGACGGTTACGAACGCATCTGCGCCGACAACGCCATGCAGCGCGACGAACTCATCGTCGCAAGCTTCAAGCAAGGGGGCGCATCATGAACCCACTCTCCCCCCTGCAAGCATGGCAACACGAACCGCCACACCTGCTCATCCGCGCCTCGGCCGGGTCGGGCAAGACCTATCGACTCAGCGCGCGATACCTGAAACTGCTGCGCCTTTTCGATCAGCCCGAATCCATCCTCGCCACCACATTCACGCGCAAAGCCGCCGGCGAAGTGCTCGGTCGCGTCGTCACCTGGCTCGCAAACGCGACCACCGACGATGCCGCACGCGAAGCGCTTGCGATCAGCACGATCAGGGCTGAACTATCTCACGATGATTGCCTTGCGATGCTGCGCCGACTCACCGATCAGATGCATCGGCTGAGCATCTCCACCATCGACGGCTTCTTCAACCGCGTCGCCCAAAGTTTCGCCCACGAACTCGACCTGCCGCCCGAGCCGACGCTCGTGGATGAATCGCACCCAAGCGTGAAGCAGTTGCGTCAGGACGCGGTCGAAGCGATGCTCGCCGACGCCGACCTGCCGGACATGGTCACGCTGTTAAGGCAGTTCCACCACGACCACGCCGCACGCAGCGTCACCGAAGCGATCGACAAGATCATCAACGATACTTACGAGGTCTACCGCGAAGCCCCACAGCAAGAAGCCTGGGCGAAGTTGCAGCCGACGGGCAAGCTCGATGATGATGAACTGCAAAAGGCGATAGAAAAACTCCAGGATGCCGCGGCCTTGCTGCCGGATAACGGCCACTGGAAAAAAGCGTACGCAGCAAACTGCGCCGCGGCGCTCACTGGACAATGGGAAGTCTTCATCAGTAAAGGCTTGGCCGGCTCGATCGTCAACGGCAAAGAAAGTTTCCAGCGTCATGACATCACCGCCGACATCCAGGCCGCTTACGTCCCGCTCATCGCCCATAGCAAAGCCATGTTGATCGAGCGCGTCGCGCTACAGACGCTTGCCACGCACGACCTGCTGCGCCGATTCGACACACACTACACCAGCCTGCGCCGCCGTCAAAGCATCCTGCTGTTCAGCGACCTGACGCACAAGCTCGCGCGTGAACTACCCGCGCTCGGTGATGGGTTGGCTGAAGACATCTACTTCCGCCTCGACGGCCGGGTCACGCACCTGTTGCTCGATGAATTTCAGGATACAAGTCTGGCGCAGTGGGACGTGTTGCGCCCGTTCGCGCAGGAAATCGCTGCGACCGCCGACGGCGACCGCAGCCTTTTAGTCGTCGGTGATGCCAAGCAAGCGATCTACGGATGGCGCGGCGGCGTCGCGGAACTGTTCGACCAGATCGAAGAAGAACTGAACCTGCCGCCTGAAAGTGTGCAATCACTTTCACTCAGCTACCGCTCCAGCGGGGTCGTGCTTGATGCGGTGAACAAGGTCTTTTCAAAGCTGGGATCAAACGCTGCGCTGGATAAAGACGCGCAAACCGCTGCACGCTGGCAGCGCAGTTTTGACGACCACGCATCCGCAAAAGACCTGCCGGGCCATGTCACGCTCGAAACCTCCGTCGCCGGCTACAACGCCGACGATGATGATGATGATGACGAGAGCAACGACGATGAACCCGTCACGATCACGCACAATGTGCACGAGCCTTACATCGCCCTGCGCGTTAAACAACTCTACGAGCGCAAAGGCGGCGCTGGCTCGATCGGCGTGCTCGTCAGCACGAACAAAGCCGCATCGCGCCTGATCTTTGAGATCGGCAAACTCGGCCTGCCCGTCAGCGGTGAAGGCGGCGGGTCCGTCACTGATTCACCCGCGGTCGCGGTGGTCCTTTCCGCGCTATACATGGCAGACCATCCAGGCGACACCGCAAGCGTCTTCCACGTCATGAACTCTCCACTCGCTGAAGTGGTCGGTCTTGAATCCACGAAGCCCGCGCATGTCCAACAGATTGCGATGCGCATCCGTCAAACGCTGCTTACCCAAGGCTACGCACAAACACTCGCCGACTGGACGCGGGCCGTGGCAGACAGTCTCGATCAGCGCGGCCTGACGCGCCTGACGCAACTGATCGAACTTGCCGACAAATTCGAACCCGCCGATGCGTTGCGTCCATCGCGTTTCGTCGCGCTCGCCGAATCGCAGCGCGTTGCCGAGCCGAACCCCGCGGCGATCCGTGTCATGACCATCCACGGCGCGAAGGGCCTTGAGTTCGACACAGTCGTACTCGCTGAGCTTGACCGGACGTTTAGAGATAATCCCGCGCTATTGATCGAACGCGAACACCCCACCGCCCCGATCGACAGCGTGTATCGCAACGTCAAAAAAGAAGTCCGCGCTCTTGACGACAGCCTGGTAAAAGCATCCGAAGCCCAGCGCGCCACACGCCTGATGGACGACCTCTGCGCGCTGTATGTCGCCATGACCCGCCCGCGTCAGGCGCTGCACATGATCGTCAAGCCCAGAAAGCTCACGCCTAAAGGTGACAAACTCGCAAGCCTCGGCCTGTCCTACGCCGCCATCTTGCGCGATGCGCTCAGCGAAGTCGAAGAATCACTCGACGGCAAGCAAATCCTCTATCAACATGGCGACCCCGACTGGTCCTTCAAAGGCAAAATACAGACCGTTGCCGCGCTAACCACACATCAACCCATCGCGCCGATTGCGCTGAGCACAAGCCAATCCGCATCGCGCCGCTTCTGGCCGACCGTCTCGCCCTCTGCGCGCGCCGGCGGCGTCAAGCTCGCATCCGACCTGCTCGATATCTCGTCCGACTCCACCGGCGCGAAAAACTACGGCACGCTCATCCACGCCTGGTTCGAACACGTCGGCTTCATTGATGAAGATGAATTACCCGACGTTGAGATACTGCGCCAACTTGCGATCCGCGCGCTACCGCATCTGGACGACGCATGGATCGACAGCCGTATCGATTGGTTCGCGAACTTACTCAATAGCCCAACCGCTAAACAATTGCTCGCACGCAACGGCGCGACCAACCTCTGGCGTGAACGTGCATTCGCGGTGCAGGTCGGCAAAGAACTGGTGCGCGGCTGCTTCGATCGCGTCTCGATCTATCGTGATGACAGCGGCCAAATCGAACGCGTCGAACTGATCGACTTCAAGACCGACCGCCTCGGTCCCGACGGCGTCGCCCCCCTGATCGAACACTATCGGCCGCAGATCCAGACCTACCAGCGCGCCCTGACCAAGCTGCTTCCGGTCGATATCGACGCCATCCGAGCCCGGCTCTGGTTCGTCGGCGATGATGTCCTGGCAGATGTTGAAACCTGACACGCCCCACACTTCCAATTCAATCAACTCACCACAGATTACCTGGATTGACATAAATGCAAGGCACAAGCGGGCATAGGTTCTACCCTCGGAAGCAAGAACCGCTTTTAAACGCTGTAAATGCCGTTTTAATAGGATTTTGCCTTGACTTCCAGGGGCCTGACGCCTTACTGTGTATACGCATGGGCGTTCTGCGCCCATTCCCTGAAGTGACCGGCCCCGGCATCCAGCAGGGCGCCAACATGGATACAACCCAATGAAGAAGTACTCCCTCCGCGAGAGTTTTTGCGTGGTATTGGTGATGGCTCTGCTCTGCTGCGCCGCCGGTGCCGCCAAAGCACAAACCATCCAGGGCGATCTCGACGGCGACGGCTTCGTCGGCGCGCTCGATATCCAGATCATCCTAAACAACTGGAACCAACTGGTCCCCGTCGGCGACCTGTCTCACGGCGATCTACTCCCCGACGGCTACGTCGACCTCAGCGACCTCACCTTCCTGCTGCTGAACTGGGGCCAAGGCACCATCCCAACACCCGGCGGCGACGCCTCGCTCGGTATCAACCTTAACGAACTCACCTACTACACACGCGAACTCGCCTTCGTCGACGCGGTCAAAAGCGCCAGGCCATGGGTCTCAACCAATCCCAGCGGCCAACCCTTTGATACCGGCCAAACCGTCAACACCGACGCCAACGGCTGGCCCATCCTCCAATCCGGCCAGGCCGCGCAAACCCTGATGCTCGTCGATAAGCCCGGCGCTTACCCCACCGGCACCTACACCGTCACTTTCGACGGCGACGGCGAACTCGACTTCGAGTTCGACGCCTCCAACGTACAACTCGTCAGCACGGGAAGGATGACCTTCCAGGTCAATAGCGCCTCCTCCAGCGGGATCCTCATGCGGATCAGTCGCTCCAATCCCAGTGATCACGTCCGCAACATCAAGGTCTGGATGCCCGGCTACGAGGGCGCGACTTCATCCTTCCACGACCTGTTCATCCAACGCCTTCAGCCCTTCGGTGTTATCCGCTTCATGGACTGGCAGCACACCAACGGCTCGAAGCTCGTTAGCTGGTCCGACCGCACCGAGCCCGATGACTTCAGCATGGATACAACCAACGGCGTCGCGCTCGAATACATGATCGAACTCTGCAACGAACTGGGCGCTGATGCCTGGTTCTGCATGCCCCACCAGGCCGACGACAACTTCGTCACCCAGTTCGCCACCATGGTCCGGGACAACCTCGATCCGGAGTTGAAGGTCTACATCGAATGGTCCAACGAAGTCTGGAACTCGCAGTTCTCCCAGAGCAAGTGGGTCAACCAGCAATCCGGCTCCAACATCTTCTCCGACGCCTGGTTCCAGACCATGGCCGGGCATGTAGCAAACGACTTCGGGATCTGGCAGAACGTCTTCGCCGGGCAAACGGACCGCCTTTTCCGTGTCGCCGCAGGCCAGCAGGCCAACGTCTGGGTCACGCGACGGCTTACACAGGAACTGGATAACCTCGGCAGCCCGTATGACGCGATCTCCTGTGCCGCCTACTTCGACCACTGGAACGCTAAATTCGACGCCAGCACCACTGTTCAGGACATCCTCGACAACGCCATCAACCACACCATCCCCGACATCTACACCGGCTTCTACCAGGACCACGGCGACCTCTCGCAGGAACTGACCAACCGCCTGGGGCGTAATATCCCGCTGCTGGCTTACGAAGGCGGGCAGCACTACACCGTCCACGGCAACTCGGCCGCGCCGTACTACCAGGCGTTCAAGGATGTGCAGGAAGCCGACGGGATGTACGACGCCTACACGGCGAACATGGAGGCCTTCGACCAAGCCGGCGGGTCTCTTTTCATGGCCTATAACTACATCCGCAAGCAGGATCAGTACGGCTCGTGGGGCCACCTTCAGTACCAGAACCAGGACCCCAACACGTCGCCCAAATACCGGGCATTACTGGACTTCAATAGCGAATAAGCAATTTTTAACAAAACTTCTGTACAATACTCACTCCCGGGCGGATGATATCGGCTTGTGAAAAAATCTTGACAAGGCAGTTACGAGCGGTAAGTTCAATAGCTTGCAAGGATGCATAGACGGCTACTGTCTCAAGTGCCTGCTATGTGTTTTTCCAGATTGAGGGCGAGAGATGTTAAAGAATAATCTGATTCTTGCGTTGTGTCTTTTGTCGTGCGTAGCCGTGATCGGGCCATGCTACGCGCAGGTGAATGACACGGTCGCGCCGATCACCGGCGATCTGGATGGTGACAGCTTCGTCGGACTTAGCGACCTTGGCATCATTATCGAGCACTGGAACCAAAAGGTCACGCCCGGCGACCTGCTCTTGGGTGATCCTTCAGGCGATGGCGAGGTCGGCCTCGCTGACATCGACATCCTCGTCAACAACTGGAACCTCGGCTACCCCATCCCCGCTGAGCGCAACCTCAATCTCGGTATCAACCTCTCACAACTCAACTACTACAGCCGTGAATGGGTCTTCGTCGACGCCGTCAAGCAAGCCCGGGAATGGGTGATGACCACGCCCACCGGCAACCCGTTCGACACCGGCGAAACCGTCATCACCGATCGCAACGGCTGGCCGTTATTGCAGGAAGGCCAGGCCGCGCAAACGATCATGTTCAACGGGATGGAAGGCGCTTACCCCGCCGGACAGTACGTCTGCACCTATGAAGGCACGGGCGAGATCATCCTGACATGGGACGCCGACGTCGCTTCTAAGGAGACCGGCCGCATAGTTGCCAATGTCACGCCCAGCGACAACGGCATCCTCATGCGCATCGCTTCCTCCGACTCTGCCGATCCCATCCGCAACATCAAGCTATGGATGCCGGGCTTCGAAGATGCGCAGTCTTCCTTCCACCCGCTCTTCCTGCAAAGGCTCGCCAAGTTCAAAGTCCTGCGCTTTATGGACTGGCAACACACCAACGAAGTCGACGACACCGTGTCATGGTCAAACCGTTCACGGCCCGTCTACTACACGCAAGGCACGCTCCGCGGCGTCTCGATCGAACAGATGATTGAACTGTGTAACGAACTACATGCCGATCCTTGGTTCTGCATGCCGCACACCGCCAGCGACGCCTACATCGCCAACTTCTCCGCGCTCGTGCAGGAGCTGCTGGACCCCGATCGCAAGATATATATTGAGTGGTCCAACGAGGTCTGGAACTCTCGCTTTGATGTCCACCAGTATGTCAAGACGCAATCGGGTGGATCGAGCTTTTCAGATGAATGGTTCGACTTCTGGGCCGACCGCGTCTCCAACACGTTCACGATCTGGGAAAACACGTTCTACGGCGAAGAGGACCGGCTCGTGCGCGTCGCCGCAGGCCAGGAAGCAAACGTCTGGGTCACCCAGAACCTTGCCAACCGATTGAACGGCCAACTCGATGCGATTGCCTGCGCCGCCTACTTCGGCGAAGACGGCGCCGACTTCGACGAAAGCACGACCGCCGAGCAGATCCTGCTCGACGCGATCAACCGAGCGATCCCGCAGAAGTCCGCCGTCTTCTACCAGAAGCACGGCGACCTGGCCGGAAAACTCTCCAATGAGTTAGGCCGAACCATCCGCTTCATCGGTTACGAGGGCGGCCAGCACTACGCCGACGACAACCGACACGTGCCCTACGAGCAGGCGCTGCTGGATATGCAATACCTGCCCAGGATGTTCAGCGCGTATCTGCAAAACCTCGACGCCTTCGAGCAGGCCGGCGCCGACCTCGTCTGCCCCTTCAACTACGTCGACCGCCCCGGCAACCACGGCGCCTGGGGACACCTCGAGGTGCAGGACGCCTCACTCGATACCTCCGAAAAGTTCCACGCCTTGATGTACTACATCAAAGATCAGTAAGCGACCAAACGCGATCAAGACGTGACACCGGTTGCGCCGTACATCAATCCATAATAGCCGCGAACCGCCGGCTCGCGCGCCAGCCACACACAATCAAACGCCTTGACGTCTTGTAACACAGAACCGATCTGTTACACATAACACAATCGAGCTTCAAACATGTATCAATGTTTCTCGAAACGGTTTCGCCCTCTACTTACTTGGTGTAGACCCACTTATGAGGGATCGGGTGCCACATCTTGATCGCGCAGCGACAAGGTGTGCTGGTACTTGCACACGTTGCTCCTGCGGAGTCAAAGTGTGGCACCCATCATACTATTCGCTTCCAGTAACAATGTTTCATCTCTTGCCGTGCAAAACCTGCATGACGTAATGCGATCACGCGTGTCCGCAACGCAAAGATAACCTTCAAAACAAGGGAAATGCCACTACGTTTTCGCTGGTGCTGTTTATTCAGATCGATTAATATCTGCGTTGGTTTCTTTACGTATTCATGTCCAGGAGCTTACGTTGTCTACGACATCGACACCGGCCGCGGATCAATCGCGTGTTCCCCTTTTTCAAAAAATCGCCTTCGGCATAGGCATGCTCGGTAACCAGATGTTCCCCGCCGCGCTGGGCATCTTCATGGTCGTGCTCGTTCAAAGCCTGGGCATGAACACGGTGCTATGGGGCATCCTCTTTTTCCTGCCCCGCCTATCGGATGCGCTGACCGACCCGGTGATGGGCTACATCTCGGACAACACCAAGTCACGCTGGGGGAGACGCCGGCCGTACATCTTCATCGGCGCGATCATCGCAGGTCTGTCCTACATCTTCATGTGGCAACTAAATCCTGATCCCGAAGTCAGCGAATGGTTCATCTCCCTAATGGAGAAGTTGAATCTCAAAGACAGCGATTTGTACCCGATGTATTACAACTTCACCTACTTCCTGTTGCTTTCTTTCGTCTTCTATCTCGGCCTCACCATCTTCGCCACGCCTTACGTCGCGATGGGATACGAGATGAGCGACGACTTCCACGAACGCACGCGCCTTATGGCCGTCGCTCAGTGGATCGGCCAATGGGCCTGGGTCATCGTCCCCTGGTTCTGGGTCATCCTCTATGACCAGCGCATCTACCCCGACGCGGTCGCGGGGGCTCGCAACCTCGCGATCTGGGTCGGCCTCGGCTGCATGATCATGGCGATGATGCCCGCCCTGTTCTGCAAGACCCAGCCCGTTGACCCGAGCACACAGGAAGAGCTTTCGCTGCGTAAAGCGGGCGACAGCTTGGCGAGCCTGTTCAAAGGCTTCGGCGCGACCTTCCGATGCATGCCGTTTGTTCGGTTATGCCTCGCGACGTTCTTCGTGTTCAACGCTTTCAACACCGTCGCCGGCTTCTCCTTCTTCATCATCGTCCACTACATGTTCCACGGCGTCACCGGGCCGGAGGGTTCGGACATGTGGCCTACCTGGTTCGGCTGCATCAGCGCACTCACGACCGCCTTCCTCGCCATCCCCATCGTTACCTACCTGTCAGGAAGGTTCGGCAAAAAAATCGCCTTCATCATCTCGCAGTCGCTGTCCGTCATCGGGTACATCAGCTTCTGGTGGTGCTTCAATCCGAACAATCCCTGGCTGCTGTTCCTGCCCCTGCCGCTGTTCTCCTTCGGCATCGGCAGCCTCTTCACACTGATGATGTCGATGACCGCCGACGTCTGCGACCTGGACGAACTGAACACCGGCGCACGACGTGAGGGCGCGTTCGGGGCCGTCTACTGGTGGATGGTCAAGTTCGGCTTCGCCATCGCAGGCCTCGGCGGCGGGCTGATCATGAAGTGGGTCGGCTTCGACTCGGGTGCCGCCACGCAGACCCCCGAAGCTATGACCGGCATGCGACTGGCGTACATCATCCTACCGGCCCTGGGCACCCTCATCGCCATCATCATCATGCTCGGTTACGACCTGACCGAACAACGCAGCCACGAAATCCGCGAACAGATCGCCGAGCGAAAGAAGGCCGGTGCTGTCGAAGCTTAAACGCTTAATAACAGCAAAGACGTGATTAGAAAGTAGCCCACGCGAGTGTGTGGGTTTCAATCCTGTTAATCATGGTCGGATAGTTGAATATCACTGCCCACACGCTGCGACACCTCATCGAACTTCGCACGCACCGCATCCGAAAGATCGATCCCCAATCGATGCGACAAGAGGTCGGCATAGATCACCACGTCCGCGATCTCCTTGCCGATCTCTTCAAGGTCAATCTCATCGGTCCCTCGCTGAAGCTTCTTGGTCAGGTTGCACACCCCGCCTGTCTTCGCGATTAAAGGCAAGAGCACCTCAACCAACTCCCCCGCCTCCCCCGCCATCGCATTCGACCAGTCCGCCGGCGACCAGTTACGACAACTGCCAAACGACTGCTCGCACCGCTTCACATTCGCTTCACGCAACGTTCTCAGGTTCAAACCATTATCTTTCATAGCATCCTCGTCTAAGCTAAATATCTGCTTTCAGTCTACCACAACAATCGCGCAAAAAAGAAGCCCACGTTGTATCAACGTGGGCTCCGGTTTGGTTGTAATGTGGGAAACGAGTTTACGCCTTGAGACGCGCTTCCAATGCATCCAGCTCATCAGCGAGCGCCTTGGGCAACTTGCTGCCGAACTTCGCGTAGTGTTCACGCATCGCGGGGATCACGTCGAGCCATTCCTTGTTGTCGACGGCCAGCAACTGCTTGAGGTCTTCATCATCGATGTCCAGACCGTCGAGGTCCAGGCTGTCGGGTGTGGGCAGGTTGCCGATCGGTGTTTTGACGACTTCGCCCTTGCCGTCGACGCGGTCGCAGACCCACTTGAGGACGCGGCTGTTGTCTCCGAAGCCGGGCCAGAGCCACTTGCCTTCGGGGCTCTTGCGGAACCAGTTCACGTAGAAGACCTTCGGCATCTTGGCGCCGTCTTTCTTCGCCATGTTCAGCCAGTGCTGCCAGTAGTCGCCCATGTTGTAGCCACAGAACGGCAGCATCGCCATCGGGTCGAAACGCAGTTGGCCTAATCCACCGGCGGCGGCGGCGGTCTTCTCACTGGCCATCACCGAGCCGAGGAACGTGCCGTGCGTCCAACTGAACGCTTCCATCGCCAGCGGCTGCGTGCTCGCACGTCGGCCGCCGAACAGGATCGCGTCGATCGGCACGCCGGCCGGGTCTTCCCAGTTCGGCGCGATGACCGGGCACTGATCCGCACGCGCTGTAAAGCGGGCGTTGGGGTGCGCGGCCTTGACATCCGTGCCGGGCTTCCAGTCGTTGCCGTGCCAGTCAACAAGATGATCGGGCGTCGGGCCGTCGATCTCTTCCCACCAGACATCGCCGTCGTCGGTCTTGGCGACGTTGGTGAAGATGGCGTTTTCCTTCAGCGATTCCATCGCGTTGGGGTTCGAGGCGTAGTTGGTGCCCGGCGCGACGCCGAAGAAACCGGCTTCGGGGTTGATCGCGTAGAGCTTGCCGTCCTTGCCGAACTTCATCCAGGCGATGTCGTCGCCGACGGTCTCGACCTTCCAGCCGTCCAGCGTCGGGTTCATCATGGCCAGGTTCGTCTTGCCGCAGGCACTCGGGAACGCGGCGGCGATGTACTTGACCTTGCCTTCGGGGCTCGTGAGTTTGAGAATGAGCATGTGCTCAGCCATCCAGCCCTGCTCCTTGGCCATGATCGAAGCGATACGCAGCGCGAAGCACTTCTTGCCGAGCAGCGCGTTGCCGCCGTAGCCCGAGCCGAAGCTCCAGATTTCCTTGGTTTCCGGGAAGTGCGTGATGTACTTGTTGTCCGCGTTGCACGGCCAGGGCACATCCTTCTGTCCGGGCTCAAGCGGCGAACCGACGGTATGCACGCAAGGCACGAACACGCCGGCATCACCCAACACATCCAGAACACTCTGTCCCACGCGCGTCATGATGTGCATGTTCGCGACGACGTACGCGCTATCCGTCAGTTCCACACCGATGTGAGCGATCGGCGAGCCGACCGGGCCCATCGAGTAAGGGATGACATACATCGTCCGGCCCTTCATGCAGCCGTCGAACAGCGGCATGAGGATCGACTTCATCTCGTCCGGCGCTTTCCAGTTGTTCGTCGGGCCGGCGTCTTCTTCCTTCTCGCAGCAGATGAACGTGCGGTCTTCGACGCGCGCCACGTCCGCCGGGTCGGAGCGGATCAATACGCTGTTGGGCTTCTTGTCTTGAGACAGCCATTCAGCGGTCCCCCCTTCGACCATCAGGTCGAGCATCGCCTGGTATTCTTCCGTCGAGCCGTCGCACCAATACACCTTATCCGGCTTGGTAAGCTGGGCGATCTGGTCGACCCAGTCAATGAGTTTCTTATGGCTTGTGTTCACCACGCCCGCAGCCTGATTGGCCTGTGTCACGGTAGTCTCCTAATCATCAGGGGGTTACGCTTTCCAACCCGTGCCCGCAACAACCACGCGAGGCACGCGTACAGCAAGGTCGGCGGTAGTATAGCGAATAACCGCTCAGCGTTCCGACAATACTATCTTATTGCCTCAATTCCTTGCACTCTCTTGATCTACGCTAGACTATAAACTTAAACGTTATATCGGTTAGCAAACATGCCTAATAAACTTTGGAAAATTATAGGGCCCACTGATCGCTTCGAGCCCGGCTCGCACACATGTCTGACCATTGGATACGAACCGGTCGTCCTGGTCAACAATGACGGCTCCTTTTTCGCCTTCGAAAACCGCTGCCCTCACGCCGGCAGGCCCCTCGATCAGGGCGAACGCACCGGCCTGATCCTCACCTGCCCCTTCCACGGCTGGACCTACAACATCAAGACAGGCAAAAACATAGATGATCCCTATGATGAGCAGACCCTGAAAACCTACCCCGTCCGGATCGAGGACGGACAGGTACAGATCCAGACCAATCAAGACCCCGGAAACCCAGAGTAACCCATGAGTGACCACCCGATCCTGACCATACTCGAAAACGACCATGACGCCGCCGTCCAGCGGCTTTGCGATCTACTGAAAATCCCCAGCGTCAGCACCGACCCCGCCTATAAGCAGCACATCGACGCCGCCGCCAACTGGGTCGCCGACCACATCAAACAGTCCGGCCTCGACGCCGAGGTCTGCCAGACCGCCGGCCACCCCGTCGTCCTCGCCAAGACCACCGATGACGATGTCGAAAACCCCAATGCCAAACGCATCCTGTTCTACGGCCACTACGATGTACAGCCCCCGGACCCGCTCGACAAATGGACCACCGGCCCGTTCGAGCCCACTATCCGTGATGGCAAGCTCTACGCCCGCGGTTCCTCGGATGACAAGGGCCAGGTCGCCTGCTTCCTCGAAGCGCTGCGCGCATACAAAAAAGCCGGTCGCAAACTCCCCTGCCACGTCACCGTCATGATCGAAGGCGAAGAAGAATGCGGCAGCGTCGGACTGCCCGGCTTCCTCAAGGAATACCACGACCAGCTCAAGGCGGATGTCGTCGTCGTAAGCGACACCACCATGTGGGACCCCGACACACCCGCCATCACCTACGCCATGCGCGGCCTGGTCTACTTCGATATCAAACTGTACGGGCCCAACCGAGACCTGCACTCCGGCGTCTATGGCGGAACCCTCGCCAACCCCGCCACGCTCCTGCCTCGCACACTCGCCAAACTCTTCGGCGACGATAACCGCATCACCATCCCCGGCTTCTACGACGACGTGGCCCCGCTCGATCCGGTCGAAACCAAACGCTGGGCGGACCTCGGCTTCAAGGATGAGCTGTTCCTCAACCCCATCGGCGCAACGCCCTTCGGCGAAGCGGGTTTCACAACACTCGAACGGCGCTGGGCTCGACCGAGTTGCGATGTCAACGGCATCTATGGCGGATACATGGGCGAAGGCGCTAAGACGGTTATCCCAAGTTTCGCTGGTGCTAAAGTCAGCTTCCGCATCCCCGCGAACATGGATCCGAAGAAGGTCGCCAAGCAGTTTATCGACTGGCTCAAGTCGCAGGACGTCGCCGGCTGCCGATGGAAAATCGAACAGCACGGCGAAGCCTACCCCGTCGCCGTCTCGATCGATTCACCTTACATCGCCGCAGCAGGCCGCGCGATTGAAAACGCCAAGGGACGACCGCCCGTTCTCGTCCGCGATGGCGCAACCATCCCCATCATCGCCGAGTTCAAACAACAGCTAGGCCTCGACACCCTGCTCATCGGCTTCGGCCTCAACGACGACAGCATCCACTCCCCCGACGAATGCTTCGGCTTAGACCGCTTCGCACTGGGCTGCAAAACCCACGCGCTACTCTTAGAAGAAGTCGCAAAGTTGTAGCCAACGCCGGTCCTGAGCAAAGCGAAGGGCCGGGTATCTTCTGAATGATTTGTTGTATAGCCGCGACCATCGGTCGCGCCGCTTTGTCAGCGCTGCTTCAACAGCGCTGCTTTGCCATTCCCGCTCGTTCAGAGCGCGACCACTGGTCGCGGCTAAACATTGAATCTACCCACAAGAAATCCCAAACCGGTATAACAACTCTCTTTATCAACAATTAACCATAAGCATAACAACACTTTACCCGCAATACGTGCTACAATAGCCCAAATGGCTTAAACCACTCACCGCGGCCGCTGCTTGTCGGCCCGGGGCGTAAATCACTACATAAAAAGGTCTTACACCATGGCCGTGATCACGATGCCCAACGTCACACTCTCGCGCTCCGCCGAGAACGTCCTCGCTGAGGCCAAGTCCGTCACTTTCGTCGGCAGCGTCGAAGAACTCGTCAAACTCGCCGTGCCCGAAGGCCAGACCGATCCGCGCGGCGTCTACACCGTCGGCTACGACGTGCCCGGCAAAGGCTTCGTTGAAGAGATGAAAGTCAATCGCGTACGCAACGGCATCTGCGCCAACTACGTCGAAGCCTACATGCGACGGCGCGATCCCGACTGCATGGTCATCGCTGACGATCGACCGACCGGCAAGGCCAAGTGGGAGAGCCGCTTCCCCGATATGAAGTGGGAAGACGTCCGCCAGCAAACCTTCGACTGGCTCAAGACACAGGACCTCGCCTGCTTCTTCTTCAATGTAGGCCTCGAAGGCAAAGGCACCTCCGCCGTCGCTATCTGCCCCGCCAACGCCGCTTCCTTCGCGCTGGGCCTGGCCATGCTCCAGGGCATCATCCCGCTTGAAGAAGTCGATGAAGACTTCTACCACGAAGCCATCGTCTACGTCGCGCCGCCCTTCCGTCATTCGCACTTCGGCGGCAAACAGGTCGTCGTGCACAACCGACGCGAACCGCTGCACGAACTGTTCAGCTACAACCTCTACCCCGGTCCGTCCGCCAAGAAGGGTATGTACGGCGTCCTTCTTACACGCGGCGAACAGGAAGGCTGGATCACCGCACACTGCTCCACCGTCCAGGTCATCACCCCTTACGACAACGTCTGCACCATCATGCACGAAGGCGCATCCGGCGGCGGCAAGAGCGAAATGCTCGAACAGATGCACCGCGAACCGGACGGCCGACTCCGGCTCGGTACCAACACCGTCAATGGCGACTCGCGCCACCTTACCATCCCGCGCGGCTGCGCTTTGCATCCGGTGACCGATGACATGGCGCTGTGCCATCCCGACTACCAGAAACCCGAAGTCGGCAAACTCACGCTCTTTGACGCGGAAAACGCATGGTTCCTGCGCGTCAACCACATCACACGCTACGGCACGGACCCGCACCTCGAAGCGATGACCATCTCGCCGCCGGACCCGTTGTTGTTCCTGAACATCGACGCCGCGCCGGACGCCACCGCGCTGATCTGGGACCACATCATGGATGATGAGAAAACCCCCTGCCCCAACCCGCGCGTCATCGTCCCGCGTAAGGATTATCCCAACATCGTCAGCAAGCCCGTCACCATTGATGTGCGAAGCTTCGGCGTGCGTACGCCACCATGCACGCGCGAGAAACCAAGCTACGGCATCCTCGGCATGCTCAACATCCTGCCCGCGCCGCTCGCCTGGCTCTGGCGACTCGTCGCGCCGCGCGGCCACGCCAATCCTTCGATCGTCGACACCGGCGGCATGACCAGTGAAGGCGTCGGCAGCTACTGGCCATTCGCAACAGGACGCGCCGTCGACCAGGCAAACCTCCTGCTCGATCAGTTCATGAAGACCGGCGACACCCTCTTCGTCCTGCTGCCCAACCAGCACATCGGCTGCTGGGAAACCAGCTTCGCCCCGCAGTGGATCGTCCGCGAATACCTCGCACGACGCGGCTCCGCCGTCTTCCCGCCCGACCGCATCAGCCCCACACGCTGCCCACTGCTCGGTTACGCGCCCAACAGCATGCAGGTCGAAGGCAGCGAAATCAGCCAATGGTTCCTGCGTGTCGAAACCCAACCCGAAGTCGGCGAAGACGGCTACGACGCCGGCGCCAAGATCCTACAAAACTTCTTCACCGAACAACTCACGCCGTTCTTAAACAACCCCGACCTGCACAAGCACGGCAAACAAATCATCCAAGCCTGCCTCGACGGCGCAACCGCCGAACAATACGAGGCGCTGATTAAGTGATTGAGTGTAGGGTGTAGGGTGTAGGGTGTAGGGTGTAGGGTGTAGGGTGTAGAAATTGTATTGCTAATAGCTAAAGGCTATTGGCAAATGGCTAATGGCTTCTGAACCCCAACGCCGGTCCTGAGCGCAGCGAAGGTCCGGGTATATTCAAAACTCTTACCCCCTCTCCCCGCGGGAGACTTCCGGGGGGGGCTGGGGTGAGGGCCGTAGCGTATTAACTGCTCAGTGTTATAAGCACGACAAAAAGTGATTAATCGAACTACAACAACCCATCTTCATACACAATCCATCCGCCCGCATTGCGTCGCAATGCGGCTAGGAAAGAAAAACAATCAACATACCCCCACTAATCACTAACCACCCACTCACGCCCCGAACAGGTTCGCTTGCGAGAACATCCCCTGTTTATCGAAGTATTGCAACGCTTCTTCGGTGCTCTTGAAGACCTGTGTCGCGGTCTCGGTGATGAACGGGCTGGGTGATCGTTTGGGTTTCCAGACGACGTACACCTCGCGGCCGTGCTCGAAGGCGTGGTGCAGTTCGCGCTCGACGCCGCTGGATAAACCGGGCATCCCGTCAGGCAGTTCAGGCACGAGCGAAACGATCATGTCGCTTTGGCGCACCATCTTGAAGTCGCGCGAATAGATCTGGCCGTCCACGTCGCCGGCGATATCCAATACCTGCTTGACCGACACACGGATCTTATCCTTGCCGCCCGAGAACGAACCCGCATCAAGTTCGACGAATTCCTTGCCTTCCTTCGCCGCGGCGATCGCGGCATCCAGCAGGATCTTCTCATCCACATCCGCCGGGTCGAACGCGATGAAGTGCTTGGCGAGTTCAGCGCGGAACGCATCGATCTCCTTGAGCGTCTCCGGCAAACCGACCACGTGCGTCATCGGGAACGACGGATACACCGTCTTCATGTCAGGCCGACAGATCAAGCGGTAAGCCGTCTCGTAAGTGTCCTTATGCCTGCCGCGCGACAGGACATAAAAACGGTTCGGGATCTTCAGCGCCTGAGCCAGCAGCTCCGTCGCCATGATTTCTTCTTCACGCCAGACCATCAGGTCCTTGAGCGTCGCGTCGGAAACGTGGTCGCGATGCAATCGCTCCGCGACGACCTCAATATTGTCCAGCAGGCAGATCAACACGTCCGGGTTCATCGCTTCGATCTGGTCGAAGTCGAACGCACTGAACAGCCCGTGCCGCCAGCGGAACGTCGCGTGGGTGTTGACGATGATGTTTTCCTTGCCCTCCGAATCGCGGATCACATCCTTGAACGCCGCACGACGCAGCGAGTTGAGCCGGCTCAGTTGCAGGTCCAGGATCCGCCCGGCCTTCACGTCCGGGCTCTCGGCGTACATCATGTCGCCGACGTTATATAGATCGATCCGCTCCCCCTGCTGACCCGCAAAATCGACCACCTTCTGCAGGTATTCCTTCTTGTCCATACCGACCTGCCCGGTCACGATCGCTCGCATGTGCTGTTCCTTCTAAATCAGATAGCTGCCTTGTTCGCCGCAGATTATAACGGTAACGCGCGATATCCGTATGCCTGTTAAAGCCGGTAGTCTGCGAACGGGAGTCAGGCATTCACTCGATCCACACACAATTCGTTGATGTCCACGCCGGCAGAAGCGTCAAATCTTCCACAACTTCGGGATAAATGCACCAATCGCACCCCACTTCAGGGACATCCAGGACACATCCGCTTGTGTAACCGGCCACAATCGGGCATCATGTTGGGGTCAACTTCAACTTGTTCTAGAGGGACCGCCATGAACTCGCTCACTCCGATGCTGACACTTGCTGATATCGGGACCGTCATTGTTTCCGTCATCGCCATTTTTGCCGTACTGATCGCCCTGATCGTGATCGGCTTCCTGATGCGTTTCCTGGGACTGTGGTTCCAGGCGAAACTGTCCAGCGCATCGGTCTCGATGATGTCGCTGGTGGGGATGTGGTTCAGGAAGGTCAACCCGCGTGTGATCGTGCTCTCGCGCATCCAGGCGGTGAAGGCCGGGTTGCACATCTCCTCCGACCAACTTGAAACACACTACCTCGCCCGTGGTAACGTGCCGCGCGTCGTCAACGCGTTGATCGCCGCCGACCGCGCGAAGATCGACCTTGCGTGGGACACCGCCTGTGCGATCGACCTCGCCGGCCGCGACATCCTCGACGCCGTGCAGACCTCCGTTAACCCGAAGGTCATCGACTGCCCGCATGCAGGCGGCGGCCGCAACACCATCGACGCCGTGGCGCAAGACGGCATCCAGTTGCGTGCACGTGCACGTGTCACCGTCCGCGCCAACCTCGCCCGCTTGATCGGTGGTGCAACAGAAGAAACCATCATCGCGCGTGTCGGCGAAGGCATCGTCACGACAATCGGTTCGTCTTCATCGCACAAGGCTGTGCTCGAGAACCCGGATAAGATTTCAAAGGTCGTGCTGGCTAAGGGACTGGATGCAGGCACCGCGTTTGAAATCCTTTCGATCGATATCGCCGACATCGATGTGGGCGACAACATCGGCGCGAAGTTGCAGAGCGATCAGGCCGAAGCAGACAAGCACCGCTTCCAGGCCGAAGCAGAGAAGCGTCGCGCGATGGCGGTTGCACAGGAACAGGAATACCGCGCGGAAGTCTCGAAGAACCGCGCGCTGGTCGTGCTGGCCGAGGCCGAAGTGCCCAAGGCAATGGCCGAAGCGTTCCGCAATGGGAACCTCGGGATCATGGACTACTACCGGATGAAGAACATCCAGGCCGACACCTCGATGCGCGACAGCATCGCCGGCCCGGGCGCTGAGAAGCCGAACGAGTAGGTCCATCGTGTGTGATTAGTGGGTAGTGAATAGTGCTTTGTGGTTGCACTGCGCTGAAAGTACCCGCGGCGTCAAATCTGCCATCTTCAGACTTGCAGTTATCCACCATTATTGGTGCGCGCGGTATTGTCGTGTTTACGGGCTGTGCGCATGTTCGCGGAGCCTCGGGCTGAACGCCCACAGCGCATCGGGCGCGACCTGGTCCAGACCCAGCACGCGCACAATCGCGCGATGCAGTTGATCCACGCCACGACCGGTTTGTGCGCTGATCGTCAACGCGCCGCCCCACTTGGAATCATCAGCTTCTTCATCAATCTTGTTGACCACGCGCAGGTCAGGCTCGCGCGGCAATACCCCCCGCTCCGGCCAGTCGGTAACCGGATCGCGCATCGCGATCAACACCTTCGCACTTGCGATCACCTCACGCGCAATCACGATCGCGCGCTGTTCGATGTTGTCATCGCTGTCGCGCAGGCCGGGCGTGTCCATCCAACGGACGGAGATGATGGGGCTTGGGGATTGGGAGTTGGGGATTAGGGCAGAAGTTGAAGGTGCAACACCATTGGCGTTGAGTTCATTGTTTGTTCGTGCATTCGAGCATTCGTCATTCGCACATTCAGTTTCATCCCCAATCCCTAATCCCCAACCCCCAATCCCAACCACCCCGCCCACCCAGTCGCGCGTTGTGCCGGGCAAGTCCGCAACAAGACTGACTGTTCGGCCCATCAAGCGGTTCGTTAATGTGCTCTTGCCGACGTTGGGTTTGCCGACGACGACAACGGTCGGCGGATCGATCAACTGATCGAGGATGGTTGAATCACGTTTAAGTTGGTCGCGATCGATTCGATCGACGTTCTGTAATACTTGCTCCCAGATTTTGGATTGCGCAAGCAGGCGATCGATCGCTGCAGGGCTTGCGGCCTGTGAGATCGCGTAAAGCGCTTCGGCTTCGGTTTGCGATTCGGCTTCGGGATAGAGCGTTAGCGGATCGGGTTGTTGATCGACTTGAACACCCAGCGATGCGAGTTTCTGCAGGATTAACTGTACGACGCGCGGTCCGCCGTGCGGCATAAGTTGCGCTAAACCGCTGTCACCATCACGGATCAACACGGCAAGACCACGATCAACACCAGCGATATCCGCAAGCAATATCCGGCCGACCCGCCACTGCGTTTGGCCGGTTATCTGCTGTAAAACAGCTAAAACATCTCTTCCATGCAGTTGCAGCACAGCAACCGCACCGCTGCGTGTAGCGGTCAAAAGATTGACGTGTGTAGCGGCTTGCCTGATCGTCACGGCCCATTCTGCGCAAAGTCCGGCGGCGACTGCTGCATCGGCATGCCGGACGGGAAGTTCGCACACTGGATCGCAAGCGACGCGACCGCGGGCAGCACCATCGGGAACACCTGCCCGCCGAGCATCACCATCACCAGCGAAACGAATGACGCGGTTTCAAGCAGCGCAAGCAGGATGAGGTTACCCATGAAGAACCCGGCCGGTGTCACGGCATGCCCCTGCCAGTGCCGTTTGTACGCCTGGTTGCGAGCGAAGTAACCGATCCCCACCGCGCCGATCAACACACCGATCGCGATCGCAAGCATCTGAATCTGCAACTGGTTCTGCTGCCCCGCTTCCATATTCAACACACGCAGGATCGCGACGAAACCGAACGCCACCTGCCCCATTACCAGGCCAAACCAGATGATCCGCACCATCATCAGCGTCCCGCGTCGGTCAGCATCGGTGTAAGTTTGCTCGTTCATGGCATGTGATGGTAGAGGGTTGGTGTTGGAAGTTCAAAGGGATTGGGTGGGGTGTAGCGATGCAATCGCTAATGTCTAATCGTTAATCGCTAATATCTAAACCCCCAACGCCGGCTCTGAGCAAAGCGAAGGGCCGGGCCTCTTCGGGTGTAGGGTGTAGAGATTTTGAATCGCTAACGGCTAACGGCTAACGGCTCTACGCGGTTCGGTTTTGAATACATATTCAACAAAAACGTGTAATTATGCGTGAATTTCCGGCATGCGGGCATTAGAATAGGGCACATACTACTCGGGGGGCTATTCCCGAGGCGATGGGGTGAAGCCGGGGATTCCGGCTGGACTATATTTATACTTTTATAAGAGAGACATGCTGTGCAACAGAAAAATCGATCGTACACTGTCCGTACGCACTCACTGAATCCGGGGCTTCGATTTAAAACGATACGGTTGATTGCGGCGCTCGGGGTTGCCGCGGGTGCGGGGGTGCTGCCGGGGTTTGATGCGTCGGCTGTTGAGGCGAGCATTATCCCGTCGGGTGATGTCAGCCCCAGCTATGGGAGTGCTGATCCCTGGAATATCACCAGTAGCTACCTTGATGTCGGCAATACCGGCACAGGTTCGCTTGTGATCAACAACGCAAGCATCATCAACAGCTACATCGGGCGCGTCGGGTACAAAGCGGGGTCCAACGGCACGGTCAGCATCAGTGATCCGGGCTCGCAATGGAATAATCAATACAACCTGGTTGTCGGCGATGAAGGTGTTGGCGAACTGACCATCAGCAACGGTGCGTATGCTGCCAACACGATGGGTGATATCGGTGCTTCCGTGGGTGGCAGCGGGACCGTCACCGTGACCGGGACCAATTCGACATGGAACAACACCAGCACGCTGTACGTCTCGCGCCGTGGTGAAGCCGAGTTGACAATCGAATCCGGCGCGTCGGTTAACAATACCTCGTGCTACATCGGCTACTACTCGGAGGGCAGCGGCACGGTCACGGTCCAGGGCAATGGCAGCGCGACCCATTGGAATAACGATGGCAACCTGACCGTAGGCCGAGCGGGCTCGGGCGAGATGAATATCCTAAGCCGGGGCATGGTTTACAACCGCACCGGTATTGTCGGCGATCTGGCGGGATCGAGCGGGACGGTTGTGGTCGGCGGGACGGACACGTTCTGGATCAATGATTATGCGTTGACGGTGGGCCAGGCCGGCAGCGGTACGGTGCAGGCATCAGCAGGTGCAGCGATCTACAGCAACGGCGCTTACCTTGGCGCGGAGGCAGGTTCGGATGGCACGGTCATCATCGGCAATGGCGCGATATGGAATAACACCGGGTCTTTAACGATCGGCACGGCGGGAACGGGCCTGCTGGACTACGGCAACGGCGGCACCGTCAACGTCACGCAGGACACGATCGTCGATGAAAACGGCGAAGGCAACGGCACGATTGAATTCAACAGCGGCGTGCTGAATACCGGCGGATTGCGGGCATCCTCAAGCGATCTATTGGGGATCGGGACCATCAACACGGGTTCGATCGTCAGTGATATCGACCTTGTATTCGATGCTGGCTCGGGACTTCAGCGGGATATCGTATTGAACAGCCTGCCCGGCCAGGATGTCACGATCCATATTGATGCTTCGGGCAACACCGGCGAAATGGGCGCGGGCTACAAGGGAACGGGGACGCTGGCGATCCGGGATGGTTTGAGCGTTTCTTCGACCACGGGATATCTCGGTTACTTCGCGAGCGCGGACGGCACGGCGACGGTCAGCGGCGGCGGTTCGACGTGGGACAACAGCGGCGACCTGTACGTCGGCCGAGCGGGCAGCGGCACGCTTGTTGTCGAGGACGGCGGGACCGTCATCAATACGACGGCTTACCTGGACTCGACCTCCGGGTTAACAAGCACGGCGACGGTTACGGGGGCGAACTCGTTGTGGCAGAGTTACGGTGAGTTGTACATCGGGCAGGAAGGGACGGGCACGCTGACGATCGCCAACGGCGGGACGGTGGAAGTGGCTTACAACACGGTTGCGGGCCGGTATGAATACGGCACGGGCGTGATTCACTTCGATCAAGGCACGTTGAACACGGGCGGACTGCTTGCTTCGCCGGAAGAGTTAACGGGCGTCGGGACGATCAACAGCTCGGGATTGGTCAGCGATGTGAATCTGCGTTTTGATGCGAGTACGGGTTATCAATCGCAGGTAGTGCTGGACAGTCTGCCGGGCCAGAACATTACTATTAATGTGGATGCGAGCGGATTGACCGATGGGATTCTGTTGGGCGCCGGTTGTCGTGACTCGGGCACGTTGTCGATCGCCGACGGGATCGACGCTTCATCGGCTTACGGGATTCTCGGTTACTACGCCGGTTCCAACGGGACGGCTAACATCAGCGGCAACGGTACTGGCTGGAGCATCAGCGAGGACATGTTTGTCGGGCTGTTCGGGACGGGCACGCTGAACATTTCGGGCGGCGCGAGCGTCAGCAATTACTACGGCATCATCGGTTCGGAAGTCGGATCGTTCGGAACGGTGACGGTCCACGGCGCATCTTCATCATGGGACAGCAGCGGCGATCTGCTTGTGGGTTTATCCGGGACGGGCACGCTGAACATCGTGGACGGGGCCTCGGTAAGCAGTGGTTCGAGCTTAATCGGCGCAACAACAGGATCGGTCGGCACGGTCAACGTGCGGGGCGCGGGATCGATCTGGGACAGCAGTATTGTGCTATCGGTAGGCAGTTACGGGATGGGCGTCGTTCAGATCAGTGACGGCGGTACGGTCATGGCAGACTTCGGGCAGATCGGGTCGGAGGTGGAATCGATCGGCGTGGTGACCGTTCAAGGTGCCGGCAGTTCATTAGACCTGGCAAACATGCTTACCGTCGGCGGCAACGGGGCGGGCTCGCTTATCATCAATAGTGGTGGTGAGGTCAGCAACAGTACGGCGTTTGTAGGACAGGCCGTGGGATCGAGCGGTACGGTCAGCATCTCCGGCGAAGGGTCCACGTGGACCAGTTCACAATCTATCTATGTCGGGCTCTATGGCGTCGGTACGCTGAACATCCAGAACGGCGGGACCGTCAGTGTGATTGACGGGCTTACCATCGGTCAGCGGGCCAGCAGTATCGGTACGGTGAATCTTGCTGACGGTTTACTCGATCTTAATGGGAGCGATATCCAAGCAGGCGCGGGTGTTGCGACGTTCAACTTCCATGGCGGCACGCTCAAGAACGCGGCAACGATCGACCTGGGCGAAGCGCTGGAGCAAAGCGGCGGAACGCTAGCGCCGGGCGGTTCGGTCGGGCAGACGGATATCGTGGGTGGTTATATCTTGAATGGCGGCGCAGTCGAGATCGAAGTCGGCGGCGACGGTAACACGCACGATGTTGTGAATGTGAGCGGCGGCGATGTTGTGATCGCTGACATCGGCACGACGCTTGAGCTGTTGCCATTAGGTTCGATGGCGGCCGGGACGTATACGCTGATTGAAACGGATCAGGTATTGACGGGGATGTTTGAGAGCGTGACGGGCATCGGCGCGTTCGATGGGATGGTCGATGTGCTGTACGGCAGCAACGCGGTGCAACTGGTATTGAATTGGGATTATGTTTATGGCGACATCGACGGCGACGGGTTTGTCGGTCTGGCGGACCTGGATGTCGTACTGAGTCAGTGGAACCAGGAAGTGACGCCGGGCGATTTAGCGGCGGGCGATTATTCAGGCGATGGGTTTATCGGTTTGGATGATCTGGATGTTGTATTAAGCAACTGGAATCAGGGGACGCCGCCGATGGATGTTGTTGTGCCGGAGCCGGGGAGTGTGGTGGTGTTGGCCGGTGGGCTGTTGGGTGTGATGCGTCGGAAGCGATAGTGTTGTTCCGTGCGAATATCGTGGGTGTGTTTACCCCCTCTGCTCCTGGGAGAGGGCCGGGGTGAGGGCCGTTGCGCTTTGCGCGATCAGAATGACATAAGTACACACAATCAATCCGGCCCTCATCCTAACCTTCTCCCTGGGTGAGAAGGTACCGGAAATAATAAAGCCGGGGCCATTGGTCGCGCGGTATTTGTTTGCATGTGCGGAAGAGCGCGACCGATGGTCGCGGCTTTACACTTGTAGATCGGAATGCATGGATTACTGAAGCAACCACGCCGGATGGCGAAGCGGTTTGATCAGTTGTCGGTTTTGCTTTGTTCTTCGGTGGCGATGCGGAGGGTGGTGTAGAGGCCGATCATGGTGAGGTTGGGGACGATGCGGTCGATGAGTTCGTAATCGCGGAACAGCAGGTTGCCGTCGCCGCCGGTGACGACGATGATGGGAAAGGAGCCGATGCGTTCGGCGTATTGTTCGACCAGTTCGCGGACCATACCGCGCAGGCCGTAATAGACGCCGGAGCGCATGGCTTCGATGGTGTTGTGGCCGATAGCTTCGATTGGTTTTTTCAGTTCGGTTTCGGGCAACAGGTCGGTGCGTTCGAACAGCGCATCGAGTTGGAGCTGCGCGCCGGCGGCGATGGCTCCGCCATGGAACGTGCCTGCGCCATCGACAAAGTCGACGGTGATGGCGGTGCCGGCGTCAACGACGACGCAAGCCTGTTTGAGGATGTCGTAAGCGGCGGCTGCGTTGAGCAGGCGGTCTTCGCCGACCTTGGTCTCGTCGTCGACCTGTCGGCCGATCGGGATGATAAAGTCGCGTTCGACGCGCTTGGGTGTGATGCCGACGCGTTCGATGATGAGTCGTTCGACGACTTCCGCAGCCGGTTTGTTGACCGAGGACATCAGGACGCCGGCGTCCAGTCGGTCTTTGATGAGAGCGTAAGCGTGTTCGATCGCTTCGCCGATGGAGTCGTGCCGATCGTTACGGAACGTGGCACATTCCTGAAGTTCCCCGTTGATGAACGCACCGATGCGCGTGCGTGTATTCCCGACACTGACGCCGAGCATGTTCATATTCATGCTTTCTACCTCACGTTAGATCGGACCGGACCTTTAGCTTCCCCAAGTCGACTCAGCCTGCGGTGACTTCCCGAGCTTCTGCCAACAGGCTTCGAGCAATTCCTCGAGCCCGGCGCCTGTCGCGGAGCTGATGGTGAGTACCTGCCGATCGAGCAGCGGGCCGTACAATTCGACGGCTGCTTCCCGGTCGGCTTCACCGCCGGCGAGGTCCATCTTACTCAATACGACCAACTCCGGCTTGTCAGCCAGGATCTGCGAGTAGGCTTTGAGTTCATTTCGGATGATCCGGTAGTTCTCGACGGGGTCTGAGCCGTCGGCCGGATCGATATCGATCAGGTGGACCAGCAGGCGGGTCCGCTCGACATGGCGGAGGAAGCGCGTGCCGAGGCCTTGACCCTTGTGGGCGTGTTCGATGAGCCCGGGGATGTCGGCGAAGACGATGCGGCGGTCCGGCGAGAGCTGGGCGATACCGAGGTTGGGTTCGAGCGTGGTGAACGGGTAGTCGGCGATTTTTGGCGTGGCTTTGGAGATCCGGGACAGCAGCGTGGATTTGCCGGCGTTAGGCAGGCCGATCAGGCCGATGTCCGCGATGATTTTGAGTTCGAGGCGGAGCTGGCGTTCGACGGCGGGTTCGCCGGGCGTGTGCTTGCGGGGCGTCTGGTCGGTCGCGGATTTGAATCGGGAGTTGCCCAGACCGCCCTTCCCGCCCGGCGCGACGGTGAACTGCATGCCCTCGTGGTCGAGGTCGACGATCAGTTCGTCGGTGTCGGCGTCGTAAATGAGGGTCCCGGGTGGGAGCTGGACGATCAGATCGTCGCCCTTTTTGCCCGAGCAGTCCTTGCCGCCGCCGGGCTGACCGTCCGGGGCTTTCCAGTGATGGCGACCGGCGAAGTCCAGGAGCGTATCGACGTTGGGATCGGCTTCGAGGATGACTGAACCGCCATCGCCGCCGTCCCCGCCGTCGGGCCCGCCCTTGGGGATATACTTCTCGCGGCGGAAACTGACCGCACCGTCCCCGCCTTTACCGCTGCGGACGTAGATAGTGGCGGAGTCGATGAGCATGGTTCGGGTGTGGGGTGTGGGGTGTAGGGATTTTAAATTGCTAATCGTTAATCGCTAATGTCTGCCCAACGCCGGTTCTGAGCGAAGCGAAGGGCCGGGTATCTGTCATGTTCAATGTACGATGTTCAATGTTCAATCTGAACGCTGTGCTAATGGCTAACGGCTAACGGCTAACGGCTGAAGGCTAATGGCTACCCTCCCCCATAGAAAAACGGACGCTCAAGTTTGAGCGTCCGCTTGAGTATTTCAACGTAGGAATCGCTCTTTAAGCCTCGGCGGGTCGGATATTGACCTTGCGGCCCTGGAACTCGACGACGCCTTCAGCCATGGCGAAGAGCGTATCGTCGTTACCACGGCCGACCTGGTAGCCGGGCTTGAAGTGCGTACCGCACTGGCGGACGATGATCGAGCCGGCCTTGGCTTTCTGGCCGCCGTAGAGCTTGATACCGCGGAACTGGGCGTTGGAGTCGCGACCGTTCTTGGTCGAGCCTTGTCCTTTTTTATGAGCCATCACTCACCTCATCGTTTTGGGGTGTCTTGGTTGATCGGTTCACAGCGTCGGGAGCAGCCCGGTGCGCTGGGTAGAGCCTCGCATTATAGACAATCAAACGCCACTGGCAAACCCTCCGGTCCGTGAGCGCCTAGCGGATCGTCGGGGGCTTGTCCAGCGGATGTGCAGAAAAATGGTAACTATAGATCGGACCCACCTTACCTATACTGACAGGCCCATTGGGGGACCTTATCGGACAGAATAAAAGAGTCCAAGGCGAGGGGGGCAAGATACTTGCAGGCGGGGTCGCCACCCTTTACACTTCCGGGTCGGTGGGAACCATACCGTATCCGGCCGGCGTCCAGAAGTCGCCCGCCATGCACCCCGCGTTCCCGCTTCCTGATGCAGCGCTAGTTTGGCGCAAGATGTAATTACTTGGGAGGCTCCGCTTTGTTCACCCGTCATTATCTTGCTGTAGCTGTGGTGGTCTGTGGTCTGGCTGCGGGTCTGCCCGCCCTGCTCGCCGATGAGGGAGAACCGACCGCTTCAGAACTCTACGAACAGGGAATACTTCTTTACGAAGGTGGTCAGTTAGAAGCCGCAAGAGATGTATTCCATCGCGTCGATGCGATGCAGCTTCCCAAAGACGCGCGGCTGAAGTTCTACGACGCGCTCAAGAGCATCGACATGGCTCTCGGCGCCGCACCGCAGGATGCTACTGAAGCAGAAGCCGCCGAAACCAAGGTCGAATCAAACGTCGCTGAATCGGCGGAAGAAGTTGCCGCGACCGAACCTGTCGAAGCCAAGCCCGTCGCTGCTGAACCGATCGAAGACATCAAGCACCCGACACAGCTTCTGTGGGAAGCGGACATGGCGATGTCTGACAACCCGGCCCAGGCCGCGGTGCTTTACCAGGCCGTGATTGATGATTCACGCAGCGATGCGTTGACCGTCTCGCAGGCCAAGGCCCGCATCAAGCAGGCCCAGCGTCTGGCGACGCCGAACATCGAAGCCGCCCGCACGCATCTGGATCAGGCGGAAGCCGCGGTCAAGGCCAAGAAGTATGCCGAAGCAAAATCACTGGTGAACATGATTCAAGCCAGCGATGTCGAGCTTGGCTGGCGTGAAGCGGCCCGTCTGGATCGCCTGGCTGCCACGATCGAAAAGAACGCCGACAAGATTCAGCCCGCCCCCCGCGCAGAAGCGGTGACTGAAGAGAAGGATCTGGCCTCCGTGCCGGTCGCGACAGTGGTGGATGCAACCGAAGATGTCGCACCCCCGGCCGAAGAAAAGATGGCTGAAGCCGAAACCGAATCGCAGATGCCGTCGGACGACCTGCTGCGTCAGGTGCGCTTAGGCTACGCCCAGCAGAAGGCTGTCGAAGCCGACAAGGCCCAGACGGAAGGTCAGCTGCGTCTGGCGATCGACCTGTACAAGCAGGCGATGGAACTGGACCCGGAAAACAAGACCTATCAGCAGAAGCACGCCAGCGCGGTAGCGCTACAGAACAAGAGCCTGGTGCCGCAGGGTCTGGTTGAAGACATCCGTCATCGTGACATGATCAAGGCCCAGGAAGTCAAGGCCGAGTTCGAGGCCTCGATGAATCTGGCGCGTAGCCGTATGGCTGAGAAGAACTTCGCCGCGGCGTTTGATGCCGCCGCCGACGCGAAGGTGATCCTGGACCGCAACCAGCGGTTCCTGGCCCCCACCGAGTACAGCAGCCTGCGTAGCGATGCCGAATCGCTGAGCGCCCAGATCGAATCCGCCCGCGCTTCGGCTACCACCGATGCGATCAAGGCTCAGGAAGATGAGCAGGCGAAGAAAGAAGAGCAGGCCCGTATCGAAGCTCAGGCGAAGAAGGACAAGGAAATCCAGTCGCTGCTCAAGCGTGCCCTGGAACTACAGCGTGACATGAAGTACGACCAGGCCTTGGACCTGCTGGATCAGGCCCTGTTCCTGGACCCCAACGATGTGGCCGTCAACGCGATCAAGGAAATGATCGAAGAGACGCAGATCATTACGCATGCCCGTGATGTGTATCGTCGCCGTGACCTGGGCATCGCACGCCAGAGCGTCATCAATGACGAAGCATCAATCCCGTACGAAGAAATCCTGACCTACCCGGCCGACTGGCCCCAGATCACCTACACCCGCCTGTCCGACCTGGACAGCTCCGGCGGTGAGTCCGAAGCGGACCGTCAGGTCTCCGCCAGCCTCAAGAACCCGGTGCCGATCAACTTCGAAGCCAACCGGCTGGCCAACGTCATTGACTACCTGCGTAACACCACCGGTGTGAACTTCTTCGTGAACTGGCCGGTGCTCGAACAGGCCGGCGTCGATCAGGACACCCTGATCTCCCTGCGTTTGAACAACGTCCCGGCCGAGCAGGCCCTGCGTCTGGTCCTCCAGCAGATCGGCAGCGAGTTCGATCCGATCGGCTTCTCGATCATCGAAGGCGTGGTCAACATCTCGACCGTCCGTGACCTGGCACGCACCACCGACACACGCGTCTATGACATCCGCGACCTGCTCGTGCAGGTGCCGAACTTTACCAACGCCCCTCGCTTCGACCTGTCTGAAGCTCTGAACAGCTCCGGCGGCGGCGGTGGTGGCGGTGGCGGCGGCGGTGGCGGCGGCGGTGGCGGCGGCCAAGGCATCTTCGGCGATACCAATGAAGATGAAGAAAATGCCGCCCCGACACGTGAAGAGTTGATCACACAGATCACCACCCTCATCACCGAAACCGTCGGCGACTACAACGAGTGGTCCATCAACGGCGGCGACGTCTCCAGCCTCGACGAACTCAACGGCAACCTCGTCGTTAAGACCACCCCGGACAACCACCGCAACATCGTCGGGCTGCTCGCCCAGTTGCGAGAGATCCGTTCCGGTCAGATCTCCGTCGAAGCACGCTTCCTGCTTGTAGATGAGAGCTTCCTTGAAGAGACCGGTTTCGACTTTGACTTCCAGATCAACGACATCGGTTCGAGCTTCGGCCCGATCCGCTTCGCTCAGGACAGTGTCTCCCTCGCAGATGCCCCGACGACATCCGTCGGATCAAGCCCCTTCTCGACCATTCAATCGGGCGCAACCGGTCCGGGCACCTTTGTCCCCGGCCTCGGCTTCCAGCCGTCCACCGGGCGGGCCATGGACTTCAGCGTTTCGTTCCTGGAAGACATTGAGGTCAACCTGTTGGTCAAGTCCACACAAGCGAACCAGCGCTCTCTGACGCTGACCGCCCCGCGTGTGACGATCTCCAACGGCCAGCGAGCCTACGTCGCGGTCGCGACCCAGCGTTCGTTCATCAGCGACCTCGAACCCGTGCCTGACGCCGCAGGCTTCGACGCCACCCTCAGCTACTTCCAGACAGGTGTGGTGCTGGATGTGGAAGGCACCATCAGCGCCGACCGCCGCTATGTGACCCTGACGCTGCGTCCGAGCCTGGCAAACCTCGTCGCGATCCGTGAGACCAGCATCATCGGTACGCAAACCAATACCGGTAATGATAATAATAATAATACAGACAGTAATACGTTCTTCGGCACGATTGAACAGCCTGAAATCGAAATCACCATCGTCGAAACCACCGTCACGATCCCGGACCAGGGCACGCTGCTGATCGGTGGCCAGCGTCTGGTGGGTGAAGTCGAGATCGAAGCGGGCGTGCCTGTGCTGTCGAAGATCCCCGTGCTCAGCCGCTTGTTTGCCAACAACGCGACCGCCAAGGATCAACGCACCCTGCTGATCCTGATCAAGCCCTCGATCCTGCTGCAGTCGGAGATCGAAGACGAACAGTTCCCGGGCCTGATGCAGGACCCGACACGGTTCAACATCAGCAATCAACTTCGCTGAATCAGCGATTGATAATTGGAGATTACGGAGCCCACGTTTAACAAACGTGGGCTTCTTTTTTGCGCCCCACTTTTTTATCACTGCCAACATATCGCTCTAACGTATGTCTGTTTATTAGAGCATCTTCCACGCCTCTGTAGCGCCCTTGTACACAAGTGATTATGCTGTGCCTTCAAGCAAGGAGGCTTTGATGAAGGCATACTCGATGGACTTGCGCAAGCGGGTGTTGGCGGCGTGCGATGCCGGGCACGGCACGCGTGAGGTGGCCGAGCGGTTCTCGGTCAGCGCCTCGTGGGTGCGTCGGCTCAAGCAACGGCGTCGTGAAGGCGAGGGGATCGCGCCGCGGCCTCAGGGCGGCGACTACGTCAGCCGGTTCGCCGGCAAAGACCTGCAGCGTGTACATGCGATGCTCAAGCAGAAGCCGGACACGACGCTGGATGCGTTGCGTGTGCGTTGCGAGCGTGAGTTGGGCATCCGTTGCGGGCTGGGCACGATGTGGCGGACGGTGCGTTGGAAGCTGGGGTGGACGTTTAAAAAAAGTCATTACGGCCCAGCGAGCAGGACCGCGCGGATGTGAAGCGTCAGCGTGTGAACTTCCGCATCGCCACGCGGTTCATCGAGCCTAAGCAGCTTGTGTTCCTGGATGAATCGGGCGCGAGGACGAACATGACCCGCCTGCGGGGCTGGGCCGGACGCGGTTGCCGGCTGGACGCCGCGGCGCCGCACAGCCACTGGCGTACGACGACGATGCTCAGCGCGATCGGTTGTGAGGGTGTGATCCAACGGGCGACGCTGGCCTTCGACGGCGCGACGGATGCGGCGCTGTTCCGCGGCTACGTCGAGCGTTGCCTGGCCCCGGCACTAAAGCAAGGCCAGATCGTCGTGATGGATAACCTGGCGTCGCACAAGGTATGCGGGGTGCGTGAAGCGATCGAAGCGGCGGGCTGTGACCTGTGGTACTTACCGCCGTACTCACCGGACTTCAACCCGATCGAGAAGATGTGGAGCAAGGTCAAAGCCCTGCTGCGTGCCGCCGCCGCGCGGACCAGCGACAAACTGATTGAGGCGATCGGTCGGGCGTTGCGTGCGGTATCACTGGACGAGTGCCGCAACTACTTCCGCAGCTGCGGGTATGCTACATGAGATTGGAAGACGCTCTAGCCGCATTGCGACGCAATGCGGGCAGTGTAGATGCACTGAATTGAAGCACGCAGGCTTGCGCCGACCCGACCAGGATGGTCGGGCTATACGGGGGAACGGACACACCGTAATGATCAGGCGATATGTCAGTGATACATCCGGCGTCGGCCGCGGCTGTCCATGGCGGCCAGGAGGATGATGATCGAGAGGGTTTGGCCCGCGGCGAGTAGCGCCTGCCATTGTTCGAGCGAACCAAGCATCACGCCGCTTAACCCACAAGACAAGGTGCAGCACCAGACGACCAGTACAGCCCTTCTCTGACTCAGGCCCCTGCGGACCAGACGGTGCGAGAAGTGGTTGTGATCGCCTTTGAACGGGCTGAGGCCCTTGGATAAGCGGATAAGCGTGACACTGGTCAGGTCATACAAAGGAATCGCCATAACCATCAAGGGCATCAACACGCCGTACCAGTGCCCCACCGTGTCGGCAGACGAAGTGGGGTCGAAGTAGGTCGTGCGGATGGAGATGACGGCGAGCGTTCCGCCGATGACAAGTGAGCCTGCGTCGCCCATAAAGAGTCTTGCGGGCGGGAAGTTGAAGGCCATGAAACCGAGCAAAGAACCGGCCAGCAGCGCCGCCAGCGCGGCGACGAACCACTGTCCGCCGATGAGCGTGGCGGCCAGGTAAAGGCTGGCAATGATCAGCCCGACCCCCCCACTCAGGCCGTCCATGTTGTCCAGGAAGTTCATGGCGTTGATGATGACGACGATCCAGGTGACGCTGATCGCGACACTGGCTGCCATGCCGAGTTGGCCATAGGAATCGAGGAATCGCAGTGCGCGGATGTTGCAGAGGGTGGCAAGCGCCAGCGCGACCAGCACCTGCACGCAGAGCTTGATGCCGGGGCCCAGCGATCGGCGGTCGTCGATCAGGCCCATGACATGCAATACACAGATCGCGGTCAGCACGCCGCCGCCCATGGAAGTCGTCGCCCGCAGGCCCGGCAGGTGTGCGGCGACGGCGGGCATCCGGGTTTCCCACCACTCGAAAGGCACGAGCCAGACGCCCAGCAGGCACGCCGCCATCGGAAATACGAGACCCGCAAAGATCGCGACGCCACCCGTGTTCGGCACCAGACGCCCATGACGTTTGTGCCTCTCAGTGCCCGATTCGTCGACCAGCCCGAGCTTACGGCTGGCGGTCAGCATCAGACCCGCCAGGGGGAAACTGACCACGAACGACACGCCGATCATTAACAGGCAAATCCAGACCATACCCTATTGGATACGCGCGCAGGCTAATAAGCAAACCGGACCCCAATATGCGATAAACTCTTGGGATGGCAGAATACAAAAACAAGCACGGGCGCAAGCCCGGACGGGGGCTGAGGCCCTGGATCCTGATCCCGAAAGTGTTGTGTGTCGGCGCTGTGTTCGGCGGTTTTTTAGCGGCGGGAACGCTGCTGCATGCAAGCGACCCGCAGACCGCAGAGCAGTGGCAAGACCTGATTCGTTCGATGGAGGCGCTGTTCCTGCGGCTGATCGTCCCGGCGGTGTTCGGCGTGGTCGTCTTCGGCATCCTGCTGCTATGGATGCATTGGCGTGCGTTTCTCGGGATGCGCTGGGTCTGGACAAAGCTGATCCTGCTGTTGATCGCCCTGCCGCCGCTGCATCTGAGCGGTCGATGGCACCTGCTGCACGCAAGGGCCGCGCTGGGGGAGGGCGATCTGAACCGCGTCGCCACACTGATGGGCCGATTCACGATCACGGTCGACATCACGATATTGGCCTTAGCGTTCGTGATCGGGTTCGCCAGGCACAAACCGAGACTCGGTCAGAAGCCGAAGACGGTGAAGCAGCAGCGGGAAGCGAAGGAAGCCGACGAGTAATCTTTACCGCCTGCGAATATCTTGCTTTTAGCACCAAAATCCTTGATTTATCTGGCATTACAGCCCTTCTCGGTTATTATGTAATAAGGTGGGGTATGGTCGGTTTACCGGCCAGCGACCTGCTGCGTACCACGATCGCGAGGAGGAATAATGTCTGGAAGGCGTGTTGTCATTGTCGGCCTGCTGGCCGGGGTATGTCTGTGGCTGTCGGCTGATATCGCGCGGGCGGATAACGGCGGGGACTTCGCCGACTTCCGGGCGCTTTGGGTGAGTCGGTACGAGTACAGCACGAGTAACCCTGCGGATGTGCAGCAGGTCGTGGCAAACGCGGCGAGCATGGGGATTACGGACCTTATCTTCCAGGTGCGCGGCTCGGGTGATGCGTATTACGACTCGAACTTTGAGCCGAGATCGGAACGACTGAGCGGGACGTGGGACCCGCTGCAGACGGCGATCGATGCGGCGCATGGCTACGGCATGAACGTGCATGCGTGGATGAACGTGGTGCCGATCTGGAACGGGTCGGATTTACCCGAGGACCCGAGCCATATCTTTTACAACACCGATCCAAGTTTCCGGTTGTATGACATCAACGGCGTTGTTGAAGACCCGGCCGATCCTGACAGCGGCGGTTACGCGGCGGCGAACCCGATCCTGCCGGAGTTTCACACGCACATCAACAACGTCGTCCAGGACATCGTCAGCAACTACGACGTGGATGGGATCCACCTGGATTACATCCGCTGGTTAGGCACGGACAACTTCGACACGCTGCCGCATGATGCGTATTCGCATCAGCTTTTCAACCAGGCGACGGGGCTTGATGCGTCGAATTCTGCGAACGCGGATGCGTACATGGATTACATCCGCGATCGGATCACGGATTTAGTTGCGTCGATCGACAGCACGATCGGCTCGACGGACCCGTCGGTGAAACTGTCGGCTGCGGTGTGGCGTGATGTGGATGTTGGATACAACGATCGGTTGCAGGATTACAAGACCTGGCTCGAGAACGATTATCTCGACATCGTGATGCCGATGATGTACTTGAGCGAAGAAAACAACATGCTGTACCCCATCAGCATGGACAAACTCATGGCGATCGAGACGAACGCCTTGATCGCGCCGGGGATCGGGCTGCCGCGCTATGACAATCCGGATGTGGCGGTAAGCCAGCTATCCAGCGCCCACGTGCGCGGCGCGAACGGGTCGACGGTGTATTCATATACGTCACTGTTCGAAAACGGACAGGTCGGCGTCGATATGCGCAACGCGATTGTGAACTTCATCGATTCGACGGCGCAGCCCGCGGCAATACCGCCGGTGGGCGGGACGATCGTTTCGCTGGTGGATTTTGAAACCGATGAAGGCACGTTCGATAAAAGCCCGACGTTTGCGGGTACGAACTACGGGATCATCTCCGGCACGGCCGACCGCGTAACGAGCGAAGCGCATGACGGCATCGCATCACAGCGCATCAACATCATCGGTGATGAAGACGGTTGGGAATTGAGGCATGTTTCAGGCAGCGCGAATCCCGCGAACAACGTAGTGATCGATGCGGAAGGCTGGATCGGATTCTGGTTGATGACGGAGACACCCGGGCTGACGGTGCAGATCGGTCTGGATGATCCATCGTCGGCGGACCGCGGCAGCCCGCTTGAAGTGATCGCGGACGGGCAGTGGCATCTGTATCAATGGGACCTGGAAAATCCCGCGCACTGGGAAGGCTGGATCAGCGGCACGGGCTTGATCGATGGACCGACGCTGACGATCGATTCGATCTTTTTCAAGGGCGCAGGCAACGCGACGTTCTACCTGGACGGCGTGGCGTACAACAATGACGGTTCGCTGACGCCTGAGATTCTCGGCGACATCAACGGCGACGGATTCGTCGGTTTAGCCGACCTGGATGTGATCCTTACGAACTGGAACCAGACGGTGCCGGTCGGCGACAAAAGCCAGGGCGATCTCGCGGGCATCGGCGACGGGTTTGTGGGCCTCAGCGATCTGGATGTGGTGCTGAACAACTGGAACCTCGGCACGCCGCCGAGCGATCTGGTGTTCATCCCGGAACCGGGCATGCTTGCGATCTGCTTGCCTGTTTTAACGGCGTTTTCCCTGCGTCGTAGCAGGTAAGCACCGACCTGCCGCTCGGTTTTCCGTGCGTTAAGTGGAATTTCCTTGCATTCCCAAGGCCTCCATTTATTATGTAATTATGGGCCGACTGGGTAATCCGGCCTGTCAGATGATGGCAACGACACACTTATGGATAGGGCTGTAACCATGCGACGTAACCCTTTACTGTTGGGGCTGATGGTGATTCTGTCGGGCTTGTCTTGTGCGACACACAGCGCACTGGCGGCGGTGGACACGAACTTCGCGGACTACCGCGGGATCTGGATCGACCGGTTCGACTACCGCAATCTCGGTACCTCGGGCGTGCAGCAGATCATGGCCAACTGCGCTGCGGCGGGGTTCACGGATGTGATCTTCCAGGTGCGCGGCCAGGGTGATGCGTATTACCAATCGAACTACGAACCACGGGCCGAGGCGCTGAGCGGGAGCTGGGACCCGCTACAGGTGGCGGTCGATGCGGCGCACGCCAACGGGTTGAAGATCCATGCGTGGATGAACTCGATGCCTTTGTGGAACGGCACGACCCCGCCGAGCACGACGACCGCGATCGAGCATCCGTTCTATCACGACCCGAGCTACCGCGTGATGGACCTGAACGGCAACTATCAGCCGCTGCAGTCAGGTTACGTGATCGCCAACCCGATCAATCCGGACTGGCAGACGCACATGAATAACGTCGCCGGCGACATCGTTGCCAACTACAACGTGGACGGGCTGCACCTTGACTACATCCGGTACGTCGGCAGCATCGACCACGCTTCCTTGCCGCACGATCCACAGTCGCATGCGATGTTCCTTGCGGCAACCGGTTTGGACGCGGCGAATCCCGCGAACGAAGCAGCGTACCAGCAGTACATCCGCGGCCGCATCACCGACCTGGTGGGTGACATCCGCACGACCATCAAAGCGATCAATCCGGACGTGACGTATTCCGCCGCGGTTTGGCGCGACCCGGATGTGGGCAGCACGTATTACCTGCAGGACTACCGCACGTGGTTGGAGAACGACCTGCTGGACAACGCGCACCCGATGATCTACCTGCATGAGTCGAACAACTACCTGCTCGAGCCGAACATCAACAACACGATGAGCATCAACACGAATACGCAGGTCATGCCGGGGCTCGGGCCATACCTGCACGAGGTGTACGGCGACAGCACGGACCTGATCACGCAGCAGTTGCAGACGATCTACGACGCCGGCGCCAACGGTTCGGTGATGTACGACTATGGGCACCTGTTCAAAAACACCACGTACACGAACACGCAATTGTCGAACATCATGAACTTCATCGACTCGACAGTTGTTGAGGAACCGCCGGTCGGCGGCGAGATCGTCGTGCTGGATGATTTTGAAGTCGATGAAGGCCACTTCTCCGCCAGCCCGACATACTCCGGCAGCAACCGAGGCATCCTCAGTGCGACGGCTGAAAGGGATACGTCAGAAGCACACACGGGTATCGCATCTGAGCGGATCGATGTTGAGTTCGACCCGAGTGCCACGGATCGCATGTTGCGCTTCCTGTCTGGTATAGGCGACCCGGCTCAAAACGTCGTGATCGATGCGGACGGCTGGATCGGTTTCTGGATGATGACCGAGACGCCGGGTCTGACCGTGCAGATCGCGCTGGACGATCCGGACTCAGCCGACCGCGGCCTCGCGCAGGAAGTGATCGCGGACGGCGAGTGGCATCTGTACCAGTGGGACCTGGATAACAACGCACAATGGGAAGGCTGGGCCTACCAGGACGGCATCATCACCGGCCCGACGATCACGATCGATTCGATCTTCCTGTTCGGCAGCGGATCGGCGACGGTGTATCTCGATGATGTCGCCTACAACAACGGCGGCTCACTGATCCCCGGCGGCCTACCGGGCGATCTGAACGGCGACGGCTGGGTGGGATTGGATGACCTTGACATCATCCTCGCGCACTGGAACCAGACCGTCACGCCGGGCGACCTGTTGTCAGGCGATGCCAACGGCGACGGCTTCGTCGGCCTGGAAGACCTGGACTACGTGCTGGGTCCGTGGAATACAGGTACGCCACCGAGTGGTAGCGTGATCCCTGAGCCGACGACGCTGGCATTGCTGGGATTTGGCTTGTTAGCATTCAACCGGCGCAGGTCGGCTGCCTGAAAATATTGTGGCTATCCAAGCGATGAACAGGTAAACTTGCCCTGTGTTTTGTTGCATCAACAAACAGGCTTCGGGTCGTTAATCCGTTCTTTGGGAGTGGTAAAATGGGTAAGTCTCCGGGTGCAGTTTTACTTTGTATTCTTCTTGCAGGTTCGGGGTTTTACGCTGATAGGTCGTGTGTCGCCGCGGTCGGAACGACAGAGATCGTCGCGGCGACCGGCGACCCGTTGCCGGACGGGTCGGGTACGTTCACCCAATTCGAGGGTATCTGGTCCTACCCATTTGCCTTTTATCGTGGTCCCACGATTAACGATCTGGGGCAGGTGGCATTTATGGCGCTGACGGATTCCCCGGACGGCGGAGGGGTGGAAGTCTATCGAGGCGACAACGGCAGCTTGACGCAGATTACTTACCCGGGACTCGCCACACCGGACGGCAACGGTACGTTTCCGGATACCGCTGGTTACATGTCCTGCAACACACTGATCAATAATCAGAACCAAGTGTTATTCAGTGCTATTTTAAGTGATACAGCGAATGAACCATCGGATGCGACAGGCATATTCCTGTCAGATGGCACGGACATGATCCAGATCGCTCGAGCGGGCCAGGTCTTACCCGGAGGCGACACGCTTGACCATACCTATGTTTACACGGCATCGAACGCCGCCTTGAATGATGCCGGACAGGTCGCGTTCTATACCCACACTATTGGTGAATCCACGAATCTGACAACCGGCTTGTACCTGAGTGATGGGTCTACCATCACAACGATCATGGAGATGGGGGATACCGTTCCAGGAGGCAACGGTACATTCATGCCCTTCAAGCCGAATTTCATAGGTCCAACTCCCGTGATGAATAACCAGGGGCAGTTTGTATTTTCGACCTGGCTTGAGAATACAGCCGGCGGAGAAGCGGACGATTCGGGGATCTTCTATTGGGATGGATCAGTACTTACCGAAGTGGTGCAAGAAGGCGATGCAGCGCCCGACGGGAACGGTCTGTTCGGCGAGATTTCCATCGCCTGTGCCAAAATCAACGATACGGGATCATTCGCGTTCAACGCTGACTTGACCGGGACGATCGGTGGCGAAGATTACGAACGCGCGATCTTCCTGAGCGACGGTTCAAACATCTCTACCATTGTCCGTGACGGTGATAATGCACCGGACGGCAATAGCGTTTTTGCGCATATTTATCTACGGGATATGAGTAGTACGGGCCAGATCACTTTTAGCGCCAGACTGGCTGATGCTAACGGCACAGAAGCGATTGGAGATGGTATCTACCGCTACGATGGCGGATCGATCACGGCACTTGTCGAACCCGGTGATCCCCTGCCTGGTAGCAGCGAAACCATTGTCTATACAGGTGTCGTCGCTGTAAACGACCAGGGGCAGGTTCTTTTCACCGCAGACTTATCTGATGGAGACTACGGCCTTTTCTTTTACGATGACACGTTAGGCATCATCAAGGTCGTCAGCGAGAATGACGCGTTACTCGGTAGCAACATTCTGGATTTGACGTATGGGTGGACCACCATTGGCGGTGACGAGCATAGCGGATTCAATAACCTCGGGCAGTTCAGTTATCAGTTTAAACTCGAAGACGGGCGCACCGGCATCGCGATCTGGTCGCCACCGATCCCCGGTGACCTGGATGGCGATGGATTCGTCGGGCTGGATGACCTGGATATCGTGCTGAACAACTGGAACCAGAACGTCACTGCGGGTGACGCATCACTGGGCGATATCAACGGCGACGGCTTCGTCGGGCTGGATGATCTGGATATCGTGCTGAACAACTGGAACACCGGCACGCCGCCGAGTGGCAGCGCGATCCCAGAGCCGGGTAGTCTTGCGCTGTTGTTGCCGTCTTTGTGGTTCTTAGTTCAGCGCAAATATTCCATGAATAAACAGTGATAAATCATTTGATCTAGCGTTTTCCCCTTTTTTTGCTATACTGGGCGATCGTTGTTAATTGTCTATATAAAAATCACTTACGTCGCATATATTGTCAATAATAGGGAGAATTCTTGTGAAGTCTAAACGCTGTCGGAGGGGACGTTTTGTTCACAGATCAGCCTTGGTTTTGTTGGCCACATTGGGATTATCTCAATCCTTGAATGCGGGTGTCACGTTTAGCTTCAATTTTCTGGACGATCCAGGAGTGGGCTTCAATGCGTACGGCTCAACCGGCGATGACCGCAGAGCGGGGCTGGCTGAGGCCGCCGATTACTTCTCCATCTTGTTTGCCAACTATGACGCCACGATTGAAATCGATGTCATTGGCAGTGAAACCAGAGATACTGCACTGGCAAGCGCCAGTTCAAATTACACCTCGGCCTACCCCGGTGTTGGTTTTGGCGACGCGGGTGATGTGATGCTGAAGATACTTGGCGGTGACAGCGCGGATCCCAGCCCGGGTGTCGCCGACGGCGAGATTTACTGGAACTTTGAGGATTTTTTGTGGGAGCCTTTTAGCGACTTCCAACCCGGCGAACTAGACCTGATTTCGACTGCCAGGCATGAACTGATGCATGCCATCGGTTTCATCTCCAGCATCGGCGAAGATGGCGCAAGTGCTTTTCATGATGCAGGCCAAGCGACCGCATGGTCACCATTCGATGAGTTTGTCGCCGATTCTTATGGCGCACTTATTGACGATCAAACTTTTGAGATCTACCTGGAAGATTGGCTTGTCTCTTCGGTCGGAGGAACCGGACCGGATGACGGTTTGTTGTTCATCGGCCCTAACGCGATGGCTGCAAACGGTGGTGAACCCGTCCCGTTGTATTCACCGACGACCTGGTCCCCCGGCAGCTCCGGATCTCATACAGATACCGACTACTTCACCGGTTCAGACTTCATGATGATGAACAGCGAAGCATCCGTCAGCGAAGGTTTGGACATCCGAGAATTGAGTGATATAGAGCTGGGTATCTTGATGGACATCGGTTATGTGGATCTCATCATCCCAACAGTCCTGGAAGGCGACCTGAACGGTGATGGCTTCGTCGGCCTGGATGATCTGGATATCGTGCTCGCGAACTGGAACCAAAACGTCACCGCGGGTGATGAGTCTCTCGGCGATATCAACGGCGACGGCTTCGTCGGGCTGGATGACCTGGATGTGATACTGAACAACTGGAACGCGGGTACACCGCCGAGCGGCAGCGCCATCCCGGAACCGGGGACAACACTGACGTTAAGCGGGCTGGGTTTAGTGATGCTGAACCGTCGGCTGCGCGGTGTTTGTTAGTCTAGGCAAAGATCTGCGAATAACGCGACAGAATCCTACCTTTTTCTACGCCCTTTTTGGCGGGGTGTGTTATTATTTCGGGATTGTGGATCGTCCACATTGAGATGTAGAACATTCTCAATCCAGATGTATTGTTTTGGGGTGACACACTTTGACTGCGCAGCAGCAAAGTATGCGTTGAGAGAGCACACTTTGCCCTGCGGGTCAAAGTATGGCACCCGTTACAGTTGGATTGAAGTTTTCAATGTGGAGATTTACTGAAGCAGGAGAAGCCCGTTGGTTGAGCGTTTATTTTTAATGGGTGCTGGTGGTGTGCGTACGGCCGCGATGGCGGCGGCGTGCTTGCTTGTGCTGGGTGTGGGGTGTCAGGTACGGGCGGGGGTGACTTTTAACTTCAACTTCCTGGATGATCCGGGTGTTGGGTTTAATGCGTATGGCTCGACCGGCGATGATCGTCGGGCGGGATTGACGCTGGCGGGCGATTACATCGCGCAGTTTTTTGTGAACTATGATGCGACGATCGAACTGGATGTGATCGGCAGCGAGACGGATGACTACGTGCTCGCCGGCGCGGCTTCGAATTACAACTCTGATTATCCGGGCATCGGGTTCGTCGATATCGGGGATGTGATGCACAAGATCCTCGGCGGGGACAGCGCCGATCCGGCCCCGAATGCTGCGGACGGCGAAATCGTCTGGAACTTCCAGGACTTTGATTGGGAGCCTTTGAGTGATTTCCAGGCAGGCGAACTCGATCTGATTTCAACCGCGATCCATGAGATGACGCACGTCATCGGTTTTGTCAGCAGCATCTGGGAAGATGGATCAAGCTATTACCATTACGCGGGTGAGGCGACCGCGTGGGAGCCTTTCGATGCTTATGTTGCGGATGTGGACGGGTTTCTGATCAACCACACAACGTACAAGATGCGGCTGGCGCGCTGGCTGGAAGCGTCGGTCGGCGGGACGGGGCCTGATGCGGGGTTGTTCTTCAACGGCCCGAACGCAAGGGCAGCCAACGATGGGAACCCCGTGCCGTTGTACTCGCCTAGAACGTGGGAAGACGGCAGCTCGGGCTCGCACCTGGATACCAACTACTTCACCGACGAAAACGCGAAGATGATGAACAGCGAAGCCTCGGTCTACGACGGGCTGGACATCCGCACGTACAGCGACATCGAGCTGGGCATCCTGCAGGACATCGGTTACACCGACTTGTTCATCCCGCTTGCGGGTGATGTGAACGGTGACGGCTTTGTGGGGCTGGATGATCTTGACATCGTTCTCAGTCACTGGAACCAGACCGTCGCGACGGGCGATCAGTCGGTCGGCGACATCACGTATGACGGGTATGTCGGGCTGGATGACCTGGACATCATCCTCAGCAACTGGAACGCTAGTACCGCGCCCGGCCTGGTTGTACCTGAACCGCTTGCGACAATAATCTGGTTGCCGATGTCCGTCGTTCTGACAATTCGTACAAAGCGAGTTAAAGCCTGAGCACACCATGAACTGAATGCTCGGCCAGCCCGTCGTTGTCGCAAGAATTAGAAACAATTAACACACTAAACATTTACATGAGTTTGGCCGTGGTTATAATCGCGGTTCCGGTTTCATTTTTCCGTAACACCGTCCGTTTAGTGCCCGAGTCATTGGCGGTGTGTTAGTTGTCAGTCAACTTAGTAGGCCAGAACACCAAACCCCGCGCCTTGAGTACTTAGGGTGCCGCGATCGAGGGGGGTGCTGTGATGTGGCGTACAGCGAGCAGCCGGCAACCATCAGGAGCACTCGACCTGATTGCCCCGTTCCTATCTCACGATCGATTCGATCGAGTCAACGATATTGAAACACCTATTCAAATCCCCCACCGCCTTGTCGCGGCGTGGTGGTTTGTCTCAATAACTTTTCAGGGAGCTTGCCATGAACCGATTAGTCACTTCGAGCATACCAGCCATCCTGTCGGTCGCCTCCATGATTCTCGCAATATCGATCCCTGCTGGCGCAGTTACGATCGACAACTTTGAAGAAGCCACATTCATCCTCGACGCCACAGCGGGTAATGATTTGTTCTACACACAAACGGATCTACTCGAAAGCAACGTCATCGGCACGCAACGCAATATATTCATGTACAACTATGAAGGGGATCACGACCTCGGTGCGGTGGCAGGCAGCGGATCCGTCGCGCTGTACTTCGAGAATGGATCGGATGACACCTGGGTCGACTTTTACTACAACGGCGGCACAAACGCGATGAGCCGGGACCTGACCGCCGGTTACCATAACGCGTTTAACATCAACGTCACCTCCAGCGATATCGGCGCCGACCTGGCTGTCAGCGTAGGCACACACGTCGGCGAAGCCGAAGCCAGCTACGTAGGTTTGTCGCAGACGATCAGCGGTGCGGGGATTTACCAGTTCCTCTACGAAGACTTCACCGGCACCGGTACGCCCGACTTCAGCGATGTGGACCAGATCACGGTCTCCGTGACCAAGACCGACAACGATATCCGTCACTACTACATCTCCGATATCAGTACAGCCACGACCTATCAGCCGCATACCTGGGCAAGCACGCAGACGTATGCATTTTGGAGCCAGATGGCCTCGTGGTCGCCCCCTACCGGCACGCCTGACAGCGACTGGGTCGCCTATGTCTCTGTACCCATGGGTGGCCAACCTATTGAACAATCATTTGTGGACCAGGACTACACGGTCCACGGGCTGAATGTATCTGCAGGTTATGGCACGATGATCCTGGATGTAGTGACCGGCCGAACACTGACCGTTGAAGATGAACTGAATATCAACGGCGGGATCGTCCGCCTGCAAGCCGACGACGTCACGCTGGAAGCGGGAGAAGTGTATGTCCATTCCGGGACGCTGTATCTGGACAATCCCGACGCCGAGATCCATGCAGGTATATTCGAACACTTCGGGCCCGGCGCCTTTATTCATTACGATGGGACGCTGACCGTCGATGGCGGGTACTTCTCTGCCGTCGATAGTGGATCTGGTTTTGATTACACCATTGACGGCAATGATGCATCTGACACGCCCATCGTCAAACTGGTCAACGGGGCACACTTTCAGGGTGGCGGTGACGCCAGTGGACACCTGCTAATCGGAAAAACCCAGGCCGGCGTCATGGAAGCCCGAGACCCGGGTACCTTTGTGGGTGTCGACGGATTCATCCAGGTTGGCGGTTATTACGACAACAGCAACAACGGCACCGGCCATCTGCTGATCACCGATGGTGCTACTTCCATGTGCCTCTACACACTGATCGGTGATGCCGGCGAATCAAGCGGCAGTGTGCTTATCAGCGGTGAAGGCTCCATGTTAACAGTCAACGGCTTTCTTTCAGTCGGTCACAAGGATCAGTCCAGCGGTCAACTGACGATCCTGCAGCAAGCCCATGTCATCAGTGCAACCAGCTATGTTGGCGAACTCGACGAAGCCAGTGGGAGCGTGGTAGTCGCAGCGGATTGGACCGTGACGGACAGCCTGTATATCGGTTGCAACCAATCCTCACTTGGCGGGCAGGGATATGTCAGTGTCTTGAGTGATGGTGAAGTGAACGTCACCAACCTCCTCAGACTCTGGGGCGCAGCGACGCTGGATATGCAAGGCGGAACACTGACCGCACATGAAGTCGATAACCGCGGTGTGATTGAGGGCGAGGGAACGATCAGCGTGGATATCGACCTGAACAATCACGGCACTGTCTCGCCGGGTGGATTCGGCGCGGGCTGGCTCACAATAGATGGTGAATACGAGCAGGAAACAGATGGTGAGTTGTGGATCGGGATCGGCGGCACCAGCGATGAACAATACGATCACCTGGTCACTGGTGGGGAACAGGCTATCCTCCGCGGCGAGCTTGAAGTCAGGCTGATCAACAGCTATCTGCCCAGCGTGGGTGAATCATTCACCATCATCACCGCCAGCAACATCATCGGGACGTTTGCCGTGGAAGACCTGCCCGACCTGGGTGCGTCGCTTGCTTTCGACGTTGTTTACAACGCCGACAACGTCACGCTACAAGTCATCAGCCTGCCGATCCCGGGTGACCTGAACGGCGACGGCTTTGTCGGGTTGATCGACCTGGACATCATCCTCAACAACTGGAATCAAACCGTCCCCCCCGCCGATCCTTTTGCGGATCCGTCGGGTGACGGCTACGTCGGTCTGGATGATCTGGACATCGTGCTGAATAACTGGAACGTCGGCACACCGCCTGTGAATGAATCCACTATCCCCGAACCCGTGGCCGGATTGTCCTTGTGCGCGTTGGGTATGACCGTGCTGTCACGCCGAGGAAACAGTGACTTCCACATTTAAAACAAAGGGATCATGCCATGAACCGTTCATCGACCACGAGCTTTCTTGCCGTGTTTGTTGTATGGATTGCGGTGGTTGGCTTCTCGACCCATCCGACGATGGCCGTCATTACCATCGATAACTTCGAAGAGGGATTTTTCGTAACCATCGCGTTGCCGGGAACCAACACCTCTAATCTTCAGACGAACCTTTCCAACAGCAACGTCATAGGAACGCAACGATATTCAACTTTGTACAATATCCCCGGACAGCATAATATCGCCTTGGCAGCGGGTCCGCCGGATGATTATTCGATCCTGGTATTTGGCGAAGGCTGTAACAACACGGAATCCGGATTCACTTACAACGGATCTTCGGGACAACTCAACCGCGACCTGACCGTCGACAATCAGAACGCGTTCGCCGTCAATGTCACGTCAACTGTTAGTGGCGCCGACCTGGTTGTGACGGTTGGGACACGACTGGGAGAGCCCGAATCGGTCTTTGCCCAACTCATCCAACCGATCACCGGCGCCGGTGTGTACAAGTTTCGATACAACGACTTCACCGGCTTCGGTGCGCCGGACTTCACCGATGTAGACAATATCAATGTGAAGATCCAAAAGACGGATAACACCGATCGCACTTTCACCATCGATGACATCACCACCACCAATACGATCACGCCGCATAACTGGGCAAGCACGCAGCTTATTGACAACTGGAGTAATGTCTATGCTTGGACACCAGCCAGCGGCGTGCCCAATCGCGACTGGATCGCCAATATCTATGTGCCACCGGGGGGTCAGCCCGTCGAGTTTTCGAGCGTGGATCAGGACTACACCGTGCATGAATTAAACATGCTGCCCGGGTATGGCGCGATCAACCTTCAAGTCTTAGCGGGCCAAACGCTGACTGTCGAGGATGAAGCGTATATCGGGAATGGCATCCTCCGGTTTGCTGACAACGCAGCGTTTAGTGCAGACACAGTAACCGTCAGCACCGGCGTAATCCTGCTCGATCACGCGGGAGCCGACCTGGATGCCGGTACATTGCGCATCGACGGCGGGCTACTCTCCCTCGACCATCCCGAGGCAAATATCCATGTCGGTGATTTTGCCCAATCCGATCTTGGGAACTTCGATCATCACTGCGGTACACTCACCATCGATGGGGGCCACTTCGATCCGCAAACGCCATTTGACCAATACACCATCGATGGCAACCAGCCTAACGAGACCGCAACACTTCGGCTGGTCCATGGAGCGTGGGCCTTTCTCGGCGGAGATTACACCGAAATGGACCTTTTGATCGGTCCTGATAATAACGGCGTCCTGGAACTGAGCGATCCGGGCACGTTCCTGCGCACGAGCGACGCCCCTTGGTTGTACGACGGCGCCGTTCATGTGGGGGGTTCCGCGATAGGCTCATTCCCCAGCATTGGGTCTGGGCGCATGACTATCGAGAACGGCGCTACGCTCACTTGCGGAGAAGGCTTCGTAGCCGAAACCGACGACTCGGAAGGGATCGTCACCGTGTCGGGCCCCGGGTCTACCTGGTATATCGATGGCAGCTTGTTCGTAGGAGGAACGGCTTACGGTCCCAGTGTTCCGAGCATAGCCGAACTGATTGTCAGCAACGCTAGTGTCGTGGACTGCCATGTATTGAACGTATGGCACTACGCAACAATTGACTTGGATGAAGCCACGATCGAATCCGAACAAATCAACAACTACGGACGGATCAATGCGGATGGACTCATCACCGTCAGTAACGTATTCGATAATCTGGGCGTACTTGCACCGGGCGGATATGGGCCGGGCTTTCTTGCGGTGCAAGGTGAGTTGGACCTGACGGATAGCGGCACGGTCGAGATCGAACTCGGCGGGTCGAATTCCGGGCAGTTCGATCAGTTGTGGATTACGGGTGATACATATACGACAGTGGATGGAATTCTGGATGTCGGTCTGATTGGTGGCTTCGATCCCGCAGCGGGTATAGCGTTCGAGATCCTCAACTCGCAGTTGCCGCTTCAAGGGCAGTTCAGTCAATGCAACTTTCCCACGTCAAACGGGATCGCGCTTGGCGTCAGGTATGACTCACATTTGATCTGGCTTGTCACCGGGATGGTCGGCGACCTCAACGCCGATGGCTTCGTCGGGCTGGATGATCTGGACATCGTATTGACTCATTGGAACACCAGGGTCACGGCCGGCATCTGGATGCAAGGTGATCCTTCAGGCGACGGCTACGTCGGGCTCGACGACCTGGACATCGTGCTGGGTAATTGGAACGCGGGGACGCCGCCGATGGTGGTGCCGGAGCCGGGGAGTCTGGTGTTGCTGGGGGTTGGGGGTTTGGGATTGATGCGACGGCGGGTGTGTGATTGAGGGTGAATGGTTGTATGTGTGGTTAACGATAAAGCCCACGTTCGATGAACGTGGGCTTCGTTTTTATGGTGGGTTGTTGGTGAGGTGGTTTACAGCACTTTCACGATGGCGTCACAGAGGTAGTCCATGTTGGACTCGGTCATGCCGGCGACGTTGATGCGGCCGGAGCCGACGATGTAGATGCCGTAGTGTTCGCGTAGCTTGCCGACCTGTTCCTTGTTCAAGCCGGAGTAGCTGAACATGCCGTTCTGCTTTGTGATGAACGAGAAGTCGCGGTTCGCGCCTTTGTCAGCAAGTGTCTTGACGAATAGCTTGCGCATGCCGTTGATGCGGTCGCGCATCTCGGCGAGTTCGGCGTGCCATTGCTTGGTCAAACCCGCGTCCTGCAGGATCGTCGAGACGATCGCCCCGCCGTGCGATGGTGGGTTGGAATAGTTACGTCGGATGCAGGTCTTGACCTGGCTCTGCACAGTCTTGGCTGCTTCTGCCGAAGCAGCGACCATGGTCAGCGAGCCGACACGTTCGTTGTACAGGCCGAAGTTCTTGGAGAAGCTGGCGCAGATGATCAACTCGGGCACCTTGCTGATCAGCGTACGCAGACCGACGGCGTCTTCTTCGATGCCGGTGGCTAATCCCTGATACGCAAAGTCCACCAGTGGCAGCAAGTTCTTCTGAGCACACACATCCGCGATCTTCGCCCACTGCCCGGCATCCGGGTCGACGCCGGTCGGGTTGTGGCAGCAGCCGTGCAGCAAGACGACGTCGCCCTCTTTGGCTTCGGCGAGGCCTTTGAGCATCGCGTCGATGTCAAGCGTGTTCTTCGCGGCGTCGAAGTAGGGATAACGTTTCATAGGTACGCCGGCGGCGCCGAAGACGGCCGGGTGGTTTGGCCAGGTTTCATCACTCATCCAGAGCGTTGCCCCCGGAAGCTGGGAACCAATAAAGTCGCCTGCAACGCGCAGCGCGCCGGTGCCGCCGGGGCAATGGCTGGTCGCGGCGCGTTTGCCGGAGATGATGTCGCTGCCTGCGCCGAAGAGCATAGCCTGGACGCAAGCACCATAAGCTGGGTCGCCGTCGATAGGTTTGTAGCTCTTGGTGACCTCGGCGTCGATGAGGCGGCGCTCGGCTTCTTTGACGGTCGCCAGCACCGGGGTCTTGCCGGTAGCATCCTTGTAGACACCCACGCCCAGGTTGATCTTGTTGGGCCGGGTGTCCTCCTTAAACGCCTCAGTCAAACCAAGGATCGCGTCGGGTGGAGCGGGCTGGATCTTGTCAAACATTTTCTGCATCCTTCCTCTCAAGGGGCGTGAACTATCTGGGCCAACAGCAGGCCGTCGGGTAAGGTAACGCGGGGCGAGCGTGGGGGCAAAAATGGCGAATTTAGAGCGGGTTTTATTTAGCCACAGATGAACACGGATAAACACAGATGGGATTTGTCCCCTCTCCCCGCGGGAGAGGGTTAGGGTGAGGGCCGGATGGATTGTGTATGCAGATTAAGATTCGTTATGAGAGTTGAAGCTTGAACGTCTCTTAAACTCGGTTCGTTTACTCACTACGGCACTCACCCCGGCCCTATCCCAGGAGCAGAGGGAGTGAATACATGCAAACATTGACCCGGATTTAATCCGTGTTTATCTGTGGCCATTTTTTTTCCAACATGAGATCGGCAAGATCACCGCAATCCCAAAAACACGCGTCGCGTGATCTTGTGGCGTTCGAGGATAAGGTGGCCGAGGATGGGTAGTGCGAGGCCGAGTGTCAGGCAGATGATAAACAAGGCTTCGGTGTTGGTGATGCCGAGGATGTTTTTGCTGAGGATGCGTGCGCCGGTGACGCCGAAGGCGTGCAGGAGGTAGATGGTGAAGGCGTAGCCACCGAGCCAGGCGATGGGTTTGAAAGTAAAGCGAAGTCGGACGAGCAGGAAGGTCGCGCCAAGGCCGCAGCCGAGGACGATCCAGGGCAGTGCGCTGCCGGGGTCGAGTTTGTCGAAGAGATAGAGTTGATGCAACGTCGCGGCTATTGCGAGCAAGGCCGCCGCCGCGATGAACGGGCCGCGCCCTTTGGATAGGACGTCGAAGCGGTACAGGCCTAACCCGAGGATGAAGAAGACGAGCAGCTTGCACCAGCCGTCGATCGAGAAGAAGGCCGTTTCGGTTGGGCCGAAGAGGAAGATCAGCGAGCCGATCGCCATGCACGTCACCCAGCCCCGGCGTTTTTCGAGCATGCCGAGGATCTCCATCGCGTAGACGGTGACGAAGACCAGCGCGATCGACTGGAGGAACCAGAACTGATCGAAGGGGAAAAGGTAGATGCGCCAGATGCCGGTGATGGGCTGGGGATTGGTGACGCCGGGGGATAAAGCGGTGAACAGGTACTGTATGGTCGCGACGCTCGCCATCGGCAGCAGCAATCGGCGGGCCTTACCGGTCAGGAATATCTTTGAGGATTCCCACTGCACGGGACGCATCGCGTAGACGTAGCCGGAGATCACCGTGAACAACGGCATCCGCATCGGACTGAACGTGAGATAGAAGTAGCGCCACCACGAATCATCCGAGACCTGAAGCCCCCCGTCCGGCCGGGCACTGATAACGTGGCCCATGACCATCAGGATGATGGCGATGCCGCGCAGCGTCTCGATGGACAAATCCTTGGCGCGCTTGGTCTGCGGCGGAAGCGTATCGGGTAGTTCGGTCTTTCCGAGTCTGCGCGGTGGATCGACAAGGTCCGGCGCGGGTTTGCGATACTCAGGCGGCAGCGTGCGTCGATCGGGCTTGATGCCGGTCGAGTCGCGCCAAGAGATCGGCAAGCCAGAATGGGAGGGACCGTGGGTACTCATGCTAGACAAGGCCCCTATCGGTTAATCATAAGGCAAGCGGACAGATATCCGTCCGAAGTTATGCAAAATCACACAGTTAGCGATTAACCAAGTGGATTATCGAACCCTGCGATTTGGCTGACATGGTGTCGTTGATTACCGCTGGTTCGTGCTTGTGATTACCTGTTTACTAAAAGACACCAATTAAAAGTACAGGGCAGTATTTTAATTGTAAGGGGCAGGATTTGCACGTCTATCTACTCAGTATTTTCGCTTTCCATACTGAAAACCTCTTCCAACGGCTTGCCGAACACCTCAGCGATCTTGAAGGCGGCCTCCAGCGTGGGTGAATACTTGCCGCCTTCGATGGCATTGATGGTCTGGCGTGTCACGCCGATACGCTGGGCAAGCTCCTGCTGGGTCATTTCATTGTGCTCGAACCGCAGAGCCCGGATGCGGTTCTGAATACGGGTCTTGTCCTTACTCACTTCACACCCCCCGCCTGTAGTAGATGAGCTGCATGGTGAGTTTGAGCAGGGCCGAGAGCAGCAGGGACAGCAGGAGCCCGTGGGCGATCCAGATGCTGCCGACCTCGTAGATAAGCCCGCCGATCGCGGCCATCGCCCCGGCCCCGAGGACCCACGAGGCGTTGCTCTCCGCCCGCCAGACGATGAGCTTATCCCGCTCGTCTTTTTCCCCCGCCCCGCCGAAGAATGTCGCCACGATGTGCCCGATCACCATCAGGATGATCAGCAGCACGACCGCCCCGGCAAAGAGCGGCAGGTACGACATCAGCGTCGCCTCCTCCCGCCCGGCAATCCCCCAAGCCCCAATCACATACCCGCCCATGATCAAAAGCAGCGTCACAAGCTGCACCCAGGCACTACGTTCTTCAAATGATGCGTTCATAATCGATACCTTTCCGCCCTTGGCAATGGTTAATATACTTGACTTGGTGTAAAGTATAGTAGACATCGTCGGCGTGTCAAGTTTACTTTACATCTCAGGTGAAATAATTTTTTCCACCCCCTGCTGCCACCCTCTTAGCAGCCACAGGCAGGATTCCGTATCATCGGTGGCTGAACGCTTACCCAGCTTCACGGAGTACCGATGAATACCGCCCCGATCGCGCCGCAAACCGAGTTGATGACCGAAGAAACCGCCCAAAACCGCATGTTTCGTGTGGAGGTCAGGCCCAAGCCGGGTGAGGCCGACCCGCATGGGGCTGGGCTGCTCAGCCAGGCGAAACAGGCCTTGGGCGACATCCTGGCGGTCCACTCGACGCATGTGTACCTGATCGAGGCGCCGTTGAATGATGAGCAGGCCCAGAGGATTGCCCGGGAGTTGCTGGCCGATCCGGTGAACCAGGTGAGTACGCTCGGCGCCGAGCCGGTCGCGGAAGGCCGATCGATGCTGGAGGTGCACTATCAGCCGGGCGTGATGGACCCGGTCGCCCAGTCGGCACAGTCGGCGATCCTCGAGATGTTCACGTTCTTGGCCAGCGACAGCGTCGAGGTGCGGACGGGTGTGCGTTACGACTTTGAACATGCCGGCGAGGGTGAGAAACCGAGCGATGAAGCGCTACAGCGTTTTGCCAATGGGACGGTAGCGAACACCGTGATCCAGGATATTCACACGCAGCCGTTCCACCCGGACGCGTTCCCGCAAGGCCACGCCTATGACCTGCACATCACACACGTGCCGATCCGTGAACTGGATGATGAAGCACTGGTGAAACTGTCGCGCGAGGGGCATCTGTTCCTGAGCCTGGCGGAGATGCACGCGATCCGCGAACACTACCGCAAGATCGACCGCGACCCGACGGATATCGAACTGGAAACCTTCGCGCAGACGTGGAGCGAGCACTGCGTGCATAAGACGTTGAAGTCGAAGATACGGTATCGCGAAGGATCGGGCGTCGCTGCGAAGGATTCAGGGATCAACTGGGCCGGGCGCGCGGGGCACACGATCAATGAAGACGGTAGCGTCACGATTGACAACCTGCTGAAGTACACGGTGGCGGCGGCAACGAAGCAGTTGATGCAAGAGCAACCTTGCAAAGACTGGTGCGTCAGCGTGTTTGAAGACAACTCGGGCGTTGTGAAGTTCGATGATGTGGATGGCATCAGCATCAAGGTTGAAACGCACAACCACCCCTCCGCGATCGAACCCTACGGCGGCGCAGCAACAGGCATCGGCGGGTGCATCCGCGACGTGATCGGGACGGGCCTCGCTGCAAAGCCGATCGCGAATACGGATACATTCTGCGTGAGTTTCCCGGATGTGGAGGATGTGCCGGAGGGCGTGATCAAACCGAGACGGATCCTGAAGCAGGTCGTCGCGGGCGTGCGTGATTATGGCAACCGCATGGGTATCCCGACCGTGAACGGCGCGGTGTACTTCGATGAAGATTATGTGGCGAACCCGCTGGTGTTTGCCGGGTGCATCGGGTTGATCCCGCTGGATCGCTGCTTCGGCAAGGCGATGCCGGGCGATCGGATCGTCGCGATCGGCGGCTCGACCGGTCGGGACGGCATCCACGGCGCGACGTTCAGCAGCGCCGAGCTGACGGACACCCATGCCGACGAATTCTCACACGCGGTGCAGATCGGCAACGCGATCACGGAAAAACAGACACTTGATGTCATCCTCAAAGCGCGCGACCAGGAAGACGGGCCTTTGTATTCAGGACTCACCGATTGCGGCGCAGGGGGCTTCTCCAGCGCGATCGGCGAACTGGGCGAAAAGACCGGCGCTTGCGTGACGCTGGAAAACGCGCCGCTTAAGTACCAGGGATTGAACCACACGGAGATCTGGATCAGCGAGGCCCAGGAGCGGATGGTGCTGTCAGTTCCGCCGGACAAGCTGGAACGGCTGCGCATGATCTGTGAGGCTGAGGATGTCGATCTGTGCGACATGGGCCACTTCGGCGAACTGTCACACATCGACAACGAGCCGCAGCTTGTGCTGACGTATCACAGCGAAGAGGTCGGCCGCTTGCCGATGCAGATGCTGCACGAAGGCATCCCGACCCCGATGCGCGAAGCCACCTGGCCGCCTGAGGCGAAGCAGGCTGGGGGTTACCGCGTTGGTGGCAACGCGGCTCGCGGGGCGGGCGCAACTCGCGGCGTGGGGAGTTTATCGTTATCTGAATCGCTGACGATACTGCTTGCGCATCCGAACATCGCCAGCAAGCACTGGATCGTTCGGCAATACGACCACGAGGTGCAGGCCGGGTCGGTGGTGAAGCCTTTGGTCGGGCCGGAGCAGGACGGGCCTTCGGACGCGTCGGTGCTCAGGCCGAAGCTGGACAGCTACAAGGGGATCAACCTGAGCGTCGGCGGCGCGCCGTTCTATTCGGAAAAAGCAACGCAGCGCGGTTACGCCAGCGATGGCGACTCGTACTGGGCGACGCTCGCGGCGATCGATGAAGCGGTGCGCAACGCGGTGTGCGTCGGGGCCGATCCGGATCATATTGCGATCCTGGATAACTTCTGCTGGCCGAACTGCGATCCGCCGGAGGTACTTGGCACACTCGTGCGTGCCGCTGAAGCGTGCTACGACGGCGCGATGGCGTACCGCACGCCTTTCGTTTCAGGCAAAGATTCACTGAGCAACCAGTTCACAACACAGGATGGCAAGCTCATCACGATCCCGCAGACGTTGCTCATCACCGCAGTGGGCATGGTCGACGACGTGCGTAAGTCGCGCACGATGGACGCGAAAGCCTCGGGCAATTTACTGTTGATGATCGGCGAGACGTCGGGCAACATGGGCGGTTCACATTACGTCCATATCGGCGGCGAAGCGATCGATAAGCGCGTGCCGCGCACTTGTTTGAAACAGGGCCCGGCCAGTGCACGTGCGGTGGCGACGCTGATCAAGGAAGGCCTGGTCAGTTCTGCGCACGACTGCAGCGAAGGTGGGTTGCTTGTCGCCGCGGCGGAGATGGCGTTTGCTGGGCGGATCGGGTTGGACCTTGATCTGGGTGCATTGCCGGGCGGACAGACGCTTGATACGCCTGTTGCGTGTTTCGCGGAATCACCGAGCCGGTACCTGTTGGAAGTGAAGCCGGAGAAGCTCGATGCGGTGATCAACGCGCTGCGTAAAACCAAGACACCCTTCGGCCAGATCGGCACGTTCGCGGATCACGATCGGTTAACACTGCGTACCCCCCAGGCCGGCCGCGTGCTGGATGTATCGCTGGATGAACTACGAAGCGCATGGCTGGGGACGCTGGATTGGTGATTGGAAACATAGTGAGTTGGAACAGGGATGGACACAGATGAACACGGATAAGAGGTAAGACACAAAATTATGTGTTTTTGTCTTATCTGTGTGTATCCGTGTTCATCCCTGTTTCATAAATTGCCTTTCCCTGTGTCTCTGTGCCTCTGTAGTTCAACCCCTTCGTTTCACACTATAATCCACGCATGTCTAAACCTGATCCCGGCAAGATGTTGTATTTGATCGACGGCCACGCGCAGATGTTTCGTGCGTTTTATGCGATCCGTGGCGGGATGACGAGTCCGGTGACGGGGGAGCCGACCAACGCGCTGTTTGCGTTTACGGGGCTCTTGATCAAGTTGTTCAAGGAATGTCGGCCGGCGTATGCGGCGATGGTCGTGGACCCGAAGGGTAAGACGTTCCGTGATGCGTTTTACCCGGAGTACAAAGCCAATCGTGACGAGGCGCCGGAAGAATTCGTTGCGCAGATCCCGCGGATGTTTGAGTTGGCGAAGCTGTTTGGTCTGCCGATCCTTGAAGTGCCGGAGTTCGAGGCGGACGATGTGATGGCAACGCTGGCGGACCGCGTTTCAGCCGGTGCATTTGATAATGATGAACCGGGGCTGCACCTTCGACTGGTCGCGAAAGATAAAGATCTGGAGCAGGTGCTCGGCGAGCGCGTCACGATGTATGACGTGCAGACCGATCAGGAACTCGATGCGGATGGCTTGATTGAAAAACGTGGGATAACGGCTGCACAGGTGATCGACTACCAGACACTTATCGGCGACAGCACGGACAACATTCCGGGTGTGAAAGGCATCGGCCCGAAGACCGCGCAGAAACTGCTCGAACAGTTCGGCAGCGTTGAGAGTCTGCTAGCGAATCTCGATCAACTCAAGGGCAAGCAGAAGGAAAATCTGGAGCAGGCGCGTGATAATGGGATCATCGAATTAACACGTAAACTCGTGACGCTAAGGCGCGACACGCCGATCGACTTTGCGCTTGGCGATACCGAAACAAAGGGGCTGGCAAAGATCGACGGCGCCGCCCTGCTTTCGCTTTTCCGTGAGCTAGGTTTTAATCGCCATGTCACCGATCTGCAGAAACTGTTGGACATTGATACCTCGGCTGCCGCACCAAATAAGAAGCCAGCGAAAAAGAAAGGCGGTGCGCCCGCGATGGGCGGACTCTTCGGCTCGATCGAATCGAGTGACGATGAAACGGAAGAGGACGACGACCGCCCCACCATCTCGGCGACGGATGGCGAATACACCGCGATCACGACAAAAGAAGAGCTGGCCGACCTCGTTAAAACGCTGAAGAAGCAGAAACTGATCGCAGTCGATACGGAGACGGTCGGGCTGGGGCATTACGCGGACCTTTGCGGGGTATGTCTTGCGTGGCAGGCGGGTGAAGGTGTGTATGTGCCGGTGCGTTCGCCGAAGCCGGAGGAACACCTCGATGAAGCGACGGTGCTCGAAGCGCTCAAGCCTGTTTTAGAAGATGCGAAGATCGGCAAGACCGGACACAATCTGAAGTATGACTATCTGGTGCTCAAGCATTCGGGTGTTGAAATGCGCAGTATTGTGTTCGACACGATGGTCGCTGGGCATCTGCTTGGTTTACCGGGCATCGGGATGGACGACATGGCGTTGTCGCTGTTGAATTACCACACGATCCCGATCAGCGAGTTGATCGGCGAACGCGGGCGCGGCAAGACGCAGAAGACGATGGATCAGGTGCCGCTTGATCAGGCGACGCCCTACTCGGCGGAGGATGCGGACATCAGCTTGCGTTTGTATGAAAAGCTCAGACCCGAGATTGATGACGCCGAGATGGCGAAGCTGATGAACGAGGTGGAGACGCCGCTGATCGAAGTGCTGGCTGTGATGGAGGATCACGGGATCAAGGTTGATCCGGATATCCTTGATGAACAGAAAGCCGTGTTGAATCAGCGCATCGATGAACTGCGCGACCAGATTCATGAAGCGGCAGGTGGCGCGTTTAATATCGATTCGCCGAAGCAACTGGCGGAGGTGCTATTTACGAATCTCGGTTTGCCGGTGGTTAAGCGGCGCAAGACCGGGCCCTCGACGGATGTGGAGGTATTGCAGAAGCTGGCGGAGATGGAGGATATCGATCCGCAGGTGCAGAAGGTGCCGGTGCTGATGCTGGAGTACCGCCAGCTCGCCAAACTCGTCGGGACGTATCTTGGCAACCTTAAAGACAGCATCCATCAGGACGATGGGCGTGTGCATGCACGATTCCATCAGACGGGAACCGCGACGGGTCGTTTATCGTCGAGCGATCCGAACCTGCAGAATATCCCGATCCGCACGGAGATCGGCAAGCAGATACGCAAAGCATTCGTCGCTGAGCCGGGGCATGTATTGATCAGCGCGGACTATTCGCAGATCGAATTACGTATGCTCGCGCATCTGAGCGAAGACCCGAGGCTGACCGAAGCGTTCAAGAACGATCAGGACATTCACGCGGCGGTAGCGGCGCAGGTTTTCAACGTCCCGCTTGATGAGGTGAGTTCCGACCAGCGCGCGCATGCGAAGGTGATCAACTTCGGGATCGTCTACGGCATCACGGCGTTCGGTCTGGCAAGACGCGTCGAAGGGCTCGACAACGAATCGGCACGCGAGTTGATCAACGGCTATCGTAAACGCTTTGCGGGGATCGATACGTTCCTTGCCGATTGCGTGTTGCAGGCACAAAACAACGGCTACGTTACGACGATCCTCGGCAGACGCCGCAACATCGAGCAGATCCATTCATCGAACGGCCAGACGCGGCAACTCGGTGAACGGCTAGCCATCAACAGCGTCGTGCAAGGTTCCGCTGCCGACCTGATCAAGCTGGCGATGGTCAATCTGCATCGGAAGATTCTGGATGAAAAGCTGCCGATGAAGATGCTGCTTCAGATCCATGACGAACTGGTGTTCGAGACGCCCGAAGATAACGCGGACGCGGCGACGGAAGTGATCCGCCAGCAGATGGAGCACGCGATGGAATTGAGCGTACCGCTGAAGGTGGATGTAGGCGCGGGGACGGATTGGTTCGCGTCGAAGTAGATCGAAATTCAATTTAATTTTCGTTCATGCATCTTTCATAGCCGCATTGCGACGCAATGCGGGCGGTGTAGATTTGATGCACAATGAAGCAAAGAGAATTTACCCCGGGCAAGTTCGGGGCTAAATAGCGGTCAAAACAATCTACTCTTCGAGTTTAGCGAGGATGTTCTGGGTGAGGTCCCAGAAGTTGTTTTCGCGGAAGGCGGTAGCTGCGCCGGGCAGTGAGCCGAAGCGTTGGGCGTGGTGGTTCCAGTGGTCCTGGGCGGAGAAGAGTTTTTGTTTCACGACGCCGGCGAGTGCCGCGTCGCTGTTGCGTTGGAACCGTCGGTAGTTTGCCAGGCCGACAAGCAGATCGCGCAAGGCTTCGAAGAGTGATTCGCCGTAGAGCATGGTGTTGACCATGGGGGTCAGATCATGAGGCCTGCGGTCGCCAACGGCCTGGTGCAGCGCGGCGCGGTGTCGGCTGATGACTTCGGCGGCGGCTTCTTTTTCCTGAATCAGTTCATCGAGCTGCGCATCGCTGAGCTTCTGGATGATGCGCCAGGCGGCCTGTGCATCGAGCAGATCGTCCTGGATCCAGTCTGCGTTGGGATGCCACGGACTCGGCCGCGACTTGGCGAACGGGCCGATGTAAAATGCCTGGCGGATGAATTCCGGTGAGTCTTCGAGAAGATCAACGAGAGATTGGGCGTATTTGGCGTCTGCGCCGAGGCGGTCCTGCGCCCATTGCTGTGCAAGCTTGTGCGTGTCTGCTCGTGGATCGTCTGCAAGCAAAGGCACGGCGTAGACGTTGGCGTCGATCCACTGTTCGTTCTTTACGAACGGCCCACCCCAGCCGCCGCCACGCACCCACGCCCAGAGGCCCGCGAAGTTAACGCGATCGACCGCCTCTGCCAGGCCGTGGACTTCACCTTCCTCATGCGCCACTTCCGGATAGCCGTTACGCCAGAGCGGGGCTTGCCAGTTGGGGATGCCGCCTTTGCCTTCGAACTCGCGCTGGCATTGCAGTTCGTAGATGATCGGGCGTTTGCCGCAGACCAGGCTGGAGGGGTTCCAGCGTTGGTAGCGCCAGAAGTCGGTCTGTGTGAATTTGAATGACAGGACGAGTCGATCGTCTTCCGGATCACCAGGCAGTCCTGCGGCGATGCGGCCAGCGAGTTCCGGCGCGTCGTGCATGCCGTTGGGCCTGACGTTCCACGCGCGGACGATCAGGCGTTTGTTCGCCTGCTCGACGACGACACGGTGTATCTGCTTGATGAATTCGATCGCCCGATCGGCGCGGCCGAACCGACTGCAACGCGAGCAGTGCGGCGTGTAGATATCGTTGCCAATAAGGTGTGGCAGGCGCTGTGCGTCGGTGTCGCCGAAGCGGAACACGATGCCGTCGACCTGGGGCCAACGGTTGAGCATGGTTTCGACCGCAGCGGCGGAAAGCTCCTGCGCCTGTTCGCTGGCCGGGCAAAGCGTCTGCGGTCGGCCTTTGCAGCAGAGCCCGGTGACGTTGCGTTCGACGATGTGCACCGGCAGGACCAAGGCGTCATAGAACAGGTAGACCGCCAGCCCTGCAGACTGGGCGCGGTGGATGGTTTGGGCGATGTGCTCGGAATGAGCGTTGACCCAGCGGCGCACTTCATCGGAGGAGATGAGGTCGAGGTTGCGCAGGCCGGACAGGGCCGTGCTTTCGTAGATAACCAGGCCGTTGTACCCGAGGGCCTTCAATTCGGCCGGGTCCTGGTACCGCGTGTCGACCTCCGGCTCGCCGGGGTTCTCGATAAGTGTCGCCAGCTTCAGCATGAATAAGGATGATAGCGGATGGCCCCCCTATCGTCATCAGCCGTATCCCAAAGCATCAAGATCCTCTTCTTCGAGCCCGAAGTGGTGGCCGATTTCGTGCAGCAGCGTGATGCGGATCTGCTTGCGCAGTTCGGTTAGCGCCCGGTTGCCGGAGCCTGAACCGGGGTAGCCGGCCAGCCGCATGATCGGGCCACGGAAGAGCATCATGCGGTCGGGAAAGTCGATAGCGGTCTCGGTACCCCGCTCGGTTATGGGTGTACCCCAATGCAGGCCACAGAGGTCGTCGTCCGCATCCATCTCCATGTCCGCGAGCAAAGCCGGGCTGGGCTCGTCCTCCACGATCAGGGGCACTTCCTCCAGCAAATCGTGCAACTGCTGAGGCAGACGGTCGATCGTCTGGTCGAGGATGTCATCAAAGACCTGTCTGTCGCGGGTGCAGAGCATGAAACATAGTATACGAGCGGCCTAGCCTGCGGGCCGACCTGCACATCATAGCAAGCCCTCCCACCATGATGCACAAACTGCCCGGCTCGGGGACGTCGCGGTAGAGATGTATATACCCGATCTGTTGTTCGGAATCGTTGTACTCTAATCCGTTCACGACGGTGTATCCATTTTCAAGGGCGACGCTGATTCCGAAAACTTCGAGTCTACCTTGATATTCAGTTCCCCTGACTATGTCGACAAGTTCGCCGGATTCCAGATTAAAGTAGTGAAGTGCCCCTTTCCCTACGCCATTGAGGCTTTCGCCTGGAGAACTAACGATCGCGGTCTGTCCATCCAAAGCCACGGCATAGCCGAAGTTGTCGATTTGCTCATCACTTTCCGAGTCGAATCGGCCCAACCATTGTCCTGTTTCTACGTCGTAATAATCCGCAAAACCGACCGGACTCATGCTGTTATCATACCGCCACTCAGGTGCTCCAATCAGAGCAATGCTATTCGATAAGGCAACCGATCGTGCAAACCATACGCCTTGACGCTCGACCGAAGGAGCGAGTTTGTAGAGTTCTTCGCCGGTTGTGATATCAAATACATAGGCTGAGCCGGCATAGTTATCCGAGACCGTCTCTTCTAATGTGCCGATTACCGCCAGATTCCCTTCGACTGCAAGCGATATTCCGAACTGTTGTTGCTCGTGTGCATCCGAAGGGATGATCTTTCGTAGCTGCTGGCCCGTGGTCAGATCAAACACATAGGCAGCGCCGGCGTCTTCTCCAGCGTAATCGTTCTGAAAAGCAGTAACCACCGCGAGGTTGCCACTGATCGCGACTCTTCCACCAAAGTAATCCAGCGAGGAGGAATCATCCGGGGTAAGCCGATAAAGCTCCTGGCCGGTCTGCACATCGAAGATGTACGCAGACCCCGGATCATCAACCTCTTCGAAGATATCAGTGCCCAGCATCGCCCCCTGCACCGGGGCTCCGACCAGTGCCCGATTCCCTTCGATGGCTACTTTGATCCCAAAAATGCCCTGCAAGGTTGATTGTGAGGGCGATAGCCGATGCTTGATCTGGCCCGTCGCGACATCGATCAGATAAGCTGCGCCACCATAAGGAAACACTTCTCCATCCGCCGGTGCCCCGGCGATGATTGTCTGCCCGCTGATATCCAGCGCCCAGCCCAAACCGGTCGCAACGCCGGTATCTCCGGGGCTGATCCGCCACACCTGCTGCACCGCAGCCGACAGTGGCGAAACGAAGCTGAGCAAGGTGATGAGGACGGACCATCTCATAAGAGATAGCTTCCGCGTCGCGAGATAATGGTGGTGGAACCCCGTCATGTCAGTATCCCTCCGGTTAGCGGATGAATGCGGTGAAGCCTCGCCTCGGTGTGAGGGGGACTGTTAAGCCTATCTATCGGCAACAACTGATCGGAAGCCACAGAATGTAGCTATCACGCGTTACTATCCCGTTATCAGGAAACCGCTACAATCTTCGGATGCAATCGCGCCCCTACTTTTTTGATCTCACACCCGACACGCTTGCGGAGCAGCTTGCGGGCTACGGTATGCCCGCGTACCGGGCGAAGCAGGTCTTGGAGTGGGTGTACAAGCATGGCGTGACCGATCCAGTGAAAATGACGAATCTGGGCAAAAAGGATCAGCAGCTATTGGTGGAGAACCTCACGTTCGTGCGTGGGCGGGTGTTGGGGCATCAGCTTGCGACGGACGGGACGCAGAAGCTGTTGATCGACTGGTCGCTTGAGGCGGCAGATGACGGGGGCTTGAATGTTTTGAACGTGCAGGGGGACCGAGCTTCACAGACCGAGTGCGTGATGATCCCGGCGGATGAAAACAAGCCACGCCGCACGGCGTGCATCTCCAGCCAGGTCGGGTGCCCGGTCGGTTGCAAGTTCTGTGCATCGGGATTGGGCGGGTTGGATGGCAACCTGAGCGCGGGACAGATCGTGCAGCAGGTCTGGCAGCTTGGGCAGCTCGAAGGTGTCGAGCGGATCAGCCATGTTGTATTTATGGGGATGGGTGAACCGTTGTCGAACTTCAATGCGGTGACGGCTGCGGTGAAAACTTTGACCGCTGATTGGGGATTAGGCATATCGGGCCGGCGCATAACGATCAGCACGGTCGGATTACCGGCACAGATGCGCCGGCTTGCCGAGATCGACATGCCGATCACGCTGGCGATCAGTTTGCATGCACCGAATGATGAATTGCGTCGGCAACTGATCCCTTGGGCGGAGTCGGTGAGTATCGAGCAGTTGATTGAGGCGGGCCGGTATTATTTTGACAAGAGCGGCCGCGAGGTCACGCTGGAATACATCCTGCTGGGCGGGGTCAATGACCAGGCGGAGCATGCGAGGGAGTTATCGCACGTTGCCAGGCGGTTGCGGAGTAATATCAACCTGATCCGCTACAACGAGGTAGCCGGTTTGCCGTACAAACGTCCGACCGATCAGGATGTTCATCGGTTTCAGCAGACGCTTCGTTCGGCGGGGATCAACTGTCATATCCGTGCCAGCCGAGGCCGGGACATTGCAGCGGCCTGCGGGCAGTTGCGTCATGAGCACAAGCAGACATGATGTAAAATGCCGATAGCCCGATAGTATCGGGTTTCAGATGTAAGCATGTCATCAGCCATAGGCAATTTCCCGGCTAGCCATCAACGGCTCTTTGTTTTTAGACGATAGCAACCCTTGTATACCCGCGCGGTTGGGCTGTGGTTATGGGTCTATCCCAAGGTGGCCGAACCGTCACAAAAATGGGCCCAAAACTCGTTTTCGTATATGACGACAAACGATGACATCACGGCTACGAAGTCAACGCGACGTCCTTGCTGGCGGCTTGTCTACTTCCTGCTGGCGGCACTGACTCTGTTTGCCGTGCTGTTATGCCTCGGGCTTAACCACCACATCACCGAGTTGTATCGAGAATCGGTCACGGTCAATAACAGGTGGTCTTCAAAGCTCAAGCTGGTGAACAAGCTCGAAGCCCTGACGACATCCGCCAAGAAAGATGTCGAGCAAGTTCTGTTGAATGGGCATGACAATGACAAGGTCGAGAAGTTCGAAAATAAGATCGATCAATTCGATGTACTGCTGGCTTCGCTCGTGGATCAACTGAATAATACCGAAACGACCGATCCAAATGAATCTAAAGCCATTATCGATCTGTTGCATGAAGCACAGGCATCGATACAGGGCATGAAGTCTCATTCCATCGACCTGATGTATACCTCGGGTGATGCAACGCTATCAACATCCAGTGCGATGCTTGTCGAAATCGACCGGTCCTTCGCGCAGACTTTGCTGGCCTTGGCGCAGATCAGGGAGCAGATTTCAACCAGCAAAGATAGCCTGCTGGTCAAGCAGAGTTATACCGCCAACTTTATCCGCAACCTTGAGATTGCTTTCGGTTCGCTTGTCGTGTGCCTGGTTATTATTGCCTCATATTACGGGTATCGGCTATCGATCACGATGAAGCGGATCGACGTCGATCGCGAGCTCGCACTTGTCGAACTGAACAATCAGCGGTTGGCTCTCGATCAGCATTCCATCGTCAGCAGCACGGATATCTGGGGCAATATCATCTACGCCAACGATAAGCTCTGTGAGTTAAGCGGATATACACGGGAAGAACTGCTAAGCCAGAACCATCGGGTCCTTAAGAGCGGCGAACATCCAGAGGCGTTCTATAAAGACATGTGGGACACGGTTAAGTCTGGCAAGACCTGGCGTGGTGAAGTCAAAAACCGTGCCAAGGACGGCAGCTACTACTGGGTAGATGCGACGATTGTGCCTTTCAAGGATGAGCGTGGGCGGGTCACCAGTTATACCGCAATCCGCACGGACATCACGGTCCTGAAAGAAGCGGAAGAGCGTAACCGTAAACAGGCCGCCCGTTTGGAGACTGCCACGAAGGGCGCGCAGGTAGGAATATGGGAATATGACATCGCCCGTGATATTGCTATCTGGGACGATACAACACACAAGATCTATGGATACACCAATAGCCGGGTCGCCCCGGAAGATACTCTCGCAGCCTGGAAGCATGTCGTCCATCCCGACGATCTTGAGGAAAGCATCAGTAAATTCAATCATTCGCTTCAGACTGGAAGTATGTTCGAGCACGCGCTGAGAATCGTTCGCGCTGACAACGGACAGGTACGCCACATCAGAACCACAGCATCGTTTGAATACGATACCGAGGGAAAACCCGTTCGCGTCATCGGCATCATCTGGGATGAAACCAATACATTCAAAGCATCTGAAGAAATCGAGCGCCGTGAAGAGGAAATCCGCGCTATCCTGGATGCTATTCCGTCCTATGTCTATTACAAAGACAACAACAACAAAATACTAAGGCTTAACCGCGCCGCGGCGGAATCGATCGGCAAGCCTATCAAAGATATAGAAAATCATCAGACCGAAGAATTTTTCCCAAAAGAAGACGCCAGGAACTATATTGAAGACGACAGGGAGGTTCTTGACAGCAAGCAACCTAAATTAGGTATCGTTGAATCATACAGCACCGGCAATAACGAGCAGATGATTATCCGCACGGATAAGATCCCGCTCAAGAATGCCGAGGGTGTGTACGACAGGCTTGTCGCTATCTCGACTGATATCACCGATCATATCAAGAACGAGCAGCGCCTCAAAGAAAGCGAAGAACGTTACAAGCTGGCGGTTCAGGGCTCGCGCGACGGCTTGTGGGATTGGGACCTGACCAATGACTGTGTTTACTACGCGCCACGCTGGAAGCAGATGCTTGGCCTGGAAAGTATCAGTATCAGCGATTCGCCCGATGAGTGGATAAGCCGTATCGATCCCCGGGACCTGGGATCATTTATGCAGGAGTTCGACCAGCATCTTCGGGGTGAGGATGATGTATTCGAGGTCGAACTGCGGATGCGTCATTACACGGGTAGGATCATCTGGATGCTCTGCCGCGGCGCCGTTGTGCGTAATGAGGATGGCCGGGCGGTGCGTGTCGCCGGCTCATTGGCGGATATCCACGAGATCAAGCAGGTCCAGGATGAATTACGGCAGATCGCAGAGCACGATCGTCTGACCGGGATGCCCAACCGCGAACTCTTCCAGCGTCGTCTTGAGGAAGCAATCGGCCGCAGCCACGAAGACCCGGACTTCAAGTTCGCCATCCTGTTCTTCGACTTCGACCGGTTCAAGGTCATCAACGACAGCCTCGGACATGGCGTCGGGGATGCGCTGCTGATCGATATCGCGCAACACTTCAAGAAAGTACTCCGGGCGAACGATATCGCCTCGCGCTTCGGCGGGGATGAATTCGTCGTCTTGTTGAATGACCTGAAGAACTACGATGAAGCCCTGCTGGCAGGCAATCGGCTGTTAGAGGCTTTCTCAAGCCCACACCTGCTGATGGGCCACGAAGTATTCTCAACCACAAGCATCGGACTGGTGACCAATGAATCCCGGTACGAACGGGCCGAGGACATGATCCGAGACGCCGACGTCGCGATGTATCAGGCAAAAGAAGCGGGCAGAGCGCAGATCGTCGTCTTCGATCAGCAGATGCACGAAGAAGCACTGGATCGTCTTCAGCTTGAAGCGGACCTGCGCGAGGCCCTGGAGAACGACGAGTTTCACCTGGTGTATCAGCCGATCATCAGCCTGGAAGCCGGGGAGATTCACGGCTTCGAAGCACTACTTCGTTGGGAACATTCCTCACGCGGGCTCGTTTCACCCGATGACTTCATCCCGATCGCCGAGGATACCGGCCTGATCGCGCCGATCGGTGAATGGGTGTTGCGCAAAGCATGCCAACAGCTTTATCTTTGGAACCACGTGGAGCGCCCGGAGTTGCCGATCTCGCTCAATGTCAACCTTTCCATGCGCCAGGTTTGCCACCCCGGCATCCTCGACATCATCAAGAGCGCGATCATCGACTCGGGCATCAACGCCAAACACCTTAAGCTGGAAGTCACTGAATCGACAATCGTCGATGATCGGCACAACATGATCCCGGTGTTGAATCAGATCAAGGAACTGGGAATCAGCCTGGCGATGGACGACTTCGGCACGGGGCACTCTTCACTGGGCAATCTGCACAAACTGCCTGTGGATGTGCTGAAGATCGACCGCAGCTTCATCCAGAGCATGAGCGCGAACCGCGAGCTGGCGGCGGTGATGCACGCGATCATCACACTCGCCCACGAGCTAGGTATGCAGACCGTGGCGGAAGGCATCGAGACCCCCGAACAACTGGTGATGCTCCAGAGCCTGGACTGCAACTTCGGGCAAGGGTATTACTTCAAGAGGCCAATGAACGCCCGTGCCGCCACCCGCTACCTGCTGGGCCTGGAAGACGAAGCGGCCTCCGCCTGAACCGAGGCACCTCGAATACAATCTGTGCTCAATCAACAAGCGCTTTACCCCCCGCTGAAATCCGCGTAGAATTAGTATCAACGTGGGCCGTGTAGCTCAGCTGGATAGAGCGGCTGCCTCCGGAGCAGCAGGTCAGAGGTTCGAATCCTCTCACGGTCATTAGCCCACCGGTGAAACAATCTGCAATAACCGGAATACCCCTGAAATCCTCGGAAGATTTTGAGCAACCGACTAACTCTCGGCGGCTTGATTTCTGGTCGTTTCCGGTGGTTTCGGACATCTTCTGCGCCGCATTATGCGCCGCTCTTGATTCGAGCCCTGCCGCCCGGTCAAAGTGGGCGTCGGTCAGTTGCAGGTAATGAGCCGCGGCGACGGCTTCACTGTTGCCAAGCCACTTGCAGACAACGTGGATGGGATACGCTTCGGCCAGCTCTGTCTCCCGTGTGCTGCGGAGGTTTTGGTACAGCTTGGGCCAAGGCGCCAGGCCTGCCCGCTTGATGATCCGGTGCAGTTGTGTTCGCAGGTTGGTCCGACTGTCTAGGTATCGCGTGACCACGTGGACATCACCAGGCTCGGCCTGCTCGAATGCTTCCATCAGGATCGGACGCAGTTCGGGAAACAGCGGGATCATCCTGCTCTCACCACCGGGATGATGCTCAGTCTTCGGGCTCGTGACATGTATTCGGTTGTGTTCCCAGTTGATGTCCTCCCAGGTCAAGGCCAGCACTTCAGACGGGCAGCGCAGGCCACCAAATCGGGCAAGCGCAAAGATCAATTGCCACTGTACATCAGGACAGTGATCCAACACCTTCCGAGCATCTTCACGTGACACGAAGTGATAACGTTTCGGATTGGCCCTCACGTTAGCGGCTAAACCTTCGAACGGGTTGGAGACGATCAGCCCCCCTTTCATCGCAGACTTGAAAAACTGCCTCGCCCTACCGATCGTGCGGCGTGCTGTGTTTTCAGCCATGCCCTGTGTAGCCAGGTGCAAGCGGAATGCTTCGGCATCAGCCGGCGTGATGTCTCTCATCGACCGCGGCGTCGTGAAGTATCCGAGCAGGTGATCCCGGGTGATTTCGAGATTGCGGCGCGTGCCCGGTTTGATGTCCTGCCGTCTTTCGATGTACGTGTTAATGAACACTTCAAGAGTGGACGTGTCACGAGCTTTGCACAGTCCCACTTTAGCAAGTTTCTTGTGCAGCACGTCATCAAGCGACGCGAGCCAGCGTGAAGTATCATCACGTGGAGCGTGCTTATGAATGGCGGAGGCGACCAGATCCTCAACCTTGACCTTGACCGATTCGGCATGCCGAAGCGATAGCTTCCCGAGCCGGATCGTCCGACGTCGACCATCGGCGCCGAAGAACACAAGGCGCTTACGTCCACCAGGATCATTGCATATACTCGCCATATCACTCACCTGCTTCACGGATTGTATCAACACGCTTGGACTTGTCGATGAATTCTCGGAGGTCGGCGGGATCGATGCGCACACTCCGGCCGAACCTGACTGCGGGCAACTCACCCGACTTCACCAGGCTGTACACCGTGCGCCCTGTCACGCCGAGCATCTTGCCGGCGTCATCGTAGGACAACAAACACTCTGTCGGGTTATGGATTGCAGCGGTCATACTTCATCTCCAATTACGTTGCTTTCCCAGTCTGAATATCTTGGCGATTGCCCTGCATGTCGTGATTGATTGGCTGAACCGATACACACCGCAGCCCGTGGCTTCGCAATAGCCTCTTGAGCACGCTTCGCAGCCTGTCCACCGGCATACGTTGATACATATCACGGACGGCCAGCTCGGTTTTGATGTGGAGAACAAACTCAGTCGGACGCTGATTCATGTAAACACCGCCTCACTAATTCGGCCCACAGGCAGTGTGTGCCCATCGATCACAACGCCCTGGCTGTTAGCCCCTGCGTTCATCCCGGGTGTAATGACGAGTGTCTTTTCGTCTAGTGTGATGCTTGCGATGTAACCGTCACGACAGGCAGTTGCGATGTCCCCGGGCGTAGGCTGTTTGGTAGGCCCATCACCGTCACGCAATCGCCCAATCATCACGCCGACCCGGTTTTTCGGATTACCCGTGATTGTGAGCCAATGGCGGATAACGGTATCAGCGGTGGTAATCTCGGCGAGTTCCGCGGCTTTCGATTTCGTTACCCCAATTCGGACCATCGCAGCAGAAGCCGCGTTGTTGCTGGTTTGTTCCGGTGCCTTCTTAATACATTCGTCTGGCCGCCGGGCCAGTGTTTCCGCGCCGCCGGGCCAGTGTTTATGCGCCGTGTGACCAGTGTTTATTGCGCCGTCGGGACAGTGTTTCCCAGTATTATCACTTGCCGTCGGGACAGTGTTTCCATCCACCAAGATGCCGCCCAATACACTGGCCGGACGGACAGGGTTTAACAGATGGTATCTGTTCGACCTCGAGCGTCCACCCTTGCCCCGACCTGACCCGGTTCGGTCGCCACGGTCGACGGCGATCAAGCAACAGTCCTCCAAATTTTTAATGCATTTAACTGTGTTGCTCTCAGACATTCGTGCCAGCTCTGCAAGTAGTTTTAGCCCGGGCCAGACAACACGGTCGCTCGAACACTTACCACTCGCGAATCGTGTTAATTGTGTGTAAACATCACGAGCACCGCCACGTACATCACGCCACTCTTGAGAGTCAAGCACGTTGGCAGGTATCATGGAAAAACCTGGGCGATGTTCACCCATCACTCCGCCCCTTCAAGTTGTAAGAGGAAAAGTGCATCCCTAATATGGAATTGTGAGTGAACCGAGTGAAATGTGAGGGTAAGATATTCATAGATCGCCTCGCCGCTTGGCGCTCGCCCTTCAAATTTCGAGCGTTATGCGACGCTTTTCATACGTTGAATATGAAGTTGCCTAGCACGATCAGCATGCATCAGGTCGAAGGAGCAACCGCGGGACACCCAGCATCAATCCATTGGCGGACTTCATCCGAGCGCCAACGAACGAGGTTGTAGCCGAGTCTGATCGGTTGAGGCGTTTGATTACGCTTGGCCATTCTCATCACGGTACACGCGGACACGTTTAGCAACTTTGCAACGTCGCCAACCGTGAGCAGCTCAGATTTTTTACGATCGGGTTTGGTAGCTTGGGGCTGGGTCATAGCGAAAAACCTCCACTCAGCGCGTCACCCGCCATCGACGGCATGCTCGCTCGGGAGGTCATTAGCCTGGAAATGCGAAAATGTGCCGCTCGCGGTTCCGGCAAATCCGCAAAAATGTGGATTAGCAACCAGTAGAAATGATAAAACAACAACTATAGCAATGGGTTATGAATTAAAAGAAAACCCAAACCACTTCGCCGCTCTACATACTTGTTGTCATACGACCTGCCCGACCGCGATGCGGCCAAGGTATGGATCATCCGTAACCAGCTTGGGCGCCGCAATCTCAACCACTTCCAGCGTGGGCGTCTGGCGCTCGAGCTTGAAGATCTGATTATGGGGCGTGCAAAAGACAAGCAACGTGCAGCCGGTGGAGCGGTTCCGCAGAAATCTGCAGAAGCGCCTATCAAGACAGACAAAGAACTCGCGGTAATCGCCGGCGTCTCGCACGACACCATCCACAAAATCAAGCGCATTGAAAAGTCGAATGACACTGAACATGGCGCACTATTCAGCTCGATCAAGTCCCACTCTGCCGATGACACTTGTACCTTCACCCTCTGGCGATGCTTTCAGATTGACTGCAGACACCGCATCTTCGATCTTCGGGATCCTGCCGCGGTTCCAGAAACTGCGATCACTTCTTGGATCATTGATTAGTTGGACCAGCTTGGCGGGATCACCAGCCATCACGATCAAGACCTTGGCTCTTTCATGAATCATTTGCAGATATTCCACCATGCCCGGCTTCGGTAGGTCTATGCGATCAAGAAAAAGTGGCCGTGGATTGGAAACGAGTGAAGCATTGATCTTGTCAATAACGTCGCTTCGGGTTCTGGCTATTGGTGCACCTACCGCAGTAGCAATGGCCTTGAGGAACTGCATATCTCTCTTCCACGAATCACACTCCAAGTAAATACCGCCACGGTTTACGGCCTGTTCCTGTAGCAACTCGCTTCGCATCGCATCATCGGTAAGTGTGAGACAACCATTCGCCGAAACTTCACGCCAAGCTTGATGGCTTCGGTAACGTGTCCGGCCGGCGTCGGGAACTTCATTGGGTCCAGGAATAGTGGTTCCATGCTTCACCTGCTTTTGTTGGATTCGGCCCGAGCATCGATAGATCTGCAGGTGATTGACCGATCGATGCCCAGGCCCCAGGCGGTAGCGAGCCGCTGGCCCAACGTGTTGATTATAACCCGGTTTACCTAAATCGGTTAGTACTGAGGCACATCATACGATGTTGTTACACATTGTGTCAGCAATATTACAGGATTAAGTGTGGATTCAACGACTGGTGCTTAGTGCTACTATGCGATAATGAGTTCGGAACATGATAGTTCTACGAGCTTTGAAATGTGCACAAGTGTGTCTTTGCTATGAAAAATGACTAGATGTCATTGATTGAGACTATTTGTTCGAGGTTGATAGACATCTTACGACCACTTGGTTCAGCTTCACCATTCACATAGTAACCATCGTCCTGAAGATGCAATTCCTGCGGGACAAAGTTAAATGAAGTGGTATTCTCGATGGGCGCTTCGGTAAGATTTATTCTGCATAGACCATTGTCATTGATCATACGCATCATAGTCAGAAAGTGTTTTTTAGTGTTTGATGTCATCTGCGGTATGCGATCAGAATCAACGGTGATAACATCTACAATCTCTTTACAAGCATCGCGTACTGTAGGTGTCACCTGATTCAGTAACTTGTTTATGGCATCAACACCACGATCAAAAAGCGGATGCCCCGTGCACTTGAGAGCATATTTATGGACCATCAGCAATCCGAGTATCTCGCTTGTGCTTAAATCCGTTGTCGGAATTGTCATGTTAGTGTCCATACGATATTCGCCCCGATTTGAGCATATTGGTTTGAGACCAATATCTGACAAGCATTTCATGTCCCGGAACAGAGTTCTGCGGCTGATTTGCAGCTGATGGATTAGATCCTGGATGGTGAGGCCATTGCTGTTTTGTATCAGCATTGCTAACCGCAACAGGCGAGTGATCCGGGATGCGCGAGTGGAATCCATAATCTAACTTTTGGTATGACGAAAGACATGAACTAAATGAAAATGGGGGGCACCTGAGGCTGGGCGAAGGGGGATAAGCCCATCTGATCCTGCAGGGCCCCCCGGTGGCTATGTTGTGGATACGATTGCTTGTCCCGAGCTGCAGTCCTTTGAACTTCCATTCCAAAGGCAGTACGTCCCGGTCGGATCATCAGAAGGTTCTCCGAGCCGGAAGTTAGTAATGCCTTGGCAACCGGATGGTGTAGAACCGTAATTAATGATTTGTAGTGCCCAAGATTGGTCCCCCCCTTCACTGATTGAGTACAGATTAACTAATGTAAAGTCACCACTGCTTCCGCTATAAACTGAATCGCTGACTTTGCTTAATGTCTGTTGTCCCTGACACGGAGAAATAACAGATAAGAGCAGCGTGTCCGGAAGCGCTCCCAATCCCTCTCGATTACGCAAAATGGTACTCTCTAAGACATCCATAGGTACTAACCCTTAAAAATATTAATATGTTGATGTGAAGCCAGTTATAACCATTTATAACCATCTGCCCCTTTACACAGGGCAGATATTTCGCTAGTATCCCCCTTCGCGAAATAGCCGTGTCCATAAGTGAATACGCATGCATTTACGGCATCTTGCGCAGGTAGGGAGAAATGGGCTTGTGTTTCTTCTTTTCTCTTATCTGCGAGGTGGAACATGTCGTGTCGGATTGCTCATATCCCACTGATCCTGCTACTTCTAGTGATTACTCTTCAATCTACGCAAGGTGCGATTATCACCGAGTTGTCCGCGATGCGCGGGCCTGTTCAGGATGGTGTTGCACTACCCCTGGCAATACCGACAACTTATGTCGGTAATGACGAGGTTGAGTTCAATGTGAACTTTTCTCAACCGTTTGTGGTTTTGGGAATTACAGCAAGCATTCCCAAAGTGCAGTTTCTGTTCTATGTTGATGTTTCCGAAGCCGGTGGTACGACAGAGTATTTTTTCAACTTTGCATATCAGAACCACACAGGTATTACATGGACCGATCTGTATTACACTATTTCTGCAGAATCATTAACAGGTACTCCAATAGTCGTACCGGGTTTAGACTTTGACTGGCCGGACAAAACGGCGCTTGGGATGTCATCCCTCAATTTTGCCTATGTGGACCATCAAGAGACAATACTGCATTGGTATGGAGGTCAAGTAGTCGATCCGACAATTGATACGACGCTTGTACCTGTCGATGTACCGGATTTCTCTGAAGATTACTACATGGTCATCACGCTTGAAGTACCCGAACCATCAGCATTCACTGCCTTAATGGTCATGGCGGGGGCTTGTGTGTACAGAAGGCAGATCCGGCTGAGCTAATGGTTGGCAAACCACGAGTAGTCTTGATCAGCATCAGATATGTTGTCCGAGAGTTCACTTAGGGTAAGTCGTACAACAGAACTGTCGGCGTAGACAATATTCGCGGCTTCCCGGCCATTGTGGTGCATGCCCACACCCCACGTGACACTCCTTGCATAGGATGTGATTGGCATATACTGGAAGGTCATAGCTGTTCTACCAAAATAGAACAGCTCGGGGTCTGCAAACCATGGATAGTCTGAGGGTTTCTGTATCTCGTATCGGCTTTTACCTTCATTTAACACGGTCGCGGTTGAGTTCCATATCGAGTTGATTGAATACCCCCAGGTAATGCCCGCAAATAGAACGGTGTCGTTCTGGTCAATTATCGATGGGCAGGCATTGAACGTAGGAGGTTCTTCCTCCGAAAGTACCGGTGCATCCCCATAAACATTATTCATCAAATGAATCCATGTAGGATTGTTGATGGGGTCTGATGAGGCGTGCCGCGTAAGTGGGATACGGTCTTTATTGTTGTCCAGTGCGATTTCCCAGAAGGTCTGTATTTGGCGCAGGTTTGACATACACAGCGTGGCACGTGCTGACTTCCTGGCCGCGCCCAGAGCAGGCAGAAGCAAGCTAAATAGAATCGCAATGATCGCTATCACCACAAGTAATTCGATTAGCGTAAAACCGCCCACGATCGAATCGGATTGCCGTCTGTTAACACCCCTCATCGTGTACTCCAGCGGTAATAGCGATTCAATCCCAAGCCTATGACTTCCTCTCCGCTTTCAGTGAACTGTATTGTGGTAACAAGTCCTTCGATTTTGTCCTCAATGACATCCAGGACAAAGCCATGCTCCACTGACCACACAGCAATTCGCTCGCCGGCTGTTATAAGGCGCTTCCCGTCAGGGGATAGTGCGAGTGATAGTATTGCACCAAGATCGCCCGCGCCCTCCATCCGCTTTTGCTCACCTGACACAACATCGATAACCGTCACTTCGTATTTACTGTCAACCGTTGCCACAATCGGAGATCGTCCGGCAACTGCCAGATAAATAATCGGATTACTGCCAAGCAGGTTGTTATACACCTGCCGTTTTAATTGAATATCTCTGACCTCAAGATAGTACTTCCCATCGGCATGCCTGATCATCACGATTTGTGGGTTGCTGGTACGAAGCCATTTTGCCGGCCCACGTCGATCAAACCAATGTACCGGATCGCCCCCGGCCTTTGGCCAGACAAGCACCTCTTGAGTGTTTGAGGCAACTATGAATGTACTGTGAGGCGAATAATCCAGCCAGAGTGCGGGCTGTAATGCCATCCGAATGGACTCAGAAGATAGTCTGTCTGCAAGAATACTTACAAGCGAGTCGTTGTCAGCTACAGCAATTTGATGTGTGCGGTTATCCACCGCAATCGCCGATGTCATGCTGGGAAATTCGAATTGATCTAGCAACTTGCCATCTGATCTTTCACACCCAGAATCGAGCACATAAATATCGTTGCCTTCATTTGCACACGCAATATGCATGCCGTCGCTACTGACCGCAGATACCAGTGCGTGGCCGGATGGCCACATGTTCATTTCATGGATACCCCAATTTGTTTCCCACTTTTTCAGGATTCCGTTCGTGTCGAGGGAGTAGAGCCTCTCGCCGCTAAGATCAAACTTCGTCTTTACTATTGGATCAGCATGCCCGTATACAGGGCGATATGAGTTATTGCGCAGATCGACAAGGTAAATCGTACCGCTACTTGTGCCAGCAGAAAGCATCCCGGCATTATTGCTTGATGAGAGTGACCCCGCTTCCACAGGAAGTTCCACAATGATGGTTCTGTCTGTAGGTGACGACAAATCATAATCCATCACATATCCCCCGGTATAACCAACGAAAAGGTGGCCGCCAAGAGATGTCAATGACAATGGCGATTCCCTCTCGAACTCCGAATTGAACTCTGTAACTGACAGCTTGTGAAGATCAAGCACATTAAAAGAAGTGTCATACCAGATAAGTCTGTTTGCTTCGTGGTCGAAAGTGACTGGCCCCCAAACCGACATGGCTTGCTGTGAATAGATAACAGAATTAACCGCCATGTCGTATATAAACATTTCATCCGAATTCTTCAGCAGGATATAGCGACCGTTGTCACTCACGCGTAATAACAGAGCACCAGTTTCTGCCAAAATACTCGGGGGGGTATTAAGTGACGTTTCACGGTTCACAAATACATAGCGCCCTGAGCCATCAATTCCTATGATGTAGTTTGCGCTGGGGCTGATGAATACGGGAGACAAAGTATGTTCTAACGGCGTGTTAAGTACTGAATCGGTCTTGTCCGAAGTAACCTTGCCAACCCGGCCTGAGGTCAGGATATAAAAGACATCTCCCGTTGGACCAATATTGAAGTCACGGATCCGACTCGGACTAAACTTCCAGGTATTAACTGATTGATCGGTCAGTTGTGACAAATACTTCCATTCCCATTGCCTGTGCTGTGGTTCAGTTTCTTCCAGCAGGTGCCTGGCTAGCTGTAACTCATCAGATGTAATTCTTTCGTGGGCGGAACGCATTGTATCCCTGTATGACTCAGCGCCGCTGCGCGATAATCGGGCTTGATTTACGACCTCTCTCTGATAAAACGCATATGAAAATACAGCCACCAGAAGAGTAATGGTCGCCACCACAGTCGCGCATTGGCGTAGCAGTATTCGATTTCGTTTAGCCCACAATAGTGTACGGCGCGTGTAGGTGTATGAGCGTGCTGAAATGGGTCGAAGGTCTAGCCAGAGACGCAACTCCCGGGCTAAGGCGCCCCCATCAGAGTACCGAGCCGATGTAATATTTGAAGTAGCCTTCTCGATGATCTTAAGCAGATCCAAATATTGATACGTGTCGCAATCTCGATCTGCTCCCGTGATCAGCATCTGGAGCAATCTGCCTAAAGCATAAACGTCTGCGCGAGAGCCAATGCTGACATTGGTCCCAAACTGCTCTGGCGCTGCGTATCCACTTGTCCCCCCGATATATGCTTGGCATGAATTTAATTCACGAGAGCCTTCTATTGCACGGGCTAAGCCAAAATCGACGATGTGAGGTAGACCATCTTCGCTAATCAATACATTAGTCGGTTTTATGTCAAGATGAACGACACTGTTGTCGTGAGCGTAGCCGATAGCATCGCTAACTCGTGCCACAAGATCTACGACCTGGGTTAACTTAAGGTGCTTTGCATGGACAAAGGTGTCAATTGGACATCCTTCGATCAACTCCATGACGTAAAAATACTCAAGACGATCAAGCCCACTATCGAACACACGAACTATAGCCGGATGCCTGAGCTTTGCTGCTAATAGCACTTCTATATGGAACAGCGATGCCGCACTTGGTTTATTTAGTAATTCATGCTTGAGAGACTTTAAGGCGACGATTTGTCCAGTCCCTAATTGCTTAGCTTTCCATACTGTCCCCATGCCCCCTTGGCCGATCTTGCTGAGAATGCTGTAACCCTCTTTGGCGGCGGGCTGTTGAATGGAGATGTATTCCGGCCCGACATCATCCAACGCTGACTCATCTGTGACAGCAAGAGCCATTCCCAGCAACTCACGTGCTGCCATATCAGATACGAGTTCAGATGGATCGTTGTATCTACTCATATCGAATATCTAAGAACGCTATGGCTGGATAACAAAGCAAATAATCCATTAACCGGTTGTAGGCCCTGAAAGTGCGATGAATAAGTCTTTGATTTCGTCCTCAACTTCTCGTCCAGTAAAAACATACTCACTCAACACGTCTCGTACTACGCGGCCGAACATTCTCTTGCTGGTTACAAGCAAGTTGCTGACCTGTGAATTGGATGATGAGCCAAACTCACGCACGATCTGACTGATCGGGACTGGTTTCTCATTGTTGAAGATTGGTTTCAGAAGCCTTGCATCAAACACTTCCCACAGATCAGGCCGATCCACTTGTATGCATTCAAGTTCCATTTGCTTGATAGCTAAAGACACTACCTGCTTCCCCCAGTCGCGATCAAAATCTCGGTCTGGGGTGTTTGTGTTTTCCGTAGCATCTTCTGCGATCGTACTCAGTGAAGCTATTGACTCTGGAGATCGATGAGAAGCATTACTACGTCTGATTCGGTCTCTTGCATAATTACTTAAAACTGTTCTGATTAAGTTACGGAACCGACCCTGTGACTTATCGGCACGTTCAAGAAGATTGGAATCAAGTATTCGATCAGCCAAAAAATCATTCAGCAGATCATCTGCATCACTAGTTGCAGCAAGTCGATGCCGGACAATGTGACGCTTTAGTGCAGGACTATAGCGCGTGATGATCAGTTCAAGCGCGGCTCGTTTTTTGAGAGGATCGCCGGTTTCGACAGCCTCAAAGAGAGACCAGCGTGTTGTTGGAAACGGATCCATTAATCTCCCAGCTGATGAAAATGTCTAAACCTGCCAGAGCCAGAACAGCTTATTTTTGGCATTGGATAGCAATATCTATCACAAGCACTATAAAGACATTAGGGATTATTGCATAAGGGTTAACCCGGAGTCAAGAAGAAAAAACGCCCCGACCAGCACAAGGCCAGTCGGAGCGCTTCCGGGGGCAAGATATTTCGAACACAGTCTAGGCAAGTTCGAGGTTAAGTCAATTATTCTCTGAGTGATTATGAAGAAATATAGATAGTGTCATCAGCAACTTGTGTAAAAAACTATTGGCACATCACTCAAGCAATGGGTACAAGATCATCACCTACTTACACTTATGTCGAATCATTTAGCATCATCGCGGCATCGATCATCAGGCCGGCGATCGTGTCGGCGGGAGCAAATCGGAAGGCATAGAACGCCGGCGAGAAGTCGCAGCCCGCAAGGAAACGGCCGGAGTTTGCCTCTTGTGCGCGTGTCGTGCTTTGATCCATCATGCGACGTGCTGCCGGCGGCAGGGTTACGTGGACTTTCTCACAGTCGACACCCATGAACCAACCGGCCGGGCCGACATAGCTCATCACTTCATTAGTCTTCGCCTCGGTCATCGCACGCTGTGTCTCATAGTCGAGGCCACACCAGAACAAGATCGCCGCCAAGCGTGCGGTGTTGTGGTCGTAGCCTTCGGCTGCTTCTTCGAATAGCTCGAGCGCCACACGGTGCACTTCATACCATTGCTCCACCCAGTCATCAGGCCCGGGCTTCGGTGTCGGTGGCACGGCCCACGGCGATGTGTCGGGCTTTGGCGCCTGCTGATCCACCGGCAATGACTTGGGCACGTGCACCCGCACATCGTCATAGGCTCGATTCACAGCCTGCCTGAACCGGTCACGGTCAATCTCAGTGTCGATGTAGACGATGCGGTCCTGATGATCGATGGTGTAGTCGATCGGCTCGCCCATTGATTCGAGGTTCTTTGTCGGCTTGAGGGTGTACCCGTGGAGGGTGATGTCGATCGCCAGGTCTTCGGGGTCCCAATCCAGCGATGCGATGGGGATGTATTTGGGGTTGGGTTTCATCCGTGTGCTCCGTTTCCAGTTCGGGTGTGGCGTGTGTTTAAAGACCCCCGAGCCCCGGGGGAAGCTCCGGAGCCGGGGGCAATCAAAGATTCAGTGGGTCAGGCGGTAGGTTTGTCCGTTCATCCTGATGGACACGATGCTGTCGATGGCGATGGTGCGTTCGATCACTTCCCGGTCGATGCCCTGCCGACTGCCGGCCTTAGCGGGCATGAAGGGGTCGAGTTCTGCCGGGTCGATCAACTCGGCGGTGTCGATCGTCTCGAAACGCCGCCACAAGCAACGCTCAACCTTGACGCTCAAGTACGTCTTGCCCTTGTGCTCAACGATGGGCGTGCCGGGGATGCGTTCGCCCCACTGGCGGCTGCATGCCTGGAAGTCGCCGGCCTTCTCTTCACGGCCACGCTGGCGGTTCACCGCGGCTTCGTAGTCGTAGTTCAGCACGCCGTTCAGGGCCTGCACCTTGACGACGTTGCCGGCGTAGGGGTTGCCGGTCTTGCGGAGCCGGGGGTCGGTCCTGGTGGTGATGGTGACGATCCGCGTGCCGGTATTCACGGCCAGTTCTGCGAGAAGTTCATCGGCGGTCAGGGCCGGGGTTTCGGTCGCGGGCATCGTGATTGGGCTGGTCAGGGTTGTCATTTTCAGGCCTCTCGTATCAAGAGGTGATTCTTAACTCTACATAGAGTGTATCGGATACGATACACAATGTCAAGGGTAAATATGTATGATTTTCGTATAATTTAACTATTAATACGGCCGTTGCCGTATCGTATGCGATGCGGTACACTTATTGTGTGTATGGGGCCTGGAGAATCTCAGGTGAGTAGCGACATCCGACAGGCAATCCGCGACCGAATCGAAGCCAGGGGTTTCAACATCAGTGAGTTGGCCGATCGTGCCGGCTTTTCCCGCGTCACACTCAGCCGTTATCTGTCCGGCCAACAAGACCTCACCACGGCCAAGCTGCAACCCTTGATTGATGTGCTGGGCCTTGAGCTACGCGCATCACGCGGCAGGCCATCTAAAAAATCAGGATCTGGAGGTTAATTTTGCCAAGAGAATCAGATGAACCTGATCCTAAACCGTGGGCCTTGTTTGATGGATATCGCATTGGCCACGATGTCACAAAGCGCAGATTGGATGGCCAGGTTGATCGTCGTGCCAACAACACATACATCATTGTCGCCCAAGTCCTGCTGAAGGGTTCAGATGGCCAGCAGATGGCCAAAGAAATGGTTGATAAACTGAATCGCGCCGATGGATTTTAGCTGTTAATCAACGAATGCTGCAGTTTGCATGAAGTACGCTTACTAAAGACGGTCGAGGAACGGACACCAGGACGCCCGCCAAAAGAGGAAGCATGAGCCTCGCCCCTCCAGCCAAGGCTTGCATGACCGACAGGATGACATGATGAGTGAGAGCAAGACTGTAGATCCGGCAAAGCGCAAATACCTCAGGCCCGAAGAGGTCGCGGATTACTATCGCATCAGTGTCAAGACATTGAAACGTCGTCAGGGAAAAGACTTACCCCGTGGGCTAAAGGTGGGTGGTCAGTGGCGTTGGTGGGGACCGGCCATCCTTGAGTTTGACCGCCAGTTGCGGGAGAAAGCGGAACAGCGGTAACACCTCCACGGCCCCACATTAGCCGCCTAACGGCTCAGGCTCGCCGGCGGTTCATGGCCGGGATTGCTTGGGACGCGAGATTCTGGCAAGTAATCCATCCGATCACAGGCAATACAGGGAGGTGGGCCACCGACTTCTTGGCAGAGCCCGCCCCATTCACTTTTCCTTGCCCTTACCCCGCCCCATCGGTATCCTCAAGACTCACTTCTCCGGCTGATGTCTTCCCGGGGATCGCAGTAAACACTTGATTCGTATGGGGGCGATGTGTTGCGCCATGACGCACGAACACAATTCGGGTTCATTCATAGCTTTCTGACGAGGTCACATTCAACTTGATGAGGTGACGGATGTTCCAATTCATCCTGGTCGTCCTGCTGGCGGTTTTCATATCTGCGACAGTTGTATTGGCGATCTTTGTGGCCGAGTTCTACGGCCGCGGCGGCAGGACCATCATCAGGCAGTGGCGTATCGCCCTATCAAAGCGTCGCCAGGTTAACGATGCTCTGAAACGCGCCAGCGCCGGCGAGGCTTATGCAGCCAGAACCATCCAAGAAAAACGTGTCATAGAACAAAAGATGGAGATGCTGGAGAAGAAAACAGAAGGTCGGCTTTCATGCATGGGCAGCTACATCATCTCAGAGCAATGTGGCGATCACATCAAGGGGATACGGGCAAACAACTATCACGCGAAAGAGAAGAAGATCCTTCGATCAATCGAGGTCGCCGCCAAGAACGGCTACCACCTGCCGAAGACTGAGCGCGAACAACTGAGCCGCATGCTCAAGCAAGCACACGATGAGGCGATACGGGCGGAGAAGGAAAAGGAACGCCAGGCGGAGATACGTGCACAGATGCGTGAGGAAGAGAAGCGGGAGCGTGAGTTCCAGCGTGCCATCAAAGAAGCTGAGAAGGAAAAGAATCTCAAGAAAGCAGCTCTTGAAGAAGCCATCCGGTTGCTCGGTGATCAGCACAGCGAAGAGGTTGACCGATTGAAAGCCGAACTCGCCGAAGCGGAGGCCAAGGCAGAACGAACCATCAGCATGGCGCAACAGACACGCGCCGGCCACATCTACATCATCAGCAACATCGGGAGCTTTGGAAAGAACGTGTTCAAGGTCGGCATGACCAGACGGCTTGAGCCGATGGAGCGGGTCAAAGAACTTGGTGACGCATCCGTCCCCTTCTCATTCGACGTCCATGCCATGATCAGCTCGGACGACGCCCCTGCCTTGGAAACCCAATTACATCAGGACCTGGACAAGCACCGCGTGAACCGTGTGAATTATCGAAAAGAATTCTTCAGGGTCGACTTGAACACGATCATCCAGTGTGTTCGCAAAAGGCATGGCGAGGTTGAATATCAGGCCGACCCCGAAGCATTGGAGTATCTTGAGACACTGGCCCTGCTCGAAGGGGATGAGGATGTCGAGCAATTGATCGATCGTGATGCAGATTTGGTTGAAGAGGATATGCAGACTGACACAACAAAACGGTAATATGCCTGGAGATTTGTTATGCCCAAATACACGGTTAGCGGGATCGATAGGGAGGATGGCGGGGTCCGCTTCACCACGGTCACAGCAAACAACTCAGACGATGCAGCCAAGATGGTCGGTTTCCAGGTTGAGAAAGTCGAGCAGGTTCATGACCAACCATCGCCGCCGGCAAAGCCGCCTTCATCAAGGACACCCAGCTATCCCGTGATGGCGATCTACATCGTTCTGCTGCTGGTGATCGGCTACCTGCTGGTTATCATTGGCTGCCTGACCTTTTTGATTTCACTGCTGCCTGCTGATGGCCATGAGGGGGCACAAATAGGTGGCGGGTTGTTCGCACTCTACGCCGTCCCTACCGGCCTTGGCCTCGCGTTGATGGGTGAGGTGTTACGAGCCTTCCGCGACATCGCACGCAATAGCTTCAGGTGAACCGAGCGAATCGTTGGGTCCGCTCACACGGGCTATGGGTAACATATGACTGACTCAACACGGACGGTAAGCGATGCATCAACTGCCAGATCTACCGGATAAGAAGTGGCTCAAGCCTTGTGACCTCATGGAATACTTCGGGGTATCTAGGTCAACACTAGGCCGAATGGTGAAGGATGGCTGGCTCCGAAAACCTGACACGAGTTTAGGTGAACGCAATCCCCGTTGGTGGGCGCCAATGGTTGATGAGTATGCCCGCCGGCAGATTGAGGCAATAGAGTCAGCACGAAAGCAGCAATTCAACCAAACCTGAAGGTGGGATTGCCAACCAAAGTTAAAATGCAAAGGCATGACTTGCCTAGGACTTCACCGAGGCATTGAATTTACACCAGCTTACGCATTTCTTTCTAATTCGACCGTTTCACCCAGGAATGAATACTGTGCGTGAATATGAAAAATACCTTCAAGCAGTGTGACGCAATTACGAACCATGATCGGTATCAAGCAGGGCTTTCCAACTAGTTTTTCGAAGCTGATATAGATCATGTCATCTGTTTGCATTTCCTGTTTGGTAATACAGCTAATCCCTCCGATAGACAGGTCAACAGCATAGGCTTCACATAGATCCTCATATTCGCCCTCACCAACTTGGTGCAACAAGGAGACCTTGGCGCCAAAGTAAAATCGATGGTGGCGCCGTCGCTCCCTTTGTTCTTGATCACGCTTCTCCAGTCCACGTACAAGTTTACCAATGGCTCTTCGAAGTTGCTCATTCGAAGTAAGTAAATTCAACTGTGTCATTTGCTTCCCCAAAATGATCGCATGGTTAATAACTGACTCAAGTCACGTGAAAATACCAATCTGATAATCATGTGAATACTTGTACGCATACAGACACACCACGCTAGCATTGTCGGCTAACCATTGGGCCAGTCTCAAATTGCGAGTGCCAACACCGTGTCACTGATTTACTATTTAAGTTCTATGGCAATGTAAATTGTTGCAGCATAACTTTAGTTAGGCTCTACCATTGGTAGGTATCAATGGTTGATGAGCATTCCCCGTCGGTGCTATGTGAAGTCGACCGATCCCACCGTGGTTGCCGCACTCGCAGAGGTACGTATCAACGTCAACCAAGCGTACCGCATGGTGGTAGGACCGAAGCCAGCTTACAGTGAATTATGATTCGCGACTCAAGCGGTAGATTCAACCACCTCGCCACTCGCCTGCTCGCCCACGGTGACGTCCAGCATCCGCCGGCCGCTACCAGCCAGCCCGTGCCCATCGGTCCAGGCGACGCACCACACGGGCGTCAGGGCCGGCGTGGGCGCCTCGGTGTCGTGGTCCCACACGACCAGCACGGCCCCGGTACCGCGGTCGCGTACACGCCACATTACGCGGCTGTGCTTAGGATCGCCGGGGAAGCCGGGATCATCACGCCAATGGGGTTGGCCTAACGCTTCAGCGATGCGGTCGTAGGGTGTGCGCAGTGTACCCGTGTGCTGGTATTTGATCCGCTCGGTAGTGGGAATGGGTTGAAGCTCAATCATGAGTAGTCGGCGATCCTGCTGGGTGTGGGGCATCTCAATCGGTCACCAGTCTACCGCACGTCGCGGCGTAGGTTGTAGATGTACTGAACCAATTCGGCCGATCGCCCATCTTCCTCAATCAGCTTGCGGCACATCTGCGAGTCGCCCAGTGCCCCAAATCCGCATAGCCTCTCGCCGAGTTCCGCCGCTGCGTCATGTGCTACAGGATCGGTGAGGATCCACCCCATCATGGCGTGTATCTCTTCCGTGCTAACGCCGTTGGCCATGCGGCCGACTGATTCACGGACCCGCTTCTCAAGCTGTTGAATGCGGTTTCTTACAGTGCTCATAATGAATCTATCCCCATCTGCTGTTCAAGCTGGTCGAGGCGTTCGATCAGGTCGGCTTCGATTGGCTTACCGAGGCACCGGTCGAGTACTTCCTTGGCAGCCTGCACGTTGCCTTCAAGTGCCAGCTCCACCAGTTTCTTGACGATGTCGGTCAGTTCATCCTCGGTGACTGCGGTGAGCATAGTTGCTCGCAGCCTGTTCACTTGTTTGGCGTGTGGATTACCCTTGCCACCCTTCCATCCAGGCAGAAAACGGCCCGTGTCGGGGTCTCGCCCATTTCCATTGGACCCATTAAGTGATGGATTCTCATTGTCGCTTTTATTTGCCATGGTCATATCCCTTTTTACGTTGCTAGCGATGTCGCCGCTTGTTCAATCAACGCACTTAACGCGTCAAGATTTTCACTGACCCGGTTCATCGTGCCGGCGTTTTGCTGGGCGTTCTTTTCTTGCTTTTGCATGAATTCACGCTGTTGTTTGAGGAACTCTCGTCCGATCGCGTCGAACAAACCGGGTAACTCATTGATCGTGTTGCCCAGGCCCTCTACTGACTGTTTGAGTTCGCCACCGGATACAACATCGGCCGCGTTGTAGGCTACATCATCGCTCGGCTTCGCCATCCGCCGCACAGCCGTCTCAAATCCACCCGGTCGGTCTGCCCCGCCTGATCCACCGACCATCACGTCAAACATGCTTCTGTTCGCCATGTCGTCCGATCCACCGGGCTGGCCAACGGTGTGTTGATTCGTCTGCATGCCGGAGTCTGACAGTTTCAGCCCATAGAGTGAGCCGATGATGCTTTTGAATGTCGCGTCTTCGGGTAATCCTAACTGGCTCTTGATGATGCCGATGGGGTCAAACTTCGGGTCTGACTGGCTGGCACGTTCGTTGTACTTATCCAAGAAACGGCGTTGCGCCTCTGTCAGTGTTGACAGCAGGTATTTTTCAAGGGAATCTTGAATCAGCCCCGCATTCTTCGGATTCTGAGCGGCCGCTTCATTTGCATCCTTAATCCGCTTCAGCGTTGCAGGCGATCCGAAGCCGGCCAGTATCTTGTCGGCCTCCAGTTCCGTGTTGGCTTTGTCCTGTGCGATCTTCCTGATGCGCTTGCGTGCGCCGGGGTCGCTCTCGTACCGGTCCGCAACCTCCGGATCACTGAGCATGCCTTCAAGTATCCGGTTAAACCGATCAGCAAACGGGGCTTTCAGCCGCCTCTTAGCATCGTTGATCTGCTCGGGTGTGACCTTCCCCAACTCGATCGCATTGACACCCACACCGTACAGGTCGCCCTGACGCCCGGGCTCGGTGGGTGCGAACCTTGTGGCGATGTCGCCTATCAGGTCGCGGATGGGCTTGAGTGCATCGATCTGGCCGGCAGACTCACGAAGCGCAGCCGCGCCACGTTGTAAGACACCACCAGACGATTTCTCAGCCGCTGCCAGTGACTTCTCATCGATGCCGAGGAATTTGGCCAGGCGTGGGGCGATGGTCTGGATTCCCCGACCGATAGCAGCAGCTACCTGCTTACCCATGGCCGCATAATCGAGCGAGCCCAGAATATCGAGCAGCGCAGCCGCACCGAGTTTGAAAGCTTTCTCCAACAGCCCGCCCAGTGTCTTAAACAGGGCCGGTCCAAGCTGGATAATGCTTACCAAGATGCCCTTGGCAATGTCTTTGCCCTGATCGCCTTGTAGGCCGGCCAGAATGTCGCCGGTAAGTTCAGCAACATACTGGATCGCATCACGCACGAAACCGATTTTGACCACCCACCGCCCTACCTCACCAACGATGTCTTTGATGTTGCCGAAAATCGCGTTGTAGGTCAGATACAACTCATCACCCTGAAGGCCAAGCCGATGAGCACGCTTTTCCAATTCTTCAACGGTGCGATTCAGGGTTTTCGCTTGCTTGGCGGCGAGTTTGAGCCCTTGAAGTTCCTCCGCGCCAACGAAGATGCCGAAACGTTTGGGCGGTTCACCGCGGGCGATCGAATTCAGCAACTCTTCGATGTCGGGCCCGATGCTGTCTTGACGACCACGCGCTACGGCCAGGACCGTGAACGCCGAAATCAATCTTTCGATCTTCTCAACAGGGACATCGAGAATGCCCGCCTGGTTTGCCAACTCTGAAGCGCGTGCGAAATCGAGCATGCCGGCCGATGCTGCGTTGATGCGACTGATATATCGGCCCGCCACCTTCTCAGTGACATCCAGTTGTTTGGCCAGTGCCTTGGTGCGCAACTCTAACGCTGAGGCGTTGCGGATAAGCCGGTCAGTCCCCAGCCCACCCAGCCCGATACCAATGATCGCTTGGATACTGGTAAGCACTCTGAAGGGTGCCATTAGCGCCTTAGCAAGAATGCTGCCGGCGACACCGATGCCCTTGAAGGATGCCGATGCAATCCTCCCCACGGACCTGAATGCACCACCGAGGCGATTCTCGACCATGCCGGCATCACGCCGAAGCTGTTTTTCAAGCTCTCTGCCGTCTGTCTGGATTTCCGCACCAATCACGATTGCCATGATGTACCTCGATTATCTGGTTGCCCTCTCCGCTTCTTGTTCACGCTTGCGGAGGATGGCGGCGCAAAACGGATAGATTCTTGTTATGTAATCGCCGTAGTTCCGTTCGATGAAACTCGCATCGACGCCCGTTACCTCTTTAATCGCACCGAGCATTGACAGCCGGTGCATGATCACACACGCACCGACGTCGGGGCATTCGGCCCCGTTCAGGAATTGCTCGGTGCCTCGGATTTTCCCTCGATAGCGTCCGCCGATTCGTCATCACCACCGGACAGGTCGAAGCCGTTGGCCTTCAGCAGTTCGTCGTTAAACCACGGACCGAACGCCGGCTCCTGATGAACCACCGCATCAAGGGCACGAACCGAGTACGGCGCGGCGTTGCCGTCTGGGGTCTCGACGCCTTCCCACTTGAGGACGCCAACGCCCTGCTGGGCCAGCTCTACGAACACGCCACCCATGCCGCCGTTACTGTTGGCCAGCAGCTTTGTTCGTTGCGTGTGGCCCAGCCGTTTGAAGGTGACAGTGATCCCCGTTGGCTCATGGGTCAGGGTGGTGGTCTGCTTGTGTTCAGCATTCAGTTTCATGTTCAGTGTTCCTTGCCGGCTTGTGTGACACCCAGCGGCCACCGGCGGGCCGTGGGCTGGTGAGTGTTCATGTCTCGCGTGTCAGCGTCAGGATGGCCGCACGCCGGCCGGGGGACATCCGGGCCAGGGCGTTGATGTGATCAACCACCGCCGCCCTCTCGGCCTCGGGTATGGCGTTGAGCGCGTCGGCCAAGCCATCCAGATCAGGATTGTGAATTGTGGAAAACGCAGGCAGTGCGCCGCATTCTGCGCCGCCTACATACGAAAAGTCGATATTTCCCGGGAAATCGTAGGGGTGTTCACACCCTCTCACGGTCATTCGGGATCACATTTGCTTAGCTATCGTTTCACTTCCAGATCGGTAACGCATATCAAGATTGCTCTATAGAGCAATTGCAGAGATTGCGTTGTTTATATTTGATTGTGACACCGCCAAATCCAACGAGCAGGCCGGTGGCTGCGCCGACTGCGTGTGCTAAGGGGACGGGCACGAAGCCGCCGGCAGTGTGGTCGGCGAAGAGGGTGGCGGCGGTGATGCTTTCGTAGGCCACTTTCGCACCGAACAGCAGTAGCAATAGCAGGTATGAGGCAACCGCTTGCCAGCGTTTCTCGGCAATGGCGGGACGAATCAACATTGATATCAGCAGTGTAAACAAGGCTGAGTCGAGGCCGGACAACCCGCGGTAGGAAGTGAGTTCGGGGGCAAACATCCAGACCGTGATAGTGATCAAGAGCGTAGAAGCTGCCAAGCACGCAAGCGTGCGAGTTCGGCTGATGCGTTCACAGATCGCGCCGAGCAGCGCGAACATGGTCAGGTCCCAGAAGAGGTGGTCGGTGGAAAAGTGCGTCCAGTGGCACGTGATCAGTCGCCACCACTGGCCTTGCTCGAATAACGATCGCTGGAACTGCAGTGTGGTGGTCAGTGATGGAATCGCGTAGATCACAAGCGCGCATAACGACAAGAGCAGCGCGGCGCCCGGAAAACGCCGCGCTGCTGATTGATCGGATTGGGTTGCGAACGTACGCATCACGTCACCTTCCTCAAAGAATCCGATCGTTGAAGACTTACTTGGAAGACTTACGCCTTGACGCCACGGCCAGGCCGCCTAATCCGAGCGCGAGTGCCACGGTGATCGGGTCGATCGCCCCACCGCCGCCGCCGCCGAAGTCAAGGTCGGTCTTGCGTCGCGGACGATCAGGGGTTTGAGCCTGTCGGGGTTGAGTCACGTTGTTATTGTCGGCCTGCTTCTGCGGTTCACCTGCACTGGCCAGCTCGGTCGGTGCTGCGGGACCTAACTCATCCGTGGCCTTGCGGCGAAGTTCAGTCAGTTGATCCTTCACCTTGTCCCGGCCCCTACGGTCACGCTCGATCCGCAGCGCGTTGCGTTGATCGATCTTCCAGCGTTTGTATTCCGCGTCGTTTTCAAGCACGATGAAGGAGGTGTACTCACTTGCGATCGAGTAGGCCTCGCCCAGTCTGATCACTTCGTCCTTGATCGAGTCACGCGAGCCCTTGCGGTCGGCATCTTTCAACAGTCGATCGATGCGTTGCCACGCCCACATGCGCTCGACTTCGCTATTACCGGATTCAGCTTTGGGGAAGTCCAGCTTGGCATTGGTGGCGATCGCCTGCCCGCGCACTTCACCGGTCACCTTCACATCGATGGGCGTACCCTTGCGGTATCGGCCGTACACGCGGATCGGTGCACCGTGATACAGGTTAGGCAGCTTGGTCGGCTCGATGTCGTACACATCGGCGCCTTGAAAATCGATCGCGAGGTTTGTTGCAACGGGATGCATCAGCTTGCGACGGAAGGCCTGTGCCTGACGTTCGAAGTCATCACCTTGCGAGATAAAAGCCGCCAGCCCGCCTGCATCTTCGGCGATCTGCTCAAGCAGTGGGCGATTCACTTCGTTGCCGATGCCGATGCAGAACACACGGGCGTTGCTCGGGCGCTGCATGATCAATTCGCTCAGTTCGCGGCGTTCGCGTTGCTCTGTCATGCCATCGGAGAGAATCACGACGTTGAGTTCGCGGTCCGGGTCGCCGTACTTGTAAGCGGTGGTGATAGCCGGATGAAGCGAGGTGCCGCCGCGAGCCTGCTGCGAATCGAGGTAGGCTTCCGCCTTGCTTTTAGCGTTTTCATCGGCCGTCGCGAGTTGCGAGAACAGCGTGGCCGGCTTGACGTTGAACGTCACCAGCTCGAACCGGTCGTCCTTGCCGAGTTGATCGATGAAAGCCTTGATCGAACCGCTGCTGAGCCGGAGCTTGCCGTCGTGCGCCATGCTGCCGGACACGTCGAGGATAAACACGTAGTCTGCCCCGCTGCCGTCGGCCTTGGCGAGTTCTTCGCCGGCTGTCAGCGTCAGCAGGAAGTAACCGTCTTCGCCCTTCTGCTTGGAAGCAACCAGGTCTAAGCCTGTGTTGGGCCGGGACGTGTCGTAGTTGATCACGACATCACGAGCGAGACTACCGCCGTCGGTTTCCAGGCTCGCCTGCCAGTACTCATCGGTGTGCTTGGCGGTCACGACCATGTCACCATGGCTGGGGCTACTCATCGATGTAATGGGCACGGCACTACGGATGTCCATCGTCAGTGCAAACTTACCGGTTGTGCGCTGATCGATGTTGTTGCGCGTCACCGTTGCCAGTGGGTAAACATACGTCCCCTGGTTGTGGTCGTAATCCAACTGCTGATAGTACGTCACGCGCACATGCTGCTCTGCTTCGGCTGCGATCGGGAAGATACGCATCTCGAAGGTTTTGTAATCGGTCTGTTCGAGCAGGCCCGGATCGCGCTTGACACGTTTGTAGCTATTGTAGATTTCGCGAGCGCGTTCTTTTTCGACGACCTCGCCGATCATTTCTTTGCCGTTGATCCACATGCTGAAGTTAGCGACGGAAGCGCCCTTTGGCACGGGGAAGGTGTAGAGCGCTTCGACCTGGCGTTTTTCGGTATTCTGAAAAACCTGGTCGATCTCAGTGACGGCGATGCCGTTGTTGATCGTGACCTTGACATCTTGTTCCTTGATTTCGAGCACGCCGCCGAAGCCGCCATCGGCGATAAGCAGACCCGCGGCGTTTGTTTTCATAGGTAATGCACACAGGCATGCGGCCGCCAGTGCGATGGCTGTGAATAGTCTGCCTTTCCTGATCCTGTTCCACATGGTTTGTTCTCCTTGAGTTCGCGTTAGTCAGGCCACCCGGAGCGGACCGGGTGTGATGCGTCGACATGTATGTTTCAAGGGGCGTACCAGAGAGGATTTGTACACGAAAGACGCGTATGCGTTTTATTTACATATATTTACGGCCAGGCAAAAACATACGGATTGCATGGCCGATATACATTCTATGTATATTTATGTACATTATTTGTATATGTGAGGATCCCATGGCACTAGCAACTTCTGAAGAACGCGACTTCCTCAAAGCCATCTCCGAGTTGACGTATTGCAACCCCTTTACGCCGCAGCGGCTGGCTTGCGAGCGAAAGGCGCTGGGCAACTACTTTGTCGAAAGTGATTCGGTGTGGAGCTTTCGGCCTGATGCGGCGGGCGAACGCGAAAACATCCGCCGACTGATAGAGCGAGGCGAACCGATCGCCCAGCGCATGCGAGAGAAACTGGTTGACGGCAATAAACCTGTGCGAGATGAACTGGAGTTGTACCAGGACCTCGTGCTCTACCTGCTATACGATCGGTATCGGCTGAAGCTGGATGAGTTGATCTCGCACCTCTCACCCGCTCATGGTCAGCGATCCAGGCGCGTGTCCGGCTACGCCGCCTTTGCCAAGGAATATGCACACTACCTCGAACCGTTACAGGCATACGATGAAGTTTGCCTTGATGAACCCTCGCACGTGTTTGCGTTGTTCTACCAGATCAGGCGGGCGTTCAAGCATATCTTCGATTACATCATCGGGGGTTCGGCACCAATCGCACGGCTGCGTGCGGAAGTCTGGCAATCCGTATTCACACACGACCTGCGCCGATTCCGAACAACGCTGTATGACAAGATGGGGCAAGTCACGACGCTGATAACCGGACCATCAGGGACGGGTAAGGAATTAGTTGCGAGGGCGGTCGGTTTGTCGCGTTACTTCCCTTTCGATCCGAAGTCGTCGAAGTTTGTCGGGGATGACGATCAATCATTCCATGCATTGAATCTCACAGCACTTTCACCGACGTTGATCGAATCGGAGTTGTTCGGACACAAGCGTGGTGCGTTTACGGGGGCGCTACAGGATCATAAGGGTTGGCTGGAACTATGCGGGCCTGCTGGGACGGTATTTCTCGATGAGATCGGGGAACTGGACCCGTTGATCCAGGTGAAACTGCTACGGCTATTGCAGGAGCGGACGTATCAGAGCCTTGGCGATACTGAGACAAAGCACTTTTCAGGCAAGATCATTGCGGCGACCAACCGCGACCTGGCCCGAGAAATACAAGCGGGCCGATTCCGGGAGGATTTTTACTACCGGTTGTGCAGCGACATGATCACCACGCCGTCACTGCACGAGCAGATCGCGGATTCGCCGGCGGAGTTGCGCCAGCTTGTGCAGTTCCTGGTTAAACGTATGGCAGGCGAAACAGGCGCAGAAGACCTGACGGGGATGGTCCTATCGTGGATCGAGAAGAATCTGAATAATGAATATCACTGGCCCGGCAACTTCAGGGAACTGGAGCAGAGCGTTTGGAATATCCTGATCCGTAACGAGTATCACCCGATGTCGCGTGCAGGCGAGCGAACTGGTGTTGCGGGGAGCATCGTTGGCGTGGTATCAAGTTTAGCTGAGATGAAAGTCAGCGCGGATGATTTGCTTAATGCGTACTGCGCCATCGTGTATAAGCAATCGGGCAGTTACGAAGAGGCGGCGAGACTGCTGAAGCTGGATCGACGGACGGTCAAGAAACGGGTTGAACAGCAACTGCTGGAAACGTAATCGCTGATTCAATTGCAGGTGTCACTGACGCTGCGGATTGTCGATTACGAAGCCGCGGCGATCGAGCAAGGACCCCTCGGCCACGTACAGGTCGATCAGCGCCAACCGATAAGCGACAATGGCTTGCACTTCGTTGATCTGGGCTTGAAGCAGATCGCGTTGCGCCTGGGCGACAAGCAGCGCGGTGCTGGCGCCGACATCGTAACGTTCGCGTTCAGCACGGACGGTGTCTTCCTGCAATTCGCGTGTGGTGCGTGATGCGTGGATCTGCTGGCGCGCGCGTTCGAGTTCGTTGGCTGCAAGTCGCACATCCAACTCGATCAGTTGCTGGAGATTATCGACGGCGGCGGCAGATTGCCTGCGCGAGGTGCGTGCGGCTTCGTCGCGAGCTTCGGCTGCGTCGTTACCGAGTAGTTGACTGAAACGGACGCCGGCGGCGAGGTCGTAGGTGTCCTCATCCAGTTGTTTGAATGAGCCGTCGAAGGTGTTGTCGAAGCCGGTCTTGCCAAGCGCAATGAAGACTTCCAGACGGGGCAGGATGCCGTTGCGTGTGACGATGGTTTCAAGCCGGTCTTTTTCAAGACGCAGGCGTGCTTCTGCCAGGTCTGGACGTTTCAGGCTGGCTAATTGCAGGCGGTCATCAAGATCATTCAGCGGTTGCGCATCAATCTCGGGGCGCGTGCTGACAATCAATTCACGGTCGAACGTCTGGCTCGGGCTGATCAATTGCAGCAGGCGCAATCGCTGAGCTTCCAGATCACTGCGTGCATCGATCAAGGCCTGCTCGCGTATCGCCACTTCCGTGCGAGCGACCGCAGCATCGGCCTCCGCCAATGCACCAACTTCAATGCGCTGCTCCACCTCATCACGCTGCCGACGCGCAACTTCAAGCGATTGCTCGAAGATCGCGATACGCTCGTGGGACAAGGTGTATTGCCAGTACGTGCTCTCAACCTCCGCCAGCAAAGCTTCAGCAAATCCGCGGAATTCAAACAATGATGCTTGTGTGTCTAATTCAGCCTGGCGCACACGGGCGAGATTAACTGTTGGTCGGTTGCCGCGCAGCAATTGTTGCGTGACGGTTAAGCCTAAACGCGCATCCTGCTGCTCAGGAGATCGATTGGATGTATCGCGGTTCTGCGAGACGGATAATTCGACATCGGTCCCGCTAGGCAGCGTCTGGCGGATGCCGGCCTCGGCGGAGGCGTCTTTACTATCAACGGAGAACTGCTGGCTCGTCGCGCGATCGGTCTGGCTGGCGGTTTCTTCGTTGTATTCGAACTCGCCGTAGAGTTCGGGATCGAAGTCGCTACGCTCGATCCGCTCGAAGGTGCCGACGATCACGGGCGAAAGTTGCTGGACGGCGAGGTCACGGTTATTACTCATCGCCAGAACGGTTGCTTCTTCGATGGATACTTCCAGCGGGCCGTCCGCGTTGAAAGTCACACTGATCTGGTCATCGGGTTGCGTCCGCTTGATCGAAGGCGGGTCCGGCGTCGGCTTTTCATTTTCTTTGGCCCGAGCGAGTTCCTTGTCCCAGTCGGGTTGATAGAAAGACGCATCTTCGGGGCTGGTGCATGCTGTTATACACAGACCAATCATAGTGATTGCTGTCAGGCAATAGCAGCGGAGTGAATGCTTCGTATTCATGCCGACTCCCCCACTACCGGTTGCTTCAGGTGCTCCGGGTGTATCAATGTGTATGCGACGGGCACGAGCACGAGTGTGATGAGCATCGAAGCAAACAGGCCGCCGATCACCGCACGGGCGAGCGGCGCCTGAGCATCGGCGCCTTCACCGATGCCCAGCGCAAGGGGCAGCAGGCCGAGAATCGTCGTCGCGGAGGTCATGAGGATCGGACGTAACCTGCGCTTGCCTGCGATGACGACCGCCTCACGTGTGCCGTGCCCTTCTTCGACACGGAGCTTCCCCGCCTGATCGACCAGCAGGATCGCGTTGTTGACGACGATACCGCCGAGCATGATGCAACCGATGTAGCTCTGGACATTGAGTGTTGTGCCCGTGAGGAACAACGTAAGCAGTACGCCGATCGCCGCCATCGGCACGGAGAGCATGACGACGAAGGGGTCTCGCAACGATTCGTACTGGCTAGCCAGCACCATGTATACCAGCAGCAAAGCAAGACCGATGCTGATCAACAGTTCGCGGAAGGATTCCTGCTGTTCTTCATAACTGCCGGCCACGGCCAGGTCGTAACCGACCGGGCGTGGGATTTCATCGAGCCGCGATTTGATTTCCGCAGCGACGGAGCCAAGGTCGCGCTCGCCGACGGTGACATCGACGCTGATGGTGCGCTGCCGCTCCTTGCGGTCGATCACAACAGGCCCTCTGCCAGGCTCGACCGTAATTAAATTGCGTAATGCGACGTCTTGACCGCCGGGCGTGCTGAGTGTGAGGTTCAGGATTTCTTCGAGTGGTAGTTGTCGTGCGTTTTTAAGTTGTACGCGGATTGGGTAGCTGTAGCCTTCAGCGCGGTATTCACCTGCAAGCCGCCCCGATACGGAGGTCTCGAGCGCTTCGGCGATCTGCCTGATGGATAAGCCGACGTCGGCTGCTTTGTCGCGATCGATCGTGATATGCTCCTGCGGGATGCCGGTGCGCCGGCCCGGATCGACATCGGTGACGCCGGGCACATCGGCGATACGTAGCGCAGCTTGCTTGGCGAGGGCATCGAGTGTATCTAATTCGTAGCCGCGGATTTCAACGTTTAATCCGCCACCGTCCGGCAAAATACGGTCCAGAAGGTTTTGGCCTTCCGGCGCATAAGTACGGATCGTCATGCCGGGGATCGTGCCGTCGAGTTGCTTTCGCAGGTCTTCGGCGATCTGTTTGTTAGAACGTTCTCGCTCATCAGACGGCGTGAGTGTGATTGCAATCGATCCACGAGCGCCGGAATCCGGCCGCCAACCCGAGCTGCCGATGTTTACGATCTTGGCGATCGCTTCGGGAACGGTTTCGTTGACGATCTTCTCCATCTTTTGCGTCTGGCGGTCGACCAGGTCGAGACGCATGCCGATTTCCATTTCGCCGGTGACACTTACTTCACCTTCATCACTGGGTGGGAGAAATTCGGAACCGATGTAAGGTACAAGTAGCAGGCACAAACCCAGAACAACGAATCCCGCAAGCACACTCGTGATTCTGTGGCGGAGCCCGAGGTTCAACAGGTCTGCATAGATATCTGCCAAGGTAGTGAACAGCTTCTCCGAACTTGCCGCCATACGCCGGAAGATGGATGGCTTCGTATGTCGCCGCTCCTGCTCAGCCCGTCGTTTAAGCAAACGTGACGACAGCATCGGCACCATCGTCAGCGCAACCAGCAACGAGCACGCCAGCGAGATAACGACGACATAGGCGAATTCCTTAAAGAGCATGCCGGTGACGCCACGGATAAAAATGATCGGCAGGAAAATAACCAGTGTCGTAATCGTGCTGGCGATGATCGCGCCGCCGACCTCTTCGGTCCCTTTGACGGATGCCGTGATCGGCTCGTCGTGTTCTTCCTGCCGTCGGCGGTAGATGTTTTCAAGCACGACGATCGAGCTGTCGACCATCATGCCGACGCCCAGCGCCAATCCGCCGAGCGTCATCAGGTTGATCGTCAAACCGGTGATATAGATGATCGCGAGCGTAGCGAGGATCGAGATCGGGATCGAAATGGCGATCACCAGTGTGCTGCGGATGTTTCGCAGGAAGAACAACAGGATCATGACCGCAAGCGCCCCGCCGTAGAGTACGGATCGTGCGACGTTGGCGATCGATCGTTCGATGAAGTTGCCCTGATTGCTGACCGCAACGATATGCACCTGCGGGAAGTCGCGGTTGATCGCTTCGATTTCTTCGAGGATCGCGCTGGAAACCTGCACGGTATTGGCGTTGGATTCTTTGCGGACAGCGAGTCGCAGGCCGCGCTTGCCGTTGACGCGAACGATACGTGTCAGTTCCTCGTAAGTGTCTTTCACCTCAGCGACCTGCGCGAGCGTGACCGGCGCATCGTTGCGCACAGCGACAACCAGGCCGCGCAGTGTATCGAGGTCCTGGAACTCAGCCGGGGCGCGCAGGGTAACTTCGTAGCGTCCCTGTTCGATCGTGCCGGTGGGCAGGTCGATATTTGCGCTACGTATTGTCGTCAACAAGTCATTTAACGGAAGCCCAAGCGCGCGAACCTTGTCCGGGTCCAGCTCGATCCGAACTTCTCGGTTGTATCCACCCCACGGGTCGACCTGCGCGACACCCGGGACTCGGCCGAATCGGTAACGGATCTGGTTTTCTACCAATTCGGTCAGTTCTACAGGATCGAGATCGCTGGAGATACCGACGATGACGACGGGGAAACTGGCGATGTCGAATTTACTGACGCGAGGCCGATCGATATCGTCGGGGAATTCATTGAGTTCATCTTCAAGCCGGGCCTGCACGTCGATCGCCGCGGTGTCGATGTCCGTCCCCGGTGCGAAGCTGACGCGAACCCGGCTGTTGCCTTCGCTGCTGGTGGAAGTCATTTCTTCCACGCCGGGCACGGTCGCGACGATCTCCTCGACGATCTGCGTGACCAGCCGTTCCATCACTTCCGGGCTCGCGCCTTCGTAACCCGTGCGTATACTCAGACGCGGCACTTCCACCGCAGGCAACAGATCGATCTGCAACCGCCCCAGCGCAACCGCGCCCAGCACGACGACGATCAGCGTGACCATCGACGTGAAGACCGGACGGCGAACACTCATGCGCGGCAGGTTCATCCGGCATCAGCCTCCGGTTGTGAACCATTCTGATCCGGCACATCGATTTTTGAACCGTCATCAAGTAATTGCTGACCAAGCGTAACGACGCGGCCGATCAGGCCTTCACCGCTGACCTGTGTGCGGCCCGCATGCGTGATGCCTACATCAACGGGCAATAACTTCACCGTCATCGATTGTTCATCGATCACGAATACAACCGGCCGATCCGCACGCATCACGACCGCTTCCTCGGGGACAATTGTTGCATCTTCAACCGTGTCGAGTATCGCTTCGGCACGGACGAACATGCCCGGTTTAAGTAGATGCTGCGGATTGGGAACGGTCAATTCCACGCGCGCCTGACGCGATGAAGATTCAAAGACGGGCGAGACACGGGCGACTTTTGCCTGGAAGGTCTGGCCGGCAAACGCATCGGTGGTAAGCAACACAGACTGTCCCGCTTTCAGACGTGCATAATCACGCTCGGCGACGAACAACACGGCCTGGATCGGATCGAGTTCGACGATACTCATCATGGGTGTGTTGGCTGCGACGGTGTCGCCTTCATCGACCATACGCTGAGCAACGACGCGCTTGCCGTCCCCATCGCTCCATGTGGCACGAACCTGTGTATACCCCAGGCGGATGCGTGCGGATTCGAGCGACGACTTGGCACGCGTGACCTGCGCGTTGGCGACCTCGACCCGTGCCGCGGCCGCGAGCTGCTCCGCCTTGGCAGCATCATATTGAGCATCCGACGCTACACCGCGTTCACGCAAGGTCGATTGCCGTTGCATGGCGCGGTCGGCGATTTCCCTTGCATTCCTGGCTTCCGTCAGGTTCGCCTCGGTGACAGCCAAGTCTGCCTCGGCCTGCGAGACCGCCTGCTCGAATTCATCACTATCCAGCGTCGCGACGACCTGTCCGTTTTCGACCTCGTCCGCCAGGTCCACCGCCAGGTGTTCGATCCGGCCGCCTACCTTAGGCGCGACCTGGAAGCGGGCCATGGACTCAAGCGTACCGCTGAACAGTCGGTGCAGCTCGATCCGGCCGTGCTCGATCTGTACCACCTCGACAGGCACAGCCCGGCCTGATTTGTCTGGAGCTTCTGTTTCACCGGACATCAGGCTCCAGAGGCGCCAGCCAACCGCCGCAATGATCAACAGGACGAAACAGACGCTGAATGTAGCCAATATGCGTTTCACAGGACCTCACGAAAAGCGTTTCGCTGATACCGTGGGATATCTGCCATGAGCTAATAGCTTAGGCTTATAGAATAGGGATATTCAACTAACTTGCCGGGCCCTACCCCAATGGATCGTTAGATTGACACCTCCCACCCTGTGGAATCTCTAAATCAAGGCCGATAACTTGAGGTGTGGCAGTGCGGCTGATTGCCCCCCAAGTTAGGTCAAAACGGACTATGACTGAAGTCCGGAACCGGACAGGCTAATCCATTGACATATCAATTCGCCAATAGCCAACCGCGATATGGACCGGGCCATTGAGCATGACGATGAAGATGAATACTGGGTATACCCCTGATCCATCGGAGTGGATATGGCTGAACCGACTCCCGAGAGAAACGGACCAAAATTCAGCAGTCGGCTGACGCGTCGTCTGTCCCAGGAGGCGGATAACATCTTCATTGGCGGGAAGATGGATGGGGTATCACTGGATGAGCAGTTTGAACAACTGCGTAAGGAAGTCCAGGAAGCGACGGAGTGCGATGAAGCGTTCAAGAAAGATCTGGCGAATCTCGCCTCTCTGATCGACGCCAGCGGTGAGCAGATCGGGGTCAACGGCACGTTCAAATTGAACCTCTCAGAAGACCGGATGACGATGACCCTCCAGGTCACGCCTGCGTTCGGCAATGGCGAACCGGTCACCGTCAAAGATGTCGTCGACGAACTGAAAAAACGCAAGATCACACGCGGGGTGTTGCTTAAAGCCATCAACGAGATGGTCACGGAAGTCGACCAGAACAAAGAACCATCCGAGCGTGTTGTGGTGCGTGGAGCGCCACCGATCCCGGGTCTGGCGCCATGGATCGCGTACTTCGGTCGCAGCCCCGGCGGTGAACTGGAAGAGGTGAAGCCGGAGTCGTTACTACCCGGCGCGGATGAAGCGATCCTCTGCGAGCAGGGAGACACGATCGCGTATATCCGTCAGGGCGATCCGGGTCGTGTTGGCTACACAGCCGACGGTGAGGAACTACCACCCACCGCCTCGAAAGATCTGACGAATCTGGAAGCCGGTCGTAACGTGCTTGTTATGAGTAACTGCTACGTCGCCGACGCGGAGGGCGCGGTCGTACTCAAGGACGGGTGTATCTCGGTTCAGCCGGCCTTGGTTTTCTATCACGACCTGGATTCACACGATAGCCCGGTGCAGTTTGACGGCTCGATCATCGTGCACGGCGGGGTGAAGAGTGATGTGGAAATCGTCGCGACCGAAGATATCACGATCGATCGCGTGGTCGAAGGAGCGAGTATCTTCTCGACCGGCGGCAACATCGTTCTGCATGCCGGTATCGCAGGCCGCAACCGTGGCAAGATTGTCGCCGCGAAGGATGTGATCTGTGGCTATGCGGAAAATGCCAAAGTAACCGCGGGCAACGACATCATCCTGGGGGTCGGATCGTTAAACAGTCAAATGACCGCCAACCGGGACGTGATCGCCGAGGCCGGACGGGGCAGTATCACCGGCGGTGTCATCATGGCCGGGCATGCGATTAAAGCAAAGCGCATCGGCAGCTGCGGCACGCAGACCGTTGTCATGGCGGGGATCAGTTCCAAAGCGTTACCGGCGCTTGAAGAGATCAACAAGACATCGCTGCATCATCAAGAACGGCTAAAAGAAATCGAAGGATTGATCACGCAATTCGACCGGGCCGTGCGCGACCCACGTATGCTTTCTCACCAGGAACAGCAGACGTACATCAACCTGCATAAGCTGCGACTGGTCACCAATAAAGAATTAGACAAGCTCAAGGACAATCGCCGTGAGATCTTGCAGGAATCGGATAACGAGGTTCTCGGCAGTGTCATTATCTACCAGAAGCTCGAAGCAAATGTCACTTTCCATATAGGCGCGCTGTCTACGACGCACCGGATCGACAAGGGTCCGTTGACATTCACCTGCGATGCAAATCACAGCCGCATCATCCGCAAGGGGACGGCTTGAGTCTTGCGTGATGCGTTAAATCCAATCTATTAGAAGTCCGCGGTGCTATACAGATCACGCCCAAGCGGTGCGATGATCGTCGTAGCCCGGGCGGTCCCACGGCGCGGTCTGGCCGACAAGCGCCATCTGAACCTGGTTGGTCATGGTGGCCCGTGCCTGAGCATCCATCGGCTTGAATCCGCTAGCCATCTTCGCGTTTTCCTGCAGGTGTGCCAGCGTATCCAATCCAACGATCGCTGTACAAACACCCTTCAGGGAAAGGGCGTACCGCACCAGGTCGCTGCCCCGCAAGTCACTTTCACGAGCGTGCCGGATTGTTTTCATGGCGATCACGCCCATCCTGCGTTCGCGCGCCAACGGCAACAATTCATCTTCGTAACGCCCCTCGTCGGGTCGATCGGCCGGGAAAGTAGTGAGGATCGCGTCCGGATCAAACGCCTTGATCGCATCCATGAGGACCTGAGCGCCGCTGTGACCGGTGATACCGAAGTGGCCGACAACGCCCTGCTCTTTCAGTTCACGCACGGCTTTCACCGCGCCGCGTTCAACAGCAGCCAGGTCCGTGTCACGCTTCGGTTCAAAACTGTGCAGATGTAGCAGGTCAAGGTGATCGGTACGCAGGTTCTTCAAGGATGTCTCACACTCGCGCATGAAGCCGTCATACGACCGATCGCCACTTTTTGAGACAAGGAAGATATCGTCGCGGTGCTTTTCGATGAACGGGCCGATGATTTCTTCGCTCTCGCCGTAACCACGTGCGGTGTCGAAGTAGTTGATGCCCATGTCCAGCGCGTTACCAAGCAACTGTTGCGCCGCGTCCCGATCATCTTTGTAAGGACGTGTAAATACGCTGCCCAGCCCCAGGCCGAGGATACTGACCTCTTTGCCGACTTTGCCAAGCACGCGCCGATCAACGGCGCCTACAGTTGTTGATTGGACCTCGGCTGAAGCTGCCGCTGTTTCACCCCGGGTGGTTGTGCCTAATCCAAATGCCGCAGCACCCGCGCCAAGTGCTGCCGAGCGTAAGACGTCACGACGGGTAGGTTGGGTCATCGCATACCTCCTTGATTTGCTCATAGATTTGCCCTGATCGAGCTATACCATATCAGGCGGAAACACATAGGACGATATTGATTGTCTGTTTTTTGCTTCATTGGGATGTAAGCAAAAGGGTCACATCTGACACCGTTCAGCTTTCTGGCCAGGAACAATTCACAACACAATAAGACGTAATTCTCTATAGCTAAGCAACTTATCCCACCCCCTGTTAATATGGGGGATTTCTGGTGCAATCGAAGACCCATCCTGTTATAGTTATCGGACTGAATCGCACCCATCGGTGCCACCCACGGCCACTCCCAGCCAGGCATTGAAGATTCGGCAACAAGAGGGCAAAACTCCCCGTAGTACCCCCCCACGGTTGACCACACCGAACAGAGGAAGACTAAAACGCAATAACACGAGTCCGGTGGATACCGGACCTGCCACAGGATGCAGTTGATGCCAACGACTATACCGACTTCGGTGTCTATCAATCGCTTTGTTCAGTTGCTGCTGATGCTGTTGTTGATCGTGTCTCAGGCACAGATCTCGTCGGCAAGAGGCCCGTGGGATCCACCGGAGTCGGGGGCATGGATTGATCCGTGGATCATTAATGTCAGCGGGATTCAACAGGATCAGATTGTAACGGGCACAGTCTACATTCAAACACATGTCACCGGGCTCGATGATGCAGACTTCGATATGCGGTACCAGGTCGATGGGCCTTCCGGTTTCATCTACACGGCATACGATGAGCCCTTCAAACTCGGTGGCGATAAAGGCTGGGACACCAGCAACGCGATCCCGGGCCAATACGAACTGCATGCGTTCCTGATCCGCAACACCGTTGTATCGCGTTCCGCATCTTCGACTTCACAGTCGTTCACACCACAAAAATCACAGCGATTCAAGGCATCGAGTCCGGCCAGGTGCTGACCGAACCGACTCGTGTCGAAGCGATCATCGAAGGGGTCACACCGACGCGCGTAACTTTCAGCGTACAGGGCCGCTTGAATCTGAACCATACCGAACGGGATGAGCCATACTGCTTACTCGGAGATAACCAGTACTGGGTTGTTGAAAACTTCCCCAACGGTGCATACACATTGACCGTTAGAGCATACGTCGGCGACGACGTGGCAGACGTGCGAAGGGTGTCCTTTTATATTGGCGAAGCTGTCGAGGACATGCCCGGGGAATACAACAACGACACATACAAGATGAACGGTGGCGATGGCTACCGATATCCGGACACCACCGACACATCGTCCAACAGCGATCAAAATCCTGACAGCGGGAATACCACGGGCACAGACGAGGATATTGATCACAACGATCTTGGCGATACCAATGAAACGGATGCGGGTGATGATTCAACGGATATGCCCGATGATTCCGGCCTGGCAGACGACGAAACCGCCGATGACGGCAATACCTCGGCCAACACAGACGACGCAACCGCCGATGCGGAAGCAGGCTCCACAACAGGAATGGACGACGCTGCCGACGCAGGCATGGATAATGAAGTCGCGGAAGGTTCTTCCGTAGACGATGCAACCGCACAACGTCCCGATGTTGGGCCGCTACCCGATGGATACGATCGTGGATTCCTCGGGATGAATCTTGCGGAAGTCACATACTACTCGCGCGAGTGGGTATTTATTGATGTGATGAAGCAGGCACGTCCCTGGCTGCCGACCACCCCCGGTAGTTCATCGCCTTGGAACTCAGGCGAAGAACTGAAACTCAACGAAAACGGCTACCCGCTGCTCGCGGCTGGCCAGGCTGCGCATACGCATATGATGATTGCTACCGACGGCGCGTACCCGGCCGGTAAGTATGTCTGCACCTATGACGGGGATGGTGAAATCGAGTTTGCGTTTGATGCGAAGGTCACAAGGCGTGTTGACAACCGCATCGAACTGAGCGTCACACCCAGCGATAACGGCATCTACCTGCGCATCGACCGCTCCAACCCTTCCAATCCGGTGCGCAATATCAAGGTCTGGATGCCGGGCTTTGAAAATGCCGAATCCAGCTTCCACCCGCTGTACCTCGAAAGGCTAAAGCCGTTCAGCGTGATCCGTTTCATGGACTGGATGCACACGAACACGACGGACATCGTCACATGGTCGGACCGACCCCGTAAGGATTACTACACGCAAGCGACGAACCGCGGTGTCGCACTTGAGTACATGATCGAGCTGTGTAACGAACTCGGCGCCGATCCATGGTTCTGCATGCCGCACACCGCCGACGATGCGTATGTCTACAGTTTCGCCAAGCAGGTCAAGCAGCAGCTCCGCCCGGACCTGAATGTTTACGTCGAATGGTCCAACGAGGTCTGGAACTCGCAATTCAAGCAACACAAGTGGGTGCAGCAGGTGACCGATAGCGACTCACTGTCTGATGCGTTCCGCAAACGTTGGGCTTATGAAGCAAACCGTGACTTCAACATCTGGCGTGATGTCTTTGGCGACCAGTCTCACCGTGTGATACGCCTGGCCGTCGGGCAGAAAGACAATCCGTGGGTCACCGAAATGCTGGCCGACGAACTGGAAGGCAGATTCGACGCCATCTCCTGCTCGACTTACTTCGGCTTCAGCGGTTCGCAGGAATCACAACTGAACGCCGGCACCACGCCACAACAGATCCTCAACTGGGCAATTCAGGACATCACCAACGGCAGCGTCCGTCGTAATTATCGCGCCCACGGCAAACTCGCTGCGGCATGGTCTGAAACACTCGAGCGAACCATCCCGCTCATCGGCTATGAGGGCGGGCAACACTACACCGCTTACGGCCTGAATCCACCGTGGGCACAAGCGATGATAAACGCGCAGCGCCACCCACTGATGTACGACGCCTATATCGCCAACATGCGCGAATGGAAAAACGCCGGCGGCTCGCTGTTCACCGCTTTCAACTTCGTCAGTACGCCCAGCAAGTGGGGCTCTTGGGGCCAGCTCGAATACATGGACCAGGACATCGCCGAAGCGCCGAAGTACCGCGCACTTTTAGAGTTTGAGCCCTGATCCATATAGAGCGTTTTCAAACCAATTGTAGTGTTCGATGGACAGCGCATCTTAACCTCGCTACGGCAAGCGATACGACAATTATTGATATGAACAAATAACGTCATTCCCGCGCACGGGCTTTATGCGCCATTTGCTTTAAGTGCTGGCGCTTTCGTACGTTTGCGCCCATACTGGTGAGAGCCTTACTCGACCTTACTCGACAAGGAGTCACCAGCATGGAACGCGAACTGTGGCACATCTTAGCAACACACCTCACTCACTTGGCAACCTGCACTCGGCGTGGCCGATTCACGCACCCGGTTACACGCATCGTCCGTGTCTATCTCTGGGCGGTGCTGCATGATCGGCCGGTGTACTGGGCGTGTGATCGTCGCAACTGGGTCGGCGTCAAGCCGCCGGCGGTGTTGCCGGATCAATCGACGATGAGCCGACGACTCGCCCGGCACGAGACACGCAAGGTGTTGGACGTGTTGATGGATCGACTCGAACCACAAACCCAACAAGCGCTGACCCTGCGCATCGATGGCAAGCCGTTGCCCGTTGCCAAGCACAGCGCCGACCGTCGGGCGACGATCGGCCGCGGGGCCGGCGGGTTCCAGAAAGGCTACAAATATCACGCGATTTATGCGGATAATAACCGTCCCGTCGCCTACCGCGTCACGCCGATGAACGTCGACGAACGCGTCGCCGCCAAGCAGATGATCGGCCAGCAGCCGCACGGCGAAGGCTACCTGCTGGCCGACGCCAACTACGAAACCAACCCGCTTTATGACCAGGCCGCCGAAGCCGGCCGCGTCCTGGTGACGCCGCGCCGCTTCCGACGCGCCAAAGGCCTGGGCCAGTCACGCCAACACAGCGAGCACCGTGTGGCGATGATCCAACGCATGCGTTCGCCTTCACCGTTCATCCGCCGACTGCTCGCCACACGCCGCCAGGTCGAGACACGCCTGGCCAACCTGTGCAACTTCGGCGGCGGCCTGACGCACCTGCCGCCATGGGTGCGAGGCCGACGTGTTGAACCTTACGTGACCGCCAAAATCCTGATCCGCCTCGCACGTGACCATGTGATCCGACAACGTAGTGCATAAAGCCCGCACGCGAGAATCCACGCGCCCAATGAATCCTCAGACATGGATCCCCGCCTGCGCGGGGATGACATCAAGTGGTGAGGTCAAGCGCTACAGTTGGATTGAAAACGTTATAGCCCACATATATTGATCGAATGCGATTCGTGAAAACGACACGCACGCTACATGCAAGATCAATCCGCTTGTGACACTTGTATCTTGCCGTTATGCGTCCGAGCCGTGCTCTTGCTATCGCCGCCGCTGAATCGTAATTGCATCGATTTGGGTCCGCTGTCTACGACCTCTACACCATTCAAACCAGACGCCGACACGCGACCATTATTGGTATGCAAGTCGACCTCTCCTGTAAACGAATCCGCCAGCTCAATCTCGATCTGGCCGTTGTTCGTACGCAGTTCAAACGCATCCTTGACACCGGTCATGTGTACCGCACCATTAGCGGTGCGTGCCTTGATCCTGCCGTCAGTGTTAATCACATCGACCCGGCCGTTTGAGGTATCCACATCCACCGGCCCTGTGACATCTTCCACCATGATCTTTCCATTAGAGCTATGTGCATACACCGGGCCGCGCACATCCTGCACAACAATCTGGCCGTTAGATGTCCGCACTACCGCTTCATCGCCTACATGTTCAACACGGACCGCCCCATTAGATGTCTTCACCTCGATCTTCGCCGCGTCGGGTAAAAGCAGCTCAAACTCACAAGCCTCATTGTTCAATGGCTTACCACCCGGCCACTCGACAAACACTTCCAACACACCCGAATCATCACGTTTGGCGATCACCACCGCCTCCGCTAGACGCTCTTTCGTTTGTGCCCGAAGCTCCGCGGTGATCTGTACATCTGCACGATCGTCCTGATATACCGCTACGGCTCCGTTGTGGGTCGTGACCCGAAGCCCGGCTCCTGCAGCATGCTCCACATGCAGTACGCGCGTCTCCCGTTCGTTCGCCGGCAAACCCTTGCCGGACTGACATCCCGCCAACCCCACTAAAATCAACAGACATAACAACCTGAGCCCAAATCCAAATGAGCGTGCCATGAGATGCTCTCCAACCTGATGCGTCCGAATTGTCCACCCGCCCCACCGACCCCCATGAGTCGGAACTCATAAGTTTATATTCCAGCAACCGGCCCAATCAGTCAATTGATGATCGATTATGATGGGCGTTTGAAGTGTTTGAAGCGAAATTCCGAACAACCACTCGACACGTTAAGATAAACCCGTTGCGGAGACGAACGGCCTAGGATAAGCATGTTTTCAGCCAGAAATACCCCAGTGACACGCCGACATGCTGATTGAAGCCGGACCGCTTGCGCAAACGGATAATTTCATAGATTAATTTGCTTCGCAAGAGCCATAAATGCCTGTATAATCTCAGTCCATATACGACGCCCTGAATTGGATACACCTATGCCCGGACGTCTGGTTTTTACCTGCCTGCTGACCATAACACTTGGGATGACGACTCCAATGAATGTAATCGCTGAACGTGCTGACACCTGGATTAATCCGATCGTACCCCAGCGGGCAGACCCGCATGTGTTTCTGCACACCGATGGGTACTACTACCTGACCGCAACCGCACCAGAATACGACCGGATCGAACTTCGTCGCTCACGCACGCTCGCAGGATTGTCCACCGCGGAGGTCACAACCGTCTGGCGTAGGCGCGAAACAGGCATCATGGGCGATCACATCTGGGCGCCGGAAATACACTTCATCGACGGCAAATGGTACATCTACTTCACCGCCGGCGAAGCGGAAGATAAGTGGCTGATCCGCTTGTACGTCATCGAAAATCCTTCCGCCGACCCGATGGAAGGTGAATGGATCGAACACGGCCGACTCAAGACCAACTGGGACTGCTTCACGCTCGACGCCACAACGTTCGCCCATCGCGGCAAGCGTTATCTTGTCTGGACACAAAAAGACGACAACAAGCCGACCGAGCCGCGAGACCCCGGCACGCACATCTACATCGCCGAAATGGATACGCCCACGTCGATCAAGGGCGAACAAGTCAAACTGACGACCCCCGAATATGACTGGGAGCGGATCGGCCATTGGGTCAACGAAGGGCCGGCTGTACTGATCCGACACGGCAAGATCTTCATAACATTCTCCGCCAGCGCGACGGATGCGAACTACTGCCTCGGTCTGCTGACCGCCGACGAAGATGCGGACCCGCTTGATCCGAAGTCCTGGACGAAAACAAAACACCCGGTCTTCAAGAGCAACCCCGAGACAAGCCAGTTCGGCCCGGGTCATAACTCGTTCACCACCACGCCGGACGGCAAGACCGACATCATCGTCTACCACGCCCGCAACTATGAACACATCGACGGTGATCCGCTGGATAATCCCGACCGTGCAACACGGGCCCAAGTCATCAAGTGGCGAGAAGACGGCACACCCGACTTCGGCATCCCCGTCGCGGATGGCGAGTATGCGATCGAAGAATAAACAACAGCGATAAATCAGTAATAATCAGGCATGAATGATGATTTGTTTTCACAGTATGTACTACTGAGCAACGACTTCATGATTTCCGCTTCCTGATTCATACTTCACGTAGCATTCCTGTCGATTCGCCCTCGAACAACTCGATCGCATCATTGGATAACACCATGGGGCCGACCCAGGGACGGCTGCTGTCGAAGACCCATTCCATACATAACCGCAACAGCGGGCGCAAATCAGGTTCGCACAGGCAGGTGATTGAGGGAACGGTATAACGTGCATATGACTCGTCGTTCATGCAGCAGATGGATAAGTCCTGACCGGCCTTGAGGCCTCGGTCCGCCATCGCACGGACCGCGCCGACCGCGGCCGGCATCGTGGTGCAGACCACCGCACTGCCTTGAACATCTTCTGAATCCAGCAAGGCGCCGAACTCAGCCACCGCCCGTTCGATCGGCAGATCGTGTGCATTCTCAGGATTACCGATCAGTCGGCCATCAAACCGGCGCATCGACCGCCAGAGATTCCATTGATGGATCCTCCCTTCGATCACTTCATCGATCGGCTGAACGTTGAAGCAATCAACATGATGGTGCCCATGGTCAGCCAAATGATCAAACAATCGACGATACGCGGTGCTTGAAAACGGGATAATCGAACGGACACCGAATTGTGAGTAGTCGTACTCGATGGCCAGCAACGATTCGCTGTAATCCTGCAGTATCCCGACCACACGATTGGGTAGTGGCTCGGCTGCGGGACACAGAAAAACCGCCTCAAAACCCGCTAGTGTTTCGTTGATCACCGGATCGTTCCAGTGCGTGTACATCACCATGCGTACCTTCGCACCGAACTCCTCTGCCACCTGCGTAATGCGCAAACGCCAGGTCTCGATGATTGGGGAAGTGATGGACGGGACAAGCAAGCCAACCGGGCCTCGCTTGTTACCGGATCGGCTGGAAACTACGACGCGACGGTTGGGCAAACGCTCCAACATGCCGTTGTCGATCAGTTGAAGCAAAGCGCTACGTGCCGTCATGCGGGTTACGTTGAACTCATCTGACAGCGCACGCTCACTGGGCAAGCCGCCCCCGACGTAGTCGCCATGCCGTATCCGCTTTTCGAGCGTCTGAATCAGTTCACGTGTTTTGCCACGCATCCGCTTACCTCTGCTGCATTAACAATGTTCATGTCAATATCTGAAGTTTTATCATGCTTAAAAGCTCATATTCTGCTAACCATTTTGGTACAGTAAAAAGATCCCAACCTAAAAGCAACCATTATGGCACAACCACCCTTTTTGGTTTAATAAGGCTTTTTTTACCTTTCTAGACGCCGTATCGGCATCTGGTACTGCACAATATACCGCATGCAAGGCAATACTTGTGTTAGAATTGTGTACAAACTATATACATTAACAGTATTTTCACACCATTTTGGTTACCCTTCGCGCGGTTGCACTCAACCAAGCGATCAGCATTAACCCTCAGCTAAGGAGATGGGAAGATGGGTAACCAAGCAACAAGTACATGTAAGTGGAACACAGGAAGGGCCTTGGTGTTCGGACTGGGTCTGGCAGGATTTGCAATCGGCGTACAAGCCGACATCCTTATCACTGAAGTCATGTATGACCCGAACCTGGGTAACGAACACGAATACGTCGAACTCTACAACTCCGGCACCGAAACCGTAGACCTGACCGACTACGTGATCGCAGATGATCCGAATCAGGATTTTCCCAATTCATACACACTCACCAGTGGCTCTATTGCTCCCGGTGGGACCGCAGTCCTGATCCGTATCGACACCGCCCGCACATTGGAAAACTTCCAAAACGCATGGGGTACGGACATCAACTGGATCGAAGTGCCCGTTTGGCCCGTCTTCACCAACGGTGGAGACATTGTTGAACTCAGTGATCCGTTGGGGACTGTGATCGCTTCTGTCAACTACAACGTCACCAACGGCTTCCCCTTCCCGAACGACTCGTCCTCGATCTACATGGTCGATGTGACTGCAGAGGCGCCATACGACCCAACCAACTGGGCCTTGAGCACGGACGGCGTCGATGGTGCTCACTACGGCAACGCACCGCGGGTAAACGACCTCGGCAGCCCCGGTTATGTGCCCGGTGTAGAAACAGCGATCGATGGCGACCTGAATGGCGACGGTTTCGTCGGCCTGGATGATCTGGACATCATCCTCAGTGCATGGAACCAGAACGTACCGCCCGCCGATAGTTCCGCCGACCCTACTGGCGACGGCTTTGTCGGCCTGGATGACCTGGACATCGTGCTGAACAACTGGAACGCCGGCACCCCGCCCACACAAGGCGCAGCCGTCCCCGAACCGTCCAGCCTGGCACTGCTCAGCCTTGGCATCGCCGCAGCGCTACGTCGTCGTTATTAACTTCCCCAATCCGATCAGGCCGGCCAACGTGCCATCCTGATTGGATTTTATTTATCCCCATTACCTGTTAGGAGGAGAAGGATGATCAAGACAACTGCATTGTTGACAGTTTTGGGCCTGACGGCCGCTACCCAAGCCGACATTCTCATCACCGAAGTGATGTATGACAATGCCGGCGGCAACGAACACGAGTACATCGAGTTGTACAACAACAGCTCCAGCACAATCGATCTGACCGGTTACACGATCAGTGATGATCCGGCACAGGACACACCACACACGTATACCCTGACAAGCGGTTCGGTCGAACCCGGTGGTACAGCCGTGCTGGTTCGTATCGATACCGCCCGACTGATTGGGAACTATGAAAATGCCTGGGGTGCTTCCATCAACTGGATTCAAGTTCCTACCTGGCCGGTCTTTTCCAACGGCGGTGATGTGGTCGTGCTGACCGATCCCAGTAACAACGTTGTCACTTCGGTGGCATACGGCACGGGCGTTGGTTTCCCGGCGTCGAACGATTCGGCTTCGATCTACATGCTCGATGTGGACGCCGCCAATCCATACGACGCGTCCAACTGGGCGCTGAGCCAGGATGGCGTGGACGGCGCGCGTTACGGCAACTCGCCACGCACCGCTGACATTGGCAGCCCCGGCGTCATCCCCGAACCCGCCTCCCTGGCCCTGATGGCCTTGGGCGTGGCCGCAATGATCCGCCGTCGTTAAGCACCTATACCCCGCGCGGCCTGTTGGGGAAATCCGGTCGGCCGCCTTATGAAAGAAGATAGATTTTCGCCGCTGTCACGGACCCGATACCGGCGTCGCGCCTTTACGCTTATTGAGCTGCTGGTCGTCATCAGTATCATTGCGCTACTCATCGGTATCCTCTTGCCCGCGCTCGGCGCAGCACGCAACTCTGCTCGCGATGTGATCTGCATGACGCATGTCCGCACGCATACACAGGCGTTCGCCATCTATGCCGCAGACAGTGACGACCATATCCCGCCTTTCTCCGAGGGTGTGCCCGGCGACGCAACCTCTCCCAATTACAGTTCCTCGCAAGACCCACGCGTTGGTGGTGGGAAAGTCTGGTACGAGTTCCTCGTCGAACATGGATCGGCTTACGATAAGTACGACACCACTATCACGAATCACAAAGACCCACGTGAAGGTGTCTGGCTCTGCCCCCGCACGGACGGCTACGAGATGAAGGATGTGCATGGAAGCACACCGACATGGGGTGGCGGCTATGGTGTGGCGATCAACGTGATCGGATACGCGCAGGGTCGCAATTCATACGCCGACGGCTCTCCAACCATGAGCGAAGTTCGTAGCGCGACCAATCTGATGCTCGTTGGCGATACCGGGCGACCCGACTTTTACGAGGCAAAGGGGACGCCATTCAGATACGTCACGTGGATGCGTGCGATGAATCCGCCCTATTCCTGGCTTGCGCCCAAGGGCGACCAAGTTGCCGCACGGCATAACGAAAGCGCCAACATCGGCTTCTTTGATGGGCACGCCTCGAAAGTGGATTACGAAGCGATCCAGGACAACGAAAATGATCTGTTCGGCCTGGAAGACGATCGCGTCACCAACCGCAACAAATAAGTGCCAGATACCACATGGGTACAAGGATCGGCGTTATGCAGCATAACGAAAAGCGCTTCACCTTAACACGACGTCACTTCCTGTCCGCATCGGTTGGGGTGCTGGCGGCGGGATTACTGCCAACACGTATCGTCTTGGGAAACACCAGCGATCCAACACCCCGTCCACGATCGCAAGCACTCTACGGCGTGGCACTACTCGGTGACCTGCACTACGACCAGATGTCGCACCACGACTTCGACTGGGTCAAAGCTGAGAAGCCCGGCGATATACGGCAGATCGAAGGTTATGTCGAGGCTACGAACAACCACATGCCCCGGCTGTTTAACCAAGTCAAACAGGTCATTCATACAGCACCGGCGCCTGTCGTTGCGGTAGTTCACATTGGTGACTTCGTTGAAGGGCTTTGCGGTAGCTACGACCTGCAAGCCAGGCAATCACGCGACGCGATCGACTTTGTAGAGACGTGTGAATTGGGCGTGCCTTTCATCATGTCCAAGGGTAACCACGACATCACCGGCCCGGGTGCCGACAAAGCGTTCAACGATGTGCTGTTGCCGTGGATGGCAAAGAACGCGAAGTCTCAACTTAACTCAGCAAACTACACATGGCAGCAAGGCGAGGACCTGTTCATCTTCTTCGACGCGTACAAGCCGGACATGGATTGGCTGAAGTCACGATCCGCTCAGGCACAACAGGCCAGGCACGTGTTCTTCGTGATCCATCCGCCTGTCGTGCCGTACAACGCCCGAGCGAACTGGCATGTTTTCAGTCATGACAGCCAGAAACAACAACGCGAAGAACTGACCAAATGGCTGGGCGAGCACAACGCGTCCGTGCTCAGCGGCCACCTGCACCGTTACAGCAACCTTATGCGCACAGACACAAACGGCTCCTTCAACCAGTTGGCTGTCTGCAGCGTCGTTCGGAATGAATCCGAATCCCCAAAGATCATGCGGTCCGGCGTCAAAGACTACAACTCCAGATTGCTCGATCTTGAACCAAACTTCTCACCCAACAGTAAGGAAGAACGTGCCGCATGGATCAGCACCGAAGCGCCGTACATCAAAGGCTTCGACTACGCACGCATCCCCGGCTACGCCATGCTCTGGATCTATGCAGATCGAGTCGAGGCCGATGTCTATCTAGGCGCCGATGAACAGGTGTGGAAGCAGTCGACGATCAGCGTGTGATATCGATAACCAGAATCATGCCGTACGTCGTCTGCTGATTACCGCACCGAACAGCACACCAAGCAAACAGCACATCGTCGGCTCAGGAATATTCGCGTTGGCTTGCGGCGGTGTACCGGTATTCCAGTTGGTTAACACACCATCAAGATCACCCAGGCCCACGTAGCCGTCGCCGTCGTAATCGCCGGAGGCAAGATCGCCTGGCGTAACGTTCGTATTCCAGTTATTCAAGATGATGTCCAGGTCGTCCAGGCCGACGTAGCCGTCGCCGTTCAGATCACCATCGATCGGCATGTTAAACAGCACATATTCGATCGCGTCGATGTCGCCGCTGTTGATCAGGTACCCGGGGACCTGGCCGGTCAATGCCCCGCCGTCGGCTGTGGCATACAAGCCAACCGCAAGATAGACCTGCTCGGGCATGAAGCCGAATAACTGCACAAGATCGATCACACCTTCCAGCACACCGCCGTTGCCGCCGGTTGCGGCTTCGGCATAACCAGAAACATCAAACCAGCCTTCGTAATCGTTGTCGTTTTCATCGGCCAGGTAAGCGTCCCATGCTGCGATCTGCCCGCTCTTGGCCCAGTTGGCGTCCGTCATCGCGCCGGGATCAAGCGCGAGATAAATGAAGACATCATCTCCCTCGCCCGCATCATCGGTCGCGACATACAAAACCGAGCCATCGACTGCGGCATACAACGATTGCCCCGAGTCGCTGGCGACCAGTTCTGCGCCCGCATCGAGCTGCCCATCCATCACAAAGTCCGGGGGCTGAGCGCCGCTGAGCGAAAAGTGCCAATCTGAGCCGTTGTTATTATCCCATGTGCCGGAGCCATCGTTGAACACCATGTCGATCTGCGAAGCAGAAGCAAGCGTCGGCACGGTGAGAGACCAGAGTGAATCCGTTGCGTTCCAATCCATCTCCAGATCAGTCATGACGGTGGACCAGCTATCGAAGCCGTAATGCAGGAAGACCTGCTGTGAGCCGTCGAGCACGCCGCCGGTTGGATCGTAAGTGATCGTGACCAGTTCCCCTGCGGTGGCGGGATCAGGGTCGATCGTGACTATGACATCGGGCGACACCAAAGATGAGCCGACAAAGACATGCTGGATATCCGTGCGGGTGATGTTACCGAGGCTGTCGACCGCTTCGACGTAGTAATCGACAAGGACATCTTCCAGGCCCGTGATATATCCGCCGTAACGTTCGGCCCGATACGTCGGGGCGAGGATGTTCGCCGGCGGCGCGACATCACTGGAACTCATCGGCACACTGACCCAGTTGCCGACCTCTGAACCACCTGCATAGGTTTCGTTCTGGATCGAATCCAATGGATTAAAACCATCATCATCGATGCGGTACTTCAACACGACATCGGTCAGGCCGCTGACGTCGTAGGCATACGTCCAGATCTCGAAGTCGCTCGGTTCATCACCCGGGCCCCATTCCTGTCCGCCGGGGTTGTACGATTCACGCTGCGGGATAAACACGCTCGGTGGCGTCGTTTCATCGCCTGTGTAGCTGTTGATCACCTGGTCCGCCTGCGCTACTGCCAGGTTGCTGCCGCGCGTCACATTGGAATCCCACACTTCAGTGCCGTCCCAGTACCAGTAGTCACTGGACTCGGCCGCCATCAGGTAACGCCAGGCTCGCTCGGTCGGCGTGCCGGTCGCGTTAAGGATGTTGTCCAGATTCGTCGCCGGCGCGATGTCATCTGCGGTAAAGACGCGGTTCTTCGCTGCGGTTAATACTGCCCATGAATTACGGTCCGGGCTCCAACCGGTTGAATCAGTATCTCCTAGCCACTTTTTAAATTCCGGGTCGCCGTTGTCCGCCCCCGCCCACGAACCGTTCTCGATATGCACCACATCATTTGAATCAACAGGATAGCGATCCAGGTAATCCTGGACCGTGGTCACATCGTAATTGCTGTTCGATTGTGCCCAACTGACCATGCTCTGGAAGTTGGAGTGGTAGTACGAATCGCTGCCCCCGCCGTAGTTATCGCCGTCGTGGTGCAGCATGACGAACATCGGGTGGTCCGGGTCGGTGTTGAACTGGCGGTACTGCTCCATCACCTGCTCGTACTGAAGCGCCCCGAAGCCGCCGCGTCCATCTTCGTTGCCTTCATATCGCGCAGCAGGCACCGCGACGATCTGACTGATCGCGCCTGAGTTCGGATCGACGTACTGCACGTTGTGTGGCCGATATGCGAACGGCGCCGCTACTTTGCTTGGGGCCCAAAGGTCGTTGAGTTGAATCCATTGCCCACCATCAGCGGTGATATCAGGATTGATCTGGTCGGCCTTGTTCGGCGCGTAAAGGTTGGATGCGTTGGTGTGCGGATAGCCTTGCGTGGCTCGTTCGATGTGGATCGAATCCACGATACTCCATTCGATCCCTTCTTCGACTAACGCGGGAATGATCCGGTTGCTGAACGCCGTCTCCGGCGGGAAGATGCCTTTGCTGAACGGCACGTTCGGCCCCCATGTCAATTCATGGATGCGCTTCTGCAGCTTGATCTGCATCGTGATGTCGCGCACATCGAGTAGCGGCATGAGCGGGTGGTTGAACCCGAAGTTCACTAGATCAAGCCGAGGGTTGCCCTCAGCCGTGTCCCACTGCGCTGCTGTTTTGTATGACGCTTCCCAGTTCGTCCACTGCCCGCCGTTGACGCCCGCCGCTTCTAGCGTGTTGAGGTTCTGGATCAGGGAGCCGGAGAAGGACACCTGCGCCCCGAGATGCGACAGCGACAAACCCGACTGGATCGCATCCTTAGGCCAGGTTGTGTAAGGCCCAAGCCGTTGGTTGTGCACATCTGTCACACTGAATGAGAACACCCCCGACGCGTCCGTCTGCAGGATCGTCTGCCCCGGGATGTACTGAGGCTGATGCATGTGCCAGAGGAAGCCGACGTTCATGGTTTCCTGGCCATGCGCTGAGGTCACAAACGGAGAATTGGCAGCGGGCGCGACCAGCCCAAGGCCAAAGAGGCAGCTACCAACCCACTTTACAACACGGCAGCAAATCATCGAGACTCCTCCAAAACCCCCAATTTAACCGGTTAAACTGAGGCTTCATTGTAGCATGCTTCATCTGAAATACACCCCTGAACTTCAAGCCACTTCGCCTTTATCGCATGAATAATGCCTGTCTTGGGGTCTACCTCTAAACGGCTTGCGGGTTGTAACAACACTTGTTGAATCCGTCGCGAATGAGCGCGCATGGCTGGCGTGGGAATGCGGCCGCAGCCAGTCGCTACGGTGACTGGTTGATCTTGGATATTGCGGCGATATTTGATGGATTCTGTGCTCGCTTTCATCGCGACGGCCATGTCCACCCCTCCCCCCTCCCCTGTGAGACGAATTTTTACCGTAACTCTTTTGGGTGGTATGTCTTAGCCGATGTCCGGCAAAATTGGGTAGGACGTCCGCCCCTTGACTGGCCACCGCCGCACGAGCGGTGTCGGCGTTGTGATGGCGGCTCGTAATATCCGGTTTAGCCATGGGTTGCGGGGAGCAAGCGATTATGGGGATTGACAAAGCGTCGCTCTTGTGCGCACGGGAGGCGGACACGGATCGGACAGGACCCGGCCGGGTTGTTGAGGACGTTGGATTCGTAGACATGCAAGGGTGAGTGACCATGATCAGCTCGCGGGTGTGTGCTAATTGACAATACGATCCCCTTATAGGGGCAAACGACAGCTTTGTGCGCGCGGTATGGGATTGGTGGCTTAGTTCACCTTGCACGGGATCTGATGCTCGATCGATGTCCGAGCCGACGGGGGCTCAGGGCGGACCGAGTCGGGGGCGACGCGGCTCTGATGGTGGTCGTGGGTCATTATAAAAATAGGTTGCTTTTTGAAGCCCGGCCATTGCATGGCCAGGGCCTTCAGATGCAACCTGTGGGCTTCGATGCGCGAAGTATTCAAACAGCCCCAATACCAAATGCAAAATGTTGTACCAGTGACATTGCAGTCAGAGACTGTATCATCGGCCTTACAGGTATCGTGATCTGTAGGTTTATCCGGAGTTTCCCATGAGCGTGCATGTCCGTGAAGCGCATTTGAAGACCGCACAAAAGCTGGTGGATGAAACCCGCGCCAACGGGGGGTTGGCGCCGATCGACCTTGATAAGTTCTGGGCGGATGACGCAGTAGCCCGTTCGGATACATGGAGCGAAACGTGCCCGCAGATGCCTTTGGGCATCCTGATGTCGCATGAGTGCGTGTGGGCGGAACTGGGTATTGAGGAGGACTGGTACAAGCTGCTGCACGACCAGGCGTACAACCTGGAACTTTGCAAGCGCTACAACGACAAGGCGGAGCAGATCGTCGGCCGGCGGATCGTGCGGGAGGTCCAGCCGACGCCCCCGGAGCTCCGCTGGCCCGAGCCAAAACAGCTATTTCATATCTTCGAGGGCCAGGAGGTTTGGGAAGGCTGGTCGTATTGGCTGCCGGAAGTGGTCAACACGCCAAAGGATCTGGAAGCGTTACTCGACCGTGTAGAGAAGCGATTGGAAGACCTACGGTCTTTTCTGTTGCCGTCGGAATGGGATAAGCAGAAGGATCGTCTGCAAGGTCTTGGCATCCCCTCGCCGACGTATCGCGGGCAGCGCGGTCCGGTTACGTTTGCGATGTCGATCTACGGCGTGGAAAACCTGATCTACCTGATCATGGATGAACCCGACCTCGCCAAACGTTTCAGTGACCTGATCGCGCGAGCGATCCTCGGCCGGGCGCGCGTGCTGGATGAGGAACGCGGCTGGGAACCGGGCAAGGAAGAGCAGCGCGGCTGGTACTGGTGCGATGACAACTCGTGCATGTTAAATCCAGAGATGTACGACTTTTTCGCCAAGCCGATCCACCAGGCGGTCTTCGATACCTACAGCAGCAACCCCGGTGAATTGCGAGGCCAACACTCCGACTCCGACATGGCACAACACCTGCCGACACTGAACGACCTTGGCCTGAACAGCGCCAACTTCGGCCCGAATCTGACGATCGCGCAGATCCGCGAGAAAATCCCCGACGCCGAGATCCACGGCCAGATGGCGCCATTTACCTTCTGTCGCAACGAAGAAGTCAATATCGTCGCTGAGTGTTTGCGTGACTTTGAGATGGCACGCGAAAAGCGAGGCGTTGTTCTCGCAACCGCCGGCTCGATCAACAACGGTTCACGCCTGAGTAGCCTGCGTCTGATCATGGCCGCGATCCAGCGTTTCGGCAGATACGACTGAGATACGCTCAGGATCAACAACGACATCGATCCCCTCTGGATGAGATATTTGCAAGGACCACCTCTCGCCTTCGCGATTCAGTTGCAATGCTATCTCACCCATCGGTGTAGGAATACAGCCACGTAAATGCTCCAGATCGAAAACCGGATTAACAAGTACGCGCCTGTAACCGGGCTCGATGGGTTTGATCCCGAGGCCGTAGGCGCCGAAGAAGTACGCCGGGATCGCCGACCAGCCATGACACAGACTCCCCGCGTGATGAAAATCCCAGCCGCCCTGCTCGGTTTCCCAAAAACTTGATGCGCCTTTTAAGAGCATAGGCGACCATCGATCCATGATCGCCGACCACACGGCAGGACCCAAAGCAGGATCTTGCAGTACTGCTTCATATTTATAAAGCGATTGACTCAGCGTGGTCGTTACGAGCAAATGGTCACCTGATATCAGTCGTTGTCGCAGCGAATTACTTAGTGCCTTGTCACCTGTGCCTGTAAGCAACATTAAAGCTTGCGTTAGTTCCGCGAAATGTGGCGAGGCGCTATCCCCCACATATGTACGATAACAACCCTCTGCATTATCAAAAAAGAGGTTGTGTATCGCCGCTGCACTGTTTTCGACTAACGACCGACACTCCGCCGCATAAGTGTGATCACCGATGTATTCCGATACCTTCCCAACCGCCCGAACAGCCATCAACCACAGCGCGTTCAACGGTGCGTCAAATCGTATTCCTTCCACAAGATTCAATCCGTTGGCCTCAGCCGGGTCAGAACCATCAAGTCCACTGGCCCAATCGTAGAAGTGCCAATACCCATCTCCGCGCGGACATGGCAGCGCATCGTTTACGAGTGTTGACTGAAAACAACCCATCATCCGCTTGATATCAGGCAACACCTGATGGATATATCCATCATCCCCACCAAAAAGATAGTAATCGCACACTGATAGCAACCACGCCATGGTGAATCCCGGAATGGTATAAGCCGAGCGCATGGGTGCACAAAGCGTCGTGTAGCCGTCAATACCTATCGACTTTCGCAGTAATTCCAAGCTCGCACGGGGGAAGTTATGGTCACCGAACACATAGAAACCACTGAGCATCTGGTTGCGCATATCGTTGGCGTATAGCGCCTGCTCTCGCCATGGACAGTCTTCATAGTGTTCATACATGCAAAGTCGAAGCGTCTGGATCGATGTCCGCCAGACGTTGTTTGCCAGCGAGTCCGGTGATTCAAATCGGCCTACCTCTTCCACAGAATACTTTGCGGCTACCAGCCCAACACGTTCCAATCGCAACTCACCCCTGAGCCCGGTTATATGTACCTGGATGTAACGGCCGGCGTATCTATGGTGCCAATGCGTGAACGACTGCTTGCCTTCACATGCAACGTAACGCGAAGCAAAACATCGTCCGCCAACGCTCGAACGAACACGCAGATCATCCAGGTGCTCGCCCACGGAAGTATCGATCACGCAACTATCCGACGCCGACAAACACAAATTCAAGAATCCACAGACTTCGCGACCAAGATCATACACCAGATAGAATCCATCTGATCCTTCCAGCCGATCCGACACAAGTGTTACAGATCCACTTACAAGCTTACTCGTTGGAGACTGGTTTTCAAACAACTCCCAGGGATGGCGTGCTGAAAGAAAGTCACGTTGCATCTGCACACTTACATTCTTTGAGCTTCCCCGTTGAAGCAGACCTTGCGCAACAACAACACCCGCCACAGACTCACTCGTGTCAAGCATCTTCACCGGTCTTGGTCGAGGTTGCTGGTTGCAGGTGATTACTTGTGGAGCCGTCCAGGCTTCATCACAGACATGCTCAGGCATCTGCCAGGTAGGTCCCGGCAGCGCCGCATAGTGGAATGTGAATCCACGTTGTGGCGTCATTCTTGTAGTAGTTTCCGAAGTGTATTGTTTTGAGAGACGACTCATCGTTTGTGAGTCACTTCGTACAACAACTTCGCCATCTTTATCCAGTTCGTACCACAATCCCGCTCCGCCGGGGATATAGGATGAATTATCCACACCGCAGTAATAAACCTGGATTGCGAGCTCATTCTGGCCTTGCTGAATCAGTGGCGTGAGATCGATCGTAGAAAAGGTCCGGTCGTCAGGAAAGTCGCTGTACTGGCCGCTTCCGATGTATGCGCCATTGAGCCATGCCGCAAAATTGCTGTCGACACTGATACGAAGTGACCACAGACCGCCCAAATGCCCCACATGGATAACACGGTAAAAATCGGCGTAATAATTGATCGCCTGATCGGGTATGCGATCCAGCCAGATCCAGCTTGTGTGGACGGTTTTTTCATCTGTCATCGCATGGCTCCAGCATCAGATTATAACTGAACGTTCAGCCCACTGGATCGCGCTATGGAAACCGCTTTTGCAGTTTGCATGATAGAATACACGCTTGGATATTGGCAGTCCGATTGGTACTCCAGATACGGATCCATCATGTTTCGAGTCATACTTGTTCTATCGCTGGCGTTTTTGTTTCTCCCTGTTACCGGATGCACCTCGGCGGAGTATTCAAAACTACTCCAACCGCCTTTTGATCAGGCCGATCCGGGATCCGTATTGGCTTCAGACCTATGGCCAATGAAAGCTCAATCGCACAGCGTGGTTGTCACCGACCAAGGACAACAACATGAGACGACAGACCAAACCACATCCATAGGCTCCAACGTCTGGCGCATGAGTGTCAATGGGTTCTGGATCGTGGAGGCGAGAGCAGAGGAGGACGGCTCGCTGGTCATCTTGAGTGAACTTGAACAGGCCGAAGCCAGGCGTGTTGAATATGACCCTCCCCTGCCGCTACTGCCTGCCGAATTGTGGACGGGTCAACCGGTCCGGTATACGAGTGAAGCCTATCTATACAACCACGACAGCGGCGCACTGGAAGCGACGGGCGAGGTCGTAGCCACCTATAGACTGCTGGGGAAAAAGGTGCTCAGCCCGGGGGGATTATTGCCCGGCGACGCACCAGAAGAAGCCGTCTATGTCGTCGAAACCGAACGCCACTACGACATGCCGTTGGTAGCGGTGCAGATGAAGATACTTTCCGCCTACAAACCCGGCTCGGGTCCGGTCGCCGGCCGAACCACCAGAACCGTCAAGCTGTTTGGTCTACTGCCAATCCAGCATGTGATAAGCGTGGAACAACGCTGAGAACAAAAACACCGGTGAGCAGCTTTTTATCTGGAATAATCTCAGCGGACGCGCTATCGCTGCACCACAACTGTTATTTATTCACCAATTGGCCAGCTTATCGGACGTCTCGGACGTCTGCTTATCAAGTTACGGGTTAATACAAACGATAAGACTTACGAGATGACGCTTTTCCAGGAGGCAGTAGATGTCAGGCGTGGTACGCTTAATCTGTCCGAACCTTAAGTGTAGAAAGATCCTATCCGTGCCGGAGTCGGCACGCGGGAAAAAAGTACGTTGCCGAGGTTGTGGCATGCGCGTTCAGATCCCAACCAAAGACACGCTCTCATCCAAGACTTCGCCTCCCAAAGAAAATGAACAAGCGGAAGATGCTGCATAAAAATTAGCAGCTGCTTCATACTCACATACATGTTTATCAAATAAACGCCCCCCGGTTATTACCGAGGGGTTTGTTTTTAAAAAGCATCAGTTGATTCGGTCCGACAAGAACTCAGCTCTTGCTGTCCAGATCAGGCAGTTCGATCTCTGCCAATTGATCCAGTGCGGCGATCGGGTCATCGTCTTCATCACTGTCGTGCATGGTATCGCCGATCCCGCTATCGGAGATCGAGCCTATTTCTTCGAGCATGTCAGTTGGCAGAACAACCGATTCATCGTCGTCGGCTTCCTGGGAGTCCACAAGCGAACGGACCGGCTTAATGGTATTCGGCTTGCCATTGATCACCACGGTGAAGACAACCGGTCCAACGACCAACTCATCGCCTGCTTCGAGAACCGCATGGTTGACCCGGATATTATTGTGGAACGTGCCATTGCTGGACCCGACATCGCGCACGACAACCTTGTCGCCCTCGATCTTCAGTTCACAATGTTTGCGGGAGACGCTCGATAATGGGATACGCAGGTCGCAAGAATTTTTACGGCCGATCACAAACCCATCGGGCTTGACGGGGAACTCCCGTCGGGTACTGTCCGCTTTAAACATGACCAACACGACATTCATGAGGCCGCCTCGCTTCCCCGATTGATCGTAACCCTATACATTGCAAGAGTGTAACCCCACTAGTACCCAAGTTCAACCCCCTGCTGAAATAGGTTCTCAAAGCCCTGTTTCAGTCCATGGGGTGTACCTGCATGTGCCTTTCTGCTTCCACAAGTGCCACTATTGTGACTTTTTCAGCATCGTTGAACCCAAGGGCCGTGAGGATCGGCAGGAGACGTTCACCGACGCGCTGATCCGGGAGTTGCATGCTCACATTGATTTATATCACCTTAAACCACAGACCCTTTTCGTCGGTGGTGGCACCCCGACACTGCTGAGGCCACAGCTTTGGGACAGGCTGCTCGGAGCCATATCTGATGCGGGTTTACTGGATTCAGTCACTGAATTCACGGTCGAAGCAAACCCCGAAACCGTAACCGCAGAATTGATGGCAATCCTGGCTAAAGGCGGCGTCAATCGGCTTTCGATGGGGGCACAATCCTTCAATCCAGAGCACCTGAAAACTCTCGAACGCTGGCACGACCCGGAAACCGTACCCCGGGCCATGCTCCTGGCTCGCGAAGCCGGCATCAAAAACCTGAACCTTGACCTGATCTTCGCCATACCCGGCCAGACTTTGAGCGACCTGGATCAGGACCTGGACACGATGCTGGAATTCAATCCTACGCACCTGTCCTGCTACAGCCTCATCTTCGAGCCCAACACCCCGCTGACGCAGAAGATGAAGCTTGGTCGGATCAGCCCCGTGGGCGAAGAAATTGAACGTGACATGTACGACCACGTCATGAACCGCCTTGAAGATGCGGACTTTGAACACTACGAGATCAGCAACTGGGCGAAACGAGTGCCGAAGGCGCTGGACCCTAAAACCGAGCTGTCGGGCAACCGATGGGTCATGCCGGGTTGCTGCTCTATTATTGGCGATGACGACGTTTTTTCTTTGAGCGAGACCCAATCCCTGACACCCGAGACCCGATCCAACACCTGCCAACACAACCTCATCTACTGGCACAACAAAAACTGGCTGGGTTTAGGCCCAAGCGCTGCCAGCCACATCAACGGGCATCGCTGGAAGAACGAGCCGCACCTCGGCCGATATATCGCCGGTTCACCAAGTCCTCCAACACTCGATCACGAACAACTCCCTCCCCGCCGACGCCTCGGGGAACAGATCATGCTCGGTCTTCGCCTGCGCCAAGGTGTGCAACTCGACTGGCTTCAAGCAAATCTGCTGCCTGATGATCCACGACATGCAACGATCGATGAACTGATTCAGATCGGTATGCTCGAAAAAACCGAATCACACTTGCGTCTGACCCGCCGTGGTTTATTCCTGGCCGACAGTGTGATTGCCAAACTGCTTTAAGATAACCTCTCATAAACGGGAACTTGTTCGGGTGGTTGCAAATCGATGTCACGTTCTGGTGATCCTACGTCTTGCCAGGCATGAACAGGTAACACTATAATAAGACACACATGTCCCGATCGTGACACTGATAATCTAGTTCCACCCGAGATTTCTCGGCTTACCATAAGGGGGTAAACATGCAGCCAATCATCAAGCGACTCGCGGTTGCTATCTGGTTGACGGCAACATGCCTGTCCACTTGTATCACAAGCGCGCAGATCGTCAGCGATGTGACCGGCCAGATAGACCTGATGCTCGATCCATTTTTTGACATAGGTCCCCTGCCGACGGGTAACGGCGATGAGTGGGACATGCTGCCCCTTGAAACGCAGCATCAATACACCAGCGTCGGCATGATGGATGTCAGCGCCTCATTCGACGGTGATGGATACTATACGGCTGACGGACTCAACCTCATCGATTACACATACGAATCAAAAAAGCCCAGTACCGCGAGATTCGATATACATGCTTTCGCCGACACGGAAGATGCCGGCGAGGGTGGCGGAGGATACGCCAATATCAACATGCAGATCACCTTTTCGCAGCCAGTCCAATATCGTTTCGAGGCAGACGTGATAGGTGTGCCATGTTTGTACGAGGTTTCGTTTAACGGCCGGTCGGCAAGCGCCTGGTACAGTGCCATGGGCATCTACGGGGGCTCCTTCCCACCTGTCTATCACTACGACAACCCATTACCCGATGGTTGGGACACCTACATCGATGAAGGGGTGCTTCCTGCGGGTACTTATGAATTAACCGTTACTGCTTATTCAAGGCTGCACCGTTACGGGATCGGACTGGACAGCGAAGGCTCGGCCAGCCTGAGTATCCAACTTCTTGGTGATGCCAATCTCAATGGACACGTGGGGCTCGAAGACCTCAATGCCGTACTGAATCACTGGCAGTGGACAAGCCATCACAATAGACAACTGCAGGGTGATCTTAACAACGATGGATACGTCGGACTCGCCGATCTCGACGCCGTACTCACCGGCTGGGGCAGCAATGTCCGCAAACCATCACACATGGTCGTCCCGGAACCTGCAATCGCAACACTCTTGCTGACAGCACTCGGTGTACTGCTGCGTCGACGCACTGTGTAATAAACAGCATTCAGCACATTAACTACCCTCCCCCTTCACTTTGGAGAGGGAAAGGGTGAAGGCCGGTGTTATGCATAGCGCATGTCTAATGGTGTTTGCACGATTAACATCCGTCATTCCCGCGCACGCGGGGATGACAGCAAACAGGGCGGACACAATTGTGGTTAATCGCTCTAGTAAGGCAACCAACCCTTCGATCTTGCCCACAACGCGACAAGCCCACCGAGGATAAGCCCGATGATTGCAGCGATCGATAGCCGTTGTTTGCGCGTAAGTCGCATACCGGTGTCACACCTGCAAAATCACATTAAACATTGCGCATAAACACAGACTCACCGGCCACGACGCTTGCGCGTTTTGCCTTTCGAGTCGCCGTCACCGCCTTTGCGTTCACGAGCCTGCGCGGCACGACGCTGGCGACGGGTCATCCGATCGGCACCTTCGTCTGAACCAGCCCGGTCAGCAGCATCACGGTCGGCACGCTGCTGCGCCGTCCCGGCTGAAGCGGCCTGGCTCGCTGCCTGCGCGGTGTTTGGTACGCCTGCGCCGACCGCCTGCCTGGCGTCGTCGTGCTTGGCCTGCTGGTTCTGATACACGTTGCGGGCCTGGACGTTCGGCGTCAGACGAGCACGGAAGATCAGCTCCGTCACGCGGTCGCGGACCGCCTTCTGCATCTCGCCGAACTGCCGTGATCCTTCCCGCTTGTATTCGATACGCGGGTCCTTCTCGGCAAAACCACGCAGGCCGATCGCGTCCTTCACTTGGTCCATCGAATACAGGTGATCCTTCCACGCCATATCCAGGATCTGGATCAGTACGAAGCGTTCGAGCTGCGTCAACTCGCTGCGCAGGAACTCACGCCCCTTGCTTGCCATAAACGAGGCGGTGTCCTTCGCTTCACCGATTTCCGATTCTTCGATATCGAGATCGAAACGTTCCTTCATCCATGCGGCAAGCGCAGCCGGATCGTTCTTGTGCGTTTCAGCCTTCTGCTTGCACTGCTCGATAAGCTTGTCGCCGTGCATCCACTGCTCGGCCTCATCGGTCAAAGCCTTGCCGATATCCGTAATGGTCATCTTCGCGACTTGTTCCGGCGTCCACTGCATCTCGTAACGCTGACGCGCCCAGGCGATTAACTGCTCCACCGCCCAGCTCTGATCCTGCTGCGCCCCCTTGAACACCATTTCAAGCACGAACTCGACCGGGTATGTCACTTCGCGACGCTTGTATGCATCGCGTGCCTGGCCAAGGATCTGCTCGGCGACTTCCTCAGGCTCCATCTTGGCAAGGTCTTCAGGTACCAGCTCGATCCCGAACTTGTTCCGCGCCCAGTTCGCCAGGTCACGCTGGCCGTAGAACGGCACGGTGAACTTCTCCAGGCCGCTCAGGTCCTTCTTCTCCGCCTGCTGCAATGCCGCTTCGGTCAGCTCTTCCTTGACATCATCGACGTTCATCTCGCGCAGCCGATTGGTCTTCAGGTCGACGCCGAACTTACTCATCGCCCATGACGACAAGCCACGCAGGTCCCAGTCTTCGATCGGGATGTCGTTTGACATGTACTCGCCTAAGGTCACGTCGACCGTCTGGCGGATCTCGTAGAACAGCGCCTTCTGCACGCTTTCGGTCAGTTCGTGCAGGTCGTCCAGGCGGATCTTTGAGGTATCCGCGCCGATGTCCAGCGTCTGCCGACACCACTCGACCACCTGTATCGGCACGTATTCTTTATTCAGATACTGATTGACCGCGTCGTCGACCGAGTCGGCGATGTAGTCGAAGATGATTTCCGCCACACGCTTGCCTTCCAGAACATCCTGCCGGATGCCGTAGAAGTAATTACGCTGATACTCCATCACCTCGTCGTATTCGAGCAGGTTCTTGCGGATTTCGTAGTTGCGTTCTTCAACCTTACGCTGGGCGCGTTCGACGCTGCGTGTCACCCAGCGGTGCTCAATCGCGTCGCCTTCCTTCATACCGAGCTTGCTAAGCGCAGTCATCGTGGTCTTGCCGGCAAACATCGCCATCAAGTCGTCTTCAAGACTGATAAAGAATCGGCTGGAGCCCTTGTCGCCCTGACGGCCGGATCGACCACGCAACTGGTTGTCGATACGCCTCGACTCGTGCCGTTCCGTGCCGATGATGTGCAGGCCGCCCATCTCTTCGGTGTTGGGATAGACCCGCAGCCGGTGCTTCTCGTACTCCGGCAAGCCGTCGAGCGTTTCGGCGCACTGCTCCAGCGTCATCTTCTGGACTTTTTTCTCATCCACCCATGCATCGGTCTGGCACCAGTGCCGGAACAGCTTGAGCTTGACCTCATCGATCGACATCTGCTCAACTTCCTTCTGCTTGAGCTTCAGCTCGGTATGCAACTGGTGCCGATACGACGTCTCGATCAGTTGCTCGTCGCTCATCTCCGGCTTCGCGCTGGCGGGGATAAGGTTGCGCTGCTGCCAGTGACGAATGAGATTGGCCCGTTCGACAGGACGGAGCTTGATGTCCGTACCACGGCCGGCCATGTTCGTCGCGATCATCACGGCGCCGAGTTCACCGGCATCTCGCACGATGTTCGATTCACGCTCGACCTGGTCGACCTTCGCGTTGAGCACCTCGTGCTTGATGCCGTGCCTTTGCTTAAGCATCTGTGAGAGCATCTCGCTACGTTCGACGCTGGTCGTACCGACCAACACCGGCCGACCGATGTCGTGGATCCGCTTGATCTCATCTGTGATCGCGTTCCACTTGTCTTTGCTCGACAGGAAGATCAGGTCATCCCGGTCCTGGCGAATCACCGGAACGTTCGTCGGGATACAGACGACGTCCAGCCGATAGATTTCCATAAACTCGGTTGCCTCGGTAATGGCCGTACCCGTCATACCGCCAAGCCGCTTGAACATCTTGAAGTAGTTCTGCAGCGTGATGGTCGCCATTGTCTGCGTTTCCTGCTTGATCTTGACCTTTTCCTTGGCCTCGACCGCCTGGTGCAAACCATCCGACCACTGCCTGCCGATCATCAAACGCCCGGTAAATTCGTCGACGATGATCACATCCCCGTTACGCACAACATAATCCTTATCACGCTGATACACTGCGTGAGCACGGATCGCGTTCTCCAATAGATGCGGGAAGTCCATGTTGTTACCAACATAGAACGAACCGATGCCCGCTTTCTTCTGCGCCTCAGCAATACCTTCATGCGTCAGGTGCGCTGCCTTGCGCTCCATTTCAACTTCGTAGTACTGCGTGAACTGATCGCGTTCTGCTTCAAGCCCGGGCATCGACACCTGCGTCTTCTTCATCTCCTCGCGCATCTGGGCGATCTTAGCCTTGTCACGAGAGTTGCGGATGTCGCCCTCGAGCCCCTTGATCTTCTTCTCGGCTGTCTCAACCTTCTTGTTCGCCGCGTCCCATTCACGCTGCTTCATCATCAGGTGCGCAGCAACCTGGTCCGCCAGCCCGTACTGCGGCGCGTTGTCATGAGCCGGGCCCGAAATAATCAGAGGCGTACGCGCCTCATCGACCAGGATCGAGTCGACTTCGTCGATGATGCAGAAGTCACGCTTTTTCTGGAGCTGCTCTTGAGCCGTCAGCTTCATGTTGTCGCGCAAGTAGTCGAAGCCAAACTCGCTGTTCGTGCCGTAGAGCACATCGCAGTGATACGCCTCGGACTTAAGATGATTGGCTGCCTCGAATATCGCCCGTGGATTCGTCAGGTCCGCCTGAGCGTACGGGTGAACCGGTGAGGCCGCCAGCTGCCGGACCTGCTCCTCCAGTTGGTGCATCGGGTGGATCGCACCGACCGTCAGCCCAAGGTGATAATAGAACGGGAACACCCAGTCGCGGTCACGCTGCACCAGGTAGTCGTTCACCGTGATCACGCAGCATTGCAAGCTCTCTACGCATGCCACGTAACACGCCAGCGGCGCTACGATCGTCTTACCTTCGCCGGTCTTCATCTCGGCGATCTTGCCCTCGCCCAGCACCATACCGCCGATCAACTGCACATCAAACGGCCTGGCACGGAACGGCGGGCGTGACTGCGGGTAAAGCTCTCGCACCGACTCGTACAGCTCCAACGGGATTTCCACCTGCATCCAACCCGGCACGGGCATACCGCCCTGCACCGCAATCGGCTCTAAAGCATCGGCCTCAGCCTTCACCTTCTCATAGACCCCGCGCATCGCTACGGGTAACTGCGTATGATCAAAACCCGCCTCGGGATTCAAGATGTTGCGGATGCCGACCGATCGGTCCATCACCTCGCGCGCCACGGCCATGACTTCTGCCTGCATCGAATCGATCGATGCGCCATCCTGGAACCGCTGGCGGAATCCTTCTGTCTTCGTCTTGAGCTGCGAATCGGTCAACTTCCGAATCTCAGGCTCCAGCGCATTGATCTCAATCACGCGCCGGGCATACCGCTTGAGCAACCGGTCGTTACGCGAGCCGAACACTTTCACAAATGGTTTACTGATGTATTGAACTACCATGATAGATTCTCGAGGTTTGAATATTGGGAGAATATTGATGTTCAACGTTGGAGCCATCAGCCGTTAGCCATTAGCCGTTAGTTTTAAAACACTAACCACTAATCACAAACCACTAATTACAAACTCAAACATTGCACATCAAGCGCAAGCACTGCTGAAACTTAACTGGGATGTAAAATAGATAACTCGCCGTGTCGTCAGAGCGTCGACACTGGGGGAGGCAGGTTCAGCAGATGCTCACCAACAGGCGCCTGGAGATGGACCCATCCCGCATCGGTATAGGGTCGTAAGGCAGTCGGCTCGTGAAGCAGCGGCGCATCGCCGGGCTCTGTTGTGAAGTGGACGACCTGTCCATTCGGGACCTTGCAGAGCTTGCGGGCGGCCTCATTCAGATTCGACAGCAGTGTCGCGACCGATTCCCGCTCCGACGCGGTCGTCCCGTGTCGGCCCAGGCTCGAAGCCACCACCGCCGCGGCCGTGGTCCCGTCGGACATCGCCCCGATGCACAGCAATACGGACAGCGCCAGCGTTACCGTCGGTACGCCGGTCCTAGGCCCGATAATCTGAGAATCGCGTCGCTTCACACCCTTATTATCGTCCGCCCTTGGCCCGCGGGCAAATGCCTGCCTTCAAACTACCACGAAATCCGCCTTATCGGCTCCACAAGCCACTTAAACCTTTTTCATCACCAGACCATCCGGTCCCTGATAGCTCTCCAGCGTGTGATAGGTCAGCCCGAAAGCGTATCGCGAGGAATTGAGCAAAACAGTCTCCAAACGAACCACGCCGATCTCCCAGGCCGAGACGTATGAGTTGGCAAAAACCCCGTTCAGCACGCTCAGATGCTGGATCGCCCCCCGTTCTGTGAAGTCACTTGCCGTCTGCACCATCCCCGCAGAGATCGTTTCGCTACCGACCTGAACGCTGCTGTTGATCATCGAACCGACTTGAATCGTGTCGATCGATGCCATCGTGTTAACAGTCACATCCCGCATCTCACCGCCGACGCGAAGCAACTCCACCCCAACACTGAGTGAGTAGCCATCCAGCGTGATACTGCCGCTGTCATAGTCCTTCTTTATCACAATCTCATCAGCTAGCGGAGCCGAAAGATCGACGCCGGTCATGTTGAGTGCTTTAAATCGCGCAAGTGGCGAATCCAGTGTGACATCACCTGTCACCCGCCCGGCATTAATCCGCAAACCTTTCTTAAACGACCTGCCGGGCATCAGGATCCCATTGATCGATCCGATCGCTAACCGCTCGATCGCACCCTGCCCGGACATCTGAATGCCGCCGGCAGTCATATCGAGTTTACTTGCTGCCAATGCCCCCAGTAGCGAAGAACCATAGACACTGCCCAGCATCTCCGCCCGACCCCGCGTCCCTTTCGCCTTGGAAGTCAGAACACTTAGCCCGGTTTCTGCCGTGGTCTGGTTCAACTCGATATCAAGCAGCACCGCATGACCCGACAACTCAATCACACCACCCAGGTCACAAGCGATCAGGCCATCGCCGACCATGGAAACATAAGCCGAACCCGCCCCTGCCATCTTCAATGTGACAATCGTCCCGTCCGCTTCGCGATAAGCCAACGACTTATCCGCAGACACTTCATACACATGCCGCAATTCAGTTTTCGTAACAGCCTGACACAGATGCCCGTCGTTATCCTCAGCAATCGCGATAACCTTGGATTCTGATCCGGGCTCAAAACCCCTCAAACCGTCAATGTTGATACTGAAGCCGTCTGAGCCGTTGTTATCGATACCCAATACATCCTCCGCCCAGCCATCCATATCATCGTCGTAGAAGAACACGACGCGTTCGACCGTCCCGTCAGGGTCGTACACCCCTTGGGCGGTGATCGTTGTTGGCATCGTTTGCGAAATGTACTCACCATCAACGACAACCCGTTCGATCTGCGGAAGCGCATAGATCCCGAAGTTGATATTCCCCACATTACAGCCACTGTAAACCGAGACCTTTCGGGTCAACGAGAGATACTCGGATGACCGCCAACCGTCCGGCACATCTACTACCAGGTAGATCGATTCAGAAAGATTCTTCCGCGAGGTCACTTCCCAACCGCCGTTGAAGTAATAGGTTTCGGTAATCTTGACCTCTGTCGGGATGCCCGTAATCTCGAATCGGCCGTCCGATCCCGTGATCGCGATCCTGTCTGTCCCAGACACGCGAACCTGCATGCCAGACAGCCCCTGTTCGTTCGCATCACGAACACCGTTGGCATTGCGGTCGTGGAAAAACACACCGCTTACCGTCGCCGGCTCGCCTTCGATGTTGTAACTACGTATGCCGAAGTAACTGTCCGTGGTACCGCCGATGCTGATACTGGTACCACCGTCGTACGTCCACCCGGGATTGATTGTGACAGTACCGCCGCCCACGCCGCCAAGGCCGCCGTCATACCCAAACCCCGGCGTGTACCCACCGTATGGATTATCGCTGTTCCAATTATCGATCACCGTATCGACCTGATCCGCATCGATCGTCGCCCGACGTTTTGACGCTTTGAACAGCACCGACTCAGCCGACACCGCAATGTGATCCGATTGATTAAGGTCACTTTGCAGATACCTGCCGCCCGCTTGCACGATCAGATAACTATTAAAGTCTGCAAGTGAATCGGGCAGCTTGAGCCGCAGCCAGGTTTTAAACGTCTCGCCCGCGCCGACCTCACGCTGAATCTTGAACACCTTCAGCCGCCAGTCTTTAGCGTTGCGGACCCCGTCACTGGACAGGAACAACGCCAACCGCAGCTTGCCGGCGGGCAGAGCTGTGTCACCCGTGTTCTTGATGATCACAGGTATCTTCACGCGTTTGCCGGTCTGGTAAGACTGCGCAAGCGTTACCTCGCTGAGATGCACGCTGATATCAAAACCGCTGCGCACCAGGCCTATCGATAAACCGGCAACACCTTCCGCCGGCGTGATACTTACCGATGATGATTCGTCGCTGCCTGCTGATGGTTTATAGCCCTCCGGCAAAACCGCGCGGATGTCATAATGACCGGTTGGCAGCCCGGCCAACATGAAACCGCCATCGTTGCCTGTGTAGATCGCCCTTTCCCCATCGTCACGCACTTTGTTGCCGTTCACATCCGCGAATACCTGCACGCCAAACAGCGCGTGCTCGTTCGGGTCCCAGATGCCATCCTGATCGACATCCGCAAATACCGTCCCCGATACGCTGAATGCTGGCCCCGCATGCTCGGTCACGGGCATGTATACGGAAACATCTTGCCCTGCATACTCAACCGTGTCATTACTAACAGGTAACTTACCCAATACGGCACCACTTAACAGCAGCCGCGGCTCTAACTGCTCCAGTATCGTACTGGGCGTCGCACCACCGCCCCGCTCAACGCGCTGCCTGTGCATGCGAGGCTTCATACCCAGAAATCCGGACAGGGAAAATGCCATAGAAGTGTCCCACTTCACTCAAACCATCGTTAGCTGAACCATCTCCGGCCCGTTGTAGCTTCCCAACTTGCGGTAATAGAGCCCGGCCTCTTCAGCCGAATCACTTATCACCACACGTTTCAGGTTCACTTCCCCGATACGCCACGCGGCCACGCTGGAATTGACGAACCCACCCTTGCCCACAGTCAACTGCTCGATAGCACAACGTTTGGTTGATGTGCTGAGTACGGATGCCGGCGTATCAAACAGCGATCCTTCCGCCGCCAGAACAGTGCAGAAACGCATCGCATTTGCCCGGATCGTGCCGATCGATGAAGCAGCCTGCACATTCACATGCTTGAACTTTTTACCCACCTGCAACAGGGCCAGGCTTTCTTCGGCTGTGCTGTCCGTCAAGGAGAGTGTACCGCTGACGTAATCTTTCTTAATGATAATCTTCCCGGCACTGGACGCGGTCACATCAACATTCCATAAGTGGTCAACCGCCAATAACCGCAACGCTGTCGACAGATTGATATCACCATTCACTTCATCGGCTTCGATTACCACACCGTTACTGAATCGCACACCCTCCATATGAATCGCACCGACCTTGTCGGCTCGGATCCGACGGATCACACCGTTGCCGGTCATTTCGATACCACCGACCAGGCTGCACCCACGTGCATCAAGTACACCCAGGGGAGTTGAGCCCTTGATGACACCCAGGATCGCCTGCCTGGTGTTGGTTTCATCTCCACGAACGGAGAAACGGAGCTTGCTCCTGCCGGAAGTGTCGACTAATTGGATATCATTAACATACGCAAAGCCGGTCACTTCGATGGCATTGCCGACATCCCATACTTCAAAGCCCTCGCCACTTAGCTGTATCTCGGCACTGCCCCGCCCACTTAACGCGATGGTCGTTATCGCGTCTACTTCGTTGCGGAAGACAAGCTTCTTGCCGGCCGTTACCTCAACCACAGTGCGTGATTGGGCATTGATCGACTTCGCAGCCAACTCGCCGTTATTATCCATCGCAACGACGACAACCCGCGAATCTTCCGCCAACGTGCGGTTTTTGCCCAGCCTAGAAAGGATGGAATACCCATCCGAACCGTCCGTGTCGACGCCCAGCAGGTCTTCGAGTACGCCATCGTAGTTTCGGTCATAGAAGAACATCACTTGTCTGACCGTCCCGTTCGAGTCGGTAACGCTATCGACGCTGATGCGTGTTTGCTCACCCCGAACAAGTGAACCACCCTCGATCTGGATAGTCCCGATAGTCGGTGCGTTGTAGTACCTCCCCTCTTGAGTAGGAGGTGTCCCCGCGTTCCAGTTGCCCAGTTCGATATTCAAATCACTCAAGCCAACGTAGCCATCATAACCATACCCCGGGGTATAGCCGCCGTAGGGCACGTTGTTGTTCCACGCGGCTAACACAATATCCAGGTCGGACGTATTCAGATTGCTTGCCTTGCCGGATGCCGAAAAGGACAATGCTGTATCGCTGACAAGCGTGTTGTCCGCGGCGTTCACATCAGCTCGCAAAGAATAGCCAACCGCTTTTACGATCACGTAACTGTTGAATGCGGAAAGCGAATCGGGCAGGTTTACTTCCAGATTGAGTTTGATCGACTCGCCCGGTTGCAGGTTCAAGTTGTGCTTGATTTTCGCAACCATGGTGTCATCGTCAGACCAGACTGATCCTTCGGAAAGATACACCCGTAGTTGGATGTTATTGGCGTTAAGTACCTCATTCCCCTGATTCGAGAGGATCACCGGGATCTTCACGCGTGTGCCGGTCTTGAAGCGTGCCGGCATCGATATGTCGCTGTATCGCAGAGTCAGATCGAAACCGGTTGCTGTCAGGCCGAACTGCATGTTCCGCATACCGGAGGTTGGTGAAATAGCAACCCCCTTGCCTTCACCGTCGGGCGTTGAGGCCATGTAACCATCGGGCATCAGAACGTGGATGTCGTATGTCCCGGTTGGCAGGCCACTAAACCGGAAGTAGCCGTCGCCGTCAGTCGTTGCGGTTTTTTCACCGGCATCTTGTTTGCCATTGCCATCAAGATCAGCAAAGAGGCTGACGCCTTGCAGCCTGTACTCGCTTGGGTCCAGCAAACCATCGCCATCATCATCCAGAAAGACTTTGCCGGAAACGCTTGGCGCCATCACGGCTTCGGTTACATCTGGCAACAGCAGCGTATACGTCCCGTCTGCGCCGATGACCTTGTCGTAACTGTCCACAGGTGGCGGATCGATCAGCGAAACACCCGACAGCAGCACACGCTCTTCCAACGGCTCAAGGCCGGGATTGGGTGCGGCTGTTAGCGACTGCTTGTTTTGACCGTGGCCTGATCGTTTGGCCCGGCGAAAGAACCCGAAAGCTGGAATATGCATAGAAGCTTCCCCCACGAAGCTGGATCGAGCGAAGTCACTCAAATGAAGCGAAATTCAGATGCACGGCAGGATTAATCTACCACGGAGTCTGTTTTCCCGCAAGCCGTGTTACAGCAACCATTAACATAAAAATGACACATCGCTTAAACTCTGCGATGTCCGCCCGGTTGGACGATCGGCGGCTCAGCGATATGATCGCCTGACTGAACGTGCCATAATCAATTGAATAACAGGCGGAATCACTACGGAAAACTCATGAATATCCACGAATACCAGGCCCGTGAACTGCTGGCGAAGTTCGGCGTCCCCGTCCCCCCGGCGATCGTCGTCGACTCCGCTGCCGGTGCGGGTGAAGCCTACGAAGAATTGGAAAGCAAGCACAGCAACTCCATCGCGGTCGTGAAGGCTCAAGTGCATGCGGGTGGTCGCGGCAAGGGCGGCGGCGTCAAGCTCGTTCGCTCCTGTGATGAAGCACGCAGCGCCGCTGAGGCGATCCTCAGTAAGCCGTTGGTCACCCCACAGACCACCGCGGAAGGCGTCACCGTCCATAAGCTGCTGGTCGCGGCAGGCGTCGATATCAAGAAAGAGTTCTACCTGGGGATCGCGGTCGATCGCGCAGCGGGCAATCCGGTGCTGATCGCATCCACCGAAGGCGGCGTGGAGATCGAAAAAGTCGCGGCAGAGACGCCCGACAAGATCCTGCGCGAGCCGATCGACCCGACGGCGGGCCTGCTCAGCTACCAGGCGCGTAAGGTCGCGTTCCTCTTGGGCTTCACCGGCAAACAGGTCGGCCAGGCTGCGAAAGTCATGACCAACCTCGTCAAGCTCTTCCTGGCCACCGACGCCAGCCTCGCGGAGATCAATCCGCTTGTGCTGACTGCTGCGGATGATGAGAATCCCGACGGCCAGGTGCTCGCCATCGACGCCAAGATCAACTTTGATGACAACGCCCTGTTCCGCCACCAGGACATCGCGGATATGGCCGACCCGAACGAGGAGAACGAGGACGAGGCACATGCCAACGAGTTCGGGCTGACCTACATCAAGCTGGACGGCAACATCGGCTGCCTGGTTAATGGTGCCGGGCTCGCGATGGCAACCATGGACATCATCAAACTGCACGGCCAGGAACCGGCCAACTTCCTCGACGTCGGCGGTTCGGCGTCCGAAGAAGCCGTCACCGAAGCCTTCCGCATCATCCTCGCCGACGATAATGTCAAAGGCGTTCTGGTCAACATCTTCGGCGGGATCGCCAAGTGTGACACCATCGCCAACGCCATCGTCACCGCCGCGAAGGAAGTCGGCTTCAAGGTCCCGCTGGTCGTCCGCCTTGAAGGCACGAACGTCGAACCAGCCCGAAAGATCCTCGAACAAGCGAAGGCCGACATCCCCACGATGATCGTGGGTAGCGATTTAACCGATGCGGCGAAGAAGATAACTCAAGCTGTCGCTTGATAAGGGTGTAGGGTTTAGGGTGTAGCAAACCCGAAGATGCCGTAAACCACACCCCATTGAATGTCTTTACCCTACACCCGACACCCTATACCCCACACCCTGCCATATGAAAATCGAACCCTTCCTTGCCGAACTCAACCGTATGCGTCAGGACCTTGATGAGGACCCGACGGACATCGAATGGCTGACACTGCATCATGTCTTCTGCTTCATCAGCTACAAGATGGGCGACTTCCAGGCTTATCTGGATGAGGCCGAAGCGAGCGGCGCGTTTGATGAATTTAAAGAAGCGAATGAAGACGACTGACTTCTGACGCCGGCATATCCTGCGTACGGTTTTACCCTGCGCGATCCTTGCCAACATTTTCCATACTTCCGGATCAGCGTGCCGGCGCTTACGTCTCATGCCACAAAATATAGATGACAACGGGATCTTGCTGATCATAATCGATGGTTATGACTAATGCCTTGGCATTAGGCAACCAAACGGTACCGCTCTTGAACGATTTGATGGTGGAGGGTTTGAACCAACCCAGATCGTCGTTGTCAAAGGTTTCGATGCGCTTCATCTGCAGGTCCTCATCTTTGAATGGCGAGGCCGCAAGAAAGGCATCAACGTCTTTGGCCGGGATTTCGACCTTGGCGTACATCTCATCATCCAGGAAGTTATCGTTGTACTGAAAACCGATGTAGTGGGTAGAAGCAGGGAAGTTCAAGGTGGTCAATTGTGCCAGGACCGCCTGCTGCTGAACGGTGACGAGGGCCGGCGGTTTAGAACGTGAACAGGACACCAGGACAGTTAAAGCCAGTAGCGTGGTGAGTGTAATAACAAGGTGTTTCATGGTAACTTGATTGTACCGGTGGTTTGACTGTTGGGCTTTATACACCGGATTCAATCTAGCGTTTCTTCTGTTCTGTCGGTCAGCTAATTACATTCTCGCTAAGCTGCGAGCGGCTACGGAGTAAGTCGTCGGGTAGGATATGAGGGGGGGGGCGTTTGTGGGCCGGAGGCCGGGAGTCTTTTATGGGATATTACACATATGAAGATCGACGCCAGGTCATTCGGTACCTCTTTTATGCCGTCTTCCTGCTGATCCTCTGGGGCTTGCTGGTTGCTGATGTGATGTACTTGCTTGGCATGTGGGACGGCTCACCACTGATGTATGCAATCACGATGTATTACCTGGCGGTGGTGACGTTTTGTCTGGGACCTGTGTTTATTTATGAAGTTCGCCTCTGGCGTAATGCACAACGTAAAAGAGCGGAATTGCTCAAACGACAGGATGGCTACCGGCGGGTTGCCATCGTCTGCTACGGTTGTGGCTGGCGGCGCATCATTGGGTACTCGGGGCAACTCGGCAATAGCCGGGCGCTGATCCATCTGAAACCTGCCAAAAGTGCGTGCAATGTGCTTTCCGCGGTCGTGCTGAAGGTGCCCGCCGATCAGCCCATTGAGAAACAGTTGAGCGAACACCCCTACTTCCGTGACATCGGTCGAGATGCGCATGAGATCGGGCTCATACGAGTACTGCGCTCATATCGTCACATGCTTCGGCACAAGCCTTGCCCAAGATGCAAGCGTGAAGGCGAGATGCAGCTCGAAGCCTGGTCCGTTTATCCGGATGACGACATGAAAGACCTGGTTCGCCACCGTTCCTGGCCCGTGATTAATCTGATTTCAGATCATGAAGCAGCAAGGAAGAAGGGACATACGCACCGGTGAAACACTTCCTGACAATACTGCTGATCGTAAATGGATTGCTGCTGCCTTGCGGTTGTTTGTCGGGGCTGACACTGGTCGGATTCGCATTCGATATGTCCATCAAGTTGGGTTTCATCACCGACATCCACATCACGAATGACACACAGCAGCCGATCAAGATCACGCCGATCGGCACGGTTGGCAGCCAAGGTGACCGTAGCCCGTTGCACGATATCCACCGCAAGCAGCCCACGTACGACAGTCAAACCCGCGGCAGCTTCGAGATTCTGCCGGGCGATAGCATCGAACTTTTCTACGACTGGGATGACATCAACTTCTCCGAAATCGTGATCGAAGATCAGGCGGGAAGCTTGTCGCAACTCGTTGTTGATCCGACACCCACCCAGGAGCAGTACCATCCGCCAACCCCGAACACGTTCACAATCGATAACCAGTCACCCTTGGTTCCCGTCTCCCTGAATGTGTTGGCTGCATACCACGAGGCACAACATCCTCCGCATTTAGTGTGGTATGTCTACGTATTGTTCCTGCCGTGGATTACATTCGCGATATTGTTGTGGATGAGGTTGAGGGTTGTGAAGCGGGGTAAGGTGAAGGAAATGCCTAATGCAGCTGAAAATTAATAATGCGATTGCCGGTTTATTAATATCGAACTGGGCAGCACCTGATCCAGTACGCTTTGCCCTTCGGGTCAAAGTATGGCACACGGCTGTGTTCTTATGCACATTACTTATAGGGATTCCCGCCATGGCGCAGGACGCAACACCCAACCTGGTTGAAAAGATCCTCGCAGATCATCCGCAGAAGTTTGCCCGGTTCACGCAAGACCCAGCGAAGTACAGGTTGCAGATTCTGCTATCGGTAGTGAACAAGGATGATGCGGGTAAGCCCGTGCTTGAGCGGTATGGTTACCGCCTCGAGGCGGAGTATTTCTATCCCGCCAGTTCGATCAAGACATACGGCGCTGCGGCCGCGTTGATCAAGCTCCGTGAACTGCGCGAGCAGACGGGGTTGCCGATCCGCCATGACACACCGATGGTGATCCATCCGCTGTTTGATGACGAACAGTTGCAGGATGAAGATCCGTCCAATATCAAGACCGGCAAGATGACGATCGAGCATGAGGTCCGCAAGACGCTGCTTGTTTCCAGCAATTCGGCGTACAACCACCTGTTTGAATTCGTCGGACATCAGAAGCTGCATGATGTGTTGAAGGAAGCGGGTCTGCCGCAGACGCGATTAAATCATCGGGTGGAGGAGACCAGGTCGCCGGAGGATAACCGCCGATCGCCGCGCATCGACTTCGTGCTGGAAGACGGGCGTATCTACACGGTTCCGCAGCGCACGAGCACACTGATCACGGACAACACGGGCCTGAAAGGACTGGACATCGGCAAGGTCTACATGAGCGGCGGCAAACGTATCGAAAAGCCGTTGAACTTCCTGCATAAGAACCACAGCTCGCTGGAAGACCTTCAGAACTTCCTGATCCTGATTACCGATCCCGACCTCGCCTTTGAACTGACGCACCCGGTCGACGGAGGGGCATTCAGCTCTCACATCCCCGGGCTCAATCTCTCGGATGAAGATCGCGAGATCCTGATGGATGCGCTTTCGCAGCACCCGCATGAATCAAAGAATCCTGTTTACACTGAGCAAGATATTACCGAAGCCAACGGCTATCCGCTCTTCCAGTGGGGGCTTGAAAGGCTTTATCCACGCAAAGACCTGCTGCTCTACGCCAAGGGCGGCACCGCCTACGGCTTCAAGATCGAGAATGCCGCAGTGATCCACAAACCCACCGGCCGAACCTTCTTCCTTGCAGCCACGATCTATTGCAATCCCAACGAAACACTCAACGACGATGATTACGACTACGACACGGCCAGGGCTTTTCTGGCAGATCTGGGGGAAGCGGTCGCGCAGGAATTATGGTTTGACCGCTAGCACTGCAAACTTGGGAAACATACATGGCTGGTGACAACATTGATCCTTTGTTTATTTACTCATCATTGTGTGAAGAGCTTAGCCTGCTGATGAATTTACTGGCTCAACATGGTGAACACTGCTGGCATTCTCAACTCAGGGAGTCGATGCATCTTGTACGCAAGAAAGATATTCGTGGCCTGGATAAGCTTCTTAGTCTCTATGGCGGAATGGGTAGCTTGAATGATCTTGTGGTTAGAGCCACGAATCAACATGATCAAGAAACCCTGACTAATGAAGTGGGTACAAGACTGGCTCGAGTCTATGGATTAGCAACTCAACTGCAGAGAGATCATCGCACATTGAAGGATTGGACACCATCGAAGTATCGCTATGAGTGGGAGCGTCCCATCTTCTTCGAAGGCATCGAATTACCCGGTTCTGCCATAGAAATAGACGTCTTAGGTATGTACGGTCACCTTCCGGAGATGTCGGAAGAAGCAAGCCTGTGGCTCTGGCATTTTACAATCTGTGTGGGGGTGGAGAAGAGCGATGAGTCGGCAAAGATCATCCCACTGGTCCGTGAGGTACTTGGATTAGTAACGGCCAACCGCTCGCGCTTACTTAATCGCCTAAAGCAGACTGATGGGCAAACATTGGACGAATGGATACTGACCCTGAACACCATACTCGAAGTCGCTGGCCGACAACCGTACTGCACATGGACAGCACCGATTGAATACTGATTGAAAAAGAAGCGACCACTTCTGTGAACACTCTTCGCAATTCTTCATGACAGCCATCGGAAATCGGCGGCTGATTGCCTTTTTCTTCCACTGCCTTGAACCAGAATATCATAGCGAAGCACCCAAGGTCTGACGCTGGATAGAAGGTTGGACTGAATCTGCACGATTGTCCATTGAACATATAACAAAGGTGGTTACTCACAGATAGCATCCGACCACCCAATCACGGAGCGGTATAGATCAGCCAGAGACCGCCAAGAATGACCAGTATGCCGCAGACGCGCCGCAGCCAGGCGACCGCTCCGTTCTGCTGGTTCCAGTCGAGGTAGCGCTGCACCCAGCCGCTGGCTGAACCGGCGACGATGATGACCGAGCAGTGGCCGATGCCGTACAGCAGCAGCAATGAGCCGGCGAAGATCGGCCGGTCTGCGCCGACGTTGAATGTCACGCCCAGCACAGGGGCCATATAGGCGAATGTGCATGGTCCCAGCGCGATGCCGAAGATCAGACCGAGCAGTAGCGCCGCAAGCAACCCCTTACGTTTAACCGAAACATTGCCGGGCCCCGACCAGGGCATCGGGATCACATCCAACAGGTGCAGACCTACAACAAAGAAGATGACGGCCACCGCGTAATACGCCCAGCCCCCCACGTCCCCGGCGATACGGCCCGCTGCCGCGGTGATCGCGCCCAATAATGCGATTGTGATGAGGATGCCTAACGAGAACAGGCTCGCTAACAAAAATGCCCTCGCTACCGTTACCTTGCCCTGCCCGTTGACGAACCCGACCACGAGCGGGATGCTTGCCAGGTGACACGGGCTTAGCAGGATGCTCAGCACACCCCAGATGAATGCCGCCAGCAGCGCCAGGCCGACCGACGCCGACATGGCGGTATTGAGTTGCTCAAAAAGATATTGAATCACGTCCCGGTCTCCGTGTTGGATACCATCACAGGTATTTATGCTTTAGCTTGAGCCAAGGATTCATGCGTCACTTCAAATCCAAATCGTTCATTAAGTTTGCTGGAAGACTCCGACACGGTGAAGAGCCTGCGGCCCGACGTTGGACTTGCCTTACATCTTCCACTTAATTCGCGGGATTCAATCGATACGGGATCAGCATGGGTACCCGACGCTGATAGTCACGGTATGCCTGGCCAAATACAGCAACGAGATCTCGCTCCTCGAGCACGGTGCCGACGACAATCCAGCCTGTCCAAGAAGTATTGAACAGCAACCTGTCTGCGGTCAGATCCGGATAAGACCAGATCATCAACAGGCTCAAGAAGTACAGTGGATGGCGGACCCAACGAAACGGCCCACTCACCGTAAACGGACATGCCGGGGATACGGCGCCTCGGAGGCGATCAAGAATCGGCCTTAATCCAAACGCATCAAACGAGCCGAGTGTAAGCATGCTCCAGATAAATCCGGCGATAGCGAGAAAGTAGATCGCCCGCAGCGACCACCGGAGTGCCCCCTCAGGCGCATACAGGACTAAAGCCGATTCCTGCCAGAAAACCAGGAGCAGCATGAGGACAACTCCCGAAGCGATTGTGTAGATAGCCCCCTCATATTGAGGCTGGATCAGTTTCGCCGACCACTGTCTATATGACCGCCGTATCATGCCGCTGTGCTGTAGGAAAAAAGCAAGACAAAGCAGTGTATCCAGCATAAGTAGCAATGGCTCGCCGAGGTTAAGATCAATCAGACCGAGCGGACCAATGAAAAGGAATACCGCAAAGAACATAAGCAGCGACATCGAACCGATCAGCCATGCAATAATCACCAGAGCATACGCAACGATGCGCGAGCTTTGTGGATCGTGGTCTGATGGGTGGTCTTGTAACATCATCCTTTTCGTCTTGTCTACCCGCTACGCATATCCAACATGTGTAGTGATGCGGTGCCTAACCATAAGGGCCGGCTTTGAGGAATTAAGATGACCGGATCATGCGCCGTTTTCACTTGTGTCGGGCAACTCAATATTCACACCCAATTCAATCCATTTGGCGAGGATTTCTTCTCGCGAATAGAAACCCTGGTGTCTGAACAGCTCATTGCCTTCAGCATCAAAGAAGATTTGTGTTGGGATCATCGTGACACCGTAAACCTCTCCGGCGCCGGTGTTCTCCCATACATCGATAAAAACCACATCGAACTGCCCGGCAAAATCCTCGCGTAGCGCTTCGAGGATCGGGGCCATAGCCTTGCATGGGATACACGTGTTTGCCCCCAGGTCCAGCAGTTGTGGCAATGCGGCGGCAGCAGGTTGGGCTGGCTCGTCAGGCTGTGCTTCAATAACTTCTGTTCGTAGTTCCGCTGTTGGTGGCGTGACTTCACTCGTCTGACCGGGTGTTGTCTTCTCAGTATTCTTCAGCACTACGATGCCTGTAACTGCTACTAGTACACCTACAACAACGGCCAGCTTCATTGTCATGTTCATGATGGATCACCCGTTGATAAGAGGTTTGATGGCGTCCGAGTCCAGTAGTTTGCCTGCACTCTTGACTTGCCCGTCCACCGCCAGCGCGGGAGTCATCATTACCCCAAACTTCGTGATCTCACCCAGGTCGGTCACCTTAACGATTTCAAAGTCGAGCCCGAGCTGCTCGGCGGCGGCTTTAGCGTTCTCTGCAAGTTTCTGGCACTTGGGGCAGCCAGTACCCAGTATTTGAATTTTGAGCATCACGTTCTCCTTCTTCTAGATTGACATATTACACACTCAGGGCAATGTCGATACTTTGGTCTTGACATAACTCACAACATGCCGGACCTGTTCATCTTGCGCCCACACACGACTGACTTTCTTGATGCCCATGTCGGTAACACGGAAATGATGAAAGTTCGAAACGCCGACTCGTTGCATGACCTTTCGGCCGCAATCTTTGTCGCAACCGTCGATGACGATGTTTGCAGCGGCCTTGCTTGTCGCATCGATCATCGGTTCGATGTCCGCACCCAATCCCGCGAGGCAGAACATCGATCCCGTACCCTCGGCCATCAGATGCCGGGCGGCGCGATCTGCGATCTCGCCGACGTTAGCCGCCCCGGAGCAAGCAAACATGAGTATTGTTTTTTGACGGGCGGAGTTACCGCAAGCATATGATATAGGTTCAGACATTATCAAAGCTCCATGATCGCTTAGAAGTTAAAACAAAGATCCATACACCCAACCGGTCAGCGTGCTCATCACGATGACAAGCGACACGAAAACCACTGTCTTCTGCGTACCCAGCACCGATCGGATCACCAACATGTTTGGCAGGCTCAAAGCAGGGCCGGCCAATAGCAACGCCAATGCCGGACCTTTGCCCATGCCGCTACCGATCAAACCCTGCAGGATCGGCACCTCGGTCAGCGTGGCAAAGTACATGAACGCGCCGACCACGGATGCGAACAGGTTCGCCCACAGTGAATTGCCACCGACCAGCGACGCGATCCACTGACTGGGAATCATGCCCTCTTCGCCCGGACGCCCGAGCAGAAATCCCGCGATCAAGACACCGAAAAACAGCAGCGGCGTGATCTGTTTCGTGAAACCCCACGACTGATCAAACCATTCATTCGCCTCGGTAGTGCGCCTACCGACCGATAACAAGATGGAAAGCCCGATCGTCGCCACCGCGAACGGTATCATTGCGGCGTAAGGCAAGCCGTGTTCGTAGCCGGGTAGATATGTGCCATACGTTGGCACGAGCCAATACGCACTGAACAGCCACGCAACGATTGTGGCTAATCCGATCAGCACCATCTTCCACCAGACAATCCCAAACCATGCGATAAGAACAACAGCCAACATGATCCCGAAGCCTGATGTGATCAACCACTTACTCGACCAGATCGCATACCACAGCCCGCTGTCGCCCTGCGGCTTACCCCAGTTGGCAAATACCAACACGCCCACCATCGCCGCGAAGTAGAGTGCAGTCTGCCACAACGGCCGGGCTTCGTCATCGTCAACAAACACATCCGCGCTGGCCGCACGCTGGGATTCCTCTTTACGATAGATCAGGTGCATCGCCAAGCCGATGATGATGCTGAAGCCGATGGCCCCGATAGCGCGGGCCGCGCCGAGTTCCGGTCCGAGTACCGCTGCTGTCAATACGATCGCCAGCACGTTGATCGCCGGCCCCGAATAGAGGAACGCCGTAGCCGGCCCTAAACCTGCACCCATCCGCCAGATACCGGCAAACAAAGGTAGCACCGTACAGGAGCAGACCGCCAGGATCGTTCCGCTGACCGACGCCACGCCGTACGCCACCGGCTTGGGCGCCTTGGGCCCCAGGTACTTCATCACCGCGTTCTGGCTGATGAAAACAGCGATCGCACCGGCAATGAAGAAAGCCGGCACGAGGCACAACAGCACATGTTCCTGCGCGTACCACTTGGTCAAGGCCAGGGCTTCGACGATCGACTTGTCGAACCGTTGCCAACCCAACGGAAGAACAAAGAAGATGATGAACACCACCAGCCCAAGCAGCAGCAGCTTCCACTCACGCTTCAGGGAGGATGCGCCTGCCGTCGTCGGACAACTCATCCCTGTGGTGTTTTCGGAAGCGTCGTTAGAGGAAGCAGTCGTGCTCATACGTGTAACCGTGATTAATTAATCACATATTGGGCCAAATAAAAAATGTCACGCCGAGGCCATTGCCTTGGACTGCGCCTTGAGGTTCTGCTCGATTGCCCGCGTGGCGCAGGCCAGGAAGTTCAGGATGCAGGGTGTGCGAAGTGAATAGTACACCTGCAACCCCTCCTTGCGCGTCTTCAGCACCCCGGCCTTGAGCATGACCGCCAGGTGTCGCGACGTGTTGGACCGCTCGGCCCCGATCCGCTCGGCGATCTCACACACGCAGACCTCGCCGTCCTTGAGCAATTCCACGATCGCGACCCGGATCGGATGGGCCAATGCACTGATTATCTGGGCCTGCATCTCGTAGCGTTGCCAATTATTCTTGATCTTTGACTTCATCGTGGGCTCCGAACAAATATGTGATAATATAATCACATAGTAGCGAAGTCAAGTTGATTGGCGGGAGGGATCGATCGTTTAGTTCCCGCCCTCTGAGAATTACTTCCCCACAGACTAAAGACAGGATGACTCAGCTACTGATCGGCTGATGGGTAGTGTTTCACACTTCACTGATACCGCTTCGCCCTCTGTATCAGGTCCCTACCCAGCACGGGTAGTGCGGCCCTTTGTTCGGCGGAGGTGTTGTAGAGGAGTTTGCGCTGCAGAGGGCTGGCTTCGGCCATGGCTTTGGCGGGGTCTTTGAAGACGTCGGCGGCGGGATTCTGATTGACCCATTTGAGAAACTCCCCGTCGCGATCCATGGTGTTGATCATGAAGAGGATACGGTCAAGGAACGGACCCTTCTGGGCCTGCGGAAGCTGCTGATACTGGTCGGCGAGATTGTAGGCGAGTGCGAATTCCATCTGGGTGCGGATTGTGCGAGCGGTCGCGCGGTCAAGACCTGCGTCGCGCCATTGCTTTTTAAAAGCAAGGCGGTCGTCGGCGTTTGCGTTGAAGTAGCGGGTAGCCAGTTCACTAACCAGGCGGTCGCGCTGTGCGGAGCTGATGCGGTCGTTGTTTTCAGAGAGGAACGCGACGAGGTCCTGGTGTGGCGCGTCGAGGGATGGTGGGATAGGCGGGACGAGGGCACGCCAGGTGAGAACGCCGCCGAGTGCAACGGCGAGTAAGCAGAGGCAGATAGCGGACCACTTGCGTGCGGGGGTGGCGTTGATCCAGTTGAGTAGACGACGGCGCGGGGAGGGCTTGCTTTTGGCGTGTTTCATTGTTCGACCTCCTCTGAGGTGGGAACCTGGTCCCAGAGCCAGTCGACATGGGTGTCGTAGTAGACGGTCTGCTGGGGATTGGCGATGTCCTTTGGCGCGGGGTGGAACTTGGCTGCATCGGAGAGGATGGGGACGATCTCGGGCTTCTTGCGGGCAACGTCGGCGATGACCTTTGCGTTCACAGGGTTGAGCATGATCGCTGCACCGGGGAGGTATTCGTAGCTGGTGCCGCGATCGAGGAAGTAGCCGCGGTCGTCTGAAGGGCATTGGTAGACATCCATGGCGGGGACCTCGTTTTCGAGCACAGCCATGATCGTGACCTCATTGGGTGGTGCAACGTCGACGGGCTGCGGGAGGCTGACGGCGGCGGGCATGAGGTCGGGGTGTTTGTCGGCGTAGATCGCCCAGCCGGCGCCGATGTTTTTCAGTTGTGCTTTACATCTGGTAGACCGTGCGGAGCGCATGGCTGCGCCGAGCGCGGGCATGAGGATACCGACGAGTAACGATATGATGGCGATCACAACGAGCAGTTCGATGAGGGTGAATGCGTTGCGTTTCATGGCATGGTCTCTGCCTGAAGTTTGCCTGTGATGATGCGGGTTGAGCCGTCGGGTTGCGTCCAGCGCATGAGCGTTTGTTCATCGCCGAAGCGTACACGTTGACCGAAGTATTGGGGCTTGGCGTTGCTGTCTTGTAATTGGAAGTAGAAGAGCCCTGCAGCGATGGCGTCGCCGAGCGCGTCGCGTTGAGCTTGCTCGGTGTTCATCGGTTCGGGCAGGTTATGCCAGGTGGATGCGGGACGAAGCGCGATCATGACGATCTTGGCAAGGCTCTCCCATGCAACCATTTCCGTAGCGGGGTACCGGCCTTGCTTGAGCGTGGCGTAGCGGTTGAACGTGCGGATCAGCGGTTGTTCGCCGGGCGAGGGAACGACGAGCGGGTCGATGCGGTCATATTGCATCGGCAGGTCGAGCGTGAAGGTGTCTGCATCGATGGGTTCATGCCAGGTGAACTGATCGAGTTGCCACGTGAGGACTTCGCGATCGTTAAGCGGGACGCGGACGGTTATCTGCTGAGGCAATTGGGTAGCGGAGTCGACCCAGACGTCGAGCGTACTTTCATCGGACAGGCCGACGGCTTTGGCGGGGATGCGGAAGCCGATCATGTCGGGATGTTCGGCGGATTCGCTGATAGGAACAGGCTTGATCTTGTCGGAAATGTTGCCCAATCGGCGCACGAGGGTGGTGGGATCGAACTGAAGCAAAGACCGTGCATCGATTTCATCAGGCAAGTTGATGGGAATGATGGCTCTGTGAGTATGGTCGACAAGGATGGGTAGGCCTTGCCTGGGAAGCCAGAACTGTGCCAGTGGCATACCGAGCGCATCGATGTCGAGCCGGACGCCCAGGTCGCGGTCTGCCCAGGATTGCCCCGTGCTGAGCGGGATGGATTTATCGTCCTGAAAGAGTGTGAGTGAGGAGTGGAAACGGATGGTAGGCGAGCGTTCGATGCAGCGCTGCACCGCAGCGAAGCTGACGCCGGAAGAAGGCATAAGCAGGAGCATGAAGACGAATAGGAGGATCGCTGCGCTGGAGGTTAACGCAGCGATCCAACCCGCGATGGTACGGCGGTGTTTACGGCGTTGGGACGCGACGTGATCGAGTACGCGCCGGCGTGTAGCGTCGAGCCAAGCGTGGTCCGGGTCGTCGGACGGGAGGGTTTTGAATATGTCTCGCATGGGATCGTTCATGACTGGATTCCTGTTGATTGGAGCGATCCGTAGCGTTCACGGAAGCGTTTGCGTGCGCGGTAGAGCAGGTTTTCGACGGATTTTTCGGAGCGGTTGATGCGTTCGGCTATTTGGCGGACGGTCAGGCTGTCACGGTACATCCAGTTGAGCACGTCGCGTTGGGGTGGCGGCATGTTGGCGAGGACGGCGCGGACACGTTCGGCGTCGTGGTCGGTTTGTGTGTTAGGTACGGGAGGATCTTCGAGCAACTCACCGACGAGACGGAGGCGCGTGCGTTTCCGCTTGTGGTCGGCCAGCTTGCGTCGTGCGATGCCGAAAAGCCATTGGGAGACGGAACCGCGGTCGGGATCGAATTGTTCGATGGATTCGACGGCGGCGAGAAATGTCTCCGCGGCGAGGTCGTCAGCGACGGCGGCGTTGCCTGCGGTCCGGCTGTGTATAAAACGCCAGATGTCGCGGGCGTGCTGATCGTATAACGATGCCCATGCGTCAGGATCATGGTCGGCAAGTCCCTTGTTGAATGGTTTCGACTGCAAGGCAAATCCCGGGGGCCACAGTGGATACACAGCGGTTAGTGCCGCGCGTCTTCGTATATGTTTACGTAACGGCCGGTGGAATCACTCGCGCAAATTTGGAAATTCGGACAAAAAAGTGTGGCGGTGTGGGGAATTGTATTTATGATCTAGGATTGATGATTTAGGATTTGTGCAAATGGCTAACGGCTAATGGCTTTCTCCCCCCCAACGCCGGTCCTGAGCGAAGCGAAGGGCCGGGTATCTTCACCCCAACTTCACACAGGATCGTGCGCATAAAAAAACCGGCCCCCGCGAGGCGAGAACCGGTGATGATATTTGCTTGGTTTTCGGGACTCGATTCCCGCCAGCCGGGATTTACATTTCCACGGCCTTGAGCCACGGCATCATGGCACGCAGCTTCTTGCCGACCTTTTCGATCGGGTGGTTCTTGTCCTTCTCGCGAGCGGCCTTGAACCAGGGGAAGCCCTTCTCGAAGTCGTCGCGGAAGGTCTTGGCGAAGGTGCCGTCCTGAATTTCTTTGAGGGCCTTCTTCATTTCGGCGCGGGTGGCTTGGGTGATGATGCGTGGACCCATGTGGTAGTCGCCGAACTCGGCGGTGTTGGAAACGGAGTAGCGCATGTAGTTGAGGCCGCCGCGCTCGATCAGGTCGATGATGAGCTTCAGCTCGTGGCAGACTTCGTAGTAGGCCATCTCGGGGGCATAGCCTGCTTCGGTGAGGGTCTCGAAGCCGGCCTTGATCAGTTCGCTCAGGCCGCCGCAGAGCACGACCTGTTCGCCGAAGAGGTCGGTTTCGACTTCATCCTTGAAGGTGGAGACGATGACGCCGGCGCGGGCGCCGCCGATGGCGATGGTCCATGCCATGGCGATGTCCTGGGCGTTGCCGGTGGCGTCCTGCTCAACCGCGATGAGGCAAGGCACGCCGCCGCCGCGTTCATATTCACTTCGGACGACATGGCCGGGGCCCTTGGGGGCGACCATGACGACGTTGATGTCCTTCGGGGGGACGATGGTCTTGAAGTGGATATTGAAGCCGTGGGTGGCGACGAAGGTCTGGCCGGCCTTGAGGTTGGGGCCGATCTCTTTTTCGTAGATGGTGGGCTGCAACTCGTCGGGGAGGGTGACGAGGATGACGTCAGCCTGCTTGACGGCCTCGGCTGCTTTCAGGGGCTTGAAGCCGGCCTCTACCGCAGCCTTGTAGTTGTCCGTGCCTTCCAGCTCGGCGACGATGACGTTAATGCCGCTGTCCCGGCCGTTTTGAGCGTGGGCGTGGCCCTGCGAGCCGAAGCCGATGATGGCCACGGTCTTACCCTGAAGGGGCGCAAGCGAGCCGTCCGATTCTTTGAGGATTTCAACCGCCATTTTTATCTCCTGGGGTCTGTATATCACGGGTCGGCGGGGTCCCAAGTGGCCAACCACGCGAGCCTTGTAAGGTAGTTGGGTCAGTGAGGGGCGTCAAATGTCGCCGGATCGACGAAGCAAAACAGAGCCGTGTCGCCCACGACGCGGTCCGCCGTGAGCCCGCGGCGGCCCAGTATTCATACACGGTCCAAAGTCAGCACCTGTTCCTCGGCGTGGTAGCTGGAGCGGACCAAGGGGCCCGACTCAACGTGGCCGAAGCCGATCTGTTCGCCGATGCGCTTGTATTCAGCGAACTGCTCAGGTGTAACCCAGCGGGTGATCGGCAGGTGGTTGCGAGTCGGCTGCAGGTATTGGCCGATCGTGAGGATGTCGCACTTCGAGCCGTCGACGATGTCCTGCATGACCTGCGTGACTTCCTCATCCGTTTCGCCGATGCCGACCATGATGCCGGTCTTGGTTCGCAGGCCCTGATCCTTGCAGCGACGTAACAGCTCGATCGAACGGTCGTACTTCGCCTGTGGCCGAACGACCTTGTACATCCGCCGGACGGTTTCCATGTTGTGATTCAGGATGTCCGGCCGGGCATCGATAACTTTCTGCAATGCGTCCCAATCGCCGCAGAAGTCAGGAATAAGCACCTCGATCGACGTGCCGGGTGATTTTTCGCGGATGGCGTAGATCGTCTCCGCCCAGATGCCCGCCCCACCGTCGGGTAGCTCATCGCGGTTGACGCTGGTCATGACCAGGTGCTTGAGCCCCATAAGGGCCGCCGCCTCGCCGACGCGTCGTGGCTCGTCAGTATCGAGGACCGGAGGCCTGCCGGTCTTGATGTGGCAGAAGCCGCAGGACCGCGTGCAGACGTCACCGAGGATCATGATGGTGGCCGTGCCCCGTGCCCAGCATTCGCCCATATTCGGGCATTTGGCGGACTCACAGACGGTGTGCAGCGCATGCTCATCAACCAGCGACCGCAGACGCGTATAACCGGGCCCGCCGGGCAGCTTGGCACGGAGCCAGCCGGGCTTCTTCTTGCGGACAAACTCCAACGGCTTAGCCGCCGGGCCGTTGTCCAGCACTTGTTCGGACAGGGAATAGCTCTTCACGGAAGTAGTTTAGCAGGCCAAGGCAACCGGGCCCAATGGCGAAGAAAAACACCTCGAACAAACGGGTTGTCCGAGGTGTTTGGTTTCAAGATACGTTTGTGCAGTATGAGGTAAGACGATTTTCGCTCTTCGATCAGACGCGACGCCTGAACATCGCTAAACCACCCAGCCCCAAAAGCGCCGCCGTCGCCGGCTCGGGAACGGTCACGTAAGTGCGGAAGTCAAAGTCTGATGCTTCCAAGAAGGTGGACCAGTTGTCTACGGATTCATTTGTGTTGAAGTAGAACGCGTCTCCTCCAACATAAGACGCGACCGACTCGAGGTGCCCGAACATGTGGATGGGGCCACTGGTTGCGTTACCGATGGACTGAACGGCCAGAATGTCACCGACGTTGACAGTCAATCCAGCGGCGCTGAAGTCGAATCGGTAGACCCGATCCGCACCCAGATCAGGCCAACCTTCCGACACAATCGTCGCCGAAGTCGATGAGGCTAACACGACCGAACCGCTGGCTCCGCCGATCGGGACGCCACCGCTGGTCTGAAGGATCCGCAATTCCGCAGGCGTATTGAGATTCCCGTGGATCTCCACACTCTCCAACATGCCCGTCTGGCCTACCGTAAACGTCTGTGCCACGCCTGTCGTGCCGTCGCTAAAAACAGGCTGACCGAACTCCGGGAATAAGTCCGGAAAGAATTCCTGATCCAGCACGACCTGGGCGTGTGCTGTGGATGCACCCACGGCCGATACGATGGCAAGTGCGACGACATTCAGTTTCCCAACGATTTTCATAGCCTGTTTTCCTTCCGGCTGAGTTCCAGCCTTGATAGACAAAGAGTTGTTCGGTTTGCAGGAATCACAATCAACAATACACACGCTTCGACCGGCGCAAGGCTGCCAACCCGCCGATCGCCAGCAGCGCCGCCGACGCCGGCTCGGGAACGGTCACGTAGGTACGGAAGCGCATATCCGTCCCGGGATAGAGCGTCCAATTGCTGTTGGATGTGTTGAACGTGAAAACCTGGCCTCCGGGGTAGTCCACATTACTGTGCCCGCGCCATGAGGCAAGTCCAATCGGATCGTTAATCGGTTCGATCGCCAGGATGTCACCGACGTTGACAATCAAGCCAGCGCCGCTGAGATCAAATCGTTGGATGTCGCCCGGCAGAGATGTCACCAATGTCGTCGAAGCCAGAACGACAGAAGTGCCGGCGCCGCCGAGGGGAACGCCGCCGATGGTCTGGAGGATACGCAGTTCGGTCAGCGGGAAGGCGATACCGGCATGGATCTCCACGCTGTCCAGAACGCCCGCCTGCTCCACCGTAAACGTCTGTGTAACGCCCCACGAGAGATCCTGTGGGCTTATTACAGAACCAAAATCCGACCGATCGGTCGGGAAGAATTCCTGATCCAACACGGTTGTGGCGGATGTCGTGGCTACGCCCAACAATGAGACAACGGTGAAAACCAATGCGATGACGTTCAGTTTTCCAGCAATTTTCATGACCTGTTTTCCTTCTGGCTGAATTACAGCCTTAATTGGGTTGTTCAGTTTGTAGAATTCGAAATCAACAACACACGCGCTTGCCCCGAAGCAGTGCGATTGCCTCAAACATCAACGGGACCAGCGACACGGTATTCGTGAATGAAAAGTCCACAGTAAAGATTCGGCTGACAATGTTTTTATTAAGGTTGCTGGACAGGACGGCCGCCCCTGTCGTCGCCGGGCTCTTCTCAAGCAGAACAACTGCCTTCGCCGATGCCAGCATCGACAAACCGATCACTACCATGAGATAGTGTTTGATGACTTCTCCTCTCCAAGTGGGACGCCGCAAATACAACACGCCCGACAGCGTTTGATCGCAGCGATCAAACGGTGCGAATACTAAGTAAAACTAAAAACAGATAGAACCGCCCGTGGGTGTGAAGTTACCCAGTGGCGGAGAGTATACCGAAACACGTCATGATTTGACAAACGTTATTTTGAGAATTTAACAACTTTTAAAAAAACCAAATCGTATGGATCGGATAACACCCCCGTCCTTTTCATAATTCAACACACAACTGTTTACTGCTTGCGTGCGCTTATACGCATCGCATCCACCTGGAAGACAGACATAGGTTTTTCCACCCATTCCGGAGTGCAATACGGGTAAACCCTACTACCGTTTTCCCTCCGATGTCATAGATGCGCGCAAGAACGAATGATTGGCTGGAGTGAAATTGCGAATCAGCCCGGTTATTAAAACAGACCCGCAACACTCCGGTTTTATTGACGAGGAAAAACAAAGATGCGAAATAAAAAACACCCTCAACCATTGGCTGAGGGTGCTCAAGCGTAATTCATAAATTGGCTTTGCGTTGTATGGTCAGGCTTGGCTGACTTCAACAAAGCGCTGCACGCTACCGAGGTCGCGGAGTACCTGGCTGGTGGCGACGACCGTGCCCTGCTCGCCGATACGGCCCTTGATCGGGTGCTGCTTGACGAGTTGCCCGCCCCACAGACGACCGGCGCGGCGGCCGGGGCTGTAGTGGACCTTGCGGAGCTTGGCCTGGCGGGCGTGCTCGGTGGAGACGACCGGGTCCTTGGCCAAGACACGCATGAGGGTCTTGGCCGCAGCGGCGTTGGTGGGCTGCTTGACGATCTTGACGTTGATCTTGCTGCCGGGGGCGATCTTATCGAGCATCACGAGGGCCTTTCGTGGGCTGTTGTTATGGCTGGCCGGACCAATCTGCGGGCTCGGCATATCCGGGTTTATACTTACAAATCGAGCCGTGTATTATCACAGATCTCGGTTCAGGCGTCAAACCCGTTGCCAAGACGTGCCTGGCAAGCGTGTTATCCCCCGTTTCTCCGCCGGGGGGGGCAAAAGTCTACTTCTTTTGTACTTAAAAGACAGGAACTGGCTAACCGGATCGCGGGTTCACACGATTGACCGACAGGCCTCTGAGTTAACCATTTACAGCACTTAGGGCGGGTTAGCTTGCCACAATTTTTCAGCAATATCAAAGCGTAATACGGGATGCAATACTGAACACCAATTACTCGTCGAACGATCATATTCATAGACCAGGGGATCATGTTTCTTGCCCCTGTTCCTGAACGCTGTAGGTGTATCGTTATCGGCAAGCAAATGAACCTGACTCAGGGGTAGATCATGCGGCTTCGTAGCAAACTCTTACTTCCCGTCGTAGGTATTACAACCTTGGCCTGTGTGGCCGGATTCCTGGCGCTGTCATCAACGATCAACGGCCTGATCGAGCAAAGCACGACACAGGCGCAGACACTCAGCGATGAAGCTGTGAAAAGTGTCATACACGAACGCGCCGAAGCATACAGCGGGTCGGTCGACCAGGTCGCCAACGAGGCGCTGCAACTGGCATCACTGTTCTCGCAACAGGCTGATGTGATCGAGGCCTATCAACAGGCGCATACAGGCGACATCAACGACGAGAACGATCCGACCGTGCAGCAGGCGCGCCAGGCGATGCGCGACAGGTTGGGCAACGTGGTTAGTGCTTACAAGCAACACGCCGGTGTCGACGAATTCCAGTTGCACTTCCACCTGCCGAACGGCCGGAGCCTTGTGCGGATGTGGCGTGACGGCTGGAACGCTTCACGTGACGGTCAAAAGGTAGACATCAGCGACGATATCAGCTCGTTCCGCCAAACAGTCGTACAGATCAACAGCGGGGATCACCACGCGCTGAAAGGTATCGAAGTGGGACGCGGCGGATTCGCGATCCGAGGTCTTGCGCCGGTGACCACGCCTGATGGCGAGCATCTGGGTTCGGTCGAGGTGCTCAAGTCATTCGCAAGTGCATCAGACAAGCTGCGGACAAGTGAGAATCAGCAGTTCGCGGTTTACATGGACAGTAACTTGCTAACCATCGCCACGAAACTGCGCGATCCTGAGAAGTACCCGGTTCTGGACAACAAGTATGTCTTGTGCAGCAGCACGGATGCACCGTTGGTAACACCGCTGGTGACTTCAGCGTTTCTGGATGAGGCGCACGACGGCCTGGTTATCAAGGAAAACGGCAACTGGCGCGTCGCGGCCTGGCCGGTTAAGGACTTTGCGGATAAGACGATCGGCGTGATGCTGCTGGCGCTGGATCAGACACGGCAGGTGGATTTGATCAACCAGATCGCGGAAGAAGGTCAGGCGACGCAGCAAGCCATGTTTATAAAACTGGTGACCGGCATCATCGTAGCCGGCGCCTTGGGATTAACCATCCTGTACCTGTTGATTTACCGGTTCGTCCTCAAACCGACCGGGGAAATAACACGCCGCCTGCAAGACATCAGTGAAGGCAACGGCGACCTGACGCAGCGTATCACTGCCAAATCGAAGGATGAATTCAGCATCCTCGCCGGGGCATTCAACCGCTTCCTCGACAAGGTCCACAACATGGTGGTGCAGGTCGTCTCCACCACCAACGACCTGGCCAGTGCGACGACGCAGATCGCTGCCAATGCAGAGCAGTTGTCGAACAATGCCGAGGAGCAGGATGCACAAGCGCAGCGTGTTGCCCAGGAAATGGAGCAGGTAATCCGCGTCATGAAAGAGATGGAAGCCCAGTCGGATCAGGCGCGTGGTGATGCGGACAAGACGCGCGAGGTTGCCCAGCAAGGTGACGATGCGGTAGCCGGCATTGTCGAACACATGCAGAACATCCGCCAGACGGTGAATGAAAGCGTGCGCAAGGTTGATCAGTTAGGCGACCGCGGCCGGGAGATCGGGCAGATCGTGGACACCATCAACGACATCGCCGACCAGACGAACCTGCTGGCGTTAAACGCGGCGATCGAAGCGGCAAGGGCCGGGGAACACGGGCGCGGCTTCGCGGTGGTTGCAGACGAAGTACGCAAACTCGCCGACCGGACGATCAAGGCGACCGAACTGATCACCGACTCGGTCACCACTATTCAGCGAGACACCAGCGAAGCGGTCGAGCAGATCCGCAGCAATGAAGAAACCGTGCAGCAAGGGGAGACGGCGGCCCAGGTCGCAAGCGACGGCCTGCAAGGCATCGTCGGCAGCGTCCAGGGCATGACCAGTGTGGTCGCACAGGTCGCACATACGACACGCACACAGTGCGATCAGATCAGCGGCGTCGGCGAAGAAATGGGACGCATGCGCCAATCGATCCGCGAAGCGACCAGCGCGATCAGCCAGTCCGCCGAAGCGGCGACAAGCCTGTCCGAACGGGCCGAGATGCTGCGCAGCATGGTCAGCCGCTTCAAAGTCGCCGACCACGAGATGCACGAAGACAGCCGCGAAGCGGCTTAGTAAAACCGTCGCCTGTGTTGATGCAATAACTGTTTAAGAATCTTAAAAGCTGAAGCTCTTATTCAGACTCCGCATGCCGGGGCTGCGTTGTCTTATAAAAATGCTTGGTCATATCCGTCATTTACCTACAATGGTGATCGGCTGTCACATGACAGTCATGGGCAATCATCCTTATAACGGAGATATCTGAATGAAGCAGTGGATCTATTGCGCTATAACTGTGTTGTGCTTGGCACGTGTCGGCTTCGCTGAACCATACCTGTTGGTAGCCAATCATCAGGGAGGTGATTCTGTATCGCGATATGATCTTGACGGTAACTGGCAAGGCTACTTTGTTTCGCCTGGCAGCGGTGGGCTTGACAATGCGGTGGGCATTCAATTAGGTGCCGACGGCAACCTCTATGTGGCATCTGAAGGAACCTCACAGATTCTTCGATATAACGGCGGCGATGGCAGCTTTATGGATGTATTCTCCAGCGGCTCGGCGTTGCAGTATGTCGGCTACCTGACGGTCGGACCCGATGGCGACTTTTACGCAGCCGGGGTTGGTAACAACACGGTGGTAAGAATTGACGACGCAACAGGCGACATCCTTGGGTCTGCGGCAACCGGCGGTGGACTCAACGGACCGGATGGCATCGTCTTCACAGCCTCAGGCGAACTACTTGTCTCGTCATACTTCACAAACAGCGTCAAACGCTACAACCCGGATACTGGGGCGTACCTTGGTGACCTCATTGTGGCAGGTGGACTCATCCGTCCATTACAACTAACTATTGTCGGTAATGAATTACAGGTTGTCAGCCAGGGCACAAACTCGATACGAAGGTACAACATCACGACCGGAGACTATCTTGGTGACCTGATTGCCGGGGGTAACCTGAATAATCCGATCGCACAAGTACTATTGCCAAATGGTGATCGGGTGGTCACTTCCTATTCGAACTCACAACTGATCCGTTTTAACGCGGAAGGCAACGCAGTTGGTGTGTTTGCGGCAGGTGCTTCAGAGGGTGTCACTTCACCAACCACGATGATTCTCATACCCGAGCCGGCAACACTGTCGGTGTTACTCGGATGCGGAATGTTGGTTATTGGTGTGGGACGCCATCATTAAGCAAGAGCAGATAATCTGCTCGTAATCAGAAGTGGATCTATACCAACATCAACAAATCTTTGAAATTAACCCTGGCGGCGCGCCGATATCCGCGACTTCGAGCTGACCAACGTAAGGTTTGGCGGCGGGCTGGGTGAAGCCTTGTTTGGCGGCAACGAAGGTGATGGTCAGGTCGGCTTGGACGGCGTGCTGAAGCACGCCTTGCCGTGAGGTCGGGGGACTTCCGGTGTTGCAGTCGAGGCCGGAGGGCAGGTCGATGGCGGCGACCACCCTTGGACCGTTTGAATCGTTGGTCTCACGCCATTCGTTTACCGCCTGGATCAGTTTGAGCATGTCGGGGCGGAGTTCGCCCTGAAAGCCTGTGCCGAGCAGGGCGTCGATGATGAGGGTTGGGAGGTTGGCACCGGCGTGCTCAAGCACGCCTCGCCTGGTGGCGGGGTGGATGGGCAGGTTCATGTTCCGGCAGATGCGGGCGTTGATGAGAGCGTCGCCTTTGAGCTGGTCGACTGATTTGGTCGTGAGGATAGTGACTTGGATGCCGCGGTTATGCAGGTGGCGGGCGATCACATAGCCGTCGCCGCCGTTGTTCCCGCCGCCGCAGAGGATCAGGGCGGATTCAAGCTTTACCCCCTGCTGCTGCATGTAATACTGGATAAAATCCGTGGCATTTCGCCCGGCGTTTTCCATGAGAACGACGCCGGGGATGCCCAATTCCTCGATCGCCAGGCGGTCGACCTCCCGGACCTGCTCGCGCGAAAGTGTGACCATCGATAAATCTCCTTCTCTGAGCGTCTGCTTGTCATCCGCTGCGTAAACAGACAGAATACGACATGCGCATCGATCTGCGTAATCTTGATAGGCAGAAACTGTTTTCTGTGGAAGTCGACTTGGAGAAGCCACCGACGGTCGTGCGTGGCGAGGTCGAGGACACCGAGGACGGGCGCAAGGAAACGCAACACGCAGTGCATCTGAACTGGGACCGGGCCATCGACGATGAAAAACACCTTCGCCGCTGCCCGGCCTGCGGCTGTGAGGATCTGTACGTTCGCAACCAGTTCCCCCGGCTGACCGCATTCGTCATGATCGCGCTGGCGGCGGTAATCGCGATCGTCATGCTTGGACTTGGGCAACTATACACAGCCCTGGTCGTACTGGGCATCCTCGGCCTGATCGACGCGGGGGTGTACCTGTTCTTCAGCGGTAAAGTGTTGATGTGCTACCGATGCCGTAGCGAGTACCATGACACACCGATCGGAAAAAAGGTGCGCACGTGGCAAGCGGATATTGAGGAGCGGTATAGGGTATAGGGTGTGGGGTGTGGGGATTTGTATTTATGATTTAGGATTTAGGATTGATGATTGGGGCTAATGGCTAATCGCTAAAGGCTGATGGCTTTACCTTCCCCAACGCCGGTCCTGAGCGAAGCGAAGGTCCGGGCGGATTTGAGCAGGAGAGAGTCGAACAGTAGAAGAGGATTTAATTTTCTGCTTTTCTAGAGCGTCTTCCAATCTCATGTAGCATACCCGCAGCTGCGGAAGTAGTTGCGGCACTCGTCCAGTGATACCGCACGCAACGCCCGACCGATCGCCTCAATCAGTTTGTCGCTGGTCCGCGCGGCGGCGGCACGCAGCAGGGCTTTGACCTTGCTCCACATCTTCTCGATCGGGTTGAAGTCCGGTGAGTACGGCGGTAAGTACCACAGGTCACAGCCCGCCGCTTCGATCGCTTCACGCACCCCGCGCACCTTATGCGACGCCAGGTTATCCATCACCACGATCTGGCCTTGCTTCAGCGCCGGGGCCAGGCAACGCTCGACGTAGCCGCGGAACAGCGCCGCATCCGTCGCGCCGTCGAAGGCCAGCGTCGCCCGTTGGATCACACCCTCACAACCGATCGCGCTGAGCATCGTCGTCGTACGCCAGTGGCTGTGCGGCGCCGCGGCGTCCAGCCGGCAACCGCGTCCGGCCCAGCCCCGCAGGCGGGTCATGTTCGTCTTCGCGCCCGATTCATCCAGGAACACAAGCTGCTTAGGCTCGATGAACCGCGTGGCGATGCGGAAGTTCACACGCTGACGCTTCACATCCGCGCGGTCCTGCTCGCCGGGCCGTAATGACTTTTTTTAAACGTCCACCCCAGCTTCCAACGCACCGTCCGCCACATCGTGCCCAGCCCGCAACGGATGCCCAACTCACGCTCGCAACGCACACGCAACGCATCCAGCGTCGTGTCCGGCTTCTGCTTGAGCATCGCACGTACACGCTGCAGGTCTTTGCCGGCGAACCGGCTGACGTAGTCGCCGCCCTGAGGCCGCGGCGCGATCCCCTCGCCTTCACGACGCCGTTGCTTGAGCCGACGCACCCACGAGGCGCTGACCGAGAACCGCTCGGCCACCTCACGCGTGCCGTGCCCGGCATCGCACGCCGCCAACACCCGCTTCCGCAGATCCATTGAGTATGCCTTCATCAAAGCCTCCTTGCTTGAAGGCACAGCATAATCACTTGTGTACAAGGGCGCTACAGAGGCGTGGAAGATGCTCTAATTTTCTGCTTTCCTGCTTTCCAACAACAGCACCACATGACAAGCAATCGCCCGATTCTCCCCTAGCGCATCTACCCGTTCGTGCGTTTTCCCCTTTAAGTTGACTTGCGATTCATCGCACCCAAGCAACTTTGCAAGGTTGGCCTTGATCGTAGCCTTATGTGGGCTGAGCTTCGGACGTTCGAGGATGATAGTGATATCCATGTTGCCGATCACGTAGCCCACCTCACGCATCCGCCGAACCGCTTCTTCGACAAAGATGCGCGAATCAGCGTCCTTCCACTTCGGGTCTTTATCCGGAAACAGTTGGCCGATATCTTCCTGACCGAGCGCACCCAATATCGCATCGGTCACAGCATGATAAACCACATCGCCATCCGAGTGTGCAGCGCAGCCTCGATCGTGTTCGAGCTTGACGCCGCCAACGATCAACGGGAGATCAGGTTCGAGACGATGTAGATCGAAACCGTGGCCAATGCGATCCATACTACTTTAATCCATATTCTTTGAGTTTACGGTACAACGTCCGCTCCCCAATCCCCAGCATCTTCGCCGCTTGTTCACGATTACCGGCGGTGACTCTTAGGGCATCGCGGATGGCTTTCTTTTCGATCTGGTCGAGGCTCATGCCGCCGGTGTCGGGTAGTTGCGTGGTGTCGTCGCCGCCGCCCTGGCGGACTTCCGGGGGCAGGTGGCGGGGCTCAACCTTGTCGCCTTCGGCGATAACCACCATGTTCTGCACGATGTTCATGAGTTGGCGGATGTTGCCGGGCCAGTCGTGGCTCATCAGCGTCGTCTGCACATCCTCGGCCACCTCGGGCACGGGCTTGTTCAACTTCTCGGCATACTTGCTGACATAATGTCTGACCAGTAGCGGGATATCCTCGCGGCGTTCGCGCAACGGCGGCAGGTGTAACTCAACCCCCTTGATCCGGAAGTAAAGGTCTTCACGGAATTTTCCATCCTTGACTAACTGACCAAGATCATGGTTGGTCGCGGACACGAGACGAACATCGACGTGCCGGGCTTCGTTCGAACCGAGGCGGACGACTTCGCCGCTTTCCAGGACGCGCAGGAGTTTTGCCTGCATGTTCGTGGGCATGTCACCGACCTCATCAAGGAACAGCGTCCCGCCATCGGCAAACTCGAACCGGCCCTTGCGGTCTTTCTCCGCGCCGGTGAACGCACCCTTGATGTGGCCGAACAATTCATCTTCCAGGATCGAATCGCTTAAGCCCGCGCAGTTCAGCGGGACGAAAGGCTTCTTGGAGCGGTCGGAGTTATTGTGCAGCGCCTGGGCGATCAATTCCTTACCCGTGCCGGATTCGCCGGTGATGAGCACGGGGATACTGCTGGGCGCGACCTGGCGGAGCGTCGTGATAAGCGAGCGCATCGCAGGTGCATTGCCGATGATGCCCTCAAAGCCGTACTGCTCATCGAGACGTTCACGCAGTTCGGAATTCTGAGCGCGGAGCATCACCGCCTGGATGGCGTGGTTGCACAATGTACGGAAGACATCGAGATCGAGTGGTTTTTCGATGAAGTCGTAGGCGCCGCCCTTGATGGCTGCCTTGGCGGTCGGGACATCGCCGTGGGCGGTGACCATGATCGTCTCAGCCTGGGGCTGGTTCTGGCGTGCGGCGGCGAGGACCTTCTGGCCGTCATCCGGGCTGTCCATGACCAGGTCGGTGACGATCAGGTCAAACTGGCCGTGCTTAAGCTCGTCGGTCGCGGATTCGAGGTCGTTGACGAGGGTGCAGACGTGGCCCAATCGGCGCAGGGCCTCGGCCATCACCTCGGCGTGGCCCACTTCATCATCAACGATCAGGATCTGTGCGGTCGGTGTTTTTTCGTCTTCAGGCATAGGGGAATCTTGACGGCGTGTGGGGCTTGGGTCAACTCCGAGCCGGTATTGGGTAAACCGGGCATCATATCACGCGACTTGCGTGTACGGGCCGATATAATCCGGTGATGAACCAGCCGATCGGACAACCCGACCCATCCACAACCGGCAAACGCGTGAGGCGCATCGGCTGTGTGGGGTTTCTCAACTCCAAGCCATTGATCGAAGGCCTTGTCGACTTCGCCGATCCCGTGGTTCGGCTGGATGTCCCTTCAAACCTGCTGGAGGACCTTGAGCAAGGCGAGGTTGATATCGCGCTTTGCCCGGTGATTGATTACTTCCGCTCAAGCGAGCCGTTACAGATCGTGCCGGTAGGTTGCATCGCTTCGGATGGATTGACGCATACGGTCAGGCTGTTCAGCCGGGTACCGATCGAATCGATCACACGTGTACATGCGGATGTGGACAGCCATACGAGCGTGGCCCTGCTGCGTGTGTTGATGCACGAACTGCACGGCCTGGACCCCGAGATTGTGCCGTATGACACACTGCAGGAAGCGACAACAGGCGAACGAAACCAGAATCACGAAGCAATGCTGTTGATCGGTGACAAGGTTGTAACCAATGCGCCACCGACAAAAAGCTATCCGTATCAGATGGACTTCGGCGAAGCGTGGAAAGCCCTGACGGGTTTGCCGTTCGTTTTCGCGGTTTGGATGGCACAACAGGATTGCGACATTGGCGATCTGCCCGAGACATTGAACCGCCAGCGTGAATTGAATTCCGAGCGAATCGATGCGATCGCGAAAAAGTACGCCGACTCGCACGGATGGGAACTTGCCGAAGCGATCAATTACCTTGGCAACATCCTGAGTTACGAAGTCGGGCCCAGGGAGTTGGAAGCGATCCGGACGTTTGCGCACAAGGCGGCCGAACTTGGGTTAATCGAACAGGCACATCCGTTAGACATCTACGGCCGAAGTCAATAAGACCGGCCCCGAGGGGAAAGCGACCTTGAGCCGGCGACTTAACCAAACCTATCGCAGCAAAGCCCTGGACGAGTTAGCCAGGCAGTTGGCGTTTTCGCCGCCGGATAAACGCGTGCAGCAGATAAAGCGGATCGAAAAACTGCACGATCAGATCGATCCGGACAAGAACTACCCGCTGGACTTTCTGTTCTACCGGATCACCAATTATCGGCGAGAAGGCAAGGAGTCGGTCGTGCTGGCGGGTGAGGCTATTCTGCCGGACCTTAGGCTGATGATCGATGCGCTGAGTCGGTCGGTACGTATCCCTCTCAATGACGACAACGAGCCTGTCGAAACCGTGCAACAACTGGCAAGCCGATTGGGCGTAAGCACGAAGACGATCGGGCGGTGGCGCAAAGCCGGCATGCGCTGGCGCTGGGTCGAGCCTGCCGACGGGGGCAAGAATATCGTCGTGATCCCGCGCAAGGCATCGGATCGTTATATCGAAGAACACCCTGAGCAGGTAATGCGCGCAGCCAGGTTCACGCAGATTGATCCCAAAACACGGCAGCGTATCATCGACCGGGCTCGCCTGATTGCACGTAGGCGTGAGGTGTCTTTGAACCAGGTCGCGTCTCACCTTGCAACGAAAACGGGTCGAGGTTTGGAAACGATCCGGCAGTTGTTGATGCAGTATGACCGGGAACACCCGGAGCGTGCGATCTTCGGTGACTACGTCGGGCCTTTGGATCACAAACAGAAGCGGACGATAGCACGGGCATACCGCATGGGCGTGTCGGTCGGCAAGATCGCCGCGCGATACAAGCGGGCGAGGTCGACGGTGTACCGGGCGATCCACCAGCACAGCGCGGGCAAGGCCGGCCGTGTGCGTCTGGATTACGTGCCTTCACCGACATTCGAGCGCGATGATGCCCAACAGGTGATACTGAGCCGGCCGCTCGAGGCGCTATTGCAACACAAGCAGCGAAGCAGCGCGCCGACCGACGGATTACCGCAGGAAGTCCGACCGCTGTTCAACCAGCCCCTGATCCCACAGGAACAGGTGCGTGCACTTTTCATCCGGTACAACTTCGTCAAGTTCAAGGCTGTACGAGAACGTGAATCCTTCGACAAATACAGCCCGGGTGCGAAGCAGGTCGGCGCGTTTAAACAGTGGGTTGAACAGGCAAGAGAGCTGCGGGACATACTCGTTCAGATCCACCTGCCGATCGTATTATCCGTGGCAAGACGGCACATGATCAGCGAAACCTCGCCGGGGCCGACACGTCTGATGGAATTGATCGAAACCGGGCTCGAAGTGCTGATCCAATCGGTCGAGACGTTCAACCCGACACGCCAGCAATTCGACTCATTCCTGACCAATCGTTTGATGGGCCGATACGCAACAACACCGAGTCAATCCAAAGGCATGGCCCACCGGCGAAGCGAACCGGGCGAGGCGCTGGCGAGGCTGGAAGCGATCGCGCGTGAAGCGGGTGTCGGGATTGCTGACTTCTAATTGCTGATTGTTAATGTGTAGACCTGAACACGTCAGCGATTAAACATCCGCGATCAGCAATCATTCTCCTCGATATTCCACCGCACTCGTGCACGTCTCCCGCACGCGCACGGCTGACAACAACGGCAAATTCGGCTTGAGCCGATCGTAGATCCAGATCGCAAGTACTTCCGCGGTGGGGTTTTCCAGACCTTCGATATCGTTAAGGCAATAATGATCGAGCTGCTTGCGGATCGGCTCGGTCACCTGCTTGACTTCGCCGAAGTCCTGGAGATAACCCATTTCGGTGTCGAGTTCACCTTCAATGGTGATATCGACTTTAAAAGAGTGGCCGTGCAACCGCCGACACTTGTGCCCCTCCGGGAAAGTGGGCAACCAGTGAGCAGCTTCAAAATCAATCGTCTTGGTCAGGTGAATGTGCATTTGTTGGAGGGTGTGGGGGATTATATTTAGGATTTAGCATTGATGATTTATGATTTGTACTAATGACTTTTCAGTTTTTCAGCTTTCCAGTCTCTTCCCCCCAACGCCGGTCCTGAGCGAAGCGAAGGGCCGGGTTTCTTCGGGTGTAGGGTGTAGGAATTCTATTTTCTGCTTTTCTGCTTTCAAACCCCCCTGGCACTCGCCGGCCAGATGAGTTTATGCAATTGGGTCTGGATTTGCACGGGCACGTGGTCTTCGAGGACCCATTGGGCGAGGTTTTGCAGGCTCAGGCCTTGCGAGCCGGGCAGTTCCTTGCCGGGCGGGGTCTCGTGCACCGCACTGACGAGGATCGCGGCGACACGTTCCGCCAGCTTGTGTTCTTCGACCACCTTTCGGGCCCATTCGTAATCTTCACGCGAACAAAGTACGAACTTGACCTCGTCCTGCTTGGTCAGGTGCTCGATGTTCGGCCAGTGGTTGCGTTCGACCTCACCACTACCGGGGGTTTTCAGGTCCATAATACGTTTGACGCGCGGATCGCAGACGCTGATATCACAAGCGCCGCTTGTTTCAACCAGCACGGTCTTGCCCATATCACAAAGCTTGGCCATCAATTCATGAACCGGTTTTTGCAGAAGCGGCTCCCCGCCGGTGACTTCGTAAAGCTGGCAGTCGCCACCGATACGTTGAGCTTCTTCAATAATGTCATCGATCGATCGTCGGCTGCCCTCGTGAAAGGCGTACTCAGTATCGCAATAACCACAGCGAAGGTGGCAACCGGTCAGACGGATAAAAACGCAAGGCAAACCCGCACGGGTGCTCTCGCCCTGGATCGAATAGAAAATCTCGTTGATCTTGAGTGAACTCATAACATTTTCACTTCGCTTAAATCATACAAACCAGTTGAAACAGGGATGAACGCAGATAAACACGGATAAAAAAACCAATAGCCCTCTGCCCTTCTCATCTGTGTCCATCCGTGTTCATCCCTGTTACCTCCCCCTGTCTTTTCCCTGTGTCTCTTTGCCGCTGTGGTGAAGACTCTTTACCTTCCAACTCAGCAAGCAGTTCGCTGATACTTCGCCCTATCACGGGGTGGATCATGTCCGGAGCCAGATCATTCAACGGCTTGAGGACGAACCACCGTTCGTGCATGCGTGGATGCGGGATCGTGATGCCCGGTTGGTTGATTGTTTTGTCGTCGTATAAAAGGATATCAAGGTCCAGCGTTCGTGGCTGATTGCCCCCCTGCTCGGTTGAACGGGTCCGGCCACACGCTGCTTCGATCTTGTGGAGGTTCACGAGCAGTTCTCTTGGTGGCAGCGTGGTCTTGACAACAGCAGCCAGATTAAGGAACTTGCTCTGCCCCGTGGGGCTGTCGGGTGTCAGAATGGGCTCGGTTTCGTAGATTGGGCTGGTTACGATGGATAACACACCGGGCAGCGCACGGATTGCTTCCAGCGCGGACGCCAGATGTGCCTGGCGGTCGCCGAGATTTGAACCCAGAGCGATATACACAGTATCGGTCACAATGTGATTGTTGCCGGTCACCCGCCGACAGGCAAACTTGGCTTCGATTCGTGCCTAAGATGACATACTTAAGAAGTTCACCGCAGAGGGCGCGGAGAACGCAGAGCGGAATATTAAAAGGTATCCACAAAAAACACAGACAGCACAGACTTCATGTCAAAACACCTCCGATTCAAGCCCGTGTGATCGGTCGAACCCCTGTCATGACTCTGTGCCTTCCGCGTTCTTTGCGGTGAAAACCGGATGACCATGACTACCACTGCCAAACAATTGAACCTTGACGCGATCAATCCCGAGATGGAAGGCGCCCCGGCGCTGGACATCATCCGCTGGGCACACAACACGTTCGGCGATGGCTTGGTGCTATCCACCAGCTTCGGGATGCAGTCAGCGGTCATGTTACATCTGGCGACACAGGTCGTGCCGGACATCCCGGTGATCTTCATCGATACGGGTTTTCACTTCCTGGATACATACAAATTCGCGGATGAATTAACCGATCGGCTGAAGCTGAACCTGAAGGTGTACCAGGCAAAAACCAGCCCCGCGTGGACGATCGCCAGGCACGGCAAACTCTGGGAGCAAGGCGTCGACGGCCTGAACAAACTCGACCAGATCCACAAGGTCGAGCCGATGGCAAGGGCGCTGGATGAACTTGGCGCGACCGCGACGCTGGCCGGCCTGCGTCGGGGACAGACCGAACACCGAAAGAACCTGCCCACCATCGTCTTCCAGCGCGACCGCTACAAGGTGCATCCGATCCTGACGTGGTCGAACAAGGATATACACGACTACCTGAAAGAACACGACCTGCCCTACCACCCGCTGCGCGAGCAGGGTTACACATCGATCGGCGACTGGCACAGCACGCTGCCCATCACGGCCGGCATGGACGAACGCGACGGCCGCTTCGGCGGACTCAAACAGGAGTGCGGCCTGCACCTGCCCGAGACCAAGGAAGAGGACGACAGCCGCTTCTCCTCCGGCCTCTAAAGCAACCTGCCCCCCCCACACACACGTTTAGCCGCCGCGGCCAAGCGGCGGTCTTCTACCATGAGAAATATTTATCTGCTTGTCACGTCTTGAGTGAGAATCGTTCGAAGGCTTGAGAACTGCCTGATTCTCGCGACTTCCGTGAATTAATGCGCGATCGCTGTAGCCATGTTCGCTAAAATCGCATCGGCTCATCCGCTGTAGCGCCGGATATCTATCTTCATCACTTGGTGGTCGCATCATGTTCAAATTCACTCGGTTGTTTGCTTGTCTAGCCATGGCACTTTCTATGACTATCTCAAACCCGCTTGCCACAGCACATTCACACGAACACGGATCGGATACAGCCCACGACTACCCCATCCAGCCCGTACCATTCACACAGGTGAAACTGACAGGCGGGATGTGGCTGGATCGGCTCAAGACCAACCACGATGTAACCGTCTGGTACGACCTGGACAAGTGCGAGCAAACCAAACGCATCGATAACTTCGCCATCGCCGGCGGATTGATGGAAGGCGGCTTCACGGGCATACGCTTTAATGACTCGGATGTTATGAAGGTCATCGAAGGCGCTTCATACATACTCTCACAAGAACCCGATCCCAAGCTCGAAGCAAAACTCGACGAGATCATCGCCAAGATCGCGGCAGCGCAGGAAGACGATGGATACCTCTATACCTGCCGCACGATCAACGACCCCAACTACAAATACCCGGGCATGGAAGCTCGCTGGTCGAACCTGGCCGTCGGACATGAACTCTACAACGTCGGACACATGTACGAAGCCGCGGTTGCGCACTATCAGGCGACAGGCAAGCGCACGTTTCTGGATGTGGCGATCAAGAACGCGGACCTCGTCTGTGAGACGTTCGGAGCAGATGAAGGACAGATCATCGACGTGCCCGGGCATCAGGAAATCGAGATCGGCCTGGCAAAACTGTACCGCGTCACCGGAGACGAGAAGTATCTCAAACAAGCAAAGTTCTTCACGGATATGCGCGGCCGAGCCGACCTGCGAGAAAAACTGTTCGGCGAGTACAGCCAGGATCACAAACCCGTAGTGAACCAGGATGAAGCGGTCGGCCACGCGGTGCGTGCAGCGTACCTGTACTCGGCCATGGCGGATATCGCCGCACTGACCGGCGACAAAGCCTACATCGACGCGACGCAGAAAATCTGGGAGAACATCGTATCCAAAAAGATGTACCTCACCGGCGGGATCGGCTCGCTGCATAAGGGTGAAGCGTTCGGCAAGAACTACGAATTGCCCAACGCGTCGGCCTACAACGAAACCTGTGCCGCGATCGCATACGGCATGTTCAACCACCGTATGTTCATGCTGCACGGCGACGCCAAATACATCGATGTGCTCGAACGCATCCTCTACAACGGCTTCATCTCCGGCGTGTCGCTGCAAGGCGATGAATTCTTCTACGCCAACCCCTTGGCATGGGATGGCAAGCGAGCATTCAACATCGACAACAACACCGGCCGCGCCCCCTGGTTCAATTGCTCCTGCTGCCCGACCAACGTCGTGCGATACATCCCCTCCGTTCCCGGACTGGTGTATGCGGTACAGGACGAGATGATGTTTGTGAACCTCTTCACGACGAACGAGGCGCAGATGACCATTGATGGTTCAACGATCACGATCGAGCAAAAGACGGATTACCCATGGGATGGCAAGGTAAAAATCACGGTCAGCTCGGAGCAGGAAAAGGCGTTTGCTTTAATGGTGCGCATCCCCGGCTGGGCACGAAACGAACCCGTACCCAGCGACCTGTATCGTTTTGCGATTACAGACGATTCTCAATGGAAGATCAAGGTCAATGGCAAGCGTGTAAAGGACGCGACGCTTGTGGATGGATACGTCAAGCTGGATCGCAAGTGGGAGTCGGGCGACAAGGTAGAGCTTGAACTGCCGATGCCGGTAAGATTTGTTAAAGCCAACGAATCGGTCGAGGCCGACCGTGGCCGCATCGCGGTCCAGCGTGGGCCGATCGTCTACTGCTTCGAGGCGGTGGATAACGATGGCGACGTGGCGGACCTGGTGCTGGACGATTCAGCGAAGCTGAAATCGAAGTACCGCAAAGACCTGCTGCACGGCCTCACCGTCATCACCGGCAAAGCAAAACGCGCTGTGCGTAAAGATGATGGAACGATCGAACTGGAATCCGTAAAAGTGACCGCCATCCCCTACTACGCCTGGCACCACCGCGAGCCCGGCCCGATGCAGGTCTGGATCGCATCGGACATCGCAGTCGCACAATGACAAGTCAACGCGCGTGCTGGAGTGGGTAGCGGAAAAATATCCACCGCGGAGGGCGCAGAGAAAGACGATAGGGTCGGAATCGCGCGTTTCGCAGCAACTAGGTCTTTGCCCCCAGCAGCCCAACCTTGATGCCGTGTTCACGGAGAGTGCTGGTCGCCTTGGCGTTAACGATTAATAACACGAGCAATCCGAGAAGCGGGATGAGAGTCAGGATACCAAGCACGATACCCAGCCCTGTCCCATAGAGTTTCGTGGCCAGCAGGAAAACGAAAACAGTCGCAACAACGATAACCACAAGAACGCCAAGCCCAAGGAACAACCGAAGCTCAGGCGGCAATGCGAACTGCGCCACGACGGCAACCAGGTAGATCAATATGCATATAAGCACAGCTTTTTGACGCATAGCGATCTCTCGAATATTCAACTGTTCGACCGAAACACGTGCGTCGTTACCTGCCGGATCTTGTGACATGTGGTGGCTCCCAAATCTGGACGGATTCACTGAACTTACCCATTTGATCGGGTTGGACCGCACAACATGCTTAAATATTAGTCTTCCCGCGCGTTTCTTCTCAGCAGATTCAACCCTGTCCTCAACTGGGTGTCACACTTTCACAAAAAGTGTAATGTACGTCACTCACCCGTTTAGCGCACGAGCTTGCTCGCCCATCGCGGAGCAAGGCTAGAGTGGGCGATGGAATAATTTTCACAGCAGAGGACGCGGAGAGCGCAAAGAAAGACGATTGGGTCGAAATCACACATTTAGCCGCGGAGCTTGCTCTTCGCTGGTTATGCTCTGAGCAAAATGTGGCGCCCCGGCCATGAGTTACGAGATATCGCTACTTCTTTTTTTCTTACACACGAATTGATCAACAAAGTTCAATACCGCATTGAGTACTATCAATAATGTGAGAACCAAAATCACCATTGAGTAGTTGGCATACGCTTTGTCTTTTGCAGTATCAATAAGCGTGCCCATTAACTTTATCACTTCATCATGCGTGTACGTATCTTGAGTAACATAGCCCGGCCAATACCATTTGACTGTTTGAAATAGTTGCGTACTGCTCCAGAATAAAACAACCACGATCACGGAACATACATTCGCCGTCAGAATGATCCACTTCATACGAATCTCACTTTACTACTTTTCGTTTCCCCGCAAACGCACACCACACCGTGTCTCAAGACACAAAATGTACCATCCACCCGTTTAGCGGGCGAGCTTGCTCGCCCATCGCGGAGCAAGCTCCGCGGCTAAATGTGTGATTTCGACCCAACCGTCTTTCTCCGAGTCCTCCGCGACCTCTGCGGTTGAATTACTGTTCGCTTCTCCGCAACGGAATCATCCCCGTCCTCAACTTAAGCGCTTCGACCCGCCCCGTATCGCGATACCACTTGAACGCACTCGATCGGGCCGGAGTAGGTTCGCCCTTGGCCCGGTACTCGACGAAGCCCGGCTCGTCGGACCAGAGGATGATTTCGCCCTTCGTTTCCTGGTAGAGCATGTGATCGCAGGTCACGCTGATGTCGGCGGTGCGGATGACGATGCCGCCATCGGCCCAGACGCGGTCGAGTTCGGGTTGCGGTGCATCCTCTGACAGCCAACCGCCCTGCTTCTTCTTACTCGACACGCTGTCGTCGGCAGGCCGAAGTTCGGCGGCAAGGTCGTGGCAATAAAGTTCGACGCGATCCCCGCTCTCCGGTTGATGCACCATCGCGACGTTGCCTTTCATCAGCATCTCGCCTTGCGTAAGATCAAGGAGCAGGCTGTCGGTCCACTGAAAAGCGGTCAGGCCGCTGCCGCTCATCGCAATCGCGTTGGCGTTTCCGGCCGAAGTATCAGATTCATCTTTGGGACGCTTGTCTGTAATCAACATCCGTCCCGCGCCGAGGATGTCCACTTTCTTGGCTACCTGCCCGCTTGCCGAATCAGACACCTCACCCGGATCGGTGAAGATCATCTTGTCCGCATCCGTCATGTAAAGTTCGGTGAGCAGTTGTTCCTGCTTGAGCTGATTGGTCGCATAGCTGCGAGCGCGGTAGCGGACGTTGCCGTCCATCACCGCCTCGGCAAGTCGTCGGCCGGTTGTGGGATCGTTGGGATCGGCGTTGGTTGTATCCACGGACGTATCCTCGACGAAGGTCAGAACCAGTTCGTTACCCATCAGCTCGTTCGTATCCGTGCCATCGATGGCCTTCGTTTTGACATCACCCACAAAACGCGCGACGCCGGCCATGTCGTCGTAGCGCATTTGCTTGGTCCACGTCACGTAGACCGTTTTGCCGGGATCATCCGGATCGGGCTGGAAAGTGAACGACCCGGGCCCCGGCACATCCACCGTACCTGCCCGGTCATCCATGACCATGTGTTCAGCGGCGAGTGTGGCGTCGGGGTGGATAACCGTAGCGAGTTTGTCATCCGTGCCGAACAGTTCGAGTTGATCCTTCGCGGGGAACGCCAGCAGCTTCTCTGCCTTGATCCGGATATCTTCCTTCTTGACATAAGCATTGATGGAGCCGGTTGCGGTCAGCAATTCAACCGCCAGCTTGTCGTCCCCCTCCGGCACATCTTCGCGCAGTGCAAGCGTAAGACGGTCGGTTGACATATCCAGTTCGTCATATTTAACCTGAACCTCGCCGATAAAGTCCGCAGACTTCACCCCCTTGATCGAGCTGTCTTTGACAGGTTCTTTGTTCCCGCTTGAGGAAGTGCCGTCTTGCTCAAGGTAGAACGCCAGATCCAATTGATCCATAAAGGAGATGGATAGTGGCTTGGTCTTGGTTTTATCATCTTCATCACGGATAAGCCCCGTCAGCGTCCCGGGGCCGACGGCTTTACCCGTGCCTTGCGCCTGATCGACATCGAGCTTAAGCACTGAAAGCGAACCGAGGTCGGTCGCTTCAAGGATGACGGGCGAATCGCTGGTCCCGACCGCCTGCATGATCGATCGCTTACTCAGGAAAGAGACCTTAGGCGCCTTAAAACTTTCCTGTTTATCGGTAAGGATTTTTACGGGGTTTCCCGTAACCGTGACCAGGACATCATCCGTACCCGCAACTTCTTCAGGTAAGTTGTCCTTCGTCAGCGGCAACACCGTCAGCCGGCCGGACCACCTGATAACAACGTCATCATCCGTGAAAGTCGCAAGCGATCGTGGATCGACATCGGGGAACTGCCCGATACTCACTGCCAGTGCGTAAGCCAGCGCCGCGTTCAATGTATCGCTCGACGCCGAGGCCAACGAAGTATCTGCCCGACGATTGTTGACCCGTCGAGATGCGGCCGGTTCACCCCCCTGCTGCTCGCTCTCGGCATCGATTTCCTCAGCGGTCTTGGTGCTGAAGATCGCGGAGAGGTTGTCGCCTTGCACGATGTATTGATCCAGCCCGACACGCACTTCATCGAGTTGTTCAAACGTAGCGTGGTAATACTGGATCGGCTGTTTCGGTTCGTCCCGATCGGCTGCGGCTTCCACAGACTCACTGTTATCAGCAGCCGAAGGTTTATCGTTTTGAGGTACTAATCGTTCTGGCCGTGACTTATGCACCGGCTTGACGTTCCGGGTAGCGTCGTTGTCATTGTCTTCGGTGAAGGCGGGCGGCTCGGGGATGTATCGCAGTGACTCGCCCTGCTCGATGACGAGCCGTTCGATGCGCTGGCGTAGCTGGTTGTAGTTCATACTCAATCCCCGGCCGTGGAACTGAACCTGCGGCCCCGTGAGGAAGATGGGGCCAATGCTGTCGATCTGCTGAAGCTCCAGGTCGAACTCGACCGGGTCGTCGAAGTACATCCGGATGGCGACGTCACGGTCGCTGCTGGTGTCGACCGGCGAGCCGTCGGGCGATTCGTAGAGCGTGACAATGACGTTGCCTCGCATCTCGCCCTCCTGGGGGTGCTGATCCGGCGCAACAATCGTGCCCTCGTCCGCCTCGATCGTCAGTTCCCGGCCGGCGGCGAGCTGGATCTGGATCGTCGTGTCGATCGCGTCGATTTCGCCCTCGTTGCGGGGGACGATCCGGTTGGCATAGAAAAGGATGCGTTTGCCGTCCTCGTTGACCTCGTAAATGATGTTCTCAGCTTCGCCGAGAAGCATCTGCTCGTTGACGTCCGGGCCGGGGACGTAGAGCTGTACATCCGCGGGATCGACCTGCGACTGTTCTTCCGTAAATCCCGGCCCACCGATCAGGACGGTCAGAATCAGGACCAGAGCTGCCACGGTGAACGCGGCCCCGAGCATGAGTGCTTTGTTAGGCATATGGGTAGTTTCAAGCCCAGCCGACCCTGATGCAAATACGGCTGCGATAGCCCCGAGGGGCTGTGTCCGTTATGATCGCATTGTAGTCACCCCCACCCCCTAAATCCTGAGCCCGAAGGAGCGGATTCGACCATGATTGGCAAGATATTCAAAGCTTACGACGTCCGAGCGACCTACCCCGAGCCCCTCAACGAGGATGCCGGGTGGAAAGTTGGCTACGCGGTCGGTGAGTTTTTCAAGAAAGGTAACGCCGGCAAGCCCGGGACCGTCCTCGTCAGCCGGGACCACCGCCCCAGCGCCCCGTCCATGGCCAAGGCCCTGATCGCCGGCCTCCGCGCCGCCGAGATGGACGTCATCGACCTCGGGCAGGCGGATACCTCGTTCATGTACTTCGCCATCCCATATGTCAAGGGCGCTCTGGGCGGCGTGCAGACGACCGCCAGCCATAACCCGATCAACTACATCGGCTTCAAGATCTCCGGCCCCGGCGCCAAGCCGATCGGCGCAGATTCGGGTCTGAAGGATATTCAGGCTATCGCCGAATCGATCGATTCCACAGACAAGCCCGCCGTGGGCAAGCTGGAAGAGCAAAACCTCTGGGCGGAGTACCGCAAGCACGTGCTCGACTTCCTCTCCCCATTGAAAAAGCCCATCAAGGTCTACATCGACGCCTGCAACGGCATGGCGACCAAACTCATCCCTGAGGTGTACGGCGAAGTCGATAACCTCGAGATCATCAAGGAGAACTTCGAGTTCACCGACAAATGGGTCCACGAACCCAACCCGCTTGTCGCCGAGAACATGAAGCCGACGCAGCAAGGCGTGGTGCGTGAAGGCGCGGCCCTGGGCGCGTGCTTCGATGGCGATGCCGACCGCTGCATGATTACGGACGAGAAAGGCCAGATCATCGGCTGCGACCACCTCACCGCCCTGCTCTGCGACCACTTCCTCAAGCAGCAGCCCGGTTCGAGTGTGGTCTACGACCTGCGTTCAAGCAAGGTTGTCGAGCAGACCATCAAAGCCCTCGGCGGCAAGCCAGCACGCAGCAAGGTCGGGCACGTTAACATGAAAGCCCTGCTCCGCGAGACCGACGGCATCTTCGGCGGCGAACTGTCCGGCCACTTCTACTTCAAGCACAACAGCTTCGCCGACTCGGGCGCGATCGCGTTCGCCGCGGTGCTTAGCGTGCTCAATGAAAGCGACAAGCCGATCAGCGAATTGATCGCACCTTACAAGAAGTACCCGCAGTCGGGTGAGATCAACTTCGAGGCCGAGGATAAGGCCGGCATCATGGCATCGCTCAAAGAAACCTACAAAGCCGACGCACAATTGATCGACGACCTCGACGGCGTCACCATCGACTGCTTCGACAGCAAGGGCTTCTGGTTCAACGTCCGTGCAAGCAACACCGAACCGCTGCTGCGCCTCAACGCCGAAGCCAAGGACGATGCGACGCTTGGCGCCCTGCTCAAGGAACTCAAGCCCAAGTTAGGCAAGGTCGCTGAAGGACATTGATCGAGGCGCGAAACCACAAACCGTCGATAACCTGACCGCTGAATACCATTAACTCCAACCCGGGAGGCAGTATGGCCAACGATTCCGAACCTATCCGTGATCTATTGGAAGCGTTGCAGCAGTCGCCTGACAATATTGTCCTGCGCGCTCACGTCGGCGGCGTGTTGTTGAACCGAGGCCAACTCCAGGAAGCTGAACAGCTTTACCGTGAAGGATTGAAGCTGGCTCCCGCAAGCGAGAAGCTGTTACTCGGGCTCGGTAAGACGTTAAGCCAACAGGGCAAAGTCTCCGCGGCGATCGTGCTGATCGAAGACCTGCTGAGCCGGCCGGACGTATCCGCTCAAGCACACCTGCTGCATGCAAGATTACTGCTGAAGTCGGGTGATCCACAACGTGGATCGGTGGCATATCAACGCGCCGTTAATGCCGACCCGAGCCTGGCGGATGAAGACCTGGCCGAAGCGCTGGGTGTGGTTGAAGCCGAAGCAGAATTTGATGACGACTTTGCCGAAGTCGACAGCGAGGGTCGTATCCGCATGCGTGCCGAGGCGCCGGGGGCCGCGATGGTGTCCATCGAGATGGAAAAGCCCGACATGAGCTTCGCCGACGTCGGCGGGATGGATGGCCTGAAAGACGAGGTGCGCATCAAGCTCATCGAGCCGATGCGTAACCCGGAGATCTACAAAGCCTACGGCAAGTCGATCGGCGGTGGTTTGCTGATGTACGGCCCGCCCGGCTGCGGCAAGACATACCTCGCGCGGGCGACGGCCGGCGAAGTCGATGCCGGTTTCATCGCGGTGGGCATTCACGACGTGCTGGATATGTACCTGGGCAATAGCGAGTCGAAGCTGCACGCGTTGTTCGAATACGCACGATCCAACACGCCCTGTGTTCTGTTTTTTGATGAAGTGGATGCGCTTGGCGCAAAACGCTCGGACCTGCAAGGCTCAGCCGGCCGACAGGTGATCAACCAGTTCCTGTCTGAATTGGATGGCGTGAAAAGTTCCAACGACGGTGTGCTGGTTCTGGCAGCGACGAATGCACCGTGGCACCTGGATTCAGCATTCCGCAGACCCGGACGGTTCGATCGCGTATTGTTCGTACCGCCCCCGGATCAGCCGGCGCGGGCGGAGGTTTTACGGGCGCTACTGAAAGGCAAACCGCAACAGGACATCGATGTCGATGCGGTCGCCAGGAAAACCCCTGGCCTGTCCGGTGCGGACCTCAAGGCTGTGATCGACCGGGCGGTGGAAGCGAAGCTGCGTGAAGCGGTCAAGACCGGCGTACCCGGCCCACTTACCACCAAGGACCTGGTCAAGAGCGCCAAGACAACCAAACCGACAACGAAAGAATGGTTCGCCACCGCGAAAAACTACGCGTTGTACTCGAACCAGGGCGGCGAGTACGACGACGTACTGGACTATTTGAAGCTGAAGTGAGGCTGCGTGCCTGATTCACCGAGGGAGTTGATTCGTTGCAGAATCCACACATGACCCGGGCCCAGATGTTGTTGAGCCAATCCCGGCCGGAGATGGCCGAGGCGGAACTGCGCCGTGGTTTGGAAGCAGAGCCCGAAAACGCAAACATGCACGCACTGCTTGGTTTCAGCCTCATCAAACAGCATAAGACAGATGCATCGAAACAGGCGCTGCGCGAAGCGATCCGCCTGGACCCCATGTCGTTCTTTCCGCATTACCTGATGGGGATGATCCATCTGGAAGAGAACAAACTCATCGATGCACGTCGTGCGGTCGATGAGGCGCTACGGCTGGACCCTTATCAGCCCTGCAATTACGGGCTGGTGGCGATGCTTCATTACAAGCAAGGCGAGCGCGAGCAAGCGATTCAGGCGCTGGATCGTGGCTTGTCGATGGACCCTGAGGATGTGGACTGCCTGAACCTGCGGGCGCAGATCCTCACACAGATGGGCCGAAGCGCAGAAGCAGCGGGAACGATCAAACGCACGATGCGCGCAGCACCGGAAAACGCCGATGCCCATGCAACCCAGGGCTGGGCCTATCTGCATACCAATAAACCCAAAGAAGCATTAAAACACTTCGATGAAGCACTACGCATCGAGCCCGGCCACGATTACGCACGTGCTGGCCTCGTCGAAGCGCTCAAAGCTCGCTTCCTGATCTACCGGCTGGTCCTCGGCTTCTTCCTCTGGACAGCCAGGATGGACGGCCGCGCACGAATGACGCTGCTGGTCGGAGCGTATATCGGATATCAAGTCGTGCGTGCGGTCGCGCGGGCCAGCGAGGAACTTCGGCCCGTGGCGTATGTGCTGATCGGGCTATACCTCGGCTTCGTACTTCTGACCTGGATCACCATCCCCCTGTTCAACCTCATGCTTCGGCTGAATACCCACGGCTGGCACGCCTTGGATAAAGAAGACAAGATCGCAACCGACGGCTTCGGCATCCTGCTGCTGATCGGCTTGATCCTGGGCGGGCTGGGATACTGGCTGCATTCGACCCCGCTCTACTTCTGGGCGGCATATACGGGCATCATGGCGATCGTGTTGTACCGGATCATCTCCGAACTGGCCTGGAAGAAGATGCCGGTGATGTTCTACGCAGGCATCACCGCCGCCTTCACCGGCCTTATCACGGTGACCTGTATCTCGCTGGAAGGCGAAGAGGGCCTGCCGCTTATACTCGACCTGCTCTTCCTGCTCTCGATGCTGACTTTCTGGATCGCCCTGATTGTCTTTATGTTCAGCTCGCACTTCAGAAGGCAGTAAGTTGATGATCCCTTGGTAACGCGTCCAAGACGGGCTATCCTACACACACGGACAACACCACCAGGAACGCACCATGACGCCCAAACAAGTCTTACAGCTCATCAAATCCAAGAACATCGAGTTTGTCGATTGCAGATTCATGGACTTCCCGGGGCTCTGGCAGCACATCACGTTCCCGGCCGGGGAACTGAGCGAGAACACGTTCAAGGCCGGATTCGGGTTCGACGGCTCGTGCATCCGTGGCTGGGAGGCGATCAACGAACAGGACATGCTGATCGTGCCCGTCGCCGATACGGCCCACATCGACCCCTTCCCACAACACACCACGCTGGCGCTGATCTGCGATGTCAAAAACCCGGTGACGAAGAAGATGTTCTCACGCGACCCACGATCGATCGGCCGCAAAGCCGCGGATTACATCAAGAAAGCGGGGATCGCCGACAGGGCAATGTTCGCACCGGAGATGGAGTTCTTCATCTTCGACCAGGTCCACTACGGCCAGGATGTGAACAGTGCCTCATACAAGGTGGATTCATCAGAGGGCTGCTGGAACAGCATCAAGGATGACCCGACAAATCTCGGTTACCAGGTCCGGCGTAATGAAGGCTACTTCCCGGGACCGCCGATGGATTCGCTGATGGACATGCGTTCACAGATGTGCAAGGTACTCACCGAGATGGGCATCGCGGTCGAAGGACATCACCACGAAGTTGCGACCGGCGGACAGTGTGAGATCGACCTGGAACACGCGGACCTGCTCCGCATGGCCGACATCTGCATGATGCTCAAGTACGTCGTCAAACGCGTCGCGGCACAGCACGGCAAAACAGCAACCTTCATGCCAAAACCGCTATTCATGGATAACGGCTCCGGGATGCACACACACTTCTCACTCTGGAAAGCCGGCAAACCATTATTCCCCGGCAACCACTACGGCGGACTTTCCAAGATCGGCCTCTACGCCATCGGCGGACTCCTCCGACACGCCAAGAGCCTCCTCGCATTCACCAACCCCACAACCAACAGCTACAAGCGGCTGGTCCCAGGCTACGAAGCGCCCGTCAAGCTGATCTACTCCACACGTAACCGCGCCGCCGCCGTGCGTATCCCCGGCTATTCAACAGACCCGAAAGCAAGACGCATCGAGTTCCGCTCCCCGGATTCATCCTGTAACCCCTACCTCGCCTTCGCCGCGATGACCATGGCTGTCGCCGATGGCATCAAGAACAAGATCGATCCGGGCAACCCGCTGGATAAACTCTTCGAAGAGTTGGAGCCGCACGAGCTGGAACCCATCGACTCCGCCCCGGGCGATCTCGAAGAAGCGCTCTATGCACTGGAAACCGACCACGACTACCTGCACGAGGACAACGTCTTCACCGATGAAGTGATCCACTACTGGATCAAGTACAAACGCGAAAACGAAATCGACGAATTAAGACACCGCCCCCACCCCCACGAATTCAGCATGTACTTCGATATCTGAGTATCACTGTCCCAGCCGCTTGCGGCTTAGCGCACTTCCCCCCCGTAGCCGCTTGCGGCTTAGCGCGCTCCCCATCTCCCCTCGGGAGAGGGCCGGGGTGAGGGCCCGTCCGAAACGATAATGGAGCCAGACACGTTTGCCCTTGTGTAATGCTTTTCTTCCACCAAGGTTGTTAGCAATGTCGGTACTCGACCAAACCATCATTGACCGTCATAGGCAACAGATCGAACAAGCAATCATCCCGATCATGCAGAGGATATATCTCTGCGACCGGGATGCAGGCGTTGCGGCCGTGCGCCCCGGCTACAAACCGATCGAGAACATCGTCGCCTATTATGACTACTATGCCACCGGCATATCCGTGCTGGCTAAATTGGCGGCCAAAGGTGATGATCGCGCCTTCGAACTGATCAAGAAAATACAGAACAACACCGAACACTATTGCACACACATCTACAACCACCCCGCTGGTGAACTGCCGTTGTGGAGTGTGCCCCTCAGGCGGCTGCTCCTGCATATCGCGCTGGCATATCAAAACCTCTTGCCGATCATGAACAACAAAGACCAGCTTTGGTATGAGCAGATCATTGAGCAGCAGGTCCCCGCAGCCATTGAACACTGCAAACACTTCCTGCCGGGCGTTAAAGACCTGCACCTGAACAAGGTCAACAACCACACCGCCGTTTTCATGCAAGGCGTGTACTATTGCGGCAAGGTCTTCGGCCGATCTGACTGGTCGGATATGGCACACGAATTTGCCGAACGCTACCTTGCAAACGGTCATCCTGACGGGTACTTCGAAGAATTCACCAACGCCGAGCGCGAGGGCGGCCCGTCGCTTATCTATACACCATTAACCGCAGGATGCTTATACGACGTGTTGGATGGCAAAACACATCGCCAGGACAAATTCATCAAGGCGGGCCATCTATTTCGATCCCTGATCAATCACGACTACGCAAAAATCCCCATCGCGGATGAACGCACCAATGCATCAGACAACAACGGCGCCGGCTACGGCCTGGCGCTCCACTCACTGACCGCCGAGGGAAGATACTTCATCACACACAGCCTCGAATCACTGAATTGCGCGCAACAACACCCGGAAACACTGGCTGTGGTTGACCATGAATTGGACCTGATAGTCGAAGGCCCATGCGCGCAACCCGAAAACCTCAAAGACGCCCCCTTCCGCCTTACGCTTCCTCTCGGGATCATACGCAAGCAAAACTTCACCGCAGGCATATCCGCATTACGTGCGTTGAATCATGAAGCCCGCCCCCGCGAAGATTACGCACTTGACCAGCAGAACATGCTCTACCTCTCACACAAAACCGCCGGCGTCATCCTGACCGGCGTCAAATCCAAAAACAACCCCGCATTCTCCACATTCCGAATCGGCAACGATGCCTACACGATCCGCACCGGCGAACTCGAAGTAGGCGAAGACTGGGCACAGGCCCATCTCCACTACCAGACATTCAATCCGCGCATCCGCTGGGAACTCGGCGATAACGCCAGATTGATCCTGACCGCAGACACCGATCAAACCATCACCACCTGCCTGCCGATCACTGACACACGTTACCTGAACACCGACACTCGATATGAGATCGTCGAACTCAATGGCTTCTCCCCCTATACCCAAGGCAATAAAACCGACCGAATAAACGCGGCCGTCATACAGTGGACACGTAAATTGGTAATCGAATTCCCCGGGAATGCTTAAACGAAGCCCCACCCCTGCGAGCCGCGGCGTGTCGCCGCGGCCGACTATGCCACACCATTCAACCGCGAACAGCCTATACACACTACGGACACCAGCTCATCCCCCAAGCCGCTTGCGGCTTAGCGCTCTTGCCCCCATTTTCATCCTGTCCGACACCACTTCCCTCCGAAGCGTCACCGGCGAGCACACGTGGCCGTCATTTACACGTACCGATACGCTGATGTATAAAAGCATCTCATAAACCGATTCCGACCAAAACCATCATGACAACACATTCTTGTCTAGCTTATGTCCGAACACGTCCACCCTCACCACAAGCCATCAAGGCGCACACCCGACGCCGGCAGCCGATAGGATTACGTTATGTCAGTTTGGTTCTGTTCATTATGTTCTGTCAACTCGCAGGCTGTCAGATGAAACAGACATTTAATACCACCCCTGTCTACTGGCAGGCCCACCGCGGCGGTGGAGCGCATGAACGGCCGGACAACACGATGATCGCGATGCGGTATACGTGGGATTTGGGCGGCATCCCGGAAGCGGACATCCGCTCCACCGCCGACGGCGTAATCATCTGCCTGCATGATAAAACGCTCGCACGAACGACCGATGCGCCAAAAGATATCGCGAATCAACCTGTCAATCAGCTTTCGCTAAGCGAGATTCAAAAATGGGACGCGGGCAAGAAGTTTGCCCCAGCATACGCCGACGAGCGTGTGCCGACGCTGGAGGAAGTGTTCTCCGCAATGTCGCAGGCCCCAAGCCGCTGGGTGTACCTGGACCTGAAACAGTTGGACCTCAACCAACTGGGCGATCTGATCGAGCAGTACAAGCTGGCTGAACAGATATTAATCGCGAGCCCGAAGCAGGAAGAATGTGCCATGCTGCGAAAGCGCTTGCCGGGCGTGCGAACAATGCTCTGGATCACCGGCAAGCCGAACGAGATTGAAGCAAAGTTTGATCGTGCTCTGGAAAGCGGATTCGACGGGATGGATCAGGTGCAGATCCACCTGTTCGACCTGGAGGGTGGTGCGATAGAAGGTTGGCGCTACCAGGTCGATCAGAACTTCCTGAACCGGGCGATCAGCCAGACCGCCGAACACGGAATAGACCTGGAAGTTTTCCCGTTTCACTTTGAACAATCAGATATCCTAAGTCTGCTGAACATGGGCATCACCTGGTACGCCACCGATGAGCCCGCCAGGTTTGCCCAAGTGGTTGAAGCATGGCGTATGAGTAAGTGTCAGGGGCATCGCCAGCAAGACCAGCAAAACATCTGTCACATTGACTGACCCCGTTTCTTCTCTCATCTAGCCCAACAGAGTCTGGCCCCGTTTACATCGCTATCAACTTTATCCCTCTCATTAGCGTTGAATATATTCCAATAATTTGGTACAGTTTCTCTCACTGCAGGCAATATTTCTTATATTCGATAAGCGGGGAATAACAATGCAATATCGTCGGACGGATTTATTGGGACTACAGCATGTTGTATGTTTGTTTGCTTCAATGACACTCATGCTGCTTATCGCTGGTTCAGCAGTCGCAAACCAGATTGTGGTCGATAGCGGGCAGCCTGATGGGTCAGATGCCTATCTTATCCATACGTATAACACAGACCCTTATCACGTCAGCCGCCAGCATATTGCTCAAGGTTTTACCTTAAGTGAACCTACCACCCTGACCCGGCTGGAATTTTACATTGGTCGCTTAGGGGATGACCCAGATGTATATTTGACGGTCTCGAGTTATTCACCATTTACCGTAGGCGACTATGATATCGTCGCCGGCCGGATCGCCACATTCCAGTCTTCCATACCTGATATGACACATCTGAATAATGGCATCTGGGTATCGGTGGATATTGACCTATCGCTGCCGGCCGGAAACTATATTGTCGCCGTAAGTCCGGGCACGAAAAGCGTACGGTATGCCCCGACCTCCGCACCTTTCGATATTGGCCCTAGCTTTACTTCAAAGGCTGCTGGTCCCAGTCCCACCATGGCTTATACCCTTGTCAGCGAACAGTCTGCGTTTGGATTGCGGGTTTACACTGTCCCGGAACCAGCCACGGCTTTATCGTTCCTGATATGCTTTGTATCTGTTGGCCACAGGAACCTAGGAAAGAAATGGGGGCCGGGTGCCCGTCTTTGACCCGCAGGGCTAAGGCGGTTGCTTGAGTGAGTAGCAGGTGCCTTCACTTCGATGCTGGTTCGGCAAAGCGTAGAGCAACCCACCACGGATGCACATTTAATCACACAGGGCCATTAATCGCCGGCCAAGCGTTCCGATATCATTCACCGTCATTGATCTTTCACAACAATTCAACTGCCTGCACCACTCGCCCCGTATCATCGTGATAAATCTGCATCCGGCCGACACAACTCTATCGTGGCAGATTGCACTTCGCTTAACGCCACCCGGCAACAAAACAAACCACGCCACCTGACGCCCCCGTTTCTACTCCAATTTATCCCAATAAAATCTCGGCCACTTTACCGTTTTCCCGATAACACGATTGGGATCAATTTCGCGCGTGGCAAGGATCTCGAGCCAATAGCCAGGATCCGTATTGAATGAATCAGCACGCCAAGTGACTTCAAGGTGTTGGTATAACAACATTGATGCCTGTTCTCGTACGAGGACGGGATATCGCAAGCATCCAATCAGATCATTCCAGGTAATGTCGGGGTGTTTGAGTAGACGACAAAACGCTACAAATCGAGAAGCTTCGCTTTGATCCCGTTCTAGTTCGATTCGAAGTTTATGCAATTCATCCATCTCAATTATTTATATTAGCATCTCACGCAAAAATGCGATCCGCTTTCTCTAGGGCGGCTGTTATTGCCAACCAGAAATCCGGAAGGTGACCGACCCTATAGAAAGCCATTAAAAAAAGGGTTCACCCCTTTCCCGAACACCTCCTCCCCACAACCCCTGATCAATCTAAGCCGCTTACGGCTTAGCGCTCTTGCCCCTCCGTATACACGCTGCCAGACACCATTCATCCCCGATATCCAAAGCCCGAATCCCAATCGAAACCCCAAACACCTCGAAGAACAGCCCCGAAAAAGACATCTAATATAAGTTATATTAGATGTCTTACGGTAAGCCACGCCGCCCCGATTGACTCCTCGCGAGCCGCGGCGTGCCGCCGCGGGCTGTTGCGTTACCCTCCGCTTAACTGCACGTAACCAAGTCGGTGGTACCGCCACATGTGGCAACAGCATATGTTGGCGGCGATCGGGTCGGATATCATTTTGACACAACCCCGATCGGCATACGCTCCGAAACGTTATGATCCCCGGAGGATTCGCATGTATCGCAAACGCACCCTGATCCTGTTGATGTTGCTTTCGTTTCTGCTTGGTTTAGCAGTGTTCCCGACCGTCTGGGTAGGCAAGCAGTTTGTGGCAGCATACAAGGCAACATCTATAAGCTTTGCCATGGCCATGGCATCGGAAAAAGTACAACTCTCAGACAAAGTATCTCTGATTGCCACCAGCGGTACGAATGTCATGCTTGTGGATGAAGTTGAATTCTCAATGCTGCCCGGGGATGTCGTGCTTGCAGATTATGTGGGGCGTGACAAACAGGTGCTCCTTGTCGTCTACATAGCGCCCGGCGGAATCAATTCAAGCTCCGATGATGTGCTGAACCGACTCGAGGCGGCCGAGGTCGATCTGGCAACCGCTCAGGTGACAAAACGGTCTGCTGTTGGGCAGAAAGAGTTGGCTTATCTGCAGGGCGTTTTTGAGTTTATGCATCAACAGTAAGCTTCATCAGAGTTGCTACAATCCCCAGCTATGGCCCAGACTTTAAGCATTGTCATCCCGGTCTATAACGAGAATAAGCTGCTGCCGGAGATCCTTCGGCAAGTAGAATCCGTGGAATTGCCGGGCGGGCTGCAGCGCCAGATTGTCATGATCGACGACTGCTCGACCGACGGGACAACAGATATCTTGAAGAAGATGGCTGAGGAAAGGCCCGACTACAAGATCGTGTTCCATGAGGTCAATCAAGGCAAAGGCGCGGCCCTAAGAACCGGATTTAAGCACGCTGAGGGCGATATCGTCATCATCCAGGATGCCGACCTGGAATACGATCCGCGTGATTATCCGCGCCTGCTCGGGCCGATCATCGAAGGACGGGCGGATGTGGTTTATGGATCACGATTTACCGGCGAAACGCACCGCGTGCTGAACTACCACCACTTCCTGGGCAACAAGTTCCTCACCCGCTTATCCAACCTCTGTACAGGCTTGTACTTAACCGATATGGAATGCTGCTACAAGGTCTTCAAACGCGAGGTGCTTGAGCGGTTCGAGATCACGGAATGCCGATTCGGCGTTGAGCCGGAAATCACCGGTAAACTCGCTCGGATGCGCGATTTACGCATCTACGAAACCCCCGTCGGCTACAACGGCCGATCGTACGACGAGGGCAAAAAGATCAACTGGAAAGACGGCGTGAGCGCCATCCGCTGCATCCTCAAATACAACGCAATTATCAAGAAGTAACTATCAATTCATTCCGGCACGGGCAACAAATCTTCCTGCTTGACTTCCTGCTCAAACCGCTCAATCGGATGAGCCTGTTCGAGCGTGTAGTCGCCTACCGCGGTTCTGCGCAGGGACGCTAAGTGGCCGCCGGTGTTGAGTTTATCACCGATATCTCGGCCGAGGCTTCGGATGTAAGTGCCCCGGCCGCAGACGATTCGCAGCGTCAGCATGGGCCATGTGTAGTCCAGCAGGTCGATCGCGTCGATGCGGACGGTCTTGGTCGGCATGTCGACGGCCTCACCTTTGCGGGCGAGTTTGTAGGCCCGTTGGCCGTTGATGTGGACAGCCGAATACACGGGCGGAGTCTGCTCGATCTCACCCATGAATTCGCCCAGCACCTGCCGGACCTGCTCTTGCGTAGGTGGTTGATCTACCTGCACTTCCAGCCGTTCGCCCTCGCGGTCGTCAGTCGTCGTGAAGGCCGAGAGATCGACCACGGTCTCGTAGACCTTAGGCCGACCCATAAGCGATTCCACGCTTTTGGTCGCCTTACCAAGGCAGCAGATAACCACGCCGGTCGCCAGCGGATCTAAAGTCCCAGCGTGCCCGGTCTTGCATCCGCCTGCGGCCCGACGAACATAACGAACGACATCCATTGAGCTTAAACCAAGCGGTTTATCCACCACGATCAGCCCGCAGTAGCTGGAATGACCTTTGCGACGTCCCAAACGATCCACCTTCCTTTACAAACCACGATAAAACAATACGATAGCGGACCAAACTCGAATTGTCGGCCCCCCCTGCCGGGCCTGGATCGCCCTTTTTCGCGTCCCGCACGGCGAAGCCGACAGCCTCTGGAGAGGTGACCGAGTGGCTGAAGGTGCACGACTGGAAATCGTGTGTACGGCTCGTCCGTACCGAGGGTTCGAATCCCTCCCTCTCCGCTTCACCACGAACGCTCTTGCGAAACCCTTGCCTATAAGGGTTTTATGAGAGCGTTTGTCATTGGCGCCGACGGCTTGCCGGCCCGAAACCGGCGTCGGCAAACGCGCGACCGAGCCCGGATCGGCTTACCCGACCGCACCCTGCTCGGTAGCGCTGATGAACACCATCGCCAACTCATGTCGTGCTGAAGCGCGATCCATTTGGGTCAACTCGCCCCCGGCCCCCCCCCGGCCCCCGGAAATCCGGACCTCCGGACCTTCATGTTCAGATGACATCGATCGGCCGGTTTCCGCCTAACCCCAAACGCACGCGGCCGCAAATCTTTCAATCACTAGATGCGACTTATCCACCACTCAACGGGCGCACGGCCCTGTCGTGATCGCGCCCCATGCGCACCAACACGGCCCAAACACCCCCCACTGCCCCCCTCATGCGCACGCCCCGACCCGCCCGACCCGTTCCAGCACGCCCCCCCAACAGACACAAGCAACCGCCCCGCGGTTGATGCCTACCAGATCACGCTGAACGTTTTGCTTGACGTGTACTATCGAAGTGAACAAACTCTGCCTTAAACCGTCCCGTCACAGACCGCTTTGTCAGATGGATTCAAAGATCGCTGATCTCTTATCCGCACGATTCAAGACCCGGCATTCCTGACCGCCAACATCGACACCCGAGGGCCTGAGCTTGGTTGTATGTTACTCACCTGCTCCGAACCCGCCATATCGGAGGTTAACACCGTTTCTTCTCCCGCACGCTGTACTCGCTATTTAGATAGTTTTATACCTCTCTGCTTGCATGCCCCCCGTACATCACGCTAACATGTGCACGATTGAAGCTATCTGGCAGCATATCTTTAATTTGGAATATCTAGCACCTTTCAAGGGGGACGCACATGTCCACTGAGCGCCACCGTGTTGAAATGCCGTCAATCCTAGATCGGGAAATATCTAGCGATAACTCAGATGCATTTGGACATCGTCATTTTGCTCTAGCTCTACGAAGCTTGATTGAATCTCCAACCCATATGCCACCTTATAGTATAGGCCTGCTTGGCACTTGGGGTACTGGTAAAAGCACAATAAAGAGGCTCTATCTTGAAAATCTTCTTGACGATACAGAATGTGATACTTCTGGAAAGAAGCGATCAGATAAATGTCAAGTAGTAACATTTAATGCTTGGCGATACGGCGGGGATGATATGAAACGTGCCTTATTACGGCATGTATTTCTGGAACTGGGCGGAGATGACAGCACGTTAAGAGATGTTCTGTTTCGAAAGATTGAACGCACATTTACAGAGCGTCGTGAATGGCGTGATATTTGGGCCGATATTGCTGACCGATGGTTGTTTGGGCTTCTCCAAATCTTATTTCCATTCACTTTGGTTGCGATCTTTCTAATTTCACTCCCGATATTTTATCCTTCAATAAATGATGTCGTTTATGGCACCACAGTCGTGGCTGTAATGACAGCATTGGGGGTATCTCTTAAGCAGCTTCTCGCTACCGAGCGATTCTTGGTCAATCGCACAGCTCCAGTCAAGCGCATCGAATTGCCCCATACGTCTGCAGAACAATACGAAGACCTATTAATTGACCAGATAAATAAATACAAGACTAGTAAAGAAGGTAAATCGTGCGAACGATTGGTTGTCTTCGTAGATGATTTAGATCGTTTGTCTGCGGAGGAAATGGTAAGTGGCCTTGATGCTGTGCGCACATTTATGGAGATACCATCTGATCAGATAAAGACCGGTCTGGGTATTATCTTTATTATCTCCTGCGACGAAGATCGTGTGGCACAAGCAATATCTGGACGTCACCGACGACTTGGTGCAGATCTCCCCGCGACTGTTTTTAGCCATAGCGACGCGCGCAGATACTTGGATAGGATATTCCAGTTTCGATTGGAGATTCCTCCATTTCCAAAACGAGATATGCGAGAATATGCTACACAAAAGCTAAAGGAAGCTGCTCCCGAGATAATTTCATCGATCGATTCTAAGAATATATCCTTAGCCGATGTAATCGACCGAATGATACATCCTGGAGTAGAAAGTCCACGCAATGCATTGCAAATCGTCAATGCATTTATTCAAAGTTGGTGGATAGCTGAGCGTAGAGAACGAGAAGGAGCCGGCTCTGATAGAGCCGGCGCTCTGTCCGAAGGTGCAGTTACCGACCACCCAGCGTCTTTAGCCATCATGTCCGGCTTAAGAGTAAGTTTTCCTCAATTCTACGCTGACTTACAAGAAGATGTGGAGCTATTAAACAGATTTGATCAAATTGTATTCCGCGGACAGCCATTGTCCGAGCAACCTATCACAATACAGCCGATTCTCAAACGATACTTAGACAAAGAAGGTGTCGATTTTCAGGCGGAACACGCGTCACTACGCCAATTTTTATCGAGTATTCGTGGGCACCGCTGGCCACCTAGCTTGCAAGCGTTGCTGCTGCTTACACAAGACCCTTTGACACGCAGATATGGCGATCGTTCCATCAAACTTCACCAAGCATTTGTATCAGGTGATACGCGTGAGGTTCTTGCTCAACTAGGACGGGCTCATGACCCGAAACCACTTCAGGTAGCGGACGTGCAAAAACTCCGAGACCTGAATTCAGAGCTGTACCAAGACACAGATATTCACCGTAATAATGCAGCGTTTGTTCTTGCAGAACTCGCTGATCGTTTGCCCGTGTCCGATGCTCATTTTTTAATGAGTCCACTTGCGCGCCGCCTTGCAGAATCCCCTGAATTACGATGGCGAGTGACAGTCTCCAAGATTCGAGCGATCTTAGAAACTGCATCAGAATCTGATCGACAGGATGTTGCTTCGGTATTGATAGATGATCTACTTTTAATAGATGATCCAATCAAGTTTAATCTGGATACAGGTGAACCACCATCTCTAGGTGAAGCAGTAGAGATGGTTCGAGAAGCATGTGATCTCTTGTTATGGATTAGAAGTCAAGATGGGCTTGATGACATAGCAGATGCAAATCTCATGACGTGGCTACGTGATCGCCCGGTTAAGGTTGTAAGCAAACAATCGAGTCTGCCGTTCCACATTTTGGAGAATTGGATAATTGAATATGAGTCGGGTCTCTTGCCAGTATTTGGGCCTGTTTATGCAGAACTGGTAGTTGCGCAATTTGAAGCAGATGATCTCACCCAACTAAAGCACGGAGCAAATGACTCAATTGGGCGATTAAAGAAGGTGTTTGATGCGATGTACAACAAAGGCGAAGACACCCGACCGAGGCTTTGGGAACTCTTGCATCAGCTAGTGGGAGTACGTCATTTTCATGCAATGGAATTGGCGTACAGTGACTTTCTTACACGACTAAGAGACCCAAATGAACAGGCATTGTCTAATTTCGTGCTAGCATTTGCCAAACGACTAAATAACTATTCTGAGGGGTGGTCGTTTGAATCTGTGGAACCGGAGGAAACTCTCCTCCGCATATTAGATGCGCGACGTAGCGACGTATTGGAAACTGTCCATAAGTCACTCATCGACCTATGTATAACATGGAGTAATACAGATGGGCTCTATGACCACGCTGTGCAATTGGCCGAACATTTGTCACATATCAGCAGTGATCTTGCGCATGCTGTTTTGGATGAGTGGTGTCCACGCATACTAGACGATCTCTCATCCTCTAGCATTAAATGGATTGCTAAGAACTTCAATGCAAAATTAAATGCAAAGAATCGGCAGGCTGTCACGACTGCATTACAACCCGTGCATAGCCCGGGGCAACCTTCTAAAATACAAGGAGATAGATACCGTATATTTGTTAATGCACTTGACGATACAGTACTACAGACACCCGAGTTACAGCAATTCTTTGGCGATGTACTCGCAGTAGTCGTACAGCGACAAGACAATCAGAATGACTACCTTAAGTACATATTCCCGGTTTTACCAAGTCGTTTGGCAAAACTACCACAACCGGCTGTGGGAAGGATGTTACAGTCGCTATTTATTGGTTCTGCTAGCCATCCAAACATATATGGATGGCTCCATGGCCAGATGGCAGATTACTGGCCTCAGCAGTCAGCACAATTGGAAAAGTATCAGCCACAACAACTATTTAATCAAGCCCATCAGTTTCTTGTCAACCAACCCGCATATCCGGATGGTCCGAGTCTCTTAAAATCTCTATCTGGCATGATCCATCGTGGGGCTATTAACGAAACGGAAGAGAACCGGCTCATAGAACTTGCATTTAAACTCTGGCCATCCCATCAGACAGCCGCACACGATGTGCTCTCTAAGAGTAATGCTGACCTTCCTATTGAACATCTAGTTGCGATCATCGATTCGGTTGATATGAATGATACTGAGCAAATAGCACGATTGAAATCTTTATGGACCCATGCTTTCGAGGAACAAGATACTGATAGTAGGGTCGATATGACTCGTCAAATCCTTGCTCATAATGCAAAAGAATCCGATATATTAAAAGATGCTGCCTTGTCGATCTGGGTGGATTCTCTAAACGACGAAGCGTTTGTGGTGTTGAAGACCGTATTTCTAATCGCTGATATGCCAGACCCACAACGCAGAAGAATATGGCTACAGATAGAGCGCATACGAGATAGTGTAGGACTGCGCGATATCGTGGAACTAATTCCAGAGATTACACAGAACAACGATGTTAGCGGAACTATAGAAGCGATAATCATTGCCAAGGATGAAATTACGGCGATGTGTAATAGCGCTGAAGAACGCCACATGCTTGGAGAGTCGCTAGCCAAAGCGATGATTTCTATATCATCAAGGGAAGTTAAAACGCAATTTATGAATTGGCTACGAACTCTTGGTGCATCTACTATTGCAAAGAATATTCATGACTATGGAGACCCTAGTGAGGATGATATTGAGATCGTGATTAAAGCGTTTCCCGAACTGCGTAAGTCGTTCACATGATGTTGATCTCCTTCTGACCAATTTCTCCGGTTTGACATCTGACGTAGACCGCGCGAGTCTGCGACCAGCAAGAAGCATGGGCTCCCACTCCGGCATAGGGTGTGGTTAAGCGGAGCGCAACCCACCACGGATGCGGATTGGCTTGCCGCACTCGGGGCATGTAGCCGATCCCTTGCTGCCGCGCAGGTCGTAGCCACAGGCGGGGCAGTGACCGGGAGGATAACGTCGGTTAAACCTTGAATAGAGTGCCAGCATGGGCCACGGAGCAAGCACTGACATGATAATCCAAAAGGGTATCGGAGGAATCGGTATCTGACCTTTGGTAATCGGCGCTTGCATCCACCAATACTGTTTCTTTGATTTACTGCTTTTTGCGGATCCGATGTTGATCCGAAGGCGTGCTGTCATGACATGGTCATACTCTACGTACACTTCACCCACATACACGGTAAGTCTCACGACAGATTTCTGCGAAACCGGACAGACAATGTATGCAGATCGATAGCATGAACCGATCCACACAAAGCCGGTACAAATAGCTAGCACCGTTACGAATGCAAGCAGCACGCGCTTGATCCATCCGCGTTTCTTGCGCACCTGATTCATAACCATTAATCATCGCGGTGGTCGCGCAGAGTGTCAATTAACCAGCCCTCCAAGCCGGGTGCCCGTCTTTGACCCGAAGCAAGCAGCGTGGGTTCCCGCTCCGGCGTAGGGGGTGGTTAAGCGGAGCGCTACCCACCACGGATGCGGTCTGGCTCGCACACTGCGATTGATCGCTGGCACGGATGTCCGGGCGGGGTCGGCCTCCGGACCTGCGGCGGGTTGATGGGATTGATTGAATGCGTGGATTCCCGCCTCCGCGGGAATGACGGAGGGGGGAACGGGGTCGGATATCTAAGTTGAGCGCGGAATGCTTCGCGTGTGGGCGTAAGGTATCCGGGGGCGGCCCTCACCCCGGCCCCCCCGGAAGTCTCCCAGGGGGAGAGGGAGAGTGTAGGTCCGGGCCTGCCCGGACACGGATAACATCGGGATGCACTCATGGCCGGGCGGGCCCGGAGCTACGGTTGGTTGATGGGATTCATTGAGCGCGTGGATTCCCGTGTGCACGGGAATGACGGTGAATACTGCGCGCGGGGGATCCGGGGGCAGCCCTCACCCCGGCCCTCTCCCAAGGGGAGAGGGGGAAAGTATGTATCGAGATTCGCGCAGAGCGTAAGGTATCCGGGGGGAGAGGGAGTAAGATCGCTTAAACGGGGTCGGACTTGTCTAGAATAGAAACTTGGTTTTGTTCGGCATTCGGCTATCAATCGCGGATCATGTTTCGTGGGACGGATACGTCGATGCGTTTGATGTCGCCTGTCCGGTTAAAGACGTTCTGTGATAAAGCCACCGGTAACGTGTCGCCGGCGATCTGCTGGGTTTGGTTGTTGCTGGTTGTTACGCAGATCGTGGCTGGGCCTTCGGCCAGGTGATAGATCACGGGGACCTGGCATATAGTAAAACCGATTGAACCTTCGGGCAGTTCGATGGCTTCGTTGCGGTTGGCGATATCGTAATACCTGAAGACCGATTCGATCTTAAGAAACTCGTCGGATTTAATCAGTCTTGGTGCAAAACGTATCGTGCCTTGTTTGATGATCAGGCCGAGTTCAGCGTGTCGGGTGATAATTTCTTCTTTGACCTGGCCGGTCATGCCGGGCTGGCGTGCGCCGGAGTGGCCGGTCGTGTGCGAGTAGGGATCGGTGGGGAATGCACCGTATTCGACGGGGGTTTTGTTGAAACCGAGGCCGCCACGTACATGATCGTAAGCATCGGCGAGCTTGGATATCGTCTGATCGTCCGCCCCCTGCTCTACCGCACGGAGATAGCTTTCCTGCACGGCCAGTAACAGCTTGGCAACCATGTGCCAATAGATGCAGCCTAATCCTTCATAGCCATACATCGTGCCCGAACGACCCGTGAAGTATTTGTGATGATACACATGTTCAAACAAGTCCTTGATAAGCTGGGTATCGCTTTGAACAAGGGGACGCAATGATTCAGAACGAGCAACATCATCAAGCACTTTTTTGAGTTGCTTGGCTGTATTGATGTTGGTGGCGAATCGGTATTTGCCTTCCGCATCTTTATAGATGATGCGTTCGTCCTGTTGAGATAGCATCTCACGTAACAACGAAGATGCCTGGACCTTATTCGCAGGTGCAACATTCTTTTCGAGGAAGTCGGGCAGGACGCGGTTGGGGTACAGCATGTAACTGGATTGATCATCCCGGTACATGGCGCTGCCAGCCAGCGCATCCAGCAGGTTGATCGCCTGCTCGGTGCTCAATACCCCGCTGCTGAGCGCCGCCACCTGGCCCTCGAGCATTTCATACATATGGCTTAATGAAACAGCGTCACCAGACTGAGACAATTCCATCAGGTTGTACGCATGGTACATACCGTCTTCGCGTTGGTTCTGCTTGATGCTGTGGTCGATGTACTGGAGCGTCAGTTCAAATAGTTGGTTGATCTGCTCAAGCTTCACAGAAGTCTTACCCGACAGGCCGTTTTCGTATAACGCCCGGCGATATGCATCGAACGCTGTGCCCAATTCATCCAGGAGTTTCTTACGCTCGGTATCGTCGACGCGGTTGTTATCGAGCACGGCTTTGCTTGCATCCAGTGCTGTGAATATGCGCGAAAGCCAGTCCACCACCTCGCCGGTAATACCGACCGTATCTATATCCAGTTCGGCGAAGAGGTTTCGGCAGAAAGCGATGTATCGTCTCAGGTAACAGAGCGTGACGACGGACAACCCGTTGCCGACAAGCGCGTTGTTGGCGTCGTTCCATTCCGGGCGTTGCGTGTTCAGCCAGAGGCCACCATCCAGCACCAGGTTGCTCAATTTTGCAAGCGCAGGCACCAGTAACTTCTCGATCAGGCTGACATGCATGACCTGGCCATTGGCGTCGACAAGCAATCTGCCATCCGCGCCGACTTTCTTCACACGGTCCGACACGCGCTTACTTTGATCGAAGTCAAACACGATCGTATCGTTGGGGTCTTCGAGTATTTGATCGTATGGCTTGATGCGATACGGGACATCGGCGTAGCTGAAGACGTTCTGCGTAAGCATCTTGCCGAGTTGATCGGGATAGTAGCCGTGCAGTTGTTCGAGCAGGCGAAGCAGGTAGACGATCTGGTGGTCCCCCCAGTAACCGATGTTGCTCCAGGGGTTGTCCGGCTCAACAACTTCCCAATCGATGCCGTCGCTGGTAATGCGATACGGGTTGTAACCATCGGCGGTGGAGGCGTTGACAAACTTGGCGATGATGCTGGGCAGGAAGCCGGGGAAGCTGAGGCAGAGTGCTTCCCAGTTCTGGAAGATATCGCGCCAGTTGCCCTGGTATGCAAGGACGCGGTTGCCTTGCTCATCTTTAAGACGGATATCAAATTGATTCCACGGCCGGCTCGGGTCGCCATGGCGTCGGCTGAAGTAAAGCGGCAGGTATTCGTAACACAAGCGATGCAGGTCCGCGTCATTTGCATCAGAAACCTTCTGAAGCAGATCGTGGACGGGCAAGGTCTTGGGCAAATCTGAGAGGAAAGCCTGGTGACGATCCGCAACAGGTTTGTTCCGCGCTTCGATAAATCTTGCCAGATCAATACTGGTTATGTTGTAGTTATTGTTGAAAACGCCACCTCGCATGTTGTTGAACAAAACATTTGCGAAGTGATGAGCGGGCATCGTCCGCACGCCTGTCACCTGTAATCCGTCGGCGCTGGCGACATTACGACGGAGATTCTGATCGCCCGCCAGGCAATCCAGTTCGACCGCCTCGATGATGTTCTTGTCCTCGCGTAAAGTACGGCGCAGGTGTACGGTTTTCTTCTGATTCTGTTTAACATCAGCAACGATATGCCAGTGATGCAACTGACCGGGCCCGACGCTCAGCGTGGATTTAAGCAGGAACGCCGCTTTGCGTCCCTTCAGAACCGGCTCAGATCGCAGCGTTTTCTTGTAGCGGAATGCATCGAGCTGCTCGGGGCGCAGGTAGAGGCTCGGGTCTATGAGTCCCCTGCTCCACACCGTCGTCGCATACATGGTTTCGCCCGGCTCGGGGCGGTCGGTGATCATGGAGCTGAGCATGTAGATGCCTAACCCGGTGTCTTCATCGATCACGGAATGCTTGTAGGCATCGGCAAGGCAGTGGCGGTGCTGATGCGTCGTGGCGGTGATCCCGTAAGCGAGGATGTTACGCAGCCCGTCCATGATGGTGACCTGGACTTCGGCGTCACCCGAATTAGCCAGCGTTGCGCGTCGGACAAAGCCAAACGCTTCGCTGAAACTCCAGCGGTACCTGAACGCCATATCCAGGTCCTGATTGATCTCTTCAAAGATGATCGAGTTTTCGAGTTCACTCTTGTAAAGATGTCGACGGACACGGTAATGGTCCGTGGATGCCTGGGTGAATGGTTCCCAAAGCGTCTGCCCCACTTCCGGGTGGTCTACCCAAATGGCGGTGCAGGGGCCGGTGTGGGTATGAGATTGATAGAGCTTGTCTTCTGAATCGTATGGGAACAGGGCAATATCGGGGTTTGCTCTGCCGGCGGTTATACCACCGAGGCTCGAGATGTACATCCAGTGATCCGAATCGCTGACGATACTCATCAGGAACGGGTCGAGCTGGTCGTAATCCTGAATGGAGTTATACGATTCACCATCGATGCGTGTGAATCGGCCGACCGGGACGTGATCCTTTTCATCGTGCAGCACCGGGTATGTGATGTTCTTCTCGCTCAGCATTGCTATATCCTTAACTAATTAAACTCGATGCAATCTATCGCCCTGATGTACTGTTGTTGACTAACCCTTAACCGCTCCGGAGGTCAGGCCGGAGAGGAATTCCTTTTGCAGCAACAGGAACAGAACCAGAACCGGCAGGATGGAAACAACCGTTCCTGCCATGATTAATCCATAATCGGTGCCGTACACGCCGCGCAATTGGTTGATGGCTACCGCCAGGGGCATCTTCTCGGGGGATTGAAGCACTATCTGCGCCCCAATGAAGTTGTTCCATGCTCCCAGGAATGTCAACAGCAGGAAGGCGCCCATCATGGGGCGGATCAACGGCAAGACGAACATGAAGAATATCTTGATCTCGCCACAGCCGTCGATACGTGCCGACTCGAGCATTTCATTGGGGACGGCGTTGACCGTCGCTTGCCTGAACAGATACACCCCGAACGCGGGTGCGAGCCCGGGCAGGATCAGGCCTGAGTAACTATCCAGAAGGCCGAACCAGTACAGCAGCTGGTAATTCGGCGCCAAAAGCAACGCCCCGGGCACGACAAGTGCCGCCAGCACGAGCTTGGTGATACTTTCTCTTCCCTTGAAGTTGAACTTAGCCAGTGCATAACCACTCGTCGCTGCAAAGAGTGTCGCCAACACGCCGCTGACGGAAGCGAAAAACGTCGAGTTCAGGATCGGCCTGCCAAAACCCTCCTCGGCAAAGAGACGCTGGAAGTGGTCGAAGTTGAGTTTGTCCCAGGCGACGCCGAAGAGGCCGTCACCCGCGGGCAGGAACAGGTCGTCAAAGAAGATCTCGGATGGTTTAAGCGAAGCACACAGCAGGTAAGCGAACGGGATGAGTGTGATCAATGCGCAGAAAATCAACGCGGTATACAGCACGATGTATAGCAACACGGAATTGAACTTCTTGTTGTTGCCGGTTGACTCCATCACGCTCCTAGTTCTCACTCGCCTTTGCCACGCGGTGCTGGATCACAGCGAACACCATCAGCAGCACGGCCAGCATCCAGCCGATCGCACTGGCCTTGCCCAGACGTCCGCTGATAAAACCGTTCTGATACAGATACATTACAACGGTCAGCCCCTGGTCGTCCGGGCCGCCGCTGTTATTCAGCAACACGAAGGCGAGTTCAAAAAGCTGGAAACTGCCGATCAAAGAAAGCAACACGACAAACGACGCGACCGGCTTGATTGCGGGGATGGTTACATTCAAGAACCGGGGCCACGGTCCCGCACCATCGACCATCGCCGCCTCTGACAGGTCCTTGCTGACATTCTGCAGCGCGGCAAGGAAGTAGATCATGTTGAAGCCCGTGAATTGCCACATCGCGGCGATAATCAGCGAGCCCATGACAAACCGCTCAAGCCAGGGGAATTCAGCCGGGTAGCCGGGGATAAGCTGATAGAAAGTGACGTTGACCAAACCTTCCCGGTCGAACATCAGGCCGAACATGATCGCGATGAAGACCGTGCCGACTAATGAAGGCGAGAAGAAGATCATCCTGAAGAACACGCGGCCCCGCACCTTCTCATGGTTCAGCAGCATCGCCAATCCGAGCGATAACGGCAATTGAATGAAGACAGAACCCGCGGCGAAAACAAATGTGTTACGCACCGCTTTCCAGAACATGGGATCGGTCAGCAGGTATTTGAAGTTCTGCAGGCCTACGAAGGTGCTGGTCTTTGGGCCGAAGGTTTGCTGTACGGCAAGCACGACCGAATAAAGCATCGGGTACACCATGAACACCGCGAATATCACCACGAACGGTGATATCAGCACGTAAGGCGTCCATTTGGGATAACCCGAGTTCATTGCTGGCTCCTGAGGAACACGTTCTCCTCGACCTGTCGACGCACCAGTTTTTCGGCATCGGCGAGCAGTCGCCTGGCTTCGTCCATCAAATCTTCGCGGTCATAAACCTGATTCTTCAAGGCGTATTCCTTGAGGAGGAACATGGCATTGGAAACCCGGTCCTTGGCGAAGGTATTGAACGGGGAGGATGTGCGGACCGGCACATCCGGCGCCAAGTTGATAAAGAGCCTGCCGGGCGCCTGCCCGCTGAAGTAATCAGACGGTTCATCGTAAAACGGCCTGTCCCAATAGGACTTGACCGGGGAGATGATGTAATTGCTGCGGTACAGGCCCTCGGCCAACTCTTCGGACAGATACAAATGCTTGGCAAAGGTCCAGGCGTTTTCCTGATCTTCACTCATCTTCGCCATCCCAAGCATTGTCCCGCCCCAGACGCTCGTTCGTCGGCCGCCGGGCTCCCACGCGGGCAGCGGCATGAGCTTGATCTTGCCTTCTAATCCCGGCATATCCAATTGCCAGACGCCGCAAAGCCAGTCGGGCATCATCGCGACCAGCACCCGCCCGTCCAGGCGCATCTTGTTGCCTTGGGCGCTGAATTCGCCGGCATCCACCGCGATACGGTTCGGGCCCACCATCCAACTGACCAGCGTTGCAATCACGTGCGCGTTGACTTCGGTATTGATGTGCATCTGCTCGTGTTCATCGAACAGTGCACCGCCGGCCTGGAGGATGAGCGCTTCCAACTGATCGCGGAAGCTACCGGTCGCCCACATGCTGATGACGTAGTCGGGGATGGTGTCGCCGTTGCGATCACCGACTAATGGCAAGACGACTTGCGCGAACTCGTCCCAGGTCTGAACCGATTCGATGTCGATACCGGCTTCCTCGAAGACATCGGCGCGGTAGGCGAGCATGACCGGATGCACATCGTGCGGCAGGCCGAAGATCCGACCACGCGAAGTCCATGGGCCAAACGATGGCTCATTAATCTGCTCGTAAATACCTTCCTCGTGCAAGCGGTCGGTCAGGTCGACGAAACCGACATCTTCGATCGGGCCGGTGAAAACCTGTGGCACGAAGTTACGTTCGACTTCGATCAGGTCGGCTGCGGGTGTGTCAGTCAAGAACGAGGCGAGCATGCGCTGTTGCAGCGCTTCGTTACTGAGAAGCGACATGTTGACTTGCGGTTGCCTGTCGCGGTTCCATTCTTCGACTTTGCCGACGTAGAGCGTCTCGTGGCTGTAGCTGAAGATCCAGAACTGGAGCCCCTCGCGATGCGGTATCGGCCAACACATCACCGCAATCGCGCTGCACACCGCCAGCGAGAGAATGATCCACCCCCCCGCCGAGAGGTATTCCAGGTAGTCCGGCAGCAATCTTTTAAGGAACTTGATAGACACGACTTAGTCCGCTCGCTAGAGATCCCGGCAAGCCGGGAACAACCTCCAAGTGCTGCAGGCAGGAGCCGAATCCCGCCACAGAATGACATTTTGATAAACAGTTACTTAATTCGATTCACATTGTGACGCCCGCCCCCCTATTTGTCAACATATTTCACATCAATATACCGGGGCCGAGCGGTCTGCCGGATTATTTTGTTAAATTATTTATAATTAGTATTTTATATTATATTTTAAATTGCTCACATGCGACACAATTAGTGTGGTCAAGCCAGAATCACCGTAGAATGATCCTTCAAAGCACCCCAGACACTCTTACGCGAGATTGTTTATAACTATCTCTTGAAAACTGTTTCACAAAGTGTATCATTCGGATATGCCCAGTATCCGCACCGTCGCGAAGGAGGCCGGGGTCTCTATCGCCACCGTTTCACGTGTGTTGAATAACCACACATCGGTCGGCAGCGATATCCGTACGCGTGTACTGAGCACCGCCAACCGTCTGGGCTACGTCTCCTCGGTTGGCCGACGAAGCACGACCTACATCGGTTTTGTCTACACGGGCCCCGCCTCGTTTGATTGCCCGTACGACTCCATGGTCCTGGCCGGGATCAACCAGGCGATGGACGAGACCGATTTTGACCTGGTCATCCTGAATCCTCAACGGGACAAGAAGCCCACGGAAACCTATTCGCAGTACTTCATGCGTAAAGGCGTCCGCGGCGTGATCCTCCGCACGACCGCGGGCACCCGTGGGATTTGCCACACCATCGCCGAAGAAGGCTTTCCATCAATCGTGATAGGCAGTTGGACCGACCAGCCGGAGGTCAGCTTTGTATACGGCGACTCACACCAAACAAGCCGACAGGCAATCGAGCACCTGATATCACTCGGGCACAAACGTATCGGCATCGCGATGGGGTTGGTCGAAGACACCGATCACATCGATCGACTAGCAGGCTACCGCGAGGCCTTGCAAGCGGCGGGTATCAAGCCGGACCCGGAGTTGTTGTATCGCGTCCCCCCCAAGAGGCCGGACGGCGCGCAACTGATCAAGCGGATATTGAGTAGCGCCGTTCCCCCGACCGCTTTATATGTCACCGATCCCTATATCGTCATCGGTGTGATCCACCAGTTGCAGCGTATGGGCATCAAGGTGCCGGAGGATATTTCGATCGTCGGGATGGATGACGGCGACAGTCCCAAGGACAGCTATCCGCAGATTACAGCCGTGTGCCAGGACGCGGTACAGATCGGCCACGAAGCATCGACCGCACTTAAACGCATCATCGACCGAGCCCCCGAGAAAGCAGCGCCGATACGCGTTGCGATTCCCACCTGGCTGGAAGTCCACGAAACTACGGGGCCGCCGCCTGCTAAACCGTTCCGGGTTTTGCCGAACGGCACGCGTGTTGATCTAGCCGATTAGGTATCATCAATCCGCTTCGCTATCGCACAGAGAGTTCCGCTAATAAATGGAGCCAGCCATGCGCACGTTCAGGACCAAGCGATCAGTACAGAATCAAATGCATTACCGCACGCTGGCTTTGCTGGTATTGTCATTTTGCCTGCTTGCCTGCCACAATAATACGCTGGCTGAAAGCGAACAGACTACAGGATCAGTCGTTCAAGTAATCAAGACCGATGAAGGCTGGCAGCTTACACGTAACGACGAACCCTACTTCGTCAAGGGAGCGGGGGGCACGGAACACTTTGAAGTGCTTGTGAAGGCGGGCGGTAATTCGGTCCGGACGTGGGGCGTCGAACAAGCCGAAGAGATCCTGGATAAAGCCCACGAGATGGGTTTAAACCGTCACGGTCGGGATCTGGTTTGGCCACGAACGGCACGGATTCGATTACTCGGATAAGCAAGCGGTCGCCAGGCAGAAGGAACTGGCCCTGCAGTTTATAAGGAAATACAAGGACCACCCCGCGATCCTTATGTGGAGTCTGGGCAATGAAGCGGAGGGAGAAGGCGACAATCCGCTTATCTGGCAGGCGATTAATGATGCCGCCAAAGCAGCGAAACAAATCGATCCTGATCATCCCGTGATGACCGTGACCGCCGAGGCCGCTGCCAATAAGATCCAGAACCTGAAAAAGTACTGCCCGGATGTCGATATCCTTGGCATCAACTGTTACGGCGGTTTTCCAACGCTAGCACAGCGCTTGGCCGATGCCGGCCTGGATCGACCCTACATCGTCGCCGAGTACGGCCCGCTTGGTCAATGGGAAGTCAGCCAAACGCCATGGGGCGCCCCCTACGAACAGACCAGCACAGCAAAAGCCAAGTTCTGCTCTGACGGCTACCGCAGCACCATATTAAATGATCGCCGCAACTGTCTTGGCGGTTATCTATTTCACTGGGGATCCAAACAGGAAGTCACGCCAACGTGGTACGGCGTATTCATACGAGATACAAACGAAACGACCGAGATCGTTGATGCGGTAAGCAAGTACTGGACCGGCAACTGGCCGAAGAATCGAGCACCCTCCATCAAGCCATCGAATTCAAATCGGTGGATGTAAACGCGATCAAACGGGACGCGATCTGTCACGCATCGGTTCGGGCCGATGATCCCGACAAGGATACACTCACATACGAGTGGGTCATCCAATCTGAAAGCACCGACCGCCGCACCGGTGGCGATGAAGAGGCCGTTCCCCCGGCCCATCCGGAACTGATTCAGGCAACCCGCGGCGCAACCGTGACATTCCGGGCACCCGCAGAAGCAGGCGCATACCGCCTGTATGTTTATGTTCGAGACAATCAGGGCCACGCGGCTACCGCTAACAGCCCATTTCAAGTCACCGATTAACCCACACCCCCATCTTCTCCAAATTAACGGCCAAGCTGTCGCAAACGGTATTGACCGAGACGTTGTTTCACAATTTCGCAGCTAAGCCGCTCGACCCGCCCGCTCATCGTCCTCTAATATTCAAGTCGCTATTTCGCCAAGATTTGCATGCGAAAAACGGCTGTTAACACGGTGTAACATATGTAACAAATGGGGACAGTATTGTTTCATTGGCCCCCTCGATCTGAAACGCTTCCGGCCCTGCGCCTCGGCCCCCGCGATCAGCCCACAGTATGCCATACCGGCCCTGATTCGTCATAATTAACGTTTTTTTTGAGTAATAAGGCTTGACGTACCGGTTAGGTAGGGTTATCTTCTTGTATCGATGGAACGTGATGTAACTGATACATCACTTAACACACTTGGCAGGAACACATGTCCACCGTTCGTGACATCGCGAAACAGACCGGCGTGTCTATCGCCACCGTCTCACGCGTGCTTAACAACCATCCATCCGTCAGCGATGAGTTACGGCACAGGGTGATGGAGGCCGCGAACAGCCAACGCTATGTTTCAAGCGTAGGCAAGCGTGGCACCTCCAATATCGCCTACGTCTATACCGGACATGTCTCCCTCGGCTCACCTTTTGACTCAGCAGTCCTTGAAGGACTCTATAAGGCGCTGGCCGACTCCAACCTGCACCTGATGATCCTGGACCTGCGGCGCACACGTCGCAACGGCGAGGATTATTCACAGATGTTCCAACGGCTGGGCGTACGCGGGGTCGTGCTTCGGACCACACACGGCACACGTTCATCCTGTGTGAATATCATCGATCAGAACTTCCCGGCGGTTGTTGTTGGGGACCGTTTACCGGGTGCCGAATCTTCGTGTGTTTGCTGCGAGTCGCGCACCGCAAGCCGAGAGGCTATCGAGCACCTTGTTTCGCTTGGTCACCGTCGTATCGCGATCAGCATGAACGTCGTCGAGGATTCTGATCACCTTGAACGTCTGGCCGGGTACCGCGATGCGCATCATGACCACGGCATCGAGATCGATGACAAACTCATCATGCGTGCCCCGGGTAACCGTCAGGGTGGATCGCAATTGATGCGCCGCATCGTGACCGCGGTAGACCGCCCCACCGCTATTTACATCACCGATCCGATGGCCGCCATCGGCGCGTTGTATGAAGCACAGAAGATGGGGCTGAAGATTCCTGATGATATGTCGATCATCGGCTTCGATGACGCGGAGCTGCGTCATACCGTGCTGCCCACGATGACATCCGTATGCCAGGACGCCACCGGATTAGGCCGTGAAGCGTACCGCGTGCTGGCAGAAGTCATGCGGGCCAAATGCCCATCAGAAAACAATGCCCCCGCGGCATGGTTAGAGGTTCACGAAACCACCGGCCCCATCGGAGTCACAAGCACGTAATTCGGTCATCAAGACCGACGTTGTTTTGTCGTTTAGAAACCGCCCATGTGGGCCTATTTGGAGGAAAAAGGAGAAACTATGATGGAACTTACAAAACAGTTAGTTAGAACAGTTGCCGGGGCAGGCTTGGCTGTCGCATTGATGGCTGGGACCTCGGCACAAGCAGTAACCGTTGGTGTAGGTCAGTCCGCCGAACCCTGGCTTGGTTACATGAATGTGTTTGAACTGCCGGCGAACGGGGGCGGTTACCTCTGGGGCAGTGCCTGGGGTGTTGCTGACCTCGTAGCAACGTTTGATGACGGCGCCAGCACGCTGACGCTCTCACCGAACACCATCGGCGACCCCGATCCGTATTGGTACATCGGCGGTGGCGCTCCCGGCAATCCGGGGAATAAGATGATGGAAGCCAACCTGTATATCGAAGTCAGCGATGATTCACTGGCCGGCCAGACCGTGACCTTCGAAGGCACGATCCTGTCGGACACGTTCACCGCGGCGCATGAATCCTTCGTCTTTATCAAGGACTTCGCGCCTGACTACTCATCGTTCATCGAAAGCAAAGTGGCAATCGATGGTGCCGGTGCGTTCAGTATTGATCTGGCGACCGACCCGGGTCTTGGCCGACACGTGCAGTACGGTTTCCAAACCGTGGGTGAGAACGTGTGGATCACTGATACCGCTCCGTTTGGTAGCGTCGTCATCGCGACCGTTCCCGAACCGGCATCCCTGGCGTTGATCGGCCTGGGTGGCTTAGCCATCGCCGGCCGTCGTAAACACTGACCTCCTTTTTTCCCGTCCACCGACCTAATCGTGGGTGGACGGATTGAATAAGAAGTCGCACACAACGTGTGTGCCAACAACCGAATGGATTTAGATAACGTGGCAGATGCCCAAATAACAACATTGGAGGAATGAAATGAGCGGAAAGAGTCTCGTAACGATGTTGGCAGCCAGCGGGTTATTAATGGCCGGCCAACAAGCAGGCGCCGTCATCGTCGCCCAAAGCGACGACATGACCCCGGGTGGTAACAATCTGGGTGCGATGGAATGGTTCGAAGGCGGCGGTTCCTACGTGGGATACGGCACCGCTGAATCAGACGGCAACGGCTTCGCGATCATGACCAAGAATGGAACACAAAACCATTACACCGGCTTCTCGTATCACCTTGATGTCGCCGACGTGACCGCGGTTCAATCGCTTCAGGATGGCATGGTGATCCGCACCAGCGCCTGGGTCTTGTCCGATCCGGAAAACCCGTGGACAACACAAGCAACTCAGGGCTGGAAGGTCGAGTTCTACAACGTCGCCTTGGGTGCATTCAACACCTTTGACATGACCAATGAAACCGAGAACGGCATGGGCTACGGCCTGATCGATGCCACCAGCACCGCGACCACCACGGGGTGGACACAGATGAGCGCCTCCTACACCATCACCGACGCTGAAGTCGACTTCTTCTCGCTTCAGGAAATCCGTCCGGTGTTCTTCACCGGTGACTGGTCAGGTTCCGATCCGGATGGCCGCTTGTTTGTCGATGGCTTCGCTGTAGAGGTCTTCCCGAACGTCGCCACCGCCAACGCAACGGCGCTTCCCAGCAACACCCCGGGCGGGTTCGATCTGGCTCCCCCGGTTGATCTGTCCGGTGACATTGACGGCGACGGATTCGTCGGCCTCTCAGACCTTGACATCGTCCTCAACCACTGGAACCAAGGCACCCCGCCGGTCGCACCCGGGACGGATGTCCTCAGCGACTTCAGCAACTTCACCGTAGCCGGCAGCTACGAAGGCTGGGGCACCTACACCTCCGGTGCAACCGACTTCCGTATCCAAGCCACCAGTTGGGGCGGCTGCTGGTACATCCTGCCGGAAGTTGTCGATGCAACCGGTCAATCCGCACTGGAAGTGCAGTTTGATGTCGGCGCTGCCAACGAAGCCGACCAACTCGGTATCGTCCTGTTCGACGGCGATGGCACGGAATATCTCTACCGCCTCGACCTGACTGAAGGCGATGACCAAACCGTCCTGCTCGACCTGGTCCTGCCCTTCGCGGTGAATAATGAAGGCACGGTCCCCGGTCTGGACCTGTCCACCATCTCCTCGTTCCACCTTCAGGGAACGTTCGGCGATGGCAATCCTGGTCTGCCTTTGGACGTGACGCTTGACAACCTCGCCCTGACAGGCGGCGGTCTCGTGCTGATCGATGGCGACATCGCCGGCGCCGATGGTCTTGGCCCGGACGGCTTCGTCGGCCTGGCTGACCTGGACGTCGTGCTGAACACCTGGAACAACGGCACCCCGCCGGCCGATGGCGCTGCCGTGCCGGAACCGGCCAGCCTCGCGCTGCTGGGTCTGGGTGGCCTGACGATGCTGCGTCGTCGTGCGTAAGTGAATGATTGAACGTTTAGCTGATGGGCCGTGGGGTAACGGCCGCGAACCATCGAGCTTGTACTGACTGTTTCGTAACAGACACTGAAAAAACCGGGCGTCCGCTTGACGGCGGACCCCCGGATTAAACAAGAAACGGCCCTGGGCGAGAGCGGGCCAACAAGAATCAACACAGCCCCTTGAAGGAGCGTCGATAATGTCAACGAAACGAAACGGATTCACACTCATCGAACTGCTGGTGGTGATCTCCATCATCGCCCTGCTCGTGGGTATCCTCCTGCCGGCGCTTGGCGCCGCAAGGCGTTCAGCACTCGATATCAAGTGCAAGAACCAACTGCGCCAGTTCGGCATCGCGTTCATGGCCTACGCCACGGACAACCGCGACACGTTGCCGGCAAGCCTTGATGACAGGAACAACCAGTTCTACAGGACGTGGCTCATGGACGGCAGCCCCCTGTTCCAACGATTCATGAGGTATTGCCCCGATGACGGCTCAATATTCTCGTATGTTGGTGATTCCAGAGAACTCTACCGTTGTCCTGCATTAGAAGAAGGCGCGACGCAATCAAACGGTCGGCCATCCAACGATGGTAAGGGCAGCAACGGAAAGTTTGACTATTCAGTCTTTACTTCATGGAACAATGCTAAGGTGGATCAGTTACCCGCCCAGACAGTGATCGCCCGTAGCGGTGCGGATCCTTCAAATTATATTGATACCATCACACCCTTGTTAATCGAAGAAGACCCGGAATTCTCCTCGAACAACAATACCAACTTCGACTCACAGCACGCCTGGGACGACCGCGTCGGCCAATGGCACAACGGTGATAAGGGCAACTTCACCGCCTACGACGGCAGCACCGCTTCATTCGAGGGTGATGGCGAACAGGATAATCCTCAAGCACAGGAGTGGTATGCCGAAGCACCTAACGGTTTACGCCGCTCACTCGGCAACGGGCAATTCGGTTTAAATAGCAGTGGTAGCAAAGTCAGTATCCCCGGCGGCACGATTGAGTACGACTTCGGTGCATGGGGAAGCACAAAGAAGTAACGCGTGAATATTAGCCGACCTGCGGGACAGATAGCGCAACAGACCTATTTTTATACTTACTACTTGGAATCAGGAGTTTTCCATGACCACGTTTAAATCAACAAAAGGGCTGATCGCGGCAATTGCCTGCACGGCCAGCGCATGTATGGCTGGTTCAGCGTTTGGCCAAGCCACCGATCTGCCCGGTTGGGACCTGGTCTGGAACGACGAATTCGATGGCACCTCGCTGAATACCAGCGACTGGGAAGCCCTCAACCGCCAGGACAGCTTCAACAACGAGAAGCAGTACTACCTGGACGACCAGGTTTCGGTCGCAAACGGTTACATGACCATTACCGCGACGAATCAGCCGATCGCCAACAAGCAGTATCGCTCGGGTCTGATCCGCACGTGGGATGAGTACACCTACGGCCGGTGGGAGATCCGCGCCGACTTGCCGACTACCCAAGGCATGTGGCCCGCGATCTGGCTGCTACCTCGATACGAGGACTGGCCCAGCGGTGGCGAGATCGACATCATGGAGAATAAAGGCAGCCAACCTTATGCCACCAGCAGTGCTTTCCACTACGGTGAAAACTGGGAAAACCATCAATACGTCTGGAACGAATACAGCGCGACCGAAAACGGCGTGCCGGTCAACTTTCATAACAGCTTCCATACGTATGCGGTCGAATGGGAAGAGAACGTGATGCGTTTCTTCGTTGATGACAATCTGCACTTCGTCGTCAACAGTTCACGTGTCCCGGTGCCCGATGGGCCGATGAGTCTGATCATTAACCTCGCCATCGGCGGGGACTTCGGCGGTGACCCGGACGGCACGACCGTGTGGCCTCAGACGATGGAAGTGGATTACGTCCGTTATTGGCAGAAAGCCACTGCAATTCAAGGCGATATCACCGGCGATGGTTTTGTCGGGCTTGACGATCTGGACATCGTGCTCAACGAGTGGAACCAGGGTACGCCCCCCGCCGCGACGACCAGCGTCGTGCTGAATGACTTCAACAACGTCGGTCTGACCGGCGTCTATGAAAACTGGAGCAGCGGAACCATTACCTATGGCGCAAACGACATGCGCGTACAGGCCGGGGACTTCGGCGGGGGCTGGATGAACCTCGGCGCACCGATCGACGCGACGGGACAGACAACGCTCGAGGTCGCGCTCGATGTCAACCCGGGCAATGTCGCGGACGAATTCAATATCGTGCTGATCGATGCCGACGGCACGGAGCGCGTGTATCACTTCACCGATCTGGTGGTCGGTGACGATCAGATCCTGTCTCTGGACCTCGACGACTGGAGCCAGGACAACGCCACCGGCTCGATTGCAGGCCTGGATATCTCCAGCCTGGTTACGTTCCACCTGCAAGGCACGTTCAGCAACGGCAATCCGGGCCTGTGGATGGACCTGACGTTTGACAATATCGCTCTGACAGGCGGGACAACCTTCATCCTCGAAGGCGATATCAATGAAGACGGCTATGTCGGCCTGGATGACTTGGACATCATCCTGAACAACTGGAACGCAGGCACACCGCCATCCGGCAGCGCTATCCCGGAACCCGGCACACTTGCGATGATCGGGCTCGGGAGCCTGACGATGATGCGTCGTCGCGCGTAGTACATAGTGATGAGTGATGCCTGAAAATCAAACCGGGGTGAGTCGACAGAACCGGGCGACGGTGTGGTAGTGATATTGGGCGGTCAACCAATCCATATCGGGACGGAATCATGTCTGACAAACGCAAAGGTTTCACACTGATCGAACTGCTGGTTGTTATTTCCATCATCGCGCTGTTGGTAGGCATCCTGCTGCCGGCACTAAGCGCCGCAAGACGCACCGCACGATCGATGATCTGCCAGAACAACCTCAGGCAGATCGGCATCGGTATCTGGGCGTACAGCTACGAGAACCAGGACCTGTTCCCACCGGCCTATATGGATGGGGCTCAGGGCTCTGACTGGGCGGTGATGATCAATGCGTATCTTGCTCAATCAGGTAAAGACACGTATCAGGATGCCGAGTATCAGCATCAGACGAAGGTGCTTACCTGCCCGGAAGCATTGATCGACGGCGGCCGATTGCATTACGGTGCGAACCTGTTGTTTATGCCGGTCTTCCCGTGGTCGACCGCTGCGGGTTTGAAAGTCTATAACACGAATGACCTGGTGCGTACGACCGAGACAATGATGATCGGTGATGCATCACAGATGCTGACGGCCAGCAACTATGGCGACAGCTACTCGGGGTTGGACCGGCTTGACGCGTTCGGCGCCAACGAGAAGTCTGAATATTACTCAGCCGACTATCAATACAACGATCGCGTGATCAAAGACGGGCCACGTTTCAGCACCGACCCTCGCTACACGGGCCCGCGCGCCGGCCAGGGTGACCTGCGGTATCGCCACGCCGGCAGTGACGGATCGGTGAATCTGCTGTATACCGACGGTCACTCGGGCAATGCCAATCGTGGTGAAATACTTAAACGTAATGTCCGTGCAGATCCACCCTCCGATCTTGCCGACCGATAGAGGTGAAAGCAGACATGTCTAAAGTAAAGCGAAACACCACGGCCGCGCTTGTGACCTGTGCTGTGGCGGGTTGTATCAGCCCTTGCCATGCCGTTACGCCGGATGAGTTGCAACGCCCGGGCTGGACGCTGACGTTCCATGATGAATTCGATGGATCGGCTGTCGATACTGAGAAGTGGGAAGTGCTGACGCGCAAGAACAGTCACAACGAAGAGAAGCAGTATTATCTTCCTGAACAGGCGGCGATAGTCGATGGCGTGTTACGCATCACTGCTACGAACGAGCCATACGAAGGCAAAGACTATCGCTCGGCCCGGCTCGAAAGCTGGTTCACCCAGAAGTACGGCCGATTTGAAGTGCGTGCAAAGATACCCACAACCAAAGGCATCTGGCCGGCGATCTGGCTGTTGCCGCGTGAGGGCCATTGGCCTCACAACGGCGAGATCGACATCATGGAGCACGGCGGCAGCCGATCGCATGATGTCAGTTGCGCGATTCACTTTGCAGACGAAAACCGCCAGCACAAACACGTCTGGGCGGTGCATCAAGCTGAGGACAAGAACGGCAAACCCATCGAGTGGGCCAAAGACTTCCATATCTACGCGGCGGAGTGGTCGCCGAAAGACGTCGCTTTCTTTGTAGATGACGTCGAATACTACCGCGTCGGTTACGACAAGATACCCGAACTAAAAACGCCGATGTGTGTCATACTCAATACCGCGGTTGGCGGCTGGTTCGACGGTGACCCGGATGACAACACCGTGTTCCCACAATTCTTCGACATTGACTATGTGCGTGTGTATCAGAAGGATGAATGGGACGATGAATAGGCAAACGCCATAGATTAATCACGTTCTCGTTTGGACCGGGGAACGATACCACTGAAGACAAGAGCCAATCACAGTCTAAATTTATAATGGTTGCCACACTTTGACCCGAAGTGCAAAGTGTGTTCTGTCAACGCACACTTGCTGCTGCGCAGTCAAAGTGTGGCGCCCGACTGATGCGGATAGTGGCTAAGCACTACTCTTCGGCAGCGATGGCTTTCTTCGGTGTCCGGTCGGTGTTGTAAAGCCCCCAGTGTTTTTCTGCGCCGTCCGGGTGATCGCCCCCCTTCCACTTCTCATCGAACGCTTCAAAGTAGAAGTACGGGATCTTCATGTGTCGTGTCCACTCGACAAATTCTGAATAGAAAACTTCTTGGCTATCTTCGCCGGCGTTGCCTTTGATGTACTTGCCATCATCCCCGTCTTTGTGGATCTGAGTCGCCCAGCCGGCTTCACCGATGACAAACTTGTGATTGGGATGAGCAAGCACGTTGACTTCGTATTGCTCGCGCGTCCAGTCCATGGCCTGTTCAAGCTGTTGGCCGTTCCACATCGCGTAGATATGCGTCACGATAAAATCCACTTCATCGGCAAGCGCTTTGCTCTTAGGCTGCGCCCAATAGCTGAAGACATCGGCCGTGCTGACCGGTACTGTTGTAGCCGCTCGTACCCGACGGATGTAATCCACCAGCACCGGCGTACGGACTTTGTGGAACGACCAGGACACATGCGTCTCATTGCCCACGGTCACCGCTGCCACCACATCCGGATATTCATTTGCCAAAAGGATCGCGGCTGCGACCTCCGCACGATTCGCCGCCTTCGTCTCGGGGAAACTTTCAACAATCTCCCCGGCTTCGTTCACTCTCGCTTCGGTTGCGATCCATGCACCCACAACCACTTTCATATCGATGTCGTGCTCGCGGATCAGTTGCAGCACATCTTCGGTAACGCCCTGCGAGCCGTACATACGCAGCATCTGCCAATGCTTGCTGAGGATCAGCAGGTCTTCGAGCAGTTGTTCACGGGTCGGTGATGCACCGTCGGGAGATTGCCCGTCACGGTGCGGGCCGTAGCAGATGCCGTTACCGAGCCATCGCCCGTCTTCCATCACAATGAAAGGCCGTTTCACAAAAGGTGCTTCACGTTCGCACGCTGCATCCCAATCGGGCTCCATACTCTTTGCATGCAGCGTAGCGCCACAACCAGCAAACGGTGCAACCAATACACAAGCCAGAATCATCAGGATTGTCTTCATGAGTTGAAACCTCATTCGATCGGGTCGTTGATCATGCCATGTTAAAATAAACCACAATGCGTAACGCCTGAGTATACCGCGCCCGGAAAGTAACATTGTTACTTTAGAAGATATCGTTGATACCACGTTACGCGATTGTGAGTTGCTTGCTCTGATCAACCGGGGAAAGACTGTTTGTAATCACATCAATCTTTCAGGATCGATTCAATCTGATCGAGTTCTCCATCAGACAATGTCATGTTATCCAAGGCACCGACACAATCCTCGATCTGCCGGACCTTACTCGCGCCGATCAGCGCGGAGGTCACGGTCTCGTGGCGTAACACCCAGATGAGCGCGAACTGAGCCAGGCTCTGGCCGCGTTGCTGCGCCAATTCATTGAGCGCCTTGATCTTCGTGATCTTGTCGTCGGTGATGTGTTCTCTTTTCAGGAAGCCGTGCGACTTGGCTGCCCGCGAATCCTCCGGCACGCCGTTGATGTACTTATTCGTAAGCAGGCCTTGCGCTAACGGGCAGAAGACGATCGCACCGATGCCTTCATCATCAAGCGTTTCAAGCAGGCCATCCTCGACCCACCGGTTGAACATGCTGTAGGACGGCTGATGAATCAGGCATGGTGTACCCAACTCACGCAACACTTCCACCGCACGACGAGTATGGTCCGGCTGGTAAGAAGAGATCCCCGCATACAGCGCTTTGCCCGAACGCACGATCTGGTCCAGCGCGCCCATGGTTTCTTCGATCGGCGTATCCGGATCAGGCCGGTGGCTGTAGAAGATGTCGACGTAGTCGAGCCCCATACGTTTGAGGCTCTGATCGCAACTGGCGATCATGTACTTGCGTGAACCCCATTCGCCGTAGGGCCCGGGCCACATGTAGTACCCGGCCTTGCTGGAGATAATCATCTCGTCGCGGTGTGCGCCGATCCCTTCCTTGAGGATCTTGCCGAAGTTGGTTTCCGCCGAACCCGCGGATGGGCCGTAATTGTTGGCAAGGTCGAAGTGGGTGATGCCCAGGTCAAAGGCCCGGTGGATCATCGCCTTGGCCTCGTCGTAGGGATCGACATCCCCGAAGTTGTGCCAGAGCCCCAGCGAGATGGCGGGCAGCTTCAGGCCGCTATGGCCGCAGCGGCGGTAAGTCATGGATTGGTAACGGTCGTCAGCGGGTGTGTAGGTCATGGGTGAGGGTGTGGGGTCTGGGGTTTGGGGTCTGGGCAATTATGGATAAGGTTGTTTATAACGAATGGTAGCCGATTCTGGTCGCGATCTCAGGGCGATCCGTCGCGAAGTTTCTCCGCCCTAACATATTAAGAGCACATGGCTAATAATGATTGGCCCAAAACGCTTGATCGTGCCCATAGTGGGGGTAAAATTATACGCAGTGGGGTGTTACGGCGGATCTGCAGTGGATGCCGGCGGCGGGCCCTGGTAACTGACTGGGCCAATTGCACGTTACGCCGATGTCGGCATCACGACCGCCCTGGCATGGAACACACATGATTGTAAATCGATTCATCTGAACCGGTACGGTGATAGCCTATCCCGTCAGGATGGAGTGTTTCGGAGAAGTCAGCCACATGCCCACGCTTTGGCCAACCGTTAACGATCAGATCCGATCCGAGAGGATTCGACGCGGAGGTTTGGGTTGCGCCCGTGGCTACGCGTTCACGCTGATCGAGTTGCTGGTGGTTATTGCTATCATCGCGCTGTTAATCGGCATCCTACTGCCTGCATTAGCCAGCGCACGCAATTCCGCCCGTATCGCGGTGTGTGGGTCCAATCAACGCCAGATCAGTTTGCTGTGGCATTACTATCTTGAAGATCACAAAGAGGCCTTCCCCTACTTCGCTCTGGGTGTCGACAACATTACGTGGAAGTACGGGGGCAATCCGGACTGGTGGAAAACCAATCCTCCATCCCGCCCGTTAACACCCTACACTGATAATCCCGAGATGTTCCGTTGCCCTTCCGACCGCCCTATCCGCAAACTTGCGGGCGGATATGTAACCGTTGGCAGCAGCGGCACGGTTTATAATACCTACGAGTACACCGGCAACAGTTACCTTGGGAACCATGTGCTGCTGCAAGCCGCGGTCAATCCATCGGACTGGATCCTAAGCGGTATCCATCTTGCGGATATCGAGGTCAGCCATTCAAGGCTGATCCTCGCCGGTGATCCTCAATGGTATTACGCCACAAATGAACCACAATACGAAGCCGACTTCCACGATCGTGATAACAAGATCAATATCACGTTCGTCGATGGACACGTTGATTTTGTACAAGTCGAAGAAGACACACGTGAAACCGACAGCTACGGGTGGATCTTCTTTAAAACAATCCCCAAGGGTTGGGAACAATACTTCGAAGAGGAAGAAACGGAAGAATAATCTGCTACGCTGGCCGTGAAAGCGAGCGAAGTACGTTACCGCGGGATTAATTCTTTTCTTTCGTGGTATCCCTGGTATTCACTTCATCTTCCGCCACCTGGTGGATCAATACCTGCATACGTAACCGTGAACCCGGCTGTTCCTGCAGCAATGGCGTATGAGGTTTCAACGGTTGTGTTGTGATATTGTGCAGCAGATTCGACCAGTCAAACGGCTGAACCGGTTCAGATTGTGAACCCGTTGAAGTTTCTTCGCTGTCAGCTTCGTCATCGGTATCCGATTGTGCCGCACGTGGTGCTGGTGGTGTGTTGCTGGACGTCATGGCATGAGAAAGCCCCGTGGTGGTACCGGGCCAGTGGCTGCGCGTCACGCTCCGGTTTGCCAGCGCTTTGGGTTGATTGTCGGATTCTGCATCCTCGCCAGCAGCAACACGTGTATTTGCGTTGTCACCCTGCGCCAGAGCCACGAGTTCAGCCTGCTGACTGGGATTACTGTTCAGGAAAGCAAGAAATTCGGGTAATTGTTCCTGTTTAATCTCGATGACCAATTGCGAATCGGTAACAGGTCCACCGGCGCCGCCACTGGCCCCCGCACGGCTCATCAATGATTCGGCCCCCGGCTCCTCTTCAATCCGCACACTGTTGGACATTGCCCAGTCACGGATCTGGCGGCTGGCCAGCGTCGGGCTCACCGTATTGACCAGGATCTGCGTGTTCTGGCTGATCCTGGCGGTATCGTCTTCATCGCTGTATCCCAGGAATGGATTGATAGCAGCCGTTTTGGTTTCGTCTGCCCGATCCGAGCCTGTCGCATCGGCAATCAGAACAGGTTCCGCTTTATCCGTGACGTCAGTTTCCGTCGCATCGACTAAAACCGTATCGATGGCTTCCGCGTCCTTGGATTGTTTCGCGGCGGCAAGGGTAGTTTCAGGTAAATCATCAGCAGCCAGTAAATCCGCCTCAGGTTGTTCTGGTTCAATCGCAGTCGTATCGCTCGGCTCAGCTGACACTAACTCGGTTTCAGCATGGCCGGGTTCTTCTGATTCAGAATCAGTAGTCTCAGCCTCATCACGTGCTTTGGCCATCGCCGGCGGTATCGATCCCATCAATGTTTCCGGCTTGGTCGACTCTGATTCGGTCACATCTGCTGCTGTAGCGACTGTCGTTTCTGTGGTCTTATCTTTTTCGGCAGCATTCACCGCTTCATCTTCAAGAGCGACTGATTCTTCTCCATCAGCCATCGCAAACGTTGAATCAGAGAGGTCAGTTGATTCTCCATCCGCATCAGTCGGAGTTAAACTTCTAGCAAGTGGCGGGCCGGGGTGATGCAGCAGGCCGGAGGGCATCAATGTCGGCACCACCACAGCGGCGCTCAATAACAACACCGCTGCGATACCGGAGTACATCAGTACCCGACGGAACCGGTGCGGGTTCACAGGCATCGTCAAAGGCTCGGGGGCCTCAGGATCGCCCAATAGCTCGGCCCGTTCCTGCGTTTGGATGACCTGGTCGATCAACCCGATCGGAGCCACGGACCGACCCAGGCTGCGCAGGCGCTCGCGGTCCAGCTTCATCTGGGTGACGAGGCTGCGCAGCTCATGATCTTCAGCGAGGGTGACTTCAAACGCTTCACGTTCAGCGTCGTCCAGTTCACCCTCGATGTAGCCGAGGATCAGGTCTTGGTTGTATCGATCAGTCACGGTACACCTCCCCCCCGGCCCCCGGTGTTACCCCCGCCCCCCGAAGCCTCCCCAGAACCACCCCCTGAAACGATTGAATCTACTTGACGGTCCTTGCCACACAGTCGGTCGACTTCCTGTCTCAACGCCAGCCTCGCCCTGAACAGCCGACTCTTAACCGTGCCGACGGGTATATCCAGCGTCTGGCTGATCTGAGCATAATCCATCTGCTCGATATCCCGTAGTACCAGCACCGCCCTGAAGTCGTCATCGAGGTTCGCCAGCGCCTGTTGGAGCTTTTCCAGCATCTCCCCTTCTTGGACGCTTTGCTCGGGTCCGGGTTCACTGAAATCGGCCAACTGATGGCGAAGTGCTGTGGCCTGATCGCCCTGGAAGTCGGTCTGTGTGGCCTGGTCAAGGCTGACAGCTCGGCGGAGCCTGCGTTTTCGCAGATGTGAGATCGACTGATTCATCGCGATACGCGTCATCCACGTCGCCAGACCCGATTCGCCACGGAATCGGCCGATGCCTTGCACGATCTTCAGCAGCACGTCCTGACAGACCTCGGCCGCATCGTCCGGATGGCTGAGCATCCGCAGACAGACGCTGTACAGCCGGTCCTGGTGGGCCATAAGCAACTCACCGAGAGCCTGGCGGTCCCCTTTGCGGGCCTTGGCGATCAGAGCCTGTTCAGCCGTAGGGGTCATGTGGTCGGGGTCCGTGGGGTGAAATCGGGTGCGGTCGATCAATCGTCAAGGTCCGATGGCCAAGGGTCTTACGTCCCGTATTGGACAGTAGTTCCGTTCGGGCGTGCCTCCCTGAATCCAAGCGTGTACTATGGCTACTCGAAGCCATAGGGTCAACCCCGCAGCGTCTTATAAAAAAGCCTCAATTTCAGCCCACGGACAAAAACATGGATGCCGACCTACGCTATGTCTCCCCGCTAGCCAGCCGTAACGCCTCGCCTCGGATGCAGGCCATCTGGTCCCCCCGCTTCCGTTTCAGCACCTGGCGTCGGCTGTGGCTCGCTCTGGCCGAGGCGGAACGAGAGTTGGGCCTGGAGATCAGCGAAGAGCAGGTGGCGGAACTGCGTGCTCATCTAGAAGACATCGACTACGCCAAGGCGGCTGAGTACGAGATGAAACTGCGTCACGACGTGATGGCCCATGTCCACACGCTCGGTGATGCCGCCCCCAAAGCCCGGCCGATCATCCACCTCGGCGCGACCAGCCAGTTCGTCAACTGCAACACCGAACTGATCCAGACGCGCGACGCACTGACCATCATTGCCGAGAAGCTGGCGGTCGCTATCGATCGACTGAGCAAGTTTGCGCTTAAGTACAAAGACCTGCCCACGCTCGGTTTCACCCACTTCCAACCGGCCCAGCCGACAACCGTCGGCAAACGTGCGGCAGGTTGGGCGCAGGATCTAGCGCTTGCCTTAGAGGAAGTCGAACACCGGATTGCGTCGCTACGCTTCCGTGGCGTCAAAGGTACAACCGGCACACAGGCATCGTTCCTCGCACTGTTCGGTGGCAACACGCCCGTAGCACACGACAAGGTCGAGAAACTCGATCGCCTTGTTACTGAGAAGATGGGCTGGTCGATAGACAAACGCTTCGCGGTGACAGGCCAAACGTATCCACGTGTCGTTGATGGCATGGTGGTCGCCAGCCTGGCTGCGGTTGCAAGCGCTGCGCAAAAGTTCGCCACCGATGTCCGCCTGCTCGCCAACCGAAAAGAAATCGAAGAGCCCTTCGAGAAGAACCAGATCGGCTCATCCGCGATGGCATACAAGCGTAACCCGATGCGCTGCGAGCGGATCTGCGGGCTATCACGCTTTGTCATCGGTATGACTCAGACACCTTTCGTCACCGCTGCGGAGCAATGGCTCGAACGCACGCTTGACGATTCCAGCGCCCGCCGACTGACGCTGCCCGAGCCGTTCCTCGCGCTCGACGGCGTCCTTGAATTACTTGTTAACGTTACCTCCGGCCTGGTCGTCTACGAAAAGACGATCGCCGCGAACCTCGCTGCTGAACTACCTTTCATGGCAACCGAAAACATCCTGATGGCTGCTGTGCAGGCCGGTGGCGATCGACAGGAGCTGCACGAAGTGATCCGCACGCACAGCCAGGCAGCGGCCCAGCGCGTCAAGGCCGAGGGAGCGTCGAACGATCTGCTGGATCGGCTGCGTGATGAGCCCGCATTCAAGGATGTCGACCTGAACGCAGCATTAGAACCGTCGCAATTCGTCGGCCGGGCGCCGCAGCAGGTGGAAGCCTTCATCGCAGAGGTCGTCGAACCGATCCGCAAACGTTATGAGCAGGCGTTGAGTTATGAAGCGTCACTGAGCGTGTAATTGATGATAATCAGCCTGCTCCCGGGAACCTTTGTGTTGTACCGGCCGTAGTTACCTCGATGTCAGAACTAAAGAAAACCAGGTGGCAACGCATTACCCGGCTTCTTGTCGGTGTTCTGTGGTTTGCCAGCGTTATGACGGTACTGGGCCTGGCGGTACGCATGACCATCCGCGATCGCTTGCCTGTTTTTTCTATCCTGTACTATGCAACGCCGCTAATGGTGCTGACGTTTGGCGGTCTTTTTTCTACCGCAGGTTGGCTCATACGCCGGCGCTGGAAAATAACTGTCGGTTTCCTCATCATCACATTATTTTCGGGCTACCTGACGTTTGATCAGTGTTACGTCTATCGCAGTAGAGAAATCAAGGCAACGAACCTTCGGGTGTTGTTCTGGAATCCGGCCCGCGGCAGCGTGCAGGGCTTGAGAGCGGCCGCGGATGCTGCCAATAACTACCAGGCGGATCTGATCGGCATCGTCGAAGGCGGCGCTCGTGGTCGAGATGACAACAACGCTGCTTGGGACGGCGCACTGCCGGACTATAACTCAAGCCGTTTACATGCGGGGTTGGTTATCTTGACGAAAGGAACGGTCAACAGCAGCGAAATGCATATATTGCCCGGCAGAGGCAAGGTGCTGATCGCTGAGGTTGTCATTCATGAACAGCCACTGACGGTCGCTGTCGTTGACTTCGACGCGAATGTCTTTCTATCGCGCAGGGCGGCCATTGATGAGCTGATGAATCAACTTGACCAATCCGCCAAATTACCGGACATCATCATGGGGGACTTCAATACGCCGGGTGATTCGGTTGCGATGGATGTGCTTCGCGATCGATACACCAACGCGTTCGACACCTGTGGCAATGGTTACAAACCGACCTGGCCTGTGCCAATGCCGGTACTGCAACTGGACCATATCTGGCTCGGGCCAAAGATCTGGGGCGCAAAGTGTGAGGCAGGCTGGACAACGCTATCCGACCACCGCCCGCTTATACTCGAAGCATATCTCGAACATGGGAATGATGACTGATTGGCACGAGTCACAATCAACTCCAATACACACGTATCGTGACTTTTGTGCCGCTTTCATCCACCCTGACCTCTGCAAACTGCGCACCGCCGCCGGGTTGTATCTGATAGACGCGTGAACCATGCTCCACTTCAACAGTAGCATCCCTGGTCCCTTTAGATGAAGCGAGCCAGGTTTCGATATCCTGACGCGGCGCTTCGAACGATATGACAAACTCACGTGTGAACATACTCCCTCTTACATCAACGTTTATCGATGTAACCGAGGCAGGCAACGGATCGACACGGGCCCATTCTTGCGTGATTTGTATAGCCTGAGCACGTGAAAAGACGCGATACCCAAAAGCTAAACCACCGATAGCGATCAGCATCGCCAGCAATATGTAGAGCTTTTTTCGTCCGGAAGGTTTCATGCTCAAACCCGCAGTGACTTGCTGCTGCTTTTGCCTGCCGCTGTGATATCCAGCATCCGCTGAAGCGCGAGGACTGCTTGTTTACGCGCTTCAGGATGAACCGTAATCCGATTAATCACCTTGCCTTCGGCAAGATTATCCAGCACAAACAGCAGGTGCGGCATATCGATGCGGTACATCGTCGTGCATAGACACTGACACTCCGAAAGCATCCGGACGTGCACGCCGCGTTTTTTCGCTTCATTTGCCACGCGGTTCACAAGGTGGACTTCCGTGCCGATGGCCCAGTACGTGCCCGCTTCCGCATTCTCAATCGCCTTGATGATGCCTTCGGTCGAGCCGGTCGAGTCTGCTTTCTGGCAAACCTCATACCGACACTCGGGGTGTGTGATCACATGAATGTTCGGCTGCTCGGCGCGTGCCTGATCGACGTGCTCCGGCCGGAAGAGCATGTGCACCGAGCAATGCCCCTTCCAGAGGATGTAGGTCGCGTTCAGCAACGTCTCTTCAACGTTGCCGCCGAGGATATCCGGATCGTGTGGGTCCCAGACGCAACAGGCGGTCGTAACATCCGCCCCCATCTGCGCGGCCGTGTTGCGCCCCAGATGCTGGTCGGGCAGGAACAGAATCTTAACTTCTTCGCTTTCAACTAAAGGCGTATCACCGCCGGCAAGCGCCCACTCAAAAATGCGGTCGCAGTTGCTGCTCGTGCAGACCGCCCCGCCGTGCTCGCCGCAGAACGCCTTGATTGCGGCCGTCGAATTCATGTAGCAGATCGGGATGATCCGCACTTTCTTGCCCGACTTGTCATAGAGCGAGACAAGTTGCTCCCACGCATCCACCGTCTGCTCGTAGTCGGCCATATCCGCCATCGAACAACCCGCACCGAGGTCCGGCAATATCACCTGCACGTTTTCATCGGTGAGGATGTCCGCCGTCTCCGCCATGAAGTGCACGCCGGCGAAGATGACATACTTCGCGCCGGTCTCCTTCACGCGCTCGGCTGCAAGCTGGCTGAGCTTGAAGCTGTCGCCCGTAAAGTCGGCAAACTGGATCACCTCATCCTGCTGATAGTGATGACCCAGGATGACCAGGTCCTTGCCCAGTTCCGCCCGTCGCGCAGCGATCGCCCCGGCGAGCTGTTCGTCGGTCATTTCACTGTACTTATCAGGCAAAGGCGGCTGCCAGAGCATGGTCGGCTCCTTGGGTCGGATGAAACACCATATTATAGGCGAGATTGGGATGTGGGGTGCAGGGAATCATACCGGGATGTGAGGCCCCCGATTGAACATCCCACATCGAACATTGAACATCTACATCATCCCGTCCCGCTGAGCCGCCGCACCGTGTGGTCGAATCCCTTGACCATCGACTGCAGCATGGCCCAGACAAAGCCGGCATAAATTGCAGTTGTAATCAGGGAAGCAAAGACGAGTGAGACACGTCCCGCGCCGGGATTATCGATGAAGTTAGCAACACTGTTCCAAGGGTCTACGATCATCAGTAGATTCGTCACCGGGCTCAGGCCGTTCATCACAGGCCCAACAAGCGGGATGTTGCTGGCAGCACTGACGCCGCACAACCCCATTACCAGCGCCAAGCCGCCGATGATGCCGACCGATGGCACGACCGCACCGAGCACACCCTTGGCGCGGATCGAAAAGTACATCCCGATCATCACACACGCCGCCACGAAAGGCACGAGCATGAAGAGGTACAGCAGAAATGCCTCCGGCAGCATCAATAACGGATAACGCACGGCGGTTGTTCCACCTTGGGTCACAGCAGCAACACGCACCGTCGCCTGGTCCCACTCAAACACATAATGGCCGAGTACCGCGTACAGGCTGGCTAAGAAAACGGTGATGATCGGAGCCGCCAGCAGCAGAGACAGGAAACTGACCAGCCCGCGCAGCTTACCCCAGATGTATTGCCTCGGTGAGGTCGGCGTCGTCAGCAATAGATCGAGCGTGCCATCCTCTCGCTCCCGACTCACACAACCGGCGCTCATATACAAAGCCACCAGTGTGATAACGGATACTTCCAGCAACAACAACGCAAACAGCGCTCGCTGAAACATCTCCGCCGACGAGGTATTCGGCAGCTTCGGAAGCATGTCGATGTGATGCAGGAAGATCAGCATCACCCCCAGCAGCAGGCCGATGACGGTAAATCCCGTGCGAGCAAAGAAACCTGCGACACCCCGGCCGCGCGTCGCCGCTTCACGCCAGGCGATCGGGTTGGCCCAGACTTCACGCGCCGGCCGCCGCCGCTCTCCGCCGGACTCAACAGGCAGCCGCAATTGCTCCTTCAGCCACCGAATGAATACCCATTCGCCCTGCCCGATCCGACGCAGCAGAACCGCACAGAACAGGATCTGGACAACACTCAGCAGCGTCGTGATCGTTGCAAAAGCAGCAAACGGTTTTGACAGGTAAAACCGGATCACCGCCGGGTAATCCATCAACGTCTCCGGGGCCGGCGGCTGGTAGTTCGCACTGTTCAGCGATGCCTCGAGCACCAGTAACGGATGAAGCCCCGTCAGCCAGGTGGTGTTCTTGTTCGGATCGAACTTCCTCAACAATCCCACATCCAGCAGATACGCACCGATCAGGTACGCCGCGATGATGATCACAAAGCTGAACACCGCCTTGCGTCCGCCTACCCGCAATACAGACATCGTCACTGCCACGGTGCCCACGATCATGGCCGTGCATGCCGCGACCGAGAAACTGACCACGACCGACCACACCGGCACACCACCGAAGATCAGCAACACCGCATACAACGGCAAGCCGCTCAGAAGCAGCGCCAGGATGAAGAACAACCTGCCGAATAGCGATCCCAGGACGATCTGAAGATTGGATAGCGGCGTCGTCAGCAGGATGTTGTACGTCTGCCCGGCTCGCTCCTGCCCGATCGCCGCAGCCATAAAAAGTGGCGACAGCAGACAGACCAGCACGATCTGCCCGTAGCTGATGATCGCGAACACCCACGTCCCGCTCTTGGCGAGGTCCGTCAGGCTCATTTCCCCACCCATGCCGCTGCCGGGCCGAAGCAGACCGATAAGCATCAGCAGCACCAGCGCCCCGAGATAGCCCATGCGCACCCACAGATGCTGGGTCCGTTGCGACCCACCCTGCACGATCCGGACCACCATCGGGTTCCCCGGGATCAGATGCCACAACCACATGTACACGGCACGCATACACACATGATACCAGCCCGGAGCCGATCCGGTATGCCCTCAAGCCTGCCCACGTGCCCCGGCAGACGGATCGCGGTATCCTACGGTCTGTGTTTATTCTCAAAGCGAACAATCTGGTCAAGACTTACAGCGGGCGGACCGTCGTCAATGATGTGTCCTACCACGTTTCGGAAGGCGAAATCGTCGGCCTGCTCGGGCGAAACGGGGCCGGCAAAACCACCAGCTTCCGTATGACGATCGGCATGATCACCCCCGACAAGGGCGAGGTGATCTTCAACGGCCAGGAAGTCACCAAGCTGCCCATGTACCAGCGGGCCCAGCGAGGCCTGGGTTACCTGTCACAAGAGCCCAGTATCTTCCAAAGGCTGACTATCGAGCAGAACCTCATGGCCATCCTCGAAACACGCCGGTTGACCCGCGCCCAGCGCAAGAAACGGGCTGAGGAACTCATGGCCCAGTTCGATCTGACCAAGATCCGCAAGCAACACGCCCGCCTCTGCTCCGGCGGCGAAAAACGCAAACTCGAAATCGCCCGCGCCCTGATCACCGAGCCGACGTTGATCCTCCTGGATGAGCCCTTCTCAGGCGTGGACCCCGTCGCCGTGGAGGAATTACAGGTCGAGATCCGTCGCCTGCGCGATGCCGGCATCTCCGTGCTAGTCACCGATCACAACGTGCAACGAACGCTCGAGATCGTCGATCGGGCTTATGTGATTTTTGAAGGCAGTGTGTTCGCCGAAGGCACGCCCAAACAGATCATCAACGATGAACAAGTCCGCAAACTCTACCTCGGCTCCACTTTCAAGGGTGACGAATTCGACAATTAGTACCAACAGGATGGGTTTGCCTGAATAAGCCGCTTGCGGCTCAGCGCACGCACCTATGATTCAACCGATGCCGAAACGTAAGCCACAACCTAAAACCAAATCCTCCCCGGCCACCGACCCGGATCGTGGCGTCCGTCTGCATAAAGCCATGGCAGATGCAGGTGTTGCATCGCGTCGTGATAGCGAAGAACTCATTTTGCAAGGTCGGGTCAAGGTCAACGGCCAGGTCGTCAAGAAACTGCCCGCATGGGTCGACCCATCCACCGACAAGATTACTGTCGACGGCGAACCCATCCGCAAACCTCGCAAGCAACGCCGAAGTGCCGCCAAGACCTACATCATGGTCAACAAACCCAAGCGGGTCATCAGCACAAACGATGATCCCGACGGCCGAAAGCGCGTGATCGACCTGATCGATATCCCGATCAACGACCGCCTGTATCCCGTGGGCCGACTGGACTCCGAATCCACGGGCCTGATCCTGCTGACCAATGACGGGGACCTGACCCATCGTCTGACCCACCCCAGCTTTGAAGTCTCCAAGCGCTATCACGTTACGGTTCAGGGCAGGCTGACCGAGGATGATGTTGCCAAGCTGCGAAAAGGCATGCACCTTGCGCACAAAGGCAAACCCGGTGGCGCAGGTGCAAATGTCCGTCTGGCTGCGGCTGCAACCGTCAAAATCCTCGGCATCGAAACCGATCGGCAGCGCGGCGACCGCACGAAACTCAGCATCACGCTCAAAGAAGGCCAGAACCGCGAGGTCCGTCGTATCCTCGCCCGGCTAGGTCACAAAGTGCGCTCACTTCACCGCGTCGCTATCGGTAAACTTAAACTTAAGGGCCTGGCGATCGGTGAGTGGCGTATGCTCACATCAACCGAAGTCAGTATGCTCTACAAAGAGGCGGGCATAAAGCCCAACGGTAATAAACGGTAACCCCCCGGTAACCACCCATGTCTATCGACGCGATCAGAGAAAACTACGACTACCCCCCCTTCCTTGAAAACGATGTCCACGACGATCCGATCGAGCAGTTCCGGCAGTGGTTTGAAGAAGCCTGGCGAAGCGATGCACGCCAGCCAAATGCCATGACATTGGCGACCTGCTCTAGGGATGGCACCCCTTCCGCTCGCGTTGTGCTGCTCAAAGGCTTCGATCACAAAGGCTTCGTCTTTTTCACCAACTACCAAAGCGCCAAAGCGGCAGACCTGGATGAAAACCCAAAGGCAACGCTTGTTTTCTATTGGCCACAGTTGTCACGCACTGTACGAATCAGCGGCTCGGTCGAAAAAGTCAGTCGGGAAGAGACCGATGCCTACTTCATATCCCGGCCGCGCGACAGCCAACTCGGGGCATGGGCGTCAAACCAGAGCAGCGTGATCAAAAACCGGGAAGTGCTGCAAAAACAGTTCGAGCAAGCCAAGCAACGTTACGATAGCCAGGATGTCCCCACCCCGCCTCACTGGGGCGGTTATCGCGTTAAACCCAAATCGGTCGAATTCTGGCAGGGCCAGGCCAACCGCCTGCATGATCGGCTTCGCTACGTGCAGGACGGGGACCGTAAAATATGGCGTCTGCAGCGGCTGGCGCCCTGATTCTTGAAGTTTAGACTTGCATCACAGCCCGTGAATGCACACAATCGCATGGCTGTGTAAGACAACATAGAAAGGTTGTGCGTTATGTCATTACTCATCAAGAACGGCCGAATCATCACCGCTATCAACGACTTCACCGGTGACATTCTTTGCGAGGGTGAGTCTATCAAGCAGATCGGCTCGAAACTGCAAGCCCCCGCCGACGCTCAAGTCATCGACGCGACCGGTAAATACGTCTTCCCCGGCTTCATCGATCCACATGTCCACATCTACCTGCCCTTCATGGGGACCTACTCCAAGGACGACCACGCCTCGGGCAGCCGCGCAGCACTCGTCGGTGGCACGACTACTTTTATTGAAATGTGTTGCCCGGCACGCACCGAAGAACCCGCCGAAGCATTTGAACTCTGGAACTCCAAAGCCGAAGCGGGCGCTGCCTGCGACTACTCGTTCCACATGGGCGTCACACGCTACGATGAATCCGTCGAAAAACAGATGCGACAACTCGTCGCTGACGGCATGTCATCGTTTAAAATATTCCTGGCTTACAAAGGTGCGTTCGGCGTCAGCGATATCGAACTCTATAACACGCTCAAACTCGCCAAGGAACTGGGCGTCGTCGTAACCGCCCACTGTGAAAACGCAGACCTGGTCGCATCCAAACAAGCCGAACTCGTCGCCGAGGGTAAACTTGGACCGGAATGGCACGAGCCTTCGAGGCCGGTCAGCGTCGAAGCCGACGGCGTGCATCACTTCTGCACGTTCCTGGAAAGCACCGGCGCGAAGGGTTACATCGTCCACACAAGCAACCGCCTGGCCGTCGAAAACGCGGTGGCTGCGCAGAAACGTGGCGTGGATGTCAAGGTCGAAACCGTGATCCCCTACCTCATCATCGACGACACCTACGCACAGAAGCCGGACTTCGAGGGCGCGAAGTATGTGATGAGCCCGCCTGTCCGTTCCAAGGAACATCAGAATTTTCTCTGGAAAGCACTGGCCGACGGCCGAATCGATACCGTCGCGACCGATCACGCCCCGTTCGACTTCGTGGGCCAAAAAGATATGGGACACCCCGCCCGCGGCTCCGACTTCACCAAGATCCCCAACGGCATCCCCTCCATCGAAGAACGCGTCAAACTGCTGTATACCTACGGCGTCTGTGAAAACAAGATCAGCCTGAACCAGTTCGTCGCCCTGGCATCAACCAACACCGCAAAAATCTTCCACCTTCCTAACAAGGGTGACATCGCCGAAGGCGCCGACGCAGACCTCGTCATCTTCGACCCCGAATACCGCGGCAAGATCACCGCCGAAACCCAGGAAATGAATGTCGACTACTCGGGCTTCGAAGGCATCCCCATCAAGGGCCGCCCCGAAACCGTCACCGTCCGCGGCAAAATCCAAGTGCGCGATGGGAAGTTCGTCGGTGATCAGACGTACGGCAAACTGCTGCGCCGCAAGACAGCAAACCAATAAACATCACGACTATCCGAGCCGCCGTGCCCTCACGGCGGTCCGCGTCGAGGGCGACGTGGCTCAAACATCCAGGGGATTAGCCGTGTCTGACAGACCACTGGCCTATCACATTACGTTCGGGACCTACGGAACCCGTCTCCACGGCGATCCTCGCGGTACTGTTGACAAGACTCACAATAAACCTGGCGATCCGATCGTCGGTCAGAATGACGACTGGTTTCAGATCGAGTCGTCCAGTTTGAATGACCAACCCGTCATGCTTGATCACGCAGATCGAATACGAATCGAATGCGCGATTGAAGACGTATGCGACAAAGGGAACTGGCATTTACATATCGCTGCATGTCAATCGAATCACGTGCATGTGCTGCTTACATCGATCGACGACGGCATACTCACACGCCGGCTTCTCAAACGCTGGCTCACTGAATTGCTAGAAGACACCGCCGAAATGAATCTTAAGAATCCGGTTCGCTGGTGGGCCAAGGAGGGAAGTGTCAAGTGGGTCTGGGATCAACGCTACCTGGAGAACGTGTATTGGTATATCGCTGAGCAACGGACAACTCCAACAGAGCCGCGTCGCCCCCGACGCGGTCCGCCGTGAGGGCACGGTGGCTCGGAACAGGTGCGTGATATACTCGCATCAAATATCGGTTGTGCTTGAGCGTATTGAATGCATGCCGAAGTCGTTGACTTCGGTCCGCCGTGAGGGCACGGCGGCTCGGTTTTTATATTCGACCTCCCGACATCGTAAAAACTCAGTTACTCCCCAGCGCATCCGACTGTTTCACGAAGTCGTCGCCGGACCATTCTTCGTCGGCGGCGACCATCTTCTTTTTTGCGGCGGCGGCTTTGGCTTCGGCCTTGGCTTTGGCCTGCAACTCGACCAGGTGTGCATGCGTTGTGAAGTACTGAAGGCTGTGGCCCTTGAAGTCGTCGATGGTGTTGAAGCCGTGCTTATCCATGAACGCTGCAAGGTCGTCGCACATCTGCTTGACCATCGCGTAGCCGAACTTCATCACGCCGGTGCAGACCTGCACGGTATCGCTGCCGAGCAGGATAAACTGTGCCGCGTCTTCGCCGGTCTCGATCCCGCCGATGCCTGACAGCGTTCTGCCCGGGTATTCTTTCTTAATCACTTGGGCGATTTCCATGCACATGCGCAGCGCGATGGGCCGCACCGCTTTGCAGGAATACCCGCCCGGTGTCGTGTATCCCTCAACACTCGGCTCAGGGTGGAGCGTATCGAGATTCACACCGATCACACTGCGGATCGTATTGATCGCAGCAATCCCGTCACAACCCGCCTTCAGTGAAGCACGTGTCGGGTCTTCGATGTGCGTGATATTTGGCGTCATCTTCGCCCAGACCGGGATCTTCGTCGCTTCCATTACCCAGCCACAGACCTCTTCGAGAATTGCCGGATCTTCACCCATCGCCGCACCCATCTTGCGTTCGGGCAAACCATGCGGGCAGGAAAAGTTCAACTCGAACGCATCGACGCCGCAATCCTGACAACGTTCAACAATCTCAAACCATGCATCCTTGTTGAATTCCTCCATGATCGAGGCGATCAGGATGCGATCTGGATACTTATCCTTAATCTGCTTGAACTCATCGATCCATACATCAAACGAGCGGTCGGATATAAGCTCGATATTCTCCCAGCCGAAGATATCCTTGCCATCATTACCGCGGAGCCTGCCGTAGCGAGGCGCGACGTTAATCACCTTGGAGGCATCGAGGCTGACGGTCTTGGCAACCACCGCGCCCCAGCCTTCATCGAACGCCTTACCGATCACGTTTGCATTCGTTCCGGGCGGGCCCGAAGCAATCACAAACGGATTAGGCATCTCCAGGCCGTTAACAGTCACACTCAGGTCAGGCATATGCTATCTCCAATTCTGTTATATCTTGTTTGAACCACAGAGACACAGAGGCACAGAGAAGAAGTGGAACAGGGATGGACACGGATAAACACAGATAATTTTAAACCGCGATTGCTTACATCCAACTATCCAATCTTAATCCGTGTTCCTCCCTGTTCCCGTCCGGCTTTCTCTGTGAACTCTGTGTCACCGTGGTTAATTCTTTTGCTCCACTTCCCCCAGCACCTGATCCAGCACGGCAAGCATAAACTCGACATCATCCTTGGTAATGCACATCGGTGGTTTGATGCGCAGCGTGTTGCCGAACAATCCGCCCTTACCAATGATCAAACCAAGGTCACGGCAGCGCTCCATCACGTCCGCAGCTTGTGCGGTCGCCGGCGTCTTCGTCTTCCGGTCCGCTACTAACTCCACACCAAGCATCAGACCGAGCCCTCGCACTTCGCCGATCAGAGCGTGTTTATCCTGTAGTGCGAGCAAGCCATCCTTGATAAACGAACCTAACTTGTCCGCGTTCTCCTGGATACCTTCTTCATCAATCACTTCCAGCGTCGCAAGCCCCTGGATCATGCTGACGGGATTGCCGCCGAAGGTGTTGAAGTGGATCTTGTTAGCCATGTTCTTCGAGATCGCTGCCGTCGTGGTCATCGCGCCAAGCGGTGCACCGTTGCCGATACCCTTGGCCATCGTGATCATGTCGGGCTTCACATCGAAGTTCTGGTGCGACCAGTAATATTTACCGGTTCGCCCAAACCCACCCTGCACCTCGTCTGCGATACACAAACCGCCGTGCTGGCGCACGATGTCGTACACGATCTGGAAGAATTCCTTTGGCGGCATCACCGTCCCGCCGACGCCCTGGATCGGCTCGCCGATGAAGCAAGCGATCTGGCCCGGTGTCTGGTACTGAATGACGTTCTTCACATCATGTGCACACTTCAAGTCACACGACGGATAGGCCAGGCCGTACGGGCAGCGGTAGCAATACCCCGGATGTGAGTGATGGATATGCATGCTCGGGTTCTGCTTGAACTTCCACGATCCGTGAGCCGTCAAGCCCATCGGCGTCGTCGTCCCGCCGTGATAACCGTTACGAAGTGCGATCACATCCATATTCCCCGTGTGCTCCCGGCTGCAAAGGACCGCGATCTCATTCGCCTCGCTACCGGAATTCGTAAAATACGATTGCTCCAGCGGGCTGCCGTCCGGTGCGTCAGGCATCTTGGATGCCAGTTTCTGTGCAAACAGCGCGATATTTGGATTCAGATAAATCGTTGTCGTGTGCTGCAGCGTTTCGTTCTGCTTGCGGACCTTCTCAATGACCTTCGGATGACAATGCCCCACGCTGACCGTCACGATCCCCGCGAACACGTCGAGGTAGCGTGTGCCCTTCTCGTCCCAGAGATACTGCATATGCCCCTCGACGATCATCATCGGCTTCTTGTAATACGTCAGCACGCCGGGTGAAACATACTGCGAGCGCAACGCGATCACTTCATCTTTCGATGGCCCGGCATATGGCGCCGGCTTGTGGTTGCAGACGGGAAGGCTGAGTTTGTGCTCTATATCAGTGTGTGTCGTAGTCATGGGATATCCTGTGCCCATTGGGTAGCGATGAGGCGTGTGAACACGCCAGTTTGATAAACTGCATTGTCCTTATCTATCACAACTGCACGATCTGCCCGTACGTCTCCGGCCGACGGTCACGGAAGAACTGCCACGTGTTACGCACCTCGCGGATCAGGTCAAAGTCCATGTCCGAGATGACGATGTCGTCTTCGGTACGCTTATCAGAGACGTTGATCATCTGCCCGCGAGGATCGCAGAAGTAACTCTGCCCGTAGAATTCACCGATGCGCCACGGGTCTTCAAAACCGGGCCGATTGATCGCACCGACGAAGTACTGGTTCGCCACCGCATGGGCCGGTTGTTCCAGTTTCCAAAGATATTCGCTCAGACCGGCCACCGTGGCGGACGGATTAAAGACGATCTCGGCGCCGTTCAAACCCAAACATCTCGCGCCATCCGGGAAGTGCCTGTCGTAGCAGATATAAACACCGACCTTGCCGATCTTCGTATCAAAAACCGGGTACCCGAGGTTGCCCGGGCGGAAGTAGAACTTCTCCCAGAAGCCGGGGTTGCAATGCGGGATATGGACCTTGCGGAATTTGCCAAGGAACGTGCCGTCGGCATCAATGACCGCGGCGGTGTTGTAGTACACGCCGGTCATCTCTTCTTCATACATCGGCACCACGATCACCATCTTGTGTTTCTTGGCCAGGTCCTGCATAAGTCTTGTGGTCGGGCCGTCCGGGATACGCTCCGTCAGGTCATACCACTTGGTCTGCTGCTCGGCGCAGAAGTACGGGCCGTAGAACAATTCCTGCAAACAAACAACCTGGGCCCCCTTCTCGGCGGCCTGGCCAATCATGTCAACGTGTTTGTCGATCATCGCCTGTTTGATCTTGGCGACGGGGGAGGTGACGGGCTCACAGAGCGTGGCCTGAATCAGTGCACCGCGGACATTTCGTGCCATTTTCTTGACTCCAAACAGTCACAAGCCTTTGGGAAACGAACAGGATACCATATAATCGCTCATTTCCGATGCATAATTTCTCTATGGGCGATCTATGTCAAGACTGGATACGGTGAATATGAATCAAGTGAAGATGTTAATCGGGGGTTCCTGGCAAACAAGTAAGAGCACGCGAACCGGTGATGTCTTCAATCCATCGACCGGTAAAGTGATCGCACAGGCCCCGATGTGCACCGCAGACGAGGCGGATCAAACCGTGCAAGCCGCTGCCAAGGCCTTCCCCGCTTGGCGCGATACGCCGGTCGTGGATCGTGCGCGAATCATGTTCCGCTTCCGCGACCAGATGGAACGAGACTTCGAGAATCTCGCCGCCCTCGTCACCCGGGAGCACGGCAAGACCCTGCCGGAGGCTCGCGCCGAGGTCCAGCGCGGCATCGAGATGGCCGAGTTCGCCGCCGGCATCCCAAGCTTGATCAAGGGTGAAACCCTGCCCAATATCGCTACCAATGTCGATGCCGAAACGGTCCGTCACCCCGTCGGCGTCTGCGTCGGGATTACGCCGTACAACTTCCCGTTCATGGTGCCACTATGGATGATGCCGATCGCGATCACCTGCGGCAACACCTTCGTGCTCAAGCCCTCTGAAAAAGTACCGCTGTCATCTGTACGCATGGCCGAACTGCTCATGGAAGCCGGACTGCCCGATGGCGTCTTTAACATGGTCCACGGTGACAAGGAATGTGTCGACACACTCCTGACCCACCCGCTCGTGGCAGCCATCTCATTCGTGGGCTCGACCAAAATCGCCAAGTACATCTACGAAACCGGCACCACACATGGCAAGCGTGTGCAAGCTGCCGGTGGCGCGAAGAACCATATGATCATCATGCCCGATGCAGATATCGATCTATCCGTCAAAGCAGTCGCCGCCTCGGCGTACGGCTGCGCGGGCCAGCGCTGCATGGCAGGCAGCGTCGCGGTTGCAGTCGGTGAGATCGGTGATCCGCTTGTCGATCAATTGCACGATTACGCCTCCGGCCTGAAGACCGGCCCTACCGACGGCGCAGAAGCCGACATGGGCCCGCTTATCAATCTCGACGCCGTCAACCGCATCGGTTCTTACCTGGATATCGCGAAAAACGAAGGCGCCACCGTCCGGCTCGACGGCAGGGAAAACGTCCGCGGCGATGGCTTCCTCGTCGGCCCCAGCATCGTCGACCAGGTCCAGCCCAAGATGCGTGTCGCACAGGAAGAGATCTTCGGTCCCGTACTCTCCGTCATCCGAACTGACGATCTTGATGCGGCACTGGAAGTCGGACGCAACTGCCCGTACGGTAATGGCGCATCGATCTTTACGAATTCCGGCTACGCCGCACGCCAGTTCAAGCAGCACTTCAATGCCGGCATGATAGGTATCAACGTCGGTGTGCCGGCCCCGATGGCATGGTTCCCCTTCACGGGCTGGAACCAATCCTTCTTCGGCGACCTGCATATCCAGGGCAATGAAGGCGTACACTTCTACACCCATCAAAAGACCGTCCTCACACGCTGGTTTGCTCCCGAAAACGAGTGCCACCATGACCCAGTCTGGAAGACCGGGCAAGGCAAAAACGGCTGAGATGCGACGCAATGACCTCAGCCTCTTAGGCTGCTATCATCATGGATCACACACTGAATCCGTGGTGCCAGCACTATGAAGCAAATGTCAAGTCAAAACCTGGTCTATATCGCTCGCGCGGCCATGGCTGTTGTCCTGATCGTTGTCGCAGGGGGTATTTTCATGCTCCTGGCACGAAGCCGGCCTGTCGTACCTAGCACCGATCCAAACCAGCAGCACAACCGTGTTAACGTGTTTACCGCCCGTGCAATCGATGTCCACCGCCACTGGACGGGCTACGGTACAGCCGAAGCGGTCGAATCCGCCAACGTGCCCGCACGTGTCACCGCCACCGTCGACCAGATCCCGCCGCAGATCCTCGAAGGCGCGGTTGTCAGCAAGGGGCAACTGCTGGCCGAACTGGATAACAGCGACTTTGTGAATCAACTCCGCGTGACTGAGCAGAACATGGCCGCTGTCGACGCAATGATTGAAGAACTGGACCGACAGGAGAAGTCACTCAATGAACGTGTAGCTGTTGAGAGCGACGATCTGGAACTTGCCCGGCAGGAACTGGCGCGTGTTAAAAATATGTTTGAAAACAACGCCGCCAACCAGAAAGACCTGGACGCCTCCGAGCGGACCGTGCTTAGCGTGCAACGCAGCAAACTCCAGATCGAGCAAACCCTCTCTGGTATCCAACCGAGACGTGATCAACTACTTGCCCAAAAGGCGGAACTGCAAGCCACCGCCGACACTGCTCAATTGAACGTCGAACGATGCAGCGTCCGGAGCCCGATCGACGGCGTGCTTCAATTCGTTGATATCGAGGTCGGCGAAAGCGTCGCGCCGGGCCAGCGCATCGCCCGCGTTGTGAATACCGATCGCATCCAGACACCGATCAGCCTCCCGGCTAACGCACGATCGCACATCCGCGTCGGCGATAAAACCTACCTGACATCCACCGCCGATCCCGATCAATCCTGGGAAGCCCAAGTCACACGCATCACTCCCGAAGACGATCCACAGACACGCACGTTCGCCGCATATGTTGAGGTCAACCAGAAACAGCAATCCGAATCCGGCAATTCACAAATGCGTCTGTCCCCGGGTGTGTTTGTTCGTGGCTCTGTGGTAGCTTCGGAAAGTGAGAACCGCGTCGTGGTGCCACGTCGTTCTGTGCGCATCGAACGCGCGATGGTCGTAATCGACGACATACTCGAGAGCCGAAAGGTAACCGAAGCCTACGCGATCGATGGACCGCTGCCGGAAACCGGTTTGCTGGATCAGGAATGGGCGGTCCTCACAGAAGGCATCGAGCCCGGCGATGTCGTCGTATTGACCCCGACACGCTCGCTGAGCGATGGTCAGCAGATCGAGCCTGTGATGGTAGATAATGAATTACTCACTGACACGGTGCGTGAACAAGATGAAGCCACGTTAGCAACGACTCAACGGGGGGAATCGCGGTGAGTCTTGCCAACTACGGGGTCCGTAAGCCGGTCCCTGTGAACCTGCTGATGATCGCGATCCTGCTAGCGGGTATCGTTTCGGGCCTCACGCTTCGCCGTGAGTTCTTCCCCGAGTCCGACCCGGACATGGCATCCGTGCGCATGCCCTACCCCGGCGTCACGCCCGATGAGCTTGAAGAAACACTCGCCATCAAGGTCGAAGATGCACTGATCGACCTGGACGAAATCAAGGAACTGCGCACGACTCTCACCGAAGGCGGTGGCGGTATCGTTGTCGAGTTTAGAGAAGATGCCGATCCTGATGAAGGGCTGGACGAAATCGATCGCGCGATCGATGCGCTGCAGGATTTGCCCGAAGAGTCCGAAGAAATCCAGGCGCAGCTTATGGAGCCGAAGCTCCCGGTCATCCGACTCACGCTCTACGGCGATCTTGACGAGCAGGCGATGAAACGCGCAATCCGCGGCATCCGTGACGAGTTGCGCGCCATGCCGGACATGGGTGAGATCCTTGTCGAAGGTGTACGCGATTACGAACTGCGCATCGATGTACGATCCGGAGCCCTGCTCGAACACAAACTGAGCCTGCCACAAGTCGCCGATAGTGTCCGTCAGTGGATGACCGACATCCCCGGCGGAACCGTCCGCACCGGCACGAACAACGTCAAGGTCCGTACGATGGGCGTTGAAGAGCGGGCCTCGGCAGTCCGAGACATCATCATCAAAGCCAATCCCGCCGGTCCGGCTGTCAGGCTGGGTGATATTGCCAACGTCACCGACTCCTTTGTCGACGAACAACTCTACTTCCGTTTCAACGGCCAACCCGCCGTCAGCCTGACTGTCTTCAAGGTCGGCGAGCAGGATATCGTCCAGATTGCGGAGATGGTACGAGCGTATGTCGATGGGCAGAACAACAAGCCGTTTGTCCCTTCATCTTTAAGAGAGCGCGTTGTTACAAACGTACCTTTCCAAGGGCTACGCAACTTTTTAGGGCCCTTGCCACGATTTGAAGCCTGGAAAGTCGGTCAGAACAGCCAATACCCCATCCCCGTGGGTGCGTCATTAACCACCGACACAGACCTTGCCCGATTCGTCGAAGGCAGGCTCGACCTTCTCATGCGCAACGCCAAATACGGCGCGATCCTCGTATTCCTTACGCTGCTTGCGTTCTTGAACTGGCGCGTCGCGATGTGGGTCGGCGTGGGCCTGGTCACCGCCATCATGGGCACACTGATGCTCATGTCCTGGATGGATGTGACGCTCAACCTGCTGACCATGTTCGGCCTGATCGTTGTGCTGGGCCTGCTCGTTGACGATGCGATCGTCGTTGCGGAAAACATCCAGGCGCGTCACGACCGGGGAGAACCCTCCATCCGCGCCGCAGTGGCGGGTACGGACCAGGTTGCATGGCCTGTCGTTGCGACGGTCTTGACCAGTGTCGTCGCTTTTATGCCTTTGACTTTCATCCGCGGACGCATCGGCGATCTGCTGGGCGCTCTGCCGTGGGTTGTTGCTTGCGCTTTATTGATGAGCCTGATCGAGTCATTGGTTATCCTGCCCAGCCACATGGGCCACAGCCTCGCCAAGCGGGACAAGTCAAAGCCCGGCAAGACCGTGGACAAGATCCGTAAGTTCGAGAAGTGGCGCGACCACATCGTGCTGGACCGGATGATCCCGGCCTATGGCCGATTTATCGCTGTCGCGCTTAAGTTCCGCTACATCGCTGTCGCCGCGGCCTTAGCGATCTGGATCATCTCGATGGGCATCGTTGCCGGCGGGCGCGTCGCGTTCAACTTCCTGCCTTCCAGTGATTCTGAAACCATCATCATCGATGTCAACATGCCCATCGGTTTCCCGATCGAGCAGACCAATGAAGTCGTCAAACGCATCGAAGAAGCCGCCATGCAGCAGCCCGAGACCAAGGGGATCGGCGCTGTGATCGGCCAACGCGCTAATGTGGAAACCGGAAACGCCGAGGCGTTCGCGCCGCACGTCGCACAAATGTTCATCGAACTCAAGCCTGTTGAAGAACGCGACAAGGAATCATCCAAGGTCATCCAGTCGATCCGCGATGCGTTAGATGGCAAAATCGACGACGTCGATCGCATCAGCTACAGCGAAATCCAGGGCGGGCCAAGCGGCAAGGACATCACCCTCCGTGTGCGCGGTGATCACCCCGAACAAATCGAATCGGCTGTCCATGACATCGAATCCTGCCTGGCGAGTATCGAGGGCGTCCACGACATCGCCGACAACAACGACGTCGGCCAGATCGAACTCCGCTACGATGTGAAACCCGAAGGCAAAGCGTTGGGCTTCACCTCTGAAGAAGTTGCCCGTCAGGTACGAGGTTTCCTGTACGGGATCGACGCCCACGTCTACGCCGCCGACCAGGAAGATATCGATGTGCGTGTACGTTTGGATGAAGACACCCGCCGCAGCCTTTATGCCGTGCAAAACGCCTGGCTGATCAGCCCCGCAGGTCTGCCCGTACCGATGAACCAGGTTGCCGAGGTCACCGAGAACGAAGCCTACTCGACGATCAACCGCTTCAACCGCCAACGCGCCATCACGGTCGAGGCAAGCGTCGCCCCGGGAATCAGCCCCGAAGCAGTCATGGAAAAACTCACCACGGCGCAGACCGAGCAGGCCGAAGGCTCAACCGAACCGAAACAAGTCAAGCCAAGCCCGTTGGACCAGATCCGCAACAAGTATCCGCACCTGACAATCGAATCCGCAGGCAGGCAACAGCAGATGGCCGACGCCTTTGCCTCGCTGCCGTGGGGTTTCCTTGCAGCCAGCGCGATGATCTACATCATCCTCGCGATCCTGTTCAACAGCTTCTTCCAGCCGCTGGTCGTGATGCTCGTTGTCCCGTTCTCGATGGTCGGTGTGGTCTGGGGACACCTGATCCTCGGCTACGACATGACCTTCCTGAGCCTGATCGGCTTTGTCGCCCTGTCCGGTATCGTCGTCAACGACTCGCTGATCCTTGTCGAGTTCTTCAACAAGATGCGTGAAAAAGGCATGACCGTGCCTGACGCCCTCGTCGCCGCCGGCCGCGCCAGGCTCCGCGCGATCCTGCTGACCACGATCACGACCGTGCTAGGGCTGATGCCGCTGATTCTCGAAAAATCTTTCCAGGCTAAATTCCTGATCCCGATGGCGATCTCGATCGCCGCCGGGCTGATCTCTGCAACGATTCTTGTCCTCGTCGTACTGCCGTGCGTCATGGTCATCTTTGATGATATCGGCTCGGTACTGTATTACTTGTGGCACGGGACCAAGCGCCCCAGCACACTACCGGTTTCTCATACCACGGAAGTAAGCTATGAAGACGACCCAAACGAAACGTAAGCGACGCACCATGCACGCAGCGGCAGCCATCTCGGCACTGTTGATCCTCGCCCTGACGGTCAGCCTCTCCCCCGCTCAACAACCCGCCGCCGCAACGACCGATCTCTCCCGCTACGAGGGGATCGCATACCCCAGCAAACAGGTTGTCCTCAACGCACCGGTCGACGGCAAACTCGCTTCGATCCTCTTTGAAGAAGGTGATCGTGTAAAGCAAGGTGAACTGCTCGCACAGATGGATGACGCGGAGCAGCAAGTCGTCGTCGAATCCGCCCGCCTGCAATGTGAGTCCGAGGCTGAGCTTGATCGCGCCAAGTTTGCCTTGGAAGAAGCGATCATCCTTCACGAACGTGCGACCGAAACCTATGAAAAAGACGCCGCCAGCGAATGGGAAGTGCGCCGGGCGCAACTGCAAAAAGACCAGGCCGAGGCCGACCTGCAACTCGCCAGAGACCGCATCAAGATTGCGACCGTGAATTTGGAACTGGAAGAAACCCGCCTGGAACGCATGCAGGTGCTCGCACCGTTCGACGGTGAAGTCATCGAGCATAACGCCGAAGCCGGCGCCACCCTTACACGCGAAGAACCGATCCTGGCTGTCGCCGCGCTCGACCCGCTCGAAGCACACATCAACCTGCCCGTCAGCGTCTTCAGCCAACTGCAGATCGGCAAGACCTATCAACTCAAGGCAGGCGATCCGATCAACGCCACGATCCCCGCCAAACTCAAACACATCTACCGCATCATCGACACCGCCAGCGAAACCGTGCGTTGTGTGTTTACCATCGACAATAAAGACGCCGAACTCATCGCGGGCTTCCCCGTCACGCTAAGCAGCCTCACCCCGGCCGACTAGCCTATTGACGTGACCGACGCACCATCGAAAAGTAAATCGTCGTCAACACCAATATAAACACCGAGATGAAAAGCATGTTGAGGCTCCAGATCGGTAACTGGGCCTTGATATCTGCAACAGGACGGCCTTCTATCTGAGCAAGCCAGGTATGGAACCGGGTGTTCACGACAACAGCGGTGACAATAGCGATCAACCATGTCACAATAAAAGTAACCGCCCCCCGTGCCTGTGGCCCACGCTTGCTGACACAAGCAACCGCAATGAAGAACAAGCCGATACCTGTCGCGGCGATCGTCAACGCCCACGCGACATCCTCGGCCTTCAGTGCCATTACGACCATCCACGCGAACGATCCAAAGATAGCGCCGCCCAGCCCACCGAAAAACATCCCAGGCGCAGCCGGGTTACGTTGCATCACTTGATTAAGCGGCGGCGAACCTTCCTGTTCACGGATCCTCCGCTGCCCACGGTTGGCCCATATCACAATCGGAATAAGACTACCCGCATAAACAAGAACCATGACACATTCGATAATGACAAATGTCACCGGCTGCACCATGGGCCGCAACAACCATGAAGCTAAAGCCAACGAAACCATGAAAAGACAGACCATCACCCAAATAACAACCGCGTAACGGATCATAAACCGTCGCTCGGTCGGTGTATCGGTGTTCTTGATACTGATCCATGTCCCGAATAATCCACCAAATATGCCGATGATGGGTCCGATGAACATCGACCAGCTCAACAATAAGCCTGACGACTTGGCCGCCGCCCCGGTCCCCACCGCCGCGGTCGCCACCTTGGGTGTCATCGCCGGCAACGCCGCCATCACCGCCAAGGTAAATGCATGTGAAGGCCGTGTCGTTCGCAGACCGCGTTCCACCACGGATGCCAGTTCCTGTCGAACCATCGTTCGTGCGCGTGACAACCTCTGACGAACAGCGCTTTCACTAAGACCTGACACCTCCGCTAACTGAGCGGTACTCATCTGCTCTCGATAATACAGCACGAGCACTTCACGGTAGTCCTGCGGGATCGACTCGATCGCACGCCAGACCAGGGCGGTCTCGTCCTCTTTTTCTAATTGTTTGTCTGGCGCATGCTCAAAACCAGCCGTTGTCGATTCATCAGGCAAAGCTGAAGCGTTACGGTTCAGGTCCGTACGCTTACGCCGCAGCCAATCCCGCACACGGTTCCGGGCAATCGCACAGAGCCATGCCGCCAGTTTCTCCGGCTCTTTTAGTGATCGAATTTTCCGCCAAGCTTGTAAAAATGTATCCTGCGCCAGGTCTTCACTGATCGGGATGTCGCCGGTGGCGTTATAGGTAATGCTCGTAACCAGCCCCTGGTATCGCTCCACAACACGACGAAACGCGTCGTGCTCGCCGTTCTGACAGGCCTGCCAAAGCTCGGTATCACTAGTCATCTGGGTCATGGCTCGGTCTCCTTACTGCTGCTACCTATCCAGACGCAGCACCTGACCGGCTGTGACCAATTATATGAAGTGAACTGAAATATTTACCCCCAGATCCCCGGTTTAGTGCTCTCGACCGGCAAAACCAAGGTTTTCTTCCATCCAGTCGTCGCTCTTGAGTACACTCTTACGCTGACGGCGGGCAAGCCGTTGTGATCGATCCTGGGCCTTCTTGAATAACCGTTTATACCACTTGCCCGAGACTTCACGGTCCCCGCAGCGCTTCGCTGCACGTTTACCGCTACGACCGGCATACTTGCGGATCAGTTCATCTTCCAGACTGACAAACGCGATCGCCGAGCCCGGATCGCCCTGTCGGCCGGCGCGGCCGTAGAGCTGGCGGTCGATACGCCCGGATTCGTTACGCTCGGTAGACACCACGTGCAGCCCTCCCGCCTCTGGCACGCCCTTACCCAGCTTGATATCCGTTCCACGCCCGGCCATGTTCGTCGCGACCGTAATGCGCCCCGGCTGACCCGCATCCGCGACGATCTCTGCTTCCTCCGCGTGACGCACCGCGTTGAGCACCACGTGCTTGAGCGCCTTGGCGTTCAACATCGAACTGAGCTTCTCGCTCGCCTCCACGCTGCGCGTCCCGACTAACACGGGTTGGCCCTTCTTGTGAATACGGCGGATCTCCTCCACTACCGCTTCCCAGCGCGCTTCAGATGAACCAAAAATCCGATCCGGATGATGAATACGAATGCAAGGCCTGTGCGTCGGGATCTTCACCGTCGGCAGCTTGTAGACCTGCCAGAACTCGTGCCTCGCTTCCCATGCCGTACCCGTCATCCCGCAGAGATTGCGATACATGCGGAAGAACCGCTGGAAACTCACACGCGCCATCGTGTCCTTCGGCGGCGTCACTTCCAGCTTTTCTTTCGCTTCCACCGCCTGGTGCAGACCATGACGCCAACTACGATCGGGCATGAGTCGACCGGTCGATTCATCCACGATCACGACCTTGCCTTCCTGCACGACGTACTGTTGACCTTTGAGGAATAGCTCCTTCGCCGTGATCGCCTGAACGATCAGTTCCTCGCGCATGCGCGGGCTCTGCCATATGCCCGGCAAATCTTCACACAACTCATCGATACGGTGCTTACCCGTACGGTTCAAATCCACATCACGGAACTTCAGGTTGACCTTGTAGTGTTCGCCCTGATCCATATCGCGTGCAAGCAACGCCGCCTGCTCGAACGCCTGGGTCTGCTCATCATTCGGTGCTTCGCTGGAGATAATCAGCGGCGTCACCGCTTCATCGATCAACAAGGAGTCTGCCTCGTCGATGATCGCTGTTTCAAGACCACGCATCACCAGACGATCTACGCCGCCCATTCCGCCGAGATTGATCTTGTTCACCAGCGCATCGGTCAACCCGCGCATCCGTCCCAACTGAAGCCGATCTCGCAGGTAATCCGCAGCGATTTCCTTGTTCGTCCCGTACGTGATGTCACAAAGGTAAGCCTGCCTGCGCTCCGGCGGCGGCTTTTCCCCATCAACCCAGCCGACGCTCAGACCGCACGCGGCATATAGCTTCTTCAAGCTGGTCGCATCACGCTTGGCAAGATAATCATTGACGGTCAGCACGTGGCAACCGCGCCCGCGCCAGCCGGCGATCACCGCAGGCATCGTTGCAACTAATGTCTTGCCTTCACCCGTCGCCAGTTCCACCAACGATCCTTCCGTCATCGCCAGCGCCGCCGCGACCTGCTCACGGTATGGATGCAATCCCATTACGCGGCGTGAAACCTCACGCACCAGCGCCATCGCCCGGTCGATATCTTCGTGCTTCTGCCTGCCAAGCCGAAACACCATGCGCAACTCGGCCGCCGCCGCTTGCAGGTCCGGATCGGATAACACGCTGAACTGCGGGTCCATCGCAAGCACGCGCTCGGCTCGTTTCAGGTAGCGCCCGGTTCTTGGGACCAAAGGCACGAACTGGCCGACCATCGCGTCCCAGATCGCATCCAGGCCTTTAGGCAACTTCGGTGCATCACGTCGTTGCGCCAGCATCCGCCACGTCCCGATCGGTGCAGCCCACGCCGGCGCAACGGTCGTCTGCGCCGCACCGTGTTCAGCAGGCATGTGTTGGTGGGTCGTGACAGCCATACTTCGCTAACTCTGTTAGAACCGCTCCTGGATCACCTGCGTGATTGAAAGCCACCACTGCTGCAACAGCGGTGTATGCTTGAGGTCGAAGCGGGTCACCACGCGTTGTCCCGTGAAAAGACGTAGTTCCTTCCCGTCTTTTGCTGGAAGCGGCTCGATCTGCACCTCCCAGAACGGGTCCTGCGATTGTGTGCCCTGTTCGTCTTGCATATCCACCGGCAACGCACCGCCGCCTGCAAAACCCAACGCTGGCGATGGTAGTTCACGACGCCCAACTTCCAAAACGCGTACAACTTTGCCATCGATCAATTCATCGGGGCGGCCACGCACACGCATCTGAACCGTTGACCCCACGATGGAAAACTGTGATACCCATGGCCCAGCATATTTATCCAGCACGACACGGATGCGAGGCGACTCATCCGTCAACGTGCCGATGGGTTGGCCTTGTTTTACATAAGACCCGCGCAGTTCATCCGCATTCTCACTGACCCAAACACCATCGAATCCCGGCTTGATCGTCAACGCATCAAGCTGCTGCTCAACACGCGCGAGCTGCTCGTTGATCGCTTCGATCTGTCCCAACATCACCTGCGCCTGAGCCGGCTCATCTGATCGGGCCTGGCGGTAGTACGCTTCGTAAAGCCCCTTATCCGCCAGCAGCTTTCTGTGTTCGATTTCAAGCTCGTAATTTTTTGCAAGCACCAATTGATGCCCGCCCGCCCGGACATTTGTCGCAGACGGCAGCACATCTTCGATAAACCCATCCGCCCCGGCAAAGACCATCTCGATACGGTTTGGCTCGACCACCCCCTCGCCCCGCGCGTGATACGGCGCGGGGATCATGCCCAACGAACCGATCAATACCGCAAAGAAAACCACCGTCACAAGCTGCGCACGCGCCCTGGTGCGCAAAAGCTCTGGATTAACCAACAGGTAGTGGACCCACTTGCCAATCGGCACGATCACCCAGCCAATGATGCCCGACATCGCCAGCAGGATGCCCAGGTACTTCAGCGAGTCAACCACGAACAGGATGATCGAAACCGAGATGAACACGCGGTAGATCGCAGCCGAGATGCAGTACACAGTCAGCCAGAACCGCTCGCCCGAAGAATGCGATGGATCGCGAGGTCGACGCACACCATATGCGAACTTCTTGACCAGGTAATACAGGTATTCCTTGCTGCGCTGCTGAAGGTTAGGCGTTTCCAGCAGGTCAGAGAGGATGTAGTAGCCGTCGAACTTGATCAACGGGTTGGCGTTAAACAGGATCGTCGTCACGCCGGCGATGAAGATCATGTTGTAGGCAAGCGCCGCGGTCGGCGTACCCGGTGACGCGTTCGACCAGATAATCGCCGCAACCGCGCCGATCGCCGTTTCGACATACATACCGGCCGCACCGATAAACGCTCGGTGCCACTTGTTACGCAGCGCCCATGCACTGGACGCATCCACGTAAGGCAACGGCATAAAGACGATGAACATGATGCCCATCGTGTGTACCTCGCCGCCCGAATGCGATTGCCTGCCGAAGTGTTTACACGCGAATCCGTGGCCGAACTCGTGGATCGCCTTGATCAGGATCATGCACACGTAAAGCAAAGGCAGGTTCGACGGCGAGAGGATGCCGGACCGCTGATCCCACAAATCATCCACACGCCCCGCGATCGACCACAACCCCGCGCCGATCAGGATCGCCCAAAGGATCAGACCGATAGGCCCGAAACACCAGCCGAACACTTTGACCCAGCTATCCAGGATATGGTCCGGATCGAACAGCGGGATGCGCGAGAACAGCAGGTTCATGAAGTACCCGCCGACCTCGCGCCGCCGCCGCTTGCGGAATCGCTCAAACATCCCAGCCGCATCGGCGGGCAGGTCCGCATCCAGCAGGTTCGATTGATATAACTGCCCCAGCAACTGGATTGCTTCGCCCTGTGTCGGCGCGCTATCACCAAGCTGTTCACAGCAGACGTTCCACGCGTCCGCCACCTTGCGCTGCCCGTTCAGCAAACCGACAAAGTGATAACTCGCCTCGTCCAGCCGGAAGAACTTGTTATTCGCCGAGTCACGCAGGACGTGCCACGTCCGCCCGCGGTAGCGCTGCCGATAGCTTTGCACCAACGACCGCAGCCGCGGCTTCAACTCCGCCACGCGGTACCAGCTTTCCGAAAATGTTGGGCGATCTACTGGCAATGTTGGGTCTGGGGTCTAGGGTCTGGTCAGAGCTAATGGCTAACGGCTAACAGCTAATGGCTCTGCTCCTAGAACCACAACTTCATCCGCAGCCAGTTCACCGCTTGTCGGGTCCATATCCACGCGTACGAGGCTTCGCCCGCATCGATCTTCGCCATCCCGGCCGTGCCCGGCAGCAGGTTCCTGCTGTCAGCGGGTGGCTTTAACAGCTTCACGCGGACACTGAAGATGTTCTTCTGTTCTTTCACCTGGGCCATCGGCTCGATGCGATCAACTTCGAAACGGTAATACTTGCCCGGTTCTGCCGCGGTCGCAAGATAGCCCGATTGCCCTTCCTTGACATCTGCGATCATGTCTTCGGGCACTTCCAGACGGGCACGCAGGTTGTCCAGTTGAGCGATCTCAAACATCGCATCACCCTTCGTCACAGCCTGGCCCACCCGACGCTTCAGATCACCTTCAACCACCACGCCCGACACCGCCGACACGATCGATGATTGGCTAAGCCAGTAGTCAATCTCATCGATCTGCGCCTTCACGCCGTCAGCCTGATGCTGGGCGATCTGCACTTCGACCGTCTTGTTCTCACGACGCGCCAGGTCCGCCTCTTTCAGGTAACGCAGATGCTCCGCCACCAGCGACGCACGACGCAGCCGAAGCTCCGCCGTCTCCATCGATGCCAGCACGCTCTGCCCCGCCGCAACCGTATCGCCGGGTTCGACATTCACCTGCTTGATGTACCCATCGAACGGCGCAGCAATCACCCGGCCTTCCTGCGCTTCGATGATAAACGGCGCATCAACCCGGTACGTCCCCTTGGCGAAGATCAAAAAGATGATCAGCGCCGAGACACCAATCGCTGTCAGCTTAGCCCAGGTATGACGCGGGCCGACCAACGCTGCCCCGGCTTTCTTGGCTGAGATCGCCATCTTCGCGCCGATCCACCGGTCCGTGTCGTGCAGGTTACCGATCAATGCGGCGCAGAGGTTACACGTCAGCCGCAATCCCTCAGCATCACGCATGTTCAGCGGACGATCGACGGGCCTTTCGACCGTCAATACACCGATCAGTTCATCGCCCCGCCGTAGCGGCATGCTACAGATCACCGTCGGGCCGTGCTTCTCACTGAGCCTGGCTGCGGCACGTGCGATGTATGGCACCTCGGGCGGCGCAGGATGGATAATCTCAACCTGCTGGTCCATGCACTCTTCCATCGCGGACTCGATGTCCTGAACGAGTTGCATCTTGCGGTTGAACTGTTCGGTCTGGCTCATCGCCTGAAGCTTGACGTAAGAGCCTCGCTGGATACCCAGACTCACGCGCTCCGCTTTCCAGCGGTTGGCGATCTCATTACATAGCGCGATCGCTGCCGGCTTGAACTTCTGATGCTCGTTGATCGCCGCGCTGACGCTCATCGCCGCGGCAAACACATCCAGGTCACCCTGACGGCGCTGCAGCGATAGCCGCATCTCGTAGAGGCTCAGCAGCGTAACCGTCAACTCAAGACGTTCCCGGCACTGTTCGAGCAGACTGGCGTCACTGTGATTCAAGAGAAACGCGCTGATGCCACGCACCTGCCCACTGCCACGCAACGGCAGGATCACGATGTGTTGGCGCGCGTTTTGGCCGTACATCTCTTCCGTCGAATGCACGGGCAACAGGATCGTTTGAGCATTTTGGACGACCGATGGCATCGCCTCCGCGGCCTGCGCCAACCATACCGGCGCGGGTGTCCCGGGCGTGGGCTCCGGATACACCGCCAGCACTTCCGGCCGCCCTTCCTGGCCGACTCGCAACACAGCGCCGGCCTCGGCTAAACCCAACTGACACTGTGCCGCAAGCAACTTGCGCAGGAACGCCTCGGGCGGCCCCTGAAAGGCTACCAATTCATCGACGATCGCGGCTGGACTCATCGGCCCCGCCTGCATGTTTACGTGCTGTGTCATAACAATCCCCCGGCTTAACCGGGGGGCTTCGGACATCGGGTCACATTATCTACTTCGTCCGGTCCGCGGCGTTCAACTTCAGCTCGCCGAACTTCTCTTCATAGCCGCGCACGATCTGCCCCAGAGACAGCGCCAGCCGTTTGGCTGTGTAATAGTTGAGGATCAGCCGGTCATTAACCTGGAACAGGATGTCGCCGGCCACATCCGAACTCTGTGCCTGCGGGTTCGGCACCACCATATTCAGACCAAAGTCAACGATCACCTCTTCACTGGTCGCGTTGGTCTTGAAGGCGTTGGCGTAGCTGCTGGACATGTTCGATTGATCGACGCGCAGGCGGACCTGCTTGCCGCCGGTCTGCTGCTGCGCCTGATTTTCAACCGAATCGCCCTGTACAGGAATCTGTCTGGAATCTTCTGCCACTGTGTCGCTCCTGGTGTTCAATAATGTGTATCAGGTATCAGCCATGTGAGGCATCATGATACCCCGGTTATCGGGCTAGAGTGGCGCCCGCTAAGCAGGAGTGAACTAGCCTGCCGGATTGTTAGTGTACCAAGTGAAATCGGTCTTTGTGCGCCGCCGCTCAAGCCCTATTCCGGCTCAGTTTTAGGTTTTGGTTTGCCCATATCCAATGCCGCCACATCCTGATCCCGGCCGTACACGATTAATACGTCCCCAGCCTGGATCCGGCTCGATCCTTTAGGCGCACCGGTAAACCCGCCGCCCGGATGATGGATCCCCAATACCATGATGCCCGCGTCTGGTAACCTTGCCTCTGCAAGCGATTGATTGACCACAGAATCCCCTTGCTGAACCATGATCTCCGCCACGCCATAATTGTCCGCAAGGTGCAATAACTCCGCATAATCCCGGGTATCCAGCGTGGTCCAGCGGCACAACGCCGCCGCTATGATCCGGGACATGTGACGGTCAAGCCATTTGCTTGCCGAGAGCAACCACAATAAGCCCACCCCCACAACGATCATCACCATGCTCATCGCCCAGCCGATGGATTTATCGCCTGCGTTGGCGAACGTCAGGATCAAGGTCGTCGCGACCGACGCCAGACCTACGTTCCCAGCCATCATCAGCAGCATCACGATCCGCCGTCTGACGGGGTGATTCACGACTGACTCCGATTCACTGGTCGTAAAGCCCGCCCCGGTGAACGCTGAACGGGCCTGAAACCGGGCCGATTCTCGCGACAACCCCGTCAAGACCAACGCGACAGTCGCCACCCGGTTCACGATCATGGACAACACCACAACCAGCAGCAGAGAAAGGACTGGCAGCATACTCACCTCGTAACTTGCCCATGATCCTGACCGACTTTTAGCAAACCGTCAAACCCGCATCTCACATAGACCCATACCGCCACGAATACCGCGTCAAAAACAGACAACGGATGCGGCGGTATACTGTTGGTTCTCGATAACCGTTCAATCATGGCGTGATCCAACAAACACACGCCAACATCTTGTACGAGGGAGTTTATCTTGGCAGACCTGTCTGATACCGTCGTCGTCGTCTCCGGCCTGCCCCGCTCAGGCACCAGCCTCATGATGCAGATGCTCGAAGCCGGCGGCGTCCCACCCTTCGCGGACTTCGAGCGCGTAGCCGACGAAGACAATCCCAAGGGCTACTACGAACTCGAAGCGATCAAGAAAGTCAAGGAAAATCCCACCCTCTTGGATGGCGCCGAGGGCAAGGTCGTCAAAGCGATCCACATGCTCCTGATGGACCTGCCGGGCAATCATAAGTACAAGATCCTGTTCATGCGTCGCAACCTCGATGAAGTACTCACAAGCCAGCGCAAAATGCTAGATCGCTCCGGCAAAAAAGGCGCAGCCATACCCGAAGCCGCTTTGAAAAAAGTCTTTGAAAGTCAACTGGCCAAAGTGGACGCCTGGACAGCTTCCCAAGAAAACATCGAAGTATTGAACGTCGAACACCGCGCCCTGCTGACCGATCCCGCGCCGGTCGTCGAACAGATCAACGCGTTCCTCGGCGGCACCCTTGATACCGAAAAAATGACGGCAACCGTCGACCCCACGCTCTACCGCAATAAAGCCTGAAACCCGTCCTTCCCCCGGAAGCTGCGCTGCTATGGCGCGGTTGCTTCAGCAATCCACGCTGTACGCTGCGCGCGCTCGGTGCTATTACTCGGTCGTACCGCCTACGCGATCGAACCGATACAGCCACACACGCTCATCGCCTTCTTTGAGTGAGTATTCCTCGATAACAGGCTCGCCGAGTCGCGACTTCACCTGCTCAAGGTAACTATCCGCCAACTCCTTCGGGAACGGATTATTCTCCGGCGCATCGTCGTAGTAAACGAACAACCATGTAGCAGAATCAACACCGGGTTCGGGTACCCGATCCGGCGCGGGGCCCCACATCATCGACACATCCTTCGGCCCGTACTGGAGCATGTCATATCGCCACCTCGCCAGGCTCCCGCCTAACGGCAGTAAATCCGGCACGTACTCGCTGCCCCCCAGCGAACCGAACACCACCCACTTATCTCCCGACTCTGCTCTCGCTGTCCAATCCTGGACCAATTGGCGAGCAACCTCGTCAGATTCTTTCTTGTATGGCTCTAAGATGTCCTTGACCATGCCGTAGCCAATGAAGCACAGCATCACCACGCAGGCGATCTGCATGCCAGACACGACACCGCGTTTCTTCCAGCCATGATTCAAAAACGCGACCAGACCCGCACCTGCGATCAGGCACGCAGCCGGTGCGATGTGCTGCTCGACCCGGGCGCTGTCGCCGTATGGATACTTCTTCAACGCCGCCGCGATAAACATCAACGGGATGGGGCTCAGTAATAACGCCAAAACCAATCGTTGACGCGTCCGCCAAAGCGCGATCATGCCGAAGATAATCAGTACAAATGTCGCGGTGCTCCCGCCGTGATTCCCTCCGACCGGGTAAGCCAGCATGTTCCCGGTATGCGCCCGGAAAAACCAGCCGATGAATCCCGTCAATGAATCCATCGGCGGAAACGCGCTGGCCCAGCCCTTCAGTTCGTGAATCCCCTCGTGATGAACCTCCTGCCCCACCGCCACAAGCTTCCACATCAAAAAGAAACTCACAGCCATCACCGCCCCACCCGCAACCCACAGCGCATACCAACTTGCTTTGACGCGATGATGATACAAGCAATAACCCATCACAAACATCGATCCACCGATGATGAATACGATCGGATATGAGAACCAGACCGCCGCCGTTCCGCACAGAAAAAACACAATCCATCGCACGACCGACTTAGGTGACTGGCAGATCGCCCACGCCTGCCAGATCATCGCTAACGCGATCAGCAGGTCCAGGCTGTAGCTCTTGACCTCGACGCTGTGACGGACCGGATAGTAGGAAGCCGCGAAAATGATGACCGCTGCCATCGCCTGCCGACGGTGGATCATCTTCGGCGCAAGACGCCAGAACACCAGCACCGCCACCATCCCCGCCAGCACCGGCAGAAGCCGTAGCGCCATCTCCCCCGTGCCCAGCATCCTCGATACCAGCCACTGCAGCCAGAGAAAGCCGACCGGCACAATCTGTGGATGGTCCAGCGCCCCCCCCAGTTCGCCAAACGACCGGGTGATGAAGTTCACCGCAATAAATGCCTCATCCCCCCACATCGGGAAACAAAGCCCGTAACGGACCAGACGCCAGATCAGCGACGCCGCCACTACCACGATGACCCAACGGTGTGGGGGCCATCGCAGGACCGGTCGGCTGGGGGCTGTGCCGCGACTTCGCCGCTCAGGCTTGCTCATGAATCGGGTCTCGGGCTGGGTGTCTGCCAAGGATGAAACGTTAGTGTAGCCGCCAAGGAAACTTGCGACCAGCACCTACCATCCGCCGCCTATTCGCTGTACCATGATCCAATCAACTCAGGTGTCCTTTTTTCTTTCGGAGACCAAATATGTCTAACGGTCATTTTCAGATTGAACAACTGCTCGCTCAAATGAAGCCCCTCAAAGCGTCTGACCTGCACATCAAGGTCGGCATCCCCCCGACCTACCGGATCAACGGCCACCTGCGCGCCGTAGCCGGGGAACCGATCAGCGAAGAAGAGGCCGATCACATGCTCGACCCCCTGCTCAACGAACAGCAGCAGGAACGCTTCGAGAACGGGGGCAACCTGGACTTCGCCTGGCACCTGCCGGACGGGGACCGCTTCCGAATCAACGTCTTCCGCTCCGGGGCCCACCGCCACGTCGCCGTCCGCCGCGTCCAGGCGGAAATCCCCACCTATGACGAACTGCACCTGCCACCGGTCTACAGCGATCTGGTCAAGAAAGCCCATGTCGGGCTCGTGCTGGTCGTTGGCGTCACCGGCAGCGGCAAGTCATCCACACTCGCCGCCATGATCGACGAGGTCAACACCACACGCAGTGTCAACATCATCACGATCGAAGACCCCGTCGAATACCGCTTCGTACCGAAGAAGGCGATTATCTCGCAACGCGAAATCGGCATCGACGTCGAGGGCTTCGGCCCTGCACTCAAGTTCGTCGTGCGCCAGGACCCGGACGTGATCTTCATCGGCGAAATGCGCGACCACGACACCATCATCGCCGCCATCCAGGCCGCCGAGACAGGCCACCTCGTCTTCGCCACGCTCCACAGCGCCGACACCATGCAGGCGTTCGGCCGCATCCTCGAGTTCTTCCCCCAACACGAACGCGACTTCATCCGCGGTTCACTGAGCAACTCGCTATTGGCGATCTGCGCCCAACGCCTGATCCCCGCGCTCGAAGACTTCGCCGCCGGCGTCGTCCCCTCCACTGAGGTGCTGCTGAACACCAACCTCGTCAAGGAAAAAATCCGCGAAGGCGAAGAAGAGGACCTACCCGCAATCATCGCCTCCAACCCCAACTCAGGCATGCACAACTTCAACCAGTCGCTGTGCCAGATGGTCAACGACAACTGGATCGACCGCCGCATCGCCCTGAACTACGCCCCCAACCGCGAACAACTCGACTCCCTGCTCAAGGGCATCGACATCAAGTCCAGCGGCCTGGTCGGCAGATCGTAATAAGCCGCTCGCAGCTTAGCGCAACCTACAGTCATACAAAGCCGCCGCGTCACACGCGGCGGTTTCTTTATGATTGCAATTACACCATCCCCAACAAGCCGGCTAACAGTTAATTACTTCTTCTTCTTAAACTCGATCGGTTCACCCGTAAACGGATTGATCATTGGTCCCTCAGGTTGTGGTTGCTCGGGATCTTCAACCCCCATCGCGCCCGCGTCGAGAACACTAACGACTCGCCCGCCATGCATATTCACATTCAGGACATGCTCGTCATCCCAAATCCGATGAAACGAAAACTGCGTGTAACTCATCTCACCGTCCGGATGCTCGATGAGACTGATCCCATCACAATTAACCCGACCGCGCATATCCTCTCCGCCAGGTGACTTCGGCAAGATGTCATAAAACCTCGGGTCACTGCCGTGGAATTCAAACCAGTCCTCAACCCGCCCGCTCTCTTCCGCTGCCAACGCATCCAGCACCTTGCCAGCAACTTCCACCTTGTACGCCAACAGGTACTCAACCGCTTTGACATCGGCATCGGTCAACGTTTTACGCAACGCAAGGCTGAACGAAATATAACCCTCCGCGCGGAGCCGCGCTGATTCCCGCTCCTCCTCCTCCTCGCGCTTCATCTGCCCTTCGAAGTCCACATCACCATAAAGCTTCAGGCTTCTTAAGAGTTCAATCGTTTGCCTGTCATCGTCCGAAAGCATCGACAGGTCTTCCTCATCCTCTTCTTCCTCCTCCTCATCTTCATCATCCATCGCAAGCAAATCTTCGATCGCATCACGCAGAGACTCGTACCCGAAGTAGCCGTGTCCCTCCGATTCAGGGATATCACTGGTATCCAGGTCCGGGTAGCGATCCTGAATCAATGCGATGATCTCGTCTACGTTTTTATCTTCCCAGTCACGTGAATCACAAAGGTGCCTGGTCAACACTTCGACAATTGCCGATCGGTCCCCGCGATCGACCTGTTTCATCCTGACAGCCCATCGTTCCTCAACCTGAAGCGAGGCCACCTCGGGCAGATGCAGCAGCCCAACGAGATCACCGTATCGACCTTCTTTTAACGTGTCTTGCCAATTCCCTGACATGGGTATACCCCCTTTTGATAATGCGCTTCACAAACCACTGATTCACCGCCGTTGAAAGAGAACAAAGTCTAGAGTATCCGACAGAAGTACACCAGTGTTTACGTAAGATTTACCTTCACCTATTGATCATTCATATAAAAACACCCCCCGACTCGCGCCGAGGGGTGTGTGTTTTTAGCAATGACTTGACCGAATCGTCTTCGATCATTATTCGCCGCTGGGGCCGAACGTGATCTTGTCGGTACCCAGTGCGCCGCCGTCGCCGAGGCCGCCGAGGCCGCCGGTCGCGGGACCTTGCCCACCCGATTGCTTGCCTTCGGCACGCTCCGCCGCGGCTTCCTGGTCGCTTGTCCAGGCGGCACGCTTCAGGCTCAGGCCGATCTTGCGATCTTCCAGGTCCACACGCAGGATCTTGACTTCGACTTCCTGGTCCTGTGCAACCACATCCTGCGGCTTGTCGACCTTGTGGTCCGCCAGTTCGGAGATGTGCAGCAGGCCTTCCAGATCGTCTTCCAGTTCGACGAACACGCCGAAGTTGGTGATCTTCGTGACCTTGCCTTGCACGATCATGCCGGGCTGGTAGTGAGCCGGAATCGCTTCCAGCCACGGGTCCTCGGTCATCTGCTTCAGGCCCAGCGCCACACGCTGCTTGTTGCGGTCGACCTCGAGCACCACGCACTTGATCGATTCGCCCTTCTTGAGCATTTCGTTGGGGTGCGTGAGTTTCTTCGTCCACGACAGGTCGGAAACGTGCAGCAGGCCGTCGATACCCGGCTCGATCTCGACGAACGCGCCGTAGCTGGTGAGGTTGCGGACCTTGCCCTCGACGATCGTTCCGGGCGGGTACTTCTCGGCAACCAGCTCCCAGGGGTTGACCTCGGTCTGCTTCATGCCGAGGCTGATTTCCTGCTTGTCCTTGTTGATGTCGAGCACGACCACGTCGATCTCTTCGCCGATGGAGACGAGTTCCGACGGGTGATTGATCCTGCGGGTCCAGGACATCTCGGAGATGTGGACCAGGCCCTCGACGCCGTCTTCGAGCTTGACGAACGCACCGTAGGACATGATGTTCGTGACGGTACCCTTGACGCGCGTGTTGGCCGGGTACTTCGCTTCGATATCTTCCCACGGGCTGGCGTCACGCTGCTTCAGACCCAGCGCGATCTTTTCCTTGTCGTAGTCGATGTTGAGGATCTTGACTTCGATCTTGTCGTCGATCCGGACGATGTCCGACGGGTGGTTGACCCGGCCCCAGGACATGTCGGTGATGTGCAACAGGCCGTCGATCCCGCCGAGGTCCACGAACGCACCGAAGTCGGCGATGTTCTTGACCGTACCTTCGATGATGTCGCCGACCTTGATGCGGTCCATCAGCGACTTGCGCTTCTCAGCACGCTCATCTTCGATCAGCTTACGACGGCTGATGACGATGTTGCGGCGTTCCTCATCGATCTTGAGGATCTGGGCATCGATCGTCTTACCGATGAAGGCGCCGATGTCGCTCGGGCGACGGATATCCACCTGTGACGCGGGCAGGAAGACCGGCACGCCGATGTCGACGAGCAGGCCGCCCTTGATCTTCCGCATGACCTTGCCCTGGATGACTTCGCCTTCCTTGTTCTCACTGATGATGCGTTCCCAGCCGCGGATGCGGTCGGCCTTGCGCTTGGAGATGCGGACCGTGCCGGATTCGCCTTCGACTTCTTCCAGCAGGACTTCGACGGTGTCGCCGATCTCGACGTTGCCGGGTTCATCGAACTCGGTCTTGTCGAGGATGCCTTCACTCTTGAGCCCGACCTCGACGAGGAAGTCGTCGCCGGCCATGCCCACGACCTTGCCGGTGAGGATCGTGCCGGACTTGAAGTCGCCGACGGTCGTCAGCAGGCCTTCCATGTCGCCGTCAGCCACGTTCTGACCGAACGCATCGGCGAGCATCTGCTCCGCCTCAAGGTCCTCAATACCCAGGGTCGCGATTAAATTTTGATCTACCATTATCTACCGTTCTGTTTCTTACCCCGCCGAGGCATTGCACCTGGGCGTTAGCGGGTCGCGGGACGTTTTAAGCCAGAATCGGCTCTACGCCCGCCTGGTCCTCCGCCTGCCGCCGCCCCACACGGGACGATCCACGGCTTAGCGGTGAATCGACTATTGTAACAAACCCTCCCGGTTCCGCCAGAACCCCGCAAATGCTTCATCCACAAGCACATCGGAGCATCACGGCTTTTTAACAACCAGCTTCGTCACACGCCCGCCAATAATCCATTCGACTATATAGATGTTGCCCTTTGGATCGACCGCCAGACTGTGCGGGCTGTTAAAGCGTCCCGGATGTAAATCCACTGCCGCGACATTGGGCCAGCCCTCCACTTCGCGTGGCGTCGGGTTCTCGCCGAAGTAACCCACAAGCGTCCCATCCATCTCGAGAATCGTCATACGCGCAAGCAGTTCCGGGATCACTAACCGCCCATCGTGAAACGCCACCACGTCCGGGCTGTTGAGCACATCCTTACCGAACGCGCGTTTGAACTTGCCTTCACTGTCATACACCTGGACCTGGCAATTCCCACGATCCGCGACGAAAAGTTCATTGCCATCATCGGTAAACCGGAAGCTGATGCCGTGCGGGCAGTTGAACTTGCCGGCTTCGCCCTCTTCGCCGTCGATCGATGCGATGTAGTTGCCTTGCTCATCGTATCGGTGCACGAAGGATGAACCATACCCGTCTGCGAGCCAGATGTCGCCGTTGCCGCCGAAGCGTTTTTCGTTGACCGCCACCCACGTCGGGCTGTAGATCGCGCCGCCTTTGTATGCATCATGCGCAACCTGCTTGATCTCAAGCAACTCTTCACCATCGAGCGTGGTCTTGACGACCTTCCCGTTTTCCGAATCGACCAGCCAGAGCAGTTCCTGTCCGTCTTCCTCGACCAGAGTCAGACCATGCGCCCCCGGGAAACCTGAGCCCCACACGTTTTTCAGTTTCCCCTCAGCGTCATACCGCAACACCGCCGGCTCAGCCTGATGGAAAATGAAGATGTCCCCGGTCCTGGATACCGCTACGCCGTGCGTCCTACCGTCCGGTTCGCCCGATGCTGTCTTTAGGTGGTTAGGAACCGTGATCCAGTTGTCGATCCACTCGTAGCACAGCCCGTTCGATTCAAGCAGCATGGTTCCGCCCTTCGTTGCCTGGTGTCGTGTTGAATTGGTTACTTAGTAAGTTGTATACAGCTTAGGCCGGCTGCGGCGCGTGTTGCTTCACGTGCTCGACCGCGTTCTGGAAGAAGCGCAGCCCCGCTGTCGTCGTCGTCAGCCAGTCTTCACCCTGCCTTGTCCACGTCGGGTGGTTCGTCGGATCAGTAAAGCGTTCAGGGTGCGGCATCAAACCGAGGATCGTCCCGCTCGGATCGCAGATCCCCGCGATGTCGTCCGTCGAGCCGTTCGGATTCTTGCCCGGTGCATACCGCAGCGCCACCTGGCCGTTGGCTTTGAGTTGTTCGAGCACCGAATCATCAGCACAAACAAGCCGACCCTCGCCGTGCGCGATCGGCAGGTCGAACGCATCCAGCCCCTTCGTCCAGATACACTTCGACCCCGCATCCGCGACCATCGGCACCCACTTGTCGATAAACCGCCCGCAGGTGTTGTCCGCAAGCGTTACCGTCTGCTTCCCATCGCCCGGATCAGGCAGCAAGCCCATCTTGACCATCACCTGGAACCCGTTGCAAATCCCGATCATCGGCACACCCCGCCCCGCCGCGTCCTTCAAAGCCCCCCAGAGCCGATGCCTTAGCCGGTTCGCAAGAATCCGCCCCGCCGCGATGTCATCCCCGTAGCTGAACCCGCCCGGGAATCCGATCAGGTCAAACCCCCCAATCCGGTCAGGCTCATCGATCAGCTCGTTCAGATGCAACGTCGCCGTCTCACAGCCGGCCAGCGTAAACGCATGCGCCAACTCAACATCACAATTCGTCCCAGCAGTCCGGATGATCAGTGCGGTAGGTGTCATAAGCACATGATAATCCGTACTCACTGATCCTGCATTGTTTCAAACTTAAACCACAGAGGCACAGAGGCGCAGAGAAAACCGGGTTGGAACAGGGATGCACACAGATGAACACGGATTAGGGCAAGCAGCGGCTGACATTGATTTCAGAAACTTATAAGCAGCAAAGATACGCTTGGTTTAACAACCGCGACTTCTCTGTGCCTCTGTGTCTCTGTAGTTCAATCTCTTTCGCCTGTCTTCCGATACGCCGCCCGCTGCTTCGCGTATTCCTCCGGACTCACCGGCAGGTCCGGGGCTTCCACGCCGTCCATACATTGCTGGTGCAGCTTCTCAATAAACGGCACACACCACCGGCAACCCGTCCCCGCGGACAGGCATTCACTGATCAGACTCGCCACCGCAGGCTTCTCGCGCTTGCAGTAGTTCACGATCTTCCGCTTGGACACGTGGAAACAGAGACAGACGTTATCGTCATCGTGCATGGATGCATTATACCCTGTATAGCCGCGACCATTGGTCGCGCTCTTATATCCCGGCCGGTGAACCATGAATGTGGAATGACTCGGTTGTCGTTCATTGAATCATAATCCGGCGCGACCACTGGTCGCGGCTATACATTGAATGCAGGCGCGGCCACTGGCCGCGGCTATACAGGATCGATCCATGGATACGGATCATCCGGGCGGCCCGCACGACGGTTGTGGCAACGGACGTAATCAGCGGTATTGATCCATTGATCTTTATCGAAGATGTAGGTCAACCATTTGCCCTTGCACCAGAGCGGCCCTTTGTGTGTGGTTGTTTGATGGACTGCTTTGGTCGTCTGATCCGCGATCCATTTGGCTGTGTTGTCGATGTCTTTGCCGGTGTATGGCAGGAGCAGGTGCATGTGTGTGGATTCGATTGCAGCCGCGCTGATGCGCAAGCCACTGTGGGATTGTTCAATCATCTTCTCAAGGGTATCTACAATGGCTTCGATCATGTCTTCGGTGAAGTGCACGGGCGGATGCTTCATGCGTTCCTCGGCCATACGCTCCCGCACCGGGTCGCCGGGGTGAAGCATATGCGGCCGGTGATACCCGATCTGCTCATCCCACGTATCCGACCAGTGCCCACGCTCATCACCCGGCAACCACAATCCATACCCGGATTTGACCAGGTGGTAGCCGATCGTGTTTGACATGGCATCCCCCTGTATAGCCGCGGCCAGGGCCGCGCCGGATTTTGAACCAATATACAACGACGGTGTGATTGTATATCAACATAACAATGGTCGTATTTAAAGAGCGCGACCAATGGTCGCGGCTATACATGATGCCCAACGGCTCCCCATCACATACAATACCCCCACATGACCAAGGTCCGATCCAACTCGGCGTTTGAACGGCTTACCGAACGGCTCTCCAGGCTGCCCGGGATCGGCAGGCGATCGGCGCAGCGCATCGCGTTCTATCTGTTGAAAACCCCGGCCGAGGAAGCCGAACTGCTCGCTGAGGCGATCCGGGCGTTTAAACGAGATTTAAAAGTCTGTAGTACCTGTGGCCACGTCACCGAGTCCGACCCCTGCCCGATTTGCGGCGATCCGGACCGTGATGCGTCGCAGGTGCTTGTCGTTGAGCAACCTACTGACGTGTCGAGCCTGGAGCAGACGGGCGTGTATCGCGGGGTGTATCACGTACTGATGGGCAGGCTCGCGCCACTGGAAGGTGTCGGGCCGGGTGAACTGAACATAGATCGTCTGCTCGCCCGTGTGGCGGACGGCAAGGTCCGAGAAGTCATCCTCGGGACCAACCCCACGCTCGAAGGCGACGGCACCGCGCTATACTTAGCGGAACAGTTAGAAGCCCGTGGCGTGAAGTTAACCCGCCTGGCAAGAGGCATCCCGACGGGCACACAGCTTGCCGGGGCGTCAAAGGCGGTACTATCAGACGCGATCCAAAGCCGACACGCCATGGGCAATGGATAACCATGGTTGAGTAACCGATTTAGTGTATAAGCTGATAGCCGTTAGCTGTTAGCCATTAGCCGTTAGCACATAAGTGCCGACCAGACCCGAAACCCCAGACCCGAGACCCTGCAACATAATGAGAATCGACACCGGCCAACACATGCGGATCGACCAGCGGATGAAGCTGGCGCCGCGCATGATTCAGTCGATGGAGATCCTCCAGATGGCGCAGGCGGCGCTGGAGGCCCGGATCGATCAGGAACTGGCGAGCAACCCGACGCTGGAGGTCCGCGAGCCGGGCACCGATGTCGAGGATTACGAAGCCGAACGCAACCAGACCGATCGCGACAACCGCGAGGGCGAACGCGAGCTGGTCGTACGTGACGGCGACACCGGCAACAAGGACGACTTCGAGCGTCTGTCCAACATCTCCGAAGAACTCGGCTCATCCTGGGAAGCCAACACCAGCGAAACCGGCGGCAGCTACCACAGCACGCAATACGCGGACGGCGAACGCGACCGCAAGATGGACGCGATGGCAAACACCGCTGCACGCACCGCGTCGCTCTACGATCAACTCATGGAGCAATGGCACCTCGCTGAAACCACACCCGAGCAGTCCAAGGCCGGTGAATACCTCATCGGGTTCATCGATTCCGACGGCTACCTCCGCACGGATATGGAGACCCTGCTCGATCAGGCGCCGGCGGGCATCACGCAGGAGCAGCTCGAAGAAACGATCGAACTGTTGCAGCAAACGCTAGAGCCGCCGGGCCTCGCTGCTCGCGATATCCGTGAATGCCTGCTCATCCAGATCGATGCCAAGCTGCGCAACGATCCCGATGTCGACCTGACCAACGAGCGCATCCTCGTCGCGGAACATCTGAAAGATATCGAAGCCAACCGCCTGCCGAAGATCGCCAAAGCGACCGACCTGGAAATCGTGGATGTCAAACGCGCGATCCACAACCTCCGCCAGTTCCACCCGCACCCCGGCAAACTCCTGGCTGACGACAGCCCGCGGATGATCTTCCCCGACGCGGTCATCGAATACGACGAAGACAACGACACCTACGTCGCCTCGTTGACCCAGGGCAGAATCCCCGCGCTGCACATCCGCCCCGAATACCTGCAGGATTCTCGTGACAAGAGCGTCGATAAGAAGACCCGCGACTTCCTGAACAACCACATCCGCTCGGCGACATGGATCATCGACGCGATCCAGCAACGCAAAGCAACACTGTTGCGCGTGATCGGCGTCGTCGTGCAGGCGCAGCGCGACTTCTTCGAGCAAGGCACGCAGGCGCTCAAGCCGCTGCCCATGACGCTGGTCGCCGATCAGTTAGGCATCCACGTCGCAACCGTCAGCCGGGCGGTAAACGAAAAATACATCCAGACGCCGCGCGGTATCTACCCGCTTCGCATGTTCTTCTCAGGCGGCACCGAAACCGAAGACGGCGACGCGATGAGCTGGTCGGCCGTGCAAGCCAAACTCGAACAGATCATCAAGGACGAGGACAAATCCGCGCCGCTGTCCGATGATGCGCTGGTCGAAAAGCTCAAAGAGCACGGCATCGAAATCGCCCGCCGCACTGTCGCCAAGTACCGCAAGCAACTCAACATCCCCCCCGCCCGCCAGCGCAAGGAATATTGATTCCCCCTGTATAGCCGCGACCATCGGTCGCGCTCTTCCTCCCACAGTCATCCGCAAGAACCCCAATTCGGTTACATTGTTAACGGATATGTTGCGCTAATCATCAGCGATGTTATACATTGGGGCGCGACCAATGGTCGCGGCTATACATGATCTCCCTCACCACCGACTTCGGCACTCAGGACACTTACGTCGCGCAGATGAAGGGCGTCATCGCAGGCATCGCGCCAAATGTGCAAGTGATCGACGCGACACACGACCTGCTGCCGCAGGACCTCTTCGCCGGCGCGCTAGCGCTCGATACCCTTGTCGATGCTTTCCCGGATGGCACGATCCACGTCGCGGTCATCGACCCCGGCGTCGGTTCGGACCGCGCGGCTGTCGCAGTCAAGACAGAATCGTTCATGCTCATCGGCCCTGACAACGGCCTGTTCACACTCGTGCTCGATCGTTACCCGCCCACCGCGATCGTCCGCCTGACCAATCCCGACTACCACCGCATCCCTGTAAGCCAAACATTCCATGGCCGTGACATCTTCGCACCCGCTGCTGCACATCTCGCAAATGGCGTCAACTTTAAATCCCTTGGCGAACCCGCCACCACACTCGTCAACCTCAACATCCCGATTCCCGAAATAGCCGGCAACAGCCTGACCGCTCGCATCCTCTACATCGACCGCTTCGGCAACCTCATCACCAACCTCCGACGCGAAGACTACGAAACCTGGCTATCACAAACCAACAAAACCAACATCATCTCACGCATCAAAAAGCACAAACTCGGCCCGCTGCGCAGTACCTTCGCCGATGTCGAGCAAGGCGAGCCGCTCATCTACTTCGGCAGCTCAGATCGGCTCGAAGTCGCCATCCGTAACGGCTCCGCAGCAGCCGCCTTCAAAGTAAATACAGGTACACGCCTCTTCCTCGAAGCCAACTAAGACACGCCCCCCTTTCCGGCTTAAACTATCCCCGTGAAGCTCAGCATCATCACACCCGCATTCAACGCGCAAGCAACCTTGCAACGAACACTCCAATCGCTGCGCGTTATCAACGAATCACATCGCGCCTCATCCGTCCAGGCGATCCTCGTCGACGACGGCTCAACCGATCAGACTCACGCCATCGCCCAAAACCTCCTGCCCCAACTCGGCCTCGCTTCATACGAAATCATCCAACAACAAAACGCAGGCAGCGCCGCCTCGCGCAACCGTGCACTCGAAGCTGCCGCAGGCGATTGGGTTTACTTACTCGATGCAGACGACGAACTAATCAGCGATCCGCTCCCCCTGCTGGAAAAACACAAAGACCGCTCGCTCATCGCCTGCTCGATCCGCTTTGTTAAAAACGACAAACCCGCCTCACACAAACAACCCAGACTCATCAAGCCCGGCAAACATCTGCACGCGCTCTCTGCCGAGAATCCCTACTGCCCCGCATCGCTTCTGCTTAAACGTGACCGCATCGACATCATCTTCAAAACCCAATACAAGGGCCGTGAAGACTGGGCCTTCCTCATGGATAACCCGCGCCTCTTTGAGTCCATGACCGTCGCGCCGAAAAACTTCGAACTCGCGCACGTCCATATCCACGGCCAGAACAAATCCTCCCGCTACGAATGGCAGGGCCAGTACCGCGCTCAGATCGCGCGCGACATGCTCGACAAACTCGATGCATCCACCCCTGCCATCATCAAAAACAACTTCCGCATCCAGGAAGCAATCGGCCTGATCCAGCAACGCAAACCCGCCGGTTTATCCAAGCGCGTTCGACTGCCCGCCAATCCCACGCTCCTGCTCAAGCTCATCATCTGGAAACTATCCGCCGGCAACATCGGCTGGATCGATCACTACGGCTAAACCGCCCCATCCTCGCGCGGTGCAGGCAGCGGCTGCGCTCCTTTCACCATCCGCAATAAATACACCCCGTTAATCGGCAACCCGATCAACGCAATCACAAACGAAAGTGCAATCGGCACCCCCGCCGCGTCGTATTCACCACACAACCACACCGCCAGCGGGATCGCTACCCCGATCATCAACGCGCCGCTGACCACCTGCACACCTAATTGCCCTGTCCCCTTCAATGGATTCGTCACCCATAGCAGCAGGCCGTACAACCCGATGAATACCACCATCCATATTTTCAGTAGCGCAGTCGGCAGCGCCACCTCTCCCAGCCATAGTGCGATGAACCAATCCCCGATCGCGAATATCCCCGCCGCCGTCACCACCCATACCAGCACTGTCTTGAATAAAGACCACCGCAGCGCCCTTCCGAACCACGCCCGGTCGTCATGCGCCGCCGCATCACCAAACGCAGGCCAGTACGCAAAACCGAACGCTAAAAACACCGCAAGCGCCAATCCAATCAGCCTGAACATCGCCGAGTAAGGTGTCACCGCCTCCGCGCCCAGACACCGCGCGATGATCACCGCTCCGCTCTGCAATAATCCCATCGCCAGCAACTGCATCGCAAAGAACCGCACGCCAACGCTCAATAATCCCGCCGCTTCCTTACGGTCCCACTTCCCAAGCGTTAACGCATCCCGTCCGTGCAACAACGACCACCACTGCATCAATCCCGCAACGATCGGCGGACTGAACGCCAGCACCGTAATCACCACCAGCGACAAACCCAGATACACCCCCACCGCGATCATCACCGCCGCCAGCACATGCGCCACGGTCAGCGCAACATAAGATGCAAACCCACGCTGGCAGCCAAGCAGCCCCATCGCCCCCAATGAAAACGGCAAGCCCACAAACGCCATCACCAGCATCACCAGCGATACCCCCTGCGCCTCCGTCTCAGCCTGCACACTCTCCACATTCAAGAACGTCGCCCAAGGCACAAGCCAACCCAACGCAATCGTGACCAGCGCCAACCCCGTCGAGATCAGACTTACCAGCACCAGCGCCGTCGTCAGCGCCCGCCTCGCTGCCTCTTTATCCGTCGATGCGATCCCACCCAACCGCGTCAGTAGTGCGCTTTGCACCCCCAGATGCGAAGTTAGCGCCCACGCCCCGATCGACCACGCCGTCGTCCACATCCCGAACCGTTCGCTGCCGATATAACGCAACAGCAACCCAAGGATCACGAACTGCGATAGCGCGTATATACCCTGAAACACCACCCCCGCCGCCGTGGCATGCATCACGCCCCGTGCTCGCGAAGCGGTCGGATTCTCCTGCGCAGTTTGCGTCAAGCGGTCACATCTCGCGTTCGTTGATTAACTTGCCTGTCCACATTCACCAGAATATCACCCACTTCACACACCACCAATAAGCGCCCAATACCGGGTTCGCCACATACTTCAATACCGCTCCGCCCAGCGACGGATGTTCGATCATACCTATCATTTGTTTTGCAAATTCGCGATCCTTGATCTTCCGCTTCTGCTGCGCGATCCGTCTGCGCGCCAGCACGCGCTGACGACACGCGGGATTGAAAAAATACTTCCACGCCCGCCACTTATCGGTGAATTTGCCTATCAGAAATGAATACAACACCTGCCCCGCTTCCATCAGCAATATCGCCGGCAGAATCAGCACAAGCGTCTTCCACTTGTAATACACCAACAATAGCCACCAGCGGTTGCGCTCAAGAAAATAGTAATGCCGCTGTATCGCCCCGCTCGCATCAAACTTATGCGACACACGGCTGCTCGGCACAAGCTCGTGCTTCAATCCCTGCTGACTCAACTTCCAACCAAGGTCTGTATCCTCGCAATACAAAAACATCTCCGGCTCAAACAGTCCGTGCTCAGACAATAAACTTGCCCGCACCATCATCGCCGCGCCCGAGCTGTACCCGATCCGCCAGGGTTTCTTCTCATAAGGAATCGGCTGCCCGCACAGACTCACCAACCCAAACCCAAGATAGTGCGACCGATTCCCCGCCGTGTTCACCAGCCCCGGCTCGTCATACAACGTGATCATCGGCTGACACGTCCCCGTACCCGGCTCAGCCTCCAGCCTCTCGATCAACGGATCGAGCCAACCCCGATCCGGGTCCGTGTCCGGATTCAATAACGCCACGTACCGCACGCGCGGATAACGTTCGCGAATAAAATCCCAACCCACATTATTCCCCCCCGCAAACCCCAAATTCTCGCCCGGCTCAATCACATCCACTTCAGGAAACATCTCGCGAACATATTCAGCCGACCCATCCTCCGACCCGCAGTCCACCACCACCACACGCACGCGCACCGATTTATCCGCCCAGCGGTCCTTGTCCGCCAGGCACTCAGCCAGATCATCCCGGCTGTTATACGCCACAATGATCACCGCGACTTCGATCGATTCATCCGTCAATCAAACCTCACTCGTTACTCACACGACACCAGATGCCACCGGTTGGGGGTGCCACACTTTGACTCCGAAGGAGCAAAGTGTGTAAGTACCAGCACACTTTGCCGCTGCGCGGTCAAAGTGCTGCACCCATCTCATTATGCATCCTCCGCATCATCATCAGGCATCGCATCAAGCCCCTGCTTATGCATCAATACCCCCACGTGCTGCGCCAGCGTGGTGATACGCCTCTCCTGAACACTTACGATCGAAAGCAACTTGAAGATCATCAGCATGAAAAACATCGTCACGCCGATCAGCGCAAGCGTTCGGTAGTCGATGTCCAGCAGGTTCGCGATGTACCCCAGCGCATCCCGCCAAAGCGCAAGCACCAGGAAAGGCAAACCCGTCAACGCAAAGATCAACACGTACCGTTCCTTGAGCCTCCCGGCGCGCAGACTCCGCACCGCAAGCAAAAGAATCGTTGCGCCGATCACAAGCACGATGATGTTCCGCAGGATCATCCCTACCTCGCTTTCTGCGGCCAGGGCCGACGTACCGTGTCCAGCACCAGGGCCGTACTCACCTTCAGGATATAGAAAACGCCTTTCAAAAACGGGATACTCGTCCGCCCCGCCATCCTCTCACGCATCACGACCGGCGTCTCCGCCACCCGGTACCCCGCACGCTGCAAAAGCAAAATCACCTCGGGCTCAGGATAATCTTCAGGATACCAATGCGCAAACGCTTCGATCACCTGTCGATTACACACGCGAAACCCGCTCGTGCAGTCCGTGATGGTTTGTCCCGTTAAAAGCCGCAATACCGTCCGCACCACGCCGATCCCCGCCGCCCGCGCCGCAGGTGGCCGATAGTTTTCTTCATCATTCAAAAACCGCGACCCGATCACCATGTCCGCCCCGCTCTGCTCGATCGCCGTCAGCAGCTTATGCGCCTCGCCCGCCGGGTGCTGCCCGTCCCCATCGACCTGCATCGCCAGGTCATACCCATACACAAACGCATACTTGTACCCCGCCTGCATCGCCCCCCCGATCCCCAGGTTAAAGGGCAGTCGCAAGACTCTTGCACCCTCCGGCACTGCCTCATGCGTCCCGTCCGTCGAACCGTCATCAACAACCAACACATCCGCCTGCGGCAAATCCCGACGCAGTTCTTCTACCACCTGCCCCACGCTCCCCGCCTCATTAAACGCAGGCACAATCACCAGGCACCTGCCCGATCCCTGCCTCGCCGGATTGTCCCGTGTTTCCTGCATAGCCAGACACTGTAAACCAAAAACAAAACCCAGGGCTCCCGCCCTGGGCTATATGGTAATCGTTTAGGTTTCCGTCGGCCGCCCCTGTAAAGCCGCGACCATCGGTCGCGCCCCATATGCAATAAATCAATACGCTCCATAAACAACCGACGTCACTGTGGCGCGACCAATGGTCGCGGCTTTACATGCCATCAGTGCGGCATCGGGTACTTCTTGCAGAAGCCCTTCACCTCATCGCATATCTTCGCAAGCACTGCTTCGTCGCCGTTGCTGCCAAGCACGCGGTCGATCATGTCTGCGACAGTGTTCATGTCCGCTTCCTTCAGGCCGCGCGTCGTCAGGGCGGGCGTGCCCAATCGCACACCGCTTGTCTGGAACGGCGAACGCTCATCCTGCGGGACCGTGCTCTTGCTCGTGATGATCCCCGCCTGCTCCAGCCACAGCGCCGCGATCTTCCCGCTCATGTCCGGGTGCGTCTTGCGGAAGTCCACCACCATCAGGTGATTGTCCGTGCCGTTGGCGGTCAGCTTGTAACCCTTATCCATCAGCGCCTTGGCGAGCGCCGCCGCGTTCTTCACGACCTGCTGACTGTACGTCTTGAATTCAGGCTTAAGCGCCTCGCCGAACGCGACCGCCTTCGCCGCGATCACGTGCATCAAGGGACCACCCTGGATGCCCGGGAACACCGCGCGGTCGATCTTCTTGGCGATCTCTTCATCATTGGTCATCACCAGACCACCACGCGGACCACGCAGCGTCTTGTGCGTCGTCGTCGTCACTACGTGGCAATGCGGGAACGGCGAAGGATGCACGCCCGTCGCAACCAGCCCCGCGATGTGGGCGATGTCCGCCATCAGTAACGCGCCGCATTCATCCGCCACCGCGCGAAACTTCGCGAAGTCGATGATCCGTGAATACGCCGAGTAGCCCGCGATGATCAACTTCGGTTTATGCTTCAAACAAACTTCACGGACGTTGTCGTAATCGATATGCCCGTACTTCGGATCGTTCTGATCCTCAACCAGTGAGTAGTGCTCAGGCTTGAACCACTTGCCCGAGATATTCACCGGCGAGCCATGCGTCAGGTGTCCCCCCTCGCTGAGCACGATGCTGCTGAACGTGTCGCCCGGCTCAAGCAGCGCGACGAATACCGACATGTTCGCGTTCGCCCCCGAGTGCGGCTGAACGTTCGCGTACTTGCAGCCGAACAGCTTCGTCACTCGATCGATCGCGACGGTTTCCACATCGTCATAAAACTTGCAACCCGAGTAGTACCGCTTGCCGGGATAACCCTCACAGTACTTGTTGGTCATGCAGGAACCCATCGCGGCCATCACGGCCAGGCTCGTGTGGTTCTCGCTGGCGATCAGCTCGAGCTGCTCGTCCTGGCGCTGCTGCTCCAGGCGGATAATCTCGGCAACCTGCGGGTCGGTCTTGGCGATCACTTGGTCGGGGGCATACGTCACGGAATCGGTCTGGGCGGTCATCTAGGAAGCTCCTGGTTAGGGTTAAGAGGCATCCTAGCCGGTGCGTGTCAGCGGTTCAATTGCCGCCGCTTTTGCCCGTCAGAACCAGCGTCCGCCCGCCCACGCCAAGCAGCAGCGAATCATTGATCAGCACGCTGTTGGCCGGGTTGATCGGCATCTCGATCTGCTTCAGATCCGCTTCATAAACAAGCGAACCCGTCCCGCGATCCAGCACGTACAGCCGATACCCCGAATTCTCCGACCATTCCGCGGCCCGCTGCGCCACCCGAATAAGCGCTTCTTCAAGCTCCGGCCGACCCTCCACGCGGATCTGCTGCACATTCGGGATCTGCACCGGCCTGACCCCGCCGAGGATGCAAAGATAATCCTCGCTGACGTACTGCTTCTGGATCGTCCCGACCGGGGCGCAGATCGCATCCGCCCAGAGCAGCTTGCCCTGTGCATCGAGTGCAGCGGCACGCATGGGTGTTGCGGTGTACCACGGGCCGTCCGCTTCGATCGTATCGAACATCATCGGCCGACCGTTGGTCGTGCGGATCGGTAGTTGATTCACTTCATGACCGGTTTCCGTATCAATCACCAGGCTCGAACCGACTTGTCCGCGCTGATCGGACAGCATCAGAAGCTTGCCGCCGAGTTTGTATTGCTGGTAGTTGGAACGTAGCTGTAATTCGCTGTGCCATTCGGTTCGGCCGCTGGTCGGTTCATATGCACTGAGGCTCGCGGGCATCGCGCTGATCAATAAACCGCTGTCCGTAAAGCCTATCCAGGAAGGGACTTTCTCCGTCTGGATCACGGTTTCCAACGGCTCGCCGGTCAGGGTATCCAGCAGCGAGATGATGCCGTGCTGGGCCGCGGTGTCCGCCCAGCTTGCCCCGGCAAGTGCCACTAGATCATTACCCAGCGCGATCGATGTCAGGTTGTCAGCTTGCCCGAGCATCTGCCAACGCACCCGCCCGCTAGCCCGATCAACACACACGGCGCGGCCCAAGCTGTCTGCAAGCAATACCGACGTCAGGTCCACAGTCATGTACAGGCCGGACTCGGGCTCATTGTCGGCAAGCCTTGGACTCCTAACAACTGCACCACCAAGTATTTGCACGAACTGTTTCTGCTGGGCGGTTCGGCGCTGCTCCTGAAGCTGCGGATCGCCCGCGTTTTCCAAGGCGCTTGCGCAGTCGATCGTATCCCACAGCGAAGCGCCGGTTCGGCTGTCGATCGCGCCGAGCTGCTTAGTCTGCGTCGACCACCAGATCACCTGCCGGCTGTCCATGACAAGCACCTGCAAATCACGTACGGGTACCGGCTTTCGCCAGAGTTCCTCCAGCCCGCCTGCGGCAAGCAGCCATATCTCCTGGCCATCGGTCATCAGGACATGGTCTAAATCAACGATAGCATCCTTGACCTGCTGCTCAACCGGGATCGGCCGACCGTCGATCCAACGCGGTTCACCGCTGGGTAGATCGAAGCGTGGCAAGCGCTGCGCCATCGAAAGGATCAGATCGAGTTCGCTTAACCAAGATTGGATATGCACTTGCTGATCATCACGCATCAGCAGCATGTCCGGGTGCTGACGCTTTACGCGCTTCAGCCAACGTTTTGCAAGCTCCGGCCGCTCGTTGTCCATGTATAGCGAGACGATCCGCGAAGAGACCGTAGCAAGCTGGGCGTCATCAATGCTATCCAGATACAGCACCTGCAGTTGTCGAAGCGCCGCGTTGATGTCGTGCGCTTCAAGGCTAAGGTCGGCCGCCATCTGACGAGCCTCGTTGACGGAACTCGCGAGCGGGTAGCGATCTGCTAAGGCGACGTATCGCTTCGGGTCCGACTCCATCGTGTTGATCAGTTCGCTTAACTCATGCTCAGCCAAGAGGTCATATTCCTGATAGATCTCGCGGCCGTGCTCCTGTACAAGAGAGCTGATCCGGCGTTTGGCTTCGAGGCCGGCTTGTCGGGCGCTTTGGCCGACGTTGTACAGTTCCATGGCAAGCGACTGGTCGGCCAGGATCGCCTGGTAGTGTTCGATGGCCCGTGTGGGATCGCCGGTCTCGACGAAGTATCCGCCGCGCAGAAGCTGGTAAGTCGCTTCCTGGAAAGGGTTCGCGGTCGTAGCGGCCATGCGGTCGAGCAGATCGCCACGCAGCTTGACGTTCGCACCGCTCAGCGGATTGACGATGTCGCGCAACTGATTGAACACCTTCAGCTGGGCCGGGTCTTCTTGATCGGGCGCGGGTGCCGCTTCGCCGACAGCAGCAAGTGCAAGATCAACCCCTTCAAGTACTTGTGCATCCCGATCGGTACGCAGCGCCAGCCGCGCCATCGCCATCCCCGGCCTGGGATCGGCCGGATCGAGTTCGGCGAGTTTCTTGAGTTGATCGTACGCCACGGCCCAGTCGGTGTAAGCCTGAATGTCCGCCATCGATGCGATAACCAACTGCCCTGAAGCCAGCGCGATGTTACCCGGAGCCGGGATGGGAACATCGTTAACCACTGAGCCGTTCGATAGATCCAGCGCCATCAATCGGTGGTCAGTGCAGAAGATGACCATGCCTTTGGGCTGCGGCTGGTCATCCGATTGCCAGAGGACGATGGCGGGTTTACCGCGCACTTCCCCCTCGAGCCTGGCATCAAGCGGCTTGTGCCAGAGGTGTTCAAGCGTTTGCCCATCAAAGCAACTGACTGATTTACCAACAGTTATCACATGATCGCCGGCGACGTAACAGGCTTGTGCATCTTTCCAGTCCGCGTGATCCAGTTGACGCAGGACCTCGCCTGTCTGGGCATTGAGGAGCCAGTATGGATCGTCGGCATTAGCCGATGGCACGAGCAGGCCTGCATCCACGAGGACCGGGCTGGGGATATCCTTGCTGGGTCCATAGGCTCGACGGATCATCGGCTTGTCATCGGTGTCGAAAGGCAGGATCGTGACCCAATGCACGGTGCCGGTTCTGCTGTCTAGCGCGACCACCGTCCCCCGGTTATCCGTTGCATAGACATGCCCGGCATCCAAGCTGAGCCTGACATCGGGACCGATGTTGTAATTCGTTTGCGTAGAAGTACTTGAAAGGTGTCTGCGCCAGAGCAGCGACCCATCCTCCGGGTCGATCGCAGTCAGGTAGGCATCGTGCAGGCCCGAGACGTTGACACGTTTAGCGACGACGTAGAGCCGATCGCCATGTCCGATCGGCGTGCCGTCGAACTCGGCACCAGTGAGTGCGGGATCAAGCTTCTCAGCCGAGATGCGCCAGAGCACCTCGCCGTCCTCCGCGCGCAACGCGATAAGTTCGGCATCCGCCCCCTCGATGCCGCGTATGCCCAGGGCACTAACATGAAATCCGAGTAATGCAAATATGCGGTCGTCCTGAATGAGTAATCCACGAGGATTGATGCGCATACCTCTGACGCGATTGGTGAGCATGCGCACAGAATCGTCTTGTTGATTCTCCCATGCCTGGGACCAGAGTTTCCAACCGGAGGCGCGGTCGTAGGCCTCGATCTTGTGGCCGAGGTTGATGAAGACGCGCTCGTGATCGATGACCGGAATCACGCGCAGGACCACCTGGTCGGCGGGCAGTTCACGGACATCCATCCGCTGATTCACGTTCTGCCAGAGTTCATCTGACAGGTCGATCTCCCAGAGCGGCGCATCGAGTGTGTCGGGCAGTTGGACGGGGCCTGCCTGGGCATGGTTATGCAGCCGAAGCGGCGGGTGGATACGGTGCGTGAGTGACTCAAGTGTATCGATGGATTGCTCGTCGCCGATTTGTTCGAGCAGCGCGTGTTGCGTTTGGTACGCATCGTCATCCCCCATAAGCATCGCCGCGACGCCCAGCAACATGTGATAGCGCGCCTGCTGCGACGTCAGGTCGGGATGGTCGCTTAGTTGTTCAAGCACACTTAACGCATCAGCGCCTTCAGCCCTTTCAAGGTGATACGCGCTTAATGCCAGTGCGGCTTCCAACGCGCTTGGCGTCAGCGGATACCGTGTGAATACATCACGCAATGCATCGGCATCGATCGATTGATTTACGGTCGGCAGCGCCTTGTGTAGCTCGCGTGAAGCGGCGGGCTCGAACATCGAGCAATAGGCTTGCAGCAGTTGGTCATCGGTCTGCAATTCCCGACGCACCCAAATCACAGCGTCGGTATAGGCGTTTTCGCCGACAGGCATGAGCTTGTGTGGATACTCATCGATGACCTGTTGAAGTAACTGCGCGGCATCCGCGTAGCGGCGTTCCTTGACCATGTCGCGCGCCTGGTAGCCAAGCTCCTGCGCGGCGGGTGAATCTTCGATGTAGACGGTGGGCTGGTTGGGCTGGATCGCCTGACCCGACGCATCGATGGGCCCGGGTACAGTCGCCGCGAAGGCGAACAGCGGGAGGAGAAGCAACCGGACTCGTCGGCGGCGTTGGGCCATGCCATGGATTCTAGGCGGGGCGCGGCCACGACGCACAGCCGGGCGGGAATCCGCTAAACTTTCAGGTATGGCAAGTCCCTTTACTATTGTTGGTCTCGGTGAATCCCTGTTCGACATCATGGGTGATACCCAGCACCCGGGCGGGGCGCCGATGAACGTGGCGATCCATGCTCATCAGCTCGGCAAGGCGGCAGGTGGCCGCGGCGTGATGGTCAGCCGGGTCGGACAGGACGACATGGGCAACCAGATCATCGACCTGCTGCGTGAGCGCGGGATGACGACGGACTTCATCCAGACCGATCCGGATCACCCGACCGGCCGGGTGTATGTCGAGACCGACAGCAGCGGCGAACCCAGCTACGAAATCGTGGAAAACGCGGCGTGGGACCTGATCCAGTACGACCCGGACATGGATTCATTGGCGTTATCGTGCGACGGGCTGTGCTTCGGCAGCCTGGCGCAACGGCACGCGCAATCGCGCGGCAGTATTTACCGCTTCGTTGAGACGAGCCGGGCACGGTACAAGATGTTCGATGTGAACCTGCGCAAGCCGTTCTACACGCGCCAGCACATCCTGCGCAGTTGCGAACTGGCGACGGTGGTAAAGCTGAACATCCATGAGCTGGATGAATTGCAGGACATGCTCTCGCTGGGCGAGGGTTCTGCGGACGATCGTGCAAAGCGATTGATCGAAGCGTACAAGCTGAGGATGGTGGTGCTGACGCGCGGCAAGCAAGGGACGGTCTTGTACACGCCGGACGGCCGATTCGAGGGCGAACCTGTTTCGTACGATCGTGAAGAAGGCGCGGACTCGGTCGGCGCAGGCGATGCGTGTTCCGCGGCGGTGCTGGTGGGTAAGGCGCTACGCATGTCGAATGAAAAGGTTGCAACGTTTGCGAATCACGCCGGGGCGTTTGTAGCGAGTAAAGCGGGGGCAACGCCGGTGATGGGGGAAGAGGTGATTGCTAATTTGTAATTGCTGATCTGTAATCGTTAATCGCGGATGTGAAGTCTGTCATAAAAAATATATACCCCGAAGGGGTAACAGCGTGTAGCCACGGGTGGAGCGAAGCGCAACCCGTGGGTATCGAGTGGTATCGTTAGTTTTAATCCGCCCCGGAGGGGCGGCGCAACGGCTACTGCCTTCACCCCTTCCGGGGTGATTAATAGTATTCGACACTTCTTCCACGGGTTGCGCTGCGCTGCACCCGTGGCTACAACCCGACGCCCCTTCGGGGCGGGACTCGAATTGCACGCATCAATATTCGGCAGCAAGCTGCCGGGCTAAACGGGGGTAGTGGGTAGTGAGTAGTGGGTAGTGGATCGTTATATGAATATAGGTTGCATTGAAGCCCGGCCATTGCGTGGCTGGAGACCTACAGATGCAATCTGTGGGCTTCGGTGCGCTGAGAGTATTCAAACAGAACCACTGCCGGGAAGTGTGGCATCTTAATTAGATCTGTAAATTGATCGGGCGGATGCTATAATGCGTGGTTCGACGGTGTGTGGCCGTCAATCACTGTTAAATTGGAGAATCAGATCATGTCGTCCATTGCCCAGTCGTCCGGCCAGAGTGGCCGAGGAAGTTCCGCTCGCCAGAGCGCCCCTGTCGTCGCGATCGCCGGCGTCACCGGTGCTGTGGGGCAGGAATTCCTCACTCTCCTGGCTGAGCGGAACTTCCCGATCGCGGATATGCGGATGCTCGCCTCGTCGCGCAGCGCCGGCAAGAAGATCGAGTTTCAGGGCAAGACTTACACCGTCGAGGAACTGACCGAAGAGAGCTTTGCGGGCGTGGACCTGGCGCTATTCAGCGCGGGCGGTTCGCAGAGTAAGAAGTACGCCCCGGCGGCGAGTGCGGCGGGCGCGACGGTCGTGGATAACTCGTCGGCGTTCCGTATGACGGACGGTATCCCGCTGGTTGTGCCGGAGGTTAATCCCGAGGCGATCAAGGGTATCGAACTGGGTAAGGGCGGGATCATCGCGAACCCGAACTGCTCGACGATCATCATGCTGATGGCGGTGACGCCTTTGCATCGAGCGAAGACTGTAAAGCGCATGGTCGTCAGTACGTACCAGGCTGCGAGCGGCGCGGGCGCGGCGGCGATGGCGGAACTCGAGCAGCAGACGCGCGACGTTCTGGCAGGTGATCCGGTGACGATGAACGTCTTCAGCTTCCAGTACGCGTTCAACCTGTTCAGCCATAACTCGGCGATGCAGAGCAACGGGTACAACCAGGAAGAGATGAAGATGGTGCACGAGACGCACAAGATCTGGGAGCAACCCGAGGGCAAGCGGAGTGCGATCACTGCGACGTGCGTGCGTGTGCCGGTGATGCGTGCTCATGCTGAGAGCATCAACCTGACGTTTGAGAAGCCGATCACGGAAGACGAAGCGATCGCGCTGATCGAAGCGGCGCCGGGCGTGTCGATGATCAACGACCGGACGAACAACCGGTTCCCGACGCCTTTGGATGCCTCAGGTAAGGATGATGTGTTTGTGGGTCGAATCCGTAGCGACATCAGCCAGCCGAAGGGCGTGGGGTTGGACCTGTTCTGCTGCGGCGATCAGATCCGCAAGGGCGCGGCGCTGAACGCGATCCAGATCGCGGAGTTGTTGCTGTAAGGTGTCATTATTGGAACCGGCACACTTTGTCGCTTCGCGATCAAAGTGCGGCACCCATCCGGTTGATTAATTCGCATGTATGCAATACCGAGGCCCACGTTCAGCGAACGTGGGCTTCTTTTTGTGGGTATGATGGGGGGCATGCCGGCGACGATTGCACGAATGCTGATGTGCTTTGGGGTATTCACGGGGGCGGTGATTATCTATTTGGTGGTATTCATTTCGCTGGAGCGGTCTCTCGGTGATGAAGTGGCGTTGATGTATGCCGGAGCGGTATCGTGTGTCTTATTCGCGTTGGCATGGTTTCTGGTCTGGCGGAAGATGGTGCAATGGACCGCTAAACGCATCGGCTGGACGTTCGGGGTGGTGATGTTCAGTTTCGTTACGGCGGGACTGCTATGTGTATTCTTTGAGCTGATCACGCGTCATTGGGCTGAAGAGTTGGGGATCTTCCTGGGATCACTTGGCTGGGCGATGACGTGGCTGATCGGGACATCGATCGTCTGGCGTGAAAATGCGAGGGAACGCGGGGAGCGGCTTAGGCGTCTAGGTATTCACGCTGTGGCATGTCCGGACTGCGGGTACAACCTGACGGGATTGAAAGAGGCGAAGTGCCCGGAGTGCGGTGCGGTGTATACGTTGGATCAGCTTTATGCGAGTATCGCGGAGCAGCGGGCCGAACTCGGCGGGGATTGAGCCGTAGTAAGGCTGAGCGTGTTGTTTGAATCATCCTTTTTCAATCGGGAGCTTACTCATGAAGACCGCCCTATCGCTATCGACGCTGTCTCTTTTGATGACTTTGAATACGGTAAGCGCGGAGACGATGGCGCTTGATGCGCCGCCGCAGCGGATTTCGATGTTTAAAAATGGTCTGGCGATGGTGACGAGCGCCGCAGAGCTTAAGCGCGATGGGGATTACAGCCTGACTGCGCCCGAGGCTCGGTACGGCAGCTTCTGGATCGGCTGGGGAGACGGGCTTTCGCTTGAGACGATCAAGGTGAATGAAGTCGACGGCGCAGAAGAGGCGGAGGTGACGAATCTGGTCGACCTGCTTCGGGCGAACGTGGGCAAGCAGATGTCGATCCGGCTGCATGATGAAGAGGCGTGGGCGAGCGGGACATTGCTTTCGATGCCGGTCAGGCCACAGCCGATGCCGCAGCCTTATACGCATGGCGGGTATCCGGTTATGCCGGCCACATCGGACCTGATGCTGTTCGAGACAGAAGAAGGCACGCTGGCGATGATGCCCAGCCGGGTGGCGCAGGTGCGTTTTGCTGAAGAGCAGATCAGCACGAAGGTGCAGAACCCGAAAAAGGAAACGGCGCTTAGCTTCAGCGCAAAGCAGGCGGACGGCAAGGGGCGCGATGTGGTGCTGCGGTATCTGGCGCAGGGGATCGCGTGGTCGCCGAGCTATGTGGTGGAGATGATTGATGATGAGACGGCGAAGCTTGCGTGCAAGGCGGTGATCGTCAACGACCTGATGGATCTGGATGGTGTGGATGTAGAGCTGATCGCGGGGTATCCGAATCTCGCGTTTGCGCAGAGCCCGTCGGCGATGAGTGCGACGCCTTTGGATGCGCTGTTGAATTCGCTGCAGAATCCGAATCAACGACAATTTGCGGCAGTCGCGACGAATGCGATGGTCATGGCCCAAAGCGCGAGGTATGACGCGGGAGGATACGGGGGTATGGTCAACTACACCGCCAACATCCCGGACCTGCCGGCGGGTGAAGGCGCTGAAGATTTGTACTTTTATCAGTTGCCGAACGTGACGCTGGCCAAGGGTGAGCGCGGGTATTATCCGTTGATCTCGGCGGAGGTGCCGGGCGGGCATGTGTATACGTGGGATATCGCGGACTTCGTGGATGACAACGATCGGTATGGGTATGGCAATCGGAATCAGAATCAAGAGCAGGAGCAGGTGGTCTGGCATTCGCTGGAGCTGACGAATACGACGGATAAGCCTTGGACGACGGCGCCGGGGATGACGGTCAAGGATGGTCGTGTGCTCGGGCAGGACACGCTGCACTTCACGCCGCCCGGCGGGACGAGTCTGCTGAAGATCACACAGGCTTTGTCGATCGATGCTGAGCAGAACGAGGTGGAAGTCGAACGCGAGCGGAACGCGGTGAACTTCCATGGCAACACGTACGACAAGGTGACCGTAACAGGGACACTGACAGTGACGAACTACAAGGACAAAACCGTCACGGTAAAGATCAACAAGCTTGTCAGCGGCGAGGTGGTAAGTGCTGATGCGAACCCGGAAGTGGTGAAGATCGCCAGTGGCATGAACCGTGTGAATCCTCGGAGCAAGCTGACGTGGGAGACCGAGATCGAGCCGGGCAAGGATAACATGGTGACGATCAAGTATCAGTACAGTTTCTATACACGTTGATTGAATGGTTGAGGGGGTTGCCATGGAGCCGTTTATTGTGTTCATTGCTATTTCAGGTGTAATTGTCCTGATCGTATTGATCATCGTGCTGTCGATCATTAACGAGAAGAAGCGGCGCGAGGCGATGCAGGCGTTTGCGGCGGCGAACGGGCTTGAATTCCATCAGAAGGTGCGCGCCCCGGGGGCGCTGGATTTGCCGGCGATCGAGCTGTTTACGCGCGGACACAGCCGGCAGACGAGCAACGCGCTGAGCGGGGAGATCGAGGGCTCGGCGGTGCGCGTGCTGGATTACAGATACACGATCGGGTCGGGCAAGAACTCATCGACGCACATGCAGACGGTCGTGGCGGTATCGACCGGCGGCGTGCCGCTGCCGAGTTTCACGCTCGCGCCGGAAAACTTCTTCCACAAGATCGGCCAGGCGTTCGGGTATCAGGATATTGACTTCGAGATGTTCCCGGAGTTCTCGAATCGGTACCTGCTGCGCAGTGCAGATGAGGCGGCGATCCGGTCGCTGTTTGATGGGCGGGTGATCGATGCGTACATGAACGGATTAGGACAGAACGTCGAGGTGCGTGACGGGTGGCTATTCGTATTCAAGGCGGGCAGGCGTTTGAAACCCGAGCAGATCCAACCGCAGATCGAAGCGGCGTTCGGGTTTTTGTTTGAACTGACGGGTGCGACGCGGTGTGATGGCGTGATGTGAGGGTTAAGTGTGGTGGAAGAAAAAGCCCACGTTCGGAGAACGTGGGCTTCGGGGGATGGTTAAGTTAATCGTGTGATTCTTTATTGAATCACGTGCTTTCGGCGCCGGCCTGGGCGACGGGTTCATCTTTATTCTCCTCGGCGGGCTTGTCCTTTGCATCGAAGCAGAGGTGATCGTCGCCCGGTTTGTGGGAGATATAGACGATCTGGCCGCTCTTGAATTCATCGCGGAGGATGGCTTCACTGAGCGGGTCCTCGACGAACTGCTCGATCGCACGACGTAGCGGTCGGGCGCCGAAGTCGGGGTTGTAGCCCTTCTCGATGAGGAAGTCCTTGGCGGACTGTTCGAGGGCGAGGGCCATATCGCGATCTTCCAAACGTTTGAAGACCTTGCGCAACTCGTACTCAACAATACCGATCAGGTCGTCGCGGTTCAGTGCACGGAAGACGATGATGTCGTCCAGGCGGTTGATGAACTCGGGACGGAAGTAGCGCTCGATCTCGGTCTGCAGCGTCTGCTTCATCTTCTTGTAGTCGGCCTCTTCGTCCTTCTTCTGAGCGAAGCCGAAGCCGGCCTTGTTCTTGATCAGGTCCGCGCCGATGTTCGACGTGAGGATCAGGATCACGTTGCGGAAGCTGATGTGCCTGCCGAACGAGTCGGTAAGCTGACCTTCTTCCATGATCTGAAGCAGCATGTTAAAGACGTCGGGGTGCGCCTTTTCGATTTCGTCGAGAAGGACCACGGCGTACGGACGACGGCGGATCTGCTCGGTGAGCTGGCCGCCCTCTTCGTAGCCGACGTATCCGGGAGGCGCGCCGATGAGCCGGCTGACGTTGTGCTTCTCCATGTACTCGGACATGTCGATGCGGATCAGCGAGTCTGCATCGCCGAACATGAACTCGGCCAGCGCCTTGCTGAGCAGCGTCTTACCCACGCCGGACGGACCGACGAAGATGAACGAACCCATCGGGCGGCGCGGGTCTTTCAGGCCCGAGCGTGCGCGGCGGATCGCCTTGCTGATCGTGGTGATCGCTTCGGCCTGGCTGACGACGGTCTTATGCAGCTCTTCTTCGAGCTTAAGCAGGCGTTCGGTCTCGGCTTTTTCGAGGCGCGTCAGCGGGATGCCGGTCATCTTCGACACGACCTCGGCGACGACTTCCTCGTCCACCGTGCCGTCGACTTCCTTGGCCTTTTCGCGCCAGTCCTTCTGGATCTGCTCCTTCTTGCGACGCAGACCCTCGGCCTGATCGCGCAGCTCGGCGGCGCGTTCGTAGTCGGCGGCTTTGACGGCTTCATCCTTTTCGATGCTCAGCCGTTCGATCTGCTCTTCGATGTCCGCGAGGTCCGGCGGCTTACTCATGCTCTTGAGCCGGATACGTGCGCCTGCTTCGTCGATCACGTCGATCGACTTGTCGGGTTGCACGCGGGCCGTGATGTAGCGGTTGCTCAACTCGACGGCTGCCTCGACGGCGGCGTCGGTGATCTGCACGCGGTGGTGCGCTTCGTAGCGATCGCGCAGACCGATCAGGATCTTGATCGTGTCTTGTGTGTTCGGCGGCTCGACGAGGATCGTCTGGAACCGGCGCTCAAGCGCGCCGTCCTTCTCGATGTACTTGCGGTATTCATCGAGCGTGGTCGCACCGATGCACTGGATTTCACCTCGGCTAAGCGCGGGCTTGAGCACGTTGGACGCGTCGATCGCGCCTTCCGCGCCGCCTGCGCCGACGAGGGTATGCAGTTCGTCGATGAACAGCAGCACGTTCTTGGCCCGGCGCACTTCGTTCATCACCGCCTTGATGCGTTCCTCGAACTGGCCGCGGTACTTCGTGCCGGCCACCATCATGGCCAGGTCCAGCACGACGATGCGACGGTCCAGAAGGATCTCGGGTACGTCGTTGGTGATGATCTGCTGGGCGAGCCCTTCGACGATGGCGGTCTTGCCGACGCCTGCTTCACCGAGCAGCACGGGGTTGTTCTTGGTTCGGCGGCAGAGGATCTGCACGAGCCGTTCGATTTCGTTGGTGCGGCCGATCACCGGATCGAGTTGGCCTTCGCGCGCCAGTTCGGTGAGGTCGCGGCCGAAACTGTCCAGCGCGGGGGTCTTGCTCTTGCCTTGCTTACCGCCGGCAGCAGGGTCGCCGCCCTTAGCGCCGCCGCCCGTGGTGGTTTCTTCCGGGTCGACACCGGCGCCGAGCAGGTTCAACACTTCCTCGCGGACTTCTTCGAGTTTCAGGCCGAGGTTCATCAACACCTGCGCCGCCACACCTTCGTGTTCGCGCAGCAGACCTAACAGCAGGTGCTCCGTGCCCACATAGTTGTGGTTGAGGTTACGCGCTTCTTCGATGGCGTACTCGATCACTTTCTTGGCGCGCGGCGTCTGCGGAAGCTTGCCCATGGTGACCATATCCGGGCCTGACTTCACGAGCTTCTCGACCTCGAGGCGGACCTTGCGCAGATCGACGTCGAGATTCTTCAGGACGTTGGCACCGACGCCCGAGCCTTCTTTGACCAGGCCGAGCAGGATGTGTTCGGTCCCGATGTACTCGTGATTAAAGCGCTGGGCCTCCTGGTTCGCCAGAGCCATGACCTTGCGTGCGCGATCGGTGAATCTTTCAAACATAACGTCTCACTGGTTGAAGGTGCGTGTGTACTCTCTAATTTTCAGCTATCGGGTGGTGGGACCGGCGTCTGCGGTGGGCATTACTTAAACGTCCGTATCAATGATTTTATAGGACGCTACCCCATCCGTAAAACACATACCGCTCACCTCTCAATCCCTTAACACTAATACTTCGGTCATCGGGCCCCGGGTCATCTACGCCTCTAAGTTTATCGGCTAGAAAGGGGTAGATTAGGCCACTTAACCGACTATGGTTATTACAGTTTGCTTAAGATCCGTGTTCATTCAGCACCCGCCCTGCCTGAGCGAATATTACGCCGGTTTTCCAAGCGAGGTTCACTCAAACAACGCCGGTTGATGTCCTATCATAGGCGGGCAAAACGCGTTTGTGTTCAAGTCCGGCAAATCGCGGTCCAGATTGTAGCGCCGGGCAAAGAGATGAAAAACCTCACCGATCTGATTTGCGATCGGTCCGACACCGCTTTGACGGATGTGGGGACGTGCATCGTACAACTGCCCGTCGCGCGATTGTCGCAGAAGTGACACAACACGTGCGGCACGGTCCGGGAAGTGCCTGGCAAGCCATTCTATAACAATCGCTTTGAGTTGATGCGGCAGACGCAAGAGGATGTAGCCCGTGGATTGTGCGCCGGCATCGCTTGCAGCGCGCAGGATGGCGGGCAGTTCAGAATCGTTTAATCCGGGAATCACCGGCGCGACCATCACCGATACGGGGATGCCCGCCGATGCGAGTTTACGAATCGTGTCGATACGGTCGCGCGGACTGCTGGCGCGCGGTTCCATCTTTGAAGCCAGGTCGTTGCGCAGTGTCGTGATACTGATTGCCGCGCGTGAGGCGTGATGCTTTGCCAGGGTTTGCAGCAGGTCAAGATCGCGCAGGATCAGCTTGTTCTTGGTTATCAGGCTCACCGGATGAAGCATCTCCGCAAACACTTCCAGGCAGCCTCGTGTGATGCGCAGTTCTTCTTCGATGGGCTGATAGGGATCGGTGACGCCCGACATGACGACCGTCTGAGGCCGCCACTTGGGTGAAGTCAGTTCACGGCGGAGCATCGCAGGCGCGTCATGCTTGGCGACGATCTTTGTCTCAAAGTCGAGCCCGCAGGACATGCCGAGGAATTCGTGGCCGGGCCGGGCGTAGCAGTAAACGCAGCCGTGCTCGCAGCCGCGGTAGGGATTGAGCGTCCACTCAAAGCCGATGTCGGGGCTGGTCTTCGGGTCGACGTAGTTGAGGATGGTTCGGCTGGTGTCGGTGAGGATTTGTGTGTTAGTTTGTTGAGCAGGTTTGTGTTGTTGTTCGTCGAGGTGTTCGCCAAGGACGTAGAGGCGCAGAGACTCGAAACGGTTGGCGGGATTGAGTGCTGCGCCGCGGCCTCGCTGTGGGCCTCGGATGAGGGCGTCGGGGTGTTCGTGGGAAAGTTCTTGGGGAGTGTGAGGGGGATTGGATGGGGGTTGACGCATGCCTAACATTTTACTAACATATGGATATAAATCAAGAAGGTATGTGCCGCCCGCTGAAGCGGGCTCGCCGATGGATATATGGGGGCATGTACAGATGACGCGGGATACAAGCAGATTGTGCGGGTCAGTCGTAGCAGTCAGCCGGTGCGTGAGGGACGGCTGCGGTTTGAGCATTGGCATGTGGATAATCAGGTGTACTTCATTACCGCGCGCTGTCGGGATGGGTATCCGGCTTTCAAAGAAGAAGACGCTAAGGCGGTATTCTGGGAGCGGTTTGAGCACTACAGCGAAGTGTTTGGTTTCAGGCCTTGGGTTACCTCGCTGATCGATAACCACTACCACACGATCGGGTATCTGCGCGAGGGCCGAAACCTGTCATCAATGATGCAGCGGCTGCACGGGTCGGTTGCGAAACTGGTAAACGATACGCTCGATGTGAGGCGCAGGAAGTTCTGGCGCGATGCGAAGGGCAAGGAGTATTTTGATGGGTGCATCCGCGATGAGGATCAGGCACGCAAGGCCTATCGGTATACGTGCATTCAGTCACAGCGGCACGGGCTGGTAAGTGACTGGCGCGGGTATGCACATACGCGGATTGGGGTGGAGGTGGATCGCGCGGTTAAGCGGGCGCATGAGTTGGGGGCGTTTATGGAGTTTAAGCCTTATAAACGGTATTTGGATCAGAAAGGGAAAAGCACCGCCCACTAAAGTGGGCTCGCCAGATTACAAAACGACCTCATGGCGAGCCCGCTTCAGCGGGCGGTGCGGATTTTGTGTTTTTGTTTATCAGCTTTGACGTACGCGGCGTGCGAGCAGCAGCGAACCGGCGCTTAGCAGCATCAGTGATGTCGGCTCGGGCACGTCGGGGGTGAAGGTCGGTAGGTGAACCTGGCTCTGCAGGTTCAGGCTGTTTACCGCTACGGAACCGCTGATGCCGTTGCCTGCACCTACCACGTCCACATCGGCAAACGGTGCGAGCACGGAGCCGAACAACTCACGGTTGATCGTCACGGTCTGGGCTTCGTAGAAGTTCCAGACGATCTTCTCAGCGATAGACAGGTTGTTGAACACACTGCCCATGTTGCCTTGATCGAAGGTCACGTTCGTGCCTGACACATTGATGATGATGGCTTCGGTGTTATCGTCGATCAACAGGATGCTCTGAGCGAGGTTGTTGGAAAGCACATCGTCGCCGACCACGCTGAACACGGCGTAATCATCCACGCCGGCCACCGCGTTGAACGTGATGTTCGACGGCTGGCTGCCGGGCAGCGAGACGCTGGAGTTAGGCGTGAGGCTCGCGAGATAGATCGAGTCGTTTTGCAGTTGGGATTGGATGGACGAGATATCCAGCGCGACGCCGGTGCTGATGTTGCCGCCGCCGTTGTTGTTGAGGTTGCCGGAGATCGAGCCGCCGACCTCAGCGCTACCATTGTTGATGTTGAGGTTGGTGGCGTGGATGCTGCCACCGACCTGCAGCGTAACGGTGCTGGGGTCGATACCGGCCAGGCCCACCGCGAAGTCGGCCGCTGGGCCGTAGATATCGCCGCCCACGAGGGTGTTGCCCTGCACGTTGGTGCTGGAGGTCAGGTCACCGAAGACGATGAGGTTGTAGTCCTGCAGCGGGCTTGCCTGGGCGGCCGTGGCAATAGATAAGACAGCAGCCGCAATCGCGGCGAATGTACCTCGAACAGACAGCATCTGGATTTTCTCCCTTCCGGTTTGTACTACTAGCTTGGGTTAGCCAAGTGGGGTTTCACCAGCTTAACACTAGTGACTTCACGTGATTATACGATATCTCCCACGCTTATTCCATCCGGGGAATTCCCTAGATGAGCAAATCGCTTGGAGGTCGGCGTCAGGCTCAATACAGGCCGCAAATCGTGAACAGAAAGTTTACTTTTTAGTCCCGGCGATCTTCGCCCAGCTGTCCTTGAGGGTGATCGACCGGTTGAACACAAGCGCGTCGGGCTTGGAGTCCTTACTGTCCAGGCAGAAGTAACCCATACGCTCGAACTGGATACTCACACCCGGTTCTGCGTCGGCAAGGGCCGGCTCGAGCTTCGCGTCGGTCAGGACGTTGAGCGAATCGGGATTGAGGTTGTCCAGCCAGTCGTCGCTGCCCTCGGGCGGGGTGGTCGGGTCCTCGGCGGTGAACAGGTGGTCGTACAGGCGGACTTCCGCGCTGAGCGCGTGTTTGGCGCTGACCCAGTGCAGGGTGCCTTTGACCTTTCGGCCATCCGGCGGATTGTTGCCGCCTCGGGTCTGCGGGTCATACGTGCATCGTAACTCAGTGATGTTGCCGGAATCGTCTTTGATGACTTGCTCGCACTTGATCCAGTAAGCCGATCGAAGGCGTACTTCACCACCGGTTGTCAGACGGAAGAACTTCTTGGGCGCATCTTCCATGAAGTCTTCACGTTCGATATAGAGTTCACCCGAGAACGGGACCTTGCGTGTGCCTGCTTCGGGGTCTTCGGGATTATTGATGCAATCCATCTGCTCGACCTGGCCCTGCGGGTAATTGGTGATGACGACCTTGAGCGGGTCGAGCACGGCCATACGCCTGGGTGCGACCTTGTTCAGGTGGTCGCGCAGGACGGATTCAAACTTGGCGAACTCGATGTTGTTTGCGCGCTTGGCGATGCCGGCTTCGAGCCAGAACTGACGCAGGCCTTGCGGCGGATAGCCCCGGCGGCGCATCCCGCAGAGCGTGGGCATGCGGGGATCGTCGAAGCCGGTGACGTGGCCCTTTTCGATCAACTCCGCCATGCGGCGCTTGCTGGTGAAGGTATACGTGATGTTGCCACGTGCGAACTCGATCTGCCTGGAAGGGAAGATACCCAGCTCCTTGATGAACCATTCATAGAGCGGGCGGTGATCTTCAAATTCCATGGAACAGAGGGAGTGCGTGATGTTTTCGATGGAATCGCTCTGGCCGTGCGCGTAGTCGTACATGGGGTAGATGCACCACTTGTCGCCCGTGCGTGGGTGCGGGGCGTGGAGGATGCGGTACATGACGGGGTCGCGCATGTTGAGGTTGGGCGAGGCCATATCGACCTTGGCGCGCAGGACACATGAGCCGTTGGGGAATTCGCCCTTGCGCATGCGCTCGAACAGATCGAGGTTTTCCTCGATCGGGCGATCGCGGTACGGGCTGTTCGTGCCGGGGCTGGTGAGTGTGCCACGGCCTGCGCGGATTTCGTCGCCGCTCTGGTCGTCGACGTAGGCTTTGCCGGCCTTGATGAGCTTGATGGCCCATTCGTAGAGCTGATCGAAGTAGTCCGAGGCGTAGTATTCGTGTTCGCCCCAATCGACACCGAGCCAGATCAGGTCTTCCTTGATGGCGTCGATGAACTCCTGCTCCTCCTTGGTGGGATTGGTGTCATCGAAGCGCAGGTGGAACCGGCCGCCGTATTCCTGGCAGATGCCGTAGCTGACGCCGACGGCCTTGGCGTGGCCGATGTGCAGGTAGGCGTTGGGCTCGGGCGGGAAGCGCGTCACGATCGGTTTCTGGAACCGGCCGGAGGCTAAGTCTTCGTCGATCGCCTGGCGGATAAAGTCGCGTGCTGTGGTAGGTTCGGCCATATGAGGAGGATATACGGTGTGGGGTTTGGGGTGTAGGTTACAGCTATTAATATGTAGATAATTTAGGTTTGATGATGTGTTTTGGCCAATAGCACGTTCAAAAGGCTGTCGGAGAATATGAGATCTCTGCCAGTGCTAATGGTTAACAACTAATGGCTGATGGCTCGCCCTCCCCACTACTGCCCTTCTTTCGGCATCTTCAGCCTTGGGTCAGCAAGATCGAGCCGGTACATGATCTGGTTGTAGTTGTAACGCGGGGTGGGGAACTTCGCCCCGGAGAAGGTGTCGGCATAGGTACCTTCGAAGTAGATGATCCGACCACCATCCTCGGCAAAGTATGGGTGCTGCTTGGGATTGTAAAAAGTGTAGTCGTTGTGGGTCACGATCTTGATCGCCCGGGACCAGGGGCCGTGCGGCTGGTCTGCTTCGCAGTACCAGACCTCGCCTAGCATTGAGTTACCCATGAGTTGAACCGCGATCATGACCCACTTCTGGCGGTACTCATTCCATGCCACAGACCCGCCGTGCAGCGTGATAGGCGTTTCAGTCAGGGCGGCGCGTGTGTCGATCCAGGCTTCGCTTTTCTTGAGTTGGCCGGCTTCGATGAGTGCTTTTTGTCTTTCGTAATCGATCCACGAGGTATTCTGTTTCCAGGCCCAGACGGCGTGGCCGAAGTCATCGCGTTCGATCTGGATGTGCGGGCCGAAGCGTGTGCCGGGCTTGAGGCAAGTGAACGACTCATACGCTGTCGGGTCCAACACCGCCGACCATTCCGCCCGGACGCGCCGAAGCGGATAAGGCGAGGCGAAGTAGTAATACCGCTGCCCATGCGCCGTTGCCTCGAACGGATGACCGACCGGGTGCAGCTCTTGCTCATCATCCAAAGGTTTGAGCTTGACGAAGGTTTCAGTGTCGTCGTTGTAAACCACGATGCTGTGATCGAGGCGTTCGGCGAGCGAATGCATGTGGCTGGCGTGTGCGATCATGCGCTTGGCGCCGGTGTCATCAGTGATGACCATCAGGCCGTCGAGCCAGTAGAGCCCGTTCTTGACGTCGGGGAACGGGGCCATGGGCCTGCTGAAACCCTTGTCGTCCACGAAGTAAGTCAGGTTGACGCCGACGGACGGATCGAGCCCGCCGTCTTTCGGCAACGTTGAGATAGCGCCGGCTGTGCGGAAGTGACCGAGCGGGTAGGCTTCGCGCGAGGTGTCGCCCCAGAACCAGTAGAGCTTGCCGTTGTAGATCGCGTTGAGGACGGAATCCTGCCCGACGACCCGGCCGTTGAATACGGGATGAATGATGGGCGTGTCGTGCCCGAGCAGGACGGAATCGCGATAGATGCCCTGGCCGGTCACGCGGTACAGCCGCTGAGCGATGTTGATGCGTTTGATCTCAATGGTGGCGGTGGCGCCGGGCGTGGTGCGTAGCGCTTTGCCGCGATTGTTGAAGCCGTCGGCGGGGTATTCGTAGCCGTGGCTTGAGATGTAGAAGTAGACCTCGCGGTCCATCAGCCCGGGCTCATCAAACGCGACGTAGCCGGCGCTGTCGGTGTAGTAACGCACCTGGTTCGTAGAGCGGAGTTCGACCAAAGGCACGCCCCGGCCGGTCTCGGTATCGACGACTTGGATCGCGAAGTAATCACTCGGTTTAGAAAAGGCGACCGAGGCTGTGAGTAACAAAAGAAGTGAGATGAGCCATCCGTACATGGCATTACTATAACCCGGCCGCCCTATTCCGCTACAATCACATCTCGTTTTTTCTGACCCCACACCCGACACCCCACACCCGATAACCTACCCATGACCGTCGTCACACGCTTCGCACCCAGCCCGACCGGGAACCTGCACATCGGCGGGGCCCGCACCGCCCTCTTCGCCTGGGCATTTGCCCGTAAACACAGCGGCCAACTGATCCTGCGCCTCGAAGATACCGACCTGGCAAGGTCCACCCCGCAGTCCACCCGCGGCATCATCCGCGACCTGACATGGTTAGGACTGGACTGGGACCAGGGGCCTAATCCAAAGTCGCTCGATGGCGGCGATCCGTACGATCGCAGCAGCCAGCTCGGCGAGCATGGCCCCTACTTCCAATCGCAACGCCACGCCGATGGCATATACGACAAACTCGTCCAGAAACTGCTGGATGAAGGCAAGGCCTACGAGGAAGACGACGCGGTGCGGTTCCGCATGGATCGCGACATCGCGTTCGACGATGTCGTCTACGGCCACATCGAAGTCAAAGCCGCCGACCTCGAAGACTTCATCATCCGCAAAGGCGAAAAAGGCGGAAAGCTGCCGACGTTCCACTTCGCGGTGACGGTCGATGATGCGCTGATGGGCGTAACACATGTGATCCGTGGGCAGGAACACCTGACCAACACGAGCAAGCACGCGGCGCTCTGCGACGCACTCGGTTTCGATCGGCCGCAATGGGTGCATCTGCCTTCGATCATGAACGCGGATGGATCGAAGATGAGTAAGCGGGATAAGGCGAAAGCGGCGCGGAAGGCGGCGATTGATGCAGGGCTTGAACCTGCTGATGCTGCGATGAAGGCTTTTCTTAATAAAGAAAGTGATGACACGAAGGTTGCCGAAGCAATCGCGCAACAATTACATCTGACACTGCCTGAAATCGAAGTCGCAGACTTTAAACGCAGCGGCTATCTGCAAGGCGTGGTGCTGAATTACATCGCGCTACTTGGCTGGAATCCCGGCGACGGGACAGAGCGTTTTGGTCTGGACTTCCTTGTTGAGCACTTCGACCTGAAACGCATAGGCAAGAAGAATTCACAGTTCGACCGTGTGAAACTTGCGAAGTTCAACGCGGAAGTGTTGGCTGAAATGGAGCCGGCGAAGTTCAAGTCGCTACTCAAAGAACACTTTACGACCTATCGTCCGGACTATCTTGAGAAACTAGGTGATAGTGGATTTGAGCTGTTTGCTACCGCCTATCAGGCGCGCAGCCAGACACTGGACACGCCGGCGGAACTCGGACGGTTTTTTGTCTGCAGTGATGACGAGATCGAATACAACGACAAGGCGGTCAAGAAGAACCTGACGAAAAACGATGGCGAAGGTTTGAACGTGCTCAAGCAGTTCCGCGAAGTGCTCGCAAAATGCGATGACTGGACGGCGGATTCGCTGCATGACTTGATCGAGTCATTCACGGCTGAAAAAGAGCTTAAGAATATGGGCAGTGTCGCGCAGCCGCTACGTGTGGCGATGACGGGAAATGCGGTGAGTCCGGAGATCGGGCCGACGCTGGAGCTGCTGGGTAAGCAGACGGTGCTTAATCGGATTGATCGGTGTATTAGAGAAGTTGGTTGAGTTGAAGGCTATTAACAGATACCCGGACCTTCGCTGCGCTCAGGACCGGCGTTGGTTGGAGATTTGCGATTAACGATTAGAGATTAGCGATTAAAACCCCTACACCCTAAACCCAAAATCCTACACCCTATGAAATACTGGTTAATCAAAACCGAACCCGGGGCCTGGTCGTGGGACGATCAGGTTAAGGCGCCGAAGAAGACCACGACGTGGGACGGCGTTCGCAATTACCAGGCGAACAACAATATGAAAGCGATGGCCAAGGGTGATAAGGCTTTCTTTTATCACTCGGTCAATGAAAAGCAGATCGTCGGCGTTGTGAAGATCGTCAAGGAACACGAGCCCGACCCGACGGATAAGACCGGAAAGGGTTTTGGCATGGTGAGTGTGCAGGCGATCGAAGAGTGTAAAACGCCGGTGACGCTGGCGGATATCAAGGCGGAGCCGAAGCTTGGCGAGATGGTGCTGGTGAAAAACTCACGACTGAGCGTGCAACCGGTGACGGCTGCGGAGTGGAAGATAATCTGTAAGATGGCTGGGATTAAGCCGTAATAATTCACCGCAGAGTACGCAGAGGACGCGGAGAAGAAGATATTTGTTTGAAAAACCTCTGCGATCTCCGCGTCCTCTGCGGTGAAATAAATGTATTCAACAACACCCGAACCCCGAATACCGAGACCCGAAATATGTCATTGATCGTAACCGGCAGCATCAGCATCGACACCATCGACACCCCCACCGGCAGCGCCGTTGAAGTCGTGGGCGGCTCGAGCATCTACTTTACCGCGGCGGCGAGTTTCTTCGGGCCCGTACGCCTGGTCGGCGCGGTGGGCGAGGACTTTCCCGATGCGTTTGTGGATGTGTTCACCGAATTCAAGGTCGATGTGACCGGCCTGGAACGTCGCAAAGGCAGCAAGAGCTTCCGTTGGCATGGGCGTTATCACGAGGATGTGAACATGCGCGACACGGTCAGTGTCGAGCTGAACGTATTGACCGAAGCGCTGCCGCCGATCCCCGAGTCGTTCAAAGATAGTGGGTATGTATTCCTGGCGGTGACACACCCGGACAATCAGCTGAAGCTGATCGATGCGTTCCCGCAACGTAAGCTTGTCGTCGCGGACACGATCGATCTGTATATCAACACGACGCGTGATCAGTTGATGGAGGTATTCAAGCAGATCGATGGGTTGATTATCAATGACTCGGAAGCGCAGATGCTGACGGGCGAGCCGAACGCGATCGTCGCGGCGGACAAGCTGCTTGAGATGGGGCCGAAGTTCGTGGTGGTGAAGAAGGGCCAGCACGGCGCGATCCTGAAGCACCCTGACGGCGTGTGCGTGTTGCCGGCGTATCCCGCGAAGGTGGTGATCGATCCGACCGGCGCCGGTGACAGCTTTGCCGGGGCGTTCATGGCTTACCTTGCAGCGAAAGACGACACATCGTTTGATACACTCAAAACCGCGATGGCCTACGGCACGACGGTCGCCAGCTTCACCATCGAAGCATTCAGCGTTGAACGATTGCAGAAGCTGACGCGCGATGAGATTGATAAGCGGTTTGCTGAGTTTACTTCGATGTTGAAGATTGAAGGCTAAACCCGGCGAATGAAGGTAAAACCGGCCCTCACCCCGGCCCTCTCCCGGGGGGAGAGGGAGTGAGTACAACGACACATTTATCAATTAAGGTATTTGGTTATGTCAGATGCACCGACCATCCGCTGGGGCATAATTGGTTGTGGTAATGTCTGCGAGGCGAAGTCCGGGCCGGGCTTTCAGGAGGCGGACGGCAGCGCGCTGACGATGGTGATGCGTCGCACGCCTTTGATGGCGGAGGATTTTGCGACGCGTCACGGTGTGCCGAGCTGGACTGGGGATGTGGATACGTTGATCGAAGATGAGGATGTGGACGCGGTGTACATCGCGACGCCGCCGGGCACGCATTGCGAATATGCGCTTCGGGTTTGTAAGGCGGGTAAGCCTTGCTATGTCGAGAAGCCAATGGCGCGCAACGGCGCGGAATGTGACAGGATGGTCAAGGCGTTTGCCGAGGCCGGCGTGCCGTTGTTTGTCGCGTACTACCGCCGGGTATTGCCGCGGTTTTTAAAAGCGAAGGAACTTATCGACAGCGGAGCGCTTGGCGATATTGAGTCGATTATCTATCAGTATGACTCGATGGCTGAGCCGAGTAAGGATCATGGCTGGCGTGTTGATGTTGAGCAATCCGGCGGCGGGTTGTTTCTGGACCTCGGCTCACACACGCTGGACATCCTGGACTTTTTGCTCGGGCCTTTGCGTAACGTCAGCGGCGAGGCGGGCAACCACGGCGGGCTGTACAGCGCCGAAGACCGCATCTCGATGAGCTTCGGTCTGGAAAACGGCGCATCGGGCGTGGCGAAGTGGAACTTCTTTGCCAATCAACATACCGACGAGATCTGCATCAAGGGCAGCAAAGGCAGCCTGCAACTAAGCACGTTCGGCAATGAGCCGGTTGCGCTAGAAACATCGGGTAAGCGTGAGATGTTCGACCTGCCGAATCCGCGCGTGATCCAGCAGCCGTTGATCCAGACGATTGTGGATAGCCTGCGTGATGGCAGCGAATGCCCGAGCACGGGCGAAACAGCGGCAAGGACATCGCACGCGATGGATAAAGCGCTGGACAGCTATTACGGCGGACGATCGGATGACTTCTGGACACGACCGGAAAGCTGGCCCGGCGGGGATTAAGCAGGATAAAAGGCTTTCTCTAATTACCTCTGCTCTGCGACATTTTGAAGAAGAAAATTAGCCACAGATAAACACGGATGAACACAGATAAGAAAAAAACCGGGCTCGTACGCTTCATATAAGGATGCTATTGCGGGCTCCTTCCTCTATCTGATAAATCGATTTCTTATGTCTGATATCCGTGTTTATCTGTGTTCATCTGTGGCTCATCTTGATTGGGTCGCAAGATTTGCAAAAAAAGCACGAACTTGTCAGTTCAAAAGGAGACCGGAGCGGACAATCTTTGGATTTATTAACCGATAAAAATATTTATTCCCCGGCAGATAATTAAACAAATCCGGCTTTAAAACCGTATAATAAAGTAGAGCATTTTTCACCTCACTGTGATGTTGCAGTGGGTGCCGCATGGATCCGCGGTAAAAATGGTCAATTTACAATACGAAAGACGACTAGCGGATCGCTCGCGGCGCCAGGGAAAAAGGATTGAGGATGCTCAAGACAACTTGATGTGCCGTTGGGACTAGAGCCTGCACACGATTCGCCATTCTTGATTCATCTATTTATCACGCGACTTAGGACCCACGGCCCTGCCGACGGATGTTCCGTCGGGTAGCCGCTTCGGGTACGTACTGAAATACGTTTGGGGTATCCGTTCAATCACCGAGCGGCGAAAACCTCTATGTGGTGCGCGATCCGTGCGCCGACATGTCTGTATGGGAGGTGCGTGATGACCGAATCAGTATCGTCGGAGCCGGCTGTCGTAGAAGTTCGCGGTTGGTGGTCGAGTATCGCTGACCACAATCCTTTCTTTCTTGTCAGCGGCGTGTTGATGCTGGCCGGCTGTTTCATGATTAACGGCTCGGCGCATGATGATCCGGACGTGGTCTGGCCGGTCGTCGGATTGGTAGGTGTATTCAATATCTACGAGTTTCTGATCATCGCGCTGGCGATCTACCTGGCGAACAAGAAGCGGTTTTACCGGGATGCGGGATTCCTGCTGTTATTAGAGGTATTGCTGCTGTGCGATGTGTCGCTGGCATATAACGAACTGATCCTGAAGAACCTGCCGATCGCGCTGGTGGTTTGTTCGATGGCGGTGGCGATGGCGGGGATGAAGCTATTGATGATCGAACGCGGTTTGCAGTTGCGGACGACCAAGGCCGGGGCGGCGATGCTGACGTTACTGATCGTGTTGCTGTTTCTGTTACCCACGATGTTCCGCGAACTGATCCGGCATGAGTGGATACAGGAATGGCATTACTACTTGGTTTGGTGGTTGATTGGCGCGCTTCCGATGGGGATGGTATGGACACAACCCTGGTTCCGTGGCCGGCGTAAGTTGGGCAGGTGCAGCCCGGATCGGCTGCGGCACTGGGTTGTGGGTTTGCTGTTTGTGTTGCCTTATGTTTCGCTGCTATTGCACATGCGGACGGCGTATTACGTGGACGATCGGCCGTTCTACTACTACAACCTCGCGCCGGTGGTGCTGGGGCTTGCGGGGGTGTGGCTTTATCTACGTGCCGGGGCGTGGAGCTTGCAACGGGTGGTGTCGCTGGGGTATTGCGCGGCCGCGCTGGCGGTCGGGCTGTCGCTGTCCAGTCCACGTGAGATGACTATGCCTTTGATCGCACCGGAGGGGCTGGTCCTCTCGCCGTTGCGTGTGGTGCTGGTGATGTCGGCCGCGCTGCTGGGTTATGCCTGGTGGCGGAAGTCGGCGTGGTCGTGTGTGCCGGGCGCGGTGGTGCTGCTGATGCTGGCGGGGTTAGGAAGCGATGTGCAGGCGATGGGTAAGTCGATCCGGTCGCTGGGCCAGCGTGTGCGCGGCGTGGGTTCGGACCTCATCCCGGACACGATGCTGGGCTGGGGCGTGCTGGCGGTGATCGGCTCGTTTATCTTCCTGCTGATCGGAGCCTGGACGAGCCTTGGCCGACGGACGCAGCCGGCCGAGAACAATCGCAGATGAGTCGCTACAATACCCCCCTGCCACGCGAGATGCGTCCCACGGTGGGGTGCCAGAGTGGTCGAATGGACCGGTTTTGAAAACCGGCGTACGGTTCGCCGTACCGTGGGTTCGAATCCCACCCCCACCGCTTTTAAATCATTCAACCGAGTCGTTCTGCTTAGAGGAATAAGTGTATCGCCATATTCCTATCGCTTTGAATGTTCTCGCTTTTGTTCTTGTAGTTGTATTCTTTTCTGATGCAATACCAATTGATTCACCGGTATATTTGCTGGCAGTTCTCTTTGCTGCATGTTTGAATGTTATTTTCGCAGGACTAGCAGCTTACCGATTAATGTACGTTAAGACATCAGACGGAAGATGGAAGAATTGGGTCTCATTCTCGTTCGGGATGTTATACCTAACGTCTTTTGTGATCTTCGAATTCATTCGACCTAAATAGGCAAAACCACTTCTTACCCCTTCATCCCGGTCAGCGTGACGCCTTGGATGAAGTAGCGTTGGACGAAGAAGAAGAGGATGATTACGGGGAGTGTCATCACGAAAGATGCGGCCATGACGAGGCCGATTTCGGGGCCGGCGCGTAGGTTGAATTTGAACAGGCCCAGCGCGAGGGGGAAGAGGCGTTCGTCGTTGACGTAGATGAGCGGGCCCATGAAGTTGTTCCATGCGGCGATGAAGGTGTAGACGGCGATGATGGCGACGGTCGGGGTGACCAACGGGAACATGACGTGCCAGTAGACGCGAATGAAGCCGCAGCCGTCGATGCGGGCGGCGTCTTCGAGGTCGCGCGGGATGGTCTTGAGGAATTGGCGCAACAGGAAGATGAAGAACGGCGCGCCGAACGCGGCGGGTGCCCACAGCGGCAGCAGCGTGTCGTACCAGCCGATGTTTTTGATGATCAGGAACGATGGGATCATCGTGACCTGCGGCGGGATCATCATCGTCGCGAGCATGATGACGAAGCAGAGGTCTCTACCGGGCCAGTTCAGGCGGGCGAAGGCGTAGGCGGAGAGCGTGCAGGAGAAGATCATCAGCACGATGCTGAGAATGCTCAGCGACAGGCTGGTCATGATGTATCGGCTGAAAGGGATCTCGCGGAAGACGGTGCGGTATTGATGCAGGATCTTGTCGTACCATGCGCCGGTTGCGGAGTTGCGTGTGATGGTCATGCTGACGACAAACGGTTCGCTGTTCGCAGGCGCGGGGCCTTGGTCGTAGAGCGTGAAGTATGGACGGCGCTGGATGGTGTCTTCGTTGGGATCGGGCCAGCGGAATTGCAGTTCGAGCCAGCGGGCGTCCTGGAAGTTGATCACCTCGGTGGTAGCGTAGCGCCGGCCGTCGCGGATGACTTCGAATTGCAGGCGTGCCCAGGTATCGTCGCTACGGAAGCCGACCATGACGCGGTCGATGCCGGCGGGTTTGAAGTCGGTTTGCGGGATGAGTTGGAACGTCACATCAGGCTGAGTATCAGTGAAGTGGATGACAGCCTGTTGGTATTTTTTTTGTTCGTTGGCGCGGGGGATGAGGGTGGTGATGTCGCTGGCGGTGGTCCAGTAGGAGCCGGAGGTGATGTGAGTCTGGTAGTCCTGTGTTCGCAGGCGGACGTCGCCGAGGTTGACGCGGCGGTAGATGCGGTCGAAGGCGCGGGTAAGCATAGCATCGTCGACGAGCTGCTTGGCTTCCCCCACCACCGCGTCCGGGCCTTTTGCTCGGGCATCGTCGCTGAGATGTTCACTGACGAAGGCGAAGAGCGATTCGGTCATTTCAGTCTGGTAACGTTCCTGGTCGAGTTCAATGACGTCGCGTGAGATATCGCCGGCGGGCGTGTGTGGTTGCCAGTCTTTAATGCGCTCGTTGAAGGCTTTTTCGAGCTGAGGTTGGATGGTTTGCCAATCCGCTTCGCTTATGCCGAAGAAGCGTGTAGGCTGATCGAAGGTACGTGAATCGATATACGGGGTGGTCGCACGCGGGATCGGTTTGCCGGGCCAGAGCGGTGCATCGAGGCCGCCCATTTCGCTGGTGGTCTTGAAGCTGTTGGCGATCATCCAGACGAAGGGGAAGCTGAAGATAAGGGCGCCTGTCACCAGGACGGTGTACAGGATGAACATCTCGATCGATAGCAGTTTGCGTAGGACGCTGCGCTTCATCGTTCGTAATGCACCCACTTCTTCGCCAGCCACATCTGTAAGAGTGTGATCGCGAGGACCACGACGAAGAGCACCCAGGCCATGGCGCTGGCGACGCCCATGTTCAGGTAGCGGAAGGATTCGTTGAAGAGTTTGTATGCGTAGAAAAGTGTAGAGTCGGCCGGTCCGCCGTCGGTCATGACGTAGGCGGACTCGAAGGTCTGGAAGACACCGATCATCCCCATGAGGAAGTTGAAGAAGATGTAAGGCGAGAGCAGCGGGAGTGTGACGTTGGTGAATTGCTGGACGCGGTTAGCGCCGTCGATGCGTGCCGCTTCGTAGAGTGATTCGGGGATTTCTTTCAGGCCGGCCAGCCAGATGATCATGCCCCCGCCGACGGACCACAGGCCCATGAGGATGAGCGCGGGTTTCGCCCACGCCGGATCGTTAAGCCAGTAAGGCGGATCACTGACGCCGATCGCCAATAGCGCGCGATTCAACAAACCCTGCACGGGATCAAACACCCACAGCCAAAGGATGAACGCAGCCACAGCCGGGACGATCGCGGGCAGGTAGTAAATCGTGCGGAATAGAGCGAGCCCCTTGGCGCGCGTGTTGAGCAGCATCGCAAGCGCGAGCCCTGCCACGATCATGAGCGGCACAGCCATGATCATGTAGGCGGTGTTCCATAGGCTCTTCCAGAAGTGTGGATCGTTGGCGATGTATTGTTCGGCTGTGTCGTCGTAGTGGAAGCCCATCGTTGCGGTGTAATTATCCGTGCCGATCCAGATTGCCGGGCTGAGCACATCGTAGCGGCAGAAGCTGATAATCAGCGAAAAGATGATCGGCCCCGCACCGAAGATGATGAATCCGACAAGCCAGGGCGACGCGCAAATGTAACCTTCATGCCAGGGATCATGGCTCAGACCGAGACGATGCGAGCGCATCTTGCGATAAACGATGAAGCCCGCGAACAGAAGAATCACACCTAGTACGTAAAGAACGACAAGACTTCGCCACGGCATGGGCGAACCGGTCGGCGGGTTGTGAAATTCGTCGAGCGCAGTCTGCACGCGGCGTTGTCTTAAACCAAGCGACTGCTCGGGCGTTTGCACGTGACGTATCGCGGTATCCATCGCGCGCATGTGCTCGTTCCACAGCATCTGCCCGACGGGTGTGATCGGGCGGTATTTGCTGTCGGGTAAGAGCTTCACAAATTCGCGATGCGCGAGGCGCATGTCTTGTGTGACGTCAGGGCTGGATTCAACATATTCCTCGCGGAGCCACTGCATGATCCGGCGGTTTGGGCTGGTATTGGGGAAGTAAACCTGGCCCTGAGCGCGGGCGAGTGACGCCTCGAAACGGGCCATGATCTGGTTGGCTTCGTATGAACTGAGCCAACGCATCAACTCCCATGCGGCCTCTTTGTTTTTGGCTGTGGAGGGAATTGCGTAAGACCAGCCGCCCATCCAGCCCGCATGCGAATGGCCCTCGGCTTCGCGTGCTTCGGGGATCGGCGCACCGACCACGCCGAACGGGGTATCGGGTCCGAACGCACTGATCGACTTGAGATATTCATCACTGTCGATACGCAGCACGACCTGGCCCGTGATAAAGGGATCAAGCTGGCCCGTTGCAAGACCACCGGTAAACGCTTGTGCAACCTTGATGCCACCGAGCGCATCGTAGCAATCGGTCATGTACTGCACCGCTTCGATGCCGCGCTTATTGTCCATCACGCAACGCATACCATCTTCACTGATAAGCTTAGCATCGTTCAAGACGGTGAACATATACAGGCCGCTGTTAGCAAAGAGCGGGATGAAGCCGGCGGTGCGGAGCAGACCTGTGTCGGGATCGTAATATGTCAGACGGACCGCGTAGCTGTTCTGGTCGAACACTTTGATCTGGCATCGGTTTGACACGAAGCGATCGCTGATGGCTTTGAGGTCCGGGGGCTGTTCGCGTTGCATGTCGATGCGGAAAGAGGTGGGTGAAAGAATCTCCGCGATCCGGCCACGGAAGACTTCATCATCCTGGACAAGCGCAACGACATCACCGACGCGCACGCCTTCGGCTGTGATATCGATCGGGGCATCGGATGCTCTGTCATCGTTAACCGTTGCCAGGTCCGACCAGGCCTTGAGTTGAACGATTCCATCGGATGTGACATTGCCGTCCGCATGGATGAGTTTGTGACAAAGCTCTTCCCAGGTGCGTGGTGGTTTGGCGTCGCCGGGTTTGGCGTTACCTGCGAGCACTTGCGGATCGTCGGCGGTGTATTCGTAGCCGGCACGTATCAATGCATCGCGTCTGTAATAGAGAGCGCGTGTGTCGACTGAGATTGGGATTGCGTAGACCTTGCCCTTGTATGAGCCTTCTTCCCAAGGCGGCAGATAGTAGTTTTCCGGCTTGATGCCGTCGGGCCTGTCGCGGTCTGCTTCGATGTAGGGCGTCAGATCGGTAAACGTGCCACGGCTGGCCCATTCGACGACGGCGAAGCGATCGAAGTGGATCAAATCGGGCGGGGATCCGCCTGCAACACCGAGCAGGAAACGCGTCGGATCGGAGACGGCATCTCGCACGGAAGCGGTACCGAGCATCACGTTGTATTGCGGGTTGCGTCTTTCAAACTCTTCGACGGCAACGCGTACCGCGTCCCCCGCTTCCACCGGCGTCCACAGAAGGATATCGGTGACATCATCACGCGTGCCGATACGCTCGACACGTGGGTACAACACAAATGCAACGACCAAAGCCAACGCCACGACGAGCAGGACCTTGTGCGTATCGATGAATTCAAGCGACCGACGGTACATGCGTGAAGTTCAGTGGTTCAGTTGCGGGTGCGAATCGATGCCGAGTGAAAGAAAACGAATACTACCAGAAAAAACAACGGACCCTCCGCGAGAGGAGAGTCCGTTGTTACTATTTTGGAGGCTTATTCATGTGTGGCACGGTTGAAGCGTGATCGAGTAACCGACATGTACGGCGTCTATTCAATCGTCTGCCACGGTTTAAACATCAATAAGCATTAACGACGACGCAACGCAGCCAGGCCACCGAGTGCCAGCAGCGAAAGCGTTGCGGGTTCGGGCACAGCGGCTGCGGCCGGTGGCGTGCCTTCGTTCCAGTGATTCAGCACGATATCCAGGTCGTCCAGGCCGACGTAGTTATCACCCGAGGGATCGGCCAGCGGATTGCCGGGCGGGATCGTCTGGTTCCAGCTAGTCAGAACGATGTCCAGGTCGTCCAGGCCGACGAAGCCGTCGCCGTTGAGGTCACCCGGGATGCCGGAAGACGTGGCATATTCGATAGCGGTGGAGGTGGTGCCATCCGTGCTGACGTAGACGGTGCCGGAGATGGTTGCGTCGGCGTCATTCAGGACGGTGATGCGTGCAAGCAGGCCGTTGTAGGTGGCGATGGGCAGCGGCGCACCGACGGACAGCGGGAAGTCGCCGCTCGGGCTTGAAAGGTCGCCACCAAGTTTATCGCCATAGGCGTAGTGTGAATCCGCGCCGAGGGCGGGGAAGATCGAGACAGCGGCCGGATTGGGCGCGGCATCGTCGGCTTCTTCCAGCGAGTGATTGTAGATCGTACCGACGGTCGAGAGATCGACATCATACGACAGCAGCAGATCGGTTTCGGAATCGACCAGCAAGTCAATGATAGTGGCATCGGCCAGAGCGGGATCATCGGCGATCTGGGCTGCGCTCGGTGCATAGACGTCGACGGTAACGATCGCGGCCTGGGTTGCCGATGCGGACAACACGAGTGCCGCGGCACAGGCGGTCAAGGTCCTGGCGCTAATGTTCATGGTCATATCCTTTGTCTAGTTGACGAACCTGATACGGTCCGGGACACACGGTTCTGCGAGCGCGATCCGCTTTCCACTGCTCGCCCGCCGCCCCTACACGGGACGACGCGGTTCAACAAAGAACGGCCAAGCCTCGATACGAAAACCAAACGATCAGGCGCACAATATCTGCCTGCCGAAGGTTCACGATGTGATCCTGTTCCGTCCTCCGCTCCTCCAATCAATCTTAAAACAAACAAACCATCCAAGTGCTGCCCGGCAAACGTCGGCCCCCGACTTCACGGTGAATTGAGGAAAAAATGAGTCTCTCAATGCTGGCTCATCTACTTTTCCTGAGTCCTCCAACGTCTACCGCTCTTACACAAATACGCTTGCATACGCAGTGTATGCATTGTACTCAAAACCCCTCACCCGTCAACACTAAATAGGCATTTCTCGCGTTTTCCAAAGGAAATTTCACCTCTGAAACGGACCAGCCGTAAGGACTCATCCAATCCCCTTATTGCTTGTGATTACAAGAGATACCGTATTGACCTGCTTGGGATTCATTGTTAGCTCAACGAATGAGCCATTGATCCTTAACTCACCGCCTGCAACCGGCTGGCTTTCGAGGTTTACGAGGTACGCCTGGGTGATCTCGAACAGCGATTGGAGCTTGACCGTCGCCTGTTTGTTGGTGGGATTGAACAACCGGACCTCGGTCCTGTCCCCTACCTTCCGGGCGCTGGTCAGTACAGCGGGAGCGGTCACACTCAACAGGCTGGCCGAGTCTTCCAGATCGGTGTCGAACTCGCGGTGACGCTTGATGTCGTCTTGACGGATGTAGACCGCACGCAATCCGGCAGCAACCTGCGCGGCATACTTGAAGAGCTTTGCACGGTCGGGTTCGCCGGTCAGCGGAACGATCCAGTAACGGAACGTGTGTTTGCCAAGCACCTGGCCGTCCGGTTCACCGTGAGTGAAAGGCGTGTTGCTGATGCCACGCAACAGTGTCAGCGCGAGCGGTCGCTGCGGTTGGTCACGGATCGCTGTTTCGTAGAGCCCGGTACTGACCACCGCCAAGCCGCGCTTGTTGTCAAAAACCGCGGTGAAGCCTTGCTGCGGCTTTGTTTCTGTTTCCAGTTCACGGTAAATGTGGTTGTCTTCGCGCAGCGAGATCTTGCGTTCAACGACATCGAACGGCGTGTCGCTGATATAAGTATCCGTCTTGGTACCGCTGGGCATCAACACGCGCAGGCGATGGTTCTCGGCAGTGTTGTCAACCGTCGTTTCGATCTCGAGTCGGTCGGAGCCTGGCCGGAGACTGATCTTGGAATCGATGATCAGTTCGGTCAGTTCCTGTGTGCGCGTGTTGTCCTTACGGTTGAGTCCCTTTGGCACGCGGAACGTATTGCGGATACGGAAGGTTGTCAGCATCGGGCCGTCATGGACCAGCGCGACTTCTGCGGGGCTTGCGGTTGTCGTGAAAGCCTGGTCGTTGACCGCGGGGCCGTGGAACCAGCCGTCGCCGATGTCTGCGATATCTTCGTAGGTCAAGAGCCTTTCGTAGACTTCGCCGCTGCGTTTATCGGTGAGTGTGACCGAGCCGTTGGATTCGATCTGGACCTTGATGTGTTCATTTTCCATCGAGCGATCGCTCTTAGCCATACTCGGCCCAGCCGGGTGACGTGTAGCAAGCGCTGCGGAATAGAACGGCGGATTGTCTACGGTTTTTTCACCTTCGCGCAGGGTCAATGTCGTATAACCCATCGCGGGGATCGACACGGAAAGACTTACGCGCACTTCGGTGATATCCCAACCTGCGCTGAAACGCTTGGGCCAGGTGCGGAACCGGGCCCGATCTTTTCGTTGGCCGATGCGCTGGTAGGCAACTTCATTGCCCTGACTATCATAAATACGGAATGCGGGTTTCGGCTCGTAACCGAAGAACTCGTTGAAGTTGCCCCACTCGCGCGGGACTTCCAGTAGCAATTCAGTCGTTTCGTTGATTGGTTCGGTGGCAGGGTTGAACACCACGATGCGCACTTCATCCTTCGGTACGTCGCCTTTTATCTGCGCGCCGATAGTCATCAACGCTTCAGTTGTCTGGCGTTCTGCGATCTGCTCGCATTGCATGAAGCGAAACTTCATGCCCTCATGAACCGCATCAATGCTGCAACCACAGATCGAATCATGCGGGTGATTCTTGATCAGCCACTTCCATGCGACATCAAAGAATCCTTGCGGGTATTCACGACCTAGCAGGTGGTGCGCGAGTGTTGTGAAAGGCTCGGCCCAACGGCAGAGCATGTTTTCACACAAGGCGTTCCATTGCTTGATCCACACCCGGCTGGACAACACGCCGGGGATCACCCATTGGAAGTCCATATCCGCCTGCGATAGGCCCGGCTCGCGTAGTTCGCCGGTCATGCGTGTGCTGATCTTATCCTTATGCTCAAGCATCTCATCGAGATACTGATCGAGTGATGAGTGCACGATGTCGCAAGGCAGTGACTTCTGATCGCCGGCCTGCATCAGGACCTGATAATCGTTAGGGTCCCATTCCAGGTGGTCGCCGCCGTCGAACAGCAGGATCGGATCGATCTCGGTTTCCTTGCATTCAAGGTCGACGAAGTCGGCGAGGAACTTGGGGTGCTTCTTGGGATCGAATTCGTAGAGTTCCTTATCAGCGCATCGGCGTACGAGGAAAGCATACGTGCAGTAGCCCGTGGTGCCGAAGCGGTAGCAAGGCAGTTCGGTGCCATCAGCGCCAACCCACATGATGTGGCGTTTACCGAGCATGTTGGTTCCGCGCCAGATGAATCCACCTGGGATATCGAAACCGGCAAAGATCTGCGGTAACTGGCTGATCTGTCCGAACAGGTCGCAGGCGAAGCCGGCTTTAGAAGGTTCGGTACCGAAGTCGCGCGCGATCTGCCTGCCGATACGGATGTTACGGATGATCGATTCGCCCGAAACCAGGAACTCATCCGGCAGGACGTACCACGGGCCGATGACGAGCATGCCTTCGATAGCGCGTTGCTCGAGCAGTTCGCGTTTTTCGGGACGGACTTCGAGGTAGTCTTCAAGGATGATGGCTTGGCCGTCGGTCTGAAACGGGCCTTGAAGGATGCCTTCATCCATCCCCTTGAGGGTGTTATCGAAGAGGCGCACCAGGCGGTTGCGATAGTCCTGAAAATTCTGGTACCACTCGCGGTCCCAGTGGGTGCTAAGGACATAATGCGCGGTGCGCTTGGCGGTGTTTGTTTCAGACTTCTGATCGGTTCGGGCGTTATCGTTGGTTACCATACTCATAGTTATTCTTTAGCCTTGACTTTCAGGTTGACTGCGGTGGGTACAGAGTGCGCCACATCTTCCAGTCTAGCATCTGCGGCCGCCCCTTCGCTATCCAGAACAATATAGGGCGAGAAGGCATAGTCCATGTGCTGCATCTGGCTATTTTCGGTGTAAGTAATACGCGGTTCGTAATCGGGCTCGGAATCAACCTTTACCTTGTACGTAACTTCCTGCGACTTGCCAAAAGCCAGGCCGTCGACATCGGCGCTGCCTTTCACAAGCTCGACCGTCCAGGTATCGGACAGGCCCTTGATCTGGATCATGCCGCTGATTTTTTGCGGGGTGGTATTGAGGATACGGGCGGTCAGGGTGAGTGTGTCGCCCAGGCCGATCTCAGGCTTATCCACCTGGAGCATCATGTAAGGCAGTTCCTGGTTGTCCAGGTCTCTGAACGCGAAGTGACGTGTGCCGGGCTTTAAAAGATGGACGGCGGCGGCCTCTCCGGGGCCTAGCGATACACGGACATCTTTGAATTCGCTGCCCGATTCAACGAGCACCGCACGATCCACTCCCTGGAAAGACTCGGTCACTTTATCAACCGTCAGCACGCGGTCGGCATCTTCGGCTTTGAAGTGCAAACGCAACTCGGTATCAATCTCTCTGTCGGTCGGGTTATGCATGACGAACGAATAGAGCGTCTGGCCGGCTTCGTTGACGTGCCGGGTGGCGACGGCGTCGAGTTCGTGTTCACCGTCACCGCGGATGGTGTGGTAGCACATGTCGCCGATGACATTGCGGAAAAGCCAGTAAGGCCAGTAGGTCCCCATCAACGGTGCACCGGTGTTATCCATCACGCCAAAGACATGGTTACCTGATTCGTTATAACCAAGTGTGGTGAAGTGATGGATGCTGAGGATACGGTCCTGAATATCAAGGAAGCGAAAATGCCTACCGAGCATGTACTGGACCTTGGGCCAGCCGCCGTACCAGGCGTCGGTTTCCGTGATGGAGATGCGTCCGTCGCCTTTGCCGGGAAGTGCGCGGAACTTGTCGGTCTTGTCGATCAGTTCGGCTTGCAGGTCTTTGGGTGTGCGGTCCTGGCCGTGGTAGATATGGTGGATGACGAAGTCGGCCTGATCGCCGCAGGCTGCGAGGAAGTCGACATACCACTCTCCGGGCTCAGCCCAGTAAGCGGGCGTCAGCGCGGGGCCGCCGACCATGAGGTCCGGGTGTTCTTTGTGCAAACGTTTGGCTGCGGTATTGAAGAGTTCGAAGTAGCTCTCGCGTGTCCCGCCATAGAACATCGGCATGTTCGGCTCGTTCCAGATTTCGACATAGCGGAGCCTGGGCGTCACGGATCGGTCCGGGCCGTTGTAATCCGTGACGACTGCGGCGGCGAACTCGGCCCATTCATCTTTATCTTTTACGGGGTCCTTTTCATCTTCGGAGCGGTTCCAGTCCACGTTGTAACAGAGCAGCGAAAGGCGTTCGGTGCCGAGTTCATCGAGAAATGCTTCGTAATCTTCACGGTCATCGACAAAACGAACCATATCTTCGGGGTGCAGCTTGTCCCAGTTGTAGACATTGGGATCGTCATTGTCATTTTCAGGCTCCATCAGGTGAATCCAGGTTTCCATGCGGATCATGGTTTCTTGCGGATTCAGCAGCAGGTAGCTGGGCATGAGTGTGGGATTGTCTTTGGCGACGCTCCAGACTTTAGGCAGACCTTCAAGGCTGTACAGAGCGCGATTGATGCAGCCGGTTTTATTGGTCCAGTCAACGGAGATGATGGTTTGCGCATCCTCCTCTGCCAGCGATCGCGAACAAGTTGTCGCGATGGTGAGTACAGCGACGAGGCATAGCAGCCATTGGCGCATGTGGGGTGCATGTTGTGGGTTGGATCGGTGAGAAGTTTGTTGATTCATGTTACCTGACCGTTGAATGACCATGCCGGATCCCCCCGGACATCCCCGGATACACCCCGCCCCCCGGATATCCCCGAAAACCAGCGAGACGATTACGGCGTTAGCCGCGACAGTTCCATAAGAGGGATTCATCACTCTCGATCCATGGAGCATTCGTGGTTGATTGCATCAAAAGCACAAAGCCATAGCCCGGTGGAGTGAAGCATCGAACTAAAAAGCGGCGGCACGCGATCAAGCGTACCACCGCAGGGGGGGGTCACATTAATGACGACGGATCAGTGCCAGGCCGCCGAGGCCGAGCAGGGCCAAGGAAGCCGGTTCGGGCACCACGTCGATTTCCCAGATCAACGGGGAGACGAACGCAGCCGTCAGGCCGTCATCGATGCCGGTCAGCGGGTTGATGCCGTCGGACGGGTCACGCATCTGCCCGCCGCTGTTATCAACAGCGTAGAACTCGAAGATCAAGTTGGTGACGCCGGTCATAATCGGGGCGCCGGTGTCATCATAAATCCGCATGTAGGTCGATCCCCAAGCGCCGGCGTTGTTCAGTGTGCCGGACGGATCAGACTGGAAGTAGCCGAGTTGTGCGAAGTTCGCGCCACCGTCAGTGGAGTAGGACACGACTGTGGTGGAGAACACACGCCCGTCCTTGCCATCGTTACCGGAAAGGATGCCGATCCAGGGGATATCCGAAGCGCTTGCCAAATCATACTGAACGCGTTTGGTGGGCGTGTCAGCGCCGGGGAAGTCATTGAGCAGGCCGGCCAGTCCGCTTTCACCGGAGTCATTTGTAAATGCGGGTAGGCCCTGGGGTGCCAACGAGTTGCCGGCGGCGGGATTGGCGGGGTGCCAGCCCAGGTCACCGGCCAGTTCGGTGCCGATCAAACCGCTGATAAGGTCGCCCGAGAGGACCATAGCATTCAGCGCACTGCCGTCGGCACCATGGTGGGTGTTCGTTACAACCGCTGCGTTAGCGGAAGCCGCAACACACAAACCCAAAACAGAAGCCAATACTTTCATTTCTCTTCCTCCTAACAAAAAGTGTGATAATGACATGACTGTCCTAAAGCACGACGGTCGCATAGAGTCAGACCATCGCGAAAATAAACTACAAAAAACCGATGTGATCATTTCTTCTTTACTTACACCTCTCTCCCTCTCCCCTGTGTTAAACGATCACAAAAATGCTTACTCCAACGGCCGGTCGCTTTCTCTAACGACCAGGTCCGGGATATGGCGTATACAACGGTGCGGCGTATCGGGGTCTTCCCACCGCCGTTCGATTTCTTCAACGAGGCGTCTTGCGATCTGCTCGCTGGTGTGGCCGACCATTGTCAGGGGTACCGGCGAATCCGTCCCGAGGTCCGGGTTGTCCAAGACGATCAGGCTCAGGTCATCGGGGATACGGATGCCGGCCGTGTGGAATGCCTGCATCGCGCCTTTGGCGCTGGCGTAGCTACCAATCGCCATCGCGGTAAACGGCAGGCCGTTGTGCTTCTCGATTAGCCGTTCCATGCTTTCACGCATGCCAACAGTCGACGATTCGTTCGGTTGGGTATTTGCAGCGATAACTGGGTCCGGGTCATTGGGAAGCTTTGCCCAGCGAACCAGCGAACGGAAGTGCTGTTCGAGCTGCTCCCACATGATGCGAGGCTCACCGCTGGCAAGCGCGATACGGCTGTGGCCCAGGCCCATCAAGCGTTCGATCGCGGTTTCCAGACCTTGGCGTGCATCGGTGTCCAAGGCATCGATATTCGCACCGTCCAGGCCGCCATCGACCACGACCGCCTGGCTGCGTTTACGCAGGAACGAAAGCAGGTCTAACGGCACGTGCGGCAGCATCGGCTGCAACACGTACGCATCGGCATGCGGCGCATCACGCAGCATCTCGATCGCACGCTCGTAATCACAGTAGGTCAAGACAATCGGGCGGTGGCCCTCATCCTTGAGCACCTGATGCAGCGCACGGGTGATCTCGTCGCCGCGGCGGCTGGGATAGTCGCTGCGGAGGATCGTGATCGTCCGTGCCATCGGGCCGGCGCCTCCTACTACGAATGTACCTCGACCCACCTGGCGTTCCACCAATCCTTCGGTTTCCAGGCTTGAAATCGCACGCTGCACCGTAAGCTGGCTGACACCGAATCGACGCATCAACAGCCGGACGGAGGGCAGCTTGCTCCCCGTGTCCATCTGTGCGGCCTGGGTACGCAGTACCTCGGCGATGCGATCGGGCGTAGTCGGTTGCGTTAAATTGTCAGCCATAAGACACAATCCAGTTCTTATCGAGGGAAACGTTACACAAGCCTCATCGGCCAGCCCGGCCCAGCCGGGACAATCCGCCACTATCCCTCGATACCATAAACAACAAGCACGGGCTAACGCGAATCGCGAAACTTTCCACAATCCGCGGCCGTGAGCCGACCCATCAGGATCGGCGACGCAGCAGGCCCAGGCCGACGACACTCAGCAGCATCGCCGTAGCCGGTTCGGGCACGACCGAAGGCAGGACTGCCGGGAGAATATCGATCTCCCATATCTCAGGAGACACGATCGGCCAAGGTTCATCGGGATTACTCATACGCAAGGCGCCGGTGCTGCCAAAGGAGCCCTGAAGTATCGCAAGATCGTCATCATTCACCGCACCATCGCCGGTGGCATCACCTGTCGCGCCGGTCGCACCGGAAACCGTGCCGTAGTTCAGTGCGAGGATGTTGTAGTCAAGCAGGTTGACGATGCCGTCATCGTTGAAGTCAGCCGGGGCAGGCAGGGTGTTGTCATCAGTGCCTGTGAACGGATTGACGCCGAAGAACGGGTCTTCGATCGCGTTGTCGGTGTGATGGACCGAGTAGAACTCGATGTTCACGTGCGTGACGCCGGCGGCGAGAACCCCACTGGAATCATCGGTGATTTGCATGTACGTGGATTGCCAAGTGTTGGTATCAGACGTGTTAACTGTGCCAGTGGCATCGGACTGAAAGTAGCTGCCATTGGGGATAGCAAACGGGTTAGCGTCTTGTTCGACTGAATTGGAATCGGTGAATGCTTTGCCGTCGTAGATAACGGTCCCGCCGTTGCCATCTAGGTCGGTCCAGGTCAGACCGCCGTCGGTCGAGACACGGATCACGGCTGTGATGAAGACGCGGCCATCCGGATCGTTAGCATTACCACCGAGGATATTGATCTGGCCGATATCAAATGTTCCACCAAGGTCGAAGACAAGCCGTTTAGTCGGCAGGCCATCGCCGGGGAAGTCATTCAGAAGCCCGTCCAAGGAACCCTTGGGGCCGGAACCGTCTGTGAATGTAGATGTCCCAAAGGGATGGTTGGCATCACCGGAAGCAGGATTCGCCGGATGATAACCGGTATCGTCGACAGGCAACCCCAACCCGTTTGTGTATTCAAGTGAGGTGTAAACACCATCGCCTGTCACTTTTTCATGTGCAAATATACCTTGAGCCAAGTCAGTGGTACTTAACTGCCCATTAAAGTCGATTGGCGAACCGCCGTGCGAGACAGACAGGCTTGTCGCGGCCATGCTTGTGCTGGCACCAGCACACAAGGCCAATGCGGCTGACAAAATAACCGTTCTTCTCATCTTTAATCCTCCTGGTTTTCTCGAACACGCGTTGCCCGAGATGGATTGTGTGATCGTCCAGTACGTACCCTCTTGATGCTCGAATATCGCTGCATATACACGATAACAAGAACTTTATTAATTGAAATAGTACGCGTTATTTTCTTCGTCGAGTTTGAATTCAAACAGGTCCGGCTCACCGGCCTTGATGCCTTCTACCGTGAAAGTAGTCTTACCAAAAGATTCGGCATGGCCGTCCATCAGCACGATATTAACTCTTTCTTTGTGCCGGAATCGCGGGTATGTCCCCGCACTGTCTTTGACAACCTCCTGCAGATTACCCGCATTGACCATCTGTACCGTAACGGCCGTGTGGGTCTCGTTGATCCCGGGCGGCTTGCGACCTGAATCACTCAGCAGATACGTTGTGGTTGGACGGGGCAGCATGTCTACGATGGGCCCGCCCTTGTACTTGTTCTTAGCAGGCACAGCGAATGAAACCTGGCCGGGGAACTGGATATTGAACATCAAGGGGTTCCAAGTATCACGAGCAGTCATAATGCGGCTTTGGTCAACACCATAACCACCACCCCAGCCACTTTGAGGAACACCACGCCCATCGGCAATCATCTCGTCGTTCTCGACGACCGGACAATGCCAGATGCCTTTGTAAGCCCCACGGATATCATCTTGCGTAAAGCCGTTGGGCCAGTCATTGGCTCGGCCATCAGGCAAGTACCCGCCATCGATCAAGAGATCGTAATAAAAACCCTTGTCCAAAGCACCGTAGGTGATGAAGCACCACGGCATCCTCATCTTGTTATCCGTAGCGTATGCGTAGAAACCTGTCCCGAGCTGTTTTGTGTTTGACAAGCAAACCGTCGCCCGCGCGGTTTCTCTAGCAGCACCCAACGCCGGCAGGAGGATCCCGACCAACAGGGCGATGATGGAAATAACCACAAGCAATTCGATGAGTGTGAATCCGCATCGGGCGGTGCGATTGCGTGAAACGTCCATTAGAATCGGCTCCATCCAAGCAGTGTGCGATGTGTTTGAATTGACATCCATCGCTATTCGAACAACCAGTTACCTGGAAAGGCGACGATGCCAAGATACGGCCTTTCACCCTCCAAGCTCTCTTACAGGTACTTAAAATACACACAATACGGTATTGTGTCAACCGTATTTCAACCACCAAAACAAAGAATCCGCCAAGACCAAGATTGATGTCTTTAAGTCATTTTTTAACAATTTATTACATCAATACAAAATATTCGCATATCAGGGCTGCTTTTACCCTCTAGCCGTATGACAGAAAGGCGTATTGATACACCTGGGAGTTTAAAATTGTCCTTAACGGGCTAAAAATGCGGGATTTGAGCTTCGCTTCGATCAATCATGGGTGTGGTGTATCAAGGTGTATTAACCGTACCTCAAACCCATACACTCTCGATGGCGGCCAAGTCGAAAGCATATATCCACCCGAATCAGGCCTAGATCGATGCCGACTGCTCCTCCACGATCCGACACCATTCGTCATAAGCTGCGATTGCGGTCGGTGGGTTCACGGATAACTCGAACGCCACTTGCGCGATGATCCCGCCGGACGGGTCGTACAGATGTTTGGCCACCTCTCGTACTGCGCGTCGGCCGTCGTCCGGATTGGTCGAGGGCAAGATGTGTTGGCGATCGATTTCACCCCAGAACGTGATCTTGCCTTTGACGGTTTTGGCGAGTTCGGCCATGTCCATGCAGAACAGTTGCGAGTTCACCGCGTCGATGCCGGCTTCGACCAGGTCGGGCATGATCGCCTGGATGTTGCCATCCGAGTGCATGAAGATCAACTTGCCCGCATCGTGTGCGATCTTGGCGTACTGGGCGTACATCGGCTTGAAGACTTCACGCCACGCGTCCGGACGGATCAGCAGACGATCCTGGCTGCCCCAGTCGTCGAGATAGAAGAGTGCATCGACATCCGTCGTGGCCCAGAACTCGAACTCGCGCAGGTTGTATTCGTGGACGGCCCGCAAAACGTTCTGCGTCAAGTCGGTCGGATCGGCTATGTCCATCATGGCGTTTTCTGAGCCGCGCAGGAACTGATAGCGCTCCCAGGGACGGACGTTGCCAGGTGTCATGACGAACAGGTCTGTCTCGGCGCAGAAGCGGTTGATCCTGTCCTTCGCATCGGCAGGCATGTTATCGAGGATGTGGTGCGGCGCTTTGAAGTGCTTGCACGCTTCATCATCAGCCAGCGGCGGGTTCTTCACCTCCCCCACCGCTCCGGCCTGGATGTTGTCGAACACGCAGCCCCACTCGTCGGTTGATTGGCCGACAATGTAAGGATTGCCCTTGCGGTATTGATCGCTATCAAACGCATCCGGCGCACGGCAGATGTCTTCGGGATAGTCCCGACGGATCTGAGCCAGCGCATCACGCTGATGCTCTTCGGACCAAGGCAACGTCCACAAATCACGCGGCGGACGTGCTGGATGCTCAAAACGTAAAGCGGCGATCGTCAGTTCACGGGATGTCGGAGGCATGGGGTTACTCGGGTCTGGGGTGGATTTATGATTTGTGTTTTATGAATTAGGATTTTAATTGCTAATTGTTAATCGCTAATCTCTTGGTATCGACTTCTTACTAATGGCTAAGGTCTAATGGCTTCATCTATCCCTTCACGGCTCCGCTGCTCAGGCCTTCGATGAACTCGCGTTGGAGCATGAGGAACAGGAGCATGACGGGGGCGATGGAGACGAGGGTGCCGGCCATGAGCATGCCGTAGTCCTGGCCGTACTCACTACGCAGTTGCGCGACGGCGACAGACAGGGGCAACATCTCGGGGCTCTTGATGATAATCTGCGCGCCGATGTAGTTATTCCACGCGCCGAGGAAGGTAATCAAGATGAACGTGCCGACCATCGGTCGGACCATGGGCAGCGCGAAGCTGAAGAACAGTTTGAACTCGCCACAGCCGTCGATGCGGCCGGCCTCTAGCATTTCATCGGGCAGGCTGGAGATCATCGCCTGACGGAACAGGTACACGCCGAACGCCGGCGCAAGCCCGGGCACGATTAGGCCGGGGAATGAATCGAGCATGCCGAACCAGTAGAGCAGTTGATACGTCGGCGCGAACAGCAACGACCCCGGGACGATCAACAAAATCAATACTGCGCTGGTGATGGATTCTCTACCAAAGAAACGGAACTTCGCCAGCGCGTAGCCACCCATGGCTGCAAACAAGGTTGCGAGCACGCTCGATACCGAAGCGATAAACAGTGAGTTGACGACGTTGCGCAGGAAGTTCTGCTCGCTCATCAGGCGTTTGAAGTGATGAACGGTGAGTTGCCCCCAGGCGATGCCGAGGAAACCGTGCGGATTACCTTCTGCGATTTCGTAACGCACGCCCTCTTGCGATGATGCCAAGACATCGGGCGGACCTTTGATAGGTTGGCCCTTAATGTCAGTCATTTTCAAGCTGTATTCAACTTCTTCGGTATCGGGGTTATCGTCGCGCGTGACGGTGGCGATAACTTCCGCGTCATCGATCACACGGTCTTCACGCACATCGCACATCGCGACACGCAGTGTAAAGTCCTTGGTTTGCAGGCCGTCCATGTGGGTGGTATCGACCAGGCCCAATGCGCCGGTGGTAGCTTCGATCTCGAACAGGCCGCTGGTCGGCAGGAAGGGTGAACTGAAAAAGGCTTTACGCGTTTTGAATGCGGAGCACACGAGATACACGAACGGCACGAGCGTGATCAGCGTCAGCACCAGCAGTGGGCCATAGATGGAAAATCTGCGAAACATCTATTGCTCCGAAGTCCGAGAGATCCAGCGTTGAATCATGGCAAACACAAACAGCAGCATCGCCAGCGACCAGCCGATCGCGCTGGCTAGACCGAGGTCCTGCTGGTCCCAGCCCATTTGAAACAGGTACATCACGACGGTCAATCCCTGGTTGTCCGAGCCGGCGCCGCTGAGCAGCACGTAAGGCAGGTCAAACAATTGGAAGCTGCCGATCAAAGACAAAAGCACGACAAACGTGCCCACCGGACGGATCGCGGGGACCGTCACATGCAGGAAGCGTTGCCAGGTGTTGGCCCCGTCGACCATCGCCGCTTCGACAAGCTGCTTCTCGACGTTCTGCAAAGCCGCAAGGAAGTAGATCATGTTGAACCCGGCGAACATCCACAGCGCTGCGATGATCAGCGTGGGCATCACGTATTCCTGCAGCCAGGGGAACTCCGGATCGAAGCCGGGGAAGACGCTGTGCAGTGCGACGTTTACCAGCCCGGTGTTCTTCTCGAAGATCAGGCTGAACATCATCGCGACGAAAACGAGTCCGACGAGTGACGGCGAGAAGAAGATCAAACGGAAGATCGCCCGGCCTCGCACATCGGGGCGATTCAACAATAGCGCCAAACCCAGTGATATCGGCAACTGAACCAGGACCGAGCCCGCAGCGAAGATGGTTGTGTTCCTGACCGCTTTCCAGAAAAGCGGATCGGTCGCGAGGAACTTGAAGTTATCCAGGCCGACGAAGGCGCTACGGCTCGGGCCGAACGTCTGCTTCATCGACAGGATGACCGAGTGATACAACGGGTATGCGATGAAGACGACCAGCAACACCAGGAACGGTGAGAGGAAGACGTAAGGCACCCAGCGGTTGTGACGGGTCGTCGCGGTCATGATTATTCTTCAGGATCGCCTTTCAGGAATACGTTGCGGTCCATCAGTTGGCGGACCTTGGCTTCTGCTTCGGCGAGCAATCGTTTTGCCTCGGGTTCGAGTGACTCGGCGTCATACACTTCGTTTTTCACCGCGTAGTCATACAGAGCGATGACGGCTTCCTGCGTACGCGCTAATGCGAGGTTGTTGAACGGTGAAGAGGTGCGCAGCGGTACGTCCGGGGCCATGTTGATGAAGATGCGTCCGGCGGGCTGGCCGCTGAAGTATGGGTCCGGCTCGTCGTAGACTGGCAGGTCCCAGAACTCACGCACAGGCGTGATGATCGAGTTGGATCGGTACAACTCCTCCGCCAGATCGCGATCAAGATACAGGTGCTTGGCGAACGCCCAGGAATCTTCAAAATCATCCGAAGCCTTGGCGATACCGAGCATCGTTCCGCCCATGACACCGGTACGTCGGCCGCCCTTTTCCCATGCAGGTAGCGGCATCAGTTTGAGTTTCCCGCTTAAGCCTTGCAGGTCGACCTTCCATGCGCCGGCCATCCAGTCGGCCATCAGTTCGCAGACAACGCGGCCTTCAAGACGTAGGAAGTTGCCCGATGCAGTGAACGCAGGCGCATCGATTGCGATACGATCCGGGCCGACCATCCACGATACACATGTTGCGATCACATGCGCGTTGATGTCCGAATCGATCGTCGGCTCGAGGTTCTCATCGAACATGCCGCCACCGGCCTGCTGTAACAGCACCTCGATATGCCCGATGCCGCTATTCCATAGGAACAAGGGATACCGGTCGGCTTTGCCGTCGCCATCAAGGTCCTGCACAAGCGGGCGCGTCACACGGGCGAAGTCTTCCCATGTCTCGATCGATTCCATGTCGATACCCGCTGCTTCGACGATGTCTGCACGGTATGCGAGCGCGACAGGATGTACATCGTGGGGCAGGCCGAAGATCCGTCCGCGACTCGTCCACGGGCTGAACGAGGCTTCGTTGATCCTCTCGTAGATCCCTTCTTCCTTGAGCCGATCGGTGAGATCGACAAAGCCGACATCTTCAATCGGTCCGGAGAACGCGAGGCACGCCATGTTGCGTTCGGCTTCGATGAGGTCGGCGACGGGTGTGCCTGAGAGGAAGCCGGCCATCAAGCGTTGACGCATGGCGGTGCCGTCAAGAAGATAACAGTTCACCGGTTCCGGGCAGTTCGGATCATCGTTCCATTCCTTGATGACACCCTGGTACATCTGATGATGCACTCGGTAGAACGTCCACATCTCGAGCCCTTCTCGCTGCGGGACGCGCCACAACAAAATGACAGCGGTGGACACGATGGCGGTCGCCATCACGACCCATGCACCGGGAGAGAATCCCGTAGAGAACAACAGTTCTGACAGTCGGCGTTTCATCTTGTCTTCGGCTTTGATTGCAGGCCGAACCTTAACCCCGGACCTCAAACTCCAAGCTTAATGGCGAGGCGCCTCCAAGCGCGGCCGCGCGCGGGTCGGGCGAGCAACCGCCGACCCATATCGTGTAAGTACCTTCCAGATGTCGTGCGCTGCCGTCGGCGTGAACGGTTGCAAGCGACTGCGGATCAATCGACAAACTTAATTCGCATTGCTCGCCGGGCTTTAAGCTGACGCGCTGTATACCCGCAAGCGCATACTTCGGCACAGGTGCATCACCCTGCGGAACTTTTACATAAATCTGCACGACCTCATCGGAGGTTATCGCGCCGGAATTTTTCACTTCGACATTCAGTGCGATCGAGTAACCACATTTTGGTTTTACATTTTTCAGTGCTAGTTCGCTGTACTCGAATGTGGTGTAGCTTAACCCGAAGCCAAACGGATAGAGCGGCTCAGCGGTTGCGTAACGGTACGTCCGCCCGTTCATCGAATAATCATCGAACGGCGGCAGGTCGTCGACGGAATTCGGCACGGTGACCGGCAAACGCCCGGATGGACTCACATCGCCGAACAACACATCCGCCACCGCAGCCCCGCCCTGCTCGCCCGGGTACCAGACCTGCAATACCGCATCGGCAAGCTCGTGTTCTTCAGTGATCGATATCGCAGAACCGCCGGTTAAGACAAGCACAACAGGGGTACCTAAGCCGGTGATTTTGCGGATGAATTGACGCTGACAATCCGGCAGGCCTAACGAATCGCGGTCGCCAGCCAAAGGCGAAGCGATTGTGTCCCCTTCTTCGCCTTCGATGATCGGCGATAAGCCCATCACCGCGATAACGATATCCGACTGCTTTACGTCGTAGCGTATGACATCAACCGGGCTGCTGTTTTCTTTATCCAATTGACAGGACATCCGGTACGCCACGGTGACACCTTCGCCGGCCGCATCGCAGATGCCTTCAAGGATCGTAGTCATGTTGCCTGAGATGCCGTGGTAGTTACCCATCAGCACATCCATGTTCGAAGCGTTCGGCCCAACGACCAGCACACGCTTGATGTTTTGCCTGAGCGGCAGTGTTCCGTGACGATTCTTCAGCAGCACGATTGATTTTGCTGCCGATTCGCGCGCCAGTTCGCGATGCTTTTCGCAATTCACAACACCCATCGATGTCTGTGCAAACGGCACACGCTCAGGCGGATCGAACATCCCGAGCTTGAAGCGTGTCTCCAGCAAACGGCGCAGACTGCGATCGATATCCTGCTCGGTCAGCAAGCCTTGTTCAATGGCGTTGTTCAGTTCCGCGTAAGCACAGCCACAATTCAGGTCGCAACCGGCCTTGACCGCCAGCGCCGCGGCTTCCGCCAGCGTATTTACTATCTTGTGGTTTTCGTGGATATCTCTCACCGCCCAGCAGTCGGAAACGACGTGGCCTTTGAATCCCCATGCTCCCCGCAGCGTATCGACAAGCAGCGTCTGGCTGGCACATGCGGCTTCGCCGTTGACGCGATTGTACGCCCCCATCACCGCTTCGACACCCGTATCCACCAGCGCTTTGAACGCGGGCAGATAGGTCTCGGTCATGTCTTTCGGATTTGCAATCGCATCGAAGTGATGCCGATCTTTCTCCGGCCCGCTGTGTACCGCGAAGTGTTTGGCACATGCGGCAGCCTTGAGATAGCTCGGGTCATCTCCCTGTAAACCCTGCACGAACGCGATACCGATCTGCGATGTCAGGTACGGGTCTTCACCGTAGGTCTCCTGCCCCCGCCCCCAGCGCGGATCGCGGAAGATGTTGATATTCGGCGTCCAGAACGTCAGACCACGATAGATACCGCGATTACCCTGACGTGAAGCTTCATGATGTTTGGCACGCCCCTCGTCTGCAACAACAGAAGCAACCTGCTTGATCAGTTTGGGATCAAACGTCGCCGCCATGCCGATGGCCTGCGGGAACACGGTCGCCCGTCCGGCACGCGAGATGCCATGGAGGCACTCGTTCCACCAATTGTATTCAGGGATGCCTAACCGCTCGATCGCTTCGGCGTTATAGAGCAACTGCCCGCATTTTTCTGCAAGCGTCAATCGACCCATCAGGTCGTTGATCCGCTGATCTCTTGGCAGATCGGGGTCCAGGTAGGCTTCGGCCTGCGCCGGCGAGTCGCTGCTCATCGGATCAATGCTCCATCTTCTGGCGCTGGACCTGGCCCGGCACATTCGCGGGGGGATCGATTGAACCGTTGCGGTGCTTTTCATCGAGCTTCAACAGCTCGAAGAAGGTGTACGCATCTAAGAAGCGCACACGATCTGTTTTATCCGCTTCTTTCACGAGTTTCATCACTTCCGCGTGCCAGCTCGGTCGTTGCAGAACGCTACGGAACATCAGGAACTGTGTAGGCGAATCGTCCAGTTGCTTGAGGATATGGTCCGCCGCGTCGCGTGGGCTGTTGCTGATGTCGGCCTGGTGTTTGACGTAAGGCAATACGCCGCGGTGCAGTCCACGCTGCCCACAATTCCAATGACAAACGACGCCGTCCGGACTGAAACGCATGTACTCGTCCATCCCCCGTTCACCTATGCCGGATGATAATCCGTCGATGATGAAACCCGTGATGGTCAGATCGTAACGTTCGTAATAAGCCTGGTTGTATGCTACCCATTTATCCCAGCCGTCGGGTATGTCCGCATCGAGGCGCGGCGCCGTAAGCATAGATGGATTGAGATAGCCGGCGCCGTTGTCACCGCTGATAAACCAGTCGTTGGGCGACTGATGCGTGCGGACGTAATGCATCACGTGAGGTGCACGCCGATCAAGATTAGGGTTAAAGGCCCAGTTGCAGGTGATCTTGCCGTGCTGCTCGTCCGCCCAGAGCTCAGGCACGTGGCGATTGAACCATGCGGCCGCGTCATAATCCCCCATGTAGAGCATGATGTACGACTTTTCCGCAACCTTGCCGTCCTCGTCGATCAAACCAGCCAATTCAATGTCTGCTCGGCGTGGCCTGGGATTCTGCGGGTAGTGTTTTTTCAGTGGGAAGTGCTGGTAGAACGAAGCATTAGTCATTCCGGAATAACCTAGCGCATCGGCATCAATGAAACCGTTATAGGCGGAGACTTCCTTGACGAACTTCCATTCCGACTCTACGCCGTCGTGCTTTGAACCGGACCCTTTATAGTCTGTGTACTTCCATGCCCAGGGCGTAAACCCACCGATGTGGATGATCCCGCCATCGGCGTGGTCGTACATCGAGCGCATCAATTCGCGCAGCGTCCTGACATCCGTGCCCACCGGCTGATCAGGCTCATCGATGGGAGACTCTTCCTCCCAAACGTTCAGGTCCATGAAGAGCGCGGCATGCGAGATGAAGAAGTCGTGGTTGGTCAATGTGCAATTGGAAAGCTCGCTCTTGGTCGGCGCGGTCAGCCAGAAGCTGTCGATGTAGTAAGCCATGTACTGCTTGGACACCTTGTGCGTATCCAGGTAATGCTTTTTCAACCAGAGATAGGCCTGGCGCTTGGTGCTGCCGGTGGGATCGGGCTCCATATCTTTGAGCCAGATCGGTTTGCCATGTTTGTCGAACAGCTCGAAGCGGTCGGCAACAAAGTTTTCACCTGTTTCGAGCACACGCCGATAGAGCGAGCCGGGCGTCTGGTCGTAACGGATCGCGGCCCGGTTTTCGACTCCCGCAATGGTGCTGGCCAGATTAGAACCAACCCAAGGTTCTTCCCGATACACCACCAGTCCATTTAATGAGCCAGCAAAATGCGATAACAGATCCTCGATCGAATCGATCTGAGTCACATCCCGCCCGGCCAGCCAGCCGTGCTCATTACGCAGGTAATCCCACCAGAAGTCATCAGGGTTGGGCATAAACCTTATATAGAGTTTCGGCCCCTCCCGATTGACGATCCCCTGTACCGAGGCTGCGAGGTGCAAAGTATCCCAAGCCTCACGGGCTGAACGGGGATCCTTCAGGTCCAGATCATTGAGATAGGTGAGGTCCAGATACACGATGGCCGAGTCATCGCTGTGGCCGGTTGCATCGGATTCACTCACAAATACTGAATGGCTTGTAACTTGTAACATCAGCAGGATAATGACCATCTCTGAAGAACCAGACTATTGAAGCGAGCAAATACAATTGCTACACTAGCTTCATCAGTGTATCAAGAGTATGCCCTAAGTGCGAGTCCTTTTTCTCATAAACACTTGGAAGGACACGGCCAGCCGGTCTGCGGGCCACATTGAGAGCGAGGGAACCAAGTGAAAACGCAACGATATACCAGCACGTTAGCGTGCCTGGCAGCCCTGACTCTGATCCTGTTATCGGCCGAAGCCACCTGCGCGAATGGCGAAAAACTGATGGGCATCCATTGGTGGGATTACGGCGGGGCTGGACAGGTCGGTGACGGACCCGATGGCGGATGGGATCTTGAAACCATCATCACCCACTCAGACCCCTGGTGGCAGGCCCCCTACTTCGCGCCGTTGTATTCGGAGTTAGTCGACAATCACAGCGTCTCAATGATCACCCGCATTGATTACAACTGGGGCGAAACCGTCCCCGCGCCGACCAATCCCGACGCCGTGACCTGGCATCAGACCATTATCAATGATGTGATCGGTTCACTCGGTGACAATGCGCATATCTGGATCATCGGAAACGAACCGAACATCATTGGAGAAGGCAATAACTGGGTCGACAATAAGGTCACGCCCGCAGGTTATGCTCAGATCTATAACCAGGTGCGGTCTGCGATCAAGGCGATTAGACCAGATGATGAGGTGCTGCTTGCTCCGGTCAGCCCCGGTGGCGTCATCGCCGGTGTGCGATGGATGGATGGCAATCAATGGCTATCAGAAACAATCCAAGAAGTGATGGCGATCCCAGGCGCAGACATCGACGGCTTTGCGATCCACGCCTACGGCGGACAGACGACCGCCACAGCCGCTGCCAGTCAGTTCCGCAACAGCTACGCCGAGCAACTTGGCGTCATTGATAATGCGGGCTTCGAAGATACACCGGTCTATCTCACTGAATGGAACCGTTACACAAGTATCGCGGGAGATCCAACAGTCACTGAGGCCATTTCTGCAGAATTCCTGCGGCTTGCCGTTCAGGGTGTTGATGAATGGAACAAAACGGATGGTAAACACAACATCAAGGCTTTGACTTGGTTCGTCGGGAACAAAGATTATGGCGGCTGGGACGAGTATTCGCTGGAATACTGGCGAACTCATGGCAATCCCGAGGGCACGCCGGGCGATCTCTGGACCGCGATGATGGACAGCATGCAATACAGCGCCGGTATCACCGGGACGTACCACACACCTCAGCACGGCGATGCCGATGGCGACTTCGATGTCGATCTGGATGACTATAACATCCTTGCTTTGAACTGGGGCACAACCACCACATTCGGCGCCGCCGCGGGTGACTTCGATAATAACGGACTTGTCGAAAACTATGATTACCGGATTCTGAAAGCATTCTTCGGCACGGGTGTCGAAGATCAAAGCCTGCAGCTACCGGCGATGATCCCGGAGCCGGGTACACTTACCGCAATGTCGTTCATCCTCACATTTATGCAACGCTGGCGTACCGCACGCTGAAGATAAGAGAAAATTCCATGAATCAATCTAATGGTTTGTTCTGCCACCTTGGTAACATCCATCAACTGTCCAAAGCCAAGTCGCGCTCGATCAGTGCCGAAAATCCCACCGGCGAAAAAGGCAAAGGCGCGATGTGTGAGTTGGGTGAAGGCATCAGCTCCAACTCCGCTGTCGACCTTGGCAAAGGCTGGAAGGTCAATCCCGCAATCAGGATTGAGCCCGGCGAAACGAAAACCATCGCCGATATCTCAGGCCCCGGCGCCATTCAACAGATCTGGATGACGCCAACCTATCACTTCCGCTTCATGATCCTGCGCATCTACTGGGACGATCAGCAGCAGCCCAGCGTCGAATGCCCGATCGGCGACTTCTTCGCTTGTGGCTGGAATGAATTCGCACAAGTCAGTTCGTTGGCGGTCTGCGTGAATCCGGGCAGCGCGTTCAATTGCTACTGGCCCATGCCTTTCCACAAAAAGTGCAGGATGACCGTCGAAAACATCGGCCACGAATTCTCGATCCTGTATTATCAGATCAACTATGCGCTCAACGATGTACCGGAAGATGCCGCATACTTCCACGCACAGTTCCGCCGCGTTAATCCCCTGCCTTACAAAGATGTTTACACCATCGTCGACGGCATCAAAGGGCAGGGTCAGTACGTCGGAACGTACATGGCATGGGGTGTGAATAACAACGGCTGGTGGGGTGAGGGTGAGATCAAGTTCTACATGGACGGTGACGGCGAATTCCCCACCATCTGCGGCACCGGCACGGAAGATTACTTCTGTGGTTCGTACAACTTCGAGAACCAGAAGACACATCAATACCAGGAATTCACCACGCCTTATGCAGGCATGCCGCAGGTTATACGACCTGACGGCGTATACAGAGCGCAGCAGCGTTTCGGTTTGTACCGTTGGCATATTACCGACCCGATACGCTTCGAAAGTGATCTGCGCGTCACGATCCAGGCATTGGGTTGGCGCACCAACGGTTACCAGCGTTACCTGCCGCTTCAGGACGACATCGCTTCAGTAGCGTTCTGGTATCAGACGCTACCCACAGTCACGTTCCCCGAGCTGCCGCACCGCGATCAGCTCGAAGTCATCTGAACCGTTTTATGGTTTTTGGGCAGGAGATGTTATGTCAGTCACAATTGAAGAGTCGGAGAAGTTAGCCTACGACAGGCAAGGCTATTACATGGTCGACAAACCCGTGCTGCCGCGAGAGGATGTCGACGCAGCGGTCAAAGGCATGGATGCTGTGCGAAACGGCGAGTACGAAACCGGTGATTCGCCGGCCCCCTCGCCTTGGAATCCGGGCGACGATCCGAAAAAACTCTGCAAAATCGAAATGCCACAGATCAGCGATCTTTCGATCCGCAAACTCATCAGCAGTCCGATCCTCGGCGAATGGGCCGCGAAAATCACGGGGGCGAAGATGATCCAGGTATGGTGGGTGCAACTGCTTTACAAGCCGTCACTCCCCGAAGGCGCGCCAACCCCGACGAACGTCGGCTGGCATCAGGATATGCAGTACTGGGTTGAATGGCAGACGGACAGTGAGTTGTTCACCGCTTGGGTTGCTCTATCCGACGTGTCCGAAGAAGCGGGCCCGATGATTTTCGTGCCCGGCTCTCACAAATGGGGCATGACCGAAGGCGGCGACTTCTTCGATCAGAACATCGACGCACAGAAAAGTGCATACAAGATTCCCGAAGGTGAATCATGGACCGAGGTCAAGGATGTGCTGCCGGCAGGCGGTTTCAGTTTCCACCATTGCCACACGGTTCACGGCAGCGGCGCAAACCACAGTGGCGGCCCGCGACGCAGTTTCGCGATCCACCTGCGCACTGAGAACTCGACACTCAATCCGGATAAAGAGCGTATCCTGACCCGATTCATCGATGATGAAACGCTGTGCCCTGTGATTTACGGCAAACGTTAAGGCAATGATTGAGAAGGTAGAATAAAGAGCACAATGGAGGAGCGCCCACAGGTTATTGTCGCTGGTCATATCTGCATTGATATGATCCCGCAGCTACCACCGGCCGAAACGCGATTTCAGATCGAGCCCGGCTCGCTGGTTAACATCGGCCCGGCCAGATTCAGCGGTGGTGGCGCTGTGAGTAATGTAGGTTTAGCCCTGCACCGTTTGGGCATCCCCACAGGCTTAATGGGGAAAGTGGGCAACGATCAGTTCGGCCAGGCACTGCTCGACATGATCCGCGCCCACGACCCCAAGCTGGCGGAAGCCATGATCGTCAGCGACGATGAGCCGACCAGCTACAGCATCGTCGTCGAACCACCTGGGATCGATCGCGCGTTCCTGCATTGTTCGGGCGCCAATGATTCCATGATCGCGGACGACTTCGACGAGTCACGCTGGGCCGGTGCGAAGCTGTTCCATTTTGGCTACCCCCCCATCATGCCGGCGATTAGCGCTAATGACGGCGCGGAACTCGTCAAGCTGTTTAAGCGTGTCAAAGCGTCGGGTCTGACAACGAGCCTCGACATGTGCCACGTCGACCCCGCCTCGCCTGCAGGCAAGGTGAATTGGCATAAATTGCTTGAAGATGTGCTGCCCTATGTCGACTTATTTGTACCTAGCTACGGTGAGTTGGCATGGATGGTTGGCAAAGACTGTGCGGATGAGTCGGCTGATATGAGCGAAGTCGCCAAGTCGCTTGATCAGTTAAGCGAGAAAGTTCTATCGATGGGCGCGGGAGTCATCGCAATTAAGCTCGGTGAAAAAGGGATTTACCTGCGCACCGGGGCGAATGCGTTTAATCCCGCATGGGCAGGCCGGGAACTGTGGCACCCTTGTTACCAGGTAAAAGTAGCAGGCACGACCGGCTCGGGCGATTGCACGGTCGCGGGTCTGTTAACGGCTGTTTTGCATGAACTAAAGCCGGATGAAGCACTGTCTTACGCTACCGGCGTCGGCGCCTGTAGTGTGGAAGAAGCCTCCGCAACCGGCGGCGTCCCCAGCCTGTCTGAACTTCAACAGCGATTAAGCAACGGCTGGGCAACCCATACGTTTAAAAACATCCCCGACCGCTGGCGATCGGCGACAGGCAAAGCCGTACTCGTCGGCCCGAACGATCAATCGAAGTAAGTGCAGGAGATGCAAAATGAAAATCAGCGAAGTCAAAGCCGCACAAGATCGCGCCGCCAAGATGTTTGAAGCGGTCGGGATCGTTATGACACCCGAAGAACGCGAACATATCGAGATCGCAGACTTCGGTATGAACGAACTGGAACGCACTGGCCTTGAACTGGTGACGTATGTCAATACCGACCGTTACTGCGCGAAAGAACTCGTGCTGTTCCCCCGGCAAACCTGCCCGGAGCACATCCATCCGCCGATCAAAACAGACAAAGGCACGGAGCCCGGCAAGATGGAAACCTTCCGCTGCCGATGGGGCGAAGTTTATCTGTATATCGAGGGTGAAGCGGCGACCAAGCCAAAAGCAAAGGTGCCCGAAGGCAGCGAGCCCTACTACACCGTCTTCCATGAAATTGTTTTGAAGCCGGGCGAGCAGTACACCATCCCGCCAAACACAAAGCACTGGTTCCAGAGCAGCGATCTGGGCGCGATCGTCAGCGAGTTCTCCAGCACCAGCCGAGATGAAGCGGATATCTTCACCGACCCCCGTATCCAGCGCATGCCCGAGGTCGAAGAGGATTAGCTGCAATACCACAATTACCCGCCTTACCATGAAGCGTCTTGCGGCTCAGCGAATAATACGGAAAACCCTCAGTTATAAGCACCGATTTAGACAGATTGTTAATAAAACACGTGAATTGATCACAACCCGTGTGGTAAACTCGTAAAGTCCGGCCGCACACTTGGGAGATTGAAGATGTATCCTGCCAACGGCATTCGTACCTGGGCCCGGTCTCTGCTTGTTTTTACGTTGGTTATCTGCACGAGTCTTTGCATAAGCAGCGTGAAAGCCGACACGTTCCACGGGATGAACGCCGGCGCGGTCGTCTGGAACGGCTCTATCGAACTCACGCCGGAAAAAGCCAACGCTATCGCCGCCACAGGCACCAACGCGATACGCATCAACTTCCGTATCGACTGGCAGGCTGGGCATACCGGCTGGGATAGCGCTCTACTCACACAGTACGACCAGATCATCGCCAACGCCACCAATGCCGGGCTCGAAGTGCTCGGTCTGTGGTCCAACGAAACCGTGTATGCCAACCAGGCAACCTGGAACGACGATCCGACCGGCACGGGCATGAACGCCTACGTGGGCATGTTCTCGCAGAACGCGCTTCTGCTTGCAGATCGTTACAAAGACACGATCAAGACATGGGAAGTCACTAACGAGCCCAACGCATGGGCTTTCGCCGATCCGGCATACAGCGATCCGAAAACCGTCGGCGGAACGTACATTCTCCCCTCCGTCTACGCCAACATCCTTGCTGAGACCTACAAAGAACTGAACTACTACGACGGCCGAAGCATCCTTGATGACAATGGCATCCGTCTGATGACCGGCGGCTTGCTCGCACACGACATCGGTGGCGGTTTTTCCACCGCCATGCCCTACATGCAGCAGGTCTACAACCAGGACCAGGTCTGGGACGACTTCCTGGCGGATACCGGCCGACAATACGCGTGGGACCTGTTCGGCTATCACTTCTACATCAGCCAGGGCAGCCTGTTAACCGAAACGCAATTGAATAACTACTTCAACGCTGTGCGCAATACGCAAACAGCCAATGGCGACTCGAGCGATATCTCCGTTACCGAATGGGGCTGGCAAACCGTCGGCACCAATACCCAGGAATTGCAACGCGACAACATGGCGACCGGCTACGACGTAATGGAAAGTAAAAGTTATATCGATAGCACCTATTGGTATCAGTGGGTCGATGAGTCAGCAGGCAACTGGGGTGTAAACACGATCAGCGGCACCCCCAAACTCTCCTACTATGAATTCAGCGACCGTAACACCGCCGGCCCCGAACTTCCCGGCGACTTCGACCTGGACGGCTTCCTCGATGCTGACGATATCGACCTGCTCTTTGCGAACCTGGGCAATCCTTCCTACGACCTGAACAACGACGGCAATGCTGATACGTTCGATGTGCGTTACCTTGTGCGTACCCTGATGAATACCGAGTACGGAGATGCCGACCTCGACGGCGATGTGGATATCCAGGATTACAACCTCATCGCCTTGGGTTATGGCGACAGCGGGGGCTGGGCAAACGGGGACTTCTCCGGCAACGGGGCTGTAAACAGCTCGGACCTGACCATCCTGAAAATTTTCTTCGGTTTCCAGTCCACAACCCCGAGTTTGGCAATACCCGAACCCGCCTCGATCGTTATACTTTCAACGATCACGTTGCTCGCGAGCAGGTCGCGGCAACACTAAGCCCACCCGTTTCACCCAATAATTTAAGAACGCATACGATGACAGCCAACGATGCCAACACACGTGGCGCGATCGCGCACATCCAATCCTCTGATAAAAACAAACAACTGGAAGGCACATTCCCTCGAGCGATCAACGTCACGTTCGTCGGCGCCGGTTCCATGTTCTGCCCGATCCTGGCACGCGATATATTTCTGACACCCGGCGCTGAATCCGGCGAGATCCGGCTGATCGATGTCGACGCAAAACGCCTGTCTACCGTCCACACGATTATCGAACAATTGCTCGAACCAACCGGCCGGGCCGGGAAGTGGACCGTCAAGTCATCGACTAACCGTGAAGAACTCTTGCCCGGCTCCGACTACGTCATCTGCAGCGTCGAGGTCTCGGGCCTGCAATGTGTCGGCTGGGACAACGACATCCCGCTCAAGTATGGCATCGACCAATGCATCGGCGACACGATCGGCCCGGGTGGTTTATTCAAAGGCCTGCGAACTATTCCCGTGTTCCTCGACATTCTTCGAGACATGCAGCGGCTCTGCCCCAAGGCGTTGATGCTCAACTACACGAACCCGATGAACATGATGTGCCTCGCTGCGGGCCGGGCCGTGCCGGATGTCTCGGTGATCGGGCTCTGCCACTCCGTGCAAGGCTCAAGCAAACAGATGGCGGACCGCGTCGGCATCGACATCAAGGACATCGACTGGGAATGTGCCGGCATCAACCACCTGGCATGGTTTACGAAGTTTGAACATCAAGGCAAAGACCTCTACCCGCGTCTCATGGCTCAAGCTTACGCCGAAGTCTACGGAAACAAGGAAGACTCCGACAACGCCAACGCAAATGACATCGGCAAAGACCTCGTCCGAAAGGACATGATGCTGCACTTCGGCGCATTCATCACCGAAAGCTCCGGACACCTGTCTGAATACCTGCCCTACTACCGCAAATCCGAAGCAGGCAAGCGCTACCTCGGAGACGGTTACTTCGGCGGGTCTCGTTTCTATGCCAGCAACTGGCCGACCTGGCGCGCCGACAGTGAAAAAGTCCGCGAGAAGATGGTGCGTGGCGAGGATCAATTCGATTTGAATCGTTCGTGGGAACACGCCTCGTGGATTATCGAAGCACGTGAAAAGAACAACCCGATGATCGTGCACGGCAATGTGATGAACGTCGACACACGACGCGACGATAAACGCCCGTTGATCATCAACGTGCCGAATGACGGCTGCGTCGAAGTCGCCTGCACAATCGATGAACGCGGATTCACCCCACAACACTACGGCAAACTGCCGCCACAGATGGCGCACACCTGCGCGAGCAACATGGCCATGTTCGACCTCGCCGCCGAGGCGGTAATCCATCGCAGCAAAGAAGCCGCGATCCACGCCCTGCTGCTGGACCCACTGACCTCCGCGATACTCACCCCGGCCGAGATCAAGCAGATGACACTCGAAATGTTCGAGGCGGAGAAGGATTACCTGCCGGAATACCGTTAACCGCGGCAACCATCTTCAATCGAATCCCAAAGCCGATTACGGCTTAGCGCTATCATTGTCTTAACAGTCAATTGTTATCCCGCGCACCGACACCCCGACGCCGCACCACAACCCATCATCACCCGCACCTTGCCTCGGATCGTTTGCTCTGCACCCTTCACGCTCAACACATCACACTCTGTCCCGAGGATGTAAGGCCTACCAACCTCAGCCATCTTTGCGACCAGTTCCGACGACATCGCCGCAACCTGCTCAGGTGACACCGCATCGTCACTGTAGAAACGCTTGGAAGGGAGGTTGCCATACATGACGATGTCGTCGGGCAATAGCTTGGAATCTTCCCACAGAACGCGCGAGCTACCCAGGCTGATGATCGCCGGATCCAATTCGCCAAATCGGCGTACCATGTCATCCGTCAGTTCGCCACAGTTGTGGAAGATCAAATCAACATCATGTTTATCCAGCAGTGCTTTCAAACGTTTGTTCGTCTGCATGACATAACGTTCAAACGTATCTGCACCCGCTTCAAGTTGTTTCGGAGACAGGTAATGAATGTTTGCTGCGGGTTCACAGACGACGATCGCCTTGGCCCCGGCCTCGATTTGCATCTGGACATAAGCCAAGATCACCTTTTCACCCAGTGACAACACCGACTCGAACAGCGCCACATCCGGATCGTCTTCTGCTGTGCTGCCCGCACCCGCCATGAACACCGGCATGATTGGGTCGGCCAAGAGCTTGGTCACGAACGAGAACGGCCCGATACACATCCCGATCGGAACCAATCCATTAATCCCAGCAACGTATCGGATGCCATCACATGTCGCTCGCATGCGTACAGTCGGACTCCGAGTAATTTGAGCCATCACACGTGTCAGCGTCTGGCTGTCCACCGGCTTATCGATGTGGTAGGTTTCATGCGCATCAGCATCGGCGCCGAGCGCAAGCGCTAACGCCTCTTTCTCCACCCGCAGATCCATTAAAGGCACAGCCAGAGGCGAGCGCCAACGTCTTGCTGAATCAGCCACCACCTTGCCCAACGCTTCACCATCATTCAGTACCGCCTCGGGATCGACACATTCCTGCAAAACCAGGTCCGTACCGATCGGCATCACCAGGCCTTGCTTCGCTAATTCGATGTAGTACAGGCGCTCGGACATTACTACCCCCTTTGTGTGGGTAAGAAGTAAAATAATTCAATTAACCGGACAAGCTCGGTGTTAACCCGCGATCAATTCACGGGCCTTGTCCACCGCCGTTACCGCGTCGGCCGCATAACCATCAGCGCCGATTTCGTCGGCGTATGCTTGCGTCACCGGCGCGCCGCCGACGATGATCTTCACATCGTTCAATCCGGCAGCACGGATCGCTTCGACCGTTTCTTTCATTGCGGGCATCGTCGTTGTTAACAACGCCGACAGGCCGACAACCTTCGCGCCGCTTTCCTGGATCGCCTTGACAAAGTCCTGAGGCGACACGTTCGTGCCGGCATCGTGCACCTGGATGTTCGCGCCTTTCCACATCATCGCAACAAGGTTCTTGCCGATGTCGTGAAGGTCGCCCTTGACCGTGCCGATCACCATCGTCGCCTCAGGCTTCACGCCGCCTTCGATAAGACTCGGCTCGAGCACATCCATTGCTTCCTTCATCGCACGCGCCGCGATCAGAACCTCCGGCACGAAGACCTCGTTGGCCTTCCAGCGCCGGCCGATCTCTTCCATCCCGGCGATCAACGCGTCCAGAACCGTGCTCGGTTCAGTCCCGGCTTCCAGCGCAGCGGTCGTGCCGGCGACCGCATCATTACGTTTGCCGTTTACCACAGCCTGGGTCAGTTCGCTCAAATCCATCCATAAGCTCCTTGATTTCGGACACTGCGGTCCCGTGAATAATCTACACGACCCTCGTGATATGTCTACACAAAAAGGCTATCCTAGAATGGTAATTTTGTGCTTATTGGGTGTGTAAAATGGGTTATTTGGACTTATTCCCGGCTTTTATGCGAATATTGTGCTCATACAGCCTTGGCCATGCTGTCACGATAGGCCTTGGGCGTCCGGGCGTGGTGATTCTGAAATACCTTGCTGAAGTAGCTCGGGTCCGTGTAGGCCACCGCACGCCCCACCGCCGCGATCGACAGGTCCGTCGTCAGCAATAGCTCCGCCGCAGTTTCCATCCGCATCCGCATCAGCGTCTCGCGGAAGCCTCGGCCGACATGCTTTTTAAACAGCCTCGAAAAGTGCGAAGGCGAAACACACATCGCCGACGCCACATCATCGCGTCCGATGTCTTCCGCCAGATGCCGCCGCATGTAATCCAACGCATCAGACATCACGATGTGGTCCGCATCCGCGCGATGCCGGGCAAGTGTATCCATCACACGCTCAAGCATCGCGTGTAACCATGGCGCAAGCTCTTCCATCGAACGGATCTGCGACAGTTCGGTCATCCGGTTGTAGCTTTCACCAAGCAGTTCATCCGGGTCGCCCCCCGCTTCGACGGCCGTACGGCAAACGCTCGTGACCAATTCCATGAAGTAGCTCTTAATCAGGTCGAATCGATCACTCGCTCGCTCCATGATGACGAGCAATATCCGGTCGAGCGTTTCGCGTGCTTCCCGTCGATCACCCTTGCGGATCGCGGCGACCAGCTCCGGCTCTTCACGCAGGTACAACTGTCGGATACCCGCGGAGCCTTCCATCTTCATCGAGTGGATCGCCTGTGCGCGTTCCTGCTCGCGCATCGATGCGTGCCGACGGGCTTCGAGCAGTGCTGCATTCGTCAGGTTTTCTGTTTCAAGCAGTTCACGCAGCGTTCGACAGGCGGCGCGCATATCGATCGATGCGATGTTGCTGTCGTTGGGGAACAGGTCATCCACGCTGATCGCCGCGACAAGTGCGCCATACGTCACCGCGTTATGCATGAACGGGCAGCTCCAGTACAGCCGATCACCTGAGCCGTAAGCGACTGTTGGTTCGCCCAGACGCAGCGCCTGCGTGATCGTAAACGCAAGCACTTTTTGCCGGTCGCTGTTATCCGAACCGCGCCACCAGCCATGCGAAAACAGACGCTTGCCATCCAGATCGATCGCAGCGACACCGACGGGCCAACGCCGACGGTACGCATCCGCCAGCCGATTAAACGTTGCTCGGTCGATCCCGGGTGTCACGTCACGATCCATCCATTCAGTGTATCTGTTTGTCAGCTCATTGCCGAAGCGATGGCTTTGCGTGTGCCTTCAATATCAAAACAATCCCGCTGGTTTTCCAGCATAAACCGACCCGCGATCTCGATCGCCTCGGTTTCGCTGATCGCACCGTCCGCAACTTCCGCTTCCAGTGCCCGCGAGAGCCCGGCCCTCGCCTGCAAGGCATACGCATACGACGCGGTGGGCCAGAACATGTCGCCACCGAATATAAACACGCGGTTCGTCGGCACTGCATGGATCAGCTTCCGCACACATTGCCTGGCGGAGTATGGATCAATGCTCCAGGCCCAGCAGAAGTCCACCCACACATTCAGAAAGTGCTTGCCCATCGCAACCATCTCGTCTTCGTAGGGGTACCCCAGGTGCATCAGCACGAAACGAGCTTCCATGAACTCAAGCAGTAACGGACAAAGATGCCCGGGCTTGATCCGATTCACAATCATGTGGCTGTTGCCCGCATAGTATCCGGTATGAATCTTCACCGGCAGGTTGTGCTTGATCGCCTGCTCAATCCCTCGCGCCAGGCACCAATCCCCCAGGCACAGCTTCTCGTTCACTTCCAACACATGGCCGGCAAGCATCTTTGTAAGTACCTGCCCCGCATCCACGTCCGTGCGTTTCTCATATCGCAACGTCCGCTCGTATGCATGCTGACTCTTCAGCGCGATCGCCATCGGCCCGTACTTATCGAATATCGCTTCTATCGCATCACGCAGCGAATCAATATCCTTGACCTCGATGCCCGAGTCTTGCGACACTTGCTCCGGCTTGAATATCGCTTTGGACATTTCATGCCAGTTGATGTCGTTCAAGACAAACATCGGCTCAGAAGCATCCGGCTCAACCTTCCTTACGAAGTCATCCACCTGCACGTGATCCAGGTCGGCCATATCACGCAAAAGCGTGAAGTATCCACCGGGCTTGAGGAGTTCATCTTGGATCGAAGCGGCTCTTTCAATCGCGTCGACGGTGATCTCATCAATCTCATAGACATGCTGCGCGATCAGACGGACCGCTTCGCCGTAGCCTGTGTGTCGGCAAAAACGCCAGTATGGCTCGATCGGTTTAAACCGTTCCGACATACTGCCAGCCTTGGGATCGATCAGTTTGTCCAACTGTGCCAGGTTCGCCCCGGCTGTCCGCAGGTCCGCCAGCACATAGTTATCAAACAGGCATCGCAAAACATCCGGTCGCTCGGTGAGCCAGTCCCGCTCCGTACGCAGATGCTCGTGACTGTCGATCATCGGCGATTCTTGGATAAACACTTGCAGATCAGTCGTACTCATAACGTGTATCTCACTCAAAGCATGCCGATCGACAGATGATCGATGTATCGTCCTTCAAACGCCGGATCGAGATTCAGCTCGATCGTGTCGATGGACTTAGCAACGTCGACCACTTTTTCGAGTTTGCCGCGGTTCATCAATACCTGGAAAGCCCCGGCAAGCGATGTATTGCCTACGACCTTCACCTGCTCGGGTCGGAATCCCGGCAATAGCCCACATGCGATCGCGTGATGGATGTTCAAGCCGGCGCCGAATCCGCCTGCAAGGTATAGCCGATCGATCTCGCTCGCCTTCATTCCCGTGTGCGACAGCATCGTCTCGATCCCCGCCGCGATCGCCGCCTTAGCCTGCAAGAGTTTGGCGATATCCATCTCGCTGACGAAGACAGAATCCGTCACAAAAAAACATCGGCCGTGCTTGTCACTGTGCTTGATGCGCTCGTGTAAACCCGCGGGCGCTGGATCAGTAAACCGGCCGGTATGTGTCAGTAACCCTACAGATACGCCTTCAGCTAACAGGTCGATATAAGCCGAACCACACATGCCAGTCGGCTCAATGTTGTGGATCACATCGATCCCCACGGTTAACGGCTCGCCTGCAAGATGAATGTGATTGATCGCCCCACCGCCGGCCCGCTGACCATGCGACAAGCCCGCGCCTTCAAACGCCGGCCCCGCCGCGGTCGCGCAGCCAAGCAGCTTATCGCCATGCTTCAGCACTATCTCGCCGTTGGTCCCGATATCAACTAATAGCGAAGTATCTGATTCATACAACATGCCCGATGACACGACACCAACCGTCAGGTCAGCCCCGACATATGCCGCGGCACTAGGCATCAGGTGAAATACCGCTTCCGGATGTAACAAACAATCCAAACCAAGCACGCCAGGCGGCACCTGCTTATGCTCGACAAACGCCGGCGTAAACGGCACGACACCCATCGGCGACGGGTCCTCACCTACCAGCAGATGCAGCATCGTCGTGTTGCCCGCAACCGTCAGGCACACGATCTGTTTGATATCCACATCCGCTTCATCCGCAGCCCGATGCAGCAAGGGCCCGATCGTTTCTTTGCCGACCGCGTCACGCAACACGTTCACGTTCGCACGATCTGTCCCGCAAAGATTGATCCGTGTCAGCACATCTTCGCCAAAACGCACCTGGTGATTCACATCCGATGCGCGAGACAACACTTCGCCATCTTCCAGATTAACCAGCATCAATGTGACCGTCGTCGTGCCCAGGTCGATAGCTGCACCGATCGGCTGCTCGATCCTTTTTTGACCCGACGCATTTTTGTCAGGCCAAATCGGATCATGTACCGAGAGGGCCTGCACATCAAACGCATCCAGCACGTCCGGCTCCGCCCATGCCAACGAATGTACCGGGATATCCAGCGCAAACGGCTCTTCGCCCGGCCGATGCTGGCATGCAAGCAGCGGAACCACGCCGTCCGTCGCACAGATCGCCTCATCATTGAATTGATCAATCACACAACCGGCGGTCAGACTCACGCGACACTTCTCGCACCGCCCCTCCTGCCCGCAAGGCATATTCAAGGTGAAGCCGTGCTCAGCAAGGATCTGCGTCAGTAGTCGATCGCAGTCATCGGGATGAATGCGTATCTCATGCTCGCCCGACGGCGACTGCACACGTATCGTATAACCGTCACTTGACATCAGCCCCGCCTTCCGCGTCCACCGCCTTGATAATCTGATCGTCGCCGGTCATCCGATTTGTCTGGCCCGGTTCGACAACCAGAAAACGATCGGTATCCCAATCACCTTCAACCAGAGCACGAACGAGCGCCGGATCACCCGACTGCTCGTCATACGACCAGTCAAGCCAGTCGGCACATTCACGAGTGAATGACTTGTCCTGCTCTGTAGCCCCGACAGTCAAATGCACATAGGTCGCGCGGTCGTAGGTCTTGAACCACGTCTGCTCGCACTCCATCAGGTAGTCGGCGTTGTCTTCTCCATACTTCTGCACGTATTCGTTGCGCAGCTTTTCGTAGCGTTCTTTGCCGGGCGGGATGTGATGCTTGTTCCAGCCGGGCGAATACCAGTATGTGCCCGGATGCTCCGCAACGTATTGCGCGTAACGTTCCTTGCTGCCCAGAAGCAGCGTGATGCAGTCATGCGCCCGTGGGATCACAAGCCGACAACGTTTAGGCAATAAACCTTCCGTCCCTCGGCTGCACAATCCATACCCAAGCACGATCACTTCCGCCTTGTCTTCCGCTTCGATACGATCGATCGCTGCCTGCAATTCGCGCTTGAGCCGGTCGGGCTCGTTGTGCAGGCCCTGCTCCATCTTCTCGATGTGCACGATATTGGATGAACCATTTACAAAATGCTCGATCTCAAGCTCCATCACCGCGCAAAGCACAACCGCCACCCGCGCGCCCGTGTCTGCTTGAGCATCTTGCCTTTCCATACCCGCCCATCATATCCGGATATCTACTCCACCTGCTATGCCTGCCCGACCGGTACTTCTTCCATCGGATAGCTGTTGATCACCTCGATCATGCGCAGGTAGTTCTCGAGATTCACATAGTCCGGCACGGTGTTCGACACGCCCGGCATGTACCCGCCGCCAACGTTCAGCCGATCGATCTTCTCCCGCACGTGCGCTTCGACCTGCTCGGCGGTGCCGCGCGACATCAAATCGAGATCGATATTACCCATCAGGCAGATCTTACCCGGCCACTGCTGCTTGATCTGAAGCGGGTCCATCGCCTTGGGCTCAAGCGGCTGGATCCCCTTCACACCTACTTCCACCAGGTCGTCCATCACCGGGTACAGCTTCCCATCTGAGTGATAGATAAACGGCGCGCCGATCAATTGCCCCATCTTCGCGTACCGGTGCATCGTCGGGAACAGGTGCTGACGGAAAAAGTCAGGCGACATGAACGGCCCGGCCCCGTGGGCAATGTCATCGCTGTAAAATAGCGCCCCGATCTTATCCCCCACACGATCAATCGCGCCCCGATACGCGTGGTACTGCGCATCAGCAAGCGATTGCATCAACTCCCGAACAAAGTCAGGCTCTTCATACATCGCAAAACACAGGTTGTTGAACCCCATCAACTCCCACGTAAACGTGAAGACATCCGCACCGTGCAGCAGGATCTTCATCGAATCCGGGATCGCCTCGGCTACCTGCTCGAGCAGTTCATACTGATATTCGATCGAAGACAGGTCCCCCTCGGCCATGTCGTGCCAGCTCCATCGTTTCGACCGGTACTGCTCGGCCGATTCGATGACGGTCGACCCGGCGCCGAACGAATCCGCATCGCCTTTGCTTTGCTCCGCCTTCTGCGCCGCGGCAAGCTCTGGCTGCGGCATGAAGACCGACACCTGCACAAAGTCATACCCCGTGACCGTAAAAAACTCGACCAGGTCCTCGCCCGTCTTGGCGGGCCTGCCCAACACCGACGCCTTGTGTACCGCATTGATATGAAAATCAAACTGCGGCGGCCTCAGCCATGCTTTACGTAATAACAACACATCCAGGAAACGCTCAAAATCCGGCGCGGGGTTTATCTTGGGTCGTATCATGCTCAAAGTATATCCATGTCCGAAGTGGTTCGCCCCACCGCGGATGATTGGAATTGATACTATTTTGCATGTTAAAGTTGGACCCGTTTAGCTCCGCAGCTTGCTGCGAATAAAGAGCGACAAGCTGCAAAACTAAACGTTGATATTTTGTGACAGCGCCGGATTATTAAATCGCCTGATTAATCAGCGCCTCATACAACTCCTGTTTACCGCTGATCTGTACTGGCTCGCCGATCTCGGCGCCGATCTTGGCAAGCTGATCAAGCGACAATTTGCCGGCCTCGAATTCCGCGCCGCTGCCGGTATCGAAGCTGGCGTAACGCTGGCGGCGCATCTGAAGATACTTCGAGCTGGTCAGTACCTTGTCGGCGATGATCGTCGCGCGGGCGAAGTTATCCATGCCGGAGATATGCGCGATAAACAGGTCTTCTGGATCGGTCGAGTTGCGGCGGGTCTTGGCGTCGAAGTTAATGCCGCCGCCTTGCAGGCCGCCGGATTGCAAAACGATCATCATCGCCTGGGTCAGTTCGTACAGGTCGACGGGGAACTGGTCTGTATCCCAGCCGTTCTGGTAGTCGCCGCGGTTGGCGTCCATGGAACCGAGCATGCCGGCGTCGGCAGCAACTTGCAGTTCATGCTCAAAGGTGTGGCCTGCAAGCGTCGCGTGGTTCACTTCGACGTTGATCTTAAAGTCTTTATCCAGACCGAAGTGCCGCAGGAAACCGACCACTGTGGCGGAGTCAAAATCGTACTGGTGCTTACTCGGTTCGCAGGGCTTGGGCTCAATGAAGAAGTTACCCCTGAAGCCTTGGTCTCGCGCATAATCGCGAGCCATTATTAAAAACTCTGCGAAGTGTTCCTGCTCTCGCTTCATGTCGGTATTGAGTAGCGACATATACCCCTCACGCCCACCCCAGAAGACGTAGTTCTCACCGCCCAGCGCGATCGTCGCATCAAGCGCGCCCTTGAGCTGCGCCCCGGCATAGGCAACCACGTTGAAGTCCGGATTGGTCGACGCACCGTTCATATAGCGAGGATTGCTGAAGAGATTCGCGGTGCCCCATAAAAGCTTTACACCTGAGGCGGCCTGCTTCTGCTTTGCATATTCAACGATCGCGCCAAGCCGTTTTTGTGATTCGGCAAACGTTTGGCCTTCAGCGACAAGATCGTAATCGTGGAAGCAGTAGTAATCCACACCGAGTTTGGTGATGAACTCGAACGCGGCATCCATCTTGTCTTTCGCCGCCTGATTCGGATCGCTTGCCGCGTCCCATGGATACACCTTCGTACCTGGACCAAACGGATCGGCGCCGGTCCCACAGAAGCTGTGCCAGTATGCCACGGCAAACCTCATGTGATCCTTCAGCGCCTTGCCCGCCACCTTCAGGCCTGGGTCATACCACTTGAACGCAAGCGGGTTGTCCGACTCGCGGCCCTCAAAAGGAATCGCACCGATCCCGGGGAAAAACTCACGATCGCCTAGGGTGATGTTTGTCGACATGGTCAGATTCCTTTTCGTGTCTTCAGTGTGTTAATAATGCTTCAAGGCGCTTGCGCCAGGACTGGTAAAACGTTTGCGTCTGCTGGATTTTGCCTTCTTCCGGCTCGGTCTTGCCGACCAGTTTCAGCGTGCTGAACGCCTCGGCGGACGACTTGTAAACCCCCGCGCCGATCCCCGCGCCGCGTGCAGCACCGACCGATCCATCCGTATCGTACAACTCGATCCGGGCCCCCGTCACATTCGCCAGTGTCTGGCGGAACAGATCAGACAGGAACATGTTCGCTTTGCCGGCTCGGATAACCTTCGGGTCCATGCCTGTTTCCTGCATGACCTCGATTCCGTACTTGAACGAGAAGACGATCCCTTCTTGAACCGCCCTGCAAAGATGACCATTAGAATGACTATTGAATTGCAGGCCATACAACGTCGCGCCGGGATCGGCGTTCTCAAGCACGCGCTCCGCCCCGTTGCCGAACGGCATAAACGTCAGGCCGTCACACCCGATCGGCGCTTTGGACGCAGCATCATTCATCTGCTGATAACTCATCGACCCACCGAGTGTGCGACGCAACCAGGCGTTCGAACTGCCTGTTCCGTTGATACAAAGCAATAGGCCGAGGCTGGCTTGTGTATCGCTGTGGTTGACATGCGCGAATGTATTGATGCGCGACTTGGGATCGTAACGCAGCGAATCACTGACGCCGTAGACCACGCCGGATGTGCCCGCCGTCGCCGCGATTTCGCCGGGATTCAATACGTTCAGCGATAGCGCGTTGTTCGGCTGGTCCCCCGCACGATATGCCACCAAAATACCGGGTTTTAAGCCTAATTCTTCTGCAGCATCTGAAGTAAGTTCGCCTTGTTCACCGAACGTCTGGACGATATCCGCCAGCATGTCAGGTTTGATTCCATAATGCTCAAGCAGGAAGTCCGCGGCGGATGCGTTCGTAAAATCCCAGAACATGCCCTCGGTTAAACCCGACACCGTGGTCGCAACTTTACCCGTCAAACGCGTAGCGATGTAATCACCGGGCAGGCACACTTTATCGATCTTCGCAAAAACGTCCGGCTCATTGTCGTGCACCCACTTCAACTTACTCGCAGTAAAGTTACCCGGGCCGTTCAAGAGATGTCCCAGACACTTATCGCTGCCCAGCGCCTCAAGCGCCGCTTCACCAATCGGCACCGCCCGGCTGTCACACCAGATGATGCTAGGCCGAACCGGTTGCTGCGCTTTATCCAGACACACCAGCCCGTGCATCTGGTAAGCGATCCCGATTGCCTTGATATCATCCGCTGATGCGCCGGCTTCCTGCATCGCGCCGGCGATCGATGCCTTGGCGGCTTCCCACCACGCGTCCGGGTCCTGCTCCGCCCAGCCGGGCTTCACCGCCTGGATCGCCATCTCCTGTTTCGGGTTGAAGTCTGAACCAACGACCCGGCCTGTCTGCGCATCCAGCAGACTCGCTTTGACCGAGGAACTTCCGATGTCCAAACCAAGCAGCAGCATGTGTACCTCCAAGGAACCATGATAAAACGTTTTTCTTCGCTTTACCATGCCATTTCACGAATCGTACACACATTTTACACTCCCCGCGACAATGCACACCCCACCACGAAAAAGCGGCTTCGATGCGATATGAGCACCGAAGCCGCGGATGGTTGAATACTTCCGGGAGGCTACTCCCAGGAGCCACTTCCGGGGGCGGGGGGGGTCAGGCGATGTCGAAGCGGTCGAGGTTCATCACCTTATCCCAGGCAGCGACAAAGTCCTTGACGAACTTCTCCTTCGCATCGCTGCTGCCGTAGACTTCAGCCAGAGCACGCAGGACCGAGTTCGACCCGAAGACCAGGTCGACACGCGTCGCGGTCCACTTCTTCTGACCCGTCTTGCGGTCGCTGCCTTCAAACAGGTTCGGGTACTTCTCCTGCGTGGTAGGTTTCCACTGCGTGCTCATGTCAAGCAGGTTCACGAAGAAGTCGTTATTAAGTGTGCCCGGCCGATCGGTGAAGACGCCATGCTTCGAGCCGTCATAATTCGCACCCAGAGCACGCATGCCACCGATGAGCACGGTCACTTCCGGTGCGGTCAGCGTCAGGAGCTGTGCTTTGTCGATCAATAACGCCTCAGCGGGAATCGTGTAATTACCCTTAAGATAGTTGCGGAAACCATCAGCGATCGGCTCGAGCACTTCGAAGGATTCGACATCCGTCTGCTCCGCCGAGGCGTCCATACGCCCCGGCGTGAAGGGAACGGTGACATCAACGCCCGCATCCTTCGCCGCCTTCTCAACTGCCGCGCAACCACCGAGCACGATCAGGTCCGCCAGCGACACCTTCTTGCCACCGGACTGTGCGCTATTGAATTTGCTCTGAACGTCTTCCAAAGCCTTGAGCACTTTCGCCAGTTGCGCGGGCTGGTTCACTTCCCAGTCTTTTTGCGGAGCCAAGCGGATGCGTGCGCCGTTAGCGCCACCGCGTTTGTCCGAGCCGCGGAATGTTGAAGCCGAAGCCCATGCGGTGCAAACCAGTTCTGAAACACTCAAGCCAGTCGCAAGAACCTGCGCCTTGAGCGCTGCAACATCCGCGTCATTGACCAACGGATGATCCACTGCGGGGATCGGGTCCTGCCAGATGAGTTCTTCATCAGGTACCTCAGGCCCCAGGTACCGCGAGCGCGGCCCCATATCACGGTGAGTCAGCTTGAACCACGCACGGGCGAACGCATCCGCAAACTGATCCGGATTCTCGTAGAACCGCCGGGAGATAGGCTCGTAGATCGGGTCAAACCGCAGCGACAGGTCGGTGGTCAGCATCGTCGGCTTGATCTTCTTCGCAGGGTCGTGGGCGTGTGGAATGATTTCCTCGGCGTCCTTGGCGACCCATTGATATGCGCCGGCCGGGCTCTTGGTCAGTTCCCACTCGTAGCCGAACAACAATTCAAAGAAGCTGTTGCTCCACTTGGTCGGCGTCGTGGTCCATGTGACTTCCAGGCCGCTGGTGATCGTGTCAGCGCCCTTGCCTGTGCCGAAGCTGCTCTTCCAACCGAGGCCCATCTCTTCGAGCCCAGCAGCTTCCGGATCAGCCCCGACATTGTCAGCCGGGCCGGCGCCGTGGGTCTTGCCGAACGAGTGACCGCCCGCGATCAACGCGACCGTTTCCTCATCATTCATCGCCATACGTGCGAATGTCTCACGGATATCGTGAGCCGCGGCGACCGGATCGGGATTACCGTCCGGGCCTTCAGGATTGACGTAGATCAAGCCCATCTGCACCGCGGCGAGCGGATTTTCCAGGCTCTTGCTGTGGATCTCACCATCCGCATCATCATCGGCAACAAGCGTCGAATGCGGCTTATCAACGCCTTCGGAACCCTTCGCGTAACGCTCATCTCCTCCGAGCCAGGTCTTCTCCGCACCCCAATACACATCCTGATCCGGCTCCCAGACATCTTCACGGCCGCCGCCGAAACCGAAGGCCTTGAAGCCCATCGTCTCCAGCGCAACGTTGCCTGCCAGGATGATCAGGTCAGCCCAGGAAATCTTGTTCCCGTACTTCTGCTTGACCGGCCAAAGCAGACGGCGAGCCTTGTCCAGGCTCACGTTATCCGGCCAACTGTTCAGCGGCGCAAAACGCTGTTGCCCTCGCCCACCGCCACCGCGGCCGTCACCCGTACGGTACGTGCCGGCGCTGTGCCAGGACATGCGGATAAACAACGGGCCGTAGTGGCCAAAATCGGCCGGCCACCAGTCCTTGGAGTCGGTCATCACATCGGCCAGGTCTTTCTTCACCGCCGCCAAATCCAGACTCTTGAAAGCTTCGGCGTAGTTGAAGTCTTCGCCCATCGGGTTGGACTTCTCCGAATGCTGATTCAGAAGTTCAAGTTTCAACTGGTTAGGCCACCAGTCACGATTCGTCGCACCGCTGCCGGCAACGGTGCTGCCGGTGGTAGCGTTGTGGAATGGACATTTGGATTCTTCAGCCATCGGTCATCTCCTACAAGTTGTAGATCTCAGTTTTTATGAATTAGCCCGATCAAGCTGATAGAACTGGTCCTGATCGGCCGCCGGTTGCTTTAGCTTAGGCTGCATCAGTGCTGCGTTTTTGTTTTAAGACACTGCGGGCAATGGCCCCAGTAAATGACTTCCGCCTCATCGATCTCGTAGCCGTGCGGGTCCTTGACTTCAAGGCACGGCGCTTTGCCGACCGCACAATCAATATCGATTGTCTTCCCGCATCTGCGACAAATCAGGTGATGATGATTGTCGCCCACGCGGTCCTCATAACGGGCCGGCGAACCGGACGGCTGGATACGCCGAAGAATGCCCTTGTCGGTCAAGAGGCCCAGCGCATCATATACCGCTTGCCGGGAAACAGCATTGATTTCGGATCGGACAAGCTCCACGACCTCGGCCGCCGTGCAATGTGGCCGCGCCGACACCGCCTGCATCACCGCCAGCCGTTGCGCGGTGACCTGCAGGCCGAATTCATGAAGCGTCTTGGCCGGGTCGAGGTCTTGCATGGATTGGGAGTATAGCCATATTCTGGACTGTGTCAATAATTGGGCAATGTCAATTTTGAGCGGTGTTCGGGATACTCAACCCGATCTGATACAACAAAAGAAGCCCACGGATGCTATCCCTGGGCGTTAGGTTTTAGGCATCAATAATTTAGGCGATTGCTCTTTTAGAGCGATTCGCATGATTAATGACCGTCATACCCGCGCACGCGGGTATCCACGCGCCCAATGAATCGCTGTACATGGATCCCCGCCTTCGCGGGCATGACGACAATCGGTGCGGCCAAAAATAAGGCGAATCGCTCTAACTACAGGGGAGAGCGGCCCGTTGAAAGACATCTAATATAAGTTATATTAGATGTCCTAACCGGACCGGTAAACTCAGCGGGTGAGTTGGCGGGGTAAAGGCCGTCTCTACCCTATGCGGGATGAGCAAAAATCAATAACACGGTTTCAACGGATTTCGCTGCACGACACCCATGGCCACACGCCCTCGCCGCGTTGGGGTGAGATAGCCGGGGGAATTCACGAACTCGGTTCGACGGCCGTCGCGCTTTGCATGCGGGTGCGCAGGTGGTCCAGCACGTTCATGTAGTTGATGTAGCTGTCGTAGGGGGATTCGTACGGGTTGAAGTACAGCGTTCTCAATCCAAACGTAGCGGGTGCCGCACTTCACGGTCATGCCCCCTTTGTGCGCACCAATCCGTCGTCGCACCCTATAAGGGACGACGCTTTTTTTTGATTGCGTCACCTATGGCCGCAGCGGTGTCCGCCCGGTGTATGACCTGTGTCCCCCTGTGTCCGCCCGGTGGCTGCCTTACGCATTAACGGACAGTAAACGCAGGCCCGGACGTCCTACCCCGAAATGCGGACATCACGCGATCCGTTCTTTGACAAGTAGATAGCGATAATTCGGCCCAAAAATAGAGGGAGGGGGCGGACACGGCCACCCCATGGCAGTGTGATCTGGACCCAAACATATCGAGCGCCGCACTTCAAAGCTATCACCGCGCACACGGCAACGACGACATGTACCATCTTTCGCATGGCGACGCGACGATACGGGCCCCGGAACGCTCAGTTGGTGTGTGATTGCTGTAGCCGCGTTGCGACACAACGCAGGCCGTGAACAGAAAGCACTACGCATGCGCAACCGGCGCGGGCCTTCTGAACGACAACCTCGGCGGCGTCGGTTTCTGGTCTTTCTTGTCTCCGATCGGCTCGCACAGCACCCAGTGGTTGGGCTCGACCTCATGCAGTCGCGAGTTCGGGCCGCCGTAACCGCCGGGTGGGTTCAGGTCCACCGTGTGCGGCATGACCTTGTACCCTTGCGGGAAGTCATCCGGAATCGTCGCGCCATCCATCACCGTCGGCAGGCGATCCACCTCTCGACCAAGCACCGGCATCGATAACAACAGCCCACGCGTGTACGGGTGCAACGGGCGTTCAAACAGGTCGAACACCGTTGCATATTCCAAAACGCGGCCGGCATACATCACCGCCACCACATCCGCATTCTCCGCAACCACGCCAAGGTCGTGCGTGATCAGCAGCACACCCATCTGTTTCGTGTCCTGCAGTTTGCGCAACAATTCAAGGATCTGCGCCTGGATCGTCACATCGAGCGCCGTCGTCGGTTCATCCGCTAACAACAACCTCGGCTGACACGCCAACGCCATTGCGATCATCACGCGCTGACGCATGCCGCCGGACAGTTGATGTGGATACTCTTTCAATCTCGCCTCAGGCCCGGCGATGCCGACATCACGCAACGCGTCGGCTGCGATCTTAAACGCCTCGGATTTGGTCACCTTCTGATGCAGCAGGACCGCTTCGGTGATCTGTTCGCCGATCGTGTACACCGGGTTCAGACTCGTCATCGGCTCCTGGAAGATCATCGCGATCTGGTTGCCACGGATCGAACGCATCATCGGATCGTTGAACTTCAACAGGTCCACATACGTTGCACCGGATGGGGCATGTTCGACGGCGGAGCGGACAGTCGGGCTGGGTGTCTTCTCGTCCATCTGCCACATGATCCGACCCGCTTCGTATTTACCGGGCGGCGTCGGGATCAATTGCAGGATCGACATCGCGCTTACGCTCTTGCCCGAACCGCTCTCCCCCACTACTGCCAATGTTTGCGCCGGATACACAGACAGGTTCACCCGCTGCACCGCGTTGAAGCGCTTACCGCGCCCCGACGCATCGGCGACGGGGAAACTTACGCCAAGATCCTCGATGATGATCAGCGGTGACTCGGCTTTTTTGGTTTGCTCTGCCTGCATCGTCTATACCCTTCGTACTTATCTTACGTGCCCGGCTTCTGTGCGTATGGATCGATCGCGTCGCGCAGTGCCTCCCCGACCAGGTTGTACGCGAACACCGTCAGGAAAATCGCCCCGCCGGGGTAGATGGCTATCCACCAGAAGAAGCTGCCGCCCAAGCCACGAGCCTGGTTGAGCATCTGCCCCCAGCTCGGTTCATCTACAAGACCAAGTCCGAGGAAGCTGAGCGTCGCTTCGGTGAGGATCGCCGCCGCGATACCGAAACTCGCGCTGACCAACACAGGCGCAACACCGTTCGGCAACATGTGCTTGAACAACACTGACCATAACGGCAAGCCACACGCCCGCGCGGCTTGTACATAATCCATCTGCCGCAGCTTCAAGAACTCGGCGCGCGTAAACATGGCATACCCCACCCAGCCGGTGAGGCCGATGATCACCATCATCAGGTACAGGTTTCGCCCGTAAAACGCGACCACCGCGATCAACAGATAAATCGTCGGGATCGAACTGAACACCTCGACCAGACGCATCCCGATCAGGTCCACCAACCCGGAGAAGTACCCCATCAGCGCGCCGATCACCACACCTAAAAATAGCGCAATACCCGTTGCGATAAACCCGATCGATAGCGCGATACGGCTGGCGTGGATCATCCTGCTTGCCAGATCTTCGCCGTACGCCGTCGTTCCCATCAGGTGCATGCGTGCGCCTAATGGTTCGTCCGGGTAAGCCTTTTCCGTCCAGTGCTCCGGGTACTTCGGCTTGCCGTCGTCGTTAAGCTCCTGCTGCTTCGGGTACGTCCCCGGCGCGAGCAGACGTGCATCCGGTAAGTCACGCATGCGATCCGTCGGCGAATACGGGATCAACGTGTACAACACGTACTGCGCATCACCCGCCCTCAAAGCCTCACGGTACTGCGACATCACCACCGCGCGCGGCGGCTGCACGGGATACACAACCAGCAACACCGCGATCGGCAGCAGCAAACACACCGTCACGATCTTCGCTCGCATGCGGGTCGAACTTACAAGCGGGATCAAGACCAGAGGCAAGGCTAACAGCGTCCCCAACATTAAAGTAATCACCATCAGCGTGACACCGCCCATCGCCTCCTGCCATTGACTCCAGCCCCGCGAGATCTCTCCCCAGCAAGCGAACGGGATGATCGCAGCGAGCACCCAAGTCGCGATCGCGCAGCGGTTGCCGAACGACATCTTCTTTAGGAAGAACAGCAAGATCACCGCGAGACTGAACACAACAAGAATCACATCGACCGGCGTCAGGTGCTTGAGCAACGGGCTCGACCATTGGCTGTCCGCTTTGAACAGGATCGGATGGCTGTTGGCGAGGAACGGCGCGAATACCGCGAAGAACGCCACGATCAGCATCCAGAGCAGCCCCAGCCTTGCGCCCCATCGGCCAAGCAACTGATACACGATGCGCCCCAGCACGCTGCGGCGGAACGGCAACTCCGCGCCGCTTACGATGTCGGCCGCTTTCGGTGGTTCAGGTTGTATCGCCGCCTGTGTCATGCTTCTTTCTTATTCGTAACTCACTCGCGGGTCCGCCAACGCATACAAAATGTCGCGGACCAAATAACTTGCCAGGCCGAGGATGCCGCCGAGCAATGTCACGCCCATGACCACCTCGCGGTCCTTCATGAACGCCGCTTCAACGCTTAACTTGCCCATCCCCTGGATACTGAAGATTGTTTCCACGACGACCGACCCGACGAACATCATTGGAAGGATCGACGCGACCACGGTGATCAAAGGCAGGATGCTGTTGCGGAACGCATGCCGGAACAAAACAGTCCGCCCGTCCACACCCTTTGCCCGAGCGGTGCGTACATAATCGGCCGACAGGTTTTCAAGCAGCGCGCCACGCGCGAGCTTAGCGAGCACCGCGAAACTGCCGTAGCTCAAGCACAACACCGGCAGCACCATGTGCCAGAGCATGTCCACCAGCCAGCCGCGCTCAAACCCGTTAGCGCCCCACGAAGGCAGGAACGACATCGTGTCCGCGTCCAAGCTGTGAAGCCCCGCCGTGGGGAACCACTTGAAGTAGTCCTTGTTCGCGAAGTACCCGATCAGCAGCACGCCCGCCCAGATCACGGGCACACACCACAACCCAAGCAGCAAAAAGCCCGAGCCGATATCGAAGAACTTACCATGGTGTTTTGCTGAATAAATGCCAATGATGATCGCCAGAACATACACCACCGGGATCGTGATAATGTTCAACAGCAGCGTGATCGGCAACGATTCACCCAATAATTGACTAACCTGTCTGCCGCGCAAACTCCTGCCGAGGTCCGGCTTCTTGAACGTCGGCCGATTGAAAAGCACGCGGTCCAACGTGCTCGCCTGAAAACTCATTTCATCAATCAAGTCCGCGCGCAGACGCATCAGAGTCTGCTCGTCCAGCTTCTTGCCATCGGCATCCGTACCATTTTGCACTGATGCAAGTGTGGTAAGCATCCTCTCGCTGGGAGTATTACCTAAATACTCACGGAACCAGTCTGTAGGTTTTACCTCCAATTCCATGCCGAAGTGTTGATAGACCTCCATCACAGGCCGGTCCTCATATCGCGAGGCGGCAAGAATGAACTCAACCGCAGCTCGCCGAGAGCCTTGGGGAATCGCAGCATCAGAAGCCACTTTACTTTCCACCGCCTCCCGGTCTTCATCATCAATCTCAACATTCGACGAATTCACAAACCCGACCGGTGAGACCTGGTTCAGCCAACGGCCGTACTGGACGATTACCGGCTTATCCAATCCGTAGCGACGCATCATGTACGCGCGGATCCGTCGGGCCTCTTCGCCTTCAGTCTGTGCGCCGCCCTGGTTCAATAACGACCCGGCAAAGCCGCCCGGCGCCATCGCCATCACGAAGAACACCACCGCCGTGACGCCCAGGAGCGTCGGTACCATCAGAAATAATCGCCTGATGATGTAATTGATCATGGCCGTGTGGTCCCTGTCACTCCGCGTTCGCGTGCCGGTCTATTGTTTACGTCAGTTACTGTAACGCTGCTCGCCCGAAGGGACGTACCATTCGTATTCCTGGTTCAGTCCCAGTGTCGTGACCATCACGTGCTTGAATCGCTTATCGATAAACGCAACCGCCTTGCTCGTGAACAGGAACGTGTACGGCTGCTCCTCGTGCAGAATCTCGTGCACGCGGTGCCACATCGGCATGCGCTTCTTCTCGTCCATCGTGACACGTGCTTTATCGATCAATTCATCCAGTTCCTTATCGATGAAGTGCACGTAATTATCGCCGCCGTCGCCGACTTGGCTGGAGTGGAAGATCTGGTAAGGATCGCCCTCCGGCGTGCCGCTCCAACCGAGTGTCATCGCATCGAAGTCGCGCTGATCGATCCGCTGCAGCATGATCGTCCATTCAAGCGGGTCCGGCTGCATCTGGATCCCCGCACGGGCATACGCATCACGCAGGTAGAACACCATCTCCTGGTAGTTCGCGCTACTGGCGGGGTAAATCATCTTGAACGTGAAGGGTTTGCCGTCCGCACTTTCAATCACGCCGTCACCATCGCGGTCCTCGTAACCCGCTTCCTTCAAAAGCACCTTGGCTCTTTCAGGATCGTAAGGCCAGGGCTCGACCTTCGGGCTGTCCTGATTGCCCTTGCGGTGGAACGGCCCCGTCGCCGGCGTCGCCAGACCCACCATCAGCCGCTGACACATCTCAGGCCGATTCGTCAGCATCGTCATCGCCTGACGCACGCGCTTATCCGCGAACCGCGACGGCTCGCCGTCCTTGCCTATCTGGTTCCACGCGATGTATCGATACCCCGTGTTCACCGTCTCGAACTCGTACATGTCCGCCTGTTCGAGCAGTTGTTGATTGTTCTTCAAGGAAAGATACTGCTCGGGAGTCGCGCCGTAACGATCCAGTTCGCCGTTCGTGAAAGTCGTTAGCCTGGCCGTGTCATCAGTGATCTCGCGGAAAACCAGCCGATCGATCGCGGGTTCGACGCCCCAGTACTGGTCGTTGCGCACCAGCTCGATCTTGCCCGAACCAGGCGCCCACAGCTTTGGATCGATCGACAGCTTGTAAGGCCCGGAACCAAACAGCAGCCCCGGCATCTCGTTGTATTCTTCAGGCGTGAACTGGCTGTAGAACTTCTCAGACAGAATCCCCATCCCGCCACAGAAGTCGAAGCTCTTGAAGTAAGGCTCACGCAGCTTGAAGACCACACGGTAGTCGCCGTCCTTCTCGACCGATTCCAGCTTCTCGTAGTAGGCACGTGACCGCGGCGCAGCGATCTTCGGGTTCATAATCAGGTTGTACGTGTACACCACATCGTTCGCAGTGACGGGCGAACCATCCGAGAACTTCGCGTCACGTCGCATGTCGAACGTGATCGACAGACCGTCCTCACTGATATCCCACGATTCGGCGATCAACGGCTTCCACTCGAGCGTATCCGGATCGCGGTCGGCCAAAGCCTGAACGATGAAAGATTCCAGCAGGCTCTGATAAACGTCGCTTGAAACGTGAGGCGTGAGTTTGCCCACACTGACGCCGAACGCCCGGATCACCCAGTCGCCGCGTGCGTAGTCAGGCTCAGCTTTCGCAGCAAGAACACGGTCGAACGCGGGCGGTGTATCCACACTCCCGGCAGGATTCACACCGCCATTGCCAATCTGCGCTACGGTCACGCCTTGCTCGAGCAGTTCGTTGAGCTTACGCAATTGCGATGTCTGCTCTTGTGCTTGTAAGTTGAGCTTGGCAAGCTCATCCCACTGCCGGTCGATCTGCTTCATCGCGATCCAAACGCTGACGATCAGCGCCACCAGCAGCGTGCTAATCAATAGGTCTTTGAAGCCGAATCGGTTTTCCATCCTTGCCTCACTGGATACAGCCAACCCTGACGCGATCGGCACAAGCCGACGATCAAGGCGTTCGTTTCGGGTTTAATCAGGTCTTCGCACGTCTCGGGTCAAGTCTGTTACGTAACGCATCGCCCAGAAAGTTTAGCGCCATCAACGTCAAGCCCAAGAGCAGGCACGGGAAAAACAGCATCCACCAGTCGACCGCGGCGACTTTCATAAACACATTGGATTCAGACTGCAGCGCCAAACGGTTCAACTGCGGCAGCCCCTCCGACGCCAGGTTCCCCCAGCTTGGCACCGGGCTCTGCACACCGATCCCCAGGAAGCTGAGGAACGACTCCTGCAAGATCGCCTGCGGCACCGTCAGCGTCGCATACACAACGATCGGCCCGACAAGGTTCGGCAGCAGGTGAACACGCAGCGTACGGAAGTGCCCCGTCCCCACCGAGCGAGCCGCTTCCATGAAAGGCTGACTACGCAGGCTCAAGACCTGTCCTCGGATCACACGCGCCATCGTCAACCAACTCACGCCCCCGATCGCCGCTAAAAGCGTCACGATCCCCGCCAGCTCATCAGCAGAGGATTCGGTCATCATGGGTAGATTCTTCAGCCCGCCGTTGATAATCGGCTTAAGCGCGATGTTCATCAACACCACCAGCAGGATGTAGGGCAAGCCATAAAGCACGTCCACGATTCTCATCATGAACGAATCGACCCGTCCGCCGATATAACCCGCTGTCGCCCCCCACGTTACGCCGATGCCGACAGCCAGTAATGCGGCGCAGCCGCCGATACCCAGGCTGATCGCCCCCCCAAGCAAACATCGCCACAGCAGCGACCGCCCGAACAGGTCCGTACCCATCGGCTCGGACAACGCATCCTTAATACTCAGCCCGTCCCCCCGCATCAGCGACCCGCCCTCAGCGACCCAGCCCGGCGGCTGCAACGCCAAACCCTCAGCGATCCGGTGCTCGTCGTAATGCTGTAATGACCACGGCAACAAAACAAAACATGGCACCGCGATCAGGATCAACAGCACCGCACCGACCCACCCTGCGGATAAACGGGGGGTCCACGTCCGTACATTCATCGAAATCGGAGCCGGCGCAGCCGCGTCTGACATGCGTCGGAGTATAGCTTAGTTACGTAATAACAACACATCGGACCCGCCCTACAGCCCCCCCAAAGCCCGATCCCCCCAACCTAAAACCCGGTCATAGCCTTACCTCAAAGCCCGGTCATAGCCCAAAGGGCTTTGGCCGGGATCACATCTACCATTTTGTGTCCCCCTCACCTTACCGCCAACTCCATATTCGCCTGAAAATCTTCCAGGCTGTACACCTGCGCCGCCCCATCAACCGTCGCCGCGTTGATCTTTCCTTCAGCATGCCGCTCACTGAGGTCTTCAAACACCAGGATCAGCTCCGGCGGCGCTGATGCCAGCATCTTGCCCGACAGGCTGGATTCATCCTCATCCACCTCGAACCACTCGCGCCAGCCGTAGCTCAATCCCGGATAGCCGTCGGCAGAGGCTTCGATCGCGTCATCATCCGCAGGGCAGACGAAGATCGTCTCGTCCGTGCCCAGTTGATCCTGGACCAGCACGTCCCACGCCTCATCCGTATCGATCCCGGGCAGCTTACCGCCGTTGGCATCTGCCAGCATGTGAAAGCCGTCCGCGATCTGGCGCATCTGGCTCAGACAGATCGCCGACTTGGCGGTCGCCCGCGCCTGTGCGATCGCCGGGAGGATGATCCCGACTACCAACGCCAGGATCGCGATCACCATCAGTAACTCGATCAAGGTAAACGCCTGTCGCCGCTTCATAGCTGAACCCCTCATGTCAAAGCCAAAGAAAAGAGATGGGGCCGGGTCGGATCAAGGGGGCATGCACCGTGCCCGGCCCCACAACCGTGCCAAGCACTTATTCCGTTGTGGTATCCACCGGGACCGGTCGGCCACGCACGACACCCCGCAAAATGTCAGGCGGTAACTCGTCGCTTGAATCCACCGCTTCCTTAGCGCGGAACTTACCGATCATCTTCAGGCGATTACCCTGGCCGCGCAGACTGACCACGATGCCGACCTTCTCGAAAGTCACATCGCCGTTGGCATCCGTCACCGTTGCCGTGCCCGTGCCGGCAAACAGTCGTGCCCGACCGACACGCTCCAGATCGCCGTCCGGCGTCACCGACAGCGTCCGATCGCCATTGACCTGCGTCAGCTCTTCCAGTGAAAGGCTGACCGCGGTACGACTGACATCCGCTTCACCCTCACCTAAGAACCGTACTCGCAGACGTCCGCCATCCTCGACATTGCTCGTTGCGTAGACAGCCCCGCTCTTGACCGCGAACGGCACACTGGTAGTACTGTCATCACTGCTCTGCGCCATCACCGGCGCACCTAATAAACAACACAATGCCGCAGCCGAAATCCATCTCCATCGTTGTCTGATCATGCCTTGTCTCCTTCTACTACTGAGTGGGTAACAGCGCAGAAACAGCCTCACCGTTTAAGGCTTTGCGCATAACAATCGCTCACAAAACTCAGTCCGCGTGTCGGCTCATACCCGACGCGCCAAGGCAGGATCAGAAGTGCAACGGTTGCCTGCCAGGATGCGTAGCCAACGTTTGGAAGATTAACGGCCGACCCGCCAATCTATTGCCGAACACACCCTAAAATACGTGACAGGATCACAAGAGGTGACAAGAATTAACCAATCTCTAGCTTTCAGCCCCACGCCTTTTCAAAGACATCCGGCTTGAACCTGACGGTAAAACGCTTGCCATCGGTCACGATCGGCCGTTTGCAGAGCTTGCCGTTCTCGGCAAGCAGCTTGATAGCCTCCGCCTGCGACATTGATCCGAGCTTGTCCTTGATCTTCAATTGCCTATAGAGCTCACCTGATGTGTTAAACAAGTGCTTTAATTCGTACTCACCTGATGCGAGTATCTTCTTAAGCAGAGCCTGACTCGGCGGCTTTTCCACGATCGGGATCGACTTGTATTCCACACCCTTCTCATCCAGCCACTTCTTCGCGTTCCGGCACGTCCCGCACTTGTCATAACCGTAAAAATCAAGCATTGCCTAACCTCAATATCAATGAGTAACAGGGATGGACACAGATTAACACGGATGAAGAGAATGCAAAGTGAAGTAACTGCTAACGCCTTGGCTCACTTCTTATCCGTGTCCATCCGTGTTCATCCCTGTCCCTTAGATTCTGTCAGTGTCTTCACGATCGCCCTCACCGAAGACCTGCGTGTGAAGTAACCCAGGTGTGACTGCATAAGCGCTGCGCCGCGCACGAAGTCACGATAGCAACGCACGGGCTGATCGATCGGTTCCGTCCCGTCGTGCAAGCGGAAAAGATCGCGTACGCCGAACGCCAGCAGGTCCAGTTCGTCCCAGATATTTGTCCACTTGCCGATCGTTTCAGGCAGCGTGATCGGCTCGCCTTCATACGCGGGTAACTTCCCCGAACGCGGGTCCAGCAGATGGAAGAAACTGGGCTGACTGCCCAGCGTGATGAACTGATCGATGTAGAGCGGATCGTGCTCAGTCGTCGCCATATCAAAACTGATCACGCCGCCGAGGCTGTGCGCGATCACGGTGACGGGTTTCTCTGCCGTGCCGTATTCCGGACCAAGTTCCTTGTCGATCACGGACCGCATGCGCGCATGCACCAGCGCCCGCCGGCCCTGACTCTGGTAGGTGATCACATCCGCAAGGAAAGGTAATAGCGCCGCGGTCAGTGCGATCCGCATATCCTGGAACTTGCCGTTGACATACCCCCGCACCCGGCCGCGCAGGTCGTCATGCAGCTTGCCGACCTCCTCATTGATCTCATCGGCGGTCGCGTAATCCCCACGGGCTTTGGACACCAATGCCATCGCCCAGCCCAGTTGCGACGCCACCGTCGCCGCGACCGAATCCGCCATCATGTTCCTCATCCCTTCGGACCGTTCAGGCCTGCGCGCGATGACCTTTTCGAGATGCTCGTCGCTAGCCCCCAGGTCCCCCCAGAACACCGGGATCAGGTCAAACGCTTCGCCCAACTCCTCACCTAACCCCTCCACCGTCCTGAGAAACTTGGCAGGATTACGGATCGCGATCCCATGAATAACGACCACCGGCTTAGTCATGGCAGCATTGTAATGAGGTTTGGTGTCCTGGGTACGAGAATCGAGCCCGGGCAATTCCCAAATATTAATCAGAAATCTACAGGTCTATCCCCCCCAGAACGCCGAACCCAAGACCCCGAACCGACATACCAATTTGAATCAACCCCAAACACGGGCTATCCTTGTTGGGTTCAGGCACCAGTAGCTCAATTGGATAGAGCAGCGGTCTACGGAACCGCAGGTTAGAGGTTCGAATCCTCTCTGGTGCATTGCCCGTAACCGCCTGATACAGGCTGGAGATACCACGATGATCCTCCACTACACACCGACGATCGGTTTTTTCAATGGCGGCCTCGGCTGGATGGAAATCACCGTCCTCATGGTGCTGGGCGTTCTGATCTTCGGCAAACGCCTGCCGGAAGTCGGCAAAAGCATCGGCAAAGGCATCGTTGAGTTCAAAAAGGGCCTGGCCGGTATCGAAGACGACATCGAAACCTCCACCAAGCAGCCCCCCCGGATCGAACAGCACAAGTCCGAAAGCGTCGACTCCACCACCACCGCCGAAAAAACCGAATCCAACCACACAGCCTGATTCGCCCCCCGGATCTGCTCACAACAAAACAACCCCCCGAAGCCCACGTTCGCCGAACGTGGGCTTCTTCTTGTAACAACACTCAACAATAAACCCTCTACCTCTTTCCTGTCGCCCCACTGCCTAACCCGCCGATAACTTGAATATGAGCTATCCCGCGCCCCGAGTTTCAGTCCTGATCCCGAACTACAACAACGGCAAAGCCTCCTCACACGACGGCCAAACCGACCTGATCGGCGACCTGTTGCAGTCCCTGCACGACACGCTGCACGACGATCCCACCCCACTGGAGATCATCGCCTACGACGATGGCTCAGACGATGACAGCCTCGATACCCTACGCCTTTGGTCAAAGAAAACCTGGCGGGACGGCCAACCGTTCATAGTGCTCATCGAGGCTGAGCACACCGGCATCCTCTCCATCGGGGCCAACCGACTCGTCCGCGAATCCCAAGGCGAATTCCTCGCCCGTCTCGACGGCGACACCCAGATGCTGACCCGCCATTGGGCGACCAAGCTATGCCAGACCTTCGACCAGGCCCCGCCCCGTCTTGGCGTCGTCGGCCCTAAACAACTACGCCCGGATGGCAAGATCCACGCCTTCGGCGACTGGCTGCTGCACCCCAAGGGCTACCACCACATCGCGGTCGGCGCCGATCCTGAGCTGATCAACCAGGCGATGGAAGTCGACCACGTCATGGGCTGTTTTTACTGCTGCAAACGCACGGTTTACGACGAAGTCGGCGGGTACGACGAAAAAATCCTTCGCGGCCAGACGATCGACTTCGGCCTGAACGCACGCCTGAAAGGCTGGGCCTGCTGGGCCATCCCCCAGATCGAATACATCCACCGCCACGGCCTGCGCGGCGCTCGGAAAACAGAGGCCGACACTCAGGAAGGCATCAAGAAGACACTCGATGTCTTCGAGCAGAAGTGGGGCTTCGACCGCCTTTCGCCCGACCTCGACTTTGTCCGCAAGAAGTTTGCAGGCACGCCGCTGCTCTGGAACGCCGAGGTCTTCGGCACACTGCCCCCGGGATTGGAGCAAGCTTCAACTGCTGACATCGCCTCCCTGCCGATCGAACAGAGCGTCTGGACGCGCTACAGCACGGATGAGAAGTTTAAGCAACTGACGGATACCAACATCCACATCACACTGCAGGTCGTCGCGCAAACCACTAAGCCAAAGAAGGTTGCGGTAATCGGCTGCGACGCCGGGCTGACGACGCACCTGCTGGCAGGCCAAGGTCTGAACTGCATCGCAACGCACACCGACCCGGCCAAAATCGGCCTTGCAGAAAAATGCATCGGCACCCAGGTCTATCCCGCGGATAAGCCCCAGTTCCTGCATCAGAAACACCCGAGCCGGCTGCCCATCACTGATGGCAGCGTGGATATGGCTTTGCTGTTCAACCAGATCGAACAGCATCACAACCCCATCGCATTACTTCGCGAATCCAAACGCATCCTCAAACCCGGCGGCATCCTCGTCATCGTCACCAAACGCCAGCACCAGGCACGCAACATGCAGGAGTACAACCGCTGCTACCACGTCAATGAACTGATGGCGCAGGTCAACGCCGCGGGCGGATACCAGCCGATCTCCGACCCACGCCAGGGCGATCCGACTCATCCGCTGTTCGTTCTCTTCAAACGCACCGCCCCCGCTGCAAATAAACCCAACCCCGCGGAGGCTGCCTAAGCTAATACGGCACGGCTGAGGCGGCTTCAGCCGCCGGCTCTTACCCCCCCAAACACCAAAATCCCAAACCCCACAACCCCACCCCAACAACCCGCCTATCCTTCCTTCAACGAGCGATAAAAATCTTCAGACCGCTAGCCAATACCGCCGATGTTTTGTTAGCTTATCCACGTGGCCGAGAGGGGCCCGCGCTCAAGCAACCGAGAACGCCAACACAGGTTTCAACATGAAGCTCACCCGAAGGCAAATGATGCTCGCCGGCCTTGGCATGTTCCTTACCGGCTGCTCCGATGCAACGCAGAGCTTCACCCGTCGGCCCGGTACACCCTGGCCCACCGATATCAGCAGGCCCACCGGCTACCGCCCCTCCACCACCGCCACACCCGCCACCACGCGATATACACCCCCCACCACCAAGCCCGTCGCAGCCACCGGCGCGCCGCCCGGCACCATGCCCCGTTCATGGTGGACCAAAACCGGCCCCGTCCGGTCCAAGGTCAATCCGATGAACGGCGTTAACCGAATCACCGTTCATCACGAAGGCATGGACACTATCTGGTTCACCGACGCTCGCTCGACCCAGCAGCACCTTGAACGCATCCGCCAATCCCACACCGGCTCCGGCCGGGGCTGGGGCGATATCGGCTATCACTACATCATCGACCGCTCCGGCCGAGTTATCGAAGCCCGTAGCGTCGCTTACCAGGGCGCCCACGTCAGCCAACAGAACGAGCACAACGTCGGCGTCATGCTCCTGGGCAACTTCGAAAAACAGTCCCCCTCCCAGGCGCAACTCACGACACTGCAATCCACGCTGCGCCACCTGATGGCCACCTACCGCGTGCCCGTCAACCGCGTCTACACCCACCGCGAACTCGGCCCCACCGTCTGCCCCGGCCGAAACCTCCAGCCCCGCGTCGCCAGCCTCCGCACCAGCGGCGCACTGGCTTAATCCACTTTTTGCATCACCTTTCGCCTGCGGTTGGCGTACAATGCTTCCATGAGTGAAGCTGAACAAACCGTAGACGAACAGGTCATCGATCAGGCCGAGGAAACTCAGGTTGAGGAGCCTCAGGACGAGGTTGCCGATGAAGAAGAGGCGGCCGGGGAGGAATCCTCTACCAAGTCCAACAAGCCCGAGCCCATCGAGCTGACGCCCGAGGAGGCCGCGGCGCTGGCGCTCAAGGTCGAGGCGGCGCTATTAACGACCGAACGGCCGATGACCGCCGCCAAGCTGGGCGATCTGCTCGACCAGGTCGGGGCGAAGAACATCAACGACGCAGCCGACAGCCTTAACAAGGTTTATGAGCAGACCGGCCGCAGCTTCCGCATCGAGAAGGTTGCCGGGGGGTTGCAGATCCTGACGCTGCCTAAGTACGCCGATGTTCTGACGCAGTTGCACAAGACCCGCGCCCAGATGCGTCTCAGCCCCGCTGCGATGGAAACGCTGGCGATCATCGCTTATCAGCAACCGATCATGCGGGCACAGATCGAAAACGTGCGCGGCGTCGCCTGCGGCGAAGTGTTACGCAGCCTGATGGAACGCCACCTCGTGAAGATCGTCGGCCGCGCCGAGGAGATCGGCCGCCCCATGCTTTATGGCACAACCAAAGGCTTCCTGGAAGTGTTCGGCCTGTCCAGCCTCAAGGATTTGCCGAAGGTCGAAAAGTCCAAGGTGCCAACGCTCTAAACTGCCGGGAGCCCCGATGCGTCACTTCATCGCAAGCCGTTGCTCTTACCGCCTGCTATTAGTCGGCCTGCTGTGCCTGTTGTTTGCCGGGTGCACGCAATACCAGATGCAGGGCGTGGTGGTCGAAGGCATGGTAAGTTCCATCCGCGTACTTGATAAGGACGACCCGCGTTTGCTGGAGGGCTACCCCCTGCCGATGGCGATGGTCGAAAGCACGCTGGACGCAGACCGGCTGAACCGCAAAACCCTGCCGCGTGCGATCTCGGATGTAGATGGCAGCTTCGTCGTCCCGGTCGATGAAACCGGCGCGGGCTACCTCGACTACTACATCCGCATCGTCGTGCGTAAGGCCGGATACGACACCGCGATCACGGACATGCGTATCCCGGGCCCTGACAAGCTGATTTTCGTAACGCTTGCTCGCGGTGAAGATAAATACAAACCTGAGCCCGAAGACCTGCTTGAAGAAACGATGAAAATGGGCGAGCCGTATATGCAGTAGCCCCAACCATGGGAGCACCCATCGGACCCGCATGAATGACACGGGCATGACAGGAGGCGCGTTAGCCCCATGCAACGATCAATCGGCCGGATCAAGTTCGGCCACGGCAGTTTGATCTACCTGGGCGTGATGGCGCTGATCACCATCGCCGCTTTCTATACGCAAGCCAACCTGCTGTTCTGGGCGCTGGGTCTGGTCATCGGCGCACTGATTGTATCGACGATGTTCGCGTTGGTATCACTGCACGGCCTGGAAGTACAACGACTCACCCCGACGCGCGGCGTTGCCGACGATCCGCTCATCCTGCGCTACCACCTGACGAATCACTCCCGGCTCGGTTGGTTCGGCGTCGAGCTGATAGAAACCTGGTCGAAAAAACGTAAACGCAAAGACGGCTGCTCGTCAGATTATGAATCGGGCGCATCCATGCTCAAGGGTCGGCCCCACGGCTGGGTGCTGCACATCGGGCCGGGCCAGACCATCCAGGCCGACGCCGCCTGCTGGCCCAGGCGCCGCGGGCTGATGCGGTTCGAGAAGATCATCGTGCGCAGCGGATTCCCCTTCGGCATCGTCTACAAACACATCGAGTTCATCCAATCCAGCGAGGTGCTCATCCACCCGCCACACCGCCGGCTCAACCGCCAGACCGCCCTGTCGCTTTCCAGCCAGGACATCGGCCACGCACGCCTTGCCGACCGAGGCGGGGGGCAGGATGAGTTCTTCGGATTGCGCCCCTACCGCCCCGGCGACAGCTTCAAACTCATCGACTGGAAACACTCGGCACGCACTAACAACCTCGTCTCACGCGAAATGGCCAAGGCGCGCCCGCCACGGATCATGATCCTGCTCGATCTGAACCGCGATGCATCTGCCACCGATGAACAAACATTCAACGAACAAGCATGGGACGATGCCCGGGAAGAAGCGATCAGCCTTGCCGGCGCTCTGATTCGTGAATCCTACCTGCATGACATCCATGTCGGGCTCGCGTTCGCCGGGGTTGAAGGCCAAACCCTGGCGATCCATCACAACCAGGCGCACCTTCAGCGCCTGCTCGATCAACTCGCCCGGCTCGATGTGAACAAACCGCAAAAGGGCCAGGCCACGCTGCCGGTCAGGCCGACCGTCGTGGTAAAGCCCGCGGTTTCCAGCGACCCGTCCGAGCCGGATAAAGTGGAATCTAAAGCGGTGATCCACGCCGTGATCGGTCGTTATCGCATGCCCAGCCGGATCGTTGAATCCTCCGGCAAACGCCAGAAGCAAGACATCGAAGAAAATGTATTTAACTAGCCTTCAAGTGTCCGCAACCATGACGCAGCAGACGAGACCCCGATGAACCTGGAACAGACATTCAGCCGAATCGCGTTCTACCAGGTGCTGCTTGGCATCCTGACGTTCTGCTACGCCGAGGCGAACCCGGGCATGCTGCTGATCGCCGGCTCGCTGGTCGTGTTATCGCGCTACGTCAGCGAAGGGCCCTGGGGCAGGCCTTTGCCCTGGTGGATCATCAACATGCTGGCGGTGGTCGCCACCACGTGGATGTTCTCACGCTTCCTGCTGGACAACCCGAACATGATCGTCACCATGGGCCACTTCACGATGGCCTTGCAGGTGTTGCTCATGTTCACACGCAAGAGCAACCGCGAGTACGGCCAGGTCCTGCTGCTTAGCTTGTTACAGATGATCGGCGCAAGCGTCTTAAGCGTTTCGATCATCTACGGCCTGATGCTCGGTGTCTATTGCATCCTCGCGATGCTGACCGTGCTCATCTTCCACCTCAAGAGCAGCAGCGACCGCGTCTACGAAGCCAACCGTACCGCCGCGGCGGATAAAAACCGTGTCACACGGCCAAAACAGGTCACCGGCAAGGGCTTCTACTGGCAGTTCCGATCGGCCACCGCCATCATGATGATCGGATGCGCCATCATCGCGGTGATGGTGTTCATCCTCGTGCCCCGTTCACCGGACGCATCCTTAGCGGCGGACGCCACCGACGGCTTAGGCCCCAGGCAGGTCGGGTTCAGCCAACAGGTTCGACTCGACGGCCCACCGATCGCCCAGGGCAGCAAAGAACCCGTCATGAACCTGCGCGTCGAGTTGAACGGTCAGCCGCAGATGTATCGTTCATGGCTGTTGCGCGGCGCGGCACTGGATACTTATGATCCGGAAAGCCATACATGGAAACGCAGTCAGCAGGTCTCCGGTACCGACAGACGTATCCGCATGCAGTCCAGTGGCTTGTCACTGGCACAGGTACCCAACGATCGGCTCATGTTGGACGCACGCATCACGCTCAGACAGATCGGCCACCGCAACCTCTTTACCATCCTGCCCGTCACACACTTCCACAGCGACAGTATCCGCTCCGTGATCTTCAGCAATGAAGATCAGCAGCTATCCGCCGGCAGCACCGTGATGGGTGCCGTGATCTACGACATCAGTTGGCCGTTTGCAGGTGGTCAGGATGAGGTCGAGAGGTATCAGGAGTTGGGCGAACCCAACGAAACCGGTGGGCCGGTCGATCGCGACAATTCAGACTTCAGGCCTGAAGTCTATGCCCGCGGATGGACGATCCAGGCGGGCCGGATCGCGAACCTTGCCAATGAAATCCTTGAGAAGGCCGAGCTTCAGCGAGACCCGATGCAGCCCTTCACATCCAAGGACGACCGGATCGTTGAGGCGCTTGCCACGTATCTGCGCGATCCCGGTCATTACCGATATGAACTTGGCGGCAACAGGTACTTCGGGGACAATGAACCCACCATCGACTTCCTCTTCGAGCATAAGACAGGCCACTGCGAACTGTTCGCCTCGGCGCTCGCCGCCATGACGCGCTCGATCGGGATGCAGTCGCGTGTGGTCACCGGCTTCCGCGCAAGTGAGTACAACCAGATCGGCGGGTACTACGTCGTTCGGCAAAGCGACGCACACGCCTGGGTCGAGGTCAACCTCGGGCCCAACCAAGGCTGGCACAGTTACGACGCCACACCCGCCGGGACGTCGGTGCATCTCAAACAACCCGATCGCACATGGAAGATAGTCCTGCGTGAAGCCTACGAATACCTGGAGTTCGGCTGGATCCGATCGATCGTCGCATACGATGTGAGTACACGCCACGCCCTGCTCTCAGGCATCATGCAGAAGTTCCGGTCCATCTTCTACAGCGAAGACAACTTCGTCGGCCAGTCTTATCAGTTCGTCAAGAACCTGCCCACCGCATGGGAACTGGACAAGGTCAATACCGGCAAGGTGCTCGGTTCCGCTGCGATCGCGCTGATTATCACCGTCGTGCTTGTCCGTTCGGTCATCACCCGACGCCGTCGTGTGGCCATACTCAAGCTCACCGGGATGTCGACGGACAAGAAACTCAACCTGGTCCGCCAGCTCTCGTTCTATGTCGATATGATCGACCTGCTCACGGAACACGGCTACCCCCGGTCGAATACGCAGAACCCGCGCGACTTCGCCCTGGGCCTGCTAAAACGCCATCCCCAGGACTTGCAACCGGTCCTGACTCTCACAGACATCTTTTATCGGGTCCGCTTCGGCGGTGTCATGCTCGATACCAACCAACGCAAGCAGGTCCGCGAGCACCTTAAGCAATTGCAGCACAACCTTTCCAACCCGCAAACCGTCTGATAACTGCTAGTTACAACTTTCATCCCCCGCTCGCATACACTGGTATGGCCGATTAGAATATTGGGTCCGTCATACTGTTTTTCACATAGCGCCGGACACCCCCCACCCGATGCCGTATCAAGCCAATCAACCCGGACCCGCCTCGCCGGATGCGGACGAGCCGCAGAACGCTCGCCCGGAACCCGAACGCGCGGAAACGGACTTGGTCGATACGCATCATCAAAACAACGGCCAAGAAGACAAACCTGCCGGCCTGCCCACCCGCCCTCAAAAACAACAAATTTCACCAACGCCCCCACCACGCCCACGCTCCAAATACTTCAAGGTGCTCAAGAAAGATCGGCCAATCGCCTGGCTGGTCCTGCTCGGGCTGCTGCTGCTGGGGTCCATCCCAATCTATACCTACCTTCACGCAGGGCCCATCAGCCAGCGCCTGGCCGATGTACTCGTGCCCGCCGAGCAGACCTGGCGCAACCGCCACACCTTCTACCAGGGGGATGTCAATCTCGAATCCATAGTCCCCATCGTCGATGGTGAACCGCAACTGCAACGCCCACCCGGTGATGTCTGGCTCTACCAGATCGCCTTCGCTTCGCTTGACCCACTTACCGCCACGCAGGAGCAACTCGCAGAAAACATGCGATTGCTCAGCGCGTTCTTCGGCCTGCTCACCATCGCCGCGATCTTCTGGGCCGGTTTTTCCATCGGCGGGATCAAGACCGCTTCCTTCTCCGCGCTCATTGCATTGTCATGCCCGTTGTTCACCTGGTACGCAAGACAAGGCACACCCGATATCCCGCTCATCGGATTCCACACGCTGGCTATCGCCTCCGCCATGTGGGCACTGCGACCCCTTAAACCCACCCCCACGGTCTGGCGTCAGGCGATCGGCTGGATCATCTGCGGCGCGGCGCTCGGCGCGGCCATACTCATCGGCGGCCTCTCCGCGCTGCCTATCGTCATTCTGCCCATCCTCATCACCGCCATCATGTGCCCCAACCGCATCAGCCACGTGCTCGGGCTCATCGCCGCCCTGTGCATCGCAGGTCTGATGGTCATCCCCTGGGCATTGAGCGTCCACCAGCAGGACACCACCATCTGGCAGCACTGGGTGCTCGACCTCTGGCCGCAGCGCATGCAGAACCTGCCCGCCATCTGGGAATCGCTTACCGAAAGAAGCCTGCTCGTGCTCGCGCTTGCTTTGCCTTGGACCTTCTGGTTGATCGGGGCATACGCTCAGCCGTTCAGCGCCTCATCCAGCGGCGTGCGTCGACGTGTCTTCATCGGTTGGGCCTGGCTCACCTGCGTGGGCGTATTGGCTGTGCTGGGATTGAGCCCAACCGGGATGCCGGGCATGGTCATCATGCTGCCCGCAGCAACGATATTGATCGGCCAGGCGCTGCGGCTCTACAGTGACCGTTCCGCCGAGGGCCGACACGCTCGCGTCTGGCGTCACATCCGCTGGGCGCACATGATCTTCATGATCCTCGCTTCCATCGCCATACCGTTGGGCTTGCTCTTCCAAGAGGAACTGGTGGATCAGGGCTGGTTCGACATGCCCATCGCTGCCCCGGTGGCGTGGTACTTCTCGCTCGGACTCGGTATCAGCCTGCTTCTGATCACCATCATGAGCATGCGCTACGCGCTAAGGCACTACCCCGGCAAAGCGACGATCTGGTGGTCTATCTGGTCCGTCGTGCTCATGAGCGTCACGCTGATCCCGATCTCACGCGGGCCGTGGATGAACCCCGCACCCAACCAACCCGACACCAACACGCAAGAAGTCGTTACGATACCGGCAGAATCATCAACCGAATGAGTATTCCCACCACCGATACCGACGCCACCGCCCCGCAGCAGCCGCAACTGTCTGTCGTGATCCCCGCGCTCAACGAGCAGGACAACGTCACGCCATTGGTCGAACAGGTCGGCAAAGTCATGCAGGATGCAGGCGTCAGCTTCGAGC